>JACKBN010000001.1 GCA_020634565.1 Ardenticatenaceae bacterium
GACAAATTCTAGAACAGGAAAATTTCTATGAGTAAAACAATCACAATTGACCCGGTGACCCGGATTGAGGGGCACAGCAAAATAACGATTCAGCTAGATGACAAAGGGCGCGTGGCGGATGCGCGGTTTCATGTAACCCAGTTTCGTGGCTTTGAGAAGATGACGGAGGGACGGCCGTTTTACGAAATGCCCTCCCTCACGGCCAGAATTTGCGGGATTTGCCCGGTAAGCCACCTGATGGCCTCGGCCAAAGCAGGTGATGCCTTGCTAGCGGTACAGATTCCAGAAACGGCCGCTAACCTGCGCCGCATCATGAACCTGGCCCAAATCATCCAATCCCACGCGCTCAGCTTCTTCCACCTCTCCTCGCCAGACTTCGTGCTGGGCTTCGATGCCGATCCGGCCGAGCGCAACATCTTCGGCGTGCTGCAAAAGCACCCCGACCTGGCCAAAGACGGCATTGCCCTGCGCAAGTTCGGCCAATCGATCATCGAGCTGCTGGGCGGCAAGCGGATTCATCCCGCCTGGGTGGTGCCCGGCGGCGTCAGCTCCCCGCTGACCCAGGAAGACCACAATGCCATCCTGGCCCTGGTGCCCGACGCAATGGAGCGCATCCAGCGCACCCTGGAATGGTACAAAGAGATTTTTGGCAATTTCAACGATGAGATTCGCAGCTTTGCCAACTTCCCCACCCTGTTTATGGGGCTGGTGGACGCCAACGGCGAGCTATCACTGTACGATGGCAAGCTGCGCATTGTGGATGGCGTCGGCAACATCGTCGCCGACCAGTTGGACCCGGCCAAATACGCCGACTTCATCGGTGAGGCAGTAGAGCCAGATTCGTACCTGAAGTCACCTTACTACAAGCCGATGGGCTACCCGGACGGCATCTACCGCGTGGGGCCGCTGGCCCGCATGAACATCATCTCTCGCTGCGGCACGCCGCTGGCTGACCAAGAGTGGGCGGAGTTCCGCATGCTGCAACGCGGCGCGGTGCTGAGTTCGTTCCAATATCATTACGCCCGACTAATCGAGATTTTGTACTGCATTGAGCGGATCGATGAGCTGCTGAATAATCCTGACATCCTGAGCCAGCACGTGCGCGCCCATGCCCAACCCAACGCGTTTGAGGGCATCGGCACCTCTGAAGCGCCGCGCGGCACCTTGATGCACCATTACAAAATCGACGAAAACGGGCTGGTGACCTGGGTGAATTTGATCATCGCTACGGGGCATAACAACCTGGCGATGAACAAGGGCGTGCTGCAAGTCGCTCGCCAGTTCATCCGCTCGGCCAAAATTGAAGAGCCGATGTTGAACCGCGTCGAGGCAGTCATCCGCACCTTCGACCCGTGCCTGAGCTGTTCCACGCACGCCGCCGGGCAGTATCCGCTGGACGTGCAGCTGCTGGGACCGGATGGGGAATTGGTGGATGCGGTACGGCGGGGGTAGTCGGTGGTCGGTAAGCAGTAATCGGTAATCAGTTACCAGTTATCTGGCTAGTCAAAGGTTTAAAAATGGGACGCGGATATACGCTGATAACGCGGATAAAAAGAAAAATCAGCGTCATCAGCGTTAATCTGCGTCCTATTATTTTTCAAAGCGATAAGTAGAGACGAGGCATGATGAACAAGACGGTGGTTATTGGCATGGGCAATCCGCTGCGGGGGGATGATGGCGCGGGTTGGGCGGTGGTGGATGCGCTGTGGGCGGAGCCAATTGCGGAGGTTACGGCCGTTTCCACCCACCAGCTTTTGCCTGAACACATCGACCTGTTTCAAGAAGCGGCGCAGGTGATTTTTGTCGATGCCAGTGTGGTGGGGGAACCAGGCGAGGTGATGGTAACGGCCGTCTCGCCTGCGACAGAAGGGCCTGCCGCCAGCCACCATCTGCATCCGGCAGTGCTGCTGGCGCTGGGGGTGAAGATTTACGGCCGTATGCCACCAGCCACTCTCATCACCATCACCGGAGACGATTTTGGTTACCAGGAAACATTATCGGCAAAGGTGCAAGTGGAGGTAGAAACGGCCGTTCACCAAATCAGGCAGCTTGCTGGCGTTCCCACATCTCTTTCAGCGCAAAACATTCCCCAAGATGACGTGTTAAATCCATAAACGGCGCTTTAATCCAGAAAAACACCGAATATTTCGCGCCAAAACCGGGCGCGGTGGCGTCTAGTTCCGCTTCGCTAAGGCGAGTGAGCCGGGCCTTCACATCGGCCAGTACCTCATGAAAATAGCCCTGCAAATGCTCGCGGCTAAAGTGGGGAATGGCGGCGACTTCTGCTGGCGTGTACTCCTGCACCGTGCCCCAGCCATACAGGCCGATGCCGTACGGGTTGTAACCCGTCTTCTCGCTCCAGCCGTTTTTGGCCCACAATTCCGCTTCGGCTAGCTGTCCATCGGCATGCTGCGTGAGGAACACATCGAAGACACGAACGCAGTGCCACATCGTCACGGCGATGCTGTTGGCTTGGGGATGGGGCTGCCAATGCAGGCAGTCGTCAGAAATCTGGCTGAGCAGCCAATCGTACCGGCTGAGGTTGTCGTCGATGAGATCAATAAGCAGTTCGCGTCGGTCCATTCGAATCACCTTCTTCGTCTGGCGGCAGCATCTGGCGCGCACCTGCCAGGATAAGCCCCGGTACAGTTGTGAGAATAATTTGGGCGCCGCGCGCAATTTGCTGCTGGGCAGCGGCCTGACTGCCCGCGGTGATGCCCACCCATCGCCCCGCCTGCTGGATGACGTGAATAGCCTCATCGATCGCTTGCTGCACATCGGGATGGTTGGCCCCGTCGGGATAGCCCATACTCAAAGCGAGATCGCGCGGACCAATGAAAAATGCATCAATGCCGGAAACGGCCGTTAATTCCGGCAGCGTCTCCAGCAGATCGATATCCTCAAACTGGGGCAGCAGCAGAATCTGTTCGTTGGCTTGGGCCACGTAGGCGGTTTGTTCGGCAGGAGTGCCCAACAGGTAGTTCCCGGCGCGCCCCGGCCCCAGTCCGCGCTTACCTTCCGGTGGGTATTTGCTGCCCTGAACAAAATTTTGCAGGGAAACGGCCGTTGTCAGTCCCGGCATCATGATGCCCATCATGCCCGCATCCAGATATTGCAGGACCAGCTTCATATCCACCTGCCCCACGCGCACCATCGGCGTCACGTCCACGGCGTCGCAGGCGCGCACCACGTTAACGGCGTCAGCCGGGGTCAGTGGCCCATGTTCAGCATCAATCATGTAAAAGTCGAAGCCAACCAGACCAACGAGTTCCGCCAGGTACGGGTCTGGGCTGGAGGAGAGTGCTCCGTAGATGGGCACGCCCTGTTTCAGTTTGGTTTTACTCTTGTTTTCGCGCATGGGGAATCGTAACGTATGAGGGTTGGTTTAAGCAAGAAGATGGGGTGGGAAACGGCCGTGTGGCTTGCACAAATTCATACCCAAATTGACCCCCAATTTTTTGACAGTTTCGGCGATATTTGATATTATCTCCGTCGCTCAACAAGGGGGCGTGGTGTAGTGGTTAACACGCTGGCCTGTCAAGCCAGAGATCGCGGGTTCGATCCCCGTCGCTCCCGCTCTGGGCACAGGAGGTACAAGCTTCATCGCTTGTACCTCTTGTCGTTTCTGACCTCAGTTTCTCCACAATTTCATCCGGCGCAACCTCACCATGATCAAGCACTACGGCATAGTCACCATGTAAGGCAATTGCAATCACCGTATCATCATAAATGAAGATGCGATCTACAATTTTTGCCAATAATTCCTTCCGCGCTTCTTCTGGCTTCTCAACCGCTGTGCAAGCTTCCCAATAGCTCGAAAAGTTTTCCAACAAATCTGCTGCCTCAATCAAATCATCGTAATCTACCGGTCTCAAAGACTCAATTTCCCGCTGCAGTTGGTTGCGCTTTTCAATGTAATCCTTGGGGGTCAGAAACCCTTTTTCCCAACTGAAATCAACGCGCTTAACCGCTTCCTCAATCTCTCCCATTCGCTTTAACGCTTCATCGTTCTCTACATTGCTTCTTACAGCTTGTTCAACGCGTTCCCGAAAACCCTCAGGGATAATTAGCTGCGATAGCTGAGCCACTACCTGCTCGTCAACCGTAGCAGTCTCGATTAATGGCTGCTCGCAATCCAGGTAACCACGGTCACGAGCAACACAACGATACCAACCTTTATCTCGCTTCGGGTCCCAGCTGGGACGCATTTTGCCATAGTTGGCATCTTCCAATGTCGTTGGCTTTCTAGCAGTGCAGCGGGCACAAAAAACCCGATCGTGGAGGATATAGGTACGCATGACCTCGGGTGGACGCCGCGTTTTTGTCAAACTTTGGCGCACTTCCTGACACTTTTCAAACAGGTCATCTGAGACAAATCCCTCATGCTTCCCTTCAAACCATTCTTTTCGTTTCCGGTTAGATTTTTTGCCCTGCCCTAAAGAACCACTATAAAGCGTTTCGGCATAAGGCACACGGCCTGTATAAATTCGATTTTGCAACATATCGCGTACCATAGCTTTGGCAATGGGCTTCTTTCCCTGGCGAAGTTTTTGGATTTCTTTGCGGGAATTCATCCATTTGGCAATGGTGTAATCACTATGTTTGCCTGTCGCATACATGCGATAAGCTCGTCTGACGATAGCTGCTAATCTTGGAATGATGTATAAGCCAGCAGGTGTTTCAGCTGTCGCTTCGGCTAAAGTCACGAGGTGGTATCCCAGCGGTGGAATGCTGCCGTTAAAATGGCCGTTGAGCACCCGTTGGCGTTTGCCCCGCTTTGTTTCACTGCTCAAATTTTTGGAATAAAAGGCGGAAAACACAGCCAGCATCTGTTCCATCATGGCGGTATAGGGCGAATCATCTTCATCTTCGGAAAAGCCCTCTACACAATATAGCTTTAGACCATATTCATGTCGCAAGAGCATTTTAATCATGACCGCATGTTCATGGTTACGGGCTAATCGATCGAATTTCCAAAACATAACAGCATCAAATTTGCCTCGCTCTGCCTCTCGGCATAATTTCATAAACCCTTCTCGTTCCAGGCTCCAGCCGCTCCGTGCACCATCGCTGAATACGTTAACGATTGCCCCGCCCCTTTCAGTAATGGACTGGCGGCAGCGGTTTTCTTGGGCTTCGAGACTTAAATCGTTTTGTAATTCAGATGAATACCGTGTGTAAATGGCAAAACGTGTTCGTTTACTGCTTTTGGGTTTGGACATTTTATTCTCCTCTTTCTTCTGGCAATTGCGAATTTCTGTCTCTGTTAGTCATAATCAGAACGGTGAACCGCGATGCGGGTCCCCGCTTTTTCATAATTGGTCTGTAAGCGCCTTCATCGGTGAAAACTTGACCGTGGGAAAAGATATATTTAGCCAATTGATGTGTCTCCTTTTGTACTTGAATTTATTAAGTGTCTATGCGAATAAAATTGCGTTAGGTTGTAATTGCCTTTATCCATTCCTATCTCCTTCATTGGTAGTTAACTTGAGCAAAAAATTCAGAGCAGTAAAAATCTACTCGAACATCTCGCGGTAAATCCGCCGTTAGGCGGACCGAGGAAGGGAATGCCGATATTCAACTCAGGAAAGCAGTTCCCACCCTTCTCCATTCCGGCGCAGTTGCCCAGATTCTTCCAGCTCACGAACATAGTTGGAAACGGTGGTTTTGGAACGGTCAATGTAACGGCCGATTCGGGACAGGCTGGCGTCCGGGTGTTCGGCAACATAGGTCAGGAGCAACTGCATCGCCTCAGCCCTGCTAAGCGCATCTTTTTCCGCCTTGGCCGCTCTGGCCCGTTCAATACTGGGAGATTCCTCAGCACTGTTTGGTTGGGAATTAGTTGTTGGAACGGCCGTTTCCCCCAACAACGTTTTGCTGATAGGCTGCCGCTTCCGTTCCTTGTCGGCTTGCTTAACGGCCGTTTCCACATCCGTCCCTAAGATTTCTGCTAGGGCCAGAACGATAAGCGAAACGAGGCCGGTGGCCGCCAGACCGATAAACGCCTGAACAGTATCTAAACTTCGTACGGTTGCCAGCGTTAGCGCTGTGCCTTGTACGGCCGTAAACCCCTCCGCAATATTGGCCACAGCGGAAACAACGACTACGGCAATCAGGACAAAGAGAAAAAAGCCGGGAGACTGTTTAGTCCGCCGCAGTTCGCCAATCCGCAGCGAGAGGCTAACCACCGCCGCCTCAATCCCAAATGCTGCCACATAGCCAATGATGGCCGGATGCACATAACGGGCCAGCAACCCGCCAGTATGCACCAGGGTATAGGTCAACAGGGCCACCAGTGAGAGAATGGTGAAGCCAATCTGTAATTTTGCTTTCATTTGCACCTCCAGGAATAAAGAAAGCCTTACCACTGCTGTCAGCAATAAGGCGATGAGACGATAGGGGTGACCTGTTTTGCGGGAAACAAAAAAGGCAACCCGATGCGCTGTCGCCAGGGTTGCCCGTGAGGCACGTGTCATTGAGGTGAGACGTGTGCTAAAATCCGGCCAGCCCGTTCGCTGCTAACTCAGCGGATGGGTCAGGGCTGCATCAGTGTTACCAGCACTTTTGTAGCCCGTTAAAAGGATAAATATGTCTTAACTCAAGACATATTTTAGCTTTTTTAGAGAAGCATGTCTACTCCTCTTTCGGCCCGCGTCGCTTATCCGTTGAATCCTTAGCTTCCTTGAGATAGGTTTCTAACGATTGGCGACTGACCTGCCAAACGATGCCAAATTTGCGCGCCGAAATCGTTCCTTCTCGAATAAGGCGTCGCAAATGGTCAGGATGATACCCACTGAGTTCTACTGCCTCGCGGGTTGTAATCCAATCATCGATCATAGAGCCAATTCTACTGGTTTACCCTGCCCATGCAATTGGTTGTTCAAATATTAAATTGTAAATGTGCTGCTTCGATCATGGCTGATTTGAGGCAGTCCTCCTAGTGAGAGGGCACTGGCTCGATCAAACCATTAAAAATTGATTATTCGGTCTTTCGAATCTGTTTTACCGGTCGCTGCCATCTGCCTTGAAAAAGCACGGGCTCAAAAGGCTCCCCAAAATCCAGCGGAAGCCTCACAATTGAAACTGTCGCAAGCGAGCGGAAATCTTTCCGCATAAAGTTCCGATCATTTCCGTAATTTGCGCTCATGATGCTCTGGAAACCCCTTTCTCTTCTCCTTCCAGCCCAGCCAAATTGGCTAAACCATATCTGGAAGCCCAACCCGTCCCCCAGCGATTGGCCGGTAATCACGTACGCCGGTGATGTCTATCATGTACCCCTCCGGCACCATCTCCAGCAGCCTGGACCAGGTTGCCCCACCCAGGAATGTGGCCAATTCATCCAGACGATAATTGGAAGTCAAAATTACGCTTAACTTCTGCCGGTAACAGTAGTTAATCAGGTCGTAATATCGGGTCCGAATTTCAGGGGCTTGCTCTGTAGAGCGAATAAACGGCAGCGAGCCTTCCCGCCCGACGTCGTCAATCAAGATCACCCTTGGTTTGCCCAGCTGCTCCGAATAAAGAAACTTATCGAAGCTAAACTCGGGTTCAGACTGCATCAACATCCATTCCCGGGCTGAACGCAACTTGCCTGCGGGATAGATGCACAGTTCCTGGGCCTGCTCCACTTCATTCAGCGTTATGATGCCACGACCGTAAAACAGCGCCTCAGCAATAGTGGTTTTCCCGTTGCCGAAACCAGAGAAATGGTGAGCCCCAATCGGCCACCACTGCTCCCCTTCGTAAACCTGCATTTCTTTGGTCCCCACCGCCCCAGAGGTAATCACAAAAGATTGCCCAGGTCGCTCCTGCGCCGTAGATAGCCACTGCTTGGCCAGCTCAACTGCCTGGTGCAGCAGCCCCTGTTCGCTGTATTCAATCCATTGCTTCCCGTCCGCCTGAATATTGCCGTTGGGCATTTCCAGCCGCGCCGCCGAAGCTAAATGCTCAAACCGTAAAGAGTTGAGGCCAGTAGCCTCATAGACTAACTCTTTGGTGAGTTTGGCGTCCGCGCCAATTGTCATTTTTCTCAAAAACACGCTTATTTACCTTCTCCTTTTTGTTTTGCCAGATGCTGCACCGTGCCTAACTTCCTGTGCCACACAATCTGCACCGTCACTTTTTAAAATCTGCCGCCGATCAGCGGCGGTGTGGGTACCAGACCAATAGAGGCAGCCATCGTATTGGGCAATTGCTGACCCCGCCCGTTTTTGCCTTCTCCGGGCGCCTGCTTGCGCTCATACCAGTCCAGGATGCCATGCGCATTATTAGGCTTATAACCAGCCGCTAGCCATTCGGCCGTTACCTGGGCCAGCAGATCTACGTCAGGCTGCTCCCCCAGCCGTTCGGCAATAAGCGGCCAAACCTGTTTTCGCGGATACTGCTCTAACGCTTGCCGCCACGCCTGAATGGCCGGATGGGTCGCCGTAATCGCGCTCCCCTTAGAATTTTTTACCCCATGAGAAAAAAAGGATGGCTGGTGCGCGGTGTCCTTCTTTGTGCTCTTTTTTGGGCTCATCTTTGTAGAGAAGGAATTGCAGCTTTCCGACATTTCCGGGTATTGCAGCTTTTCTGCATTACCCGGCGAATGAAGGATTTCGGCAATAGATAACTCTTGCAGTTTGACCTGTAAAAATGGCTCATTCAGTTCATACCATGTCAGGCGTTCCCGATCCGTCCAGTACAAAATGAAGTTCTCCAAACGGAGTTTTGCTTTTTCCGTGCCCTGGCGGATTTTGCTGCCCAGGCGGCGGCGTGCTGTTTCAAACTCCGTTCGCGAAAAGCCCAGTTCTTCCTGCCAACTGTCGCCTGACCGGTAAAGGGGGTGGTCACAGGGGGCGCTGAACTTGTAAAACGGCTGGCAGCCGCTGTGTTCCCAGCGGTAGATCATTTGCTGCAACAGCAGTGAAGCGAGAACGCTGCCCGTTAGCTGGTTAAATGTGGAGTAATAGGCAATGGTTCTACCCAATCCCTCAGCTGGAAGAACTGCACCGTCGTTTGTCATATCGTATTCGAGCTTACTCCTAAACTGGACGGTCGCAGGCCGTTGCGGGAAACACCAGTCCGGTAACGCACCACCGGATTGGGCAGCCGGTCCAGCTCTTCATCCTTCGGGACCAAGATGTCCAAATCCCGTGCCTTTTCATACACCATAATGCGTACCGCATCGCTCAGCGTGCGCTGCATGGCAAAAGCAACCTCGCCCAACAGCTTCTTTTCAGCGGCCGTACAGCGCACCACATATCTTTCATCTCGACTCATCGTTCACTCCTTTGTGTGTGTGTAAAAATAAAACTGCCCCGTGATGGGGCGTCCATCGCGGGGCAGTGTAAACGATATTGTTACGGAGTGGGTGCACAATGTGAATTGTTCACCGAATGGTTTACCAAATGGTTCACTTTACTACTTTCTACAAGTCTTCCTCCTTAATGCACATCCCCTGCATATCGCTGGTCATACCAACGTTCGCACAGAATCGGCGCATATTTCTTCACCGTCGCCATCGCCAGATCCTTGTCCGCACACGCTTGTTTCAAGCTAATCTCGACACGTTGTGGCGTGATATTCTCCCGACGATAGGAAACTAAGTCATGAAGCTTGAGCAGGGTGTCACCACGAGGTCCGTACTTTCTTTTCGGTGTTATTTCCTCAGACTGAATGAGCGGCGAAAGCAGTTGGCCGGTATACCCAAGCTGCTCTATCTTCCGCACGTACAGCGGCATAAAGCTTTCCACATTGGTTAGATCCTCAGGCAAAGCCCCCTCATTCCAGCCAAAGGAGATGGTGAGCAGCACCAGATTATCTATCGTCGTGGCGAATACAAAGTTCCCCAGCACCGTCGTTTCACGAAGTTTGGGCCAGAGCCAGGAAAGGGCATCTTCCAGACGCTTCATTCGCAGAAATTCTGGCGCCAGGGCATGGTCGGCCAATACGGCCCGTACCGTTTTTACGATCTCCTCATCCCATTCATTCAGAAACGCTTCGAAGCCAAGGGTCAGCGGATCGCTGAGGTAATGAATGAGCCGGGAAGACGGTTCCGGGTTGGTCCCGATGACGGCATCCATCTCCCTGAGAAACTCAATCATGGTCGTTGCCGCCTGATTCAGGGGGCAGTTGAGTAACAGTTCGTAACTCATATGGGTTTTTACAACAAAGCCAAACAGTTGTGATCGCATAATGAAGATTCTCCACCTCCTACGGGCCACAAAGGAGATTTTTCCTTTGTGGCCCGTTCGTTATACTGGATGCTATCCGGCGTTAAACCAGATGAAGCACCTGGTCTGCGATGATCACGACTAAAAACGACCCCATCAACCCCAAAAACCAATTGCGGGTACCGTGGGCAACTGAAAAGAAAAGGTTGGTTTTTAACCAATCGATGGTCATCATGTGAGGTGGCTGCGCATCACTAAAGCGATGCACCTTTTGATGGAAAACCACCAGGCTAAAATGCATCGGCCAACCCAAAACGGCGATACCATGCCGCCACCACGGCTTTTTGCGATCAGTCCATTCGGCTGTCCACCGTTCGCTTCTCCAGAGAAGAAAAACACCCTGGGTCAGATAGACAAAGAAATGGAGATGACCCAGGTAAAAAGGCACATCACTGTCCAGAGGTATGAAATAGAAGAACAGCGCGGCAAAACCTGCAGCTAGCTCGGCTAACAGGCGGAAAACGTCCAACATCCAGGCCATTTCCAGAATGGTGCGTTCTAAAGTAAAAAGTTCTTTTACCTCCTCATTTTGGAGTAAATCAATAAACGGATTACGTGGCATGTGATACATAAATTCAAAATCTCCTTTTGTTCTTGAGCATTTTTTAGATAAGCAGGCACGGCGACCTTCAATTCATCACCTTGGTTACAGTAACGATGATTCATCCAGGGTATCCCGCCATGACGTTCGCTTTGAATTCTTTACAGAGGGTATGCTGGTCGTATCCAACGACGCTTCCCCCTCGGTTTCTTCCGCTTTTGTCGGTTCAATCATTGCTTCTTTAGCGTCTGCTGCCACAGAGTCACTCTTTGCTTTGATGTATAGCTCTGGTTCGACCTCCGGCAACTCAACCGTTTCCTCTTCGATGTCACCTTTTGGTAACGTTGCTGTGTCTGGTCTGTCCATACCTGTCGTCACGCCACCAGCAACAGTGTCCCCGTCACCTGCATCGGCCGCCTCGGCAGGTCCTACCGTCGGCCGAATCCATTCCGTGTAGCGTCGCGGGGTAACTGGCATTGGAGGCGACAGCGGCGGTCGCGGCAGCTGGCCAAACGACTCTCGCCCATCCAATCTATTCCCCACAAACCGGATTTGCTGGCCATGTTCGGTAAGCACAAACACCTTGTCCTTAGGCATGGCCATCACCTCCGTGGGCAGAAAGGCGGATGTCTCGTGCAAAGATTCACTGACGCTCTGCTGCGGCACCCTTTGCAGTTGACCCTCCTTGTTGGTAAACGTACGGCTGACGGTTGAAAAAGAACGATTGGCTTCCAGCTTGGTGCCAAAGATGTCGGAGATATGGGCGGCTGTTTGGTAATCATTGGGTGGGTACCACAGCTGGTGGGAACAGTTGGAGAGAATGGCATTCGTGCCGGATTTGCCGTAAATACCTTCTAGCTGAGACAAGGATTGGGCATAAAGCAGCATGGTGATGCCATAGCCACCCACCGTGGCCAGATAGGTATCCAGATTGCGCAACCGCACAGCGGCCGTTTCATCAATAACCACCAGCAGCCGCTGACGTTGACCTTTTTTCATATGATCACGCATCAGGCCAGCCAGGATGGCCGAAACGACACCACCCACCCCGTGGAGATCGTTCAAGCTGTAGGTGATGTAGAGCGTCGATTTTCTGGCCACCCACTCCCGCGGCAGGGTCTGTTTAGGCGTATAGGGACAGATGGTATCGATATGTTTCTGGTAGCCAAAGAGGCGCGTCGTAAAGGTGCCGTAGGCCGAAGTGACAAACCGATCATTGCTGGTTACCTTATCGGGTGGCAAGCCATTGGTAAACTGTCGAACAAACGGCTTGGCCTCTGGCACACTCTCCAATCCTCGCAGCACTTTCAAGAAATCGTCCTCGGCCGCATCGAGCAGGACGCGCAGAGCGTCTTGTCCTCTGGCTGCTGCGAAGTGGCCGATTGCCCGAAAAAGCGACAGAGATTTATCCGCAAAGATGCGCTGGTTGTCATCATCTGGCCGCAGCATCTGGGCGTGCAGTTCTTGCAGATCGTCGGGATTGCGGAAATTGTAGTAATACGCCAGCTTTACTTGATGCCCCGGCAGGTGATAAACTGGACCGACCCGCTGTTGGCGTAAGGCAGCCGTTCTTGTCCATTGCTCCGATTTTGGATCCACCACAACCGCAGCACCAGGCCACTGCTTGAGCACCTCGGTTAAGTGCAGCCCTTTACCCGAACGGGTGCTGGCAACCACCAAGACATGCCCTTGCCCAGTATCATGGTTTAATCCGACAAGGACAGGTTTCTTCTTCTCATCCTCAAGGGCGACAAATGGAACGCCAGCGTCACACGGTATGACGGCGATGATGTTGGTCTCGGACAGGTTCCCCTGCTTTTCCTGATGCTTTGCAGCCTGTTGTTTTTGCAGCGCCATTTGGTTGACCGGCTGGCTGCCGAGGTAGATGACACCTCCCCAAAAGCCAAGATGCACAGCTGCCGGGAGCATCCAGCCTAGCCCCGGATTACGGGGATCTTCGACCAGCACACCGAGCCAGGTCAACAGCTGCCAGAGGACGCCGAATGGCCCCACGCCTACGGCCGCAAACGTTTTTCCGCCTACTTTCATGGGCGCAATGGCCGCCATTTGGGTGGCCGCCAAATAGCTGCCCAAGAGCAAGAGCACCCCATAGACGAGGACCATTATGCGGAGGACTCGTTTCGTTTTCGGCGTTGCCTCCCGCCACAGCTCTTGCCAATAGTTGAAAATGGTCATTTGTTCATTCATCATTACCACTCCAGTCCCCAAACAGCCTCCGCGTCATGCTGCGGTTCAAGCGTTGCGAGTTTTGCTTGAAGTGAGAGGCTCTGCTGTATGGTTGCCTCTGAGACCAGTTCCTGGTCTAGAGCCTGCTCAGGCACGGCTGTACGCTGAGCCAAGGCCGCCTCCCGTTCAGTTTCCAGCGCTTGCCGCACCGTTAACCACCAGTCACGGAACGATTCGGATTTGAAGCGAATCTGTTTGTCACCAAAGGCAATGACGTGGGCATGGGAGTAGCTGGTATCGGTATGCGCCATGAGGCGCCACTCTGAAAAGAAAGGCCCCCCGGCAGCTAGCGCCCGGTTGTACGCTTCGGGGGTCAGCCACTCATCTTTGACGGAAAGGATGAGCTGATGGGTATATCGTTGGGCCTTCCCCTCTGCCTGCACCCAGGCGATAACCTCATCATGGGCGCGCACCTGGCTGTTTTGGTCCAACCAGGTGCCGCGCGGCTCTCGCTGCTGCTGTTGGGATGGCCGTCCCCGGCCGTAAGCCAGGTAATTGGCGATCTTACGGGTAACAGTCGCCGAGGGCCGACCTGTTTTCGTCCGGTTTTCGTGCCACTTAAGACGGAGGATGTTGTGCAAATCAGCCATTGCCTGCCTCCTCTACTTCTGTTGCGACACTTTCACTCTTCTCTCCGGCCGTTTCTGCCTGAGCATACTGCGCTAAAAGCTGCTGCAGGGGCTGGCTCATCAGTCGTTTCTGCCGCTTGCGGGCCAGGTGGCGCACATGGTTGTAGACCTCACGAATGCGAAAATCTGGCTCAACGGTGGGATCATGGCTGACGGCAAAATGATCCTCAAAATCTTCTGGATGCTGTTCCGCTTCTTGACGGATAAGCTGCAACAACAGCATGGAGGTCAGATCATGGGTCATTGCTGATTCAGCCGCCGCTTGAATGCTAAGCTTGGCCAACCGATTGAAATTGCGGGCCAATCCCTTGGCGACAATATCGTTGAGCAGCGGGACGAGCAGCTGGGTGAGGTCGGCCTTCATGCCCACGAGGGCCAGGGCTTCGATAGCAGCGCTGAAGCTAAGGCCATGGGCGTCGGCATACCGCTTGAGTTCATCATGTCCCTCGTGGGTAAGGGAGATGGTTTTCTTCCGGGTATTGCGATACCGGGAGTTTATTTTTAACATGCGTTACTCCTAATTTGTATCTTGCTGACGCACAGCAAAATACCTGACAAGCGCTGGCTGGCCTTGGCCAGGGGCCAAGATTCACCAGAGCATCTATGATTTTTCTAGATTGATTCAGGTCAGTTGATTAGGAAAACGGCTAGGGAGCCAGGAGGGAAACGGCCTGCATAAACAGGCCAAAGGGGGCTTTGTTGGTACTGCGTAAACGGGGGTGCTGTCTACGCCAGGGGTGAGAGAGGGAATATGCCTGATGCTTGGCAGCTGCTAGGGACAAGATGTCGGAGCTTGGAGAAAAGCACGTTGGCATCCTGGAGAAATAGGCCCGCAGCGGCGGCAGGGATGCTGCCTTTTGCCGAGATAGCGACACTGCGGCCTCCACGCTGCTGAGCAAAATATGCCAGATGTAGCCGATTGGGAGGAGCGACGTATGAACGAGGGCAGTGTAGAAAATAAGGTTGGCACCCAGACGCACCACGCTTTCCAGCTGCCAAAAATCCGGCTCGGTGACGGGGCCAATGATCATGAGGAACAGCAGCGTTGCCAGGGCGACGACGGCGGTAAGCAGCCGATGGACATACTGACCAGTACCGATTGAGCGATGCTGCTGGGTTAATGAATTTTGTCTGGGTGATTGTTTACATGTCTTCATCGTCGGCGCGAAAATATGCCACAAATGAAACGAGATGACAAGGTCCTGGCGTATGGTTCATAACGAACCTTACGTACTGTTCAAATCGTAAGGGCCTATGTACTACACCATAAAAATATAGGGTCAAAACCCCCGGACGTACGATTTGAAAAACGTAAAGTTTTAATCTCGCTCTCATCTAGATTTCTCGATTCCTGCGAACGAAAAAGGCAGTTACAAAAAAGTGCTACGGCCGTTTAGCAGCCAGGTGCCATGACCGCAGGCAATCTATGTGTGGAGTTTGCGATCTGAGCCTGGCCAAGCAAGTTGCAGCGCTCTGCAGAAACATAGGGAGGAGGGAGGGATCTGTCAGCAGGACAGGCGTCCTGCCTGCGGCGCCAGCGCCGCAGAGGGGTGGGAGGGCGGGAGTTTTTTTCTTACACGGGAGACTTCTTTGGCCTTCGGAAGAGCGCGGATTAGCGCAGCTCACCTTACGCAGGGTACACCGAAAAACTGGCCGCCACACAAAAAAAGAAAGCCCAACCCACCCTCCGCAGAGAGTAAGTTGGGCTTGGAAAAAGATGGAAACGCTAGAATAGCATCAGGCAGTAATTGCGGCTAGCTTTCGCTCGACAGCAAAGCTGGCCTCGTACAGCCGCTCCTTGGTAATCTCGCCCACTGGTCCCAGATGCATCGCCCGCAGCAGCTTCTGGCCATTGACCTGCCGCATCTTTTGCAGTGACGCTTCCACCTGCCCCGCTCGCTTGCCTGCATTACGGCCGCGCCGCTTGTAGCATATCGTGTAAATGCCGTGGGGAAACACCACCATTTTGCGTACGGCCGTATTCAGGAACGTCGGGTCCAGCTCCTCGAAGAAAGTGATGCGCATCTGGCCGCGCAGCTTAATCATCTCCTGATGCAGCGGGGAAAGCTTCAGGTAAGGACCCAGGTGCCGCTTGCGCCAGCCCCAGTAGATTTCATACAGCTCCTCAAAACTCAGGCCGGTGCGTTCTTCGACGTGCTCCCAGGTGTAATCTCTTCCCAGCAAGGTGATGATGAGGGCAGCCCGGTACAGCTGCTCCGGATAGAAGTTACCCGACATCCCAGCCAGGATGTAGAGCACCTCCCGCAGGACCTCTTCATGCGTCTGCCCTGGCGCTGCCTGGCGACGCAGGAGCGTCCATTCCACTGGCCGGGGTACGTTGTCCCACTGCCGGGTTGACAGGTTGTCTACGGCCGTATTTGGTGCCTCAGCAGCTTCGTCAGTATCATCAGCCAGGCAGTCTGTGAAGTTCATGACCGAGTAGCCGTGCTGGATACACGCCTGGGATTTCCAGCCGCCGTTGAGGCCCCGGATATGCACCCAGCGGTAATTTTTCAGCGCGGTGCGCACGGCGGCGTAGGCATAGCCAATGGGCTTGTCGGCCAGCTCCAGAAACGTAAGAACGGCCGTTTGCAACATATCTTCCCGATGCATACGCCAGACAGTTGTGGGGCTGCCGGACAGGGCCTCGCGGACTAAGCCACCGGCTCGTTGGGTCAGTTCTGCCTGGGACCAATCTGCGGGGGTTGGTTCAGTTCGTTGTTCTATTGGGGTACAATTGGGGACATTCATTTTGTGGTCCTCCTATGACCATAAAGTGAGAAGCCGGATGGTTTGACGAGAGCCATCCGGCTTTATTTTTGGGGAAAGACAAAGCCGCCGACTGATGAGCAAACGGCCGTAAACAAAGCCAGCGCCAACCCGGTATTCTGGGCTGACGCTGGCGCGTACTGGTTAAGTTGCCGGTTGTGATGAGGGTGTTTTGTTGGTGAGAATCAGTTGTGTGAGTCGAACCTCCCACGGCCTTAACTTGAGTGGAACGGGGACGTTGTGGCAGCGGCTACGGCCGTTGGCCAAAGAGGGCACTGTTAAGCGCAGCATCCTGCTGTGGTGGTGTCCCATTGATTGATGGCGGCTGGTTGGGGGAACGGCCGTTTCCAGACCCGTGAGCTGTTCCCTGCGGCGCTGAACGCTGGTTATGAGAGTGACCGTTTTCTTGTGGCACACCCGTTTGCTCAGCAGCTGGCTTTTCTGGACCTGATGGCGGAACGGTCGTCGGCACTAGAAGATCGTAGCCGGGGCTGCTGGCACTGGCGTAGCCCCGACAATACACCGTTTCGCCTGTTTCCGGGTGCACCATTTTATGTGAGAACCAGATATCTCCCTGCCGATTCCGCTGCTTCATCGGTACCCCATGCCGGGGACAAATGGGCAGCCCTTCAGCGGTGAGTACCGGTTCCCGGCTGGGCGTATAGCCCCGCGCTGCCAGGCGACGCATCGTGGCTGGCAGGTCTTCAAAGGTGACTGGAATGTGGAGTTCGTAGCCGGTCGGATGGAAAGCGATTAAAGTGATGGGATTCATCATGTTTCTCCTTGTTTTGTTTGGTTGTTTATGGTTGTGTAAATCTACTTGAGAGGGTTGCCGTAAAAGTTGGTGAGTCACCGGCCTACGGCCCAGCTGAGCAGCTTCTCCTGGCTAAACGGCCGCTGCTGCGTGTAGGCGAGATAAGCACGATAATGACTCAGGTGATTTGTTTCTACTGGTTTGCCATTGCCGTACTGGGCTGAGGCATTGCTGGGCACCAGCTGATGGGTCTGCCTGGTTCCCACGGCCGTTACCGCCCGCCCGCGAAACCGTCCCGCATGGCTCCGCTTGGGATGTAAGGGTTGATGCGTCACCTTGGTGACCGGCCACTGCAAATGACTGGCCAGCCGGTAGGCAAGCAGATGTTTACACAGGAGCAACTGCTGTGTGCTTTGGCCACCACTGAGTAAAGCCTGACCCGGCAGCGCCAAGCCGCCCCGTTCGTAATCTGGACAGGTGCAGCTGAGCGTGCCGTCTGGCTGGCGCAGCAGCCGGTAGCTGTGGTTGTTACCCCGCTGGGAACGCACCCGTGCCGCTTCATCCGGCTCGACCGGGTCTGGCGTCAGGACATGACCCAGGACCAGCAGCTCCGCCGCTGCCCAGGCACGGCTAGTGGCTTCGGGATATCTGGTACAGAGATGGCTGATGGCTGCGGCCACCTGGGGAAATGCCTCTTGCAGCGCGTACCGGGTTGCGTCGCGTTCCCCTTTGGCACCACTGCCAAAGCCCTCCCGCTGCTGCTTGTCACCGACCGCCACCCAGCCGGGCACGGCCGTATCGAACCAGATAGTGAATGGACCGATATGTTTCATCGGTTGCCTCCTTTTGGTTTGGTAATTGGGTTGTTTGTGTTTGGGGGATTGGCTCTTTTGAGCGCGTTTTATCTGTTTGGCTGAATGTTTGTTGGTGGGGATTGCTGCCTTTCGATGCTGGGTTCGTTTAATCTCCAAAGCCCAGACCACGCTCCTTGAGCGAAACAAAGCGGTGCCGTCCCAGGATGATATGGTCCAGCACGGGAATGGAGAGCATCTCGCCCGCCTGCACCAGGTGGCGGGTAATGCTGATGTCTTCTGGACTTGGCGAGCAGTCCCCGCTGGGGTGGTTGTGACAAACTATGAGGGCGGCGGCATTGTTGACGATGGCGGGTTTGAACACCTCGGCCAGACGCACCACGCTGGTGTTGAGGCTGCCCACGTACACGGTGGGGATGCCAATGACCCGGTTGCGGGTGTTGAGCAAGATGACCCGCAGATGTTCCTGGGTCAGGTTGAGCATTTCATACATGAGCAGGTTGGCCGCATCCGCTGGGGAGTTAACTGACGGCTGTTCACCAGGGTCGGCTTGCAGCACCCGCCGGCCCAGCTCCAGCGACGCCTGCAAGCGAGCAGCCTGCGCCTCACCCACGCCGTGCAGCTGCATGAGCTGCGCTCTGGTTAGCTGCGGTAACTTGTGCAGCTGCCCTTCAACCAGGTGCAGCAGCTGGTGGGCCAGCTCCAGCCCGTTTTTGGTTTGCAGGATAGAGGCGATGAGCTCGGCCGGGGAGATTCTGTCCACCCCGGCCCGGTAGAGGCGCTGGAGCGGCTGTTCTGAACGGGGCATTTCCCGGATGAGGCGCGGCGCTGTATTGTGCGCAGCCTGCAGGAAGGTGAGGTTAAACGGTTGTTGGTTCATCTTTCGTTCTCCGTATGTGTGAGGGGGAAGCAAGAAAACGGCCGTCTGACTATCTGACGTCGTGTTGTGGAGTTGTCGTCATGAGCTGTTGTGATGCCAAACGGCCGTTTTTCAGGTAGGGATTGCTTGATCAAATGCCAAGCAACGGCCAGCGCTAGGCTGCTGCCATGGCCAGGGCGCTGGCTGGTGTCCGGTGGGCAAAGGAGGCTGGTGCGGCTGGTCGCCGAGAGTTCACCAGCGGCGCTGCGTTAGCGGCTCCGGCTGTGCCTTGCGGCGGGGCCGTTGCTGCTGGGGCCTTGGTCAATGCCGGTTGACTGGCAGCCTCCAATGGCGTGACTGCTTGCTCTGGCCTGGCCACTGCTTCAGCATCAGCGACGTTGGCGGTAGCTTCTTCCAGCTCGGCCAGCTTGGCCTGCAGCTCGAAGGATTTCTGCCACAGCTTCTCCCGCGTGACGGTCCCCACCTCGCCCAGCTGCACCGACCGGTTCTGCACCTGGCCGTTGATACGGCGTCCCACCTGAATGCGGCAGAACGCCTTGCCCTTGCGTTTGCTCTGGTAGTAGCTGACGGTAAAGGCCCCATGGGGCAGGATGACGATGAAGCGCTGGCCGCTGTTGAGAGCCACTTCGCTTACCTCTTCCCACCATTGCAGGCGGAGTTCGCCTTCGGCCCGGATGATCCCTTGCACCACGGGCGACTGGGCCAGAAACGCTTCCAGCTGTTCCCGGTAATGGATAATGATTTGCGTGGCGGTGATCCAGTCCACGCCCAGTATCTGGGCAATGTTGTAATTGGAGGTGCCCTTCACGCTTTCACACAGCGCTTTGGCGGCGCGACGCAGGGAGTTGGGATGCCACTGGCTGCCCCGCATCACCGCTAAGATACGGGCAATCTCTTTCTCAAACCGCTCCCAGCGGTCGTCGCTGGCCGCTTCCCCTTCATGCAGCACCAGGGCGTCTTCTGTTGGCCGCCGGGCGTAGATGGTCATCGGTAGGCGCGGTGTCGTGTGTCCATAGCTGTCTTCTTCGTGGTACTCCGGCTCGGTGAGGTTGTCGTTAATCTGGTACTGCTTGGACAGCTCCCACTGGTGGCCGCTGCCGCCACCGCGAATGTTGACAAAGACATAGCCAATGAGCTTGGTGCGGGCAGCAGTGTACGCATACGCTTCCGACTGCCCCTGCAAGTAGCGCTGGTCGTACAAATGGCTAAACGCTTCCTGCATGAGGTCTTCGCGGAAGATGCGGCGCTCCGTGGCATCCATCCACATGTGGCGCATGACGTTCTGCACGACGATGTAGGCTTTGCGGTTGAGCCAGGCCATCGCCTCGGGTGGCAGCTCCATGACAGCTGGTTGGCGAGGGTGACCTGGCAGCTGTTTCTCCCGGCGGGGTGACACCGGAAAAGCGGCAAGTTGTGGTTGCCGTACGGCCGTTTGGGGGTATACTGTTGACATACAACACATCTCCTTTGTGAGGTGTAGCGCAAGCCAGAGGTGATAGCTCTGACTTGCGCTTTTTCTTTTAGGTTGTTAGAAGTCGATTGGGCTTTGGCTCCGTGCCCCTTGGCTCCGGAAGAAAAAGAAAGAGGCAAACCATTCATACTGGTGACCCTGCTCGCGCAGGGTGCGCAGGGCGACGCCCCAGCTGTCGAGGGCAGACGTGCTTTGGTGCGGCTGCCAGGTCTGGCTGCTGTTGCTGCGCTTTTGCCGCTGGCGCGTTCGCTGATGAGGCTTGAGCACAATCGCTTTGGCCGGGTCTGGTTGTTGTGTCTGGGTTTGCGTTACTGTTCATCTGAATCTCCTTTTGATTGAACGTGAAAGTTGGGTAGAAACAAAACAGCCAGCCGGATGGCCCGACTGGCTGTGGGGAAAACAATATGTGGCGTGGGCTTAATACCCACGTGTTTAGACTATTTGGTTTTTAGTGAGACCTCCTTTGGTTAGTTTGGTGAATGGGGAATGTTGGTTGATTAACGGCCGTCTGGATAACGGACAAAAGCTTCGCCAGGCCTACGGCCGAAAGGCCGTTTTGAGGGGGGATTGCCAGGGTGCTGCTCACATTGCTGCCAGTTTGCGACAGTTTTTAGATGTACGAAAGAATAGATTTATCTTGACCGATGGTAGGTTCCCAATACAAGGCCGCCTGACTACAAACGGGGCACAGCTTTAGCTCATATTGGCGCAATTCAAAGAGGACATTATCTGGCAACTTTACAAAACAGTTTGGACAGATATCTTGCTCACCCTGCAAAGGCTTTAACTTACCGTTTTTCCCTAATTGCCTGACAAGAGACAGCTCTTGTTTATACCCCAAATCAATAATTGCCTGGGCAAGTTTAGCCATGCTCCCAGTATTCGACTGTCGCTTTTGCTGGTAAGCCCACCAGTGAAGAAGATATTTGTATTTCTCTTGTGCGGGCGTACGGTAATCGGCCAGGGTGCCAATGCCATCTTGAATGGTTTCAACAGAAATCGGTTGACCTTTGGCCGACAATTCGACTAAATTGCGGAAGCCAAAGATATTTTGCGAATCTGTTGCTGATGAATCAATCGTTCTCCAGAAGCGTTCACTGGTTGTCTTTTCGATATGGTTCACTAACTCGCGGGCTACCATGAAACGCTGTACCGCCTGGGGGCGATGAATCATGTCGGACCAACGTTTGGGTTTTTCCCAGGCATGTGTGACGAGAACGGCCGTTAGCAAAGGCATATTTGCTGCCTGCCAAAATTCTTGAAGCTGGACTGCTTCAACTCCGGCATCTAAGAAGACATCCCAGCCTGATTTCCCCTGAAGGTCAGCCGCCTTGGACCAAAACAGGCCGCCATAGATAAGCAAGAGACAACGTCGCAAATCTTTTTCTGTGAACAACTGTACTTTTTCGTAGAACTCCAGGAGAATGCGGCCCAACGTGTAATGATTTTCAAAAAGCAAACGAGGGCCAACCTGCGTTAAATATTCAGCCTTGTTTAGTTGCCTGGCATAGCGCTGACAATAACGCAGGACGGAATCACACAATTGTTTCAGAACTTTCTTTTTCTCAGCCTTCTGCTGTATCTCTTCTTCCGAGTTTTGATATTCGTCCCGGTCACCAGCATCATCAACTTCTACTTCGGCGGGTTTCGTTTCTACAGTCAGGCGAAGCAGGGCCAATGACAACAAGTCACGCAAAGAGTGCACACTTTGATTATGGGGTGCATACCCTTCGGCGTGCCTGATGAGCGTATAGGTCAATTCTTCGTCGGTAATAAACGACGATGCTGGCGGTGCTGGCGTATCATCCTCTTTCATCTGGTTTTTGCCGCTGCGTTTGCCCCTACCCTGGCCATCTTTTTCTTTCTCTGCTTCTGCCTGAACCTGCCGCGGATCCACCCGATCCCATAGAAAATTCAACAGCTCTTCAAACAGACTACCTGCACCGGCGAAGGTTTGTAGGCTCGCTTTTATTCGGGCATGGTATGTGCGGTTACCAAAGCGATGCAGCTCAGCGGGTTGATCGATCCAGTGATAGGGGCTGGCCACTTCCGGCTGGCCAACAGTTGACCAGATGACCCGCCCAGACTCGGTCTTTGGCAGCGTTTCTGGGAAAGGCAGCGAGAATTCCCCTTGAGCATCGGGGGTAATCGGGAGCCTGATGTTTGCTTGTCGCAGTTCCAGCAACCATTTCCCTTCATTCTGGTAAGCGTTGCCCTCTTGCCACATGATTTGGCCGGTTAATTCCTCGTTGTCTAAAATCAGCTCCAGCAAACGAAATGGCAGGCTTTTGGATGTTGGCTCGTCTTCAGGTTCACCGGGTCTAATATCGGCGGGATTAAGGGCAACAATGGACAAAATGTCGTCCGACCAAATGGCATCAAATGCTGTAGGGTTTGACGATTTTTGCCAGACAACCAGCTCTAAATTGCCGCCCTCTTGCCAGCTTTGTACCAGGCCGGGCACCGTGCAGTTAGCGCTGCCCAGCAGGCACCAGGCACCCTCAGAATTCTTGCCCACAAACGTTTTGGCATGTAAACGGCGCTGTTCATTGAGAAGTCCCGACACCGTGAAAAGCTGCAACTCACACGCCCATTCCTGGCTTCGTCTTTGCAGGGCTTCGGCATCCAGGCGGTGCTCGGATTCGTTTAAGCCTAAAACGAGCATCTGAGGCGTAAAGCGCTGCACCAACCGGTCAATAGCTTCCACCGTCCAAAAGGGAGAGAGCAGACGCATCTCTTGTATGGGGGCTCGATCGAACCATTGGGCGTAGATAGAACGATTATACGAATGCCATAACCGCATATCGGACGGTGGCGTGGGGCTGGTGTCAGCAAGCCAGGGTGCCAGTTCGCCAATGGCGCTTATTCTTTCCACGGCGGTAGAGGCAACACCGGTGCCCTCGCTCATTTCTTGAATTAGCTGCCACACAGTGGCAAAGGCATAACGGGCCGATGGGTCACCCTCTGTGGCCTCAGCCAGGTTCAGGTCAAAACGGACAAACTGCTCTAAATTCCGGCCAATGCCGTGCAGGGTTAAATTCCCGCTGCCGATCAACAGCAAACCGTGTTCTGGGCCAACTAACATGATGACTTTGACATGCTGCACACCGCGGCTGGGGCTGACGATTGGGGCACAAACGTATTGCCGACCCACGCGACGCAGATGGCGGTGGCCCCGTTCTTGCGCCTCATCATAGCCATGCTGATCGGCCAGGATGACAATGTTGGTGCAGCCTAATGCATCCAATTTGGGTGCAACAAGTTCCTCAAAGAAAACCAGGTCCAGGGTGTAAGTGAGAAAGAGGGAGCCACGATAATGCGGTTTGAGGTCCGCCAGCGTGTTGAGGATATCAATCGTCATTGGCACCCTCCACTGCTCGCGCCAGATAGGTTTCCCCCTCGGCTGTCAGGGCACAGATGCCCTCTTCGTTTTCGACAATCAGGCCCAGGTCGGTGAGGATCGTCAAGCCGTTAAACAGACGCAGGCCTGGGAACCGCAGCGGGACTTCATATTGGGCGGGATTGTTGGCCCAGGCAAATTCCTCGTCCTGGTAGTAGAACTTGAAGGTGTTGTATTTGTTGTAGCGCAGCTTTTGCAGGGCAATGATCGCGTGCTGGCCCAGGCAGTAACTGCGATAAACTGAGGCTAACCAGTCTCTGACGCTCTGATTTTCCAGCGCATGCTGGTTGAGGTCATCCATGAATTGCGCCAGCGGCAGGCGCTCTTGCAGTGCCATTTCTTGCCAAAGCGGATCCTCCGCTTGCCACAAGGGATAGTGACGCAAAAAGAGTTGGCATAGGATTTGCAGGGCGTTGGGGATTAATACGGCCGTTTCCCTTTTACTATCCCATATGGCATCAAACAAGCTCATCTCATCCTGCCCTGAATCTACCTGGCAGGCTGCGTGAAAATCGTTGGCAGTCTGTTGCCACTCGCCTTCAAGTTGAACGGCCGTACACAATTTGGTCAAAAAAGCAGACAGTGGCATGTCCGCCACACCGTCAGGGAGAAACCCTTCGACGTGGTTGATGAAATTGTCAAAGGAGATTTGCTCCGCATTATGGAGATGATCCAGGAAGACCGCCCACAAGGTTTGCAAAGCGGCCGTATAGCAATGTCGGGTTTGGGTGAAGCGCCATCGTTGATACCAGTCTTGGAGGGCGGCATGGGGTTGGTAAGCGTTCTCAGCATCATACCAGCCGAGGTAGAGCACTCGGCGTACAGCATCCCGCAGCTGCACGTCATTTGCTTGGTTCACCAGGTCGAGAAGCAAAGCCATGGTTAAGCGCCGTCGGGTGTGAGGATTTTCCAGTCCTTGCTGATCAAAGCGGAAAAAGGCATCAAGCAGCAACTCCCGGTCGGCGCTTTGGGACATCGCTTCGGGGCAAAGGCAAGCATGTTGCCCGTATTCCATAGCGACTTCGTGCGTGAGGGAAGATAGTTCACTTTGCTCCGCCAGCGTCTAGCTATAGTCGGTTGTTTCAATTGTCGCGGCAAATGCTTTGGCGAGGGCTTCGCCACGATGAGTGAGGCGGTAAATCCATCGTGGACTTTCTGGGTCGGCGAGGAGACCCAGAGTTTGCATGACGGGACGATAATATTGGCCAAAGCCACCCTGGGAGTTGCCGAAATAGTCAAGATGGTTATCCAGGGCGATGGGATTGCCACTGTCCCAGATGCGGCGGGCTTTGTAGTTACCTACGCCACTGCCCACCAATCCGCCCAAATAATTTCTATCTTTGTGATGCGCGTAACCGCTGAGCATAAAGGCAAGTTCATGCCGCTTGAAATATTGGCCGCGAAAGGCAGCAAGCGTTCTTGGAGAATCTGGCTGGTTGATGTAACGATACAGAATCCAGCAGTAGAAGCTGTAGTAACGGGCGTGGTCAGTGGTGCTGATGATGCCGGGCACGAGATACTGCTGGTAGCTTTGCGCCATGCCCTCGACGCCCAAGTGATCTTCGCCTATGACATCTTCATTGGTGAAGCGAGCTATCCATTGTGGTATCAATGTTTCCATACAACGTCTCTAACAATTACACAGTTATGATATGTAATTCAATACTTCCTTGATTCCGCCTAAACGGTAAAACCAGTCCAGATTCAGATAGTTTCTAAAACGATACCTAAGGCTATTTGCTGTGTCACTTATAAAAAAACAAGGTGTCGGTTTTGTCTACTCATAACTTGGAAGATACATACGGGTTAAGTTTATTGATCATATTCTCAATCATCATTGCTTTGCAGTACATAACCCTGATTGTGAACACTTTGTAGAAATCGAGGATTTTGAGAATCTGGTTCCAATTTTTTGCGTAGCCGAGCAATGGCGGCAATAAGGACTTCATCTGACACACCGCCTTGGGTTTTTGGCCAGCCAGCAGAAATGAGAGTGTCTTTTTCTACAATCTCACCTTTCTGTTCATACAATTGCTGAAACAAACGATATTCTAACTGAGTTAAACGGGGAGCAGGGTTGCCAAGAACCCAAATTTGGCGGGACGGTTCATCAAAGAACAACGGTCTTTCCCATAAAGCCTCCTGAGCCGCCACAAACTGGGCAAAAAGGGGCGAGAAGATGACAGGATAATCTTCCTTTAGCAGTCCCTTAATTTGCAGCTGTAAAATCATGCTGTCAGCCATACTCACATCAAATTTCTGTTCAATTGCCAACAGCGTACGCTGCTCTTGTGCGCTTAGGCTATGCCACAACTTTTCACATTCTATTTCGACGCCTGGGACTTGCAGCAAACGCTTGGTGGCATCAGGCTGGTGCAGCTTGTCTTCCAGGTTGTGCTGGGCAACTCCCAGCAAGGCAGCCTGCAGCAACCCAGCGTGGCCCCCTGCGAGACGATAAAGGCTGTCTCGCAGTTTATTGGTAAGAGCAATTTGGTTGCGTTCAGCAATGCGCTCCAGAACTGACATCGCATCCCTCATAGCGTATGGCTTTAGCCCCATAATGTTGAAAGCTAGCAGTTCGTAAAATTCTTCTCGTCTCGGATCCATATCTATGAGGTTTGGCAACATATCCCGAGTGAAAACCAGGAAAGAAAGACGATATTTGTATGCCTCTCGTATGCCACGCAAGTTGGCAAAAAGCCTAGGTTCGGCTTCTTGAAATACATCATCGAAATGTTCGAGGATAACAACTAGACGGCGGTGGGATCGGGCCAACAACACACGCAAAGCCAGTTTGAAAAAATGCTGAACCTTCAACACATCATCTTTAGCATCCAATAATTGCTCGTGATATTTGTTGATTTGCTCAATATCTTTTTGGCTTAAACCCAGCCGTTCGGCTTCATCACCTAACAGCTCTAATTGCTCCAACAAGAGACTGTAAACGCTACGGTCAGAGTAGTCGGGAATGTAATGAAAATTTGCCCGAACGATGATGGTATTGACAGCTAATTTACCTAAAAAGAGGGCTTGTGTTTGCGGGTCACAAATGTGGTTAAACAGGTTAGACTTGCCCACGCTACTAATGCCGATGATCGAAGCAGATTCACCAGCTTGCATCCATTTGAACAATTTTTCCGTTTCTGCCTGGCGAAAATCGGGCTTTTGGATGCCAGCCCATTGCAAATCTAAAAATGATACAATGCCCAATTCTTCTAGAGTCTCAGAGTTTAAGCTTTGTCCTCTTTCGATAGCCTCACTGGGCATTATTGCTTTGAGGTGGATACTACCAGATTCCGCGTGAATAATCTTAATAGTTCCTTCTGGAACTTCTAATACATCTTCTAGTACCTTTGAAAAAGAAATTAAAAAGTATTGCCGTTGTGGCGGCAACATATTATTCCAATTACCATCTGCTTTGATTGAGACAACTCCTGTATCTTCTGGTCTCTTGAGTTCGTATTCTTTAACTTGGTTTTGGATTTTTTCGATGAAATTAGCATACTTTGTCGGACGCTCGATCTGTAGTCTTTTAACTAATATCTCAATTAAGCCCCGACGCAGGCAATATTCAATTAGATCCTGGACTAAAATCACTCTTTTGATTTCTGGATTCCAGATAGTCTTGTAGAATTCGGGGAAAAAATCGGACGTAAATAATCTAAGCTCATCTTTATCGAAACACTCGGTAATGAATTCACGTAAGGCTCGAAGGTTATAATTGCTTGCCATACGGCCGTAATCTCCTCATCATCCTGGACTAGAAAGACCCGATTTTTTTTCGCCAAAATCTCCCGAAAATTAGCCAGACCCACTTCCAGTTTTCTCGCAAATTCTTTGTTTTAGTTTTTGATTTCTAAGTCAGAAAACTTTTCTTTCGCTCTACCTTTTATCATCCATAAAAACATCAACCTCCGCCTGCGGGTACTGCTGCGAGACGTAGCGGAAGAAGTCGGCCGCCAGGGCTTGGACTTCTTCGTCGGTGTAGGCTTCGACGGGCAGACCGGTGGTTTCGTCGTAGAGGTAGTTGTAAATGAAGGTTTCAATGAATGAACTGGTAGTGTCTTTGCCGGTCCAGTTGTCGATTTTGCCGATTTCTCGTTTGATAGCTTCTAACAAGTCACTGGCTACCTTTTTAACGCGTTCGCGGTAGCGGGGAGATAAGTCGTTTTTATGCTTAACAAGTAGGTCAAAGGCGGTAAGATGCTCTTCTGTTAATCCTTCCCTAACGGAGCGTGTTTCTTCTTCGGTCATGGTTCCCAGAATATCGAGCAGGGCTTCAAATGTTTTTTCGATGGTGGCCCGGTCGGTTTCGCGGTTGTACGCTTCGATGATTTCCTGGTAACGGCCGTATAAATCCAATCTTGTCGGGTTTTGCTGCACCATACGGGTGAGCTTCTGCTCCACTTTTTGCTTGAGCGTTTGCACGGTTGTATTCGGCCGTTTCGTGCGCTGGAACTCTTGCCGCAGCCGCTCAAAGTTGATTTTGCTGATGTCGTAAATGTTGCCCGATGCTTCGCCCGGTTTCGGTTCACCCAGCAGGGTGACGGATTCATCGACGACGCCTTGCAGGTGGCGCAGGATTTCGATGATGTCGGCCGGGTCACTTTCGCGCATTTTGAGCCGCTTGTAAATCGCTTCGAGGGCGTTGTGGTGATGGACGTAACGGCCGTATCGCCGATGACTGACCAGCGATTTCCCCTTCTTAAACACTTCTTGCGCCAGCACTTCAAAGCGGGCGCGGGTGTTGTCGTTGATGGAGACGGCTTCGGCCGCTTGCAAGATTTCCCCGTTTTTGTCGAAGCCGCTGGCGTCGATGAGGTCTTGCAGGTCGTAGCCGACCGATTGCAGATAATCGACGCAGGCTTGGATGTCGGCAATGTAGGTTTTGAAGAATTCGTCTTCGGTGGCCAGGGGGTCAGGTCCAGACGGCCGTTTCACCTGACCGGTGGCAAATGTAGCCAACGCTTTGCGCAGGCTCTTGAGCAGGCCGTTGTAATCGACGATGAGGCCGTTGGGCTTGCCTTCCTTGACGCGGTTGGCGCGGGTGATGGCCTGCATAAGGGTGTGGCTTTTCATCGGCTTGTCCACGTAGAGGGTGGCCAATGATTCCACGTCGAAGCCGGTGAGCCACATGGCGCAGACAATGGCCACGCGGAACGGGTGATTGTCTTTTTTGAACTCGGTTTCCAAATCGCGGTTTTTTAGGATTTGGCGGTGGGGCAGAATATCCAGCCCCCATTGGTTGAAGGTGTGGATTTCATCGGCGGCTTCGCTGATGACCACCAGCCGCTCGGTTTCTTCCAGCCAGTCGAGAAAACGCTGCTGCTCTTGCTCATCCTGTTCGTCGGTGGCGTGGCGCAGGCGCTTTTTTTGTTCTTTGATTTTGGTCTGCCAATGCTGGTCGATGAGGTCGTGCATCTTCACGGCCGTCACCTTGTCCACACAAATCAGCATCGCCTTGCCCGTTTGCCAGCGGGTGGTGTAATGTGCCACAAAATCCTGGGCGATGCGGTTGAGCCGCTTTGGGTCGGTGAGGATGAGGTAATCGGACCCCAAGACCCGCTGCAGGCGGGCTTCCTGGTCTTCGTCGGGATCGTATTCTTCGAGGATTTCGGCGGCGCGTTCGTTGAGGTTGCCTTCGGGCACGATGCCCATTTTTTCGCCGCGATTGTCGTAGTAGAGAGGAACGGTGGCCCCGTCTTCCACGGCGCGTTGGAAGTCGTAGGTGGAAACGTAATCGCCGAACGTTTCTTTGGTCAGTTCATCGTCGGGGCCGCTGATGAGCGGGGTGCCGGTGAAGCCGATGTAGGCGGCGTTGGGCAGGGCATGGCGCAGCCGCCGGGCAAAGAGGCCGTATTGGGTGCGATGGGCTTCATCGGAAATGACGATGATTTCGCTGCGGCTAGTATAGGGCTGGCGCTCATCTAGGTTGAACTTTTGGATGAGGCTGAAGACGTAGCGCTGGCTTTGCTGCAAAAGGTCTTTGAGGTTTACGCCACTGGTGGCGCGGCATTGGTCTTTTTCATTAACGACGCCGGTGCCGACAAAGGTTTTGTAGATTTGTTTGTCTAAATCTTCGCGGTCGGTGAGGATGAGGAAGGTGAAGTTGCCGGGCAGCTTGCGGTGGATTTTGCGGGTGAAGAAGGCCATCGAATACGATTTGCCGCTGCCCTGAGTGTGCCAAAAGACGCCCAACTTACCCGCCTGCACCTGCCGATTTTTGGCCGATGCGACGGCGCGGTTGACGCCCAAATATTGGTGGTTGCGGGCGATGATTTTGCGCGTTTCCCCTTTGCTGTCGTCGAAGAGGATGAAGTTCTCGAAGATGTCCAGGAAGTTGTCTTTGGCGCACATGCCGCGCAGCATCGTTTCCCAATCGACGCGGCCGACGGCTTCTTCTTGCAGCCGCTTCCACTCCTGGAAGTAGGCGTAGGGGCTGGTGAGGGAGCCAAAGCGGCTGTCGATGCCGTTGGTGAGCAGGATGAGGGCGTTGTGGTGGAACAGCTGCGGCAGTTTGGCTTTGTAGTTTTCCAGGTTGACGTTGTGGGCGGCTTTGAGGCTTTTGTGGGTGTTTTTGCATTCGATGAAGAGCAGGGGCAGGCCGTTGACGTAGCCCATGATGTCGGGGCGGATGAGGCCGTATGGCCCTTCATACCACATTTCGCGGATGGCCAGGAAATGGTTGTTGGCCGGTTCGGTGAAGTCGAAGAGGCGCAGGCGGATGGTTTCTTCTTCCCCCTGGGCGTTGCGCCGGGTGAGGGGCAGGCCGTCGCGCAGCAGGTTGTAGGTGTCGCGGTTGTTGTGGGTGAGCGTTTTGGCGGTGTTGTAACGGGTGAGGGTGGCGATGGCTTCGGGGATGAGGTCGGGGGGCGCGGTGGGATTGAGCCGCCGGAGGGCCTGGGCCAGATAGCGGGTGAGGACCACGTCGCGGTAGCTGCTGCGGCCAAAGGTGCCGTCTGGCCCTAGGATTTCATCGTTCCAGGCGAGCGCCGTTTCCCAGCCGAGTTCATCGTGCAAAAAGTTGCTGCTAGTTTGCTGGGCGCGGCGGTCTTCGCTGTACTCGTAGCTCATTGGTTGACCTTACACGGGCAGGCTGCCGTTCATGAGACGAGGCAGAAGGGAATCACGGGCTTCTGCCAGATATTGGTTCTGTCTTTGCAAATTTAATATTTGCTTTGCCATAGGTTCAACAATCTCATGAAAATCTTTCAACAGAGATTGTGATGGCAATAAAACCGGAATTTTCTTGAAAACGCCTTTTGAGATTTCTTTGAAAGTTGCGCCTGTAGCGTAATTTTCAAAAACGGTGACATTGGCAGTTAACCAACAGTAAAGGAAATACAATGGCACCCGCTCATTTGGAATACAGGTGATAAAACCTTGATTAGTCGTTGCTTCAACAGTATTGATGGCAATAACGCCAATCGTTGCCCGGCTGGTCATCATGACTGAATAGGGTGGAAACATTCGGGCAGAACTGTTCGAGAAACCAGCTTCACTAATTTTTTCAGAAGATGAATCTCTAAACATTGACCTGAATTTGGTCAAATCTGATGGAGTGAACCAGTTAATTGTTCCATCTGCCCAATAGCGTTCTTCTTTTCTTCGGGGTGTGCCGCCTCCGGTAATTTCAAAGGTGTCTTTGATCGGCCGTTTCTCCCAACCCTCTGGCACACCAGCCACAACTGGGGTGTGTTCATGGCCGGGAAAGTGCAGGTGGACAAACCATTCCCGGTACAGCCGGTGGATCGCCTCTTCTAGCAGGGCAATGCGCCGGTTGTTGTTGTCTATCAAGTCATCATACGCCGAAAGAATCGCTACAATTTTTTGTTGCGTGGGCAAAGACGGCAAAGCTACCTTGAGCGATTTTAATATCCCTAGATTAATACCAGGAACAGCCGAGCCAGTTGCTCGATTACGAATGTGTTCTGCCCCTTCTCTTGATGCTAGGTAATAGTACACAAACAAAGGGTTAGCGATTTCAGGGTTTACTCTAAGTTTCAACTGCTTGTTAGAAATAATGTATTCAGGGTAGGGGCCATCCTCTGGTATAAAACCCACTTGGCCAATTGTCCCCCAACAGGTAAAGACCAAATCACCCGCTTGAACGTGTTGTGCTACGTATTTCTGTCTCGCCCTTTGTTCGGTCACAAACACAAAGTTTTCAGGTACAAAACGGGTCAAATCATCTGTCAGATTCTTGCCACGAATTACTGGTACACCTTGATCAACAAAGTATTTGCTGCTGATATTTGATCCAAACGGACCAGCCACGCAGGAGTAAGGTTCTGGTGACTTGATTTCATCAACAGAATAAAGTTTCCAATGTTTTGGTATGGGACGACTGCCACCTAGCGGTAAATCAATCATTATGCCGTTAAGTCCTCAAAGTTTGACTGAATGAGCATTGCCAAATCGTTGGCCTCCTCATTTAGTCCCGCGATTTCTAGGTGAATTTCTGACATCCGCTCTTCAAAATCTTCGTCGTCTTCCAGTTCCAGCGGGGCCACGCCCACGTAACGGCCGGGGGTCAGGCTGTCGTCGTGGTTGGCAATGTCGGCGCGGCTCACCACCTTGCACAGCCCCAGCACGTCTGTGTACACGCCTTCGGGAAAGCGGCTTTGCAGCCAGTTGGCCTGGGTGTGCCAGTAAATCAGTTCTTTCAGGGCAGCGGTGGCAGTATCGCGGGCGGCTTCCAGGTCAGTCAGGGCGGTGCGGGCGGTTTTGTGGTCCCAGGCAGTGGTGGAACGGCCGTTGAGTTCCTTTTCGGCGGCATCGCGGGCGCGGCCAGATTCCCGCACCAGGGCGGTGAGGCTCTTTTGCAGCGCCTTGAGCCGGGGGATGAACGGGTCCAGCCGCTCACGGGCGGCGTGTTGGGCTGCGTTATCGTTGGACAGGCTGGCAAGGTCTGGCAAACTTTGCAAATCTTGCAGCAGCGTTTCCCGCTCTTGCTGGAATGTTTGCCCATCGGCGGCCAGCGCGGCCACCTGTTTTTGGAAGTCGGCAATGGCGGCGGGGGTGAGGTCGTCGTTGGGTTGGGCAGTGGTGGCCAGGTGGGAAACGGCCGTGTTTAGAGCGTCCAATGGTTGGTCGAGCTGGTTGAGGGATGCGGGGAGGTGGGAAACGGCCGTTTGTGCCTGGCTCAAATAACGGCCGACCAGCGCCAAAAAGCGGTCCGTCTGCCCCCGGTGCAACCAGACGATGGCCGTGATGTTGGCCAACTGCTCATCGCTAAAATCCCGAATTTTGCGGGTGACAATGCGGTAAATGTGGCGGGCGTCAATCATCAACACTTGGTCCAGACGGCCGTCCGGCTTGCCCTTGTCAAAAAACCAGAGCGTGCAGGGCAGCGAGCGGGTGTAGAAAAAGTTGGTGCCAATGGCGATGATCGCATCCACATGCCCCGTCTCGATGATTTGCTGGCGAATCTCCCGCTCCCCATGCCCGGCATCCGTCGCCGACGACGCCATAACAAACCCGGCGCGGCCGGTGGCGTTGAGGTAGCTGTAGAAATATTGAATCCACAGATAGTTGGCGTTGCTCACCGCTTTGGTTTTGCTGGATATGCCGGGAATTTTCTTGTTTGTAAAGAGACGGGCATCCCCCTTGATGCGGTCAGGGTCCACGCCATCGACGTTAAACGGCGGATTGGCCATCACCCGATGGCATTGGCCAATGAGATGATCCAGCTGCTCATAAAAGGTATTGCCCTGGCGGATGTGGGTGCCTTCCAACCCATGCACCGCCATGTTCATCCGGGCCAAATTGACGTTGGTGTCTGACTTTTCCTGCCCGTAAAAAGTAATCGCGGCGCTGGGGGAACTGCCTTTCTCTTCCAGAAAATGGCCGGTCTGGACAAACATACCGGCACTGCCCAGGGCCGGGTCTAGCACAATCCCCTGTTCCGGCTCAATCACGTTGACGATCAGCCGCACCAGCGAATACGGGGTGAAAAATTCGCCCCCTTCCTGCGCCCCGCTCATGGCAAACTTGTTGAGGAAATATTCGTAAATTCGGCCAAAAACATCGCCGGTTGCTTTGCGCAGCGCGTCCCGGTTGAAGATGCGCAGCAGGCGGTTGAGCAGCTCATTTTCAAAGCGGGTGTACGTTTTGGGCAATGCGCCTTTCAGAAAGTCCACCTGCCCTTCGATGAGGGTCATGGCATCGTTGATCGCCTTGCCCAAATCTTCCTGACCGCTCAGGTCAACCATGTATTCGTACTGCGCTTCATCGGGCAGAAAAATGGCCGCTTTTTGCTGGAAGTCGGCGGCGGTGAGGGGGCGCGTACGGCCGCCACGAGAGGGCAGCGTTTTCTCGATCTCACCCTTCACGGTGAGGTAGCGGTTGGTAGCGTGGCGCAAAAAGATGAGGCCCAGGACGGGCATACTGTATTCGGTGGCGGTCAGTTTGGAGTTGGCGCGAAGCTGGTCGGCCGCTTCCCACAAATCGTTTTCAAGTTGGGTGATGTTTTGCTGCAAGGATGTGGTTCCTTTGTTGTGGTTTTTGCCGTTGGGAAACGGCCGTTAACTGGTTTGTCAGCATAGGGTAGCACAGTAAATATGGAAACGTCAAAGTTAACAAACAGCATCAATACTATCAGTGCTGTTCTATGCTCAATTAATCCTTACAAATCGGGGTACTTATGCTCTATACAAAACTTGTAAGGAATTGTAAGATGATTACGATATGTTTCAACGGTTCCAGTTACGCGGATTAGCCAAACAAGAGTATGAACAAGCGCGCGGCACGGCGCATAAGCAGCTGTTGCATACGGCCGTAAATCTTCTTCGCCAAGAAATGAAGCGCTTGTCGTCCAGTATATCTTCTGCTCGACGCCAGAAAGATGATGTCAATCAAAGCTATTATCAAGCTCTAGAAACGGCACTGGTTCAAATTATCGTACATGAGCGATTGCAAGACGTGCCAGGCATTGGGGCACAGCGCAAAGCACAAATATTGCAGCATGTTTTCCGAGGACATTTGTCAGATTTATCGCATGCCTATCAGCTTCAGGGGGTTGGCCACCAAACACAGCAAGCGCTGGATGCCTGGGTCACCTCTTACCAGCGTCAACTCCCTACGTTACTTGAAAGCAACTTTGTTGGTAGAGCGAAGATTGATCAAAAGTACCAACCCGAAATAGAAAAAGCTGATCAACAGTTGGCAAAACTTGAACAGCAACAAAGAGCGCTTGAGACAAAAATCGCCCGCATTGCCAACGAACTAAAATGGCTGGATGCCATCACGGAGAAAGATTTTTACAACGCTCTCAAAAATCCTGAACATCCCACCCCAAACTTGAACCTGTATGTACAAGGCGTCTTTGGCGAATGGGAATCGATGCCTGACTGGTTCCGTCAAGCGATTGATAGCGTTGAATCTATTCCCACTTCATCTCCTAAGCCTGAAGTTTCACCCAAACCTAAACTTTTCAGAGCTGAAAAAGCGGAATCCCAATCCCGGTCTGGGAAAGTTAGAAAGTGGCTAATTGGTGGGTGTTTGATTACATCTGGCGTAGCCTTGTTTTGCTTTGTTTTTACCCTGCTGCTTGTGTTTTTAACGCCCGATGCGGCTATTGAAGATTTAAGTTCGCCAACAGCAATGCCCCCAACAGTTGTGATAACAGCGCCACCCCCTACACCCTCAGCAACATCTTTGTCATTGCCCACTGAAACGGCCGTGGCAACCGCTACTGCCACTCCTTTACCCACAGTGACGGCAACGTCTGTACCTGTTTCTCTTTCTCTAGTGCGTATTGTTGCTGATGCGGCCAACCTCCGTGAAGGGCCCGGCACCAACTTTGCCGTTATTGACACCCTGTTTGAAAATGAACGTTTGGAACTGCTTGAGCAAACTGGTGATGGCTTTTGGTACCAGGTACGTTTGGAAGATGGCTCAACTGGCTGGATTGGCTCTTCCGTAGCCGAAATTGTGCAAAGTAATCCTTTGGAAAATGATGAGTAAACCAAATGCTAAACCGAATTCGTAAAGCCTTTAGGCCACCCAAGATTGAAGCCCTGCCGTTGACCCTTTCACTAGACCAAAATGAAGCTGGGCAGCATGTAGTCCGCGCCACAATGCGTATTGATGGACAAGAACAGCCTGTCGAAAAAATCTCACCCTTGTTGCAGTATGGTTTTCAACATGTGCATGAGTCGGAAAGCCAGACGGTCATTTATCGGCTTACGCCCCAGGATCAGCAAATGCTGCTCGCGCTCAACAGTTTGAATCCACAAAACAAAGGGGATCACCTTGTTTTTGACATCAAACCGACTATTCTGGCCTACCTGCGCACCAAGGAAAATGTGGCAGAATCGGCTGTTTCCCAATGGACAAAAATCAGCGACAAACCACTGCAGCCTACAGCTACCGTGGATTATAAGCCGGATGAGGGCATGCAGATACGTGTTGGCTACAAGCTGCCGGATGAAGAAACCGTTATTCCCATAGAAGAGTTGAAAGAAACGGCCGATCCCGATTACGTAAAAATTGGACATACATTTGTGCCCCGGCCAAAATCGTTGAGTGATCGGGCAAAAGCGTGGTTGGAAGGGCCGTTTCAACGAGTAGCGCCAAACCATATCCCCGAATTTTTCCAGCGGGACTTGGTGTTACTGCGTAAAGAATTCTCAGCAGTGCTTACCGATCTGGCCAGCCAAATTCAGATCATCGACAAACCCTTAAAACCAGTGGTAAAGGTGGACAAAAATGAGAAAGGGTGGCTCGATTTTACGGTAACATACGAAGCGTCTGGTGTAACCTTGCCGCACGATTTATTGGTAAAGCAGCAGGAACGGCCGTATATCCAACCAGACCCGTTCACCTGGGTGAAGAACGACCCAAAAGCAATTCAAAAAACGGAGAAACAACTGCAGGAGCTAGATGCCCTCGTTACCGAACAGGGGTATCGTACGGCCGTTTCGCAGTTTGCTTCTTTGGAAGAGTTCATTAAGAGCATCGGTGGTCGGCCGGAGTTGAGCGCTGCCTACCAGGCATTTTTGGACCAAATCACTGGATTTGCCCCCAATGAGCAGTTCCGCCTTTCATCCCGGGCAGAGGCAGAGTTGGCCATGATTGATATTCGGTTACGGCCATACCAACGAGGAGGCATTCATTGGCTGGACTGGCTAAATCAGAATCATCTCCATGGACTTCTAGCTGATGACATGGGGTTGGGTAAAACATTACAAGCCATTTGTACCCTGCGGCTAGCCTATGAACGTTCACACACCCGTGAACACAGCCTGATTTTGGCTCCAAAATCGGTACTGCACCACTGGCAGCGGGAAATCGAACGCTTTTATCCAAGCATCCGCGTTTATCAATATCACGGCAGCCAGCGACGTTCAGATCTCTTCCAAGCCTTGGAACCTATTGTTTTTATTTCCACCTACGCCACCATTGCCAATGACATTGATAAAGTCAGCCAGGTGCCTTTCTTTTACGTCATTCTGGATGAAGCCACCAAAATTAAAAACAGCAGTGCACGCCGCACCCAGGCGGTAAAAAGCCTGAACGCGGCCCATCGGCTGGCGCTGAGCGGCACGCCCGTTGAAAACCGACCGGCAGAGCTATGGTCCCTGTTTGACTTTCTGATGCGGGGCCACCTGGGCAAACAGGGTACCTTCGCCCGGCTCTTTGAGGAGAAAATAAATGCAGGAGACAATAAAGCGTCTGAACAGCTAGGCCGCCGCATAAAGCCCTTTATGCTCCGACGGAAAAAGGAAGAGGTGGCCAAAGATCTGCCGGACAAAATTCATATGGATGAATGGTGCCCCCTCTCACCTGAGCAACGTGCCCTTTATGGGGGCTTACAAGATGAAGTGCAGCGACTTCGCAGAGCGATCCAACGAGGTGAAACGGTTAACTATACCAGCAGCATCTTGCCTGTCCTCACCAAGCTAAAGCAAATCTGTGACCATCCAGCTCTGGTGACTGGAGAGAAACCGGTGACAAAGATAGACGGCCGTTCCGAAAAATTCGATCTCATTCTAGCCAAAATTGAGGAAATCGTTGGTGAAGGTGAACAGGTTGTGCTCTTCAGCCACTTTCTGGGCATGCTCAGCCTCCTGCAAGCGAGTTTGAACCAGCGTCAGATTAGCTACATTCGGATCGATGGCAGCACCAACAACCGTCAAGCATTGATTGACTCTTTCAACGCGGGCAAGGCGCAAGTAGCTTTATGCAGTATCCAAGCAACCGGCTACGGTATTAATTTGACCGCTGCTAACCACGTCATTCATGCAGATCGCTGGTGGAACCCAGCCACAGAGGACCAGGCCACCGACCGCGTGCACCGCATTGGGCAGGATAAAACCGTATATGTGTATCGCATCATGGTAGAAGGCACGCTGGAGGAAAAGATTGACAAGCTGCTAGCCAACAAGCGTGTCATGGCGGACGAAATTGTGGATGCAGCCAGAGCAGGTGAGCGGCGCTGGACACGGGAAGAGTTGCTGGCATTGTTGCAACCCCTGGATTGAGATTTGTCTTTTTCGGTAGGTGGGCATATTTCTCAGCACAATCTGAGGATCACATGTGGCTCCCAGGATGCCTGCTCTTTCGCTCTGAAGCACTACGCTGGAACTGGGGGTAAATCAGAAAAATTTTCCCCACCATAGTTAGTCAGCGTGAACAACACTTTGAGCAGTTGTCCAGGTGCATCAGGAAAGACGCGGAAGTCGAGATTGCGATAAACATCTTGCTCTTCCTCAGAAATATTAGCACCTGCCATCCAGATGAGTCCGCTGGCTGTCGCTGGTTGACAATATTGATAAGCCGACATCAGTTCATCTTCTGAGGGGTAGAGCATGAGTAGGAAAGTCCCGTTCTGCACGGCCGTTGCCAGTTGCTGCCACAATTCAGTAATCCGTTTCACAGTCTGCAGTTGGCGATAATCAGACTCCGTCAAGGGTAACATGTATGGTGTTATTTCATCTTCTTTGATGTTAAGGGAACCGAAAAGCTTGTGGATCGGCATAGTCGCGTCCGCAACTTTCATTTCATTGGCTTGTAGCTGAATCGTATAAGATATGCCTTCTTCCTCGTAAGCCTGCTCCAGGTAAGTATGTTGATTAGTGGTATATACGGCTTTCCAAGGCAGTTTGGCGGTGGTTAGATACATGGACGGCCGTTTCTCTGGGGCAAAATAATCCAAATGCTTCTGGATTAATCGCAGGCGGCTGCTGGTTCGGTTGAGGTACAAGGCAAACAGCTTGGTCGGTCGGTCACTACTAGAAGCTAGAATATCAACTTCTTTCATAAGTTGCAGGGCCAGTTCCTGATTGTTAGGCCAGTCGTCGTTATGGGGAACGGCCGTGCCGATAAACAAAATCACGTTTCCTTTAGCTACATTTTCAGCCAAGAAGCGCTGCTGGGCCGTCGCCAGCATGAGGGCGGGGGCAAAAAAGCTGCTGTCTTCGGCAAAGGTGGCCTGGCTCACCGGTACCGGTTCGCGATACATATCCACGACGCGGTTGGCAGACGGCCGTCCCGCCAGCATGTCCAGCTCTTCACACATCATCACAGCCGAATGCATTGCTTGCAATTTGCGATTTTCTGAAATGTGGCGTAGCCGCACCACGTTGAGCGTGCCCATGAGCTGGCTTAGCAAATATTCCTTGCGCACCTCTTCCGTTTTGGTATTAAAGCCGCTGGCATATTTCAGGGCCATCTGGCGCAGCGCATGAATCACCTGTGCCGCCTTGCGTGCATCTCTGGAAAATGAAGGGGGCAAGATGGGTAACTGGCCTTTTCTGCCCGCTTCTAATAACGCTTCTTCCAAATGCAGAAAATCTGTCAGGCTCAGTAAGGACATGAGCCGATATTTGATGTCCGTTTCCAGAATGACAAAATCGCGCAGATTGTGGCTTTTGTAGGTGCGATAGAAGTCGATGAGCCAACATTTGCCTGCTTCATCTACCATAATGTTGCGTCCCGTCAAATCGCCGTGGGTGATGCATTTGTGAACCTGAAACACACACTCTGTCTGGTGCCTGTCCAGCCAGGCAATCGGATTGAGCACCGGCTTTTCGCCGGGCGTGAACTGAATCATTTCTGCGTCTGGGTTCAGCTCTGGCAGGACGATTTGGATATGGCCGATTAACTTTTTGCGGTCGAGCTGAAACGCTTCGTAGTAAAGAGAGGGCACATCGGTTAGGGTGCGCTCGGGATTGTCAAACCAGTAATGGTATGTTTGGTTGAACAACGCTTTGAGGCTGTCAATAATCTTATTTGGCTCACTGCGCAGGTAAAATTCGTCAAACTCTTTAAGGGCCACGCCCTGACTTTCAGCAAAAGTATAGAGCAGGACTCCCAGATGGCGTGTGTACCGCACATCGGCCTGGGCGATGCTATTTCCAGTAAGATGCATTTCGATGTTGGCTTTATAGTTGCGCCGTTCCGTTTCTACTTTGTCTTTACGGCCCACTTTGGCCACGTAGGCACGTCCTCTACCTTCGTTCCAGTTTGGTATTACATGAACGATGGCCGCACCGGTCAACCCTGGTTTCAGTTTGCTCACGAACAAATTACGAGCATCCACAAAGAGACGGCCGAACAGGTCGCGCACTTGAGGGGCGAGTAATTTGGTAGACGGCCGTTCCGCCATGGACCAGTTCACATCTTCCGCCACCTCTTCCAGCACGTTCAGCGAATTACTCACATACTCCAGCTGAAAGTTGATGCGAATTTTCTCTTCTTCCAGCTCTTTGATGGTATTAACCAATTTTCTTAAGTAACCCGCTTCTTTGATAATGAGCCGATCAGCCTTCAAATCCCACGCTCTTAAAATAAAATCAGGATGGGCGGTCATGACAATCGTTGGCATTACCCCTCGCAGGTGCAGCGCCTCCACATCTTCTAAAAGCTTCAAACCGTCTGTATTGGCCTCGTCATCAACTAATCGCGCTTCTGTGATCATCAGGTGAAAATGCTCTGTTTCGAGGGCAATCTTTGCCTCAGCATACGAGGTAGCTAAACGTACATGGTAAAATTTTTCTTCAAGCTCGTGTATGATTGGAATATAGGCATCCTCATCGACTTCAATAAGCAAAATACGCATTTGACCGTGTGCATCCTTAGTTGGCCTAACAAAAAGGTACTGAGATGCTACATGGGCCAGCTTATCACGAACGGCCGTCTGCATTTGACTTGTCAACAAAAAACGCAAACCAAGGTTGGCATCAATCATTTGCAGGATTACATCCATAACATTGGTTTCGCCGGAATATTGCAAGGCCGCATCCAAATCATCGACGAGAAAGACAATTGAGCCAGGATAAATCCGTTCGTCGATTTCGGAAAAAGGTTTGATAAGCAATTGCGTAACGAGTTCATCAAGTTCGTATGCTTCGTGATTGTCAATAATGGATTGAAGATAGGCGAAGCTACTATCGCGACTGGCCCATTGAGTAGCAATGGATAAAATGAAGCTGCGTGGATGTAGTGTTTCTGGTCGTGAGGGTTGGCAAAAATACACGGCGCTGGTGCTAATTGGCGCTAGGGCATGCAAGTTGTTGGGAGGCTGGCTGTCGCCTCTAAAGTACCGAGCTAATAGGGAGGCTACCGTCGTTTTGCCGCTGCTTCTTTCTCCAGTAATTACCATTACACGGTCTGCATCGGTAGTGTTAAGCCAATCAGAAACGGCCGTTAACGTTGCTAAATGATAGTTTTCGGTAACACCTTGCAGTTGCCAGTTAATAATCTCAGCAACATCTTGAATTTGGGGCTGGCCAATTAGAGCATCGTCTCTCAAAGAGACAGTGATTTCCCTGGAAAAGCCACTATCAGCATGGGCAACTTGGAACTGAATAGAAGAATCTGCATTGACTGAAACGGTGGCTTGGATTTCGATTTCACCTGAATAAACATCTGGATCATCAATAACAACATCTGCAAGCAGCAAATTGTCACGCCCAAAAACCATTTCACCCTGGAATAGTTGGACTGCGATAAAGCCTAAACCAAGATGGTAACTTTGCCCGGTGGAAACAAGAGTTAACGGTTCGCTTTTTACAGGTAATACCTCCCCCTTCTCTAAAACAGTCGTTACATCAGAACCCGCTAAGGCAACACCCAAAGAAATCGGTAATGTGCGAGGGACTGGTTCATTTGCTGTGCGGCGGCGGACAATCGTATTAGAAAACAGGCTAGGTGCTGCGAATGCCAATGGGTTTTCATCCCGTAGCAAAGCGCGACGGCCGTTTTGTATTGCTTCATCTAAGGGGATTCCTTGAGCAAAAGCGGGAAATACAGTGTGGATAAATCTAGCTACGACCGTATTTTCAACGGGAAATTGCCAGCAAACCACATTGGATGCGTGTTTTTCCGCCAAGACGGCCGCTACATCTTTCAGGCCTTTCAGCATTTGGGGTTGAGCAGACTCATCGCTCTGCAAAATTACAAGGGTTGGATCGTACTGGTTTATTTCCGAGGCAAGTTCCTTACCATCCAGCCAGAGATAGGCGGAGTCTTGCTTCTTCCCATCGCGGGCAGGTATGAGAGCGATTTCTCCGGTCGTTTCAAACTGTTGGGCATGGATAATCAAATGGACAACGTGGGGTTGCTGAGCCATCAGGCTCGCAAATTGCTCGTTAGTCGGTTTAATAAGTAATGGTAGCAAGGTGAAATTAGCCGGAGCCCGATTAGCAAGAATTTCATAAGCTTCCCAAATTGAATCATAAAGAAGCGGAGAATCGTCGTGTGCCTGAGGACCAACGATTAGTGCAATTCGTATGGGTTCGCCGTATGGCAAGAAATATGTTTCAGGTATTGTTTCGGATGGCAAGCGATTAAGCATCAATTCTGGTGCAGCAGCTAACCAGTTTGTACCAAAGCCTGTTCCCTCTGGTAAACAAAGAGATTCCCAAGGTAACAAGGTAACATCTTGCAAAAAATTATTGTCTATTTCTAATTCAATACGGACAAACGCATTTTCGTTTATTGCTTTTTCAAGAAAAATCAGAAAATCTACTCGCAATGTGTCGTCGAAAAGAATATTGAAGAGTTGCTCACCCAATAAACGAAGTTGCTCAAGACTACTATGGCCACTTTCAATATTATTAAGCATTTCTGCAAATATCATCGCAGAAGTCGGCGCATAATTTTCGACGATATCGGTAATGTCTGTCCAATCAACCGAGGGTTTGCTACGGTGACATGCTTGGAGAAGTTCATCAAGCGTGTCACGCCGATGAAAATATCGTATTAAGTCACGAATGAGGGAGGATTTGGTTCGAAAAGTTAAAAATTGGTCTTGCTCTAGGCCAAGGTCAGAGATTAACTCGTTCACCTCATCTCGTGAAAAGTTTTCGATTAATCTATGTTCTAATTCCTTACGGTCAATTGCATATGATTCTGGTACTTCAATTTCAATATTTTCCTCGGGTAAGGCAAGTTGCCCCATTTGCATAGATAAAGTGGTTCCACCAGTGTCAATTTGCTCAACGACAACAGTCGTCTCATCTTCTATTTTTATTCGATAAGTGTAAGTTTTATCTTCTTGTTGGGACAATAGTTGGGCAACTTCAGATCGAACAGGCAAAGGAACAGAGCCAATGTGAAGTTCTCGGCTAGGGCCAAGCAACCGACGAAGTTGACGGATAGCATCTTGCTGGTAACCACGGTCAAATTTTGCAAGCCCTTCACCGAATGTTTGTAAACGGTCGAAGTTAACCAATGTATCTACTTTCGTGGGCACCCAATCCAGATTAAGCGGTTCGCTGAAGATTTCGAGTAGGTCTGCCAAACGCACCGTCTCGGCTTCACCAGGCTGTTGACTGTACTGCCCAGCCAAATTCTCCAGCAGACGGTCTGGCTCCGTATACGCCTGGGCGGCCCAAACCTGGGCCTGCGCAAATTGGCGCAGGCTAGGAATATCGCTTTGTATATATTGGCTGGCGTAATGCTGAATAAACTGGCCGAGGCGCAATATGTACTCTGGACCAAACCGCTCATCCTCGGCCATCCGGTTGAGAAGTTCCTGGCGAACGGCCGTTTCCATCACATACGTCTCATGCCGAATTTCCCGACAAAGAGGCGATAATATGAGATCAGCAACGGTGACCCACTGCATGTTCAGCGGCTGGCCTTCTGCATCTGAACGAAAATTGGCCCAAATCAGATAAAGCAAATCGGGCGTGAGCGCCAGCGGCAGGGCAGCATGGTAGGCCATCTCCAGATGCCCGTGTTTCGTACCAAAACGGTTAATGAAGCGATCTATGGGATTGTCATTCAAACCGAATAAATCATCCATTTAACCACCTAATCAAGCTCGCCAACATAAGCCTAGTAACTGAACAAGCTGTACTCTAATCGCGACAAATCTCTCCAACGCTCAAACCTTGCCTTTCAAGCCGTCAATGGCCCGGTATAAGCCATCTCGCTCCATGCTGACCATTGGCACCAACTCCGCAATGGCCGTGGCGCTGTTTTCAAATTTCTCTAGCAAGTTCAAGGCTTCCAGCTGATCCCCGTCCCAACGCTCTTCAGGCATTGGATTAAGCCAGATGATGTTTTTCACCCCCAGGCTGCGCAGCTGGTACAAAAACAGGTGCGTGGCTTCAATGCGGTTTTCATCCCAGCTGCTGCGAGCCGCACCGCCGTCGCTAAAAATGAGGACGCTGGTGTAGGCCAGATCAAACTCATGCAGAATTTCGCTAATGGTACGGCCGTACAACCCTTGCGGATGCCTGGTTACGGAATGTTCGCGATACAGGTCAGTGATGAGGCGATTGTCACGAACTGCCGTTGGGCAATCGTGGAAATAATAGATTTGCACCTGCCCTAAATTCCCAGCGCTCAATACCGTTTCCTCCAAACGACGTGACAGCAGATGAAACGGAGCCATGGAGCCATTTTGGTCAATGAGCAGTAGGAGAGCCGCTTTATTGGTACGGCGCGGGCGCAAAACAGGCGTCAAGAAAAAGCCATCTTCGGTAATGCGGCGCACCGTGGCGGGAATGTCTATCTCGGCGGGTGGCCCTTGGCGGACCTGGCGACGCAGGTAGCGCCACCCTTGCTTCAGTTGGCGACGCGTGACGGGCAAATAATCTGTTGAAAGCAAAAAACGCTGATAAGCAAGCTCTCGATCCTGCGTCTCAAAGGTGCGACTGGGAGCAGAATCCATCATTTGTTCGGCCGTTTCCCGAGCGACATCTTCCGCTTCCGGTTTTTGTGTTTGTTCAGCCTTATCCCGTGAATCTTGTGGGGCTATCTCTGGCTCCACCTTTTTCTGCTCACGTGGTTTTTCGTCCTGGACAGGTTTTTCAATTTGCCCTTCTTGCTCTCTCTCAATCATTTCTTCTGGTAATTCCAGGCTTGTCTGTTTAGCAATTAGGTCAAAATGATGGGCTAATATTTCTTGCTCAATGGGGGATTTAGCCCAAAGCAGCTGGCAAAGCGCCTTCAACTCTTCAACATCCGTGCGGGCTTGTGCGCCAAAATCGGCTTGCAATGCTTCCAACAGCAGCATGAATTCCCCAACACCCAGTGCCCATTCTGTCTGGCGGCGCAGCGTATCAAACAGTTTGGTCAGCAAAATTAACAGCCTGCTGGCAGCAACGGCTTCGCGAACGGCCGTCCAAGCTTCCTCTGAAAATGAGGGCTGTAATTCTGCAAGCAACTTTGCTGCTTCCGCTTCATTCCGATTATGCAGCAAGGCAGGTAGCAACAACCGGGAGGCTCCCGGTGCATATAGCCCATCTACTGCTTGCAGTCGAGCTAAAAATGTTGCGGCCTGTTGGCTAAAATCAGTCATCATTGCTTTCGTCTGGTGCCGGTCCGTAAAGCGTGTAATCCGTTAAGGTTTTTAGCAGAACGCTGGGAAACAGGAGCTGCTCGGAAAAAGCTGGTAGTTCGTCTGGGCGATCAGCATAGCTGGCTTGCAGCATGGCAACCCAATCTAGGAGTTCACTAGTGCTGACCAATTTGCCACTTTTATTGTTTCGCATCTGTTCCCGCAATGAGAGGAACTCTGTCACCACCCGTGCCAAAAATGCATCATCTTCCTGCAAACCATGATGCAGGCTGACAATCTTCCGCAGCCGGTTCTCGTTGGGAAAGGTGATGTGATAAAAGAGGCAGCGGCGTAAAAAGGCAGGCGGCAGCTCTTTTTCCGCATTACTGGTGATAAAAATGATGGGGGGCAGCTTGGCGGTGACAGTTTTAGCCCTAGTTAGCGGTTGGTTTTCTTCCACAGTCTCGGCCGGAACCTCACCAATCGTGAACTGTTTTTCTTCCAGTTCGTGCAGCAAATCATTGGGAAAATCAATATCTGCTTTATCAATTTCATCAATCAGTACCACAGCCCGCTTCTCGCTCAAAAAGGCGTTCCCCAACGGCCCGTAAATAATGTAGCTGGCCGGATTTTGGAACCGGTCACGGATACGTTCTTTTTCTGCCTTGGTTAGCTCGGCGCTGGCAGCCAGCTGCGCGTCGCGCAAACGGCCGATTGTGTCATAGGTGTAAAGTCCATCCTGTGCTCGGCTGGTCGATTTAACGTTCCATTCAAAGTAGGGGAGTTCCAATTCGTCAGCCACGGCGCGAGCCAATTTGGTTTTGCCACAGCCCGGCTCTCCTTTGAGGAGAAGCGGCCTTTTCAAAGCAATGGCCACGTTTACCGCCTGTATCAACGACTTTTGCGGGACATACGGCTCGACACCTTTCTCGATGAGGGGAAGACCTTTATATTCGAATTCAGACATGGTTTATGATCCTTCTATCTCTTTCCAATCCACTTGGCAAACTCGGCAAACCAGGTCAAACAGGGGAATTACCTTGCCGTTATCAGAACGCTGCCAGACAAATTGACGCAGCTTTTCCAGGGTATCAAATTGCGGAATATTGAGCGCAGGCGCTAATGCCAGACGCGTGTGGCCATGCTGCCACCAAGCCTCCAGCTCCCCCTGAGGGAAATGGCTGGAGAGGTTTGGCAACACAATTGGATTGGCCGGGTCTGCCCGATCCAATCCGTCATTTTGCCATTCACCGAGTTGACCTTGGGTATCCAGTAAAAACAGTAAAAACCAATGGTTAGGAGCTGGCTTGTTTTCCGCTTTTAGAATGGATTGTAGGGTCTGGATAAGCGGTTGCCAAAATTGTTGCATGACATCTTTGGGATAGGTTGCCCCTCGCTTACAGGCGTTGTCCAGGACAATAACGGTATGACCAGCTCGCCAACGATCTAAGAGAAGTGTGGCAATATCTTTTTGTGAAACACCAAATTGATGCTCACCGGTGAGCAGAAAAGCAAAATAATCCCACAAATCATCAATACGCTGGGTGTACACGGCCGTACCAATATCAATATGTAGGGGATGTATGTCGCCCCCGTCTCCCAATTCATCCTTAAATTCCTCTTTTAAGAGTAAATTCCGCAGCCATTGGTGGCCCGAAAATTCAGGCCCACTGATGAGAAAAGCGCCCATTTTGTTGGTCTTGCCGTAAATATCACCAAACTTATAACGATGATCGCGGAAGTTCAATCGGGTCAGCGCCCGGCGCAGTTCTTTACTGTTGTCCACTGCCGCCCGCCGTCGTCTGGCTTGGATTGCTAGCTGCTTCCGCTGAAAAAGGCGTCCATCGGGCAAGCGCATGAACAAAACCGGCGTGGCAAAATCGCGCGCCTCATCCCGGTAATCCCGCATTGTGATGGCATGTCGCGCCGCCTGCACGGCGACATCGAGCGGCGCATCCTGAGCCAATTCCCGATAAAAAGTCTCGATAAATCCTACGGCCGTATCATTAGAAACCACATATTGCATCCCTACCACTGCCGGAATGTTTTGCTGCACAATACGAGAAGTAACGCTGGCAAAAGCCCGCGATTCCGACAAGCGGGCACCCTCACATGCTTGCAGCAACACCAAACTAGGGGCTGGATGATTTTCGCTAAATAGGCGGCTGAAATAATCGGCATCCACCCACTGCGCCTCACCAAACAGGTCATCCTCAGGCGCCAGAGCCAGTTGGCCACGTTCTTCGCCTGTTTGCTCTACTTGGTGTAAACGGCCGTGGCCGATAAAGTGAAACACGTGGGGCTTGTGGGCCTTTAGAAGATGGTCCAGTTCTTTCGGTTGGGCATTATCTGTAAAAATGAGCTCTATTGAGCTGTTGCCCGCGTCAGCCATTTCGTTTAGGGCATCTAAAATCGGCTGGTACACGACTGCGCCTAGTTCTGCATCGGCACGGCTGCCTGGATAGGAAACAACCAGGAGAATGCGGATTTTGTCATCTTTTTCCAATTGCAGGCGGGGTGCGGCTATGTGCAAACGGGGACGTCGGCTTAAGATGAGGTGGGGTGAGGCGCTTAGCAGCAAAGCCGTGCCCTTTGGCGGCCGCATAAATTCCCAGGGAAAAGCTGCGACCTGTGGCAGATATTCTTCATCGATGTCCAGCTCAATGCGCAGCAAATCATCATCTGCCAGGACTTTTTTATACAGATGCTCAAATTCTGCCTGAAGCTGTTTATCAAAAATAGCCTCAAAGAGGTGTTCACCTAACTCTCGAATGTCATCGCTGCTTAGGTCTACAGGGTGCTTCTGGCGTGCTTTTAGCTGAAATTGTGTGATTCGGTTTACCAACTCGTCATTGTAGCCAAAATCCACCGAAAATTGACGGGAACCAGTTGGCTCTTCAATATTAATGGAGAGCCGCTTCTTGCTGTTGATTGTAATTCTAAAAATATAGAGATGCGAGGCCATGCCGGTTTGTTTATCGCCTAATGTTCTGTTTTAGATGTCCCAAGTTACGTAGGGTCGTTCTTCTTTGCAGGCGGCTTGCAGTTTAGCAAATGTATTCTCACGCATACTAAGCAAAGCCAGCTCTTGAGCCCGTTCCGGTTTGGCCCGACCTGGCAGATTCTCGTAATCGTAGCCTATATCTAAACACAGTGTACGGAGTTCGGCTTCATTGAACCACTTCGTCAGCAACTTGCCAAATCGGCTAGCCACTTGTAAATGATTCAGAGGGGCTGTTTCAATTTCATCGGCATGAGAAGCAGCGGGTGAATCAGTTGGGTCCTGTGGAGAATCTATTTGAGGAAGCATTGGCTGCGGAAGCGGCAAATTATCCCAAACTTCTTTCACGGTGATGGCAAACGCTCGTGAACCTTTGTTTTTACCCTTAAACAAGTTGCGCAAGGAATCTTTGAACCGTCGGATGACGTGACGGAAATTGGCCGTCAGTTTATCCATATCAGGTTCAGCCCAGGCAACCCCCTGCAAAGAAATAGCGCGGACTCCTTGCGGTACCTTAAATACAATGATGAATTGGGCCGTCAGCGTCTGGCTAATTTCATCGTTATCCAAATACCAGTAACATTCAGGCCCATCTGGACCATACGCCGCGATATTGAACCGACCTCGACTATAGGAAAATGCTGGTATTTTGATAGAAGATTGCATACTACTTTGATTAAACACTCTCGCCTGTTTGGCAGCGGGAAGTAATGGAACAAAATCCAAATACTTCTCCTCAATTCCAACTTGGAATTCGAAATTTCCATCTAAATTCAATTCTAAACTGCCACCAAAGTTAAAAACTTCTTTCCATTGTTCATCTGGGAAAATAGAGACCACAATGGGCTCGGTATCATCATCAGGGCCAAAATTGAGGATACATCCCAAAGCTCGGAAATAAGTGCCTGGCTCTGGCCGCATTTGCACAGAAAGAGTCATGAAGTAAAAATCAAATGCATGGGTCATCTGCTGGACATGCTGCGGCGAAAGTTGAACATTGACTTGCTCAAACATGTCAGGGGTCAACCGGGTAAGATTGCTTGTGGGATTGCTAAACTGAATTTTGGCCGATAGATATTTTTGAATATCAGCAACGCCAACCGGCACAGTTTTACCGCCAGCCAAATCGCCAGTCCAGCTGTCAACCTCCTGGAGCAGCAGTGCTAGATTCGATTCTGTTTCATCTAGGTGAGGCGGGGGATCAAATTGGGTCACGCGAACCTCCTGAAGTGACAAAAGAAAAGCAACTGTATGTTACTGAGGAAACGGCCGTATTGTCAACGGCAGATTGGCACCTGGAAAATAGTAATCCTTTGTGCGCAAAATCTTCTTCGGTACCTGTTTAAAAACTGATCATGCATAATTTTAACAGAAGGCATAAAGTCTTACGTTGATTATAAGACGCAAAAAAGCATCTTTGAAATCTGCGGCAAAATGGTCAAGGCTATCATTGCCGCGGATTCCGATCTGCGCTCCCAGGCGCAAGAAACACAGTTGAGTAACAGCGGCTACACCACCTGCCTCAATCCGCTCCACAGCCATCCAAATGTGCCCACTCCTGGAATGCAGCTTGTCTGGGCCCGGAACTGCCCCGAGACGAATGGTGGCACGGTTTTGATGACAAGGTAACAAGGTGACAAGTGATGAGAAGGTCATGACATCACTCCCGCCTCCTAGCATCCGGTCACCCCTTCACCCGTTCAGGCCATAATCAATGAACGCGCACCTACGTTGGAACTCAAGCACTACACTCCGCCGGAATCGAAAGGGCGACCGCAAGGGCCAAAGGGTACTGTCAATTTACCACCCCGCCTCACCTACGAATTCATTCCTCCAGCGGCGGGCGCAGCCAGCAACTCAAGCGAGTCATGGCCTGGGCCAGCCCAAAACAGCCTGGAACTCATCCCCGCCCTGAGGGATGAAGACGACAACATTTGCGGGCTGGCGGGGTCGTCGCTAGCCCGGCTGCCCAATGCGGGCATGGTGGCGGCGTACATGGCCAGCCAGCCAGGCGCCACCGCCCGGGCCGAAGCACGCAAAGCCCTGTCCCTCATCGCGGAGATGAGTGAGGACAGCGAGGTACAGAATGCAGCAAAGGAGGCATTGAAGCAGTGAGCGAACGCATTACCGATCCGTTTTATCAGCTACACCACCAAATTGAGCAGTCGTTTAACCAGGATGAACTGGTTGGTCTGACGTTTGACCTGGGCGTCGATTTTGAGAATCTGGCGGGCGACACCAAAATCCGGCGCATTTGGAGCTTGATTCGCCTGCTGCATGATCAGGGTGGGCGTGTGGCGGAGCTGGTGGCGGTGTGTGAGCGGGAACGGCCAAATGAAACCTGGCCCACAATGGAGTGGAACAATATCCCGTTCTACTTCCGGGCCATAAGTGAAGATGAGCGGTTTCGGCAACGGCACCTGTTTGTTAACTGGGACGGGCAAACCGACATGCGTTACTTTGATTTGTCGGGCAAGTATGATTTGACGGGGGGAAACAGAAAGATAGGTGCATCGCTTTTATATGCCGATTTGAGCTTTAGCAGCCTGCGCGAATTAAATATGTCTAAAGCGGATTTGCGCTATGCACGGTTTTATGGCTGCGATCTGACGGAAGCTAGCGTGAGCGCGGCCAATGCTGAGGGGAGTGATTGGCGTCAGGCGATCCTGCGTGGGGCCAGCGTGGCTGGCACGAATTTTAAGGGGGCCGACTGGCGCGGGGCAGATGTGAGAGAGATTGAACTGTACCACACCTGTTTGTATGGGGTGCAGATTGACGAGGAAACTCAGATGGATCCTCGGGTGCGGGATATGTGGCATGTGGCAAACGGCCGTAGCCCACGGGGACATAAGGTAGACCATCGGGTTTCTACGGTGCCCTGTTGGAATTTGGATGAGTTTGATCTGAAATGGATGGATTTTCGTTGGGTATCCTTGTCCCGTTCCTTGATCCGGTATGCGGATTTATTTGGGGTGGATTTTCGGTACGCCGATCTGACGCTAAGTCACTTTTTACACAGCCGATTGCAGGAAGGCAACTTCAGCCATGCGGATCTGACACACAGCAAGTTAACAGATTGTGAGGTCAGTGAGGCCAAATTTATCGAGACAAATTTAAGTGAAACGGACTTTGCCCGCGCTCGCTGCATACGCACCAATTTTACCGGGGCCAATTTGCACAAGGCGCAGATGCGGCAGGCTAATTTCGCCCAGGCGAATTTTACCAATGCAAACCTGGCCGGGGCCTATTTACCAGTTGCGAATCTGATAGGTGCCAATCTAAAAACTGCGAAAAATCTGAATGAAGCTTATCTGGTGGGGGCTGAGTATGATGGCTCGACGCAGTTCCCTACGTTTTTTGATCCCAAAAAGGCCAAGATGAAAAAGGTGGGCGGGTTCTTTTCTTTGTTTGGCTAACAGAAAGTTCGGAAAAACGGTTAAGGCGGCAAGGCATCTGCCTAGTGCCTAATTTGTACGCGCAGATGAATGAAAAAACGGCCGTGCCTAGGAGGCAGCGACGGAGCATGATTTTGCCGCCAGCCTGCTGCAGCAGGGGTATACGGTCAGTGCAGGGTATCATGACTGGAAGTAATTGTGAAGGTGATCGATGAGCACGTTTGATGAGCAATATCCAAACATTGCCTGGTGGGTACAGGATGGCTGGATTGAGATTGGCCAGGATGAGTACAGTCGGTCATTTATCCGCGTGCTGGATATTGGCGGCCTCGTGTGGGAGAGCAAAGAATCTTATGAAACGGTAGCTGAAGCCCTGGCCGAAGCAGACGCTGCCTTTGGGCGTTTTGCGGATGAAGAGGGTTTGTAGTGAGACGGCGAGATGATTAAGAAACGGCCGTGATTTCTAGCGTTAATCAAAGACGGAAAATGATAACGAGAAAGAGCTGATATGAAAATTGATGATCAACAGTTTGAAAATGCATATAGAGGTTTTGTGGAGTACGTTACTGGGAAAGACGGCCGTTTGTTTACTACCTTTATCGAGTCCCTTTACCTGAAGTCAGAGGAGCTGGATTACAAACATCGCGCTTCTGAGCGCGGAAAAGAAGCTTTACAACGAGCGCATTGGGATGAATGGCGTGCGACACCGGGAAAAATCAAAGACGCAGTTTTAGCCACCTGCGATAGAGAGATTTGCTTCAATTTGGTGGAGCATGGAGAACGGTACGGTCCAGAAACAAAAGATTATCGTTCTCTCGAAGATTTTAAAGACCGACCAGTCTCAGAAATTGAGGGCCAACTCTATTCGCTACTCAAGCCAGAGAGTGTCGATAGAGCAACGGTCGCGCCGCGCTTCGATCAGTTTGCAGGCTATCTGTCTAAGTATGGCCTGGGCTGCACCTGGCGTTTCGTAACTTATCTTCTTTTTTTGCTCGACAAGGAATTGTATTTTCCTGTGCTGCCTACGCTTTTCGACAAAGTACTGGCATTTCATGGGTTCGATCACAGAATGGCCTACAGGAAAGTGACGTGGGCTAATTATCAGCCTTTACTGAACTTTGCAGATGACCTTCGGTGTCGTTTGCAGGAACGGGGACATGAACCAAACAGTTTAGTGGATATTCACAGCTACATGTACGTGCTAGGCCGACATGTTGTAAATAAACCACCTGCCAGCGATGATGTTTCTGAGCCTAATTGGGAAGCCATAGCGTTAGCCAGGCAAAGTAAGGGAGCAGCAGAAGCAAGACGCCGTGAGGGAACTGGGTTGAAAGGCGAACAATTCGTGTTTGAAGCGGAGAAGAAACGGTTGCGAGAATATGGTCGGTCCGATCTCGCTGCTCAGGTGCGTCATGTTGCTGATGAGCCTGTTGGCTATGATATTGCCTCGTTTCAAATAAATGGAGAGGCATTGCATATTGAGGTAAAAACAACTAGGAATCGAGCCGACTATCCATTTTGGTTGACAAACCGCGAATATGAGGTAGCTCAAAATGAATCCAACGCCTGGACCGTTTACCGTGTTTTTCTTTCTGAGACAGGTTCAACACAGATCGAAGAGCTTGGCAATGTAATTCATACCGATGATTGGCACATTCAACCAGATGGTTACGTGGTCAAAAAGCCGGAAAGTCTTTTCTAAACCAATTTCAAATTCAGAATTGGACCTGTTAGAAATCAAGGAATAAATATGAGTTCACAATTTCAATCCGCAGCCAGGGCTCTGGCATCATACGACAGGCAGCAAGATGCGTCGTATGTGCAAAAAGCCCAGGAAGAACGGGAAGAGATGCGGCAGCGTTTCCCGCTAGAAAAGTGGCCTGAGTTGACCCTGGAACAGTATGCGATCGGACAGCCTGATTCGTCAGAAACTTACTCCTATTGGCTTGAATTTGGCACGCCGCACGTGGGCAGCATGCGCGGTGGCAGCGCCGTTAAGCACCTCGTCTACAAGCATAAAAACAAGCCCGGCTGGTACTACCGCTCCCAATATGCCAATGAGCAAGAAGCGTGGGAAGATGTACGCAGTGATTTTGTACAAATGTTTGAGCTGGCGCAAAACGGCCGTTGGGACGAGATTGGTGAATTGGCGGCACTCAGCGGGGCGCGCACCCTCAAGCTCAAAACCCTCCACCTTTATTTTCCCGATGAAATCTTGCCCATTACATCGACAGATCACATACAGCATTTCCTGCAGCGCCTGGGCGTTTATCAAAATGAGATGAAAAACTGGGAGGCCGTACGGCTGAATCGGTTTCTGCTGCAAACGATGCACCAACTCCCCCAACTGCAAAACTGGTCAACCAAGGAAATAGAGCGTTTTCTATATGCCTGGGCCGATCCCCGCCAGACCCGGCGCGTGGTTAAAATCGCTCCTGGTGAGCGCGCCAAACATTGGGACGACTGTCTGGCCAACGGCTACGTTTGCGTCGGCTGGGACCAGGTGGGCGATCTGCGGGAGTTTGAATCAGAAGAAGAATTTCGCACCCGTTTTTCTGAAACCTTCGCCGAAACCTACAACCAGCACCAATCAACCATAACAAAGAAAGCCAATGAAGTTTGGACGCTGGTTGAATTGGAACCCGGTGATCTGGTGATCGCCAACCGGGGGCTATCAGAAGTCCTGGCCGTGGGTGAAGTCGTTGAGCCAGGCTACGAATGGCGGCCGGAACGGGATGAACGCAAACATACGGTGCGCGTCAAATGGGACACTTCCTACGCCAAAGAAATACCTCTGCCAAAATATTGGGCGAATGTGACGGTGGCCACCGTGGGTATTGAACTAACGCAGCGGCTCCTGACCCGCAGCGGCGAACCCAAACCACCGCCGGTGCCTCTTCCCTCGCTTTATCCGGAAATTGCCGACGCCCTGGAGCGTCGAGGGCAGCTCATTCTCTATGGTCCGCCCGGCACCGGCAAAACTTTTCATGCCCGGCGCTTTGCCGTCTGGTGGCTAAAACAGCACCAGGGAGATGACAATGCGGCGGCCGTTTTAGCCGATGCCGACCAGCTGATTGACGCCGAACGAGCCTTGAAAACGTTGCAGGTGTCGCAGCGTGTCTGGTGGGTGGTGGCCAATCCCAAGGAGTGGAGTTGGGAGCAGCTATTTCAGGATGGCCGGGTCGAATATCGCTACGGCCGTTTGCAGCGTAATTATCCCCTCGTACAGCCAGGCGATTTGGTCGTTGGCTATCAATCAACGCCGGACAAACGAATTGTGGCCCTGGCCAAAGTAGAAAAGGGCATCAGCGACACCGGTAGTGAAGAACCGACGATAGAGCTATCACCTCTGCGTCGCGTGGCCAACGGCCCCACCTATGCTGACTTGCAGGCCGACCCAAAATTGAGCAAGTCAGAACCGATGCGCTTTCGCTGCCAGGGGACACTTTTTGCCCTGTCCGACAGTGAAGCAGAGGAACTGTTCTCCTTACTCAGCGAGCGCGATCCGACGCTGGCCGACGTCACAACCGACACCCAAACCATTGGGCCGTTAACCTGGGTCACGTTTCATCCCTCCTACAGCTATGAAGATTTTATCGAAGGCTTCCGGCCGGTAGACACCGGTGAAGGCAATCTGGTACTCAAAATGGAAGATGGCCTGTTTAAGCGCGTTTGCCGGGAAGCCCAGGCGTATCCTCAGAAAAAATACCTGCTCATTGTTGATGAGATCAACCGCGCCAATCTGGCAAAGGTTTTTGGCGAAATCATCACGCTGCTGGAAAAAGATAAGCGCGGCCTGGTGGTGACGCTACCACAGAGCCGGGAAAGCTTTACCATTCCCGAAAATGTTTATCTCTTAGGCACTATGAATACGGCCGATCGCAGCATTAAGTTGATGGACACGGCCCTGCGCCGTCGTTTTGCTTTCCTGGAAATCATGCCAGACGTCTCTCTCTTGACCGGGGCAACCGTCAACACGCTCCCTCTCGACGAATTTCTGATGGCTTTAAACGGCCGTATCATCGAGACAGAAGGACGTGAAAAGCAGATCGGTCACGCCTTTTTCCTCGACCGTGAACAGCCGGTTAGCACTCCTGAGGAGTTTGGTCGTCGCTTTCGCCAGGAAATCTTGCCCCTGCTGCAAGAATATTGTTACGACGATTACACGGAGCTGGCTCACTATCTGGGCAAACAGTTGGTGGACGTACAGGCACAATCCTTCAACATGGAGGTGCTGTCAGATGCCGACCGTTTGATTGAAGCCCTGACGGCTGTCGTCAATGGAGGAGTCGAGGCGTGATACCTCCTGTTCCCGCTTTTGAACTTTCCGAATGGGAAACCCGGTTCTTTCCTGGTCTTTCCCTGTCGGTCCAAGATCGGCAGTTGGCGAAAAGTTTCAAGGGAGGTGACACCGGTCGTCTCGATATTGATGAGTTGCGTGACGGCGTGCGTATACGCGCCCGCTCCTGGGTCGGCGTCATTCATTTTCAGAACTTTGAGGTACGCATCTTGCCCAAGCTAGCCGGCAAAAATGCCGGACTGGTTGACATGCTCACCTTAACCAGCGGCCTGGACGCGCTGCGGCGTAATCGGGCTCAGCGTTTTCTGGACACAGTGGAAAGCGTCCATTTGCTGGACTTAATTGCGCTCCTTTTTGCTGAAGCGTGTGCACGCATTGTTGAGCGCGGCTTGTTGCATGACTACGTAGAGCGGGAATCGGAATTGCCGGTGCTGCGGGGCCGCCTTTTGGTCAGCCAGCAGGTTCGCCAATATTATGGCCGGGTGGACCGACTATTCTGTCGCTACGATGATCATTTGACAGACGTCGTTGAAAATCAAATCCTGGCTGCTGCGCTGGCCATTTGCCGCTCACCTGTAAGACATCCTGCTGTGCGATTGCAAATTCGCCGCCTTCATACGGTTTTTGCTGCCGCCTGCACCGTCGAGAAGTTCATTGATTGGCAGAGTGCCCGCCTGGAGATTCAGTATCACCGCATGAACGAACATTACCGCGAGGCCCATGAACTGGCCTGGCTGCTGTTTGAATCTCTGGGCATCGAGAACCTGTTTGAAGCGGGCCAGACGCGTAGCTTTGCTTTTCTGCTGGACATGAATCGACTGTTCGAAAATTTTGTAACCCGATTTGTGAATCATGCTTTGCGGGAAAGGCCTTACCTAATTCACGCCCAACGACGCGACCGCTCCATCATATGGGATTTAATGCGGAAACGGCCGTATACACATGTTGTTCCTGACCTTCTAATAGAATCAGACAAGGGCCGTTGCCTGACGGTAGATGCCAAGTACAAGCTGTACGACGACAAGCGCTTGAGCACAAGCGATATTTACCAATCGTTTTTCTACGCTTATGCCTATAAGAGTGCCAGTGAACAGAGACCGGCCGCCTTACTGCTTTACCCATCCAGCGGGCAGCGGGAACGCCCCAACTACTTACAGATTCGGGACCAGGGACGTAGTGCTAAGGCAAATCTGCAGGCACTTTCCATTTTTATTCCTCAGGCTATCAACGAGATAAAAACAAACACAACTGGACCGACCAGCAAGCTGTTGTTGAACGCTGTTGAACAATTTATCGAGGACAAAATATCATGAGTACATGGCAAATTACCCAGAAACCAGCATATGTGGCCGACTTTGTGGAACTGAACAAGAACTTGCAGCAGGCGGTTGTGTCTGCCTTGCAAGAGTTGGAACAGGATCCCATAACAACACGCGGCAATACGATAAAAAAGATGAAAGGCTTTACCAACGTGTATCGCTATCGTCTGGGTGATTTTCGTCTGCTGTACGCGGCTGAACTGGATGCGCGCATGATTCAATTGCTGGCGATTGGCCCGCGCAGCAGCGTTTACCAACGTTTTGATTTCCCTGGATGGGATGCGCCGGATACGGCCGTTGAATTTGGTCCCGAACTGGCCGCCAAACCAGATTGGATGGAGCATCCTGAATGGTTCCAACCGGAGCAGCAGGAGCCACAAAAAGAAAAGCTGCCGCGCAAGCTCACCCCTGCCCTGCTCACAAAATGGCGCGTCGATCCCCAATACCACGACCCGCTCATGCGCTGCCTGTACGAAGACGATTTGCTCAACATTCCAGAGAACAAAGTGCCGCCGGAGGTCCTAGGGCGGGTGATGGACGGTCTCTATCCCGCAACGGTGGACCAGCTGGCCGCCCAGCCGGACCAGGTGCTTTTTGAACCGGAAGATTTGCTGCGCTATGCAGAAGGAACACTGACAGGATTTTTGCTGCGACTGGACAAGCAGCAGGAGCCGTTGACCCATTGGGCGCTGTCTGGCCCAACATTGGTAAAGGGTGGCCCCGGTTCGGGTAAATCCACGGTGGCGCTCTACCGGCTGCGCGAGATTGTAGCCCATCATCTGGCAGAAACAGGCGAGATACCCACCATTTTGTTCACTACTTATACCAACGCGCTGATCAATGCCAGCGAATCGCTGCTGCGCCAGCTGTTGGGGGATGTGCTGGAGCTGGACAAGCAGGGCAACTTGCCCAAGGAAATTCGTATTACGACGCTGCACAAAACAGCCCAATGGATCGCCAGACGCAGCGGCGAGAAATTCAGCATGGCATACGATCATCACCGGCAGCAGGCCTTGCAGACTGCCCGCTCGGCCCTACAGCCGCGACAAATGGGAGATGCAGCCAAAATTCCTCTGGCCAATGCCATTGCCGACCTGCGCGACGATTATTTGCTAGCTGAATTTGATTGGGTCATAGAGGGACAAAATTGTCAGAACGAAGCTGATTATTTGGAGGCGAATAGGAACGGCCGTGGCATCCCTTTTACCAAAACGCGCCGACAAGCGGTCTGGCAACTATACACTCATTATCGCCAAACGTTATTGGAGCAAAATCTGTATACCTGGGGCCATTTGATACAATTTGCCCTGGCCCAGGTGCAGTCCGGTGATTTTTCTCAGCGCTGGGATTATGTGCTTGTTGATGAGGCCCAGGATTTACCGCCGGCGGCCCTGGCTCTGGCCGTAGAACTGTGCCGGGAACCCTCTGGCGTTTTTCTCACGGCCGATGCCAACCAATCCCTCTACAATCGCAGCTTTCGCTGGGGGCAGGTGCATGAGAATCTAAACGTCCAGGGACGCACCCGCATTCTGAAGCGCAACTACCGCAGCACGCGTCAAATTGCAGCGGCTGCGGCCGACATCATGCGCCCCGTTCCCGATTTTGACGAAGAGGCAATGGTGCAGGAGTATGTACATGTGGGGCTACCGCCACTCATTTATGCTGCATCGGGAAGCGAGGACCAAGCGCGCTGGATTGGCCAGCAAATTTACGAGGCGGCGCGCAAGCTGCGCTTGCCGGTGAATGCCGCGACGGTGCTGGTTTATTCCAGCAGCGTGGGGCAACCGTTGGCTGAGGCCTTAAGCCAGCAGGGCTTGCCAGCCAAGTTTATGAACAGCAGCCAGTTTGACCTCGATGAGCCGTGCATCAAGGTAACAACGCTACATGCAGCCAAAGGGTTGGAGTTCCCCATTGTGGTCGTGGCTTATGTGGAAGCTGGGCGGCTGCCGCGGGATACAGAGGCCACCGAACCAGAGGAAATTGAAGCGCATCTATACGAACAGCGCCGTCTATTCTTCGTGGGCTGCACCCGGGCAATGCGGCATTTGTTTATCACCTATGACAAGCAAGTGCCTTCACCTTTTATCGCAGATTTGAATAGCGAGCATTGGCAGACTGTATAAAATCGTAATGGCTTTGTTTGTCGAGGCCTTCTACTATTAGATTTGGCAAGTGGAGTGGGAGCATAGATGAATGGTGATTTGAAGTTTGCATGCTGGCGCACTTGATCTCATTGGGCCTGGATGACGTTCATGTTTGTTGTTTCCGGCTGGCCATAGCTTACTTCAAATACAAGGCAGAAGTGGCATTCGCAACTTCCGGTTTGCCAATGAAGCTGCCGTTGGGAAACACGGTGCGGTGTCAACGAGCGTTAGCTATAATAGGTTGGATATACCTTAGCTCGGATGTCTAATTTTGTAGACATAAACAAACGTGTCGCCATGACCTACATGAAGCAGATACCCGCGCCAACCTCATAGACTCTAGGCTCAACATGGCAGGTTGGATGTGGAGCCGGTTGATTCGTGAACATCATTGCAGGCCCGATTTGAATACGGCCGATCAAGTAGTGCTGCGAAGTAATTGGGCTGAACGTCAGCCGCCGCGCCACATAGCCTATCTGCTACGTTAACACCGATAGTTTCCCGATTGCGGTGGTTGAAGCCGAAGGCAAATTTGCCTTGAGCAACCTGCATCAGGTCAAAAAATATGCCCGTGATTTAGGTGTGGCTTATGCTTATACCACTAACGGCCGTCACATCATCAAGTGGGATATGTTCAGCATTACCACATTGATTCGATGGAGCGCGAAAGTGAAAATGCGGTTGTTTATTAAGCTCTACGGCAATGGGCTGAGAGTTAGCGAGAACACTGGCAGATATTACAAGAGCACGTAGCTGAATTGTTTGATCGGGTGCCTGCAGAAACGGCCGAATGAGTTCGGTTTCAGGAAGATTTCACAAATGGGACGATCATGGGGTCATTAACTTGGCGTAAACTGGTAACCCTCGTTGTTGGTGTTTTGTGGATTGTGACGGCCGTTGTCGTCCTTTACACACTCTACCAGTGGATCCAGGCCAGTCCTGGTGACTTTGAACCTCTGCATACACTTGCCGCACTCGCCCTATCGGCCATAACTGTAGTTCTTACCTGGCTACGTTCCTCAGCCCCTGATAAACCGATTTCGCCGGTTCCCGAATATGACATTAATTCGTCGCGAAATCGGCGCAATCGGCAAGTTGTTTTGCAGAATGTAAAGAACGCCTGGATCAAAGGCATCCTGGGAAACTCGTTGCATCACGCTGTCTACATTGAGCTGGGCAAAGAGTATAAACCGGAGGCAGTGCAACGGCCGTGGGGCATCACATTGCGTCAATCAAATCAACCAGAGCGCCAGATTCCCGACGACACCAAAATTATAGACGTGTTTAAGGAAAACGGCCGTTCCCTTCTCATTCTAGGCGAACCTGGTTCTGGCAAAACTATTACCCTCCTACACTTGACCCGCGATCTCATTGTTGAAGCCGAGCAAGACGAGACAAAGCCAATTCCCCTGGTGTTTAATCTCTCTTCCTGGACTGAAAAGCAGCCTCTCGAAGAGTGGTTGCTGGAAGAAATGCTCTTGATGTATCAGGTGCCGCGCAAAATTGGGCTAGCCTGGATAGCTGCCGATACACTGACTCTATTGCTTGATGGCTTGGACGAAGTAAAGAGAGGATACCGCGAGGCTTGTGTAACGGCCGTTAACCACTTCCGTGAAGAACACATGATTGATATCGTGGTTTGTAGCCGCGCTCAAGATTATGAGGCGCTGAACAATGGTCTAAATTTGCGAACTGCCTTGACCATTACTCCTCTTAACCAATCACAAATTGACCTCTATCTGACTGGTGGCGGCGAGCAGCTGAATGCAGCCCGAATAGCAATAAAATCTGATGCCCTTCTTTTAGAACTGGCCCAATTACCGCTCAATTTGAATATCATTGCTCTGGTGTACCGTAACAAACCGCTAGACCAACTTGCTCCTGGCACACTTGCCGAACGTCGAAAACAGCTTTTCACCGCATACATTGAACGTATGTTTGAACATCGGCAACTTCCAGAACCGCTTACCCAAGATGACATTACCAGGCGATTAAAATGGCTCGGCTACCAAATGCTTGAACGGTTAAAAACCCTCTTCTACATTGAATATCTTCAGCCGGACTGGCTACCGGATGGAAAAACTCGGCAAACTTATGAATTTGTTGTCAGACGTGTAGTTGGAGTACTAGCTGGTATTATTCATGGAATACTGTTTGGATTTGGTATGGGTTTATTTTTTGCCCTGACAATTGATCTACCGACAGGCATTGCTGCAGGTTTGCTCTTTGGCGTGGGATTCGGAGTTATTACCTGGCTGGGAAGCTTCGGAGTACCCTACGAACCAGAAATACAGCTCGCCGAGCGAGTCAGTTGGTCCTGGAAAAAGGCAAATAGGGGACTATTTCTTGGTATCTTTGGGGGATTGTTGTTCGCCTTAGTAATTGGATTTCTAACTTCGTTGGTAAGCGCTCTGTTTATTGGCTTCTGGGATGGATTGGCTCTCGGAACACGGGTGGGGATTCTTGTCTGGATCGTCCTGGGATTATTGTTCGGCCAAAGTAGCTGGAAAAATGATGGGCTTGTCTATGAAGAAATCAGGTTGAAAACAAGACCAAATCAGGGGATATGGCTTTCTCTTCAAAACTCAATACCAATGGGTTTATTTAGTGGGATTTTTGATGCATTGTTCATTGGCATTTTAGCCGGTTTAGGCTTCGGATTATTTAGTGAGTTTTCAGGCGATACACTTTATGATTTAAGTAATGGGTTTCTAGGCAATGGTTGGCAAGAGGGTTTATATCTTGGCCTTGGTTTAGGAATATATTTTGGTGGCGTAGGAATGATCAATGGGTGGTGGAACAGTGGAGGGCGTACGTTTATTCGCCACTTTACATTGCGTTATTTACTGGCTCGCAACAATCTACTGCCCTGGCGACTAGCCGAATTCCTTGACGTTGCTGTAGCTCATATTCTTCTGCGCAGAGTAGCTGGTGGCTATATTTTTGTTCATCGCATGATCCAGGAGTATTTTGCCTCTCTTTATCAAAACTCTGAAGAGGGACCGTTAGAGTTGTTGCCGAACGGTAACAAAAATATCTTACCTTGAAGGTACCCCTTTCAATAACGGCCGTCGTCGTGACCCTCACCCTCTTTGTTGGCTTTGAGCCGGTCAAATGAGGCCGCTTTGGCTTATGCTCGCTGGCTGACCGGGGATGTGCAGGCACAGCGGAAATAGTTGGGGTAAAAACGGCCATAGTTCTGAAATTGCACTTAGCAAATTCGATGCGTGAGATCAGAAAGTTAGACAAAACCTAAAAAGCACCAAAGGGTCGTGAAAAACGCGTGAAGAAAAGGATGCGCCAAAACTGAGGTCTGTAACCAGAAAAAGGGTAAAACACTAGCAAATGGGGGGTTTTTCCCCTAAAATGTCGCAAATATCCCGTTTAATACATGACAAGGCAACCAACTAGGACGGCCGTACTATGCTTTTTTTCCTATTCTCCCTCTTACGCAATAGGAATAAGGTAAGGGCGTCTTAACAACAAGAAAGCCCCGCAGGTCAATTGCGAGGCTTTCGGTACATTGTGAAAGGGAATCCCTCTTCACTGGTTCAACCTTATCTTAGATATGCAGGCAAGTGCTGTCAATGGCGAAGGGGGCGTTTTCATAGGAACAATGTACCACCACAACCCTTTGGAGGGCAAGGTGGACGAATACATTTTTCTCGCCAGGGCATCTCCATAACGAAGATGCCCTTTTTTTGTGTAAAAATAACTACCGATAACTCAAGGTTATCCGTATCAACCGCCGTTCTCTCCAGCCAGCTCCCATTGTAAGCCAAGGTAACGAGCCCGGACTGCGTGCGGTGTGTGGAGCTGACTGAGCAACGTCTTCCTCCAGCGAGAGCGCGATCAGTTGCTGCGTGACAGGCTTTCGGTTGAACTCACACCCTCTCGCAAACGTCTGAGGGAAGCCGCCTTAAATGTTTTTACCGCGTTGACGAAAACTGCCAGCTCAGGATGGCTGTCAAAGACTTGGTTTTGTTAACATGTCAACAAAACCAAATCATTGTGCACCTTCAAAACTCCAGAATCCAAGATAGCTTTTGGCTAACTTCTCAAACCGAGAAGAAATGCGACGATAATGCCTAATCATATTGATCAAACACTCCACCAAATGTCGTCCTTCTTACCTATATTCGTCATACTCACGTTGCCCCTTACGATTGACAACACGGTGTAGAATGACCGCTTCGGTCCCTTGTTCGGCAATAGGCTGCAAGATCTCATAAGCATCATACGATTTGTCGGCCAACACATGATCATATTCGTATCCATTCATCAAGGCTTCAGCCTTAGTAGAGTAATGTGTCTGACCAGGGGTCAAAATGAATCGCAGTGGATTGCCCAAGACATCGACGCCGACATGGATTTTAGTACAGAAACCGCCACGGCTTCGACCCAGAGTTTGTTCAGACTGACCTCGGGTTTTTCAAAGCCCAACTGCATAAGGATGAATGTGCACGATGGTGTTGTCCAAAATCAGGTTTTCCCTATCTGGGTCATCGGCAAAATGATGCTGCATTTTTTGCCAGATACCCTTGTCACACCGGCGGGCGAAGCGTTTGTAGATGCAGTTCTAGTTCCCATATTTCTGTGGTAACTCCCGTCACCGGGCACCCGTGCGCATAATCCAGTGAACACCGTAAATGTAACGACGCCTGTCGGCTTCGTTCCCGGCTTAAACATTAGTAGACTGGCGCAGGAAAGCGTAGATATTAGACCATTGCATATCGTTTAATTGTGACAAATTGTGACATCTGGTAATTATCCACCAAATTCAACAGAACCTGCAAAACGGGGCGTAAAAGCTACGACGACGCATCTGTGACCTGCCTGACTTAATTCTCGTCATCTTCCGGTGGGAAGGAAGTCTGCTATACTAGAATCAGTTACCTGAGAAGTGACAGAATAATGTTGTAGTGGTGTCAGGATTTCAATTGGCCCAACAAAATTGTTTATTACACTCATTAAACGTAACCGTTCAGTCATGATTTGAACGGAGTCAATTGTAAAAAAGAGTCATAGCCTGAAAGCAAAAATCAAGCATACTAGACAGAATGAACGAGAAGCAACCACCTGCTGGCATATCGAAGAGTGATTGGCAAGCGACACCGGAATCGGTGCGGCAGTTAGTGGTTGGCTTGCTGGCCACCGTGGAGCAATTGCAACAAGCCGTGGCCCAACTGCGCGAGCAGGTGAATAAGAACTCACAAAACTCATCCAAGCCGCCCTCAAGCGACCCGCCCTCGGTCAAGCGAAAGCCGCCCGCACCTAAAGGGCAGCGCAAGCGGGGCGGTCAGCCGGGTCATCGCGGCAAGGGCAGACGTTTGCAACCGCCGGACCAAGTGAGTCGGTTTGTGGTCAGCCGACCCAGCGCCTGTGGCGCTTGTGGCACGCTGCTGCTGGGTGAAGACCCCAAGCCCAGTCGTCACCAGGTGACCGAGTTGCCGCGCATCGAGCCGGAAGTGGTCGAATATCAAGTCCATTGCCTGCGCTGTCTGGCTTGTGGACAGGAGACACGCGGTGAATGGCCGGCTGAAATGCCGGCTGGCTGCTTTGGGCCACGTTTGCAGGCGGTCACCGGTTACTTGAGCGGCCGGTTTGGCGTCAGTCGGCGGGACACCCAGGAGCTGCTGGCCACCTTGTTTCGGGTGGAGATGGGCTTGGGCTCTATTCCCGCACAAGAACAACGGCTCAGCCAGGCACTGGCGCAACCGGTAGCGGCAGCACAGACCTTTGTGCGCCAGCAGCCAACGGTGAATGTCGATGAAACGGGCTGGAGCGAAGACAATCAATCTTGCTGGCTGTGGGTCGGCAGCACGCCGGCAGTGGTCGTCTTTCTCTTGCGCGCCAGCCGCGGTCGACAAGGCCTTACCGACCTGCTTGGTGCAGACTATGCGGGCATCGTGGGCTCCGACCGTCTGAGTGCTTACAACGGCCTCCCTGATGAGCAGCGCCAACTCTGCTGGTCTCATTTGCGCCGTGATTTCCAGGCTTTGGTGGACCGGGGTGGCAACTCGGCCCTCATCGGTCGTCTGTTGCTGGACCAGGTCAAGTTGTTCTTTCCCCTGTGGCATCGTATCCGCGACGGCACCTCGACCCGGCAGGCGTTCCAAGAAGCCATGGGCCCCGTTCGGCGGGAAGTCGAAAGCCTGTTGCAGTTGGGTGCCCTCCTGGTCGAGCACCGGCAAACCCAGGCCACTTGCCGTAACATTCTCAAACGCAAGTCTGCCTTGTGGACCTTTGTCGACCAGGAGGGAGTTGAACCGACCAACAATGCCGCTGAGCAAGCCTTGCGCCGCGGTGTCATCTGGCGCAAGCGTAGTTTCGGCAGCCAAAGTCAGGCCGGTAGTCGTTTTGTCGAGCGTATCCTGACCGTAGTGATTTCTTTGCGCCGGCAGCAGCGAGATGTCCTGGATTTCCTGACAGATGCCTGCCAGGCATTGATTTCGGGCACAACCCCGCCATCTTTGTTGCCTGCTGCTTAGCGCTGTTTTTATCAACATACTTTACCTATCAACTGAACGGTTACCATTAAACCGGTACAATTGCCAAACACATTGGTCTTGCTTACAATCATTTTGGATTGCTATCGTGGGTACATTAGGAGCCTCAGCGGATGATTATTTAAGTTTCTTGGCTAGCTAACCAGGAAAACAAATGATCGACTCAAAAACATCCAGGAGAAGGCGGATTGTAAGATTGGGTGGCAAAGAAAGGGATGCTATCTGTCTTTGTCTTGGCATTTCTTCCTCTACCGTAATTCGATTTAGTAGGCGTAACAGCTAGAGTATTACAAATGCACTTTTTGCGTTTTCGAGGTATTATCAAAAGTTGTGGACTGGCGAAAAAAAGGAGTGGCGTATCCTCTTAGGTAAGAAAACCTATAGTACAGTCTCAAGCCGCAAAGAGAATACACCATGCGCAACGATACCACACTTATTGATAATGTCCGAACCCAAATTCATTAGACCTTGGACGGGCTTGTCCGTCACGGAGCGCAAACATAGACGAGAAACGGTGGCGCATAGGCAACGCTGCACACCGTGTGCCCCTGGTTCAGGCTAGGGTCAAGTTTCCCAAGGGCAAGACCCGTGTCCTGCCTGATTTGCCGTCTGATTCTATTGTTAACCTTCCGATGGACGCCGCCCTTGAACCGGCGATCCACAACGTTTGACAATATCTTGCGTTTACTGGCTCCAACTCTAACAAGCAAGGTATTAAAATTATTGATCTATTCTTATGCTGGAACTAGATTTCTACCAATAATTGAGACTATCATAATGCCAGCTTTCAGAAGTTAGATTTTACAGAGGCCTCTATGCAACTTCCGCAATGGTTAAAAAGTTTACTGTCTCGAAAACCAACAATCTCCCAAAGTCACGATTTTAGAGATGACATTAAATTTGAGTGCGCGATATGTTACACTCCAGGCACTCTCCCTATGAATTATTACCAGGACACCTCTTTCCAAGGGAACTTTAGCAATGAACTTTTCGGATCTGAGGACCATAAAGGAGTAAATACGATTTGGGATGTCACAGCGAATCTAACACAGTGTCCTAGATGCAGACGTTTTTACTGTGAGGAACACAAGTCACAAATTATAGAGCAACGCTGTAGACTCTGCAGTAACCTCTCTTAAATCTTCTCATTTCTGCTACATACATATATAGCTGTCTAAATTTTAGCATGACAAAATCGAAGCGGTTGACTGTATGTATCTGGTTGCTATTCTGGATTGGTTCTCCCGCTTTGTTGTCAGCTGGCAGCTGATTGACACGCTTGTGCTTCCCTTTGTGGTAACGGGCGTTGGTTCAGTCCGCGCCGACCTTCTTCAACAGCGACCAGGGCAGCCACTTTACCGGCTCGCAATATTGTGCGGCTCAAGGATGACGATGTGCAGATTAGCATGAATGACAAAGGGCGTGCCATTGATAACATCCGCACAAAACGACTGTGGCGCTCAGTAAAATATGAAGAGGTGTATCTCAAAGAGTATGCCAATCCACCAGCCGCGGTCTAACCCGTTATTGGCACTTCTATAATCATGAACGTCCCAATCAATCATTGGGCTATGCAACACCGGCAGAGATATACTTTCGCCGTTTATCACCCATCACAATCAATGGAGGAAAATGAGCTCAAGTTTGCCTCATATTTTGTCTTGACATTTGGGGGCACTTTACTCTATTCAAATATCCTTAGCGGACATTTTTGCACGTTTCTGGAAAATACACAAAGATGGGGAGTATAAGTGGGGTGTCGCAATCATTCAGGGAATTTACGATAACTGGAAATAGTATGTTTTCGAAAGCTTCCGCAAGACGGATGAATTGGGAAGGATAAATGCGCGGATTCCCCAAGCTCTGGAATTCCACCACAGTTTGTTGTAGTCAAAATTACTGTAATAGACCTCTTGCATAAGTAGAAATTCAGGCATAATTGCTGTTATAAAATATGCTGAAATTAAAGACCTATCCGATGCGAAATTCAAACGTTTAACGGGTGTGCCACACCCGATTTTTAAGCAAATGATGGTAATTTTAGAAAAAACAATGCCAACCTTTGGTAGACCACCTAAATTGTCACGGGCAGACCAGCTCTTGCTGACGCTGATGTATTGGCGCGAATACCGTACCCAGTTTCATATTGGCCAAGCCTACGGGATTAGCGAGTCAGCCGTTTGCCGGACAATCCAGCAAGTTGAAAATGCGCTGGTTGCTTGCCTCAGGCCAATTCACATTACCCGGCAAGAAAAAGCTGCAAACAAGCGATACGCTCATTGAGGTTGTTATCGTTGATGCCACAGAGCAACCAATAGAACGACCCAAAAAAACAGAAGCGGCACTATAGTGGCAAAAAAGGGTGCCACACGCAAAAAGCGCAGGTGATCGTCAACTTAACAACACTAGAAATTGTGGCGTCGGCCTTTTGTGAAGGCAAGAAACATGATTTCAAGCTATTCACCCAGAGTTGCCAAGGGATGATACAAACCATTGCCTGCTTAGCGGATTCAGGGTATCAAGGCATCGCCAAGATTCACAAAAACAGCCAGACACCCAAAAAGAAATCCAAACATCATCCTCTAACCAAAGTGGAAAAAGCAAAGAATCGGGCGTTGTCGAAAGCCAGAATCTATGGTGAACACGTGATTGGTAAGCTCAAGATATTTCGGGTTTTGAAAGAACGATACCGCAATCGACGCAAACGGTTTGGTTTGCGATTCAACTCGATTGCCTCGATATACAATCTGTCACTTGGATTAAAGTGACTTATGCAAGAAGTCTAATAACTTTTTCACACCTATCTTATTTCAAAGAAACGGCAAAAGTTCCATCAATTCTTAGCCTACGCACCTTGCTTGCTAATGCAACAATAGTTCGCTTTTACCATTCTTAGTCGGTACCGTAACTCCAGTGGAGGATTCATCATTAGTGCTAGTGCCAACCGTGAAGGGCAGACTATCTGATGGAAGCAATATTACATCCAACACCTCATCTAACGCGTTCACCAGAATTAACGTTAAATCCTCCCGGATACGTTCTGGTATTTCTGGAATATCCTTTGCATTATCTTTGGGCAAGATGATCGTCTGGATTCCGGCGCGATGTGCAGCAAGTGACTTCTCCCTGATATTGCCTATTGCCAGCACCTTACCTCGCAGAGTTATCTCGCCCGTCAAGGCCACATCTTTTCGCACTGGTCTCTGGGTAAAGGCAGATATAATAGCTATCGCTATACTGATACCAGCGCCAGGACCATCCTTAGGTGTCGCCCCATCAGGCACATGAACATGCAAGTTCACCTTATCAAAGATGTCCGGCTTGAGTCCCAAGCAATGAGCATTGGCTCGAGCATAGCTGACGGCAGCCTGAGCTGATTCTCTCATTACCTCCCCTAAAGAACCAGTGAGGGTTATCCGACCATCACCCTCGCTCAAACTTACTTCAATCGGCAGAATATTGTTACCATTGTTGCTAGTTGCTAATCCTATAGCTAAACCAATCTCATCGTCTCCATCGACTATACCATAGGAGAATTTCTCTGGCCCTAGGAAACTTGATATATCTTTAGTCGTGACCTGAAATGGACCTTCTTCACCACTCGACACCTTTACTGCTAGTTTTCGCACTATTGCTTCAATACTCCGCTCCAACTGTCGCACGCCTGCCTCTCGCGTATAGTGACGGATAATATGATTCAGCGCTTCCTTTTTAAATTGCACATCCAGGCTGCTAATTCCATGACCATCTAACTGTTTTTGTAGCAAATATTGGCTAGCTATAGCTAGCTTTTCATCTTCAATATAACCTGGCATGGCAATCACTTCCATGCGATCTAAAAGAGGCGGAGGAATGATATCAAGCCGGTTCGAAGTGGTAATGAAAATCACTCTGCTCAAATCAAAAGAAACCTCTAGATAACGGTCGACGAAACTGTGGTTTTGTTCTGGGTCCAGAACCTCTAACAGCGCTGATGACGGATCGCCACGCCAATCAGAGCCCAATTTATCTATCTCATCCAGTACTATGACCGGGTTGTTAGTTTCAACATCTCGCAAAGCACGGATAATTCGACCAGGAATGGCACCAATGTAGGTACGTCGATGACCACGAATCTCCGCCTCATCTCGAACGCCCCCCAGGCTTAAATGCACCAACTTCCTCCCAATGGCCCGAGCGACAGATATGGCAACAGAGGTTTTCCCTACTCCAGGTGGGCCATTTAAGTTGATAATAGTCCCCTTCATCTTAGCGCCAGCCAGTTTTCGAACGGCCACATACTCGATGATGCGTTCTTTTACATCTTCTAGGCCATGATGATCCTCATCTAATACTTGACGCACATGAACAATGTCGAAATTATCCCTAGTGGATTTGTCCCAGGGTAATTCAACCAACCATTCCAAATAGGTTCGAATCACACTGGCCTCGGCCGACTGCGGTCCCTGATATTCCAATCTCTTCAATTCACTAAACGCCCGGTCACGCACCTCTTCTGGCATATTTGCATCAATAATTTTTTGCCTCAGTTCGTCAGCTATATCTTCCCCTTCCTCACCTAACTCTTTGCGAATTGTACGCATATGCTGACGTAATAAAAATTCACGCTGTGCTTTATCCGCGCCAGAGAGGGCTTCTTCTTGAATTTTTTTGCGGATTTCGGCAATTCGCAATTCCTTCTTCAAAAAATTCAGCACAACTGTTAATCGTGTCGCTCCATTCGTGGAGACGAGCAGATCTAGCCCCTGGCCAAAGGGAATGTTGAGCAAACTGGCAATGTAATCTGCAAGTTCACCTGCGGTCTTCTTACTGCGGCCAGCAACTAACATTCGTTGATTTGCCTCACCCAAAGTATCAGCATACTCTTCCAGATATCCAATCGCTTCAGTCAAAAACTGCGGCTCATCAGAATCCACCGGATTTTCGAGCTCACCGTAAGACCCTATCAGATAGGGATCAGTTTCAATAAGGCCATGAAATTTCACGCGGTAATCCAATTCAACCAACATCTGCACACCCATATGAGGGGTACGAAGCAAATCACGCACCGCCGCTAAAATACCAATAGGTACTAAATCTTCGTTTTGAGGAAGTTCCACCTCAGCATTATACTGCGCCAAGATAAGAATTTTACCTTCACCCTCAATTGCTGCCTGCACCGCGGCCAACGACTGCCGCCGTCCAATAGGAATGGTTGTGGTAACACCAGGAAAAATAATTCCACCACGTAAAGGAACTACCGGAATTAGCATTTGATCTATCATCTTTATACACTCTCATTAAAGAGATACGCAGTTACGTTGTCAATATAATAATATTATGTAACAATTTAACCTTACGATTCAATAGTCATTTAGTATTTTAACAATTTATACTACTAAAACGGTTATTCCATATAAGAATATCGTTATATTCGACGTAATTGTGGAAAAATCAGTAAATTTGTATTGGTCAACAGTAGGTTAAACAGGAAAGAATGCGAAGAACGCAGAGGTTTAAAGAGAAAAACTTTGTGCCTGCTGCGTTCTTTGCGATGAATGTTCAGGTTATCTATCGGTCGCCAAGACAGTCTTTTTGGCTGTCGAAAAAGAGTGAGCACTTGCCATGCCGCTCGTATTCATGGACTTCCCGTTTAGGTTGGCCGGATTCCAGTGGCAGTGAACCGCGTGTCGTGAAAAACAATGCATGACTTCTGAATTTCATCCAGGCAAACCTACGGATAGTCGACAACATGGGGTCGTTGGTAGACGTCAGAATATCTTCCATCTGAGCGACAAAGCGTGCACCAGGTTGCGGCATATTCCACGATTTTACTTGCCAAGGCTTAAGTTCATCTTTTTTAGCGCCTCACCCACGGTCACATGGCTAAGCGAATCGATGATTTCTAATGACACCAACCTGTAAGCCAGCAAGCGTAGGGTCCAGCGATCATAGCCTTCAGGCGGGTCCCTGCAAGCTTGCGCAACGAGAAGGGCTTCTACTTCACCGTTAATTTTGGGTTTAGCCCCTGGTCGTTACTTTTCGTACAGGGCATGGTCTAATCCTTTGCTAAAGTAATACTCTTTCAGTATGAAGATGGTTTCTCGGCTGACCATAGCAGCCTCAATAACTTGCTTAATCGTTCGCGCCTCCCCTTGACTCCGATCCAGAAGGAGCAGCGCTCTTGCTCGAGCGATGACTCGGGCTGAGATGAGCTAGTCTGAACTTGTTAACTTTCATAACATAAAAATTTTCAAGAGCTAGAGGAGGTAATTTGATGGCCACATATGGTATTGGTATTTGGGGAGCAGGTGCGACCGGCGGTGATCACCTTGCAGCCTATCTCGCTCAGGCAAACTGTCATGTGGTGGCAATTGGAAGTTTAAACTTGACTGATGCAAGAAACCTTGCTAATCGGTTTGGTGTTAAATGCACTTGCTACACGGACTATAGTCTGTTTCTTTCACATCCGGGTCTAGATGTCGTTTCCATATGCACTCCACATCACCTTCATGCGGATAACACCATAGAAGCCGCGCAGGCGGGCAAGCATGTGTATGTAGAAAAGCCAGTCGCTGTCACCCTCTCAAGTCTTTATGCTATGCGCCAAGCAGTGCGTGATACCGGCGTCTTTACAGTTAGCGGCTTCGTGGTACGATGGATCCCGCTGGTGGAGCGTCTGCACCAATTGGTGCGCGAGGGTGCTTTAGGTGAATTACGGGTCGTTGATGTTGACTATTGGCACTCGCGTCGACGACCCGTAGAGTACCGACGCCGAGTGACTGGTGGTAGCGCTATGCTTCTTGGGGGCTGCCACGCGATTGACACAGCCATGTTCCTAACAGATGCAGAACCTGTTGAGGTGGTAGCACGATCGGTACAGATTGGCGCTGAGTCTGGTGATGAATATGAGTTCGACTGCGCAGAATTGTGCTTGGTTCGCTATTCTAACAATGCAATTGGACGCATCTCGGCAGTAGTGAAGGGCCACATGCCTTATCAGTTCAATATCGACTTATTGGGAAACAATGGTACTGCACGCAACAACTGCATATTCCTTCAAGAAGATACGGAACAAACCGGGTTCCAGAAGATTTCAGAATCAGGACCAGAAAGAGCTAAAGCAGAAGGTCTCCCATATCAGAAACTAATCCGTTACTTCCTTAGTTGCATCGAGTCAAAAACAGAACCCAGTATCAATCTTGAACATGCTGTTCAAGTGCATGAAGTATGTTTTGCGGCACTGCTTTCAGAATCGACAGGCAGTCCTGTTTCACTCCCGCTCAATGAGAGGGATCAATTAGCGATTCACAACCTGCTGAAGTGAGAAATAGGACCCGTTAATTCAAGGGCAACACCTAGCCTGAACACGCCCAGTATAAAGAGCTACTTGAGTTTCAAATCACTTTTTTTGCTGATTTTCAGCTTTTACTGTTCCTCTGTTATTTCAGGTCGCAAATTAATGACCTCAAAACAAATAGATGCGATTTATCCATCATACCATCTTGGGAAAGGTAGCTTCGGTACAGGTAATTTGGATACCGTAGCCGTAGACCCAGCCCTGGTAGCCACTCTTGCTCCTGGTAGCCTCGGTATCCAGGTGGCGCAGCTTCTGCGGAATGCGCCCTTCACGTTGGTCAGACTGATGCCAGACTGGAAGGTCAGCCTTAAACAGGCTTTTGTCTTCAGCCAGGTGACGATTGGCAAACGCCTCGTCCCAATCGGTAACCTCCTCACCAACGAAAGCCGTGAACGCTGTGACGACCAAGTCGAGTCAAACTACTACCGAAGTTTTGATACCTGAGCAAAACCGAAAACCGGATTGGTTTGGACAAATTTATCGAATAAGGTAATGATTAGGTGAGCATAGCCGATTAGAGTTGGTTGATCCATTGGGTTCTCCTGTAACAGATTGGTCTCTATTACAGTTAATCCCGTTCTGGTCGGCTAGCCAACTCTTTTGTCAAATTTATGCACACCCCTCAGATAATTACGCTTTACTCCCAAATTAATTCAATCATAGACACTTTCTCTCGGCATGTCATCTTCCCATAGTAGTAGGCGATTCCTCCCCTCAAGAAGCATTCGGTCAAGTAAAAAACCAAGTGTAAGCACTGTCAAAAGCACGGCAAAGACGGTTGGTGTTTCCAAGTAACGATATCCATATACTAACGTGTATCCGAGACCTCCTCCCCCACCGATCATTTCAGCAACAAATGCTACGATTAAGGATACAGGTAGGGTTATTCGAACCCCACTAATAATAAATGGGAGTGAAGCAGGTAGAATAACGTGCCAGAATATTTCACGTTCGGTGGATCCCATGGCTCGGGCTGACCAGATCAAGTGTTGGTCAACTCCCCGGGCTCCTGCTACAGTCGAAAGGGTTATTGGGAAGAAACAAGCAAATGCGACCAACAAGATTTTGGATGTATGCCCAATACCAAACCAAAGTATGAATACTGGAATAAGGGTAATCTTCGGCATTGGAAATCCTATTGCGAGCACTGGCTCGAAAAACCAATTGACCAGTTTGAATCGGACCATTGATAAGCCAATAGTCATTCCCATGACGACCGCAAAGGTAAGCCCTGATACAGCCCGAAACGTAGTTGTTACGATATCAACCAGCAACTTACCCTGTACCAGAAGGTACACCAATTGCCACAGAACTGTTAGGAAAGAGGGAAACACGACTTGTGGAAAAACTTTTGCACGAGCCACAAACTCCCACAGGGTAAGAAACGCCAAAATCGGTACAATACTACGCAACTGGTTTAACATTCGAGGTATTTGTTTCTGATGTCCGCATATAGATCTTCGAACAGGCGATACCGTCATGCACGCCCCAATTCATGACTCATTATACATCGTTATCATCGAGCCATCGTAATCCACGGCGACTCAATAGTAAAAAACATTGATCAAGCAGAAAGGAAACAACGATAACAACAAACACAATAGCAAACATATAGTTGTAGTTACCGCCCTCGCCGAATAGTAGGATAAACTTTCCAATCCCAATGTATGCTGCAACCATTTCGGCACTAATTACAACCACCACTGAAAAAGCCAGTCCAATCCGAACACCATTGAAGATATATGGTAAAGAGGCAGGGAACACGATTGACGTAAGCATCCGTAAATGAGACGCTCCCATAGTTTGTGCAGACCATATAAGTTGCTTATTAACGCTTCGAGCCCCATCGTAAGCACTGATGATCATCGGCACTAAAGTACTAAGAAAAACTACCAAGATAATAGAAGCATTACCAACGCCTAACCATAAAAACGCAATCGGGATAAATGCGGCCTTCGGCAAAGAAAACGTAAGTGTAACGAAAGGATCGACTATGTCCCGAACGATTCGCGAATAAGCCATTAGCATACCTAAGGCGATGCCTACAATACTACCGATGGCTAGTCCAGATATAGCCCGATAGAATGAGGTAATTAGGTGCAGGAAGATTTGACCACCTTGAAACAGATCATATCCAGCAACAGAAACCGCAGTAAATGTGGGGAATACACTTTCGTTGATAAGATGTGCTCGTGCAGCAAACTCCCAGAACGTGACCATGATTAGAATTGGGCAAAACCATATAATCAATTTTCCAGCGGAGTGCAGTACATGCCGCCATGACCAAATGGGAATAACTAGAGTCGAATTGCCGCTTCCAGCCATATTATACCGCTTGCTCTACTTTTAAAACCTCTTCACGTACAGCTAGCCAAATTGGGTTCCGTATTTGATTGAATTCATCTGAAATCATTATTTCCTCTCGGCACTGCCGCTTTAACAAGGTAATAGAAAACTCTGCTTTAACCTTTCCTGGGCGGGAGGTCATCACAATAACGCGCTGAGAGAGAAACACAGCTTCAGAAACATCATGTGTGATAAGGAGCACTGTCTTACCCAGCTCTCGCCAAATATCAAGAAGCTGATCCTGCATCAACTCTCTTGTCTGGGCATCAAGAGACCCAAACGGCTCGTCCATGAGGATAATATCGGGCTCATAGGCTAGTGTTCGAGCAATAGCAACACGTTGCTTCATGCCACCAGAAAGCTCTTTGGGAAAACAATGCTCAAAGCCACGCAGTCCCATACGCTCAATATAACAGGCAGCAATCTCCTCTCGTTGACGCCGAGCCATTCCCTTACTTTCAAGCCCATAAGTGATATTGCCAAGTACTGTACGCCACGGGAACAGCGCGTATTCCTGAAATACTATGCCACAATTCATACTGGGACCAATGACAGGTGTGCCATCTACCAATACAACGCCATAGTCACATGCAATAAATCCTGCGATAGTATAAAGTAATGTACTCTTCCCACAACCACTTGGACCAACAATCGAGACAAACTCTCCATTTTCAATTGCTAAAGATATACCATCGAGAGCTACAATACTTTCCCGATCCCCATTTCTGTAAGCCTTTTTAAGTTCTCGAATTTCTATTTTCGACACTTGGAAACCCTTTTTGTCAGATAATGCTACCACGATTAGTGCTTTTATTAGTCAATATGAATGGTCTCGTACTCTTACCCTATTTTACACATACTCTGAGCTTTCTTGTTCAATTTAAAAAATTTCTAGAACCACGATAAAATATTTACCAATATGGATTCGAACAGGAACAAGAGGCTCGGTTCGAGTTAGTTAATGCGTTAATCAGAAGACGACAGGCACGCTATTTTGCGGAGATCGCCTCGCTACTGGATCATCATCGTTATCCACAGTGGAAGCGTTACAGGCGTTAGTTTCCACCAAATGGCATAAAATAGCATATCCAAAGCAAAGATATTGACCGGCCTCCCACCAGAACAGTACCAGCGGCACATAACTCCGACCAACCTCTATTTCAAACAAATTAAACCCTGTCCGTTTTAATGCCCGAAATTGGGGGTGACCAAAGCAACACACTCGTGCTCATCACAAAAAGCGGCCAGAACTTCTTCGGCTTGAATTGTTCTTTACTCTGGCAAAACTGAAGCCCGGCCTCAAGCCTGCAAGCCAGAACGCATCTTAACTAGCGTCACGGCTCTTTTCGCTACTTTGACTATTATAACTATTTTTATACATCCCCGTGGAAAATCTTCAGGATGACTATATCGGTGTCAGCGAATCTGTTTGCCTCGTTATCCGCCACTCAAAAGGGACCATGCGGAAAATTGCCTTATCAGATTCTATTTTTAACGTGCTCTTTGATGGTGAAAATGATTCAGTATCATTTCGTTTGCCGAACCTTGAACTGGATAGATTCGAATAATAACCTACCGTGGGAGATCCAGCAATGCGACGCCGTGCATCTTTGCAGATATATGCTTGATATGGCATAATTTGGGTGTTGGTATTATTAGATAGCCTGTCTCAGTGAGTGAACCTAATAGTACAATAAAAGGTGTGGATTCGACATCCTAGACCTATTAAGATTTATTGTTTGCAAGTTCTCCTTCAAGCATCCTGGTATTCTCTTTTGCCACATACAATCATGGGGATTTAAAATGGTTAATCCTAAGCATGTTGACAAAATTCTTCAAACGGCAAAATTTTCTCGTCGGGAATTTTTGTTTCTCTCGGGTATAAGTGTTCTTTTTGCAACGTTGCCTGCGTGCAAAGCCGGTCAAACAGTGGGCGAGAAACCTCTCGCGATCCGCTACGCTACCGGCGGAGCAACTCCGCCCACCGAGATCCAGATAGCGATCTTTTCAGAATTCCTTCAGAAAGAAGTTCTACAGCATTATGGCAATGAATACACTGTAAACATAACTACGACCAAGGGGACTCCAGAGGCTCAGACTCTTTTAGTCGCAGAGCAAGCTGACTTTGCTACCCTTGCCTTCAGTACGATTGCAACAACTGTTGCTAAAGATGCTGTCCCAGGGGGCATCTCTATCGTGGCCGGCCTCTTCGTTGACGGAGAGCCTGGATACGGAGGAAACACCTATTTAGTCTTGGAAGAAAGCGGAATCCAAACAGCTGAAGATTTGAGGGGAAAGACGCTCGGCGTCAATGCTTTAGGAACGGCCGTTGACATCATTCTACGAGTCTACCTTCGGAATAATGGGATTGACCCAAATACCGACGTAAAATTTGCAGAGGTTGGCTTCGGAGCGATGGGGGCAGCACTTCGTGAGGGGCGTATCGATCTTGGCTCCTTTGTCCATCCTTTCATGGATCTCGAGGAGCAAAAAGGAGGGGTACGTACTTTATTTTCAGCAGCAGAAGTTCTTGGCCCTAACTCAGCCGTTGCTACAGTCGCGCGCAACAAGTTCCTTGAGGAACACCCGGAGGCTGTGCGGGCATTCCTTGATGATTGGGTAAGGGGTCTCGATTGGCTGATCGATGAGAATAACCGCGAGAAAGCGATTGAGATTATGTCTGACATAAGCAAAACCCCACCTGAGACTCTTGGATTGTATTATGGTAAGCCCGGAGTAGATTACTATCGCAACCCTCTCGCTTGCCCGAGTGCCCAAGCCCTCCAAGTCGGAGTGGACGCAATGGTCTCAGAAGGATTCCTAGATCAGAAAATCAGCATAGCACCGCTAGTTGATACGTCTTACCTGCCAAAGCCCTGTCCGTGACGGGTAGAATATCTTTATCTTTAGCACGCATCGAATCACCCAGCTAAACTATAGTCCTGAGCCGATACTGATAGGAATTGTCCCAACCTTTTGAAGATACGGATAGTCTCCTTGTTGAATGTTGCTCCGGTGTTATTATCTAAAAAACGTTCAAGAAGAAACGTATATTCTCTCTAGCAAGACTTTGTGATTATCGTGTATTTTCGCCTTGAAATCACGTAGCTATATTTTGTAGGGAGGTCATCGAGATGTGAGGAGTGCTATAAAACAAAAACTGACGGTGAATATATTTGTTTGCCCAACAGTGAGTTAACAACTTCTCATGGGATACCGCTAGGAATCGACCGTGATCTATCATACTCTCGACATACGTTTCCTCCTTTATTAAACGATGACTGTATAATAGTTCCGTTAGCCATGGAAAAGCAATCCGATGCAAAAAGCTTTTGTATTCCCTACATCTTTTGCCCAGAGTCGTCTTTGGATCATCGATCAACTCACTCCTCAAAGTCCCACATATAATGTTCCACTAGGACTCCAAATTTGCGGTGCTTTAAATGCTGTTGTGTTAGAACAAAGTATCAATGATGTTATTCAGCGGCATGAAATACTCCGCACAACCTTTACAACACGCAATGGCCAACCAGTCCAAGTTATTTCCCCTTCTCTCGAACTGAAACTTCGGGAATTCGACTTAGAGAATACACCAAATGATGAACAGAAAGTTCATATTGAGAACCTTGCGCTGGAAGAAGCACAGACACCCTTCGACTTAGTCCATGGCCCACTTCTACGAGCTTCATTGTTGCGTTTGTCAGTGTCGGACGCAATCTTACTTCTTACGGTACATCACATTGTTTTTGACGGCTGGTCAATAAGCATCTTCAATAGCGAGCTAGCGGCATTCTACGAAGCTCGTATCAACAACCACCCTGCTGACTTACCTGAGTTACCTATCCAGTATGCTGACTACGCGTACTGGCAACGTAAATACCTGCAAGGAGCAGTTCTCGATGAGCAGCTCGCGTACTGGCGACAGCAACTCGCCGGCGCACCAACAGTGCTCACTTTGCCTACCGACCGCCCCAGACCTGCCGTCCAAACGTTCCAGGGAGCATCGGTAGACTTGGTCCTAACGCCTGAACTCACAGCAGAACTCAAGGCTCTCAGCCAACGCGAGGACGTAACCTTGTTTATGACACTCCTGGCAGCCTTTCAGGTGTTACTGGCGCGCTACAGTGGCCAGGATGACATTGTGGTAGGGACGCCTATTGCCGGGCGCACGCGTGCCGAATTGGAAGGATTGATTGGCTTTTTTGTCAACACCTTAGTCCTACGTACAAAGCTGAATGACAATCCAACTTTCTGTGAGCTTCTACATCGTGTTCGTGACGTGACACTTGACGCCTATGCTCATCAAGACCTCCCTTTCGAAAAGCTCGTCGAAGAACTGCGCCCCGAACGAAGTGCAAGTTATACACCTTTAGTTCAAGTCAGCCTCGCCCTCGACAATGTCCCCAAACAAGAGCGCGGATTCTCGGGATTAACCGTTAAACCATTTCGGCGTTCCAGTGTGGTTTCTCGATACGATCTTGCAATAACCATGACGGATATATCTGGTCAATTAGTGGGGCGGTTCGAATACAGTACCGATTTGTTTGAATATGAAACAATCAAACGCATGATCGATCACTTCTACATACTTCTGGAGAGTGCGGTCGCCGAGCCTCAACAATGCGTGGCCAAGTTACCGTTGTTGACTGATGAAGAATTAAGACTCATCGTAAATGAGTGGAACGCAACAGAAACTAAGTATCCGCGGGACCAGTGCGTACATGAATTATTCGCTAAGCAAGCGGCGTTGACTCCAAACACATTAGCGGTAGTGTCCGGTAAGGAAACACTAACCTATGGAGAGTTGGAACAGCGTGCAAATCAATTGGCTCACTACCTTAAACGGCTTGGGATCGGACCAGAAATACTAGTCGGAGTTTGTCTTGAACGATCTATCGACTGGGTTGTTTGTGTTCTGGGCATTCTCAAAGCGGGCGGCGCGCATGTTTGTCTGGACCCGAGTTATCCAGTCGAACGACTGCAGTTTATGGTCGAGGATGCTGCACCAGATGTACTGATAACTCAAACACATCTCCAATCAATACTTCCACCCACAAGAATAAAGACAGTGAGACTGGATGCCGATTGGCAAGAGATTAAACAAGAGTCAAAGTTGACACCGATTGCAGGTTCAACGGCAGATAACGTTGCATATGTGACCTACACATCGGGATCCTCAGGTATTCCAAAAGCAGTGCTATCTGAACATGGTGGTCTCCTAAATCTGGTATTCTGGACCCAGAGGATGTTCAGGATCTCATCATCAGATCAGGCGATGCAAACTTGTCATGTCGGCCTTGATGGATCAAACTGGGAGTTGTGGTCGTATCTCACCGCCGGTTCTACACTCCATATTGTGGACAATCAGACACGGTTTTCGGCCGATGCGATCCGCAGCTGGATTATTGAAAATGGTATAACCATTGGTTTTCTAGCTCCTGTCCTTGCAGAAAGCATCATTTTTGATAACTGGCCGCCAGAAGCCCGTTTGCGAACTCTCATGACTGGCTCAGACCGAATAGCCTTCTTTCCTCCCGAAGGCCTTCCATTCACCTACGTTAACCTTTACGGGCCAACTGAATGTACAGTTCTTCAGACATTTGCCGTCCTATCACCGTTACGTAATTCGGAGATACCACCCCCGATTGGACAACCTTTATCAAATCTTCGCACATATGTGCTAGACCAACGAGGACTACCTGTGCCAATAGGCGTGCCAGGTGAGCTCTACTTAGGTGGCGATGGGGTAACAAGAGGTTATCTCAACCGTCCTCAGCTTACAGCCGAGAAGTTTGTTCCCGATCCTTTCAGCAACAAATCGGGGGCACGTCTATATAGGACTGGGGATCTGGTCCGCTGGCGATCTGATGGACAGCTCGATTTTTTGGGCCGAATTGATAATCAAGTCAAAATACGCGGCTTCCGCATTGAACTCGGTGAAGTTGAAGCAGCACTTATACAACACCCCGCCGTGGGGGACGTGATTGTACTCGCCCGTGAATATCAGTCAGGTGGTAAGCGATTGGTTGCCTACGTCGTTCCTGCGGTCAAAAGGTCGACAACACTTGCTCTGAATGTTACCGAGTTGCGGATATTCTTGGCCGCAAAGCTACCCGACTATATGATACCGACCGCTTTCATCTTTATGGAAGCATTGCCACTTTCTTCTCAGGGCAAGGTAGACCGAAAATCTTTACCCATGCCTGACGAAACACACCCAACAGTTGGAGCATCTTACAAAGTTCCCCAGACTCCGCTCGAAGAAAAATTAGCAGCAATCTGGACCGAAATCCTCAATGTAGAGCATGTTGGCATTAACGACAACTTTTTTGAGTTAGGCGGAGACTCTATTCTTAGTATTCGCGTCATCGCTCGTGCCAACGAGCTAGGTCTTGGCTTAACACCCCGGCATGTCTTCCAGCATCAAACAATTAGTGAACTTGCCGCAGTTGCTCAAGTATCAAGGCCGATAGAGGCAGAACAAGGCCTTGTTCTAGGATCAGTTCCTTTGACACCGATACAAACCTGGTTCTTCGAACAGGATTTCATTGCTCCACATCATTGGAATCAGGCAGTTATTTTTCAGCTCCGCAAAAGAATCGACCCCACACTTCTGGAGAGAGCCCTTGATCATATACTCCGCCATCACGATGCACTACGGTTGCGTTTCATTCGCAATACGAATAGTTGGGAACAGTTTGGGACAGACACCGAGATCCCTACACCTCTTTCAATTATCAAACTGTCTACGCTAACCATAGAGGAAAGGCGGCTCGAACTTCGGTCAGTCGCTAATAACTGCCAAGCGAGCCTGAACTTGACAACTGGTCCACTTATCAGAGTAGTACTGTTCGATCTTGGCTCCGATGCGCCTTCTCGCTTACTGATCATTGCTCACCATCTCGTAATTGACAATATATCCTGGAGCATCCTGCAAGATGACCTTGAAACAGCATATCAACAGATCGAGAGGGATGAAACAGTTCAACTGCGCCCCAAAACTACATCTTTCAAGGCTTGGGCTGAACAGTTACACGCCCTAGCAGTATCTCCTGATTTACTGGACGAGTTGAGCTATTGGCTATCCGCTATCAACCGTCATAACGTTATGACCTTACCATTGGATGAAGATGTGGATGAGGGTGTCAACACCGTAAATTCCTCACGTACGGTCACGATCTCCCTTAGCGTTGAGGAAACACAAGCACTTCTCCAGCTCATACCAAGAACCTATCAAGTTCAAATTAATGACATACTGCTAACCGCGTTGGTAAGGGCTTTTTCGTCATGGACAGCCTGCCACTCACTACTTATTGACATGGAGGGCCATGGACGCGAGCCTCTCTTTAACGATGTGGATTTGTCACGAACGATTGGCTGGTTTGCATCGAGCTTCCCTGTCCGGCTTGATCTTAGTGGGAGCGAAACATTAGAAGAAGCCCTTAGATCTGTAAGAGATCAGTTGCGAGATGTTCCACAGCACGGCGTCGGTTATGGGATATTGCGTTATCTTAGCCCAAAAGATATTCGTGAGCAGCTTCAAAAACTTCCTAAAGCACAGGTTAGCTTCAACTATTTGGGACAATCACCCACAGGGTTCACCACTACATCTCTTTTCGCACCTGCTCCCGAGCGGGCAGGTCTTCTTCGTAGTCCACTAGGATTGCGTCCTTACCTGATCGAGATCAATGCCATGGTGGCTGAGGACCGTTTACTTGTCCGGTGGCGATTTTCTAAGGTGGCCCATCGGTCAGCTACTATCGAAAACCTTGCTCAGGCGTTTCTGGATGCATTGCGACAGTTAATCGCCATGTGTCAGTCGCGTACTGGTAAAGAGCGGACGCTTCCAAATGTTCCTCTAGTTCAATCCGATTTACCCACTATCAACCATCTTTTAGAGAAGTCTCCTGCTACAGAAAACATCTATCCTTCATCACCAATTCAACAAGGCATGCTTTTCCAAAGTCTATACGCACCTACTTCAGGTGTTTACGTTTCTCACTGGTTGCGAGAATTCGAAGAATCGCTGAATGTACCTGCCTTTCAGCATGCATGGCAACGTGTCATCGAGAGGCACCCTGTGTTTCGCACGGCTTTTATCTGGGAAGGTTTGGAAGAGCCATTCCAGGCGGTGCGGAATAATATCGCATTACCATGGGAAGAATACAATTGGCAGAATGTTATTCCAACAGAGATAGAGTCTCGCTTGAGAATACATCTCAAGGACGACCAAAAGCGCGGATTCGATCTGTCGAAAGCTCCACTTATGCGTCTTGCTCTTATTAAGCTAGTTGGGAATCGTTATTTGTTCATCTGGACTGTACATCATTTATTGCTCGATGGATGGAGTATACCTATTGTCCTTGGAGAAATGTTTGCGTATTACGAGGCATTCATTCAAGGCTCTGATATTCAACTCAAACAACCACGGCCGTATAGTGACTACATTACGTGGCTTCGACAACAAACCCCACACAATGCGGAAGAATATTGGCGTAAGAGGCTATACGGGTTCACGGCACCCAATAGGATACATGTGGAACGGGAAGGTGATTCTGTAACCCTCGCGAATGACAAGGTCCAGGCTCAGGAGCTAACTATACCGAACGAGTCCACTAGAACTATTCGGGAGTTTGCACGTCAGCACCATTTAACACTAAACACACTGTTTCAAGGGGCTTGGGCGTTACTTCTGAGCCGTTATTCTGGAGACCCTGATATCGTTTTTGGGGCAGTTGTATCGGGACGCAGTGCAGAGCTAGCTGATATCGAGTCCATGGTCGGACTACTTATGAACACACTGCCTGTTCGTGTCCACGTACCTCACAACACGTGTGTTCTTGATTGGCTTCAACAGATTCAGGAAGATCAGAGTGAAGCGTTTCAGTATGAACACAGTGCGCTACTCGATGTACAAGCTTGGAGCCAAGTTTCTCATGGTGTATCTCTCTTTGAGACTGTACTCGTCTTTGAGAACTATCCTGCCTTCAGTATGAGTAGTAGTGAGTATCCCGGTAAGGCGGTAGATCTAATTCGCATTGGCTCGTTTGAGCAAACGTATTATCCTCTAACTGTTCTGGTTTTTCCCAGAGAGGAATTGACCATTCGTATATCTTATGACACAAGCCGATTTGACACAAATGCTATCACCCGCCTGCTTGGACACTTCCAGATACTGCTCGAAGGTGTCGTGGCAGAGCCTAGGAAAGTCCTTGCTTCCCTACCATTGCTCACGGTCTCTGAACGAGAGAAGATATTGCATATCTGGAATAATACAGATCGTGATTTTAATTTGGACACTAATCTCTGCCAGCAGTTCCATTCACAGGTCGAACGGTCACCTGATAAAGTAGCATTCATTTGCGGTGACACACACCTGACCTATCGTGAACTGAACCGGCAGGCCAATTGGATAGCTAGTCAGTTGCTATCCCTGGGGGTTAGTCCGGAAGTGTTCGTAGGTCTCTGTGTAGAACGCTCGCTTGAACTACCTGTTGGATTACTCGGTATACTCAAGTCGGGTGGCGTTTATGTACCACTTGATCCTGAGTATCCAGGCGAACGACTAGCTCTAATGATTGAGGATACCCAACCCCCAGTCGTTATCACTCAACGGCATTTGGCAGATCGTCTACCCTTCTCTTCGGTTCAGTTGATTTATTTAGATGATATTGAAGACACCACACCAATCATCGAAAACATAATTAGCGAAGTAACAGCGGAAAATTTAGCATATGTAATGTACACGTCTGGGTCAACCGGAAAGCCTAAAGGCTCGGCGTTGGAACACAGGCAACTCCTAAATAGATTTGCATGGATGTGGGAGGCATATCCATTTACTGCAGACGACGTGATATGCCAAAAGACCTCTCTTAACTTTGTGGACTCATTATGGGAACTACTCGGTCCATTGCTAAAGGGAATCCCTTCGGTAATAGTACCCGAAGCAATTTACCGCAATACTGATGCATTAATCGAATCATTGGCACATCATAAGATAACTCGTATCTGGTTGTTGCCATCCGTTCTCGAACAACTGTTGAGTTATTCCGACCTATCCACTCGACTACCACACCTCACATACTGGGTTATGGGCGGCGAGGTCTTGTCAGCTGAGCTTGTTTACCAATTCTACAATCAGCTACCTGATCGGTTTCTGATCAATCTATATGGGTCTTCCGAACTATTTGATGCAACAGCATATGATGTTAACCAAAGCTTAGAAGGTCGCTCTCACGCACCGATCGGAAAGCCAATAGCTAATACAAGAGCCTATGTATTGGACACATATCTCCAACCTGTGCCAATCGGTGTAGATGGTGAGCTTCACGTCAGTGGCGTTTGTCTGCCCCGCGGATACATTAATCGCCCTGAGTTGACAGCTTCCCGTTTCATTCCAGACCCTTTTAGCGGTATACCGGGCGCTCGTCTCTTCAAGACAGGCGATCTGGCACGTTATCAGGCTGATGGTACCATCGAGTGTTTGGGTCGCCTAGATTACCAGGTTAAAATACGGGGTTATCGCATTGAATTGGGGGAGATCGAAGCTGTCCTTTCCCAGCATCCCCTAATCCAAAAAGCTGTTGTGATTCTTCGTGAAGATGAGCCAGGCCTCCCATACCTTGCAGCTTACTTCATTGCCGAATCTGAGCAAGATGTGTCGGTTAGTCAAGTGAAGCAGTTTCTTCATGACTGGTTACCTGAGTATATGATTCCAACCAGTTATGTCCACGTCGAGGCTTTCCCACTTACGCCAAGTGGCAAGATTGACCGGCGTGCGCTACCTCTACCTGCGTTTGCTGATCGCACTAACCTCGATATGCCGTTCGTGGAGCCGAGGTCATCGATTGAACACACTCTGGCAGCCATCTTTGCCAATCTCCTTCATATTACGCGGGTTGGTGTAAACGATAATTTCTTCGAATTGGGTGGGCACTCTATCCTTGCTCTTCGTGTAATATCCCGTATACGAGAAGAACTCAAGGTCGAACTACCGATTCGTGTGTTATTCGATGCCCCTACAGTTGCGGCTCTGTCCCAACATGTCGAAGTGGCCATTTCTGCATCACCTGGCATCCCACGCCGTCAGCAGAGTATTATTCCTCCCCTCTCTTTTGCACAACAACGTCTCTGGTTCCTGGATCAGTTGCATCCTGATAATACTAACTATAACCTTTATACTGCCTTTCGCTTAAAGGGTGAACTCGATGTAGTAGCCCTTGAGTCAAGCCTTAACGATTTGGTTGCACGCCACGAAGCACTACGAACCACGTTCGTTACTCAGGATGATGAACCAAAGCAGTTAGTCACGTCGTTACTGACATTAGCGCTAAAAAGGCTGAACCTCGTAGGACATCCTGATGTAGAAGGGGAAGCGCTACAGGCTGCAGTTGCTGAAATCCAACATCCATTCAGTCTGGTAACCGGACCATTGATAAAAGGACTTCTTATTCGTCTGTCTGCAACTTGTCACATGCTGGTCATCACATTTCATCATAGTATCTCAGACGGCTGGTCAATAAGCATCTTCAATAGCGAGCTAGCGGCATTCTACGAAGCTCGTATCAACAACCACCCTGCTGACTTACCTGAGTTACCTATCCAGTATGCTGACTACGCGTACTGGCAACGTAAATACCTGCAAGGAGCAGTTCTCGATGAGCAGCTCGCGTACTGGCGACAGCAACTCGCCGGCGCACCAACAGTGCTCACTTTGCCTACCGACCGCCCCAGACCTGCCGTCCAAACGTTCCAGGGAGCATCGGTAGACTTGGTCCTAACGCCTGAACTCACAGCAGAACTCAAGGCTCTCAGCCAACGCGAGGACGTAACCTTGTTTATGACACTCCTGGCAGCCTTTCAGGTGTTACTGGCGCGCTACAGTGGCCAGGATGACATTGTGGTAGGGACGCCTATTGCCGGGCGCACGCGTGCCGAATTGGAAGGATTGATTGGCTTTTTTGTCAACACCTTAGTCCTACGTACAAAGCTGAATGACAATCCAACTTTCTGTGAGCTTCTACATCGTGTTCGTGACGTGACACTTGACGCCTATGCTCATCAAGACCTCCCTTTCGAAAAGCTCGTCGAAGAACTGCGCCCCGAACGTTCTCTCGAACACAATCCCCTTTTCCAAGTTTTGATCAACTTCGTGAATACACCTAGGCCCACTGTTTCTTTTAGAGGGCTGAATACAACCACTGTAAACCTTGGCAACCAAGTTGTACGCTTCCCTTTGACTTTTTATATCCAGGACCTAGGTTCCCAGATTTCTCTTAGATTTGCATACCAAACCGATCTTTTTACGATGAATCGGATGCAGGAAATGGCAAAGCAATTCACTCTCCTCTTAACTCAGCTTGTGCAAAAGTCCCATATATCAATTGATTCACACTCCCTCGTCACAGAAACCGCTTCTCAGTTTTTACCAGACCCACGTACTCCAATTACTGAGCAGCACTATAAACCCATACCGGCAGTCTTCCTGGAATGTATGCAGCATGCATCTCATTTGCCAGCAATAAAACACCAGGAGTACACGTGGACATATGAAGAAGTAGCGCAAAGTGTTGGTGATCTCTCCCGACTCTTACGCAATAAGGGCGTTATACGCGGTGATGTTGTTGCGGTAACTGGTCCGCGTAGCAGTGGTTACATAGTTGGAATGTTAGCTGTTCTGTTTACGGGGGGCGTGCTGCTCACTCTCGATTCTCGATTGCCGACTCAGCGTAAGCTTCGAATGCTTGATGAAGCGGGCTGTCGATACGTTCTAGAAACTAGCGAGAGAATTAGTTACACGCCGTGGCTTGCTGGAACTGGGGTCGAAGTTATCTCGTGGAAACAGATGGCCCCAGGGTACAGTAATTTTGCTGTTGCAGTAAGCGAAATGGAAGAATTATCTTCTGAAATTGACCCAGGTGATCCCGCCTACATCTTTTTTACTTCTGGAACAATGGGTACACCAAAGGGCATTTTGGGTTGTCACAAGGGACTGAGTCATTTTCTTGCCTGGCAACGCAAGCATTTCTCTGTTGGACCACACGATCGGAGCGCTCAGTTAACAGGTTTATCCTTTGATGTCGTTCTTCGTGATGTTTTCCTTCCGCTTACGAGTGGAGCCACACTCTGCTTGCCTGATGATCCAGACGATCTCGGCGCAGACCGTATTCTTCCTTGGATGGATCGGGAGCAAATCACACTACTCCATACGGTTCCAGCCATTGCAGCATCCTGGCTAGCCAAGCATCCTACTGAGGTTTCATTGAGTTCGCTACGCCAGGTGTTTTTCGCAGGTGAACCGCTAAGCGATGCCCTTGTTGCCCAATGGCGAATTGCATTCCCTGAGTCAGGTGCTCTTACCAATCTCTACGGACCGACTGAAACAACACTCGCGAAACTATACTATGAGATACCAGTTGACACATCTCCTGGCATTCAACCAGTTGGATTTCCGCTCCCGCAGAGCCAAGCTCTTGTGCTTGCACCCAACGGTCGTTTATGTGGGATAGCGGAACCGGGCGAAATTGTGATTCGTACACCTTACCGTAGTCTTGGCTACCTGAGAACATCGGTCGAGGAACAGGTGCGATTCCGGCCCAACCACTTCCGAGAAGATCAGAACGATCTTCTTTACTATACTGGCGATCGTGGACGGTACAGAGGTAATGGCGCTCTTGAGATATTGGGTCGCCTGGATGATCAAGTAAAGATTCGCGGGATAAGGGTTGAGCCAAGTGAAGTCTCAGTGCTGCTAGCGCAACATCCTTCAGTACATGAGTGTGTGGTCCTAGCTTGTAGTAACAAAAAGGGTGAGAAGTGTTTAGCCGCCTATGTCGTCCTGGAGCCTTCCGAGGAGGCGAATGTTAAAGTGATGCGCGCTCACCTCACTGAGCATGTACCGGACTACATGCTTCCATCGGCTTTTACCTTTCTGGATGATCTTCCACTAACAGCAAACGGAAAAGTCGATCGGCAAGCGCTGCCTCCGCCCAACTTTGCAACATCTTATGCACCAGAATTCGAAGATCCAAGAACAGTGGTTGAGGTTACACTCGCAGAGATATGGAAGAGTGTCCTCAAGATTCCCCAAATAGGAATTCATGATAACTTCTTCGAACTTGGTGGTCATTCCCTTCTTGCCACCCGCGTGATGTGGCGAGTACGTGACGCATTCAATGTAGACATGCCGCTACGTACGCTCTTTGAGTTACCAACGATTGCACGCCTTAGTGTTGCGATCGAGAATTCGCCCAAACATGGCAAAAGTCCCCTTACCGGACCCATACTACCGCTTCCTCGCGAACCTCGCCATCAATAGAACCTTTTCAGGTTTCATAAACCGCATGGTTTATGAATTCTTGAGCAATTGACCTAGTTGTTAGTCAGGTTCCTAGAATGCTAATTGGTAATTAAGGTAATAACATCTATGCATTACGGACTTTACGGTATAAACCAAAATACTCTTGGCTCGCCTGAGGCTGCAACTGCAGTGGCCAAAGTTGCAGAGGATGCAGGGTTTGACTCAATCTGGGTTGGCGAACATGTTGTGTTACCTGAATCCCTCACGCCTCCACCTTATATGGAACCGACGGATCCGATTCTTGATCCCATAGTCGCTCTCAGTTTTTTAGCTGCTCACACCCATAAGATCCTACTAGGCACTGGCGTCATTATCTTGCCACAACGGAACCCACTAGTACTGGCGAAGGAGTTAGCCAGTCTTGATGTACTCTCAAGGGGTCGGCTGGCCTTTGGTCTAGGAGTTGGATACCTTGAGCCGGAAATGCGTGCCATAGGCATTCCGATGGAAAATCGTGGCACTCGATCTGAAGAATACCTTAAAGCTATTCTTGCCCTTTGGACACAGCCATCGCCTGTTTTTAGCGGGCGATTCGTCAATTTTGATGGTATTCAAGCTTACCCTCGTCCGGTACAACGGCCACACCCTCCTATTGTGATTGGCGGTCGCTCTCAGGCTGCTCATCGTCGAGCAATTCAGTACGGTGACGGGTGGTATGGATTCAATCTCAACTTGGAGGAAACTGCAGAACAGATTGCTGGCTTGCAAAAGGCCGCTTGCAATTACATACGTTGTCCGGGTTTACACGAGTTAGAAATCAGTGTGACGCCGCGCGATGCCATAAACCGCGAAGATGCCCGTCAATATGGTGAGCTTGGCGTACATAGACTGATCCTCAAATTGCCCCATAATAGTCCCATCAATGAAATACTTACATTTGTCCGTTCTGCTAGCATATCGCTCATCGCACCAGTATAAGACATTGCTGAAGTGGTTATGCGGTATAGATGAAGGAGATGGTGAATATGATATGGAGTAAATGGTGGCCAAGATTGGCGGAAATCCCAGCGGTTACCCTTGCTGCCGTTGCAATAGTTCTTCAAATTCTCCGCTATTCCAAAATCTGGACTGCTCCAGTTGACCCTATTGATCAGGCTGTATTGCTTGTTGCTCTACTTGTTGTTAGCTTCTTCGCATTGAGAAAGCACATCGAGCGCCTCGAACGCTCTATTGAGGAGGTTCGCACAACGAGCTACTTTTCTCCAATACAAGGAAGGAAGGATGTAGATGAAGCCGCCGTAAATATTTTGCGCGACTCTTCCGTACCGAAAAATGAAAGGAATATCTATTTGGTTACTGTAATTTCGCCAAGAGGCCTTGAACAAGATCAGATCAGAAAGGAATCAAGGTCCAGTCAACTTATGAATGCGGCATTAGATCAGAAAATAAAAGATGGCTGGAGAGCTAGGCGGCTAATCATAGTCAGAAATAAGAAGGACTTGGACTTCGTAGTCACTTGGTACATTACTCCCTTCAATGCTCTCACCGAAAGCAACTATGAAGTCCGCGTTCTCGCTAATCGAGATACCTTGCCTCCTACACCCTTACTCATCGTTGGGCGAGAACGAATGCTGATCGGCTTATTTGGAGATGGTGCTGGAGGGGTCATGAAGGGCGCGCTTATCTTACACGGTAGTGAGCCGACCGCTCTCGCACGCCGCCATTTCCAAACTCTATGGGAGTGGCCTGGCATTCATCGATTACGGCCGTATGAAACTAACGGGTTGAGTCAAGTGGCATACGAGCAAATCTGCGAGGAACTATAGATTGTAGAATGATAGGCAAGCAAACTGGACAGTTGATATGTACGTCCATTCTTGTCATTTTTATATCACGAGGTTGCAATAAAATGCCTACTTTCCTTTTACCAGACGAACAAGCCAAACGTATCTCTTTTGACAATTTGCGCGCAAAGTCGGCCGCACTACTATTGAAAGCTGGCCTAACTGCGGAAGATGCGAATCTGGCCGCTGATGGCTTAGTAAGCGCGGACCTGCGTGGTGTCGACACTCACGGTGCAGCTAACTTGCTGCGTTGGTATCTTGAGTTGTATCGCAACGGAACAATGAACCCACGCCCTTCGTGGCAGATTACGCATGAGACACCAGCTACTGCAAACATTGACTCTGACTACGGGCTTGGATTAGTTATCGCCCCGAAAGCTATGCAAATTGCCATAGATAAGGCGCACAAAGTAGGTGTCGGGTTTGTGACAATGCACAACGGTCGCCACCTTGGGATGGCACAGTATCACGCGTTACTAGCAGTTCCTCAGAACGCGATCGGCGTATGCCTGACAGCCTCTGGCCCACTCATGGTGCCAACATTCGGGCGTGAGCCTAGATTGGGTACAAACCCTATTGCAATTGCAGTTCCATGTGCACAAGAGCCTACGTTTGTCTTCGATGCTGCGACCACTATTGTTGCAGGAAACAAAATTGTAATCGCCCATCGTTTAGGAGTGCCATTGCCGCCAGGAATACTATCTGAAGATGATGGTACTCCCATAATGCATTCAATCCCAGCACCAAGCACCTACTCGCGACTTCTCCCTTTAGGCAGTTTACCCGACCTGGCTTCTCATAAAGGTTATGGTCTAGCATGTGCGGTAGATATTCTAACGAGTGTTCTAGGTGGGCTAACGTTTGGAGCCAAGCTCGATTCGGGTAGCTTCAGTCATTGTGTTGCAGCCATCAATATACAAGCTTTCTCAAATCTAGATGATTTTAAACGGACCATGGATGACTTCGTCCGGATGCTTAAGGAGACCCCGCCTGCTGCCGGTCAAGAACGTGTATTGGTACCAGGTCAACTCGAGTGGGAAACGGAGCAAGAACGGCGTTCGAAAGGTATCCCACTTCACCCAGAGTTTGTCGATTGGCTGGACCAAGCCTGTGCCCAGACAGGTGTTTAATGGTTACCATCAATTGACCAACTGCAATCCACGTGGTCATCGTTAAAGGACGGTCTTTATTCCACCAACAGTGTATACCTATACGGTCAACAAATAGCACTTCCTGAGAACTTCACCAAGTTAGAACCAATCAATGTGTTGCGATAGGAAGTTGCGGGTGAAAGAAAATGAGACAAACAATATCGACTCCATTATTGTAACAAGAGGGGCCTGTCTGAAACAATTAGTCAGGCAACGACATTGTGTGGTTGTGTAAGGAGTAACAGATGACATTTAACCAATTTGAAATCACTGTCGAGCGTAATATTCCAGTACGAATGAGAGATAGGACTGTACTATATGCGGATATCTACCAGCCGGTTAATTCTGGTCCGTTTCCAGTCATCCTGCAACGATTGCCCTACGAAAAGGAGTCTGCGCACGCAATTCATTTTGCACATCCATCATGGTATGCCCGTCAAGGATTTGTAGTGGTGGTACAAGATACCCGAGGGCGCTGGAGTAGTGAAGGTGAATGGTACCCGTTTTTCAACGAGCCTAATGATGGCTTTGATACCGTGGCCTGGGCTTCTCGTTTGCCTAACACAACTGGTCAGGTAGCTATGTATGGCGCATCATACGGAGGTGCGACCCAATTGCTGGCTGCTATAACGTCACCACCTGCCTTGCACGTCATTTGTCCAGCATTTACTTCATCTGATTTCTACGAAGGATGGACCTATGAAGGGGGCGCACTTCACTTAGCCTTTGTTGTTGCATGGGCACTTAATCTAGCTCCAGATACTGCCCGTCGTAAAGGCTCAGAGGAAATGCTGCGAAAAATAGCTGAAGCTTACACGGGAACCAGTATCTATTCTCAGCAAGCATTCCTACCCTTAAAGAACCAACCGTTGCTACAAGAAAGTAACATTCTGCAATATTACTTCGATTGGCTTGACCATCCTACCTTTGATCAGTACTGGAAACAGATAGCAATCGCGTCTCGACATAGCCAGATTACCGCAGCTGGATTGCATATAGGAGGCTGGCATGACATATTCTTAAATGGCACCTTAGCTAATTACTGCGGCATTCGAGATTGTAGCAGTGATTGGTCTCGCCCTAAACAGCGGCTTCTGATCGGCCCCTGGATGCATTTGCCCCTATCGCCCTTCGTTGGTGAGATAGACTTTGGCTTGAATGCGGCGAGCCGCATTATTGATGAAAGTCAAATACGTTTCTACAACTGGCTGCTAAAGGACATTGACGATGGAATCTCTTCTGAATCGCCCGTCAAACTCTTTGTGATGGGCGAGAATCAGTGGCGAGAAGAGGCCGACTGGCCCCTTCAGCGAGCAGTGAATACTCCCTACTATTTTCACTCAGACGGCTTTGCTAACTCACTGACAGGAAACGGAACGCTTTCGCCCCAACATCCCGGTGAGGAACCACCGGATACCTATGTCTATGACCCGCGCAGCCCTTCTGCCAGCCGTGGTGGGCACTCTTGCTGCCGTGAGGTACTTGCCCCCATGGGTAGCTATGATCAACGACCTATCGAACGTTATAAAGATATTCTCTGCTACACTTCTGAGCGTCTTGCTTCGCCCCTAGAGGTGACAGGCCCTATCCGCATTGTCCTCTGGGCAGCGACGACTGCAGTCGATACCGACTGGGTTGCCAAGCTTATCGATGTATATCCAGATGGGCAAGCAATGAATTTGACTGAAGGGATTATACGGGCCAGTTATCGCGAGAGCCTAGAAAGACCAACACTTCTGGAACGAGAGCGAATTTACGAGTACTCCATAAACTTGCGAGCCACCAGTAACGTCTTTCTGCCTGGTCACCGTATCAGGGTGGACATCTCATCTGCATCCTTCCCGCATTGGGACCGTAACCCCAATACCGGGGCACCATTTGGTACAGCTACGCTGAGCCAGTTGCAGACCGCGACTCAGACCATCTTCCACGATGCTGGTCGTCCTAGTTATATTGTGCTGCCAATAGTACCGCGGGACGAATGAGAGTATATCTTTTAGTAGCAGATAGATATGATAGGTTAACCGTTTGACTATGAGTTAACATCCAATGCACTACGATCAGGAGGAAGGAAGCCGAGCGCTTCTAGCTGATCTCGTATGCTGTACCACAGGCAATAGGTACCATTACGGTGATTCATTTGGAAGTTAACAAAGTGTAGAATTATCGTATCGGCCGGTAAGACAAGAGGAAGGGGTTTGATTGGCGGGAACTGATTGAAGCGACGCGGTAGCTCTGAGACACGAATTTGGCCGCGGTGAATACAAAGGGACAATGCATTCTGCTCTGCCATGAATGCTCTAAATACAGAGCGGCCTTTGATATCAGTCGTTTTTCGTATCGCCCTATAAGCATCGCGCCATGGACCACTGAAATCTTGCCCGGCGCAGAAGCCAAAGATACCTGCGTTATACGAAGTGATGGATTGGAGTTCTTCTGCTGATAACCTCAATTGTCTTCCAACATAAACAAGATCTGCGTCATCAAGATCGGGATACATAAGCGTTGCCTGTCTCAACCAAGGCGTCGGGACTTCGCGTCCTCTGGAAATACTATATCCTGGCATGATTGTCATGTCAGTCCCAGAGCTCGGGAATGGAAAGCGATCCACTTCTTTGAGGAACACTGTGTCAGGATCGCATGAGATTATATGATCACCTGCCCCTATATCAAGGAGGGAAGTAACGAGAGTCGAAACGTTGATACGTTGATACATAGCAGCAATCCCGGGAGATGGAGCCTTTTCTTCCACTAGTTGTGGTGCCAACTGTTGTGGTGCCAAAACAACGCAGACACCCTCAGGTTCGAGACGGCGAAGGAAGAAGCGGAAAGGTCTGGATAGGCCACAATCAATGATGACCTTTAGCGATTGCGACCAAAACATTGGTGCATTCAGCCTCAAGCTCCCTAGACTTACGGCTAGAAGTGACTCGACACCAGCGTCTAAAAACCAAATGATAACTTTTTTACTCAAGATTCTTTTGTTTTTGACAAGATAAAAATGCAGAAAACGGCCGAATAAAATGTCACAAAGCACCGATAGGTGAAAATTTGCGGCCATTTAAAAAGTCACAAAACGATCATCGAAAATGTCACAACCATAAACAAAAAAATTCCTCGACATCACTCCCTCTAAAAACCTTGGGATAGGGAGTCTCGCTTTTGCTACTTTTGGCGAGTCAAAAGTAGAGAAAGTTTCAACCATCCGGAACCCCAGCCTGTTTCTGCCGTTCCCGGAAACGGTAAGAATCACCAACAAACTCAATAATATGCGCCTTGTGGGTCAGACGGTCCAGCAGGGCGACTGTCAAGCGCTCATCGCCAAACACCTGGGTCCAATCGGCAAACTTGAGATTCGTGGTCACAATCACCGCCACCCGTTCATACAGAGCCGAACACAACTGAAAGATCAGATGGGCACCCATCGTAGAAAAAGGAATAAAGCCCAGTTCATCAATGACGACCAGATGATGCTTGAGCAGCTTGTTAATAAACGGCGTGATCCGCCCTTCTTCTTGGGCCTGGAGTAACTCATTGACCAAAGCAGCGGCATTGAAGAAACGGACGCGACACATTTGCTGCGTGGCGGCCACGGCCAGGGCGGTGGCAATATGGGTTTTGCCCAAGCCTGGATTCCCAATGAGAATAACCGGTTCCGCTTTCTCCATGTAATCTCCCGACAGCAACTGCCGAATCTTCTTTTGGTTGAGCTGCGGAATCATCTCAAAGTCGAAGGTGGTCAGGTCCTTAACGACGGGAATCTTCGCTTCCTTCAGACGACGCTGTCGCCGTCTGGCCTCCCGTTCCAACACCTCCTGTTCAGCCAGAGCCAGGAGAAAACGGCTGTAGCTCTGGTTGCTCTCGGCCGCTTCGGCCGCGTACGCTTCATGATGGCGCAGAAACGTAGAGAGGAACAGCTTCTTCAGATACCCTTCCAGGACAACTTTATCTACCACGGCAACTTGGTCCGGCATTTTCATGACTGCCCTCCAACCAAACTGTCATACATGGCTAACTGAAGTGGCTGTTGACCAATGCCCTGTAGCTGCTGGTTGTGACCCAAGTCCAGCGCAGAAAAAGTAGGGTCTGGCTGGTTCAGCTGTGTTAGCCACAATTTGACACCATCCAGATGGGCACAACGGTGGTCAATGGCCTTTTCAATGGCAGCTGTTAGTTCTTCAGCACTGTGCTGGCGATGTAGATAAAGAATCTGAACAAATTCGCGCACCCCACGGCCGTCTGGCCACTTCTGCTGAAGCTGGGCCAAGAGCTGCTCATAAACGGCGGCCCATTGTTCCCGCCAACGGCGCACCGGCTTGGCATGAAGAAAGGCTCCAGGGTTCTGGCGGATGAGCGGCAGGTAGTGATGGGGGTCGATGATCTCCTGCTCCTTATCATAACAGCGGTCGTGCACCGCCACAGGCTCGCTCTCGCCGGTGGCATAAATCTCCACAATGAAAGGATACAGCTTGGCCATCATCTGGAGCTGCCCTTTGTCTGTGGGGACGCTGTAGCGATTGGTTTCCACCTGCACCTGGCTGTAGCGGTTTAACCGCACCGGCACTGTCTGACAGCAGTCGAAAGGATGGGTTGGCAGAGCGCGTAAAGCTGCTTTTTCTTCTTGCCACATCGCGCCAATGGTTGCCGGTTGCCCCTGGACTTGCCGCTCATCGTCGGCCAGACATCTTTCCAGTAAGTAGTCATTTAGCTCGGCATAGCTTTCTACTTCTGGTAAAGGAACCAGGAAACGCCGCCGGTAATACCCGACACTATGTTCGACCAGACCTTTTTCATGACCAGCACCTGGTGTACAGAAATGACTCTCAAACAGATAGACGCCGCGAAAATGGTAAAAGGCTTCCTGCTCAATCCGTTTTTGCCTTTCAGAACTGTCTGTACGGCCGTTTTCAGATTGTCGTAGCTGATGCGCTGGGGCACACCGCCGAAGAATTCAAAGGCTTTGACATGGCCTAGCCAGAAGGATTCTTGTTTCTGACTGGGAAAGGCCATGATGAAGGTGCGTCTGGAGTAGGACAATTTCATCAAGAACAGCTGCGCTGTGACTTGCTTGCCATTCATGATGACGGTGCCTTCACCCCAATCCACCTGAGCATCTGTGCCTGGGTCGAACTCCAACGGCAAGAACACCTGGGTTTTCTGCCGGACAGCTGCTTTTTGTTCTTTGCGCACCTGGGCGACAAAGTGCCGGACTGTCGAGGCCGCTCCTGTGTAGCCGTCCTTTTGTATTTCCAACAGGATGGTCGGGGAGGTCCAGCGCGGTTTGCGGGGTAAGGTTTTGTTTTGCGCCAGCAGTTGTCGTATTCGTTTTTTGTAAGGTCCTAATTTATGCGCTTTTTGTTTCTGTCTCCTGGTGTAGCGTGGTGGTTCTTCTGATTCCACCATCTTTTTCACGGTGCGCCAAGCGCGGCCGGTTTCGCGGGCGATTTCATTGATGTTTTTGCCTTCAATGTAGAAAGCCCGTCTGATTTGTTCCCATTCTTTCACTGTCAGCATCTCCTTGCCTCCATCATCATGATGCTCTTCATGATAATGGGGCTTGGGTTCTGACATTTTCGACGGCCGTCTCGCTAACTACTTATGCACTTTTAGATTATCGTAAGTGCGCCAGGTCAAGCTGTGTGGCGCAATGAAAAACCAAGTCACAAAAGGAGGTGATGAAACAGTAGCAGACAAATCCATCCATGTACTCCCATGGATGAGGCTAACTCGGCAGGCTGTGGACAACGAGGCAGAAACAGTCTGAAGCCCGAGGAACAAGCGGATAAAGGCAGACCCTATCCTGACCGGAGACCGCAAGCCTGAGTCTGGTTATGGCTACGAGAGGAATCTTCGACGGACGCATCCTAAATCTAACCGGCCTGCCAATAGATAGGGATGGGCTGAGATGAGCAGTACCTGGCAACAGGGAAAGGTGATTTACGACACTAAGTGCCTCTGACTAAGGAGATGAAAGTCAAGCGGGCTCATCGACGATGCAGAGAGCATCGACGGGTGTATAGAAGAAGCCTAACACCAGATTACAACAGCGACACTCGGAACCTGGGAACCCTTATCATCGACCCAAATCATCATTGGGATGGGCTAGCCTGCGGCTGACGTGGTGATAAGAGGGCGGAGCGGTCGTAGTACTGCGAGCGTGGGAAAGCCACGTACATCGGGAAGGACCGCAGTTGACAAAGAAAAGTATCAGGATTAAGTGAAATGCCAGGAAACCTGTATGGATGACATCATTAGAATTCAACGATACTTTGCCCGGAAGGCAGAAGCACAACCAGATTATCGGTTTCGGGACATATATTCATTGGTATATAAACCCTCATTCTTGACTGTGGCATTGACACAAGTCTTAGCCAATCGTGGCAGTCGCTCAGCTGGCGTAGACGGCATCACGCTCGCATCGTTCAAAGACCAAGAATACCGCACACAATTCATACGAAAGCTGTCACGGCAACTCAAGGAAAAGGATTTTGAACCGAGCCCTGGACGGCGTGTGTATATTCCCAAAACTGATGGCAAGAAACGACCTTTAGGCATCCTGACGATTAGAGATCGTGTGGTGCAGATGACTCTCAAAATGATACTCGAACCCATTTTTGAGATGGACTTTCTAAACTGTTCACACGGCTTTCGTCCGGGACGCCGAACAATGGATTGCATCGCACCAATCTGGAGACACACGAGTAACACCAAGCACTACTGGATTGTTGAAGGCGATATTTCAGCCTGTTTCGATGCTGTCCAACATAACGTCTTAGTTGGCTTACTGAGGAAGCGCATTGCTGACAGAAACACTATCCAACTCATCACAGCATTTCTTCAAGCGGGTATCATGGAAGGACAGCTCTTTCAGAAAACAACCATCGGTACCCAGCAAGGCGGCATTCTCTCACCTTTGTTGGCCAATGTGTATCTCCATCAGTTTGACTTATAGTGGTGGCGAACCTATGGTTGTCTGAGTCGTTATGAAAAACAGCGACGACGGCGGCAGGGCCTTGGCCAACCGCTTCTTTATAGATATGCCGATGATTGGGTCTTATTGTGGAGTGGTAACAAACAGGGTGCGCAACATCTCAAAGATGAAGCCACAGCAGTGCTGAAGGACGAACTCAAACTAGAACTCAACCAAGATAAAACACGCATCTCACACATCGACGACGGTTTCTCCTTCTTAGGCTTCGACATTAAACGTTACGCTGGTACTCGCGGTAAACCCGTTGTCCTCATCAAACCCAGCCAGAAGAGCATTCACAAACTGAAAACCAAAATAAAGAATCTCACCAAACGAGACTCAACCTACCAACCAGCCTGGTATAAGCTCATTCAAATTAACCAGATTACCCGAGGCTGGTCTGCGTACTTTCGTCACGTCAATGCCAAAACGACATTCGCCAAACTCGATTGGTGGGTAATGAACCGTCTCTTTGGCTGGGCAAGGAAGAAGCATAGCAAGGCAAACTGGCATGTTATCAATACCAAGTACAAACATAGAGACCCCAAGGGACGAATTAATTTCGTATGCCATTTAGAAGATGGCAGTCCCATTTGGCTCTACCGTATGAATGACCGACCTATTCAGCGATATTGGCCAGGTAAACATCGACCATCATACCTGGAAGGCATCCTACATACCGATTTTCAAGACACGCCTTCCCCATTGCAGCAGCCTGTTTCCTATCCGGTCAAAGAACAAGACCAAATTCGCTTGCTAGCACTCCGTCGTGACCAATATACATGTCAACATTGCCAAACTAAGAACGTTGACCTCCAAGTTCATCATGTGGTACCTGTCAAACAGGGTGGCCAAGAACAACTCGACAATCTCATCACGCTTTGCCACTCATGCCATCACAAGATACATCATGGCTAGATGTCTTTTGCCTTCTGTTACTGTCAATGGAGAGCCGTGTGCGGTTAAAATCGCCTGCACGGTTCGGAGAGAGGGATGAGGAAACACGTTCTTCGTAAGTTGAAAAGGTGCGCCTTGTCCCTACTCTACACATTCTTTCATTTCCGATCTTAATTGAGCGTGAACACCACGGTGAAATTAATATGGTATATCGCTGAACTGGTGGCAAGTCTGACATACCGGTGAAGGCAACGCTACACCGCTTGGAAAGAGGGAACCAAGATGAAGCAATGTTGGGAGAATAAGTTCTTGGTCGGTTAGTGTCCAGCTAGAGCTGGGATCACCCGCTCTGCGAATAACCGTACGGGCTCGATGTTGATCCAGTCGGGCATGCGCAAGATAGTATATTGACAGCCAACCTCCCTGTACCCTTCTAACTCCCTAATCAAAGTGTCAGGTGTTCCTATAAGGGTGGTTTCACCGCCCCATGGTATATAGTCGCTCAGTTGCTCGCGTTTGGCAGCAACCTCGGCATTGTCCCGGCCAATGATAACCGTTATCATAATGGACCGAGTAATCTCATCGTAGGATCGATTGAGTCGTTGACAATGATCACGTAATATCCCAAAAAGGCCCCCAACTGTATCGGGGTCCCCCCAAACGTTACAAAAATTACCGTATTGGGCAACGAGTCGCAGTGTCACTTTCTTACCGCACCCGCCAATGAGGATTGGCGGGTAGGGATTTTGGACGGGTTTTGGGTTATCCAGCACATGTGCAAGTCGATAATACATGCCTTCAAAATGTGCGGGCTGTTCTTTCCAGAGAGCTAACACTACACAGATAGCCTCTTCTAAACGCTTCATGCGGACAGAGGCTGTCTCAAATTCACCCCAACCATAGCCCTCGTACTCTCGGACGTGCCAGCCAGCACCAAGACCTAGGATCAAACGGCCATGGCTGATCAAATCCAGGGTCGTTGCCATCTTGGCGACCATAGCCGGATTACGATATGGTACACCAAGCACTAGTGACCCCAGTCGAATGCGCTTTGTGATAGTCGAAATAGCACCTAACGTCGTCAGACACTCCATTACAGGTTCAGAGAATGGATGATAGGAAAAATCACCCTCATATAGGAAGTGATCGTAAAGCCAGAGAGAGTCGAAGGTACTTTCGTCAGCAAACCGAGCCAAGTTCGCAACGCTGTCCCATGGATTTTTTGTCGAACCAAGTAAGTATGGACTAATTTGTAAACCAAATCTCATTTTATTGTAGCCTCTGCCGTCAATCCTCTGCCTTCTCTTAGGCCCACTTTTTCGGGGGAGGGACATTAGAAAGCATCCTGCGTCGTCTTATCAAGAATGGTTAAGATAATTTATTGCTTACGTTACATACCACAACGCAGCGGTGGATTGGTATAGATAATACGATTAAGTTATCCAAATAAGCGGTCACGAACAAACTGAGCGAGCCTCCTTATGCCCTCATCGATTTGTTCAAGGGTGACATAGCTAAATGAAAGGCGGATTTGATGATCGCGCGCATGATCCAGTGAGAAGAATGACATCGGACAACATAGAAGACCATATTCACTAGCACATATACGAAAGCACTGCTCGTCGAAAGTAAATGGTAACGTAACAGTTAAGAAAAAACCACCAGACGGACGATTCCAGCGAATATGGCCACCAAGGTCGCCCCCAAACTCTTCAGCTAGGCGTGCAACCATTCGGTCACGGTTCGTTCGGTAAAATTGAAGCTTGCTTTCGACGATAGGTAGTAGCGAACCATTTGATTCAAGAAGAATGCCGCCAACCATTGCCTGCAGCAACGGAGAGGTATTTACAGTTGTAAAACCCTTGACTTTTGACAATTCTTCTGCCAGCAATCGATTCTCACTTTCAATTTGCTGATCTGCAACCAGGAATCCCATTCGTAAGCCTGGGAAGATTGTTTTTGAAAAAGTACCAATATAAATAACAACACCATCTTTGTCTAAAGACTTCAACGTTGGCAACCGTTTACCATCATAGGCAAACATACCATAAGGATTGTCCTCAATAATGATTAAATCATTCTCATATGCTACTTGAAGTAGCTCGTGACGAGTACTGAGAGGCATTGATGTCCCTAAAGGATTGTTAAAATCAGGAATCTCATAGAGAGCACGAGGGCGTTTGCCATCAAGCCGTATCTCCTCTAGTGCTGCCAAAAGGATATCAATATTAAGTCCTGCCTCATCCATATGAATGGGAACTATTGGCACACCCAGAATCTTAGCAAGTCCAGTAGTTCCGATATACGTTGGATTGCTCACTAACACCACATCTGTTAATGGATCAAACAACCCTATCATCAGAATAGCCATAGCTTCCTGATAACCAGATGTTACCATTATCGCTTCTGGTGGAACGTGAATATCTTCGTCGATTGCAAGATGACGCATAACAAGATCATTTATAATACCATTTGTCCGGTTGTACTGACCAAGGCTATTGAATATGACAGCACGTGGCTTATTAGTAATCCTCGCCCGGTGCTCTACGAAACGATCGAGGGCAACTATGCTAGACTCAACGTCAAAAAAAGTTTCCATTGGACTCCCAGTCGCGAAGGAGATTGCATTTGGAAAATCCAAAGTCACCTCACTGAGGAAATCCATTACATCCAACAATGGATCAGAATAAAACTTCTTAAGTTTGATGTGCATTACTTCTTTCCTATGTTAATCAAAGCCCGTGTCTTCCGGGAGAGGTATCCCACTCAGTACTTTTGCTCGTGTCAAGACAGAAACAACAATCGCATTAAAGGGTAGATCGCTAACAGGTTTATGCTGCTCTCCATTATAGTAACGATAGTATTCCTGAAAGCAAGTTGTTAGTGGATCGTCCTCAAACACCTTGGATTTCAGAAGGTGAAGATTGTGGTCATATACAGCTAGGCGAGAATAGCTAATGTTTCCAGATGCAGGAAAGCATCCTTTTATAGTATGTTCATTAAAGGATAGTGTTATAGACCGCTTTCTATTTTGTGCTGTCAAATCTGAGGAAAGAAAACTATCAAGGCCACTATCGTGATGTAGAGTCATTTGGGCTGTTCCCATATACGGGATTACCATAGTACCTGCTTGCATGTCCGAAACAGCAGCGTCAAGAACCTGTACCTTATGGCCTCCCAGATAAAGGGCGAGAGCCACTTGATGAGGAAGTTCTACATCAAATGCACTAGCATGTCCTGGACTTTGTAGCGTTTGTAAGACACGTGATTTATGCTGTTCAAAAGCCAATTGGCAAAGCGGGCCAAACTCGTGAGAATTAATCGCTTCTTTCAGCCATCTGGTAAGTGTACTATGAATCCAGACAGCAACAATAAGCAAATCAAGATTCCACTTCTCCTGAAGACGTACGATTTCATTCACTTCGCACATAGACATGGCCAATGGCTTTTCTACTATGATCTTTGTATAACCTAATTCAGCAACTTGCCGGAGCACAGAAAGGTGGTTTGCGGGAGCAGTGCAAATATGCACCACCGTCGATGCTGGATCAAAACCTTTCAAACTTGCAAAGTTTCTGAACGTATGAATTGAATCGTTATGTAGAGAACCAGGATGATCAAATTTTGGGTCAACAGCCCCAATTGTTGTATCAAAGAGATGTCGGTTACTGGAAAGCTTTCGAGCTTTAAGTATGCAAGGCCAGTGCAAATGCCTTCCTGCCCTCCCAAAACCAACTATTAAGGTTTGAAGCATAGAGCGACCCTCGAAAGTATACACCCACTAACTGTATTACCTAATACAAGGATTTTGTAGAAAAGTGGGGTGTAAAGCAAGCTGGCTGGATACCAAAGAAATGTGAAGTCAATTTCACACCCAAAGAACGAAGCCAGTTGTTGGCTCTCATCAGAAAAGGTAAGAATAAGGCAGCTGTGATTCGGCGAACCCACATCTTGCTCAAAAGCGACGAAGGCAAAACGGATAAAGAAATTGCTTCACTGCTGTACACCAGTGAAGATACCATTGAACGGACACACGCCTGTTTCTGGCAAGAAGGGGTGCAAGCCGCTCTGGAAGGCAAGCCAATACCAAGCCAAGTAGAAAAGCTAGACGGGGGCCAGGAACCATACTTGACAGCCCTTGCGTGCAGCGAGCCACCGGATGGACAGAGTCGTTGGACCCTGGAGTTATTAGCCAAGCGACTGGTCGCTGATGGCGTTATCACGGCGATTTCGCCGTCAATTGTGCGACTCGCTTTAAAAAAAGGAAGCTCAAGCCCTGGCAAGTCCGCAGTTGGTACATCCCTAAAATAACAGAGACCTTTTTGCAACGGATGGAGGCGATTCTGAGGCTGTACCAACAACCTTACAATCCCAAGCGACCGTTGGTGTGTTTCGACGAGAAATCGGTGCAGTTGCTGGCCCATATTTGCCAGGCGCTGGCTATGAAACCAGGTCAAGCAGCGCGACAGGATTATGAGTACAAACGGAACGGGACGCGCAATCTCTTCCTGTTTGTCGAACCGAAAGCAGGCAAGCGGTGCGTGCTGGTCACCAAGCGGCGCCAGAAGGAGCAGTTTGCTCAGGCCCTGCGCTATCTGGTTGATGTCCTCTATCCCGATGTCGACTGTATTGATGTGGTTATGGATAACTTGAACACGCATCACTATCACTCATTGGTCGAATTCTTTGGCAAAGCCGAAGCTGACCGAATATGGAACCGGCTGTGTATTCACTTCACTCCGGCCCACGGTTCCTGGCTTAACATGGCTGAAATTGAACTCAGCATTCTGAGCCGCCAATGCTTGCAACGCCGTATTCCCGATGAATGGACTTTGCAAAGGCATCTGTTGGCTTGGGAACAATACAGCAACGATGTTGAACGTAAGATTCATTGATCTTTTACTGTGATCTTTTACTGTGGAAGATGCTCGCCGTATTTCCAGGAGCATTACCCCGCAAAATTAGAAATTTGATATACTAGTGTCAACTCCAGGACAAGGTAATGACAAATATCCAAGTGCGACGAATCTCACCTGTTATTTCATCCACCAGCTAACCGGCAAAGTTAAAGTGAACCTGAGCTTCATCATCTAACGTCCGCTCAACGTGTACAGTGACCTGGTTCGCTAACTTTTGTTCTTTTCCAGGCGACCGATGAAGCGGCAGACAACGACATAGCTGTAAGGATAGCCTCGTTTCTGTAAGCCTAACCAAATTACCCTGTGCGTGAGCTCCTCATTTTGCCACTGAATGACTTCTTGCCAGTACGGTTCGATGGTGGAAACCATATGAGCTGGTCGTTTCTGGCCAAAGGCCACATCCAGCCGATGCTGGATATTTTTATTGGAGCAGCTTTTTCATCTCCAGGAGCTGGTATTGGTTGACCCACCGCCGTTATTTTTGATCGTTTTGCGTTGAATATTTAGAAAGCGACTGATTTCTTGGTTACAGCCGCCCGCACGAAAATGTTGTAATAAGCCAATATCGCTTTGAAACGCTGATCCAGGAACTATTCTCCTTGAATGAATTATTTAGCCATTCTCTTGCGCAGGCTAAGCGGGCGCATGTCAGTCCATACTCTTTCTATATAGCTCAAACATTCTTCTTCAGAACCTTCTTTGCCCACTTCATGCCAACCAAGTGGATTATCTCGATCGGCGAACCATATAGAGTACTGTTCTTCGTGATTTACAACTACTTTATAGATTGTGGAAACATTCAATTCTTCTCTACTCATCTATTCCCCTTACTACTGAATTGTCCAGTAACCTTTGGCTAACTATTTTACGGCAGAATTACAATCCCGCAAAACACCTGGTAGAACGCTTCAGAATTTATACTCTCAATTGGCCACCTGGCTTGGTGTTCTTTGACCCGTAACTAGCTTGTCTTAGACGGCCATCATAGTGGATCAACGGTGGCCAGACCTACCGACAGTAGCAAGCCCTTGGTTCCGAAGCTTGAGTTCCCGATGCCTCTCTAATGAGGCAACCATGTTGACCAGAATGGGATGGCGCTGCTTGCCTCAGATTCCGCCACAGGCTTGTGTTGAGCAATGCCGATCCATGAGCCCGATTTTGAACACGGCACTCACTACGCTGCCAGTATATGTTTTCTGTTGCCCACGACGCTCCTTGCTGGGTCGGTTTTGTTAGCATAGGCAATGAATGGTTGCTTTGCGGTGCATCCCGGTTACGGCGAAAACTCATCCAAAATCCTTGTTTTTCTTGACGGTCTGCCTGGAGACACCTCGGTTGCAGACGTTGGACTAATTCTCGTTTACTGTGTGGACTCATTTTCGCATCCATGATGGATGCGAAAGTAACACCTTTTATGAGTCAGCGACCCATCACTTGGCAACATTTATTTTGAGGCAATTTGCATCCTTGTAGTCAGGGGGTTGATTTCTTATAATCTAAATATTGAAATCCTTGTAAACACGGCTTGCAAACGTATTCGATATTATTCAAATCGTTGCGATAGCCCGAACAACTTTAGAAATGTGCTAGTTAACCAGCGTTTCGCATCTGAACGCATTGGCACAATTTAACATCAAGTCCGAGGAGGGATGATGAGTATACCCTATATTCAAGTTAAGGGTCCAGATGTCTGTTACGGTAGCACTGGTGATCCGGATCAAGCCTCGTTTGGTTACCATGCCTTCTTTGTGACTTACGTCCCCTTTATTCCTAGCTTTCTGTCCGACGACTTTACTCGGATGATCACTGGAGAAGCCAGCCGAATTAAGCTTATTGTCAATCGTCAAATTCGTTTCCTGAATGATCTGAGCAGTTGTAAAACTGGGGCCTCTGAAACCTTTGATCTTCGCTTTGTTTCTATTCCACAAATTGGTCAGCCTTTCAACACATTGAGAATTTTCTTCATCGGCAAGGCTTTTCATGAAGAGGAAACTGTAGCCCGTAACCGAGCATTGGTTCTTTGGAAAAAATTTCAGGGATTCTTTCCCCTGGAAGATCCTTTCAACTACCCATTGCAAACTATAACCGCTATCCGTGACGAAAATGGGCAGGAAGTTTGCTCCCAACCGGAAATGATGCAGCTTGCACTACGGCCTCTGCGCTTTGAAGCTACTCATAAGCCAAAGATAGTCGAGATCCATAAATATGAAGACTATGATCCGATGTTGGGCAATGCAGCCGAAGCCAATTCTGAAAGATTTGTTGGTTATTATCCTCACCCTTTTAGACCAACCCTTGATTTTAGTGCCATGTCACGATTTTTAGAGACATTTGCGCTGCAAACTCAAAAATGTGTCGTAAGCATATGCTTGCGACCAACTAAGCTGTCGCTGGCAGAACAACAACACATTAACCGAATGATGCAGTTCTATCGGCAACTATTATCAGGTGCCGAAGAAGCTCAAAATTGGTTGGCTTTCTATCGTCGCGAGCGGTTTAACGACTTAGTGCAAACTTTCGAACCAATTATCAATCAGCGTAACCATCTTTTCATGATCAAAATCCAGATAATGGGTGAAGAATCGATTCCGCATGATGTGGTGAGTGCACTAGGTTCTGAGATTATGAATAACTCAACTCGTGAACCACGTTTGTGGGACGAGATTCAGCCGGAAAATGATGAGGGAGCGGCTATTGTCGGCAAAAATTTTGATCTGATGGAATACAGACCCTGGAAACGGCCAGATACATCCTTTCCACTTTGGCGCCTCTCAACCCTAGTGACGAGTTATGAAGCAGTAGGCGCTTTTCGCTTGCCTGTGCCACCAGAAAGCGGACATATGCCTGGGATAAGTGTCCGCGACGAACCATTTGTCATGCCTGCCGATCTGGATACCCCTCAAAAAAGCAAGATACGCAACGACATTCATGTACCACTTGGTAAGATTATTCATCGGGGCACGATCACCGAAACTGATTATTATATATCCCTGTCGCAACTTAAGCGTCATGGGCTTGTCGCTGGTAGTACGGGGAGCGGTAAGACAAATACATGCCTCCATCTTTTAACGGAAATGTGGCGCAAGTTCGGTATTCCGTTCTTAGTCATTTATCCAATAGACAAGCCGGATTACCGTCTTCTGAAAGCCGACCCAACAGTTCGTGACGATCTTTTCCTGTTTACCCTGGGGGACGATACAACAAGCCCGTTGCGATTCAATCCATTCGAGGTACCACCGGGCATCTTGGTAAGGACGCATATTAGTCTTCTCATGAGGGCTTTTACAGCTGCGTTCTCAATGTGGGATCCTTTACCGGCCGTCTATCGGGCAGCTTTGCGAAAAGCCTATCAAGAAGTAGGGTTTGCTGATTTGCGTTCTGCGAAAGGTGGTGACGCCAACACATCGGCTCCGCTCCTCAGCCGATTTTATGAACTATTGGTTGAAACAGCCGAACAAATGACTCAAGAGTATGGGCGTGATGCCAGAGGTAATATCCGCCAGGGATCGGAAATAAGAATCCGTGATTTGCTAAACAATGCCGGCCATGTACTGAATGTTCAGAGAGGTGCTCCTTGGAATGTGCTACTGAATCATCCGACAGTCATGGAAATTGGTCGGGTTGGTAGCACTGAAGACAGTTCCCTGGTGATGGGTTTTCTGCTAATGTCGTTAACTTCCTATTTGGCCAGTCGTTATAAGCATGATGAAAATGCCAGACAACACATCACACTTATCGAGGAAGCCCATCGCCTGATGTCAGCCAAATCAAGCGGGCAAGGAGAGGCTATGGCCGATCCAAGATCACGTGCCAGTGAAGATTTTGCAAACATCCTGGCAGAGGTGCGTGGCTATAATGAAAGTATATTGATTGCGGAACAGATTCCAACAGAGTTGGTGTCTGGTGCGATCGGCAACACGTATGTAAAGATTGTCCATTGGTTGGAGGAGCAACGAAGCTTTGATCTATTTTCCGATATTATGAGTCTCAATAAACAGCAGCGTGAATTTGCGCGAACGCTGCCAACCGGACAGGCTATCGTACGCGGGGCGAACGGGCGGCCAATGCTGATTCAAGTTAGTAATTATCTGGATCAATTCCAACGCCCTGATGATACTCCACTTGTCGATGATTCAGACGAAGCGATTCGCGTTTTTATGGAAAAACAGCTTAAGCTACACAGATTACAAATTCCACTATTTGAGCCTATTACTGAGGTTAGTAATAATTTATCAGAGAAGAAGCCAAGTTGGATGCTTCAGTTACCGATGCAGAGTTGTGCAATGTGCGTCAGGCTTCACGAATCGGGCAAGTGTAGCTACGGAAAGGATGTACGTGGTGAATTGGTAATGCATAGTGAAGAACTCTTGTCTCAATGCGATAATCATTATGAGGCTATCGTTTTAGCAAAGGACGTAAAGGTAATAATCACAAACCTTGATACCCTCCAGGTGGCTATGAAAGATTATCTTTTGAAACATAAGCCAACCTTCACAAATTACCACCAGAAGGGGATTGTTTACTGTTATCTGGCTCATCGCGCGAATGAGACATTTCAACAAGCATTGGGCAAAGATGCAGAAGAAAAAGGGAAGCGAAAAAATGCTCATCAGGCACTTCTTTTTGCGAGCCAAACAGTTGTTGATGCAGCTAATCGACCAAGTATGCAAGATTGATAGGAGTTAATGCATGGTTTTGCCAAGAAGCACGCTTTTATGTTGAGAGCATGCAGGTAGACAATGTTTAAATGAAGTGGGACATGAGGTGAATATGGATACTTATTCAGGAGAAAAAGGTAACGAAACGCCATCTTCAGACATTGATGAGAAAGTATTTGAACAAGATATCCCCAATGAATCATTGGATGATGTAGCTGACATTCAAGTAGAGTCTATTGAAGATTTTATCGAAGTAGAAGATATACCAGAAGAAAACTTAGAACTTGGGATAGAGGAGGCTGATTTTAGCGATGAATTGGCCGATATACCTGAAGAGTCTATAGAAGACGTAATAGAAGAAGAGCTTCAATTGGAACCTCTTGAAGATGCAATTGAAGTAGAGGCTATGCCGGAAAAAGCGACTGTTATCCCTGAAGATAATACTGAAATCGAGACAGAAGAGACTGGTTTTTATGGTGAATTGGCCGATATTCCAGAAGAGTCAATAGAGATCACACTAGCGGAGTCAGAGCAGTTATATGAAAAGGCTGAAGCATCCGAAAGTGCTCACCAAAATCTAGAGACCGAATCCACCTACTTTGGTGCCGAAAGAGAGGTAACTAATTCACGTGGCACAAACGAACCCCTTGAAGTTAACGACACACCAGAGAAAATGCCAGAGATAATGCATGGTCGGAACAATCCACCTGGAACAGTTATTCAACCCAATGATAATCAGGGAGATAGTTCGAGTGATGTTTCGGATGATGTTGCAAACACCGACAGCGACCTGCCTGAACCAATATCTATCCACACTGATGATTCCCAAATTGAGTTAACGCTTACAGATAGTCCTAGTCCGCCTGAAATTGATTATGATAATCTTGAATACCGGATCAAAAGTCCCCATGAAGATTTTGAAGATTACTGGGCATTAAAACGGGCACAAGAACAAGCAGAGGTCGGTAAACAAGCTCAAACAGCGGACAAACTTCCAGAAGCAATAGCTGCCACCATTAAGGCAAGACACCTTGCACAGGAAAACGAAAGTGACCTTGAAGCTCAGACGCGAGAGTGGTTGCACTTGAAATACGGTTCTACCCCTTATACAACCGATGCATATCCAAAAGAAAATGAGATTGAAGAATCACTTGAAAATACGGATTCCAATGAAGAAATTGTTTCTAATGAAGATACAGAATCAGCTGAAGATATAAACGCACCCAAAGATAACAAGAACTGACTTGGTAAATTAAAGAGGCTAATTTTGCTATGGATGAACCACTTTCCTTCAGGCGGATCATAGGAAGATTTGCATTTGTAATTCTGTTACTTTATGTGCTTGCTGCGCCTCAACTACGTTCCGATAATCCTGCGCCAGGCTTCGATGTTGTGGCAAGTTGGATGAATTCTCTTTCACTACTGGATTGGTTAGGCATCGTAATCGGATTTCTGTTTCTGACCGCTCTAGCTACTACGTTCAGCCAACTTCAATACCAGAATCAAGCTTTTGCAAATCAACAAGACACATTGCCAGCGGCAAACCTACCGATAAGCGAAGCAGTCAAGTCAACAGCTGGTGGTAATGGTTTGACCTCGGCACCCTTTAAACCATATCTGGCCTTTTTTGATCTGATAGGATGGATACAAATTCAAGAACCGGATAAAGAGTGTCTTGTGGTGGATGCCAAACATGTGATCCGTAAAACAAGAATTTTTGCTACTCCAGAGCGGCTATTAGGAAAACCCATGAGTGCCCGTCGCGTCCTCCTATCGCCAGCACCCCTCAATGATGTGAGTGCAAAAGCGCTCACGGCAGACCACTTAGAGTTGACACTTGTGGTATCGGCAAAATACCTTGTAGTCGATCCAGCCTATGTGGCTGGCTTGGAAGCACCGCTTTCTGAACTTGAGAATTTGCTAATTGGTGCCATCGCTGAATATATACGAGGCAAAAATTTGGAGGATATTGTTCGTGATGACGGCACACTCCGAGCGGAATTAAAGGAACGGCTAGAGAACTCGACAACAATTCGGGACAAATTTGACGTGATAGAAGTTCTTAAGGCTTTACCTACGGGGGATGAGCGTATCATCGAGATCATCCGGCAAACACGAGCAGAAATCGAGCGGCGCACTCTTATTGAACAAGAGGGGCAAAATTTAGCAATTCAGGCCAAATATGATTTAGCTGTGGAGCGAGCACGTAAGGAACTAAAGGATGAATTCGAAGAACGTCAACATTTCCGAGATCTTGAAATGGCTCAACTGGCCGGGAAACTCGATGTACAGAAAGAAGTCTTGCGCTCTATTGCTGCGATTGCTGCTTCCGGCATTAATCCAACGACAGCCATTCAAGAGATACGGTCAATGATCTTAGAAGAAGGTCCCCAAACTGCTGATGCCTTACCTGATAATCTCATGGTCGAAGATGAGCTAATGGAACTGGAGCGGAAAAGCATAATTCAAATACAGGACACTTTAGGGATAAAGCATTATGAGCTTGCGCATAAGCCTGGGGAACCAGACAGATTAGACTCTGCGACAATAATTTTGGATGACTTTGAGGTGTTAATTGATTGTCCTGCCGGATATCCAGATGAGGTGCCTATTGTTCATCTTAAATTGGATGGCAAACAAGAAAAACCAGCAATTATACCTTGGCGTGAAGGCAGTAATTTAGCGGATGCGGTTACAGCTGCAGTTATGCAAGCGCGTATTAGAGTAAGCAATGAAACGGAGTGAAAATTATGACCAATGATCAACAAATCACAACCATGTCCATTTTTGATGCAGTTCGTCAGCCTGGGGGAAACGGTCTGGCCTCCCCATCCTTTCAACCCGCACCTGATTTTCTTGGGGTATTCAGCTGGCAAAATGTCGAGACAAATGTTGAGGCCTTAATTTACGATGGCGAACACATGCCACACACCAAGTTTAAAGCTGATTTTTTCAGATTGATTGGTCGGCGTCGCTTTGTTCGGCGCGTTCTTCTCAAACCTGCACCATTAGAAGTAACCGCTGAAGCACTCACAGCGGATCAACGCCAATTATCTATCGACGTGGCGATTAAGTTTAAGGTGAAAGATCCAGTTCATGTGGCTTCCCTTGAGAATCCAATCAATGAATTAACCAATGTAGCAGAAGGTATCATCAGCGAGTATATCCGTACACGGCAATTAGTGGAATTGATGGCAGATAGCGGTCAAACGCGCAGTGAGTTGCTGAATAAATTGGTAAATTCGACCAGCATCACCCAACATTACGATATTGTTGAGGTGCTAAAAGCTTTGCCATCAGGTGATGAAAGCCTGATCGAAATTGCGCGCGCTCAAGAACTTGCTCAGGCTGAATCAAGCCTGTTAGATGCTCAGGGACAGAACAAAATGATCGAAGCAAGGTATAATGCGGAGATCACGAAAGGGGAAGCCAAAATTAAAGATGAATTCGATGAAAGAGTACATCAACGTCAAATGGAGCAAGCTACTTTGAAAGGCCAAATGGATTTAGCCAAGTCGGCTATAGAAACCTTGGGCCAAGTAGCAGCATCAGGCATCGATCCCACCCCACTTGCTAAAGACATCATTGCAAAGCTTGCTAATCCTGCGCGAAGAGACGACTCAGAAGGACAGCAATCCCAACCCCGAACCCGTGAGCCATCTAAAATAACTGAAGGGCAGCACATTCAGGTCCAACAAGAACGGGATATGCTGGAAAGCATTAAAGAGGGCGTTCAAATGCTTGCGTATGATATCGTCACATCTGGAAGTAAGGTTATGGGAGCTGTGATCCAGATGCCCACTTATGAGATTGTGTTTACTTGCAATAATGAATATCCTGATTCGCCACCTCAAATTATGATCAGATTTCCAGATGGTCGTGAAACAAATATGGATGCTGCCTGGGTAAACGGCGTCACCACTTCGATGGCTCAATCTGTGCTAGTGATCGCCGCCCATGTAAAGTAATGTATGCTTGAGTAGTTTCCAGAATATTGTTGGATATTTTACAATGTTTTCTTGAGGCTAAATGAAATTAGGGAAATTGACATGCAAATGCTCCTAATCATAGTGCTCATCATCTTCTTCGTATTAGGTTGGAGGGGAACCTGGCGGCGCGTTATCATCATTTCATTGTTTAGTTACGCGGCTTTAATCATCGCGGCTCAGCATAATGCAACGATTAGCGGCACGGGGCTTATGCAATCAGTTGTTGGGGAGTCGGAAGCACTACGAAGGAGTGCGTTAGCTTTCGTAATAAGCTTAGTGATTGTTTTTATCGGACTACATGTGCTTTTCACGATTGTCTGGGGTGAAGATAGTCAATCAACATCTGAGGAGTCCGGATTGGTTCGCGCTGCAAAAGGGATTGTTACCGGTATCGTAGGCTGGGTGCTTGGGGCTATGTTACTGTCGAGCATTATTGTCTTTTTGACAGAGGGTTCAAGCTCATCATCACCGGAGGAACCAGAAATATCTTCATCAACAAACATCATTAGAGAAACTTCTGAAATCGCGATCAAGCTAGTAGAACCTTGGGTACCAAGCTCCAGGTCTGTTCAAGTGTTCGATGTCTTAGGAGAGGATTTTGTACTAGAGTCATTTGCTCCTTTAGAGCAGATCAGAATTCTCCCAACTTCAGAGCCAACAGACATTCCGCCTGATCCAACTGCCACCACACCATCACAGGAAGAAGAAAACCTTTTTCCGGCACAGAGGGAGACATATACTGTTGCTATTATTTATCCGGAGTCGGGTGCCTACATCAGTCGCGGGGAAGCAGAGCAAAAGTTCAGTTGGAATCTTGACGGACAGCTTGCCGAAAATCATTCCTTTGAAATTCGTTTCTATAAGGTTGACGGAACAGAACCTGTACAAAACTTTGGTTGGGTAAAAGAGAACAGCCAGCTTATTAATCTTAACCTCCTGAACAGTGGTGGGGACTACGAGTGGAATATTGTCATTGTTCAGGGCACAGATGGTGTTTGGGAGGAAGATGTTTACAAAAGTCCTCACCGTACCTTAAAATGGGAGGGGTGATCGTATTGTATTGGACATCAACACGCTGTAGGATGCAAGAACTCCGCCTAAAAAGACTGGTTCTTTGGGATCTCATGGGGTTGACAGCAGATATGAGGGGCACCTTAACTTATTGATCAATTAATTTCCAGAGCATTACCGGATGTTACTATCAACCCAATATCAAAAAATAAAGTGTTTGCTCAATTACAATTACAAAAGGGGGATTTATGATTAAACCATCAAACGCATCTAATTTAATGCAAGCGTTTAACTTCACCCTTGAAGATTTGGAAGCAAACAAGAAAAACAATTTAACTAAACAACAAATTAAAAAAATCAACCTCTATCAAGTATCATATAATTGGATGCAGTTAGTGTACTGTTTCGTACTACTTGTAATTCTTCTTCTGATTTTTTTTCAAAAGACTGCTTACACAGACCTAAATGCTAATCAGACGATATCATGGTTATTCGATAAAGGTATTTTTACAGGATGTTTATTTGCTATAGGTTGCTTGATTACCATAGTACTTGTAAATATTATTCAATCACGATTACAACGAAACCAGCAATCATACAAACTAAAAGAAGTCATAGGAAAGGTAAGTCTCACTTCGCTGACGATTCCCTCTCCGGATGGTTCTGCTACTTTTTCTGTAAACAAAATTAATATCCAAGGAACTACCTTTAATATCCCAGAAAATGCTATGTCCGAATTCACCAAAGGAAGCATTTACAGAATCTTTTACGCAATTCCTGTTCAACCAGATAATTTTTTGATCCTGTCTATTGAAGAATTGCGGTATAAGTCAGATTATAGGAAAAGCTGTAAAAAATGATGCTTTTGGCAAAGTCTTTTGAGAAGGCTTTTGTTCAGGGAAAATTATAATCACCAAAAAACCCAACGAACGAGGTAACGGTGCGTAACCTGCAAAAATTCCAGCTGAATCGAAAAAGGTAAAGCAGAGTAGCAATTTGTCCATAAAAATGGGTTCACGTCAGGGTATTATTATGTGAATAAGTTGAGCAGGACTATTTTGGTCATGCTTACTCAATGTCTTCAGCAACCTCTACCGAACTAGCCGGCCCATTTAAAGTGACCGTCAAATGATTCAAAACATCCCGTCCAACAATCACTTCGTCATTTTGTGCACTCCCAACAACTTCAAGAAGCGTCTGGGCAAACGGACCTAGTTGTAGAGAAATTTGGTAAAGGTCAACCAACACTCTGCCACCAGCTGTGCCTCGCATCCACATTTTGCGGCTGCGACGGGCACGAATCTCTTGCAGGGAGGTGATCGGGATGATGGTGGCATCTGCACCAGAATCGACGAGTGCTTTCAGGGATAATGAAGCAGTATCCATTGCCCGACCAATTTCAATATCTACAATCGGCATGGCCGGATTGTAAGCATTGTCATATTCGTATGTGTAGATTTTGGTCATTCGGCTGCTTCTAGTCGGGGGGAACGAAAAACAAGGGTAGGCATTGGCTCGTCTTCAACCTTTGCCATCCAGACAAATTGATCTGGATATTTAGCATCAATACGTTCATATAGAGCGCCATAATCTTCATCAACATCAATGAGTTGGCCGTTGAGCATGGCCACATGTTGACCCAAATATTTTTTCTTGAGCATAGGATGCATTTGGATAAAAGCTCGCATCTCTCGCTCCACGGCATCCTCTTCGCTATTGTTTGGAGATGATTTATCGGCGGGGAGGGCTTGCTCCAAAACATCGGCCAATACATCGTCTACGGGTTGATTACGAGCGCGGGCCAGATCGCTAACACGCCGGTATAGTTTCTGCGGAATAGATACGGTGATTTGTTCAATCATAGGTCAATCTCCATTAGTTCCATTGCAGCTTATTATACTGTAAATGAATTCGAAATGGTTGAATCGACTACATTTTGCAGCAAATAGCGGACAATTGCGAGATGATTCAAGCTTGCTGGCCAGATCGCACACCTGTGCCCAGAGGTGCCTCCAAGCCCGTCGCTCCCGTGCGCGTATAATGGGTCAACCTCATAGTAGGTTGGCCCATTTGCTTTATGGTTAAGAACCAGATGATAATTTGACCGCAGCGTTAAGGCGGCAATCTTTTCATCTTGAACATAAGCGCGCTCGACAATTAGACTCACTAACTCGTGACGGCTTTCTTCATCCCCTTCCAGCCTATCCCAATGTGCTTTGAAATTCTCCAGCATATCAGCGGCTTGCTCTAATTCATCATCTGGCACAGGCGTTAATTGCTCCATTTCCATCTGCAATTTAATTCGCTTTTCCATATATTCTTGTTCATCGGTAACGAAACCGTTATCCCATCGTTTATCCATCCGCTTGATAATTTCGCGGATTTCCTGAAGACGCTCCTCTAAATTTTGGTCACCTAACAATTCGCCCATTGCTTTTGCAACGCCTTTCCGCCAGTTTGCTGGTGGCTTCAGATTCATCAGAATCGTCACAATTTGTTGATCAAGCACTTCTACAGGAACACCTTTTTGCTCGCATTTATAACCAAGGTCAGAAGCACGGCAGCGATAATAGAGATGCTCCCCTCCACGCTGTGATTGGCCTCGCATTTTGCCATAGTATTTAAACGTTTTGCCGTCAGGTGGATTACTGCAACAGCGATAGGGTAACCATCCCCTAAAATAGGACCAGTCATAAGTGGAATTTTCCGGCACAATAGCCCAAGGAGAATTTCACATGAAACGAACACAGTTTTCTGAAAACCAGATCATCAAGATTCTTAAAGAGGCTGAAGCTGGTGTGCCGGTAACTGACCTATGTCGCACCTACGGCTTCAGCAAGAGCAGTTTTTACAAATGGAAAGCCAAATACGGCGGCATGGAAGCCTCAGATTTGCGGCGCTTGCGTGAGCTGCAAGTAGAAAATCGACGCCTCAAGCAAATGTATGCTGAGCTGAGTCTGGAGCATCAGGTGCTAAAGGATATCGTCGAAAAAAAGTTGTAACGGTAGACGAGCGTCGTGAGTTGACCACTTACGCTATTAGGCAGCACAAGCTGAGTGAACGACATGCTTGTCGGCTCATGGATCTCAGCCGGAGCGTGTACCGCTATCAAGCTAAACTGAAAGATGACAGCAAAATCGCCGAGCAACTGCGACAGCTGGCCGAGCGCAAACCACGGTGGGGTTTGCGCAAGATGTTTCAGCGCCTGCGCCATCAAGGGTATCGCTGGAACCATAAGCGCGTACGGCGTGTATATCGCGCTGAGCAGTTGAACATACGGGTCAAACCAAAGAAACGGCTGCCTGTGCGCCAGCCCACACCGCTGGCACAACCAGCAGCAGTTAACGAATCGTGGTCGGTCGATTTTATGAGTGATAGTTTGCAATCAGGACGCACCTTCCGTACCTTCAATGTCATCGACGACTACAATCGCGAGGTGCTGGCCATTGAAATTGATACCTCTCTGCCCTCCGGTCGCGTCGTACGGATTCTGGAAATGATAGCCAGTTGGCGTGGCTATCCCAGACGGCTACGCTCAGACAATGGCCCAGAGTTCATTTCCCAGCAATTGGCCTGCTGGGCAGAAAAGCATGAGGTCCTGCTAGACTTCATCGAACCAGGCAAACCAGCACAGAATGCCTACATTGAGCGCTTCAATCGCACTTATCGGGAGGATGTTCTAGACTTTTACTTGTTCAACAGCCTGGCAGAGGTTAGAGAAATCACCGAGCGCTGGGTTGAGGAATACAATGCTATCCGTCCGCATGAATCGCTAGATAACATGACATCCTATCAATATGCAGCTGTTAATGTTCAAGAGCCTGAAAGTGTCCACTTCTGAGTGGTCCTAAAAATGGGATCTTTACAAAAGAAGAAAAATCCAAACAATAACTGTCAGGCAAATCAGCATAACATCAGCTCCCCCGGTCAACTAGCCCGGATTATCACAGGCTAACCGAAAGCCTAAATTGGGCCGACGAGAGGCCGGGTTGAACCACTCACGCCAGGCGCAATGTGCCTTTAGTGGCGGCTCGTTGAAAGCACCTCCTCGACCAACACGCCGTCCATTGTGATCTCTCTTATCAACGCGCCCTTTGGGATCAAAAGGATAATTCCAATACTGGCTGCTTGTCCATTGCCAAACATTGCCGGCTACGTCTACCAGACCAAAAGGGCTGTCACCTGCGGGTGAATAGCGACCAATCGGTGCTGGTGCCTCGTTGCCAATATTGCAACGGCCGTTTTCAAAATCAGGCCCCCAGGGGAAGCGGCGGTTGGAACTGGTTGTCATGTCCCATCCAGCTGCTTTTTCCCATTCAGCTTCAGAAGGCAGTCGGAAATAATGCCCTTTTTCCCGGCTCAACCATTGACAATAGGCAAGAGCATCTCGCCAGGAAATTAACACAACTGGATGATTTTCAAAGCCAGGAGGGTGGCGACGGGTCATTGGATTCCAGCAGTATGGTTGTGCTTCCGGCAAGTCACTGGTAGGAACCGGATGTTTGTCATTGGCGTCTATAAACTTCTGGTATTCTCTATTGGTGACGGGATAACGGCCGATATAATAGGTATCGAGCCACACTGAATGGCGCGGGTTACTTCTGACAAGAACCAGTTCCGGGTCATCACTGCCCATCAAGAACTCTCCGGCCGGAACATAAATCAATTCAATACCTGCTACCACCCGTTGCGATTCCGGGTGAATGACAACCGGAATCGCTGGTTTAAACTTAGGCGGTGGTTTCTGCTCCTTCAATTGCAAAGCAGTCAGCATCTGCTGTGCTGTTTGATAACGATCTCGAGGATGTAGTTCTAATGCCTTCGCTAACACAGCGCTCAAAGTTTCAGGAATATTAGAGTTAACTTCATGGGGTGGTTTCAGGTATTCATCCAGTACACGCATACCGGGACTGGTCGGAAATCGACCAGTTAGCACGTAATAAAAAGTAGCTGCCAGTGCATAAACATCGGTGTAGTAACTGGTATGATAGTTATTTTTCTGCAGGTCTCGCACATAATAGGCAACTTTTTCCAGAGATTCAACCATAAGTTGATCAGGGGAATACTGTTCAATGGGCGCGAAGTTGCGATTCCGAGCTTTCAAAAATAGTTCAGTATGAGTGCTATCTAAACGACGGGCGATTCCAAAATCGAGCAGAAAGGCTTGATTTGTTTCTACCTGGATGCAAATGTTACCAGGGTGTATATCCCTATGAATGATATCCTTTTGATGTATGTGATAGACAGCGTTTAGTAGTTGTATCAGCCACGCCAGCGCCTCATCAAAGGTAATGTTTGTTTTGTCATACAGAGTTTTCCCCTCAATATATTCCATAACGATGTACGGCCGTTTGCCCTCAAAATCATAGTCATAAATCGCGGGTAAGTGCGGATGTTTATAATCAGCCATAATCTGGGCTTCATTGTCCATGCGCGGTAGATCTTGGTCGTTCATTTCATTCCGCAAAATCGTTTTCAGCACACAAAGGCGTTTAGGCTTGATACTTTCTGCCAGGTAGGTGACGCCCATTCCCCCTCTACCCAGCTCTCTAATAATTCTGTATTTACCAAACAAAATTTGACCTAGTTTCGGATCCATGGCCTAAAGATACCCTCTTGAGCTCGCAGCCAGAGCCTCTAACTGCTGCAAGACAGCCGCTGCAGATGACACGCGTTCAGCCCGGCTTTCGGCCACTAATGTATGTAACAGTTTTAATCCGGCTGGCGGCAGTGGCGACTCGTTAATACGCTCTCGTTCCAATGGTGCGTCAGGCATGGGCGCAAAGAGCATGTCGTACCACAACACACCGAGCGCGTACAGATCAGCCCTCTTATCTACATCATGTAAATCGAGCTTCTGCTCTGGGGATACATGCCGCCCGGCAAGCAGCGACGTTTGCACATCCAATATTCTTAGGGTAATAGTACGACTGACAGTCGGCATGCGCGCAAAATCAAAATCTCCCACTCTAACCTGGCCATCGGCCGCCAGATAAACGCTGGCCGGTGAGAGATTGCGATGTACGACGCCATGCGCGTGACAGTGGGCCAGCGCTGCCGCCACCTGCTGCAAAATTGACCACTGTTCTGCCGTAGAAACGGGGCCTGCGGCCAGCCGGTCAGCCAGTGTCTGTTCACCCGCCCACTCTAAAATCAGGAAATAGCCGTCGTCTGAACGGTGATCCCGCCAAAATTTGATGGGGTACACCAGGTTAGGATGAGAACCGGCGCGGATCAACGCTTCCATGTCGCGCTTGAACTGCTTAACGGCCGCCTGGAGTTCCTTACCACTTGCGACTTCCGGCAGGCGATAGGCCTTGATGCGAACTTTGCGGCCGGGCATTTCCATATCTTCGGCCGTTAAATTGGCATAGTGGCCTTGCTCCTGCCGGTCTGTAACCCGGTGGCCAAAAAGCTGAACCGCCACTTTACCCTTTTTATCGTCTTCCTGATAAGAATGAAACAGCGTGTCGGCCACACGGGTAATTTCACTGCTGCTGAGACGGGGAGCATGGTGATGATGGACGTAATCGCGCCCGGTAAGCGCTTTAATGAGGTGCTCGTCCATGGCAAATTCGTTGCGGGCATACTCGGGGGGATAATCTTCGCTGCGTTCCAGCATCGACAACCCCTTGGTTAAGACCACCAGCCCCACGACGCTGACGTTGCCGAACCCTTTTTGCTGCAAACGGCCGTGCAGTACTCGTGCTTTCTTGGCCACTTCGGTCGTAGGGTTGCCGCGCTGTTCATCACTGCTCACGTGCCGCCAATACCCTGGATACGATTCAATTTTCCCCCACCAATGCTTCACTTCCAGCACGTACACCCCATTCTGGCTGACGACCACCACGTCCAGTTCCAGCATCCCTGGTGGATCTGGCAAATAATAATTGACCAGCAGTACCCCGCTCGGCAGCCGCTGCCGCAGATAGGCAACCGCTAGTTCCTCACCTAGATTAGGTGGAAGAAAAGGTGTGCAATGATGAATATTAACGGTCATAGTGCTAAATCTTGGCTCAAGTTCAGTGCTATGATTCAGGTTTGCTTAGTAGAGGTTGAACTTGTTTCTCTTGTACGGGTTGCTCGGATTCTTCACGAACCCACTTCAACTTGATTGTATAATTAGCTTCCCCGGTTGCTTTTGCTAACGCGAAGAAAGGTGTTTTGCCCTCCACGCCAACTGTGATACCAAATTCAACCTCAACTTCCTTAGGAGCCAAACCCTTAAGTTGCTCAAGTACAAAACCAGCATTGTCTTTTAGCGCCTCAACAGTTTCTTGAAACCCTTTAAGGACTTTTTTCCCTTCACCTGACGCCAAGGAAAAACCGTCTTCTTGGACAGTTTCTTCAATTTCAATCCAAATAGTTTGACCAGAAGGCGTTGTAACTGGAACATAGTTACTAATCATTAACATTGATCTCCTTCAATATATTAAGAATAATCGTAGATGGGATGAGATATGGAAAGAAATTCTCTCCACCTCTTTCTTGAGCCCTAAACATGCCTATATGTTCTCCTTTATTTGTATCACAAATAGGAGAACCGCTAGCTCCCCTAAAACCAGTTTCTTCTTTAATCAAACCTTTTATTTGCACTTCAGATAACTGATACATGCCAACCCCTACAGCGTTTTCACAGTAAATGTCTTTCTCCCATGCGCCTGCTCGCACAAAATATCCAAACAAGTTGCAAGGACCTCTACCAATATATTCTTCATTTGGATTTGATAGTGGCAAAATAGACCTAGTTACCGAAGGCGTTTCCACTTTCAATATTGCGACATCTTCGCTTGCTGACCAATTTGTTTCTGCTGTCTTTAAAGGAGGAGAATAGTAAATAATTTCTGCCATTCCCCTTGTCCCATCAACAAATTCAATGTTAACCTTTTCCCCAACCTGAGTATTGTCACAGAGCTTCTTCACGACATGAGCACAAGTAACACCATATATTTTCTCATCAAACTTAGTAAAAAAGCCTGTACCCTTTGGAGTGCTCTCCGTATCAAGCAAAGCAAACACACCTTTACGATGAAGTTCTTCAATTCTTTTTATGCCATCGATAACATTTTCTTCTATTTCCTCTTGCTCCGCCTCCCTCTTATACCAAGCTAAAAACCTTAGTTTTATGTTCTTGTACCATAACATTGACAACCGCTTCTGTCGCCTTAAAAACGTGTTATAAGTTCCAAGTACCGCGACAAAAGAACTCCTTCTATACCACTTTTTTGTTAATAACCCTTGCTGTTTCAAACGCCTGTAAGCAGCTTGCCTAGTTTCACGATATTCTGATCCTAAATCTTCTAACAAAGGCTTAACACTTTCTCGTAAATTGTCTAACGTACTGTGATGAGAAGTTTGAATTCGATTAATTCCATTTAATACATCTTGCTTGCTAAACTTGCGATTTCGTAAGGCGTGGTCTAGTTGATAACAAACTGCATGAAGCAACAGAGGGTGCGTACCCACATGATGGAAAATGAGATTCGGAATCCATACTCTCCATTGTGATAAATAGTAAGGTTGTCTAAAATCTTCTTTAGACTCTCCTCGAATTAATCGCTTTGCATCCTTATTGCTAAGACCATGTAATGGTGTTGATTCGACTAATACTTCTTCTAATGAAGAATCTTCCGTCTCGCTTCTGACTAAAACTGGGTATACTCCCTTGGTCGTTTTTCTGTCAAGTGAATATGTTTGATTGTGTTTTCGATATGTAATATTTGCATCGTGATGGGTTTCTACTACTGGCACCCATCCGTAACGAAGAACTTCCTCTATAAAATTTTGTATTTCCTCCATAGCAACTTGAAAACCGCGAATGGAATCTAATACGATTACAAAACGCTCGTAACGATGTACGTCTCTCAATCTACTAAGAAGTTCATTGAGGGAATAATTCCGCACACTGTCATCTAACTCTTCAGTTGAAAGCCCAGGATATACAACTTGTTTGTAAACATCTTTAAAAACATTCTTGACCAGTTGATTGACATGTTTGCTCTCAGGTGAACTTTGACCTTGAAAAGTTACTATTGCTACAGCATATTGTGTGTTTAAGTGACTAGCAATTTCACGATTTTTTTCGATGACTGCATAGTCTACTGTGGCAGTTTTACCTATTCCATAACATCCTACAATGTGGATAGGTTTCGGATTGTCAAGAGATTCTTTAATCTCGTCAATTAGTGCCTTCCGTCCACCATCATTGTTATGATCTCCACCTACAAAAAGCCAAGGAGTTCTAATGGGGTCTTCTTGCCCCCACGGGCCAAGGCGAGTTTTTGGGTAGGAGAAAGGAGAAGATTTACTCATTACTTGACCTTAACATTTGGGGCGCCATGTATAATGCCCAGCTATGCAATAAGCCTACCCGCCAGTATAGAAGCCCTGTTACATCATCTATTTCCAGGATTTGCTTTTTCAGCAATCGCTTAAGTAGATCTTCAACCGTCAAAAAGTTCTTGTCTACATCAGACGATGGATGATCCCTGTTAAACTGCGCTTGAAGTCGCTCTAATCCATGCCAGGCAACCGCACGTCGGGATAGTTTTTCAGGTAAAAAGATATTTGTACCGAGTCCTAAATAGTTACCGGTTGCCAGGGTAATCATGAGTCTCTGCTCTTCATTACGAAAGCCATCGCGTAAGTAATCAATATATCTTCCCCAATGTAAAGACTTGAAAATGTCTGGGATCGCCCGTTTAACATCTTCAACGCTGATAAATCCTGGTCGAGAACTACCACTGATAGTATTTGAATCCACGACGAGTTCGGTCAGATACTGTCCTAAGATTTGTACAAGAACAGGATACCCCCCTGTATATAACCAAAGAGCCTCCCGAGCCAATTGGGAAAACGGCAGCGAACTTTGATCAAGTATCTTAAACACTTCAATGCGGGAGAAAAATTGTGTCTGGAAACTATAACGGGGCGTAAGAATACTTTGTTTGCGCGGTGTATTAAAAAAGAATTTTTCCCACAAAGGTTCTTCATAACCGTGAGCAAGCAAAACGATAACTTTTTTGTCCTCAACTAGTGTGCGCAGGCCAGTGGCAATAGATGACCAAGCTTTAGCCATTGGAGTAGCCTCTGGTTCTACTGGTGCAATCCCAGTAGAAAAGGAATCCGCTTCGTCAATTGCCAGGAGAACAAAAGCCTCTTCCTGTTTACCAATCCTATCTAGCCAATCCCGGCAAACCCTCCATCCATCACTCTGAACACCTCCCCTCACAATATCATCAAGTTCCTTTTTTAAAGTTCCCTCAGGAAGTTCATCTTTAACTGCCGATAGAATTGCATGCCAAAACAGATGATCGGATGGAGCTAGTTGTTGGTCACTAACCCTATTTGGTTTGGTCAACTCGACATGAAGATCCACTTTTGCGGTGATATACTTGCGCTTATTCCCATTCCAACGAATTTTTTGCGCTTCCTGTTTCACTTGGTTAAGTATTGTAGTCTTGCCCGTTCGCCGCAGCCCAAGTACTTCGTAAAATCGACCTGTTACTTCCTGATTGAGTCCAGTTATAATATCTTGAACAATAGTCTGTACTTCTACCGTTTTAAACTTTTCCCAATGATCCTTATTCAACAATGGTCTATCTGGCACAAAGAAATTGCTTGAAGTTTCTTGAGGAGAAATTCCAAATGTCAGAACTAGGTTCTGAAAAGGTATATATTCATCCTCTTGACTGTTGTGATAATTTTTGGGGCTGCGATATCTACCTCCTATTTCAATCTCTGCACTCTCAACACACTCGATGAAAAAGGCCGCTCGGGAAAAACCTCCCGGTTCTATAGTTGAAAGACCCTTTTCTGTCTCCGACTTGAATGTTGGCATCGATCCCCCTTTATTTTTTATCCATACATATGTTGACATAGCAGGTAATTCGCCGCTATTCACCAACGAAACAGGAATCATGATATGCCAATTGATACCATCATATTTCTCTTCATAAGTATAAAGGTCTAGTGAAGGAACAATTTCCAAAAGCAATCTGGGTGGTTCAGCTTGTTGGTTGAGTTCCTCTTGTGCCAGAGAACGCAATCGTTTTATCTGATCTAGAAATAATCCCGATTCGGGGAAAAGGAGGTTTAGGTTTGGATTTTGTTCCAATTGTCGCAAATTACGAGCATACTCATACTTCCAGTCACCAACTCTCTTTTTACCCATCTTGATACTCTCCTAGCAATTTGCTCGCGGCTTCAACTATACTCACAAGGCTCGTTAATCCATCATCTTCAAGAAGTTTCTTTACATGATTAAAATCCTCTTGAGTAAGGGACATAGACGCTGGTGAGGATTTAGCTAAGTGGCTTAGCAATTCATACAGCTTAACCATCCCTGACCTTGGTTCATCAAGAAGTTCTCGTGCTGCATCAGCAACGTATAATAAATTATCTGGCGTAGGATCTTTTTGGGCGGTGAGAATACAGCGGGATAATTGGTGAAGAGGTGGAATCTTTTCCTGTGCAATTACATCAAGAATAAGTTGCACATTCCCTCCTCTTGCAAAAACAGTGTCGTAGAGATAAGACAATGCAAGAGAACCATTATATTTCCAATAGTACTCTTGTAAAGCCCGCATAAGAGCTACTGTTGCTTCGCGATTGTTATCAGCAGCCAATGAAACCACAAAGTCATCACGCCATTTGCAAATATCTTCTCTGGATCTAATCCCTTTCTTTAGCTCACCATTTTCTGCCTTATCTAGTAGTTGGAGCCATTCACTTGCTACATCTTCGTACTGACCTATAAATTCTTCTATTTTAGCCTGTCGGCTTGTTGTAATTGACTCGACCAATAAACCCACAATTTGTTTCGCTTCACCCCAACGCCCTCTTTCAGCTTTTATCCTAGCTTCTCGCAACTGATCTTGAACTCTTTTCGGACCTTCAAGCTGCTCCTTCAAGCCATCAATCTTTTCCTGAAAGTTTTCTTTTTCCTCTTTCCATTCTATTTGCCTGTTAGATTGCTCGCGTTCCCAATTCTCTTTATCTCTATGCCACTTTTCTTCCTCTTCCTGAAAACGATTTCTTTCCTTCACTAAGCGGTCATGAAAAGTCCAGGCTCCGCTAGCTGCAACAAATGCCGCCATACCTGAAAACAGTAACCAACCAAAGTTGACAATCCCTCTCTGCCTAACAGCTGGAGCGGAGTCAATAGATGCAGTTGTATTCGCTGGAGTAGGGTTTGGTGTTACCATTGGCTTTGGGATAGGCGTCACAGACACTATTGGCCCAGGTACTAGAAGAGTACGATCAATCTGAATGTTAGTTACTTGCGGTCGCAAGTTAAAGGGAACCCCATCTTGGGTAACTCCTTCCAATCGTAATTCCACAATGTACTCACCAGGAACAGTAGGGAAAGAGCTGTTAGCAGTAAACACACCATCTTCCGTTACCTCGTCAGGTGAGATGCCGTCATCTCGCAAATCAATGCTGCCGACAAGCTCGCCGCCGCTAACACGCACGTAAACCGGTATGGTCGTTTCAGGAGCTAACACTTGCGCATTAGCAATTTGGGTTGTAACAGTAATAGGCTGAGAAACGGTACGCTCACCGTCAATATCTATAAACTGCATCTGCGGTACCGGAAATGCACTAATATTAGTCGGGGCTGTCCGGACGTTCAACTCACTTCCAGAAAGCTGGGTTTGGGCAGTAATAACATAATTTCCTGACTCGGTAAGCAGATCAGCAAGATTAGCAATGTAAGTACCATTGCTGCCCAGACGCATATCGCGCTGCTCAGTCTGCCCCGTAGGCAGCACAACTGTTAATTGAACCTCCAGGCTGTTGTCTATAACTGGCTGACCCAAACGCAAAAGTTCTCCTTCTATATCCAGATCGCTTTGCAAGGCGACGGGCTGTAAAGGTGTACGCAAGGTGAATAAAGGCAGACGCTGGTCTACCCATAATTGGGCACCGCCTCCATTAACTTCTAACTGCCACCATCCGGGACGCGGCGTGGAAATAACGTATATTTCGTGCAGATCATCTGGAGATCCCTGGGAAGGTGGCACAATAGCACCAGATGGTTCCCGTAAGCGGGTCACAACAGAAGGATCATCTTTGACTAAAGAAAAGATAACCTGTTCCAGATAAGGGGGTAATGTTGCGGAAAAAGTTTCCCCGGATGCCATTCCCTGGTAGTCGGTTGGTTGCAATCCTAGCAAATCAGCCAAAAAACTATGATAAACATCAGCTAAATCTGTGGTACTGTCTATCGAACGGTAATTGCTAGCTGGTATACGGCCTGGCGCAGTCCAAAGACGCCGGTCTTCATCAGTGTCCCCCAGGGCAACAACAAATATATTAACACCTGCCGTTTGCAACTCGTTTAATGTGGTTGATAACGTGTCGAAATACTGATCTTGGTCTATGTCTTGTGGCTGTCCGCTGGCATCAGGCAGTTCGGGGCGGCCATCAGTGAACAACACCACAACCATATTTCTATCGGAGCCGAAACTGTTTCTCAGTTCATTTAGTGCAAACCGAAAGGGCGGTACGAAGTCTGTCCAACCTGTACTAATCTCAGTCAAGCCATCACGGATGGCATTATCGCTTAACAGGCTTAATGTCCGTTCATCAAAAACATCGGTGTTGAAATTGGTGACAGCAAAACGATGATTTAATCCCACAGTATCACCTGCACCCAAAATATAGTCGAGCAGGTAAGTAGCAGCGCGAATCCGTAGGCCATCTGGGTCACTATCGGCGGTGCTGGCCGAACTGTCATTCAATAGTACAATTTCTAACGGCCGTGGCTGGTCATCTGGATTTTGTTGGCGTGTTTCCGTTTGCCATTGATTCCCGGCGTGTTCAGCATTTACCCAATTGCCAGTTAGGAATAACAAAGCAAATAAAGAGATAAAAACAAGTAAGCGTCTCATAATATTCTCAAGAGTGAATGCATGGTGTTTTCGCCTGACATACAGTTACGTCTGAACAGCATCTTTCACCTGTTGGGTGGGTCAATTGCTTCCAAATCCCACTGCGGCCGCCGGTAAATAGCATAATAGTTTTGCAAATCGGCACGGCCGTCAGCGCTTAGCAGCCGTTCCGCTAGCGATTCGGGATATCCCTGGTCGCGCAGCGCGGCTACGCTTTCATAAACCGGGTACTCCACCCGGCGAAATTCAATCGTCCAGTTCTCTGGATCAAAAATAGCGTAAGCAGCTCGCGTATCCCCATCACGTGGCTGCCCCACACTGCCGGGATTAATAATCATCCAGCCCTCGCCAAGCGGCAGAGGCTCAAAGTAGCGAATAGATTCAAACCAGGTACGGCCGTTACGCTGCCGGACCCACATCGGATAGTGAGTGTGGCCGCAAAACAGCACCGTTGGTTCATGCTTCTCTCCTACAATTGTCCGCAGCCGGTCAAACTCTTCCCGCAGCAGGTAATCTTTCCAGGGATACAGGTACGTTGTGCGGCGCAGTGTCTTCATAACGGAGGCATGAATAAAGACGGCCTGGCCCTGCTCATAGGTCTCATACACCAGTGTTCGCACTTCGTCGGAAACGGCCGTTTCCAACTCGTTCTGAAACCACTCATTTAACCCGGCATGTTCAGGGCGGGATAGCAGCTCTTTATGTTTGGTCAAGCTGCCCCAGGCGTCAGAGCTGACCTGGCTGGGGCGAATCAGCCATTCATCATGGTTACCGGGAACCCAGCGGTCGTTGATGCGGGCGCTGTTCTTCAGCCAGCGCAGACAGCCAATTGGATCCGGTCCATACCCGATCAAATCACCTAAAAACCAGTAGAGCAGCTTGTGCTCAACCGCTTTCGTTCGCAGTTGGCGCACCTCTTCGTCCACGGCTTTTAGAGCCGCGTAATTAGCGTGAATGTCGGTCACAATAGCGTAACGCATTTCTACAACTGACCTCCCCCATACTGCTCTTCCAATTCCTTAATGCGCCGGCTGTGTTTCATCACCTCATGATGCAGCGGGTCCAGACGGCGACAATCTTCCAGCTTACCCTGCGCCTGCCGCAGCCAACGATTCACCAACGTGGGGTCTGGCTCCTGGACACGGCCAAATATACTCTTTGCCGGCGCGGCTACCCGTTCCACCTGCTGCATGGCCGAGCGCAAACTGCGCAGCGGTGTCTGCAAATCTTTCGTCGCCTGGTCAATCTGGTCGAGTAAATTGCTGGCCTGTCCCCGGTAACCGCTGCGCGCATCAAGCACTTCGCTTTCCCAGGCAGCATTGACTCGGGATTGCTCATCCATTGCCCGCTGGCTTAAGGGATCATGTTCTGGAGGACTGTCCAGCGCTTCCTGAAACGCTTCGCACAGCTTCAATACCTCACGACAGTCGGCAGCAACGTCGGCCATCGCTTTTTCATAGCGCAAATCGTCCAGTGACTTTTTTAGGGGAACGGCCGTTTTGCGCACATTGTCGTAAGCTTTTTTGGCTTGCTCAGCCCAGTTGCGCCACTGTTCCAGATTGTTTTGCTGCTCCTGCGCCCGCTTTTTGTGTTCGTCCAGCCGGCGAATCTCATTCCGTGTAAAAGGGTCGGCGTAACGCACGAGTTGTTCCAGGCCGCTAAAGCCCTCCATCTGCCGCAGCGGCCACAGCCTTTCTAAATTGTTGACGGCCGTGATGACGTCACTGAAACTCTCTTCGGCCAATGCCTGGTGCAGACTGCGCATCTCGCTGTTTATCTCATCTGCTTTGCCGGTCAGGCGGTTCAACTCTTCCCGCTTATCCCGCAGCAGCCCCATGATCTCCCGGTCATTGTTATCGGCCAGGCGCTGCGTCTCGTTTAGTCTGCTGGTTAACGGATGAAGCTGCCAGCCTCCCTCGTTTTGTCCCTGAAAAAGAAGGGGATCAGAGAGAACGGCCGTTTTCTCTTTTTCCCACAAATCTAATTGGGCCTGCATCTGGGCCCACGGCTTTTTTTTCTTTTCCAATTGCTCCAGCGCGCTTTTCAACTCCTCTTTCATCTCCTGGTCGAGCCTTAAAGGGTCAACAATGCCTTCAATGTCTAGCAGAAAGGTGTGCAGCCGATTGGCCTGCCGCAAGCTTTGCCCCAGCGATTGGCGTATCGTCAAATTTATGGCTTGCTGGCAGCGCGTCGCCAGGATGGGTTCTAGTTGCCGGCCCATCATGCGCAAGCCCGCCTCCACCAGATTATGTTTGGGCAGCAACCGATGCGCCTGTGCATAAAATTGTGCCGCCGCTACAATTTCGTCTTCACTGCTGGTAGATTTATTTTTTTGCGCTGCCTGGTTGACCAGCCAATCCACGCGCCCTGCAATCAGTTTTTCTTGCTGCCGTTCCCATAAAAGCTGGAAATCAGGCTGCTGTTGAGCCAGTTGATGCAAGCGACTTCTCTCTGCGTAGAACAATTCCAGGTCACCCCGCTCCAGCAAATGCGCCATAGCGGTGAAACCCAGCCACAGGTCACTAATAGCACGCGCCTGTTTCAACTTGCGGTATGCCAGGCCATTAGCCCGCATTTGGGCTTCCTCCCACTCGCCTGTTTCCCACAAAAGGTGCATCAACTCTTCAAACAATCCTAGATTGTCGTACAGTTCTGGCCGTAGCAGCTCATGCTTCAAATAGGTAACGGCCGCTGCTACCCCTTTTTGCCGCTCCTGACCTATTTGGTAACGCACCCGCTGCTCCATCGCTTCCTGATATTGGGCCACTAAGTCGTCAGTGGGTGTAATAGCGATATCCAGGCGCTGTCGCCGATTTTCTTCAATCTCCACCAGTCGCTGCCGTCGCTTTTCCTCGATGTCCGCTGGATCCATAGCCGGACCCAGATCTCGTTGCAGTTGAATCAGCTTTGCATCCAGATACTTTTCCTGTACGCTGCGCCAAAGTCGCTTATCGTCACTGATGTAAAGCAGATTTTGCTCGTGCAAACTTTGACCGAGCACCACACCCTTCTGTAATATACCGATGTCATCACTCTGGCTGGCTGCTTTCATCCCCTGACGATACGTGTCCTGCCACAGTTTGCGTGCCTGGCTGAGCGTAGCTTCCACCTCATCTTTAAGCGTAGACTGCCGGTCTCGCACAGTTTGTAACGTAACAACCGCTTGCATGAATTCAGGAATGGATTCTACTTTTTCCAAGGGCGAAACCCGTGCTCTAGTGCTGATTTCCGCCTGGTTAAGCCAGCCTTGCGCCTGCTGCAAGGCAATTTGTACTTCAGCATCATTGGCTTCCAGCGATTTCAGCCGCGCTAACGCTGTCTGCGCTTCTTGTTGAAAGCGTTCCGTGTACTCATCGCTGTCAAAATTCTTGAACAATCCATTGGCAGCACGATAGCGGGTTAAGGCCTCCCGCCAATGCTGGTCTCCTTCAGCCTGCCGGGCATCCACGGTATGTTTCACCGCTCTAGCCCGGTTTACCAAACGAACTGCTTCGTTTTTCTCCTGAGCATCACTATTCGCCACCCGGTTGAGCAGTTGTATGGCATTTTCCCACTCGCCCAAGTGGTAGGCCGCCTGCCCCTGCTCCCAACTTTCGCCCACACCTTGCAGCTCGATCATGCGTGAGCGCCGCTTTTGGGTTTCGGGATGCCGCGCTTCCAGTTCGCTTAACTGCTCCAAACGGGCGCGTGCCGCCGCTAAGGTGCTGCCGCTTTTGTCTTGCTCATGCTGGTCTAGCAGGCTGTCTATTTCTGCCAGCGTGGTTAACATGTGGAGATAATTCCGTTCAGCGACGGTAATCTCTTCCTCTAGCCTGGTCACATCTTGCAGTGTCTGGCTCAGGCTGGAATCTGGTTTAGGTTGGGGAACCTGTTCCAGCGCCTGCCGCCTGGCTGTTTGCAGCAGTTGCAGCGCACCATCAAAATCATCTTGCTCTTTATGCCGTCTTGCTGCCGTGATCTGATCCTGAAGCTGTCCAGCAGCAATAGCCGCCAGAGCATCTTCGGCTGATTCAATATACTTCTCGATGTTGGGATAATCGGGATAAAGCTCCTGGGCTTCTCGGAAGAAGCGGTATTTATCTTCGGCCGTTTGTCCGGGGATGTCCGCTTTCAGCACTTTAGCTTGCGCCTGCTCAAATCGCTGCAGCCGCTCTTCAACCTCTTGTATCGCTTCCGCAACCGGCCGTAGTGTGGGCTGTAGCTCGTCCCGATCATCTTTGCTCAGGAGATCGTCGCGCAGCATCTGCCGCGCATCTTGCAGCGTTTTTAATGCCTGTGCCGGATCCTGCTCTTTTTGGGCATTGACCACGCTCAGTCGCTGCTGCGCCAGATCACGCAGCGAAGCGATAAAGCGCTTGCGTGCTTCCTGGTAGAATAGATAGGCATCTACTTCCCCCACTTCGCCCAAAATGCCTGCTTGATCAAAAATAACGGTCACACCTTTATCCAGATATTCTTGAGCCTGACGGTACGCCTCTCGTTGATTTCCACTCACAGCGAGTGTACTGGCCGAACCAAGCCGGCTTCGTAGCTGGTCGCGCTGGCGGCTGATTTCCTGAAACAGCTCGTCCAACATGGGTTGTAAGTGCGTTAATGCGTTCGTTTTCTGGAGAGATTCCACCCGCCCAAGAATGCGATTTAGCTCTGGCAGGCGCAGCGCATTGAGGGCGTTCCCGGCATTTTGGCGCAGTTCTTCAATTTCGTCGCTTGTTTTTTGCACCTGTTCCCGCTCATCAATCTGGCGTAATGCTTGCTGCGCCACTTCGTTGTTGGGATCGACCTCCAGCACCTGGTCCCACAGCCTGCGCTGTCCTTTGAAATCGTTGGGCTGTTTCTCGGCATGACTTTGTGCTTTTTCACTGCGCTTGCGCACCTGTTCAACCAGTTTGATTTGCGCTTCTGCGTAGCTGCGGGTAATATCGGCTTGCAAACGACCGGCCGCTTTCTCCTGTAGTGCGGCGAATGCTTCGTGGGCAGCATGGTAACGGCCGTTGTTCAACAGCGCCTGCGCTTCGTCAAATGCTTCCTGGAGTGGATCGTCTATATCCGCTTCTTTTGCTTCTCCTTTTTCCAAATTGTATCCAGGCAAAGCGTCGATTAACTCGTCATCGGCCGTAAGCATTTCCCCTTTCCCGCCATCCGCCTCCAATGACACAGTCACAGGCTGGTCAAGTTCAACAGACTCTCGATCTTCACTCGATTCCACTTCTGCACTTAGTGGCAGCACAATTGTGTCACCCACACTTTCATCTACCGGAGTGTATCCATCATAGGAGGTTGGCAGGAGCTCCCATTGACGCAGTTCGTTTTGATACGGAATTTCGTCACTACCACCTTCTGCCTGCCAGGCACGAATCGCCTTGCTGGCGTCACGCATCGCATAAAAGGTGGCATCATCTTCCTCATCACCCATTTTTTGGCGCAGCGCCTTTAGAATGGCGTCTATTTGTTCTACGGTCATTGTTGTCCTCTGTTAATGCCTGAACGAATCTCATACATCCGGTATCATGTTGAGCAAGTTGGCCCAGTCAACTCTATTAAATTCCTGAGCGTTTTGATCCGCCAACCAATAGAGCTGGCGCGTGCCCGGCAAACGAATCAACAAAAAAACGGCATCAGCACGGGCAGTATCTCCAAAAGCTGCTATCCCTTCCTGAGACACTATTCTCTTTCCCATCACCTCAACTACAGTTTCTTGTAATACCCCATCTTGAATGACATTTGCCGCCCTATTCCAAACAGGATCGGATCTATAACTGTCACCTGTTGGGATGGTTACAGTCAATGGTTGCTGCACTGTAAACGTAAACTGTTCCGAGAATCTAGTGCTGTCGTTTTGACTGACCTGCCATTGGGCTTGATAGCTACCTGGCAGCAACGGGTGCGTCTGTGTCAACACACTCCAGGTGATAGTAATATTAGCTGACACAGCAGGCGTTATTTCAAGCGTGTTTATAACTGGCTGGACAACTTGCACAGCAGATGTAGTTTCAGTGTAAACCAACGTCATTTGCCATGAATTATCAGTTTCATCAATTATCTGTAGCTGCTCGCCGGACAAATTGAACTGCCACCCTTCTGGTGCCACCAAAGCCATATTTGGCAAATCGTAAAAGGCGCTTTCTTCATCAAGAATACTTGGCGAGATCAGTTCGAAGTTCAAATCTAGCGGTGATAATGGCACAGGTATTGGTGTCTCTGTAGGTTCTGGCGTTTCTGTTGGAGTGATGACAATTGGAGTAGGTGCAGAAAGCGTAGCAAGGGCAGCTTGAATTCCAGCCAGTTCTGTTTCTGTGCGTTGGTTGTTTGCCTGTGCGTCAATAGCAGCTTCATTCATCCGAATGTCACTATTGGCAATTGCAGTACCTAAACTTTGAAGCGATTCTTGAATAGCAACCAACTGTCCAGAAACATCAGGCTGCTCGCTTTGACTGTTAACAAGTAGCATTCCCCCAGCAATGCCCGCTCCAACAACAGTAAGCAGCAATACAACGGCAAATAACTGCTTACGAACGCGGTTTCCTAGTTGCTGTATCGCCTCGGACAATCCCACAAAGCCATTGTCGAAACCGCCCGAGGCGCCCGCTTTTCCCTGTTTGTCTCTGAGAGCGTTTTTTAACTTTCCCACTGCCTTGAGCTTGTCAGAATACTCTCCTGCTCTGTAAAATCTTTCGGCACCCTGTAAGTATCTATAAGCTTGATCGTAATCAGGTTCTTTTTGCTCTGATTCATCTTTTGCTACTTCGAAGAAATCATTTGCCTGATGTAGTAAAATTTCGTTGCGCAATTGTCTTTGACGCTCCCGTAAACGATCTGAACTTACTGCATCGCTAGATTCGATACGCCTTAACTCACTGTCGGCCCGTGCATATAACTTTCGAGCTTCCCCATAATCGAATAAAGGTTCATTTAAGAGAGTTGTTATAGAAGTATGACATTGGTCAACGACAATGAGCGGGTGGAACTTTTGGAGTTCTTCAACTGCACCACGTTCAATTGACAATTTTGCCAATTCGATTTTTCGTTTTGCGTCATCAAACTTACCGGCGTTTACATCTTGCTCAACTAAGTTAACCAAAGTTTTTCTAAACTCAGTATCACTTGCTTTAAGCTCCTGTTCCAATTCAGACAGCTCCCGTCGGCGTTCTGTATCTCCACTGGTACCTATGCTAAAGTTCAAGATATCTGCTAAATGTCTGGCAAGCGGTAGTGATTTCTGCGCCACTGCTTCGTGATATTTAGCTTCTATCGTTTCAATCAAGTCAGGTGGAGTCTGTTTACCCAATTGTTCAACAGCCTGATGTAGAGCGTATATATCACCATTAACCAGCGCTGCCGACGCTTGCGATCTTGCTTCCTGCAACAACAGTACCTGCCGCTTTTCGTCAAGCAGCCGGCTCAATTCCTGCTTCTTTTCACCCAGGTAACCTGCATCAAGAAACGTGGTCAGTAATTCAATTCCCTCTTCTGCCGAGCGTTGTTCTACTTCTCGTTTAACAAAAAAGATTAACACCAGAAAATTCATGGTGTTTTTTCTTAACATTTGAGAAAGTGTCGCGACCCCTTGAGTGAAGTCCTGTTTTAAAGCTGTTCGTAACTGCTCGATCAATGCTTTTTCTTTTTCTTCTTGCTTACGCTCGCGTGTTAGCTTTAGAAGTTGGTCTAACCGTTCACGATGTTCGCCTAGATTACCGTACGTCAGAGCTGAAACCAGAAGTTGCTCGGCTTCTTCAGCAGGCCTCGTTTTTGCTTCTTCTTCGCAGAAGATACGTAACACGGGGTTCTTCCAATCATTGATGAATCTGTTATTCAATTGAATACGCAGTGTTTCAAAGGACTCTATAGTTTTCAGACGCTGAATCAGGTTATTGTCAGCACTGCTTTGGTCAGCATAGTTTTCACATTTTTTTACCAACTGATTGAGTTGTTCCGCTTGCCAGCCGCATTCTTCACTCAGCAAGTCCACATAAGGAATTGGAGCAATTAGTTTGGGAATCTGGCGATAGAGCAATGCAGCCCGGTTCCACTCCTCAACCCTTTCAGCCGCTTCTGCCTCCTGCCAGATCAAATGAGCTTTAACTTCATGGTGCAGGTAAGATAATGACTCACTGGTCAACTTCAATCTGATTCTGTTTAAAGTCTCTTCAGCCTTTTTCCACAGTGGTTCTTTATGATTCATATACTCAATTGCGGTTTCTAAAGGCTCTCTTAACTCATCGTCAAAAACAGCACGCCCCTCGTTGATATCATATTGAGCTAAGACGTCCGCACCAGCTTGCGCAGCCAATACCCAACGCCAAAGATCCAGTCGTCCAATTGATTCGGCTTCCGGCCGCCATTTATCTAAAGTACGACCAAAATCCCCTGCTAAATAATACTGCTTGCCGGACGCCCAGGCTGCCGAAATATCTGTACCTAAGGTTTCAAGCTGGCGTCGGTATTCAGCTACCTGTCTATCTCCGGGACGCTGCCGTTCCAATATGTCTACTAAAACGTCAGCCTCGTTTATCTCGTCCTCCGTAACTGCTTCCCCCTTGCTCAAGCTACGCTGTAACGGCCGCATAAGTGTCAGTACGTCCACATCCAACTCTTCGATAGGCATAGCCTGCCACACTTGCAGTTCTATTACCTTTTTTCGAAACTCTGCCGCCATCTGATAGCGGTGTTCCGGGTTAGGATGAAGCGCACGGTAGATGATATGCCACAAGCCAATCGAAATTTTTTCGCGTTGTTGTGCTTCAACACGCCTGGTCAGCGCATGAGCCGTTTCGCCCGATTGCAAAGCCCCCTTGCCGGTGACCATTTGGTACAGATATGCCCCAAATCGCGTCAGATCGTCTAAAACACCATCCGGCCGATGGCCTTCTGATGCTTGCGGGCTGACGTGATTCCAGTCCATCACTTTGATTTGGCGTGATTCAGCCTGCCACCAAATGTTTTGTAACTGAAAATCAATGTAGCTGCGGCGCACTTTGGTATGGAGAACATTCAGGACAGCCAGCATTTGTGCGGCTATTAACAGCGCGTCCTTTTCCGAGAGTGGGCCATCTTCTTCAATTAGTTCATTCAACGGCCGTCCCGTCACAAACTCCATTGCCAAAAACTGCTGTGGTAAATCAGACCCGATTACACGTTCTACAACGCGTGGCACCAATACTGGCTCATTCTGACCAAATCCTCTCAGTAACTCTCCAATAGTATTCGGCTCGTCCCGAAAACTTTGCACAATATCTTCAGGCAGATTGTCCTGAAGCATCTTAATTGCCACCCGGCTACCTTGAGGAAATTGTTCCACCCCATCTGTTACCAGAGTGCGCTCCGCCAGATAAACCTGGGCAGTAACGCCTTCACCTAAGTAGCGAATGATTTTGTATTCATTGTCTTTGGAACTACGCAAGATCTGTCCGGGTGAAAATTTAGCCATAATTGGTCACCTTATAATTGTCGAATAATGCCTTGTACAAAAATGGCCAGGTCTCGCTCCCGTCCATCTGCACTATTTATTAAAGGGTCAATGAGCACTTCTTGGGCCTGTCGCAAATAAGTGCGCTTGCCAGGTTCCCGCCAAATGGATTCCTGTTCTTCGGCGATAGCCTGCGCTAACTCATTGAGCGCTCTGGTGCGACGTTCGGGGTTGAAAAAAACGGCTGGCCAATCACTTTCGTCGCGGCTAAACAAATTGGCCAGCCCTTCACCAGGCGTTTTACCAGGCCAGTTTCCAAGACCAGGCAATTCCAGTTCATCTCTGCTATAAAAGTCCAACAAACTAAACAGAAATGCACGGGCAAATAACTCTACTAATTGATCATCTTGTTCTAACCAGCTAACGAATAAGGAACTCAACCGCACATCGCTTTCCTTGTCAGCAGCCAATTGTTCGCCGCGCCAGGTATACAAGCCCGGCGTGACATACTGGTATTGCCATGCCTCTGACCCATAACCTTGTTCATAGGTTTTTAGCGGCACACGATCACGCACGCGCAGGAGGGTTACGGCCGTTTCGTCTTCAGTCTGGCATAGTTCAACCATGGGCGCTCCTGGCGTGCTGCGCAGTTGCTCTTGCAGTTGCACCGCACGGTTTGATTTCGGCGCCACCAGAATCACCACCTCGCTGATACCTCCAATAAGATCCATCAGGTTACCAGCCTCAGTCCGGTTGATCGGCAAAAGGGGGACGGCCTGTTCCAACCAAAATCGTTTATCTAGTTTCTCAGCACCATCTAGAGCATACTGGGTACTGGCGCGGTGACGAACCAGCGGTGCAACAAGCGCGCAAAGTTGGCTGGCAAATGCTGTTTCATTCTGATTTACAGTGAAAGCGTTGAAATCTCCAATGCTGTCAGGCCCGGCCCATATGAAGTCGCCTGGGGGAAGCCAGAGCTGTGCCTGCCATTCACTACCCATTTCCCGCCAGGCGAGATGCCAACCAAAACGCTGTGCAGCCCGCACTAAAGGTTCACTAAACGTAATTTGGGTGGGCGCATCCAGCCAGTCACGAATACGCTCACGGTAGATGGGCCACTCGAGTCCCGATGGCAGCACCCACTGTCGGCCACTCTGGCTAACTAATTGTTCCAGCTTGCTGCGGGCAGTTTGCCACCGCTCCTGCACTAATGGCGCAACAGCCTCTTCTAAAAATATCTGCCAATCAACTAACTGCTGAAGCAGCGTGTTCATAACCTGTACAGCCTGAGACTCTCCTTCAATATTTAGTTGATTGCGCACTGCTCCCAACCAGCGAACAGCCTTGATGAGACCGCCAGCCCGGCCTAATGATGGTTCGTTGCCTTCAGATTCGCCATTCAGTTGTTCCCCAACCTTTCGGGCCACGGCATTAAAGAAATCAGCCGTGTGCCAGCGGCGACGGTAGCGCTGTACAAAAACCTCAGCTGATTCACGGCGTCTGGCAGCATTGTCTGTGACATCCTCGGCAGCGATTTTCTCATAAGTACCATCAGCCAACAGCCGCCGTAAGGGTAATAGTCCTATACGTTCTTCAAATAAAAGTTCTTGGACCATTCGCCAGGTAAGAGCTTCTTCCAGTAGACCCAACGGCATGCGCACCGAGTACGCCCCCAGACTGCAAACCATCCCCAAGCCATTTTGGTTAGTCAATGCACTGGCGCGAGCACCTGTACGACTAAGGTGTTGACTAAGCACTTGTTGTGCCGACTTGTGTAAAACAGCCAGCAAGCCATCAGACATAGCTGTCAAATGATCATCTGCTGTACTTCTTTCGTCAGGCGGTGTAAACAGAAAGAGCGTTTGTACAACAGCGGCTGTGGCCGTTTGTCGAAACTGGCTTTGCACATTGCTGCTGGAAACATAGTAAAATGGAGCAGAGACGTTACGTTGGAAACGTTCTAATTCCCGCAAGGTAGCCAGGGTGCGGACCTTTTGTTCGTTGACCTGTATCAACTGACGAGGGTTATGTAACCGAGGCGACCAAGCCTCGTTAAGCGGACCAGAGAGCCAAAGTTCTACATCTACATTACTGCCGGTCAGCATCTGAATTAGCCAGGCCACGTCAACCAACATGCCACCGCCGGTATCGTCGAAGGTGGAGCCAATCAACCGTAGTTTTGGATGATCCAATTTAGTAGTAGTACGCGTGAGACTGCGCCAGAGAATGGATCGGTCGGCTCCGTTCATAAGGTCGTAAAAAAGAGCCATGCGCCCACGAGTACGGCCGTATTCTTCCATGGCAGCTGCTTCATACCAGGCAAGATGGGGCCAGTCTTGTGGATTACGCTGTATTGTGCGCGAAACTTCCTCCAGATCAGGCTCTAGTAGTACCCACTCCTCCGATTCTAAATACTCAGGACAATTTAACCCCAATCCAGCTACATCTTTCGGTTGCACATCAATTTGTAACAAACGCACTCCATCTGGTAAACGTCCACCATAACGGGCACGCAGAGTCTGCCCAATTTGAGAAAGAACAACGCGGCCGACCGGTCCTACCCCAATAATCATAGTAGGGGTTAATTCACTTTCTGCGGCAGCAATTTCTACTGCCGCCAGAGTTTTGCGGCTGTCATCCAGTTGTTTTAGCCAGGCAGGATAAGGATCCGGCGGGGGGTCTGGCTCGATTGGGGCAACAATTCGAGGTTCTGGCGCTGGCGTTGCCTTGGGTCGGTTAAACCAAGCCATAGCTAACATCGGAATAAAAGGTAGAAGCGCCAATACTCCCAGAATCCAAATCGGCGGCAATACCAACAAGCTTGGACCGGATACCAGACGGCTTGTTGCAACACCGGTAATGCAGTCAGTGTAAGACATGATGGTTGGTTCCTCGTTGATTGTACGCAAGCCCCATCTTGTAGTGGCAACCTGGTAGGTAAAGGAGGTTTCATTGTTGGATAGGTTGGGTATTTGCCAGACGATCTGGTTTTCTGTTAGGGTCCCGTTCGGTTGCAGGCTGGTAGAAAGGACGTTCAGATCAGGCTTAACTGTTTCGGTTATAGTTACGTTGAAAGCAACGGCCGTATTTAACTCCTCAGCCAGTCCTGTATAAATAGCTTGAAGTTCCGCCGGGGAAGGCGTTTCATAATAGTCGGCCGGACTAGAAGCCAATGTACGCAACAGGTCGGGATTCCTGTCAGTCGTAAGTAGAGAGATGGTAACGAGGCGTACTCCACCGTCTTTTAGCTGCTGCCCAACCCGGAGAGCAGCCTGTGGGTCTGAGCCGCCGTCAGTAAGGAGGATAATAATGGGAACGGCCGTTGCTGGCGCTTGAGATGTTTGCAAAATACGCTCTGCCTCCTGCAACGCCCTGGCTATGTCAGTGGAACCAGATGGTTCCACTGTTGTATTTAGAGTAGTTTGCAACACCACTCTATCCTGTGTTGAAGACTGAATCAGGGAGGCAAACTCATCGAAAAAGATGATGGATACATGGGCAGCGTCTAGTTCAACAGCGGTTACAAACAAACTGGCTGCCTCTAAGGCAGTAGACATGGCGCCGTTATCATCCATGCTGCCAGATTTATCCAGCAGTAAGACAATATGAGTGGATCGACGTGCTGCCGGACAATTAACGGCCGGTTGTGCTAATCGAGTAAACGTAACTTCACTTTGCCCAGCACCAAACAGCAACCGTGGCACAGCCTGCCGATGCAAACTGCCAGCATCAACCTCATCATATAGCTGCACGTAACCAATCAGTCCCAATAAGGCGACCAAGAAAACACCTCCTAAAACGAAGGTGACTTTGGCAATGCGTTCCACATTTCCACCCTTTATCAATTAATAAGGATATCTTCCGAAACTTGTCGGAAGATATCCGAAACCAGAACGAAGGAGGTTTATTCCTGTTGTGAAGAAAAAGGAGTTGAACTCTTAGGAGATTCGAGATCCGATTCTTCCTCATGATTTTCAACTCCATCAGGCTCGCTCTGGCCGGACCACACTTTGAATGGGCCACCAGATCGCTCTTGGGGCGAACGCCTCTCTTGTCTGGCCCGGCGTAGTTGTTCGCGCAACTCTTCCAGGCGATCTTCCAGAATCATCTGTGACACTAACGCTAAATGTTCGAAGTCTTGCCTTAATACTCTGTCGGGCACATCGGGATCAAGAGCCTGGCTGTATAACCAGCCTACAAAACCATTCTCATCCAAATTGTCTTCTAGCATCTTAATCTGGCCGGAGATCTGCATCTCCGCTAATTTGTCATCAAGCAGACGCTGAGCCAAGTCCATGTCAATGAGATCTCGGCGCCCAGGTTGTTGCGTAGACCGCACAATAACATAACCATGAATGGCATTGAAGATATCGGGTTGTGGTCGCTGTCCGGCATCAAGTTCTTTATCCCAAGGGCGAGTAAGCCAAAATGTTTGAGGGCCACGACTCTTTTCCCAAGTCAATTCCCAACGGTACGCCTTGCGTTCGTTCACATCACGCACCATCCCCAACATCCCCAGATATAGGAATTGGCGTAATGCTGCGGGGTCTTCTAGCAGCATGACCACACGCGGATGTAAAGGTTCGTATTCCCGATTAAATGGATCTTGTGTTAACCGACGCTCATACACTACTGCTTGAGCTTCAGCAGAAAAGTTATGCAGCAGTGTAGGATCTAGCAGTGTTCCATCTTTCACCATGTGCTTTTGGTATTCTTTCATGGCTTCGCGCCAGGCTGCATAGGCATCAAAAGCATAGAGATCATCTGTGCGTACTAAGGTGAGCTTGTAAGGATGTTCTGAACCAACCACTTGAATGCCATAGGTATCATCCAGCTTATCCGGCTGCAAGTTTGCAATTTCACGAAGTCGCCCTACCAACCCCTTGGTGCCGAAGTAACTATCTTTTTCGTCAGCCATAACGCGGATGAGGTTGCTTTTTTTGCGAGGGTTGGCTCCGGAACGGCCGCTAAACAACGGCTCAGCGCTTACGTTAGCAACCGACTCGGCAAACACCTGGGGATCCGGGTACGCCTCCAAGATTGCTTGCACCACATTACTACGGGTCACGATGCCAGCATAGGCTCGGCGAGCTAGGTTGAGAAAACGGGTTTGATTCTTGCGGCCCAAATCTTGACGAATTTCTGGGGAAATAGCCGTGTTCGGGTCTTCTAATACCGTTGCCTGATTCCCCTCCACTTCCGGTAAAATTTGCGCGCTAAGTTGTAAACGGGGTGAGTCCCCCTGGTACTCCACCTGCCACTGCCAGCGACTTAGAGCTTTGACTAACTCCGCTTCCTCTGTTTGCAGTTTCGTGTCATCTTCAATGTCATTTAACAACCGCTGTACGTTGGCAATCCGACGATCGTACCCATGTGCACTCCTTATTGCTTCTTTACTAGCACGCACTTTATCCCACAAACCAGGCAGTCCACTGGCATCATCTCCCGTTGCCAAGTGCCAGATCCAACCCTGCACCACATCACGCACTTCTTCCGCTGCATCCTTCATCATCTGAGCAGTTTCTGTGACAAAAATGTGCAAAATATCTTCGCGGCGTACATCCATCAACCGCTGCTGAGCTTGTAAATACTCCTGCTCCGAACCGCGTACATGTGGATGCTCCCAGAGCCAGAAAACTTTTTTGCCCTCTGTTGCTCGCATCATCTGTTCCGTTTTCTTGGATAAGCCTGCTAGTTTAATTTGGGGTTTAACTTCATCCCGGCGTTGACGAGCATCTGTCATCAAGCCAAGAAAAGCGTCTAGTTCACGTACTAGCCCATCAAAGTAGTCCCAGGTGTAGCCGAGCTTACCACTACGAGCCACTAACGCATTGTCGGAGCGTCCCATTAATAGATCGGATAATGTAAGGCGAAGGAGTCGGCGAAAGATAACCATCTGTACTCGTGCTACTTCTTTTAGCGTTTCACCACTAGCACCATAAAACTCCTCTACTTCTTCACCGCTGCTGGTGACACCGCCAAAACGAGTGCGTAAATCTTCACCGATTTTATTGAACCTGGCACGAGTTTCGTCCGCTTTTTCACCCTCACGGCGCGAATAAGCGTTAATTACGTTATAGCGCATATGCTCTTCCACTTGTTTTCGCACCGCTGCAAAGGTGGGATCATCTCCTAAGTCAGGAAAGTAAGTTACCCAACTATCGGCTGAGGTTGCCCGTCCAGGAGTAGCCCCACCTGCTTTTGCCAATCGCTCTATTACTGCCGGTCGCCGTCCGGCATCACCAGCTTCCTGATTAAGCATAGCAATGCGCCCCATAAATAATGTTGGTTTAGCTGTTTGTCCAGCATAAACTGCGCCATCGGTCAAAAGACGGCGACAGCGGCTACGGCCTCCAAAACCAGGATCTTCCTGATTACGATCTGGTGCAGCTAGCGCAAGGTGACGCTCTGCCCCTACCACCGCCAGACGACCATATACATCAGGTTGCTGTCGGGGTTTCAATAATTGCAAAAGCAAATCTTGCCCCAACTCGTGACTGGATATTTCCTGTATAAAATGAGCCGGTACCTGGATGGTGTATGCTCCCACGGCGCTATACATAGGAGTGTCGGGCCGTTTGGCATATTCCGGCGCCAGATTGGTGAAAATCCATTGTGTATACGCAGTCCCGGCTTTTTCATCTAAAATGGAACTGATGACTTCCGACATCATGGGGAATACTCCATATTTTGCCTCTTCAGCGAGGGGTTTTCCCTTACGTTTCCCATCTACCAGATAGCAGGCGTCAAAGATGCGCTGATCGGGTCGAATGCGGAAGCTTGGATTGTTTTGGACGTATTCCACCAGTGGCATTGGGAAATCTGGGCTTACTACCATGAATCGGTTCAGTTCTCGCCAGGCAGCGAACGTACGTGCCTGCATGTCCGCATCCGGGGCATTGGTAAAAACGCTGGGCAAGGCAAAAAAGCCGCGGAGTACGTGGTGAATGCCCGCTTCTTGCGCCAACATGCGCAAAATCAAGGCCATATCCAGGAACATTCCTGAACCAGTACCACCGGCAAATGAACCTACCACTATGACCTCTAGCCGCCGGTCATAATTAGTGGTGGCACGCACGCTTTCCAACGCCGCACGAAAGGCTCGCCAGACCTCTGACCCTGCTTCCTGCCCAATAATGTCTTTATAGACAGCCAGGCGACCGAATTGACGAATTCGCCCGGCTCCATCATCTAGTACGAAGGTAGCTGGGGCCTGCGTGGCCAGCCACTTTGGGGCCTGGAACCACTGTCCAATTTGTGGCCATTCCCGCTTACTCACCTCCATAGCCAGGGGGCGAGCATCGCCGCCGATGTAAATGAATTCCCCTTTTCCAAGGGTAACGCCACCTACTTCAGCACCTTCTTCCTTTGTACCGGAAGCATTGACCCGCTCGGTACCGGCCTCTAACTGCGTGGCTGTATCAATAGATAACAGGCGAATGTTGTCGGGCATTGTGCCGTTGTTTGACAATAATAAGTCTCGTTTCAGCCATGTTAATACCCACTGCCCCGTTCCACCTAGGCCTACAATTAATCCCGGTCTTGACATCTTGATTTCTCCTTTATGCTTACTTATATACGATTTCACCTTCAATGAATGGCTCAGGAAAATCGGGATATAATATGCTATCGTAAACATGTGAACCATTTTTATCGACGGCAATTACGTGTAAGGCCCGCTTCTGATCTGGGTCAAGAGGCTCGGTTTTCCTTACGATAAGATGTTTAATATCATTCCTTTTCAACCAGGTATGGCGCACTCGATTCTTCCGTGGCATTCTCCTTAATCGCCACGGCCCTGCTTCTGTTTGTTGGTCTCCATATGTTCCTCTGCTAACAATCTCTAGTTTGCCTGATGGCCCACCAGTCCAGATGCGGATTGTAACGGCTGTTAACGCTGTAGATAGTAACAAAATAACTAGACCGATTGTACGCCAGGTTGCCGGTGTAGTTTTGATAGTGTCTTGCCTGCTAAAGGAAGCAATCTGTTCAGATGTAGACCAAGCATATCCCTCATGAAGGGGTAGGTCCCCAGTTTGCAGCTCGATCTGGTATTCTCCTTCTTCGGCAACATCTGTGCCAATGTTCTGCCCCAAAAGCTGTTGAAAATTTTCGTTAGCTAAGGATGTTAAAGGTACCGGCATAGGATTACCACTAGGAGGAATAACAGCCGCCTGGATGGTGGCATTGGGATCAGCCAACACTGTTTCGAGGGGAAGAGTTTCATTAGTCAGGGCATTAACGATCTCGATCTGAAAATCAAAGGGCTGTAATCTGCCACCTTGCAACATATTGGCTCGCCAATCATCTTCGTGCAATGTTAAAGCAGATTGGGATGGAGTAATGACGGCCGTTAATGGAACAACTACATATTGGGAAATGTTCACCGACTCCATCTTGTTGTATGGTGCATAATTAAGCACGTTGTAATCATCTCTATCCCAAAGGGCCTCCACATCGATCGTATAAATACCAGGGGTAAGAATATTATTAGACTGGGCATTCGTGAATTCCCCTGTGAACTGATGCGTTGAGCCTGGTTTTGCTTGCAAGATGATTGTTTCAATTAGCGTAGCTCCCTGATACAAACGCGCCTCAAACACCTCTTTTAATTCGGGTATTATTTCCAGACGGTTCGTCAAAGGATTGCCAGTGCTGTCAAGCATGTTCACCAAAACAGGAATGGACTGCGGGACCTGTCTGTTTCCCTGAACGGTATTCAGGTTCAAACTATCTCCCTCAATCGGAGTATCTAGTTCAAAGCCAAACGTAAGAACTTCATTAGCAGTGAAACTCCCTTGACTATTAAAAACAGGTAACGGTGCTGCTGTTGGGTCCGGATGTTTGACTGTAGCAAAAAGCTGCCAAGTGTACCCCCCTGAAACTGGTGTTTGGATGGGGGTTTTTGATTCATAAACACCATCTTCTATTTTGACAAAATCAGCGGGAGTAAAATGTTGTTCATGAACACCGTCAGCACTTGTGACAATAGCTTCTAGCATTAACGGATAACCAGGAAACTCTTGCAAGGAATTTCCGTCGTTATCTGTAACCATTATTTGGAATCTGTCGGTTACTTGCTCGTTATAAAAAGGGAACTGCGGCGTTGCCGGGTATACTGCACTTTCGTCTGGAACCAAAACTTGTCCAGACACAGGGCGGCTTTCTATTTTCACATCTAGAAAGTCTGCACAATTTACCTGTCCACTGACTTCGAGACGATACTCGCCAGGTACAGGTGGTGCAAAAACATAAGATTCATTTTGTCCATCTACCACGTAATCAGTGATCTTTACATCCGGCGAAGAGGCTTGACCACGCTGCACTTCAATTTCTTCGCCATCTCGAAGGATATTGATTCTTACGTCTATGTCTTCATCATCTACTAAGGCAAAAGCATACAAGAAGGTCAGGTTGTTTGCGTAAGGAGTAATCCAAAAAGATTGTCCACAGGTAACGGATTGCAGACTAGATTGCACAATGGGTTGAAGCATCTCTGCAATGAGCGGACTTAGACGTGGGGCGCTACGGGCTTCCTTGAGTGTGCCACCGTGTGATTCGGCAATATTCTCCCAAGTGCTCAAAAAACTCTGCGTAAAATCTTGGTTCCGTTGGCTAAGCAGCAAAACGGAAATAAAGACACTGTCTGGATTGCTGTCCCCACGGAATGGGAAGTCATTACCATTTGCGTTTGTCAAGTCATTTATGAGGTTTAGGTCAGGCTGAATACTATAAAAATCGCCTTCGGGCAGATTGTCACAGCCGCGCCAAAAAAGACAAGGTTCACCATCAGTAATCATAATAACTGCCTGACGACGTATGCCTATGGCTGGTAGCGGTTCATTACGCCATTCCTGCAAAATGTCGCGCGCACCTAAAAGACCTGAACGGTGGTCCGTGGCATTTAAATTGTTTGATCTGCCGCTATTAATCAAATTGGAAGCTGTTCCATCACGGTAAGACTTCCATGCTTCACGCAATTCTGTATCAGAAGCAAAATCAACATCTTGAGGAATTGTGGTAGGAGGCAAATAGATAGCAATATCTTGTCGATATGGGTTATCTTCACCTTCATCATCAGCAACATAAATGGATCGATCTCCGAAACCAATCACAGCTACGCGATGTTGGATTTCTTGTTCGGGGCAAAGCCATGTCGCATGATTTCCCAAATAGTTGACGATCGTTTTTGCAGCGTCGAAGCGGCGTCCGTTTTTATCATTGGTTATAAACATACTGTCAGATTGATCGATTACAACAACTAAATCAATGGCTGTGCACGTTTGATTTTCCCCTTGAAGAGCAACGGTTTCTTTAGCTTGCACGGATTGAGAGCTGACTATCAGAATTATAAAAAATAACGCTGACACCAACCATGAATAGCGATTACTGATCTGATTAATTTTGTTCTGTTGTCCCATCACTAGTTCCCTATAACAGATAATTTATACCAATGGTAAAAAGAATTCCTATTAGCTAGCATATTGATTACCAGTAGAGAACCATCAAAAAGGCGAAAAGGGAATTGAAAAATAGAACATGATACTTTTTGTTTCCTGATATCAAATTAGCCTGTCCATTTGAACTATGGGAATCAATTCACTTGCTCTGGATTAGTCTTGTTTTCTAACGGCCGTTCTCCCAACCACCCTTCTATACCTTTCCGTGAAAACCGCCAGGCACCGCCAACCTTGCGCCCGGGGAGCTGCCCTTCTTGAGCGAGCTTGTAAACCGTTGACTCAGCCAAGCGCAAATAAGCCGAAACTTCTTTAACGGTCATCACAGCATCCTCATCACTCATGGGGATCTCCTCTTACTAAAGTCATTCTTACCTTTGGCATGTGCATGAAATTCTTATTTTTGTTACTTTATTCATCCCTCTACAATCCTGAATTCTTACCTCCTTTAGGTGCAATTTCCGAAGATTGGCGCAATTCCCTTTAATTTGCTGTTTTCTTATGCCATTTATCGATTTCTACTTTACAGTAGTCCTCATTATCTTTATAATGTTTTTCACTGTGCCAGTGTGTTTCACAATCTAAAAAGGAATCTCCCCTCATGTGCCAATCAATATCTATAGATGATCAATTTTTACTGATCGAGGCTTTAGAAAAATTGCGATCGGAGTTGGGAGGAACTCTGATTGAAAATTTGCACCCTATTTTGCGTATCAATGAGCAGCGTGGACGATTTTGCCGCTATTTGCAGCTCAATCCCCAGGAAACAGCTCAAGCGTACATTTTTCAGGTCGCTCATCATTACGAAGTGGATGGCGATTATCTAAATGAAATTCAATTGCAAAAAAACGCCGAGGTTTGGGTGCTGCTGTTAGAAAAAATCCGGCAATGGAGCTATCGATTCCTGGGGCGTTGGCATTTAGACGAGCCTACGCGCATAAGATATACAATTGAAATTGCACAAGAGTCCGGACTACAGATTATGCGTGCTCACTACCCTTACGACTGCGAGTTCGACGCCTGGGCTTGCAAGATCACGCAGCACGTCTCTTCCAAATATATGCAACGTCATAAACATTCTTCCGTAATGGAAGAAATAGATTTATCGGAAGTGGATGAATGGTTTCAAAATAGGATTGATGTGATCGACGCCAATCCAGAGATTCAATTTGCCACCAGGCAACTTTTATTGGATGCAATCGAAAAGTTAAGCGAAAATCAAAAGGTTGTCATTTGGTGGTTCTACTTTGAAGGGCGGCCGTTACCACAAATTGCAGAGGATTTGGGTATAAACGTCAATGCAACATATAAACGTCACTTTGATGCCTTAAAACAATTGCGTAAGATTCTAGAGGAAGATCAGTATAAGGATGAGTAAAGAGATAAATGATCAATATCAGTCTGAACCAGATAAATCGGCTTCAGAAATAGATAAAAAAATTGCCGCATTTCGCCAGCGTCTTGCCATCGATGCATCTACCTGGCCACAAACGGCCGACACTTTATTTGTTGATCTGGCCATTTCAGTAGATGAAATGGGAGATGATGCGATGTTAGAATTGGTTGTTCAGGATGCCCTTCGAGGTGTCGATATTCCCCGCAAATATCCCCACGTTTATCGCCGATTGTTGAGCAACAGCAATCTGCGCCAAACATTTTTGGACTTATTGACCGCCCTGGAGCCTAATCAGGAACAGTCTATACCGCCCATGCCCAAGACGGATCTCAGCTTTTTGACCACGGCCGCTTCCCCGCAAGCCACCGTTCACACCTCAAAATCTGGCTGGCGAGCCTCCTGGCAATTGTTCAGCAACCACTTAACCAGTTGCTTCCCCGCGCCTCAAACGCTGGTCTATCGTTCAGCCTATGATGATTTGCTTGAAGAAAAAAATGTTATTTTGCTGGAAAACGAATTCTCTGTAAATGAATTGCAACTGAATATTTTGCTAGAAGCGAATTTGGAAGCAGAACATCCCGATACGCCAACCCTTTCTCTATCCGTGGCTGCACTTAGCGGACAACAGTTGCCCGCTTTGCAAGCAATTCTAACTTGGGGTAGCTATCAAGCAATGGCAGTTCTTGACCGTTACGGCATGGCCCACTTTCCTCGCCTGGAACTGGCTTCTGTTTTGGATAAGACCGGGCAAGCTATTCGCGATGATCTTCAGCTTGTTTTAGAGTCAATTTCTGCTTGATCTTCACTGGTAGGTCGTTTACCATAGATCTTAATATGGTTACGTCCACCATTCATCATAATTTTGTGCACACCTATCTTCAGGTTGCCGAAAATCTGTTCACCCATAGCCTTCTAGAAGGAAATCTGCCAGCGACCTCCGCTAATTTACCGACCTTAAATGAAGATATCCTCAACGAACTGGCTTTACAGGCAGAAACGGCAGCGCTCACGCAACCGGCCTACGCCTACGCCATAATGGCAGTCGCTGATTCAGCGGCCCAAAACACCAATGATACTTTTTTATGTGCCCTAGCAGCCTGGCAACTAGCGCGTGCTGCCAACTGGTGGGTACAACCTCAACTGGTGGAGACGGCCGTTACCCGCGCCCAAACTCTCTTTGCCCAGTTACAAGAGCCCGGCTGGCTCGCTGCCTGCATCTGGCAACGCAATGCCACCCCTTGGGTCCGCCCCAACTTTGCTCAAGCGATTACAGAACTCGAACAATCCCTGCGGACATTACAACATGAAGGCTTTTATAATTTGATCCCCGAATGTCAGCTATCGTTGGCCTATGCCTATCTGCTTGTTGGCCGTTTTGATGATGCTGAGAAAGAAACGGCCTGTGCCCAACAAATTTTTGAAACAAGCAACGACAATTTTGGCATTGGGCGTTGTTTATATACGCGGGCCAGCTATTTACGCCGCCAAACTCACTTTGAAAAAGCAAGAGACTATCTTACCCAGGCACAACACTATTTCCAGCAAGCGAAGGCAAGAGTCTGGGGCACCATGACAACCGCACAACTTGCACTGATTGCCTGGTATTGGCAACATGATATTCAAACGGCCGAACCCAAACTCAAGTGGGCAGTAGGAGAATTTGAAAAACTGGATTTACCATTATGGGTTGCTCAAAGCCGCTTTGGCTTAGGGCAAATGTATCAACAAATGGGTCAATTATCGGGAGCCGCAGAAGCGATTCATTCTGCCCGAAAAACCTTTGCCCGATTTCATGTAGAAGGCCTTTGGGCAGATTCTTTGCTAGACAGTGGCTGGTTAGCACTTTATCAAGGCAACTATTCATCCAGTCTTGATTTTTTTCGACAAGCTGAAAACCTCTATGCTGAAGTTGGCAATAATTGGCTACCGGTTATCGCCATCATGCACCAAGGTGAGGCATATGTTCAAATGGGCCAGTACCAACAGGCGCTCCTTTATTTGGAAAAAGCCAGCCGACGCCTAGATGAACTGAAGATGCCACAACGCCAGGCATGGTGCCAGCTACGATTAGCGGCTGTCCATGAACTGCTAAATCATTGGACTCAGGCCGAAACCCATCTCAATGAGGCGGAAATTTTTTACCGACAGGCAGGCCAGGAAGATAATTTTTCCAACATTTACAGTCTGCGAGCCAAACTACACTTTGCCCAAAACAAATCGGCAGAGGCAGTGCAGTTTTTACATTTGGCAATACGCTCCGCCGAGCAACAAGGCGAGCAGCCGGAAGTTGCCCGAGCGCAGCACTTATTAGGTCATATCTTGTGTACGGCGGGGCCTCTTGACAAAGCATTTTATTATCTACAAAAAGCTGACAGCAACTTTGCCTCCATGGGGATGGCGATTGACCAGGCAGCCTGTAGAATAGAGTTAGGAGATTACTACAACCTAATAAATGACCATACTGCTGCAGAAAATATTTGGCAACAAGCCTTAAGCGTCATTACTGGTGCTGCTCCCGAGCTAGAATGGCGAGCACATTTTGGACTGGCTAAATTGGCTGAATCAGCCAATGATGAAGCGAAAGCATTACAAGCCTATCGTCAAGCTGTTAAAGCGCTAGGCCAATTACGCCGCACGTTGTGGCAGCCAGCCATTGCTGGCCACTACTTGGCAAAGTCTATGGCATTATTTGATCGCGCAGTCTCTCTAGCAACAAAAATAAAGGCAACAACAGATGTGCTTTATTTTATTGAAGAAAGCAAAGCCCAAACGATCACCAAAAAGCTTGTATCACCAGTATCGACGGGCTTATCTCTTCCACGCGAGGTCACAGATCTAGTCGCGGAGATTCGTTGGCTACAGCAAAAAATCAGTGAATCAAGAACCTTGGGGCTAGGAAATTTTGTTTCAGGGCGTGAACTTCATCAACAGTTTATGAAAAAAATACGAAACTATGATCAACTAGTCAGCCGTGTGGAACGCGCCCAAAAGGCTAATAATCAGCTTAAAGTTGCACATGACAAGTTTGATATCGCTCATTTCCGCGAACAAGCAGTTAAATTTTTGGGTGAAAAATGGTTGGCTTTAAATTTCTACCAAAACAAGACCGAAATTACGGCCGTTGCCATTACCTCCACTACCTATTTTTATTGGTCTACACCTATCACCGCATCGTTAAAATTCACTTTAGACCGTTGCATCAAAGCAGGATTAAACCGTACGCTCTCGCTTCGAAGTCTAGAATCATTGGGCGATGCCCTTTTGCCAAAGGCCGTTTTCGATCAACTAGCTCCCAACACACATTTATTAATTGTTCCGCACAAAAAACTGCACCGGCTACCCTGGGCAGCTCTACCGATAGCTGGTACAAAGCAACTTATAACAAGCTGTATTCCCACTGTTATTCCTTCACTTCAAAGCCTTTTTCATCTCTGGCAGCGACCCCAAGCCGCAAAAAAAGACCACCTGACATCAGGGCTGCTTATAGCTGCGGCCAACTTTCAAGGGAGACACTCACCATTGAAAGAAGTGAATCGAGAGGCAGAGATGATTACTGAATTATTTGGCGCCGATGTTAAAAGCTTACTAGATGTGGAGGCGGTTGTGGATAACTGGCGGCATTTACAACAAACGCAGGCGGGAAATCGCTTTGGCTTTTTGCATATTGCCACCCATGCCTTCTCTGATCAGTATACGGGCCGACTTTCGGGCCTGGCATTTTATGATCGAGATCTCTGGCTGGATGAGTTGCAGCAGTTTACGCCGCTGCCACCGTTAGTGACCTTATCTGCTTGCAGCGGTCTGCGCAATCTTATTCATGAGGGAGATGAGCAAACAGGTTTGTCCATAACCTGTCTATCGGCCGGGGCGCAACGCATCGTAGGCAGCCTATGGCCAATTCGGGATGAAAGCTCACCAAATTTCATGCGTGTTTTTTATCAGGGTTTATTAGATGGATATGGTGTGGCAGAGTCGTTGGCAAAAGCACAGCGAACGGCCATTCAAACCGGAGTAGACATGATGCACTGGGCCAGTTTCCAATGTATTGGCCAGCCATAAAAAGAATCTCTGAAGATAGGATTTCTGTTTTCACGTAGAGATCCTATCTTCAGGCTCGTTTAGTAACCGCCGCAACCGCTCTGAGAACCGCCACCACCATTTTCACAAGCAATTACAGATATAGGACCTAATGGACTTTCATCTTGGAATAGCGCAAAATTGGGCCTGTTATTGGTAGCGATCGAAACCGTTCCAATAACAGACACTGTCAACGTAGCAAGAAGAAAGCCAGTTAACAAAAGTCTTAAAACATAGTCATTTATTGCCTTGAGCATCACGAGTCACCTCCTCTTTGGTGAAGACTCGTTGAGTGTGGCGCCCGAATTCGCGGACCAGGCTGCGAACCCGCTCATGAGACGCTCAACGGCTTTTTGATTTGTCTTTTACAGTTTATAGAAATGGCGCAGGAAACGTCTGAACTCAATCTGAGCAACTATTGAGCTATTTCTGATCAAGGAAACTCTTTAAACCAAGTTAGACTCTAGAGATGGTATGTCCGAATCTAATGTCCTGTCCCTCACAAATTATTGGCAGCACTACCCTGATACATATCGTTCCGAAGAAGTAAAAACAATAGCAGGCTGGCTGGCAGCCGGAGAAAGTGGTGTTATTGTTGGCTTATCAGGAGCTGGAAGGGCGAGTTTGTTGTCATTTTTGCATCACCGCCCAGATGTACTGCACAGTCTACTTTCTGACTACAGCTGCCGAGGTGTTTTTGTACCGGTTGATTTAATCAACCTGCCAGACAATTCGCTAGCTACACTTTATCGTACTATCTTGCGCTCATTCTATGAGGTAAGCTACCAATTTGACAGTACCCAGCAAGCAATCATTTACGATCTATATCGCAAGACGGAAACCTCACGAGATGCCTTTTTGTCTCAAAGTGCATTGCGGGAGCTATTACTCTCCTTGGAAACTGAAGCCTATCGAATTGGGCTGATATTTGACCGCTTTGATCGTTTCTGCGAAACGGCTACGGTTCGAATGACCAATACATTGCGTGGCCTACGTGACAGCTTCAAAGAGACGCTCTGTTATCTTGTTAGCTTGCCTCAAGAGATAATTTATTCACCTTATTGGGAAAGCCTTGAACCGCTGCGAGGTATTTTAGACAGCCACACTTGCTGGGTCGGACCATTACTTGAAAAAGATGTGCGTCACATGATTGCTCATCGCACCAAACATCTGGGGGAGCCACTACCCAATGAGATCATTGAATCCATATTGGAAGTAACTGGTGGATATCCTTCTTTGATACGAGTTGTGTGTGATTGGTGGATAGAAAACAGGGAGCCGATCGTTTCTCTCGCCTCTAACAAATGGGTAGCCAGATTGCTCTCCCTACAAAATGTCCAGCATCGTTTGGAACAAATGTGGTATGGTCTCACTCAAGAAGAACAATCAGCATTGTCTGAGTTACACAAATGGCAAGATGGCCAAGCTACTGGTAATTCTGCTAAGTATCTTCGCTCAAAATCTCCCTTTCCACTAGCTGAACCCTACAGAAATTTATTGCCAGGTCTCCAAAACAAGGGCGTATGTTACCAAGATAAGCAGAACAAGTGTAAGGTCAACGGCCGTTTACTGGCATCTTATATCGCAGAAACATCCGGTCGTAGTCGGGGGAAAATCTGGTTAGATAGTAAAACCGAAAATATCTACCAAGGAGATATACTCATTGGAAACCTGCCGCCTTTGGAACGAGCCGTCCTAGGCTTTCTCATCCAAAATCCATATGCGCGTCATACTCATACCGACCTGATTGAGGCTGCCTGGCCGGAAGATGTGCATAAGGAGGGTGTTTCCACTGACGCTCTTTACCAAACAATTCGCGGCTTGCGCAAGAAAATCGAACCACAGCCATCCATACCCTGTTACATTCTCAACTGGCGTGGGCAGCAAGAGGGGGGCTACCACTTCTTTCCTGAAGGACGTCCTATCCAATAGCATCAACAATAAAACTTTGGCTCATGGGTCAAAAGTGTGCTGAGTAACCAAAGCGGAGATGAAGTCGGGTGAGATACGCTTGAGATTCCGTCTGAACTCACATATCGCAATGTAGCCGCTCAAGTTTTTCTTATGCACACCCTTGAACATCCTTAAAAAGTTACGCACATCTGTCCACATGCCTTCAGCCGTGTTGACATGCACTTCACGAATTCCGTCGCCATCATCATCACGTGCCCACTCCTTGTCGCCATGAGACACAGTGGCATGCGGGCGAATCACATGATTGTAGCTTTGGTATTCGTCTGTAAATAGTTGAGACCCAACGATAGTAAAGCGATGTACGTGGTCAACCAGGGTCTCGCCTTTTGTATCTTTTACAACGCGCAAGCGAACTTGTCCCGATTGACGACCTACCGTGCCCACAACGGGCGGTCGGTCATTGGCATAGGTGCCGCGCCCGCGCCGTTTGTTAGCCCGGCGACGAGGCGGGTCAGCTGGGTCGAAATGCTCACATCCTTTTTTCCCCCGCATTCTGAAACATTTCATCGGTTTCAGTTTCATCATCTAGGAGTGGGGTGTCTGGTTGCAGTTGTTGAGCATTCGCTTGCAGGTCATGGCGCAACTTCAACACCGTCTGGTAATTGATGCCCAATTCGGCTGACAAAATTGTCGCAGGCTCTCCTTTGAGGACACCGCGCACGAGCAACACGACTTGCATTGGAGTCAAATGATGTTGTTGGAAAACGGTTCCCGTATACAAGTTGTAGGCAGCCTGACAGTTCTGGCAACGATAAACGGTCAGTTGACTGCGCTTTGTTGTCCGGAACTCACGGGCTTGGTCAACGCCGATGTGACAAACTGGACAGCCAAAGCCATGCGGATGGAAATGTTCAATGAGCCATTGTGTACAGTTTTCTTTATCGAGTAAGTCGGTGATTGGAAATTCCATGATTTCCAATTTTACCTGATTCGCACACTTTTATTAGTTGAGCCAACTTTTTAGACACGAAAGATTTTGGCAACAAACCAGAATATATAAATGAGGGGTGTGCAGCCTCTTAAGAAAACGCGGCCTTGATGGTCGAGATTTCCCGGAGAGGCAACCCCAAGATGCTGTTCATTATCATCGAAATCTGTACAGTCAGGGTGCCTAAAGCCAAGACTGTTCGTACATTTACAAGCTTTTGCATCGGTAACTGCTTTTGTTGACTGGTTGCCCCGATGACTTTGGCGATTAAGTCAAATAACGGCTCGACACTGGTTTTACGCTTTTTGAAGCGTTCCTGAATATCCGCTTCGGCTAAGAAGCGATGATAGGCTTGAGCATAGCGACCTTTGACCCAACGCAGCGCCGGAGTGATGAGCAAGGTTCTCTGCCGAATCCAATGACGAATGCGCAGCGCTTTGGTGTAGCGGTCATCGGCTGTCAAACTGGCGGGACGCAACTGGTTGAGAATGAACGCCGCTTTTTGGTCTAGAACTTCGCTATCAGCCACAGCCGCGGTTTCCACCTGAACCATCTTGGGAAAGGCCGCTTCGGTACAGGTAATATGGATGCCATAGCCATAAACCCAGCCCTGATAGCCACTCTTGCTCCAGGTAGCCTCGGTATCCAGGCGACGCAGTTTGGCTGGAATGCGCCCTTCACGACGGTCGGACTGGTACCAGACTGGACCATCAGCCTTGAACAGGCTCTTATCTTCCGCCAGGTGACGATTGGCAAAGGCTTCATCCAGGTCAGCCACTTCGTCACCGACGAAAGCCGTGAACTCGGTGACAATATAACCGAGTTTCTTGTACTGCCGTGAGAGCGTTGTTCGGTTAGGCACCGTCTCAAAACGCAGAAGCACCATGATTTGTGGGTGGGCTTCCAGCCAACGATGCTGAGCCTTAAATTCGTAGATGCGTCGAAATTGCATAAGCATAAAAAAGACAATCATTTCCCGGTATTTGTAGGTGCAAAGGTTTTGGTACCTGAGCAAAACCGGATTGGTTTGGACAAATTTATCGAATAAGGTAATGATTAGGTGAGCATAGTCGATTAGAGTTGGTTGTCCCATTGGGTTCTCCTGTAACAGATTGGTCTCTATTACAGTTAAACCCGTTCTGGTCGGCTATGCCAACTCTCTTCTCAAATCTATGCACACCCCTCATATAAATAGATGTAGATCTGGAGAGCGGTATGCAGTCATATCATCCCAAAATTATTAATCGGACAGTAACGGAGTTATCATCCTATGCCAAAAAAGTTCTGGCAACTATGTTTGCCACTTATTCGCAAGTTATTGTCAAATCAGAATTCCAGAGCGGTTTTAGCAGTAGCAAGGTTTTTTTAGTACGTCCGGTTCGTCAGGATGGTGCCGAACTGCCAGCCGTCATCAAAATAGATCTCGCCGCCCGTATTCAGCGTGAATGGGAAGCTTACCAACAATGTATCCAAAACCGATTGCCAAATGTAGCTGAGATTCATGGCGACCCGATTTATCCAGCGGGGAGCTTGTGGGGCGGATTATGGTACCCGTTGGTAGGAGCGGGCACATTTGAAATAGAGAGCCTCAACCAATACTTACGACAAGCCAATATAGAAGATATTCGACATACTTTGGAAGCACGTCTCTTTAAAAGTTTGGGGGTGCTTTGGTCACAAACACAGACTGTTCAACCTGATCTCCACTTGCAAACTCATTACGACTCATTTTTGCCAATGAATCTAGTAATTGAATTGGTCGGTTTGCCAACAGACTCTCAAGCCCAGTGGCTACATCCCAATAACGTCAGCATTCTAACATTGAAAAGTGGCGATTTTGTACAGGTTGCTGGCTTTCAGGTAGTAAAGGTATTGGGGGAAACGCAGAAACTCTCATTGGACTTGCCACCTGACTCACTAGCGGCTTACAGAATACAGGTTTTTCCTGTATCAAACAGCACGGCTTATGAAGTGGGTGACATAATTGAACAGCCACTCATTGGAATTGTGCGCCAGACTCGCGAAGACTTGCTGCGTGAACAAGTACGAGCAGCTTTGGGGCAGGAGCTAGATTTAACGACCGTTTCCCTAACACTTCCTAATAACAGAACATTGCCAAATCCGCTGCACGCTTTACCGGACATACTCAATCACTCTTTGGATGCTTACGTTTCTTTCATACACGGAGACCTAAACCTGGAAAATGTTCTGGTGGAAACTGAAAGTCGCACAGCTTATTTGATTGATTTTGCTAAATCGCGTAAAGACCATAGCTTACGCGACTTATTTCATTTAGAAATGTCTGTCGTCACTCAACTTGTGTCTGCAGGATTAAGAGCAAACAGCTTGACAGCTGAAGCTATTTGTTCTTTTTATGAACAGCTTCACTGTGCCGTCCTGCATCCAGGTCAAATATCGGCGCCCCAAGGATTAGAAAAACCTTTCTCCATATTGCTAATGATTCGCCAGACTGCCCAACGTTATCTTTTTACGCCAGAGGATTGGTCTGAATATTTTTACGGCCTTGCAATTTACCTCTTAGGATCGCTGCGGTATCCTAATCTGGATGAGGTTCCAGGAGCAAAGGCTGTGGCTTTTTGGGGAACGGCCGTTACTCTAAAACTATTACAATCAGCACCACCTTGCCAACCGCAGCAGGCACAAGCATCCTCATCACAACAAGACAACCCAAAGCCCACGACACAAACCCATTTCTATGGCCCCGTCACGGGGCCAATCCATACCGGAAGTGGCAATATTAACGTTTCTTCTCTGCCAAAATCTAAAAAAGCTGAGCAGCCTCAGCCCAAACCACGCTATGAGGATATTTTTTCTGTCTACGAAAATGGCTTGAACCGAATGCTGGCACAAGTAGGGCCAGATCATCCTCGCTATAGCGAGGTGCTGGTTTATCAGCAGCGTCTGACCGAGAATATCAGCCGTGCTCGCCGCTTTGGCGATACAAATTTGCGCCAAGCAGACCGCGCTGAAATTATTGACCAACTGAATGAGCTAGCTTTGGCCACCATGGGTGTTTCCTTCAACAAACTGTGTCAAGAGACAGCAGCATGACCCTAAATGATAAGAGCCGGAAGGAAACAACCATTATCCTTAGCCAATTGCGCCAGCTGTTAACCCAGCAGTTCAACATGAGCGAACTGCACCATCTAGCCTTCGATCTAGGCATAGAATATGAAGAGCTAGCTGGCTCCAACAGAAGTGACAAAGTGGTGTCGTTGATTGAGTATTCGCAACGGAACGGCCGTTTAACCAACCTAATAGCCGAATGTCGCCAGTTGCGTCCACGCACCACCTGGCCAGATATGGTTGCCATTGAGACCAACTCTGATCCATCAGGACAAGATCAGCTCATCCCGTCAATCCAGGATAGTTTTTTCCGCTATGAAGCCGGACTTAATAAATTGCAAACCAGCCTGGGACAATCCCATACACGTTACGCCGATTTTCTGATCTACCAACAACGGTTAATGGAAAATCTTGCCCAGACACGTCGCTATGGCGACACCGAAAACCGCCGGGCCGAAAGAGCCGAAACTGTCGATCGATTAAATGAGCTTTCAATCAAGACGATAGGCGTTTCATTTAACAGATTATGCCAGTGACTTTGCTTCCCTAAATCCATCACAGTACTTTTTAACGAATAAATAACAACGTGTCATTTCTCATTTTCCAAGGGTAAAGAGGAGATTATTAATGCAACCAAAAACTCTAAAGCCGGCTGAAATTCTGGTGCTAGAAGAATACACTTATCAGTCCAAAGTTTCTGGTGTTCGCTCCCTAAAACTCGCCTCCAGGCCCACAGGATTAATTTTCGTCAGGGCTCCTTACGACAGTTACAAGCTTTCAACCAGCGCATTAATGAGTCATCAAAGGCATCCTGTCAACCCCGGCGGGATGGGAGGCCGGTTCGCAGAACCAATCGGTTATCTCCAGTGCAGCCATTATGGGATGAGCAACCTCGACAGAGAACCTGACGTGCCGTGGGAAGGTGATTTGCTGCCCCTGAAAATCACCCTCAGCCCAAGTCAACTGTCTCGACTCAATACCAATCAACACCGACGGTTCGATTTACAACTAACACAAACGTATCAACCCAATGAGCCACAATCTGCTCCGCTTGAAGTGAGTATTTTTGTCGTCGATGAAGATTCGCAAGCCGATGAGTCTGATCGAAAAGAACTGGTCAAAGAGCTGCGCAAGCAAGCAGATATTAAGCGGAGCTTGATCCTAAAGTTTCGGGTGAAGCTTACTCTGCCAACTCAAAGGCCGATCGTTCAGGAAGGCAATACGCTGTCCATAAAATTGGTTTTGCAGTGGCCACTGGCAACCCCTCATCGGCTGGCAAAGTTTAGCAGCGGCTTAACACCCTATCCCTTCACTTACAATCCCGAAAACGGCACTATTGAGTGCAACAATATACCCCTGCGGCAAAGGGAGAATCAAGATCTATTAACCTACGCAACAGATCTAATTTCTCTTGAAGTAAGCGAACCTATCGAGCTTTACGAAATGTTAAACCTGGAAGGCAGCGTGTCTGTTGTATTAGATGGGCTTATGTCTGGGTTATCTTTGGACTATCTAGCTCCTGCCGATAAAGAAGTTGGCAATATCTCAATTAAGCAGTGCACGATTATGAAAAACGAGTTTGTCATGGATCTTGAGGAAGGGCTGGAAAACAAGCGTTATCTACCACGGCAACACCTCCATTTTCCTGGCGTAGTCCTGAACGAAATGCGCGTACTTGATGTGATAATGCTGCTTGAAGATAAAGGCTTTGAGATCGAAAAGCCTAAAGAATCCGATAACCGTGAAAGTGGAGAAAAGCAGCAATACATCATAAAAGCCAGACGGGTTGAAGGCGCTAGAAAGCTGGAGATTTTAATTCTTGTCCAGGGTACAAATGCTCAAACAACTCGTGAACGGGGGATCACGGGACAGGCAAAGTTTACAACTCCACTGCCAGTTGGGGACACAAGTATTTATATTCAAGGGAGATTACCCGGTGACAGCAAGCGCATCGTCAACCTCATCAATGAAATTCAAAAGCAGCTAAAAGAGCAGTTCCGTCATGTGGGTACGGCCGAATAGGAGATGACCATGAAAACCGAGATTGTCCCTCTTGTTCAAGAACTAGAATGTTACATCTGCGGCAGCAAAAATGTAGAATCATTATGCCACCATTGTGGACGGGCAATGTGCGCCACTCACAAAGATGCATTCCATGTTCCAGATAGTCAGTTTTACAATTCTGTTCACAATGATGAGTTTACGGGACTTACCTTGCCAGAAACAGTAGAGGGAGAAACTGCCGTTCATTGCGAAGATTGCCTTCATTATATCGTCACTTACGAACGATCATTTTACATCATGGCCGCAGTTGGACTTGTCCTCATCTTATCGGCTTTAATGACGCCTACGCTTGGGGCTGCTGTCGTACATATTCTTGGCGGTTTGGCGGTTATCGCTGTAAGCCTATGGGGCGTTCTAACTGAGCAAGAATTTCGCTCGTTTAAACTACGGACAGCCTGTTTTGCATTGCCTTTTTGGGGTCGCTTTCCCTCGGCCACACTGCGTGAAACTGCCGTAGGGAAAGTGACTCTGGAGAGTAGCGGCGTCTACCAGGTAACAGCGAAAAAACCATCAGGTGTTTTTAGCTTCGACTTATCTCTCACAGAAGCTGATGAATTTCGCTTAAGCCAGTATCGTCAAAAGCATGAGCTTGAGAACTCAGAAAACATAGCGTTTCATGTCGGATTTGCTGTTCTGCAAGGAGCAGATAGACTGCAACCAGAAAGCCTCAGTAGGCTAACAAGCGAAATCAACCCCATAAAATTGGTAGGCCGTGCCGCTAGTTTACCCTTTCTCGACAGCCTCTCTCATGGTAGACAGTGGCAGTATCAACAAGCGTATAACTTCACGCTAGATAATCAGTACACCGCTGGTCTGCCTTTACAGATTATTCCATCTTTGATCAGCGAAGGAAATGAATGGGGAATTGAACTTAATATTCAGCTCAACCCCTACCTGGGTGCCTCATCGTTATCGAATCCTGTGATTACCCAATTAGAGTTAGAAGCTCTCGATTTTAATGGGACTGTGGAAAACTTTATACCTTCGGCAGAAAGCTGGACTACCAGACTGAATCAGCCAAAAATATCGTGGCGAAATATTCCTTTTCATTCAACCTCTAGCAAGAGTTTCTACTTGCGTTTTGCTAACAGCCGAAATCTCAGACCGGATTTCAAAGTACGAGGCAAACTGAGCGCAAAATTTGAAGGAACGGTATCAGAGACAACAAACATCGTTCTTTTTTCTCCATTGGGCGAGAAACTAATGGTGAGGGATGCCAATGTGCATCAGACTAGCGAAGTTGAAATTCAGTTTCACTTTGATTTAACAGCACTCTGTCTACGCGAGTTTCACCCCAAAACTCAACCAATAGAGCAGCTTACGGCTATTCCAAGCAATGAAATGATTACGCGGTTAGTCAATGCAATGAGCAATAAAGGACTATATGTACAAAGAGTCATAGAAAATCCAGCCCAAATGAATCGGGCCAATGCCCAAATTATGAACCGTCTGTGGATAATTGCCGGTCGCCGGTATCAAAAAGCGACGCCAATTGATTTTAGAGTAGTTGCTGTTGGGCAGGAATACTATGAAAACAGCGACAAGCCTTACGATGGTAAAACACAGTTTGAGATCACCACCCAAGGGACGGTAATCAGACAAGACATGCGTGTCGAAGTAGAGAGATTATGTGATGATATCGTAGGTGTTATTCAATGTACACCCGATCTGGAAGTAACTCTGAAAGAAAGTGAACTATTTGTGAATGAATGGGGTAATTTGATCGGCACGGTAAAGAATAGTGGAAAAGCACCCGCCAAAGAGATCAGCGTTTCATTGGAGGGGATTAAAATTGACAGGGCTGATAACATCAGAGACTTGCCACCAGGATGTGATAGTCCTTTTAGGTTATCTGTGTATGCGGAAAAGACAGGAGACGTACCAGTTCTAACAGTTGCTACTTATAAAGATGAATTTGGGCCGTTGCCACCTCAGAAAAAACGACATCTCCTTCATGTCAAAGAAAAGCCTAAACCATCCTCTTTTGGCCAACAAACCAATTTTTACGGCCCCTCCAGTGGTCCAATTCATACCGGTGGCGGCAATATTGGAAATAGTGACATGGAATGAACGATTCAAAGAGCTTTGCCAGTTTGTTGGAGGAGTATCTGGATCGCAACGGCCGTTCCCCCCTCTGGCTTGCTGCCGAACTCGATATCAACCCTGAGATAGTAGTTGGTTGGCTAAGTGGAAATATGTACCCAGGTAACGAAGGAATCGTCAACCAGATCCTCGAAGCGCTAGATATTACGGACAAGTTAGAGCAGGATAATCTGCGTCAGGCTCGCATAGCGTTGGCTGCTTCAGATATCCCTTCTGTTTACCAAACCAATATTTTTGGCCCGGTTCATGGTCCCGTTCATACAGGCACAGGCGACATCAATATCAACCCGCTTTCGCTTACGGCACTGAAAGAGTGGCTAGACGGCATTTTCCACTGGCCCGAAGCACCTGAGCATATGCGCTCCAGTTGGGCAGGTCTGGTGATTTGGTCCATGACGGCCGTTACCAACCAATTAAGCCCTCAGCGCTGGATAACCTTTATGGCAGCCGTTCTCCTCTGGGCAGGTACCGCCTGGCTGGGCACGCCTCTGTTGCAATGGCCGTTATCAGATACGCAAAGCCGATTATGGGCAGCGATTCAATATGCGGCCGCATCCCTTATCATTCCCCTTATCGTCGGCAGCATCAGCACCGCCGATAATCAGCCCCTTTTTACCTTAAAAACCGGCAAAGATCGCCGCCTGCTCTGGTTTTTAAAAGTCACCGGAGCACTCGTAGGCTTCAACCTGTTCTACACGCTTCTTCTAGGCCTTGGCCTTGGTTTGTATTACCTCACCTTATCGACATTACCGGCGGCCGCCTGGTGGGTTTTGCTACTCATTCCTCTGTTATTTGCTTACATAGTTGCCCGGCGCATCCCGGCAGATCGTTACAAAATGTTTGATGGAGAGCTGAGAGCACACGAGGCGGACAGGCTGTTTTTTGCCGTCTTTTTGCTGTTCGGCCCGTTCCTCAGCGGCTTTGTTTACTTCTTTTATTGGTTTCTGGCGGAAAGAGTGACTGGTTTCGCCTTTTTGTTGATCATCATGGGCATTGCGCTATGGGAACAGAAAAAGCAAACTCCTGAATCAGTCTCGGATCGGCAAACCATTTTGGCGATTGGGCTGATTTTACCTCTTGCTATCCTGTCTCTTTATCTATTTTTCTCGCAGCAATTTGAGGATGTTCGCCTATTAGGGTTGGAGCAGCGGCTCTTCCCCCTTTTAGCTTTTGCTTACGTCTTAGGGCCTTTTGTTGTGTGGATAGCGTTGGCAGTGAAAAATAAATTAGTGTTAACCTTGAAAGGAGCCGTTGGTTTGTTAGGCATAACGGCAGTTCTCAACTTCATCCTACTACGGGATCTAGTAATCGGACGATGGGCAACTTTAATCGTTTTAGTCCTGTGGGGCACAGTCGGTAAAAAATACACCCGCCCTTATTTATACATTCACCCTAGTTTTATAATGATGCTGACCAGCATTGGGGTATCCTTTTATTTGGTGCTGAAAACGGGCCTTCCCATTTGGGCAAATTTTCTCGGTTTTGTTGTGTTAACCACACTATTCACCCATTGGGCCTATCGGTAGCACCACAAAAAAGCGTGAAAGAACATTAAAAATGGCAGATGATTGACATAAAAGGTTCATTGTGCATACTGATTCGTTCACCACAAACAATCAGGAGTCACACAATGAACCTTGACACTCTATTCTGCCCCAATATCGACTGTCCGGCGAGAGGCCAAAGCGGAGAAGGCAATATCCATCCCCACAATGCCAAACACCAGCGGTATCGTTGTGCTGTTTGTCGCCAAACCTTCACAACCAGCAAAGGAACGCTGTTCTATCGGTTGAAAAAAGAGCCACTGGTTGTGATCCAGGTTATCACGTTACTGGCATACGGTTGTCCGCTACCGGCATTGTCCATGCCTTTGACCTGGATGAACGTACGGTCAAAAGCTGGTGGCGCAAAGCAGGCGAGCAGTGTCAACGATTTCATGAGGAGAAAGTAACTCAGCAAACGATTGACCTAGAGCATGTGCAAATGGATGAGATTAAGGTTAAGGTGCAGGAGGCCACCTCTGGCTGGGAATGGCACTCATGGTCGCCACCCGTTTATGGCTAGGTGGTGTGATAGGTGGTCACCGGGATGCCTACTTTCTCCGTCAACTCGTTCTGTAAAGATCCCATTTTTATGCCTACCAGCTTGCTGCAAACAAAACTGTACGCGCCCAGAAAACGGCCGTTGCTCGTGCCGCGCCCCCACCTCATTGAAAAACTGAATCAGGGGATTCATCACAAGTTGACGCTCATTTCCGCGCCGGCTGGTTTTGGCAAGACCACACTCATTAGCGAGTGGATAGCGGCAGAAGAATGGCCAACCGCCTGGCTGTCTCTCGATGAAGGTGATGCCGACCCGATTCGTTTTCTCACCTATTTCGTAGCCGCCTTGCAGCGCGTTGCCCCGGAAATTGGTCACACTATTTTGGCTGGATTGCAATCGCCACAGCCCCCGCCCGTGGCGTCTATTCTGACAAACCTGCTCAATGAAATCGCGGCCATGCCGCAGGATGTGCTGTTCGTCCTGGACGACTATCATCGGGTAGAAGCCAAAGCGGTGGATGAAGCCCTGGCTTTTCTGCTGGAGCATCTGCCGCCGACGCTGCACCTTGTCATCACGACCCGCGAAGACCCCCAGCTGCAACTGCCCCGCCTGCGGGCACGGGGTTTGTTGACCGAACTCCGTGCCGCCGACCTGCGCTTCACTGAAGTGGAAGCGGCCGTTTTCCTGAACGAGGCCATGAATTTGGACCTTTCACCTGCGGACGTGGCCTCACTTGAAGCCCGCACCGAAGGCTGGATTGCCGGACTCCAGTTGGCAGCCCTGGCTTTACAGGGGCACGCTGCACAATCTGGGCCAGGAGAACGCTCCCAATTTATTCAAGCCGTGGCCGGTGACAACCGCTACATCGTGGATTATCTGGTTGCGGAAGTATTAGAGCACCAGCCAGAACCGCTACGCCGCTTTTTGCTCCAGACGTCTATTCTCAATCGGTTGAGTGGGCCGCTGTGCGCTGCGGTGACAGGGCTGGCAAACGGCAGCAGCTTGCTGGAAACGCTGGAGCGAACCAACCTGTTTGTCATCTCCCTGGACGACAAACGCCACTGGTATCGCTATCATCATCTTTTTGCCGATGTGCTGAAAGCGCACCTGAAGCGCGAGCAGGCTGAGGCGCTGCCTGAGCTGCACCGGCGTGCCAGCCTCTGGTATGAACAAAACAATGCCCTGTCCGATGCCATCCGCCACGCGCTGCTAGCTCAAGATTTTGCGCGTGCCGCCGATTTGATCGAATTGGCCTGGCCGCCAATCTTTAACGGTATTCAACCAGCCCGCTGGCTGCACTGGATCAACACCCTGCCTGATGAGATGATCCGCACAAGACCTGTACTCAGCGCTGGCTTTGCCTGGACGTTATTGGATATCGGTGAACCAGAGGCAGCAGAGGCGCGCCTGCGTGACGTGGAACAATGGCTGAGTCAAGCCCCAACCGAAACAACATCGGCTTCCTGCCCCAAAAGCTTTGCGGCAGATAGCCGACAGATGGTTGTAGCAAACCAAAAGGCGTTCCAATCACTGCCCGCCTCGACCGCGAGTGCCCGCGCGTATTGGGCGCTGTCGTTGGGTGATATGCCGGCTGCCATTCAGCACGCTCGGCGGGCGCTCGACCTCTTCGCGGAAGAGGAACATTATCAGCGGGGCATTGCCGCCCAGTTTTTGGGCCTGGCTTATTGGACGGGTGGTGAGTTGGCGCAAGCCTATGAGGCGATGGCCGACAGCGTGGCGAGCGTGCGGCTGGCGGGTAACACCTATTTTCAAATAGTGGGTATGGTTTTCCAGGCGTATATCAGGATGGCGCAAGGACGTCTTCAGGCAGCGGCAGCTCTCTATGAGCAATTGTTGCAGCTTGTGACGGAGCAGGAAGCGCTGGCTCTGCGAGGAGCGACGGACCTGTATATCGGGTTGGGTGAGTTGCACAATGAATGGGGTGATTTGGAAACGGCCGTAAACTATTTACTGCTGGGCCAAAAACTGAACGAGCAAGCTGTCTTGCCCGGCAGCATGTCTCGTTGGCACGTGGCCATGGCCCGGATCAAAATGACGGAAGGCGATCTAGTTGCGGCACAGAATCTACTGCGCCAGGTAGACCAGCTCTATAAACGAGATCCCTTTCCAACTGTGCATCTCGCTGCGGCGTTGCAGGCACAGATTTGGGCGGCTCAGGGTCAGTTGACCCCGGCCCTCGATTGGGTCAAGGCTCAGGCTCTGACTGTCAACAGCGAACTGAGCTACCTGCGCGAATTTGAGCACCTTACGCTGGCACGTATCCTTCTCGCCCAATACCGGCTGGAGCAGCAAGATGATGTCATTGCCGAGGCCATCCATTTGTTGGACCGTCTCTGGCAAGCCGCAGAAGCAGGCGGTTGGGGGCAAAGCCAGATTGAAATCCTGATTCTGCAAGCGCTCGCTTATCAGGCAAGTGGCGAGATGGCGAAAGCATTGACATTTCTCCAACGGGCGTTGAGCCTCGCTGAACCAGAAGGCTATGTCCGGGTCTTTATGGCTGAAGGGCAGCCCATGCGGGAATTACTGGCGATCTGTTTAACGCAGGGCGCGGCCCCGGCCTATGTGACCCACCTGATGCAAGCCATAGAGCCAGTTCCAGATGAAGCTGCTGCACCACCTGATCCGAATCAGTTGCTAATTGAGCCGTTGAGTGAGCGCGAACTTGAGGTGCTGGCTTTAATCGCCAACGGTTTGACAAATCAGGCCATCGCCGAGGAATTGGTGATTGCCCTCAGCACCGTCAAAAAGCATGTAAACAACATCCTGGGCAAACTAAACGTTGGCAATCGTACCGAGGCGACCAGCCGCGCCCGTGAGCTGAATATTTTGTAGTATCCCTCGCTTCACCCCACAATAGAACGCAAATACACCCCTAAATAGAACTTTCGTAGACTGATTGGTTTCCTCCCATTTCCTACACTACAGGTAACTTATTCACGAGCCCATTCCGCTGAAATTGAGCGTAAGCGGCTCCATCATTCAGAGACAGCGTTTGGCAAAACAAGCGCGTGATCAAGGAGAAAAACCATGACTTACCTAACAAAACCCAATTTTGTACGCAATGCAGCGAACATTGCGTCCGTTCTCTTTTTTATCTTTGTGGTTGTGCAGTTGCTGGTTGCCGCTGGCATTATCCCGATTTCCATGCTGTGGGGCGGCAGGCAGCCAGAACTAACACCTTCCCTGCGGGTGACTAGCGTGGTAGCGGCCGTTATTTTGGGCGCGTTTATTTACATCATTCGCTACCGAGCGGGATTGGCGGGGCGTCTGCCCCAGCCGATCATCATTCGCGTGGCGGCCTGGGTGGTGACAGGCTACATGGTGGTGAACACGCTGGGCAATTTTGCTTCGGTGAGTACGGTTGAGCGCTTCGTTTTTGGCCCGATGACAATCGTTTTGGCGGTTACAAGTTTCATTGTGGCAGCTTCACGGATTGGGAAACGGCCGTTAACTCCCCAATACACCCCCAAATAGAACTTTCGGTGGCCGACTGGAACCCGCTAATTTTATAGACTGTGACCACATACAAGACAGGCAGAAAGAGACAGACGATGACGAAAACAACCTACCAAATCAAACTTGAAGGCCATCTTAGCCCTTTGTGGGAAGCCGAATTCGAGGGCTTCACCATCACCCAGGCAGAAGACGGCATTACCTGCCTGACCGGGCCAGTCATCGACCAGGCGGCCTTACACGGATTACTGCGGAAAATTCGCGACCTGAGTTTGCCGCTCGTTTCCGTCATCCGCCTGTAAAGAAAACAAATAGAATGATCTCATTTCATTCATAAGGAGACCATAAGGAGACCTATCATGATTAATTTTGCCCAACTTGATCTTGTTCATCTGTCAGCAAATGTTGCCACCGCGCTGTTTGTGGTTTTCATCGGTGCCCAGCTACTGGCGGCGGCAGGGGTCTTGCCCGTTTCAATGTTTTGGGGCGGGCGGAAAACAGAACTCACGCCTAGCTTGCGCATCATGGGCGTGGTGGCGGCCGTTCTTTTGACCGCTTTTATTTACGTTATTCGCTATCGAGCTGGTCTGGTGGGGAGTGTGCCATTGCCAACGGCCGTTCGTGTGGGGGCCTGGTTGGTAACGGGTTATATGGCTTTGAATGTGCTCGGTAATTTTGCCTCAAAGAGCCCTGTCGAGAAGTTTTTGTTCGGCCCATTAACGATTTTGCTAACTGCTTCTTGTCTGATTGTCGTGGCTTCTAGCAATAGCTAAGCATTCATAAGAAGAGTTCACCAGTTGGGCCGACCACCATAAATGAAAATCGTAGGCCGGATTGGCAATCCGACTTACGGAGGAGATAAAGATGAAAATTTTTAAAAAGATTGGCTTATTTTTTGTTATCACGTTTGTATTCACGATTCTTTTGTCAGGGGTGCAGCAGCTTATGGGCATCGATCCCGCTCAGGTTTCGCTGCCGCAGTTTGGGCCTGGCGTCGCGGCTTTGGTCATGCTCCGGCTGTTTAGAAAGGATCAAGTAAAACTGACCGTGACGTTGCGGGGCATCCATCCGCTGAAATATCTGGTAGCCGTGGTGCTGCCGCTGGTTGTGCCAATAATTCTCTTCCTCGTTTATAACCAGTTTGTTGCCCCTATCAGCATCCCGTCCATTAGCGGCACCGCATTCTTGATGATGCTAGTTGGCATTATGCTGGGTGCCTTTGGCGAAGAGTTAGGGTGGCGCGGTTACGCCCAAAACCTATTGACGAGAGAGCGCAATCATGTGGTCGCTTTTCTAGTGGTAGGCATTCTTTGGGGCGTGTGGCACATCGGCTACTTCCAAAACGGCCCGATTTTTATGCTGTTCTTTGTGTTCTCCACCATTGGCTACTCGGCCGTAATGGGCTGGCTGGTTCAGGATGCAAATTCCAACGTGGTGTTGCCTACCCTGTTCCATTTCAGCGTGAATGTGGGGTTCTTCATTCTTCAGGAAGCCGCCGCTGATGTGCGCATTGCTGCGTTGAATGGGTTGGTGTGGATTGGTACGGCCGTACTCATTGCGCTGCACAGCAAAAAGCGCTACCAGTCTGCCAATAAACCGCAGTTTGTTGCGGGGCAATAACTCTTAGCTCAATTTAGAACAAGGAGAAAATCGTATGTTAACAACCACCCTCTTCCCGATGATGCTAATTTTGGCAACGCTGCTTTGTGCGCTAACAACGGGCCTACTTTTCACGTTTGCTGTCATCACCATGCCGGGCATCAAATCTCTGAACGATGGTGAGTTCATCCGCGCTTTTCAGGTGATGGATGGCGTAATTCAGAACAATCACCCTTTGTTTATTTTTGTCTGGGTGGGGTCTGTGGTGGCCTTGCTGCTAACGGCCGTTCTCGGGTTCGGTCAGTTGGATATGGTCGGCAAAGCCATTCTGTTGACAGCAGCGGCACTTTATCTGTTTGGCGTACAGCTGCCCACCGGCGTGATTAACATGCCGCTCAACAACCAGTTGCAAACGTTGGATGTAAGCCAGATGAACCGTGACGAACAGGCAACAGCTCGCCGTAATTTTGAGCCGCGCCGGAATCGGTGGAACAGAGTGAGAACGGCCGTTGCCACCATGGTTTCCACTTTACTGATTCTGCTGCTTTCCTTGCTGTGAAAGTCGTTGTTTCACATCTTAACCAGTGCCCATTTATCAATCCTAAACAGCATCATGAAATGAACTGTTTTCTATCAAGTACTAGCAACCAAAATCTCAACACCCTGTTCACGGAAAGCTGCAAGCAGCTGGGACGGTACACTATCATCGGTGACAATACGCGATACGGCCGTTAACGGAGCAATCGTCGCCAAAGAATGCCGGCCAAACTTGCTGCCATCCACCACGGCAATCACCTCCTGACAGCGCGGAATCACGGTTTGTTTGATTTCAACTTCGATCAAAGGGGCATCCATCAAGCCACTCTCCAAAGAGATACCCCAGGCGCCTAAAAAAGCTTTGTGGAAATGAAAGCGGCTCAAAACATCGTTGGCAATCGAGCCGGCAATAGAACCTGTTGAATTACGTACCCGCCCGCCGGTTAACACCACTTCAAGATGGCTGCCGCCTAACATCTCCAGCGCCGTCCAAATGCCGGTGGTAATGACGGTGACGTTATACAAATCGGTGCGCTGTTTGAGCGCCTGGCCAACGGCCAGCGCCGTTGTGCTGGCATCCAGCAAAATGGATTCGCCAGACTGCACCAGAGAAGCGGCCAATTTGCCAATCGCCTGTTTTTCGGCGGCATTCATCCGCTGCTGCGTGGTGATGGAGTATTCCTGGCGGGTACGCTCATCGCCCAGGCGCGCGCCACCGTGGGTGCGGATAACTTTGCCCTTTTCGGCCAGCTGGTTTAAGTCGCTGCGAATGGTAACCGGCGAGACAGAAAATCGTTCACTCAATTCGTTTACGGTGACATTTTGCTGCTGAAGAATCAGTTGAATGATTTGTTCGTGTCGTTCTTTCATTGCCACGGGACAGCCTTTTTTCTAGGATGAGGGCATTATAGAATGGTTGCGCAAAACTTTCAAACGTTTTCGTTTGTTTTTCGTTTTGTTTTGTTATATCATTTTCGCAGGTATAAAACAGCGCTTTTCAGGGGAGAAATGAGAGGTTAAGGATGAGCAACAAAACGGTTCTCGCAGTAGATCTAGGGGCCGAATCAGGGCGAGTGATGGCGGTGAAATTTGACGGCAATCGCCTGCAACTGGAAGAATTGCATCGTTTTCCCAATACAACGGTGACCCTCAACGGCACGCTGCATTGGGATTTTTTGCGTTTATGGCGTGACATCCAAACCGGCATCGAAAAAGGTAAAGCGCTAAATCCAGCCAGCATCGGGGTGGATACCTGGGGTGTGGATTTTGGACTGCTAGATAGTCAGGGCAGTTTAATTGGCAACCCGGTTCATTATCGCGACGGCCGTACCGCCAACATGATGGAAACTGCCTTCAACAAGGTCCCTCGCGCCGACATCTTTGCCCAAACCGGCATCCAATTTATGCCCATCAACACGGTGTACCAACTGCTCAGCCTGGTCGAATCCGGCTCGCCGCAGCTGCAAATCGCTGACACCTTCTTAACCGCGCCCGACCTGCTCAACTACTGGCTGACCGGGGTCAAGGCAGCCGAATTTAGCATTGCCACCACCACCCAGCTGTTTAACCCCATCACCGGCACCTGGGCCACAGAGATGATGGACAAGTTGGGCATCCCCAGCCACATCTTCCCCGAAATTGTGCCGCCGGGAACGCGCTTGGGAGCTTATGAAGGCATTCCGGTAATTGCCCCCGCCTGCCACGACACGGGCAGCGCCGTCGCCGCTATGCCCACCCGCAGCGACAACTTTGCCTACATCAGCAGCGGCACCTGGAGCCTGATGGGGCTGGAAATGACCGAGCCGGTCATCAATGAAGCGTCGCTGGCGGCCAATGTAACCAACGAGGGTGGCGTTTTTGGCACCTACCGGCTGCTCAAGAATATTTCTGGTCTGTGGATTTTGCAGCAGTGTCGCCAAACCTGGCGTGCCCAAGGACAGGAGTACAGCTATGCGGAACTGGTAGCTTTGGCTGATGCGGCAGATCCATTAACGGCCGTTTTCAACCCCAACGATCCCCGCTTCCTACCTCCTGGCGATCATCCGCAAAGCATCCGCGACTATTGCGCCGCAACCGGCCAGCCCGTGCCCGCCGACGTGGGTAGTATTGTGCGGTCCGTGCTGGAAAGCCTGGCAATGACCTACCGGGAAACGCTTGACACTTTGCGCAATTTAACCGGGCGGTCCATCGACGTGGTGCACATTGGCGGCGGCGGCACGCAAAACCAACTGCTCAACCAGATGACGGCCAACGCCACCGGACTGCCCGTCGTTACCGGCCCAATTGAGGCAACCGTCATCGGTAATGCGCTGGTGCAGCTCATTACCCTGGGCGAAGTTGCCGATTTACGCCAGGCACGCCAAATTGTGGCAGGCCTGAGCGAACTGAATCATTACGAACCAAAAGATACGGCCGTTTGGGATGAAGCATACGGCCGTTACCAACAAATCATCAACGCAGCATAATCTGCGTAACCTACGGAAAAATATGAACTTTCAACTTTTACACCCGCGCGACCAACTGGTTGCGATCATGAATCGGATTTACCACAATGGCATGACCACCCTCAGCGGTGGCAACCTGTCCATAAAAGATGACAACGGCGACATCTGGATTACGCCCTCTGGCATCGACAAAGGCAAGCTGACCCCCAAAGACATCATGTGTGTCCAGGCTGATGGCACCATCATCGGCCCACACCGGCCCTCCATCGAATTTCCCTTTCACCGCAAAATTTACGAGCTGCGGCCCGATTTCCAAGCCATCGTGCATGCTCATCCGCCGGCGCTAGTTTCCTTTAGCATCGTGCGCAAAGTGCCCGACACCCGCATCATCCCCCAGGCCAACCGCGTCTGTGGACCAGTTGGTTATGCGCCATACGCCCTGCCCGGCAGCGAAAAATTGGGCGAAAATATCGCCAACGCCTTCGCCGAAGGGTACAACATCATCATTCTGGAAAACCACGGCATGGCCGCTGGAGGCGCCAATTTGCTCGATGCATTCCACCGTCTGGAGACGCTTGACTTTTGTGCCCGCACGCTCATCCGGGCCAAAGCATTGGGCGACGTGAAAACGCTGCCGGAACCGGCGCTTAACCTATTCGATCATCGCCACAATCAGCTGCCGGAATTTGTGCCCACGGCCCACAGCAGCCGCGAGCGCGAACTGCGCCAGCAGATTGTAGATATTACGGTGCGGGCTTATGACCGGCATTTGATGATTGGCACCGAAGGTGTGGTCTCGGCTCGGTTAGATGAGGACAGCTTCCTCATCACCCCCACTGGCCATGATCGGCGCACGCTAGAAGTGGGAGATGTGGTCCTGGTGCGGCATGGCGTGCGTGAAGCGGGCAAGCTGCCCAGCAGATCGGTACGGCTGCACGAAGCCATTTACGCCCACAATCCCGATGTCAACTGTGTGATGACGGCGCAGTGCCCCAATGCCACCGCTTATGCGATCACCCCCAGCAAATTCGATTCGCGCACCATTCCGGAAAGCTTCATTTTGCTGCGTGATATTCCCCTGATTCCCTTCAAAACGCTTTACACGCAGGCGGAAACGGTGGCCGAAATGATCTCGCTCCATACGCCAGTGGCCATGGTAGAAAATGATTGCGTGTTGGCCGTCGGCACGGACGTCTTGAATGCTTTCGACCGGCTGGAGGTGGCCGAATACAGTGCGCGATCTTTGATTGATACGGCCGTTCTTGGCCAGCTTGTGCCTATTGGCGATGAAGAAATTCACGACTTGGAAGTTGCCTTTTCGCTAACGTAACCGGATTTTGCAGGAGCTAGACGATGAAAAAACTTGAGAAATATGCGGCCGAAGCCGGGGAATTCATTGAGGTTTGTCATCGTCTGGCGCAGACCCAGTTTGTGACCAGCAGCGGTGGCAATTTGGCCTGGCGCTTGGAAGACAATCTGCTCATGATTACGCCCACCAAACTGTACAAGGGCGATATCGATCTCTGGGATTTGGTCTTTATCGACATGAACGGGAACGTGGTAGAGGGTGAACGCAAGCCAACAGGGGAAACCCCCATGTATCTTAAGTTCTTCCATCTGCGCCCGGATATCGTTTCAGTCATACACTGCCACGGGCCACATGCTTGCGCTCTGGCCATTTCTCAAAACAAAAACTGGCTGATGCGGCCGATTTTCCCTGAAACCACCATTGAAGTCGGTCCCGTTCCACTGGTGCCTTATGCCGAACCACTCACAGAACAGCTCGCCGAAAATTTTGTGCCGTTCCTGCCCAAATACAACAGTTTCTTGATGGAAAATCACGGGTTGGTGACTATGTCCCGAGACAGCATCAAGGAGACGCTGATGTTGGTTGAGCTGTTAGAGATAAGCGCCAAGTCCATTTTGCAGGCATTGGCCGTGGGTGAGATCAAGGAATTGAAACAGCAGGATGTTAGAGACCTGGGTAATACCATGCAAACACGCAGCCTGCCGCTGTTTGGTGCCCCCGGCATGAATGCTTCTTTGGAAGATCTGTATTTTGAGAAATAGACGGTTTTGAACGCCAAATAGCAAATTTATGTCCTGATCAGCATCCCATCAGGACAACTTGTTCCCAAGAGAGGAAAAACAATGGTTTATAAAGCAGCCGAAGAGCGTTATGACAAAATGAATTATCGACGGAGTGGCCGCAGCGGCTTAAAGTTGCCAGCAATTACGCTGGGGCTTTGGTACAACTTTGGCGGCGTGGATACGCAGGAAAACGGCCGTTCCATGATCCACCACGCCTTCGATTTAGGCATCACCCACTTCGATCTGGCCAACAACTACGGCCCGCCACCCGGATCGGCCGAAGAAACCTTTGGCAAAATTCTGGCCCAAGATTTAGCTCCCTACCGAGATGAACTCGTCATCTCGTCCAAAGCGGGCTATTACATGTGGCCAGGCCCGTACGGCGAATGGGGCTCGCGCAAATACCTCGTCGCCAGCCTGGACCAAAGCCTCAAGCGCATGGGACTGGATTACGTAGACATCTTCTACAGCCACCGCTTCGACCCCGACACGCCGCTGGAAGAAACGATGGGCGCCCTCGACTACATCGTGCGCAGTGGACGAGCGCTCTACGTCGGCATCTCCACCTACGACCCAGAGCAAACCCGCCAGGCCGCCGCCATTCTGCGCGATTTGGGCACCCCCTGCCTCATCCACCAACCCCGCTACAACATGTTCGACCGCTGGATTGAAGAGGGCCTGCTGGACGTTCTGGCCGATGAGGGCATCGGCTGCATCGGCTTTTCGCCGCTCGCCCAGGGCATCCTCACCGACAAATACCTCAACGAGATCCCCGACGATTCCCGCGCAGGCAAATACAAAGATGCGCTGCACTGGGGCGACAGCGTGAACCAGCAAAGACTTAAGCGGGTGGTAAAGCTCAACGAACTGGCCAAAAAACGAGGTCAATCAATGGCGCAAATGGCCATAGCCTGGGTACTGCGCCATCCCGGCATGACCTCCGCCCTGATTGGCGCCAGCAAAATTCGCCACGTCGAAGAAGCGGTCGCGGCCCTGGACAATTTAGACTTTAGCGCAGAAGAGTTGGCAGAAATCGAAGCAATTTTAGAATGAAATAGGACGCGGATGAACGCCGATGACGCAGATTAAAAGAAAAATCAGCGTTTATCTGCGTTCATCCGCGTCCCATTATTTTACGGCCGTTTCCGCATAAATCCGCTCAAAATCCTGACGAGTAAACTGGGCCGCGCCCAGCATGAGCGTGTTGGCCGTGCCCGCCGCCACGCCATACCGGACGGATTCAGCCAGGGAACGGCCGTTGCCAAAGCCAACCACCAACCCCGCCAGCAGCGAATCCCCCGAACCCACCGCGCTTTTCGCCTCGACAATGGGATTTTGTACGTGAACAATTGTCTTACCTTGCGCCGCAATCGCCCCTTCCTTGCCCAGCGAAAGCACCACAATCGTCTCATACCGCGTGGAGATTTCGGCTGCCGCTTGGGCAAAATCAGCCAGCGAGGTTAATTCCCGCTGCGCCAACACCGCCACTTCCGTTTCATTCGGCTTGACGAGGAACGGTTTGGCGGCCACGCCTTGCAAAAGTGCCTCTTTGCTGCTGTCCAAGAACGCGGGCACACCAGCCTTGTGCGCTAGTTCAATCAGCTGAGCATAAAAATCAGTCGGTACGCCAGGGGGCATAGAGCCGGAGAGGGTAACGGCCGTATACTTCCCCACCGTCGCCTCAAACAACGCCAACATCTCCCCCACCTTTTCCGGCGGCACCCCATCCCCCTTCTCGTAAATTTCCGTCAGCACCTGGCTGCTGCTGTCCAAAATGGAGAGGCAGGTGCGCGACTCAAACGCCGTGTAGACAAAATCGGTGCCGATGCCTTCCTGCTGCAAGCCGTTCTCGATAAACTGCCCCGCCGTACCGCCCACCCAGCCGGTGACCACCGGGGCTTCGCCCAGCAGCTTGAGCGCGCGAGCCACGTTGCACCCCTTGCCGCCCGGCAGCATTTTGATCAGCTCAGGACGGTGGATTTGGCCCAGTTGGAAGGTGTTGATAACGGCCGTTTTATCAATCGCCGCATTCAAATTCACACAGAGAATCATGCCTTACCCGCTGCCCCCACAAAGCGAATGCGCTCCCGCACCGCCTCAACCTGTGCCGCCCGCCCCGGCCCCAAATATTTTCGCGGATCGACCAGTTCACCATCGGCCGCCAAAACCTCGCGCACTGCACCGGTAAATGCCTTGCCCAGCTGCGTAGCAATGTTGATTTTGGCCAGGCCATGTTTGATGCCCTCAGCAATATCTTCATTGTTCACGCCAGACGAGCCGTGCAAAACCAGCGGCGTCTCCACCCGTGCCCGAATCGCCTGCAGCCGTGCCAAATCCAGTGAGACCGACTTGTCCTTCAGCCCATGCACCGATCCCAAGGCAATCGCCAGAATATCAATGCCCGTCGCCTGGACAAACGTTTCTGCCTCGTCTGGCGTCGTCAGCGCAATCTCGTTGGGGTCGTAGGCCGCGCCGTCTGGCTTGGGCACCTCGCCAATTTCCGCTTCCATGCAGACGCCCGCGTCATGGGCAATCGCGCACAGCCGCTTGGTCGTGGCGATGTTCTCCGCAAACGGCAAATAATCGCCATCAAACATCACCGAGGTAAAACCCAAAGCAATCGCTTGCAGCACCTCATTTTCGTTGGCGTGGTCCAGATGCAGCGACACCGGCACGTCCACGCTGGCCGCCGCTACCTGACCCAAGGCCGCCATGTACTGCAAGCCGCGAATTTCGCTGCCGCTACCAACATATTGCAGCGCACGGTGGCTCACTTGAATAATCACCGGCGCGTTTTCGGCCTGCGCACCCAGCACAATCGCCTGCATTTGCTCCATCGTGTTGGCGTTAAAGGCGGCGATGGCATAGCCTTCCCGATGCGCTTCTTGAATCCAGGGGTAAACGTTTTGCAGCGTCATGCGTCGGCTCCTTCAGGGTACAGAATGATTTTGCGATGGATCAGGCTGTGATCGCCAATTTGGGCAAAAACAGCGGGCGTTTCGGCCAAAGAATAACGGTGGGAAATCATCGTGTCCATGTCCAGGCCGCCGTCCAGCAGCGCCGCCACCGTCTCCGTCCACTCGTGCCCCGGAAATGGTGCTGAGTAGGACATGAAGCAGCCGATGATGCTCAGTTCACGGCGCATCATGTTTTCAATGAAGGCCATCGGCAGCGATTTGTCGAGGGGCTGATTGCCGCCGCAAATCACCTTGCCGCGCGGCCGTGTTACTGGCACCGACTGTTCCAACGTTTGTGGCACACCCGCCGCTTCCAAAGAAATGTCTACGCCATCACCAGTTAACCGGCGCACTTCGGCCACCACGTCATCGCGCAGCGGATTGAGGGTAACATGTGCACCCAATTTCTGGGCGGTGGCTAAATTCTCATCAGAAATGTCGGTGCAGATGATGAGGCTGGCACCCAAAATGCGCAGCCACTGCACGATCATCAGGCCAATCGAACCGGCACCAAAGACAACGGCCGTTTGCCCAGCCTCAAAATCTCCCAACGCCAACATATGCCGCGCCACCGTCGAGGGTTCAATCAGCGCCACATGCTCAAATGGCAGTTCATCCGGCACGATGAGCACATTCCGCTCCGGCAGTTCCAGGTAATCGGCAAAGCCACCCGCCTGCCGCGAACCAATAAAGGAATAGCTGTGGCAGGCGGAGTAAAGGCCGCGCTGGCACTGTTCACATGCAAAACAGGGTACTACCGGAATCACTGACGCATGTTTGCCAATTAGTTCTTCGCTGACACCTTCACCCACGCTTTCAATGACGCCCGCGCACTCATGCCCCAGCACAATCGGGTACATGCGGTGGCCCGACACATAGCGCTTAATATCCGAGCCGCAAATGGAGACGGCTTTCACCTGCAACCGGACGTGGCCCGGCTCAGGCGCAGGCGTCGGCACCTCTTTGTAGGTCATGACGCCCTGGTTTTCTAAGATTGCTGCTTTCATTTGGTTCTCCAGTACGCAGGTGACAGGCACTTCAAAAGTGCCTGTCACCTAAAATTTTGTTGAATACGATCCAGGTCAGCAAAATCGTCTAGCAGCTTGCGCGAGACGCTGCGATACACCTGGAAAAGTTCCTGATAATGCGCGTGGTTGGTGGGCGAAGGTTCATAAATTCGCCGCTTGGGCAGCAAGGAATTAACACAGTCGCCAATGTCATCTACCAAACCCACCGCGTGCGCCGTCATGGCAAAGAGGCCCAAGCCGTGCCCTCCTTCACCACCATCAGCACGTTGGGCCACGACAAACGGCCGTCCATACACATCCGCCTTGATTTGGCACCAAACCACACTTTGGGTTGCGCCGCCCGCCCCCAAATATTCGTCCACCGTCACACCGTGTTCAGCGGCAACCTGCAAATTGTCGTACACAGCGAAGGCGCAGCCTTCCATGATGGCCCGCAGCATGTCGGCGCGTGTCGTGCTGTAGGAAAGGCCGAAAAAGACGCCGCGCGCCACGCTACTCCACAACGGCGTACGCTCACCCGCCATGTAGGGCAAAAAGATGAGTCCGTTGGCGCCGGGAGGCGACTGGTTGGCTTGCAAACTAAACAGTTCGAATGGATTTTGCTGGATGAGGGGAGATACGGCCGTTTCCACCTGCCCCAACTGATCGCGAAACCAACCCAACGAACCGCCGCCCACCGTGCCCGCCGCCAAAATATACTGCCCCGGCACCACGTGATGGGAAAAAATCAGGCGCGGCTCCACCACCACCCGATCCAGGCTGATGCCCAGTCCGCCGGCCTGCCCGCCCTGCTCGTTGGTCTGGCCGGGTCGCGTCACGCCAGAACCCAACGCCCCCACCACCGCATCCAAACAGCCCGCGATGACGGGAATGCCCGTGCGCAAACCGGTGTCGGCCGCCGCTTGGGCCGTGACGGTGCCCACGATTTCGGTTGGCGGGCACAAACGAGGCATCTTTTCCAGCGGCACGCCAATTTTGGCTGCGGCCGTTTCATCCCACCGCTCGTTGTGGATGTCGAAAAAGTGGTAGCCGTACGCTTGCGTAAAGTCGCAGATGAACTCGCCCGTAAAACGCGCGGTGATAAAGCCAGTTGCTTCCACAAATTTGTGCGCCGCATCAAAGATGTCCGGCTTGTGTTTGCGCAGCCAGAGCAGCTTGGGCGTGATGTACGCTTCATCCAGCGGATTAGCCGACAGATTGACAAACCGCTCTGCTTCGGGCTGGCTTTTCAACCAGGCAGTCTCTTCTTCCGCCCGACGATCCAACCAGATCATCGCCGGGGCCAGTGGCTGGACGGCCGTATCTACTGGAATGAGCGTCCAGCTAATCGCATCTACACCGATGCCCACAATCTCGTCTGCCCGAATCCCAGCCCGGCTCACCACCTGTTCAATGGTGTCGCAAACGGCCTGCCACCAAATGTTGGCATCAATTTCGGCCCACAATGGTTCGGGACGATGGAGCGGATAGGCGGCGGTGGCTTCGGCTAACACGGTGCCGTCCTGGTTCCAAACGGCCGTTTTCGTACTCGAAGTCCCCACATCCACAGTTAAAATCATTTGCTGCGCCATGCTGCCCCCTACTTCGTGGCGATCGTGCCGTCCACGTCCCACAACGCTTCCCAGCTTTCGGCCCCTTCCCAGAGGAACACCTGCCCTTTGATAAGGCGGCACTGTTTGTCAATGCCCGCAATCGCGGTCATCTCGTCAGCGGTTAATGGATCGGAAACGGCCGTTTGCAAATTGCTCAAAAAATTGCGTCTTTTGGTCGAAAAAGGAATGGGCACCTGCCCCCGCTGCACCGCCCACTGCACACAAACCACCGCCGGATGCACGCCCAGCCGCTCGGCAATCGTTACAATCACCGGATCTTCGATGTCTACCGTGTCGTCGGGCGTCGTGTCGCGCGGCGGTCGCGCTGGCGAGCCAATGGGTGAATACCCAATCGGCACAAGATCATGATCCAGGCAGTATTGAAATAGGTCGGGCTGCTGAAAATGGGGATGCAGTTCCATCTCATTGGCCACTGGCTTGATACGGGCGTCGCGCAGCAGCAGCTCCAGCTTCGGTTCCGTCATGTTGGATGTGCCGATGTGCTTCACCAGCCCCATATCCACCAGCTTTTCTAGCTGCCGCCACGTTTTCATGTAGTTTTCGTGAATGTAAGGAATGGCGTGGGGGTCACGGGCGTCCACATCCACGCCGGGATCGTGATGGTTGGGGAACGGCCAATGAATCAGGTACAGGTCCAAATAATCAAGCTGCAAATCGCGCAGGCTCTTTTGGCAAGCAGGAATCACATCCTCCTCGGCATGTTTGTCATTCCACAATTTGGAGGTAATCCACAATTCTTCGCGCTTTACCAGCCCGCTGGCCAGCACTTCTTGCAAACTTTTGCCGATGAGATGCTCGTTGCCGTAAACGGCCGCACAATCAATGTGCCGGTAGCCCACCGCAATGGCCTCTTTAACGGCCGTTGCAATCGCCTCGCCCGAAACGCTGTCCGAACCAAATGTGCCCAAACCGACTACGGGCATTTTGGCGCCGCTGGCCACCACCTTAACCGGTACCTCCGCCGGATTAACGCCATCTGCTGCTATTGAAAAAGGAGTTTTATTTTCCATCATTCCTCCCAGAAATGAGTGCTAAAGTGAGCCAATCCTATTGTTATGTTACGCGTAACACAAAACCGCAAAAAAAACGGCCGTTTCTCTTCCACCCTGCACAAGATTATAAAATTTACTCGCCTGCTGTCAACCGAAAAACGAATTTGCTCTCGTTTGATTTCCACAAAAATCTATTGACTTTCATTAGGCAATAGTTATAATGTTACCCATAACATGTTACGCGTATCACTTTCTGCACTGAAAGGAGAAAAATGCCCACTATACGCGATGTTGCCAAAAGAGCAGGAGTTGCCACCATGACCGTCTCGCGTGTCATCAACAACTCAGGGTATGTCAGCGACACCACCCGCTCCAAGGTTGAAGCCGCCATTAATGAGCTTGGCTATGTGCCCAACATGCTGGGGCCAAGCCTGCGCTTTAACCAGACCAACACCCTTGCCCTCGTTCTCACTGACATCACCAACCCATTCTGGACCACCCTGGCCCGTGGCGTTGAAGATGCCGCACATGAAAAAGGGTACAGCGTGATCCTGTGCAACACCGACGAATCTCTGGAAAAACAAGACCAATACCTCACGATGCTGCTCAAACGGCGTATAGATGGGCTGCTCTTTGTCCCGGCAGGTGATAAAGCCGAGCCTGTGCGTCTGATACAACAGCAAAATGTGGCCGTGGTCATTTTAGACCGAAACATCCCCCACGTAGACGTAGACATTGTGCGGGGAGATTCATTCGATGGCGCCTATCAGCTCACCAAACATCTTATCGAATTGGGCCACAGAGAGATTGTCATTTTGTCCGGCCCCCAAAACATTTCCACCTCTGTAGAACGGGTTGAAGGGTTTCGTCAGGCCATGAAAGAAGCGAACCTGCCCCTCAACCCCAACAGCATTCATTGGGGAAACTTTAGCCAAAATTTGGGCACAGAAATGGCCAGGCAAGCACTCAAAGCAATGCCTCGTCCCACGGCTTTCGTCGCCGTTAACAATTTCATTGCCAATGGTGCCTGGCAATCTATTGACCAGGCTGGCCTGACTGTTCCAGAAGATATTTCGCTGGTTACCTTTGATGATATCCCGGCCACCATAACCCCCATCCCCTTCCTCACAGTGGCTGTACAACCAGCATACGAAATGGGTTATCAAGCAGCACATCTGCTGATTGCTCGCCTTCTTAATGAAGGCCCCGCAGAAAGGCAAGAAATCATTTTGCCGGTTCAGCTGTTTATTCGTCGGTCGAGTGCGCCGCCCCAACCAATCAATACCCCAATGCCGTAAAAGGGTGGCCCTTTACAGATCGGTCAATGAGGTAGAGGAAGTACGATAAAAATCTACCCGATAGCGAAATGGAGAACGCGCGTATGGTTTGAACTGAAACAATAAACTGTTCCATCTATATCAAGCCGGGAGTAGTAACGACAGATTCGCTCGAACTATTTCCCCCCACATTTCTTAAGCGTAAAAGAGGAGATTTTTAAGAATGAAAAGCAAACTATCCTTACTGTTGTTGAGCATTTTGATCGCCGTAATGGCTTTGGTTGCTTGTGGCGGCGGTGAAGAAGCCGAAGAGGCTGCAACCGAATCCGATCAGCCTTATATCGCTATTGTTTCCAAAGGATTTCAGCACCAATTTTGGCAGGCAGTAAAAGCAGGCGCCGAACAAGCTGCTGTAGATTATGATGTGACCATCACGTTTGAAGGCCCCGAAACAGAATCCCAGGTTGACAAGCAGGTAGAAATGGTACAGGCTGCTCTGGACAAAAATCCGGCCGCTTTGTGTTTGGCTGCTCTGGATACCCAGGCTTTGATTCCCCAGTTGGAACGCGCCCAGGAAGCTGGCATTCCGGTTGTTGGGTTTGACTCTGGTGTAGACAGTGACATTCCGGTTTCTACGGCCGCTACCGACAACATCGCCGCCGCTGCTACGGCTGCCGACAAAATGGCTGAACTGATTGGCGGTTCTGGTCAGGTTGCTGTTATCGTTCACGACCAAACCAGCCGTACCGGTATCGACCGCCGCGATGGTTTTGTGAACCAAATCGAAGCCCAATACCCGGACATCGAAATTGTTGACATTCAGTATGGTGGTGGCGATCAGTTGAAATCCACCGACCTGGCAAAAGCGATCATTCAGGCTCATCCCGACCTCAAAGGCTTCTTTGGCGCCAACGAAGGTTCCATCATTGGTGTGCTGAACGCTGTTAGCGAAATGGGCAAAGAAGGTGACATCGTGGTGATTGGCTATGACTCTGGCCAGCAGCAGATGGACGCCATTCGCAGCGGTGTGGAAGCTGGCGCTATCACCCAGGATCCCATTGGCATTGGCTACAAATGTGTGGAAGCGGCCGTTAAAGCACTCAACGGCGAAGATCTGCCAAAAGAAATCGACACGGGTTTCCACTGGTACGATGCAAACAACATTGACGACGACGCCATCTCACCCTTGTTGTACCAATAAGTTCTAACGCTTATGACCTGCCAGGCATACCAGTCTGGCAGGTCTTTTTTGAATAAACCAGAGAAGAGCCGCAGCATCCCTTGCTGTGGAGGGAAGAGTAAGAAAATGGATAACCTCCTGATTTCTATGGAAGGAATCGAAAAGAGCTTCCCGGGAGTCAAGGCCCTGGATCAGTGCCGCTTTGAACTGCGTGCCGGGGAAGTGCATGCTTTAGTTGGGGAAAACGGTGCCGGAAAGTCTACCATGATGAAAGTGTTGTCTGGTATCTATGCCAAGGATGCGGGCCACATTTATTACAAAGGGAAAGAGGTGGATATTTCCAGCCCGCGCGCTGCTCAGGATTTAGGCATCAGCATTATCCATCAGGAGCTGAACCTGATGCCGCATTTAACCCTGGCCCAGAATATTTTTATCGGGCGTGAACCTCGGCGCGGCTTGAATTTCCTGTTGGATGAGCCGACTTTGAACAAGCAAACGGCCGAATTATTCGCCAGTATGCATCTCAAGCTAAATCCCCAAACACGCGTCTCTAATTTGACCATTGCCAAACAGCAGATGGTAGAAATTGCCAAAGCGCTCTCCTTCAATTCTGAAGTGCTCATCATGGATGAGCCAACGGCCGCTTTAACCGAAGCTGAAATCGAAGACCTGTTTAAATTTATTCGCGACTTGCGGGCACGGGGAGCCGGCATTATTTATATTTCCCATCGCCTGGAAGAACTCAAGCAAATCTCGGATCGGGTGACGGTGATGCGTGACGGGCATTACATCGACACAGTGAACACGAATGAAGCCACCACCGACCAGATCATTAGCATGATGGTGGGGCGCACCATTTATGAAGCCACGCCCGAATTACCCGAGGAACCGACCGATGAAGTGGTGTTAGAAGTTAAAGACCTCAATCAAGGGTCAATGCTTCAGGACATCAATTTCCATCTCAAAAAAGGGGAGATTTTGGGCTTTGCCGGGTTGATGGGTGCCGGACGGACAGAAGTTGCCCGTGCCGTTTTTGGCGCCGATCCGATAGATTCAGGCGAGATTTTTGTTCGTGGCCAACAAGTTGAGATTCGCACGCCCGAACAAGCCGTTTGGCATGGCATTGGCTACCTGTCTGAAGACCGCAAGCGATATGGCCTGGCTTTGGGTTTGGAAGTCAAAGAAAACGTGGCGATGGCTGCCCTGGATAAGTTTTTGGGCTTTTTGGGCTGGGTCAACAAATCGCAAATTCGCTCGACGGCCAAACATCATATTGATGAACTGGAAATCAAAACGCCCAGCGCCGAACAAAAAGTCAAGAATCTCTCGGGCGGCAACCAGCAAAAGGTGGTTATTGGCAAATGGTTAACGGCCGATACCGACATCCTCATTTTTGATGAGCCGACACGCGGCATCGACGTGGGCGCTAAAAGTGAAATTTACAGGCTGCTGAATGATCTGGCCAAACAGGGGAAATCAATCATCATGATCTCCTCCGAACTGCCCGAAATATTGCGCATGAGCCATCGCGTGGTGGTGATGTGCGAAGGGCGCATTACGGGCGAATTACCGATTGCCGAAGCTACCCAAGAAAAAATCATGACGCTGGCCACGGCCCGCAAGGCAATTGTCAACGACAATGCGTCAGCCACACCGGCTGTCGCCGCATAAAACAGGTACACAACGATGGAACTCAAAAACCAATTCAAAGCGGTATTTAATTCGGATGCCTCGCAAAAGATCCTGGCTTTTGCCGGGTTGATTGTGATGTTTGTGGTGTTTTCTCTGGCATCCCCGAACTTTTTTCAGTTTAGCAATATTGTAGGTATTTTGTTGGCAACGGCCGTTAACGGCGTTTTAGCGCTGGGCGTTACGTTTGTCATCATCACCGCCGGTATCGACCTGTCGGTTGGGACGGTCATGACACTCTCTGCGGTCATGACCGGTGTTTTTATTACCAATTTAGGCCTGCCAATTCCCGTCGGCGTTATCGGCGGTTTGCTGACGGGTGGTTTTGCTGGCTGGATTAACGGGACGGTCATCTCCAAAATGCGTGTGCCCCCGTTTGTCACCACGCTCGGTATGCTGTACGTGGCCAAAGGTCTGGCGCTGGTCATTTCCGGCCTAAAGCCAATCTACTTCACCGAAGACCCTGCCTTCACCAAAATCGCCATGGGCGACATTGGCGGCATTCCCTACGCCGTCCTTATTTTCTTCGGGGCAGCCATTGTGGCGCACATCATCCTGAATAAAACCATTCTGGGTCGCTACACCTTCGCCTTGGGCAGCAACGAAGAAGCCACGCGTCTTTCTGGTGTGAATACGGATAAATGGAAAACGGCCGTTTATGCCCTGGCTGGCCTCTATTCTGGTCTGGCAGGTGTACTCATCGCCTCCCGATTGAACTCAGCCCAACCCGCCCTGGGTGCTGGCTATGAACTGGACGCGATTGCGGCTGTGGTCATCGGCGGAACGTCCTTAAGCGGCGGTGAAGGCACCATTTTGGGGACGGTCATCGGCGCGTTTATCATCAGCGTTTTAACCAACGGCCTGCGCATTTTGTCGGTACCGCAAGAATGGCAGATTGTCGTGACCGGTGGCATCCTCATCTTGGCCGTTTACGCCGATATGCTGCGCCGCCGCCAAAGTTAACCGATCAATTTTTTAGCAAGTTATGTCCAAAAAAGTATTTGTCAGCGGCTGTTATGATCTTCTCCACAGTGGTCATATCGCCTTTTTTCAGGAAGCAGCGCAATATGGCGATCTACACGTCGCCTTGGGATCAGACAAAACGGTTTATGATCTGAAAGGTCGTGCCCCCATCAACACGGAAGATGAGCGTCTTTACATGGTCAAGTCCGTGAAATGTGTCAAAGACGCCTTCATCTCGCAAGGTTCGGGCATGCTCGACTTTTTGCCCGAATTTGAAGCCATCCAGCCAGATATTTTTGTGGTTAACCAGGATGGGCACACGCCAGACAAGCAAGATTTGTGTGCCCGGTACAATGTCCAATATGTTGTCCTTAAACGCGAACCACATGAAGGGTTAACCCCGCGCTCTACCACAGATTTACGGACCCTCAACCAGATACCTTTCCGCGTGGATTTAGCTGGCGGTTGGCTGGATCAGCCGTTTGTCTCTCGCCACTATCCAGGCCCAGTCATTACGCTTTCCATCGAGCCGACCATCGAGTTTAACGATCGGAGCGGTATGGCCTCCAGCACGCGGCTGGCGGCCATCGAAATGTGGGGCTCGCGCCTGCCCATCGACCATCCTCACAAGCTTGCCAAAATGCTTTTTTGCTACGACAACCCTCCCGGCACAACCGAAATTTCTGGCTCCCAGGATGCCATCGGCATCGTCTTTCCCGGGCTGGCCAAAGCCAATTACACCGGTAACTATTGGCCAGACAGCATTGACCGGCTACAGGATGAAACGGCCGTACAGTTTGTGGAAAAATCGCTTTATCTGGTGATGCTGGGGCCACGTCACGCTGGTTATGATGTGCTGGCCAACACCCAAATCAATGCCACACAGGCCAAAGCCCTGGCCGATGCCGCCGAAGGCTGTTGGCAAGCCATTCAACGAAAAGATATTAAGGCGCTCGGCCAAACTGTACGCGCCTCGTTCGAAGCCCAAATCGCCATGTTTCCCAACATGATCAATGATGCCGTCATTCATCTCATTGAAAAATATAAAGATGTCGCCCTGGGCTGGAAGCTGTCCGGTGCTGGAGGGGGCGGTTATCTCATTCTTGTCTCTGAAGAGCCTATTGAAAATGCCATCCAGATTGTGGCGCGCCGAGAACACGAATAAACACACTATTTTACAAAAAAGCCTGAAGATCGATTGATGAAAACGAAAGGAGTGATGATTCAGGATGAACATGAACAAACCACAAAACAGATTAATTGGTAACCTTCCTAAAATTGGTATTCGTCCCACCATAGACGGCCGTTACCACGGCGTACGCGAATCATTAGAAGACACCACCATGGGCATGGCCCAAAACGTCGCCAAATTCCTCAGCGACAACCTGCGCCACGCCAACGGCCTACCCGTCGAATGTGTCATCGCCGACAACTGCATTGGTGGGGTGAAAGAAGCAGCCGAAACGGCCGCTAAATTTGCCCGCGAAGGGGTCGGCGTTTCCATCACCGTGACGCCCGCCTGGTGTTATGGCTCGGAAACAATGGACATGGACCCGTTGATTCCCAAAGCGGTCTGGGGCTTCAACGGCACGGAACGGCCTGGCGCAGTTTATCTGGCTGCCGTCATGGCAGCTCACGCCCAGAAAGGCTTACCCGCGTTCAGCATATACGGCCGTGACGTCCAGGACATCGGCGACAGCGCCATTCCCGCCGATGTGCAGGAAAAACTGCTGCGCTTCGCCCGTGCCGGACTGGCCGTGGCTACCATGCGCGGTCAATCCTACCTGGCGATGGGTGGCGTTTCCATGGGCATCGCCGGTTCCATCGTCGATCAGCCCCTCTTTGAGCAATATCTGGGCATGCGCGTAGAAACCATCGACATGACCGAATTTACCCGCCGCATGAATGAAGGCATCTACGACCCGGACGAGTATGAAAAAGCGCTGGCCTGGGTCAAAGAAAACTGTACCGAAGGCAAAGATTACAACGACGATGCCCACAAACGCACCCGCGCACAGCAGGATGCCGATTGGGAAATGTCCGTCAAAATGGCCCTGATTGGCCGCGACCTGATGAATGGTAATCCCCGGCTGGCCGAGCTGGGCTTCAAAGAAGAAGCCAACGGCCACAACGCCATCGCTGGCGGCTTCCAGGGGCAGCGGCAATGGACCGATGCCTTTGCCAACGGCGATTTCATGGAGGCGATCTTGACCACCTCCTTTGACTGGAACGGCATTCGCCAACCGTACATGATCGCCACCGAAAACGATGCTCTCAACGGCGTCAGCATGCTGCTGGGCCATTTGCTCACCGGCACGGCCCAAATCTTCGCCGATGTGCGCACCTACTGGAGCCCAGAAGCGGTGAAGCGGGTCACGGGATATGAACTGGAAGGAACGGCCGTAAACGGCATTCTCCATCTCATCAACTCAGGCCCGGCAGCGCTAGATGGCACTGGTGCCCAAGAAAAAGATGGCGAACCCGTCATGAAGCCGTGGTGGGAAATCACCGCCGAAGATGCTCAGGCTTGCCTCGATGCCACCACCTGGCACGCGGGCATGACCGAATATTTCCGCGGCGGCGGCTGGTCCACCAAGTTCCGCACCCGCGGCGGCATGCCGATGACCATGTGCCGCCTCAATCTGGTCAAAGGACTCGGCCCGGCGCTGCAAATCGCCGAAGGCTGGAGCGTGGATTTGCCCGACGAGGTGCATGAAGTGCTCGACGAACGCACCAACCCCACCTGGCCCACCACCTGGTTTGTACCCCGCACCGACGGCAGCGGCCCCTTCCGCGATGTGTACACCGTCATGAGCAACTGGGGCGCCAACCACGGCGCCATTTCCTACGGCCACATCGGGGCAGATTTGATCAGCCTGGCCGCGATGCTGCGCATTCCGGTTTATATGCACAACGTGCCCGAAGAAAACGTCTTCAGGCCGCACGCCTGGGCTGCCTTTGGCGCAATGGAGCCACAGGGCGCAGACTTCCGCGCCTGCGCCAATTTTGGACCACTTTACGGTTAAACAACTTTGACGCAAAGGCGCAAAGAGGCAAAGGATTTTTGTTCGCTTTGCGCCTTCCCAATCTTTGCGATCTTTGCGTTAAAAAATCGAGTTTCTAGAGGTAAACATGTTAAAAGGAATTTCCCCTTTATTTAGTCCTAAACTGCTGGCCACGCTGTACCAGATGGGCCATGGCGACGAGATTGTGCTGGCAGATGCTCATTTTCCCGGCGACACGATGAATGACTTTGTCATTCGTGCTGATGGTTTGAAGATTGCCGATCTGCTGGACGCGATGATGCCCCTGTTTGTCCTCGACGAATACGTGGATGACCCGGTGGTGATGATGGCGTGCGTGCCAGGCGACCAGCCAGATACGGCGGTGGAGGCTGATTACAAGGCGGCGATGGGTAAGCATAGTACGGCCGTTCCCAACATCACCTTCATCGAGCGTTTTGCCTTTTACGAACGCGCCAAACAGGCGTTTGTCGTGGTGATGACCGGGGAGACGCGCAAGTATGGCAACATCATTCTCAAAAAAGGCGTAACCCCTCTATCCTGAATTTGACGCGAAACCTATCGCTTCCCTGAACGGGCCAACTGAGTGTTCAGTTGGCCCGTTTGATTTATCCCTTCTACTCAAACCGCAACACTAACTTTAGTTAGGTTCCACAACCCACTTTGGACAACGCCTAAATCTCACTTTGTCTGGCTGTGAAAACGGCCGTTTCCCCCTAACCTGTTACGAAACAAACGCAATCATTCAAGCAAGGAGTTGCCCGTGTTTCAAACAGGTTTTCTAGGCACCAATGCCAGCTTCATCACCGACTTTACCCTTTTAGCCGAAATTATCTTTTTTGTTGCGCTCTGCGTGGGCATCGTGGCCCAGCGACGCGGCCAATACAAGCTGCATGACTGGATTCAGACACCCGTTGTCGTCTTAAATCTCTTCTTGATCATCTTTGTGATGGTCACTTCTTTTATGGGGCAACGTGTGGTGAGCACCCTGCCCCAGCGACCCGGCGATGCCTACTACCTGGTGGTTGCCATCCACGCTCTGCTCGGACTCATTGCCGAGGGACTGGCCATCTACTGTTTGCTGGCCGGACACAAAATCTTACCGCGCAAAATTGGCCGCCTCCGCTACTGGATGTGGGCCACTTTTGCTTTTTGGACCGCTGCGGTTATTGCGGGGATTGCCACCTACATTATTTGGTATGTGCAGACGCCCGAAGTGGCAACGGCCGTTCCCACCCAGTCCGACACCGCTGTAAACCAGGACGATCCCACACTGGCCAACACAGTCGATGCTTTCCTGCAAAACTTTGCCTTTGCCCCGGATGAACTCACCGTCACCGCCGGGACAGAGGTTGTTTGGATCAATCAGGACGGCGCACCGCACAATATCACCTTTGTGGATGGCAGCGTGGCCAGCGACAACTTCTTCAACGGCGAAAGTTTTGCCACCACCTTTGCCGAACCGGGCAGCTTCCTCATCTACTGCACGCTGCATGGCTCACCCGATGGCAGCGGCATGGCCACGACTGTCACTGTTTTGGAAGATAACGCCGAGAACGCAGCCATTGCTGCGGCGGCCCCCACCCCAAATCCGGTTCCGCCCACACCCACACCGGCCCCCGTCGTGCCGCCCCCGCCAGCAGAACTGCTAGAGCCTGCTGCCCCGGAACAAACGGTCGTGGGTCTGGTTTCTTTCTTTGACAACCTCGCTCCCAGCGATTCCGTTGCCGTTCTGCTAAATGGCATTCCCACCTCAGCGGCTGGCGCAACCTACGAAGCATGGCTCACCGACAGCCAGACAAACACCGTCTTCCCCTTGGGACAGGTACAGCCAGACGCCAACGGCCGTATCTCCCTCCAGTTCACCGATGCCGACGGCCGTAACCTGCTGGGCCTGTACGATGGCTTCCAGTTAACCGAAGAACCACAGTTTGATGATGATCCGACGCCAGGAACGGCCGTCTTTACCGGCCAGCAAGTGCCGCAAGCGTTGTCCCACATTCGCACCATCACCGTGGTGAGCGGCGACGCGCCATCGGCCTACGGGCTGGGTGCCCGCTTGCAGGCGGAAGAGCTGCTGCGCCACGCCGAATTTGTGCAAACGGCGTACGACCTGCTCAGCATCGCCGATGCCCAGCGGCACGCCGAACATATCGTGAACCTACTTTCTGGTGCCCAAGGTGAACATTTCGGCGATTTGGACGGCGTACATGGTGCCCAAAATCCCGGAGATGGCTTTGGCATCTTGCCCTACGTGACGGCGCTGCAAGCAACGGCCGTTACCGCCGCCAATGCGCCTGATGCTACCAACGCTATCCAGATTCACAGCACCCACGTGGTGATGGCGACCGACAACGCCCTCGACTGGGCTACCCAAATTGAGGAAGCGGCGCTGCAAATTTTGGCCGCGGATAGCGTTGGCGACATCGGGCCGTCCGTGGACACCATCACCCAGCTCAGCCCGCTGCTGCTCAATGGCGCAGACACCAACGGCGATGGCGAAGTTGGTCCCCCCGAAGGTGGCATCTTCACTGCCTACCAGCACACGCAGTACATGGCGGCTGTGCCGGTGGTTGGGGAGCAGTAATCGGTATTCGGTATTCAGTAATTGGTAATTGGTAATTACTGTTTAGTGAGCTGTCAGGTGGTTTGGTAGGGGACGCGGATCAACAAGAAGAACCAACGTTCATTCGCGCCCCATTTCTTTTTGAAACTGCACTGGTAGCCAAGTCATTGTTTTTTAATTCATTCATTTTTAAGGAGTAAACAGATGTTTCGTAAAAAGTTAATTTTCTTGTTTTTGGTGCTGCTCTTGGCAATTGTTGCCTGTGGTGGTGAGGCTGAGGAACCAGAAGTAGCCGAAACGGCCGTTCCCGCAGAAACGGCCGCTGAACCCACCGAACCCGTAGCGGAAGCGGAAGCAACGGCCGTTCCCACCGACGCCCCCGCAGACACCCCACCTGCTGATACGGCGGAAGAAGCCGCACCAACGGCCGTTCCCGTTGTCGAAGCCGAACCCGCAGCGCAGCGTTTTGGCATCCTGCGCTTCCGCGACAGTGACACTACCCAGGCGGGTAACTTCCAACTGTTGCTGGAAGGCATCGCCCCACCAGCCGCAGGCACCCATTACGAACTGTGGCTCGTCGATGCCAGCTTCAACACGCTCAACCTGGGCGCGTTTGATGTCGTCGATGGCAATGTCCAGTTCACGGGTGACGTTGAGCAGAACCTGTTGGCCGCTTACAACGGCGCGTTCATCAGCGTAGAACCAGATGGCGTCGATGATGGTGAAATTGGCACGGTGGCCTTCGAGGGCGTTATCCCCGGCGGCTCGCTGCTGCACATTCGCCACGTCGTCACCGCCTTTGCCGGCAACCCCGAAGGCAACGCCTTCCTCATCGGCGCCCAAGGGCAGATGCACCACGCCATGGAGCACGCTGGCTTCCTGCTGGATGAGCTGGCCAACGACAACATCCGCGAAGCCCAACGCCATGCGGAGCATGTCATCAACATTTTGGACGGCGAAACTGGCCCCAACTTTGGTGATTTAGACGGCGACACCATCGCCCAAAATCCAGGTGATGGCTTTGGCGTGCGTGCTTATCTGGAAGGTGCCAAAGAACACACCAATCTGGCACTGGGTGCCGAAGGCGTCACGGCCGAAATTGAACTGCATGCCGGGCACGTGCTCGTCAGCAGCGACAATGCCCTGGCGCGGCTGGATGCAGCCATTGATGAAGCGCTGCGCGTCATCGCCTCCGATTCCGCTGGCGAAGCGCAGGCTGCGGCTGAGGAACTGGCCGCTTTACTGGATGCCGTAATGAACGGTGTGGATGCCAACGGTGACGGTGCCGTTGCCCCCATTGTCAATGAAGGCGGCATCATCACCGCGTACGTGCATGGCCAAAACATGGCCTCCTTTGAGTTCTTTGCGGCAGATGGCGCACCGGTAGTTGCCGCGCCAGCGGAAGAAGCACCTGCCGAAGCAGCGCCAACTGCTGAGGTTGCCCCCACGGAAGCGGCTCCGGCAGCAGCCGCCAATGCGGTAACGGTTGAGATGGCTAACTTTGCCTTTGTCCCCAACGACATGACCGTATCTGCGGGCACATCCGTCACCTGGGTTAACAAAGACAGCGGCCCACGCCACTCGGCCACTGCCTCCGATGGCAGCTTTGACACGGGTCTGTTTGATGGTGGCGAGGAAGTGACGCTCACCTTCGACACGCCCGGCACCTACGTCTACTACTGCACTCTGCACGGTTCCCCCGACGGCAGCGGTATGGCAGCGACGATTACGGTGACGGAGTAAGAATCAGTAGGCAGTGATCGGTAATCAGTATTCAGTTATCTGCATCACACTGAATACTGATTACTGACCACTGTACTGAGAGGAACGCATGAACAGAAAGCCAATCTTGCTCATTTTATTGTTGCTGCTGCTGGCGGCTTGTGGATCTGTTGAATCTGACGAGGCATTGGAGGACCCCAACTTTGGCGATGCGCTCTCGAATCAGGTTGCGCCGCACGATGACACAGCACACGATCATGCCACGCATGATCATGAACAAGCTGCTGCTGTGGAACCGGTGGTAGAGGAAACGGCCGTTCTCCAGGTCGTTCTGGTGCCTTCGCAGCTGGTGGTGGGGCAAAATCGAATGGCAGTTGGCTTGCTGAACGGCAACAAGCAGATGATCCACGACGCGGATGTGCAGTTTCAATATTACGATTTGAGCAATCCAGCCGAACCGCAATTGGAACAGGCGGTTACCGCGTATCCGGTGCAGTCGCCAGATGGGCTGACAACGCTGTTTGCCCACGACCGCCGCTTTAGCCGTGCTGGCGAGTGGGGCTTGGCGGTGGAAGCGTCGCTGGCGGATGGCAAAACGGCCGTGCAGCGCATCAAGTTTAATGTGGACGAAGTGGGAACGGCCGTTCTGCCCGGTGCAATGGCTCCCCACATTCAAACACCCACCCTGGCTGACGTGAACGGCGATTTTAGTTTAATCACCTCTGCCTGGGAGCCGAACGCCGCTTTTTACCAGCTTAGCCTGGATGAGGCGTTGAGCAACGGCAAGCCCACGGTGCTGCTGTTGGCCACCCCCGCCTTTTGCCAGACCCGCTTTTGCGGTCCGTCGTACGACATTGCCACGGAGCTAGAAGCCGAATACAGTGAAAGCGTGAACTTTATTCATGTGGAGGTTTACAGCGGCTTGCCCAACCCCTCGGCCAACAATTGGGAATTGTCGCCTGTGATGGGGGCATTTGGGTTGGCTACGGAGCCGTGGATTTACGTGATGGATGCAAATGGCGAGGTTGTTTATCGCGCAGAAGGATTGTTCACCCAGGCCGAAATCGCGGCGCATTTGCGGTAGCGAGCCTGTCGCCCCAGCGTTTATTCTGGAATTTTTATCATGGAACTTCGCACGAGACATTACAACGACATTGCTATTTTTTCGGTAAACGGCCGTTTGGACGGAGCCACAGCAGCTGACTTTTTACAAGCGGTTCAGAACCAGGTTGACGAAGGATTCGGCCGTTTGGTTATCGACCTGAAAAAAGTGGAGTTCCTGAGCAGCGCGGGCATTAAAGCGCTGATGCAAACTGTCCAGCTTTCACGGCGTCACGGTGGCGATATGCGCCTGGCCAATGCGCGCGGTCGTGTGAAACATATTCTAAACCTGGCTGGCGTAGACAGCATCATCAAGGTTTACCCGAATGTGGTCAGCGCCACGGCCAGCTATTTTCCTGGGCCGCTGCCCAGCGCCTAAGCAGCGGAGAAAACAATGGACCTCACTGGGCGACATCTGGGCAAATATGAACTGCTGGAACGCGTAGGCAAAGGCGGCATGGCCTACGTCTACAAGGCGTACCAGCCAACCGTTGACCGCTTTGTGGCGGTAAAAGTGCTGCACAGCCATCTGGCTGAAGATGGCGATTTTCTGGAGCGCTTTAAGCGAGAGGCGAAGGGGTTGGGCAGTCTGCGCCATCCGCACATCGTCAATGTGATTGATTTTGATGTGGACGATGGTTGGTATTACATGGTCATGGATTTTATCGAGGGGGAGACGCTGGAAACGGTGCTGGATCGGCGCGGCAGGCTGCCGGTGGACGAGGCGCTGCGCTTGACGGCAACCTTGGCAGATGCGCTGGCGTACGCGCATGAAAACGGCCGTATCCACCGCGACATCAAACCGGGCAACGTCATCTTTGCCGACGCAGCGCAGCGGCAGCCGGTGTTAACCGATTTTGGCCTGACGCGCCTGCTGGACAACGCCACCATCACCATTAGCGGCACCATTGCGGGCACGCCTGCCTACATGAGCCCGGAAGCGGCACAGGGGCTCAAAACCGACGCGCGCAGCGACATCTACAGCCTGGGAGTGATGCTGTACGAGATGGTGACGGGCAGACGGCCGTATCTCGGGGAAACGCCGCTCTCAGTCATTATGAAGCTGGTGACGGAGCCGCTGCCGCCAGCCCTGTCGCTCAACCCAGACTTGCCGCTAGCAGTGGATGAGATTTTGGCCAAAGCAATGGCCAAACTGCCCGAAGATCGGTATCAACAGGCGGCGGAATTGCGTACGGCCGTTGCGACGGTGAGCAATGAACCATATGAGACGAAAATAACGGCTGCACAAACGGCCGTTCAACCAGAAACACCCATCGTGCAAAAGAAACCGGACACCGTGAAACGCTCAATGCTGCCCTGGCTGCTAGGCGGGGGCGCGCTGCTGGTTGTGCTGGTGGTGGGTTTGGTGCTGTGGTCGGGCAATCGCACTGCTGCTGAGGCGGATACGGCCGTTGCTACCGCCGACGCTGCTGAAAATGCCCTGCCCGCTGGTTCGCTGCGCTTTGCGGAGCCAGACGGGAACAATTTGCGCCGCTACACGCTGTCGCTGGATGAGGTACCCGCCCCGCCAGACGGCCTGCATTACGAACTGTGGTTTGATTTTGCCAACCAATCTGAGCCAGAAAATGTGGCTGAGCTTTTGGTGGAAAACGGCCGTGTCACCTATGCCGATGTGCTGGTAGACAGCCTGGCCAGCACCGTAACTGGCGTACAAATCAGCCTGGAGCCGGATGGCGCGGCTAATGCTGCCATCTCCGACAACGTGCCGTTCCGCGGCACGGTTCAGCCAGATGCTGGTCTGGCAGAAATTGAACTATTTCCCACCAATCCGTAAGTCCCCAGATGCTGCCCAAAGCGACCCTCCAACCCTAACTTTTGCTAGCCGACAGGCCGCCTCGTTCCGCTTAAGATGCTTGTAATTCTGAACGAGGAGGAATTGATAATGTGTTTCTTTAGCATGAATCCGGTGGTGGCGCGCAGCCTACTGTCGGAAACGGGCCTCACTTACGGGCTGCGAGACATTGTTATTCGACCCGGCACGGTTGCCGATGTTGATCAGATTATGGCGATGCACGATCGGCTTTCTGATGCGTCGCTGGAGAAACGGTACCATCGCCCCTGGCGACCCAGCCGCGAGCATATGGTCTCGGTGTGTCGTTTGTGTGGTGAAAACGGCCGTCTCCTGGTGGCAGAACTCCCCGGCAAGCAACCAAAAATCATCGGGATGGCCTATTACGTGGCAGAAGATGCGAAAACGGCCGAAGCTGCTTTTTTGGTGGAAGATCGTTTTCAGGGCCAGGGGATTGGCAAGCGGCTGGTGCACACATTGGCGCGGCAGGCGTTTGCCCGCGGCATTCGCTTCTTCGATGCCCACGTGCTGATTTCTAACCACGCCATGATTCATTTGCTGGCGCGCACCGGGCAGATGGTTCACAAAAAGCCAGATATGGGCGCGTATGAAATGCGGGTGGCGTTGGAACAGTAAGCGATGCCTAACTTTGGTTAGGGGTGGCGGCTGACCAAGGTTACGCCATCCCGCTCACTTCTGCTGGCTGTGAATACGGCCGTTCCCCTTTAGACTAAATCGTAATTAACAAGAGTTTCGGGCACATTGGGGCCCGACAAGGAGTTGTTGTGATGTCTATTTCTTTTATGCAAACAATCTCATTACCCGTGGCACAGTTGGCTTCGGTGATGAACGGCCGTGTGCTGCAACCGGGCAGTCAGGCGTACGATGAGGCCCGCGCTGTTTGGAACGGGATGATCGACCGGAAGCCAGCCATCATTGCCCAGGTGGCGGATGTGCAGGATGTTGTGTCTGTGGTGAATTTTGCCCGTGAGCATGATGTACTGCTTTCCGTACGCGGCGGCGGCCATCAGGTGGCCGGGCACGCCACCAATGACGGTGGCATCGTGCTGGATTTTTCACAGATGCGGCGGGTTGAGGTGGATGTGGCTGCCAAAATTGCCCATGCGCAAGGTGGCGCGCTGATTGCCGACATTGATCAGGCCACGCAGAAATATGGTCTGGCGGCGGTGATGGGTGTGGTGAGTGAAACCGGCGTGGCGGGTTTGACCCTGGGCGGTGGCTTTGGCCATCTGCGCAACAAATACGGCTTGAGCTGTGACAATCTGCTGGAAGTGGAAATGGTGCTGGCAGACGGCCGTATCGTCATTGCCAACGAGCAGGAAAACAGCGATCTGTTCTGGGGCATTCGCGGCGGTGGCGGTAACTTTGGCGTGGTGACGCGCTTTAGCTACCAACTGCACGCGATTGGCACAGAGCTGTACACGATGGCGGTTTTCCATGACGGCCGTAACGCTGAGGAAGTTTTGCGCTTCTTCCGGGATTACTGCCTGAACGCCCCCGACGAGGTAAGCGTGTTGGCCGCGCTGGGCATCTTCCCGCCAATTGACCATTTTCCAGAAGCGCTGCACGGCCGTCCTTTTGTGCTGTTTCTTAGCCCCTACGTGGGCGATGCAGCCGAAGGCGAGCAGGTCATGGCGCCCTTACGCACCTTCCAGGAGCCATTGCTGGACTTCAGCGGCGTGATGCCTTACCTACAGCTGCAAACCTTCTTCGATGAAGATTATCCGGCGGGTGAACTGCGCTACTACTGGAAATCGCTGAACATTACCGACCTGAGCGACGACGCCATCGACGTGTTGGTGGCCCATGCTGGCCAGCAGCCATCCATCTTTAGCACCACGGACATCTGGCACATTGGCGGCGCGGTGCAGCGCATAGATGATGATGCAACTGCGTTTCATGGCCGTCACGTGAACTTTTTGGTGAATCCCGAAGCCAATTGGGAAGATGCGGCGGACGATGCGGTGAACATGCGCTGGGCGCGGACGATGCTGGAGGCGTTACGGCCGTTTTCCGACGGCAGCCGCTACCTCAACTTTGCTGGTTTTCAGGAAGAAGGGGACGCCATGATGCAGGACGCTTTTGCCAACAAGTACCAGCGTTTGGCCGAGCTAAAAGCCAAATACGACCCGACGAACCTGTTCCGGCTGAACCAAAACATCAAACCGGCACAATCCTAAGCATAGCTTGGTCCTGATGAGGAGATAACGGCCGTTGCTTTGCAACAATGGGGTGAAACCAATTTCCGCCTTGGACAAGGCAATGAAGCATTGCAAAATTTAGATGTAGCTATCACGGTTCTGACAAACATTTCAACTCAAATCACGCTTCTGTATTTTAAACGGGGCAAAAATACTGTTAGAGCAAGGCAAAAAACATGAAGCTGAAAAATTCTTTTTGTTCAGCTTGAAGTAGCGCGGTTCAAATCGGGTGATTGCCATGTGAATTACTTATTAGCGCGGGAATTTTTCGAAAAAGCGCTGGCTCTGGCTGAGAAATCTTCAGATGAAGCAAAAAATAGCGAGTGCTGGTATTCACTAGCGAAGGCGATAGGGAATGCTGGCGACCCAGAACTAGCGCATCCAGCTGGCTAAACCCGCGCTTGATTATTATGACGTATTGGCAACCGCGTTTGGTTAGAAGGATTAAGAGCCGAATTAGCTGGCGCTTATCTTAACGTAGGCCAATTCGGGCAAAAGTCATTGAGCCTGCCGAAAAGGCGCTGCAATTTTTGAGAAAATGAACCATGACGTGTGGATTGGTCATTTAAGCAGTAATCTGGCCGAAGCCTATTTTGAAACCGGCAAAATTGATCTAGCAGAGAAATTTGCTTATAAGGCCATCAATTCTGAGCATCCCACCATCCCACCCTATGCTATATACACACTGGGTCAAATACATGCTGCCAGGAACAATTTTGATTTAGCTGAACAGGCTTTTCAACAAGGGATACCTGTGGTTTGATTTTGCCAACCAATCTGAGCCAGAAAATGTGGCTGAGCTTTTGGTGGAAAACGGCCGTGTCACCTATGCCGATGTGCTGGTAGACAGCCTGGCCAGCACCGTAACTGGCGTACAAATCAGCCTGGAGCCGGATGGCGCGGCTAATGCTGCCATCTCCGACAACGTGCCGTTCCGCGGCACCGTTCAGCCAGATGCTGGTCTGGCTGAAATTGAACTGTTTCCCACCAATCCGTAAGTCCCCGGATGCTGCCCAAAGCGACCCTCCAACCCTAACTTTTGCTAGCCGACAGGCCGCCTCGTTCCGCTTAAGATGCTTGTAATTCTGAACGAGGAGGAATTGATAATGTGTTTCTTTAGCATGAATCCGGCGGTGGCGCGCAGCCTACTGTCGGAAACGAGCCTCACTTACGGGCTGCGAGACATTGTTATTCGACCCGGCACGGTTGCCGATGTCGATCAGATTATGGCGATGCACGATCGGCTTTCTGATGCGTCGCTGGAGAAGCGGTACCATCGCCCCTGGCGACCCAGCCGCGAGCATATGGTCTCGGTCTGTCGTTTGTGTGGTGAAAACGGCCGTCTCCTGGTGGCAGAACTCCCCGGCAAGCAACCAAAAATCATCGGGATGGCCTATTACGTGGCGGAAGACGCGAAAACGGCCGAAGCTGCCTTCTTAATAGAAGATCGGTTTCAGGGCCAGGGGATTGGCAAGCGGCTGGTGCACACATTGGCGCGGCAGGCGTTTGCGCGCGGCATTCGCTTCTTCGATGCCCACGTGCTGATTTCTAACCACGCCATGATTCATTTGCTGGCGCGCACCGGGCAGCTGGTTCACAAAAAGCCAGATATGGGCGCGTATGAAATGCGGGTGGCGTTGGAACAGTAAGCGATGCCTAACTTTGGTTAGGGGTGGCGGCTGACCAAGGTTACGCCATCCCGCTCACTTCTGCTGGCTGTGAATACGGCCGTTCCCCTTTAGACTAAATCGTAATTAACAAGAGTTTCGGGCACATTGGGGCCCGACAAGGAGTTGTTGTGATGTCTATTTCTTTTATGCAAACAATCTCATTACCCGTGGCACAGTTGGCTTCGGTGATGAACGGCCGTGTGCTGCAACCGGGCAGCCAGGCGTACGATGAGGCCCGCGCTGTTTGGAACGGGATGATCGACCGGAAACCGGCCATCATTGCCCAAGTGGCGGATGTGCAGGATGTTGTGTCTGTGGTGAATTTTGCCCGTGAGCATGATGTACTGCTTTCCGTGCGCGGCGGCGGCCATCAGGTGGCCGGGCACGCCACCAACGACGGTGGCATCGTGCTGGATTTTTCACAGATGCGGCGGGTTGAGGTGGATGCGGCTGCCAAAATTGCCCATGCGCAAGGTGGCGCGCTCATTGCCGATATTGATCAGGCCACGCAGAAATATGGTCTGGCGGCGGTGATGGGTGTGGTAAGTGAAACCGGCGTGGCGGGTTTGACCCTGGGCGGTGGCTTTGGCCATCTGCGCAACAAATATGGTCTGAGCTGTGACAATCTGCTGGAAGTGGAAATGGTGCTGGCAGACGGCCGTATCGTCATTGCCAACGAGCAGGAAAACAGCGATCTGTTCTGGGGCATTCGCGGCGGTGGCGGTAACTTTGGCGTGGTGACGCGCTTTAGCTACCAACTGCACGCGATTGGCACGGAGCTGTACACAATGGCGGTTTTCCATGACGGCCGTAACGCTGAGGAAGTTTTGCGCTACTTCCGGGATTACTGCCTGAACGCCCCCGACGAAGTAAGCGTGTTGGCCGCGCTGGGCATCTTCCCGCCAATTGACCATTTTCCAGAAGCGCTGCACGGCCGTCCTTTTGTGCTGTTTCTTAGCCCCTACGTGGGCGATGCAGCCGAAGGCGAGCAGGTCATGGCGCCCTTGCGCACCTTCCAGGAGCCATTGCTGGACTTCAGCGGCGTGATGCCTTACCTACAGCTGCAAACCTTCTTCGATGAAGATTATCCGGCGGGTGAACTGCGCTACTACTGGAAATCGCTGAACATTACCGACCTGAGCGACGACGCCATCGACGTGTTGGTGGCCCATGCTGGCCAGCAGCCATCCATCTTTAGCACCACGGACATCTGGCACATTGGCGGCGCGGTGCAGCGCGTAGATGATGATGCAACTGCGTTTCATGGCCGTCACGTGAACTTTTTGGTGAATCCCGAAGCCAATTGGGAAGATGCGGCGGACGATGCGGTGAACATGCGCTGGGCGCGGACGATGCTGGAGGCGTTACGGCCGTTTTCCGACGGCAGCCGCTACCTCAACTTTGCTGGTTTTCAGGAAGAAGGGGACGCCATGATGCAGGACGCTTTTGCCAACAAGTACCAACGTTTGGCCGAGCTAAAAGCCAAATACGACCCGACAAACCTGTTCCGGCTGAACCAAAACATCAAACCGGCACAATCCTAAGCATAGCTTGGTAGGGGCAGACACGGGGGTCTGCCCCTACTCAATTTGTGGAGAAGCGTGAGTCGGATTGGCAATCCGACCTACGTTGGTAAAGGAGTAAGCTGATGAAGCAAAAAAATGGTGTACGCAAAGGACAAATCTCCAACCTGCACGTCTGGTTGCTGAGTTTTGTATATGGCCTGTTGGCCATTTTTGCTGTGGCCGCCACCATGCGGCTGCCTTTTTATGTGGCGGTGCACGATTACGGCCGTTTAATCGGCCTGGTCCTATTTTGGTTTGTGGTTTTGGCTGGTTTGGCTGATAATCTTCACACACACCTGATTCTTTGGCAGCAAGCGTATAAAACAACCAACCAAGCGCAAACAATGCACATCGCCCCCAAATCATGACCAAATTTGCCCGGCGACCGTTGTGCAAGGTAAGCTAGGACCATGCCTGAACCAAAAACGGCCGATTTGCAAAAAATTCTGCGTCAACAAGAGACGCTGCGCGAGATCATCGAATCGATTAGCAGCGAGCTGGAATTACGGCCGTTGCTCACCCGCATTGTGCAGCACGCTTGTGAACTGCTGGACGCGGATCGGGGCACCATTGGCCTGGTGGATGAGGAACGCCAACTGGTACGCACCGAAGCGGTCTACCACATGCCGCCCGACGAATTAGGCGCCGAGATGTCCGCAGGTGTGGGCCTGGCGGGCAAGGTGTTGGCCAGCCACAAACCACTCATTCTGGGCCAATACGGCGAACTAGACACCCCGCTACAAGTTGATTTAATGCAAGATGCCGTCATCGGCCTGCCCATTTTTTGGCACGATCAGATGATCGGCTTTTTTGGTATTGGGGCCGATCCGCCGCGCCGCTTTGACGAGCAGGATGTGGAACTGCTGACGCAGCTGGCCCGCCACGCGGCCATCGCCATCGAAAATGCCCGCCTGTTTGCTGCCGAGAAGCGCCGGGCGGCCCGCCAGCGCACGCTCACCCGCATCGGCGAGATTATTAGCAGCACCCTGGCGCTGGATGATTTGCTGCAAACGGCAGTTACCGCCATTCGCGAACATTTGGATTTTGCCGACGCTGGCTTTTTGCTGCTGGATGAAGAAGACCCCGAGATGCTGATCATGGTGGCCCGCAGCGGTTTGTATGCCGAACTGCTGCCCGAAGATTATCGCCAGCACATCAGCGAAGGCATTATTGGCGCGGCGGCCCGCAGCCGACAACCGGTGATGACCACCAACGCCATGAACGATCCGCGCTACAAGCGCATTCCGGGGGCGGATAACGTGCAGTCGGTGATTGGCATGCCTGTGATTGTGGCCGACCAACTGCTGGGCGTGCTCAACGTGGAGTCAGACAGTATTTTTGATGAAGAGGATGTGGCTGTGCTGGAAATTGTGGGCGGGCAGTTAGGCTCGGCCATCACCACTGCCCGACTATTTGATCAGATGCAGCGCAATCTGGCAGAAACGCAGCTTTTGTACGAAACCAGTCGCCGCATGACCAACGCCTTTGACGTGGATGACGTCATCGAGGCCTATTTGCAGCATGTGGCCGTGCGTGGTCGTTACGTCTGCACCGTCGCACTATACGAATTTAATGATTTTGGTGAGCGAACGGCCGTTATTGTTCGGGGTGTTTGGTCGCCAGATGCAGATTTGCAGTTGATGCGCGACAGGATTCAATACACACGGGATGGGCTGGACCCGCTGCTGGATCGCGGCCAAACGGTGCTGATCTCTGACATACACACAGACCCACGTGCTAACGACGATCTGCGCCAGCTGCAAGCAGAAACAGGGCGACCAGCGCTGGCGTTCATTCCTTTGATGGTGCGCCGGCAGCGCATTGGCGTGGTTATTTTAACCTACCCCGCCATTTACCAATGGCAAGAAAGCGATTTGTGGCCTTACCAGGTAACAGCCGCGCAGCTGGCCACCGCCATTGATACGCGTCGTCAGCAGCTTTTGCTGGTGCAAAGCAGCCAAGAGGTGGCAGTGCTGCACGAACGCCAAAAGCTGGCGCGTGATTTGCACGATTCGGTCACGCAGCTCATTTTTAGCATGACGCTGGTCGCTCAATCGGTCGCCCCCGCCTGGAAGCGCAATCCAGAGGAAGGGGAGCAGCGGGTTGGCCGCGTACTGGAGCTGAGCCGCAGCGCATTGGCCGAAATGCGGGCGCTGCTGGTTGAGCTGCGCTCTTCTGAACCGCCGCCCTTGCCCACAGAAACCGGCGTGACGCTGCCGGGCATCACCCGACTGCGGCGGGATGGGCTGGTGAAGGCGTTGACGAAGCATTTGGAATCGCTCAAACTGGATACGCTGCACATTGAGTTGACGACTGAAACATACCAACCACAGTCGCTGGAAACGGAGATTGCGCTGTTTCGCATTACGCAGGAAGCTTTAAACAATGTGATGAAACATGCACAGGCAACGCAGGTGACGATCACGCTGACGCCGTCCAATACGGCCGTTCATCTCAAAATTCAGGATAATGGGGTTGGGCTTAAACCGTCTAAGCGAGGGAATGAGCGGACGGCATCTGGCCTGGGGCTGCGTACCATGCGTGAACGGGCCGAGGCGTTGAACGGCCGTTTGGAAATTAGCGCGGTGACTGGACAGGGAACGGCCGTAGAAGCGTGGCTGCCTTTAACAAATGGAGAAATAAAATGAGCACCCCCATCAAAGTAATGATCGTAGATGACCACGCCATTGTGCGCGAAGGGCTGGCCATGCTGCTGGGTGAAGAAGACCAAATTGAGCTTGTTGGTGAAGCCAGCAACGGCGCTGAAGCCCTCACCCGTGTGCCCCTCTTGCAGCCAGACGTCATCTTGATGGACCTGGTCATGCCAGAAATGGACGGCATTACCGCCACGGCCAAGATCAAAGCCGCCCATCCCCGCTGCCAGGTGCTGGTCTTAACCAGCTTTGCCGAAAACCAGCGCGTGCCCGATGCGATTCAGGCTGGCGCAGTCGGATATTTATTGAAGGATGTGCTCAAAACGGATCTTCTGCGCGCCATTCAGGCGGCCTCACGCGGGGAGCCGACGCTGCACCCGGAAGCCCAGCGGCAGCTGATGCAGCAAATGGTATCCCCGGAGCCCAAAAGCCTGCTTACCAGCCTCACCGAGCGTGAGATGGATGTGCTGCGGCTAATTGCCCGGGGCAATAGCAACAAGGAAATTGCGGCTGACTTGCATCTAACGGAAGGCACTGTCAAAGGGTACGTTTCGACTATTTTGGGCAAGCTGCAAGTGGCGGATCGCACCCAGGCTGCCTTGTATGCCGTGAAAAATGGTGTGGAATAAATGGCGATTGCCTTGTGCAAGATTGCCTTGTGCAAGGCAGAAGCGGAATCTAAAAGCGAGCTGAACAGGTTTACTGTGTCAGAATATCTTCCGCGAGCAGTTGCGAAACGGCCGTCCATAACGCCCGTCGTGCTTCTGCCTGATTTTCGTTTGTAATCGGGGGAACTTCTTCAAGCGGGGGCAGCTGCGACCAGATCTGGTCGCGGAAAAACGGCGCTTCAGACAAAAACGGTTCGCGGCAAGCCAACGTGTGCAGCTTAAGCCGCCAGGCATCCTCATTATGATAATCCAGCAGCAGCGTGGTAATAGGAATGAGAAACAGCAAGGGGATGAAAGCTTGTAGCTCAACGGCCGTCCATAAAGCATCGACCACTATCTTTTGCGCCTGGGCCACATTGCCCAAACCGTAAAGCGCCTGTCCCCAACCAGCGGCCGTCCAGGCCACCGACTCTTCATCATCCAACGAGCGGTAGGCGTCGGTACTTTGGGCAAACCAGTCCTGCGCGCTGCCAAAGTGCCCGGCTGCCAGTTCCAACCAACCCATCACCCGGTAAGCACGCCCCAGCAAAAACAGTCGGCTGGAAAAATCGGGCCGAATGTAAGTAATGCCCTGCTGAATATTCTCGCGCGCAGCCTCAAACTGATTGGTCAAAGCCAGCAGCTCACCATGAAAAATGGTGGGGAAAGCTGAAGCAAAAGGATAACCCAACTCGCGGCCCAGCAGTTTCACTTGCGCGAGAATGTCATCCGCCTCCTTAAAACGGCCAGACAGCCAATGCGTCACCGCCAGATTCACCCGCTGCTTAACCATGTCACTACGAAAACCGTTGTCCCGTGAAATGCCCATCGCCTGCTGAATGAAATGGCCCCCAGCGGCAAAATCGCCCTGGAACATGGCCAAAAAGGCCAGCGCCTCCAGCGCCTTACTCACGCCCCAAACGCTATTCTGCGTCTGCGACAAGGTGAGGCACTCTTCAAATAACCGCCGCGCCTCTTCGTAATCCACCAGATCGCGGGCAACCCAACCCAACTGCACCAGCGCCCGAATCGTTTCCCACTGATTCCCTAGCCGGCGGGCGGCGCTAAGGTTTTTCTCAAAGCGATGCCGGGCCTCGTGGTAATTGCCCATACGGCGGGAGATATTGCCCAAAGCATTTTGGGCGCTAAATTCACCGTAGCGATCCCCTAGCTCTCTGACCAGGGCCAAACCTTGTTCCAACTGCTCGAAGGCAAACTGCCGATTCTCCTCTTCAAAGGCGCAAAAATTGCCCATTGTCGCCAGGGCAAACGCTTTTTCAGCACGCACCTCTTCTTTGGATTTTTCGGCGCTGTCCAGCAGCGTTTTTATTTCTTCGAACGTCTGCTTAATCGTTTCAATTTGGCCCAGGTAGCCCAGAAAACGCGTGTACCAGGTGAGCGTTTTGGCTAAAACACGCTGTTGGGTTGGTGATTCAGGCAGCTGGCGTAAGCGTTGGCTGGCAGCTTCGCAAATGGCCAGGCCATCATACAAACGCTCGCGGCTGTCGTAAAAGCGGCATAAGCCGCTTACAGCCAAATCAATGTTGGTGATATTGCCCTGCTGCACGGCCCAATCCCAGGCGGCACGGCCGTTTTCCTGATCCGCTTCTATATGGGCCAAAGCGGCCTGGGGCTGCCCCGCTTTGAGCTGGTTTTTGCGGTGCTGGAGCAGGGCGCAGTAATAGTTGCTGTGTTGGCTGTGAACGGCCGTTGCCTGTGCTTCATCTGCGGCCAACTTCTCTACTGCGTATTGGCGCACCAGTTCATGCAGCTCGTACCGATCCCGCTGCTGGTTGTATTGCAGGAATGATTTATTGACCAGATTGGCCAGGGTGCGGATGGAGGCGTTGGTGATTTTGTGTGCGGCCGTTCGCGTAAAGCCGCCTCGGAAAACCGCCAGCTGAGCAAAAACAGCCTGGTCGGCTGGGCTTAGCTGGTGCCAGGAATAATCAAAAACGGCCCGAATGCTGCGATGGCGCTCCGGCATGTTCCGCATGTCAGTTTCTAACAGCCCGAGGCTGTTTTGAATTTCATCGGCAATGTCAGACAGCGACAACATGTCCACCCACGAGGCAGCCAGTTCCAACCCCAGCGGCATACCGCCCACCGCCTGGCAAATGCGGGCCAGGTCCGGTAAATCTTCAGCGGTGATGGCAAAATTGGGCCGAACCCGATGGGCCGCCTGCACAAAAAGGCGCATTGCTGGCGACTGAACGGCCTCAACAAGTGTCGGCCAATCCAGAAAATCAAACCCCTGAATAGGGTAAATCTGTTCGCCAAGCAGCTGGAGCCGCTCACGCGACGTGACCAGAATTTGCACCTGCGTCGTCGCCTGCAAAATCTCCGCCACCAGGTCGGCCCCCTCCAGCACATGCTCAAAATTATCCAGGATGAGCAGCAGCTGTTTGTGGCGCAAATAATCAAACAGTTGATCTTTGAAGGCTAGATTTTCACCGGGTAAATGTTCCGTACGGTTGCCCTGGCGACCGCTGTCTAAAGGTAGTTTAAGCGCATGGGTAATGGCCGGAATCAGCTGGTCAACCGATTGGATATGGGCCAGATGCACAAAAAATACGCCGTGCGGGAACAGCGTCGTGCCGGTTAGCTGCGCTTCAGCCAGGGCCAAAGCCAGCCGCGTTTTGCCCATACCGCCCGGCCCCACGATGGAAATGAGCCGAATTTCAGGATCGGCCAGCAAAAGAGCCAAAGCACGCAGTTCTTCCTCGCGGCCAATGAAGGGGGTGGGCATTTGGGGCAAATTGTGGGGCGGGGCAACGGCCGTTGGCAGCACCATTTCCGGTTGAACTGCTGTCTGCAACGGCGGGAAATATTGATGCGGCAAATCAGGATGCATCAGCCCGTAGAGATGGTGTGGCTGGCCTGCGCCGCTTAGCTGGTGTTCGCCGAAATCTTTCCAGTAAGCGCCGGTCGGCAGCGTTAGGTTGTCATGAACGGCCGTACTCACCACAATTTGCCCGCCATAGGCCGCCGCCGTGATAGGTGCCGTTTGGGCCATGGCTGCTTCTTTTGACGCGCCGCCATGCAAACCCATTCGCAGGCGCAGTTCACCAATGCGCCCCCACTTTTCCCGACCAAACGCCCCTTGAATGGCCAGGGCACAAGCGAGAGGACGGCCAGTTTCAAACACGGCGCTTACTTTATCCCCTTGCAGTTCCAGAATACGCCCACCATGCTGCTGGATAAGCGTTTCCAGCAGCGTGTTGTGGCGATGCAAAGCAGGAATCATCTCCTGCTGATACCGGTCCCACAAGCTGACCACATCTTCAATGTCGGTCATCAGGATGGTGCAGAAACGGCCGTTGACCGCCTCTGCTTCTCGAACCTCAGGTTGGGCCTCTGGGGGCAGCGTATTGGCCTGAATTTGCTCATAGAGGGCGGTGGTTTCGGCCGTAGGTTCCACGCCTAGCTCATCGCGCAGATGTTCGCGGCAGATGTGGTATTGAGCAATGGCAGCGCTGCGCTGTCCGGTTTGCATAAGGGCAATCATCAGCTGCCGGTAAGCAATTTCTCGCAGCGTGTCAATTTCCAGCTGTTTCCAGGCGTAGGTTTGGGCTTGGTCGTAAGCGGCCGTTTTTAATGCTTCTTCGGTCAACGCATCCAGCGCATCCAATGCCTGCCGGCGCAGAGCTTCCCGCTGCACCTGGGCCCATGACTCAAATTCATTGCTGTCCGACAGGTAAAAATCGCTCAAAAAGTCGTCACGATACAGGGCAACGGCCTGTGCTGGATCGCGGTCAATCTGCTGGCCAAAGGCTAACACATCTAAATAAAAATCGGCTTCGGGGTTAATTTGTACGGTTTGGCGTTCAGAAATGAGAAAAGGAACCGGCTTCTTGCCCTTTTTTGCCGCCACTTCAGGGATGGCCTGACGCAAGCGGTAGATAGTCTGCCGCAAATTCACCTGCGCCGACGGCTGAGGCAAATCTGGCCACAGAAGATCCATCAACGCTTCGCGCCGGTGCACCTGTTCGGCCTCCATGACCAGATAAATCAACAGGGCCTGGACCTTATTCGTGCGAAATTTATAGAGCGGCTTATCGCCCAATGCTGCTGAAAAAGGTCCCAAAAGGGAAATAGATAAATCAAACATGCCCATGATTAAAAATGCTCAAGGCCTTATTTTCAATTGTCAGTTGTTATAAGGCTTTATTGTCGCGCTTAGGCGCAATTGACAAACCTTAACGGAAAATTTTACCACAATGTCATGCTGCGCTAATGAATTGTTAACGCAAATTATGACAGTTGGTCACGCTGTGGTTACGGAACGGTCACGGGCTTCTGGCATACTGTGAGCGTTAAGAAATGAAAGCTTTGGATGTGCATAAATATTTAATTTAGCGGAGTCATTTGCACATTGATGAAGTCTTTCATTAAAGGAGACCCAAAATGTTATATTCATATATGGACCAAAAGATTGCAGAAGCGCGTATTGATACGCTAATTGAAGAGGCCAAAGAAGGCCGTCTGGTCAAGCAAGCTGGCCGGAAACAGGCTTTGCGCTTACCAAGTTTGAGCAACCTGTTCGCTAACTTGAAAATGGAAAAACAAACGGCCGTTGCTACCCAGGCCTAAACATTCTACAACTTTGCTGGAAGAGGCTATTGGTGTTGACCAGTAGCCTCTTTTTGTTTGGCCCGGCAGGCCCTAATCTGGCCACCTGACCAGGCAAAGGCTTGCCCACCTGACTCATGCAATATCTCCCCAGATGCCTCGTGTATCTGGGGAGATTTTGCTTTATGCTGGAGCAATGAACATAGATACGCTGCTCCACTTACAGGAAAAACCCGCCCCTTTTACGCCCGGTGAACCGCTCTTTTGGAACGATCCACACATCTCGGCCCAAATGCTCAAGGCCCATCTCAATCCCGATAACGACCTGGCCAGCCGCCGCCCGGAAACTGTTCAAAAATCGGTGGCCTGGCTGATTGCCACGCTTGGCCTACAGCCAGGTGATGCAGTGCTGGATTTAGGCTGCGGGCCAGGGCTTTATGCCGCGCGCCTGGCTGATCGCGGGCTGCGCGTAACCGGCGTGGACTACGCGCGCCGCTCCATTGACTATGCGACACAGTATGCTCAACAGCACAACCTGCCGATCACCTACCGCTACCAGGACTACTTGACGCTGACCGATGAAAATTTATATGACGCCGCCCTGCTAATCTACGGCGATTTTTGCCCATTAGCGCCAGAACAGCGCACCAGATTGCTGCAAAACATCCATCGGGCGCTCAAACCGGATGGCTATTTTGTACTGGATGTGACCACGCGTGCCCATCGCCAAAAGCGGGGCAACCGCAATGGCTGGTATGCGGCAGAAACCGGTTTCTGGAAGCCAGGACCGCATCTGGTATTGGAAGAAGGGTTTGACTACCCGGAGAAATCTATCTTTTTGGATCAGGCGGTGGTGGTAGAGATGGGGAACGGCCGTATCTCCGTTTATCGCAACTGGTTCCAGGATTACACCCAGGACACTATCACGGCCGAGTTGGAACGCGGCGGCTTTACCGTGCGCAGCGTGTGGAACGATCTGCTAGGCACTCCTTTTACCCCCGATACAGACTGGATTGGACTAATCACCCAAACATGCTGATCGTCACTACTCCAGAGAAGCCAATCCGCGTATGATTGGCGCTAAGGTTGTTGCGTGGAGGTGATGAAGCCCTGGAGATGAACTTAGAGCGCTTATTGGTCGAAGAAGCATCAGGCATTCTCAGCTTTGGTGGGTCCCGCATGGCATTGCTGGACGTTGAGTCCGGCTTTTGGGGCCTGCGTCACCAGCTGGAAGCGTTGATTGGGGAACGCCTCACCAGTTCCGTCTTGCAGCAGGCAGGGGCCAACGGCGGTGCGTCGTTTGCCCAATCGTTTGCCGAACAGACAGGCACGGATGGCGCCAGCTTGTTTACCGCCTGCCTGGCCGCGTACCAGGCGGCTGGCTTTGGCCAGTTTGAAATTACCAACCTGGAGTGGCCCATCGGCAACATTTGTATCCAGGCCAACAACAGCTTTGAATCCTGGATGTACCGGCAGCACAACAACAAGCCCCACGCCCCCATTTGCGCTTATTCAGCAGGCGTTTTTGTCGGGTTTGTCAACATTTTGGGCCATCGGCAGGATGTCGTTTGCATTGAACACAGCTGCCAGGCAAAAGGAGACCCTGCTTGTGTGTTCGAACTCAAGCCGTCTGCGGCGGCTGAAGGGCAGCAGGTTGTCTCGTTCAAACCGGAACCTGGTTTGGGACGCCAGCTGAATCTGCTGGAAATATTGTTTGAGCGGATGCCGGTAGGTATCGCTGTTCTCGATCGGGCCTACTGCATCCAACGGTACAACGCCACCTGGAACGACTTCTCTAACAAGTATGCGCCCCCTTCCGGCAAGCCATTGGCCCCCGGCGTTTGCTATTTCGATCACCTCCCGAACACAGAAATCACCATCAAACCCCTCTTTGATCGCGCGTTGGCGGGCGAAACCGTTTGGGAAAACAACGTACGCCTGGCCTCCGACGGCATCGTGACCTATTGGGATGTGGTGCTAGCCCCAGTGATTGAGGATGGCGATGTGGTCGGCATGCTCACCGTCTCGCTTGACGTGACGGAACGCGTGAAGCTGCGGCAAGATTTGGAAGATCGCGTTGTGGCCCGCACCCAGGAGCTGCAAATGCTGCTAGAGGTGGCGGCAACGGCCAACAGCTCGTTAAAGCTGGACGAGATGCTCACCAGAACCCTGGATCTGCTGGTCGATTTGGTGCAGGCAGCCCGCGCCGGTGTCGGGCTCATCGACGAAACAACCGGGCAGTGGCAATCCATCATTTTGCGACCTGAGCGGGATGTGGACCCGGCAGACATGGAGAAGCTGCTTCAAGCCGGGTTAAGCGTTGTTGAGAGTGGGGAAACGTTGTATGTTGCCCCCGATGAATCGGCCGGATTTTTAGAACCTGGTGCCTTGCTGCCCTTACAAACTCAAAAACGGAAGTTGGGCTTGTTGGCCATTATTGGCGCGCAGGGCAGCACCTTTTTGCCGGAACAGCTGGAATTGTTCAAATCGATTGCTGGCCAGCTGAGCATTGCCATTGAACACGCGCATTTAGTCGAGCAGGCCGAAGATATGGCGATCGCCGCCGAGCGCAACCGGCTGGCCCGCGAGCTGCATGACGCCGTAACCCAAACGCTCTTCTCGGCCAGCCTGATTGCCGATGTGCTGCCCCGCATTTGGGATCGAGATGCCGATCAGGGGCGGGCCAGGCTGGAAGAACTGCGGGAGCTAACGCGCGGCGCATTGGCAGAAATGCGCACGCTGCTGCTGGAGCTGCGCCCAGCTACATTGACAGAAACCAGCCTGGCGGAACTGCTGCGCCAGCTAGTCCAGGCATTTGGCGGGCGGGCGCGCTTACCGATTAAGCTGGTGGTGGAGGGAGAACTGCCGTTACCCCCCGAAATCCAGGTCGCCCTGTACCGCATCGTGCAGGAGGCGCTCAACAACATCACCAAACACGCGGGGGCCAGTCAGGCCACCTTAACCTTGCGCTTTGAGGCAGAGGCGGTTGTTCTCTCGATTCAGGACAATGGCCGGGGTTTTGCCGTGACCGACAAACCCGTCAATTCATTGGGGCTGGGCATTATGCGCGAGCGCGCCCAAAAAATCAGGGCTGATTTAACGATAGAGAGCCAGATTGGCATGGGGACAACCATCACGGTGCGCTGCCCCATCGCCAACGGCAATGAGAGGCTGGATGTCTGACAAAAATCCAATTCGCGTTCTGATTGTGGATGATCATGCGGTGGTGCGCAGCGGCCTGGCCGCCTTTCTCACCGTGTTCGACGATTTGCAGCTGGTAGGGGAAGCGTCCGGCGGGCGTGAAGCGCTACAGCTTTGCCAGCCAAACGAAGTGGATGTGGTCCTGATGGACCTGATGATGCCGGAGATGAACGGCGCGGAAGCGACGCAACTGATTCGCCAGCAGTGCCCCAACGTGCAGGTGATTGCCCTGACGAGCTTCAAGGAAGAGGAGCTCGTGCAAGGCGCGCTGCGGGCCGGGGCAATCAGCTATTTGCTCAAAAATGTATCGGCGGATGAGTTGGCAAACGCCATTCGTGCCGCCCATGCGGGTCGCCCCACTCTGGCCCCGGAAGCAACGGCTGCGCTCATTCACGCCACCACCCGTCCTGCCAAACCGGAGTACGACCTGACCGACCGTGAGCAGGAAGTGCTGGCACTGCTGGTGCAGGGGCTGAGCAATCCAGACATTGCTGAAAAGCTGGTGGTGAGCCGCTCGACGGTGAAGTTTCATGTAAGCAGCGTGTTGTCGAAGTTGGGGGTAAACGGCCGTACCGAAGCCGTCGCCCTGGCCCTGCAAGAAAACCTGGTCAGATGACCAGCTAAAACTCCCCACAACTGACCAGCCACAACACTCCCCAACTACCTGAACAGTTTGGGGAGTGTTTCGTTTAGACTGAATATCATCAAGAATCCTGAATTCTTGACAAAGTCACATTAGGAACTGCACATGAAATATCTTCTGCGAATCGTTTTCCTGACTTTACTTCTGCTCACTGCCTGCTCCAACGCACCCACACTGTCTGAAACAGATAAGGTGGCGATTTATACGGCCGTTATCGAGCAGCTCTACACCCACGACGACACCTTCGGCGGCACGTATCAGGCCGCTGACACCACCATTTTGACTCAAACCGATGACAGCGTGGGGGATCCGGAGATTGAGCAGCTGGAGCCGCAGGTGTTGCCAACGGCCGTTCAAACCGAAATCAGCACTGCCCTGGCCCACCTGCCGACGAATATTGTGTGGGTAGAGTTGAGAACGGCCGTATCGCTGGACAGCGCAACAGGGGCGGTAGCCAATAACGGTATCATCCTCACGCTGGGCAACATTCATCCGCAAAGAGATGGCACCGTACTGGTTTCAGGGAGCATTTATGTTGGGATGCTGGCGGCGGGCGGCCAAACTTACATTCTGGAACAGGATGCGAGCGGCTGGCAAATCAAGGGCACAACCGGTGTGCAATGGATTAGTTAGATGAAGATCATTCCTGTTGCAAAGAGTTTAGGAAACGGCCGTCTTCGCCAACACACCATCGCGCAAAAGATCGCCTATCTCTTGCTCATTCTGATATTCATCCAGCTGCTCAATCAATTCCTGATTTTCTCTGGCACTGCACTAGAAAGAGCGATTGACCCCACTATGCAAAATCCGCGCTTTGTTGTGGGTGTGTACCAGCAGGTGGTTCAGGCGCTGACCGGTATTCTACTTTTCCGCTGGCTGTTCCAGAAAGGCACTCAAGAGCTGGGAATCAACACGTGGGATAAAAAACGTTCCCTGACCTTTTTCCTGCGCTTTGTTTGGCTCTGGCTGGCGATTGTGGCGCTGTACGTCACCGCCACCTACTTCTTTTTCCCCAGCGAGTGGCAGGCCATGCGCGCCATTGCTTCGCCGCCAACAAACACCATCGTGACCACCCTGCTGTTCCAATCATTTTTCCCCGGCATGGGCGAAGAGATTTTGTTCAGAGGCTTCATTATCAATGTTTTGGCCGCGTTTGTGTTACCCAATTGGCAGCAAAATAACGCCAGCAAATGGGGCATCGTTGTCGCATCGAGCGGTTACTTCGCCGTCGCACATATTTATTTCACGCTGTCGCCCTTTCACGTAACGCATATTGATCCGGTGCAAATTGCGATGGCTCTGGGCTGTGGGGCTTTTTATGCCGTTGTCTTTCTCAAAACGAAAAGCCTGCTGGCCTCGTTTCTGTCCCACAATTTTGCCAACGTCACCTCAACGCTAGTCGGTTACCTCATTTCAGGAGTGTGAAAAGATGAAAATCACCCTGTTTGCCGCAGGTTCACGCGGGGATATTCAGCCTTGTGTCGTTTTGGGCCAGGGGCTCAAACGAGCTGGGTACCAGGTTCGCCTGGCCGCGCCGGAAGATTTTGGCAACTTTGTACAGGCGCACGACCTGGACTTTTTCCCGCTGCGCGGCGACGTGCAGCAAATTATGGCCAGCGACACGGGGCGACAGTTCATGGAAACGGGTGGGGCCAATCCGCTCAGGTCGATTGGGGCTGTCCGGCAGATGATTGCCCCCGTCATCCAACAAATGGCCGCCGACGCGTACGCCGCCTGTGAGGACGCACAAGCGCTGATTTGCCTGGGCGTTTTTGCCGCGTTTGGCCAGGCAATTGCCGAGGCGTTGGGCATCCCGATCATTCATGTTGAGCCAACGCCACTGCTGCCCACGGGCGCGTTTCCGGCCCCATCCTGGCCCATTCAGCGAAATTTGGGGCACTGGCACAACTATTTGTCGGGTCTGGCGATGCTGGATGTTGTCTGGCTGTGGTATCGGCCGTTTGTGAATGCGTTCAGGCAAAGTTTGGGGTTGACGGGGAGTACGGCCGTTCAGTTCATCCGCGCCCTCAAAGCCACCCCCATGATCAGCGCCTACAGCCCCCACCTCATTCCCCACCCGCCCGATTGGCCAGACCATCTCCACATCACCGGCTATTTTTTCCTGGACAGCTACGCCGATTGGCAGCCTTCTGCCGAGCTGTGTGCCTTTTTGGCCGCGGGCGAGCCGCCGGTGTACATCGGGTTTGGCAGCATGGCGGGGCGTAATCCGGAAAAGCTGGCCCAGCTCACCCTGGACGCCTTGGCGCTGAGCGGCCAACGGGGCTTGCTGCTGACCGGTTGGGGCGGCTTGCAAACAGCCTCCGTCCCTGACAACGTGTTTGTGCTGGATGCAGCGCCGCACGCCTGGCTGTTCCCGCGCATGGCCGCGGTGGTCCATCATGGCGGCGCCGGCACCACGGCCGAGGGCGTGCGGGCTGGTGTACCGTCCATCATTGTGCCCTTTGTGCTGGACCAACCATTTTGGGGCGCACGGATCAAGGCGTTGAGGGTGGGGCCAGACCCCATCCCGCAAAAGCAGCTCACGGCAGAGCGTCTGGCTGCGGCCATCATCCGCGCCGTGTCTGATTCGGCAATGAGGCAGCGTGCGAGGGTGTTGGGTACGGCCGTTCAGGCTGAAAACGGCGTGGACAATGCCATCCAATTCATCAAAAAATATTTTGGCGAGCCAGTTTTGGCAAATAAGGAGGCTTATTGATGTACCCACAAGACGTCGATTACACCGTTCTACCATACCCCAGAAGTCGGCAACTCATGGCCGATGGCGGGCGCCTGGGGTTGCGCAAACACACCATTCACGGCCTGGTCGAGTTCGATATTACCCAGGCCCGCGCTGCCATTCGCCAACACAAAGAACAAACGGGCGAAACCTTGTCTTTTTCCGCCTTTATCCTGGCCTGTGTGGGCCAAGCCATTGACGCCAACAAAAATATGCACGGCTATCGCAGCTGGCGCAACCAGCTCATCCTCTTTGATGAGGTGGATGTCAACATGCTGTTTGAGGTGGAAGTGGCGGGCAAGAAGATGATACGGCCGCATATTCTCCGCGGTGTTAACAAGAAGAGTGTGCGCGCACTGCATGAGGAGATTCGCGCCTTCCAAAACCAGCATGAAAGCAGCCAGGAATCGAAGTTTATTGAATGGTTTGTGCGTTTGCCCGGATTTTTGCGGCGGCTGTTTCTTTGGGTGCTTTTTAAGCAGCCGCACCTGCTCAAAGAATATTATGGCACCGTGCTAATTTCTTCTATTGGCATGTTTGGCACGGGCAGCGGCTGGGGTATTCCCGTGCCCAACCATTCGCTTCAGCTAACTTTGGGCGGAATTAGCGAGAAACCGGGCGTTGTGAATCATCAACTGGCCGTGCGTGAATATCTTTGTGTGACCATCAGCATTGATCATGACGTGATTGATGGTGCTCCAGCCGCGCGCTTTACCCAGCGGCTGAAGGAACTCATCGAAAGTGGCTACGGCTTGGGCGCTGAAGATATTGCCGCCGAAGCCCCTGCCCTGGCCAGGTGACCAGGGCAAAATTACCCTCACCGACCAGTTGCAACGCTCCCCAGATACCCGATGTGTCTGGGGAGTTTTTCTTTTAAGCTGGAGATCATTGAAAAGAAGCGTGATTTTAGAATCTATTCGGAAAAGCCACAGGCTTGTGCTGAACGCAGCCGAAGTAGGAAAAAGAGAAATCTGAGAAAGGAATCTCCGCCTCTTAACTCTCTGTGAACTCTGTGGCAAATATTCAGACAGGTACTTAGCTGAAGGAGTTTTCTCATGGGGCGTATCGCTTATTTTATCGCCATTGCTGTTGTGGTCATTCATGGACTGATTCATTTGCTGGGCTTTGTGGCCTACTGGCCGCTGGCCGAGATTGCTGAGCTGCCGTACAAGACGAGTCTGCTGAACGGCCGTCTCATCCTGAGTGAGACGGGCATGCGCTGGTTTAGCCTCTTCTGGCTCTTGGCCGCCGTGGGGTTGGTAACCGCTGCCGTCAGTTTGGTGCTGGATCGCTCCTGGTGGCTGCCCTTGATGCTGGCGGCGGTTGGGCTTTCGCTCATCATCACCGTGCTGGATTGGAGCAACGCTTTTCGCGGGGCGATCATCAGCCTGGTGCTGCTGGTGCCACTGCTAGTCGTTGTGAGTTTACGGCAGCAGCCACGGCCGTTTCCCGCCTATCCGCAAACCAGCCAACCGATGAACACGGTGGCCTTCCCGGACAATTTGCCCGTACCTGTGGCCCGCTACTATGAAACAGTGGTGGGTGACGAGGTACCGGTGGTGGAAACGGCCGTTGTTACCGGCCATGGTCAGCTGCGCTTCAACGGCATCACCTTTCCTCACCGCCTGCGCTTCAGCTACGACGTGAACCAGGGCTACCGGCATTACATCGAGTCCACAGTTTTTGGCCGGCCGCTGCTTAAAGTGAACGAGCATTACCTGGATGGCCAGGGCCGACTAGAACTGCCCTTCGGCGTGGTCGAAGACGAACCGAAGATCGACATGGCCGCCAATTTGGGCTTCTGGGGCGAAGCCATCTGGTTCCCAATGCTCTACCTGACCAACCCGCGCGTACGCTGGGAAGCCATCGACGCCACCACGGCTCACCTCATCGTGCCGTTTGGTGCAGATGAGGACAGCTTCACCGTGTACTTCGATCCAGCCACAGGCCTGATTGACCACATGGAAGCGATGCGCTACCGGGAGGCGTCCGACTCGGAAAAGATTTTGTGGCAGCTGACGCCGCTGGCCTGGGAAACCTATCACGGCGTGCAGATTCCCTCACGCTCCTCAGTCACCTGGGCCGATGAGGGCACACCCTGGCTGGTAATTGAGCTGGACGACGTTGTTTATAACGTTGACGTTGAAAATTATATTCAGGCCGTTGGGCCATAAGAGGAACAATCATGACTAAAAAATTGACCCTACATCTTTTAACCCGAGTGGTATTTCTATTGCTAATCATTGGCCCACTGGCGGTTAGCTGTACCGGGCAAAATGAACAGATTCCACCCGATGCCGAGCTTTTGGCGGAGATCGATCTGGCTACCCGGCCGCACGAGGCAGCAGTGGTGGGGGAATTTAGCTTGGCAGAAACGGCCGTTATCACCCTCACTTATCTTGTGCCAAATGTGGAAACGGCCGTCTTCGACCTCACGTTAGCCGGACCAGAAGACAATTACGTCATTTTGCACAGCGAAGATTATCGCACCGATGAAAATGGCGGCGGCAGTTGGGAACACAATCTGACCCCCGGCAGCTACCAACTCCTGCTGACTGCATCACAAACCACCGGCACGGTGTCGGTTTATTGGCAAAGCAAATAGAGGCAGTGCGCCCTCTCTACCAAAGCATGTAATCATGAACCGTCTATCGTTACTTAAAACAACTACAAACCAGGCCAAAAATGAGGCGAAACGTGAGCATACGGCCGTTCACCTCTGCAAAACCCATCCCTTGGCCACGTACTTTGCTTTGGCCTTCGCCTTCACCTGCCTGATTTTAAGCCCAGGCGTGGCGGCCACGGTGGGCCTGCTGAACTTCGCTTTTGAGGGCACGGTGTTGACGATTATCAGCGGCCTTGGCCCCCTTTTGGCAGCACTCGTTGTCACCAGAGCCATTGAGGGAACGCCAGGCATCCGGCAGATTTTTGGCCGCTTGTTTGCCAGGCGGGCACAAGCAAAATGGTGGGCAGCGGCGCTTCTGCCGATGGCTGGTTTGTTCGCTATTTCCGCCACGCTAAGCTGGTTCATCTCCGGCACAACACCCAACGCCAGGGACGGCATCTATCTCAATGGCGGCAACAGCCTGATTGTGATCCTTCTACTGCTGCTTGGATCGTTGGGGGAAGAGGCAGGTTGGCGCGGCTTTGCCCTGCCCCGGCTGCAAGAGAGGCATACGCCGCTAAAGGCCACCTTCATTCTGACACTGTTTTGGTGGCTGTGGCATCTGCCCACCTACTGGACTTTGCCCCTGGCGATGAATGCCGTCGCCCAATATGGTTTTGTTGCGGCGTTTGGCATTCAGTTTGTTGTGCTGCTGGCTTTAAGCGTGCTTTGCACCTGGGTTTACAACCGCAGCGGCGGCGTGGTTTTGCTGCCGGTGCTGCTGCATGCCAGCTGGAATTTTTGGTCGGGCGCGCTGGGCCAGGAGGTGGCGCTGTTTTTGCTGCCCTTGCTGCTGCTAACGGCCGTTATCATTAGCGTTGCCAACAAAGAGAAACTTGGGGTTTAAAGATGCGACTTTTTCTGGCAGATGATCAAATTAAGGTACGCTCGGCACTGCGCTTGCTGTTAGAACAAGAGCCCGACATGGCGGTTGTGGGTGAAGCAGCCGACGCCACCGGACTGCTGCAAGGCGTGGCAGAAAAGGAGCCAGAGCTGGTGCTACTCGATTGGGAGCTGCCCGGTTTGCCTTCATCTCAGCTGCTCCGTCTGCTACAATATGAACGGCCGTCTCTTCACATCATCGCTATGAGCAGCCGCCCCGAAGTAGCCCACCTCGCCCTGGCTGCCGGAGCCCACCGCTTTTTGAGCAAAAGCGAAGCCCCCGAGCAAGTTTTAGCGATCATTCGTTCTCTTTGTTCCTCTAGGTGAGAGCTGGCGCAGCTGGCAAAAAGATTGGACCAATTTACGCAAGTAGGTTTAGGTGTTGGGAGGGATAATGATGAGACTCACGATCAGACACGGTGCAAAACGGCCGTCTCACTTTTCTTGGCCATTTATCTTGCTCGGTCTAGCCGGGCTTGCTTTATGCCTAGGTGCTGCGGCCTGGTTAGCACAGAGCCAATTCGGCCACATGGTGCTTTTATTTGTTAAACTGGTCTTCCACTTGGTTCCACCACTCGTCTGGTTGGGTGGCAGTGGTGTGGTTGCCTTGTGGTTATTCGTGTTGAACTATTTATGGCGGGGCAACGGCCGTAAATTGCATTGATGAAACAATCGTTGTGGGGGAGCGCCCACAAGGTGTGGAAATGAAACTCATTAAATGGCTTGGCAAAGGATTCCTGGGAATCACGGCGCTTGTTCTGATTTTGGCCGGCATTTCGGCCCTGATCAATCGTAATTTGCCGACGGAATCCACAGAAGTAGAGCGATTAAGCGACCGGGAAAAGGCGCGCTTGTCTGAGTTTTTCCAGGTGCGGCAAGAAGTGGGTGGTGAAGTGTGGCCGGGATGGGATACGGCCGTCATTCCCGTCATTGTTTACAACGAAGCGTATGCTTTTCTGCTGGGCTATCCCGATGCCGATCCGCCTGTGGGCTGGTTCAAGGTGCCGCAAGACAGCCCAAAAGGCACCGACTGGGAGCGGGTGCCTGATGATCTGTTTAACGGCACGCCGTACTACCGGCAGCCGCTGCCCACCAACGGCGACACGCCCCAGGCGTTTACCGTCCGGGTTGGGGAGCAATGGGTCGCCAGCATGACCACCATGGAGTGGATGGAAATTAGCCTGGCAGACCAGTTCCGCAGCGATCTGCCCTCTTTTTTGGCGCCCGTCATTCCCTACGGCCTGCTAAACAACTTGTTTATTCGCGGCAGCGAGGGCTACATTTCATTGCTCGCCCATGAATCATTCCATGCCTATCAGGGGACAATTGCGCCAGAAAAGCTGGCCGCGGCCGAAAATTCTACGCCATCGGGTGAGGCTCAATACCCTTGGGACGATGCGGCATTCCAGGCAGATTGGCAGGCGGAACTGGACATTCTGGCCGAAGCGATTCAGGCAGATTCTGACGAAGCGACAGCTGAACTGGCGCGGCAATTTCTGGCCCAACGCGCCGAACGGCGTGAAGCGGCAGGTTTGAGCAGCGACTTGGTCCAGTATGAGCAGCAGCGTGAATGGCTGGAAGGGCTGGCCCGCTACGTGGAGCTAACAATCTGGCAGCAAGCTGCCCTCGATGAGATGTATGCACCAGTGGCGGCTTTGCAAGAAGATGGCGATTTTTCTGGCTATGACTCCTTCGACAAGCGCTGGAACCAGGAAGTGGGCCAGATTGGTCGTATGGCGGATGATTTTGGCGACGGCCGTTTCTACTACAGCGGTATGGCTCAGGCAATGCTGCTGGATCAGCTGCTGCCCCACTGGCAAGAGCAGGTATGGGCAGAAGGCGTTTTTCTGGATGATTTGTTGGCCAGAGCTGTGGCTGAAACTGCGCAAAACAGTGAGTAGGCTATCGTTTCTTGGAAAAACAACCTATAGCTAACGGCCGTTCTTCACAACTTTTCCGTTCCGGCCCCGACACTTTCCCCAAAACATAATTTTCCTCACACGCTATTTAGGACATATGGTAGGTTGAGCCATTGTCCCCCTTTCATCTACACTGTAAGGACACAGTCTTTTATTTTGCTCTGTACAACACATACAAAGCCTTTACCCGCTACTTCTCCAGTTGTTGGAAATAAAATATTCATTACCATCACTGCTGTCAGTAGATGTTTACGAGGAAAACCATGGGCCTGAAAAGGCATATTCTGCAAACGAACACCTTGGCAAACAGCGAGATAGTAGAGCCGCATACCATCTTCTATCAATCGCTAATGCATAATTCCACGCTGGGCTTTTGGATGGTGGCTGACGACGGCCGTTTACTGCAAGTAAACGATGCCTATTTGCGCCGCTCTGGTTATACACGTGAAGAATTGTTGTCTCTGCCTGTTTCTGCACTGGAAGCCCCCCAGGTACAAAAGCATACGGCCGTTCACCACCAAATCATTAAAAAGCAGGGAAACCATGAATTTGAAACCCTGCACCGCACCAAAGATGGAAAATTCTGGCCCGTAGAAGTCAACGCAACGTATGCCGACGGCTATTATTTCGCCATTATTCAAGACATCACCCAACGCAAAAAAACCGAATCTGAACTACGCCAAAAAAGCAGCGCCCTGGAAAACTCGCTCAATGGCTTCAACATTGTCAGCGCCGACGGCAAATTCCTGTACGCTAACCAGGCCTATCTAAGAATGTGGGGCTATGATTCATTAGATGAAATTATAGGAACATCTCCCAGCGGTCATTGTGCCAATCCCGATATCGCCACCCAAATCATCCAAAATTTGGAAGCGCATAACGAATACACCCTGCAATTTACAGCGCTGTGCAAAGACGGCTCTACTTTTCAAGCGATCATGGCTGCCCAAAAAATGGTAGATAACGAAGGAATAGTCACTTATGTGGGCACCTCCATCGACATCACCCCACTTCTTCAAACCCAGGAAATCTTAGACACAGAACGCGCCAGGTTGCGCAATCTGCTCGACGCCATTCCTGATCTCGTCTGGTTGAAAGATCCAGACGGCAATTACCTGGCCTGTAACCCCACATTCGAGCGCCTGGTAGGCTTGCCAGAAGCGGAAGTGATCGGCAAAAACGATTATGACTTTTTCGAGTCGGCTGCCGCCGATGAGTTCCGCCGTCAGGATCGCAAAGCAATGCAAACCGGAGCGCCCACCGTCAATGAAGAGCAGGCAACCTTTGTTGCCGACGGCCGTACCATCTTTACCGAAACCATCAAAACATCTATCGTAGACGAGAACGGAAAAACCCTCGGTGTTTTAGGCATTGCCCGCGACATCACCGAGCGTAAAAACATGGAAGAAGCGCTCAGGCAAAGCCAAGCCAGAATCTCTGGCATCTTTGACTCTGCCATGGACGCTATCGTCAGCATTGATGAGAACCACAAGATCGTTTTCTTTAATGCCGCTGCCGAGCGGATGTTTGGCTACACGGCGGAAGAGATCATAGGGCAGAATCAGAATCTGCTTATCCCCACGCGCTTCCGCGAGATGCACGCAGAGCATGTTCGCTGGTTCAGCCAAATTAGTGAGATGCGACGCCCCATGGAAAGCCTGGACTCTCTAGTAGGTTTACGGGCCAACGGCGAAGAGTTTCCCATTGAAATCTCCATCTCAAGCGTGACCGTCGATGAAAAAGTATATTCCACCGCCATCATGCGTGATATTACCCAGCGCAAGCAGGCGGAACAATCACTGCAAGAAAGTGAAGAGCGGCTGGAACTGGCGCTAAAAGGGGCGGATTTAGGCTTATGGGATTGGAAAATTGCCACTGGCCACGTCATCTTCAACGAGCGTTGGGCAGAAATGCTGGGCTATTCCCTGGATGAGTTAGCGCCTCATGTGTCCACCTGGGAAAGTCTGATCCACCCCGAAGACAAGCCCGCTACCTGGGAAACACTAAAAGCGCATCTGGACGGCCGTACCAACAGCTACGAAACCATTCATCGCATGCGCACCAAAGCCGGCAACTGGAAATGGATTTTGGACCGGGGCCGCGTTTTGCAACGCGATGAGACTGGCAAGCCGCTGCGAGCGGTCGGCACACACTTAGACATTACCGACCGCAAGCTGGCCGAAGAAGCGCTGTTGGAAAGCGAAGAAAAGTTGCAGATCTTCATTGAACACGCCCCCGCGGCGCTGGCCATGTTTGACCAGCAAATGCGCTACCTGGCCTTCAGCCACCGTTGGTTAACTGATTATGGTCTGGAGGGGCAGGATATTATCAACCGCTCCCATTATGAGACTTTCCCAGAAATTTCAGACCGTTGGAAAACCATTCACCAGCGCGCGCTTTCTGGCGAGGTCATTCGGGCTGAGGAGGATCCCTTTGTGCGGCTAGATGGTCATACGCAATGGCTGCGTTGGGAAGTCCGTCCCTGGTACATCGCCAATAATGAGATTGGCGGCATTGTTATCTTTTCAGAGGATATAACCGAGCGTAAGCACGCGGAAGAAAAAATTGAGGAGCTGCAACAAATTCTGGCCCAGGCAGAAACAATCGCCAAAATCGGCAGTTGGAAGTGGGATTTGGTATCACAAGTCCTTACCTGGTCAGCCGAAATGTATAATCTGTTTGGCGTGGATCAAGCCAACAACGATCTTTCTCTCCGCCAAATTATCTATGAACGCATCCATCCCGATGATCTGGAAACCGTGCGGCAGTCAAACGCCAGCGTACTGGAATCACACAAGCCCACCCCGATTGAATATCGTCTGGTGCTGCCAGATGGCACAATGCGTACTGTTTGGGCTGAAGCTCGTCTGGTGCGTGACGAGAGTGGGCAGCCTGCCGCCCTGGTTGGCTATGCGCAAGATGTTTCCGAGCACAGAAAAGCGGAAGCAACCATTGCCCGGCTCAATCAGCGTATGGAACTCATCCTGAACTCGGCGGGCGAAGGGATTTATGGTACGGATGTAAACGGCCGTATCACGTTCATCAACCCCGCCATGGCCAATATGCTGGGCTGGAAAGCCAATGAATTGCTGGGGAAAAATGCCCATGTCATCTTCCATCACACCCGCGCCGATGGCACCCCCTATCCCGTCAGCGAATGCCAAATCATCACCGCAATTCAAAACGGGGTAGAACGTCTCAACCAAAACGATCTTTTCTGGCACAAAGACGGCACACCTATCTTTGTTGATTACACCTCAACTCCCATCCACCAGGCAGGTAAAGTAGTTGGTTCTGTAACCATGGTGCGCAACGTTACGCAGCACAAAAAAGCGGCTGAAGAGCAGGCCATTCTGGAAGAACAGCTGCGGCAGGCCCAAAAAATGGAAAGTATTGGCCGGTTGGCCGGTGGGGTAGCGCACGACTTTAACAATCAGCTGGCCGTCATCACCCTGTACGGCGATCTCATGCGCCAAAGCATGAGCAAGCAAGACCCCCTGCTGCCCAAGCTGGAGCAAATTCGCCAGGCAGCAGACCGCGCTTCCGATCTAACCCGCCAGATGCTGGCCTTTAGCCGCAAACAGGTGCTGCAACCCGTGTTGCTCAATATGAACGTTCTGGTTACCAATCTGGAAAAAATGTTGGGGCGTCTTATCGGGGAAGACGTTGTCCTTTCCACCAGTTTACAGCCAGACTTATGGTCGGTTATGGCGGATCCGGGGCAGATGGAGCAGGTAATCATGAACCTGACAATCAACGCACGCGATGCTATGCCGACCGGCGGTATGGTCACCATAGAAACTCACAATATTCTTCCGTCAGAGAGAGCTTCCTACTTACATCAGGATATGCCGGACTGCCCCTGTATTTTGCTGGCCCTTACGGACACCGGCTACGGTATGGATGAAGAGACTATGAAGCAAATTTTTGAGCCGTTCTTCACCACCAAACAAGCCGGCCAGGGGACAGGGCTGGGGCTGGCTACGGTACATGGGATTGTCAAACAAAGTGGGGGCACGATTTACGTTTACAGCGAGCCAAACCAGGGCACGACCTTCAAAATTTACCTACCAGCCATCCGGGAGCAGAGTAAGCAGATCACTGTTTCCACCGGCCCTTTAGCCGCAGAAAAGGGCAGCGAAATCATTCTACTGGTGGAAGATGAACCCGCTCTGCGTGACCTGATTGAAGCCACGCTCACCGAAATTGGATATACCGTCGTTGCCGCTCAAACCGGGGAAGAAGCGCTGGCGCTTGCCCAGACCTACCCAGACCCTATCCATTTGCTGCTGACTGATGTGGTGCTGCCCCAAATGAACGGCCGAGAAATAGCCGAGGCGTTAACGGCCGTTCACCCCCAAATCAATGTGCTGTTTATCTCTGGCTATATGGATGATGCCATCATGCGCCACGGGGTGCTCACAGCCGACACAAACTTCCTCTCCAAACCATTTGCCCGCAGCACGCTGGCCGCCAAAGTGCGGGAAGTGCTAGACAACCCAACGTAATACACACCACCAACCTAACTCAAAAGTGAGCCAGGGGAACGGCCGTTCCCCTGGCCTGATTTGTTTTGTTAATCGTGTTTACGGCCGTCGGCATGACATTGCGTACAGTTGCTGCCGTTGTAGCCATTTTCTTCCTTATGCTTGTCGTCCATTTCTTGCTGCGAATGGCAGTTGGTACAGGTCCAGCTCGACGTATTGCCGCCCGGATGGCAGGAGGCACAGTTGTTGTTCGCCCCACCGTGCCCGGTCGGGAATGAGTGATTAAACGATGCACCCGAGAACGTGTCCGTATTGTGACAGTCTGAACATTGCCCCGCAAAGTGATTCGGCGGCGGGGTGTGGCAAGACGCGCAGTCCGTCAAACCCGTGTGGTTAAAGCTGGCATTTTTGAAGTTGCCTGTATCCTGATGACAGGTGCTACACGCCCCTGCAAAATGGTTGGCGGGTGCACTGTGACAGGCCGAACAATCTTGCCCGCCAATCGTGGAATGGTTGAAGTTGGCGTTCTTGAAGTTGCCGGTGTCCTGGTGACAGGCCGAGCAGGCACCGCCCCAATGATTGGCTGGCGCGCTATGGCAAGCGCCACAATCCGTGCCGCCAATGGTTGAGTGGTTGAAGTTGGCATTTTTGAAGTTGCCCGTGTCCTGATGGCAGGCATTACACGCCCCAGCGTAATGATTTGCTGGCGCACCGTGACAAGCCGAACAGTCCGTGCCGCCAATCGTCGAGTGATTAAAGTTGGCGTTTTTGAAGTTGCCCGTGTCCTGATGGCAGGCATTACACGCCCCGGCGTAATGGTTCGCCGGTGCCCCGTGACAGGCCGAACAATCCTGCCCGCCAATGGTGGCGTGATTGAAATTGACATTGCGGAAGTTGCCCGTGTCTTGATGGCAAGCCGTACAGGCACCCGCATAGTGATTGGCAGGCGCACTATGGCAAGCCGCGCAATCCTGTCCGCCAATCGTTGAGTGGTCGAAAACGGCATTGCGGAAGTTGCTGGTATCCGAATGACAGGCGGAACAAGCGCCTGCCCAATGGTTCGCCGGAGCGCTGTGGCAAGCCGCACAATCCTGATTGCCAATCGTGGCATGATTAAAAACGGCGTTGGCAAAGTTACTGGTATCCGAATGACAGGCGGAACAAGCGCCTGCCCAGTGGTTGGCTGGCGGCGTATGGCAGCCCGCGCAATCCTGCGTGCCGATGGTGTCGTGGTTGAAAACGGCGTTGGCGAAGTTGTCCGTATCGCTGTGACAGGCGGAACAAGCGCCCGCAAAGTGATTTTCTGGCGGCGTGTGGCAGTTGGCACAATCCTGGTTGCCCATCAAGCTGTGGTCGAAGGAAACGGCCGTCCACTCCGTCACACTATGGCAAGCCGTACAATCCGTGCCAAACTGGCCTTCATGCGGTTCGTCTTTGGCATGACAGCTCACACAATCGACGGGCGTGCCCTTATAGGTGCTGCCGGTATGGCAATTGCTGCATTTCAGGTTGTCATGACCGCCGGTCAGCGGGAAGAAATCGTGCTCTAGCGAGCCTTCAGGAAAGGGCACATCCAGCGGATTGTCTAGACTGATAGGAATACCATCAGCCTCGCTGTCTTCCGGCTGGCTCATTTCATCATCCGCCAGTCGAGACAAATCGGTATCAATCGCGGCAATGTCCGCAATAGATGTGGGATCGGGATTGCTCAGCGCAATTTGCAGTTCGGTTAATTTGTCGAGAAGGTTGGTAACGGCCGTTGCTAACTCCGCCCCATCACCATCCACCAGTTCCAGCCCATCCAGCAAGGCCAGCGTACGCTCTGTGAGCAGAAGCAAGCGCTGTTTAAGCGCAGGTTGGGCCTCGGCGGGAGCCAGCTCAATGGCGTTGATGGCCTGGTTAAACGCATTGTCCAGGTAAGCCAGCGCCAAACGCTGATTGGCGCTGCCCAACAGCAGTTCCAGGTTGTCAACCCGCCGCTCTAGCAAATCAAGCAGCGAATTGGCCCGTGGTTCGCCAGCACGAACCAGCCGGTTCAACCAGAGCTGCTCCGCGTTGGTCTGACCACGGAAAAAACGATCACCGGGCACATAAGGTCCACTGCGCGCTACAGAAAAGGAAACTGCACCGCCGACAATATCAATGAATAAAAAAAGTGCTAAGAGGATAATCAGGATTCTTCTTAACATAATGCCTTTTCTCCGCTACTGCTTACGTCTGTTCCAATACGATAAATAAAATGATTGCTAATACAGTCCTACAGTCAGATTTGAGCAGGTTCCGGCAAGATCGATTGCCAAAAATCCGTCAGGCAGCGACGCATCCGAGGACCACCAGCGCTGAGTTCTTCATACATATTGCCAACATTTACTTCGTGCTCAATCAGGTAGCGCAGCGAGTCGGTGAGGCTTTGCTCGCCAATGACCAACGCGCCAACCAGATAATCGCCACTGAGCACCAGGCGAATGGTGTTGTCGTTTTCGGCAGCCCAGGCACTGCGATACGGCCGTGGGTGCGTGTACCAAACTTCGCTGGAGCCACGCGAGACATGCTGCAAAATTTGTGGCTCGTCAGCGTCGGCTTCGCGCCGGGGGTTAATTTGCCCCATGGTGGTAATGTGCAGGCCAAAGAGCAAACAGGCGTTGAACGGGCTGCCCTTTTCGTATTCGTAGGGCTGACCGACCATGTTCAGGCCGGCGGCATTGCCTTCAGCCACGGCGCTGGGCCAGAGGATGTCCAGCATGTGCTTCTCCGTCCAGCGGTCATACACCTGGGCGCAGTCACCGGCAGCGTAAACGTTGGGCACATTGGTTTGCAGGCGCTCATTCACCAGAATAGCCCGGTCGATGGCGATGGGGCTGTTGGCCACCACGTCGATCAGCGGCTTCACGCCAATGGCCACGCCGACCAGATCGCATTTAAATTCGTTGCCGTCTTTCAGGCGCACGCCGCGCACGCGCCCCTTGCGGTCGCCCAAAATTTCCACGGCTTCGGTGTTGTAGTGGATGTGCACGTGGTGGGCTTTCATCTTCTTTTCCAGCAGGGCAGCTTCCTCATCGTTAAATACTTGCCCCCAGAGACGATCCCGGCGCAAAAAGTAGTGGGTGTCGATGCCACGATGGGTAAGCCCTTCGGTGAGTTCTAGGGCAGTAATACCCCCGCCAATCACCACGGCGCGGCGGGCGCGACGGGTCTTCTTCACCAATTCTTTGGTGCCATCGAGGGTGTCCAGGTAGACCACGCCATCCAGTTCGGAGCCAGCGTAAGGTGGTGGGGTGGCTCTGGCGCCAGTGGCAATGAGCAGGCGATCGTAGGTGAGAGAACGGCCGTCTGCCAACCATACCTCTTGCCGCTCTACATCCAAACTCGCCGCCTCGCCCAGCACCAAATTGATGCCCCATTCCTCATACCAGTCGAGGGTGCGCGCCATGATTTGCTCCGGCGGCACCTCTTTGATGAGCACATAGGCCAGGCCAGGGCGAGAATACATCGGGTACGGTTCGGCCGTGAGGATGATGATTTCCCCAGCCGCGTCGTTTTGCCGGATGGTTTGGGCCGCGGTGGCGCCTGCTGCGCCGTTGCCAATAATCACATAGCGCATCTTATTTAATCTCCACTGGCCATTTCACCCATCTGGGTGGCAAAACGATCCATGACGATGACGTGGGCCTGGGTTTCCCAGCGCAGCGTGCCGCGCGGGCAAACGTTGACGCAGTTGCCGCAGCTAATACAGGCTGCATCGCTAACGGGCAGACCCTGCCGCGCATAATCACGCACGGGGATGCCGACCGGGCAGTTGTAGCCACAAATGCCACACTGAACGCAGCGGCTGGCGTCCGCCACCACGCGCCCCAGCTGAATCATGGCTTCGGGAACGGCCGTTTCATCCTTTTTTCGTTTTCGCAATGCATCCAAAAAACTCATGCAACATCCTTTTCCTGCGCTAGCTTCAGTGTGTAAGTGTCGAGATTTAGCGATTGGTAACGGGTAATCTGTTTTAGTAATTGAGTAATTAAGTAATTTGGCAAATTACCCAATTACCCAATTGCCTATTAATCATCATCTTCCTCAGCCTCATGCCCCGTTGGATGGCAAGAAGCGCAGTCCATCAGCTCAGCCTGGGTGAGATTCAGCTCGTCATGTTCGTCCACCATCTCTGCCAGATTATGTTCGTGGCAAGTGGTGCAGTCGTACTGAGTGTAGCTGGTGCTGGTGTGGCAGGCGGTGCATTCCAGAGTACCCTGCTCGCCGTGGTCGAGCGGGAAGGTGTGCTGGCGCAGTTGGGCCGGCAGCCAGCCCTCTACCGTGTGGCAGTTGGCGCAGTCGGTGCCAAAAATGCCAAAATGAATTTCTGGCTCGGCGTGGCAGGCCACGCACTCTTTCGGCGTGCCCTGGAACACCTGGTTCACGTGGCAGGCGGTGCATTCAACGGTGGCGTGCTGCCCATCCAGCGCGAAGACGGTGGCGTGATCAAAGTTGGCCATGCTGTCCAGCCCATCGTGGCAATCCTGGCAGGCGGGGCCAAACAGGGCAATGTGCTCGGTCATGAAGGTAGGAACGGCCGTTCCATGACACCCTTCACACGTCGCATCTTTCACCTGGATCGGCTCCTCGCCCGTGTGGCAGTGGGTACAGGCCAGCGCACTGCCGTTAAAATCTTCCATGTGTTGCGCCAGGCTAAAGCTGGTCGTGCGTTCGTGGTCGAATGGGGCATCGTCAAACTTGGCCGGTTGCCAGGCAACCGTGGCATGGCATTCGGCGCAGTCGGTGCCAAACATCGCCTGATGCGCTTCTGGCTCGGCATGGCAAGCCACACATTCATGCGGCGTGCCTTCAAATTCGCCGCCCGCGTGGCAATTTTCGCAACTCGTGGTTTCGTGGGCGCCGGTCAGGGCAAACAGCTCGGCGTGCTGAGCCATGGTGAAGTCAGACATGCTGTCCAGCCCATCGTGACAGGTGAGGCAGTTGAGCCCGTACGCCTCCGCGTGTTCGGCCATAAATTCGGCGTCCAGATCGCGGTGGCAGCTGTCGCAAGTGCTGTTTTCAATGGTGTAGCTCCCCTCATCAACGTGACAGTCGGCACAAGCGATTTCGGCACTGACGCTTTTTACATCGTGGTGGGTGAGGGCAAAATTGGTCAGGCTGTGGTCAAAATCGGCGACAGCGGCCGTTTTTAAGTCATAGTCGTGCCCTTGATGTTCCAGATGGCAGCTGCCGCACTGTGTGACGTCGGGTAAACGGCCGTGTAGGCCATCGCCCTCACGCTCGACAGCGATGTTTTCATGGCAATCCTGGCAGAGTGTGTCCTTCACCCCTTTGAATGGCTCGTGGCATTGGCCACAGTCGTCGGCAATGTCGGCATGGGACATGACATTGGCAATCGGTTCGCCACCGTGGTTGAGCGCGGACAGTTCGCCGGGGCTAAAGACGCGCCCGCCGGTAAAGTAGACCCAAATAGCCAAACCCACTCCCAAAATGAGGGTGGATGTCAGGGCAACGGGTGAAAAAATGGGATGCTGGCGTTCGAGCCGTTTGTATTGTCTCACTTAAACAAGCCTGCTCTAAAGTAAATGGTGGCAAAAACGTGCAGCCCGACGGAAAAGAACAGCGTCAGGCCGAAGGGAATGTGCAAAATGTGCCAGATGCGCATCACACGGCGGGCGGCTTCCAGCATTTCCGTCTGGCGCTGGAGGTCGCGGCGGCGCGTGAGCATTTGACTGAGCTGTTGCTTTTGCTCAACGGCCAGCTGATCCATCTTCTTGAGTTCGCGTTTGAGACGACGTTGGTAGCGCCATTGGTAATACGAACGGCCCAAAATGGTAAGCAGCGGATTGCGCCCGCTTTGCCGTTCGCTTAGTTCCGCTACGATTTGCTGGACGCGCTCCGGTTTTTGCAGCTCAAACTGGTTGATCTGCTGGGAAATGGTGCCGATTTCGCGCTCCAACGACTGGCGCGAGGTGGTGACGCCGGAAATGGTGCGGGGCAGGGCTGTGTACAGGTAACGCCCCATAAACCCACTGCCCACCACAATCAGGGTGAGGATGAAGCTAACCCCGGCCAGGCCACGAAATTGCAGCCCCGTGTGCATGAGCACCATAAACGGCCCCACAATGCCGGTGACGATGTGCAGGGAGAGCCAGTAACGCACGGGACCGGCCCAGTTGAGCCAGCTGGTGCGCTTGCGCAAGCTGTATAGCGTCTCGGTCATCACCATGAGCAGGGTGCCGATGATGCCCAGGGAGTGGCCAAAGGGATGGCCACCTTTGGGCGTGGCGAGAATGTCGTAGGCGATGTAGATGCCGCTGAGGACAATGACGAAAAAGAGACTGAGTTCGAGCTCATACGGCCGTACGGCCGTTTCGCCACTCGACGCAAAATCCTCTCGTCGAACAAATGAACTGGTTAAGCGTTTTTGCATAGGCTGCCTCAGACCACTTCCCAAATGTTGCGCAAGCGATCTTTGATGTCTTGCCGCTTTTGTTGATATTCAGATTCCGGAAGCTGGCCACTTTTGTAAGCATTGTCCAAATCAGCCAGGCTGAAGAGCAGCTGCCACCGTTCTGCCTTGTCAGTGCTGGCTCCGGCGGAGGTGGCCAGTTGGGGAACGGCCGTTGAAAGTTGGCCCGGTCGCAATAGCCGAAAAGACGTAAACATGACCAACAGCAAAATGCCCAGACTCAAAATCCAGTTGCTGGCAGAGGAAACAGCAAGGCTGTTTGACGGCGTTTGGACGGCCTCGGCTGCCGGACTAAAGGCGAGCGACAAAGTGCTGTCTGCCGCCAATTCCTGCTGGATATATTGGCGCAGCACGCCGCGCTCGCCGATAGATTGGGTGTTTTCTTGCTGCCAACCAGCGTCGGCAAAGGCCAGGTCGTCGGGCACGCCAACCAGGACGCGGTTGGCAGGGTAAAGCAAGGTGCGAGACAAATCCAGTCCGGCAGCGGGCAGGCGGTAGCTCACGCGGAGGGTCAGGCTATTGGGGCCGGGTCGCAAAGGCACCGTATCGAGCCAACGGCCGTTTTGCTGCACCACCTCATTGGCCGGGAAATAGCCGCTGTTTGGCCCCATGCCGCGTTCGAAGGTGGGCGTTTGGGCGGCGCTGGGCAGGTCAATTTGCAAACCACCGGAATCGCCGCCAGTGAAAACGGCCGTGCCCGCATTGGCAAAGCTGTATAGTTCGCTAACCTGCACCTCTTGCCCCACCGCATTCAGGGAAATGGTGAGCTGGTCAATCCTGACAGTGGCAGGATCGCTGGTGGTTTCGTAAACGGTCAGGGATAAATCAAGCGGCTGTTCGCCAGACAAGCCAGCAATGTTGCTGCTAAAGGACAAATCCTCGTAGTGGGTGCTAACCATGTAGACCCAGTCAGCGGGCTTGTCGTTAAGGGTGAATTGGAAACGGCCGTTGGCGTCTAGCGTGGTGGTTAAGGTTTCGGTGGCCGTGTAGCTGCTGTTGTAAGCATGCAGGGTCACTTCGGTGCCTTCCGGGGCGGGACCATCGGTTGTGCCATTATGCACCGTGCCGGTAATGCTGCCCGTCTGGCCCGATTGTGCCGCCACGGGCTGGCTAACAAAAATAAAGGCTAAAATTAAACAAAGTAAGCGTGTACGGTACAGCAGTCGAGTCGGACTACTCATAAAACGCCTCCCTTAAATTAATGCGGCAGAAAATGAAGGTGATCAGTTACCAGTTAGCAACCCTGGTAGAACTTAACCTGCGGGGAAATGATGGCGAAGGATAGATGCAGTTTAATTGGGGTTTCATATTCTGCTCCTAAACAAGAATCTGATTTTTCCAATACAAATACAAACTTCACTAGCAATACACTTTCTTCACGGCCACCGCTCCGCTCAAAAGCGGCGGCTTCTGCTTATTAAGTGAGCATTGTAATGAAAACGTAACGACTGCCCGGCAAATTAGGACGATGGTACTACCGTTACGGCCGTTCATCGCGCTGGCTCAGTCTGGCCGATAACACGCAGGCCAGTATGGTAAATAACGTCGCCACGACACTCCACATGCCCAGGCAAAGGTAAACAGTTGATGGTTGCATGGTTGCCTTCAGATTCTGTCAATGCAATCAGATAGCCACCCATTTTGGTGACCTTGTCTCGTTAGTGTCAAAAATCCGCATCAGGTAACGGTCCAAATTATTTTTCGTAAAATTCGATTTTCGGCCACAATTTTTCCTCATATTTCCCGATAAATACCAATATTTAAAGCCTACTTCTTTCTTAGAATTAGAAAGGCCAAGAATTTATTGTCGTCTGGGAGCCACGACACCATCATGACCAACACAGTTCCAGCAGCCGCAGCAGCCACCTCCCAACGGCCGTAAATTCTGGGGAAAGCGATTATTTGGCGATCTTCTGCTTTCATTCCCACACACGCCAACCGAGCAGTAAGCATGAAGGAGGTAGTATGATGCAGTACAAGAGGCATTTCTGGCTGATTGGCCTGGGGCTTTGTTTAATTGCCCTCGGTTGGGGATTAGAACCAACCAAAGCAGCCAACGATGAAAGTGTGGAAACGGCCGTTTCCACCGCCCCCCACCCCGATTACAACATCGCAGCAAGCACCAACCGCCAGCAAACCGCTGGCGAATGCGACATTTACGCCGTAGATCTGATTGGTGCCTGGGTCGATGCGGGGGCTATGGACGGTAATTTCCCGTTCACTTCCCTCAACGACGAGGCCTGCACCGGTGATTTCACCACCGACGTGCTCCCCCTCTTCACCACCGAAGGGGCCTGGTTTGAAGGCTCACAAGCCTGCACCGAATGCCACTTCGACAATTCCGAAGATTCTCGGCACGAAATGAACCTGGGCAGCTACGCAGGCATCATGCTGGGCGGCGATGTCCTCTCTGACCCACCCGGCGTGGCGATTGTCATCCCTGGCAACTGGAGCGATTCCAAGCTGCGGGCGCGCCTGCGCAACAACCGCATGCCCCCCGGCTGGGAGTTTGATATCGAAGAAACCAACCGCGACGGACCGCTGTTGGAGCACGATGGTGGCAACGTCTATGCCGTCGAACTGATTGGTGCCTGGGTTAATGCCGGCGCGCCAGAGGGCGACTTTGCCTGGACCGATACCGACGGCAGCGAACACAACGGCACCTTTGAATCGGACGTGCTACCTCTGTTCACCACCGAAGATGCCTGGTTTGAAGGCTCTCAAGCCTGCACGGAGTGCCACTTCGACAACTCCGAAGATTCGCGCCACGAGATGAACCTGGGCAGCTACCAGGGCATCATACTCGGCGGCGACGTACTGTCCGATCCGCCGGGCATAGCGATTGTGCTGCCGGGCGATTGGGACAATTCCAAGCTGCGGGCGCGTCTGCGTAATAACCGCATGCCCCCCGGCTGGGAATTTGACATTGAAGAAACCAATCGCGATGGACCGATTGTGACCGTAGGCACGATCAATAGACCCTCCACCGGAGCGGACTGTGACATTTATGCTGTCGATTTGATTGGTGCCTGGGTGGATGCTGGAGCTACAGAAAGCAGCTTCCCCTTCACCTCCCTCAACGATGAAGCCTGCATTGGCGACTTTGCCAATGATGTGCTGCCTTTGTTCACCACCGAAGGCGCTTGGTTTGAAGGCTCGCAAGCCTGCACGGAGTGCCACTTCGACAATTCCGAAGACTCGCGCCATGAGATGAACCTGGGCAGCTACCAAGGCATCATGCTGGGTGGCGATGTATTGTCTGACCCACCGGGAGTAGCGATTGTCATCCCCGGTAACTGGAGCGATTCCAAGCTGCGGGCACGGTTGCGCAACAACCGCATGCCCCCTGGCTGGGAGTTTGACATTGAAGAAACCAATCGGGATGGACCGCTGCTGGAACACGATGGCGGCAACGTCTACGCTGTTGAACTTATCGGCGCTTGGGTTGATGCCGGCGCGACGGAAGGCGACTTTGCCTGGACCGACACCGACGGCAGCGAACACAATGGCAGCTTCGAATCGGACGTGCTGCCACTGTTCACCACTGAAAACGCCTGGTTTGAAGGCTCACAAGCGTGTACGGAGTGCCACTTTGACAACTCCGAAGATTCGCGCCATGAGATGAACCTGGGCAGCTATCAAGGCATCATGCTGGGCGGCGATGTCCTGTCTGACCCACCAGGTGTGCCAATTGTATTAGCTGGCGACTGGGAGAATTCCAAGCTGCGGGCCCGCTTGCGCAACAACCGCATGCCCCCCGGCTGGGAGTTCGACATTGAAGAAACCAACCGCGACGGCCCAATTGTGACCGTGGGCACCTTTGCCAATGCGGTTGCGGCTGATAGCTGCGAAGTGTACGCCGTGGACCTGATTGGCGCCTGGGTTGATGCCGGTGCCCCCGAACTCGATCCGTTCGCCTTTACCGACAGTAATGACCTGGATTGTGCGGGTTCTTTTGACGCCGATATTCTGCCGCTGTTTAGCACAGAAAACGCCTGGTTTGAAGGCTCGCAAGCGTGCACCGAATGCCACTTTGACAACTCCGAAGATTCTCGGCATGAGATGGACCTGAGCAGTTATGCGGGCATTATGCTGGGCGGCGATGTACTGTCAGACCCGCCGGGCGTGGCCATCATCATTCCGGGGAACTGGAGCGATTCCAAGCTGCGGGCACGGCTGCGCAACAACCGCATGCCCCCTGGCTGGGAGTTTGACATCGAAGAAACCAACCGAGATGGACCGCTGCTGGAGCACGACGGTGGCAATGTTTACGCTGTCGAACTGATTGGTGCCTGGGTCGATGCCGGTGCGCCAGATGGTGACTTTGGCTGGTCCGACACCGATGGCGCAGAACACAATGGCAGCTTCGAGAATGATGTCTTGCCACTGTTTACCACCGAAAACGCCTGGTTCGAAGGTTCGCAAGCGTGTACGGAATGCCACTTTGACAATTCTGAAGATTCACGCCATGAGATGAACCTGGGTAGCTATGAGGGCATCATGCTGGGTGGCGACGTACTGTCAGACCCGCCGGGTGTGGCCATCATCATTCCGGGGAACTGGAGCGACTCCAAGCTTCGGGCGCGGCTGCGCAACAACCGTATGCCGCCTGGCTGGGAGTTTGACATCGAAGAAACCAATCGAGATGGACCGTTGGTGCTGGCTGGCTATCCGGCCGACAGCGTGGGTCCGGTGCTGGTGAGTGCAGAGGTGGTGACTGAGGAAACGGCCGTTGCTGATACGGCCGTCGAACCCGTGGAAATAATCTCTACTATCGACGAAGCCGGAACATCGCCCATTCCACCGGAGATTCCGGCCCCGACGATTACCGAGACGGTCATGGAGCCATCCTTCCGGCCCATGTTCCTGGCGCTGTTTGGCTTGTTGACCGTGGTGTTTGGCGTGGCGATTGGCTTTAGTTCGGCCGTGCAATTACGCAAACCCGAAACGCAAAACAACAGGACCGATTACGCACGCAACATCGCCTTCCTGCTGTTTGCTATCCTGGCGGTATTCTCAGCCGGACTGGCCCTGCATGCCACCATCACCGACACCTTCACGCGGACCACGATCATCCATGAAGAGGTGCCTTTGCCCATCAACATGGTGCCAGAGATACCGCGCGTGCCAGAAGTGCGTCTGGAGGAATGGCAGGCCAAGATTCCGCCCGCCTATGCCCCACTCACCAATCCGTTTGCGGATGATCCGGCGGCCGTATTTGCCGGTAAGGCCGTGTATGAAGATCATGATTGCTATGAGTGCCATGGCGAAAATCTGGATGGACAGGGCAACTTTAGCGAAGGGTTGAAGCCGCGCCCGGTGAATCTGACCGACCCGGCCTTGATGAACCTGCCGTTTATCACCGACGCTTACTTGTTCTGGCGCATCAGCGAGGGCGGCAGCCAGTCGCCATTCTTCTCGGCGATGCCTGCCTGGAAGGCGTACCTGACGGAGACAGAGCGCTGGCAACTGATTGCCTACATTCGCAGCCAGGTTGGCACGCAATTGTCTGAGAGCGATCAGGCAGCGATTGCCGTGATTGAGCAAGCTGGCTGCTTTGCCTGTCATCGCATCGAGGCGATGGGGCGCGGCGGCAAGATTGGCCCAGGCTGGGATGAAGTCGGGGAAATGGCCGGTACCCGTGTGTCTGGCATGAGCGGCGAGGAGTACATCCGCCAATCGATTCTGGACCCGCAGGCGTTTACGGTGCCCGGCTTTGAAGACCAGGCAAACACGATGCCGGCAGACTTTGGCGAGAAGCTTACGCCGGAGGAGATCGATCTGCTGGTTAATTTCCTGACAAATCTCTCGTTTGATGATGATTAGTTGATTGCATTTGAGCGTGGTCCAATCTGAGTAGATTGGACCACGCTTTTTGCTGTTTTGAGGTGCCACATGCGTCGTTGGACGCTATTTTTCCCTTTGATTGTGCTGCTGCTTGGCTGTACTTCTGCCCCATCTGCACCGCCACCAACGCCGACACTGGCCGCAACGGCCGTTCCCCCCACACCATCACCTTCACCTACCGCCACCCAATCTACCGCCGCGCCGGACCTGATCTGGCAACTGCCGTTTGGCGCGAGTCTCAAAGGGCCAGCGGCGTTTGCGGCCGGACGAGTCTTTGTGGCGACGGATACGGCCGTTTTTGCCCTCGATCCCGCTACAGGAGATACGCTGTGGGAGATGACATTGGATGGTGGCGTTTGGTCGCGCTCGTTGGCGGCTAACGAAACGGCCGTTATCGTCGGCAGTCCTGGGCAAATGGTGGCGCTCAATCCGGCAGACGGCGCAATTTTGTGGCAGCTGCCGCTGGTAGGCGATCTGCTGTGGGCACCGCTGCTGGCAAACGGCATGGTTTTTGCAGGCACCGCGTTTGTAGGTCCGGGCGTCACGCCCAACCCAGACGGGAACGCCTGGGTGTATGCCGTGGAGATTGCGTCTGGAGAACTGGTGTGGTCGTGGGAAACGGCCGTTTACACGCTCACCACACCCACCAGCAACGGAAACCAACTGTTCGTTGGCGGCAGCTTCTTAAATCCAGCGTCCGATGTGGAAGAAGGCGGCTTTTTGCGCCTGCATGCCTTTGCTCAGCAAACCGGTGAACTGCAATGGCAAGCCGAGCGGCAGGATGGCTTCATCAAGTCGCTGGCGACCGATGAGGACACCCTGTTTTTGTTGGCATACACAGATATGGTTTATGGGCTAGACGGCCGTTCTGGCGAGGTGCGCTGGGAATATCCAACCGAAAATTGGTCGCCGGGGTTTAGCTGGCAGGATGGCGTGCTCTATTTTGGCAGCGATAATGCGTTTGTGCATGCGGTAGATGGTGGTTTGGGAACGGCCGTATGGCGCACGCAGCTAGAAGGTGTGTTCAACGCCCCCCGCGCCGAACTGACGCTGGATGACACCACGGCTTACTTCCAAGGGAATGACAACCAGCTCTACGCTCTCAATCTTGCCAGTGGTGAATTGCTCTGGAAAACCGACCCACAACCTCGCTCCCGCGTTCCCCTCACCTTCGGTGATGGCTGGCTCTTTTTGGTGGATCAAGAGGGTACCCTCTCTGCTTTTCAATCTCCCTAGCTGCGCAGATTGGTCCAATCTCCTTCACATGAAAACGTCCCCCATTGAAAAAGATTGGACCAATCTTGGGGGCAAGCTTATACTTTTGGCGACCTGTCAGGAGGGAAAGATGGCAAACGAACCGTTGCGGTACGGCCGTATTTACCACATCTACAATCGCGGCAACAACGGCGAAAATTTGTTTGTCCAACGACGGAACTACCCCTACTTTTTGCAGCTCTATGCCAAATATATTCAGCCGGTGGCTGAAACCTACGCATACTGCTTGTTGCCCAACCACTTTCATTTTGCCCTAAGAACTTATACCGAGGAAGAGCAAGAAGCGTATCACCGCAACCAGATTGGACCAATCTTGGAAGATCATTCAAGTGCCAAAAATGACCTACAGATTGGTCCAATCTTTGCGCCTCAAGAGCCTAGCCGAGCGTTTAACAACTTTTTTATTGCCTATGCTCGTGCCTTCAACAAAGCGACCAACCGCACTGGCGCTTTGTTTGAATCCCCGTTTGGGCGCAAAGCTGTGGGCAGCCAGCATTATTTGCTGACGTTAATCAGCTACATTCATCACAACCCACAAAAACATGGTTTTGTAACTGATTTTCGAGATTGGCCTTGGTCTAGTTATGGGACAATCTTGTCAGACAGACCCACAAATATCAATCGTGATGAGGTGTTGGCCTGGTATAACGGCCGTTCCCAATTTGCCGATGCCCACGCTACGGAACAAGATACAAAGCTAATTGCACCACTTTTGTTGGAAGATTGGTTCTAGGATTGCGACGTACGTAGATTGGTCCAATCTTCTTCAGCTGAAAACAACTTTCATTGCAAGAAGATTGGACCAATCTATTTTAGAGGATCAATTAATTACCGTTGACCACTAGCGGCAAGAAAATCGTGAATGTATCTGGCTCGATGGTGAGGGTCACAACGGCCGTTTCTACCGCATACACCGTGCCATCAAACCCCGTCCAGCTAAAAGATGTGTCTCCTGTCCAGTCCAGATCCGGCATGAACGCCAAATTGCCCAACTGCCCTACCGGAATCACCTGATTGAGCGCAACCGGCGTGCCGCTCAGCGTCAGACTGCCATTGGCAGGGAGTGAGCTGATGCGGATGGATTGCAAACTGTCGTTGTCCACATCGTTGAAATTGTCTGTGAAGGAAACGGCCGTAAACGCCAACGCACTATTCTCAACTCCCGTCAACGTAAAGGCCGCCACCGTGGGCGCATCATTGATGGGCGAAATCGTGATGAGGAACGTCTGCGCCGCCGACGTATCCTGACCGCCGTTGGCCGTACCGCCATTGTCTTGCAGTTGCACCGACACCGTCGCCACGCCAAACGCATCCGCCGCTGGCGTAAAGGTGAGGTCTCCGGTCGCGTCATCGACGCTGGGCTGCACGGCAAACAAGCTGTTGTTGTCGTTGCTGGTGAGGAAGGTCAGCGTTTGCCCACCTTCCGTCGCCGAACCGGGATCGATGGCGCTGGCCCAGCCAGCCACCGTAATTGGCCCGGAATCTTCCTCAACCGTCTGGTCTGCCCCAGCTAAAAAGCTGGGCGCATCGTTGACAAACGTGAGCGAGATGGTGAACTGCTGCGTGGCGGAGCTGTCCACGCCGCCGTTGGCCGTGCCGCCATTGTCGGTGAGCATCACGCTGACGTTGGCTACCAAATCCAAGCCCGAACCGCTGATGGTGGTAAAGGTCAGATTGCCCGTTGTGGCATCAATCGCTGGCGGCACCACAAACAGCGCTGCATTGTCGTGGCTAACGTCGAAGGTGAGCGTTTGGCCGCTCTCGTTGGCGGCCCCAGCAGAGATGTTGCTGGCCCAGCCCACAATTTCATACGCCCCGCCGTTTTCCTCGTCAATATGCTGATCGGCTCCCGCAGTGAAGGAAGGCGCGTCGTTAACGGCCGTTACCGTAATCGTGAACTGGTGCGGGGCAGAGGTGTCCACACCGCCGTTTAGTGTGCCGCCGCTGTCTTGCAAAACGGCCGTAACCGTTGCCGATCCGTTCGCATTGGCCGCTGGCGTGTAGGTCAACGTCCCCGTCGTTGCGTTCACGGCTGGCCCACTGTCAAACAGCGCATCATTGTTCGTTGTCAGCACAAACGTCAGCGTCTGCCCAGATTCATTAGGCGAACCAGTGTTCATGCTGCTGGCCCAGTTGGCCACCGACTGCGCTCCAGCATCTTCCAGCACTTGTTGATTGCCACCGCCCGTAAAGGTTGGTGCATCGTTCACCGGATTCACCGTCAGTATAAAGATTACCTGGCTGCTGTTTTGGCCCCCGTTGGCCGTGCCGCCATCGTCAGATAGCGTCACAGTTACCTGCGCCGTGCCGGACTGATCCGCCACCGGCGTGAAGGTGAGATTGCCCGTGAGCAAGCTAACCGCTGGCGGAGACGAAAACAAGCCATTGTTGTTAGAACTCACGGTGAATTCCAACCCCTGCGCATCTTCCCCAAACGGCCCTGGCGAGATGTTGCTGGCCCAGCCAGCCACCGTTTGCGCGCCGCTGTCCTCGTTCACCGTCACGTTGCCACTGTTGCTGAAAGTTGGCGCATCATTCACCGAGGTCACCGTGATGAAAAACGTTTGCGCCGGGGAGAGATTGACGCCGCCGTTGGCCGTACCGCCGTCATCCTGCAAGCGCACCGTGATGGTGGCCGAGCCAAACACATTAGCCGCTGGCGTAAAGGTGAGATCACCCGTCACGGCATCAATTGCTGGCGGCGTGGGGAACAAGGTTGTGTTGTTACTGCTCACCACAAACGTGCCGGTTTGCCCGGATTCATTGGCTGGCCCCAGATTCATATTGCTGGCCCAGCCGGTAACCGTTTGCAATCCCGCATCTTCGGCCACCGTTTGGTCTGTGCCGCGCGTAAAAGAGGGCGCATCGTTGACGGCATTGATGGTGATGGATAATGCGGCGGTTGAAGCCGCGTAATCAATACCATCGAAGCCGTTCCAGGTCAGGCTGCTGCTGCCAAACCAGTCGGCGACTGGTGTAAAGGTCAGGTTAGCAATCTCGGCCACCGGAATCACATCATTGGCAGCGACCGGGCTGCCGCTGAGCTGCAAACTGCCGTTGGCAGGCAGCGCAGTGATTTGCACCTGAATCAAACTGTCCCCATCGGGATCATCAAAGTTATTGCTGAAATCGGTGCTGCTGAAGGTGTAGTTGCTATCTTCATTACCGATAACACCACCCGCTAACAAGGTTGGCGCGTTATTTTGCGATTCGTAGCGCGCGACGGCAAAGTTTTTGTCGCCGCTGGTCACGTCGGTCAGCCCCACAACGATGATGCGATTGTCGGGCTGCACAGCAACCGCGTACGCTTCATCCTGATGGTTGCCGTTGCTGAGCACGGTGCCGATATCGGTGTAAACAATACCCGTGCCGCCAAAATTACTGTCCAGCGTGCCGTCGCCGTTGTAGCGAGCCACGCGAAAATCTTCGTTGTTAGGGGCTCCATTTTGGGTGAAGCCGATGACCACGAGCTTGTCCGTAGGCTGCACGGCCAAATCGTAGGTGAAGTCGGCCAGACCGGGATTGCTAGTGACGACGGTCCCGCTGCTGCCAAAGGTTGTATCCAACACGCCGTCGGCTGTGAAGCGAGCCAGCGTGGTTTCTTCATCAGCCATTTCAGAGAAACCGGCTAGCACGAGCGCGCCGGTCGATTGTTCCGCCAGCGCATAAGCCAAGTCATTGCTGCCGCCGCTGGGGTCGGCGGTGGCTATCCCGCTACTGCCAAAGCTGCTGTCCAACGCGCCGCTGCTGGTAAAGCGAGCGATGCCGAAATCTTGATCGTCGCCCTGGTTGGCAAAGCCACCAATGACAATGGCTCCGCTGGACTGGATGACGAGGCCGTGCCCTTCATCGGCGCGCCCGGTGAAGTCGGCGGTGTTGTAGCCGGTGCTGTTGAAGGTGGTGTCCAAACTGCCATCACTGCTGTTGAGGCGGGCGACCACAAAGTCATCGTCGCGCGTGCCGCCAATGATGATTTGGCCATTTGTTTGCAGAGCAACGGCCGTTCCCATCGCAAAGGTTCCGCCCAGGGTTGTATTGACAATGCCGCTGCTGCCAAAGCCACTGTCCAAAGCGCCACTGCTGCTGTAACGCACCACGGCAATGCTGCTGTTGGTGCCGGTGCTGGTTCCCACCGCTACAATGCTGCCATCAGATTGAATCACCAAATCCTCAATCAGGTCAACATTGCTGCCGCTGATGTTAGTAACCACCTTGCCGCTGCTGCCAAAGCTGGTATCCACGGCCCCCACATCCGTATATTTTACAAGGGCAAAATCATCATCGCTGGCGCCGCCTACGATAAATGTACCGTCCGACAGCAACGCGACCGCGTGGGCTTCGTCCAAAGAGGCGGTGCCGATGTCTGTGTAGGTGATACCCGACAGACCAAACCCAAAGGTGCCGTCTAAGTCGCCGGGGGAAGCCGCTTTGACCACCAGATTCATACCTAGGAAAAACAAAAAAAGCATCAGGCAAACGACCAGAACGGCCGTTGCCTGATGCCCATTACGGAATAATTTCATCTTTCTGCTCCTGAGAATAAAAATGCTGTCTACTTCACGCGCACCAGGCTGTCCGGTGCGGACAATACATCTTCGATACTGGCTTTGCTGTGCTTGCGCCGCCACAACACCAGCCCTGCCAGCAACAGCAAACCCATCCCGGCAAAACCAAGCGGCAGCAAAATCGGCCGTAATGGCTGGTCAGACAAGACGACGGGTTCCGGTTCAGCCGTAGGCGGCACAACCCATTCAAACGAGCCGATGCTGTCTTCCACGCCGAGGCGACGCACGACCGCATCCACATGCCAGCGACCGGGCAGCGAGAAATAGCCGCCACCCAAACGATAGGAGGTCTCTTCAATCTCCTGCGCCTCAATGGAAACCGTGCCCAAATCTTCTTCCAGGTAGGTAAAGCGCAAAATCACTTTGGCCACCTCGGCCGGGGCAGGACGGCGATGGCTGGTAGCGCGCACCACGAAGATATTTTGTCCGGGCAGATTCGGTTTAGACGAGAAGGAAATAATCATGTCTTCCACCGATTGGGTCATGGCGGAAGTTTGTTCTTTATCGGGGTATGGCAGGTAACCGGGGCCAACGGCCGTTGGTGAAGCCGTCACAATGCCCGTGGCAAACAGTACAAGCAAGCCCACGCTTGCTTCTAGCAGCACCAGTCGGGGAAGTTTATCTACGCTGAATGGCGTCCAATCAGCAGGCTTTTTGAGCAGTCGGGCCAACGGTGCCGCCACGCGGGGATGCAACGTGGCCGAATTCAGCAAACCAAACAAGCCCATCAACAGCATCAGGCCAATTTTGGTAAGCAGCGTCTGGCCATAAAAGCTGGTCAGCATCGCGTCTGGCGTGGCCACCTGGAAGCCGGCGCTCACCAGCCCGCTCAGTACCAGCAACGCAACGGCGACAGCCGCCACGGGACCAAACATGCGCCACGCGACTTGCCTGAGCTGCCGCGCCTGGTCGGGTAATGCTTTGGCTGTGACTGCGGGCATCCCCACCAGCAAAGAAGCTACGCCACCCAGCCAGGTACCCATCGCTAAAACGTGCAGGGCATCAGCCAGCAGTGCCAGTGAGAGTTGGCTGGTCACCGCCGCAGCATGGCTGTTGAGGGCTTGAAGTACGGCCGTTGCCACCACCAACACAATCGCCATCATGTCCAAATTGGAGGCCCGTCGCCGTTCCATTCTGCCGAACAGGACAGCCAGGGCTACAAACACAGCTTGTCGCCCCAACCAAAGCCAGCCCCAGCGGGAATCGATCAGCAGTTCCCAGCCGGTGCCCAACCAGGTTGCTTCGGCAGCCAGATTGGCCAGCAAGCGAGACAGTTGGTACAGGAAAAGTCCCAGGCCCACCATCAGCGAACCAAGCGCGGCATAGCGGGCCAGTTTTAGGATGCGACGGCGGGCGGGTAAAAAGCTATCGGTGAGGAAAGCGCGTTTTTGGGCGCGAGGCAGCACCCATTGCGCCACTATCGCTGCCCCAATTACCAGAGCCATCAGGCCATAGTTGGCCCAACGCAGCGCTACTTCGGTCCAGGGAACGGCCGTTTGCACTTCATGGACAACGGCCGTATTTAAATCTGCACTGCTGCCCACGCCAAACACCACATAACCTTGTGTGTCGTGGCCATCGGCGGCCGAGAGCACGTGCCAGTGGATGCTGTAAACACCCTCCCCAATCTCCGGCAGTTCCAAAATGACCAGCTGTGGGTCCAGCTCATCCAGATGAATGCTGGTCAGTTCTACCGGCTGGCCCTCCAAATCGAGCACCTGGAAGGTGCTAAAACTGACCGAAATTGGCTCGTTGTACCAGAGGCGAACCTGGGAAGGCGCTTCGGCCAGGACTGTGCTGTCCGGGGGATCGGTGCGCACCAGCGCCGCGTGGGCATAGGTGCTGCGCGTGGTCGATAAGGCCAGGAAAAGAGCCAATAACGTGGCAAAAATAAAAATGGGGAACTGCTTGCGCATACGCTTTTCTCACCAGGTTTCAACGTTGATTTTCAGTACTCAGGTACCAATTCAAAGTATAGTCAACCGGGTGGCGTCAATTGTTGAAAAATCTTGGGGTTTATTGGGGAAGTATCTCCCCGGAAACCTGCAAATCAATGAATGAGACGATGAAAAGTTTCCGGGGAAATTTTACTTGGCGGGGTTATTGCGCTTGGAGAAGAAGAAGACCCCACCGCCAATAAACAAGGCAGAAACCAGGATGCCGGCCACCAGCCAAATGGTATTGCTGGGACCTGCACCGGGAACGGCCGTTGTCTCTACTTCTGAGCCGTTGGGGATGGGGGTGAAATTTGCCGCGTTGGCTGTGGCTTCATCACCCACAAAAAAGTTGAAAGCGCCAGCGGTGCCATCGCCATCCAGCAGCACCACGTGCCAGCGCACCGTGTAAGCGCCCTCAGCCAATGAAGGTACGCTCACCTGCATAGAGGCGTGGTTGGGATCATTCAGATCCACACCGCCGCTGCCGTTATCCACCTGGTTGCCAGCCGCATCAAACACCTGTAGGTTACTGGTGTCGCTTTGCATTTCTTCGTTGAAAACGGCCGTAATCACCCCCGGTGCCTCCGTTATAATCGCCCCATTCTCAGGAAACGACGACAACATCTCCACCAGATGGGCATAGCCCACGGCCGGTACCATCAACAAACCAACCAGCAGTAACAAAACTGCACTTACCTGCTTTTTCATCAGACTCCCTGCGCTTTCACTTTCTGCTCTAAACGCTTCAGCTTGCGCGAAGTGGTGGCAAAGCCAAACCATCCGCCCAAGGCAACCGCTGCCCCCAGCGTAATGCCCACCCCTTTCAAGAAGGTTAGCCAGGGTGGTTCAGCAACAAAAAACTCCAGCTGCCCATTTACCACATGGCCATCATGGACATCTTCCGTATCGGTAACCGTGGTCCAGTAGATGTTGTACTTACCCGGCGGCAGATCAGACTCCAGCGTGGTCACCAGCGTTTTACGAGAGGGGTCCAAAGCCGCCACACCACAATCACCGATATCTACCTTTTGCCCCCGGCGATCATACACCACCAGCTGACTGCCCGTTGGGTCCAGCACGTTGCTAAAGGTTACCATCACCTGTTTGGGCGAGACCGTCAGCACAGCACCATCGGCTGGGGTGCTTTGCACCGGCACCGCATGGGCCTGCACGGCCCACGGTCGCCACACCGCCAACAGCACGGCGGCACAAATCGCAAAAATCCACTTCGACCGGTTCATCATCCGTTTACTACTGCTCTACTTCAAAGAAAGGCAGCTCAACATCGCCCACCGCAATGGTTACCTGGTCGCCCGGCTTCACGGAATCATCCACATTACGCAGGAGGAAGAAGTAAGAGAAACCAAACTCCAGGTCGTGCGTGTGGGGATCATCATTCATCGCCAGTTCGATGCCGTTGCTGGCAATAACGCGCGGAATATTTTCTACCTCGTCAAACATGTAGACGGCTTTGTCTGGGTCTGTAACCTGGTAGCGCACGTCCAAGAGGCCACCTTCAGCCACCAGGGCCACATGCATAAAACGCACGCCCCACTGGTCTTCTAGCTGGGCGATTGCTTCAGCCTGCACCTCGGCCTTGTGGGCTTCGGCCAGGCGCAGCTGATACTGCTGCCAACCATAGTAACCAGCGGCGCCAAGCGCCAGCAGCAAGATCACTGCCACCAGCAAGCGTGGCCACAGATGTTTTGTTGTTTTTTCGTTTGACTCTTTTACAGTTAAGTCACTCATGATTTGCTCCCAAAAGAGGTATGGACTAAATCTAGCCCATACCTCTTGCATCTGGAATTAAGCTACTCGCCGTTGGAAACCAGGGGCATAAAGACGGTGTAACCACACGGTGCAGAGACGTAGTTGTCGAACTGCATCGTTCCGCGCGAGGCATTGTTGATGCCGCTAGCGGGGCCAAGCCACACTTCTTCAAATTCCATGTCCACAATGTCGAGGCCGGTTAAGGAATCAACCACAACCCCGTCAAGCAGCAGGTCTAAACGGCCGTCTTCCACATCCCAGGCCAGCTTGATATCATGTCGAGCCAGACCGTTGTTCAGGTGAATGCCTTCGCCTTCCACCCGCACGCCATACTGCCAGGCCCAGGCACTAATTTCATGCCCTTGCGGACCCTGCTCCAGCGTGATGCCGAAGATACCGTAGCCGTACGCGTCCCGTGCCTGGAAGATATCAACTTCTTCCTGCTGGATGTCTACACTTTGACCCCGCATGGAGAAGGAGGCGGTGAAGCAGCCCAGGCCAGAGGTTGGCGAACTGTCTACCATGTAGGCAGGTGCGCCGCTGTTCAGGCTTGCCGAAGCGCCCATTGTGCCTTCCATTGCCGCCATTTCAGAGACAACCACATCACCTACTTTGGCGCTCCAGGCGGACAAGTTACCTGTTTCAAAGTTGTCTACCAGGAAAGGATTGGGACGGCCGTTTACCGTCAACACCACGCTGCCAACCTCACCCCAGTTACCGGCGGCATCCTGTGCCCGCACGTAAAGGGTGTAGTCGCCAGAGAACCAGGAGCTAACGTTCAGCTCACCAATCACAGCTTCCGAACTGCTGTCGAAGGCCATATCCACGGCATTCATGGCAAAGCCATTACCAAAGCCGGGGTCCGTATCCACAAACCATTCCACCCGGACGATGTTCGTGCCGCCGAGCAAGTCGGCCGCATCAGCCGTGAGCGTCACAATTTGCATACGGCCGCCTGGCGTTGGATTCGGGTCAGCCAGCACATTGCTGATTTCTGGGCCAGTCATATCTACCACCAGCGTCAGAGAAGCCACATCACCCCAGTTGCCAGCATTATCGCGGGCATGGAAGCTGATTTCGTGCGGCCCTTCCGCCAGTTGGCGAATCGTGGACAGCGGAATGTCAAAGTAAGACCGTTCCAGCGCACCGTTGTACAAAGCATCCTTGGCAATCAGCGGGAAGCCGGAGCCATCTGGATTGGTGGCGCTGTCTACGTAATCAATGAACCCTTCTGCCTCAGCGATGAGTGATGGGTCTGAAGAATCGATCTCCAGCCGCACACCGTTGGAAGCCGAGTTCACGGCTTTGGTGCCGTTAGACGGATTTGGCGTCAGGCCAACACCGATAGAGGTCGGGCCAACCAGATCCACTTCCAGGTCAATCTGTTCAACCGCGCCCCAGTTGCCCAACTCATCCTGCGCCCGCACGTAAACCACATGCGTACCGTGAGCCAGTCCAGCGATGGTGGCCGTATCAATCGTGGCGTTCAAGCTCACGATGGGTGCCTGCGCATTCAGCGTCATGGTCGTGCCCGTGCCGGGGTCAGTAACCGTGTCGATGAAGTATTCAGCGGCCACGACGGTCACTTCGCCGGTTGGCGTGTCGTCAGCGGTAGCCTGAATGCCTACAGCTTTGCTGCCATTGGTCGGGTTATTTGTCAGGTACAGGCTGGTGATGACAGGGCCATCTACAACCAGGTCCAGAATGGTGCTGTTAACCGGGCCCCAGGTGCCGCTGCTGTCCTGGCCGCGCACGTAGATGGAGACATCGCCAGCGGGCAGCGCGGAAAGCGTGCTCGTGGGGATGGTCGCCATAACGTTTACGCTGGTGCCAGCCGTCAGCGTTTCAGAGATACCCGTGCCGGGCGCACCCAAATCATTCAGGAAGTATTCCCAGGCCACAATGTCCAGACCGCTGGTGGCGGTAGTGTCTAACGCCGCATCCAGAGTCACGTCTACATTGCCAGAGGTGGGATTGGGCGAAACAGCCAGGCCGCTGGTTAAAGGACCGCCAGCGGGCGCAACCGCCCCACCATTTACTTCGATGAAGGTGAAGATACCGCCAACACTGGTGGTGTCGCCATTGTTGTACAGCTGCTGGGTGCCGGTATTGTAAACGGCGTAGCTCTGGTTTTCCACGGCATCGGCCGGGATGGCCACGATGCTATCGAAGGTTTCACCCGCGCCGAGCGTGTAGGCCACCATTTCGGTGGTATACGGTTTGAGTGAGCCATCGACGGCCAGCATGGTTTGGTGCATGCCGAGCACGCCCAGAGAATGCTCTTGCAAACCCAGGTTCACGGCGCGCAGCAACACGTTGTTGCCGGGTGCAGTCAGGATCTTTTCTGTTTCGGAATACGCCTTGCCGTTGATGAACCAGTAGCTGGGCTTGTAGTCGGTCATGTTAAAGCCGTTGGGATCGGCGTTGAAAGCCGGGTCCAACTCGTTGAAGACCAGCAGCGCTTCGTCATCGTAGGCGGAAGCGGCTACGTCGTAGGCCTGGTTGGCCGTGGCGGGGCGAACAATCAAGCCACCGCCCAAACCCATCGCTACCTGGCGTGCGCCGTTGGGCGTAAGGCCTGCTTCGTATTTGAAGGTACCGGGAGAAACGGCCGTAAACGTGTAAGTAACCGTCTCGCTTGTGGCAATACCGATCAGGTCTGGGTACAGCTCCTGCCCCGTAAAGGCCAGTGAAATGTTTTCGCCAGGAATCTCATTGTGGAGAACCACATTGACGATATCGCCCTGGTTCACAATCAGAGATGGGCCAGGGAAAGAAGCCGGGTCTGGCAGGCGGTTGGCAAAGCCCCAGATGGGTGCGGTGCCGCCGTCGGGCAGCGTGATGCTGCCTTCGCGGGCCCACAGCTCACAGGTGCGTTCGCCGGGTGCGTCTTCCAGGCAGGTAAAGGCTGGCAGCACATCGGCCACAGGCATGGCCAGCGGTTGGCGTGCGGGGGACGCGGTAGCGTGGAACGTACGCGCCAAGCCAGCAGCCGCCAGCACGGCCAAAACAACAGCCAGGAGCAGGGTGTGTTTCTTGGTGTATGACTTCATAATCTATCTCCTTGTAGGCTGACTGCCTATGGGCAGTTATTTGGCAGCGGTGGGTCGATGCGGGTAAAGGTTACCTGCCCGACCAGCACAACGCCCCAACCGGTAATCTGCTGCAGCGCGTGGTTGTGCGCGATGTGGTAGAACTCACCACATTGGTTAACAGAATGAGCACCCACCGGTACGGTATCCTGGTTGCCCAGGAACGGGCTGCCGTAGAACAAACCGGTGACCAGGTTCTGGTCGGAAGGAATGTCCACGGGGAAGGTGCCTTCATCCCAGGCGTACACATCGGTCCAGGCGTACAGCGCGTCGGCTGTCTGGCCAGGATTGATGGGAATGGAGAACCGTTCTTCGGTCATGTCTTCACCGAGTGGGCCTGCGGTTAAACGGCCGTCTCGCCCAATGACCTCCGCATTAAACGCGTGCGGATGGAAGGGGTAGCTCTCTACGCCCATGCCGATGAAACGGTCGATGGCCGGGTCCGGGTTGGCGGTGGCATCATAAGGATGAATATGCGCCATCGAGCTGTACGGCTGGGTGGGCAGCCAGGAAGCGTTGTTGGGTGCGAGGGTGTCGGGGAAAGTACGGCCGTTAATCAAAAAGTAGCGCGCATTGTAATCCGACATATTAAACGTTTCGCCCCGTTCAATCGCCTGGTGCATCAGCGGATCAATCTCGGAGAGCATCATGATGTACTCGGTATCAGGATTGAACTTGGTGTCTGGGTCGTTGTAGGCATAGTCAGGCCCCATTGCCGGGCGCACAACCAAACCGCCAAACAGCCCCATCTGCGTCTGTACGCCAGGGTTGGTGCCGCTCTGGTAAACGTAGGTGCCCGGTTCTTCAGCCACAAATTCGTAGGTCATGCTGCCGCCGTTGGCTACGGCCGTATTGGTCATAGAAACCAGTTCGCCTGCGCCGTTAAACTGCGGCTCCATCGGCACGCCGTTGGCCAGCACATCATACTGCCCAGGGAAGACGATTGAGGTGTCTACCGGCAGTTCATTGTGCAGCACCACCGTCACCGTGTCCCCTTCGTTGACACAAAGGATGGGGCCAGGATGCTGGAAGTCGTCTGTGCCGTCAGCATAGCTCCACATGTAAATGACGTTGCCGTCTGTCAGGCTGATGTAGCCTTCCTTGGCCGTCAGGGTAAAAGTCGCCGTGGCACTTTCGGTACACATCATGCCAGTGCTGGGCGCTACGCCGGGTTCATCAGCCTCTACTTGCGCGACGCTGTACAGCACCAGGCTCACAGCGATTATAAACATCAAGAAGGCTATGCCTCGGCGGCGTCGATTCTCCATAAAAGTGAAAAAGTTCGTCATGTTCATAACCTCCTTAACTACACTCGGGGATTCGTGTTGGGTTCTGTCTGCGGTGCCAGTGTGCCAGCTGGATGAACACGAATTTCCGTCATCTGGCCGCCATACCCCAGCCCGCCGGCATTGCTCAAGCGGTTGAAGTTCCGGTTGTAGAACAGGTATGTTTGTGTTTCGGTCACTTCTGGCGCGGTGAAGATGGCATCCACCGTGGCCCCGGTACCTAGATACACAGTGTGGGTATCGTAGGCAAAGTCGGTGCCGTCGTTGCCGCGCAGCAGCGTGGCGTCTTTACCGACGACGCGCATCTTCAGGCCGGGCAGCGTCATGGCGTGCTGGCCAAAGGTCAGGTTGATGAGCCGCAGCAGCACGCGGTCGCCTGCTTCACATTCAATCAAGGACGAGAGCGGCTGGTATTGCAGCTCAGGGCGTCCCGGTGGTGGTTGCAAGATGCCGGTGTTGGTGTCCAGTCCTACGCCATTGGGAGCAACGGTATCGGGGTAAACACGGCCGTTTAACAGATAATAGTCCGCATTAAAGTCCGTCCAATCCGGCAGCTGCACGTGCGAGTCGGCCCAGTGGGCTTCCGCCCAAACGTCGGTCAGGTTCAGCACAAATTCGCGGTCGAAACCGGTAGAACCGTCGCCACAGTTGTAGGCAAAGCGGTCGTATGTTTTGCCGTTGGCGGCTACGATGGGCGTGCCATCTTGCGCCGGACGCACAAAGACTGAACCGGTCATACCCATGTGCACATGCTCTGTTTCTTCCACATGACAGTGATACATGTAGGTTCCAGGGTGGAATGGCTGGTAGTACATCGTCAGGCTGCGCCCGATGGGCACGCGCACCGAGGAGTGCGGCTCGCCGTCGAAGATGGGCCAGGCATTGCGGAACCCGTGCCAGTGCAGCGTGTGCTCGTCAATCAGGTCAGGCCGCATTTGTAGCCCCACGTTGGTGAGCTTGACGCGATATTCCTGCCCTTCATTTACCCAGAAGAGCGGGGCCGTCGCCTGGCACTTCATCTTTTGGGCAAAGACCAGCTCATCGGTCAGGCCGGTTACATCCCGGAAGCCAAACATGTAGGTGGTTAGCCCATCGGGAGCATAATCGTCGGGTTGGTAGAATTGGTTTACCGTGCCGGGAATCGGTACTTCGCCGGGCAGGTAAATCCAGCCGTCGGTTCCGACCAGGCTCAAGTCAGCCGGTGCCGGAGCGACTTGGGAATACCCATCAGCCATGGCGATGAGGCCGGATTGGCCCAGGGTGCGCGGCAGCAAGCGAGTGAGCGCCGCGCCAGCGAGGACACCCCCGCCTAGTTTCATGAAATCGCGTCGGTTTAGTTTGCGCGAACGAATTGTTTTTCTCATCTCTATACTCCTGTCTAGCGGGAGGTAGGCTTATAACCTACCTCCCGCAGATCATCTTACTTTGCCGCGTCCTGCTGAGCGATCAGGGGCAGGTATGATTGGAAGAAGTTGAACTGCATGGCGTCACCGGGGATGACCAGCCGCAGGGCGGAGAGGTCACCCGTCTCATCAGCACCCATTTCGTAGGCACCGTTGGACGGCCGTATGTCGCCATCAATGTCAAACAGCGGAGCCGTAATGCCATCCACGTTGGCCACACCAGCATTGGCCGCTGGAGAGCCGTCCATCAGGTGATAATCACCCAACAGCGTGGGGGGCAGGTCCACCGCCACCAGAATCACACCCACAAAGTTCGGGTTGGTGCGCCACGGCAGGGCAGAAACGCTTACGTCAAACGCTTCATTGATCATCGGGTCCACGCCAATCAGGTTAGACGCATCCGGGATAGTGCCGTAGCTGGTTTGCAGCAGCGAGTTGGTTGGCTGTAGCAGGTGCGTGTTGCCACCTGTACCCACATCCCAGTTGTTGATGGGATTCGGGTCGCCTTCCAGGCCAATCCCAGCTACACCACCGCCGTCCCAGGAGCCAGATCGGTTGTCCCAGAAGATGTTGTTGAACATCAGCGGATTGCTGAATACCGGATCGTCGGGCCGCAATGACGCTTGCATCAAGGCGCTGTTCAGGCTGGTACCCAGACCGGCTGGCGCTGGCTGCCCATTGCTGGTGATTGCCGTGGCCGTCGTCAAATTCTTCATGACCGTGTTGTTGAAGAAGCGTACGTCTGGCGCGTCGTTCAGCGAGACACCGCCGCCTTCATGCGTAGACACGTTGTTCACGAAGAAGTTGTTGTAGACGTTGAACGGGAAGTTCCCGGCCATCAGGAAGCGCAACCCACCACCATCGTCGTTAGACAGGTTGGCCTGCACGATGTTGCTGTAGATGTCTACCGGACCCGCGCCGGGCGACAAAGTCGTGGCGGAGTTTGGCGGTAGTTCACCCGCAATCATGATGCCGCCGCCTTCGTCCATTGAGTGGTTGAAGTAGATGCGGTTATTGTGAATGCTGCCCAGCGGGCTGTAGCCGTAGTGGCTGATGCCGCCGCCGTATTCGGTGGAGTAGTTGCCACAGATATCGTTGTGGGCAATCTCGTACCGTTCTGCGCCATCAAAAACGCCGATGGCTCCGGCCAGATTCGTGCCACCGTTGGCCAAAATCTGGTTGTTGGCAATAAAGATGTTGTCGTTTTGCGCATCTTTGCCGGGGTCGCCAGGAGGCAGATTGGGTGTACCCAAGCGAATGGCACCACCGTAAGCACCACCGTTGTTCTGGATGATGTTGTTGGTGATATTCAAGTTACGGGCATACGCATTAACGAAGATACCGCCACCTTGAATAACCACGTTGGCCGCCTGACCATTGTTGCCCCCACCAATCTGGTTGATGTTGTTGGGGAAACCTTGTTGGTCGCCGCCTTCGATGGCAAAACCGTCGATGGCTGCTTCATACCGGTTGCCAAACTGGTTCTGCGTTTCGGCAAAGACGGTGATGACGGCGCCTTCGTAGATGGCCTGGTTGCCGACGCGGGGCAGGTTTTCAACCAAATCGCGCCAGGCAGCGGCCGTTCCGTTATCGCCAGAGTAGGCCAGACCGTTCAGAACAGAACCGAGCACGTAGCTTTCATCAGCGTAAATACCACCGGGGCCAACGCCTTGCAGCTTCACGGGGGAGTGCATCACGATGTTTTCGTAGTACAGACCCTTCGGATTCCATTGTTCTGGCGTGCCGGGGTAAACCACGACCAGCGCCAACTGCGTGCTGGCTGCATCTTCCAGCGCGTCCTGAATGGTGGCGCCGGTGTCGGTGTTGTATGCTTTGCCGGGGCCTACTTCATAGATGGTTGGGCTGTAGAAGCGGTCCATCGCATGAATGGTGAGGCCGTTCACCATGCTTTGCTGGTTGTCGGCAATGATTTCCAGCTGGTGTGGGCCAGAGGTGAGCGTGTCGGGCACGATGATGGTGATGAGGCGGTCTGACCAGGAGGTGGCAGCAACGGCCGTATCGCCCAGATACACCTGCCCACTACCCTGCACATCGCCAAAACCAACACCGAGAATGCTAATGGTGCGTTCAACGGCCGTACCGTCCAAATCCACGTAAGGCACGTCCACCGCAAAAAGCTGCGGCGTGGTGTCTTCCAGTTTGCACTGGGCCACATGGTTGAACTGTGAACCTGGCGACTGGATAGACGTGGCTACCTGCGTCGGTGCCAGGTCGGCAATGACGCCTAGACCCGGAATGACCTCAAAGTTGGCAGCGATGGTGCGATACTGCGGATTGTAGCCCGCGTTGAGTTGGCCCGGTTGACCAGGATCGTTACCCACCAAGCGGAACATGTTGGCAAACATACCCGTGGGCGACGGTGCATTCATCGTCATCGTTGAAGGCATCAGGGCGGTGAACATACCGTTCGGGTCTGATTCCAGCACCGTCATCAACCGCTCGCTGTAGTCGTAAACGCCAATCGGTACGTTGGGGATACCGGCCTTCTCACCAAAGGTCCATTCGCGCGGATCGGTGGAGAGTGTCAGGTCGTCCAGGATGAGACCCCACCAGCGGCCGGGCAGCGGTACTTCAGTGAAGAAGGTGAAGGACGGGGCCACAGAGCGGCCTTCGATCACGGTCACCAGCTTCACATCGCACAGGTGACGGTCCGTGCCTTCAAAGATGCTGCCACCCTCGGCAGCAAAGTCGGGATTTTCCACAGCGTTGGGGCCGTCGGAACCAATGCCAGCCACATCGACCGTGTGCAAAGCACCGGCGCAGACGGGGAAGTCGGGCGGATTGGCGGCGGGCTTGCCAGCCGTGGGTTGGCTTAGATATTCATTACCGGAGAAGACATTCAAATCTTCTTCGCGCTCTACCTGGTACAGCGGGCGGCCAAACGCATCGTTGGGCACAACAACCTCTACCAGATAATCACCGGTGGTCAGGTCACCAAAGCCGTAGTTACCGTTGACGGTAGCGAAGTCGCTCTGGAACTGGGTGCCCATCGCCATTGGCTCCAGGCAATCTTTGCCCTGATCCGATGCGGGCAAAATCCAGTGATCCACCGGGTTGCCTTCGACGTCGTACGCCTGGCAGTCAACCGGGCGGTCCCAGATTTCGGAAACGGTGGTTTGCAGCAGCGCGCCCTTGGCATAGGAGCCATCAGCCGCCAGCAGGTAGGTACCGCTTTCATCACAGGTTTGGGTGTTGGGGTCCGTACAGGCGACAGGCTCGTACAGGTTCATTTCCAGGTTAGGAATACCAACGGCCCACGGTTCCACAGCGGCCAACGAAGGATCGTATTCAGCGCGCGTGGTGTCGAAGAAGACGGTACCGGCGATGCCGCCGTTTTCACCTGGTGCGTAAGGCTTCACGCCCCAATCCAGCCGGCCAGATTGGCCGATGACGGGCATCACGCCAACATCGACGCCTTCACCCAGAATGGTTGTTTCTTCGGGCTGATTAAACGCCTGGTAGGTGAAACCGGTCACTCTGTACTGTGGTGCATATGCTTCCAGCACCAGCCAGTTGTTGTAGGGATACATGTTTTCGTATTCGTAGTAACCATCAGAAGCGGTGGGCACCAGAATACCGCCACGATCCATTTCGGAATTGTCGCGTTTTCTCAGGAGAACGGGATATTCGCCGACGCCCATTTCACCGGGGTCGCGCCTGCCGTTTTCGTTTTCATCAACAAAGACGTAGCCATGTACGTTGGTGAACCAACCGGTGACAAAAAGAACACCCATGTCTACAACTTCGCCGTTAACGACAGAAACTTGCACCAGATCGAGGATGTTCAGCTGTGGGCCATCCCAGTAGGTGAGCTGGTAGTCGCCATCGGGTACGTGGGGGATGACAAAGCTGCCGTCGATATCACCCTGGCCTACCCAAACGGCCGTATCGCCACCCTGCAAATCGCTCAGAGCAACCCACGGGTTGGCAATCGTCTCGCGAATCTTGGAGCCAGACAAACCGCCCCACAGTTGACCCTGATAAGGCAGGCCACCGTTAAATGGTACGTAAACTTCTGCGTTGGCAATAACGCCCCGGATTTCGCCGGAAACCGAAGTGTTTGTTAGCTGGTTCGTGGGATGAATGAAACCAAAAATGGTTACCGGGAACGGCTCGTTGGCAATGACAAACTCGGTGTCGTAACCAGTTGAGCCTTCCTGCACCCAGGAGTCCCACGGCTTGTTGCCTTCCAACGTGGTCGTTTGCACCCAATCGGTCCCGTCTGGCGGAACAACCCAGGCTTCAAAACGGTTGGTGCCCAGGTTATGAATGATGATGTCACCATTTTCATCACTCAGGCATTTGCCGCCAGAACCTTCTATGGCAATCGGTGCGCCATCTGCCCAGGCATAGCCGTTGGGGCCAGTGCCGGGTTCATACTCCGTGCACAGCGGATTGCCGTACACATCGTTGGTCACTTCACCACCAATATCGCCAATATGGCCAGAAAACCCAGCCAAACCAGCTTCTGCCGGAACATCGGCGGCTGAGTTAGGCAGGGTATTGTCTTCAAATACTTTGACAATCAGGGTGGCGGTGGGCAATGGCTGCGGCTGCATGGAAACGTTCACCGTAGCTACCCCAGGATTGTCTACATCTTCTTCCATGGGAATGGTGAACCATTGGCCATCCAGCTTGAAACCATTGGCGGTGACCGAAATGAGGTAACGCCCTGCCGGTAAGGTCAGGGTCGTATTTTCACTCAAAACAGTCTCGTCACCCTGGGTGACAATGGGACTCCAACTGCCAATGCCAGCAATGCTGGGCCATTCGCAGGTTGCCGGATAATCGGGATTGGGTATGGTTTCTGCTTCATCCCAAAACGGCGCACAACCGCCAGCATAGCGGTCGGTACGAGTTTCTCCGGTGTTATCCTCATTAATAATGAATTTGTAATCCGTAACGGGATCGCCTTCGGTAATGCCGGGGGGATTTGGCTCACCGAGTGGGGTGCCCCAAAGTGGCTCTGTGCGGGCACTGACAACTTGCAAGGCAATGGTTTGGGTCGTCGCCGTGGGCGCTGACGGTGCGGCTGGTTCGGCATTAACAACAAGTTTGTCAACTGCTGCGGAACCGGCCGTGTCTACCATTGCAGAAGAAGCTGGCAGCACAACCACGAGGGCGGCGCACAAGCCGAGCAGCAATAATAGCAACAATGATCCTCTTCGTTCCATGTAAACCTCCTGGACGCATCTGAAACATTCAGACCTTGGTATATTGAACCGGAGTACCGACCATTGCTTTGTTAGGCACCATGTGTTGACTGGCTGGTACTCCGATACTAATAATAGAGAGGATTTGGCTGAAAAAAGTTGAAAAAGCTTGGGTTAAATTGTGAAGAATTGGTGTAAGGTTGGGGTTTATTGGGCCGGGCAGCTAGGCTGTGGGCGCACATATAAGGGAACGAATGAAGAGGATTATTTCTGTGGGATCAACCGGTTTTACCAGATAGGCCCGGGCTCCGTTGCGCAGGGCTTTTTTCTGTAAGGGGGGTGAATTTTGCGCAGAGAAAATGACGGTTTGGACATTGTTGTGAAAGGTGCGCACCTCTGCCAGGAGCGGCAGTCCGCATTCGCCAGACAAGTCCAGATCTAGCAAAAGCAGATCGAACTGTTTGGTTTGCAGGTGTTGGCGGGCAGTGGTGAGGGAAACGGCCGTTTCCACCCCAAACCCAGCCTTTTGCAACACCAACGCCATTGTCGAGCGCAGATTCGGGTCATCTTCGACCAACAATAGCTCACACGTACTTACATTAGCAACCCCGTCCATGCGAATAGTATAAACGGGGAGTGGCCCATAAATATAAGGAAATATTGGAAGAAATTGACCGTTATTAGGAGCTGAGTGGGGCTCAGGTTACCAGGCGATACCCTTCCCCACGCACCGTAATTAAGTAACGCGGATTGCGCGAATCCTGCTCGATGGCTTTGCGCAGTTCATGAATCCGCCAACGCGTAACCTCTTTGGCCTCAATCGGTGTGGTTTCGTAGCCTTGCGCTTCCAAGACCAGCTTTTGGTAACCCAGCGTGTTGGGCGAAAAGCGCATCAACACCGTGAGATAATCAAAGCCCGTGGGGGTGAGAGAAAGTTCTTCTGTATTCAGAGAAGCGACGCGCGTGTGTAAATCAAGAATAAATGGACCCCGCCGCAAATAACGTTCCGATTCCTCCGCCGGTGTGGCCTGTCCCGGCGTTTCTTCCGTATGGAATCCATCAATTTCGTTGAGTTCACCCAGCAACCGCTGCATCTCATTCATGATGGCCCGGCGGCGGTTGGGCTGCTGCTCAGACAATACCTGCCTCACACGAGACAAAATTTGCGGGGGATCGATCGGTTTGAGCAAATAATCGGCCGCGCCGCGCCGCACGGCTTCAATGGCCGAATCCAGACTGGCAAAGGCCGTTAGCAGCAGCACCGGCAAGTCGGGGAAAAGCTGCTTGATCTCGGTGAGCAGCATGAGCCCGCTCTTCTTGGGCATTTTGATGTCTAAAAAGACGAGGTCAAATGCCTGTGCCTGTAGCTTCTCGTGGGCCTCATCTGCCCCGCCAGCGGTGGTAACAACATATCCGTCGCGCTGGAGAATCAGGCTCAAGGTCGTGCGCAAATTGGGTTCGTCATCAACGACCAGGATTTTGTGGTTAAATTCCATAATCTCCTCGGGTTCTAATTAGAAACGGCCGTACTCATTCGTCTTCTTCACCAGATAAAAGCGGCAGCCAGATTGTGAACGTGGCACCATTGCCTAACTTGCTTTGTACCTCAATCGAGCCACCATGTTTCTGTACAATGTCATAACAAATCGCCAGGCCCAAACCAGTGCCGGTATCTTTTTTAGTAAAAAATGGCTCAAACAGCTTTTCTTTGTCCTCAGGCGAGATACCTGTACCGGTGTCCCGAATTGCCAAGCCCACTCGCTCGTCTTCGCTAATTTGGCTGAGGGTTAGCGTGCCGCCTTGCGGCATCATGGCATCAATCGCATTGAGGCAGATATTAATGACCACCTGCTTGAGTTGGTTAGAGTCACCCAACACCCAAAGCGGCTCAGGGGCTGACTCCATGGTACAAACGATCTGATTTTGTTTGAGATGCTCTTGTAGAATTAAATGCACCTGGCTCACAATATCTGGTAACGAGACGGGCTTTTGCACGTCACTGCCAGCCTGCCGGTATACATCACGCAATTGCAATACCAGGTTGGTCAAACGGTTTGTTTCTGACAACGCCATATCCAGGTAGGATTGTGTAGGTGTCTCACGCTCCATATCCTGTTGTATTAAGAATAGACAATTTTTGATCGTTTGCAAAGGATTGTTCAGCTCATGGGCCACAGAAGCCACCATGCGCCCCATCGCTGACAGCTTTTGGGCCTGCACCAATTGGGCGCGGGTAGATTGTTCCTTCTGCAGCACGGTGCCCAAATCATTAAACAGCAGCGCATTTTGGACGGCCAGTGACGCCTGCGAAGCCAATAATTCCAGCTGACGCATGATGGTCCGGTTAAAGGTACCGCTGCTGGCGCTTTTCATCACCAAAAAGCCAGAAGTGTCGCCCCCTATGCGAAGAGGAGCAGCCACAAAGGCGGGTTGACTGGTGCTGTTGTCTTCGGCTGCAAGACCTTTGGCGAGCGCACCAGGTATGAGTACCGGTTTACCTGTGTCCATAATCAGGCGCAGCGGCGGCAGCGAGCTTAAATCATCCCGATTGATTAACTTTTGCAAAGCAGCCAAAAGCTGTTCATCCTGCTTTTGGGGCGGATAGAACTGTTTCCGGTAAATGTCGCCGTCACGCAGCAGGAAAACGGCCGTTTCCCCATTATCTACCATCTCCATCGCCTGCTTGATAACCGTCTCCAGCACCTCATCCATCTCCAGACTCTGGCTCAAGGCGGTGGCCGCCCGGGCCAGATATTCCGCCTGCTGACGCTGGACGCGCTCAGACTGGTACAGTCGGGCCGTATTGATGGCCACCGCGGCCGAATCAGCCAGGCGCAGCAGCAGGCGCTCATGCTTGGTAGAAAAGGCGTGGGTTTGTGACTGGTTCTGGATGATGATCGTGCCTAATTGAAAACGGCCGCTTTGCAGCGGAGCAATCATTAAGGAAGCCGGTGCATGACCCGAGAAGATAGCGGCATAAGGCGTCTCATTCACATCGGGCAGGTTCAACAGCTTGCCGGTGCGGAAAACTTCCTCAGCCAGCCCCTCGTGGAGGCTCAAAAAGAGATTGGGAAGCGAACTATCCATCTCCCCACTCCAGGTGGCCGGCATCAGATAATTTTCCTGCTCATCGCGCAGATGAATCACCACGCCATCCACCTGGGCCAGCAGGCGCGGCGTCGAATCGGCAATGAGCTGCAAAATATTGTCCAAATCCAGCGTTTCATTCAGCGACTGGTTGATGGCCGCCAGCGTGGCGGTCTCGTTCAGGCGATGGCGAATTTCTTCCAGCTGATTGGCATGACTGATGGCAATAGCCGCCCAATTGGCCGCGGCCGTTAATGTGCGGATACTGCTTTCATCAAACGCGCGGGGCTGCCGATGGGTGGCCTGAATCAGGCCAAGCCGCTGCTTTCCCAAAATTAGCGGCACTGCAACCAGCGATTGTGGCTGGCATTCACAAAGAGCGCTGATGTCGAAACGGCCGTCTTCCTCCGGCACATAAACCGGTTGGCCCGTACGCATCACTTCACCCGGCACCCCTTCATGCAGCGGCACTTGTCTGCCCAGCATATCTTCATTTTCCAACCCGGCCGCAGCCGCATACGTTAAATGGTTATTTTCTTGCAAAATGATAGATAAACATTCGGCGCCCATCAGCGGCATCACCTGTTCGATGACAACCGAAAAAATCTGGGGCAGTTCCAAACTGGACACCACCGACTGCCCTAGGTGACTTAACATAACGAGTTCGCCGTTATGCCGCTCCAACTGGATTTCTGCCTGTTTCCGCTCCGTAATGTCCTGCTTGATGGCGATGTAATGCGTAATTTCCTGATTAATATTGCGCACGGGAGCAATCGACTGGTTTTCGATATAGAAAGATCCATCTCGGCGACGATTTACCAGCTCACCAGACCACACATTGCCCGCCTTGATCGTTTGCCACATAGACGCGAAGCTGGCTGCATCGTGCTGCCCTGAATTAAAAATACTGGCGTCCTGGCCGACCAATTCGGCAAAGGCGTACCCTGTCATCTCTTCCAACGCCGGATTGCCCCACTCAATCTGCCCCTGAGCATTGGTGATCATGATGCCGTTGGCGGCCGCTTCCAGCGCGGTTGTTTGCAATTGCAACTGCTCTTGAGACTTGATTCGCTCCGAGATATCGCGCAGCACATAAAGCTGCAACGTGCTTGTCTCATTTTCTGATTCCACCCGGTTTACTGCAATTTCGGCCGTATAATGCAGCTCTTTCCGTGGATTTAATACCAGTTCCGCCCGAAAAATCTTTCCCTGCGACAAACTATCATCAATATCTGCCAGCAATGATTGCCTATCATCCATATTCGTAGATAAATAGGTGAATATATTTTGGCCAAGAAGTTGGTTTTGCGGATAGCCCAGCAGTTTCTCTGCCATGCGGTTACAGGACAAAATCTGGTGGTCTGTCCGATTCACCACAATCACGCCATCTGTCAGGCTGGCAAATACAATCTCCAAAAAATTATTGGCTGTATCCAACGCTTTTTCGGTGCGCTGGTATTGGCCAATAACTTCAACCAAGGGTCTAAACGCATAATGGTACACAATGGGAAAAACAAGGAATGAGAGCAGCGCAGCGTCAATGCTACCTTCTACCAAAAGCTCCAAAAAAGTGGCATCTGGATCAAAAAAAAGTGGCTCCAATGAGAGCATTATTGCCAGTTCCACCACAAAAACCGACACCATAATAACCCGCAGCAGGTGCAGTGGAGACATATTGGATACGCGATTGCTCCGCGCCAGTTCATTAAGGATAGGCCTGGCTTTAACGGCCGTTTGTTGAGTCATGGTTACTTCTCCGAGCGAAAAACCTTTGGTTTAAGCGGTATTCTCTGGCTGGTGTTGAGCGTGTTGAATCGTTGTTGTTGCCCGCATTCTTGGATGAAAGAACAGTCGCTTCATTGATTCTACCCGTTAGCACTTAACAACTTTATAACAATGTTTGCCACAGAAGAACGCCACCTCAGCGACAAGAACAGTTACTTGTTTTTACAATAAAGGAAAATACCCCATCCTTGCTTTGCCGTAAAGAGCAAACAAGCAAAAATGGCCCATTACCAAAACACCTTTTTTCAGAATCAGTTCCAACAGCACAAACCAAGAAAAGCTGTATATCATCGTTTATTTCTACGTCAATCCCCTTGGCTATTTAGACAGGGAAGAAGTAACATTGAACCTGAATCAGTAAATTACCTTCGCTTAACAGGAGTAATAAAATGCAAGATAACCACTCAGAAACCGCTCTTACCGAAAACGTTAAACAAAAATCCAAACTGATCCAAACCGAAAACGGGTTTGCCTACCGTGATCTCAACAAAAACGGCAAGCTAGACATCTACGAAGATCCGCGCCAACCGATCGAATCCCGCGTTGAGGATTTGCTATCCCAAATGACCCTGGAAGAAAAAGCCGGGATGCTCTTCATCGACGGCGTACGCGTAAATCCGGATGGCTCCATCGAAGAAAAGGATGACGATCAGGCGTTTACTGGATTTGGCCAAAGCGTAACCACCAAAATCACCGATTTGCAGATGAACCACTTTAATGTCTGGCAAATTCCTGGGGCTAAACCGCTGGCCGCCTGGTACAACAACATGCAGCAGCTGGCCGAACAATCCCGCCTCGGCATTCCCGCCACCCTCGCTTCCGACCCGCGCAATCATCTGGGCAAAAACGTGATCTCCATGGCGGTCGAAGATTTCTCGCAGTGGTGTGAAACCACCGGCTTCGGCGCCATCGACGATCCCGAACTGGTGCGCCAGTTTGCCGAAATTGCCCGCGAAGAATACCTGGCCGTGGGCATTCGTGTGGCCCTGCATCCCCAAATAGATTTGGCCACAGAGCCGCGCTGGCCGCGCATCAGCGGCACCTTTGGCGAAGATGCCGAAATCAGCGCCCGGCTGGGCAAAGCGTACATCGAAGGCTTTCAAGGGCCAAAATTAGGTCCCCACAGCGTGGCCTGCATGACCAAACATTTCCCCGGTGGCGGCCCGCAAAAAGAAGGGCTCGATCCCCACTTTGAATTCCAGCAGGGGCAAATCTACCCTGGCGACAACTTTAACTACCATCTGATTCCCTTTGAAGCCGCTTTTGAAGCTGGAACCGCTTCGATTATGCCCTACTATGGCATTCCCATGGGCCAGACAGATGAAGATGTGGCCATGTCCTACAACAAAACCATCATCACCACCTTGCTGCGCGACAAGTACGCCTATGACGGAGTGGTCTGCACCGATTGGGGACTCATCACCGACAGGCACATGGGCGAATTCACCTGGCCCGCACGCGCCTGGGGCGTGGAGCATCTCAGCGAGGTGGAGCGAGTGCTAAAAGTGCTGAAGGCAGGCGTCGATCAGTTTGGCGGCGAAAGCTGCCCCGAACTGGTGCTGGAACTGGTAGAAAACGGCAAGCTCACCGAAGCGCGCATCGACCAATCGGTGCGGCGCTTGCTCAAACAAAAGTTTGAACTCGGCCTATTCGAAGATCCGTTTGTGGATGAAACCCACGTCACAGATGTGTTTGGTAGTCCCCGAGCAGCAGCCGCTGGTTTGGCGTCGCAAAGCCGCGCCATGACCTTGCTCAAAAACAACGAGGAGGTGCTGCCGCTGCAGGGCCAGCCCAAAATCTTCGTTCAGAACATGGATGCTGAGGTGGCCGCCAAGTACGCTCAGGTGGTAGATTCGCCCGATGAGGCTGATTTTGCCGTTTTGCGCTTGGACACGCCGTGGATACCGATCGACACAAAAAACGAGTTTGCCCGGAGCTTCCACCACGGCGATCTGGATTTTAAGGACGAAGCAAAGGCTGAAATTTTGGCCTTGTGTGAAAAAGTACCGACGATTGTGGTGATTTACCTGGATCGTCCGGCGGTCATCCCCGAGATAAGCGCCGCTGCTCATGCATTGTTGGCAGATTTTGGGGCGAGTGATACGGCCGTTCTCAACACCATCTTCGGCAAGGCCCAACCAGAAGGCAAGCTGCCCTTTGAGCTGCCATCGTCGATGGACGCCGTGCGTGCCCAAAGAGCCGACGTACCGCGCGATTCAAAAGATCCGCTGTACCCCTTTGGCTTTGGGCTGCGCTATGCCAACAACAAATGAGGGATCACCCCGCTGTGAAAGCGCCCATCCGGGCCTGCCACATCATGGCCAACCTGCTGCGGCAAAGATAGGAGACTAAACGTTCATCCTCTTTTTGCGAAACTGCAATATAAATGAAAAGCCCGATGCGCAAAATGGCACATCGGGCTTTTCGTTTGGAGGGTCGGTAGTCTTTAGTAGAGCGCTACTTCACGACACTGCTAACCAAAACGCTGTTGTCCACATCAAACGTGTACCCATTGAAGGTCACGTTGGTGATGGCTAGCGTGTAGGTGCCTGGGCCATTGTCGCCCAGGTTAAAGCGGGCCGTACCTCGGCTAGACACAGCCGTCGAATCTGCGCTGGTCGTGCCATTGGGTAAAGTCCAGAGAACATCTACCGTAGCCCCGGTCAACGTGCTGCCATTTTCATCCACCACGGTTACCATGGCCACCAGGGACCCATTGTTACGCACCGTCAGGCTAATGTTGGAAACGATGGCACAGTTACTGCTGCAACCGTTGCCCGGTTCCGTAACGGTGATGGTCACGGTGTCCGTAGCCGTGGCACCCTCGTTGTCTGTTACCGTCAGTGTGGCCACGTAGGTGCCGGCGGCGGTGTAGGTATTAAAGGCCGTCGCGCCGGTAGTGCTGTTGCCATCACCAAAATCCCAGGCGTAGCTGATAATCATGCCATCCGCATCCGTGGAACTGGAACCATTGAAGAAGACCATTAGGGGCGCTTCCCCCGTGGTGACATCGGCGCTGGCAACGGCCGTTGGCGGTTGGTTCACCGCCGGATCAATCACGGTGATAGTCACGGCGTCTGTATCTGTGGCGCCTTCGTTATCCGTTACCGTCAGCGTGGCGACGTAGATGCCTGCTGTCGTGTAGCTGTAGTTGGGATTAGCAGTTGTTGCGCTGCCACCGTCGCCAAAGTCCCAGGCGTAGCTGGCAATGGTGCCGTCGCTATCGCTAGAACCCGAACCGGTAAAGTTCACGCTGAGCGGCGCATCGCCACTGGTTACGTCTGCACTGGCAACGGCCGTTGGCGGCTGATTCACCGGTGCATCTCCCACGGTAATGGTGACCGTAGCCGTGCCGGTTGCGCCCTGATCATCCGTCACCGTCAGCGTGACCGTGTACACACCATCGCTGTTGAAGCGGAGGCGTGGATTCTGGCGGGTTGTGGAACGGCCGTCGCTCACTTCCCACAAGTAGGACACAATCGAGCCGTCGGGATCGCTAGAGCCGTCTGAATTAAACAGGACCGTCAAAGGCGAAGGCCCGCTGGTTGGCGTTGCGGAGATGACCGCCACAGGCGGTTGATTGCCCCCGCCACCGCCCGTCACGGTGATGGTCACGGAGTCGCTGCCGGTCAACCCATCATCGTCAGTCACGGTGAGCGTCACCAGGTAGGTACCAGGCACGGTGTAGGTTTTGCCAAACCCAGGATTGGGTAGCGTAGACGTGGTGCCATCACCGAAATCCCACAAGTAAGACACGATGAAGCCATCCACATCCGAAGACCCGCTTGAGCTAAACGATGGGGTAAATGGTGCCGGACCTGTGGTATCAAACACGCCGAGAACGGCCGTTGGCGGCTGGTTACCCGCCGTGCCCGTAGCCGTCACCACCAACGAATCGCTGTCCGTGGCCCCGTCATTGTCCGTGACGGTAAGCGTGACCGTATAGGTACCAGGCGTCTCATAGATTTTGATGGCCGGATGCGGCACATTTGAGGTAGTGCCATCGCCAAAGTCCCATAGCCAGCCCACAATTGAACCATCCGGATCACTGGAGCTGAACGAATTGAAGAACGGATTGAACGGCACATCCCCAGAAGTGACATTGACGCCAGCCACAGCAATTGGCGGCTGATTCGGCGGTTCTGGGCCAACGTTGATCACCATACTGGCGGTTCCTGAACCTCCACGTCCGTCATACACGGTCACGGTCACGGTGTAAACACCTTCAGCCGAGAATGTGTGGAAAGCAGGTGAACCAAAGTAGTTAAAGCTGTTATCGCCAAAATCCCACTCAATATTGCCAATAGAGCCATCGGGATCGTAGGAACCAGCGGCCGTAAAGACCACGCTGAGCGGTGCATTGCCTGAAGTAACATCGGCGGCAATAAATGCAACCGGATCAATGTTGGGCGCTTGGGCTGCAATGGCCACGGCATTGCTTGTGGTTGCCCCTTGATTATCCGTAACGGTCAGCGTCGCTACGTAATCACCAGCCGCGGTGTAACCATGGCTAGGATTAGCAGCAGTAGAAGTTGACCCATCACCAAAATCCCAGGCATAGGAAACAATGGTGCCGTCCAGATCGGTGCTGCCGGTGGAGTTGAAGTTCACGGTGAATGGCACATCGCCACCGAGCACATCAGCGCCCGCCACGGCCACCGGCCACTGGTTGCCACCCACGCCAAACTGCTGGTAGCCAATGCCATAAGCAGTGCGGCTATTTTGGAAGATGGAACCAGCAAAAAGGCTTACGCCGTTGGCCGCACTAACGTGCGGATTTGCTTCAGACAGAGCTGAGTTGGAGAAAATAAAACCTTGCGGGTCCAGCACGGTGCCGCTTTCGCTGATGCGCATGCCGTACAAATCGCTACGCGCATCGAGTTGATCCAGCGTCAGCGGGGCAAAGCGATTGCGCTGTTCGTTGTAAGCCAGCACAAACTGCGTGCCGTCCCAGGCCAGATGCGGTCGGTATTGGTTACCTTGCCACGGTGTCAGGTTTTGAGCAGGTTGCTTGGTACCATCGCTATTGACAATCACACCTACCAGGTCAGTTTCCACACCGGAGGAAATTTCGGCAGATTGAATAACCAGCGCGGTCGTGTCACTGGCGGCAGTGGCTACCTGGAACATAGAGTTCCCACCATTCACAGAATAAAATCCGTAAACCTGGAATTCCGTACCTACAGAGCCATTGGCCTCAATGAATACACCATTGGTTTCTGCAAGAGGATCATCATGGGTGAAGTTGCGCTGGTAAGCCAGGAACCAGCGGTTGCCCATCGTCGTGAGGGCAACTGAGCGAGCGTGGTTAAAGCCCGCCAGCATCGGTGGCGTGTCTAACACAGCGCCAGTGTTGCCATCCAGGCGGGCGACGTAAACATTGATGATTTGGGTGGTCAGACCAAACTGGCGACCCACAATGAGGTAAGTGCTGCCAATGGCAGAGACATCGGTGGCCCCAAAGCCAGCCATGACGGTGATGGGGTTAGCGTCGATCAGAGTGCCGTTTTGCTGTAAACGCTGGGCATAGATGATGCCATCCTGTCCCCAGGTAATGACGTAATTGCTGCCGTTCCAGGCCACAGACGGCGTGCCGGGACCGGTGAGATAATCGCCCGATGCCAGCATGATGGGTTCGCTGGTAAGAGGCGTACCGCTAGCGTCCAGGGGTTGGGCCATGAGGCGATAGGCGCTGCCGGTGTCGCTGCGATAAGACATCATGTAGCCATTGCTGCCTACGGCCGAATCCGCAAAAACTTGCGTCGGGGCACTCATAGAAACGGGCACCAGTGGCCCCGCAACGTTAGAGACAGGAATGTTCACGGTGAACACATCGTATTCGTTGTTGGCGAATTCGCTGCGTACCATTTGCAGGCTGCCGTTACTGGTAACGGCCGTTGCCCCCAACGAAATACTGTCCAATGTCAAGTTAGAGACAAGCACACCACCGGGGTCTAGCACCTGCCCAGCAGCACTGATGCGAGCGGTATAGAGATCAAAAACAAAGTTCCAAGCAGCCAGCCAGTTTGTCCCATCCCACCCCACTGCGGGTGCATTTGCGCCATTCTGATTGGCAATCATGGTGTTGGTGCCATCCAAAAGATTGGCGTTGGTATCCAGTCGTGAGCCAAAGGAAGCGATGGTGAAATCTGGAAGCTGATCCGTCCATACGGCATAAAATTCGGTGCCGTTGGCTGCAAGGTCACTTACAAAAGCGCCATCTAGCAGGGTAAACATGCCGCCGCCAAGAACATTGACGTTGCTATCGAAACGCACCGCGCCGGTGGTGCCTTGGTCGGTAAAGGTCAGAAGACAAACGCCGCCAGTACAAGCCAAATCTAAATTAGACCGCGTGTAAAAGGTTTGGGGCACCAAAATGGTGCCGGGCTGCTGTAATTGCCCGTCGCCGGTGAGCTTTACGGCAAAAATATCGCCATCTTCGTAAGCAATGAACCAATCAGTGCCGTCACTCGCGATGTCCCAGTATGAACCGGCGGTGTTGTAGAGAATGATGGGGGTTTCATCGAGTAACTGCCCAGCAGCAGAGATACGAACTGCGGCCAAAGCTGTGTCGTAGAAGAAGCCGGTACCGCTGAGGGTAGAGGTTCGAAACACGACAAGCCAGTTGGTACCGTTCCAGAAGACGTTTGGTGTGGTCTGACTGCCTTTTGCCTGAGCAATGGGGAACGGCAACGCGCTTTGCGGATTGCCGCTGGCATCCAGGAACATGCCGTAGATGTCGCTGGCCGTTTCAAACTCTGTGAAGGGAGCGCCAGCGGCAAGTGCCCGCCGATCCGCCCAAACAACCAGAGATTGGCCATTACCATGGGCGATGGCGGGTGAAACTTGATCGTCTGCGGCGAGGGCAACGGCCGTATCGCCAGGCACAAATTGTGTGGGGGAAATAGCGGCAAATGTTGGTCCATTCGTGGCCAAAAACAGCCCGATGAACAACAAAATACCTAGTTTAAGAATCGCAAGTTTGTTTTGCATCGTTTTCTCCAAAATATTAAAGTTAAAAAGTGGTTTCGATAAAGATATGAACTGTTTAGAATTAGTTCAGAATGGGCAGGCTTTCTAACTGTTTATAGATTTAACCTCTTATCCTGTATGTATCATTCAACCATCCAATGTTTGAAGAGATGGAAGCAATTCATGGCCTCCATCTCATTTGTTAAGCTAAGCCATACTATGCTTTATGGCTGATACGTGACATTGACCGCTAAGTAATCGAGGAAGAAATCCCGCCTCGTATTACTTGCCACATTAGTAACTCTTATGCGGAAGTTTGTATTGCTGAAGTCGCTGGAATTCCATACACGTCCCCATGTGTCCGACACATTGCCGAGAAGGTAAGTGGCTTCCGTAGTGCTTAGGGTCGTTGTAGACTTGGCTAACGTCCATGTGGCTCCGCCATCCCATGAAATCTCTACACATATATTCGGAGCGCCAATCGTCGCATCAGCAGATGCATCAAGCCGCACCTGAACCCCTTGAACTGTTGCAGTTGCCGGTATGTTGAAATTGAAGTTGTAAAAATGATGCTTGTCTTTTCCGTTATTTGTGCAGGACGCATTGGTGTTCGTACCACTATTTATGTCGGCAGCGACCAACAAATCATCAGAATATGCATTCGTAGGACTGGTCTGATAACCATTATTGTCACCGGCACTTATTGTCTGGGCACTATTGGCCGAAGGGGCAATAAAACCAGTGCTTATGCTTGACCCAGGTGTAGCAGTTGGAGTGGGAGGAGGAGGTGTATTGGTAGGTGTACTGGTTGGGCCCGGAGTTGGCGATGGGGTACTAACCACACCACCAGAAACCTGCCAACACGTAATCAGCGCATCGTAACCGCCTGTAGCGCACACGTCGCCACTAGGAAGGGCGGTTGCCCAAACTGTAGCCAAATTGGAAAACGCTTCCCACAAGAGCGTACCATTCGAACTGTAGCCGACCGTTACACCTGGGATATACCCACCTGGAAGATTGGGACCACCACGTCCTGTCACTACTGTTGTGCCATCTGCTAACACAAGAACTGCGGCAGGTATCTCATCTGTATTTAAGCCACCATCCCGAACGGCCTCCCAACGGACTGCACCAGTTGTCTCAAAAACGGCCGTATACCAATCAAGGAAGCCTCTACTAGCTTGACCCGCCACAACCAGACTTCCGTCAGGAGCTATTGCCATCCTCAAGCCAGCGGCACTTGTCGCATCAACTGGACGCTTATCCGTTCGCCATAGCCGTGCACCCGTTACCCGGTCATAAGCCACTACAGTTAGATGATAAGCGATTGCCGGTGTACCTGACCCGGTGACTCCTTGGCCCGTTACGTACACACGAGTGGCATCAACCACCACGTCACGAGCGGCCACGCCTTCTGGCGCAGCCACGGTCCATCTTTGTGTGCCCGTTGCTGCGTCGTAAAGCGTTGTGATCCAGGTGGCTCCACCAGAGACACTTCCCGTCACAACCACATTGGCGCCATCAGGGCTCAACGCCAGCGAAGAAGCAATCGCATAGCCCCCGCCGGTTAAGTCCTGTTTAGACCAAAGCAAAGTACCTGAAGGGCTGTACTTCTGGACAAACAGACCACTTCCGACTGCACTCCAGGCCACATATGCGTTGCCTGAAGCATCGACCAAGAGCCGGCCTACAGAAGGGTAAAAAGAGGCTGAAAAGTCTACTCGCCAAAGAAGTGCCCCGTTGGGGGCGTAGCGGACCATAGTGTTGCCGATCGATTTGCCGCGAGAATCCTCATTGTGGCCAATTGCCACAAAGTCGCCATTGGGCGCAGCGGCAATCCAATCCCCTGCGAATGTTCCTGACGTGGGGATAACAGTGCTGCGCCAACGAAAAGCTCCCGTTGCCGTATAGGATGTCACAACTAGATCGCGCCCCCCAGATGGACCTGATACCACGGCCACATTACCTGAAGCATCGGTTGCCATGCGGGCTGACTGACCTGCTCCAGTGGTACCTGCATCGAGACCACCAGCAGTCCACAGGAGTGATGGTGTAGTTGCCGCCAAAGCCGGGGTGCCTATGAGTGATGGTATCGCTAAAGAGATAAGGCAAACAGCCAGGAATAATCTGCGTGCTGTCGTGCGCCCCAATATTGATTTAATCATTCTGCCCATTGTTTCCCTTCCTCCAAGTGAAAAGGGTTAGTTGTTATTTAAAAATAAAATAGGCGTATGAATTAGCGAAAGTTTTCCAAAATAGACTGACGAAAAATCCGCCAATTACGTGAATAAACCGCACAAAATCCAGTTCTTTCAAATGCTTTGTTTGGTTTACCAAACAGGAGATGACAAATCTTGCAGTATAGGGTCTATTTTTAGTTTACATAACTTCTCCACGAAGCGTCACGCATCATTGCAAAAAATCAACGCTATCGATTTTTATTTCTTATGATGGCTATTAGCAGTTTATTCCATAAATACACACAACTCAGTGACTAAAGTCACTCTCAACTTCTGCGAACTGTTGCAAAATTTCTGCATTAACAACAGTTATCTTTCCGCGTTTAACTTCAACAGCACCCTGCTCTTTAAAATCTTTAAGCAAACGATTGATTACTTCCCGCACGCTGCCGAGTTCGTCGGCCAACTGCTGGTGGGTGGTGTGCAACGCCGGGCCGCGACGCAGCAAAATGGCCGCCAAACGTTGATCCAGCTTTTGGAAGGTGACCTGTTCGATAAGCTGAATCAGCTGCGCCAGCCGGGAGCCGAAAAATTTGAAAATGTGTTCGCGGAACGGTTCTGAAAAAGTGACGAGATCGATGAACAGCGGTTTGGGTAGGGAAACGGCCGTTACCGAGCGATCCACAATGCCCTGTGCCGGGTAAGTTTGGTTGCCCAGCAGGCAGCTCACCGTCAGGATGCAGCTATCGCCGGGGCGAATGCGGTAGAGCAGCAGCTCTCGCCCGGAGAGGTCTGGCTTAACCACCCGCACGCTGCCGGAGAGGGGCATGACAAAGTTCAAGCAGGCATCCCCCTCGTTGAACAAAATTTGCTGCGCGGGTAGTTTGGTGGCAACGGCCGTTTGGCAAACAAGCTGCTGCAGATTCGCTGGCAGTTTATGAATGGCTGGGTAGTGAAAAAGCAGTTGGCTTAGTGTGGTTTGAGTGAGCACGATGTTGTTCCTAATCTCGCTGCTAATTTTGGTTAAGAAGTGTGGCGCGATAATTCTGGTGGCGCTGCGCCCCAAGAAAAGCCAAGCGACTGGGTAAGACTCTGCCACGAAAGCTGAATATTGTTGAGGCCCACAATGCCGGACAAAACCATCAGCAAAAAGTTAATGCCGTGGTAGAGTACTGCCAGCGAAGCCGCCGCCTCAGCCGGGAGGCCCAGCACCGTCATGGCGGCAATAATACCCATGTGGAAAACACCAATCTGCCCGGGCGAAGAGGGTGCGGCTACAGCAAACGCGCCCACAATCATGATGAAGGTCGCATTCAAAAAGGAAGCTGGCAGATGCACTGCTTGCAGCGCCGCGTTGTAGGCCAGCACCACGGGCAGCCAGGTCAGAGCGCTCAGCCCCAGCAAGATGAGCGCAGAACGCCACTGCGTCAAAGCGCGCAAGCCATCGAGCAAACTGTCTAACTGCTGATGTAATTTATTGGAGGCAAGCCGCGTCCATTTTGTGCCAAACCAGGCGAGTAATTTGTGGGCAAACGGCCGTTTATTAGCCAACACAATCAGTCCCAAAATCAAGCCAACGGTGGCTGCCCCAGAGAACAAACCCGCCTGCCGCAGCCACGCTGGCAACGTTTCAATTTGCAGCAGCGCCAGCGGCAGCAAGAGCACCATCAGCAGCATGTCCAGCAGACGCTCCACCACCATCGTGGTCACGCCCTGCGGCACAGATAGCCCCGGCTGCTGCCCCACCAGAAAAGCGCGGGCCACATCCCCCAGGCGAAAAGGGAGCAGCTGTGTCAACATCTGGCCAATGTTTTGGATGTGGAACAGCTTCGCCTGGGAGATATGGTTCCCCAACAGATACCGCCAGCGTACGACCCGCAAGAACAAATAAATAAGAAGATAAACGGCCGTACCTAGCAGATAAATGGGCCGGGCCTGTTGAATCGCCTGGGCAATTTCGGCGGGTTTAATCACCCAAAACATGCCGCCCAGGCAAAGCAAACTGATAACCATGCCCAACCAAAATTGTCGTTTTTTCTGTACGCTTGCCTGCATTTTCTGCTCCATTTGCTTTAATTTCGACTCGCTTGCGGGAAAGTTACATCCAGGCCAGAAAAGTAACGGAATTGCTCAAGGGATTTTGGCCACGGAGGACACAGAGAGAATTTTTTTGTCACCAAGCGCAAATCCAAAGATTTCAACCAAAAAATCTGTGGAATCTGCGCAATCTGTGGATAGTTTTTAGGCGACCCAGTAGCCGTTGGCGTAGAGAGCGGTAAACAGGGCCAAAAGCGGGAGGGAAACGGCCGTAATCACCTTATCCACCCACGGATGCTCCCCCCACTCTGCCAACAAAATAAAAGCCGGGAACAGCACCCACATGTAGCGCCGCTGGCTCATCAACAAGCCGGAGCTAAACGGAATCATCACGCCCAGCAGCACAAAGGCGGCTTCGGCATAGCGCCCCTTGATCAGCAGCACCACGCCCAGCGTGAGGAACACCAGCACAAAACTGAAGTCGATCCAGTTGTCGAAGTGAATTTGCCCACTGGCAAAAGCGTGCATCCAACCGAGAGACGGCCGTTGCAGCAAATCCGCAATCGTCACAAACGGGGACTGCGGCACGCGCCCCCACGCCGCCGACGCATTCGCAAACGCCAGCGCATCGTCAAAGATGTACCAGAGGTAGACCATGTAGCTGGCCAAACCCAGCGGCGCACTCACCGGAACCAACAACGCCCAGCGAGACGGCCGTTCCCAACCCTCATACGTTTGCCACTGCCGCCACCATTCCAGCAGCAACAGCGGCACAATAATCAGCCCCACCAGGCGGCACAGCGTAGCCGCCACGGCAAAAGGAACGCTGTAGCGCCACTGCCCGCGCCGGGCAAAATAGTAGGCGGCAATGGTCGTCAGCAAAAAGAGGGATTCGGTGTAAATAGCCGAGCCGTAAAACGCCAGGGGGAAGATGAGTAAATACCAGACGGCCCGATCCGCCACCTTTTCGGCATAATTTTCAGCAACAAGACGGTAAAAGAAGACGGCCGTTCCCCACAGCGCCAAATTACTGATGATGATGCCCGAAACGGCCGCATCTCCCGTTAATGGCGTAATCGCCGCCATCAGCAGCGGCAGCAGCGGGAAAAAAGCCACGGACGGCAGCGGCACGCCCTCAAATTTATACCCCTCCTCCACAATGCTGATGTAAAAACCGGTGTCCCAGCGGCTGGCAAACACATCCAGCAAAATATTTTCTGTGCCGCGCAGATGATACGGCGGCGGAGCGACGGAATCGAGCAGCAGCGGAACCGCCAGATAGGCCACCAGCAGCACCCCCAGGCGCGTGGCCACAAACACCAGCGTGGGTAGCCACAGCCAGCGGGGCACGGTTAAAGCGGTCAATCGGTTAAAAATTGTTTCCGTTAGAGGCGTGCTGTCTAATTTTGCGTCCATCTTGTTTCCCGTCTCCGGCGCCACTCTTTTTTAGCAGTGACTGTCACCTGTAAATTGAGTACAATGAAAAGAGTCTGACGGTCTGGCCCACACTGATTCTGGGAAACCAACTGTTGTGACCAAACCGCCAGAGTTACCTGAGCTGCGATGGTGTAGATAGTGCCGCTATCTCACCATTGCAGCTTTTTATTCGGGGAGCCGCAGCCCAAAGCCAAACGTCGGCCCGGCAAAGCCATCCGGTGCCCACACCAGCGGCGCTTCACTGCTTAGGTGAAAGCCCTGCGTGGCCGAGGCGTTCATGTCTACTTCCATGGTGATGTCGTAATGACCCCACGCCATGTCAGATGACGGACTTTGCACCACAAACTGGGCGGACCCTTGACCATCGGTCATGACGCGGCCCAGGTAACGGCCGTTCACAAACAAGGTCGCCGGTTTATTCGCCGGGAACCCAGCGCCGGTAAAGGCAAACTGGCTGCCCGGTGCCCCTTCACTGGCGTGCACGCTTAATTCTGGGGCGTACACACCGGCCATCATGCGCCATTCCAGCGCGGCTACCGGACGATCGACGTAGGGCACCATGGCCACACCTGCCAGCAGGATAGCCAGAGCAAACACCGTTCGTACCATCGTCCTAAGACTGAATTGTTTCATAGTTACCTCCTTCGCAACTACAAATAAGGATAGAAATACAACTTTGTTAGCAGGAACGGTCGGTAACGGCCGTTCCTGTCATAACTACAATTAACGCTGCACCAAGGGCAAGAAGGTGCTGTGCCCCACGGTGCCAAACGTCGCACCAGAGAATCCGCCTGGGGGTGTCACCACCGGCTCGGCGCTGTCCACCGTAATGGTTTTGAAGGCAGACACATTGGCATCTGTCTCCAGCACCACCGTTAACTCGCCATCCGGCACGCCCGTCACATCAATAATGAAGGTGGCCGTGCCGTTGCCATCTGTGATGACCCCGCCCACCACCTGGCCGTTTACAAAAACGGCCGCTAGTCGGTTGGGCTGGTAACCACTGCCGGTAAAGGCAAACTGGCTGCCCGGTGCGCCCCTGTTATCGCTGACGCTGAGGTCTGGCGTGTAGACACTGCCAAAGACTTCCCAGTTGATGGCTGCCCGCGCGTTGCCCACGAAGGGCAACAGCAGCAAACCACCCAGCAAAACAAACGCCGTGATCATTAACCTGCTGACTGCTTCCTTTGCATCTTGACTCATTGAGCCTCCTTTACTAAAAAACTTCCGGTAAACATTTTCTACTGACGCGGCTCCAGCTTGTAGATGGGTCCCATAGGAACGGCCGTTGTGTGCTGTAGCAGCGTCATGGATGGGTTGTTAATGTAAATCGGCCGTTCCTCGATCTGGCTAAGCACCAGCTGCTCCATCGCTTCCCCCGAAATCAGGAAACGATTCAGCGCCTGCACGTCAGGGCGCTGACCTTCGACCAGCTGCAAAAATTGCACGGCTGGTACCGTGTCCCACCAGCCCAGCACCAGCGCATTTGGCTCCACCTCCAGCAGAATCGTCTCTGCCATTTCGCGCGTGCTCCAATCGTCAGAGCGATCCACCAGCTGCCAGTTCAACCCAGCAGCCACCACCACAGCCCCAACGGCCAAATAATGAATGAGCCGGGGCGAAACCAGCGGCTGCGTCTGGGTCTTCAGCCAGATAAAAAGCTGCTGGTAGCCCACGCCCAGCCAAATCGCCCAGATGAGGTAGGTGGGTAGAAACATGGTGTCTTTATCGACGACGCGGTAGTTGATGTAGAAGATGGCGTTGGCCAGAAACATGAGCAGCAGCAGGCCACCCAGCCGCCAGTTGCGCCGGGTGAGCACCCCCAACCCCAGCAGCCCCGGCCCAATGCCAATGGCCAGAAAAGCGGTCCAAAGCTGTACCCCATAGGCCGCAACCTGCGGCCACAGTTCGCTAAGCTGGTAGCCAAACATCAGTCCGGCAAAAGTCTCGCCGGTAATCATCCACCACAAACCATCCAGGCTCTGCAAGTTGACGGGGAAGAAGGTGCCACTAGCATCGTACTCGCCAGCGTAGTTGAATATGGGTTGGCTAGCGTAACGCACCGGCAAAATGAGGAAGATAGAGAGTCCTAGCAGGACGGCCGTTCCTCCCGCAGCCCACACCCGCCAATTCTTAAACTGGGTGGGATGGCTGGTGAGCACGTACCAAACCGCTCCCGGCACCAGCAGCACCGTCGCCATGTGGTTGCCCATGCTCGCCGTCATCAAAAAGATGGGCAGGGCTAGCCGCAACGGCGTTGGCGCATCCGCCCAGCGCAGCAAGCTGAGTATGATGCCCGCCATCAGGGCGGTGTGCAGGGTGTACACCTCGGCAATAAGCGACATCGCCCAGAAATACGGTGCGGTCGCCAAGAGGCCAATCGCCCCCAGCCGCAGCCACGGACCCACCTGCAAGCGGCGCAAAATGTATTCAACTTGCAGCAGCGTCAGGGCGCTCAAAAACGCGGAGAAGAAGTTTAACCGGTAGCCCATGTCGCTGCTGAGCGGCAGCCAGGTCCAAATTTTGCCCAGCAGCAGGTACAGCGGATACCCCGTGGCGCGAATGATGCCGTTGGTGGCAACGGCCGTTGTAAATTCGGCGCTGTCCAGGTTGTAAATGGTGGGGGCCAGGGTGAGCCAGTACAGCAGCAGCGGCGCCACAAACACCGCCACAGAGAGCCAATCGAGCCGGGCCACCCACTGCCGCGCATCGGCCTGGGTTTCAGGGGAACGAACAAAAGAGGGCAAGGTTGTCAATTTAAACATCATTTTTCTCCATAAAAACCTTCCACAGGCGCAGAGCCAGAACACGTACCGTTTAACGCTGGGGAAGGGTCACTTTGTGGCGCAGCACGCCAATGAGTGAATCTGGTTGGCAAAAAGTCACGCGGCTGGCTTAGCCACGGTAGCTAATCATCGTCGGCGCGGTCATTGTCATTGTTGTTGTCGTTGCCGTTATTGCCCCCACCACCGCTGCCGCTGTTGCCGCCACCGTTGTCGTTGTCATCATCATCGTTATCGTTGTCATTGTCGTTGCTATTGTTGTCGTTACCGCCGCCATCATTGTCGTTATCGTTGTCATTATGGCCGCCGTTGTCATTATCATTGTCGGCGTTATCGTTGCTGCCGTTGTCGTTGGCATCGTTATCATTATCCGAATTGTCGTTGCCGTTATCCGCAGCATCGTTGTCATTATCATTGTCGTCATTGGCAACGGCCGTTGGCTGGACAGTAGGTGCAACGGTAACGGTTGGCGGAACGGCCGTTGGCGTCACCAGTTCTTGAGTGGGCGCAGGCGTGCTTGTCGCCGTCATCGACACCGTGGGCGTGGCCGTCTGGGTTTTGGTGACCGTAGGCGTAGTGGTTTGAGTAGTTGTGGGCATCGCTGTTCCCGTGGCAGTCGCGGTGAAAGTGGCGGTTGGCTCTGCCGTCACCGTGGCCGAGGGAGTGCTGGTAGCGGGAGCCTCGGCCAACACGGCGATGCGATTGGCATAGAGGTGGCCATTTTGAATACGGCCGTCTACCGACACCAGCGCGCCCGTTTCCGCCCCTCTCTCCACCTCTGTTCGTTCGCTTACATGCACAGAAATTCCCGCGATGATCCAGTTGCCGTCCTGCTTAGTGTTGATGCGACCCTCGAAGGTAACAACGGCCGTCTCGTCCGTACGCAGCAGCGATTTCACCTCACGGATACGCTCCTCGTTTTGCTGAGCTTGCAGATTGAAAACGGCCGTGGCATCCCCCGCCTGCTCCAGTTGAAGCGTTTCCACCCACCGCTTGGTGTCGTACAGCAAGCTACCCGGCACCGCCGAAGCTGAAGCAAATAAGAAGCTGGCCCCCAGCAGCAAGGTAACCATCGCCAGCGAGGCCAGCGGCAGCAAGGTGCGCCGCAGCGACGGCCAGGTAAACCAGGCCTGGCGTTGGGCCGCCCGCATTTGGGCCGCCTGCTGCAAAAACAGCTTTTGCGACTGCTTTTTGGCAGCCACCGTGGGCTGCACACGCACCTGTTGCAGATGCGCCGCCACCGTCAAAAACCGGGCAATCTCTTCGGCCGCATGCGGATATTTTGCCTGCAACGCTTCAATCGAGCTGCCAGCCTCAAACTGCTCCAAACAATCAAACAAGATTTGCTCCTGAACAATTTTCATGCCAGCGCTCCTTGCAGCATGATTCGCTGCGAAATGGCGGCGATTGCCCGCGCCTGCAACATCTTGATAGACCCTTCACTTTTACCCATCGTGTCGGCCACTTCTTGAATGGGCATCCCAAAACCAAAGCGCAAAGCCAGCACATTTTGCTGATCTTCCGTCAGGCTCCCCATAACCGCCTGCAAATTTTCATCACGTAAGATGGCATCAACCTGGCGGTCCAAGCTATGCTCAGTGGAGGGAATGTCTTCGTGCAGCATGGTGAACCCGTCACGCTTTTTGCTGCGGTAATGTTCTTTCAACACGCGCGAGGCGACGCCAAACAGCCAGCCGCGCAGCGTATTCTGCGGCGCAGATTTATCGCGCAGGGCATTGAGCAGCCGCAAAAACACTTCGCTGGTCAAATCTTCGGCCGTGGGCGCATCATTAACGCGGAAGGCGATGTAGCGATAGATCGAATCGTAGTAACGATTGTGTACCTCAGCCAGAGCATCCTGATCTAAAGAGCGAGCGCGTTGTAGAAGTTTCATTTCGTCGTACATAAGTGCATTCCCAGAATCGTGAATTAATATGCTCATAGTGTAGATTTTGGGCGGCTTTTGCTGTAGGGGAGATGGTCGAGACCTTGCTCAGACTGTGGGTCGGACTTTTTCAGACCTTAGTCCATGTTGAGGATTGGCTAAAGTCGGTATAATCGGGCCTCCGAGATGCGGGGAGTTCTTGCTGGGCCGCCTCTCGACTGAAGATTTGGCAAAGGAGACGCGCATGGTTGCCAGGAGACAATTCACCTTAGCCCAACGTTATATGTTTGTAAGTCTGGTGGTGATGCTGGCCGGTATGGTCGGGCTGGGCTTGTGGATTAGTCAGCAGATTGAAACGGCCGTTACCAACCGCACCGCCGCTGTCACCGCCCTTTACGTCGATAGCTACATCTCCCCCCACCTGCAAGGGCTGGCCGAAGATGAAAACAGCACCAATGTCAACGTTGACGCCCTGGAGCGCCTGCTCACCGACACCTCGCTGGGAACCCAGATCGTTTCCTTTAAAGTATGGTCACCCGATGGCGTGGTGCTGTACGCCACCAATTCGGAGCTGATCGGCCAGCAGTTTCCGCTGGAAGAAGGGCTGGCCGAAGCGTTTAACGGCGAAGTGGTCACCGAAGTGAGCGACCTGGACAAGCCGGAACAAGCGCTGGAGCGGGCCCAATTTGGCACCCTCATCGAAACTTACGCCCCCTCGCGTGATGCCGGCAGCGACACCATCATTGCCGTTTCCGAGTTCTACCAGACATCCGAAGGATTAGAGGCAGAAATTCGCACGGCGCAGTACCGCAGCTGGCTGGTGGTGGCGGCCGTCATGATTGTGGTCTATGTGCTGTTGGCGGGCATTGTGGGCCGGGCCAGCAACACCATCGTTTCGCAGCAGGATGAGCTCAAAGCCAACGTCACCCGGCTCAATGAACTGTTGCAGCAAAACGAGATTTTAAACGGCCGTGTGCGCCGCGCTGCCGCTCGTTCCACCGCCCTCAACGAAAAAAATCTGCGCCGCATCTCAGCCGATTTGCATGATGGGCCTGCCCAGGATTTGGCGCTGGCGCTGCTGCGCCTGGAATCGCTTTCCGAAGCGATGGCAGGCGCCAAACCAGAGGTCAGCCGCGATTTCAGCACCATTCATTTGGCCACCGAATCCGCCATGGAAGAGCTGCGCACCATTTCTGCGGGCCTGCGCCTGCCCGAAATCGCCCCCATTCGCCTCACCGAAACGATTCAACGCGCCGTGCATGATTTTGAGAAGAAAACCCAATGTGCCGTGACCCTCACGCTGGGCAATCTGCCGGAAGATGCGCCGCTGCCCGTCAAAATCACAGCTTACCGGGTGCTCAAAGAATCGCTGGCCAACAGCTTCCGCCATGCGGAGGGCAAGGGGCTCACCGTCCACGCCTACACCAACACCAACGAGCAAGAGGAGCTGGTGCTAGAAATCACCGACAGCGGCCCAGGGTTTGATCCTGAAAGCCCTGCGGTTTACAAGCGGTTGGGGCTGGTTGGCATGCGCGAGCGGGTAGAACTGCTAGGCGGCCGTTTTGAACTGCACAGTGCGCCGGGTCACGGCACCACCATTCGTGCCCTCCTGCCCCTAACCATTCCCGAGGTGGAAGATGTCTGAACAAATTCGCATTCTCATTGCTGATGACCATCCCCTGTTTCGTGAAGGCGTGGCTTTGTCGCTTAGTAACGAGCCTGGCTTTACCGTCGTGGGGCAGGCTGGCTCTGGCGAAGAGGCGTTCTCGCTGGTGGGCGATTTACTGCCCGATGTGCTGCTGCTGGACGTGACCATGCCCGGTGACGGCGGCATTGTTACCGCCGGTAAGGTGGCCACCGCCTGGCCTGTGGTACGCATTATGATGCTCACCGTCTCCGAAGATCAGGATACGCTGATGGCTGCCTTAAAAGCGGGGGCCAGAGGGTACGTGCTCAAAGGAGTCACGGCCCGCGATCTGGCAAATGCCGTGCGCGTGGTGGCTGGCGGCGACATCTACATTTCGCCGGCGCTGGCAGGCGGCATTTTGTTCGAGCTCACGGCCAACAAACAAGATGACGATCCTCTGACCACACTAACCGACCGAGAGCGCGACATCTTGGGTTTGGTGGCGGAAGGTTTAACCAATCGGGAAATTGGGGATCATTTGCACCTGGCAGAAAAAACAATCAAGCATTACATGACCAATGTGCTGCAAAAATTGCACGTGCGCAGCCGGGTAGAAGCGGCGCTGTTGGCCCAAAAGCACGGCCTGGCCAAAGATTAGCTGCTGGAGTCTGTACTTTTTAACTGGCGATCAAAATCGGCTGGGGTCACGTCCATGATTTGTTTGAACACGCGATAAAATTGGGCGTAGCTGCCAAAACCAGCCTCCATCGCGGTGTCTAACATGGTTTTGTTACGGCCGTTCTCGTAAAGCTCCAAAAATCGTTCCAGACGACACTTATTCCGAAAATCAGTCAGCGACATCTCGATTTGCTGCTTAAACAACCGGCTCAGGCGATGCGGGCTGAGGCCCACAGTTTGCGCCAGCGAGATCAAATCATCTCCCTCCAGGCCGCCATTGATGAGGCGGGCTGCCTGATCAACAGCCGGATGCACGTTGGCCCCAATCGCCACCAGCCGCGCCTGCTGGTACAAAAACCAGGCCGTGTGCAGCAAATACCCCAGGCCAATGTTGAAATACGAGAGTTGATCCTGAACGGCCGTAATTTCCTCACACTGCTGCCATAATTTTTTCGCCTGCTTTTCGGTGAGATAGCGGCAAAAATTCCCCGGTGGATTTTCTTCAAGCAGCAGCTTGCACCCTTCATCCACACAAATTTGTGCCAGAAAATCGGGCTTGATCAGCAAAATCCACATGGCAAAATCGGGCGATTGTTCCAACAGGATATGGTTCTGGCCAGGAAAGAGCCACAGGATGGAATGGGGCGCAATTTCCGTTTTACGGCCGTCTATCAAATAAGCGCCATGTCCGCGCACCACCAGGTTGCATTCCAATTCCTCATGATGATGGGCGCGAATAGGATACGGCCGTCTGTCATAAAACCACAACGCCCCAGAATGATTTGTTGGTAACAGCAGTTTCTGCTTCATCGACAAAATATGATAACAGTTCAGTATGATATGAGAAGTTTCAGCCAAAATTGTAGCATATAATAAGAACATCACCGACAGCCAAGTTCTACTGGAGCACCTACAAACAACCCGATTCGCTGCCCCAAATAACTTGAGCAAAAAAGTCTGTCCACCCTTATACCCACAAGGAGAATTGAGCATGAAGATCGCCCCAGAACAGCTTGAACAGTTTCGCAAAGATGGCTACTTTATCTTGGAACGCGTCATTCCCGAGGATGCCCTCGAAGGTTTGCGCAATGAATGCCAGCAATACATTGCCAAATTTGATGCCGAAATGGAAGCCAAAGGTTTGGAAAAAGACGGCATCAACCATTATAAAAAGCGGTACTTCATCGCCAACCGTGGCCTGGAAAACCCCGTCATCACCAACTTTTTGTTTAGCGATCTCATGTACCAGGTAACCAGCGCCGTGCTGGGTGAAGAGGTTTACCTCTTCAACGAGCAGTACGTCGTCAAAGCCGCCGACAAGCAAAGCGCCTTCGCCTGGCATCAGGATTCCGGCTACATTGGCCACTACCACAAACCATACCTTTCCTGCTGGTGCGCCCTGGATGACATGACCGAAGAAAACGGCACCATTTCTGTGCTGCCGCACGAACGGGCCGGCATCGAACCAGAAGATCTCATCGACCACGAACAGTCAGAAATCACCAACGACAAGATCGGCTACAAAGGTGATGATCCCGGCATTCTTGCTCTGGTTCCGGCGGGCAGCATCGTTGTCTTTTCCAGCCGCACCCTGCACCGCAGCGGCCCCAACAAAACCGACAAAATGCGCCGCAGCTACCTGGTGCAATACTCCAAAGAGCCAATCTTGAAGAAAGATGGTTCTGGTTACTGGTCACAAGCGGTCCCCTTTGTAAGAGGCGGGCAAAAGCTGAATCCCGTTGCCGAAATGGCCTAATGTAGCTAACCGCGAAAACTAAATAATTTTGCAAGCAACCTGCACCGTTACCCTCGTAAACTGGTGCAGGTTGCTTTAAACTAGGAGGAAAAGGAGCCACTTCTCACAAAAAAACAGGATGTAAAATCGCAGAATAGCCCACTGAGGAGAAAATTTTACCGTGAGCCAAACCACCCCCCAACAAGTTTACCAACCCACCTTAGCCTCCGTACAACAGCATCCCCTGCCCGACTGGTACCAAGACGCCAAGTTTGGCATTTTTATCCATTGGACCATTTCCAGCGTGCCTGCCTATGCGCCCACCGGCCTGGGCGACATCAGCGACATCTTTGCCAAAGGAACTGAAGCTTACGGCTACACGAATCAGCCCTATGCCGAATGGTACCAAAACAGCCTGCGCATCAAAGGCAGCCCCGCCTACAACTATCACCGCGAAACATACGGTGAGGATTATCCGTACGAAAATTTTGCCCCAATCTTCAACGAAGCAAGCCAGCAGTGGGACCCGGACGCCTGGGCCGATCTTTTCAACCAGGCGGGCGCGCGCTATGCGGTACTGGTCACCAAACACCACGATGGCTTTTTGCTGTGGGACAGCCAATATCCCAATCCATTCCTGCCCAACTATCGCACCACGCGAGACGTTACCGGGGAATTAACAGCAAGCATCAAGGCCCAAGGCATGAAGATGGGCTTCTATTATTCCAGCCCTCTGGATTGGACCTTCACGACCGAGCCAATTTTGGGATTTGCGGACTTGTTCTCCACCGGACCAACCAGCCAGGAATATTTGGATTATGTGGAAAACCATTGGCAAGAGCTGATCGATCGGTATGAGCCAGATATGTTGTGGAGCGACATTGCCTATCCGCCGCACGGCGATTTGGCGAAGCTCTTTGCCTATTTTTACAATCAAATCCCAGACGGCGTAGTGAACGATCGCTGGTTCCAACTGCCCCTCCATCTGCTTAAGCCAGAGAATAGGGCTGCCCTAGAACATTTGATTGACCAACAAATGAATGGCGGCGGCACTACCCTGCCCGTTGTGCCCCACTGCGATTTTCGGACGGTAGAATACAGTAATTTGGAGACGCAAGCGCCGTTTAAATGGGAATCGGTGCGGGGCATCGGCAATTCATTTACCTACAACAAGTTTGAGCAGCCAGAGGATTATCTCACCGCACCGGAACTGATCCGCATGTTGGTGGATATTGTCAGCAAAAACGGGAATTTGCTGCTTAACGTGGGACCACGACCCGATGGCAGCATCCCCGCACCCCAAGTTGAGGCGCTGCAGGGCATCGGGCGCTGGCTGGCGGTGAATGAGGAGGCGATTTATGGCACACGGCCGTTTTCCCGCCCAGGTGATAGTTTAGCCGACGGTGCCAAAGTGGCTTACACCGCCAAGGGGGATGCGCTCTACATTACTTTGCTGCAACCACCGCAGGGTACACTCCAGTTACCCGACCTGCCAATCGCGGCAGGAGGCGCGTTAACCTTGCTGGGCAGCAACCAACCTGTCGCCTGGCAAAAAGAAGGACAAGACGTCCTGATCACCTTACCCGATAACCTGGACTGGGAAGCAATCCCCGTCCTGCGCCTGGAGATGACAAAGTAGCCATGACCACTCCTGAAAACCCTACGGCCGTTGGCACCGTGACCCGGCTCCGTTTTGAACATTTGCGTGAACCGTTGGGCATTGGCACCGGCACGCCGCGCCTTTCCTGGCAAGTAGAGACAAAAGTCGATGGCTGGCTCCAGGCAGCCTATGAAATTGAAGCGTATGCGGCAGACGGCCGTTTCCTAAGCAGCACCGGTCGCGTGGAATCCGATGAATCTGTGTTGGTAACTTGGCCCTTTGCCCCGCTGACCTCACGTGAGCAGCGGCAACTGCGCGTGCGCGCTTGGGATGCAGCGGGCAACTGTTGCGACTGGAGTGCCCTTACCCCGGTTGAAGTTGGACTGCTAGTCCCAACCGATTGGCAAGCCCAGTTCATCACGCCCGCCGGAGAAGTAAACCCCACCGCCGCACCAACTCCACTGCTGCGACGGCCGTTTACCCTCACCGCCCCCATCCACCAAGCCCGCCTCTACATCACCGCCCTCGGCGTGTACGAAGCAGAAATCAACGGCCAGCGCGTCGGCGACCATCTGCTCGCGCCTGGCTGGACCGATTACCCCAACCGCCTGCGCTACCAAACGTTTGACGTGACGACGCTGTTGCAAGAGGGCGAAAATGTAGTCGGTGCCATGCTTGGAGATGGCTGGTTCCACGGCCGTTTTGGCTTTGGCGGTGGTCGGCGGCACATTTACGGCGATCGGCTGGCGCTGCTGGCCCAGCTAGAAGTCACCCATGCAGACGGCACCGTCACCCGCATTCTCTCCGATGAAAGCTGGCGCACCGCCGCAGGGCCAATTGTGAGCAGCGACATTTACGACGGCGAAACCTACGACGCCCGCCAAGAACAGATGGGTTGGTCAACGGCCGTTTTCAACGACAGCCATTGGCAAGATGTGCAAACGGTAGCGTGGGATTTGGCCACCCTCATCGCCCCCCAAGGCCCGCCCGTGCGTCGCACACAAATCGTGCCGCCGGTTGCCATCACGCAGTCGCCCTCGGGCAAAACGATTGTGGATTTTGGCCAAAATCTGGTGGGCTGGCTGCGCCTCACCGTGCAGGGGTCTGCGGGCACCACCATCACCCTGCGCCACGCCGAAGTGCTGGAAGATGGCGAACTGTGCGTACGGCCGTTGCGCACCGCCCTGGCCACCAACACCTACATCCTCAAAGGCGCGGGCCGCGAAACCTGGGAGCCTCGCTTCACCTTCCACGGCTTCCGCTATGCCGAAGTGACCGGCTGGCCCGGCGAATTAACGCCAGAGGCAATACAGGCCATCGTTTGCCACACAGATTTGGAGCGCACCGGCTGGTTTGAATGCTCAGATCCACTGCTGAACCGGCTCCATGAAAACACCGTCTGGAGCATGCGCGGCAACTTCCTCGATGTGCCCACCGACTGCCCGCAGCGGGATGAGCGCATGGGCTGGACCGGCGACATTCAGGTCTTCACGCCCACCGCTGCCTTCCTCTACGATGTGGCCGGATTTCTCACCTCCTGGCTGGGCGATCTGGCTGCGGAGCAAGGCAAAACGGGCGGCATCGTGCCCTTTGTGGTGCCCAACATTTTGCCCGGCACGCCGCCACCCACCGCCGCTTGGGGCGATGCGGCCGTTTTTGTGCCCTGGGTTCTCTACCAACGGTATGGCGACCGCCAACTTTTGGCAGACCAGTTCGAGAGTATGCGCAGTTGGGTAGACGTCGTCGCCACAGCCGCTGGCGCGGATCATCTCTGGGACACAGGCTTCCAATTTGGCGACTGGCTGGACCCGACCGCCCCACCCGAAAGCCCCGGCGCGGCCCGCACGCCCAGCTTCATCATCGCCACCGCCTACCTGGCCCGCTCAGCAGAACTGTTGGGCCAGACGGCGGGCATTCTGGGCAAAACAGACGTGCAGGCGCACTATCTTGACCTGGCCCAGACGGTACGCGCCGCGTTTAACCAACAATACGTCACGCCCGCAGGCTGGCTGCTCAGCGATTCGGCTACCGCTTACGCCCTGGCACTGCAATTTGCGCTGCTGCCCGACGCAACCCAGCGCCAGCAAGCAGGGCAGCGTCTGGCCTCCGTGGTGCGGGCCAATGGATACCGCATCAGCACCGGCTTTGTGGGCACGCCGCTCATTTGTGATGCGCTGTGCTCGGTGGGCTTGGTCGATGTGGCTTACCGGCTGCTGCTTACGCGGGAATGCCCCTCCTGGCTGTACCCGGTCACAATGGGCGCCACTACCATCTGGGAACGTTGGGATAGTCTGCTGCCGGATGGCTCGGTAAATCCAGGCAAGATGACCTCCTTCAACCATTACGCGCTCGGGGCCGTGGCCGATTGGATGCACCGCACCATTGGCGGCCTGGCTCCGGCGGCACCCGGCTATCGCCACCTGACCATGCAGCCGCAGCCCGGCGGTGGACTGACGCAAGCATCTACACGCCATCAAACGCCGTATGGCCTGGCATCTTGCTCATGGAAAATCGAGACGGGGCAAATTACGGTTGAGGTAGAAGTGCCGCCCAATAGCACGGCCGAAATCGTGCTGCCGGGGCAAACGGAAACGGTGCAGGTGAAAGCGGGCAAGCACCGTTGGCAGTATGCGTATGAGGCCGCGGGTGGGAAACGGCCGTTTCTCACCGTAGACAGCCTGGTGGGTGATTTAATTGACGACCCCGAGGCCGGGCCACTGGCCATTGCCGCCATCCGTCAACACGGCACAGAGCTGGCTGACCAGATGTTTGCCCAGGAAACGCTTTCCGTCCGGGAAGCGGTCTCGTTTTTGCCCAAAAGTGACAAAATCATTGCCTCCATTGCCGAACTGCTCGCCTCGTTGGAGAGATAATTTCGCCATTCAAATGGAAAACATAAAAGGCGGACACTGCTTGGGGCAATGTCCGCCTTTTATATCTTTTGGAGTTACACAATTTGCGCTGTAGCCCGTCTTCTGACCGAGCCAGATAGGTGGCACGGCGAGACGCCGGCCACAGCGACTGCGTATGTTTCAGATTTTTGGCTTACGCCAACAAAGCTTTAGCGACCGTCACCGCCTGACTGGCATCCCCAGCATAACCATCGACGCCGATGTGCTTGGCAAATTCTTCGGTAACGGGCGCACCACCCACCATGATTTTGGCCTTGTGGCGCAGCCCGGCCGCTTCAATTGCCTTGACCGTTTTTTCCATGCTCACCATCGTCGTTGTGAGCAGCGCCGACATGCCCAAAATGTCTACCTCGCCTTGCAGCGCTTCAATAAACTTTTCGGGGGCCACATCCACGCCCAAATCCACAATCTCAAAGCCTGCGCCTTCCAACATCATGCCCACCAGGTTCTTGCCGATGTCGTGCATGTCTCCCTGCACGGTGCCCAGCACCACTTTGCCCGCCGGTTCGATGCCCGATTTGACGAGATACGGCCGTAACAACTCCAACCCCGCCTTCATGGCCCGCGCTGCTACCAACATTTCCGGCACAAAGATTTCAGTCTCTTCAAACAGGCGTCCTACCTCATCCATGGCCGCAATCATGCCATCATTGAGGATTTCTTTCGGGGAAAGCCCATCCGCCAGAGCGGCTTTGACGCTCTCAACCGTGCCATTTTTGTCGCCGTCAATTATCGCATCGTAAATATCGTCCAGGTGATCCATCATTCATCTCCATCAATCATTTAGATTTTTTGTTTAGGGCTTCTGCAGATTGGACCAATTTCAGTCGGTAACAGTTCACGAACTATGCCAGTAAATTGGTCCAATCTTTACGCCAGTTGCAACAATCATTTCGTTAATAATCAGGCAGCCGATTGGATGCGTACCGCCAGATAGGGCTTTCCGGGCAAATCAATTTGCGCCGCATTATGAAAGGTGTGCGGCAGCCGGGTTATGGTCATGTTCCAGGGATCAATCAGATCCACGGTAAAGGGTACGTCTTCAGGCAAACCCATCGCCCAAGCGCTTGGCTGGTATTCGCCAAAATAAAACAGGCGATACGCTCCGTTTTGGCTGCCAGAAATACGATCCCACGAGGTTGACGAGGGATGGCGCATGGGTTCCAGGCCACCCGGAGCCGCTTCCAGAATTCCACGCAAGAAGGCGATGCGCGGTTCGCTCTCGCCATGCAGCACGCCCCCTTTGGACCACCACAAAATATCTTCTGGATGGACGTAGGTTTCGCCGTGGCCCGCATAGCAGCCGCGCGTGACCATTGTCCAGAAGCGATGCACTTCCTCGTGGGCGCTGATGCAGCCCCAGGTGCCTACCGGGTTGTTGCCTTCATATTCCAGTTCGTCGTTGATGATTGGTTTCTGGTAGGTGTCGCGCCATTCCGTCGCTTTTTTCACGGCCGATGATTGCACGCAAACGTGGGTGACCCACGGTTTATGGTGGTCGTACCAAATACGGCCGTTATGAATCGAGCGCAAACGGCCGTATGGGTCCGCCTCTTGTACCAGCTGGAAAAACTGGTCCCACAACGCCATCGGCTTGTCATCCAGCAGAAAATCGTACTCGTTGGCCAGGGACCACCAAACGTGCCGAAAGGCCGCCAGACGAGCAATGACGTAGCGCAAGTAACGAAAATCTTCCTCTGGCGTCATCGTGGCGTAGCCCCAGCGGTCGTACGGGTGGAACAAAATGAGATCCGCCTCGATGCCCAAGCGCGCCAAATCGGCCAACCGCTGTTCCAGATGATGAAAAAAGGCGGGATTAAACTGCGTGAAGTCGTGCGTGCCCGCTGCGTCGCGCACAAACGGATAATGCTCCGGCTCGTTTTTATTGTAAACGTAATCCTTGGGAAAAACGCACATGCGCAGCTTGTTGAAGCTGGTTTGGGCCAGCGTGGCCAACGTTTGTTCTTCCAACTCGCGCCCCTGATGCGTCCAGGCGTAGCAGGTGGTGCCAAAGGGAAAGTAAGGCGTGCCATCGGCATAGGCAAAGTGATAGGTGTTGTGTACCTGCACGGGGCCGTGGTTATCGGGAGAGGGAGCGACACAGGTGAATTGGCCGGAACGGCCGTCTAGCTCAGCCACGTTACTGCGGGTGACATACTCCCAGTTGCCTTCCTGATTGGGCATGAAGCGGATGAGGAAACGGCCGTTGCCGTCATAAAAACCATCTACCTGAAAGGACTGCTCCCCCTGCCGGAATTCAGCCTGCAACGTCACATCCAGGAATGGATTTCCCACCTCTGGGCCAGTTAAGGCAAGTTCAAAAATTCCCCAACGTTCAATGTCCATCGCTTTGTTCATCACGTTGCCTTCAACCAGGAAAATGCATTCGCTGGCTCAGGTTCGGGCAGGGCCGGTGCTGCCCCGCACAATAAATTCAGGCCGCAAAAGCATTTGCTGTGGTGCCGTCAAGGCACCTTCCAAATGGCCAATCAATATCCTGGCGGCCTCCATGCCCAGCTCTGAAGCAGGAAAACCAATCGTGGTTAACGGCGGCGTCAGGAGTTCGCCAATGGGATCGGTCAGCAAGCCAATGATGGAGATGTCCTCTGGCACGCGCAGACCTCTTTCGCGCACGGCCTTCAAGACGCCCGGCACGCCACTTTGCTGCGGCGTGACCAGTGCTGTGATTTCTGGTGTCTCGTCTAGCAGCTCGGAAACGGCCGTTTTCGCGTGCGCCTCGTCCCCATCAATCTCCCGCCAATGAACCGCTATGCCATGTTTTTGGCACACATTTTTGTACCCGTTCACCGCCCAGGTGGTGAAGCCGTACTGCTTCTCTTCCAGTTTTTGCAGCATCGTCACAAACCCAATTTGGCGATGCCCCAGATCAATCAAATGTTGAAACGCGTCATCCACGCCTTTCTCGATGTCAATATCCACATAACTCAGACCACTGTTATTGGCACAGCGCCCAATCATGACAAAGGGAAAGTCCTGTTCTCGCAGCAGCTCAACCCGTGGGTCATGCAGCAAAATCTCCATCAAAATCATGCCGTCAGACTGCCCACTGCGAAAAACAGAGAGCAAATCATTGTCATTCAACGATTTGGCAATCAAATTCAGGGAATAATCAGCATCTTCCACACCTAGCGCAGCGGCCGTAATAATGCCGTGCGACGGCGGGTTAAAATCTTGCGGGAAGTTCAGGGCAATAAAAGGACTTTTGCCAGAACGCAGCTGTTGCCAGGTGATTTGGGGCGTAAAGCCCTGCTCTTCCATGAGCTGTAGCACCCGCTGGCGCGTTTCCTCCGCCACATCAGGTTTATTGTTGATGATGCGTGACACGGTGCTCACCGAAACGCCGCTAGCCTCGGCAATGTCCACGATTGTCTTTTTCTTCTTTTGCGATCGCCTGCCCACGAATAATTCCTTTTTTGCTCAGACGCTGGGCCTTCAAGCAAATGACCAAAATGAAGCAAACACCTTGCTTCATTTAGGCAAAAGCCACCTCAACCCGATTTCCGTCATAGATGATTGGTTGTTTACGCGTTTGTCGGGTTTCTTTTTCCGCTGAGTCATGTTCATGCAATACAACGTGGAACTCCCGCTGGCGGAGCATGCCGGGGTAGCTTCCCTGGCGCTCGCCAAGCGTTAATCGTCTGGCGTTGTTATCCCAATTGATCAGAATGGTGGAAAAAGAACCTGATTCGTAATTATAGGTATCCCCTTCATCTTCGTAAAGCTGGAAACGGCCGTCTTCACCCACATACACATGCAAGTCCACAGGCGCATCTGGCAGGTCGTCCACATGTTGGCGCGTTGGCCCCAGCGGCACAATGGCCCCCGCCCGCACAAACAAAGGCATCGTGTCCAACGTCGCCTGCGCCACAACCGTTTGCCCACCAGCAAAATACACATCCGTCCAGAAATCGTACCAACCTGTTCCCGCTGGCAAATAAACAGTGCGCGTCCGCGCCACACCCGCCAGCGGCTCTGAATTCACGCCGTAATACATCGGCGTCGTCACCGGGCTCACCAAAAACGCCGGGCCAAACATAAATTCATCGCCACAATCGTAGGTCTGCGGATCTTGCCGGAAATCAAACGGCAGCGCGCGCAGCATTGTGTAAGCGTCATGCGTCGTCCAGCCCGCCAGCGAATAAATGTAGGGCAGCAGACGGTAGCGCAGTTCCAGGAACTTCCGCAGCGTGTCGTACATCAGGTCACCCGGCTCGCCAAAGCGCCAAATCTCACGCGGCGTATCGGTGCCGTGCGAACGGAACATCGGCAAAAAGGCCCCGTACTGGAACCAGCGCACGTACAGCTCACGGTAACCCAAATCATCCACGCCAGCATCGTAATCACCGTCCCAAAACCACAGGTCCGGCTTACGCGCCACAAAAAAGGCACCGATGTCGGTGGTCCAGTACGGCATGCCCGTGGCACAAAAGCTCAACCCCTCGGCCACCTGGCGGCGCAAGGTTTCCCAATTGGCAGCCACGTCGCCAGACCAGGTGATGGTGCCGTACCGCTGCTGGCCCAAACTGGCTGAGCGCGTCAGGTTGACTACCCTTTTGTCTGTGGTTACCTGCCGTTGTCCATCATAAATGCCCTGCGAATGCAGCAGTGAGTACGCGTTAATCAGTTCCGGATCGAGGTACCGCTTGGCTTCCCCGGCATTGATGCGCATCCGCTCCTCTGGCTCTGGCTTGACCGCCCCTTTCCAATCCGCCTCAAACGGCTCGGTGCAATCTGTCCACCAGGCATCAATACCGTGCGCAAACAAACCATCGTTGGACTGCCGCCAGTAACAGGCACGGGCTTCGGGATTAAACGCATCGTAGGTTGCCTGGTTGCCCAGCAAAAATCCCTGCTCTTTCAACTCGCGCCAGTTGTCCCCACCCGCGCGCATGATGGGCCAAATGGAAACCATCAAGCGCGCGTTCAGCCCGTGAATATCGGTCATCATCTGGCACGGGTCGGGGAATCGTACTGGATCAAGCGTCTTTTGCCCCCAGAGGTCGTTAGGCCACGATTGCCAATCTAACACGATGCAATCCAACGGCAACTGCCGCTTGCGGTACTCTGTTACGATGTCCACTAGTTCTTCCTGGCTCACGTACCGCTCCTTGGATTGCACGTAGCCAAAGGCCCATTTTGGTAGCAGCGTGGCTGGGCCGCTCAGGAAGCGCAGTTCCTGCACAATCTGGTCAAATTCTGGCCCGTAGATGAAGTAGTAATCCAGTTCGTCGTCTACATCGCTCCAAATGTACGAACCCGTCTCGTCATCATGGAAGGTCATCAGCGAAACGCTGTCTACATAGATGCCGTAGCCGCGCGTAGACACAAACACGGGCACCACGGCCTTCATGTTTTGCTGGTACAAATATTGGTGCTGCCCGCGCAGGTTAAACATTCCTTCTTCGTGCGAACCAAGCCCGTAAAGCGCTTCATCGTCGGCCCATTCAAATTCGAGCTTGGTGTGGTAGGCTTGGCGGTCAACGCGCTGCTGCACATTATGAGCATCGACCCGCACGCCATCGGCGTTTTGCCGACTTTCTAACGTGGTGTTTTCATCAAAAACGGAAACCAGCACGTCAATCGGTTCCAGGCTTTTGCCGCCGCGATCCGGCTCTTTGGTGAGCAGGCAACCCGCGCTATCCTGGTAGGTAAATGCGGCCGTTTCCTTGTTAATCGCAATAATGGTGTGAGCCGTGGAAAATAGCAGCTCGTCCGGCGTTTCGCGCACGTTGAACGACACCTCAGGCTGCGGCTGGGCCTGCACCACCAGGCTGGGCGTGGTGCTAAAGGTTGGCTCCAGGTTGTAGCGTGTGCGAATGACGCGGCTGGAATAAGGGGTAAGCGCCAGCCAGCCGCGCTCACTCTGAACAAGCAACCCGTCTGGTTGCAGGGAATAGTGCAAGATAGGCATGATTTACCGGAATTTTGAGGCGATTTGTACGGCCGTTTCCACATCCTGTTCCGTTTTAAAATTCACCAGAACATTGACGCCAGCCGGGCCAATTGCATCCAACAAAGGCTCTAGCTCATCCACTTCCACCAACGAGGGCATCACAGATTTGCCACCAGCCAAAATACGTTTGTACAGGTCATACCATTTGGGATCGCCACCCTGCACCTGGTCCACACCCGGCGTCCACTGGATGGCATCCAGTTCTTCAATCTCCAGCAGCGCATCCACATGGCGCATTGCCCCCACGCCATCCAAATGGTACATGGAGTAATCCAAAAATTGGCACTGCTGGCGAATGTATGGGGCCACAAAACGCCGAAAATCTTTGGGCGAGATCATGATGGAAATATCGCTCTGGAGTTTGGCTACCTTGCCCGGCCCCCAAATGGAGAAGTAGCAAAAAGCCATCTCCCCATCAATGTTGATGATGTCATAAATTCGGTCAAACACTTCAAACCAGACATCATTGACAGCCTGTATTTGGCGCTCTAATTCTTCAGGACGATCCAGCGTATCCAACAGCACCGGCTGCGTGCCGCGCAGCGAGGCCAGCGTATCCATCCCTTCAATTAAATCGGGGCAGCCCACAAAATAATGGCCCTGCGCATGTTCTTTGCACATCCGCACCAGATCGAGGTGCAGCTGCCACCAACGATTATTCTCGTCTAGCACAATGTCATCACTGTCTTCTGCCAGGTGCCGGTACCAGATGGTGTCCTCACGGCCGTCCATTTCCGCGCCCAAAATAGCGGCTAACGAGCCTGGTCCCAGGTGCGTGTTGGCCACAGGCAGCATATCGGCCTTAAAGGAACTGCGCGAAACCATGTAATGCAAATAAGCAGAACGCCACTCCGCATCGAACCAAAACTGCTCTAAATCTTTGGCCGGCGGAACTTCGGCCACCGGGGCATGGGGCGGGCCATCTTTTTCGATATGCTCCCACATCGAAATGACCAATCCTTTATGATCCCACCAATCCAGGTAATGTTGGCGAGACTCCTCCCAATTTTCTTTCCAAAATTTATTCATCGTCGTCAAACCTTCTTTATGAAGAAATTAGCTTTTCACCGCGCCAGCAACCATGCCTGAAAGAATGAAACGCTGCGCCAGCAAATAAACAATGATGACCGGCAAAATGGTTAGCACCACATCCGCCGAAACCAGGCTCCAATCTGACTGGAATTGGCCGAAGAAATTGTAAACCGCCAGCGTCATGGGCCATTTTGTGCTGCTGTTCAGGTAATACAAGGGGATGAGAAACTCATTCCAGATGCCCAAAAAGTTCAGCACGGCCGATGTCACCAGCACTGGCGTCAACAGCGGGTAAATGACTGAGAAAAAGAGACGCAGCGGACTACAGCCGTCAATGATGGCCGCCTCATCCAATTCGCGCGGCAAAGATTCCACAAATGCGTAAATCAGAAAAACCGTAAAAGGAATTTGCGTGGCCGCATACAGCAAAATGATGCCAAACTGGGTGTTGATCAGATGGGTGACCTGCATCACCTTGGTCAAGGTGACAAAGTTGGTGGGCATGGCGATGCCCATGATCAAGAAAAAATAGATGGCACGATTAAAGCGCGTACGATTACGTGAAAGCACATACGCAGCCAGCGCTGCCACCGTCACCCCCAAAAACGTGGAAGCGAAAGCGTACAGCACGCTGTTGCCAAATGCGCCAATCAGCTTCCCCTTTTCAATGACCGTCACAAAATTGCTCCACTGGAACTGCTCCGGAAAGGCCACGCCCATGGAGCTGGCTTCGGTCTTGGTTTTCACGGAATTGACAAAAACCAGGTAAATCGGGGTAAAGGTGATGATCCCCGCGATGATGACCAGGATATGATTAAATGAGCCTCGAATCGTTTTCATGGCGCTACTCTACCTCTTCCCGGTGCATCAGGCGGATCACCAGATACCCAAGCACAATCATGACGAGGAACAGCACGGTTGACAGCGCTGTGGCGATACCGTCCCGTCCTTTGGAGAAATCTTGGAAAACGGCCGTATACACCGTTTCTGTTGCGCGTCCTGGACCACCATTCGTCAATACATACACAATGTCAAACACCTTCAAGCCATACAACAGGTTCAACACCGTGGTCACGGTCAACACCGGCATCAACAGCGGCAGAGTGATGCGCACGAATGTTTGCCACTTGTTCGCCCCGTCGATCGCTGCTGCCTCATAATATTCGCGCGGAATCGCCTGCAAACCCGCGATCAGAATCACCATGATGTAGCCCACCCCACGCCAGGTATCCACACCAATCACGGAAGGCAACGCCCAGTTCAAATCCACTAGCCACTTTTGCGCCAAAAAATCCAGCCCAACGCCGCGCAAAGCTGTGTTCAAAAGACCCGTGGCTGGGTTTAGTATCGACTTAAAAATCAAACTGATAACCAAAACCGGCAGCACGGCAGGCAAATACATAATTGCCCGATAAAAATTCCGGAAACGGCGCACCCCATCCGTTAACAGAATAGCCATCCCCAGGGCCAGCACGGTTTTCAAAAAAATGGTAGACACCGTGAAGACCACCGTGTTCCGAATGTAGCTAACGTAGCTTTTTGTTGATGTAAAGATAGTTGTGAAATTGTCAAAGCCGACCCAATTGATTTCGGTCGTATAGCTGTTCCAATCTGTAAAGGCGTAATAGAAGCCCATGATGCTGGGCAACACAAAGAAAACCCCATACAAAAGCAACGCAACAATGACAAAATAGAAAGGATATGTTCTATCTTTCATGGGTGACTAACAGCCTCGACTGGGAACCGCTAGATTCACAGTCTCATACGAACCTTTGAAGTAAGGGCGAATCTGTGTCCGCCCCTACTTCAAAGTCATCAGTTGGCAAAAACGCTAGGAGGAAGCCAAGAACTTTGTGCTTTTGCCATTACACAAAAAAGAGGAGATTTTTTCTTACTCTGACCAAGCCGGATCAGAAGCTGTGGTCGCCATTTCCATACGACGTTGGTCAATGCTCTGCAACACTTCGTCAACCGTCATAACGCCGATGAACATCGATTCCAAATCCCGACCCATGTCCATCCATTGCGGATTCACATAGTTTACAACGTCTTGATAAACAATGGATTCTGCCGGATACGTATCCAGGAACTCTTGCTGTTCAGGCGTCCATTTTGGCGTAACGCCGGAGAAGTTGAGGTCGGCGAAAGCATCGGTATTATCCAACAGATATTGCAGGTTTTCCGGCTCCATCAGGAAAGCCAGGTACTGTTTGGCTTCTTCGATATGCTCAGAGCCAGAGTAGATAAACTTGCTGGGGCCAGCAGGATGCGCCGGGGCCAACTGATTATCAACCAGCGGAATCGGGAAAAAGCCAAAGGTATCAGCCGCAATGCCGTATTCAGATTCGATGGAAACAGGTGCGGTGAGGGTGGTCAGGGCCATCGCATATTCGTTATTGGACAGCTTGCTGTTGGCATCGGCAAACGCATCAGACAAGGCGTTGTCGCCAAAGCAGCCCATGTCATATAGCTCTTGCAGCTGCGTCAAAGCCTCAGCCATAATGGGAACTTCGGTAAAGGTTGTTTCGTTGGCATTCAGCTGATCAGCCAAGCCGGGATTGACCTGTTCAAAACGTGGGCCAATCATGGGGAACCAAAGGACGTGGTGCCAGCCATCGGACACAGGTTGGTAAACGGGGATGATGCCGGTGTCGGAGTCCATAATTGTCTGGCAAGCTGCTTTGAAATCGGCGTAGGATTCGGGAACGCTGATGCCCAAATCGGTGAAGATTTGTTTGTTGTAAACCATGACGAAATAGTTAGACGCAACGATGTCCCAAATTTCTGCGCCGTAAACACGGCCGTTTAAGCTAACCATTTCCAACGCCAGCGGGTCCATACGGGAAACCCACTCTTCATCCGTCAAATCAACTGCATTTTCCTCAACATTGTAGAGAACCTGCAAGTCGGTCTTGCCGCTTTGGCCACCAAAAATGTCGGTGGCTTCACCAGAATTCAGTTTGGTGGTCAGCAAGTTGAAATATTGATCGGCGGGCACAATCTGGAAATCGATGTGAATGCCTGTTTCTTCCTCAAATTTTACGGCCAATTCCATTTCCGCTTCTTTCACCCAGTCCTGGCTGGCCATATAGGTAAGCGTAACGCTTTCCTGTGCCGGTTCGGCGACTTCATCTGCCGTTTCATCAGCAGCAGTATCAGCGGCGGGGGCATCTTCTTCAACAGCTTCTTCTTCGGCAGAAGAACAGCCAACAACGAACAAGAGCACCATAAAAAACAAAAAGAAGGGGTAAACAAATTTTTTCATTCTCTTTCCTCCAGTTGGGAAGGGTGGGTCAGGTAATGGGCAACAAGGTGAGCGTCTGCTTTGGCTCCGATTCGACAATGATCGGGAGCAAAATATGGAGCGGCGCACAGCCTATTGCGTTACCCTCACTTAAATTTTTTACAAAAAGGGGATTGTTTCTTTCTTCTGGATCAATAAGCACCTCCACACTTGATACGGCTACCAAGCATACCGGTGAGCGCAAAAATTTGGCCCAAAACCTACTTTGAAACTGTTACCGGTAATGTTACCGGTAACATTAGCGAAAGCATACAACAGGTTTTGGGCAAAGTCAACAGAAATCTGCCCGATTTCTTGTTCAACTTGTGCACAAAGTCCAAATTGGCAGTTTTAGCTGCCCTCATTTGCGCTATTTTTGGGGTGATTTAAGGGAAAAAACGAAAAAAGTGCCCGGCACAATCAAGCAAAATTGTGCCAGACACTTTTAAAAAGCTGAGATTTATTGGGCCAGGGCCGCGAAGGAAGATTTGAGGGCTGGATAAAGCTGTTGGTAAATGGGATAGAGTTGGTTGTAAACGGCCGTATCCATCCCCGGCTCCGTTCTACCAGTTACTTTCACCAACGAAGCACAGGCCGATTCAACCGAATCGAACCCACCTGCCCCCACCAGCGCCAAAACGGCCGCTCCATAAGCCGCTCCTTCAGTCGTGTTCACCGTCACAATTTCCGCTTGCAGCACATCCGCCAGGATTTGCCGCCAGAGCAGGCTGCGCAGCCCGCCGCCAGACGCCCGAATCTGGGTGATGTCCGCCAAGCCAGCGCCGCGCATCAATTCCAAGCTGTCGCGCAGGCCAAAGGCGACACCTTCCAGCACGGCGCGTGTCAGGTGGGCCTGGCTGTGCCGCACCGTCAGGCCGATAAAGCCACCGCGCGCCAGCGGATCGGGATGTGGGGTACGCTCGCCGGTGAGGTAGGGCAAAAAGAGCAGTCCCTCGCTGCCTGCGGGTACATCGGCGGCGGGAATCAGCAAGTCGCCAAAGTCCACGCCCGGAGCCAACGCATCCCGGTACCAACGCAAGCTGCCCGCGGCGGAGAGCATGACGCCCATGAGGTGCCATTTGCCCGGTGCGGCATGGCAAAACGCGTGCAAACGGCCGTCTGGTTCCACAATCGGCACATCGCTGCTGGCAAAAACCACGCCGGACGTGCCCAAACTCAGCGCCACCACGCCATCAACTACCGCGCCGGTGCCTACCGCATTGGCCGCCTGATCGCCGCCACCACCCACGACGGGGATGCCAACAGGCAAGCCCGTGACTTCCGCCGCAGCCTGGGTGAGTTGGCCAGTTACGGCCGTTCCCTCAAATGTCTTTGGCAACCAGGCGGGATCGATGCCTAGCTTTGTCACCAGCTCTTGGGACCAATCCCGCTGGCGCACGTCAAACAATTGAGTACCCGCCCCACCCGCTTTGTCCATCGCCATTTCGCCGGTGAGCTTGTAGCGCACGTAATCTTTGGGCAGCAGGATGTGGGCGATACGGCCGTAAATCTCCGGCTCGTTGTTTTTTACCCACAAAATTTTGGGAGCGGTAAAACCGGTCAGCGCATCGTTACCCGTTATGTCAATTAGTTTCGCTTTGCCAATGACGGCGCGCATCTCGTCGCATTCCGCACCGGTGCGCTGATCGTTCCACAGCAGCGCTGGGCGCAGCACCTCGCCGTCTTTGTCCAGCAGCACCAGCCCGTGCATTTGCCCGGTCAGGCCGATGCCCTTGATTGCTTGGGGAGAAACGGCCGTTTCCGCCAAAAGCTGCTGGATACTGTCTACCGTGGCGGTCCACCACAACTCTGGCCGCTGCTCACTCCACAGGGGTTTCGGCGTTTCGTAATCGTAAGTAGACGAGGCAACGCCAACTACCTCGCCACTTTCGGCCAACAGCAGCGCTTTGGTGGCTGTTGTTGAACTGTCTATGCCGATGAAATAGTTCATGTCTGTTCCTCTTTAGCGCGGAATGGGAACAAACCTGACAGGTTTTCAAGATAGCTAGATAACGAAGTTCGATTGTGCAGCAAAACATTTCCCTAGCGAAATTTCGTCGTAAACCTGTCAGGTTTGAAAAGGCTAACGTGCGCCCAAAAGCAGATCCACAACAAGCTGATCCAACCGTTCGTATGGCTGGCCGCGCTGGCCCAAAGCGGTGCGGTCAAACTGCTGGGAACGCAGTTGGGCCGCTTTTTCGGCACTGTACTGCCCCATAAACGGCGACATCTCGCCGCTGTCCGCATTGATTTCGGCCAACAGCGCTTGAATTTCGGCATCGGCATTAAATTTGGCCACCTTCTCTTTGAGGATGAGATAGGTACGCATGCAGCCACGCGCAAATGCTTTCACGTCCTCAAAATCGCTGGTGCGGTAGGCGTGGGCATCGAAGTGACGGCTGCCATCGTAGCCATTGTCTTCCAACAGCTTCACCAGGAAGAAGGCGGATTTCAGGTTGACTGAGCCAAAGCGAAAATCCTGATCGTAACGGCCAAAGGCCTGGTCGTTCAGATCGATGTGGAACAGTTTGCCCGCTTCCATCGCCTGGGCCACGTGGTGGGTGAAGTTCAGCCCGGCCATATGCTCGTGAGCGACTTCGGGATTCACACCTACCATTTCGGGATGATCCAGCGTTGCGATGAAGGCCAGCATGTTGCCGGTGGTGGCGTTGTAAATGTCGCCGCGTGGTTCGTTGGGCTTGGCTTCCAGGGCAAATTTGAGGTCATACCCTTGATCCAGCACGTACTCGCACAGGTAATTCATCGCTTCACGGCTGCGTTTTACGGCCGTAATCGGGTCTTTCCCCGCATCTGTTTCTGTCCCTTCGCGCCCGCCCCAGAAGACGTAAATTTTGGCACCCAATTCCACGCCCAGATCGATAGCGTTCATCGTCTTTTGCAGCGCGTAGGCGCGCACGTTGCGGTCGTTGCTGGTAAATGCGCCGTCGCGGAAAGCGGGATCAGTAAACAGGTTGGTGGTGGCCATCGGCACCACAAGGCCGGTATCAGACAATGCCTGCTTAAAGTCGGCCACGATTTGGTCACGCTCGGCGGGGGTGGCGTCGATCGGTACCAGATCGTTGTCGTGGAAGTTCACGCCCCAGGCACCCACTTCTGCCAGCAGGTGCACTAGCTCGACGGGTGTTTTGGTTGGGCGCACCGGCTCGCCAAACGGATCGCGGCCCACATTGCCTACGGTCCACAGGCCAAAGGTAAATTTGTTTTCAGGTTTTGGTTCGTACATGGATTTTCTCCTGCATGGAATGTTTAGGTCAGGTAACTTATTGAGAAGTCAGTTCAAGATTGGACCATTTTTGCTCATCATGAAAGCTAGTTCAGCAAAGAAAATGGTCCAATCTCCGTTTGATTTCCCTATCAGGCTGGCTCAGTGATTGTGGCCGTGCTAAAGAAGTCGCAATTTTGGCTCACGTCGGTAACTTCGCCGGTGATTTGGAAACGGCCGTTTACGCAAATCTCCTCGGAAGAGGGTCCAATCATAAACTGGATTTCACCTGGCTCCACCACCTTGCGCAGGTCACGATTGTAAAAGCCTAACGCGCTCACCGGCAGGGAAAATGTAATCTGTCGGCTTTCGCCCGCAGCCAGCGCCACGCGCTTAAACCCTTTCAGCTCTTTAACCCGCCGGGTGACGGAAGCCACCGGATCGTTTATGTAAAGCTGAACGACCTCTTCCCCGTCTCGTGAACCGCTGTTTGTCAGAGTGCAGCTAATCTGAATCGTCTCACCAGCCGCTACCTGGGTTTTGTTTTGCTGCAAATTGTTAATTGTGAAAGTAGTATAGCTCAAGCCAAAACCAAACGGCCACAAAGGTTTATTGCTCAAGTTAACATAACTATCTTTCCAGTGCGAGCGTCCGCCCGACACTTTGTGATTGTAATAAATGGGAATTTGCCCCACATCACGCGGGAAGGTGATGGGCAGCTTGCCGCCGGGATTCACGTCGCCAAACAGCACGTCGGCCACCGCTTCGGCCCCTTCTTCACCGGGTAACCACGCTTCCAAAACGGCCGGAACATTTTCGGCAATCCAGTTGATGCTGAGCGGACGGCCGTTTACCAACACCACCACCACGGGCTTGCCGGTAGCTGCAATCGCCTGCACCAATTCTTCCTGCACGCCAGTCAAATTAATCTCGGCCCGATCGCGCGCTTCGCCACAGGTGCAGTCGTTTGTCAGGCCAGATTTGCCACCCACAAACACCAGCGTGACCTCCGATTTTTCGGCCGCAGCCACCGCCTCGGCAAAGCCAGACCGGTCGTCGCCGGTCACGTCACATCCTTTGGCATAGGTAACGGCCGTTCCCGCCGCAACCTTCTCCTCAATCGCCGCCAAAATCGGCCGAATCGGCACAAAATTATCAACCAACTCCACGCTGCCGGGGATAGGAATGCCAAAAACATTGTGGGTCGATTGGCTCATCTCATGCAGCGACTCGATGTGGCAGGGGTACGCATAATCGCCCAGCAGATGCCGCACCGTGTTGGCCTGTGGCCCAATGACAGCGATGGAGCCAATGTTTTTGTCTATCGGCAGCAAATCGCCTTCATTTTTGAGCAGCACCAACGATTTTTGGGCAATGGTGCGCGCCAGTTGGCGCTGTTCTGGCGTGTCAAACACGGTGATGGCGCTGCTTTCTGGCGCGTACGGATTCTCAAACAGCCCCAGCATAAATTTGGTGCGCAGCGCGCGCGTCACGCTGAGGTCTACCAACGCTTCATCGATCCGGCCCTGGCGAACGGCTGTTACCAGCGGATCGCCATAACAATCGGTGTGCGGCAGCTCAATGTCGATGCCCGCCGTCAGCGCCAGATGGGCTGATTCCGCCTTGCCGCTGCTCAGATGATGAGCCCGCTCAATTTCTTGCACGGCAAAATAATCAGAAACCACAATGCCGTCAAAGCCCCACTCGTCCCGCAAAATGTCGGTAAGTAGCTCTTTAGACGCGGCGCAGGGCACCCCATCCAGCTCGTGGTAGGCGTTCATCACCGATTGGAGGTTGGCTTCTTTTACGGCCGTTTCAAACGGCAGCAAAAAGACCTCACGCAGCTCGCGCGGCGGAATGTGCGCCGGAGCCCAGTTCATGCCGCCCTCGGACAAGCCGTAGCCCACAAAATGTTTGGCGGTAGACACGATGCCTTCCTGCCAATTTTTCCCTTGCAGGCCACGCACAAAATGCACGCCCATTTGCGACACCAAATACGGGTCCTCGCCAAACGTTTCTTCCACCCGCCCCCAGCGCGGATCGCGCGTCACGTCCAGCACCGGCGAAAGCCCTTGATGCGCCCCCACCGCGCGCATCTGCGTGCGCACCACGTCGGCCATTGCCTCCACCAGTTCCGGCTCCCAGGTGCTGGCCACCCCAATAATTTGGGGAAAGCAAGTGGCATTGCGCGTCATAAACCCGCTGCAACACTCTTCATGCATCATCGCCGGAATGCCCAGCCGCGTTTCTTCGATCAAGTACCGCTGAATGCTGTTGGCCACACTCGCTGCTTCAGCGGGTGCCAAACTGCTGGCCCCGCCCACGCGCGTAATTTGCCCCAGCCCCAACTGCAAATATTTCGCTGCTTTAGCCAGATCAAACTGCATGTTGGTCAACAGTTGGTACACCCACACGCTGCCCAACTGGGCCGCCTTTTCTTCCAGCGTCATGCGATTGAGGAGATCAGCAATACGGCCGTCTATTGGCTGAGCCGGATCACGGTAAATAGCCGTGCTGTTTTGAGATATTTTTTGCATAATTTTCGTCTATCCTACTTGCCTACTTGAGGTTGTTTAACCTTTTAATTCACCGCCGGTTAAACCGGTCACAATATATTTTTCCGCCACCAGGTAAAAAAGGATGGCGGGAATAATCAACAGCGTTACGTACGCCATCACCCTGGCCCAATCCGTACCAAACTGGCCTTGAAACTGCATAATGCCCAACGTGAGTGGCCATTTGCTGGCATCCCCCAGCACCACCAACGACAAAAAGTATTCGTTCCAGGCAGCCACAATCGCCAATGTCGCAATGGCCGCCACAGACGGCCGTGCCAGCGGAAACAAAATGTAGCGGAAAAAGCCAAATGTCGTGCAGCCATCAATGTAGGAGGCATCCTCCAATTCAGTAGGGATTGCCCGGAAAAAGCCAATCAGGATAACCGTACTGCCCGGAATGGTAAACGTGGTTAAGGGGAGAATCACACCCCAGAAACTGTTAATCAGCTCCAGGTTACGCACCTGCAAAAAAACGGGCAAGATGGCTACAACAAGCGGAAAAAGCAGCCCAATCGAAAGAATATTAAAGAAAATATTTCTTCCTCGGAACTTAACTCTTGAGAAAATGAAGGCCAACGGACTGGCAATCAACACAACCAACACGGTGGTGGTGATAGTAATAATGAGACTATTTCGCAGCGACCGCCAGAAATCTTCATTGGTTAAGATGCTCGTGTAATTCTCCCACTGAATACCAGTTTGAGGCAAACCAATCGGATTAGACAAGAATTGTCCCGTCGTGCGAATGCTGCCCAAAATAACGGTGACAACAGGGGCCATCATCAAAACAGCCATGACGATGACAAACAAATACATCAAAACTCTGCGCAATGAACGTGGGGGGGCCAGGGCCATAATTACTCCTTACGCTTCCAGGGTTTGCCGCAAAACGGTTCGCTGGTAGCCAATGGAAAAAATCAAGGTCATCAAAAACAAAATAATGGCCAGCGCGCTGCCAAAGCCCAACTGCATGCGCTGAATACCAAATTTGTACAGGTAGGTAACAATCAACTCACTACGATACGCTGGCCCGCCTTCCGTCAAAATCCAGACAACAATAAATTGTTGAAATGAGCCCAAAATTGACAGAAAAACAGAGAGCGAAATGGTGCCACCCATCATCGGCAAGGTCACGTAACGCAGAACCTGCCATTCGTTTGCGCCGCTCACCCGGGCTGAATCTTCCACTTCTCGGGAGATATTTTGCAGCCCGGCCATGTACAGCAGCATATGGAAGCCAAAAAACTTCCAGGTAAGCACAAAAAATATGGCAATCAACACGGTATCCAGATTGGCCAACCAGGCCGTACCTGCTATCTCTGGATCGAATAGGCTTAAAAATTCGTTGAGCAAACCGCCCCGAGGGTTGTAGACGTAGAGCCAGATGTAGGCGGCAATAATTTCGGAGAATACATAGGGCAGAAAAAATAACGTTCTGAAGAATTTTTGAAAGCGGAGCTCACCGCGCACCAGAATAATGGCCAATGTCATGGCCAATGGCAGCTGCACCATCAAGGACAGGAGCATGATGAGCAGTGAATGCTGTATCGCACCACGGAAGATATCCTGGCCAATGGCCCGGACGTAATTATCAAAACCAATAAAATCGTCCAGGGGGCCCAGGCCATTCCAGTTGTAAAGGCTGTAATAAAACGCCTGGCCGATGGGAACAACCAGGAATGCAATGAGCAGGACAAAGCCGGGTAGTAGAAAAATGGTGATCAGCAGGGCTTTGTTGATTTGCGCCTGTCGTTTATCGGCGCTGATTTGCTGCCTGTGACTGATGCCGGATATGCTTCTGGTTTCGCCCATAGGAGCCTCTTTAATTTTGTTTATTGCGATTGGGGAAGTGGTGGTGGGGAAACGGCCGTTTCCCCACCATCTTTATGCGTCTATTCGTTAATTACCAAGTTCTAGCGCAGCCGAATCTTCGATTTGCTGTGCAGCTTCTTCTGGGGAAGCAACACCGGCAAAAATCTGCTCGACGGCATCGTTCACTGTACCACCAACGGCTGGCGGCAGGAATTGATCATAGTAAAGCTGGAAGTATGCCGCCGCATTACGTGCTTCCAGAATTTGCTGCTGAACCGGGTCTGTAATCGCGCTTTGGGCACCGGCGGTGGTTGGCGGGCCAAAACCTACAGTTTCCAGAGCATCAATCTGGTTGTCAGCACTGGTGAGGAAGCGAACAAATTCCACGGCGGCGTCTGGCGCATCTTTGCCGATGCCAAAGCCATCACCACCACCCAGCACGTCGCTGGCATTACCTGCACCGCCCTCAACCATGGGGAAGAGGAACCAGCCCAGATTGGCCACACCTTCGCCATCTTCACTGGAATCTTTCTGAACGCTCTGGTGCCATTGACCCATCAACTCCATCGCCGCTTCACCATTGCCAAAAACGGCCGCAGAATCATTATAGCTAAAGCCAAGATACCCTTCCGGGAACGGCTCCATGTCGATCAGGTCTTGCAAATCTTGACCCGCTTTCACAAAAGGTGCATCGGTAAAGCTGCCGTCACGGTTAAAGGCATCCAGAAATGCCTGCTGGCCCCCGTTGCGGATGGCTAAATAAACCCACCAGAAATGGCCCGGCCATTTGTCGCCTTCGCCAACGGTAATCGGCGTGATGCCGGCATCTTTCAAGGTTTGTACAGCAGACAGGAACTCGCTCCAGGTAGTTGGCGGGCTTTCCGGGTCTAAACCAGCTTGCTCAAACAGATCCTTGTTATAGTAAATGCCGACTGCACCCCACTGCCAGGGAACGCCGTAGTAAGCGCCATCCTGGCCAAACAGCTCCAGAGCAGACTGCGCCGCAATAGAATCCTTCCATTCACCATCAAGCTCGGACGAGATGTCTCGCAGCAAGCCCGCGTCGGCGTAGGCCCACAAAACGCCACCACCCCAGCTTTGGAAAATGTCCGGCGGCTCGCCAGATTGCATCACGGTGGTGAGTCGTGCCTTAAACGCTTCATTTTCCAGCACGGTGATGTTGATTTTCACACAGGGATTGGCTTCTACAAACGCATCGGCTTTTGACTGCCAGTAAGCCTGCTCCGCCTCGATGGTGGAAATGTGCCACCACTCAATTTCTGTGATTTCTTCACAACTATCAGCGGACTCGGTGGAAGAATCGGCCGTTTCTGAGGCAGAATCATCGGTTGAAGCGGTATCATCTTGTGTGGTTGTTTCTTCGGCGGGTTCTTCTTCAGCTTGCCCCCCGCAGGCAACCAGAAGCATTCCGGCTGCCAATAAAAGAATCAATAAAACGAATTTGAACTTGCGCATCTTATTTCCTCTCCTTTGAAAGAATTTCTGAAAACGTTTGCATAACTTTCAAAAAAATTTTGTTTTCTAATTTATTAAATTTTCACCTCCTCCACGCTTTTTTATGTTTTCGAACCATCAAATAAAATTAGAAAAATATCCATTAAGGATGTGGTGGCGCGGTTGTTTCACGAACAATAAGTTCGGTTGGGAAAATAATGCTTTCAGATTTATCTTCAGGGTCTTTTAGCAAATCCAGTAGGAGTTCTGTGGCTGAGCGGCCCATTTCTTGCAAGGGTTGGCGCATGGTAGTGAGCTTTGGATTTAGCAAAGCGGCCGTTGGAATATCATCGAACCCCACCACGGAAATATCGCCCGGCACCTGAAGCCCGTGCGCCCGTACCGCCTCAATAACCCCCATGGCAGAAATATCGTTGGAAGCAAAGATTGCCGTGGGCGGTTCCGCCAAATCCAGCAAATAGGAACCACCGCGAAAACCACCTGGCTGCGAGAAATCCCCTTCAAACAAAAGTTCTGATTCAAATGGGATGCCAGCATCATCAAGCGCCGCCCGGTAACCATCCAGGCGATCCCGGGCACTCACCATATCCATCCAGCCTGTAACAATGCCAATCCGCTGGTGGCCCAGACTAATCAGGTGCTTTGTAGCATCATAACCACCCTGGTAATTATCGGCCGTTACAAAATGATCGGAGGGATCTTCACTGCGAAAATCGATGATGACATAGGGGAAACCTTTTTGGCGCAATGATGTTAGATAGGCTTCCGGTTCACGGGGCAAACTAATCAAGAGGCCATCTGCCAGCCCCCGGGCCATCATATGCACATAGGCAGATTCTTTGGCTTTGCGACGGTGGGTTGTATACAGCATCAACTCGTACCGATTGGCCGCCAACACATCGTCAATCCCGTTGATAATTTCCCCCAAATACTGCGTGGTTAAATCAACGACCAACAAGCCAATAACGTTGGATTGCCCCCCAGCCAAACTCCGCGCATGCAAATTAACCTGGTAGCCTAAACGCACCATAGCCTGCAAGACACGTTCACGCGTATCCGGGTTCACGTAGGATTTGTTGTTGACCACACGCGAAACCGTAGAGTAGGAAACGCCCGCTTCCTTGGCAACATCTTTGATTGTGACTTCATGTGAGGATTTGTTACGCTTCATCTCAATTCTTCCAAAATTTTCTGCAAGCGTTTGCAATAAATTACCTGCTTTTTTCGCATCTGTCAACCTTTTTTGTCATATTGGTGAACTTCTTTAGCAGACGCCAGCCGTTCGCGTTTGAGGGCATGAAAAAGCGAAGCGTGAAAATCCTAACAAAAAAGAAACCCGGTTGCCCGGGTTCAAATTGATCAATTCAGAAAAGACGGTGTGTGAAAATTTAAGAGGTTATAAGCTTGAATCATCCTGACCAGCTTCCGCCCATCTCACCACGATAAGCGATAGACCTGTTAACAACATCAAGCCGATGATCAGGGGCGAAGTTGTGCCATTGTAGCTTTGGCCAATGAGCGTACCCAGCACCACCGAAATCAAGGTAGACAACGAGCCCACAATGGCAGACCCAATTCCAGCCGCCTTCCCCAACGGCTCCATTGCCAACGAGTTCAGATTACCAAACAAGACGCCTACGCAAAAGAACGAAAGCATGATGTAAGCCATAAAGGCCCAAAAGGGCAGCTGCTCTACAAAGAAAATCGTGATGCCAAAGACAAACAGGGAAAGCGTAAAGATAACGAGCAATGAGGTTCTGACGAGAAAACGCATGCCAAAGCGCATGACCAGCGTGGAATTTGAGAACGAAGCCAGGCCAATCGCTGAAGCCACAATGCCAAAATAGATGGTAAACAGTTCACCCAGCGCATATTGCTCCTGGAATATCTGTTGGGCGGAGTTGAGGTAACCAATAAATGCACCGCTTACCAGCCCAGCCGTTACTGTGTAGCCCAGAGCCAGACGATTTTTAATGATTTCTTGTGTCATCTGCCAAATGCGGCTGACGGTAAACGGCGCACGATTTTCAGGAGCCAATGTCTCTGGCTGGCGCAGCCCAAACCAGAGCAACGCAATGGAGGCCATTACCAAGAAACTGCCAAAAATGGCCCGCCATCCAGCAAAATGGAGGATTCCCTGGCCCATGGTGGGGGCGAGCATGGGCACAAGAATAAAAACGGTCATGACAAAGGACATCACTCGCGCCATGGCTCTACCCGAAAATTGATCGCGTACCAAGGCCAGCGTCACGGCTCTTGGTGATGAAGCACCGATTCCTTGTAAAAAGCGTCCGGTTAGCATCATGGGAAAGTTGACGGCGAACATGGATAGCAGGGCGCCAAACATGTACAGCAGCAGCCCGCCATAAATGGCTGGTTTACGCCCGCTGCTATCTGAAAGGGGTCCAAAAAACAGCTGGCCAATCGCCAAACCGAAAAAGATCATGGAGATGACAAGCTGGCGGCTGTTGGCGTTTTGCACCTGCAATTCGCTGCCTATTTGGGGTAAGGCAGGCAGCATGGAGTCGATGGAAACGGCCGTTAAAGCCATCATCAATGAAATAAGAACGACAAATTCAACAAAAGAGGGTTGTGTCTTGGATTTTGTAGCGATCAATGTAATACCTTAGCAGTTATGCTCCACCTGGATTGGGCAAATTAGGGTTATAAAATAAGTTGTAGAGGAGGCTTCCCCTTTTCAGGTTTCCCAATCGTCTTTGACCAATAAGCCGTGGCTAATTATGACAGCTGACTTTACCTGTTTTAAGTGGATATTTCAACTAAAGTAGGGCGAAAACTATGGAGAAATGGTAACGGCCGTTCCTGCGATGCGGGAACGGCCGTTTCTAATCTTAACGGTATTTAGCTGTCAAAAATCAGTTACTGAACAACCAAACGTCCTTGCATGCTGGGATAATGTCCGGCAACGGTGCAGATAACCAGATATTCACCTGGCTCCGTGGGCGCAACAAACGACTCACGGAAGGAATCCCCGGCGGGAATCAAACCCGTTTCCTTCAGAATCAGATCGCCGTTGGCTTCGGAATCAAACGTATCGGGCATGGTCGCATCCATCTTGATCACCGCCCAATTGTGTTCCGTGGTGCCATTGTTTTGCAGCTGAACAGCAACCTGCCCGCCTGCATTGACTTCCCATTTTGGCGGATTATCCGCGTTGTCGGGGGTGGTACCAAAATAGTTGTCGTTTTGGGTAACTTCAATCGTGACGGCTTCCGGTCCAGAAGATTCTTCCTCACCCCCGCCACCACATGCGGTGAGGAAAAAGGCTGCGGAGAGGACTAAGGCAATTACTGCAAAAAACTTCAATTTCATTTCTCTGCTCCTTGTGTGGGTGTTTACTAATGACACTGAATTAAAGCAAAAAAAACATTTCTGTCAATATTTTGCAAAGTCTTTTATACCCAATTCTTGACAAAATCAGGGTTTACAGTGCATTTTGTATTCTGCTGGGCAAGATGGCTGTTTATACGGCCGTACGATACGGTGGCAGCAAGCCTAAAAATGAGCCAAAGGCGTGTTGAATCTTGAGGGGAGCAACGGTGGCCAAACGCCAGATAAAAGCAACCATCTGAGGCCAATGGTAGCTAAAAAGATGGCGGGCAATGAAGGCACGACGCTTTAACAAGCGACCCAGGCGATCTTTTTGCAGCATTGCCTTGTAATTTTGAAAGCGGAAATCATTTCGGGCGAAAGCATCCTCTATTTGCCGGGCCACAATAGCCCCATATTCCATACCGTAAGAAATGCCCTCGGCAAAAAGCGGATCAACGCCAGCAGCATCCCCAGCCAATAGCACATGCGGCCGGGCAAAGGTGGCCTGAGGATGAAACCAGCGCACCGGATGACCTTCTAGCTGAACGTGCTCAAGATTGACATGCTGGTTGGCTAATTGGGCAAAAAACACCTGCTTAAGATTGCCACGTGGCTGTTCTGGCGTTACGCGGCTGTCAAACATGCCACGGTTCATGAAGGGTTTGCCCTCTATCAGGCAAGGGAAATCCCAACTGTAGCCCTGTATCCCGTGTTGAATACAAGAGAAATCGAAAACGGCCGTTTGCGCCTGCCATCCTTCATTTTCTTCAGGGACGATGGGCGTGAGCACCCGCAACAAGCGTGCCACACCCGGTTGGCCCGTAATATGCAAGCGACGCCGAACCATGCTATTGGCCCCATCAGCCCCAACCACAATCTGTGCCCGGTAATGGCCACGATTGGTTTGCAGCTGCATCCCGCCAGGCACAGGCTGCATATCCAACAGCTTTTCATTGGAATGAACTTTTAAGCCAACGGCCGTTACAGCCTCGGCAATCGCCGCATCAAACAACCGCCGCTCAATAATGCGCATAGCATGGGGAAACGGAACCGTAAAATCAAGCCCGCCTAGACGAAACAAGAGCCGGTTAATGGTAAAGGCCGGCACATCAATCTGTAACCCCAGTCGGTGCAGCTGTTCTTCGCCATGAAACGTCACGCCACCCCCGCACAATTTCGGTCGCGGATGCTCAGCCGCCTCCAAAATTAGAATCTCTTTGGTGAGTGAGGGAAGACGCCGGGCCAGATGCAGCGCCGTAGAAAGGCCCGTTGGGCCAGCTCCTACAATAATAATTTTGTAGGCATCCGGGTCATTCATGCCCAGTTTCCGCGTGAAACCTTCAACAAGAAGCGGCGAATTACGGGTTGTTTCTCATCCAAATCGGCCCAGGTGGCCTCAGCATAGGCCTGCAATTCCTGGAACAGGCGATTAAAAATATCGTCTGGGAACATCCAGCTTTCGGCATCCATACGATTTTGGATGGCTCCCAGGCGTTCGTTTGGGCTAAGCCAGGTGGTCCATTCGGCGGCAATCAGTTCATCTACTTCCGGGCCACCCAGTTCAGCCAAAAATTGCTGTTTAGAGATACCAGCCGCAGGGGGTTTGGTGTTGGGTGAAAGGCGCATAGCCTGACGACGCAGCTCATCCCGCAGCTGTCCGGTCACGGACTGGGGATCGATCCAATCGTCACCCTGAATAAAAATGCCGCCCGGACGCAATACCCGAGCGGCCTCTTTTAATACTTGCTGCCAATCTTTGGCCAGATGCAGAACGTGCACAGCCAGGACAGCATCAAACTGATTGCTGCACAGGGGGTAGTAGTGCATATCTGCCTGCAGAATGTTGAAATTGGTTTGGTGCGAGAACGGCCGTTCCCCACCAGCAACCTCTTCCAACATTTCGCGTGACAGATCAAAGCCAGTCAGATGACAGCCGGCGGCCACCACTGGCCGGGCAATACGACCCGTCCCCACGCCAATCTCTAACACATGGGCCGATGGTCCAGCCAAAGAAGCGATCACTTCCCCAATCTGCTGGGCAACCTCCGGTGGATGGGTACGCTGCGCTTCGTAATTCTTAGCAACGCGCTTGTCGAATGAAAAGTCAAATTTCATTAAGCTATTGCACCAGCTTCCATGGCCCGCAGGGCATCAGACGCACTCATGGCGGCGGCATGGGACTCGCGGAAGTTGTTCACACTAATACGCCACATGACCACAGCAGCTACAACCATACCTACAGCTTCAATGCCATAGATCAGGCCGTAAGCAACATTCGGGCCTAACAAACCGGATTCAATAAGCCCGGTATGTAAGGCGCCACCGCTAAAGGAAGCCACGCCATTGCCAAAGGCCTGGGCCATGCCCCACAAACCCATGAATAGGCCCGTCGCACCTTCTACCGTCATATCCATCATCATGGAAAGGGCACCGACATTGAAGAAGCCGGTGAACAAACCCATCATTACCAGGGCGGGGAACACGATGCCAACCTGTCGGGTTAAAGCAGCCATAGCCAGTACAGCCATGCCAACGGCCGTACCCACACAGCCCACAATGGTAATTGTCCGCTTGGAAAAGCCGAAGACGGTGCTGGCCATCCCCATCAACAACATACCAACGAGCACGCCACCACCCCACATGGGCTGGAACTGCCTTGTCTCTTCAATGGACAGCTTAAAAACCTCAGCGCCAAACACTTCCAAAATATTGTCTTGCAAGAAAATGGAAAAAATCGCGACAAAAACAAAAATGAAAAAGCCACGTGCTTGCCGATTGTTGCGCAGAATGTTGATAGCCGCCTGAATAGCATTGCCTTCTGGGGCTGCTTTACGTGATTGCTCCAGAGCACTTTTCAGCTGATCACCTTTTAGCCGTTTTTCTATGCCTAAGGTACCTACCAGAATAGAAATCACTACCACAAAAGGCGTCAAATTGTAAAGACGCTGCATGGCTGCCAAGCTGTACTCTGGACTGACAATATTAAAAACGATGGCCGAAATAATCGAACTCAAAATAGTGAACGTCCAAACCACAGAGATGACACCACCACGGGCGCGTGGTTCCGTAACTTCGGCAATAAGCGAATGATGGGCATCACCCATAAAGGCAATGGCAATGCCGTAAACAACCAGCAAAAGGAAGCCACTGACTATTGCCCAAGCTGAACCATCGGCAACTGCATGAACAATGCGGGGCAACGCCACAAAAATCAAGCTCCCCACAAACCCACCTATCAACAGGTAAGGCGTACGGCGCAAACCAAAAATGGGATGCTTATCCGCAAATCGGCCCGAAATAACCTGGAAGGGCGATAAAAAGTAGTGCAACGACAACATTGCGGTGATTAAAACGGCCGCAATGCCCAGTTCAACAATGGCAATTCGATTGAAATCAATGGTTAGGATGGCAAACATCCAACCCACCCCCAATTTGGGCAAAGCCAAACGCAAGGTTTTTACTGCATTACGAAGAAAACTCAGGACCTTCTTACCAGCATGATGCATTATCAACTCTCCTTATCTAACTGCTCCCTTAATGCAACATTAAAAAGTTAGATTCAGATTATAGCCAATTGTTCAATGTTGACAAAACATAACAAAAACTTAACTAAATACTGACTTTAGTTGAATTTATCAGGTTTCAAGGGGGTTTCTAACAAAAAAGTGAGGATATCTTGTCAAAAAGGCAAGATTTGTGAGTTTTTTCAGTTTAGATTTTGGAAAATTGATAGGGAATAACGCTATGCCAAAGCGTGATAATCGGCTTGGGCCAGGTCATCAAACCAATTATTGATGATTTTTCCTTTGGCACTTAGTCTTATCTTGCTGGACTGATGATAAGCTCGCAAATACTTCTTTTGCAATTCAATGGGGATACCATAGTTATTCATCAACTGCTGTGCTAGCCCGAGCTCGGAATTAATATAATCCATGTTGCCCAAACTGAGAGCAGCCAAAATGCTCTTCTTTAGCCGGTCATTTGTGTCTTCCAGATGAGCAAAGGGGATATGCTCTTTCTCAAGGGCTTGCCGAATATCAAAATCAACCAGGTACTGCGTCGAATCATAGTGGTTGAGAGCGGCTGCATAATCTAGAGCAAGTGGTGGGGCAATATGCATGGGTGGCTCAAATGTCATGACCTTGTTAATAACCTGCACAGCCCCTTCAATGGTTTCACCCAAAAAATGCCCGCTAATCTGATAACGCAAAGAGGGAATGAGATTAAAAATAGAGCCACCAAATGCCGAGGTCACACCCATTTTCGCCAAAAGCTGAGTCACCTTACCGAGTGAAGCGGCCGTTTCTAAACGCTGTGCCGCCAAAATCACCAGATTCGGTTCAATCGCATTGATAGTGGGTTCCAACTGAGCCAAAGGCAAGTTTGGACCAAGGTACACCACATTCCATCCCTGGTAACGCAAAAGCAAAGAGAGCAGCAAAATACTAAATGTATGTTCTTCACCAGGAGGACAGGCTATCAATAGCTTCCCGAGCCTAGTAGGATTTGGGGCCCCAGCCAGAAGCGCGCTCAGGCGCTTAATCGCCTTTGCCGATGTAAAAAGCTCTTGTTGGGCAGTCGCTTTATTTTCGAACCAGAGATCACCAACCTGCACCATGCTTTTTTGCAGGATCTCCAGGCACACCATTTTTATCGGGTATAAAGCAAACGCTTGCGTAAGATATTTTTCGGCACTGGCATCATCAAATCTTAGGCAGCTGTTTACCCACGCCTGACGAATTTCACCCAAAGTCTGTCCTTTTTCAAAGATGGTATTTAGATCGTCAAGCTGATTACCAACGTAATCTAAGGCGTCGCCACCTTTTTCCTCAATATTTTGCCAAAGCTCAGCAGCCCGCCTGATTGTCATGCCTTCTTCCAGGCGAGCCATGAGCCATTTCACAATACTAATATCGTGCTGCGTGTAAACACGATGACCACCCTTGCTACGCATTGGGCGCGGCAATCCGTATTTCTTCTCCCAGGCACGCACGGTATGTGCCTTAACGCCGGTTTCAGAGAGAACGACTTTTAAATTAAATGTAGGTTCTTTGGGTGGAAGCGCCATTACGTTTACTTGTTACCTTGGTAAAACTTAGATTTTGTGAATGTTTTTGATAAGACAAAGCGGTTGATTCTAACATAAAATGTTTGATTCTTTTACACCAAACATTCCTATATTTAATTCATCGTTGAAAGGCGCTTGGTTGTCTTATGGCGGTTCAAATGCTATTGACAACCTGTTTTTTACTTGTTAGAATTATTCACATTATATTAATATTTTTCTTAGATTATACTTAGTATATCAGAAAAAACCTAATTTTTTCCACTTTTGATTTAGATTTTTAGTGAATTTTCAGTTCATTTCCAGACAAGCTTAATTTTTGTTCACTTTTTTGCTTATTTTCTTGAAGCTTGGAGCAGGCAAGGCATCTGAGTGAACCGTTCGGCGACTTCGTTTACCCATAAACAAGGTCCTCTTGTTTATTTTTATAAGCTTTATTGCATTTCAAACAAAATAAGGAGAACTAGGAATGGCAAATAAAGATTCAAATCCCTATAACAATGATCAGGTTCCTGACAAATGGAAGAACCTTTTCACCAATGATGAGTGGTACATGCATGACATCGTTGTAAAGGCGACCTATGGGTTTTTAGCCATTGCAATCGTTGCCCACATTTTGGTTTACATGTGGAAACCGTGGCTGCCCTAGGCAGTTGAATTGTTTTCTATTTAAAAATATTCCCCTCATTTACTTGTCTGAGGAAGAAATCTAGGAGAGGTTTAAAATGGCAGAACAGCACGATTACGAACGTCCAGAACGTCCAGTTGAATTCCGTACAATTTTGTTCTTGTACATTTTGCTTGGCATGGCCGTCGCTTTGTTGATTCACTTCATTTTGCTGAGCACACCGGCTTTCAATTGGCTTGCAGGTGCCTAAAGCAACGCTCTTTATTTAGCTAGTTGTTTTGGAAGAGTAAAAATTTTACTCCCATTACCCTAATCAAATTAAAGAAAAAAATCTTTGAGGCCGTGAGGTTTATCTTCACTTATTAATTAGTAACGGTAAAACCTGATGGCCTTTTACAATTTACTTAGAAGCTGTTTTGGGTTCTGAGTTTAGTTCACGTTACCTTGCAACATTCAGCCTTGAATGTGTCATGAAGTGGATTTTGGCTTTTGCCAAGTAGAGGAGAAATTAACAACTAAATTGATTGTTGTTGTGTTCATCATTAGCTGTGTCGTGTAACAGTTGAGTTGAGCAGTTTTCCTCTATCTACCTTTACTTTGTGGGATCCACATTTTAATACTCCTGACATAAAGCACCACCACTATTTGGTTGCATCGTTGGTGTGCATGCCAGTGAACTATACATTTGGTCTACTAGTAAGGAGAAGCAGTCTGTGGTTACAGAAATAGTTACCCCTTCAGTCATACCTGAAAAACCAAATGTTGAGGGCGAGCGGCCTGCAATTGAGCGAATAAGGGAAGGGGAGAACATTCCTTTTTCTGAAGTCGAAAAGCAGTACAAGAAGCGGGGAGGTACTATTCTTCACGCAATTTTTGGTGCCGATCCCTTTGATTTTTGGATTGGGCGTTTTTATGTGGGCACGTTCGGAGCAGTTTCCCTGGTGGGGATATTCTTCGGCGTGGTCTTTTATCTTTACCAAGCCTGGGTGGTGGAAGGTACATACAATCTTTTACGAGCGCGTATTGACCCGCCCCCCATTAGTAACGGACTCCGCTTTGCTGCTCCTGGAGAACCTGGTTTCTTCTGGCAGCTGACGGTTTTGTTTGCAACGATTGCCTTTTTTGGATGGCTCCTGCGGCAAGTGGATATTTCACGCAAATTGGGCATGAGCTATGAAATTCCGATTGGATATGGTGCGGTTGTTACTTCCTGGATTACTTTGCAATGGTTACGGCCGTTAGCAATGGGATCTTGGGGCAACGGCTTTCCTCTTGGTATCACCCATCATTTAGATTGGGTTTCCAATGTTGGTTATCAATATTACAATTTCTTCTTCAACCCCTTCCACGCCATCGGCATTTCTTTGCTATTCACGTCAACATTGATATTGGCAATGCATGGCTCAGCCATTTTGAGTGCTGTGAATCGGCCGTACGTCACAGAACGGAACGTAGACGGTTTCTGGCGCAACTTGCTGGGCTACAGCATTGGCGAGGTTGGGATCCACCGGCTGGGCTTCTGGCTGGCAATTGCGGCCGTTCTTTTCGCTAACATTTGTATCTTCTTGTCTGGCACATTGGTCTTCAACTGGTCCCGATTCTGGATCTTCTTCGACAATATGCCCTTCTGGGAAGGTGCCGCGGCTGGCACACTGCTGATTGGTGGGGGTGCTATGGCTAGCGTTGTATGGCGGGGTCGTGGGCAAAACCGCGTGGACATGGATGAAGTTGAATACGGTGGACGGGGCATTAACGGCACCGCTCTGCGCAAGACATACTACGTAAAGTTCTTGGATCGTCTCTTTGGTGTTGGACAGGTTGGCCCCGTTTATCTGGGCGTCGCTGGTGCCATTGCGGTCGTCTTTGGCTTTTTCGCAGTCTTCATCATCCTGGAAGATTTCCTGAATCAGGTTGGCTACAATCCCATCTTGTTCCTGCGTGAGTTCTTTGTTCTTTCAGTGAACCCACCAGCAATGAGCTATGGTTTGAGTATAGCTCCCTGGCGTGAAGGCGGCGCCTGGATTGTTTCGACTTTCCTGGTGAATGTATGTGTGATTGCCTGGTGGGTTCGCGTTTACACACGAGCCAAAGCATCTGGCCTTCGCCCCACATTGGCTTACGCTTTTGCAGCAGCCTTGTTCTTCTACTTCATCATCTACTTCATTCGCCCCGTTATTATGGGCAACTGGGCACAGGCTCCCGGGCAAGGGTTTAAAGCACTGCTGGATTGGACCAACAACGTTAGCATCCAGTTTGGCAACTTTTACTACAATCCTTTCCACATGATCTCCATCTTTTTCCTGTTGGGATCGACTGTGTTACTGGCCATGCATGGCGCAACCATTGTGGCCACTTCCAGATACGGTTCTCATCGTGAAATTGAAGAAATGATGGCTGAAGGATCAGGAACGCATCGGGCGCAGCTGTTCTGGCGCTGGACCATGGGTTTCAATGTAAACTCAAAAACAATTCACGATTGGTGTTGGTGGTTTGCCATCCTAACCGTAATTGCTGGTGGCATTGGTCTGCTTTTATCAGGAACAGTCATTACTGATTGGTATGCCTGGGCACAAAGTATTGGCATCACTGCCCCTATACCATAACAGCGACGAGGGTGAAATAAGCCGCATGAAGGGTTTGAATAGCTGATGCGGCTTACCTACTCATTTGCCTCTGAGGACAAATGAATAGCCACCAAGTCAAGTACAAGAGGAGAGTAAAATGCGTCGCGGTTTTAAGAATCCAAGCGGACCAAATCTTTCATTTTGGGCTGTCTTTATACTTGTTACAGTATTACTCTTGAGCGGTGCGTTGTGGGTGCTGAGTTTTGTAAGAGGAACGGCCGTTTCTGCAGCTGAGGATGAGGTTATTCTCAATCAAGCTTACATCAATTATTCCACTGCAGGAAGCTATGTTTCATCGGAATCTACGCAGGCTGTTCAAGCCTACATTGCAGAATTCCCTGAACCACAAAATGCTCAGGTATTGACCGGCATGACGACTTCAGAAATTTGGGGCTTCATGACGGCCTATGTCGCCGGAGGGCTGCAAGTAGACTGTACCTACTGCCACAACATCAACAATTTTGCCGCCGATGGTGCCGAAATTGGGGATGACACCGTGGCAGCTCGTAAAGATAATGCCCGCCTTCACCTACAGATGGTTGCCGATCTGAATCAAAATTGGCTCACGCAGCTAAACGATATTGAGGGCAAACAGCCATCGGGCGCACAGATCATTTGTGCAACCTGCCATCTGGCAGAACCTCTGCCCGTGGCCTGGCCAGAAAATCTACATGCCCTGCCGGATGATTATCGTTTGCCGCTGGATAACCTAGATGTCTTGTTGGTAACCGGCAATCTGGATGTGTCACTGGATGCGGTGCAGTATAACCAGCACACCATGTACCACATCAGCGAAAGCCTGGGCGTTGGCTGTACCCACTGCCATAACTCACGTTATTTCCCCAGCTGGGAACAACCGGCTAAGTACTACGCTTTGACCATGTTGCAGATGTCTCAACACATTCGTGACACCTATCAGGAGTCTATGAATGGGCAAGAGCCTTCCTGTTACCTTTGCCACCGGAACCAGGTTCGTCCTCCGGGGGCAGCACAAGCAGAAGTATTCCTGCCGGATGTGTTGCAATCTAGTTATTCACCAGAAGAGTAAGTTCGGAAATGATGGCCTGTCAATTTCAAACTGATGGGCCATATTTCAAATTTCTATTTTGGCTGTTACAGCTTGGTAAACGGCCGTTTCCCCGGCCCATATCAACTGCAACACACCTTAAAAAAGACAATATATGACTTCTATAGAAACTTCCACCCCACCAACGCAGGTGACACAGCCTTCTGTTTTACAACGTTCCCTCATATTGATGAAGCCGATTACCTGGTTTGGACCAATGTGGGCGTTTTTATGTGGTGCGGTTGCCAGTGGGGCAACCTCCTGGTCGTTCGCAGACATAGGCCTCGTCATCTTGGGTATCATCATGGCGGGGCCTGTATTGTGTGGCTTCTCGCAGGTCATTAACGATTATTTTGATCGCGATATTGACGCTGTGAATGAGCCATACCGTCTCGTACCGGCCGGGCTCGTTTCCACCACCCAAGTATTTATAACGCTCACTATTTTACTGATTGCCGGGCTAATCATTAGCAGCTTCCTGAACCTGCGCGTGATGTACTTCGTAATTGCCGGGCAGCTGCTGGCCGTTCTGTACAGCGCACCACCAGTGCGAGCCAAGCGGAATGGCTGGGTCGGCAATGCCATGGCAGCTATATCGTATGAAGGCTTAGCCTGGATGGCTGGACACGCGGCATTTGCCGGGCTTACCTGGCCCAGCATCCTGATTGCCTTGCTGTACTCCTTAGGTGCACACGGCATCATGAGCATCAATGATTACAAAAGCATCAACGGCGACAAAGATGGCGGTGTCAGCACCATACCTGTGCTGTATGGCCCTCAAAAAGCAGCCTGGCTCATTCTCATTACAATGAACGTGGCTCAAATAGCCGTGATTGCTGCATTTTTGTATTGGCAGATTTGGTGGATTGCCCTGGCTATCACCATTATTTTGCTAGTCCAGCTACCGACACAGCGTAACTTTTTACGCAATCCGGGAGAAAACTATCTGAAGTTTAGCGCCATCGGTGTGAGCTTTTATGTTTGGGGGATGATGGCAGCGGCGATTGGTTTGCGTTTAGTTGGCTAACCGAGCAGATTGGCAGAAGAGGTAGAAATTTCCATGAAACCAATATTGGTTGTGGGGGCATCGGTTGGAGGAGCAACGGCCGCAAATACGTTGGCGCAGGCAGGCTTGCCGGTCATTATGCTGGAGCGGGACTTAAACTGGGTAAAACCGTGTGGTGGCGCCCTGCCCCCTAAAGCATTTGAAGAATTTGACCTGCCTGAAACCCTTATTTCCCGCAAAGTCTTCAAGACGACGATCCACTCACCCTCTGAACGACGCACCGAAATTGATGTGGTAGGCGTGGAAAAAGGTACAAATGATTACGTGGCGATGGCCTGCCGTGAGGAATTAGATCCTTATCTGCGGGAACGGGCTGTGGCCAACGGGGCAGAGCTGATTGAAGGGCAGTTGCTAGACCTGGACGTGCAGTCAGATGGCGTTTTGGTTTCTTATCGAGCCAAAGACCAGCGTGACAAACAAACGATGAAGGTGGAAGTGGTTATTGGTGCCGATGGCGCTTATTCCACAACCGCTCGGGCCTTGGGGCTGGATCGCCTGCCCCGTTGTATTGCCATTCAGGAAAGAATTCGCCTACCAGAAGATAAAATGGCTCGCTGGCAAGAAACGGCCGATCTCTACCTAGGTCACGACGTTAGCCCGGATCTATACGCCTGGGTGTTCCCCAAATCGGATCATGTCGCCGTGGGCTGTGGCGCCGGGCCGGGTAATACAACTGAGGCACGCCGTTTGCTGGCAAATCTCAAGGAACGCATCGCGCCAGAGATAGAAGGTGGGGAAATCTTCCTGGAAGAAGCACACGCCCTACCCATGCACCCACGCGAGCATATTGCTTTTGAACGCGCCATGCTGGTGGGTGATGCCGCAGGGCTGGTTGTTGGCACCTCTGGTGAGGGGATTTATTGGGCCATGAAAAGCGGCAAACAAGCTGCCGAGACTTTAATTGAAGTACTACCCGATGTGTCGGAAAAGGCGCTGCGGCGGTACGAAAAACTCTGGTGGAAAGAGTACGGCACCATGTATCGCTTTTTGCGCTGGCTGCAAAAGTGGGGCTACGGCAATGAACGGCAAATGGAAGTTTTTACCGATATGTGCCGCAACAAAGATGTGCAGCAGCTAACGTTCGAGTCTTACATGCACAAGAATATGGCGCGGGTGCCCTGGGTGGCACAAATGCGCATGACAGGCGACATTTTGGCATCGCAAATTCGTCACTATTTGCGGCCCCGTCGCAAAAGGGTTGCGGCATAATGCAAGCGTTTTACCAGCCGGTGCTGTTTGCCCTTTTTGTCTGGTGGTTTATCACCGGACTTATTTTTGTGGCGTACGGCCGTTCGCCTCGGTTCACGCATCTCTATTTTGGCATCGCCACGCTGGTGATGCTGGGAGCATTGGCTGGTTTCATTGCCACAAGCACGCAAACCAACCCGGCTGGCGTTTACCTGAACCTTACTTGTGGGCTGATTTTGTGGGCCTGGCACGTTTCCAGCTACTATCTGGGCTATATCACCGGCCCGGTAAAAGTAGATGATTTTCAAAGAGAAGTGCGGTTGCAGAACGGCCGTTTTCAGACCCTCCTCACCCGCTTTCGTTATGCCCTACAGGCCAGCATCTACCATGAGCTGCTCGTTATAAGTTTTGCGCTGCTCATGGCCTTTGTCAGCCAAGGAGCCCCAAACCGTTGGGGATTATGGGTGTTTTTAACATTGTGGCTCATGCACGCCCTGGCCAAAGTCAATGTCTTTTTGGGAGTACGCAACTTCCGCATTGATTTTCTACCAGCGCATCTGCACAAGCTGGACCACTTTTTAGAGAAACGGGCCAACAACCCGCTCTCATCTGCCATCATCGTCTTTGGCACGATTACGGCGCTGGTACTTATCTATCGTGGCATTACACCAGATGCCCCGCCCATGCAGGTGGTTGGCAACCTGGCCATTGGCACCCTCATTATTCTGGGTGTCATCGAAAATCTCATGCTGATTTTGCCCATCTCGATGACCCTGTGGGGCTGGGGAATGCGACATCTCCCCCAGCCAGGCAACGCAGAAACCGAGAGAACACATCAGACACACACAACCTTACGAGCCATCTCTGAACAAATGGCGGAAGGTTAAGCTTATGACCAAAACAGAAGCCTTGTGGAACCCAGACATTCTAATGGTTCCCACGGATACATCGTCCAAACCAGAAGAGAAGAAAACAATCACCCTGAAACAGGCATCTGGGCCAGTGGTGGTAGATATCTGGCCTGCCCGCAAACCAAGCGGAGCCACACCCATTTTGCTCATTCATGGCTGGGGTGGCAGCGGCAGCTATTGGCAAGATACGGCCCGCCGCCTCTCCGAAACGGTGCAGGTGATCGTGCCGGATTTGCCCGGCACGGGGCGTTCCCTACCAGTGAATCCGCCACAAAACATGTTTGATCAGGTCAACACGCTCAAACACATTGTGGAAACCTTGCAGCTGGAAAAGGTGCAGATTGTGGGGCACTCTATGGGTGCGGCCATGACCTTGCTGCTCACCGAGCAGCTCCCAGACCGCGTGGAGCGGATGGTGCTCACCTCCATGTGCTTTTTCATGACAGACAAGCAGGCGGAAATTTACACCAGCATCATGAAAGTCGTGCGCCTGATGATGCGCATACGCTTCAAGCAGATGGCTGATATTCCTGGCCTCTCCTACATGATGGCGCTGCGCTACTTTTACCGCGTGCCCAACGATCCAGACGCTTTACGGCAAGGCTTTTTGGATTATTTGACGCTTGATTTTGAAACGGCCGCTGCCTGCGCCAAAAACGCTACCGACCCCTCCATTGAAGCAGCAGGAGCCAAGGTACAGGTGCCAGCGCTACTCATCGCCTGCCGCCAGGATCAGGTCATGCCGGTAGAGAATGTCAACTATACCGTAGACGTCATTCCCAACTGTCAGCTACGCTGGATCGAACAGTGTGGACATCTACCCATGGTAGAAAAAGCTGATGAATATATGGGGATTTTGTATGACTTCCTTCAGGTTTAGGGTTCAGGCAGACGAGAGAAAATAGGAATCATGGCAACTTACACTCCAGAACAACTAGAAAGACGGAACAACAGCAAATGGACGCTGGTACAGGCTGTATTAGCCCCGCTGCAATTCCTCATGTTCATCATCAGCTTTTCGCTGGTGGTTCGATATCTGTTCACGGGCGAAGGGTACGTACTCGCCAACGTGACGGTACTGATCAAAATCTCGCTGCTGTGGCTTATCACCATTACCGGGATGATTTGGGAAAAAGAAATTTTTGGCCACTGGTTCCTGGCTCCGCAGTTCTTTTGGGAAGATGTGGGCAATGCCGTGGCCATGCTGACGCACAATCTGTACTTTTTAGCCCAATGGCTGGGCTGGTCAGAACGTTCAGTGATGCTGCTAATGGTCGTTGCTTACTCAACGTACATGGTGAACTGTGGCCAATTTATTATGAAAGGCTTGCAAGCGCGTAAACAGCGTCAAGAAACGGAAGCATTGCAACCGGCAACCATGACACAATCAAAATGACAATGAAGACAAATGCAGTTGTAATTTCAGCACCGGGTCAGGTGGGTTTGCAGGAAGTGGCGTTACGGCCGTTCTCACCCCAAGACGTCATCGTGCAAACCGCCTACACCTCCATCAGCGCCGGCACGGAACGCATGCTGCTGGCCGGGCAGATGCCCCACCCCATGCTCCAGCTACCCGTCATCCCCGGTTATGAAACCGTGGGCCAAATTGTAGAAATTGGCGACGAGGTAGATGCCAGTTGGCTCAATCGCTGGGTCTACGTCGGCGGCGCGCAATGCTACGACGGCATCAACGCCGCCTGGGGCGGCCAATCCGCCAAACTAGCCGTAGATGTTTCGCGCGTCATTCCGCTAGATGAAGTAGAGCCACGCCACGGCGTGCTGCTGGCCCTGGCCGCCACCGCGCTGCACGGCATCAACCTGCTCGATCCGCAACCAGGCGACCGACTGCTGGTGTTGGGGCAAGGTCCGGTTGGCCAATTAGCCGCTCGGCTGGCCCGCATTCGCGGTGCCTGGGTTGCCGTCACCGACCGCAACGAACACCGTCTGGCCCACGCCGAGGCGGATCAAATCGTGCAGGTGGGTGAAGGGCATGCGCCGTTGAATGAGCAAATTGAGGGTGGCGTAACGGCCGTTATCGAGGCCACCGGTTCCATGACAGCTTTGGCTGAAAGCTTGCCGCTGCTGGCACAGAAGGGTACCATTTTGCTGCTGGGCTACTATCAAAACCTACAGCTCCCCTACATGCCTCTCTTCCTCAAGGAAGCCCGGCTGCTCACTGCCAAAGAGTGGGCTCCCGGCGATTTGCAGCACTGCCGCGACCTCATCGCCAACGGCACGCTGGATGTCTCAGCGATGCTGACCCATTGTCTACCCATCACCGAAGTGGCCACCGCTTACGAGGTGGCTCTCAACGACGCCAACTGTTTGAAGCTGGTTTTGGATTGGCAAAACGCCCCATCCAACTAGCCAAGGAGACCCTATGACCGCACGCATGTTAGCAATTTATGGCAAGGGGGGAATCGGGAAGAGCTTCACGACCTCAAACTTGACGGCGCGAATGGCCTATGATGGCGCGCGCGTCTTGCAGTTAGGCTGTGATCCCAAACACGACTCCTGTAACACCATTTTTGGCGGACACTCCTTGCCGACGTTGGGCGACGTGTGGCGCGGGCATAAAGATTTGGGCACCGAAGACAAAATGGCGGTAGGCGACATCATCTTCCGCAGCGAGATTGACCCCAGCGTAGCCCTGTTTGGCTGCGAAATTGGCGGCCCCGATGTGGGCCGCGGCTGTGGTGGCCAGGGCATTTCCCACGGCTTTAAGGTGCTGGAGCGCCTGGGCATGAACGAGTGGGCGCTGGATTACATCGTCATGGACTTTTTGGGCGATGTGGTCTGCGGTGGTTTTGCCACCCCGCTGGCTCGCTCTCTGGCTGAAGAAGTCATCATCGTCGTCGGTCATGATCGGCAGTCGCTGTATGCGGCCAACAATATTGCCCAGGCAGCGCGCTACTTCCAATCCATGGGCGGCTCTACACAAATTCTGGGCCTCATTGTGAACCGAGACGATGGCACCGATACGGCCGATATTTTTGCCGAAGCGATTGGTCTACCCATCCTGACCCGGGTGCCGCTAAACCACAAGGTACGCGTGCTGGCCGATGCCTGTAAGTTGGCGCTAGAAGTGGACGAATTCGACGCTATTTTCTCAGATTTGGCGGGCCGCATCGCCCGGCGCGAAATTCCGCCCTGCACTAACTTTAAGCCGCTGGATTACAACGAGTTTTTGGAAGTGTTTGGAGCCAAGGAGCCGCCGGGACGGCCGTCTTCGGCCACGCGCGAAGAGTTATTCAACGGCGCGGATCCAGCCCCCGCCCCCTTCCTGCCCGAACTTACCCTGACGCCGATTCGCCAGGTGCACGTCACCGACCCGGCGCAGCGCAAAGTGCAGGAGATGATGGAAGCGATTGGCATTCACGTCACCGGGCTGGAAAGCAGCCACGAAGATGGCATCACCGTCATTTCCAGCGCCACGGAAATTCGCATTGGCGAGCCGGAGGATTTGGAAAACAAGGTGGCCTTTTTATCGGCGCTGGCCCGCACCGGGCAGACGTTTTCGCTCATTGATGTGCGCTACGCAGACGCACCATCGTACCGCTAGGAGATTCGCATGACCGACACAGTTGATCTGAACTATCTGAACGACATCCTGGTGAACAAAATGCGTGTCAAGCGGCAGCCCGTGGCGATTACGTATGTGAATGGCGAGCCGCCTGCTGGATACGAGCCTGTAGATGTGGTGGCCTGCATGGTGGTGAGATTGGCAGAAAACGGCCGTAAAATCTACGTAGATGCCAATCACCACGACTGCTACGTTGGCCAGTACCATCTGGGCTGGAACCCCGACGCCGATGAATTCATTACCGAGGGCGAGTATCTCACCATGGCCCAAGGCTTCTTCACGGAGCAAGGTGCCAAATGCAACAAGCAGCAAAGCTACTCGCTGCCCGAAGGCACCATCACCGCCCTGGCCGCTGCCCCATTAAACGATGTGCCCGAAGGCGTGCCCGTTGATCTGATTGTGTGCGTTTGTAATGCCCAGCAGGCCATGCAAATTGCCGGAGCCGCATCCGTACGGGAAGGCACCTTCCCCCACGGCGAGTTGGGCGCTTCCGCCTGCTCATCCATTTTTGCCGCACCCTGGCACAAGAAAAACAGCGTCTTTGCTTTGGGAGATGGCGGAGGTCGTTCATTCAACCAGGTCGCCACCAGCGACATGTTTGTTTCTATTCCCCGCCATCATTTCAAATACATTATTGAATTGGTAGAAAACTTTTGGTTCGACCGCGACAAAATGCGCGAGGTGATCATGCCATCGCATGCCCCCGCGCCACAAAAAGAGGTACAAGGAGGTTGAGATGTTTAATTTTCAAGAGTTGATGTTGTCTGGCTATATTTTATGCTACGGGCCGCTGGCATTAATCATTTTTGGGTTTATTGCCTTTGCCCTGCTCACCGACAAAAATGCGCGGAGCACCTATTTGCGTCGCCTGGACCCCCGCCCTGAAGCGCAGCGGGTCGATGAAGGTCCACTGGCTGTCACACAGCCAATGCAGGTAGTAACACCCTCTGGCGCAAAGGTGCGGTTGGTTCCTGATGCTGCACCGCCAGCACCTGCCCCCACCCGTACGGCCGTTGTCGAAGTCGTGGAAGCTGTCGAGCCGGACGATTTGAAACTGATTGAAGGGATTGGCCCCAAAATCAGCTCCGTTTTGGCTGACGCAGGCATTGTCTCGTTTGAGCAACTGTCGAAGACAACGCCGGAAGCTTTGCGAGATATCTTAACCGATGCAGGCATGAGCGCCATCCATGACACGTCGACCTGGCCAGAGCAAGCCGCGCTGGCAGCAATTGGCGAGTGGGATGCATTGGGCTTGCTGCAAAATGAGCTGCGCGGCGGCCGTCGCGACTAAATCTCGCGAAATTCTGATTAGCAAACGAAGGAAGGCGAATGTCTAACTCCATCCCATTGGGAGCTATTGAACAAGAAGCAAAACCGTGCCAGCTGCATCCGCAGAGCATGTGCCCGGCCTTTGGCTCGCTGCGCGTGCTCACCCGGATCGAGGGATCACATCCCATCATGGCTACGGATACCGGTTGCCTGTACGGTCTTACCTTTGTGACCCATTTCTACGGGGCGCGGAAATCCATTCTGGCGCCCCAGTTGGGCACATCGGAACTGATGGCCGGGCAGGTAGTCGAGGGCACACGCGCCGCGATTGAAGTGGCCGCCAAAGAACCTGGCTGCCAGCTCATTCCAGTGGTATCGCTCTGTGTAGCCGAAACGGCCGGTTTGCCGGAAGAAATGCTGCCCAAGAAGATTGGGGACGCTGAAGTTGTGCTGGTCCGCGTACCGGCGTATGCCATCCACTCCCATCCCGAAGCGAAGGATGTGGCCCTGGCGGCGCTGCTGAAGCGGCTGGGTAATGCGACGGCCCCCAAAGAAAAGAAGACATTGGCCTTGCTGGGTGAAGTGTTCCCAGCAGACCCGCTGGCAATTGATAATCTGCTGCGGCAAATGGGCGTCGAGGCGACCATTACGCTCCCTGGCCGCTCGGTAGACGATTTGCGCCGGGCGGGGCATGTGGGTGCGTTGGCGCCACTGCATCCGTTTTATAAAGAAACAACGGCCGTTTTCCGTTCCTGGTCCATCCCTGTAGTGGGCGGTGCGCCAGTTGGTATCTCCGGTTCCTACGCCTGGCTCAAAGCGGTTGGCTCATTACTGGAACTGGATCCCAAGCTAGTAAACGATGTGGCTGAGGGCGAACGGGCGCGCGCTGAAGCGATGCTCAAGGCCCAACCGCTGTCTGGTCGCATCTTTGTCACCGGCTACGAAGGCACCGAGCTGGCCTACGCTCGCCTGCTGGTGGAAGCCGGGGCCGAAGTGCCTTACGTCTCCACCTCCATCGGGCAAGACCCGCTGGTGCTGCCAGACGAAATGTGGCTGCGGGCACGCGGCACCAAAGAGATCGTCTACCGCAAGTCGCTGGAAGATGATGTGGCCGCTCTGGACAAATATCCACCCGATTTTGTGCTGGGCACCACCCCATTTTGTGCCATCGCCAAGGAGCGGGGCATTCCAGCCATGTACTTTACCAACCAGCTAGCGTCACGGCCGTTTTTCCTGAGCACAGGCATGGCGGCGACGCTGGGCTTTATCAACCAGACCATGAAGGGGCACGAACGGTATCAATGGATGCAATCCTTCTTTGAAGGGGAGTCAGCCAATGCCTAAAGTGATTCGTGACCTCTCAGATACCAGCAGTTACTGGGCCGCAGTTTGGACGATGTGCGCCATGCCGGATGTACACGTCATTTGTGATGCGCCGATTGGCTGTTTTAACTTGGTGGCAACGGCCGTTCCCGACTACACCGACGCCATTCCCCACATCGAAAACATCACCCCGTCGATCATCACCGAAAACGAGGTAGGCGGCAGCGGCACCGGCCCAGCCGTGCAGCTAACCTACGAAAATCTGCGCGACACAGGTGTGCTGGAAGGCAAAAAGCTCATTGTGGTTTCCACCGCCGAGAGCGAAATGATCGGCTCAGACCTGTCTGATCTGGTCACCAAGCTCCAGCCTGGTACGACCTTCTTCCACAGCGAATCCTTGTCCGATGACGAGTGGCTGGGGCGCGACCGCGTGCTGCAATGGCTCTGGGAAAACTACGGGCAGGACGCCGCCAAGGACATCGAGGTTGAGCCGGGACTGGTGAACATCATCGGGCCAACCTACGGCTGCTTCAACGCCCCGTCCGATCTGCACGAAATCAAGCGCACGATTGAAGGCGCCGGCGGCCGACTCAACCTGGTCTTCCCTTACGAAGCCACCCTGGAACAGATTGCCCAACTGGCCAAGGCGCAAGTAAACGTGGTGCTCTACAAAGAGTTTGGCCACACTTTGGCTGATTCACTGGGACAACCCTGGCTGCACGCCCCGATGGGCATGCAGGGTACTACCCAGTTTGTACAAAAGCTCGGCGAACTGCTGGGCACGCAGGACAAAGCCCAGGCATTCATCCAGCAAGAGAAGAAAACCACGCTCTCTGCCATTTGGGATTTGTGGAAAGGGCCGCAGAGTGACTGGTTCCCCACTACCAACATCGGTATTGTGGCTTGTGGCACGTATGTAGAAGGATTTACTGCCTTCCTGGGTGATGAGTTGGGGATGCCGGTTGCGTTTGCGAGTGCACGGCCGTTGCGCCCCGGCGACCCGGACAACGAAGGGGTGCGCCAAATTTTGCACAGCAACCCACCCGCCTTCGTCTTTGGCTCAATTAACGAGAAAATCTATCTGAGCGAAGCCGGAGCCAGATTTACGAACTTTGTCCCGGCCGCATTTCCCGGCCCAATTGTGCGCCGCGCGGTGGGGACGCCATTCATGGGCTATCGTGGCGCAGTCTACCTGCTGCAAGAGATCGTTAATCGGCTCTACGAAGTGCTGTTCAACTTCTTGCCCGTAGACAGCGCCTACAGCAAAGGCCCACGTCCTGGTGCGACCAACGGTGCGTCAAAACCAGCAGGCAACAAGCCCGGCAACTTACCCTGGGAACCAGAAGCCAAAGAAGCTCTGGATGCCGCCCTGGAGCAGTTACCATTCCTGCCACGCATCTCCGCCAGCCGAGAAATCCAGATGCAGGCAGAGCAGGCAGCTCATGAAGCCGGACTAGACAAAGTAACGGCCGAATTAGTTCAGACGGTGCTTGCCGCCAGAAAAAATTAAGAGAAATCGTATGGTTAATATCTTCAAACCTATCAGCTTTCTAGTAAATATTCTGGGACTTCCTTTCCAACCCTTGGTTAGATGGGTACGTCAACGGCCACGGCTACTCTTTTGGCTGGGCGTGATGCGCCTGGGCCTATTTCAACTAGGCATCGGCCTGTCGCTGGCGCCCATAACCGGCACGCTTAACCGCGTTTTGATTGATGAACTGAGCATCTCGGCAGCGGCCGTGGCCCTGCTGATCTCCATGCACTATTTTGTCTCACCCGTGCGAGCCGTCATTGGCTACCGTTCGGACAAGTCACGCTCGATGGGCAAATGGCGTACGCCTTACATTGTTCTGGGCGTAATGCTCACCTACGGCGGGTTGGCCCTGGCTCCCTTTGCCCTTATCTTGCTGGGTGGGGATGGCTCCATACCTTTCTGGCTGGCCCTCATCATCTGCATTGGCATTTTTGTGGGCTATGGCTCTGGCGTGAGCATTGTGGAGACAGTTTATCTGGCGCTGGTCAGCGACATTACACCTAAAGAAGATCGGGGCAAAGTGCTCTCCGCCCTTTGGATGATGCTTGTTATTGGTACGGTGCTCAGCGCCGTTATTGTCAGCGGCTTGCTTGTCGATTATTCACATATGCTGCTGATTAAGGTGATGCAAGGTTCCGCTATTGCCTTTGTGCTGCTGACCGTACTTGCCCTCTGGCAGCAGGAAGAGCTAAATCCAGACGGCAGCATCAAGTCCGATCTGGAAACAGTGCGCATTCGTCTCAGCCTGTGGGAATCGATTCAACTGCTGGGCAAAGAACGAGTGCTCAAAGGATTATTCGTGGTCATCTTTATTGCCACAATGGCCTTTGCCACCCATGATGTTTTGCTTGAGCCCTATGGGGGGCAGGTGCTAAACATGAGCGTCTCCGCCACGATGCAGCTTACGGCTTTGTGGGGGCTGGCCACTATTGTTGGCGTATCGTTGGCTGCCTATTTTCTCTGGCGCAAAAAAGCGCCGGTGCTGCTCATTGCGGCTGGCTGTGCGGTGGGCTTGGGTGGCTTTGCCGTCATTAGCTACGCCAGCGATGCCACTTTGGTCGCACCATTCCGCGTTGGCGTTGTGCTGATTAGCATTGGGCGCGGCTTGTTCCTGGTAGGCAGCATCATCCTGGTCATGTCTCTGACAGATGTCAGCCATGCCGGTCTGTTTTTAGGTATTTGGGGTATTGTGCAGGCTATGGCTCAGGGATTGGGCACAATTGGCGGTGGCATTATTCGAGATCTGGCGCAATACCAAACAGGCAGCGTCGTGTTGGGATACACCATCGTGTATATCGGCTCGTTGCTGCTGTTATTAACTGTCATTCTCATTCTCGCCTTTAGTTTAGGTAAACAACTGCGCGTGAGTGAAATAAAAATGCCATGGTCTGGCGTGGAAGAAATTCCAGCCGATCAATTAGCCTTTTAATTAACCTTTCTTTGAACGATGGAGGGAAAGATGTCTGGCAAGTTTCGTGTTTTTCTTTTGGTAATCTCAGCTTTGGTCGTTTTTGCTTTAACGGGGTGTGGTGGCGCTTTTATAGAAAATGAAACCATGCCAGTTTCTGCGGAAACAGTCGCAGTTGAAATGCAGTATGTAGATGGTGCCGAAGTTGGGCCGCTTTATAATGTTGAAGTGGCTGTACCTGCTGATTGGGTGGGCAATTTTGAAACCAGAAATTTGGGTAATAGATTGTATTTTGAATACGTCCCGGATTCTGGTGAACCGACCGAGATTTTCTTTATTGAAGCGCTTTCATCCTCGCAGTACTGGGAGCAAAATGGCGCGCATCCGGGCAGTTACACCAATATCGTGAATCGGGGCGATACGTTCTTTATCTATTATCTACCAATTGATGCTTACTATTCTGGTTTGCCGGAAGCAGAGTTTGCAAGCTTTGCGGAAGCCGTGCCGAATATTGTGGCATCTTTTAATGCAAGGGCGGCCAATTAGCGCCCATTCGCAAACACTATAGGGAGGTTAAAAATGTTTCCTGATGTTTGGGACCAATGGTCATTACGTTTAATTGTTACATTGTTGTTGATGCTGGGTGGTTTCTTGCCGCTGCTTTACAGTGTTAAAGAAACCTATTTTGCCAAGGATAAACAGTCCAAAGACAAGCATGAATAACAACGGTCACGGTATATCGTTGAAACGCTTTTTCAATCGTCAGCTTCATACTGAAGATGAGCCTGAAACCCCGCTGCCTTCTGCGGAAGCAGCGGGGCGTAAGCAAGAGAAGCCAGCTTTTCCGTTTACGGCCGTTGTTGGCCAAGAAGAGCTGAAACTTGCACTTCAGCTGTGTGTGATTGACCCCACCATCGGTGGCGTGTTGGTCATGGGGCACCGGGGCACGGCTAAAAGTACGGCCGTTCGCTCCTTAGCTGCCCTGTTACCAAGATTGGATCGGGTGGCCAACTGCCCCTACAACTGCGATCCAGAGGCCCCGTCGCCGCTGTGTCCGCATTGTGGCGGTGGCGGAACGGCCGTTACCCACAAACTCACCGATCTCGTGCCCGTGGTGGATTTACCTCTGGGGGCCACGGAAGATCGCGTGGCGGGATCGTTGGACGTCGAGCGCGCCCTGGTAGAAGGCGTTCAGGCTTTTGCCCCTGGGCTGCTGGCGCGTGCCAACCGGGGGTTCTTATATATCGATGAGGTGAACTTACTAGAGGATCACCTCGTCGATTTATTGCTGGACGTGGCCGCCAGCGGCGTGAATTTGGTTGAGCGTGAAGGCATCAGCATCAAGCATCCGGCCAAATTTGTGCTGGTGGGCAGCGGCAACCCGGAAGAAGGAGATTTGCGGCCGCAGTTGCTGGATCGCTTTGGCCTGCACGCACGCATCACCACCATCGTGGACATCGAGCCACGGGTGGAAATTGTGCGCCGCCGCCGCGCTTACGATGCCGATCCAGAAGCGTTTGCTGCAGAATGGGAGCCAGAGCAGGAAAAACTGCGCCATCAACTGCTGCAAGCGCAGCAAAATCATGCCAAAGTCGATTTGACAGATGATACAATTGCGGCGGCGGCGGGTTTGTGTGTGGCCCTGGAAGTAGATGGACATCGGGGCGAGTTGACATTATGTCGAGCTGCGGTGGCGTTAGCGGCTTTGAACGGCCGTACCCACACCACCCCGCAAGATGTCGCCCAAATCGCTACGCTGGCCTTGCTGCACCGCCTGCGTAAAGACCCATTAGAGAACGTCGGCGATGACATTCGCATTCGCCGCGCCGTCACTGAACTGATCGCAGACTAGCTGTTACTTGAAGAAGGCACCGCGCGCCCGCCGGTGGGAAGGAGAGACAAATGAGAGCGTTGCACTTTGTTTACATAACAATGGATGGCTTGCATAACGCTGCTCTACGAGAAGCCGCCACGATGCTGCACCAGGAGCACGGCGTACAGATGAATCTGCACCTGTACCAAACCTCCGCCATGCGCTCGCCCGATGATTGGGCGCGGCTGGAGCGGGATGTGCAGCAGGCAGACTTCATCTTTGGCTGCATGATTTTTGGGGAGGAACACGTACGGCCGTTGCAAACCCTCCTCCAATCTGTGGAAACGCCTACCTGCATGATCACCAGCAATCCGGCCCTCATCTACTGCACCCGGCTGGGCAAGTTTGTCCTCAGCCAGCCCAAAGATGAAGAGCCAGGTTTGATTAGCCGCTGGATGCAGAAACTACGGCCGAAAAAGAACGGCCGTTCCGAAGGCCACCGCCAAACCGCCCTCCTCAAAAATCTCACCAAACTGATGAAATACGTGCCCGGCAAAGTGCGCGATCTGCACACCTTCATCGCCATGCACGATTACTGGCTGCACAGCTCTCCGGAAAACCTGATGCGCATGATGGTCCTGCTTATCGACCGCTACGTGCCCGATTTTGCCGGGCAGCTGCCCGTGTTGGACGCCATCGCCTATCCCGATGCCGCCATTTACCATCCGGACGCCCCCGAACCATTCCCCGACATCGCCAGCTACCAGAAGTGGCGCAAGGAACAGGGCATGCCCGTCGCGGGCCACTTTGTCGGTGCGCCCAACGGCAACGGTGCCTGGAAAGGCGCTGTCGGCGTACTCACGATGCGGGCCATCATTTTGACGGGCAACACCGCCCACATCGACACCATTATTCGCAAAATTGAATCGCAAGGCATCGAAGCCCGCGCCGCCTACAGCTCGCTCATGGATTTCCGCCCCAGCATCGACCAATATTTTGCCGCCGAAGGCGAAGGCAAAACGACCGTGCCTAACTCTGATTTGCCGCCGGTCGATTTGCTGGTCAACACGATTGGCTTTCCACTCGTCGGTGGCCCCGCTGGCGCACGTCCTGAAGAAGCGATCCAGAAGCTGGATGAGCTAAATGTCGGTTATTTCGACATGGTGCCGCTTTCCTTCCAGCGCATTGAGGATTGGCAGAAGGATGAGATTGGCCTGACGCCGATGCAGGTGGCCATGAACATCGCCCTGCCCGAGCTGGATGGCATTGCCGAACCCGTCATCTTTGGCGGGCCGACGATGACGCAAGAGAAGTTCATCGCCAACGAGCAGGAGCTGGAGATGGCCGCCAAGCGCATTGCCAAGCGGGTGCGCCTGCGCCACAAAGCCAACGCCGACAAACGGATCGCCGTCGTCCTGTTCAACTTCCCGCCGAATTTAGGCAATGCCGGAACGGCCGCTTTCCTCGACGTCTTCGAAAGTGTCACCACCCTGCTCAAAGAGATGCAGGCCGCTGGTTACACTGTCGAACTGCCGGAAAGCGCCGAAGCGCTGCGCAAGCAAGTTGTAGAAGGCAACGCCATGCGCTACGGTACCGATGGCAACGTCGCTGCCCAGCTGCCGCTCAACGAATACCGCGACCGCTTCCCCTGGTACACTGAAATTGAAAAATATTGGGGATATGCGCCGGGTGAACTGCTGACAGACGGCCGTAATTTCCACATTCTCGGCGCGGAGTTTGGCAACGTCTTTATTGGCATCCAGCCCAGCTTTGGCTACGAGCGTGACCCCATGCGCCTGCTGATGGGCAAAGATGCCTCACCCCACCACGGTTTTGCCGCCTTCTACACCTGGCTCGACCAAATTTACGATGCCGATGCAGTTGTTCACTTCGGCACGCACGGCGCGCTGGAATTTATGCCCGGCAAACAAACCGGCGTCAGCGCCCAATGCTGGCCGCCGCGACTGCTTGGCAGTTTGCCCAACTTCTACTACTACTGCGTCAACAACCCCAGCGAAGGCTCGATTGCCAAACGGCGCGGCGCCGCCACACTGGTCAGCTACATGGTGCCGCCGCTGCAACAGGCGGGCCTTTACAAAGGGCTGCGCCGCCTCAAGGACAGCCTCGATAACTACCACAGTCGCCCCGACGCCGAACTGCTCACCGACATCCGCACCCAGGCAGACAAGCTGGGCATTGTCGTCAACGGCGTCTACGCGCAGGCCAACGGACTGACCAACGGCGTAAACGGACACACAAATGGCTCGGCCAATGGCCACACCAACAGTCACTTATCCGACAGCGCCTATGTCGCGGCGCTGGGCCACGAACTCATCCAGGTGGAGCACCGCATGATTCCCCTGGGGCTGCACGTCTTGGGACGCGCCCCGGTGGATGCCGAACTGATCGACATGCTGGCGCTGGTGGTCGCTTTTAACCCCACGAAACATCCCAAGCGGGACGAAAAGTTGCCCACGCTGCCGGTGCTCATCGCCCGCGGCCTGGGCTGGGATTTCGAGCAGCTCCAGCAGTCGCTCAAGATTGACACCCAATCGCAGGAACGTTGGGACCAGATCGAAAACATTTTGCATGAAACGATGCGTTTGTTCGTGGAAGCGCCGCGCCAGCCGGAGTTGGACGTGCGCGAAGTGGAGACCTATCTCCAAGAAACGGCGCGCATTCCCAAAGGGCTGCTGGCCAATCTTTGGCCCTGGCTGGATGATTTGCTTAGTCGAATCGTCCATGATGAAGAGGTGGCCGGGATGCTGCGCAGCCTGGACGGCGGCTACGTGCTGCCCTCCCCCGGCAACGACGTGATGCGCAACGACAAAATTGTGCCCACCGGCCGCAACATCCACGCCCTGGATCCGTTCCGCGTGCCCTCGCCGCTGGCGGTGGCCAACGGCAAAAAGCTGGTGGAGCAAATGCTGGAGCGGCTCACGGCCGAATCCGGCCAGCTCCCCGAAACGGTGGCGATGGTGCTCTGGGGCACCGACAACCTGAAGAGCGACGGCGAAGGCATCGCTCAATGCTTTGAACTGCTCGGCGCGCGTCCCATCGAGGATGAACTGGGCAACATCGCCGACGTGGCGCTTATCCCATTGGAAGAGATGTCCCGCCCGCGTATCGACGTCATCATGACGCTCAGCGGTATCTTCCGCGACATTTTCCACCATCAGGCGGGTCTGCTGGACAAAGCGGTGCGCCTCGCTGCCGAAGCGGACGAACCGCTACAGCAAAACTTCGTGCGCAAGCACACGCTGGCTCACGCCGCTGAATTGGGCGTGGATATGTCCGAAGCGGCTTGCCGCGTCTTTTCCAATGCGCCGGGTTCATACGGGGCCAACGTGAACCATCTGGTGGAAAGCAGCACCTGGGACGATGACGACCAGCTCAGCGACACGTTCCTTTCGCGCAAATCGTACGCCTTTACGCCGAGTGGCGAATGGCGCGGCGCGCGGCAGGTGATGGAGCGCAGTCTGGCCACGGTAGACGCCACCTTCCAAAACATTGACAGTTTTGAGCTGGGCATCAGCGATGTCGATCATTATTATGAGTATCTTGGCGGGGTGGCGAAGAGTGTGGAGAAGTTGCGGGGGAAACGGCCGTCTGTCATGGTAGCTGACGCGATTGCCATGGATGACCGCCTCTCCTCCCTGGAGCAGATGGTCCGCCTGGAATCCCGCGCCAAGCTGTTGAACCCTAAATGGCACGATTCCATGCTCAACCACGGCTACGAAGGCGTACGCGAAATCGAAATTCGCGTCAGCAACACTTACGGCTGGAGCGCCACCGCCGACGCCGTGGAAGGCTGGGTCTACGACGACATTGCCGAGACTTTCTTGCTGGATGAGGAGATGCGGGCGCGGATGGCCAAGGCGAATGCCCACGCCACAGCAGGCATCGCTCGCCGCCTGTTGGAAGCGGAAGCCCGCGGTTTCTGGGACGCCAGCGACGAGATGATCGAAGAATTACGCGAGATTTATGGGAATCTGGAAGACCAGCTTGAAGGCATTTACGCTTAAGAATTTGGCCACAGAGGGCACAGAGGTAAAAGAGAAAATCTCTTATCTCTCTGTGTTCTCTGTGGCTATCATTTTGTTTTTGGCGGCGTGTGGTGGCGGAGAGGCGGCGGCTGACCCCACGGCCACACCGCAAACCATCAACAACTTCCGCGTGGTGGTCGCTAGCGACGACATCTCTTACCAATACCCCCGCATTCCCCTCATTTTGCAGGACGGCAGCGACTGGATCACCGGCGCGGACAAGGTGGAAATTTCCGCCTTTGATTTGTCATTGAACGAGCCTGAATTGGTTTGGCAGGGGGAAGCGATCCGCTACAACGATTACGCGCTGCCCTACTGGGTGGTTTATCCCGATTTGCCTCACGCGGGTGAATGGGGACTGGTGGTAGATACCACGCTGGGCGGCACGACGGCGCGACTGCAAATTGTGGTGGAGTTGGTAGAAGAAACGAACTCGCCAGCCGTAGGCGAACTACCGCCCGCCAGCGAAAATCGCACCGTGGCCACCGAGCCAGATTTGGCCAAACTCACCTCCGCCGCTGAGCCAGACCCAGACCTTTACCAGCAAACCATTGCCGAGGCGATGGCTTCGGGCAAACCGAGCGTCATCAGCTTCGCCACGCCGGGCTTTTGCCAGACGCGCTACTGCTCGCCGGTGGTGAACAGTGTGTCTGAGGCTAAAGAGCAGTTTGGCGACGCGGCCAACTTTATCCACGTGGAGGTTTATAAAGAGTTTAATCCGCTGGTGCTGGCCGATGAGATGGCTCAGTGGGGCTTGGTGACGGAGCCGTGGACGTTTGTTTTGGATGGAAACGGCCGTATCGCCGCCCGATTAGGTGGCCCAGTATCACCGCAAGAACTGGCTGACGTTTTGGCCAAAGTTGGAGTTAACTAATCCTTTTTCTGGAAACATTTTAAGTCATTATAAAAAAGGTTCTTACACAAATTGAAGTTGAGAATCATCAAGCCCAAGAAGGGAACTAAACCGAGCAATCGGGTACAGTTCAAACCAATTAACTACCGCTTCGGCCAAGGCAGTAACAGAGTCATAAAACTTGTTTCTTGTGACCTGATGGCGCATGACCCGCCATAAACGCTCAATCAAATTGAGATGAGGCGAATAGGTGGGTAAAAACACAAGTTCAAGCTGCTCAGCATGGTCTTGACAAAATTGTGCCACTTTGGACGTTGTGTGGGCCGAAGCATTATCTAACACAACAAATAAAAAATGTTGTGGATAGGTGTTCATTAACAACTGCAAATGATTGACGAGTTCCAAATGGCGTTTGTGCGCATGAATGGAGTAAACGCCTTCGCCAGAAGGGAAAGCCAATGAACCAAACAAAGCCAGCCAGGGATTTTCAAGTCCGGGCGTATCGACTTTCAATTGCCTGCCTTGCGGCGAGTAGGTGTGACCAATCTCTGGACACCAATGCAGGTCTGTGCTGTCTAGGTAAAAAAGTAGCGCAGGTTTTGCGCCATCGGGTGGAGGGCGCGTTGCTTCTCCAGAGGTGAGGCTGTTGTTTTGTGCTTTTTCTTTCAGTGCTTCAACCCGCTGCCGCTTAACGACATAGAGTGGGTCGGGTGACTTGATACGTGCTTTGGCTCTTTTCCACTTGATGCCTGCTCGCTTGAGCATGTGTGAAACGGAGGCTTGACTCACTTCCACCTCTTCGTACATGGCAAGATACACTGCCATCAGGGCTTGTGTCCAATTTTGAGCACCTGTCTCTAGTTTCTCAAAGTCGCTTGGGGCTTGCCCCAGCAGTTCAAGCCATTTGGCTTCATCCCATTCGAGCATTAACGGCCGTCCTCGACCATGGCTTGCCTGCAGCCGCACGAGGCCACCCTCGTTGTACCGTTTGATATAAGTCCGGACCACTGCTTGGCTCAAATCGAAAATGGCAGCGATTTCTGGCACAGAACGACCTTGATTCGATAACGCTATCGTTTTGAGTCGCCGATACCATTTTTTATCGTTCGTCTTTTTCATCGCTTGCTCAAGTTCTTGCTGCCCTTGCTCATCAACATTTGCATAAATCATGGCTTTCTCCTCTGCTTTTTGAGGAAATTGTTCCATGATTTCTCTATTCAAAAGTGACAAAACCTTTTTTATAAATACTTAGGATTTAAAAAATTAATTGGGTAAGATGTCATTTCGAGGTCCTCCGAGAAATCTTTCTACTAAACACGTAAGATTCCTCACTCCGAAGACTCCGTTCGGAATGACATTTCACTACTCAGTTTAATTCTCAAAATGCAATCAGTTTCCGGGGAAATACGACGCTTATGAGCACACTACCCTTTCACGCCCTGGTTGGATTGGACGCCGCGCAGCAAGCGTTGCTGCTGTTGGCAGTGGAGCCGCGCCTGCGGGGGCTGGTGGTGACGGCTTCGGCGGGGACGGGCAAAAGCAGCCTGGCACGGGGCATGCGGCTGCTGCTCAACGACGAGGCGATGCCCTTTGTCGAAATCCCGCCGGGCGTGGATGCCGAAAATTTGTACGGCGGTCTGAATTTAGAAGCGACACTGCGCCGGGGCGAGATGGTGCTGCAACCGGGCGTGCTGGCTCGCGCCCACGGCGGTGTGGCCTACGTCGATGGCATTAATTTGCTCACGGATGCCAACAGCAATTTGCTGCTGGCGGTTTTGGATGAGGGCGAGGTGCGCGTGGAGCGCGAGGGTGTGAGTTTGCGTTCCCCCGCTGAGTTTAGCCTGATTGGTTCGTATGACCCGGCGGAAGGGATGCCGCGCAAGCATTTGCTGGACCGGTTGGGGCTGCTGGTTTCGTTGCCGGGTTCGTTTGATGTGGAACAGCGAACGGCCGTAATCCAACAAAACCTGCGCATAAATGGCCAAAGTTGGGCAGAGGACCTGCAATTCTTACAAGGGCTGGTCAAAACGGCACGAGAGCATTTGCCCACCGTGGAAATCAGTGACCGACAGCTGCGACAGTTGAGCGTGACGGCGTTGCAGTACGGCGTGGAAGGGCATCGCGTGGACCTGTTTGCGGCGTGGGCTGCCTGCGCCGCCGCTGCCCTGGAGCTGCGTCCCACCGTCGAGGATGAGGATTTGACGCTGGCCGCCCGGCTGGTTATTTTGCCCCGCGCCACACAGTTTCCCGAGCCAATGCCCGACAATCCGCCGCCACCCCCGCCGCCGCCACCGGAACCAGAAACATCGGAGCCAGAAGAGACGGATGAAGAAGGCGAATCGGCCCCACCGCCGGAAACATTGGCGCTGCCGCCAGAGCAAATTTTGGAGGCGCTGGAAAGCGCGCTGCCCGAGGATTTGGAAGAGCTGCCGTTCCGCCATTTGCGGCGCGGGCGCACCGGCTCGCGAGGCAGCACCGAGGGCAAGCGCGGGCGGCACGTACGTTCCATTCCCGGCAACCCAAAGCTGGCGCGAATTGATGTGATTGCGACACTACGAACGGCCGCTCCCTGGCAGCGCATTCGGCAAAATGGCAATTGGCAGGGGAATGGCAACGGCAGCACCCAGCGGCGCATTCAGCTGGAGATGTCTGATATTCGCGTGAAGCAGTACCGCAGCAAAGCAGGCGCGCTGTTCTGCTTTGCCGTGGACGCCAGCGGCAGCATGGCGCTGCACCGGATGCGGCAGGCGAAGGGCGCGGTGAATGCGCTGCTGCAAAAAGCTTATGTCAACCGGGATCGCGTGGCGCTGATTGCCTTTCGGGGTGAAGCAGCAGAACTGCTGATGCCACCGACGCAAAGCGTGGAGCTGGCGCGGCGGGCGCTCGATTTGCTGCCCACTGGGGGCGGCACGCCGCTGGCCTCGGCGCTGCTGCTGGCCGATGATGTGGCGCAGCAGGCTAAAAGCCGGGGCATTATGCAGACGGTGCTCATTTTATTGACGGATGGCCGGGCCAATATTAGCCTGAAGCCGGACAGCCAGGTGCAGGAAGAGCTGCAACAGATCGGCCGTTTTATTGCCGAATCGTCGCTGCACGTGATGGTGGTGGATACCCAGCGCAGCTACTTGAGCCGGGGCGAGGCGCGCCAGCTGGCGGAGTGGCTGGGCGGCGATTATGCCTATCTGCCTAACGCCAGCGGTGAGCAAATTGCGGATTTGGCGACGGAAAAAGTGGGTGGGGAACGGCCGTAACAAAAATTTACTCAGAACTTCGTGCGTTCTGGCCAAACTTAACATAACAAAGGTGATTTATGAACACAGACTCTAACAAACGAGCCGGATTTGGCTGGAAAATTATTGGTGGACTGGCACTTGCTGCTGGCGTTGGCTATTTGTACAAGCAGAGCCAGGAAGAAGAAACGGTGCCGCTGCCCAAATCAATTGAAAGTGATTTGGAGCAGTTTTATTCGGACGTAGCGGGTGAGCTGTTTTATTACGTCGATCGACGGCAAAGTGGACGGCCGTTACTGCTGCTGCACTCGATTAATGCCGCCCCATCGAGTATGGAAATACGGCCGTTGTTTGATCATTATCGTCAGGAGCGGCCCGTCTATTCACTGGAGCTGCCTGGCTTTGGCTTTTCGGAGCGCAGCGGCAACCGACCTTATTTGCCGGAGCTGTACACCCAGGCGATTATCGAAATGGTTTCGACGCAGATTGGAACGGCCGTTGACGCCATTGCCCTCTCTTTAACCAGCGAATTTGTGGCCCGGGCTGCGCTACTGCGGCCTGACCTGTTCAATTCGCTAACGCTGGTAAGTCCAACTGGTTTTCAGGCAGGACAGTCGGAAAAAGAGTATCCGGGTGAGAAGCTGTATCAATTTTTCTCTCTGCCCATTTTGAGCCAGGGATTGTATAAATTGCTCACCAAACGCCCCATCATCAAATATTACTCAGACCAAAGCTTTGTCGGCGAATCGGCGCCGCAGTTTGTTTCTTACGCGTATGCCACTTCGCATCAAAAAGGTGCGCGGTTTGCACCGCTCTATTTCTTATCCACACAGCTGTTTACCTTTGACATCCTACCCGCTGTCTATGAGAAATTAACCGTACCGGCGATGGTGCTGTATGATGAGGATCCCAACGTGACATTTGAGAACCTGCCCACCCTGATTAATTCTCAAGACAACTGGCACGCCACGCAACTTTCGCCATCGCGCGGGCTGCCGCATTGGGAGATGTTGGGCCAGGTAACGGCCGTTTTAGACCAGTTTTGGGAGAATATCGGTTAACAAAATTGACGAGGACGGCCGTTTCTTGCGGGAAACGGCCGTTTTTTCACTGCCAACCGCAGCTTAAACCAACTTAAGGGTTTGGGCTTCGGCCACGGCTTGAATCCGGCAATGGACATCCAGCTTCTCGTAAATATTGGCCAGATGGGTTTTTACGGTTCCGGGCGAGATGCACAACTGCAACCCAATTTCACGATTAGATAAGCCATCGCTAACCAATTGCAGAACTTCTTGCTCACGACCAGTGACGGAAGCGGCCGTTGTGAGAGATTTTAGTTTATCATCGGGCAGCAAAGCTTCAGCCTCAGGATTGTGCCCCAAAAGCTGGAAGATTTCGTGGATGAATTCCTGGTATTCAATCGTAAAATTCTCGGTGTGCAGCAGCAGCGCCAGCAACGGAATGAGCTGCTGGCCATAGGTGAGAAACGGCTGTATCAATCGCTCTGGAGCCGACAATCGGATCGCTTCGGCCAACACCTGCCGTGCCTGATAAACCTTGTGCTGCTCAAAGAGGCCCAGTGCCAGAAGCAATCGCGCCCCCAGCGATGGCTCGTTGGGGAAGCCAAAAGGATACTGCACCACAAACTCGGTCATTAATTCCTCAACGGCGGCAGCCTGTCCTTGAGCCAAGAGAATTTCGGCCCGCACCACGGTCGAAAGCGCATGACCTTCTTCCACCGCCGCCTCATTCAGCAGCTGCTCCGCCTCCACATGTTTCCCCTGACGAACGCAGAACGCCGCCGAATATGCCGCCAAATCATGATCGCGCCAAACACCAGACGGGCGCTGCGCCTGCAACGTACGCGCTGCTTGAATGGTTGATTGGGCGGCCTCGTGGTTGCCCAGGGCAGATTGGATTTTAGCGCGCGTAATGGCAATGTTTACAGGCATATTGGAACTGGTTGGGTTGGGATCAACGGCCGTTGCTCGCTGCAAAAGCTGGCGAGCCTGCTCCAATTCATTCCGAAGCAGATAAATCTTGCTCAGAATGCCCAGCGCAATACTGGCCGGCTCCGGCAGTTTACCCCGCTGTGCCAGCGAATGCTGCAAAACCTGATAAACAATCTTTTCGCTTTGCCGCAGCTGCCCATGCAATAAAGCTCGGTTGGCACAATCCGCCCCGGCAATTAACACCACAAAAAGATTCCCCTGTAGACGGGCCTCTTCAAAAATTTCATACAAGCGCTCCCCAACTTCTTCAGTTTGGGGTTTATAGCTCGCTTCCACAATGAGCAAGGAATCCAGCAGCTTCCAACGAGAATCAGAGACATTGGCTGGCGAGACCGCCAAATCTCCTGCCCTGGTCCGCTGCCGAATGGTACGAATCTCCGCCAATACCTCAATTTCATCTTGCGTCATGCGGTCATCCGGCTTACCAATCAGATTGGTTTCCAGACGCTGCAAAAAACGCTCCACTTCGGCAGAATGCAAAGCCAGTTTGGCTAACCGCAAATAAACAAACAACAACGTTTTGTGATGCTGAAAAATCGACTCAGGCAGCTGTTGAATCCAGCGCAGCAAGCGCGAATCCTCACCATATTCCACCAACTCGTGCAGCACTTCCTCTTCTATTAAAGAAGCCGCCTCTTCCCAATCTTCAATTGCCAGTAAATGGCGCACCGCATCGGCTGAAGCGTTTTTCTGGCGATACCAGGACGCCGCCCGACGATGAAGGTCGGCGATCTCGCCGGGATACTGCCGCTGCAGCTGATCGCCGAGCATTTCCGCAAACAAATCGTGGTAATGGTACCAAACCTTTTCCTCGGAGCGGGCCATGAACAAGTTTTCTTGCCACAAGCGATCCAGCATTTGGGCTCCGTCGGTTCGCCCCGTAACCGCATCGCATAAACCACCCGTCAACTGTTTAAGCACGGATGTCTTTAGCAGAAATTCCTTAACTGCATCCGTTTGCTGATGGAGCACACTCTCCAAAAAATATTCGCGCAAGAAAATATGAGCGCCGTTAAAATTATCGAGAAAATGCTGCCGATCTTGCTGCTTGTTCAAGGCCAAAACGGCCAGCATCAATCCGGCAACCCAGCCGCTCGTCCTTTTGACCAATGTCTCCATATCGCCATAAGCAAGCGGGTTTTCAGAGATGTGCTGCTGCAAAAAATCAATCCCCTCTTCCATTGTAAAGCGCAGGTCGTCCATCTCTAACTCTGTCACCACCCCACGGGCGCGCAGGCAGCCTAAAGCCAAAGGCGGGCGGGTTCGCCCCGAAATAATGAGTTGCAGAGCAGGCGGCAATTGTTCCAACCAGGCTTGAATGGAATTGAGGATATCGGGATGTTGAATATGATGAAAGTCGTCTAGCACCAAACCAATACTGCCCGCCTCGAACTCTCTGTGCACAATTTCATTGGTCAAGCGGGCTACAATTTCAGCTGGCGTGACCGAGGATGAAACCTGAAGATAGGGCAGTAAGTTTTTACCTAGATCCGGCACCGCAGACTGCAAAGCCATTACGACAGTCGTCCAAAAAGGCAGCAAATGATTATCTTCTATATCCAGGCTTGCCCAAGCCACCAGCTTGCTGCCGCGCTCCTGCTGCCAGGCGTTTAGCATGGTGCTCTTGCCAAAACCGCCGGGAGCGCAAATTAAGGTAACTTGCGTGCTTATTTTTTGGTGCAGTCGGGGGCGTATGATGAGGTTGAGTGGTAAAATTGGGGGTCTAAATTTGGTGAGCACCGGTAAAGAACCGACGCCTTCTTTATTATTCTGAGGCAGGCCATTTTGTGGTTCTGCAAACAAGGTTAACTCGGCCAACATTGTTTTACCGGCCAATTCAGCCGCCACCTGCTCCAAACGTACGGGGGTGATTTCTTCGGACTTTCCTAAGTAGGCTTTGTGAAGCTTACCATTACGGCGACGATAAGCGTACCAATAGTCGCCGCCTTTGCGAATTTCGCGTCGGGCTGAAAAATGGCCAGCGGTTCCTTTAAATTTGAAGTTCTTGTTGGTATCAAGCCAGTTATTCCAGCGAGGAGAATCAAGAGAAATGGGGGAAGATACGGCCGTTTCCGGCGTGCCTAACCATAAAACAGCATCTTGCACAATTGGTTTACTCGCTCTTCCCATTTAAATGACCCCTTAAACAGTAGGTGGATTTGGGCAAATATTACACAACCAAGGTGCCAATTTGTGTGAAAGTTACCCAACTGAAGAGCATTATACCCATTTTGGGTAACTTTTGCGAGAATTTCATATACCTTCTTGGTATTTTTCACCCATTTTCCTCATACTGCCTTTAGTCAAATCATCCAAAAACTTTATATACAAACGCACGGTTTTTCGGTATTTTATTGGTGGAGAGCTGACTGGTACCAGGCTTTAGTCACTATCAAATTGTTGCAGTTCACATTCCTGAACGTCGTATTCACGTTACAAAATACGACAAATTATATTGTTCCTTTAGAGAGGAGAGAACAACAATGAAAAACAAAAACCGTATATTTTTCATCTTGCTTGGCTTTATGCTCGTTCTTAGCCTTGCACTAGGGGCTTGTAGTTCTTCAACACCCACTGAAGAAGACACCCCAGCAGAAGCTGATGCTCCAGCCGAAGATATGGCTGAAGAAGAAGCCGATGCCCCAGCCGAAGATATGGCTGAAGAAGAAGCTGATGCCCCAGCCGAAGATATGGCTGAAGAAGAAGCTGATGCCCCAGCCGAAGATATGGCTGAAGAAGACATGGCTGAAGAAGCCGCAGACCCCAACTCGCTGCCCCGCAACGAAACCCTGTACTTCAATGGCCAGCAGTGGGGTTCTGTTGTTGGTTGGAATCCATACTCCAACAGCAACAACAACGCAATGGCTATCTCCCAGCAGGACAATGCGCGCGTTCTTATGTTTGAAACCCCCTATCTGTACAACATGATGGACGGTGGCGTATATCCCCTGTTGGCCGATGGGCCTTTTGAATGGAACGCCGATCGCACCGAGATCACCTTTAGCCTGAATCCAGCTGCCCATTGGAACGATGGCACGCCGGTTACAGCCGAAGATGTTGCCTACACCTGGGCTACCCATCAGAAATACAGCACCCCAACTGGCGCTGGCAATGTTGATTACATTGCCGACATTATCGCCGTTGACGATCACACCGTTACCATTCAAGCTGCCTTGAATGATGATGGCGCTGCTGTAAATCCGCTGATCGTAGAAGCTTATCTGACCAACAACTACGTTATCCAAAAAGCCTGGACCGAGACCATGGAAGCACGTGTTGGCGAAGATGCCACCGAATTCCTGGCTGACCCAGCAGAAGACGTAGCTTTCTCCGGCCCCTACGGCCCTTACTTCAGCGATGATTCCAAAGTTGTTCTGATTCGTGACGACAACTACTGGGGTCAAGATGCTTCCATGTGGGGCAAACTGCCAGTTCCCAAGTACCTGGCTCACACAATCTTCAAGGACAACGCCGCTGGTACCACCGCTCTGCAAGCTGGTGAAGTTGATGTAAGCCAGCAGTTCAACTCCAATGTACAAGACCTGTGGCTGGAAGATGGTCTGCCCATCTCCACCTATCTGCCCGAAGCCCCCTACGGCATCGGCGCTAGCCTGCCCACCGCTTTCTACAACCTGCAATCCCCCGGTTTAGACCAGGTTGCTGTACGTAAAGCGATTGCTATGGCTGTTGATTACCCAACCATCATCTCCAACGCAATGACCAATCAGTCTGCTACCTTCGATCAGGTTCCGCGGTCCCTCATGAACCCGACTCCTGGTGAGCAAGCTCTCTATGACCATGAAGCTGTCGCTGACCTGCAATGGGTTGGCAACGACGTCGAAGGCGCCATCGCGCTGCTCGATGAAGCTGGCATCGTTGATAGCGATGGTGACGGCTGGCGTGAATACAATGGCGAGAAACTGAGCTACGTTGCTACCTGCCCCAATGGCTGGTCCGACTGGCAAGCCGCCATCGAAGTAGTTGCCGCTGCTGGTGCCGAGATTGGCATCGAAATCACCACCAACTATCCCGAATGGTCCGTATACCAGACGGTTGTTACCAAATCCGACGCTCCCCTGCCCGAAGGGTATGACATCTTCATGATGTGGAGTGATGGTGCTGGCCCGACGCAACCGTGGAGCCGTATCCGCCACCTGCTGAGCTCTGAGTTCAATGGCATGGCCAGCAACTGGAACGGTAACTGGGGTCAATACTCCAATCCTGAGGTTGACGAACTTATCCAGGCGATTCCTGGTGAGACGGATTCCGCTGCTTTGGAAGAAATGTACACCCGCCTGGTTGAAATCTACCTGACCGATGTACCTTCCTTCACGCTCATGTACCGCCCGCAGAACTTCCACACGGTGAACGAGTCTGTATGGACGAACTTCCCGTTCGATGGCGATGGAACCAACCCACCGGTTCCGCCGCTGGACCTGATGGACGGATGGAGTGTTGCCGGTCTCTATAACCTGGAACTGGTTAATCCGTAAAAATTAGTTTGACAAAAACAGCCATGTCCTAGCAATGGGGCATGGCTGTTTTTTTAACAGGTGGCAGTCCTCTTGTATCTTCTGCGGATAACCGCTCCCCCTCTGGTTTACCCTACCAAGTGACTGTCGAGTTGTTTGTTTGTCCCTGTTTTGTGTGAGTGAGGAGAAGCTACATTGAAAGGGTATACAAAATATTTTCTCAACAAGCTGCTGTGGTTCTTGGTAACCTTGGTGGCTGCGTTTATCTTAAACTTTATTTTGCCGCGTCTTATGCCAGGTGATCCTGTCGCAGCCATTGTGTCTCGTCTGGCACAGGGGATGAGCAACACGACGGGCGTTCAGGCAATTTACGAACAATATACAGAGTTATTTGGCACCAATAAACCCATGCTGGAACAATTTTTCCTCTACATGAAAAATGTTTTCCAGGGGGATTTTGGGTTTTCATTCAGTCAATATCCTCGAACTGTGGCTGACGTTATCACTTCTTCTATTTGGTGGACGATTGGCCTTCAGTTTCCAGCGATTATCATTGGCTGGTTAATTGGTAATTCGCTGGGTGCGCTAGCCGCTTATCGCAAAGGTGCTTTTGACAAGGTTTTGATGCCGGTAAGCATTTTTGTGAGCAATTTGCCTGCATTTGGTATGGCTGTTGTTTTGTTGGTCATTTTTGGCGTTACATTGAGATGGTTTCCCACATCTGGTGGCTATGGCTTTGACCTGATTCCGAATTTAAGCTGGAATTTCTTCTGGTCTATCTTTGTTCATTACCAGCTGCCCTTCTGGTCCATTGTATTAATTACGATTGGTGGCCAGGCAATTGGTATGCGTTCCATGGCCATCTACGAACTTAATGCCGATTATGTAAAGTACAGTCGCTTTTTGGGCATCAAGGACAGCAAGATTGTGCGGTATGTATTCCGCAACGCGATGCTGCCGCAGATTACGGGCTTGGCCCTGTCAATCGGTACGATGGTTGGTGGCGCGCTGGTAGCTGAAATTATCTTTAGCTATCCGGGGCTGGGATCAACGATTTTAACGGCCGTTCTCGGGCAAGACTATCCGCTCATCTCAGCAACCACTTTGATCATCACCATTATGGTGCTGGCGGCTAACTTCGCGATTGAGATTGTCTACGGCTTTCTTGATCCACGCATCAAAGCAGCTCAGGCTGATTAAGGGGAAATGCTGCTATGAAACATTTAGTAAGTCAGATTTTTCAGTCCGGTAAATTTGTAGCTGGCTTTTCTATCTTTGCTACAATTTTACTAATCGTCATTGTATACCCAATTGTAATACCCGATCCGCCGCTAAAAATCATTGGTCAAGGCACATTTTTTGAGCCCGGTATTTACGTCAACGTCTACGACAGCATCGGCACTACCCACTACACCCTCAACCTGGATGAAGCCGCCGAACGGCGTATTGCTGACCGATTGGGCGATGAAGATCGTCTGGCCATTCAGGAATGGCTGGTTGGCACCGGTATGCCGGCAAGCGAAATCGATACTGCCAATACCGAACAGCTATTGGATCAATGGTTCAGCAATTTTGACCCAAGCGTGCGTCTGCCAGGCATGACCAATGCCGACCGCAATTACTATATTCGGTTAAACAATTCGATCCAAAACCTATTGTCTACCGAAGGTGCCATTATTGCAGAGATGGATGAGGATACGGCCGTTCTCGAAGAATCGAACACCATTCCTCAAACCGCCTATGTAAATGTGAACGAAGTACCCAACGTGCGCATTCTCCCCCTTGGCACCGATAACTTTGGGCGTGATGTGCTGACAGAGCTGGTTCGGGCAACGTCCGTATCCTTGCAAATCGGCCTCGTCGCCGGCGTTATTGCCACCCTGATCGGGTTGATATTAGGGCTAGTTTCTGGTTATGTTGGCGGTTTTGTTGATGATGGCATCATGTTCGTCACCAACCTATTCACCGTTATCCCCAGTTTTGTGCTCCTAATTCTCATTTCGTTCAGCATTGGCCAGGAACAGCGCGGCGCCACCACCATTGCTGTGGTCATCGGCTTTACCTCCTGGGTCTGGACGGCCAGGGCAGTGCGTTCACAGGTGATTTCGCTACGCAATCGCGATCATGTCAACCTGTCCAAACTGTCTGGACACTCCATCACCCACATCATTGTCAGAGACATCCTGCCCTACATCGCCTCCTACGTCATCATGGCGCTCATTCTGCAGATTTCCTCCGGCATTCTGGCCGAGGCTGGCTTGTCCATTCTGGGACTTGGCCCCAAGACAACTGAAGTCCCCACTCTGGGTCTGATGATGAACTGGGCCATGATTTACCAGGCGCACATTCTAGGCAAATGGTGGGCTTACTTCCCCGTCATTATTGTTATTGCCCTGATTGCGTTCTCCATGAATTTAATGAATACCGGTCTCGACCAGGTATTCAACCCAGCGTTAAGAGATTAGGTGGTTAAAATGGGAAAAGTTATGTTAGAGGTAAACGAACTGACCACAAAATACATCACCCGTTTTCGGGAGGATATTTATGCGGTGGATCACGTTTCGTTGAATATTGAAGAAGGAAAATCGCTGGGTATTGCTGGGGAATCTGGCTGTGGTAAGTCCACTTTGGCGCTCAGCCTCATGGGTTACTACTTCCCGCCCTTACACTACACCAGCGGCGATATCATCATTGACGGCAAGAATATCTCGGGTTTAAACCCAGATACCGTGCGCAAATCAATTCTGGGTCGTGAAATCGCCTATATTCCTCAGGCGGCCATGAATGCGCTGAATCCGACCCAAAAGATCATCAACTTCATCCAGGATGTTGTCCAGGCTCATGACCCCACCGCTAGCAAAAACGAAATCTACGAAATGGCTAAGGGACTCTTCGAATCGCTAGGCCTGCCCGCAGATGTGCTGCAAAAATACCCGGTTGAACTATCTGGCGGTATGAAGCAGCGCACCGTCATCGCGATTTCTGTCATCCTCCGGCCCCAGGTACTCATCGCCGACGAGCCTTCCTCAGCACTTGATGTAACCTCGCAGAAAATGGTTATCAAGATGCTGCGAAACTTAATGGACAATGGTTACATCAAGGCGATGATCTTCATCACCCATGAGCTGCCCCTGCTCTACAACGTCACCGATGACATCATGGTGATGTACGCCGGGCAAATTGTGGAAAAGGCAAACTCACACGATGCCGTATTTGATCCGCTGCATCCCTACTCCAAGGGTTTGATGGGTTCCATCATCGTGCCGGAAGAAGGTCTGCGGGATGTGAAGCTGACCGCGATTCCTGGTGTCCCACCCAATCTGAAAAACCCGCCTGCTGGCTGTCGCTTTGCCGAACGGTGCAAATTTGTGAAGCCAGAGTGCCGGGCCACCAATGTTGAACTGCGCGAACTGCCAAACGGCCGTTCCTATCGCTGCATCTTTTCAGAAGACGAACTACGAGAAAAATATGCAAGGGAGGCTCAGCAAAATGAGTAACGAACGCAAACTGTGTCTGAGCGGTAGAGGGCTCACCAAGGAATTTGGATTCGGCCGTACCAAAACCGTCGCCGTCGATCATGTCGATTTCGACTTCTACCAAGGTGAAATCATCTCCATCGTTGGAGAGTCCGGCAGCGGTAAAACCACCCTGGCCAAAATGCTCCTCGGCCTCATTAATGAAACCGAAGGTGAAATTCGCTTCCAAGGCGAAAAGCGCGACATCAGTTCCCATCGCAAGAAAAAAGAATACTGGAAGCAAATCCAGGCGATCTTCCAAGACCCCTTTGCCTCCTACAACATCTTCAACAAGATCGACAGCGTACTGCTCGACTGCATCAACATGCGCGGGGGACGCAATCTGCCCAAGGCCGAAAAAGTGGCAATGATGACCGAGGCTTGCAGCTTCGTGAACCTAAAGTTTGAAGAGCTTACCAACAAGTATCCCTTCGAACTCTCCGGTGGTCAGCAGCAACGCCTGATGATTGCCCGCATCTTTTTGCTCAAGCCGCAAATCTTGTTAGCCGATGAGCCAACCTCGATGATCGATGCCTGCTCACGAGCCACCATTCTAGACATGCTCATGCAGCTGCGTGACGAAATTGGGATGACCCCCATCTTCATCACCCACGACATTGGGCTGGCTTATTACGTCTCCGATACCGTTTACATCATGGAAAAAGGGAAGTTCGTGGAAAGAGGCTCGGCCGACCAGGTCATTCTGCATCCGCAACAACCCTACACCAAACGGTTGATCAACGACGTGCCCAAGATATACGAGGAATGGGACCTCTCAACCGTGTGAGGTCTCCGTAGAGATTTGCACAAATCCAAAGTCATCGGAAATGAAATATGTCGCCCAATAGTCACACAAACCGACTGCTGGGATATCCGGCAGATGCTCACTTACTGATCATCAACGCCGATGACTTTGGGATGTGCCATGCGGTAAATGAGGCCATCATAGGAACGTTGGAGCAGGGCATCGTTCGTTCAACCACGCTGATGGTGCCCTGCCCTTGGGCATTACACGCCATGCGTTTCCTGGCGAATCATCCCCACATTCCCTTTGGTGTTCACCTTACCGCTATCTCCGATTGGGTTGATTACCGTTGGGGGCCAGTAAGCCCTAAAGAAAAAGTGCCAACCCTGATTAACAAAGCAGGCTACTTTTACAACTTTGATCAAATGCCAAAGTTTCTGGCTCAGGTCAACTTGGCAAAGCTTGAGCTGGAATTCAGAGCCCAAATCGAAACGGCGCTGGCGGCTGGCCTACAGCCCACCCATCTAGATTGGCATTCGCTGCGCCTTACCGGCAGGGAAATCATTCTGGCGCTCATGTTAAAGCTGGCCAAAGAGTACGGCTTAGCCCTTCGGGTTATCGGCCAGGCCTGGACCAAAAAGTACAGAGCCAAGGTCTACTCACGAACGATCATGAATTTTGAGATAGCTACCTACTGGACCTAGCTACGAAGCTGGCATGGTTTGTTGCGCTTCTACACGAATTGCCCACAGGGCTTAGTGAGGCCGTCCATCCGGGAATGGCTAACACAGAATTATTGACCATCGACCCAGAAGCGCATATCCGCCAGTCGGATTTTGATTTTTTAATATCTCAGCAAGCTAAAGATGCTATCGAAGAAGAAGGCATGGTTCTTTTAGATTATCGAGCCTTGCAAACCATTTGGAAGGAAAAATAGGAAAAATCATGACGAATATACAAACAATAATCGAACAAATGACGCTAGAAGAAAAAGCAGCACTCTCCATCGGTGCCAGCGCCTGGTCTACCACCCCCATCGAGCGACTGGGTGTACCAGAAATGATCGTCTCCGACGGGCCACACGGCGTGCGGCGCGTACCCAACGTGCACGAAGTAGCCGCCACCAGCCTGCCCGCCACCTGCTTCCCCACCGCCTCTTGCCTGGCCGCCACCTGGGATGTAAACCTCATCCGCCAGATGGGTGAAGCCCTGGCTGAAGAATGCATCGCCCTCGATGTGGACGTGCTGCTTGGCCCTGGCGCCAACATGAAACGCTCCCCGCTGGGCGGCCGTAATTTTGAGTATTTCTCCGAAGACCCGTACCTTGCTGGCGAGATGGCCGCCAACATGATCAACGGCGTGCAGAGCAAAGGCGTCGGCACCTCGTTAAAGCATTTCACGGCCAACAATCAGGAGTTCCAACGCTTCAGCATCAGCGCCGAGGTGGATGAACGCACCCTGCGCGAGATTTATCTGCCTGCTTTTGAGAAGGCCGTCAAAGAAGCGCAACCCTGGACCGTCATGTGTGCCTACAACAAGGTCAACGGCACCTTTGCTTCCCAGCATGATTATCTGCTCAACAAAATCCTCAAGGATGAGTGGGGCTTCAAAGGGTTGGTGGTGTCGGACTGGGGCGCGGTGCGCGACCGGGTGGCGGCGCTTAAAGGTGGCCTGGATTGGGAAATGCCTGGACCGCAGGAGCGTCGGGTGCAAGAAGTGGTCGCCGCCGTTGAATCGGGCAATTTGGACGAGGCAGTCCTGAACGAGTCGGTGCGGCGTATTTTGCGCATCGTCTTCATGGCGGCGGAAACGCCCAAAGAGGGCGAATTTGATGTCGATGCCCACCACGCTCTAGCCCAGCACGTTGCCTCTGAAGGCATGATTTTGCTCAAGAACAATGGTTTGCTGCCGCTGAAAGACCAGCAGCAGATTGCGGTTATCGGCCGTTCTGCTGAACATGCCCATTTCCAGGGGGGTGGCAGTTCGCACATCAACCCCACCAAGGTGGCGATGCCGTTTAATGAGCTGAAAGCACGGTCTGAAGAGGCTGAATTTACCTACGCGGAAGGGTATCCGACCGATGATTCCTTCCGCCAGGATTTGATTGATGAGGCCGTGACGCTGGCGCAGGCAGCCGATGTGGCAGTTCTGTACATTGCCCTGCCCTCCTTCAAAGAGTCTGAGGGGTATGACCGGCGGGATTTGGATCTGACGAACCAGCAGATCGCTTTGGTTAAGGCGGTGTCTGCGGTGCAGCCGAATACGGTGGTGGTGCTGAACAATGGCGCGCCGGTGGTGATGGTGGAATGGATTGATGGCGTAGCGGCCGTTCTCGAAGGTTGGATGATGGGCCAGGCGGGTGGCGCGGCCATCGCGGATGTGCTCTATGGCCAGGTGAACCCCAGCGGCAAGCTGGCTGAGACGTTCCCGATGAAGCTATCTGACACGCCAGCCCACCTGAATTGGCCGGGCGATGCGGGGGCAGTGCGCTATGGCGAAGGGCTGTTCATCGGCTACCGCTACTATGATGCCAAGGAGATGCCGGTACAGTTCCCCTTCGGCTATGGTTTGAGCTACACCAGCTTTGAATACAGCAATCCCCAAGTCTCGGCGACCTCGTTTAAGGATACGGATGGGGTGACGGTGTCGGTGGATGTGACGAACACGGGGGAGATGGCTGGCAAGGAGATTGTGCAGCTGTACGTGCATGACAAGGTGTCGGGGTTGGTACGGCCGTTCAAAGAGCTGAAAGGGTTTGCCAAAGTTGAGCTGCAATCGGGCGAGACCCAAACAGTCTCTATGGCGCTCGATTTCCGTGCCTTTGCATATTACCATCCTGAATATGCCCAGTGGATTACCGAAGATGGGGAGTTTGACCTGCTCATTGGCGCTTCGTCGGCTGACATTCGCCACACGCTGACCGTCACGCTGGAATCCTCCCTCGACCTGCCCTGCATTCTGGATAAGGAATCCACCATCCGCGAGTGGATGGCTGACCCGCGCGGCCAGGCCGTCTTTGGCCCCCACTATGCCCAAATGGAGGCCGACGCCCGCAAAGCGTTTGGCGGCGATGACAATGAACGGTACGCCACGGAAGGTTCCATCGGCATGGACATCATGGAGATGTTCAGCGACATGCCGCTGGTAAGCGTGTTGATGTTCCAAAAGGATGCCCTCCCCGCGCACCCCGAAGATATGGTGGCTGATTTACTACAGCAGGTACATAGCTAAAAACAACAAACTGGTGGAAGAGCCAGCGTTGCTCTTCCACCTTACCTTGCGAAGGATTCTGATTAAATGAACTTTCAATCATTAACTGGAGAATGGCGTTTTCGCCAGGCAGGCACAAAAGAGTGGCTGCCCGCTACCGTTCCCGGTGGTGTTCATACCGATTTACTGGCTCAGGGCCGTATTCCTGACCCGTTTGTCGGTGACAACGAGAAAAAAGTGCAGTGGGTAGCCGAGGCCGATTGGGAATATCGCTACGACTTCGCTGCCGCGGCTGACATTTTTAGCCAGCCCCACGTCTGGCTGGTTTGTGATGGGTTGGATACGCTGGCGGAAGTGACGCTCAACGGCCGTTCCTTAGGCCAAACCAACAACATGTTCCGTCAATATCGCTGGGATGTGAAAGAGCTGCTCCAGGCAGAAGGCAACGAACTGTTGATTACCTTTGCCTCACCGGTGCAGTACGTTACCGAAAAGCAGGCAGAACGGCCGATGTTTGGCGTTTCTCAGGCAATCCCCGGCGGACCCTACTTACGCAAAGCACCCTGCCAGTTTGGCTGGGACTGGGGACCGCAGCTGCCCCCCATCGGCATTTGGAAAGATATTCGGCTGGAAGCAGGCCCCGGCCCGCGCCTCGACGATGTGCATGTGCGGCAAAGTCATAACGATGGCCAGGTAACCATTTCTGCGGCCATGTCGGTTACCAATGCAGCGGAAGCGCTGACTGCCAAGCTGCAAATTGTGGCTCCGGATGGCGAGGAGATGGTGGTAGAAACGGCCGTTTCCGCCAACACCACCCTCAGCCTCCCCATTGACAACCCGCAGCTCTGGTGGCCCAACGGCTACGGCGAACAGCCGCTTTATCAGGTGACGGTGAGCTTGCTGCAAGGTGAAACGGAGCTGGACAAACGCAGCTACCAGCTTGGCCTGCGCACCATTGACCTGCGCCAGGACCCGGATGAATGGGGTCGCTCTTTTGAATTTGTGGTCAACGGCGTGCCCATCTTTGCCAAAGGGTCCAACTGGATTCCCGCCGACTCCTTCCCCACCCGCATTACCGATGAGTACCTGGAAGGGCTTATTCGCAGCGCCGCAGAGACGCACCAAAACATGCTGCGCGTGTGGGGCGGCGGCTTCTTTGAGGAAGAGCGCTTCTACGACCTGTGCGACAAATACGGCATTATGGTCTGGCAAGATTACATCTTCTCCTGCAGCATCTACCCGATGGACAAGCCAGACTTTTTAGAAAACGTGCGCGTCGAAGTAGAAGAAAACGTGCGCCGCATTCGGCATCGGGCCAGTTTGGCGCTCTGGTGCGGCAACAATGAGATGGAGTGGGGCTGGGTTGAATGGGGCTGGACACGGCCCGATTTGGCAGACATGAAAGCCGCCTACGATCGCTTCTTCCACCACCTGCTGGCTGATTGGAGCACCACGCTGGACCCGGACACGCCCTACTGGCCAAGTTCACCTTCTTCTGACACGCCATTTGATAGCCCGAATGGACAGGCTCAAGGGGATGCGCATTACTGGGATGTATGGCACGGCCGTAAACCGTTCACCGCTTACCGCAACCAGTTCCCCCGCTTCATGAGCGAATTCGGCTTCCAGGCGCTACCACCGCTGAACACCATCCGCACCTACGCCGAAGAAGCCGACTGGAACATGACGTCCTACATCATGGAGCGGCACCAAAAGAATGACAGCGGCAACAGCCTGATGGTGGGGCAAATGCTGGATACCTTCCGGCTGCCCAAAGATTTTTCGTCGCTGGTTTATTTAAGCATGGCGCTGCAAGCGGAAGGCATTCGCTACGGCGTTGAACATTGGCGACGGTATCGTGACCGGGTGGCCGGGACGCTGTACTGGCAGCTTAATGACTGTTGGCCGGTGGCCTCGTGGTCTAGCCTGGATTATTACGGCCGTTGGAAGGCACTCCATTACGCGGCTCGTCGCTTTTACGCGCCGGTGCTGCTCTCCATTGAAGATGCACCGCCCCAGCAAACCGTCTATCTCACCAGCGACATTCGTGAAGAGTGGCAGGGCACCCTGCGCTGGTCACTAGAAACGCTGGCCGGAGAAGTGCTAGCTTCTGGCGTGGAACCCGTGCAGGCTGCACCGCTGGCAACCACCCAGATCAGTGCGTTTGACTTTGCCGGGCAGGTAAAGGACGAGAACCGGCGAAATCTGTTGTTTATTGCTGAGTTGTGGCAGGCAGATCAGTTGGTCGTTCGCCAAACTGCGTTCTTTGCCCCCACCAAACACCTGGAGCTGGTTGCTCCGCAAGTGACAGCCACCTGTTGTGCGGAAGAAGGGCAGCTCATTGTAGAGTTGAACACACACTCTCTGGCCCGGATGGTTGAGCTTTCCCTTGCAGGAGCCGACATGGTTTTCAGCGACAACTATTTCGATCTACCGGCGGGCCGTACGGTGACTGTGAGCGGGACGCTGCCCGAAGGCTGGGATTTGGCCCAGGCAGAAGCGGCGCTACAAATTCGTTCTGTGTATGAATCGTTTACCTAGGAGCAAGAAATAAATGAGTGGAACCAGTGACACTTCAAACACTGGTTCCACGCTCTCGTTGAGACATGATTTCTTGCTCAAGCACTCTATATTCCATCTTTTGAGGAAAGGAGTCTGTCATGACTGATGTCCAAGCTATCATCAACAAAATGACATTAGAAGAAAAAGCAGCGCTCTGCACGGGAGCCAGTGCCTGGTCAACGACGCCGGTGCACCGGGTGAACCTCCCCGAGCTGATCGTTTCTGACGGCCCGCACGGCATCCGGCGACAGCCAAATATTTTTGCCATGACGCAAAAAAGCCTGCCGGCTACCTGCTTTCCTACAGCCTCAAGCCTTGCCTCTACCTGGGACCCGGACTTACTGCATGAAATGGGGCAGGCGCTGGCAGAAGAAGCCATCGCCCTGAAAGTTGACATTATTTTAGGTCCTGGGGCCAACATGAAGCGCACTCCGTTGTGCGGCCGTAATTTTGAATATTTCTCTGAAGACCCCTATCTGGCCGGACAGATGGCCGCCAGCCTGATCAATGGCATCCAAAGCAAAGGGGTCGGCACCTCCCTGAAACATTTTGCCGCCAACAACCAGGAGTTCGAGCGGTTTGCCATCAGTGCAGAAATTGACGAGCGGACATTGCGGGAAATTTATCTACCGGCGTTTGAAACGGCCGTTACCCAGGCCAAACCGTGGACCGTCATGTGCGCCTACAACAAAATCAACGGCACCTACGCCTCCGAACATTACCGCCTGCTCACGGAAATTCTCAAAAACGAGTGGGGCTTTGAAGGTTTTGTGGTGTCCGATTGGGGTGCCGTACACGATCGTGTTGCCTCACTGCGCGCCGGGCTGGATTTGGAGATGCCGGGGCCGAAGCAGACGCGCGTGAACGCCATCATCGAAGCGGTGCGCAATGGCGATCTGGACGAAGCTATTCTGGATGAAGCCGCCCGCCGCATCGTGCGTGTGGCCCTGATGGCCGCGCAAAAACCCAAAGGGGGCACATTTGATGCCGCAGCCCACCACACGCTGGCCCGCAAAATGGCTGCCGAAGGAATGGTGCTGCTTAAAAACAATGGGCTGCTTCCTTTACAAGCCCCCGATCATATTGCCGTCATTGGTCGCGCCGCCAAAGAAGCCCATTTCCAGGGCGGTGGCAGTTCGCACATTAACCCCACACAGGTAGATGTGCCTTTTACCGAACTGCAAAAACTGGCTGAAAATACAGAGTTTAGCTTTGCCCTCGGTTACCCCGAAGGCAAATGTTTTGAGCAATCATTGATTGATGAAGCGGTGTCCGCGGCCCAGGTGGCCAACGTGGCCCTCATTTTCATTGCTTTGCCCGGCTTTAAAGAATCAGAAGGCTACGACCGGACGGACCTGGACCTGACTGAGCATCAAGTGGCGTTGATTCAGGCGGTAACGGCCGTTCAACCCAACACTGTCGTCATCCTGAATAATGGCGCGCCCATTGTGGTGCGTGACTGGATCGAGGGCACAGCGGCCGTTTTGGAAGCGTGGATGATGGGTCAGGCAGGCGGCGGGGCCATCGCCGACATTTTGTTCGGTCGCACCAATCCCTGTGGCAAGCTGGCCGAAACCTATCCCATGAAGCTGTCTGATACGCCCGCTCACCTGAATTTCCCTGGTGAAAACGGCTCTGTCCGCTACGGCGAAGGATTGTTTATCGGCTATCGCTACTATGACACCAAAGAAATCCCGGTGGCCTTTCCTTTTGGCTATGGCTTGAGCTACACGCAGTTTGCCTACAGCAATCCGCAGGCCTCGGCAGCCATTTTCAACGACAGCGAAGGCGTTACCGTTTCCGTAGATGTGACAAATACGGGCCACATGGCGGGCAAGGAAATTGTGCAGGTATATGTGCATGATCAGGAGTCGCGGTTGATACGGCCGTTCAAAGAGCTCAAAGGTTTTGCCAAAGTGCATCTTGAACCCGGCGAAACCAAAACCATCACCATCTCGCTCGATTTTCGCGCCTTTGCCTACTACGATCCCGCTCACCAGCAATGGGTCACAGAAGATGGCCAATTCGACATTCTGTTTGGCACTTCATCGGCAGACATTCGCTGTAGCACAACCGTGACGCTGCATTCTACGCTGCTGCTGCCTTCGGTGCTGCATCGCGAATCCACCATTCGCGCCTGGCTGGACGATCCGCGCGGCAAAGCCGCCTTTGAGCCAATGTACCAACAGCTCATCGCCCAGACCAATCGCGTGTTCAGCGACAGCGAAACCATTGGCATGGATTCGGCCAGCTTCTTGCTCGATATGCCGCTCCTGAGCATTTTGCACTTTCAGGAAGGCAATCTGACGCAGCCAGCCGATGACATTGTGGATCAACTGCTAGAGCAAGTGCGCACGGATAGATTTTGATGTTTGGGTAAAGCAAAATGGGTCTAAGCACCGCAAAAAGGCATTCAGATGAACTCTGAGTGCCTTTTTTTATCCCCTAACGCATCTTAACAATTTCAAAACAACTTCCACACGGAACCCTAAAATCGCTCACCTATACTCTGTTAACCATTTGTTAACAGAAGCAGCACCCTTTGGAAACTGGATTGAGTGATGTCGAAAATATTGAGTCATACCTTACGCAAATTTAATCGCTTTGAACTGAAATACGTGATTACCTTGCAACAAGCAGAGCAGTTTAAACGCAGCCTGCGTGCCTATATGATTCACGATGAGCACGGCAATGAAAACGGCCGTTACGCTCTCTCCAGTCTCTACTACGATTCACCCGGCTTACGCTGCTATTGGGAAAAAGAAAACGGCATCCGCTACCGGCGCAAGCTGCGCCTGCGTCGGTATGAAACGGGCGAGGTACTGACGGAAGAAACGGCCGTTTTCCTGGAAATCAAGCAGCGCGTGGACAGAGTAACCCAAAAACGGCGGGCTATTTTGCCTTACGGCGCAGCCCTGCGGCTTTGCAATGATCGACAGCTGCCAGACGACATTCCTGACAAAAAAGATCGTCGGGTGATCGAAGAGATTTTTGTCTTCGTGTGGCAGTACAACCTGCTCCCCATGAGCATTGTGCGCTACGAACGTGAAGCCTTTATCGGCACAGAATACGACCCCGGCTTACGCGTCACGTTTGATACCGACCTTTCCTTTCAGGCCCACACACTACATTTGCATGAACGGCCGTCCAGCGTGCCCATGCTTGCACCGAACCTGGTCGTCATGGAAATAAAGGTTAACGAGCGTATTCCCCGCTGGCTCACAGAAATCATTGCCGCCAACAACTTGAACATTACGCGGGTTAGCAAATATTGCCGCAGCATTGACGCTGCCCAAAACATGACCCTGCCCGCCCAACGCATTCCCCTGGCAGAAAGCGCCCAGGAAACGCTGGCATCTTCCTTTTCGCTGTTTACCCCTTTGCCCAAACAAGTGAAAAGCAAACGATCATAGCCACCAATGATGGAGATTCACCATGGATATTTTGGACATTTTTAACATTCAGGACTTTACCAGCGAATTTACCGTTGCCGATGTGGTACTGGTGCTGGCTCTCAGCTTCGCCCTCAGCGCGTTCATCGGTTGGGTGTATGAGCGAACCCACCGCGGCACCTCCTATACGCAAAGTTTTGTCTTCACCCTGGTACTCAACGGCATGGTTGTCGCTTTTGTGATGCTGATTGTCGGATCAAATCTGGCCCGCGCGTTTTCACTGGTTGGTGCCTTGTCAATCATTCGCTTTCGCAATGCCGTCAAGGAAACACGCGATGTTGGCTTCATCTTTTTCACCATGGCTGTGGGCATGGCCGTCGGCACAAGATTCTATTTGCTCGCCATCATTGCCACCATCGTGATCAGCCTGGCAATTATTCTAATGATTCAGCTAAATTGGTTTGCTCGCGAAATGTCCAGCCAGATTCTGCGCGTGCAGGTGCCCAGCAGTTCCCCCTTCGATGCGCTGTTCGACAGCATTTTCCTGAAATATACGCACACGTCGGAGCTTATCAGCGCGGACACTGTGCAAAACGGTACGCTAACCGAGCTAACCTACAACGTCGGCCTCAAACATACCAATCAGGTGCAGCAATTCCTGGCAGAAATCCAAAATGTAAGCGGTCATAACAAGGTCACGCTCATCGCTGGCTACAACGGAATCGATTTGTAAATCAAAGGAGAATAAATCATGAGCTTAAATTTAAAGCGCAACATGCCCATCATTCTTTTGTTTGTTTCACTCTTGCTCTTTTTAATTATCGTTCTGGGCAACCTGCCCATCATCTCGTACATCGCCTGAGAAGGTCAAAGATGGGACGATAACAATCTTACCAACCAGTCAGCCAAGCTCTAACTTTCCTGATTCGTAAAAGAAGCCCTCACATTTGAGAGCTTCTTTTATTTTGTCAGCTTTTTATTGATCTGCGGTTTGTGTGGCCAAATGCGCCTGATACGCTTTCCAGCCTGGGCACCAGCGTGTGTGCCAGCGCCATAAGCGCGCCCTAAATGATTTTGGGTTAGCCTCCGCTTTTAATCTCATAGGGCAGGTTTCACAACCAAACGCCTTTTCATCATTGGTGCTATGTTCAATTTTCATGATTCACTCCTTTGTTGTTCCCTAAATTGGGTAATCTCATTCAAATGGTTCGCTTCTTAAGCGGCGTGTGTGCTAGCTGCCCGCTGTTGGCCAGGGCAATAACAGCTACGGTGCCCCACAGTATGGCAGCCAAAATCAGGTCAAAAATGAGAGCAGGCAGGCCAATGACCTGCGGCTGAAAGATAAGCGTGCTGGCGGTGAGGCTCATATGCATGAGCATGGCAATAAACAGGCTCTGGGTGCGGTCATAAATCCACACCATAATCACGCGGTAGGCTGGCAAGAAGGAGAAGAGGAGCACAGCCAGGTAAATGATGGGGGAGATGTCGGGGGCGGTACGGCCGTTTCCCACAAAAAGGGGAAAATGCCACGCACCCCACAACAATCCCATGACAAGCCCTGTTCGCAGGATGCCGTAGCGCTGCCGCAGCTGTGGCACAGCAAATCCTGTCCATCCCAGCTCTTCAAAAATGCCAGCCGAGAGGCCCCCCACAATTCCCGTCAAGATAAAAGACAAAGCATTATCAGCCAGCGCAATGCCGGGCAAAATATTCGGGTAGATGATTGAGAGTGCGAAGAGGGTCACGACCATCGCCAATGGTGCCGTCAGGAAGGCTAAAGCATACCAGCGCCCCCCAACCCGCCAGTTAAACAAGCGCGAGCCCAGAGATTTCAGACCAACCCGGCCTTGCGTGAAGCCCGTTAACAACAAGCCCGCCGCACTAGGACCAACCAATACCGCCAGATAAACCAACGGCATTTTGGCTTCATCCACTTGCTCTGTGCCCATAAAACCGCCGGGGCCGATGACCAGCAAAAGGCAGCCCCAGGAAAGCGCAAATGCTAATACAAAGAAAACCCACAGCGCATATTTTTTGCAAAAGTTGTAAACCGTCGTCATGATATTCTCCTAATCTGAATCAGTTGGTAAGGGAGCCACGCAAACAACAGAAATAAGCTTCAAGTTGAGATCTCGAATGCGTTCCAGAATGCCATGAAGAGCAGATTGATCCGGCAAAGGACCAGAAAGAAGCGTCATGTTTCCCGCCGGATGGGTTAGCGCCAGACCGGCAAACCAATCTGACCATTGCGGATCCAGCTCACCTTGAATTTTGATCTCATACTGCTCTGTCATGTGGCTCTCCTAAAAATTATCTTGCTTTACTTTAGCGCGCGGCAATCAGCCCCACATCTGCCAAAGGGGATAATCCAGGGTTTATTTTGAGGGTTTAGGGAGAGGGGAAGTTTAGCTCAAGAGGCCAAGCAAGCGGGCGCGCGCCACGGCTTCTGTACGGTTAGCAACGTCCAGCTTACGGTAGATGCTGGACGTATGCGCCTTGACAGTGCCCCGAGCAATAATTAGCTGCTGCGCAATTTCTTCGTTCGTTTTGCCCAAAGCGATAATTTGCAACACCTCTAACTCGCGCTGGCTTAGCGGCTCTACCAGTTCACTGGCTGCAAGGCTTGAGGATTCTACGCCAAACTGCTCCAGGAGATGAAGGGCACCGCGTCGTAGAGGATGAGCACTATTTTCAGCCAGCCATTGGTTGAGGAGATGCCGCATTGGTGCACCTTCCTCAATGAAAACACGCACAAATCCTTCGGAAATGGCCAATGCCAGGGCCTGTTCTAAATCGGCCAGTGCTTGAGCCACAGCATCGTGCCGGACATAGGCCAGGCTGCGCAACAGGGTGAGTTCAAGCACGATGCCCAAGTGTTCTTTTACCTGAGCAGCAGCTAAAGCCTGGGTTATAGCGGGGATCTCTTCTGCTGACCCAATCTGGGCTAGAGCAACTCTTAAATGGGCCAGAGCGGCAAGCTGCCCGGTTTGGCCCTGATCATTACCGGCCAGGGTAACGGCCGTTTCCGCACAATGCGCCGCCTCAACCAGATTACCCTGCCACACAAGCAGCTTCGCTTTGAGCGCCAGCAGTTCAGAGAGTGCCAGTGGAGACGGCCGTTCGCCCAATGATGTGATTGCCTTTTGTACGGCCGTTAGCGCTCCAGCCAGATCATGTCTGGCTGCACAAAGCCGCGCCTGGGCAAAAGCCGCATTCCGGGCCGCATCCAGGCGACCACCCCACTTGCCCAGCTCAACCCCCTGCGACAGATGGTTTTCCGCCTCATCCAGGCGATTCTGCTCTAGCAACACCTCGCTCAGCGCCAGGTGCAAAATGCCCGCAGCAGGCGAACGGGTCATACTCTGCGCCTCAAGGATAGTTAACGCTTCTCGACAAGCGGCTTCTGCGTCACGCAGCCGACCGAGCAAACGCAGCGCCCCAGCCAAGCGGTAAGTAATGCCAGCCACGCCGCTGGCACTGCCGCTCAGGCGGCTCCACTGAATGGTTTCGCGGTAAGCAGTAACCGCATTTTCCAGATCGCCCAAGCCAGAATAAGCGGAGGCCAGGACTGTAAAAACCATTGAACGGAGCTGGGCATCTTTGGCAGTGGGCAGCTGTGCGGGCAGCAAACTTAGGGCTTGCCCACCCAGGCGAACGGCCGTTGCAAACTCATTTTTGTGGCGCGCCACAAGCGCCTTAAGCGCCGCCAGCTGAGCAGGCAGATCTTCTCCAGGCTCTTTACATTGATCCTGCACTTGCGCCGCATCTGGCAGGTACTGTTCGATGGCTTCAATTTGACCAGTGAACCATTGAATCCAGCTAAAAGCGATGCCCAACGAGGCCCGCTGCCGTATGAGCGCCTGGGGCAAGGCGTTCAGCCAGCCATACACCGTCTCTATTTCGCCTCTGCCTACGGCCGTTCCCCAATGTTGTGTGATAAACTGCGCCGCCAGTTCATAATTTTGAGCCGTGAGCGCATACCCTATCGCCTCATTTACTTGCCCGTTTCGCTCACACCAAACGGCCGCACGGGAGAGAAGCTCGGCCACGGGCTGAGACTGCTGCGATTTGGCCCGCAGCAAGTCCGCAAACAGGTGATGGTAGCGGTACCATTGCCGATCATCATCGAGCGGAACCACAAACAGGTTTTGTTTTTCCAGCGTTTCCAACATTATCTGACTGCCCTCAGACTCCAAAACAGCTTCACAAAGCGGCGCGGTCAGACGTTGCAAAAAGGCGGTTTGCAACAGGAAAGTTTGGGTCGCCTCTGGCTCCTGCGCCAACACCTCTTCCAGCAGGTAGTCCAAAATATGCCGATTCGTACCGGAAAATGCCTCAATGAAATGATGAACATCTTCTCGCTCGCGCAGGGATAGAGCTGCCATTTGCAAACCGGCAATCCAGCCTTCCGTTTTGCTTGCCAGGGTACCCACCAGGGCAGTATTCAGGTGAAGTCCCATCACCTCGTTGAGAAATTGGGCGGCTTCTGCCTGCGTAAAGCTCAAATCCGCGGCGCGCAGCTCCACCACATGCCCCCGCGCTCGTAAGCGGGCCAGCGGCAGCGGTGGGTCTGAGCGGCTGGCAATCAGCAGATGCAAGTTTTGGGGAGCATGTTCCAGCAAAAAGGTAACGGCCGTATGCACCCGCTCCCTATGAATGCAATGATAGTCGTCTAAAACCAGGCAAATCTCCTGGCCAGATGCATCGAGATCATTGACGAGGGTGGTTAGGATCAGCTCAGCGGGCGCTTGAGGATCGGCAGCCAGCAGCTGCTGCGCCTCACTGCCGAGAGCAGGGTATATGGTTTGCAGGGCAGCAAAAAGATAGTGGAGGAAACGGCCGTTGCCATTATCCTCAGCATCCAGGGAAAGCCAGGCGACGGGCACCTCATTTTGCGCCAGAGAAGAAGTTACCAATGTAGTTTTGCCAAAACCGGCAGGCGCCGTCACCAGCGTTAGTGGCCCACGCAATCCATGCGTAATTTTTTGCTGCAATCGCAAACGGGGAACCAGCGTTTGCCGGATGAGCGGCACGCGCAATTTAGTACGAATGAGAGGAGTAACCATCGTCATGAGATGACTCAAGGCCAAGCTGAAATTTCAGGATAAGCAGCTAAATCTTAAAACAAGATGACCCTTGTTACAAGCCAAAATCGTGCAGGTTTACCGGGTCATCCTTAAAGGCGACATTGGGTAATGGGCTCAGCAGCTAAAGCAGTGGCAAAGGATGTATCCACCGTACATTCTCAGGCCAGTGATGCTGTGCTACAGTGAAAATATTTCAAATTTAAGGAGTAAACCAACCCATGAACTTATGGCATGACGTTAAAGCAGGTCCCAATGCGCCGGAGCTCATCCACATTGTGATTGAAATTCCGCACACCACGCGGAACAAATACGAGCTGGATCACGAAAACGGCTTTTTCCGGCTGGATCGCGTATTAAATTCTTCGCTGCACTACCCGGCCGACTACGGCCTCATCCCCCAAACCTTGTACGATGACGGCGATCCGCTGGATGCGCTGGTGTTAATTCGCGAGCCAACATTCACAGGCTGCGTGGTGACGGCTCGTCCTCTGGGCATCTTTCGCATGGTAGACCAAGGAGCAGCCGATGACAAAATTTTGGCTGTGTTAAACAACGACCCGATTTATTCCGAATACAAGCAGCTGGAAGATGTGCCTGTAAAGCAATTAGAAGAAATTGCTCACTTTTTTGCCCATTACAAGGATTTGGAGAGGAAAAAGGTGAAGGTTTTAGGCTGGGAATCGCGCGAGGTTGCCTATCAGCAAATTCGCCACGCACAACAGCTTTACCAGCAGCACAAAGCGCAATAGTTCACGCGATTGCTCGGTTGATTACACGAAAAACAATCCTTCTAGAAGAGTAACTCACGTATTGGAGGCAGCCTATACATTCAAACGTTTACCAGAGAAAAACAGCCAGGTTTATGCCAATGATGTATCGTCTGCATATACCCATATCCATTCAAAAGCCCCGCCTCGCCCGATACAATGCCTGTAGATTTGTTTTACAAACCACATACCCACGGAGGTAAACAGTAATGAACAAAGACATTCTTAAAGGTAAATGGAATCAGTTTAAAGGCGAAGTTCAGAAGGAATGGGGCGAATTGACCAATGATGATATGGACGTCATCAATGGCGAATATGACAAACTGATTGGCCGCATTCAAGAACGGTACGGCCGTTCTCGTGAAGAAGTTGAACACGAAGTCAATCGCTACTTTGATCGGCACCCAACCTACTAATTAAACACCCAGTTCTCACAAAAATGCCCTCTGTTACAGGGGGCATTTTTGCTAACTTCTAACAACACGCAAACGACAGGAACGCATCCATGAACACATCACTCCATGAAAACCACGAAACTTTTTTGCCCCAGACTTTGATGATTATTGGCCTGGGAACGGCCGTTACCTTCCTCATCCTGTTTGCCTGGCAGATAGCAAGCTTCACCGTTGTGATACTTCTGGCAGTTGCGCTGCTGGTAACCGCCCAACCAATCCTGGATCGTTTACCCAAGCCTGATGAATTTGGCGCCTCGTCTGGCGCGCTCTTTGGCCAAATATCCAACCTGTTTTCCCGCACGCTACCCATTGAAATTGAATTTGCCTAGACGCTGCACTGGTGATTAGACGGCCGTTTCTCCTCCCACCTTCTGCCAAAACCCATGTTCAAATTGCCTAAAAATGGGTATATTCATGGGGCACTGTAAAAAAGATCCGCAGAGGGAAGCATGGAGCCAACAATTCAAATCATCAACCGCGTTTTGCCAATTTTGCTGCTGCTCTCTCTGGGCTACTGGATTCGCCTCAAGAATTTCCTGAGCCCGCCTACCATTGAAGACTTACGCAAATTTGTTGTCAACATCACCCTACCCGCCGTCCTTTTTATCTCCTTCCTGAACATCGAGCTTAAATCAGCCTACTTCGTTATTTTTGGCTTCACCTTTTTGCTTTGTATTCTTCTGTTTTTGCTGGGACGCTTCCTAAAAAGCCAATTCAACATCCAACACGAATATTTCCCTTACCTCACCACGGGCTTTGAGTACGGCATGTTGGGGATCAGCCTGTTTGGCAGCGCTTACGGGCTGGCAAATATCGGAGCCATTGCCGTGGTAGATTTGGGGCACGAAATTTTCATTTGGTTTGTCTTTTTGCCGCTGCTGCTGATGAAGCGGGATGGGCGGCAAAGTCTGGCCGGAATCGGCCGTTCGTTCATTACCTCACCAGTGGTCATCGCCATTTTGGCCAGCCTGCTTTTCAACAGCTTGGGCGCGGCCCCAACGCTGGCTGAACTGCCCATCACCGGCGCACTGTTGGCCACGTTTGAATTTTTGGGCAACCTCACCATCCCGCTCATTTTGGTGATTGTGGGTTATGGCATCCAGTTCGATGCCCACGGACTGCGAGATTCCCTCACGGTGGTGGGCATCCGGCTGGCACTTTTGATTCCGCTGGCGCTGGTGATCAACTGGTTTGTTATTCGCACCCTATTGCAGTTGGATCCTTATTTTGAAGCGGCCGTTTTCACCCTGCTCATTTTGCCCCCACCCTTTATCGTGCCCCTTTATGCGCGACAGGGGCTGGCAATCAGTGAAAAACAGTACATCAACAACGTCTTGATGGTGCACACCATCATCTCCATTGCCATTTACATCCTCTATTTTGCCTTGAATCCACTAGCCTAAATATCTATGGCTGCGCCGCCTGCCCCGAATTCGGATCGATCATCAGCGAAGACGTGTCCACCACTTCAAAATTTGCCCCGGTGATCACATCCATTTTGTGCAGCATATCGTTGTCCCAACGTTCATCCGGCACGCCAGAGATGTACCAGGCAGAGCCGTTGTCGGCCAAAATCAGGCCATATGTTTTAAACGCCTGCAAAATCACCTGAATGTCGGCAGGAAAGCTAGAAATATCGTAGTCGGCCCGCAGGCGCAGACGCAAACCCATTGGCGGGTAGTTGGCACCAGTCTCACTAGAAGCATAATGACGGGCTGGCCAGACGTAGGCCGCCTGCGTTTGCGGCGCAGTAAAGCGAATGGCGTGGCGAATTTCACCAGCCAGCACTTCATCGTAGCGCACCAGCCCAGGCAAGATGGGTAGCCCCGCCGCATCGGCGGAGGTCCAGCCATCGGGCCGCAAATCATGCGAATTAAGGTCATAGACAGCTCCGTTGGCCGCTTCCCAACTGCCGTTCACCTGGGGAAAGGCATAAAACATTTCGTACAGCAAGCAGTTATCTCTGTCTAAAACCAGCACGTGCCGGTCACCATCGCCATCGGGGCCACCCTCAATGGGCGCGTTGGGCGGTATGGGGTAAGGGCCAGGATCGCTTTCACCGGGCCAGGAAACAAAGGTAATTGTCACATCTGGCTGGCTGCCGGGCACATCCACGTAAGGGATGCCGATGGGGCTGTTGGAGCCGGGGGGCCAAACGCCGGAACCAAAATCGGCGTGCAGCCCTTTGCTGGCACCAATCGTGTTGATGTAGTTGGCAGAGTTGGGATGCACCGGCAGCGTGTCAATGGGCGTGTTCCAGATGTTGTCGCCGGGGAAAATGTCACAGCCAGCGATTTGGGGCGGCGGGGTGCCGGGTTTGACAGTTAAGGGCAGGTAGAGATCATTGCTCCCTGTAGGGCTGGCGGTGACGTGTTGGTAAACGGCCGTTCCCCCCGCCACCAGGCCCGCAATCAACAAAAACACGAACAACAAACCCCCATTTGATCGAGAAAATCGCATCATTACCTCCTGCGGTAAACGCCCGCCAATCAAAGTTATCTACAGATTTGGACCAATTTTCAGCCCATCTTTATTCACGTATTCATGACTCTCGTCGGCAATCATTATAAAACGAATTCAGCGCCAATGGGGAATAGTATCTGGCAGGCAGCTTGTCAAGCGCATGCCATCATGCAGCAAAAAGATATTTTTCTGTGGTAGAAGCGAGGGTGGAAGGGATAAAGCAGTTGGCCGGATAGACGTGAAGCAACAAACGGGCTGAGACACGGTACAAAAAGACCGCACCCAGCCCGGCAGATATCAGGTCTATTTACGAATAAAGATGCGTTTAAACGCTTCGCGAGATTCCGGGAACAGGACGTAAAAAACAGAGCCAGCCGTCACAGCGTAAACGGCCGTTGCCAAAATGCAAACAAATAATTGCGCCAGAAAGCCCGCCTGCCCATAATATGCCAGACCCCAGCGCAGAATAAAGCTGCTGGTCATGGTGCCCAACATACCCGCCAAAAAAACGGCCGAAAGCCACAGACGATCTTCCGCTGAAAGATTCTCTAACCAGGTTCGCCATTTTTCTATCATAAGTTTAATCCTATCGTTCCTTTGCAAATTTACATCTCATCCTAACAAACTACTTATGCCACGTTTATGGGAATTCTCTCTTACAAGGGAAAGCTATCAGGCACAGCGCCTCTTTGAATAACACCATCTTGACTACGACAGCGAAGGCTGGCAAGATCATTATACAGCCCTGGCTTAAGCCCCGGCTGTCCTCATATTGTTGACTGTTATGTCAATTGCGTTTCGTAGCTGCTGCCAGCACGAAACAAGGGAAAGCCATTCCATGAAAACCAAACTAGGAAACAATGAAGCGGCCCTGGCAATTACTGCCCAGGCATTGGTGGTAACAGACAAAGGTATCCTGGCTGCTGATGAAAGTGAGGGTACTATCAAAAAGCGCCTGACGAGCATCAACGTCAATTCGACCGAAGAAAATCGCCGAGCGTACCGTGAGCTGCTGTTCAGCACGCCCAACATCGAAGAGGCTGTCAGCGGCGTTATCTTATTTGATGAGACTATTCACCAGAATGATTCGGAGGGACGGCCGTTTCCTCAGCTTCTACAGGAAAAAGGGATCATCCCCGGCATCAAAGTAGACAAGGGCAAGATTGATCTGCCCGGTTTTGCCGGTGAAAGCGTAACCGAAGGGCTCGATGGCCTGGGCATCCGACTAGATCATTACCGTGAGTTGGGCGCAAGGTTTGCCAAATGGCGTGCCGTTTTCACCATTGGCGCACATTTGCCCACCCGCACCGGCATTCAGGTAAACGCCCATGCGCTGGCACGCTACGCGGCGCTGTGTCAGGCGCACGGCATCGTGCCCATCGTGGAGCCAGAAGTTTTGATGGATGGCAACCACGATATTGACCACTGCGAACTGGTTACAGAGGCCGTTTTACAGGCGGTCTTTGCCGAACTGCTGGCCCAGGGCGTGACCTACGAGGGGATGCTGCTCAAACCCAACATGGTGCTGCCCGGCAAAGATTCCCAACAGTCGGTGACGCCAGAACAGGTGGCCGAGGCGACTTTGCGCTGCTTCCGGCGCACGGTGCCCGCAGCCGTGCCAGGCATCGTCTTTTTGTCAGGTGGCCAAAGCCCCGAAGAAGCCACCGTTCGTCTGAACGCCATGAATGCACTCGATGCGGCACCGCCGTGGGAACTCAGTTTTTCATACGGCCGTGCGCTACAGCAGCCCGTTTTGCAGGCCTGGCAAGGCAAAGAGGAAAACGTCTTCAACGCCCAGCACCTCTTTTACCATCGCGCCAAATGCAACAGCGCTGCCCGCAGCGGCAGCTACTCCCCGCAAATGGAAGAAGTCGCCGTCGCCGCCTAGCTTAAGCTAACAAACGGAAAGCCCTCCCCAAGCCAGGGAGGGCTTTTTTATTTTCATCTTTTACAACAAAACGCAGTTATGTGGAGAACAAAAAGTAACTTGAGATTAAAGCTCTTTTTGTTCTCCTAAAAGTAATTTTCATTTGCCTGATTGGCATTCATGATATTTGTTGAAAATTACTTAAAAATCCGCGCCATCCGCGTTCATCTGCGTCCTGTTGCTACCACTTAGTGATGACGGCCGTTTTACGCGTTTTCTTCAGCTGATGCGGGATTTAACTCCCAGCGCTCTTCATCACGCTTGGCCAGCTTTTCACCGGTACGCAGCGGCTCATCATCATCGTATTCAATGCCGTACGCTTCACCGATTTCATCCACATCATCCTGGTCCGGCGTGGGAGCCATGCCGCCCGCTGTTTCTTCGCCAACATTGGCATCTTCCCAGGAAGCATCCACGTCCCCGCCAGACAAAGTGGGCGATGTTGCATGATGTTCGGTCAGACGTTCTTGCAGCTCGGAACGGCCGTTGTTTAACGCCTGACGTTCTTCCAGCGCTTCCTCAATATCTTGGTCTTCCGTGTAACGGGAGAGTTCTTTTTCGTAGTTTTCCTCTTGGGCATCTTGCAGCAGTTCCAGGGTGGTTTCTGCCGACAGCTCCAGCGGCTCTTCGCCCTCTTCATCAATATCGAGCGAAATAATTTCTACTGTTTTTTGCAGCTTTTCAGGTAAGGTTTTTTCTTTTTTCTCACGATTGGGGTTCATCAGCATATCTCCTGTTTGTTGGCTTGTTATGGTTGTGTGAGAACGGCCGTGTTGCAACCTTTTCCCACACACCTAACCATACTGCTTTCCAGGCAGCGCCCCCATATGCTGATGTACACGTGATAGATATAAAAGTGGTATACCTCTCAAACTTCGAGGCAGGCAACCCAATGCGCTGGCTCAATTTCCCGCCATTCCGGCTCTTTTTGCTGGCAGTGAGGCTGGGCCATGGGGCAACGTGGATGAAAGCGGCAGCCGCTGGGTAAATCAATCGGATTCGGCGTTTCCCCCTGCAAAATGATGCGTTCCCGCCGCAGTCGCGGATTGGGCACAGGCATGACGGAAAGAAGCGCTTTGGTGTAGGGATGCAACGGCCGTTCCAACACCGCCAACGTCTGCCCACTCTCCACAATCCGGCCCAAATACATCACCGCAATCCGGTCGGCAAAATAAGCCACCGTGCCTAAATCATGGGTAATGAACAGCACCGAGATGCCCCGCGTCTCCCGCAAGGACGCCAGCAGGTTCAAAATCTCGGCCCGAATACTCACATCCAGCATCGAGACCGGCTCGTCGGCCAGAAGCACCTTCGGCTCCAGCACCAACGCCCCGGCAATGACCACCCGCTGCCGCTGCCCGCCAGACAGCTCATGCGGATACCGATGCATAAAATTATTGGCTGGTTTTAACCCTGCATCTTCCAAGGCCCGTACCACCCGCGCCTCCTGTTCCTGCTTGTTGGGCGTCAGGCGATGTACCACCAGCGGTTCGGCCACAATATCGCCAATCGTCATTGTCGGATTGAGCGATTCGTAAGGGTCCTGAAATACCATCTGGATATGCCGCCGCAGCGCTTGCAGCGGCTTGCCACTCAGATGCGTCACGTCCTCGCCTTCAAAGAAGATTTGCCCCTCGGTTGGCGTTTCCAGATTCATCAACGTCAGCGCCAGGGTCGATTTGCCGCAGCCGCTCTCCCCCACCAGCGCCAGCACTTCGCCTGGATGCAGCACAAAGCTCACGTCATCCACCGCTTTAACAAACTTCTCTTCCTGCTCCCACAGCGATGTCTTCTTCACCGGGAACAGCTTACGCAGATTTTTTACTTCGATAACGGGCTGTTGTTGGCTCATAGGTCGTTGGATTTACCTGGAAACTTCACAGTTTCCGGGGAAATGGTAGATTCGGGTTCAGCCAGATGACAGCTGGCAAAATGACGGCCGTTTAACGCGTGCAGTTCAGGCTGTTCCACATGACAGCGGTCAAAGACGTGCGGGCAGCGCGGGGCAAAGCGGCAGCCCGGCGGCAGCGCATTCAGGCGCGGCGGGTAGCCGGGAATGCTCACCAACTTTTCCGTCGGCTTCGTTAAATCTGGGAAGGCACGCAGCAGTTCCTGCGTGTACGGATGTTGTGGCGCATTAAAAATGGTGTCCACATCGGCATATTCGGCCGTAACCCCACCGTACATCACCAGCACCGTATCGCACATTTCGGCCACCACGCCCAGATCGTGCGTCACAAACAAAATGGACAGCCCCAACTTGTCGCGCAATTGGCCCAGCAGCTCCAAAATTTGCGCCTGGATCATGACGTCCAGCGCTGTCGTTGGCTCATCGGCAATCACCACCTGTGGATTGCAGGCCAGAGCCATCGCAATCATGGCCCGCTGGCGCATCCCGCCAGAATATTGATGCGGGTACTGATCTTTGCGTTCTGCGCCAATGCCCACCAGCTCCAAAAGCTCAACCACCCGTTCGGTCACCAACTTTTTATCGGTAATGTAGTTGTGCTGGATGATCGCCTCGGCAATCTGGCGGCCCACGGTGTGTACGGGGTTCAGCGCATTCATCGCCCCCTGAAAGATCATGGCGATGTTTTTCCAGCGCACATCCGCTATTTCTCGCTCAGACAGGGAAAGGAGGTCTTGATTCTGGAAGTTGATCTGGCCGGAAATAATACGGCCGTTTGCCGGCAGCAACCGCATCAACGACAACATCAGCGTCGTCTTGCCGCAGCCACTTTCCCCCACAATGCCCAACACCTCGCCCTCGCGCAGCTTGAAATTGATGTCCACCAGCGCATGGGCTGGCGACTCGCCAGCTACCAAAAAATCGGTACTCAGCCCGTTGACCTCCAGCAAAACCGGTGCGTTGTCCAGTGCTCTCATGGCCGCACCTCCGCGCTGGCAGGCGCGCCACGGTCCACCATTTGCGCCCCTACGGCCAGATGATGCGTCTCCAAACGTGGGTTGAGCACCTGCTCCAGCCCCTGGCCCAGCAGCGTACAGGCAAGCACCGCCCACACAATACCCAGCCCCGGCATCACCAGCGCCCACCAGGCGCGAGCGCTCATTGCACCACGCGTGAAGGCAAAGTTCAGCATCTGCCCCCAGCTCAGCGCCGTGGGGTCAGACAAGCCTAAAAAGCTCAGAGTGCTCTCGTTCAAAATCGCCAGCGAGATAACCAGCACGGTGTTCACCACAATCAGCGGCAGCACCATCGGGAAGATATGGTAGCGAATGATATGCGCATTGCCCGCCCCAATCGAACGCGCCCGCAGCACAAATTTGCGCTGCTTCACTGCCAGCGTCTGCGAACGCACCAGCCGCGCCGAACCGGTCCAGCCCAGCAACCCAATCACAAAAATGATGTTCCACAGGCTCGGTTTAGTGAGGGCCACGATGACCACCGCCAGCGGCAAATCGGGAATAACCAGCATGATGTCGGTAAAGCGCATCAGCAGATTTTCAGCCCGACCGCCGTAAAAACCGGCCACAATGCCCACAAAGCTGCCAATAAAAATGGAGATAAACGAGGCAAAAAAGCCCACAATCAGCGAGACGCGCGAGCCGTAAATGAAGTTGGAGAGCACGTCCCGTCCGGCGTCGTCTGTGCCCAGCCAATGGGTGGCGCTGGGAGCAGCATAAATGTCGTCGATGGTCACCCGCACCACCTCTTTAGGATCATACGGGGCGATGACCGGAGCGAAGACCGCCATCAAAACGACGGTCAGGAGCATAAACAGCCCCACCAGCCCCATGCGGCTGCGGCGAAAGCTGCGCCAAAAACCACGGAAGGAAGTTGTAGAAACGGCCGTTTCACTCATCGCTAACCTGCCTGCACCCGTGGATCAAGGTATGAATACAGCAAATCGGCGATCAGATTGGCAAAAATCACGCTGATAGCAATGAGCAAAAACGCCCCTTGCAGCATCGGGTAATCCTTACGCCCCACCGCCTCAAAAATCGCACCGCCCAGCCCCGGCCAGGAAAACACCGTCTCAATCTGGATGGCCCCGGCCACCGTAAAGCCCAAATTCAGGGCAATGATCGTCACCATGGGCAGCATGGCGTTTTGCAACGCGTGGTCTTTCAGGATTTGCACGGTGCGCAGCCCTTTGGCCTTGGCCGTGAGAATATAATCCTCGCTCAACACGTCCAGCAGCGTACTGCGCATGATGAGCATGTATTCGCCCAAAAAGACGATGGTGTAAGTCAGCGTAGGCAGCAGCAGATGTCGGGCTACATCGCCCCATTCTTGCCAGATGGTGGCAAAGTTACCGCCAGGCGTGATCTTGCCACCCGTGGGCAGGCTAAACTGGGTGCTGCCCCAAAACAGCAAAATGATGCCCAGCCAAAAAGTAGGCAAGCTCCAAAAAGTGAGGCTGGCCAACAAAGCCGAAAAATCGATGGTGGTGCGGGCGCGCCACGCGGCCATAATGCCCAGCCCCATCCCCAGAAAAATCGCCAAAATTTGCCCGGCACCAATGAGCAGCACGGTATTCCACAGCTGTTCTTTGAGCATATCAGCCACGGGGCGATTGGTGTGGTAGCTAATGCCTAGCTCACCCCGCAGCAAATTGCCCACATAAATGAAAAGCTGGGTGTCCAACGGATTTACACCACAGCTGCCAAATTCCACCGGATTAAGCGATTCAAAACAGTTGATGACGGGCTTGTCCAGGCCAAACCGTTCGCGGATGGCGGCCACCGCATCCTGCGTCAGGCGCGGATCGCGAATGCCTGCCCGCGCCGGGTCACCCGGCAAAATGCGGAAGAGGAAAAAGTTCAGCAAAATAACAATGAGCACGGTGAGCAGCGCCCAACCAATTTTTTTGAGAAGATAGCGAGATTGTCTCATGAGCGGTGAACGGTAATCGGTAAACGGTAATCAGTAAATGACCGATTACCGTTCACCGACCACCGATTACAGATTACCGAACGGGTTCGACTACCAGCAGCGAGCTGGGATCTTCCAGGGCCACTTTACCGGCGTCGGTTTGCCAGCCGGTGAAGCGGTCGGTGCGGAAGGCCTGCACCGATTGGGCATAGAAGGGGATGATGTAGACCACGTCTTCAAAGACGAGGCGCTGCATTTCCCAAATAGTGTCGATTCGGGCTTGTTGATCCAATTCCACCGCCTGCTGCAAGTACAGCTCGTCATAGGTGGGGTTGGAATAGCCAGTTTCACTGTTGCCGGTGGGGATTTCATCCGTGAGCATGACGCTGAGCAGGAAGCTCGGGTCGGGATCAGATCCCCAGCCCCACAGGATGACGTCAAAGTCAAAGGTGGGGCAGCAAACGGAGGTGAGCGCGTCGGGATCCAGCGCTTGCAATTCGGTGCCGACGCCAACTTCAGCCCACATACCGGCCAAAAGTTCGGCCATGCGGGGGGCGTTGGTGCTGTCGCTGGGCCAGTTCATGCGGAAGGTGAGCGGATTGCTGCCATCTGGCATTTCGCGCACGCCGTCGCCGTCGCTGTCCAGGTAGCCGGCATCATCCAGAATCTGGTTGGCCATGGCCACGTCGTAGGCGTAGTCATTGAGGGAGTCATTGTAGAAAACGCCCAGGCTGTCGGGGATGAGGGTGAGACCGGGCGCACCGAGGCCGAGCAAAACCACGTCGATGATTTGCTGTTTGTCGGTGGCATGGGCCAGGGCCAGACGTACGTTGCGATCTTGCAAAGCGGGATGGCCGGTGCAGAGGCCGTCATCGGGCGGGCAGTTTTCTGCCGCGGTCTGGTTGAAGATGATGTCTGTGACGCTGGGGGCCAGCGGCGGGCCAGAGACCAGTTCGATGTTTTCGTCGTTGCGCAGGGAGGCAACGGCCGTATTCGGCATTTCCGTGATCATATCCACCTGGCCAGTACGCAGGGCCTGCACCAGGGCATCCTGGTTTTCAAAGGTCTGGAACACGGCTTCATCAATGATCGGGCCTTTCAGGAAATGATCTTTCACACCCTCCAGACGAACAAATTCGTTCTGGGCATATTCCACCATCTTGAACGGACCGGAGCCGATCATCGCTTCATTCTCAAACTCGGCAATGGCTGCGCCTTCCAGGCCGCCCCAAATGTGCTCAGGCACTACGTAGAGGAAGATGAGTTGGCTTTCGATGTTGGGAATGGCATCGGTCAGGGTAATGATGACGTTGTTGCTGTCATCGGCTTCAACCGTGTCAAAAAATTCAGTGTAAACGGGCAGGAAGGGGAAATCTTCCTGGGTGGCGTACAGATTGTACGAAAAGGCCACATCTTCCGCGGTGAGCGGTTCGCCATCGTGGAAGCTGATGCCGTCGCGGATGTGGTAGGTGTAAACCAGACCATCATCAGTGACATCCACGCTGTCGGCCAGCTCCAGGCTATAGGTGCCGTCCAGCTCCAACTGATACATGGAGTCGTAGACGAGTTCAAACAGGGTATACGCTTCCGAGAGAACGGCCGTTCCCGGATTCAGCGTATCGGGGCTGCCAGCCCAACCAATGCGCAAAACGACCGGCTCGTCGCTGGTAGAGGCTTCGGCATCGCCACTGTCGGCCGCATCGCTGCTTTCGCTGCTGCTGTCGGCGCTGTCCGTTTCGGTGGTGTCGCTTTCCCCACCGCCACAAGCCACCAACACGGCCGCAAGCAATAAAAATAACCACAATCCAAACAAACGATTCTTCTTCATCTTTCTTCTCCTTATTTTTTACCGCAGAGGGTGCGGAGGACGCGGAGGATTTAAAAAAATCTCTGTGCTCTTCGCGTTCTCCGCGGTTAAATGACTTTCATACCATAAATTCCTTCACCGGATTTTCGGCGAAGAGAATAGGGCGACTGAATTGGAACGGGCTCAAATCAAATTCGGATTGCCCCGACAGGGCCAGCTGGCTGAGAATTTTGCCAAACAGCGAGGCAAATTTAAAGGCGTGACCAGCTCCAATAGCTACGGCCACGTTGGGATGTTCGGGCAGCGTATCCAGCACAAAATCCCGGTCGGGCGGCATGGTGTAGAGGCACGTTTTGGTGTAAATGATGGGGCCATGCGCCGTGGGCAGATGTTGGCGTAAAAAGGTGTCGGTGCGCTGGAAAGCGGCGGGATCGATTTCAAAGGTGCGGGATTCGGCCGTGGTTTCCTGGCCGCCAACATCCTGGGCAATCTTGGCACCCGCTTCACCAAAGGCAGGGAAGCCGTAAAAGCACGGCTCGTCCAACCAAATCCAGATGGGGAAGCGTTCCAGCGAATAATCTTCCAAATGGGGCGAAGCGTAATAGGTTACCTGCTCCTGCGTCACGGTGAGGTTGATTTTTTGGCCAAAGTGGGCCAGCAGTTGATTACTCCACGCCCCGCTGGCAATGACCAGCTTTTCGCAGGTATAGGTTTCGCCGCCAGCGACGACGGTGATTTCATTGCCTGACGTGTGGATTTCGGTAACCGGGGCATTGTCACGCAGCGTTGCGCCGTATTCACGGGCCATTTTTTGGTGGGCGGCATTGCTTTTAGCGGCAGCTACCAAGCCACTTTCGGTTTGGTAGAGGCCAGTCACGTGCTCAGGCAGACGCCACTGTGGCCAGCGGTACATAATTTCGGCAGCGTCGAGCTGTTCAAAGGGAATCCCAAGAGCAGTGAGGCTGTTGGTATAATCGCTGAGCGGCAGACGGGAACCAGCGGGAGAGAGATCAAGGCCACCGGTTTTATACACCAGCTGTTCGCCAGAGTCGGCTTCAACTGCGGCCCAGGCGCCGTAGGCTTCTTTGGCTAAATTGACGTAAAAGGGATTATGGTAGGAGAGTCGGATGATGCGGGAATGATCCTGAGAGCCGCCCCGAATATGACCCAGCGCAAATTGCTCCAGACCCAGGACGTCGCCGCCTGTCTGACGTGCCAGCCAATACGCAGCTGCGCTCCCAATTCCACCAAGGCCTAAAACGAGGTGTTGAAACGCTCGTTTATTCAACAGTTACCCCAACAAAAGAGGCGTCTAACGGAAAACCCAACTCCGGGCATTCGCAAGAACAGAGTGATTTTCATCCGGTTGTTAAAAAAGTTGCGGGAGTTTATAGCCGTCTGGGCAAATGTCAAGGAATTGGGAGAGGAAACGGCCGTTCCCCTCCCAAATGTTGTATTATAAAGCGTAGTTAAACTATTATCGGATCACGCTTCGCGCACCTTGCCCAAACGCAACAAATTTTATGGCCTCTCTCCCTAAATACTTAAGCAGCATTTGTCTGGTTAGCCTCTGTCTGTTTTTGGTGGCTTGCACCTCTGCGGCAGGCGTTGAAAACCAACCGCCGCAAGCTATTGAAGGGGTTATCGATTTGCGCATGTGGGATTTTGACCAGGATGGGGCCATCAATCTTGCCGGGGAGTGGAATTTTTACTGGAACGAGCTGCTTGCACCGGACCAACTCATCAGCCAATCTCCGACAGCCTATGTACCCGTACCAGACGTTTGGACAAACTACGTTGTAACGGATACGACTTTGCCCCCAAAAGGGTTTGCCACTTACCACCTGACCCTGTTGTATCCTCCCGAAACAACTCAGACATTGGGTCTCTATATTGAAGGGGAAGGAACCGCTTATGCGCTCTGGGTGGACGGCCAGTTGGCAGCTCAGATCGGCCGTGTTGGGGTTACTCCTGAAGCCATGACGCCTGAGAAAAAGCCCATTACTATCTTCTTTGAACCACATGGCGAAACGGTGGAATTGGTGCTGCAAATATCAAATTTTCAGCATCGTAAAGGTGGTTTTCGCAATGAGCCTTTGCTTGGTTTGGCTGAGCCTGTTCATCGTTATCAACTACAAAACTGGTTCCTGGAAGCTTTTTCAGCTGGCATTCTGTTTGTGATGGGCTTGTATCATTTGTTTCTTTATCTCTTCCGCACAAAGGATAAGGCACCGCTCTATTTTGCTTTGCTCTGTTGGAGTACGGCCGTTCGCACGGGCGTGACCAATCAAAGCACGCTGCTATTTTTCTTCCCGATCGGTTGGGAGCTGGCCCTGAGGCTAGAATATCTGGTCTTTTTCCTGTCGCCGATTTTGTTTGTTTTATTCCTGCAAAGCCTATTCCCCCGCGATATCCACCGCTGGTTTGTTTGGACAGTTTTGGGTTGCGGCGCTGGATTTTCCCTGTTCTTAATCGTTTCCGATACCTTTTTGCTCAGTTATTCCTCTACCTATTATCAGGTTATCTACGTTTTAGAAATCATCTATTGTGGCTATTTTCTGGCGAGGATTATGCGTAAGCGGCGCACGGGAGCGTTTTACATTGGCTTTGCGTCTCTCATTTTGTTCGCAACCATCATCTACGATACGCTATTCCAAATAGAAGTTATTGGCGCCATACAGTTCTCTCAAACGGTCCCCATCGAAAATGTTTCTTCGTTTGGATTTGTGGCATTTATTTTTGTACAGTCCCTTTTACTGGCCAGTTTATTTTCCCAATCATTTAGCAATATTGAGATCTTGTCTGGCGAACTGGAAGAAACCAATCTTAGCCTGGAAAAAAGCGAGCGAAAATATCGCACCCTATTCGAAAATTCAAAAGATATGATTTTCATTGCCGGGGTAGATGGGCAAATTCAAGATGTCAGCCCCGCCTGCCAGGCTGTTTTGGGCTTTACCAAAAGTGAAATGGTGCAGATGACGATGTACGACGTCATTGTGGACCCGGTGGACAGCGAACGATTTCGTGAGGCCATCATCAGTCAAGGAGCAGTTACCAACCTTGAATCCGATTTGCTGTGCAAAGATGGGCAGGTGATTCACACGCTTGTCAGCGCCACACCTCGGGTGGATGAAAACGGCCGAATTATTGATGTTCAAGGCAGCGTGCGCGACATTACCGCTCGCAAACAGGCTGAAACGGAACGGGTGCGGGCTCTCAAACTGGAGCAAATTGCCAGCACCGACCCGCTAACCAAAGTGAATAACCGGCGTTTCTTTGACCAGGTTGTGCTGAAGGAGATCGAACGCGCGAAACGAGAGAATGCCTACCTGGCCCTTCTTCTGTTTGATATTGATTACTTCAAAGAAGTGAATGATTCATTTGGTCATCTTACCGGGGATGAGGTCCTGGTTAAGCTGGCAGCTTTATGCCAGCAAACTCTCAGAAGCATGGATTTTCTTGCCCGCTTTGGTGGGGAAGAATTTGTGGTTTTACTGCCAGATATGAATAGCGAATCGGCCCAGGCAACGGCCGAAAATTTGCGGCAGCTTATTGCCCAAACCCCTCTGACGGTTGCCAACGAAACATCTTTATCGGTCACCGTAAGCATGGGCGTTGCCATCTGGCATACCAGTGACCCAATCGCAGTTAATGTGTTGCTAGAACGAGCAGACCAGGCTCTGTACCAGTCTAAAGATGCGGGGCGGAACCGGGTGACACTGTGGCGGGAAGTTTAAGCTTCGTACCCCAGAAATGCGTATTAAACTGATGACGGAAACGGCCGTTCCTCCCTCCCAAACCGGGTAAAATACCATCATGTCACTTTATGAGAAGCAATATGTGGCTATCCAGTTTGAGCGCGCGGGCCTTTTTAAGCTGCTGCGCGAGCAGTATGGCTGTACCGAGGTGTTGTATCCGGGCAGTTCGGTCCACATCACGCCCTCCTTTTACTTTCCGCATCTAGTTTATGTGGATAGCAGCGAAACGGCCGTTAACTTTTTTGCCGATGAAACGGCCGTACGCAACCACATTAACCGCCACAAAACCTACAAACGCTCCGCCTATGTGCGCTTCATCGCCCAGGATTACACCACCGCCCTGCCGCTGCCAGACGGGCAATTCGATCTGCTGCTGGCGCTGTTTGCGCCCAACATGGTGCAAACCTGCCAAAAATATCTAAAAAAAGGCGGCATCCTGGTCACCAATAATTTTCAGGACGAGGCGCAAACGGCCGTAGCCAATCCCACGCTGACGCTCGTAGCCATGGTGCAGTATCGGCAAAAACGCTATGTGCTTGTTAAAGATGAACCGGACAGGTGGTTGCCTGCCCCAAACAACAGCAAGATCAAACGGTATCTGAAGCAAACATCTGCTGGTTTTGCTTATACCGAAGCGGAAAACTACTTTCTTTTTAAGAAGCTGGGCGGTTAATATGTGTAGACCTGAGCTTGCTTAAGGATGGCAAATGACAATTATTTTGGCAACAGCGCATTTCAGTTTGGCTAAAATGGTTGGCTTTTCAAGCCGGAGTAAACGGGCATCAGACAGAAAAGGACATATTGCAGCCGTAGAAAAAGTATCACCCCCACACCTCAACTAATGGATAACAGAACCTAGATCAGAGCCGGGGTATAGAATGCAACAAATAGTTAAGGATTAATAAGCTGGTAGAGTGATAGATTTATCCAATTATCGGTCTGATTGTCTTCAAAGGTTTTGATAAGAGCCAAATTTTGCAAAAAAGCTGCATCATTATATCCACCTCTTTTGCGCCTTGCCTCTTCAGCAAACATCCGTTGAAAATCGACAATATAGATAATGTTCTGATCGGTTAAATATGAAGGTAAATCATTATTAACTGCATACGAATAAATATTGTTATTTACCAAGCCATCTAGATTGACTACCTGTCCACCTTGATAGTAACCAATAATTCCGGCATTCCAGGCACCGATACGGCCGTCAGTCAAGGATAACTTATTATCTTTAAGATAAACTCCTGCTTCCCGCATCATTTCTTGATGGGGCCACGGTGAGTTATTCACACCTAGAGGATATAAATTTACTGATAAATTAAAGACAAACGTTACGAGAAAAAAGAGCATTAAAAACAACCTAGTTTTTTCAGCCAGTAGTGAACGTACAAAACCAGAAATCCCAAATACGAACATCATAAATGGAATGATTAAGTTAGAGGAATACCAGGGTTGAATTGCTCCATTACGAGCGTAAACTAACGAGTAACCAAATAAACAAAAGCTACCCGCAACAATCATTAAAATCTCAACCTGCTTATTACTATCTTTTAAAAGCAAAATATAGGATGAAGAAATATTTTTTAGTGAAAGAGTCTCGCTGAATAATTTGGAAAGTACAAAAATCATAACTCTTATTGCGATTAAGAGTAAAACGAAAAAACCAAATGTTCCAAAGATCTTCACGTATAAATCTACCACGTCAAAATAGCTTAGGGGGATAGACTGAGCCCAAAAAGCTTTCATTTTTGCACTTGATTGTAGTAGCTCCGCAGTGAACAGATAATTATGGGAAAACACACCCAATAAACCCATAATCGCGCCAATCAGGCCAGCCAGGGAAAATACAACTTGTTTTCTGGAAAAAACTTTTGCTATAAACAAAAGACCTGTAGCGAATGCAATGGAAAATGGAAAAAAGCCGAAATCAGCTCGGGTAATGCTGCCCAAAAAACCTATAAAAAACAGAAAAACAGGTTCTCTGTAGCGAAAAGTTTTTCTAAAATTGTAGAAAAAATATACACAATACAGCAAAGCTAAAAAAAGAGTTAGAGACCATTCAGTAATAGAAATAGCATTAAAAATAAAATTTTGGGAGCTAAGGATAAACGCAAAAAACATTAAAAAGATAGTATCTTTTCTTTTAAACCCCACCAAAGTCAATATGAAAACGGAGGCTGCCCCAAAAAACAAACTTAATGCTATACCGCTCAAAACAAACCCAGATGTTCCCGGTTGGAACCAAGAAAAGGTAACTGCAAGTAAGTACGCAAATAAAGGATGAAATCCTGAAGTAACACTGATCCCCGAATCAAATGTCCAATAACGCAACAGAGCAAAATTTCTAGAAAGTGTTAAATAGTAAAATGCATCATCTGGAATGTACTGAATCTTGATATTCTCTGGTATAAAGAAAATGGATATGCAAAAAGCACTCAAATTTAAAATTGCTAGTATCGTTGCAATTCTCCAATAATCAAACTCTATAGTTTCTAACTTTTTTATCATAAGTGGCTAACTAATAAGGTTGGTAAATCGAAATTTTTGTTTTTCAGGATCATTTGGCACTGCGACACACTATAGAGAAAGGCATTATTAATTCAACGATAAAAAATAATTTTCTCTACAGTAAATATATCCTATCCTAAGATTTGTCGAAACCCCTCTCATATTCATACAGCTTAATAAGGCATAAACAGGGCTTTTCAGTAAAAACGAAAAAGAAGAAAAAACACCTGAACTTGGTAAAGTTAATTGTCCGAAAAACCAACCAAGACAGGTGAATAATGCAGTGTATCATATTGAAAGCCAATGAAGTAGATGGAATTGTGTTCAACTTAGCCGATTTAGCCCAATACCTCAACCAGTTAACAGACCGACGCGACAACAGAGGGAAAGTATACGACCTCGGCACGATTTTGAGCATGATTGTGCTCGCCCGATTGTCTGGCCAAGATAAACCGTACGGGATTTTTGAGTGGATCAAAAATCGGCAAGAAGCCTTGGCCACCATATTCTCTTTAAAGAGGAAGCGAACCCCTTGTTTGAACACCCTGCGCACGATATTGGGCAAGGTGGTGTCTCTCGATGAATTAGAGCAGGCGTTACGACACTATTTGCACCTCAGATATGGGGGTCAAAGCAGCGTGTTTATTTGCATTGATGGCAAAACGATGCGCGGAACGATTCCCAAAGAGTATACCCAAGGGGTTCATTTGCTGTCTGCTTATCTAGCAGAAGATGGCATCGTTCTCAAACAGGTCGCGGTCGAGTCGAAAGAGAACGAAATCAGTGCCAGTGGTCCGCTTTTGGATGAACTTTATCTCAAAGACAAGGTGGTTTGTGCGGATGCCCTGCACACTCAACGAGCCTTCTGTGTGCAAATTTTATCCAGTGGGGGTGCTTATCTGCTGTTTGCCAAAAAGAATCAGTCCACACTTTTAGCCGATATTAAGCAGTTTTTTGTCCCGCCGCGTCAGGCAACGGGCTGGCATATCACCCACTTGCCGCGTACGGTGGCAACTTGGAAGAACAAATCTCACGGGCGTATCGAGCGACGCACACTAACGCTCATCGCGGATGATGACCGATTTGTGGATTGGCCTGGGCTTGTACAGGTTTTTAAGTTGGAACGTTACACCAAGAAGCTCACCACCGGTGTGGAAACCAGTGAAATTGTGTACGGTTTAACCAGTTGTGCGGTGCACAAAGCGGATGCATCTCAAGTTTTAGCCTGGACGCGTCTCTATTGGCAGATTGAAAATGGGGTTCATCATCGCCGCGATGTGACGCTGCAAGAAGATGCAACGCGTATCGCCAAGCCACCATTGGCTCAAGCCATCTCTATTATCAATAATTTCGTGATTGGGTTGGTTAACAAACTGGGCTACGCCAATTTAGCATCTGCCCGGCGTTATTTTGATGCTTCTATTGCCGTGCAGATGTTTCAGTGATTTTTACTGAAAAGCCCTGAAGGCATAAATTACGCAGTTGTCATCATCCATCGCTCATGCTAAGATACGAACGCATGTTCCATTACAAAGAAATCGATCGTTAAGAGAGGTGCTTTTTATGCCCACCATTTTGAGCGCAGTGCTAACCATCTATTGCGAAAACATCGCCAAAGGGATTGATTTTTACGGCCGTATTCTTGGCCTTGAAGAAACCTACCGCTTTCCCCGCAACGGCGAGCCAGAACATATGGAGTTCCGCGTAGGCCAGGCCACCATCGCCGTCAGTTCAGCCGCCGGGCTGCAAACGCACGGGATGCCGCCCGCCACGTCGGGCCATCCGTTTGAGATTGGTCTGGAAACAGACGATGTGGCCGCTACTTTGAACGCGCTGCGCGCTGAAGGCGTCACCATCATCAAAGAACCAGAGATGAGTCCAGCAAGCATTCGCTACGCCTATATTGCCGATCCGGATGGCACCTGGATTTCACTGTACCAGGCGCGGCAGGGGTAATGCCCCAAATCGTAGGTCGGATTGGCAATCCGACTCACCTTTACGAGGAAAGAAATAGATGATACGAGCAACCATTGCCGAAACACGCGCCTTCGAGAGCTGGCAAGATTATCAAGACGCCCTCAAGCGGGCCATCGCGCCGCTCACGGATGAGCAGCTGCAACAACGGCTCCGGCCCGAGCTGCGCACCCCCGGCGAAATTGCCGAGCATATCGTCTTTGGCCGCGCCCTGCATCTGCACCGCATGTTGGGTGAGGCGGCAGCGGAACTAATCCCCCTGCACCGTTGGGATGATGATTTGTCACGAACGGCCGTTGAAATCGTACAAGGACTGGACCTGACGTGGCAGTTCATCACCGACTGCCTGATGGGCGGCTCCCCCACCGACGATCTAACCGAGCAGGAAGCCGAAATCGTGCAAACGATTTGGGGGCTGCTCGACCACGATCTGCCCCATGCGGGCGAACTGTCGCTGCTGTTGGGCGCGGCTGGCCTGCCTGGCGTTGAGATTTAGCCTAGTGATACTGCCCAAAGAGCGGGACCCCCGATTCATCACGGTGCGGCGCGGCGGCACGCTTGAAGATGCCGACCATCACTTGCTGGCGCTGTGGGCGGCGGACTGCGCCGAACATGTGCTACATTTATTTGAGGCAGTGGCACCGGAAGACGGCCGTCCGCGACAGGCCATCGAAGCGGTACGCGCCTGGACGCGCGGTGAGGTCACGATGATGGCATCCAGAACGTTAGGTGGCCACGCCATGGCCGCCGCCAGAGAGTTGCAAGGCGCGGCCCGACATGCCGCCTTCGCTGCGGGGCAGGCGGCTTGCGTGCCTCACGTTGCTGCTCACGAGTTGGGCGCCGCAGCTTATGCCATTAAGGCGGTACAAGCCGCCGCACCAAAAGGCGAGGGCGAAGCGGCTGGACGGCGAGAATGCCAGTGGCAGCGTGAGCAGTTGCCAAAAGCCATCTGCGAACTCGTCCTGGATGATCAGCGGCTGCGCAACAACATTTGCTGGTCCGTTTTTGACTGCTGAGAGTTAGAACCTGAACCACTTATACCAACGGAGGAATGACAATGGCACAACACCGAATCTATACCATGAAATTTGCGGGCGTTTATCCGCTGTATGTGCAAAAAGCGGAGCGCAAAAATCGCACCAAAGAAGAAGTGGACCAGATCATTTGCTGGCTCACGGGCTATAACCAGGCGGGCTTGCAGGCACAAATTGAGCAGGAAAATAGTTTTGAAACCTTTTTTGACCAGGCTCCTGCCCTGAATCCCAATCGTGCCCTTATCAAGGGCGTGGTGTGCGGCGTACGGGTGGAAGAAATTGAAGACCCGCTGATGCAAAAAATCCGCTATTTGGACAAGCTGATTGATGAGCTGGCCAAAGGTAAGACGATGGAAAAGATTCTACGGTGAGGAATCAGACCCAATGAGCCAAAAGATTGGACCAATTTCAATCGTAAACAATTTGAAAGCTCTGCAATTAAATTGGTCCAATCTACGTAGATAAAAGGAACTCACTTATGAGAAAAATTGTAGTGCTTGAACATATCTCGTTGGATGGCGTTATCCAGGGCCCGGGTGGCCCAGAAGAGGATACCAGCGGCGGCTTCACGCAGGGCGGCTGGGTAGCGCCGTTTTCCGACGCGGTTTTGGGAACGCTGCTGAGACGGCAGATGAACTTGCCGTTTGACCTGCTGTTAGGGCGCAAAACGTTTGAAATTTGGGAACCGTACTGGCCCAACCACAACGACGTCTGGCCAGGGGCCAACTCGGCAACCAAATACGTTGCCTCCAACAGCCGCACGTCCAGCGACTGGCAGGCATCCGTGTTTTTAAGTGGAGACTTGACCGAACAAGTCGCCCAAATCAAGCAGCAGCCGGGGCCAGATTTGCACGTCTGGGGCAGTAGCGATCTGCTACAAACGCTCATCCAGCATGATTTAGTAGATGTGTTTTGGCTGATGCTGTACCCAACCACATTGGGCAGCGGCAAGCGGTTGTTTGCCGGTGGCACCATCCCCGCAGCCTTCAAAGTAACGGAAAGCGAAGTTACCCCGAGCGGCGTGTTTGTGGTGAATTATGAGCGAAACGGCCGTACCAACCAATAGGATGAACCGTGACAAATAACCCTATGCGAGTAACGTTAGAAATGGGACCCAAGGGCAAAAAGGTGGTAGCCGTAGCACCTGATTGGCCCGGACTTGAGCGCGGCGCCAAGACGGAGGAGCTAGCCATCGAAAAGCTGCGAGCCTATATGCCGCGCTACGCACAGGTGGCCAGGCTAGCCAACATGAGCGCAGCGTTTGACACCATTCAGGACTTCGAGGTGGTTGAGCAGTATCCGGGCGCTGGCTCAACAGACTTCTGGGGCATCTCGTTTGCGTTTTCGAGCATTGACCAGCAAGACATGTCGGCTAACGAATTGGAAAGTAAGCTGAAGCTGATGCAGGCGTGCTGGGCATTTTTTGATAATGTGCGGAGGCGAGTGTCAGCCGAAATGAAAAAAGGCCCCCGAGGCGGCGGGCGCGATCGGGATCACATCGTGCGCCATACGTTGGCCGCCGAGCAAGATTGGGCGAAGGGCGTTGGTGTGATCGCCTCCGACGATGTGTTGCTCACCGACGAGGGGTTAAAAAGTTATCGCGATGCGTATTGCCAGGCCATACGCAACTACCATGCCCAAGATAAGCAGGCTGGCAGCAGGTCAAAATGGCCACTGCGGTTCCTGATTCGGCATACGGCATTTCATACCCTGGATCATGCCTGGGAAATGGAAGATAAGGATTTGACGGGCAAAGAATCGTAAGTCGGCTTGGCAAGCCGACCTACCCTTAGAAAGGAAAATTCATGAAATTACTACTTACGTCTGCGGGCATCAAAAATACGAGCATCCACAACGCACTGGTTGAGATGCTGGGCAAACCGATTGCCGAATGCAACGCCCTTTGCATTACCACTGCATCATACGGGCACCCGATGGTCAGCCCGGTCAAGGCCTGGGAGTTCATTAGCGGACAAGAAACGGAAACGCCGATGGTCGAACTGGGCTGGAACTCGGTGGGCATTTTGGAGCTTACCGCCCTGCCCAGCATCGAGAAAGAGCGCTGGGTTGCCTGGGTGCGTGAGGCCGATGTGCTGCTGGTAAATGGCGGCGACACTATGTATTTGTGCTACTGGATGCAGCAATCTGGATTGGCAGAGCTTTTGCCCACGCTGGATGATCTGGTCTGGGTCGGGCTGAGTGCAGGCAGCATGGTGATGGCCCCGCACATCGGCCAGGAATTTGTGAATTGGACGCCGCCCAGCGGTAACGATGAAACGCTGGGGCTGGTGGACTTTGCCATTTTTCCACATCTGGGTCATGAGATGCTGCCGGATAACACGCTGGCCAATGCGGAAAAGTGGGCGGCTAAACTGGCGGGGCCGGGTTATGCAATGGATGATGAGACGGCTATCAAAGTGGTTGATGGCAGCGTCGAAGTTATCTCGGAAGGGCAGTGGAAATTGTTTATGCCCTCATAGAGAGGTCTGGGAAAATGAGCAAGCAGCATTCAACGTTTGCCAGGTTTACCCTGGCGCTAGAAAGCTTGCTAAGTATTTGCAGCAATTTGCTTAACGACTAACTTTAAGGAGTGATATTTTATGGCTAAAGTACTTGGTATCGGTGGCATTTTTTTCAAATCATCCAATCCAGAAAAACTATATCAATGGTATGAACGCTGGTTGGGCTTTAGAGCAGAACCGGGGACAGGGTTTGCCTTCCCACCTCAGGATATGCCTCAAGATAGCGTTACTGTATGGAGCGCATTCGAATCTACAACAGATTACTTTGCACCATCTGTGAAGGAGTATATGTTCAACCTGATTGTGGATGATCTGAGAGAGGCACTTAGACAGGTTAAAGACGGGGGCGCTGCCATCATAGGGGAGATTGAAGAGTACGATTTTGGGAAGTTTGGTCGGTTTATGGACCCAGATGGAAATAAAGTGGAACTCTGGGAGCTACCAGCAAAGTAATTTTCAATAAATATCGTGAATGCCAATCGGGCAAATGAAAATTACTTTCAGGAGAACAAAAAGAGCTAATGAGGGATTTGTTCTCAAGTTACTTTTTGTTCTCCACAAAGTAGTGAATGAGGTTTTGAATAAATACAGGTGCATTCTGTACACGTGCAGCCAGATATTGTTTAGGCGGCACAGGAGATTGTGTGATGGGACTCCAGATTCGCCAAGATGATCTATCGACTCAAGAGGTTCAGGCGCTCATTGCGGAGCATCTTTCAGGGATGCACAGCAACACCCCGGCTGGGCAGGTACACGCGCTAGACATCGAGCGCCTGCGTGTACCGGAAGTGACTTTTTGGACGGCCTGGTTGGATGATGCTTTGTGTGGCTGCGGCGCCCTCAAGGAATTGGATTCGCTGTCTGGCGAGGTCAAGTCGATGCGCACGCGGGCGGCCTTTTTGCGGCAGGGTGTGGGGCAGGCGATTCTCGATGAGATCGTGCGCACGGCGCGTCAGCGGGGCTACAGCCATCTTTTTCTGGAGACGGGTACAGGCCCAGCCTTCGAGGCGGCACATAAACTCTACTTGCGCAATGGTTTTGCCTGGAGCGGCGCATTCGGCGACTACACGGCCACAGACTTTAACGTGTTCATGGCCAAAGAGCTGGCTTAGATAGAACAATGTTTTCAGAGTGATAAGGCGATAAATCACGCCTAAAACCTTCTCATCGTCCCAAACCCGGCCCAGGCAAGTTTGAATTCGCCTTCATTTTTTGTACACTGTTTTGCAAGGCTTTTCAGAGAGGAGCGTATCCATGAACACATACGACTGGTCCCAATTCCATGTGCGCATGTATTACCTTGCCCCGCTGGCGCAGGTGTTTCATTACTTTGCAACAACGGAGGGTCTTGAAGCGTTTTTCATTTACAAAGCGGTTCATACGGCCGTAAACGGTACAGTTCGCAGGCCAAATGAGCAGGCTCAAAGCGGCGATCGCTATCACTGGACCTATGTGCACGACTTTGCCCACGGCGGCGAGTTCCTGTTGGTAGAGCCGAATCGCCTGGTGCGTTTCACCTTTGGCACAATGACCGTGGACATTTCCTTCAAAGATGTGGGTGAAGCGATTGAAGTGGATCTGCATCAAACAAACTGTGCCACAGAGGATCCAGATCGTGCCTGGCAACACGTGAACTGCCGCAGTTGTTGGATATATTTCATGACCAACTTGCGCTCAATCCTGGCTGGCGGGCCAGATGTTCGAGATTATGCGCATCCAAATTGGAATGATTCGGTGAGCATTGGGTTTGATCCCGAGGGTGATCCAGGGCAACCAAGAACGCGGTAGGCGAACGGCGGCAAATTTTCCTGGGTATCCTCCTATTGCGTCGGGATGGGTAACGGCCGTTTCCCCCATCCATTCACCCCAAAGCGTATAGCAATCCATGACAAAAATTGGCTTCCTGGCAGATCATCTAGACACAATCCCCACCCTGGCCATCTGGTTCCGCAATCAGTGGCCAGATTATTTTGCCGACTGGTCGCAAGCCGAGATGGAGCAAGATTTTCTGGAGGACATTGCCAAAGATAGCCTCCCTTCCCGCCTGGTTGCCTTTGCGGCCGATGAGCTGGTGGGCACGATTGTCTTGCGCGAACAAAGCGACGAAACGTTGCCGGAGTGCCAACCGGAATTAGGCGGACTGTTTGTCATTGCCGCGCATCGTGGGCAGGGTGTGGGCACAGCATTGGTTCAGGCCGGGATGCAGCTGGCGCGTGCGCAAGGGTATGAGGCGGTTTACGCCACCACCGTGGCCGCCGCGAGCATTTTAGAAAGCCAGGGTTGGACGTTCCTCAAAACGGTTGTGCATCAGGATGGGCCGCTGGCGCTGTATGAGTGTAAGTTGTAGGGGAGTTACGGCCGTTTCTCACCAACAGTCTCAAAAATTCTTGGAGAAAAAGATCATGGCAAAATATCTCATTTCATTCCCCAGTGCGGCAATGACTGTACCCGACAGTGAGTTGGAAGCGGTGGGTCAAGACGCTCGTGCGGTGATACGCGAGGCGAAGGCCGCGGGTGTCTACGTTTTTGGCGGGGGGATTGATGAAACCGTGCCTCCCGTTCTGGTTGCCGCCGATGGCGCGGTGGCGGAGGGCGGCTACCCGTGGGCGCCACCGCTCAATGGGGGCTTCACGGTGCTTGAGCTGCCGTCACGTGAGGCGGCCATTGCCTGGGCCGCCCGTATTGCCAAAGCGTGTCGCTGTGAGCAGGAGCTTCGCGTATTCGGACTTGATCCAGAGTCGTGAGGTTGGCGTGTTGTTGTACGTTTTGATAGCTGAGCTGTAATTGTGTTGGAGGGAGGAGGGAAACGGCCGTTATTCGTTAGTGGGGTGCATGGTCAACCTCACCACAAACATTGCCAAACCAACTTTGAATTTGCCCCAATTTTTTGTAAACTGGCTGTGCGCGTTTTGTTTATTCTGGCGGGCAATGCAGGCAGCATGGAAAAACACTGTGCCGAAACAAGTACAAATTCGAGGAAGAAGACTACGTCAGAGCAAGAGGTCTTTAAATTAAACTAAAATTCGACATCCTATTTTAGACGAATAATATAATAGTGGTTTCGGTTTGTTCGTAATTTATCTAAAGGATATATATGATTTTTACAGAGTGTTTTTGTCCAGAGTTCAAAAAATACTTGAGTCGGCAAACGTGTGAGCCTCTGTTCTTTTGCGGAGATTCACTTCAAATTTTGCAGGAGTTACCTGATGAGTCGATAGACTTTTGTATGACAAGCCCTCCCTACTGGGGTCAACGTCAATATGATGGAGGCGGTATTGGCCTTGAGGAATCACCGCAAGATTACGTCAACAATCTTTCTAAAATCTGCCAGGAAGTATATCGTGTACTTAAACCGACTGGGTCATTTTGGTTGAATATCGGGGACAGTTATGAAAATAAAGGACTACTAGGTATTCCTTGGCGAATGACCTTTATTCTGATTGATGAACAAGGTTGGATTTTGCGGAATAATGTGATTTGGCACAAGGTCAAAGGAGGATTAGATAACACTAGCGATCGACTCAGAAACGTCCACGAAAATTTATTCCACTTTGTAAAACAAAAAAAAGGGTATTTCTATGATGTTGATGCTATACGCTCTAAACCGAGAAAAGCCAAAGTTTCCAACGGCGCAGTTGTGTCTGCTACCGGGGTGACTGGAATACGCTATAAGCGGCAAATCGAGTTGTCTACAGAGCTTTCATCTGAAGAGAAAAAAGCAGCTAGGCAAGCTCTTGATGATATGCTTATTGCGATTGAGCTTGGTCAAATATCAGATTTTAGGATGATTATTCGTGGGCAGCAACGAACCACTCATTCAGACTCAGGCAAAGTATCTGGGCGGGCTCGAGAATTAGCCGAAAAAGGTTTCTATTTTCTTCGCTATCATCCTAAAGGAAGCAAACCCAGCGATGTCTGGGATATTCTGCCAGAAGATACACAAAAACGAGAAAAACACTATGCTGCCTATCCTGAAGATTTATGCCGAATACCAATACTTGCGACTTGTCCTCAAGATGGTATTGTTCTCGACCCTTTTTGTGGAACAGGAACTACATCATTGGTTGCAAGAACGTTAGGAAGAAAATCTGTGGGGATAGATATTTCAGAGGATTACCTAAAAATGGCTGATATTCGCTGCATGAGGTTATTATGAAAAAGGTTTTAGAGCTTTACGGTATCTCAACTTATGATGAAGATGCAGATTGGGAAAAAATTGTTAGCCTACAACTTTGTCCATTTACCAACCAACGATGTATCAAAATCCGTAAAAGTCAACCTGATGTGACAATAGGGACTTGTACTGTTTCTTATGGTCGTGACAACATGAGCGTCATGATTTGTCCAAACAGGCTATTAGAGCGCAGACAAATTTTCTTGGATTGCATACATTTACTCACCCTTCACGAACCAGGTAATGAGTTACATGTTGTACAGGAAGTTGCAATACCAGGAGGATCTGTCGACTACTTTCTGGTCTCAGTGCGAGATAGCAAAGTAGTAGATTTTGTAGCAATAGAATTGCAGACTTTAGACACAACTGGAACCGTTTGGCCTGCCCGACAGACAATTCTCCGTGAAAGAGATTTGGACAATGAATATGATGCAGGTGATAGTCGAAGTTTTGGGATGAATTGGAAAATGACCGCCAAAACCATATTGATTCAAATGAATCATAAGGTTCATACTTTAGAAAATCTCAACAAACATTTGGTGCTGATTTTGCAAGATTACCTGCTTGCATACATGCAACGCGAATTCAGATTTGATCACATCGGAAACGCACGACTTGGCGATTCTGCCCATTTCCATATCTATTCATTGAATAAGCAAAGTAATTCGCTTCGTCTTAACTTGATTTCACGCCTCAGCACTAGTGCAGATGGAATAGCTGAAAGTTTAGGTTTGCAAGCGGACCCCAATGTTGAACTTGAGCAACTTATTGCTACGCTCGAATCAAAAATTAGTGAGAATACTTTACTTCAGATCGCATAAAAACCGTTTAACAGGGTAAGCAGCCGACGCGACACCAAAGCGGGATTATTTCGCAACCTCACGCCCGATTTCCCCACAAGCCAAACCCCGTATTGCGCCGGGCTTCGCGGCGGGTATGCTGCTCATGAATCTCGTGGACGTGGGCTACTTTTTCAGCAATACCCGCTTCCAGCCAGCGACGGCCGTTTTCCACCGTCGCCACACTGCCAGCCCCATACGCCCCCGTCGCCGTGTCGTCGTCCCAGGGCGGGTTAGCCACCAGTTCGCCCCCTTCCACCCAATCCATGTAGTAGCTCGGCGTGCTGATGAAATCAATCTCATCCACCGCCTTGTCTTGCTGCACCAGGTCGGGGCGCAGATGCAGAATCATCGCCGTTTCCAGCTCGCCCGCGTGCCCCATGCCGCCCCGCTTTGAGCGGCGCGTCGCCTGCACCACCGGCCCGGCGATGTGGCCAGACGTGTGCAGCCAGGCCGTGGCGCAAAAGATGCGGCGGTGGCGCTCCCCGGCATATTTCACCACGTTGACCAAAAGGAGCAGTTGCCGCCGTGCCCGCTCATCAAATAAAAGCGGTCGAAGCCGCGCCCCACCAGCCCGTCCACCACCGCCAGCCAGAAATCCTCAAAGGCGCGCCCCTGCACGTTGAGCGTCCCGGCAAACGCTTGCCGGTGGGTGCTCACCCGTAGGGAAAGGTGGGTAAAGTGACGGCGAGGTCGGGAACGGCCGTACTCACCCGTTCCCAATCGCCTCAATAATCAAATTATCGGTAGATAACGGTAAATGGTAGCCGTGCTGCTCCGTGTGCCCAATGGGAATGACCACCACCTTGCCCACCGCGCTGGCCGCTGGCAGCAGCGGCGCAGGCGCAATCTGCGACGGGTGCGGCAGCACAATCGCCTGGTCGTGCAGCCCCAGATTCATGTCTTGCGGAATCAGGGCAAAGACGCGGCTAAAGCCATCTTCGCGCAGGCTGTTGAGCAGTTTTTGCAGAACGGCCGTTAACAATCCCTCGTCCACCGCCAAGCCACTGCCGCGCCAGCCAAACGGAACCGCCGGTAGCAGCCCCACCCGCTCCGACTGGCCCAAGCAGTCCGCCAATCGCGCCAAATCGTACCCTGTCCCCAACGGAATAATGAGCGGGGTCGTGCGGTGAAGTACGGCCGTTTCTGGCCAGGTTAGTTCATCGTAAGCAAAAAATTCGGTCATGGTTTTGTAATTGGTTATTGGTAATTGAGTAATTGGGCCGCAATGACCCAATTACGAATTACAAATTACACGCTTTCAGTCATACAAATTCACACCCACCAACTCCCGCTCCCGCCGGGCCACAAAGTCGCGCAGCGCTTCGGCGATGGCTGGGTCGAGAGGCGGCGGTTCGTACTGTTTGAGCATGGTTTGCCAGATGTGTTGGGCGCGAACGGCCGTATCCATCCCCCCCGCTTGCTGCCAATTCTCATACCCTTGCCGGTCCGCCAGCGACGATTGGTAAAACGCCGTCTGGAACTGCGCTTGGGTGTGCGCCGTGCCAAAATGATGCCCACCCGCACCCACCTCAGCAATCATGTCCAACGCCAAGCTGGCGTCATCCACGGCAAACCCGGCCAAAAAGTGGCGGAACATCGCCAGATTTTCCAAATCAATGATGAACTTCTCAAACGAGGCGGTCAGGCCGCCCTCCAGCCAGCCCACCGAATGCATCAGCAGATTGGTGTGGGCCAACACGGCGGGCCAGAGGTTCCACATCGTCTCGTAGCTGGCCTGGGCGTCAGGCGATTGGGCATTGGTCAGGCTGCCGCTGCCGCGATACGGCAAGTTGTAGAAGCGGGCCAGCTGGCCGCCGACCAGCAGCGCCCACGCCCCTTCCGGCGTGCCACCACCCGGACTGCCGCTCTTCAAATCGACATTGGGGGTAAAGCCGCCGTAAATCACCGGCGCGCCGGGCCGCACCAGCTGCGTCAGGGCGATGCCCGCCAACGCCTCGGCGTTTTGCTGGGCCAGGGCTGCCGCCATCGTCACCGGGCTCATCGCCCCAGCCAGGATGAACGGGGTGATAAAGGTCACCTGCCCGGCGCGGGCGTAGGTAAGCAGCCCGCCCAGCATCCGGTCATCAAAGCGCAGCGGGCTGTTGACGTTGATCACGTCACCAATCACCGGGTCGCCCTCCAGCGAGCCAAAGACGATCTCAGCCATTTTCAGGCAGTCGGATGTGATAATACGGCCGTGTGCCGCCTCCATCACCGCCTTGTCTGCCAGTTCAAACCCGGCCAGCAGCCGGTGCAGAGATGGCGCGTGTTCACCGGAATGTCCTGCGGAGCCACCTGCTCCCATGCCGCAAAGTGCAGCTGCGGGGCCATCTGGCTCAGCCGGACAAAATTTTGGTAATCGTTGAAGGTGCCAGGGCGACGGCCGTTCACCAAATCCTGCGCATAAACCATCCCCCCATTCGGCCCAAAGGCAATGCTGTTGCCGCCAATCTGCACATTATGCGCCGGATTGCGGGCGCGCCAGGTGAAGCTGGGCGGAGCGCTGGCAATCGCCTCCAGCAGCAGCCCGCGATCGATCCAGACGTGTTTGCTGGCAAAATCCACCTTCGCCCCGGCGTTGGCCCAAATCGCCAACACCTCGTCGTCCAGAAAATCCACGCCCACGTTTTCCAAAATATGCAGCGAGGCGTCGTGGATTTTTTGGAGTTGGTCGGGACTGAGGAAGTCGAACGGCCGTTGCCCATTCCTTACCGTGCCAAACTCCATCTGCAATAGCGGCAGCGCCAACCGCTCCGCCCGCCGTTCGGCTCGTTTTGAGTTGCGTTGTCGAGTCATAATGTTGATTTGTAATTGGTAACTGGTAACTGGGTAATTACCCAATTTCCAATTACTAATTACTTCCTCGGCAGCAAATACCAATCTAAAAACGTTTCCATACGGCCGTAAAAATCCAACACCGCCCGCTTGTGCAAAAAGCCGTGCGCTTCCCCAGCGTACGTCTTGTACTCAAACGTCTTGCCCGCGCGGCGCAGCGCCTCCACCCACTCCTCCGACGCCTGCGGCGGCACCACCGTGTCGTCCAGCCCGTGAGCGACGAACACCGGCTTCTGCACATTCTCCACCTCGGCGATGGGCGACGCCGCCACGTGCACCGGCCGGTTTTCTGCTGGATGCCCCAGGAATATCTCGGTGTACAGTCGCAAATCCCGGTTGCACTGCGCCCAGGAGCTGATGATGTTCGAGTCGCCGTACTTGTTCACACCGCAGGCAAACAAATAGTCCGGGTCGCGGCTCAGGCAGCAGGCGGTCATGTAGCCGCCGTAGCTGCCGCCAAAAATGCCGATGCGCTCCTTGTCAATCTCGGCAAACTGGTGCAAATAGCGCGCCCCATGCAGGCAATCTTTTGTATCGCCGACGCCCCAATCGTTGTAGTTGGCGTGCTCAAAGGTCACGCCGTACCCGGTGCTGCCGCGATAGTTGGGGGCCAGCCAGGTGTACCCCTTGGCCACAAAATATTGCGCCCAAATGTCCCAGCCAAAGTTGTACAGCGACGACGGCCCGCCGTGCGGATACAGCACCGCCGCTCCGTTGGATTTGGCCGGGCGGTACAAAAAGGCCGGAATTTCCAGCCCGTCGAAGCTTTTGTAGCTAACCAGTTCCGGCATCACCAGCGAATTGGCCGCCAGGGCTGGCAGGTTGGAGAAGGTGAGTTGGGTAACACGGCCGTTTTCAACCTCAACCTTGTACAAATCCGCAGGTAAAATTGGGTCCTCGTACTCTACTGTTAGGAAACGGCCGTCTGGCGACCAATTCGGCAAAGCATGAACCCCATGGCCCGCCCGCAGCGTCCGCACCTGGCCCGATTGAGCATCCAGCAGCGCCAGTTCATACGCGCCCTGCCGATTGATCGAGCACGCAATCTGGCTGCCATCCGGCGACCAGGCCAGGTCGGCAAAATCGGCCCCCTCGTGCGACAGCTGCCACAGGCCAGAACCGTCGGGCCGCACCAGCCACACCTCGTTAAACTCCGGCCGCTGCGAAATGAACGCAATCTGCTGTCCGTCCGGCGACCAGATGCCGCCCCAGTTGCGCAGCTTGGGCGTACTGGTCAGCTCGCGCAGCTGCCCCGTTGCCAGCTCCACCAGCCAGATGTCCAGCCGGTTCATGTCGTCGAAGGGACGGTGGGTGAAGAGGAGGAAACGGCCGTCTGGCGATGGTTTGGCGTCCCAGGCATCCCCCGGCGTCTTAATGATTTGGCGTGGCCAACGGCCGTCTCGGTCCGTGAGCAATAGTTGCACTTGGTCATTGCGCTCCACGCTGACCACCAGCTGGTTGCTATCCGGCAGCCACACCGGCGAGAACGCTGACGCAGCAAAGTCGCTAATCTTTTGCGGCAAGCCACCGGCAGCAGGAGCCACATAGACGTGATCTTGCATGGTGAAGGCCAGCCATTGCCCATCGGGCGACCATTGCGGAATTTCATCGGCCCAGTACGCCGCTAGAGCCCGCCGCGTGGAGATACGTCGCGGCCAGCCACCTGCGCTGGGCATCACATACACATCCGACTGGTCCTCGCGGTCCCAAATGAACGCAATCTGCTCCCCATCGGGCGAGAGCTGGTGGTTGCGCACCCGGTTTACAGCGGGAATCAGCGCCATGTCCCAGCCGTCCGGCGGCTTTAAGTCTGGCCGCTTGACGGCAGGCCAGCCTTGCCGTTCGTACTTTTCCTCAATCACCTGCCCATCAGGATTCCGCACCACGCTCATTTGTCTGCTCCTTACTCGGGAAAATTGCGGGGATTATACGGCCGTCCCCACACATCAGGTAGAAACTGGCAAAAAACTACTTGGGCTAGTGGGAGTTGGCTATACTTGCTGACGAAAAGCGGAACACAGAGTTTCGCAGAGGTAACATAGAGTTACACAGAGATTTGCTTTTCTCCGTGTAACTCTGTGCCTTCTCCGTGCCCCTCTGTGTTCCAAAAAACCTCAAAAAGAGACACCCATGAAAATTCGCACTGACTTCCCCCACACCGTCACCATCCTGGAAAACGTCTGGATTCCCCTGGCTGACGGCACCCGCCTGGCCGCCAAAATCTGGCTACCCGACAGCGCCCAGCAGCAGCCCGTACCCGCCCTGCTGGAATACATTCCCTACCGCAAAAGCGACTTCACCTCGGCCCGCGACGCCAAGCGGCAGGCATACTTCGCGGGCTACGGCTACGCCAACATCCGCGTGGACATGCGCGGCAGCGGCGACTCCGACGGCATCCTCTACGATGAATACCTGCCGCAGGAGCAGGACGACGCGTTAGAGGTGCTGGCCTGGATTGCCGCCCAGCCGTGGTGCGACGGCAACATTGGTATGCACGGCATCTCTTGGGGCGGCTTCAACAGCCTGCAAGTGGCCGCCCGTCGCCCGCCTGAACTCAAGGCGATCATCGCCATCGGCGCGACCGACGACCGCTACCACGACGACGTGCATTACATGGGCGGCTGCCTACTCACCTCGCAGATGCTGCCCTGGGCCTCGCTGATGTTTGCCTATAACCCGTCCCCGCCCGACCCACGCTGGGTGGGTGACAAGTGGCGTGAGATGTGGCTGGAGCGGCTGGAACAGTCGCCGCCGTACATCGAAAAATGGTTGGAACACCAAGTGCGGGATGCGTACTGGAAACACGGCTCCGTCCGCGAAAATTACGCCGACATCGAGATTCCCGTCTACATGGTCGGCGGCTGGGCGGACAGCTACAACAACTCAATTCCCCGCCTGATGGCCGGGCTGAGCGGGCCGCGCAAGGCGCTCATCGGGCCGTGGTCCCACGCCTTCCCGGAGCAGTGCGATTCGCCCGGCCCGCCGATTGGCTTTTTGCAGGAGAGTTTGCGCTGGTGGGATCATTGGCTGAAGGGGATTGACACGGGCATCATGGACGAGCCGACGATTCGCACCTGGCTGCAAGATGGGGTGCCGCCCGCGCCCAGCTACCCGGAACGCAACGGCCGTTGGCTCGCCGACCCATCCTGGCCTTCCCCCCACGTGCAGGAGAAAGTGTACTTCTTAAACGAACACCGGCTGGACGACACCCCGCAGCTGACGCAGGAAATCAGCTTTGTCGGGCTGCAAGCCCACGGGCTGGATGGCGGCGGCTGGGGCGGGCATGGCTCCCCCGGCGAATCCCCCGGCGACCAACGCCCCGCCGATGGCGAGAGCCTCACCTTTACCAGCCAACCGCTGGCCGAACCGATGAATCTGCTGGGCCATGCCGAGGTACAGCTTACCTTGAAGGTAGACCAACCGCTAGCTTTGGTGGCGGTACGGCTGTGTGATGTGGACGAAGACGGCCGTTCCACCCTCATTACCTGGGGCCTGCTCAACCTCACCCATCGCCACAGCCACGAAAACCCTGAGCTGCTGGTGCCTGGAGAGGTATACACCGTCACCGTGCCGCTAAACATGATGGCCTACCGGCTGCCCGCCGGGCACCGCTGGCGCGTCGGCATTTCGCCCACCTACCTGCGCCACGCCTGGCCCTCGCCCCAGCCGGTGACGCTGACGCTGCTGCTGGGTGAGGGATGTAAGTTGGTGGTGCCGGAACGGCCGTACCACCCCCTCGACGACACACTAACCGACTTCCCACCTGCCGAAATCGCCCCGCCCGAACCGATCGAAACGCTGCGCCACGAAATCCGCCGCCAGACAGTGACCCGCGAAGCCACCACGGGCACCACCACCTACACGCTCCACCAGGATTCCGGCCGCATTCGCTACCAAAATCACGGCCTGGAGCTGGACGACATCAGCACCCACACCCTCACCATCCGCGACGACGATCCGCTGTCGCTGGCGCAAGAAGTACGTTTCCGCCTGGAATACCAGCGCGGCGACTGGCAGGTGCGCATGGAAACGGTCAGCAAACTCACCGCCGACGCCACGCATTTTTATTTGTCGAATAGTTTGGATGCTTATGAGGGCAGCGTGCGCGTCTTTAGCAAAACATGGACGAAAAAGATTGCGCGCAACGGCGTTTAAGAGGCCAGTGGGAGATTATTCGGCCAGCGGATAATAGTTGTCGATGTTCTGGGCATCAATAAAAACGTGCTGATTGTACACGGCGGGCGGCACCGATTCGCCGCAGAGGATTTTCAGCGCCAAATCAATCACCTTTTCGCCGTAGCGCTCTGGCATGTAGGCGGTGGAGCCAATCAGCCGCGACTGTGGGTTGCGGATTTCATTGCGCACCAACCGGTCTGCCCCTTGCCCCACAATCACCACATCTGCTTCCCGACCCGCTTTGCGGGCCGCCTGCAACGCGCCAAACGCAGCTTCATCATTGAAGGAGATAATGGCGATATGGTGGCTGTCGGGTAAGGCTTGCAAATGTTTGGCCACGCCCGCTTCGGAAACGGCCGTTGTGTTCCCACAATCAATCGCATGCGTCCGCTCGGCCGGGGGCAGCTCAGACACCACCTCGCGCAGCCCGTCCAGTTGGCCCTGAATGCGCGCCTCAGGCAGCGACCCGGCACGGGGTTCTTCCAGAATGAGCAGATCATCGATACGGCCGTACCACTGCTGCCCAATCCACTCGCCCAGCGCACGCCCGGCCAGATACCCCGCCCGGTAATTGTCTACACCAAAAAACGTGGCGCCCAGCATCGGAATGTCGATGGCAATCACGGGAATGCCCGCCTGCTGGAACTTGTCCATCAGCAGATTGCCCGCCTTGTAATCGATCTGATACTCAATCACGAGGTCGATGTTGCGCTGAATCAGCCGATCCGCCACCCGCAGCGCTTCCTCGCCGCTGAGCCGGTTATTGGCCACCACCAGATCGATGCTGCCCACATCGGCCGCCGCCCGCTCCAGGCTGCGCCGCACGTCCACGGCAAACGGCAGTTCCTCACTCTGATTAGCAAACCCAATCGTAAACTGAGCCTTTGGCCCATCCACAGTAAACGAACGCACCGTATTTTCGCCGCAGATCGTCAGGTTAATCTTGGCCCGCCGCATCTGATCCACAAATCCAACGGGCACGCCCTGGTCGGTAAAAAAGTGGCTGATGCGCTCAGGGCGAGCAAAAGGCAATGTACCGACTGCACCAATTTTGTTGGACCCCACCAGGGCAATAATGCGCGGAATTGAAGCCAGCATCGCCTCTTTTAGCTGCGCTTCCTCAATGTGCCGTTCTGTCAGCCCCGCCTCAAAATCAAAACCTACGCAAGAAACATAGGCGGCATGGATATGCATATTTTTCAGCATTTCCAGACCAATCAGGCTGGTAGTGGCATTGCCGCTCCGGTTGAGCATTCCCCCCACCAAAACGACGGTGTGGTTGGTGGTGCGGGCTACCTGTCGCGCTGTTTCCAATCCATTGGTGACAATGGTTAAGCGCTTGTACTCGCGCAAATGGGGAATCATAAACTGCACGGTGGTGCTGGCATCCAGCAAAATGGTGCTGCCATCTTCCACAATTTCAGCCGCCCAGCGTGCAATGCGCTGCTTGGCTTCCGCATTGGCGACCTGCGTGCGGCCCGGCAGCGGTGTTTCTTGCTCGATGAGCACGGCACCACCGCGCACCCGGCGCACCTGCTGCTCTTCTTCCAGCGCCGTCAAATCATTGCGAATGGTACCCTCAGACACATCCAGCTGCTCGGCCAACTGCGGCACGCGAATGCCTGGCTTTTCTGCCAGGATGCGCAGGATATTTTGTCGCCTTTCAAAACCAATCATGATGAGATGCCGCCGTTAGCTTGCTTTTGTTTGTCTCTTAAATTGTAGAAATTTGTTGAAAGCTGACAAATACTCTTTGCGAACAGCGTATTTGCCTGCTTTTTTCGGGGGATCCTGCTTAATTCATTGACGTATTTTAGTGTACATGCTATGATTTCGTCAATATTCAGCAATTTTCAACAAATATCAACAACGCTTAACCGTAAAGTCCGCACAAACGTTACTCCTCTACAAATTGCTGAATAACCATCAAGGAAGCTGGAAGAGCATGACAAAACCCATTTTGGAGATGCAGCATATCTCAAAGCGGTTTGGCACCACCCAGGCGCTGGATGACGTTTCACTCTCGCTATTTCCCGGCGAAATTCACGCGCTGCTGGGTGAAAACGGGGCGGGCAAATCCACTCTCATCAAGATCATGACGGGCATTCACAAGCCAGATGAGGGAGAAATTTTGCTAGACGGCCGTTCCACACCGATCACCAATCCCCTCGACGCCCAGGCCAACGGCATCGCCGCCATTCACCAGGAACCGATGATCTTCCCCGATCTCAACGTCGCCGAGAACATTTTTATCGGCCACCGCAACCGGGGCGGCATTGTGCGCTGGCGGCAAATGTACCGTGAAGCCGCCGAGATTTTGGCCCAGTTGGACATCAAGCTGGACGTGCGCAGCTCCGCCCGTGGCCTAACACTGGCCGCCCAGCAGGCGGTGGAAATCGCCAAGGCAATCTCGCTGGACACCCGCGTCCTCATCATGGACGAACCAACCGCATCGCTTTCGGCGCATGAGGTAGACCAGCTATTCAAGCTCACCCAGCGGCTCAAAGAGAAAGGCGTTTCCATTTTGTTCATCAGCCACCGCATGGAAGAGGTGTTCTCGATTTCGGATCGGATTACGGTGTTGCGAGACGGCCGTTTTGTATCCTCCCACCCCGCCGCCGAAGTCACCCCCGAATCCGCCATCAGCGACATGGTTGGCCGCCACATGGATGACTTCTTCGCCAAAACAGCCACCGTGCGCGGCGATCTGCTTCTCACCGTGCGTGATTTCAGCAAAGAAAACGTCTTCCACGATATCAACTTCGACGTGCACGCGGGCGAGGTGGTCGGCTTTGCCGGGCTGGTTGGTTCCCGCCGCACCGATGTGGCCCTGGCCTTGTTTGGTATCGAAACGGCCGATTCCGGCACCATCATCTTCGACGGCCAAACCGTAGACGTGCACTCGCCGCAGCAAGCTGTCAAGCTGGGCATCGCCTACGTCACCGAAGACCGGCGGCAATTGGGCCTGACCATGCCCATGTCGATCACCACCAACATTTCCTTGCCCATGCTGCGCAGCTACACCAATCAGTTTGGCCTGGTGCAGCGCAAAAAAGAGAAAGAAACGGCCGAATCGTTCCGCGAGCGCCTCAACATCCGCGCCGCCAGCATGGAGCAAACCGCAGGCACCCTTTCCGGCGGCAACCAGCAAAAAGTGGTTCTCAGCAAATGGCTCAACACCCAACCCCGCCTGCTCATCCTCGATGAGCCCACGCGCGGCATCGACGTAGGCGCCAAAGCCGAAGTGCATCACATCATCGACGAACTGGCCCAGCAAGGCATGGGCATCATCATGATTTCGTCTGACCTGCCCGAAGTGCTGGCCATGAGCGACCGCATCGTGGTGATGCGCGAGGGGCGGCAGATGGGGATTTTAGACCGCAGCGAAGCCACACAAGAGCGGGTGATGACCGCCGCCATGGGACAAACCGCATGAACACCATCAGACGCGCCATTCGTCCGGAGCAAGTCCGCGAACTCATTCTCCTGCTCATCATCTTTGGGGCGATTCTTTTCTTTGGCTCCCAAATTGAAAATTATTATCAGCCGCGCACCTTCACCCGCATCGCCTCCAGCGTCGCCATTTTGGCCGTGGTCGCCGTGGGGCAAACGCTTGTCGTCCTCATGCGCAACATCGACCTCTCCGTTGGTTCGATTGTCGGCTTTACGGCCTACTTTGTGGGACGCGCCGTCGTCGCCAACAACGAAATGTCCCCCGTCGTAGTCGTCTTGCTGGCCGTAGCGATGGGTGGCGGTTTGGGCTTGGTGAACGGGCTGATTATTTCATACGGCCGTGTTCCCGCCATCATCACCACGCTCGGCACTTTAGCCATTTACCGCTCCCTTTTGGTGCAATTTTCCGACGCCCAAACCATTATCACTAGCGCCCTACCCGAATGGCTCGTCAATCTACCCCAGGTCAACGCCTTCACGATTGGCGAAGTGGACATCAAGCTGATTGTGCTGATCGCCATCGTCATTGTGGTCATCTTCCAGCTCATTGTCACCTATCTGCCCTGGGGCCGCCGTCTCTACGCCATCGGCTCCAACCCCGACGCCGCCGAGATGACCGGCCTGCCCGTACGCGCCATGACCATCAGCGCCTACACGCTCTGCGGCGCACTCAGCGGCCTTGCTGGCTTCCTCTTTTTGGCCCGATTTGGCACCATCACCGTGGTCGCCGCACAGGGATTGGAACTGCAAGTTGTGGCGGCGGTCGTGGTGGGCGGCGTCAACATTTTTGGCGGCAGCGGCACCATGCTGGGCACATTACTTGGTGCCGTGCTCATCGCCACGCTGGAGCAAAGCTTGCTCCGCTGGCGCGTCATTAGCGAATTTTGGCGCGATGCGTTGCTGGGCTTACTCATCCTGCTCGCCGTCGCCGCCGACTCCGTCATGCTCAGCCGCCTGCGCCGTCTCTGGGCCCGCGGCGAAATTGAACAGCTACAGGCAGACACTCCACTGCCTGCCGAAACCGCCTAAAGAATTAACCGCGGAGAACGCGGAGGACGCAGAGAAAAAGAAAACCTCGGCGCTCTCCGCGTTCTCCGCGGTAAAAATGTAGGAATATTCAATGACTCGCAAATTGTTAAGCTGGGAAGCACTCTTACTCTTCATTTTGATTGTCGTTGTTTTGATCAACGTCAGCCTTTCGCCGTTTTACCTGGGGCTGAACAACCAGATCAATCTGTTCCAGCTCTCCATCGAGAAAATCATTGTGGCTCTGGCGATGACGCTCATCATCATCAATGCGGAAATTGATTTGTCCGTCGCTTCAATCATGGGCTTGTCCGCCTGTTTGCTGGCGTACCTGCACAACCAGGGCCAGCCCTTTTGGTGGGCGATTGTGGCCAGTCTGTTGGTCGGTGCAGTGGCTGGGGCTTTCAATGGCTTCTGGGTGGCATACGTAGGCTTGCCTTCGCTGGTCGTCACCCTGGCCGGGCTCATTGGTTATCGCGGCGTGGCCCGCATTTTGGTGGAAGATGAATCCATTGGTGGATTCCCCGCCTGGTTTGAAACGATGGGCCAGCAAGGCATCGTCGGCCCCTTCCCCTTTGGCTTGCTGCTCTTTTTTGTGGGCATTGTGATTGTGTGGGTGTTGATTCAGCGGTCGGGATACGGCCGTACCATCTACGTCATCGGCAACAGTGCAGACGTGGCCCGCTACTCCGGCGTCAACGTCAAGCGCGTCAAAATGAGCTTGTTCATCATCTCCGGCTTCGTCTCGGCTCTGGCAGGTGTGCTCATTGCCGCCCGGCTGGGTGCCGTGCGCGGCAGCACCGCCCTCGGCTTTGAGCTGGACATCATCACCATGGTGCTGCTCGGTGGTGTCTCCATTTTTGGCGGCTCCGGCACGCTCACTGGTGTCGTGCTCTCCATCCTCATCATCCTCAACATCCGCAACGGACTCTCGCTGGTAAACATTCCCGGCAATACCCAAACCGGCGTCATCGGCCTCCTGCTCATACTCTCCGTCCTGCTGCCCAACTGGTTACAGGCAGCCCAAGCACGATGGAATCGCGGACGGCCGTTAAAAGCAACAAATTAGAATTAGCCACAGAGAGCACAGAGGGTTATGAGTTTTTCTCTTTTCCCTCTGTGTCCTCTGTGGCAAAAAAATCGTCTGAACTGCTGCCAACCACCTATTCAACGCCGATACGCAGCTTTCTCATTATTACCCTTTAGTTCTTAGGAGGAACGAAAATGAAGGCAATCAGCAAGTGGTTAATCATATTGTTAGTGGTTTCGCTCTTTGTCGTGGCCTGTTCGTCTGGTGAGGAAGAAACACCCACCACAGAAGACACCACCACGACGGATAGCGACAGCGGCGATACGGCCGATACGCCAGCCGACAGCAGCGACACGGCCGATTCCGGTGAAGAAATGGCCGACGGCGTCATGGCCGATGGCGAATTCAACGCCATCCTGCTGCCCAAATTCCTGGGCATCCTGGTGTTTGACCAGGCCAACGAAGGCGCGATGGAAGCTGCCGCAGAGTTAGGCACCGCCAGCGGTCTGGAATTCACCGGCCCCACCCCGGAAAACAGCGTCCAGGGCCAGATTGAAATCGTCACCAACGCCGTTACGCAAGGCGCCGAAGCAATCATGCTGTCCAACAACGCTGGCGACCAGATCGCCCCCGCCGCCCAGGCCGCACTGGACGCCGGGCTGACCATCGTCACCTGGGACTCCCCCATCCCCTCCGCCGAAGGCGAGCAGGTGTTTGTGGCCCAGGTAGACTTTGACGAAACCGGCAAAGTGATGGCCGACATGGCCCTCAGCATCATGGGCGACGACGGTGGCCAATTTGCCATCCTCTCCGCCAGCCCCGACGCCGCCAACCAGAACGCCTGGATCGCCTCCATGGAAGAAGTGCTGGCCAACGATGACACCTACGCCAATCTGGAACTGGTTGACACCGTTTATGGCAACGACGAATCCGAAGAAAGCTACAACCAGGCACTGGCCCTCGTAGACCAATACCCCGACCTGGAGCTGATCATGGCCCCGACGACGGTCGGTATTGCCGCTGCCGCCAAAGCAATGCAGGATGAAGGTCTGTGCGACGACGTGAAGGTCAGCGGTTTGGGCTTGCCCGCCGAAATGGCCAGCTTTACGCTGAACGGCTGTGCCCCTGAATTTGCCCTGTGGAGCTTTGTGGACCTGGGTTACCTGACCTACCACCTCACCTACAATCTCGCCGTCGGCAACATCACCGCCGAAGCGGGCCAGACGTTTGAGGCCGGCCGTATGGGCACCTACACCATCGAAGAAGACCCCACCCGTGACGCCGGTTTGCGCGTTTTGATGGGTCCGTTCACCGTCTACGACGCTTCCAACGTGGAAGCCGCCGCCGGTGGTGAAGTGGTTGCCCCGCTGGAAAGCGAAGAAGAAGCCAGTAGCGAAGGTGGCGTCATCGTGGCCGAACCGGGCATGGCGCTGAATGGCATCTTCCTACCCAAGTTCCTGGGCATCCTGGTGTTTGATCAAGCCAACACCGGCGCCCAAGAAGCGGCTGCTGAGCTGGGCGCAGACGGAAACCTGGAATTCACCGGCCCCACCCCGGAAAACAGCGTGCAAGGCCAGATTGAAATCATGACCAACGCCGCCACACAAGGTGTGGATGCCGTCATGATCTCCAACAACGCGGGTGACCAGATTGCTCCAGCAGCGCAAGCCGCCATCGACGCGGGACTGACCGTGGTGACCTGGGACTCCCCCATCCCCTCTGGCGAAGGCGAAAATGTGTTCATCGCTCAGGTGGACTTTGACGAAACCGGCAAGGTGATGGCTGACATGGCCCTGAGCATCATGGGCGACGAGGGCGGCCAATTTGCCATCCTCTCCGCCAGCCCAGACGCAGCGAACCAGAACGCCTGGATTGCCGCCATGGAAGAAGTTCTAGCCAACGATAGCACCTACGCCAGCCTGGAGCTGGTAGACACCGTCTACGGCAACGACGAATCCGAAGAAAGCTATAACCAGGCGTTGGCATTGGTAGACCAGTATCCCGACCTCAAACTCATCATGGCTCCGACGACAGTGGGTATTGCCGCTGCCGCCAAGGCAATGCAGGACGAAGGTCTATGCGACGATGTGAAGGTGAGCGGTTTGGGCCTTCCCGCCGAAATGGTGAGCTTTACCCTGAATGGCTGTGCGCCCGAGTTCGCGCTGTGGAGCTTTGTGGACCTGGGTTACCTGACCTACTACACTACCTACCTCATCGCCACCGGGCAGATGGATGCCGCCCCCGGCGTTACCTTCGAGGCTGGCCGTATGGGCACCTACACCATCGAAGTTGACCCAACCCGTGACAACGGCCTGCGCGTTTTGATGGGCCCGTTCACGGTGTACGACGCTTCGAATGTGGAAGCCGCTTCGCAGTAAACAGTAGTCGGTAAGCAGTAATCGGTAAACGGTGGGCGGTAATCGGTGAAAATTGACCGATTACCGTTCACCGATAACGGATAACCGAAATGAGCGAATCTATCATTGAAACCAGCCGGGCGTTTTTTGAGGAAATCGTTAAACCAATTTTGGCGGAGCATTTCCCAGAGATTACGGCCGTTACCGCTTTCGGTCTCTTTGGCTATGGCTCTGAAGCGCTGGGGCTGGACGACGACTATTCACGGGACCACCATTGGGGCGTGCGGATTGATGCGCTGCTGCCGGGGTCGGTAACGGCCGTTCAGCAGCAAGCAATCATGAAGACCGTCAGCGCCAACCTGCCAGACAGCTACCGCGGCCATTCGCTCTACGCCGCGCATCTGGCGGGGGCAGGGCTGGCGCTGGACACGCTGCCCGGCTTTTTGCAGCGCACCATCGGCTTGACGCGTGCCCCGCAAACCCATGTGGAATGGCTGCATGTACCGGAAGAGGACATCACGCACGTCATTAATGGCGAAGTGTGGCATGATGAGAGCGGGGAATTTACGGTCGTTCGCCAAACCCTCCAGCAATATTATCCAGAACCGGTGCGCCTGCGCCGCATCGCCCATTGGTGCCGCTACTTTTCCGGCATGGGCAGCTACGCCCTCAAGCGGGCCATCCTGCGCGACAATCCGTACTACGCCAACATCACCTTCAGCCGCGCCGTGAAGTGGGCCATCCAGCTGGCATTCATGCTAGAGCGCACTTACTACCCATACGACAAATGGATCATGGCCCATTTTGCCAAGCTACCTCGCCTGGCCGCGCCGCTCAAGCCGCTGGTCGATGAGGCAGTTGAGCTAAGCACCCCTTGGGAGCGCAAGCTAGAACTTCTCAATGAGATGAGTGACGTGCTCGACCATTTCATGGTCGCCGACGGCGTCATCGAACCACATCCCAAGTTTGCCGTCTCACCCACCTCCGGCTACCGCCTGCTGGAGCATGCCTACGCGGAACTCATCAAAAAGCTGCCCGACGAGCTCAAGCCCGTCATTCCCGTTTGGGAGCAGGTGCATTGGGAGTCGTTCCACAGCCAGTTTGTAGATGGCGTGGAGATGGCAGCGTGGGATGAGGCGCTCCAGCTCAAACCGAAAGATTTGGGTTGAACCTCTGAAAAACAAACCGCAGAGAGCGCGGAGAACGCAGAGAAAAAAGAAAATCTGTGTTAATCTGCGCCCAAATTGGGCAAATCTGTGGATATATCTTAGGAGAATGAATGAACAGCCGAGAACGTGTCATCGCCACGCTGGAACGCCAACCAACCGACCGCACGCCCATCGACTGCTGGCTGTACCAGAAGCAGTTCGTGGAAAAGTTGGAGGCTGAGTACGGCACGCGGGAGCAATTTCTGGACGAGTTCAACATTGATATTTTTGTGGGTTTTGTACCGTACCCGAATCAATTCGGCCGTAAATTTGACGTGTCCGAGCTGGTAGATGTGGATTTGGGCGATCCGCGTGACGAAAAATGGTTGTCTCACACCGATTGGAACTACGATTTTGCCGGGCTGAACGTGCGGCAGGCGGTGGAAAAACACACCACGACAAACGGGCCATCATCGCCCACACCTGGGGCATTGTGGAAGGCACCAGCCAGCTCATCGGCATCGAAAACTGCTGGATGAATCTGGCAGGCAAGCCCAAAGAAATGGCCGCCTGGTTCGACCGCTACGCCGACTGGCTGTGCGGCCTGATGGACAGCCTGAAAGCGGCCAACGTGGACATCGTCACCCTCAGCGATGACTGGGGCAGCAACGAGACGATGCTTTTTCGCCGCGCATGTGGCGCAAGCTGATCAAGCCATACGCCAAACGCGCGTCGTGCAATACGCCCGCTCAATTGGGCTTTATGTCAATCTGCACAGCGACGGCTACATCATGCAAATTTTGGATGACCTGGTGGAGATTGGCTACCACAGCTGGCATCCCTTGCAAGAAAGTTCGGGTATGGACCCGCAAACCATTAAGGATAACTACGGCGACAAATTTGTCTGCTACGGCTCGCTGGACGTGATCGATGGGCTGCTGGCCTACGAGGGCGACGTGCTGGCCGAGTACATCAGTAAACGATTCCAGATTTACGCGCCGGGCGGCGGTTTTATTTTCAATACCGGCCACTTTGTGCAGCCAGACATCCCGCCGCAGCGGTTGATTGGCGCGTACAAAGTGGTCAACGAGCTAGCAAAGCAGTATGGCACCCTGGCCCCAGCCTGACGAGTTGCAAATCCAGCCGCCGGAAACGGCCGTTTGGATTGCCCCACCTCACCCTTTCGACCTGCATGAGGTGACTCTCAATTTTCGGTCGCCCCGCTGGCAGTGGGATGGGACGGGCAAGGTGACGCTGTGGATCACGGCCGATTCCCGCTACAAGCTGTGGATTAACGGCCGTTTCCACCACCGAGGTCCCGCGCGCAGCTGGCCCTACGCCCAAAAAATGGATGTGCTGGACATCACGGGTCAGCTTAACATGGGCAATTGGCTGGCGGTGCAGGTGTACCAGCCGGGCTACTCGCATTTTAGCGCCGTGCATCGCGCGGCGGCCGGGCTGCTGGCCTGGGTTGAGGTGAACGGCGAGGTTGTTTTGGTGACAAACGGCCGTTGGCGAGCCGAACGCGATCTTTCCTTTGCCAGCAACGTGCCGCGCATTTCCATTTACGGCAGCGGCAGTGAGCGGCGGGATTTGAATGAGATGGTGGCGTGGGAAACGGCCGTTTTCGATGACAGCCATTGGTCACCGGCCCGCGTGGTCGCTGGGGCCAACGGCCCCATCTGGTCTGGCCTGCAAAAGCGGCTCACGCCGCAAATGGAAGAGCGAGAGGCGGCAATGACGTTGGTTGAACATCGCATTGGGCAGGCTGAAAAGAGCGAGTTATCGCATGAATGGGTGAAGGCGTTTTGGGAAGAGGCGACCCCCACCCTAACCCTCCCCCTGTCAGGGGGAGGGAACTCGCTCCCTCTCCCTTTGAGGGAGAGGGCTGGGGTGAGGGTGGAAAGCTGGCTCTACGACCTTGGCCGCGCCTACACTTGCCAGGGCTGGGCAGAAATTAAGAATGCGCGTGGTAGTGAGCAATTGGCCATCACCTATGCGGAGAAAACGGCCGTTGGCGCACTCGTCATTTCCGACCCCGCCACTTACTGCCGGATGCGCCCCACGGACTTTTTTACCTTGCGCCCCGGCAACCAAATCATCGAGCCTTTTAACATGCGCGGTGGGCGATTTGTACTTTTCCAACTCATTGGCGCAGATGAAAATGTGCAGCTCACGCCGCACGTGCACATTGCTGAATATCCGCTCGCCGTGACGAAACCGCTTCACACAGGCGACGAGCTGCTGGACGGCATCGTGGCGCTGTGCGAAAACACGCTGCACGCCTGCCTGCAAGACACCTTCGTGGACTGCGTCTGGCGCGAAAGCTCGCAGTGGCTGGGCGACGCGCTACCGCAGGCGTTGGGCTTAAGCGCAATGGGGGATGATTTACGGCCGTTACAAACCACCCTCCTCGACCCCGCCCAAGGTATTTATCCCGACGGCATCCTGCCTAGCGTGGCTCCCGCTGAAGTGCACGCCTACACCATCCCCCGCTACAACTGCATGTGGGTCGAGCTGCTGGCGCTCTACTGGCAGCAATCGGGCGATGAGGCGCTAGTGCACCAGCTCTGGCCGACGCTCAAGCAAGTCCTCGCCGCGCTGCTGGCACTGCAAAATGAGGCTGGCCTGCTGGTGCATCCGCCGGGCCGCCGTTTTTACATCGACTGGTCGGCCACGGCGCAAAGCGATCCGCACCTGGTGTTTAATTTGCACGTGGTTTTGGCACTGCAAATAGCAGCGGAATTGGCTAGCGAATTTGAGCCAGAGATGGCAACCTTCTGGCAAGCGGCGGCGAGTAAACTGCAACAAAGATGCCGGGATGAGTTTTGGGGAAACGGCCGTTTCCATGACGATCTGGCCCACACCACCTACTCCCAGCTTGGCGCAGCGATGGCCCTGCTCACCGGTGCCGCCATACCCGCCGAAACCGACGATTTGCTCGCTGACATCATCGCCCGTTCCCTGAACGCGCGGGACGAACACGAAGACGGGGAAATGGTGCTGGCCAGTCCGTTTATGCACCATTATATTTTTGAGGGGTTGGGGAAATACGGCCGTACCCAAGCCATCCTCGACATTATCAAGCTGCGCTGGGGACGCTGGGTGCGGCAAGGCACCCCCACCACCTGGGAAAACTGGAACGTGGACTTTCCCGACGGCTCCCAATGCCACGCCTTTTCTGCCCATCCCCGTTACCATCTAGCCAAGATTTTCAGTCAATAGTGGAGTTAAAAATGAAACGAATCGGGTTCTTGCTCAAAGTTAAACCAGACATGATCGAAGAATATAAGCAGCATCATACGGCCGTTTGGCCAGAGATGCAGGCAGCGCTCAGCCGCCACGGCTGGCACAACTACTCCCTCTTCATGCGCGAAGATGGCACCCTGTTTGGCTACTTTGAAACGCCAGACAGCTTCCAGGCCGCCCTCGACGGCATGGATGGCGAAGCGATCAATGCCAAATGGCAAGAATTCATGACCCCCTACTTTGAATCACCCGACGGAGCGCATCCCGACAAAACCATGGTGGAACTCGAAGAAGTGTTCCACCTCGACTAACCGATTTTCCCGGAAACTCGGAGTTTCCGGGAAAATGAACAATAGGAAGCAACTATGAACAATTCAACTGAACAAGCTTACGCCTTAGCCAAAGAACGATACGCTGCGCTCAGCGTGGATACCGATGCAGCGCTGCAAAAACTCGCCACCATTCCCATCAGCCTGCACTGCTGGCAAGGGGACGATGTGATTGGCTTTGAAGACCCCGACCGCAGCCTCAGCGGCGGCATCATGACCACCGGCAACTACCCCGGCAAAGCCCGCACCCCGGATGAGCTGCGTCAGGATTTGGATCAGGCGTACAGTCTCATTCCCGGCACGCACCGCCTTAACCTGCACGCCATTTACGGCGACTCAGATGGCGCAAAGCTGGATCGCAACGATTGGCGGCCGCATCATTTTGACAAATGGATCGCCTGGGCCAAAGAAAACAATCACGGCATCGACTTTAACCCCACCTGCTTTTCGCATCCGATGGCCGACAGCGGCTTTACGCTGGCCAGTTTGGATCAGGGCGTGCGCGATTTTTGGATTGAGCATTGCCGGATCAGCCGCGAAATTGGGGCGCACATCGGCGAGCAGCTAGGCACACCCTGCGTCACCAACGTCTGGATCCCCGACGGATACAAAGATATGCCCGTCAACCGCCTAATCCACCGAGAGGTGCTGGCGCAAGCATTGGATGAGGTTTTTGACCAACTGCTGAATCCCACCCACAACTTGGACGCGGTGGAATGCAAACTGTTCGGCATCGGCTCAGAGAGCTATGTGGTGGGATCGCATGAGTTTTACATGGGGTATGCCGTCTCGCGGCAAACGCTGCTTTGCCTGGATGCGGGCCATTTCCATCCCACCGAAACCATTGCCGACAAGATTTCGTCGGTGCTGCTATACGTGCCGGAACTGCTGCTGCACGTGAGCCGCGGCGTGCGCTGGGACAGCGACCATGTGGTCACGCTCACCGACGAGCTGCAAGCGATTATGCAGGAGCTAGTGCGCGGCAACTTCCTGGAGCGCACCCACATCGGCCTGGACTTTTTCGATGCCAGCATCAATCGCGTGGCAGCCTGGGCAATTGGCACGCGCAATGCGGTGCGGGCGCTGCTCCTGGCCTTGCTAGAGCCAATCGAGCATTTGCGTGAGCTGGAAGCCAATGGCGACTTCACCTCTCGGCTGGCCCTGCTGGAAGAGCTCAAAGGAATGCCGTTTGGGGCGGTGTGGGATCAATATTGCCAGCAGCAAAACGTTCCGGTAGGCTATGCCTTTATGGACGAGATTCGCGCCTACGAAAAGCAGGTTTTGGCAAAGCGCAGCTAAGCGTAACAGACAAAACCGTCCTCACGGCAGCTTGAGGTGCCGCATTTGCGGGCGGGGAATGGCTGTTAGGAAGTAGAAAACACGGCCGTTTATTGCAACAAACGGCCGTTACCAATCTAAACATTGGGGTAGCTCATGAATGTACAACAAAGACCCTCACCCAAAGGCAAGCGCGTCTCCCTGTTTGTCACCTGCATGGTAGACATGCTCTCGCCGCAAACCGGACTGTCCGTGGTGGACGTGCTGGAACACCTTGGCGTGACGGTAGATTTCCCCGCCGGGCAAACCTGCTGTGGCCAGCCCGCCTTCAACTCCGGCTATCGGGACGAGGCGCGGCAGGTGGCCCACCACTTCATCGAGGTGTTCCGCCAGGCCGAAGTTATCGTTACGCCCTCTGGCTCTTGCGCGGCGATGGTGCGGCATGAATATCCCGCACTTTTCGCCAACGACCCCACGCTCAAAGCAGAGGCAGAGCGGCTGGCCAGCATCACCTGGGAGTTCAGCGAATTTATTGTGGATGGCCTGGGCATTACCGATTTGCACGCCAGATTACCGCAAGCGCAAACGGCCGTTTGCCACCATGCCTGCCACGGACTCCGCTTGCTGGGCCTCAAAGATGCCGCCGAAACCTTGCTGGATAACACCGAAAATCTCACCCGCGAAGAGTGGGACAACGGCGAAATTTGCTGCGGTTTTGGCGGGCTATTTGCCGTGAAGATGGCCGACGTGAGCGGGGCGATGCTGCACAAAAAGCTGGAACATATTACCGCCAGCGGTGCGGACTGCGTGGTGACGGGCGACATTAGCTGCCTGATGCACATGAACGGCGGTCTGCAAAAGCAAGGTCAGCAGCCCCGCGTGCGCCACATCGCCGACGTGCTGGCCGACGCCATTCGAGATAAATAATTGGACACGGATTTACACTGATTGACACAGATAAGAAGAAAAAATCAGTGTGAATCAGCGTTTATCAGTGTCCCATTCTGGAAAAATTATGAAAGTTCAGTCGAACAACTTCATCCCGGCGGCCCGAATTGCGATCAATGATCCGGATTTGCAAACGGCCGTTTCTGCCGGAACTCATTCAGCCTTCACCAAACGACAGGCCGCCATGTTTGCCAACGGCGAAGCCCACGGCCAGGCGATGCGGCAGCAAGCGGCGGCCATCAAGCGGCACGTGCTCAACAACCTGCCCGATTTGCTGGAACAGGCCGAGGCCAACATGCAGGCCAACGGCATCCAGGTGCTGTGGGCAGCGGATGCCGCCGCCGCCAACCAGCACGTTTTGGACATTGCCCAACGGCACGACGTGCGCGCCGCGGTGAAAGCCAAGAGCATGATGACGGAGGAAACCGGTCTGAATCATGTGCTGGAAGCCGCCAACATCGACGTGCTGGAGACTGATTTGGGCGAGTACATCGTGCAACTTGGCGCAGAAACACCCAGTCACATCGTGGCTCCCATCGTGCACAAAACCAAAGAAAGCATTCGCGATTTGCTCATCGCCAAAGCGAACATGCCCCCCACCGATGACACCAACGAGATGACCTATTTTGCCCGTGAAAAATTGCGGCAAAAGTTCCTGGCGGCCGACATGGGCATCTCCGGCGGCAACTTTATTTTGGCAGAAACTGGCTCTGTTTGCCTTGTCTCCAACGAGGGCAACATTCGCCTGACAACGAGCCTGCCTCGGGTGCACGTGGCGCTGGTGGGCATCGAGAAAATTGTGCCCACCGTGGCCGATTACGCCACGCTGACCCAGGTGCTGCCGCGCAGCGCCACCGGCCAGGCGATGACGGTGTACACGCACATGGTCAACGGCCCGCGCCAGCCCGGCGAAACGGATGGCCCAGAGCATGTGTACGTAATTTTGGTAGATAACGGCCGTTCCGACATCTACACCTCCTCTTACACCGAAGCGCTCGCCTGCATCCGCTGCGGCGCTTGTTTGAACGGCTGCCCCGTCTATCAGGTCACCGGCGGCCACGCCTACGGTTGGGTTTATCCCGGCCCGATTGGCGCGGTTGTCACCCCGCTGCTCACGGGACTGGAAAACGCCAGCCCGCTGCCCCACGCCAGCAGCCTGTGTGGCATGTGCAAGGCAGTTTGTCCGGTGGACATCAACATCCCCCGTATGCTGCTCGATTTGCGCCATGAACTGGTGCAACGCGGCCTGAGCGACACGATTTGGAACGTGGGGATGAAGGCATGGGCGTTTGGCAACGGGTCGTCGGGACGGTTTGTCTTTGGCGGCAAGGTGGCAGCCAGAGCAACCAATCTGTTGCAGCCCAAATCGCTGCCGGGGCCGCTGGGCGGCTGGACCAAGTACCGCGCCACGCCCAAATTTGCACCTAAATCGTTTCACCAGCTGTGGCAAGAGCGAGAGAAATAACCAGCCGCAGATTACGCAGATTACGCAGATTTTTGATCCGCGTTATCTGCGTTTATCCGCGTCCCAATCTGATCAGGAGGGACAATGAGTAGTCGAGAGCAAATTTTAGGCAAGCTACGGCAAGGGAAACGGCCGTTTCCCCACATCCACCCCCCCAAGAGCATCTGCACATGGTGCCGCTGGCGGATACCTCGCCGGACGCTTTGTACGGCCGTTTCCTCCAGGAAGCGGAACAGGCCGCGTGTGTGGTGCATCAGGCAGCGGATGCCGAGGCAGCGATTGCCGCAATTTTAGAGATTTTGGGAGAGGATACGGCCGTTTCCAGTTGGAACCCCGAACACATCCCCCTGCCCGGTCTGGCCGAAGCGCTGGACGCAGCCAACGTCGCCCGCGTGGGGCAGGACGCCAGCGTGCGTGTGGGCCTCACCGGCGTGGATGCAGCCTTGGCGGCGACGGGCAGCTTGGTGGTGATGAGTGGCAACGGCCGTCCGCGCGCCGCCTCCCTGCTGCCCCCCGTGCACATCGCCGTGGTCGCCGCCAGCCAAATTGTGCCCGATTTAGAAAGCTGGTGGGCTGCCCAAAAAGCAGCGGGGCTGGAACACACCCGCCAGCACAGCAACATCGTCGTTATTACCGGCCCCAGCCGCACGGCCGATATTGCCATGCAGCTCGTCATGGGCATGCACGGCCCGCGTGAACTGCATCTCATCCTTTTAACAAACCAATAAAACTCGTGTATGGGCAGGTCTGAGACCTGCCCCTACCGCAAATGAGGAAAACATGTCAGAAAAAGAATACAAACATGTCGATTACAACTGGGACGACGCCGTCGCTGACCAGCTCGATCCCGTCGAGCGGCTGCGCTACCGTTCCAACATTCTGGGCGATGACCAGCGCATCACCAACACCGGCGGGGGCAACACCTCCTCCAAAGTGATGATGACCGATCCGCTGACCGGCGAAGAGGTGGATGTGCTCTGGGTGAAAGGCTCCGGCGGCGACCTGCGCACCTCCACCCGCGCCAACTTCGCCTCGCTCTACATGGACAAGCTGCTGTCCCTGCAAGAAATTTACGACGCAGCCGAAGTCAAAGGCGTCAAAACCGAAATTGAAGACAAGATGGTGAGCATGTACCCGCACACCACCTTCAACCTCAATCCCCGTGCCAGCTCGATTGACACGCCGCTACATGGCTTCATCCCGGCGCGGCACGTAGACCACATGCACCCGATCTCCGCCATTGCCATTGCCGCCAGCAAAGACCAGGAGCAGCTCACCCAAGACGTGTACGGCGACGAAGTGGGCTGGGTGCCCTGGCAGCGTCCCGGCTTCGATTTGGGGCTGGTAATGGGCAACATGGCCACCGCCAATCCGCAGCTCAAGGGGCTGGTGATGGGCCAGCACGGCCTGATCAACTGGGCCGACGACGACAAGGCGTGTTACGAACTGACGCTGGACCTGATTGAAAAAGCGGCCGTTTACATCCAGGACCGCGACAAGGGTGACAAAACCTTTGGTGGTGCCAAATACCAATCGCTGCCCGAAGCGGAGCGTGAAGCGTTGTTGATTCAATTGCTGCCCACCCTGCGTGGCATGGTTTCCCAACAAAAGCGGTTCGTCGGCACGGTGCACATCACCGACAGCGTACTGGAATTTGTCAACAGCCACGATGCCACCCGCCTAGCCGAGATTGGCACGAGCTGCCCAGACCATTTCCTGCGCACCAAAATCAAGCCATTGTACGTGGATTGGAATCCGCAAACTGAAGATTTTGCCACGCTGCTCAGCAAGCTGGAGAGTGGCCTGGCCGCCTACCGCGACGATTACGCCGCGTACTATGCAGCGTGCAAACACGACAACTCCCCCGCCATGCGCGACCCAAATCCGACTGTGATTCTGATCCCCGGCGTGGGGCTGATTGCCTGGGGCAAAAACAAGAGCGAGAGTCGCGTCACGGCCGAATTTTACTCGCTGGCCATCCGCGTCATGCGCGCCTCGGAAGCGATTAGCGAATACCAGGGCTTGCCCCGGCAAGAGGCGTTCGACATCGAATATTGGCTGCTGGAAGAGGCAAAATTGCAGCGCATGCCCCCAGAAAAAGAGCTGGCGCGCAACATCGTGATTGTGGTGGGTGCGGGCAGCGGCATTGGCAAGGCGACGGCGCACCGCGTGGCCCAAGAAGGGGCGCATGTGGTCTGTGTGGATTTGAACGGGGAAGCGGCGCAGGAAACGGCCGTTGAACTCACCAACAAATACGGCATGGGCATCGGCGTGGCCGGTACGGGCATCTCGGCCTGTGGCCCGGCCATTGGCCTGGGTGCAGACATCACCAACCGCGAATCAGTGCAGGCGATGCTGAACCAGGTGATTCTAGCCTATGGCGGCATCGACAACGTGATTGTGACTGCGGGTGTGTTTGTGCCACCGACGAAAGACGGCCGTGTCACCGACCCCCAATGGGACCTAACCTTCGCCGTGAATGTGAAGGGTGGCTATCTGGTGGCTGATGAAGCGCGGAAGATTTGGGAAGCACAGCAGTTGCCCGGCACGTTGGTGCTGACGACGAGCGTCAATGCGGCCGTCGCCAAAAAAGGGTCCGTCGCTTACGACACCAGCAAAGCGGCCGCCAATCATCTGGTGCGCGAGCTGGCCATTGAGCTTTCGCCACTGGTGCGGGTAAATGGGCTGGCTCCGGCCACCGTGGTGGAAGGCAGCAGCATGTTCCCCCGCGACCGCGTCATCAGTTCGCTGGTGAAGTACAACATTGCCCACGATGAAAGTGAAGAGACGGACGCCCTGCGCGACAAGCTGGCCAACTTCTACGCCCAGCGCACGCTGACCAAATCCCCCATCACCCTGGCTGATCAGGCAGAAGCGGCGTATCTACTCACCAGCAGCAAGCTCAGCAAAACCACCGGACAGGTCATCAGCGTGGATGGTGGGCTACACGAGGCGTTTTTACGGTAAGGCTTTTTGGCTTATTAAAAACATGGTCATCTTTTTGTTAAACTTTTTCATTCACGGTATGCTAATCGTGCAAAGACAAACGGAAGATGACCATGTTTAAACAAAGCAGCAGCTCGCAATTTGATTTCCTTGAATTTTTTAATACGCTAACCAATTTCATCCTGTTTAACATGCTGTGGCTGGGTGGTTCGTTGTTTATTGTGACGATTCCAGCGGTAACGGCCGCTTTGTTTGCCTCTGTTGCGCCGTGGGCACGGGGACAATCGCCCGATACGCCGCTGGTTACCTTTTGGCAGGCGATTCGTCGCTACTGGCTGCGGGCAACGGTTTTGGGCGTGATTGATTTCTTTCTGGCAGGATTGGTTGCCTTAAACCTGTACATCATTGGGCGGGCCGGCTTTGAGCAGTTTATTTTTGTGCCCGCCTTTATCCTTACCTCTTTTTTTGGCCTGTTCCTCATTCTGGCCAATGTTTATTTGTGGCCCCTGCTCGTGACGCTGGACCAACCTCTGCGCAGCTGGCTAAAAAATGGGCTGCGGCTGACGATGGCTCACGCTTTTTGGGGGATTTTGGTGGCCGTTGTGGCGTTGATTCCAATGGCTATCGGCACGCTTTTGCCCCGATTTATATTCCTCACCGTGTCCTTTGCGGGTTCGGCGCTGCTGACTTATTGGGGTGCCTGGCGCGTGATCCAGCGATACCTGGATGAGGAAGACCGCGCGGCGCTGGGCCTCGTTGAGGAAACATGAGCCACGCGCCAGAAACAGAAACTCTCGCCAAAGTTTACATCGTCATGGGCGTCTCTGGTTGTGGCAAGACCACCATTGGTCAGGCTCTGGCAGAAAAGCTAAAGGCCCCTTTTTATGATGGCGATGATTTTCATCCGCCAGCAAATGTGGAAAAGATGGCTAGCGGCACCCCCCTTAACGATGATGATCGGGCGCCCTGGCTGGCCCGGCTGCATGACCTGCTGGTTGATCATGTGCTGCAGGGCGAAACGGCCGTTCTGGCCTGTTCTGCCCTCAAAAAGAAGTACCGCACCCAGCTGCGCGGCGGGTACGACAGCATCCAGTTCATCTATCTGGACGGCAGCTTTGACTTGATTTGGCAGCGCATGTCCCAGCGAAAAGATCATTACATGAAGGCGGAAATGCTCCAGAGCCAGTTTGATACGTTGGAACGGCCGTCCGCCATCGACGCCTTCACCATTTCCATCGACCAACCCGTTGCCCACATCCTCGACCAAATCCTGCGCAATATCCCCTAATCATTTTGAAATTTCTGTCATCTGGTAGATGATACGCTTTCCCTGCTTTGGCAGGACTCAGCTTCTATATTCACGCCAGAAAATGGAGAGTTTGCGATGATTGAAAACGGGAAATTATTGAACTACATCGGCGGCAAGTGGCAGCGCGCAACGGGCGACAGCTACCTGGATGTGGAAAATCCAGCCACGACCGAAATCATGGTGCAGGTGCCGCTCTCCACCGCCGCTGATGTGGACCAGGCAGCCCAGGCGGCGGCCCAAGCCTTTGGCGACTGGCGGCAAACGCCCGCCGGTGAGCGCATCCAATATTTGTTCAAAATGAAGCAGGTGCTGGAAGATCATTTTGAGGAGATTGCCCAACTCATCACCCAGGAATGTGGCAAAACAATTGGCGAATCGCGCGGGGAGCTGGTGCGGGCCATCGAAAATGTGGAGGTCGCCTGCGGTATTCCCAAGCTGATGCAGGGCGATTTTTCCGAAGATATCGCCAGCGGCATTGATGAAATTATGATTCGCCAGCCGGTGGGCGTGGCCGCTGCCGTGGTGCCCTTCAACTTCCCCGGTATGATTGCCTTCTGGTTTTTGCCCTACGCCATCGCCTGCGGCAACACCTACATCATCAAGCCGTCAGAGAAAGTGCCGCAGACGCTACATTACATCATGACCCTGTTCGCGGAGCATCTGGATTTGCCGCCCGGCGTGCTCAATCTGGTGCACGGCGACAAGGTGGTGGTGGATGCCTTGCTGGCGCATCCCACGGTGCGAGCGATTAGTTTTGTTGGCTCTACGCCGGTGGCCCGCTACATCTATGCGCAAGGCGCCAAATATGGCAAGCGGGTGCAGGCCCAGGGCGGCGCGAAAAATCCCATCATCATTTTGCCAGACGCAGACATGGAAATGACGACGCGCATCGCGGCCGATTCGGCTTTTGGCTGTGCCGGGCAGCGCTGCCTGGCGGCGTCTTTGGCTATCACCGTGGGGGATGCGCGCCACACCTTTACGGAGGCGATGGCGGATACGGCCGTTTCTCGCACAGTGGGCTATGGGTTAGATGAAAGCGTACAGATGGGCACCGTGATCAACCAGCAAAGCGTGACGCGCATCGAGGGGCTGATCCAGAAAGGGGCTGATGAAGGGGCGACGGTGTTGGTAGACGGCCGTAACGCCCAAATCAGCGGCTACGAGAAGGGCAGCTTTGTTCGCCCCACCATCCTGCAAAACGTGGCGCCGGGCAGCGAGATTGCCCGCACCGAGATTTTTGGCCCGGTGCTGAGTTTGATGCACGCCACCACCATCGACGAGGCGATTGCTTTTGTGAACAGCGGCCAGTATGGCAACATGGCCTGCCTGTTCACCAACAGCGGCCACGATGCGCGTAAGTTTCGCTACGAAGCCCAGGCGGGCAACATCGGCATCAACGTGGGCGTGGCCGCACCGATGGCCTTCTTCCCGTTCAGCGGCTGGAAGGAGAGCTTTTTTGGTACGCTGCACGGGCAGAGCAATCACGCGGTGGAATTTTTCACGCAAACCAAAGTGGTGGTGGAGCGCTGGCCCAAGGAGTGGTCGCGCACGTTTTAAGGCGGCACAGATGAATGCAGAAAAACGCTGATTTTCCCCTAAATCAGCGTTTTTAATTCTCCACAGGTTCCAGTCGCGCCCAGGCCAGCCAGCTCCACGGCGAGGTGGGGTATTGCTGGATGAGATCGAGGTAGATGGTAACGGCCGTTTCCTCATCCCCACTCAGTTCATAAAAGTAGCCCAGCAGGTAAGTAAGGTGTTCGATGTATGGCTGCGCGTCCGGGTCGTCGGACGGCAGGTAAGTGAGCAATTCGGTAATTTTTTCGGGGGCAGTGGGATCGGTTTGGGTGAGAACGGCCGTTTGTACATCCCGCATCCACTCCCAATCACTTTTCCCTGTGGCTTCATACAGCAACGAGTACCAAGCTAGTGGGCGGGGTGGAGCTGGCTCAAAATCGGCAGGAGTTATTTCAGTTAACGGCCGTTCATCCGCATCTCCACTACAAAAGTGTCCAATCATATCAAAGTCAAAACCATCATCAGTGGCTCGAACAAGAAAAGGGCTGTTACGCACCGCCAGCTCATTACTCAACGTGCATGTCGTCTGGTAACTGCTTATTCTGCCAATGAGGTACCCACCTTGCTCATCCTGGCGCAATTCATAAATCAAGGCGTCCTGACAGTCCAAGCAAATATTGCTCAAAATCACAGGTTTAAAAACGCCATCCATCTCATCAAACAATACCAGCCTTGCTTCTTCCTTCTGGACAACACCGAGCCATTCCAGTGAAGCATCTGAATCGAGATTGAAAGAATCGTACTGAGAAAACGTGTAACCCAACTGGCTAAGGCTGGTTGCTGGATGCTGATTCGCAGGCAAAGATACAGTCCTCAACTCGTCGGTAATGTGCTGTGGATATGAGCAGATAGCCTCAGGATTTAGTAATTCACTGCCCACGCCAAAAAAGCCTGTGACTGACCCTTCATAGATGTAATCGCTAATGCCGGTTTCTTCAACTTGCTCAGGCTCGGTATATAGCTGCTGGCAAACGGACAACAAATCACCATCATTTTCAGCATAAAGGTTTTTTGCAAGCTGAGCAAAGGTAGCCGTATCTGGTAAGTTGTACAGTTGATCAAAAGTTTCGTGGGCTTTGCTGACATCGTTTTGCTCCAGATAGGCCATTGCTAAATGCAGGTAGCCTAAAGCCAAGAAATCTGCCGATGGCGCGGTTTCTAACGTTAACCGACTCAGCGCTGACTCCAGCAATTCAATGCGGGTTTTTTCAGCTAAGACCGCTTCTGAATAATAGCGAGAAGGCGTAATCGCATGGAACATGGCACACTCAGGTGTGTCGGGCATCTGATTATCTTCCATGAGTTGATGCTGTGGGATACGGCCGTTCCAACTGTAAATATCCACTTCATCCCAGGTACAATTAAAGTTGACTTCGTGCGTTGTTATCACCCTTACGTCAACAACACCATGGCCAGTGAAATCGTCTATTTCAAAAGTAGCATATGGCTTAAAGGAAGGAACAGAAATATCGATCCTTTCCAGCCGATAAATCCCGGATCCATTCCACATGTAAACATCAATATATCCAAACGGCCCGCCAAGATAACCCTGCTCAATCCGCAAAATATCAACAATATCGTCTCCCGTAAAATCAAAATCAAAGACAACTTGAGACATGCCATCAACATAAATTCCTGCATTTGATGTATTAATTGGGTCAATCGTATTGGGAAGGATGGCATACTGGCCAGATTGCTCAACGATAAGCGGTATTACGCCCAGGATGTACAAATCCTTTGACTCCACTGCAAGCAGCCATTCCAAAACACCGTCACTGTTCAAATCGGTTGCCTGCGGATAAACCGTTAATTCTAGAATATTGAGCGGAGTTCCATCTTCTAGACTGATTTGGTTTTGGTTTAGGTAAGCCACAACGGCCGTTTGCAAAACAGGCCAGATCATCCGCTCATCAAGGTACATGCCTGGATATTGGTTTTCCTGAAAAATGGGTTCGAGCTGGCCAGCACCGTGGGGAAAGCTTCGGGCAAAATCAAAGGCCAACAGGTCAAAAATGTGAAAATAGGGCAGACCTCTTTCCGGAGTTTCACGTGCAGCCCTCAGCCAATCATGTAGCAAATCAAAGTCTGGGGTTTTTAGCCTGTATATTGCCGAAGTATCAATTGGTACTTCACTCAATTGCTTCAGGTCTGGCACCTCAGCCAACGGGCTTCGAAGCGGTGGGGTTGCCGTTTCTTCTACAACAGTCGCAGTAGCAGGTACGGCCGTTTCCGTCGCAGTCGGTTCAATCGTTGGGGGTGGAGTAGGAACGGCCGTACTTTCCCCCAACACAGCCTCGTCTTGAACGCAGGCAGCTAAACTCAAAACCAGAAAAACGATTGCGGCAGCCCATCCCCATTTCATTTTCGCCATCCTTACCTGAACCTGACACTGGAACTGTTAAACTGGCCTTATTATAAAACAGCTCCTCTCAGTTGGGAACAGCCTCGCTGAACCATGAGCGTGATCTTGTTAATGAAAGGGAGACACTCAATTCTTTGTGATAATGACGGCCGTTCCTTCCCCAACAATCACCCCATCCCCCACAAACGCCGGCTGTGCGCCCGTAGAAAGCAAGCACGCATAAGCTGCTGCATTCGCCAGCGGGATAGTTTGTTCCCCGTCACTGAGATTGAAGAGAGCAACGGCCGTTTCCCCCTCCCATTCCCGCGCATATGCATACATCTGCGTTGCCGCATCCACATGCAGCCGCGTGCGTGTTCCGCGCTGGAGCGCAGGCAGCGTGCGCCGCAGCTGCACCAAGCGGCGATAAAATGCCAGCAAATCGCGGTCCCAATTCTCCGGCTGCCACGGCATTTGCGCCCGGACGTGATGATCGCCACCCGATCCTGCCTGGTCCTTGTTCACCGCCTGCGACAGCCCCACTTCGGTGCCATAATAAATTACCGGCGTCGGGGCGAGGGTGAACTGACACAGCGCCGCCAGCTTCAGCCGGTTCACATCATTGCCCGCCATGAAAAGGAAGCGGTTCATGTCGTGGTTGTCCAAAAAGCTGGCCCGCGCCGCGCCCGTGTCCATGTACGCCTCATAGCTCTGCAAAAAGGCGTCGAGTTGGGCCACATTCCACAAATCCAGGGCAAAGGCGTAGCGAAACGCGGTTGCCAGGGGGAAGTCCAGCACGTGGCTCAACCGCCCGCGATAGCGACGCAGCGCATCGGGCGAATCGGTCGCTTCGCCAATCGTCACTGCCTGCGGATTGGCCGACTGCACTGCCTGCCGGAACTGCACCCAAAAATCCATACCGTGCCCAATAGCATGGTCCAGCCGGAAGCCGTCCAGCCCAAATTCACGCAGCCAATAAACGGCCGCATCACAAATATGCTGCCTGCCCGCCGGATCGTTGGTATCGAACGAGGGCAGCAGCTTGGCCCGGCCCAAAAAGCAGCGATAGTCGTCGGGGTGTTCATAGAAGACAAACCAGGAAGCACTCTCCGCATTGGGATCGGCCTGGGCGGCCAGGAAAGCGGGATGCTTCCAGGAGCAATGGCTGGGCACAAAGTCTAGAATCACGCGAATGCCACGTGCGTGCGCCTGCGCCACCAGCTCGTGCAAATCGGCCTCGCTACCCAATTCCGGGTCGATGGCGAACAAATCTTTGGTGTCGTACCGATGGTAGGTATCCGCCAAGCCCAGCGGTGAGAGCCAGATGCAGTTGATGCCTAATTCCGCCAGGTAAGGTAGCGATTGGGTCACGCCGCGCAGCGTGCCGCCGTTGCGGGCATGGTGATCAGCCTTGTCAATTTCCGGCGAGAAACGGCCGTCCGCCGTCCCCGGATGGTAGCGGTCCAGAAAAATATGGTAAATCACCGCCTCGTGCATCCACGCTGGCCCGACTGGTTCGTCTGGCTCGACATAGTAGGCAAACGTCTGGATGCCCGTCTCGTCCTCCACGGGATACCAAAAACCCTGGCCGTCGTGGGCAAAAAGGTCGGGCGGGGCGTCGGCCACCCGTCCGGCTTGCCAGCCCGCGATTTTGTAGCGTACGGCCGTTCCGCCCACCTGTCCCGGCAAAATGGCATGCCAGCGGCTCAAGTAGCCCGCCCCAGCTTCCCAATCTACCGTCTGCACCATCATCGGCAGCTTGTGGGCATTCGCGTCTGGCAAACGGCCGTCTGAGGTAAACCACACCTCGGCACGGTCCAATGGCATCTCCACGCCGCTGGTAGCCCAAATTTCGACGGATTCGTTTGGTTGGGGAGCAAACGGCCGTATCGTGTTGTCGTGGCGGAATTGGTGCGCCTGCGCCGCAATGCGCTCACGCACCATCGGCAGCGGAATGTCGCCCGGCGCGGTGGCAATTGCCTCGTTTTCGTCGAATGTGGTTTCTAATTCAGCCATTGATTATTCCCCTCGTAAATGTCGGTCGGATTGGCAATCCGACGTACGATTTTCGTTCTCGATTGACTCAAAAATCCCTGTCCATCATCGTCCGCCCGGCCATGAATGACCCGGCTTTAGCCCCCGGCGGTCACGCCCAACGAAGCCCGCCAACTTGCCAGCAAATCCAGCATTTGCGCCTGCCCGGCTTCATCTATACCAGACAAACTCGCCTGCAACGCAGCCAGATGAGCTACCTGGGCCGCCTCACGTTGGGCCGATCCGGCGCTGGTCAGCACCACCTGCTGCGCCCGTCGGTCGTCGGGGTCGGGCTGGCGCGTGGCCCAGCCCTGCTCAGCCAGATAATCCACAATGCGGGTCATTTTGCTGTTGTCCACCAGCAAACGGCCGCTTAAATCCCCCATGCGCCAGCCGCTGTCCAGTTGCAGCAGCAGCAGCGTGTCGAATTGCTCAGGAGTGAGGTGAAACGGCCGTAATGCCACCGCCATTTCGCCAATCAGCAGCACAAAAATTTCCCGCATGGTTGTAAAAATCGTTTGTTCCATGCGGGAATTATATTTTTATTTAATATATTTGCAAATAAGAATAATTGAGTTTTTGCCACAGAAAGCACAGAGAAAAAAGAGGAAAACTCTGTGCTCTCTGTGTGCCCTGTGGCTTACTGCCCTAAAAACGCTTCGGCGGCGGCGACGCGGTTGTTGGTGTGGCTGATGAGTTCTTGAATGGCCTGATCAAACGCCGCCTGCCCGACATCGGCCACGGCGTACGGCTCGATGAGCGCGGCCAATTCTTCATAGCGTGCCGTCATCGCTTCCGGCTCAAAGACAGTGTGGATGGTTTCATCAACATAGTTGACATAAGTTTCATAGTAGTCGGGATTGTCCAGCAGGTAGCGAATCAGCGGCCAATTATCGCCGATGGCGGTCATCTCCAGGGTCATTTGCGAACGGCCGCCTGATTTCAACGCCTCGTTGTGATCCCACGGAATCCAGGTGAGCTGGCCCGTTGCCAGATCGTTGTACAGATAGTAATTGTGCGCTGCCCCGCCGTACGTGTCCCAATTTTCAATCACCGTGTTGATGGCCAGCCAGTGCAAAAAGGTATCAACGTCAAACACAGCTTCTAGCTCCGCCTGCCAAGCTGCCGGATCGCTTTGGCGCAAATCGGAGTGCAGCACGGTGTACAGCGCTTCGATGTCGCTCCAGTCAGCTTCGTCTTCGTTGTTTTCTTTTTGGAAGCTGTCAGGAATACTTGCAAGCGTGCCTTCGGCCAGGGAAACGGCCGTACCGTCTGCCTCGTAAATGTTGCCATCATCACTGCCAAACACGCGGTCTACCACCGTGTCGTCAATCACCTCGATCATCGTGTACAGGCCAAAGCTCACCGGCCCTTCGCCGTAATCTACATACAGCTCCACAAATGATGTTTTGGCGCTGGCCAACCCGGCATCCTCCAGGATATCGGCCGTCACGGTATCGCGTAAAAACGATGCATCGCGGGTGTTGTTGGATAGCGACAACTGCTTGAAGCCGTAGAAGCGCTGGTTGTCAATTTCGGGATAGTCATCCTCAAATTCGTCGAAATCGAGCTTGAACGGTAGTTCCAACGAACCGCTGGACCAGGCGCCAGACAACGATGAGTTACCCTTGAAGCGCACGCCGACATGCGTCCAGGTGTTGCCCTCGAACGTAATTGTGGCCTCGGCCCACATCGGATTTTCGCTGGTGAAATCGCCGGGCACGCCGCCGCCAAATCCGCCTGGCTGCCCGCCACCGGGACCACCCTGACCCCCTGCCGGCCTTTCCGGAGGCTGAAATTCGCCAGCGTCAGGCGGTTGAAATTCACCATCTGCCGGTGGCTGGAAATCCGCTGGCAGGCCAGCCAAATTACCATCGCCGGCATTACCACCGCCAGGACCCTGGCCCGTGCCTTGTTCGCCCAACAATTCGGTCAGATCGGCCAGCATCGCGGCCCAATTTTCGCTGTCGATGGTGATGTCCAGGCGCAGTACCTCATCTTCGGGGAAGACGACCTCGTAGTTGGGGTCGGCGTCATTGCTGTGGGTGGCTTCGCTCCAGCCAGCGGGGCGAGCCGTTTCCGCAGACTCGGCCTCATTGCTGGTGGTTACGGCCGTTTCTCCCCCACCATCCACCGCTATCTGGCTTTCTGAGCCGGCTACGTTACAGGCAGCAAGCAGAATGATTAGAAGCAAAAGCACAAATTTCTTGTTCATGTTTATTTCCTGGGTGGCTATCTCTCGGGAGAAACGGCCGTTTCCTCAACATGCCCCAAAAACAAGACGTCATCATTCGTCCAGCCGCGCTGGCGGGGATCGTCAAAATAAATTTTGATGTCCGCTACATCCTTGAGAAAGTTGATATTGCCAATTTCAAAACGCTTAACCGGCAGCCCCGTCCGCTCGCGCAAATCATCCAGCAGCAAATTATGGTTTTCCGGCCGAATCAGGTCAATGCGCTCATACGTGATGCGCTGCGACTGCTCATAATGAAAGCCCCAACCCTGTTCCAGAACATACAAAACAGCCACAATGGCCACATTCACAATCAGCAAAGAGCTCCAGGCCGAATTAGCCACCAAGCCAGAGTTAATTACTGGCAAGCCAATCAGCACAAACAGGTAGGTCATATCGCGAGCGGGCATCGGGCTGGTCCGGTAACGCAGCACCGAAAAAATGGCAAATAAACCAAAACCAGCCCCGACGCTTAAATCGATGGTGGTCAACAAACTCATCACAAAAAAGATGATGGTGTTGAAGGCCAAAAAGGTGAAAACATAGTTTTTGTTTTGCCGCACTGGATAATAAATGAAGCGCACAATCAGGAGCGCGATAGCTAAATTGGCCACAAAGCCGGTGAGTAAATTAATTGATGTAAGCATAAGGTTGTCCTTGGGCCAGTTTTTCTACCAACCGCAGTTTTGGTTTGAAATTATTTTGTTTCAGGTCAGGATAAAGCAGGCTGCTGCCCACGCAGTATTTGCTAAAGCTGGTTGAGCGTATGCCAAACTGCCGCAGCAAATTGACCATGTCAGATTTTTGGGAGAAGCCAGCTTGCTTTACCTCTATAATGACCATATGAGGCAAGTGCACCGCGTCGTCATCCCAAACAAAGCGAAGATTGAGATCGATTGTCACGCGCTCCTGGCGAACCCGGCTCACCAGGGTGACGCGGTCGTATTCCACCCACAATTTGGGCTCCAATTCTGTGGGGTCAAAGGGGTAAGATTGTTGCAGGAATACGGCCGTTTCTTCCTCAATTTCATCCGCTAAAACCGGCGTTTGCAGGCGCCGCTTGATGGTGCGGCCTTTGTTCGTCTTGTGTTTCACTTCCATAAAAGCCAGCTGCGAATCCACATACTCCCGCGACCGCACCTTGTACCGGTTCAACATTCCTGCATGGTGCCGACGATACAAGTCAAAGTCGGCCGAATCAAAATAAAGCGTGCGATAATGGCTCATGCGGCTGCCCTGAACCTCTAACGTGGCATAAGACGTGATCAGTTCAGTCATGATCGGTCGCAGTGCATCCAGCGAGAGGACATACTTGGTATCGGTGCGGTTTAGCAGCGCTACCCGTCCCATCTCTGCTAAGGAAATTGGCGTGTATTGTTCTAGATCTAACTTGGGCAGACCCAGACAGCAGTTGAGGCCAACAGTGTTTAACATGTCTCTTATCTCCGATAAAGTTGGTTAAGCTTGCGTGGGAAAGCGTAGAATAGTTCTATTTAGTCAAAATATAGAAGTTGTTAAGTTCTTATGAAGATTGGCGTCAAATTGGCCCTTAAAAATTTTGTTTTTTTAAGATTGGTAACGGCCGTTTGTGTTATACTTGCTTACTATGTGGGGTATTACAACAATACTGTACATTAATTTGAGCTTAACCTCCTCAAACAACAAGAAAATCTGTGTAATCTGCGAAATCTGTGGATAGTTATTTCAAGGGAAATTTGTCCAACATGTGTGAAAACCACAACCAGTTTGTTCATCTCCATTGCCACAGCGAATACTCTCTGCTTGATGGCCTGAGCCGGGTTAACGACCTGGTCGCCCGGGCGGCGGAACTAGACCAACCCGCCATCGCCCTCACTGACCACGGCGCCATGTACGGCACCATGCCCTTCTACCGCGCCGCCAAAGCCGCGGGCGTCAAGCCAATCATAGGCGTGGAAACTTACCTGGCCCAGCGCACCATGGCTGACAAAGATCCTCAGCTGGACAAAACCCGCTTCCACATGCTGCTGCTGGCCGAAAATCAAACTGGTTATCTCAATCTGCTACAAATTGCCAGCGCTTCCCAGCTGGACGGCTACTACTACAAACCGCGCATCGACCGCGCCTTTATGGCCAGCCACAAAGATGGCCTCATCGCCACAACTGGCTGTATGGCCGCCGAAATTCCGCGCGCCCTGGGCGACCATAACCCCAAGCTGGCCAAAAAACTGATGGGCGAGTACCTGGACATTTTTGGCAAAGATCGCCTCTTCATCGAGCTGCAAGAACACACCATTCCCGAACTCACGGAGATCAACAAGCAGCTCATCGAGATGGCCCCCCATTTTGGCCTGGAAAATAACTTACTGGCCACCAACGACGTGCACTATACGCTCGCCAGCGATGCCGATCCGCACGAAGTGCTGCTCTGCATCCAGACCGGTTCCACGGTCAACGCGCCCAAATTAACCTTCTCCGACAAAGAGTATTATGTCAAGTCTCGCGATGAGATGTTCCAACTCTTCAAGCGCAATGGGTACAAAGAGGAGCACATCCTCAATTCGTTGATGAACAGTCTGCGCATTGTGGAAATGTGCAATGTCAGCCTGGATTCCAAAGGGTACCACCTGCCCGAATTTGACGTACCTGCCGGGCACGATCCACACTCTTACCTGCACGAACTGTGCGAGAAAGGGCTCGTCTGGCGCTACGGGGCCGATCGCGCCGAAAATGATGAGGACCTACGCGCCCGCATGAAGCATGAGCTAAACATCATCAGCCGCATGGGGTTTGAGACGTACTTCCTCATCGTGTGGGATTTGTGCGAATGGGCCGCTCGCACCGACGAATGGTGGGAACAACACAAAGACCCATTCCCGTACGACGACTACAACCAGTGGAAAGAAAACGATATTTGGTGGAACGTGCGTGGTTCCGGCGCTGGCTCCGTGGTGGCCTACACGCTGGGCATCACCAGCATCGACCCGCTGGCCAACGGCCTCATTTTTGAGCGTTTCCTCAATCCGGGGCGGGTTTCCATGCCCGATATCGACCTGGATTATCCGGACGATGTGCGGCATTGGATGGTCGCCTACTCCAAACGGCGCTATGGCTCCGAAAAAGTCGCGCAAATCATTACCTTCGGAACGTTGGGCGCGCGCGCGGCCATCCGCGATGTGGGGCGCGCCATGGACATGCCGCTGGAAGAAGTAGACGTGATTGCCCGCATGGTGCCCGCTATCCCTGGCAAACCCGTCAAAATTGAAAACGTGCTGGATAAAGAGCATGAGTTTTACTCAAACGAGCTGGAGCAGAAGTACAAGGGAGAAACGGCCGTACGCGATCTCCTCGACACTGCCCGCAATTTAGAGGGGGTGGCTCGCCATGCTTCCAGTCACGCCGCCGGGGTTATCATCTCTGACCGGCCGCTGCATGAATATGTACCGCTTAACAAACCAACCAGCGGCGATGAAGGGCTGGGCGGCGTGGACCGCGTCACCCAATGGCCGATGGAAATTGTAGAATCGATCGGTCTGCTAAAAGTGGACTTTTTGGGGCTGAGCACCCTCACCGTGATGCGCCAGGTGGCCCGCCTGATTGAAGACCGGTACGGCATCGCCTACACCATGGACAACATCCCCTACGACGAGGGGCATGTAGGACCAGACCCCACCAAAAAGCCGGAAATCCTGTTTGACATGCTGGGGCGCGGCGACGTGGCCGGGGTATTCCAGGTGGAAGGCGCGGGCATGCGCCGCCTGATGATGGAAATGAAGCCGCGTCGCTTCGACCATATCATCGCCGCCATTTCGCTGTACCGTCCCTGGCCCGATGGAAAATATTCCCGAGTACATCCGCCGCATGCACTCGGCCATCTACGACAACAAGGACGTGGTGGAATACCACACGCCCGCTCTGGAACCGATCCTGAAGGACACCTACGGCATTTTGGTGTACCAGGAACAAATCATCCGCATTGCCTCTGACCTGGCCGGGTACGAGCCGGGCGAGGCGGATATGATCCGCAAGGCCGTTTCTAAAAAGAAGCGGGATTTGATGGACAAACATCGCTCCCAATTTACCGATGGGGCGATGGCCCGTGGTTTAAGCCGTGAAGTGTGTGAAGCCATTTGGGGCGATATTGAGTTTTTCGCCCGCTATGGCTTCAACAAGGCGCACGCGGCCGATTATGCGAAGGTGACCTGCCAGACGGCGTTTCTAAAGGCGCACTATCCAGTCGAATACCTCACCGCCATGCTCTCGGTGGAACGGGACAACACGGAAAAGGTGCGTCGTTACTTTGCCGAGGCCAAGAATCTGGGCATCGACGTGGGTCCGCCGGACATCAACACTTCGGGGCTGGACTTTACAATTGAAGATGGCGGCGAACGGCCGTTAATCCGCTTTGGTCTCGGTGCCATCAAAAATGCCGGGGCGGCTGCTCTCATGACCATCATCGAAGAGCGCGAGGCCAACGGCCCATTCAAAAGCCTGCAAGAGTTGTGCAAGCGGGTCGATTTGAAGCGGGTGGGAAAACGGCCGCTTGAATACATGGCCAAAGGACGGGTATTCGACGCCTGGGGCACGCCCGTACAGTTTGTCGATGCGCTGGACCGCATTGTCAACTTTAGCAGCAGCGAGCACGCCACTGCTTCCACCGGGCAAATGAGCCTGTTTGGCGGCGCATCCAGCGCCCCAGCCATCAAAGTTGCCGTGGATCTGCTGCATGATCCCAAACAAATCAAACCCGCTATCAAGCACAAAGAGCTGCTGGAGTGGGAAAAAGAAGCATTAGGTGTCCATGTGTCCGAACATCCATTAGAACGGCCGTTGTCCCTCTTACAACCCCGCACCAACGCCACCATCGGCGACATTGACGCCAACTGGAACGGCAAACAGGTGCGGCTGGCAGGCATGATTAGCACCCTGCGCACGCTCACCACCAAAAAGGGTGACCCGATGGCCTTTGCCACCCTGGAAGATTTGGAAGGCAAGATGGACCTGGTGCTGTTCCCGCGCACCTGGCAAGCGTGCCGCGATAATGTCGCCGTTGACCAGGTGATGCTTGTCACGGGCAAGGTGCAGGTGAAGGGCGAGGATATCAACCTGATTGTGGATCGTGTCGAAACGAATCTGGAGATTGCTCAGGATGCCGATGCCACCCGGCGGCCTGCCGCCCCCGCGCCAAAACCCGCTGCCGCAGAACCGGCACCTGTCATGAAAACGGCCGTTCCGCCCAAGGCCAACGGCAACGGTAATGGGAATGGCAACGGGCACAACCACATATCGCCACCGCCGCCGCCAACCTTTGTTGCTGAGCCCAAACCCGTCTTCCAGCAGGCCGCAACGCCAGAAGTTGAAGTTGCTGGTGGCAACTTTGTTCCGCCCCCACCGCCCAACTTCGATGACGATTCAGAAGCGCGGCCCATCACCTCACCTGCGCCAGCCGCACCACCGGTAATGAGCAATGGCAATGGAGCGGTAGCAGAAGCTCCGCCACAAAAGCCGCTGGTTAGCCCTGCACCCATGCGCCCCAGCAACGGCGTGCATAAAACGGTCATCGTGGAAGTGCGACCGGTGGGGAATTGGCAAGAAGCCTGCCGCCGCGCCCTGCGCAAAGTGAATGAGTATGAGGGAGATGATGGGCTCACCATCGTTATTAGCGGCCAAAAGCTGAAGATGGATTTCCCGAACGGCCGTACCCGCAGCTGCCCCGAACTTCTGGAAACGCTGCGCACCATCCCCGGCATTGCCAAGGTGCACAGTAGGTAGACAATACAATATCCCAAAGCTTACAGAAAAGTTACAGAAATGTCACCGTATTGACACCGAAATAACTCTATGCTACACTGATTGTGTACTTCCTCTTCTCAATACCTTCTGTCTGTAATTGGTCAGTGGCTATTGGGAAATCGGGCGGGGTTTCGTGGGGTTTCCCCGCCCATCTATTTTTCTAGGGGGACTCGTTCGGAGTGAACGGGTCTTTTTTTATGTGGGCAACCCGTCTTGGAGTAAACGCAGCCAGTTTTTGTAGAGAACGGCCGTAATCTCCCCCTCTCCATACCCTCGTTCTTTCAAGCCTGTGCCAATCGCCGCCAAATCCAGCACCGAATCCAGGCCGGTGGGCAAATCAGCCGCGCCAAACGGGCCGCCGAGGCCACTGCCCAACCCCACATGCGCCGCATCGCCCAACACCTGACAAACGTGATCGATGTGGGCCACCACGTGTTCAACGGTAAGCAACTGCTTGGGATCGCCGTGGTGGTGACCGCGCCGCAGCAGCGGATTGTAGGGCGAGATACCAATCACCCCGCCGCGCTCGCCAAGGCGCTGAATTTGCGTGTCGCTCAGGTGACGCTCGCTGTCTGGCACCAGGGCGCGGGCGTTGCTTTGGGAGGCGATGATGGTGCCAGGGTAGCTGTCCAGCAGCTCAGAGAATGCTTTTTCGCTCAGGTGGCTGGCATCGGCGATGAGGCCAAAATCGGCCATGATTTCCAACAGCTGGTGGCCAGCTTTGGTAAGGCCGACGCGGCTGCCGCGCAAAAAGCCGGAAGCATACGCCGTGTCATCCCAGGCCAACCCAACGATGCGCACGCCGCGCTCAAACCACATTTCCACCGCTTCTGGCTCGCGAATGGGCTCTGCCCCTTTCAGCAGGGGAACGATGCCGAGGAACGGCCGTTCACCCTCCCAACTTGCCACCACTTCTGCCAATTCAGACTGGCCGCGCACCAGTCGAATTGTTTCCGCTTCATCCGCCAGCCGATGGTAACAATCGAGCTGCGCCTGGGCCATCTGCTGGGCTTGTTCTTGGGTGTGGTAGCCAAATTCGGAGGTTCGTTTGGCGGCAGGCGGGGCAAAAATCGTACCGAGGGCCAGGTCCACGCCCGCTTCAGCCAGAGCCGGCAGCGTGAGCGTAGCAATACCTGAAGGGTGCCGTCGTTTTTCGCGCGCACGCAAATCAGCAAGGGATTGGTGGTGGGAACGGCCGTTTACCACCGCGTCATAAGCCAGTTCCAAATGGCCATCAATAATCATATTTTTCCACAGATTACGCAGATTTCACAGATTATTTTATTTTCTCTGTGACACTCTGTGTCTCCTCTGCGAAACTCTGTGTTCCGCTTTTTACTCTATCAAATCGCGCAACGTTTTGAGATTCACCGGGTCCATCTCAATTTCGTTGCCGTCGTCATCTTCTTCCGTTTTCGGCGTTTCCAGATGGGCGGGATGGTCGGCCCAGCGCGGGTCGTTGACGAAGTTAGCAAAGCCAGACTTGCCAATGAAGCCCTCACCGATGTGCTCATGCCGGTCTTTGTTGGAACCTAGCTCGTGCTTGCTGTCGTTCAGGTGGAAACATTTGATCTTGTCCAGACCAATCGCCTCGTCGAAGGCAGCCATCGTCTCGGCATACGTTTCCGGGGTGCGGATGTCGTACCCAGCGGCAAAAACGTGGCAGGTGTCGAAGCAAACGCCCAGCCGGTCATGATCGCCAACTTCATTGAGGATGGTAGCCAACTGCTCAAAGCTGTGGCCCAGATTGGTGCCTTGCCCGGCCATCGTTTCGACGCATACCGTCACGTTGGGGCTGGATTCGGCCGTTTCTTGCAGCAGTCGTTTTAGCCCCTTGGCAATCCGCGCCATGCCCGCCTCAGCATCGCTGCTCACAAACGAGCCAGGATGGAAAGTGATGAATGGAATATCGAAAGCCGCGGCCCGCTCCACCTCATCTTTGAGCGCCTGATACGATTTTTCCCAAAGTTCATCATCTGGGGAGGCGATGTTGATCAGGTAGCTGGCATGGACAGCCACGGGATGGATGTGAGGGTATTTTTCGGCCGCTTTACGGTACTGGGCCACATCTTTGTCGGTGATGGGTTTGGCATTCCACTGCCGGTTGCTTTTGGTAAAGACCAGCATGGAATCACAGCCAGCCTCATCGCCGCGGGCAAACGCTTTAAACAAGCCACCCGCAGCGCTCATGTGTGCGCCTAATCGCATAAACTATCTCTCCTTACAAGGATTTAACCGCAGAGCCGCGAAGGACGCTGAGCTTTTTTAATTTCTCTGTGAAACTCTGTGTCTACTCTGCGCAACTCTGTGTAACTGCTTTTCTCTTCTAGAAATCGTATGTTTCGTCGCGGGGGGCGCTGAAAAAGCCGATGGTTTCGTTGCCATCTAGCGAGTACACGCCGTCGCCCACCACGCGCCAGATGCGGTTGCCAGCCATATCTTCAATAAAGCCGTCCTTCAGTTGGCCGGTTACTTCATCGTCTAGCGTGTAAAGCGTACCTTCTTGCAGATAGGCAAACTGTTCCCCTTTACGATCGATTAAACCACGCATCTTACGGCACCTCGTAGGTGACGCGAACAGCCCCGGTGCTATCTTGCAGCGTCACGGTTTCACCGGACGTCCAAATGGCTTCGCTAAGCCCCCAGAAAAGAGCGGTGGGGTTGTTCGGCCCGCTGGTGGTGTTGAGACGCAAATCGGACCCGGCAAAAAGGGTGACCTGACCAAAATCGTATTCGTGGCCATCTTCGTCCAGCAGCGTCCAGTTTTGCAGGGCAATGGGAGCATCGCCGCTGTTGGTGAGCAGCACCGCTTCATCAGCCAGCTGATCGGGCGCGATAACGGCCGTAATTTCCACCACTGCCTCCCCCGACCCCACCGGCTCTGTGGCAATCGGCGTGGGCAGGGAAGCTTCTTCGGGAACGGCCGTATCCTCTGGCACCGGCGTCGAAATGCCACCCACCGGAATGACCAACTGCTGCCCCACGGAAATAATGTTCGGGTTGGTCAAACCATTCTCGGCCATGATGTCGTCAACGGTCACATCGTACAGTTGGCTGATGGTGCCCAGCGTGTCGCCAGCCTGCACGATGTGAATCGGCGGGCCGCTGTCCGGCTCAGGCGTGTTGGTGGGGGCAATTTCCGGTTGGGGAACGGCCGTATTTTGCAAAGCAGCAGGCGTGATGGTAGTGGGGATAGAAACGGCCGTTTCCGAGCCATCTCGGTTATCCCACCAATATAAAATGGCCAGGACCACCACCGTGGATACCACAACATTGAGCAACAAAAACGGAATCATCTTACGTGCCGACATGCCATTCTCCTCATTTGTTGTTATTGTACATCACTGCCAAAGCCACACCAAAATCGCTAATCCAGTTGAAGAAAGTCCAAAATCAGGGAAAATAGCGTTTGACTAGTCCAAGAAGCTTCAGAGTAAAATAGGCATACGTAGAAATGAGACAATCCTTCCAATTCCTCTGTGTACTCTGTAGCCAATATTCACGACAAAGGCCGTGTGATGTCTGAGAAATTAAAGATTCTGTTCCTGAGCGCCGAAGTCGCGCCCTTCGCCAAAACGGGCGGATTGGGCGATGTCGGCGGTTCGCTGCCCAAAGCCCTGTACGACATGGGCCACGACGTGCGCGTGGTGATGCCCGCTTACCAAAAAATCGAGGCGGGTTATCCCGGCGTGACCCCTATGCCCGGTGCGCTCACGGTGCCCACCGGCGTGGGCCAGCTCACCGCAGGCGTTTTTCAAGGGAAGCTGCCCAACAGCGAAGTGCCCATCTACTTTATTGCCGAGGGCAGCCTGTTCAACCGCCCCAGCCTGTACGGCTACGGCGACGATGCCTACCGCTTTGCCTTTTTCAGCCGCGCAGCGCTGGAGCTAACCATCGCGCTAGACTGGAAACCCGATGTGGTTCACGCGCACGACTGGCACACGGCGCCCGCCCTGACCTGGCTCGCCACGGCTGGGCAAGGATACGAACATTTTCGCGGCATCGCTACCGTCTTTACCATTCACAATCTGGCGCACCAGGGCAAAACAAGCTGGCACATTTTTGATTACATGGGCATCCAAACCCATTCGCTGGCTGAAGAAGGGTATAACGAAGTCAACTTCATGGCGCGGGGCATTTATCACGCCACCATGGTCAACACCGTCAGCCCCACCTACGCGCAGGAGATTATGACGCCCGCTGGCGGCGCGGGCATGGACGGCCTGCTGCGGCACCGTGAGTTTGATGTGCATGGCATTTTGAATGGGTTGGATTATGAAGAATGGGATCCGTCGGCAGACGGCCGTTTAGCCTCCCCCTTCGACGCCGAACATTTAGAAAACCGTCTCCACAACCGCCGCGCCCTCCAGTCACGGGCCAACCTGCCCCAGCGAGACAACATTCCGCTCATCGCCATGGTCTCCCGGCTGGATTGGCAAAAAGGGCTAGACATTACCGGGCATGTCATTCACCTGCTCATGAACGGTCTGTCAGGCGATGCCCAATTCATCGTGCTGGGCACTGGCGATCCCGCCTACGAAGAGATGTTTGCCCGCTTGGCTTCTTACCATCCGCAAAAAATGACCGCCTACCTGAGCTACGACGCCAACTTTGCCCCGCTCATCTACGCGGGCAGTGACATGTTCATCATGCCCTCGCTGTTTGAGCCGTGTGGCCTGGGGCAGCTCATTGCCATGCGCTACGGCAGCGTGCCCGTGGTGCGCTCTACCGGCGGTCTGGTGGACACCGTGCAAGATGGCGAAACCGGCTTCCGCTTCAACGACTACAACGCCGACGCCTTCTGGCAGGCGCTCCAGCGGGCCATCTACGTGTACAATGTAGACAAGCCGCGCTGGCACACCATCCAGCAAAATGGCATGACGGCCGATTTCTCCTGGCAGCGCTCCGCCACTGGATACGAACAGCTTTATGAATGGGCCATTGCCCGCACAATACACGGGTAATTGAGTAATTAGTAACTAGTAATTAGTAATTACCCAATTACCAATTACTAATTACGGCTTACTAATCACATTCCCACAAAACCAAAATTTCTTGAATAAAAGGTTCTCACTATGCGTTTTGAACGTGCCGCAGGCATACTCCTTCACCCCACCAGCTTTCCCGGTCGCTATGGCATTGGCGATTTTGGCGACGCCGCTTACCAATTTGTAGACTTTCTGGTCGCCAGCAAGCAGTCGCTGTGGCAAATTTTGCCGCTCGGCCCCACCGGGTACGGCGACTCGCCCTACCAGGCTTTTTCTGCCTTTGCCGGGAATCCACTGCTGATCAGCCCAGATCGGTTGGTGCGCGAGGGGTATTTGCCGGAAACGGCCGTACAAAACATCCCCGCCTTCCCCCAACACGCCGTCGATTTTGGCCCCGTCATCGAATACAAAACGGCGCTCTTACAGCAAGCCCACGAACATTTCCTGGCGCACGGTTCCGACGCACAGAAAGCGGCCTATCAGCAGTTTTGCACCGAACAAAGCAGTTGGCTCGATGATTTCGCCCTGTTCATGGCCCTAAAAAATCATCATGTGGACCACGAAGGCGGCGTCTGGAACACCTGGCCACGCGAGATTGCCCTGCGTGAGCCAGAAGCAATGGCTAGCTGGGGCGAGAAGCTGGCCACGGAAGTCGATCGGCACAAATTTTTGCAGTTCCTCTTCTTTCAGCAGTGGCTCAGCCTGAAGACGTACGCCAACGAGCGTGGCATCCAGATTGTGGGCGATATTCCCATCTTTGTGGCGTTCGACAGCGCCGACGTGTGGGCCAATCCCGGCCTGTTTTACCTGGACGAAACGGGCGGCCCGACGGTCATCGCGGGCGTGCCGCCGGACTATTTTAGCGAGACGGGCCAGCGCTGGGGCAATCCGCTCTACCGCTGGGACAAAATGGCCGACAACGGCTACGTTTGGTGGGCGGCGCGTCTGCAAATGTGCTTCACCCAGGCAGATATTGTGCGCATTGATCATTTTCGCGGCTTTGATGCGTACTGGGAAATTCCGGCGGATGAGCCAACGGCCGTTATCGGTCGCTGGGTTAAGGGGCCGGGCAAAGCGTTCTTCCAGGCAATGCGGGATCAGCTGGGCGAGCTGCCGCTCATCGCCGAAGATTTGGGCGTCATCACCCCCGATGTGGTCGCCCTGCGCGACGCCTTCGACTTCCCCGGCATGAAGATTTTGCAATTTGCCTTTGGCGGCGAGCGCAACAGCAACTTCCTGCCTCACACCTTCGACAAAAATTCCGTCGTTTACACCGGCACCCACGACAACGAAACGGTGCTGGGCTGGTATCGCAACGCCACCGAGGCGGAGCGGGACCACATCCGCCGCTACATGCAAATCAGCGGGCAGCACATTTCCTGGGACATGACCCGCTTGGCGTATGCGTCGGTGTCGAATACGGCCGTTGCTACCCTGCAAGACCTCATGGGGCTGGGCAACGAAGCGCGGATGAACTTCCCCGGCAAGGTCGGCGGCTACTGGCGCTGGCGCTACCTGCCGCACATGCTCACCCAGGACATTGCGCAACGGTTGGGGGATATGACGGAATTATACGGCCGTGTGCCGCTGAGTGAAGAAGGTAATTGAGTAATGGGGTAATTGAGTAATTACCCCATTCAAAATTAGCGATTTGCGGTGGGAAACGGCCGTTTGCTGGCAAACAGTTGCCTTTTCCTTCACGATCTATTGCTGTGAAGAAAGCGGCGAGGCGAGACGCCTGCCACAGCACAATATGAAGACCCTCTCGGAGCTGGTTTTGGTTTCTCCAACAACTACTTATTACTGAGGGAATCCCCCGTGTTTTTTAACAGCTTCTATTTCCCACCGGTATCTCTTTCTCACATCAATTGCCCAATCTTCCAGTTCAGCTACGGTTTGAGTTCTCTTTTTCCACTCACTGTATCCCATGCTTTCCACATCCTGCCGCAACCAGGGCATGATGTCTCCATGATTTTCTTTCAGCCAACGATACCATTGCGGTGTTAAAAATTTTGGTTGAATAAAATTGAACACCATACCAAGAAATCCAAACGCCAAAGAAAAATAAGTTAGTACTAATCCAACCTCGTCGGTTACTATCAAGCCAAATGCAAAAGCCCAAATTATTGCCATTATCCCCATCGGAATTGAAGCATAATTGATTCCACCAGAATAATACATTGGGAAAATATAAGTTAGCCTACGATAACCCAGTTTACCGCTGATACCAAGGTAGACTGAATATATTCCAGCTCCAAATAATATCCAGAACATATACGACGGTGTTCTCATTTAATCACCTCTGTCAAGATTTAAGGGTAACAAATTTCGATCATTTAGTTACAAAAATTGACCCTGCTACGGTGCGGTCTTCGGCCAGCGCAAAACCTCACCTGGCTGCGGCATGGCGTCCCGCCGCGCCGCCTAGTTTGTCTTGCTGGATTTTTGCATTTTAGCATATGCTGGGTGGGAAACGGCCGTTTCTCCCAAAGCAACTGCGTCATACAAGATTGTTTGCCGTACAAATTTATGCTAAACTGCACGTCAAAGGAGTTTGGCTATGACAACGCAAGAAAAAACAAAATTAACCCTCCGGCTAAACAAACGTCTGATTGAGCAAGCCAAAGCGTATGCTGCCAAGCACAATCTCTCTGTTTCCGAATTGGTAGAAACCTATTTTCTCAATCTGGAAGAGACTGATAGCGAAGCGCACACCTTTCTTGTGCGCCAGCTAACCGGCATTTTGCCCGAATCGATTGATGTAGAATCCGCTTACGACGATTATCTGGCTGATAAATATGGCGGCTAAACCGATCATTCTGGTGGACCTGAATGTCATCCTCGATGTGGTGCAGCACCGCCAACCTTTTTACGAAGAGTCGGCCCGCGTGCTAGATGCGGTGGTGCGCGGAGAAGCCGTGGGCTGGGTTGCGGCGCACAGCATTACGACCCTGTTCTACGTTATTAACCGCGTACGTAATCGAGAAACGGCCGTTGCCACCCTTACCAGTTTGCTAGACATCTTCATCATTGCGCCCGTAGATGATGCGATCATTCGCAAAGCACTGGCGTGGGGTTGGGCAGATTTCGAAGATGCCGTTCAGATGGCGGCCGCTGTCCACATTGGAGCTAATTACCTCGTCACACGCAATCCGCGCGATTTTCAAACTGGTATCATCCCCGTCATTCAGCCGGCTGCGTTTCTGACTTTGCTCCAGTAATAAACAAACGAAGCGCGAAAGTACTAACAAGAAATCACCCCATTACCTCACCTCCCCATCCTCCCCCTCCAAAAGTTTTTCTTATGACACAACGCATTATGCTTTTTTTATCCTGATCGTGTGACAGTTGTCACTCATTATGCCACCCATAAGAAATTACAATGCTAATCAGATCTTGTGAAATAATGCGCAATTAGCAAGCCACCATAGACGCACTCGTTCGACAAAAGCACATTGCCAATTCTGGGGAGCAAAGCAAACTGTATTTGCCTTGTTCCTGGTTGGCTGTGCTTTTTTATTTCTTGCTTCCGGAGGATGAAAATGATTGATGTACCTGTCCCCGCGGTGGGTCTCGATAAAGAGACCCGCGACATGATTTTGGACACCCTCAAAAAGTATGCTGACCGCAAATTAACCCCCGAATTTTTACTCAACCTGGACCACAACGACACATTTCCCCATGACGTACTCAAAGAGCTGTACGATCCGATGTCCATCGGCCTGCATCTGCTCTTCATCCCTGAGGAATATGACGGACTGGGCGGCGGCGCATATGACATTTACCGCGTCTCCGAGTTGATGGCCTCGATTGATTTGGGTATTGCCACCGGTGTGCTGGCCACCTTCCTCGGCTCGGACCCGATTAGCGTGGGGGCGACGGAAGAGCAGAAGGCACATTGGTACGGCCGTATTGCCGAAGAAGCCTTGCTGATGGCCTACGGGGCGACCGAACCCCAAGCAGGCAGCGATCTGGCCGCCATGACCACCAAAGCCGTACCCGTTGAGGAAGATGGCAAAGTCGTGGGCTACCACATCACCGGGCGCAAACAGTGGATTAGCAACGGTGGCGTGGCCGATTTGTACACCATCCTCGCCCTGGCTCCCGGCGGCCCCTCCTGGTTCATCGTCGATGCCGATGCCGAAGGGTTCACCAAGGGCAAACCGGAAGACAAACATGGCATTCGCGCCAGCAATACAGCCGCTCTCTTCCTCGATAACGTGTACGTGCCTGCCGACCGGCTAGTAGGGTTATCCGAAGGCCAGGGACTGGCACAAGCGCAAGCCGTGTTTGGCTACACCCGCCTGATGGTCGGTGCGTTTGGTCTGGGCGGCGGCTGGGAAGCGCTGCGCCGCGCCATCCGCTACTCGCAAGAGCGCATCCAGGGCGGCGCACCATTGAGCCAAAAGCAAGGCTACACCCACAAGCTCATCGTGCCTAACGCCGCTTATTTGGAAGCGGCTCGCACTTACATCGAGTGGGTGGCGGAACGGCTGGACAGCGGCGAAGAAGGGCTGCAAACCGAGGGGGCTGTCGCCAAATATCTGGCCACCGTGGGCGGCAACAAAGCCGCCGATGATGCTATCCAGGCGATGGGCGGCTACGGTTACACCAAAGAGTACATGGTGGAAAAAATCAAGCGTGACCTGCGCATCACCACCATTTACGAGGGCACATCGGAAATTATGGAGTGGACGATGGCCCGCGACCGTTGGCAGCTGCATCTGAAGTCGCGCGGCGATTATTACAAAGAGTGGGCCAACCGCATGGCGGCCATCCACCGGGAAAATCCCGACAACGGGGCCAATTTTGCGGCGATGGCGCTGCAAGCGCTGGCCGTTATTTTGGAGCAGTGCCGCATCGATCGGCTGACGCGGAACCAGCACGTGCTGTTCCGTTTGGGTGAATTGGTGGCGTTGGCGGAGGGAACGGCCGTTTTCGCCGAACGTGTCACCGCCAAACCCACCGAAGCGATCCAGCTAGACATCCCCACCCGGCAGGCGCTCAGCCGCATCTTTGGCCGCGACGCCGCGCTTAAGGTAGCCGCCGACGGCCTGCGCTGGGCCATTGGCGCGGGGCAAAGCAATCCCGATCTGGCCGCCGCGCTCAATCTACCGGGCATCTACCAGGCTCAGGCGGGGCAAGTGGCGGATATGGATTTTGCGGCGGAACAGCTAAACAAGATATTTACAGCTTAGGCGGAGGTAATGAAGTAATTGAGTAATTGGGTAATTGAATTACCTAATTACCTAATTACCAATTACCTTCTCCAAGTGGAGAAGCAATTATGGAAAACACAGCAGACCGGGCAATTGCCATCGTAGCCGTGGGGGCGCTGCTGCCGGATGCGCCGAGTGCGGCCGTTTTCTGGCAGAACGTGCTGAACAAACGGTACAGCATCACCGAAACGCCAGCCAACCGCTGGTCGATTGCCGATTATTACGACCCTGACCCAAAAGCGCCGGACAAAACCTACAGCAAAATCGGCGGCTGGGTACGGGACTTTTCTTTTGATTGGAAGCGATTCCGCATGCCACCCAAAGTCGCCGCCTCGATGGACGAGGGGCAGCAATGGGCGGTGACCGTGGCGGCGGATGTGTTGGCTGATTATGGGTATCCCAAACGGCCGTTAGACACTGAACGCACCGCCACCATCATCGGCACCGCCATGGGCGGTGAGCTGCATTACCAGACCAACACCCGCATCGTCTTCCCCGAATACGCCAACGCCCTGACCGGTGTGGCCGAATTCCAGGCGCTGCCCGCCAACACCCGCAACGCGATTTTGGCTGGCTGGCACGAGCATATCGACGCGCGCATCCCACCCATCACCGAAGATTCGATGCCGGGCGAGCTGCCCAACATCGTTTCCGGGCGAGTGGCCAACATGCTCAATTTGCGCGGCCCCAACTTCATCACCGACGCCGCCTGTGCCTCTAGCTTTGCCGCTGTGGAAGCGGCCGTCGAGATGCTGACCGAGCACAAGGTGGATGCCGCAATTGCCGGTGGCGTGGATCGCAACATGGGCATCGGCAGCTTTGTGAAGTTTTGCAAGATTGGGGCGTTGAGTGCGACGGGAACACGGCCGTTTGGCGACGGCGCAGACGGGTTTGTCATGGGCGAAGGCACGGGTCTATTCCTGCTCAAGCGTCTGGAAGATGCCGAGCGCGACGGCGACACCATTTACGCCGTCATCCGGGGTGTGGGCGGGGCCAGCGACGGTAAGGGCAAGGGAATCACCGCGCCCAACCCGGTGGGGCAGCAGCTGGCCATCGCCCGCGCCTGGGAAAATGCCGGGCTGGACCCGGCCACGGCGACGTTAATCGAAGCGCACGGCACCAGCACCCGCGTCGGTGATGTGGTAGAAGTGGAAAGTTTGGCCAAAGTTTTTGGCGAAGCCAAACGCGGCAGCATCGGCCTCGGCTCGGCCAAAAGCAATATTGGCCACTTGAAGGCGGGCGCAGGCGCGGCGGGCATGCTCAAAGCGACCCTGGCGCTGCACCACAAAATTTTGCCGCCCACACTGAACGCCAATCCCGCCAACCCCAACATTGATTTTAGCCAGACGCCGTTCACCCTGCTGCACGAAGCGCGTAACTGGGAAAAACCCCACAACACGCCACGCCGCTGTGGCGTCAGCGCCTACGGCTTCGGCGGCACGAATTTCCACCTGGTGTTGGAGGAGCATGTGCCTGGGATGTTGGCGCAGCAGCGGAAGCAGTTTGCCGTTAATGACAAGGTGACAAGGTGGCAAGGTGACAAGGTGAATGGACCAACGGTCACCTTGTCACCCGGTCACCTTGTCACCCCTTCACCCAAACCGCCACGCGGCATTCTCGCCTTAGGTGCAGCTGACACGGCGGGATTGAGCCAGCAGTTGGATGCGATGGTGCAAAAAGTGGTAGATGGGTGGACGCCGGAGTTTGAGTTGCCGGAAACGGCCGTACTTCATTCCCCCGAACGCCTCATCATTGACTTTGGCGACCATGACGAACTGCTGGGCCGTCTGCAAAAAGCGCAAAAAGTGATGGGCATGGATTCCGCCCAGGCGTGGAAAGCGATGGAAGCTCAGGGCATCTTCCGAGGATCGGGTAAGCCCAAGGGCAAAATGGCGTTCATGTTCCCTGGCCAGGGCAGCCAGTACGTCAACATGGGGCGGGAACTGGTCGAATTTTCACCACTCGTGAAGCAAGTGTTTGACGAAGCGGACGCGGTGATGAAGCCAATTTTGGGCAAGCCGCTAACCGACTATATCTTTGTGAACCCCAACGATTCCAACGCGATCAATCAGGCCACCTTTGACCTGATGCAAACCGAAATCACCCAGCCCGCCATGCTTACAATGGACATCGCCATCTTCAAGCTGCTGCAAAGCTACGGCTTTGAGCCCGACATGGTGATGGGCCACTCGCTGGGCGAGTATGCGGCGCTGATTGCCGCAGGCATCATGCCCTTTGCCCATGCGCTAGAAGCCTCAGCCGCACGCGGGGCGGAGATGGCGGCGGTGGATGTGCCGGACAAGGGCAAGATGGCGGCCGTGTTAGCCCCCTACGAAGAGGTCGAAGCGGTGCTCAACAGCGTGAACGGCTACGTCGTGCCCGCCAACATCAACAGCCGCGCCCAATGTGTGTTTGGCGGTGCCAGCGAGGCAGTTGATGAGGCTGTGAAGCAGTTTGAGGCGAAGGGATTCCGGGTGATGACCTTGCCCGTAAGCCACGCCTTCCACACCAGCATCGTGGCCCCGGCCAGCGAGCCGCTGCGCCGCGTGCTGGATCGGCTGGACATTCAGCCGCCACAGTTGCCGCTGGTCGCCAACGTAACGGGCGACGTCTACCCCACCGAGGTTGAGGCGCTCAAGGATTTGCTGAAATTGCAAATCGCCTCGCCAGTGCAGTGGGTGAAGGGGCTGGAAACGCTCTATGACCACGGGGTGCGCGCCTTTGTGGAAGTTGGCCCCAAACGCGCCCTGCGCGGCTTTGCCAACGACGTTTTTGCCGACAAAGATGACGTGCTGGCGCTCATGACCAATCATCCCAAGAACGGCACGATGCCATCGTTTAATCAGGCGTTGTGCGGTTTGTTTGCCGCCGGGTTTGGCGGTGAACGGTTATCGGTAAACGGTAATCCGTATTCGGTAAACAGTAAACAGAATGTTGAAACAGAAGGAAGGGTGGATGCGATGGCTCCCCAAATGAATGGCAATGGCCTGGCCAATGCAGAAGCGATTCAGCAGCTCGTGGTCCAGGCTGTGCAAAATCTCCAATCTCCAATCTCCAATCTCCCCTACAACCGCCACCAGGAACCAGTTGGCTCGGTGGTGATTAGTGGCACAGGGTTGGGGCTGCCCGGCTCGGAAAAGCCCATCATGGACCCGAACAATGCGCTGCGCATTTTGCACGGCGAGCAGTTTGTGGACCTGATCCCCGAGCGGTTCCGGCGCAAGATGGTGGGCAAACATATCACCCGGCTGGTGAAAGCAGCTGACGGCAGCGGCAGCTTTGCCACAATTGATGACCAAAATGAGGTCATCCGGCTGGCAGGTCGCCCCGGCAGTTTTGACCTGGCCGAAGAGTACGACGTGCCGCAAAAATTGGTCGATTCGCTGGATGTCACCACGCAGCTGGCCATGGCCGCCGGATTGGATGCCCTACGCGAGGCGGGCATTCCGCTGGTGATGACCTACAAGAAAACCTCGACTGGCAGCACTTTACCGCAAAAGTGGATGCTGCCGGAGGCGCTGCGGGACGAAACGGCCGTAATTTTTGCCAGCGCTTTCCCCGGCGGCGACCGTTTCGCTGAAGATTTTGAACGGTTCTACGCTTACCAGAGCCGCCTTGAGCAGTTGGAAATGCTGGAGGATTTGCGCCGCACAGCCAATGATCAGACCACGCTGCTAGAAATCACCCGGCGCATCAACAATCTGCGTGACCAGTTGGCCAACGAGCCGTACATCTTCGATCGCCGCTTCATCTTCCGCATTTTGGCGATGGGGCACAGCCAGTTTGCCGAATACATCGGCGCACGCGGCCCGAACACGCAGGTGAATGCGGCCTGTGCCAGCACCACTCAGGCGTTGGCTATGGCGGAAGATTGGATTCGGAACGGCCGTTGCCGCCGAGTTGTGGTCATTGCCGCCGATGATGTCACTGGGGACCACCTGATGGAGTGGGTTGGCGCGGGGTTCCTGGCGCTGGGAGCCGCAGCCACCGACGACCGCGTCGATGAAGCCGCCCTGCCCTTTGACAAGCGTCGCCACGGTACGATTTTGGGCATGGGCGCGTGCGCTCTCGTGGTCGAGAGCGAAGACGCAGTGCAGGAGCGCGGCATGCGCGGCATTGTCGAGCTGCTGAGCACCGAAACCCGCAACAGCGCCTTCCACGGCTCGCGACTGGATGTGGACCACATCTCGATGGTGATGAATGATTTGCTCACCAACGCCGAGCGGCGCTACGGCCTCAATCGGTACGCCATCGCGCCGCAGCTGGTGTTCATGTCCCACGAGACGTTCACGCCAGCCCGTGGCGGCAGCGCGGCTGCCGAAGTGACTGCCTTGCGCGAGAATTTTGGCGAAGCGGCCAAGGAAATCGTGGTGGCCAACACCAAAGGGTTTACCGGCCATCCGATGGGCGTGGGCATTGAAGACGTGATTGCCCTCAAGATTTTGGAGCATGGCATTGTGCCGCCAGTGCCCAATTACAAAGAAGTGGACCCCGACCTGGGCCAGCTCAACCTGAGCCGGGGCGGGCGGTACCCCGTGCAATATTCGCTGCATTTGGCGGCGGGTTTTGGCTCGCAAATCGCTTTTAGCCTGACGCGGCGGATTCCGGGTGGACCCAACCGCATCGACAGCCAGCCGCGCTACCAACAGTGGTTGGACCAGGTCAGTGGTTATGATTACGCCGAGTTGGAAGTGGTGAAGCGCAACTTGCGCATCGTAGCCAAGGGCAGCCCGACGCGGCCTCCGGCAGCCAACAGTTGGCAGTACGGTACCGGGCCGATGGTGCGAACGCAAGTGGCGAACGGTGATCGGTATTCGGTAAGCAGTCATCAGTATGCGGTGGTTCGTATGCCGGAGCCGGTGATGCCGAAGTTGGAGCCTGAAAGAACGGCCGTTCAGCCAGTAGAGGTTCCACCCGTCGCAGCAGAGCCAGTTGCGGCACCACAAGGAATAGTCAAAGCCGAACCCATCGCCCCGCCACCTGAGCCAACGCCTCAAGCAGACACAATCAGCGAGCAGGTATTGGCCATCATCGCCGAACAAACTGGTTACCCCACGGATATGCTGGAACCGGACCTTGACCTCGAGGCAGACCTCGGCATCGACACCGTGAAACAGGCGGAAACCTTCGTCGCCATCCGGCAAGCCTTCGACATTCCGCGCCGCGATGACCTGAATCTGCGTGACTACAACACGCTCACCCGGGTAATCGTGTTTGTCAAAGAGATGCGACCTGATTTAGCAGTAATCGGTAATCAGTCACCAGTAATCAGTAAGTTGGTGGTTGATGAACCAATCGCCAATCGCCAATCGCCAATCGCCGACAGCGACGAAGTGATGGACAAAGTGCTCAACATCATCGCGGAGCAAACGGGCTATCCGCCCGACATGCTAGAACCAGATTTGGACCTCGAAGCAGACCTGGGCATTGACACCGTAAAGCAGGCGGAAACGTTTGTCGCTATCCGGCAAGCGTTTGACATTCCACACCGCGATGACCTGAATCTGCGCGATTACACCACGCTGGCCCGCGTGGTGGCGTTTGTGAAGGAGATGCGACCTGATCTGGCAGATGACAAGGTGAAGGGGGGCCAAGGTGACAAGGTGACAGAACCTGTCACCGAACCAATCTCCAATCTCCAATCTCCAGCCTCCGACGGCGACAAGGTGATGGTTAAAGTTTTGGACATCATCGCGGAGCAGACTGGTTATCCAGTGGACATGCTGGAGCCGGATTTGGATTTGGAAGCGGATTTGGGCATCGACACCGTAAAACAAGCAGAAACGTTTGTCGCTATCCGGCAAGCCTTTGACATTCCCCGCCGCGATGATTTGAACCTGCGCGACTACAACACGCTCGCCCGCGTGGTGGCGTTTGTGAAAGAGATGCGACCTGATCTATCGGATGACAAGGTGACTGCGACCTCGGGTCGCTTAGGACAAGGTGACAAGGTGACAGACCTCGCTGCCGAACCAATCTCCAATCGCCAATCGCCAGTCTCCACCCCGCAAACGGCCGTCTCCCCCTACACACTCGAAGATGCTGACACGTTCCCCCGCCGCGTAGCAACGGCCGTTCTGCGACCCGCTCTGGATCAATGTGTACCGACTGGCGTGGTTTTAGACGCCAACAGCCGCGTCGTGGTGGCGCTGGATGATGGCGGCGTGGGCAAAACCCTCGTGAAAAAGTTGGAGAAGATGCACGTGACCGTACTAGTGCTGGACGCCACGCTGCCCCAGGCCGAACTGGAAGCGCAGCTGCAAGCCTGGCTGGCCGATGGCCCCATCCAGGGCGTCTACTGGCTGCCCGCGCTGGACGTGGAGGCGGATTTGCTAACGATGGATTTAGCGGCGTGGCGCGAAGCCAACCGCAGCCGCGTCAAAAATCTGTCCATCACCATGCGCGTTTTGTACGATGTGGTGAACGAGGCGGGCAGCTTCCTCGTTTCGGCGACGCGGTTGGGTGGGCAGCATGGCTACGACCCGGCAGGCGCAATAGCCCCGCTAGGCGGTGGCGTGACTGGTTTTACCAAGGCGTATCGGCACGAACGGCCGTCTGTGTTGGTGAAAGCCGTCGATTTTGAACTGAGTCACAAAACGGCCGTTCTGGCCGACCAGCTCATTGCTGAAACCACAACCGACCCCGGCGTGGTGGAGGTGGGGTACAAAGATGGACTGCGAACGGCCGTTACGCTCATCGAGCAGCCTGCCACCGACGGTGAACCAGGATTAACTTTGAACAAGGAAAGCGTGTTTGTGGTCACGGGCGCGGCGGGGGGCATCACCAGCGCCATTGTGGCCGATTTGGCGGCGGCCAGCGGCGGCATCTTCTACCTGCTGGATTTAGTGGCAGCGCCCGCGCCGGATGACCCGCACATCGCGATGTTCCGCCGCGACCGAGACGCGCTCAAGAAGCAGCTTATCGAGGAAGCCAAGACGGCTGGTGAAAAACCAACACCGGTCCTGATTGACAGGCAGCTGATGGCAATTGAGCGTTCTGAGGCGGCGCTGCGATCCATCGAAGCGGTGACGGCGGCGGGTGGACTTCCCCTGTACCACAGCGTGAATTTGTTGGATGGGGCGGCGGTAACGGCCGTTGTCCAGGAAATCCGCGAAAAGTACGGCAAGATCGACGTGCTGGTCCACGCGGGCGGCATCGAAATCAGCCGAGGGCTGGACAAGAAAGACGCGGCCCAGTTCGACCTGGTGTACGACATCAAGGCCGATGGCTTCTTTAGTTTGCTAAACGCCGCCGGGGAAATGCCCATCGGGGCGACGGTGGTGTTCAGCTCGGTGGCCGGGCGCTTTGGCAACAATGGCCAAACCGACTACAGCGCGGCCAACGATCTGCTGTGCAAGCTCACCAGCAGCTTCCGCACCACCCGGCCCGGCACCAAGGGCATCGCTATCGACTGGACGGCGTGGGGCGGCATCGGCATGGCCACGCGCGGCTCGATTCCCAAAATCATGGAGATGGCGGGCATCGAAATGCTACCGCCAGAGGTAGGCGTGCCCACCGTGCGTCGCGAACTGGTCGCGGGTGGCTTCAAAGGCGAAATTTTGGTCGGCGGCAAGCTGGGCATTCTTGTCGAGGAGCGCCATCCGACGGGCGGGCTGGATTTGGCCAGGGTGAACGCCAACGATTGGCTGATGGTCGGCGACGTGACGGCTTACAAATTGTACGGTGGCCTTCAGGCAGAAACAGAAATGGACCCCAACCAGCAGCCGTTTTTGTTCGACCACGCGATGGACGGCACACCGCTGCTACCCGGCGTGATGGGCACAGAGACGTTTGCCGAACTGGCCTCGTTGGTGGCCCCTGGTTACGCGGTCGTGGCCATCGAGAATGAAGATTTTCATGCGCCATTCAAGTTTTACCGGATGGAACCGCAGACGCTGATTTTGGTGGCAACGGCCGTTCCTCACCAATCTGAAATTCTCGTCCACACCCAACTACTCTCCCACCGCGAACTCAAAACCGGCGTACAGGAGAAGCTGCACTTCACCGCCACCGTACGGCTGGCGGCCAAATCGCCCAAGGTGAGCAAGCTCAAATTCACCGCCCCCAAAGCGGAAGAAATGGACATCGTGGCCGAAGACATCTACAAAATCTACTTCCACGGCCCGGCGTACCAGGTTTTGGAGAGGGTAAAGGTGGCTGGCGATAAAGCCATCGGCCTGCTGGCGGGAAATCTGCCTGCCAACGCCAATCCGGCCAACGCACCCGAACTGATCGCGCCGCGACTGATTGAGTTTTGCTTCCAGACGGCGGGCGTGTGGGAAATCCACACCAAGCAGCAGATGGCTCTCCCACTGGCCATTGGCCGCGTTACCGCTTACAAGCAAGAAGCGGAGGCAAAGGGCAGGCTGTACGCCATCGTCGAGGCGATGAACGACGGCGCAGAATTTAAGGCACAAGTTGTAGATAAATCCGGCAACGTGTTTGTGGAACTGGACGGGTATCGGACGGTTCAGCTGCCGGGCACTGTTCAATTGTGAATGGTGAATAATGAATTGTGAATTGTGAACGGAATACCCACTTAACCATTCACAATTCACGATTCACAATTAGGAATTAGGATGATTCACTGGCTCACACAATCCCACGAAACGATGCCGGGAACGGCCGCTTCGACTTTGCTCAGTGCAGGCGTTTCCCCCCACAAATCCACCTTCCTCAGCGACAGCGAGGCGGACCGGTTGGCGACGCTGACGACAGAAAAGCGGCGGCGCGACTGGCTGCTGGGGCGCTGGACGGCCAAGCGGCTGCTACAAACGGTGATCTGGGAAACCAGTCACACCACGGTGCCGCTGGACCTCATCACCGTGGCCAACAATGCCGACGGCGTACCCACGATTGCCTCGCAGCTGCCGCTGGTGGATGGCAAATACAGCATCTCGCTCAGCCATGCCGACGGGCAAGCACTGGTGGCCGCCGTGGCCAAACCCAGCTGGCCCATCGGCTGCGACATCGAAAAGGTTGCGCCGCGCGGGGAGGCGTTTATTGATGATTATTTCACCGAGACGGAAGCGCTGCTGGTGCGGCAGGTTAATGACCCACGGCGGGATTTGCTGGCAACGGCCGTTTGGAGCGCCAAAGAGTCCGTCCTGAAAGCATTGCATCTGGGACTGTCCGTGGATACGCGAGCGGTGGCCTGTTTGATTGATCCGACGATACGGCCGTCTGACAGCTGGGTGCCGTTTAAGATTCGGTGTGACAACGGCCGTTTGCCCCACCCCGCGCCGCATCTTTCTGGCTGGTGGCGGGTGATGGGTGGTTTTGTGTTGACGCTGGTGGTGGAACAGTAAAACAAGTAATTAGTAATTGGTAATTAGCAAAAAATTACCAGTTACTAATTACCAATTACAGATTACAGATTACGGAAAAGCAATGATCAAAGAAATGCAACATTACAAAGACGAGCTGCAAGAACGACGCGAGATTGCCGAGGGAACCGAAAAAGATGCCGCGCGGCAGCATAGCAAGGGGCGGCTGACGGCGCGGGAGCGCGTGGAGCTGCTGTTTGACCCCGGCACGTTTAACGAAATTGACTCGCTGGTGACACCCCGCTACGACAGCTACGTCGGTGGCAAGGAGTCGCGCTATGGCGATGGGGTGATTACGGGCTTTGGGTTAGTGAACGGCCGTCACGCCATGGTTGCCTCGCAGGATGCCAGCGTGATGGGCGGCTCGCTGGGCGAGATGCACGCCAACAAAATTGTGAAAGCAATGCGCATGGCCATCCAGTACGGCTGCCCCTTCATCGCCCTCAACGACTCCGGCGGGGCACGCATACAGGAGGGTGTAGACAGCCTGGGCGGTTACGCCAAAATTTTTGATGCCAACTGCGAAGCGTCCGGCGTGATTCCGCAAATTTCGGTCATCATGGGGCCGTGTGCGGGCGGGGCAGTTTACTCACCTGCCCTCACCGACTTTGTGTTTATGACCGAGAAGAGCTACATGTTCATCACCGGGCCGCAGGTGGTGAAGGCGGTGATGCAGGAAGAAGTGACCTTTGAAGAGCTGGGCGGCGGATTGATGCACAGCCAGGAAAGCGGCGTCTGCCACTTTTTGACCGCTGACGACCGGGAATGCCTGCTGCGCGTGCGTGAGCTGCTGAGCTATCTGCCGAGTAACAATAAGGAAGACCCGCCTTACGTGCGCCCCGTGGATGATCCGAACCGGCGCACGCCGGAGTTGGAGCACGTGGTGCCCACCGACCCACACAAGCCGTACGATGTGCGCCGCGTGATTCATAGTTTGGTTGATGACGGCCGTTTCTTTGAAGTGCACCAGCTGTGGGCCGAAAACATGGTGGTCGGTTTTGCCCGGCTCAACGGCTACGTGGTGGGCATCGTGGCCAACCAGCCGATGGTGTTGGCGGGCTGCGTGGACATCAAAGCGTCGATCAAAGCCACCCACTTCATCCGCATTTGCGATGCGTACAATATCCCCATCATCACCCTGCAAGATGTGCCCGGCTTTTTGCCCGGCAAAGACCAGGAATACGGCGGCATCATCCGCAACGGGGCGCGCATGATTTATGCCTACAGCGAAGCCACCGTGCCCAAGCTGATGGTGATTCTGCGCAAAAGCTACGGCGGCGCGTACTGCGTGATGAGCAGCAAGGGCCTGCGCGGCGATCTGCTCTACGCCTGGCCCAATGCCGAAATTGCCGTCATGGGCGCGGAAGGGGCCGTCAACATCCTCTTCCGCAAAGAGGTGCAGGAAGCCGAAAACCAGGAAGCCAAGCGTCAGGAGCTGACCGAGCAGTACGAAAAGCAGTTCAACAATCCCTACGTGGCTGCCTCGCGCGGGCTGATCGACGAGGTGATCCAGCCCCGCGACACGCGCCCGGCTCTCATCCGCTCCCTGGAGCTGACGCTGTCCAAGCGGGAGCATCACGCGCCGAAGAAGCATGGAATTTCGCCAATGTAGGCAGTAAGAAAGTGTGCAGGTATGCAAGTGAGCAAGTGGTATTTGCACACTTGCCACTTGCATACTTGCACACTCCGTGAGGGAAAAATGTTCAAAAAGATTCTAATCGCCAACCGGGGCGAAATTGCGGTGCGAATCATTCGCACCTGCCGGGAACTGGGTATTGAGACGGTGGCGCTGTACGACGAGAGCGACATGGATTCGCTGCACGTGCGGCAGGCGGATTACTGTGTGCGCCTGCCGTCCCCAGAGACGTTTTTGGATGTGACTACTATTGTGCAGATTGCCCTCGCCTACCAGGTGGATGCCGTGCATCCAGGCTACGGCTTTCTGGCCGAGAGCGCCACGTTTGCCAGACAGCTTACGGAGGCGGGCATCCTGTTCATTGGGCCACCCGCTGAGGTGATTACGGCCGTTCGGGCCAAAGTAAAAGTGCTGGATGCTGTGCGGGCGGCGGGCTTCCCGACCGTTACCCATTCGCCGGAATGCCTGGACGTGCATGATTTGGCTACCATTCAGGCCAACGCGCTTCAGTTGGGCTATCCCGTTGTCGTTAAATCGTGCAAAGGGGGACGCGGTCGGGGCGAGCGATTGGTACGCCAGCCAGAACAGTTGGAAACGGCCGTACAGCGGGCCAGCGCCGAAGCCAAAGCGGTATTCGGCAGCAACCAAATCTATCTGGAACACGCCATGCTGCCTGCCCACCAGATTGGTGTGCAGCTGCTCGGCGACCAGCACGGCCACCTCATTCATCTGGGCGATCGGGATGGCTCGATCATTGTGGGCAACCAGAAGATCATCGAGGAAGCGCCTTCGCCCATCCTGAACGAGAGCCAGCGGGAGGAGATTTTAGCTACCGCGCTGGCCATCGGGCGCATGTTCAATTACCAAAACGTGGGCACCGTGGAATTTTTGCTGGACCGCAACGGCAATTTTTTCTTTAGCGAAATCAAGGCGCGCATCCAGGTGGAGCACTCTCTCACCGAAATGGTGACGGGCATTGATCTGGTGCGGCAGCAGATTTTGATTGCGGCGGGCGAACCGCTGCCCTGGACGCAAGAAGAAGTGCCATTTCACGGCTGGGCGATGATGTGCCGCCTGAACGCACAAGACCCGTGGCAAAACTTCTTGCCCAGCCCCGGCCGTTTGAAAGATGTGCGCATCCCCAGCGGGCCGCAAGTGCGCGTGGATCGCTATGTTTACACCGGCTGCCGCGTGCCGCCCAACTACGATCCGCTCGTGGCCAAGGTCACCACCTGGGGCCGCAATCGGGAAATCTGCCTCTCGCGCATGAAAAACGCCCTGGCGGATTTTTTGCTGGTAGGCACACCGACCAATCTGCCGGTGATGCAGCGGGTGATGCACACCTCGGCCTTTGCCCGGGCGCATTACAACACGGACTTCTTTACCAAACCGTTGGGAAATGGGGCGGATTCAGAGGTGCAGCTGCGGGATTTGGCGGTGATTACGGCCGTTCATTTCGCGCGCCGTCACCATATGTTCAACCCCACCACGCCAGCCCGCTTACAAAGTGGCTGGCATCAGGACAGTCGGCGACTGCCGCAGTAAGAGATCAAAGAGTACGCCGATGGAGCCCATTTCTCGCAAATCTCTGTGTTCCGCTTTTAGAAGGTAACCGTATGAGCAAAATTTTAGTCACGCTCAATGAAAAATCGTACGAAATCAGCTTTGACCAGCCCTTGCCACAAACAGACCACCTCACAGTCCAGGTGAATGGCGAAACGGTGACGGTGCAAATTCCTAACCCGGCGGCGCCGCTCAATGATCATACTTGGATGCTGGTGAACGAACGGCCGTATGAAGTAATGTTTGATCCTGATTTACGCTGGGTTGCTGGCAAAAAAGGGCTGCATCCGGTGGATGTTCGCGATCTGGAAGCGATGTCACCGCGCCACCACAGCGGCGACGGCCGTCTCAAAGCCCCCATCCCCGGCCTGATTTCACGCTATTTGGTTCGTGTGGGGGATCAAGTGACGGCGGGTCAACCGATTGTCATTCTGGAAGCCATGAAGATGGAAAACGAGGTGCGCGCCCCGATGAACGGCCGTGTGGAAGCCATTCATGTCAAAGCGGGGGAGACGGTTACGCGGGGTACGCTGTTGGTGGAAATTGAGTGAGAAGTAGAAGTAAAAAGTGAAAAGTGGCAAGTAGCAGGTAGTGAGTCACTTGCAACCTGCCACTTGCCACCTCTTACCTCTTATGCAACCTGCGGCGCGTAAATGCCGTGTTTAAACATGCCGTACCATGCGTCGGCATCAGCCTCACTGTAAACACCGAGCAGCTTCAAAATTTCCCGTGCAAATTCCACGCTGCCCAGCCCATTTGCCGTCACGATGTTTTGATCAGCCACTGCAAAATCGTTGACATAATAATCCTGATCGCGATAGCCTGGCACCAGCCCTTGTAAATATTGCAAGATGTTGCTCGTGTGACGCACTTCTTGCGTCAGACCTGCCCGCGCAATTTCCAGCGTCGCGCCACAAATAGCTGCCAGCGGCACTTCTTCCGCGTGCAGTTCACGCAGCAGCACCTGCAACGATTCGTTGCCTTGCTGCTCCCACATGCGCCCACCTGGCAGAATGAATACGGCCGTATCCTCCGCATCAATCTCGGCAATCGTCACATCTGGCAAAATCGTGACGCCACCCATTGTCGTCACTGGCTCCAGCGAAAAGCCTGCCGTTTGCACTTCGTACTGACCCGATTTGCGCAGCTCACACAAAATATGCGCCGGTTCCCAATCTGCCAAACCTTCAAACACCAAAAGATACGCTTTTTTCTGCATTTGTTTCGCTCCTCAAGATAAGTGTTGTTGTTGAATGACTTCAGTATAAAAAGATATGTTGACATCTACTGTCATCTTTAGAATGAGGGATCAATGAACGGCCGTTTTTGTGACCAATCTCCCTTTGAAATAGGGCCAAAATACCCCATACTACGAATCTAATTCAAGGCGGGAACTTGTAGCCATCGTGCGTGTTCTACCTGAAACGGAGGCTTTTAATGAAAAAACTTATTCTTCTTAGCGCCCTGCTATTTTTGATAGCTTGTGGCACAGAAACAAACGAGGCGGAAACGGCCGTTCCCAACGAAACTTCAACCAGCAGCGAATCGTCCGGCATGGGCATGGGTGGTGGTATGGGTATGGGCGGCGGCATGATGGCTCGCCACAACGCCCCCATTCCCGATGAATATGCCGATCTCAGCAGCAATGTGGAAGCCAGCGAAGAATCACTTACCCGCGGTGGTGAACTGTTTACCACCTACTGCGCCACCTGCCACGGCGATGGCGGCATGGGTGATGGCCCCGCTGCTGCCAATTTAGACCCGGCACCAGTCGCCATTGCGCACACCAGCCAGATGATGGGCGATAACTACCTGTTCTGGCGCATTTCTGAAGGGGGTCAGGGCGATCCATTCAACTCCGCTATGCCAGCCTGGGGCGCAGCCCTCAGCGAGCAAGATCGCTGGGACCTCATCAACTACATGCGCGCTTTGGGCGATGGCACAGCCCCGAATATGGGCGGCATGATGGGCGGCGCCACCTACGATCCCAATGCCGAAGCCACTCGCCAGGCTGATATGCTCATCCAGGCCGTTGAACAAGGTGTGCTAACCCAAGCTGAAGCCGACTTGTTTGCCGAAGTTCATGCCGAGCTGGACACAAACATGACGCGCGGCATGCAAATGCAAGGCAACATGGGCCAGATGCAAGATGTTTTGCTGGCCCAACTGGTTGATCTGGGCACCATCTCACAAGAACAGGCCGATCAGTTCAGCGATATTCACACGCGTTTGCTGGAAGCAGGCTTGATGCAATAATCAGTCATCCGTGAACGGTAATCGGGAATCAGAAAGCTGGGCGTAAAGCGAGACAGTTTACCGTTTACCGATTACCGAATACCGCTTACCGAATTTGACTTTTACAAAGGCGTATGGCAAAATCCGGCACGGTTACGCCCTTGTAGCTCAATTGGATAGAGTGTTGCCCTCCGAAGGCAAAGGTTCCAGATTCGAATTCTGGCAAGGGCATACAAACTTAGAAAAAGCTCACCGATTTGGTGAGCTTTTTCTTTGCCTGTATGGGGTAGACAAGCGGGTTGTTCTATGCTAAAATCAGAACAATTGTTCTAAATTAGCAAGGATAATCCAATGACACAATATGTGATTACCCCAATTAATGAAAATAGAGCCAAGCGGTGGGAAAAGGTATACGGCCGTACTGAACTTCCCGTCAAATATGCCCTACCCCATCTGGCCTGCACGCAGCGCTGGGGGGATGTGCCGGTGTACTATTTGGACGTAACGGCCGTTCCCGCTGCCCTGTTAGACCGACTGGCTACTTTTGAAGCCCGTCGCGCCGGCACAAGCTACCAGGAAGCTCGCCTCGCCGTACGCCGCGAATGGCTCATTCGCGCCGACGAGTGCCAGCCCGCCCGCAAAGTCATCACCACACCAACCGCTCCCTCCTGGCAGCCCGCTTTTCCTTTTTTGCAGCAGGTGCCATTACGGCCGTCGCGCCGCCCGCACCGCGCGCGCTTTATTTAACAAAAAGGCCCCGCTATTTGAGAGCAGGGCCTTTTTTATAAGCAGATGACCAAGAGATTGGACCAATTTCAGTCGGGAATAATTCTTAAGCTTTATTCCCATAAATTGGTCCAATCTATGTTAGTTCGATATTTCTCAAGTTTCTAGCAAAGCACGAACGGGCTGCTACAGGGGTTATCAGGATCATTTGGTCCGGGATCCCACACACCGCCACCAATTGTTTTGGCAATGCCACCCAATGCACCGCCCAGTGCGCCACTCAGCGTGCCCACACCGGGCAAGAAGGTCCCCACAGCGCCGCCGCTAGCCGCACCACCCAGCACATTCCAGAACAGATCGGAGAAAAATTCGCCAGTGGTGCGCCCGCCCGGCCATTTGCCACCACCGTCGGTGCCGCCGCCAGTTTCACCGCCCGTCTCGCCGCCAGTTTCACCGCCAGTCTCGCCTCCTGTCTCACCACCGGTTTCTCCGCCAGTTTCGCCACCGGTCTCACCCCCGGTTTCCCCACCAGCCTCGCCACCTGTGGCACCGCCGGTGTCGCCACCTGCACCGCCACCTTCTGAAGTGCTTTCCTTGGAAGCTTGTACGGTCACATTGCCATCGTCTTGACTGGTGACGTTGACCAGCCAGGAGCCAGGCCCCATCTCGCCAAATTTCACGGTGATACGGCCGTTTGTCTCCGTCGCAAAAAGTTCAGCAATCTCTTCCGGGTTCAGTCCCATCGTGTACAAGGCGGAGACGGTGGAACCTACCACCGCTTCAACATACGCTTCATCCGACGCGGCGATCAAATCAAGCAGCACAGATTGCTTGTTGGCCACGTCACCCGCATACAGCTGCCCCAGGCGCGCGGCGTTCATCTCAGGGAGGCCGCCGTTTAAAGCTGCCTGCCGCAAAAATGCCGCATCTGGATAATTTCTAAACAGCACTTTCTGAGCAGTGTAATGGGACTCAAAGAGAATATTCTTTTCCGTCTCGCCAATGAACTGCTGACCGTAAAAAGCGTCCACACTTTTAGCAAGATCGGCCAGGGACGGTGCAAGAAAACCATCGAGCGTGATGTTGTCCACTGTTCTTGTGTCACCAGATGGTAGTTCCAGGCGCAGCTGCAAGGGAACCAAGCCCGCTACCCAACCGACAGTGGCCCCATCTACTTGCAAAGGAACGGCCGTTAGCGTCCCCTCACCCACACAGCGAAAACGAAGCGTCCCGTTGACATTGGCCCCAACGTGAGCCAGCAGCGGCGTGCCACCACCAAAAAGGAAGAGTGGCTCATCGTTTGGCTCAAATACGGCCGTATTTCCTGCCAACTCGTAAGACAGCCGCACAATGTTTGTTTGCAGATTCAATTCACCCTGGCAGCTTTTGGCCGTCGCCTGCACCAGTCCAGATGGAATCTCCTGAATGTAGACACTTTGCGTACTGCTTACTTCACTCTGCCCCATAAACGATGTTAATCCATCGGTGGAAACATTGCCGCAAGCCGCCAACAGCAAAACCGCCAGTAAAGCCAACCATTTTGTCTTTTTCACAATACAACCTCCATGAATACAATATTTCGAACAATGGCTCACACTATAAATGGAATCTGGCTTTGGGCTGTCCTGGGAAACGGCCGTTTTGTCCTGAACTTCTAAAAATGGGCTTTTAAACAGCGACCGCAACCGGCACGCTGGCAGGTTTAACACCCAAACGCGCCAACGCGGCTTTCCCCCGCACCGTCATATCTGACGTAAATTTGAACTGGTCCCGCCCGTCGATGGGGTACGCCTTGAGGCGATAATGGGTGCCCCACGGCTTCTCAATCACAATCACCGAAATCGGTCGATCCAGCTGCAAGTACGGGCTGGTGAGCGCCACCTGCCGCAGCTTTTGCCGCACAATTTCGGCATCATGCTCCGATTGCAGGTAAAAGTCAGCCACACATTGATGTTCCCGCTGACCACTGTTGTCGTTGTAAATGATGCTGTCCCACATCAGCTTGTGCGGAATACGCACCACCGTATCATCCGGGGTCACCAGCTGGATAGCTCGAAAACCCAGAGCAATGACCTCTCCATACGCGTCGCCAATGCGCACCCAGTCACCAATGCGATACGGCCTTTCATAAATCGCCACAACGCCAGCAATCAGGCTGCTCACGTAATCTTGAAACGCAAACCCCACAGTAATTGCCACCGCCCCGGAAATCGCCAGCACATTCTCTGGTGTAGGGTCAATCAGCAAAGGCACAATGCGCATCATGGCCAAAATAACCAACACAAGCTGCAAAATTGGCATTAAAGGCAGCACATACAGCCGAAACCGACTAGGAATTTGCACCGTCAGCCAGGGCAAAAACCATTGCAAACCGCGCAAGCCCGCCCAAAACAGCAGCAAAATCACAATGATATGAAGTACCGTGCTCTGGGTAAGATGCGTCATAATTTCATTCGTTTCAATCATCTTGGTAACCTCCACTCATCACTAAAATTCATCTACCAGATAGCCTTCGTTAGCCAAAAAACTGCGTACAGTCGGGTACGCCAGCAGCGGCACCTGCCAGGTTTCTTCTTCTTTTTCCAGCAGATTGGCTCGCCAAAACATTTGCAAAATGCGCCGCACCTCGTTATGCGAAAGCGGTGTTAAGTCGGCAATAAGCTTGGCTGAAGCCCCACCGTGCAGCAAGATGGTATGCAGCACCAGAGATTCGTTGGTGCCCAGGCCGCCGGGCATGGTGGGTAACTGCAAACGAGACCACGGCTGCACCCAGACGGTGTATCGTTTATCTTCACCCAACACGGCCTCTGGCTTGAGCTCATTCAGACGCCCATCCGCTGCGACTTCCAGGCTTTGCCGCCACAACCGCCAGATCACGCCGGGCAGGCCACGGCCGTATGCCGCCAATTGCCGAAAAAAGTGGGACACCGACACCCAATCGCCATAACGCTCCACCTGCCCCGGCCCGCGATAGTGGGCCACAGCCTCATTGTAGGTTTCAGCCAGCGGAAAGATGAGCTTGCCATCCTCAATTTGGCGGAAGGTGAAACGGCCGTTATGAATCTGGTTCGCTAAAAAAGGCAGCCAAAATTGCACCTTCGCTCCGTCAAACGGTGCCAGCACCAGCGGCGTCGGCACCATCACATCAATTTGCAGCGTCTTCTTCAGGTAAGCCCAGGCCCAGCTGTCGCAGGCAATGAGGCAGCGCCGCCGGGTTGTTTGCAGCCAATCCAGCAAGCGGCTCAGCAGTTCCAGCCCCTCCTGATGGCGCAAAAAGCATTTGCCCAGCCGGGGAATCACCAGGGGAGACAGAGAGGGGCGCGTCACCTGGTCCACCCAGGCATCGCCACCAGCCAAAATTTGTCGTTCTGACGGCGCGCCCATAATTTGCCAGCCATTTTGCTTGGCCAGGGCAATGGTAGCCTGTTCCACGCCGCTGCCCGGCGGCCCCACCAGCACCTGAATCAACTGCTCATCATCTTTTGCCAGCTCCCAACCCTGCAACGCTGCCGTCAAGGCCGTGATCACCTGGTTGGAATCGGGCAAGGGGGCCACCCGGTTCAGCAGGTAAGGGGGCATGGAGAAAAAGTGATGGCGACTAAACAACCGTGGCTGCAAGCGAGAAAGCCACGATTGGCAGCCCTGGCGCACGGTTTCATGCATCGGGGCCGATGGCCGTCGAAATTCTGTGATGGGGATGTACTCCCACATGGGTTTGTAGAGTTGTTTTTGCATGCTTCATTCTGCTCCTGCTATTGCCTGGACAGCGGAACTTTGCAGCAGGCATCGCACAAACGGCGTTTGTGACGAAAGGTGTTTACGGGAAACGAGCCGCGTTATTGCAGCGGCCTACAGGGATAATTTGCGAAGAAGGGGTGAAGAAGCGTTAGGACTATACAAAGGGGAGATACGGCCGTTAATAGGACAAAAGGCACATATGAAAAAATTCTCAGATTGGGCCACCTTTTAATGAGATGGCCCAATCTGTCAAAAGTTGGACTAATCGCGGCCAAAGGCTCCCGGATCGGCCGTAAGCGTTTTCATGGTGCCCTGAAAATAACTGTTGCTGTCTGGCGAATAGCCAAAATAAATGGTCGTTTCTTCCAGGTTAACCTGCAAACCGCTGCCAATGCCAGCTGGCGTACCCAGTGTGGTGCTGCCATTGGCCGTAAATTCGGCCCGGTAATTCCCCGAAGGCTGCGATTTGAACTCGGCTCGCAGCGCATAGGGTGCAGTTTGGGTAAAAGCTATGCTGGTGGAATCAGCCCCATCAACACGCAAGGTTTGCTCAGCATTGCCACCGCCTACCTGAGCCAAACCGTACTGTATGCTAGGATGATAAAATGCGGGCAGCGTGACATTGGTTGGCGCACCGGGCGCTATGGCAAGCTGGCCCGCCACATACGGGGAACGGCTCACCACATCGTAAGCGCTTAAACTTAACGCTCCCTGGCTCACTTCTTCAAACTTTTGCACCATGTCGGGCTGTTCGCAAGCGATGTATTCCTGGCCGGTAAAGTTGGCCATTTCATTGTCAATTTGCAGATTACCAACGGTGGCGCATTCAAGTTCATCAACCTGGGAAGTCACCAGCACAGCGGCACTGTTGGCGGGCTTATACCAGATTTGTGTTGTTAGCTGGGCCAGGGGTTTGTTGTTGGGGAAGCTCAAATCGACGAGCCATTTGCCATAATAAAACCCGCCCGACGCATGGGCAGAACCAGCAGACATCAGGTAGAAGGCCAGCATCATAGCCAACATGGTAAAGGCCCAAACGCGCTGTGTCAGTCGCCGGGGGACAGTAAGTGAGTAGGATGGATGAGTTTGCATGTTCTGTCTCCTGTGTACATATTAAGATTGGAGATTGCGTCAATGGCGCAATCTCCAATCACAGAATGCCAATTCTACCTGAATGAGCGGCTTACGGCCGTATCCCGTTTTACTTCACAATCATGGGCAAATAAACCGCGTTGGCCTCAACCGTAATTTCTGCCAAAGCAGATACGGCCGTATTCTCGTCATTGGTTGCCACAGCCACAAAAGTAACTTCCTCCAGCATGCCATTAGTGGCATCAACCGGAACAACTACTTCCGCATGGATCGTCACGGTTTCACCAGGATCAAGCGTTACCTCAGCGGGCACAGCGCCGGTCACCGCCCACCCTTGCTCAGAGAACAGGCCCAGTTCAAACGTTGTTGTGCTGGCAGAGGCATCATTGGTCAGCTCAAAGCTTACCTGCTGCGTTTCGTTAGGCTTGGCCGAGGCGGCATCTGGCCCCTTCACGCTGACGGCTTGCACTCGCAACGGAATCTCGGCCAGGCGCTGGTAACTGCTGCCATCACCCACATCACCCGTAGCCATGATGCGCCACCAGCCCGAGGCGGTTGGCGTTATCATGCCGCCGTAAATGCCATCGCCCGCCGCCACATCATCGTGCAGGCCATCATCAAACAGCATAATGCTTTGATCCGGGCTAGAGCCATCCATCGCCACCAATCTGAAGCTGGCCGTTTGCGGCGGGATTGTCTCTTTCTCATGTTGGCTACCCAGCAGCACCCGCACCAACGTCGGCTGGTTCACAGGCACGCTGGTTGGCCCCACATACGCCATGTGGAAGCTTGACTGCGCCGCCACAGAAACCGCGTAACTGCCATTACCAGTAACCCGCAGGTGCCAGGTTCCAGGTTGCAGCGTGGCGGTTAAAGGCTCTCGCCAGCTTAACAATTCCCGCGTAGAGGTGCCGATTTGTGAGAAGTTCGGGTCGCTGGCATTAATCACATTGTTGTCGGGATCGACAAGTTGGAACTGCATGCCACCAACGGCCGTAATTTCCAAAACGCCCGTCGTATTCACAGGTCGCGGACAGGTCAGGCAACCTGTCCAACCCAACGTCGTTTCTGCACCTAAGCCAAACATGGAAGAATCCACCTCAATCGGAATCATGTCCGGCAGGGAATCTGTCACGCTGCCCATCTCAGAAACCACCAAATCAGTGGAAAACAGCCGCTCGCGCGCCATCAAAGTGATGGTGTAATAATCACCAGGTTCCTCGACGCGATAATACCGTCCACCAGTTGCCAAAGTCAGAAATTCCAGCGCTTTTTCAGGCATAGCGGCCCCAGGGCACCAGCCGCTTAGCAAAGTATTGACATTGATCCCCCGTTGTATCATTCGGTCGAACACATACACGAAGTTCGCTTTGGTGCCAGAGGGCGTGGCATCCGTTACCAACAGCACATCGCTGGTCGGTGTTTTTTCAGCGGGTAAATTTTGGCTCATGGCCAGCAGTCCACCCAGCGCATTATCCAAACAGCCTGCGCCGCCGCTGGCTTCCAGACTACCCAGATAACCCGTAAATTCATCATAATCCGTCGTGCTGCCCAAAAACATGGCCTCATCTCGAAATCCAGTCAGTTTAAGCGATGCCGTTAAAGGCCCGCAATAAGGATGGCAATTTACAGCATCCGGTGAACTAATGCCGGGGACCATTAAATCACTCTCGGGTCTGGCACCAGCATCCTGCCAGGCGTCGGCAAAAATGGCTAATTCACCCGACATACTTTCGGTGGTATCCATAACCAGACCGATGTTGGGGGCCTCCCAGGATTTATTAGGCGGTGCCGCAACGGCCGTTTGCCAGCGCGTAAACTCCATAAACACCACAGGCAGGGCCAGCGTAAAAAGAATTAAAAAGAGGACAGCGCGAAAACGTGACATCGTTCCTTCCTTTGTTGATAGATAGGTGCAGTGAGTAGTTCCCTCTGCCACTGAATGAATGGATAGGTGTTCGTGACGGCCGTTCCATAGACCAGCGTCAGGGGGTATGATAAACTCTATTCTTAGATGGATGTCCTGATTTCGTCCGATTTTGTCCTGAAACCAGGCTGTGTAATGGTAACCGATGAGCACCACCCCAACCGTTGAGCAATATTACGAACAAATTCGGCTGGCGCTAAACAGCTTTGACGACCCCGACTGGCTGGGCAGCCAATCCCCGCTGGCTGCGCCCTACTTTTTAGGCGACTGGATTGACCCCACGGATCTCTCTGCGGCGGGGCGGGGCGAGGCGCTGCGCCAGGCGCTGCGGCAAGCTGCCGACCACATTTGGGGTGATTCCCTGCCCACCAGCCGCGACGAGTTGGAAGAAGCAGTTGCCGCCGAACGGCGCGACGTGGGTAACAAAGGGCAGCGCTACGCCTTTTTGCTGCTGGAACTGCGCTATTTTCGGCGCTATTTTCGCCCGCTGCTGCCGCCCAAAGCCAGCCAGGAGGCAGACATTCGCGACTACCTGGGCGTGGGCCGCGGCCCCTATTTCAATCACCTAAAAACGGCGCGCCAAATGCTGGGCGATGCGCTCCTCACCCTCACCCGACCGATGCTGCGTTTGGAACGGCCGTTTCAACTTCGCCACAAACTCATCGGCCGCAGCGATCTCAAACAGCAAATCATGGAGAACCTCGCCACAGGCCAGGCCGTTGCCCTCAGCGGACCCAGCGGCGTGGGAAAAACCTCGTTGGCGGCGTCAGTGGCGCATAGTTGGGGGAATACGGCCGTCTTCTGGTACACCCTCCGCCCCACCATCAATGATCAAATCGACAGCCTCCTCTTTGCTCTGGGCACCTTTTGCCACCAGCACGGCGCCTCCAACCTGTGGCGGCAGCTCATCGCGGACGGCGGCCAGATTAGCAACCGCAGCCTGGCATTGGGGCACCTCCAGGCCGATCTGCACGACCTGCCGCACACCCCTCTGCTCTGCTTCGACGAGCTGGACAGCCTGCAACGCCTGCCCGAAGAGATGACCATTCTGCAAAAAGAGTGGATTGAGCTGTTGGGCGGCCTGCACCAGCACTGCCCACTGCTTTTTGTCGGTCAGCAGCGCGTGCTGCCCGCCGACCACGCCTACCAGCTAACCAGCCTGCATCTAAACGAAACGGAAACGCTCCTGCTAAACGCCGGGAAGCAGCCCCAAAAGCCAGAACTACAGGCGCTACAGAAATACACGGGCGGCAATCCACGGCTGCTCCAACTGTGCCGCTCACTCATGAACGGGGCCACCGTCACCGAGCTAATGGACGAGCTGCCGGCGCAGCCCATTCTGCACGTCATTTTTGAGCGCCTGTGGCAAAAACTGCCCACCGGGCAGCGCCAGGTAGCCCAACAGCTCGCCGTCTTTGCCAATCCGGCCCCCACGGATGGTTGGTCAAGCAATGAACAAGCCGCGCTGAACCAGCTAGCCGACCAGCACATCGCTTTTTTGGATGCGGCAGGCGGCGTGGCGCTACTACCGCTTTACCGCGACCTGATTTACGGCGACCGCCAACGCCTGCCCGCTGAACTAGCCGACAACTGCCATTTACAAGCGGCCGTTTGGCGAGCGGAACGAGCCGAGTTTACGGCAGCGGCCCATCATCTCATTGCGGCGGGGGAAGAGGAAACGGCCGTAACCCTCTGGTTCAGCGAGCGGCAGCGTGAGATACGCCGGGGGCAAGGTCCTCAGGCGCTGCAACTGTTTGCCCAACTCTCGCAGCGCCGCCTTGCCGCGGAAGCAGGCGAGAAGCTGGCATTGATTCGCGCCGAGTTGTATGACTTGCTCGGCCAGCCAGCCGCAGGACTGCGCGAACTGGACGGCCCCGCCTGGCAAACCAGCGCCGAGCGCCAGATTGAAGCCAGTCGCCTCAAAGGGAAGCTGCAATTTGAAACCGGCGCGCTCGATGAAGCATTGAGCACGTATGAGCAATCTTTCCTGCTGGTTTCTCGCCTGCTGCGCGAGCAGGCGCACCTGAGCCATCTGCGAGGTAAGGTGTTTTTACGGGAGCGCACCCTGAACGAGGCGTGGCAGGCGGGGCTACAGGCTCAGTTTCACGCCCAGCGCCTGCTGGCGGGCGTGCTGGACGAGAAAGGTGATTTTGAAACGGCCGTAACCCACTATCTGGCAGGCAAAGCCACGGCCGAACAGCTCAACGATCCCGCCAGCCTGGCCCGCATCCAGTACGATTTGGCGCTGGTCCACGCTCGGCAGGGCAAACATGAAGCTGCTTTAGAGTATGCACAGGCTGCCAGCCACACCTACCGGCAGCTGGGCGATCGCTTCAGCCAGGAGAAGCTCAACAACTTCTTGACGGCCATCTATCTGAACATGAAGGCGTTTGACAAGGTGGTAGCCATCGGCGAGCCAGCATTGCGCTTTTTTGAGCGGGCCAAGCTGGATTACTGGGCCTCAATGACGGCGGCCAACATTGCCGAGGCGCAGTACGAGCTGCAAAATTACGATCTGGCAGAACAGCGGGCGCGGCAAGTGCTGGCTCTGGAAGAAGCCCACAGCTACCCATATGCGCTATACACAATGGGTTTGATTATGCGGGCGCGGGGCAAATTGGCAGATGCGGCCGTTTGGCTGGGGCAATCGCAAAAAGTGGCCCAGCAAAATCAGGATACCTATCTGGAAGCGTATACCTGGCGCGCCTTAGGGGAAACGCACGCGGCCAATCAGCAAACAGAGGCGGCGCAACACGCCTATCATCAAGCTATTAGCCTGTTTACTGAGATGGGTATTGAAGAAGAAGTAGCAAAAACGCAGGCGTTGCTGGCCGAGATTAGTTGAATTTCCCCGAAAACTTCTCAATTAATCAACAAAAGCATGAAAGTTTCCGGGGAAATCGGGGAACAAACAATTATGACGACATGTTCGCTGGCATGGGGGTAAAGCCAGCTCCCATCGCCTCGTGGCTCACGCCGATGGTAACAAAGGCTTCAGGATCGGTTTGGGCCACCAGCTGCTTGACCTGCCCCACCTGGGGCCGGGTGACTGTACACAGCACCAGGTACCGCTTTTGCCCGGTGAAGCCGCCCGTTACTTCCCAATAACTTACGCCACGATGCAGATGCACCATTAATTCATCCACAATCTCCTGCGGCTTGTTGGTGATGATGGTGGCGGTGCGGGCACTACTAGGGCCTTCCAGCGTGTAATCCGAAGCCAGCCCGTTCAAAAAGAGCATGAGGAAGCCATATAAAGCCATGTTCCAGCCAAACACCACACCAGCAGCCAGGATCGTCAGGCCATCGGTGTAGAAATATACCTGGCTGAGGGGCTTGCCGGTCTTTTGCTGAATAATACGGCCGATAATGCCCGTACCCCCCATCGTGCCGCCAGAAAGGTAAATCAGGCCGCCGCCGATGCCTCCGACAATGCCGCCGTAAATAGTATTCAGCAGCAAATCTTCGGTTAAGGGAAATTGGCCAAGCCACTGCGGCATCGTAAGCACAAAAAAGTCGGTAGCAATGGAAAAAACGGTGGCCGCCACCAGGGTACGCAGCACAAAGGGCCAACGCCCCAAGTAAAAGAAACCCAGCACCAACAGCGGCAAATTGAGCAGCCAGTACATCAAACCCACTGGCCAACCTACATAATGGTTCACAATAATGCTAATGCCCGAAATTCCACCGGCGACGATATTAAACGGCACCTGGAACAAGGCATAGCCAAATGCCGCCAGAATAGCGCCCGCTATCATTAGCAAGTTTATGCGGGAGTGATACCAAAATCTGGCCCAGGAAAACGGCCGTTTCTCCCGCGACAAAATGCCTCTTTTATAAAATAGTTGCTTAATCATCATGGTTACACTCTGACCAACCAGCCTGGTTGGCCCCATTTTCTATCAAGAAAAAAAAGCACCATCCTTCCCTAAAGAAAGATGGTGCTTGCTTAATTGTAAATCGGTTGACGATGCTGACAGAAACGAATCAGCGAAGCAAAAGCCTACTGCTTGTGAGGCTTAATCTTCCCAATCGTCATCATCATCGTCATCGTCGTCAAAATCATCATCATCGAAATCATCATCGTAATCGCCGTCGAAGTCCTCATCAAAAGGATCTTCAAAAGCCCAATCCAGCTTAACGGGCGACAGGCTGATGACTTCCAGTTCATCACCACACTCATCACAGATGACGAACTCGCCTACCTGCACTTTGGTTTGAAAACGAATACGCGCGCCACAGCCAGGACAAATGCCTACCTCGGTTTTTGGTTGCGGATTAACACTCATGCGTTATTACCTCCTAAAGAGAATATTGTTACCCACCGGACAGGGGCAGCATCCCTGTTGAACGGTGACTGTGTTGATGATTGATATACGGCCGTTACCATCTACCAATCGCGTTTATTGCGCTGATTTGAGCGTGGAGACTCGTACGAGTCAATATCTTCCTCTTCTTCCTCCCACGCATCTTCTGCCAACCGGAGAACAACCGGCGCTTTGCGCATTACCTCAAGTTGAGCCGAGCAACGACGACAAGTCATAATCTGGCCAACGTAAGGTAATTTCTTAAAACGAACTTCTTCTCCACAGTCGGGACATAATCCAATATTCTTGGATTGAGCCATGTTCATGTGTTTAGCTACCTCTTTCCTATAGGGCCCTTTTTTAAAAAACCCAAAACTAAAACTAAAGTCCAATATAGGCCGATGGTGTGTAAAAAGGGGAGGAAAAAGTGTGTCATTTCCGTGCAAAAAAGTAAACGTTCGTGCCAAATTCACCCAAACAGACGGTTTTAGGGCGTTCCGATAGTGCTCATTTAAACTTAAACGGAGAAGCGATAACCAACGCCTGGGTGATTGTGGATAAAGGTTGTTTGTTGGGGATCAGGCTCGATTTTGCGCCGCAGACGACGCACCAAACCGCGCACCAGTTCCCGATTGCCGTCGCCGTTGTAGCCCCACACCCGGTCAATGATCACGTCAATCGGAATCACCTGGTCGGCGTTGGTCATGAGGACGTACAGCAGGCGGAACTCTAGGGGGGTGAGCTGCTGTGGTGGCTGCCCGGCTAACGTCACGGTACGGGCACCGGGGTCCAGGCTGATATTTTCTGCATGAATGGTGGTAAGAATGGAAAGCGGCACCGAACCAGCGCGGCGCAAAAACATAGTGACATAGCGGGTCAATACACGAGGGGAGTACGGCCGTTCCAAAATCAAGTCCACGCCCGCATCCAGCAGTTCACACGTCTCATCTTCTGTCATCGGATCGTGCAGCAGCAGCAACGGCGCCTGCGACATGGTGCGAATGGTGGCCACGTCTTCGCTAACGGCCGTATGCCCCTTGGCTGACAACAAAATGAGATCGACTGGCTGCTTAAGAAGAGAGGTAAGCACCATTTTCACCGTGGCCGTGCGGGCAACCGCCAGACCAGCATGGCGCAACACATAACTTAAAAACTCCCGCTCCTCTCCGTTTTCTGAAATGACAATTGCTTGCATACAATCACCAGACTTGTTGTCAGCTAGATTTTGCCATGCCACGCTGGGTAATTGGCAAAAATCTCCAAAACAGAAAGGGACCAAATCTGCCAAAACTCTGAGCAAAAGCGGAAGAAATGGTTCAGCTAACTTTCAAGATTTTTCCCGCTTTTACCTAAATTGTCAATTGCTAAAATCCAGGCGCAGCAGCTGCGCATCCGCAGGCACCGCATCGCCCGGCGCATAAAAAATTTCAGCCACCTGCCCCGCTGCCGGAGCGCGAATGGTGTGCTCCATTTTCATCGCTTCCAGCTTGAGCAAGGGCTCCCCTTCGGCGACGGTTTGCCCGGCCTGCACCAGCACCGCCAACACGGAACCAGGCATCGGCGCCCGCAGCGAGCCAGCCGTGGCGGAAACGGCCGTTTTCCGAGGCAAACGCGGCAACGCAGTCACACACAGCGCACCTTGCTCCGTCTGCACCCAAAAAGCGTCTTTGTGCGGCACGATGAGTAGGTGGTGGGAACGGCCGTTCACGACCAACGCCCATGCTGGCCCAACCTGCGGCGCACATGCCACCACAAACGGCTCCCCATCAATTGTTATGTCAAATTGATCGCGTTGGAAACGCACAGGATCAAGAAGCACAGTCTTTATCTCATCATGCACCAAAAACTGGCTGCGAAGCGGGCCGTTGGGATTGTTACGCCAGTAACCGCTGTTCTGGGGATGCTGCGGCCAGCCGTGAAATTGGGCCAGCGCCGCGCCAATCAGCCCCAACGTCACAGCCGTAGCTGGCGGCTGCCAATCAGCCAATTTCTCGGCCAAGAAGAGGGTGCTGTAATTGCCCGCTACAAAATCGGGCTGCTGCACGATGGCCTGCAAGTAGGGCAAATTGTGGGTGAAGCCAAGCAAAACGGCCGTTGCCAAAGCACGTTCTAATCGCTGAACGGCCGTCTGGCGATCCGGCCCATGCGCAATAATTTTGGCCAACATCGGATCGTAATGCACCGAAACCTCGTCGCCGGACTGGATGCCATCGTCCACCCGCACACCCTCACCTGCCGGAGCCTGCCACAACAGCACCGGGCCGGTCACCGGCAAAAAGTCATTGGCCGGATTTTCGGCATACAGCCGCGCCTCAATGGCGTGGCCCGAAAGCGTAACGTCAGCCTGCGCCAGCGGCAGCGGTTCACCTGCGGCCACGGCAATTTGCCAGGCCACCAAATCCAGCCCGGTGATCAGCTCCGTCACGGGATGCTCCACCTGAAGCCGGGTGTTCATCTCTAAAAAGTAAAAGTCACCGTTTTCGTCCAGCAAAAATTCGACGGTTCCGGCATTGTCGTACTCGACGGCGCGAGCAGCAGCAACGGCCGTTTGCCCCATTTTGGCTCTCAGCTCCGGCGTCAAAGCAGGCGACGGCGATTCTTCAACCACCTTTTGGTGCCGCCGCTGAATGGAGCAGTCCCGCTCGCCCAGATGAATAAGATGGCCATGCTGGTCACCAAACACCTGAATTTCTACATGCCGAGGCTGCAAAAGAGCCCGCTCCAGCAGCAACTCGTCGGAGCCAAAGGCAGCCAACGCTTCGCGGCGGGCCGCGCTCAACGCATCCGGCAGCGCCGCCAATTCGGTGACGAGCCGCATTCCCTTGCCGCCACCGCCAGCCGCTGCTTTCACCAGCAGCGGTGTGCCAATTTTTTGAGCTTCGCTTTGAAAACGGCCGTCTGATTGATCAGCCCCACCATACCCCGGCAGCACCGGCACGCCCACCTGAGCCACCAGCACTTTGGCCGCCCGCTTGTTGCCCATCAGCTCAATCGCCTCCGCATTCGGCCCGATGAAGATGAAGCCAGCTTCAGCACAGGTGCGAGCAAAAGCGGCATTTTCCGCCAAAAAGCCATAGCCAGGGTGAATGGCATCCACCCCGGTTTGGCGAGCAGCATCTAAAATAGCGTTTTGATTGAGGTAGGAATCTGTAGCGGGCGGGGGGCCGATGAGAACGGCCGTATCGGCCACCTGTACATGCTTCGCCCCTGCGTCCGCCTGCGAGTACACCGCCACCGTGCGAATCCCCAGCCGCTGGCAGCTCCGCACAATGCGGCACGCGATTTCCCCCCGATTGGCAATCAAAATTGAGCGGATCACAGTTCTTGTAAAGAATGTAATCAGGTAATTAAGTAATTGGTAATTACACAGATCAATTACTCAATTACCTGATTACCAATTACCCTTAATTATGGGCGGGAGCGATAAACGTATGCCCCACCAGCCCGTCATTCATGGAGAAAAGGCCGGTTTGCCAGATGCGACGAATCGTAATGAAGGGAGCGATGGCCGCATGTTCATTGTCAGACAGCTGCCGCTGCGAGTAATACCCGGCAAAAAACGCCTCCGATAAATCAGAAGAACTGCTGTGGATGAGATTGGTGTTGAACAAGAAAACCGCAATATCGTAAGCACGCCAGCCCATACCGCACAAATCGAAGTTGAAAAACGTCGGCTGATTGTCGCTCGAAAAGAAAACGCTGCCGTTGTGGAAATCGCCGCCAATGGGACCCCAACCGTCGGGCGTATATTGCTCATTGGCAATCAGGTCTTCAATTTCTTGTTTCGCTTCCTCAGCCGAAATCATCAAAATTTCCAGATCGCTGGCACGATCTTCGTCCCAGTACTGCTTGATGTACTCAATTGGTTTGTCTACCAAAAACTCCAGGTTCATCGGTTGACGCTCATACTTGACTTCATAATCATTGGAAGCCAGATGGATGCGCGCCATTTCCCGACCCATCGCAAAGAGCTGTTCTTCACTTTTTACGGACATAGGACGGCCGGGTGCCAGGCTAAACAGCGCATAATAGCGCAACCCTTCCGGCGCATTCAGGCTGCTGAGCAGCCCACCATCGGCCCGAGGAATAGGATAGGAAACGGGCAGCCCTTCCTGGTGCAAAAAGTTAAGCCAGTCTACCTCGTACAAATAATCCGATTCCTGCCGCCCTAAGCGCGAATCGAACTGGTAAACGCGCGCGACAAACTTCTGCCCATCGCCCGTGGTGACTTTGTAATGATCATTGTCTTGCGTGCGCAACATTTTGCTGAAGAGCTTGCAACGTACGGGGCCTTCAAGATTGTATTCGGCCTGAATCAGCTCAGCTAAAGCATCAGCCGCCACAAAAGAGCGCATTACGCGAATTTGGTTCATATCTGTTTTCTCCCATTTTGTCAGTAATCTGTTTTCAGTAAGTCAGTAATCAGCCGTTAGCTGATTACTGAACACTATCGAGTTTGTATGCCTTCATACTTGGCGATGATGCCGAGCATGATTTCGTCGGCCCCTGCGCCAATGGAAAGCAGGCGGGCATCGCGGAAGTAGCGGGCCACGGGGTATTCTTCAACGTAACCCATACCGCCATGGAACTGAAGACAGGTATCGGCTACTTCACGGGCAAGTCTACCCGCTTTCAGCTTAGCCATCGAAACTTCTTTGGTCATGTCGCCGCCAGCGACCAGGACCCGCGTACAATGGTACGCTAACTGGCGCAAAGCTTCCACTTCTGCGAGCAGTTCGCATATTTTGAACTGAATCCATTGATTTTCGATGAGCGGTTTGCCAAAGGTTTCCCGCTGGCGACAGTAGTCGATGGTGAGGCGCAGGATGCGCTCCATGCCGGAGATACCCATCACCACGCCCGCCAAGCGCTCTTTCTGGAACTGCTTCATTTGCAGCAGAAAGCCCTGGCCTTCTGGCCCAATGCGGTGGCTTTGGGGCACGCGCAGGTTGTCGAAGCTGAGGATGGCGGTGTCGCTGCTGTGGTTGCCCAGCTTTTCCAGCTTGCGGCTAACGCTAAAGCCGGGGGCATCGGTCGGCACGATGATGAGGGACATTCCTTTGAAACCACGCTCGTCGCTGGTGCGGGCCAGCAGGGTAAGATAGTCAGACTGGGTGCCGCTGGTAATCCACATTTTGCTGCCGTTAATGAGGTAGTCGTCACCGTCGGCCACGGCGCGGGTTTGGATGGCGGCCACGTCGGAACCAGCATCTGGTTCACTGACGGCAATGGAGAAAACGGCTGTTCCGGCCACCGCTGGTTTCAAAAAAGTCTCTTTCTGCCAGGGGGTACCAAATTCCGCCAGAGCTGGGGTGGCCATGTCAGTCTGCACAGCGATGGCCATTGGCACGCCGGCGCAGTGTGCCCGCCCAACTTCTTCCAGCATCACCACCTGGTACCAGTAATCCAGCCCCATCCCGCCAACTTCTTCGGGATAGGTAATGCCCAATAGACCAAGATCGCCCATCTTTTTGAAGAGATCGTGAGCAGGAAAAGTACGGCCGTCTTCCCACGCTTCTACATTAGGGTTAATCTCTTTCTCCACAAACTGCCGCACCGTTGTGCGCAACATTTCATGTTCGTCGTTGAAATAAATTGAGGACATGCTTCTCCTTGTATGCAAGTTTGCAAGTGGCAAGTTTGCAAGTCTATTGCTGTTTTTTGTACTTGCTTTGTTTACTGATATTTAGCGCAATAAGGGCAATTATTTCATCTAGAAGCGCTATACGATGATTTAAAACATCGTTTGATAGAAGTTTGCGACCTTTCCAATACCAACCACGGGATTCTCTCGCCTCACCAATAGCAATCTTAAGTCGGTAAGCATAATCACGGCCGTATCCGCGACCAAATCCTTCTTCAATATTGGCACTAATGGATCCCACACTTCGAGTAAGTTGTCTGGCAACTGCTTTACCACGCTCATCTGCAAGCAAGCTGTCACAATCTTCCCACATCAAATCATAGGCGAACAACGCTTTTTGATAGGCTAAAAAATTCCAAAGCGGGTCTTTCTGAATTGAAGGATGCACATTTTGCTTCCAATTATCAAAGTTTGTCGGCTTGTTATCCATGCTTTCACCAAACCATTGCGCTTAATTTCTTACTTTTAGCAAACCAACTCAATCGCCACTTGCATACTTGCGATCTTGCAAACTTGCAAACCCATTAATGGAATCTTGCCAGCCTTGTTGATTCTCGCTGGGATCAAAAGGCAAATAGTAGCTAACACGGTCGAGCAGCGTGCCATATTTTTTGTGAATAATCCCCGGCAGTTCCGCCCAGGTGCCGCGCACGGCCATGACGTCGAGGATGTTGTCGTTGATGAGCGTGGGCATTTGGCCCCACTGCCCCTCACGCGCCATTTGGCTAAGCTGTACGGCCGTTTCTTCCCAACCATGCAGTTCGGCCAAAACGCGATAAGCGGGCGTGCTCAGGTAAAACGAGATTTGCTGCTTGACGTGGTTTTCGGCAAACTTGGCGTAATCGGGATCGTCGGTGGGGATGGCGAAGACGGCCGTATTCAAAGAAATGTCGCTGCGGGAACGGCCGTTTTTCTGCAAACCAGCTTCGATGTGCGGCAGGGCAAACTCCTCCAAATATTTCACCGAATGCAGCGCATGGATATGCACCCCTTCGCACAATTCACCAGCCAGCCGCAGCATCCCCTGGTTCACGGCGGCAATGTAGATGGGAATATGCGGGTTTTCGATGGGGCCGGGGTTAAAAAACGGAGTCATTAGCTGAAGCTTGAAATATTCCCCCACAAAATCAAGCGGTTTGCCATTTTGCCAGCAATCCCAAAAAGCGCGCGTGGCCAAAATTGTTTCGCGCATCTGCTTGAGCGGCTTATCCCAGGGCGCGCCCAGCCGCAGCCGGTTGTGCGCCTTCACCTGCGTACCCAGGCCGAGGATGAAACGGCCGTTGCTGAACTTTGCCAAATCCCAGGCCATCTGGGCCAGAATGGCGGGTGTGCGTGGGAAGGCAACGGCAATACCGGTACCTAGCTGCAAATTTGTAGTGTGCTCAGCGCTGAGCAGCAGCGGAAAAAAGGGATCGTGGTTGGTTTCGGCCGTCCACAAGCCATCAAAGCCGAGCGATTCGGCCGTTTGGGCCATGCCGACCATCTCGTTCAAATCGTGGGAAAGCAGGGTGACATCAAATTTCATGACGGTCCTCAGGGGAAAACAAGCGGGTTAGTAAAGACGCCCTAATTATAATCAAGCGAGCGGGACGCGCATACCAAATCCCGCGCTAACCATCGATCACGCGCACTTGGGGCCATTTTTGCATAATCTGTTTGCTTTGCAGCCTCTGCTGAAATTGCTCAATGGTCACTCGCGCTGGATTGCGGCGCAAAATCATCTGGAACAAATCGTCCAGGCCGAAGGGAGCCACAATGTGCAGTGAATCATCCGGCAGCAGGCGTACGGCCGTACACGTTGCCGTCTCAGGCCAGGTTGCAATCGCTTCGGCGGCGGAGCGCAATGGCGGCACTACCTTGCCAAACGCCTCGACGTACCACAGATGCACCGCCGCCTGATTGGTGGCTTCCCATTCGACATGGGGTAGAACGGCCGTTAACTGCGCGGTCACTGTCGCATCCCGCTCTGGTGACAAATCGTCGGCATCAAAAAAGGCAACATCAATATCGCGTGGCAGATTCGGCTGGCTGTAGCCGTGCAAATGATCCCACACCAGATTGCGAATGACCCCGGCACCCACCAACCAATCCGGCGGATTGCAGTGGTGCACGCTGCGCAAAATCATCATGACGCGTTCATTTTGGGTAATCAACTGCCGCAGTTGGGCTTCATAATCTGGCGGATTCATGCGCCCATTTTACCGTGTAGTCGTCATCCTGTCGTCTACTGAGCGTAGGGTAGGCGCAGTCGCAATCCGTTATGCTGACGACATACTGTTTTTTACGATTGAGGAGTAATTCCATGAAAATTTTGAAGGTGAGCGCCACCCTGCTGGCGTTTTTTCTCTTATTTGCCCTGACCGCTTGTGGCGGTTCCACACCCCCACAGGCCACACCCACAGCCACCACCGCCGCACAAACCAATCAGGCAGTGGCGACAAGTGTGGTGGAAATAGCCACCGACACGCCAGCGCCTGACGAACCAACCACAGCACCAACAGACGTGCCCACCGCAACAACGGAAGCAGCACCGACCGAAGAAGCAGCGGTCCCAGCCACAGAAGATGCCACGGCTGTTCCCACAGAACCGGTCAGCTACACGATCACTGTAGACAATCCCCAGCCCAACCAGGCGCTCACCGTGGCCCAGGAGTTCACCTTTAGCGGCAGCATCAGCCCCATCCCCAGCCAGCGTTTGGAGCTGGAACTGCTGGCCGTAGGCAGCCAAAGCGACAGCGAAACCGCCTTCGCCTTTGCTGATGTAGACGCCGCCACCGGCACCTGGAGCGTCACCACGCCGCTCCATCCCCGACGCACCGGGCCAGCCACGCTGCACGTCCGCGCCGCAGGTGTCGATGCTACCGTGCCCGTCACCCTGCGCCTGCCGGATGACGAAACCGCAGGAGCCATTGTCACCGTCAACCAGCCGCTCATGGGCGATGTCGTCGTTGCTGGGCAAACGCTGCTCATCAGTGGCGAAAGCCGCAATCTGATTGACAACAAAATTCAGGTGGGTCTTTTTGGCTGTCCCGCCGACACCGATGAAAATCTGGAAGCCAGCATTGAGTTTGAAGCGGGCAACGGCACATGGCGCGCCCAAATCATCCTGCCCGAAACGGCCGCTACCAACTGCGACACCGCTCGCCTGCGCGTGACCACCGGTGGACTCACCAGCGGCGATCCCAGCGTAACCTGGGCCAGCGACCAGTTCCTGACCCTGGTACCCGCCAGCGATGAACGGGCCAACCTGTTCACCGTCCTGGAAGCCAACCAGCTCCGTTTTAATCCGGGCCGAGCTACGGAACTGGTGGGAACGGCCGTTAACGCCGTCGATGGCCAAATAGAAGTTGCTCTGGTTCGGGATGGCACGGTGATTGCTACGGTAACGGCCGTTCCCGACGTATTCGGCTATTGGGAAGCAACGCTCACCCCACCCGCCGACGCCCAACCCGGCGAACTACAACTGCGTCTCTCCACCGGCGCAGATGATGACTACCGAGAATGGCTGCTGCCCACCACGCTCGGCAGCTAAAAATTATTCGCTCTGGTTAATGTGGCGCCCAATCTTGGTCTGAAGGAATGACAAACGGCCGTCACCTTTTCAAGCATCCTCATCAGTAGGGGTGACCCGGTGGGTCACCCCTCTTTACAAGCAACCCCACTCCATTTACTATAATTCCGCATCATGCACGCTTTGCACAGACCATGCTCTGTTCAGGACAAGTGGCGAACGGATAGCAAAATCAGAAATCCTTTTTCGTTCTCCTAAAAACACATTCCAACATACTGTTTGTTTTTACAACCTTGCTGGAATTGACTCAACACCTCGCAAAATGTTTGGACTTACGCAGATTGGACCAATTTTAGTCGAGAATAAGTCACAGGCTCTACAATGAAATTGGTCCAATCTTTTTGCTAACTGCGTAAGTCTGCTCAGTTTAAAAAAGGATACAAAATGCTTCCATTAAATTTATCAGGATCGATTATGAAATGGTTTGTCACCGCTGGCTGTATGCTGCTTATCCTCCTCGCGCTCTCAGTCAAAGGCATTGCCGGACAAGGCGCCTCACGCTCCGCCGCATCCATTTCCGGAGCCAACAGCTACTACGTGTGCAGCTGCGCCTCCGACGCAGATGGTGATTGCCAGGCCGGAGATGACAATGGAGCTGGCACACTGAACGATCCCTGGGAGACCTACGCCCAAGCACGGCAAACCTTCGGCACCCTCGCGGCTGGCGAAAGCATTCTTTTTTGTGAAGGCGGTGCCTGGGAACTAACCGATAACGACACACGCTGGGTAAACGGCAATTGTCAGGCAGATAATCGCTGCCTGGTTGGGAGCTACACGCCCACCTGGGCTTCTGGCGATGAAGCCCGTCCCATCATTACCCAAACAATCGATGGCAACCTATTCCGGCTGGAGGACGGCGGCGATGCTGAACATGAAGAGGGCTACATTATTGAGAATCTGGACTTGCGCAGCCTCATCAGCACCAGGAGCGGCATCTTTTTATATAACGACATTGATGATGTTGAAATCCGCAACGTGAACATTCAAGGATTTCGCTTGGGCGTCCAACTAGGCAACTCCAACCCCTGTTCCGCCGACCCAGAATGTGATGGCAGAAACGAACGCATCATTTTGCGTGACTCGACCATCCTCAACAACACCTCTCAGGGCTGGTTGGGTGCGTCCAACGGCAGCCAAATCATCAATAATTATTTTGAAGGGAATGGGGACGCCAATCAATTTGACCACAATATCTATATAAGCGGTGCCGCTGGTGAACAAACGCAAGGCATTCGGATCATCGGGAATCAACTTTATCGGTCCTCGCAGGGCAAAACCAACAATTGTGATGGTGTATCTCTGGTGGTGCATGGCGTTCACGACGATCTCATCATCGAAGGCAACGAGATTTGGGAAGATGCCGGGACTGCCAATGGCGGTTGTTGGGGCATTGCGGTAGATAATGGCTACAGCGACGAGCCAGAGGCATTTACCAATGTCATCATCCGCAACAATGTAGTGCGCAACGTGGGCAACCTGAGCATCGGCGTGGGCGCTTGTGCTGACTGTTTGATTGAGAACAACATCATTATCAACGAACAAAATTATAGCGCCACGGGTATCGCTGCCCCGGATCGCGGCTTACTTGCAGGGGATTTGGCCCAAGACAATATCACCATACGGAACAATTCAATCTGGCTCAACGCTGCCGGTGGCCGGGGGATTTTAGTTAATGATATGGGGGACAATCACATTGTGGTGAGTAATGCCATTTATTACGCTGGCACAAGCGATAATTTTGACTGTTTTTCTGTGAACTTACCCACAACGGCTTTTGACGCGTTTAACTACAACCTTTGCTATTATCCCAACGCCAGCGGTGCAGACTGGTCATCTCAAAACAGCGCATTAAACGATTGGCAAACCAACACAGGTTTTGATCTGAACTCCTGGAATGCAGATCCTGGTTTTACAAATCCGGCAGCGGGTGATTTTACGGCCGTATCCAACAGCGCAACCATTGTCGATAATGGCCACCCTACCTTGAGCAGCGCACAAGATATAAATGGCGGATTTCGCACACCGCCCTCAGACATAGGGGCCCATGAATGGAGCCTGTTACTGTTTACTGACTATATTTATTTGCCAACTATTTTGAGATGATGTGACGCTCAAAAATCAAGCCCACCTTACAGGCGAAAAACGCCGTAATGCGGCTGGCCTGGGGTAATAAAATCGACGTTGTGCGCCACGGAGAGGCCCACGCTGAGCGCCCGGCGCGTGTCGCGGGGGTCGATGATGCCATCGTCCCACAGCCGCGCTGTCGCATAATACGGGTCTGACTCTTGCTCAAACTTCTGCCGCGTCATCATCTGCATCGCTTCGATGGTGGTTTTGTCTGGTTCCTGGCCGCGCCGTTTAGCGGCCGCTTCCTGCACGATGCCCAGCACGCCCGCTGCCTGCTCACCACCCATGACGGCCACCCGGCTGTTGGGCCAACTCCACAAAAAACGCGGATCGTAGGAACGGCCGCACATCGCATAATTACCCGCCCCGTACGAACCACCCACAATCACCGAAAACTGCGGCACGCTGCTCGTCGCCACCGCATTGATCATCTGGCTGCCGTGCTTGATGATGCCACCCCGCTCGTACTGCGTCCCCACCATGAAGCCGGTAATATTTTGCAGATAGATCAGCGGCGTGCGGCTCTGGTTACACAGCTGAATAAACTGCGCCGCCTTGTTGGCACACTCTGAAAACAAGATGCCGTTGTTGCCCAAAATGCCCACCGGCCAACCGTTGATCACCGCATGTCCTGTCACCAGCGTTGGCCCATACTCCGGCTTGAACTCGAAAAACTCTGAGCCATCCACCAGCCGGGCAATCACCTCGCGGATGTCAAACGGCACGCGCGGATCGGCGGGAATGACACCCAACAGTTCGTCGGGGTCGTAGGCTGGCTCACGCGGCGACTGGCGACGGCTGAGACATGCCTGTGGCTTTTGCTGCTGGAGCTGGCTGGCAATAAAACGGCCGATTCTCAACGCATCCGCATCATCCTCCGCCAAATAATCACTCAACCCCGATACCTGCGCGTGCATCTCCGCCCCGCCCAGCGTCTCATCATCCACCTCTTCGCCGATGGCCATCTTCACCAGCGGCGGCCCGCCTAAATACGCCGTCGCTTTGCCCCGCACAAACACTGTGTAGTCGCTCATTCCCGGCACGTAGGCCCCACCTGCCGTGGACGAACCAAACACCAACGCCACCTGCGCAATCCCGGCGGCGGACAAGCGCGCCTGGTTAGCAAAGGTGTGCCCGCCCAAAATGAAAATCTCGTCCTGATACAACAAATTTGCCCCGGCCGACTCCACGCAGGTGATGCAGGGCAGCCGGTTTTCGGTAGCGATGGTTTGCGCTCGCAGCGTCTTTTGCAGCGACATCGGGTAAACCGCCCCACCCTTAGCTGTGGCGTCATTCACCGAAATCAGACACTCCACTCCACCGACCACGCCAATGCCCACAATTTGCAGAGCGGCGGGCGCTTCATCGTTGTACATGCCCCACGCTGCCAAGGGAGACAGCTCTAAAAACGGCGTGCCAGGATCGAGCAGCAATTCCAACCGTTCGCGAGGCAGCAGTTTACCCTGAGCGCGGAACTTTTTCTCGCCCCGTTCGCCGCCACCGGTACGCACCTGCGCCTGCCGCGCTTCCAGCGTCTGCACCAGTTCCAGCATCGCGGCGCGGTTGGTTTTGTATTCTTCACTGCGGGTGTTAAGAGATGATTTGAGTTTATCCATGATAGTTTTTAGCCACAGATTTCACAGATTTTTTCTCTCTGTGCAACTCTGCGCTTCTCTGTGAATCTCCGTGTTGCTGCTTTTCATCGCTTACTTTCGGAAAATAACTTCAAGCATTGGGGGCAAAGGTTCTCCATGCCGATGGTGTTTAGGCGGGAGTGGGCGCGGCGGTCGGTGATCTTTTTGCCACACCAGGCCATATACGACTCGCGGCTATGCTCAACGATATGCCAGGTATCGCCGCTCAGCAAAACAACGGGGTTGGTTTCTTGGGTCATGTGTGTTTCGAAGACCTGAGGATGGATCCCCAGGCGAAAGATGGCTACCCTTTACCGTTCACTACGCGCAGGCTCAACCCGCCATCAAACGCACCCTTGCCCATGACGTGCTGTTGATGTTTGGCGTGGTCATCCTGGGAAAATTGTTCTGGCTGGGGAAATGGCGCAAAGCGACCCAGCAGGACGGCGTCAATCAGGTAGGAAACAAGCGCCACATCATATTCATCGGAAAGGGAGCGGTATTGGCTGGGATGTTGGTTGACCAGCAAAACGCTCGCAGCGTACCCGGCTTCATCCGGCACGATTTGCAGTTGGAAGATGCAGCTGCCGCTGGCGCTGCGGTGAAAGTAGAGCCACTCACCATCCAGATAGATGAACCATTTGTCGGCGGGCGATTGTGGCACCAGCCCTTGGCTGATGGTTACAAACTCTTCGCGGCTGTATTGGCCATCGAGCAGCAGCTCTTTACGAGTGTCGGGCATTGGTTTGTTGGGCCAGGAAACGGCCGTTGCGCGTTGTTTACTCATAATGTACTTTCCAACATTGATCCTGGTTTTGTTGATTTTCAGTTTTATCCTAAAGTCTAAATTTACTTTTTTCTTCTTTCTCGTTTGACTATACCCGTACTTTGATAATGCTTATCTACTTCTTGCTGGCTTCGATAATCAAGAGGGAAAGGTTCAACAGTCTCACGTATTGGGATGGAAAGCCAAATTCTAGTCCAATCATTATATTCAAACCGGGCAAACCATGTAATGTCTATAAGCCCTTGTTCAGCAGCTAAAGAATTCATCCCCCGCACAGGCTTAGAAATGCAGTAACCAAATGGAGGCAAAGAAATCTCGGCTTCTATATAACTGCCACCTTTTCCTACATTTACAACAACCATATCTGAAGCAAAGCGAGGTTCACCTACTCGTGTAAAATAAATGTGGACATTATATTTCGGGGGTAAATACCTTTGCTCTTTATTTAGAAGAAACCTTCTTAGCTCTTCATGATAAAAAAGGGTCTTTTCTGACGACATTGCGACTGTCATCACAAGAATTTGTTTAACAACGTTGAGAGGCTTGATGTAAAAGGGCACACTAAAACGAGGGTTTTCACCAAACTTGTCTAACCATTCCATTCCTTGTCTAGCCCAGCTCGCATAAGCTTCTCCATAGTAACCGCCCGTAGAATTATTGCACTTTTCACATAAGCTGTACTTGCCTATACCTTGACGAAACTTTGAATGGCTTTTCCCAACTAGCATATCTTGCATTGTCTGAAAAACTACATGCTGATCATTGAAAGCACTTTTGGGAGGAATATGTTCATATGACATTTTCCCGTACTCTCCACACAGCCGACAGATTCCAAAAGGTTTTTTCCCCATTTGCAAGTTGATTATTGATTTAACAGAGGCAGATCAAGTAATTTCCTTGCCTCAGCAATAGTCGCCACCTCGCCACCAACCAGGCGCACCAGTTCGGCCGCTTTGGCCACGAGATCACCATTGGACTGCGCCAGTTCGCCGTTGGGCAGGTAGAGATTGTCCTCCAGCCCCACCCGCACATTGCCGTTCATGGAAACGGCCGCTGCCGCTAACTTCCACTGCTTGCTGCCAATGCCAATCACCTGCCAGTGCACATTCGCCGGGAGCAGATCGACCTGCTGCACCAACGTTTTGGTGCTGGCCGGGATGCCACCCAGCACACCCATGATCAGGCTAAACTGGTATGGCGGCTGCAAAATCCCCAAATCGATCAGCGGCTGGGCATTGTTGATGTGGCCCGCATCGAAGCATTCCATTTCGGGGCGCGTGCCCGCTTCGTTCATCGCTTCCAGGAAGAATTGAATGTCCTTAAACGGATTGGCAAAGACGTGATCATGGTAGAACGTTTTTTGCTGGCGCGAGTAGATGGCGTAATTCATCGAGCCCATGTTGAGCGCGGCCATGTCTGGCTTGAGGGCGCGAATGTGGTGAATGCGCGTCTCCCGGTCGATGCCGATAGCCCCGGTGGAGTAATTGATGATGACATCGGGGCAGCGCTGGCGCACCTCGGCATCAATTTGGGCATAGGTTTCCACGTCGAAGGCGGGACGGCCGTCTGGCTGGCGGGCGTGAATATGCACAATGCTGGCCCCGGCGTCCACGCTGCGCCGGGCTTCCGCGGCAATCTCAGCAGGGGTGTAAGGGATGGCGGGGGATTGAGCTCTGGTGGTGAGGACGCCGGTGAGAGCGGCCGTAATGATTGTTTTTGCACTCATGGTTACCGTCTTCTAAACAAAAAAGGGCGAGGCAGGTAGTAGACATGATCGTTTTGCATTCTCTGATCATATCCTACCTGCCTCGCCCCTACCAATTACCGATTACTAATTCCCGAACTACGCTTGCCAATCGCGGACATCGACCATGCCCGCGGCGTCATCAGCTAGGGTACCGGGAGCAATGAATTCCACTTCGTCCACCCGTACGCGGCAGAGGCCTTGTACGGCCGTTTTCACTTGTTCAGATACGGCCGTTTCATCCACCCCTTCTGCCTCCACCCGCACCACAAAATAATCCTTCAGCTCTGGGCGTGACACCACACCTTGCACCTTGTTTACGCCGGGAATTTGCCCGGTGGCAAAGCGGAGCTGGTTAGGATGGACAAACATGCCGCGCACCTTGGCCGCCTCGCCCGAACGCCCCACCAAAATGATGCTGCGCTCGGTTTGAGCGCTTTGTCCCGGCTTCGGGTCCATGTTCATCGCCATGTCGCCTGTGCCAATGCGGATGAGCGGATACGCACGGCTAAAGTTGGTGGCAACAACTTCGCCCGCCTCGCCCGCGCCCACCGGTTGGCCAGTTTCACTGTCCACCACTTCGATAATGGGTTCCGGCAGCAAGGACATCGCCATGCCTTCCCCTGTATTGAGCGCCAACAGACCAAAATCGGCCGTGGCGTAGGCGTTGCCCACGGCAAGGCCGTACTCTTCCACAAATGTCTGGCGCAAACTTGGGGGCAATGGTTCGGCGGAGAAAACGGCCGTTTTTAGCTGAAAATCCTTCTGGAAATCAAGACCCATCCCCTCGATCTTTTTAATCAGGCTCATTAAGAAACTGGGGGTGCCGCTGTAGCCCGTCACCCGCAAATCTTGCATCATTTTAATTTGCAGTTCGGCGCTGCCAGTGCCGCCAGGCACCACGGTGCAGCCCATCCGCACAAACGCATTGTCGAACAAGAAGCCAGCCGGAACCAGATGGTAGGTAAAGCTGTTCAGCACCACGTCCCCCGACTTGAAGCCCGTCGTTTTCAGTGCGCCAACGGCCGTATCCCAGGCACCTTCATCCGGTTCCGGAGCGGGTTCGTAGATGGGACCGGGCGAGAAAAAAATGTGCGTCACTTTTTCCGGCGGCACACCCAACATGCCGCCAAACGGCGGATTGGCCTGCTGCAAAGCCACAATTTCGTCCTTCGGCAGCACGGGAATCTTAGGCAAATCGACCACGCCTTGAATATCATCTGGCGTGATACCCGCCTTGTCAAAACGAGCCTTTACCGCAGGGGCGTTGGCATAAGCATATTTAATGGCTTCTCGTAATTTTAAATTCAGATTGTTTTCTTGAGTCATAGTGTTTAGGTTTCTAAGTGTTCAGGTGTCAAGTTTTTCAGTCTGAACCTAAATGCGTTTTAAAATCGCGTGGCGCAAACCACCTATTAATCGTTTTACCTGATTCGCTTGACCGTAAAACGTGCGAAATTGAACGCTATCTATATATTCAACATCAAATGCTACATACAATAATGATTGTACTTCTACACTCGACCTACGAGCTATTTCCAAAAATCTAGCAAACTCTTTTTTTGATTCGCAATCGAATCCTTCTGCAATATTTGCCATTGAAGAAACTGAAGCGCGGCGTATTTGATCTCGTAGACCAAAATCGCGCCCGAATGTCCCTTCGGCACTGACTTTGTAAATATCTTTTGTTAACTGACGTGCTTCTTGCCACGCTTTTATATCTTCAAATTTTTCTATCAAAGCCATCTTGCCCTCCTGCATTAAGCTTTGTTACACACTCCCCATTAATATTCTTTGGCACGAAATCCAAGCAAATACTTAAACACTTGAAAACTTGAACACAAAAGATTAGCCTATCCAACGCTTGCGGCGTTTGTAATGTTTCACGTCGCGGTAGCTTTTGCGTTCGCCCACCTGGGTCAAGCCCAGGTAGAACTCTTTGATGTCAGCATTTTGGGCCAGTTGGGTGGCTTCACCGTCGAGGACGATACGGCCGTTCTCCATCACATACGCATATTCGGCCGTACGCAGCGCCACATTGGCATTTTGCTCCACCACTAAAATAGAAACGCCCGCCTCTTTATTGATACGATGAATAATTTCAAAAATATTTTGCACCAGCAATGGGGCCAACCCCAATGAGGGCTCATCCAGCAGCATTAGGCGCGGCTTGGCCATGAGGGCGCGACCAATCGCCACCATCTGCTGCTCGCCACCAGAAAGATAACCGGCCGTACGGTGGCGCAATGGTTTCAGTGCAGGGAAATAATCATACACCTGATCTAACAGGCGCTTGGTATCTGCCTGGCTGGGATTCACTAACGCCCCTACCCGCAAATTTTCTTCTGCGGTGAGATGTTGAAAGAGCCGTCGCCCCTCCAGCACCTGCACAATGCCCCGTCGGGTCACTTCCTCAGCGGGCAGCTTATCGAGCCGTTCGCCATCAAACTCAATGCTGCCCCGCGTCACCGCGCCATCTTCCCGCAGCAGCAGGCCAGAGATGGCTTTAAGCGTGGTGGTTTTACCCGCCCCATTGGCTCCCAGCAGCGACACAATCTGCCCCTGCGGCACTTCCAGCGAGACGCCCCGCAGCACCAAAATAACATCACTATAAACGACTTCGATATTGTTGATTTTTAGCATAAGAATCGAACGCCACAGAGAACACAGAGCGAAAAAAGAATTCCTCTGCGTTCTCTGCGGCTAAATGAGATTAATTATTCGGAGAAGTTGTCTGCCGGGCGCAGATCGGGCGTTGGTGCCCAATCTTGCAGCACAACAAATTGACCACCCTGTACCTGACGAACCTGAGACTCATGCGGCGAACGGTTATCGTTGGAGAAGTCCACACGCATAACGCCGTCGAGCACATCAATGGCACCCAACTCGATGAGAGCGGCTTGCACGTCAGCACCGGTCATGTTGTCGTAGCCAACATTGTCGATGGCCAGTTCAATGGCCTGCACAGCCAAATCCACACCGGCAAAGGTAAGCAGATAACCGACACCTCGCTCACCAGGCTGACGGTCATTGGCGGCAAATTGCTCACCAGCAAACTGCACGCCAGCATTGTCCTCGTCAGACCAGAAGAGATAGGGGAATGGGGAGATCATGCCTTCAACCAGAGCCGGATCGCTGACAAAGGCGTAGATAGCCAGGTCCATGGCCCAGTTGTTGCCACCAAAGAGGAATTGGTCACGCAAACCCAACGCGCCCAAACCATTAAGAATGGACGCGGGACCAAAGGCAAGGGAGTTGGTGTAGATCACATTAGCACCAGCGGCCTGAGCGTTGAGGATAGCGGTGGTGGTATCGGCCGTTGGGGCAGGATCGATCAGTTCATTGGCCACAATTTCAATACCCAAAGCTTCAGCGTAGGCCAGCGTCTCATCGGTGTAAGCACCCTGTCCGTAAGCGGTAGGCCAGCTGATGTAGGCAATTTTGATGTCATCGCCTGCGCCTTCCGGCTTTACAGAATCCCAGTTGGCGCTGATGTAATCCATAAAGAGGGCAAATTGATCGGGGTAGATTGGGGCATAGCCGAAGGTGTAGCCAGATTCCGGGCCGTAGAAGGCCACAGCGCTTAAACCAGCTGCCAAGTTAGGAATCTGGTCTTCAACAAACCGGCTGGCTAACGCTTCACCATCACCGGAGCCGTAGGTGAACATGACCAGAATGTTGTCATCTTCTGATGTGTAGCGATCATAAGCCGCCACGGCTTCATCCACGCTGGACTGGGTGTCGGTGAATTGCAGCTCGATTTGCGCGCCACGAATACCGCCATTGGCATTAACGGCCGAAACGGCATCGTTGAAGCCGTTGATCAGCGGCCCGGTAATACCGGCCAAAGGCCCAGAAAGGTCACCAAAGTGGTAGAAGGTGATGGTTTCGCCTTCCAGATTATCGGTGCGCATTCCTTCGTCCATCGCTTCTTCTTCAGGCGCAGCTTCTTCTGAGGTAGCTTCCTCGACAGCTTCAACCACTTCTGTAGCAGCGGCTTCAACCGTGGGGGCTACTTCTTCGATGGCGGCTTCTACCGTGGGGCCAATCTCGGTTGCGGCGGCTTCCAGGGTGGGCGCTACTTCGTTAACAGCGTCTTCAACAGCCTCTTGAACTTCAGCGGGGGTGCCGCAGGCAACCAGGAAAATGGTGCCTAGCAGCAAAAACAGCAATGTGAATATGGGTCGCTTCTTCATGTGTTTACTCTCTCCTTTTCGTGGGTAAATAAAGGTGTTCAACTTGCCAGAAACTGTTTTTTATCATTCACCTCCTCAAAAATTATTTGACACAAAGGTGTAAAAAGTTAACGGGCAAACGGCCGTAATCGCCAGGCAGCTTTGATTAAGCGCCAACGATACGCCAGCCCACGCGGTTCAAAAATCAAAAACAGAGTCAGCGCCAGGCCAAAGATGAACGGCCGTAAAGCCGCCCCAATACCGCCCGCATTTTCCGGGAACAAATTGATGATGGTCGGAGTGAGGATTGTCGCCAGTTCTTCCAGCAAAGTGATCAGCGTGGTGCCAAAAATCGGCCCGACGCTGGTGCCCAACCCACCGACAATCAACATGCCCAGCATGATGACCGAATCATTCAAACCAATCGTTTCTGAATTGAGATGGCGCAAATTGTGCGCCAGCAGCGCCCCAGCCACACCGGCATACACAGAAGCGATGAAAAAAGCGCGCAGCTTGTAGCCAAACAAGTTGATGCCCAACAGCTCGGCCGCCAGATCATTGTCGCGAATGGAGATGAAGGCCCGCCCCAGGCGGCTGCGGGCAATATTATGCGCCGCGATGGTACTGATGATGAGCACCACCAGGGTGATGTGAATGAATTGGGTGGGGGTGGCAAAACGGTAGATGCAAGCGGCCGTTTCCGGATCAAACGTTGTGCCCAAATAGCAAATATTGTTGATAACCGGAATTTGAATCACCGGAACGGGCACATTGATACCCTGCGCCCCATTCAGCACATCGGTCCAGACGTTGCGCGTAATCCAGGGAATGATGAACTGCGCACTCAGCGTGGCCATCACCAGATAGAACCCTTTGACCCGCAGCGAGGGCAAGCCAAACAGCAGCCCCACCAAGCCAGCGCCCAAACCAGCCACCGGCAAAGCCAGGAAAAAGCTCCAGCCCCACACACCGACCAGCAAGGCGGAAATGTAGCCACCTACCGTCATAAACGCCGCCTGCCCCAGCGAAATCTGGCCGGTATACCCCGTCAGAATGTTCAGGCCCTGAACCGCAATCATAAAAATGCAGATTCGGTTTACTAAAGAAACCGTAGACTCAGAAGCCACATACGGCAGCGCAAACAGCAGGAGCAGAAATAGAATCAGCACCACATACTGCCACCGCTTGCGCAGCACGGCCATATCTTGTTCGTAAGAGCGGTCAAAATCACCCGCTGGTCGTAAAACAGCCATTTTTTCTCCAGTTGCTAGATTCTTTCAATACGCTTTTGGCCAAACAGACCATCTGGCCGGAAGAGCAAGACAACAAGCAAAATCACGTAAGGTACAATCGCGGCCGAGTTCCGCACCGCCTGAGCGGCGTCCGGGCCAAATATAAAATTGCTATTCGGCAGCGCCACCAGTCCTTGCGCCAAACCAACAATCAAGCCCCCCACTACGGCACCGGGAATTGATTCCAGCCCACCCAATAGCACCGCCGGGAAGGCCGCCAACACCACAATCGACAGGCTTAAATCCAGCCCGCTGGCTGTGGCAATGAGAATGCCGCCCACAGCCGCAATGACGCCCGCAAATGCCCAGGAAATGCCAAAAACGCGGTTGATGCGAATGCCCACGCTTTGCGCCGTTTCATGATCTTCGGCGGTGGCGCGCATGGCCAGACCGGTGCTGGTGTATTGGAAAAAGAGCCAGAGCAGCGTGACGCAAATCATGGCCACTACAAAGGACCAGACCAGATTTTGCCGCAGGACCAAGATCATCGGGTTGTCGTTGTAGGTGAAGGGCAGCGTAATCTGATACGGATTGGTGACATCAAAAATAACGGGGAAATTGCGCTGCACCGTGCCAAAAACGAGGATGGTGAGCCCTTGCAAAAGCTGGGCCAGCGCCAGCGTCATCAAAATGATCGAAAGCAGCGGCTGGCCGGTAAGCGGGCGCAAGGCCAGGCGCTCGATAAGCAGCCCCAGCAAAACGGAAACCAGCATGGCGCAGATAATCGCCAGCCAGAGCGGCAGACCCAAGCCAGCATCGGGCGACCAGAACCACCAGGTGGCCATCGTGCCGATGAGCAGCATTTGCCCCTGGGCAAAGTTGAAGATTTCGGATGACTTGAAGATGAGGACGATACCCAGCGCGATGAGGGCAATCGGCCCGCCGTTAAGCAAGCCGGTAATTGCAAATTGGGGAAGTAGCTGCCAGTTCATAAGCTTATCCTGCGAGTTTTTTTGCCACAGAGGGCACAAATTTTTAGTAGAGGGAGGCGACTTTTACGGCCGTTTCCACCACGCTCGTACTGCCATCCTGATACTGCACCGTGGCCCGCACCTCGACGCGATCCGTGCCGTTGTACAGACCAGTGATAATGTCATCGTACTTGGTGTAGAGTACGTTGCGCTTGAGCTTGCGTGAGCGGGTCATCTCTTCTTCGTCGGCGTCAAACTCTTTGTGCATGAGGACGAAGCGGCGCACACGGCCGTTTGGCGGCAAACTCTCATTCACTTCCGCCACGGCTTGCTGGATGAGGTCGTACACTTCCTGCTTCTGCGACAGGTCGATGAACGTCGTGTAGCCCAGCCCGCGCCGTTCGGCCCAGTTGCCCACATTGTTAAAGTCCATCACGATGAGCGCCGTCACAAAATCGCGCTCCGTGCCCACAGCCATCACATCCCGAATGTAGGGGCTGAACTTCAACCGCCCCTCGATGAACTGTGGCGAGAACTTTTCGCCATTGGCCAGCGTCAGCATCTCCTTCACGCGGTCCAGGTAAATGATGTGGCCATCGTCATCGATGTAGCCTGCGTCGCCGGTACGGAACCATTTACGGCCGTTTTCATCCACCCAAAGCGAATCTTCCGTGGCCTCGGGATTTTTGTAGTAGCCCTGGAACAGAATCGGCCCCGTGAGCAAAATCTCGCCATTTTCGCCAATTCTGGCTTCCGATTCCGGGATCGGTTTGCCGACGCTGGCAAACTTGATATCGCCATCTCGGTGCAGCGTGGCCCCACCAGTTAGCTCCGTGGAGCCATAAACCTGCTTCAAATTAATGCCGAGCGCATGAAAAAAGCGCATCGCGTCCGGGCTAAGCGCCGAACCGGCGGTGTAGGCCGCCCGAATGCGGGACAGCCCCAGCTTATCGCGCAGCGGACCAAATACCGTCTTATTGCCTACCCAATACGCCAGATTGAGACCCGGCCCGACGGTTTCGTCGCGCAGCCGCTTATCGGCGACCTGGTAGCCAACGGGCAAAAACGTTTCGTACAGTTTGCGGTTGAACCAGGTGGTTTCGTTAATGCTTACCTGCACCATACCCACGATGTTTTCCCACAAGCGTGAGTTATACAGCAGCCCTTCCGGCGCAATTTCGCGAATATTTTCCCGCACGGTTTCCGGCTCTTCGGGGAAGTTCATGACGATGCCCGAAAATACGTGGGGAGCAATGCCCAGCGCATGTTCGCCAATCCAGCCCAGCGGCAAGATGGAAACATGGTTATCGGTATCAAAGCGAGGGTCAATTTCGTTGAAGAGCCGCGTACTGTTGATGAGGTTATTGTGGCTGAGCATGGCCCCTTTGGGCAAGCCGGTCGTGCCAGATGTGTAGCAGAGAACGGCCGTATCCTCACCCTGTCCCAGCGAAACTTCCGTCTCAAACCGATCCGGCTCTTTTTCGGCAATCTGGCGGCCTAAATCCAGCACCTCTTCATAAGAAATCAGCCACGGTTCATCGTAGCTCCACAATCCCTTGTCTTCCCAATAAATGACCTTCTTGATGTGGGGCACCTCGTCGCGGATTTCCAACATCTTGTCACACTGCTCCTGGTCTTTGGCCATGGCAAAAGTGGAATCGCTGTGCGAGGCAATGTAGGCCAGCTCTTTAGGGATGGCATCGGTATACACGCCAACCTGCGTGGCACCCACCGCCAGCAAGCCCAGGTATCCCCACAAATATTGCCGGTCATTGTCGCCAATGGTGCACACCTTATCGCCACGCTGTACGCCCAGCGCCAGCAGCCCCAAAGCAAACAGCTTCACGTTTTCATACGAATCTTGCCAGGTAAACTCACGCCAGATGCCAAACTCTTTCTGGCGCAGCGCTACCTTGTTGGCACCATGTATCTGTACCTGCTTCAAAAAATATTGGGGAAGTGTTTGCGGGTTGTTCATGGGTTCTATGGGTCAAACCTGTCGGGTTTGCGCAACCCGAAGCTCTGAGAATCTAATTTTTAAAAACCAGACAGGACCGTTAAGCCTTGCCTAAATACGCATCAATGACTCTGGCATCCTGCTTGATGTCGTCGGGCACGCCATCAGCGATTTTGACGCCAAAATCCAGCACCACGACCCGGTCAGAAATATCCATCACCAGGCCCATGTCGTGCTCAATCAGCACAATGGTCACGCCACGCCGCTCGTGAATGTCCAGAATGAAGCGGGCCATATCTTCTTTTTCTTCCACGTTCATGCCCGCCATCGGCTCATCCAGCAGCAGCAGCTTTGGCTCCATCGCCAGCGCGCGGCCTAATTCCACACGCTTGCGCAAGCCATAAGAAAGCGCCCCCACCGTTGCTTTACGGATGTGGGCAATCTCTAAAAAGTCGATGATTTCTTCGACAACTTCACGGTGCTCTACTTCTTCGCGCTGGGCAGATCCCCAATACAACATGCTGGCCAGGCTGTTCTGCTTCATGTGGATATGGCGCGCCGCCATCAGGTTATCCAGCGTGCTTAGGCCAGTGTACAGGGCAATATTCTGAAAAGTTCGGGCAATGCCCAGGGAAGCGATTTTGTGGGTGGGGGTTTTGGTGAGGTCAGCATCTTTGAAAAGGATTTGCCCTTTCTGCGGACGATAGAAGCCGCTGATGCAATTGAGCATGGAAGTTTTGCCCGCGCCATTCGGGCCGATGATTGCCCGAATTTCACCTTGTCTTACACCAAAGCTCACATCCGAAAGGGCGGCATTCCCTCCAAAACTTAAAAATACATTTTTAACATCAAGCAGGACCACATTGGAACTCATGCAACCTCTAGATTGTGTGTTGAGCGGCAAGGACAATGCCTAGGGATGGGTGACGGCTAGCAATTTTTTCGGTTTTGTACTATTTGCACAAAGGGTGTTCTTCTCTTCTGCACAAAAGTTACCATAAGCCGGTCATGCTGGCAAGAATTTAGTTGCTCTTACACCATAAAATTTTCACAACAAAAAATAGAGCGAGACGGCCGTCTCGCTCTAAAGGGGCTAAATTTGTCATTGCTGGGTGAAAATTTGTCGTCAGGTGGTGCGCATTCGATCGGTGAGCAGCATTTGGGGCAGTTCAGCAGGCACAAAGTTGGGATCGCGCCAGCGCGTAAATTTGATGACATGACGGGCCACCCACCAACCAGCCCGGAAGAAACGGGGATATTTGAGAATATAGGCAAAGCGGGCCAACCAAACACGAATTTTCAACTGTTTGAACAAGGTATGCTGGTTTAAGCGCGCTTTGTAGGTGCTAAAACTGAAATCTTGGCGAGCAAAAGCGTCTTCCAGGGCGTCGGCGGCAACTTCGCCGTAGCCCAGGGCAAAGGAAATCCCCTCACCCATCAGCGGGTCGGCTCCGGCGGCGTCGCCCACTAAAATGATGCGGGGCTGGGCGAAACGGCCGTCCTTATCCCACCAGCGAATCGGATGCCCTTTCAGTTTGTAATCTGCTAAATCGCGGCCACGAGCAGCCATTTCATCCTGGAGCGTGGCTTTGAGGTCAGCTTTCGGCCGTTCAGGCCGGGCTCGACTGTCAAAAACGCCGCGATTCATGTATGGCTGTCCTTCCACGTAGCTGGGAAAATCCCAGTAGTAACCTTGCAATTGATGGTCGGTCATGGGGGTAAAGTCGAAGATGGCCACGCCGTCGCGAAATTCTGACTGAACGTGGGCATTTTCTGGGGTGAGCACTTCGATGAGGCGCGCCACACGAGAATCATCTTCCCACTTGAGGCGGCGGCGCACAAAGCTGCGGGAGCCATCGGCAGCCACCACCGTTTTGGCGTGGAAGGTGGTTTTTTCGGTGATCACTTCCACATAATCTTCGTAGGGGACGATGTCTGTAACAGCTTCGCCCTGCCGCACGGTGACGCCAAGGGATTCGGCCGTTTTTACCAGCCAATGGTCAAATTCATCACGCCGCACGATGCGGAAAACGGGATTGCCAAAGAAGGAGTAGCTCTGATCCTCATAAAACAGGCGTACTTCGCGAACTTCAAAATTTTTGGGCTCAAAAGGTAGGCCCAACCGCGCCAAAATATTTTGGCCGATATGGGTGACACCGCCACCGCACAGTTTTTCACGCGGGTGAACTGCTTTATCCACCACGACAATGCGTTTAGCCCAGGCTGGATTGTTTTTGACTAAATGTAATGCGGTTGATGTTCCTGACGGCCCCGACCCCACGATCAAAATATCGACATTTTGAATCTCCGCCATTTTCTCCTTCTGCCTCCACTTCGCTATCCGTAATCGGTTTTCGGTGAACGGTAATCAGTCAAAAACCGATTACCGTTCACCGTTTACGGTTCACTGATTACTTTGTAATCAATGGTAGCATTATAGCATGGGGCAGCGGAATTGCCTGTTCGGTGCCGAGGTCGGCAGCGGGTGTGCTGGCCGGTTGGCTGTTGCCCGCAACATCTTTGGCCAGGATTTGGAATTCATAAAATTGGGCCGGATCAGGCGGGGTGAAGAAGCCACTAACGGCCGTTGTGTCTGTAAGCCAGGTGGTCCAATCCATCTCACCCTGGGCACGATAGGCCAGGGTAAACCCAGCTAAACCGGAGAGGTTATCGCTGCCGCTCCACTGCACCAGAAAATCGTCGGTGGGCATTTGGTAAACGGCCGTAATCGTTGAAGTCGGCACCGTCGTATCAATGCCAAACTGGATCACCGGCGTATTTAGCGTTTCTAAGGTGTCATCGGTGTGTTTGACAACGGCCGTTGCCTGCCAGTACAGCGCCGGTTGTTCAGCGCCAAAATCGTGGCTGTGGTTGAGAACGGCCGTGTTCCACGTTTGCGACACCAGTTGGTTGCTCTGCGCCGCATCGGTGCTGACGGTGAAGGTCGTGGTGAGTACCTGACTGGTGGTGGTGATAATCTCCCAGCTAAAGTCCACTTGCGTATCGTTCAGCCAACTGCCTGCGGCGGGCGCAATCGGATTCATTTCATCCGGCGGCGGCGACATCTTTAGCAGGCGCAAGCCGTCGAACCAAAGACCCAAATCGGAATCGGTGGTGGTGAGATCGTCCAGATAGACGTAATTGTCCGTTCCCGCCGTCAGGTCAAATTCGCCCAAGGTGAGCCATTGGCCCAGACTGGCTTGCTGGCTGGCCACCACGGTCGTCACGCCATTGGCATGATGCACCTCGTAGGTGGCCCCGTCGGTTTCTGACTTACCGGTGGAGCAGTAAGGGATGTACATTTGGATGAGGTAACGGCCGTTTTCCGGCACCACGGGCCGCCAGATGCCCCAATTGGCGCTTTCGGCTGGATTCATGGTGGAAAACGTGTAGTAGCTGTGCAGATTATGACCGCATTCGTTACCGCCTTCGTACCAACTGGCTGCGCTTTTGGTGAACTGCGCGCTATCTTCATTGGTGTACAAATGTTCATCGACGGTGCCAACATTGGCGGCAACCTGATCGCGCAGCCAGGGCAGCAGTTGGTGTGCCTGGTCGCCTGGACATTCGGTGGTGCCGTACACGTCACGATGGCCCATCAAGTTGGGACGGCCACCTTCAACGTAAGGCATTGTGGCATCCGATTCATACACATTGATGTTCCGCTGATCGGCCTTCCAGGAGAGCAGTTCCACCAATGAATTACGCATGGCGGTTGGCGGGGCAATGCCGGGCAGACCAGGATAATCCACCGCGGTAAACGTGCCGATGAGCGAAACGCCCATGCTGCCCGTGTTGGCTCCGGAAGCATGCGTACCGACCACATCCAGATTGAGGTAATCCTGGTTCATGTGCCCTTCGTAGATGAGACCGTTTTGGTCGATGAGGTAGTTGTAGCCGATGTCGCCCCAGCCGCGGCAGCTGGTGCAGCTATCGGAGGCGGGATAGGTGTGGAAGGCCCAAATGGCGCGCACGGTAGCGGCCCAGTTGCTGCTGGTATTGCTGGAAACAGTGTGATGCACAATCATGTGGCTGGCGTCGTCGTAGGCCAGACCGGCGGTGTAATCACAATCGACCGAGGTACACCACACTTCCCGGCTGATGACGGTGGGACGCGGGTAGGCCGTGCCATCTGGCTTGCTGCCGTTGGCGGCGTCCAATGCCGCCTGGCGAGCTAGCAGTTCTTCGGCGGTGGGACCAGCCGTGGTGTCGATGAAGGTGAAGCTGATGCTGTGTAGTTCGGGGGATACGGCCGTATCGAACCGGCCAAAACTGACGCTAAACTGAATCGTATCGTGCGTCTCGTCGGCTTCCGGCACGGTGATCATGTCGCTCAGGTTTTCGTGATCTTCTTCATCAACCAGATCGACGTGGGTTTCCAGATGGAACCATTCAGACCAGTTATTACTGCCCTGCCGCGTGCGCACCTGGATTGCCAGGCTGGTATCGGCGGGCACATCGGCCTCCCAACTGGTGACCAGGGCATTGAAGTTGATTGGGGTGTAGATGGGATCGGAGGTGTAAACGGCCGTCACTGCCGTCCCATCGAGCGTGAGACCTGTGCTGGAAACGGCCGTGCCGTCGCCACTTCCTTGGGCAAAATCTTCAGCCTGCCAGGTAACGCTTTCCATGATCGGGGCAGCGGCAGTGGATTTGGTTTGGGGCCAGCTAACGGCCACCAAAAGGGTAAACAAACCAAGTAAAAATAATGTTTTTGCAGTTTGGTACATCGTATACTCCTGCAAGGATGGATTGACTACTAACTTTCTCTCTCAGCAACAGCATCTTAGCAACGGCCGTTAAAAAGCGTGGTATAGAAAGGGTGAATTTTAGATAAGGATAGGGTGAATGCTGGGGCGAGTGGTGTGGTAAAATTACGGCCGTATCTGGTCCAAAGTTCAGGCTGCTGCTCTGGAGGGTTCCCTAAAAAATGAGTTTACGCACACAATTAAAAGCAGATTTGCGCCACGCCATGAAAGCGCGCCAAAAAGAGGCCGTCACTGCCCTGCGCATCCTGTTGGCCGCCATTGATAATGCAGAAGCTGTGCAAACAGACACCTCGTTTGTGCCGGTGGCGGGCCGCACCAAAGATGTGCCGCGTAAGCTGTTAACCGAGGCGCACATCCAGCAAATTCTACAGGCGGAAGCAGCCAAACAGCACGAGGCGTTGGCCGAGTACGAACGTTTGGGCCAAGAGGAAGCTGCCCAGCAAATACGGGCTGAACTGGCGGTCATGTCCAAGTATCTCGACGCTAAACCATAAGGAGCCTCTCTTGAAAAAGTCACTCCTAACGCTCACAACCGTCTTTTTTATGTCAACTTTTGCAATTTTAGCCTTGTTTGCCAACTTAGAGGCAACGGTCTGGGCAGAGGTTGTGGAAGATACGGCCGTTTCTGCCGCCACCACCATCTTCACCCGCACCCAAACCATCGGCAACAGCGCCAGCTTTGGCGTCGCCCTGGGCGATCTGGACGACGACGGTGACCTGGATGCCTTTACCGCCAACGTGCTTTTTGAAATGGCACCCAGCAACAGCAACAAAATCTGGCTCAACAACGGCAGTGGCCAGTTCACCGACAGCGGCCAATCGTTGGGAAGTGAAGACAGCTATGCAGTCGCGCTAGGCGATTTGGACGGCGACGATGATCTAGACGCCTTTGTCGCCAACGACGGAGCCAACACCGTCTGGCTGAATGATGGGGAAGGCAACTTCAGCAACAGTGGTCAATCATTGGGCATGAACGCCAGCCGCACGGTATTGCTCGGCGATGTAAACCAGGATGGCAGCCTGGATGCCTATGTCGCCAACGTGGGTGCGCCAAACATCCTCTGGCTCAACGATGGCAACGGGCTGTTTAGCCAAAGCCCGCAAGCCCTCGGTAACCAGGACAGCTACAGCGCTGCCTTTGGTGATCTGGACGGCGATTGCGATTTGGACTTGTTTGTAACCAATTACAGCCCAACCCTGGCTAACGAAGTCTGGCTAAATGACGGCACGGGCCAGTTTAGCGACAGTGGGCAGCGGCTGGGCAGTGCACCCAGCTACACCCCCGTTTTGGGCGATTTTGACCGGGATGGCGATCTAGACGCCTACGTCGCCAACGCCAACAGCGACGAACTGTGGCTCAACAACGGAGACGCCACTTTTCAACTCAGCAGCCAAAGCCTGGATACGGACAGCGGCTTTGGCGCAGCCACGGCCGATTTTGATGCCGATGGCGATCTGGACATTTTCCTACCTATCTACTCCGGCGAGAATGGCGTCCACCTCTTGCTTAACGACGGCACAGGCCAGTTCGATGAACGCGTCAATATCCTGGAAACAGACGCCGCCAACTTCTTTGTGGCCTTGGGGGATTTGACTGGCAATGCTCAACCTGATGCGTTTGTCACCAGCATTTTTCATACGGATGGCAGCGGCATCTGGTTAAACCAACTCAGCAGCACACCAACAATCAGCGTAACGCACAGCAGCCCAACTTATCTGGGTGTGCCCATTGTGTTTACAGCAACAGGCAGCAGTGATCCTACCGCAACATACCAGTGGGATTTCGGCGATGGCAGCAGCGGCGAGGGTGCCGTAGTGCAGCATGCTTACCAACGATGTGGAGAATTTACGGCCGTTGTAACCACCACCAACCAAATTCAAATGGAAATCGCCACAATTACCATTCCTCTTACCCAGGCAGAGTCTTTGTTCCTGCCCTTGTTGTGGCGATAAAATACGGCCATCTCTGTAAAATATTTTAGAAAGGACACAATGGATCAACTCGATCAAGAAACCATCAAGCAAAAACAGAAAACGGCCGTAAACCAACTGACGGTTCGGGCTTTCATGGTGGGCAGCGGCATCGGCGGGCTGTTCTTTTTCGTCGGGATTGTCATGCTCATCTTCAGCATTTCCCTTTCCAGCACCTTGCTCGGTTTGGCTTTCCTTGGCTTTGGCCTGCTGTTTGGAGCCATGAGCCTGTTGCGCGCCTGGCAAATGCGCAGCTGGCCGCTGTTATTGGTTCAAGCCACCGTGTTAGAAAAGCGCCAGGTCAGCTTTCGCGGCACCCGTTATTACCTGCACCTCAAGGTGCTACAGGCCGAATCAATGTCTGCAAACGGCCGTTCCCCATCGGCCCAACCACTCGAACCAGAACTGGATTATATGACCAGCCTCACCCTCTTCAACCAAACACAAGAAGGCGAAACAGCCCAATTCATCTGCCTACCCAAAGCCAAACAAATCCTCGAACGGATTCAAGCTATTTAGGAAAACCGGTTCTTGTGTTAAGCCGCTAACATTCGTATGATTTAACCCATGCGTGATTCCAGACTCAAGTGGGGCCTCATTTTTCTCTTTGTTTTGTGGTTATTTTACGGACTAAGCGCCTATTACGTGGTGCAAAAACCGTTCAGCGTGCCGCAATTAGTCGCCCTGCTAGAAAATCCGGCTGCGTGGCTGACGCTCGATTTTGCCTGGTCATCTGTGGGGCGCTCGCTGCTGGATGTGGCTACGGCCGTTCTCATCAACCTCACCGCCTGGGGCATAGGCACCACCCTGCTCAGTTACACAAAATTGAAGATGGATGGCTTGGAAACGGCCGTTTTCGGCACAGCTCTGGGTTTTGGCGTGTTGGGGCTGTGGGTCTTCTTCCTCGGCCTCATCGGCGGCTTCACATCCACTGCTTTCTGGGGCACGATGGGCGTCGCCCTTGCCATCACCCTCTGGCAAATCTTCAAAAATGGGACGCAGATAAACGCAGATGACGCTGATTCCTCAAAATCTCTGCGTTCTCCGCGTCCTTTGCGGTTAAATCTCCCCACGCGCGGCATCACAATTTACCTGCTCATCGTCCTCAGCCTAGCACTCGTCATCGCTCTGCTGCCCCCCACCGATTGGGACGGCCTGTTCTACCACCTCAAAGGCCCCAAGCTCTATCTAGAGGCCGGACGCATCGTTGGCGGCATCGACATTCCCCACCTTAGCTTCCCAGCCCTGTTCGAGATGCTATTTACCCTAGCAATGGGTTTGCGCGGTGACATCGCCGCCAAGCTGCTCCACTTCAGCTTCATCCCCTGGCTGATGGCCCTTGTCTATCTCATTTCAAATAATTTTTTTGCCACAGAGAGCACAGAGGAAAAAGAGAACCCCTCTAAAGTCTCTGTGTCCTCTGTGGCCAATAAAAAAAGTGGTTGGACGGCCGTTCTCGTTCTCATCTCCATGCCCATGGTGCTCAACTTGGGGGCGCAAGCGTATAACGATCTACCGCTGGCCTTCTACCAGGTCGCCGCGCTGGTTGCCCTGCTGCGCTGGCGACAAAACGAGCAAACCGGCTGGCTCATCCTCAGCGGCCTCTTTGCCGGGCTGGCGATGGGCCTCAAATACACCAGCTTTGTCGCCCCGCTGCTGCTAGCAGGCACCGTCGTCTGGCACTACTGGCGTCACGAAAAGCAAACCAACCCACAATCGCCATCAACCCAACCTCTGCGCCTTTGCGCCTTTGCGTTAAAAAAATCACTAAAGCCACTTCTCATCCTCACAGCCGCCACCACCCTCATCGCCCTGCCCTGGTACCTCAAAAATTGGGCATTCACCGGCAACCCGGTCTACCCGTTCGCTTTCGGCGGCCAATTTTGGGACGATTTTCGCGCTGCCGCCTACGCAGGCACCGGTACGGGCCTCGGCTTCGACCCGATTGCCCTGCTCCGTCTGCCTCACGACCTCATCTTGGGCCTCAATGATGCCAGCCAGGATGGCCAACCGGGGCCGCTGTTTCTCATCTTTTTGCCAGCGGTGCTGGTTTATGCGTTTACGAAATGGAAGAAAGATAGTGGTGTGGAACGGCCGTTCAACCTCCTGCTCGTTTTTGTCTTAGCCCAATACCTTTTCTGGGTCTGGGGCGTCATCTTCTCCGCTGGGCTCTGGCAAAGCCGCCTACTGCTGCCCGCCTTCGTCGCCCTCAGCCCCATCATCGCCTGGATTTTCGACGATTTGGCTCGCTGGGATCATCCCCAATTTTCGCTGCGCCGCTTTGTGCGACTGGTCATCATCCTCGCCCTCGCCTTTAACCTGGTTGGCCAACTGCTCAACTGGCTGCCCGGCGCCCCCCTCACTTACGTCGTGGGCAGCGCCAGCCGGGATGAAATTCTCACTCATTGGCTGGGCAACCATTACACCACTATGCAGGCCATCAACGAACAAACGCCGGACGACGGCGTCGTCCTCTTTTTGTACGAACCGCGCAGCTACTATTGCGATCGCGACTGCCGTCCCGACTCCATTTTGGACACGCTCGCCCATCTAGAATATTTACATAACGATGCAAATGGCATTACGCAAGCGTGGCAAGAAGCAGGCATCAGCCACATTTTGCTCTTTGAAACCGGCTACGAGTTCATCCGCGAGCAGCAAATGGACTGGATCTCGCCGCAAAACACCCACCTCATGGACGATCTCACCGCCGCCCACCTTCAACTCGTCGCCGATTGGGGTGATTACCAACTGTACGAACTAAAATAATACACATCGTAGGGGCAGACCCCCGTGTCTGCCCTTTTTGGGGTACCCACGGAGGGGCACCCCTACACAACCTTATGCAATTATTCACCCGCAAAAACCTTCTCATTGTCCTGTTCATCGTACTCCTGTTCACCGTAAGTGTGGTGGGCATGTACACCTTCTTTACCTCCAAAGTGCCCGGAGCCAACGACTTTTTCCCGCGCTGGAAGGGTGCCCAACTTTTCTGGCAAGAGGGCATCGATCCGTACTCCCAAACTGCTACGGAGGCCATTCAACGAGTCCTGTACGGCGGCCAACTGGCCCGCCCCGACCAGGACCAGGTGCTGTTTGTTTACCCGTTCTACACCGTTTTCCTGCTCTGGCCGCTGGTGGGTCTGGATTACGCCTGGGTGCAGGCAATTTGGCTGGTTTTTGTGCAGTTTTCGCTCATCGGCGGGGTGATTGCCACGCTGCGCCTGCTGGATTGGCGGCAGCCGCCCTGGCTGCTGGCGATCACGCTGCTCTGGTCGGTAATCATGTACAACAGCACCCGCACCATCATCCTGGGCCAGTTTGCCGGGCCGATTTTCCTCTGGCTGGCGGGCACCTTGCTGGCGCTCAAGCACGACCGCGACGTGCTGGCCGGGGTGCTGCTCTCGCTCACCACCCTCAAGCCGCAGATGAGCTACCTGATCATCCCGGCGCTGCTGCTGTGGGCAGTGTGGCACAAACGGTGGCGCTTCATCGCTGGCTTTGTGGGAGCGATGGCTTTGCTGTCCGGGCTGTCCTTTTTGCTGCTGCCCAGCTGGCTCAGCAGCTTCATCGACCAGGTGCTGTACTATCCAGATTACACCGTCACCCCCTCGCCGCTGCGGGTGATTACCGCCACCTTCTTCCCGCAGTTGGGCCAGCCAGTGGAGTACGTGCTAATCGGCCTGCTGCTGCTGGTGATGCTGTGGCAATGGTGGCAGCTGCGCCGGGAAGCAACTATCGCGCCCAAATTCCTCTTCATCATCGGCCTAACGCTGATTGTGACCAACAGCATCATCGTGCGCACGGCGACGACCAATTACGTCATCATGTACATTCCGCTCTTTTTGCTGCTGCACACGGTAAGCCAGCGCTGGCGGGGCGGCAATGCGTGGGTGGCCGGGCTGCTGCTGGCGCTGCTCATCGGCACCTGGGCGCTCTTCCTTAGCACCATCCAGGGCGACTTTGAGCATCCCGTCACCTACCTCCCCCTGCCGATTGGGCTGCTGCTGGGGTTGGTATGGCTAGCCTGGGGGGACAAATTGAGAACTGTGAAGGGTGAAATGTGAATCGTGAAGTAACAAACGGCCGTTCCCCATCCCCCCAACTCTTCCTCCTCCTCCTCGCCCTCGTGGTGCTAATTGCCGCTGTCATCGTCATCGCCCCGCAAATGCCCCGCCTGCGCGACTTCGACCAGACCTTCTACCCCGCCGCGCGCTACACGCTGGCGGGCGAAAATCCATACACGGCCGAATACATCGAAACCGACCAGGGCGCTCCGCCCGACTTCTTCAGCCCTGCCTGGCTGCTGCCGATTTTGGTGCCGTTTGGCCTGCTGCCGCAGGAGATTGCCCGCACGGTGTGGGTGCTGTTTTTGGTCGGCGTGACGAGCGTCGCGTTGTTGCAAATGCAGGCGTGGGGGTTCAAGGGATTACGGCCGTTACTTCTCATCCTCCTCCCTTGGGCACTCATTACCTTGCTGTTTGGGCAGGTGACGCCGTTGGTGCTGCTGGGCACAATTTGGGCGTTGAATTTGGTTCATGGAGGAGAAAAAGCGGAACACGGAGTTACACAGAGAAGGCACGGAGTTGCACAGAGACCTGTCAGGTTTTCGTCGCAAGAAAATTCACATGAGAACAAACCTGACAGGTCTGGTTGGCGACAAACCGCCCAACTGGTGCTGGCGTTTTTGCTGATTGGCATCAAGCCGCAGCTGGGCATTTTTATCGCCGCGCCGCTGCTGCTGGAGATGCTGTGGCAGCGCGACCGGCGGCTGATTGGTCTGGCTATTGTTGGTGGGCTGCTGCTGGGCGGCACGCTGCTCATCACGCCGCCCTGGCTCATCAGCAAGGCAGCGGCGGTGCAAGAGATTACCGCACCACTGTGGAAATCGACCCTGGAGCGGGAGCTGACGCTGTGGGGCTGGCCGCACTGGCTGGCCCAGCCAGTGCGCGTTGTGGTGGTTTTGGTGATGGTTCGGTGGGCATGGTTGCAAAAAGGAACGTCGCCATTGTGGTGGGCTGGCTGGTTAACGGCCGTTCTCATCATCACCCCCTACACCCGCGCCTACGATGGCATTTTGCTGCTGCCGATTCTTGGCTTGATGGTAATGCACCGGCGCTGGCAGCTGGCCCTGTTTATGCTCATCCTGGCGCTGTACATTCAGCTGCCCATTGGCGAACTAGGCAGCGTGGTTGCGCCGCTGACGGCCTGGCTGCTTTTTGTCCCCTGGCAAAGATTATGGCGCGGCAATTTCGATCATTCCCCTTTTGCTACAGGCTGGAAACACGCCTGACAGCCAAACATTTCCAAAATCGTATGCCGAATTGTTAGCGAATGCGCTAAAATAAATTGGAGAGGACGTTCTTTCTGATCAAAAAGCAATTTGGAGAATTCGCATGATTTTAGTCACAGGCGCAGCGGGCAAGACGGGTTTAGCAGTGTTGGCTGCCTTAAAGCAGCGAGGGGCCAAAACGCGCGCCTTTGTCAAGGATGATGAGCAAATCTTGCCGGTACGTAAAGCCGGAGCCACGGAAGTTGTGGTGGGAGATTTGCTGGATGCGGATGTGTGGCGGCTGGCAACAACGGCCGTTTCCAGCATCTATCACATCGGCCCCAACATGCACCCGAATGAGGTGCGCATTGGCCAGCTGATGATTGCCGCAGCCCGAACCGTCGGTAACTGCCGCGTGGTGTATCATTCGGTGATTCATCCCCAAATTCGCGAAATGCCCCACCATTGGAGCAAGCTGAAAGTCGAAAATATTTTGTTTGACTCTGGCCTGGTTTACACGGTGCTGCAACCAACCGCTTACATGCAAAATCTGCTAGCTTACCTGCCAGCCATCCAAAATGAAGGCATTTTGCCCGTGCCATACCCAGCCGAAACGCGCCTCAGTTTGGTAGATTTGCATGATCTGGCCACGGTTGCTGCCAAAGTCCTTACGGAAACAGGCCATGAATACGCTACCTATGAACTCGTTGGAACAGGCCCCCTCACGCAAACGGCAGTTGCCGACACCTTTAGCCAAATTTTACACCGTCCGGTAGAGGTCCGCCCCGTACCACTCAAAACCTGGAAAGCCGAAGCCCGCGCGAAAGGAACTGAGGAACACATTATTAAAACGGCCGTTACTATGTTCACCTATTACGCCCAAAGTGGCATGGTGGGCAATCCCCGCGTGCTGCATTCTCTCCTGGAAAAAACTCCCACTAGCCTGGCAACCTTCATTTCCGCTATAATCAAATAACTATACGTCGCGCCCAACATCAACTTTTTACTGCGTTATGTAAAATGAATACGATTCAATGCTTAGAGAACCACATTCTTTTAGGTGGAAGTTGGTTCTTATGCCTTATATCTTTGTGACCAAAATATATGTATTGTTGTCAGTAATGCGAAAGTTTAAATTGCGGAATATAGGAAAAGATTTTTAGTGATGCAAAGATCGGGCGTACAGGTTATCAGTTTTGCTGTGTTACTTGCCCTTGTATTGGGTGCTTTCGCGATGGTTCAGCCCACCGAGTCCCAGGCCACGCTGGTTGTTTCAGCCGGCCAGGCAGTGGTTAACCAGAACGAAACGATTGTCTTTGCCACCGTCAGCAATTCGGCCGTTTCTGCCGGGGAAGCTGCGACGGTGCGGCAAGGTGACACCATTCACTTGTCTGAGACCGCCACCGCCCAACTGCGCTTACAAGACGGCAGCGCCATTGATCTGGAAGCAGGTACAGTCTTAACTGTCTCCGAGTTGGTTACAAACGATGACAGCTTTCGGGCACGATTTAGCCAGTTAGCGGGCAAAACCTTCAGTCAGGTGGTTCACCTGCTCAAGCCAGACGACGCCTTTGAGATCAGGACACCCTCTTCCACAGCCTCCGTACGCGGGACAAAGTTCACGGTAGAAGTTCAAAGCGAAGAAGCAACCCATTTTTCTGTTACCGAAGGTGTGGTCCAAGTGACGATGGGCGAGCAAATGGTGGAAGTAGCGGCAGGTTATCAGGTAACGGCCGTTGTCGGCCAAATGCTGCAAGTGATTCCGTTTGTACCCACCAACAACCTGCCGCCGAGCAATACCAACGAAACCAACACACCGTTGCCCACCGCAACGCCAGCGCCGTTAACTGTTTCAGATGAGTTGCCGACTGTATCGGAAACGGCCGTTGCCGCAGAAGAAAGTTCCCAGCCACAAGCTGGCGACATTGTTGATGAACCAAGCAGCCAGATTCCAGAAACCACAACGAACAACCCTACCACCAACGACACCAATGGTGTGCCTGAATCACCAAACGCAAGCAGCACGCCAAACACACCTGGAGAACCCACTCTGCCTGGTAACCCAAATGGCGGACAAACCCCAGCCTCAGCCCCAACCGGAACACAAGCCACGCCCACAACCAACACACCTGGCCTGTCACCCACCAATACAGCCACCCCACCGCCAACCAGCACTTCTGTTACGCCGTCCAGCAACACACCAACGCCGCAGCCAACCAATCTCCCGGTTGTTCCCCCAACCAGCACGTCAGCGCCCGCGCCAACCAATACACCTGCACCGGCACCAACCAGCACGCCTGATTCTGGCGGCAAGGTTACACTTTGCCACAACGGCAATACAATCGAGGTAGATGCCAGTGCTGTAGATGCTCATCTAAACCATGGTGACACGCTTGGTCCATGCCCCTAACAGACAAGCTACGTAAAAAAGGCGATAAAAAACGCCGATCTGACCATTGTCATCCCTCCCATGAAGCTTTTTAATTGCTATACTATTCTTTTGTAAACTAACTTTGTCAGGAGATTTTCTCATGCCCGCTTCTGAGCCATCACGCCCTTGGCAAACCCAGAAGCATCAAGAAATATTGAATCAGAGCAGCCCGACAGCTTTTGCCCAACTGTCCGAGCTGGCGCTGCCGCATCTCATTACCTTTTTGCAGAAAGAGTTCCGACAAGTGGAAAACCATCTGTGCGAAACGGCCGCAATCGACTGTCTGATCACTTATCACCAGGCACCCGAAAAATTCAACCCCGACAAGCTCACCCTGTTTGCCTATTTGCGCATGTCCGCCCGCCACGACCTGCTCAACGCCCTCGACAAGGCCAAGCGGCAAGGCCGTCCGCTCATCAACATTGATGAACCCTCTGTGCAGCCGGAACTCATCGATGACGCTAGCCTGGAAGATGAAGCATTTGCCCTAGACGCCTGGCTGGATGGCAGCGCCACAGCCTCAGAACAAATCATGCTGCAAAATTTTGAGACCAATTTAAACAGCATCGACCGTCAGCTATTTCTGCTAATTCTGAATGGCGTTCGGGAAACAGAACCGTATGCCGAAATTTTGGGAATTGCAGATGCGCCGATCGCTGAACAGCGCCACGAAGTAAAAAAGGCCAAAGATCGCTTAACCAAAAGCCTCACCCGCTTTATTAACCGTCACAAAGTATAACCTCTTCTTTTCACGCCCATTTCAATAAATTCTGGCCAATCTGTCGAACTTCGCCTGTGACTTCGGTAATACCTAATAGAAGCACAAGATAATTTGTGTTTAAACGAGTCAGAAGGACCAATATGCAAAATCAACCTTTACTTCAATTAGCCAAACGCTCAGCCACAGATGCTTCATTCATGGCGCATCTGATTGAGCAGCAGGCCACACGAGAAAAAGTTAACTGGGAACAATTGGCTGAACTGCTAGATATTACTACCGCACAATTATCCAAACTTGCCTTGTGTAAACGTCCTCGCGACGAGGCTTACACGCAGGATATCGCGCAAATTGCCGGTTATTCAGGCATTAACCGCGTGATCCTTATGCATTTATTGGATTGTGCGCAAAAGGGCACCCTGTTAAAGCGAAGTGCCTCCCAACCAATTCAATCCAGCACCCCGGCAAAAAGCCGCAACACCAAAAGGATGGGGATATTTTCAATGTTAAGTAGACGAACATGGGCAATTGGCCTGGCGGCCATGCTTGTATTAGTTTTTGGAGCTTTTGTGCTGGCTCAACCGGGCAGCACTGAAGCCACACTAGTTGTTTCTGCCGGTGAAGCGGTAGTAAACCAGGCGGGAGGCGCGTTATTTGCCGATGGGGTGGAAACGGCCGTTTCTTCCGGTGGCGTGATGACCGTGCGTGAAGGCGACACAATCCGCCTGGACGATACTGCTTCCGCTCAGCTGCGGCTGCAAGATGGCAGCACCGTCGATCTGTTTGGCGGCACCAGCGTATCCGTGACCGAAATGGTTTACAGCGAGGACAGCTTCCGCTTCCAGCTAAATTTGCTCACGGGCAAAACATTAAGTCGGGTGGAGCACTTGCTGCGCCCCAATGACGCGTTTGAGATTAAAACGCCGTCCTCCACGGCATCCGTGCGCGGCACCGTCTTTACAATTGAAACGCACGACGAAAACAACACCTTCGTCATGGTCGAAGAAGGCGTGGTGCGCGTAGCGTTGGGCAGCGATTACGTTGATGTGCCTGCGGGCTTTCAGGTAACGGCCGTTGTTGGCCAGCCATTAGAAGTTCAACCCAACAATGCACCGACAGCAGCACCAACCGACCAGCCTGCACCAGCAGCGACTGCAACCGATACACCAACGGCCGTTCCCACCGAAACGGACACCCCGCCAACCCAGGTGCCTGGGAACACGCCAGAAGAAGTGCCCGGTGAAGGGAATCCGCCTGCTGGTGGCGCCACACCGCCTGGATTGGTTGATCCAGATCCAGATGATGAGGACGACGTTGAGCCAACTGAATCCGCCAAGGTTGTCATTTGCCACTACCCGGGCGGCGATACGACAAAGGGCAACACCATTGAAATTGATATGTCTGCCCTGAACGATCATCTGGCGCATGGGGACACGCTGGGCGAGTGTCCGGTGGTAGTGCAGCCTACTACGGTGCCGCCAACCAGCACACCGCTGCCCGCACCCACAGCAACACCACTGCCAGCGCCCACAGATACGCCGATACCGGCACCTACAGACACACCAGTACCGCAGGAAAAAGTTGCTGTGTGCCACAATGGCAACACGCTCATGGTTGATCCAGATGCAGTGGATGCGCATCTGGCACACGGCGATACGTTAGGGCCTTGCGAATAGCAACCCAAACAAACGCGGGGGAGTTCGCAAAAGGCACCCTTTCCCGCGTATAGTCTAACAAACAAAAAACCGCTTGATTGAGGCTCAATCAAGCGGTTTTTTTTATTTACATGAGTGAATTATCTGGAGGGAATTTGGTTTGTATGGCGTAAACGGGAACGGCCGTTGCCCGTCCCTTTAGCCGCAACGGCCGTATCGGCAGCACATCCACGTGAACGGCCGTTGCGGTGAAGCTCTCTTCACCCATCACAATTTGCCCGTCATTGGCCAGCGCCACCATCTCACCAGCCAAATCCACCACATCGCCCAAGACGGTAAAGCCCCGACCGCCGCCGCTGCCCGCATAGCCAGCCACAGCCCAACCCGTGTTCACCACAAAGCGGAACTTTAGTTCCCGATGTGCATGATCTTTCGGCAAGGCTGCCTGATATTGGCTGATTTCTTCCTCAATGGCTTGGGCAGCCTGCACCGCCCGCCACACATGGTCTTCTTGCGCCAGCGGCAGGTTAAACACCGCCAGCGTTTCCCCCTGCTCAGAGCGAATAATGGTGCCCTCAAAAGCCAAAATCGTTTTCGTGACTTTTTCCCGGTAGAGCGCCAGCATCGCCAGCACGTCCATCGGATCATGCTGCGAAGCGTAGGTTGTTTGCCCTTGCATTTCTACCAGCAGCACCGTCAGTTCCTGCTCCTGGCCATTCAGGTTAAGATCCCCCTGACGCACGGCTTCAATGGTTGCCTCGGCCACGGCAGGCGATACATTGGTAGCAAACAGAGAGAGAATTTCGCGGCGACGGCGCACTTCGACGGCATAGCGGTAGACCGTAACCATCACATAGCTCAAAGCAATCGCCAAAAAGGGGAAGTACAGGTCCAACATAAGACCCGTCACATCAAATACCCAGCCAGCCAGTAAAAAGTAAAATCCGGCAATGCCCAGCGTAAAGAGCAGTCCGGTGCCGGGACGCACGCAAACCAGCCCAACCAGCAGCCCCAAAATGAATAAGATGAGAATGCGTACGGCCGTATCTGGCACAGAAATAAATTGTTCAGACCAGATTGACTCAATCACGTTGGCCAAAATTTCCACACCATACATGGGACGGCCGTTGCTGACAGGGGTCAAGTAACGATCCGGCTCAGCCGTGGCGGTGATCCCCACCAACACAATCTTGTCACGCAGCAATGATTCCGGCACGGTGCCAGCCAGCACATCCTGGTAGCGCACCATGTTAAATGTAGTCTGCTCCTCATCAGCAGGCGGCCCGGCATAATAAATACGCATCTCGCCATTTTGATCCACCGGAATTTGCCGGCCTGCCACGGTTAAACGGCCGTTTTCTGCCACCCCATCTGGCAATCCCCCGCCCAAATAATTGGTGAGAGCCGCCATAGCCAGGCTGTCGTACATCTCGCCATTCGCCGAAGCAATGGTCGGCAGGCGGCGAATGTAGCCATCTTCATCATGCAAAATGCTGGTGTGCCCCACTGCCGCCGACACGGCCATAAAGGACGGTTCGGGCAGAACGGCACCCTCATAGCGCAGCTGCCCCACCAAATCATGAATGGCGTCACCTTGCAGCAGCACCGGCTGCACCACATTTCCCGCCTCGGCCATGGCCTCCAGCAGCTGCGCATCATCTGCCGATTCGGCAAAAACAAAGTCAAAGACGATTGTTTTTGCCCCGGCAGCCACCAGCTGCTCCAGAAGTTGGGCATGTAAAGCGCGGGGCCATTGAGACCAACGGCCGTACTGCGCCAAACTATCATCATCCACTTCAACAATAGTCACAATATCGCTCACGGGATACGGGGCCAGCAACACATCCTGCATTTGCTCCGCCGGAAGCGCAAAATAGCCCAGCATAAACGCGATGCTGGCCAACAGACCCGCCACCACCCCGATAGCGCTGCGAGTAAGCGACAGCCCTTCTCGATCCTCTAAGAGCTGCACTCTCAAACGCCGCCCCAACAAACGACGGCGCACCCCAATCGGCACGGAAAGCGGCAAACCATCTGTCTCTTTCTCGATTTTTTGCAGAATATCCAGGACGGGCTGCCCGCTGCCTTCTTCATACGCTTCAAGGAGCGTTTGTACGGCCGTTTCACTGCGCATCTGGCTGATAATTTGCACAGCCTGCTGCGCCTGACTGCTCTGTTCCAGCGCCAAATGCGCCAGCCGGGCATCCCCTTCCGGCGATACGCCCACAGGCTGCCACGCTTCCGCCTTGGGCAACAAATGGCGCAAAACGTTGAGCGCATCGCGACGCACGCGCCACTCATTTGTGGAAGTGGCCAGATCAATCAGCTTTTCCAGCGAAGGACGCACCGCCAGCGAATCAGCCAATGCGCCAGCCGGCTCCCGCAGCAGCAGGGTCAACACCCGCGAGACCACCTCCTCATTTTCGCTAACCAGGGCCTCCATGCACACCTGCCACCGCAAGTCAGGATCGGGGGCGTGTTCCCACCAGTAGGGCAAATTGTAATCATGCACCAGCGCCCCACGCAGCAAAAATTGGTAAACATCTTCTTTGACGGTTTGGTTGGAACGGCCGTAAAAAGACATCAAAAAGGCCAGGTGGGTCAGGCTCACAGGGAAGGCTACCGCTGGCTGCCACGCCTGGCGATGCCGATCCAGCAAATAAGTAACATCTTGCCGCCAAAACGCCTCTTCCATTAGCTCAATCGGCTGCAAGGTCGGCCCTACTTCTTTTTGCACGTCAGGGGGAAACGCTTCATAAAGCATGGCATAGGCAGACTCAGCCGACTCCGGCCGAAGCTGCCATTGATAAGCGGTAAAGGCCCGGAGAACGGCCGTTAATCGGGGCGGGCATGCCTCATTATCTTCAGCCGGATCTGGCAGCACCCCATCTTCATACTTTTGCTTCATCGCCAGGCTGTACTGCCCATCCCACGGCAGGTGCCCCGTCAGCATCTCATACAGCACGATGCCAAAACTATAAATGTCAGACTGCTGCATGATGCCGTGATAAGCTTGCTGTTCATACGGGGCATACGGCCCCGTACCTCGGCCCGTGTGCAGCACCATCGTGCTCTGGCTCAACTGCTTCGCCAAACCAAAATCAGCCAGATACACGCGCATCTGGCTGTCCAACAAAATATTGCTTGATTTAATATCGCGGTGCACAATGCCCCGTTGATGCAGGTAACGCAGCGCGGACAAAACCTGCTTCGCGGTACGCGCCACATTTAACAAGGAGAGCTGCCCCGCCTTCAACCAGTCAGACAGCGTACCCAACCCTTTGTAAGCCATCACAAAATAGGCAAACGTCTCCGCCATGCCAAATTCGTACATCGGCAAAATATGGGCATGCTCCAAACTGGCCACCAAATGCACTTCGCGCTCAAAATTGGCTGGCACAACCGAAGCCAGCGCCGGATCATTTTCATCGGTGGAGATGATTTTGATCGCCACCAGGCGCTTGCGCACGTTGTCAAAACCAGACCATACCACCGCTTCACCGCCGCGGCCGATCTGCTCAAGCAGCGTGTAAATTCCCAACTGATACCCACGTATCAGCTCAACCTCTTGCTCCTGTTCGGCCAGCAAAAGGGGGATTGGTTGAATTCTTTGGCTATCTTCCATTTCGTTTTCGTTGGGCTATAACAATCCCTGGCCACTGGCCATTTGCACTTGGGAAAATGAAACAAATCATACCGTATGATACAACCTTAATTTTAACCTCTGGTCTGTAGGAAAACAGTCAGGGGCCAGAATTTTACTGTATTTTCATGTCTGGTTCGCCGTTGCCTGTTTTTGCACCCGCAAAACTTCTTTTTCGGCAGCAGTGAGAAACGCCAGCGCCAGTCCATTTTGCTGTACCTGCCATGCCTGCTGCTGGCTCAAGCCTGCCTGCGCCACCGCCACCTGATACTCAAATGGCAGGTCAATGGCGCTAATGCCCGGATCATCGGTGTTGATGGTGGCGAGAATGCCGTGTTCCAGCATCGTTTTAAGCGGATGGCTGGCGTAGTTGGGCACGGTGCTGGTTTGCACGTTGCTCGTCAGGTTCATTTCCACGCCAATGCGGTTCTCCGCCAAGTAATCCATCAGCGCCGGATCATCCACGGCGCGCACGGCATGGCCGATGCGCGTGGCCCCCAACTCACGGATGGCTTGCCAAACGGCCGTACTGCCTCCAGCCTCCCCCGCATGAATCGTAATCTCCCAGCCCGCCTCGCGCCCCTGCCGAAAATGGTCCACAAACAGCTCACCGGGAAAATTCACCTCATCCCCGGCCAAATCCAGCGCCACCAGATGATCCCGCTGCGTCAGCAACGCATCCAGCTCCTTTTGCCCCACCTCAGCCCCATACGTCCGGCTGATGATGCCGATGAGATTGGCCCGCACGCCAAAATCCCGCTGCCCAGCGGCCACGCCATCGACCACTGCTTCCACCACGCCTGCCGGGTCCAGCCCGTGCGGATCCGCCATAAACACCGGACTAAAGCGCAGCTCAATGTAATCGATCCCTTCCCGCTGGGCGTCCTGCACATTTTCATAGGCGATGCGACGGCACACGTCATAGTTCACCAAAATGCCCACCTGCCATTCAAACTTGGCAAAAAAAGCGAGGATATCGGGTTCGGGCGTAGTAACTTGGACAAACGGCCGTAATCCCTCCAAATCTCGCGCGGGCAAAGGCAAATTGTGCTGCAAACCAACATCAAGAATCGTTTCCAGCCGCACGCTGCCATCTAAATGTCGGTGCAAATCAACCAGGGGAAAGTCCGGACGAATCACGCTCATGTTGTCTCCAAAATTCTATTGTCACTTTGTAGATTGCTGGTATGTTAGCCACCATTGACAGAACCAACAAACATCCCCTCGTTCCATGCGTTCACTAAGTGCATGGATGAGTCAAATCTGTGCAATCTGTGGATTTTAGAAGGAGCAATCATGACCCCACGCGAGCGCGTCTTAGCCGCTATCAACCACGAAGAACCCGACCGGGTGCCCATCATTTTGGGCGTTAGCAACGCCACCGGCATCAAGATGAAAACATACCAGAAGCTTAAAAAGCTCTTGGGCGTCGAGGGTGAAGATCGCTACCTGTACGATTGGCGGGAATTGGGAACGGCCGTTCCCAACGAAACCATCTTCCAACGCCTGGGCACCGACGTGCGCCCCGTGCTGGATCGCCATCCGGCGGCCAACTTCCAGGCCAACGCCAGCCGCGAACCGGGCACGCCCTTCATCGACTCGTGGGGCATTGGCCAGGTGGAACTGGCCCCAGGCGAATGGTTCCCCCATATCAACCCGCTGGCCAACGCCCAAACCATCGCCGATCTGGACGCATTCAACTGGCCCGACATGGACGACCCCAGCCGCGTCGCCCACGTGCGCGCCGAAGCCGCCGCGCTCGCTGCCGAGAACCAGTACGCCATCATGGCCACACCCTGGCTGCTCTTCCCGCTGGAGCGCGCCTTCCAAATGCAGCGCATGGACACATTTATGATGGCGATGGTGGAAAAACCGGACTTTGCCAAAGCGCTGCTTGCCAAAATCACAGAGCACTGTAAACAATTGATGGGCCATTTTCTGCGGGAACTGGGCGACAACGTGGATATCATCAAAATCGGCGACGATTTGGGCACGCAAACCAGCCTGCTCATGTCCCCCAAAATGTACCGCGAGTTTGTGAAACCGTTCCACGCGGATTACATCGCTTTCATCAAAGCACACACCAAGGCCAAAGTGCTGTTCCACACCGACGGCGACGTGTTTCCCCTGATTGACGATTTGGTAGAGATGGGCGTGGACATTTTGAACCCAATTCAGACCTCCGCCGGGCGCATGTCTGAATTGGCGGAGCTAAAGCGGCAGTTTGGCCACAAGATCGTCTTCTGCGGCGGGATTGATACGCACCGCGTGCTGCCCTTCGGCACCCCCGACGACGTGCGCCACGAGGTGAAGCGGGTCATCGAAGCGCTGGGGCCGGGCGGCGGCTACCTGCTGGCCTCGGTTCACACCATCATGAACGATGTGCCCCCGGAAAACGTGCTGGCCATGGTAGACGCGGTAGAAGAATACGGCCGTTACCCATCATAAGAATTAACCGCGGAGGGCGCGGAGAGCGCAGAGAAAAATAAAAACTCCGCGTCCTCCGCGCTCTCTGCGGTAAAAAAATTAGCGAGGCAGCTTGGGAAGCAACAGTTCCCCAGTTTGGCGGTAATGAGTGTAGAGGTTGGCGTGGAAAACGGCCGTTTTCGCCAATCCCTCCGGCCAAACATGAGCAATCCAGTTGGTCTTCCACAGCATCCGGCCAAACATCAGCAATTCCATCTCGCCCTCTGGCCAGGATAGCAGTGACTCATAGCCCGCGCGGAACGCCGCCAGCAGCCGCGCATACGCCGCCGAATCGCCCACGTCTTCGTACAAATCCAGCAGGGCCATCGCCATGTCGTGCAGGCGATAGCCCCAAATAGTGTCTTCAAAGTCAAACGGGTAAAGCTCGCCCCGATAAACTTTGATATTGTCGTGCCACAAATCGCAGTGGATCACCCGCAAATCAGCCGGGTCGAGCGCGGCGTAGGTTTGAGTCACCACCTCGCTCATCTGGCGCAACGTGGCTTCCGTTTGCGGCTCGTACAGCGCCAAACTAGATTCTGCAAAAAGCACGTTTGGCTCGCCGCGCGAGAGAAACTGGTTGAACTTTTTAGTCGTGAAACCATCCGGCGGTTCCCAATTAGCCCCGTGCTGATGCAGCTTGGCAAACAGCTCGCCCATCTTGGTGATATTGGGTGCGGTCAGCCGCTTGCCCAGCAGCACGCCGGGCAACCAGCTCATCAACACCGCGTGGAAACCATCGGGCACACCTGCTGCTTGTGGCAAAACCACCGCCTCACCTGCCGGTGAATGTACCAACTGCGGCACAGGAATGTCGGTGTCACGGGCCAGGGCATCAAGCCACATCGCTTCAGAAACGGCCGCTTCCACCCCACGCCATTCTGCATTGGCTACGCGCAAGGCTAACGTTCGCCCGTCATCTGTGCGGACGCGGTAAATGAGGTTGGTGTCCCGGCCATAAAGCTTGAGCTGAACGGCCGTTACGCCAAACTGCCGCAGTGCATCCTCTGCCAACCCACGCAGCCGCCGCAGCTTCCCTTTTGATGTCAGTTCTTCGTATGGTTTCAAATGAGGTTCCTTTGCTTCAACCCACGTGGCTGAATACAAAGGAAAAAATATCAAAGATTTCGCAGATTGAAAAGATTAAAAAATCTGTCAAATCTGTGAAATCTGTGATTAGATTCTTGGCCTTTTACGGGTAACGCCGCCATTTGAGGGAGAGGAAAACGGCCGTTGCCACAAAAACCACCGCCGCCATCACAAAAAAGACGCTAATCTCAATCGCTTCTTTTTGCAGGATAATTTGGGTGGGCAGCTCTTCAAACACTTCCAGCAATTGTTCAGCGCTTTCGGCACGATAATATTCGCCGCCTGTCATATCGGCCACGCCTTGCAGCGTTTCCTCGTCAATCACCAGGAAGCGGCGGAAATTACCGCCACCCCCGCCACCGAAGCCGCCGCCAAAACCACCCCCGCCAAATCGCCCATTAAAAACATCCCCGCCAAGCTGCGCCTGCGTACACACCATCTCTGGAATCTCATCCGTGCCAAAACCAATGGTGTAAACACGCACCTGACGGTCAGCAGCTTGCTGCGCGGCGTCCAGCGGCAGCGGCCCCTGGCTGTTAGCGCCGTCTGTCAGCAGCACGATGATGTCTGGTTGGTAGTTTTCCGCGAGTTCTGTGACGGTTTCGTCGGTTTGCAGATTGAGGCCGCTGGGCGGAACGGCCGTATTCACCTCAGAAATCGCATCAATCGACTTTAACGTCGCGCTGCCAATCGCCGTGCCTAACGATGTGGTCAGCGTAGCAATCGCCTCACGCAGCACCTCTTTGTCATTCGTTGGTGGCACGACCAATTCCGCAAAACCAGCAAACGCCACCAGACCAATCTGCGTGCCGTCGGCCTGCTCTTCCACAAAGGCCAGCGCCGCATCCTGCGCCACCGCCAAGCGGTTCGGCTCCACGTCCGTGGCACACATACTGCGCGACACGTCCAGCGCCAAAATAATCGTCGTGCGGCTCAGCGGCACCTCCACCTCAGCCACCGGGCGAGCAAACGCCCCAATCAGGCCCGTCAACCCCAGCAAAAAGAGGGCAAAGGGCAAATGCTGCCGCCAGCGGGCACTCTTGGGCAGCGCCTCGCGAATCAGCGACAGGCTGGAATAGCGCACGGCAAACTTGCGCCGCCGTCGCAGCATCCAAATGTAAACGGCAATGCTCAGCGGAATGATGAGCAAAAATAACAGTAACCAGGGCCAGAGAAAATTCATTATGGTACCCGCCCAAACCAAAGCAGCGACAGCGCCCCGCTGACCAGCATAAACACCAGGCTAATCCCCGCCAAAATCGAGGTCACTTCCATACTTTCGCCGCGAATCGTCAATTGCAAATCAATGTTCTGGTAAATGTCGCGCAGTTCTTCTTCATCGGTGGCAAAGTAGTAGCTGCCGTTGGTCAGACTGGCGATCTCTTGCAGTGTGGCCTCGTTAAGCTGCGTCATCACGCTAAAGCCGTCCAGTTCCAGCAACGCCCCTTGTGGGCTACCAATACCCACCGTATAAACCCGCACCCCCGCCTCGGCGGCAATCTGGGCAATGTCCAGCGGTTCCGGGAACTCCGTATTTTCACCATCAGACAGCAGCACAATCACCGCCGAGGAAAAGTCATCAATTTGCAGCGCTTCCACGCTTTGGGCCAGATCGCCTTCTTCTAGCGCGGCCTCATCCAGCACGATGGCCTGCCCCGCGATGGCGTTGAGCGCGGTGAAGATGCCCTGCCCCAGCGAGGTGCCACCCTGCGGCGTGAGCCGATCAATCGTGGCCAACACGTCCGCTTGCACGTCTGTGGGCGGCTGCACCACCAACCCGCCATTGCTAAAAGCCACCACACCGACGCGAATGGTGCTGGGCTGGTTTTCCACAAACACCCGTGCCGCCTCTTTGGCTGCTTCGATGCGGCTCGGTTCCAAATCCTCGGCCAACATGCTGCTGGACACATCAAACGCCAGAATCACGGTGCCCTCAATGCGCGGCAGGCTCACGGGCAGTTCCGGGCGGGAGAGGCTAAACAACAGCAGCGTCAGCCCCACGGCAAACAACGCGGGTGGCCAATGGCGACGGCGACCAACGGCCGTTCCATCCCCACCTCTTACAATGCCTAATGGTCCGAGAACGGCCGTTCCCCGGTCGCGCAATTTCACCTGCCGCAGGTAATACCAAACCAGCAGCGGCAGCAGCAAAAGCGGCAGCAGCATGATGGGCCAGATAAAGGTCATCGCCGCCGCCTTTTGCGCAGGCTGGCCATGCGCACAATCGCCCCCACCAAATCCTCTTCGGTGGAGATGCCAAACAGATCCACGCCCGCCCGCTTGAGGGTGGTTTTTAGCTCCGCTTCGCGCCGTTCGGCCGCAGCAAAAAAGCGGCGGCGGAACTCAGGATGGCCCGTGTCTACCAACAGTTGCTCGCCCGTCTCGGCGTCTTCCACCACAATCATGCCCGCGTCCGGCAGCTCCACCTCGCGCGGATCCCACAGCCGGATACCCACCAGTTCATGGCGGCGATTCAGGAGGTGTAACGGCCGTTCCCAGCCCGGTTCGCTAATAAAATCAGAGATTACAAACACCAGCGAGCGCCGTTTGAACGTGTTCAGCCCCGCTTGCAGCAATTGGGTCAGGTCGGTAGCATGGCCGCTGGCTTCCCCCGGCTGCTGCAAAATGGAGCGCATGAGGCGCAGCACCTGGTTGCGACTGCCGCGCGGCGGAATCGTCTGCTCGATCTGGCTGTTGTACAAAATGGCGCCTACCCGGTTACCACTGCGAATCAGCAGCCGGGCCAGCGTGGCCACGTACTCCGTCAGCACGAGCTGTTTCGGTCGCGCCACCGGGCCAAAGCCCATCGACGGGCTCAAATCGAGCAAAAACCAGGCCGTCACGTCCCGATCCTCCACAAATTGGCGCACGTACGGACTATCCATGCGCGCCGTCACGTTCCAATCAATGTGGCGGATGTCGTCGTTCGCCTGGTATTCGCGAATGTCGGCAAAGTCGATGCCCGTACCGTAAAACAGGGTGCGATAATCCCCCTGCAACAGGCCATCAAGCCGCCGGATGACGCGCCATTCCAGCCGCTGCAAAATCTCGTCGGGCGAGTGATGTTTAAGCGTAGGGTCGGCTGTTGGCACGCTCATGCAGGGGCACCTCCGGCTGGGGCACAACGGTCAAAATTCGCTTCAAGAGTTCATCGCTGGTCACGTTATCCGCCAGCGCCTCGTAGGACAGCACCAGCCGATGACGAATCACATCCAGCGCCAAATCGCTCACGTCCTGCGGCAGCGCGTAACCCCGTCCGCGCAAAAAGGCCAGCGCCCGCGCCGCCAAAATCAGGTTAATCGAAGCACGCGGGCTGGCGCCAAAGGTCAAATATTGGGCCATGTCGCCCTGGCCCACCGTGTGCGGCTGCCGCGTGGCAGTCACCAGCTTGACGGCATACTCCATCAGCGCCGGATCGACGTAGACGCCATCCACCTCTTTTTGCAGCGCCACCAGCTCTTCCGTGCTGATGATGCGCTGCACCGCCTGCACCGCGCTGGTCATGCGCTCCACAATCACAAATTCCTCGGTGGGGCTGGGATAGCCCACCAGCACCTTGAGCATGAAGCGGTCTACCTGCGCCTCTGGCAGCGGGTAAGTGCCTTCCGATTCGATGGGATTTTGCGTGGCCATCACCAAAAAGGGATTCGGGACCTTGTGCGTTTCACGGCCAATCGTCACCTGCCGCTCCTGCATCACTTCTAGCAGGGCGCTTTGCACCTTGGCCGGGGCGCGATTGATTTCGTCTGCCAGCAGCAAGTTGGTGAAGACGGGGCCAAGCGAGGTGTTGAACTCGCCGCTTTTCTGGTTGTAGATGCGCGTGCCGATGAGGTCAGCGGGCACCAAATCGGGGGTGAACTGGATGCGCTGAAATTCGCCGCCAATCGCGCCCGCTAGAGTTTTGATCGCCATCGTTTTGGCCAAACCGGGCACGCCTTCCACCAAAATATGCCCCCGCGCCAGCAGGGCGACGATGAGCCGCTCCAGTAAGTTGTCCTGCCCCACGATGATCTTTTTGACCTCGTAAAGCACGCGTTCCATCGGTTTGTCGCTGTCTGGCCTGGGGGTGAATGTCATAATTTGCTCCAATTTCAAGAATTTAGTGAAAAGTAAAAAGTGATAAGTGATAAGTGGGCTACTTTTTTACTTTTCACTTATCACTTTTCACTTCTAATAGCGTGGCATTCCGGCAGCACCAGCCGCCGTGGTAATAGGCACAGCAAAACCGATGCCGATGAAGAAGTTTTGTTCGGATGGGTTGGCCAAGGCGGTAACGATGCCGACAACTTCGCCGCGCCGGTTGAGTAGGGGGCCACCAGAATTGCCGGGATTTACGGCCGTATCAAACTGAATCAGCCCGCTCAATTCCAGATCATCACTAATCGGCAGGGTGCGGTCGAAGCCGGAGATGACACCTGCGCTCATGGAGCCAGCCAGCCCCAGCGGATTGCCCACGGCGTACGCTTCATCCCCCACGCGCATGGCGTTGGGATTGCCCAGCACGGCGGGCACGATGATTTCGGGTGGTGCAGCGGGGGTTAGGACAGCAATATCGTTTTCAGGTTCGGCGGCGGCGAGAACGGCCGTTGTCTGCGTCCCATCTGCATAAAAAATCTCAATCTGGGTAGCCCCCGCCACCACATGCAGCGAGGTCAAAATGTCCGCAGCGGCGCTAATGATGACACCGCTGCCCACGCCGTTGCCATCTTCCCCATTTTCATCTTCGCCCGTGGTGCGAATCAGCACCATCGAGGGCAAAATCACCTGGTACACCTGCGACGAATACGACGGCGGCGGCGTGGCCGAAGCCATCGCGTCTACCACAATTTGGTCAACTTGTTGATCTGTCAGGGGAAGGGGGTCAGGGTAGAGGTTGGAATAAAGCAGAACGCCGAGAAACGCCGCCAGAATGCCTGCCGCAAACGGCCAGCCGCGCCGCAAACCCACTTTGGCCAACGCCCAAAAACGCGCCAGCCGGGACCTTAATTCTCTTGTTATTGAACGGGGCTGCTCTTCCATTAGCAACTCGCAAAGGGGTCAGGGAATTAACAAGACGCTGCCAATTATAGTGGAAGATGTTGAGATGATGTTAAGACAAAGTGAATGTTTGTGAAGAAAACCAGAGTAAAGCGCAAAAATCGGACCCCTGCCCACTTTTAACATTGGCAAAAGCCCGAGTTCAAAACTGTAGCCGCGGATTCTTTCCGCGTTGATTCAGCGCGGAAAGAATCCGCGGCTACGAACTATGCTTTCAAATAACGTTCAACATTTGCCAACAACTCATATTTATCAGTCGGAAGGCTAATAACATGATCGGCAAATTGTGTAACCTTTAGCTCGTTGTTTCTTATAAGATTGAGATACTCACGCTTTGATAGAATTAGCATTTTACAATTGTTCGAATTACGAAGTCTTTCCAACAAAGGTACAATGTTATCGGCTTTTTTAACTATCACATCCATCTCTATTATGAGAAGCTGTAAACTCTTTAAAGCCTCCTCTTCTTCAAAATTTGGAGATTGATCGTCAACCAAACCAATGTCGTAACCATTTTCGGTCAAAATAGACTCTATCCACCCACGAAGTGAGTGATCAAGCATCCACAATGTAACTCTCATAATTCACCGTTTGAACCCTCTGCTGCGGCACCCTCGGCAAAACAAACCAACCTCAATTGTCATTTCGAACGAAGTGAGAAATCTTTCAACTTACAACATCGAAAGATTCCTCGTTTCACTCGGAATGGCAAGTGGCGCACTACGGAATCCACTTGATGTCTTTGAAGTTGGGTTTGCGCTTTTCCAGGAAGGCGTTGCGGCCTTCTTTGGCTTCTTCGGTCATGTAAGCCAGGCGCGTGGCTTCCCCGGCAAATACCTGCTGCCCCACCATGCCGTCGTCCGTCAGGTTCATGGCAAACTTGAGCATTTTGATGGAGGTGGGCGACTTGGCCAGAATTTCCTGCGCCCACTGGTACGCCGTGTCCTCCAGCTCGTCGTGCGGGATGACGGCGTTGACCATGCCCATCTCGTATGCCTCCTGCGCCGAGTAGTTGCGCCCCAGGAAGAAGATTTCGCGGGCGCGCTTTTGGCCCACCAGCTTGGCCAGGTACGCCGAGCCGTAACCGCCGTCGAAGCTGGTCACGTCGGCGTCGGTTTGCTTGAAGATGGCGTGTTCTTTGCTGGCCAGGGTGAGGTCGCAGACCACGTGCAGACTGTGGCCGCCGCCAACCGCCCAGCCGGGCACCACGGCAATCACCACCTTGGGCATAAAGCGCATCAACCGCTGCACTTCGAGGATATTCAGCCGGGGCATGCCTTCATCATCGACGTAGCCCTGGTGACCACGGGCGTTTTGGTCGCCGCCGCTGCAAAAGGCGTAGACACCGTCTTTGGGGACGGCCCTTCGCCGCTCAGCAGCACCACGCCAATGGAGGTATCTTCGCGGGCGTCGAGGAAAGCTTCGAACAGTTCGGCGACGGTTTTGGGGCGAAAGGCGTTGCGCACCTCGGGCCGGTTAAAGGCAATGCGGGCCACGCCATCGCATTTTTTGTAGGTAATGTCTTCGTACTCTTTAACGGTTTGCCAGTTGGGTTTGGTTGTCATGGATTCACCTTTTTTATGAATGGGACACTGATTTTCACGGGTTTACACTAATTTTGAATTGTCATGCCCGCGTAGGCGGGCATCCATTCGTGTGTAAAAGTGGATTCCCGCTTTCACGGGAATGACAGTGCTGTGGATTTCCCCGGAAACTTGAAGTTTCCGGGGAAACGATAGTTTACATAAATGCTTGAATGCCTGTTTGGGCACGGCCAAGGATGAGAGCATGGATGTCGTGGGTGCCTTCGTAGGTGTTGACGGCTTCCAGGTTCATCACGTGGCGAATGACGTGGAACTCGTCGGAGATGCCGTTGCCACCGTGCATGTCGCGGGCGGTGCGGGCGATATCCAGCGCTTTGCCGCAAGAGTTACGCTTGACGATGGAGACCATCTCTGGCGTGGCTTTACCTTCGTCCAGCAGCCGCCCGACGCGCAATGTGCCCTGCAAGCCGAGGCTGATTTCGGTCATCATGTTGGCCAGTTTGAGCTGGATGAGTTGGGTGGCGGCTAACGGCCGTCCAAACTGCGTCCGGTCCAGCGTGTATTGCCGGGCGGCGTGCCAGCAAAATTCGGCAGCCCCCAAGGCCCCCCAGCTGATGCCGTAGCGGGCTTTGTTGAGGCAGCCAAACGGCCCTTTGAGCCCTTGCACATTGGGCAGCAGGTTCTCATCGGGTACGGGCACCTCATCCATCACAATTTCGCCGGTGATGCTGGCGCGCAGGCTGAACTTGCCTTCGGTCTTGGGTGCTGAGAGTCCCTTCATGCCTTTTTCCAGAATGAAGCCGCGAATCGTACCATCTTCGGTGGCGTCGTGGCCGTATGCTTTGGCCCAGACCACGAAGACATCGGCGATGGGTGAGTTGGTGATCCACATTTTGCTGCCGTGGAGAATCCAGCCATCGGCCGTTTTGGTGGCGCGGGTTTCCATACTGCCGGGGTCGCTCCCGTGATTGGGTTCGGTGAGGCCAAAGCAGCCAACCAGTTCGCCGCTGGCCAGTTTGGGCAGATATTTTTGCCGCTGTTCTTCGGTGCCGTAGGTGTAGATGGGGTACATCACCAGAGAGCTTTGCACGCTCATGGTGCTGCGGTAGCCGCTGTCTACACGCTCTACTTCGCGGGCGATGAGGCCATAGCTGACGTGGTTGAGGCCGGCTGCGCCATACTCTTCCGGGATGGTGGGGCCAAGCAGACCCATTTCGCCCATCTCGTAAAAGATGTCACGGTCGAAGGTTTCGTGGCGGTTGGCCTCTAAAATGCGGGGCATGAGCTTGCCCTGGCAGTAGTCGTGGGTGGAGTCGCGGATCATGCGCTCTTCGTCGCTGAGTTGGTCGTTGAGCAGAAAAGGATCGGCCCATTTGAAGGTTGGTTTGGTCATGGTTGCCTCGTGTTTTTTGGCCACAGAGGGCACAGAGATTTTGGAGAAAGGTGCGCTCTGTAGTGGGTGAATTATTTGGGACGGCCGTATAGCCACCAATATTCTGGTTCTGGGTAAGCTGGCTGCCATTCTTCTGGCCAGATAAAGTCGCCGCTGGCGAAACGGGCGCGGAGACCTTTGTCTTGCGTCAAAATGGATGGCAGCAGTTTTTCATCAAGCTGGTAGGGTGCCTGTTGCAGATTGTCAATCAGGGCAGCGATGATGGCCCGCACTTCAACCTGAGCCGCATAGGAACCGGCATTCTCGCTTCGTTTTTCACGTAAATCGCGCAGGTACTCTTCCCATTGGCGAATGCGGGCGGCGAGTTCGGCATGGGCGCGCTGCTCGGTGCGGACGACCCAATCGGAAACGGCCGTTGCAAATGTGTGAACGGCCGTATCCAGCTGTGTTTGCTGCTCGGATGTAAGCAAATGACGGAGCGCCGATAGCCGATGCTGACGCAGCCAGTAACCACCCAGCGTGAGCTTGGGCATGTCGCTGTGCCCCATCGGCCAAAAGAGCGTTTCACTCTTCAAATATTCGTCCATTTGGCTGGCCATCTCTTGCAGAATGGCCAAATCATGAATCAATTTTTCTTCGCTGTTCAGCACGTGATTACTCCTCGTAAAAGCAGTTGGGTGCCTGGCAACGGCCGTTACCAAAAACATCCAGCCGACACTCATTTAGTTAGGTTGGCGGCACCGCCAAGCTGGGTTATGCACCGTTGGCGGCTACGGTATAATAGGCTACACAGTTTAATCAGGCAATGCTGGCGTGAACCATTTTGGGTCAGCCTTGCGGGTAACCAATTAGCTCAAGACAAATTTGTCTAAAGGATAAAATATGGCAGCAATCAGACGCGCAGCCATCCTGAAATTGGCTTCTGCCGCCTACGAGATGCAGCTCGATGTGATGAATGGCACCGTGACGCAAACGGAAGACGGCCGTTGGTACATCGGCAGCCATGATCTCACTGCATTTTTACAAAAGCACCAGGGGGAAGAACTGGTTTTTGTCCTTGGCTCGCTAGAAGATGATCGTCCAGTGCAAACGCGCACCTGCCGCACCTGCGGCCGCGATTACACGGAGTTGGAATGCCCCTACTGCCGAGCCAATCGTATCCGGCTGCGGGGACATGCTTAACAAACACAACGAAGGATTTTTTATGAAACGAACGATTTTTTTGTTGCTCTTGCTCTTATTTTTGCCCACGACCCTGGTTCAGGCGCAAACGGCCGTTACCCTGGAATCTTTAGAGGTTGAACTGTGGCCCGATTATGATCAGCAAGCTGTGTTGGTGCTGCTTACGGGCACCTTGCCAGCCAACACGCCCGTACCGGTGACGCTGACTGTCCCGCTGCCCGCAGGCGCCGATTTCAACGTGGTAGCCCGCATCACGCCGGATGATGTGATGACGGATCAGGGAATGACGCCGACGGTTGAGAGCAATCAGGTCACCTTTACCCTGACGGAAAGCCGCTTTCGGGTGGAGTATTATCAACCCTATACAGCTTCCGATACGCAGCGCAACTTCGCCTTTAACTGGCAGTCTGACAGCATCACGGTGAACCGCCTAAGCATCACCCTGCAACAGCCGTTGGCCGCCACTGATGTAACCGTTATTCCCGCGCCGGTTAATGTGTCTGAAGGGCAAGATGGCCTGACTTACCATGTGCTGCCCGATCAGGCTGTGGCCGCTGGCGAATCTTACAACGCCGAAATCAACTACACGATGAGCGCACCGATGCTCACGGTTAACTTCTTGGAAGAAGATACCGCGCCAAATGCAGACCTGCCTATTTTAGATGCCGTTCCAGTAGAAAGCAGTGGCTTCGATTGGCAGCTGCTTCTGATTGGTTTGGGGGTAATCATCCTGGTGGGCGTTGGCCTTTGGTATTTTTTGGGCAGCAGGGCAGCCACTTCCAAACGTCCCGCCAAGCCGAAGCCACAGCGTGTTGCGCAAAAAGCTGCCCCCAAAACGGCCGTTTCTTCACCTTCTCCCGCTCAAGGCAATGTCAACTTCTGCCATCAGTGCGGTGAATCTTTAACGCCAGGGGATAAGTTTTGCCGGAATTGCGGAACGGCCGTTAAAAACAAATAATCGACCTTCCCAGCAAATTAAATCTCTTAGGGATAAAAACAAAAAAGCGGGTGGTGCCTTTAAGTAAGCACCACCCGCTTTTTGAATTAAGTTAATCGTCTGACTGGTTAATTACCAACCAGATAAGCCAGCAAGTCAATCATATCCTGGGGATTTGAAGACATACGGAAAGCCAAATCCTGAACCATGGCACTCGGCGGTCCAGTACAGGGGCCATTGGCACAATCGGGAGCAATATAGTCATTCGGGTACAAAATTGAATGATACACATATTGAAGCGCAGTCTGACCTTCAACCCGTGTCGCCCCAACTTCCGCAATATCGCCCAACCACGGACCAATTTGGTTTGATCCTGCCTCATCAACATTACCGTGACAGCTGGTGCACGCATAACTGGCATAAACGGCCGCACCATTTTCAGGATCGCCTGGTCCAGCAACAAAATCTTCTGTCTCCAGGGTTAGAAAATCTTCCACCAATTCGGGCCAGTCGAAGGAAATCGGCTCCTCGGCACAAAATTCCTCGTTGGCAAAGTTCAAGACAAAGGCCGCCACGTTTGCTACCTGATCATCTCGCATGGGGCCACCATAGCGCGACGACCAAGGAGGCATCACTGTGCCAGAGCGCCCAGCCGCAATGGTCCGTTCAATAAATTGCTCTTTGGTTCCTTCAAATCGCGTTTGTTCCAAACGAGCAGGAGCATCACCACAAACCAGGAAATAATTATTCAGAGGTAAACCCTGACAGGTAATGGAATTCCCGGTTGCATCGTAACATTCTTCAGCTTTGGCTTCTACACCGTGACAGGTAGCGCAGTTATCAATATAGATTTTGGCACCAGTCTCAATCGTGCGCCCTTCGCGAGCATTCGTAAAATGCTCCAGGCGTTCAGGCTCACGTAAAGCGGCATAGCCCAAAATAATCATCGTTAGCATAAATGCGATTGTTCCAATCACAACTTTTACTTGCATCACAATATCCTCAGTTTGTTGGCTGCTGTGTAACACAGCAGCTCAGTCTCTTCCAAAACAAGATGGATACGGCCGTTTGCCCGCTTAACAATCCTTATTCAGGAAGCGACACTCCTCTTCATAGAACGAACCTTCATGGCGGAATGCATAGATAGAGTCACCAGACTGTACCAAAAATTCACCAGGATTTTCCGGATCAGGCACTTCAAAGGTCAGCGTAAGTCTCACCATATTCGCCTGTTCCTGCGTAATGCGCAGGTATCCATACGGGTCTGGCATTGCATTGTCACCAAAATCATTACCGTAACGGCCACCTTCCAGAATTCGACAATCATCCCAAACACCGTCACGTGGCATATCGGGGTTGCCATTCAACACACAGCTGTGATTCTGCATGGCAGCTTCAAACTCTTCCAAAGCACGGGTTAAATACGGATTGTCTGGAATTTCTTCGCCCGGCAAATAAATACCCGTCTCCAGGTATTCATAAGGCACACCCAGTAAAACATTGGCGCCTTCCTGAGGCATAATTTCCTGAGCAACTTCCAGCTCTGGCGAGCTTTCTACCCGGAACTCCGGTGTCCCCATCCAGTTGGAAACCAACATGGCCGCAAAGAAAAGAGAAGCCACGGTCAAACCAACCCGGCGGTCTGCATAGCGACGGCTCTTGCCTACTTCTACGTAAGGCATCAAGATAAACATCACAATCAGCAGCGGAATGAAGCCAATAACGATTGTCTTGTCCGCCAGCTTCAACCAGCCTTGCGACCAGGATAAATACCAGGGGGCTACCACGTGCAGTGGCGTCACAATCGGGTCAGCATGATGCTCCAAAGGTGCATCCCAGAACCAAAGAGCACCAGCTACCAGGAACAAGGTCGTCAAAGCAGTCCACATCAACTCACTGGTGAAAATGTCCGGCGTAAAGTAAGTACGCTCGTTTTTGGGAACACGTTTGGCTGTATCTTCACCAATTTCTTCCCGTCCGGGGGGCAAAGAAATGCCATACAAAACCACTTTGTAATAGTGAACAAAGAAGAAAATGGCGGTAAGCAATGGCAAAAGTAAAACGTGGAACAGGTACCAACGGAGCAAACCACCAGCTCCCAACGAAGGAGCACCCTGCAAAATAAGCAAGATATTGGCATTCAGTGCCGGGGGTGCCGGTGCAGCTTCAGCACCAGAGAGGAATACGGTCAAAGCCCAGTAGGCCAACTGATCCCAGGGCAGCAAATATCCCGAGAAGCTCAATAAAGCCGTAAAGGTGAGCAGGATAACACCGGTTGCCCAGGTAAACTGGCGCGGCTTTTTATAACTGCCCGTTATAAACGTCCTGAGCATGTGCATGGCTACCACCAGAACCATTACTTCTGCACCCAGACGATGCATATTACGCATCAATTGTCCCAGGGGCACATTGCCCAGAATATTCCACATGTTGTCGTAAGCAACCAGGGGGCTTGGTGTATAAAACACCATCAAAATAATACCGGTAATGGTTTCCCACACAAACATGAACGTAGACAGCCAGCCAAGGCGGAAGGTTGGGTAAATGTGGGTTACCTCAGTGTGATAGAAGCTGGGACGAATGTGGAACCAGAAACTATCTGCATGAGGCCGCAAACGTGGGTTTGGGCGGCGTGGCTCGTCTCCCCGCAGGGCACCACGAATGTCGCTGATGTTCATACCAGCGGTCAACCGCTCTACTACATCATCAGCTTTGGTAATGATGGCCTGCTTGACCCCCATTTCGCTGACTTGTTCAAAAAAGGTAGCCATACTCTAACTCCTTAATCCTCTTTTCCCTTTTGTAGGTTATGGGCATTCATTCGTGAAACTGCAAATAAGCGCTTGATCATCCGGACCCATTTTGCGGTCGCCTGTATCTACGCTAATAAACGCAGCATTTTCTGGCAACGGAACTGGGGCGTAAAAATTGTTTACTTCCTCAGATAGGGTGTTTGGAATTGGGTTTTTGTCGGCATCCAGGAATTCCATGCGGAACCGATCCAGTGTACGTGGGGCTGGGGATTCGATGCGACGGCCGTCTAACCGGTACTTCGAGCCATGACATGGACATTCAAAACGATTGTTTGCTGGCGTCCAGGCATAAATACAACCCAAATGAGTACATACCTTGTAGATGGCGGCTACACCAATGATCTCTTCCGTTTCATCGGGAGCTTTTTTCATGAGTTCATTGGGCTGCGTGGTATCCAAATTCACGAGCCAGAAACGACCAGCGGGGATATTTGCTGGTTCTGCGTTTATGCTCGGAATTTCGTCAACAGAAAGAACAAACTTACCACCAAATTCGCCCTCACGAAAACGAGGTAGCAAGAACCAAATCAGTAACCCAGAAAACTGAGCAGCATAAAGAGCAATCGAAGCTCCCCAAATATAATAAAGAAATTCTCGTCTTGAGATACCACCGCTTTTCGCATCGGCACTTACGGCTGCATTTGCCATGAGGCTATTCTCCTACCTAATTGAATTGCTAATTGAATTGAATCTTCAAGAAGTTGCTTCTTCAAGTGAACTATGAATCCCATTTTCCCAAAAAGCAGTAGACGTTATTGTGTGCTTTTTGTCACAATCGGGATTATAGCAAAACACAGATGGATAACAAGGGGAGAAATGGGCGCTGAGGGACTCGAACCCCCGACCCCTTCGGTGTAAACGAAGTGCTCTAACCAACTGAGCTAAGCGCCCTTAATCAGGGAAGACTCAAATTATAGCGGCTGTTGTAGAACTGGCAAATTCCTAATGGGAACCCTACCCTAAAAACAGCATATCTGGCTCAAAAACAGCTTCGTTTATGAGCCAGAAAACTAAATTCGAGGCAAAACAATGCTCTGTTGTTTCTGATATTTCCCCTTGCGATCCGCGTATGATGTCTCGCAAACTTCATCCGATTGGAAAAACAATACCTGGGCAATGCCTTCATTAGCATACACACGAGCAGGCAATGGCGTTGTGTTCGAAATTTCCAGCGTAACATAGCCTTCCCACTCTGGTTCAAAGGGTGTTACGTTGACGATGAGACCACAGCGTGCGTACGTAGATTTGCCCAAACAAACCGTCAAAACATCGCGCGGAATGCGAAAATATTCAACAGTTTGCGCTAAAACAAATGAGTTCGGCGGGATGACACAGACATCCCCTTTGAAATCCACAAAGGATTTAGGATCAAAATGTTTGGGATCCACAACGGCCGAATGCACATTGGTAAAAATCTTGAACTCATTCGTCACCCGAATGTCGTAGCCATAAGATGACAAGCCGTAAGAGATAACGCCTTCGCGCACCTGTCCATCTACAAATGGTTCAATCATTTTTTGCTCAAGTGCCATACGGCGAATCCAATTGTCCGATTTTATAGCCATTGTTTTTCCTTTACTTTTACTTTAAAAAATTCTTGGTTTACATAACTTCGGGCGCGCTCATACCCATCAGGTTTAGAACATGGGCAAAAAGCTGCTTGGCAGCGCCGTAAAAATAGAGCCGCGCCCGGCGCAGTGGCTCTGGCACCTCTTCGCTGAGCACGCGGCATTTTTCGTAAGCTTGATGAAATACGGCCGCCAACTCATATGCATAAAAAGCAATGTGGTGCGGTTCAGAAGTCAGCACCATTTGCTCAATTACGGCCGAAAGCTCCAACGCCTTACGCATAAAGGCTAGCTCATTTTCGTGTGTCAGCAAACTCAAATCTGCGTCAGCGGCCGCATCTGGAGCACCCCCAGCTTCAGCCCATTTGCGAAAGATACCGGCACAGCGCACGTGCGCATTCTGGATGTAATAAACCGGATTTTTATCCGATTTTTCCAGCGCCAAGTCTAAATCAAACTCAATGGGACTGTTGCCCGAGCGGGAAATCATGAAATAACGAATCGGATCGGGACCAACTTCATCCAAAATATCGTCCAGGGCCACAAACGTCCCGGAACGGGTACTCATCTTCACTTCCTGGCCATCTTTAATGATGCTGATGATTTGATGCAGCACGGTGCGGACGAAGTCGGTGGGGTAGCCCAATGCCTGCACACCCATGAGCACCTGAGGTGCTGTAGCGTGATGATCGGGGCCAAAGATGTCTACAACCAAATCAAAGCCACGCTGGGCTTTGTCCCAATGGTAAGCAATATCGGGCATACGATAAGTGGGTTCGCCGCTCTGTTTGACTAAAACGCGATCTTTGTCGTCGCCAAATTCAGTCGTTTTGAACCACTGGGCATTTTCCTGTGCATACACATAGCCTTTTTCTTGCAGGATTTCCAGCGCCTCCCAAACACGCCCGGTCTCATAGAGTTTCTGCTCATTGAAATAGACATCGAAAACGATGTTGATGCGCCGCAATGTCTCTTTTTGGCTTTGGGAGATTTTGTCTTTGGCGTAACCGCCGAAATATTCGGTTGACTCGTCCAGCAAAGCATCGCCGTGCGCTTTATACAGTTCGCGGGCAATATCGGTAATATAGTCGCCTTTATAATGGTCTGGCCCTAGCTCAGCCTCCTGGCCGAGCAGCTGCAAATAACGGATTTTGGTAGATTCGCCAAGCATGGTGATCTGGCGACCCGCATCGTTGTAATAATATTCCAGAACAACATCATAACCAGCCAGGCGCATGGCGCGGGCGAGGGTATCGCCCATGACCCCGCCGCGGGTACGGCCGATATGAATCGGCCCTGTTGGATTGGCACTAACGCATTCGATTTGCGCTTTTTTACCGTCGCCGAGGTGGAGACGGCCGTATTCCGCCCCCTGCTCACCCACCTCCACCAACACGCGTTGCAGTCGTGCCTCGGTCAAGCGAATGTTGATAAAACCGGGCGGCGCAACCGTTACTTCCTGAATATACGCGGTGTCTGGTAGGTGCTGCACAATTGCCTGCGCAATTTTAAGAGGCGCCATACGTGCCTCGCGGGCCAGCTTTAACGGCGTGGGCGAAGCATAATCACCAAAGGCCACATCACGCGGCCGTTCTATCGTCATTTCGGGTGGATCAAAAGTGGGCAAAGTGCCAGCGATTTGGGCAGTTTGAACTGCTTCTTGCAAAACGGCCGCTAATTGATGATGAACAGTCATGAAAAATCCAGTTTTTATGGCACCGATGGCACCAAAATTCGGCGCATTTTACATGCCCCAGAAAGGTATCGCAACCCAATTCAGTGAAAACTGCGCCAAAATTGCTTAATTGGCTTGGTTAGCTTGTTCAGGCAATCTAGGCGCGATACAGTTGAGAAATATGTTGAAGGAGATTTGAATGAAGCGCTTTCTTATTTTTTTGTTGCTACCTCTTTTTCTATTGGCCTGTGATTCTACCGGAAACGAAAACGGCGATCTTGTGCCATACAGCAGCGAGAATTACCCGATTACGTTTTTAAAGCCTGAAAACTGGGCTATTTCAGATGATGCAGATTCGATTTCAATTGCCACAGAAGCGGATTTGTTAACGGCTAATTCAATTAAAGGGGGTGCGCGCATCAATATCGTGGTGACACCGGCGCTTTTTATGGGCAGCGGTATGGCAACGGAGATGGTAGATGCGGCCGTTCGCAGTTTCCGTGATCAGGCCGAAACCGACATCATTCAAGAGACGGCGGCCACAACCATCGACACCCAATCCGCCGTGCAAACCGTCCTACGCGGACCAGACGCACAGGGCAATGAGATTATTTTTCGCTACGTGGTGATTGAAAACTTGACGGTGGGGCAAACGGCCGTTGTCGCCGCCGTTCATGATGCCAAACTAAACAACGAATACGGCCAGCTGATGGCCGACATTGTGAATTCCATCCAACTTGGTGAGGAAACCCCGTAAACGGTAATCGGTGGTCGGTAATCGGTAAAAACACCGATTATCGCTCACCGATTACGGTTCACCGTCCCCGACCGCCGCATCATAAACCAGCAGCGTCTCCGTGGCCGTCTTCTCCCAGGAGAAGTTGGCCGCTTGCTGCTGCCCTTTTTGCCGCAGTTCAGCCCGCAAATTATCCTGAATAATGGTGGAAATAATCGCCCCCGCCATGCCGCGGGCATCGTCTGGCTCGACGGCAAAACCAGCGTCCCCCAACACTTCAGGCAGCGATGACGCATTTGTCGTGACCACCGGCGTCCCCGAAGCCATCGCCTCTAACACGCCCAAACCAAACCCTTCCTGCCGGCTGGGAAAGATGAAGGTTTCCGCATTCCGATACAGCACAGGCTTGTCCGCCTCGTCTACATACCCAATCCAACGGACATATTCCTCAATATCAAGCTGCTTGATGTAGGTATCGTAATCCGGGTAAATTTCGCTGCTTTGCGTTGGTTTTCGTCCGGCCAGCACCAGCGGATACTCCTCACCCAATGCCTGCCCCACATAAGTCCAGGCCAACAGCAGCGTGGTGACATTTTTATGCAGCTCATACCCACCCAAATAAAGCGCGTAAAAATCGGGCAAATCATATTTGCGCAGCACGGCCATATCCAGCAAGCCGTCATCCTCGCTGCTAAACTGCGGGCCAGCCGCCAGGTAAATGCGCTCAACCTTCTCCGCCGGAATATGCAAATGGGTGATAATGTCCTGCTTGCTGGCCTCGGAATCGGTGATGATGCGGGTAGCCCCACGGGCAGAAGCAGACACCAGAGCATTGTAGAGCCGATTGCGAAACGGCCGTCTATATTCCGGCACCAGCAGCGTTGTGAGATCATGCACCGTCACCACCAGCGGCACGGGGGATTGCAATGGCCCGCCCCAGTACGGCACGTGAGCAACGGTTGCCCCAACCTCGCGGCACGCTCTGGGAAACAATCGCTGCTCAAACCAAACCTTACCCAAATTGCCAGCCCGCACGGGCACCAGCTTCACGTTTACGCTGGGCGGCACATCCTCCGGCTCTGGCTGTCCCGCCACCTGCGGATACACCAGCGTGATCGTCAGGTCCGACACCATGCGATTGAGATGATATACAAGTTGGCGGGTATACTGGCCGCTGCCCGTGTTTGGCTGGTTCCAAAAAGCGGCATTAATGGCTACATGCATAAACAAAATCCTTTTATGAGCCGCCGATTATAGCAGAAACGGCCGTCCAAAACTCCGCCCCGATCAGTTAGACAAATCAGTTTAGCGCGAGTACGATTTAGTCATGAGCAGCTACGATAAACAGTACCAGCAAGAAAATTTATTTGGACGGCCGTACCCACAATTTGTCACCTTCATGCGCGAGTGGGAACCAAAAGGCAGCGTGCTGGATGTAGGATGTGGTCAGGGTCGCGATGCGCTCTTTCTGGCCGAGCTCGGCTACGATGTCACCGGCATCGACGCCTCTCAAGTGGGCATCGGCCAAATGTTAGCCACAGCCAAAGCCCATAACCTCAGCCTCAACGGCATTGTCGCCAACTTTTACGAATACGAGTTCCAGCAACCCTACGATGTCATTGTGCTGGACTCGATTTTGCATTTCCACAAGAAGGATTTGGCAAAAGAGCTGGCGCTCCTGCAAACACTCACTAACCGCCTCAATCCGGGTGGCTTGATCTGCTTGTTTGTGCATAAATCCAAAGCGAGGGAAAAGCACCTCAAAGATTTCTTCGCGCAAAACTACCCCACTTGGCCCATTTTGGCCGCCCAACATATCGACTACACCTACGAAGAACCGGACACCGGCTTCAGCTCAACCTCCCAATTTTTCATGTTTTTTGTGCAAAACAAAGGATAAACGAGCAGGTTCTACTCAAATCGCAGCGCATCAATTGGATTCAGCCCCGCCGCGCGTGAGGCGGGGTAGATACCAAAAAAGAGGCCCACGGCCACGGAGAAACCAACCGCCAGGGCAATCGAATCAAAAGTGACGGAGGTATCTAGTTCAGGTACGGCCGTTCTCACCGCATATGCTCCAATTAACCCCAACACAATCCCCAACGCCCCGCCCAACACCGCCATAATCACCGCTTCCGTCAGGAACTGGCCCAAAATGTCCAGCCGTTTGGCCCCCACCGCCTTGCGCAGCCCAATCTCCCGCGTCCGCTCCGTCACGCTCACCAGCATGATGTTCATAATGCCAATGCCGCCCACCAGCAGCGAAATCGAGGCAATCGCGCCCAAAAACACGGTCAGCACACTGGTCACCGAGCCAAACGCATCCAAAAAATCCTGCTGCGTCAAAATCTGGAAATCATCGGCATCGCGGAAATTAATGTCGTGCGACTGCCGCAGCACTTCGGAGGCGTCAATGATTGCCCCGTTAATCGCAGCGTCGTCCACCGCTTTCATCAGGATAGCATCCACCAAAAATTCGCCCGTACGCTGGCTGCGGTTGTTGAATAGGCGATCCTGCGCCGTGGTCAGCGGTACGATGGCCACGTCATCCCGGCTGCCGCCAAACATCCCGGCTCCCTGCGAGGCCAACACGCCCACCACACGGAAGGTCAGCCCGTTAATCTTGATCTCCGCGCCAACCGGATCAACATTCTCGGGAAATAAATTGGTGACAGTTTCTGGACCAAGCACAACGACGCGGGAACGGCCGTTATACTCCGCCTCCGTAAAAAATTCGCCCAACGCCACTTCAAGCCCCCAGGCAACCTGATAATCTGGCGTGGATACCCGCAGCGACACCTGACGTACCTCTCCCCCATAGCGCAGTTCCCCATCACGTAGCAGCGACGGCGCCACCGCCTCCGCCCCCGGCACCAGCGCGGGATCGGCCAACAGTTCCACATCCTTCAACGTGAGCGATGATTCCACCAGCGGATCGCTGCCCGGTCGTCCCGGCTCTTCCTGCACGGGAATGATAAACACCAGATTGCTGCCCAGCCCGGAAAACTGCTCGGCAATAAAGCGCGTCACGCCATCGCCAATCGACAGCAGCGTAATCACCGCCGCCACGCCAATCATGATGCCCAACATCGTCAGCGCCGCACGCAGTTTGTTTGCCCCCAGGCTGTTCACAGCAATCCGCAAATTCTCAAAAACCATAATTTCTTCTATCCACAGATTTCGCAGATTACACAGATTAAAAATTTCTATCTGTGAAATCTGTGTAATCTGTGGCCAGTTTATTCATACCGCAGCGCATCAATTGGGTTCAGCCGTGCCGCGCGTGTAGCGGGGTACAGGCCAAAAAAGAGACCCACCCCAGCCGAAAAACCAATCGCTAATGCAACTGAATTCCAATCAACGGCCGTATCCAACAGCGGCGACAAATTGCCAATCACCGCTGCCCCAATCGCGCCCAAAATCAAACCAATTACGCCACCGACGCTGGCAATCACCACTGCCTCGACGAGAAACTGCGTTAAAATATCCCGATACTTGGCCCCCACCGCCTTGCGCAGGCCAATCTCCCGCGTCCGCTCCGTCACGCTGACGAGCATGATATTCATGATGCCAATCCCGCCCACCAGCAGAGAAATCCCGGCAATCACCCCCAGGAAAATCGTGAGGACGCTGGTAATCTCGCCAAATGCGCCCAGCAATTCCGACTGGCTCAAAATGGTAAAATCATCCTCATCGCGGAAGGTGATATTGTGCTCCTCGCGCAGCACCGCCTCCATCTGGATGATTGCCGCATCCTGCCGGTCCTCGCTAATCACTTCGGCATAAATCACGTCCACGCGCAGCTTGCCATCGGCCCGTCGCGCCGGGAACAGTCGCTGCTGCGCCGTGCTGATGGGCACCAGCACCAGGTCATCCTGGTCGTTAAACCCCGAGCCGCCCTTTTCTTCCAGCAGGCCAATAATGCGAAAGTTCACGTTGTTGATGCGAATATCTTCGCCGATGGGATATTCCCCCGCCTCAAACAGCACTTCATACACTGATTGGCCAATAACGGCCACGCGACTGCCGCTGGCCACGTCTTGCTCCGTGAAAAAATCGCCTAGCACTGGATAAAAGTTGCGCACCAACGGGAACTGGGTATTGGTGCCGGAAATCGTCGTGCGCGTATCCTCGCCGCCGCGCGAGACGATGGCTGGGCGATCGTAGCTAGGCACCACACCTAGCAAATCCGGCACGCGGAACGGATCGGCCAGCGCTTCAGCATCGTCCAGCGTCAGGCCCGCGCCACCGGACCTGGCCGGACGCGGATCGGTCGGGTCTTGATCACCAGGAAAAACAAAGAGCAGGTTGTTGCCCAGCCCCTGAAATTCGTCGATGACCACCGCTTCCACACCGCGCCCCACAGAAATAAGCGTAATCACCGCCGCCACGCCGATGATGATTCCCAGCATGGTGAGAAAAGCGCGCAGTTTATTGGCGGTAAGGCCCACAAGGGCGAGGCGGATGCTTTCGAGTAAGTTCATAGTTGTTTGTAAGTGTTCAAGTTTGCAAGTGATCAGGTTTTTACATGAGAACCTGAATACCTGAACACTTGATCACTGGAGCAAGGCATCAGACGGCCGTTCCGTCTCCCCCGCCACCAACGGATCCTCAATCGTCTCATCCCGCACAATCAAGCCATCGGCCAGGGTCACAACCCGGTGCGTGTGGCGGGCAATCCACGGATCGTGCGTCACAAACACCACTGTGATGCCGCGCTCTCGGTTGAGCTGCTGGAAAATCTGCATCACTTCCGTGCCTGATTTGCTGTCCAGGTTGCCCGTCGGCTCGTCGGCCAGGATGATAGCTGGTTCATTCACCAGGGCACGAGCAATGGCCACGCGCTGCTGCTGCCCACCAGATAGTTCGCTCGGTTTGTGATCAATCCGCTCGCCCAGGCCAACCATTCGCAGCGCTTCCGTCGCTTTTTGCGCCCGCTGCCGCTTGCCCGCGTAAATTAGCGGCAATTCCACCTGCTGCAACGCGGAGGTACGCGGCAGCAAATTGAAGCTCTGGAAAACAAAGCCAATCTTGCGGTTGCGCACGTCGGCCAGTTCATCTTCGCTGAGATTGCTCACGTCGGTGCCGTCCAACAGGTAGGTGCCGCTGGTGGGCTTGTCCAATGCACCCAGCATGTTCATCATCGTCGATTTGCCCGAGCCAGACGGCCCCATAATCGACAAAAATTCGCCTTCGTAAATGGAGAGCGTCACCCCGTTGAGCGCCCGCACCTGGTGCTCGCCCATCGTGTACACTTTGGTCATATCGGTGATAGTGATGACGGGTTTACGGCCGTTTTCGTTCATGTTTACCTTTAATTTGCCACAGAGGGCACAGAGGAAAAAGAGAAAACCCTCTTAAATCTCTGTGCCCTCTGTGGCCAAAAACTATTCTCCCGACCCAAAGATATTGAACCCTTCACGATCGTTTGTCAGCACCACAGTATCACCTGAGCTGAGGCCCGCCAGCACTTCGCTGAACTGCTCGTTGCGCAGACCTGTTTCCACCACAACCTCTTCAACGGTGCCGTCTGCTTGCAGCACATTCACAAACGCCTCGCCCGTTTCCCGGTTCAGGCGGATAGCCCAGTTAGGCACGGTCAGCACGTCGGCCACCTCATCCACCACAATCGAGGCACTGGCGCTCATCCCCGGCCGCAAATCCATCGCCTGCGCTGAATCAATGTTGATCGTCACCAAATACGTCACCACACCACCAGAGCTGGCCGAAGTGGGCGCAATTTCAGAGATCGTGCCAGAAACGGCCGTATCCGGCAGCGCATCCACACTCACCTCCACTTCCTGGCCCAAGGCAATCTGGTCAATATCAATCTCATCCACGCTCACCGTGATGTGGAACGCCTCCTCATTGACCACGCTGATGGCCGGTGCACCCGGTGACGCCAACTCGCCCTCGTGGATGAGCACATTGGCCACCGTGCCCGCAATCGGGGCCACAATTTGGGACTGTTCCAGCCGCAGCTGCGCCAGTTGCAAGTTGGTCTGGGCGGCCGCCACCTGCGCCTCCAACACAGCCAGCTCGCTCTCGCTCGGCGGCTCCAGCAAGCGATCATACGCTGCCTGCGCCCGCGCCAAATTGGCCTCGGCCGCCTGCACGTTGCCCTGCGCCGCCTGTACCCCGGCCTGGGCATTGGCAATGGCTGCATCAGCCAACTGAATGTCAGCAGGACGAGCGGCCGTTTGCACGTCTGTCAAAGATGCCTGGGCCGCCGCAAGCGAGGCATTAGCATTGGCCAACGCTGCCCGGGCCGCTTCTTCTGGTGCGCCTAAGCCAGGGCATACCTCATCGCCAGCGGGTGTGCTAAAGCATTCAATCGTTTTGTTATACGCATCCTGGGCATTTTTTTGCGCCAATTCAGCCGCAGCCAGATTGGCTTCTGCTTGCGCAACCTGTCCCGGCGTCGGCCCGGCCAGCAGTTGGGCTTTTTGGGCGTTGGCTTGCAAAACGGCCGCTTCCGCCGAAGCCAGATTCGCTTGCGCCACCGCCACATTCGCTTCTGCTGCGGCAATGTCCGCTTCAGAACTGGCCAGCGTTGCCGCCGATGGCTCCGCCTCCTGACGCTGCTGCAAGGTCAACTGTTGAATGCGCAGGGCATCTTCCGCCTGCTGCACCGCCAGAGCCAGTTCATCCGTATTCAGCGTCGCCAGCACATCACCCACCGCCACAACCTGACCGCGCACCACGTTCACCTGCTGAATGGTACCGCCCAGACCAAAGGTCAACGAGACCAACGATTCCGGCTCAATAGAACCAACGGCGTTAACAGTGGCCGTGACCTGTCCTCGTTCCACCGTCGCTTCCCGCAATATTTCAAGCTGAGCCTCCTCAGCCTGCATCTGCTGCTGCCGCACCACAAAATAAGCCACAACCGCCAGCAGGATAATTCCTATAATAATTCCAGTTTTCCGCATTTGTCTTTGTCCGACTTTGTTATTCTAAAATTGTTTTACGCAAATTGAGCGACCGCTTTTCTTTGCCACCAAATACCTGGGCAAAACCTTTGCAAGCAGCCAAATTGAATTATACGAAACTAACAAAAAATGCATAGCTTTACAGCAGAAATCGTCAGAATTCTTAAGCTTAGGCAGGGCAGATTTGCTGTGCATTTTTAGTTATGTTAAAATTGTGAAAACTTACACGAATAAGTTTTTATCTTTCTATCAGGCAACTCTCCATATCTTTACTTACAGAAAACAGACTGTAAGAACTCGAGGAACATACGCTGTGACAAGGGAAATACCAGACATTGTCATTGGCCGTTTACCTATCTACTTGCGTGAACTCATTCGATTAGCAGATGATGAAGGCAAAATCAATACATCCTCCCATGAATTGGGAGAGCGTTTGGGCATAAGCTCGGCCCAAATTCGTAAAGATTTGTCTCACTTTGGTGAGTTTGGTAAACAGGGAACCGGCTATCACATTAAATATCTGATCGATCAGCTCCGAGAAATCCTACATCTGACAAAAGAGTGGGATGTTGCCTTGGTAGGGGCCGGCTATTTGGGTCATGCACTGGCTCATTATCATGGTTTTTTGCACCGAGGATTCCGTATCTCCTGGATTTTTGATAGTGACCCCAACAAAATCGGTGAAACGATGAACCAGCTCATTGTGCAGGATGTCTCTGAGCTAGAGAAGGCTGTTGTGCATAACAACATCAAGGTGGCGATTATCGCTGTTCCTATCAGCAAAGCTCAGGAAATCACTGACCGGTTAGTAAGCGTTGGCGTTCGCTCTATTCTCAGTTATGCGCCCATTCACCTTACCGTTCCCGAAGGTGTTGAAATCAGTTACAGCGATCCGGTTATCCAGCTGCAACGCATGACGTATTATTTGTAATTTATCTGCAATTAAAAGCAAAAGCCCTGGCGCAAACCAGGGCTTTTTTTATTTTCACAGTCGAATTTCTTGTTTGAGTTAGAGCTCGACACTGCGCTGCAAAATGGGCAACTCTCGCAATGCTTTACCTGCGCCCAAGGCGGTGCAGGCAATGGGATTGTCGGCCACATAAGCAGGCACGCCCGTTTCACGCGTGAGCAATGTGTCAATCTCACGCAGCAATGCGGTGCCACCAGCCAAAGCCATACCTCGGTCAATAATGTCTGAGGATAATTCAGGCGGTGTTTTTGCTAAAACAGCGCGCACCACATTAACAATGGCGGCCAATGGCTCGGAAACGGCTTCAACCACTTCACTGGAAGTAATGGTGATTGTTTTGGGCAACCCGGCTACCTGATCTCGTCCCTGAACCTGCATATCCAGTTGATCATCCAGGTCAATAGCTGAACCAATCTTGATTTTGATCGCTTCAGCGGTGGGTTCACCAATGACTAAGTTGTACTTTTTGCGGATGTAGTTGATGATGGCTTCATCTAAATGCACACCACCCACTCGAACCGACTCAGCGCAGACAATACCGTTCATGGAAACAACGGCCGCTTCTGTAGACCCTCCACCCATATCAATAATCATGTTACCGGTGGGCGTGCCAATGGGCAGCCCGGCGCCAATAGCCGCGGCTAAGGGTTCGGGAATCAAATGCACCGGATCGCGCGCACCAGCAGCCAAAGCCGCTTCTTTTACCGCGCGACGCTCAACGCTGGTCACCCCGTACGGCACGCTGATCATCACTACCGGCTTGCGCAGGCGCAGCCGTCCGGCAACCTTACCGATGAAATATTCGAGCATCCCCTGGGTGACAAAGTAATCGGCAATCACGCCATCGCGCAACGGCCGTATCACTTCGATTGTTTCGGGGGTACGGCCGTACATCTCTTTGGCCGCGCGACCCACTTCCACAATCGTCGTCTTGTTTTCATGTTCCTGGATAGCCACAACCGAAGGCTCCTGGAGAACAACCCCACGACCCTGATCATGCACCAGAACATTCACCGTGCCCAAATCAATGGCCACATATGGTGTAAAAATAGCCACAATTAACCTTCATCTTGCCGCGACGAAGTTGGCCCCGTAGCCATCTCACGCCGCCGCCGGCCAGTATGTCGCCGACCCACATCCAGACGAATCTGAGCCCGCATCAAGGAAGCTTGCAGTTGCGCATACCGATCCGGATCGTCAACCACACCTTCTTGCATTGCCTGTTGAGCGCGTTCACGCGCCCGCTCTGCCCGCTCAACATCGATCTCTTCGGCATGTTCGGCCGAATCTGCCAAAATCACAACCTTATCAGGCTGCACTTCAGCATAGCCGCCACCAATGGCAAAATGCTCTTCTTCACCATCGGTATGTCGCACCCAAACATCACCAAAATCCAGAGTCGTCAGCAAAGCAGAGTGATTGGGCAAAATACCCATACGCCCTTCTGTGCCCGGTAAAGAGACAGAGGCCACCTGCTGACTAAACACGGTTCTTTCTTGTGTCACAATATCACATTGAATCGTCATAGACGCACCACCTATGAAAAGAAAAAGCTGACAATTTCATCACTCTATTTTATTGGATTATCAGCTGGAAGGAACAGTAAAAAAACAACTCTTTTAACTTATTAATCTCTGTTCCTAAAAAGCAATCAGTAGCCAGTAACCAGTGGTTGGCTACCTGCTACTGATTACAAAATGTTCTCTCTAAAATTTTTGATGGCTTAAGCCGTCGCGCGAAGCTTCTCTGCCTTTTCAACGGCCTGGTCAATGGTACCTACCATGTAAAAAGCCTGCTCCGGCAAATCATCGTGCTTACCATCCAGAATTTCCCGGAAGCCACGAACTGTTTCTTTAGTCGGCACATACTGCCCATTCAAGCCGTGGAATTTCTCAGCCACAAACATCGGCTGACCCAAGAAACGCTCAATCTTACGAGCACGCGCTACCAGCAATTTCTGATCTTCACTCAATTCATCAATACCCAAAATGGCGATGATGTCCTGAAGGTCATTGTAGGTCTGCAATACCTGCTTGACTTCGCGCGCCGTGCGGTAATGCTCTTCGCCAACCACATCAGGCTGCAAAGCGCGGCTGGAAGACGACAGCGGATCCACAGCGGGGAAAATACCCTTCGCAAACACACCGCGATCCAGCGTCAAGCTGGCGTCAATGTGGGCAAACGTAACCACTGGCGCCGGGTCAGAGTAGTCGTCGGCCGGTACATAGATGGCTTGCAGCGAAGTAATGGAACCTTTCTTCGTGGAAGTAATGCGCTCTTGCAGCGCACCCATCTCTGCGGCCAGCGTGGGCTGATACCCTACAGCGCTGGGCATACGGCCCAGCAAAGCGGACATTTCAGACCCAGCCAAAACGTAGCGGTAAATATTGTCGATGAAGAGCAGTACGTCACGCCCCTCATCACGGAAATATTCAGCCATAGCCAGACCAGTCAAAGCCACACGCAGACGCACACCTGGCGTCTCGTTCATCTGGCCAAAAACCATTGCTACGGAATCTTGTACACCATACTCCTGCATTTCGTAGAACAGGTCGGTGCCTTCACGGGTGCGCTCGCCTACACCGGCAAACACAGACACACCTTCATGCTCACGAGCCACAGAACGAATCAGCTCAGCAATCGTTACCGTTTTACCCGTTCCGGCTCCGCCGTAAATACCCGTCTTACCACCCTTGATAAACGGAGCAATCAGGTCGATAACCTTCATCCCAGTCTCAAAGGTTTCAATCTTTGTGCTCTGGTCCTGGAATTCAGGCGCATCCCGGTGAATGGGATAGTACACGTCAGATTCAGGTGTTGGGTGACCATCAATAGCGTTGCCCACCACATCAAAAATACGGCCGAGTGTCACTGGTCCTACGGGAACCCGAATGGGAGCACCAGTCGTTTCCACATCCAAACCACGCGGCAAACCATCGGTTGAACCCATTGCCACGGTACGGACCAAGCCGCCGCCTAAATGCTGCTGCACTTCTAAAACCAAGTTCCCCTCGTCCGTCTGGACATTTAGGGCTTCGTAAATTTCAGGAATTTCTTCTTCGGTAAACTCAACGTCTACTACGACACCGCGAATTGCAGAAATCTTGCCTGTAGCCATGTAATCCTCCAAATGTATGCTTGGATGGGAACCCCCATCTGCTAGCCTTGTGCCAATGCCTCTGCACCACCCACGATGTCCAAAATCTCGCTGGTAATGCTAGCTTGTCGTGCTTTGTTACGCTCTAATGTCAATATCTCTACCAGTTCGGCAGCGTTGTCCGTAGCGTTGTTCATCGCCACGTACCGGGCACTGTGCTCGCTGGCCTGTGATTCCAAAACCGATTGATACACCTGCAAATCGGTAAAGCGGGGCACCACAGTGTTCAGGAGCGCTTCTGGCCCTGGCTCATACCCGTAAATCCGCTCAGACACGCCCGTGAGGTCTACGTTGGACACGTATTCGGCCACAGCCATATCGCTAAAGTCGGTGGGTTTGAGGGGAAGAAGCTGCTTGATAGACGGCCGTCTCGCAATCAGGTTGATAAAATCCGTATAGCCCACAAAAACCAGATCCACTTTGCCAGACAAAAAGTCATCTGTCGCAATCTGGGAAATTGGCGTTACGTCCAAAATCGAAGGGGAATCAGGAATATTATCAAACGACGCCACCACATTGTAGCCGCGCCGAATCATCAAATCGCGCCCTTTACGGCCGACGGCGATAATTTCAACCGGAACATCCCAGGCGGCTAAAAACCGTTCGGCATAGCTCACCATGTTGCTGTTAAACGCCCCGGCCAAACCACGATTCCCCGTCATCAAAATCAGAGAAATCTTGTTGATTTTGGCCCGTGCCGTCAACAGCGGATGACCATTTTCACTAACGCCGGGCTGAGATGCCAAATTGTTCAAAATTTCAAACGCTTTGCCAGCATAGGCCCGCGTCGCTTCCACCTGTCGCTGCGCCTTATTGGCTTTGGAGGCAGAAACGGCCGCTAACGCACTCGTCACCTGAGAGATATTCTTGATACTTTTAATACGCTTACTTAACTCGCGTTCGGTAGCCACAAATCTCTCCTAACTTATGAATTCGTCCAGTTCGCGTTAAAGTCCTCAATCGCCTGCTTCAGCTTAGATTCAATTTCATCGTTCCAGGCGCCAGTGCTCAGCGTTTCAGAAAGATTCGAATGTGCCGTATCGATGTAGCGCACCAGTTCGCGTTCCCAACGAGAAATCTCTTTAATAGCCACCTTATCCAGATAGCCACGCGCACCAGCATAGATGAGCATAATCTGGTGCTCCAACGGCCACGGGCTGTACTGAGGCTGCTTCAGCAGCTCCATCAGGCGCTCACCGCGGGACAGCTGACGCTGTGTCGCCGCATCCAAATCAGACCCAAACTGAGCAAAAGCTGCCAATTCGCGATACTGAGAAAGGTCAGACTTCAAACCACCAGACACCTTACTCATGGCGCGCTTCTGAGCGGCACTACCCACACGGGACACCGACAAACCGGTGTTGATAGCCGGACGTTGGCCCGCATTGAAGAGGTCCGTCTCCAGGAAGATCTGGCCGTCAGTAATGGAAATAACGTTGGTGGGAATATAAGCCGACACGTCACCGAGCAACGTCTCGATGATGGGCAGCGCGGTCAAAGAACCACCGGTACCGGGGCGCTTGACCACTTCGTATTTATCCTCGCCCAATTCCTTGAGCGCTTTTTCGTAATGTTCTTCTTCCAGGTTCCCGAAGTAAACTTCGCCGTTCACACCTTCAGTGCTAGCGGTTACTTCCGTTCCCTTTTCCACGATGACCCATTCGTCACGCAGACGAACGGCCCGTTCCAGCAAGGTGCTGTGCAGGGAGAAAATGTCACCAGGATAGGCTTCACGACCCGGAGGACGGCGCAGAATCAAGGACATCTGACGATAAGCCCAAGCATGTTTGGACAGGTCATCGTAAATAACCAAGGCATCGCGACCGCTGTCCATAAACTCTTCACCGATGGTGCAACCGGTGTACGGTGCAAAATATTGCAGCGGAGCCGGATCAGAAGCACCAGCAACGACCACGGTGGTGTATTCCATCGCGCCGTAACGCTCCAGCGTATCTACTACCTGAGCCACCTGCCCTACACGCTGACCAATCGCCACGTAGATACAGAGCATGTCGCCGCCCTTCTGATTGATGATGGTGTCCAAACAGATGGCTGTTTTACCCGTCTGGCGGTCACCAATGATGAGCTCGCGCTGGCCACGCCCAATGGGGAACATGGCGTCGATGGCGATGATACCGGTTTGAACCGGTGTATCCACACCCTTACGCTCGATTACGCCGGGAGCTGTCCGCTGGATGGGACGGATTTTGTTTGTGTTGAGTGGGCCTTTGCCATCAACAGGGTTACCAAGGGGATCAACCACACGGCCAATCAGGGAATCGCCGACGGGGACAGAAGCAATGCGACCAGTTGCGCGTACTTCATCACCAACTTCGATTTCGGCGTAGTCACCCATGACCACGATACCGACCAGCTCGGCTTGAAGGTCAAGCGCCAGCCCGGCAATGCCGTTCTCGAATTCAACCAACTCACTGGCTTTCACGTCTTGCAGACCGTCTACCAGAGCCACACCGTCGTAAACGGCCGTTACCGTTCCAACGCTGCGTGCTTCAACCTGATGATCGAAATCTTGAATTTGCTGTAAAAGTGAATCTGCGATGTTTTTAAAATCTGGGGCAAGGGTTGCCATCCACCAACCTCCTATTGAAATCCACAATCTGGGCAATGAATAGATATGCAGGCATTACACAGATATGCTGAAGAGTTTATTTTTGGTCTTGTTAACTAAATGATTTTGCTTTTCGTCCGTGTGGTCTTCCCGCCACAACAGCGAGGTACATTAATCGGGGTTGCAGGAAATATCTGCCAGGAACCCTGGAATGCGTCGAAAATATACCTTACCTATGACCATTTGTCCAACGATTCACAATTGGAAACGGCCGTTTTTTGGCGGTTTTGTTCGAGTGAGCTGTCTAATTGTGTTTTTTATCACAAGCTGCCTGCCGCGTCAACGTGCAGATTGGGCGCGGTGTGGATAAACTTGCCCCATGATGACCCAAAAGGTGGCTGAAACACGGCCGTTCCTGCAAATCCATGCTTCTCTCTGGCGCTGGGGATTGGTCGCGCTCATTTTGCTAGCATTTGGACTGCGGCTGCACAACGCCGATTTTTTCAGCTTCTGGACCGATGAAGGGCTGACGCCCCTGCGCGCCAGCTACCCCATTTCCGAGATTTTGAGCAACCGCGTCATCATCCAAGAAGGCATCACCAACGACACCCACCCGCCCTTTTTCTTCCTAATTATTCATTTTACCCGTCAGCTTTTTGGCGAGACCGATTTTGTCTACCGCTTTCCGGCCTTACTATTTGGTGTGCTGCTGGTGCCACTGCTGGCCCAGATGGGGCGGCGCATGAGCGGCATGGGACTGGGGTTGGTGGCAGCAGGACTCGCAGCGATCAATCCGCTGCAAATCTGGTATGCCAACGAAGCGCGCATGTACACGCTGGCGGTGCTGCTGGTAACGGCCGCTTCCTATACCCTCTGGCGCACCATTCAGAAAGCCCAAACCCAAACGCTCAGCACGAAGGCATTAGTACGGCCGTTACTTGGCTACGTCCTGCTGGCGGGATTAGCTTTTTATACCCACTACACCGCGGCCTTTCTCATTGCCGGGCAGGGGCTGTTCTGGCTGCTGATTTTGTGGCGGCAGGGACACAAGCGACTGTTGGGTGGCATGGCCTTGCTAGGCCTGCTCATCGCCGCGCCGCTGGTGCCGTACACAGTACCCCGCTTTTTTAGCGGTTACGAAGCCAACTTTTACCACGTTTCCCCCTGGATCATGCTGCAAGACGTGGTGCGCTTTTTTGCCCTGGGGCGCAGCGTCGATTTTGAATCCACCCGCATCATTGTGCTGAACATCGGCGCTTTTTTGCTGCTGCTGGTGGGGTTGTGGCAAGCCAGGGGGCAGTGGCGACGGCCGTTCCTTCTCATCTGGCTGCTGGCGATTGTGCTGGGACTGATGGCTGGCTCCATTTTCAAGCCGATGTACCAGGGCGTGCGCCACATCATGCTGGGCAGCCCCGCCTTTTTGCTGCTAGTGGGATATGGGTTGGTGGGACTAGCCGATCTGGCCCGCCACAAAGATAGTGTTGTGCGTCTGGCCTGGGGCGCAGCGCTAGCCGTCGGGCTGGTGGTGGTAACCATTGGGCCGGTTTGGGCGCTAGATAATTATTTTAACGGCCGTTTCGGCAAAGATGATTTCCGCAGCCTGATTCAGTACGTAGAAGCACGTGCCGGAACGAACGATGTGGTTGTCTACAACAACGCCATCCTGCTGCCCCTGCACAATCATTACCAAACACGACCCGATCTGGCAGTGACCGCCTCGCCCATTTACCCCACACGCGCCGACACCAGCCCGGCACAGCTGGCCGAACTGGCCCAAACTTACGACCACATCTGGCTGGTCACCGATCCACCCGCCGACGAGCGGGATGCCGACGGCGTGGTACGCCGCTGGCTGGATGACAACTTGCTGCTGGTGGAGAGCACCTACTTCGACTCGCAAACGGTGGAGGTACGCAGCCGTGCTTACAGCACAGGCTCGTTTGTGCTGGATGAATTGCCAGAAGACGGCCGTTCCCAAACCATCACCTGGCCCGACTTCCCCACCTTGCTCAGCAGTCGTCTGGAACTGGCAGATTCCGCGCTGTGGCTGGATTTGTTCTGGCAGGGCAGCGCACCTGCGGAGTTCCAGGGCCTGCGCTTCACCGTGCAAGGGCCTAAAGGCATCGTCTGGCAAACGGCCGAATCCATCATCAACCTGGAAGATCCGTGGCAACCCGACAAAATCAACCGGCGTACCTACCTCATCCCCCTGCCCAGCGGGATGCCGCCCGGTGAGTTTACTCTGCTGGCCCAACCAATCTGGCTGAGCGAGGTGCCCCAGGTACTGGCCGAAACCCAGCCGCTGGAAACCATCACCCTGCCAATTGACACCCGCGCCGAGGCGGATTGGCCACGCCCGCCCGCCACCGCCATTTTTGCCAACGGGGTGCAGCTACAGGACATTGCTTTGGCAGAAACGGCCGTTCGCCCTGGCCACAACTTACCCTTCACGCTCTTCTGGCAAATGGCCAACGCTGCGCTGCTCACCAACTTGCGCTACGAACTCACTGTTCTCGCCCCCGATGGCACCGTTTTGCGGCAGCAAGCCGCTCAACCTGGCGCCAGCTGGTTAACCGAGTGGCAGCCCAATCAATTACTACGCGAACCAAACGGCTTGTACTTCCCGCCGGAAACTACGCCGGGCACCTATCGGTTAGAGCTAAAATTAACAGAAAACGAGGAGCCAGTAGCGGGACGGCCGTTCTGGTCGCCGTTTAGTCAGGAAAGTGTGCGCATCGGCGAGGTAGAAGTGACGCCGTGGCCGCTAGAAACCACGCTGCCCACCGAAAGTACGGCCGTCAAAGCCGATTTTGGCCCCAACATTCGTCTGCACAGCTATGACTTGGCAATAGCCGAGGACATGGTGGATTTGACGCTTTATTGGCAAACGATAGCCCCGCCCACCACCAGCTGGCTTATTTTTGTGCATCTCGTAGACAGCACCGGGGAAATCGTCACCCAGCGCGACATCGTACCCGGCGGCGGGCTGCGTCCCACCACCGGCTGGCGCACCGGGGAAATTATCACCGATGAAATTGAGCTGGCGCTGCCGCCCGATCTACCACCCGGCCAGTATGCCCTCCGCGTGGGCCTGTACGAAGCGGAGAACTTTACCCGCCCCGCTGTCAGCCAAAACGGCCAACCCCAGCCAGACAACCAGCTCATCCTCACGGAGATCCGTTTGCCATGATGCGTAAACGGCCGTTAGCGATCATCCTGGGCCTCTATTTGCTGATAACCCTGGCGTACGGCGTAGTGAATCCGCTGTTTGAAGCGCCAGACGAGCATTGGCATTTTTTTACGGCCGTTTACCTCGCTGAAAATAAATCCCTCCCCGTCGTTGAAGAAGAATACGACACCTGGCTCAGTCAGGAAGCCGCCCAGCCGCCGCTTTACTACATCCTCGGCGGGGCGCTGATTGCGCCGCTAGACATCAGCACCGCCCGCGAAGAAGTGTGGTTGAACCCGTTCCGGCTGCAAGGCATCGGTAATGCGGCGGCGCTGGTGAACAAAAACCAGGTTATGCACACGGCGGTCGAGCAATGGCCGTGGCAGGGAACCATGCTGGCAGCGCATCTGCTGCGGATTTTTTCCACATTGCTGGGCTTGGGTACGCTGCTGGCCATTTACGGCAGCGCCCGACTAATCTGGCCCAGCAACGAGCGGCTGGCCCTGTTGGCCGTGGCGCTGCCTGCCTTTTTGCCCCAGTTCAACTTTCTGCACGCGGCCATCAGCAACGATCCGCTGGTGATTTTTTGGTGCAGTCTGGCGCTGTGGCAGCTCATCTGGCTGTGGCACAACCAGCCCAGCCGCCCACGATTGCTGCTGCTGGGCATCACCATCGGGCTGGCGGCGCTAAGTAAGAATGCGGGGGTGCTGCTGCTGGTTTTTGCCATTGGTTTTTTGGCGGTGCGCAGTCTGAAGGATAGCCTTGACCGTTGGCCACAAACATTGGGCAAATGGGGATGGGAAACGGCCGTCTTCGTCATCCTACCCGTTTTGTTCATTGCGGGCTGGCTGTGGTGGCGCAACTGGCAGCTTTACGGCGACTGGACGGCCACCAGCCAGTTCATCCGCCTGGCGGGGGGCGACCGGGAGTTTACGCTGTGGCAAGTGCTGTGCGAAAGCGGCGGCCTGTGGCGCTCCACGGTTGCCGTGTTTGGCTGGTTTAATTTGCTAGCTCCCGCCTGGGTGTATGCGGTCTGGAACGTTTTGGCGGTTTTGGGCGTGCTGGGGCTTTTAAGAAACATAGGAGATCGGAGATTAGAGATTAGAGATTTTTTCCGAGCACCAATCTCCAATCTCCAATCTCCAATCTCTCTTTCCTTGCTTCTGTTCGGCTGGCTGCTGGCCGTTTACGCCGGACTGGTGCTGTTCATGCTGCGCACGCCGGCGGCCCAAGGACGGCTGCTGTTCCCGGCGATTGTGCCGCTGGCGCTGGGGCTGGCGGCAGGGCTGCATCGCTGGCGCTGGCTCGACTGGCTGGCTCCGGCAGCAGCGCTCGTCACCACAATTTTTTGCCTGTGGGGCGTCATCGGCCCGGCATACGCGCCGCCACCGCGGGTAGACGCCCTACCGCCCACGGCCACGCCGCTAGACCTGCATTTTGGGGATCTAACGCTGCTGGGGATTGAGATGGAGACGGAAACGGCCGTTCCACCTCAGACCGTCACCTTCACTCTCTACTGGCAAGCCAACGCCAGGCCAACCACACCACCCGAATTGGTAGTAGATCTGCTCGGGCGCGGGTTAACGCCGCTAGGCAACAGCCACAGCTACCATGGGCGCGGCCTCTACCCCGCCAGCGAATGGCCGATTGGGAAAATCATAGCCGACCAAATGAGCGTCCGTCTGGCAGACGAGGCCGAAGTGCCCGTGTTGGCCCAGCTTTTTGTGCGGCTGGTGGATGAAACATCGCAGGATCTGCCTAGCGTGCAGGTGGGCGAGGTTGTGGTGCTGCCGCCAAGTTGGCCGGAGCCAACCGAAGTGGTTTTGGCGGAAATTGGGGATGCAGTGCAGGTAACTGCCGTACACGTCACACCCATGCAAGCCCAACCGAGTGATACGATCACAGTGGATGTCGAATGGCAGGTCATCGCCCCGCCACAAGCCGCCTGGACAACTTTGGTGCATCTCGGCCCGGCAAACGAAACCCCGCTGACCACGGGAGACAGTCCACCGCTGGCTGGCAGCTACCCCACGCGCATCTGGGCCGCAGGGCAGCGTTTTAGCGATCAGTACCAACTGACGCTGCCAGAAGATTTGGCGGCGGGCAGCTATCCGCTCTGGCTGGGCATGTACCGCAGCGACAACGTCGAGCGGCTGCCCATGACTGCGGGGGGCGAACCACAGCCCAATAACGTGCTGCAAATCGGCACGGTTGAAGTCGTTGCGCCGTAAAGATTGGACCTTTTTGTTCCAATGAAAATCGATCTATGACAAAGAAAAATGGTCCAATCTAGCGAAGCTACTGCACAAATTCGATGGTTCCTAGCAAAACGCGATCACCGAGTTCGCTGTAAGGGCCAGTGACGGGCAGGCGTTGACCCGTAGCTAACAGATAGAGGCCCACCTGCAATTGGTATTCTCCCGGCGGCACATCGGCAAACCAGGAACGGCCGTCCACAATCATTTCCCCCTCACCCCAAAACGATGTCGGATACAGGCCGCCCAGCGGCTGACCATCCTGCCCCAGCACAAACTCACCCTCTGGCGTAAGCAGATGCACAAACGCTGTGTAATCCTCTGCGATGGGGCCGATCATCTGCCAGTACAGCGTCAAGTCCAACGGTTCGGTGAGCGAGACAGAGCTGGGAACATCGGCGTGGGAAAGCACAATCGCATCGCCAAATTGGGTGCCGATGGGATTAGCTGTGGGGGAAACGGCCGTATCCTCCGGCGGCATTTTCAAGCGGGCAATGTTGATCGTCGTGTCGCCATTGGCATCCCGAATAGACAGCGGGAATTCGGTGCCCGGCTGACGCAGGCTGATCTGGACGGTGTAGGCAGCAGGCACGTCGTTTGGCAGGGGGATGGTGTATGAGTCGCGCAGCAGCTGCCCAGCAGACAAATTGCTAAACACGGTGAAACCCGGGGTGGGGTTCACTATCGTTTGCTGCGGCACGCCCCGACCATCGAGGATGGTTAGCACCACTTCATAGGCGTGGCCAGGCGGCTGGAGCGCCTGCCAGTACAGCACCAACTCGTCGGGCAGCGTGGTTTCCACGCCGATGAGCTGAATCTCATCGCCAAAGTTGCCAGCGGGCGGGGCGAGAATGTTGGGGATACGGCCGTTCGCTACTTGCACCACCAACGGCGAATTCGTTCGATCCAGCCAAAAGATCTTGCCCAGCAGCAACAAAATGGCCAGTCCCACTACCCAAACGGGAACTAACCGCGGAGAGCGCGGAGGACGCGGAGGTTTTTCTTTTTCCTCTGCGCTCTTAGCGATCTCTGCGGTAAAAATCCGCAATCTCGGTTGAAAAACTAGCCACAAGCAAACCAGCAAACCCGCCACCGAAAGCAAATCAGCCAGCCAGCGCCCCGGGGTACGGCCAAACCAAATTTTGAGCGTGTGTTCGCCGGGGGGGATAGTGAGTTGGAGACGGCCGTTACTATCTGCGCCAACAGCCAAATCGTCACCATCCAAACTTGCCTGCCAGCCGGGGAAGATGTGGCTGGCGAAGGTGAGCGTGGTCGGTTCAGTGAAGCTGGTTTGCCAGACGGCCGTCCAGGGGTCGCTTTGTTGCAAAATGAGGCTATTTTCGGGAACGGCCGTCACTAATTTTTCTGCCAGCGACGCGCCAGGAGGCACGACGGGGCCAGTGGGCCACGCCGTTACCCGCGCGTCGCTGTACTCTCCCCACGCCGTGAGGCCGATGATCTGGTAAGTTTGCTGCACAGTAGTAATGTCGGTGAGAGACGGCCGTTGCGGCAAACCCTCCCAACGCGACGGATACAAATACGGCACCAGGTTGACATAACCTACTAAAATCACAACCAACAGCGCGATGGCTAAAAGATTTAACCGCAGAGGACGCAGAGAGCGCAGAGTTTTTTCTTTTTCTCCGCGTGCTTCGCGTTCTCCGCGGCAAAAAATCCCTAAGGCAGCAATCGGTAAAAAGAAAGCGGGAACATCTAAAAGCCGCCACGGGAACTGCAAGCTGCGCAGCGGTTCTACCAGCTGCCAAATCAAGTCGGAAGCCGGAAGCGTCAGGAAGAGCACGCCCCAGCCGAGCAGTCCGGCAGCAAAAAAGATGGCATCCTGGGCGGGGAACTGGTCTTTTTTGCGCAGCCAACGGAGCAGTGAATAGCCAGATACGGCCGTTCCCCCCGCACCCAACAGCAAAGTCACCAATCCCACCGTTTTGGGCAGATACGCGCCGCGCAGGCCAGCAACGGCCGTTCCCGGCCAATCCCACAGCGTGGCAAAATAGTCGCCGTACCACACCTTGCCCGCCTCGGCGGCATAGCGAGTGAACTGGATTTCGCTGAAGGCGGGCAGCCAGGCAAAGGCAGCGACCGCCAACCCCAACGCAGCGACGGTCAGCAGCGCCAACCAGCGCCGCCGCGAACCACCCCAGCGCACCACAAAAAACAGGCTCCACAGCAGCAGCGGAGCCAGCAACAGCAAGCTGGCCGCCGCGTGGGAAAGCAGCAAAAGCGCCACAACCAAAGCAGCGAGAAAAATTTTGCGCGGAGACGGCCGTTCCACCACCCGCCAGATTAACCAGGCCACCAGCGGCACCAGCCCCAGCGCCAGACTGTTCGATGTGCTGCCCCGACTGTAAATTTGGGCAGCAACGTGGGGGGACAGGGTGAAAACGACCGTGGCCACCAAACCGCCCATCTCACCCGCTAGTGCCCGCCCCAGGCCAAACATGCCCACCGCACCCAGCAACAGGCAGAGGGCAAATAACAAGTTTATAGCCACGCCTGCCTGTTGGCCGGTAAGCCAGTAAAGGGCAGTCAACAGCCAGGCGCTTAGCGGCGGATAAAAGTTGAAGAGCGGCGAGCCATAACCGTAGATGAGATCGGGCTGCCAGCGGGCCAACGGCACACCTGCCGCCCACTGCGCATTCACCAGCGGAATGCGAAAGTAATGCAGCAGCAGGTCATCCCCCTGCGGCGGCTGGCCCCATAATGGCTGCGCCGCCAGCGCAGTTAGCAGCAAGACGGCCAACCAGGGCCACCAGGCGCGTCGTTTGTGCCAATTCATCATGGGCGTAATAGTCTCATTTCCCCGGAAAATGTTCAAATGTTGACTGTTGCGCAAAAATTACCGGAGAAATGTTGGTTACCCAAATCGCCCTGTCTGGGTTAAAATTATGGGTGGGAGTGATTGTGTCCCGGTGGGCGCCCCCGTCTTCAAAACTGGTGGCCGGCTGCGCAGAGCAGGCGGCGGTGGGTTCGACTCCCATTCACTCCCGCCTCACCAAATTTATACCCAGCGAGGAAGTTTATGGATTTAGTCAAGAATTTGCAGGATCACGTTGGGTCTCGCCCCGAAAAGTTCTTCAAAAACACCTTGTTTCGCAGCGATACTCTGCTTTTGGGCCTCAACTGCCTGGAACCAGGCCAGGTGCAGCAGCCACATGACCACAGCGATCAGGACAAGTTTTATTACGTGGTAGAGGGTGAAGGTCAGTTTTGGCTGGGCGACGACCAGGTGATGGCCGGTAGCGGCCAGGTGGTCTGGGCTCCGGCCGGGGTTATCCACGGCGTCAAAAATGAGGGCACGCAACGCCTGACTTTGCTGGTGGGCATCGCGCCTGCGCCATAGCTTGCCCAAAAATCGCAGGTATCATGAATAAGCATGAGCGGAAATCTGCTCATGTTCACAGATTTCCGCCCATACCCATTGCTACAAAATCATCTTCGCTTTGTGTTGTGAGAACTAAAGCGCACGGCTCAATGGCTGTTTTGCATGACGATGTCCTGCACCGGTAAGCCGCTCGGCACGCTGCCGGGCACAAACTGATCCAGATTGTTTACGGCCGGATCTGTGAGGGTTTGCAAAAAGGCCAGCAGCGCTTCGATTTCTGTTGCGGTGAGCGGCCGTTCCGGCGCCAGTTCCGGGTCTACATACTCCAACATTTCCGCCAGCAGGGCCGGATCGTTCTGGAAAGTGTCGTACAGTTCGGGGTGCAAATGCTGGGTTGGATCGTAAGTGAGCAACGATGTTTCCGGATCGAGGTGGTGCAAAACGGCCGCTTCCAGCGTGGCAAAGGCGCCATCATGCATATAGGGGCCACTAACCGCCACATTGTGCAGCGACGGTGTCCGGAACGCGTACATGTCGGCATCAACGGCCGTTTCACGCCAACGCCCCAAATCCAGCGGAGATTCATCCCCCTTGCCCGGCCCCACCTGAGGCACCGCCAGCGCGTGCGGCGTCTGATCAGTTAACAAGCTGCCGCTGTGACATGTAGCGCAGCCAGCATCGCCATAAAAAAGCAGCGCCCCCTGTTTCTCCAATTCACTCAGTGCCGATGAATCCCCATTCAGGTAGTTTGTCCAGGGACTGTTGGGCAAGGTGTAGGCCTGAATTTCAAAGGCAGCAATGGCATTGGCGGCGTGAGCAAACGTCAGCTCTTCTGCCGGAACGCCTGGGTAGGCGGCTTCAAACAGTGCTACGTATTCTGGATAAGTAAACAGGCGCGTCATGAGGGCAGCCCAAATAGCAGGCAGATCATCGCCAGGCAGCAGGGCCAGTTCGTTAACACTGCCGCGCACGTCTTCGTCTCCAGCCAGACCGCGCATTTCATCTGCAGAGGTAACGGGGAACATGGCCTGAGCCGCTAAAATGTTGTCCAATCCGGCAGGTAGGCTGTCACCAGCGGGCGTATGAAAGCCGCCATCTTGGATTATTACCCGATTGTCCCAAAACATGGTGGTCCATTCGGCAGATCCCCGGTTAAACACCTCCGGAGCGTTGCGGGGAATGAAGGAACGGCCGTAACCAATCTGTCGCGCCGGACCCAAACCAGCCCCACCAGTGCCAATCGAAACAGTTAGGCCGTCGCCACTGCCCTGCGAAGGATGGTGACAGGTGGCGCAAGAAATGTCCCGGTTGCCGCTCAACTCTTTATCAAAGAACAGCATCTGTCCCAAAGCGACTTTCGCCGCATCTGGGGCAACGCCCACATCTAAAGGCGACACGGTTTGTGCGGCCAATGTCGTTTGCAATTGTGTTTCAATATCGGGTACTTTGGCGTGGCAGGCAAACAATAACAAACATGCCATCACCAGGGTTGTGATGAAAAATCCCTGCTTATACATTTTTGGGCTCCCAATGTGTGATCTATAGCAAGCTAACAATCAATTGTGTGAAAAATTAAATTGTGTTGAATCGTCGTTTACTTCAACAGTACAGTAAACAATTTAGGCCTATTAATTTAAGATGACTTTTCTCTCAATTTGGCGCTGGTAACAGGGGAATTTGTCCCAATCTGGAGCAAGCAAGCTACAATGGGCGCGTTATGCTCTCATTGGATAAACAAAACGAGTGGCGCGAACGCTACAGAATAATGCACCCCGATTGGCAGCCGGCCACGGAACTGTACGCCAATTTAGTGCGGCAGCAGCTAACGCCAGCGGCACGGGTGCTGGATATTGGCTGTGGGCGGGGCGGATTGGTAGAGCAACTGAATCATCCGCTGGCGCAGGTAGTGGGCATCGACCCGGATTGGCAGTCGCTGCGGGAGCACCGGCTGAACCTGACCAGTGCCGTGGCCTTCAGTGACGATTTGCCATTTGCGCCGGAGTCGTTTGATGTGGCCTTTGCTAGCTGGGTATTGGAACATCTGGCACGGCCGTTTCTCACCTTCCAATCTGTGGCCCGCGTGCTGAAACCGGGGGGCGTGTTTGTGTTTATTACGCCAAACGGCCGTCATCCGCTGGCGTTGCTCAACCAGACAATGGGCAAGCTGGGTGCTTTGCAAGGGAAAATTGTGGCAGGATTGTACGGCCGTTCTGCCGACGACACTTTTGCCACCCATTACCGGGCCAACAGCCAGGCGGCGCTAGAGAAATTGGCTGCGCAAAGCGGCCTCCACCTCGCCCAACTGCACACCATTCCCGATCCCACCTATCTCGCCTTCAACCGCCCGCTCTTCCGGCTGATGACCCTGGTGGAAGATGCGCTGCCCGCGAGCAGAAAAATTCATCTGGTGGGCGTTTTAGTGAAACGTGAAAAGTAAACGTATCACTTTTTACTTTTCCCACCCGCCTCGTACAATACGCCCATGGATCATCTATCCCCAACAAAACATTTTTACTACAGCTACGTCGGACGCCTGTATGCCTTTGCCTACACCAGCCAGCGCCGCAGCTTTTTAGGCATTCCACAGAGCGCCTGGCTGCGCCTTGTCATTTTTGCCTTGTTTGCCGTGTCACTGATTGGGCGCTGGGGCTGGACTGCGGTTGGATTGTCGGTGCTGCTATGGCTGTACGTCAGCTTTATCTACCGGCGGGCGCAGCGTAAGGATTACAACAAGTTTGTGGCAGATGAAACGGCCGTTCCCCCACACCCAACAAGCGAAACCCTGGCCCCAAATGAGAAAACGGCCGTACGCGCTTCAGGACGCTACGCCGTCACCGACAAGTCCAACACGGTGCTGCTGCAAAAACCAGCGCATTACTGGCGCGTGCCGCTGGGCGATCACATTGTGATGGTGGAGTACAGACCCAAACGGTTTCTCTATCAATTTTTTGGGGAGCGTACGCTGCAAAGCGTGAAACGGGGCTGGATTTTGTTCGGCAAGGAACCGATTCCGACGTTGGCGATCACTTTTTTAGAAGTTTGGGGACAGGAACATAACAGCGGGCTGTGGTATTACATAGGCGGCGGTCCCAATGATGAGCTCAGCCATCTGAAACCCCGCACTATTTACTTTTCTTTTGAGGATACGGCCGTACTCAACAAAGTCTGGGCAACCCTGAATATAGCCACAGAGAACACAGAGAATTAAGACAATCTCTATGCCCTCTGTGGCAAATCAATCAATTACCCTTGTAGCAAATCGGTAACGGTGCGACCCAAGATGGAGCCTTCACCGGAGGATTTGCCACCACCGCCGCTGCTTAACTTGGCATTTTGCAGTACGCGGTCTGCCAAACGGCTAAACGGCAGCGATTGCAACCAGATGCGCCCGGTGCCTTGCAGCGTGGCCAGGAAAAGACCTTCCCCGCCAAAAACCATTGACTTGAGATTGCCCGCCCGCTGAATGTCGTAGCTGATGGTGGATTCAAAGGCGACGATACAGCCAGTGTCCACCATAATCTTTTCGCCGTTGAGTCGCTTCTCTACAATGGTGCCCCCCGCGTGGATGAAGACATTGCCATCCCCACGCAGCCGCTGCAAGATGAACCCCTCGCCGCCAAACAGGCCAGCGCCCAACTTCTTGTTAAAGGCGATGCTCACTTCGGTGCCCAACGCAGCACAGAGGAAGGAATCTTTTTGGCAAATTAGCTCACCGTTGGCTTCATCCAGGTCAATGGCAATGATCTTGCCGGGGTAGGGTGCGCCAAAGGCCACGTGCTTTTTGCCCTGACCATTGTTGGTAAAGTGGGTCATAAAGATGGATTCACCGGTAAACGCACGTTTGGCTACGCTGCCCAACGCGCCCAAAAAGCCCTGATCTGGCTTTGAACCGTCGCCCATTTTGGTTTCAAAACCGATGCCATCTTCCATGTACATCATCGCGCCAGCTTCAGCGATGACGGTTTCGCTGGGGTCCAATTCAACTTCAACAAATTGCAAATCGTCGCCATACACCTGGTAATCGACTTCGTGACTTTTTTTCATGTGGAATGCTCCTTTTGAGTAAAAAACTAGTGACTCGTTCCTGAAATTTTCATAAACGAGAGGTGTGATCTGTACGCAACGGCCGTTTCCCCCGTTGCAACATTATCAATCATACCATGCCCGCTCAATAGCCAACTGTTAAATCAAATGCATTTGGCAATGGATCGCCTGATGCGGTAATGGTGAATTATTTGCCTTGCCAGGTAGCGGGACGTTTGTTGATGAAAGCGTCCATGCCCTCTTTTTGGTCTTCGGTGCTGAAGAGCATGTAAAAGAGACGGCGTTCATGGGCCAGGCCCGCTTGCAAACTAGTCTCGTAGACAGTGTTGACAGCTTCTTTGGCCAAGCGCAAGGCGACAGGGGCACGAGCGGCGATCTCGGCGGCAAATTTGATCGCTTCCTCTAGGTACAGCTCCACAGGGACGATGCGGTTGATGAGGCCAAATTGTTGGGCTTCGGTGGCGGAGAGGAAACGGCCGTTCAAACAAATCTCCATCGCCAGTGCCTTGCCTACCGCGTAGGTCATGCGCTGCGTGCCGCCCGCACCGGGGATGATGCCCAGGTTAATCTCTGGCTGGCCAAATTTGGCGCTCTCGCTGGCAACGATCATGTCGCAGGCCATTGCCAGTTCACAGCCACCACCCAGAGCAAAACCAGAAACGGCCGCAATCACTGGCTTGCCAATTTTGCGCAGGCGATCCCAGTAGTCGATGAACGGATTGTCCAGCATGGTAACAGGCGTGGCGGTGGCCATCTCTTTGATGTCGGCCCCAGCGGCGAATGCTTTTTCGCTGCCGGTGACGACCATGCAGCCAATGCCATCGTCAGCGTCGAACGCTTCCAGAGCGGTCATCAGTTCACTCATCAGGCCACGGTTGAGAGCATTAAGGGCTTTGGGGCGATTGAACTGGACAATGCCCACACGGCCGTCGGTTCGCGTGAGAATAAATTCGTAGGACATGGGATTCTCCTTGTTTTTAACCACAGATTTCACAGATTTCACAGATTGGATTAGTTTTCATCTGTGTAATCTGCGAAATCTGTAATTGATTTTTTGTTAGGGTCGCCGACAAATCGTCTGTACTCTAGTGAAGGAGCGCCGAAATTGAGGAGTAAGCCTTTAGCGAAATTTCCGGCTCTCAGGTAGTTGAGCGTTTGGGCGATTTCGTTGTTGCCAAGCTTCTTTACGGCTTTCAATTCTACCAAAATCGTATCGTAGCAAATGAAATCGACGCGGTAAACAGTTTTGAGGATTTGTTCGCGATAGGTAATTGGCAGATGTACTTCTTGCCGAAAAGGAACATGCCGCAAGGTTAACTCAATGGCTAATGCTTCGTGATAAACGGCCTCTAAAAAGCCATGTCCCAAGCGTTGGTGCACCTGCATCGCCGCCCCAATGACATCATAAGTTAGCGGATCTCTCCGAGCCATCATTTCCCTCCTATTTACCAAATTATCCACAGGCTTCGCAGATTACATTGATTTTTGGATTCTTTAATCTGTGCAATCTGTGTAATCTGTGGCTGATTTAATTTCGGAGAATAGTAGTGAGCGAACGGCCGTTTCCCGCCGCAACCTCATCCTGTAACTGGGCAAACAGGGTGGGAAGCTGGGACAAGTTGCGCTCTTTTTTGGCGCGAAGGAGGTAAGCTTGGGCTTCAAAATCGTCGAGCAGCGACGCCAGGCAGTGAGCCGCAGCCAGATGGATGGCAAGCGTCTGCTGCTCCCTGTTTAACTCAACCAGGTCAGCCGCCAGCAAGTAAGGCACCAACTGCTCGGTTACGGTGGCCACCACCCAGCCGGGATCTTCATCAAAGGGCCAGGGCGGGGATTCGCCGACGGCTTTGGGGGGTGGCAGCAGCAGCGTCAGCGCATCATCGCTGTTAGCCACAACCGGGGAAAGCATGGGAAAGACCAGATTGGGCATAAGGGTTACGGCCGTATCCGCCACATCCCCCAACTGCGCCAGCGCCGCCAATAAATCACCCGCGCTAAAGATTTGTTCCAGCGCGGCCTGGGCTTCTTGCCAGACGGCCGTATGCTGAGGCCAGAATTCCGTGGCAACGGCCGTTTGCGCCGTAAAATCAGCCAACGATTGCAGCCAATTCTTAATTTTGAGCAAGTGGGGCAATTCTTCCTGTGGAGAAAAGTCTGGCCAGGTGCAGCGGAGGGCCGCACTAAACAAATCAACCAGTTCCACGCCGTTGAGCAGCGCTTCATTAACCCCGATGACGGCCGGATGATCAACAAAGGACTGGGCAAACTGCCGCACCTGCTTGGCCTGCGAGTGTACCGCATGGGTCAGCTGGTTTTGCTCTTCAACGGTCCAATCGCTGATAGCCAAAACGGCCGTTAACAGCCGCAAGCGTTCATCTATTTCGATAGAAAGTATAGACATAAAGTTGCCTCGTTTCACTATTCAGTGTGCTATTACTCAATCACCCGTAGATTTAGTTGAATCCTGGCCAATCGATTACAAAAGCCCGCTTACGGATTAAATGCGGTAATCAGCTTCTTCTTTTGGCCACAGCCGCCAGATAACAATCAAATATACCAGACCCGTTAACAGGTAAACAGTGGTCAATCGGCCCGGCGGTGATAAGACGGGCAGCGGTCCTAACGCGACCCAAACGGTAAAGCTGTGCAGCGTTTGCACCAGCATGGCACCTAAAAAACTGCCGGTGCGCAGGCGGATAATGCCGTAAAAAATGCCCCAGACAACGAAGTAAAGCAAACTGGGCAAGTCACTGGCAAACGCTTCCTGAAACAGGATAAAAGCCACCGCCCCAAAAGCAATCCCACTGCCGACGGCGGCCGTCAAACCGCCGCGCCATTCAGCTAAACTGCGAAACAAAATGCCAAAGGCCCACAGCTGCACGGCAAACGCCTCAAACAAGAAAATATACACAAAGCTGCGTCCCGATTCGGCGGCATTGAGATTAAGATTGATGAAGCTAAAGCGAAAAAGTAAAAAGGCCAACCAACCCAAGGTGGCAAAACCAATCCCGGCAAATAACGGCCGTCCGCCACGCAAGCCCATCCCTGGCAGACCATACCAAAATAATCCCAAAAACCAGCTCGCCACGCCAACGCCCCCTAAAATGGGCGCGTTGCTGCCCGCATCACTGCCCAGGATGAGCGTCAAGGCAAAAGGCAGCAGCAGCGTCAGCACAATCCGAATAGTAACAGGCAGGGCCGTCTTCGCTTCCAGGTTGGTTTGGGTTGTTTGGGGTTTCTGTTTTGATTTTTTCGCCATATGGTGCGATTGTAACACTGATTTTGGGGAGTGGCATTGCTATCAAGGCGTATTTTAACGGTAAGTTCTTGAGTAATGATTGAATTGCCCCATTGCCTGTACGCTCGGCCCGCTTTCCGCTACACTCGCGCCCACTATGGAACCAAAACCGACCCGTCTTTCCTGGCAGTTAGCGCTGATCGCGCTGGCCCGCCTCTGCCTGAACAGTGGCCTGCGCATGGTTTATCCCTTTGCCCCAGCATTTTCCCGTCAATTGGGTGTGCCAGTAACGGCCGTTTACCGACTCGTCACCATTCGCAATCTGGCCGGCTTTCTTAGCCCACTTTTTGGCCCCCTGTCAGAGCGCTTTGGTCGGCGTGTGATCCTGTTTGGCGCCATGCTGTTTTTTAGCGCAGGCTGCCTGCTGGTTTGGTTGTGGCCCACTTACTGGCTGTTTGGCGCGGCGCTCATCATGATTTCTGTAGCCAAAGTCATTTACGATCCGGCGATGCAGGCGTATGTGGGCGAAATGGTGCCGTACAAGCAGCGCGGCAAAGCATTGGCCGTAACGGAGCTTTCCTGGGCAGGCGCACTGCTCATCGGCGGGCCGCTGATTGGCGTGGCTATCGAACGGCAGGGCTGGTCGGCTGCATTTTTCTGGCTGGGATTATTTGGGGTGATGACGGCCGTTCTCCTGCTCAAATTCCTACCTAAAGTCAAAAACAAAGTCAGCGGGCGCGGCGCCAATTTGGCCGATTACTGGCGCGTGGTGCGGCAGAATCCCGTCATTTGGGCGGCCATGCTATACAACATCTGTATCATGGCCGGGAACGAGACCATCTTCCTGGTGTTCGGCGACTGGATGGAGCTGAGTTTTGGCCTCAGCCTGCTGGCGTTGGGCGCCTCGGCTGGCGTCATTGGCGGGGCAGAAATTACAGGTGAACTGTTTGCCGGTTGGTCCGTCGATCGCTTTGGCAAGCGGCCTGTGGTCATCACCACTGGCTTACTCAATGCGCTCATTTGTTTGCTCATTCCGCTGATGGGAGGCAATCTAACGGCCGCATTAGCCGCTTACTTTGCACTGTTCCTCACCTTCGAGATCACAATTGTTGGCGGCGTGCCATTGATGACGGAAATTGTGCCCTCGGCGCGCAGCGTGGTGATGTCCAGCATCATCGCGGCTGGCGCTTTGGGCCGTGCTCTGGGTTCCTGGCTCGGGCCTTTTCTGTTCGACCAGTTTGGGTTTTCCAGCAATGGCCTGATCTCTGCTATCATTACGGCCGTTGCCACCCTGCTGCTGGCGCGCTGGATACGAGAAGCCAGTGAACGGTAATGTAATATGGTAATCGGTGGCCTTTCGGGCAGGAAGTTGGTGCCAAAATACGGCATACTCACTACCGATAACTGATTACTAACACAGACAACGAGGTACGTAATGGAAATACTCCAAAATTTACAGGCTCAAGATATTACCCAACTGATCGTGATTGCGGCCGTTTTGCTGATTGGCCTCTTTTTAGCACGGTTAGCATTTAAGCTCACGGCCTCGCTCATGCGCATTGGCTGTCTGTTTATCTTTTTGGTCGTGGCAGCCGTTGCCATCATGCGCATGGTCAGCGGCTAAGCAGTACCCTTTAGGCAAACAATCCAAAAAGCAGCGGCCATCCTGCCTTAATGATTGGGCAGTTCGTCTAACGGCCGTTTCCTCATCCCGCTACTCCTGTCAAAATTGGCATATTGATTAAGCCATGTCATAATTGTGCCTTCCAAAAAGACGCCGCCAGAACCATCTGGCTCTTTAATCAAGAGGAGATAGAAACCTTATGAAAAAGCGAAACTTATTTTGGGTTTTAGCGCTGTTCCTGTTAGGTTTACTACTTGTTGCCTGTGGCAGCAGCAGTGAACCTGACACCGAAACAGAACCGGACACCAGCGCCGAAGCTGACAGTGGCAGCGAAGCAGACATGAGCGAAACAGAAACGGAAGCCGACACGGTTGCTGAAAGTGGCCTTCCCGATCTGGGTGGCCGCGAAGTCACCATCGCCGTCGAAAACGCTTACCTGCCCTTTAACTACATCGATCCCGACACCGGCGAAGCAGCTGGCTGGGATTACGATGTGTGGGACCAGATTTGTGGTCTCATTAACTGCACCCCCGTTTACGTGGAAGCAGGTTGGGAAGGCATGATCCAGGCTGTCGCCGATGGTCAGTATGACGCCGCCGCCGACGGCATCACCATCACCGACGACCGCGCCGAAATCGTGGACTTCTCCAATGGCTACATCAACATCGAGCAGCGACTGCTGGTACGCATCGACGAGGATCGCATCGAAAGCATCGACAGCATCGTCAACGACGAGTCCCTCATTCTGGGTACCCAAACTGGCACGACCAACTACGAGACGGCCCTGCAATATCTGCCCGAAGATCGCATTCAGGCATTTGAGCAGTTCCCCTTCGCCGTCCAGGCGCTCATCGCTGGTGATATCGACGCCGTGATCATCGACGAAGTGGCTGGCCAGGGTTATCTGGGCGAGAACGCCGACCAACTGCAACTGGTTGGCCCGTCCATGTCCAGCGACCAGTTGGGCTTCATCTACCCCTTGGGCAGCGACCTGGTTGAACCGGTCAACGCCGCGTTGGCGGAACTGGCTGGCAACGGCTTCCTGGAAGAAGTAAACCTGGAATACTTTGGCCCCGGCTTCACCATCACCTATGATGATCTCTTCCCGCCGGAAGAAGGTGCAGAAGAAGGCGGCGACGCTTTGCCTGACCTGGGTGGTCAAGAAGTCACCATTGCCGTTGAAAACGCGTATCTGCCCTTCAACTACATCGATCCCGACACTGGCGAACCGGCTGGCTGGGATTACGATGTGTGGAACGAGATTTGTAGCCTGATCAACTGCACCCCCGTTTACGTGGAAGCAGGTTGGGAAGGCATGATCCAGGCCGTCGCCGATGGCCAGTATGATGCCGCCGCCGACGGCATCACCATCACCGACGACCGCGCCGAAATCGTGGACTTCTCCAACGGTTACATCAACATCGAGCAGCGACTGCTGGTACGCATCGACGAAGATCGCATCGAAAGCATTGACGACATCGTGGCAAATGAAGATCTGATTCTGGGTACGCAAACCGGCACGACCAACTATGAAACCGCACTGCAATACCTGCCAGAAGATCGCATTCAGGCATTTGAGCAGTTCCCCTTCGCCGTCCAGGCGCTCATCGCTGGTGATATCGACGCCGTGATCATCGACGAAGTGGCTGGCCAGGGTTACCTGGGTGAAAATGCCGATGTGCTTCAGCTGGTTGGTCCGTCTATGTCCAGCGACCAGTTGGGCTTCATTTACCCCCTGGGCAGCGACCTGGTTGAACCGGTCAACGCCGCGTTGGCGGAACTGGCCAGCAACGGCTTCCTGGAAGAGGTAAATCTGCAATACTTCGGCCCGAACTTCACGATTACATACGACGATTTGTTCCCTGAAGAGTAACGGCCGTTTACCCCTGAAACGATTCGTTTGTAATCATTTGCAAGCGAGTTAAGATTAGAAGCGTCAGTTATTCATTTAACTGGCGCTTCTTTGCATAAAAAACATTCACGTTTACAACAGCAGGAGGCAATATATGTCTGGCCCCGACTTTGCTCCCCCCTCAGCACTCAATAGATTAGACGGCCGTCAATCGGCGACAACTGGCTGGCGCGACTTTCCCTGGTGGTTGGTCGCCATTTTCGTTTTTCTTGGCGTCATGACCTTCCTCATCATTACCGATGAAGAAGTAAACCAGGCGTTTGTTTTCATCTTCCCCGGCATTACCACAACGCTATACCTCACCCTTGGTGGTTTTGGCTTGGCGCTGGTTTTTGGCCTTTTGGCCGGACTGGGACGCATCAGCCAAAATCGACTCATTCGCAATATCGCCATCACCTACGTAGAGTTTATTCGCGGTGTGCCCACACTTGTGCTCATCCTTACCCTCGCTTTTGTCATTGTGCCAGCTGTCAGTAACAGCATCGGCATCGACAATCGAGACGTTTCCATCGAACTGCGCGCCATCCTGGCTCTGGCCATTATCTACGGTGCCTTTTTGGCCGAAATATTCCGCGCCGGTATCGAATCCATTCCCAAAGGCCAGATGGAAGCCGCCCGCTCGCTGGGCATGACAGCCCGACAAGCGATGCAGTACATCATCTTACCCCAGGCCATCCGCAACATTTCCCCCGCCCTGGGCAACGACTTCATCGCCATGCTCAAAGATTCCTCGCTGGCCTCGGTGCTGGCTGTGCGTGAGCTGACCCAGCGCTCCCGCCTGCATGCGGGCAGCACCTTCCGCTTTCCTGAATCGTACCTGGTTATCGTCTTTTTGTACCTGGCCATGACCATCACTCTCAGCCTGTTATTGCGTTGGTACGAACGGCGCATCCGCGTAGGAGAATAAGTTCATGAGTAACGAAATGATTGTCATTGAGAACTTACACAAATATTTTGGTCAAATTGAAGCCGTCAAGGGTGTAGATTTAACCGTTCGCCAAGGCGAAGTAGTCATCATCATTGGTCCCAGCGGCTCCGGCAAAAGCACCGTGTTACGCTGTATCAACCACCTGGAAACGCCAACCAGCGGAGGCATCTACGTTGAAGGGTTACATCTGGAAGATAAAAAGACCAACATCAATGAAGTACGGGCGGAAGTTGGCATGGTATTTCAGCAGTTTAACCTCTTCCCCCACCTCACGGCGCTGGAGAATGTAACCATCGCTCAACGACTGGTACGCAAGCGAGACAAAGAGGAAGCTGAACGCATCGGTATGGAACAGCTCAAGCGGGTAGGTATTCCCGAAAAAGCAGGCTCGTACCCACGCCAGCTTTCAGGTGGACAACAGCAGCGAGTGGCCATTGCCCGCTCACTGGCCATGAACCCCAAAATCATGCTGTTTGACGAGCCAACCAGCGCCCTGGACCCAGAAATGATTAAAGAAGTGCTGGATGTCATGCTTGATCTGGCCAAAGAAGGCATGACGATGGTGGTGGTGACCCACGAAATGGGTTTTGCTCGTGCGGCCGCTGACCGGATGGTCTTCATGGATGGCGGGCAGATAATTGAAGTTGCTTCGCCTGAAGAGCTGTACAACAATCCGCAGCATGAGCGCACAAAGCTGTTCCTCAGCAAAATTTTGACCCACTGATTCGAGTAATCAGTAAACAGTGGGCCAGTAGTCAGTTAAAAATGGCTTGACATCTGGAGCGAGGCTTGTATGATGCAAACAGTCACGTCAGGTGCAACCAAACCATCATAAAAAGAGAGTATTTCCATGTCTGATTACCGCCATTTGTACCAACTCATCGAAGACATTTTTGATCTGGATGGCATTCGTACGCTTTGTATGGAGCTAAAATTCGAGACAGGGGTTGACCTAAGTTACGAGAATTTGGCAGGAGATACCATTCGGCGCAAGTCTCAGGAGCTGCAAGAATATGCCCGGCGAAACGGCATCACGCCAGAACTATTGCAGGTGATTCACAGCCTCAAGCCACGCATCGACCTGACAAAATTTGGCGGCCCTGAACCGGATTTGTCCAAGCCGGATCGCCCCATTGGCGCAGAAGCGGCCGGCAATGGCGGCGCAAATGATGCACCGGCCGAGCCAGAACCACCTAAGACTGTTTACGACAATTTTGATATTACGATACGGCCGTCTGGCACCCCAAACGCCTACCGCATCGAAGCCAAATCACCCAGCGGAGAAGCATCGGCCGCTGGCTCGCAAATCTTTCCGTTTGAAGATGATGAATACAAATATTTGCTGAATTCCCTGCAAGATGTGCAGATATCAGAAACGGATTTCGCCGATGACATGGGTGAAATTTTGCGCAAATTCCTTTTCCCAGCCCCCATTCAAGAACTGTTTTCCACCACCCTCAATGTTTCTCGCGCCAAGGGACGAGACGGCATTCGAGTACGCTTAAACATCAACCAAGAATCCAGAGAGCTGTACCAGGTACCCTGGGAATATTGTAAAGATGATAAATCCTTTTTGGCTCTAAACGACGATACGCCAATCGTGCGATATTTGCCTACAAATCGAGCCATATCTTCACTGAATCCACCCAGCGCCGTGAAAATTCTACTGGCTTGGGCCACACCAAAAGATTTAAAAGAAATCAATGTGCAAAGAGAAGTTAAAGCGGTAAAAGAAGCGCTTTCCTCTTTTCAAGAATCAGGTGATGTTATCATTGATGAATTGCCCGACGCCACACCACAAACGTTGCGCAAGGCAGTTCGGGTAAACATGCCACACATCTTTCACTTTATTGGACACGGCAAGCTGTTAGAAGATGGGGAAGGGGCGATCGCACTTGATGACGGTCAGGGAAAGCATCAGTTGCTCAACGGGACTCGGCTGCTAAGGCTATTTCAGGGTGATGAGACCAAATTAATGATTTTTAGCGCTTGCCAAAGCGCGGCTATGGGAGACAAAGAGGAAGAATCAAATTCGTCGAAAGGGTTTATGGGACTAGCCCCAACGCTTGTTTGGGGGGGCATTCCGGCGGTGGTTGCGATGCAATTTGATTTGCCCAACAAAGCTGCTCAACCGTTCATGCAGGTGCTGTATGAATTTTTGGCTTTAAATAAACCATTGGATTCTGCCATTACGGAAGCGCGCTTAGGTTTGGATGTGGAGTTTATGGACAATCCTTATTGGGGCATCCCCGTACTGTTCATGCGCTCGCCTGATGGCAACATCTGGGTCTAAAATTCGGTCTCTAGTTATCAACCTACAGCTAATTACTCAATTTCTCATTACTTCGTTTGACCACAGAATTAAATGAGCAATATCTTATGGGCGAAATTGAAAATCAAGAGCAGCCAGAAGAAATGGGGGCATTTTTCGATCTGCGAGCCATTGGTTATGATGACCACATCAAGGATGTCGTCTATACAGATGAAGAATTCGAACAGTTTTATCAGGCGATTTCTCAACCGATTGCACCCACAGAACAACCACTTAAAATCTTAGATTTAGGTTGCGGGACCGGTTTAGAACTTGCACCCTTGCTGCGCCGCGTGCCACATGCTCAGATCACCGGAATGGATGTTTCGGTAAACATGCTCAAACTATTGGAAGAAAAATACCCAGCCCAACAGCGCCAAATCACCCTCAAGGCTGCTTCATATCTGGATGAATCTTTGGGCTCGCAGGAATATGACTATATCATCTCGGCGATGAGCCTTCATCATTTGTTACCCGATACGAAGCAAAAGCTCTATCAGAAAATCTATCTAGCCCTCAAACCAGGAGGCCAATATATTGAGGGTGATACGGTTACCCGCAAAGATGCAGAAAACGAATTCCTGGCCGAATACGAAGGGCAAATTAAGCAGATGCCGCCAGCGGCAAACGGCTATTATCATATCGATATCCCCTTTTCTATTGACACGCAGAAGGAACTGCTTCTAGGTGCAGGATTTAAGCAGTTCAAGTTGATTTGGGAAAAGGATTACGCTGCGGTCTGGAATGCGGCCGTTTATGTAGCTACAACCTAAACTGTATCACCTTATTTAACGGTTTACTGATTTACCTCAACCGGGGAAATATGGACCATCGCCTGACACTTAGCCAATACAAACTCACCAACTTCCTGGCCTGCCAGCGGCGCTTTCAGCTGCGCAGCCTGCGCCGTTTGCCCTGGCCTGCCAGTCCGCTGCCGGAACGCACCGAGCAGGTCTTGCAACAAGGGCAGGATTTTCACCAACTGCTGGAGCGACACTTTTTAGGGCTGCATATTTCCCTGGCGTCGATTGAAGACGGCCGTATTCAACAATGGTGGCGCGCCTTCCAAGCCCATAACCCAGTGCAGCATCTGCTCCCAAGCGCGCGCTTCTTACCAGAAACGGGCCTCACGGTGCCGTTGGGGAATCATTTGCTGTACGGCCGTTTCGATCTGCTGGTGACTGGAGAGGATGATGAAGGACGGCCGTTTGCCCACGTGTTCGACTGGAAAACCGGGAAACCGATCATTGCGGCAGACTTGCAGCTCCGCTGGCAAACCCGTCTTTATCTGGCGCTGCTGGCCGAAGGCGGCAGCGCCTTTTGGCCGCAAGCGGTGCCCTTCGCGCCAGAGCAAATTCGCCTGACCTACTGGTTTGTACAGGAGCCAGAGGCACCGATAACAATTGGCTATAGCACGACAGAACACGCCACTAACTGGAACGAACTACAGCAAATCGCCGCCCAGCTCGATGAGGCGTTTACCGCAAATATTTGGCCGCTAACCGAAGATTGGAACCACTGCCGGGAATGCGCCTACCAGATTTATTGCGGGCGGCAGGGGGTGGGAACGGCCGTACCCGAACTGGACGAAGCCGAAGAACCAGACACCCCCAACGAACAGTTGCTAACCCCGGAACTTCCCTAACCGATGACCCTAGACGACCTCGCTTTTTTGCTTTCGGCCGAAGGCCAGCGCTGGCTGGCGGACGTGGCGAAGATGGAAATCACACCCCAGACACACCTGCAAGTTGCCAGCTGGCTGCGGCAAAAATTACCCAAAACCCAGGCGCAAGCAGTGCTGGAAACCATCGTCCTGCGTCAACATGCCACCACCAAATTCAGCCACGCGGGCGACATGTATTTTGTGCGGGCGGCGCTGGAGCAGGCATCGCCAGAACTGGTGGCTCAGCACCGGGCACGCCGCTTTGCCGCTTTGGGCTGCACCCAGATTGCCGACCTGGGCTGCGGCATTGGCGGCGATGCGCTGGTCCTGGCCGCTCACGCCGAAGTAACCGGCGTGGAGTGGGATCCCGTGCGGCTGGCGATGGCCCAAGAAAATGTGCGGGCTTACGGCTTTGGCAGCCAATTCCACCCACTGCAAGCTGATTTGCTCAGCTTAACGCCGCTGACGCAGATGGATGCGCTCTTTTTCGATCCGGCACGACGGGATGAGCGGGGCCGACGCTTTTTCTCGCTAGCGGATTACCAACCGCCTCTCAGTCTGGTAGATGAATGGCGTAAGGTGGTAGCGGATACGGCCGTAAAAATCAGCCCTGGTGTGGATTATGCGGAACTGCCGACAGATGCCGAGGTGGAGTTTATTTCACTAAATGGAGAGATGAAGGAGGCGGTCCTGTGGTACGGCCGTTTTCATTCAGGCGTGGCGCGACGAGCGACCTTGCTGCCAGAGGCGCATACGCTCACCACGGCTGATTTGCCCACGGAGCCAATCCCGAGCATAGCACCCAAAGCATACCTGTACGAACCGGATGGCGCGGTGATTCGGGCACATTTGGTACAGGCGTTGGCCGCGCAGCTAGGGGCAAACCAGATTGATGATGAAATTGCGTATCTGACTGGGGAAACGGCCGTAGCCACTCCCTTTGCCCGCTGTTTTGCCGTCGAAGATCTCTTTCCATTTCAGTTAAAGAATTTGCGCCATTACTTGCGAGAGCGACAAGTAGGCAGCGTCACCATCAAAAAGCGTGGCTCGCCGCTAGAACCAGACAAATTGCAGCGGCAATTGCGCCTGAGCGGCCCCAAAGAAAATCATCGCATTCTATTTTTGACGCACGTTTTGGGAGAGCCGTCTGTGATAGTGAGCGGTGAAGAAGTGTAAAAGACGGTTTATAGAAAAGAGGAACCTCTCGCTGTTACTTCTAGCGAGAGGCGTATCTCTTATGCATAATTTGCGGAGGAAAAAGAACTTACGCTACACCGTTATTCAAATAAGTCCGCAGCACTTCGCGCAGCTTGCGAATATCCAGTGGCTTGGGCAAATAATCGTCACAGCCTGCTTCCAAGCAGCGTTCCCGATCACCGACCAACACCTGAGCGGTTGTGGCAATCAATGGCACGGGAGCTAACCGGTCATCACCCTTAAACTCTCGCGCTAAATCCAGGCCACTTTTCCCCGGTAAGTTGATATCCAGCAAAATGATGTCCGGCACCATGCTCGCCAATATTTCCTCGGCTGCTGATGCATCGGTAGCCTTGATGAGTTCATGCCCCTCAGCTTCTACAATCCGGGATACCAGCAGCATATTTACCGGATTATCCTCTACACATAGAACTTTTTTATCTGTCTTAGCCATAATGACTTACCCTAATTCAATCTTATAGAACATTAAAATGTTTCTGCCTCAATGTTAGCTTATACAGAAGCGGCTACGGTTTCGGCAGGTTTCGGCATATTGGGATCTGGTTTATAGGGCATAGTAAAGAAGAACGTACTTCCTTGTCCATACACACTTTCGATCCAGATTTCACCACCATGCAACTCTACCAGCTTTTTCGTAATTGGCATCCCCAAGCCGGTACCACCTGCAGCCCGGTTCAAGCCACCGTCAATTTGTCGGAATTGCTCGAACACAACATCCACATGCTCTTCCTTGATACCGATACCAGTATCTCGTACAGAGCAGAGTAGGTGATTGGGCTTGGCCTGTAGTGTAACAGTGACGCCACCCTTTTCTGTAAATTTGATAGCATTCCCGACGATGTTCCACAAAACCTGGCGAAGACGCGTACGGTCTGCCTGAATTGTGGGCAAATCTTCGTCAATATCCAGCTGGAGGTAGAGACTTTTCTCTTGCGCCAGCGAGGCAGAGGTTGCCACCAAATCGTTGGCAAATTGTACCATATCAATCTCTTCGTAGCGCAAATCCATACGACCGGCTTCAATTTTGGACATATCCAGGATGTCGCCGATGAGACCCTTCAGGTGGCTACCGCTTTCACGAATGAGCCGGACATCTTCTTCCATACGCTCATTCAAATCACCGTCCAGCCCTTCCAGCAGCACGTCGGCAAAACCGATGATGGAGTTGAGCGGTGTTCGCAGCTCATGACTCATGCTGGCCAGGAATTCTGACTTCAGCTGGTCAACTTCCATTAGCTTAGCGGCCGTTTGCACCTGCGCGGCATATTGGGTAGCGTTTTCCACAGCAACCGCAATCTGCGAAGCGAGCGTTGCCTGTACATTCAAGTCTTCTTCAGTAAAGAAATCTTTCTGGTCAGACTGCAAGTCCAATACACCGATGAGCTTACTACCCACAATCATGGGGAGAGCCATTTCTGCCTGAGTGTCTGGCAGCAGCGGATGAGGCAAGAAGTCCAGAATGCGCCGCACGTTGTTTTCGAACACACCTTTACGGGTCCGAGCCGCCCGAGCCACAATGGATTCTTCTTCAATGCCAATTTCTCGGCCTTCCAAACTCATAAGACGGCCGATATTGCCAGCACCCGCCTTCAACGTCAATTTCTTACCTGTCTCGTTTGCCAGGTAAATGTGGACGTGGTAAAGACCAAAACTGCTCTTGGCCAGGTTTACCACTGATTGCAACAGTTCATCAACTTCCAGGATAGTGGAAGCGGCCGTACTTACCTGGGCCACTGTTTCCAACTCAGAAGCGAGTCGTTCCTGTTCCATCAGGGACATCTGTGTCTGTTCAAAGAGGCGGGCCGCCTCTAACGCTTCGGCCAATTCCAGGGCCACCGCGTCAATAATTTCACGTTCTTCGTCGCTTAACGGCCGTTCCGGATCATCTTCTATGCCAAAACTACCAATTGTTTCACCACGAATCATAAGCTGTTTGCTAAGATGTGCCTCGGCTTTCTCTTGGAATTCCAGATCTGTGTGGCCATTTTGAGACACGAGATCTTGAAAATCAGAGAATGTTTGCAAACCTGAAAGATCGAATCGGTACCCTTTTTGCTCTTCCAGCGTCTGCTGGTACTTGCGCCAACCTTCACGACTCATTTGCCGCTGCAAAAGACTCAACTCACGCAAACGACCTTCCATCTCCTGACGCAGCCCTGTGCTTTCAATTGCCACAGCAATCTGTCCACACAAACCTTCAAGAATAAGTTGGTCGTTTTGGGTAATGCCGCCAACCTTGTCACTTTGCACATCCAGCACACCCAAAATGCGCTCACCCAGCTTAATCGGCACGGCCAGCTCACTTTTTGTATCGGGCAGCAGCGAGTTTGACTGCCAGTTCGGGTCATCGATAACCCTGGTACGTAAAATAGATTGCTTTTTCTCGGCAGCTTTACCAATGAGGCCTACACCCAAAGGCATCGAGTGGTTTAAGGCCAACATCTTCTCACCGATATCACCATAACCCACAACCAATCCCAAGGTGCTTAAGGTTTCATCAAAGCGGAGAAGCTGAGTATAGTAATAACCAAACTGCTCCTGAACCTGCTTCACAACACGTTGGTACAGCATATTCAGGTTGGGTGCGGAAGCAATTTCCTGAGACACTTGGATAGAGAGCGCGACTTCTTGCTCACGTCTGGCCAGAGCAGTGCGAGCCTCTTCATACAATAAGGTAGCCCGCAAAGCAAGGGCACCTTGCTCCACTAAATCATGATAGATAGGCAGTTTATCTTCGGTGAAATAAGCTTTTTCGGCACTGGCCATAATGACAAGCCCTAACCAGTCGCCAGCCACCTTCAAGGGGAAGTTGGCCATACTCACCGCGCCAAACTGCTTGGCTAGCGCCTTGGCACTATCTACAATTCGTTCATCCGTGTGAGCGTCATCGGTAATAAACGACCGGTCGCCTTTTAAAACGTAAGGGAACAGCTCAAATGGAATTTGAGTGCCTTGTGGCATAGCAGACAAACCGCTCTCACCCACAAACATTTTTTGAAGTTCCAGCATATCGTTGCCGTCGGCTTTTTTCAGCAAGAAAATGGCAACAGCAGCTTTAGGATAGTAAGCCGCCTTTTGAGCAATTGCCTCAAATAATTCATCTTTACTTTGGGCGTTAATCAGCGCCTGTCTCATTTGTAGGCGAAACTCTGTTTGAGTTTCAGTCTGGCGCAGCTCTTGAAAGCGCTGGTCATTTACATAGGCCAGGCCTATGGTTTTACCGATCATCAACAGGGTATTCTCGTATTCCTCTGAGAGGGAGAAAGGCTCTTTGAAGAGCAGATTGACAACCCCCACAACCCGCTCTTGATAAAGCAGAGGGCAAGAGACGGCGCTGAGCCACCCTTGATCATGTAATGCTTTACCCACGGTGGGCTCAAAACGATCGTCATCCATTGAAGCATTGCTAACAATCACCTTCTTCTGAGCAATAGCAAGCCCCGAAAAACTACCTTTAACCGGGAGCCTCGATCCCACTTCCAAAACTTCGGCAGAAAAGCCATGCGAAGCCATGAGCTTTAGCTCGGTTTCTGCTTTGTTGAGAACAAACAAGGCCACCGATGGAGACTCTAGCTGGCGCACAATTGTTTCAACAGCCTGCTCAAAGAACGTTTGGATATCCGGTGTATGGTGGAGCAAATCAGCAACGGCACTTACGGCAGCCAAGGAATCGGCCTTGGCTTGAAGGTCTTCCTGTTTTTGGGTAAGCATCTGCTCTGCTTCCACCCGCTCTGTCACATCCTTGCCAGTGGAAACAAAATGCGTAATTTTGCCAGCCGCATTCTTGAGGGGGGTAATTGTTTTCTCTTCGTAAAACAAGGTCCCATCTTTTTTGCGGTTGATGACCATCTGCCGAAAGGTTTTACCAGCCAGGACGGTGTCCCACAGTTCTTGATAGAATTTCTGATCATGCTGACCAGATTTCATCAATTGTGGTGTCTGACCCAGAACTTCTTCCTTGCAATAGCCTGTTAGGTGCTCGAAGGCAGGATTTACATAGAGTATTTTCCCATCAGGATCTGTAACCAGGATGTGGTCGGCGGTTTGTTCCGCCAGGGCATGGTAAATTTCGTTATTTAAACTCATGATGTTGCTCCATTACCATTGTCGTTCTGTTGACTGTCAAGCTGGCCATTGCCTAGCTTAATGAAGGATCGACGACCTAGCGTACGGCCGATTTCGGTTACGGCCGTTCGCATAATTGTATCTACATCGGTAGAACTGCGGACCTTTGCTGCAATTTCACGCAGCATCTGCTCACGGCGCGCCCGCGCTTGCTCTTGACGGAAGAGGATGGTTGTTTGCATCACAACCGCAGCCTGACTCACCAAGCTGGTTGCCTGACGAAGATGAACATCATTCATGTACAGTGGCTTAGACGATTGCCCGGACACGATGCCCAACCATTGTGAACCAACCACAATGGGGAACATGGTAAAGCTGATCATCCCAAAACCTTCTAGAATCTTGCTTGTCTGTTCATCTACTCGCGAATCTTCGCGAACATCGCGAATCACCAAAGTTGAGTCGGGTCGTACAGTCGCCAGGAAAGGAACATTTTCCACTTCGAAACGTGTGCCAACCTGAACACTCGGTGGTATGCCTTCATTTACCCAGGTAGCCACCACCATCACATCACGCGCCACACCATCCTCTACCGGCTCGTCAAACATAAAGATATTGGCGCGATCCAGCTTGCGCAATTCTGTAGAAAGAACAAGTGATTGGAGAATATCCTCTTCTGTTGAACTCAAGACGATACGCTCACTACCGGTGTACAACGCTTCCGTTTGGGCCAGTGAGGTTTGTACCTGCTCCGTTAGGCGCAAGTTTTCGATGTGCGAGGCCAACTGCTGCATGACCGAGTTGACAACCTCTTCCATCTCGGTATCTTCTTCTTCTGGTACGATAGCCATCTTACCGATTTTCACGCCACGGATTTCAATCGGCCGTTCCAGTAACTCATCGGGATTTTCTGGCAGTGCTGAATCTACGGCCGTATCCTGTGCTTCTTGGACTGAGCTTCCATCAAACAAGAAACGCAGATTCTCGTTAGGCACCGTGTCAAAATAATCGTCCCACCCTTCGTGAGTCAGGCGGCGGGTCAAAGCGTTCATTTCCGCAACGGCCGTTTGCGCTTGCTCAAAGGAACGGGCATTTTCCAAGGCGATACTCACCTGAGCAGCCAGTGTCGTTTGAATCTGCACGTCCTGCTCCGTAAAGCGGTTCACAACCTCCGACTGCACGTCCAAGACCCCTAACACATGGTTACCAACCATCATAGGCACAGCCATTTCCGCTTGCGTCTCCGGCAACAGCGCATTTGCCAACCAATTTGGGTTCTCGCGCACGGCATTCACCACAATCGCCTGGCCAGAACGAGCCGCCTGTGCTACCAGCGATTGAACTGCATTCAAATCAATCTGGTGCTTCTGAGATACCAATTGACGTCCTACATCACCTGCACCAAATGCCAGAGAAAGTTTTTCGTGCTGGGCATCAAGCAGGTAAATCTGGGCATGATAAAAATCAAACCGCTCTTTGGTCAGGTCAATCACTTGTTGCAGCAGCTTTTCTTGCTCAAGCGTTGTAGCCACTGTCGTTGAAAGCTCGGCTACAACTTGCAGCTCTTTTGCTTGTTTGGCCACGGCCACTTCAGCAAGTTTGCGGTCAGTGATGTCCTGGTTCGCACCGTAGAAGCGAAGAATATCTCCCTGTTCATCCCGCTCAACATTCACGTTAACCGAGATGTAACCAATGCCACCGTCAGCATACAAGATGCGATGTTCCAACTGGCGATTATAGTAACTGTCGGTAGAACTAAGCGCCATTCCAATTTCGCCGCCCACCATCTCTGTATCATCGGGATGGACAAAGTGTTGTGCGTAATAGCCTGAAGAAACTCGATAACCGCCATGCTCTTCAGCAGTGGTGTGGAAGAGTGAATAGAACTGATCATTGAAGGTGAACAGGTCATTCTTAACATCGTATTCCCAATAGCCTAACTTAGCAAGCTCAAGGGCCTGGGACAATTCTGCTTCGTTCTGGCGCAAAGTCGCTTCTACAGCTTTCTGTTCGGTAATGTCCTGGTTAACACCAAAGATCTTGACAGTATTGCCATTTACATCTTTTTCGATACGGATACGGACAGAAATAGGAATGAGTCGGCCATCTTTGGTCAGATTAACATACTCAAAATCGCTGCTGTAATTTGGATCATCAGCAATTCGCACTTTCTCAACTTCGGCAGCAACAATGGGCGCATATTCCGGAGGCGCATATTTAGCAAACTCCTCCGCGGACATCTGCAAACCACCATTTTCTTCTTCGGATGTCCCCAGTAATTCAAGATATTCAGGCTCAAAAGTAAATGTTTCTGTCTCTAGTTCAAATTCCCACGGATAAAGCTTACTGATACGATTGGCCTCTGCCAGACGTTGCTGGTTTTCCTGCAGCTGCAATTCGGCTTCTTTCTGTTCAGTGATGTCCTGATTCGCACCGAACAGTCTGATTGTGTTCCCTTGCGCATCCTTTTCAAGACGGAAGCGAACGTAAATGGGGACGCGTCTGCCCCCGGCAGTGAGGTTGATGGACTCAAAGTCGCGACTGTAGTTCGGGTCATCCGCGAGCATCGCTTTCCCAACCTCGGCCCCAACAATAGGAGCCTCTTCCGACGGTACAAACTTGGTAGCATAATCCTCTGCCGAAATCTGCAGTCCGCCGTTTTCTTCAACCGAGGTTCCTAACAGTTCAAAGTATTCGGGGATAAAGGTAAACATCCCTGTCGCTACATCAAATTCCCACGGATAAAGCTTACTGATACGGTTAGCCTCTGCCAGACGTTCCTGGTTCTCTTGAAGCTGCACTTCAGCTAATCTTTGTTCAGTAATATCTTGTGCCAAACCGATGAAGTAGCGGATATTGCTAGCCTCATCCTTAACCGCCGAACCATTCGTGACGAACCAGCGCCAGTCGCCATTCTTATGGCGCTGTCGGTAAGTGAAACTCTGCGCGTTTCCGCCACCGGCAGCAAGCTCTTCCATGTAGGTGAAGGCGCGACCAATATCGTCGGGGTGCAAGAATTCAGCAAATGAATGACCTTCCCCCTCTTCCATTGTGTAGCCAAGCAACTCTGTCCATGCTGGCGAGAGGTAAGTGAAGTTCCCCTCGGGTGTTAGCGTGAAGATAATTTCGTTGGCGTTGTCCAGAATGGTACGATATCGCTCTTCGTTTGCCTGCGCGACGTTCAGCAGGCGCACATTTTCCAGCGCGACGGCCATTTGCGCGGCGAGAGTCGTCTGAATCTGCACGTCCTGGGCCGTGAAGTAGTCGGTGGTGTCAGCCTGTACGTCCAAAACACCAAGCACGCGGGTACCCACAATCATGGGCACTGCCATTTCTGCGCGCGTGTCGGGGAGCAAAGGATTGGGTAAGAAGTTGGGTTCCGACCGTACGTCGTTGACGATAACACCTTGCTGGGTACGGGCGGCGCGCGCTACCAGTGATTGTTCTTGGTCGAACGGAATGGAACGGCCGTCGGCCACCATTTGCTGTCCGACAACACCAGCCCCCGCAGTTAACACCAGATTCTCACCGGCTTCGTCAAGCAAGTAAATGTGCGCATGGTAGAGGTTAAACCGTTCTTTGGTCAGGCTTACCACATCTTGCAGCAGCGCGGCTTCATCCATCGCCGAGGCTGCATTTGTGGCCACTTCAGCTACCGTTTGCAGCTCTTCGGCTTGTTTGGCAATTGCCGCTTCACTTTGTATACGCTCGGTAATATCGCGGGCAAAAGCCAGAACACCCCATGCCTGCCCATCGGCAGTCTTCAAGGGAGACTTAATTGTATGGAAAGTATGTACCTCCCCGTCAATGGTGGCGGGATCATCAGGATAGACTTGCATCTCACCGCTGTCCATCACCAGGCGATCATCAGCCCAGAATCCCCGAATCCCTTTTTCCGGATCGCCTTTGACCAGCTCTTCCGGGAAGCCCAGCTCTAAATCATTCTTACCAATAAAATCCTCGGGCGCTATATGTAAAGCATTCGCATACCCTTGATTGACCAATTGGTAACGATGTTCCTCATCCTTTACAAAAATCCAGTCTGGCGTTGAATCGATAATCGTGCGCATCAATTCTTCATTGGCGCGGATTCTTTCTTCCGCCGCTTTGCGCTCAGTAATGTCTTGCGCCAACCCCATAAAGTAGCTTACGTTGCCAGCCTCATCCTTAACAGCCGAGCCGTTGGCGGTAAACCAGCGCCAGTCGCCATTCTTGTGGCGTTGCTGGTAGGTCAAACTCTTCGCGCTGCCGGCCGCAAGCTCTTCCATGTAGGTGAAGGCACGACTCAAATCGTCTGGGTGCAGGGTTTCAGCCATCGAATGCCCTATCCCCTCTTCCAAAGTGTAGCCCAGTAGGCCTGTCCATGCTGGCGACAGGTAAGTGAAGTCCCCTTCGGGCGTCAGCGTGAAGACAATTTCATTGGCGTTGTCCAGAATGGTACGATATCGCTCTTCATTTACCCGTGCCTCATTCAGCAACCGGACGTTTTCTAACGCGACGGCCATTTGCGCGGCCAGGGTGGTCTGAATCTGCACGTCTTGGGCGGTGAAGTAGTCGGTGGTGTCAGCCTGTACGTCCAAAACACCAAGCACGCGGGTACCCACAATCATGGGTACGGCCATTTCTGCGCGCGTGTCGGGGAGCAAAGGATTGGGTAAGAAGTTGGGTTCCGACCGTACGTCGTTGACGATAACACCTTGCTGGGTACGGGCGGCGCGCGCTACCAGTGATTGTTCTTGGTCGAACGGAATGGAACGGCCGTCGGCCACCATTTGCTGCCCGACTTCACCAGCCCCCGCAGTTAACACCAGATTCTCACCGGCTTCGTCAAGCAAGTAAATGTGCGCATGGTAGAGGTTAAACCGTTCTTTGGTTAGGCTTACCACATCTTGCAGCAGCGCGGCTTCATCCATCGCTGAGGCTGCATTTGTGGCCACTTCAGCTACCGTTTGCAGCTCTTCGGCTTGTTTGGCAAGCGTTGCTTCCACTGCTTTCTGTTCGCTAATATCCTGATTCGCGCCATAGGTTTTGATGGTGTTCCCTTGCGCATCCTTTTCAATGCGGAAGCGAACGCGAACGGGGATGATCTTGCCGTCCGTGGTCAGGTTAACAGACTCAAAATCACGGCTGAAGTTCGGGTCGTCTGTAGCCATTGCTTCACCCACTTCGGTAGCAACAATGGCGGCTTCTTCCGGTGGTACAAACTTGGTAGCATATTCTTGTGCCGAAATCTGTAAGCCACCGTTTTCTTCAACCGAGATTCCCAGCAGTTCAAAGTATTCGGGCGTGAAGGTGAACATCTCCGTTGCGACATCAAATTCCCACGGGTAAAGATTGCTGATACGGTTTGCTTCTGCCAGACGGCTCTGGTTTTCTTGCAGCCGCAATTCAGCTTGCTTCAGCGTGGTAATATCCTGATTCGCACCGTAGAAGCGTAAAATATTGCCCTGTTCATCACGTTCCAGATTGACATTTACAACAATGTAACCAACGCTGCCATCAGGAAACAAAATACGATGCTCTATTTGGCGTGTATAATGCTGCTCGGTTGAGTTGACTGCTCGGGCGATCTCTTCACCCACTACCATCTGATCATCTGGGTAGACAAAGTGCTGGGTGAAATACTCCGATGAAACCTGATAGCCACCATGTTGCTCGGCCGTCATGCCATACACTGTATAGAACTGATCGTTTAGGGTAAAAATGTCCTTCTCAACATCATATTCCCAATAACCCAGCTTAGCGATCTCAAGCGCCTGTGACAATTCTTTCTCACTTTGGCGCAGGGACTGTTCCGCCTCTATGCGGTCTGTGATCTCAATGAGACTGGTGATGATGGCCGGTTCGCCTTCAAAATCAATGAGACGCGCTGAGAGCAAAGCCCAAAATGCTTCACCATCGGTGCGCCGCAGTTGGAGTTGGTAGTTGTTCACGCTGCCAACTTTTTGGATTTTGCCAACAACGGCCGTTCTGTCTTCATTGCGTACGTAGAAATTGGGCGTAGCATTGCCAACCAACTGATCCAACGGCATGCGCACCAACTGCGCCAGGTGCTCGTTGGCGTAGCCAATCTCACCACTCTTCACCCGCGAAATCAGCACCGGCACCGTAATGGCCTGCAAAATCGTTTCTGTATGCGCGTTGGCTGCTTCCAGAGCTTCTGCCGTGGCTTTTTGCTTGGTGATATCGTGCACAAAGCCTACCAGCCCGGTCACCTCATCATCGGCATCTTTCAGTGGCGCTTTTACCGTGTGTAGGTAGCGCTGTTCGCCGTCAATGACGGCCGGTTCCTCATCAATGATCTTTAGCTCACCCTGAGCCATAATCTCATTGTCATCGGCCCAGAAGCCACGGATACCTTTTTCTGGATCCCCTTTAACGATCTCTTCCGGGAAGCCAACGTCCAGGTCATTTTTGCCAATAAACTCTTCTGGGGGCATACCCATGGTATCGGCGTAACCCTTGTTAACCAACTGATAGCGATGGTCGCGATCTTTTACAAAAATCCAGTCGGGGGTGGAATCAATGATGGTGCGCAACAAGGTTTCGCGCTCATGGATTGATTCATCGGTGCGGTGACGGACAATCAGACTCGCCACAATGCTGGAATAAGCAAACAGAAGTTGCGCTTGATATGGTTTAAGTGGCTGACCGGTTATCAGATTATCGGCAAACATAACGCCAATGGGGGTCTCATCGACCCACATGGCAACACCAATTTGCCAACCACGCCCGACGACTACATTATCGTGGAATAACTCAGCATCATCCTGTACAGACAAACGATCTGCGTTGAACACGTAGGATTCTATTGTTTCTGGATTGGTGATGTTATATTCTGGCCCTTGCTCACTGCGAACGTTGCCTGAGTCATCAACGCCGTATGTGCCCACAAGCGCATCTTTTGCTTCATTCAGCAAAAACATCCCCACGCGATCAAACCCCAACCGGGTATGCGCCAATTCAACCACGCGACGATACAGTTCATCCATATCGTCCAAATGCATTAATTCATTGTTTATTTCATACAACCCACGATGCATGTAGAGATATTCGTGAACCATCTCTTGCGATTGTTCTACGCCAGCGGTGGTGACCGGGGTTGCTACAGCGGGTGCACAAGCAGCAGCGGCGGTGGCCAGCTTGTCTTGCAACGACCGTAACGCTTCCAGCAGCGCCTTGTCAAGGGGTGCTTCATCCTTGATCAGCAGCAAGAAGCCAAAGCCGGGCAGATCGAGCAAATGATAGTAATCATCATCTGCGCCGGCACCCACCAGCGGCAGCGACTCTTTAAACTGCGTAAGCTGCGGCTCCGCAGGCGTGGCGGGCAGGTTGGCCAGGGCCAATTGCTCCGTCTCCGCTTTGTCTGCCCCGTGCGGGTAGGTTCCCACAGCTTCAACCTTGTAGGCAGCTTCGGTTGCCTGGCTGCGGTAAGTGGTGCTTACCGCGCAGTCCAACTCTTCAGCAAAGGCTTGCATGCTTGTGGCCAGCATTTGCTGTAAATCCAGACTGGTGCCGATGGACAGTGCCAGTTCGTATAAAACCTCAATGGTGTGCGTTTGTTTTTGTGATTGCTTCATAAGTCAACCCAGAATTTGATTATTTGGGGCCATGGTAACGGCCGTTTCGACAAAAATTTTCTACACTTTATATTCACATCAAGCCGGTTCGGCCGAGCCCGATGGGATTTCTTGCTGATGCCCGTTTTCCTGCTCGTCTAGAGACAATTCCACGAGCGCTTTCTTCAGTCTAAGCGCCTGGCCTAGTTCAGCAACGGCCGTTTGCAAAGCAAACTCTACGGTCGGTGCAGACTGAATCTTCTTGTTAATATTGTTGATAAGCGCTTCGCGATCGGCTCGGCGGCGAGTCTGAGTCAGCAGATGCAGCGATTGGATAGAAACAGCTGCCTGGTTAACCAACACATTAAGCCGCCTCATTTGTTCCTCTGAAAAACGCATGTTTTGCTTATAAATAGCACCTACCAACCCGATTGACTGATTACCTAATCGCAAAGGAACGAATAGATAGCTTTTAGCCCCGTAGTGTTCACTCAAAATCTTTCGGGCCTGCACGGGTAAACGCTCGTCTGTACCCACATCCTCGAAGAATACCGGTTCCTCAAGCTTGAGCAGTATTCCGGCTAAGGGGGAATCTTCGACTCTGGTCCGCGGGTTAACACCCTCTGGTAACGGCTGCACACCGGCCAAAAGGATTGTTTCCTTGGGTAGACGGGTGCCATCCATTGGTTCATCAAAGAAGCTAATGTTTACATCCCAGCTCTTTTGACCCAGAACCGTGTGGCGGCGCAAGGCAGTCAGCACTTCATCGTACGTTTGAGCCGTGTTGAGGTCGGCACTAGCCTGGTAAAGTGCGGCCGTTTCAGACAGCGCCTCTTCCGTCTGGTTAAAGAGCAACCGGTTGTACACCACTGAAGAAGCCTGCTGAGCAATAGCGCCATAGAGTCGTTCATCAGCATTGGTAAACGTCCGTGGTTTGTTCCAGCGGATGACAATTTGCCCGATGTACATACTCCCAACTGTCAGATACATGATTGCCAGGGCATGAACATCCTGCTTCTTGAGCGCATTGACATTTGCCTTGGTGAGGCGATCATCCTGCGCCACATCGCCGACAAAAACAACGTTTTTGCCATAGATAGGCCACAACTTGCCCCACGGTTCGTCCGTCAGGTTAATAGCCCGCTCAGAAGGCATCAATGAAACTGGCACAGCTGCCGCAACTAGAGCATCTTGCGGTTGCCGCGACACTTGTTCGCCATAAACCAACAGCATCGAATCTTGCGCCCCAGCCTGGAAGCCAGGTGCCGTAGCTGTTTCCAGCACAACCTGCAGATTTGTCGCCGTGTTCAGCTGCGAACTGTGCGTATACAGCATTTCCGTTTCTGCCAGAGCAGCCTGTGTCTGTTCAAACAAACGCGCGTTTTGAATAGCGGTTGCCGTCTGGTACACAATTGTTTGGGCCAGCTGCAAGTTTCCATGTGGTACGGGTCGCTTATCCAGAATGTCTAAGCCGATGGTGCCCAGCACTTCATCGTTTACCACCAGGGGCATCAAGATCACTGTCTCAATACCTTGTTCGCGGAACATCTCATGAACAGGCATCGTCTTCAGATTGTTCTGGGCATCTTCAACCACCACCATTTCTCGGGTGCGTATCACAGTTTGGGTCAGTTCATTGCCCTCAATAGGAATGATCATGCCAACGGCCGAAGTCGCTTTGGCATTGTCGTAATGTTCGGCAATGACAACCAGTTCGTTTCTTTCTTTTTCCAGTAGGGCAATGCGTACTTGATCGACGTTCACGGCCACAGCCAACTCGTCCACGATTATTTGCAGGGAGTGCTGCAAATCAAGCGAGGAAGAAATCTGAGTCACCAGCCGGTTAACCAAAGCAATTTCTTCACTACGTTTTTCTGCCTGAGTTAAGGCCAGCTGGGTTTGCTCTGTTAAGCGAACCCGTTCCAATGCTTCAGATACCTGGTGGGCAACGGTTTTAATCAGTGCCTGTTTACGTTCTGGAATTGTGCTGCCATCTGGGGTACGCAGACCAATTTTACCAATGGTTTCGCCACGTACGGCGATGGGAATAGCCACAGAGCCATTTTGTTTGGCAACGGCCGTTTCCGGCTTCTTTGTGCTCTTGCTGCCATTCGTCTTCCCCACAACCACAGGTTTTTCAGTCTCATCCCCAATGGGTTTGGCACCCTTGGTAGTAAAAGCATAGCCAAAGGATTGACGTTCCTGCTCGGCTAAATAATCTTCCCACCCTTCACGCACCATGATGCGTTGCAGTCGGGTCAGTTCATCCAAGGCTCGTTGTGCCTCATCATGACGGCGGGCATTTTGCACCGCTACAGCAATCTGAGAAGCCAGCGTCGTAAAGACGTTAACCTCCTCAGATGTAAAGCGGTTGGTCTCGGCCCCCTGCACGTCTAGCACACCAAGCACTTCATTACTGGCGATCATCGGAACGGCTAATTCTGACCGCGTTTCTGGTAACAGCGGGTTGGGCAAGAAACCCGGCTCCATCTGGACATCATTAATCACAACACCTTGTCGAGTACGAGCCGCCCGAGCTACCAACGACTGTTCTTGTGTCAGCGCAATTTGGCGGCCTTCGGTAACCATCTTGTGACCAATTTCGCCAGCACCGTTGGCCAGCACCAGGCGTGTGCGATTTTCATCCATCAGATAAAGGTGAGCATGGTACAGACCAAACCGTTCTTTTGTTAGATCCACAGCCTGCTGCAAAAGCTCGTCTGGCTCCAGAATGGTGGCGGCTACCGTACTTACGTTGGCCACCGTTGCCAGCTCTGTCGCGCGCCGGGCAACCAGTGCCTCTGCTGCACGACGTTCACTAATGTCCATCAGTGAAGAAATAATGGCCGGCTCGCCCTGGAAGTGAATAACACGACCAGAAACCAATGTCCAGATTAAACGGCCGTCGCCACGCTTTAGATGCAAGTCATAGTTAGACACGTACCCGTGTTCACGCAGACCCTTTAGATAAGCTTCCCGATCCGCCGGATTGTTGTAGAAATCAGGCGTGATCTGACCAATCAATTTTTCACGATCAACACCGATTAACTCAGCCATCGGGTCATTGACGTAAGCTACAATACCGTCCGCCACTCTAGAAATAACCAGCGGAACATTAATCGATTCCAAAACTTCCTGAGTACGATTGTGGGCTTCTTCCAGTTCCGTTTCAAATTCTTTACGTTCAGTAATGTCATGAATAAAGCCCACAAGACCTGTCACATTTCCGTCAGCGTCTTTCAGAGGAACTCTGGTAGTGGTCATAAACATATGGCGTCCAGTGGTGGTAATAGTGGTCTCTTCTTCAAGAATCTCCATTTCCCCACCGTCCATTACTTTCCGTTCACCGGGCCATACACCAGGAATACCCTTATCTGGATCCCCATTCACAACCATCTCCGGAATACCAATTTCCAGGTCATCCTTGCCCACAACTTCGGCAGGGACCATATTCATAGTAGCGGCAAATTCTTTATTCACCACCATGTAACGATGGTTCTTGTCTTTAGCAAAAATCCAGTCTGGCGTAGAGTCAATGATGGTGCGCATCAAGGTTTCACGTTCTTGCAGTGATTTCTGTGAACGCTGTACTTCTTCATATTGACGCGCATTTTGCAGAGCGATAGCAACCTGACTGGTAATAGATTGCAGTAGTTCCTGGTCCAATTCCCCCAGGCCTTGTGTTACATTACTTTGCACGTCCAATACGCCCAATACTTCATTACCCAGAGCAATGGGAACGGCAATTTCAGCCCGCGTATCGGGCAAAAGGGGATTGGCCACCCAATCTTCGTTGGCTGTTACATCAGGCACCAAGTTCGTGACATTCGCGTGGGCAGCGGTACCCACCAAACCACGGCCGATAGCAATGGCATGTTTTTGGGCTAACAACTGTGCGCCAGCTTTACCCGTACCGCCAGCCATCACCAACTGGTTTTCTGCCTTGTCCAGCATGTAAATGTGAACGTGGTAATAGTTAAACGCTTCTTGCAAACTGGTAACAACGGCCGTTACCAATTCATTCTCATCCAAAATGGTAGAAAGACGACGGCTGACCTCACTACTGGTTTCCATCTGCCGGGCTCGTCTATCCAACTGGCCTAGCGTTTGCCTTAGCTGAACCGCCATATTGTTGAAGGTAGAGGCCAGGGTTCCAATTTCATCCTTCGTTTCTACGTTAGCCTGAGCCGACAAATCGCCAGAACCAAGTTTTTGCGCCGCTACCACCAGCCGAGAAACCGGTTCAACCACGGTGCTGGACATCAAAACACCCATACCCCCAGAAATCACCAGAGCAACCACCGTAGCCAGGATAACCACGTTGCTCGACGTTGATTCACCCTCACTCACGTCCTGCTCAATCAGCTGTTCGACGCTAGCCAGATTGATGTCCAGCTCTGCCTCCAGGGCTTCAAGTTGATCCAATAACTCCAGAGTATTTTCATGAGCAGCAATGACAGAGCGACCAGCAGCAGTTATGATGGCTGCGTTTTCGGCTAGCTGTGCTGCCAGATCGCCCTCACCCGGTTCTTCTGCATCCAAAACTGACTCCAGTTCGGCCAGAGTGGCTTCTAACTGACCCTGGGTTACCTCAAAATCGGCCGCAGCAGCCGGCTCACCAGTCGTCACAAACTCCAGCGTTTCCGCCAGCATCAGCTGGGTGTTGAAGCTAAAGTCAGCAAAAAAGAGTTGCGAAGGAATCGAATCGTTCTCAAGTTCCTCCAAATCTCCGCTGGCAATATTTCTAGCAATTTCGGCATCCACCACGGCCTGTGCCTGCTCAAACGATACGAGCATCTCTGCTTCGGCGGTTTCCATTGATTCAATAGCTGCCAATGTTTGGCTGTGCGACTCCACCACAGCCTGAGCCAAACTGCCCGCCTCGTTGGCCTTGTCTGCCAGGGCGGTGAAATCACGAACTTCCTCTTCATCATTAGCCAGCTCTGGCAATTGTGCAGCCAGGGTTGCCAGTTCAGCAGCACTTGCTTCTAATTGTTCGATGGTCTCATCTTCACCAAGGCTGACATATTCCAACGCCTCAGCCTGCACGGTATGTGATTCCTGAGCAACATGCGCAAACGCCTGCAAACTAGGAACCGCATCCTGTGACAAACGCTGGGTAGCAAGCTGCGTACTGCCATAGGCAAACACGGCACCAATTACGGCAATAAACGCGTAACTGGCGATAAGTTTGGGTCGCAAGTTCGCTTCACGTAGCTGGCGGCCCAAGAAATACACCAAAGCGCCCGTCAAACTCGCGATGAAAACATAATCAAACGACGTATTCTCATAAACAGGTCGATCGGCCGGACCAAATATGTCAATAAAGACCACCGTTACGCCAATAGCAACCCCAAAGCTGATTATCCGGTTCAACCGTTTACCAGACATGGTGGGGAAAGCAATACCAGCGGTGGCAACTGCGGCCACCAGACCATTTAGCAAACCATCACCAGCGCTAGTAAACTGGTTGAAGATGAGCAAAAGCCAGAAAGTGCTAACGAGAATAGGTATGCCCCACTGCACCCGTCTCTTGTAGGTGAGCCAGCCAGCAACCGCAGAGCCAAGCGTCATCGTAATGAGATAAGCCTTCAGCGAAGTAGCTGTGTCAGCTCCCTGCGAGAAAAAATAGACCGTTACGATTGCCATAAAGACGGTCAGGAATGTGGTAATAATCCTGGCGTTACGGACTTCTTTATCTGTACTGGTTGCTGGTGATGTGTCCCTTCTATTCATGGTATTCCTCATAAATCATCACTTGTTTGGAAACTGTCGGCTTCTTTAGAAGCAAGTGTAAAAGTTTCGCTTGGATACGGCCGTTACCCTATCCAGTGACTGATTAACCGTACATTTAACTAACGGTTGTGACCGTTAACCTGTTTTGCAGCATGGTCAGCGCCGATGCCTTCCAGAACAATATCGCCTTCCAGGCCTAGCGCCCGGCCGATTTCTTCGGCGGCAGTGCGTAAAATAGATTCGGCATCAACGGCCGTACTGACACGGGCCGTAATCTGGCGCAAAATTTGTTCCTCTTCCGCCAGGGCTACCGTACCTTGGAGCAGCCTCGTGCTTTCGATAGAGATGGCCGCCTGGTTGGCAATGGCCGTGAGCAGGTTCAAATGCTCTTCAGTGAAAAGGTGCGGCGTGGTGTAGCTTTCCAGGCCAATCACGCCCAGAACGCGGTTACCAAGCGTGACAGGTACACCCAGCCAGGATTCCGGCAATTTGTCGTAATCTGTTACGCCAAGTTCGGCCAACCGTCCCCCTACATTTTCAGACATGAGCAGGGGCTGCCGATGCTTGATGATATATTCCGTGATCCCATGCCCGGCCTGACGCTTCTCCGTATGCCACTTCAGCTCTTTCTCGTCAGCGGTCAGGGCAAACTCCACCTCATCCATTTCTTCATCGTAGAGAACGCTAAAGAAGTGCGTGGTATCCATCAAGCGAGATAGATAATCGTAAACCGTTTGTAATACGCCATCGACAGTGGACTGCGCCGTCAGCGTTTGGCTCATTTCATTCAGTACTGCCAATTCTTCGGTGCGCCGCTCTGTCTGGCTAAGAGCAACTTGGGTTTGCTCAGCCAGACGCAGGTTTTCCAGATGGGCGCTGAGTCGTTCAGCCACAGCCGCAATAATTTCAGCCTTTTCCATATCTTGCGGTGAGAGGCCGGTGAAAGCCAACTGACCAAACGATTCCCCTTGAATTTGCAGCGGCTGCATGAGCACAGAGTCATCTTCATTGGGAACGGCCGTTCCGGCACCGTTGCCGTTTATTTGCGGCTTCCCATCCTGCAAATCGTAGGTGTATGTTAGCTGATCGTGTTGTGCAGACAGGTACTCATTCCACCCTTCTCGGGTTAACCGACGAGACAGTTCCTGCAACTCTTTCAGCGCTTCTTCAGACCGCGCATAAGAGCGGGCATTTTGCAACGCGACAGCCACCTGGGATGCCAACGAAGTCACCGTTTGCATATCCAACTCAGTAAAGTAATTTAACTTATCTGAGCGCACATCCAGCACCCCGAGCACATTACCACCAACCGCCATAGGCACAGCCATTTCAGAACGGGTATCTTGCAGCAAGGGGTGCGGCATAAAACCTTCACCAGCCGTTTCGTAGTTACGTGTGGCACCTTTACCATTACGGGCCACAGACGCCACCAGGGAGCCCTCGGCAGCCAATGGAATACGACGACCCTCAGCCACCATTTCTCGTCCAACTTCACCAGCACCAGCTGTTAGCACCAATGTCTGTCCGCTTTCATCCAACAGATGAATGTGGGCATGGTACAAATCAAAGCTGCTCTTGGTTAGATCCGCAACCCGCTGCAACATTTCCTGCGGCTCTAGAATGGTGGCCGCCACAGTGCTTACCTGAGATACGATTTCCAGCTCGCTCGCATTTTTAGCCAACAACGCTTCGGCTTGTTTACGGCTGTCAATATCCAGCACAGAGGCCAGAATTGAGGGTTCGCCGCCGTAAGCCACAATGCTTGCCGAAAGCAGCGTCCAGAAATGTTCGTCGTTGCCTCGCTTCAAAACCGTCTCAAAATCTGTTACGCTGCCCTCCGTCTGCAATCCGGTCAAAATAGCATAACGGTCGGCTGGGTTAGCGTAAAAATCAGGTGTTGCCTGCCCAATCACCATTTCCCGAGACAGCATGGCCGCTTCAGAGAAGGCATCGTTCACGTAAGTGACCTGCCCGTCTGACAATCGGGAAATAATAATGGGTAAGGAAAGAGAATCCAGAATCGTTTGAACTTGCATTTTCTCTTGCTGCGCATCTTCATATAAATGGGCATTTTTCAGGCCGATAGCTACCTGCCAGGCAACAGATTGCAGCATCTCCACATCCTCTGTGGTTAATGTCCCAGCTTTCCGGTTTTGTACATCCAATACGCCGAGCACCCGGCCTTCCAGCGTGATGGGCACAGCAACTTCAGCCGCCGTATCAGGCAGTAAGGGATTGGGCAGCCAGTTTTGATCCAGCGAGACATCCGGCACCAAAATGGGTTCATTGTGGGCCGCCGCACGTCCGACCAACCCTTTGCCAACTTCAATTTTGTGCCCGCTGGCCAGCAGTGCCTCACCAGCCACGCCGGTACCACCGGCCATCACCAGATATTCACGGGCATCATCAAAGAGGTAAATGTGGGCATGGTAGTAGTTAAACTGCACTTTCAGCAGCTCCACAACGGCCGTTGTCAATTCCTCTACATTCAAAATGGTAGATAATCGGTGGCTAACTTCAGAGCTGGTTTCCAACGCCTGGGAGTGCTGATATAACTCAGCGACTGTTTGCTGCATTTGCTCAGCCATCGTATTGAAGCTTTGCATCAATTGGCCAATCTCATCACTGGAAGAAACAGGTAGACGAACCGAATAATCACCTTGCCCCATTTTTTCGGCGGCCTCACCCAGGCTTGCTGTGGGTCGTACAAAGATACGCGCAATTAACAAAGCAACCCCTATGTAAAATAGCAGAAAGACAATACCACCCCCATAAAGGAGGTTGTCTGTATCGTTAAACAAAGTAACGACAGCCCCTTCTACGACCAGATTCAGTTCATCTCTGGTTGCTTCTACCTGATTCTCCAAATCTTCCAACACTGCAAGCTGATCCGCTGTTTGAATATGGTTCGCAACAATTTGAGCGGACAGACTCTCAATTTCAACATGCGTATCTAAAGCTGACTGCAAATTGAGTGGTTCAATCAAACCCTTTTCCGTTAACTGGGCTTGCAGCACATCTATTGTTTCCACCAGCCTGGCGCGGGAAGCTTCAACATCGTCCAAGGCACTACCTTCGCCAGTTAGCACAAATTCTACTGTTTGCGTATGCAACCGTTCGCCCAAAACCACCATCTGATTTAGCAGTAACATTTCAGATCTCAGGTCTGCATTACCAATTAATTCTTCTCGGTTGATAGCCTCTAGGGCAGCTTCTTTTTCACCTTCCAGCCCGTCGAGCGTTTCTAGCAGTTCCAGGGTTTGCCCATGTGTTTGAATGATGCCTTCCCCGGTTTCAATGAGCGATAAAACAGTGGCTCTACCAGACACTAAAATCTCTGCATATTCATTATCTTCCAGGGTGAGCTCTGACACTAAGGTGTTTAGTTGATCAGCATTCTCGTGAAACTGTACGACAGTTTCCTCTTCACCTGTGGCCACATATTCCAGTGCTTCTTTCTGCACCTGGCTGTTCAATAAGGCAACCTCGCTAAATTCCAGCGTAGGCGTGGCGGCCCCGAATAATTCAACCACGAGAAACAAGCGGAACACGTAAAGAGCGCCTATGGTGATTAGGGTAAGGAATGCAAATATGATAATGAGCTTGTGTCTTAAACTAAGATTCTTGATGACGTTCATGCCAAATCTCCGGTTAATCAGCGGCAACCGCTTCTTGCTGTTTGACTGCGGTAGTTAGCTTCACCTGGGCTGGGGTTCGCAGCGCCTGACCAAGTTCTTTAACGGCCGTTTGCAATGCGCTGTCTATCGTTAAGGTACCCTGGATACGTTGGTTAATAAGGTTAATGAGACGCTCTTTGTCCGCCTGGGTCTTCGTTTGTGTAAACAGGCGCTGGCTTTGTGCCGTCGGTGCGACCAGGTTAACGAGCGCGTTAAAAAGTTCCTCTTCTTGCAGAGTAAACGGGTGTGCCGTCTTCCAGCTGCCGGTGAGAATACCCACCCACTCCCCGGCCACCGACAGAGGAACCATAGCAATGGCGCCAATACCAGCCTGCGTCATAATGTCTTGGGTAAACACATCCACACGCTCATCATTTAGCACATCGCTAATCAAAATTGGCTTTTCTGCGTTACCGAAAAACGTACCAGATAAGGGGAACCGGCTTACAGGGAAGCGGGTGCCTACTGGGTAAGCGGGCTGCCCGTCGCGCTGCCAATCAGCCAGCATTTCCAGCGTCTCAGGCTCATTGTTCTGGTTCTTATCGGCAAACATCAGCAGGGTAGCCTCTGCCAGATTCGTAGGCATCATGGGCTTTAGCGCGGCCAGCAAAATCTTTTCCGGGGTGTCGGCACTATTCAGGTCACGACCAATCTGGTAGAGCGTATCTGATTGCGCCAGGGCCATTTCAGTTTGCTTCGCCAGGCGTAAGTTTTCCATATGGGCACTAAGCTGCTCAGAAACGGCCGCAATCAACCCGGCATCGTCTTCTTCTTCAGCGCCAGTAACAACAATCTCACCGATGGTTTCATTTTGTACCTGCAGCGGCCGCCGGATAACTTCTGCTTCTGGCAGTTCAGGTACGGTCTCCCCAGCCAGGGGCTCAATTTTATTTTGATCGTACACAAAGCCTTGCACAGCCTCGCCCCGTTCCTGAAGGAAGGTATGCCACGCCTCACCGCTTAACCGACGAGCGATCTGTTCAGCCTCAGCACGGTATTGGCGCGTTTCAGCCAGTAGACGGAGGTTTTCAGCCTGCTGCCCAACCTGCCGAGCAACAGCCTGTATCATTTCTTTTTCTTCCTCTGCCCAAACGTGACCAACTTCAGTCTCTAGCTGAATGGTCCCGATTGTCTCGTTGGCGACCACAATGGGCACAACCATATTAGCAGTACCTGAACCGCTAACTGGTTTGGGCTGCGTCAGGCGTTTTAGCAAATCATTTTCAAACGTAAAGCCCACCAATTCTGGCTGGACCACGCCATTTTGATAGTTATCCCAGCCTTCGCGAACCATCAGGCCCACATAGCCTTCCACTTGAGCTCGGGCTTCCTGCGTTTCAGCAAACAGGTTGGCATTTTCAATAGCAACGGCCATCTGCCCAGCCAATGTTTCAAAGGCGTTTACGTTTTGTTCTGACAAACCTTGCACTTCGTCGCTTTGCAGGTTGAGCACGCCCAGCACCCGATCACCCAAAATGAGCGGGATGGCCATTTCTGCCCGCGTATAGGGGAGCAAGGCATTGGGTTTAAAGACGGGGGAAGCGGCCGTATCTGACACCACCACCGTGCGTTTTTCAGCAACGGCCGTACCGTTAATAGAGCCTTTACCAACAGAGAGCACATGACCGCGCCGCACCAGCTGGCGCCCCACAAAACCGGTACCAGCCTTGAGCGACAAGGTTTTTTCTCGTTTGTCAGTAAGATAAATTTGGGCGTAATAAAGGTTAAATCGCTCCTGGATACTGTTTACTGCATTCTGCAACAGCTCGTCTAGTTGGCGAATTTGGGACATACTGCGCCCCACATCTGCGGCCAGAGCCAGGTCACGAGTACGCTCTGCCACCGTTTTTTCCAAACCTTCATGAATTGTCACCAACTCTTCGTTGCTGTGGCGCATGCGGCTGAAAGCACTTTGCAGGTCGCGCAAGGTTGAATTGAGCGCAATAACCATAATGGCGAAGCTTGCCGCTGCAGACAAATAGATAGGCAATGAACCTTCCGCGGCTACCACAATTTGCCCGGTGGATTCCCAATAGACAAAAATGCCGCCTATGATAATGGTCAAAACGGCATAGATGTTTACGGCACGTCGCCCGAGCAATAGGCCAACCAATACGCCCATTGTCATGAGGGAAGTGACGATGCCCAGGTTCATACCCGAATCAAAATACGCGGCAGCCAATGTACCTGTATAGAAAATAGTCATTGTAAGCCGACTGGCAGCCCGTACATAGCCTCGTTTCAGCACATAGATCAGCCCCAGACTAAACGCAGGTACAGCGGCTATCTGCAGGGTGGTCGTAACATCGTTATCTATGAAGTGCACCGCAACGGTAAGCGCCAGAAAAACGGTGACAAACAGCCACAACAGCGTGTTGAGCAGGTTGGCTGCCCGCGCTTTTTCATCATCTTCCGGGAACTGGGGTGGCGCTATGAATTGTCTAATTTTTGCTAACATCAGTTTTTCTCCTGGAAACGGCCGTTACCTGGCCGGCGGGATAACTGCACCGTTGCCCGTCGAACATTGAGAGAACTGCCCAAAGTTTGGGCTGCCACTTGCAGCACGCGCTCCATATTTGGCGCTGCCACAACTTGCTGATTTATCTGGTTCAAAACGGCCTCATATTTGGCGCTCTGCTGCGCCAGGGCGTAGAGGCGGGCGTTCTGCAAAGAAAGGGCCGCTGCGGTGGCAACTGATTGCAGCAACGCCATATCTTCTTCTGAGAAAGCATCCTTGCGATCTTCCTGCACGTCCAACACCCCTAAAACCACATCACCCACAGAAATGGGAACTGCCAGTTCAGATTGTGTGTTCGGCAACAGAGGATTGGCTACCCAGGTGTCCATTTCTGAAACGTCCGACACCAAAACAGGGGCATTGGTTGTGGCCGCCTGACCTACCAAACCTTTTTCCACGGCAACGGTATGCCCCCGAGAGAAAAGCTCTTGCCCGGCCTGGCCCGTACCACCTGCCAGAGCAAGCGTTTTCTCAGATTCATCCATCAAGTAAAACTGCACATAGTTATAGTTAAGCAGCGACTGAATCAGGTTAACCGCTTCGTTAACTAATTTTTGAGGCTCCAGAATAGTGGCCAGCTTGCTGTTAATCTCATAGCTATCTTCAATAATCCGGGCACGCTGCTGCTGCAAAGCTTCTGCTTTCTGTAACTGTTGAATAATGCCTTCTTTTTCAGCCAGGTTCTTAGCCTGAAGGACAGCCAAAGCTTGAGTCTGAAGGCGAGCCTGGAAACGGGAAGAAAGCGCAATTAGAATAGCGGCAAAAATAATAAATGCGGCTAGCGATATTGCATCTGACGTCATCTCTGGTGGGAGAACAAAAATCAAAAGTATCGGTTCGATAATAAAAACTAGTGACACAACGAGAAGGGCACGCGTCGGCAACAGAATCCCGCCAACTAACAGAGGAACAATGACCCATCTCATAAGAGTCTCGACATCGCTAAACTGAGAAGGCGGATCGAACACAACCCCATAAAGGATAATCACCGTTGGGACAAACGATAGCCCAAGCCCCCATTGATAGTATTTTGTGCGACTTAATACATATGCTCCTACCGTAACCAGCAAACTAACAAACAGGGTCCACCAACTGGGTGCGCCCGGTGCCACAGGGGTCCCATAATCATAGCGAGATAAACCGAATATAAACACCAAGGTCACAACAAACAGCAAAATTGATGAAACATAAGCGCGCACTCTATCTTGCTCATCTGTAATACTTGCAGTTGGCTCAAATAAGAGCTTCTCTAACCTCTTGGCTAGCTGCTTAATTGTTCCCATAAACGTTTTGTTCTTTGGATCATCCATCTTTCAATTCTCCAGCAATCAGTCCAGCAATTATTGGCCGTTATGTTTGTGTCCGTTCACCAGTGCACCGTTCAGCGGTTTTGTGTCGCCAAAGGTTTCAGGCAGTTCGTCTCGCTTGAAATGCACAATCGTTTGGGAAGCGTTTAAAGCACGACCAATTTCACGTACGGCTACCTGCATCGCTTCATCTACGTTGGTAGTCCGCAAAATCTTCTGGTTAATTTCGTTGAGTCTGGCTTCTCGCGCGGCCTGCTGCTGAGCAGCTTCATACAAATTGGCGTTGCGCAAACCAACCGCCACCTGGCTGGCAATGGCCTCCAACAAATCAACATCTGCCTGGGTCAGGCCAGCCTTAATGTTATGCTGCACATCCAATACGCCTAAAATCTGGCCACCAATGGCAATGGGTACGGCCGCTTCCGCCTGTGTCTCGGGCAGCAAGGGGTTGGGCAGCCACGCTTCATCTTCAGCGGTATCCGCCACCAAAACCGATTGGCCTGATTGGCCCGCACGACCTACCAAACCGCGACCAGCCGGGATTTGATGCTGATTGGCCAACATTTGCTGACCAGCCTCGCCGGTACCACCCACCATCACCAGATTTTCACCTTTGTCGTCAAACAGATAAATGTGGGCATGGTAATAATCGAACGCTTCTTTTACTAACTCCACCACGGCCGTTACCAGTTCTTGCTGATCCAAAATGTTAGAAAGCTGGCGGCTGACGCTACCACTAATTTCCAAAGCGCGGGTACGGACTGCTACGCGCTGTTCCAATGAACCAATAAGCTCTTGCAGCTGCGCGGTCATGTTGTTAAACGCGTTGCCCAACCGCACAACTTCCAGATTGCCACCCACCTCTGTTCTAAGGTCCAGGTTCCCTTCCGCAACTTGAGCGGCCGTTTCTGTCAGCGTAACAATGGGAGCCGCAATCCGGCGGGCAGTGAGAATACCAAAACCACCGGCCAACGCCGCAGCCAACAAAACAAACACTGATGACAAAGCAACAGTCGCTGTAATATCCCGGAAAGCTTCATTAGTAGGAACCTCTGTGACCACAGCCCAATCTGGTGACTCTAGCTTGGCAAAAGTTTGTACACTGTCTTCATTCTCGATACCGTTACCCACAAACGCACCGTGTTCAATTTCATTCTCGCCGGCAATAAATGCGGCTACCTCGGCCAACTGGCTCACGTTTTCACGTCTCAGCACCCGGGCTGTATCGGCATAAGCCAGCAAGTTGCCTTCACGGTCTACCACGTAGGCATAACCAGCCTCACCTACGTTTAACTGGTCCATCAGGTCCCACATAAACTTAAGATTAAGTTCTGCGGCCAAGATGCCCTGAAAATCACCAAACACGTTGGTGATAGGCACAGCAATCGTAATAAGCGGCTCAAAACTTTCATCATCAATCAAGATGGGGCTGATGAAGCGATCCGTTTGGGCCACCTCATCAATGGATCGTTGCGTACCTGTTAGGAATGCCTGTGACCGCGATGCCACCAAGCGAGAGAGGTGGGTCAGAAGTTGCCCGTTCGCATCATACAAAGCCAATTGGCGGAACGCAGGTTGAAAACCCAAGGCGTTACCCAAAATGCGCTCCTGATCTTCAGGCGATACAGTGGCGACGTTTTCCAGGGAAACGGCCGTTTCCAACACGAAAAACTTGTCTTCGATGAAGTCACTCACGTCTACAGCAGCATCTTGGGCAATCGCCTGCTGCTGCGCGAACAAAATTTCCCGCTGAGTTTGGTAGTTGTAAATAATCTGGCCCAGACCAGCAATGAGCAGAATCAACGCACTCACAATAAAGAATGACCACGCCAATACTGTTCTTAAACTCTGTTCTCTCTGGATTCTTTCAATTAGCTTCTTCATAGTTTCACACGCCGGGTAACTACAAAACTTGATATGATTTTTGATCTAAATAAAGGATTGCTGTTTTATAGAGCAACAGGGGAGTGTCAGTCGAAAACTGACCAACTCCCCTGTTAGCTTGTCGTTTAACGATAAATTTGATCGGCTGTGGCCAATACAGGTTCAGGTACTTCTAAACCGAGCGCCTGAGTCATCGTATAATTAATTTCTATATATGGTTCTGCCGATGCAACTGGAATTGTGCCTGGATCTGTTCCCTGAAGGACTTTGTCAGCGATTGGAGCAGCCAGGGCACCAGAGCTAAGAAGCTCAACATTCACCCCAAATATAGAGGAATAATCCCCTGCGGTATTGTAAACACCAGCAAAAGGAACCTGATATTCAGTTCCAAAATCAGCAATCGCGGCAAATACTTCTGGTACAGTCACCAAAGGATCAACTAATGCCAGAATAGCATCTACATCCGTATCTCCAGAAGCAACCAAGTCATCAAAAAAGGCCTCTACTTCTGCAGCTGTGCTGGCAGGAACTTCCAACAGAGTCACGCCATCTGCTTCGGCAGTCGCACGCAATAGGTCCAATTGAGGGGGGATGATGGGATAACCGGCCTGGTAAGGAACAACGATCTTATCCACATCTGGCATAATCTCGCGCAGCATCTCATAGCGAAGGATTGTAATGTCTACACCCGGATAACGAACGCCAGTAATATTGCCACCAGGTTCCTGGATGGAATCAACAACTCCCATGTCTTCAATTAAAGCAAAAGTAAACACAACAGGAATATCTGTCCCTGCCGTAATGTTTTTTGCTTCGATTGTTGCTTCAGTGGGAAAGACCACAATCAGATCAACTTCATCCGCCACAAACTGCTGCAAAATGTTCTGGTAAGTGGGGATGTCAAAATCAACTATCTCAACATCGTAGGTGATATTTTCGCCTTCGACATACCCTAACTCAGTCATCGCATCTCTAAAACCAACTTCGATATCTTGCACAAACGCTAAACCAGCCAGGATTCCTACTCGATAGCTTTTCGTTTCTTCAGCACCGCCACAGCTGCTTACCAGCAACGTCATAATAAGGGCCAAGATTAACAAGCCCAATCCTCTGGTATTCATAGTACGCCCTTGCTCAAACCGTTTCATAATTATCTTTACTCCTTGACAATTAGTTTTGGTGTTTATAGCCATTTGGTGGGGTGCATCCTGTTGGCATCCATTCCTCGGCGGGATACATCTATCTTTAATGGCTTTTAAATCTTTGCCTTCTAGGCAATCCAGATTTCTGGATTCTATTTTGCTGTTTAAATCGTTCGGAACTGGTTGGTTGGCAATTTAATTGCTAGCTTTCCTCTCACCTCTGAACAGGGTCCTGAGACTTGCGAATTATCTTAGCATAAATAAATTGCGGTTTGGCGTGAAGAAGTCGTTATGACCTCCTGTATTTCGTGGGAAAATAGTACCGCGAAAACACATAGTTGGAGTTAACAACGAATGGAGAAAAAGAAAAATAGCCTATTAAGGCTATTTTTGTTAGAGATGATTGTTTTGGAGGGGATTTTTTACTTTTTGGCGTCTAATGCGCTGTCTAGCAGTTGGTTGACAAGGCCCGGATTGGCTTTGCCCTTGGTTTGACGCATCACCTGGCCCACAAAAAAGCCACGCAGCTTTTCTTGGCCTTCAAGATAACGCGCCACCTGCTCGGCATTGTCATCCAAGATTTGGTCGATAATGGCTTGCAGAGCCGCGTTATCAGAGATTTGAGCCAACCCTCTGGCTTCCACAATTTCGGTGGGTGCCGTACCGATAGTAAACATCTCTGCCAATACATCTTTGGCAGTATTGTTGTTGATGGTTTGTTTGTCCACCAGCCCAATCAATTCTACCAAAGCAGCGGGAGTCACTTGAATGGCGTCGATGCTGAGTTTGGCTTCGTTTATCAAGCGGAACAGTTCGTTGATCATCCAGTTGGCAACCGATTTGGGAGTTCCGCCTGCGGTTACGGCCGTTTCAAACCATTCCCCCACCGCGCGCTCCTCACTCAAAACCCGTGAATCGTACTCAGACAGTTCATACTCCGCCATGTAACGCGCGACTTTGGCGTCGGGTAGTTCGGGCAGGCTGGCGCGCACCGCTTCAATCCAGGCATCATCCAGATGCAGTGGCGGCAGGTCTGGCTCCGGGAAGTAGCGATAATCTTCGGCTTCTTCTTTGGTGCGTTGGCTAAACGTCTCGCGGCGGGTGTCGTGCCAACCCCGGGTTTCTTGCACCACTTTGCCACCAGATTGGAGTACGGCCGTTTGCCGGGCAATCTCATACGCCGTGCCATCTGCCAGCACGCGGAAGCTGTTCAGGTTCTTGAGTTCGGTGCGGGTGCCAAACTCCGTGCTGCCCACCGGGCGAATGCTGATGTTTGGCTCCACGCGCAGGACGCCTTTTTCCATGTCGCCGGAGTTCACGCCCAGATAGCGCAAAATCTGGCGCACCTTCATGGCGTAGGCCCGCGCCTCTTCGCCGGAACGAATGTCTGGCTCGGTAACGATTTCCAGCAGGGGCACGCCCGCCCGGTTGTAATCGACCAGCGAGGTCCCGTCGTCCTGATGGGTGAGCTTGCCGGTATCTTCTTCCATGTGCACCCGGCGAATGCCGATGCGCTTCGTCTCGCCCGATTCCAGCTCGATGTCCAACCAGCCATTCACGCCCAACGGCTGCTCGTACTGGCTGATCTGGTAGCCCTTGGGCAAGTCGGGGTAAAAGTAATTTTTGCGGGCGAAGATGTTATGGTGATTGATCTCGCAGTTGAGTGCCAGGGCCACGCGGGTGGCATATTCCACAGCTTTTTCGTTAATCACCGGCAGCGTACCTGGCATACCAAGACAGAGGGGGGAAACGGCCGTATTCGGTGCAGCTTCCACACTATCCACCACTTTTGCTTTAGAAAACATCTTCGATTCGGTCATCAATTCGGCATGCATTTCCAGGCCGATGACGGGTTCGTATTCAGTCATAATTTGTTCCGTTCATAAAAATTTGACGCAAAGGCGCAAAGAAGCAAAGAATTAAAAGAAACCCTTCGCGCCTTTTGCCCCTTTGCGTTCTTTGCGTCAAAAAATCTCACAACAATTAACCATGCCGGCGCATGAAGCGTTCCAGCCGGTTGAGGGCTTCTTCGATTTTTTCGTAGGCGGTGGCGTAGCTGGCGCGGACAAAGCCTGCACCGCTAGCCCCGAACGCATCACCAGGCACCATCGCCACTTCTTCTTCATCCAGCAGGCGCATGGCAAAATCGTCGCTGCTCATGCCGGTTTTGGCAATGGAGGGGAAGGCGTAAAAGGCGCCGCGCGGCTCAAAGCAATCCATTCCCAGCGTGTTGAAGCCGTCCACAATCAAACGGCGGCGGCGGTCATACTCCTGGCGCATTTCTTCGACGTAGCGGTCGCCAGCGGGGGTTAATGCGGCCACCGCCGCAGCTTGCCCAGTGGTGGGGGCGGACATGATGGTGTATTGGTGCACCTTGCGCATGGCGGCCAAAATCTCAGCGGGGGCGCAGGCATAGCCGATGCGCCAGCCAGTCATGGCGTAATCCTTGCTAAAGCCGCCTAGCAGGACGGTGCGCTCGCGCATCCCCGGCAGTGAGGGCACGCAAACGTGCTCAATGCCGTACACCAGCCGGTCGTAAATTTCGTCGGAGATGATGAGGAGATCGTGCTGTTCAGCAACGGCCGTTACACTCAACATCACCTCTTTCGTCATCACCGCCCCAGTCGGATTATTCGGATAGCCCAGCAAAATGGCTTTCGTTTTGGCCGTAATAGCCGCTTCAATCGTTTCGGCCGTCACCTGGAAATTGTCTTTGACGTAAGTGGGCACAGCCACGGGCACGCCACTGGCAAAGCTCACCTCTGGTGCGTAGGAGACAAAGCTGGGTTCGGGAATGATTACTTCGTCGCCGGGATTGAGAACGGCCGTCATTACCAAATAGAGCGCCTCACTCACCCCCACCGTCACAATAATTTCCTCAGCAGGATCATAATTTACGTTGTACAGCTTGTTTAGATGCTGGCTGAGCGCCGTACGCAGTTCGGCCGTACCGCTGTTGGAGGTATAAGCCGTCTCGCCCCGCTGCAAGCTGTCGATGCCCGCCTGCAAAATCGGCTTCGGCGTCACAAAATCCGGCTCGCCAATGCCCAAAGAAATCACATCCTTCATCGTGGCAGCAATATCAAAAAATTTACGAATCCCCGACGGCGGTGTCGCCGCCACCCGATCAGAAATGAAGTTACGCATGATCTACTCCTTCAGCTGGATGCAATTTCTCCACTTTCAAACAGTTATGATTTGGCCGACATGGCCACATACCAGGTTTTCACCTCGAAGGTCAACAAGCCCTTGAGAACGGCTGGGTCGGCGGCGGCATAGGCGATAAGTTCATCACGACTCATCGCTTCATTGGCGATCATCATGCCGCCTGAATCGGCCTCGGTGAAGGGGCCGCCGAGAAACAATTTACCTTGTTCCAGCAGCTGCGCATAATGCTGAACATGCTCCATCACACCTGGCTGTTCCCGAAAATCAACACCGTGTGCCCAATTGGGTCCAGGTGAATGAAAAACAACGTTCTTTAATTCCATATTTTTGTTTGACCTCGTTATCAGATTTCGATTTTTGAATTATCGCCCACAAACATGGCCTTGGGCTGGCCAACGATACGGGCGTTTTCGCCAATGAGCGCACCATCCAGCACGCAGTTTTCGATGTACGCACCCGCGTCGATGATGCTGTTGCGGATGATGCTATTTTTCACCGTTGCCCCGGCCTCGATGCTCACAAACGGGCCGATGACACATTGATCGATAACTGCCGTTTCATGTAAAAACACCGGTGGCAACGCCGTAAAATCCTCGGCATAGCTGCGGTCGATGGCATCGTCGGTGCCGTAACCCAGCGCCAGAAGCTTTTGGTTTGTGCTTAACATAAAGTCTGGCTTGCCTGCATCCAGCCAGAAAATGGTCGGCTTGGCCTTGATCACCGCGCCCTGCTCCAGCATCACGTGATACGCATCCACCAGATAATATTCGCCCTTGGTCTGGCGCTCCTCTTCGATGATGGTTTGGATGGCGTCGCGGAGGATACGGCCGTTCTTAAACCAGTAAATCCCCGCCAGCACCTGCTTGTGTTCCATTGTGCTCGGCTTCTCGATGAAATCGTGCACCACATCGTTCTCATCCGTCACCACCACGCCAAAGGTGCGCGGATCTTCCATCTCCTGCACCAAAATCACGCCATCCACACCCGATTCGGCAATTTCCGTGTACTTCGCATCCACGATGCCGTCGCCAAATGCCACTAGCACTTCGCCGTCATCCAAAAATTCGCGGCACATCCAGATGGCGTGGGCTTGTCCCAACGCCTCCTCCTGAATCACAAAATGAGCATTCAAGTGCGGATAATGTTCGCGAATCCACGCTTCAATCTCATCACCCTTGTAGCCCACCACAAAAATCACCTCTTCCGTGGTGATTTCCGCCATCAAATTAAGCAAATGGCCAATGATCGTGTTGCCCGCCACATTCAGCAGCGGCTTGGCGCGGCTCCAGGTGTGGGGCCGCATCCGGGTGCCAAAACCAGCGAGGGGAATGATGACTTTCATAGTGTGCTCCGTGTTCGGTGTTCGGTAATCCGTAATCGGTAATCAGTCGGCCACTGCTCACCGATTACCGTTCACCGATTACCGGTAACTGTTCGTGCCAATTGGTGGCCTGCTCATAGGCAAAAGCGGCATTCAAAATAGTCGCTTCTTGCAAGGCGTTGCCGATCAGTTGCAGTCCGATGGGCAAGCCTTTGCTGTCGAAGCCGCAGGGAACCGAGAGACCGCAGCTGGCGCTCAGGTTGACGGACAAAGTGAAGATGTCTTGCAGGTACATGCTCAGCGGGTCATCCACGTTTTCGCCGATTTTGAAGGCGGTGGTGGGTGAGGTGGGCGTGGCAATCACATCCACTTTCTCGAAGGCGTTGAGGAAATCTTGCTTGAGCAGCGTCCGCACTTTGAGGGCACGGCCGTAATATTCATCGTAGTAGCCGGCGCTAAGGGCGTAGGTGCCCAGCATGATGCGTCGCTTCACTTCCGGCCCAAACAGAGCGCGCGTCTTTTTAACGCTGTCGATCATGTCGCTGCCCGTCACGCGTGGGCCAAAGCGAATGCCATCGTAGCGGGCCAGGTTGGCGCTGGCTTCGGCGGGGGCGATGAGGTAGTAGACGGGCAAGGCGTAGCTGGTGTGCGGTAGGCTGATTTCCACAATTTCCGCGCCCAGTTCCTCTAGCTTGGCGATGGCAGTGCGTACGGCCGTTTCCACCTCTGCATCAATCCCTTCAATAAAATATTCCTTGGGCACGCCCACGCGTAACCCTTTGATGTCGCCCGTCAGCGCCGCTTCAAAGTCCGGCACGGGGATGTCGAGCGAGGTGCTGTCGTTGGGGTCATGCCCGGCGATGGCCTGAAAGAGCGCTGTCGTGTCGGCGACGGTGCGGCCAAAGGTGCCCACCTGGTCCAGCGTGGAGGCAAAGGCCACCACACCCCAGCGGGAGATACGGCCGTATGTCGGCCTCAACCCCGCTAACCCGCAAAAAGAGGCTGGTTGGCGCACGCTGCCGCCCGTGTCTGTGCCCAGCGCGGCGTAGGCCAGGCCAGCGGCGACGGCGGCGGCGCTGCCCCCACTGCTGCCACCCGGCACCCGCTCGTGGTCCCACGGATTGCGCGTGGTGAAGTAGGCCGAGTTTTCGGTGGAAGAGCCCATAGCAAACTCATCGGTGTTGGTTTTGCCTAAGATAACCGCTCCGGCGGCTTTGAGCTGCTGCACCACAAACGCATCGTACGGCGGCACAAATCCTTCCAGAATTTTGCTGCCTGCCGTCGTGGGTACGCCTTCGGTGCAGATGATGTCCTTGACGGCCACGGGCACACCCAGCAGCGGCGTGCTGTCGCCCTTGGCCAGCCGCTCATCGGCAGCTTTGGCCTGTTCCAGGGCCATCTCATCGGTAATGGTGAGGTAACTTTGCAGTTCGTTGTCTTCAGCCACGATGCGATCCAGCATGGCTTCGGTGGCAGCCACGCTGCTGGTTTCCCCCTGACGCAAAGCAGTGCGGAGTTCGGTTAGAGTTAATTCTGTTAATTTCATAATGCCTCAAACGGTACCCGTTTTCTGTTATCTATGGAACTTACCTAGATTGGACCAATTTTAGTCGAGAATCGTGCAAAAAATTGTCAAGCAAATTGGTCCAATCTTTAATTCTAATCTATTCAATTGGGATGGGATCACCCAGCACGGGTGCGGGCTGCTCGCGAATCACATCCCAGAGGGCAACGGCCGTTGCCAACGTTTCGCGCATCTCATACCAGCGCGCGCCTCGGTAAGGTTAGGCATCAGCCGCCACGCCAACCACCTTAATCCCAAGCTGCTGGCAGGTGAACATAGCACGGGGCAGATGGAACTGCTGCGTCACCAATATCGCCGACTCCAATTGGAAAATTTCGCGCGCCCGGTAGCAAGTATCATAAGTGCGTCTGCCCGCAAAGTCCGGCTGGATATCTTCTGTGGCAACGCCCTGCTCGATGGCATAATCCATCATGGCCGTTGGCTCGTCGTAATCTTCAAAGCGGTTGTCGCCACTTACGATTATTTTTTGCACCGTGCCATTTTGATAAAGCTGTACGGCCGTATCCATGCGGTCGCGCAAAATAGAGCTAAGACGGCCGTCGCCGTATATGGCAGCGCCAAACACAATCGCCACGTCATCTGCGGGAACCTCGGCTACGGTGTAAATGGAACGGCCGTAATTCCACTGTATCCCTTTGCGCCAGATAAACGGAGCGAGCACCACCGCCAACCCTAGCAGACCGCCATACAGCAGCAGCTTACGTTTTCGCAACTGAGCCTATCCTAGCTGTCGGACGAATCATCCAGCACGGCCTGCACCACAAACTGGTTATCTTTTTGCTGTGGGGCGTTATGCAAGAGATCGTCCATCGGCAGCGATGGTTCGGCCACATCGGGCCGCATAATATTTTGTTGGGCAATCGCGTGGGAAGTGGGGGGAATGTCAGTCAGGTCCAGCTCATTGAGCCGTTCAGCGTAATCCAAAATGGCGGAGAGCTGCTCCAGGTATTGCTTTTTCTCAGCCTCGGTCAGCTCCAAACGGGCCAGATGGGCGATCTTTTCAACATCGGCGAGGGTTAGCGACATGGCACATCCTTAGATGGTTAATGGTTAATTGTAAATGGTTATTTCCCGCAAAACCCGTTGCGCTCTCCGCGTGCTTTGCGGTGAAAATTAATCTTGCGATTCGGAAGCGGCCGTTTCTACCGTTCCTTCTTCATCTGCTTCAGTTTCTTCCGATTCTTCAAACTCTTCCTGCCGCATCTGGTAATATTCTTCATCGGTCCAGAAGTTTTCGCGATCAGTGAGCTTGTCGATGTAGAGTACGCCGTTGAGATGGTCAATCTCATGCTGGAAGATGCGGGCGGTCCACCCTTTGAGGCGCAGCTTAATATTTTTGCCACGACGATCTTGGGCACGAATGCGAACAGCGTAGGCGCGTTCCACCTCCCCCACATAACCAGGAATCGACAGGCAGCCTTCGATGCCATCAATCACTTCGCGGGATTCCCAAACAATGCGAGGATTTGCAATCACAAACAATTCGCGCGAGTCAGGAATATCTTCGCCTTCTTCATCCACTTTGGGCAGCGTTTCGATAACGGCCAACTGGATCGATTGGCCAATTTGGGGAGCCGCCAGCCCCACGCCATTGGCAGCACGCATCGTTTCAATCATATTATCGATGAGCGTTTGCAGCTCGTCATCAAACTTGGCAACGGGACGGGCTTTCTTGCGCAGCACCTCATCGGGTAAGGTAACAATTTGTAATTCAGTCATGATCCTTAATTATCTGCGGAATAGAGGAGCAAGCAAGTTGCACACATCTAAATATTGCACATATCGTTAGCAAACTCGCAAACTAGCCTGGTGGCAATTATAATCTTGCCCATGACACGCTTTTGCTTGATCGGGCCGACGTACCCTTATCGGGGCGGAATTGCCCATTACACCACGCTATTGGCGCAGCACCTGCGAGAGGAGCACGAGGTGCTGCTGCTTTCATTTTCGCGCCAGTACCCAGCCTGGTTGTTCCCTGGCAAAAGCGATAAAGACCCGAGCGAACGGCCGTTGCAAACTGAAGCCCGCTACGAACTCGATCCTCTGAACCCACTCACCTGGTGGCGCACACTGCGCCTAATCCGCGAGTGGCAGCCCGATATGGTCGTGATCCCCTGGTGGCATCCTTACTTTGCCCTGGTCTGGACGGCGCTGGGGCGCAGCATTCGGCGGTTAAGTCCACGACCTAAGTTCATTTTTATCTGCCACAACGTACGGCCGCATGAGCAAGGTCGCCTTAGTAAATTATTGCTGCCTCGCATCCTCAAAACGGTGCTGGGGCAGGGTGATGGCTACATCGTCCATTCCCAAGCGGATCGAGCCATCTTGCTGGAAGTGCTGCCACAGGCACAAGTAACCGTCTCCCCCTTGCCCACTTACGCTTCGCTAGGTGGTGAATCAGCCACCGAACTACCAGTGGCGCTGCCATCGGATCGGCCATTGCTGCTGTTTTGCGGGTTGGTACGGCCGTACAAAGGGCTCGACGTGCTGCTGGAGGCAATGGCGCTGCTCACCCGCCCCGTGCACCTTCTCATCGCTGGCGAGTTTTGGCAAGGGGGCCGAGCTAGTTACCAGGCGCAAATTGAACGGCTAGGCCTGGCCAAATGTGTCACCATCATTGACGATTATCTGCCGGACGAGTTGCTGACGGCCTGCATCGACCGAGCCAACGTGGTGGTGCTGCCTTACCGCAGCGCCACGCAGAGCGCTGTAGTGCAAACGGCGTTTGGTCGGGGAAAGCCTGTCATTACTACCAATGTGGGCGGATTGGGGGAAGCGGTGGAAGACGGCCGTACCGGTCTTGTTGTCCCACCTGAAGACCCCGAATCTTTAGCCGCTGCCATTGACCATTATTTTGCGCAGGGGCTGGAGGGGATTTTTAGCGGAAATGTTGTGGTGGGAAACGCCCGTTTTTCTTGGCAGCATCTGATCACTACCATTGAATCTATGCTGCCACAAACAAAAGGTGAGGTGGCTGCATGAAAGTGTCCGTCATCATCCCAAGCCTCAACTCTCCTATTCTGGACAGCGTCATCGAGAAAATCATACAACAGCCTCAATACGAAGCGGTAGGCGAAATTTTAATTGTGGGCAAAGATGATCAGCATCTACTTAAAACAGTTGATGCACCCAAAGTACAACTAATTGAAACGCCAAAGCCGGTGAACGCGGCCAAAGCAAGAAACATTGGCATTCAGCACGCGAAACATGAATTACTGCTTTTCTTGGATAGTGACTGTTTGCCAGAACCAACCTGGCTGGATGAACATCTCCGGCTCCAAGCGCAAGGGCATCCGGTTGTTGGTGGGGGAGTCTTACCAGAAGGAACAAATTATTGGAGCTTAAGCTATAATTTAACATTGTTTCATGAATTTTTTTCAACCAATGCGGAGGGAGAAAAAAGATACCTTCCTACACTAAACTTATCGGTACAAAAGAAGGTAATCGACGAAGTTGGTTTACTAAATGAGGAGTTAAGCCGTGGGCAAGATATCGAGTGGACAACCAGAATGAAAGAGGCAGGATTTATGCCATATTTTGCACCTCAAGCGGTGATTTTGCATCAACATTCGCGTCTGGATTTTACGGCCGTTTGGCAAGATTGCGCCCGCTCTGGTTATCATATGCGGCAGGTAAGAATACAATATCCTCAGCTTTTCAAAGGATCTCGGCTGTTACAAAACCGGTTATTCCTGTTGTTACTATCTCCATTTATTGCCACGGCCATCACTACTGGCATCGTCCGAAAACACTTATCCGTCTTTCACAAAAGCTGGCACACAATCCCTGCCATCTACTTTACAAAAATTGCCTGGTGTTGGGGAGCAAGTGGTATCGATATGGCCGTACGTAAATAACGTCCATGAACATTGATCCTTCTCTCACCTGGATTGTCATTCCAACTTACAATCGCTGCCATGATCTCGTTGAATGCTTACATAGTGTTCAGACGCTGCAAGGTGGACCTTTCCCATTACTAATTGTAGATAACGCCTCCACAGACCAAACCATTACAGAAATCCAAGCAAATTTTCCAAATGCTAAAATAATTCGGCTAAATGAAAATAAAGGCGCGGCTCAAGCAGCAAATATTGGCTTCGAATATGCTCTGCAGCATGGGGCAAAACACATTCTCCGCTTGGACTCTGACACAATTGTTGCTCCTGATTTCCTTATTGAATTGCTGTGTGAAGCAGGAAAAGACCCACAAGTTGGCATCCTAACTGGCAAAATATTCTACTATGACGAACCTACAAAAATCTGGTCCTTAGGAGCCTTTCAAAAAAAGCTCGATCTAGGCGCTATCGAATTTGCTCGTGGCAAGCAGGATGGGCCCCAATTTGACCACCCTCAAAATGTAGATTTTGCTTGGGCAACTGGCATGCTCCTCGCTAAAAGCGTGCTGGAAGCAACCGGAGGATTTGATCCTTCATTTTTTGTCTATTATGAAGAGGCAGATCTATGCTACAGAGCCAGAGAGCATGGATTTCTCATTCGGTCAATCCCAAAAGCAAAAATGTGGCACAAAATTGGCCAATCTTCCCGCAATTCCTGGATAGCTTCACAATGGGCACGTAGCAAAATGATCTATTTTCGCAAGCACAGCCATGGTTTACATAAAATTCTTCTCGTTGGTTATGCATATTTTTACGCAATTATTCATGCTATTAAGCAAACAAAACAAGGTGGCAATCGCGGGCCGTTTATTTCAGCCCTCAAAGGCTTAAATCAAGGTCTTATACATCCACTTCAGTAATCTTTAGAGGGCAAAAGAATGCAAACAGTGCTTACGCTGTTTAAGAATTCCACATTTAGCATTATCACCAATACGCTAAACCGTATAGGCAATGCGGTTATTTTTATTCTTATTGTTCATTATCTGGGAATTGAACAAGGAGGAAGCTATACATTGGGCGTATCGTACTTCTTTATTGGAAGTCGGTTCGCTTTTTGGGGCTTAGATCATTTGCTTACAAGAGAAGTAGCCAAATCTAAAGAGAAAGCCACAAAATTTTTGAGTAATTTTCTATTTGTACGATTGGTTCTGGCCACAATTGTTATTTTTGTCACCTTGGGTATTGTCGAAGCAACTACCTATCAAAGCAGCACTAAACTTGTAATAAGCATCATGATCTTAAGCATTTGGCCAGAAAACATCAACAATCTGTGCTGGGCAGCGTTTGCAGCGTTTGAAGAATTTCACTTTACAAGCATCAGTGTGTTTTTTGCCAGCCTATCCCAAATTATCCTCGGTCTCATCTTTTTAGCTCTGGGTTATGATGTTGTGGCAATGTCTATTGTTTTTTTTATAAACAACACGGTTGCCCTGATTATAAATATTTATATTTTACAAAAACGCTACATTTCAAAATGGGAACTTCCCGACAAGAAGTTTATCAGTGAACAACTGAAAATTGGTTTACCCTTTGTGTTTATCGGTATGTTCTTCATCCTTGATAATCGGCTTGACACTATTATTCTATCTTTTGTAGCTTCAGAAACAGTTGTAGGTCTGTATGGCGCAGCAACGGCCGTTACTATCGCTTTAAGTATGATACCTCAAGGGTATCGTATTGCGATTTTACCCGTTCTCGCCCGCTATCGGGTTGATAATCCAGAAAAAGTACAGCCTATATACAATCAGTCGTATAAAGTTTTGTTCCTTATTGGCCTGCCTATATCAGCAGGCACATGGCTACTCGCCAAAGATCTGATCAGAATTATATATGGTGAAACACTCCCCGCAGCAGTTCCTACCCTTCAAGTAATTTCTGTCGTTCTAGCACTGACATTCTTAAATGTACTAAATACTCGTTTACTAATAGCCTACGATATGCAATCATTAACGGCAAAGTTTTTACTCATTACAACACTCCTTAACGCAATTATTAACCTGCTAGTAACTCCTAGATTAGGTGCCCTTGGTGCTGGAATTGCCCGTCTTATTTCTATCACACTTCTTTTTGTGCTGAATACCATCGCCATTCGCGGGATTGTTAAAAATCAGACCCAAATCATTTTCTTCCTAAAAACAGCCCTTTGCACTGCTGGAATGAGTCTCATTGTGTGGCAGTTTCGACCTTTTGGCTTCTGGATTCAGACAATTGGCGGCTCCCTTTCTTACATTATATTAATCGTTGCCTCCAAAACAATCTCACAGAAAGAACAATCGATGATCATGCAACTGCTCAAACAAAAACAAATTGCACCTAAATAACCTTTGATGCTAGTTCATAAACTGAATTCAGCAATCGATAAGTGGACGAAGCCATCACCGGCAGGTAAACCATGCCACTGGACCAAGATATTAAACAATGCCATCGTGTATGCGACTCGGCTCTTGAAATAGTCCCAGGCACGATGTCCCACTTTCTTGAAATGACACACAACCGTCAACATCAACAAGACCGTTTCAATCAGCATGCGGTCATTCCAGGTGCCCTTGGCACATATTGAACTAAATGAAACTTATTGAGCGTCAATAAGATGACGCAAGTTAATCATTGCAAAGGCAATGTGATGCCCACCCAAAAAGTAAGCATCTCGTCGCTCGAACCTTAACAACAAAGCGCGAAACTTATCCACCCAGGCAAAGGTGCGCTCACTCGTAAAACGCCGCTTGTACACTTCCGCATCGAACAGACGCTTGCGGCCGCGTTTCTTGCTTTTCCGATTCCGCTTGTTCTCAGCCATATTGGGAATCAAGCCATGATTAAAGCAGGTTTTTCGAGCAGCTTTCGTGTCAAACGCTTTGTCTGCATTGAAAAAAGCACCCTCAATGTCCAAGCCTAGCCTTTTCATCGACTTGAAAGCTGTCTGCAAATGTTCCTTTAGGTTCAAAGCATCGTGGCGATTACCAGCAATCAAGCCAGTGGAGGCGATGATAAAACCAGAGCCATCTGTCATAGGCAAGATGTTGGTCGTCTTTGCCTTTTTACGCCCTTGATAGGCAACTGATTCACCACCTTTTTTGGCAATGGCGTGTGACCCATCCAGATTGATTTCAGATAAATTCAATTGCTCAGCAATGGTCACAATGCTCCCTTGCCACACCCTTTCCAGGCTGCCATCCCGGCTCCACTTGCGCAAATGATAGTAAACAGCATCATGACTGATTTCTTTTTTTCTGGGTCGCTACTATCCGGGGCGATTGGGAGTTGACCCCATTGGCAACCGGTGTGCAGACGGTACAGGATGTAGTTAAAGAGCTTATGCAACAGGATTTTGCATACAAAACCGCGATTTGCTATTGCAATGTAGGGTAGAACGTGTTGATTGAACTGTTTTTCAGTTAAACTTGTTGGTATCGTGCTCAGGGTTGAACTCCTTTTCGAGTTGGTATCAACAACCATGATGCACGATTTTTTACCTTTTAGAACAGGGCTTTTCAGTAAAAACGAAAAAGAAGAAAAAACACCTGAACTTGGTAAAGTTAATTGTCCGAAAAACCAACCAAGACAGGTGAATAATGCAGTGTATCATATTGAAAGCCAATGAAGTAGATGGAATTGTGTTCAACTTAGCCGATTTAGCCCAATACCTCAACCAGTTAACAGACCGACGCGACAACAGAGGGAAAGTATACGACCTCGGCACGATTTTGAGCATGATTGTGCTCGCCCGATTGTCTGGCCAAGATAAACCGTACGGGATTTTTGAGTGGATCAAAAATCGGCAAGAAGCCTTGGCCACCATATTCTCTTTAAAGAGGAAGCGAACCCCTTGTTTGAACACCCTGCGCACGATATTGGGCAAGGTGGTGTCTCTCGATGAATTAGAGCAGGCGTTACGACACTATTTGCACCTCAGATATGGGGGTCAAAGCAGCGTGTTTATTTGCATTGATGGCAAAACGATGCGCGGAACGATTCCCAAAGAGTATACCCAAGGGGTTCATTTGCTGTCTGCTTATCTAGCAGAAGATGGCATCGTTCTCAAACAGGTCGCGGTCGAGTCGAAAGAGAACGAAATCAGTGCCAGTGGTCCGCTTTTGGATGAACTTTATCTCAAAGACAAGGTGGTTTGTGCGGATGCCCTGCACACTCAACGAGCCTTCTGTGTGCAAATTTTATCCAGTGGGGGTGCTTATCTGCTGTTTGCCAAAAAGAATCAGTCCACACTTTTAGCCGATATTAAGCAGTTTTTTGTCCCGCCGCGTCAGGCAACGGGCTGGCATATCACCCACTTGCCGCGTACGGTGGCAACTTGGAAGAACAAATCTCACGGGCGTATCGAGCGACGCACACTAACGCTCATCGCGGATGATGACCGATTTGTGGATTGGCCTGGGCTTGTACAGGTTTTTAAGTTGGAACGTTACACCAAGAAGCTCACCACCGGTGTGGAAACCAGTGAAATTGTGTACGGTTTAACCAGTTGTGCGGTGCACAAAGCGGATGCATCTCAAGTTTTAGCCTGGACGCGTCTCTATTGGCAGATTGAAAATGGGGTTCATCATCGCCGCGATGTGACGCTGCAAGAAGATGCAACGCGTATCGCCAAGCCACCATTGGCTCAAGCCATCTCTATTATCAATAATTTCGTGATTGGGTTGGTTAACAAACTGGGCTACGCCAATTTAGCATCTGCCCGGCGTTATTTTGATGCTTCTATTGCCGTGCAGATGTTTCAGTGATTTTTACTGAAAAGCCCTGACTTTTAGAAAGTTTCAGTTACTTTCATGATAAAATCTTCGGTAGGCATTGGATTCTCCTTTCTGGTTTTGGTTTGTCACCTTCAGAATAGGAGAATCCGGTGCTCAACTCAAACTAGCACCATTGGTTATATAAATTTTTATTCAAGCCAATGAGATAAGTCGCGCCCAATCAACACGGCAAGCTTTTCTACATCCTCACGAAAAAACTCAACCAATTCATTTCTCACCTTTGGTGACATTGGGCGTTTAGTCATATTCATCGTTCTTAATTGCGTTGTCAGACGCCAACGGACATATTCTGGCACTACCTTTCGAGATACACTCTTTACAAGATTTGGTTTAAGGAAAAGTGAATGCATAAAAGAATGCAACCGAGCGCTTTTGGGCACACCAGAAACATTCGGCCGTACCGAAACATCTGGCATCCAGGAATCGGACACGCCTAAATAATTAAAAACGTCTTTTAAAACCAATTCCGGAGTTTGATCTAGCTCCTCATGTAAGTAAATTCGTAGCTGATCTTTCTCAAATAAATCGTAATATCTTTTGACCTGCTCAAAATACAGACCACCTCTTGTATAATGCCAAATAGGCCCCCAGTTTAATCTAACCCGCTCCTCTTCCAGTCTTAGCGCTTGCCCAAAGTCACTAATAGGTTCTCTCCCATCCCGAATAAGATGCATATAAGCTGAATAAGCCCTATCAACCGGATTTCTTAATATCCCTACCATCCGGACATCTGGAATGTGGAACTTGATACGCTCACTAGCCCTCGGCAAGTAAATATAGGTAGGAGAAGCCTCACCGATTGCTTTTTCATCTTTCACATTTTGAAACAACTTCAAGTACTCATCCATTTGAGTAATTGCGCCTGGAATCGTATCGCCCGGGCCATTTGTGCCCGGGTCGCTATCCTCAAAAGCAAAAAAGTGGGTTTCCTTACGCGGGCTCATATAAATTTCAGGATGTCTCCTAATGTAATGATACAAAGCACTCGTGCCCGATTTTGCAGCCCCAATAATTAAAAAATTTGGTAAAGTCATATCGTTCTAAAATGTCCTTTTTGTGGTAAACAGACTACCGTCTAATGCTAAGTTCCCCCAGCCCCGAAAAACAAACCAAAGTTCATAACTTTTTTCATATTTGCAGATATTTTAAGGACTATAGACCTATTCAAAGCCCCTATAATCCTTAATTATTACCCAAATGGATTATAGTTTATTTCTATGGTTTCCTTATACTAAAAACACATCGACAAACCATGATTACTCTTTGGAGGCAAAATGCGCAAACTAAAACTATTTTCAATATTACTGATAATGGCAATGATATTGGTAACCACAATATCACTGTCAGCACAATCCCTTGATGGCGCTGGATGGTGGACAAACTTCACAATTCAGAACACAACAGGAAGTTCTGCTACCGTGGCCACTGTTGGTTATCACCCAACCGGTGGTAGCTCTGATACGTATTCCAACAGTACAGTATTGGATGCTAACACATCTGTTATTTTCCATCCTGGTCTAAGTGCAACTTGTCCAAGCACTGTCAATGCAGCCAATTCCGGCTGCCGCATTGGCTTGAGCCCGAGCTTGCCGGCAGGATTCCAGGGTTCAGTTGTTATTTCTTCTGATTCACCAGTTGTCGCTGTAACTGCCCTTAATAACAATGCATCCGGTTCAGTAGGTGTATCTGGTGGTACAGCACGCTCTTCCTATCAAGGTATTGATGGTGCAAGCGCAGCTAACACCCTTTACTTTCCCACCGTAAAGAATAACTTCTCTGGCCAATCAACCATCTTCTACGTACAAGCTGCCGGTGCAGATGCTGATGTAACCATCACCTATGAAATGAACGATGGTTCCACCCATACGCAATCTCAAACCATTGAAGCAAACAAAATGTTTGCCTTTGTGCCTTCTGCTGCAACGCCAGCGGTTGCCTCTTGTAACGGCGGCAACGGTGGTGGTAGTGCAGTAGCAGCCTGTTTTGGTGGTGCCACGGTTACTTCAACCAGTGGCGCTATCGCCGGTGTCATCGTTGAATATATCGACGGTGCTAGCACCGCTAGCTATGTATTGGCTTCTCGTGGCTTAACGCCAAATGATGCTGGTACAGAATTAATTGCACCCACCATGAAAAATGATTTCAATGGTTCTACCACTGGTGCAACCATCTTGAATACGGGTGGTTCTACAGCAAACGTTGACATTACCTCAACCGTAACCAATGTTGCTTCTGGCTGTAGCGCGAATGTAGGCGACGTATTCACTCAGTCAGTAACCATTCCTAGCGGCAGCTCGATTGTTGTGAACCGCTTCCAAGGCAATACGGGAAGCGGAAACCCAAGCTGTACTTTCTACACCATGAAAGCAGAATCTGACCAACCAATTGTTATGACGGTTAATGAGAATCGTGATTACCAGGGACAAACAGTAAAAGCTGTTTACGCTGGCTTTAACGTAACATCCGCAACAGATACGGTATTCTTCCCGCTGTTCAAAGAGTTCTTCAATGGTCAGACCGCTGGTTTGAGTGTTGTGAATGCGGGTACCACGTCTACAAAGATTACGGGTACATTCACCTGTGATGACGGGACACACGTCATTGAAACCACCTCTAATGTGGCTGCTGGCGCTGCTGTTTCCTTCTTCAACCTGAGTGGCGGTAATAGCAACTTTACGGCTCTGAGTGGTGGCATGCCCGCCGCAGACGTGAAGTGTAGCGCAGTGATGACCTCCAATGGCGGTCAGCCGTTGGTTGGCTTAGCTCAGGAATCCGATCGTGATTCGAGTAATGGCATCCTTGACATTACAAACTACGAAGGTTTCAACCAGTAAATAGCAGTTAGTTTTAGTTAATCAAGAAGCCGATTCTACTCCTAGAATCGGCTTCTTTTTTGCAATTATTGATTTAACTCACCTATAATTTTGTTATGAAAAAAACAATCTTAATCCTGACACTTTCAGTTTTCTTTTTGCTATCTGCTTGTGGCCCAAACGCGTCTGATACATCTGATACGGCCGTATCATTAGACACAGGAGCAGAAACATCAAGCGATTCCGCCTATCCAGTACCTACTAAGACAACCTCTGGCAGTTATCCTCCACCCCAAGCAAATGTATCCGGTTATCCAGCTCCCACCGTTGTTGATGAAAGTAAACGATTTGCTATTAATGAACCAATTGAAGCAGGAAGTAATGATATAAGCGGTACAGGGCCAGCCAATACACCGATTAAAGTTATTAGTATCAGCTATGTTGGGGATTCCCTGGGAAATGGAGTCATTGAAGAAGATGGCACGTTCCACATTTCCTTATCTTCACCACTAGAAGCCAATCATGTTATTGGCCTGCAACTTGGTGATCAAAGCCTGGAAGCATCATTTCAGGATGGACCAGGTTACACAAATATACCCATGATAGGTCTTATTCTTGCCCAAGCTGTCGTTCAACCATGATGGAAAGCAAAAATTTCATTTTTGAAAAAATCAAAAATGAAAGGCCCCCTGTCCATACTACCCCAAAAGGGGAATTTAGATGCGTCGGCTTAGGCACAGAATCTTTAGAGTTCATATTTAATAATATGCAACCTGGATCTGTTACGCTAGAGACAGGATGCGGGCTATCCACTCTGGTTTTTGGGCTAACAGGTTGCCATCATACAGCTATTGTGCCCAACAAAAGCCATATTCAAGAGACAATTAAAAGTGCAGAAAAGCTCGGCGTAAGTTTAGATTATGTTACCTTCATCCCCCAACGTTCTGAGACCTACTTGCCAACCCTCTCTTCTGCGCAAAAACTGGATGCAATCCTCATCGACGGGGGACATGCGTTCCCCATCCCAATGATCGACTGGTACTATACTCAAAAACAGTTAAAAAAATCTGGAATTCTTATCGTAGATGATGTACACCTCAAAACAGTAAGTATTCTTTATGAATTTTTGAAGCGCCAACCTGAATGGCAAGAAATCAGACAACATCAAAAAACAGTTTTTTTTCAGAAAAATGAAGAAAGCGGCCACGATAATGAATGGGATTTTTGGAGATCGCAACCGTATAATACCAATTTTAGAGCCAAGTTCAGCCAACTTTTGACATCAATAAAAGCTCGATTAAAAAATTGATTTAAACAATATATTTTCTATGCCTCACGCTCTTAACGTAGACCGTAAGAAACAATTCCTAGACTAAAACGGAGATCGCATTCATCTTTTTCCACATTACTGCTACAATTGTTTGCGATTTACTCAGGTTTTACAAGCGTAGAAGCAACTTTCAGACACAAGAAAGCAGCCCAGAACTAATCACTTCTTACAAGGTGAGGTGCTCAGGGCCGCTTTTTTTATGAGTGTTGCTTCCACTTTTATTCAAAGGGGCATGTACCATTGTTAGTAAAAGAAACAACCACACTCATTCCGCCTTATGGTGGAACACTCGTTGACTTGCTGGTTCCAGCAGAAATGTTGGAAGAGAAAACAACATATGCGGGTCAACTTCCCTCTATTCGCCTTTCTGACCGCTCCGTTTGCGATTTTGAACTGCTGGCCGTTGGCGCATTTTCACCGCTAGATCGTTTTATGGGTCAGGCCGATTACCAAAGCGTGCTGGATAACATGCGTTTAACCAACGGCTATGTTTTCCCAATGCCCATCCCGCTGCCCATCGATGACGATGTGGAAGTAACAGTTGGTCAAGATGTGGCGCTGCGTGATCCGCAAAATGAGCTGTTGGCCATCATGCGGGTTGAAGAGGTTTATGAGTGGGATTTGGAAGAAACGGCCGTAAAAGCATTCGGCTCTACAGATTTGCGGCATCCCATCGTGGCCGAGATGCACCGCTGGGGCAAGCGCAACATTTCTGGCCCAATGCAGGTACTTCATCTGCCCACACATTATGATTTCAAAGATATCCGCATGACACCAGCAGAGACGCGAGCCAAATTAGAACAATTTGGTCATCAGAACGTGGTTGCCTTCCAAACCCGTAACCCCATGCACCGCGTCCATGAAGAGCTTACCAAACGCGCCATTGAAGAAAAAGATGGCGTTTTGCTGCTGCACCCTGTTGTCGGGATGACCAAACCCGGCGATGTAGATTACTTTACTCGCGTCCGCACCTACAAAGCATTATCCAACAACTACTACGATTCTGATCGTATTTTGCTTTCGCTGCTGCCGTTGGCAATGCGCATGGGTGGCCCGCGCGAGGCGCTGTGGCATGCCATCATCCGCCGCAACTATGGTGCCAACCACCTCATCGTGGGGCGCGATCATGCTGGTCCGGGCAACGATTCTGAAGGCAAACCATTCTACGGCCCGTACGATGCCCAGGATTTAGTAGAAAGCTTCAGCGAAGAGATTGGCGTCACCGTAGTGCCGTTCCGCATGTTGGTTTATCTGCCAGAAGAAGAACGGTATGAAGAAATCACCAAAATCACGGATGGTATGAAAACAGCTAACATCTCCGGTACACAGGTGCGTGAGGAGTACTTGCACAAAGGCAAGCTGCTGCCGCAATGGTTTACCCGCCCGCATGTCGCCGAGATTTTGTCAGAAACGTACCCCCCACGTCATCGCCAGGGTGTATGCGTCTGGCTGACCGGTTTGCACAATGCAGGCAAATCCACCACAGCGAACGTTTTGACAACCCTGTTGCAGGAATACGGCCGTAACATAACCCTCCTCGACGGTGATGTGGTTCGTACCCATTTCTCCGAAGGGCTGGGCTACAGCAAAGAAGATCGTGACGACCACGTACGCCGTATGGGCTACGTAGCCGCCGAGATCGTGCGGCATGGTGGGTTAGTCGTTTGTGCGGCCGTTTCCCCCTACCGCGCCACCCGCAACGACGTGCGCAGCATGATGGAAAGCGACCATTACATTGAAGTGTTTGTAGATACCCCCCTCGAAATATGTGAAAGCCGCGACACCAAGGGCATGTATGCCCAGGCTCGCAGTGGTAAACTGACCGGGTTCACGGGCATCGACGATCCATACGAAGCGCCGCGTCATCCTGAATTACGCATCGACACTACCAGCAGCAGCGCTGAAGAGAACGCCCACAAAGTCGTGGCCTTCTTGCTAGACAAAGGGTTCATTAGACCCCACAACTAAAATAATGGTAACCAAAAATCAGGTCATTAAGCATATAGGCGAATGACCTGATTTCTAATTACTGAAATACCAAAAGAGGATTTAATCATGACCGAACAACAAGGATTTGTACTGTGGATGACCGGCCTATCTGGCGCGGGCAAAACCACCATTGCTCTGGAATTACTGGACCAACTGGCCGAGCGCGAACTGCGCCTGGAACGCCTGGATGGTGATGTTGTGCGTGAAAGCCTGACCCGCGATTTGGGCTTCTCCAAAGAAGATCGCGAAAAGAACATTGAGCGCATCACCTTCGTCGCCAAACTGCTCTCTCGCAATGGCGTAGGCTGCATCTGCTCCTTCATCTCTCCCTACCAATCCATTCGCGACGATGTGCGAGCCAGCACAACAAACTTCCTGGAAGTATTTGTAGATGCGCCGCTGGACGTCGTGATCGAACGGGATGTAAAAGGGATGTACAAGAAAGCCCTGGCTGGCGAAATCAAAAATTTCACCGGCATTTCTGACCCGTTTGAAGCACCAGCCGCCCCAGACATCCACGTACGTACCGACAAACAAACGGTTGAAGAAAGCGCTGCTTACATCATTACCGAGCTGGAAAAGCGCGGCTTGATTCCGGTAGCACAACCTGCGTAACCACACGATTCTTCATTTTCCTGAAAACTGCTTGTAACAGACTTTTCTGATTACCGTCGTTTTTGGGGAAATTTAAGAGGCTGGAGATTAGAGATTCTCTAATTCCAGCCTCTTTTTTTGCCTATTTACCAGCCAACCTTTATGCTTCCCCGCTATGAATATTGAGGCAGCGCTGGTTTACGGCCGTTCCCAACTCACCGCCACATCGCCATCACCTCGGCTGGATGCCCGGCTGCTGCTGGAACACCTGCTGGACGTGCCGCACAGCTACCTGATTGTGCACCACGACCAACCGCTTACGGCCGAACAAGAAACAGCCTATCGCCAACTTATCGCCCGCGCCGAGCAGTCTGAACCCGTGCCGTACATTGTGGGCCATGCCCCATTTTTCGACTTTGACATTCATATGGCTCCAGGCGTGCTGATTCCCCGCCCAGAGACGGAGCAGTTGGTCGAATTGGCCGTTGCCTGGGCTAACGCGCGGGAAATCAAAACGGCCGTTGACATTGGTACCGGCAGCGGCTGCATCGCCATTGCCCTGGCCCATTTTTTGCCAAACGTGCAGGTAACGGCCGTTGACATCTCCCCGGAAGCATTGGCCATCGCGCAGCAAAATGGGGCGCGTCTGGCACCGGGTAGCATCCATTTTCAGCAGGGCGATTTACTGCAAGGCATTAACACCCCGGTAGACTTGATCGTGGCCAACCTGCCCTACGTCACCAGTGGTGAGTGGCAGGGGCTGGCTGATGGGGTAAAATTACACGAGCCAGCGCTGGCGCTGGATGGCGGCGCGGATGGCCTGGATTTGATCAGGCAGTTGTTGCAGCAAGCAACCACCCGGCTCCGCTCCGGCGGCGCTATTTTTTTGGAAATTGGCTGGCAGCAGGGCGAAATTGCCCAGCAAGCTGCGCAGCGCTGGTTTCCAGAGGCAGAAATTACCATTCTGCCCGATTTTGCCGGACATGACCGGATCGTGAAGATATTAACTGGGTAACTGACAAATTACCTGATAACTTTTGGGAAGAGGAAAGTTTGGAAAATTTGCCACGGCCGCATCCGACCAGTCACACACAACTGCTGCCTGCCAGCCAACCGGGGACCATCACCCAGGCCGCCGCTGAAGCACGGGCCGGCAACTTGATTGTGATCCCGACAGATACGCTGTACGGGTTGGCCTGCGCTGCCTTTAATCCAGAAGCGGTGCGGGCTATTTATGCGGCCAAGCAACGGCCGTACAGCAAACCCATTCCCATCCTTCTGGCCGACAGCAGCGATTTGTCCCGCGTGGTGCGCAGCGTGCCCCGCGTAGCCCAAACGTTCATCAACCAATACTGGCCTGGGCCGCTCACTATTTTGCTACCCAAACATCCCGATTTGCCTGCCGAAATTTCTGACAACGACAGTGTGGCCGTGCGCATTCCAAACAACGACGTGGGCCGCGCCATCATTCGCGCGGCGGGCGGGGCCATGGCTGTGACCAGCGCCAATTTAACGGGACAAGAGCCAGCCGAAACGGCCGTTGATGCCTTAAACAAGCTGGCCGGTTGGGTAACGGCCGTTGTAGACGACGGGCCGTCGCCCCACGGTGCTGCCTCCACCATTCTGGACTGCACCGGACACGAGCTAAAAATCCTGCGCGAAGGACCCATTTCGGCCCAATCGCTGCTGGGGATACAATAATTTTATGAGTGCACTGATAATTCCTATTGTCCTAAGCTTTGCCGGACTGCTGCTGGCGATTGCCACCTACCAGGGCATCCGGCGCGGCGGGGCCCGCTTTTATACTTTGGAGCGCGAAGCCGTTTTGCGCCGCGCCATGCTAACCCTGCTGGGCAGCACCCTGCTCTTCATTGGCGCCGTCGGCTACATGGCGGCTCAGGAACTCCAATCTCAAGCGGTTGAAGATGAAGCGGAAGCCGTACTAGAAGGCGAAATCACGGTGACGCCAACGGCCGCTCTGGAAGTATTTCCGCCGACTCCTTCACCCAGCCCCACCGTGGATGCGGCCATTCCCACCGCCACGGCCACCGCCATTTTGTGCCGGGCCGTCGTGGAAGGCACCTCGGGCAACGGGCTAACCCTGCGCGATTCGCCAGGCGGCGCAGACCTGGGCATTTTGCCAGAAGCCACCTTTGTAACGCTGTTGCAAGATGAGCCGCCGCAGGAAGCCAACGGCTTCACCTGGCGCAAAGTTCGCAACAACCTGTCCGGGGAAGAAGGCTGGGTCGCTGAGGATTTTCTCTCGCTTGGCCCTGGTTGTGAGTAACGCATATTTTCACCTTCCGTCATGAATATTTATCGGCAAATTTCGCAGATCCCGCAGGCTGGTTTCCTCTCTACGTCTCTGCATCGTTGCTTTAAAATCTTGTTGGGTGCAGCGTGATTATTGGCATCGACGCCAGCCGCACGATTACCGGCCAGCGCACCGGCACAGAGGCGTACGCCACCTTTTTGCTGCAATCGCTGATTCCTCTGGCCATTGCCCAAAATCACCAACTGCGTCTTTACTTTAATCAGCCACCTCCGGCTGATTTATTCCCCCAATCACCGCAAATTGAACAGCGCATCATGCCTTTTCCACGCCTGTGGACACATCTGCGGTTGGCGGCCGAGCTGCACCAACGCCCGCCTGACATTTTTTTTACGCCTGCCCACGTGATTCCATTTAGCTACTTTGGGCCGTCGGTGGCCACGGTGCATGATTTGGGCTACCACCATTTCCCAGAGGCACATCCGTGGCGGCAGTTGGCTTACCTGCGCTGGAGTACGCGGCACAACGGCCGTCGCGCCCGCCGCATTGTGGCTGATTCTGAAGCCACCAAACAGGACCTTATCCAGCTAGACGGCATCCCCGCCACCAAAATTGATGTGATTTACCCTGGCGTAGACCCCGCTTTGCGGCCCGTGACGGATGAAGATGTGCTAACGGCCGTTCTCCACAAACACAATATCTCACCGCCCTACCTCCTCTACCTCAGCACTCTGCAACCCCGCAAAAACCTCGTGCGCCTCATCCAGGCCTACACCGCCAGCAGCCTACCCCACCAACTCGTCCTCGCTGGCAAAACCGGCTGGCTATCCCAACCCATTCTCACCGAAATCTCCAATCTCCAATCTCCAATCTCTGAAAAGATTGTGCTAACGGGATTTGTGAACGAGGCGGACAAGGCGGCGCTGCTCTCGGGGGCAACGGCCGTTCTCTATCCATCGTTATACGAAGGTTTTGGCTTTCCCGTGCTGGAGGCGCAGGCGTGCGGAACGGCCGTACTCACCGCCACCACCAGTTCCCTGCCCGAAGTCGCCGGGGACGCCGCCCTACTAGTCGATCCGCTGGACACAACAGCCATCACCCAGGGGATGCAGCGGCTGGTGAAGGATGAGGCCTACCGGCAAGAACTGGTGCAGCGCGGGTTTGAGAATGTGAAGCGGTTTGGGTGGGAGGAAACGGCCGTGCAGCTGCTAAACACCCTAAAAAAAGCCGCTCATAAGCGATAAAATCCAAAAAGTGCTAATCATTTTAGTCTCTGGAAAAAGATATGCTGGCAAGGATTATGTATGCGATCAAGCGCTTGCCTATCTGAAAGAATCCTATAACTGCATTAAAATATCTCACTCAGATATCAATAAACAGTTATACTGTGAGAAATTCGGGGCAGATTTAAAAAGAATGCTTCGTGACCGCGAATATAAAGAATCCCATCGCAACAATCTAATCAAGTTCGCACAAAACCTACAACAAAGCAATCCACTCATCCTCTCAGAATTCGTTTTTGAAAAAATTCAAAATATGACGTCTAGCAACGTTGATATTGTCTTTATTAGCGATTTTCGTCGAAAGACAGAGCAACTTGTTTTTGAACAACGATTTGGGCAAAAAAATGTAATTACCCTACGAATCAATGCATCGGACAATGTCCGAGCAGCAAGGGGGTGGCGCTATGATCACATAAAAGATACAAGATATACTGAATGTGAACTAGACGATAAGATGGACTGGAATCTGGTATTTAATAATGACGGTTCTCCGCAAAATGTTACCCGCTGGATTCAAAACGACTTGTTTCATTATTGCCAAACCATCTTATAATCAACTAATCGCTACTGTTTACCTCGTGCCAACAATATCCTGCTAAAAACTTATAAACAAAGGAGTAGTGTCTTCAATGAACGCAATTCATGAGCATGATCACGCTTCAAAAGCACACCTATCCATTTTTGAAGATGGATTAGCACATTGTTTGTCGTCACAATCGAATGCCATTCAAAAACCAGCGCCCTTAAAGGTCTCCTACCCCATAAAAGGGGAAGAAGAGGGTGTCATATTTGTAGAGAATTTATTGTCGCCCGAAGAATGCCAAAATTTAATTGAGGCCACAAATGAAATAGGATACAAAGCAGCTGATGGATTCGACAAAAAGGTGAGATCAAACACACGTTGCCGGACATTAGATCACGAAATGTCCTCAATCATGTTTGATCGTCTAGCTGAGCACCTTCCCAAAACACTGATCATCGATGGGCTACGTTGGCGTGTAAGCCGATTTTTAGATAACTGGCGCTATTGCAAATACAGTGAAGGCCAACATTTCTCACCGCATTATGATGGCAGCAAAAAGTTTGGAACCTATGAGATGAGCATCTTTACTGTAAACATCTACTTAAATGATGGGTTTGCAGGTGGTGGCACGCGGTTTTATATGGATTGTGAAGAAAACGCACACGAAAATAATTTTGATGTCGCTGGCGAAGTGACCCATATCATTCAGCCCAAAATGGGCAGTGCATTAATCTTCAACCATTGCGATAAAGGGTATTTGCATGATGGAGAAACCTTTATTCCGACTGAAACTGTTCAAGCAAAGTATATCATGCGCGCCGATCTTGTTTACATAATAGACGAAGATGATTTACCTAAACTAAAAGAGAAAGAAGCAAATGGTGAGTGTGAATTCTGGAGTTTAGAAGCGGCCAAACAGGGAACGGTTGTTAATTACATTGGCAGAACGTGGAAATGCGCCTGCGTTTCTCATGATGTTACGGTGACGCTTCATTAAGTCTGGTATGTAGAAATTACTCATTCATTGCCAGATTATGCTGCGAAGACAGGAACTGACAAATTGCATTCCTGTCTTCGCAGTTTTCTACATTGGCAAACGATCCCCAATCAACTGTTTATGTCAATTCATTTAAGACCATGGCCAAACGCATTGTCTGCCAATTGGCCGGATCACCACCGTCTTCGTAGCTCCACCAGGCGGAGAGGACGGCCTGAGCCAGGCTCCACTGCCGCAGCCGCCCGCGATCCATTTCCAACGTTTCGGCCAGGATGTCCAGCCGCCGCGCCGTGATACGCTTGAGGTCTGGCTCGTCAAAAAGGGTGAATGGATTGCGCAACAGTGCGCCCACCTCGTAGGCGGGTTCGCCCGCAATGCCTTTAGGGTCAATTACCCGCCAGCCATCGCCCGCAGACAAAATGTTGTAATGATGCAGATCACCGTGGAGCAGCACCGGTTCGCCACTGGAGGCCAGCAGATCGGTGAAGAGGGATACGGCCGTTTCCACCAACGTCTCATCAAATGGCCCCGTCCCCCCACCAAACGCCTCGCGCAGTTTAGCCAGCCCTGCGGCCCAATTCGCCACAGAAGGGAAGCTGTGTTCGGCGGGCAGCGGCCGCCACAAGGTTTGCATCGCCAACGCGGCAATTCGCGTCGCCTCATCGTCATCTGGCACGATGGTAAGCATTTCGCCGGGATGCAGCCGCTCCAGCAGCAAGATACCAGCGTCCGCATCCGCATCCAGCAAGCGAACGCAGCCGCGCCCATCGTACAGCCGCAGCGCCGAGATCTCGGTATTCAGCTCGCGGTTGGGCACGCCCACCTTGAGCACAATTTCCGTGCCGTCCGCCAGCGTAGCGGGAGCGACATAGTTGTAGGAGAGGGTGAAATTAGACGGCCGTATCGCCAACCCCCACCGCCGCTCACACTCAGCCAGCAAATTTGGCAAATTCTCTAGCCATTCCGCCCCACCCGTGAAAGTGCTTGTGACTGTTTTTACAAAATGTGTCGGTAAATTCATGAGTTGAGATTTTTGACGCAAAGGCGCAAAGAGTTAAAAGGAGCAAAGAATAAAAAGCTCTTTGCGCCTTCCTTTTCTTTGCGTTCTTTGCGTGAAATTTTTTATCGCAGCAAAAAGCCATGCCCCAGCGGGTCTTCCGGGTCGATGAGCAGTTGGTTGATGCCGCAAATGTGCGCCGTACCGGTGACTTGGGGGATGACGGCCGCATACGGCCCAAATTCAGTCGTGGCCACCACCTCACCCGTGAAGGTGCTGCCCAAAATACTCTCCACCACAAACGGCTCATGCAGGCCAATCTCCCCTTTGGCAAAGTGCAGCGCAGCACGGGCGCTAACCCCCGTGCCGGTTGGGCTGCGGTCCACCTCGCCATCGGCAAAAATGCAGACGTTGCGGCTGTGGTGCGCCGGGTCATGCGCCGCGCCAACGAAGATGGTGCCGTACAAGAAGCCTAAATCCGGCTCAAACGGATGCACGATGGGCAGGCTGGCCATCACCGCATGCTTAATGCGCCGTCCCAAATCAATCAGCTGGCGAAAATCATCGGCCGTCAGCCCCAGCCCTACCGATTCGGCCTCCACAAATGCATAAAAGCCGCCACCGTAGGAAACATCATAGCAGACGCGGCCCAGGCCGGGCACGTCAACCGTTTGGTCCAGCGCCAGCACAAAAGAAGGTACATTTTGGAAAGAGACGGATGTGATACGGCCGTTCTCCCCTCTCATCCCCGTCGCCACCACGCGCCCCGCCGGCGTGTCAATCTTCAGCACCGGCGCATCACCCGGACGCTCAATCATGCCCGTGTCCAACGCCACCTTTGTCAGGGCGATAATGCCGTGGCCGCACATCGTGCTGAACCCTTCGTTGTGCAAAAAGAGCACGCCCAGGTCGCCGTCCGGCGTCACTGGCTCGGTGAAGATGCAGCCGTACATGTCCGCATGGCCGCGCGGCTCCCACATCGTCGCCGTGCGCAGCCAATCCAGATTTTCCTGCGCATAACGCCGTTTAGCCAAAATCGTATCGCCAGGAATATCCGGGATGCCGCTAGTAAAAATACGCAGCGGTTCGCCGCCCGTGTGCGCATCAACTGCCGTAATTTGCTGCCAATTTTTCGGGGGTGTCCAGGTGGGCTGCATGGGAATCTCCTTTTTTGACAAGGTGACATGGTGAAGGGGTGACATCAGGCTATTTTGTGGGAATAGTGAAAAAAGACAAGCCTTTCTTCGTTTCTTTTGTCTCTTGGCTCCTTTGCGTTAAATTTCTGTATGGGACACAGATTTTTCTCTCTGTGCCCTCTGTGGCAAAAAGGAGCAAACCATGTTCGATGTATTGGTCATTGGCAAAGGATTGATGGGGTCGGCGGCGGCGCGCTATTTGCAGGCGTTTGGGGCAAATACGGCCGTTCTCGGCCCCGACGAACCGCAAAATCCACAAACCCACGACGGCGTCTTCGCCAGCCATTACGACCAGGGGCGCATCACCCGGCGGCTGAGCAAAGACATCACCTGGGCCACGCTGGCGGCTCGCTCGCTGGCCCAATACCGTGCGCTGGAAGCCCAGAGCGGCATCCAGTTTTATGAGCCAACTGGCGGTCTGTACGTAGGCCCCGCTGACGGCAGCCACGCATACTGGCAAAATGCGGCAAACATCGGGCAACGCTTTGGCGTGGCCTACGATGAGCTATCCACCGACGAGCTGGCGACGCGGCTGCCCAAGCTGCACTTTCCAGCGGACTTTGCCGGGATTTTGGAGCACGCGCCCGCTGGCTACATCAATCCGCGCGGACTCATCAAAGCACAGCTGGCCGTTTTTGCGGCACAGGGCGGCACAATTTTGCGGGAAACGGCCGTTACCGTCACCCACTACCCCCCCCACCTCACCGTCCAAACAAAAGAGGGCAACCAGTACGAAACGCGCAAGCTGCTCATCGCGGCGGGTGGCTTTAGCAACTGCTTTGGCCTGCTGGAACGGCCGTTACCCCTGCGCCTCAAAACCGAAACAATCATCCTGGCTGAACTGGATGCCACAGAAGCGGCCCGGTTGGGTGACATGCCCACCGTCATCTACGAGATTGAGTCGCCGGACCTGCGTGGGATTTATTTGCTGCCGCCGATTCTGTACCCAGACGGCCGTTTCTACCTGAAAATGGGCTGCGACACGCGGCTAGACCAAACCTTGCCGCACGATGTGGAAGCCATCCGCCGCTGGTTTATTCACGGCGACAGCGACGCCATCCTGCCCGCCATGCAAGCCGCGCTGGAAGGCATCATTCCGGGGCTGCGGGCGCAGTCGTGGCAAACCAAACGGTGCCTGATTACCTACACGCCGCACAGCAAGCCACTCATCGACGCGGTGGTGCCGGGGCAAATTTACGTGGCCACCGGCGGCAACGGCTCTTCCGCCAAATCGTCAGACGCCATCGGCCAGCTCGCCGCCAACCTCACCTGGCACGACGCCTGGCAAGACACAGAGCTGGATGCCGCCCTGTTTGCCATCCCGTAGCCGCGGATTCTTTCCGCGTTCTTTAACCCGCTAAGAAAGCGCGGCTACAAAATAATTGTTTTATTCTGAGGTATACTCGCCGAAACCAAACTTTTCACTTCAAAAGAGGCACCCATGCGCATACTCATCACTGGCTCCAGCGGCCAGATAGGCACCAATTTAGGACTTCATTTGCAATCTCAAGGGCATTACGTGTTTGGCATTGATAAACGGCCGAATTCCTGGACCACCGAAATCGAAACGCTGCTGCAAGATTTAAGCACGCCTCAGCGCAGCTTCAACAAGGGCATCGGCCACGTAGAGTACCCGCCCAATCTGGATGCTGTGGTGCATTTTGCCGCCCACGCCAAGGTGCATGAACTGGTCGAGCAGCCGGATCGCGCTCTGGAAAACATCACCATGACCTACAACGTGCTGGAGTTTTGCCGTCACAATAACCTGCCGCTCATCTTTAGCAGCTCGCGCGAGGTATACGGCGACATCCATCGCTACATCACCGAGGAAAGCTACGCCGATTTTGCCTTTACCGAAAGTCCTTACTCCGCCAGCAAAATTTCCGGCGAGGCATTGATTTATAGCTATGCGCAATGTTATGGGCTGCGGTATCTGGTGTTCCGCTTTAGCAATGTATACGGCCGTTACGACAACGACCTCGAACGCATGGAACGCGTCATCCCCCTCTTCATCCGCAAAATTGGTAACCGGGAACCCATCACCGTCTACGGCGAAAAGAAAGTGCTGGACTTCACCTACATCGACGACTGCGTTAGTGGCGTGGCGCGGGGACTGAAGCGCTTGGTCAGCGGCGAGATTGATAACCACACGATCAACCTGGCCTTTGGGCAGGGCAACAGCCTGGTAAATATGGCTAAATTCATCGGCGAAGCGCTGGGCATTGAGCCAGACATGACCATTGAACCTGCCCGCGTGGGCGAAGTGACCCACTACGTGGCCAACATCGGCAAGGCGCGCGCCCTGCTGGATTACACGCCCACAACCTCGCTGCGGGATGGCATTCACAAAGCGGTAGCCTGGTCTACGAACTGGTGGGACAGTCATCATTAATCGGTTATCGGTAATCCGTAACCGGTGGTTGGTACCGATCACGGATTACGGTTTACCGATTACGAGCAACGGCTTCCTAGCCCATTGGTACTATGTCGGGATGCACGAAAGCTGATTACACTTCATGCAGACGGCCTCTGCATTACATTATTGGAAACGGCCGTATTCTGAAACAGTATCGCCAAAGAAGTATGGAAAACAACGCCGCTTTACTCGACACGCTTTTACAACAAGCAGAATCAGCTGCCCAACGACACGGGCATCAATCGCGCCAAACCAAACAGGCCATTACCCGCAAGCTGCTGCGTACCGACAGCGAAACGGTTGCCCAGCAACTGGATGCGGTGTATCAATACCGCCCCTCTCGGCTGCCCGGGCATTGGCGCGTCGTTCAGCAGCTTACTCTCTACAGTAGTAAGAAATCATGGTAGCAGAAGTTGATTTAAAACAAGGTCAAATCTGGTGGGTGCAGCCCCCGGAAATGCCGGAACCACAACCTGTACTCATTGTGCAGAGTGATGCATTTAACCGGAGTAGCCTGGAAACGGCCGTGTGCGTCACCCTCAGCCCAGATTGGAAATTAGCCCCTGCCCCCGGCAACGTCCTCATTGCCCAATCAGATTCTGGCCTGCCTAAAGCCTGCGTGGCCAACGTGGCCCAGGTTATCACCCTGGATCGCCGCTTTTTGAAGGAGTACGTGGGCACCGTGCCCCTCTTCATTCTGGAAAGCGTCCTCGACGGCGTACAGCTTGTCGTCGGTCGCAGCTAAAAACAAACCGCAGAGAGTGCCAAGAACGCAAAGTTTATGCACTCTGCGCCCTCCCCATCTCTGCGGTTAACTCCTACCAGAATCACAAACTAACAAACCTTAATCTGCGAAATCTGTGTCATCTGTGGATATTCCTACAATGGCCAGTCGCGCAGCATGCGCTCGGTTTCTTCAGAATGCCCCGATTCGTCGCGCACCATGTCTTCCAGAGACACGACCAGCCCTTTGTCGCCATATTCTTCGGCCTGTTGGGCACGCTCCGTGTAATCTTTACCCGCCTGCTTTTCAGCTGCCAGCACCGCTTCCAGCATCTCGCGATTGGATTTAGCTGCGGGCACCGGGCGCGGCGTGGTGGTGGGCTCACCACCCAAGGCCACAATTTTGTTGGCTAAAAATTGGGCGTGAATCTGCTCATCGGCCACTTCGGTGAGGAAAAATTGGGCCAGTTGTGGCCGAAACGGACCGGTGGCTTTGGCCGCATAGGTGATGTACTGAATGATGGCCCCAAATTCGCCAGCCAGGTCTTCATTCAACTTGTCGATTAATTCTTGCTTGTTCATGTTTTCTCCTTGGGAAAATATTGATTTAGGCAATGAAATTAGTATGCCAAGAAGCCAACAAAGAACCAAGTGATTTTTATCACCAGGAGTGCCAAATGTTTTCCCTTACCGTTCTTAATTTTGTAGCCCATGCAGGATGAAAACGGCCGTTCCAATCACCACATTAATTAACAAGCCTACCCTTCCCTTATCATCCAGGTGCCGCCAGCCGGAGCCGACACGCGGGTGAGCTGCCGCTTGAGGGTAAGCCCTTCTTGCAGCCGCTGGGTGAGCAACGGCCGTTTCACCCAGGTTGGCGGTAGTGCCGGACGATACAGTTTGGTAGCCAGCAGATTGGCTGTTATGGCCACTCCCGATAAGGTGAGTAAGTGTAGTATTTGGGTCGCGAATCCAGCCGCACGTGCAGCCAGTACACGCCCAGGCCAGACGTGCTCAGCCACAACGGCCGTTCCCCCACCTGCTCACTCACTGTAAATCCCACCCGCTGCCAAAACGCGTGCTGCTACACCAGCGGCGCAGTCCGGCTAAACGTGGCCAAATGCGCGAACGCATCTTGCGCACTTTGCGGGCAAGGCACCACCAAATGGGCATCGCCGCCTAAATTGGGAAAGTCCACCACAGGAGCATCGTTGAAGTAGCTGGCAAAAGCGCGGCGTTCGGCGGGGGCATTTGACAGTTGGGGTGCATCGACGAGGACGAATTCAAACGGCCGTTCCAACCTGTCTGTCGTCAGCGGCGGGGTTTCCCAAAAGTAGGCATCAAACGGCGCATCCGCCAGCAAGTTAATGAAGAAAGTGCGGAAGGTTTCATCGGTTTGCCAGTTTTGCAGGACTTGGTGGGTGGGTAACGGCCGTTCCCCATCGAGAAGGGTATGGTGATGGATACGGCCGTCTTGCAAAATGTCAGTTCGGACTTTGAGACCTTGAATGCTCATGCTGAACTGATTGTACAGATGTTCATACGGCAAACAAAAAAGGCAATCATGAAACAGCCTCATGATTGCCTTGATGCAAAATTGTCTATTTGCTTTTACGTTTAACCAAGATTGGATTCAAGATACACAGCCAGCTTCTCAAACGCCTGGCGCCAGCCACCAGCCCCACCAGAATCAGCGGGAACACCTGCATGAGTCATCGTCATTTTCGTACGGCCGTCTAAATCCTCCAGTACAACCGTCACCCGGGTTGTTGCTGGCGTTCCTTCCGGCATTCCTTGCGCCGTCGGAGATAGAACATTACCATTCTCATCTGATATGCTTTCTGTGTAAACCAGACGGACATTAGGCACAATTTCCACAAACTCGCCAACTGTCCACATTTTCTGGCTGCCATTCGGAGTCTGCATTTCCATGCAAATTAGCCGCTGGCCACCCACCTGCACATCCATATTTGCCACTGGCACGGTGAACCCATGTGGCCCATACCAATGTTTAAAATGGTTCGGATCGGCCCACATTTGCCAAACCAGTTCAACCGACGCTTCAAAAATTCTCTCAATGACGACCGCATCCTTAAATGTTGCTTGCTCACTCACTATTTTGCTCCTTTTGCTGGATTTGTTTGAGATACTCATCCATCTGGTCAAATCGTGCTTCCCAAATAGTTCGATATTGCTCTGTCCAGGTAAAAACCGCTTTCAGAGGTGTCGCATCAATGGTGCAGGGTCGATACTGTGCTTTTTGACCGCGTTGGATAAGTCCGGCACGTTCCAATACTTTGATATGTTTGGAAATAGCTGGCAGCGTCATATTAAATGGTTCTGCCAGTTCATTAACAGTGGCCCCACCTTCTGACAGACGATCTAAAATTGCCCGCCGTGTTGTGCTTGCCAGAGCGGCAAAGGTTTGATCTAATATCTCATCAGCGCTCCTTGTCATTTCATCACCCTTTATTATACCAATCAGTTAATTAACTAGTTGGTATAATAAGCCCATTTGTTCTATTTGTCAAGCCGGATTTTTGTTGGAAACCCGTTAAATAAGGTCAAAAATCTAAAACCTGATACGATCCCCTGCGGAAAAGAGGAACTGATTTGATGACCCGATCTGAATTTACCGTGGCAGATGCACATACCTACGATCACCGCTCTACCCTGCGCTGGCTGCAATCCCACATTTTGCGCTACAAGGGGCTGCTGTTCACCTTTTTGCTCACCACCATCGGCATGGCTTCGGCGCAAAGCATGGAAGCGATCACCGTGGGCTGGGCGTTTGACAGCGTGATCCAAAACGAGGGACGCGCCGGGCTGACCGTAGCAGCGCTGTACGTCGTGGCCGCTTACGTGGGCTATGGGCTGTTCGACATTGTGAACAGCCTGGCGATTCGGGTGCTGGCGCAGCGCGTGGAGCGCAATACCCGCGACGAGCTATACCTGAGCCTGCTCAGCAAAAGCCAGACCTTCCACGGCCAGCAGCGCGTGGGCGATTTGATGGCCCGCGCCACGAATGACGTGCAGCAGCTCAACCTGTTTGTCAGTCCGGCGCTGGGCACAACGACGGAATCAATCCTCACCCTGCTGGTGCCGCTGGTGACGATTACGACGCTTGATTACCGGCTGCTCATTGTGCCGATTGTGTTCCTCATCAGCACCTACTTTGCTCTGCGCCGCTACAACGACAACCTGGCCCCCGTCGCCACCCAGCTGCGCGGCACGTTTGCCGAGATGAACGCTGGACTGGCGGAGACGATTTCGGGCATTGAGGTGGTGAAAGGGTTTGCTCAGGAACCGGCCGAAAATGCTCGCTTTAGCCACAATGCCGGGGCGTACCGCGATGCCTTCGTGCGCGAGGGCGAGGTGACGGCCCGCTACCTGCCACTGCTGCTCTACGGACTGACGATTGGGCTGGGCTTTGGCCACGCGCTTTACCTGTTTATGCAGGGTGTCATTTCGGTCGGGCAGGTGATTGCCTTCATGGGCTTGCTGGGCACGCTGCGGATGCCGATCCGCTTTTTGCTGCGCAACATTGCCACCTTCCAGCAAAGTTTTGCCAGCGCCCGCCGCATCTTGGAGATGATCCTGACGGAAACGGAGCTGGATCAAAATGAAGCAGGCGTGGCGCAGCAGATGCACGGTGAGGTGGTTTTTGAGGATGTGAGTTTTGGGTATGGGGGGGTGGCAGGTGGCAAGTTGCAGGTGGCAGGTGATGGCGATGCGGCGTCAACTTCTTTGGTGTTGCAGAATATTTCGTTTACGGCCAGGCCGGGGCAGACGGTGGCGATTGTGGGGCAGACGGGCGCGGGCAAGAGCACGCTGACGAAGCTGCTGAACCGGACGTTTGATGTGACAAACGGCCGTATCCTCATCGACCAAATTGACGTGCGTGACTGGAGCCTGGACAGCCTGCGCGGGCAAATCGGCACCATCGAGCAAGACATCTTCCTCTTTTCGCGGACGATTGCGGAGAACATTGCTTTTGGCGCACGGGCCGATGTGCCCCAAGCGGAAATTGAAGCCGCGGCCAGGCAGGCGCAGGCCCATGAGTTCATCATGAGCTTCCCCAATGGCTACCAGACGATGATTGGTGAGCGCGGCGTGATGCTTTCTGGCGGGCAGCGGCAGCGGCTGGCCATCGCCCGCGCCTTCCTCAGCGACCCGCGTATTTTGGTGCTGGACGATTCTACCAGCGCCATCGACAGCAACACCGAGGACCAGATTCAGCGGGCCATGCACAGCATTTTAGCCGGGCGGACCACCCTGCTCATCACCCACCGCCTGTCGCAAATTCGCAGTGCAGATTTGATATTGTTGATGAAAAACGGCCGTCTCATCGCCCAAGGCACCCATGAGGAACTGATGGCGGAGAGTGCGGTTTATAGGCAGATCTTTGTACGATAAATTGGACACGGATTAACACGGATTTACACGGATAAAAGAAAAATCTGTGTTTATCCGTGTAAATCCGTGTCCCATAATTGAGGCAAACATGGGCATCACCGGCGGACTAAACCCAGAAGAATACGACCGAAATTACAGCGACGGCGAACTGGTGCGGCGCATTGTGCGCTATTTTCAACCGCATATCGGCAAGGTGCTGCTGGTGGCGGCGATGGTGTCGCTCATCTCCATTTTGGCCACGGCAACGCCGATCATCATCTCGCGGGGGATTGATTCGCTGGAGGCCAATCCGCAATTGCAGCTTTTGTTGACGCTGGCCGCCGTGGTCACCGTGATGGGGGCGCTAAGCTGGGGCTTCAACTTTGTCAGCCTCTGGTTTTCGGCGCGGGCCGTGGGCGAGGTGGTGCTGGCCCTGCGCGAAGACGCCTTCCGCGCCGTCATGCGCCGCGATTTATCCTTTTTCGACCAGTTCGCCTCGGGCCGCATTGTCAGCCGTGTCACATCCGACACGCAAGATTTTTCCACCGTGGTGACCCTGACGATTGATTTGCTGAGCCAGATTGTGCTGGTGCTGGTCATCGGCGTTGTGCTGCTGACGCAAAACGTGCGGCTGGCGCTGATTACCTTTGCCGTGGGGCCAATTGTGGTGACGATTGCCCTCGTCTTCCGGCGGCTGGCGCGGAACGCGATGCAGCAGGCGCAGCGGGCGCTGGCCACGGTCAACGCCACCATCCAGGAGACGATCAGCGGCATTGGCGTGGCCAAAAACTTCCGGCAAGAAGCGGCCATCTATGACGATTTTCAGGACGTGAACGAGCTGGCCTACCGGGTGCAGCTGACCCGCGTGGCCGTCTTTGGCAGCATCTTCCCGCTGCTCAACACGGTTTCCGGCATCGCCGTCTCGGTGATTATTTACGTCGGTGGGCTGATGGCCATCCAGCGGGACATTTCTGTGGGCGAGTGGTATTTGTTTGTGCAGGGGCTGACGATTTTCTTCTACCCGATTACCAGTCTGGCCTCGTTTTGGAGCCAGTTCCAGCAGGGCTTGGCCGCCAGCGAGCGCGTCTTTGCCCTGATTGACGATGAGCCGCTGGTGGTGCAAACGGCCGTTGAGCCAGTCGGCCATCTGCACGGTGAGATTGTGTTCGACCAGGTGACGTTTAACTACAGCACCGGGCGCAGCACCGTCTTGCAAGATTTCTCGCTGACCATTCCGGCAGGGCAAACGCTGGCGATTGTGGGGCACACCGGCGCGGGCAAATCGAGCCTGGTGAAGGTGCTGATGCGCTTTTACGAGTACCAGGGCGGGGATGTGTTGGTAGACGGCCGTTCCATCCGCACCCTCGATTTAAGCCAATATCGCCGCCAACTGGGACTGGTGCCACAAGCGCCGTTTTTGTTTTCGGGGACGGTGGCGGAGAATGTACGATACGGCCGTCCTGAAGCAACTGATGGGGAGGTGGAAACGGCCGCACGGCAGCTGGGCGACGGCAGTTGGCTGGCAGATTTGCCCGATGGCTTACAAACGGACGTGGGCGAACGGGGGGCGCGGCTCTCGTTGGGGCAGCGGCAGCTGGTGGCCCTGGCCCGCGTGCTGCTGCAAAACCCGGCCATCCTGCTGCTGGACGAAGCCACCGCCAGCATCGACCCGCTAACGGAAGCGCAGGTGCAGGACGCCCTGGCGACCGTCCTGCAAAACCGGACCAGCATCATCATCGCCCACCGCCTCTCCACGGTGCGCGCCGCCGACCGGATCATCGTCCTGCGCGACGGGCAGATCATTGAGGAAGGCAACCACGACGCGCTACTGGCCCAAAACGGCCATTACGCCGAACTGTACACCACCTACTTCCGCCACCAGTCGCTAGAATATCGGCCGTGGTGATTACATCATGATCCAATTGGTTAAAACGTTAGTTGCAGATTTACGTGATTAGATTTTTAACTTTATCAATTAACGCATTTAGTTTTGCCTCTGCTACCCTTGCCTGTTGATAACGAAGCATGACATGCTGTGGCTTTCTATGTTTTCGCTTTGACTGCACCTTATCTATTCCCAGAAAATCTTCAATATCATCATGGAAAAGATCAATTTTCCGAGTGTATTCATTACGGCTATCCGTAATTAATTGAAAAACTGCGGGATGTGGGTCTTTACCATTATCACCATCGAGTAAAACTGAATGGGGAATTTTCAGGTGCTTACAAATATTCATGAAGCGATGCATGTTAAATTTCCCCATACTGTCAAGTACAAAAACACCACCGTGTGGCATGATTATTTTATTTGTATCAAACAAGTGATTAAGGAAAACTCTTTCAGTTGGCCCTTCAACAATTAATACTTGTGCAGCAAAGAACATTCCACACCGTTCAGGATTTAACCAGAGAAAATATTTTATACTTTCCATTTCATCCAAATAATCATCAGCCACAGCTGCATATTTTGTCCCAGACAAAATTTGATTGATTTTTCGATTATCAGTAAGAATTTCATCGAAGTCAGATCTAGCTATCTGCCCACAGACTGTACAATTTGTAGGACGAGACAGTCTGATTATGGACGGTAAATCGTGTGTGTTTTGAGACACAAAACGCGCTGAATGGGAAGAAATAAAAACTTGGTTTTCTTGTTGTTCTCCAAACTTTCGAAGATCTCTGCTCAAGCTATCTTGTTGGGTTGGATGCAAAAAAGCCTCAGGTTCCTCAAAGAGCAGAAGCGTCATATCCGGAGTAAAATCTTTTTTCATCGGTGCGCGATTTGCACCTTGAAACTGGACGGCCAAGCGGATCAACGTATAAATTAAGTGACGTTGAAAACCATGTCCTTGTTGATCTGCTGATATACGTTCATTTAGACGATTGTCAACTACTTTGAAATTTACTAGGTTCTTAATGATGGTTGATTCATCTGGAGCTGATAAGTCAAACTCAAAAGACATATCCCATCCAGTAATTGAATTTGAAATAGCTGTCTCTAATGCTGATAAAGACCTATCATCTGCCGTTTTCTCGTTCTTTATATCTCGCGCAAATTCACTAAATCGCTCTGTAAATGCTGTAAAAGAGGCACTGTCCTCTAAAACTTCGGTTGTAATTTTGGTTACAAGGTCGCGAAGAGGAGATGGGCCTGTTAATTTTGTATTCTCCTCAAGTTTGCTCACCGCTGGAATATAGATAATTGTGCCTAATTTTCCTTGTTGTACACCTCGTGCTCCATAAAAAAGGGAATCCGAAAGCACCTCACCTTCGAAAGCATAAATTCCTGGTTTTCTACCATTTTCAGAATAAAGGATTTTACGAACCCTCAAGCGGTTCTCAGGTTGAAGATAGTCTTGTTTCAGTGAGTTGGCTTCATCGTCTGTCAATTTATAAACTATGTCTATCCAAACTTCCGTATCTTTTGTTTGCATCAATGGTCTATCACGTTGTGCAATAAACTTGTAGCCATCTTTTTCATAAAAAACTCGCAATGCATCGACTAAATTGCTTTTGCCTGTGTTATTAGCACCAACGAGCAACGAATAACTCCCTAAACTAATCTTTGCATCATCAATTGATCGAAAGTTATGTATAGTGATTGATTCTATCTGCATTTTTATCCTCAGGATTTAATCGTTTTGAAACACGAGAGTATTTAGCCCCCTGCTCTTGCAAGGTCTTCGGCCAGTGCAAAATCTTACCCGGCTGCGGCCTCGGCCTCTGGCCGCGCCGCCTACTTTGTCATTTGGAACGCTTGGATTTTAGCATAAGTTGGGTGGGTAAACGGCGTACTATAAACGGTTAAAGCGGTAAAACACGCGCTCTGGACTTTCGTTCATCCAGCACAATGAGTGCACCAGCTTCCAAAATAGATTGGTGTTGCCGAATGGCAGCAAAAAGCAGCGCTTTTAGCTTTTGTGGGGTCACATCTTGGGTTCGGACTTGAATTACAGAGGGGGCCTGTGCTTTGGTGGCCGCCAGAATTGCGCCAAAATCAAGATCATGCGTAAAAACAATGTGCTTGGTTCTTTTGGCCCAAGCCATTATTTCTTCATCTGGAGCATTAGCCGCGCCAATTGATGACCAGTGAACCGCCTCCCAGCCATTTTCTTGAAAAGCATCCACCCAAACGGGCGGCAAATTCATGTCAATGACAAACTTCATGCGCTGGCAAAAGGAATATCAATTTCTTCGGCACGCCAAGCAGCATACGCCAGCGCTTCGGAAATGTCTTCGGCCTCAAGGTAGGGGTACAGTTCTAAAATTTGCGCGTTGGTGTAGCCAGAAGCCACTAAACCAACCAATGTCCCTACCGTCACGCGCATACCGCGAATGGTGGGTTTGCCTCCCATAACATTTGGATTAAAGGTGATTCGATTTAGTTCAGGCATTTTGTTTAACCTCGCTGTGTGCATCAGTATAGCATAGGTTGTTCTACGCTGGTGTGATTTACATGTTGGCCGGGAAATGGGCGACGCAATCGGAGCAACGGCCGTTCGCTTTTCACAGACCTTTCCCGATTGCATCGCCCCTACTATCTCTGTACTTCCAACAAAACAGTCAATTTTGCCAAAACCTGCTGCTGAATCCGCGCGGGCAGTTGGGCAATGTACTCTGCCTGCCGCACGCGCCAATCCATGCTTTTAACCTGGTCCGCCAAAATCACGCCAGTTACCCCTAAACCAGCCGGAATCTTGACTTCAAATGGGTATCCTTTTTCCTGGTTGGTGATGGGGCACAAAATAGCCAGCCCCACCTTGCCGTTGTAGCTGGCTGGCGACAAAACCAGCGCCGGGCGTCGCCCTGCCTGTTCGTGCCCGGCCTGCGGATTAAACGTCAGCCAGATCAAATCGCCCTGGTTGGGTACGTAGGCCATTACCAGGCCTCACCGCCAACGGCCGTTCCCGTCTCCACTTCCTCATGCAGATTTTCATCTGTAATTTGGGCCAACAGTTCTTCGAGGGTTAGGGTTGGTTCAGGCAACGGTTTAATCACCATCTGGCCATCCTCAACCGCAATCTCAACCTCACTGTCGGTTTTGATGTCTAACTGTTCTGCCAGCAGTTTAGGAATTCGTAAAGCCAGGCTATTGCCCCACTTTTTTATTTGCGTTTGCATACCTCACCTCGCCAAATGTATATACAAAGATGATACAATAGTTGGCAGTGAAAAACAATATGGGAATTTTTACGGCCGTTCCCCCAAACCCTCAAAATACCAATCACCCACGGTAGGGGCGATGCGCTGGGGTGACACCCTCGTCACACGAGCAACCATCTCTCCCAGCGCGTCGCCCGTTGGTTGCCCAGGTCTGGGGCGACGCAATCGGAGAAACGGTGTTTTGTTTTTCACAGACCATATCCGATTGCATGGCCCCTACTTGGGTGTTGTTTTGGGGGAATAATGCCGACTAATGGTTATGATCACGGCTAAACCTGTGCTGCCCAAAAGAATAGGCACAACCAGATCGGGCATTTGTTGATTAACCAACCAGAGGACAGTGCAAATTAACATGCCCGTTAGCTGTATGATCAAAGCCAACGCCGCTGTTTTTCGTAGATAAATAAGCCAGCAGAGGGCAATAAACAGTAGTGCTGCAAAACCCCCTAAGCCAAGATTTAGAAATGGATTCATGCAAACGTCCCCTTACCGTTAGAGAGATTTTTCATTGGGCTGCAACCAAATGTTAGCAAACACATCGGTTGCGGTCCGCGTCTCGCCGTAACTTTGGACACACACCCTAGAACACTTTGATTTTAGCATACGGTTGAGGGCATTAATACCCACCAGAGACTAACGACGGCCGTAATAAAACCAGAGAAAGATCAGCAAGGCCAGGCCAAATAAGGGATAAAACTGATACCCTGTCACGATGAATATGAATGCCACAAAAAAGATGAAATTTTTGAGAAAATTTTCTTCACGGCTTAGTGGTTTTGCACGGCTTTTACCCTGCAATACCGTTTGAATGTCGCGTCGGACCGAATAAAAAACGAAAACAACCGCTATGGGAATCACCAGCGTGTAGGGAAAGCGCAGTTGGGAAAAGAAAAATAAGCCCAGCGACACCAAAACAAGTAGAACAATCACAAAAGTAGACGTAGAACGCTTCATAGCTGACCTATATTTGACACGACGGGGTTATAAATCTCTGAATTTTAGTATAAGTGGGGTGGAGAAAACGGCCGTTCCTCTACCAATAAACATCTTTAAGGGTGGCATACAGCCATTCCCGTTCTACCTCAGTTGCCCCGGCGGCAATATCAATACAGTCAGCCCCGCGATCAATCGTCAGGCGATTGCCGCTGTCCGTTTCGCGCAGCCGCATACTCTTCATCTCAAGAAGCGTAAACTCAATTTTCTTCCGGCGATGTAACAATGATTTCCAATAATCTACGGAGTAACGCGTGCCGAACTTAAGGTCCAACGGTGGCACGCCCGTGTCGAATATCAGATTCGGCAGCCGCAGTTGAAGCTGTTCCGGCACTGATTTTCTAAACAGCCGATAAAGTATGTAGATAGCAAACACGCCGCCAAGCGACCAACCCGCCAACCAAACGAGCAAAAATGGCTCCATGGCGTTTAGCAGTTGTGAAACGGCCGTCACCCAACCAACCGACCAGCCACCCAGCCAAAGCAAGAAAAAAGCCCCCACAAAATAGCGAAAAGCGCCCACTTTTTTGTGGGGAACAACAATGGTTTGATACCCATCGTTATAATGAATTGTTATTTGGGAACCACTTAAGGGTGTTGTATTCATCTCTCATCCTGGCGCGGAGAGCTTGGTGCCTTAGCCACTTGCGAACTCCCCCAACGCGAATTTTTCCATAATTCGGAAACAGTATAGTAGAAAATGAAATCACCTGGCAAGCTGCATCAGGCGTCCCTCTCTCAAGGTGATCTCAACAAAACGATTGGCAACCTATACGTTTTTCAGGCGTTGGGGGTTTTGTCAAAACAGAACGCTGATGATGCAGAGTTTAAAAGATCAGCGTTATCCGCGTGAATCGGCGTTCCATTAATTTAGCCCCTGAAAACCTGAGACAACACATCTGTTGACAAAACAAATAAGCCACCCTACATTCCGCCAGCAGCAATAATCAACAACTTCTATCTTCAACACCTATGGGCCAGTACGGCCGTTCCGAGGCAACCATGAAAAACCACCCGGTTCCATCCCTTGCGCAAATTCTAGAAACCGCCCAGCCCGTGGCCAACAACCGCCTGGCCGGTGAGGGGCCAGCCGGCCAGCTCCCCCTCACCGCCGAAATGCTGCTAAACGAACCCAGCGGCCACATTTTTGGCCTGTCGCAAAACGCGGGCATGGGCTGGCATCCCGACGACGTGGGCCGTCCACAATATTTGATCATCAGCACCCAGGGTGGCCTGCGCCACAGCTCCGGCGAGCCGCTGGCCCTGGGCTACCACACTGGACATTGGGAAATTGGCCTGCTGGTGCAGGAAGCAGCCCAAACCTTCCGCGATCAAGGCGTACTGCCTTTTTCCGCCTACTGTAGTGACCCGTGCGACGGCCGTACCCAGGGCACCACCGGCATGTTCGACAGCCTGCCCTACCGCAACGACGCCGCCATCGTCATGCGCCGCCTCATCCGCTCCTTGCCCCTGCGCGAAGGCGTCATGGGCATTGCCACCTGCGACAAAGGCTTGCCCGCCACCATGCTGGCCCTGGCGGGCATGGGCCAACTGCCCGGCATCCTGGTACCCGGTGGCGTCACCCTGCCGGCCATCGGCGCAGAAGACACTGCCGCCATCCAAACCACCGGCACCCGCTTCGCCCACGATCTAATTAGCCTGGACTATGCCGCCGCGATGGGCTGCCGCGTCTGTGGCTCGGCAGGTGGTGGCTGCCAATTTTTAGGCACGGCAGCCACCGCGCAGGTCGTGGCCGAGGCGTTTGGGCTGGCCCTGCCGCACAGCGCCCTCAGCCCCTCCGGCGAACCGATCTGGCTCGACATGGCTCGCCGGTCGGCCTTAGCCCTGCTGCGGCTCAAAGCGCACAACATTGTGCTGGCCAATATTCTGACCTCAACCGCAGTTGAGAATGCGATGCTGGTTCACGCCGCTTTTGGCGGCTCCACCAACCTGCTGCTGCACATTCCGGCCATCGCCCACGCCGCCGGGCTGCCCCAGCCCACCATTGCCGATTGGAACCGCATCAACAAGCTAACTCCTCGGCTGGTCGATGCCCTGCCCAACGGGCCAAAAAATCATCCCACGGTTCAGGTTTTTATGGCCGGTGGCGTGCCCGAAGTGATGCTGCACCTGCGCCAGATGGGGCTGCTCAATCTGGACGTGCTCACCGCCACAGGGGAAAAGCTGTCCACCGTGCTGGATTGGTGGCAAAGCAGCGAACGCCGTCAGGCCGCTCGGGCGCATCTCGCCCAATCCGGCCAGGTCGATCCGGATCAGGTCATTATGGATGTGGACACGGCCCGCCAAAACGGCCTCACCAGCACGGTGGTCTTTCCGGTGGGCAACATCGCCCCGCAAGGATCCGTCCTCAAAGCCACCTCCATCGACCCGGCCGTGGTGGATGCCGACCAGGTGTACCGGCATCGGGGACCAGCGCGGGTGTTTACGTCAGAGAAAACGGCCGTTCAAGCCATTAAAGGTCTGCATGAGAAGCCAATCAAGCCGGGCGACGTGCTGGTGATGATCGGTGGCGGGCCATCAGGCACCGGCATGGAAGAAACATATCAGGTCACGGCCGCGCTTAAACATTTGCCCTGGGGCAAAACAGTGCCCGTGCTCACCGATGCCCGCTTTTCGGGCGTTTCTACCGGCGCGTGCATCGGCCACATCGGGCCAGAAGCGTTAGTCGGCGGACCAATCGGCAAACTGCGCGATGGCGACTTGATTGAGATTGAGATCGACCGACTGGCCTTGAAAGGGGAAATCAACTTGATTGGCACCAGCGAAGGAGAATTATCACCCGCCGACGTTGAAACGCTGCTCAATGCACGCCAGACGCACCCGCAGTTACGGCCGCATCCCGAATTACCAGACGACACGCGCCTTTGGGCCGCTTTGCAGCAAGCCAGCGGCGGCACCTGGCGCGGCTGCGTCTACGATGTGGACCGCATCGTAGAAGTCATCCAGGCAGGGCTGGCTGCTTTAGCGGCGAACGAATAATGTTCGCTACTAATCACCGGGAAACAGAATAAAGCTGTAGGCTAGGGGATTGAGCTGGATTTCAGGGCTGGCGGTGGCAGGAACGGCCGTTCCCACCAAACTCGGCAGCGTGCCATCCGGCAACAAAACAAGCGGCTCCCCATTCAGGCGCAACTCCTGGCTGAAAATGTCCGCCGTGGTCAGACTGTAAAGTTCGTATGGTTGGTTGGCAAATTGGGGTAGGGAAACAGCGACGTTCTGGTCGTGATTCAGGTTAATCAAAAGCAGCGTCACGCCCCCATCCGCATTTGCCTGCGCATAGGCGCGCAGCTTGTCCGATTGGTCGCCGCTGACGGCCACGGCGTACACCTCGTTGCCCATAAGCTGCTTCCACAGCAGCGAATTCCAATAATCGGGGCGCGGGGAGAACGTTTCGCTATCGATCATGCCATAATCGCTGCCGATGAGCGTCTGCCGCACCACCACGTCATGATCCACCGTGGCCAGCAAACCCAGCTGGTCTAGCCACCACAAGCCACCCAAATACACATCGGACAGCCCCGGCTCGCCGCCAAACTGCGCATTGCCCGTCTCCCCCAGCCAGATCGGTTTGCCGGGCGCATACTCGTCACGCCACGCCGTTAGCTCTGCCGCCCAATGCGCCGCTTCATCCAGATTTTCCGGGTCGAGCAAGCGAGATGGGTTGGCGCGCCGCGAAGCAATCGGGCCGCGCCGCCCCTGCTGCGGGTAATAATGCCAGGACACAATGTCAGTCAGGTCACCCGCCTGTGCCAGATAATCTTCCGTAAAGCCAAAGAAGAAGTTGAGTGGTTCGCCAAACAGCGGCCAAAAAGCACCACCCTGCCCGGCAAATTGGGACGCCGGGAAATAGTCAGCCACCAGCGCCCGCGCCGTCTGCAAATCTTCATGATACTGCGCAACCGGTATCTGCTGGTCCAGCCCATGCACAAACCAGAAGATGTTCAGCTCATTGCCCAGCTCCCACAAGGCCACCTCGTACCCTTGCTCAGCGGTGTACGCCAGCAGAGATTCGGCGTTTTGGGATTGCCAACGGCCGTTTTCATCCCGTGACGAGGGGCCAGCATTGAGCGTAAATACCAGATCCAGTCCGTTACGCTGGGCAAAGGCATTCACCGCGTCCCACTGCGGCCGCGTCATCATCGATTCGTAGCCTGTGGGGATTGTTTCCGCCACGGGCGCGTTGCTGCTCATATCGTAGAACGTCTTGTCCGCCTCGGAACCACCAATGCGTAAATAGGCAGGTGCCAGAGCGCGGGTCAGCACGTTTAGCTGGGGCTGGCTAAAATCAAGCACCGGGGCGTTGGTGCTGCCGGACCCCATTTCGGTACTTGCCGCTTCGGGATTCCACCATTTGCCGCCCACCACTTGGGACGTGTCGATGGCGAAGGAGAGGTATTGGTCTGGCAGGCTGGCGATGGGCGCAGCCAGATCGACGGTGAGGGTGGCGGCCAGCGGCGCTGCCTCGGGATTGCCCGTCAGTGGAATGTCGGCTTGCAGTTCGGTAGGCGGCAAGACGCGCTGCCCGTTCACAAAATCAACGATATTGCCGCTGCTTTGCCACAAACCCAGCTCAACGATGACAATAAGCAAAACCACGATTCCCAAGGCAACAATGCCCAGCCACTTTTTCATCAGGTGTCTCCCCTTCTTCTATCAAACAAAAAGATAAATTGGCCGCCTACGTTTACCCATCACGCTAGAACTGGCGTAAACAACGCCCATTCCCCTGGCAGCCCCTTAAAACGATGCGTGCCCCGAGCCTCAAAACGAATGCTGGAACCCGCCACCAGTTCCTTAACCGTTTGCGACACCAGCAATTCGCCGGGCTGTCCCACCGACGCCATACGCACGCAAGTTAGCACGGCAATGCCACTGATATCCTCGTAATCCACTTCGCCTGCGTGGATGCTCACCCGGGTTGTCAGCCCCAGTTCCTGCACGGCTTCACCAATGGCAGCGCCGCAGCGGATGGCTACGGCCGTACTGTCGAACACCGCCAACATCTGATCCCCCACCATCTCCATCTCCTGGCCACCATACCGAGCCAGCACCTGGCGAATGAGCGCTGTGAACTGCGTGCGCAGCGCCAGCCAGCGGCGGTCGCCCAACTCCACAATGAGTTCCGCCGAGTTGTCCATATCCACAAAGAGAATCGTGGCCAACAGGCGGCCTGGAACTTCGGCAACTTGTTCACGCCGGGGCGTGTCCAGCGATCTCAGCGGCGGAAAGTCGGCTGGCAAGTCGGGCACAATGAGTTGAAAGATTTTTTCAGGTTGGGGCAATCCCTTTAGGCGGTACGCACCCATGTCACGCAAGCTTAATTCATCTGGCAAGGCATAGGCCAGCAAAACGGCCGTGGTCCCAGACAGCAAAATTTGACCACCATGCCCCGCATCACACACGCGCGTTCCACGAATCACGTCAATGCCGGTGTACCCTTCTGCCGTGCGTATCGGTTCGCCGGTGTGCAGCCCAATCCGCACCCGAATCGTGCCACCCTCCGGCCATACCGCCGCAGCCAGGGCGTGTTGGATGGCGACGGCGGCAGCCACCGCCTCCGTGGCGCGGGTAAACACGGCAAAAAACGAATCTCCCTGGGTGTCCACTTCATGCCCGCCGTGCGCAGCAAATGCAGCGCGAATCAAATCGCGCTGCGTCGCCAGCGCCTCACGATAGCGCTCTCCCAACCGCAAGGTCAGTAGCGTGCTGGATTCTATTTCCGTGTGCAGCACCGTCAGGGTGCCCTCTGGGAATTCAGACATACATTGGTTTTTTGGGCTAAATAGCCCTGGCGAGACTACCTTTACAGCTTCCGCTGGTAATGAATATGCCACATAATTTGCCACGTTTCGCCGCCATCTGTGGAACGCTCCCAATTCCAGTCCAGCGACTGTTCGGCGATGTTATACCAGACCATGCGCTGCAAGATTGGCTTACCCTCAAGCGTGGCCTCACGAGATAAAATCATTTTACCAGCCGCAAATTCGCCCACAAAATCAAGGTAACTGCCGGAATTATCCACCCAGGTTTGCTGCCATTTGCCCAACTGTGTGTTGTAAGTGGACACGCTCAGCCCTTGCAGCGGGGTGGCTGGCGTGCCGTCAAACTGTTCCTGAATGACGCGCTGGTCAAGAACGGCCGTAATCACATTCGTTCCCCGGCCATCGTCACCCCAGGTCAGATCCCATTCGCCCAGCCAAAAATCGAACTGACGCAGTTCAGATGCTTCATTTGTGCTCATGATTCCTTCCTTATTTCGCCTAGAAATTTGTGTGGTCGAACTGTCTCTGGAATCTGGAATGGAATTTGCCTTATTGCTCTGCTAAAAAGGCAAGTCAGGCCGCATGCTTTTGACAGCGCGCAAAAAGTAATCTAGCTGTTCGCGGCGTTGAAAATGGAGCAGCAGGGCAATGATTTTCTCTTGCTTGTTTTGCCCCGCCAAATTTTCGTAATCCAGATTTTCGTCAAAACAAAGCGTGCGGATGTCGGTGTCGTCCAGGCGCTCGGTTAGGATTTGCCGGATTTGGGCGCGGGTGTGTTCAACGGCCGTTTCTTCTCGATACAGCGTCAAATAGCGTTGGTTCAACGTCACCAGTTCCGCTGCGATAGAGGCGGTGCTTGGTTTTAGCGTCCACTCAAACCCGGCATGAAAATTCCCCTCCACCCGGTTGGCAATCCAGTAAATAGCAAGGCGCTCGCTGAAAATTTTGGTGCCCATCGGTTTGGGGCTTGGTGCAACGGCCGTATACCCTGGCGGCAAAATGAGGATGAACATCAAGGCGTCGTGCTGCAACCCTTCGGTCCACTGGTAACGAGCACCGCCCAGCGGTGTGGGGGTGGCATCACTGCTGGCGGCAATCTCCAAAATGTTGTTCTCGTCTTTGCGATAGACGTACGCCACGCCGTCCCCAATCGGGGCAAAGTCGGCCACCGGCCCCTGCACATGCCAACGCACACGTAGTAAACGGCCGTCTGGGTTCTCCACATAATTCAGATTGCCCAGCAGGGTTTCCTCTGCAAAGCGACTGTCTAAAATGACAACAACGGGTGGATATTCGGGGGCCACAAAGTTCTCCTGTGCTGGTTGGTTTACAAAGTAGACGCCTTGAATTTTAGCATAAGCCGGGCAAAGTCTACGCCTGCGGTTTGTAGGCCACGGCATCAATCTCCACGGCAGCGCCCAAAGCCAGTTCCGCCCGCCCCACCGTAATGCGCGCTGGCGGATCGTCTCCCATCAAGGCCAGATACGCTTCGTTCATGGCGGCAAATGTCTGCATGTCGGCCAGAAACACGTTGACTTTCACCAGGTCCGCCAGCGAGGCATCACATTCCTGCAAGATGCGTTCGATATGGCGCAGCGTTTGTGTGGTTTGCGGGCCAGTGCCCCCCTCAACTAACTCCCTCGAACCAGGCTTTGTGCCTAATGTGCCCGAAACGTAGATAAAATCACCGGCAATGACAGCGTGGCAAAAGGCTGGCAGCCGCGCCAGGCCGGAGACGGTTACTTTTTTAGCGTTGCTCATCTGGTTTCTCCAATCGGTCTTCAATTTCCCAAATGTGGTCAATGATATGCCAGGCTGAGCGACGCACAAAATAGTGGGGTGGCCACCGCTTGCCGCCGCGCGGTCCGGTTTCCGGCAGTTCCCCAGCCGCTGACGCTTTTAGCCCTTCGATCATTTCGGTGCGTAAATGGGCCATTTTTTGCGCCTGGTCAGCCCCTTTTTCCTGCTTGAATTTCCAGCCCAATGTTCTGAGATAGCTTTCCTGTGCCCCTATCACGTGGTCCACAATGCCTTCGACTTCACGCCCGCCACCACGGGGACCTTTGCGCAGTTTGTGGCCAACGGCCGTTTCCACCGCAGCAGCAAGGCCGTCCCAATAAGCATCCAGCAATAGCTTTGTTCGCGCTAAATCATCAGCAGTAAACGGCACGTCATCGCGAGCAATTTGCTGATCTGGCGCACCAAAATCGGTTGTCATTGTTCCTGGTACCCGCTCAATGATGTCAAAATCCGTAATATCCTCCGGTGCGGCAAAGGCCAATGCTGTGCCCTCCAGCAGGCGCGCATAACGCGGACCATACGCCAGCAAAGCTTGCAGCGCGGATGCTTCATCCCGACCGTGGCGGCACCAACCGGGCCAGGCCACGGCCGCCGCAAACAGTTTTTTCTCGCCAATCTCCAGGTAGATTTCATGCTTTTTATTTGCCATGAGGTTTCGTTCTCTCCTTATTCTATCTAGCTAGACTGAACGGCCGTCAGGATTGTTTTACGCAGCAAAGATTCGTTTACGGCCTCAGCATTCAGCTGGCTGGCACCCAAAAAGTTCACAAAGCGGACAAACCCACGGGCCAATGCCTCGGCAAACGCTTCATTCTGGCCCAATGCGTCATCCTCCAGCCAAAATCCCAGAATCACAAACGTGCCGTTCGTCTTGTCAAACTTGCTATCAAATCGGGCTACCAGCTCATCGCCCCACAACACGGGCAGCGTATAATAACCATATTGGCGTTTTTCCACGGGTTTATACACTTCCCAAACATAGTCGAAGTCAAATAAGGGTTTGGCCCGACCGCGAGCACTTACCGGATCCAGCGGAGCCAAAAAAACGGCTTCTTCTGATGTGGTGGTATCCAGAGGAGTCCACTCCTGAGGCACACGTCCAGCGCTTAAATCGGCTAATATTTGGGCGTCACGAGCCAACATACAGTGGGTGGCCCGCCAACCTTCCACCTTTACCTCGATAAGATCGCCATCAGCTAACAGCGTCTGGTAAATCTGCTGCTTCTTGCTAAACGGCGCGCCGCGATGAAACGCATCTTGTGTGCGCTGCAAGCGCGACAAGCCAGCAAAGCTAACCTCTTTCAGGATCAAAAAGCGATCCGCTTCGGCTTCACTGCTTTCGTGAATAAGCGCCGCTGGGGCAACCGTTTCGGTCAGCGCATAGACACGCTCAAAGTTCTCCCGATGATGCGTCATTACTTCTCCGGTGCGCCACAAATAGTACAAAGCGAGCGAGCTATCTTTACGGCCGCGATAATTTTGCGTCCGTTTACGCGCAGACGCCTCAAAGTCACGGTTGCTCACCGTACCCTGTTCGCGCAAAATGGTGCGCATCTCTTCAATTGCTTCGGCATGTTCCAGGCCTGATTTGCGGGTGCGTGGATCACAATCGGGATGACCATCTCGCTCGCGATGCATAACCACGCGCCAGTGCGGCAATTCCTCCATCGGGCGGACAGCCAACCAGCCACCCCAATCAAAGAAGTGGCGCTGCTCATAGGTTACGGTCTCCCATAAGCCAGGTTTGTAGTCGAGCACACGGCCGTATAAAGTAATGTCCTGGCTGCGAGTAATTATCTGCAAGGGATCAAGCTGCAAATATTCTATCTCCCGCATGGCCTGCGCCGTACCGTCCAGACCGCGCCAGCGTCGCCCTGGCCACAGGCCCTGTTTGCCCAAAACAAAGCGGCGGGCAGTGTTGAGATCAATCGTAAGCATGGTTTTCCTCCGTAAACGGCCGTTTCCCCACCTTATTCTTTCTCCATTTGCGCTAACCAGGCACGAATATCTGGCTCATGATCATCATGAAAGTGATCAAAAAACTCACCAGGGACAAAGCGTTCATCCCCTAACCAGACCAGGTGATAAATTTGCCCCTGTTCGTGCATCGGCTCTATGCGCACATCGTCGGGCAGCGCTTCAACGAGGGTCAGAAGCTGTTGCATCTGCTGCTGCGTTTCAGCCAGAATTTCAGGCAACGGCCGTTCCCGATTCCACTCATAAATCCAGTTGTTAATCTCATCATCGGTCTTTAGCTGGGCGGGCCAGGCAGGGGCAGGCTTTGTTTCGCCATTTAAGGCCGCCTGCATTGGGCCAAGCAGCGTCGGGTGCCAGCCGTTCAGGTGCCCCACAATATCCTTCATCGACCAGTGCCCCGCCACGCCGGGCAGCTCCATGCGCTTAGGGCCAATTTCATCAAGCAAGGCCTGCCACTGCCGGTACTCTTCCTGAAGCCAGGCCAGAAGTTCTGCTTTATTCATCACTCCACCTTATTGCGCAATTTCCCAAATGTAACCTGCGGGATCAACAAAGCTGGCCGTGCGCAGACCCCACGGCCGATCCATGGGGCCATTAAGCAGTTCAACACCATGCGCAGCCAGTTGGGCACACCGGGCATCCACATCATCCACATGAATGGTAAACACAAAGCGATGACCAGCATCAGGGCTGGCCACGGTAGCTGGCTCGATCAGCTCAGGGGCAGACGCCGTTTGCAGCAAATTGATCATCGTTTTGTCGAACCGAAATACGACTGAGTTATCGTCTTCAAAAATCACCGGCAGCTCAAAAACTTTCTGGTAAAAATCCTTGACCGGTTCTAATTCCTCAACAAATAAGGTAATGGCGCCAATGCCCTTTGCCCAGGTGGCCGACTGCAACGCGTCTTTTGTTTGCTCGTCCATGCTTTGTCTCCTTTCAGCTATTAGGGGTTCAGTTGAATAGCAAGTGACAATTTTAGAACATGCATTCTACCCAGTCAATGAATACGGCCGTTTCCCTAAACAGTTGGCCAAAGGAACCCCTCATTTTTGTTGACCGCCTGCTTTTGCAGTATAAACAACAACGAAATTTATAGTAGGGAAACTTGGGAATTTTTACTTTGGCAGAACAACAGGAAGCGCTGGTAACGGCCGTTACCAACGCCATCAAACAATCCCGCAAATACGGCGACACCAGCGAAGAAACCATCCGCCAGCTGGCAGAAGAAGCCGCACGGCAGCACAAAAAGCCCAAAGCCGCCATCAAAGCGGTACGCGCCCGGCTGCACAGCATCATGGCCCCTTACCTGGGCGACCCGGATTACGCGGCGCTGGCCCAGGAGTTCAGCGCTGCCTTTGCCGCGCACGATGAAGCGCGCATCAACCAACTCTGCTTGCAAAGTCTGGAAGCCCACCTCTCCACCCGCGAACGCCTGCCCATCATGACCGACTTTTATCGGGAAATCTTTGCCGTCACCGGGCAGCCGCAATCCATTTTAGACATTGCCTGCGCCCTAAACCCGTTGGCACTGCGCTGGATGTTCTCAGAGATCAGCAATCAGTTAAAATTTTATGCGTACGATATTCATGAACCGCGCATTGAATTTATCAACCACTATTTTCAGCTGGAAGGGCTGGCCCCCTTGGCCCGCGTGCAGGACGTGGCCATGAACTTTCCCCAAGAACAGGCCGATGTGGCCCTGTTCCTCAAAGAAATGCCCCGCTTTACCCGCAACTATGGCGATTTGGGACGGCCGTTACTGCAAGCGCTCAACGTCCACTGGCTGGTCATCTCCTATCCCAGCGTCAGCACCCACGGCGGCCGTAACCTGACTGGCCGCTACCGAGAATTCATGCACCAGATCATAGACGGCTTTGAGTGGCCCATCACCGAACTTCTTTTTGAAGGCGAGCTGGTTTTTATCATTGAAAAAGCGGTAAAATAGACACCACTCACCTCCTATTTCCCCTGTTTTCGAAGCCGTTACAATACAAGGAAAAGGTCATGATCTTTGTCACCTCACGCTGGCGACCAAGACCGTGTATCCTCTATTTTGGGAAATCAGGCTAGTAATTCAAGTGAATAGGTGAACATTCCAATGAAACGAATTGGTGTTTTAACAAGCGGCGGCGACGCCCAAGGAATGAATGCCGCAGTGCGTGCCGTTGTGCGCATGGGGCTGGAAAATGATATGGAAGTTTTTGCCATCTACGAAGGCTACCAGGGCATGGTAGATGGCGGCGATCAGATTCGCCCGATTGGCTGGAACGATGTCGGCGGCATCTTGCACCAGGGCGGCACGGTCATCGGCTCCGCCCGCTGCGCTGAATTTCGTGAGCGTGCCGGGCGGCTCAAAGCGGTGCGCAATTTGCTCATGCACCACATCGACGCCCTGGTGATTATTGGCGGCGATGGCAGCCTGAGTGGCGCCCAGCTCCTCTATGATGAGTGGCCCAGCCTGGTAGACGAACTGGCTCAAGCCGGAAAAATCAGCCAGGAAACGGCCGTTTCCCACCCCCACATCCAAATCGCTGGCATCATCGGCTCCATCGACAACGACATGTTCGGCTCCGACGTCACAACAGGTTCCGACACCGCCCTGCATCGCATCATCGAAGCCACCGACGCCATCTCTAGCACCGCCGCCAGCCACCAGCGCATCTTCGTCATCGAAGTGATGGGGCGACGCTGCGGCTATCTGGCCCTCATGGGCGCCATGGCTGGCGGGGCCGATTGGGTCTTCATTCCCGAAAATCCACCCAATGTAGACAATTGGGAAGACAAAATGTGCGAATTGATGCGACTGGGCCGCGAAGCGGGCCGCCGCGACATCATTGTGATGGTAGCCGAAGGGGCGACCGACCAGCACGGCGCGCCCATTACCAGCGAGTACGTGAAGCAAGTGTTGGAAACTCGCCTGGGTGAGGAAACGCGCATTACGGTGCTAGGGCACGTGCAGCGCGGCGGCGCGCCCAGCGCCTTTGATCGCAACCTGAGCACTCTGCTAGGTGCCGCCGCTGTCGAAAATTTGCAGGCGGCCACAGGCCCAGAAAAACCGTTTGTGATGGGCATCCAGGGCAACAAGATTTCGCGCACGCCGCTGGATGAAGCCTTGGAGAAAACCCGCGCGGTGGCTCAGGCCATGCGTGACGAAAGTTACGAAGAGGCGATGCGTCTGCGGGGCAAAAGCTTCAACGAATCGTTTGAAATTGTGCGCACCATGTTCCGTGTGCTGCCCCACCCACCTAGCCCTGATCGGCGGCGCATGCGCATTGCGGTTGTCAACGCAGGCGGTCTGGCTCCAGGGATGAACATGGCGGTACGAACGGCCGTACGCCTGGGCACCGACAAAGGGCACATCATGCTGGGCGTGCAAAACGGCATTCCTGGGCTCATCAAAGGCGAGATTCGGGAAATGGACTGGATGAGCGTGTCTGGCTGGGCCTCTCGGGGCGGGTCAGAACTCGGCACCAACCGCATCCTGCCCGAAGGCAGCGACTTCTACGCCATCGCCCGCACGCTGGAAGAGCACAAGATCGATGGCGTGTTAATGATTGGCGGCTGGACCGGCTACGACAGCGTCCTAAAACTAATGGAAAACCGGCACACCTTCCCGGCCAACAATATTCCCATGGTGTGCATACCGGCGACCATCAACAACAATTTGCCAGGGGCCGAACTGTGTATCGGGGCCGACACGGCGCTCAACAATATTGTGGAAGCGGTGGACAAAATCAAACAATCGGCCGTAGCCTCACGCCGGGTTTTTGTGGTTGAAGTGATGGGTCGCAACTGCGGCTATCTGGCCCTGATGAGCGCCATGGCTACCGGCGCAGAACGCGTTTACACCAACGAAGAAGGCATCACCTCCAGCAACCTCATCGCCGACGTCAAAGAGTTGGTCACCGGCTTTAGCCGGGGCAAGCGGCTGGGCTTGATGATTCGTAACGAAAACGCCAACAAAGTGTACACGACCACCTTCATCAGCGCCTTGTTTGAAGAGGAAGGCGGCGATCTGTTTGACGTACGAGAAGCGATTTTGGGCCATTTGCAGCAGGGCGGCGACCCGTCCCCCTTTGACCGCATTTTGGCCACACGCCTCACATCTCACGGTATCAAACGCCTGGAAGAGTTGATTGATGCGGGGGATGCCAGCTGCTATGCCATTGGCCAGATTGGTGGGTCCTTGCAATTTACCAATATGGAAGACGTTCCGCGGCTGTCTGATATGGAAAAGAAACGGCCGAAAAAGCAATGGTGGATGGATTTGCGCCCGATTGCCCGTGATTTGGCCAAACCTGCCCCGCATTAATTGGGCAAATGGACTAAAATAAGCTTGATAGGTCTCCCATTTATTTACCCCAAACGGCCTGTTAGGGAAGATTTGAAGTTTTTATACGTAAAAGGAGTGAATTATGAAGAAAATTGGCATTTTAACCGGTGGCGGCGATGTACCGGGGCTGAATCCTTGCATTAAAGCCGTAGTGAACCGCGTAATCGATGAAGGGTACGAAATCGTAGGTATCCGTCGCGGTTGGGGCGGTCTGCTGGAACTTAACACGGATGATCCGGATTCTGTCGAGAAGCACATTCTGCCTTTGGACAAAAACGTGGTGCGTACCATTGACCGTACCGGCGGCACCATGCTGCACACCAGCCGTACCCATCCGGGCAAAGTTAGACCCAGCCGGGTGCCGGAATTTCTCAAAGATCCAGACCATCTGGAAGCGGAAGCTGCCGACAAAAGCCTGCGTGATTTCACCCCGCACGTGATGAAAAACCTGGAGTTCCTGGGCATTGATACGCTGATTCCCATCGGTGGTGATGACACGTTGAGCTACGGCGAACGGCTGCACAGCGAGGGTATCCGCGTGCTGGCTATTCCCAAAACAATGGACAATGATGTCTACGGTACTGATTATTGCATTGGCTTTAGTACGGCCGTTACCCGCAGCGTCCAGTTCATTCATCAACTGCGCACCAGCACCGGTTCCCATGAGCGCATTGCCGTGGTTGAGCTGTTTGGGCGTAATTCCGGCGAAACCAGCCTGATCAGCTCCTACCTGGCAGGTGTCGATCGAGCGCTCATCTCCGAAGTGCCGTTTGACCCGGAAAAACTGGGCGAGCTGGTGCTGAAGGACAAGCGGGCCAATCCGAGCAACTATGCTATGGTGACCGTCAGTGAAGGGGCGCACATGGTCGGTGGCAAGGTGGTCGAATACGGCGAAGCGGATGCTTACGGGCATCGCAAGCTGGGCGGCATTGGCGAAATCACCGCCGAAGCAATCAAGAAGATCACCGGTGAAGGCATCATCAACCAGAAGGTCTCTTACCTGATGCGCTCGGGTGCCCCCGACGCCTTAGACCTGATGGTGGCCACCAATTACGCCAATCTGGCTGTGGACCTGATCAAGAATGACGTAAGCGGCCGTATGGTGGCCCTGCGTGATGGCAAGTACACCCATATCCCCATGAGCACCGTAACCAGCGGTTTGAAGCGGGTGGATGTAGACGAGCTGTACGATGTGAAAACGTACCGGCCGCGCATCCGTCACGTCATGGGCAAACCAATGTTCTTGTATTAATAATTTTGCCACAGAGAACACAGAGGGTTTAGAGAAAAACGCCTTCTGTGTTCTCTGTGCCCTCTGTGGCGAAAATAAAAAATCCCCCGTTTTTCTGCTAAAATAGCAACATGCACCGCTTTTTTGTGGACCCCAAATGTTTTTCGGGTAACCGGATCATCTTGCCCGCGGACACCGCGCACCAGATTCGTAACGTGCTGCGGCTGCGCGTAGACGCACCCATTTTGGTGCTGGACAACAGCGGCGCAGAGTTTGAGGTGGTGCTGCGCCAGGTAGACCGGCAGCAGGTGGTGGGGGAAGCGGTGGCCAAACGGCCGTCTCCCAACGAACCAACCGTGCACCTCACCCTCTACCAGGCGCTGATGAAGCGAGACAAGTTTGAATGGGTGCTGCAAAAAGGCACCGAGATTGGCGTGAGTGAATTTGTGCCCATCGTCACCCAGCGCAGTTTGGTGCAGGATATTGACATAAAAGCGAACAAGCAGGCGCGCTGGCACAAAATCCTCACCGAAGCCGCTGAGCAATCCCGCCGAGGCCGCATCCCCGAACTGCATCCGCCGCAAACGCTGGCCCAGGCTTTAGAAAACCACCCGGCGCATCCCGGTTTGATTGCCTGGGAGGACGAGAGCCGCTTGAGTTTGCGTGGGGCGTTGGGGGGTGGGGAACGGCCGTCTCACATCTCACTATTCATCGGGCCAGAAGGTGGCTTTGCTGCCGAAGAAGTGGAAGCTGCTCAGGCAGCGGGCATTCGAGCCATCACTTTGGGCAAGCGGATATTAAGGGCAGAAACGGCCGCTCTCGTCGCCTCCGCCCTCGTTTTGCATGAACTAGACATAATCCAAACTGGAAACTAAATGCTTTATCTTGTAGCTACCCCCATCGGCAACCTCGGCGACATCACTCTGCGGGCGTTGGAAACGCTGCGCCAGGTGGATGTGGTCGCCAGCGAAGACACCCGCAAAACGGGCCTGCTGCTCAAACATTTTGAGATTAGCAAGCCGCAGCTTTCCTTCCATGAACACAACGAAGCCAAGGCGGGCAATAAAATCATCAGCCTGCTGCAAGAAGGCAAGTCGGTGGCAGTGGTGACGGATGCAGGTACGCCGGGCATTTCGGACCCTGGCTATTCGGTGGTGCAGCGAGCCGTGGCCGAAAATTTGCCCGTCACGATGATTCCCGGCCCCACGGCGCTGATCATGGCGCTGGTTTTGTCAGGCTTGCCCGCCCACGCCTTCACTTTTCGCGGCTTTCCCCCGCGCAAAAGCGGCAAGCGGCAGCGCTTTTTGGCCGTTGATGCCGAATCGCCCCACACGCTCATTTTTTACGAAAGCCCGTACCGGCTCAAACCCTTTTTGGAAGACGCGCTTGAGGTGTATGGGGATCGAGAAACGGCCGTTTGCAATGAACTCACCAAGCTGTACGAATCCGTCCACCGGGGGCGCCTCTCCGAACTGATCGCCCATTTTGCCGAAGAAGAACCGCGCGGCGAGTACGTGGTGGTAATCAGTGGGCGGTAATCGGTAATCAGTAGGCAGTAATCAGTAATCAGTGGAGCAGCAAAAAGTAAAAGGACGCGGATTAACGCAGAAAACGCGGATAAGAAGAAAAATCAGCGTCATCAGCGTTAATCCGCGTCCAATTTTTTAATTAAATTGGGATTTGCACCTATGAAAACGTCGCGAACATTGTCCCCATTTACCAACCTTCAATTCCGCTATCCGTTCCGCAAATACCAGCAGATGGTGCTGGAAGTAGTGGAACGCGGCGATGGCGACTACAAGCACCACATCGTGGCCCCGCCCGGTGCCGGGAAAACAATTGTGGGGCTGGAACTGGTGCGCAGATTCGGCCGTCCCGCCCTCGTTTTTGCCCCCACCACCACCATCCAGCGCCAATGGCAGGAAAAAGCCGCCCTCTTCACCGACGATGCCGCCTGGCTGGCTGAACACACCAGCCTCGACGCCAGCCGTCTCGCCGACATCACCATCCTCACCTACCAAATTCTCTCCACGCCCGGCGAGAACCTGGACTTTGTGGAGCGCATCGCCCAAAACCGCTGGGCGGATGATTTACTGCGCAGCGGGCAGGTGGAAACGGAAGACGAAGCGCAGCAGCGCATCACCACGCTGCAAGCTGCCAATCCCCAAGCCGCCAAACGAGAAGTAAGCAAGCGCTACCGGCGCATCAAGCGCGAATTTTTGCAGAAGCCAGATTTTGACGGCCGTCAGTTCCTCCATCCCAACGCCCGCGACCTGATTGACCGGATTGTGGCCCTCGGCGTGGGCACGATTATTTTGGACGAATGCCATCACCTGCTCGACTATTGGGCGTTCATCCTGCGCGAGCTCATCCGCGAGTTGCCCGGTGTGCAGGTGGTGGGCCTCACGGCCACGCTGCCCGACCCCGGCAGCCAAAGCGAGTACGAAAATTACGATTCCCTGCTGGGCGAGGTCGATTTTGAAGTGCCGACGCCCGCCGTCGTCAAGGAAGGTAATCTGGCACCGTACCGTGATTTGGTCTACTTTTGCGAACCCTCCAAGCGGGAGATGGCGTATCTCAAGAAGATTCAGGGACATTTTGAAACGGCCGTTTCCACCATCACCACCACGCCCGCCTTCAAAACCTGGGCTGCCGCCGTGCTGCCCCCCGCCGCTGAATTTACCGAGTTCTTCAACCGCGAACCGCTGCTATGCATTGCGGCTGTGAAATTTGGCTTGGCCCAAGAGGAGATTGGGGATCGGAGATTAGAGATTGAAAGCAACCAATCTCCAGTCTCCAATCTCCAATCTCTCCCAATAATCGCCGAAATGCTGGAACCACTCACCGTAGACGATTGGCTCACGCTGCTGGAAACGTTCGCCCTGCGCGTCCTCAAAATTAGCGCCAACAAGGCCGACCAGACGCTGTATCGTCAACTGCGCGACGCGCTGCTGGGCTTTGGCATCACCATCACCGAGAGCGGCATCCGCCACCAGCGTTCTCCCGGCGATTTGGTGTTGGCCCTGTCCGAATCCAAGGACGCTGCGACGGCCGCCATCCTGCGGGCGGAACTGGCGCAGCTAGGGCCGCAGCTCCGTGCCGTCGTCATTACCGATTTTGAGCGGATGAGCGCCCGCAACCGCCGCCTGCAAGACGTGCTCGACCCCGACGCGGGCAGCGCCGTGCGCGTCTTCCGCCACCTCATCGCCGATGAAACGACCAACCAGCTCGATCCGGTGCTGGTGACCGGCAAAGTGGTGCTGGTAGATGCCGACCAGCGGGAGCAGCTGGAGGCGGGCGTTCGCGAGTGGGTAGCCCAGCACAACGCCCGCTTTAGCTGGGAGTGGCAACCCACCAGCGATCCGCGCGTACTGGAGTTGGCGGGCAGTGGCCCCGATTGGGGCTCGCGCACTTACGTGTCGCTGCTCACGAACCTGTTTGAGCAGGGCGTGACCCGCTGTTTGGTGGGCACGCGCGGCATCTTTGGCGAGGGATGGGATGCGCTGTCGCTCAACACGCTGGTGGATTTGACCTCGGTGACGACGAGCACCGGCGTGCAGCAAATTCGCGGACGCACCATTCGCCTGGACCCTAACTGGCCGCGCAAGGTGGCCCATAATTGGGATGTGGTCTGCGTCAGCAAAAAGTTCGACAAGGGAGATGCGGATTTGCGCCGCTTTGTGGCCCGTCATGCCCACACCTGGGGTATTGTGGTGCGGGGGCCATGGCAGGATTTGGGAGAAGCGGTGGCAACGGCCGTTGCGGGGGCCATCCCTGGTCTTTCCATGCAGGGACAAGTGGTGCGCGGCGTGGGGCATGTGGACATGGAGCTAGCCACAGAACTAGGCATGAAGCCGTTCAAACATATTCAGTTCGACAGCTTTACGAATCGCATGCTTAAAGCGACAACGAAGCGGGACAAAGTGTACGATTTGTGGGAGGTAGGCGCGCCGTATTCCAATTTTGCCTACCGCGTCACCCAGGTGGAGCCGCAAGACATCAAATTCCAGACTGTTTTTCGGGTGCGTGAATCGCTGCGAGCGATGGCCTGGCGGCTGGTGGCCAACATTGCGGCCGTGGCGGGCATCATCTGGCTGTATGGCGGGCAGGCGCTGGCCTCGTTGGGGGAGATGCCGGGTAGCTGGTTTTTGCTGGGGGGAACGGCCGTTCTCATCCTGGGCATCGTCATTGGCACGGCAGTTAACGCTGTGGGCATCTGGAAATTGTTCAAGCGCGCCTTTGTGGAGCTACCCGCCGACGATATTTTGCTAGACATGGGTCGCGCGCTCATGGCTGGCCTGCGCGAGGCGGGCGTCATCAGCCACAACCTGAACGAAAATTATGTGCGCGTCGTGGCCACACCAGAAGGCGGTTACCAGGTATTTCTCGATTACGCTTCGCCGGAGGATTCAGACACATTTTCCCGCGCCTACCAGCAAATATTGGGGCCGCTGGGCGATGCGCGGTATCTGATTGTGCGGGATGCGGGGTCGATTCGGAATCCAATTTACCGGGGGATGTGGTTGGGGATACGGCCGTTCTTACCCAATCTCGACGAACGCGCCTACCATGCCGTGCCAGACATTTTAGCCTCACACAAAAAGCGGGCCGAAGCACTGGCAAAATTCTGGCGGCAGTACGTGGGCGGCGGCGAACTCATCTACACCCGCCGCGCCGAAGGGCGAGAAGTTTTGTTACAGGCAAGGAGTAAGCAACACGGCCGTATTCGCCAAATGGCCTTTGAGCTTTGGAAATAGCTGGTTACTGCTGTTGTTGTTGCTGTTGGTGCTGATCATCCGGTGGATTGGGCGCGTGCCACTCGACGGCTTCCAAAATCTGGCCGGTGTGCGCCGCTGGTTCATCCGTCCGGTCTACCCAAACCCCCACATCTAATTCGCTTTCCGCATCACCGCGAAAGACGCCGCGCGTCGGCGGTACGTCAGCATAATCGCGGCCCACGGCCACGCGAATGTGGCGCTCTTCAGCGATGAGGTTGTTGGTGGGATCAAAGCCAATCCAGCCCAGTTCCGGCAACCATGCCTCGACCCAGGCGTGGGACGCATCTTCCAGCGAGCGGTCTTTGTCATCCCGATGGAACAGGTAGCCGCTGACATAGCGGCAGGGAATCTTCACCTGGCGCACCAGGGCAATCATGATATGGGCAAAATCCTGGCACACGCCTTCACGGCGGCCCAATGCTTCATCAATGGGGGAGTCAACCTGGGTACTTTGGGGCACGTAATCGAAATATTCGTAAACGGCCGTGTTCAACCAGCGCAGCAGTGTCAGCGGATCCATGCGCCGTTCCAGCCCAATCTCCTGCGCCATAGCCAACAGTCGCTGTGTTGGCCTGGCAAAGTGACTCGGCGACAAATAATCCCAAAAGGTCAGCGCCAAATTGGCCGCCGCCAAGGTATCCCAACTCTTTGAGGTTAACGTAGACGGCAATGGCGCATGACGATGGCAGGCCACCACCGTATCTGTTTTCATCAACAGCTGATCGTGCCGCCCCGGCGTATTAAAATGATGCACCCGGTTGCCCATAAAATCTTCGTAGGTCATTACGCGGGCCTGCGGTTCCACCACCAGCTTAAACGAGTGACACTGCTGCTGCTCATCAGAAATGGGCTGCATGCGCACTTCCATAAACCCCTCCGTCACGGCACGGCTGTAGCGGAAGCGCGTATGGTGCTGAATGCGATAATGGACAGGTGCACTTGTAGCCGTTTGTCGGCGCTGCCATTGCATGGGGGTCTCGGATGGAACACCTTTCATAACCTCTTCTCCATAGACGGTCGTTTGTTAGTTACACAGGCAGCTCTTCGGCCACGGGAAATGAAATATAAACCTGGTACAGAGCATCGTGAATTTCCAGGCATTGCAGTTTGATATCCTGCAAAAACTGGTCAAGGCCTGCCTCCATAATTTCGTCAATCTGGCTGAACTGCAACGAGGATTGCAGCCGCCCGGCCTTGCGGTTAAGCTGCTGATTACGGCGCGATTTGGTGATCTGCCCGATTTGGGCCAGCGAGTTCCGCATCATATTCACGGAAAAGTGCAGCGAATGGGGGAACTCGGCATTGAGCAGCAGAAATTCAGCAATGTGGGTAGCCACGAGATCGGCCGTATACACTTTGCAATATGCCTCAAAAGCAGTGCAGCTTTTCAGCAGGGCAATCCAGTCCAGGTAATCTTCCCGATGAGGCGGGCGATTGTTAATGGCCAAAAACTGGGTGCTCATCAGCTGCAAGATGGACGTGGCCCGCTCGATGTAGTTGCCCAACTGCATGAACTGCCAGCCTTCGTCATGGTTCATGGTGGCATGCGAGATGCCATTGATGAGATGAATCTGCTGGATGAGTTGATGCATGTAAACCTGGGGCTGACCGCGCCACTGTCGCCACGGCCGTTTCATGAGCAAGTAGAGCTGGTTAATGTGCGTCCACGCCTCTGAGCTGAGCTGCTCCCGCACCTGCCGCGCATTTTCGCGCGCCTGCATCACGCATGAGGCCATAGAGTTCGGATGATCATCCTGCACAATCAACCGCAAAGCTGCATCTGGCTCAAACAGCGTCTCATCATCTACCGGCATATTCAAATTTTGCAGCAGCAGATGATATCGTTCCTGCTGCATCTGGCTCGACTGATCCAGGATCAGGTCAAAATAGACGCTGGTCAGGCGGGCCGTATGCTCCGCCCGCTCCAGGTAACGGCTGAGCCAGTAGAGACTATCAGCAACTCGTGACAGCATTGCGCCCTCCATTTTCCTCGCAAGAAGCAGTGTTATTCATACAGCACCCAGGTATCCTTACTGCCCCCGCCCTGCGACGAATTAACCACCAGCGACCCCCGCTTTAGCGCCACGCGGGTTAAGCCGCCAGGGATGATACGCACCTCATCGCCGTACAAAATATACGGCCGAAAATCCACATGCCGTGAATCAATCTCCCCGTCCACAAAGCAGGGGGAGCGGGACAGCGCCAACGTCGGTTGGGCAATGTAGTTACGTGGATGAGCCAAAATTTGCTCGCGGAACTTGGCTTGCTCTTCTTTGGTGCTGTGCGGCCCAATCAGCATACCGTAGCCACCGGATTCGCCCACGGCTTTCACCACCAGCTTATCCAGATTTTCCAGCACGTAACTGCGCTGGCTCTCATCTTCCAGCAGATAAGTTTGGATGTTGGGCAAAATCGCCTCTTCGCCCAAGTAATATTTGATGATTTTAGGCACGTAGGCATACATCGCCTTGTCATCCGCCACGCCGGTACCGATGGCGTTGGCCAGCGACACATTGCCGGCCCGGTATGCGTTAAACAGCCCGGACACGCCCAAAGCCGAATCATGCCGAAAGGCCAGCGGGTCCAGAAAATCGTCGTCGATGCGACGGTAAATCACGTCTACGCGCTGCAAACCAGCGGTGGTACGCATGTAAACCACGTTGTTGTGCACCAGCAAATCGCGCCCTTCCACCAGCTCCACACCCATCTGCCGCGCCAAAAAGGTATGCTCAAAGTAGGCGGAATTGTAGACGCCGGGCGTCAGCACCACTACCACAGGATCGGTGGCGTGTTTGGGCGCCAGCGCCTTCAGCGTGGCCAGCAACGCCTGCCCGTATTGGTCAGTGGGGCGCACGCCGTAGCCGCCAAACAGGGTGGGGAAGATGCGCTTCATCACCTGGCGATTGGCCAGCATGTAGGAAACGCCGCTGGGCACGCGCAGGTTGTCTTCCAGCACGGCAAAGCTGCCGTCTTCAATACGTACCAAATCGGTGCCCACCACAGAAATGTAGATGCCGTTGGGCACCTGCACCCCACGCATTTCGCGGCGGTAATGTTGGCTGGTGTAGATTAGCTCGGGGGGAACGATGCCGTCGTTGATGATACGGCCGTCTCCATACACATCTTGCAAAAAGAGATTCAGCGCCGTAATGCGCTGCTTCAGGCCAGATTCAATCGTTTCCCATTCGTCACTGGTGATGATGCGGGGCAGCAAATCATAAGGGAAAATGCGCTCGGTGCCCTTCTCATTGCCGTAGACGGTGAAGGTAATGCCTTGATGCAAAAAGGAATTGTCGGCTGCTTGCTGATACTGCTCCAACGCTTCCGGAGATAGTTCAAGCAGTCGTTTAAAAAGCGCCGCATATTGGGGACGCGGCAAAGCATCATCGGTAAACATTTCGTCAAAGAAATGCGCGTCCAGTTGGTAATTGGCAAAAAAGGAAGGCAGAGACGATAGCGTCATGTGTTTCCCCATAAAAAAAGCACGAGCAATTGAAAACAACAGCTTCTCGGCCGTTTATACGATTTCAATCGATCGTGCACAAATTCATAATATCTTGTTGTATCTATTATTTTAACGTAGGGAGAAAAATCCAACAATCTGGATTATTTAGTTACTCTCCACAAACTTTTGCCAAAAGCTTTGAAACTTAACATAAAAGCTGAGCTTGAGCGATTTGCTGCGATGATTGGCGTATTTTACTTATGATATTGCTCGCCCGCCAGAATGGTGCAGGCACGATACAGCTGCTCCAGCAGCAAAATGCGGGCCAGTTCGTGGGTAAACGTAAGCGGGGAGAGGGAAATTTCTTCGTGGCAGGCGGCCAGCACATGGTCTGAGAAGCCCTTTGCACGTCTAATTTCAGAAGACTACCCCTAGGGGGGGTGAACTCCCCCAGCCAAAAATTTACACTCTTTTGCAGATAACGACATGAGATTAATTTGCAAAGGAGAATGTCATGGAACTGACAATGGGTTTACTTATGGGATTTGCCTATATGGCTTCACCGGGTCCAATCACAAGTGAAACATTACGTCGAGGAACAATTTTTGGTTTTCCAGCCGCTATCTCCTTCCAATTAGGCGGCATGATTGGGCATCTGTTTTATGCGCTCTTGGCCTATTCTGGTGTTCAAGTTTTGTTGAAAATGGGTCAACTGCAGTTGGTTTTAGGGATTTTTAGTGCTTGTTTGCTCCTTTACCTAGGCATTTCAAGCATAAAAGATCGGAATCTGTTTCTAAAAGAGGTTGATGAAGGAGGTAAACCGGGCTGCTCAATCATCAACACATTTTTTGCCGGCGGATTAATTTCCATTACGAATCCATTTGCTATTGCGTTTTGGCTTTCGCTAAGCAGCCAAGCAAAAAATATTCCGGTTGATTCAGAGATTTTTTTAGCGGGCTTTTTTATTAGCTTAACGGCCGTTGCGGGCGTCATCGTTATCTTGGCATCTTATTTGATGAAACGAATCGACATGAAATGGTCTAAATTGATTATTTCAGGGTGTGGTTTGGTCCTAATCGGGTTTGGAATAAAAGTTGGATACTCTATTTTGATGGCTGTGTAGGACTCAACTACTTGTGGTCTTGAAGTTCGGCGAGTTGTTGGCCAATCACCTCTTGTGGGTCACGGTCTGGCAATGAGGCCTTTAAAGCCTTCAATTCAGCAGCAGAAAAATGCGTATCAAGTCCAGATCGAATTTGTTCAACTTCATGCTTGAGATAGAGATGACCCTTGTAACTTTCCCCAAAATAGATGAAGGTGATCGCACATTTAGTTAAGTCCCTTATGGTTAACCAATAACGACTAAACGCAAGCAAACAGTGTGTGTGGAAATGGGCAAGCATATCGGGGGCAAGAGATTGTGTCGCACCGCGCTCCAAGTATATTTTTGCTTGCTGAGGCAACCCTGCTTTGGCATAAACCCGGGCAAGCATTAAGTTATGCCCTAATTGAGCGTTTGTGTAATTAAATTTCGTCGCGATATGAAGGGCATCTTTTGTGTATCGAATGGCCTGTGCCCAATCGGACTTCATCTCATAATGAAAAGCCCAGCCAAAGAAATAAAACTCCATTGTACGCTTGGGGGCGTTTAAATCCTCTATAATTTGATCTGCCTCAAGGAGATAAGTTTCTGCTTCCTCAAATTTGTTAGCCAGGCTTGAAATTTGGCCTAACATGAACAACCGTCTCACGATCCCGGCACGCTCGCCAATCAATCTTTTCAAAGCAAGGCTTTCTTCAAAAAGTTGTGCAACCTGGTCAAGCTGGCCAAACTCCATTAGCGTAATCCCAAGATTATAGGTTGCGCTTGCCAACAGGGCATCATTTTCCTGTTGACGTGTAATGTTGACTGCCTTCCAGGCAATATCGATTGCTTTTTCATTGTTCCCCAGAAATCTATGGGCACTACCTAGTCGATTGAGGGCGAGAAACATATGCTCGGAGTGAGCTACGCTTTGACTTAACTCCCAATATTGGTTGGCGAGTTCAACGGTTTTATCATAATCATTGATATCAAGCAGCGATGACGTTACGGTGGCATAGGCTGATAATTTAAGCTTGACATCTTCTTGCATCTCAGCAAAATCAAACAGCTGTTCCGCGAGCTCAGCTGCCTCTTCAAATTCTCCAAGCTGTAGCAAAAAATAGTTCTTGCGTCTGATAAGCTTCGCCCAAACCGGGCTTCGCGGTAAACGGTTGAGGGCACGTGAGCAGTAAAGGATGCCTTCATTGAAGTCGGATCGACTATACCAATAGTCAGACATGGCGGCAGTGAGGTTAACGGCCGTTTCCCGCATCCGATCCTGTTGTCCCAATCCCCAATCCAACGCGGCTGCTACATTTTCTTTTTCTAAATCGACATCTCGTAAAGGGTATAAATAATCGCCATGATCAAGGGCGATGAGGGCATCGGTGACATACGTTTCAAAATAGGCAAGATGGGCAGCTTTGGCTTCTCTGAGCTGACCACTATCTTCCAGCTTCTCAAACGCAAACTGCTGCACCAGCGGGTGTAAATCATACCGTCGTTCAGCCACCTGTTGCACAAAAGATTTGTGTTGGAGCGATTGCAAAAGCCTGATGTTAGCATTTGCCACAGCTTTGGCCGCTTTGCGCCGAAAACCGCCACGGAAAATAGCCAGCTTCATACACGCTGTTTGTTCTTGGCGAGACAGCTTCTCCCAACTGGCGGAAAGCACCGTGCGTATGCTCTGCTGTCGTTCAGGGATGTTGCGCATATTGGTGGAGAGGATGTCAAGGTCTTGCTGAATCTCGTCTGCAATTTCATCTACGTCGAGCGAATCAACCCACGCAGCGGCTAAGATAATGCCCAAAGGCATCCCGCCAACAAGATTGACGATTTGTTGTACATGAACAATGTCTTGCTTGTTTAAAACAAAGGTCGTTTTGAATGTTTTGGCAACGGCCTCAAAAAGCTGGGGGCCATTTTCTTTCAGGCCCTTCAACTCTAAAACAGTCTCGCCGTAAAGGTTGAGTCGTTCTCTGGAGGTAACCAGGATACGACAGGTGGGTGCTGCTTTGGTTAGCCCATCGACAAGGTCAGCGCCATCCAGAATATGCTCAAAGTTGTCAAAGATAAGGAGCCTTTTCTTGTCGCGACACGCGTCGAAGAGCTGCTGTTTTTGGTCATCTGTTCCTTTGGCATTGATGCCCAACGCCTGTAATGCTACCGTGATGATGTTATTGGCATGGTTCAAGGGTGCCAACTCGAACAGATAAACGCCATCAGGATAGGTTTCTAACAGTTGATGGCCTGTTTCTATGGCGAGACGGGTCTTGCCCATGCCGCCCGGTGCCAGAACGGTAAGCAGGGGCGTGTTGGGCTGGCTTAGGATAGTGGTGATGCGTTTGATCTCTTTGTCGCGCCCCATGAAGGGGGTGGCGAGGGTGGGAAGGTTGTGGGGTTGTGGGGTTGTGGCGGAAACGGCCGTTTCCGCACCTCCAATCAGGCCCAACCGCTGCGCTTTTGCAATCGCCTGTGTGCGCCGACTGGTACCCAGCTTGCTATAGATTTGCTTGTTATACCAGCGAACCGTCTCTTTCGTGATGAACAGCTTTTCACCGATGGCGGCATTGGTCAGCCCATCAGCCATCAAGCCCAAAATTTCTAGCTCACGATCTTTGAAATCATCTAAAAGAAAATCATCAACGTCAGACATGATTCAACCAAAACAGACGCAGAATTTGCAGGATTACGGCATTCAGTTCCAACGCTTCTTTCCGACTTCTTATGGCAGGAGCGAGAAACGATTTGTAGGATTGTATGCGCAAAAAGGGTAATGAGCCCAGCAATTTGCAAATGAATTTGCAAATGAATTTTTCGCTTGTTGGTAGGTTGTTGATGGGAAACGGCCGTTTCCACTTACTTGTGGTACTGTTCGCCCGCCAATATTGTGCAAGCACGATATAGCTGCTCCAGCAGCAAAATGCGGGCCAGTTCGTGGGTAAACGTCAGTGGAGAGAGGGAAATTTCTTCGTGGCAGGTAGCCAGCACGTCGTCGGAAAAGCCAAGCGGACCACCAATGAGGAAGGCGATACGGCCGTAATCCACCACACGTTTTTGCAGCCAGGTGGCCAAACTGGGGCTGCTGCGCAGTTTGCCAGTGGGGGTCAAGGCAATGAGGCGTTGGCTGTCGGCGACGGCTTGCAAAAGCTGCTCGCCTTCCCTAGCCATAGCCACCTCGTCGGGGATGCTGCGACCCACCACATCTTTAACTTCGATCAGATCCAGCGTGGTGTAATGCCCCAAACGCTTGACATAATCAGCCTGCGCCGCCAGCCACGCCTTGTTTTTGACTTTGCCTACGGTGGCGATGGTGAGACGTCCGTTTAGTCGCATCTTCGGTAATCGGTGACCCGTAATCGGTAAACGGTAACTGATTACGGATTACCGTTTACCGATTACCAACCTACTGAATAATTCCCAGCTGCCGACCACCTTCAATAATCGTGTCGGCGCAGTAATCAATATCTTCCATGGTGTGGGCCGCAGAGACGCAGGCACGCAGCCGGGCCTGACCTTCGGGCACGACGGGGGCAACGATGGCCTGCACAAAAATGCCGCGATCCTGGCAATATTTGGCCAGCGTGGCCGTCCGTTCTGTGGTGACACCCACCACGGGCACGATGGCAGTTTCTGTATACAGCAAATCAAAGCCAGCTTCCCGCAGCCGCCCGGCAAAGTGGGCATAATTTTCTTGCAGCTTCTTCACGCGCCACGGTTCGGCTTCAATGACATCAAAGGCCGCTTTGGCGGCACCGGCAGAGGCTGGGGGAATCGCAGCGGAAAAGATAAAGGCACGTGCTTCATGCTTTAAAAATTGAATAAGTTCTTTATTTCCGGCTACGTATCCACCCGCGCTGGGAATTGCCTTGCTCAGCGTGCCCATTTTGATGTCGATGCTGTCTGGAGGCATATCAAAATGCTCTTCGATGCCGTGCCCATTTTCGCCTAAAACGCCAATGGAGTGGGCTTCGTCAATCATTAAATAGGCATCATATTTACGGCAAAGGCGCACCATTTCCGGCAAATTAATGATGTCGCCATCCATGCTGAACACGGAATCGGCCACCACTAATTTACGGCCGTTTCCATTCGCCTCTTGCAACCGCTTTTCCAGATGATCCATATCATTGTGACGGAAGCGCACAAACTTGGCCATTGCCAACAAACAGCCATCCACAATGCTGGCATGGTTCAGCTTGTCACAAATGACGGTATCGCCCTTGCGCAGCAGGCTGGAAATGGTCGCCAGGTTGGTGACGTAACCGCTGGAAAACGTAATGGCCGCTTCGGTTTGCTTAAAGTTAGCAATCCGGGTTTCTAATTCGTTGTGCAACGCTAAAGAACCAGCCAACAGACGAACGCCGTGGGTGCCGGTACCATAATGATCAACGGCCGCTTTTGCTGCCGCATTAATTTGTGGATGACCAATTAGACCTAAATATGAATAGCTCCCCAGCATAATCATTTCGCCGTAATTTTCTACATTGACACGGCCGTTTGGCAAAATATCTTGCGTGGCTTCCAAATAAAAATAAAGCCCCGCTTCCTTGTAATGCTCAATATCCCACAATGTTTCCGGGAGCAATCCCGGTTTCTTCAATGTCTCTTCACCAATCATTGGTATCTCCTCTTCGCAAAAATAAGCCCAGGCTCTTGGGAAATTGCCTGGACAAGCTCTACCCCGCAAAGACCCGATGGGTTTGGCAATCAGAGAATGCCTTCTCTCATGGGCAAACCCTTCGGGTCTGGCAGAACTGGCTAATTTTATACCCACCCCTCTCATTTCTCAACAAGTTACGCATTCTTGCCTGAATCGTTGCTCAGAATGGGTTGGCGGCGCTTGCCCCCTGCCTGTGATCCTGCGACAATCCGGTTGTCGGTGAACGGTTATCGGTTATCAGTAAACGGTGTTCCGATTACCGATTACGGATTACCGATCACGGGTCACGGATTACGGAAACATGCCAAAACCAGCACGCATCATCAAATGGCGCATTCGGCGTCAGCAGCGCAGGCAGCGCAGTGGGGTCAACGTTTTTCGTTGGCTGAGCGTGATTGTGTTGGGCTTGGCAACGGCCGTATTCACCTTTTTCATCTTGGGGGCGGTGGGGGTAACGGCCGTATTTGCCAGCTTCACCCGCGATTTGCCCGACTTTACCGAACTGGAGCGACTGGGCCAGGACAGCAGCGCCACCTTCGAGACCACCAAAATTTACGCCTGGGGCAATCCAACCGCTGATGGGCAGCGCGATCTCACCCTTATCTACGAAGTGATCGATCCGCTGGGCGGCGACCGGCAGTGGCTGCCGCTGGACCAGATTCCGCAGCAGCTCATCGACGCCACCATCGCCATCGAAGACCGCACCTTCTACACCAACCAGGGCTTCGACATGGTGGGCATTGGCCGCGCCTTCAACGAATACATCCTGCAAGGCGGCGATATCCAGGGTGGTTCTTCCATCACTCAGCAGGTGGTCAAAAACAACCTCATCGAGCCAGAGCGGCGCGTTGTGGGCAGCGAAGTCGGATTGGACGATTACCAGCGCAAGCTGGAAGAGCTGCTGCTAGCCCGGCAGGTGACCCAAACCTACAGCAAAGAGCAAATTCTGGAGTGGTATCTCAACACCAACTTCTACGGCAATCTAGCCTACGGCATCGAAGCCGCCGCCCGCATTTATTTTGACAAGCCCGCATCCCAACTCACCCTGGCGGAAGCGACGCTGCTGGCCGCCATTCCCCAATCCCCGGCACTGAACCCCATCAACAACCCGGACGCCGCCAAAGCGCGGCAGGAATTGGTGCTGGATGCGATGGTGCGCGAGGGGATGATTAGTGAGGAAACGGCCGAATCCACCAAAGCTCTCCCCGTCCCCGTCGTCAACGCCATCGCCGACCGCTTTGACATCATCGCGCCGCACTTTGCCCTGTACGTGCAGCAGCAGCTAGAGCAAATGTTTGGCCCCGATTTGGTCCTGGGTGGCGGGCTGCGCGTTTACACCACGCTCGATCTCACCTACCAGCAGCAGGCGGAATGCGTGGCCCGCGCCCACGTCAACCGCCTCTCCGGCACCATCGGCCCTGGCCTGCCCGCCGACGAGCAATCTAGCTGCGCCGCCCTCGACTTTTTGCCGCCCCTGGCTGCCAGTGATGAAGGCGTGGACAGGGAAGTGGGCAATGCGGCCGTTCTCATGCTGGACCCCCGTACGGCCGAAATTAAAGCAATGGTCGGCAGCCTGAACTATTGGGACGAAAGCATCGACGGCTCGTTTAACGTGGCGGTGGACGGCCTACGCCAGCCCGGCTCCAGCTTCAAACCATTCACCTACCTCACCGCGCTCAGCCAGGGGTACAGCGCCGCCAGCATGGTGCTAGACGTGGAAACCGACTTCAGCGAAGCCAACAACGGCATCCCCTACGTGCCCCAAAATTACAGCCGCCAATTTAATGGCCCGATGCGCTTGCGCCAGGCGTTGGCCAACAGCTACAACGTACCCGCCGTCCAGGTGATGAGCTGGGTGGGCGTGAACAAGGTTTTGCGCACCGCCCACAGCCTGGGCATCAACAGCCTGGACCAGGGCAGCGGCAGCTATGGCCTCTCCCTCACCCTCGGCGGCGGTGAAGTGTCGCTGCTGGACATGGTGTACGCCTTCTCAGTGATGGACAACATGGGCGTGATGGTGGGCCAGCCTCGCCCGGCGGAGCAAGTTCGCCCCGGCTACCGCACGCTGGACCCCGTGGCCATCCTGCGCGTGGAGGACCAAAACGGCAACGTCCTGTACGAGTACAACCAGCCGCAACGCCGCGAAATTCTCACCTCGCAGCTAGCTTATGTGATGAACGACATGCTCTCCGACCGCAGCGCCCGCTGTGCTGCCTTTGGCTGCCCCAACGTGCTGGAACTGCCAGACAATCGCCCCGCCGCCGCTAAAACCGGCACCACCAACGATTTCCGCGACGGCTGGACCATCGGCTACACGCCGCAGCTCGTGACGGGCGTCTGGATTGGCAACAGTGACAACAGCCCGATGCAGGACGTGCCTGGTTCCAAAGGCGCAGCGCCCATCTGGCATGCGCTGATGAGCTGGGCTTTGCAGGATGAACCGCTGGAAAATTGGCCGCGGCCCACGGGCATTGTGGAGCAGCCAGTGTGCAATTTGTCTGGCTTGCTGCCGACCTCGTTCTGCCCCACTGTCTCGGAGATTTTCATCGACGGCACGCAGCCGACCATTTTCGACAACATGTACCAGGAGTTTGCCATCAATCGGGAAACGGGCCGACTGGCGACGATTTATACGCCACCGGAGCTAATCGACCGGGAGCTGTTTGTGGTTTACCCGGATGCCGCCGCCGACTGGGTGCGCGAAAACGAGATCCCGCAGCCGCCGGACGAGTACGACACAATCACCGCGCCAGACAGCCCGGATGAGAACATTCGCATTAGCTCGCCCGCGCCGTTTGCTTACGTGCAGGGGCAGGTGGTCATCACCGGCACGGCGCGCAGCGACAATTTTGCCTTCTACCGGCTGGCCTATTTTGAGGGATTGACGCCGGACAATCTGCAAACGCTGGCGGACAACGTAACGGAGCCGCGCGAAAATGCGGAGCTGGCGGTGTGGGACGTGTCGCAGCTGGAAGGGCTGTACACGCTGCTGCTGACGGTGGTGCGCCAGGACGGCGGCTTTGAGGAGTACAGCGTGCAGGTGACGGTGGACAACACGCCGCCCACGGCCGAAATTTTGTTCCCGCTGCCGGACCAGCAAATCTTCACCGACGAGGAGTGGGTGATTGTGCAGGCGCAGGTGGCGGATGATGTGTCGCTAAACCGGGTGGAGTTTTATGTGGACGGGGCGGAGGTGCCGTTTGCCATCAGCACGGTGCCGCCGTTTACGGAGAAGTGGGACATTCCAGGGCCTGGCTGCCACAGCTTCCGGGTGGTGGCTGTGGATGCGGCTGGGAATGTTGGGGGTGGGGAGAGTACGGCCGTTTCCGTCTGCCTGATCGAGCGAGAAGAATGATGAGTAACCAGCACCGTCACCTAGCCTGGGAAGGTTGTTACAATACACGCGATTTAGGCGGCTTGCCTGCCGTAGATGGGCAGGAAACCAGGTGGCGTTCGATCATTCGCTCCGACCATCTGGGGCGTCTAACAGCAGCTGGGCAACAGGCTTTGTTGGCATATGGGGTCCAAACAGTTATAGATCTGCGCTCGCCTCAGGAAGCTAAAAAGGAACCATCCCCCTTTGAGCAATCATCTGGTCAGAATGGCTTGCCCCGCTACGTGAATCTGCCAATGGAACATGATTCCCCGCACGTTCGAGCCAAAATTAGCCAGGCAAAAAATCGAGCAGAGGTTTATTGCATTATCATCGACCATTGTTCTGATACCATCGCCAATATTATGCGGGCAATTATTCAAGCACCATCAGGCGGCATTGTGCTGCACTGCCATTCAGGTAAAGATCGCACGGGGACTGTGGTGGCGCTCTTGTTGGGCCTGGTTGGCGTTGGTCCAGAAATCATCGTAGCTGATTACGCGGAAAGCCAAAAGCGTCTGTGGCCGCTTTATGAACAGGTATTGACAGAAGCTGGTGGGGAAGAAAATATGAGTTTTTGGGCAAGGCCCACGGCCACTGCCGAAATGATGCAATTGACACTAGCGCATCTTGATCATAAATACGCTGGGATTTTGCCCTATCTTTATTCTACGGGGTTGTCAGAATTAGAAATCGTACAGTTGCAGCAGCGTCTGCTACCGTAATATAGGTGCTAAAAGGGAACGGCCGTATCCGTCTGCCTCATTGAACGAGAGTAAAATCCAACAAAAATTGTCCAACTTAAAAGGGTTTTTGGGGAAATCAAGATGTATACGCACTCTGATTATGAAGCTTGGCTGACAGAAAGGGGCGACGAAATAATCGACAAGAAAGCTAAAGTCGGCCTAAACTCACTTACCAAGCTAGAGCATCTCATCTATTGTGTTTGGATAGTTGATTATTCAATCAGAAATGCAGGAGATTTATCTGCGGCTGAAGATTTATATCCCCCTTTCAAAGAACAAGGTCAAACTTTTGCAAAGCAACTCCAATTAGACAAGCCTTATTCCTACTTTACACTTGATACTGAAGAGATGACAGAACAATATTTTCTTTACTTTGAAACCATTTGCACGCAACTGATCTCAGCTGATCAAAAGAAATGATGCAGACAACTATAACTGTATCGCCCCCACACCTCACCCCAACCAACTGGCCAATGGGAAACGGCCGTATCCATCCACCCTATTAACCCTAAGCAAAGTACAAATAATTTTTGCAAGCTTACTATACCTGTTATGTTACGCAAATTATTTTTGTCATAGGGTCATTATGACGAAACATAGATGATCTATGGAGGGTAAATCATTTACGATAGAAATTGAGCCATTGATGGTCCCTGGATTTTTTGAAAAAGATCTTCCCCAATATCCCCATCGCTACCGATTCTTCTTGATAAAGATTCAGGAAGAGCAATCCCACTAAAGAATTGCTTCATTGTGCATCTAATAATATAGAGAATGCAGTAACAAAAGCCTCATTTGAGGAAACTTGGTAACAGTATGAAGGACATCCAGGCGGTGGTGCGCCAGTGCCAGCAAGGTCATTTGGATGCTTTTACCACCTTATTCAACCGATATCAGAATCGTGTTTATGACGTTGCCTTTGCAATTCTGCGGAACGAGGCAGCGGCCGAAGATGCTGTCCAAGATACCTTCCTGATTGTTTTTAAAAAGATCAATAGCTTTAAAGGCGAGTCAGCTTTTGAGACTTGGCTCATTGCCATCACCGTCAATCAATGTCGTATGCGCTTGCGGAAACAGAAGTTGCGGCACTTTTTGTCCATCGAACGCTTGAGCCGAGAGCGTTTGTTTGGTACGAGAGGAAGCAGCGAGGAGGTGGCCGACATTGTTCAAAATCGCCAGCGCTGCCAAACATTGTGGGATTTGGTAAACCAACTGGATGATCGGCTGCGGCTGCCCTTAATCCTTCGTTACCGTTATGAGCTCCATTGTGGCGAAATTGCTGACATTTTGGGGCGACGTCAATCTACCATTTACCAACAGCTTCATGAAGGAAGAAAATTGCTGGGAAAAATGGCCCAAAATCTGGAAGCCAAGAGCCTGGCACCGTCAGTTGAGATAGCGAGTTAATAAACCAATGCGTCTTTTGAAACAACAAGCCAATTCACCGCTGAATCATTTTGTTGTCACCTATTTTGAGGCTTTTCAAAACGGGGCACTGTCCGATGCGGAAGCGAGACGCTTCCATCAACATCTTGCTGATTGCCAACGGTGCCAGGATTGGGTGGAGGAGCAAGAAGATCTTATCGAGCGCCTGCGGGTGGAGAGCTCACCCCAATTGCGTTTGTCGCCAACGGCTGCTGAGCGCGTGCAGCGGAACCTGTACAACCGTATGAGGCGGGCGATGATTTTGAATAATGCAAAAACCTTTTTGGGAGCAGCTACGGCCGTTCTCATCTTGGCTATTGTTGTCGGTTTTTTTGCCTTCCAGAACAGAAAATTCAATACAGTAGACTCAGTAACTGCCACTCCAGAATCCGCAGCCGCATTACCAACCTCAAATCCTTTCTCTATCGCATTGACGCAGCAGGCTTTAACTTCAACACCTGTTCCTACACCAGGTGAAATAGATGAACAGCTCTTTGCGGCGGTCACTGCCGAAGACGTTGCTGCCGTAGAAAAATTCCTGGAGGGTGGCGCCAATCCCAATACCGCCAATTCGGATGGTCTTCCCGTTTTGTTAAGAGCAATCCGAGATGCGTGGGTAAGCGATAACACAGAAATTATCGAGCTGTTGCTAACATTTGGGGCTGATGTAAATGAATATAACGGCAGTGAATTTGCATTCCTACCGCAGGCAGCTTATTCAGGCCAACTAGAGGTTGTCCAGTTGTTGCTTGAAGCAGGTGCAGATGTAAATGCTACCAAGTCCTTCATTTCATGGACGGGAGCCACCCAAACGCAAGCCCCCGCCCTGTTACACGCGGTTGATGGTAACTATATTGAAGTTGCCGAACTGCTTATCAGATATGGTGCGGATGTGAACCAAACCGAAATGGCCCACAATGCTTCTCCATTATTTGTTGCCGCTTTTTCTAACTATCCCGAGCTGGTGACGCTGCTTCTTGATAATGGGGCGGATCCTTCCCTGCTTACCAATTGGGAAACGGGCAATACGGCGTTACACGGTGCGGCCTTTAATGGCGCAGTCGAGGCTGTTCAGGCGCTGTTGGAAGGTGGAGCCGATGTCGATGTTCAAACGAATACTGGCCTGACCCCCTTAATGTATGCCATTAGCGAGGGGATCCACCGCCGGACTGAAATTATTACCACGCTTCTGGAAGGAGGTGCTGATCCGAACGTCCAGGATGATAACGGCAATACGGCTCTCCACTATGCTGCCAGGAACGGCCGTTCTGAAATGATCGCCCTTCTTATTGAGTATGGTGCTGCCATAGATGGGCAAAATGACGTAGGTAATACGGCATTACACGAAGCTGCAAAGAGGAGGATGACGGGTGCACTCTCTACCTTGCTCGAACACGGTGCCTCAACGGACATTGAGAACAATAGAGGCCAAACTGCTCTGGGCGTCGCTTTAGATGATCGGAGCATTGAGATACTGCGGCAGGCAGGTGCAGAAGAGTAAAAACGGTTGTAAACAATATGACCTTTTATGTAATAGCGGGAAAGACCTTCAAAAAACTGTGGTTTGCTTAAACTGAGCAAGTTTTTTGCTCAGTTTAAGACTAGGCTTAATCTCGAAAGAGACTATAAGCAAGGAGATGGGAAAATGAAAAAAGGTTTGTTGCTCCTCATTACACTGTTGATGATTACACTTTTGTTCACATCGTTTTCAACCGTTGCAGCGGAACCTAACGCCCCAATTCGGTGTCTTGTAGATATGGAATTCAACGGGGCTTACTGGTCGGGGCAGGTTCATGATTGCAGCCTAGCTGGAAGTATCAGGTTTGATCCAGACCCAGAAAATCCATCCTATTTAGCCGGTAAAACGCTACACTTCTTTGAATTGTTTACGATTGAACCCGATAGCGGCGGCGTCATCCATGGAAATACAGCTGGGGTTGGGCATCTCTATGAGCCGTTTCAGTTTAGGGCCAACGGTTGGGTAACAGACGCATCGGAGTCATGGGCGTATTTGGTAGGAAATAAGTATTTTGAGATGGGTAGGTCTACTGACCCACTAGATCCATCAACGCCTTTAACTGTCGATGATATGGAAATGAGAATAGTGCCTGCTCAACGGCCTATGCCTTAATGAGAAGAAAATTATGCGTACTTTTCAATCTGCCCACAGCGTTGATTTGGCCGAAAAGTACGCATAATTGATTATAAGTCTTGTTGGTGATACGGCCGTTTCCCCCACATCCCTCTCCAACCAACTGGCCAATGGGAAACGGCCGTATCTCCCCTCATAAAGCCAGATGAATCTCCTCATCAGACAAGCCACCAAAATCGAACGGTTTCATATCTTCATCGGCCACCTCTGCAAATCCCATATGCATGCCCTGCGGATCGCCGTGGGAGCGGGCCAGATGTCCGCGTGGCACTAGCCGAAATTGTCGCTCCGGGGTCAAGACGACCCAATTCACCAACGAAAAGCCCGCTTTCTCGATGCCTCGTTTAGACGCATGGTTATCTACCCGATGCCCCAGCCAAAACGTTTCCGCCACATGTTTCTCCCGGCGCAGGATGGCCTGTAGCAAATGCGGATAAACGCCGCGCCCACGAGCTGATTCCAGCGTAAAAAAGTCCCACAAGCCACGGCTATTTGGCGGCATTGGCCAAAACATGTCCCCCACGCCCACCGAATTCGCGCCACTCCAGCCATAGCCAGCTGGCTCATCTTGGATGAAGGCCACATACGCTGTATTGGCATCAGCCAACCGTGCCTCAATTTTTGTGGCTTCGACATTGAGCAGTTTGGTCAAAAGTGGGACATCTGTCACCGGCTCACAGCGAAAATCTGGTAACGATGGCAACAAGGGCAGATCATCCCCGCGCCACCAAGTATAGGTTATTGCCATAATATGATGCATCATCGTCGTTCCTCCTTGGGATAAGAATGCTTGCTAGGATTCTGTGTAGACCCAACGGCCGTTTGCCATCTCCACCAAGCGATCAGCCGTCCGTTTATACACGCGAAAGGGCAGATTGGGCGTGCGCTGGAAACGCAAATCGACAACTGGATAGAAGAAGTAAATCTTTTTGGTGCCGGTGATTTCTTCCCAGGGCACAAAAAAGGGCGAATGCCCGGGTCGGAAGAGGAACAGCACTGAGAAGTAAAGCCCTTGCTCATCGGCGCAAATTTTGAGGACGCCATTGTAGTTGGAAGCCAGCCGCAAGATGGCACTTTGCAGCGAGAAACAATTGGTAGCCAGCGGTTCCCGGTAAGGGTACGATTCCGCCATACTGCCCCAGCCGCCCAGGCGAGAAATCAGGAAGACAACGGCGCTCCAAAACAGAGGAAAGACAACAAAAAAGCCGACAATGATCAGCGTGGTGGTGATAATTTCATTATTCATGAGGAAAAAGATAGCGTGATTACGGCCGTTTGTAAATGCCCTACCACCGCGCCACGTGATCCTCTGCCCAGCCGACCAACTGCTGCACAGGGATGGTTTCGCCAGCCGCCGTAGTGATGTGCCCACTGTAATGGCCGAACATCTGATGCACCTCGGAACGAACCAGCCACAAATTGCTGGCGGCAACGCGCTCCATGAAGGGGGTAAAGGTGAGGTCGAGCGCGCCAGAGGGGTCAGTGATGCGCCAGGGGCGCATGAACGCGGTTTTGTCGTACTGCCAGGTCAACGTTTCCGAGATCTTGTGCAAACGGCCGTCTACACAAACCCCATTTTCCGTGCTGCCCGTGCCGTCGGTCCACTGCCCGCCCAAATTCAGGCCGACGGTACGGCCGTTTTCCATCCCCGATGCGCTGCCCCAATTCCAGCGACAGTCCCGGGGCCAAATGCCCCGGCCATAGTCCAGGCAGGCAAAGCTTTGCGGTCCCGTAAAATGGATCTCTTCGCCACCAAGGGTGACGCTGCCTTCAGCGGGCAGTGTGTTTTGCTTGCTGGTAAACTGAAACGTGCGTTCATCCCAGGGCACCACCACGTTGAGCGTTTCATGCGCGGGCGGCAGGGTGATAGTGAACTGGGCGGTTAACGGCCGTCCTGCAAAATCGGCCATAACAACGGATAAATCAACCCCGCGCCCCGTCTGCTTCATGGCCACCTGCGTCTTTTTGCTGCTGTACACTACATCTGCGGCCACCTGTTCGGGCAAATCGCAGCCAACGCCGAAGGGTAAAATCTGGGTCACTTCGGCCAACTGCCGGGCGGCAAAATCAGCGAAGTAAACAAACACCAATCCCGCATAATCCAGATTGGTCACGGTAACGGAAAAGAGATGCGTGTCTGTGGTGATGGCCCAGTAGTTCCACCGTTTTTTGCGCGGCCAACGGCCGTTCAGGTTACAGCGATGCAGCGGGGTACGTGACCAACCAACGGCGGCTGGATTCAGACGGCCGTTTGGCAAACACAAATCAATGGGCGATGTCAGTTCAACTTCTTGTTTCATGCTCAACTCGTCAATCCGCCGCCGACACGCGAACTTGCTTGTTGGCCTGCCGAACATCCACGCGCCACATGATGCTGCCCAAAATGAGGAACACGACGATGAGCGCCCCAGACCACAGCGCCACGCCACCATAGCCAAGCCGGTTTACATCCACAAAAAAGTAGGGATAGTAGCCCACAAGCGGCCCCCGAATGAGCCAATAAAACAGGTAAGCCAGGGGATAAACCAGCCAGATGAATGGATGACGGCCGTTCACATCCCCCCTCTCCACGCAGCGGTACCAAAACACAACGCCCAAAATCGGTGACAGCGTATGCGCCGTTATTTCTGGTATCCAAAAGAGCCAGGAGCTTATATTTTGCGGCCCGCCCAAAATGAACCAGAAGCCGATGCCCACAAAAGCAATGTACAAACACCAGGCAGATTGCATTACGGGCGAGTTGAACCAGCGATACAGTCGCCCCTTGCCTGCCAGCAGCGCCGCGGCCATCACAACAATGATCAGGTTGGTGAGATTGGTATAAAAGCTAAACATCACCACCGTCTCCGCAAACCATTCGTTGACGGGCGCATTAACGAGCCGCCGGATATACCAAATGGAAAGCCCTACCAGTGAGGAGAGCAGCATGCTCCATAACAAAATTCGCCGTTCATTGCCATTTTCTATTGCCATCTTTTTTTGCGCCTCCAGGCCGGATCAGTGGTGTCAGTGGGTACACCGGGGAATTGGGTTGTGACAAAATCATACCGCCACCACATAGGTTTTGCCCAACCCAGATTTGTCACGCTGCCGTCACACTGCCGCGCTAAGGTTTGGCTACCTATTTCTGCTGTCGTTAATTGCTCACAAGGAGTTGCGTAATGGATAGTTTATTGAGTTTTGAAATGTTGGGATATATGGCATCTGTTTTTGTGGCGATTTCGTTGATGATGCGCTCGGTGACCAAGCTGCGGGTCATCAATTTGATTGGTGCGGTGCTTTTCACCGCCTATGGCCTGGTGATTGCGGCTTATCCAGTAGCCGCAGTGAATGGCTTCATTGTGCTGGTAAATATTTATTATTTGCAACAAACGTGGCGAGAAACGGCCGTTCCCGTCCCCAATGCCTAAAAATCTATCCAAAAAGCCACAGAGAACTCAGTTCAAGAGTGGACCATTTTTGCTCACGCCGAAAGCCGGTTGAGCGAAAAAAAATGGTCCAATCTCTGTTTGATTTCCCTCTAAGCCCTCTGTGAACTCTGTGGCAAATATATTGCGCTAAAACAGATGCGGCCGTTCCGGCGTAACAATGTACCAGATGTAGTAGGTATACACCCCCATCACCACGGCCGCAGTCCACACAGCAAAGGTGGCCCACATCCAGTAGCGCAAACGGCCGATTTTGCGCGGCAAAATTTTGTGGCCAGCCAACAAACAGTACATGGCAAGTAATTGGGCAATCACCCCCAGCACAGAATGGATCACCACAACCAGATAAAACGGCTCAAACGGCCGTTCCACAAACTCGGCTGGCACATTTTCATAGCGTAGTGACAGCACCATGATGGCAATAATAAAAAAAAGATTCAGCACCACCACAGGCGTCTGAATCCAATCGTGTAAATGATAATTGCCGCGCCGCTGCGCCACCACCGCCACACAAATAAGCACGTAAAACAACAACTCGCCAACCAGCGCCAAATCCGCCCCAAAATAGCTGGCTGGCGCTAAAAAACCATCTGAACTAAGCATGAACACCTCTTTTATTGAAGTTGGGTAAAAACAGCAAGATAGTACCCTGCATTATAAAGAGGGTTTGGTTTTACTGACAAGCAGCAGTTTGAAAAAACGTGCACGACTTACGCAATTAGCAGATTTAATTGCAAAGCCTTTAAACTATTCTTGGCTAAAATTGGTCCAATCTGTGTAAGTCCTAACGTGTAAACATTTAAGGGGCTGGTGTGGGGGTAACGGCCGTATCCGCTTCGCCTTCTGGATTCTCCGCTTCAGCAGTTTCTGCCGCCAAAGCGGCTGCCGCCGCGGCCTCAGCTTCACGCGCCGCCGCTTCACGAAGCGCCCGATCAACGACATTTTCCGTATACGGTTCCTGGAAATTGAAGTAGTTGTAGGTCAGCTGAGCAAACTGGCGCAAAATGGGGAAGCTGTAATCGTGCAGCAAAAAATCCCCCTGAGGAAAGTGTAGATACTCCACCATCACATAATCCGCATTGGGTGAAAAGACAATACCCGCATCCCCGTGCGTCACCTCATCCCAGCCATGCTTATGCGAAACGCGCACAGTTTCGGGCACGCCAAAACGAATCAGGTTGCCTTCATCATTCAGCACCATCAAATCAATAATTGCCTGACATTCATCCGGCGTAATTTCGCCCGGATACACGGCCAGCAAAGCACCGCCGCCATTGGCGCAATGGTAAACCATCGAGAGCAACGTGCCGATATCTTCGGCCGTGGTCTGGCGCGCGGTATCTGGTTCAAAGATCAAATTGGCCGCAGAATTGGCCGGTGTTGTGTATGTGCTGGGTCGAGTCGCCACTGCATTGGCGTCATAGGGAATGGCTAAAAAGGTATTAACCAACCCCAGGCGATGCATGGATTCTGTAAGCAGTTCGGCACCCAAATAGGTGTTGGCTTCACCAGCAATCTCATGCAGCAGCAGGTTGGCACCGTAGTTACTGGATTGAACGGCCGTATCATACAACAGCCCTTGCACATACTCATTCGGCGGCGCATCCAGCTTGCGATACGTCTCCACAAAAATAGCAATCTTCAAAATACTCAGCCCGGAAATGGCATCCGTGGCGTTAATAGACAATTCTTCCCCCGTCGCTAAATCGAGGATAAACACGCTGTCCAAAAGCCCCTGCCCGTCATTGGTCATCACTTGCTCGATTTGCGTCCGCAGCACGTCCATGTTCAATTCGGCCGCTTCTTGCGTTTCAATAACCAAATCCACTTGCCGATCCGCCGGATCTGCCTGGTACAGCGCCATTTCTGCGGCGGGCAAGCTGGCCTCCACGTCCGTGACAAAGCCGGGCTGGCCTGGCGTGTAGTTTGTACCGGCACCCAACAAAAGTTGCGGGGCGGTGGCTGGCTTATCTAAAAAGCTGGCCACATTTTCTATCTGCGCGCGCAAAGCCGCCTGATCATACCCGGCAATCAGCTGGACTTTTGTGGCGTCAAAAGAACGATTCAATAAATATTCTACAAAGCCTTCCCAAAACGGGACTTCGCCACTGGCAGCTTCAGCCTGATCCAGCATTGCTTCTGTATCCAGGTTAAAGCCTACATCTCGCGGATTTATGTCAACCTGTTCTTCCAGATGATGCAGCGTAATAGGGGCCAAATAATGTTCATTAATGGCCGCCGCCGCTTCCTCCCGCGACATGCCCCCGACGTTAACGTCGGCCACAAGCGTACCGGTAGGCAGTCTTTCCCGCACCAGGTTGTACAAAAAAGCCTGGTAGCCTAAAAAGAGCAGCCCCACCACCAGCAGCACAATTATGAGAAATCGTTGGATTGCTTTTAACATGGGTTAGTTTGTCCGGGCATCCACCAGATAGGGATTATCAAAGTTGAAGTAGTTGTAGGTGGCGCGGGACAAATTAGCCAACAGCGGCGAGCTAATTTCCCACTCCAACCAGTCTGGCTTATACAAAAATTGCACAATAACGTAATCGGCGCCAGGAGAGAAAACAATACCGGCATCCCCGTGGGTATCGCTAATCCAGCCATGCCGATGAGCAACGGCCGTTTCCTGCGGCACCCCTTCTTCAATCAAGCTACCAATCTTGTTTTGCAGCATAAAAGCGAGGATCGTCTGGCATTCCGTTTGGGTGATGTCCCCCTCAAAAACGGCCATCAGCGCCCCACCCTTGCCTTCGGCGCAGTAGTAGAGCATGGAGAGCAGCGTGCCCATATCCTCGGCAGTGGTTTGAAAGTACGGATTGGGCAGCGTGCGCACTTCTTCGGCGGAATTGGCAGGCGTAGACGGCCGTGTTGTGCCCGCAGGTGGTTCTGTATCGTACGGCAGGGTGATAAAGGTGTTCACCAAACCGAGACGCCGCATGGTTTGTGTCACTAACTCCGCACCCAACCTCGGATCATCCTGCCCGGCAATGAAGCGCAGCAGCTGGTTCGCCCCCTCATTGCTCAAATCAGCCGACAGCGTGCTGGAAATCCAGCCCGACTGCGTCAGCGTGGGTTCCTGATCCAGCAAGCGATACGTTTCCAGCACAATAGGCAGCTTCAACAAATCCATGCCCGACATCGGCAAGTCGGCATTAACAGCAATTTCATCCACGCCAGAATTAAGATCCAGCACAAATATGCTGGCCGCCCCACCGGTAATTTGCTCGTAATCTTGCAGGTTATTGACCAACAGGCGGGTGAGCAGGTTAATTTGCGGCCGTTCCGGCGAGCTTGGCTCCACAACCAGACGCGCTTCCCGATTGCTGGCCCGGTACAAAGCGCCTTCCACATCGGCAAAACTGGCGTCTACATTGGTTACGGTGCCCGTCTCGCCATACTGAAAGCTAAACGTATCGGGCACGGGCTGGGCCGGTTGGGTGGGCTCGTCCATCAGGGCGGCAATATCGCCCAAAACCCGGCGCAGTGCTTCCCGGTTGTGCGTAGCCGAAAGCTCCACCGGCGACACCTCAACCGGCTGCCCCCATAAAAAGCCCCAGAAACCAGCCCAAAAATCTTGCTGGGTGCGCTCAATATCGGCTCGACTAAGCATCGTTTCCAAATCGAGCTCAAATTCAGCATCGGAGGGACTAATCTCAAAGCGATCCTGACCGTGGTAAATGAGCACAGGCGCTTCGATGTAGCGGTTAGTCAGCACATTGGTGGCTTCCCCAGGAGAAAGGCCACCCACATCCAGACCAGCGATGGTTAAACCGGTAGGATAATTGCCCCGTAAGCTGGCAAACTGAAACAGCTTAATCAAAAGAAAGATGGATGTACCGACCAGGATGGTGACGGTAAGCCACTGTCCAGCGCCTGGAGAGGAACGACGATTCATGCTGTGTTTGATTCTCCTGTAGCCAAATTCATAAGCAAATCAACGCAATAAGTTTAAGCTTGTCTGTTTTGCCTGGTAAGCAACGGCCGCTTCTATGGCCAACCCGGTGTGGTAAGAAATTGGCTGCGGCAGCGCCTCGTGAGAAAACCAGCGCGCTTCAAGAAGCTCGTGGCTTAACTGTACTTCTCCCGGATTTAACTGACCCACATAGACAATGCCAATATAGGCTGATTCCGGATCATGATGAACAGAAACGGCGGGGCCTAATACGGCCGTTAAGCCCGTCTCTTCCCTGAGTTCACGCAAGGCACCATCAGCTGGCGACTCATTTTTCTTGAGCCAGCCACCTGGCAACCCCCATTCAAACACCGGGTGGAAGACATGGCGCACCATAAACAGTTCGGACGCCTCGTTTATCGCCACCACCGCCACACCTACACGACTTCGGGGAACCGCAAGCTGTATCATGAGCCGCATTCCCAGCCGCGCCAGCGGTGTTTTGGCAAATTTGGCCGCTTTGCTTTTCCACATTTATTAACTCAATGACCGCAACGGCCGTATTCCCAACGTCTCAATCCAATCCAATTTTGGCAATATCGTCATTTATCGCCAAAATAGCCCGCCGCACTTTTTTACGGCAAACGATTGGTTAAACGCCAATTTAATGACGCAACAGTATAGCAAAAACCCAACAGACCGTCAGATAGTGTCCGGGAAATTGGCAAAATGCTACGCTGCCATTTAGCTGCAATTTAGCCCGCACTCATCTACCAAAATGGTTTGCCCAATACGAAACTTTACCTGGATGATGACGTATAGGCGGATAGTTCAACAACATGACGCGGCGGTTTTAGCGTTATCTAAAAGCGAGAAATTTTTTAAAATGAGCCTTTTCTCTCGCTTTTACTCAAGTAATCGGCCTAAACGACGGCTCGCTAATTGCAATACACGTTGCCGATTACGCAAATTATGGAGGCAAAAATGTCTGAAAGCAGATTAACTCGCAGCGAAACAGACAAGATGATCGCCGGTGTTTGTGGCGGTTTGGCAGAATATCTAAATCTGGACCCGGTTTGGGTTCGGCTCCTTTTTGTATTGTTGCTATTTGCCAGCGGCATTGGCGCACCCATTTACCTGGTTTTGTGGGTCATCATGCCCCGCGAAGGGGTGGTGGGTGAGTCTGGCAGCACCGTTTTGCAAGACAACTTTGATGATTTGAGCCAGACAGTTTCCAGCAAAGTAGGCCGCTTGAACAAGCCGAGCACGGTTGGCACCATTCTGATTTTATTTGGTGTCTACTTTTTGCTCTCACAACTGGGCTGGTTTCACTGGCTAAACGGGGCTGTCTTCTGGTCACTCATCATCATCGGCGCCGGCGTTTACATGCTGATGCGGCGTGAAGCTTAAATTTGTTTACGCGTAACGGAAAGATTTAAAGTTTTGCTGTTGGAGAACGGCCGTCTGCATGAGACGGCCGTTTTTTTATGAAGAAGTACGGCGGAAAGGAGACCCCAACACACGCAGCCCTGGCCGCGTTTTGGAAAGCTCCTCAGCCGGGTCGTCCAAAGCCATCGGCTTTGGCTCTACCACCAGAGGCAAAATGACGGTAAACGTGGTGCCTTCACCCAATTTACTCATCACGTCGATGTTGCCCCCGTGTGCCTGCGCAATCCACTTGGCAATGGCTAATCCCAGACCAGCGCCACCCTGCCCCTGGCCGGAATGGCCGCGAGCACGTGCCTTATCCACCCGGTAAAACCGATCAAAAATATAGGGCAAATCTTCAGCTGGAATCCCCATCCCTGTGTCTGAGATTTTGATGTAGGCCCAGCCATTCTTTTTCGAGAGGCTAACATCTACCGTACCGCCATCTGGCGTGTATTTGATAGCGTTGCCAATCAGGTTCAGCAGCAGCTGCTTCAAGCGATCCACATCGCCCATGATGCACGCCTGATCTACCTCAGTCACCTTCACGTCAACCGATTTTTCTAACAAACGCACCTGTCGGTACACCTCAAACAGCAGATTATCTAGCTCTACCTTTTGTTTTTCCAACGGCAAACCGCCCGCATCCGCCCGGGCCAGCAGCAGCAGATCCCCAACCAGGCGCGTCATCCGCTCAATTTCTTCCTGAATGATTTCCAGGGATTCCGGATCGGCATCCCCCATGCGGCGCATGAGGTCTACGTTGCCGCGAATGGCGGTGAGCGGTGTGCGCAGCTCATGCGAAACATCCGCCAGCAGGCGCTGCTGAGTCTGGAACAACCGCTCCAAACGTTCCAGCAGCTGGTTGAAGGAACGAGCCAGCACGCCAATTTCATCCGTACGTTCGGTGTTAGGCACACGACGGCTCAGGTCATCGGCATTGGTGATCTGGCGGGTGACAGCCGCCATATCTTCCAGCGGCTTGAAAGAGCTGGGGGTCAGCAGCACCGCCAAAAAAAGCGAGGCGGAAGCCCCGGCAAAACCGACAAAAAGGGCAATTACCAAAAAGCGGTTGAAGCTCTCGATGCTATCGACCAAACGGCCGACCTGCATGTAACCAATGTGGCTGCCATCAGGATCATACAGCGGGGAGGTAAGCACACGCATGGTGCTGTCGCCGCGTATCACGTAGTTCAATGTCTCTTGTTCTATCAGCCCATTTTCATCCAACGGCCCAAAATCTGACGGCAGCGTTTCCATGTTGCGCGATTGCAGGGTGATCTTGCCATTGATATCCAAAACCTGGAAGAAGGAAGCGGCCGTTTCCAAATTGTCCAGGTCCTCACCAATACCCAGGCGGACAGTGCCGTCGGGCGCAGTCGTGACCCGCGCCGAACGTAGCTCCTCGGTCAGCTTGTGCAAATCGGTGTCCACCTCAGCATTAATGCGGCTGCGCGGCAGCAGATACACAATGGCGGCAAACAAGACAAAAGCCACCATGAAGATCGAGGTATAGACAAAAAGGAGACGGTTCTGAATAGACAAGTTTTATGACTCTTCGCGCAGCACGTAGCCAATGCCACGCACGGTATGAATCAGGCGGGGCAAATCCCCCTCTTCCGTTTTCTGACGCAGGTAGCGCACGTACACTTCGATGATGTTGCTCTCACCACCAAAATCGTAGTTCCAAACGCGGTCAAAGATAAGGTCGCGGGTCAGCACCTGGCGCGGGTGACGCATGAACAGCTCTAGCAGTTCATACTCCTTGGCGGTCAGGTCAAAAACACGGCCGTCTCGGCGACCTTGCCGCGTACCCGTATCCAATTCCAAATCGGCAAAGCGATAAACCTGCGGCTGTGATGGCTGTGAGCGGCGCAGCAGCGCGCGCACGCGGGCCATTAGCTCATCAAAGGCAAAGGGCTTCACCAGGTAATCATCCGCGCCGGCATCCAAACCAGTAACGCGGTCTTCAATCGTTTCCTTGGCGGTGAGCATCAAGATGGGCAGATCGCTCACGGCGCGCAGACGGCGGCAAACTTCGATGCCATCCATACCGGGCAGCATCAAATCGAGCAGAACCAGGTCCGGCGGATTTTCACGGGCCAAATCAAGGCCAGTTTGGCCATCTGCGGCCGTATCTACCCGGTAACCTTCAAAGCTCAAGCCTCTTTGTAAAAATTGTCGAATACGTTCTTCATCTTCAATCACGAGAATACGAACGGTCATAGTGTCCTCCAAATAGTGATAACGCAACGGGCTCATCATAGCGTGAGCTGTGCGAAAAATAGCTTTATTTGCCATTACTTTTTGTGAATTGTAAAGGCGGCACCAGTTTTACACAAAAACAGTTTGTCTGTTTGGTTGGGGCAAGGTTACAATGGTCGCGGGAAGATGGGAATAAAATCGTTGCCTTCGCCTTACCTTATTTGTAACCCCCTCAGGGCAATTGGTGCTTTTATTTCTAATCTATGATAGTAGCAAATGAATGATTCACTCGTCTACCAAAGCAGGTGTTTCTTAATCTCTCATCTATATTGATGCGGTTTGGAGATAGCTTGCGAGGTAAACGGCCGTTACTGCACAGCTAACTTACTCTTTTGGAGTTTAAACATGGATGCCCTTCTTCAGTTTGGTCTGGATGCCTCTCATTGGTTGCAATCAACCCTGCCCCAAATGGACGCATTTTTCAAATTTATCAGCACCCTGGGCCTGGAAGAATTCTATCTGGCGCTGATGCCCTTGATTTACTGGAGCGTCAACAAAGAAATGGGACGGGCATTAGCCTACGTTTTTTTGCTGAGCAATGTGTTTAACAACATGCTCAAACACGCTTTTCGGGAGCCACGGCCGTTTTGGCTGGACCCCACTTTAGAGCGATTTACGGATTTTGGCTACGGCATGCCCAGCGGGCATACGCAGTTCACCACCACCATTTACCTCTTCCTGGCAATCTGGATACGGCGGCGCTGGATGTGGTTGCTAGCCACTGCCTTGATCATTTTGATGCCTCTTAGCCGCGTGTACCTGGGCTCCCACTTTGTGCAGGATGTGGCGGTGGGTTTTCTGCTGGGGCTGCTGGTGCTGGGTGGTTATTATTTTTGGGAGCGACGCTACATGACTGGCTTCAGCAAGCGCATTTTGGGGCAGCGTTTGTTGACGGCAGTGGCGGTTCCGGTGGGGTTAACGGCCGTTTACCTCATTATCCGGCTCATCATTGGTGAACCAGACACAACGGTTGCCTGGGCCAGCTACATTCCGGTAGCCGAGTTAGAAAGTTTGGAGGGGATGGTAACGGCCGTTGCTACCGTGCTCGGCGCGGGCATTGGCCTGGTGCTAGAGCGCACCCGCATTCGCTTTCTGGTCGATGGTCCCATCTGGCAGCGGGCGGTGCGCTACCTGCTAGGCATCGTCGTGGCCGGGGTCATTTGGGCCGGGCTGGGTCAAGTTTTCCCCGATGAACCACTTTGGCTGGCGCTGCCACTGCGCCTGCTGCGCTACACGCTGCTCACGCTGTGGGTAACATACTATGCGCCGTGGGTTTTCGTGAAGCTCAAGCTTGCCCAGGCCAAACCCGACCCCGGCATTGAAATGACGCTGTAGCAAGCTCAAGGTCTGGCAACGAGCGGAAGGTAAGTGGGCAGCCCATTGGCAATAACCATCATGGAGAGCGTGTCCTGATTGCCTTCACCGTCATCGAGAACGGCCGTAAACACAATCGGCGTCGGGTCTACGACACCCCCATCTACGGTTACCGCAAATTGAATCGTCACGGGCGCGCCGGGCACCACCGCCCCGGACCAGGAAACTTCGCCCGAACCAAAAGTCGGCGTGCCGCTGCTGGCCGTCAACCCTCCCGCGTAGGTCACGTCACCGGGAATCGCGCTGGTCACAGACACGTTCGGCAGCGTCGGCCCCGGATTTCTGAATGTGATCTGTACGGTAACGGTATCGCCACCGCCGGGCAAGATGTTGTTGAGGCCCAGCCTAGAGCCAGCCAGCCAGCCTTGCAAAAACGAGCCCGTGCGCTGGAAGTTGCCCCGCCCCGTCCCCCACAAAATGCGTGCATCGGCCGTGCCGGGCAAATCGTAGGCCACCACGCCAGAGTGAGCGGTATTCAGCACCAGTTCCATGTCGGCATCCGCGTCGATGTTGGCGATGGTGGGCGCGGCCATTGCGCCGTTCCAATCCGGGCTACCAAACGGCGCGGGCAGATTGATCTCGTACAGCACCGAACCCTGGTAGTTCAGAATATGCAGCTTGCCCACGTAGTTACTCCCCTTTTGCGGCCAGGAGGCAAAAATAACTTCGGCAAAACCATCATTGTCCAAATCGGCCACTACCGGTTCTGAGGCAAAACGAATGCCGGGGCCGGTGGCACTCACGTTGTACGGCCAGTTGTGATGTTCTGTTTTGTCGAGCCAGAAACTGTGTAAACGGCCGTCATACGACGCAAACAAAATCTCCATCTTGCCGTCACCATCCAAATCTGCCACGACCGGATTGGGCATGGCGCTTTCGATGACGCTATAGCTTTCACTCAGCGGCGCACCGGTGTTGATGGGCACCGTTTCCCAGTTGTAACCATCTTCGTTGAAGCGGCTGCGGTCGGCGTTGAATATGTAGACGCCAATGTAGCGGCTAGGCGGATAACCTGCGTCGCAATCGTAGACGTTGCCCGTGGCTACCACTTCGACGATGCCGTCCCCGTTCACATCGGCAATAACGGCGGGGCCATCGGCAAAGTTGGTGCGGTAGCTTTCCGTGCGCGTGCCGTCGCAGGCGCCCCAGCCGCGCAGTTCCGGCACCAGGCTTTCCCAAATGCCCACTTTGCCCCAACCCACGCCGCCGTAGATGGCGTTGGCCGCAATTTGCGCCCCGTTGGCTTCGTAGGCGTTGATGTAATGCACATCAGAGGGGATGACGAGTTCACCCTGACCATCGTTATCCAGATCGCCAAGGGCGGCGTTGTCGTTGTAGACGCCCCAGGCGTAGCCGCTGTCGTTGCTGAGCTGCGGCCAGCCGCTGCGTAGGGTGCCATTGTGCTCGTAGACGTAGGTGTTCACCCCATCACCCGTCGCGGTGACAACCAGTTCGTCAGTGCCATCGTCATCTAAATCGAAGACGGAAAGGCCGCGCAGTTCGTTGGTCTCGGGGCGCTGTGACCAGACCTGACTGCCGGTATGATCGTACACAGTAAGATACCCGCCGCCCTGAGCGATGGCCAGTTCCAGGTCGCTGTTGTTGTCAATATCGGCCACCACCACGCCAGGCCAGGTGCGATTGTCTGTGGTGCCTGCGCGCCATTGCAGCGACCCATCCTCGCCATTGAGGGCAATCAAAGAATAAGCTGAGGCAATCACTTCTGGCTTATTGTCGTTATCCAAATCAGCGACGGCGGGGGAGGAGTACCAGCCCGTTTCACACCAGGAGTTGTAGCAACCGCCATTTTGCCACTTCAACACGGGTGCCGAGATGGTTCCGGCTTGTACGGCCGTTCCCTGCCACCCAACTACCAATACCACAAAACCAAACAGTAAGACTACTGAAAAAATAAACCGATACGTTTTCATAATTTTCCTCATCTACCACTCGTTCTATACGGTGCGTAGAAACGAGAACAGCTAGCGGTTCACGACAGGCAGGTAAACAAGCAAATCCGTGGGCATGACACTCACCGAGTCGGTAAGCACGGGGGAACCGGCAACCATCGCATTGAGCGTGATGTCGTAGGTGGTGTAGTTGGTTAAGCCGGTAAGGGTGTAACTGCGCGTGCCCTCAGCCAATCCGGTGATGGGTGATGTTTGATCGCCAGCCGGGCCACTGTAGCTGATTTGCCAGGTGGTGCCGGGCGCAACGGCCGTATTCACCGTCCAGTTCAGGGTAATCGTTTGGTCCCCAGGCGAGCCAGAAAGCTGTAATTGCGGGATGAACTCGACTGCGCCGATATCGGGAGTGGAACGGCCGTTGCCCAAAATGTCCTCGGCGGGGGCGTTGGCCGCATCGGCAGCATCCACCACGGGGCTGCTGCCCGTTGGCGTGCCGTAAAGCAACACTAGATTCGTAAACACGTCCCCGATTGTGCTGGAGCCATCGGCAAACTGGCTGCCGGTCCAGCGCGGCAAGATCAGGCCCGACTGGCTGCCCAACTGTGGATTAGCCACCAGCCGATTGGCGTCATCGGTGTAGTTGATTAGCTCACCCGCATCTTCGGGGATGGCTGAGCCACCGTTCCAGTAAAGATTGTTATCGAGCGTCCAGGAGCTGGTTTCCCCAAACGGCGTGTCGGAAAAATCGTTGCTGCCGCCGCCGTTGGCCCCCATCGTGCCGGTCGGGTCGGACCAGATGTTGTTGTAGAACTGGATGTTTTCGTTGGGCGGATTGCTGCCTTCGGTGTTGAGGCGGAAGGCGAAGGCCAGGGCGGGCAAATCGCCCACAACGGTGTTGTTGCGGAAGGTGATGTTTTGGCCACCCTTCACGCCAAACGCGGCGCGCAGCACGTTGGCCGCATTGCCCAACATCAAATTGTTTTCTACCAGCACGTTGCGCGCCTCAAAAAATGGCTGGCCGTCTTCGCCGATGAGCACAAAGTTGGAGCCGGTGGAACCTTCCCAGTTGAAGAAGATGTTGCGCCGCACGGTGATGCGATCGTTGCCGACGAAGATGTCATCGCCCGCGTTGCTATCTTTGATGACGATGTAGCTACCGGTGTCGTTGAGGTTGGAACGGCCGCTTCCGGCAAAATCGTTAAAGAAAACATTGTCTTGAATGATGACATCCTCCACGCTGTTCACGTCGATGTGCTCGTCGTGGCCGGTCTGGTTGTAGAACAGGTTGCCCTCCACCAAAATGTCGTGGGTGGCGTTGTTGATTTTGAGGATGTCGTTGTCGTAGCTGTCGTGCAGGATGTTGTTCCGCAGAGTGATGTGGCTGACGCTGCCGTCGCCACCGCCGTCGATATGCACCACCAGCGGCGCAGAGCCGGGGCCGCTATGGCGAATCTCGAACCCTTCGAGAGTGATGCCCTGTGCACCACGCGCGTCGGTGTAAGCAGTAATGACGCGGTCGTTGTTTTGCAGGATGGCCTGGTAAGGCAGTTCGGATCGGACAGTAACGCCGATGGGGAATGTGCCGCGAATGCGGATACGGCCGTTATACACCCCCGGCTTCACCAAAATCAAGCTGCCGTCGGGCACATTGTCCAGCGCATTGGTGATGGTTGCCCACGGATTGCCGCTGGTGCCGGTTCCGGTGCTGTCATTGCCCGTGGTGGCCACGTAGTAAGTGCCGCCACCTTGCGGGGCAGCCTGCATCCGCGGAGACACACCCAGCACAAAGAGAAAGGACAAGAAAAGTAAGCTGAAAATTAGCTTGAATTTTGTGAGGATCATCGTCACTCCTTTAAAAAGCGAAACACAGAGATGCACGGAGGAAACACAAAGTTTCACAGAGAAAAGCAAAGGGAATCTTTTTAATCTGCGAAATCTGTTGATTTCTTTCCTCAATCAGAATAGGTCACTGGTAAATAAACCCAGTTTGTTGGCTCAAAAGGTGGCGCGTTCAGTTCGTCGGCACCGAGGTCGGGGGAGGGGCCGTAGGGGCGGGCATCGCCGTCCACGTCGTCGGTGACTTGGGGCAGCGTGAGGCCCTGATCGATGGCGACAGCTGCGGTGCTCATGAGGTGCAAATTGCCGTTGGCGCCATCCAAAAAGAGGGAGAGCGGTGCGTTTTCCAGGTTGTGGCTGAGTACGGCCGTTCCCCCGCGATCCCGTAAATTGTGGCTCACCAAATTGTTGCGCAGTTCAATGTCCGTGTTGTCGAAGCGCCACTCAATCGAGGAAAACGGTGCCTGGGTCGAAGCAACCGTGTTGTTGAAGATTTGCGCGCCGCACGCCTGCCATAGGCAGATGCCGCAGTCAAAGCCAAAATCCGAAGCAAACAACCCCGCATCGCTGGCAAAAACAAAGTTGTTGCGAATGATGCCGCCGTAATGGTCCACGTAGCCGCCATTGGCGCTGGGGCAAGGATTGTCGGTGTAGGTGCGCGCCTCGCCGCTTTCCGCCAGGCCAAAACCGATGCCGCGCGCGTTTTCACGCAGCACGTTGCGCTCAACCAGCGTATCACGGCAGCCGCGCCAGAGGTGAACACCATGCTCTGACAGCCCTCTGGCGCACCAAAAGCCCTCAATCAGATTGTCGCGAATCACCCAACCTTCGGCCTGATGGGCATCGACCCCGCCCGTGTAGCAGTCAACAACGTGCGTCCGTCCGGCATCGGTCAATTCCAGGTGAGAGCAGGCAATCACGCCATCATCCGGGTAAGTGTTGTCCGCCGCCGGATTGATTTTGATCGCTTGCTCGCCCGGATCGATGATGTGCACGTTGTAGATGAGGGTGTTGAGCGTGTCGCCTGCATCGGTGGTCATCACGTGGATGGGATGATTGTACGCTTCACGCAGGGTCACATCGGCTACGGTCACATTGGAAGCCACCACCTGAATAATTTCTGTGGTGATGTAGTTACCGTCCAAAATGACAGCTTCCCGGTTGCCGCTGGCCGAGCGCAGCGTCACGTTGGGCACGTCTATGCGTAAGTAAACGCCGTTCAGGTTGTAAACACCGTCGGCGATGAGAATGGTTTCGCCAGGAACTGCCGTATTCACCGCATTTTCCAGCTCCGCTACCGTGGCTACAGAGGTGATGGTTCCCGTCGCCGCGGGCAGGGGTTGGCAGTGGGTTGTGCTTACTTGGGGAGAAACGGCCGTTGGCGCAGGCGGTTGGGCCAATACAACAAACGGTATCCAGCTAAAAAGAAGAAAGGCAAAAATAACCAGGGGAGTCTGATTGCGCATAATATTTCCTTCACGACTACGACCTATGCTTGCTCAGGGCATACGCTTCTTCTGCATAGGATCATAGTACCTGATTCCCACTGGCAAATCTCTAGGGTAAATAGGCTAGGAGATTAGTACCAAACAGCGCAGCCATTTGGGCAGTTTCCAGAGAGAAAACTGCTGCGCGTTTCCCGTTCACGCTGAGTTCACGGTGATTTTACGGCACACATACGGACGCGTTCTGCCCCCTGACGTATGCTATTACCGGTACTGTTTTGCACCAACCCGGCAGCAACATGAGCGTAGTTTTTGGGTGTTTTTATTAAGTAGGCGGCAATTTTTGCGGCCAAGGAAGAAGCTTTTTATCCCCAGCAAAACGTCTTCGGGATGAGGATTAGGATTTTTAGATGGTAATCGCCCCACCAAAAACAACCGGAGAGTTTTACGACCACCTACTGCATACGGTAGCCGCTGGCGTTTTGATTCTCAATGAAGCTGGTATTGTTACCTCAGCCAATTCGGCCGCGGGTCGCATTTTGGGTTGGGAAGCAGAGCAATTGATTGGCCGCACCTGGACTGATTTGGGGGCGGAAACAGACAATCTGGCTGAATGCCCCCCGTATCAAACCACCTTGCGCCAGCCAGACGGCCGTTCCATCACCGTCAATCTGGCCATCACCCCCGTTTCTGATCATGTCACCAGCTCCACAATGGTCTCTTTTACCAACGGGCCAGAGGTGGAACAGTTAAACGAAGCGCTGCTACACACCCAACGGCTGGCGGGCATCGGGCTTTTAACCGCCAGCGTCGCCCACGAACTCAACACGCCGCTGAGCATTATTGCCGCCACGTGCAGCAACCTGCTGCACGAAATTGAAGAAAACAATTTGCGGATGGAGCAGTTGATGCATTACGTGCAGATGATTGAGCAAAGCGCCTGGCGTTCGGCACGCATTGTGGAAGTGTTACGCGATTATTCGTATGCTGATGAAATGCAAACGGCCGTTACCGACCTGAACATGATTGTCGAAGACGCGCTTGTGCTGGTACAGCATCAGTTCCGCGGTGAATTTAATATTCAAATTGTGAAAAAGCTGGATGAAAACTTAAAGACCATCGTGCTGGATCACAATCGTTTAACCCAGGTTTTACTCAACTTGCTGATCAATGCCCGCGACGCGATGACGCCTCAGGGTGGCACGGTAGAAATTCGTTCCTGGTGCTTGTCCCCAGAAGCAAACGCTCACAGCAACGGCAATGGCAGCGGCCAGGAAATCTACGCCTTCTCCGTGAGCGACACAGGCAGCGGCATCGATCCGACCATGCTAGACCGCATCTTTGATCCATTTTTCACGACCAAACAGTTTGGGAAGGGAACCGGCCTGGGCTTGTTTATTGCCCGGCGGATTGTGGAACAGCACAACGGCCGTATTTGGGCCGAAAACAACGCCTTAGGGGGAGCAACCTTTACCGTTACTTTACCCCGCCAGCTTTAAGCCAAATTACGCCTTAAGCAACCAAGCTTCTGCTTCTTGCACGCTTTGAAACAACCCCACCTTGATATGCGACTGAAAAGTCTTGGCCATATCTTGCAGCACTTCGCCACTGACATACTGCTTCGAATTCTCTAACACATAGGCCACATGAGATAAATACTTATTGGTCAGCAAAGTACGCTGCGCGTCAAAACTATACTCTACGCGTTGCCCCTGAATCACAATCAGCTTACCCTGACCTGAATCATCAAGTTGACTAAATAGCTCAAGAAAGTGTTCGGCTGTTTCTTTATCGATGGACAGGTCGTTTGTTTTGTAGAAATAAATCAGCCCATTTTCTTTGCGCGTAAAGGAGCCAACTGAACTGGAGACGGTTTTTGTGTCATTTGCCATGCCGTATTCTAACTAAATCTCACATATCTTCCAGAAAAAACACGTGAGGCTTTATTTCCAGAAGCGACACAGCCCACGGCAGCGGCTACCCCTCCAGGAGCCACGCCTCGGCTTCCTCCACTTGCTGAAACAACTTAATCTCAGCCTGAGAACGAAAGGTTTTCGCCAAATCTTGCAGCAATTCGGCCGTCATGAACTGAGTAGAGGTTTCGATCACATAGGCAATTTTGGCAAAAAGCTCGCTGGTGAGCAGCAGGCGCTGAGCCTCAAAGCTGTATTCGATACGATGTCCTTGAACCACAATCACTTTAGCAGCATAAGAATTGTCAAGGGTGTACAGCAGCTTCAGAAGTTCGTTGGCAACACTGCTGTCAATCGAAATATCATCTGACTTATAGTAGTAAATAAGGCCATTTTCTTGGCGTACGATCGTACCGTAGGGGCTGATAACTGTCTGAGCATTATTTGCCATACAGTATTTTAACTGACTTCAAAACTTCTTCAATTGGAAAACAGCTCTTTTGCCAAGGGGAAGTTCTTTCTTTGCTTAACTCGACTCTGCTTCTTTTCGTACGAGCGAAAGAAAATATTCATGAAAACGGCCGTCCCCCGTCAGCTCTGGATGGAAAGAGGTAACAAGCCAGTGACCCTGCTGCGCAGCAACGGCCGTTCCATCGGGCAGTTCAGCGATGATTTGCGTATCTGCTTTGGCTGCCACCAATTTGGGCGCACGAATGAACACGGCGGGAAACGGCCGTTTATCCCCATTTCGGAACACCGACACGTCCAGGTCTGTCTCAAACGAATCGACCTGCCGCCCAAAGGCGTTGCGCGCCACCTCGATATCCATCAAGCCCAACAGCGGCTGGTCTTTCCCCTCGGTGCCGCTGGTCACCTCTTTCGCCAGGAAGATCATTCCCGCACAGGTGCCCCAGACTGGTTTGGCCGCAGCAAAATCATGCAGTGGTTCCATCAGGCCAAACCGGCGCGCCAGCTTGCCAATGGTTGTGCTTTCCCCACCGGGAATAATCAGGCCATCCAGGTCCGCTAACTGCTCCGGCAGACGCACTTCCACCGCTTCCACCCCCAGCGATTTCAGCATTTTGATATGTTCAATGAAGGCACCTTGCAGCGCCAAAACGCCAATTTTCATAGTTGATTTTTGGCCACAGAGGTTTTCTCTTTTTCCTCTGAGTTCTCTGTGGCTATCCTAATTTCTTGATAAAGTTGATTTGCCGTTCGACTTCTCGAAAGCCGAGAGCCAGGTGGCTGGCCAGGCTGACGTCGTTGTCGATGAGCGTGTCGGAAGCGAGTTCAATGTAACCATTTTGCAGCGCCCACGCTTCTGCGGCAGCAACCAGGGCCCGCCCTACGCCCTGCCGACGTGCATTAGCATTCACAAACCACTCTTCCAGGTAGGCCACCGGGGAGGTGTCACATCCTTCAGCATACTTGCGCGTGCCGACGTGTAAATAACCAGCAAGTTGGGTTGAAGACGGCCGTTCCGCTACCAACACACAGCCATCTTCCTCAGCCAAAATCTCGGCCATCTCCTGCTGGTGCTCCGCCTCGGTAGTGTCATCAAACAATCCACGGCGCAGCCGCAGCCACTCCGCCATATCCCGCTTCGGGTCCAATTCTCTTACTTCCACAAAAAACCTTTGTAGCCGCGGATTCTTTCCGCGCTTTTATAGTGCAGCAAGAAACTGCGGCTACTTTTCCCAGGGATCACCCGTTCACCAAGCGTTCAGAGAACGCAGTCACCCCTTCACCCTGTCACAACTACCAGCCGCATATGGCCAATTGCTCACTCTCGGGCAAGCTACTCACATTGATGCCAATGATTATCAACCCCTTATGTCTCAATTGCAAGCTTAGCTTCAAACCTTTCTCAAGAAACCTCCCATTTCTATAAACGAACAGTAAACAATCTCCTTATAGGTTCCCTATAGAGATTTATAAGACAGATCGAAACAGAAGATTTTTTATTTACAAACATGTTCTTATAATTAACATATGTCTGCGCCAATTTTAGCTACCAAACTATATATACCCTCAGCTCGATCTAAAATCGTTGCCCGTCCCCATCTAGTCAAGCAATTGAATGAGGGAATACATAAAAAACTAAGTCTAATTTCAACGCCTGCTGGCTTTGGTAAAACGACGCTACTTGGTGAATGGTTAGCGAGTTTTAGTCGCCCTGTAGCCTGGCTGTCACTAGATGAGGCAGATAATGATCTTACACGCTTTTTTTCTTATTTGATTGCTGCCTTACAGACCGTCTCAGAAGATATTGGAATCAGCGCAAAAAGATTACTCCAATCTCCTGATCCGCCACCATTCGCAACAATCCTAACGGTCTTGCTAAATGAAATCACGACTCACAGTGACAAAATCATCCTTATTCTTGATGACTATCACCTGATTGATTCTAGAAAAATCGATCAGGTTCTAAGCTTTTTGATTGAACACTTACCACCACAGATGCACTTGATTCTTGCTACTCGTGAAGACCCCAATATTCCGGTAGCTCGCTTACGTGCCAAAGGGCAATTGACAGAACTACGTGCACCAGATTTGCGCTTTACGACTTCAGAGGCTGCCGAATTCTTCAATCAAACAATGGGGCTACAGCTTACTGCTCAAGCTATCAACACGCTGGAGCAACGTACCGAAGGCTGGATTACGGGCTTACACCTAGTGGCTCTTTCCTTACTAGGGCATCAAAATACGGATGACTTCATAGCTTCTTTCTCTGGTAGTCATCACTTTGTGCTAGATTATCTGGTCGAAGAAGTGCTACAACTTCAGTCTGAAAACATTCAGGACTTCCTGCTAAGCACATCAATTCTAGAGCGTTTATCTGCTTCCCTGTGTAATGCATTACGACCCCATTCAGAGGATTCTGCCCAAGAAATATTAGAATATCTCGAACGTGCAAATCTCTTGCTTGTTCCACTAGATAACAAACGTGAGTGGTATCGCTACCATCATCTCTTTGCTGATGTTTTACAAGTTCACTTAAGAAAGGTTCAACCCAACCATATTGTGGATCTACATCTGAGGGCATCAGTATGGTACGAGCAAAATGGTTTTCGAGCCGATGCCATACACCACGCACTCGCCGCTCAGGATTTTGAACGGGCAGCAGATTTGATCGAACTCGAATGGTTCGCCAACAACAGAACCAATTTATGGAGCACAACATGGATGAGCCAGGCACAAAAACTCCCGGATGAATTGATTCGCTCTCGCGTTACCCTCAGCATTGGATTGGCATGGGATTATCTTTTCTCTGGTGATTTACAATCTGCGGAGATCCGACTGCAAGATGCTAATCGTCTAGTAGTAGCATCCCCATCAGATATTGACGAAGATCAACGGGCATTATTGGCGCTTGCAGGGGCTTTTCATGCTCAAGCATTCGGCGATATTGACAGCACAATACAACATGCCCACCAGGCGCTCACAAACCTGCACAGGGAAAACCTTTATCTGATAGGAATCGCCAATTCGCTACTAGGCCTGGCATATTGGGCAAAAGGTGATCTGAAAACGGCCGTTACACATATGTCATCAGCAATCACGAATATAAGGATGGCTGGCAGGCTCTTATTCGCCATAACAAGTGCTTATGCCCTTGCTGAAATTAGGATTGCACAGGGTCGCCTCTATGAGGCAATTAATGTATACAAAGAGGCTTTGCAATTTGCGACGATAGAAGGTGAACCGATTTTATCGGGCATAGCAGACCTGCATCTGGGTTTAAGTAAGGTCTATTTTGAACAAGGCAACGATGAAGCATCCAAAAAACATCTGCAAATATGTCAATCTTTTGGTCAACAAGCAACCATGCCAGATCATCAATACGCTTTGTATCTTGTTCAAGCGCGTATACATGAGGGCCAAGGGGTACTAAACGACGCACTCAAAGCTTTTGAATTAGCCGAACAAAACTATCGTAAAGGACCTATCCCCATTGTTCGCCCAATTGCAACATGGAAAGTAAGAATATGGCTCCGACAAGATAAACTGGATGAATCCCTTGCCTGGGTGCGTTCTAAGAATCTGTCTATTGAAGACAATCTCCCCTATCTACAAGAATTTGACTACATTACATTCGCAAGAGTGCTGATTGCCTATTATAAGAGTGGTCGCTCAGAAGAAGCTATCCATGAGGCAATTGAACTGCTGGAACGTCTTTTGAGAACCAGCGAGGAGAATGAAAGAATTGCTAGTCAAATTGAAATCTTGATTTTGCAAACCCTTGCTCATGATGCCTTAGGTGATAAGTCGTCTGCACTCACATCCCTGCAATCTGCCTTAGAATTAGCTGAACCTGAGTCTTATGTACGTATTTTTGTTGATGAAAACATCCCCATGGCGCGACTCTTGTCAGAAGCAAAGACACACGGAATCATGCCAGACTTCGTAAATAAACTGCTCGACTTATTTGAAGCTAAAGAACCTCTGTCAGAACAATCAACATTATCTGCTTCCCCGCCCCTTATCGAACCTCTGAGTGAGCGTGAGTTAGAAGTGCTACAGCTAATCGCTCAAGGTCTCTCAAATCATGCAATCGCTGATCGACTGTTCCTGGCGGTGAGTACCATTAAAGGACACAACCAGCGCCTTTTCGGCAAGTTAGGCGTTCAAAGGCGAACCGAAGCCGTCGCCCGTGCCCGCGACCTGGGTTTGATATAGCCAACTTCAGTCTACCCGATTTCACCTCATCAACTCCTATAGCCACGCATTAGTACTTTCACCAACAAGTAGATTAGTACTTTAATAGGTACTTTCGTAGCTATACGACAATACCCCCTAAAACCTAAACTAAAAACATAAAGAGCAAGTGGTACAGATAACTTTTGATCGACCACACAAGGAACAAGGTCATGTCAGACGAACTCAAATTGCAAGCAAATCCTGATGATCCAACAATCTATCAAATCAGGCTCAAAGGGCATCTGGGTTCAAAGTGGATGGACTGGTTTACGGGATTGACTATCACGCTAGAAGATAATGGCGACACGCTTTTAACAGGTGTGGTATCTGATCAGTCTGAGCTTCACGGACTGATTAAAAAGGTGCGAGATTTAGGATTACCCCTCATTTCACTTTGCCCTAAACCAGATACATCCGATGACCACGAATAATGACAACGACCATACACCACAGCTCAAACAACATAATCTGCAACACAAAACATTAGGAGATTAGAATGACAAGTAAGTTTTCAGAAGTTTCGCTTCATGTTAAAGCGAGGATCGCAGGTCTACTGTACCTCATTATCTTCGTTGGTGGTTTATTCGCCGTCGGCTATGTTTCTGCCAATATTATCGTCTACGGTGATCCCGTTGCTACAATGCAAAACATTATTGAAAAAGAATCACTCTACCGTTGGGGTCTAGGAGTCCATGTTGTCATTGCACTCTGCAACATACCTTTAGCGGCAATGTTCTACGATATATTCAAGATCGCAAACAAAAGCCTCGCTCGTATCGTCGTGCTTTTCATCATAGTTGCAGTTGCTATCGAGAGTGTTAATTTGCTCAACCAATTCGCGCCACTCATTCTCTTGCACGGAAGCGCTTTCACCAGTCTGGAATCAGCCGGAGTTTTACAGACTTTGGCGTACATACCACTTGAATTGCAAGATGTTGGTTTCAGCCTCAGCCTAACTTTTGTTGGATTTTATTGCATGTTGGCGGGCTACTTGATCTTCCGACTAGGTTTCTTGCCACGATTTGTTGGTGTGTTGTTGGCAATTGGGGGTTTTTGTTATGCAGGCCATAGTTTCGCAAGCTTCCTCGCACCTGAGTTTGCCAATAGCCTATTCCCATATATTTTGATGCCATCCGCACTTGGAGAAGCATCTCTCACACTAGCGCTCTTGTTTAATGGTATGACTGTCGAACAGGAGAAAAACTTAACTGCTTGAAATTAGAAATGCCAGTCTATCTCTCAACAAATTAATAGAGTAAAAAATGAGTAGCGACATGAAGATCAAGTAGTCAATGGATTTATGTGGATGCGTTGATCAGAAAATGCTTTGGTTAATAGCACCTTACCCATCATTACTGCCGATAAGACTTGATGTTATTCAATTAGCAATACCGAATCTTACCATTCAAAACTGTCCACAAAGAAAAAGGGTAAACGATGTACAAAGTTAGTGTGTTACGACTAAATGTAATGAGAGCCATGTATTTACTTATGGCTGTTGGTCTTGGGATAACGATCTGGCCCGGTATCATATCTTTTGATAGTGGTGTAGCTGATTCATACACCGTTATTGATGCCCTTTTAGGCGCACTCGCACTCTTATCCTTAATTGGACTTCGATATCCCTTGAGGATGTTGCCCGTTTTGCTGTTTGAGTTGCTATGGAAACTTATATGGATCATAGCCTTTGCGCTAAGAATGTGGTTAAACATGGGACTTAACGAATATGCAATTGAGGTGCTTATGGCTTGTTTGATGGGGCTTATCCTAGCACCTATAGCAATTCCTTGGCGCTATGTTATCGAATACTACATTAAAGCTCAGGGTAATCCATGGCGATGATCATGTCGGAAGCGAGTGCAATGTAGCCATTTTGCAGTCGGTGCTTTCGTTAAACAGCCCCTGGCGCAGCCGCAGCCACTCAGCCATATCCTGCTTCGGGTCCAATTCTCTTACTTCCACAAAAAACCTTTGTAGCCGCGGATTCTTAGCGCGCTGTTAACGGCGCGGAAAGAATCCGCGGCTACTATCAGCTTGTCGCAACTACCAGCCGCGTGTGGCCAATTGCTCACTCTCGGGCAGGCTGCTCACATTGATGCCCACCATCGGCTCACCCAAATTCTCGCTTACTTTGGCCAGAATTTCGGGGCTGGTGTAATGTGTGGTTGCTTCCACAATCGCCTTGGCGCGCTCAGCCGGATTGCCGCTCTTGAAGATACCTGAGCCCACAAACACACCGTCCACGCCGATTTGCATCATCAGCGCCGCGTCAGCCGGGGTGGCAATGCCGCCAGCAGCAAAGTTCACCACCGGCAGGCGACCCAACTCTTTGGTTTCCTTCACCAGCGCATATGGCGCACCGATGTTTTTAGCATAGCTCATCAACTCTTCGTCGGGCATCAGCTGCAAGCGGCGAATTTCGCCCAGCACGGTGCGAGCGTGGCGCACAGCCTCGACCACATCGCCGGTGCCAGCTTCGCCCTTGGTGCGGATCATGGCAGCGCCTTCGCCAATACGGCGCAGCGCCTCACCCAAATTGCGGCAGCCGCACACAAATGGAATCTTGAAGTTGTGTTTGTTGATGTGATGCTCTTCATCGGCAGGCGTCAGCACTTCGCTTTCGTCCACGTAATCGACGCCGATTGCTTCCAAAATTTGGGCTTCGACAAAGTGACCAATGCGGGCTTTGGCCATAACGGGAATGCTCACCGCGGCGATGATTTCTTTAATCATGCCGGGGTCAGACATGCGAGCCACGCCGCCATCCTTGCGGATGTCTGCCGGCACGCGTTCCAGGGCCATGACGGCGCAAGCACCAGCCTCTTCAGCGATAACCGCCTGCTCCGGCGTCACCACGTCCATAATGACGCCACCCTTCAACATTTGCGCCAGGCCAGCTTTTACTTTGAAGCTGCCGACTTCACTGTGTCCATTTTGATTAACATTGCCATTGTTGCTCATTGCAAACCTCCATTTTCTTTCCTGCCGATATAAAATCGGTTAATTTTTGCACTATTCTATATTTAAGATTTTAATCGTTGGCGTACGGCCGTACAAGCGAATTGGTATTATTGCAAAGCGTGAAATTTCCATACCAACAAATCCTTTTTATGTAAATTAGCAAGGTGATTTATGAATGAACAAACAAATAAATCGGTGAATTACCGGCCGGGAAGTTCAGCCGATGATTACAGCACATTTTTGATTTTTGAGGAAACATTGGCGGATTTGGTAAACCGGCTTGGTTTTGCCGGGGAAACCAGCTGGGGCAACGAAGAACAGACCGAAAAAATGTGGCAGCAAAGACGGCCGCTTTACCAACACCTCAGCCAAACGGCCGTACAGTTCTGGATAGCCCATCAAGATGACCAACCCATTGGATTCTCGCGCAGCCTTTTGCATGATGGGGTGCTGGAGCTAACCGAGCTATTTGTAAAACCAGGAACGCAGTCAGCTGGCATCGGGCGCGCACTCATCGAACGCGCCTTTTCTAAAGAAAGTGCAGAAAGCGTGCGTAATCGTTTCATTATCGCTACTTCAGACTTCCGAGCACAGGCGCTGTATCTGAAGGCAGGCGTGTTCCCGCGCTTCCCGATTTATTATTTTGGCCGCACGCCCGAACAGGTGCCGTTTGAAACGGATTTGCAGTTTGTGCCGCTGCAAAACGATGCGAAAACGGTGGCTACGCTGGGCGAAATCGACGCGGACGTTATTGGGTTTCGACGGGATGCAGACCAGCGTTGGTTTTTGGGGAACAGGTCGGGGTTTTTGTATGTGCGGAACGGCCGTCCCGTGGGCTATGGTTACGTGGGCGAGGCCAGCGGGCCTTTTGCCCTGCTCGATGCCAGCGACTACCCAGCCATCCTGGCCCACGCCGAAAGCACGGCACAAGCGGCGGGACAAACCCATTTTGGTGTGGAGGTGCCGATGGTGAATGAAACGGCCGTTACTTACCTGCTCTCGCGCAACTTTAAAATGGATGTGTTTATGGCAATGTTCATGAGTGAACGGCCGTTGGGCAACTTTGACCGCTATCTGGTTACCAGCCCGCCCTTTTTTGTGTAATTCATCGCAGAACATGCAAAGTTTTTTCTCGGCGACCTCCGCGTACTCTGCGGTAAAATCAAGCTGATTTTTCCAGTACGAGCAGGTGAGAAATGCCCAGCGCGGCGAGAGGGGTTTTCTCGGCGGCATAAAGGCTGTTTTTGAGGAAACGGCCGAATTCCGGCCACCGTCTTTCGATATTGTCGTAGCCGCCAAAAATACGGCCGTGATGCACCACCTTCACCGGCAAACCATGCAGCAAACCTAGTAAGCCACGTTTGGTGTAGGTGCGCACGTGAGGTGCCAGTCGGTTACGCAGCGGATTAGGCAGGTAGTTCACCAGAGGAATGTTGCCAAATTTGTAGCGGCCGCGCCAGTAAATACCGTGCTGCTCCACTGGATACCAGCGGTTGGGGCAAAAGATGAGAATACGGCCGTTCACCTTCGTCACCCGCACCATTTCCGTCATGGCCAGCCGATCATCCTCTACATGTTCGATCACCTCGTTGCTAAAAACAAAATCGAAGCTGCGGCTGGCAAAAGGAAGCGTTTCGCCCATCGCCTGCACAATGCCCGGCGCAACGGCCAACGCTTTTTGGGCCCGATCTAGTTCTAATTCCAGGCCGAAACGATGGGGGGTAAATGGAGCAAAAGCATCCAGATAGGTACCCAGACCGCAGCCATTGTCCAAAATTACGGCGTCGTTCAACGCAACCCACTGCTGGATCATAGTCAGGCGCCGCTCTTGACCAGAGCGCCACACGTAGCCAGGTTCGCCGCGCAGAGCGGCCTTATCAGAATGTGCCATCGAGGAGTTATTTCACCAAAGAATCATACACGCGGCGTACTTCTTTAATGTCTTGCCACATGAGAGATTTGGGGCTGCCGGGTTGGCGGCTCTGGTTGCGCAACAGGTAAGATGGGTGGAAGATGGGCATCACTTTACGGCCGTTCCAATCATGCCATTGCCCACGCAGCTTAGTAATACCGGTCAGGCCAAGCAGCGATTGCGTTGCTACATTACCCGTAAGCAGCATAATTTTGGGGTCTACCAGCCGAATAATCTCGAACAGGTACGGCTTGTAATAGTCAATCTCCTCATTGGTGGGCTTGCGAAAATTTTTGCCCCCTTCCCCCGGCGGCATGCGAAATACAGAGTTGCTGACAAACACATCCTGTTCGGTATCAAAATTGACCGACTGCAAAATTTGGTCCAGCAGTTGTCCAGAACGGCCGACAAACGGCTTACCCTGAATATTTTCTTGCGGACCGGGCGCTTCGCCCACAATCATCAGCTTTGCTTGCGGGTTGCCGCGACAAATGACAACATTTGTGCCAGCATCCGCCAGCGGATCATCATTCATCTTCATCATGGCGGCAATGAGTTCATCCAAAGAGTTATATTGTTCGCCGGGTTCGTCAAATAAGCTTTTCTGCATAATTTTCTCCTTGTCCTGCTCATTTTATGCAAAAGCAGCCAAGTTTTCAAAATCATGTTGAATGCTCTTATCTGAGCGCTTTAAAAAATGATCCCAATAGCCAGACACAAAAGCGAATTTTGAGATCAAGCCATTGCCTCAAAATTTGCGATACGCCCTGCGACTGTTATGCGAAAAGCCCGCAGACTATTGCGCCTTTTTTGCCGCGCCAATAGGAATTCGGATATATGACTTTTTTGTAATTGGCAGGCTTGCCCGTTTCTTTTATGCTACGAATATCTCATGGGAGCCGACATCCGCGATTTCCATACATCAATAATTGGGCGGACGTCTGCAAAAATCGAACAAAACAGCAAGAACCGTTTCATCATTTTCCAGATTATCTAGAGCTTGTGGTTTTAAACGCTGATTTGTTCTGTATCGTGTATTGGTAACGGCCGTTATTAGTGTAATTGGCAGAAAGTTTTTCAAAAAGATTGACGTCTAATCTGCCCATTACTTGAGTAAACCACATAAAACGTACACTTTTTATCTTTAAAACTTTGTGCGGTTTACAAAAGTGGCATTATAGCAAAGCGTTGTAGAAATATGGGGGCAGCAAGAGACGTATTGGTAAACCCCGCTCATTTATTAATTTTGTGGAGTAGTTCATTATCATGCACAAAGAAAGCACATCGAGAACAGCCCTTCAAGCAGTATCCGGTCAGGAAGACGTTGTCCTAAACCTGACGATTAGTGGCGCACGGGAACAAATTCTTTACTTGCTTGAACAAATGGACTCTGTTCCTGGTTTTTCCATAGTTAAAGGCTCGTTTGTCGTTTCAAACACGCACAACCCTTCCATGTAGCGGAACGCATCGAGTTTTCTCCTGTTTTCAAAAAACGGCCGTTTTTGGGGAAGAAACGGCCGTTTTTTGTTGCCTGCACGCCGGGAGCGTGTGCTAAAATGGCGGCTTTTAAGGAGAAACTCGTATGATAACCATCCACACCCAGTTAATTGGACAGCCACAAACTAACACAGACGCCCGCGGCACCTGGCAATCCGCTATCTTTCGCACTCCCGTAGCAGAGCCGCTTTTGCTGCAAACACGCGGCCTCAGCGGCGACCAGGTAGCCGACACCAAAAATCACGGCTCGCTGGATCAAGCAGTTTGCTGCCACCCCAGCGCCCACTATGATTTTTGGAATGATTTTTACCAGTTGGCAGATGACGCAAAGCTCAGTCCCGGCAGCGTCGGTGAAAACTGGACGCTCACCAACTACACAGAAGCTGACGTAGCGGTGGGAGATATTTTTAAAGTGGGCAGTGCGGTCGTGCAGGTAAGTGCACCCCGATATCCATGTATGAAACAGGAACGCAAGTTAGGGCTGCCGAACTTTTTACAAGAAGTGCTGGCCCACAAGCGCACCGGATTTTATTTGCGGGTACTCACGCCGGGGGAAGTAAAAGTGGGGGATGAACTTCAGTTGGTGGAACGGCCGAATCCCATCTTCACCATCCAGCTTGTTAATGAAAACACAATGGGCACGCCAGATGCAGATGTGGTTGAGCAACTATTGGCGCTCCCTACTCTGTCCGAAGGCTGGAAGCGCATTCTGGAACATAAATTAAGCAGTAGGAAATAAAAAAACGGCCGTCCTGCGGGGGACGGCCGTTCAAAAAAATTCACTTACAGCTTCAAGCCATCAAACAATTCTTCCTTGGGGCTCTTTTCTTTGATCATCATCGGGGCACGCCCATGAGCGATGAAGCCAGCACCGGCCAAAATGAGCAGCACCGCCCCCACCATGCTCACCCAACCAGACAAAATAAGGCTCATTAAGCTGAACAGCCCTACCGAAATCAGGCACACGATGAGCCCGGCCCAAACCATTTTGGGACGCACACCTGCACTGGCCACCAGCAGCGCCAGGCCGACAGAAAGCGGCTCTAGCGGCCATAAGATGGCCCACAAATGCCACAAACCCGTCACGGCGCAAAACTGCAAGATGAGCCCGTTCATCCCCACAATGATGGCTGGAATCATCAGCCAAATGTTGCGCATAAACAGGGATGAAACCAAAAAACCAACGGCCAACCCAATAATGATCAAGGGCCACAGATATTCCCACACGCCCCAAACGTTAAAAACGCTGCCCAGCATTAGTAAGGAACTGGTAACTAAAATGGGAAAGCCAGGAATAAACAATCCTTTCAGCCCATCTCGCCGAGGGGACAAAATCGGGGCAGCGATGAAGCTTAGCCCAAGTACGGTCACCAGCAGTGGCCAGAAGCGCCAGAGACCAAAATGCCATTCAAACAGCGTGCCCAAGGCACTGTTCAACAGCGCTACGCCACCCAGCAAAATGAGAATCCAACCACTGTAATTTGCTTGTCTATTTTTCATGAGATTGCTCCTTCAAAAACGTTCTGTTTGCTTATATGAAGGAGTGTAGAGGAACGGCCGTTTCCCTGCCTAACGGTTAGCTAACTTTCAGCTATCAATCGCTGGCCAAGCTCAGGCCCGCACGAAATTAAACAGAATGACAGCCACCACAAATAGTAGGATCGTCGCGTAAGTTAGCCGCAGCAGCTTTTGCCCCCATAAAACAGCCAACGACTGCCGCTCTTTGGCGGCAACGGCCCGCGAAATGGTAAACCAGAGCACGCCAAGCACCAGGAACACCTGCAACGGCCACAAAAAGGCCCAATCGTTCCAGCGGCCCGTGACCGCATAATAGCCTAGCAAGATGCCTTCCCCCAGCAGCAAGCCGCCCGGTATGGACAACCAAATTTCACGCCGATTGACCATGAGCTGGCCAAAAAGCACAGTCAGCAACATCAGTTCAATCGGCCAGCCAGTGCGGAAAAACCAGCCCGCGCCCCCTGCCCCAGAAAACATCACGATCAACGTGTTGACCAACAGCAACAAGCCCAGGCTGCGAAATACCACAGGCCAGGCATCTGATTTCGTTTCGTCAGGAGAAACGGCCGTTTCCCCTCCCACACCACTCGCTTCCACTGGCGGCTCTTGCGCTTTGAGCGCCGCCAACGCCGCCGTAACCGATTGCTGGCTGGTAGCGGCCGTATCCTGTGCCGCAAATTCCGCATTCGCCAACTTCTGCCGCGCCGTGCCCGAAAATACCGCCACAGAATCGCTGGGGGCTTCACTGGTGGAAAAAGAGAGCGGCAGGGAAATACGCGTGGGCAGTTCAAGGTGAGCTTCGGCAGCGGCCGTTTTTAGCGCCTCGGCCATTTCAAGTGCAGATTGAAAACGGCCGTCTGGCTCCTTGGCCAGCGCCTTCAACACAATCCGCTCCAGCGGTACCGGGATCTCTGGATTGAGTTCCGAAGGCAGCGGCAAGGGATCGTTTACGTGCTTCAGCAAAATCGCCAGCGGCGTGTCGGCATCAAATGGGGGGCGACGGGTAAGCATCTCGTACAGCACAATCCCCAGCGAATACAAATCGCTGCGCACGTCGCTGCTGCCTTCCAACGCCTGCTCAGGTGGCATGTAGTTAAGCGTGCCCAGCAGCGCCCCAGAGACGGTGTGCCGCGTGCCGCCCACAATTTGGGCAATGCCAAAATCGGCCAGCACCGCCTGGCCCCGCCGCGTTAGCAAAATGTTGGCCGGCTTGATGTCCCGATGGATCATGCCTTCCTGGTGGGCGTAGCCCAGGCCGTCCAGCACATCGAGCAAGATGCGCACCATTTCGCCACAGGGCATCTGCTCATCCCGCACGCGGTAATCATTGAGGCGCGTGTGCAGCGTGTCGCCGTCCAGCAGTTCCATCACCATGAAGTAGATGTCATCGGCGACGTCAAAATCGAACACCTGGATGATGTTGGGATGGCGCAAACTGGCTACCGCCTGCGCCTCGCGGCGGAAGCGGGTCAAAAACAGCTCGTCTTCAACCAAATCGGAGCGCAGCACTTTAATGGCCACAAACCGATCAAGCTGGGGATGGTAGCCACGGTAAACGCGCGCCATGCCACCGCTGCCCAGCGGTTCTAACACACGATATTTGCCCAAAGTTTGTCCCGTCAGCGATGCGGGCATTGTCCTTACCTTTTTGTACACGATCGCGATTTCCCCGAAAAAGGTTGCCTGTAAACAACAGTTTCCGGGGAAATTCACAATCAGATTTGAAATATCATTCGTCCGTTGAAGCATCGGGCCGGAGGAATAACCAACCTCGGCTCAGCAATCCAGTGCCAATCAAACCGATGCCTACCATACCTTCCCACGAAAGCCAATTTGGGGCAAGCAATTCCATCAGGCCGCTGCTCACAATCCACACGCCACTGATGAACAGCATGGTGGAGGCCCAGCCAGAATGGCGCAGCACGCGCGCGCCCTCAATAAATGCGCCCATGCCAACAATCAAGATGAAAATTGACCACCAGTGGAAATCGCCAAACAGCGTCTGCAAGTGAATCAACTGGAGCTGATCCGCCAAAAAGGTAAGCCCCAGCAAAATCATCGTGCCGCCAAGCCAGCGACCCAGGCGTAACACGGCCGTTCCGCCTACCCCATGCTGCGACCCACCGATGAGCCAAAACGCCACACCCGGCACTACAATCATCAACGGCCACCACACGGCCCAATTCAGGTTGAGCGCAAACATCAACCCTACCGTCAGGATAACGACCCCCAGCCCAATAGCAAAGCGCGTCAGGATGTGATGACGGCCGTTTCCCAAACTGAATGTCCGCCCAATGCCCAGGAACAACACACCGGGCAGCATCACAAAGATGCTCCACCAATTGTCAACCTGGCGCTTACCCAAAATGCTCATTACCAAAAACGTAAGCCCAATCAACAACATCGTCACCCCCCCCATATCGCGCCAAAAAGTTCCCTGCCGACGCTCATCTTGCTGCACCATTTCTTGTTTCATCACAACCTCCATACATCAAATAAATCATCTAGAACTTACGCAATTGCCTGAAACATTGGACCAATTTCAGTCGAGAAGAGCCTGCAAACGCTGTGATCAAATTGGTCCAATCTACGCAAGTTATGAAATCTTTCATGGAAGCAGTGTAGCGAAACAGTGGGGCTGGTTGCCTATCGGTTAGCTAACGGTTAGCTATCAAGGTAAAGGGGGGATAAGGTGAACGCAGTCTGGGCTCAACTACAAAATCAGCTTGTAACCGCGGCCGCGCACGGTGAGGAGGAGTTGGGGATTTTGGGGATCGGGTTCTAGCTTGGTGCGTAGGCGACGGACCAGGTTTTCAATTTGGTAATCGTACACGCCGCCCTGGTATTCGGGCCACACGGCCGTTCCAATCGCATCCTTCGAGCAAACCAGGTTGGGCTGGGAAAAGAGGTACGCCAGCAGTTCAAACTCTTTGGGGGCCAGGTCTACCGGCTGGCGATTCACCCGCACAATGCCCGCCGGAATGTCCATTTCTAGCTCGGGCAGCATGGTGTCCTGGTACGTCACTTCGGGATCATGAAAGACAAACAGCACATCCCCCACCTTGATGTGGTCCCCGTCGCGCAGCTGCATCGGCTCCACAATGCGCTGGTCATTCAGGAACGTGCCGTTGGTGCTGCCCACATCTTCCAAAATGACCCGCCACCCCTCGCGGCGGATGCAGGCGTGTTCCCGCGAGATGCGCTTGCTGCTGACCACAATCTCATTTTCCACGGCGCGGCCAATCATCGTCGTCGCCTCGGCTAAATCGTGGGTGCGGCCAGTGGGGTCGGTCAGGGTGGGAAAACGTTTTTCGCTCATCAGCGCCTAGACTACGCAGAACGGCCGTTTCTGTCAACGAAGATCCCCGCTTTGCTTTAAATAGAACGCGGATGAACGCAGAGGACGCGGATTTTTCTTTCATCCGCGTTTATCCGCGTTCATCCGCGTCCCTAAAATTTGCCCTACTAAAAACAAAAACGGCCGTTCACCAAAGCAAACGGCCGTTTCCTATTAATCAAACGCTACAGTTCAACTACAACAAACCCGCCATAATCTCCTGAAGCGATTCGGCCGACGGCCGTAGCTTCTCCGCAGGCACACTGGCCAAACCCTTCGCAGGCAAGTGGCTGGCCTCAGCCAGATTTTCCCGCTCGCCGTCGTAGTAGATGAGCCCGGTGATGAACTCCTGTTTTTCCTGCGCCCACATCAGGCGGTGCAGTGCGCCCATCTTGTCCGTCGGATCGTAATCCTCGTCCAGTTTGCGCAGCTGGATGTGCGATCCATCGTGCATCTCCACCACCTTCATCTCGCCCGGCGCATGGTCCTCAATCACAATTTCTTCCTGTGGCGCCACCCAGCCGATATCATGCAGCTGATCTTCATGTTCTTTGCCATAGGTGTAGCTCTTGGTAGAAGCATCGTGATTGTTAAACGCCACACACGGGCTGATGATGTCCAGAACGGCCGTACCGCGATGGCTCAACGCCGCTTTCAACAGTTCGCGCACCTGCTTGGCATCGCCCGAGAACGAGCGCGCCACAAAACCACAGCCCGCCATAATCGCTTCCATGCAGATGTCGATGGGCGGCAGCTCGTTGTGTCCGGCATACTTCAGCTCCTGACCCTCATCGGCCGTGGCCGAAAACTGCCCTTTGGTCAGGCCGTACACGCCATTGTTCTCCACGATGTACACCATGCGCACGTTGCGCCGCATCATGTGCTTAAACTGGCCCATGCCGATGCTAGCCGTGTCGCCGTCACCGCTCACGCCGATGGCCCGCAGCGTATGGTTGGCCATGAGCGCCCCGGTAGCAATAGACGGCATACGGCCGTGCAGCGAGTTAAACCCGTGCGACCGCCCCAAAAAGTAAGCCGGGGATTTGCTAGAGCAGCCAATACCGCTCAGCTTAACAATTTCATGCGGCTCGATGCTCAATTCGTAAGCTACCTGAATAATCTGGTTGGCAATCGAATTATGACCACAGCCTTGACATAACGTCGAAGGATTGCCATTGTAATCCGCTTTTGACAGACCAATTAAATTTAGGTTTACAGTTCGTCTACTATCCATGATAAATTATTGTCCTTCCTGCTCTAGAACAGCCTCGACCACCCAACGCGCCGTCAGCGGCATCCCGTCCAGGTGAGCCAGCGAATGCAAACGGGTAGCCAGTTCTGGCATTTCGGTCTGCAAAATATTGTGCACCTGTCCGTCACGATTCAACTCCACCACGTAAACACGGTCGTGCTGCGCCACAAACTCTTTGACGGTGTCGTTCACCGGCAATGCCCGCAGCCGCAAGAAGCTGGTCTGCATGCCGTCGGCGGCCAGGCGATCACGCGCCTCGTCGATGGCAAATTTGGTGGTGCCATAAGCAATAATGCCGATTTTGGCATCGTCCGCCACGTCCACAACTGGCGCTGGCACCAGTTGGCGCGCCGTATCAAACTTGTGCTGCAAGCGGGCCATGTTGTTCACCCAATCTTCAGACCGTTCGCTGTAGACCGCTTTTTCGTTGTGGCCCGTGCCGCGGGCAAACCAGGCACTTAACGGATGTTCGTTGCCGGGCAGCGTGCGGTAGCCTACACCATCGCCGTCAATGTCCAGATAACGGGCAAACCCTTTCTCCTGAACATCCTGCGCCGTCAGCACCTTGCCCCGGTTAATTGGCTCGGTGGGATACTCAAACGGCTCGGACATCCAGTTGTTCATGCCCAGGTCAAGGTCGCTGAGGACAAACACAGGGGTTTGCAGCTGTTCGGCCAGGTTGAAGGAGGTGGTGCCGAAGTCAAAGCATTCGCGCACGGTAGCGGGCAGCAGGATAACATTTTTGGTGTCGCCGTGGCCCAGGTAGTAGGTGGAGAGCACATCGCCCTGACCGGTGCGGGTAGGCAAGCCGGTACTCGGCCCCACGCGCTGAATGTCCCAAATGACGGCGGGAATCTCGGCAAAGTAGCCCAGTCCGGCAAATTCAGCCATCAGCGAGATGCCGGGGCCAGAGGTAGCGGTAACGGAGCGTGCCCCCGCCCAGCCAGCGCCCAGGATCATGCCGATGGCCGCCAATTCATCTTCTGACTGGACTACGGCATAGGTTCTCTCGCCCGTTTCTGCATCGCGGCGCAGTTTGGGCAGATAGTCGTTCAGCGAATCCACAAAGCTGGTGGAGGGTGTGATGGGGTACCAGGCGACAAAAGTCGCCCCGCCATAGACGCTGCCCAGCGCGCCCGCTTCATTGCCGGTCATCATGATTTGGCCATCGGTGGCGTTCATTTCGGCTACGCGGTATGGATCGCGCTTTTCGATATTTTCGGCCGTCCACTCAAAAGCAGCTTTTACCACTGCCATGTTGGAGTCGATCAGCTTTTGCCGCCCGCCAAAGTGGAACGACAGCGCCTCTTCGATTTTTTGCAGCGGAATCTCCAGCAATTGGGCCACAGCACCCACGTACACCATGTTGGAAATGTAATCCTTCAGCTTGCCCTTCAGGCCGGTGTCGCGCACAAACTGGTTCACCGGAATGCCGTAGTAGATGATGTCATCTCGCTGCGGCAGCGAGCGCCAATCCTCATTGTGGATGCAGATGCCACCGGGGGGCAGAATCTGAATATCCTCGTTGACGGTGGCGGCGTTGAAGGCGATGAGCACTTCAGACGTATGCCGCCGGGCCACATACCCTTCGTGGCTGACACGGATGTGGTACCAGGTGGGCAGCCCTTGAATGTTGGAGGGGAAAATGTTTTTACCGTTCACCGGGATGCCCATTTTGAAGAGCGCCCGCAAAATGGCCAGGTTAGCGGTCTGGCTGCCGGTGCCGTTGGCGGTGGCAGCCACAATGGAAAAATCATTGACCACAGACGGCCGTTCCCCTACGGCCGTTTCTGGGGCAGTTTGTACAGCTTCCATAAAAATCTCCTTGGTTCAGCAAATTGGGAAAAATAAACTCATAAGCGTGAAGCTGCCACGCCTATGAGTTTAGTTTCTCGTATTAATTCGTTTTACTTGCGCCAGCAGCCGCTGGTTTAAGCAAAAGACTCTTTTAAATGATGAACAACATCGCGGAAGGACACAATCCCTTCGGGCCGATGCTCATCGTCTACTAACGGCAAATGGCGGAACCCATGCATGTGCATCTCGTGCAGCGCCTGGGCAATGGGCAGGTCGGCTTTTAGCGCGATGGGATTAGCAGTCATGTAGTTGGCGATAACGGCCGTTTCCAAATCATCCACCAGCCCAACCACCCGGTGCAGCACATCCTTCTCCGTGAAAACACCCACCAGCTTGTCCTGCGCATCCGTCACCAGCAGGCAGCCAATCCGGTGCATGTTCATCTGGTGAATCGCCTTCGCCAACGACGCCGACACATCCACGGTGATGGGCGCTTTGGGCGACAGCGCCGCAATCGTGTCCTGGATCAGACGATCTTGCAGCGCGGTTGTCGGTTCCGGCTCCTTATCCATCTCGTCTACATACTCTTCGTCCATTTCCAGAGACAACCGGCCAGTTTGTTTTGATTTCACCGGCTTCTCTTCTTGGGCCGTCACCGTCCACAAATCGGCCGATTCGTACAGCGTGCGCAAATCGCCCACGCCCTTGTTCTTTTGTGCCGTGGCAATCTGGTCCATCAGCCCTTCGGTGTAGGTTTGCTTTTGCACCCGACGAATCACGCCCATCGGCGCGGGAAACTCTGGATATTCCATGCTGGCCAGGATAAACGCCAACTGCGTCGAGGTTTCATCATGCACCAGCAAATCGTCTTCCGTGATGCCATTGCCCAACTGCACCACCTCTGGGCGGAACCCGTTGAGGCGAATACCTTTGTCACTATCCTTGCCAAAAATCATCGGCTTGCCGTGTTCCAGATACAAAATGTTTTCATCGCGCACGCGCCGGTCGTCCAGCCCCACCCATTCGGTTGGGTTAAAAATGACACAGTTCTGGTAAATCTCCACGAAGGAGATGCCGTTGTGCTGCGACGCAGCCAGCAGCGTATCGCCCAGGTGCTGGGTGTGGGCATCAATGGAGCGGGCGATGAAGGTGGCTTCAGCAGCCATCGCCAGGGCAATGGGATTTAGTGGATTCTCCAGCGAGCCCATCGGCGAAGATTTGGTTTTGGCTCCCTGGCGTGACGTCGGTGAATATTGCCCTTTGGTCAGGCCGTAGATGCGGTTATTGAACAGCAAAATATTCAGATTCACATTACGGCGGATGGCGTGAATCATGTGATTACCGCCGATAGACAGCCCATCACCATCTCCAGTGATGACCCAGACGCTCAGTTCCGGGTTGGCAATAGCCAGGCCGGTAGCCAACGTGGGCGCGCGGCCGTGGATGCTGTGGATGCCGTAGGTGTTCATGTAGTACGGAAAGCGGCTGGAGCAGCCGATGCCGGAAATGAAGACAATGTTTTCTTTAGGCACGCCGATGTCGGGCAGGGTTTTCTGCACGGAGGCCAGAATGGCGTAATCGCCACAGCCGGGGCACCAGCGAACGGTTTGATCAGAAACGAAATCTTTGCGGTTTAGGGTAATAGGAATGCTCATAATTTTCTCCACGTGTTCGTAGAGACGTTGCAATGCAACGTCTCTACCCAAGCAGCTCCTCGATCTTGCTGGTGATGTCGCTGATTTTGAACGGCCGTGCGTGCATCTTGGGGTACGATTGGATGTTCAGACCAAAACGGCCGCGCAGCAAAAAGGCCAGCTGGCCACCGTTCAGCTCCGGCACAACGATCTGCTTGTAGTTGCTCATGATCTCGCGCAGGTTACGCGGCAGCGGGTTGAGATACCGCAGATGGACATGGGCTACGGAACGGCCGTCTCGCTGGGCCTGGGTAACGCCAGAACGCACTGCCCCAAACGTGCCGCCCCAACTAATCATCAGCAAATCGCCGCTCTTCGGACCAAAAACTTCCTGCTCAGGCAAGAACTCAGCCAGGCGGGCAATCTTCTCGGCGCGGTCACGCGTCATTTGTTCGTGGTGCTCTGGCACGTAAGAAACGTTACCGGTCAGCGGGGCTTTACTCAAACCACCCACCCGGTGTTCCAGACCCCGCGTACCGGGAATAGCCCAAGGCCGCGCCAGCGTTTCCTCATCGCGAGCAAAGGGTAGGAAGGGATCGTCGTCCGCTTCGCGCGGGCCGGGATGCGCCACCACAATTGGCTCAATATCGTCCGGGTTGGGCACAGACCACGGTTCCGAACTGTTGGCCAAGAAGCCATCGGACAAAATCATGACGGGCGTCATGGTACGCATGGCCATCCGTGCGGCTTCTACCGCGATGTTAAAACAGTCAGCCGGGCTTTGCGGGGCCACAATCGCAATGGGGCTTTCGCCGTTACGGCCGAACATTGCCTGGAGCAGATCCGACTGCTCTGTTTTGGTGGGCAAGCCGGTGCTGGGACCGCCGCGCTGCACGTTGATGATCACCATCGGCAGCTCCAGGGCGATGGCCAGCCCCATGCCTTCGCCTTTCAGGGCCACGCCGGGACCGCTGGTACCGGTGACGGCAAAGGCACCACCAAACGCCGCCCCGATAATCGAACCCATGGCCGCAATTTCATCTTCCGCCTGGAAGGTGCGCACGTCAAAATTGCGCAGCGGGGCGAGGGCGTGCAGAATGTCGCTGGCAGGGGTGATGGGGTAGGTGCCGTAGAAGAGCGGTTTGCCCATTTTGTAAGCGGCCGTTACCAACCCCATAGCCATCGCTTCATTACCGGTCACTTTGCGGTAGGTGCCGGGTGGCAGCTGGGCCGGGCTAATGCGATACCGCTGTTGGAACGTGCGGGTCGTATCGCCAAAGAAATAGCCGGCTTGCAGCGCCTTGGTATTGGCCTCAATCAGATCAGCTCGCTTGGCAAACTTCTTCTGGACCCATTCCAGAGTGGTTTCCATGGGCCGCTCAAACATCCAGAAGACGATGCCCAGGGCAAAAAAGTTTTGTGAGCGATCCTTCTCTTTGGTGGAGAGAGAGTCGATATCTTTGAGGGCTTCCCGGTTCAAAGTGGTCAGGGGCACCTCAATGACCTGGTAGCCTTTGAGCGATTCATCTTCTAGCGGGTTCACATCGTAATCGGCTTTGCGCAGATTGGTTTGGCTAAAGGCGTCGGTATTGACGATAATGGTGCCGCCCGACTCCAGATCTTTGAGGCTGGCTTTCAGCGCGGCGGGATTCATGGCTACCAGGACCTGCGGCGAGTCGCCGGGGGTGAGAATATCTCTATTGGAAAAGTTGACCTGGAAGCCGCTGACGCCCGCCAACGTACCAGCTGGGGCACGAATTTCGGCGGGAAAGTCGGGCATGGTGCTGATGTCGTTGCCAAAAACGGCCGATGTGTTGGTGAACTGTGTGCCGGTCAGCTGCATACCATCGCCGGAGTCACCGGCAAAGCGAACAACAATCGAATCTAGTTCTTTAAATTGGGTATCTTCACTCATAATAATCTCCTGGGTTTCGGTTATCCGTAATCAGTAATCGGTTATCCGTTTACCGATTACCGTTCACCGATGACCTTTATCCACCCTCCTGTTTGCGCGGGTACAAATCTGGGTTAGGCGGGCGGTTGAGTACTTCTACCGGGTAGCGGGCGGCTAAAAAGCTGATGACGGCCTGGTGGGTCATATTGCCCTTGATTTTGCCATCTCGGCCCACCACCGGCAGGTTGCGGAACTGTTTGTCGTCCATCAGCCAGAGCGCGTCGGCGGCGCTGGTGTCTGGGGTAACGGTGATGGGATTGGCGGTCATGATGTCGTCTACGGACACATCCAGGTTTTCGGGCGTGGCGGCCACCTTGGTCAGTACATCTCGCTCAGTGAAGATACCCACCAGGCTGCCGCCTTCGGTGACGAGGCAGACGTTGGTTTTGTTTTGCCGCATTTCTGAGAGGGCGGCGCGTACGGCCGTTCCCTTGGGAATCTGGCAAAATTTAGATAGGTCGAGATGAGACACACGCTCACTCATTAATTCGTCCTTCAAACTCATGGGGTAAACCTCCTGTGGGAGCCACCTTACGATGCCCCGGTTAACAAAATAGTTACAAACTCATTATTGATGGTTGCTGCTCATGGTTGTTTCGGGATGGGTCGGCAGTAAATCAAAGTGCGCGGAAAGCAGCGCCAAACCTTCTTCAAATGCGCCAGCGACGATTGCTTCGACGATTCTTTCGTGATAGCTCCACACCTCTAGCCAATAATCATAAGGAGAGAAGCGGGTCAATTCGCTGGCTTCGTAGGCATCCCAATAGGCGGCCAGCATCCCAGTTACAAAAGGGTTCTCTACACGACTAAAAATGGTGAGGTGCAGTTGGCGATGCTCTTCGTTGGGCACATGGATGGGGTTGCCTTTGAGTTTGGCCCATGCTTTTTGCACCAATAATTGCAATTTTTGCTTGTCTTCGGAAGTGAGATGGTGAACGGCCGTATCCCAAAAATCAATCTCTATCGCCTGACGCAGTTGACTGAACTGTTGAAAAGTGGCTTCGCCTGTGCCCAGCCCAAAGAGCAGCCCGGCCAGCACCGCCTGCGAAAAATCAAACGGTTCGCGCACAATGCCCACGCGCGGACGCACAGAAACCAGCCCCAGGCTACGGGCGATCTCCAACTGCTCGCGCAGCTTACCCACGCTAACGCCCAACTCCTGGCCAATCTGGTTGAGTGTGGGCAGGCGCTCACCGGGGGCTACCTGCGTATCGATCAGGTAGCGAAGAAAGTTAGAATCTAGTTTATTGAGGCGCATGGGGAAAACGGCCGTATTCGGCCAGAAAAGACTTGCGAAGCAAGGCAGCGGATAAATGTGGGAGTGGGCTTATCATCTAAATGATCCAATAAATCTGATGAATCAGATATTTGAGCATCTTACCATATTGGCAGGGCAATTTCAATACCGAATTGAGTGAACTTTTGTTACACTTATTTTTGTGTAGATACTGCTTTAAAGGAGATTGTTTTGGCTGTTGAAACGGTTGTTTTTGACTTAGGTGGCACGCTCATTGAGTATGCTGGCGAATACGAACATTGGCCGGAGCTGGAGACGCCGGGGTTTGCGGCTGCGTATGAGGTTTTGGCGGGAAACGGCCGTTCCCTGCCCCCATTTGCTCAGTTCCGCGACGCTGGGTTTGCCCACCTGCCCCGCATGTGGCAAGCCGCCACACGCAAAGAGGCCAACTTGCAGGTCCATGCCCTGCTGGGCGAAGCATTGGCGGAATTAGGCGTTAATAGTTTCAACAACGGCGATCTGCTGGCAGCGGCAAAAGCGTACGGCACGGCGATTCAGCAGCAGGCGTTTGTGATTGAGGGGGCAGTTGAGGCGGTAACGGCCGTAAAAAACGCGGGCTACAAAGTAGGGTTGGTCTCCAACACGATGTTCCCTGGCACAATGCATCAGGAAGATATGGATCGTTTTGGCTTGCTGAACCATTTTGACGCAACGGTCTTTTCGGCCGATGTAAACAAGTGGAAGCCGAATGCAGACCCGTTTTTGCACGTGCTGGATGAATTGGGGATGGGGGCAGAAACGGCCGTTTACGTCGGGGATGATCCCGCCAGCGACATGGTCGGCGGACGCGCCGCAGGCATGCGCACCATCTACTTCCCTTCCAGCCAACGCTTCACCAAACCCGACGGCGTACAGCCCGATGGCGAAATCCAAAGTTTGGCGGATTTACTGCCCTTGCTGGCAAGTTGGTAGAAAGTTTTCAAGTATTCAAGTATTCAAGTGTGCAAGTTTGCCAGTGGGAAAATTAACTTGAGCACTTGCATACTTGAGTGCTTGCACACTAAAAACTTGCCCCCTCCCCCACGCTTGCTAAACTTGCCCCATGACCAGTGACGAAGAGATCACCCGCGAAAAAGCGATGGTTTATTTTGAACAAGCGTACCGTAAGCAGATGGACGGCGAATTTGGCGACGCCATCGTGCTGTACAAACGCTCCATCGCCACTTACCCTACCGCCGAAGCGTACACCTTCCTCGGCTGGACCTACAGCCAAATAGAGCGCATCGACGAGGCCATTGCGATGTGTCATCAAGCCATCGAGACAGATCCCAGCTACGGCAACCCGTACAATGACATCGGTGCGTACCTGATTGACCAGGAAAAGTGGGCTGAAGCCATCCCCTGGCTGAAAAAAGCGACCAAAGCCCCCCGCTACGAAACGCGCCAGTTTCCGTATATGAACCTAGGACGAGCGTATCAAAATCTAGGTCAATACGAAACGGCCAAGCAGCATTTTGAGCAAGCCCTGGTAGAAGAACCGTTTTACCTGCCCGCTCATTGGGCACTCACCGCGCTACTGGCCAAAATGAATTGAGGATTTCCCCGGAAATTTCTCAAGTGATAGCTTCCATGAGAACAATTTCCGGGGAAACAATCTCTGTTCCAGTTAAAGAATGAATTTTCCTACAGATGATTACATTATCTTGCTGCTTGGAATTGTAAGCACATTCATGCTTATAACATTTTTTGCACTGCTGACTCGCAGTGCCAACCGTGTACAAAATCTCAGGAAAATTGCAAATGATCTTGGTTTTGAATTTATCGACACGGCCCCAGAAAAGATAATTTCTCCATTACAAGAGCAATTCCCGCTCTTTGTTAAAGGCAAGAAGCGGTTTGTTAGAAACATACTCCAAGGAAAAACTGAACTTGGGGCGATAAAGTTCTTTGATTTTGAGTACTGGATGACTATCAATGCTAAAGGCTGCATACAACAAACCATTTTGTGGGTGGCTCATCAAGGGGAACCATTGCCCCAATTTTCTTTGCGTTCCCAGAATTGGCTAGACACGATTAGGCGACCTGACCTTGCGGGACGGCCGTTTATCATTTCAGGAAATGATTCCAAGCAAGTTCAATCCAAACTGGATAACAAAACCATAGAATATCTAGACACATTCGCGGGTCTTAACATAGAAGCCGCGTCAAATCATTTGGTTATTTATCTGGAAGACACAAAAAGCAGTGAAAGTTTGTTGCAGGCAGACAAGGAAACTTACCAATCTTTGATAGCATTGAGCAGCTTTTTAATCAAATTGCTGTCGGATCGGGAATAATTTCGGTACTGACAATTGGGTGGGATTTTTCACTTCGTTCAAAATGACAAGTGGGCATTGTTGGCACTTATCAAAAATCCTCTTATTCAATCTCCAAGCTGATAACTTCACCTTCATTCAAAATAAGGACGGAATCGCCCGGGACATCCCAGGTGAGGAGTTGGGCGGTGTTGGAAGTGGGCAGTACGGCCGTTAACATCACCTCACCACTCTGCGGATCAAGGGAAAACACGGCCGTTTCCGCAATTTCCGGGTTCGCTGGGCCAAATGGTGGGCATTCCCCCACGGGCAGCACAATTTGATTCGGTGCAACCAGCGCCGGCCCACCGACGCAGCGGATTAATTCTGGATTATTGAGCGGTTCATCTGCAAAAAAGGCAGTAAAGCTGGACAGCGGCAAAAGGTGGCTAAAGCTGCCATCGGCGGCCCCCCAAATGTAGCCAGTTTCAAACGGCGTGCCTGTTCGATCATCGGTAGCGTAGGCAAACTGGAAAACCTGGCTGCTGTCAGATGTCCAATGGGGTTTGTAGAATGGACCTGTGCCGCCGAAACCAGCCCGATCCAGCGGGGAAATCTGCGTCTCGCGGCCGGTTGCGATTTCCACGACGTACACCCCAGGCGGGGTACCGTCTACCTCATACCAGGATTCGCGGGTGAAGGCGACAAAACGGCCGTCTGGCGACACTTTCAACGTATGCGGCACATCCACCGCCAGCAGCTTGTCCTCTCCGGCAGCGGTGCGCCAGCGCAACTCGTACGTGTCATCGGTGGCCAAAATGTAGGCAAAATCCAGCCCGCTGGGTGCCCATCCCGCCGACACTACGTTGTCGAATAAAACTTCAATTTCCTCCGTCGCCATGTTCACAATAAAAAGCTGCCCCACGGCCAGACTGCCCGGCCCGCCACCACCCGCAAACTGCCAGGCGATGAGTCGGTCTGTCGCCACCGCGTAATCGGAATCTACCGAGTCGGTGCCGAGGGCGTAGCCAAGTTCTTCATTGTAAAGACCCGTTGGATAAGGAATGCGCTCAAGCTGCCAGCCAGCCCCCTGGCGCACCAGCCCCGTGAGGCTGTTGCTGCCGCCTTCCGGGTTGGCAAAGGGCAAAAAGCGATCAAAGCGGGGGGTGAAGGTGGTGGGTTGGGGAACGGCCGTTTCCTCCGCAATTGTCGGCGTGGGCGGGGGTGTTTGGGTGGGCAGCGCAGTTGGTACGGCCGTTGCCACCTGCGTCGGCGTTTCGGTGAGTTGGGCAACGGCCGTTGCAATCACAGTGGGTCGGCTGGCGGGTTCGGTTTCTGGTTCAACGGCCGTTGGGCCACACGCCACCAATAAAAACAATCCTATCAACGCAAAAAATTTCAATTTCATCGTTCCATCCGTCGTATCGTATCATTAGGTAGGGCAGTTGGGCGAGGCGTTTGGCCACGATCTCACCCCCAAACAAACCTTTATTCTCACCAAACGCCTCGCCCAACGGCTACAATTACCAATTATTTTGCTTTGCGAAAACAATTGTTTGTGTAAATTTTGGGCGAGGCAGCGCGGGCATGGTTTTGTCGCTGGGAACTGTTGAAACCGCGCTGCCTCGCCCCTACCCGATCATTCTGATGCAATCACAATTTGGTTGCTGGCGGAACGGCCCCAAACGGCCGTATCGTACATCGCGTACACCTCAGCGGGCATGGCGGTGAAGCTGCCTGCCTGTGTGGCCCGGGCAAAGTAAGTGAACGTCTGCAAACGGCCGTCCATCTCCGTGACGAAGAAGCTCACCCGGTCACCGCGAATCTCTTTGTAGTTGTAGCCCAGCTCGCGCCAGTAGTAAGTCGGACTGCTGTATGCATCCGCCACGTGGCTGGTGGTGGCCAACCCTTCGTTGAGCGCTTCCAGACCGCCCGGCAGCCGGTCTTCGATGATGATGTAGCTGCCGTCGTCGGGCAAATCGACCGTCAGGCGCACTTCTACTAGTTGCCCTGGCTGGATGGTTTCCAGTTCGGCACCCGTCTCCGCGTCTCGATAGGTGCGGGTGACGTGCACACCACCTGCCGCTTCGATTTCGTCGTAGGGCAGATACATACGGCCGTTCAGCACAAAGTACAGTCGCCCGCCCCCGCTTTGGGTCAGCACAATCTCGTTGTCGCCCACTTGCAGGTCATCCATGGGAATCGTCAGGGAGATGGCGGGTTCGCCGCGCCCCAGATTGCCGCTGGCAACAGTACGGCCGTTCACCTGCACCGTGTAGCCGGTGTTAGCCGCCGCCTCGTTAAAGCTGGTCGCCAGCAAATGGTCGGTCAGGCCCAGGATGGCAAACGAGGTTTCGTTGGTGGTGCCCCAGCCCTGGCTGCGCCGCTGGCTCATCAGCCAGCGCACCATGCCGGGGATGTCCTCGTGCCCTGGCTGAATCTGGCTGTAGGCACTCAGCGCCAACGCCGTGGTGCGAATGTCGGAGGACATCACCTTGTCATGGTAGTAGCCATCGTGATTGGCCCCTTGCCAGTAGACGTTGTTGTCGCGGGAAACGGCCGTTTCGCCCAACTCCGCCAGCACCTCAGCCGCCAAATCATCTTCACCGATGAGGTGCAGCGCCAGAGCCAGCGACGCCAGACTGAACTCATCGCCGTTGAGATTGGCGTGGTTGTCAGCCATGGCCAGTGTAGCTTCTTCGTTAGGTTGTCCGGCGACGGCCATGGCGTACAGAGCAAAGGCGTGCGTGCGCGGGTCCATGCTGCGCGCGTTTTCGTTCAGCCAATTCACGCCTCGCTCAATCACGCCGGGGTCGATTTCGTAGCCTGCTTCAGCAACTTGTGCCAGACCAAAGATGACCCACGCTGTCTGGTAGTCGTGTGTGTCGTCGTCGTACCACCAGCCCCAACCGCCGTCGGTGTGCTGGAAGCCGTACAGCCGCTGGATGCTGGCGTTGATCTGCCCCGGCAGCTCCGCTTGCAGGGTGGGGTTCGTCACGCCAAGCTGGTTCAGCGCCCGCCCGACAACGGCGTTGGGCAGTGCCTTGCTCATCGTTTGCTCCACGCAGCCGTACGGATAGCCGGTGAGATATTGCAGCCCTTCCAACAGGCTGCCCGCGATGGAGCGGCTGAGTTGCAGCTCGACCTGGCTCATCGGCAGCGCGTCGGCGGGCACGGTGACCGTGGTTTCATAACGACCAGTGAACTGACCCACCTCGGTGGTGACGTCTGGCACGGCCAGCGGCTGGATGGGGAGCGGTAGCGAAATGGCATCGGATGGGCCGTTGTCGCTGGTGGAAACGGCCGTAATCACCAGATCCACCTCGCCCGCTTCAATCGCTTCAACCGGCCAGCCCACAATCTGCTGCTGCCCCGGCTGAATGGTAATCGTCTGCGCCGCCTCCCCCCCAATCGCCAATCTCCGATCTCCAATCTCCAAAGTAACCACCAACTCCTGCGCCACCTCGCTGTAGTTATGCACAATCGCCGACAGCGCCAGCGTGTCCCCAGCGGTGAGGATGCGCGGAAGCAACGGCCGTACAATCACATCTTGCTTGGTGATGACGTTGGCAATCGCTTCGCCCACCTGCGTGTCCGCCGTGGTCGCTTTGGCCGTGGCACGCCAGCTGGTGAGGCTGTCTGGCAGCGTGGTGGTAATGCTCACTTCGCCGTTGAAATCAGTGGTGAGGACCGGTTCCCAAACGGCCGTATCCGGGAAATCCTGGCGCGGGGAGCCGGTCAGGCCACCATCGCCGCCGCCACCGCCCATGCCGCCTTCCCACAAGTAGCGGACGGGGTTCAGGCCGTTGTAAGTGCGCACGGTCGCGCTGCGTTCGTAGTAAAAATCGTCGTACATCGGTCCGTTCAGCTCTGGGCTGAGGGCAAAGATCGCCTCATCCACCAGAGCCAGCGACACTTCAGCCGAGACCGGCTCGCCGCGATAGTTGGTGACGCGCACGGTGAAGGTAGCTTCCTCGCCGGGGGCATACTCCGCTTTGTCCGGCGTAATCGCCACGTTGAGCCGTTTGGTGAAGGCGGGCACGGACAGATTGACATAACTTGTTAACAGGCGGCTGTCTGGCAGACTGCTGCTGGTGTTTTCGGTAACGATTGTGTCCTGCTCCTGCCAAACGTTAATCGCCACGTAAACGTTGGGCACGTCCCCCTCTTCGATGGTGAGCGGGATCATGGTGACGGGTGCGGTGAGCTGCACCAGCTCCTGGCGACGAATCGAGCCGCGCTCCACGGTGAGCAGCGCCGGGCCGCTGACGGTGGTTTCCACCAGCAGTTGCGCCACGTCGCCGGGTTGGTACTCGGGCTGATCTGGCTCGATGTGGAGCTGTCCGCTGTCGCTACCGTACCAGCTGGAGTAAAAGTCGCTGAAGGCGTAGACCCAAGTGTTGTAGGTCATGCGTTGCCCCTGGCTATCTAAGCCCGTGACGCGAATCTGGTAGTAGCCGGGTTCTTCGATAGTGAAGTTGAGATCGGCACGGCCGTTTGCGCCCGTGACCAGTTCTGCTGACTGCACCACCGTGTCGTATTCGTAGCTGCTGCGGTTCCAACGGCGCAGGCTCAGTTCTAACTGCCGATTGGCCACGGGTTCGTCGAAGATGGTTTGCACGGTGGCGTTGATGCTAAACGGCCGTTCCGGTTCCTGCACAAAGCCGCTCGTTTCTACGCTGAGGTATTCGGTTGCGTCGTAGATGGAGATGATGGCGTGGCCGCTCACGGTTTGGCGGCTGCCGTCGTCTATGGTCGCTTCGATGCCCCACTGCACCTTGCCCAAACTGCTTTGCCAGTCGTGTTGGTCAAAGTAGAGGCCATCGCCGCGCAGCGGGAAGGTGAAGGTAGCACGGCCATTTTCATCAGAGGTGCCGCGCAGTTCGGTGAAGCCGTACAGCTCGTACCAGGTGTAAAGGCCGGGTGTGTACCAATCTGGCTGCACCTGGAAGCGGTTCAAGGTGATGTCCGCATTGATGACCGGCTCGCCAAAGAAGTAGGCGGTGTCTACGGTGACTTCGACCGTGTCCCCCTGCACGTAAACGTCGGCGTCGGTGGTGACAGTCACTTCGTAGTCGGGCTTGCGGTAATCTTCCACCTTGAAGATTTGGCTGTGCGGCGTGCCGTTTAGCGTAGCCTCGACGGAGTAGATGCCGAGCGAGGCGCCTTCGGCAATTTGGAAGCTGCCGTTGACGGTGCCAAAGCTGTTGGTGGTAAGTTCTTGGGTTTGCACCACGTTTTGGCGGCTGTCGCGAATGCGGATGGTAACGGCCGTTCCTTCTGCCGGTACGCTGAGCAAAGCGTCGTCGTCCAGGCGCAGGATCGCTTTGAAGTAGACGATTTGGCCCGGTTTGTAAATCGGCCGTTCGGTGAAGACGAAGGCGGCGGATTGGGCGTCTTGCGGGCGGCGCGATTGCCAATCGTAGTAGCCGCCGCTGCTTTGCCACTCTGGCGACAGGCCAGTGAGCGTGATGTCGTCGCCCACCTGGGCAGCCACGATGAGCGGTTCGGTGGCGGGCGGGCCGCCCTCGGCAAAGGAGAGCAGTTCGGTCTCGAACAGGCCATCTTCATTGGCCTGGCCCTGAGCCAAAATGGCACCACTACGGGCATAGATGGAAACTGCCGCATTGGGCACGGGCGCGTCGTTGATGTCGGTGACCCAGACGAGCAGCTGCTCGTCGGCCTGTTTGACGGCAACCGCATTTTCGCTGACGACGAGGATGAGCTGGTCGTTGACGCTGCCAGCGATGAGATTGAGCACATACAGACCAGGCGGCACGTCATCAGGCAGGATGGTTTCCTGCACGTTGGCCCAGTCTTGCAGTGGGGCGACGCTGGTCATTTGCCATTCGGCCACCAGCTCAGTGTTGCTCAAATCAATGCTGGTATTGTCCTGATCTTGCCAAATCCAACCGTGAAAGCCGGAATCGTATCGATCTAAGAATTGGGGCATGGTGAGTTGGTACAGCTCAAAATCGAACTGCATCTCGCCGCGGCGGAAGGCTTGGAACTGGATAGCGCGACGGCCGTTTAGATCCAAAACCTGGGCGTTGGGACCGTAGCCAAAGTTGGCCACATCTTCCAGCGCCTTGGTGCTGAACTGCCAACTGTAGGCGGCGTTCATGATTTGCTCGCCGTCGGCGCTGAGGGCGGTGTTGGCAATGGTGACGGTGAAGCTGCTGTTTTCGGCAAAGTAGCCTTCTTCTGGCGTGAAGATGAGCGTGGTTTCTTCCCAGCGGAAGCTGCCAGCGGTGGCCGGTTCAATCTGGAACGCGGCTTCGGTGCTGGCGGCGTCCATGAGCCGGTCGAAGCGAATCTGGATGGTGTCGGCGGGATGGTTGCCGCTGCCGCGCGGGGAAGAGGACAAAATGACGGGCGGCGTGGTGAACTCAATCGCTTCTGGCGTGGGCACGTCGAAGCCCGCGGCGTCGCGCAAATCGCTGCCAAAGCTGATGGTGTAGGTGGTATCGGCCGGGAGCTGGTTTTCCGGATCTAGCTCGATGCGTTTGTAGTCGTTGCTCCAGCTGAGCTTGCCGCTGATGGGCGGGTCGATTTTCAGCCCTTCGCTCAAGGTATCTACGTCGATGGCGTAGTTAAATTGGAAAACGATGGGGGCCAGGTGGTTAGTGGTGGTGGGCCAGGTAACGCTGGCGAGCGGATCGGCCAGCTGCACGCCCCAGGTGTAGGCTTGCGCCAGGCGACGGCCGTCTGGATCGGCAGCGGTGTTGTCTACGGTGAAGGTGTATTCTGTGTCGAAGGCCAACGGCTCGGTCACGCTCAGCGTGAGGATATCGCCTTCCCAATCCAACTCGTAGGGCAGCGCCGGGCTCATGTGGATGGCGTCGGCGACGGTGTCTTGATCCATGCCGCGCGTGAAGGTGAGGTCGAAGCTGGGCTGCCGCTCGTAGAGGGTGTGGCTGTTGGGCGTGCGGGCGTAGATGCGGGGGCTGTATTGGGTGTGGAATTGGAAGGAAACGGCCGTTGGCTCTAGTCCGGTTTCGCTTTCCAGGCGGGGATCAAATTCCACCGTGTACTCGCGGTTGCTGCTGAAGGCGTTGTTGGGCGTGAAGGTAAGCAGGGTGTGGTCGGCGCTCCAGCTATAGTTGCCCTGCACAGGCGGGGAGAAGCTCACGGGGCGGGGCACGTTGGTAACCATCGGCTGGTTGAAGCGGATGGCGAGTGGTTCGTAAGGCGGATAATCTTCCAGGTCGAAGTCGTCCACAACTTGCCAGGCGAGGTGGTCTGGAACGGCCGTTGGTTCGTCGATGGCCACGGTTTCTGTCCGGTTTGCAACGGGCGAATCGGTTTGGGTGGAAACGGCCGTTGGCGGGCTGGATTGTTCTCCCTGGCAAGCGGCCAAAATAGTAAAAAGTGCCAAGCAAATGAGTAAAAAGCGGTAGCGCTGGTTCATGGTAAACCCCCTGAGTCGCAGTAGTCGGTGTTCCGTAATCGGTAATCGGTTTTCGGTTGTTTACCGAGGATGGATTACCGTTATTAGTAGGATACGCTTTTGGGGTGGGGGACTGCTGTACGGCGGGGCGTTGGTTGGTAGACGGGATGGCTACGAGAGGAGTAATGGTTTGGGTGGGGAACGGCCGTCACCAACAAACGTATGCTAAAATTTGCGGGATTCGCGTTAACAAAGTACGCGGGACAGATTTCTTACCTCTCCAGGAAACACATAGCCTCATTACATTGGGAAATGGCAAACATGAACACAGAACAAAAATACATTGATTCGCATGATTTCTTCAAAAGAGAACCAGATTGGAGTTATGCTAGATTGATGGTAGCCTTGTGTCTCATCAAACTACAAAAATATGAGTCAGCAAAAAATAACTGCCTTGTCGCGTTAGAAAACTGCTCCTTTAGAGGTGGTCCAGGATATCAGACATTCATTTTCACAAGTCAGATCGAAAAGTTACCAGAGTTGTTTGTTTTTTCTGGTCAACCCGAATCGTTTCACAAGACTTTGATTACTGAATTAAATGAATACAAAAAGGATGAGCGTGGCAAATCACTTATTGCCCATTATGCCTATGCCTTGCAAAATTTGTTGTATGGAGAGGATGTAGAAGCACTAACTCATTGTGAACCATTGGTAAAACGGCCAAAGATAAAAGATATGTTTGCCATTGGTGAAACAATACGAGCAATTGTTGAAAAAGATCAGCAGGCTTTTGACAAAGCTCTAGATCTTCTATTGCTAGCTCATCGAGGCATGGCAAAACAAGGAAGCCTGAGGGAATCACCAGAAGGGTTTCTTTCGATGCCTGGGATATCTTTATCCTATATTGCCTATAGCAGGGGTTTATCAATCAACACTGTTAATGAATATCTCCCAGTATCCTACTTGGATTTTTTGAATAAATGAAAATCCACCCCGCTCCGGGAAGGTCTTCACAGTGGGTCGTGGACCGACGTTCTCGCCGCGCCACCTGCCTTGCCTGCTTGAAGGTGATGTAGCTTTCAGACTTTGCCTGGCGGCAAACGGCCGTATCCAATCACAAGTTGTAAAGTGAACATGATGGATGGGAACGGCCGTTTCCCATCCACCCTCATTTTCTCATTCCAAGTCATCAAGATAGTACAGCACGCAGGCGTCTAATCTTCCGCATACATGGCGGCAATCTGTTCGGCATAATTCTTCATGATGACTCTGCGTTTCATTTTTTGGGAGGGAGTTATCTCGCCAGTTTCCTGCGTAAACGGTTTAGGCAGCAGCGTGAACACTTTGACTTGTTCGTAATTAGCCAGTTCCTCCGAACGGCTGGCCAGCCGCTCCTTGTAGAACGCATAAATCTCATCTTTGGCCACCAGCTCCTCATAACTGCGGAAGGGGATTCCCTGTTCCCGGGCATACGCCTCCAGCACCGCAAAATTAGGCACCAGCAGCGCACTGATAAACTTAAAACGGTCGCCAATCACAATAAACTGCTCAATGAAATGGTCTTTGGCATACACAGTTTCAATCTTTTGCGGCGCAATATTTTTGCCGCCAGAGGTGATAATTAAATCCTTGAGACGATCCGTAATGACCAGGAACCCCTCTTCATCAAATTGGCCGACATCGCCCGTGTGGAACCACCCATCGCAAAAAGCATCGGCCGTTGCCTGTGGTTTGTTGTAGTACCCTTGCGTCACGCTAGGGCTTTTCACCAAAATCTCGCCATCCTCAGCAATTTTGACCTGGCAATCGATGATTGGCTTGCCCACTGTGCCAAATTTAAATGCTTTCGGCGTGTTAAACGTCACCATCGGCGACGTTTCCGTGAGGCCATACCCTTCACAAACCAGCAACCCGACAGCAAAGAAAAACTCCTCAATGTCTTTAGACAGCGGCGCACCACCGGCCGAAAAGAAATTTTTGGGACCGCCAACGACATCACGCACTTTGCTCAATACTAATTTATCGGCGAGTTTGTGTTGCAACGTGAGCAAGGCTCCCGCCGAACCAGCATCTTTTAGCTGATATTGGTAACGGCGGCCCACATCAATAGCCCAGTTAAACAGCCGCTTGCGCAGCGCAGGCCCTTGCTCCAAGCCATGCAGGGCAGTGGCGTAAATCTTTTCGTAGAGGCGGGGCACGCTCACCATCACCGTGGGCTTCACCGCCGACATGGCTTCTATGACCTCTTTTGGGTTGGCTAAATAATTGTTCTCGGCACCGCATTGAAACACATAAAACGACCAGGCCCGTTCGTAAACGTGGCTGAGCGGCAAAAAGCAAAGCGAGCGGTCGCCGGGGCCAACATGGAACTGCCCCTGCATTGCTTTGAACTGGTGAAAGAGGTTGTCGTGCGTCAGCATCACACCTTTTGGCTCACCAGTGGTGCCGGAGGTATAGATGATGGTAGCGAGTTCATCAGATCCGGCCTGGGCCAAACGAGCATCAATCTCACCATCGAGGGTTTTGTCGGCACCAGAGGCCAGGAATTGGCTAAAGTGCTGGGCCATCTCCCCCTGGAGGGTAACTTTTTCATCGAAGGCAATGATCTGCTTGAGGCTGGGTGAATCCTTCTGGATGGCGTGGATTTTGTCGAAGTTTTCCTGGTCGCCAGTGAAGATGACGCCCATTTGGGTTTCATCAATAATGTAGGCGGCCTGGTGTTTTGTGTTGGTGGCGTAGATGGGCACAGAGATGGCGCGAATGCTAAAGATGGCCAGGTCGGCCATTGTCCATTCTGGCCTGTTTTGGGAAAAGATGCCGACGCGGTCGCCGGGCTGGACGCCGAGGGCGAGCAGGGCACGGCCGATTTGGCGGATGATGTTGCTCATTTCTTGATAGGTGTGGGTCCGCCACTTGCCATCGATTTGAATGCGAACGGCCGTTTCCCCAGAATGAATCCGCGCACTCTGAAAAAACATTTCGGCCAGATGTTGGTTGCTCATTGTTTACCTTTTAGACAACACCTGAAAGGGTGTGCCCCTTAAGCGCAAAATTGTAAATACTCAAACCCGAAGTATGGCTCAAATTGAAATTTTAGCCAGTCACAAAGGGCCGCCACCACCGCCCGCCAGCTTTGTCATTTCAGTCCCATGTGTAAGAAATTGGGAACGGCCGTTGCCAGCAAACTTATGCTAAAATCCAGCCTGTTCTGGCGCAAATTGGAGCAGATTGATTGATGGAAAATAACCTTCTAACAACCTTACGCCATCTGGAAGAACTGCTGCACACCGATACGGTGAGGCACAATCCAGAAAAATTGGAAGCGTTGCTGCATCCAGAATTTACAGAGTTTGGCCGCTCTGGCACCCGTTACAACCGCGCCCAAATCATTGCCTCACTCCTGGAAGAAAGCCTGCTGCCGGCAATCCACGCCAGCGACTACGCAGTTGCCCAGTTGGCAGACGACGTGGCTTTGCTCACTTACACCTCAGCCCATGTGGATGAAGCGGGTGGCAGATACCGAGAAACCTATCGCAGTTCCATTTGGGTGTGGAACGGCCGTACCTGGCAAATGCGGTTTCATCAAGGCACCCCAAAAGCCGCAGAATAGCCAAACCTTTAGCAATTCCCGCTTGCCCCGTTACCGAACTAACAAATGAAACACTTATATAGAAGATAGGCAAAACTATTTTGTCAACCCGGCAATTTTGCAGATAGTTTGTTGGCAAAACGGTTTGTTTATCACCTTTTTTTGGTTAGCGACTTTCTACATTTTGCCGTAGGACAAAACATCGTCCTGCCCGCCTCGCCCAGTTTTGTCCTGCTCTTTACAAGGAGAAAACATGTTCTGGCAACGTATAAAATGGATTGGTTTTGCCCTGTTCATTGGTATGGTTGTTTTCGGCGCGATTCTGTCTCAGAAGCTTACCCATCCTCAAGAGGATGTCGCCCAGGCAGATGCCGTAGACACGCAAGATTACATCGTGCTGGCCTGGAATGATTTGGGCATGCACTGCTACAACCGCGATTTTCAAGACCTGGCCGTTTTGCCACCCTACAACACGCTGTGGGCGCAAGTCATCAAGACAGGCGATCCGCCACAGCTTGTCACCTCTGGCATCACCGTCACCTACACCTTCCCCGACAACACCTATTCAGTGGGAAAATCCAACTTTTGGGATTATGACCTTGCTCTATTTGGTGTGGATTTGCCACCAGATGTGGGTCTGGCAGGCAAAGGATTGGCGGGGGAAATGGATTTTCACGAGGATCATTTTGTAGCTGAAGGCATCCCTCTCACAGAATTCCTGGATAGCAATGTCACGAATCCATACCCCTATCAGTTGGCAGAAATTACGGTAACGGATCAGAGCAGCGGCATGATCTTGGCCCAGACAACGGCCGTTGCCCCCGTCTCCACCGAAATGAACTGCGACGACTGCCATGACGATGGCGGCGTAGAAGATATTGCTACGGGGCGTGTCGAAACAAACATTCTCACCTTGCACGACCAGGAAAATCTCAGTGAATACCCACCGGGACTGTCTGGGCCACTCATGAATCGTCGCCCGGTATTGTGTGCCGAATGCCATTCCTCCAACGCCCTCGGCAAACCAGGCATCTCAGGCATCCCCAGCCTATCCAACGCCATGCATGAAAAACATGCCGAAGAAGTTCCCAACACCCAGGAAGGCTGCTACAAATGTCATCCGGGTCCCAACACCCTCTGCTTGCGCGATGTGATGTCCGATGAACACAATATGGACTGCCTTGACTGTCACCAAAGCATGGAAACTGTCTCCCAAAATCCACAGCCGTGGCTCAATGAACCCCGCTGCGACAATGCTGCCTGTCACGGGTCAGCTTACCAACAAGACCAGGCACTTTATCGACTGTCGAAAGGACACGGCAACCTGTACTGCGCCGCTTGCCACGACAGCCCGCACGCCATCGCCCCCAGCCGCGAGGCAAACGACGGCATCAAGTTTATTGCTTTGCAAGGATACAATGACACCCTGGAAGTTTGCACCGTTTGCCACCTGACAGAACCAGGCGGTGGTATTCACGGCGGCACACTAGGGAACGATCTATTCTTACCGCTGATAGATATAGATGCGACGAATTAGGTAAGCATAAATTCATCCACCCCTCTGTTAGCAAAAAACGAGCGGGACCCGTTCCCGCTCGTCACCATTTTCAATCTATGCCATAATGTGCCATCTAACTCTGTGCTTACGCAGATGGGAAATTGCATCAGGCCTTTTACTTCTCTGGAGGTGTTTGATGGATACAAAAAAGGCAATTACGTCCCAATATTTGGCCACACTAGAAATGATGAAGCAGGTCATTGAAAAATGTCCCGATGAGTTGTGGCGCAACCCCACCTTCACCAACCCCTTCTGGCACATCGCCTACCACGCCCTCTTTTACGTTCATCTCTATGCCCAGCCAGAAGAAGCCACCTTTGTGCCCTGGGAAAAACATCGTCCCAACCTCAACGGCTTTGGCCCGCCCCCTTGGGCACCGGATGAAGCGTGGGAACGGGGTGAACCGTACAGCCAGGCCGAACTGCTGGATTATTTGGCCATTTGCCAAAAAGAGGTCACCGAGTGCACCAGCCAGCTTGATCCCGAAGCCCCTTCCGGCTTTAGCTGGATTCCGCTTAACAAGCTGGAGCTGCAATTCTACAATATCCGCCATTTGCAGCTGCACATTGGCGAACTGTGTGAGCGGCTTTGGGCGGAAGCAGGCATTGAAGTAGGCTGGGTCGGCAAGTTCCCCAACGATTAATTTTGCCCATCCCCCAAAAGTTTATCTAGTTGAAGCGCCGTTTTGTGGTGGGAAACGGCCGTTGCCACACACCTCCCCACACTCACCCAAAATTCACAAACCTTGTTGACGTATTACAACAATTGGTACTTGACACAGATCTAGTTTTGTTGTATTGTTGCAACATATAGAATTGTTGTAGTATCCCGCACTTGTGAGGATGCTTCTTCAACCCAATGAGAAGCAATGAGTAAAGACGACTTAATCGAAAATTATGCGGGCGTGGCGGAAATCAGCAAACGGCTCAATATTCATCCAGAATCGGTCCGTCGCCTGATCCGCCAAGGCAAACTGCCAGCCATCAAATTTGGCAACAAATGGCTGGTAGAAAAGGCCACACTCGACCAGTATGCCAGTCGGTATGATCCCCGGCCAGGCAATAAAGCAACCTTGTTTTAACTGTTGAGAACAAGGGGTAAACCCGGGAAGAGGCTATTGTTTGCCCCTTGTTTCTCAATTTTTGTTTCATTAGTAAGAGGGTATTCACATGCAAAGAGCGCCTGAATTTGAAAATGTAGCCTGTATTCGCGTGGTTGGTGTTGGTGGCGGTGGCTGCAATGCCGTAAACCGCATGATCCAAGAAGGCATCAACGGCGTCGATTTTATTGCCGTTAATACAGACAATCAGGCGCTCCTGCTTTCTGACGCCCCCGTACGGGTACGCATTGGTGAAAAGCTGACGCGTGGCCTGGGCGCGGGCGGCCATCCCGAGCAGGGCGAAAAAGCCGCCGAAGAGTCCACCGAAGAGCTGCACGAAGTGCTGACTGGCTCCGATATGGTGTTTATCACCGCTGGTATGGGTGGTGGCACCGGCACGGGCGCCGCACCCGTAGTGGCCAAGATTGCCCGCGAGCAGGGTGCCTTGACGATTGGTGTGGTCACACGGCCGTTTCTCTTTGAAGGCAGCAAGCGTTCCAACTCCGCCGAATCCGGCATTGAGCGGCTGAAAGAGCATGTTGACACCCTGATTGTGATTCCCAACGACCGTCTGTTGGAGCTTACCGACCGGCGCGTCTCCTTAAAAGATTCCTTCAAGATGGCCGATGACGTGCTGCGTCAGGGCATCCAGGGCATCAGTGAACTGATTACGGTGCCCGGCCTCATCAACCTGGACTTTGCCGATGTGAAAGCCATCATGTCGGAAGGTGGCGCAGCTTTAATGGCTGTGGGCCACGGCGAAGGCGAAGAGCGGGCACGACTGGCCGCAGAGCAGGCTATCAGCTCCCGCCTGTTGGATGTCACCATCGACGGCGCACAGGGTATCCTGTTCAACGTCACTGGCGGGCCAAACATGAGCCTGTACGATGTGAACATCGCCGCCGCCATCATTCGCGAGACAGCCCACCCGGACGCCAACATGATCTTCGGTGCGGTCATCGACGAGAGCATGGGCGACGAGATGCGCATTACGGTTATCGCTACCGGTTTCGAGCGCACCATTTCCCGGCGACAGGTTTTGCAGCAGCAATACGGCCGTCAAGCCACCCCGCCTACCCAGCGCCCCATGACGGAAGCTAGCGTGGCCGCCTCACGGCAGGTACCGGCTCGCGAACGGGAAGAGCGGGAAATGGAACCGGTGCAGCCCAAATTTGCACCCAATAATTTAGAAATCCCGGCGTTCTTACGCCGTCGCTAATTTGAAGCAAGAAAGCCACAAAGGTAAGCACGACTTTCGCAAAACTCTTTGTGGCCCATTAAAAATTTATCTCATGTATCAACTCCAAGGAGTTGACAATCCACAAGGCGCTTAATGACCTTGCGGGATTGTGCCGCCAACACCAATTGCCTCAAGAGCAATTGTTTTGGGCAGTAATTGCGAGAGCAGGTATCGGACAACACCCAACTTCAATTACTGCACAGCGCTCCTTTTTTGTTTTCGTTGGTGAAGTCCCTCAATCATTACCTCACCAACAACATCCCCTCTGCACGCGCCCCCTGTTTATGCAGGACAGGGGGCGCACTTCTTTTTTATATGAAAAAAGGCCACAGGAAGAACTCCCTGTGGCCTTTTTGTTTACCAATATTGGTTTCTAGGGCACCCAAACATCAAACAGGGCGGTGTTTACGGCCGTTTCCCCCACCACACGCGTACTGCCAGACACATTCCCGGTGACAAACTCCCAACTGCCGCTGCTGCCAACGGCCGTTACAAAAGCACCGTCGTTCAGCCACATCTGGCTGGTCACGCTGCCCGTCACCAAAACCTCCAGCGGAGATGCGCCAACCTGACCAACACCCACGTATGACTGTCCAGAATACAGGAAATACGTGCCAGCCCGGTTCCAGCCCGTGAAGGCAAGCGGCGAATTGCTCACCGTGGCCACCGTAATCAGATTGTCGCCATCGCCATCTGCCACCACCACCGACTGCTCGTTGGCCGGACCGATAACTAGCTGGATGTAGCCCAGGCTGCTGCCGTTACGCGTCCACTCAATGGGCGAAAAAAGCGTGTTGCCCAACACCGAACCAATCGCCACAGCAGGCCCGCTAACTGGAATCTGGTATAAGGCCGCTTCCGCCTCATCCGACCACGGATCATCGTCGGCAATGGCTACGTAAGCTTGACTGCCACTGGGCAACCACTGCGCGGTGGGAACCCAGGCGTATTCGCTGGCGGTATTAACAAACGGAAATTCGATGACCGTTTCCCGGTTGCTGCCATCCAGGTTAACGCGCGTTACGCTTTCTGGATTACCAAAAATAACGCGGCTGCCGTCTGGCGAAAGAGCAAATGTATGGCCGCCGTCGCCCAATTCAAACTGTTCTGTCAGACTGCCGCTGAGCGTCACGAGCCATAAATCTGGCTGCGGGGCCACACCGGGGCCAACCTGGTTGACGATGCGGCTGTTGAAGGCCACTGTTTGGCCGCTAGGCATCCAGGCAATCTGGTTGATCAGCGTCGCAAAATCTGCGTTTGCCGCGTCGGGCAAATCATCGGAGGTGACCAAAATCTGGCTGCCGCCCGTGGCCGCGACAACACCCAGTTGGTTACTGTCGAAGTCACCGGCGACAAAGGCGATTTGCTGCCCATCAGGCGAAACAAGCAGTTGGGACACGCCGGTCACCGCGGCCAGCTGCACGGGTGTGCCTGCCGCCGGTGGTGACTGGGTCATATCGAGCGGCAGCCGCCAAATACCATCTGTGTCGCTGTAGACAATGTAGCTGCCCAGGTCGCCCACCACAATCGTATCGGCAGCGGGTTCGGAGGTGGCCGTGGCGGTAGGCAGCGGCGTGGGTGTGGGCGGCACAGCGGCTACCGGTACGCCATCCACATTGTTGCCCAACGTATACTGCGAGCCGCCAGAAACCCAACATTGCGGCGCAGGAATGTCGCTGGGACAAGCGACCAGCCACCAACCCGAGGTTGGGTCCTGGCCTAACACTTCGGCGGTAGACCCTTTCAAAAAGAAGCCAAGCCGTTCATACACCACACCAGGGCCAGAACGAATGTTGAGGTCTACCAGCATCGAGACATAGGGATTGCCATTGGCAACGGCCGTACTGCTGCTGCCCCCACTATTACCTGGCAAGGTGGCCGTGGCGGCAATGTCGGCGACGGTGGTTGGTTCACCGGGAACGGCCGTTGCATCTGTCACCGTTACCGCCGGGGGCGGTACAGAAATAGCTGGCTCGGTTTCTCCGGCAAACGCATTACAGGCCAGCGTCGCCATAAACAAGATTGAGATGAAAAACAACAAGGGATGTTGGCGCAACATGCAGTCACTCCTTACAATAAATTTGAATGATTAATAGATACAGCCTAAGGACCCTATTTAAACTGTTTTGCAATGCTTAAATCCTTACGGCCGTATTTTTAGGATAAACTCAAACAGTTTACAATAGATTACGCCACGACGCGATCCACTTCTGCACGGGAACACAGCGGGTTTTCTACGCCTTTGCCCCGTTTGCGTCAATTTTGCGTAAATGAGGAATCATGAGCTTTCGTAAATTTTTAGATCAAGCTGCCCAAACAGGCGATCTCATCGAGATAGAAAAACCCGTCAGCGTGCATTACGAGCTGGCCAATGTGGCCCACGCTCTGGAAGGGCGGCCCGTACTCTTCAACAACATCGTCGATTATCCTGAGTGGCGCGTTTGCTCCGGCCCCTGCTCTGACCGTAAATATTTCAGCATGGATTTGGGCGTACCGGTACCCGATCTCATCGCGCATCTGGCCCAGGCAACCGAAAATCCGCAAGAACCGCCAGTGGTAGAAAGCGGCCCCTGCCAGGAAGTCGTTTTGGAGCAGTTTGATTTGCGCGATTTGCCCATCTTGTTCCATTTGCCGCAGGATGGCGGGCATTATATTGCCAGCAATGTGGTAATTACAGAAGACCCGGAGCTGGGGCGCAACATGTGCTACCACCGGCTGCTGCGGCTGGATGATCGCCGCTTTGCCGCCCGGATTATTGAGCGGCGTGGCACCTGGACTGCCATGCAAAAAGTGGATGGCGACCTGCCGGTAGCGATCTGCATTGGCGTCTCTCAGGCGGTGCATTTGGCCGCATCTCTTTCGGCCGCCCCAGATGTAGATGAGTTGGCCGTGGCCAATGCATTGGCTCCCACGCCGCTGGTAAAATGCCTCACCAACAATCTGGCCGTGCCCGCCGATGCCGAAATTGTGCTGGAAGGGCGCATTACCAAACAAAAAACGGCCGAAGGGCCTTTCATGGACCTGACCGAAACGATGGACATCATCCGCGATCAGCCAATCATTGAGATTGACCTGATTACGCACCGCCGTAACCCCATCTTCCATGCCCTGCTGCCCGGCGGGCTGGAGCACAAAATTTTGATGGGGATGCCCAAAGAGCCTACGATTTATGCCGAGGTCAACAAGGTCACGCGCTGCACTGATGTGGTGATTACGCCTGGAGGTAGCTCCTGGCTGCATGCGGTGGTGCAGATTGAGAAGCAAGGGGAGGAAGACGGCCGTCTCGCAATCGAAGCAGCCTTTAAAGGACATGGTTCGCTTAAACATGTCTGGGTGGTGGATACAGACGTCAACATTTACGATCCCAACCAGGTAGAGTGGGCCTTTGCCACCCGCTTCCAGGGTGACAAAGATATGCTGCTGTTTCCCAACCAGCCAGGCAGTTCATTGGACCCCTCTGGCATTCATGTGCCAGGGCAAAAAAGCCACACAGCCAAGCTTGGCTTCGATTGCACCATCCCTTGGGGGGCTGACAAGAGTAAATTTACACGCGGAGAATACGGCTCCGTCAATTTGGATGATTATCTTTAGCGGTTAGAGGCGCCATTCACGAGTCACACACCGCTCACTGCTAGCCACTATTCTTATCTTAGGAGCAAAAATGGACATCCTTGTCCTTGCTGACAATTTACCCAAGCTGCTTTTGGCTGAAGAAAACGGCCTGGTACAACAAGAACTTAGCCTGATGGTGCTGCTGTTTATTGCTGCTATGGTGGCAATTGTCGTCCGCCGCATCCGGCTGCCTTACACCGTGGCCCTGGTGCTGGTTGGGCTGGTGCTTTCTTTTTTCCCCAACTTTTTGGGCTTTAGCGTCAGTTCAGATCTCATCCTGGCCATTTTGGTGCCGCCGCTGATTTTTGAGGCGACATTGCACATTCCCTGGCGCAAACTCAAGAAAGATTTACTGCCGGTGATGCTGCTGGCTGTTGGCGGAACGCTGGTTGGCACGTTTTTGGTGGGCGGCCTGGTGGTCCAGTTTTTGCACATCTCCTGGGCAGCGGCGCTGGCGTTTGGTGCGCTCATTTCTGCCACCGACCCGGTGGCTGTGATTGCTTTTTTCCGTAGCCTGGGGGTCAGCAAGCGGCTGACCATTCTGGTGGAAGGCGAAAGTTTGTTTAACGACGGCGTGGCCATCGTCATTTTTAACCTGGCGCTGGCGGCGGGGACGCTCTCTGAACCTTTAGGCCTGGGTGAAGCGCTGCAAGAGTTCTTCGTTGTGGGCTTCGGCGGGCTGGCAGTGGGACTGGTGCTGGGATATGTGGTTTCCTACATCATCCTGAAAAATGTAGATGATCATTTGATCGAGACGGCCACCACGGTAGCGCTGGCCTTTGGTTCGTTTGTGGTAGCGGAATCGTTTGGGCAGTTTGTGGGCGTGGAAGGGCTGCATTTTAGTGGCATTTTGGCTGTGGTAGCGGCAGGGTTGATGGTGGGGAATATTGGCTTCCAGAACACCTCGCCTACCACCAAGCTGACGCTGGATAACTTTTGGGAGTTCCTGAGCTTTGTGGTGAACTCGCTGGTCTTTTTGGTGATCGGCCTGGAGATTGAACTGGCTCAACTGCGACCCAATATCATCCCTATTATTGTGGCTGTGCTGGCCATTATTTTTAGCCGGGGATTGATTATTTATACGTTTAGCTGGGTATACGGCCGTGTTCGACCCCACAACAATATTCCCCTCAAATTTCAACACGTCATGTACTGGGGCGGCCTGCGCGGGGCCATCAGCCTGGCGCTGGCCCTCTCCATCGAAAATGCGGTTTTCGGCGCGGATGTCGCCCTGGAGCTGCGGGTGATGACTTTTGGTGTGGTGCTGTTCACCCTACTCTTCCAGGGCATGACTATTGAAAAACTCATCGACCGCCTGAAGCTGGCCAACAAGCTGCCACAGCGTGTAGAGTTGCAGCGACGACAAGCCACGCTGTTTGCCAAGTGGGCTGGCAAGAATGAGCTGGATCGGCTACGGGACGACGGCATTTTGTTCCGCGATATTTGGGAGTCAATGAACCAGGTTTACGATGAAGAAATTCTGGAGAAGAAATCAGAATTGCGCGCGCATCTGCAAGATTTTCCTGAGCTGGAACAAGAAATGTATCTGCAGGCCCGTGAAGATGCGCTGAATGCAGAGCGGAGCGCCATCGGCGAAGCTTCACGGCGCGGCGTCATCTCCAACGAGGTGCATGACGAGCTGATCATCGAGCTAAACAACCGCGTGGCGGCCCTGGATATCATCAAGAAAAATCGTGGGCTGGACGTAGAAGACAGGGAGAATCATCATGGGTAGCATTGTATGCGCCACACGCGGCGGCGAGGGCAGTTTGGCAGCACAGATGGCCGCCATCGAAGAGGCAAAAACCAGTGACCGAGCCCTGATTTTTTTGTATGTGGTTGATCCGCACAGCCTGGATGATGATATTGACGAGAGCATGAAAGATGCTCTGCTGGCGGAGCTTAACTGGATGGGGGAAACGCTGCTGCGCATCGCCCAAAAGCGGGCCGATACCGCTTACCTGAGCACAGAAGTGCGTATTCGCCGGGGCAACGTGCGTGAAGAAATCACCCGTTTTGTGAAGGATGTCAATGCTGACCTGCTGGTGTTGGGCGCACCGCGGGGCACCACGGCCAATGTCTTTGGGGATGATGCTATTGAGCGGCTGGCCAAGTGGATTGAGGAGCATGCGGCCGTTTCTGTTAAAGTGATACGCCCAGACCAAATTAAAAAAAGTGAGCCAGAAGCGACATGATTGAGCGGTTTAACGAGGCACTTGCCGATCTATTTGCCACCCTAAATATTGATCTCACCAATCCGTTTCAGCGGAATCTGCTATACACCTTCCTCATTATTATTTTGTTGGGGCTGACCCGCTGGCTGCTGATGCGCTTCATTCATCGCCGCTATGCGGAAAATACCCGCATGCTCTACAACCTGCGCAAAACAGTGGAATATGCTTCTGTGATCATCGGCATTCTGCTGGTGGGGCGACTTTGGTTGGAGGGCATTGGCACGCTGGTGACTTACCTGGGTTTGCTCTCTGCCGGTATTGCCATTGCCCTGCAAGATTTGATTGTGGCTCTAGCTGGTTGGATGTTCATTGTATGGCGACGGCCGTTTGTCGTCGGTGATCGCATTGAAATTGCTGAGCAAATGGGGGATGTCATCGACATTCGCCTCTTTTCTTTTAGCATGCTGGAAATCGGCCGTCGCATCGAAGCCGAGCAAAGCACGGGACGCATCATTCACATTCCCAACGGCAAAATCTTCTCCGAAGTGCTCACCAACATGCACCAGGGCTTCCCCTTCATCTGGAACGAAATTCCCGTCATGGTGACGTTTGAAAGCGATTGGGAAAAAGCCAAAGCGATTCTGATAAATATTGTCAATGAGCTGGCTCCCGACGTGGCCGATGCCGTCCGCCGTGCCCGACGTTCCGGGCAGCGGTTTGTCATTAGCTATTCCAACGTCTCCCCCACTGTCTACACCAGCGTGTCAGACAGCGGCGTGGTGCTCACCCTGCGCTACATGGTAGACCCGCGTAAACGTCGCGGCAGCGAGCAAGATATTTGGGAAGCCACCCTGCGTGCCTTTAAGCTGCATTGGGATATTGATTTTGCCTATCCCACGCAGCGCGAATATCTCCATTTTGAGGAAGGCAAAAAGCCGCCGGACCCACAGGAGATGACCACCGTGATAGCCGATCGCAACAAATTGCAGCGAGACACCGGCTATCGCCCCACCAAACCAAAAGAGCAAGAGTAATGATGACCTCCATAAAACTGAACTCAGCCCAACAAGCCATGCTGGACGGCAAGCAGGGCGTGGCGCGCCAAATGGCCATGCGTTTACTGCTAGATTTAGCCGCTACCGCTGGCGCAACCGAACTGGTTCCCATTACCAGCGCCCATCTATCTGGCGTATCGCCACTAACCGGGGGATTGGGCTTGCGCCAATTTTTGGCGCGCCTGGCGGAAGATCCTCAAGCCAAAGTGGCTGTGCCCACCACCCTCAACTCTGCGGGCTGCGACGAAGCCCAATTCGAGGCGATGCGCATTGTGGCTCCCGATTTTAAGGAGCATAATGCCGAAATTGTGGCGCGCTATACGCAGCTTGGCGTGCGTCCCACACAATCCTGCACGCCATATGAATGGGAAGGCGTGGTCACTAGCGGCGAAGCAGCCTGGGCCGAATCGAACGCCATTTGCTTTGGCAATTCATACACGGGGCTGGTAACTAATCGGGAGTCAGGGCTATCGGCATTAGCCGCCGCGCTCACTGGCTATACGCCCAAATACGGGCTGATGCTGGCAGAAAATCGCCGCCCCAACCTGGAAGTTACAGTCACAACTCTGCTGGCAGACCCCACCGATTTTTCAATTTTGGGTGACTGGATTGGCAAGCAGCGTCAACCGACGTGGCGGATGCCGAATGGGCCGATGCCCCTCATCAAAGGATTACCAGCGGAGTTAACGCACGAACAGAAGAAAGCGCTGACGGCGGCAGCCGCGAACTATGGCTGTCCATTGCTGTATATCGAAGGTCAGGGTGAAATTCCGCCAGCGAATATTCAGGCCCAACTGGAATTTGGTGCCGCCGAGTTGCAAAAACGGTATGACGAGTTAGCCCCGAAAACGGCCGTATCTCTCATCACCATTGGTTGTCCCCAGGCCTCTATGGGCGAACTGCGCGCCACGGCCGAATTGCTGCAAGGCAAGCATCTCCACCCAGATGCGCCACCTTTGTGGGTATTCACCTCGTCTGCCAACAAAGCTATTGCCGAAAAAACAGGCCTCGCAGAAATCATCACGCGCAGTGGTGCGCTACTGTTGGAAAACACTTGTCCCGAAGTCGTGCCTTATGACCCCAGCTGGGTGCATCATGTGCTCACCAACTCCATGAAGGCAGAACATTACATAAAGTCAGGGCTTAACGGCATTCCAACGGCCGTTATGCGCCTGGCAGATTGCATTGCCGTCGCCACGGGTGAATTGCCAATTACCAATTATCAATTGGCAATTGATAATCAGAAAGTAGCCACCAAACAGAAAAGCCAATCGGTCACCCCGTCACATGGTCACCTGGTCACTCCTTCACCCCTTCACCCCTTCACCGCCACCGGCCACGGCCTGCCCTCCCAAACCGACTTCAGCATCACCGCCGAAGCATTTGTCACCGATACCCCAATCACGCTCCTGGGCTTTGTCAATCGGGAAACAGGCGTTATTGAGGAACCGGGGCATCCGGCAGATGGACAAAGCATGGCGGGCAAGATCGCCATCTTTCCCAAGGGCAGCGGTTCCACTGTAGCGCCTTACGTACTGCTGGAGCTTTTCTATCGGGGCAATGCACCGGTAGCTATTGTCAATACGGAGATCGATCAGCAAAGTGCTCCTGCCTGTTCGCTAGAAAATATTCCTTATGCCTACCAGTTTGATGCGGACATTATTCACGGTATCAATCATGGGGACACTGTGCAGTTAAAGCGTGAAGGTGCTCAGGTGATGATTCATGTTGTTAAGCGACGCAGTGCATAAAGTTTCTCCGCTGAACTGACGCCCGCTTACTAAGGATTTTTGATGGAAAGTGATTTTTTACAGTTTATCTTAGCCATTATCATTATTATTGTTGCTGCCAAATTAGGCGGCTATATCAGCACCCGCTTTAACCAACCCTCTGTTTTAGGCGAACTGCTTGCGGGCCTCCTTCTCGGCCCCACGGTGCTCGACATGCTGCACCACTGGACGCTGCTGTTTAGCCATGCGGATGTTTTGGAAGAGCTGCTGGCCATTATGGCTGAACTGGGCGTTATTTTGCTCATGCTTTTGGCTGGCCTGGAGCTGCATCTGCCAGATTTATTGAATGCAGGCAAGGTATCTGCTTTTTCCGGCATTCTGGGCGTTTTGTTACCGTTGGGATTGGGGTATGGAGCGGCCGTTTTATTTGGTTCTGGGGGTGAGGAAGCGCTCTTCCTGGGGCTGACTTTGGCGGCAACCAGCGTCAGTATTTCAGCACAAACGTTGATGGAACTGAACGTACTGCGCAGCCGGGTGGGGTTGGCTTTGTTGGGAGCGGCCGTTTTCGATGATATTCTCGTCATTTTGGTGCTTTCTATCGCTTTTGTGCTGGTAGGGGAAAGCGCAGGCGGCCTATCTGGCGTCTTGGTCACCATTGTGAACATGGTGCTTTACATTGGGATAGCTTCGGCCATTGGACTTTGGCTCTTGCCTGGACTAGCCCGACTCGTCCACCGCCTACCCATCAGTAAAGGCACTCTTGCTTTTGTGCTGGTCATCTGCTTGCTGTACGCCTACGCTGCCGAAGTTTTCGGCGGCATGGCCGCCATCACGGGGGCCTTTTTAGCCGGGCTGTTCCTGGGCCGCACGCAAATTCGGGAAGAGATCGAAGAAGGCATTTCTTCCCTGGCCTATGCCTTTTTTGTGCCTATCTTTTTTGTGGAGATTGGGTTGGAAGTAAACTTGCGGGCCATTAGCGGGAATGCCTGGTGGTTTGCGGCCGTTTTCACACTCATTGCCATCATCAGTAAAATTGCCGGTAGCGGGCTTGGTGCCAAAATTGCCGGTTTTGCCAACCGTGAAGCCTTCCAGTTGGGTGTTGGAATGGTATCCCGCGGTGAAGTCGGCCTGATCGTAGCCTCATTTGCCCTTTCCTCTGGCCTGATTGACCAAGAGGGTTTTTCCATTGCCGTATTTATGGTCATTATGGCCACACTTGTCACCCCACCGATGTTGAGGGCCGTATTTGCGAATCGCCCTCAGTCAGTAAGCAAAGCCTAGGGCACCAGGCAAACGCTCAATAAATGGTGGGCTCAGGAGAACAATAAGTATGTACCACATGATTTTGCTTGTCCTCGATGATGTTAATCAATGCACCACAATCTTGGAAGCCTGGGAAGCCCAAGGCGTCGGCGGCGTCACTATTTTAGAAAGCACGGGCTTGGGGCGTGTTAAAAAGTTGAGCATCCGCGATGACATGCCACTGATGCCTAGTTTGAGCCGGCTGCTGCAAAGTCGTGAAGAACGCCATCGCACGCTTTTCACCGTTGTCGAAACGGAAGAGATGGTCGATAGAGTGATCGCCGCTACCGAGGAGATTATTGGCAACATGGAAGAGCCAAACAACGGCGTTGTTTTTGTACTGCCAGTTTCACAAGTAAAAGGGCTGCATGGTGGCCAAAAACGGGCCGCCGACGGGTAAGTTTCTGACTGCTGGCACAAAAAAGCCCTTTGCGCGCGGCAAAGGGCCAAAAAAGTGGGCGCGATTGGACTCGAACCAACGACCTCTCGGATGTGAACCGAACGCTCTAACCAGCTGAGCTACGCGCCCGTTTGATGTGTGAAAATTATAGCAGTCTCATGGCCGGATGCAAGGAAACGGCCGTACCCCAACTGCCAAATTTTTGCCCCTCATGTATAATGCAGGCAGTTATTTTGGCAATTTGGCAAGGACAGTGTTTATGAAAGCATTTGTAACAGGTGGTTCTGGATTTATCGGTCAGCATGTCGTGCAGAAATTAGTGGCGCGGGGCGACACGGTGCACGCATTGGCTCGATCTGAAGAAAGTGCAGCCCTGCTGCGTCAGCTGGGCGCCACCGTTTTTATGGGCGACATTACCGACAGCGCCTCATTGCGCCCCGGTATGGAGGGATGCGATGTGGTTTTTCATATTGCAGCCTGGTACAAGATTGGCGCGCCAGACTGGATGCAGGCTGAGGCAATCAATGTAGGAGGCACTCGCCGCGTACTGCGTCTGGCTCATGAACTCGGCATCCCTAAAATTGTGTACACCAGCACGGTGGCTGTCTTTGGCGATACACAAGGCCAGCTTGTAGATGAAACGTATTACAAAGAAGGGCCCTTTCTCACCGAATATGATCGCACCAAATGGCTGGCGCATTACAAAGTGGCCTTGCCGCTCATTGAAAAGGGCGCGCCTATTATCATTGTGATGCCCGGCGCAGTTTATGGCCCCGGCGACACCAGCTTTGTGGCGCAGTTAATGCGCATGTTCTATCGGGGGCTGCCGGTGCTGCCCGACGCCGATCTGACAGTGACCTACGCTCACGTTGGCGATATTGCCGAAGGCCACTTGCTGGCAGCAGACAAAGGCAAAGCAGGCGAAAGCTATATTCTCACCGGGCCAGCCATTCCCTTAAACGAGATGGTGGATTTTTGGGCACATCTGATTGGCCGTAAACCACCGTCGCTGCGATTGTCAGGACGGCCGTTACGCAAATTTGCGCCGCTGATGGGTGCCGTGGGCTCTGTGCTGCCACTGCCCGAAATTTTCTCTGAGGAAGCAGTGGGCAGCCTGGGAGCTACCTACATGGCTCGCTCAGACAAAGCGCGTTCTGAGCTGGGATGGACGACACGGCCGTTACAAACCGGTCTGCTAGAAACGTTCGACTGGATTGCCCGCACTGAACCGCAAGAAGCCCCCCGCCAGAAAGAGAAGAAACTGGCGGGGTTTGCTTTGCTGGCTGCGGCCGTTCTGTTTTTATTCTGGTATCTGGGGCAGCGGAAAAAATAGATTTACAGCTTCTGCAAACTGACTTAAAACAAAAACAGGCAGGTTCCCGCTGGGAACCTGCCTGTAAGTTTTTATTGAGAGTATTTTAAATCTGTAAATCTAAAAGCGGTCGTATTGTTGCTGGCGAAGTCGTTGTTGGCGTTGTTTTGCAATGGCAATGGTTTGCACTTGAAGCTGACGGCGACGTTTTTGAACCATAGCTACTAACAGAATGTAAAACAATATAGATGCCAACAATACCAACATGATTTAGCCTCGCTTTATAAAATGACCAATTTCAGTTCCATACAATAAATGTTTTTACTGAAAATATCAAGACGGAATTCGTAGAAAATTATAGGAATTAATGTCTATCTTATACAAATTTTCTCTTCTTTTACGAATTGTTGCGCCTGATTGGCTAGATTACTAACCTGTGTCACAGCTTAGCGATGATTTATTACGATTTTTATTACGGCCCTGGCGAGCCTTACTATGGGGCTTGAGCTGAAGCCAGGTTGGGTTCAATAATAACTTCGGGCGTGAAATCACCAAGACGGCCGTTTTCATCCAGCGCCGTGACGCTAACCGCATAAATCGTGTTCGGGTCTAGCCCGGTGAGCGCTACATTACCAGCCTGATTGGCCCGCACGAAACGAAACGTGGGGAAGCTGCCCTCGGTAAGTGGCCGGAAGGAGATCGCGTAACCGGCAACATCGGGATCAGTTGGCCAGCGCAGCCAGAAATCACCTGGGGAGTCCATCGCCTGAATGATGGGCGTCTGCGGCGTGTGCGGCGCACCTGCCAAATTGGCCACCACCGCAATATTCATCTGCACCATCTGCTGCAAATAATTGTAATCAATCCGGTCCCAGGTATCCGTTCTGGAGTTTACCATGTCCGGGTCTTCCACCGATTCGATGATGCGAATGCCAGGCATCCCCGCATTGACAAACTCTCGGTGATCCCCCCAACGCCCTTCACGGTCCAGGGCATCAATCACCTCGACAGGGAATTGGGGCACGTATAGGCCCGCAATATATTCATAATAGCGCGCCAACTCGCCAGAAGGAGAATCGCGCAGGCTAGGGGCAAACAAGCGAGCGTACTGGGGAATACCGCTGCGCCCGCCCACCGCATCATAATTAATGGCGGCAATGATGTTGGTACCATCCAAAAAAGCGGTCTGCACAAAATGACGGGAGCCAAAGGTACCTTGTTCTTCTGCCGCTGCGGCTAAAAAGACAATGGTCTGATTCCACTCAAAGCCGCTAAGTAAACGGGCTGTTTCCAACAGCAAGGCAATACCGGAACCATTGTCGTTGGCACCCGGAGCATAGGTTTCACCGTCAGTGGGTCCAGGGGCACGGTTATCGTAGTGAGCCATCACCACAATGATGTCATTGCTCTCCATGTGCCCAGGCAAAGTCGCCACGACATTGTATGGGGTGGTAGCCAACCCATTGTAATAGACGGGGAATTCCTGGATGCCGACTTGCAAACGGCCGTTTCCTACCCGCGTAAATTCATCAACCAACCATTGGCGCGTGGCCCCGATGCCAAAGCTGGGATCATCCGTCACGCTAAAGACATTGCGATTGCCAAAGCTTTGCATCATTTGAATGTAGCCCATCAGCTGCTGTTGGGACACCGACTCTACCAACCCGGCAATCAACGGGTCCACTTTAGGCACCACGTTGCTAACGGGGTCCAATACCATTTCGCCAGCCGGAAACTGCGACACATCCCAGGGAACGGCCGTTGCCACCGGCGTTGGCACAGGCGAATGTTCTGGGGCTTCTACCAGTCCACACCCGGCCAAACCAACCATCATGATGATAAAACCAATGAATTGCTTACGTAATGCCATGCCCCTATTTTCGGGGTAAAGAAGCAATGCGGCAACTGTTGAGCCCAACCAAAAGCAAACTCTAAGATTTTTTAAAGCCAACAGGAATGCTAAACCGAAATTTCTTGATCGTTTTTGGATCGATTCTGCTTTATGCTTAGGGAAATTTGCGTAATCGGCGAAAAGATTGGACCAATTTATTTAATTGCAAATCCTGCGAACGATTTCCGACTAAAATTGGTCCAATCTGGTAAGTGAACTCACCTCATCTAGCCGGTTGCCCAACCCATTCAGCAAAAATTCGAGGAAACAGATGCAAAAACAAGAGGAAAGACTGCCGCTTTGGACGAAAATCCTGTATGGATCGGGCGATTTTGGGCTGTCCAGCTTTAACACGCTGCGTCTGGTTTTTTACGCCATCTTCCTCACTGATGTGGTGGGGCTAGAGCCGCGTCTGGCTTCCATTGGCACGCTGGTAGGCATCATCTGGGATTCCATCAACGACCCAATTGTGGGCTTGCTGAGTGACCGCATTAAAAACGAGCGTTTTGGCAAGCGGCGCAGCTTTTTACTTTTCTTTGGCGTGCCTTTTGGTCTGAGCTTTATGATTTTGTGGTGGGCACCGCCGTTTGAAAACAAAATCCTCGTTTTGGTGATTGTGACGATGGCTTTTATGCTCACCGATACGCTGCAAAGTTTGGTCTCGGTGCCTTACTTCAGCATGACGCCAGAGCTGACGCCTGATTACAATGAACGCACCGCCATCACTGGTTTCCGCATGTTTTTCAACCTGATGGGTTCGCTGGTGGTAGCCATTTTGGCCCCGACCATTGTGAAAGCAACGATGGCCTCCGGCGCGTCGCAGCAGCAAGGTTATCTCGTTGTCTCTGCCATGTTTGGTGTGATCACCATGATTCCATTTTTGCTGATCGTCTTTTTCGTGAAGGAGCAAATCGACCCCACAGACCCAGAGGTGCCGCTGCCGTTTCGGGAGGTATTGAACACCGCCTGGGAAAATGTGCCATTTCGCTTTGCCGCGGCCATCTACATGCTCAACTGGCTGACCTTTGACTTTATTGCCCTGATGCTGCCTTACTTTTTAACCTACTGGGTGGCCGATGGGGATTTGCTGGCCACAACAACCGTTTTTGGCACAGAAATTGCGCTGGAATCTTTAGCATTGGGTGTGTTGTTGATTACGGCCGTTCTCACCCTGCCTCTCTGGAATTACCTCTCAAAACGATACGGCAAGCGCCACGCCTACATCGCCGGGCTGCTCTTTTGGGCCGGCGTGCAGATTGGCGTGATGTGGGTGGGCAAAGGAAACATGACAGCCACGCTCATCATTGCCGTACTGGCGGGCATTGGCGCCTCGGCGGGACACATCTTGCCCGATGCCATCTTCCCCGACGTGATGGAATGGGATGAACTGCGCGTGGGCCACCGCCACGAGGGAATTTATTACGGCGTGAAAAACTTTACCCGCAAGCTAACAGGCGCCTTTGCGATTTTTGTGGCGCTGCAAGTACTCGGCTGGTTTGGCTACCAGGCTCCACCAGAAGGTGCTGTCGTCGCCAGCCAGACGGAAAGCACGCTCACCGTCATTCGTGTGCTAACTGGCCCGGTGGGCGCCATCCTGCTGCTGAGTGCGGCCGTGGTTACCTGGTTCTATCCCTTGACGCGCGAAAAACACGGCCGTATTCGCCACCTGCTCGCCAAAAGACAGGCCCGTCTGCTGAAGCGGGCGAGTGCTGAATAACTTTTGCCACAGAGGGCACAGAGTTTTTAGAGGTTTGGATTTACTCGACAGCAAAAAGGGGCGTGGTGAGCGGCAAAATCCAGTCTACGCGCCAGGGCGTGCGCGGTTGGGCCGCCAAATCAACGGTGGGATCGATGAGTTGTTGGGCAGGACGGCCGTTCAAAGAAGCCCACACATCAGCCTGCACACTTACCTCGCCGTGCCCTTGTGCCGCCGCTTCTGCCGCCAAAAAGTGGGCAAACTGTAAAATCAGATAAGGACGTGTAGACATTTTGCTTAGCTGCCGCTCTGTCAGATGAGCCAGCGGATCGACCTGCCACGTTTCGCCAGCCGCATTGGTGAGCGTAAATTGGGCAGTGGCGTCCTTGTTGCGCAGCTTCATGTGCCAGGCAAAGCGGTGCCCTTCCTCAGTCCAGCTGACGTGGCCCGGAATGACAAAGTGGCGCAGCGGCAGCAAAATTTGCAGCATCACATATCCCGCAAGCAGCGCCAGTCCCCAATTAGGGAGGTTTATTTTAGCAGGGAGAGCGATCTCAGTTTTGCCTATTCCCACCAGATTGAGTGCTTTTCTCGGCCAGCTTGGGTCAAAGAAAACGGCCGTTGCGGCCATCATAAACCAGGGGAAGATGCCGATGGAAAAAAGGTGGGCGTTGGTGAGATGGAACACCACGGCGGCAATGAAGGCAAACGGCCGTGTCTTACGCCAGAGCAAAAAGGGCACCACCAGCAAATCGAGCAGCACCCCACCATAGGCAAAGCCAAACACCATCCATTTTTCGGTAAAAAATTGGCCAATCATGGGGAAATCGGTGCGGGCAGCCAGCCAGCTTTCGATGGGTTGGGCGCGCAGCCAATCGCCATTTAGCTTGGCAATGCCGCCAAAAAAGTAAGGCACCGCGATTTGAAAGCGCAGCAGCCACAAGCTCCAGGTGGGCATCCAGTCAGAACGGCCGTCTGGCCGCCGCCACGCATCCACAGACCATGCCCGATTCGCTGGCAAAAAGATCATGATGAAAGCAATAAGACAAACCAGGTAAAAATGGTTGAGGTACTGCGCCTGCTCCAACAAAAAGATGTAGCTAAAGCCCAAAAAGAAGAGAATCGCGCTAAGCCTGTACCACATGCCGAGCAAAATAAAGAGCGCCAGCAAAGCCATCACGCCAAAATGGATGTACATGCCAACGCCGGGCCACGGCCGTATCCAATCGAAACCCCAATAGGTGAAGTGGAACGATGGCTCGATCCAATAGCGACTGATCCAGCCATAGCTGCTGTAGCGCCACATTTCCCACAGCATAATCGCACCAAAAGCCACGCGGAAGTAGACCAGAACGGCAATATCTACGGGCGTTTGGAGCCAATCACAAACGGCCGTCCACGGCTTTGATTTGGCTGCCTGGGTTGATTTTTCCGGGGAATGCGTTGGGACGTGTGCTTCCATAGCGGCTAGTTTGCCAAATTTTTTGCGATTTGGCTACCCCGTAAACGGCCGTTCGCCATTCGCACTTACCGGTGCGGCTCACGTGGGGAGCGGCCGGTAAGGCGGGTCATCATCTGGTAGCCCAGCCAGCGGAACGGGTCCAGCGGCACCGGCGAATAATCGGCCCCGATGAAGGGCAGACCGCGCCACGGCTCATCGCTGCCGCTGTAAAGATCGGTGAGCACCTTGCCCGCCATGTTGGCTGCCGTAACGCCGTGACCGCTATAGCCCAGCGCGTAATACACATTGTTGTATTCGCCGCGCACGCCCATGAAGCAGTTGCGCCGCAGAGTGATGGCCAATGTGCCCGTCCAGCGATAGGCGCGACGCAAGCTGCCACTGCCAGTCAGATATTGTCCCATTGTTTGCTGCATCTCGTTGAAGGCGGGATTGGCGCTGTCTGGCGTACCGGGGAAGGTGGTACGGTTGTTCCACAGATAGGCGTAAGAAATGTTGCTACCGCCGCCAAAGACAACATGCCCCTCGCGAGTGCGCGTGGCGTAAGAGATGCGGTTCAGGTCATCAGAGAAGCCCGCGCTGCCGTGCCAGCCAAGCTGTCGGGCGGTGTCGTCGCTTAGCGGCTCGGTGGCGAAAACGTGGGAGTGCAGCGGGAAAAACGCTTTGCGGAAGTAGCCCAACTTGCCGGTATAGCCGTTGGTCGCCAGCACAATCGCCTTGGCTTTTACTGAACCGTTGGCCGTAGTCACTTCAATTGTTGGACCTTCTGTGATTTTGGTAACGGCCGTTCCCTCATAAATCTTCACCCCCCGTGCCTCTAAAACAGGGCGTAAGCCGCGAATAAACTGCACCCCGTTCAGCTGCCCCTCGCTGGGGTCAAACAGCCCGCCGTAGATGCCGTTGAGATTGAGCTTTTGCCGCACCTGGGCCGCCTCCCAAAACTGCACGGGCACGCCGATGCTGTTCAGGTGCGCCACTTCTTCTTGCGCCTCGATGGCTCGCTGCTCGTCGGTAAACACCTCAAAGCAACCATCCCGCCGGTAGCTGACGTCCAGGTTGTGGTTTTGGATAATTTGCTCGATGTCGTCGATGGTTTGGTGGGTGGCCTGATAAACGCGGGCAGTCATCTCGTCGCTCATGGGGCCAACGCCGTAGACCCAGTTAAGCATCATGCCGCCGTTGCGCCCGCTGGCTCCGTTGGCCAACGATTTGGCCTCCAACAACACCACCCGCTTTTCCGGGAAGCGCTGGCTAAAGTGATACGCGGTGGAAATGCCGGTGTAGCCGCCGCCAATGATGCAAAGATCGGCCGTTTCTGGCCCGCTTAACGGCGGATTGGGTCGATATTCCGGGGTATACGAAGCCCAAAGCGAGCGATTCTCGTCAATCTCCAGCTTTTCCCAGCGCAGCGGGTAGCCAAGCATGGCAGAAGCGCCCGCCATGCGGTAAAGGGCCAGTTCAACTCTGTGTGTCCACGAAGCCATGCCGTTCACTATTCCCAATTAAACCATCACCTTTCATTATTAGAACGGCCGTATTTTATCCCACAAATTGCGCATCTCATTAGAACAAATTCGACCAATTTTGTTCTAAATTCGATTTGACTTTTTAGAACATGCGTGCTAATATTCTTTGCAGACATACGGAACCCTCTTCCCTCTTCTCAACACATACCCTCTTCCCCTCAAACTGTGGCACTGGTAAGTGCGACCCTTACCAGTGCCACCTCCTCTTTCTAAACAACCAAGCCGCGGGGATATGACAGCAAACAGGAAAGAGTGAAGAGGCAAGAACAAGCGAACCTTGGGTTCGGATTTTTTTGTTTCAAAGGAAATTTTGTTTCTATCGAAGAAACGCATTTTCCAGGAAACAAAGGGATTGCAGGAGAACAATCATGGAAAATCAGGGCGCAAAAAACAGTGGTGGAATGCCACGCCCTAACCAACCCGGCGGCAATGCCTTGCTGGGGCTCAATTTACCGCAAAAAACCATCATGGGCATCATTCTGGTGGTGGCGCTGGTGGCTTTTGAGCTATTTAACTTTGATACGACGCGTTACGCGCTTAGCAATCTGCTGGGTGATGTGCGCTTTGCCGGGATCAGCTGGGCAACTATTTTGGCCATCGCTTTTTGCGCGATTGATTTTGCCGGACTGGCTCGATTATTTACGCCAGAACGGGGCCAAGATGAACCAACGGCCGTTTGGTATCTCATGGGTGCCTGGCTGCTCGGCGCAACGATGAATGCCGTGATGACCTGGTGGGCCATTTCCCTGACGTTGCTCACCCATGAGTTTGGCAATGAGGTGCTCAGCCGTGAGCAGCTGCTGCGCTGGGTGCCTTTCTTTGTGGCCATGCTGGTCTGGCTAACGCGCATTTTGTTTATTGGGGCCATCTCTGTGGCGGGGGAATATATGTTTGCCGGATCAATTTTGCAGCGGGTAAGCCGTCCAGCCAAACGGCCGTCTGCACCGAAAACCAACAGTGGCAGCAGCTTACCAGCAGGACGGCCGTTCAGGCCCAATCCTGCCCCAATGCGCGCGTCACCAAAGCCAAACAGCCATCAACAGCCACCGAACCGTCAATCCATCACGCGTAGGCCGCCGCGCCCGGATGGTTCTCCGCGTGGCGGGATGCAGGCACCGGGTCGATCCTCATCACAAACACGACGCTAGAGAAACGGCCTATATCCACATAATAGAGATATAAATAAAGCGGCAATTTGGTAGACCCATATTGCCGCTTCATATTGGCTGTGATACCATCGCATCGTAAGAAATCTTTTATTGCTCAATTCCCTTAATTTTTTTGTAGATGCAATAATTTAGGTCTTGGCAAGAGTTAAAAATTTATTTGGTGATGGCGTAATTCGCCCAATTTGTTGTTCCAATTTACGCCATTCGGCCGCCAGCTGCGTTATGGCTGGTATCTATCAGCGCCCATCCTCATTATTTATCATTCACTGGCGCAGGTGCACTTATCCTTTGTCAAATAATTCAATAGCTACAAGGCAAAACGGATCCTGGGTTATTTCTTGTTTCAAACAAATAACCAACCGCTAAAAAAGCTCACCTGGAATCTCTGCCTTGGCAACATATTTTGACTGGATAACTTTTGCTAATCCTGAGGAGAAAAGCGATTACTTTTCAATATATAAAAGAAAATAGCGCTTTTACCTGAGCAAATCAGACGTAACTTGCTCAACCTAAAAAATTAATTATTTCGTTTGGTTACATCATTAGCCAACGAGTCTGCATCAGGCAAACAAGTTAAGGTGAATGTACTGCAAAGTATGTTCATCTTTTTTTGTCATTATTGAAAAACACAACAACATTTATTCATTTTTATTGCCAAAACAGTAAGGCGTTTTTGAAGGAATCATTTTATGAGCACTGAATTTATTTTTCGTATTGTGGGTGCTGTCGCGGGCAGTATTGGTGGTGGCTTCTTTGGGAATTGGATGGCCCATTTTTTACGGGTTTCCCCTGAAGGGTACATCATTGTTTTTGCGCTGGTGGGTTTCCTGGTTGGGCTAATCTTGACGCCATTGATTACGATACGGCCGTTACGCCACGTTAGCAGCCGGTTAGCCAAAATGCCCGCCGAACGGCTGGTAGCCATTGTCCTGGGGCTGTTTATTGGCCTGGTAGCGGCAGCCCTGCTCTCTTTGCCACTGGCCCTGCTGGGCTCACCTTTTCGCCAGATTTTGCCCTTGGTAGCAGCGGCCGTTCTTTGCTACCTGAGCGTCGTCATCTTGGTGTCCCGCCAGAACGATTTGCGCGCGTTGTTCAGCGGTCTGCGCTCCCCCCTATCCCAATCCGGCAATGAGCCGACTGCGGCCAGCCAAACTGGCGAACAGTTTATTTTGTTGGACACCAGCGTGATCATTGACGGCCGTATTGCTGATATCAGCAAGACAGGTTTTGTCCGCGCCACCCTGTTGATTCCCAACTTCATCTTATCTGAATTGCAGCACATCGCCGACAGCGCCGACCCGCTGCGCCGGGGACGCGGCCGTTTGGGGCTGGAAGTGCTAACGCAGCTGCAAAACGATGCCCCCGTCCCCACTAAAATCACCGACATGGACGTGAGCGAAGTGCGGGACGCCGACAGCAAACTGGTCGCTCTGGCGCGCCATTTGCACTGCCCCATCATGACCAACGATTACAACCTTAACCGCGTCGCCGAGCTGCAAGGCGTGAGTGTGCTCAATATCAACGATCTGGCCAATGCGGTGAAGATCACCTCGCTGCCGGGCGAAGAGCTCAAGGTTAAAATCATCCAGGAAGGGCGCGAGTCTGACCAGGGCGTCGGCTTTTTGCAGGATGGCACGATGGTAGTCGTGGAAGACGGCCGTGCGCTCATCAACAAAACGCTCAACGTCACCGTCACCAAAGTGCTGCAAACCTCCGCTGGCCGCATGATCTTCGCCAAACCGTGATGGTTCCCCGATTCCGCTTCCCTCCCAGCCCGACTGGCCCGGTGCATGTAGGCAATATGCATACGGCCGTTTTCTGTTGGGCCTTGTCTCGCGCACTCAAAGGAGACTTCATCATCCGCCTGGAAGACACCGACGTGGCCCGCAACACGCCCGAAGCGACCCAGCTCATTTTTGACGCGCTCCACTGGCTGGGGCTGGACTGGGATGAAGGGCCAGATATCGGCGGCGAGTTCGGACCGTATGTGCAATCTGAGAGACGGCCGTTTCACCAACGCACCATCGAAAAATTAGTAGATGAAGGCCACGCCTACTACGGCGACGATGCGGCCCAGCCCGCCAGCGCCAACGGCAACCCGCTGCGCCTCAAAATGCCCCAAACGGGCCACACCATTTTGCACGACGCCATTCGCGGCGAGATAAAGTTTGAAAATTCTCGCCTGCAAGACCCCATCATCGTGCGCAGCAACGGCGATCCGCTCTACCACCTGGCCACCGTCACCGACGACCACGACATGGGCATTACCCACGTGGTACGCGGCGAGGATTGGATTCCCAGCTCGCCCATCCACATCCAGCTGCACAAAGCAATGGGTTGGACCGAACCGGTCTGGGTGCATCTGCCGCTGATTCTCAACCGGCAGGGCCAAAAGCTAAAAAAGCGCGACCCTGAAGGCGGCTATCTCATTCGCGATTTTCAGGAGGCGGGCTACTTGCCAGCGGCGCTGTTCAACTATCTACTGCTGCTCGGCTGGACGCCCGACAACGGCCAGGAAATTGTGGACAAGTGGACGGTGCGCCAGCAGTTTCGCCTGGAGCGCCTTTCTGCCAGCCCGTCCATTTTCGATTGGGACAAGCTGAACTGGATGAACCGGCAGTACATGCAGCGGCACAGCAACGAGAGTTTGGCAGAATTGATACGGCCGTTCCTAGAAGACGTCTACGATGAATTGCCCATGCAAAATGAGTGGCTGGTGCGGTTAACGGCCGTTATTCGCGATGAACTCAGCAAGCTGGAAGATGCTGTAGACATCGCCGAATGGGCCTTTGCCGACAATTTTGAATTGGCACCTAGCGCACAAGAAGCGCTGCACAGCGAATCGGCCCATCCGGTGCTTACGCGGCTGGTGGCGGAACTGGCCCACGTGGTTCTACTGGATGAAGCGACGGCGCAAACGATTTTGCAGGGCTTGCGCACTAGTTTTAAGGAAAGTGAGGGATGGAAGCCAACGGCCGTATTTCATCCCATCCGCGCCGCCCTCACCGGCCAAACTGGCGGCCCGCCCCTGGCTGAAATCATGGCCATCCTGGGTAAAAACCGCACTTTGCAACGCATCGCCAATGCGCTACGATTGTGAAAAAATTTTTGCCACAGAGGGCACAGAGGTTTTAGAGATTTCCTACTTCTTATTGGATTAGGTTCTTTACAACATAATCAATCAAAAATTACGCAGATTTACCAGATGTTTTAATCCTTTTAATCTGCGCAATCTTTGATAAAAATCTCTCTTTTTCCTCTGTGCCCTCTGTGGCTAACTCTGGAGTTCGTATGTCACTGAAAATTTACAATGTACTCAACCGTGAGAAAGAACAGTTTGTGCCGCTGCAAGACGGCCGTGTCAACATCTACGTCTGCGGCCCCACCGTGTACGACAATTCGCACATTGGCCACGCCAAAACCTACGTCGGCTTCGACGTGATTGTGCGCTACCTGCGCTACAGCGGTTACAAAGTGCTCTACGTACAAAACATCACCGACGTGGGCCACATGCTGGCCACCGGCGAAGACCGCATCCTGCGCAAAGCGGAGCAAATGTCCGCCCTGCCCATGCAGGTTGTGGAAACCTATATGAAAGGCTACTTCGACGACATGGACGCCCTCGGCGTGCAGCGGCCCGACATCAGCCCTCGCGCCAGCGGCCACATCCCCGAACAAATCGCTATGGTGCAAGAGCTCATCGAAAAAGGCCACGCCTACGAGGTGGATGGCTCCGTTTACTTTGATGTGCTGTCTTACCCGGAGTATGGCAAATTAAGCGGCCGTATCGTCGAAGAACAGGAAGAAGGCGCACGTGAAGCGGTACGCAGCGAAAAGAAACACCCGGCCGACTTTGCCCTCTGGAAAAAAGCGGAGCCGGAGCACATTTTGCGCTGGCCCAGCCCGTGGGGCGACGGCTTTCCCGGCTGGCACGTGGAATGCTCGGCGATGGCTAACAAATACCTCGGCCCGACGTTCGACATTCACGGCGGCGGCATTGACAACATTTTCCCGCACAACGAATGCGAAATCGCCCAAAGTGAAGCCGCTCACGACGAAACGTTCGCCCGCTACTGGATGCTCACTGGCTCGCTCACGCTGGACGGCGTGAAGATGAGCAAGAGCCTGGGCAACACGCTCACCATCAAAGATGCGCTGGCCCGCTGGCGGCCAGAAGCAATTCGCGCTTTCATTTTGTCCAGCCACTACAGCAACCCCATCGACTTTTCCGACGAGGCGGTGGAAGCGGCCACCAAGGGCTGGCAGCGTTTGTGGGGAGCCGTGACGTTGGTGAGAGAGCAGATGCGAACGGCCGTTTCTGGCGAAGTTTCATCAGCCGTCCAGGAATTAGTAGACAAAACCAAAGCCGCCTTCATCGAAAAGATGAACGACGACTTTAACGCGCCCGCCGCCCTGGCCATCCTGCAAGATTACACGCGGCAGGTAAACAGCCTGCTCAACGAGCAAGGGCCGCAGTCGCAGGAATCCCTCGCCGCGCTGGATGGCCTGTACCGCGAACTGGGCGGCACTGTCCTGGGCATCATCCCCGACGAAGCAACGCAAGACAGCGACGCCGAGCGCGAAGCTGGCCTCATCCGCCTGCTCATCGAGCTGCGCGCCCAGGCCCGCGCCAACAAAGATTGGGCCACCGGCGACAAAATCCGCAATCAGCTGCGCGACCTCGGCGTGGTTTTGGAAGATCGCGCTGATGGCACCATCTGGAAATTAGGCTAAACGGTAATCCGTAAACGGTGAACGGTAATCGGTCAAAAATGGATTACCGTTCTCCGATAACCGATTACCAACAACGGACTACCGATGACCGAAATCCTCATCCGCCGCAACACCGTTCTCGAAGCCCTGCGTGGCAGCCGCCGGGAGCTGCATACGCTCTGGCTGCAAAATGGGCTGGACAAAAAACTGGCTCAGCCCGTGCGCGAGGCGGCGCAGCAGCGTGGCGTGCGCATCCAAACGGCCGATAAACAGAAAATCGGCCGTTTGGCCAAGGATCACAGCCACCAGGGCATGGCACTAGAGGTTGGGCCGTACATCTACAGCGAGGTGGATGAGATTTTGGGATTGGCCGAACAGCGCGGCGAGAAGCCATTTTTGCTGCTGCTGGATTTGCTGCACGGGCCGCAAAACATCGGCAGCCTGCTGCGTACGGCCGAAATTTGCGGCGTGCATGGCGTCATCGTGCAGGACCGCCGCGCCCCGGAAATTACCCCCGCCGTCGTGCAATATTCCGCTGGAGCCGCCGAGCATTTGCTCGTAGCCCAGGTGACCAATCTGGTGCAAACCATTCGCCAACTGCAACAAAACAATGTCTGGATTGTAGGCATGGATTTGGCCGAAGACGCCCAATCGCTCCAGCAGGTTGATTTGAACATGCCGCTGGGCATTGTGGTGGGGCATGAGGGGCAAGGCATGCGCCGCCTGGTGCGCGAAAGCTGCGACATCCGCCTGATGCTGCCGCAAAAAGGGCACGTCGAATCGCTCAATGCGGCCGTAGCGGGGTCCATCCTCATTTACCAGGCATGGCAGGCGCGGGGGTTTGGGTAAACGGCCGTTCCCAAAAACAAAACCTTCCGCTAGAATGTAGCCAGAGGTGACTGATATGGAACTGAAACATTATCAATTTGACCGAATTACACTCGACCCAAACAAATGCTTTGGCAAACCTTGTATTCGTGGTATGAGAATGCCTGTTGCCTCGATTTTGAGCTACCTTAGCTCTGGCATGAGCGTTGAAGAAATCCTGACAGAATGGCCCGAACTTGAGATCGAAGATATTTATCAAGCGCTGGGTTACGCGGCGCTGTCGATGGAAGAAAGAGTTGTCTCCCTGCCAGAAGGTGCGTAGTGAAATTTTTGCTGGACATGAATGTTCCGCGCTCACTCGGACAACGCCTTGAGAAAGTAGGTCATAAGTCGCGGCATGTCGGCGACGTGGGCATGTTTCAAGCCAACGACTCTGAAATCATCAATGTAGCACAGGCAAATAACGAAGCGATCATTACCCATGATCTGGACTTTGGAGATTTGTTAGCTTTTTCAGGTGCTAGTTCCCCCTCTATAATCATTCTTCGATTGCGAAACACAGAACCAACGAACCTTTTTGAGAAAATCTTGACCTCTTGGCCAGAAATCGAGCAACCTTTACAAAAAGGGGCACTCGTCATCATCAACGATCAAAAAGTCCGCATAAGAGAATTACCGATATAAAAATCACAAACTGGTTTCGATAACCAAATCTTGTAGTTTAGGCAGATCGTGACTTAGTGCGTGGCGAATGTCAGCTTTGACGGCGTCGCTATCGGCACCGGGCTTGAGTTGCAGCCGTAGGTCGCCCTGGAGTTGATGACCGAGCCAACGTAGGCGCAGTTGTTTGATTTCTTGCACCTGAGGGTTTTGCATTACGGCCGTTTCCACCACCCCGACCAACTCCGGCTCCACCCCATCCATTAACCGAACCCAAATACGCTTGGTGGTATCCCAGGTAATCAGCAAAATCACCACACCAATGCCCAGACCAATAATTGGATCAAGCAGCGGCACGTTAAGCCAGGCACCGCCAGCCGCGATCAAAACGGCCAGCGAGGTCAGGCCGTCGGTGCGGGCGTGCAGGCCATCGGCGATGAGCGCGGCGGAGCCGATGCGGTTGCCCACGCGAATTTGCAGCCAGGCGACCAGCTCATTGCCCACAAAACCGATGATGGCCGCCGCTGCCACCCAGCCGATGTTTTCCAGCGGCGCTGGATTTAGCAAACGTTGAAACGATTCCCAAAAGATAATCCCGGCGCTCACCAAAATAGAGAGCACAATAAAAATACCAGCAATGTCTTCGGAACGGCCGTAGCCAAAGGTAAACCGTCGCGTGGGCAGGCGGCGGGCCAGATAAAAGGCAATCAGCAGCGGGATGGAGTTGAGGCCGTCGCCAATGTTGTGCGCGGTGTCGGCCAGCAAAGCCACGCTGCCGCTCAGGGCCACAATCGCCAGTTGCAGCACCGAGGTGAAGAGCAAAATCGCCAGGGCAATCCAGACCGTGCGGATGCCGAGTTCATTTTCGGCAAAGGCGCGGTCAGCAGCCAAATTGCTGTGATCGTGGCTGTGCGGATTGAACAGATTGGCAAACCAGCCACGCAGACCGGCGGGATGGCTATGGTCATGCGGCTGCTGCTCATGGGTGTGATCGTGTAAATGTGTATGGTGGCTCATTTTTCCTCGATTGTTATTTGGTGGCGACAATTTGCTTGTAAACCGGCAAGCCGAGGGGCGCGCGTTTAACGGCCGTTCCGCCATATTCCCTCAATAATTTTCGTAAGCGACCCACAAAAGCGACTTCCACAATGACCAGTTTGCCGCCCGGTTTGAGCACGCGCAGCATCTGCTGCACGGCCGTTTCCCGGTCTGCCTTGTTCAGATGATGAAACATCAAGCTGCTGGTGACGACGTCGAAACTGGCATCTTCAAAAGGCAGTTCTCGTGCATCGGCGTTATGGACTTCTACGCGATTGCCCACGCCAGACAGCCTGGCATTGTGCAACACAGAGTCCCGACTGTTATGCGATTCCAGGTTTTCGTCAAAGATGTCTACGCCAACGGCCGTTCCCGTGGTCAACTTTTGCGCCGCACCGATGAGCAGCAGACCGTTGCCGCAGCCCACGTCCAGCACCTGCTCGTCACCACGCAGCTTGAGCCCGGCAATCACCCGGTCACGCATGTGGAATTTGCCGCGCTTGCTCGACCAGAAAATGAAGCCGGAAACGAGGAAAGCCAATATTGCCAAAACGCTCGAAGCGGTAAGCACGAGCAGTTCATCCAGCGGCAAATCGGTGAGGCTGCGCAAGGTAAGGAACATGCCGGTGGAAATGAAGCCAACCACGTGAGCAACCACAACCGCGCTGGAAAGGACACCAAAAACGGCCGTTCCCTTCGCCAATTTGGGCACATCCAGCCCATAATCTGGCGTTTCCTGCGGTTCAATGCCGTGCAGTTTGGCGATAAGCCTAAGCATCTTTTACCCCCAGCGCGTAGGAAAGCTGGTTGAAGGGATGTGCCCCGGCAGTGATGCTGGCAAAACCCGCCGCTGCCAACTGCTCAACCACTTCGCGGCTGACGTAATCTTCCTGCGCCAGTTGGTTGTGGCCTGGTAAGCGCACCGCCAGACCGCGACGGGTGGGGTTGAGATCAACGATGAGGAAACGGCCGTTTGGCTTCAACACGCGCATCACTTCCTGCAATCCGGCTACCTTTTCTGCCTGATTCAGATGGTGGTACACCAGCGAACTGGTCACCACATCGAAGCTGTTGTCTGGGTAGGGAATCTCGATGATGGAGGCGACGCCAAACGTAGCATGGCTGTGTGTTCTGGCAGCGTTGGCTTTGGCTTGCGCGATCATGCCCGGCTCAACGTCCAGACCAACGGCCGTTCCGCCTAATCCCACCACTTTTTCCGCTGCAAAAATCAGCTTCCCTGTACCGCAGCCGATATCCAAAATAGATTCTCCCGACTGGAGTTGGGCGAGTTGCAGCGTGCTCTCGTGCATTTTGCGAGCACGTCCGAAAGTTGCCACGCCTACAATCGTGTCGTAATAGCGCACCCAAAACGGGGCTCGATGCGTGTGTGGCTGGCCATCGTGGGTATGCTCATCATTTCCGTGAATTTTTTGAATCAGGTTCATTTCCGTACTCTTTCCTGTATAATTTGTTTTTTACCGAACAAATTGTTCGATATTTTTGAGTGTAGTTGGTGGGGAAACGGCCGTCAACAAACAATCCCCCGCAACCATTCAGTATCGAACAAAATGGCAAAACTGTACGGAAAGTGACCAATGACCAAGAAAATGGACCGGCGGGTCGAGCGCACGCGCAAGCTGATTCAAGAAGCGTTGGTAAGCCTTATTTTGGAGAAGCGGTACGACAAAATCACGGTGCAGGACATCATCGACCGAGCCAATGTGGGGCGCTCCACCTTCTACGCCCATTTTCAAGACAAGGAAGATTTGCTGGCCAGCAACTTTGCCAACTACACGGCCCAATGGGACGAAACAGAACCCACAGCCAGCAAAGAATCGCCCCACATTTTGCACAGCCTCGAATTTTTCCTTCATGCTAATGAAGCGTACGAGTTTCATCAGGCAATGTTTGAGGGCGGTGGCGCCGAAGTGATGATTGAAACAGGTCGCCAACACATGATGGCCGATGTGCAAAATCATTTGCAGGAAATTTTCGGTGAGGATGAAGAGTTAGCCATTCCGCTGCCCGTCATCACTAACTTTTTGGCGGGTGGCTTGCTGTCGATCATGGTGTGGTGGCTGAAGGAGAAACGGCCGTATCCCCCCGAAACCATCAACGAGATGTTCCAACAGCTGGCGATGCGCGGTATGGACTCCCTGTTTAACGCCGATTGAGACCAAATTCACCCCACCATGCACCCTTCTGGGTGTCACCCCAACCACTATCAGTTTCGTATACTGGCAACCTACCAAAAGAAAGCCGTAGGTCGGATTGGCAATCCGACCAACATTCGCAAAGGAGAAACTATGTTTAAGCGAAAACTGGGCAAAAGTGGTTTAGAAGTTAGCGCGTTGGGCATGGGCTGCTGGGCCATCGGTGGCCCGTGGCAAATGGGGCCTAAAGGTGGCGACACCTTTCCGGCGGGTTGGGGCAAAATGGATGATGCCGAGTCGATCCGGGCGATTCAAACGGCCGTTGACCTGGGCATCACCCTCTTCGATACGGCCGCCAATTACGGCGCAGGCCATAGCGAGGTCGTGCTGGGCAAAGGTCTGACAGGCCGCCGCGACAAGGTAGTCATCGCTACCAAGTTTGGCCACGTCATCAACGAGGCCACCAAAATTGTCTACGACGACAACGACCAAATCCTCAAAAATGTGCGCCAGGATGTGGAAAACAGCCTGCGCCGCCTGCAAACTGAGTACATCGACATTTACCAACTCCACGAAGCGCAATACGATCCCGAACTGGCGCTAAAATTGCGCGACGAGCTGGAAACACTGGTGCAGGAGGGCAAAATTCGCTGGTATGGCTGGAGCACTGACCTGGTGGATCGCGCCCGCGTCTTTGCCGATGGCGCGCACTGCACTTCCATCCAATTCCGCCTCAACGCCGTGTACGACAATCCCGAAATGCGCCAACTCTGCGCAGAACACAATTTGGCAGGCCTGAACAAAGATCCGCTCAACAAGGGCATTCTCACCGGCAAATACAGCACAGATGCCACCTTCCCCGCCGACGACATTCGCTCGCAGGTCAGTTTTGCCGATGCGCCCATTGTGCGCCGCCTAAACACGGTGGAGGCGCTGCGTGAGGTGTTCACTGCCGGAGGCCGCACGATGGCTCAAGGAGCAATTTGCTACATTTGGGGATTGGATGAGCGGATGGTGCCGATTCCTGGCTTCAAAAATGTGAAACAGGTGCAAGATAACGCCAGCGCCCTGCAATTTGGCCCGATGTCGGCCGACGAGGTAGCGCAGGTGCAGGCCATCGTGGCGGAGTATGAACCGCGAGAGGAACCTGCTTAAACGGCCGTTCCCCTCTCCTCTTTCATCTTAGGCCGTACAAGCTTTGCCTCTCGCCGCAGCCCCAACCGGAACTGCACTAACTCTTTGAAGGCACGCACGATGACCCGTAAGTTGGCTCCGGTGGGGCTGCCCGCCACGCGGGGACGATGTCCCACAATTGGCACTTCCGCAATTTTGAAGCCCGCCCGCTTGGCACGCACCAAAAACTCGGCGCTGAAGGTGGCCCCACCGGAGGTGATTTCATCCTGCAACTGCTCAACCACAGTGCGGCGCATCAGCTTGAAGGCGCAGTCGATGTCGCGGGCCGTGTAGCCAAAGAGCAGCGTCACCAGCCAGCTCCACCCTTTGCCATTGAGCCGCCGCATGAACGGATCGCGACGCGGGGCGCGGTAACCGACGACAAGATCTGCCGTTTCGATTTTGGCCAGCAGCTTTTCAATCTCGGACAAATCAAATTGGCGGTCCGCATCGGTAAAAAAGACGAGTTCTTTGCTAGCGTGGGTGAGTCCGGCGAGTACGGCCGTTCCGTACCCCTTGTTCACCTCATGCTGCACCAACCGCAGTTGGGGATGTTGGGCGGCAAGTTGTTGGGTGACAACGGCCGTATCGTCCCGACTGCCATCATCGACCACAATAATCTCAAAATCGTCAGTTAAGATAGGCAGCACGCGCAGCACATCGGCCACCATTCCGGGGATGTTTTCGGCCTCGTTAAAAGCAGGCATGGAAATAGTAAGACTTCTTCGCACAGAATTCTCCTGTAGGGGCAGGTCTGAGACCTGCCCCTACCAATGTTATACACTAATCGCCCCGCGCCAGGCTCACCATTTCGCCGCCGCAAACGCGCAGCAAATCGTCGATGTCGATGGCCAGCGTGGCGGTGTTGCGGCCGCTGCCGCAGTAGACGGTACCCATTTCGGCCAGTTGCTTATCCAGCAGCACAATCACTTCGGGTTGCAGGACAAATGGCCCCACGCCGCCTACCTCAAAGCCCAGCTCCGCCTCGACTGCATCGGGGGACATGCTGGCGATGGCGCGCCGGTTGACGCCGCAGTAGGCGGCCAGCTGGCGGTAGTCGATGCGATCATGTCCGCGCAGGCCCGCTAGAATGAAACGGCCGTCTTTCACCCGAAACGCCACGGTCTTCAACATTTTGTCCAGCAAAAAAGGGAGTTTCTCCTCCACCTCGGCCACCGTGCGAACGGGCACATGTTCATGTAATTCGTAAGAGATGTTGTGACTCTCTAGCAATTCCACAATTTGTTCATACACACTCATCATGGCTGGGATTTTAGTGAGTCCCGTCTGTTTTGCCGAATTGAGCAGCGGATGGGTTACAATTTTCACATGAATCAGGTAACCGTCTTTCAGCTAACGCCACGCATTTTACATTGGCTGCAACGGCCGTTGGCCGTTGCCCGCCTACAACTATTTGATCGCGTTTTGAACCTGATTGATACCAAAGGGGAAATCATTTCTGTCGTGCAGCCCAGCGTTGGCGCGGGTCCTTTTTCGATGGTGGTCGATTGGCAACGGCCGTTTCCCGAATCCGTTGCGCCCCAAACAATCGTAGACAAAACAGACACGGCGCTCTTCATTGGCCCGCTGAAACTTGAGTGGCAGGCAGCAGAGTTGTGGCAACCCACACCACCCTGGGACCAGCTACGGCAGCAGCAAGCACAGTGGCGCAACCGTTTACCTGAACTGCAAACGGCCGTTGCCCACCATCAAGATCAACTCGCAGCAGGCAGCCCCCCCCACTTTGTCAGTCAATTTGAGATGGCCACCGCAGCCATGCACACAGCTGTTGCGCAAAAAGATGTGGCCGGAATGCAAACGGCCGTTATCCAGCTGGCAGGTTTCGGTCCTGGCCTCACGCCCGCCGGGGATGATTTCTTACTCGGGCTGCTGCTGGGCTTATGGGCAACGCGGCCAAAAAATGAGGTAATGAACTTGGCAAAAATTGTGGTGGAAACGGCCGTGCCCCGCACCACCCAACTCTCTGCCGCCTGGCTGCAAGCGGCTGGGCGCGGTGAGGCGTGGCAACCCTGGCACGATCTGGTTAATGCGCTTAGCGCAAACCACAATTGGCATTCGCCAGCCCAGCGCATCCTGAACCAAGGCGCGACGTCTGGCGTTGCTGCCCTGCTCGGCTTCATTGCTGCCACCTAATTTTTATAGAAAGAAACGAAGGAAGAAAGAGACAAAGTGTTCTTTCTTTTTCTTTGTTCCTTCCAATCTTTGTCCCTTTGTGTTAAATTTTTCTCTGCACCTTTAATTGACAACAGTTACGTAAGTAGCGAAAAGATTGGACCAATTTTAGTCAAGAATAGTTGAACGACTTAACAATTAAAATGGTCCAATCTACGTAAATCCTAACTAAAATAAGTTCCAAGGAGATTCTTGTGGATCAACTAGACAGTACCGCCGACCAAATTCGTGCTGAATTTGAACAAGTAAACACCGCCCGCGACCAGGCGTACCAACGCTCCCGCGAGCTTATTAGCCTGTGCGCCCGCGCCATCCGCGCCATTCATCGCGAAGAGTGGGAACGCGCCGAAAGCCTCATCGCCGAAGCCAAGGTTGCCACCGAAACGATGGTGGCGGGCGTAAAAGATTATTCCAACCTTTATTTCGCTGGCTATACGCAGGATGCCGTGAAGGAGTTTGTGGAGGCCAATCTGACTTACGCCCTTGTGCGCGACCTGCCCTTGCCCACGCCTGAAGATCTAGGCACCGAGGGAAATACCTGGCTCAACGGCCTGGCCGAAGCCGCCACCGAGCTGCGCCGCCGCATTCTGGACATCATCCGCCACGGCCACAGCGACGAAGCGGAGCGGCTGCTGGACGTAATGGATCAGATTTATAGCCAGCTCGTCACCTTCGACTTTAACGACAGCATCACCGGCGGGCTGCGCCGCCGCACAGACACAGTGCGTGCCGTTCTGGAGCGCACCCGCGGCGATGTGACCAACAGCCTGCGCCAGGCTCAACTGGAAGAAGCGCTTAAAAATGTGGAAAATCGGTTGAAATCGTAATTGAGTAATTGGTAATTTGGTAATTGCTCAATTACCAATTACTTATTTCCCGTCCCTGCCCAAATTAGCCCCACGCCCAGACCAATCAGCAGCCAAACGGCCGTCCACAACGGCAGCACGCCCCACACCCAGGCAATCTCCGCCTGGGCAAACTCTGGGCCGTGGGCATGCAGGCCGGTTTTGACGGCCATGAAGGCAAAGGTGAGCAAGCCGCTGCCTGCACCAAGTACGCCACCAGAAACGGCCGTTATCAATACCCCAACCCTGCGCCCCACACGCCTACCGCCCAACCAGCGCTGCCAGCCATGACCCAGCAGCAAAACGGCCGTTGCCGTGCCCATAATCACCACCTGCACCAACGCACCTTCAAGACTGATCCAGACGGCCGTATACACCAGCCACAGCCCAAATAACAGCCGAAAACCAGGAATCTTTTCCGGAAAAACCATGAGCAAACCTTAAATACGCCAAAGCGGACGGCAGTCAACATCGGCAAACTGCGGTATGATTAAAGACGCTATTTTACCCATTCACAACATTTATTTGGAGGTACACATGACAAACGCAATTATCGTGGGCGACGGCCCCGGCGGCTTGAGCTGCGCCCTATTTTTAGCCAAAAAGGGAATCGATACGACCGTTTTTGGGCAGGACAACACCGCCATGCATTACGCTGAACTGCACAACTACCTGGGCATTCCCAAAATTCTGGGCAGCGATTTCCAGAAAATCGCCCGCAAACAAGTCACCGATTTTGGAGCCAAACTACAAAATGCCTTAGTCACCGATGTGAGCAAAACAGATGATGGTTTCAGCGTCACCACCGAGGACGGCGCCACCTACACCGCTAAATACGTGGTGTTGGCCGAGGGCAAAGGTGTGAAGTTGAACCAAAGTTTGGGCTTAACGAAAGAAGGGCGCAGTGTGGAAGTGGATCGGAATGGACGAACGGCCGTTGCCAATCTCTACGCAGTCGGTCGCAGCACCAAGATGAACCGCAGCCAGGCCATCATTTCCGCTGGCGAAGGCGCTTCTGCCGCCTTGGACATCCTCTCCACTGAAGCGGGCAAAGACATCCTCGACTACGACTCGCCACCGAAAGAGTAGTTTGGTAAACCGTTATCGGTGAACGGTAATCGGTTGCTTTTACCGACTACCGTTCACCGATAACTGATGACCGATTACGGAATAGGCGTCGGCGTGACCAACACATACCCCTTCGGAATAACTTGCTCATAAGGCTCTACCGTCGGGGGAATATCCTCTGTAAAAATCACTGATTCAAATCCCAGCCCTTGCATAAACGTCAGCATAAACTGCTGAGCATTGTAATCGGCAATCTCCAGCAATTCCGTAGCCATCGCTTCTTCACGCAGGGCGGCTTCCGCTTCCTGACGCACCAAGGTCTCTAACTGTGGATCTACACTGGCAAACAGGCCAGTGTCTCGGTCGAGCACGCGAGAGGTGTTCGTATCCAGTAGAGGCAAATCCTCAAAAATGGTGGCTGGAGGCAAATGCACCATCACCGTTGTCGGATCAACCACCTGAATGTCAGCGGGGGTCATGTTTTCAAAATCGACACCAGCCACAGCCAGACCATGCGCTTCAAAAATGAGCGTTTCGCCCATCATGCCCCAGAGCACATCATTGTTACGCTCGGCTATCACATTTTTCTCCAGCTCCATTGAAGCCGTTTCTAGCCGTGCCAAATCATTAATCTGGCGCACAATGGTCGTGGAGCTAGGCATAACGACTGGCGTGGCCGGGATAACCAACTGCTGCACAAAGTCAGCAATGGGCTGCGCTACGGTTTCTGCCTTGTTGATGGTAGCCACAAACGTGTAGGCAGCGATTGCCCCCAACACAAAAAAGATTATTAAAAAAAGATAAGCTAATTTCTTCAGCATGCTTATTCTACTCCTGCAATATTGCGATTCTGCGGTCAATTTTGCGTTTATTGCACATCTTCAGGTAAACGTTTTCCAGTCAAAACAGCCCGGTTCTCGTTTTTACAGACACTAAATTCGAATGGTTGTCACCTGTAAATTCACTATTTTTTAGGCCAACCCGGCCTATTTGACCCAGGTTTTCGTAGAGAAGTGTGGTGTGAATCAGTAATAAAAACGTTAGAACGGCCGTATTCGTTGCAAAACATGGTACCTTTGACTAAATTGCCAACCAGGCAAAAACACCTGCGTGCTTGACTTCCCCTGCCCCTTTCTCCACAATTCTCCCCATGATTATAGCGAGTTGCCTGCTTACCCTGGAATTAACCGATGTCTTCTCATTAAAAGAAAAACGCAGCATTGTCAAATCCGTTTTGAACCGGCTGCCGCAAAAATTCAACGTGGCGGTGGCTGAAGTAGACCAGCAAGATGTGTGGGGAACGGCCGTTATCGCTCTGGTCACGGTAGGTAATGACGGAGCCCGCCTGCACAGTCAGCTACAAAAAGCGGTCTCCTGGCTAGAAAACCACCGCCCAGACGTGCCTGTCGCCGATTACGAGATTGAGATTTTGGCTTGACGAACGAACGTAGATTGGACCAATTTCGGCTGAAAATCATCCGTCGTAAAAGTCAGCAAATTGGTCCAATCTTTAGATGAGCACCCAATAACCGCACAGCAACCGTCGTGTGAACAACTGCTCCGTTCGGTATAATCAGCCGCATGGAACAATTGACAGCGTTAAAACGTATACAAACTATGGTTAAACTAAACGCCTCAAAAATCCGGTTTCTTTTCCTTTTTTCCCTCTTTTTTGCCCTCTTCGGGATTTTAGCTGCGCCCGCCGCTGCACAGGACGAGGAAAATGGCATCACCCTCGACGTTACCGTGGGCTTTGACAGCTACTTCAAAAGCGAATATTGGATTCCGGTGCAGGTGATGGCCGCCAACAACGGCCCGGCTGTGGAAGGCTACATACAAATTCGTGTACCGCAGGGTGGTGGACTGGAAGCCTCTGTCTATCGCACGCCGCTCAGCCTGCCTACCCAATCCAACAAGCGCGTTGTGCTTTACATAAAACTCACCACTGGCGCGGGAAATGTAGACGTGACGCTGCACCAAAACGATGGCACTTTGGTAGCCGAGGCCAGCAGCGGCAGCCTGAGCCGCATTGCGGCCAGCACCAACCTGCTCTACGGCGTCGTTAGCCCAGATGCGGCCGAATTTGCCTTTTTGGAGCGCATTCCGGGCAGCCGGGCCGATGCGGCCGTGGCGTTGCTGACGCTGGATGATTTGCCAGAAACGGCCGTTGCTTGGAGCGCCCTTGATGTTCTCATCCTCAACGATACCGATACCAGCCAATTCACCAGCCAGCAGCGCACCGCCATGGAAGTCTGGCTGAAGAACGGTGGCCAGCTCATTGTGACAGGCGGGGCAAATTGGCAGAAAACGGCCGCTTCCCTCACCGATCTGCTGCCCGTCACCGTAGACGGCAGCCAATCTGTAGACGATCTGCCAGGGCTGCGGGAACGCATTGGCATTGAGTTTCGCGATCCCGGCCCGTACGTGGTGGCCACCAGCAGCCTGCGCAGCGGCGAACTAATCTTCCGTCAGGATGAGCTGCCTTTGCTGGCCCGCCAATCCTTTGGGCGCGGCTCCGTCTACTTTTTGGCGCTCGACCCCCGTCTGGCCCCCCTGCTCGATTGGGACGGCAGCGAAGCCATTTGGGCCGCCATTGCCAGCCGCGTACCCAACGTCTCTAGCTGGGGGCTGGGGCCTCAAAACAGCTATGCCGCCACCGAAGCGATTACCAGTTTGCCCAGCCTGACGCTGCCCGGCATTTTGCAGCTCATCGGCTTTTTGCTGGTTTACACCATTGTTGTTGGCCCGCTCAACTATTGGATTCTGAAGCGGCGCAAGCAGTTAGAACGCGCCTGGGTCACCATTCCGGCGCTGGTGCTGATTTTTAGCGCCGTCACCTATTTCACGGGCTTTCAGCTGCGCGGCAATGACACCATCATCAACCAGATTTCCGTAGCGTACAGCCAGACAGACAGCGAACAGGCGGATGTATACAGCCTACTCGGTCTTTATTCGCCCCAGCGCAAAACGTATGATCTGGCGCTGCCGCCAAACGCGCTGGCACGGCCGTATTCGCAAGATTTTGGCGCGCCGTTTAATACCGATAATGCAGACATTGGCTCCATCACCTACGGGAATGAAGTGATTATCTCCGATGTGCGGGTGGATATTGGTGAAGTGTCCATCTTTCTGGCCGAAAGCGCGGTGCCAGCCATCGATTTGACTGGTTCGGCCACGCTCACCATCGAAGGCAACAACCTGATTTTGGCGCTGGATGTGCTCAACAACAGCGATGTGACGCTGGAAACTGCCTCTATTCTGGTGGGCAACCGGGCGTTGTCGGTCGGAACTATTGACCCCAATGAGCGCACCACCGTTTCATTGCCGATGGGCACAGCCACTGGCTCATCTTCCCCCACAAGCGTCTTTAGCAGCGGATACGGCTACAACACACCCCTTTCCGCCAATGCCGAAACAATTCTGGGCTCTTACAATTTTTACGATGACCGAGAACTGTATCCCCGCTGGCAGCTGCTGCAATCGTTGGAAAGCAGCAATTTTGGGGGAACCAGCACGTTTGAAATTCCGGCGGAAACGGCCGTACTCATTGCCTGGTCCAACGTGCCCCAAATGGACGCCACTCTGGTTGATGACGAATACAACACCGAAAGCACCACGCTTTACCTGATTGAAATTCCACTACAGCAAAATTTGGTAAGCGGCCGTAACATCACCATTCCCATCACCCTTCTTAATTGGGAACCGTTGGGCAACAACAGCGTTTACAATCCCACCATTCAAGATTTGTATCTCAACGGCGGCTGGGTGGAATTTTCCTACACGCCGTGGCCGGAACTGCAAGACATGACCGTCACCAAGCTGAGCTTCTCGCTCACGCAGCAATACGAGGACCCAACCCAGCTTCCGCCCGATATAAGCATTTGGGACTTTGAGCAGGATACCTGGCAGCCATTAAACGCGGTCATTTGGGGCACCAACCTCATTACGGAATTTCAACCCTATCTGGGTGAAAATAACGAGGTACGCTTGCGCCTGGAAGATACCAACAGCCAATTCGGCCTGGGCATCGGCGAAATCTACCCAGTTTTAACGGGTAATTTGGACGAGTAATATTTATGTCAACTATCATCGAAATTCAAGGACTCACCAAAAAATACGGCGACCTGACTGCCCTCAACGACCTGACCCTCAACATCGAAGAAGGCGAAGTGTTTGGCTTTATTGGTCCCAACGGCGCAGGCAAAACCACTACCATGCGCATCCTCACCACGCTGCTTAAGCCTACGAGCGGCAAAGCGTGGGTCGCAGGCGAATCGGTCATCGACAATCCACGGGCAGTGCGGCGCCACATTGGCTACATGCCCGACTTTTTCGGCGTGTACGACGACATGAAGGTATGGGAATACCTGGATTTCTTCGCTGCCTGCTACGACATTCCGCAGGCAACCCGCCTGGGCATGGTCGATGATTTGCTGGCGCTGGTCGATTTGGGCCACAAAAAGGATGCCTTCGTCGATAGTCTAAGCCGCGGCATGAAGCAGCGGCTTTGCCTGGCGCGCACGCTGGCCCACGACCCGCAGGTGCTCATTTTGGATGAGCCAGCCAGCGGCCTGGATCCTCGCGCCCGTATTGAAATTCGCGAACTGCTGCGTGAGCTAAAGTCGATGGGCAAGACGATTTTCTTCTCGTCACACATTTTGTCTGAGGTGGCGGATATTTGCACCAGCATTGCCATTTTGGAAGCGGGCGGGCTGGTAGCCTACGGCGACATGGCCGAGATGAAGCGCCAGCTGCGGGCGCACCGACTCATCCAATTGCGCGCATTGGGCGATTTAACGCCCATTCAGGAATTTTTGCTGCGCCACGAAGCGGTGGAAAGCATCATCACCGCCGAAGAGGCTGACATTCCCTCTGATTCGCTGCGCTTTGACTTCACGGGCGGCGACGAGGCATTAAGCCAGCTTTTGGCCAGCCTGATAGGCAACCAGTTTCAGGTCGTCGCCTTTCAGGAAGAGACGGGCGATCTGGAAGACGTCTTTTTGCAGGTAACGAAGGGCATTGTGAATTGAGGTGAGGGTTTCAGCGCGGCTGCAAGCGGGTTGGCACTGGTTCCGTTCGCTGAACGAGAACCCAATTTACCTGCGAGAAAAAGGCAGCTGGGGAAATCCAAATCCGTTTTACGAGACGCTGCGCCGCTATTCGCCATTTGTGGTGATGGGGGCTATTGTGCTGGGGCTTTGTGCGGGCACAAACCCGGCGCTGCTGGGCGCAACCGAAGACGATGAGCTGTTTGCGTTTATTTGCGTGCTCTGTTTGCCCGGCGCGCTGCTGTCGATGTTAACAATTTATGGCTCGTTTATGGCTCCGGCGCTAACGGCACCAACCATTAGCATGGAAGTGGACCGGGGCACCTGGGACATTTTGCGCCTGACGCCGCATTCCACGGCTGGCATTTTGCTGGCGAAGCTGTTTGGCGGGCTAGCCCGGCTGCGCATCTGGAAAGTGATGCTGGCGCTGAGCGGATTCCAGGCACTGATGATGGTGTGTGTGCTCACTTTTACGGCAGGGACAACGGCCGTTTCTGGTCTGCTCATCGGGTTAGGGGCACTAATACGGCCGTGGGTAGAAGTATTATTTGCCGCCTTCATCGGTATGTACATCTCTACCTGGGTCAAGTCGGCCCGAATGGCGCTGGCGGGCAGCTATGTCAGCGTGGTGCTGCTGAAGGTTTTTAGCAACAGCGCCATCTGGCTGGGCATCTGGAGTTTGCTGGGCGCGGATGATGGCAGCGTGTTAACCGGCAGCATTTTGTCACCAGCGATTGTGTATGGAACGGCCGTCCTGCTCCTCTGGTGGGGCATTGTGCGGCAGGCTAGGAAATTAAGTAATTGAGTAATTAGAAAGCAATTACCCAATTACCCAATTACAATTGAATTTTGAGGCATTATGACCGAACTTGTACAAGAACCAGTCACCCAAAAGAAAAATTTCATTCAGCGGCTGCGGGAAAATCCCGTCACCGTCAAAGAGCTGCGCAGCCGGATGCGCGGGCGGCGCGCCTTTGTGGTGCTCACCGTGCATCTGCTGGTGATGAGCGGCTTCATCACCCTGGTTTATTCCGCTTTCGCCTCGGCGGCTAGCGGCCCCTATGGCCCTGATTCGCGTGATGTGGGCAAGGTAATCTTCAGCTCGGTGCTGGGTTTGCAGGTGATGCTGGTTATCTTTGTGGGGCCTTCGTTTACGGCGGGCGCCATTAGCGGCGAGAAAGAGCGACAAACGTATGATTTGCTGCGCACAACGCTGCTCTCTGCTAAATCATTTGTGGCGGGCAAGCTACTATCGGCCCTGAGCTACGTGCTGCTGCTTATTTTTGTAGCCATTCCGCTGCAAAGCATCGCCTTTTTGATGGGCGGTGTGGCGGTCATCGAACTCATTATGTCCCAGGTGATTGTATTGGTGAGTGCGGTAACCTTTGCCTTGTGGGGACTGTACGCTTCCTCCCGAATGCGCACCACCCTGGCAGCCAGCGTCGTCACTTTTGCCGGGGCGTTGTTCATTACCGTGGGCGTTCCCGTGATTGTGGGGCTGTTCAGCATGATTTTGAGTCCGTTTTTTGCCGGAGCGGCACTGCTTAGCTGGCAAGCCGAAGCAGCATTGATGTACGCGCTCATTTTCCTGGCAACCACCAATCTACCGGCTACCTTAATTGTGAGCGATATTGTGCTGGTGGAAGAAGGCTCGCTCTGGTATTTCAACACCTCTGTCGGCGGCGCTTCGGGCGCCAGCCACTCGATCTGGCTCTTTTCACCCTGGCCGATCTTTTTAATTTTGTACATTTTGCTGTCGGTGCTTTTGTTCTACGCGACCGTACGCCGCGTCCGCAAAATCGCCACACAATAAGAAAATTGGCCACAGAGAGCACAGAGATTTTCTCTTTTTCCTCTGTGTCCTCTGTGGCAAAAAAACATGAACGAACGATTTGAGGAATTGAAGCAGCAGTTGAGGCAGTGGAACGGCCGTCGTCGCACACGTGATGGCTTGCTTTGGCTGCCGCGTGGCCTGCTGCTGGGTCTGCTGCTGGGCGTGGTGGTCGCCACCATCGCTCGCTTCCGCCCGCTGCTGACAAACCGGGAAGTGGGTTTGGTAGCTGGTGGCTTGGGGCTGGTTGGCTTGCTCGGCGTCGTCATTTGGCTCATCAGCCAGCGGCGGGATTTGCTACAGCAGGCGCGCTTTGCCGACCGGCAATTTTTGCTCAAGGAGCGGGCCAGTACGGCCGTTGAAATTCAAACCAGCCAGCTAGAAGCCTCCCCCACTTTTGCCGATTTGCAACTGAACGATACGTTAACGGCCGTTCGCCGCGTAGATACCCAAACCATGCTGCCCTTCACCGTAAACCGGCAGGATTGGTTACTGATTTTGGTGGCGATTGTTTTGTTGGGAACGGCCGTATTCCTCCCCAACGCCCAGGAAACCACCTTACTCAGAAGCCGTGCCGTCCAGGAAAGCATCGAGGAACAGGTTGAGGCACTGGAAGCGCTCGAAGAAGAGATTATCCAAAACCCGGAACTGACCGATGAGCAGGAAGAAGAGCTGCTGGAACCGATTCAGAACGCGTTGGAAGGATTAGAGCAGGGTAATTTGAGCCAGGAAGAAGCGGTTGCCACACTCTCAGAGGCAGAAGCGGAGCTGCGCGAGCTGGCGGCCAACAATGATCAATCCAACTTGCAACAATCGCTGCAAGATGCAGGCCAGCCGCTGGCCGAAAACCAGAACAGCCAGTCGCTGGGGCAAAATTTGCAAAATGGCAATTTGTCCCAGGCGGGCGCGGCGGCAGCACAGTTAGCAGATTCCCTGCCCACTTTGTCAGATGAAGAGTTGGCGGAATTGGCAGAAGATTTGATGGAAACGGCCGCTTCCCTCCAGGATGTCGATAGTGAATTAGCCAACGAACTCGCCGCCGCCGCCGAAGCGCTGCAAAATGGGGATGTCGCTGCCGCGCAGCAAGCGCTGCAGCAGGCCGCAGGCACCCTCCAGCAGCGCGCCCAGAGCAATGCCGCTGCCGGCCAGGCCAACGCCGCCGCCAACCAGCTTGGCGAAGGACGGCAGGAAGTTGCCCAAGCCGGTCAAGGCAACCAATCTGGCCAGGGCGAACAGGCCGAAGGCAATGGCCAGGGACAGGGGCAAGGTGAAGGTCAGGGACAAGGTTCCGGCCAAGGGCAAGGGCAGGGTTCTGGCGGAGGCAATGGTCAGGGACAAGGCGGCGGACAAGGCAGTGGCAGTGAGCAGGGCACAGGCCAGGGTGGCCCCGGACAAGGCGGAGGACATGCAGAAAATGTCTTCGCACCCGATTTAGTGGATTTGAGCGGCTTTGAAGGTGAAGACGTAGAGCTGCCCGCCGAATGTCTGGCCGATCCGGCCTCTTGCGGCGGCTTGCTCAGCGAAAACCCCACCGAGTTTGGCGACGAGCAAAGCATCGTGCCGTACGAGCAGGTATTTGGCGACTATCGTAACGCCGCCAACGAAGCCCTCGCCGATGACTACATTCCGCTCGGCCTCAAAGGCTACATTCGCGACTACTTCTCGTCCCTGGAACCGTAAAAATAGAGATTGGAGATTGGCAACCTGCGGTTGCGAGATTGGAGATTAAAATTGGCGACTGGATTTGATGATTTACGAGTTTTACAAATGGCAGAAACTGTTGCTGATGATTTGTGGAAATTGGTTTCTCCATGGGACAAATTTGCAAAGGATGTTGTTGGCAAGCAATTAACACGAGCCGCTGATTCCATCGGAGCAAATATTGCAGAATCGTACGGCCGTTTCCACTTTGGAGACAAAATAAATTTTCTTTACTATGCACGAGGGAGTCTGTTTGAGACAAAATATTGGCTAAATCGTTGTTTAGCGAGGAATCTTATTTCCGAAAACCAATTAGAAGCTTATGCCAACACGCTAACACGCATTGGTCGCCAGTTAAACGCTTTTACCAAAAACTTAAAAGCCCAACGCAAAAATATCTCCTACAACATAAAAGAGTCTTCAACAGAATATATTGTTGAAACGGAGTTAAGTTCTCCATTGATTTTGCCCTCCGATCTTGATTGGCTTGCTTCAACAAGCAATGGCGACGAAAAATCTCCAATCTCCAATCTCCAATCTCCCCAGGAAAAAATTCATGATTGAAATAATCGACTCAACTGTAGAACAATTCCGAGAAACGGCCGCTTCCATTGAAGCTGAAGTCGGCAAAGTAATCGTCGGGCAGGCAGACGTGGTGCGAACGGTGCTGGTAGGCATTCTCAGCGGCGGGCATGTGCTGCTGGAAGGCGTGCCGGGGCTGGGCAAAACAATGCTCATCCGCACGCTGGGGCAGGTACTCAAGCTGGACTTTAGCCGCATCCAGTTCACGCCAGACCTGATGCCCGCCGACATCACCGGCACGGAAATCATGGAAGAGGCGGACGGGCACCGCGCCTTTCGTTTTCAGCAGGGGCCGGTTTTTGCCAACCTGATCCTGGCGGACGAAATCAATCGGGCCACGCCGAAAACCCAATCTGCCATGCTGGAAGCAATGCAGGAAAAGACGGTGACGGTGGCCAACCACACTTACCAACTGCCGGTGCCGTTTTTCGTCCTGGCCACGCAGAACCCTATTGAGCAAGAAGGCACCTACCCGCTGCCAGAAGCACAATTGGACCGCTTTCTCTTCAAAATCAACGTTGGCTTCCCCTCAGCCGATGAGCTGACGGAAATTTTGGCACGAACCACGGGCAAGGTGACCCCGATGGCTGACGTAGCTGCCGACGGAGCGCGGCTCGTCGCGATGCAGGCGCTGGCGCGGCAGGTGCCGATTCCCAGCCACGTGAGCCAGTACATTAGCCAACTTGTCGTGGCGACACATCCGGGCAGCAGTCCGGCGGGATTGGTGAACCAGTATGTGCGCTACGGCTCCAGCCCGCGCGGGGCGCAGGCGTTGGTTCTGGGAGCCAAGATTACGGCGTTGTTAAACGGCCGTCTCAATGTCAGTTTCGATGATGTGGGCACAGTCGCCCCGGATGCCTTGCGCCACCGCCTGCTGCTCAACTTTGAAGGCCAGGCCGAAGGCATTCGCACCGATGACGTGATTGTAGATTTGCTGGCTACGGTTCCCAAGGAAAGCTAGGCAGATGGCTGAACTGGTTAGCATCACTCACCAACCGCTCGACCAGGAATACGATGAACGGCTGGATTATTTCATTCGCGTGCCGCAGCAGGAAGCCCAGCTTGTGGCCAACCATGGGCTGGCAGACGACCGCAAAGCCGGACGCAATCCGAGGCGGCAGGTGAATTTACTGTCCCAAGAATGGCTCGATAGGTTGGCGCCGCAAGGGTTCAAAACCGCCCCCGGCAGCTTTGGTGAACAGCTCATTGTGAAGGGGTTGGATTTTACCGTCATTGCCCGGGGCGATCAGCTATTTTTCGACGGCACCGCTTGCCTGGAAATCACCGGACCCCGGGAGGGTTGTGTGCGGTTGGATTTGGCACAGGGTCGGGAAACGGCCGTACACGCCGGAGCCATCGGTTTACTGGCACGCGTCATCACAGGTGGCCCCATTCGAGTGGGGTCTACGGTTACCCTGCAAAAAGCAGAGCCCGCACAAACGGTTGGCACGCAATCCTCATGACCATTTTTGACGAAACCACCCTGCGCAAACTAGAACAGCTCACTTTGGTGGCCGAGCGCGTGCGCGTCGGCGTAATGAAGGGCGACCGGCGCAGCAGCAAGCGGGGCACCTCTATCGAGTTTGCCGATTACCGCAACTACACCAAGGGAGACGACCTGCGGCGGCTGGATTGGAATGTGTACGCGCGGCTGGAACGGCCGTTCATCAAGCTGCTCGAAGAAGAAGAAGATTTGGCCGTGCACCTGCTCGTTGATGCCAGCGCCAGCATGAACTGGCCAGACACCGATAACCGATTACCGATTACCGATTACCAATCCCAAAACAAACTCGTGTATGCCTTGCGGTTGGCCGGGGCACTCGGGCACATTGGCTTGACGGCGGGGGATTTAACGGCCGTTACCCTCCTCAGCAGCAGCGGCGACCACACCTGGGGACCCTTTCGCGGGCAGCAAAACTCGCTGCGCCTGTTGCAATTTTTGGAAATCGGCAGCGGTGGGGGCATCACCGATTTGAACCAATCGCTCAAAAATTATGCGCTGCGCGGACGGCGACCCGGTTTGCTGTTTGTCCTCAGCGACTTGCTTTCCCCCAATGGCTACCAGGACGGCCTGAATGCGCTGCAAGCGCGCGGCTATGAAGTGGGCCTCATTCATCTGCTCAGCCCGGACGAGGTGGAACCACCCGTCAGCGGCGACCTCAAGCTGGTGGACATCGAAACCGGCGCAGATGCGGAAATCACCCTCGATCCGACCACGCTGGATTTGTACCGGGAGCGCTTGCAGGAATGGCAAACCGAGATCGCCGCCTACTGTGCTAACCGGCACATTCATTACATTCCCCTCACCACCGATTTGCCGTGGGAAAAGCTGGTTTTGCAAACTTTGCGGGTTAAAGGCATCGTGCGCTAACCTTGTTTTTTGGCAAAATCCCCTGATTTTTCCTGACTTTACGCCCAGAACTTAATCTATATCTAAGATATATGGCGAATATTGGCAACTTCTGGTAGGGTAAAAGTCATGATGACACAAATAGGCCCCCGTAACACAAGCACAACATGTACATTTTCCCCCGACGATTGGATTGTCCATCGTCATTATGGTATCGGGCAGGTGAAAGCCGTCGAAACCAAAGCGATTGGGGAAGAAGAAACAACATATTACAAGATTGACGCGCACAATGACAGCACCATTTGGGTGCCTGTTACCAGCGAAGAAGATCTGCTGCGCCCGGCAGCCTCAGAAGATGAGTTTGCCGAGGTGGTACAGGTTTTGAAACGGCCGTCTCGCAAAATGAACGGTCACTTTCAAACCCGCATTGCCCGCATTCGCAAGGTAAGCCGTGAAGGCAACCCAGTGATGCTGGCCCGCACCGTTCGCGATTTGTGGGCCAGACGCAGCCGCCGCGGCCAGCTTTCCAACACAGAAGAAAGCGCCTGGCGTCGTTTAGTCGATCGCCTGATTGCCGAATGGACCGTGAGCATGGACCTGAATGAAGATCAGGCAAATAAGCGATTGTACAACCTGCTAGAAGAGCACGCCCTGCCTTCCATTGCCGCAGCCGCCTAAGCCCGCTAACCAATTTATATCAACCGGCAGTGCCTTCGCATTGCCATTAACTTACTTATAATTTTTTAGGCCATAAGTCGCGCCAGCCACTTATGGCAGATGGAGACTAATGCAAAACAACTTTTTAATGATGGCCAACACCGAACAAACCAACTCAACCAACGGCAACGAACACACCCCATTTTTTGACCTCATAGAAGAATACGATTTCCCACAACCCCAGCGGGGCGACATTATTCACGGCGAAATCTTGAGAATTGATCGCGATGTTGTTTTCATCGATATCGGTTCCAAACGAGATGCGATGGTTCCTTACCAGGAAGTCGCCCAACTAGACGACGAATTCCTGGAGAATTTGTCTACGGGTGATACGGTGCCTGTTTATGTGACGCGCACCCCTGTAGGCAGCGAACAACTGCTGGTTTCTCTGGAACGCGGCTTGCAAGAGCTGGATTGGGAACGCGCTGCCAAACTTCATGAAGATGACACGACTGTCGAACTGAAGATTGTTAATTACAACAAGGGTGGTTTCGTGGTGGAATTCGGCCGTATTCAAGGATTTGTGCCCAATTCGCACATTCCGACCATCCAAAATGTCTACAATCACGATCAACGTACCAGCTATAAAAGCAAGCAGGTCGATAACACGATCAAGCTAAAAATAATTGAACTCGACCCGCAGCGTGAACGATTTGTTCTGTCGGCCAAGTCTGCCCAAAAAGATCAGCGCAAAGAGCTGCTCAGCAGCTTGTCCATAGGCGATAAATTCACCGGAACTGTCGTCAATCTGAAACATTACGGTGCTTTTATTGACATTGGCGATGGACTGGTAGGCTTGCTGCACATTTCGCGCATGGCGTGGGAACATATCAACAAACCGGATGATCTCTTCTCCGTCGGCGATGAAGTTGAGGTGTTGGTTGACAAGATTGACGTAGAAAAAGAGAAAATCAGCCTGAACCGCAAAGCCCTCCTCCCCAGCCCGTGGCAAACCTTTGCCGACAAACAAACAGCGGGCGATTTGGTAGCAGGTGAGGTAACGGCCGTTGTCGATTTCGGTGCATTCGTCCGCGTGGATGAAGGCATTGAAGGGCTGCTGCACAAAAACGAGATGAACATTCCCAGCGACACCGCTCCCAGTGAAGCATTGGCCGAAGGCGATGTCATCCTGGTACGCATTGTGCAAATTGACGTGGAGCAAGAACGACTCAGCTTGAGCACCCGCCGCGTCACGGCATCCGAAGAAATTAGCTGGATGCAATCTCGGCAAGAAGCAGAAGCTGAATTTGACGCAGAAACGGTGACCGAAGACGCTGAAGCAGAAACAGAAACTGTCATCGAATAAATCACAATCTATTCCCAAAGGTTGCAAACGGCCGTTCCCGCTGTGGGAACGGCCGTTTTGCTTTCCCCGTTAAGAACCATTGAGAATAAGGAGAAGCGCGTAGGCAGGACGGCCGTTTTTGTGTATCCTTCTGCTCGTATTGACACACCCAGCCAGAAAAGTATATACTTTTTGTATATACAAAAGGTGGTGATGAGCATGCAAACAGCAGCGTTATTCAAAAATGGGGGTAGTCAGGCAGTCCGACTGCCCAAAGAGTTTCGTTTTGAAGGCACGGAGGTTTTTATTACAAAAACGGCCGAAGGCGTCCTCTTGATTCCCAAAGAAGAATATGTTGCCCTGATGTGGCAAGAATGGGTAGACAATCTGGCCCAATTTGATGAACCGATCACCATTGAGCGTGGTGGCGCACCGCAAGAACGTGAAGGGCTAGATGAATTATTTCCTTGATACCAACATTTGTATTTACGTGATTAACAAACGGCCGTCTACAGTTCTGGAAAAGCTGATGCAATTCTCTCCACAAGAGCTAGGCATATCGGCCATCGTGGTTTCGGAATTGCAATATGGCGTAGCCAAGAGCAGCCGTCCCGAGCGAAATCGCCAGTTGTTGGAAGCTTTTTTACGGCCGTTCCGAATTATGCCCTACGACGAAGCTGCCGCCGAAGCATATGGCTTCATTCGCGCCGACCTGGAGAAAAAAGGGCAGCTCATTGGGCGAGAAGATTTGCTCATCGCGGCGCATGCCTTGTCTGCTGATTTGACGTTGGTGACAAACAACGAAGCTGAATTTCAGCGCGTGCCCAATCTACGCGTGGAAAACTGGGCAGTGTAAACAAAAGCAATGTTAAAAATTTGTTGACAATTCATGCTAAAATGACAGCAAATTTGCGTTTTGTACAGGAGCAAAAATGTTACATACAGTCAAAGTGGACAAACAAGGCAAATTAACGCTTCCCAAAGACGCTTTGGATGCTCTCGGCGTGAAAAAAGAGGCCGAACTTATAATGGAATTAACAGACGGTGGCATTTTACTTAGCTTCAAACAGTCACTACCGCCGCTCACCGAGCAAATTGCCGCTATGAACTTGCCAGTTGCCTCCTGGGAACAGATGGAAACAGAAACAGAAGCAGGCCGCACCTCGTGACAGACGCTATTTTTTTAGATGCCAACATTTTTATGTATGCAGCAGGATCTGCCCATCATTACAAAGCGCCCTGTTTGCAAATCCTGGCGTTAGTAGAAACGAAAAAATTAACGGCCGTTACCAGCAGCGAAGTACTCCAGGAAATTCTATACCGTTACAGCCATCTACAACTAACAGAAAAAGGCATTCATCTCTGCCGTCGCATTCTCGATTTTCCTATGGAAATATTGCCCGTAACCGCGTCAGATGTACAGCGTGCTACTGAAATTTTAGAAACCTCACCAAGCATTAAAGCTAGAGATGCAATTCATGCAGCCACTATGTTCAACAACCAAATCGAGGAAATTTTGACCGCCGACAAACATTTTGAGCGAATATCATCCTTAAATCGACTCGACCCACATGACTACGCTGCATCTATTTCCTAAGATTTGTCCTTTTTAACCCCCCTCTTCCTGTTACTTGGCCTGCTGGCCGGGCCAATCATCATCCTCTACATGCTGCGACTGCGGCGGCGCGAGGTGATGGTCAGCAGCACCCTGCTCTGGCAAAAGCTGCTGCGCGACCGCGAAGCCAACGCCCCCTGGCAAAAGCTGCGCCGCAACTTGCTCCTCATCCTGCAACTCATTATTTTGGCGGCGCTGGTGTTTGCCCTGGCACGGCCGTTTCTGCCCACACCCTCCATCATCAGCGGCAGCGTCGTCGTTTTGCTCGATGCTTCCGCCTCCATGCTGGCCACCGACGTTGAGCCCACCCGCTTTGACGCCGCCAAAGCCGAAGTGGCCCAACTCATCAGCGATTTGGGCGGGGACAGCCAGATGACGCTGATCAAAGTAGGGCAAACGCCCACCGTGTTGGCCGCCGCTACCAACGACCGTGCCCAGCTCCAGCACGCCCTCGACGAAGCGCAGCCCGACCCGGCGGATGCCGCCTGGAATGCAGCCTTTGCTTTGGCGACGGGGGCAGCGCAGGGGTTTAGAGACGGCCGTATCGTCATCATTTCCGATGGGGGTTTGCCCGATGATTTGCCACCGCTGCCTGTCGAATCCATTTACCTGCCGATAGGCGAGAGCGGCGAGAATCTGGCCATCACCGCCCTGGCTACGCGCGAGACTGAGAGCGGCATCCAGCTTTTTGCCAGCGTGCAAAATGAGGGGCTGCTTGACCGCGAAACGCTGCTCAGCATCGACCTGGACGGCGCGCTGTTTGACTCGCGACGCCTGACCGTGCCGGCGGGCGGCAGCGTCAACGCCACCTGGGATTTACCACCCGGCACGGCCACCATCCGTGCTTACCTGGGCGACAACGAAGGCGACTTTTTGCCGCTGGATGACGTCGCCTGGGCCGTCCACGAAGGCGGCGTGAGCAATCGCACGCTGCTGGTGACGGAGGGCAATCTCTTTTTGGAGCAGGTGTTCACCGTCCTGCCCGGCATCGAGGCGTTTAAGGTGCCGCCGGGCAGTGAACTGCTCGACCCGGAAACGTTTGACTACGATTTGGTCATTTTCGATGGCGTAGCGCTGCCCGACCCACCGCCCGCTGCCGACATGCTGATCATCAATCCGCAGGCGGGCGGCGAAGGCGGCCTGTTTAGCGTGACGGGCACTTTCTCCAACACGATTACGACGCGGCTGGAGGAGTCGCCGCTGCTGCAATTTGTGGATTGGTCCGAGGTGGATGTGCGGCAGGCCCAGCGCGTGTCTGCCCCGTGGGCGCAAACGCTGGTAGCGGCCGAAGGTGGCCCGCTGCTGGAAATTGGCGAGCAAAATGGGTACCGCATCGCCCTGCTCACCTTTGATTTGCGCGACTCTGACCTGCCGCTGCAAATTGCATTTCCCATCTTAATGGCTAATATTACGGGCTGGCTCAGCCCTGGCCGCGCCTTTGACGCGCCGACGGGACTCCAGCCGGGCGATCCGGTAGCGGTGGTACCAGGGGCTAGCAGTACGGCCGTTCTCGTCGAAAAACCAGATGGCAATCGCTGGACGGCCGAAGTGGGTGAAGAAGATTTGTTCTTTACGGAGACGGACCAGCCCGGCCTGTACACCGTCTTGCTGCGCGACGCAGCAGCGGATCGGCCCGCAGGCAGCTTTGCCGTGAACCTGTTCAGTCCGGCCGAGTCGGCGATTCGTCCGGTGGAGAGTTTGCAAATCGGGCAAACGCAGGTGGAAACCGAAGACGAAGGCGACGTGGGCCAGCGCGAATTGTGGCCCTGGCTGCTGGCCATCGCCGTGGTGGTGCTGATTGTAGAGTGGTGGGTCCACCATCGCGGCACCCGCTGGCCCAAACTGCCAAACGCGGCCACGCTCAATCGCTTTCGACGGAATAATGGTTAATGGAACTTAACAGGAACACAGAGATTCGCAGAGCTAACGCAGAGTTACACAGAGAAAAATTCTCTCTTAAAATCTCTGTGAACCTCTGTGACACCTCCGCGCAACTCTGTGTTCCGCTTTTTATTTTATGAGTGAACAAGCCAGCATGGAAACCGAACAGACAACAACAGCCCAACCGCGCTGGTGGTGGTGGCTGCTGGCTGGTTTGGCGCTGGTGCTGCTCATTTGGCTGGTGGTGTGGTTGAGTGGTTCGCGGCCGTTGAAAATTTGGCAAGATACGGCCGTTTCGCCCAACAGCACCCTTAATCCCCAAGCCCTCCTGGTTAATTTTGACGCCCTGAATGACAGCCCCTCTGATTATGTCAACCAGCGCATTCGTGTCACGGGTAATTATTTGCGGCTGGAGCAGGAAGATTGCCTCCTGTTCAGCGGCCCGCGCATCCAGTGGGGGCTGGTCGCTGAAGGATTGCAGCTCAATGCCAGAGGCTTCGAAACTATTGTGCTGCCCCTCGTGCCTGCAAACACGCAAATGACGGTGGAAGGCATTTGGCGGCGCTATCCTGGCCCGGCGGGCTGTGGCAAAGAGCCAGAGCGCGGCTTGTGGTACCTGGAAGTCGAGCAAATTATCCAGCCCAATCCGCTGGTGGCCGGTACAGCCACGCCGGTTGGCGTGCTGTCCGTCACGCCGCCACCCTTCCCCACGGTAACCTCGACGGGTACTGCGGGAATTCCTCCAGTTGGCGGCACACCTATTCCCAACGTGACAATTGTGAGCACGGTGGTGGTTAATACACCCACCAGCACGCCAACTCTGGATGGAACGGCCGTTTTCGGCACACCAACCGCCACATCCACCAGTACCGCCACGGCAACTATCACCGGCACACCGGGGCCAGGAACACCGACCAGCGCAGCGGGCACACCAACCGCCACGCCAACCCCAACCGTCACCGGCACACCCGGCAGCGGAACATCAGCACCTACGCCCACGAATTCTTCCCTGGTAACAGCGACCCCAGGTAGCTATCCTGGCCCGAATCCGACAAATACACCGGAGCCCTATACAGGCAATTAAGAAGTCAAACAGTTTGGGGCTAATCACAACATTACCCGCCTGGAGCAATTATGAAACTACCCTTCATTCCATCCGTCACCTCTCCGACTGAAACGCCTGATGCCGCCTTTTGGTTTATTTTTCGCGGCAGTGATTTGCTGGTCGTGGAGAATGGAGAAACGGCCGAATTACCAGCCAGCAGCGAAGATTTCACTCTTTTGCGGCAGCATTATTTGGGTAAGCTGGAAGAAGAAACGGCAGACATTCACTGCTATGCTGCCGAAGTAGACCGCGAAACACAGCCGCCCGCCGGTATGCAATTTGTCGGACTCCGTCAGCTGTTCACGCGTCTGTCAAACAATTATCTCTGGCTGGCAGGCCGCGCTGTGCAAATTATAGATTGGGACCGCACCCACCAATTTTGCAGCCGCTGCGCCACGCCCAACGAAATTCTGGATTACGAGCGCGCTAAAAAATGCCCGAACTGCGGGCTCACTACCTACCCGCGTATCTCTCCTGCCATCATTGTGCGGGTGGATCGGATGATTGACGGGGTGCCTCATCTGTTGCTGGCACGGAACGGCCGTTGGCAGCGTGATTTCTACAGCGTATTGGCCGGCTTTGTGGAACCCGGCGAAACGCTAGAAGATTGTGTGCATCGAGAGGTTTTTGAAGAAGTGGGTCTGCACCTGAAAAAGGTGCGCTACTTTGGCAGCCAGCCGTGGCCCTTCCCCAACTCGCTCATGGTGGGCTTTACGGCCGAATACGCCAGCGGTGACATCGTGCTAGAGGAAGAAGAGATCGCCGACGCCAAATGGTTTACGGTGGACAATCTACCCAATCTGCCCACCAAAATGAGCATTGCCCGACGGCTGGTAGATGCTTTCGTGGAAGAAGTCGAGAGGGAGCGTGATGCGTAAAATGATCGCTTTTTACGCATCACGATTTACGCGTTTTAATCGGCAAAAAGGCGCACTGGCATCGGGGCATTGGCCTGCGCCGACCATTGCAGCAGCTCTGGCATGTCCTGATTTTTAGACTCGTCGCGATTTTGGACACGCCCTGGCACCAGGCGCAAAAAAGTAAGCTGCTCATCCTGACGCAGCAGCCGTTCCGATTCGCTAAACACAGGCACCCAAGCTCCCGTATTCACATACCACTGCCGGTAATTCGGCCGATCCTTGTCTGTAGGCGGCAACCGCTGCACGTTGGCCGCATGATCATGGCCAAAAATGAAGTAGCGTACGCTGTCGTAACCGGGATGCGTGCCGCCGTTAAGCAGTCGGGCAATGCGCCCCGATCCGGTGAATAGATAATTTCCCTCCAGCAAATGATCCAGTGACTGCGTCATGCCCGTTGCGGTATAGCCAAAAATGAGCGCCAGCAGCACGGCAATGATGGCTGGCCAATAGGTGCCCAAAGCAATCACGCGCACCGCCACAAAAAGCAGGGTAATCGCCACCAGAACAAGCAAAATGCTGCCGCCCAGGCGCCACACCGTTTGCCAGGTAGAGGTGGAAATCGTTTCACGGCTGTGAATTTGGATGTCGTGGATGGCTTTTAGGAAAGGATCGGCAACTTCAGCCTGCGGCGGTTCATGTTCACGGCGCGCCAGTTTTTTGTTCACTTCACGCCGGGCTTTGAGATATTGTGGCAGCAGCTTCCAGACAAAGGTGGTTAACTCGCCCGGCGCGTGGCGCAGCAGCCAAAATACGTAGCGAGAAATCGGCTTCATGTTGTCGGCGAAGGGGTGAATATGCTCCACATCGTTGAAAAAGTAGCGCACAAACAGGGAGCCGGAGGGCAGCTCAATGAACTTCGCGGCATCGGGAAACGACTCGGTGGGCGTGAGGCGGGGGTCTTCAAAGTTGCGGAAGGCGTTGGCCGGTTCAAACTGGCAGCCATGTTCCACATAAAACAGCCCCGATTCATACAGGAAAGCTGGCGGAAAGGTGACCTTTTTTTGCAGCAGTTCCATGCTCAAGGCTTCAGGCAAATTGTCAAAGTAGGGCAGCAGGGCATGGTCATCGTCGGGAACGGCCGTTGCCAGCCAATCCCCATACGCTTTTTGCAACAACTGGCGCAATCGAAGCTGCACATCGGGCCAATACAGCTCAATGTCGTGGTTGCCCTTCATGAGCACCAGCTCATTGCCGGGTTGGGCCACAAACCAGGCCAAGGCTCGGAAAAAAGTGGGGTGTCCTTTGGCAATCTGGCTCAGTTTCCACACAATTTCTGGTGAAGAGGTTCCGAGTCCAAACTTGCGGTCGTTTTCACGCAGCTCTGCGTAGGTGCGAACCCCCTTTACACCAAACAGTTCAGCCCCTTCCTGGGGCAAAGATACCACCTGCAAAAAGTCGAAGATGTCGCCGTTGATGACCAGTTTCCAGGGGATGTTGTGGTATTCAACGGCCGTTTCTCGACGGCTTAACTTCACATGATGGGCGATAAACTGGGCAAAAGGCACATCCTGAAAAAAATCTTCGTTGCGGTGAATCAGGCCATTGGCCGGATTGCACCCTTCGCTGAGATGAAAATCGCTCACAAACAGATAGTTAAATTGCTGGGCCATGTTGAAACTCCAAAATCATTGTCGATGGGGAAAAATCGTAAGGAAATACGCATGGTTTGCCAATTACAGTTTGGTCGTGGTACGGCCGTTATGCAGACACTTTTCTTTCATCAAACGCAAACACACAGAAGGTGCTGCCAGCGTAGGAAAAGTATAGCACAACCGTACCTTGGCTGTGAAAACCGCCTTCGTTACAATGGCAGCAATACCAAATCAGCACAATTTCTCCTGTAAAGGAAAGTAAAAAGGGGTCTACTCGTGAAAAATATCATCGTGACGGGTGGCGCAGGCTTTATCGGCGCCAACTTTGTCCTCCACATGCTCAAAAAATATGACGACTACAACATCATCGTTTACGACAAGCTAACCTACGCCGGAAATTTGGACAATTTGCTGGATGTTAAAGACGATCCGCGCTATGCCTTTGTCCAGGGCGATATCTGCGACGCAGAAATGGTTGATGCGACTATTCAAAAATACGAGGCCGACACCATCGTTAACTTTGCCGCCGAAACCCATGTGGATCGCTCCATCATGAACCCGGATGCGTTCATCCAGACCGGCGTGTACGGCACCTACGTGTTGCTGGAAGCGGCCAAAAAGCACGGCCTGCGCTACCATCAAATCTCCACTGACGAGGTATACGGCCACATCCCGGAAGGTTACTCCAGCGTGGAAAGCGACAAGCTAGACCCGCGCAGTCCGTATGCGGCCAGCAAGGCCAGCGGCGATCTGTTAGTAAACGCCTACTTCATCACCTACGGCCTGCCCGTGACGATTACGCGTGGTTCCAACAACATCGGCCCGTACCAATACCCGGAGAAAGTGGTGCCGCTGTTTGCCACCAACGCCATTGATGAAGAGCCGCTGCCGCTGTACGGAGACGGCCGTCAGATGCGTGAATACCAGTACGTCGTAGACCATTGCGAAGCGATTGACCTGGTGCTGCACAAAGGCGTGCTGGGCGAAGCGTACAACATCGGCACGGGCGTCGAGATGGAAAATGTGGAGATGGTGGAGATTTTGCTCAAAACGCTCAATCGGCCGCACGATCTCATCAAGCATGTGAAGGATCGCGAAGGGCACGACCGTCGCTACAGCCTGAACATCGACAAGATCAAGGCGCTGGGCTGGGAACCCAAACATACGCCCGCCGAAGCTGTAGCCAAAACGGCCGTTTGGTACCGCGAAAACGAATGGTGGTGGCGTAAAATCAAGTCCGGTGCTTTCAAAGAGTATTACCAAAAGCAATACGGCCATCGCTGGCAAACCGAAAAATAGCGTCCGCGCCACTTATTTTGCTTAAAGAAGACCTGCGACATTGTCGTGGGTCTTTTTGTTTGGATTATGAGTTTCTAAGTAGCGTCACCGGGCGGCAGAAGTCCTGTGTTATACTTACGGCCGATTTTATTGAACCTTCAACCCTTCGCCTCACACCTGCATTCTTCCTTGCGAGGGGTTTTGTTATGAGATATCTATGCGTAAATTCTTTATTCTGTTAGTCAGTTTCACCTTGCTATTTTTGGCCGCCTGCCAGGCCAGTGAACCAGAAGCCACGGCCGTTCCGCCCGAACCCACACTGGGCAACCCGGTTATCAATACGGCCGTAGCCGCCACCAACACCCCGCCACCGCCACCCGTCATCACCGATGAGACGGCCAGCAACACAGCCCAACCAACCGCCACTGAGGCACCACCCACCGAACTGCCGCCCTCGCCCACCCCAACCGTCACGCCCATTCCTGAAAATCTGGTTAGCAGCATTCGCCTGGAGCCAGTGGTGAGCGGCCTGACCCAACCGCTGTACGTCACGCATGCTTTTGACGATCGGCTTTTCATTGTGGAGCAAGATGGCCTCATCAAGATTTTTCAGGATGGCGCGCTGCTGCCTACCCCGTTCATCGACCTGACGGAGCCGGTCGGTTACAACAGCAATGAACAGGGCTTGCTGGGCCTCGCTTTTCATCCCAACTACCAGGAAAATGGCTACTTTTTTGTGGACTACACGGATTTGAACGGCCGTACCAACATCGCCCGGTATCGCGTCACTGACGATCCCAACGTGGCTGATCCCTCCAGCGGCCAAATCCTGCTAACAATTCCCCAGCCTTTTGAAAACCACAACGGCGGCATGATCGCATTCGGGCCAGATGGCTATTTGTACATCGGCATGGGCGATGGCGGCAGCCAGGGCGATCCGCAAAACAACGGGCAAAATCCCGGCACGTTGCTGGGCAGCATCCTGCGGCTGGATGTAGACAGCGCCGATGGCAGCTACACCATCCCCGCAGACAATCCCTTCATCAACGACGCCAATGCGCGTCCCGAAGTGTGGGGCTATGGCCTGCGCAACCCGTGGCGCTTCAGCTTTGACCGGCTTACGGACGCTATGTTCATTGCCGATGTGGGGCAAAACACCTGGGAAGAAGTGAGTTGGTTGGCCGCAGGCACCCCCGCTGGTCAAAACTTTGGCTGGAATTTCATGGAAAGCAATCATTGTTATCGGGCCAACTGCGACCCGGAAAGCTTTGTGCCTGCCATCTTTGAGTATGACCACACGCTGGGCTGCTCCATCACCGGCGGCTACATTTACCGCGGCGAGCAGTTCTTGAGCCTGTACGGCAACTATTTTGCCGCAGACTTTTGCACTGGCACCATCTGGGGCGTCATCCAAAATCCAGATGGCAGCTGGCAATCCAACGTCGTTAATCCGGGTGTCATTGGCATCAACAGCTTTGGCGAAGACGTCAATGGGGAGCTGTACGTCGTGGCCCGTACGGGAGAGATTTTCCACATACAACCGTAAAAAACGGCCGTTATCCACCCCATTACAGCAAGGAGTACCTTCATGACCTCATCACCCAAAAACCGTTTTTTTGGCCTGTTTGTTATGCTTGGCTTGTTTGCCGCCACCTTGTTTGGCACGTGGTCGGTGCAGGCAGGTGGCTTTCCCACCAACCCTAGTCGGTATTGGAACATGGGTGAGCTGCCCCTACCCAGCAATAGCAATGGCAATCTAGAACATTGCACCTTAGAAAGCAGCAATCTAAAAACGCCCGATAACGTCGTGGGGTTTAATGTGTACACACCACCCAGCTACGCCAGCGGCAGTCAACGATATCCTGTCATTTATCTGCTGCACGGGGTCAACGGCAACGAGTACAACTATCTCAATGGCTTTAACAGCAATACTTTCTTTAGCGGCAGCAGCGGCAGCCTGCCCGGTCGCATCGACAGCGGCCTGGCTGATGACGCCATCATCGTTCTTGTCAATGGCGGTGCGGGCAGCTTTTACGACGATTGGAACGACAGCACAGAAAATGGCCCCAGCTCCACTTTCCCCATCTTGTCGGAAACAGTCATCATGGAAGATGTCATACCGTTCATCGATGCCAACTTCCGCACGATCGCCAATCGAAACGGCCGTGCGATTGAAGGCTTTTCCATGGGTGCACGCGGGGCTATCAAGCTGGCCTTCTCTTACCCTGAGCAGTTTTGCTCCACCATCGCTTACGCGGGAGCCGCCTTTGAATCAGTGCCGGCTTCGGCTGGGACCGACCACCCTCGGTTTGGCGATATGGAACCTGAATATCGCATTTCCACGATTACCGCCAACAACGCGGCGGCCATTCGCAGCAGCGGTCTGGAAATTCGCATGGTCGATGGTGTGGGCGACGGGGCCGCAGGCCAGGGCGGCGGCATTGATGATTTAACCGTACAGCTTAACAACCTGGGCATTGCCCATGAATATGTCCCCAACTTGGCTGGTGTCACCAGCCACGAGTGGGCCCAGTACCATCAAGCCACAGGTGCTTACGGTCTCAACTTCCATTTTCAATGTTTTGCCGCGGCCAAAAGCGATGTGCCCGCAGCTGTCATTTTAGGCACAGCCAATGCGTTCACTTATTTGCCTTTGGTGACGAAACCGGTACCACCTGTCAGTGCTGGAACTTGTAATTGAAGCTTGGTAGATTAAGTCACATCAACTAGTCTACCTGAGGAGTAATGGCATGAAGAAGCGTTGGAGTTTGCTCGCAGGATTGTTTGTATTGGTAACGGGCTGGCTGGGGAATACGGCCGTTTCCGCCCAACCCACCACGGAACCAGCCGCACCAGAAGGCAGCGTCAGCCTCGTCGTATCAGAAGTAGAAAGTGGCTTCACCCTGCCCGTAGACATCGCCAATGCCGGGGATGACCGCCTGTTCATTGTGGAGAAACTCGGTTTCATTCGTATCATTGATCCCGACGGCAACATGCTGCCAGACCCGTTTCTGGACATTAGTACCCTTGTAGACACATTTAATTCAGAACAAGGCTTGTTAGGATTAGCTTTTCACCCAAATTATCCGGCTACGCCATATTTTTATGTAAACTACACGGCCAAACTGGGAGATGGGGATACTATCATCGCTCGCTACACTGTCAGCAGTGATCCTAATGTAGCCGACCCCAACAGCGCTGTGGAAATTCTGCGTCTGGAGCAGCCCAACGATAATCACAACGCGGGCGACCTCAACTTTGGCCCACAAGATGGCTATCTCTACATCGCTCTGGGCGATGGCGGCGGTGGTGGTGACACCGGTACTGGCCATACAGATGGCATCGGCAATGCCCAGGATATGACCAAGTTGCTTGGCAAAGTATTGCGCATCAACGTAGATGGCGGTAGTGGGTTAGCACCCGACTGCGGCATTACCAGCAGTGGCACACCTCCCTACACAATTCCCAACGACAACCCATTCACAGCCAGTGGCGACAACATCTGCAATGAAATCTGGGCCTCGGGTCTGCGTAATCCGTGGCGCGTCAGCTTCGATCAGGAAACGTTTGATTATTACATCGCCGATGTAGGCCAAAATCTGTGGGAAGAGGTGAACTTTCAGCCCGCCAGCAGCACTGGCGGCGAAAATTACGGCTGGCGCTGTTACGAAGGCAACCACACATTCAATACAACCAACTGCGGCAACATCACCACCTATCAATTCCCTTTTACTGAGTATCCGCATAACAATCCAGAACCCAATGGCGAAATTAATGAAGGTCAGGCAATCACTGGTGGGTACGTGTATCGAGGCAATGATTTTCCATCATTGAACGGTATCTACATTTACGCCGACTACATCAGCAGCAATTTCTGGCTGGCACAAAACGACGGCGGTTGGAACATTACGCCACTAGGCGGCATTGGGGTGAGCAACCCCAGCAGCTTCGGTGAAGGGTGTGATGGCGAGCTGTACGTTGCCAGCTACAGCGGCACCATCTATCAGATTCAAACACCCATCACGGTTCGGCCAGCAAATCCATTAGGGCCAGGACTCGACCAATTCACCTACCTGCCCCTGATTGCCAACAATACGGGCTTAACCTGCTCCGGTTAATCGCAACGATGGCATTGGAAACATAGCCGCTTTAAACGGCCGTTTCCAATGCCATAACCGGGAACGCAACAAAAAAGGTGGTGTGCGCATCGGGCGGGCTGGTCACCCAAACACGGCCGTTTTGCAAACGAACCAGGCGCTGCACGATGGCCAACCCCAAGCCGGTGCCGCCACTCTCGCGGCTGCGCGAACCATCCACCCGGTAAAAACGGTCAAACAGGTGCGGCAGCGCCTCTGGCGGAATGCTCACCCCCGCATTGGCCACCGACAGCACAATCTCACCCTCTGCCAAACGCCCCCCGACTTCCAGCGGCACGCCTTCAGGCGCATAGCGCAGCCCGTTGCTAATCAAATTGTTCATCACCTGCGCCAGACGAATTTGATCGGCCAAAACGGCCGCTTCTTCCGGCAAGTCGATGTGCAGCTGAATTTTTGTTGCTTGCGTTTGCCATGTTTGCACAAGGTTTTGCAGAAACGGCCGTACCGCCACCGCCTCCATTTCCAACGGCAACCCGCCTGCATCGGCCGTAGAAAGCAGCCGCAAATCATCTATCAGGCGCGACAAGGCCCGAATTTCACCCTGCAGCGCCTCACCCGCCTGCTCACTCGTCTGCAAACCATCCACCAGCCCCTCAACGTTAAGCTGCATAATCGAGAGCGGCGTGCGCAGCTCGTGGGCAATATCGGCCACCATTTGCTGGCGCACCCGTTTTTGCGCCGCCAACGTCTGCGCCATCTCGTTAAAAGAGTGCGTCAGCTCACCAATTTCGTCCTGGCTGGGGATGGGAATTGGGGAAACGGCCGTCCCTGAAGCAAGCTGCTGTGCGGCCGTATTCAATTCCCGCACTGGTGCGGCCACCCGATTGCTCAGAAAAATGCTCAACAACACCGCCAGCGAAACGGCGAACGCGCCACCGCCCAGCAAAATACGGCGCAGCAGCGTGCGCAGCGAAGTCACGAGTTCCCCCGCCGGATTCAGGCTTAAGCTTAGCTGCCCCACAATGCCATTCGCCCCGGCAATTGGCGCGGAGCGAACCGCCAGTTCAGCGGGAAGAGCCGTGCCAGCAGGCAGTTCACCAGCGCTGTCAGCCACAACAAGCCCCTGCACATCGCTCACCACCAGACGACCTACCGTAAACAGGTCGCGCCAATTATTGCTGCCAAATGCATTCAACGGCTCGGCAGATAAGGCGGCCGGTGCCTGAGTAAATTCCTGCAGCAGCGGAGCAACTTCCGCCCAGGAGCCCACCCGCTCGTAATGCTCAGCCAGCAGGACGGCCAATTGGGCCGCAATCTGGCGATTGGCCACGTCTCCTACATCGTTGACTCGCCGAAAAGAGGCAAGTTCGGTGACAAGAATGAGCACGCCCACGCTCAACAGAATCACCAGCAAAAAGCTGCGCAGCAGGCGGCCACGCAATCCGCCAAAACCAAGGTTATGCATAACGATACCCCACCCCAAAAACCGTCTCAATTCGCTGCGGATTGGCCGGATCGGTTTCGATTTTGCGCCGGAGCTGGCGAATGTACACATCGACGCTGCGCTCCAGCCCTTCGTAGTTGTGCCCCAGCGCCAGCTCAATGAGCTGCGCCCGGCGCAACGCCTGCCCCCGATGCTGGAGCAGCGCCACCAGCACGGCAAACTCATTGGGTGTCAAATCGAGCGGCTCGCCTGCCAAACTGGCCTGATGCGCTTCTACCAGCACCAGCAATTCGCCATCCCGCAGCTCCGTGATAGCTTGTTGCTCAACGCGCTCCAGACGGCGAAACAAAGCACGGGCGCGGGCTACCAATTCTTTGGGGCTAAACGGTTTCACCACGTAATCATCAGCGCCCAGCTCCAAACCAATGAGCCGGTCCGATTCTTCCACGCGGGCGGTCAGCATGATGATGCGCGTGTTGGCAACCGCAGGCGTTTTATCCTGACGAATGGCGCGACACACATCCAAGCCGTCCATGCCCGGCAAATTGAGGTCCAAAATAACCAGATCAGGTGGCTCCTGGCGCACAAGATTGAGCCCCGCGCGGCCATCGGCGACCAGGCGCACGGTAAAACCTGCCTGCTCAAAGTAGGTGCGCACCCATTGGGCAATTTTTTGTTCGTCCTCAATGACAAGAATTGTTCGACTCATCTCATTCTCCAGAAAAAAGATTGGACCATTTTGGGATGCGACTTTTCAGCATCACTTATGCAAAAATGGTCCAATCTGGTTACGGCCGTTGCGGGCGAGCCGGTGGGGTGAAGTTACCTAACACACCGCCAGCGGGAATGTCTACGCCGCTAAATTGCGCCAGCACCTGGCTTTGCAAACCAGCCAGATCAAGCTGCGCCTGCTGCAAGTTGCCTGCCGCCAACTGCGTTGTCATTTGCGTAAAAGCAGCGGTCAGATTCTGGCTTTGCGGGCCACCAACGGCATTGATGCTGGCGCCGACGTTGGCGCTAATTTGGGCCACCTGCGCCAGTTCCGCCTGCGACAACACATTGTCTGCCGTCACCTCACTCACCGTTTGCAGGTAGGTCATGGCCTGATTGACCAGCTCTTGTGGATTGGCAGCCACGGCATTGGCCTGCACCTGCTGCGCAGCGGCAATGCGGGCGGCAGATTCCGCCTGTACGGTTTGCAGCCACGCCTGCGCCTGCACCTGGGCGGATTGGGCGGCAACAACGGCCGTATTCGCTGCGGCTTCCAGTTGAGCAATCGTATCTTCGGCCAGGGCCAGCCCCGCATTCATCGTCTCGTTAATCGCCACCAGGGTCGCGTTCATTTCTTCAATACCGCTGGCAATTGCCGCCAATTCTGACTCGATGGCGGCCAATTCGGCCACCGTTTGCTGCGCCAGGTCATTATACAGCGCATAGTACGTTTCAATGAGCGCTTCGGCTTCGGCAACGGCCGTTTCTGCGCCCTGCACGGTGACGGTGATGGTTTGCACCTCATCGCTGGAAACCTGGTCATCGGCCGTGGCGGTGGTGGTGGCCGTGGCGTAGGATTCCGTCGCGGCGACTGCTTCGGCCACGGCTTCGTCAATCATAGCGGCCAGCTCGGCTTCCGTTTGGACAGCATACAGATCCATTGAGTCAGCTACGGCGGTGTCAACGGCGGCGGCAACGGCCGTATCCACAGAACTGGCAACCTCGGCAGCCACAACTGCTTCGACTTGGGCTTCAAATTCGGCCGTAGCGGCAATGGCGGCAGCTACGGTGGCCTCAACGTCGGGCGTGGCGGGCGGTGGCTCAGTGGCCGAGCAGGCGCTCAAAACCAGCAAGGTGATTAAAAGAAACAAGCTGGGTAACAAACTTTTTTGGAATTTCATGAATGGTCTCACTTTAAGTTGAAATTGATAATCTGAACAGCCTCTATTCAAAAACATTGAGGCGCTGAGCGTAATAGGCAATAAGTTACGAACCCCAGCCGCAAAATGATGGTTTATCTTTCTACGGCTGGGCTTCGGTTGGCTTTAGCTTGTGGCGCAGGGGCCAGGGATGTAGATGAGTTTGGTAACGGCCGTTTCCAGGCGTTGGGTGAGGCGCGCCGCTTGTTCGGGCGTGACCAATCCATTGCTCACAGCCTGATCGAGGGCAGTGGTTGCCTTCACCAGCAGGGCATCCACCAAAACGGACACATCCGCGCCTTCTGCCTCGGCAACTTCGCCCAATGAACTGCCATTGGCCAGCTCACCAGCCAGGTCTGCCACAGACAAATCCAGGCTAGAAGCGGCCGTATCGCGCCAATGTCCCCAAAAGCGTCCACCAGCCAGACCTTGCCCCCAATACGGCCCACCACCATTTTCCACCAGCCGATCTATGGCCAGCGGGGCGAGCTGCATTAGCTTGTCAGCCTGTTCTGGGGTGATGGTTTCGTTGGAAACGGCCGTATCCACCTTCTCCTGAGCGATTTGCAAAAGGGCGGCTTTCAGGCGCAAAAGCTCTACGGGATTGTCTGCCAGTTCGGCCAGCGTGGCGCCATTTTGCAAACCTGCCGTCAGTTCTGCAATGGACATCTCATAGGCGGTGGCAACGGCCGTATCCAGCGGCGTGGTCCATTCAATTTCACAGCGTGCACCCGCCTGCACCGGCAAGGTGGGCAACGCTGGCCCAGCCGCGTTCGCCTTTTGCGCAAGGCCCAAAATAGCCAGCAGCGCCCCTAAAATTGCAGCAATTCCATAAACTTTTGTACGATTCGTGTTCATCTGTGTCTCCTTGTTACGTTACAAATTATTGGGTCGAACAAGGAGCAGATTAAGGGGAAGATGTTAAGAAGTTGCGAGGAACATTTGAGAATTTGTGGAAATTACGGCCGTTCCACCAGCGGCAAAAAGGTATTTTCGACATTTACAGTAATGGCTGGCCCCAGGATGGTTTGCTGACCCCAAGCAAAGGCATCGACGGTTACCGTCGGCGTAAAGACACCTTGCGTCAGGTAATCCACACCAAATGAACTGCTGTTGTTAACGGCCGTTTGCCCATTGCCAAAATCCCAGTTGAGGTTGACGGGAATGTTGTCTGTGATGACGGTGGTGCTGCTGAAAACGGCCGTTTCGGGGAAGTTCACCACGGTCGGGCTAACGTCAAAATTGGCCGTGGCGCTGCCGCCGTTAAAGCCAAATGGTGTAAACATTGGTCCGGCAAAACAAGGGTAGGTTTCGGGAGTCGGTTCACCAGAGACCGTCCAACAGTACAGCCCATCACCATCCTCGGCGGCAGGCACGCGATCTGTAGTGGATTGCGGCACGTACCACAGCACCAAATTGGCATTGGCGATTGGCTCATCGTTCACAAAAATATCTGGCCCCTGCAAATGGTCATCGTTACAGCAGTAACTTGGCCCTGGCGGTGAAAAAATGGGCAGATCGGTATCCCCTTCTTCCGGCTTGTGCAACGTTATGTAAATAAAAGGCTCATCCCCCAGACCACCATCGCCAAACTGGCCCAGCCCTGGCTCGATGTAATATCCAGCTCCGGCGGCATCCATCACCCACCAGCCAACGTTGGCAGCGTTGAGCTGATGCGGGCCGTAGCCTTCTGCCGCATACGGTGTGCGGTAGGTCTCAGTTGTTTGCACGGTCCACTGCTGCCCTTCCCAGACGGCAAAGCTGTCGTTGGCATCCCCATCCACTGCAATGTCTATGCGCACTACTGGGCGGTACACGGGCTGCTGCAAAGCGGGATCATCGCCACAGCCACGGCCGTACGCGCCAACCACCACCCGGAAACGGCCGTCTGTAAAAAATTGGTAATGCTGCCCATAGCGGTAATTACAGGCCGCGCCCCAGGCCGACATGCGGAAATCTTGCACCACCTCAAACCCAACCACCGTGCTGCCGTCGAGCAGATCGCGCACTTCCGTTTCGCCAAACGGCGGGATGGGGAAACCGCCGCCGCTGCCGCCGCAGCCGGTCACATCAAAAAAGCCAGGGTAAGTGTATTCGCCGTTGTAATCTACGTGCCATTCCGGCAAGCTGGCGCTGGTGAGTACGCTGCGCCCCTGGTAGGTCACATCGTAGACGCGCAGGCCATCGGTGCCGGTTGTTTCGTAGCTCAACGCCCAGCCGTCTCGATTGGCCGTGCCCGGCGTGGGGCAAAAGCCGCCTTCTGGTTCGTACGGCACAAAATCACCATCGTCAGAAACGGTGGTCCAGCGCAGGGCGGTAACGGTTTCCGTGGTGAGATCGACAATGGTCCAGAGGATGCGATTGCCCACGCGGAAGGTTGGCCCGGCGCATAAATGCCCCTGATCACAAGTGGAGCCGCGCAGTCCAGCGGCCACGGGCGCCATGTCAGCTTGTTCCGGCCGAAAGCCCAGCGTGTCAATCACTTCGGGGTCGTTGAGGGCGAGTTGGAGGGCACGGTTAGCCAGACGCTGATTGATGCCGGGCTGCATGTTGGGCTGGTGCAGCACGTCGCGCACCACGCCCGCATCGGTATCGACAACGGCCGTTACCGTAAAGTTCTCATCAAAACTGTAGATTTCCACCTGGTAGCAAACGGCCGTGGCGCAAGCGGCACTCGCTGCGGTGATTTGCTGCCCCATCCGGCGTATGCCAAACACTTCGCTGCGCTGACCGTCGGTCAATTCCTGCACGCGCGCGTCGGCCAAAGCCAGGGCCTGTGCGTCCTGCTGCTCGCTGGTGATGGCGGTTTCCAAGGGTAATGGGGCACTTTTACCACGTACAGAAACGGCCGTTTGTCCCAATTCCCACACCAACAACAGCAAAACAATCCCAAAAAGAACCCACAACCCCACGAGGCTCCTCTCCAATCTCTTTTTCCTCTGTGCCCTCTGTGGCAAGTTGACCTTATCCAATTTTCACCTTCACCATGCCATCTTCCACTTTGACGGGATACTTTTTGAGGCGGTATGTTTCGTCTTCGGGCCAGAGGATACGGCCGTTGCGCACGTCCCAACAATATTGATGATCGGGACAGGTAACTTTGTAGCGGCTAATCCACCCCTTACTAAAATCAGCCGAGGCGTGGGGGCATTCAGCTGAAAAAGCGTACAGGGTGCCGTCCCAGAAAGAGAGGATAATTTTGTGATGGTTGATGGTAACGGCCGTCATTTGATCGGCCTGTACCGTGTCGGCGGCAACCGTGGTGAAGTAACCATCTTTGTCTGGGGTCGCTTTGGAGCGGAATAGGTTCATGCGGAATGTTATACCGCAGGGGGGTGTAATTGGGTAATGAGTAATTGAGTAATTGGCAACTGCTGCCCAATTACTCAATTACCCAATGACCAATTACTCAACAGGGTCCGGCTCTGCCATAAGCGTCTCAATCGCCACCACGGCTTGCAAATCGGAGCCACGGGTAAATTCGCCGATGTGCTGGTAACGAATACGGCCGTACTTGTCAATGAGATACGTCGTCGGCCAATAACGCTGGTTGTAGGCGCGCCAGGTTAGCCGATCATTGTCGATGGCCACCGGGTAGGTAATCTCGTATCTTTCTAGCGCGTCCTGCACGTTGTCAATCTCGCGCTCAAAAGAAAATTCAGGATAATGAATGCTGATGACGGTGAAGTCGTCACCTTCGTACTTTTCTTGCCATTCCTTGACCCAAGGAATCGTCCGTTGACAGTTAATTCAGCCAAAGGTCCAGAACTCTAACAGCACCACCTTGCCCCGCTGGTCTGCCAGCTTCACAGGCGCCTCACTGTTGAGCCACACATCATTGCGAAATTCGGGCGCTTCGCCCATGTCTGGTAAATCCACCACAATCTCCTCGGGGGTAGGCGCTGCCGTCGTGGCCGCCTCAAGCTGCTCTGGTTCGCTAGCCGCTGCGGTACAGGCAGCCAACACAAGAACAAGGCTGAGAAAAACGGCCGTTCCCCAAATCAATTTATTTTTCACGCCATCACCTCTTTTTACACAGCAAAAGTTAACAAACAGACTGTAGCGCAGAGAGCTTACCAAAGGATTACGAAACAATTACCAAACGGCCGTTCACCCATCATTTACGAAAAATTTGCGACCTCCGTACACAATGAAGAAAGAAAGTCAGTTAGATTGTAATAAAACCTGCTATACTGTTTGACAAGAATACCTCTCCTTGCAATTTACCGAAGGGGTTGCAGTCTGTCATAACCGCCTAACGTTAGTCAATCAACAGCCTGAGGATGTAACATTGAACGATTTACCTTCAATTACCCAAATTCAGACCAATATTGAGCAGCTTCGTAACCTCATTGATAATCTTGGCAGCACTGTAAACCAACAACACCAAACCCTCATTACCACCCGTGCTGAGATTGCTCAACGTGCGGCCGCTCAATCCAGTGATGAGTTAGCCCGCCTGCTGGTGCATGTGCGACGCAATTTGGAAGATTTAGAGCGCCGCTTCAAAGAGCAGCAGAAAGAGCAAGAACAGCTCCAGGCGCTGCAAGAGATTAGCAAAGTCATCAACTCCTCACTCAATCTAAACGAAGTGTTGGGCTTTGTAATGGACTCCATTATCGATCTCACCAAAGCAGAACGGGCCATCTTGCTGCTAAAAGATGAAGAAACTGGCGAGCAAGAAGTGCAGCTTTATCGCAACGTGGATCGAGAAACGATTGAAAAATCGTCTGCCTTTGAAATTAGCCGCAGCATTGTGCGCACCGTGGCCGAAACGGGCGAACCAGTCGTGACGATGAACGCCCAATCCGACAGCCGCTTTGCCGCCCAGGAAAGCATCATCAGCTACAACTTGCGCTCCATCTTATGCGTCCCGCTCAAAATCAAAGATGAGATCACGGGCGTCATTTACGCCGATAACCGCATAGCCGCAGGCGTTTTTGGCAACACCGACCGCGATTTGCTGGCTTCTTTTGCCAACCAGGCAGCCGTCGCCATCGACAATGCTCGCCTTTTCCGCCAGATTCAGGCCAACCTGATTGAAATCACCGAAATGCGCGACCTGATGGACAACGTGTTTGCCTCCATCGCCAGCGGGGTGATTACCATTGACGAAGAGGAACGTATTGCCCTGTACAATCGGGCCGCTGAGCGTATTTTGGGACTGCCGGAAACGGCCGTTATGCGCCAAACCTACAAAGCCGCCATGGAAACCCTTGGCCTGCCGGTAGAACCACTCATTCAAGACGTCTGGAGCAACGGCGGTGCCCACAACACAGAAGTAGACGTCGTGGTCACCAAACGCCCCGGCATGACTTCGCTCAACCTCACCCTCACCCCGCTACGCGACTACGATCAGGACATGCTGGGCGTGGCCATGGTGCTAGACGACGTCACCGAAAAGAAGCGCCTGGAAAGCGTGCGCCGCTACTTGCCACCTGCCCTTGTCGATCAAATCCGCGACCTCGACGCTGCGCAACGGCCGCAGCGCAGCATCATGAGCGTCCTCTTTGCCGACGTGCGCGGCTACAGCACCTTCAGCGAGCACCTGGACCCGGAAAATCTGATCCAGATCATGAACGGCTACTTCACCGAATTTGTCTACGCCATCAACGAATACCAGGGCTTAACCGACAAATTTATGGGCGACGCCGTCATGGCCCTCTACAACACGCCGCTCAACCCACAAGAAAACCACGCCGAACGTGCCATCCGCACCGCGCTGATGATCCGCAAAAACATGCAGCGCTATCTGTCCGAAGTGTCTGAAGATCGGCGGCTGCATTTTGGCATTGGCATTCACACAGGTGAAGCGGTAGCAGGGAACGTGGGCAGCAGCCTGCGCAAGGATTACTCGGCCATCGGCGATGCCGTGAACCTCTCCAAGCGCATCCAGGAAAACGCCCAAGCAGACGAAATCCTGATCAGCAGTGCCACCTACGAGCAGATAAAAGATTGGGTCTCAGCCGAGCCACTGGAGCCGATGAAAGTCAAAGGCCGCCAAACCCCCGAACAAATTTACCGGCTGGTTGGTGCGTTAGCCGACTAAAAAGCAAAATATTTTCGGCATTGTCATACCTGCATAGGCGGGTATCCAGCTTGTGTATTTGAATGGATTCCCGCATTCGCTGCTCTGTTGAAAACATCTAGAACAAAGCAAAAGATGCTTACGGGATTAACTGGTTCAAAACAAAATTAATGATGCAGATTGTAAACCAACATCTTAATTGCTGGCTCACGCCGCTGCAGATAGTATTTGCGCGCCCGAATGGCGTCACCAAACTTGCGTTTGATGACCGAGATAACGCTTTCGACCTTCCAGCGCTGCCCAAAGAGTCCATCAAGTCGGGCTGCGGCAACCAAGTCAGCGCGTGCTTTGCGCAAAGGCGAGGCAATCGACCGCTTCGGACCCGTGCGACGGGGCGGTATGAGGTCATCAGGTCGTACCGACTTCACATCAAAGCCACCATCAGCCAACAAAATCCATTGACCAGACCGCATAAACGGCCGTACCGCACGCCGCATCGTTTCCAATTTACTACCATCATGCCCCGGCCCATACGATTGACTCCGTCCCAAAATGAACAGGGTGTTCAGACCAACCCCATAGAATCCTTTCCAATATTGGGTGATCTTCCAGCCGCGTCGGTTGATATAGTAATCACTGGCTTGAGTCAGCTGAAACCCAGTCGCGTCAATCGCGACTGCTTCCTCCTCAATGCCCAACTCTGTCAACAAGCTGACATTCATGCGATCGATCTGGGCCAGCGTCAACAATCGAGCCGCTGCCCGCGCCAGTGCCGAGTACGTGGGCACATCCTTGAGTCCCAGTTCCTTGACCACCGCATCACTAGCCAGCAGCCACTCTTCCATATCCCGATAACTCAATCTCAGCCGATGCATCAACAAAATGCAAGCAACCAACTGCGGCTGCGTATACTTGCGCGGGCTTTTAGGATGCGAATAAGGAGTAAATTCTTTTTGTGCCAGTTTGTGCGCCATGCGAGCAAAGGTCACAAACTGGCTTTCACGCCGATTTTTCTTAGCCATATCATCATTATCGCCGTTCTTTCCATCTTTTCAACAGAGCAGCATTCGCGGGAAAGACAGTTGAAAGGTGAAACGTGAAGTGAGCTAACTGCCCTCCAGTGAAGCAAAATATTCTAGCAGGGAGCGGTGAATGAAAATGTAGCCGCCCCCAACCCGACGCAGCAGCCCTCGAGCCACCATTTCCTCCAGCCAGGGTGCCAGCCGCCATGGCAACCAGCCCCGCCGCGCCAACATGAAGCGCAGCGCCCAATGCTGGCACCAAGCAAGCCCGCCAAACCAGGTGAAAGCAAGTGGTAAGGCATTAACTAGAATAAAGGAGAGATAAACAATGCCTGTTACAAGCTCATCAGCAATAATAAACCATGTTGGTGCTCCGAAGAATAACGCTACAAAAAAAGTCATCATAAAAGCATTTCTTAAAGAAGCTACTACACCTCTTCCAGGTATTGGCCGTTCGTCAACTATAGGGTAATTAAGAAATGCAAGCATTACTCCAATTAACCCACCACTTACTCCAATAATCAACCCAATATTTATTACACTACTTAATCTTCCAAACAGCCCCTCACTTGTAACACCAATAAGTATAAACATCACTTCAAAAATCAATGAACCAATAAAGCCAAGAATCGATCCAGTAATCAGACCGTAACCCACCCCTTTTATCAGATAATGAATAATTCTTTGTCTTGAGGGTAAAAGAGGCCTTAACTGTTCGCGCAATTGGATATTAGATTCAAAACTAGCAATACCTGCACTCACAATAATTCCCAACCCAATAACAGGCGCAAAAAATAGCCCGAACTTCGACCCAAGACTAAACACGCCAATTAGCACTAAAAGTAACATGATAATTACTCTTCCAACCGGGCCGTTCCCCCAACCATTACTCGGTAAAATTGGAGTAGCAATAAGTATGAAACTAGGGCGTGTTGACATTTCAACGCAGCCAAATTAACGAACTTACAAAATGCAGAAAGCCGAGATAGCGGCTTGCCAGCTTGTCAAAACGAGAAAAGACACGGCGATAATGTTTGATCTTGTTGATAAAACACTCCACCAAATGACGCTCACGATAAAGCCACTTATCGTAAGGTCGATCAGCCTTTTCGCCTTTGGCTCGCTGGTGCGGTGGAATAACGGGTTCCATTTCCTGCGCAACAACCCAGTCGTAGAAATCCTGAGCCGCATAGCCCCGGTCAGCAATGATTCGGTCGAAGGGCAATCCTTCCACGAGAAACACTGCTTGACCAATGTCCGATTCCTGTCCAGCCGTCAGGTGCAGCCTTACCGGGTTGCCCAATCCATCGACTGTGACATGAATCTTGGTGGTGAACCCACCACGACTACGGCCCAGCGCTTGCGCTTCCTGGCCACCCCTTTTTTTGTGCCCCAGCGGCGCAGGGATGTGCCCGCACAACGGTGCTGTCAATTAGCCCGTTTTCCATGTCGGGGTCGTCGGCAAAATGGGTCAACATCCGTTCCCAGACACCTTGGTCACACCAACGGGCAAAGCGTTTGTAAACGCTGTTCCACTTCCCATATTCGCTTGGTAAGAGCCGCCATTGGGAACCACTACGGCTCATCCAGAGTACGCCTTCGACGAAGCGACGGCAATCTGCTTCATTACCGATATAAGCATTCCGGTCTGCTTTCAAGAATGACCGGATTTTTGTCCATTGAAAATCATTTAATCGTACAGTTGACATGAGGCAATTTTACAATCTTTCTCAAATGTCAACACAACCTAAGTAAAAAAAGCCAATCCTGCCAATAAACCTCCAAATCCAATCCGTTGCCAAGAGTAACGTATATTAGTTGTCAGCCAAGTAGCGAAAGCTACTGAAAATCCACTCATAAAGCTAAAAAGCAGTGTGGGGAGAAACCATAGACTTAGCACTGCTTGTATAGAATGTGTCAAAAGCCCAAGAATTAGCTCCCCAACAATCCCAAGAATCAATCCAAGAATCAGCCCAAGCAATAAACCATACAACCCCCGGTAACGGCCAATTAACCGAGACGGCAACCAAGTTGACTGTAAATCTTCTACATAAAAAAGTGTGCTACTTAACTGCTGTAGCCGATTGGATAAAAAGGTAAGCCACCGTTTACTTTTTTCTAAAGACTTTGCTTTTTTGGGGAGTGTCTGGCTACCCAAAACCATTTCAACATATGCAGCAAACAACTCCTGGCGGCGCGTTTCTACACTATCGTTTGCTGTCCATTCTTGTGTTTCTGACTGATCAAATGACTGGGGGTACAGGCTCAGCAGCAAAGGGGAGCGCAGTGCCTCTCGCAGTTGCCAATCTTCTTGCAGCCTGCCCAACATAGCAGCAGCTTCCTCAGGGGCCGCCTTTGGCAAAAATGATTCAATTTGGCGGTTGCTCAATGGCTGCAACACCAACGCCTGTACTCCTGCCAGCCGGTTTTGCAGCAACTGGTAATCCCCAATTCGGCTACATACTACTAGCCCGCAAGGCGTTTGCACCATAAAACTGTTAATAGCCGTTACGCACTGTTCTCGCTGTGCATCTTCATTGCTCACCTCATCCAATCCATCCAGCAGCAGCGTAAAGCGTCCAGCCAGTAGCTGCTCGCGGGCAGTTTGCCGCTTTAGCCGGTACTGGGTGTTTGCCTGCTCTGCCAGCCAACCCAGCAAATCGGTCCCTTTTTCCTGGCTGTAGGCAGCAAACGAGGACAGGTTAAACAGCAGTGGGATAGGCACATTGCCGTCAGCCCGCGCCTGGCCCAACAGTTCCGCCAACAATTGCAGCAGCGTAATGGTCTTGCCGCTGCCCGGTGCACCCAAAATTAGCAATGAGTGTCCGGTAGCGGCAAACAGGCGGCTTAATCGCTGCCCTTGCACCACGGGTCGGTCCAACCCTTGCGGCCTATGCAAAACTAAATTTGCGGCCTGGCTGCTGTCTCGCGCCAGCCGCAAATCAATCTCCTGGGCCAAAGCAGGTTTCAGCACGCCGTCAATCCAGGCCGCTTCAATATTCTCAATTAGTTGCCGTTCTTTGCGCGTCAGTGGCGCCGGGGCAGTTGGTGAGGTTTCTACCGTCGCTTCTGGGTCTGGCAACCCATGCTGACGCATTTTTTCGGCTACTAGGTAAGCATCTAGCCGTCCACTTTGCTCCGGCAGTTGACTGTAAAGGGTAAACGCACGCGCCCACGCGTCCGCCAAGCCATCTGCATCTGTCAACGCCAGTAAATCTCCTTGCGTTTCGGCCACCTCTGCTGCCAACCGCAAATCATCTTCGCCAGAAGTTGTTATTTGGTTTAGCGGTTCGGCGGCTTGGTCAGGCTGCTCCAGCAGCAAGGCCAGCTTCGCCTGCCACAGCCACACCCAATCCGTTGCAACATTTTCCAGTCGCCCAGCTTCAAGCTGTTCTTGGGCCAGTCGCAACGTATATTCAATTTCATCGTAGGTGTGGAATTGGTAATTGGCCCACTGGGTCGCCAGCTGCCGCAAGCCATCAATCCCCGCTTCCGGATCGCTAACAAGCTGATGATAAACCATTTCCGCTTGCCAATCACTCAACGCCAACTGGCTCTCTCGCCCAGCGCAGGAATTTGCCGCCCGCCGACTCAGCTCACGGAAATAATCTGGTTCATTGTGCCAAAGCTGCTGTAGCAACAGTTTTCGGGTCCGTTCATGTACCGCGTACCCTTTACCCGGCACCTGCTCCACAAAACTCAGCCTCAGCAGTTGGTCGTAGAGTTCATCACTTTCAGCTGCCAGCAGCGCATCCAAAAACAGGACGTCAAACCAATGGGGCACGGCCGCAGCCTGCACGGCCGCTTGCAGCTCAGCCGACAATGCAGCAAGGCTCATTTCAAAAATAATGACCTCACGCTCAGACGCACTGCTGGCCTGACTCAGCCGCTCAAGGAGTTCTGGATTCATTGGCCTACCACTCTAAATGCGGCCTTTCCACTTGCAGCACTTGAATTAACTCATGGTAACGATTAACTCGTTCAGTATAGCCAATGAGTTCCCGCACAAATCCTTCTTTATGATCATGATCGGGCAAATTTTCGTAATTTATCTCCATATCCGAACAGATGTTTTTTAACTCGGAAATAGAGAATCCGGCACAAATGTTTTCACGCACACGCTTTCGCTGTTCATAAACAGATTCTTTCGGGCCAACAGGACCATTTTTCCTGGGAAATTCGCCTATGATCATCTGTATGATCTGACTGGGATTCCCTTTCAATGCTCGAACAATCCATACCATTGCCTCAAGCGATGGCGGCTGATAGCCTTCATTCATAGCCCAGGCCATCCATGCTTCCGCTTCATGTACCCCGGCTAATTCTTTTAGGCTGGCACAAAAGCTCCAAGTATCACGCAACTGCGGCACTTTTTGCCCGCCTACCAACACCCGCATATTGGGCACAGCAGCCACGCCAGCTAAAAATTCCCGGCTAAACCATTCATCAAACAACGTTGAGGCTTTTTCATACACATCCAGCGCCAGCAAGAACGGTGCCTCAAACTGCTGAGCGTCAGCAAACCAGGCATCGGTTAGCAGTTGGTAGCGGCTAAGCTGGCTTTCACGGTCACTAATTTTGCCAATCTGCTCCACATGGCGGCGCATCCCCATGCGCCAAACAGGATCGTCGGTTTTGTCTGGCTCTTCAACCAAAGCGGCCACCGTTTGGGTAAAGTGTGGCAGTTGGTGCCAGCCTTGCTTGCTGCCCATTGTGGTAAACAAGGTGGCAATCGAGCCACCGCTTTGCAATTTCATTAAAACAGAGGGGGTATCTGAAGCAGTACGCAAACAATGCTCAATCAGATGAGATTTGCCGCTGCCGCTTTCACCTTGAAAGAGCAAAATATTTGGCTCGCTATCGCTCTGGATCAGGTCACCAAAAAGTTTTTGTTCGTTTGTGTAATTTGCAAGTGACAAATGAGTCATGACACGTGTTTATTCCTAGTGAGGAGTAGGATAGCATGCCCACCTATGTTTCGCCAAAACATCTTTAAACTTCACCAGACAAATTACTTTTTAGTTTCTGGGTTGCTGGCAAGCGAATCATAATTGAGGCTCACAATCTTGGTCACCTCGCCCTGTGCCTCAAAATCGAAGTCATCTTCCAGATAAACCAGACCATTTTCAAAGAGCAAGGAATAATACGTTTTGTTTTCTTTCAGCACGACGCGTGCTGCATCACACAATGCAGCACATTGGAACTGGTCGGAAAGCATTCGGGCCAAATGCTCAATAAAAAGCAATGGCTCATCATGATCCGTAAAAACAGACAGGCCACATTTGAACGGACCAGGCTGGGTTTGATTAACATGGTACTGAAAAATCGCTTTGCCCGGCGGCACATCTTCCCAGCTAGCATCATCCTAATCGAGTAGAAAGATGTCCCTATCAGAGAGTTCAGCCTGCAAAAAAGCGCCTAGTGTTTGAAAATCAAGTGGTTTATTGAAAGCAATATCCATCATCAATCTAGTGCCGATTTTCTTTGCGGATAACTAGTTTCAGGCCAGACCAAGTGGCATCGACGGCACACACTTTGACATCCACCAGACCCAGCGGCAAAGCAACTTCGCGAATCACGTCTTCAGTCACATCTGTGGGCACTTTGGACGCTTTTTTAGGCCAGGAAACCCAAATCATGCCGTCTTGCTTGATGTAGTTCATGTAAATTGGCACATTGGCCGCCAAGTCTGCCCGACTTGTGACAAACAGGTGAATCATATCCAGATCGCGTGTGAGGCGGCGCAAGATTTTGACGTTTTCTGGCAGGGGCGCAATCAAGTTTGCATAATTTTCCGGCGGATTTTGGCAAACAAACGAGAGTTTGTTTTGATGCCCAATTTTTTAACAAGCGGTGTCCCAGAATAACCTGCCATCAATTTTCTCCGGTTAGTTGGGCAACGATGTCGTCGAGGGTGAGTTTGGTAACGGCCGTTTCCATCTCCATCATCACCTCAGGCGGCAGTTCGGCACGCAGTTCGTCCAACAATTTTTCGGTGTTTTGGCGAGTGGTGCCGCTGGTGGCTGGATGCCCCAGGATGAAAAAGAGCAGGTACGCCGCGTGGGGCAAATCGCCGCCACTCATCGCTAGGGAGGCCAGTTCGGCGATGCTGGAAATGGCCAGGTTGGCCGAACTGGTGGCGTGGGCCAGTCGCAAGCTGCCGTTCAGGTGGCGGCGGGCGGCACGTCGTTTGCCCATTTTGTGGTAAATCATGCCCATCACCCCCAATCCGCCCGCCATGCCCTGCTGCTGGCCCAATTTTTCCAGCAGCGCGTACGCCTTTTGGATGTCGGCCAGCGCCTCCTCATGCCGTTCCAGGCCGTGCAGGGCCATAGCGATGTTGAAGGTGACGTTGGCCAGGCCAAGCTCGTGATTGTGGGCGGCAAAGCCTTGCTGCGCCAGCCGCCACTGCCGGATCGCTTCGGCAAAATCTTTTTGGCGGTTGGCGATGATGCCCATGTTGCCGCGCAAGATGGCCAGGCGCAGCGTGTTGCCCAGCTGTTCCGCCAGGGCCACCGCCTCTTCAAAATAGGCCCGCGCTTCGGCAAATTTGGCCTGGGAGACGGCCACGTTGCCGAGTTCGTTCAGGATGGGCAGCAGCTGGTCCGGTTCGCCATGCGCGGCGCACAGTTCGCGCGCGGCCGTCAGGTAAGCCAGCGCATCGTCCCAACTGCCTTTGTGCGATGAAACCACCCCCAGGATGCGCAAACAGTTGACGCGGATTTGGTGCAGTTCGTACTGCGCTAATGTCTCATCAGCCCGTTTTAAGAGTGCGTCTGCTTCGGGTAAACGGCCGTTCTGGTCCCAAAAATAGCCCAATTCCACCTGCATTTTGGCAATGAGCGGTGTGGCGTCCAACTTGTCGGCTGACTGGGCCAGCGACTGCAAGCCCGCCTCAAACAGCAATGCACCTTCCAACGGCCGTCCCCGGCTGGCGTAAAAGCGGCCAATTCCCGTAATGAGCGGATCGAGAACGGCCGTATCTACCCTGGCCAGCCCCCACTGCCAGGCAGCACGAATATTTTCCAGATCGGCTTCTAGCAACTCTAACGCCTCGCGCGTCTCTGAACCTTTTAACGCCGCTTCTTGCGCCTGCACCAGCCCCGCAAAAAAATGGGCGTGTTCAGCTTCGGCTTGGTCTTTTTCCGCAAAATGGGCTGATAGTTGCTCCTGGGCAAATTGCAGCAACAACGGATGACGCCGGAAACGTTGGTCAGCATCCAGGCGCAGGAACGAACGATCGGCCAGGGACATGAGTTGGGGCAGCGTAGCCCCGGCGACCTGCTGTGCGGCCGTTCGGGTAAAGCCGCCGCGAAAAACGGCCAGCTTGCGAAACAATGTTTGTTCCGCCACAGGCAGCAACCGCCAGGACGATTCGATGACGGCGCGTAGGCTGCGATGCCTCTCCGGTAGGTCGTGCAGCGTAGCCGTCAGGGCATCCAGACCACGCTGAATTTCAGCCACAATTTCAGCCACCGTGAGCACGCGGGTCCAGGTGGCGGCCAGTTCCAGCGCCAGGGGCAGGCCACCGACAAGTTGACATAATTGAACAACGGCCGTTTCCTGCCGCGCCAGATCAAAATCTGCCTGCACGCGCTGTGCCAGGTTGGCGAAGAGCTGAATGGCGGGGTAGTCGGTGAACGGGGAACGGTTATTGGTAAGCGGTGAGCGGTGAGCGGTGGATGGATCCCCGATTACGGATAACCGATTACCGCCCACGGGGAACGACAATCCGCCCAATTCCAGCAGGCGCTCGGCTTGCAGGCGCAATCGCTCGCGGCTGGTGGTGATGAGGCGCAGTTCGGGCGCTTGTTGGGTGAGCTGGCTCAGAAAATCCCGTAGCTCACCAGTGAGCAGATGTTCCAGATTGTCCAGCACCAGCAGCATTTCCAGCGGTTTGAGATGGTTAAGCAGCTGAGTGGGCAAATTCTCCTTGCCGGTCAGGGCCAATTGGATGGCTTCGGCAACGGCCGTTACCACCTCATTCAAATCTGTCTGGGGCACCAAAGATACGTACCAGACGCCATCGGCAAAGGTGCCTAGCTGCGTCCGCGCGGCCTCCTGAGCCAACCGTGTCTTGCCCATGCCCCCCGGCCCAACGATGGTAAGCAAACGGCCGTCTGGCTGGCTCAACCAGCTTTCAACTTGTGCCAATTCCACCTCGCGCCCGATGAAGGCCGTGGTGGCGGCAGGGAGATTGTGCTTTTGTGACAAGGTGACCGGGTGACCGGGTGACAAGGTGACAGTTTGTTGGAGCGTCACCTTGTCACCTTGTCGCCTTGTCACCTTGTCATCACGAATGGCTTCATACAACGCAACTGTTTCTTCATCAGGCTCAACGCCCAACTCCTCATCGAGGATGGTTGAACACTGTTCGTACTGGGCCAGGGCGGCGGGGCGCTGATTGTCTAGCACATACAGCTGCATCAGCTGGCGGTGGGTTTCTTCTTGCAGCGGGTCAAGGGCCAGGAGCTGCTGGGCATACTGGATGCCCTCGCTAAATTGGCCGCGCTGCTGGTGAAAGGTGATCAGATCAGCCAGGGCGTCCAGCATGAGCTGGCGCAGGCGCTCCTGCTCCAACAGCACCCACGCTTCAAATTCCGGCACGCCCCGCAGATTGAAACCAGCCAGAAAGTCACCTTTGTAGAGCGAAACGGCCGTTTGCAGCTGTGCAGCCACCGTTCGGGTAATTTTACCGCCGTGTGGCTGTGCCTGAGCAATCGCCTGTTCAAACTGAGCAACATCTAGCACAACGGGCCTCTCATAGTTGAAGGACACCGTGTGCCGTTCGGCAACAAGGTAACTGTCTAGCTGCTTGCGCAAACTGGTGAGGATGACGCTGAGGTTGGCCAGGGCGCGGGTCTGGTCATTATCTGGCCAGAGGAGGGTAGCAAGGGTTTCACGAGGATGGGGGCGTGGGTTGCAGGCCAGATAGACCAGCAGCGCATCGGCCTTGCGGGAGGCAAAGTGGGTTACGGCCGTATCTGCCAACCAGATGTGCAAACCGCCCAGGCAGCGAATTGTCAAACCAGTTCCTTCGTTCATAGCGGGCGGGCCTTGGTGAGCTGAATAATGATGTCATCTAGCGTCAGGTTGGCAACGGCCGTTTCGGCCTCTTGCAGTACAACCGCCGGTAATTCCACTTTCAATTCTTCCAGCAGCTCTTGGGCCCTTTTCTGGGTGGTCGCCTCAAGCGCGGTCTGCTGTAAGGCAAAAATCAGGAGCTGTGCCGCTTCGCGCATACGGCCGTAGCTCATCTCCAATTCGGCCACATCGACCACGGTGGCAACAGCTGACCAATCAACCCCAACTTCACGGGCCAGCTGGAGCGAGTCGTTATAGTAACGGCGTGCTTTTTTGCGCTGTCCTTGCTTGCGATAAATGGTGCCTAGCACCGACAAACCACCCACCATGCCACGCCGATGCCCAATCTTTTCATGCACGGCGTATCCGTCTTGGATATAAGGAAGCGCCTCATCATACTGCTCCATACTTGCATACACCATACCGATGTTGTGGCTGGTAGCAGCAATGCCCCACTGGTGGTCGTTGGCCTGAAAACCGTCGTGGGCCAGCTGATATTGCTCAATCGCTTCTTTGTATTTTTCCTCGCGATTGGCAATGATCGCAATGTTGTTGTGCAAAATGGCAAGGCGCAGCGAGTTTTTAAGCTGATGCGCCAGGATCAAGCCTTCTTCAAAGTAGATTCTCGCTGCATCATAATTGCCCACGCCAACCTCGACATTGCCCAGAGTGTTGAGCAAAACAATTTTTAGATCGGCATCGCCGCCTTCGGCTTCATCGCACAGGCGTAACGCCTCTTGCAGATAAGGCCGGGCTTCCGCCCAGTTGCCCCTGTCATGAATGACGTCGCCCAAGGATTTGAGACAAATAAGGCGAACACGAGCCATGTTGTGTTTCTGGGTAATCGTATCGGCCTCTTTGAGAATGGCTTCGGCTTCGTCGTACAGGCCATTTTGGTAGAGAAAGTAACCCAATTCCACCTGGAGGCGGGCGGTGATTTGTTCGCGAACGGCCGTTTCTGACCATGTAGCCACCTGCGACAAACTGTCGCGAAACAGCGCCATCCCTTCCAAAAAGCGGCTGCGATCGCCAAAGAAGCGTCCCACACCGCCAATCATCTGACTCAGCCATTCAGCATCATCTTGCTGTAAAGCCCAGCGCCAGGCAGCCCGAATATTTTCCAAATCGGCGCTCATCTCCGCTAAGGACTGCGGCGCGGCCTCGCCCTTCAACAGCGCCTCCTGTACCTGGATAAAATCAGCAAAGAAACGGCCGTGTTTGGCTTCTGTTTGGGCTCGTTCATCGAAATGAGCCGCCAACTGCTCCTGGGCAAATTGCAGCAGCAGCGGATGGCGGCGGAAGCGTTGATCACCATCCAGGCGCAAAAAGGAGCGGTCCACCAGGGACATCAGCTGGGGCAGACGGGCATTGGCCACCTGCTGCGCCGCCGAACGGGTGAAGCCGCTGCGAAATACGGCCAACTGCCGGAACAAAACCTGATCCTCAGCTGCCAACATTTGCCAGGACGATTCGATGACAGCGCGCAGACTGCGGTGTCGTTCGGGTACGTCATGCAAAGTGGTGCTAAGCGCGTCCAACCCGCGCTCAATTTCGGCCACAATTTCCGCCACGGTCAGGACGCGCGTCCAGGTGGCGGCGAGCTCTAATGCCAGCGGTAGTCCGCCAGTAAGTTGACATAATTTCGCAACGACTATTTCCCATCTTCCCACATCAAATTCCGGTCGCACCTGCTGCACGCGGTTAGCAAACAGCTGCACCGCAGGGTAATTGGTGAACCGTGAACGGTTATCGGTAAGCGGTAAGCGGTGATCGGTGGACGGATCACCGCTTACGGATAACGGATCACCGACCACCGGAAACGGCAGTCCTTCCAGTTCCAGCAAATGCTCCGCTTGCAAACGCAGCCGTTCACGGCTGGTGGTAATGAGGCATAGTTCCGGCGCAGTCAGGCAGAGCTGGCTGAGGAAGCTGCGCAAAGGATCGTTGAGAAGGTGCTCCAGATTGTCTAGAACCAGCAAGGCTTCTAGAGGTTGGAGTTGCTTAAGTAGCTGATCAGGGAGCGTTTCTTTGCCCGATAGCTCCAGACCGATGGATTCGGCAACGGCCGTTGCCAGCCCATTCAGATCGCCAAACGCGACAAGCGAGACGTACCAGACGCCATCGGCAAATTCACCAATTTGCTGGCGCGCGGCTTCTTGCGCCAGCCGCGTTTTGCCCATGCCGCCAGGGCCGATGATGGTGAGGAGACGGCCGTCGGCCTGTCGCAGCCAGCTTTCGATCTGAGCTAGTTCATCTTTGCGACCGATGAAGGTGGTGGTTGCGGTGGGTAAATTGTGAAGGGGTGACTTAGTGACAAGGTGACCGGGTGACAAGGTGGCAGTTTGCTGGCTCGCTCCCTTGTCACCTTGTCGCCTTGTCACCGTGTCATCACGAATAGATTCATACAACGCAACTGTTTCCTCATCTGGCTCAACGCCCAACTCCTCGTCAAGGATGGCCGCACACTGCTCGTATTGGGCCAGGGCGGCGGGGCGCTGATTGTCCAGTGCATAGAGCTGCATCAGCTGGCGGTGCGTTTCTTCTTGAAGGGGGTCGAGGGCGAGGAGCTGCTGGGCGTATTGGATGCCCTCGCTAAATTGGCCACGTTGTTGATGAAAGGTGATGAGATCGGCCAGGGCCGCCAGCATCATCTGGCGCAGGCGCTCCTGCTCCAACAGCACCCACGCTTCAAACTCCGGCACGCCACGCAGGTTGAAACCAGCCAGGAAGTCACCTTTGTAAAGTGAAACGGCCGTTTGCAACTGCGCGGCCACGATACGACTAATTTTGCCGTCGTGTGGCTGGGCCTGAGCAATGGCCTTCTCAAACTGAGCAACATCCAGCACAACGGGCATCTCATGGTTGACAGACACCGTGTGCCGTTCGGCGACGAGGTAATTGTCCAGCTGCTTGCGCAAACTGGTGAGGATAACGCTCAGGTTGGCCAGCGCACGGGTCTGGTCATTATCAGGCCAGAAAAGGGTGGCGAGCGTTTCGCGGGGATGTGGGCGTGGGTTGCAGGCCAGGTAGACCAGCAGCGCATCGGCCTTGCGGGAGGCAAAGTTGGTTACGGCCGTATTATCCAGCGCAATTGTCACTCCCCCCAGCAGTGAAATTGTCAATTTAGGCTGATTCATTGGGTCGTAAAGCAAAAATAAAGAGTTTCTAAAGGGCTGATTCCTATGATGGGATCATCACATTAACCAACGATTGATTCAAGCAACCGTCACAAGGACGGAAATCATTATAACAGAACAAAACGATAAAAGGAGATGCAACAATGTCAGCACAATGGGTGCAAACAGCACAGATTTGCGGACGGGAAACGGCCGTCTAGCGCACCCTTTTTCAACCCAAACCAAAAATAAAGAGTTTCTAAAGAGTCATTCGGTAAGCTGTTACCAATCAACCAGGAACGGCCAAACAGAGTGGACGCCGTCACGAAGGGGACAAAGATGGACAAGCGTGAGTACATGGCTTATCTGCTGCGAATCTGGCGCGAAAAACGAGATGGTACCTGGCGCGCTTTGCTGGAAAACCCCAACAACGGCGAGCGCAATGGGTTTGCCAGCCTGGCAGAGTTGGTCACTTTTTTAGAAGGTAAAACCGGCGAGAAAATTTTCGTCGAGCTGGCGACCGGAGAGCCTGCTACTCGGGAGCCACAAAACAATAGTAAGTAAACATAATATTTTATCAACAGCTTGTTTTAGTTAAAGGAGAAATCGCATGAACAAAACATTCGCAACCATTCATAAAGCTTTGACCGCTTACATCAGCCTGGGGGTATTTGCCCAAATGTTCTTCGCGGGTATCTGGCACGCCGGAGTGGTAAGCACCCCTGACGCCCACGTTTTCTTTGGCCTCAGCTTGCTGCTGGCTTCTTTGCTGGCGCTAATCGCCGCTGCGGTAGCCAAAATGCCCAAAGCCATTATCGGCCGGACGGCGCTGCTCTTTTTCCTCATTTTGCTGCAGCCCATTCTCATGGAAGGCCGCCGCAATGGCTTGCCCTTTATCTCGGCGTTCCACGCTCTGAACGCGCCGTTTATTGGCATCGTTGGGGGCATGGTTGCGGCGATGTCTCGTGAGGCTGGTAAGAATGTAGAAACGGCCGTTTCCATGGCCACCGGTGACTAGATTGGGGGTCGTAGGGGCAAGGCTTGGCCTTGCCCCTACCTAAATGAAGGACGTAACGGAATGCAAATTTCAACAGCAGTACAGGAAAAAGAAAATAACTGGCTAACGATTCTGGTAACTGTGGTCGGAATTATTGTTGGTATTGTTTTAGTGGGCGTTGTCTTGGCCCGGATGGGGTTGCTGAATGGCTTGCGTGGCGGTGGCACAACGGCCGTTTCTCCCGGAACCATACTTTACACGACCGAAAAGATGCAGTTTGGGCAGGAGGTCATGCGGGTTGAGGCCGGTGAACCGATCACCCTTGAACTCGACAACAAGGATATGTACGGTCACAGTTTTGATGTGGATGAGCTGGGTTGGCATGTGCAAATGCCTGCCAATGACCAGGTAAGTGCGGAATTTACGGCCGTTCCCCCCGGAACCTACACCATCTACTGTGCCGTGCCCGGTCACCGCGAAGCAGGCATGGTTGCCACGCTCATCGTGGAACCCTAACTCCGCTATAGTAAAAATTTTGGTCCTCTGGCTTTGGCCGCCACACGCCGGCAGATGTTAACTGGTTAACCAGGCAGTCATGTCTCGTTTAATTTTAAACGTCAGGCAAAAATGGCATGATAGTCTGGTAAATCAAGCCGTTCTGGAGAGTAATGAAATGAAACATCAAACCGCAAAACAAAATGTTCCCCACAGCGCCCTGCACATTTGGGTAATGACCTTTATCTGCATGGGACTAATTCTTTTAGCCGCCACCACCGCCGCGCGCCTGCCCTATTATTGGGCGACTGGCGATATTCTGCGGCTGGCTGGCACCATTCTCTTTAATCTTCTCGCTTTGCTTGGCCTGGCCGATAACGTACACACGCACATTTTATTCTGGCAAAACCAGCAGGCAAACCAGCCAGAAATTGCGGTTCAAAGCTGAGTTTAGCCAACCAAACAAGCATTTTTGTGGCCACACTGTTCATTGAATGGTGTGGCTTTTATTTTTCCAGGGCCAACTGCACAACCTCGGCAGCGCAGCCCCAGGCCAGGGTATGACCAATGGAGCCGTGGCCGTAGTTGTGAATAATGGTGCCCTCCCCTATTTCCTCCAATTCCAAACGCACTTCTAGCCGTCCTGGCCGCAAGCCCACGCGATGGTCCAAAATCTTGGCGTCTTTCAGGGCCGGCTGGAGCGCCAGGCAGCGCCGCCAAATATCTTCGGCCAACGCAGGGTCGGGGGCCAGCCGCCAATCGCCCCGCTGCTTGCTGCCGCCCAAAATGACATCATTGCGGCGCGGCACGATGTAGGTGCTGTACACCTCGGCATCCAGGTGCACAATCTCATCTGGTAATCCAGCTGGCTTGCTGGCGCGAATAATTTGGCCGCGGATGGGGGTAACGGCCGTATCGCCAACCAATTCTCCCGCCCACACGCCCGTACAGTTCACCACCAGGCCAAACTGAGCGGCCAACTCGGCCAGATCAGTCACCTCGCGCTGCACAATTTGCCCGCCGTTGGCCGTAAACTGGCGCAGCAAGTAAGGCATGTACGTAGGCGTGTCAATGGCTGGGACGACAGTGCGATAGCCGTGCAGGTCAGGTGGGTAATGAACGGCTTCCCATGCATCCATCATTTCCAGCCAGTCTGGTGGGGCAAACGGTTTTGGGGCCAGATCGATGGCTGGTTTAAGCGAGACGCCGGATTCGGGAACGGCCGTTAACCGCAAAAACTCAGCATAACTTACCGCCGCCCACGGCCGCACCCGCGCCGCCGGTTTTGCCCCGTCCGGGTACCAAAACGCCGCTGCTACATCAGACGTGGTGTGCGGCGGCAGCTCCCGGGCCAACAATGTCACGGCAAAACCAGCTTCCAACAGCTTCAATCCACTCGCCAACCCAGACACCCCACCACCCACAACAGCTATTTGCTTTTTCATGGCCTTCATTTCCTTTTAAAAAGCGGAACACAAAGTTACACAGAGGAAAAATCTGTGTAATCTGCGAAATCTGTGGTTTTCACCTTGCAGTTTCCCGAATTATAGCCATCTCGGTTATAATGCAGCCATCATGGAAGTACAGTTTGCGGTAGCCAAAATTGGCAAATATGCCACCAGTGAAAGTGGCGATACGCTGGAGATGATCGAACGGCCGCACGGCGGGCTCTCGTTTGTGCTGGTAGATGGCCAGCGCAGCGGCAAATCAGCTAAGGCAATTAGCAACCTGGTGGCGCGCAAAGCGATCCAGCTGCTCAGCGAAGGCGTGCGGGATGGCGCGGCTGCTCGTGCTGCACACGACTACCTCTACACCTATCGCGGCGGCAAAGTGAGCGCCACGCTCAACATGCTTTCCGTAGACATGGAAACGAAAACGTTTGTCATTTCACGCAATAACGAATCTCCCGTCATTGTCTACACAGCGCAAGAAGGGCTTTATCTGCTGGATGAGCCGTCTCGCTGCGTCGGCGTGCATCGCAATACCAAACCAGTCATTACCGAACTACCCATTCAGCTGGGTACCATCCTGGTGGTATTTACCGATGGCCTGCGCCATGCGGGCAGTTTAAGCGGCAATGGCAGCTATGATCCCGTTGCCGCCACTCAGCAGATGATTTGCGAGGAGGGCGTCACCGAAGCCCGTCCTTTAGCTGATAAACTACTCGCTGAGGCAAATGAGATGGATAACGGCCGTCCGCGCGACGACATCAGTGTGCTGGTGGTTTCTGTACAGCCTACCAGACAAAAAGACGATGTGCGCCGCATGGATGTCTCATTACCAATATGACTTGCGTCAAAATGTATGATGATTAGGAATTTTATGCCTGATCCAGACTCAGTTGACAGTAAGCCGCTTCGCATCGCTGTGGTGGGGCCTTGCTCCTCGGGCAAAAGCACCCTCACCAAAGTGCTCAAAGCCGCTGGCTATGAAGCAAGACACCCCGCCCAGGAACATTCCTTTGTGCCCAACATGTGGCAGCGCCTCACCCAACCCGACCTGCTCATCTACCTGGATGTGGATTACGCCAATGCCCGCGCCCGCCGCCCTCACATCGACGGTGGTCCGCAGCGGCTAGCCCAGCAACACTTTTTGCTGCGTCACGCCCGCGAAAACTGCGACTTTTATTTGGATACCAGTGGTTTGAGTGCGGGGGAGGTGGAAACGGCCGTTCTCACCTTCCTCGCCGATTTATAAGACGCTCTAAATTGTTCCAGCCGTAAAGCCATTCGATTGTTTGAAAGCCCTCCCAGGTGTACGGCCGTTCCTCCACCAATTCCGCCCCCAATTGCTCATAAAAAACGGTGTTTGGATTGATCTTCAGCACCCCCACCAACATCGTACCCATGTCTTGCTTTTGGTAAAAAGTTGCCCCGCGCTGCACCAGCAAGCGGCCTATGCCCTGTCGCTGCCAGGCTGGATCCACCATCAGTACCCGCAGTTCGCTGGCAAAATCAGGATGGCGGCTGCCCTCGCTCCACATACCGTATCCAATCACCAAACCAGCCTCATTTTCAGCCACCAGCAGCAGAAATTCCTGGCTGCTTTCGTTTTCAATCAGCGTTTCGCGCCAGTTGCGGCGGCTTTCCTCCACCGGAAAATCCAGACACTTTTCTGGTACCAGCCCGCTAAATACGGCCCGCTGGGCTGTTACCAAAATCTCTGCCATTCTTTGCGCATCGTTTGGTACGGCGCTTCGTATCCAAAACTTGTCCATTCTCGCCATCCTCTTCTGAAACGGTTTGCCGCTACACATTGTACCTGAGCTTGCCAATCGTCAGCCAAGCGTAGGCGAGTAACCTTAGCCCCACCCGCCGCCCCCTGCTACAATCCCGCTCATGATTTATGTGGATATTTCTGCGGCCGTTCATGCCCGCGCCGGTTTGGGACGGTACAGTGAAAAGCTAGCCCAGGCGCTCATCGAAGCCCAGCCCGAGCGATTTGGCCTTTTTTATAACCGGGGCAAAGACGGCCGTTTCCCACCATCCCTACCCACCAACATCCCGCAAAAATCGGTGCAGTGGGGCTATAAGCCGTGGCGCATGGCCATACTGCTGGGACAGTGGGGGCATCTTGGCTTCAACCGACTCGTGCCCGATGCCGAGCTGTTTCACAGCACAGAACATCTGCTGCTGCCCCTGCGTGGCGTGCCTACCGTCATCACCATCCACGACCTGATTCCGCAGCTTTTTCCCGCCTACCACAAAAAGCTCAATTACTGGTACCTCAACCTGGCGATGCCGCTTTACTGCCGCCGCGCCGACGCCATCGTCGCTGTTTCGCAGGCAACCCGGCAGGACATCGTCACGCAATTTGGCATCGATCCGGCTAAGATTCATGTTGTGCACGAGGCACCGGCTTCCCATTTTCGACCTGTGTCCCCGGCCAGGGTAACCCAAGTGAAACAGACATATGCTTTACCCGACCGGTACCTTGTTCACCTCAGTACCATCGAGCCGCGAAAGAATCTGAATCGTCTGCTCGATGTCCTCAAATCCCTTCGCTCTTTCTTCCCAAACCTCTCCCTCGTCCTGGCTGGGGGCAAGGGTTGGCTCTACGACGACTTTTTCGCCAAAATTGAAGCCGACGGTTTACAAGATGCCGTTCAGGTATTAGGCTGGGTGCCGGATGAGGATTTGCCCGCTGTTCTGGCTGGAGCTGCCTTGGGCGTGCAACCTAGTTTGTACGAAGGTTTTGGCCTGCCCATTTTGGAGCAGATGGCTTCGGGGCAAGTTGTTGCTGCCAGCAATGCCAGCAGCCATCCAGAAGTCGGCGGCGACGCGGCCGCTTATTTTGACCCAACAGATGTGGAAGAGATGACGGCCGTTATTCACCGCCTGCTTACCGACAAAGAAGAATACACGCACCGCCAGCAGCTCGGCCTGGAACACGTAAAGCAGTTCAGCTGGGCCTGCGCGGCGCAAGAAACTATTGCCATTTATGACCAACTACTCAAGAACTGATTTCAACGCAGAGCCACGAAGGCGCGGAGAAAAAATCAGCGTTTATCTGCGTTCATCTGCGTCCCTTTCCCTGCTTTTACTGCCACTTCTCTACATTCTCACGCTGGCGCAGTCGCCGGTGCTGGGCGACCCCAGCGAGTACACCTTCGTGGCCAACATGCTGGGCATTGCTCACCCGCCTGGCTATGCGTTTATCACCCTGTTGGGCAAACTTTTTCAAACCATTATTCCCATTGGCACCGTAGCTTGGCGGATGCATTTGCTAGCGGCCGTTTCTGCGTCGGTTGGCGCCTGGTTTGTCTTCGGCATCATTTCTACGATTGCGAAAAAAGTTGAACTTCTTGAAGAAGTTCAACTTTTGGGGACGATGGCAGCTTTGTTTGGGGCGCTTTTGGTGGGAACGGCCGTTAACCATTGGCAGCACGGCATTCACGCCAACCCACACATTCTCACCGCCACTTTCTTTGCCGCAAACTTGTACTTTCTTACCCGCTGGTGGGCGGAAAATGACAAGGTGACAAGGTGGCAAGGTGACAAGGTGAAAAACAGTCACCATCTCACCCGGTCACCCCGTCACCCCATCACCTTGTCACAGAAATGGCTCTATGCCTTTTGCCTTTCCGCGGGACTAGGCGTCACGCACCACCCACTTACCGTTTTTGGCTTTCCCGCCTACGCGATTTTTATTGTGTGGATACGGCCGTCTCTTCTCAAAGAGTGGCGCACGCTGCTCAAAATGGTCGGTTTTGCCCTGCTGGGACTGTCCGTCTGGCTTTACTTCCCCATCCGCAGCCCGATGGATCCCGGCTTTGGCCCCACCACCATGAACACGCTCAATGGCTTTCTGGATCACGTCCTCGCGCGCGGCCTCAGCGACACGTTGCCCTACGTCAATCTGGCGGACCAACCCAACCGCGCCCGCGTCTTCTGGAGCCTGCTGCGCCTGCAATTTACCTGGCCAGTTATTTTGTTGGCAGCATTTGGCCTGCTCTGGCCAATTTTTGGCAAGGTGACAAGGAGACAAGGTGACAAGATGACACCCGGTCACCCGGTCACCCGGTCACCCCTTCACCCGGTCATCCTCTACGCCCTCACTTTTCTCACCATCTACGCCTTCGTCATCAGCCTGCGCGCGCAAGACAGCATGGCATACCTGATTGGCCCATTTTTGATTGTGGGATTGTTTGCTGGGCTAGGCCTGCTCTGGCTGTTGCAATTGGGAACGCGAATGAATGCAGATAAACGCGGAATTCGCTTTTCTCTGCGCCTCCGCGTCTTTGCGTTAGCTTTTTTCTTTATTGTCGGGCCGATTTGGCAGCTTTGGCAGAATGGCCCGCGCATTTCGCTGCGCGATTACAACGAGGGTGCAGAAGTCATCAAAGCGGTTGAACATTGGGCGGAGGGGCAGGAAACCGGAGCCGTTCTGCTCAGCGATTGGGAGCGGATGACGCCGCTCTGGTACGAGCGTTATGTAAATAACAATTGGCCAGAGACGGCCGTTGTTACACCACGGTTAGTACCTGCGGGCACAGCCAATCCGTGGCTGGACGCCATTTTTGCGAATTTACCAGCAGAGCCAGTTTATTTGAGCAACTATCGTCCTGGGCCGCTGCTGGGAACCGAATTTCGGTTACGGCCGTCTGGCATCTTCTACCAAGTTGTGGAACCGGGCGAAACATCTTTGCCTAAGGGAATGACAGAAGTAACGGCCGTTGCTCAAGAGATCGAAGTTGTGGCTTACGACCTGCCCGAACACCACGTCACTGCTGGCGATTTTGTGCCGCTCACCCTAGCCATGCGGGCACCAACCGTTACCGCAGACTATTACGTTCCCGTCCTCTACGTCGGTGACATCCGCTACGAATTCACCACCGACAGCCACCTCATTACCCCACGCTGGTGGGAAGGCGAGGTAATCGTAGAGCGGTTTGATTTTGCCCTGCCACACGATTTGCCCAGCGGTACGTATCCGCTCCGGCTCAACGTGAAAAACCTTAGTCAAGATGAAGAAATCCCGCTCGATTTAGATTTAGGGCCGCTCAGCGTCACCGCAGCAGAAAATCCTCCTGCCACCGACGAACTGCTGGCGAACTTCCGGCAGCGGGTGGGACTGGTAAGCGCCTCGGCCCGGGCCAATGGCACCCGCCTCGCAGCACCTTGGACACCTGAAAACGTGATCACCGTCCAGCCCGGCGAGATTGTGAATGTGACGCTAGAATGGGAAGCGTTGGCCAAAGCCGAAGAAAGCTACACGGTTTTTGTCCACCTCATTGATGGCAACAACGTCCCCTACGTTTTTCTGGATTACACGCCGCTGGGCGGCTCTGCCCCCACCCATTTATGGATTCCCAAATGGCTCCCCGGCCAGCATTACACCGACCCATATCGCCTGCCAATCCCGGCAGAGCTAGCGCCGGGCACTTACTACATCGAAGTGGGACTGTATGAAATGGTCAGCGGCCGTCGATTGCACATCTCTGATCAGGAAGGCAATCTGAACGGCGACCGCTACATTTTAGGACCAATAACCGTCCAGTAGCCGCAGTTTCTTACTGCGCTTTTTACGCGGAAAGAATCCGCGGCTACGAGAAAGTACGGTGCTTAAACTCGCCCCCCACAATTGTGCCGCTAATTTCTACCTCTAGCAGTTCATCCCCAGGAATATTGAAAATGTCACGCCCAAAGATGGTGAAATCGGCCAGCTTGCCGGGAGCGATGCTGCCTTGTGTAGCTTCTTGCCCGCTGGTGATCGCGGCAGCAGTGGTAAAGGCGTGGATGGTCTCAGCCATCGTTAGTTTTTGTTCGGGATGCCAGCCATCAGGCCCGGGACTGCCATCGGCGCGGCGGCGGGTAACGGCCGCATGAATGCCCAGCAGCGGGTCAATCTTCTCAATCGGCGCGTCGGAGCCAAAAACAACGGTGGCCCCGCTGTTGAGCATGGTGCGGAAAGCATAACTATCTTTGGTGCGGTTGCCCCAATGGCGATCGGCCGTTTCCATGTCTGAGGTGGCGTGAATGGGCTGCATGGAGGCGATGACGTTCAGCTGCGCCAGCCGAGCCTGGTCTGCGGGGTGGATGAGCTGCACATGCTCAATGCGATGGCGCAGTAGAGATTGTCCTCGACCGGCCTCTTCCCGGCGCACGGCTTCATACACGTCCAACACATCGTGGTTGGCCTTGTCACCGATGGCATGCACGGTCACGCTAAGCCCGTGGGCGCTGGCCGCGCTGGCTTTATCCAGCATCTCTTCTTTATCCGTCACGACAATGCCGTAGTTGTCTGGTTCGCCTTCGTAGGGGGCAATCATGGCGGCGGTGCGCGGCCCCAGCGCGCCATCGGCGAAAATCTTGACGCCGCCGATACGCAGCCATTCGTCGCCAAAACCGCTGCGCAACCCTACGCCGATGGCGTAGTCCAATCGGTAAACGGGCACGTTTTTCACCACGCGCAGCCCCAGTTCGCCATTTTGATGCAGGGTTTGCAGGGCAATGAAGCAGGAACGGCCGTCAAAATCATGCAGCCCGGTTAGCCCTGCGCGCCAGCAATATGCCTGGGCTTCGCGCATGGCGTCGGCAATCTGGGCTGTGGTGGCGTTGGGAATATGGCGGACCACTAAGTCAATGGCGTCCTCGAATAGAATACCGGTGGGACGGCCGTTTTCATCTCGCTGTATCTGGCCACCGGGCGGATCGGCCGTTTGGGCATCAAGGCGGGCAATTTGCAGCGCCCGGCTGTTCACCCAGGCGGCGTGCCCGCTGTGGTCGCGCAGGCAAATGGGGATGTCGCGGGAAAGCGCATCCAGGTGGGCAGCCCTAGGGAAGTTGGTTTGCCCCCAATCGTTGACGCGCCAGCCTCGGCCTTGTAACCAGTAATCAGCAGACGGTATATCAGTCGGTAATTTTTCTTTGATTCGGTCGAGGGCTTCGTCAAGAGTTTTGGTGCCGCGCAGATCAACGCGCTGGAGGCTAAGGGCAAAATTTTGGAAGTGAACGTGGGCGTCCACCAGGCCGGGCGTGAGGCAACGGCCGTTTAGATTCACCAATTCTCCACCCGCAGCCAACAAAGGTTTGATTTCGTCATCAGAACCGACAGCCAACAGTTTGCCATCACGAATGGCAACGGCCGTTGCCGTGGGTTGTTGGGGGTTCATGGTGTGAATACGGCCGTTGTGCAAAATCATTGTCGCAGACATTGAAATATCCTTTTATACTTTCCAAGAAAACTACAGATACGCAAAAATGTATATGTGAGAATTTTCTACAAACACCAATGAACTCACTCAATTAGCGTCTTGCTTTGGGAGCAAAGGCTTAATTAACACCAAATGAGTTGTCAGAAAACCCTCCATAATTCAAAACTACCGTATCGTTTGATTTTACTTGGGACGTTTTGCCTTAATTTTGCCAATCTTACAATCTTTTTAATTCCAGCCAAAACAATAAATAGCAATTAAGCATTGGAGTGAAACATGCTGCGATACAAGATCTACATTATCGATGATGATTTGTTAATTGGAGAAGGTCTGAAGCATGCATTCCTTGAGTATGAAACGTTTTTTCAGGTCACAACTTTTACAGACCCGATGGAGGGATTACAAGCCGCAATTTCTTCGCCTCCTGATTTAATCTTTCTCGATTTATTGATGCCCTACATAAAAGGCGAAGAAATTTTGCAACAACTGAAAAAACGAAATATCCCCACACGCGTCGTTGTCATTACCGCAGTTACCGATGTTGCAAAAGTAGTCGAGTTGATCAAAGGCGGTGCTTGTAACTACATAACAAAACCATTTTCTACAAAAGAAATTATCAAGATAGCAAAACGCGTTGTTGTGCTGGAAGATACGCTTGACAAATTAGAGCCAAACAGAAATTTTGTTTATGGTCGAGATTTACATCAAGAAATGATGTACAGTTTATACTTAAATATTCTTGAACACTTTAACTTGACTGAACTTGCTTCTTTGTGTTTTGGAATTAATGTCGATTTCGATAACTTACCAGGAAGTAGCAAGGAAGAAAAGACCAGAGAACTCATACAATTTTGCAAAAGGCACAATAAGATTGTGAATTTAGCCAAGCTTTGTTGCGAGATACGCCCTCACGTAGAACAGTTTCAAAATATCGCTAAAAATTATTTTTAAAAGAGGGATGATGATTGCAACGGCCGTTTCCCCGTCCCGTATAGGTTGATACATCAGTTCATTTAAAAAAGGACAAATCCATGCTGCACAATTTCAAAAGTTTAGGTTCTACTGGACGCATCGCTGTGGCGGGCATGTTTTTATTGCTGCTGTTGGCTGGTTTTTTGGCGTTATACATGCTTTAACCCTACGCTTTTCAGGTAACCCAAACACCCCTTCACTAAAAATGGTGAAGGGGTGTTTTATTTAATAGCCACTATCAATCGAGCAAGCAGCAGGTGCAAACGGCCGTTGCCATCCTCGATTTCCTCAACAATCTATCCCCCTAACAACTCTCTGACTTAGCTATCGATCGGAAACAAAATTGCGCCCAAATTTATGCTATTTGGGCTATATGGGACTAAATAGCTAGTACCGTCGTAATCGGATGTGTAAGCGTGCAGATAGAATATAGATGTACGGCCGTTGCGATGTAAATGGGCAGTGAAACCACGGTGAACAGCCCGTAAAGAGCCGCATCAAACCACTCAAACGGTCAGATTTATCGTTATAATGCTTCCTAAGCAGGATCAAAATCATAATTTTAGCAAACGCATGAATTCACCAGACTTTAAACTAGAAGCAGAATCAATATTCGATGAGCTCGTCTTCACAAGACGTGATTTCCATCAACATCCCGAGTTGGGTTTTGAAGAAACCCGCACAGCAAGCATTGTGGCCGAACGCCTCAATGAATATGGCTTTGAAGTACAAACCGGCGTTGGCCAAACCGGCGTGGTTGGTTTACTGGAAGGACCCAAAGATGGTCCCACGGTTCTCCTCCGCTTTGACATGGACGCCCTCCCCATTGAAGAAGAAACCGGTCTTCCCTTCGCCTCCCAGAACACAGGCGTTATGCATGCCTGCGGGCATGATGGGCATACCGCCATGGGTTTGGGCCTGGCCAAAATCATGTCCCGCTACCAGGAAAACATTGCCGGAACACTCAAATTTGTTTTTCAGCCCGGTGAAGAAGGATTGGGCGGGGCGATCGCCATGATTGCCGATGGCGTATTGGAAAATCCCAAACCAGATGTAGCTATGGCCATGCATTTATGGACGCCAGAACCGTACGGCAAAGTACGTGTGGTTAATGGCCCTTGCATGTCTTCCTCCAGTGTGTTTACCCTCACCGTGCAAGGTAAAGGCGGCCACGGGGCAGCTCCCCATCTGGCCATCGACCCGGTTTTGGCCGCAGCCCACATTGTGGCGGCACTGCAAAGTATTGTTAGCCGCAATGTCAATCCGCAGGACAGCGTGGTGGTTTCTATCGGGCAGTTTTCGGCGGGTACCACTTTCAACGTTATTCCTGACAAGGCCATCCTTAAAGGCACAGTCCGCAGCTATGACAATGATTTGCACCGCATGATCTATCGGCGCATTCTGGAAATGGCTACCAGCATGGCGGAAGCCCTGAACTGTACCGCCACCATGGAGACGATTGCCATCGTGCAGGCTGTTGTTAATGCGCCAGAGCCAACGGCCGTTGTTTACAACGCGGCATCCAAAGTCATGGGCGCTGAAAACGTGGTGGATAGACGCACCATGGCTTCAGAAGATATGGGCTTTTTCCTGGATGAAGTCCCCGGCTGTTACTTCTTCATCGGTGCCAGCAACGACGAACAAGGCATTAACTTCCCCCATCATCACCCGCGCTTCACCTTTGACGAACGTGCCATGGTGAACGGCATAGCCGTTATGGGCGAAGCCGCAGCCAGTTACGTCATGCGCAACGGCCACAGCAGTTAAACGCATCTCCAAACTGACCTCTTCCGCAAGGGCTGCATTGATCATTGTGATACAATGCAGCCCTTGTTTTTTTGTACAGAAAAATGAAATGTTGTGAGGCATGAAGATGAAAGTTGTGGTTTTGGCAGGGGGTGTTGGTGGGGCCAAGCTGGCTGATGGTATCGCCCGCATTTTGCCCCCGGAAGATGTGACCATCATTGTCAACACGGGAGATGATTTTGAGCATCTGGGGCTGACCATCTGCCCCGATTTAGACACCGTGATGTACCGGCTGGCGGGCATGGCCAACGACGAAACCGGTTGGGGCCGTGCCGGTGAATCGTGGCGCACTATTGACGCAGTGGCGGCCTTGGGCGGGCCAGATTGGTTCCGGCTGGGCGATTTGGATTTGGCGACACACCTGGTGCGGACGAATAAGTTGCGAGCAGGGGAATCATTAACGGCCGTTACCCAACACCTCTGCCAAAAACTCGGCATCCAGGTCAGCGTGCTGCCCATGAGCGATCAGCCTGCCCCCACAAAAATCCAGAGCAACGATACCATCCATCCCTTCCAAACCTGGTTCGTCCAGGAAAAATGGCAGCCACCGGTTACCAAAGTTGTCCTGCCAGAGGATGTACGGGCCACGCGTTCCGTCATTCGCGCTTTTGAAACGGCCGATCTCGTCCTCATCGCCCCGTCCAACCCCTTTGTCAGCATCGACCCCATTTTCAATGTCTATCCAATTGCTGCGCTGCTGGAAGATTTACCCCAGGCCGTCATTGCCGTCAGCCCGATTGTAGGCGGGCAAGCGGTGAAAGGGCCTGCGGCCAAAATGATGCAGGAGCTAGACCTGCCACACACCAGCCGTGCCGTCGCTGAGTACTACGGTGAGCGCATTGATGGCTTTGTGTACGATGTGCAAGATGCGGGAAGCTGCGATAATTTAGAGGTGGAAACGCGCTGCCTGGATACGATGATGGTCACCGAAGCGGATCGCGTCCGGCTGGCGCAAGAAGTGATGCAGTTTGCCGAGGAAATGCTGAGCAACTAACTAAATTTTCCCGGAAACTTCTCAAGTGAAAGTTTGCATATGAACAGTTTCCGGGAAAATGCTGAATCAAGTTCCCGGCTGCGAGGTAAAGGCTAGCCCCAAAGCAACGCCAATGGCGATGCCCGCACCAATGCCGATGGCAAAGTTCCCCAACGCCACGCCAAGGCCAGACCCTATCGCGACACCCAGCGCAATACCAATGGCAAGGCCAACGGCCGTTTTGTTTTCATTTGGTCTTTTTGGTTTTGGTTTCATCTGCTGTCCTCCAGATTTGCGTACGCTCGGACATACTGGTGTTTACGTGGAAACGGCCGTATCGTTGCACGCCGCTCGCTCAAAGCCCATACAATTGTGGTACAATCCCCGCTGCCAAAACTTAGGAACTGGAGAAAAACATGGCACCACATATTTCCATCGAAAATATAGCCGATTACGTCGGCCAAAAAGTGACAATTAAGGGGTGGCTGTACAACAGCACCCACAAAGGCAAGCTCATGTTCTTGCGCCTGCGCGACGGCAGCGGCATGACCCAGGGCGTTGCCTTTCGCCCCGAAGTGGGTGATGAGCTGTTTGAAACGCTCAAAGGGTTAGGGCAGGAATCATCCCTGATCATCAGTGGGTTAGTGAAGGAAAACAACCGCGCGCCGGGCGTTCCCAACGGCTACGAAATTGGCGTCGAAAGCGTGGAAGTCGTTCAGAATGTTTCCGACTACCCTATCACTCCCAAAGAGCATGGCGTGGAATTCCTGATGGACAACCGCCACCTCTGGCTACGCTCCAGCCAGCAGTGGGCCATCATGCGCATCCGCACCACCATCAAGCGCGCCATCATCGACTTTTTGGACAATGAAGGCTTCCTCAACATCGACACGCCGATCATCACCCCGGCGGCGGCCGAAGGCACCAGCACCTTGTTCGAGCTGGGCTACTTTGATGAAAAAGCATATCTGGCCCAAACTGGCCAGCTGTACAACGAGGCCAACATCATGGCCTTTGGCAAAGTGTACTGCTTTGGTCCAACCTTCCGCGCCGAAAAATCGAAAACACGCCGCCACCTGGCCGAATTTTGGATGGTCGAGCCAGAAATGGCCTTCTTCGATCTGGATGATTTGATGGCTTTTGAAGAGCGGTTTATCGAATACATCGTGCAAACCACGTTGGCCAAGCGTCGGCCCGAACTGGAACTGCTGGAGCGCGATCTGACTGCGCTGGAGAACATCAAAGCGCCCTTCCCCCGCATCAGCTACGATGAGGCGATTGAGCGTATTGCGGCCATCCGCGAAGCGACCGACGACCCAGAATTGAAAGAGCAGCTGGCCATCGAATGGGGTGATGATTTTGGTTCGCCGCACGAAACGGAGCTGACGCAGCAGTTTGACCGGCCCGTGTTTGTGTATGGCTATCCGACTCAGGTGAAGGCGTTTTACATGGAGCCGTGGCCCGGTCGGCCGGAAGTATGCAAGAGCGTTGATTTGCTGGCCCCGGAAGGGTACGGCGAAATCATCGGTGGCAGTGAGCGCATGAGCGACCCGAACGTGCTGGTGGCGGCCATTGAGAAGCATCAACTGCCGCTGGAGCATTACCAATGGTACGTGGATTTGCGTAAATTTGGCAGCGTGCCGCACAGTGGCTTTGGCCTGGGTCTGGAGCGTACCGTGGCCTGGATTTGCGGCATCGACCACATCCGCCAGACCAGCCCATTCCCACGCACGCTCAACCGGATGAACCCGTAGAAACATCCGCAGATTGGCGCAGATTACACAGATTTTTAATATTTTGATGTCATGCCCGTTTTCACGGGCATCCATTTTTTACGCGATTTTAGGCTTCCCACCTACGCGGGCATGACAATTACATCTCCGATTCGACAACCCGAAAAATAACATGAGTCGAAAGCAAATCTGGCAAATTGTGGGCTTGCTGGTGGTGATTGGGGCCATCGTGGCGCTGTTTGTTTGGTTTGTGGATTTGCAGGCGGTGGGAGAGGTGCTGAGAACGGCCGTTCCCACCCATCTCATCCTCGCTTCTATTCTCCTCGTTACCGGCCTGCTTTTTTACGCAATGCGCTGGCGACTGCTGCTGGGCAACAAACCCACCTTGCTGCAAACATTCCACGCCAGCAACATTGGCCATGCGGGCAACATCATCGTGCCCGCCCGCGCTGGCGAAGCGATGCGCATTGTGGTGCTGGGCCGCAGCGAAGCCGTCACGTACACGGAAGCTACTTCCAGCTTTGTGGTGGAGCGGTTATTTGAGCAGCTGCTGCGCCTGCTGGCGTTGGTAGCGGCCGTCGCTGTTGGCGCGGGTATCGAGCTATCGCCTGGAACAATTTTGGGTGGGGTGGCGGTTTTAGTGGCGGCGTTTGCAGGCATTCAGTGGCTGGTGCGGCGGCGCGAGCGCGTATTAGCCCACTGGCCCGCCCGGTTTGCCAACCTGCCACGCATCACAGAGGCAGGGGCACGACGCACGCTGACCGATTTGCTGGATAACTTAACGGCCGTTTCCGAACCCAAACAACTTGCCTTGGTGATGGGCACCTCTTTACTGACCTGGGGCTGCTTTTGGGGCTTTTTCTACGCCACGCTGCTGGCGTTGGGAGATGGATTTCCGGTAGCGGATCGCCTGGCTGTGTCGCTGGGCGCTTTGGCCTTGTCGCCGCCTTCGGCGCCGACGCAGCCAGGGATTTTTCATGCGTCAGTGGTGGTGCCGCTGGCAGCCGTCGGGTTTGATGAGGTAGCGCTCACGGCTTATGCCGTGCTGCTGCACATTTTGGAAATGGTTTGGATGATTGGTCTGGCCATTGTTGGCCTGGCACAAACTGGCTTATCCGTTGGCAGTATGCTGCAACCAGATCCCGCAGCTACTGATTCCCAATAAACTGGATAGACTCTTGCGGTCTCCACACCCAGCGATGACGCTTTACAGGATCTACAGTGCCTTCTGTGTTGTTTTCGCGCCAAAAATCATCATCTGGCAGGCCAGAAACGGCCGCTTCTAACACGTGAAAATTATACTGCGAGGGTAACCCCGGATAAGAAATAGAATTGGTGTGGGTTTGGTACTGACGGTGACTGTCTATTTTCAGCGTGACCGCTTCGGACGGGACACCAAGCTCCTCTTTTAGACAGCGGCGGGCCGCTTGTTGAATGGTTTCACCCGGCTTCACTTTTTCCGAAGGAGGCTGATTCCGAAAGCGACGCTGTCCATTAATGAACTCTTGTTCCGCTTCTACCAAAATATCCCCATTTTGCCGGATGATGAGCTGCACAACTTCAACAACACGCAGGGGGGGGATTTCCTTGAGCTGAACTTCCCCAGCTTCCAATTCTTGCCATAAATTGCGCAAACTTTTGCTGTTATTTTTACCCCAAAGTTCGTAGTTAATGCCGTGCTCTTGCAACCATTCTGCCAATACATGAATCGATCCAAATCTATTCACTGTAAATTTTCTCACTTCCTCGGATAGTGCTGTGGATAACATTACGTTCTTTCCAATACAATCAATATTTACTTGTTCGCCTGAATACATGGACACTCTTCCTGGGCAATATGATACCTGTAATGGGCCAAATAGCCATGTGCATGATACGTACATCCTTAAATGGTGATTCGGCTCCGATTATTTGCTAAGGCAAAATGGTTCTTGCTGGAAAGCAGGCACCTATACATACTTGCGGCTCTTCCAGTTAAAAGTATGGAGGAAAAATCTGTCTGTTTAGGTGACGAAAAGGGGACAAACTGCCGTTCGCCACCCCCTCACAAATCGCGGCGAGAAAAGCTAATGAGGCTGAGCAGCAGCAGGACGGCCGTATACGCCACGGCATACCAGATCATCAAATTAGAGGGGCGAGAAAGCACTACTAGCGGCCCGGCAGCAAAGGGGGAGCTGGCCACCCGGGGCTGGAGCAAAACCAATGCCTGCTTCCACAGAATCTCTGTGGGCATGATCAAGCTGGTCACGATGCCAATGTCAACGGCCGTTTCGTTCTGAAACAAGCTGCCAATTTGCTCCACCCAGCCGCCAATAAAAGCGATACCGATCATCATGAAGGCAAATACACCGTTGGCTAACGTCGAGAGCCGTGTGCCGCCCAACAGGGTCAGCGAGACGACCAACAACCCTTGCAGCAGCAGCAGCCCCAGCCCGGCAGGAATATTGGGCACGTCGAACCCCGTGCGCCAGCGGTAAAGCACGATGATGCCTCCGGTTAACAGCAAAATGTAGAGGGTAAGAATGGCCGCAAAGCCGAGCCATTTGCCCAAAACAATCTCCCAGCGGCGCACCGGCTTGGTCACCAAGGCTTCGATGGTGTGCGAATCAATCTCGCCAGAAACGGCCGTTACCGAAATAAGCACCCCCAACACCAGCACCAAAAAATTAATCACGTAAAGCGCAGCCGAAAACAGCGCGCCCAAGCCCAGCTCCATTTCGTTTAGACCTACGCCCACCCGCTCAATTTCACGGAAGATGAGATGCAGCCCCAGGCCAAAAATAGTGAGAAAGCTGACAGCCAGCAGCAGCGCCAACCACAGCACCTTACGCCGCTGGCTCTCTCGGATAGTTAGTTCGGCAAAAATGAGAACAGTTTGCATGGTTTTTTCGTGTCAGGTGTTCAGGTTTTCAAGTGGGCAAGTAAAAACTTGAAAACGTGCCCACTTGAAAACGTGCATACTTGTCACCCCTCCGATTGGTCGCCCACAATCTGTAAAAAGCGTTCTTCCAGGGTGATAGGCTGGGGCGTCAGCTCATACAGCGTGTGGCCTTGTTGTACGAGCCAATCAGCCAGCTTAGGCAGCACATCTTCCTGGGGCAGCGTTAAGTGGATACGGCCGTTCACCAACAACGTCGCCTCCTGTCCAAACTGCGCCAGGTCGGTCACCAGCTGCGGTGTGGGCTGCCCAACCCGCAGAGTCACGGGAACGGCCGTCTGCACCTCATGCAGCGCCACCGTTTCCAAAACCTCACCCTGGCGAATAAAAGTTACCCGGTCGCAGGTTTGTTCCACCTCGCTAAGCAAATGGGAGTTGAGGAAAACGGCCGTGCCCCGCTGCCGCAGTTGATTGATCACATCCCGCACTAGCCGCCGCCCCAACGGATCCAGCCCAGACGTTGGCTCATCCAGAAAAACGAGTTCGGGATCGTTGAGCAGCGCCTGAGCCAGCCCAATGCGCTGCAACATTCCCTTGGAAAAGACCCGCAGCGGCGTTTGCGCCCGGTCTTGCAGACCAACCAGTTCCAACAGTTCGGGGATGGTTTGTTGGCGAACGGCTTTAGGCATCTGGTGCAAACGGCCGTGTAAATCCAGAAATTCAGCCGCTTTCAGCCATTCATAAAAGCGAAAATGCTCCGGCAGGAAGCCGATTTTGGCCCGCGTAAGCCGGTCGCCCAGCGGCTGGTCTAACAATCTGGCACTGCCCGCCGTTGGGGTGATCAGCCCCAGCAGCATTTTGACGGACGTGGTTTTCCCCGCCCCATTTGGCCCCAGGAAGCCGAAAATTTCGCCCCGCCTTACCTGGAGTGTGAGATTGGCAACGGCCGTTTTTTCACCAAACTGTTTGCGTAAACCAGTGGCTTCAATGGCAAATTTACTCATCGCGTCAGGTCATTACTCCACGCTGTTGGCCAACTCGGTCAGAACCTCGGTGGATTGTGCGCCCGCCAGCAGGTAGAGACGGCCGTTTTGCTGCCAGACCAGTGCATTGATGGTGCCATCCACGCTGCTCAGCCCGATGCCGCTAACGCCCTGCACCGTCACCTCCTGGAAGGTGGCCATATTGCTGGGAATCGGCAGCAGCAAGGTGCTGGTCCAATCAATCTGGTTGGCCAGACGATTGGCTTCTAGCGGATTGAGACCCAGAACTTGCAGCAAGGCTTCCCCCACCAAAGCCGGGTCCAACTCATCTGGGTACTGCACGACCGGGCTGTCTGTTTGCAGCAGGGTAGTGCCGTCTGCCCAGCGCTGCTCCACGCCATCAAAAATGGCCACGCGAATGCCCGCGCCATCAATACCAGGCGGCAACAGATCAGGATTGAGATTGGCGGCGTCCAGCAGGCTGCGGGCGTTGGCTTCATCAATGGTAAAACGGCCGCTGCCACCGGACGAAATAAAAATTTCCTCGGGCGTGCCCAGCTGAGGCAAGCTGCGCACCTCTGTTAAACCGGTCAGGCTGGCGGCTTCCGCCAGGGAATTCACGGCTGTTAGGGCGCCCGGCTCCTGGTCGATTTCCAATGTGCCGGGCATGATGCCTTGCTCCGCCACTTGCTCTAAAAGGACCAACTGCTCGGGCGAGACAGAGATGGCTGCAAATTTTTGTACGCGGAAAAGGCTCAGCAAATCGCTGGCGGCCGCACGCACGGCGGGGAAGCTAAACGTGATAACGAGTAATGCGATTGCCAGGGAAACGGCCGTTGCCAGCCGACGCTGCGGCCCAAACAGCCATCGGCCCAACCGGGCGAGCCAGGGTGGGCGTTCTGGCGTTTGTTCTGCTTGCAGCTGGCTTTGCAACCGGGCATACGCCTGCCGCGCCGGGCGAGGCGCATCCGCCGCCGTCGGCTCCAAAACCGACAGCTGCTCTAGGACGTCTTGTAGTTGCTTGTCTTCGTTCATCTCATCACCTGTGCGGTAATCGGTTATCCGTCATCCGTAATCAGTTTTTCACCGATTACCGTTCACTGATTACGGATTACTGTCTGCTTCCTCATACGCTTCTTTAAAGGCAGCGGCGGCACGGGAGAGCAGCGTGCCTACCGAACTGGGCGCAACACCCACGGCTTCGGCGCATTCGGCATAGCTGAAGCCCATCTGCCGCATGAGTAAAAGTTGGGTATCACGCTCCGGGAGTTTAGCCAGGGTTTGGCGAACGGCCGTTTCTCGCTCCTGCTGCTCTACCTCTTTGTCTGCGCCGGGAATGCCTTGCGGGTCGGGGACAAGCAGCGTGTTGCGCTGCCAGCGCCGCTGCCGCCCGCGGATGGTGTTGTAGCCCATGTTGGTGGCGGTGCGGTACAGCCAGGCGCCAATGTTATGCTCACGGTTGCGCTGTAAAAAACGGCCGCTAAAGGCATAGTCATGCAGCTTGAGGAACACTTCCTGGGTCACATCTTCCGCTTCATCCCGGTTGCCCAACAGGCGGAACAGCAGGCCATAGACGCGATCGTAGTGCTCATGGAAGAGCGCCTCAAAAGAGGCCACATCTCCCTGCTCGATTTGCTTGAGCAGCAGATTATCGGTCAGGCTGGTCACATCTGTTCCTTTTGCCATATGGGTTGTGCGTCTTTCTGTTCGGTTAAACACCGGGAAACGGCCGTTTGTGACAACCCGGTAATCCGTAATCGGTGAACGGTAATCGGTAAAACCGTTTACGGATCACCGACCACCGATTACCGGCTTTCTGCCAAACACCTGGTCGTAATCTTCCTGCCACGGGTTTGTGTGCACTTCTTCCATACCCAGGCTGATGAGCACGGCCTCGAACTGCTGGACATTGCGGTAGCGGCCCACAAACAGCTTGGCGTCGGGGCCTTTGCGCCGGGTGACGAGCAGTGTGCCACCTGGTTTAAGCACACGGATCATCTCTTGTAAAGCGGCCGTATCCGATGGGAAAAACTCCAGCGCTTCCAGGCAGGTGACGAGATCAAATTGGTTATCGGCAAAGGGAAGTTTGTCGGCGACTTGTTGTACCAGACTGGCACGCGGGCCGAACGGCCGTAACTTCTCCGCGGCAAAGCTTAGCATCTTCCGCGACGCATCCAGCCCAACCACACGGCCGTTAAACGTGGGCGCATCCAGCAAAAAGCCGGGTAGCCGCCCGGTGCCGGTGGCTACGTCCAATACCAGCGGGTTGGGGATTGGGCGCAGGCGGACGAGCAACGGCCGTATCAAAAAAAACTGCTCTGCGTCCTCATCAAACTCCTTAATGCCATCATATTTGTGCGCGGTAATGTCGTACAGCCACACCACCACCCGCCGCCCCAAATAGACTCCCTCTGTGGTGATGAGTAACCAGTAGAGGAGCAGGGCGAGAACGGCCGTTGTCAGAACAATCGCAATCCAGTGCATTTTTATGAATGGTTATCGGTTTGGTAGGGGCGAGGCGGTGGCGAATGATGTGTGATGTAACAAACAATCTGGTCTCGCCACCGCCTCGCCCTGGTTATCGCAATTTAGGGCTAGGCAATCGGGGAGAAGGTTATTCGCTGGGCCAAGATCGTGGCCAATTGCCTAGCCCCTACGGTACGCTCACAAATTACGGTAAATAATCTTCCTCGCGGAGCCACGCCTCAGTAATTTTCATGCCCTCTTCGATGGGCACGCGAGAGACGAAACCAAGCTGCTCCTGGGCTTTGGTGGCAGGAAACTCCGCTTTGAGGCCATACATGCGCAGGCGGGGGCGGTTCAGCGGTAATCCTAAATTCAGAATTTGGTTCAGCACGATCAAAATGTGTGCCGCCCAGAAGGGAATGCGACGCGGTTTTTTGCCGCACATCTGGCCATAATGACCAAACCATTCGTTAAAGGTCACCACCGGATCGCACATGTTGTACGCTTCGCCAACCGCTTCGGGACGTACGGCCGTTAACAACATGCCATCCACCAAATTGTCAATAAACACCGGGTAAGCGTGCCCCGTGCCATCGCCAAAAATGACCGGCATGCCCTTGCACACCAGCTTGATCATGTTGATCGTCCAGCTTTGCGCCCGCGGGCCGTAAACAAGTCCGGGGCGAACGGCCGTAACCTCAATCCCCAACTCCTTACCCAGTTCAAACGCCCGAATCTCGCCTAGCGCCTTGGTACGGCCGTAAATCACCTCTTGCTCCGTATCCAACGGCTGATCTTCGGTGACGTGCAGCACTTTGGGTGGATGGCCATAAGCAGCGATAGAGCTGGTTTGCACAAACCGTTTCACGCCTGCTTCCGCCGCCAGCCGTACCGCCAGCGCCGTCGCCGCCACGTTGAGCGCATAGGCACTCTGCTCGCCGCCGTGCCGACCCAGCCAGGCTGCCACATGGAACACAACCTCTTGATCCTGCATGGCGACACGCATGGCATCTTCATCCAGCAAATCGGCTTTTACCAGCGTGACGCCTGCTTCAGCCACATGAGGCGCTGCCTCCAAATTGCGTCCGGTGCCCGTAACAATGGCCCCTTCTTCTTTAGCCAACCGCTCCGCCAACCGACCGCCAATAAAGCCGGTGGCTCCGGTAACTAAAACCTTCTTTCCTTTAAGTGCGTGGTTAATCATAGACATAGGCGAATTGTAGTGGAAAAGGGAACGGCCGTCATGCCGAAACCGCCCCAGAAGTAAACAAAAAAAGAACGGCCGTACCCTGGAGGGAATACGGCCGTTCTCGCACAAAAGGTGTCGGTAAGCTTAATTAAGGCGTGGGCTGTTCTGCTTCAGTTTCCGTCTCGGTTTCAGTTTCGACGGCTGTTAGCACAGCTTCCGCTTTGTCCGGATCAATAGCCGCCGGAATATGGTAAGGCACATCAATCACAATAATGTCTTCCCGATTGCGCAGTTCACGGCGCAAAATGTTGGCGGTTTGATTATGCAGCATCGTCGCCATCGTCTCTTCCGGCACAAACTCCGGAATCACAATCGTCACCAGCTGATCATCAAATTCCAGCCGATTGACCCGATCTACATAATCCACCAGCGGCGCCAGAATATCCCGGTAATCGTAATCAATGATCACCAACTGGATACCACGCGTCAGCTTGGGGAACCGGGCCCAACGTCGCTCCAATCGTTCATGCACATCAGGAGAGGTAGCCACACAAACCGCCCGCACATCCGAAGCAATCAGTTTGGCATACTGCAACGCCCGCAGCGTTCCGCGATGCACATCCGCAATGGGCACAATCGCGACATCAGCCACGTCCATCAAATCTTCTTCCGAAAAAGCTTTAGTGCTCAGCGAAA
>JACKBN010000010.1 GCA_020634565.1 Ardenticatenaceae bacterium
GAAAAAAGGATTCGATCATGGCTGGGCAAATGGTTTCATCGCCGCAGGCAACCGGGGAAAAGGGGCTGACGGGTCTGGCGCGGACGGCGCTTTCGTTAGGGGTGGCTACGGCCGTATTCTTCATCCTGCGCTGGAGTGTGGCCTTTATGAAGGATCGGGAAGCGCCGGAGCAGCTTCTGCTGAACCTGTACGCGCGCCTGGGGCTGGAGTCTGCCCTGGCCAGGCTGCAAGAAACGGGCCTGAATCCGCTGACGGGCAAATTGATGATTACGGCCGTTGCCCTACTCGTAGGCATCGGCGGCGTCTGGGTGCTCTTTTGGGTAGCCAATGATTTGATTGCGCGGTTGCCATTTGGGTTTAGGGAGAGGATACGGCCGTTCATCTTCGTCGGTCCGGCCATTTTGCTGCTGGCCACCTACCTCATCTACCCCGCCTTCAATACCCTCTACACCAGTATCTCCGAGGATATCCTCAACGTGCCGGAGATTGTGCCCGAACAATATTGGGCCTCAGACAGCATTGCCGCCGATCTGGTGGCCGATGCCGAAAATCTAACGTTTAGCCGCTACCTGATCGACACCGATCAGTTTGAGGTGGCCCGTGTCATCGCCAACGAGAAGCCAGTTTGGTTGCTCATCCGCCCAAAAACAATCACCGATGATGCGGGCACCGAGCGGCGCGTCTTTGCCCTGACGGCGCTGGGGCTGCAAAACTACCAGTTTGCGTTCACCAGCCCAGACATGCAGATTGCCTTCCGCAACAACCTGCTCTGGCTCATTCTGGGCACGGGCGGCAGCGTAGTGATTGGTCTGGTCTTTGCCACGCTGGTGGACCGCGTGAAGCGAGAAGCGCTGGCCAAATCGTTCATCTTTCTGCCGCTGGCTATCTCGTTTGTGGGGGCCAGCGTCATCTGGAAATTTGTTTACGCCTGGCAGCCGGGCAATCGGGCCCAAATTGGCCTGCTCAACGCCCTGGTGACGGGTTTGGGCATCGAGCCAATTCCCTGGCTGATTGAAACCAGCTTCAACACCTACGCCCTCATCGTCATCATGATCTGGCTGCAAACGGGGTTTGCGATGGTGGTGCTCTCCGCCGCGCTCAAGGGCGTGCCGGGCGAGGTGCTGGAAGCGGCCCGCATGGACGGCGCAACAGAATTGCAGCTCTTTTTTCGTGTCATCATTCCCATGATTCAAGGCTCGATCATCACCGTTTCGACCACCATTTTCATCGCCATCCTCAAGGTGTTCGACATTGTGTATGTGATGACCAGCGGCAAGTTCGACACGGAAGTGATTGCCAACCGCATGTTTGTGGAGATGTTCAACTTCCGCAATTTTGGTCGGGCCAGTTCGCTGGCAGTGATTTTGCTAGTGGTAGTGGTGCCGATTATGGTGGTGAACATTCGCAATTTGCGTAGACAGGGCATAAACCGGTAATCCGTTATCGGTGAACGGTAAAACCGATTGCCGATTACGGGAACGAGGGAAAGATGACGACGTACACACACAACAGACAACAAACTCAAATCCAAAAGTTTTTGCAGAAGGCGCCGGTGAGAACGGCCGTACTCCTCATCTGCTTTTTGTGGACATTGCCGACGGTGGGCATGTTTGTCAGCTCCTTCCGCACGGCGAATGAGATTCGCACCACGGGCTGGTGGACGGCGCTGGTGCATCCCTTCCAGATGAGCCAATGGACGCTGGAAAATTACAGCACTGTCCTCAACGCCGACGGCATGCTCAACGCCTTCATCAACAGCCTGATCATCACCATTCCCGCCACCGTCATCCCGATTACCCTGGCCGCTTTTGCCGCTTACGCCTTCGCCTGGATGCGCTTTCCGGGGCGGGACTGGCTGTTTGCCGTGGTCGTCGGCCTGCTGGTGGTACCCTTGCAAATGGCGCTCATCCCCGTGCTGCGCCTGTACACCGGCCTCGATTTGAACGGCACCTTTTTGGGCACCTGGCTGGCGCACACTGGCTTTGGTCTGCCGCTGGCGATTTATTTGCTCTACAGTTACATCTCCCAACTGCCCGGCGAACTGTTTGAGTCCGCCTTCATCGACGGCGCGTCGCACTACACCGCCTTTACCCGGCTGGTGCTGCCGCTCTCCGTCCCGGCGATTGCCTCGTTTGCCATCTTCCAATTTTTGTGGGTGTGGAACGATTTGCTGGTCGCCCTGGTTTTCTTGGGCACCAACCCGGACGTCGCCATCGTCACCTCGCGGCTGTCGGCGATGGTGGGCACCAAGGGCGAGGCGTGGCATCTGCTCACCGCCGGGGCCTTTTTGACGATGATCATCCCGCTGATTGTGTTCTTTTCCTTGCAGCGGTATTTTGTGCGGGGGCTGCTGGCAGGATCCGTTAAAGGATAAGCTTCTCGTAGCCGCGGTTTCTTACCGCGAAAAACGCGGATTGGAATTCGCGGCTACCGGCGTTTGTGGGATTTTAGACCAACGGGGATTAATATGATTTGCATTCAACACGCCACAATTTATACGCTGGATGAGGTGATTGAAGATGGAGCGGTTTTGATCGACGACGGCCGTATCCAAACCATCGCGCCCACCAGCCAGATCGAACTTCCAGACAGGGTAAGCTGCATTGACGCGACAGGTCTGCATTTGGTCCCCGGCTTTATTGATTTGCAGCTCAACGGGGCGATTGGCCTTGATTTTACGTCGGAACCCCGCGCTATCTGGCCAGTGGCTCATTATTTGCCGCAAACAGGTGTGACTAGCTTTTTGCCCACGATTATTACCTCGCCGTTAACGGCCGTTTCCGCCGCCCAAGAAATTGTCACCAGCAGCCCGCCGCGTGGCTTTCAAGGGGCAATGCCGCTCGGGCTGCATGTCGAAGGCCCGTTTTTACACCCCGACAAAAAAGGGGCGCACAATCCCGCCTATTTGCAGCTGCCCACGGCCGAAAAAGTGGCCAACTGGTCGCCCGAAAACGGCATTCGGCTGGTGACGCTCGCGCCAGAGCTGGATGGTGCGCTGGACGTGGCACGATTGCTCAGCGAGCGCGGCACCATCGTCAGCGCCGGGCATTCCACCGCCAATTTCGCCCAGGCGACGGCGGGCTTCGACGCTGGCATTCGCTACGGCACGCACCTGTTCAACGCCATGCCGCCGCTGCACCATCGCGAACCGGGCCTGGCGGGCGCACTTTTGGCGGACGACCGGGCCACCATCGGCCTGATTGCCGATGGCGAGCACGTGCATCCTGAGCTGGTGAATTTGGTGTGGCGATTGGTGAGAAACGGCCGTCTCACCCTGGTCACCGATGCGATGGCCGCTCTGGGCATGCCACCGGGCCGCTACATTTTGGGCGATTACGAGGTGTTCGTGGATGAAACGACGGCGCGATTGCCGTCAGGCACGCTGGCGGGGAGCTTGTTAAGGATGGATACGGCCGTTCGTAATCTCATCAACTTCACCGGCTGCACCCTGGCCGAAGCCCTGCCCACTGTTACCCGCACGCCCGCCGACCTGCTCGGCCTGCCGCACAAAGGCCGCCTCGCCCCCAACTGCGACGCCGACCTGCTGCTGCTCACCCCCGACTTGCAGGTGCACACCACCGTCATTGCTGGGAAGATCGTTTATCAAAAATAGTTAGCCACAGATTACACAGATTTCGCAGATTGAAGAAAAAATCTGTGTAATCTGCGAAATCTGTGGATGGTTAAAAAACATGACTTTACACGCTGAGATTCTGGAACAAACGGCCGTTTGGCAACAAAGCTATGCCGAAAATTTAGAGGTGGTTCAGGCCATCGCCCAGGCGGTGCCACTGGACAGCATCCACCACGCCTTCATCGCCGCGCGGGGCACCTCGGACAACGCGGCGCGGTACGCCAGCTACCTGTGGGGGACAATGAACCAACTGCCCGTGACCCTGGCCACGCCGTCGCTGTTTAGCCTGTACCAGCAGCCACCTCGCCTGCGCAATGCGCTGGTCATCGGCATTTCGCAATCTGGGCAGTCACCCGACATTGTGAACGTGGTCGTCGAAGGCAAGCGACAGGGCCAGCCCACCCTGGCCATCACCAACGAGCCCAATTCGCCGCTGGCGCAAACGGCCGATTTTGTCATCAACATTCACGCGGGGGTGGAAACGGCCGTGGCCGCTACCAAAACGTACACCACCCAACTGCTGGCCATCGCCATGCTGTCCGCCGCCTGGAGCCAGTCGGATGCGCAGTTTGCGGTGATTAAGCGATTAGGGGCGTGGGGAACGGCCGTACTGGCTCAAGATGAAATCATCGGCCAGATGGCCCAGCGCTATCGCTACATGGCGCAATGTGTGGTGCTGGGGCGCGGCTACAACTACGCCACCGCCTACGAATGGTCGCTCAAGCTCAAAGAACTCACCTACGTGGTGGCCGAGCCGTACTCATCGGCCGATTTTCGTCATGGGCCAATTGCTATTGTTGATCGTGGCTTCCCGGTGATGGCCATCGCGCCCGCCGGGGCGGTGCTGCCCGATTTGCACAGGCTGCTGCAAAAATTGTCCACAGAGAAGCAGGCGGAGCTGTTGATCATCAGCAATGATGAGGCCACGCTGGCTTTGGCCAACTCGCCCATCTCGCTGCCTGCGGATTTGCCAGAATGGGTATCGCCGCTGATTGGTATTCTGCCCGCCCAACTTTTTGCGTATCACCTGACACGCGCCAAGGGGTACGACACAGAAGCGCCACGCGGCCTCAACAAGGTCACCCGAACCCAGTAAGCAAGGTGCAGATAAACGTTTTTGGTCAGTCCTGAATAGGGATTGAAACCACGAGGGTCGTGCCGCCGTCGGGATCGCTTTCCAGCAGCAGTTCGCCGCCAAATTGGGCCGCCCGTTCGCGCATCGCTTGCAGGCCAAAGCCGCCGCCAAACGGAGATGGCTTCGCGCCGTTTAGCCCCACGCCGTCATCCTGCACGTCCAGCAGCACCGTGTCGCCCATGTAAGAGAGCGTGACGCTGACATTTTTGGCCTGGGCGTGTTTGTGGATATTGGCCAGCGCTTCCTGCGTGGCGCGCAGCAGGGTCACGTCCACATCGGGATGCAGCGGCAGGGGGGTGCCGGTGGTTTGCATGGTGGCGGCGACGCTGTGCTGCTGGCCCCAGCGCTGCACCGTGCGTTCCAGCGCGGCGGGCAGAGAATCATTTTCCAACGATTCCGGGCGCAAATCGGCCACCACGCGGCGGGCTTGCTGCACATTGTGGCGGGCGGTTTCTTTGGCCTGCTGGATTTGGTGGGCAACCTCACTGTCGGTGGCGGTGAGGGATTGTTCGGCCGTTTCCAGGTGCATGATGATGCTGATGAAGCCTTGGGCCAGCGTGTCGTGGATTTCGTGGGCCAGCCGCTGACGCTCCGCCAAGACGCCCGCTTGCCGCTCGGCCTCGGCTAGCTCAGCCTGGGTTGCTTGCAACTGCTCCAGCAACACGCGCCGCTCTTCGCTGCGCTGAATGATGATGTTAATCCAGGCGCCCAACACCACGCTGGCGAAGCCCATGAGCAAATAAATGAATGCTTCTTGCCAGGAAAACGGCCGTCCAGCACCCACCGTTTGGTTATAGGCCATCATGATGACGATGGCGACAGATCCCGTGGCGGCAAAGCGAAGCGGCAGCAGGATGTAAAGCTGGCTAAAGAGGCCAAACAGAATCAGGTAATAGGCGGGGCTGGTGCGCACAAGAAAGAACCAGATGACCACGCTGAGCGTCATTACCCACAGGGCAAATTGTTGATTCAGACGGCCGTTTCCCGTGCGCGGACCCAAAAAGAATAAGGTAGCGTGCGTGATGAAGAGCAGCAGGCACAGCCCTAAAAACAGGAACGATTGCTGATCTTGCCAACCCAGCAGGGCTGCCCCCGCAATGGCCAGCCAGTATAAAACAGCCCACAACAGTTGAAACCGCTGCCAATCACGGCCGTTTTCCTCGCCATCCGTCTGAATTCTGCTTAAAAGATCGCGCATCAGCTTGAGACCTCGCTTACGATGGGCAGCGAAATGGAGAGCGTGGTGCCCTCACCCGGCTCGCTTTCGACAAACAATTCACCGCCCAACTGGGTTACACGTTCCTGCATCGCCACTAAACCAAAGCCACCGCTGGTCAGGCCATCTGGTGCAGTTTTTTGTTGGGCCAGACCAACGCCGTCATCTTCCACATCCAAAATGACGGTATCTCCCAGGTAAGAAAGCGTGACGCAGGCGGTGTTGGCCTGGGCGTGTTTGCGGATATTGGCCAGCGCCTCCTGGCTGCTGCGCAGCAAGGTGACTTCCACCTGCGGATGTAACGGTTGGATTTCGCCGGTCACTCTAAATTCGGCAGTGACGCCGCTGTGAGCGGCCCATTGCTCAACCACACGGTTAATCGCCTGATCGAAGGGCGTGCTTTCCAGTAATTCGGGCCGCAAATCATCCACTACGCGGCGGGCCTGGGCCAGACTATCGCGGGCGGTGGTGCGGGCCTGATCCAGATGCCGCTCGGTTGTCGCCTGGTCGGTGGGCAGCGCTTGCTCGGCGGCTTCCAGGTGCATCACAATGCTGGTGAAGCCTTGGGCCAGCGTGTCGTGGATTTCTCGGGCTAAGCGCTGGCGCTCACGAAGTACGGCCGTTTCCTTGGCCTGTGCTACCAAGCGTAAATTATCCAAAACGAGGGCAACCTGGGCAGCAATCGTTACAAAATCCTGCTCGCTGCTGCGCGAGAGGCCACCGCTGGCGGGAGACGTGACGGTGAGCAGCCCCACCCAACTGCCCGTTGGGGTGACCAGGGGAATGAGCAGGGCTGAGCGTGCGCCTAACGTTTCCCAGCTTTGCTTTTCGGCCGCGGGCAGCTCCATCGCTTTAATTTGCAAACTTTTATCGGGCGCAAGGCGATCGAGCGAGCCGGTAGTGTCGGCAGTAAGCTGCAAACCGGGCTGCCAGGTGTCGTCTTGTTTGGCAGTCCAGGCGGCGAGGAGGGAAACGGCAGTTGGTCGCCCGCCCGCCCCTTGCAGCAAAATTTCCCACAAGCCAATCTGGTGCACGTTGGCCGTGGCCAAATGCTCCCCGATGGCGTTGACGATGGCTTGCGGGGTAGGGGCGTGGGCAATCGCCTGGCTGGCAAGGTAAACGCGCTGCTGCACGGCCAACACTTTTTGGCTGCGGCGCGCCCCAATCCAGCCGGCAAACATTGGCGCGGGGAAAAAGGTTAGCAGGGTGAGATCGAAAAAGAAGTGAAGGGGTACACCGGCAAAGAGAGCCACCTGCAAGGCAGCTGCCGTACCGCTGACGATACCGATGAGCAGGCCATACCAGGTAACGGCCGTTCCCTGCCGTTTGCACACGAGATAGGCCACCCAAATCGTTGCCAGAAATTGGACGACGGGCGAGGCATAGGTGCCAATGAGCGTTGCGCCTTGCCCCACGGCTTCGGCGGTGGCTTCTGGCGATTGAAATTCAACGGAGAGAAAGGAGGCGTACAGGGAGATGATGGTGCCGATGATGATCACGTTGATGAAAGCAACGGCGATGCCGGGGAATACAACCCAGGCCCACTTCACGTCGCGCAGTTCGGCCAGCCACGCTTTGAGGCGGTGGCTAAAGGATGGTGTTTGGGTGGAAACGGCCGTTTCTCGCGTCATGATGTGCATGATTATAACCTAACTTTTGACCCTCACCCCAGCCCTCTCCCTACGAGGAGAGGAGGGAAAGTTCCCTCCCCCTAGCAGGGGGAGGGTTAGGGAGGGGGTAAATTCTACTCCCAACGAAACATTCGCACGGAAACGGCACCCGCCACGATTGTCATGCCGATGATGACGGCTATGGGCGTCAGGTTCCAGGTGTTGCTGTACCAAACGTCCTTGAGCAAGTCCACCACATGCGTCAGCGGCAGGAAGTTGCCGATGGTGACCAAGTTGTCGGGCAAAATCTCGCGCGGCAGACCCGCCCCGGACAGAAACAACATCGGGTAGAGCAGGGCCATGCCAACGGCCGTTGCCGTGTTGGCAGTAGGCAAGACGCTGGCCAGCAAGAAACCAACCGCCAGGAAACCGACGTTGCCCAACAAGAAGGCCGCGATGACGGCCAGGATGTTTACCGGCAGCGTCATGTCGTACACCAGCACGCCCGCAATGATTAAAACGGTCGAACCAATCACCGAAATCAGCGTGTGTACCAGTATGCGTGCGCCCAGCAGCGTTTGCGGTCGCAGCGGGGTGGCCCGGTAGCGGCGCAGGACGCCCAGCTCACGGTAGGTGGCCAGGCTGATGGGTAGGCTCATCATGCCAGTCGTGGCAATCACCATAGCGATGTAGCCAGGTACGGAGTTATCCACGTTGCCGCGACCACCCAAAAATTCGGATGGCTCGTTGCCGTAAATGCTGCCAAACAGAAACAGAATCAATACCGGGAAAACCAGCGTAAAAAAGGTCGCGATTGGTTCCCGCAGGGCGAGTTTAAATTCTACCCAGGTCATTTTTCGTAAAGCGTTCATCGTTTTTCCTTTTTATATCCACAGATTTCGCAGATTACACAGATTAAAAACAAAATCTGCGAAATCTGTGTAATCTGTGGATGACATTCTTAATTGCGGATGCTGCGGCCGGTGAGGGCCAGGAATACATCTTCCAGATTGGCCTGCTCGACGCGCAGGTCGGTGGGCGTGACGTTGTGCTCGGCGAGGGCGGTGGCCACGTGGGCCAGCAGCGCGCCATTGCCTTGCACAATCACCTGCTTGCCGCGCTGCTCCACATCGGTGACGCCAGCGACGGTGCGCAACTGCTGCGGATCGTAGCCGTTGTAGTTGGTGAAGCGGACGCGCGTTTCGGCGTGCAAATCTTGAATCAATGCGCCGGGCGTATCCAGCGCCACCACGTTGCCCTGATCGATGATGGCGATGCGGTCGGCCAGCTCTTCGGCCTCGTCCATGAAGTGGGTGACGAGCACCACGGTTTTGCCCTGGTCGCGAATGGCGCGGACGGCATCCCAGGTGGCGCGGCGCGCCTGCGGGTCTAGCCCAGTCGTTAGCTCATCGAGGAACACCAGTTCCGGGTCGTTGAGCAAGGCCAGGGCCACAAACAATCGTTGTTTTTGCCCGCCGGACAGGTTCTTGAAGTTGGCGTTGCGTTTCTCGGTTAAGCCCCAATCTTCCAGCAGCTTTTCCCAGGGAACCGTTTTCTCGTAAAAAGAGCTGTACAGGTTGAGCGCTTCCCACACCTTGAGCCGCTCCGGCAGGGCTGCTTGCTGTAGCTGGATGCCGATGCGCTGGCGTAGTTCCTGCTCATCTTTTTGCGGGTCCAGGCCGAGTACGCGGATGGTGCCGCCATCCGGCTGGCGCAAGCCCATGATTGATTCAACGGTGGTGCTTTTGCCCGCCCCATTGGGGCCAACGATGGTGAAAATCTCGCCCTGCTGCACGTTGAAGGAGATGTTGTCTACGGCAACGGTGCTCCCGTATTTTTTGCGTAAGTTTTGTACTTCAATAACGTTCATTTGAAACCTCGTGAAAAGGAGAAGTTCAACTTTCTCAAAAAGTTGAACTTCTCAAGTCGCTGTTTTAAGACCGGCTACCCAAGAAGATGGAGATGCCGGCGAAGATGAGTCCCACGGGCCAGATCATGCTCCAAGTGATGGCTTCGAAGACGAAGGTGGACGCGACAAGAACGATGGCTATGCTGGCGATGATGGCGCCAGTGCTAGCTGATGTGAGACGGCCGTTTGCCTGATAATCCATGTAAATGTTGCGAATAAACATGGCTACCGGGATAAACATGAAGAGTACCCACCAGTTGTCAAACTCGAAGCCGGTGATATTGCTCACGATAAGTCCGACACCGACGATGATAAAGATGATGGCCATCACGGTGCTGCTATTTCCCATGCTGCTATGTTTTTCATTTTCTTTTAGTTCGTCAAAATTGTTGCTCATGATTCCGCTCCTTAATTTGTATGCGTTTGGTTTTGCGAATATGGCACCATCGTACAATTTGGACGCGGCAAAGTAACCCATCGAGCGATGGAAAACTTGATTGCGTTTGGTGGATTGTGGAATCAGTGGAATGGATACGGCCGTATCAACCGATCGGTTGATTGGAAGGGAGGCGGTTATCAGTAAACAGTAATCAGTAATCGGTAACGTTTCACACTGTTTACCGATTACCGATTACTGATTACCGAATACCGATCACCGATTACTGGGCTAGTAATTCTCTTCGTCGAGGGCTTCGTGTTCTTCGCGGAGGCGGAGGTAACTTTGGTAGCGGGCGGGATGAATACGGCCGTCTTTCACCGCCGCCAGCACGGCACAACCTGGCTCATGCCGGTGGCTGCAATCGCTAAAGCGGCACGCTTCCACCAGCGGGGCAATCTCGCGGAAGTAGGCGTCTACTTCGTACGGCTCCAGGTCAAACAGGGCTAGACCTCGAATACCGGGCGTGTCGGCGACGTAGCCACCTTCATCCAGGGGAAATAGTTCGGCAAAGCGGGTGGTATGCATCCCCTTGCCCGTGGCTCCGCTGACGTGGCTTACCTTCAGCCCCAGACCCGGCTGAATTTCGTTGAGCAGGCTCGATTTGCCCACGCCCGACGACCCGGCCAGCACGGAAATCTTGTTGTGCAGCAGCTCTTTCAGCTCAGCGACGCCTTCACCTGTTTTGGTGCTGGTGTGCAAAACCGGGTAGCCAATATCGGCATACATCTGGAATTGGGCCGCGACTTTGCCTTTTTTGTCCAGATCGATTTTGTTGAGGCAGATGATGGCAGGCAGTTCGTTCATTTCGGCCACGACGAGGAAGCGGTCTAGTTTGCGCAGGTTGGAGGTGGGATTTTTGACCGCAAAAACAAAAATCACCTGATCCAGGTTGGCAACCAGCACCTGTTCCTGATCGGCGGCCATTTTGCGGGTGGGCGCGGCCGTGGGGCGGCTGCGCGACAGCACCGACTTGCGCTTGGCTACCGCTTCCACCGTGCCGGTGCCGTCGGCATTGAGCGAAATAGTGACCCAATCCCCGGCGGCGACGATGGTGCTGGTTTGCCATTCTTGCTTGAGCCGCCCGGCAATTTGGGCCACGACGGGTTCGCGGCCCTCCACTTCCACGGTGTAAAAGCCGCTAATTGCTTTGATGACGCGTCCTTCCAATTTTTCTGCCATAAATGGAATTATAGCGCAGGGTGGAAAACGGCCGTAATCAATTAAGAACCTATCCGAAAAAGCCACAGAGGAAAAAGAGAAATCTGAGAAAAGGACCTTTATCTCTGAGCTCTCTGTGAACTCTGTGGCAAATATTCGGACAGGTACTAGGGCAAATAAGTGGTTACCGTGTAGCCAAATCGATTCAGGAAGTGACCCGTGCCCGCTACCAAATCTGCCTCGGGAATGTCAAAATCAAACGCATCCGCCAGCCGGTCGATGATGCTAAACAGAAAGCAAACGTAAGCTGCATCAAAAATGGCTTCATCGCTGAGGCCAACGGCGTGCAGCTGGGCAATGTCACTACTTTCCAGTTGATCCGGCGTAAGCGTTAATTTTTCCAGGTAGCCAAGGGCTGCCCGCAGCTTGTCGTCGATGGGCGCTGTCCGCCAATCTTTCAAGACAGCTTCCACAACCTCTTCTTCTAAGCCGAGCACCGCAACTGCGGTGTGATCGCCCGTTCAATACACACATTGGTTCAGCTTGGACACAAATGCCGCAAACAGCTCCAACTCTCCATCGCTCCAGACGTTTGATTGGCGCATGCCTTCTTGCAGGCAGCGCGCATAATGGTTGCCAAACCAACGTTTTTTATAGGTCAATATTCTAATTGGCCCCGGAATGTGCCCCATGGAAAGCTTGATCAGGGGCATGTACAGTTTTTGTATGGCGGAGTAGCCATTTTCGAGGATAGCCAGTCTCATGAAGCCTCTCCATTTAGCAGTGCCATTGTTTTTTCCAGGCGAGCCAGAGCGCTTCCCAGGGAGGCGCACACAGTTAGCTCAAAAAGTTCGTTTTCATCGTAGCCAGCCTCTTTTAAACGGGTCACGTCTTTATCCGTGATTTTGTAGGCGTAACGATTCACTTTTTCCAGATACGGCCGTAATGGTTCTGGCAGTTGGTTCGGGGTTTGCTCGGAGCCAGCACAAGCAGCCGAAAATGCGACAACATCCTGCCGCAGCTGCGGGCTGCACTGCGCGGGGTTACCCAGCACGGCGTCAACCAACTTTTTTACCTTTGGCGGGTAAAGAGGGGTTTTCATCGATATTCTCCTGAAAATTAGACAAGGACAGAGGATAAAATAGCTACCAATACAACAGGCAACGGTGGGTTCGGCGTAGAGAGGTATAGATGATTGCCTACTTCAAAATGAGTAATGAGCGGATGTTACACGCTCACTCTCGATGAGGCAAAATTATGCTTGTGTTTGACTTGCAAAGAGAACGGCCACTCCCCCCCTGCTTGCCGTCCGAACACGCCTACGGTGGCAGATAGCTGTTGAGGTAATGGATCAACTGTACCGAATTGAGCGCGGCTTTGCTATATTGACAGGTTCCGCCGTTGGCCGTGCCGGTGCGAACGCCCTTGAGCCAGGTGTTGCCGATGTGCTGCCCCTGCCAAAAGATGCCCCCACCGGAAGCGCCAAGCTGCGGTTGGCTAGCCAATTCCATACAGGGCGGCTCGTGTTGGGGGTAAACGGCCGTTACCCGAGGCCATTCCACCCAAGTGGTTTGACCATCCCAATTGATTTGGGCAACTTCGGCGTCTGGCTCTAGCAGAACGGCCGTACCCACTTGAACTTGTTCAACTTTCAATCCCATCGTGCCAAAAGGTAAATCTATCTTTTGACCAACGTAAGCCAGCAGCAGCGTTTGCGGCTCGCGCAAAGCAATCTGAAAATCGGTGAGGGGCAAAATATTGACGAGGTCACCCGCCGCATTAAAGACCAGAAGTCGGGTATAAATATCTGGGTCAATGCCCGTTTCGGACAGCGAGAAGGGGATGGTGTGGTGATTGTGGGTAATGAGGTAACGGCCGTTTACCACCGTGCCGTGCCCTTCCGATTTCAGAATGGTGTAGCCGTGCTCCCCATCATTAACCAGCCAGGTTTCCACCGCGACGCGCACGGTGGCGTCTAATATTTGCTGTTCAGCCGACTGGCGGCTGTCAATTGTGGTTGGTGTGGGGGAGCGGGCTGCTGGTTGGGGGAACTGTGAACAGGCGATGATGGCCCACAGCCACAAACCTGCCCAAACAGAGGCAAACCATTTGTTCCCCACCATACGCCTCCCGAATCCTAAAGATGAAACGGGACAACGAAGTAAGCAATGAAGATGATTCTTCCTGCCTATACCATAAATCTTTAGGGCAGCGGAGGCAATTGACAAACATCATAATCGGGGGCTATAACGTGATCAAAACCAGGGCGACCAGCGCCACGGCCACGCCCAGCCATTGTCTTGGCCCCAGCGTTTCCTTGAGGATGAGCCGGGCCAGCAGCACCGTTGACGCCGGGTAAAGCGAGGCCAAAACGGCCGCAATATCCAACCGTCCAGATTGCGTAGCCAAGGCAAAAAAGTAGTTGCCGCCGCTGTCCAGAATGCCAGACAGGGCGATGATGGGCAGCACGCGGCGCGCGGGCCATTCCCAGCGGGCGTGATGCCATTGGCGGCTCAACAAAAAGATGAGCAGCAGCGGCACAGAGGCGGTGCGGGCCGCCGTGAGCGGCCAAAAAATGCCCGTATTGATCTGATCGATGAAGACAAAAAAGAGGGCGAAACCGAGCCCAGCCAGCAGCGCCAATCCCAACTCGTCGCGCCGGATGCCATCTGCTTTGCTCCCGCCAGAGAGCAGCCAAACGGCCGTTACCGCCAGCGCAAAGCCCACCAGCACCAAAATTGGCGGGATACCCTCGGTGACAATGCCCACAATTACGGGAATAGAAGCAGAGAGAACTGCCGTCATTGGGGCCACGACCCCCATGCGCCCACGCGCCAGGCCTGTGTACAGGGCCAAAATGCCAATCACGCCCGCCAAGCCAGCCAGCGCGCCAAACAGCAAATCGCGGGCGGGCGACAACGTGCCTTCCAGCAGGAGGGCCAGCGTCAGCAAGCAAACCAATCCCACGACCTGCGACAGCAGCACTACCGTGTACACATTACCTCGCTTGGCTGCAAAGCCACCGCTAAAATCGCCCGCGCCCCAAACGGCCGCAGACGCCAGCCCATAGGCCACCGCCAGTAGTTCGGGATTGTTCAAAAATATCTGCAACTTATGGGTCCTTCGCCTATTTTCCCGGAAATTGATCTCAATTGTGGCCCGATTCGCCACAATTTCCGGGAAAATCGAGATTAGCTTTCTCTGGCCAAAAGCATCAGGGTGATGTCATCAAACTGGGGAGCATCGCCAACGAAGTCGAGAACGGCCGTTACCACCTTACCCTCAATAATATCCACCGACCGTCCCAAATTGGCCGCCGTCACGGCCTGTAAACGCGCCTCACCGAAGAAATTTTCCTCTTCGTCTTCCGCCTCCGTCACGCCATCGGTGTACATCACCAGCAGGTCGCCTGGCTCCATCTGGATGGTGTTCTGGGCCCAGGCAGGTTCATCCAGCACGCCAATGGGGATGGCTGTGCGGGTGAGCGGCTGCATGCCGCCGCCGTTGGCCGAATACAAAAATGGCGGATTGTGTCCGGCGTTGCAGTAGGTCAAAGCGCCGCTGGCGGGGTCCAAAATGGCGTAGAAAACGGTCACAAACAGATCGCTGCTTGTTTCTGACAGAACGCGCTGGTTAGCGGCGCACAGCACCCGCTCTGGCGCACTGTCAAAATCAGGGGCAAAGGTGCGGATGAGTGTGCGGCTCAGCGCCATGTACAGCGCCGATCCCATGCCTTTGTCGGCCACATCGGCAATGACCAGGCCAATACGGCCGTTGGCCAACGGAATAAAATCGTAAAAATCGCCAGACATCTCGCGCGCTGGTTCCAGCGTCACCGCAATTTGCCAACCGTCGATCTCTGGCACCTCTGGCGGTAAAAACGTCGCCTGCACCCGCTTGGCGATGGCCAGCTCTTTGGACACTTTCTCGTATTCGGCCACCATCGCTTTTACTTCCGCCTGGTACGCCTGCTCGTAAATTTCCTTCTCGTATGCCTCGGCTTGCAGCGCCAGAGCCGCATCCAACTGCTGAATGTGCAGCAAGTTCGCCCCGATTTGTGCTGCGAGGGAACGGCCGTTTCTGGCCCAGGCACGCACCGGCAAACCACCAGGCCGCAGCAGGTAAATGCCCCCAATATTTTCGGCGCTCTCTCCCTGAATCGGCACAACTAACGCCTCGCTGCCAAAACCGAGCGCTGCTGCTTCTGGCAAACCGGGCACGATTTTGGCGGCTTCCAACTCGGTCAGCAGGTCATCCCACCGCTCATTGGCCAGCGGAATCCAGCCTTCGCCCTGGGCAAAGAGCACCGTGTCTGGCAGTAAGCGAATTTCGACCCAGCCATTGGGGAAAAGTTGAGGCATGTGGCGGCTCAGCAGCCCAGGGAGATCGCCATTTTCTAACGGTTCGCGCAGCAACTCCAGCGCCAATTGCTCCAATTGCTTGCGTTCGGCCGCTTGCTGTTGGGCTTGCAGCGACCGTTTGTGCAGCAGACGCACCAACCACAGCGCCCCTGCCCAGCCCAGCAGCGCCAAAATCAGCAGCAGCCACCAGATAACCGTGCGCTGGTTGCTCCCCACCACAAACCAGATGAGGGCAACGGCCGTTGGTAGCAGCAGCACGCCAAACAGCAGCATCGTTCGTCTTGGACCACGAGTTAACCAGTTTTCTAACACATTAGAATGATAAATGAGTTTTGGGGAAGGGCAACGGCCGTTTCTGCCATAAAAATTCACGCGCTCCAAAATATTGACGCACACTCCGTGTAAGCCCAAAGTTGGCAGATTCTGCGATTTCTTATCACTAGCTTGTTAGTTCTCCTACTTGCTGATAATAGATTTTTCTCAGGCTTGGCCGTCAACGTGGGCAGCGCACCAAATTGCCTAATTGTTCGGCTCTAGTCTCAGAAGGAAAATTCTCTAACACATCAGATTAACGAAGCAGTAACGGTTGTCTAACTTTAACCTATGTTAGAATTTTGAAACTAAAATGTTCAAGTAAGCTGAATGCGGATTCTTGCAGTCGATTATGATGATCCTAGGTAAGTGAAAAATGTATAAGAATATAGAGTTTCTAAAGGAAGTAGTCGATGATATACGATACTTGCAGCGGGAGTGGGGTCAAGAAATAACTAACCATGCACTACGGCGAGGCAGCACAGATCTTCGCAGGCTACTAGTACAAGATTGGTTACAAAGAGCATGGAAAGCTGCAAATTTTGATAAGCAGCCAAAAATCATGTCATTTTCGTTGACTGAAACTTTTGCGGAAATTCCAAAAGAAAAATTTATCTTTGCTATGGCTGGTGGTGCCATGTATAAAGGCTATTCTATAGCAAATGTGTTTTTCCCCAATCAAGCGGAGTGGAATGAATCAGAACTTAGCAACTTTGATTCAATTGGATTGCCGCAAAGGGAATTGCCCTTGCTTGAGTTCATCAAAGCTCCATGCATTTTAGTGGAAGGAAAATTGGTATCGCGACGTATGCTGATAAATTATGTGGCAAATACACTCGGAGCCGCTCACTACGATTCTGAGCATAGAAAAGTCCCAAAAAAGTATAAACAAATTTATTCAATGCTAGATCATGCTACTGAAAAATTTATGTACGAGGATAAAAGTCTCATCTACTTTGAGCTTATGTCTATCGGTCAAGCAGTCGCCAAATCAGAGGATATTGCAATGTTTTGCGAGAGAGTAGAAAATTTTGTGGGAGATTCCTAAATATCTTTAATTATCTATCTAGGGGACAGCTTAATAATAAGTTGTTTGGCTAAGTGTCAGTATACAACTGGTGAAATAGAAAGCGTTCCATACACTCTAAAGTTACACATAGTAGATTGTTTGTTGTTTGTTAGGAAACCAATAAAAAAAGCTGGCAGATTCCACGATTCTCATCGCTAACCCGCCAGCTTTACCAATTACTAATTACCGATTACCGCTTACTGATAACCGATTACCGCTTACTGCCTACAGTCGCTTCTTAAACTCCGCCGTCAGCGCGGGTAGTACCTTGAACAGGTCGCCTACAATGCCGTACTGCGCCAGCTTGAAGATGGGCGCGTCGGCATCTTTGTTGATAGCCACGATGATCTTGGAGGTGCGCATACCAGCTTGGTGCTGGATGGCCCCGCTAATGCCCGCCGCGATGTACAAATCGGGGCTAACAACCTTACCGGTCTGCCCAACCTGATGCTCGTACGGAATCCAGCCTGCGTCAACGGCCGCACGAGAAGCGCCCAACGCGCCGCCCAGCGTGTCCGCCAATTCCTTCACCGGCGCAAACCCTTCGGGGCCAGCCACGCCGCGCCCGCCAGAAACGATGATACTGGCGTCGGTCAGGCTCACGGTGCCTTCCTTGCCTTCAAAGCTAACGATTTTGGTGGGGATGTCGTCTTCGCTGACCGCAGCATCCACCCATGTAGCCGAACCACTCTTGCCCGTAGACTCTGCCTGCGGGAAAGCGCGGCTGCGCAGAGTGATGACCTGCGTGCTACTGGTGGCAAACACGTCGCTCAGCAGCTTGCCTGCGTAAACGGGGCGTGTCACTTTCACTTTGTCGCCGTCCACGGCTACATCCACGCCATCAGAAACGAGACCCACTTCCAGGTCGGCAGCCACCCAGGCGGCCAAATCGCGGCCCCGGCTGGAGGCGCTGGCCAGGATGACGCTGGGGCTGTGCTCTTGTGCCAGCTTAGTTACCAGCGGCCCAACTGCTTCCACGCGGAACGAGGCCAATGTGGCGTCATCGGCACCCAGCACGGCGTCTACGCCCAAATCAAAGGCCGCATCGGCCACGCCAGAGACACCTTCGCCAAAAACCAAGCCAGTCAGTTCCTGGCCCAAACCATCGGCCACGGTGCGGGCGGCGCTAACCGCCTCGCGCGAACCGGTAACGATGTTGCCATCTTTGTTTTCCAGAAATACCCATACGCCGCTCATATTACCTTCTCCTCAAACAGTTTGTCGGCCAGGATTTTGGCTTGCGCTTCAACAGAATCAGCTTCAATCATCTGCACGCTGCCGCCGCGTGGCGGGATGGCGTAGACGTTGGACCAATCGACATTGCTCGCGCCAGCGCCGCCGTCTAGCCCCAGATCAGCCGCCGACCAGGTGGGGATGGTAGCCCGGTTGGCCTTGCGGATGCCCATGAGGGAGGGGTAGCGTGGCTCGTTGATCTCTTTGACGGTGCTGATAACCACCGGCAGGCTGGTGGTTACGGTCTCTTTGCCGTCGTCCAGCAGCCGCTCCACGGTGATTTTGCCGTCGCCAATTTCTTTGATGGCGGAGACAAAAGTGAGCGGGGTCCAGCCCAGCTTGCGGGCCACCTGTACGGGCGTCTGGCCCGTATCGCCGTCGATGGCCTGGCGGCCAAAAATGGCTACCTGCACGTCGCCAGCTTTTTCGATGGCGGCGGCGAGGGTGCGGGCGGTGCCCAGGCTGTCCAGCCCTTGCAGGGCGGGGTCGGTGACCAAAATGGCCTCGGTGCAGCCCATTGCCAGACAGGTTTTGAGGGCGTCCTGGCTTTCTTCGCTGCCCACGGTGAGGGCGATGACGTCGGTGGCGCCGTGGTTTTCTTTGAGGCGCACGCCTTCTTCCACGGTGTATTCGTCCCATGGGTTGAGGACGTTGGGCTTGCCACCCGGATCATCCCAGCTTACGTTGCCGCTGTTGTCTACAACGAGTACGGCCGTTGTGCTGGGGGTTTGCTTAATGCTTACAACAACTTTCATGCAAAAACCTCCATTGTTTTAACGCAGAGTGGCTGAGGCGCAGAGCGATTTTGACTGCGGTTCAGGGGAATAACCTGCGTTTTGTTTTAATTGAATTCTGTTGTAGGGGCAGGTCTCAGACCTGCCCCTACCGCCAGTTTTTAATGTTAAGGGTTCGACCCACACCGTAGGCGGTTTGCCTTACGGGCTAAATTTCCATCAGGTGCGGGCCGTTTAGCTCGGTGAAGCGGTCGGCGAATAAATCATTTTCAAAGGCAAAGGTGGTGGCGCGCCAGCTAAACGCGTCAATGGCTACCGCTTCGCGAATGGCCTGTTTTTCCGGCAGGGCGGCGGCAGCAATCGGTTTGCGAAAGCCCCACAGCGCCGCGGCTACCAATCCACCGCCAACCAGCAGGGCAATGAGCAGCCGCAGCCCAAACGAAAGCGCGGCGGGTGTGAGCAGCAGGGTGATGGCCAGCCCGAGCAAAAACAAAACGCCGCTGACCAGCCAACTAATTTTTTGCAGTCGTTCTTCGTCGGCAGAGCGGCGCTGGAGTTCGCCTGCGCAGCGGCTGCACAGGGGCACATCGATCAGGCGGGTGATACGGCCGTATCGCTGCCGCAAGGTCATGGTTTCCGGGGCAGGCTGGCTGCAATGCACACAAATGCCGGGAAATGTTATTGATTGTTGGGGGCGAACCTTGATCTTGACTCGTCTGGTCATGGGAATTAATTTATCCGCAGATTTTACAGATTTCTAGCCTAAGTTTCTCAGCCGCTCCGCGCCTCTGCGTTTTTCTGGTAATTTGCCGATTAGTGTAGCAATCTGATACCTTCTGCTTTGCGTATGACAAATTATAGCGGCAGTAGAGTGGATAAAAAAATCTGATTAGAATTTGCTTCGAGATGTTTAGTAGATGCAAAAATCTATGCCGCACTGCGTTATAGAATAGCACAAAGTGAGGGGAATAGGCAATTGGAAAAATTAAAAAGGCGCTGGTTGGCTTTGGCTGCGGGGTGGGGAACGGCCGTTCTCCTCTTCTATTTTTGGTTACGACAAATTTGGCAAATTGAGGCTGCCAACCGCTGGCTGCTGTTTACGCTGCCGCCGCTGCTTTACTGTTTATGGGTGGTGGGGCGTCATCTGGGTGAAAATCGGCGGGCGGGAGAAACGGCCGTACTTGCGACCTTTGGCTGGGGCAACCGGCTGACTCTCTTTCGCGGGTTGGCCATCAGCATGGTGGCGGGCTTCTTGTTTAGTCCGTGGCCGAGCGGCTGGCTGGCCTGGCTGCCCATGCTGCTCTACACCGCCGCCGACGTGGCCGACTACCTGGATGGCTACCTGGCGCGCATCACCAACCACGCCACCAAATTGGGTGAGCGGCTGGACATGGAATACGATGGCCTGGGCATGCTCATCGTGACCTTGCTGGCGGTGTGGTACGGGCAGTTGCCCTGGTGGTATCTCATTTTGGGGCTGGCGCGTTACCTATTTGTCTTTGGCCTGTGGCTGCGGGCGCGGCGCGGCTTGCCCAGCCACGACCTGCCCCACAGCGTACATCGCCGCGTCTTTGCCGGGTTCCAGATGGGCTTTATGAGTTCGGTGCTGTGGCCGATCATGCCGCCGGAATTTGCCACCATCGCGGGCACAACCTTTGCCATCCCCACCGCCCTCGGCTTTTTGCGCGACTGGTTTTTGGTCACGGGGCGACTGGATGTGCAAGACGGCCGTTACCAACGCATCCAGCAATTTCTCTACCAAAGCACCACCCGCTGGCTGCCGCCTCTGTTTCGCCTGACGCTGGCAAGCTGCGTCTCGGCCATTTTCCTGGCGCTGCCTGCGGTGTGGCCACCGCCCGCCTGGGTTGATTTATTTATGAGCTGGGGCTTACCCTTGCCCGCCTTTTTGGCCATCGTTGCAATCGTTTTGTTACTGCTGGGCGGCGCGTTGGTTTTGCTGGGCACGATGGGGCGGCTGGCGGCGTTCTGGCTGGTGTTTCCGCTAGGGTTCGATATGGTGACGCGGGGGCTGGATTGGGCGAATGGTGTGGGTTTGGCAACGGCCGTTTGCCTCATGCTTTTAGGTACTGGTCCGCTCTCCCGCTGGAAACCGGAAGAGCGCTTTCTGCTGCGCCGCGCGGGTGAAGCGTAACCCCACTTTGGATCGTTCAGCCAGCGTCAAGCATTCGCCCCTACCTGCTGAAGAATCCAAAGTGTCCCAAAGTCATTGTTTTCTTTGTTCGGAATTTTCCACAAATAGCTTTTGATTATTGAGTCAATAACCCTTTCTGTGTTAGAATCTTCAATAGAATAGACACGGATTTACACAGATAAAAATAGGAATCAGTGTCAATCTGTGTTTATCCGTGTCCCATTTTTTGAGAGACAATCATGATTGATTTGGACGCCGTTGATTTAGAGATTTTGCGCGCGTTGCAAAGCGAAGGTCGGTTGACCAATGCGGAGCTGGCCCGGCGTGTCAACCTGTCGCCACCAGCCATCCATGCCCGCGTGCGGCGGCTGGAGGAGCAGGGGGTGATTCGCGGCTACGTGGCGCTGGTGGACCACGCCAGCCTGGGCTACGACATGCTCTGCTTCATCAATATTCGCTTGCAGGTGCACCAGTTTGAGCTGGCCAAACAGTTTCGTGAGGATATTCAGGCCAAGCCAGAGGTGCTGGAATGCCATCATGTTACGGGCGAGTTTGATTATTTGCTCAAAGTGGTGATCAAAAACCGGCAGGATTTGGAGCGCTTTGTGGTGCAGGAGCTGACACCCTTGCAGGGTGTGTCACGCATTTACACCAGTCTGGTTTTGTCGGAGATCAAGTCGGGAACGGCCGTTCCCCTTTAAAAATAGTGAATTGTGAACAATGAATTGAAAATTGTGAATGAAAAGACACTTCACAATTCATTATTAATTATTCTCAATTCACTATTACATCCCAAATTGTCCACCCTCACACCCTGCCGGATGTGCCCGGCAAAAGGAAATTCCCATGAGTAACCCAACCTATTCCCCAGGCGTTGAACAGTATGTAGCCAAAGGGCAGCAGATGATGACGGCCGTTGCTAACCAGCGCGCCATCATGAAAGCCAAAAAGTTCGACACCATCGCCGTGCACGGCGTGTACAATGCCGAAGCCGCGCTGGCCAATCAGGGCAGCATCATCGAGCCAGCTTACCTGAGCCCGGCCCAGCATTTTGAAAACAGCGACCACATGGAAGCCGCCCTCGCTTACCTGATGCCCTCCTGGACCTACAGCCGCATCGCCAACCCCACCGTGGGCTACTTGGAAGAAACTCTCTCCTTGCTGGAAGGGTACGGCTACGATGGTGAGGTGAGCAGCTGCGTCACCAGTTCCGGCATGTCGGCCGTTTTTATGGCCACCAATCCGTTCCTGGCGAATCCGGAGCCGGGGACCAACATTGTGGTGAGCGCCAAATGTTACGGCGGCAGCTTCATGCTCTTTGGCGAACGATACGGCCGGGAGCGGGGCATTGAGGTGCGCTGGGTGGCCGATCCGCTGAACAATGACGAATGGGCCGAGAAGATTGACGCGCAAACCCGCTTTGTCTTTGGCGAAATGCCCAGCAATCCTGGCCTGAGTTTGATGGACATCCCCGCCGTGGCGGAGCTGGCCCACGCCGTGGGCGCACCCCTCATCGTGGACTCCACAGTCGCCACGCCTGCGCTGATGCGGCCGTTGACGATGGGGGCGGACATTGTGGTGCATTCCGTGAGCAAAAGCATGGCCACCAGCGGGTTTGCCATCGCTGGGGCCTCATTGCCAAGCACAACATCGTCAGCAAGGTGGGGCCAGACGAGCTGCGGCAAAATTTTGCCATGTACGTCAAGCTGCTGCCGTTCCGCGATCATGGTCCCGGCATCAGCCCGTTCAACGCGCTGATGATTTTGAATGATTTGCGCACGCTGCGAATGCGTATGGACAAAGCCAGCCACAGCAGCCAGCAGGTGGCTGAATTTTTGGTCAGTCAGCCGCAAATTGAAGAAGTGCATTATCCCGGATTAACCAGCTTTGCCGGGCACGCCATTGCCCAGCGGGACATGTGGCTGGTGGATGCCGAAGAAGAGTATGGCATGCCTGTTAATCGGTACGGCCACCTGATGAGCTTCACCGTGGCGGGTGGCCATCAGGCGGCGCGGCGATTGTTTGATCGTCTGCAAATGATCTGGCGGGCTACGGATTTGGGCCGCATTAAAAGCGTGGCCACCATTCCCACCATCTCCACCCACCAGCAGCAAGGGGACGAAGGGCGTGAGCTGGCGGCAGTGCCGTCCAACCTCATCCGCCTGAATGTCGGCGCGGAAAATCCGGCGGACATCATTGCCGATTTAGCCCAGGCGATGGGGTAGGACGTAAAAAGTGGCAAGTGGCAGGTTGCAAGTAGCCTGGGGCTTCAGGTTCAGGATTTTGGGCACATGAAAAATCGCCGATGGATTTGGGGCGTTGTTGGTTGGAGTGCGGCGCTGCTGGTTTTGTGGCTGGTGGTGCGTGCGGTGCCGCTGCGTGAGGTGTGGCGCACGCTGGCTTTGCTGCGCGGCTGGGAGTTGGCAGCGCTGGTTTTGCTGAATGGCTTGGTGCTGCTGGGGCTGAACGGCCGTTGGTACATTCTCCTCCGTGGTTTAGGCTATAAACTCCCATTTTGGTCGCTGTTGGGGCATCGGCTGGCAGCGTTTGGGGTGAGCTACTTCACGCCGGGGCCGCAGTTTGGTGGTGAGCCGGTGCAGGTGCTGCTGGTCGAGCGGCAGCACGGCGTGCCGCGTTCGGCGGCGATTGCGGCCGTTTCTTTAGACAAAGCGGTGGAGCTGCTGCTCAATTTTGGTTTTCTGGCGTTTGGCGTGCTGCTGGTGGTGCAAAATGGCCTGTTAGGTGAAGCGGTGGGCGGGCAAACGGCCGTTTGGACTACACTCCTCCTCTTGCCACCAATTCTTTACTTGTGGCTTATTTGGCGCGGACGGCAGCCTATGAGTTGGTTGCTGCGGGCGTTGAAGTTGGGGCGGTGGGAAACGGCCGTATCTAACAGCGAAGCCCAGATGACCACCCTCTGCCAGCAAAATTCCGGTGCGCTGTTGGGCGCAATCGGCATTTCTGCCCTCACCTGGGCGCTGCTGATTGCCGAATTTTACGCGATGGCTGCCTTTTTGGGCGTATCGCTGTCGTTAGCGCAGCTGATTGCCTTACTGACGGCGGCGCGGGTGGCGTTTTTGCTGCCGCTGCCGGGCGGGCTGGGCACGTTGGAGGCGAGCCAGGTGTGGGCCTTAGAGTTGATGGGGTTCAATCCTGCGGTGGGGCTGGGGCTAAGCCTGCTCATTCGCCTGCGCGATGTGTCGCTAGGTTTGCTCGGTTTGTGGTGGATGGGGCAGCGGTTGCGGGTGGTTTGGGAACGGCCGTAACTTCTCCATTTCCCCGGAAACTTTTCACTATTCGTGTTGGGTTCAGTTTCCGGGGAAATCCAATCCAAACAACCAACTCATGCGTAAGTATCCATAACCCGGGGCAGAATCGCAGCTTGCAGGAAGAGGCGCGCAACCACAGAAAGTAAATTTCATCAACATCGAGGCAGGGCACAGCTGTGGTGAACTCCCCATACTTATTCATCTTTTTCGCATGAGGAGGTTTTCCAATGGATATGGCAGCAAATTTATCAAGTCGGCAAAAAAGCATTGTGGGATTGAGCGTGGCAACGGCCGTTATTCACATCATTTTGGCCATTCTTTCCCGAGATGATTCAATGTTCCTTATTTTGTTTATCTTAAATGGGTTGGGTTATCTAGCGCTTGTGGCTGGCTTGTACTTCGTGCCGCAGTTGGCATCTCAGCGGTCTATGATTCGTTGGGCATTGTTGGGATTTACGGCCGTAACGTTTGTGCTTTATTTTGTGTTCAACTGGCCTGCCGTGTTGAATCCAATTGGTCTTGTTGATAAGCTGATTGAATTGGTTTTGATGATACAACTATGGCAGGAAAAATAGTTAACCTCTAAAAAACACAGATTTGTTTAAACGCTGGTGCCTTGTGCTAAAATGAGGCAACCAGCGTTTTTTTATCCAGATGTTTTCTGTTTTTGAGAGTTTTTATGATCCGATGGATTACGGACACTGCGAAAGCGATTTGGTTTTTTCTAAAATTTGCCACCGTCATCATTTTGGGTTACTTGGTGATGATGGGGGTTCTCTGGCTGTTGCGACAGCCGATGGTGATTGAATTTAAGCGAAGCTCGATAGGCGTTTGGGATTTTTTGGAGCGGTTTGAAACGGCCGTAACCGTATCGGGGTGGCTTTTCCTTCTTACCTTTGGGCTGCACTTTCTGGATCGATACCTTTTTCGCCAGCGGCTCCTAAAATTTGGACGCATTTTCTCTAAAGGGTTTTTCCCTTTGGTAAAAATGTTCACATTCCCCTTTTTTCATGGCAATTTCAGTCATTTGCGCGGCACGGCCAGCTTAACAGTGCTGTTTGCTGGGTTGGCTGTCATGATTATTCCATCGTTAACACTTGTCTTGCAGGTAGCCATCATCATGTTTTTGGTTCAGGGATTTGGGGTGTGGATTTTTGGTAAGAGAGGCACACCGCATGTGGGTTCTAGCGGGTTAATGTTGGGATTGTTTAGCTTTGATGTGTTGTTTGGTATTTTGGAATTAGGCTGGCAAACGGCCGTTGCCCTGCTGCTTCTTTACTTTTTTGGGAGGGGCATGTTTAGAACACTCACGGATCGAGGCCCCAATACTTCGGTCGAGGCGCATTTCTGGGGCTTTGCCAGCGGTTTAGTAATTGCCTATTTCGTATCCCCCTTTGGTCCGCTGTCAATTTACTAATTTAGTCTGGCGCATGGCCCACAAAATCAAGCTGGTGGGCTATGTAGACCAGTTCTCCTGTCTCAATTTGCGCTTTTCGCTTGGCAACCCAGTCTGAAAATAACCCTTCGTCTAGGGCCGGATTCTTGGCCAATGCACGATGCATCGTTTCCATAATGAACTGCAAAAAATATTTCTCGTCTGCCGGATACCCTTCCTCGCCAGCAAACACCACCCAATCGGAGCTGCCTGCCGCTAGAATTTGTGCCCCTGCTTCACGCAGATGAGCAAACAAGTGGCGTCCGCTGCGGCTGTCGCCAGATGGTTGACCCTCGGTGACGCGTTCATCCATTGTTTGGTGGTACAGCTGCTCGATTTGGGCATCCAGCGCCGGATCGATGGCTGGTTCCAGCGTGGTGACGCCATCGAAGTTGATGCTGAAGTAGAACAATCCACCCGGTTTTAGCAGCGAGAATAGCGGCGGCAACGTAGCGGGAATATCCATCAAATCAAGAAACGCGTGGGCGATGAGCACATCCCATTGCTGCTTTGTGTGCTCCCGCTGTATAAAATCAAACAGGTCAATTGCTTCCAGGGTGAGATTGATGCTTTCAGGTAAATGGGCCAATCGTTGTTGAGCTGTGTGGATGTTTTCCACCTGGCTGTCAATGGCGGTGTAGCTTGCAGATGAAATGAACCGTTGTTCGACTAGCCGTTCAACCATCGTGCCGATGCCTGCGCCAATTTCTAGAATGCGTGGCTGCTCAGGCATCTGCTGGTGCAGTGTTTCCCAGACGTGGGCATTGAGCGCCCGATCATCGACGGTTTTTTTGGCGGAGAGGTAGCGTGGAAAACTGTAGAGAAATGGCATCGTGTCCTTGTTAGTTGCTGATTAAGATAGGTTCCAGAAAGAGGGCATCGACTTCGGGACGATCTGGCTGAATAACCTGCAAGCGCTGCCCGGTTTCCGCAATATAGAGTCCAATTTCCAGGCGGTAATCGCCCGGTGGCGTGTCTGGCGGGATTTGAATTTGATAGCTGTCGGTCACTACTTCATTGGTCAGCCAGCGGCTGGTGGGATACTGGTTTTGCTGGGGCATCACATCTTGTTGCCAGAGGCAGGGGCTGCAGGTGCCGTCCATTTGCAGCAGGTGAACAAAGACGGTGTAATCGCGGCTGGGCGCAGTTTGTGCCTGCCAGATGAGGTCAAGCTGGTACTGGCCAGCGTCATCTAGCGGTGTGAGGTTATAGCCAAGCAGATCGATTTCATTGCCAAAGGTAGCGGGATACGGCCGTTTCATCTCAGGCACCGCATAATTTCTTTCCGTCATCGTTACGTGCAATGGACCCAAATCCGCGATTGCCAACGTGGCTTCTGCCCCATCACGGAAGCGAGCCATAAGCCGATATTCGCCGGTAGGAATGTTGTCCGGCACGCGCAGCGACTGCCAATCAATGAGAAACTGAGGCGTTTGCCAGCTGTAGAATGGATAGCTGTCATGAACGGGCTGCGTGTTGTTGATGAGAATACGCCCGACATTGTTGCCGCCCATCAGCTCTAGCCGAATGGTTGTGTCCGGGACAAAACCAGTGGCGTGCCACCACAGGGCCAGATTGACGGTTTCCCCAGTGGTGGCTTCTAGCGCTTCACGCTCCACGCCCAACAGTTTAAGCTCGGATCGCACGGTCCGGTTGAGCACAATGGGCGGCTGCGGCAAATCGCGCGGCGGCTCAGCAGCCCGTACGGTGATGTTTTTGATGAGGTAGGTATCGCCCGCATAACGGCCGTTTTCATCCAACTGTGGCAAGCGGTCTCCACTGCTGCCCGAGAATAAGCCCACTCGCAGCTGGTAGTTGCTGCCCAACGGCGCGCCCAGCGGTACATCAATTTCCACCCGCTGCACAATTGTCTCCCCACGCGACCATTGCGCCGATGGATAAGCAAATGTTTCTTTCTGGCTCCAACGATGGCCCCAGGCGTCCTCAAAATGGATAAACGGCGTAAAATCGGCCGCTTGCGGAAAATTTACCTGCCAGTAAAGGTACAAAGGAAGCGATTCTCCAGCCGCCGCCTGACCCACATCATAGCCTAGCAAGGTGATGGCGTTGCCAAAATTGCTTTCGACGGGATAGGTGGGGGCGATGTCTGGCGTGCCGCGCATCTCATACGCGAGAAAAGGCAGGCTGCCGTTCGGAGCAAAGGGGCTGTCCAGTAAGTTGGCGTTGGCAAAATAGTCGATGGCCCACTGCGGCAGCGGACTGTTTTCCGGAAAGATGTAGATGGCCTCTTCATTGTCGGGAAAAACAACGGCCTGGCTCTCTGGCAGCCATTTGATCTGATCGTACTTTTCGCTCAAATAAGCCAGCGTAGGGTGCTGATAATGCAGTGCCGAGACGTAAATTGTTTTGCCTTGAGTGTCTAGCTGGTCCAGATAGTCGGCAACGGCCGTTAAATCCCCATCGGTGGCATAGAAAACGGCCGCATCCTGCCCCCACACCCGAAAATAAAGCCGCTCGGTTAACAACCCGCCCACCATCAAGGCCAGCACGCCAATGCCCAGCACGGTTTGCGTGAGCTGGATGCGCTTGAATTGATGCCCCAAATCGCTGATAAATACCATTAGTCCGGCACCGGGCAGGTAAAAAATGAAGGGAATCAGGCCAATGGCCCGCAGATTGCTGGGCACAATTTCGTTGACTGCGAGGGCGGTGGGCAGCAGCATGATGAAGGGAGCCAGCAGCAAAAGCAGCACGCTTGTGCGCTGCCAGTCCGCCCGCAGTGTTTGCCAGCGCCAAATGAGTACTATCCAGCCAACGAGCAGCAGTCCGCCCCAAAACCAGCCGAATAACGGCCGTCCCGGCAGGTTAAAGCGAATATACTCATCTCCCAGCAAAAAGAACATTTGTAGCGAGCGCACAAAACTTTCGCCTAAACTCAGGGCGGATTCACTGGGCGCGACCTGGCCGATGCGCACCCAAAAGGCAGCTGGGTTGGCAATAAAAAAGCTGAGCAGAGGGGCCAAGACAATCAGCGCCACGCCGCCGACCAGCAGCAGTTGCAGCCAACGCCGTTTCCAGTTTGGTCCGAACAGCAGCGGCAAACAGGCGAACAGCAGCAAAACAGGAAACAGGCGGGCGGCCAGGTACGTGTACGCCGTCAGGCCCAAGAAGATGCCGCTAAGCAGCAACCATTTACGCTGATTCAGCCGGATACCCCGCAGCAGGGCGGCAGCGGTTAAAGCTTGCAGCAGGGGCTGGGTGATTGCCCGGAAGCCCAAATGGCTAAACAACAAATGCCAGAAGCTGATGGCTAGCAGCGCGGCGGCAACCAGCGCCACGCGCCGGTCACGAAAAAGCTCTAGCCCCAGCCAATAAACGGCCGCAACCGTCACAATGCCCACCAGCGCCGCCGTCAGGCGCAGCGTGAAGACAGAATCGCCAACCAACCGAATCAGACCGCCTGCCAGGTAGAAAAAGAGCACTTCTTTGCCCGTGTAGCTGGTGATGAAAATCGGCCGTTCACCCTTGAGCCCAATCTCCGCAGCCAAAATACCGTTGGCGGCTTCATCGTAATGGACACCAGGCGGCACCTGGGGCAAATCACTCAGCCGAAGGGTGGCAGCGGTAAGCAAGCAGAAGATCATGAAGAGTAGGGCATGGCTGTGCCGGATGCGTTGCATGGGGTGATTTTATCGCTGACAGGCGGGTTCGTCGATTGCGCTGGGCCTGTCTAATATCGTGGTGGGTGAGTTTACGCGCTAATTGTGAAAAATTACACTTGCGTAGGTTTTGCGTAGGTTCGGCGTAGGCCCCGCGTACAGACTGACGTAGGGGAGTAGTATAGAATGACTATCGAAGGGTAAAAATCTCTTCTTCTTCTCCTCCTTTTAACGAGGGTCAGGTTTCGGCGTTCCTGACTCTCAAAACAATAACCGGGCTGGCAATTTTGCCAGCCCGATTTTTTTTCAAGGGTGCCTCGCGTATAATTCCCAGCCATGTCTACTGATAAAAAAGTTAATGAAACAGTGTCGGAAACGGCCGTTGCCAACAGTCGATCCCTGGTGATGCGGGCGGCGGGGCTGGTAAGCGTAGCCGTCTTGCTGAGCCGCCTGGTGGGCCTGGGGCGAGAAATTGTGATTCGCGCCAATTTGGGCATTACGACTCTCCCCGCCGAGGCGTATGAAATTGCGGCCCGTTTTCCCGAAACGATCTTTTTAGTCATTGCCGGTGGGGCGATTGGCTCCGCTTTTATTCCCACTTTTGCCGCCTATTTTGAGCAAGATGACAGCCAAGGTGGCTGGCGGCTATTTTCCAATGTGATCAATTTGCTCACGTTGATAGTAACGGCCGTTTCTCTCCTCAGCATTTTCTTTGCGCCGCAGCTGGTCATCTGGCTGGCCGAGGAAAAGGTGGCGTCTAACCCTGAACTGCTGCCGCTAACCGTGCGCTTGATGCGCATCATGTTAATCTCGCCCATCATTTTTGGTGCAAGTGGGGTGATTATGGGAGCGCTGAATGCGCGGCAGCATTTTGTGCTGCCCGCCCTGGCGCCAACAGTTTACAACCTGGGCATCATCGCCGGGGGCTTGTTGTGGCCAGGTAACAGCCCGGAAGAAGCTGCGTTTGGCTTTGCTGTTGGCACGGTTGTGGGGGCTGCGGGGCATTTTCTGGTGCAACTACCTGGTTTACGGCAGAAGGAAGCGCAGTATACGGCCGTTCTTGATTTGCGCGATTCGGGCATGCGTCAGGTGATGCGCCTGATGTCGCCTCGTGTGCTTGGGCTCTCCTTTAGCGAGATCAACAAGTTTCTCATCATCTGGCTCACCAACCCGATGGTGACGGGCAGTTTGCCCGCGCTTAACACTGCTTTTCGGCTAATCATCATGCCGCAAGGGATCATTGGGCAGGCGCTGGGCATTGCCGCGTTTCCTACGTTGTCCGCATTGGCAGCGCGCGGCGAAAAAGTGGAGATGCGCCAGATTTTTGCCGATTCGCTGCGTATTTTGTTCTTTTTTGGGCTGCCTTTTTCCATGTTGTTTGTCTTTTTGGCAACACCGCTGGCTTCCTTGATTCTAACCTGGAGCCCCGTAGATGATGTAAGCATCAGCTTCTTGAGCTTTGGTTTGTTGTGTTACGCGCTTGGCTTGGTACCATTGCTGGCGCTTGAGGTGGTTGCCCGTACTTTCTATGCCTTGAGCGATACATTGACGCCCGTGTTGTCGGGGGCGGTGCAGATTGCGATTATGTGGCTGCTCAGCCTTTGGTTTAGCCAGACCATTTTTCCACAGATGGGTTGGCTGCCGCTGGGCGGTTTGGCGCTGGGTTTTAGCGTGTCTAACGTGATTGAGGTGCTGCTGCTGCTTTGGCTGCTGCGGCGCAAGCTGGGCGGCATTCAAGGTTACTCGCTACTAAATGGTCTGTGGCGTATGAGCGTGGCCGCGTTGTTCATGGGTGGGGGGATGTGGTTGGTGCAGGATTGGTTGGGGGAAACGGCCGTTCTGCTTCAACTCATTCTCGTTGGCGGCGTTGGCGGGGTTATTTACGTGGCGGCTTGTGCGGCCCTGCGACTGGAAGAGTTGAAGCGTTTCTGGCAATACGGCCGTCGCCGCTTTAATCGGTGAGCGGTATTCAGTAAACAGTTAACGGTAGAGAGATTAGTTGATTAGTTGGTTTTTCTCCAAGCAGCGTTATGAAATCAAAAGCCCGGCCATTTAATTGGCCGGGCTATCCCTTCTTCCTCTTCTCTTCCCTTCAAAACAACAATGCAACCTTTAGGTTGCACGGTGTTGATTGCAATATTTAATTAGTTACCGGATGACAAAGCAGAGCCGGTCATGCGCATGTTGGAGCGGGTAAGCAGTTCGCCGTTGACCCAAACTTCCAAAGTATATTCGCCAGCGCGGAATCCCTCTTCAGGATTATAGAAAATGTAGCCAGGGCCGTCATCACCATATTCCCAATATTCATTCCCACCGTCCACAACTTCACCATCATGACGCCATACCCAGGCCCAAGACATGCCGTCTGCCATGCCATCGTAGGAGAAAGTGGCGTAAACGGTGTAAGAGCCAACAGCAAAAATATTGGTAGCATCAATCGCTTCGTAGTCGTCGTTGATTTTGGTGGAGAAGCTGATTTGGCCAAGTTCTGTACTTTCGTTGAGGTCCACTCTAGGCTCAAAGCGATTATATTCTTCCGGTAATTCTAATGCAGCCTGTACCAGTGAATCCGCATTTGTAATGAACAAAGGATCATTACTTGTAGAGATAATTTGGGAGGTCACGTCTGTTTCCGGCGTGAATTCCATCGCAGTGCGTTCCTGCACGGCCAACGCAGCAACTTCTTCAGTGACTGGTTTTGCATTTGTAAGTACAGCTACAAGGGGTGTGTTATCAACAGGAGGACGCAAAGCGTAGAAAGCAAATAAGGCAGATGCCGCCAATAAACCCAGACTCGCAAAAGAGTAGGTTTGCAGACGTTTCTCTGCTTGGAGCCGCATAAAGAAGTAAGGCGAACGCTTCATCTCTCGCCAAGACTTAAAAACGACTGCCAGCGCCAGCAGAAGTAGTAAAATGAGTGTCCCCAAAATCCAGGGGGTAATTGTTCCAGATAAATTCAATAGCAAATTAATTAACCCTCTTCCCAAAGGTTGGACGCTATTATAGAAGAGTTTCCGTTAGACGTGCAAGCTTTTACTTAACATAAAGCTTGCTAGTGGGAAATTGTCACTATTCTGCCGCCTTGTTGACCCCTGACTTTAGTACTATGTAAACTGGGTTTTTGCCTGTAAATGCTGGAATTGGGCTGGAGAGCATGACCTATTTGTTAACGGCTCGTGAAAATTTGCACTGATGGCCTGGGTTGAGCAAGTATGACCTGTTTACCTTGCTGATGGCTGGTAGATGGTCACACGATGGGTATGCAGTGTCATACATTGGCTCCTGACAATCAGCACTTGCCGAATGGTAAAGAGAACCTAAAATTGGTTGGATGATCCAGATTAAAGGTCTTATTAAACAATATGGTTTAAATCCGGTGCTGCGCGGCGTAAATTTGCACGTGCCTGCCGGTGCGTTTGTGACGCTGGTGGGGCCAAACGGCGCGGGTAAGTCTACCTTGATGCGCATTGTGGCGACGCTGCTAAAACCAACGGCCGGCGAGGTAAAGATTGGCGGTTGGCTAATGCCCGAATTTAGTGGACGGGTGCGGCAGCACATTGGCCTGGTTTCTCACCAGACGTTGCTGTATGGAGATTTAACGGCCGAAGAAAATCTGCTCTTTTTTGCCAAACTGTATCAGCTAGATAATGCCAACGAGCGGGTGATGAACGCTCTGAGGCAGGTGGGGCTGGCGGCGCGGCAGCGGGACGCCGTGCGTACGTTTTCGCGTGGAATGATGCAGCGGCTGACCCTGGCGCGCGCAACGCTGCACGAGCCAGATGTGTTATTGATGGACGAGCCATACACCGGGTTAGACCAAGATGCGACTGCCTTGTTGGATGATTTGTTACGGCGAGAGTCGGCAAACGGCCGTACTATCCTTATGATTACCCATGATTTGGTGCATGGACTTAATTTGTGCGACCGGGTAGCGATTCTCAGCCGGGGTAAGATTGTGCAAGAGATTGCCAACGGAGAAGTTAGCGGGGCAGAGTTTTTAGACATTTATGCGGCCCAAACCGGTCGTAAGGGCATGACCAAGGCAAATGGATAAGGCAACGGCGGCAACAAACTCCTCATCATTGATGGACAATCGATTCGTAACGGCCGTTTGGGCTATCGTCTGGAAAGATTTGCAGATTGAGAAACATACGCGGCAAACCGTCAGCCTGATGGTGATGTTTTCGTTGGTCACAGTGGTCATGTTTAATTTTGCTCTAGAGACAGAGCTGGATGCCGTGCGAAACGTAGCGACGGGTTTGCTGTGGGCGACTATTTTACTGGCCGGTACGTTAGGTCTTAATCGTTCTTTGGCTATTGAGCGAGAAAATCAAAACATTGACGCCATCTTGATTGCGCCCATTGACCGGCGGGCTGTTTATCTGGCCAAAGTCATCAGTGTGACCATCTTTACGCTTTTGTTGGAGTTGGTGCTGGTTTTTGTGTTCATCATTTTCTTTGATAAACCATTCTGGAAGCCAGTGGTGCTGTTGGTTTTGTTTCTGGGGACAATTGGGTACGTGGCGGCTGGTGTGCTCATCACTTCCATGACCATGCAGACCCGTTCCAAGGAAGTGCTGCTGCCCATTTTGCTGCTGCCTCTGGTGCTGCCGTTGATTTTGCCAGCGGCAACGGCCGTTGGCGAGAGCATGGTCATTGAACCCGACCTTTCAATTATTCGCAGCATGGTATCATTGGTAACCGCTTATGACCTTGTCATCTTGGCAACTGGGTTCTTTGCTTACCATCTTGTAGTGGAATCGTAAACACTGTTCGCAAAACGCGAAAATTATCCTAAATATGGGCTAAATAGATCGTGATAAATTGATTACGATCTGAAAAAAGTTTGTTATCCTGAGTGGGCGGGAGCAGGAAGTTGTTAAGGGGCTGTTTGAACACCTTTCTGTTTTGAAAAATAGTTTTGAAGAGGAGATTGATCATGAGTCTGGCTCGAATGAATCGGTGGACAACAATATTAAATTGGCTGGCTGGATTGGCTCTGGTAATTAGCTTAGGCATGAACTTTTTCTATGCGCCAACTGAGCGAACGATGGGCAACGTGCAGCGGATTTTTTATTTTCATGTAGGCTCGGCCTGGGTTGGGGCTGTGGCCTTTTTTGTTGCCTTGCTGGGTGGCGCGCTTTATTTGCGACAAAAGCGGCAAATTTGGGACACGATTGCCCTGTCATCGGTGGAGATTGGGCTTGTTTTCCTGACCATTGCTACGGCAGCCGGCTCGGTGTGGGGTAAACCTGCCTGGAACACATGGTGGGATTGGAGCCCCCGGCTAACGTTGATTACGGTGGCCTGGTTGACTTATGCAGCTTACTTTATGCTGCGGGGTGCCATTGAGGAACAAGATAAGCGAGCCCGTTTTGCGGCCGTTTACGTTATTGTCGCCTTTGTAACCATTATTATGACCTACGTTAGCATTCGTATTTTCCGGGATATTCACCCGGTGGTTTTCGGCGGCACATTGGAATCTGCCGAGGGTGCTTCTGAAGGGTTGCAGGATTTTGCGCCGGGGCTTGAATCGATGAGAATGGGCATCACGCTAACAGTGAATACTATCTCATTTACGATTTTGTATGCAGCCTGGATGTTTAATCGTATTCGCCTGCAATATCTGACGGATACGGTGGATACGCTAAAAATGCGCGTAGCCACGCGTTTGCAGGGAGGCGCTTAATGTTTGCCGCATCTGTTTTTCTGAATATTGCTTTGCAATCCTCGATAAACCCGAACACGTTTAATAATTACCTGACGTTAGGTTACTTTGTAATGGGCACAATTGGGTTGGTGTATATTGTTAGCCTGGCCGTGCGCCAGCGGAATTTGCGTCAGGATATCCAATTGATGGAACGTTTATTACAAGATGATGAGGAAGCTGCCGGTTAGCTGACGTGATGTAGGCGCCGTTACTTTTTCTTAATGTTTTGGCGGCATACTGGGCTGATGAGTGTACGGCCGTTGCCGCTCAGTAAGAATTTTTCACGGCCAAACGTCTAAAAACCAAAATGCTTTTTGAAGTGGAGAACTTCCTATGTTCAAATCACTGACTTTGCCTGAACCGATTCGCACACTTTCCAACACGCAGAAATTGCTGATTGGGATTGGTACGGCCGTTCTCCTGTTTTTAATTATTGGCACACTTTTCCAAGAAAGCAGCACGCCTGAATTTGCCGTGGGGATACAAACCCAACCCTTTGCTATTTTGGCCCTGCTGGCTTTTGGCGGTGGTGTTCTGAGCTTTGCTTCACCGTGTACCCTGCCGGTGCTGACTGCCTATTTTGCCTTTGCGTTTCAAAGCGGCCGTACGCAGATTGCCACCAACACCATCGCCTTTATGCTGGGGTTGGCTACCACTTTCACCTTGTTGGGCGCCGTTGGTTTTGGCGTGGGGCAGGTTTTGGTCGGGAATCAGCAGCTACTCATCTTGATTGGTGGTGCCGTGGTGATGGGTTTTGGCGTGCTTAGCCTGCTGGGCAAAGGTTTTGGCGGTGTCGATACCAGCGGCACGGGTGGCGCTCAGCCCAAAAGCACAACCATAAGAGGGTCATACATTTTTGGCTTGAGTTTTGCCGTGGGCTGGACCAGCTGTATTGGCCCGATTTTGGGCGCGGTGCTTACGTTGGCTGCCCAAACCACCTCGGTGTGGAACGGCATGATGCTGCTCTTTATCTACACATTGGGGCTGGGGCTGCCATTGCTGATTGTTTCGACTTTTTTCGGCCGTATGAGCCGCCAGAGTTTGTTCTGGCGCGCTTTGCGGGGCAAAGGGTGGGAAGTAAACACGCACGTATTTGTGGTAGCGTTGGTTTGGGCGTTGGCCATCTGGCGGATTCTGGTGGCTGTGCTGGATTTTGCATTTTTCAACTTTAGCACGTTTGCCGGACAGTCAGTGACGATTTGGCATGAGCTTGGTTTGCTGTTGGTAGCTGTGCTCGGCGCGGCTTTGTGGGTGTTCACGGGTTCTGAAGAACGCCGCATCACTGTTCACTTACATTCAACGCAGTTGATTAGTGGCGTGCTCTTTGTCTTGTTGGCTGTCTTGATGCTTAATGGTGCTTTAACCCAAATTAATGCTCTGTTTGGTCAGTACGAATTTTCCGAATGGTTTGTACTTTTGGAAGAGCGCTTTGTATCGTTTTTCCAGCAATAGATTTTTGACGATTACTTTAATAAACCTCCCATTGATTACCAGATTTGGACATGCTTTGGGAGGTTTTTTATTTGCGGCGAGATTGTGTTATGTCAAATGAAGATCGGGAAAAGCAAGCGGGTTCGGTGGGAAACGGCCGTAATCCCCTGCTCGTTGTGGGTGGGTTTGTTATTTTGGGCCTGGCCCTCACGTTAATTATTTTTGGCGGCAACCTGTTTGGTGGTGCCGAAGAATCGGTGGCCAATGAGGGCGGCTCCATTTTAGAGCAGGTGCCTGCGTTTGAACCGGCGGAAGTCAGTGTGAATGAGCTGCCCACAGGCGGCGGCCCGCTAAAAATTGGCTCTGTTGCCTATGATTTTGCCTTGCAAGATGTGGTTGGCAACCAGATTCGGCTCAGCGATTTTGCCGGGCAACCCGTCATTATCAATTTTTGGGCAACCTGGTGTGGTCCCTGCCGTATCGAAATGCCGGAACTGGAAGCTGCCTACCAAACTTACCAAGAGGACAACCTGGTGATTCTGGCGCTGGATCAGCAGGAACCAGCGGAAGATGTTGCCGATTTCTTTGATGATCTAGGCTTGAGCTTTACGGCCGTTCTCGATGACGAAGGCATCGTTTCTGAACTGTATGGGGTGGCCAATGTCCTGCCTACCACCTATTTCATCAATGGGGAAGGCGAGGTAACAGCCATTCACCGCGGCCCAATGACCCAATCGCAAATTGACGATTATTTAGCAGATACATTGCCCAATGCAAACTGATTTGCTCCTGATTCAGCCGGGCTAAGTTTCCGTTTCCTGCATATTGGCTATACTTGGGATCAGCTTTGGCTGATCCTATTTTTTGTAAAAGGTACGCATATGACAACGCCCCCCAAGAAAAAAGTAACAGGCCGCACCCGCGATTTTGTGGTGGGAGCAGATAAACTGATTTACAAGTTCAGTAAACATTGGCTGGGCGTGTTGAATACGGTTATTGCCATTTATGTGGCGCTGCCCATTCTGGCGCCGGTACTCATGAATGTGGGCGCAACTGGCCCAGCCCGCGTCATTTACACTATGTACAGTCCCATGTGCCACCAGATGGCTTCGCGCAGCTTTTTCCTTTTTGGTGAACAGGCCGCCTATCCTCGTGCCCTGGCGGGTACTGAGCTGACGCCTTTGGAAACCTATGCCGAAACGCTGCCCGCCTTTGCTGGCATCGAGAATGAAAATTGGGCCGAATTTTTCATTGCGGCGCGTGAATTCCTGGGCAACGAGCAGATGGGCTATAAGATGGCGCTGTGCGAACGAGATATTGCCATCTATGGTTTTGTGCTGATTGGGGGCCTTCTTTACGGGGTGCTGCGACGGTATCGTAAGATACGGCCGTTACCCTTCATTCTCTTCCTCATCCTGGGCATGGGGCCGATTGGGCTGGATGGCTTTAGCCAACTGTTTGGTTACTATGCCACCCCGCTGAGCGGAGGCGATCCGGCGGGTTTCCAGGCATTTCTAGGCTCAATTTTCCCTTTGCGCGAAAGCAGCCCCTTCCTGCGCACGCTCACCGGAGCGATCTTTGGCTTCATGCTGGTCTGGCTGGCGTATCCCCATCTGGATCACAACATGGGCCGTACCGAAGCCGATCTGGAGCGAAAGCTCACCCGCATTGGCGAGCTTCCCTAATTGCAGCGGAAAAATAAAAAGGGTACGCCAATTCGTCGTTCGGCGTACCCTTTGAAATGGCTAAATTTACCCTCTGCTACGACTGGTAGCGCCCCAACACCAATGTGGCGTTGTGTCCCCCCAAGCCAAACCCATTTGACATCGTAACATCCACCTGGGCCGAGCGGGCTGTGTTTGGCACATAGTCCAGATCGCATTCAGGATCGGGTGTTTCATAATTGATGGTTGGCGGCAGCAAATTATTCTCGATTGCTTTGAGGCAAATGATCGCCTCCAGGGAGCCGGAAGCCCCCAACAAATGCCCATGCATGGACTTGGTCGAGCTGACGGCCACATCGTAGGCAGCCTCGCCAAAGACAGCTTTAATTGCGGCCGTTTCTGATTTGTCGTTGAGCGGTGTGCTGGTGCCGTGGGCGCTGATGTAATCAACTGCGCCTGGCTCTATGGCCGCATCTACCAGGGCAGAGCGCATCGCCTCAATTGCGCCAGAGCCATCCTCTGCCGGCATGGAAATGTGATAGGCATCGGCGCTGGCCCCGTAGCCCAAAAATTCGCCATAGATGTGCGCCCCACGTGCGAGAGCGTGTTCCAACTCTTCCAGCACCACGATAGCTGCCCCTTCGCTGACCACAAATCCATCACGCGTCTGGTCAAACGGCCGTGATGCCGTTTGTGGCGTTTCATTGCGAGTGGACAGCGCTTTCATCACGCTGAACCCGGCAAAAGCAATCGGCAGCAGGCAGGCCTCAGAACCACCCGCGATCATCACATCGGCTGCGCCATATTGCACCACGCGGGCTGCCTGGCCGATGGCATCATTGCCCGTGGCGCAGGCAGTCGCTACCGACATATTGGGGCCGCCCAAACCATGTTGAATCGAAACAGTGGCGGCTGGCGTATCGGCCAACATCATCGGCACAAAAAAGGGGCTCACGCGGTACGGCCCGCGCTCGTTGAGCATATTGACGTTGTCTACAATGGGGTCCAGGCTGCCCATGCCGCTGCCCACCACCACGCCGACACGATTTTTATTGGCATCGGTGATGGTGAGTTGGGCGTCATCAATGGCTTGCTGAGCGGCATACAGGGCAAATTGAGTCATGCGCGACATGCGCCGCACTTCTTTGCGGTCAAAATGCGCCTGAGGATCAAAATCTTTCACTTCCCCGGCAAATGTTGTTTTGTATTCGCTGGCATCAAAAGCGGTAAGGGTGTCGATGCCAGATTGTCCTTGACTGATTTTTTGCCAGGTGGTTGTTACATCATTTCCCAGCGGGTTGAGTGTGCCTAGGCCGGTCACCACCACCCGTCGTTTTTGCTGATTCATTCTGCCTCCACAATCTTACTTCGAGTTTCACCCAGCTATAACCCAGGCTTTATGGTAAAGATACGGCCGTACCTCACCCGGCACCCAACAAAAAAGAGGCTGACACTTCTGCCAGCCTCTTTTTTTAAGCAATCAGTTGAAGTAACTGATTACCGTTTTACAAACTGTGATTTACTGTGCGTCAACCGTCATGAGGAAGTCGCCTTCACCACTGAAGAAGTCGCTCACGCGGATGATAACCAGATCTTCGGTTTCAAACGTGTAAATCAATTGTTCTGGTTCGCCGGAAAAGCCATCATCAATAGTGGCCAGAACGTTTAGGTCCAGGTCCAGGATTTCAATCACCATGTCCACGGAATCATCATCGGGAATGACATTAACAACCATAGACTCACCTGGCGTACCGCTAATGACGTAGTCAATCAGGCCTTCAGAATTGGTGCGGGCGTCTACAAAGTCGCCAAAAGCCAGCTCAAACACGACCTCTGTTGAGCCATACAACACCACTTCGTAGTCGCCGGTATTGCCGCCAAACTCCTCATCCTCTGAATTGAGAACCTGGAACGTGTACCAGACGGTGTCGGGAACAAGCATGACAAATTCTTCTGTCTCGACGGAAAAATCAAACCCACGCTGCGCATCATTCTGATCCAGGGAATTGTCAATGCCTATCTCTTCGCCCAGCAGCGTGTCACCCTGTCGTACCTGAATGGCAATGTCCAGACCTTCCTCGGGGATAGCCATAATGCCTACCATGTCGCCAGCTTGCAGCGGCCGGAAGGGGAAGGCATGTCCTTCACCTTCATCGTCAGCTTCCAGGGTGTCTGGGGCAGCATAAACCACATTGGTCAGAGGGTAGCTTAATTGCAGGTCGAAGCTGCCGCTGGCACCATCAAAACCGTATACCTGGATAGTGTAAACACCATCGGCAGGCAAGGTCGCGAGAATATTTTCCACACCAAATGCGGCATCGCGCTCATTTGATAGCAGAAAGTTTCCAGAGGCGTCAACCATATCGACAATGAGGTCAAAGTCACCCATAGGGGTAATAACTGCGCCCACAACATCATCGGCCGCGCCGGAGAATGAGTAGGAAGCAATTGGATTGGCACCATCTACAGCGCCAGAAACCAGGTCGCCGTAGGCTATGGGTGTGCCCTCACCGCTGGTTGCGGGCGGCAGGGAGGAGAGGCCACCAGATTCAACAAGCGTTAAGGTGTAATTACCCGTTGCCTCAGCAAAGCCTCGAATCGTGATGAAGTATTGGCCAGAAGCCGGGATAACCAGTTCGAGAATTTCTTCGGTGCCGAAGGAGGCATCAACTTCGCCATTGGGCAAAATGGAAACGCCGCTTTCGTTGAGGACGTCAACCATCAAATCAAAGTCGCCTTCCGGCTCCACAAAGATGTCTACAGATTCGCCTTCCAGGCCAATGAAGTCCCAAACGGCAGGGCCAGTCTCATCGACTGTACCGCTCATGGTGTCGCCATACAGCAGGAAGCCAAGGCTGGTGGGTACATCGCCAGTTGGGACTTCTGGGCCACCAACCGGTGCAGACAGGACGATAGACTCTGTGATGGCATCCAGCAAGGGACGCATCTCTGCTTCTACAGATGTTTCCGCGCCAGCCAGTACCACAGCGGCTCGTGTATCAGCCATGACGATGAGAATCTTCATGACGGCCGTATCCCCTTCGGCATCGGTGGCATCAGCCAAAACTTCGGCTGCGGATTGGCCATTGATGGTAACGGCCGTTGGCTCCTGGGTTACGGTTAACGAAATGCCGTCATCGCTTGGTTGGGCAAAGAAGTCCACAAAGACGCCCAAAATCTGCACGGGATCCGTGGTGTCAACTTCGGCATCCAGCTCGGCAAACTGCGCCGTATCCAGGAAGAGCATGTTGAAAATGGCGCCTTCAATGTTGTCATCACTGTCTTCGATAATGTCTTGGCTGCTGGCCAAACGTAGTTCACTGCCCAGCTCGTCAAATTCAATCGCCCAGTCGCCGGGGTAAGACAGATCGACGCCCAGAACTTCGTTGGAAAAGTCCTCAAAACCGGCTGTCGGATCTGGGATAGCCGTGGGTTCTGGCGTTTCAGTTGGTTCCGGCTCAGCGGTGGGTTCCTCCGTTGGTTCCGGTTCTTCGGTGGGATCCTCTTGGGGATCTTCTTCCTCGTCCTCGTCGTTGGAAATACGAGGCGTTGGCGTGGGGTCTTCGCCGCCACAGGCGGTTAAAGCTGTGCCAAACAGCAGCGCTGCCACCAGCAAGAAAATCAGATGTTTGTTCAAATGTTTCATAAAATCTCTCCTAAAATTAGTTGGGTTCCTTATAACGGCGTCTTAGGGAATAGGTTGATGGACTAATCTACTAATGGTAATAAAAGTGAATGGCTTCACCATAGGTTAAACGGTCTATTTTGGCCTGTCTCCCACATTATGATGGCAATTCTTTCTGTTAATCTGAACGGCCGTCTCCATCAACAAATTCAATAAATTTCACGTATGGCGCACAGAATACAGGCAAACAATTTTCCGAACTGTAAAGCAGTATATAAATTCATCGATCCGAAATCGATCCAGTACATTTGGGCAAAAAAAAGACAGTTTCCAAAGAAACCGCCTTTTGCTCATGGGGAGAGGAGATTGGCTGTTAGCCACGATCCCGATTCAGCCAGCGCAGCGTAAGCTCCCCAACGCGATCCAGCCGCTGGCGCAGCACCGTACACTCTGGCAGCGCATCCACAAACATCTGGCCATACCGCTTCGTAATCACCCGCTTGTCCAGAATAATGACCGCACCCTCATCTGTGGTGCGCCGGTTCAAACGGCCGAATCCTTGACGAAAGCGCAGCACCGCCTCTGGCACCGAATACTCAAAAAACGCATTGTCAAACGTCTCCGAACGGGCCGCAAAAATGGGGTCAGATGGCACATCAAACGGCAGCTTGGCAATGAGCACTGCTTGCAGCCCCTCGCCCGGCACATCTACCCCTTCCCAGAAGGAGCGCGTGCCTAGCAGTACGGCGCGGGCATCTGGCCGTTTAAACTGGTCCAAAAGCTGCTGGCGGCTGCCACCGGACGATTGGGCCAGGGTTGCAATGCCGGCATCCGCTAAAGGCCCTTCAATCGCTTTAGCCGTCTGGCTGAGCTGGCCATAAGCCGTAAAAAGCACCATTGTGCGCCCGCCCAGCGACGTGGCCACATCCACAATGGCATCCTCCAGCATGCGTTGGTAGCCGGGTTGGTTTGGTTCGGGAATGTCTGTCACCAGATAAAGCAGTGTTTGGTTTTTGTAATCAAAGGGGGAGCCGACGGCTAGTTCATCTACATCATAAGCGTGGAGCCGCTCGCGGATGTAGGCAAAGTTGGCCTCTTCGCGGGCGTCTGGCCCGGCCGTGCGCATGGTGGCCGAGGTGAGGACCACCGTTTCCAACGCTTCAAAAATGTTACTTTGCACCAATGGCCCCACATGCAGCGGCGCGGCCTGCAGCGAAATGCGCTCGCGGAACACTTCCACCCAGTAGATCATCTGATTGTCTGGTTCCAGAATGATGCCGTCCAGGTTCAGCCGCGTTTCTTCCAGGGAGCGGGCATTGCTCAGCAGCGTTAGCTTCAAATCCTCGCCATCTTCCACGTCGAACTGATCGGCCACATCGTCCAGACCACCCGCCAGTTTGGCAAAGCCATCCACAATGCCACGGAGGTGGCGGCTCAGGTTGTCCCAACTCAGTTCTACCTCGTCAAAGCCCGGCTGGATGCGTGCCGCAGGCGTGAGCCGAATTTGCTGGGCAAACTGGCTGCGTGTATTCATCGCCTCAGACAAAAAGTAGGTGAGCGTGGTGAAAAATTCATCCAGCCGGATCACGGCCGCTTGCCCTTCGCGGCGAATCCGGTTGATGAACTCATTAAATTTGTCCATAAATTCAGACGGCAAGGCCGCCTCTAACCGGCTTTGCAAATCGGCCAGCAGCCCGCCGCGCAGCTTGTTCACATCGTCCAAAATTGCTTCCAGAAAGCGTTTGTCGGCGCGGAAGCTAAGGCCATCGGTAACGGCCGCTTCCAGATGATGCGCCTCGTCCACAATTAAATCGTAAAACTGGGGCAGAATTCGGTTCTCATTTGCCAGATCAGACAGCAGCAGCGAATGGTTCACAATCAGCACGTTCGCCAGTTCTGAGCGGCGGCGCACCACGTGCAGCGGGCAATTTTCGGCCGCGCAATGATCTGAGGTGCAGGAGGCGTTTTCCCCGTTCAGACGGGACCAGGCTAGCCGCTCACCGGGTGTACGCAGGTTCAATTCCGCCACGTCGCCCGTCAGGGTAGTGGGCAGCCAGAGCAAAATGCGGGCAAAGAGGGACATCTCGTCGGTGTTGCTGGGGCCTGTGTGGCGCATTTGCTGGAAGAGGCGGGTACACAGGTAGTTGCGTTTGCCTTTGCGCACGGCGGCGCGCAGCTCAAACGGCAGCACTTTTTGCAGCTCGGGAATATCCTTGCCGATGAGCTGATCCTGCAAATTGATGGTGTTGGTGGAGATGACGACGCGACGGCCGTTTTCCACCGACCAAAACGCTGCCGGAATTAAATAGGCAATACTTTTGCCCGTGCCTGTACCGGCTTCTACCATCACGTGCGCGCCATCGTTGAATGCGCCGACCACCGCATCCAGCATTTCCACCTGCTGCGGCCGGTACTCAAACGAGTCAAACAGTTTGCTAAAGTTGCCGCCCGGCTGGATCATGCTGGCTACCAATTCTGCGTCTAGCATGCGCGGATTTTCTGCCGGAACCGACGGTTTCCCCTCCAGCTTGCCCGGATTAAAGAGCCGGGGCAGCCGTCCGCGATGGCGCAAATCTTTCCCTTCAAAGGCGGTGCGTACCCGCTCGGCCAAGATATCCTCAAAAAAGATGGTTTCCGGCCAGCCCAACCGTCGTCCAGCTTCTACCAGTTCATCAATTTGGTTGAGTTGGAGCTGCATGGCCCGCTCGCGCAGCGCCAGAAAAAGCTCTACCGTCTGTTCTGCGTCGTCCAGGGCCCGATGGGTTTGCTTGCCGCTGGGATTGGGCAGTCCCAAATATTGCACCAGCGATTCCAGATTGAATCGCCCTGCATCGGGAAACAAAATGGAGGCAAGCGTTACTGTGTCGATACGATGGTTGCCCACGCCCAGCCGTTCCATCTCCAAAAAGCCCAAATCGAAGCCGACGTTGTGGCCGACCAACACGTGGTCGCCGATTTTGGGGCGCAGGCGGGAGCGTAGGGTGAACATGGTGGGTGCATCATCCACCATGGCCTGGGTGATGCCGGTGAGCTGGGTGATAAAGGGTGGCACGGGCCGGTGCGGATTTACCAGCGAGGAAAATTCATCCAGAATATCGTTGCCGCGAAAGGTGATGGCGGCAACTTCGATGATGCTGTCGGTTTGCGGGTCTAGCCCGGTGGTTTCCACGTCTATGGCAACGTAGGTGGTGGCACTCATAAAAAAGATCCAGTTAAGCTTAAAAAGCGAAATTATAGCACAGATTTTCTAGCAGAAATGGGAACGGCCGTATACTTAACAAATTCTGACCTTTTGTTTATGGTGGTTGACAGGCCCATTTATGTATGCCATAATGCGCCCATCATTTCCAATCTATTGATACGCTAGATTTTCTAGCACAGCTATCTTTATGAAAAGGAGGTGGTGCTAATGGATAGTAATTTATCTAAACGCACCGTAGCGCTACCTCCTCAGATGAATCAGTAGCGCTACGGTGCACGCAAGGGTCTTGTCTTCGGACAGGGCCCTTGTTTCGTTTTTGGCATTTTCTTCATTTCCCCGGAAACTTCTAGGCAAACAAACTGCCTTGCGAGGTGGTTTTCGGGGAAATTTTTATGAGTGAAGAGGTAAGAGAATGAAAGAAGTTCCGGTAATTTTATTTGGCGTGGGTGGTGTTGGTTCGGCATTGTTACGGCAGGTGGTGAACGGCCGTTCCACCATCCAATCCCGCAACCAAATCCAGTTCAACATTGTGGCCATCACCGACAGCAAAACGATGCTCTGGGACAGTGCCGGCCTGAGCGACGCGCAGCTTTTGGAAGCCGTCGCCGCCAAAACGCAGGGGCTGGCCGTCGATCCCGCCCACCGCACCACCCGGCCCAACCACCGCATCCGCCCCAGTGAGCTAGAAATTGTGCAGCAAGTCACCCAGGCTAATCTCGGCCCCGCCATTTTTGTAGATGTGACCGCCGCCGACGGGCTTGAGCCCGTTTGGGACAAAGCGCTGGCACAAGGCCACCGCGTAGTTTTGGCCAACAAAAAAGCGTTGGCTGGCAAGTGGGAAACATCCCGCGATTTTTACAACCATCCCCGCTTGCGCCATGAATCCACCGTGGGCGGCGGCCAGCCAGTCATTGCCACATTGCGCTACCTGCTGGACGTCAACGATCCAATTTACGAGATTGAAGGACAGCTCAGCGGCACGCTCGGCTTCATTTGCACCCAGCTAGACGCCGGTGTGCCGCTTTCGCAGGCGATTGCGGAGGCCAAAGCAAAAGGGTACACAGAACCAGACCCGCGCGAGGATTTGGGCGGCAAAGACGTGATGCGCAAAGTGATGATTTTGGGGCGAATGGCTGGTTGGCCATTGGAGGCCAGCGACATCGAGGTGGAATCGCTCTACACGCCCGATCTGGCCGATTTAACCGTGCCGGAGTTTTTACAAGCCGCCAGCCAGCTGGATGCCGCCCTGAAGCAGCGTGTAGAAGAAGCCCGCGCCAACGGCCAGGTGCTGCGCTATGTTGCCGAACTTAGTGAGGGCAGCGGCACCGTTGGCCTGAAACCGATTTCGGCCAGCAGCCCATTGGCCAACATGAAGTACATTAGTTTCCGCACGGGCTACTACAACGACGAGCCACTGCTCATCGGTGGCAAAGGTGCGGGCGTGGAGATGACGGCCGCTGGTGTGCTGGGCGATATGATTGGACTGGTGCGGGAACGGTAATCCGTGCGCGGTGAACGGTAATCGGTCCGGTGTAGGCAGTAATGTTTGAGGAGGGCGTGATGAGGATACCACATGGCACGATGTTTGCTGGTTTGCATGGTGAACTAACGTTGCATCCGTGGCGTGACCCCGTCGCGGCCGAATCAGATGCTTACAGTTTGTTTCATTCAAGATCAGTTGCCATGGGCTGGCTGACAGAGGCCAAAGAAGGGGCGACGGGTGGCTTTTGGGGAATGAATGATGCCGGGCAGCAGGGTCCTGATCCCCAGGCTCAACACCCTTATGCGCTGTGGTTTCAGGTGGGAATGTCCCAACTGGTTTCTCCGAAGCAGTCGCTGCCGCTGCAGCCGTTTCTCGCCTGTATCGGCGATGTTATTGCCCGCATGGGGCGTTTCCAGCTTGATGCCCTCCAGGTTTTGCTGCCTTTGCAAAGTTTTGATCGATTGCCAGATGCCTCATCACGTCATGATGCTCTGTTTACGCCGCTTAGCAGCACTGGCTGGTTTTTTGATCGCAAGCCATCCGCTGCGGCTCGCGTGCAGGTGGTGTTAGATGGGGGACAAAGTCCAGCTATTCGCTCGGTGGCGGCTGAACTATTTGCACGGCTGCAGCAGGTTAAGCAAACTGTTTTTGTGTGTGACGAATTTTCCCTAACGGATGACACAAATCTAGAAAAACCGATTTACATTGACAACTTGTGGGTAGGGCCGCCTCAACATCCGCTTACGTTTTATGGCACGTTGGCCGAGTGGTCGCTGGATGCCTTGGGCTGGTTAGCCGCTTTCCTGGCGGGCGCAAGTTTTACATTTGGCGTAACCACGCCGCTGTTACTCACGGTTAGCCGGTTTGAAAGTTAGTTTCACGGGACGATGATCACTCTTCTTCCTCATTCAACAAGAAGAACGGCACCGAAATGGGGCTGCGGTTGCGCTGGAGAGGTACGTCGGCCCCGTCAGGATCAAATTCATCCGGCTCCCCTGCGTTGAGGTAGAGGGTAACGTAAAGGGTTTCCGTGGCCAGGGTGGGGTCGATGGAGATGGCGATGTTGTGGTTGACGCCGGGAGCAACGGCCGTAAATCCCAACACCTCACCCCGCTGCCCATCCTCATTTGCTTCGATAGCTACCCAAGTGGGCACGTCTACCACTACGAGGTCTACAGTTAAAATGGCCGAGGCGGTGCCTGTGTTAACCAGCGACTGGTCGTCTACAATCAGATAATTGCCCGGCGTGAGACTAAAGGTGACCGTGCTGGGCAAACGGCCGTCGTAAAATACAGGTTGGTCCACGCGGGGAAAATCAAAGGCATCGCCCGGTTCGGTATCTTCATGCAGGCGCACATGCAGGATGGGCGTAACGGCCGATTCCAGCACCTCCACCATTACGCGTTCATTCAACCCATCTTCCAGCGGTGCCGAGCCGATAATCAACCCTGGTTCGCCATCGTCATCGTAATATGCCACCAGCCAGCCCGGCCCGTCGGAGATGACACGCTCTACCTCAAACATGCCATCCACTATCGGTTGATCCAGTACAAAAATATCCGGCGGATAAGTGACCGCAAACGCAACCTCGACAGGTTCCCCTTCAATCAACAGTGGCTCATCTTCGGCCTGATAATCAAAATGGAGCGGCTCGCCATTATCGGCGTAAAGTGCGGCGTATAGGTTGGGGGTGCCCTGTCGCCAGGGAATGGTGATGGCGACGTTTTGGTGAAGGCCTGCCGTCAGCGGCACCACCCCAAGCAGATCAGCGGGACGGCCGTTCTGCTCAGTCAAAATGGCCAACCAACCATCTTGCGGTAGCAGGACGCTCTCAATTTGCACGACCCCCTCTTCGCTTAAGGCCTGTTCGACAACTTCGATCTCCGGTTCTGACAGCTGAAAATCGAGCGTAAACGTGGTGGCAATTTGGGCCGATTCCCAGAGCAATGGCTCATCTGGGCCGTCAGGGAATTCAAATTCGTCTGGCTCGCCTGCATCACTGTGCAGCAAGGCTACCAGAGTGGGTGTCGCCAACTGCGGGTCGATGGTGAGGCTGAGATTTTGGTTGAGACCGGTGGAAACGACCGTATGCCCTAACACCTCGCCCAATTCCCCGTCCTGCATGGCGTACAACACCAACCAGCCATTTTCCGGCGAAACCACACTGGCAATTTCCAGCACGCCATCATCCGTTAGTGGCTGGTCCGCCGCACTGATTCTGGGCACGGCGGGCGTAGGCACGGGTGTATTGGTAGCGGTTGGGCTGGGGGTGTTGGTGACAGGAGTATCGGGGGTGATAACGGCCGTTTCCGCTTCATTTGTGGCTGCGGGGGCGGGGGAAGTGGTGTCCGCATTTTCGTTGGCGCAGGACGTTACCAATAAGAAAAGGAGCCCCAGGCTCCAGAACAAAATTGTTTGTTTAATGACCTTCTTCATAATCTATCCAGTTTGGCTGCATGCCTGCTTCCAGTACAAAATTAAGCGAGCGGGATTGTAGGATAGATGGCAAAAATCTCAAATTGTTACCTAGTTTACACCCGGCTTCTATCTTCTCTCTTAAGATTAGGCTATAATATTAACAGTACTGTGATACTATATGGTATGCTGCCTGTTGATATTTTCCCACCGTGCAAATTGCCAAACAATTTGCCACCATACTGTGTAACTGCGTGAAAATGAAGGATTGATTGGTAGTAAGGAAGGGACAATCATGGGTAATGAAATTGCAAAGCGAATTGAACTGGAAAAGCGCGAAAAAATGCTGCATGAGCGGCTGGCTAACGATACAAGCCGGCTGCAATCCGCACGGGCCCATCTGAAAGCTTGTGAAGAAGCGCTGGAGTTCACCTTGATGGAACTGCATCAGGTAAAACAAGAAAAGAAAGCGATTACAGGATTGCTGGAAAGCATGTGGAACGGTGGCACCGCCGAGAATTCCTTGAAAAAAGCGTAACATCCCCCTGATTTTCTCATACAATCTTTAAACGAATTTACGAGAGTCGGCTGAAAAAGCCGACTCTTTTAGTCTGGGGGTGAAGCGGCCTGCCAGGCCATGCTTGTGCCATCGGTGGTAACGGTAATGGTGCCCAATTCATCGGTGCGCAGTACCACCGCGCCGACCGCCGCGGCCCGTTCCAGCATCTCCGGCGCGGGATGGCCAAAGCGGTTGTCTATCCCTGAGGATATGATGATAATTTGCGGCTGGATGGCTTGCAAAAAGGGCATGCTGCTGGATGAGCTAGAGCCATGATGCCCGGCTTTGAAGACAAGCGAGGTCAACGGCCGTTCCCTTGCCAACATTTCCGCTTCCCCCTCTTGTTCGGCATCCCCCGTAAACAAAAAGGTGAAATCGCCATAAACCAGCCGCATCGAGACCGAATTTTCGTTGCGATTCTCCGCAATGAGTTTGGGGCCAGGATGCACCACTTCCAATCGCACGCCATCCCCAACTTCGATGATTTCCCCCGCCTGCACAGGCCGAATCTCTGTTTGCTGCGCTTCGGCTGCGGCCAGCACCTCATCGTAAATGGGAGATTCACCAAAGCTTTGGCCATTGGTGATGAGCTGGTTGACGCGATAGCGATCAAACACGCCCACCAGGCCAGACACATGGTCAGCGTCGGGATGAGTGGCCACAAGCAGGTCAATCTCTTTGTCCCAGAACGGTATTTGCTGGCCCAACTGGTCGTTGAGCACGCTGGGATAAAGGCCGCCATCGACCAAAATTTGCCGCCCGCTGGGCGTTTGAATGAAGGTAGCATCACCCTGGCCCACATTCAAAAAGGCGATGTGCAGTTGGCCATCGGGCTGGCTGATGCCCCAACCAAAAATGAGAACGGCCGTCATTCCCGAAACGCCTACGGCCAGCCGCTGGGTGATGTTTTGGCGAACGGCCGTAAAAATCTTGTGCCGCTGCTCGGCAGGCTGTTTACCTAACCAGGTCAACGCCGCAATGCCGCCAAAGATGGCCAAGACGCCGCCAGGGGAAACAACCAACGGTACGGAAGCGCCGGGCACGGCGGCAAACAGTCGCACCATCCAGATGGTATAAGCCAAAAAGAGCCACGCTACCCAGGCCAGAAGCTGACCCAGCGCCGGCAAAATCATCCCCACCAACGTCGCCAATCCGCCCCAAATCATGACGGCAGGCTGCACCGGCAAAATCAGCGCGTTGGCCAGCAGGCTGATGAGCGACAGTTGACCGAAATAGCCCACCATCAGCGGCAGGGTCAAAATTTGGGCAGCCACGGTGAGGATGACCGCTTCAGAGAGGACGCCCATCACTTTTTCTACCCAGTCACGAGCCAGCCAGCGGGTTAATCCGCGTCGTACCCACTGCGTCAGCGGGTCGGCGTAGAGCATGAGGCTGAGCGTGGCGGCAAAGCTGAGCTGAAAACCAACGTCCCACAGGGTAAACGGCCGTATCACTGTCATCACAATCCCCGCCAAAAAGAGCGAGGCAAAGGCAAAATTCGGCCGTCCCAGCCAGCGGGTGGTTATCAGATAAATGCTGCCCATCAGCGCGGCCCGCACCACCGAGGCATCGGCTCCGACCAGCATCGTGTACAGCGAGATGCCCACCAGGGCAAAAATAACCGCGCCCCGTTTGGAGAGAAACGGTTCGGCCAGCCGTACCAAAATGGCCACCAAGATAGCGATGTTGAATCCGCAAATATCAAACCAAAACGAACTTCCCATTTAGCCTGACTTTCCCCATCTATCCAGAGAAGAGCGAGGTGAATCATGCAGCGCATTAATCACCTCATTTCGCTTGTTTCGGCACTGCTGGTCTTGTTTCTGGCCGGCAGTGCCTTCTTCCTATCCTTTGAATCCCTCAAGGATTTGGCTGTGCAAATTGGCATAGCTGAGGCGATTGCTTGGTTGTATCCAGCCATCATTGATGGCGCGATTATCGTCTTCAGCTTGAGCGTTCTGCGAGCGAACCTTACGCGAGAGCGGCCCGTGTATCCGTGGGTGTTGGTTTCTTTATTCACCTTGTTGAGCGTGGTGTTGAACATTATCCACGCCCAACGGGAACTGCTGGCGCAGTTCTTGGCGGCCATTCCGCCGGTGGCTTTGTTTCTATCTTTTGAATTGTTATTAACGGTCGCTAACGTCTGGCTCGTCTACCACCAGCCCGGTGATGGTGACGTTGCGGGTGCCATTGTAATAGGCGATATGTTGAGCATCGATGGTGGGTACGGCCGTTCCATACCGCATCGCACCCAAGGCTAACACGGCAACACAGGCAGCCGCCCACTGGATTTTTTGCTGGCGACGGAGGAAAACGGCCGTAACCAACCCAACACCCACCACAGCCAGCCAGACCGGCCAATCGAGCGTAACAATCGAGGCCAACCAAATACCGAAAAACCAGGCGATTCCCAAATAAACAATGAGCATATACGATTTTCCTCTGACGTTTTAGGGTGGCACGCGTGTCACTTCCCAAGAGGAGGTGCAGATTTGTTAGAATACCCCGAAACTGTTGTGCCTATTTTTACCGAAATCATCCCAGTGGACAAATTCTTGGCATCATTTTGCGCTAAAGAAGTTTTTAGTCTGCGGTTATCGGGTCCTGTTTTTATTGCTGCAAGCCGAGGGCTGAGCCTTTCAACAAGCTCAATCTTCATCTCATGCTGAACTGCTGTCAAAAATGTGACGCACACCTCGTTCAGAATTTGAACATAGACAAATCGAACGTGACTCTGCTAGAATGATTTCCATATTGTAATGTAAATAGTTAGTTACCTGTTTAACTATATTAAAAAAGCAAGCCAACGACGCTCGACAAAATGAAATGCTTGCAACACTGTTCCCCGTAGTATTGTTTGTTGATTTTTGTCAAACGTCCCCAATGGAGCCATATCAATGAAGACGCGACGTTTCCCCTTGATTGCCTGGGCAGTTTTTGTGCCCGTATTGTTAGTTGTACTTCTGGTTACAACCCTTTCCCCACCAAACGCTCAAGCCGCCCCTGGCATCACACAAGTTACGGCACGAAGCTACGCCATAACCAACAATGAGCCGCCTATCGCCAACGACGACAGCTACACCACAACCGAAGACATCTCCCTCACGGTTGCTGCTCCCGGCGTACTGGCTAACGACAGCGACCTCGATAACGATACGTTAACCCCTACACTGCAAACGCAGCCAGGCAACGGGAGCGTGGTTCTTAATACCGATGGCTCCTTTGTCTACACCCCAACGGCAAACTTCAATGGCAGTGATAGTTTTGTCTACGCCATTGTGGATGGCGATTTTCTTCCGGCAGCATATTGGGCTTTTAATGAAGGTAGTGGTAGTAGCACTGCCGATCTGAGCGGTAATGAACTGACCGCCTCACTGGCAGGCGACACCAGCTTTACCACCACCCTGCCAACTGTTCCCACCTTCAGCAACAGCTATGCCCTTTCTTTTGATGGCAGCGACGATTGGGTTGCTGTACCCGACAGTAACAATATCAATTTGGGCACCTTCAGCCAGCGCACGGTGATGGTCTGGTTCAGGGTGGATGATGTAAACCTCAACAGCCGCCGACAAATTATTTGGGAAGAAGGCGGCACCGGCAACGGATTGAATATCTATCTGTATGATGGCGCGCTCTATGGCGGTGCGTGGAGTTCTAATTCTGCCTGGGACGGTACCTGGATCAGCAGCACCAACGTCATTTCTGGGCAGTGGCATCATGCAGCCTTAGTGCTGGACAGTACTTCCACGTCTGGTCCGGAAGCTAATGCTCTGCAGTTCTATCTGGACGGTCAATTGGTTGAGAGTGGGGAAGGTGCCCAACTAGGCAACCATACCGGGGATATTGGTATTGGTGACATAATTAATGATACGAAGTTCGCCGACGGCAGTACGGTCAATGGCGGCGGCGGCCACGGTTTTGCCGGGTTGATTGATGAAGTGCAGGTATATAATGTCCCCTTAACCCAAACCGACATCCAAATGCTAATGGACACCAACCGTCCTAGCATGAGTAGTACGGCTACAGTAATCTTGACGGTGACTGCGATGAACGACGCGCCAGTCGCCGTTCCCGACGACTATCGGACTCTGAATAGCCAACCCTTGACGGTGACCGTTCCCGGCGTGTTGGCTAATGACTCAGATGTGGATGGTGATGTTATCTCTGCCACTCTGATCAGCGATGTCAGCAGCGGTACGTTGAATTTGGCATTGGACGGCTCGTTCATCTACACACCAGCGGTTAGCAGCGGTGTAGACAGCTTTACCTATGCGGTGACTGATGGCCTTCTCCAATCAGATCCGACGACTGTTGCACTAACTATGGTTAATAGCGCTCCCTTTGGAACTTGTGCCAACTTTGAAGAGGGAACACTGCCTGATTACTTCCTAACGGAGACGACAAGTAGCAGCGGCGCAAACGGCCGTGTTCAGGTCAGCACAGATTATCCTTATAGTGGCAATTACGCCCTGACCATTGACACCGATTGTGACGGCTGTGGCGGGAATACGACGCAGGCTGCCATCATGGTGATGGATCTGACAGGGGTAACCGAAGCCGACCTGATTTTCCGGGTTCAGGAATTTAGTGACGAGAATGATGCTGCCGATGGTGTTTTTATCAGTGACGACGGCGGTGTAACCTGGGCGCAGATTGTTAACCTAAATGATTACCCCAGTAATTATACGTTGGTTTCCCTTGACCTCGACGAAGAAGTGACCGCCGCAGGTATGAGCCTTGTCGATGATTTTCTGATCAAGTTTCAGTCAGAGGATAATTTTTCTATCTCCTCAGATGGATATGCTTTTGACGACATTTGCGTTCGTGCGCCACAGCCAGAAATTGATGTCTCCCCTGTTTCCCTGGACATTATCCAGTATCGGGACGAGGTCGTGACCCGAACCCTCCAAATTGACAACAGCGGTACGTTGCCTCTGACATGGAGCTTGACGGAGGCGGAAAATGATTGTTCCGTCCCTAGTGATCTTTCTTGGTTAACAACGCTCACCACAACCGGCGTTATCAGCCCGGTTAACAGCCTCGATGTTGACGTGGTTATGGGTGAAACTGATCTGACCGCTGGCAGCTACAGCGGTCTGCTTTGCCTGAACAGCAATGACCCCGATACCCCCACCTTGCCGGTGACGGTAACGTTGGAGGCGCGACCCTTCCCAGGTCAATTAACATCTGATTTAACCAGCTTAGACGTGGAAGTGGCGCTGGGTTACAGTGCTACCTTCCCACTGGAGCTAACGAATATAGGGGAAACGGCCGTTACCTTTAGACTGGTGGAAATGACGGATGGCGCTTTAACTAGCAACAGTTCGGTCACCACGAATGCAACCGCAGCACCGCTGAATAGCTCGATTCCTCCCGCCGTCATGCCCTCCCAAGCTGAGCCTACAACAGGTGAGGACTCTGAGGGTGGGGCAACTGCAGATATTGCTCCGGGCTTCGCATTGGCAACTGCAGAAAAAACCAACGCCCCGCTGGCTATCCAGGCGACAGGCGATTCGCTGTTCCAGCTAGATGCGGAAACTTCCACTGGGCATGTTTTGTTACTGGGGGTGGAGTACGCTTTAGGCAGCTATTGGGTCACCTCCGGCGGCGCAGCCTCTACGTCAGATCCCAACTATCTCTTTGAGTTAGACCAGGATGGTACCGTGTTGCATAGTTGGGAGCAGGGGACAACCTCTGAATGGGGCTGGCGTGATCTGGCTTTTGATGGTGACTATCTTTATAGTAGTGATTCTGCCGTTGTTACCCAGATTGACCCCAACTCGGGACAGGCAACGGGCACCACCATCCCCTGCCCCACCGATCCTTGCCGTGCGCTTGCCTACGACCCGGCCACCGACCATTTTTGGACAGCAAACTTTGATAGTGACATTTGGGAGTTTGACAGATCTGGAACTATCATAAATCAGTATACCAATACGCTAAATATTTATGGTGCAGCTTGGGACACCTACTCTGATGGCGGTCCCTATCTTTGGGTTTGGTCTCAGGATGGCTCACCGGCGGTTACCGCTACTCAGATTGATCCAGCAACTGGCCTGGCAACCGGTGTTTCCTTTATCGGTGACAACATAGGGGGCGACGACATAGCCGGCGGCGCCGACATCGTAGATAACCACCCTGATTATCCCGGCCAACTGCTGTTTGTCGGGATGCACCAAGCGACCAGCGATACGATTGTCGGCTACGATTTAGGTACTTCCGGCATGGATGTGGATTGGGTATCTGAAGACCCGATGACCGGAACGGTTCCGGTTCCCGGCCCGCAAACAGTCAACATCACGTTTGATGCTGCGGCACCCTCTATTACCCAAATGGGTGTTTACACCGCCAATCTTTTGGTCTTTTATGATGGCGATGCCAGCCCTCTCACTATCCCACTGACGATGACGGTGATAAATGATACTCCTGTGGCTGATGCAGGTGACAACCAAAGTGTAAACATCAATCAGTTGGTCACGTTGGATGGGAGCGGATCATTTGATCTTGGCGGGCATTTACCTTTAACGTATCAATGGGTGCAAACCGATGGCCCAGCCGTGGTACTGAGTGAGGCAACGGCCGTTGCTCCCACCTTCACTGCACCGGCCACCGCTACCAGCCTCACCTTCTCACTCGTCGTGACGGATAGTATGGGGTTACCCAGTGCAACGTCTGAGGTGACGGTGCTGGTGAAACCGTATGAGATCTTCCTGCCTGTGATTTTTAACTAATTTGTCAGCGGACCAGAACGCATCGTCAAAGATGTTACCCTGTGTGACGATGCCGTGACTGTTCAGCCGCTATTAACCAACCATATGGGTTGCTCATGATTTCATGGGCAACCCATTCAACATTATCTTTGGGCCAGCCGGGTCTCTCTTCGTTGATTGACGCGATTGGTCTTGTAAAACGGCCGTACTCACCCCCACATCCGCCACAGCCAACCAAAGACCCAAAATACGATTTTCCTCAGACGTTTTAGGGTAGCACGCGCGTCACTTCCCAAGAGGAGGTGCAGATTTGTTACAATACCCCGAAACTATTGCGCCCATTTTTATAAAAACCTAAATTCTTAGCATAATTTTGCGCCAAAGAAGTTCTTATTCTGCTGCTATCAAGCAGAGATTGGACCATTTTCTTTACTGAACCCGCTTTCATCGTATGCAAAAAATGGTCCAATCTTAAACTGACTTCCGCAATTGCTTGACTTCGAGTTAACTCGAAGTTGTAACATGGAGGCAAGATGACTCAAGCGAAAACCTACACCATTCAACAAATTGCTGAGCAGACCGGCTTAACCCGCTACACCTTGCGCTACTACGAAGACATTGGTTTGTTAGACAGCGTCACTCGGGCCAGCAATGGTCACCGGCGTTACTCAGAAGCGGATTTGAACCGCATTTTGATGTTGATGCGGCTGCGTAAGACGAATATGTCTTTGGAAGACATGAAGCATTTTATTGCGCTGTATCGGGCCGGTAGCGCAACAGCGACGGAGCGACGCGAGATGCTGGAAGCACATCGCCGAGCGGTCACTGAGCAAATTGAGGAACTGCGCGAGATTCGCCGATTCATCGATTATAAAATTGGTCTCTATACAGAAGAGGAGCAAACATACCATGAGCAATATGAAGTATCGCCTGTTGGGTAGAACCGGGCTGCTGGTTTCAGAACTGTGCCTGGGCACGATGACGTTCTTTGGCAAAGGATTTTGGGAAGTGGTGGGCAAACAGGGGCAAGATCTGGCCAACGAAATTGTGGCCCGTTCCCTGGATGCGGGCATCAACTTTATCGACACGGCCAACGTCTACTCATTTGGCGAATCGGAAACGATGTTGGGCAAGGCACTGGCGGGGCGTCTGCGGGACGAGGTGATTATTGCCACCAAGGTGCGCAGCCGCATGAGCGATGAGGTCAATAACGTAGGTTTGTCTCGTCACCAAATTATGCGCTCAGTAGAAGCCAGCTTAAAGCGGTTAAACACCGATTACATTGATCTGTACCAGATTCATGGCTTTGATCCGGTGACGCCGTTGGATGAAACGTTGCGCGCTCTGGATGATTTGGTGCATCAGGGAAAGGTTCGTTACATCGGGGCTAGCAATCTGGCAGCTTGGCAGCTGATGAAGGCGCTGGCCTACAGCGAGCAGCATCAGCTGGCGCGTTTTGAATCGCTGCAAGCGTACTACACCATCGCCGGGCGCGATTTGGAGCGGGAACTCGTGCCGCTGGTACAGGATCAGCAGGTGGGGGTGATGGTGTGGTCGCCGTTAGCGGGTGGTTTGCTAACGGGCAAGTTTGACCGCGAGGGCAACGGGCCGGAAGGTACCCGACGTGCCAGCTTTGATTTCCCGCCAGTGAACAAGGAGCGTGCCTTTGACTGCGTGGACGTGATGCGTGAGGTAGCGGAAGAACAAGGCGTTTCCGTGCCGCAAATTGCGCTGGCCTGGCTGCTGCACCAGTCCGCAGTTACGAGTGTCATCATTGGGGCCAAGCGTATGGAGCAGTTGGAAGACAATCTAAACGCGGTCACTATTTCATTGACAGCGGATCAGTTGCAACGGCTGGATGCGGTGAGCCAACTGCCGCCTGAATATCCGCAGTGGATGCTGGCTCGTCAGGCAGGTGGGCGTTTGCCAGAGTAAAGAAATCAACCTCGTTTTCGGCGATAAAAAACGGTATGAGCTGGACAAAGCGTTTGGTTCATACCGTTTTTTGTGGTTTAGAATCAACTTTGGTTGCAAAATCATAGCCATCTTAACGTTTGTTAAAGGGATTTTTCTCGAATGTTTCACGAGAGCAACGTGGTCACTCTGGAATTCATAGCGGGGGTTTGCTACAATACTCACGCATCTTTGCAGTTGCTTGTATTAAATTCAGCAAGCTAGGCCAACACATGAATGAATTTCCGGCAGAAGAATATCGGATTCTTGTGGTAGATGACAGTCACTCAATTTTGGAGATTGTCCGTGCCACGTTGACAATTCATGGCTTCCAGGTGATGACGGCCGAATCTGGGGAAAAAGCTCTGGAGATCATGGAAAATGAGGGGCTGCCGCATTTGGGCTTGTTTGACATTAACATGCCTATGGGGATGGATGGTCTGGAATTGTGCGAACGCGTGTTACAGTTTTCAGACCTGCCTATTATCATGTTAACGGCCGTTGAAGAGAATGCAACAATTGTTGAGACCATTGATCATTATGCTGAAGATTACATGACCAAACCGGTCAAATCTGGGGAGCTGTTGGCCAGAGTGCGGCGAGTGCTGCGCTCCATTGGTGATTTTGCTTATCCGCTAGAGCCATTTGTGAAGGTAGATGAAAATCTCTCCGTCAATTTTGCCAAGCTCATAGCCCTTGTGCAGGGCGAAGAAGTGAGCCTGACCCCCACCGAAGCAAAGTTGTTGTACATTCTCATGCGCCATAAGGGCAAAGTGGTCAATACAGATTTTATGCTGCGTCGTTTATGGCCCGCCGAGAGTGATTTTGCCGATGAGGATCGCTTGCGTGTGTATGTGCACCGTCTGCGCAGCAAAATTGAGCGCAAGAAAAGTGGCATGCGTTACGTTTATTCCAAACGACGCAAAGGGTATTCTTTTCTGCCTGAAAGCGCTAGCTAAAACTGGCTAAACTTATTTAAAGACACACACAGATCGAGGCTGTTTCATGAGTGATTCCGATGTCATTAACTACCGGATTTTAGCGGTTGATGATGATCCGTTTAATTTGCGCATAGTAAGCCATGCCCTGGAGCAGGCAGATTATAAGGTGATAACCGCCGGTTCTGGGGAAGAGGCATTGTCTATGATTACCCAGTACGGCTTACCTCACATGGCCATTGTTGATATTCACATGCCGCCGGGCATGAGTGGTTTTGAATTTTGCCGCACGATTCATCAATTTAGTGATTTGCCGGTAATTATGCTAACGGCCGTAAATGAAGAATCTACCGTTGTTGAAGGTTTGGAAGAACACGCGGAGGATTACATCATCAAGCCGTTTAATCCAGGCGAATTGACCGCGCGCGTGAAGCGCGTTTTGCAGCGTATGGGCGACTTTGCTTACCCGCTCCGCTCGCTGACCCGAGTTGACGAGCGTTTGGTGATTGATTTTCCGGGACGGCAAGCGCTGGTAGAGAACAAATCCATCAGCCTTACCCCAACCGAAACGAAGCTGCTTTACATTCTTATGCGCAGCGCCGGTCATACCGTCAATACCGACTTTATTTTGCGCCGCCTGTGGCCTTTGGAACCTGCCTACGAAGATCGCTTGCATGTGCATATGCATCGACTGCGCCGCAAAATTGAAGATAAAAAGAACAAGGCGCGGCCCCGTTACATTACCTCTGAGCGCGGTGTTGGTTACACGTTTCGCCATATTACCGACGACTAGGCTGCTTGCAGGAAACAATTGCCATGGAGTTGACAACGGCCGTTGTGCGGCAAGCCCTCTCATTGCGAGATTTTGACGCTCGCTCTGCCCATTACTACATGCTTCCAACCGATCGCAATCGGCAGCGCCCGCCGGAACTGCCCGGCCAACCGCGGGTGGGGGGCGTCTTGTTGCTGCTGTATTCATACCAGCACAAGATGCACCTGGTGCTGACGCGGCGGCGGGACGATCTCACATCCCATGCGGGGCAAATTTCGTTTCCGGGTGGGAAGCGGGAGTCGGGGGAAACGGCCGTTCAGGCTGCGCTTCGGGAAACCGAAGAAGAGATCGGTGTGTCTACCCACGAAATTGCGGTTCTGGGTCAACTGACTCCCATCTATATTCCGCCATCCGATTATGAAGTTTATCCGTTTGTGGGCTGGATGAATGGGGGGAAACGGCCGTCTTTTGTGCCTGAACCGGGTGAAGTTGCGGAAATCCTCGAAGTTCCTGTGGCACATCTGCTCAACCCCCAAACGCGTGAAGTTGGGCCTATCCCCGTGCGTAATGCCACCTACACCGTTCCCTATTACAATGTGAACGGTCATAAGGTTTGGGGTGCCACCGCCATTATGCTCAGCGAGTTTTTGGCCCGTTTGCAGCAGCTGAGTCTGCCACAATAAAAAATTTTATAAAAAATTTATTTTTTGTAACAGTTTTTGTAAGTGCCTTCCTCTAGGATCACAGTACTACTATCTTTTCATCTCTATTTTTGCGGATTTCCGCAGGAGGAAACACAATATGCTTACGTTGTCCCGATCCCGCTTATGGGCAGGAGCGATGCTGCTGCTCGCCGCTTTCCTATTTTTCTCCTTAAATGTAGCACCTGCATCAGCAAACACCAGCATTGATATTGAAAAACATACCAATGGTTTTGATGCTGATACACCTGAAGAAGCACCCATTCTTCAGGTAGGTGACCAGGTTGTTTGGGAATACATTGTGACCAACACTGGTTTTGGACCTGGGCGTGGGTTAACCATCACGGTGACTGACGATCAGGGCGTTGACGTTGTTTGTACGATTGATTACCTGGATGTGGGTGAATCTACCACTTGTTACGGTTACGGCATTGCTGAACCGGGCTTGTACGTGAATGTTGGCTGTGTTGAAGGCATAGACGTTCGTGATGGTATCGTTTCTGATTGTGACCCCAGCCATTACTATGGTGAAACACCACCTCCTCCACCTCCACCACCACCGTCCGGTGGCGGCGAAGGCTGCACCCCTGGTTATTGGAAGCAAGAACATCATTTCGATTCCTGGGTTGGCTATAGCCCCAATGATTCCTTCGATGCGGTATTCGGTGTATCTTATGGTGGCACACTGGTTGAAGCAGCTGCTGCCAAGGGTGGCCAGGAAAATGCATTGGCGCGTCATGCTGTAGCTGCGCTGCTAAACACCTCCAGCAGTGTGGATTATCTCTACAGCACGCAGGATGTGATTAATATGGTTCAAGCAGCTTTTGCCAGTGGCGATTTCAATGGCACAAAAGATTTGTTTGAAGCTCAAAACGAGATGGGTTGTCCGCTGAACTAATCGGGAAATCAAACAGAGATTGGACCATTTTCATTGCTGAATCTGCTTCATCGTGAGCAAAAATGGTCCAATCTTGAACTGACTTCTCAATAAGTTGGGTGAAGTGAGAAAGGGTGCTCCGCCAGGGCGCCCTTTTTTATTTGGTTCTGAGAATGGTGGATGGCTCTGGGGTTTGTGCGGTGGGTAAGCGCACAATAAACTGGCTGCCCTCACCCACTTTGCTGCGGGCCTGAATACGGCCGTTATGCAGCAGCACCAACTCTTGCACAATCGACAAACCCAGGCCTGAGCCTCTTTGCCCGTCAGTACGCACCCGCGATTTATCCACCTGGTAAAACCGCTCAAAAATACGCTCAAGCTGCTCTGGGGGCATGCCCTTGCCATTGTCCTGCACGGTCAGTTCGACCGCCTTTGCCCCGTACGGCCGTACACTCATATGAACGCGTCCCCCCGCAGCGGTGTGATTTAGCCCATTTTCCACCAAATTAGAAACCACCTGCATCAGTCGGTCGTAGTCGCCCCAGATAGGCGGCGCTGGCTCTGTCTCCAGCGTCAGATGAATCTGGTGGGTCTGGGCGCGGGGCAGCAGGTTTTGGTAAACGGCCGTACACACATCGGCCAGGCTGAGCGGGGCACGATTGAGTTCAAGCTGTCCGGATTCAATTTTGGCCAGATCCAGTAGTTGGGCCACCATGCGCCCCATGCGCTCTGCCTCACCATAAATGATAGTTGCTGCTTGCGCCTGATCTTCGGGGGAAACGGCCGTGCCATCCAGCAAGGCCTGGCTCCACCCCTGGATTGAGGTGATGGGTGTTTTGAGATCGTGGGAAACATTCGCCACAAAATCGCGCTGGGCCTGTCGCGTGGCAGCCACTTGCGCCGACATGCTGTTAAAGCTTTCCGCCACGCGCACCACTTCTTCCGGCCCTTCCAGCGGCAGCTGCTGTTCATACTCACCCTGAGCGATCGCTTCCGCCGCGCCTGCCATGCGCAGCAGCGGGCGAGCGACTGAGCGGGTAATTAGCCAGGCCAACAAGACGGAAACCAGCAGACCAGCCGTTCCCGCACGTACAAAGGCGGCGCCAAAGCCAAGCTCACGCAGCAGGGTCAGCGGACGTGGTTCTGGGATCGCATACACGACCACCCAGTCACCGAAGCCACTGCTAGAGATGGCTCTTGTGTAAACCAGCCAGCGATTGCCATCTGGGTCTTCGAAGCGTGCTGCCAGCGTGTTGGGATCGGTGGTTGGCAAATCGTCGCGGGGTAGTTCGGTGCCCTCAATCCGCACACCGACCATGCTGTCAGAAGGATCTGTATCAAAGATGATTTCTGCAGTTCTGGCCCTGGCAATGAAGGCCCGTACATTGTTGGTTTCGGCCGTATCTTCCAAAGTTTGCACAAGGCCGCGCAGAAAACTTTCTATATCGGAACTTGAGAGCTGTAGACGAATAATATCGTTGCGTCCGGCTCGGCTGATGATGTCTAACCGCTGTAGGGCAGGTTGGAAACGCAGACGCGGCTGTGCCCCCAACGCAATCAGGGCAAAGGAAACCACAAATAAGGTGATCGTGACGAGAAGGGAATACGAAAGCAGCAGGCGGCTGCGTAAAGTCTTGAACATGGAATTGGTTTGGTCAGCTAAAATATAGTTTACAGATGATTGTAAACGGCCGTTCTAAGCCCGTCATGAATAAATTGTAACCGACCTGTAAACTGCCTAACCGGATACCGACTACTGCTCTACCCACTCCATGTTTGCCCCCAGACTTTGCATCATATCGACAAAACCAGGGAAGCTGTCGGCGATGCAGCCAGCATCGTGCACCAGCGTCAGGCCGTGTGTCACCAGTCCAGCTACGGCAAGGGACATGCCCAGGCGATGATCGTCGTGGCTGTCTACTTCGCCACCAAAAAGCCGCAGCGGTCCATTAACGGAGAAGCCATCAGGGGTTTCCAGCATTTCTACGCCCAATTTGCGCAGTTCACCTGCCAGCACGGAGATACGATCCACTTCCTTCACGCGCAGTTCGGCGGCGTCGCTCACCTGGCTGACGCCCGCTGCTTGCGTGGTCGCTACGGACCAGATGGGCAGCTCATCAATGCCGCGCACCACGGTATGACCACTGACATTGGCGCTGTGCAGCTCGCTAAAGGAGACGGTGAGATCGCCCAACAGTTCGCCGCCGCTGATATGCTCATTGTGAAGCGTCAGCTCGGCGCCCATGGCGCGCAGCATGTCCAGAATGCCGGTGCGCGTGTCGTTGAGCCCCACGCTGGAAATGGTGATTTGTGAATGCGGCACGATGGCTGCCGCCACCAACGGAAAAGCAGCAGAAGAGGGATCGGCTGGGACTGTGAGATCTAACGGCCGTAACGTCCAGCCACCCACCGGCGCAGCGGGCAAAATCACCCAGTCGCCTTCGGTTTGCACCGGTACGCCCATCGCTTGCAGCATACGCTCCGTGTGGTCGCGGGCCGGGCCGGGCTGGTAAACACGTGTTTCGCCCGAGGCGTACAATCCGGCCAGCAAAACCGCGCTTTTTACCTGGGCGCTGGCCACGTTCATGCGGTATTCAATACCATGCAGTGGGCTGGGGGAGATGGCGAGAGGCGCACGGCCGTTTTCCGAGGCAATTTTGGCCCCCATCTCACTCAGCGGGTCGATGATGCGCCGCATGGGACGCTTACGCAGCTGCTCGCTGCCGTCCAGCACGGCGGGGAAGGATTGCCCGGCCAGCAGACCCGCCAGCAGGCGCATGCCCGTTCCTGCGTTGCGGCAGTCCAGCGGTTGGGATGGCACCTGCCAGCCATGCAGCCCGCGGCCTTCAACCGTTAAATCCCAGGCCGTGTCTGAGCGTTTGTCAATCTGAACATTCACGCCCAAATTCTGGATGATTTGCAGCGTGGCCAGCGTATCGCCTGCTGGCAGCCAGCGCCGAATGATGCTGGTGCCTTCTGCCAGCGAAGCCAGCATCACCGCCCGGTGGCTAATCGACTTGTCACCAGGCACAGAAATGACGCCGTGCAGCGGCGTTTTTTGTGGGCGAACCAGTAACTGCTTGCTCATCGTTTAAAGCGGGCCATGCCCCGGGCGATCTTTTGTACTTTGGCGTCGGCCCGATTGGGATCCAGGCGGGAGACGGGTGGGCGATCCTGATTTTTGGCTTCCAGCAGCGCATGATGCACCAGCAGATGGCTGTGGCGGCGCATAAAATCGGTATGGCTGGCATCCGGGTTTTCTGCCAGATACGCTTCTTTGGCGGCTTCGATTTTTTGCTTTACGTCTGTGATTTCGGCGGCGGGCAGGTAGGCGGCTGTGGTGCTGAGTTCCATGCGGTCGGCCACAGGCACCAACCGGGTGATGATCAGTTCGCCCAGCTCCACGTTGCCGCGACCACCACCTTCGTAAACGGTGAATTCCTCGCCGGTTAAGTAATCGCGCAGTTCGAGCATCTGGCCTTCATAGGCGGTGAGCTCGTACAGGCTGCTGGCCCCGGCGTTCACCCAGTTGGCCGCAATTTCTTGCTGGTGGCTGGACAAATCATCCATTTTTTCTTCGGCGTAAATTTCGATGAGGCGACGGCCGTCTTCCAGGTAATGGTCAAAGACAAACCAATCAAAAAAGCGGAGCGCTTCTGGTTGGCTCATCTGCTCGGCGTTGGAAGCGTCGTAATAGTCGTTCCAGTAAATGGGGAGGCTCAGGGCAAACGCTTCGGCAAAGCGTTCATCGCGAGCAAAGGCCAGCAAGTCGCGCCGGATAAAGTTGGCGGCGCGTTGCACCAGGCTGTGCTCTTTTTCAACTTCCTGGTCTTCTTTCATGTGGCATTTTTTGTATTTCAGGCCACTGCCGCAGTGGCAAAGGTCGTTTCTTCCGGGTTTATTCATGTGTCACCTTCTAATTCAGCCAGAATGGGTAAGAGTTCTGTTAGCTGCGAGATTGTGTAATTCGGCCGTGTGTCTGCCAGATCGCGATTAAGATGCGGCGGCGAGATCAACACGCTGATCAGTCCTGCTTTGTTGGCTCCGGCAATGTCGTTGGCGGGGCGGTCACCCACGAAGACTGCTGCCTCTGGCGCTACGTCTAGCAGTTCCAGCGCCCGATGATAGATAAACGGATGCGGCTTCATAAAACCCACATCACCAGAGGTAAGGCGCGCATCCAGATAGTCCAGAATGCCAAAGGCACGCAGCTCAATGTCGCGCATCCACATGGGCTGCATGGCGTTGGTAATCAGCCCAATTTTATAGCCTGCTTCCTTTAACTGCGCCAGAACGAATAAGGTATCATCAAAGGGAGCGACGCCAGGTATGACAGACCAATTATAAGCCTGCATCACTGCCTCAAGGTCGATTTTGTCGGTATCCAGGCCACAGGTGGCTAAAAAATCGCGCAGCAATGAGCCAAAAGAGACGCCAGACCAACTTTTTTTAGCTTCGGTCCAGGCGTTGACCATGGCGTTGTGGAACTGGTCTAAAAAGCTTTGGAAGGGGGGCAGTACATGGTCTTGGTCAGCCAGGTGGCGGTAAACATTGGCCATGTGTTTGGCTTCTATGGCGGCAATATCGCCTTCTGCCCTTGACCAATCGATCAAGGTGTCATCCATATCAAATAGAACAGCAGAAATACGAGCCATAGTCTCTTTTGTGTCAGATGTTATACGATGCGGTCAGCCGTGGAGGCTTTTTTTTCATTGCGGGCTTTCAGGTATTCTACAAACATGGGCACCACGGAAATCAGAATGATGCCAATGATGACGAACTCAAAGTTTGCTTTAACGAAGGGAATGTTGCCAAAGAAGTTGCCCATGAACAGGAACAGGGTCACCCACAAAAAGCCACCGACGAGATTGTAGGAAATGAAACGGCCGTATTCCATCGTACCCACGCCAGCCACAAAGGGAGCAAACGTGCGCACAATGGGCACAAAGCGGGCCAGAACGATGGTTTTGCCGCCGTGCTTGGCGTAAAAGGCTTCCGTTTTTTCCAGGTACTCTTTCTTGAGCACCTTCTTCAAGAGGCGGTTTTGTGTGTCAAAAATGGCCAGCCCCAGTTTGTGACCAATCCAATAATTAACGGTATCGCCTAAAACGGCCGCTACCACCAAAAGACCCCACAGCAGATAGATGTTGAGCGATCCCAGAGCCGCAAATGTTCCTGCGGCAAACAGCAGTGAATCACCGGGCAAAAACGGGGTCACCACCAGCCCTGTCTCAATAAAAATGACCACAAACAGCAGGGCATAGGTCCAGGTGCCATAAGATTGTATGGCGACGCTTAAATACTCATCTAAATGGAGAAACAAATCAACAACAGTTGTTAGAAAGTCCATGACTTACCTTACCAAACAGGTCATCCATCAATTACTGGCTGTTTCCAGGCGGGCAGCCAGATAATCGAGAATGAGAATAACACCAATACCAACGAGCGCCAAGACGATAGCAATGACAAACTGGCTGCTGCCAAAATCAGGCAAAATGTTGGCTTGCTCAATAACCAGTTTTTGACCTTCGCTGTCCAGCACAAAGTTACCAGCTGCGTCACGCAGCCACGCCAGGTCCACTTTCCAGGGCCAGATTTTGCGCAGGCTGCCCACCATCAAGCCAATTAGCAGGGCCACGGTGAGATCATGATAGCGGCGGAAGAGCCAGCCCAGAATTTGGGCAAAGGTCACCAGGCCAAGAACGGCACCGATCGCCACAAAAACCAGCGGGAAGGCGGCATTCAGGTCACCGGCCCGCACATCATTTACGGAACCGAGTACATACTGGTATTTGCCCAGCAGCACCAGCAAAAAGGCGCCAGAAATGCCTGGCAAAATGAGGGCACAACTGGCCACTGCCCCGCTGATAATGAGGAACCACCAGTCGTTGGGGGTTTGGACGGGAACCAGGCCAACCAGCAAATAAGCCGCGACGGCACCCAGTAACAACATGCCCCCTAGCGTGGGGGTCCAATTTTTGATGCGCTTGCTTACCACCACCACAGAGGCCAACACCAGGCCGAAAAAGAAGCTCCACAAATAGACGGGCTGGTTAATTAGCAACGATTCCAAAGCGTGTGACAAGGTGATAATGGCAATAAAAATACCGATGGCGACAGAAAGAAGAAATTCCCAATTCAGTATCTGGAAAATGTCTTTAATACGAAATTTGAAAACGGCCTGCAAAAAGTTGGGCTGGCCAAGCGTGCGGATGGAGTCGATCAGCTCTTCGTAGATGCCCAGAATGAAGGCCATGGTTCCGCCAGAGACGCCAGGCACAATATCAGAGGCGCCCATGCAAATGCCGCGCGCGACGATACCCAAATATTGGGGAATGGTGCGACGTTTTTTGGTGGATACGGCCGTTTCTTGCATTGTCGTTTTTTGCATATATTTCTCTTCTCAAGTTGATTTTGGTCAAACAAAAGCGGAATTATAGCACAGCTCAACCAGACTACGATAGCCGCAGTTCATGAACAGTTCTCTAACGTTGGGTGTGAAAAATTGGGACGCGCAATCTGCCATAAAAGAGGAGAGCTCCGGAGGAGGGGGGTCCGGAGCTCTTGATAAAAGGAGAAAAAGTTGTGTGTCCTTGCGTGCTTTTTATTATACGGATCGGCCTACTTGCGTAAATGGGACAATGGCACTAGGACGGCAGTAATCAGTAATCGGTGGGCGGTAACCGGTCACTAGCAGAGCGGATTCGTGACCGATTACCGATAACTGTTTACCGATTACCGACTATTTGCGGAATAGTTCACGCACAATAATCTCTCGCTGAATTTGGCTGGTGCCTTCGTAAATCTGGTAAATCTTGGCATCGCGCATCAGCTTCTCAACGGGGTATTCAGACATGTAGCCGTAGCCACCAAAGACCTGCACTGCATCCGTGGCGACCTTCATCGCTTTGTCGGCGGCGTATGCTTTGCCAAAGGCAGAGTAGAGTGTGTTGCTCAGCCCTTCATCCACGGCCCAGGCGGATTTCCAGACGAGCAGGCGGGCGGCTTCTACTTCCATGGCCATGTCGGCAATCATGTGGCCGATGACCTGGTGCTTCCAGATGGGCTGCCCTTTCACCACGCGTTCTTTGGCGTAGCGAATCGCTTCGTCGAGGGCGCGTTGGGCCACGCCTACGGCCCCAGCGGACGTTGGCGGGCGGCTGCGGTCGAACACCTTCATGGCGATGAGGAACCCTTTGCCTTCTTCACCCAGCAGGTGGGTGGCGGGCACTTTGACGTTTTCAAAGATAAGTTCGGCCGTGTCGGAAGCGTGTTGGCCCATTTTGTTGAAGGGCTGGCCTACGCTCACGCCTTCCCAATCGCGATCGACGATGAAGCAGCTCATGCCGTTGTAGCGCTGCTCAATATCTGTATAGGCAAAAACGGTGAAGAAGTTGGACACGGTGGCCCCGGTGATAAATGTTTTGGAGCCGTTGAGGATGTAATGATCGCCATTTTTGCGGGCGGTGGTTTTGATGCCTGCCACGTCGGAACCGGCTTCTGGTTCGGTGAGGCCGTAGCTGGCCATCTGCCCATCGACCAAACGGCCGCAATACTCTTTCTTCTGCTCTTCGTTACCGGCAATGAGGACGGGCAGGATTGCCAGCCCGTTGACGCCCATGGCGGTGCTCATGCCGGAGCAGCCCCAGGCCAATTCTTCGGCCACCATGCATTCTTCAAACAGGCTAAGGCCGAGGCCGCCGTATTCTTCAGGGACGTTGAGGGTGGTGAGGCCCAATTCCTGGGCTTTTTTGACGACGGGCCAGGGGTATTCGTGGGTCTGGTCGTAATGTTCCGCGACGGGGGCCATCTCGTTGCGGGCAAAATCGCGGGCCAGTTGTTGGATCATTTTTTGCTCATCGTTAAGAGCGAAGTGGACTGTGCTGCTCATGGGTTGCTCCTTTTGTTTTGTTATGAAATTGGCGGCGCAGAGGCGCTCAGAATTTGTTGTAAAGAATGTGTTTTGTGGCGCTTATTCGGATTCTTCTTCCTCTTCTGATACCAGTGGGGCGAGTTCGTCAGTGTCGGTTAAGGGGGCCGGTTCGGGGGCAACGGCCGTTTCCTCCATTTCTTCTGCTGGTTCTACAGGCAGGGTGGGCGGTGTTTCGGTGGGTGTCTCGGATGCAGCGTCGGGATTTTCGGCGCGGGTGAGGTCGATGGTCATGACGCCATCTTCATCACCGGTGTCGATAACGGCCGTTCGCGGAATGGTGCCGTTTTTCTCGATGGGGCCTTGCACGTTTACCCGAGAGAGGGCAAAGCCGGTGATGTTACCTTGTTCACCAACGATGATGTCGCCAATGGCGCCCACTTTGGTGCCACCGGGCGTATCGATCTCCCGTTTTTTCAGCTTGCTCAGGCGCACCCAGGCTACGGATTCCGGCAAATCATTTTCTTCTTTAACCACCTCGCTGGTGCGCACCAGGATGGCGTCGAGGCCAAACACCACCACATCGCTGCGGTTGATCAGAAAATGCTTCCGCTTGATAAGCCCCTCGGAACCAAGATAGATGCCCGTGATCTCGGTAAGCGCGTTGTTCATGTAAATATCTTTGGTGCTGCCGAGGGAACGGCCGTCTGTGACGCTAATGATCTGTTTGTCAACTAAATCTTTGCCTAAACGCATGTGGTTTGCCCCTTCTTTTGAGTTTGCAGGTCGTTAAGTGCGCAAGTGTTCAACTGTGCAAGTTTGCAGGTGCGAGAGAGTGCTTGCAAACTTTTTATGACGCATTGCGTCTTTAGAAGATTATAGTGCGAGAGTGGGCTGGGGTAAAGTGGCGATTTTCAGGGGCGCTGGGCAATGGAGGAACGGCCGTTTCTGGTTTATAATCGCCTTGTCGTTATAAGGATTGGTGCCATGATCAAAAAACGCTTTGTCCTGATAGCAATCATACTGGTTGGGTTTGGTTGTACAGACCCAAATCGTGCAGCGGAAGAGTCTGCGACCGCAACGGCCGTTCCTCAACCCACAGTAACCATTCAACCAACACGCCCCGCTGAACCAACCCTCTTGGCTGAGCCAGCCACCGCCTTGGCCTACGACGATGCCGGACACTGGATTGGTGTGCCTTACTGGCCAACAACTGGCCGGGATTCCTTCATTCACCCTGGAACGGGCACCCAATTTTCGGTTGGTGGAACGGCCGTAGCTGATGCCTTGGCCAGCACCGATGCCTGGGAGCATCTGCTGGATTTTCTGGAAAGCAATCTGGCCCAGACTGGGTCATAATTCCTGTCAAAAACATGGAACTGAACAATGAGAAACATGATGTTAGATAAAACTTGGCAAGATATTTTGAGGCAGCCTAGTGCCAGGAAATTCGAGACGAGGCGGCAAAATTATGCGGGCAACAGCGGCTGGACTGGGTTATTTCTCTCTTTGGGAATCATGGCCTTGTTGCGGGGAACGGCCGTATTCATAGCAGAACTATTGGGCAATCGCGCGATCGGTTCACGAACAGCTGTATCGCTTGCCCTTGCTGAGCAGCTTGAACTGAACGTTGATCTCGTGCAGGTTGTCGCCTTCAGCAGTTCGCCTATTTTGGGGGCCGCAATAATGTTTGTGGGCTTGCTTGTTTTTACGCCGCTAATCATTTTGCTGGGATATCGTACAGCCTACGGTCTGGCAAAATTGATGGGCGGCGCGGGTGATTTCAAGCAGCAGGCATTCCTGCTAAATTCCATTTTTGCACCGACATTAATTCTTGCTGGCTTGTTGGGTTTTCTTGGGCGTTTAGGAGATGTTTTGATGGTGGTGCTGATTTTTTATACGGCCGTTCCCACATTTTATGCCTTGCAAGTTATTCACAAGATCGCAAGGTGGAAAATTATTGTTTCTACTTTTTTTTACTTACGTTCTTGTCATTATTTGTATTGCCTTGATGAGCTTCATCATCTAAATTGTAGTAAAAGGGGGGACAACTCATGAATGAAGAATTATCAACAAACGAAAATCCGCAAAAGGACAATAAAGTTAGAATAAGGGGCTTCGTTATTGTTTTGTTTCTTCCTGGTCTTATTGGTTGGAGCGTAACAGCATTTATTCCCGTCTTTCCTGCGCCCTGCATTGCGATAAGCTATCTTTTGTTAGGGATTGCTGTCTTTGCGTACATCATGGAGCGCATCAATCAACCGCAAAACAGTGAAGACGAAAGTGCAAATATCAAGGATTTCTGAAAGCGATGAGTTTGCCCATAGATTCCACACTACTTCCTTTTTTTGAGCCGCAGGGCATTGTTTTGGTTGGCGCGTCGCGGAACCCGATGAAGCTGGGTTTTGGCCTGGCGCGGAATTTGGTGCAGAGTGGCTACGATGGCGCAATCCATTTTGTGAATCCGGGTGGGGGGACGTTGTTGGAACGGCCGTTACACCCCCAAATCGCCCATGTCCCCGACCCCGTAGACCTGGCTGTGCTGCTGGTGCCCGCCCCCGCCATGCCCCAGGCCATCGCCGAGTGCGGCGAGCGCGGCATTCGCGCAGCCATCCTGGCTGCCGGTGGCTTCCGTGAAACCGGCGCGGCGGGCGCGGCACTGGAGCAGGAATGTCTGCACGTGGCGCGGCAGTTTGGTATCCGCCTCATCGGGCCAAACTGCATTGGACTGCTGGACACCCATCTGCCGCTGGACACCACCTTTTTGCCGCCGCCTGGCCCCACGCCGGGCGCCGTCGCCTTCATCTCCCACTCCGGCGCGATTTGCGCGGCGGTGATTGATTGGGCGCGCGGGCAGGGCTTTGGCCTGTCGCGGCTGGTGAGCCTGGGCAACCAGCTCGATGTGACCGAGACGGATGTGTTAACGGCCGTTGCCGCCGATCCCCACACGCGCGTCGTCACGTTGTATTTGGAAGGGGTGTCAGACGGCCGTCGCTTTGTGCAGGTGGCCGAGCAGGTGTCGCGCCAGAAGCCGGTGCTGGCGCTGAAGGTTGGTCGATTTGCCAGCGGCCAGCGTGCCGTCGCCTCGCACACCGGGGCGCTGGCCGGGCAGGAGTCAGCCTTTGATGCGGCGTTTGCCCGCGCGGGCGTGATGCGCGCCGACACCAGCGAGGAGCTGTTCGACTGGGCGCGGGCGCTGGCCTGGTGCCCGCTGCCGCAGGGTCGGCGAGTGGCGGTGCTGACCAACGCCGGTGGCCCTGGCGTCACCGCCGCCGATGCGCTGGAGGCCAATAATTTGCAGTTAGCCACCCTGTCCGCCGAAACCGAAGCGGCGCTGCGTAAAATTTTGCCGGAGGCGGCCAGTCTGCACAATCCGGTGGACATGCTGGCCGGGGCGTCGCCGGAGCAGTATGCCGTCTGCCTGCGCATTTTGCTGGAGGATGCGGGCGTGGACAGCGTGATGGTCATCCTGCCGCCGCCGCCGATGCATTCTGCCGGGGGCGTGGCCAAGGCGATGCTGCCCATCATTTACGCCACGGGCAAGCCGGTGGTGGTGGCGCTGATGGGCGAAAAGATGATTCAGGAGGCGGTGGAGCATTTTCGGGCGGCCAAAGTGCCGGAATATCGCTTCCCCGAACGGGCGGCAGCGGCGTTGGCAATTTTGTCCCGCCGCGCTGAATTTTTGCAGACAACACATGCTGAACCGGAACGGCCGTTTCCCACCGCCACCAGCAAAGCCCAGCAAATTTTGGCAGAAGATGACACTGAACCCGGCGCGTTTTTGCCAACGGCCGTTTGCCAAAATCTGCTCACGGCGTACGGCATTCCCGTCCCTGGCAGCGGCCTGGCCACGACGGCGGATGAAGCGATAAGCTTGCCCGGCAGGTGGGCTTGCCCGTCGCGCTCAAAATTGCCTCGGCGGACGTGCCGCACAAGTCGGATGTGGGTGGGGTGGTTTTGGATGTGGCAACGGAAACGGCCGTTGCCGCCGCTTTCACAAAAATGATGACGGATGTGAAAACGGCCGTGCCCCAGGCCAAACTCGATGGCGTTCTCATCCAGCCAATGATCCCAGACGGGCAGGAAGTGATTGTAGGCGTGGTGCGCGACCCGCAGTTTGGCCCGGTGCTGATGTTTGGCTCTGGTGGCGTAGAGGTGGAAGGGTTGAAGGATGTCGCTTTTGCGCTCGCGCCGCTGACGCTGGCGGAAGCCCAAGCGCTGCTGCACAACACCTGGGCGGGGCGTAAATTGGCTGGTTATCGGAATGTGGGTGCGGGGGATGAAACGGCCGTGCTCCAAACCATCCTCCACCTTGGCCAACTCGCCGCCGACCACCCCCAACTCGTCGAAATTGAAATCAACCCCCTGCGCGTGTTCCTCACCAGCGCACTCGCCCTCGATGTCCGGGCACGTTTGGCTGAGTAATTTTTGGACGCTGATTAACGCGGATGGACGCGGATAGGAAGAAATAAATCAGCGTCATCTGCGTTAATCAGCGTCCCATTTTCAAATTGTTGCGTCTGTGAAATCGGTTCCGGTTATGACGTAGCGATGGACGGCCATGCCGAAATATTCAGTGGCTGCGGCGAACTGCATCCCCAACTTTTGCAGGACGCGCTGCGAGGCCAGATTTTCTGGATGGACGATGCCCACGACCTCGGCCAGGTTTAGCTGCTCAAAGCCAAATTTCAGGCTGGCTAGCCCTGCTTCGGTGGCAAAACCTTGTCCCCAGCAAGCGGGGTCCAGAATGAAATCAATCTCCACTTCATTGGTTTCGGTGATGAGTTGTAAGCCGCAGCGCCCCAGCAATGCGCCAGTGGTGCGCTCCTCGACGGCCCACAGGCCGTAGCCATGCTCCTGCCAATGCGCCAAAATGCGATTAATCATACGCTCCACCTGCGCCTCAGTCACCGTTTGCGGGCCGGGGAAATATTTGAGCACGTCCGGGCCGTTGAGGATTTGGTGCATGGTGGGGGCGTCTTCGAGGGTAAACGGCCGTAACCGCAACCGTTCTGTCTCAATCGTTGGTATTGTCGTCATTAAAATTCATCCCATTGGCTGAGCATCGGGTGCAGGTTGGGGAACAGCACCTGCGCCAGTTTCGCGCCCAGGCCAGTACAGGCAATGGCTTCTTGCTGCATGATTTCGTCAGGATCGTCGGAGCCGATGAGCAGCCGTGCCAGAGCCGGACCTGCGTCGATGCAATCGTCGTTGTCGGTGGTGGAGGTAAGGGTGATACGGCCGTTTTCCAACCACAACCCCGCTTTTTGTGTACCTGCATCGAGGGTAAGCAATCCCCGCCAGCTAGCCAGACGGGAACGTTGTAGGCGATTTTCTAGCAACGGCCGTAACTTCTCTAGTGTGCTTGCCAAATTCACCAGCCGCACCTGCCAGCCCGTATGGTAAAAATATTGGTTTTCCACCACGCAAGCCCCCCGCCGGATGATTTGCAAAACGGGATGCGCTTGCGGCAGCGTGAAAAATGTCACAGCTTCGTACGGGGCTTGTGGCATCAGATCGGCCAGGATGGCCAGCGCTTGCTGCGGATCGCCGACAGCTTCCAAACATTGCAGCGTTTTGTTGTCGTCCACGGGTGCGGCACGCACATAGCCCGCCAGCGCACCCGAGGCATCGAACCAGCCATAGGCGTTCATGTCGCTGGCTTGTAGCATGGAGTAGGTGGGGCGAACGGCCGTTCCGCTAAAATCGGCATGGCTTTTGTTGTATAGGGCGTCCATCGCTGCCATCTGGTTTGGACCCAGCAGGTGGTAGTCCGATTGTAGTTCAAAGCGGGGCAACTCTTCGGGCTTCAGGCGGTAGGTGATGTAATTCCAGGCGCGCACGTAGCCAAATTTGGCGTAATGCCGCCCGCGCAAGATGGACAAATCGTACCCATTTTCTTGCATGGCGCGGAAGGAGGCGAGAGCGGCCGTTTGCATGAGTCCTTGCTGGCGATATGCTTCCAGCGTCACCACCGCGCCGACGCCCGCCACTTTGAGCTGCCCGCCACCCAGCCGCATCGGGTAACCCCACACGCCCCAATGATGAACCAGCTTATCGCCCTTCCAAATGAGTCGCGTTGTGTCCCAATCGTAATGGCAGTTGCCAATGTACTGCTGGCTGATTTCGGCCACGTGCTGCCCGCCGGCAAACGCATCGGCGGTGATTTGGGAGATGGGCAGTAAATGCTCGTTGGGGTCGGCGGCCGTTAGCCGTAATGATTTTTCTTCGAGAGAGGCTGTGGTTTTCATGATGCCAGCCATTATCCGCAGTTTTGCCGATTAACGAAAAGATTGGACCAATTTAATTGCAGAGCCTGTGAACTATTTCCGATCAAAATTGGTCCAATCTGCGGAGAACCTACTCCAGCAAAATGCCCGCGATGGAAACGAGGGAGTGATCTTCGTCGTCGGCGCGGCAGTGGTCGTAGGCGACCTGGACGCCTTCGGTGCCTTGCAGGTAGCGCAGCATGAGGTAGATGGAGGAGAAGCCGCACACTTTGTTGCGGTCTTGCACGGCGGCGATTTGATCATAAAAGCTGGCGTCGTCGCCGCGAATGATGGCCTGGACGAGGTTGTGGTCGGTTTGGCGCAGGGCAGCGCGGCGCGTGTCGTCCATGATGTAGTCGTCGCCAAAGGCGGGGCCGACGTGAGCAAAATCCACCGAGGCGACGATGAGGACGTTTTTGTCGGCGGTGGCGCGTTGCAGGGTGGTGACGGCCGTTTCCAACAAATCATCTTCTGCCGGATGCGCTCCATTCATCACAAAATGATGAAATGAGCCACAGAGAATTGGCACCATCGGTTTGGGCTCGATGCCCGCTTGCTGGTAAATGTAATGCAGCCAGACGGCCGAAAGCTCAATGGAATGCTCAAGGCGGTGGTGCAGTTCCTCGGCAAAGGCGGCTTCTTCGCCGATGGCGGCGGCTAGTTTATCCACCAATTCGGTGTCGGTAGGCAGCACGCCATACGGGGTGGCGTACGGTTGGCGAGTGAGCGTAAACGTCCCCAGGCCGCCGTTGTGGTCGGTGCCTAAAATGATGACGAGATCCGCTTCGAGAACGGCCGTTTGCGCCCGCTGCCACACCTTCGAATACACCTTGCCGCCCCGCTGGTAGTCGATGTGCGGCGAGATGATGGCCCGACCGCGCCACGGTTGCCAGCCGTTCAAATTGTCCTCTTTGCCGTAATCATCCAGCAGCATGGTGAGCTGGCGCGGATTGGCCGGATAGCTCAAATCAGCCAGGGCTGGGGGGCGATGCGGCTGGCTGCGAAACGCTTCTTTTTGCGCAGCTAATGCTTGCCGCGCGTTGTCGTTATCCAGCAGGCAGGCCGCGTCTAGCTGGGAGAGTGCCTGCTCCGTAATAGCAAAATCAAGCGACTGGCCGACGTGTTGGCAAAAGGCGGCGTGAACTTCCTGTGGCGTGCGGCTGCCGTCCAGAAAAAGGAGCAGTTGCGCCAGCGCGGGCGGCATCACCAACTGTTCGCTGGTCAGTTCCAGCGGATCGCGCAGGTACCACATTTGTTCTCCCTGGTGGTACACTGGTTGAAAATCGAGTTGGCGTAGGCGCGGTTTTTCGGTCAAAAGATTGCTCCTGATAACAGTTTTAACGCAGTGGCGCAGAGAATTGTTAAGCTTTAATAGGCGTTTCGGTGTGGCCCATTGACTTTTTGCCACTGCCAAAACAGTATGGGGAAATGAAGATGAAAAAGCAAGCTCTCCAAGCGAAGTTTAAGATTCATTTACAGATCGCACCGGTTTTTGTGATTTTGGGATTTCTGTTGGTTGCTTGTGGCGAAGATGATGCGGCCACACCGACGCCGATTGCCAGTGAACCCGTGGCTACGACGGCGGCAACACCGACGCTATTTGCCTCGCCAACGGCCGTTCCTAGCGCCACGCCCCCACCTACAGAAACACCCCCGTTTGCAGGAATCTCCATTGGCGACCCGTACGCGCCAGAGTTGGGCAACGCCGGTTATGACGTGTGGGAATACGATCTGATTATGCAGCTCGACCCGGCCGTGGAAAACATCGACGCGACAGTACAAATTAGCGGTGAAGTGACTGCCGCGGAAATAGAGACGCTTTCGCTGGATTTTGTGGGCTTTGAGATCGCTGAGGTGCTGCTAGACAATCGCCCTGTGGCGTATACGCACCTGGGTGACAAGCTCATTATCCAGCCATCTTTGCCCTTTACGGCGGGGCAAATGTTCACGATTAGCGTGGCATATTCGGGCAATCCGGTGGAACGGCCGTCTCGCTACGTTGGGTTTGCCTCCTCTGTGGGCATGAGCTTTGTCGATGGCCAGAGTATCTACGTGCTGTCGGAACCCGATGGCTCTCGCTTTTGGTTCCCCAATAACGATCACCCGCGTGACAAGGCGACCTATCGCTTTGAAATTACGGTGCCGCAGGGGTTAACGGTCGTTGCCAACGGCCGTCTTATCCAGGAAATTGAGAGTGAAATCGGCCGTACCTTCATTTGGGAGCACGATTACCCGATGGCTTCTTACCTGGCCACGGTGGTGGTGGGTGAATTTGAGCGCATCGAAGATGCCTCGCCAGATGGCATCTTTTTGCGACATTATGTCAACGATGTTGCCCAGACGGAGTTTGATAGCGCAACGGCCGATTTGGGTGAGGCGATTGATTGGATGAGCGACCGCTTTGGCCCTTACCCCTTTGAAGCATTTGGCTACGTGACCGCCGACGTCTCCGGTGTGTCATTGGAAACGCAAACGATGGTGCTGCTGGCCAACAACATGATTGGTCAGCGCACGGTGATGCATGAACTGGCCCACATGTGGTTTGGCGATTGGGTCAGCCTGGATTCCTGGCAGCAGATGTGGCGCAATGAGGGTTTTGCCACCTATGTGCAGCTGATGTGGGAAACACAGGATGACCCGGAAGATTTGCAGCTGGCGATTGAATCGTTTCGATCGGCCGTGGAAGAAAATGGGGATACGTTCCCGCTGGGTGACCCGCCACCGGGGCAGCTATTTAGCTTTAAAACATACTTTGGCGGCGCGGTGTTTGTGCATGAACTGCGGCAAGAGATGGGGGATGAGGCGTTTTTCGGCGGTTTGCAGAACTACTTTGCCACCTATGGCGGCGGCACGGCCAGCGATGACGAATTCCGGGAAATTATGGAAGCCGCTCACGGCGCACCGCTAGATGAATTTTTTGCGGAATGGCTGGAATAATGAACAGGTGAAGGGGTGAGCGGGTGAATTTTTGCTTTTTCACCCCTTCACCTTGTCACCCTTTCACCTCTTCTCGTTACTCGTCTAGTTCCAAAATCGGCTGATCCCAATCGGAATCTTTCACTTTTACGGCCGTTTCTGTCAGCACCGTATTAGGCACCACCAGCCGCTCATCCCCCACGCGAATTTCGGCATTGAGCGTGCCGATGGATTCCAAAATCCCTTCTTCCCCGTCGATGACAATGCGGTCGCCCATTTCAAACTGCTCGCGGGCATAGTAGCCCGCCAGAACGCCACGGGCCACGTCGCGGCCACCCAGGCCAAAGGCCAGCGCCAGCCCCGCCACAATAATCGTGATCACGTTGGTGAAGATATTGGTCATAATGCTGGCGTTGATGCCCAACTGCTCCAACACCACAATCACAATCATGATGATGAGCAGCACGTTGACGCCCTGGCCCACTTCCTGATGAAACTCGACGCCCATGCCGCTCATGGCCGCCTGGGCCGCTTTGCCCAGAAACTGTGCCAGCAGCACGCCCGCGGTGAGGGTGGCCAGCGCCGCCAGCAGCCGGGGCAAAAAAGCGATCAGGTTTCGTAGCGGCTCAACGGCCGCATTCAGCCCCAAGCTTTCCAGAGCAATCAAAATAAAGTTGAGAAAGATGATCCAGTAGAGCAGCATGCCCAAAAGCTGGGTGCCCGAGCGTTTAATTTGCGCTTTTTCCAGGCCAGCTTTGATGCCAGTGCGCTCCAGCAAATCTTCCAGGCGCAGCCTTTCACCCAACCGCTGCACCAGCGTGGAGATGAGCTTGGCTATCAGCCAGCCCGCCAGCAGAATAATGATGGCCGTGACCAGACGCGGCACATAATCAATGGCGTTGGCTACCATGTTGCTAAATGCTGTTTGAATTACCTCAAAATCAATCATTTCCTCTGCGTCTCCTTCGGTGTCTGCGTTCCCGGCTTGGCGTTCCTAATAAGGGCCGCAGCAAGCTAGCCGCTACGCTGCCAAACCCGTGGGTGCCCAGGCGCACCATGTTTACCGCCAGATCGGCCTGGTGAATTTGTTTGATGAGGCGGCGGCGCACCCGCCGGGCTTGCTCAGGTGCCAGGTCTGGGAGTTGGGCAACGGCCGTTTGCGACGGCCGTTCTCCCCACAGCGCATCAACAAATGCCAGGCTGACTTCATCTTCAGCCAGATGTGCCAAAATCGCTTCATTTTCGGCATCATCCAGTTCACCTGCCACAAATCTGCGCAGCGTTTCCTTTGAGGGCCGGTTTGCATTCTCCATCATCGTTATTCACCTGCCAGCAGACGATACTGCACCTGCAAGGCTAATCTGGCTCGCTGCACGCGCATTTTGGCGGCGCTCACGCCAATATCTAGAACATCGGCAATTTCATTGTATGGGCGATCTTCCATATCCTTCATGTACAAAATTTCACTGACGCTGCTGTCCAGATTGGCCAGCGCTTCAGCCAATAGTTCACGGTTGTATTTGGCCTGATACATTGTTTCGACCGATTGACCTGAGGGCATAATCTCAGCTACGGTCTCCATTTCTGTCTCTGCTTCCTGGGGTCGCCGGCCACGCCGTCGAATTTCGTTTTGGCAGGTATTGATGGCCACGCGGTACAACCATGTTTTGAAGGAGGAACGTCCTTCAAACTGGCTCAGGCTGCGGTACACTTTGAAGAAGACTTCTTGCGTTAAATCCTCGGCATCTTCCCGGTTGCGCATGTAGCTGTAGCAAACCCGCCACACAACAGACTTGTACCGCCGGAATAATTCCTGAAACGGCCGATCGTCTTTTGTGCCACGCTGCTGACAAACTTCGATTAACGCTGCGTCGGACAATTCCGCTAAAGCTCGCTGTCCCATGCCAATAACATCTTCCTCAGAGTAGGCAGCTTTTTGGCACCCAGCCGCCCGGCTGTATCTGCACCATTCCGATAGGTGCAGCATCAACCTGGTGCAGTTGGCCACGGTTTTATACAAAGCGATGGCCGAAACTGCTTTCTGTTGCTTGATTTGCCAGGGGACTGCTTGAGGGTACACCAGACCTGACAAACTGCTCAATCCTAAACGATGGTATTCTAGTCGAATGTGCAATTTTGTGCCGATCATGTTGTCCCTTTGCGCCACGTAATTTGCTTAAGGCGCGGACTTTCCAGAATTTGTTGCTTTTGTGTGGTGCGTTTGCGAATGTTTGCAAAATGTCGATGTAAGGACATTGACCCCAACCTGTTAGAGCCGTCACAAAGCAGCGCATGGGCTAATTTGCCAAATTGGCAGGTGTAATGCTCAAAAATTCCGCATAGGTGTCAAAAAGCGGCTATTTTGTAGGGAAACGGCCGTTTTAACCCCAAATCGGCCCATTTTTCGGCACAGCACAGGTGACCAATTTCCTACCGGGTGTGAATCCACAAACGGGAAAAATGAAAGATGTTTGTCAGGGAATTGGGGAAGAAACGCAAAACCAGCGAGCTGTTCATCCAGACACAGCTCGCTTTTTATACAGATGTGAGGAGATGTTTAATCATCCAGACGGGGTGGTTCTTTGGCGGGGGTATCTTTGGGAAAAAGAATGCGTGTGGCAATCAAAATATCTTTTTCCGCTTCACTCAATTCAGGGTAATGCAATAAAACTTCAATGTTGCTTTTCAGCAAGAGGGAAAAGTGTGGGTCTAAATAATCTAGCGTGGCTGAGGCCACCATCTTTGCTGTGGGCAGCGGCAGCTTTGCTTGTTCAGACACATAACTGATCAGGTCTTCCATTTCGGACATTCTCCAAAAAGATTATTAGCAAGGATATCCGAATAGACGCCGATCCTGGCGAAGCGTCACATTTTGCTTAGGGACAAACGGGATTGAAGCCCAATGGGCCGAGGGCGGTTTCCCATAACGGCCGTAATCCGCCGCAGTAGAGCAGTTGGCCCTGGTTGTAGCTGTCCAAAAAGAGGACGGTGCCCACGCACAGCACACAGGCCACCACCAGCAGGCAGCCACAGCCAATGAGAATGCGGTTGCGATTAGAGGAAACGGCCGTTTCCGGCGCCGCAAAATCCTCAAAGGTGGGTGGGGGCGCGGCGGGCATGGGGTCTGGCAGGCTGCCCGGTTCGGCGTAAACAGGCACTGGCTCAGGAGGCAAGGCTGGCGTGGGCACGTCGTCAGCTGGCGAATACACAATTTCCGAGGCCATGCCTGCCGCCCAGTAGCGCAGGCGAACCGTATCGCCAAATTCCACAGAGTCGCCGTGTTTTAAGGCCATGGGGTGGTTCAGCCGGATGCCGTTGACGAAGGTGCCATTGGTGCTGCCCAAATCTTCCAGCACGTACCCATCGCCCTGCGGCGTAATTTGGGCATGGCGGCGAGAAATCTCGGCATCGTTAATGACAATGCCATTGTTGGCAGAACGGCCGATTGTTTGCGGCGCATTGCCCAGCTTAAAGGTCTTCTCTGGCTCTGGTCCCTGTTCAATAACCAGACGGGCCGCAAATTCGGCAGCTGGATTGGCATCCATGACAAACTCCTAGGGTTTGTTGGTAAACGATGGCGGAGTATAAAAATAAAGAGCCGTGTTTGTCAACGCCACTTCATGATTGACATAGAGAATGAATTTTTGTATTCTGTCGGCATAGGTATTCTACCTTAAGTAGAATACCGTTGAAGGATGCAGCCAATAATGAATGTCGATGCACTACTTTCTCAGTGGGAAGATGCTTACAAAAAGGGATTGCTCTCATTTTGGATTCTGCTGCTTTTGCACCAGGAGGAGATGTATGCTTATGAAATGACGGCCGTCATCGCCGACATGAGCCAGGGAACTGTGCTGGTAGATGAAAAGAGCATTTACCGTGCCTTAAAGCGCTTTGAAGATAACCAGATTATTCAAAGCAGTCTGCGCAAGTCGGATGTTGGACCGCCCCGGCGCTATTTTGGCCTGACAGACTTAGGTAAAACCTTGTTACGTCGGTTTTGCCAACGCAATATTTTAGTTTTTCAAGAACCAGTCGTCGCCGCCGCCATTGCCAATCTTCTTTCATCAAACAAGTGAGGAAAAACGTTATGAAACAAAACATGGTGTTGAATGATTCCTGGAGTCACGATGAGCCATCATCTGTACTGCTGGCTAATCTGCAGAAGATTCATTACAGCTTGCTTGTCGGACTGGGCGCGGTGGTCGCCTATGTTTTTATAGCTATCGGCGTGCCCGATCCGTTTTTTGAGAATCTGGTGCCAGTTTATGTATGGTTGCTATTACTTTTGGTGCCGGCTGTGATTGGTTTGGTTGTATATAAGTTTCCTCCGTGGCAGGCGATCCCTCTTGCCTTACGCAGACGTGCCATATTGCACGCATTTAGCTTGAGCGCTCTCACTCTGAGCACAACGGTGCTTTTTAGTTTTCAGTGGCATCCTTATGAGGCAGGTCATTGGGTAGTAAGTGCCCTGGCTACGCTTTTTTATGGAGCAGGCATTGTCGGGTTGTCATTTCGGTTACATCGCCAAATCGAAGAAGATAAAGGTGAGTTGTTTCCTTAAATTGCAATCAAAGCGTGATAAATTGCATGAGGCAACGGCCGTTTCTCCATCTGCTTCTCCTAATACTTTTTAGCCTGGCAGCCTGCACCCCGTCACCCGAACCTCCGCAATTTGGCCCGAATAAACTTGGGGTGCATCTTTTGCTGGATGACGGCCGTTTTCAATGGCCCGTTTCTGCTTGGGAAACGCATCTAACCTATGCGCGGCAGGCGGTGGGGGCAGGTGGTGCCGTGACCGAACTGGTGCGCCTGGACGATCTGGATGTGGCCAAGTGGCAGCAGTTCATGGATTTGTGCGCCGCGCAGGAACTGACGCCCATTTTGCGCCTGGCCACCACCTATGACACCGAGGCTGGCTGGTGGGTTGCCCCGCCGCTGGATGACAACGGCCGTTCCTACCAAACCGTCGCTCAGCAATATGCGGATTTCGTAGCGGCTCTGGATTGGCCCAGCGAGCATCATTTTGTGGTGGTAGGCAACGAACCGAACCACGGCGACGAGTGGAGCGGTCGTCCAGACCCCGCCGCGTACGCGCGCTTCTTGCTGGATACGGCCGTTGCTCTCAAAGCCGCCGATCCCCAGGCGTTTGTCCTCAATGCGGGGCTGGACCCGTACACGCCGCACACCGGCAGCCAGCCCTTTGCCAACGGCTTGTGGTACATCGATTCCAGTACCTTTTTGCTGGAAATGATGGCTGCTGAACCGGAACTGCTGGACGTTTTAGACGGCTGGGCCAGCCACCCATACCCGCTGGGGCCGTTTGCCGCGCCGCCCTGGGAGCAAACCTTTCAGGTAGATTTGCTCAACGACGCGCCAGCCGCCAATTATTCTGCGCCGGAAGGCATTTTTAACCGAGGCGTAAACGGGTACGAGTGGGAACTGTGGCTGCTGGATCAGCTTGGCGCACCGGAGCTGCCGGTGTTTATCACCGAAACAGGCTGGCGGCACGGCGCAGATGCCTATCCCAACGCCGCGCTGGCGACAGATTATCTTGATTTGGCGCTGCGGGGGAATAACGGCCGTTTCCCACAATTCCCCGAAGCTGGCTGGACCTCCTGGCTGGCCGATGAGCGCGTGGTGACCGTCACCCCCTTTGCGTTGGATGGCAATCCAGCCGAGTGGGGCCACACCAACTGGTTGAACATTGAGGCCGACGGCCGTATCGTGGGCTGGCATATTGATCCGGCGCGCTGGCAAACGGCCGTTGGAGAATGAGCCACCGTTGGGGATAATGGGGGCATGACTACGATTTTGCACATCACCACTGAGAAAGATTGGCAAACGGCCGTTGTCGCGGGCGAATACCGCGCCGATTCGCTGGAAAATGAAGGCTTTATTCACTGCTCCACCGTGGAGCAGGTGTTAATGCCCGCCAACCAGATGTTTGCCGGGCAGCCCAATCTCATTTTGCTCACCATTGATCCCACCAAGCTAACCGCTCGACTCGTTTACGAGGATTGTTATGAAACGGGCTACCAATTCCCCCATATTTATGGCCCGCTGAATTTGGATGCCGTCACCGGCTTTGTTGAATTTCCGCCCAATCCAGACGGCACTTTTTCACTCCCTGCTGAGCTAGAAATGAGGAAAACGGCCGTTATGCGCGTCGCCCGACCCACCGACAATCTGGCGCAGATTGGCAAAATGTACCAGGAAGGGCTGGGCTTTACGGTGCTGGGCCAGTTTGAAAATCACCAAGGGTTCGATGGCTTGATTTTGGGCCATCCGCGCTACCCTTACCATCTCGAATTTACCCACCATCGCGGCACCAGCGTCGGACGTGCGCCCACGCCAGATAATTTGCTGGTCTTTTACCTGCCCAGTGGTACCGAATGGCAAGCCACCTGCCGGGCGATGGAACAGGCCGGTTTCCAACTTGTGGCCTCTTACAATCCTTATTGGGACGATGCAGGCAAAACGTTTGAAGATGTGGATGGCTACCGAATCGTGCTGCAAAATCGCGCCTGGACAGCTTAACTTATTCAAATATTGGCCACAGAGTTCACAGAGGTTTTTGAGATTGGTCTTGATTCTTTGTCTGCTCTCTTTTCTCTGTGGCTTTTTTGAGCAAGAAGAAGAGAAAATATGGCAGTAGACACCCCTAAAAATGTACGCAATCTGGTTTTGTATGAAATTTATGTGCGCAATCATGGGGCAAATGGCACCTTTGCCGATGTGACCAAGGATTTGCCGCGCATTCGCGAGATGGGCGTGGACTATGTTTGGTTTATGCCCATCCATCCCATTGGCCAGCTGAACAAAAAGGGTGAACTGGGCTGCCCATATTCCATCCAGGATTACTTTACGACGAACCCGGAGTACGGCGCCAAGAAGGAGTTTGAGCTGCTGGTGCAGTATGCCCATGCGCTGGGGCTGAAGGTGATGATCGATGTGGTTTATAACCACACGGCGCACGATGCGGTGACGGTTGAATCTCATCCAGAATGGTACCATCGCGATGAAAACGGCCGTCCCATGACCACCGTGCCTGAATGGAGCGACATTATCGACCTGGTGTACGATGACCCGGCGCTGTGGGATTACCTGATTGATGCGTTGAAGATGTGGGTGAAGCTGGGCGTAGATGGTTTCCGCTGCGATGTGGCTTCCGTGGTGCCGTTGGCTTTCTGGCAGCGGGCGCGGCGCGAAGTGGCGGCCATTAACCCAGACGTGCTCTGGCTGGCCGAGAGCGTACACACGGGCTTTGTCATCGACCGGCGGCAGCGCGGCCTGGTGGCTCATTCCGATGGCGAAATCCACGAAGCGTTTGATCTTTCCTACGATTACGACATTTGGCCTTTGTGGGAAAAAGCGGTGGTGGATGAAACGGCCGTTCCCACCTATCTCACCGCGCTCTGGTACCAACAAGGGGTCTATCCGGCGCACACCATCAAAATGCGCTGCGTGGAGAACCACGATCAGGCACGTATCATGGCAAAGGCGCCCAGCCGGGCGCAGGCGCTGGCCTGGACCGCGTTTCAGGCGTTTAACGAAGGCGCATTTTTGCTTTATGCGGGGCAAGAAGCCGAAGAGACGCGCACGCCCAGCCTGTTTGACATCGACAAAGTGCGCTGGGGCGCTTACGAACTGCAATCTTATCTCAAAAAGTTATGTCAATTAAAGAAAGATGAGGTGCTGCAAGACGGCCGTTTCACCTTACTCACCCCACAACCAGCCATCACCGCGCTGTGGCAGGGGGGAAATGAAGGGTTGTATGGCGTCTTCAACGTCTCGGGCGTGGTGGACGTGCAGCCGACGCCGCTGCCAGATGGTGAGTATGTAGATTTGCTGAGCGAAACGGCCGTTACCGTGCGTGATGGGGAGATGGCGGTGCCGGATACGGCCGTTATTCTGCGCTTCTCCGGCGTTTTGGCGGACGTTGGTCCCAAAATTTGGCTCTGATACAGTGCCTGACTTCCCACACGCTGGCGATTATGTTAAAATGCTTCCCAACGTTATGTATATTTCCCTGGGAAAAGAAGTATGACATCAAAGGCTGAGTTCTTACAGCAGCATCCGCTTTTTGAGAACCTCGATGAGGGGCATATTGACGCGCTGGCCCAAATTACGGATGAAGTGCAATATGAAAATGGCGCGATGGTGGCCTACCAGGGTGATGTGGCCAACAGCCTGTACATTGTGAAAAGCGGCCGTTTATATGCCGAAAAGCGCCAGCCCGATATAGAAAACAACTCCTACGTTGTGGAAACCGCCGATTATTTGGCAGGTGCCTACTTTTTTGATATCTGGCTGTTTGAGCCTAATGTGCATCCCGCCAACGTCAAAGCCAAATCCTACGACGACAAACCGGCCGTTGTGCTGATTATCGACGGCACGAACTTTGTACGCTTTCTGCTGCAATATCCCGACGCCTTGCCCTATCTGGCACCAGAGCTTGAAGAAGTTGATGACAAGGTAGTCGTTTCTAGCGGCCTTTCCCCGGCGGCCTATGAAGAAGCGCAAAAGCTGTTCTCTACGGCCAAGCGCCGGCGCACGGTCATCAGCATCTTGCCGGACGAATTGGTGGAATACAGTTCCCGGCGCAGCGTGCTCTTTTTGCTGGTCAAAATTCTTTTCCCCGTTTTGATGATGCTGACCCTCCCTACGTTGCTGTTTATATTCTTCAACTCGCAGCCTTTAGATAGCTTTATCCACCGGCTGCGCTTTGGTGTGCCAGGGGTCTTCTTTGTTATTTTCCTGATTGTGGTGTTGTTCCAGACGATAGATTGGTCCAACGATTATTTTGTTATCACCAACAAGCGGGTGGTGCACCGTGAGTTTGATCTACGCACTTTTCGTGTTGACATAAAAACGGCACGTATCGATCAGGTACAAAGTGTAGAAATTGCCAAGCCGACGTTTATCTCTAACCTGTTCAACTTTGGCACGGCCCGTATTACCACCGCTTCCGCGTTTGGCACCATTTTCTTCGACAATATCGACAATCCGATTGAGGTGAAAGAGACGCTAGACCGGCAAAGCAAGCGCGTCAAGACGCTGGATGCCAGCCTGGAGCAATCGCTGCTGCGCGAGGCGTTTACCGATCATTTTGCCGTGAAGCCGCAATTCCAGCCCATTGGCGATAAAGCGGCGGCGCTGCCACCCGCGAAGGTGCTGCGGCAGGAAGGCTTCTTTTGGCGGCTGCGGCAGCGCTATTTCTGGCGGGTCGAGGAAGAAAACGCCATTATTTACCGCAAGCATTTTATTGTGGTCATTATCGAATCGGTTATTCCGTTGGGACTGGCGCTGTTTGGCATGTTGCTCACCTTTATTTTGATTCGTTACTTCGAATTTACCTTCCGACAGCTGCTGCCAGCGATTATTTTGTATTACATGGTGGATGCGCTTTGGCTTGTTTGGCGAGTTGAAGATTGGCGCAATGATATGTTCCAGCTGACGGATCGCCTGATTGTGGACATTGACAGACGGCCGTTTGGCTTTGGCGAAAGTCGGAAGCAGGCCTTGTTGAGCAATATCCAAAATGTGAACGCGTACACACCGGGGCTCATTCACACCATTTTTAACTACGGCAATGTTGAAATTGAAACCGCTGGAGCCGAAAGCAACCTCGTGTTTGAGGATATTCCTTACCCCAGCGTGATTCAAAGCGACATTTTTGCCCAGCTGGAAAATATGCTGGAGCAGCAGCGTCGCCGTCAGCGCGGGACACGCCACAAAGAGTATGCCTTGCTCATGGACGTGTACAAGCAAACCGTAGAGCAGGATCGCATCCCCGACCGTACCCCTGGGGATGTTCCCCCTCTGTAAGTAACCCCCTGCATGATTTTAGTAACTGGCGCTACGGGCTTTATCGGCCGTTCTTTGATGCCTTGTTTAGAGCGTGAAGGCATGATCGCCCGCGCCTACGAAGGGCGCATGAACGATCCCCTCAATTTGCGCAAAGAGCTGGAAGGCATCACCACCATCGTGCATTTAGCGGGCACCGAAGCGCGGGGGCGTGACCGGCTGCTGCACCACGTGGATGTGGACGGCACGGAACGGCTGGTGGAAGAAGCCCGCCGCGCCGATGTGCAGCGCATCATCTTTGTCAGCCGGTTGGGTGCCGATCCCGCCAGTATGCATGCCCTGTTGCAGGCCAAAGGGCAGGCGGAGCGGCTCATCCAGCGGAGCGGTATTCCGTACACCATTTTGCGCTCGGCGACCTTGTACGGCCGTAACGACCGCTTCTTTGAGATCATTGTGGGGTTGGCCGCCTGGACGTGGCCCTTTGTCTGGCTGCCCGGCGGGGGCAACATGGGCATGCAGCCGCTGTGGGTAGAAGATTTTGTGCGCTGCCTGGTGCAAGCCATCAGCCGTCCCGATCTCATCAACAAAATCGTGTCGGTGGCGGGCAGCGAGCAGTTGCCCTATGCCACACTGGTGCAGCAGCTGCTGCGCGTGGCTGGTTACCGCCGGATACCGCTGCCGGTGCCGATGCTGCTCTTTCGCCCCCTCACGCCCATGTTGTTCAACTGGTGGTATTGGCCGGCCATCAGCCGCTATTTTATGGACCGTTTTTTTGTGCCCGAGATTGCAGATCATGATGCCGTGTACCGTCAGTTTGGCTTTAAACCGGCCCGCATTCGCGACACGATCAGCTACTTGCGGCGGTCCAGGCTAGGACTGCGCATTTTTCGCCGCTGAGGCAAAGGGGCAGATGAGAAATTGCCCGTGGCCGATGAATTTGCGCTTCAGTTTTGCTAAGATGTCGTCATGATGAAACGGTGGGGGCTGCTAATTTTGTTGCTGTTGTTGGGTTGTGCCGGGGCGGAACGGCCGTCCACACCCACCGCTACCGCCATTCCGCCAACCAGCCAACCCACGGCGACCCCAACAGAGACGGCAACGGCCGTTCCCACAGCCACCAGCACCCTGACCGTCACCCCAACCGAGTTGCCCACAGAAACACCCGAGCCTACTTTGCCGCCACCACCGACGTTGACGCCAACACCTACCAATACGTCGGTGCCAGAAACGGCCGTACCTGCCGTCACCCGTCACTCCACGGTAGAACGCTGGCTAGGTGTGGCCGAATACAGCTTCTTTAGCCAATCGCGCCAGCAGGAAATCTTTTTCACCATCTTTACCCCGCCCGGCTACGAGCAGTCAGAAGATCGCTACCCGGTGCTTTACTTTTTGCACGGCAGCCAGGGTAGCCATATTTTGTTCTGGAATGCGGTTAGTCGGGAAGTGCCTGCCGCCAATAGCGATGCCGGAGCCTGGCTGTCGCAGTTGATGGATGCGGGCGAATTGCCGCCATTTATCTTGGTGGCGCCCAACGATACAGACGGCGGCTGGGGCGACGAAAATGAGGTGATGGTGACGCAGGAGCTCATCTGGGCGATTGATGGGAACTGGCGCACGATTGCGAATCGCAACGGCCGTTCCCTCATGGGATTTTCTTTGGGGGCAGCCGGGGCAATGCGCTATCCGGCACGCCACTCGGACCTGTACTGCAACACAATGGTGCTGGCCGAAAGCGCTGTCGATGAAGCCGCCACGCTGTGGGCGGTCAATCAGGAGGCGGTTCTGGCCAATGGGCTGGAAGTGAGGCTGGCGGTGGGTCAGTTAGATGAGCGGGCTGTTAATGTCTCAACGGCCGTTTCCCAAATTCTGGAAGAGCTATCCATTCCCCACGAACTGCTGATCATCCCCGACGTGCCGCACGACTTCGGCAAGCTGTTCAATCAGATTCACGATTGGGCCTTTGACTTTTACACGTCTTGTTGGGCACAAGAATAATTGTGAATCGTGAGTTTTGAATTGAGGATGGTCACAATTCACCATTAATTATTTACAATTTTGCCTCGATAAGTTTTACTGCCTGGGCAATCCCATCTTCCCCGCGAATTTTCTCCCCTAACTCGGCTGCTTTTTGGCGCATGGTTTGGTTGGAAACGGCCGTATCAATTGCGTCAGCTAGCTTGTGGGCCGTTAACTTGGGTCGCATGATCGACTTTGGCCCCACGCCCAGCGAGGCCACCCGTTGGCCCCAAAACGGCTGATCGGCGAAGTGGGTCACTAAAATAGATGGCTTTCCGGCACGTAAACCGGCAGCGGTGCTGCCCGCTCCCCCATGATGCACCACCGCTGCCATTTGCGGGAAAAGCCAGCTGTGGGGAGCGGCTGGCAGTTGAAAGACCCCTTTTGGCAGCTGCTTTTCTCCCCAACCCGCCCAGCCAGAGAGCAAAATAGCGCGCTGGCCGCTCATCTGCACCGCTTCCAGCACAATCTCGTTTATCTTTTGCGGGTTGCGCCCCGTCATGCTGCCAAAGCCGATGGCCACGGGCGGCGGGCCTGCCGCCAGAAAATCCAAAAGCGCGCCGGGCGGCTGCCACTGTTCGTTTTCGTCTAAAAACCAATAGCCGACGGTATGAAAATTGTCGGGCCAGTCGGCCGGATGGGGTACCACGTGCGGGCTGTAGCCATGAATGATGGTCATCTTTTGCCGGTCAGACCGATTTTCCCGGAGGGTTTGGGCGGGCAGGGCCAGCATCTCTGTACGTACCCGGTTGGCAATGTCGCCGTACAGGCTCCAAGCGGCCGTTTCGATGAACAACTTGCCAAAAAAGCGGTTGATCCAGCTAATCCGGTTGGGCAAGGGCGCATTGAGGAGCACACGGCCGTTTTTGGTCGTAAACAAGGTTGGCTGCAAAGGCGCGCTCACGTGGGCAATGCCTAATTTCTCGGCCATGCCCACCGCATACACGTCCGACGTGAAGCTGCTTACGATGAGATCGCTGCCCTGGCAGGCATCCCAGGCGTCGCTGGCAATTTGCATACCGTGTTTGGCCAACAACTGGCCCATAATGCGCAGCTGCACCACTGGATTGTGCCCCTTCTCCACCCAGTCACGCCCGCCCTCACTGGCCATTAACGCTTGCATATCAATTTGCGTGTGGAGGGGGATGAGGCCGTGTTGGGCGATCCAGTCGGCAAAATTGTTGCCTGCCAGAATACGCACCGTGTGACCTTGCTGTTGGAGTGCTTTGCCCAGCGCTACGGCGGGCTGCACATCGCCGCGCGTGCCATAGGCAATAAACGTAATCACGCTCATAGGGGCGCAATTTTACGCCGATGCGGGTGGAGAGCCAATTTTGCGGGAAACGGCCGTTTCGCCAGGCGGGCTTGACAAAGGATGTCGGCTCCGCTATATTTTTGTTGATTGAACGATTGATCAACCAAAAACGCAGGAAATTATGCCCAGAACAAAAGAACAGAATGAAGAAATACGTGCGGCGACCCGATCCAGTATTTTAAGCAGCGCCTTGCAGCTTTTTGCAGAAAAAGGATACGCGCACACCACCACGCGCAACATTGCCCAGGCGGCAGACCTGTCGGTGGGGTTGATGTATCACTATTTTGATAACAAGGAAAGTTTGTTACAGGCTGTGTTTGATTTTGTGATGGCGCGGATTGATGCGGGGATAACGGCCGTCTTGCTAGCCAATCCACCTGGAGAGCGATTACCCCGCTTGCTGCAAACCATTTTTGATTTGCTGGCTAGCGAACCGCAGTTTTGGGCTTTGTTTTACATGCTGCGCACTCAGCCAGCCATCATGGCCGTGCTGGGGGATGGTTTTCGGGAGCGCACGGCGCTGCTGCGCAGTTGTTTTGTGGAGGAATTGAGCGAGGCAGGGCGGGAAGAGCCGGAATTAGAGGCTTATTATCTGTACAGCGTCATTGAAGGGGCGATTCAGCAATATTTACTGGACCCAGATCATTATCCGCTGGCAGAAATTGTAGAAAAAATGATTGTCCAATTTGGAGGTAAACATGAACCAGTATGAAGTATCTGTTTCGCGAGTCATTCAGGCACCGCCCGCGGCCGTATACGCGGTTTTTGCTGACTATCATCACAGCCATGCGGCCGTATTGCCCAAACCCTATTTCACCGAGATGACCGTGGAAAAAGGCGGCACCGGCGCTGGTACCGAAATCACCGTGCACATGGCCGTGATGGGGGCCAAAGTCACCTATCATATGGTCGTCACGGAACCGGAACCGGGGCGTGTGCTGCAAGAAGAGGACAAAGCGTTAGGCGTGGTCACAACGTTTACCGTTGATCCCGTGCACAATGGCGAGGCTTCTCGTGTGACGCTGTACACGCGGGCACGCACATCGGCAGGGCTAAAAGGGTTCATCGAGAAGCTCATCACCCCGCCAATTTCGCGTAAGATTTACAATGAAGAGCTCGATTTGGTGGAAAAACACCTGACGACGGTGCAGGTAGCCTGATCGTTCGCGCTTAGTTTGTTTGTGCAGAACTTACGCGCTGGCAAAAAGATCGGGCCAATTTACTTGTCCACGCTTTGAGCGATTCTCGACTGAAATTGGTCCAGTCTGCGCCAGTTCTGCTTATTGCTTTTCACCGACCAGCACGACGTTGCCATCTGGCAAAGGCGGCGCGGGTCGGGTTTTAGGGGCAAAGACGGCGGCGATGAGGCAGAATACGGCCGTTCCCAGCAACACCCACACCAGCACCCGCAAAAATACCGGATTGTATTCATCCACCCAACTCTTCAGCTCCGCTTTGCTGGTGTCATCTGGCAAATAATAAATCGTCACCTTGTCACCGATTTCGGTGTCATCGTACGTCTGCCCGCCTACCGTGAAGCGCGCTCGGCTGAAAGTGCCCACATCAATCGTGCCAAAATCAACCTCGCCCGTTTCCAGATCAACGGTGGCTGGTTCGTCCCGGCCGCCACCGGCCATGTAGGTCACTGAGAAGTTGTACTCCAGCGTGTCACTGCTGCTGCGGGTGGTGGATTTGTCTACCACCGTGGCCGTTGCCACCTGGCCTTCACGCTGGAACTGGCGCGTCGTGCTCGTCTGAATGGCGATGATTCCCCACAACATACCAGCAAACATCACGGCCACCAGGGCCCACATTAACCAATCCATACGCAATAACTTTGGCATTTTTCCTCCAGATAAATGATGTGTAGGGGGGCAGGTCTCAGACCTGCTCCTACAGTTCATCAAACAAGCGGGCAAGTTGGCTGAGTTCGGCCGTTTTTGCCTGAATCTCCTCGGGCGAGGGGTTGACCACCTGGTACTCATGCAGCAAGAAGCTGGTCACGCCTGCCATTACCTCTGGCGCATTAAATACATCGGTAGAAGCCCCTTCACGGTTGTCCAGCCAGAGAGTAGAATCAGGATTTTGTTGCGCAAAGGCAAGCAGTGCCGCCTGTTGGCCACCGGTGAGCTTGCTGCCATTTTTGGCGTTGAATGCCGTCTCAAAACTGTCTAGCGGGGCTCGTTTGTTTGACCAACTGTGATGGCGAATGGCGTTGAGGTCTAACGGCCGTTCCCTTTTCACTTCCACAATTACCCTGGCTGCGGACACGTGGCTGCCCCGTCGTCGCCCATCGATGTAAATTTTTCGCCTGAAAATGATGGGCAGGTAAGCGATGAGACGGCCGTTCTCCAACTGACCTTCATACCACTGCATCTGCTTGGCTTTGGCTGTGGGCTGTAAATTCAGTACCTGGGCAATGGCGACACTGCCTTCGCGCCGCTGCTTGTTGCGATACAGCACATACCCTACCGGCCCGCCAATCGCCAGCGGCGGCAAACAGCAAATGAACCCAAACCAAAAAATTGTGCTCAAAAAATCATCCATTGAGAATCCTTTGCGATTTTGTTGAACGGTTAAGGGTAGGATAACGGCCGTTCGATCAGAAATCGATCCAAAGGCCAGTTGCCAGCCCTCATTCCCCAAGCTACACTCACCCACAACTTGCAAACTTGCCTACTTGCAGTCTTGCAAACTGGAAAACTATGCAAAACGGCCGTTACGTACACCTCTTCTTCCTCGATGGCGTGGGTTTGGGCGGGGATGATCCCGCCGTAAACCCGTTCATCACTGCTAACCTGCCGCGCCTCACTGGATTGCTGGGGGAGGGCTGGTACCTTACCCGTCAATCGCTCATTACCGAGCGAGCCAGCCTGGTGCCTACAGACGCCAATTTAGGAATGCCGCTAAAACCGCAAAGCGCCACTGGCCAGGCCACCATCCTCACCGGGCGCAACGTGCCGGAACTGATGGGCGAGCATTACGGCCCTAAGCCAAACCCCGCTGTGCAGGCGGTCATTGCCGAGGGGACGCTGTTTCAGGAAGTGGTGGACGCGGGCGGCAAGGCGGCGCTTATCACGCCGTACCCGCAGGGCTATTTCGATGCCGTGGCCCGCGGCAAACGGCTGCTCTCGGCCGTACCCCTGGCGGCAACCGAGGCGGGTTTGGCCTTGATGACGGCAGATGATTTAAGAAACGGCCGTGCTGTCAGCCCTGGCTTTACGGGGCAAGGTTGGCGCGAGCATTTAGGCTACACAGATATCCCCCTGCTGTCCCTGGCTGAAGCCGGGCGGCAAATTGCCCAGGTGGCCCGCAGCTACCAGTTCAGCTTTTTTGAACATTGGCCCAGCGACCGTGCCGGGCACCGCGGCACGCTGGCCGAAGCGGCTGCACATCTGGAAATGATTGATGCCGTACTCGGCGGCTTGCTGGATACCTGGGATGATCAAAATGGGCTGTTCATTCTCACCAGTGACCACGGCAACATCGAGGAAAAAGACCAGCGGCAGCACACCCGCAACCCGGTGCCCACGCTGCTCATTGGCCCCGGCCATGCTGAGCTGGCCGCTCACATTCACAACCTGACCGACATCGCCAAAATAACGCGCACCTTTTTACAGCTGCCCACGCCAGATTTCGTGTAAGCAGTGTTGTAACGTTTGGTCGATAAGGTAAGCATGATTCAACCACAAAACCAAAAGGATTTCGTATGACCATCAGTTCTGAACAATTTCGCGACGCCCTGCGTCAGTTTCCTGCAGGAGTCACCATCGTCACCATCAAAGCGCCCGGCCATGACCAGCCCCACGGCCTGACCGTATCTGCCTTTGCTTCCATTTCGCCCGAGCCGCCGCTCATCATGATTGCCATTGATCATCGCGCCTCAGGGCATGAATTATTGGAGAAAGAGGGGGCGGTTTTTGCTGTCAATGTGCTGTCTCAGGAGATGAGCGAGCTTTCTAACCGATTTGCCTGGATTAAAGACGAGGATCGGTTTGCGGTTGGGGATTGGGGAACGGCCGTAACCGGCGCACCCATCTTGCAAAACGCTCTGGCCTGGCTCGACTGCACTATCCACAACCGGTATGAAGCAGGCACGCACACCATCTACATCGGCAAAGTCGAAGCCTCTGGCACCCCCGGCGCAGGCCAGCCGCCGCTCCTTTACTGGAACCGCGGCTACCGCTATCTCAAAACTGGCGACGAGCCAACTGACTAGACGAGGGAACCTGATAGGTCTGGCAAGCCTGCTTGCTAAAAGCATGTCTAAAGGGAGACCTGTCTAGTTTGCAACGTTATGACTGAGCAAAAACCGTGGCCCGTCAAAATTATGCGCAGCGCCAAGCGCAAAAAAACCGTCAGTGCCGAGTTGAAAAATGGGGAGCTGGTGGTGCGTGCCCCGGCACGCATGAGCGACCGGGAATTGGCGCCCATTATTGAAAAACTGCAGAAACGGCTGCGTAAAAAAACAAATCGTATTCCCAAAACAGATGAAGATTTGGAAGTGATGGCCCAACAGCTGAATCAAATATACTTTTCTGGCCGTCTCAAATGGCAATCCATTCGCTACGTCACCAACCAGAACAGGCGATTCGGTAGCTGCACCCCCAGCCTGGGCACCATTCGCCTGAGCGACCGCCTGGCCAGTATGCCTGACTGGGTGCTGAAATACGTCATCGTGCACGAACTGGCCCACCTGGAAGAGGCCAACCACGGCCCGAATTTTTGGGCGCTGGTCAACCGATATCCCCTCACCGAACGTGCCCGTGGCTACCTCATGGCCATTGGCCTGGAAGAAGACGCCCCTAACTAACATCGTCATTCAAAGCAAAGCGCAACAAAATGAAGAATCCCTGCTAACACGGCAGGGATTCTTCATTTTGTTCAAAATAATAATTTAGAGAATGACTGTTGAGACAAGCAGGTTTTGCGCTGCGGGTGAATATCTAGCTCAGCTCTAGAACGGTAACGTGGGCGGCAATGTTTTCCTGTTCGCAATCCCGGAAGATGGAAACGCGATGGTGCCCATCTTGCACGTAATAGCTGTTCCCCACAGCTACCAAAGAGATGGCAGGCAAGGAAGCCAACTGCTGGCGTGCCCGGCGTACACTTTCCAGGCGGCTGCGATTGTAATTGTTGGTTAAACGAAAATCGGCATCAAAATCACGGCTGCGGGCGTCGCTGGCGGTGCCTTTGATCTGGCTTAGCGGAACCTGGCAGATGCCCAAATACTGCGTGTCGGCGATGCGGCGGCCAGCGGTGGCCTGATTCAGTGTTGGCAGCGGCTCTGATTTGGCGGCGAAACGGGAAACAACTTTGTTAATCCAGGTGGTTGATTTTTGTGATTGGGTGGTCGCTGCTGAAAACATGATTTTGTCCTTTACTTGCCGAATGTTGTGCCAAACGTTATCTGCTGGGCAGGATACGGCCGTTTCGTGACGCAAACGTGACACAATGCCAGCCATCAGCTAAAATGCAGCCGCTCCCCGACAACAGACGCTGCAAGACAGGTAAAGGACAGCCAAACGCCATGCACCTGAACCTTCGCTTTTTTGGTGGCTTTCGAGCCGCAATCGACGACCAACCCATCTCTGCGTCGCGCGCCAAGCGCATTGAAGCCCTGCTCATCTTTCTGGCCATGGAAGCCAATCGCCCCCACCGCCGTGAGATACTCATTGGTCTGCTCTTCCCTGATATGCCCGATGACGCGGCCCGCACCAATTTACGCCAAACGCTTAGCCGTCTGCGCCGCGCCATTGGCGATGCCCAGGCCGCGCCTTCCTTTTTGCTCAGTACCCGGGAATCCACCCAATTTAATCTGGAAAGCAACCACAGCCTGGACGTGGTGCAGTTTCAGGCTGGCCTGGCGGGTTGTGAGGCACATCGCGGCAGCCGGGAAGGGTCGTGTGTGGGCTGCATGGCGTTGGCGAGTACGGCCGTTACCCACTACACAGGTCCATTTCTCGATGGCTTTTTTCTAGAAGACAGCAGCGCCTTTGATGAATGGCTGCTGGGCTATCGGCAGCAGTTCCAGGCGGACGCGTTGGCTGCTTTGGAGGAGTTGGCCCAGTTTCACGAGCAGCGCGGCGAGTATGAACCGGCGGCAGATTTTGCCCGGCAGCAGTTGGCCATCGAGCCGTGGCGGGAAGCTGCCCAGCAGCAGTTAATGCGTGCTTTGGCTTATCTGGGCGAGCGAAACGCGGCGCTGGCCAGCTACAAAACGTTCTGCCAAACGTTGTGGGACGAGCTAGGCGTGGAACCGATGCCCGAAACGGCCGCTTTGGCCGAACAAATTGAAGCCGCTGCGGCGGAACGGCCGTATCGGCTGCCACCCCGTGAGCAAAATCTGGTTGGGCGCAGTGAAGAGCTGGCCCAGCTCTCAACCCGACTGGCAGATCCGACGCAGCGGCTGCACACCATTGTGGGGCCGGGTGGCATGGGCAAAACGCGGCTGGCGCTGGAAGCCGCCTGGCTGGCGGCCACGGCCCATTTGGGGCCATTCTGGCATGGCGTCTTTTTTGTGCCGCTGGCGGGCGTGGCCTCGGTAGAATCGGCCGAGTTTAATCCGCTGGTAACGGCCGTTGCGGAAGCGATTGGCTACACCTTTGCCGGTTCAGCTGACCCGCAGGCACAGCTGCTGGCTTACCTGCAAGACCGAAAAATGCTCCTGGTGCTGGACAATTTGGAGCATTTGGTGCAGCCGGGCCGCGCCCTCATTTTGGCGCTGCTGCACCAGGCGCCCGGCCTGAACTTGCTGGTAACTTCGCGTGAGCGACTCAACCTGGCGGAAGAGCATGTGCTGGCGTTGGCCGGATTGCCCACCGCGGCTGATAATGCCGCAGGGAGCCCAGCCGTGGCCCTGTTTGTGCAGCGGGCGCAGCAGGTGGAATCCCGCTTTGCCTTGGGTGAGTCGGAGGATTGGTCGGAAACGGCCGTGGTAGAGATTTGCCAACTGCTGGATGGCTCGCCGCTGGCCATTGAGCTGTCGGCCGCCTGGGTGCGGCTGCTCTCTTGCCCGGAGATTTTGGCTGAACTGCGCCATAATCTGGATGGCTTGAGCGCCAGCGCGGCCAATGTGCCGCAGTGGCACCGCAGCTTGCGGGCGGTGTTTGATTATTCCTGGCAGCTGCTCACGCTACCCGAGCAGCAAACGCTGGCGCAGCTGGCCATCTTCCAGGGTGGCTTTGAGCGGCAGGCGGCCGCAGCTATTACCGAAGCGCGGCTGCCGCAGCTTTCGGCCCTGTTAGACAAGTCGTTTTTGCGGCGGCAGGTGGGGGAAACGGCCGTCGCGCGTTCACGCTATGAAATGTTGGCAGTTGTGCGCCAGTTTGCCGCGGAACATATGCAAAATGGCCAGATCGGTTTTGCTTTGCGTCAGCGATACGGCCGTTATTATCTGAACTTGTTGGCCGCCCAGGAAACACGTTTGCAGGGTGCGGAGCAAGCCCAGGCGCTAGCGGTAATCGGTCAGGAAATCGACAACATTCGCCAGGCGTGGCGGTTGGCGGTGGCCCAGGCCGATCTGGCGGCGGTGGACCAGGCAACAGAGACGCTTTCCCTCTTTCTGTACATGCGCAGCTGGTTCCGCGAGGGTGTGGCGCTGTTCAGCCAGGCCGTTGCCCAGCTGCGAGCGCAAGCACCAGAGGCTATTTTGGGCAAGCTCATTGCCCGGCAAGGCTGGTTTGCTTTTTTGTTGGGGGAGCGCGACCAGGCGGAGAAGCTGCTTCACGAAGGGCTGGCTTATTTACGCGCCGATGGAGAGCCGTCGGCTGTGGCCTACACGCTTAATTATCTGGCGGTGATCCAATATGTGCAGGAGGCCTACGAGATGGGTTGGGCTACCTGTCAGGAGGCGTTGGCCATTGGGGAACAGCACAATCTACTTTACAGCCAGGCCATCAGCAACAATATTTTGAGCCAGATCGCTTATTTGCAAAAGCGGTATGAGGTGGTGCTGGCCCATTCAGAAACCAGCCTGCGTCTGGAAAAGACGTTGGGCAACCGGTGGAGCATGGGCTTTTCGCTGGTGAATTTGGGGCGGGTGGCGTATGCGCTGGGCGATTACGCCACAGCGCGGGCCCGCTATGAAGAAAGTCTGGCGATTCGGGCGGAGATGCAGGATGAACGGGGGCAGGGATTGTGCCGGATGTATTTGGGAGATACGGCAGTTGCCAGCGAAAATCCCACCGAAGCGCGCCAGCAGTATCTGCAGAGTGCGGCGATTTTCCGCCGCATTGGGGATCAGGCAACGGTGGAGCGGTTGAACGGCCGTCTGGCTTCGCTAGCTGACGGTTAAGACTCGCCCCATCTTTTTTGTTCGCGGGCATATTGCTGCGGATCATCCAGATCGCGTAGGATGGCGTCTGTAGGTACTTCGACCAGATGCAGCTTGTCGGCGTGACGGCGCAGAAGGGTGCGAGGCGCATCCGTGGGGGGCAAGGCCAACAGCTCGTCAAAATAGCGGCGGCCAATGAGCACCGGATTGCCTCGTTTGCCCGCAAAAACCGGCGCGATCAGATCGCTGTGCCCCTGCCAGTACGCTTCCAGCAGCAAATCCATCGTTTGTGACTCTATCATCGGCTGGTCAGCCAGCACGACCAGAACGGCAGTTACCGACTCATCCAGCGCGCGAACGGCCGTTTGCAATGAAGAGATCATTTCCCCGGTGGCAAAGTCGGGATTATGTACAGTTTGGACGCCAGCTGCCTGGGCAATGTGGGTTACCGCTTCGGCTTCATGTCCGGTGATGACGAGGTGGTTATGAACGTCCGTTTGCTGCACATTGGCGATTGTTTGGCCCAAAACGGTGCTGCTGCCCCAAGGGAGCAGCTGTTTGGTTTGTTGCCCCATCCGTTTGCCCCGACCGGCCGCCAGAATAACGGCAGTGACCCGCTGGTGCACCTCAAGCACGGGCTGCGCCAGTTTCATTGCGCCAATGATTACCCGCTCGATACGGGATGTTTGCAAAAGTTGGTGGGCAATTTGGCGGGCGGCATGAAGCTGAACGGCCGTTTCCACCTTGTTAATAAATGGCACCACACGCGCCCCGGCTGGCACGTCCTTCAATCCACCCTGCGGATGCGCAATCAGCTGCGCCACATCACTCGCTGATAACTGGTCACTGAAAACTGACCAGTTTAGCAGCTCTGCCGCAATCTCTGGCCGGTGGGTGACTTGCGAGAAACGGCCGTTCAGCGCATCAATTCCTACCACGGGCACCACCAACGTGGTTTCAGGAGGAATCACAGGTTCGTGCTCGGCGGGTGCCTTAATGGGCCGCATACGTGAGCCATCGGCTTCTACCAGAACAAAATCCACATCAGACCACGCCATCCACCTCCCTGGCAGCTCTGGCGACACCCCGACGGCCTTGTCACCTGCAACTTCACCCACCACCAGGCAAATATTTGCTCGATCTAATGCCGCCCGGATATTTTTCTCGTTTTCCTCTGTGTTCTCTGTGGCGAAAATCAATTCTTGCGCGCGGTCCATCTGCGCCGCAAAGATGCGTGTGGTGGTGGTGAGGAGGCGTCGTCCTGGCAGCGCGGCTCCCAGGGCAAAGAGCAGGCTCGTTTTGCCGCCGCCGCCCACAAACGCAATCAGCTCCTTTTGTGGCTGCAAGTGGAACGCCGTAGAGAGGGTGAACGTGCTCATGTTTGCTGGTTCAGATGGGTGAGAATCGCTTCCAGCACGCCCCCGCCAATTGCCAATGCCTTCTCGGAAATGGTGAAGCAGGCAGAAACGTCTGCGCGCGCATCCAGATCGCCAATTTTGAGGCCAGCGGGTACTTCGCTGCCGGGGGCAATCAGTCCACGCAAAACGCCAGCGAACGGCGCGGCGACTGTTTTGCCAGCCACATCCCCAATTACCTCCCCGGCCTGAACAAAATGCCCGATTTCCTTTTGCCAGTTTACTTTGCCTGCGGCTGGGGCACGCAAGACGCGCTCGGCACCTTTGCCGGCGACAATGCCGGGGGTGCCAGTGTTGGGAATGGCCGCGCCTTCCCAGATAACGCGCCCCAAAGTGTGCCCCCGCATTGTCTCAATGACGGCGTGGCAATCGACGCCAGCAGTGAAGCCCGGCCCTAGGGCAATGACCAGTTCAGCCTGGTCGATATCTGTGTCGATATTGCGTTTGGCCATGCGGGCGTCGATCAGGATCGGTATTCGGTAATCGGTATTCAGTGATCGGTTACTGTTTACTGCTAACCGATTACTGATTACGGGTAACTCTGGAGCAACGAGGACGGGGAGCTTACCGGAGTGGGCAAGCTCAAGGGCTTGCGCAACGGTTTCGGCGCGTTGGGCGTGTAAGTTTTCGATGGTGATTTGGTTTTCAAGAGCGGCCGTTGCCAGGGCCACTTTGCGCCGCACCACGAGTGGTTGGGACAGTTCCAGCACAATGAGAGGAAAGCCTGCCTGGTGTAAACGGTAGGCAACGCCAGTGGCTAAATCGCCGCCGCCGCGCAAGATAACGAGGTATTGTGAAAATAACATAGTGTGATCTTACTCGAGCAGGGAACTCATGGGCAACTAATTCACTCAGATCGTAAGAATTAGGGGGTATCGTTTAATTTGGCTTTACTTTACGGGCAAGAGTTCTGTATAATGCCCACGAGTTGCGCGTCTTATCGGAAAACAAATCTATCTGTATTGGCCCAATTGAATAGTTAAATAAAAAATCTGCGTGAAGACGGTTGGTTTGGATGGGAACGGCCGTTGCCAGAAAGTTTGTTGTTCGCTTTCTGAAAGTTAGCCATTAGCCAGATTATTTTAGGGTTGTATTTCACCTCTGCTTTATTTGCACAAAAATAAACATCGAAGGGCTTCTTTATGTCGTTAACAAAATTTGGCCGATACGAAATCCGCAAGGAGGTGGGTGAAGGAGGAATGGCGCAAGTTTATCAAGCGCATGATCCGAATATGGATCGGCTTGTTGCCTTAAAAATCATCCGCAAGAATTTCTCTCAGGATCCCCGCTTTCACGACAGATTTTGGCGTGAAGCGAAAACCATTGCCAATTTAGAGCATCGTGCCATTGTACCGGTTCATGACTTTGGTTCAGATGAGCCAACTGGCCAGCTGTATTTAGTGATGCGCCTGATGCCCGACGTGCTCAATAAGCGCTTGCAGCGAGAGGGTGTCTTTTCTTTGGAAGAGACCAGCCTGATCTTGAATCGCCTGGCCGCGGCGCTGAATGCGGCACACAGTCGGGGCATTATGCATCGTGACATTAAGCCGGCCAACATCTTGCTGGATGATGAAGGGACGGTTTTTTTGGCCGATTTTGGCCTAGCTGCCCCTATTGAAAAAATCGAATCAGGCATGGTGCCTTCTAATTACGGTGGATCGATGTTTTATATGGCACCGGAGCAGTGGTTGGATAAACCATTGGGGCAGTATACAGATGTGTATCAGCTTGGCGTGACGTTGTTTGAAATGCTTACAGGGGAACGGCCGTTCCCTGAGGCCGATATGCAGATTTTGCTTGACCGGCACGTGAATGGATATATTCCCAATGCCTGTGATCTAAACCCCAGGCTGCCCTCAGCAATTCAGCCAATTTTGGAAAAAGCGATGGCCAAAGAGCCAAGCCAGCGTTACCAAACCGTGCAGGAATTGGCGGAGGAAGTGGCCAATTTGCTGCGCCCCAAACAAATTAAACGGCGCTACGAGATTAAGGAAGAGTTGCAGCACGGCCGTTTTGCCGTGGTGTACCTGGCGCAAGATCTGGTTGAGGATCATCGTGTGGCGCTCAAGATTATGAAGCAGCCGCTGATGACCAATCAGATTTATCGGCAGCTTTTCCGGCAGCAGCGCAAACAAGTAATGGACATGCCAACTCATGAAGCCCTTGTGCCTGTTTACGAACTGGATTTACACGAGGAACGGCCGTTTCTGGCAATGAAGTTTGTGGAGGGCGCTTCGCTGCGTGAGCGTTTTCGCAAAGAGCGCCCCTTGCCCATAGACAAGGTTTGCGATATTGCCCGACAGCTGGCTGTGGCTTTGGACGTCTTGCATGAGAATAAGCAGGTTCATGGCGATATTAACATGGGGAATGTGCTGCTGGATGCAAACGATAGCTGTTTTCTGACTGATTTTCATGGTACGGCTATCGCTGAATTAACCCAGTCGATACAGGATCAAAAAGCGCCGCTGGCTTATTTACCCGCTATGTCCCCGGAACAATGGGCCAGAGAACCCCTTGCACCGCAGTCGGATGTGTATCAGTTTGGCCTGCTTTTATATGAGTTATTGTGTGGGCAACGGCCGTTTACAGAAACTTCAATGGTGGAATTGCAAACGGCAATAGAGAAAGAACCGCCACCCCAAATCAGTTCCTTAAATGAGGCGTTACCGCACCAGTTTGACGACATCTTTGCCAAAGCTCTGGCCAAGCAGCCAGAAGCGCGTCATGCCAATGCATCAGCGCTAGTGCAAGAATTAGAGGATGCTTGGCAAAGTCATGCCTTTGAATCGTTTGTCTATGAAGGTGAAAAGAGCTATGAGCTCAAACAATGGGACAAGGCGATTGATGCCTATAAACATGCGCTCACAATCCGGCCCAATAATCAAGCCGTTGTTGCTGCCTTGAACCGAGCCGAGCGTCGTAAGAAAGACGAGCTTGTCTTGGAACAAGCCCATCTGGCAATTGCAAATAAGCGCTGGCGGGACGCAGATTACTTTTTATCACAGGCCTCAGATACGTCAGAGAAGAAGGTGCTGCAAAAACAAGTGCAACGCGAAATTGAGCTGGAGCGGCTCTACAGCGAGGGTAAGCTGGCTATGCAGCAGCAGGAGTGGCTGAATGCGCAAAAGCTGCTGGATGAGGCAGATTCATTGGAGCCAAATTATCGGGATGTGAATATTCTGTTGGGAGAGCTGGCGGAAACCATTGAGGGGTGCTTGCAGCGGGCACGCGAAGCAATCGCCCGTGGTGAGTATGATCGAGCGCTTGCCTTGCTGAAGCCAGTTGCTGAACATGAAACGGCCGTCGCCCTTCGCCAGGAAATACTTGACAAACAGCCGCCAAAACAAGAGCAGCCGATCAAAGAATCGAAGTCGCGTTGGAACCTGTTGGGCTGGGGGGTGATTGGCCTGTTGGGGCTGGCTATTGCCATCTTTTTCATCTTTAATAATAACCTGACGGACGAAGAGAAATTAGCTTGTGTGAAAACGGCCGTACCCCAATTACACATCAAACATCCTGGGGATGTGGTGGAATATGTGCTTCGACAAGGTGAAGCCGCTCCGATTCCCCGCGGCTGGCAAGAATTCAACTTGTCTGTGGAATGGGGCCCAACCTCTTTATCCGCTGCTTGCCAGCGATTCATCAATGAAGACAGCAGTATAGAAAGCATTTGGAACCCAGATGGGGGAGAGATAGAGAAGAAAACAAGATGGGAAGCCTCCTATGTTTCATCATCTTCGTCTCTTGATAATGACCGAATTGTCGTGACTTTGTCATATGATGGTCAGCCGCTAACAAATGTGTTCTTGTTAGACTTTCAGCAATAGCGGAATAAGCCACCATGGGGAAATCATGACAAAAAAAGCGAAGCACCTATTTTTGATAATCGTTATCCTATTTTTGGTTGCTTGTGATGGAACATCCACGACAACGCCGACCCCAGCTGTAACTGAAAGTGCCTCAGTTGGCGAATGCACATTCGATATTGAAATTCATGAAGTGCCAGATCCCAGCCCTGGAGATAAGGTTTATCTGTTTCCCAATTTAGATAATTCTTTTGGCTTAACGTTTCAGTGGCAAGCTGATCCGCCCATTTTGCTTGGTGATGATCCATTTTCGCCATTTTTGATTGTGCCCAACGATGCTCACCAAATCTCGGTTGAGCTGGTGGCAATAAATGACGAGGGTTGCAGAGGCGAAGATTCGTTGGTCATTAACGTTGCTGTTCCTGTGGTGGCTGAAGCCGAAACAAGTACGGCTGTCGAAAGTGAGCCAACATCGACTGCTACAACAGCAGAGGTTGCGCTGGAAGCAACGGCCGTATCTACAAACACCCCTGCACCTACTCCCGAACCAACCATGACGCCCACAACAATGCCAACGCCAACAGTGCAGCCTGTAACTACAGTTACGCCAGAAGTAACGGCCGTACCCAGACCTCAATATAGCGCGCCAGTGATCACGCAACTAGAGTTCTTGCCCGGTGGTGCAGTAGTCGTCGCCTGGGCTTGGGATGGTGAGCTGACTCCCACACAAAACTTTGCTGTCCGCTTCTGGTCAGAAGCAGATGATCGTCCAGAGGCTCGTTACAGTATTACCTGGACAAAAGATTTTCATTATCAATTTAACGTGGACAATACCGATTTCCCGAAAGGAACCTACCTGCTTAATGTGGCAGTTATGGAAGGTCCCAGTGACGGGGTCCATTATGCCATCGTAGAATCTGAAAATAAGTCAGTATTTGTTGAGGCGATTCCGCCAACGGCCCCTGTTCCTGTCGGACCATAAATTATCGAAGGGTGTAAAAATATCCGTCTCCTCGTTTGCTTTTATAGTGATAGGTATTTGTTGTAAAACTGAAAATGTGACTCTTCATGAATGAAGACCATGACCCAGAAATAGCTAAAAAGTGGGTAAAAAGAACAACTCTTTTTGCATTTGTTGCCTTGCTGATCAGCATTGGTTTCTTGGGGTTTGCCATTTTTGTGCAGGGACAAAATATAGCTGATGAGAATCATAATCCCCTGTTTTTGCCAGTAATCTTTCAAGCTGAGACCTTTGTTAACCCAAATGCATCGGCCTCATTCATCCACTGGAACAGTAGCTCCGCACCTTTCAAAACGGCCGTTGGACAAGCTTTGGTTACGGAAGTGGCAGGACAGGAATATTTATATTTGCTAGGCGGGGGAGAAGCTTTTGGTTCAAAGTCTCAACTTGTGCGCACAGATCGGACTGCCTATGCAGAAATCCATCAAGATGGTTCATTAGGGGCTTGGAGCGATAGCAGCGACGGTAGTTTACCTCCATTACCGTTAAAACTGCATGGGTTTTCGGCAACGGCCGTAAAAGAGAACATCTATCTGCTGGGTGGCTATGTTTACCCAGACAGCAATGATCCGTATCCAAACGTAAATGCTCGCGTATATTGCGCTAAATTGGGTGCCAACGGAGAGTTCCAGAATTGGGAAGAATTTTACAACACCTGGGAGTCAGAAGAGGACATCCCCGAGATGGATCATGAATTAGGTGTTGCTTATCACACGACAGTTTTGGTTGGTAATCGTCTCTATCTTATTGGTGGGTTGCGTAAATATAAATTCTTCAATCATCCTTGGGAGCCAACGCCCTATGTTTTTTCTGCGGAAGTCGGTGATACATGCCAGTCTTTGAAGTGGAGAGCCGAGGAGAACTTTCCATTTCGTGTAACAGGTCATACGGCCGTTGCTGCGGATAATGGCAGCATTTATGTTTTTGGTGGACGAACATACAGATCCCAACCGGGTAACTGTTATGGACAGCGAGTTGACTCACAACCAATTAGTTATCGTGGCAAAATTGATAATACGGGTAGCATTGTGCAGTGGGTTACTCAGGCACAAATTCCAGAATTTACGAGCGTACAATTTTCAACGGCCGTTCAATCCGGCAATTATTTATACGTTATTGGCGGATCGCCCGCCTGTCACCCATTCTATGGGGCAGCCTCAGACGCAATTTATCGCACTAAAATTGGTCCAGATGATGATATTCAAACCTGGCAGAAAATGGATTCAATAGATACCAGCCCTGACCAGGGACAAGATCATCTTTATGGGCTTTTAGCTGTTGTTTCCAAGCTGGAGCGTATTTATGTGATTGGCGGTGTAAATGCCAATGGCAACGATCCGCCTACCGTACAAGACAAAATTTATTGGACGCCGCTGGTTTTCTTTTCCAAAGAGAGTTTTCCCTCAAATGAGGTTGTTCCGGGACAAGAAGTTGAGTATGAGTTGACGATAACAAGTAATAATGTGCGGGATATTGTTGACGCTGTTCTCAAAGACACCCTTCCTGAAAATGTAGAGGTGCTTAAAATGTCGGGGTTTACTTCCGATGGACAAACGTTAACGGCAGCATTGCCAGATTTGCCGGTTGGGCATCTTATCAGAATGTTTATCACAGTGATTATCAAATCTCCAGATACGACGGTCTCTCCTGCTTTACCCGTCGCCGTTCCTGTAGCTAGCCCTCCATCCGCATTGCACGAAGCTAGCAGAATCCCGCCAGTTTCCTCTATGCCAGAAATGCCAGTACAGGTAGTAGAGAACTTTGCCCGACCAACGGCCGTAAAAGGCTGTGTAACCGATGCCGCCGTTCCTGATAGCGGAACGCCTCGGCCTAAACCTACCTGTACCCCCATGCCCACAAGTACCAATACGGCGACACCGCCACCTGTTACTGACACGCCAACCTATACTGCCACACCCACGCCAACCGACACGGTGACGGTTGAGCCGCCTACTCCCACGCCTGCGCCTGTACTCCTGGTCAATACGGCCGAATTTTGCTTTGTCGAAAAAGATAACTGGTGTATGTCAGCAACAGACGTAAACGCCCCCTTTCATACCTATCTTCCTCAAGTGGCCAAATAAAAAAGGAGGTGCTTGCGCACCCCCTTCGTTTGTTTTTAGATACTCAGATTAACGATTGGCGTAAGTGTTCATATTGGCATTGCGGCTGTGATCCTGCGTTTGAGCGGGGTCGCGCATGCCGCTGGTATGGCACCAGCCCGTTTTGTGCCCCAGATTGTTTGCTCCACTGAGCTGTCCAGACCACTTCTCAATGACACCGTCATCTGGATCGCTCAGGAAGAGATCCGTGGCGATGTTGCAATAGTCGTAGCGGTACCAGACGTCTTTGAAGGATGTGGTATGGTAGTACACACGGCTGCGTGCCCAGCTGGGAATGCCAGATAGCCACAGTGCTGCTCCATCATAGGTGAGGTCCCAATTGGTGCCGCAGCCAGCCCCAAAGAGATCACCCAAGAGGGCAAGATTGCCCGCCAGCGTTGTGCCCTGGTATGGTGTCCCTACAGATTGAATCAGGCGGCTGCCGGAGGAGTAATCCAGACCGCTCCAATAATAAGTGTACAGGTGCAGCGAGGCTGCGCCACCCTGGCTGTGGGCCACGATGCCAAAGGAGGGGAACTGATTGCCGTAGGTGCGAATCAGGTTGGCAAACTGGTCATGGGTGCGATTTTGATTGTAATCTTGGAAGGTAACATCGCTGGTGAAGTCGCCAGTGGGCCAGACGCCGCCGGAGCAGTAGCCGTGTACCAGCATCAGCACGCCACCGGGCGCATTAGGTGCCGGTTGATTGGCCGTTACGGCCGTTGGCCGCTCACCCATCAACATCTCTTCCGTAATTTCTGTAACGGCCGTTTCTGACACACCTCTGCTTACCGTTTCTGGAATGTTTACCGAGACGCTGTCTAGCTGCGTCAGCGGAATGTGCGTTTGGGCATCTTGCAGGCGCACGTTGCGCAGCTCAAACGGGGCTGTGGCATTGGCCAGGGAGAGCCAACGGCCGTCAATGCTTACCGGAACCCCATCTGCCGTCGGCGCAACCAATCCGCCGACCCAGGTGATGGGCATCATCTGCCCATCTGCATCTGCCCCCCACAGCTCCGCATAAAGCTGTACTTGAGCCACATCGGCAGAGGTGGTGGCGTTCAGGTTGAAGTTTAGGCGATTAAGGCCATCGGCGGTGGCTGTGACAGACCCTTCTTCCAGAGCAATCGCCTGCTCGACTACGGGGAAAATATGTTCTGTGGTACGCAGAACGGGAGTGCCATCGGGCGTTTCGCCCCGCATGGTAATTTGGGCCGTGTACTGGCCTGCCATGCGCGGCGTGACTAAGGCGCCAAACACCCCATCGTTGGCCACGCCGTCACCATGACGGCCGTCATCAAACATCAGCAGGCGCAGCGTACGGCCGTCTGGTGTCACGAGCCGCAGTTGGGCACGACGAATGATTTCGGTTGCCGCTGAAGGTGCGCTGGTGCTGTTGTCCTGCGCTGCATCATAGGCATAAGCGAGCAAGCCAATCTGATTGTTGGTCCATAAATTGTAGCTGCTGAGATGGGCATAAATCTGGTAAGAACTCTCATTGGAGACCAGTAGATAGCCACTTGGTGCATCGGCGCTGCTGGGGGCTACGGCCGTACGCACCGTCACCTGCCATTCACCCCGTGTGGGCTGGGCAAAGGTGTAAATATCGCCCGAAAATGATTGCTGCTCCAGACCAAGCTGCCCGGTACGCTGTACCACGCCCGCCTGGTCCACACCCTGGCGCAAGCGCATCGTCTGCCCTTCTGGCGTGTACAGGGCTAGTTCCCATTGTGCGGCATCTGGACTCAGCACCATGACCGACATTTCGCTGCTGCTGTCTACGGCCAGCGAATCTTGCCACTGCCAGCTGCCGTCGGCGGCTTTGCTAAAGGTGACCGGAATCATGGCGGTACGGGAGCGCACGCCCATTTCGGCTGGATTTGGCAGGGCGGAACGGCCGTCCAGCACTTCACTCCCCGGCCCGGCTACCTGTTTGGTAAATACCGCTTCCGGTTCGTCGGCCGCGGAGGGGGCTGCTAGTCCGCCTGAAACCAGGAACAGGGCAGCCAGCAGGGCCGTCAAGATTGCCAATTGTCGCTTTTGCATGTTCAGTTTTACTCCTTCTGTGGGGTTTGTAAATACACAACAACTGTTTCGCCCAAAGATATTGTTGAGGCATGATGCAGCGAACAGCTAGATTGAGGCAGACTTCCGCGAGTTTGTTATGGAAAGAAGCGTGCCTCAGCAATAAAAACACCAACAATTTAAAAACGTCTCAAATTGTTGGTGTTTTGAGGAAGAACCTGGAAAAGCGTAGCAGATTTTGTCTAGTTGCGAATACCAAATTCCTGCAATTTAGCTACAACGCGGGCGGGCGTCAGCGGAATTTCGTCGAACCAGACGCCGGTGGCATCGTAGACGGCCGCCACAATGGCGGGTGCCAGCGGCAAGAAGGGCATCTCGGCCATACCGCGTGCGCCCCACGGCCCAATGGGGTCTGGCACTTCCATGATGACCGACTGCACAATTTCCGGCACGTCTTTGATGCCGGGGATGAGGTATTGGCTGAGGAATGGGTTGAGGATACGGCCGTCTTCCACCACCAAATTCTCCATGAGCGCATACCCGTGCGCCTGCACCACGGCCCCTTCAATTTGCCCTTCAATTTGGGTGGGATTGATCGCCTTGCCCACATCGTTGGCGCACACGACTTTCTCAACATGAATGTGCCCCGTCTCGATATCTACCGTTAGCTCCACCGCTTCGGCCACGTAGCCATAGGTAAAATTGGGCATGCAAGCGCCAGTTTCCGCGTCGTATGGTTCCGTGCCAGGCGGTATGTACTTGTGGTGGCCGACGGCGGGACGATCCTCGTTGGTCCAGGCGGTGAGCGCTGCTTCTGCCGCACCACGGATGGAGTTGCCCGCCATCCACGTCATGCGCGAGGCGGAAGTGGAGCCAGAATTGCCACTGCTGGCTGTGTCAGACATGTCCAGTTCAACCCTATCTACTTCGACGCCAACGGCCGCCGCCACCATCTGGCGGAAAGCGGTGTGGGCGCCCTGGCCAACGTCGGCGCCAGCGTGGCGCAAAACGACACGCTCAATTTCTGTTGCGCCATGTATTTCAATGGTGGCTTCACAGCTTTCCGGTGCGCCAAAGGAGAAACCTACATTTTTAAATGAGCAGGCAATGCCGCGTCCTTTGCGCAATGCACCTGGGTTGGCCGGCAGCGACTGCACACTGTTAAATGTAGACTGATCACCGTTTACTGAATACTGATTACCGTTTACCGACCAGCCAGCCTCTGCCGCGCACGTCTCTACCACTTCCGCCATGCTGATGCCGGGTGGGGGTGGTGTTTGCACGGTCAGTAGACTGCCTTCGCGCAGCACGTTTTTTAGCCGAATGTCTACTGGGCTGAGGCCCAGCGCTTCGGCCAGCTTGTTCATCTGCGTTTCGGCGGCAAAGGCACCTTGTGGCCCGCCAAAGCCACGGAACGCGCCGCCAGGCACGTTATTGGTGGTGATGGCGTAGCTATCAATGTGGGCGTTGGGGATTTCGTAAGGGCCGGTGACCATGAGGTGGAAGTTGCCCAGCACTTTGGGGCTGGTGTAGGCGTACGCGCCGCTATCCATGTGTACGGTGGCGGAAACGGCCGTAATCTTTCCCGCTTTTGTTGCGCCCCACTTGGTATAAACCGTGGCCTGGTGGCGTTTGTGGTGCCCCAAAATACTTTCTTCGCGCGTCCAGATGATGCGCACGGGACGGTTGATGCCTCGCTCATGCAGGCGTTTGGCTGCCAGACCCAACACAATTTGCAGCGACATATCTTCCTTGCCGCCAAATGCGCCGCCAATAGCCGGGTAAATGATGCGCACCTTTTCCTCTGGCAGATCCAGGGAATGTGCCACCTGCTCCCGATCTTCGTGGGCCCACTGCCCACCAATTTCGACGGTAACACGTCCTCTGTCGTCGATGTAGCCAACGCCCGCTTCGGGCTGCAAGAAGGCGTGTTCCTGGTAGGGCAGGTGATAGGTGCCTTCTATGATGATGTCAGCGTCGTTCCAACCGGTGTCCATATCGCCTTTGCGAATTTGGTATTTATGCAAGATGTTGCTGCCATGCCACGGCTGGATAATCAATTCATCTTTGAGCGCTTCTTCCATGGTGCCAATGATAGGTAGCGGTTCCCATTCAATTTGGATGAGGCTGCGGGCTTCGGCAGCGGCCGTTTCGCTTTCTGCAATGATGATGGCCACATGATCCCCTTCCCAACGGCTCACATCTGCGTGGGGATTGCTGCTGCCTAGCCCCACCAGCACTGGCTGGTCAGGCACACCCAGGCCGTAGCCATTCACCGGCACATCTTTGGCCGTGAGGATGGCCACCACGCCAGGTACCGCTTCTGCCGCTGCGGTGTCCATTGAAATCATGCGGGCGTGGGGTTGGTTGCTGAATAGCACTTTGCCGTGCAGCAAATTCTCTGGCGTGATGTCTCCAGAATAGAGGGTATCTCCGGTCACTTTGCCGGGAGCATCAATACGATATACAGATTCGGACTTGAGCATACTTTTTCTCGATTTGCGGGTGGTGCATCTGCTTTCCCGGAAACCTCAGCACCTGTAACTTTCGAGATGCGCAGGCTCCGGGAAAATGAATCTTAAGCTTTAGCTAAAACGATCGTCAAAAGGATCTTTGTTGCGCGAATACATGGAGGGGTCACCCGTGCGGCGACGTCCCTCTGGGCTGGCGATGATGTAGCCCAGCGAGAAGATAATTTGCATCACAATAACCAGGCCGAGTACAACAATTAGCTTCAGGCCAATCTCGGGCACTGAACGGGGGATAAGCAGCTGGTTGTAGAACATGCCCGCTGTGATGATGCCTTCGTTGAACAGGTAGGTGACAAAAAAGTAGGCCAGGGTGCCGGTAAATAACAGCCAGATTACCTGCACAATTGTTTTCCCTGTCAAACCTTTGCGACGGGCTAATTCTTCTTCATGTTTCTTTTCTAGGCGCATAAGGGGTTACCTCCATTTGCTAGTTGGCAGCTTTTTCGACGGCTTCGATGATTTTATAGTAGCCGGTACAGCGGCACAGATTGCCGCTGAAAGCTTGTAAAATCTGCTCGCGATTGGGAGACGGCCGTTCCTCCAACAATTTTGCTCCCGCCACCAAAAATCCGGGGATGCAGAAACCACACTGGACTGCGCCCGTCTCTACAAACGCTTGCTGTAATGGATGCAAGGTAGCGTCGTTTGCCCCGTTTGCCAATCCCTCAATAGTCACGATGTTGGCTCCGTGGGCGCGGGGCGCTGGCACCAGGCAAGACATCACCGCCATGCCGTCGAGAATGACGGTGCAGGCACCACATTCGCCCTCGCCACATCCTTCCTTGCTGCCGGTAAGCAGACCTTCTTCGCGCAGCCAGCGCAGTAGCGTTTTATGGTTGCCGCCAGTGGCCGTAATCTCTTTACCGTTCACGGTGGTCGTGATAGGCGTGTCGGGGTTGTGGGTGTGGCTGAACTGTGCACCGGTTGGGAAACGGCCGTTGGTCTCTCCCCACAGCATGACCGGATCTTGCGGCCATTGGCTGCGCTCGGTGCCGTCACGTAGCGCCGTGAGCGCCCGTCGGGTGAGCACACGGATCATTTCCTGACGGTATTCGGCAGGGCTGCGCACATCGTCGATGGGAGTAGCGGCGGCGGCGGCCAGATTAGCCGCATGGGCAATCACGTCATCGCTCAACGTTTTGCCAACCAGATATTCTTCTGCGCCGGGTGTGTCGATGATGGTGGGCGCCACGCTGCCCTGGGTGATGGCGGCACTTTTTACCGTGCCATCCTCGGCAAAATCCACAATGCAGGCCAGATGCACCACGGAGATTGCCTGGGCGCGGCGCAGGCCTAGCTTGACATAAATCCCTCGCGCCGAGGCGGGCATGGGGGCAAAGCTAATATCTGTCACCATTTCATCCGGTTCCAGCACGGTTTTGCGCACGCCAGTATGAAAATCGGCTAAAGAAACGATCCGCTCGCCGCGCGTGGAGGCAAGGGTTAGGTTGGCCTTTAGTGCGCGCAGTGGGCTGATGGTGTCGTTGGCGGGGCTGGCGGTGATGAGATTGCCCGCCACGGTGGCCCGGTTGCGCAGCTGCGGCGAAGCGACTTCGAGGCAGGCCTGCGCCAGCGGCAGCGCATTTTTTACCAAAAGCGGCGCGGCGATGACCTGATTGTGCGTTACCAGCGGCCCCAGGTGAATGGTGCCGTCTTCATCTTCTGTGATGTCGGACAGGCCGGGAATGCGGGTGATGTCGATCAAAATATCTACGCCGGTGCGACTGCCGCGCTCCAGTTCCAGCAGCAAATCTGTGCCACCAGCGACGAGGCGGGCGCGACGGCCGTATTGCGCCAAAAGTTCAAGGACGGCCGTTACCGATATCGGGGTTTCGTATTGAGAAATTTTATGGAAATGGGTGTTCATAGCACAAGTATAAAGATGTGGGGTGACGCTTGGCAAGTGAGATACGTCACGCGTTTTTAGGGGCTGGCGTTCGGCGCAGTTGCTGGCGCACGACGCAGCTTGATAATTTCTGCCATGATGCTGACGGCGATTTCGGCCGGCGTTTCGGCTTCAATTTCCAGGCCGATGGGGGCCTGCACCCGGGCCAGATCGTCGGCGGAGAGGCCATCTTCCAGCAGCAGACGCTTCGTTTCTGCCCAGCGGCGGCTGCTGCCCATCATGCCGATGTAGCGGGCGGGGGAGTGGATGATCAGCGGCACGATTTCGCGGTCTACCAGCACGTTGCGCGTGACCATGACAATGTACGTGTGGGCGTTAATCGGATTTTGTGCCAGGGCGTCGGCGAAGCTGCCCGGCAGGTGCAGGTCGGCGTTGGGAATAACTGCGGGTGTGGCCAGCGCTTCGCGGTCGTCGGTGACAACGATGCGGTAGCCGAGGAAGTGGCCTAGTTCCGCCACTGCTTGCCCCACGTGGCCACAGCCGACCACAAAAAGCGTGGCGGGTGGGGCGTATGGTTCCAGATAAATTTCCACTTCACCTCCGCAAACGCCGGGGTCTCCTTTTTTAGGGGCCACCAGCGAGTAGGGCAGCACGCGGGTACGGCCGTCTTGCAAAGCCGCTAATGCTTCAGCCACTACCCGAGCTTCCATTTCGCCGCCGCCAACGCTGCCGGAGATACGGCCGTCGGCAAATACCAACATTTTGCTGCCGCTGTGGCGGGGCACCGAGCCGCGTGCTTTGATAATCGTGGCTAAAACCACGGGCTCGCCAGCGTGTTGGGCGGCTAATAGTTCGGTGATGATGCCTAAATTATCGCTCATGACAGTTTCGGTTACTCAATCTTATGGGCCTAAATAAGAGGACAAGCTTGTCGGGAAAAGATTTTACTGGCCGGACAAGGCGACGCAGGTTCCTGCAACCCAGTTTGTGGGACCACCCCCCGCTGTTTGCACGGCAAAAAAGTTAAGCGTGGAGGTTGCTCCGTCTGTGTTCAGAATTGTGTGGGCTTGCTGCCCCACAATCACCACGGCGCTTTCGTTTTCCAGGATGACGTTGTGGTCGCGCAAGGTGGGCTGGCTGCCGTGGGCCAAAATGACAGCACGGCCGTCCGCAGCGGTGCCACATTGTCCTTGTGCCAGGCAGGCGGATGTACAGGTGAGGGTCGCGTTTTGCTGAACGGCCGTTTCCGGCGCAGCAGCTTCAGAGGCATTGTCGTCTCCACCGCCAAAACAGGCGGTGAGCGTTAGTAAAAGCAGCAGTAGACCTGCCAGTGGCAGATACCGGAACTGACGGGAATATTTTTTCGTTACGAACTGATTCACTTGAACTCCAGTTGGTAAAGGCAAACGCCCTGCTGCACTGAAATCGTGGGCTTTTTTGAAGGGGCGCTTAGTTTACTTCCCAAATGCGCTCGCCATCGAGTATACGCTGGACTTGCCTGGCAAATTCGGCGGCGCGCAGCGGCTTGCTGATAAAGCCATCGAAGCCAAATTTGCGGATGCGAGAGGTGTCTATATCCAGCGTGCCAGCGGATACAGCCACCACCAACGCTTTTTTGAGGCGGTCGTGCTGTCGTACTTCATCCAGAAGGTCAAAACCGCTCTTTTGGGGCATGTTGATGTCTACCAGGAACAGATCGACCTGGGGCAGCTTTTCAGCAAAGGCGATGGCTGAGTCTACGCTGCGGCGCGAATAACACCGGTTGGCGCCGCCCATTCGCAGCAGGTCCAGGGTTACAAGCTGGGCATTGGGATCATCTTCGACAAGTAAGATAGTGGCGTTGGCTAATGGTAGTGTCATGATGTACCTGCTTATGGAGAGAGTGTATCAAAACGGCCGTTCTGGGGCAATGGTTGCGGCTGACCCACTCCCGTTTACATTGTCTTTTTCTTGAGGCGCCAAAGGTAGCGTAATGGTAAACGTGCTGCCCTTACCTGGCTCGCTGCTAAGCGTGAGCGTGCCGCCATGTCGTTCAATCAGATGACGACTAATCGGCAGGCCCAGGCCAGTGCCAATGCGATGGCGCGCAATTGTTTCATCCAGCTGGCGAAACTCTTCAAACACCGTTTCGTGGTGCTCTTCGGCAATGCCAATGCCGGTGTCTTCAATTTCAAACGTGGCGGTATGCTGGTGTTGGCGCACGCGCAGGGTGATTTGGCCGTCATCCGTGTATTTAGCAGCATTGCCTAATAGATTGAGTAGTGCCTGACGGAAGCGTTTGGGGTCCACCATGATCTGGGGCCATGTGTCAGGATAATCCCGCATCAGCGCAATGTCGGGATTGCGCAGCAGGCTGCGTACGCTGCTCATGGCTTCTTCGCAGATGGCCTGCACATCGGCCAACTCGCGCCGGAGCCGAAACTCGCCCGCATTCATTTGGGCTAGGTCCAGCAGGTCGTTAAGGACGCTCATGGAGTGCCAGCCAGACTTTTCGATGCGTGTTAGATAATCAACCTGCCGGTTATTCACCTGCCCCAGCTCGCCCTGGCCCAAGATGTGGGCAAAGTTTACGATGGCATTGATGGGGGTGCGCAGTTCGTGGCTCACTTGATTCATGAAGCGGGTGCGCAGATCTCGTTCGGCAACGGCCGTTTCCCGCGCTTTTTCCAGTTCTTCGTTGGTGCTGTGCAGTTTGGCATTGGTCAGACGCAGCTCTTCTTGTATCTCAAACAGCTCATCCCGACGGTGCTGCGCTTTGAGATGCAAGGCGCTGACCGACTCCACGGCCAACTGCCATTCCAGTGCGGAAACATAAGCCGCGCCGGCAATGAAAAAATTGACGACAATTGGCCCGGCCACATATTGCAACAGATCAATAAAACCCTCAGTATGATGGCTGATGCCAATCGTTGTGAGCAGCGCAGCCACGCCCCAAATGAGAAAACCATAATCGGGTTGGGCAAACATGCTGCTGGCAATAATGAGGACGGCAAATAGATAGGGAATCATGCTGCCGGGTGACCAATTTTGGTAGATGATCAGGAAAAAAATGCAGAGGTGGGCCGCCATAACGATGGTGGCGCCCAATACAGGACGCTCTTTACGCATGGCATGCCAACCATACAGGCCGCTGAGCGCTGCCAGTATAAAGCTGAGCCATAAATGCCAGCTGGTAGCAAAGGTGTCGAACGAGATCGCTACCAACAGCGTTGTAAGAGCCGTGATGCCGGCAATAATGGGGATGAGAAGGGTGGCTGTATCAGCTCTCAGTTCTTTTGAATATACCTGATCCATGATAACGCATTGTAAAACCAACCAGGAGCGGTTGCCATATAAATTGTGTTAAGGATGGGTCAATTCCAACCTGTTTAATCGTCTACACGCCAACCGAGCGCATCAAGGTTGGCGTGGGCCAGCAGTTCAGCGGGCACGTCAGCCAGGGTCATGGCGGCTTCGGCCGCTACCGTGCCGTCGGGCAGTTGAATTTCACCAACGGCTTTGCCCAGCCGCCCACGCAGCCGCACAATACGGCCTACGGCCGTTAATGGCGTTTCTGTGGGCACCGGGTGACGATATTTGACCTCTAGCTTAACGGACATCATAAAATGGTGTGGATCCCCAATCATGGCTACTCGGGCTACCACTTCATCCAGCAGGGCGGCCACAATGCCACCGTGCACCACACCGGGATAGCCCTGATATTCTTCAGAGATGGTGTGCGTGGCGTGGACTTCATTACGGCCGTTGTCGTAAAAGGTAACGTACAAACCGCGTGGATTTTTACGGCCGCACACAAAACAGTAGTCAGAGTTGGGTTGTTTAATCATTGTTTACCTGAGAGGCTAATTGCTAAAGCTTACAAAAATTATACCGCAGCGTTTCAGGCTGCCCATGCTATACTACCAGGGATGGATACCGAACGACTGATCCCAATCAATGCTGAAGTGCAAATTCCGCTGGCGGAGTTAAGCTTTCGCTTTTCTACCAGCAGCGGGCCGGGCGGCCAGCATGTGAACAAGAATGCCACCAAGGCAACCCTGCTGTTTGACGTGGCCCATTCGCCGAGCCTGTCTGAACCGGTACGAGAGCGCCTGCTTAAAATGCTGGCTAATCGCATAGACAAGGAGGGGGTGTTGCAGCTTCAGGTGCAGTCGTCTCGTAGCCAGCACCGTAATCGGGATACGGCCGTATCCCTTTTCCAACAGCTTCTGGCGGAGGCGTTAAAGAAACAAAAAAAGCGCCGCCACACAAAACCTTCGGCGGCCGCCAAAGAAAAGCGGCTGTCCGAAAAGAAATTGCGCAGCGAACGCAAACGTGAACGAGGCCAACAGTGGTAAAGGCCGGTGACCGGTGATGAGTAAACAGTAAAACAGTAATCAGTGGCTCTAATCAACTCGCCATTTACCGTACACTGATTACCGACCACTAAGAATTTGCGGCTAAAATCTCTGCATCTTTCTTATCTGCCTGTGCCTTGCCGGCCGCCACATCCACGCGCGTCAGTAAGAAAATGCCGATGGCAAAGAAGATGAAGAGGCTGGCAACGCCGGGGCGACTGCTGCTGAAAAGCGCCACTGACAGCACAAAAACCAGCGGGCTCAAAAATGAGGCAAATTTAGACATGATGCTGAACAAGCCGAAAAATTCGCCGCTCATCATGTTGGGTGTCATCGTGGCGTAAAGACTGCGGCTAAGCGCCTGGCTGCCGCCTTGCACAATGGCCACCAGCCAGGCCAGGAACCAAAATTCCACCACAGAATTCAAAAAGTAACCCCAAATGGCGATGATGGCGTAGGCGGACAGCGCCAGAATAATGCTGCGTTTGGTGTCTAACTTGTCGGCCATACCCTGGAAAAAGCGAGGTCCGGTGAGGAAGGCAAAGACGATGGCAACGGCTTGCGTTGCCAGCAGCATGCCAATGATGCCCAACAGGTTGCTGCTGCGCAGTGGCGGCAGGATTTGCACATTGGAGAGGGCAAAGCGTGAACCGCTGCTGTCACTGACATTTTTGCCTGTGTTTATGAGCGACAGGACGTGTTCACCTTCTTCTTCAGTCTGGAATTGCTGGGTGACATCGTAGCGGATGGTGCTTTGGTAGGCGTCGATGACCACAGGCGTGCCCTCTTCATCCAGTAACGGTTGCCCATCCAGGAAGACCGCCCAGACGCCATAATCGGGGCCCATGCTGTAGGTGAGTTCTAACGGCTGTCCATTGAAAGCGAGGTCGATACGGCCGTTCACATCATCCGAAGTAGCATAAGTGGCGGCTAATTCTGCCTCATCGCACCAGAACGCATACCAGGCGCAAATTTCGCCGCGCTCCGCACCGGATATCGTCACGGTTTCCCATGTGCCGGTTTGCACAAACGCTTCTTCATTGGCGGAGTAGGTGCCCTGACCAACGGCCGTTGCCGTCGCGGCAAAATTGGGAGAAGGGGTCCCTGTCAGCGACCGGGGCAAAAGTGAGCTGCTGCCAATGCCCACTAGCGGCAGCGCGATAATGTTGAACACAACAAAGGCCACATACACGGTTTGTCGTTTATTACTTTTGGCTGGCAAACCGCCAAACACCAGACTGTACGGAATGCCCACAAACTGTACCAGCAAAATGGCCAGCACCAGTTCCGTGGTGCCAAAACCCAGCTCGGCCCCGTAAATCACCGCCACCGAAATAATGATGCCAATGCCATCATTGTAAATAAGAAAAGCGATTAAATATTTAAAAAGTTCTTGATACTGCCTGATGTTGCGCAAAGTTTCACGGATTTGCTTGAAGCTCATGCGCACCAGGCTAACGCCTGGAGACATCTTTTGACCAATGCCCATAGGCTCCGGTACCTGGCGGAAGATGGGAATGGAGAACACAATCCACCAGATGGCCACACTGAACAATGACCAGCGCACGCCCCAATTTTCTGGCATCTGAAAAATCATGACCACATTGATGGCCAGCAGCAATCCCCCACCCAAATAGCCCAAAGCATAGCCAAAAGTGGAGACCCGATCCTGGTCCTCTTCCTTGGCAACATGAGGCAACAAGGCATCGTAAAACACATTGGCCGCCCCAAAACCAATCCGCCCAATGATGAAGAAAATGGAGGCCATCAACCAGTCGCCCGTATCTACCAACACCAACAGGCCGGTGCCTACCACGCCAATGCCCACAAACACCGACAGGAACTTTTTCTTGCCGCGCATGATGTCCGAGACGGTGCCCAAAATGGGGGAAATGATGGCCACAATAAACACAGAAATGGAGAGGGTGATGCTCCAGTATTGGGTGGCTGTGGCGGCACTGGGTAAGTTGGCTCCGGCTACACTGCTGTAATAGGCTGGCAAAACGGCCGCTAAAATGGTCGTGGCAAAAGCGGAGTTTGCCCAGTCATACATGGCCCAGGCTCGGATGCGTCGTTTATATTCTTTTTCGCTAAGTTGGTTGAGCGACAAGTTCAGGGGTGTGGTTGCCATTTAGTTATTTCCTCGGTGATTTACACCAACCCAGGCGGATTTGTAACTCTGGCAAAGCGGGATTTAAATGAATGAGAAGTCGCTTGCTTCACTGCTGCCAGAGCAAGTGGTGTTTACCGACTAGATTATGCCCTATGCTGGGAGATGTGCAATGAAATAAATGGAGAAAAAAGGAGACCATCCGCGTTGAGGGGATGGTCTCCCATTTGGGTTATTTCTATTGGTCGAGGAATTCCTGGGGTTGGTAAAGTTGATTCAGGCAGGGATCGTAATCTTCGCCCAGGATGACCTTGTATTCGTATTCAAACGAGTCATCGTCTGTAAGCTGAATTTCGCTGCGATACATGTCAAAAATCCAGCTAATCATCCAGTCAAAGGAATCCTTAAAGTTGGGGCGATAGTAAAACATTTGCGTAAGTGGCTCGGTAGAGGGCACCTCATCGCTGATGACGGGGGCAAAACCGTACCAGGCCAAATTATCGGCGGCCAGCAGGGCCATGTCTGGATTGCCGCTGGCGTTAACAATTTCTACGGTGATGGGGCGGCGATTGGCCCGGTTCAGTGCCGGCACGCGGAAAAGACGGCTAAACGTTTCTTCCAGGTTGTTTTCACCTTCCCAAACGGGCAGCTGCACCTGGGCACCGCCGGGCGTTTCCCAGGGAATAATGCCGCGCACCAAGTAAAGATGCTGCACCCCGTTTTGGCGAATGGCAGGCGCCAGCGAAGCCAGCTGCAAGAGACGGCCGATATCCATGTCGGTTTCTACATTTTCTTTGTAGGCATCCCACAGAACTGGGAACTGGGAAAGCAGGCCCAGGTCTACCCCTTCATTCAAGATGGCGCGCAGCAATTGTTGCTGGCGACGCCCCCGGTCAAAATCGTTGGTAGACAGGCGGGAACGGGCAAACCAGAGGGCGGTGTCTCCATCCATATGGTATTGGCCAGGCTCCAGGGCAAACTGTGCCCAGTTGTCTTCCTCTTGCGGATCAAGCTCTGGAGAAATGAGCCGCCAATCTTGCAAGCGGCAGCTCACGGCAATATCAACGCCACCGATGGCATCTACGGCCGTTTTAAATCCCTCAAAATCAACCCGGGCATAGTAATGAATGGGAATACCAAAGTTGTACAGGATGGTTTGCTTGAGCAAATCGACGCCGCCCAGCGAGAGGGCTGTATTCAACCGGTTCATGATCTTGCCGGGGATGTAGACAAACAAATCGCGCGGCAGGGAGATCATGGACGCGGTAGGGCCATCTTCATTGATGGAGACAATGATCATGGTGTCGGTGCGTGTGTCGTCAGAGCCCAGGGAGGTGTCGCTGCCCAACAGCAGAATGTTGGTGGTGGAATCTGGGACTTCAAAGGTGGGAACGGCGGTAGGAACGGCCGTAGATGGTGTGGGGATGCCCTCGCGCAGTTCTTCTGGCGCCGTGATGGTTAGTACCGGGTCTTGCTGCGGCAGGCTGGTGGGTGTGGCGGTGGGAACGGCCGTATTGGTTGGTGTGACCGTCGGGGTATTGCTGGCTGTGGGGCTTGGCCCTGGTGTGTCCGTGCCAGCTTTGGTGGGCGTGGCTGAGGGTTCTGGCGTGTCGGTGGCTGGTGCGGGAACTGCCGTGCTCTCGTTATCGGCAACTTGAATGGCTAATGTTGCCGCCACAGTAGGCAGTGGGCTCCCGTCTTCCCCATTACAGGCCACCAAAAGCAGAGCCATGACAAACAATACAATCAACAATACGTTGGGAATACGAAATAAGAAATGCTTGAAGTTGTGAAACATAAGACCAATCTTGTACTTTTTAGCAGCGCCACGCGGTAAATCATTGACGCTCTTTTATTCAAATGGATAAAAGCCAAAAACAATTTTGAATATGGTTTAGCAAATATTTGGCTTTTGTTGTGATACCGGGGGGCATTATAACATGGACGATCAACCCCCCGAAAGCATGCAGCCTGGACGTAGTGATCTGGTAGCGTTTCCGTTGAATTGTGGGTAGCTCCCTTACAATTTTTCGCCAAAGAGGTGCTCGGATCGACTAAACACTACATAGCCAATGATGAAGATGAGAACGGCCGTTACAAACGTTCGCAGCAAAGCCAGTGGATCCATCGGGCCAGGACCATTGCTGCCAACATTGCCCCATAGCACGGTCCGATAGCCGTCCACAATGGATGCCATCGGATTAACCCAGCGCATGATCCGAGCCGGATTAAAAGTTAGCCCCCAAAGATCCGCCTGGTCACCAAACCGCTCAAAGGGATAAAAAACAGGCGTCAGGAAGAACCACGCCAGAAGACCAACCTCCAAAATCATCAAGGTGTCCCGGTAAAAGGCTTGCAGCGTAGAAAGGATATACACCAGACCCAGTAAAAACAGAAGCTGCGTAATTAAAATGAGCGGTAGCCATAGGGCATGAATCGTCAGTCCGATGCCGTAAGCGTAAAGCAAGATTAGAAGAATGACAGATGCTAACAAAAAGTTGACGAAGTTAGACAACATTACCGCTGTTGGCAGCAAAATTCGGGGGAAATATACTTTTTTGATGATAGAAGCATTGTTGACAATGGAGCCCGTGCCGCTCATCAAGGTCGCAGTATGAAATTGCCAGGGAATCAGCGCCACCAGAATAAAGATAGGGTAAATTTTGATTTCGTCATTGGGAATGAGTACAGTAAACAAGACTGTGTAAACTGTCATCATGAGCAATGGATTAAGCAGGCTCCACACAATACCTAATACCGAATTTTTATACCGCGCCTTTAAGTCCCGAATGATTAGATTTTTGAGCAGATTGCGGTAGGCAAAAATTTCACGTATTTTTCCCCATTGGGATTGAATATCGTCTGAATCGAAATGGTTAGGGATAGAACCGAGTGGTTGCGGTGGCTTAAAATCTATTGACATAGCCGCTTATTTTAGCGAGTTGTGCTGCTTTTTCAAAGATAGTTGTTGGCTTGATGGGCCTAAGTGCTGGTAGCGTTGCCACACTTGCCGCGGTGTGGTGAGCGGTTCCATGAGGGTACGCATCTTTTGCAGGGGGATAGTGCGGGATTGTTGAATTTTTCGCCTTTTTTGCCAGACGGCCGTTAATTGGGGGATGGCTTGCAAACGGCCGTACAGCGGCGAACTGTCTCGTCTGACCAGCAGAGCCATCGCGACCGAGCCAAAATCGTACAGCAAAATGGCGGGCAGGTAGCGCAGCAGCAACGGCCAGGGGTAATTTTTCAGGATGGTCCAAACTTTGTTGCGCCCGAGCAGCTTGCTTTTGAACGGCGACCCTTCGATGGCGGTGGCGGAGTGGTGATGAATGACAACGGCCGTATTCACATACAAACAATCCCAACCGGCCAATCTGGCCCGCCAGGCCAGATCCACATCCTCCAGGTAGGCAAAAAAATCTTCATCAAACAGACCAATCTGATTGAGCATGGCGCGCCGGTAAAGCGCCGCCCCGCCACTGGCTCCAAATATGGGTGTTGGTGGGGCCAGGCTGGTGCTGTTGAGCTGCCCCCCGAGTCGATCCCAAGCGATGCCTGCCCGATCCAGGCAAATACCTGCCGAGTTGATCACATCTGGACGGTCCCAGAACAGCAGTTTGGCGGCGCACATGCCCACGTTGGGGTTGGCTTCGGCCGTTTCTACCAGCGCCGTTAGCCAGTTGGGATCAACCTTTGTGTCGTTGTTGATGGTAGCGATGTAATCTGCTGTTGAGGCGCGAATGCCCACGTTGTTGCCGCGGGCAAACCCCACATTTTGCGGCAGGGCAATCAAGCGGATTTCTGGGTAGTTTGCTTGTACATACTCACAGGAGTCATCTTTTGAGCCATTATCTACGATGATGATGTCGAAGTTGGGGTAAGTTTGGGCCAATAAAGTGGGGAGGCACCATTCTAGATGGTGACGGCCGTTCCAGTTGACCACGATAATTGAGACAGATGCAGACACAACCTAGATTTTGACATAGTTGCCGCAAATCTTCAAGCGCACTATGGGTTTAGAACGGCCGTAATCCACCGCTCAAACTGCGCCAGCAAGTCATCTGTGGCAAAGGCCGCCACTCGTTCTGTTTGTCCCGCGATGATGCTTTCTCTCAGCGTCAAATCCGTGATGAGCAAGTGGATGAGTTCGGCAAGGACGGGATAATTTTTTTGCTGGAGGAGTACCCCGGCGCTGCCCATCGTGCTGGGAACGGCCGTACTGGCATAAGCTACAACCGGCACGCCAAAGCGCATACTCTCGACCAAAGGCTGGCAAAATCCCTCGTGTTCGCTCAGGCAAACATAGACGGAGGCCGTGCGATAATAGGCGGCCAGCTGGGCCAATGAGACGTGTCCGCTGAACTGTACGGCCGTTTCTAAGCCAAAATCCTGGGCAACTGTGCGGAGGAAACGGCCGTAACCGCCCGCGCCATCTTCCGAACCCACCAGCAGCAGCCGCGCCGAGGGATCAATCTGGCGATAAAAGTAGAGGGTTTTGAGCAGATCTTCCTGCCGCTTGTTTGGCGCAATGCGCCCCACGAACAGCAAATTGGTGCGGCCGTCACTCAACTGGCTGAGCAACTCGCCGTCTGGCTGAACGTTGAACAAATCATCCGGCTGGATCAGGGGGAGAACGGCCGTTTTGGGGAAGTTAGCCGCCAATAAATCTTGCTCATTAAAAGCAGAATCGGCTAGAGCCAGTGCGGTACGACTGGCAAAAAGTGGTAGATCGCGCTGGCCTTTTTCTGCCCCAGCCCGTAGCCACGGATTGGCTCCCACCAAAAAGTGGGGCGGCGTCACATTGTGGTAGCGCAACAGCAGCGTTTGCGGCAGCCCCAGCAAATAGTCGGAGAGCGCCGAACCGAGGCTGTAGTGGAACAGCAGCACATCGTCTGCCTGGGGGCGATATTGGTCATAGGGTGTGACGACCTTTTGCAGGCTGGGATGAATGCGCTCGGCAAAAATCTCGGAAGTCAGGCTCAGGCGGCGCAGCGCTTGCTGCATAATGAGCGCCTCGTTGTAAATGGCGTTGCCTGGCGTCGCGCCGGTGACAAATTGATGAACAGTGGTCATTTTGTTGATCGTGCAGTTTTAGATTGGACCATTTTGTTCAATGCCCAAGCTACAGCAGCATTAAAATGGTCCAATCTCTGTAGATTAGATTTCTATGACTCCTCGGTGGATGGGTCTGGCTGGTTTAGTTCGGCAATGAGCTGGGTGATAAGCTGCCTCATCTGGTCGTTAATTTCGTTTTGCTGTCGGCCCATTTTGTTGACATAAAAAACGACAAGCTGATGAAACGGCCGTTTCAACCGATTCAACAATCGTTCAGTGGCAGTTTTGGCGGGTGGAAGTTCCGGTTCCAACCAAAGCTGGCTGGCCTGAGCGTTTAGCTGCGCCAATTTTTGCAGCAAGTTGGCGGAAAGCTGGCCGTTTGGGGACAAAGTTTCTAGCTCCAAGTGAAACGTGGGAAAGTTGACCGGGGCGGTGAGCTGGTGCTGCGCCAGATTTTGCTCAATTTGTTGCAGGACGGCCGTTTTATCAATGCGTGATTCGTCCAGTTGAATTAACTCGTCCAGTTTCACACTAGCCTCCCAAAAAAGCGGAACACAGAGCTGCGCCGAGAAGACACAGAGAACCATAGAGAAAAGTCGATAAAAATCTGGTAAATCTGCGAAATCCGTTGATTTTTCATTATTTCTGACTCGGCGCTTGCTGAAAACGGTTGATGGCCGCGAGACAGGTTTCCCGGTAAACGGCCGTTACTGCCTGCCAAGTATACCGCGATTCCACCTTCTTTTTGCCAGCTGCGCCCATTTCTTCACGTAGAGATTGGTTGCGCAGCAAGCACAACAGCGACTGTGCCAATGCCTCCGCATCACCCACTGGCACGAGCAGGCCATCCTGTTCATCATCCACCAGCGCCGCCACGCCGCCGACATGGCAGCCAACCACCGGTTTGCCGCAGGCCCACGCCTCGGCTAGAACCATGCCAAACGATTCATGCTTCGAGGGTAATGCCAGCACATCGCAAGCTGCCAGCAGCCCATTTTTCTCCTCATCTGTGGGGGAATCCAGCAGCAATACATACGGTCGTTGCGCCGGAGGCAGCTCGGCCAGCATAGCGCGAATCGTTTGGCTGTAGCCGGTTGGTTTGCCCGCAATCACCAGTCGCGCCGTGGGCAGCTGCTGCCAGATGCGGGGCATGGCTTGCAGCAGCGTGTCGATACCTTTGTGCGCTACCTGCTGCCCCACAAAAGCGATAATTGGTTCGTTGGGGAGTTGATGGGAGGTGCGCCAGGAACGGCCGTCTGCTTTTGCCAATTCAGCCACGTCCACCCCCGCGCCTAAAACGGTAATCTTGCCCGGAGCGATGCCCCGCTCCACCAAAAACGCTTTCTCGAAGGAGGTGGCTGCCAAAAAGCCATCTGCCTCGGCAATGGATTGGTAAATGAGCTGCCGCTCAAAGCCCCACACGTCTTCCGGGTGCAGCGCGCCAAAATAGAGCAGCGGTGTGTGGCTTTGCTGTGCGCCGCGCCGGGCGTTTTGCATGTGCAGCAGGGGAAAGGCCGCCGCCGTCACCACATCTGCTTCAAAATTGGCGATGGCTTGGGTAAGGCCGGGCACGATGGGTCCGTTGTGCCAGGTGCGTGCCCAATCATGACCGGGCAATCCTAGCTTATACAAAACACGAGCCAGATTGAGACGCGCCCCGCTGAACCGGTTAAAGACGGGAAAGCGGCGCACGGTGACGCCGTTCATCTGCTCGGTGCCAGCGGGCATGGTGCGATCATCTTCTTGCCAGAAGTGGTAATTGCTGTAGGCATTGGTGGTGAACACGGTCACCTCATCGCCGTAGGTTTGCACCAGGCGCTGGGACAGCTCCTGAAAAAGCCGTTGGGTGCCGCCCATGTTGGGGGGATAGCCGTGAACAACGTGCAGCAGTTTCATGGGGCCATCACTGTTTTATAAAGCGCTAGCGTAGTGTCGATAAATTGCTGCTGCCCAAAGTCGCGCCCCCCTACCGCCTGGGCGTTGTGCTGGAAGGTGGTGTAATTCTGCTGCAACTGGTCCAGGGCGTGGTGGATGGCTGAGGGGGAAACGGCCGTTACCACCACACCACATTCATTTTTTGCCACATAATCGGCCAGCGCCATGACAGGGCTTACCAGCACCGGCTTGCCCGCTACCAGCGATTCCAACAGTGAGTGCGGGAAGGCTTTCACCAGTGCCGGATCGTCAGCCAGGACGACGCTGGCGTGTACGCGGCCCAAAATATCATTTACATTCACGCGTTCATTAAGCAAGGTAACACGCTGCCCCAAATTAGCCTGGCTTATGCGCTGGCGCATCTCGTCGGCTAACAGTCCGCGCCATAAAAAGATTAAATGCAGCGCCGGGCGTTCCTGGGCCACGGTCAGCAACGCGTCGATACCCTTGCTGCGGAACTGGGCGTTGGTCCACGGCGCAGAGGCCATCATGACGGTGAAGGGCGCCTCTGGTGGCGGCGGCTGATAATGAAACTGGTGGGTGTCGATACCTGGGCGGATAACGGCCGTATTTTTAATGCCCCATGCTGCCAATTTTTGCACGTCTGCTTCGGTGGGCAGGACGAGGGTGTGAACTTGCTGGGCTACTTTTTGGGCCACTGCCTGGGTTGTGTGGCCGATGCCGGTAACGGCCGTATACACAATGGGCTTCTTTAACCAGCGCAGCGCCGGGAAGGGAAACAGGTCGGGGTTGAAGATGTGGTGCAGCTGTATCTGTTTTTCGGTGCGGCGTAGGCGGGGTAGCTGGGTCAAGCCCCACAGCTGGCGCGGCACGCGGCTGCCAGGCTGATGACCGGGGTAAAAATGGTTGACCTGGCTGCCAGGAATTTGTTTTTGCAGGGTTTGTACGTCTTGCATCACCGCTTCCAAAGCGGCCATGGGGCCATCGGGCATTGTAAGGTGAAAGAGCACGCTCATGCAATTTCGCCTTTTGTGACCCGCGCGTTTTGCCCCCCAAAACGGCCGTTCCAACCATCCCAAATGGCTAGCGCTGCGGCCCGCGCGCGGGGCCAGTTGCGCCGCAGCAGCGCTTCTAGCCAGATGCGCCCACCGACCATGCTCCACCGCCCAAACAGGCGCAGACGCTGGTTGGCATGGAACTTTTGCACGTACAAAAAGCGGTTGCGCAACACATAATATATGTGCAGCTGGTGCCGCTGCCCTGCCGAGCGTTCGATTTGATGGTAGGCGCGGGTGCCGCCCAAAATGGCCGCTTCGTAGCCTTGTTGCCGGGCACGGGCGCACAGATCGGCTACTTCGCCACTAAAAAAGTAGGCTTCATCCAGCAGACCAATTTGTTGCAAAACGGCCGTTCGCACAAAAATGCAGGTTCCGGGCACATATGCTACCTGGCGCAGTTCGCCCGCAGCCAATGGTTCCTGTAAGTGCGTATTGATGGTCAAGCCAATATCTCCGCCACCAGCGGAGAGCATCTGGTTGCCATCCCACATCTCTGGACCGACCATGCCCAGATTTGGCTGATTTTGTAGCAGATTTAGGAGTTGGGAAACGGCCGTGCCGTCCACCGTCGCGTCGTTGTTGAGCAGCAAAATGGCTTCATGTCCGGCAGCCATTGCTGCTTGCAGCCCCAAATTATTGCCGCCAGCAAACCCTAAGTTGGTGTCGCTAAAGATGAAAGTGACTTTGCCAGACAAATTTTGTTGTAATTGGGCGCGATCTTCCACTGTGGAGTGGTTATCAATGACCCAGATAGCATCCTCTGGCTGGAGCCACTCTTGTACAGAGTGGACGCAGTGTATGGTATCTTCTGCCCGGTTCCAGTTGAGGATAAGAACCGCTAGGCGCATGAGGTTTGGGGCTGGCGCAGTTGAGTTGCTTAACATAAATCACCCGCGTCCCGCAGAGAGGACGCGGGTGATTTTATAAGCAAAAAGTGCGAGGAGCAATCTATTTTGTGATCATGGGTAGGTAAAGGTTTGTAATGTTGCCCACATAAAGGTAAACAGTGGCGGTTTGCGGGTTGCCTTGTACGGGCACGCCGCCGCTGGTGCCATTGACGGTGACGGTGCCTAATGTGTGCCACTGGTTTTGGGTAAAGCTATTTGTATTGACGGTAAAAGTTAGATCTGTGATGCTGCTTATCGTGCCGGATGTGCTGCTAACGGTTAGCGCGGCGATGTTTTCATTAAGCGTCCAATCAATTTCGCCGCCACCAATATTTTGAATGGCTGCTTGCAGAACGGCCGTACCCCCCGTGCCTTGCTGGTGGTAAAAGCGGAGTTCATTGGTGAAAGCTAAGAAGGGTGGTTCAAAAATGCCAGTACGGGCGATATTTTGTTGGAAGGTGGGCCAGGGCATACTGTCATTATCTGCTGCCCCAGTTTCTTCAAAGATGTAAACGGCCGCTTGCCCACTGTTTTCTGCGCCAAAAACCGTTTCTAGCAAACCATCATTGTCTACATCCGCAATAAGTGGTGCGGCCAGGATGGTGTTGCTACTAGACAGTAAGGACCGCGAGAGATCGCTGCTTTGGCTGCCATTATGCTCAATAACCCGCAGGGCTGTGGTATTTGCCATCACTTGAATGATTTCTGGCTGATTGTCATTGTCGATATCCGCCACAATGGATGAGTAAGGCTGGGCACTTTGGGCATTGGCCCCATTTTGCGGCTGCATGGGGAAACCGGGCAGGTTGCTGCCATCCCCCTTCCAGGCGTAGAGGTTTTTACACGCTTGTTCCGATTCGGCACCGCAGCCAATGATCACATCCAACACGTTGTCACCATTCAGATCGGCCAGGGCGGGTGGAGCGGGCATGTTACCCCCTGTGGCTCGGGGCCAGCCAGACACTGGGGCTCCGGTGTGGTGCCAGGCGTACACTTTGTAGCCTGCCGTGCCCGCAATGCCCAGGCCTGTGCCTACCACAACTTCAAGATCGCCGTCGCCATCAATATCGCCAACGGCGGGTGATGATTGCACCTGCTGTTCCGTGATGGTGGGCCAGCCGGGTACCAGGCTGCCGTCGCCATTGAGAGCCCAGACGGTAGATTTGGTGTAATCGGGGTTGTCGTACTGGCTGGGGAAAGGGCCGCTGCCGTCATCGCCGTTCCAGGGTGGACTGTCTGTGCCCACAATGACTTCCGGCAGGCCATCACTATCAATATCGGCCAGGGCTGGCGAGGACCAGCCGCCGCGCAGCAAGGGGGCGTTATCGCGAAAGATAGGCCAACCGGGAACGGCCGTTCCATCATGCTCCACCGCGTAAATCCGACGATCTAAGCCGAGGGTTACAATTTCCAGGTCGCCATCACCGTTCAGATCACCCAAAGCCGGTGCGGCCCAAATGCCGTCACGAATGCCATCTGGCGTGGAGCCGCCAGTTCCCTGCCCACCGGCATCCACCGTTAAATAGGGCCAGCCAGGTTTCAGGGACAGCGATAAACTGCCGCTGACTTCGTAAACAATGATACCGCCGTGCTTGTTATCTGCCGGGTTTGCCGAGTTAGGATAGCCACCTGTGGTGACCACAATTTCCAGATTGCCATCATTGTCCACATCGCCGATAGCTGGGGCAGATTCGATGCGTCCTGTGGTTTGCTGTTCGCTGGCGGGGAGTTTGCTGTTCAACGCAGTGGCTACCTGCACGGAATCAGCTACATTCCAACTGCTGCCATTAAACGAGAGGAGGAGTAAACGGCCGTCGTAACTGCCGACCACAATTTCCAAATCACCATCCCCGTTAAAATCGGCCGCAGCCGGAGACGAGTGCCGAATGGGGGTACCGCCCAAAGAGACGACGGTGCGGCTTACCGCCAGGGCATTCTTATGGGGTGAGGTGATCATTGCCATCAAAAAAACGGGCAATGCCAGAAGTATCAAAATACGTTTGATACGGTGTTTATTGTCTAATTGGATCATAAATTAACCTTACAATACTTACTCTGCTTTGATATGTTTACACTACGAAACAGCGTAATTAAGGCAAAAAAGGATGCGAGATTCAATGGTTTTTTTGTCCCCTTAAGTAGGAACTCATCTTATTTTTGCACAAATTTTGTGAAAACAAGGCGTCATCAGGAGGTTAGGCTCTGTTGACATTTAGTGGATAATTGCCAGATGTCACAGATAAACGAACTACAATGGTCTAAAATCTATGATTTCCTCTGCCTCTGTCCTGATGTTTATGCAGGCAACGAAGCCGACTGTCGCCGTTTCCTTGACGGCGTTCATTGGATATTACGCACAGGTGCTCAGTGGCGAGAGTTACCAGAGAAATATGGTAACTGGAACAGCGTCTATAAACGCTTTGCCCGCTGGTGCAACAAGGATATCTGGCAAAAAATGCATCAACATTTTGCCGATGACCCAGACATGGAAAACTTGATTTTGGATAGCACCGTTGTGCGGGCGCATCCTTGTGCCGCTGGTGCCTTAAAAAAACGGCGGTCAGGCTAAACAAGCTCTGGGCCGCAGCCGTGGTGGGTTCAGTACCAAAATCCATGTTGGCGTTGATGCCTTAGGCAATCCTTTGCGTTTCATTTTGACACCTGGTCAGACGCATGACTCTACGCAGGCTCAAGCTTTGATGAATGGCTATGACTATGACCGAGTTCTGGCGGACAAATCGTATGATGCTGATGAGATTCTGCAGTTTATTGCCGAACAAGGGGCTGAAGCGGTTATTCCACCACGAGCCAATCGCAAGGAGCAGCGCGAATACGACACACATTGGTATAAAGAACGACATTTGGTGGAGTGTTTCATCAATAAGATCAAGCATTATCGTCGCATCTTTTCTCGTTTCGAGAAGTTAGCCAAGCGTTATCTTGGCTTCTTGAGTTTTGCAGGTGCACTTATTTGGCTACGTTGAAATGTCAACAGAACCTAGAAGAACCCCAAGATGCTCACGATTTTTTAAAGGTTTTGAAAAAACTGAAGGTATTGTTGAGCTATTTCTTTGAGTTGATGATTCTGCTGGATGAAGGTACGGCCGTTTTCTGCAATGAGCTGACGCAAAGTGGTATCAGCGGCAAGTTTGCTGAGCAGTTCCACAAGCAGGGCTTCGGCATAATCATCCGGAGTAACCTTGATGCAGGTGCCTTGGGGTAACTCTTGCAGCGGTTCAATATCGGAGGTGATGGTGGCAATGCCTAGCCCCATCAGCCGAATGGGTGTGTACGGTGTGCCGCCAATGTGGGGATGACGCAGATGAATCCCTACATCCAGGGCAAACATTTGCCGCACAAAAGTGGCGGGGGGCTGCCAACCCGTCATATGTACCTGATCTTCTAGACCCATGTGCCGAATTTCATCGGCCAGATCGTAGCCATCGGCGGCAAAACCACCTAACAAGTAGTGCGCCGTGGGCTCATGGTTGGTGGCTTCCTTAAACGCCGCTAGACAGGCTCGCAAATGTTTATTGGGCACAAAAATGCCAAACGACCCGACCAAAAAACTGTCGGGTGTGAATCCCAAGGCGGTGCGCTGCTCTGTTCGTATTGCCGTCGGGTTCTTGGTTGCCAATTCTTTGGGGAGGAAGTAGGGGTAAGGAATAATTTTTGTATGGGCAAACGGCCGTAAACCCAAAACCTGCCTCTGGGCAAATTGATTTTGCACGATAACGCCCTGACTGCTGTCGATAATGCGCTCAATGAGTGGAAAGCGCAGCAACACTTCATTGCCCAAGCCAGAACTAATTTGCTGGGCAATGTGGGCTGCATCATCCTGATAGGCATAAATGAGCTCGTCAATGTAGGCTTGGGGATTGTTTTGTCCCACCGTGGCGGTTAGGATGCAGCGGTGCAGAGTAGTGTCGTTGAGGATGACAACGCCGGGGAAGCGATGTACATAGTCGAGCATGTAGCCATGGAAACGGCCGTTATCTCCCAAAGAATAAACCGTGACATCATAATCCTGCTGACGGGAAGGGTAGACCGTATGTGGAAAAACACCGATCCGGTCGTTGCTGAAATCAGTTTCTGGTGTGTACGTTCCGCTGGTGAAAACATCCAGCGCGAGCACTTCTGGCAGCGTTGCCAAGGCATCTATGAGCCCTTCAGCAAAATCTGCCAAAGCGGACTGGATAGGTGGCAGTGGGGTAAAAAAAGCAATGTGCATAAAGTGTGTCAATTACCCAATTTGTTTTGTTGCTTTTGTAGCAACGCGACTTCTTGCGCTAGCGCAGAAACGGCTTGCAGGGTTGCCTGATTGAACTGGTTTTGCTGCTGCACAATGGGGTCAATATACCACTGTAAGGTGCGGCGGATTAGTTTCTTTACTAAAGCGTTCAACTTGGCGATGATACCTGGAGGCCAGTTGGGCCAGGCCAGCGGCTGGTGGCTGTTGACCCACACGGTCTGTTCCATTTCCCGGATAGACGGCCGTTTCTCCGGATCATCGGCAAAAAGCTGTGCCTGTTGGGCTACAACCTGCTGCCGCGTTTGCTCGATTAATTGAGCCGCTTGTTGAATGTTTTGCGCTAAATTGTCCATTATTCACCTACGGAAATGCCCAGCCGATGAAGCACAGCGCGCAAACTGGCAGACGCTTGCTCCTGGTTAAAGCTGGCAACTCTTTCATACTGCTTTTGAATAACTTGCTGTCGAATCACCGGATCGCTTATCAAAAGATGGGCCATTTCTGCCACCGCGTCATAGCCTAGCTCATGAAATAGGACGCCAGCCTCTCCCAACGTTTCGGGAATGGCGCTGCTGTGTCGCGCCAAAATTGGGACACCGTGAACCATGCTCTCCAGCAGCGGTACGCAAAAGCCTTCGTGCTGGCTGGCCGTCAGGTACAGATCGGCCTGCTGGTAATACGCTTCAAGCTGGGAATCGGACACCAGCCCGACCAGATGGGCCGAATTTGTCAACGAAAGGTCGTCTATCAGCGATTTTAGCGCCGCCACGTATGACGTGACGCCCAATGAACCGATAATGAAAAGCTCTGCATTTGGATTGATGTTGTGTTTGTAAATAGCAAAAATGCGCAGCGCATCTTCAATTGCTTTGCTGGGCGCTACCCGTCCAACTGTTAGCCAAACCACTTTGTCCTGTGGAGTTTTGCTAGCTGCACGGCCGTTTTTCACCGGTTCTGGCAAGGTAAGGAAAAGAGGCAAAACGGCCGTTTTTGTCGGCTCAAACCCTGCTTTAACCAATTCCTGACGATTATATTCAGAATCGCCTACAGCCAGATCACAAGGTGCCATTGTTTTGAGCGCCTGGCGGCCCATGTCGCACAGCGCCGCCTGTTGGCTGTCCCATCCTGTGAAAAATTTGGCAGGGGTGATGTTGTGGTAAATGAGTAGCTTTCGCCCGCGAAATGCGTTAAACAGCCGAATGTTGGGCGAATAAATGGAGTAGTGAAAAATGAGCAGGTCATCGTTGTTTTCCAGAAAGGGGATGAACTGCGTGTCTGGCAAGACTCTTGCCTGTAACTGTGGCGCTACATGCTGGGCGTAGACGGCCGTTTCAAAACCCCAGGCCTGCAATTGCCCATCCATAGCCAACGTGCTGTTGCTCACGGCATCTCCGGGGATGAGGCCAAATGCCAGTTGATGAATCCGCATCTGTGGCTTACTTCTCCTCGCGGTGCAGACGTGCCTCAAGTTCGGCAATCCGCTGCGTGTCTAGCTCGTGGCGCTGGGCCAGTTCATTGAGCACCAGCAGCATTTGCTGATTTAGCCGGGCTTGCTGCTGCATGATGGGCAGCACATACCATCTTGTCGAAAGCGAATTCCAGGCGGTGCGAAAGGTCGCAATCAAAGGGCCGAAAATGGGCACATTAGAGGTGAACGGTTTTTCGTGCAGCGGTTCCTGGGCCATCAAGTCGATCATAAGACGATTCAGGGTTTCGGTACTGGCTTGGGCAACGGCCGTATGCTCTGGACGCAATTTCTCGGGGCCAATGTAGGCCACATCGGGCAGGTAGCTGCGCGTGGCCACGGCGTCCGCAATCCTCGCCTGGATAGCTGCTTCATCCAGAGCCGGATCGGGGATATGAATGGTGGCGGCTTCTTCTTCTGGCGTTCGCATATTGTTTATCCTCGCGCCGCTAACGTTTGGGCGTACGCTGCTTCTAAGCGGTCTGTCATCTGGCTGATGGTGTATTGTGCCAAAACTTTTTCCTGGCCGTGCTGGCCCATTTCCTGCCGCAGCACCGGATTCTGCAATAAGGTCTTGATGTGCGCCTGCACGGCTGAGGCGCTGCCTGGTTCTACTAGAAAGCCATCAACCCCGTGGGCGATTACGTGGCGAACGGCCGTAATATCTGCCCCAATCACTGGCTTGCCCAATAACCACGCCTCCAGGTACACAATGCCAAACGCTTCTCCCACTGAGGGCAACACCAGCATGTCACACGCCTGTAACAGCTGGAGCTTTTCCGTATCTGTCACTTTGTCGAAAACGTAAAGCGACGCCAAATTGCCATGCTGTTGCCACAACCGTTGTGAATCTTCTGTTTCGGGGCCAGCAGCCACCAGGAACAGATCGGAAAATTCAGCTTGTAACGATTGAAAGGCTGTCAAGACTAATTCCAGCCCTTTATATTTTGACTTTCGCCCCAGAAAAAGCAACATCGTGCCTGTCGTGGGCAGGTTTAGCCTTTGGCGGGCTTCTGGCTGGGGCATCTGCGGATAGTGAGCTGGGTCCAAGCCCACCCCAATCGTGCTGATACGTTCTGGCTTTAATGCCAAATCCATGTTTAGCAGAAAATCATGCTCAGCCTGAGTATCGGCCAAAATATGGTCAGCGCCCTGCAAAACGGTGCGCTGGTAGCCAATGTTGTAGGTGACTTCTTGCTCCGGGTGCAGGTGCGGAGTCACAACGATGGGCAGGCCCAGCTTCTTGGCGGCCCAATAGCCGTAGGCTACATGGGAATACACCAGGCAATTGAGGTGGATGAGATCGTAGGAAAGGCCGTTGCGCAGCATCTGGGTAAACATGCCGGGGGAAATTGGGCCACCGCCTAGAAAGATTAGCGGTTCGTAGATGGGGGAGCGGTTTTCCCAGTAATGGCGCAGGCCAAAATGAAGCATACGCCAGACTGATCCCCGCCGATACATGCTCCAAAAGCGGTGGATGTTGACTCCGTTCAGCCGTTCAAATGGCGGCAAGACGTTGGCCCAGGTATGAAAATCAACAGCGCGCGAGGTGTATACGTCCACCGTGTGGCCACGTGCCGCTAACGCTTCGGACAGGTCCGCAATGTACTTTTCTGAGCCACCGATGGCGGGTGGATATTGGTGGGAGACGTGTAGATAGCGCATCGTTAGTGAGTGGTCCACTCCCTCAGGAAATTTTCCAGGCGGTCCAGGATGAGTGGCCAAGTGTAGTTTTGAGTGGTGTAGGAACGGCCGTTCTCCCCCATTTTAGCCGCGATTTCTGGTTCAGTTAGGAAAAAATTGAGCGCCGTAGAAAATTCGCTAAAATTTTCAAACGCCAATCCACCCTGGCTGCGGGCGACATGCCCTAAAGTGACCGGGCATTGTTTGTGCACCAGCACCGGGCATTCGGCCAGCCACGCTTCCAGCAAAACCAGTGAGAAACTTTCGTTGAGCGAGGGATGAACCAGGGCGGTTGCTCCTGCCAAAAGCGCCTGCTTTTCTGCCTCGGAAACAAAGCCGCGCACCTCAAATGGAGGGCGAGCTGGTGGTGCGTACGGGCCATCACCGGCAAGTAGCAGCTTTAGCGGCGAACCTTCATCTGCCAGACGCTCGACGTAATCATAAAGCAGCCCCAGATTTTTACCGGCTTCCAGGCGACCGATGGTGAGGATGTAGGGAAGTGTTGCGGGGCTTCTTTTGTGGGTGGAGGTTGTCGGACCGGAAACGGCCGCTCCTAAAACCCCTTGCCGCTTCAAGTCCACCTTTAATTGATTGACGGTAAATGCCTGTTCTTCAGGCGTTAAAAACAGTACGCCATGCAGTTCGGCGAGCAGCAGCCGAGACAGTTCTAGATAAGCATATGGCTCGTTATGTAAACAAGGGGCGAGAATGGTGCGCTCTGGAACAATCCAAGCGGCGGCTTGCGCCAGAGTGGCTTGATAAGGCAAAACCAGCAGTGCGTCATAATTCGCTGCTTCCTGCTCCACTGCCTGGTAAAGCGGTTGACTATGAGCGCCAGCCGCCCACCACGCTTTTTGTTCGCTTTGGTTCAGCTGCCATTGAGTGACCAGCTTGTGCGAGAGGGAACTGAAGCGCGCCTGGTCGTAGCTGGTGATGGGGAAGCGGTGCACCGTAACCCGATTGACAACGGTGCTGCCGTAGGGGAAGACGTTTTCCCAGGTGTAATAATCCTTGGCGCAGCTGGTGTACACCTGGATCTGGTGCCCGCGTTCGGCCAGATGTTCAGCCAGATGGCGAGCAAATGTTTCTGCGCCGCCCAAAATCTCTGCCCCGTAGCGGGCGGTGATGATTGCCAGTTTCATTCGCGCTCTGGTTGGTTCATGATGGCCAGCTGGGCTTGCAACGTTTCGATGGTGCGCTGCTGCTGTTGGGTAACGGCCGTTACCCGACCCAAGGCTTGCCAAAGCTGCCAATTGACGGTTTGTTGATGTTGCAAAGCGCGGTTGGTGTAAAAAAGAGCGATGTTGTGCAGACCCCGCTGCATTTTTTGCAGCACGGTGCCCAAGAGGGGAATCTGGCTCCAACCGGTATGGCTGAGCAGCAACTCGCGGTCAAAGGCGGGTATGGTTTGGGCCGCCTTTTCCATCTGGGCATAAAGCTCAACATCATAAGCAATGTCAGCTGGTTTGCCAGGGAAGACAACGGGGGGAACGGCCGTATCCAACGGATGCTCGGCCATGGCTGTATCAATTCGGGTCTGAATTTTTTGCCAAGTCGGGTTGTAGTCATCCATGCTTCCTCTCCTCGTTACGGTTGCAAAATCTGATAGACGTCAAGAGAAACCTGAAAATTGTTCAGCGTTACCGGGATATGATCCTGAGGCATTTCCATAAGCGGCAGGTCCAAAGATTGGGAAAATGCCAGCTGTGCTTGTCCTTGGGTCCAGACAGGTGGCGTGGCGCCATTGACGGCGATCCAGTAGACCGAACGGCCGTTTGCCTGCCAGGTAGCAACGGCCGTTTGCAACGCCGGGTCATCGCGAACTTCGGTGCGAATTGTGAAAACGGTCTGGTCAAACAAAAACCAGAGCGGTAAATCCAATATTTGGGCCGGTGTTTGCGTTTCCAGAAGCAGGACCGCATCTTCCGGAAATTGCTCAGCAAGCGCTGAAAGCTCGTTGGTCAGCCCATCATACTCCACCACGCCCGCGATAGCCCGCAGGTGTTGGCCAAAGCCAGCCAACAGCAGCAACAGCAGCCCCAAAGGCACAATGCCCGCTGGCCAGGGAAGGCGTCCACGCGGGCGCAAAAACCAGATAAGCCAGGCCATGCCCATGATGAAGGCGGGAAAAGCTAGCGGCACAAAGCGGCGCACCACCCAAAAATGGTCCAATGCCGTGCCTGCTCCTAGCAGGTAGAGCGGGGCAACATTCCCTAGCAAAATAAACAGGGCAACCCGAACGGCCGTTGTTTCTGCCTGGTAGATGAGCATGAGGAGGCCAAGCCCGCCCGCCAGCAGTCCGGCTCGCGTAAGGTAGAGGCGGGTCAGCTGGAATGCTTGTTCGGAGATGAATGGCAGCGGTGGTTCGCTGATTTGGCTGGTAACGGCCGTTCCTAAAACAAGAAGGCCAATGCCAACAGGCAGCCCAATTTGCCAACGCTTGGGATGCTGAAACAGCCAGTTTAAGGCTCGCCCAGATAGGTTTCGTCCATACCGGAGCAGCGCAGTGACGACGATAAGGCCTAGCACCCCCAACAGCAGCGCCAGCCAGTTGGCGGCCAGCAAACGAGACAGCCAGTCCATTGGGTATGGATAATTGGAGGCAGCGGCGACCAGCGGATCGGCCAGAAATGTAGGCAGTATCGAGCGAATCAGATGGTCCAAAAAGTAAATGGTGGCAATAAAACTGGCATGCCAGAGGGCTTGCAGATTGAGGATCAGATACACGGCAATACCCCACCAGTACGAGGGGCGAAACTGTTGCCGCAGCCACAAATAGACAAAGGCAATCCCCAGCAAAACAGGAATTAGCACGGTATCTAGCTTGGCTAATGAGAGTAAACCAAAACTGGCCCCAGCCAAAACGGCCGTTGCCCTGTCTCCCGACTCCAACAGTAACAGCAGGCTGAATAATCCACCCCAAAAGAAAAACTGCACCATGATTTCCGCCGTGGGGTAGCCCGTGAACCAGACCTGCGTCACGCTAAAGGTCAGCAGCAGCAGGGTGAGCAGACCAATCGGCTGGCCAAACAAGCGCGTGGTGGACAAATAGATCGCCAGACTACCTAGCAGAGCCAAAATCATGGTGGTTAGCAGGGCCAGGGGCACGCCTCCAGCGGCAAAAAAGACGGCAATCAGAGCGGGGTACAGGTGAAAGGCGTGTGGCAAATAGATGCCCACATCTGTGTCGCGAATGGTTAGGCCGCTCAGGCGCTGCCCTTCGCTCCACGGCCCAGGAAAACCGGCCTGATACGGCCGTGTTTCTGGCCAGACCAACACCGGGCGCAAGGCTTCGGGAACGGCCGTAATCTCCTCATCGTATACCAAAATGGCACCTGTTTTGGCGATGTGAATGCCGGTGTTGACATAAACACCATGATCGCGACCGCCAACAATGTACTCAGACGGCCGTCCCGATAATAAAATGCCAGTGAGCAGTAACAAACCGACAATGCCATCTTGCCAATGCCATGAGAAGCCAAAAAGTACCGACTTAAAATGACCTTGCCAGGCTACCCAACCAATCATAAATCCAACAGCTGGAAGAAGCAGGCTTAGTAACAATGCCAGGGAAAAAAGGCCAAACTCTGCTAGCGTTAAACTTAGCCAGCTTACAACGGCCGTTCCGGTTAAGAACCAAAGGAATATGGTTTCTAGCCCCGTAAGTTTAAGCTGCAGCTTGTTACCAAAGGCCAACCAGATTGCAAAGCCTGGTAGCAAAATAATAAAAAACAAGAAAAACAAGGATAGAAAATTCACTGAAGGCTGGGGTTAAGTGTTTGCCAAACGGATGGTATGTTTTTTTCAATTTCAATATTTGCGAATTGTGACCCCTGGCGGGAGCCGACCTGCTGTGCCCAATCAGCCATTACCTTGACGCCAGTTTTCAAGTCCACAGATGTTTCCAGACCAAGTATTCGTGACGCTTTTTCATGATTCGCATATGCGTGTACAACTTCATTACGCGCGGGCAGATATTGAATATTGGGTGATTGTCCAAATGCTTCAGCTACTGTCTGTGCCAGTTCCTGAACACTATATGGTGTGTCGGCCCCAATATTAAATACCTCATTATAGGCTTGCGGAATTTCGACACTTCGAGCGATGTAAGGTGCAACATCATCGATATAACTAAACGCCCGGGTTTGTGTTCCGTCACCAAAAATAGTGAGCGGCTTTCCCTGCATTATCTGGTTCATAAAAATGCCAATGACGTTACGATAGAGATCGCCAATATTTTGATTTTCGCCGTACACATTGTGTGGCCGGAAAATGATATAGGGAAGATCAAACATTTTGTTGGCTGTATGCAAATCTAATTCAACCGCATATTTGCTAATCCCGTAAGGATCTTCCGGTTTTGGAACAGTCTCTTCAATCATGGGCAACTGTGCCGTGCCATATACAGCAATTGAACTGGTGAAGACGAAGCATTGCACATCGTGTTTAACAGCCTCGTTGATCAAATTGATGCTGCCAATTAAATTGTTGTTGTAATTAAAGCGACGAATAAAGTGGGAGAGCCCTTCCGCTGCATAGGCTGCAAGGTGATACACGTAGTTAAACTTATGTTGATTAAAGAGTTGAGAAATGAGTTTTGTATCGGTAACAGAGCCTTCTACGAACTGGGCCATATTGGGGATATTGTCTCGAAACCCACCGCTTAAATCATCTAATATGACGACATCGTGACCCATATTCAAGCAGTGACGGGCAACATGAGACCCAATAAAACCTGCACCACCCGTAATTAAAGACGTTTTTTTCATAATTAAAGGTTAAACCCTGTAAAATTTAAAGTTTATGGCAAAAGACCTGATTCAGAGTTTGTCTCTTTCTCAGGCTGTGGCTGGAGCATACTAACGGTGGCTTGCAGTTGCTTAAGTTCTTGCTGAATGGGTAAGAAAGTAGCCATGAGATGCTCGATTTCCATTGCTTGCGAACGGGTTTGCGTATTTAATCGCTCAATTTGTCGCTGCAAAAATTGATTGTGCAAATGCTGCTGCTGCAATAAGCTTCTCACCAACCATTTAGCTGCCACGCTGCTCCAGGCTCTTCTAAAACTGGCAATTAGCGGTTGAAGTCTGGAACCTGTTTCAGGAAAGGTGAACTCATGCAGCGGTTCGGGATGTTGCTCTTGGTTAACGGATGCTAAAGTTGCGGCCTGACGCAGTTCAAGGAGCGCATTTTGTACGGCCGTTACTTGCTCTGGCAAACTCGTGGTTGGCAAGATGGTCGGTGCGTTTACCGCCATCTCTAAACAAATTAACCTGATTGCATCCACATTTTGAAACAGACGATGGTCAGCAAGATACGATGTTTCAGCCGGGACAAAATCCTGCAAAAATTGTCCCAATGAATAATGTTTAAGTACAAAGCGGTACCGATTTCGTTGCAGCATTTTCAGCTTGAAATCTTGCAGCCGATTCATTGAGGTAGATTCGTTGTGAATAGCCTTTGCTTTGGTAGTAACCACTACACGGAACCCTGCTGATCTTGCCCGGTAGCAGTAGTCCACCTCTTCGTAATAAATGGGGTGGAACATCTCATCTAGCAAGCCGATTTTGTCCATAACTGAACGATGTATAGCCATCGCTGCCCCGGTAACATATGGCACATCTTGTATGGCTGGTAAATCTTGCGTGGTTGATTCTGCTTGCTTGTAATAGAAGTGATGACTGTGCGCCAAGGGATAAGTGAGCTCTGCCCCCAAATGTTGAATTGTGCCATCTGGGTAAAGCAATTTGCAACCCACCACACCGATTTGAGGTGACTCTGTAAAGGGACGCAACAACTGCTCTAACCAATCTGGCTGAACAAATACATCATTATTGAGCAACACAACAACATCGTTATTTAACTGGCGCAATCCAACATTGAGAGCTCGACTAAATCCGATATTTGTCTCATTCTGAATGAGGCGTACCTGAGGGAAATTTTCGGTAATAAAGGATGAAGATCCATCAGATGAGTTATTGTCTATCACAACTACTTCATAATTTTGATATGTTTGATCGAGCAGTAGGGGGAGGCCAGTTTCTAGTAAGGCACGGCCGTTCCAGTTTAAAACCAAAAGGGCTGCCGACAATTCCTCATTTGTACCGTTTTTTGCTTTTGCACCTGCATCCATACTTTTCGTCCCGAAGAAAAATTCGAGCGTAAGTTTATCACAATCAGAATGAATGGTTAACTGGTGCCCCAACTCTTTAAGGATGCCAGGTGATGCTGGGCACAACGGCCGTTTCTGCATAAGGTCCGTTCGCCAAATCATTAAAATAGCCGTTGGCCAGCAGGCCGCTGTAGGAGAAAAGCGCGTGCCCAGCCGTGCCTGCGTCGCGAGCCATTTGGATGCGGGCTTCGATTTCGGCAAAGGAACAGTAGCCTGTGCCAATACCGGGGATGACGTAACGGCCGTTTCCCGCTGCCTGAAAATCTTCCACCAACGTCTGCCAACGAGAGCGAATCCAGTAATCAGTTGAAGTAGGAGCCGGGTCTTCCAGGTAATTGCCGTCGGCATCACAATCATTGTAGGCGCTGCCCGGGTAAATCATCGGCGAAATGCTGTCGATGGTGCTGCTGGCCAGCCACGCTTTGGAATCCTGATAGTAGGTGATGTTGCCCTGTTGCGGCGAGCCGGGGAACCCCCAGGCGGGATCCAGTTCGTGAATGGGCCAGACGGCGGCGGAGAGCCACAATCCTTCTTTCAGCGGCACGACCTCTTCGTAAAAGCGGCGTACCGTGCCGTTGACTTGCGCCCGCTGCCAGTCGGCGTAGCCGCTGTCGCTGAAGCAATCGGCACCGTAGCGGGCGGCGCTCACGGGGTCACAGGAGGTGTTGCTGCCGCCGTAGCGGATGTGGTCCAGGTGCAGCCCGTCGATGTCGTAGCGGGTCACCAAATCTTTGCCCACGGCGATGAGATGGTCGTCTAAAAAGATGGAGGCAGGGGTGCCACGCATGTACGCGCCACAAAATACGTCGCCGCTGCTGGTCCATTGCAGGCCGTTGGGCTGGCCATTGGTGCTGCCGTGTTCGTTGAGCAACTGGTAGTAGAGCGGCGTTGGCGTTACGCTGGCGTCTGGCGGTGTGTTGCAAAAGCTGCCGCCGTTCCAGACGGGGTAGACGTTCATGTAGGCGTGGACTTGCACACCAGCGGCGTGGGCTTTCTCCACCATGTACGCCAGCGGGTCCCACAGCGGATCGGGTGCTTGGCCGTAGGTGCCGCTAACGCGGTCGGCCCACGGTTCCAGGTTGGATTCGTAGTAGGCGTCGGCAATGCCCCGCACCTGGAAGAAGATGACGTTAAAGCCAGCGTCGGCCACGTTTTGTACGATTTCATCAATTTTGGCGGGCGCGGCAGGCTGACCGTAGATGGTCCAATCGAAGCGGGTTACCCAAATGCCACGGAATTCGGCCAAGGGTTCTGGGGTTGGATCAGTGCTGCTGTCGATGATGAAGGGGAGATAAACGGCCGTTTCCGTCCCAGCCGCTACGTTTTCTCCAGTTTGTAGACTTAGTGTCAATACGAAAAATGCACTCAGTAGAATAATGGCTCGTTTCATGGTGGGTTCCTATGAAGTGCCAGTCACGGGGCTTATGGTTCTTAGTCACCGCGGATTGTTCTGTCCCGTGACTGGCACTTTCGCGTAATTTTAAGCAGCATTGTGGCATAGAAACGGCCGTTCCGCCGCCAAAAACCCATAAATTAACGCCCCCTCACACATTTATTAACGCAATCTGCACAAAGTTATTTGTGACGATAGCTGTGTTAAAATACGGCCGTATCCGGTAAAAATTATGACTTCGCCAGAAAACGGAGGTTTCAATGAACAAACGTGGACGTCGTTTTTATATAGGGGTGGTGTTTTTCTTGGTGATAGCCTGTGTGGGCATTCCCATCATCATCGATCTTGTCAGGCCAAGCGAAGCTGAAAAGATTTGTACCAGTTTGCTAGCTGCTGGTCGGTTAGCTTCTGAAGAAGAGTGTATTCGTTCCAATTGGTCGCTAGATTATGCACCTCATTACTTTCCAATTGAGCAAACCTCCATTGATGACGTGAAAATTGGTATGCAAGAATTTGGATTGCTAAGCACTTTTAGTAAGTCATCTTGCACTCAAGGGGGAAGATTTACGCAACTAAGGTATGGGCTTGACTCTCTCAATACGGCAGAAATTACTTTCAACTTTTGCGATGATCTTTTAACCAGTATTTCGCATCATCATTAGGATTCGTTTGGGATAGTTCTTGGAGCGGCTCAACAATTTTCAAGGTCGCAATTACCCAATTACCGAATTACCGCATAAAATCCCCTCATGAAAGCACCACAAAAATTCACAACCAGCGCAGGGCGCATCATTTACTCTTTCCCCGTGCAGTCGTTCCCCAGTTTGGTGAACAATATTTATTTGATTAGTGACGGCGATTCGCTGATTTTGGTGGATTGCGGCTCTGGTTTTGCTGAGGCGAATGACCAACTGCTGGCGGGGGTAACGGCCGTTTCCCAACAATTCAACGAAGCGATTAGCCTGGAAGCCGTTACCCACATCCTCATCACCCACGGCCACATCGATCATTTTGGTGGGCTGCCCTTTGTGCGTCAGTTCACGGACGCACCTGTGGGCGTGCATGTGCTGGATCGTCGCGTGCTTTCTAACTTTGAAGAACGCTCTATATTTTCCTCCAGCCGCTTGAACGCATTTTTGGAGGGAGCGGGCGTTTCTGAGGAGCGGCGGCAACAGTTGATGCAAGTTTACCTCTTTGGCAAGCAGTTTTACACCTCGACCCCCGTGCAATTTTTGCTGGAAGAAGGTATGCCGACGGTAGGCGGTATCGAGGTGTTTCATGTGCCGGGGCACTGTCCGGGGCAGGTCTGCCTGCTGGTGGATGATGTAATGCTGACGGCCGATCACGTCCTCAGCCGCATCACACCGCATCAGGCGCCGGAGAGCATCACCAACAACATGGGGTTAGGTCACTATCTGGATTCGCTGACCAAGATTAGTAAAGTACCGAATGTGCGCTTGGCATTGGGTGGGCATGAGGAGCCGATGGTGGATATGTACGGCCGTATCCAAGCCATCAAAACTGCCCACGATGACCGCCTCAACAAAATTCTGGAAATCTGCAGCGAGCCAAAATCGCTGGCGGACATTAGTCGCGACTTGTTTGGTCGTGTAGAAAGCTACCACGTACTGCTGGCCCTTGAAGAAGCCGGCGCGCACGTCGAATACCTCTACCAGCGCGGCGAACTCAGCGCCGCCAACCTGGACGAAATCCAAAAAACGCACCACCCCGTCGTGCAGTATCAAAAAGCATAATCTCATTTTTACTGTTTTTGAGTTTGTCATTTCCGCGTAGGCGGAAATCCACTCTGACAAAAACTGGATGACTGCCTGCGCGGGCATGACAATTGCCAAGAATCTTTTTAGTCTGCGAAATCTTTGATCTTTCTGATTCAATAAACTATGGAAAACGCCAAACAAATTCAGGACGCCTTGCTCCGCTGGTGGGACGCTGACCATGCTGACCTGCCCTGGCGGCGTAGTAAAGACCCGTATGCCATTTGGGTGTCGGAAATTATGCTGCAGCAAACGCAAATCGCTACCGTGATTCCCTACTTTGAGCGGTGGTTGGAACGGTTCCCCACGGTGCAAGCCTTGGCCGACGCGCCGCTGGACGATGTGCTGAAGCTGTGGGAGGGGTTGGGTTACTACAGCCGCGCCCGCAATTTGCACGCGGCGGCTCAAATGGTGGTTACGGATTGGAACGGCCGTCTCCCCCAAACCGCTGCTGACCTCATGAAACTCAAAGGCATTGGCCGCTACACCGCCGGAGCCATCGCCTCGATAGCGTTCAACGAGCCAGCTCCGGTGCTGGACGGCAATGTCATCCGCGTCCTCAGCCGCCTGACCGATTTGCCCGACGACGTGACCCAAACCAGCACCAAAAACGCGCTCTGGCAGCTGGCGGAGCAACTTGTGCCCACAGACCGCCCCGGCGATTTCAACCAGGCGCTGATGGAGCTGGGGCAGCAAGTTTGCCTGCCCGCCAAGCCGATGTGCCTGCTTTGTCCGCTGTCGGCACATTGCCTGGCACGGCAGCGGGGCACGCAGCTAGAACGCCCCGTGCGTCCGCCGCGCAAGCGCACGCCGCACTACGATGTGGTGGCCGGGATTATTTGGGCCAACGATGCCGTGATTGGTGATCCTGAAAGTAAATTTTTGATTGCGCAACGGCCGTTTGACGGCTTACTTGGTGTCTTGTGGGAGTTCCCTGGCGGCAAGCAGGAAGCTGGCGAAACACTGCCTCAAGCGCTGGTGCGCGAAATCGAGGAAGAGCTGGCCATGCAAATCGAGGTCGGCGAGTTTGTCACCACAATCAAGCACGCCTACACTCACTTCCGCATCACCCTGCACGCCTTCCATGCGCGGCACCTCTCTGGCAGCCCGCAGCACCTTGGCGTTGCCGACCACGCCTGGGTCACCCTCGCCGATTTGGACAACTACGCCTTTGCCGTGACCGACCGGAAGATTATTGATGCCCTGCGCGGTGCGCCGTAAACCGATAACGGATTACCGAATACCGCTTACGAACACGTTTCACGTCCCCTTCATTGTCAAATCTACCCTCCGGTGTATCATATTGACATGTCCGATACTATTTCCTCCGGTCAATTTAGTCTGGCAGGCGTCTCGGCAGCAGCAGCGACGGCTTTTCGTGAAGGCCGTCTGGCTTCTAGCGAGCAAGAGTTCGACAAAGCGATTCAGTATTACACCGAAGCGCTTCAATTTGACCGCCTTCCCGCCCTTTTTCGAGCCCGTGTTTTTGAATATCGCGGGCTTTGTTTTTGGTTGATTGGTGAATTTAAAGCGGCGGAAAAAGATTACAACGAATCGCTCACTACCAGCGACGATGTAGACCAGATGGCGCGGGCGCGGGTGCGTTTGGGTGAACTGGCCGATTTTCGCGGCGAGTATGAGCTGGCCACTACCCTGTACAATCAGGCACTGCAAGAAGGAAACGCCGTTGAAAATCTGCTGGTGGTAGGGCGTGCCCGGCGTGGGCTGGGGATTTTGGACCGCCGCCAGGGGAATACGGAGCGGGCGCTGCGACAGCTCACGCAAGCGTTGGCCATTTTCCGGCAGGGAGGCGAAACGCGCGAGCAAGGGCGTGTGCTTACTAGCCTGGGACGCACGCGTCAGGCGCGCGGTGAGTACCAGCAGGCGCTGGCGGCGCATCGCGAAGCGTATTTGCTTCTGGAATCGGTCAATGATCGCTGGCGCGTGGCTCAGGCGGTGAACGACATTGGGGAGTGCCATCAAGCTTTGTACGATGTGGACAAAGCGTATGAGCACCATCAGCGGGCCTTGCAGCTGGCCATGACTTCAGGCGCGCGGCTGCTCATCCCCGAGATTAAGCGCAATTTAGGTGTCGATTTGGTGGAATTGGGCCGTTATGATGAAGGCCTGGTTTATCTGCAAGCGGCGTTGAGCGGGGCGCGCGAGCATGGTAATCGGGAGCATGAGGCCATGACGCTGTACCAGCTGGCGCGTGCTTATTTACACCATGAGGATTTTGGTCTGGCCGTGCAGGTTGTGCTGGCCTTAACGCACATGGCTGAGCTGCTGAACGCGGATCGTTACCGGGCGTTGGCGGCTTTTGCCCACGGTGAGCTATTGTTCCATCAAGGGCGCAAGCAAGAAGCGTTTAATGAGCTTAATCTGGCTATGCTGGCAGCCCAAACGTCTGTGGATCGGGGCATCCTCTGGAAGCTGCACGCCGCTATGAGCCACGTAGCGGATAATGAGCAGATTGCGGCCGTTCATCTCAACATCGCTGCCGAGTTTATTCGCCAAACGGCCGAACCGCTGCAAGACGAGCGGCTGCGTCAAAGTTTCTTATTCGCTCCCCCCGTGCTGGCTGTGCTGCACGCGGCCAACATCAATCCCAACCAGATTTAAGCAAAATTTATGCAAGCAGTGTTGTATTGGCTAAAAGAGCGGCTGCGCGACCTCTGGCTGTGGCCGCTGAATTTGGTGCGCGATTTTCCGGCAAGAAGCGGCCGTTTGGCCCAAACCATTCTTAACGGCGGGCGCGGTTTGCTGGGGCTGCCTCGCTTGGGGTGGCGCGCTGGGCAATCTGGAACTGCGCGGCAAGCGCTGCGGCGGGCTGGTGCCTGGCTACATTTGCTGCTGGTGCAGCTGTTTGATCTGGTTGGCGGCCCGGAACTTTGCCAGTTTGTTATGCATCTGGGCATGCACACTACGCCACTTACCGCGGACGAGTTGGCTAAAGCGCAGGCGTTGTTTGGCGCAAAAAACCTGCGCTATCGGGATGTGCGCGTGGCGGAAGGCGGCATTTTGAACTTCATTTTTCGCCACAATGGCGGGCTGGCCTTTGCCACCTGGTACACAGTGCATTTGCCTTACGTGAAGGGAACGGCCGTTTCCAGCCGTCACAACTTGCCCCTCCTCATTCATGAACTCACGCATGTCTTTCAATATCACAATGTAGGTTCCCGCTACCTGGGCGAAGCGATTTACTATTTGATCACCACGCAGCGGGACTGCTACCGCTACGGTGGGCAAGATGGGTTGCAGGCCTGCTGGCAGCAGGGCCAACGTTTTCGGCAGTTTAACCGGGAGCAGCAGGCGCAAATTATTCAGGATTATTTCACCAGATTGCAGGCCAACGAGGATGTGGCTGCCTACTTACCGTACGTGTCCCAGTTGCAGCAGCGCGACCTGTAATGACCAAGATTTTCTTTATCGCGACGGCCGTTCTAAAATAGAAGGCCTTGCCGCTCACGGTAGCACGGCAAGGGGCCGTATTTGAATTGTGAGAAGAGGAAAGATTGATCCATGGTTAATACCCGAAGATGGCGCATTGTGCTTCTTGCGGTGCTGTGTTGGGCCAGCTTGACAGCTTGTGCCACCCAAACCGGCAGTGGTGGGGGCGATAACGATGAGGATAGTCCCAATGCCGCGCCCGCTGCGACGACCGAAACGATCGTGGCCGAGTTTGTGGGCAATGGCTCGCCTGCCGCCACCGAAGAGCCAGCAGCTGACACCAAAGATTTGACTATATGCATGGGGCAGGAGCCCGATACGCTGTACCCCTATGGCGGGTCCATGTTGGCCGCCAGCGCTGTGCAGCACGCCATTTTTGAGAACAACATCACAACCCTCTCTTTTGATTATCAGGCCCAGGGCATTGAAAAAATTCCCAGCCTAGCCGATGGCGATGCCCGACTGTCTCACGTTGAGGTTAACGCGGGCGATATTGTTGTTGCTGCGGATGGGAATCTGGTAATTGTGGAAACGGGCATTGTGCTGACCAACAGTGACGGTGAAGAGGTGGTTTTTGACGGCGCGCCAGTTGTCATGGAGCAGCTCATCGTGGACTTTACGCTGAAGGCGCGCACCTGGAACGATGGCAAGCCGGTTACCGCCCAAGATTCTGTCTACAGCTTCAATCTGGTGGCTGATCCAGCCACGCCGCAAACCAAATTCACGGTAAGCCGCACGGCGAGCTACGAGGCGACGGGTGAACTTAGCACCCGTTGGATTGGTATTCCCGGATTTTACGATTCGACTTATTTCACCAACTTCTGGCAGCCACTGCCGGAGCATATTTGGGGTAAGTATACGGCCGTTCAGCTTTTGGAAGCCGAAGAATCCAGCCGTCTGCCGGTGGGAGATGGCCCGTTTGCCATTCAGGAATGGGTCGAAGGGGATCATATCTACCTGACGCCCAATGAGTTTTATTACCAGGAAGGATTGCCTTACCTGGACAGCGTCACCTTCAAGTTTATCCCCGACACCAACAGCCTGATTTCGCAGCTGTTGGCTGGCGATTGTGACATTGCCACGCAGGATGCGCTGGGCACAGACCATTCGCCTTTCCTGTTGGAAGCAGAAAGCAATGGCCTGCTTGTGCCTTATTTTCAAACCGGCACCGTTTGGGAACACATTGATTTTGGCATCAATCCTGATAATGGGGTGCGCCGACCGGATTGGTACGAAGACGTGCGGGTTCGTCAGGCGATTGCCATGTGTACAGACCGCCAGCGCATGGTGGACGATATTTTATTCGGCCGTTCCGAGGTGGTGCACAGCTACATTCCCAGCGTGCATCCCCTGTACACAGCCGGCTTGACCGTGTGGCCTTATGACGTAGAGGCCGCCAATGCCTTGCTAGATGAAGTCGGCTATCTGGACAGCGATGGTGATGGCATCCGAGAAGATCCGGCAACGGGCGCTCCGTTTGCGCCGACGCTGAGCACCACGATGGAAATTGACATGCGCAAACAGCTGACGCAAATCTTCAAGGAAAATTTGCTGGAATGTGGCATTGATGTGCAGCTAGATTATATGCTTTCCAGCGAGCTGTACGCTTCTGGGCCGGAAGGGCTGATTTTTGGTCGCAAGTTTGACTTGGTGGAATTTGCCTGGGGTACAGGGGTGCAGCCCCCGTGCGATTTTTATTTATCCAGCGAGATTCCCACGGCCGAAAATGATTGGGCGGGCCAGAATAACACGGGCTTCGCCGATGCGGCCTATGACGCTGCCTGCCTGATGGGCATTGCCAGTTTGCCGGGCACGACAACCTATCAGGATGGGCATGCAGAGGCGCAGCGCCTGTTTTCAGAACAGCTGCCTGTGCTGCCACTCTTTTTACGCTTGAAGGTGGCGGCGGCAAGGCCGCACGTGCTTAATTTTGGCGTGGACCCCACCCAAAATTCCGAAATTTACAATATTTTTGAACTCGATCTCCAGCAGTAGGGCATCGATCGGGACGATTTTGATGGACATGGACAAGGAAGAGCAGATGCAGAAAGTGGCAATTGTGACAGGCGCCGGACAAGGGCTAGGCGCAGTAATCGCGCAGACGCTGGCGGCAGACGGTGTGCGGGTGGCGGTGAATGACATTAATCCGGATCGGGCGGAGCGAACGGCCGTTGCCATTCGCAATGCTGGTGGTGAAGCTATCGCCGTCGCCGCCGATGTGGCCAACAAGTTCCAGTGTGTGCACCTCATCGAAACCACGCGGGCCGAGTGGGGCCAACTGGACATTTTGGTGAATAACGCTGCTATCATGCCCAGCTCTACCATTATCAAGCTGGATGAGTGGGAGTGGAACCGCTGCCTGGAAGTCAATTTGAAGGGCACTTTTTTTATGAGCCAGCTCTGTGGCCGCGTCATGGCCGACGAGAATCAAGAGCGGGGCGGGGTCATCATCAACATTGCTTCCCGCGCGGGGCTTCATCTGCCGCTGGAAAGTCGGGCGGCGTACTGTGCCAGCAAGGCGGGCGTGGTGGGCTTTTCCCGCGAATGTGCTCGCGAGTATGCGCAGTATGGCATTCGCGTCCACACACTGCTGCCGGATGAGGAACGGCCGTCCCCACCGGCACAAATTGCCCAAACGGTTCTTGACCTCTGCCAACACCCCAACGAAAACCTGCTGCACATGACAGAATCCCCCGATTAGAAGCCAAAGGGAATTTCGAGCGCCGTCCCCGAACTGCAAAATTTTGATGAACCTTGCCTGCATGCAAGGGACTAATTTCCCTTCTATTTTCCCCAACTGTTTTTGCACAATTTTGGGAACCTTTTATACTGTTAACAAATTGTTAACAATTCTGCCTCGCTGGCTTCAAGGTGTCCATGAGTTTTTCTTTAATCCTACTATTGATCACGGCCCTTATTTTTGATTTTCTCAATGGATTTCACGATAGCGCCAATATCGTGGCGACGCCGATTGCTTCGCGCGCCATGGCCCCGCAAAAAGTGCTCTGGCTGGCCGCTACGGCCCATTTTGTAGGGCCGTTTTTGTTTGGCGTCGCTGTCGCTGAGACCATTGGCAAGGGCATTGCTGAACCGGTTCATGTGACCATGCCGGTGGTGATTGCCGCCATGCTGGCGGCTGTCATCTGGAATGTGGTGACCTGGTATTTGGGCATTCCGGCCAGTTCATCGCATGCGCTGGTGGGGGGGGTGGTAGGTGCGGTGATCGTAGCATCAGGCTTTAGCGCCATTCAGACAAGCGGCTTAACCACGGTGCTGGTGGCCCTCTTTTTATCGCCAGTGTTGGGTATCCTGGTGGGCTATTTGCTCATGAAGCTGACGCTGTTTTTGGTGCGTGGGGCCACCCCTCGGATCAATATCTTTTTTAAGCAGGCACAGGTGATTACGGCCGTTGGCCTGGCCCTCAGCCACGGGGCCAATGATGCGCAAAAAACGATGGGTATCATCACCCTGGGGCTGGTCGTGGAGGGCATGATTGCCGAATTTGCCGTGCCCGTGTGGGTGATTGCCCTGAGTGCTGGCGCAATTGCCTTGGGGACGGCTTTAGGTGGCTGGCGGCTCATTCGTACCTTGGGGGGACGCATTTACAAAATTCGGCCCGTGGATGGCTTTGTTTCCCAAATTTCTGGCGCTTCCATTATTTTAGGTGCCGCCTTGTTGGGCGGCCCCGTCAGTACCACGCAGGTGATGAGCTCCAGCATCATGGGCGCAGGTTCTGCGCAGCGGTTTACCAAGGTGCGCTGGCAGGTGGGCTATGAGATGCTGATTGCCTGGGTGCTCACCATTCCCGTGTCTGGTCTGCTGGCGGCGCTGTTTTATTTCCCCCTGAACGCAGTTTTGTGAGGTGCAAATCATGGAATGGCTCAAACGATTCATCAAACCGAAACAAAGTAACTTTTTGCAGCTGCTCATTCAGCAGGGGGAGTACACAATCGTCAGCGTGGAATCGCTGCAAGCTTACCTGAAAAAGCCCAACGTCAAGCGCACGGTCCAGGCGCGCCAGGTAGAAAAAGATGCCGACGAATTGCATCGCATTTTGGTGCATGAACTAGAAGACAGTTTTGTGACGCCGCTGGATCGTGAAGATATTTTTGCGCTCTCCCGCGCGCTGGATAATTTCATTGATTACGTCTACGACACAATTGAGGAAATGGAGATTTTTGAGCTGGACCCGTTTACGGCCGTTTCCGAAATTGCCGATTTGCTGCTGGAAATGGCCAAAGAGCTGCATCTAACCATGGCACGCCTGCTGGATCATCCCCGTGTGGCCAATGAACACGCCCGCCGCGTTAAAAAGCTGGAAAATCAAGTGGAACATGCTTATCGGCAAAGTTTGGCGCAGCTGTTTCGCGGGCCAGAAGATACCGAGCATATCATGCACATGCTGAAAAGCCGCGAAATCTTGCGCCACCTTTCCAACGCCGCCGACCAGGGTGATAAGGCCGCTGATATTGTGATGGACATTGGGGTGAAGTGGAGCTAAGAGGAGGTAATTGGTAATTAAGTAATTCACTCAATTACTTAATTACTCAATTACTACTTACTCGTATTTGAGTGCCTTAATCGGTGACAGCGTAGCCGCCCCCAACGCCGGATACAAGCCAGAAATGAGCCCCACAATCGTGGCAAAAATGAGCGCAAAAATGGGCAACCAGGTGGGCGTCGCAACGGCGACACTAGGCGGTGGCGCGCCGGTTTCCACCGACTGCCCGGCCAGGTAAGCCAGCGCCAGCACATTCACCACCTGGCCTAAGCCCCAGCCCAGCAGCACGCCACCTAAACCGCCCAAAAAGCCAATCCCGGCTGATTCGCCGAGGAAGACAGCCAGCACATGCCGGTTGGTGGCTCCGACTGCCTTCATCAGGCCAATTTCGCGGGTGCGCTCCAAAATGGCCATCGCCATGGTGTTGGCAATACCGATGGCCGCCACCAGCAGGGCAATTGCCCCCACGCCGCCAAAAATGATTTGCAAAATGGTGTAAAAGCCGCTGATGCCTTGGACAAATGACTGCGGCGAATACGCCTGGTAGCCCAGGGCCACAATCTGGTCGGTAATGTCGATTACATTCTCAATGGAGGCGGCGCGGACTACCAGGCCAGGATAGCCTACTTCGTCCCGATTGATCGGTTTGCCCTGCACCCAGGTGTTGTAACCTGCCATCTCTGGCAGGGAAATGTACATCGACCAGTCTGGCTCGTCGCGGGCTTCGGCGATGACGCCGGCAATGCGCACGCGCACCGTTTTGCGCGTTTCGGTGCCGTCATTGTTCCACTTTACCAGTACCAGCGAAACCTGCTTGTCCAGCAGATCTTCAGCCGCAGGTGGTTCGAGCGATTCGCCGGGGCGCGGGCGCGGATTGTACAAATTTTGCGGTACGGCCGATCCAATAATCATCGTGCCGCGCTCTAATTGCAGTGTGCCCGCCTGGGCCTTCACGCCCAGGTTGCTCAAATCATCGGTGCCAATGCCCACCAATTGCCCACCGCCTTCCAGCCGGTCCACAGAGATGAAGCCCCAGCCCTGAAAATATTCTTGGGCGATAACGGCCGTTACCCCCGGCACCGCTTGAATATCGGCAATGGTCTGATCGGTGATGACCGTGGTGGTGCCTGGTTCGCCCGTTTCCGGGTTGGGCTCGCCCCAGTTGGGCCACACCTGGATTTTGGTCAGGTCGCCGATGCCGCCTAGCTGGCTGGCCGCATTTTGCTGCAAACCGTTCCCCAACGACACCAGCAGCACCACCGCCGCCGTACCGATGATGACGCCAACGGCCGTTAACGCCACGCGCCCCTTGCGCCGAGTTAGATTTTCCCACACGAGTGAAAGCAAATCGAGAATGCCCATAAAAACCTTTGGTTTTGGAGATTTGAGATTGGAGATTAGAGATTGGTTTGCTTTTAATCTCCAGTCTCCAATCTCTAAATCTCCCTTTTACGGTCCGAAGACCGGTGCATCGACTGGCCCGTCCACCGGGAAATCGCCGGGGATGCCAAAGTCGGTTTGGGCGGGCTGGGGTACACCGCTGCTGAGGCCCAGCAACCCCAAGACGAAGCGCCACACCTTTTGGCCGAATGTTTCCGGCTCCACGACAACTCTGGCAGCGGTTCTTCCGGGAACGGCTCGAATGGCTCTTCCGGGAAGAATGCCTCGACCACGTTGATAGTCAGCGTTTGGGTGAGCACCTGCGGCTGGTTAAAGTCGTCGGTGTAGTTGACGCTGAGCAGCAGGTCTAGCGGGCCAGCCATTTCCGGGTAGATGATGGCATCTAGCGGGAAAAAGCCGCCGGGGTCCAGCGTGCCCACAAAAAAGCTGTTGTTCTCAAACGTAGCCCCTTCGGCGGTGACGCTGAAATTGCCAAAAACGGCCGTACTCTTGCCACTGTTCACCAATTGCAGCGGCAAACTGCCCGGCTGCCCCACAAAAAAGTCAAACACGGGGGTGTAGAAGTTCATGTCTACAGACGGCCGTTTGTAAACCAGCAGCGTAATCACCTGATCATCTTCGTAGCTGTTGTTGCGCTCGTCGGTGTAAACAAACGACACTTTTACGGGGTACGCGCCTGGCTCCGTGGCCGCATTGACGATGAGGGCCATGCTGGTTTGCAGGCTGTCCGTTTCGCCCAGATTGCCCAGCGTTTGCACGTTGGACGCACCGACCGGAGCAAACTTGCCAAAATCACCGCCTGCGCCATCCAGTCCGCCGCCGGGGACGGGGGTGCCGTCCACCGTGCCGCCAGAGGTGCTGCCGCCGCCCAAAATCATCGTGACGCGGCGCGCTTCGCTATTGCCCTGGTTTTGCACCGTCAGGCTAAGGTTGAAGCCCATGCCCGGCTGGAGCTGATCCTGGTCAATTTCGTAGCTGGTCACCAACAGTTGGGGCCGCAAAACGGGGCCGCTGGTAGCAGTGGCCGTCGGTGTTGCGGTTGGCGTGGCCGTGGCCGCCACACCGCCCGTTGCGGCGCGTTTGATGGGGAAGGTGAGGGCGAACGTTTCGCTGTAGGGGGTGCCGTTGAAGTCTGTGTAGTCTACCTTGACTTCCAGCGTGGCGATGCTTTGCCCGGTCAGATCGCGGCTGGCGGCCAGGGGTTGCCAGAAGCGCACTGTGCCGCTGGGGTCGATGGTGCCCAGCGCTTGCACACCGCCAGTGTCTCGCGCGGTAAAGTTGCCAGCCACAAAGGTGGCCACAACGTTAGTAGCCCGACTTTGCCCGGCATTGGCGATGGTCATCTCGAAGGCCAGATTTTCCCCAGGGGTGATTTCGGCGGAACTGGCCCCGTAGCTGTTGACGACGAGCAACGGCCGTACAAAAGCGGTCGGGGCGGGGGTATTCGTAGGTGCAGGTGTGCTGGTCGGGCCAGCCGGGGCAGTTACGGTGAGGGCGTTGCCCAGCGTAGCTGAGGCGGCGTCGGGGTTGATGACCGTGAGGCTGTAGCCGCCCGGCGCGGTGCCCACGGGCAGGTTCGCTCGCAGCAGGCTGCTGCTGACAAAGGTGGTGTTTAGCCCGCCCAGGCCAGACAAGACGACCACGGCACCATCGACAAAGCCGCTGCCGGTAACCACCAGTTCGGTGTCTACCAGATTGCTGACGTTGTTGGGCTGTACGGCCGTTACCACAATAGACGGCGTGGCCGACGGGGTGGGCGTGTCGGTTTGGGCCTTTGCTGGAATCGGGCGCAGCCCGCTCACCAGCGACCCGCCCACAAACAGCAGCAAAAAGAAAAGAAGGATTATTTTTTGTGTTAGAGATTGTTTCATTCGGTTGCCTGTTTTTGAGTAAAAAGTGATAAGTAAAAAGTGAAAAGTTTGAAAGGCGTACCCACTTTTTACTTTTTACTTATCACTTATCACTCTCTGCCTTTTAATGAATGGTAGTTGCCGCCTCATATTCGGCGTCGGTGACGATACGGCCGTCTAGCATGTGCACGGTGTTCGTGGCATACGCCGTCATGCGCGGGTCGTGGGTGACGACGAGGACGGTACGGCCGTTTTGGTGTAAATCGGCCAGCAGCTGCATGATGCTGCTGCCGCTGGTGGTGTCCAGGTTGCCCGTCGGCTCATCAGCCAGGATGAGCTGCGGGTTGTTGACCAGGGCGCGGGCGACGGCCACACGCTGCTGCTGCCCACCAGAAAGCTCGGTGGGCTTGTGGTGCACCCGGTCGGCCAGGCCGACGCGCTGCAAAAGTTCAAAGGCGCGGACGTAACGTTGCTGGCGCGGCACGCGGGCAAAGCGCATGGGAAAAGCGACGTTGTCCAGAGCGCTCAGGCTGGGGATGAGGTTGAACGATTGAAAGATGAAGCCAATCGTTTGCTGGCGGTAGCTGGCCAGCCCATTTTCATCCAGCGTGCTGATGGATTTGTCGCCCACACGAATCTCGCCACCGCTGGGCCGATCCAGCCCGCCGAGCAGGTAAAGCAGCGTGCTTTTGCCCGACCCGGACGGCCCCATGACGGCCCAAAAGGTGTTGGGCTCGACGCTTAGGCTGACGCCGTCCAGGGCGTGCACTTTTTCGCGCCCCATCTGGTACGTTTTGCGCAGGTTGGTGATGGTGATGAATGTCATTTCGGTAATCGGTGGTCGGTGAACGGTAATCGGTGGTCGGTAATCGGAAAAACCGATTACGGATAACAGATGACCGATTACTGACTAGAAGAACGGCCGTATCACCGTCAGATCGCTAAATTGGGCGGAGATGAGGGCCGGGACGCCGCGCAGCAGGAAGAGCACGAGCACGGTGATGAGAACGGCCGTCCACGTTTTGGCTTTACCCAGATTGGCTCCCCGCGCCAGACCTTTGCCCAGGAGCAGCCAGTGCCACAGCAGGTAAATGTCCACAAAGGCGAGCAGCGCCGCCAAATAGAGAAAAGCGGTGCCTTCACCTACCGGAGCAAAGCCAGATAGTCCCAGGTTGGTGAGTTCCTGGCCGTTGTTCCACATGGCCACGGTGCGCACGACGTCGCGCAGGGCAAAGGGCAGCAGCGACCAGGCCGTGACGTTGAGCACCTGTTGGCTGCTCAGCCGCCCGCCCAGCAAGGTGAGACCCAAATGCAGCAGCCAACCGAGCACAAGCCAGCCCAGGTAAACGCCCAAAATGGCGACAACAGCGGGTAATACGTAGGTGAAAACGGGGCCGCTGGTGGCGGTCATCGCTTGTTGGAATTGGGCTTGCTGTTCTGGCGTGTAATATTCCCAGCCCGGCGGCAGGCTAATTTGCCCGCTGGCGGCGGCAGCGGCTTTGAGGCCACCTTGCACCAGGGTGCGCACCAGCCCGGTAAGGACGAGGATGAGGATAGGGGTGTGCCAAACGGCCGTATCCATCTCCACAATTTGGGTAAAGGCGCGGCGCGGTTGGAACAGTGCTGGTAGTACCCAGTTAAACCGCCAGCGCCCGCCAGGTTCATACGTTGAAACAGACAAATCACTCATGCAGAACGATCCTTTATTCGTACCACTGAAACCGCAAAGGGGCGCACCTGTGGCGCGCCGTTTTACTTGCTATAAAGTGGATTCATTGCCAATCTGGAAGGGATTTTTATTGTTTGGCTTCCGTCCAAACAATGAGCGTAGTGTAATGCTATTTGTGTACTGTAACTTGACGCTGTAGGGGCAAAATGGGGAGGAATTTCGACGATTGGTCTACGATTTTTTCTGGTAGATGTAGTTTTTCAGGGCGGCGGTTAAACTTTCCAGGCGAACGGGCTTGCTGATGTAATCATCCATGCCGGCTTGCAGCAGCTTTTCCCGATCTCCCTTCATGGCGTAGGCGGTCATGGCAAAGATATACGGCCGTGTGCGACCCGCATACAGTTTGAAGATTTCCTGAGTGGCCGTTATCCCGTCCATCTCGGGCATTTGGATGTCCATAAAGATGACGTCATACGGCCGTTCCGCCAGCCGCTTGACGGCCTCAGCTCCATTTTCTACCAGCTCTGCCTCATATCCCAGGCGGCTCAAAATCTTTCTGGCAACTTTTTGGTTTACCCGGTTATCTTCGGCAATCAAAATGGAGAGCGGATATTGCTGGGCTAAAAGCGGCACAATGTTGTGATTGGTCGGTGCGGTGGCTGAAGGCTGGTAGTTTGCCAGTTCTTGTAGCTTTTGGCGCAAGGTATCAAGCTTAAGCGGTTTGGGTAGGAAATCGACAACAGGGGTGGATGCTGCCTCGTTTTCCGGCTGGCGGGTGACGATTAACAGCGGCGGACAGGTTGGCCCCAAGGCGTTTTGCAGCTGATCTGGCAGCGTATCCGGCTGCGGCTCAAGCATAATAGCGACAAAATCGTTTTCTCTGAAAAGGGCCACGGCCTGTTTCACATCAGGAGCGACGTATGGTGACATTTTCAGGGAGAGGAGCTGTTTTTCGATAGCGAGACGGCCGTTGCCTTCTGGCATTAGCAGCAAGACTTTTTTGTTAGCCAGACCATTGTCGTTTTCAGACAAGGCGCTGGTTTGCGGAGCAATCGGGGCCTTAATCGTAAAATGAAACGCCGAGCCTAACTCTGGCTTGCTTTTCACCCACATACGGCCGCCCATTAATTCTGCCAACAGCTTGCTGATGGCCAGACCCAGACCAGTGCCGCCATATTTGCGGGTAACCGAGGAATCGACCTGGCTAAACGATTGAAACAGACGATGCTGCTCAATAATGTTGATGCCAATTCCCGTATCCTGCACGACGGTGTGAATTTCAACCTTGTTGCCTACCGGGCGGCTGGCTACCTGAACGTAGATGCTGCCCCGGTCGGTAAATTTAAGGCCGTTGCCCAATAAGTTAATCAAAATTTGTTGGAACCGTAGGCTGTCCCCCACGATCCATTCTGGTACATCCGGTTCCATGATGTAGCCAATGTCCAGCTTTTTCCCGACAGCTTGGGGAGTGAGTAGGTCAACGGCCGTTTCCACCGCCTGTCGCACCGAAAAAGGAAGGTGTTCCAGTTCCAGCTTGCCTGCTTCAATTTTGGAGAAATCCAGAACGTCATTGACGATCCGCAATAAATTGTCGCCGCTTTTCTGGATAATGTGGATCAGCTCCTGTTGTTGGGCGTTCAGCGGGGTGTTTTGCATCAACTCGATCACGCCAATGATGCCGTTCAGCGGCGTGCGAATTTCATGGCTCATATTTGCCAGAAATTCAGACTTTGTTTTTGAGGCAGCTTCCGCAATGGCCTCGGCCTCCCGGCGTTTCTTGATTTCTTTTTGCAGGGCATCGTTTTTTAGCTGGTAAAGCTCCGTCTCCTGGCGCGCTTGTTGGATCTGGCGCGTCGATTCCAGATCGCGCATTCGCCTTTCTGTTTCGTCGTTAAGAATGTTTTTCTCAGACTCGTGGTATTTTTCGAAATGGAAAAGCGCCTGTTGGAAATCGTTGATTTCTTTGTACGCGTTGGCCAGAGCCAGATGGCACTGTACCAACTCGACGGCAATTTCGCTTTGTTGGGCCAAAGCCAACGCCTGATTAAATTGGGTGAAGGCTTCTTCGTATTGCTGGCGGTGCATCTTGACTTGAGCCAGCCCGCGCAGCGAATAAATTTCGCCGTAGAGATCGCTTTCCTGGCGAAACATGTCCGTTGCTTTTTCAAAGTAAGAAACGGCCGTTTCAAAATCACCTTGTTTCAGGTAAGCAATACCTACATTGTTGAGGTTGTAAGCATACACGCGTTTTGGAACGGCTTCTGTTTGATAATGTGTTTCATACAGATCCAATCCCTCTAACCCCGTACGCAATGACTCGTCTAAATGGTCACTTAAATGGAACGTGTGACACATATTGTTAAGCACGGTGATTTGGCCAAGCGTGTCATTCAGCTCAAAGAACAAAGCCAGCGATTTTTCATAGTTGATGAGCGCCTTGCGGTACTCGCCGGAAGTGACATGGGTGTTGCCCAGCGTTTTGTAAACCAGGGCTTGTCGGGTTGCATCATTTTCTTTGAGGGCAATGCCCTCAGCCTGGTAGCAATAGGTTAAGGCCTGGGGCGTGTTGCCCAGCCGGTTGTGAACGGCACTGGCCTGCAAATAAAGCTGAAACGTCGCTGGATGGAGACTGTATTCCGGTGTTTCCAAAAAAGTGAGCGCCTGGTTTAGCAGAATAAGCGCCGCTTCGTACTCATGAAAGCGAATGTGGAGTTCGCACAAGTTGCGCAAGGCTGTCAGTAAACCGGACACATAACCGCTGGCTTCGCAGAATGTTTTTGCCTGGAGGCTCATTTGGCGACATTGAACCGGATCGTCTACGTTGAGGGCCCATGCTTCTGCCAAGAGTATGTCAATTTCGGTCACTGCGGTTTTGATCATTTGTCACTACGAGATGGGCCTGAAGCAAGGTTCGGCTCATCATTCCTCACCGTATACCATAAGTACTTTCGCCCGACCATACAATGAGTAAATAATCTTAGTTACAGGCAGTATCTGTTAGTTGTTTAGGGGATTTTGGGCGGAAAATGAGAGGGATACGGCCGTATTCCCCACCTCTCTGCATAAACTGTTATAATCGCCCACAGATTAAACGGAACTTTTGTGGAAATAAACACAGACTGTCTGATAAAAACATGAAAACACCAAAAGAAATAGAAAACATTCTGGAACGCATCCTGCCGCGCGTTACCAAGCCGGGGCGGTACACCGGCGGCGAATACAATCAGGTTGTAAAAGATTGGGACGAGATCGAGTTCAAAGTTGCTCTGGCCTTCCCCGATATTTACGATTTGGGCATGTCCAATCTGGGCTTGATGATCATGTACGACATCATCAACAAGCACCGCAATTTGCTGGCCGAGCGCGTCTACTCCCCTTGGGAGGACATGGAAGCGGTGATGCGCGAGCGCGAGATTCCACTCTTTTCGCTGGAAACCAAACACCCCATTCGTGAATTTGATATGCTAGCGCTCAGCTTGCCGTACGAGCAGCTGTACACCAATGCGCTGAATCTCATCAACCTGGCAGGAATGCCGGTGCGCGCCGAAGATCGCGACGCCAGCTACCCGCTGGTGATTGCTGGCGGTCATGCCTGCTACAACCCGGAACCGATGTCGCCCTTCATTGATGTGTTTGTCATTGGCGAAGGCGAAGAGGCGATTTTGAAGATCATCGGCGTGATGCGCGCGGCGGCCCACCTGGACCGCGAGACGCAGCTGCGCTACATCGCTCAAATTGAGGGCTGCTACGTGCCCCGCTTTTACGACGTGACTTACCACGACAACGGCACGGTCAAAGCCATTACGCCCAACATGCCGGAAGCGCCCGCTAAAGTGCTCAAAACCATCGTGCCGGTGATGCCGCCGCCCGTGACGGATTTCATCATTCCGTTTGTGGAGCTGGTGCACAATCGGGCGCCTATCGAGATTATGCGGGGCTGCACGCGCGGCTGTCGCTTCTGCCACGCGGGCATGGTGACCCGCCCGGTGCGAGAGCGTCCGGTGGAAGAAGTGCTCACAGCGATGGAGCAAATCCTGGAAAGCACTGGCTACGAAGAAATTGCCTTGCTGTCGCTTTCGTCCAGCGATTACACAAACGTGCTGGAACTCACAGAAAAAATTGGTCAGCGCTTTGGCCATCTGGGGCTGAACATTTCGCTGCCGTCGCTGCGTATCGAGTCTGTTTCGACGCAGCTGATGGACAACCTGGGCGACGCGCGTCGCGGCGGGTTTACGCTGGCCCCGGAAGCTGCGACCGAAAAGATGCGCAACATCATCAACAAGTACGTGACGCATGAGGAGCTGCTGGAAACGGCCCGCGAAATTTACCGGCGGGATTGGCGCAGCATCAAGCTGTACTTCATGATTGGTCATCCGATGGAAACGATGGAAGATGTGCAGGCGATTGCCGATCTGGCGCGGCAGGTGTTGGCTGAGGGGCGTAAGTTCCACAACAACAAAGCCAGCGTCAATGTGGGGGTCAGCACCTTCATCCCCAAGCCGCAGACGCCGTTCCAGTGGGAGCCGATGGACGAAGTGGAGAATGTGTACGCCAAGATCGACTTGCTGCGCAACGAAATGCGCGGGTCGGGCCTGAAGCTGCGCTGGAACGAGCCAAAAGAGTCGTTGTTTGAGGGCTGGCTGAGTCGGGGCGACCGCCGCATGGGTGAGGTGATCGAGCTAGCCTGGCGCAAGGGGGCTAAGTTTGATGCGTGGCATGAACACCATCTGGAGGAGGCGTGGAACGAGGCGTTGGCGGAAGTGGGGCTGGACCCGCGTTTTTACACGCACCGCAAGCGCACCATCGACGAGATTTTCCCGTGGGAGCATATTGACATTGCCGTGACGAAGAAGTTTATGACGCAGGATTATTTGATGAGCAAAGAGCAGGAGACGCGGATCGACTGCCGTCATCAATGTTTTGCCTGCGGCATTTTGCCTAAGCTGCGGGATTTGCGCCGGGAAACGGAGGATACCGCGTGGGAATGCCCGCCGGTGCCGACGCGCCCACACCACAAACCACGCCAGAAGCCAGTACCAGAGGTGGCGGGGATTCCGCTGCGCGTACTTTCTTAGAATCTATCTGAAAAAGCCACAGAGAAAAAAGAGGAGATAGAGAGTTTGGACTAATCTCAAAAACCTCTGTGAACTCTGTGGCTAATATTCGGATAAGTGCGTAATGTGTTTTGCGTGTCTGCCTGAAAGTGGGCGGGCCGTTTTTCTGGGAGCCATCATTTATTGTTGTCCATTCAATAAAAGGATAGGCTTGCCATGAACAATGTTTCTTTCTCTTTGCCAGTTGGCCGGATGCTGCGCGGAACGGCCGTACTTATTCTCCCCTTTCTCCTGTTTTTCCTCCTGCTGCAACAATTGCGGGCGGCGCCAACGGCCGTTCTGGCCACCATCACCGTCAATACCACAGCGGATGAGCTGAACGGTGACGGCGACTGCTCGCTGCGCGAAGCGATCCAGACGGCCAATACCGGCAGCGCGGTCAGCGGCTGTACCATTTCTGGCACGGGCGACTACCTCATCTCTGTGCCAGCGGGTACCTATTTTTTAACGTTGGGCAGCCCCGATGAAGATGCCAACGCAGGTGGTGATTTTGACCTGCTGGTGTCGATGACGATTGAGGGGGCTGGCGCGGGCAGCACCATTCTGGATGCCAATCTGCTGGATCGTGTTTTTGATGTGGACCCCGGCCAAGGCGCTGCCATCAGTGTGACTCTGGCTAGCCTGACGGTGCAAAACGGCCGTCCGCCCCAGGCCAGCAATGGGGGCAATATTCGCAATTTTGATGATACGTTGACCGTGCAAGATAGTTTGGTGTCAGACGGCCGTTTAACCGGCACGGAAATTACCAACGGTGGCGGCATTTTTAGCGGCAGCGGGGTGGGTACCCAGCTCGGCGTCCTCAACATCATCAACAGCACCATTGAAGATAACTCCTCTACCTTTGGCAGTGGCGGCGGTATATACAACGATTGGGGCGCGGTTAATGTGAGCGGCAGCGTCATCGTTGGCAATTCAGCGCAGATCATCTCTGGTACGTCTTCAGGTGGCGGGCTTTCCAACATTGGTGGTGTAGTGAATATTCTGAACAGCGCCATTATCGATAATGAATCAGATGGGCATTCAGGGGGCGTGGGCAACTTTTTCTCGGGTGCGATTATGAACATCGCCAACAGCACCATCAGCGGCAACCGCACCAACGGCAGCGGCGGCGGCGTGCGTAATTATGGCCAGATGTATTTAACCAACGTGACCATCTTCAACAATACGGCCGATTTGGATGCCCAGTTTGGGGGCTTTGGTGGCGGAATTCGTAACAATGGCGACCTGCACATGAAGGCGTCAATCGTTTACGGCAATGTGGATATTTTGTCGCCGGGAGTTCCAGCCGATCTGCCCATAAGCCCCGATATTTACGACACGGGGACCCTGGTTTCTGAAGGATTTAACATGGTCGGCGTTATTACGGGCACCACTACCATTACCCATGGTGTAAACGAAGACAGGGTGGGCATTGACCCCCAGTTGGGCAGCTTAACTGGAGTGCCGCCTTACCATCCGTTGTCGCTGGTTAGCCCGGCGCTCAACCAGATACCCATCGCCAATTGCACCTTTATCGTGACGGGCACCAATTCGTTGTACAGTCATGGCTCGCCCAATCTGATTGATCAGGTGGGGAACGGCCGTCCGGATATTTCCACAGGTTTATGTGATTTTGGCGCCTGGGAAGCCCCGTATGCCATTACCTTGTTACCACTCGTGACGCGGTAACCGCACTTTGGTTTTATATGTTTTTGCAGAAAACATCTCACGCAACCATCAGTTTGTGTTGAGCGCAAAATTTGTGCTAAACTGTCGGCGTCCGATCCAACTCTAAAATAGGCCAGTAGTGACATGACCGTTCAGCCAGATAGCTTGCCGGCGAAATTAAGCCATATTCATAAATTATTGGTTGATTCATTTAACCAGGAAGAATTGCGCACGCTTTGTTTTGATCTAGGCGTGCGCTTTGATGATCTTGGCGGAGAAGGTGTTTCGGCAAAGGCACGGGAATTGCTGCTGCTGCTGGAACGTACCAGACAGATTGAGGCGCTGTTGGCACGGGTGGAAGCGCTACGCCCCCACGTGGTCTGGCGTGAAGGGCCAGCGGTGGGTGCTGAATGCCCGTACAAAGGGCTGCACGCTTTCCATGAGGCAGATGCCGCTAACTTTTTTGGGCGGGATGCGTTTACGCAGAAGCTGGTGGGGGCAATGGCCAACCAATCGCTAGTGGCGGTGGTGGGGCCGTCGGGCAGTGGCAAGTCTTCAGTGGTGTATGCCGGGTTGGTGCCGGTGCTGCGCCGTGAAGGTGCATGGCAGATCATTCACTTTCGCCCAGGCAGTGATCCGTTTCTGGGGTTGGGCAGCGCCTTGTTGCCTGTTTTGAACCCGGACTTAGACCCAGAAGATATTAAACATCGCGCCCGGAAGCTGAAAAAGTATCTGGGTGGGGCGGATAAGGCTGAACGGGTGCCTCTGGCCGATTATTTGGTGCAGATGCGGGAGGCGAACCCAGAGGCGCAAATTCTTCTTATTGTAGACCAGTTTGAAGAGCTGTATACACAGGTGGAAGCCGAGGCGCGGCGTGACTTTTTGGACGTGCTGCTGGCCCCTGGGTTTGGTACGGCGGCGCACCCCTTTGCCACGCTGCTGCTGACGATGCGGGCCGATTTTATGGGGCAGGCCTTGGCCTACCCGCCGATGGTGGCGGCGCTGCAAGACAACGACGTGAAGATTGGCCTGATGGCCGACGAGGAACTGCGGCTGGCAATTGAGCAGCCTGCTAAAAACCAGAACGTGACCTTTGCCGAGGGGCTTGTGGGGCGCATTTTAGAAGATGTGGGGGAGCATGCGGGCAACCTGCCGCTGCTGGAGTTTGCCCTGACGCTGCTGTGGGAGCGGCAACGTGATGGCGAAATGAGCCACGCGGCTTACGAAGCGATTGGGGGCGTGCGTGGGGCGCTGGCCCAGCACGCCGACGAGACGTTGGCCCGGCTGACAAAAGAGGACCCGGAACGGGCGCGGATTATTCAGCGGGTGATGGTGCAGCTGGTGCAGCCGGGAACGGGTGCGGAAGATACGCGGCGCGTGGCGCGCAAGGCGGACCTTGGCGAAATAGGCTGGGCGCTGGCGCAGCGGCTGGCGGCGGCAGATGCGCGGCTACTGGTAACCGGGCGGGATAACGAGAACGCTGAAACAACGGAAACGGTTGAAGTGATTCATGAGGCGCTAATCCAGAACTGGGGACAGCTGCAAGAATGGATGGAACAAGACCGCGAATTCCGCATGTGGCAGGAACGCCTGCGCAATGAGCTTGCATTGTGGCAGAAAAACCAGGAACAAAAAGGGTATTTGCTGCAAGGTGCGCCCCTGACCTTGTCTGCTGAATGGTTGGGAAAGCGAAGGGATGATCTAAGCTCTCTGGAAATTCAGTATATTGCCGCCAGCCTTCGGAAACGAAAAGGTGACAAAGCCCTGCGAATTGGCACTGGCATAGTGGTTGCCCTGCTTTTAATTAGCGCATTGATCTTTGTTGCTATTACGCAAAATCAGGCCGCAGTCGATATTAGTATTGAGGCGACAAAAGGTGGGGCTGCAGGGGCTACTGCCGTTGCTGCGGCGTCTACAAGTGAGGCCAATGCAGCCGCCCGTGTTAATGCCGTGGCAACTTCTGAGGCACAAGCACGGCTGGCAGAGGCGCGTGCCCTGGCTGCGGAAGCAAACCAATGGTTGGGCGCAAACGAAGTGAACCGGGGGCTGGTGCTGGCTTACCAGGCAGTTGGGGTCACGCATGATATTGATGGGGATGTGGCTAACGAAGCGCACCGCGCGTTGCTCAATGGTCTAGCACAAGTACGTGCAAAGAGCGTGCTGGAAGGGCACTTCGGTGTGATCATGTCGGCAGCGTTCAGTCCGGATGGGACACAGATTGTCACGACCAGCGATGACGGGACGGCGCAGCTGTGGGACGGTGAAGGGGGGCTGCTCACCGTGCTGGAAGGTCACAGCGCTAGGGTCTTGTCGGCGGCGTTCAGTCCGGACGGGACGCGGATCGTGACAGCGAGTGCCGACGGGACGGCGCGGCTGTGGAACGGTGAAGGGGGGCTGCTCACCGTGCTGGAAGGTCACACCGATTGGGTCTTGTCGGCGGCGTTCAGTCCGGACGGGACGCGGATCGTGACAGCGAGTGCCGACGGGACGGCGCGGCTGTGGGACGGTGAAGGGAGGCTGCTCACCGTGCTGGAAGGTCACAGCGCTAGTGTCTTGTCGGCGGCGTTCAACCCTGACGGGACGCGGATCGTGACAGCGAGTGCCGACGGGACGGCGCGGCTGTGGGACGGTGAAGGGGGCTGATCACGGTGCTGGAAGGCCACAGCGCTAGGGTCTTGTCGGCGGCGTTCAGTCCGGACGGGACGCGGATCGTCACCGCCAGCCTTGACGGGACGGCGCGGCTGTGGGACGGTGAAGGGGGCTGCTCACCGTGCTAGAAGGTCACGGCGCTAGGGTCTTGTCGGCGGCGTTCAGCCCCTGACGGGACGCGGATCGTGACAGCGAGTGCCGACGGGACGGCGCGGCTGTGGGACGGTGAAGGGGGGCTGCTCACCGTGCTGGAAGGTCACAGCGCTAGTGTCTTGTCGGCGGCGTTCAACCCTGACGGGACGCGGATCGTGACAGCGAGTGCCGACGGGACGGCGCGGCTGTGGGACGGTGAAGGGGGCTGCTCACCGTGCTAGAAGGGCACACCGATTGGGTCTGGTCGGCGGCGTTCAGTCCGGACGGGACGCGGATCGTGACAGCGAGTGCCGACGGGACGGCGCGGCTGTGGGACGGTGAAGGGAGGCTGCTCACCGTGCTAGAAGGTCACAGCGCTAGGGTCAGGTCGGCGGCGTTCAATCCGGACGGACGCGGATCGTCACCGCCAGCGATGACGGGACGGCGCGGCTGTGGGACGGTGAAGGGGGGCTGCTCACCGTGCTGGAAGGTCACAGCGCTAGTGTCTGGTCGGCGGCGTTCAACCCCTGACGAGACGCGGATCGTGACAGCGAGTGCCGACGGGACGGCGCGGCTGTGGGACGGTGAAGGGGGGCTGCTCACCGTGCTAGAAGGGCACACCGATTGGGTCTTGTCGGCGGCGTTCAGTCCGGACGGGACGCGGATCGTGACAGCGAGTGCCGACGGGACGGCGCGGTTGTGGCAAACGTACCCTACCATTGAGGCAACACTGGCTGAGGCGGAGCGCAAGTTGCGGCTGGTGCTTACCACTGTGGAATGTGCGCAATATTTTGCTGAGTTCGATCCGGCGTTTTGTGTAGGGTGGGAAGAGTAGGCGGTAGTCAGTAAGCAGTAAACAGTAATCGGTAAGCAGTGGTCAGTGAAAAGTTAAGGATTGTTTCCGCCTCGGAAGCGGCCGTTTTTGTTTCTCTCTCTCAAAAAGATTTAAGGCAAATTTAACATTGTTTAGGTCGGGTTTAACCCAGCCTGCTTCGGTTTCCTCTATGATGTGAACATCTTACTTGACGCAGATTGGACCAATTTTGGTTTGGAGTCGTTGGTACGCTCTGCAATTAAATTGGTCCAATCTTTGAGACATCTATTTGGAGGTTTTATTATGAATCGTAAAAAAGGTATTTTAGCCGCAGGAACGTTGACCGGATTGGTGCTCATCACCATTTTGGGCTTGGGCTTTGGTAATTTGGGGGCGTTGGCTTCGGGTGGCAGTAGCGATACGGCCGTTCAGCAAGAAATCCCCCAGCAGCCGCAGGTAGACACAACGGACCCGGCTGCCGCAGAAGCGGTGCAGGCGTGGCAAGATTACAGCTCTGAGCTGGAGCAAACGGTACGGGTGATGCAGGAACGTGAAGCCGCTTACCAGTCTCAGCTGGACCAGGCCAACAACACGATTGTGAACCTGCAAGACCAGGTTAACACCAGTAACAGCGCGGCCAGCAGCAGTGGCGCCAACTATGACGATGACGATCGGTACGAACACGAAGAGCATGAATCGCACGAATCGCATGAGGGCTACGAAGATGACGACTAATCATTCCGCCCGAAAAGGGCAACAAACAGGCATGTTGAAGACCGCATTGGTAGTAGGCAGCCTGGTAGCAACTCTGGCGGGTACGCGCTTGCTAGCGGCACAGGATACGGCCGTTCCCGAAACGGCCGTACCCACCGATGCCGCCGTCACCGTGGTGGTTCCCGCAGAAAGCAGCAGCAGCACGCTGCCACTGCCACCTACTAGCCGGGGCACGCAGGTGGAACTGCAAGCGATTCCGCAGGTGGTGCAGCCTCAAATTCGGCCCGTGGTGCGCGCCCGTTCTTCAAGGTAGGTTCTGGACCAATTTTAGCCTCAAATAGTGGGTAGGCTCTGCAACGAAATTGGTCCAATCTCTTTGCTGATTGCGCACGTTCTAAAGGTAGATAACCATGACGCAACAATCACACCCCTCTAGCTGGCGGTCGTACCATTTTCGCGCCATGGGCAGCCAGATTGCCCTCTGGCTAGACAGCGAAAATGTGCCCCAAACGGCCGCTGCGTTTGAACAGGTGCGAGCGCTCTTTGCGGCCAACGAACAATGCCTGAGCCGCTTTCGCCCCGACAGTGAGCTGATGCAGCTCAACGCGCGCAGCGGTCAATGGGTGACTGTCTCTGACCTGCTGTGGCGCGAGGTGGTGTTGGCGGTAGAGATGGCTCGGCAAACAAACGGCCGTTTCGACCCCACGTTACTCAATGCCCTGGCCCAGGCTGGTTATGATCGTGACTTTGCCGAGATTGTGGGCGTGGGTAACGGCCGTTGGTTGGAACAGCCAGCACTGCTGGGCTGCTGGGCAAACATTGAGCTGGATGAAACGCGTCAGGCAGTGCGTTTGCCCGCCGGGGTGCAGCTCGATTTGGGCGGCATCGCCAAGGGCGACACCGCTCAGCAAGCGTTAGCCCTGTTGGAACAAGTGGGTCCAGGTCTGGTAGATGCGGGCGGGGATCTGGTTGCTGGCACGGCCCCCACCGAATGCCCCGGCTGGCCCGTGGCCCTCAGTCCTCCGTGGGGTGAGGGCGTGATTGCGCCGGAGAACTTGGCCACCTTCTGGCTAGCCGGTGGGGCAATGGCCACCTCTGGAATTGATTATCGCAGTTGGGTGCAGAATGGCACCGTAGCGCATCATCTTATCAATCCGCGCACGGGCCAACCGGCCCAAACCGATCTGCTCACGGCCACGGTGCTGGCTCCTGAAGCCGCCACCGCCGAAGCGTGGGCCACCGCCACGCTCATCGCTGGCGCGGACGTGGGGATGCAGCTGCTGTTAGAACAAGAGTTAGCGGGCCTGGTGGTGGTGCGAGAAGGCCGTATTCTGGCCACACCGCAAATGGATCACCTACTGCAAGGCGTCTGATTTCTCCGGAAAATTTGGCGCAAATCACGCTACAAGAAAGCATTTTCCGGGGAAATGTAAGCCATCATTTATTCAAAACGAACTTATTCATTTTATTGGAGCATTTCATGACAACGGTAACAAACACAAACACTAGCACTGACTATTGGGACACGGCACTGGCGGTGATCTTTAGTCTGGTTGTGGGCGCGCTTGGAGGGCTGGTTTTGCTCGGCACGGGTTGGCTGTTGCTCAACACATCGGTCGGAACCACGGTTGCCAGCGCCCTGGCCCTGACGGAAAAGACACCCTGGTATTTTACTCGTTCGGCGGGCACCGTCGCTTACCTGCTGCTGGCTGGGTCTACCATCTGGGGGTTGTTGCTCAGCACCAAGCTAATCAAGGACACGATTCCGGCGGCGCTGTCGCTGGCAATGCACAACATTCTCTCCTGGCTGGCCATAGTCTTGACGGGGCTGCATGCGCTGGCACTGCTGTGGGATAGCTACTACACCTACACGCTGTCTGACCTGACCATCCCCTTTATTGGCCCTTACAAGCCAGGATGGGTGGGTTTGGGCATCATCGGCTTTTACCTGATGTTTCTCACCTCGGTGAGCTTTAACTTTCGCAAGCAGATTGGGCAAAAGCGGTGGCGGCAGCTGCATTATGCTACTTTTGGTGTCTACATCCTGGCTACGGTGCACGGGGTGATGGCCGGTACTGACAGCGGCAATCTGGGGATGCAGGTGCTTTATTGGGCCAGCGGTCTAATTGTTTTGTTCTTAACCAACTTCCGCCTGTTAGCAGGGAAGGTGGGACGAGAATAGTTTCAAGCGCAATTGAAGGTTTTAGAAACGGCCGTGTTTTCCCATAAATACGGCCGTTTTTTGCTGGCTTCAATCCTCAAAATCAATAAAATAACCAGATGGTTAAAACAATCCAACACACATTTCAGCTTATCGCTTTTTTCATTCTGGTTGTTGCGCTGGCAGCTTGCGGGGGTAGCGAAACGGCCAATCCCGTTCCCAATACAGATGATGGATCTGTGACGGAAATAGCTGCGGTAGAAACGGCCGTACCGCCCACCGCCACAGCGACCCTGCCTTCCCCTGTCGTGCCTACCATGACCCTGCCGCCGCCTGCTGTGGTTAATGATGAGCCAACGCCAACCCATGTGCCCGAACCAACGGCTACGCCAGCGCCCGTTGCGCTCTACAGCGCAGCCGATTTTGGCACTGATCGCAATCCGCTGACCGGTGAATTGATGGCCGATCCCACCGTGCTGCAAAGACGGCCGATTGCCATCAAAATCTCCAACAATCCGCCGCAGTTCACTCGGCCGCAGCACGGCATTAGCCAGGCAGATATTGTGTTTGAGCACGTTACCGAAACCAATATCACTCGCTTTACCGCCATCTTCTATGGCCAGACGCCCTCCGATGTTGGCCCTATCCGCAGCGCCCGCCTCATCGACAAAGAGCTGCCCGCCATGTACGATGCGGCCATCTTCATGTCTGGCTCCCATCCACTCATTTTGGATGCCATTGCTCAAAGCGACATTGGGGACCGCATTTATCGCGAAACGGCTACCGGCTTTTACCGCAAAGAAGATGACCCGAACATTCCCTTCGAGCATACCCTCTTTGCCGATCCGGTAGGGTTGTGGGAGTCCGTTGAATGGGGCCATGACAATCGCCCACCTCGCTTCACAACCAACATGGCTTTCGACACCACGCCGCCGCCTGATGGCGATCCGGCCAGCTATGTAGAGCTGCACTATTCCACCTGGTCTAAAGTTGTATGGGAGTATGATGAGGGGAACGGCCGTTACTACCGCTCCGTCGATGATGAAATCTTCATTGATGACAACGACGGTGAGCAGGTAAGCGCTGCCAACGTCATCATCCTGTACGCGCCCCACGTGTTCAACCGCGAAATTTGCGTCTACCCTCGCGAAGACGGTGGCTGCGACCTGTACACCACCGAAATCCAGATTTGGGGCAGCGGCTATGCCATGCTCATCCGCGATGGCCAGAAGTACGACGTGACCTGGCTGCGCCAAAATCGCAGCGACATGTTTACTTTTGTGGACAGTCAGGGCAATCCGGTGCCGCTGCAAATTGGCAACACCTGGTTTCAGGTCGTCCCCTTCTACTATGACGACCCCATCATTGAGTAGCCATTTTCTTCACCAGCCTAAACTTTTGAAACATCCTCACACTCGCAAAGTTTGTGAGGATGTTTTTATGAGAAACACTTGGGTGCTTGATATGGATTAAAGATTTTACGCACAATAAGATTTTCTAACGTATCGAGTGAAAGTAAATGAAGCGATTATTCAAACGAGCGATAATTTCCCTCTTCATTTTATTGCTTGCAGCGTGTCTTGGATTCATTGTCTTGCTGCGACAAACGCCAGCCGGACCTAGCCCGGTTACTGAACTCGATCAATATTCAGAGATTTTAGAAAGTTTTGCCGATACTCCCTCAATACGTCATTTCCCCATCAAAATACCGGCCGATGTGTCAGAAGCATATTTGTATTACCATCCAGGTTTCCTCCAAGGCGGTACTGTTTTTCAGTTGCGCTTGCAACTGCCAAAAGAGCAAATTTTAGTAGAAAAAGAACGATGGTTGGCTCAAGCCATTGACATCTCTGAATACGGGTCAATTCCCTTACGCAGTTTACGAGCGGGCCATGAGGCGGGCATTCAAATGCCTGAAACGTTCGAACTGATTTGGCTAGGAGCGGAGCCAGCGGGACAGGGCAATTATGAATGGAACCACGGCTCGACTTATGGTGTCGCGATTGACGAAGTAAATTCGGAGATCGTCTATTGGTTCGAATGGTGGTAACGAGGAGAGCGTTATTCTCCCTCAGAATTCGAGCTGCTGTTGCGCAGGTTTTGGAAAGTCAGTTGCCAGCCGCCGCTAAAGCCGCTGTCGCACGTTTCAAGGCGTAGCCCGCTAACTTCGGGACTGCCATCCGGCAGGCGCACCGTGTAGGAAATGTCTGGCGACATCTCAAAATCGGCATAGCCACGGCCTTTTTCGGGTTTGAAGCCGGTAAAAAAGCGATCACGGCCGTTTTGCCACGTCACTTCTACCTCAATCCCCGGTGAGTCATTCAAAAACGCATCCAACACAATCACCTCAATGCGAGTAACTGGTTCATCATCGTTGCAGAGGCGCGTTTGCTCCGTGAGGCGGTAGTTGGGCTGCGGCGTGGCCGTCGCCGGACGAGTTGCTGTGCCGGTAGGCGTAGGCGCCACGGTATTGGTTGCCGTTGCTGCTGGTGGCGGAGTGTTAGTGGGCGTAGTCACAATGGCCGGTGTGGGGGTGGGCTGAACGGTGCCTGGAGGCAGCGTGGGGGCAAATAGCGCCACTGCTTGCCCTTGTGCGCCTAAATTTCTCGCGACGACAGCCAATTGTTGTAGCAAGGGGGCGGGGCGGTTTTGGCGAACTGCCGTTTCCAATAAATCATTCACCGTTTCCCCAATGTTCGGATCTTCCAACGCAGCTAAACGCTGCTGCGCCAGCGGCCAATTCTGGTTGATGGCATAGCTTTGGCTCACCAGGATAATGTACTCCTCTCGGTAGCGGTCGCTAAACCGGGCTGGGCTGGCATCTGTAAACACCACCGGGTCTACCACCCAGGCATAATACAGCCCGCCAATCAGCCCAATGACCAGACTGAATAGCAGCCAGCCAGTGCTGCTGAGGCGTCGCCAGATGGGCGGGGGGCGTCTCCCTGACCTGCGGCGGGGTGGTGGCATCATGGAGCGGCCTCTTGCGTGGCCGGCAGGTACGGGTCCATGGCGGGTGTGTATTGGCCGATGTCGTTGGCCAGCCGCGTTAACCGCCGGATTGCGGCCTCATCGTCCTGCCGCAAAATCATCTCAATCAGCACTTGAAGCACATATGCCGGGCCATCTTCACCTAATTCACCCACACGCTGCTGTGCCAGCACCAGATTGTTGTCCAGGGCATATCCATCGGCAATAAGCTGGACGTAATCGCGCCGGTACCGGTCTTCCAACACGGTGGGATTGGCATCGGTGAACTCTGTCGGCCAAAAGACCCAGCCAATCGCCAGCCCCAGACCAACGCCAATGACCAATCCGAGCAAAATAAAAATAGGGGTGGGAAGACGGTTCATAAATTTTAGAATTTATGCCTGTCATTCCCGCGTAGGCGGGAATCCATTTTGAGTGAGCGGTGGATTCCCGTTTTCACGGGAATGACAGTTTAGGACGCTTTGCCTGGCATGAGCGATGTGTGCCAGATAGTTAACATAAAAAAGAGGACTGCCCATGCTGGTGCAGCCCTCTGAATTTGCCCTGCCCCTTTGCGGGGCTTATAATCCAGCTGCTTTGCTGGAACTTCATCCTTTTTACGGGATGACCAGTGCCGAAGGTGGGAATCGAACCCACACTCCCGAAGGAACACGAGTTTGAGTCGTGCGCGTCTGCCAGTTCCGCCACTTCGGCCAGATTTTAGGACGTGCGGGAGTATAGTTCAGGCTGATTTTTCTGTCAATAATGGCATGTTAATTCATGGATGAAGAAAAGTTAATCGCTCAAGCGAAAAAAGGGGACGTTCAGGCGTATAACGGGCTGGTGTTGCATTACCAGCAGGTTGTTTACAACGTCGCTTACCGCATCATGGGCGATCCTCAATCGGCGGAGGATGCGGCGCAGGAAGCGTTCATTTCCGCTTACAAGGCGCTGAACAAGTTTCAGGGGGGCAATTTTAAGGCGTGGCTGCTGCGCATTACCACCAATGGTTGCTACGATGAGCTGCGTCGCCGCAAGCGTCGCCCCCAATCTTCCCTGGAAAGAATTACCGATGATAATCAGGAATCGTTTGCCTTTTTGCGTGATCCGGCCATTGGGCCAGAGAAGCGCCAGCAACAGATGGAACTCATCGAGGCAATCGAGGACTGTTTGCAGGGGTTGCCAGATGACCAACGGGTAACGGCCGTTCTCTGTGACGTAGAAGGGTACGATTACAACGCCATTGCCGATATGACAGAGGTCTCTTTGGGCACGGTGAAATCCCGCGTTAGCCGCGCCAGATCCAAACTGCGCGATTGTTTGCAAGGATTTAGGGAACTTTTACCGGACAATTATCGTTTACAGGGTGAATGACGAAATAAAAGTAGGTAAGTGTACAAGTTGCAGGTTGCAAGTATGCAGGTGAACCGATCATCTGCCACTTGCTTACTTGCAGACTTGCAACTCTGAAAAGACATGTTCGATTTTTTGCGGAACCTAACGAAATCAGCCGAGGAGAAGCGGCAAGAGACGGTAGCAGCCTATCTTGATGGTGTGCTGAACGGCCGTTCCCGGCAGCAGTTTGAGCAAGAGATGGCTCAAGATGAGGCGCTGCGTCTGGAAGTAGAGCAGCTCATGCTCATCAAGCAGAGCCTGCGCCAACTGCCACAGCGGGAAGTACCGCGTAACTTCATCCTCGACCCGGCTGAATTTGCCCAACGCCCGCCGGCCCGCCAGCCCTGGGTACAGGCGTATCCCGTGCTGCGCACCGCGACGGCGCTGGCTGCCTTCTTCTTTATCTTTGCCCTGGCAGCCGGCATCTTTACCGGATTTGGCCTGGGCGGGGGAAATGCCGCTAGCGCGCCCGCCGCCGATGTGGCCCAGGTGGAGGAAATTGAGACAACGGCCGAACCCTTTGCTTTTAGTGTTGAAGAAGCTGATGGCGCTGCGGATACGGCCGAAGACACCATGGCTGCCGAAGCAGATATGTTTGAAGAAGCCGAAGAAGAGGCGATGCCTGCGGACGAGGATATGGCTGATGAAGCCGCTGGCGATGAGGCGGTGGCAGCTGAGGAAGCGATGGATGCAGAAGTCACTGCCGACGAGCCAATGTCTGAAGCGCCGCCCGCCGCTGCGGAGGATGATGCGACACCTGCCCCGGCAGCCACGACTCTGCCGCTGCCGACGCCGACGGTTTCCAACCTGCCCCGCGTAACGTCGCCAACGCCCTTGCCCGACCGCGATCTGGAGGTTGCCCAAGAGGCAGGTGAAGCGGCCAACAGTGCGGTGGTAGATGAGCCGGTGGATGAAATCCCCGAACCTGCTGTTGACACAGACACACAGGAAGCGGAAGCAACGCTTAACGCAGATATTGTTAGCGAGGATCTCACCGAACCAATCAGCCCGCTGCTGTGGCTGCAAATTGGCCTGGGCGCGCTGCTGTTCTTGCTGGTGGGTCTCACCTTCTACGCCCGCCGCCAACGATGATCGATTGAACCGCACAGGACGCGGAGGATGCAAAGAACGTTTGAGTAAACTTTGCGCCCTCTGCGTTCTCAGCCATAAAAAGCCTTCCAATGACTGTTCCCTCTGCGCCCGAATCCGTAAAATTTTGCAGCCGCTGCGCTACGCCAATGGAAACAAAGCGCTTCATGGACAAGCCGCGCCGCGTTTGTCCCAACTGCGGCTTTGTCCATTTTACGGATCCCAAAGTAGGCGTGGGCGTGTTTGTGGTGCATAAGGGCAAAATCTTGCTGGTGCGCCGCACGATGCACCCGGAAATTGGCAAGTGGAGCATCCCGGCTGGCTTTTTGGACGCAGGGGAGAATCCAGAAGAAACGGCCGTTCGCGAAGCCCTCGAAGAAACCAACTTGCAGGTCGCCATTGAAGCGCTGGTCGGCGTGTACCAAAATCCGCCAGGGCAGGGTGGCGCCTCCATCTTCATCATGTACAAGGCGCGGTTGCTGGGTGGCACCCTCCAGGCGGGGGACGATGCGGATGCGGCAGCCTTTTTTGCCCCAGATGACCTGCCCGAAATTGCCTTCGCCTCCACCCGCGCCGCCATCGAGCAGCTCAAAACCCAACTAAAATAATGGGACGCGGATGAACGCCGATGACGCGGATAAGATAAAAATCAGCGTTTATCCGCGTTCATCAGCGTCCTATTTCAGCTTTAGCGCTGTGGTACAATTGTTCGCATGAAGATTCAACGTTTGTCGGAACAACTTGCCTCCCAAATTGCCGCTGGTGAAGTGGTAGAACGGCCGTCTTCGGTCGTCAAAGAGCTGGTGGAAAACGCGATTGATGCCGGGGCCACCACCATCAACATCGACGTGCGCCAGGGTGGGCGGGAGAGCATCCAAATTGCCGACAACGGGCAGGGGATTGCTGCCGAGGACATCGAAACCGCCTTTTTGCGCCACGCCACTTCCAAATTAACCGCCATCGAAGATTTGAACGCGATTCGCACGCTGGGCTTTCGCGGTGAGGCACTTGCCGCTATCGCGGCCGTGAGCCAGCTCACCATCGTTTCGCGCGCTGAGGGGGCGGATGCGGGTATCCGGCTAGTGTTGGAAGCGGGCGTGGTAGTGAATCGCGAGACAGTTGGCGCGCCGCAGGGCACGGTCATCGCCGTAGAAAATCTTTTTTACAACGTACCTGCCCGCCTAAAATTTTTGAAAACGGCCGCTACCGAAAAGCGGCTCATCGACGAGTTTGTCACGCGGTATGCGCTGGCTTATCCGCTAATTCGCTTTAGATTGACGCACAACGGCCGTATCACTTTCCAAAGCAGCGGCAGTGGCCAGGTGCGCGATGTGCTGGTGGCAATTTACGGCCCGGAAATTGCCCGGCAGCTGTTGGAGATTGAAAGTGAAGATTCCGATCGCTCGCCTTTGGCCGTGACTGGTTTCGTCGGCCCGCCCGGCGTGCATTTTGCCAATCGGGGGCAGATTACTTTGTTTGTAAACGGCCGTTGGGTCAAAGACAGTCAGCTCACTTACGCCGTCATCCAGGCGTACCACACGCTGCTGCCCTCTGGGCGGTATCCGCTGGGGCTGATTTTTATGCAGCTGCCGCCGGAAGATGTGGATGTGAACGTGCATCCCACCAAAATCGAGGTGCGCTTCCGCCATGACAAAGCGCCGTTTGGCACCGTGCAGCGTGCCGTGCGCCAGACGCTGGTGGCTGATGCCCCCACGCGGCAAATGTCTGCCTGGGCCTTGGGCAGCCTGGACGGCGGCGAATCGCCCGGCTGGATGGGTTCGCTCAGTCAGGAATCGTTTGCCCCAGTGCAGGCTGAGCAGGCCGATTTGGCGCTAAGCTGGCTGGATGATTTGGACGACGAAGGTGGCGAACTGCCGCTGGTGACTGATCATTCTGCCAGCGAATCCCAGCTGCCGATTATGCGCGTGGTGGGGCAGGTGGGCGCTTCCTACATCATCACCGAAGGGCCGGAAGGGCTGTTTTTGATTGACCAGCAGGCGGCGCATCAGCGGGCCTTGTTTGAGCAGTTGCAAGCGGAGTGGGCGGCAGACAACGTAACCGTGCAGACGCTTTCGACTGGAACGGCCGTTACCCTCTCAGAACCGCAGGCCAAATTACTCGAACAATTTCAGGACGCCGTGGCGCGGGTTGGTTTGCAGTTTGAGGCGTTTGGTCCCAACACGTTCATGGTGCGCGCCGTGCCTAAAATCGCTGCCAGCGCCGATCCGGCCCGGCTGCTGGTTGCCGTTGTCTCCGAACTGGAACAAAGTAAGGGTGTGGTGGAAGAGGCGGGGTTGGTAACGGCCGTTTGCCAAACCATCTGCCTGCGACCCGGCCAGGCCTTAACGACGGCGCAAATGGAGCAGATCATCCACAACCTGGAAAAATGCGCCGATCCCTTCACCGATCCCCAGGGAAATCCCACGTTTATTTATTTGTCGGTGGCGCAGTTGGCGCGAGAATTCGGCCGTATTTAGCGATTTACTTGGGTGTTTTTATTGGACACTGATAAACACTGATTTTTGCTTTAATCCGTGAAAATCAGTGTAAGTCTGTGAAAGTTAGTGTCTCATTTTTACAGGCTGCGGGCACAGAGAGAAAAGAGATGGTTCATACGCTTTTTTATCGTTTTGGGGTGGCTCTGTTTATTGGTGTTTTGGTGGGATTGCAGCGTGAAGCGGCGGCTGATGATGAAGCTGATCGCGCGCGCAAGATGTTTGCCGGAGTGCGCACCTTTGCCTTGCTCAGTTTGGCGGGCTGTACGGCCGCTTTTGTTGCCGAGGAGTTAGCCCAGCCGTGGGCATTTATTGGCATTTTGCTGCCGTTGGGGGCGCTGATTACGGTGGCTTACGTGCTTACCGGGTCGCGCGGCAGCGTGGGCATGACGACCGAAGTGGCGGCCTTCATTGTGGTGCTGGCCGGAGCATTGTGCTTTTGGGATCAGCTGGCCATCGCCGTGGCGCTGGGCGTGGTGACCACTGCGCTGCTCTCGTTTAAGCTGGAACTGCACGGTTTTGCCTCTCGCCTCACCCGTGAAGATATTGTGGCGACGCTGAAATTTGCCATCATCACGGCCATCGTGCTGCCCGTGTTGCCCAACCAATCCTTTGGCCCGCCGCCGCTGGACGTGCTCAACCCGTACAAGATTTGGCTGATGGTCGTGTTCATCTCTGGCATCAGCTTTTTGGGCTATGGGCTGATTAAGTTGGTGGGGTCGCGCCAGGGCATTGGGTTGACGGGCTTGTTGGGGGGATTGGTGTCAAGTACGGCCGTTACCCTCAGTTTCTCGCAGCGCAGCCAAAAAGAAGCCACGTTGGCCAAACCATTTGCCCTGGCCATTTTGATTGCCTGGACGATCATGTTTGGCCGGGTGCTGGTGGAGGTGGCGGTTACCAATTTGCCGCTGCTGCGCGTGGTCTGGCTGCCGATTGCGGTGGCGGGATTGGCAGGTCTGGCCTATGGTGCGTACCTCTATTTTGCACCACGTGGCTCCGATGCGGGCGGGGTGGCGGTTTCCAATCCGTTTGAGCTGGGGCCAGCGATTACCTTTGGCTTGCTGTACGGCGTCATTTTGCTGGTGGCGCGGGCGGCGCAGCTTTATTTTGGCGACACGGGGGTTTATCTCTCCAGCATTTTGTCCGGCTTGGCGGATGTGGATGCGATTACGCTGTCGATGGCGGAGCTGAGCAGCAGCGGCAACCTGGAGCTGCCCACGGCGGCGCGGGCCATTGTGCTGGCCACGATGTCCAACACGGTGGTGAAGGGCGGCATCGTCCTCAGCAGCGGATCTGCCGCGTTGCGGCGGGCGTTGCTGCCGGGATTTCTGCTCATTTTGGCCACAGGCACGGTGCTGGCGTTTGTTATTTGAGTGGGGGACTCGAAAATGTCGATGACAAGAAAAACCCTCATATTTGTTTCCATTTTGGTTTTGGGCGGCCTGGTCGGGTATGTAATGGCCAGTTTGCAAGCACGAGGTTTGTTTGAGGATTGGCAATCTTTGGGCGCACCGCCAGGTGGTGGCGTTGAGATTCTTGATTCGTACGGCTACAACGTCATTGTTCGCTCGGGAAATGGTGAGGTGTATGAGTGTGTTACCTGGCCTCACGTTCCTTGCTGGGATGTGGTTGATTGGCCGGTGCAAATTGACGACCCTTACGAAATCGACAATCGAGAGATGATAAGCTCCGGCGAGTTCTGGATCAGAAATACGCCTGAAAATAGTGTAGATACCATCTATGTTTCCTCTTTACCGGGTGCAGAGGAATATGCTGAAGCAAAATTTGTGCTGCTTGAAGATGGCAGTGTGCAATTTTGGCGTCACGGCGTTCATGGTATGTTGGGGATTTGGGCCTATGTTGTTTTTATTTGTTGGGGGACAGTAGGCGGACTTGTTTTAGGCACTGTGGTTCTGATTTGGATTAGCAGATACCGTTCCAGCGGTGAAAAAGCTTCAGAGCATGGCACGGTATCTGCTTAGCGTTTACGATTGGACGTGTACGGCCGTATCTCCCACCATCAGCTCATTCTCAGAATCCAGGACAGAGGTTTTGACATAGCCTAGCCCGATGGTGCCGTGTGGGCCAACGGCCGTTGAGGTCACCGTCCCCGCATTTTTGCCATTCGCTTGCAAATTGCTGCCAGCTTCCAGAAGGCCGTCGGCGGTGAGCTGCACCAGCTTTTTGGCCAGTCGGCCCCGGCTTTCCATGCGGGCAATAATCTCTTGGCCAATGTAGCATCCCTTAGAAAACGAGACATCATCCCACAGATTTGCTTCCAGCGGAATGTAGTCGCTGGTGAGTTCCCGGCCATAGCGGGGCAGGCCCGCTTCAATGCGCAGATAGTTGAACGCGTCTGCATCGGCTACCACAAGACTGGCGTCGAGCAGGCGCTGCCAGAGCGCTTCCCGGTCTTTCTCTTCACCCATCACAAAATAGCCAGCGCCGTGAATAGGATCGGTGCGATGCAGATATGCCGTGATCTCACCAAACTTCACCTGCCGCCAATGGTGCAGCGGCAGTTCCTCATCGGGGAAGCCCGCTTCAACCACTTTTTGCCGGGCCTGGGGGCCATAGACGCCAAAAATCACGGTGTCGTTGCTGACATCTTGAATGCGAAAATCATCCTGAAAGAAGACGAAGCGCATGAGGTAGCGGGCGATGTTGTCGCCGTTGTTTTCGCTGGTGAGGGCATAGAGCGTACTGTTGGTAGCGTACAGTCGCAGCCGGTCGATGATACGGCCGATGTCGGTGGTGAGAATGGTGGCGGTACCTTCCCCTTTGTCCATACTCAAAATTTTTTGGGTAGACATGCGGTTGAGCAGGTCGAAGCGGGTTTCGCCGCTGAAAATGAGTACGCCCAGGTCGCTGCGGTCGGTGAGTACGGCCGTTTCGCGGGCAGCCTGGTACACAGTTGGGTCAATTTGCGAAGTTGTCATTGGGTTCATCCTTTGGCGTGAGTGAAATCATCATGTCGTCGGTAGGGGCTTGCCATTGGCGCGCCAGTAGTTGTACCAGGGGCAGGTAACGCAGCTCATGGTCGATGGTGAGCTGGGTAATCAGGTCAGCCAGGGAGCGGTTTTTCAGCCAGGGAAAATGTCCTTTTTTACTGAGCTGCTTCTCGGAAAATTCTTCCAGCCACTCTTCTACCTGCATGCGGACCTGAGGTAGATCGTCAAAAATGCGGTCGAGATCACGCCCTTTGTTTTCTTCGTAGCGAAGACGGCCGTATTCGTCCATATTGTCCAGCGCGGCCAGCAATCGGGCTGGCTTTTTGCCCTGCGAAATGTGCATCAATCCCGTCACCAGTTCCGATTCCCAGGCGGTTTGCTGCACCAGTAAATCCGCAACGGACCACTGCCCGATGGTGTTTGGTTCTAGTAATGCTTCATCGGGTAGTTCATCGAGCGCCACCAGCAGCCGCTCCCGCGAACTGTCTAGCTTATCGAGTAGTTGTTCAATTGTAGAGGCCATAGAGCTTGCCTGTGTATCCTTAAAAAATTTGCTGCTAATAAGTTTGGCACATTTTAGCATGAGCCACTTTGTTCGCGTAGTTGATGAGCTGTAGATTAATGTAGCCTAAATAAGGAACGGCCGTACCCGTTACCCGTGCGTGACAATGATCACCTTATTTCTGTGATGGTTCACTGTCAATAATTGTGGACATATCCGGTAAACTTAAGCCGGATTCATAAAAAAGGGAAAGGTCTGTCCAATTACACCCGATCTCAGTATAATGAACCGTGAGTAAACACTCACACAACACGCAAAACGAAGCATAATTGGACAAATTCAATGAGTGACAGCAACTTAACCGCAATGCCACTCCCTTCACATGAGAATAGTGGGAACGCTGGTGGCTACCACGAAGTAAAATGGGAAGTGGTGGCCCAACTGCCCGGTATTACCCCAGCTACCATTGTGGCCGGTAGATTAAAAGCCGAAGGTGTGCCGGTAAGAGTCTGGCAAGAAGGCGCTGGTCAGGCCTTGGGCTTAACGGTTGGCTTGCTTGGTACTGGCTATGTAGCCGTTCCCGAAGAATACGCGAATCGAGCCCTGGAGATTCTGGAAGTCGAATACGATGATGAAGACATCGATTGGACTAATGATTTTGAAAACGAAGAATCGTTAGATTAAGAGAAAAGACAAAGGAGCGTTAGTTATGGCAGATACAACCTGGACAAACACAGGCGAAGAAATGCTTTTTCCGGCCAAGAGCAGCCGGGTTAAATTCGTGATTGGCGGTGTGCTGTTGATAGCCGCAATTGTTTACCTGGTGGTAAACGCCATGAGCGGCGGTACCCAGCTTTACAAAACCGTAGACGAATTTTACGCCGAGCAAAATCAGCTCATTGGGCGTGACCTGCGCGTGGCCGGGTTTGTTATTGGGGATTCCATTGAATTCACCCAAATTGACGCCACAACATCTCGCTTGGAGTTTGATATTGTGGATGACATCAACAACCCTGGCCAGCGGCTGCACATTGTGGCTATGAATGAGCCCATGCCCGATCTGCTGAAGCATGAAGCGCAGGCGATGGTAGAAGGCAGCGCCAACCAATCAGGAGAATTCATGTCTAACCCCGGCGGTTTGCTGCTGAAATGCCCCACTCGCTACGAAGAGCTAGATCCGTCTGAGCATCCCGACAATATCGAACGACCGGCTAACGGCTAGATAGTTTGACCCATTTGTGATTTTGGCTGGCCCGTGGCTGGTTGAAATTTTAGGAAGAGACAAATGATCCCCGATCTTGGTTATCTCGCTTTACTTATGGCGTTTGGTACGGCCGTGTTTGCTGCTGTTTCTGCTTTTTATGGCAGCCGTACCAACCAGCCCCGCTGGACGGAAAGCGCGCGCAATGCCTCCATTGCTACCTTTCCCCTCATTGCTATCGCCTGTTTGCTGCTGATCTACTCGCTGGTGACGGGCGACTTTTCTGTAGAATACGTGTGGCGCGTAAGCAGCCTTGAAATGCCCACTTACCTCAAAATAACGGCGCTGTGGGGTGGTCAGGCTGGTTCGCTGCTGTTCTGGAACTTTTTGCTGGCAGCCTTTACGGCTGCGGCCATGGCCCGTAACTGGAGCAAACAACGCGATCTGATGCCCTATGCCATCATGATTGCCAGCTTTACCCAAATTTTCTTCATCGCCATTTCTGCCTTTGTAGAAAATCCGTTTGCTCGCCTGGCCGTGATACCCCCCGATGGCAATGGCCTCAACCCGCTGCTGCGCCATCCCGGCATGATCATTCACCCGCCCATGCTTTACCTGGGCTTTGTCGGTTTTACCATTCCCTATGCTTTCGCGATGTCGGCACTCATCACAGGCAAGCTGGATGATGTCTGGATCAAAATTACGCGCCGCTGGACGCTGGTTGCCTGGCTCTTCTTGAGTCTGGGCCTGATCTTGGGCGGCCGTTGGGCGTATGATGTGTTGGGTTGGGGTGGTTACTGGGGCTGGGACCCGGTAGAAAATGCCTCCTTCATGCCCTGGTTGGCCGGTACTGCCTTTTTGCACTCCGTGATGATTCAGGAAAAGCGGCACATGTTCAAGATGTGGAACATGATTTTGATTCTGCTGACCTATTTGCTGGTGGTGTTTGGCACGTTTGTGGTGCGCAGTGGTGTCATTTCCTCTGTGCATTCCTTTGCTCAATCGGCCATTGGCCCGCTCATGTTTGGCTTTTTGGCCTTCATGCTCATCCTCACGGTGGCGCTGCTGTTTATTCGAGCCAAAGATTTGCGCTCTGAGAATCGGTTGAATTCGTTTTTGTCACGCGAAGCCGCTTTTCTTTACAACAATTTCCTGTTCCTGGCGATCTTGCTCATCGTGTTCCTGTTTACGAACTACTCGATCATTACGGAGCTGTTCATTGGTGAACAGATTTTTGTTGGCCCACCCGTTTATGAGCAGGCGCTGGCACCACTTTTCTTGCTGTTGGTCCTGCTGATGGGCGTTGCGCCCCTGACGATGTGGTACCGTACCAGTGCCCAACGAATTGGCATGTCGCTGCGTTGGCCCGCCTTGGCAGCTCTGGTTGTTGTGGGCGTGTTGATTGCGATGGGCATTCGCCGTTGGGGTGCTTTGTTGGGCGTTTGGGGTGTTACGTTCTCCTTGATTTTGACGATTCTGGAGTTCTGGAAAGGGACACGTGCCCGCATGAAGCGTGGCGAAAATGCGTGGACTGCTTTCTCTAATTTGATGGCGCGTAACCGGCGGCGGTATGGCGGTTACTGGATTCATTTTGGCGTCATTGTGATGGCTTTTGGCATCATCGGCGTGGAAGTTTTCCAGGAGCAAACGCAAATCCGTCTGACGGTGGGCGAAACGGCTTCGCTGGGCCGGTATGAAATGCAGTTCCTGGGAGCCACGCGCTACCCAGGCCCGGATGATTTGATTATTACGGAAGCGACGGTGGATGTGTATGACAACGGCCGTTACGTAGGCCAACTCAATCCCCGCACCGAACTGTATACGCGTACCCAACAGCCGATGACCATTCCCAATGCCCGTTCGACCATCGCGGAGGATTTCTACGTGCTCATGGTGAACTGGGAGCCGACATCGGCGGATCAAGCGACGTTCCGCATCTACCTGAACCCCTTGATTAACTGGGTTTGGGCGGGCGGCATCATCTTTGTGATTGGTACGCTGATTGCGGCCTGGCCCGATCCTTCGGTGGAACGGGCTCTGGCTAGACGACCTCGGACGGCCGTTGCGCCTACCGACTAATTTTGAGTATGAGGTTTTTTGTGCCTAACTTGAAACGATTGATGAAATATGGGGGAACGGCCGTTTTTCTGCTGCTAGGGTTGTTCCTGTTGATAACACCCGCTTTGGCCCAGGACGATGTTGTGACCGATGATGAGGTCAACGCCGTTGCCAAAGATTTATTCTGCCCGGTGTGTGAAAACACGCCGCTAGACGTTTGCCCCACCCAAGCCTGCGCCGATTGGCGTGAGCTGATTCGTACGCAGCTGTCTGAAGGCAGCACGCCGGAAGAAGTGCAAGCCTACTTTGCCCGTCAGTACGGTGAAGGGGTGCTGGCCAACCCGCCCAAAGAGGGATTTAACCTGATTTTGTGGGTGTTCCCGATAGCGGCGGTGGTTTTGGGTGGCGTCTTTTTTAGCCGCTACGTTGGCAGCTTACGTGCTTCGGCCGCCGGAGACGAGAGTGAATTTGAGGAAAATGTGGCGGAAACACGCCCCGTGGCCCAGGATGATTATCAGGCCCGATTGGAAGATGAATTACGCAATAGGTAAATATTATGAGTGATATTGTAAATCCGGTAGAACAGACAAAAAGCCCTTCGCGCAGCATTGTAACCATCTTTGTATGGGTAGGGGTTATCGCCCTGTTGGCCTTGCTGGGCTGGGGGCTGATGCAAACCAAAGCGTCGCGCCCCGAAGTGGGGGAAACGGCACCGGGCTTTAATCTGGAGTTTTTTGAAGGGTATGAATGGGATGGCAAAACGGCCGCTTCCCTGGATGACATGAAGGGCCAGATTGTGGTCATGAACTTCTGGGCCTCGTGGTGTGTGGAATGCCGTGTGGAAACCGATGAGTTGGAAGCTGCCTGGCAAAAATATGCTGATCAAGGCGTGGTTTTTGTAGGCGTTGCTTACTCTGACGTGGAGCCAAACTCTATTGAGTACATGAAAGAGTTTGATGTGTCTTTCCCCCATGCCCCCGATTTAGGTACGCGCATTTCTAACGAGTATGACATTACTGGCGTGCCGGAAACATTCATTATTGATCAAAATGGCGAAGTCGCTCATGTGCAGATTGGCCCCATCAGTGCCTCCACGCTAGATTCCGTCATTGGCCAGCTATTGGCCCAGGGAGGATAAACTTTGGCGACCGGTGCGATTTTATTAGGCGTGGGGCTGCTGGGTTTGGTGGGCTTGTTTATTGCCCGACCCTTTTTGCGCCCCCAGGAGGACGCAGAGGAACTGACAGAGTATCAGCTGCTGCTGGAAGAGAAAGAACATTTGCTGGATCAAATCCAGGCATTGGATTTTGATCACGATACAGGCAAGATTCCCACCGAACTGCATGAATTGCAGCGGGCGAGGTTAATGGAAGAGGCAACGGCCGTTCTCAAAGAGATCGATCAGGCAAGCGGCGTTCCGGCTGCCAGCCCAGCGCCAGTTGTCGCTGACGCTGATTCTGATGTGGACGTGGATATTGAAATTGAGGCCGCCATTGCCCGGATGCGGCGACAGCGTAGCCAGCCGGCTGCTTCACCAGCTCCGGCTCCGGTTGCTGCGCCCACCAATGGGCATGCTCGTTTCTGTCCCCAGTGTGGCACACCCACCGACCCCGGTGACCGGTTCTGTGCCCATTGTGGCCACAACCTGACCCTGACAAGTTCGACAAAAACTGCGTGAGTAATGATGAAAAATAATCAATTGTCAAAATCAGCAAACACAGCTTTGCTGATGATTTTAGCTGCCGCTGCCCTGGCCCTGGTTGGGCTGCTGTTTCAACCGACTGCCTCAACGGCGGCGCAAGACACGCCCCTGCCGCTGGCCCCCCCCGATGCCGCAGCTGGCCTGGAAATTTACAACGAGCGCTGTGTGGTTTGTCACGGTGAGATGGGTGATGGTCAGGGCGCGCAGGCGTTGCAGGCTGGTTTAGAGCCCGCCACGCTGGCTTCCCCCGAATTTCGCTTAACGGCCGATCCGGCCACCATGTTCAGCGTTATTTCCAATGGCAATATGTCTGCCGGAATGCCGCCGTTTGGCGAAGCCAGCAGCAATCCGCTTAATGAAGCAGATATCTGGAATATGATTGCTTTGGCCTACAGCTTTAGCACCCGTCCCGAAGAGATTGCCGCTGGTGAAGCGTTGGCTGCCGAGCTGAATGCCGATACGGAAAGCTGGCCCGGTTTAGATTATTGGTTCAGTCGCAGCAACGAAGCCGTTCTGGCTGAACTGGAAACCGACGACATTTTAGGCGTAGACATTAGTGGCTTGAGCGAAGAAGAAAAATTGTCGCTGATTGATTACGGCCGTTCTCTCCACTACAACTACACCGATCCGCTAGCCGCTTTTGCCCCCGTACCGCTGGCTACCATCAACGGACAGGTGATCAACGGCAGCACCAATGAAGCCGTCACCGATGGGGAGGTGCGCCTGCGGGCTTTTACCACCCAGCTGGAAGAAATGTATTCAGAAAGCGTGTCTATCAATGAAGATGGCAGCTTTGTGTTCGAGGTGGAAAATGTACCGGCCGACTGGGTCTTTTTGGCTGATGTCGCCTACGGTGATTTGACCTTTAACAGCAATGCCGTACAGGTTTCCAACAATGCGCCTGAGGCACAGATGCCGCTGTTTGTGTTTGAAACCACATCAGACCCTGCTGCCGTGGTAATCGACCGGCTGCACATGATTTTGACCTTTGCCGAAAATCGGCTGGTGGTTTCTGAGCTGTATGTCTTTAGCAATTTGGAAACGGCCGTCTTCGTGGGCAAAACAGGCGATTTTGATGAGGGGACAGTGGAAGTTGGCGTACCGACTGGCGCGGAAAATATTAATTTCCAACGCGGTTTTGGCACTTCTTTAGACAGCTTCATCCCTGCTACCGACTTCATCAGAACCGACGCAGGTTGGGCCGATACGGTGCCGCTGCGCCCCGGTTCCAGCAGCTTGAATTTGCTGGTGAGTTATGAGCTGCCCTATGATGACAGTTTGATGCTGGCTCATCCGCTTTCTTATCCGGTGAGCGGTGGTGCAACGGTTATCATGGCGGATGCGGGCGTGGAGATTACTGACAGCAGCTGGGTGTCGCAGGGCACGCAGGCGACAACAAGTGGCGCCTTTATCAGCTACATCAACTCTGATCTCACTGCATCTGATTCCGTAAGCTTGACGCTAGACGGCAGTCCTTCGCAAATTATGGACGCGATGGGCAACACGCTGCCAGTACGTAACGAAACCAATGAACTAATTGTGGGCGGCGTCGCTTTGGCCGCCATGTTGGCTGTTGGCTTCTTCCTGGTACAGCGTTGGCGTACGGCACCTGTCGCCGCCACATCTGCCGCGCCTGTGCCTGTGCGCCGGGCAACTGCACCGCCGCAGCCGCGTCCTGCCCGCCCCGCTGGCAATGACAAAACTGCGTTGCTGCAAGCTATCGCCGATTTAGACGAAGCCTATGAAGCAGGTGAAGTGGAAGAGGCGGAATACGAGGCACAGCGGCGTGAATTGAAGGCTAAGTTAACGGCCGTTTGGCAATAAACCAACCATGTACAAATTTGTCACCATTTATCGCCGCGTAGAAGAAGACCAGATGCTGGAGCAGTTTTTCAACCAGACACATCTGCCCCTGGCTGAGCAGCTGCCCGGTCTGGTCCGGCGTGAAGTGAGCCGTATCTCTCACAAGCCGGGGGGCGAATCACGCTTTCACCTCATGTTTGAGCTGTACTTTCACTCCAAAGTGAGCTTTGAGGCGGCCATGGCCACCCCCATCGGCATCCAGCTAATTGAAGCCTTAATGCCCTGGTCTGAAGCCAAAATCATCACCTGGTTTTTTGCAGACGCTTTTATGGAAGATATGGAGCCGCCCCTGCCCCGTTAGTTTTCAGGAGGCAGTAATCAGTATTTAGTTTGCAAAACTTTATGAACTGAATCCTGATTACTGCCTTCTGCTTACTGGCCACTGCCCTCACCGCCACCCTCGACAGGCACGATAGGAATGAAGGTTTGATAGGTCAACGGCCGATAAACGAAGGTGTCGGCTGTGGCTTCTGAGCCGCGAACCCCGCCTACCGCATAAATATTGGTTTCCACGCTGGTGATGCCCAAATGGCTCCAACTAGGCACATCCTCTAACTGCGGCGTGTTGATGACCGACCATTGATCTGCATCTGGATTGTATGATTCGCTGTAGGTGATGGGTTCATCGCTAAAGGCACCCCCACCAAAAAGATACAGTTTGTTAAACACACCGGCGGCGCTGGCTCCGGCTCGGGGCAGCAAGGTGTCGGCGCAAGGTTGCCAACTGCCTGTTTCTGCCGCTGTGTCTTGCCCTGGCGTGGGGTCGAAGTAGGTGCACTGGCTCAACGGCCGTTCCCCATCATATCCGCCCACCACATACAATCTCCCCTTGACGACTCCCCCTGTAGCAAAGGCGCGCGCCGCAGGCATGGCGGGCAAAATCTGCCAACTGTTCGCCGCCGGATCAAAGCGGTAGGCGGTTGCCAGATAATCTTCGCCATCCCAGCCGCCAAACAGGTAAATGAAGCTGCCATCCGACAAAACAAGACCGCCGGAAACGGCCGTTGGTAGCGGGGTAGCCGCGCGCCAGCTGTTGTTGGCTGGACTGTACACCTCGACCACACTGGTTGGCTGTCCATTGGCCAGCTTGCCACCGGGAACATAAATTTCGCCAAACAGCTCAGCGGCCGTAATGTCGGTAACGGCCGTTGGCTTGGGCGCACCCTCTTCCCACACAAGATCAGACGTTGGCAAAATGGAAACTTCATTTGTGACACCCGCTTCTGTTTCCCCGCCGATGAGATACAAATTGAGGCCGTTGCCCACTAATGCCATGTGTGTACGGGCTACGGGCAAGGGTCGGCTTTGCAGCCAATCATCGGTGATGCGGGTTTCGCTAAATTGTTCGGGTGTGGAAGTTGGGGATATTTGCCCTGGATTGCCCAGGGTCTGGTAAGCCAAAAGAATGGTAGCGACGAGTAAAACCAGGAGTAAGCTGATCAGCCCCGCCCGTTTGGGAAAAAAGGAGGGACGAGGCAATGGTTCGGCCGTGAATAGGTCTGGCTCAACGGTTTGTTCTGCTGGTGTGACAATGGGTTCCAGCTCAGGCTCAGCTGCATTTTCCGCAGTGATACCCGCCAGTGTCACCAACCCTTGCTGCAAAGCCGCCGTCGTCGCTTCCGTACGAGAACTAACGTCCAGTTTGGTGTAAATATTGCGCAGATGAACCTTAACCGTGTTTTGGCTAATGGTCAGAGCTGCGGCGATTTCTTTGTTGCCAGCGCCGTCAATGACACATTGCAAAACCTCAAGTTCGCGGTCGCTGAGCGCTTCACCTTTTTCAGCCATGAAAAAAATTATACAATGATTTATGGAGTTCCCGGCGTGGCCGAGGGTAGTACAAATGGTGCCCCATCAAAGGGGGCTGTGTTTGTAATCGGTACTGTGTCCGTAATCGGTTCTGATGGCGTGGGCGTGGCCAACAAGCAGTTTTCACGCGCTTCGGTGAGCTTTTCGGTGAGAACGGCCGTTGTCTGATGACCGCTTGCCTCCTGGTACAATTGTTGGGCCGGGCACCAATCCTGCGCAAAAGCATATTGATCACCTAAGGAAACCAAAACAGTAAACAGCTGCTCACACGAAGATTGGTAAAAAGGCGCCGCCAGGCACAAATCCCGGAAGTAGTAAGCCGCGGCGTCCCAGTTGACCCCGTAAAATGAAATGCCCTGCGTGTACAGCTCGGCCCACGTTTGGTAATCCTTCACCGACTGCGGCAAATCGCCTAACTCTTGCGCCTGGGCCAGATAGTACATTCCCAGTTCAACTTGCTCACCCTCAATCAAATCCAGCCCGTAATTCAGGTAAGCGTCATAAAGCATCTGGTCCGTTTCTTCCCGCTCAAAGCTGGGGAACTGCCGCTGGAAGGCGGCCAACGCGGGCAGCGCTTCTTCCCAATATTTGGTGGCAACCAGCCGTTGAATGCGCAGCAGCTCGTCGCTGGGGCTGCCGATGGCGCCCGGCGTTGCGGTTGGTAATCGGGTTGAGGCAGGGGTGACGGTAACGGCCGTTACCGGTGTTGGTTCCGGCGTTGCTCCCAAACCTGCCAACGCTTCATTCCGCAATGTTTGTGCCTGTTCAGAATTGGCATCTCGCTCCAGCACCCACTCTAAACGCGTTAGCGCCAACCGGTAATTGCCTTCAGCAATATCATTTTCCGCCAGGGTAATTTGGCGATCGATCTGCTCAAACTGCTTATCTTGCAGCGCCTGCTGGCCACTTTGCCAGCCCAAAAAGGCAACCAGCAAAAACCAGCCAATCAGTACCGAAAAAATGATCAGCAGCAGGCCAAGCAGGCGTATGGGACGTCGCTTTTTTTGCGAGGGGGAAGCCGATTGATTCCCAGATTTGTCGGGCTGAGGTACAGCATCACTCATGAACTGTAGTATACCTTATTTGTGTTGAGACCGTTTATAAACCACAGCCAACGTTAGGCTACGGTTAATTGTTGGCTGACACGGCTTATTTTGCTCCGGCAGCATACATTTCACGATAAACGGCCACCGTTTCAGCGGCAATTTGCTGCTGGGTGTATTGTGCCAGGACGCGGTTACGGCCGTTTCGCCCCAGTTCATCCCGCAGCGTTGGCGACTGCATCAGGCTGAGTAGGTGCTGGTGCAGTGCCGCTTCATCTTCTTCCGGGAAGATGAGTCCGGCTTCGCCAATGACGTTGGGAATTTCACCGCTGTCGGAGCCGACCACCGCCACTTCGCAGGCCATCGCCTCGATGAGTACTCGGCCAAACTGCTCTTTCCAGTTGGGCAACGTACGCGAGCTTAGCACCAGTGCATCTAACTGTTGGAGGTAAGCAGGCATTTGCGCTGAAGAAACGACTCCGTCAAACTGCACCCGGTCGGCAATACCTAATTGGTGGGCCAGATTTTGCAGAAACGGCCGTGCTGGACCCTCGCCCGCAATATGCAAGCGCCAGATGCCGGGCAGTTTGGCCGCCGCCCGCAGCAGCAAATCCACCCCCTTTTCCGGCACCAGCCGCCGATTGGCGGAACCAATCACAAAGCCGCGCCCCGGATCGTGTTGAGCAGGTGGCTGGAACAGCGTGGCATCCACGCCAAACTGAGGAATCACGCGCAGCGGGCCACGATATCCTTTTTGCTGCCACACCTGCGCCGACGCCTGATTGCCCACCAGGCCGTAATCAACAGCGGCCAGCACCTGCTTTTCTAACAAACTGAAAGGAAATGGGTAGCTGCGCTGGATATTTTGCCAGGAAAAAAAGAGCGATTTCGCCCCCACGCGCCGCGCCTGGTGCAGCGCCAGCCAGGTGGCCAGGTTGTACGGCTCTTCGTCAATATGCAGCACATCGGGCTGTAGCTGGCTGAGCCGCTGCTTCAGTTTGGGAAAATAATAGGTGTGAAACTGGCCGTTAAAGCGAATCGGATCAACCAGCAGGCGGTAGCCTTCGGTGTGGGCACGCTCCAGCGTGACGGGGCCAGACGCATCGTACCAAACAGGCGGCACAATGACGGTAAGGTCCACATCTTCGTGTCGGGCAATCGCCTCTAGTTTGGTTTGATACGAGCCGACCAAACACGCTTTTGAGAGCATCAAAACTTTCATTCTTTTCCCTGGAATTTTACTTTTTGCTCCCTGTGTGCTGGTTGACGCAAAGGGCTATTTTGCTATACTTGCCACGTTTTGACAAACAGGCTGCCTATGCACACGACCCATAAAAATCAGCAAAGCCCGTCCAGATTTGGATGGGCTTTATTACTCCTGGCAGTGGCAACGGCCGTCTTCCTGCGCGTCTACAATTTGGGCAGCTGGCCACCGGGTTTGTACCGGGATGAAGCGTTCAACGGACTGGATGCCCTGCGCGTGCTGGATGGGAACCCCGCTCTCTTTTTTACCGCCAATAACGGGCGCGAACCGCTCTACATTACCCTCACCGCGTTGAGCGTGGCGCTGTTCGGCCGTACGGTGCTGGCCGTGCGTTTGGCAGCCGCTCTGGTGGGCAGCATCACGACCTGGCTGGTCTACAAACTGGGGCGTAGCTGGTTTGGCTGGCGCGTGGGGTTGCTGGCGGCCTGGCTGTGGGCGATTACGCTCTGGCCCGTGCATTTGAGCCGCTTGGGGCTGCGTACCATTTTGCTGCCTGCCGTGCTGGCGCTCGGGTTTTGGCTGGGCACCGAGGCGTACCGTCGGAACCAGCCCCGTTGGTGGCTGGCCGCAGGCGCAGCCTATGGCTTGGGCTTTTACACCTATCTGGCGATCCGTTTTACGCCGCTGCTGCTGCTGGCGCTGGGCGCATTGTTGCTCTGGCGTGGCCAGCGCGAGCGCTTGCGGCAGGGTGTGGGCTGGTTTTTGTTGGGAACGGCCGTACTCCTTCTCCCCCTTGCTTTCTTTTACCTGCAAAACCCTGATTTGCTGCTGGGCCGCACCGATCAGGTGTCTATTTTGAATTCCACCATCAACGGCGGCGATTTGTGGGGCACGCTGTGGCGGCATATTGGGCGGTCGTTGGGGCTGTTCTTCTGGCAGGGCGACACGATTTTGCGGCACAATCCAGCGGGACGGCCGTTGTTCGATTGGCTGATGGTGGGGCCGTTTTTGCTGGGACTGGGCTGGTGTGTGGTCCATTGGCGCAAGCCAGCGGTGATGGGCGTGCTGCTGTGGACGTTTACCATGCTGGGCGTCACGATTTTGGCCGAAGATGCGCCGCACTTTTTGCGGGCTGTGGGCATTTTACCGGCCGCCCTGTTTTTGCCGGCATTGGGCCTGGCCTGGCTGTGGCGTTGGCCGCGTCTGCCGCAAACCGTGCGGAGCGGGTTGGTGACCGTGCTGGTCGGGGGCAGCTTGCTGCTCACTGTGCGAGATTATGTCAATTATAGCCAGCAGCCGGAGACGGCGCTGCTGTTTGAAGCGGCAGCCACAGATCTGGCTGCCCGGTTAAATGCAGAGGCTGAGGGAACGGCCGTTTACCTGGATCGTTGGTTTTGGGACGAGACGACGCAAAAAGGCTGGCCGAGCATTCCCTTTTTGGCGGATTTGGATGACGTGCATTTTTATCGTCCGGAAACGGGCTTGCCGCCTGCGCAGCCAGGCCAGCCAATTAGCCTGTATGCCTGGCCCTTTGGCGATCTAGAATTTGTGCCCCGGCTTTTGGCTGAAGCAGCGGTGGTTGGGGTGGAGAACGGCCGTCTGGCCCGAGGCGATCTGGAACCCACTGCGTACCCGCTGTACGTTCATTACGCAACGGAAGAAGTGCCCGAAGCTGGTCAGATTGTTAGTTTTGGCGGGATTTTTAACCTGAAAAGCTGGGCTGTTACTGCACTGGCGGAAAACCAGGTGCAGATTGATCTCTTCTGGCAGAAAACGGGTGACAGCTTGCCCAATCAAATAGCCTTTGTGCACCTAATCGGGCCGGACGGGTTGATCACGCAGTTGGATGCACCGCCGGGAGGCGCCTACTGGTTTCCCCACTGGTGGCAGGACGATCAGCTTGTTCACGAGCAGCGCATTCTGATCCTTACCGCTCCCTTGTCGTTTGATCCGGACAGCCAGGTTATCCGGCTGGGGCTGTATGATCCAGAAACGCAAGATCGTTTGCCCATAACGGTGGATGGGGCTGCGGTGCCTGATGATAGTTTGCTGCTGACGCCTTAAGCCGGAACCGAAAATTTGTAGGTTTGTATTGGGAACGTCTTATAATCGTGTAGAGAGCGTGGTGGAAAATGAGCAAAATGGGGGTAAAACAGCAGTGGTTGTGGTGGATTTTACTCAGCTGCCTTTTGAGTGGCTCTCTGCTGCTGTGTCATCAGCCTGCCATTTTGCAAGCGCAGGAACTGCCAACCGCCACACCGGATGCTGAGGGCATCATCTATGCCATTGTGCAGCCCAATGATTCGCTTTGGGCCGTCGCCGCCCGCTCTGGCATTTCCCTGACGGAACTGCTCGACCTGAACAATTTAACAGAGAATGCGCTGATTCAGCCGGGTGATCGCCTGATTGTGGCGATTGTTGAGCCGCCTGCCAGCCCCACGCCGGAGGCGTCGCCAACGTTGGTGGCAACGCGGGAACCACCCACACCGACGGCGACTCGGCAACCAGGGCCGGTAACGGCCGTTTGCCTGGTGGCCTTCACCGATGAAAATGGCAATGGCGAGCGCGAACTGACGGAACCGTTGCAGGCGGGTGTCGCCTTCACCATTTTTACGCGGGAGGCAGTGGTGGCCAACTACGTCACGGATGGCGTTTCGGAACCGTACTGCCTGACGGAACTGGCGGCGGGTGATTACCAAATTACACGCTCTGTGGGGCGCGGCGAGACGCTCACCAACAGCGGCAACCGGACGGTCATCCTGGCAGTTGGTGACCAGGTGATGTTGGGTTTTGGCAGCTTGCAAGGCGCAACCCCAACGCCCACGGCAACGGCCGTTTCAGCCACAGAATCGCCGGGTATTGTGGGCAGCGCCCAGGCAGAGGCAACGCCGGAAACTCTCATAGAAACCGATCCTGCCCCCGACAGCGGCAGTGCGGGACGGCCGTTTCTCATTGGCGCGGGCATTCTAATCGGAATATTATTGATTGGTACGGCCGTTTTTCTGAGCCGTCAGCGAAATTAAAAGTTACAGACATTTGCTGAGCAGGAACCTGCGCGCAGGAGAAATCTGATTGGTAATTAGTGAACCACAGAAAATATCTTGAAAAGGACCAAAATTTCACTGTGGTTTACTCAAGTAAAAGCCAAATCTAGCTTTAAACCAAATAAACGCTTTTGGCTTTTTACATCCTGAGGGAAGAAGAAAATGAAGAAAAATAGCTGGAAACTCCTCTTACTTGTTTTGCTCTTGCTGGGTTTAGGCAGCCAGGTTCAACGCAGTGCTGCGCAAACCAATCTGCTGCAAAACCCGGGTTTTGAATTCCCCTACAACAGTGATGGTTCCGCCAATGGCTGGGGCCGTTGGTTTCGTGTGAGCAACGCGGATCAGTTTAATGATTGCGCCAATGGCTACCACAAAGAACCGCACTGGAGCGCTGAAACCAACAGCGCCCCGCTGATCAATTCCGGGTCTGTTTCGCAGCATGTGGGGAACTCCTGGGATACGTGGGCAGCGGGCGTGTTGCAAACGGTCAGCGTGACGCCGGGCAGCACCTATCGTTTCACCGTTTGGGCCAGAGGGCGCGGATCTAACGAAGATTATCCGGCCCCGTCTGAAGGTGGCTTGCGCATGGATGTGCAGGTAGGTATCGATCCCAACGGCAGCGGCGTTTGGAGCGATGGGGATGTGAAATGGAGCGGCTTCATCCAGCCACACGACACCTGGCAGCAGGCTTCGGTGGAAGTGACCGCCACGGGTGACAAAGTGACGGTCTTCACTGCCGGCGATTATGGTTTGCAAGGTGTGAACCAATGCCGGGCGCATTTGGACGTCTGGTTTGATTCGGCCGAGCTGATTGAAGTTGGCCCGCCACCGACCAATACGCCTATTCCGCAGCCAACTTCCCCGCCGCCGCCGCCAGCACCAGCGGCCACCAATACGCCTATTCCCACAGCTACGCTGGAACCAACGGCAACGGGCGTACCTACTGAGGTTCCGACCAACACGCCAGAACCCCCGGCTGGCGCCACCATTTGCATCAACGCCTTTGCCGATGACAATGGCAACGGTCAGTTTGATGCCAATGAAGGGTATATGGGCAGTGTGGCTTTCCGCGTGGCCAGCGCTACCCAGGTAGTGGGGCAGGCTGTTTCTACCGGCACGGCCGATGCCGTTTGCTTTGAGGGGCTGGATGCTGGTCAGTACCAGATCGAGCAGGTGGTGCCTGCGCCGCTGGAAATGACTACCGCTGGCACCACCAGTGTCACCGTGGCGGAAGGTCAGACGGCGGGTGTGCAGTTTGGCAGCCGCATCCGTCAGGAAGGGGCAGAGGCCGCTGATGAGCCAGATAGTGTGGCTGATGCGGCAACGGCCGTTCCTACCACAGCCGCAGAACAAGGGGAAGAAACGGCCGTTACCACCCCGGATGAAGGCGGTTTGGCTTCCTGGAGCGGTCTGGCGCTGCTGATTGTGGCCGTTGTTTTGCTGGGCGGCATCTTGTTTGTGGTGCTGCGCCGCACAGCCTGATCCGCTGTAGCCTAATGACTGATTAGAAACAACAAAGATTCACACTGATTTGCTAGAATAAAAAAGAATCAGTGTGAATCTGTGTTTACAGGTCCATTTACCTTCTACAAATTTAAGGAAGAGTGATGAATCAATTGCCATTAGGAGAAAATTTTCAAACCCAATTTGATCGAATTGACAGACAAATCACCAACTGGATGGCCCGTTACGGCATGGTTATCATGCGTATCGGCCTGGGTGTTGTCTTTTTTTGGTTTGGCGCGCTGAAGCTGGTGCCGGGTCTCAGCCCCGCCGAGGAACTGGTGCGGCACACCACCTACTTTGTGGATCCAGACTGGTTTATTCCTGTTTTGGCCATCTGGGAGATGGCTATCGGGCTGGGGCTGATGGTGGGCAAATTTATGCGGCTGACGCTGCTGCTGCTCTTTTTACAGATGCCGGGCACGGCGCTGCCTTTGGTGATCTTGCCGGAAGCTGTCTGGACGCAGTTCCCCTTTGGCCTGACGATGGAAGGTCAATACATTATCAAAAATTTGGTGCTGATTGGTGCCGGTTTGGTGCTGGGCGGCACCGTGCGCGGCGGCCGTTTGGTGCCGGAGCCAGAAAAGTAACGCTTTGTGAATGACTCCTCCCGTTCGCGTTGGTTTTGGTTGGCGGTACTGCTGGTTGCTGTACTGGCAGCCTGGCCAGAGCTATCCCAGCCGGGCTTGCTGAACACACGCGGCGGGGGGGACAGCCCCTTTTTATTGCAGCGCTTGCAGCAGTTGGAAACGGCCGTACTCGATGGCCATTTCCCCGTGCGCTGGATGCCAGATGCCAACTACGGCTACGGCTACCCGTTCTACAACTTTTACGCCCCCCTCTCAATTTACAGCGCATTTTTATTTCGTTTGCTTGGCTTTAGCTTTGTGCGGGCGATTCATCTCTCGCATCTGCTGGGCTACCTGGTCGCGGCTGGCGGCATGTTTGCCCTGATGCGGCGCTGGTTTGGCCATTCACGGCCTGGCAGCGATTGGGCCGGTTTGTTAGCGGCGGCTGCCTACACGGTGGCCCCGTTCCATCTGGTAAATGTGTACGTGCGCGGCGATTCACTGGCGGAATTTTGGGCGATGGCTTTCTATCCGCTGGTCATTTTGGCGGCAGATGGCCTGGTTGGCGGCGGGCGACGGCAGGTGGCGCTGTTTGCCCTGGCTTATGCGGCTCTCATCCTCAGCCACAACATTTCGGCGATGATCTTTTCGCCATTTTTGCTGCTGTACTTGCTGTTTAAGTTTTTACCGCAGAGAGCGCGAATGGCGCAGAGCAAAAACAATCTTCTATCCCCAATTTTTGGTTTGCTGTTGGCGTTTGCCCTGGCTGCCTGGTTTTTTGTGCCCGCGCTGGCGGAGCAGTCAATGGCGCAGCTCGGTGAAGTGACCAGCGGCTATTTCCATTACAGTAATCATTTCCTGGGTACGGCCGATTTCCCCTTGAGCCAGACATCGTTTTTTGTGGACTACGGGGTGGTGAATCGGGAAGCATTTCGCATGGGATTGGTGCAAACGGCCGTAATCATCGCAGGCGTTTTGGGGCTGTTGTGGTGGGGCAGAATGGATTCCCGTCTACGCGGGAATGACAGGTGGGTTGTTGTCATTTTTATTTTGCTGACGGTGGCGGTGAGTACCTTCATGCTGACGCCGCTCTCGGCCTTGTTGTGGGAGCATTTGCCGCTGCTCTCGTTTACGCAGTTTCCCTGGCGTTTTTTATCTGTGCAGGCGTTTGGCGGGGCGTTGGCTGTGGGGGCGCTGGCCCTTGTGCTGCCGCAGCCCCGTTGGTGGGCACCGTTGTTGGTAGCTTTGCTGCTGGTGAGCAGCTTGGGGCGGCTCCAGCCAGACACGCTGCCCCTGACCGATGCAGACGTAACGGCCGAAGCGTTGGCGCAGTATGAATGGTTTACGGGCAACATCGGCACCACCATCAGCTTTGAATATTTGCCGCCAACGGTGCAGCCACGCCCCTATACCAGTAATTGGCTCAACAGTGGCGAACGCTGGCAGGTGACGCCGCTGGCAGGCGAACTTGTCTCTGCCACGCTTGCTGAGCAACGCACCACGTACCAACAGTGGCAAGTGGAAACCGCTACGCCCAGCACGCTCATCTTCCCCACGCTGCAATGGCCGGGCTGGGAAGCAAAGGTCGATGGTGAGGTGGTGCCGCTGCTGTCGGCGGATGGCAGTGGTTTGATGGAGCTAGGTGTGCCCGCTGGGGTGCACAACATTGAATTAAGGTTGGGTCGAACGGCCGTTCGCTTGTGGGCAGAAATCGCATCCTTGCTGGCATTTTTGCTCACGATTTGGTTGTTGCAGCCCGGCAAACCTCAATGGACTCGCAAAACCGAACTCATCCTGGCGGTTGTGTTTGCCCTGACGGTTATACCACGCCTGTGGCCGGAACAAGAGTTGCCAGCGGGGTTGCGCACCTGGGATTTTGTGCAGATGGGCTATCTGCATGCGTCAGAAAAGATTACGTTTCGGTCTGGGGCGGTGCTGCGCGGATATGAGGTGTCGGAAACGGCCGTTCAAGCCGGGCAGCAATTGCAAGTGGAACTGTTTTGGGAACTGCCGCCCACTTCCCCCATGACGTTGGCTTTGGTTTCTCCGGCGGCCAACTGGACGGATGCGCCCATGCTGACGGCGCAAACGGCTCCAGGCGGGCAGCAGGTATCCACATTTACCTTGTTCTTGCCGCCCACTATGCCCGCTGGATTATTTGTGCCCCGCCTTACGGTGCTGGATGATGCGCCGCTGACGCCCACGGGCAGCAGCCGCGACCGCATTTTTCTGGAACCGCTGCGTGTGCTGCCTGCCGCTGCGGAGTTGTCCCCAGCCGAGCGGCTAACGGTGCGCGGTTTGGCTGTACAGCCTGCGGGCGACGGCCGTTTGGCGGTGCAGCTCGCGTGGTTTACGCCGCAGCCGCTCAGCCAAAATTACAACGTGGCGCTGCGCCTGACGGATGCGCAGGGCAAATTTGTGCGGGTGGAAGATGTGCAGCCGGGCTACGGCTTTTTGCCCAGCAGCGGCTGGCCAGCCGGGGAATGGGTCAACGATTGGCTGACGATGCCGCTGCCGCCGCCGGATGAAGCACATGAACGGCCGTTTGTCTTAGTGGCCCAACTGTATGAAGTGGCGGAACCGAACCGAGTAGTGCTCACGCGACGGCTGGGCGAGCTGGTGGAAGTGGGTGCTGATTTGATTTTTGTGCCAACAGAGCCGGTGTTTGCCCTGCCTGAGGAGATGGAGCCGGTAACGGCCGTTTTTGGCGAGGAAATTCAACTGCAAGGATACCGATTTAGCCAAGTCGATGCGGCGCTGGATTTGACGTTAATCTGGCAGGCGCTAGACAATGGGCAAACCGATTACACGCGCTTTGTTCATCTCATTCCGGCGGAGGTGGGCGGCGCGCCACTGGTGCAAGACGACAGCCCGCCGCGCTACGGCAGCTACCCCACCAGCCAGTGGACCGCTGATGAGGTGGTTGAAGATCGTTTGTCGTTGTCGTTGGAGGGGGTGCCGCCCGGTGCGTATGCGCTGGCCGTCGGTTTTTACAGCCGCCCCACGCCAGACATGTTTAATCAGCTGCCGGTTTGGGATGAGGCGGGGGAATTGGTGCCAGACGGCCGTTTCATTCTACCAATCCAAGTTACTGTGGTTCCGTAAAAATTAGACACGGATATAAAAATCTGTGAAAATCTGTGTTTATCCGTGTCCCAATTTATTTTCCAAGGAATTTAACAGCTTTGGATACGCTGTCTTTGGGGGAAATTTTGACTTGCATGTCGGCGAAACGGCCGTCTTCGTCAATGACAAAATGGCTGCGAATGATGCCCATGTAGCTGTTGCCATACATTTTCTTCTCACCCCACACGCCATACGCTTCCGCCACTTCATGTTCTGGATCAGATAATAAATTGTAGGGAAATTCCATTTTGGCGCGCCATTTGGCCAACTTTTCGGGGCTGTCTGGGCTGATGCCCAGCACCGTGGCTCCGGCTGCCTCAATCACGGGCCAATTGTCGCGGAAGCCGCACGCCTGGGTGGTGCAGCCGGGTGTGTCTGCTTTGGGGTAGAAAAAGAGCACGACTTTTTTGCCGCGCAGGTCGGATAGTTTAATGGGGGTGCCTTCGTCGGAAATCAGTTCAAAATCGGGGGCTAGTTCACCTAGGTTCATGATTTTCTCCTGTAAGTAGTTGTTTCATTTCCCCGGAAACTCAGAGTTTCCGGGGAAATACAGAAACGATTTTACCGGGTTTGGCTGCCGGTTCACAGATTGGCTAAAGATTTGTTTAGGTTTGGCGGGAACCTTTTGGGGAAAGGGATCGTTTTAAGGGCACAGCGTTGGGTAGCCGTTAGACGGCCGTTTCCTAAACAGCAAGCAACACAACCTGCAAAACCCGTATGCTGTAAACAGAACAAAAACCCGATTGACAACCAAGATGGGAGGTTCAAAATGACAACACTTTACATGATTTTCTGGTCTATCATTATTGTCGCTGCTTTTTCCGTGTGGCGGCTGCGAAACTGGAATCAACGATTGGTGGTGACGGTGGTGACCTTACTGGTGCTGCTCGTGAGCCAATCCCTCTTTGTGTCATTGGCAACCAGCGCCGGGTTGAATCCTAGCGATGCCTTGCTGGCCCCCGAACGCTTTTTGCAGAACGGGCCATTTGGTTGGTTGGCCTTGTTGGTGATGCCCTGTGGTTGGTTGGGTCCGTTTGTGGGGTTTAATTTGATTCAGCGGTTGTCGCCGGGTGAACAGTAAACTGAATACGGGCAGACTGATTACTGGTTACTAACCACCGAGGAGGCGGTTAGCAAAGCGCAACATCCACTTAAAAAGCCTCTGGGGAAATGACAAACGGGGACGCGCTTGCAAACTCTCTTCCATCCGCATGATAGCAGCCAACCATTGGCCACGGCGGAGTTCCATCAGGCTCAGGGCACGCAGCACCTGGGCCTGTTTTTCTTTCTCTTTGCTTTGAGCAAATTGGGCGGCGGCGTTGCTGTAATGGCGGGCTGCTTCCGTATACTTTTTCTGTCCGGCGTATAAATCACCGAGGTTGCCCAGGGTTTGGGCATGGCGCGAAGCATCCCCGATTTGTTGAAATAGTTCGGCCGCTTGTGTGAGGGTGGAAACGGCCGTATCCGTCTGCCCTTGCACGCGCTGAATGACGCCAATATTGTTGAGCATTTCTGCCTGACCGCCTACATCTTTTTGCGCGGCAAAGCCGGCTGCCGCCTGCTCAAAGGTGGCCAACGCCTCGCGCCGTTTACCCTGCTGGAACAGGCGCATCCCTTCATCTTTTAGCGTTTGGGGATCGGGGGCAGAATTCATTGGGCAAACAATTACGCAATTACAAATTTGGTAATTGGGTAATTCATTAATTGAGTAATTAATAGGTGATTTCTAGTAAGCTCTCAGCAACCTGGCGCAGTTGAACCACATCCATTTCGCTAAGCTTTTTGGCGGTGTCCAGATAGCTCACATTAACTGGATTGATGAGGAAAGCCTGCATGTCGGGGGGCATCCGCTTGAATTGGCGTTCCAGCTTCTGTTTGGCTTCATGCCGACCCAATGGCCCATGCACATCATCCAGAAAATAGCTCACAGAAACGTCTAGCTGGCGGCAAATTTGCTCCAGATGCAAATAGGGAATGGGTTCCTGGCCCATTTCATACGATTTGAGCAGGTCTTCTTCCATGCCGAGCGCTTCGGCCAGCTCTGCCAATGATTGGCGAGTGCGCAGCCGCTGCTGGCTGAGCAAAACACCAATCACGCGGTGACGTAAGGCAATGAGGTTCTCAAAATCAATTTCGCTTTCGGTTTGTAGCGGTTCACTGCCCCAAAAGTAGCCCATGGGGATGTTGAGGAACAGGGCGAGTGCTTCCAGTTGCGGTAGCGAGACGGGGTATTCGCCGGTTTCGACTTTTGAGTAATCACCCGACTTCATCCCTAAAACGGCCGCACACTCTTTTTTGGTCCGTCCAAAATGCTCCCTGGCTTTTTCTACCAGGTCTCCCAATATTTTTGCGCGTTCTGGATTAATTTCACTCATCTATTTGCTCTCTCAATAGTGGCTTTTTTGCACTGGAGAAGATATTAACATAATTCAGTTTGAGGTACAACTGAGTGATTGGGGCTACTGTGGCCAAGGGGTGCGGCGATTTTGGTATACGGACGGCCGTCTTTCTGCTACAATGAAAGTCCAGTCCAGACATGGCAGAAAACAGATGATGCAGTACGAACCATGGCCCTTTTTACCAGCAAATGCGTTCACCCCAGCCCAGGCGGCGCGGTGGTGGCAAGAATGCTTTCTCCCGACTGAGGCGATTCGGGATTTTACGGCCGTTTCCGGTTCAGCCATTCTCGTGGGGGAAGCAGGCACCGGCAAATCGGTGGCGTTGCAGGCGCTGCTGCACGAAACGGCCGAATCGATTCTGCATGTGCCTTACCCCGTGCAAAACTGGCCCCAAGGTTCCCATCCCTGGCTGGCGGGCCGTCGTCATGTCAGCCAAATGATGGCAGCAACTGCCAATGAGATCGTGCGGCTGCTCAACCAGGAGCCAGCCCGTTTGCAGCAATGCCACGAACTGCTGCAAGAATTCCTCGTCTGGCTTGTGCAAAAACATTTGGGGCGGCGTACGCTGGTGCGCTTGCTCCAGCAAATCAACTGGGCGACGCAGGCCAACCTGCCCATTCCTGCCAAAGACGACATCGAAGATATTTACCCCAGCGATGACCAGACGGCCGATGTGCGTGGCCAAATTGACGAGCTGGCTGAGCTGGTGCAGGCGCTGGGATATGACGGCGTCATGTTCACTATCGACTTGAATGAGCAGGAAGCGTCGTTGAGCGGGCAGGATTTGAGCGATCTCTTCCGGCTGGACTTGCTGGAAAATCCAGGCGTGATGCTGCGGGCGGTGCTGCCCAGAAACGTGGCGCTGCATGCCCAGATTGAAAATCGAGTTGGTGGGCATTTGCGCCTCATTCCGCTTTATCTGGCGGAGGCGAACATCACGGACCTGGTGGGGCGGTATCTGCGCGCAGCAACTGGCGGAACCATATCCCGGCTGGACGAATTGGCGGGTACGGCCGTTCTCAAACGTGCCCAAAAAGAAATTAATACCCTGTATAATGCGCCTACCGTAGCCGGTTGGCTGCACTGGACGGAAACGATTCTGGCGCAATATTTAGCCCAAACCAAACCCGCGCTGCTAACCGATGCCCAAGCGGTGACTGAAGCGTACTACCAGCGGCATGTGCCCTTGCGGCTGATGCCAGAACAGATGGCGGTCTGGCGCGGCCCGCAGTTGCTTTCCTTGGATCGGCAGCCGTTTGAGCTGCTGCGCACCTTGTTTGACTTGCAAGGCCAGCCAGCCCCGGATGCGCTGCTGCAAATTGCGGGCACGCCTGCCAACCTGAATACGCTAATCGGCCGTATTCGCCGCATCATCGAACCCATCGCTAAAACCAACATTTACATCCAAAACCGGCGCGATCTCGGCTACTGGCTGGAAAACTTTGCCTGATACGCCATAGTCAATCGGCTTTGCTCCTGTCAGACTTGTGTCAGACTCATGAGCCAGCGGGTTGATAAGATGGTTGCAGGTGCAGTGAGTAGCGAACCTTTGGCTGCGCCTGGCTGTACAGCACGTTCCGCATAACCGGGAACATCTTCCACAATGCTGTATCTAGAGAACACTTAATGAGTGAAAGACCTGAAAATACAGTGGCGGCTGACTTTGCTTCGGGACGGGCCCAATACCTGCTGGGAACGCTGCGCCTGGAGCATGATCCCTTTGCTGCGCCCACGGCCGAATTAGAGCTGCAAATCAACCCCGAAGATTCCCCGTTTTTTTCCTACTTTGTGGACCCACCTTACCAGTTGGCGGGGCAGCGGGTGCGTCATGCGCTGCTGTCTTTGCTCAAGGAGCCGCAGCCAAGCTGTGTTTATGGTGGGCGCGGCACGGGTAAAACGGCCGTAAAAACCATGCTCGAAGCTGAATGTCGTGCCTTGCCAGAGCAAACGCTGGTGGTGTCGTTGGGCCTGGGCAAAGGGGAACCGGTGCAGCTGGATGAAACACTGCTGTGGCAGCGGCTCACTGCCGCCCTGGCGATTGATCTGTTTGTGCAGGTGATTGAACAGTTTGACGGGCTGAAATCGGTGTTGAAACCCGCATTTGTGGCTGAACTAAGCCGCTTTTGGCAGGCGCACATTCCCCAATTTCGGCGCACGCTCAAGCGGGAACTGCTGCGTACGGAAAGCGAAAATAGCGATATTTCTACGTGGTGGCGCGTCTGGGATCGCCCCGTGATTCGTTACACGCCGCTGAATACGGGGCGGAGACGATTTGTCGAGGCGGTGCTGGGACAAGCGTCTGGGGCTGAGGCGAGTGATGAAGGAAACTGCCGTTCCCAGTTCCAGCAAGGGTTAACATTGGCCAGAAAATGCCGTTACCAGCGTCTTTACCTCCTCATTGACCTGCCCGGCGGCACCCAACCCACAGAACTGGACATTGCCGAACTGCTCCGCTTTTTGTTTACCCTCACCGATTTTTCACTCCCGATTTATTACAAACTTTTTCTCCCCCAATCATTTCAACCAGACACCGAATATTTATTTGCTGAAGAAAATATGACGCTGGAGCTGTTTACGGCCGTACTCAACTGGAACCAGCCCCAGGCATTCCAAAAATTACTTGAACAGCGCTTTCGCACGGCCGAAACCTGGATTCGCAACCTGAACACCTTTATTGAGCAGCCCGTTGTGACGGCAATCAATACATTGTTGCAGCAAGAAGCCAACCAGTCGCCCCGCTTTTTGCTGCAAACCATCAGCCGCCTCATTGACAGCCACGCCAACCAAACGCCAGAAGAGTTTCGCATCACCCTGGCCGATTGGCAGAATATGTTGAAACGATATGAACTAGAGCCGTAAATGTAATTCAGTAATTGCGCAATTGCGTAACCGGTGTGTATAAAAATTACCCAGTTACTCAATAACCCAATTACCCATCTTGGAAGTACCGATGCAGTTAATTCGCAAGCGCAAAATGTATAACCCCGACCAGTTTGTAGGCCGTACCACGGAACAGGCTTACCTGCGCGGTTGGGCCGCTGGCAGAAAGCAGCTCCTAACCATCACCGGGCCGCCGGGCATTGGCAAAACCTGGTTTGTGAACAACAGCTATCAGCAGCTCAAGGCCGATGGCCAAATTGCGTACCTGGTAAATTTGCCCATCACTGACCCGCGCAACGATCAGAATGCGCTGCCACCCGAGGTGCTGCAAGATTGGGCCAGCCAGCTGCTCATTGAGCTGAACCAGGATTGCCCGCAGGCGTATGGCTTTGATTTAGGGCGCGAGGTGAGCAGCCAGCTAGAGAAAATGGCGCAAGATATTTGCCAGCGCTGTTGGCCAGGGCAGTCAATCTTCTTTTTTGTGGACGGCGGCGATTTGCTGTCGCAGGTGGCGTGGCGGCAGTTTGAACGACAAGCGATTGAGCCGTTGGCCCGCCAAGCTGCCATCCGCTTTGTCATTACGCTCAAAACAAGCCAGCCGATCAAATCGTTTATCCTTAAGCGGCGGGAGCAGCGGCTGGAGCTGGGCACGCTGCAAGCGCGGGAACAAGGGTTGCAGCAGATGCACAAGTTGAACCCAGAGCTGGATCTGGCTCACTGCGAATACATTTTGGCCGATTACACCTGGGATCATCCGGGGCTGAACATGCTGCTGGTGGAACATTTGCATGGTGATGGCGTTGTTTTGCCGCCAGACTTGGTGACGACGGTGCTGTCTGAACTGGAAGCGCTGCCGGAGAATGGGTCGGAAACGATTAACCTGCTGGCCTGCCTGGCCCACCACGACAGCGACACCTGGTCGGCCGATACGATTGGGCAGATTATGAATATTTCGCTGGCCCAGGCGTGGGAGTGGATCAATTTGCTGAACCACCATTCGTTTATCACCAATGTGGGCGGCCCCAATTTCAAAATTACCGATGGCCTGCGCCAATTTTTGCGCGCCGCGCTGGGGCAGAAGCTCATCGAACCAAAATGTTAGACTTTATCCCAAGGAGATGCCGATGCGTGAAGAGGCATTGTTGGCAGCCACCAACCAACCGAGAGAGTTAGTCAGCCGCAGTGCGGAGATGCGCCAGATTGAGGCGGGGATCTACCAGCCGAGCAGCGACTGCCACATTGTGCTGATCGCCGGGCCGGGCGGCCTGGGTAAGACGCGCATGATTGAGGAAACGCTGCGCCGTCTGGGACATGAATCTATGCAGCAAGTGTACGGCCGTTCCCCGCAAAACTGGCAGTCACAGTACGGCAACCAAGCGATTGCCTGTAATTTGCTGGACTTTAGCGACATCCGGCTGCACTCGCGGGACTTTTTCCTGGAAACGATTGGCAACAGCATGACCTGGAACGGGGCGGTGGCCTTTAATCGCCACGAGACGGCCCGGGCGCGGCAGCGGCGGCTGATGGATGCGGGCGCGGCGTATTCGCTGGTGCAAAAAGCAACCGAAGCGGCCGAAATTGATTTCCGGCGGGATTACCACACGGCGGCAGGGCAGTACCGGCTGGTGGTGCCGCTGGACACCACCGAGCAGCTTTCGATTATTAGCTCCGGCTGGCTGCTGGAGCGGGATTTGCTGGAACCCAACGAAATTGCGTTTAGCACGCAGCAATGGTTGGTGGACCAGATTGAACACGGCCGTTTTCCCAACACCACCTTGCTTATTGCCGGACGCGCTGAAGAGGGGGAACCTTATTTTGAGATGCTGCGCGCGGCGGTGGAGAAGGCTCGTAAACCGACGACGTTGACGGTGCTTAAGCTGGAGCCGTTTAGCGAAGCGGAAACCCGCAGCTTTTTTGTCTCCTTGCGCGACGATTGGCAGAAACGGCCGCAAAATAACCTGGCGCAAGATGTGGCCAACACGCTCGACGTGCTGATCGATGATGAGGAACAATTGCGCCTGCTGCATTTGTACACGGGCGGGCAGCCGATTCGTCTCTCGCTGTACACCGACATTTTAATTGAAGGGCGCACCATCCCCGAACCGCTGCAGGATTCCCTGCTGCAAGCGTACGACCGCGTGGGCGGCGATGAGGGCGCAGCGGCCGAATCGAGCGAGATGTTGACCGCGCGGCAGGAAATTGAAGGGGAATTTGTGCGGCTGCTGTTTAGCCAGCCGGGGCTGCGCTCCCAAATTTTGCAGGCGCTGGTGCGGGCGACGCGTGGACTCAAGGCAGAGCAGCTCCATTTTGTGCTGGACAGCAAGCCCGACGACACGCCAGCAAGCTGGCAGCCCAATCCCACGCGGCTGGGCGAAATCGAGGCGGAGCTGGCGGCGATGCAGTCGATGTCGCTCATCAAGCCGAAATCCGGCGGGCGGACCGGCTTGCAGGATGAGGTGTACCGCATCTACGCTGAGCATATGAACAGCACGGAAGTGAACCGGCAGGCGGAAATGACGGCGCGGCAGCAGCTTTATCTGCGGCTGCGCGACTGGGCGGACAGCAACCGGCAGCGGGTGCAGGCACAGCGCACGGCGTACATTCGCCACGATTTGAGCCGCATTCGTCAGGAACGGCCGTCTACCATCCTTAACACCCACATGCCCAAACCGACCGCCGAGGAAGAGCTGCGGCGCAATCAGCTTTTGAGCGAACTGCAGGATTTGGACCTGGAATATCTGCATTACAATTTGTTGCTTAACCCAGACACGCATTTTAATGACACCTACTACAGCCTGGCCAACAAACAAAATCGGGCGCTCAACGTCGCTTCGGGGGCGGTGGTGCAGTCCGAGGTGTGGCGGCTGCTGCAAGACAAGTTTGCCTTTGCTTTTGTGGCGCTGGAGCCGCGTGCCGCCACCAGCGAGCGGGGCGAAAATCCGGCGATGGTGCTGCATCGCGCCGCGCAGCAGGATGATGCGGCCACCTGGGTGCTGCGCTTTTGGATGACGAAGCAGTATCAGCGGGCGATTGAATTTGCCGATGCGGTGGATACGGCCGTTGCCGAACTCGCCGATGAAAATGAGCGGCGCAGTTGGCAGCACACGTTTGCCCGCGGGCAGCGCCACTGCTGGCGCGAATTCGCCCGCATTTACCTGGGCGAAGGCATTCCTGAGGCGGTGGAACGTCTGCAAATCATCGTGCGCGAGCTGACCCAACTGGCGCAGGCAGACATCCACACGGAAGTGTTTCCGGGCGAAAATGGTTTTGTGGGGCATCCGGCTTATCCGCGCCTGATTTTTACGATTGCCAACTGCTACACGGTGATGGGCAACGGGCTGAACGTGCTGGGCGATTATCGCGACGCGGTGGCGGCGTACGGTGCGGCGCTGAAATATTTGCGCCAACTGCCGCCCACCGACCAGCAGGCGACGACGCTGAGCAATTTGTCCCGCACGCTGGTGGAGATGGGCAAAAAGCGGGCGATTCGCGTCTGCAACGAGGGGTTGCAGCTGCGGCTGAACGCGGGGGAACTGCTGCCCATCGCCAGTTCGTACAACACGCTGGGGCAAATTATGAATGAGCTGCACCAGCCGCGTGAAGCGCTGCGGGCCAGCGCCACGGCGTTTGCCATTGCGGGCGAGGTGGGGGATTCGCGGGCGACGGGGCTGAGCCTGATGCACATTGCGGAAGGGTTGCGCCGTCTGGTGCGTGAAGATCAGTCGCTGACGGAGACGGATGTGGATGAGATTTACCGCACGGCCGAACAGGCGATCGGGCAGGCGCAGGAGATTTTTATGGCCAGCAACGCCCGGCACGAGGCGATTCGGGCCATTGAGATCAACATTGAGACGGGCTGTTTGTATCGGGATTGGCTGGCGCGCACGGTGGCAACGGCCGTTCCCGACATCTGGCAGCAGCGGCTGGGGCGGGCCAAATACTTTTTGGAGAGCGGGGTGAAGGGGGCGCAGCAGTTGGGGCTGATCCGGTTTGAGCTGGATGGGTTGGTGAATCTGGCCTGGACGTTTTACCTGGCTGGGGACGCGGACAATCTGGCGCAAACGCTGGAGACGGCGGATACGCTTTTCCCACCGGATGTGCGCCTGCGTCCGGAGGAGCAGCCGCCAACGACGCACAACAAGCCGTTCTTTTTCTTCCAGCAGTTGAGCAAGCTGTACAGTTTGCGGGGGAGGCTGGCGTTTGACAGCTATTTTGCCGAGGCGGACCCGGCCAGCCGCACGGCGCAGCACAATCTGGACCGGGCGGCGGAGGCGTATGTGCTCTCGTTGGGGTATGCACAGCTTTTCTCACCAAGGTCTGTGGCGATTACGGCCGTTTACGACGCCCTCTACGATTATTTGAAGCAGCTAGACGCCACCCAGCTTACCAACTTCTACCGCTACGAGCAGCAGCAGCGCACCCGCTACAATCTTGCGGCGATCAAGGCTCAGCTAGAAAATCTGGGCGACCTGCAAGATTTTCTGCTAGACTGCTTTGGTGATTATTATTCAGAGATTTAGAGATAACCGAATTGACGATTGATTCTGATTGTGTATGATGATAATATACAATCGTGATTGATTTAAACAGCATCAACGGTTTTGAGTGGGACGATGGCAATCTAACCAAAAATTGGATTAAGCATCAAGTCTCCGCAATTGAATGTGAAGAAGTTTTCTTTAACTTGCCTCTGTTACTTGCAGACGATAGAAAACATTCACAGCAAGAAAAACGGTATTATGTTCTAGGCCAAACCAATGCGGGGCGAGCGCTTTTTATTTCATTCACAATTCGTATAAACAAAATTCGTGTTATTTCTGCTCGTGATATGAGCCGCAAGGAGCGTGAAATCTATGCCAAAGCCAATCCCTGAATTTGAAAGTGAAGAGGAAGAACAGGAATTTTGGGCAACACACGATTCTGCTGATTATCTCGATTGGAGCCAGGCAGAGAAGGTTGTTTTTCCCAAGTTGAAACCGTCTACTAAGACGATTTCGCTGCGCCTGTCAGAATCCATGCTCAATGAGCTGCGCCTGCTGGCAAATAAGCATGATGTTCCCTACCAATCGCTTATAAAAGTGTTTCTTCGCGAACGTATTGACGACGAGCTTTACAAGTCGCGTGTTCCCTAGATAAAGTAGGCGGATCGGCGGGACGCCGTCCGCAGCACGGTTAGTTTTTTTGTTTGCCGAAGACCGCGCCGGAGCAAGGGTGTTGAAAGTAATATGAAAATGAATTATCCAAAAAATCCGATGTGGCAGCTAGCTGAAAGATATGCAGATGAGCTAACTGCACAATTTCGAACGTTGAATTATTTTGTAATGCACGCAGGCGAAATTGGAGCTGCTCATGAGACCTATCTCAAAGGAATAATATCGCGTTTTTTACCTGCAAAATTTTCTCTAGGTACTGGTTTCATTGCTAATCCTGATTGGGTGTCAACACAGCAAGATATTATTATTTATCAGCAACCAGATTTGCCCCTCTTATTTCAGGTAGGTGAATGTGTGGTCGTCGATTCAGAGGCAGTTATTGGTACGATAGAAGTTAAAACTAGGTTAGACAATAAGAACGATTTTCTCGATGCTTATCAAAAGCTTTCGAAGCTAGGACAGGATTTCAATAATTCATATAAACGCTGTTTTACGGCGTTATTCATCTGGGATGGCCTATCGTTAAAAACAATGCTTTCTACGATCTCGGAATATGTAGCAAAGTATCCTCCGGAATATTGGGATAATTTACCAAATGTTATATATGTTCGGTCAAAATACTTGCTCTTATTGAACGATGAGCAAGATAAGAATAACTCCCATTCCGGCTACTTCATATATCCCAAGAGCCGAATTTAAACGAAGGAAAAGTAACTGAGGGGCTAGCATTGATAAGCTTGATTTCAGAAATGTGGAGTGTTAAAGGACAATTAGCTGCAAAACGTCCATGGTGGCTGATGGATTGGTGGAAAACGATGCCTGAGATTGAGCAAAAAATATCGTTACCATCAAGTTGAAAATTAAACATTTCTGCTGCATTTCTTAGCATGGTTCGCTTGGGTTACATAGAGCCGTTTTCTCAAGCCTTAATCATTCCCCCATGATAAACAAGCTCATACACCGTTACGCCCGCGCGGGTAATCCACTCTTTGCCGGTGAAAGATTGCAGGTCGCCCTGGCTGGTGTCTGTGTAGCTGAATGCGCCGACGGTGTGGGTGAAGCCGCCCAAAAAGCGGCCTTCTTCGTACAGTTTTGACAAGCTTTGTTTGATGATTTGCCCGGCCTGAACGGCCGTAATCTGGTCTGGTGTTAGAATACGGCCGTAATAATTCATGGCCCAAATGGGTTCCTCGTGCTCGTAAACCACCTCCTGCCCAATGAAATCCGTGCCGCCAAAATAGCTGTCCAGGTAGGAAAACTCCCCGGCGTGAAAAGCCAAATCGTGCGAATTTGGGCGACTCGGCTCCGCGTTTTGCCCATCTCCTACATAGGTGGCGGCCTTTGCCTGTACAATAAATTGATTGAGTTTTTGCAATGAACTGGTGGATGCCATTTTGCCTCTCCTTACTGAATGTGGGTCGGATTGCCAATCCGACTTACGCTGGTTATTCATGGCCAATATGCAAGCAGTATCCGCCTAATTGATGACATGTTGTGTCATAAAATTCGCTGTGTGCGCGCTAACGCAAAAAATATGAGGTTTGGACATGCAAATTTATCTTGAACTGCTCGGCTATCTAGCATCGGTGCTGGTGGCAATTTCGCTGATGATGAGCTCGGTGCTGAAGCTGCGGCTGATCAACCTGGTGGGGGCGATTGCCTTTTTCATCTACGGCTTGCTGATTGGCGCATATCCAATTGCGGCCGTGAATGCCGTCATCATTGTGGTGAATCTTTACTTTCTGTATCGTATTTTTAGCAGCAAGGAATATTTCAAGCTGCTGGAGGTGAGCAGCGGTTCCGCTTACCTGCAGTACTTCCTCGATTTTTACAAGGCGGAAATTGAGAAATTTATTCCCGATTATCGCTTTGCGCCCAGCGAGAAGCAGCTCATCATCTTTGTGCTGCGCGACATGGTTCCGGCGGGGCTGTTTATTGGCGAACCGCAGGAAAATGGGGAGTTTCGCGTCTTTTTGGACTTTGTCATTCCTTCCTACCGCGACTTCAAGATTGGCAAATATTTGTATGAACAGTCCCGATTTTTCCGGCAGCATGGCATTCGCAAGCTGATGAGCACGCCGCACAACAATGTGCACGCCAGCTACCTTAAGCGCATGGGCTTCCAGCCGGAAACAGACGAGGCTGGCAACGCGGTGTGCAGCCTGACGATTCCGGTTTGAGCCGGTTGAAAGATGGAAATATTGCTAGAAACGGAACGTTTGCGTTTGCGCCGCTTTACGCTGGCCGATGCGGACCATCTTTTTGTGCTGGATAACGACCCAGAGGTGATGCGCTACCTCAACGGGGGTGTGCCGACGCCGCGCCATGTGGTTGAGGAGGCGATTTTGCCTGGGTTTATGCAGGTGGATCCGGCTCGACCAGCGTTTGGATTTTGGGCGGCAGAGTTGAAGGCGACGGCCGAATTTGTGGGCTGGTTTAGTTTACGGCCGTTGCCCGAAAACCTTCATCATGCCGCCCTGGGCTACCGGCTGGTGCGCGCCTTTTGGGGGCGCGGACTGGCCAGCGAAGGCGTGCGGGCGCTCATCCACAAAGGGTTTACGGAATTGGGTCTGGCACGCGTGGTGGCGACGACGTATGAGCATAATCTGGCCTCGCGCCGCGTGATGGAGAAGGTGGGCATGTCGCTGGTGCGCCGCTTCCGGCTTACCGTTGAGGATTTGCAGGAGACGGATACGTTTCATACAGACGAGGTGGAACTGTGGGATGGGGATGACGTGGAGTACGCAACAGATAGTTATGTTAACTAAAGGGGTGGTTTATGAACACAGTTATGCATACCAAATCATTTGAGATCGCTGTGCCCGTGGCGCAGCTTTTTCCGCTGTTTAGCCCAGAAGGGGAGAAATTGTGGGTGCCCGGTTGGGATTATCAAAATGTAATGGGCACGACTGAACTGAGTGAGGATTATGTGTTTGTCACGAAAGCACATGATCACAGCAGCGAAACGGCCGTATGGATTGTGAAAAAGTACGAGCCAGCCAACTATTACATACAGTTCTACCGGGTGGAAGCGGGGGAAAAGGTGGGCATCGTCACTGTTGACTGCACAAAACTTGCTCCCGCAGAAACGAGGGTGGCCGTCACCTACGAATATGTGGCGCTTTCGACCGCGGGAGAGAACTTTATTGAAGGATTTACGGCCGAATTTTACAGAACGTTTATCGATGAGTGGGAAACGCTGCTGCTGAAATATTTTGGTCTCATTGCCTAGTGCTGAATCAAATGGGGGGAAAATAAAAAGCGCCACACAAACGTGCGGCGCTTTTTTTCACTGTGTGAAGGGATAGTTTAGTTCGCGCTAATCGTGATGCGTTTTGGTTTTACGGCTTCCGCTTTGGGTACGTTCAGGCTGAGAATGCCGTTGGTGTAGGTTGCTTCTACGGCATCGCCGTTAACGGCCATGGGGAAGCGGATGCTGCGACTAAAGCTGCCAAAGCGGCGCTCACGCAGGTGATATTTAGCATCTTCCACTTCTTCGTCGCGCTTGATTTCGCCTTTGAGCATCAAAACGTCATCTTCCAGGGTAATTTCCAGATCTTCAACGTTGATGCCCGGAATGGTGGCTTCGACGAGATAGCTATCTTCGGTTTCAGCTACGTCCAAAGCAACATTCCACTCAGAGGCGGTACGGGCGTACGGCCGTTCAAACAAGCGATCAAATTCATTCATTAAGCTTACGGGATTCACGGGGGTCCAACGAACTACTTTTGTCATCTTACACACTCCTTACGTTTCTTTTCTTGTGCTTTTATTTTTTGGTTTCGGGCGATGACAGCGATTCTAAGGTGAGTTTATTACTTGCTAAAAAATGAACCGCTGTCACCTGCACCGTTGTTTTTATCGTTACGAAAAGCATTTTCCGCCAGAAACGTAAGAAAAATATATGCGCCATGTTAGAAGTTCGTCGGAGAAATATAGAAATTGTGTTAACGCTAGAATTTACACAGATTGGACCAATTTTGACTCAGAATAGTCAGTGGGTTTTGTCCTGAAATTGGTCCAATCTTTTAGCGGGGATGACGCTCTTTTACTCTTCCCAGGGCAGAATGAGGTTCACCAGGTCTGCAAACTCGCCCAGCGGCGTGTTGTAGCGAATGCGCAGCCGCGGCCATTCATACCGGTTGTTGAAGCCTTGTTCTGCCGCGGCATAGGTGGTCACGGCACCCCAAAAGTCTAGATGGGCCATCATGGCCAGCACATTGTCATCGTAGCGGCCTGAGGGATAGGCAAAATAGCGTGGCGTGTAGCCGATGTGGTAGGCGAGCGTTTCCTGCGGCCCCAAAATTTCCCAAATGAGATAATCGTTGTCGCG
>JACKBN010000011.1 GCA_020634565.1 Ardenticatenaceae bacterium
GATTACCGCTTACCGAATTTGGGTGGAACCGCGACGCCATCGCCCCAAACAGGGTGGTGGCGTTTTTTATTTCTAAAAATTTGGAGGCATCATGTCACAGGAAAACGGCGTTCCGTACGTCGAATCAGAACTATACAAAATCAGGCACTCAGCGGCCCATGTGCTGGCTGAGGCCGTGCTGGAATTTTATCCAGAAGCCAAGCTGGCCATCGGCCCGCCTATCGAAGATGGTTTCTACTACGATTTCGATCTGGGCCAGGATGAAAACGGTAAGCCGCGCACCTTTTCGCCGGAAGATATGGAGAAAATCGAGGCGAAGATGAAAGAGCTGCTCAAAAAGAATGCCAAATTTGAGCAATCTTCCATGACGGTTGCGGAAGCCGAGAAGTTTTTTGCGAACCAGCCATACAAACTGGAACTCATCGAAGAGCTGGCAGCGGGCAAAGTGGATGAAAACGGCAACCCCATTAGTGAACCCGTGAGCAATGTCGGCATTTATACGCAGCGCGACTTTGTGGATTTATGTCGCGGGCCGCATGTGGGCTTCACCAAGCAAATCAAGGCGAATTCGATAAAGTTGCTGCGTACGGGTGGGGCTTACTGGCGTGGTGATGAGAAACGGCCGCAATTACAGCGCATCTACGGCACGGCCTGGAACAACCGGGTTGAGCTGGATGAATATTTGAAGCTGCTGGAAGAAGCCAAAGCGCGTGACCACCGGCGATTGGGCAAGCAGTTGGGGCTGTTCCACATTTCGCAGTTGGTTGGTTCCGGGCTGCCGCTGTGGCTGCCCAAGGGGGCAATCCTGCGCGAGAATCTGGAGAGCTTTTTGCGCCAGGCGCAGTTGGAACGCGGTTACCTACCGGTCATCACGCCGCATATCGGCAAGCTGGATTTGTACATTACCAGCGGTCACTATCCGTACTACAAGGACAGCCAGTACACGCCTATCGACGTAGATGACGAGAAGTTCATGCTGAAACCGATGAACTGTCCGCACCATATCGAAATTTACAAGAGCGAACCGCACAGCTACCGCGATTTACCGCTGCGTTTGGCTGAGTTTGGTACGGTGTACCGCTACGAACAAAGCGGTGAGTTGAACGGCCTGACGCGCGTCCGTGGCTTTACGGTGGACGATTCGCATCTCTTCGTGACGCCAGACCAACTTGAGGAAGAGTTCATTGGCGTGGTCGATCTGATCCAGCATGTGTTTAACACGATGGGCTTTGAAGATTTTCGGGCGCGGCTGGGTACGAATGATCCGAACAGTGACAAATATGCCGGGTCGCCAGAAATGTGGGAAAAAGGCATCGCGGCGATCAAGAAAGCCGCCGACAAAGTGGGCATGCGCTACACGGTTGAAGAGGGTGAAGCTGCTTTTTACGGTCCCAAGCTGGACTTCATTTTCCGCGATGTGTTGAAGCGGGAGTGGCAGCTGGGCACGGTGCAAGTAGACTTTTTGCTGCCGGAGCGGTTTGATTTGGAGTACACCGGTGAAGATGGCCACAAGCATCGGCCGGTCATGATTCATCGCGCGCCGTTTGGCAGTATGGAGCGGTTTGTGGGCATTTTGATTGAGCATTTCAACGGAGCCTTCCCGCTGTGGCTGGCTCCGGTGCAGGTGGTGATGGTGCCCATCACGGACCGGCACATTCCGTATGCCAACCAGGTAGCGGCGGAGCTGCGCGCCTCTGGAATGCGGGTGGAGGTTGATGCCAGCAGCAACCGCATGAATGCCAAAATCCGCAATGCGCAGCTGCAAAAGGTGCCGTACATGCTCGTCGTCGGTGACAAAGAAGAGGAAGCCAACGCCGTGGCCGTGCGCACGCGCGATAACGACGATCGCGGCGCGGTCTCTGTTGCCGATTTCAAAACCCAGGCCACTACCTTGATCACTACCAAGTCGATGGAGTTATGAGCGGCCGTTTTCAGTAAGCAGTAAGCAGTAAACGGTAATCAGTTAAGAGGCCGCTCGCAAGAGCGGTCTTTTTTGTAATTGGTAATTGGGTAATTACTTAATTACCAATCACCCAATTACGTGTTTTGGAGGTAAATCTCATGTCTGAACAATACGAACAGTCGAATTTGTACAAGCTGCGGCATACGGCCGCTCACGTTTTGGCGCAGGCGGTGCTGGAACTGTATCCGCAGGCGAAGCTGGGCATTGGCCCGCCGATAGCCGACGGATTTTATTATGATTTTGATTTGGGGGTGGATGAAAACGGCCGTTCCCAAACGTTCCATCCCGATGACCTGCCCAAGCTGGAAAAGCGGATGCGCCAAATCATCGCCGAAAAACATCCGCTGGTTTATGCCGAGGTTTCCGCCGATGAGGTGCGCCAGCGGCTGGCCGACCAGCCGTACAAGTTGGAACTGATCGACGAGCTGGCCGAAAAGGGCGAGCAAATCAGCCTGTACCAGCACGACAGCTTTGTGGATTTGTGTCGCGGGCCGCACGTGGCCGACACGGGCAAGATTCCTGCCGACGGACTCAAGTTGATGAGCATTGCGGGGGCGTACTGGCGCGGGGATGAAAAACGGCCGCAATTACAGCGCATCTACGGCACGGCCTGGCCCAACAAAAAAGAACTCAAAGCACACCTGGCGATGCTGGAAGAAGCCAAGAAGCGCGACCATCGACTGATTGGCCGCGAGCTGGAAATCTTCATTTTGGATGAAGACATCGGCCCAGGCCTGCCACTTTGGCTGCCCAACGGCAATATTTTGCGCGAAGAGTTGGAGAAGCTGGCCAACGAGATGGAAGACAAAGTAGATTACGTGCGCGTTGCCACGCCGCACATCGCCAAGGAGTCGCTTTACCTGCAAAGCGGCCATCTGCCCTACTACGAAGACGAAATGTACCCGGTGATGGAGCGGGACGGCAGCAAATATTATCTCAAGCCGATGAACTGCCCTTTCCATCACAAAATCTACGCCAGCAAACCGCGCAGCTACCGCGACCTGCCCCTGCGCCTGAGCGAGTACGGCATGGTGTACCGCTACGAGCAAAGCGGCACGTTGATGGGCTTGCTACGCGTGCGCGGTCTGCAACAAAACGACGCCCACATCTACTGCGCCGAAAGCCAAATTGAAGACGAATTTATGGGCGTGGTGGATTTGTACCGCAGCTATTTCGATCTGTTCGGCATTGAAAAGTACGTGATGCGCCTGAGCAAGCACAGCCCAGACAAGCTGGGCGTGAAGTACGTGGACAACGGCCCGATGTGGTTGAAGGCTGAACGCATCATCCGCGAAACGATGCTGAAGTACGATGTGCCATTTGTGGAGGCGGAAGACGAAGCCGCCTTTTACGGCCCCAAAATCGACGTGCAAATTGAGCGCCATCGGGCGGGAGTTCTCATTGGCGACGAACCAGCTCGATTTTGGCGTGCCGCCCCGCTTTGAGCTGACGTTTACGAACGCGCAGGGGAACTGGAGACGCCGTGGTGCATCCATCGCGCGCCGTTGGGTGCCCATGAGCGGTTCATCGGCTTTTTGATTGAGCATTACGCGGGCAACTTCCCGGTCTGGCTGGCCCCGGAGCAGGTGCGCGTGATTCCGATCACGGACGGGCAAAACGATTACGCGCAGCAGGTGGCGGCGCAGCTGAAAGCGTCTGGCGTGCGCGCCCAGGCGATGCTGGAAAGTGACCGGATGCAGGCCAAAATTCGGGCGGCGCAGCAGATGAAGGTGCCGTACATGCTGGTTGTGGGCGAGCGGGAAGCGGCGGCGGGCACTGTGTCGCTGCGCAAGCGGGATGGCTCGCGGCAAAATGGGCTGGCGCTGGCGGCGTTTGCGGCGCTGGTGCAGGAGAAGATTGATAGTCGAGATGGGGCGCGTTGTGAGGGTGGAACGGCCGTTTACCTTTAGCTGGTTGAGAAACGGCCGTTCCCACCCAACTTATGCTAAAATTCGAGCGTTCCAAATGACAAAGCAAGCGGCGCGGCGAGACGCCGATGCCGCAGCCGGGTAAAGTTTTGCGCTGGTCGAAGACCATGCCTAGAGCAATTAAGGAATTCGGTTTCCAATGAAAATTAACTATAAATTTCGTGTTAAACAACGTTCTTTTTATTTTCGAGCTGGAATGGGCATTGGATTTTTAGGTTTTCTCCTGTTTGCATTTTTAATGCTTGCAGAGTTAACAATGTATTTAAAGTTTGCGATGTTCTTCATTGGCATAGGGGTTTTTAGCACTTTTTGTAGTCAAGTTGGTTGGTCTAATATACTTATAATAGATCTGATTTTTAATCAGTTGAGCGTTGTGATTATCTTAGTAGGCATAGGTGTTTTCGCTCTTGGTAAGACTATTAACCCTATAGGATCTTATATATTTATTCTTGGAATAATCATGGCAATCATTGGGATGAAAATACATTCTCCTATCTCTTTAGATAAAGTATTGATGAATCAGGAATTGTGGGAAGTCAATCTCAAAGAAAATGAATCACAATTTAAGTAACTCCTGTTGCGTGCTATTCGAGACATGCTGGTCTCCATTGCGAAAACGGTAAATCTGGGGTGAATTCCCCGCGCTCCAACAAGGTCTTCATGAATAGATATGGCCGGGCGTCCTCGCCGTGCCGCTTTCCGGCCTGAATGGATTGTGTGGTAAGTATCTTTTCATCCCGAGTGTGGTTGAGAAACGGCCGTATCCCACCTAACTTATGCTAAAATGAAAGCGTTCCAAATGAGCAAAGCAAGCGGCGCGGCTGCGCATATATGCGCCGATGCCGAGGCCGCAGCCAGTTGAGGTTTTGCGCTTGTCGAAAATCGCGCGCAAGAAGAGGATAGCCAAAAAATAATATGGTAGATATAGACAAAATAATCTCGCAGATAAAATGTGTACCAGAAAGTGGAGTAGATGTTGGTATTCGCCAAGGCTATGCTGCATTAAATGCACAACGTGAGAATCCTGTTGATAAGGAAACACTTGACAAGCATATTTCATGGGTAAAAGAATACTTAGCAGATCTTATTCAAAAGGCACAACCTTTAAAAGTGCCTTCTGATTACATTTATTTTCTTGAATACTATGGTGGTCTATGGATACTCAGAGATGAATACTATTTTGGAACGTTTGGTGTAGGTCCAATGACTGAAGTTTGGTATTCATCAGTTGTATCCGATGATGCAGATCCCAACGCGGTTGAATACGGTTTTATTTCTATTGGCTTATTAAGTTTCGGAAAAAGCCAACGAGAAGAACAGCAAATTTATTTTTCATTGATCTGAAAGGTCACATCAGAAAACAATCTATTATTGGTGTTCCCTTGAATAAGGAAAAACAGATCTATCCTTCTTTAGTGATTAGAAATTTACCCGAATATCAAAGCGTTTGCCAAATTGTGAGTGACTCATTTACCGAATGGTTAGAACAGGCTGTAAGGACTCAAGGGACTTTTGGATATCTGAATTGAAAAGGTGCGAATTTAGAAATTTCCTTGCTCTGGGCAGGTCTTCTCTATGACTGTGCCCGGGTATCCTCGCCGTGCCACTTTCCAGTCTGAATGGATTGTGTGGTAAGTATTCTTTCACCCCAAGCGTGGTTGAGAAACGGCCGTATCCCACCCAACTTATGCTAGAATGCCACGAGCGGAGAATACAAATGTATCTGTATAACGCATTAGCCCGCAGGGTTATAGTCAATTTTCTGATTATGCTGACTTTGCTGTTTGCAGGTTGTCGGCCAATTGAGTCATCAAGCACAACGCAAATCATTACTACTCCAGAAGCAAATGTAACGATTTCACCTATCCCTACACTTACAACAACTAACATCCGGACGAGTACATCGACGCCAAGTCCAACTCCTTTTGCGTCGTCCACTCAGTCACCGACAGCAACAAAAGAAACGACTCCACGCGCTACAATTTCACCTTTGCAAAAAGTCATTGAACTTCCAACTAGTGGGTCAGGACTGGCTATTTCAGATGATGGCTCGTTTGTTGGCATAACGAATGCTAATACTGGTATTTTGTATGTTCTTGACCTGAAAACGCAAGAGGTAAAATGGGAGCTCACGGAAACTTCTCGTACTATGACAAGTTATACTGCCCTGGATTTTTCCCCGGATAATGTATTGCTTGCCGCTGGAGGCGTGGAACAAGATGTGTTTATTTGGGATATGACTGATGGAGAATTAACGTTTAGAATACCTGTTCCATTTCAAACAGTTGATCAAGTTTCCTTTTCTTCAGATAGCCAGCTTTTAGCTGTTTCCTCGAATGATGGCCTCAGGATTTACAGCACAGAGACAGGGGAATTAGCAGATACCTTTCCTTCGCCCAATATTGTGACTTATCCAATATCCAATAATGGTGAACACTTTCTTAAGCCCTCACAAGCTGCTAGGTGGTTTGTTGGAGAGGCTGTTTTTGTACCAAATCACACAAACCTGTTGGCTATCACTATCAATAGCCCTTATGCAGAAGAGAATGACAAGGTCGGGGCTCTCTATTTTTGGGACATGGAGTCTCAGGAATTACAAGAAATACTAACCGGGGCCTTTGGCGATATGATAGCTATTTCTCCAAATGGCCAATTATTAGTAGCGGAAATTGACGGCCAATTACGCGGTTGGGATATCCTGAATGGGACAGAGTTGTTTATACAATATACCGAAGAAATGGGTAGCATCCAACGTATTGCACTCGCTAATAACAGTCTTTTAGCCATGCTAAACAGGGATGGCTTGATGACTCTTTGGAATCTTGAGCAGGAATTATTGATCATACTGGACTCTGATAAATTCGTAACGGACGTTGTATTTACACCTGACAATGATCTATTGGTGGCAGGTTTTGCTGGAGAAGGTGATGTTCCGGTAGAAATTTGGAAGTTAGCCAAGTAATATGAATGATTTTACGGGCCTCGAAGGAAGTACGCCAAATGCACCCTGCTGCCGGTGGGTCTTTACCGGGTGCTGTGGCCGGCGGCCTCGCCACGCCACTTTTCGGCCTGAATGGATTGTGTGGGAGACATCCGTTTACCTTTAGCTGGTTGAGAAACGGCCGTATCCCATCAAACTTATGCTAAAATTCAAAGATTCAGCACGAAAAACACAAAAGGCAAAACAATGAACAGCATTCTTGAACAAAAAATTGATGAACTGAAAGCACAATTTAGCGACCGGCGGACGCAAGTTTGTGACATTGAGGTCGTGAAGGAAGGCGGCACCGCCAAGATTACGGGCATAGTTTTGGATGAAGCGACGGCAACGGCCGTTCAATCCCACTTCCCCGAAATCGCCAACGAGCTCACCATCCTGCGCCAGCCAGAACCCGAATGGCTCGCCGTAAGCACCACGCTGACTGGACTATACAACAAACCCAGCTTCGGCGCGGGGCTGGACACGGAACTACATAACGATCAGGCGGTCGAACTGCTGCGCAGCGAGGAAAGCTGGGCCTATGTGCGGCAAACAGATGGATACCTGGGCTGGATGTATCGGCCGTATCTGGCAGCAAAACCAGCGGCTGAGCCAACCCATTTGGTGAGCGATCCGGTGGCACCACTGCACCTGACCCCAGACGCAGATGCGCCGTTGGTGAGCCGGGTATTGGGCGGTACGGCCGTTCACGTCACCGATGAACAAAGTGGCTGGGTTTGTCTTGATTTAGTGGGCGATTTGACTGGCTGGGTCCCTGCCCATATGCTGCGCCAACTGCCCTTGCCCACACTGCCTGAACCACAGTTGCGCCAGCGGCTGGTCGCCGATGCCTACAGCTTCACCGGCGTGCCCTACCAGTGGGGCGGCAGTTCCGCCTACGGCATCGACTGCTCTGGCTTTGCCCAGATGGTGCACAAGCTGTCCGGCATTCAGCTGCCCCGTGACGCCGATATGCAGTTTGATAACGGCCGTCCGGTTGAACCACCCTTCCAGCCCGGTGATTTGCTCTTTTTTGCCAGCCCCAACGGCCACCGGCGCATCACGCACGTAGGTGTGAGCCTGGGCGACTGGCAGCTCATCCACTCCTCGCGCAGCCACAACGGCGTGTACGTGGACAACGTGCAAGAGGTGAAACATCTGCGCGAGACCTTTGCCGGAGCACGTAGCTACATCTAGATATTCATTTCCCGGAAACGCCAAGTTTCCGGGAAATCCAGCGTTGAGTTTATTTGAGGTGGGGGTTCATGGCGCGGTTGAGGCCGTCGCCGAGCAGGTTCCAGCCGAGGCCAAACAGGGTAATGGCGGTGGCGATGGGCAGGAATGTCCACCAGTAGACGAATGGATTGCCGCCTAGTCCCAAGGCAAAGTCGCGGGAGCCAACCAGCACAATCGCCCAGGCCACTTCACCACCAAAGCCAATAAAAATGAAGGCGGCGGCCCAAATGACCATGCCGCCCACATCTTTGGCCATGAGCACCAGGGTGGGCGAGATGGCATTGGGCAGCAGATGGCGGAACAAAATGCGGAATCCCGTTGCACCCATGGAGCGTGCGGCCGTAATAAATTCTGCCTGGCGCAGTTGGGCGATGCTGCTGTTGATGAGCCGGGCGTAGGGCATCCAGGAAAAGAGGATAAGGCCGAGCATAATCGGGCTGATTTTAAATTCGTGGAGAATGGTCTCCCACCAGCGGAAGGTTTCTGGATCGGCAAAGCGGTCGAATACGGCCGTAAACAGAGTCCACTGAATAATCCACACCGCCCCAATCACGGGGAATGCCAAAAAGCCATCGGTGATAGCCATCAGCAGCCGCTCAACCCAGCCCCCCAGGTAGGCGCTGAGGGAGCCGATGATGATGCCGAAAACGGCCGTAACAATTGTCACCACCAGCCCAAATTGCAGCGCCGAGCGCGTGCCCCAGACGAGCGTGAAGAAGACATCCCAGTTGTAAAACGCATCCTGCCCTGGCGCAATGCCAAACATCGGCAGATTCTCGATTTGGGGCACGGTGCCTAAAGGATGTTCGGCGGAGGGCGGTTCGGGGAGTCGGCTAAAGCTTTGCCCGATCGGTTTGAACGGCACGCTGCTTTCGGGATCTTCTTGGGGGGCGATGAGGGGGGCGGCAGCAGCGGTAACCGCAAACGTCAGAATGAGTAGGATCGCCAGCCAGTTTTGCCGTTGTTTGAAGAAAGCATGCCAGCGAATCATCGTTTGCCCTCCGAAACGGTATCTACTTCGCGCACGCGTGGGTCAGCCAGCCCTTTAAGCATGTCCAGCAGCAGCATAATCGGCAGCACCAGCAGCACGCTGTAGATGGCAAAGCCCATCGCCAATGCCGAGTCAGGCGTATACCCTCGCAGGCTGGCGGTCACTAATTCCGACAAGCCTTTGTAGTTGAACACCACTTCTACCACAAACACCCCGGTGATGAGCGACGCAGCCGAAAGGGAGCTGCTGGTGAGGGCGGGCAGCAGCACATTGCGAAACACATGCCGCCACACAATTTGTCGCTGCCGCAGCCCGCGTGCTTTGGCAGCCATTACGTATGATTGGCTGGTCTCATTGATGACGGCGACGCGGGTGACGCGCCCCAGCGTGGCCCAATGGGCTAGCGCCAGAGTAAAGACGGGCAGGGCAAGGTGGCGCAGGGCATCGGTGGTTACATCCAGACGGCCGTTCAGCAAGCCATCAATCGTCAAAAACCCGGTAATCGGCTGGAACGTGGAGGTAGACATGCGCAGCGATAGCTCCAACAAGCCCGTACGCCCCGGCGGGAACCAGCCCAGCCCCACGTAAAAAATGGAGAGCAAAAACATCCCCAAAATGAACGGTGGGATCGATGTGGCAATGAATGCCGTGGTGCGAAAGCCATTGTCTCGCTTGCTGCCGGGTCGCCAACCAGAAATGACGCCGCTGATGACGCCTAACGGAATCAGGGTGAGCAGCGCGTAAAAGGCCAGTTCCAGCGTTACGGCCGTTCGCCTTTGCAGCAGTTCCAAAACCGGCGCGTTGAACGTCGGACTGTACCCCCAATCCCCTTGCAGCAGCCCGCTGGCCCAATTGCCATACTGCTGCAAAAATGGATCATCCAGTCCATTTTCCGCAATGATGCGATTGATGAGGTTATCCATCTTCTCTTGGGTCATGATGCGGGGCTGGTTGGGCGGCAGATACAGCGCCGCCCGTTCCTCGGCCGGAACAGACATGAAAAAGCTGTAGAGAGCCATCGTCACCACCAGGAGCGTCACTGGAATGATGAGCAGTCGGCGTAAGGTAAAGGCGAGGAAGGAGAGGATGCTTTTCATTTGTTTGTTGTGCTCTTGTTATTGCGGCGTCTCCTCGCAGGAGTTGAGCTGTATAACTTCTGAGCCTTCTAATTGGCAGGTAATGACACTGTTTTGGTCGGTAACTGCCTCGATGATGATGAAACGGCCGTGTTGTGCCACGCGCTCCCAAGTTGGGGTTTCTTCGAAAAGACTGGCCCGCTCTTGCAGCCATTCTTGCCAGGTGGCGTCGGCAGTGACTTCGCAGCGCCGGCAGCTGTCGGCTGGCACGTTATCATAAACCAGATGGTTCATGCCCTCGGTGAAGGGAATGCCAGCGTCAAAGCAAAAACTGAAGTAAGTGGCCCTTTGCTGGGTGATGTTTACCCGGCAGTTTACCCAGGCACCATTGTCAAAATGGGCGGTTATGATGGCGCTGCTCCACTCATCAACCACTTCGTTGACCAGCAACGTGTACGGGCCATCGAGTTGATCAGATACGCTGTCCAGCGCATTGTAGTTAAAGCCAGTGTCCAGCGATAGTTGAAACAGTTCGCCATCGTAATTATGCACCCGCTGAATGGCCTGATCGGTAATCACGAGGGCATCACGCGGGGCGCTGGTGGTTAAATCGGGGAAAAGAAAGCCAACTAAGGCGGCTAGCAGTGCTGGCAGCAGTAGACTCATGCTGACGCGTGCGTTGAGCCTTTGGCCATTGACCAATTCCTGGTAGGCTCGGGCTAGGTTGGTGTTTTGCAGGAGAGCCATCATTGGCAACAAGGAGATCATCAAAAATCCGGCAATGGCAAAAGACCACCAGAACAGGTGGGAGGGAGATTGCACAACCGGCAGGCCCGAAAACCGATCGTCGGCCAGCCATATAAACCAATTTTGCCCCAGGGGAGGCAGCCTGCCCAGCGTTACACAGATGAGAACGGCCGTTACAAACCAGACGCCCATAGCCAAAAGCGGCCGGTGCAGGTAGCTGGTTAGCCATCCCGTAAACCCGCACAGCAACAGCAGCGCCAATCCGCTGACAATCACGCCTCCGTAGGGAAACCAAACGGGCAGGCTGGCCCAAACAATTATTTTTGGTAGCCAAAAGCCGAGGGCAATGGCGAGGCCGATGAGCACGCCATAGGCTAACCCCAGCCAATGAAAGCTGGCTGATTTTTCATAATCTACTTCCTTGGGCAGTGCGCGCATTGTCCGAGGAAGGTCATTGTTATTTAACGAGTTTGTTTGTGCCATAAGACTCCTCCAACCATCAGAAGAAATAGTATCAGGATGCCTGCTAACCACCAATAAGTTCCGCCTGAGACAGTGGATGCCGCTGTTGCGGGTACGGCCGTTGCCAATGGGGTGGGGGTTGCTTCCGCAATGACGGGAACTGGCGTGTTGAGAATAATGTTTTCGGCAGAAACGGCCGTAATGGCTTGTCCATTCCAGGCATCATGTGCCCGACTTAAAAAAGCGGTGATGGCCAGATATTCCTCATCGGCCAACGAGCCGGGCACCTGGCGCGGCATTGAGGCCCGAATGTAGGTATAAACATCCGCCGCCGAGCTAAATTTGCTCAATGTTTCCTCACCAATTAGAGCTGGGACTTCTCGGGGAATGGTAAAGCCGTCTTCATACGGCCGTGGCCCGTGGCAGCCAGAATTCCAACAAAACTGATCTTCCATTGGATACTGTGCCCGCCAATCATCATCTGGCGCATCCGTAAGCCCCTGGCCCCGGTCGCCGTGGCAGGGCTGGCAGTGCAACCAAAACAGCTGTGCTCCTTCATCCGCCTGTGTCGGGGAGGGAACGGTGGGCGGAGCCGCCAGCCGGTCGGGCATTGGCGTCGCTGTTTGCGCCTGTATGGAGTTATTGGTCATGAAGAGGCACGCTACCAGGAAAACGGCCGTTAGGCCCGCAAAAAGCAAGCGTTTTATCATATCAAATTAAAAATGAGCGAGTCACTACTGCGACCCGCTCATTTAATTACTTAAGAAGTTAAAGGGTGAATTATCCCTTGCGTAACTTCGGGTCTAAAATATCGCGTAGAGCATCTCCCAATAAGTTCCAGCCCAAGCCATAGAGCAGCAAAGCCAAACCGGGGAACAGCACGATATACCAATGTTTGTCCAGCGTTAAGATCCAGTTACGGGCAAAGCTTACAATTTGCCCCCAGTCTGCATAGCCGGGTTCCACACCGACACCCAGGAAGCTCAACGCAGCGAAGGAAAGCACAATGGCTCCCATGTCCAACGACAGAAACACCAGGGTGGGAAAAATCGCGTTGGGCAAAACATGCTTCAAGATGATGTGCGTATCTTTTGCCCCACTGGCGCGGGCTGCTAGTACATAATCACGCTCTTTGTTCGACAGAATATCGCCGCGCAGCAGACGCGTGTAGCCCATCCAGCCAAATACCACAAGGGCTATGATAGCCGGCCACAAACTTTGCCCGAAGATAGGCACAAGAATAGATGAAAGCACCAGCACCGCGACCAAAGAGGGGAACACAATGAAAACTTCAACGATGCGCATCAGAACTTCATCGACCCAGCCGCCATAAAAACCAGCAATGGAACCAATCAGGATGCCAAAGAGCGCTTGTATAGCCACAACGGCCGTTCCTGCCAGAAGCGCTGTTCGTGAGCCCCACACAATGCCATACCAAATGTCATACTGTCCGCTGGTAGTGCCCAGCAAATGCACCCACTCTTCATTTCCGGTAATTAATGTGTACCAACCGGGTACGGTGGCTGGCACATTTTGCTCCCAGACAGTGCCCGGCGGCAAGGGTTCTGGTTTAAAACCATCACGCGGAATTTTATAGGGGTCCCAGTTTTCATTAGGGGTAGGAGCCAGGGTTGGGGCAAATACGGCCGTTAAAATAAACAGCATCACAATGATTAACCCTGTCACCGACAATGGGTTCGTCACCACACCCTTCAGTAAGCGGTACCATTCTGGCCCTACCAATTGCTCCAGGCGGTTTTGTTCACCCAAATTTTGATTTAAATCTAGACCAGCAACTGCATCACTTGTCGTCATTAGCTTTTCCTTATTCAGACATGCAATTGCTTTGCCTAAGCAATTGCATGTTTGAGCAACAAAATCAGTTAGGAAAGACGAATACGCGGGTCAATCACCACGTACATAATATCCACAATTAAATAAGCAAAAATAAAGAGGACCCCGTTAAAGAGGGCAAATCCCAGCATCGTCAAAACATCGAGCTGCGTTGCCGCTGCTGCTGCCATCTGTCCCAGTCCAGGATAATTAAAAATCACTTCGGTAACCACAACGCCGTTCATCAAACCGGCCAGTGTACCACCCGCAATTGTAATAACTGGAATCAGCGCATTCCGACGAATATGCCGCTTCACAACGGTGGACTCATACAAACCTTTTGCCCGGGCGGTACGTACATAATCCTGGCGCATCTCTTCCAGCATGGATGAACGCGTAATACGCAGCAGCAATGCCCACTGCACCACGGCCAATGTAACCACAGGCAGTACTAGATGGCGCAGCGCATCCACGAATACATCAAATCGCAAATTCAGCAAGCTGTCGATGGTCATAAGGCCAGTGTATTGCGTAAAACCCGGTCGATTGACCAGCAAAGTGAATTCCGTAGAAAGTCGCCCTGTTTGGAACCAGTCCAACCTGGCATAGAATATCAACAACAACAGCAGCGCCAGCACAAAGGTCGGGAATGACCAACCAATAGTGGCAAACACCCTGATCACTTGGTCAAAAAGTTTGTTGTGGTTTAGCGCTGCCTGTATGCCCATCCAGATACCCCCGGCAATAATGGGAATCATGGCCCACAAAGCTAACTCCAGCGTAGCTGGGAAGCGCCGCTTGAGCATATCGACAACTGGTTCACGACCGGTTCGCGAATAGCCTAAATCACCACGCAAAACACCGCCCAACCGTTCGCCAGTTTCTGGATCTCTATAACCAACCATCCAGTTCCAATATTGCACAGGAACCGGGTCATCCAACCCGTAGCGGCGAATAATGGCATCAATCTGTGACTGTGTCTTGGGAATATCTCTAACGTAAAGCGCTGATCTTTCTACCGGCCCCAAAATTTGCAGCATCGAAAAGATGAGGATGGTCACCCCAAACATAATGAGCGGCATGATAAGCAACCGGCGAATGATATATGCAGTCATAATAAGAGCCTCTTCGTGTTTTTCTAGCAGGTCCGGCAAGAACCTGACTGGTCTCTAATTCTCTTCTATTAAAACAACTCCGCTAGACATTTGAGGCAAATGTCCAGCGGGCTTGCTTGAATAGCGGGGTTAAGTCGGGGCGGTGTTTAAACACCGCCCCGACCCTATTCAGTCAAGCGAAAGTTTTATTCGCTGGCCAGGCTGAGAGCGTAGAAATAGGTACCAGAGGTAATTGGATTGTAGTACCAGTCTTGTACCCAACGCTGCTCGTAGCGAGCTGCGGTAGCCTGTGCCAGGGTGATTTGGATGGCCTGATCGTGGTGCAGTTGTTGCAGTTCGAAGTAGATCTGCTCACGTTCTGCCGGGTCAGAAGAAGCAACACCAGCATTTACCAGTTCACCAAATTGATCCAGGATGTCCTGGGGCAGATTCTGGCGACCAGCGTAGGTGCCAACCGTGAACGGCTGGACCCAGTTGTGCGGATCATGGATGTCTTCCAACCAACCGCTGGCCAACATCGGAACCTGTCCAGCACGGAAGGAGCGCAGGAAGGTGGGCCAGGGCAGACCAACGGTTTCAACCTGGTAAGCCGGGTTGATGCTGGCCAGATTTGCCTGCAGGATTTCACCAACGGTTTGACGACTGACGTTACCGGTGTTGTAAGCAATCTGGAAGCGGAAGCCAGTTTCGGGCAATACGCCACCCCAAGCTTGTTCCAGCTCAGCAGCACATTGATCGAGGTCGTATTCGTACATCGGGCCGTCTGGGTTGTAGCCCAGCATGTCCAGGATGATTGGACCGTTGTTACGGACACCTTCGCCATTCAGAGCGTCGGAGATGTAAGCATCGTAGTCGAAGCAGTAGTTCATGGCGCGACGGACGTTGATATCAGTGAAGAAGTTCGGCGGAATACCGTTGCCGTCCAACTCACCGCTGCCGATGTATGGGGAATCCTCACCGGTGTCGAAGGTCATGAAGACGTCGGTACGTGAAACAGAGGGCAAGCCACCCCATTTCCGCAGTTGCCCATTCGGGTTATCCGGGTTCTCTGTACATTCGCCAGTTTGGTAATCACAGAATTCACCAACAAATTGGTCAGCCTGTGGACGGTTAGCGATCGGAACTGCTACAGTTTCAGCATCGCCAGCCTGCAAGGCAGCAAAGCGGGTACCCCATTCATCAACCAGACGGTTAACAACGGTGGTGATAGCGGGTTGACCAGACGGGCCACCTTCCCATACGGGTTGGTCGTCACCGCGCCAGTAATTTTCATTGGCTACAATGACCCAGCCTTCGCCAGGTGTCCAGCTTTCCAGCGCGTAAGGGCCGGTGCCGTTCATAACGGCCGTTAATTCAGAATTCTCCGAACCAGGAGCGTAATGATTCTGCCAGGTGTCACAGGAACCATCCCAGGCACCTTGCTCAATAGCCCATTCCATGTCCAAAACAGAGCCCCAAGCGGGAGCGATACTGGCCAGGAAAGGACCCCAGGGCAGTGCCAGATTAAAGGTAACCGTGCCAGCAGCGTCGTCGGCAACCACAGCAGCCTGAACTTTTTCACAGACAGCTACCAGTTCTTCTGGCGTAGCATTGGCAACGAGACCTTCTGGATCACCAGCGTAAGCGCCATCGGCGATTTCTTCGGTGATGTCATAGGTAGCGTTGTAGCCCATGATGGGTTCCAACAGCAGCCACTGAGCGCTGTTCGGGTCGGATTGCAGCAGACCGCGCTGGAAGGAGTACGCAACGTCATGCGGCTCCAATGTGCCACCCTCATGGAAGGAAACGCCTTCGCGAATATTGAAGGTGTAGGTCAAACCATCTTCGGAGATCAGACCATTTTCCAAGCTCGGTACTTCCATAGCCAGGACGGGTACGAACGTTGTGGGATCAGCCCCATTGTAGGTGATCAGGGGTTCCATAACGTTCAGAGCCAAAGCACCACTAGCCGTATCGTAGATAAGGGCTGGGTCCATGGTGTCGATATCACCAAAGGTGAGCTGCGTGTATGTTGTCGGGTCCGGCGCGCCAGTGGACATCATTTCTTCTTCGCCACCGTCAACCTCAACCGTTTCAATTACGGTTTCGGTAACAACGCGGGTTACTTCAACTTCCACGGTTTCGCCTTCAATAACCTCAGTAACGGTTTCGGTGATAACCCGGGTAACCTCAACAGGTACTTCTACAGTTTGGGGGGAACAAGCAGCAACAAAAATGGCAAACACGGCCATAGCTGCTACAAGTAACCCGATTCGTTTTTTTGTATTCATTGTGTGTATATTCCTCCTCTGAATATCATAAAAATTGACAGGTTCTCTTCAATACATTTGAAATTTTCTATAGTCTCAACCTCCTTTCAGGTTTATTTATGAAAATCTGTTTGCTACGTAAAGTCTATCTGACACCGAAGCAAATTGCTTTGCTGAAAGGCGTCAAGGGAAATGGCTTTAGTTACATGTTTCGTTATGACAAGCAATCAACGAAACATTTTGGCGAAGTTATTAGTTATAAGAAATTCTCGGCATGGTGACAGGCAACCATATGTACATGCTCAGACTTACCCAACGGCCGAAAGACCGGGTCTTCTTGGCGGCAAATATCGGTTGCGTGCATGCAGCGTGGATGGAAACGACAGCCTGTAGGTGGATTATCCGGGCTGGGCACATCTCCTTCCAAAATAATACGCTTCCTCTTTTCCTCTTTATCGGGATCGGGTAGCGGGATTGCTGATAATAATGCCTGTGTGTAGGGATGCAGCGGTTGGTCGTATACATCATTGCGGTCGCCCAACTCAACAATCTTGCCTAAATACATGACGGCAACCCGGTCACTAATGTACCGGACCATGGAGAGATCGTGGGCGATAAACAAGTAGGTCAGCCCCAATTCTTGTTTTAAGTCATCTAACAAGTTAACAACCTGGGCCTGAATCGAAACGTCCAATGCTGAAATAGGTTCATCGGCCACAATGAACGAGGGGTTGGTGGCCAAAGCGCGGGCAATACCAATGCGCTGCCGCTGCCCACCAGAAAATTCATGCGGGTAACGGCTAATAAAATAAGGATTAAGTCCAACAAGTGAGAGCAGTTCCTCGACACGTTCCTTGCGGCTTTTAATATCACCAATGCCATGAATGGCCAGAGGCTCGCTCACGATGTTGCCCACTGTCATGCGGGGGTTGAGAGAAGCGTAGGGGTCCTGAAAGATCATCTGCATATGACGACGAGCCTTACGCATTTGCTCTTTGTTTAAATCTGTTAATGTTTCGTTTTCAAAGGTGACTTTGCCCGATGTGGGTTCATACAGTTGCAAAATAGTGCGCCCGGCAGTGGATTTGCCACAGCCACTTTCACCTACTAATCCAAGCGTCTCACCTTTGTAAACGTTAAATGTTATACCATCCACAGCCCGAATCGCACCGACCTGCCGCTTGAGAACGCCACGGCGGATGGGGAAATGCATTTTTAGGTCTTCAACTTTTATAAGAACATCACGTTGGTTGGCTTTATGATTGGAAGTATCAAAGCCATTTTCTGATTGGGTCATGCAGTTGCTCCAGCTAAGCTTTGTTCACGTACCTCTTCCCAACGCCAACATGCTGCCATATGGTTGGGGGCTACAGGTTTCAGTGGTGGATTTTCTTGCAAGCATTTGTCAATGACATAGGGACAGCGCGGGGCAAAGGGACAACTGTTGGGTTCTTGTAGTAGATCAGGGGGTAACCCTTTAATGGTGTATAGACGGGTTTTTTCTTTATTATCAAGTTTGGGGATGGATTCTAATAGTCCTAATGTATAAGGATGGCTGGTGCTTTTGTAGACATCGCGTACGGGGCCTTGTTCCACTATAAAGCCAGCATACATGACGGACACCTTATCTACCATGCCTGCCACAATGCCCAGATCGTGCGTGATCCAAATGATGGCCATGCCTAACTCTTCTTGAAGCCGCTTTACAAGGTCAACAATTTGAGCCTGGATGGTAACATCGAGGGCAGTGGTGGGTTCGTCGGCAATCAGGATAGAGGGGTTGCAGCTAAGCGCCATGGCAATCATGATACGTTGGCGCTGACCACCGGAAAATTGGTGAGGATAATCTTTCAAACGATCGGCTGAATCGGGAATACCTACGATTCTTAACAGTTCAGCAGCACGGGCACTGGCTTTTTCTTCGTTCATGCCCAAATGGAGCCTGAGTGCTTCTGTTAGCTGCTGCCCCACGGTAAGAACGGGGTTAAGCGAGGTCATGGGGTCCTGGAAAATCATAGCCACGTCACGCCCGCGTATCTGACGTATTTCACTGGCGGATAGTTTCAGGAGGTCACGGCCGTTATACATCACCTGGCCTGCCTCAACTTTCCCTGGGGGGTCTGGTATGAGTCCCATAATGGAGAGGACCCCAACGGACTTGCCAGAACCGCTTTCGCCTACGATGGCCATCGACTCCCCTTCTTTAAGGGTATAACTGATGCCGTTGACCGCATGCACAATGCCATCTTCGGTATAGAACCGAGTTACCAAGTCAGATACTTCTAGTATGGGTGTGGTCATAAATTTTTAACTGTTGGCTATTTGAGGGTTGAAAACTGCAAATTGTTTGCAATTTTAGTAATGTTTCTTTCCCTTTCCTCATTTTCCGGTAATAATTTCAGAGTTTACAACCGGATTGCCAAATGATCAACCCCAAAAACGAATATTTAGTATCATTATGATGTCATTGTGGTGACGAAATGGTACTAATATGGTGTTCTGTAGGGTAAAATGATTGGCTTTGTATGAATGTTCTCAGAAACGGCCGTATTTCAGGTTCAATCGTATTTTTAAGTAAGCAAGCCGCAAATTGGTTAAGGAAAATGACAGGGTTGAGGTCATGGTAGATAGAGCGCGAATATTTAGGCTGGTTGCCGTAACTTTGGTCATTTGTATGGTGGGAACGGCCGTTATTGTGCTGTTGGCGCGCATTCTTGTTGGCTCCGTGTTAAAGGAACCAGATACCGTAGAAGTCCAGGTAAGAGCCCCCGAACAAGTGGTGGTAAATGAGCCGTTTGCGGTGACCCTGCAGATCAATAATTTGATCACGGTCACGCAGACGTTGCACAGTATTGACATTGAGGATGATTATTTGGAGGGGATTCGGCTGGAGCAGTCTACACCTGCATATTCGGCCATGAATGCGCTGCCGCTTACCAATTTTACGAGCTTGGCATTTGGTCAGGAAATCCCTGTAAACACAAATGGCATACAGGTAGCTGTGATTGAATTACAGTTTGTGGCTGAAGAAATCGGGACGTTTGCGGGGATACTGGATGTTTGCCTGGCAGATGGAACGCTTTGTCTGTCACTGCCATTGGAAACGGCCGTTACCGAAAATTAACCGCAGAGGACACCAGAGCAGCATCCTCTGCGGTTAAGGAACTTACATATTGTCTACGATTGCCTGAGCAAATTCAGAGCATTTCAGCTTGGTTGCCCCTTCAATCTGGCGATGCAGATCATAGGTGACCGTTTTATCCTGAATGGTCTTGGTCATTGCTTCAACAACCATCTCACCAGCTTCTGTCCAACCCATATACTCCAGCATCATCACGCCGCTGAGAATAAGGCTGCCCGGATTAACCTGGTCCTTGCCAGCATATTTGGGCGCTGTACCGTGGGTGGCTTCAAATAGAGCCACGCCATCGCCAATATTGCCACCGGGCGCCATGCCCAAACCGCCAACCTGTGCGGCGGCGGCATCACTCATGTAGTCGCCGTTCAGATTCAGCGTGGCGATAACATCATAATCGGCCGTGCGGGTGAGCAACTGCTGCAACATGTTATCAGCAATCACGTCTTTGATGACAATATCTTCGCCATTATTGGGATTCTTCATGATGTGCCACGGGCCGCCTTCCCACGGCTCTGCGCCAAACTCTTCGCGGGCGAGCTCATAGCCCCAGTCGCGGAAGGCACCTTCGGTGAATTTCATGATGTTGCCTTTGTGTACCAGGCTGACGGAGCTGCGGTTGTGGTCGATGGCGTATTGCAAGGCCTGCCGAACCAGCCGCTTGGTGCCAAATTCGCTGACGGGTTTAATGCCAATGGCGGACATCTCCCGGACGTTTTTACCCAATTCATCGCGCAAGAAGGCAATCAGCTTGTTTGCTTCGTCGGAATTGGCCACAAATTCAACACCGGAGTAAACATCTTCCGTGTTTTCGCGGAACAGGACAATGTCCATGCGCTCGGGATGGGTCATCGGGCTGGGTGTGCCGGGAATGTAACGCACAGGACGCACACAGGCGTACAGGTCCAACACCTGGCGCAGTGTCACGTTCAGGCTGCGAAAACCACCGCCAACTGGTGTGGTGAGCGGACCTTTAATGCCGACAACAAATTCGCGCATTGCTTCAAACGTTTCTTCTGGCATGTAGTTGCCGTCGTAAATTTCGGCCGCTTTTTCACCGGAGTAGATTTCCATCCAGGAAATTTTGCGCTTGCCGCCGTATGCTTTTTCTACGGCCGCATCCCAAACCAGCATGGAGGCTGGCGTAATATCTACCCCGATACCATCTCCTTCAATGAAGGCGACGATGGGATTGTCGGGTACATTTAGTTTGCCGTTGGTATAGGTGATTTTTTCACCATCCGGCACATTGATATTTACATAGCTCATAGTTTGCTTCTCCTTGGTAACTGGTCACGGATCGTTTGTTGGGTAGGGTGGCCTTTTCCGTGAAAATCGCTTGGGGCGAATCCTTAAAAAAACAAGCACGCTGGCCAAAGCGTATTTGTCTGGTGGGTGATGGATTCTATTCATTTAGAAAAGTTTTGGATACTTATTCGATTATACGCATATACGCAGTTGGGGAAAATGGGAAAATTGAAAACGGCCGTATCCCAGGGAAGAGGGTGAGGATACGGCCGTTTCCTACTAAGTTAACGGATTTGTGGGCGCACCGTGACCGGCGCATCATGCGGCTGCGGAATGGTGTAGACAAAATCTGGCCCTCCCGCCGGACGCTGAACATGCGTATCGTGGATAGTGGCTTTAATGATGCGGCCCCACATGTCAGTCTCTACCACATATTTTTGGGCCCTGACTGTCTCGCCAATGGCACGGCCGTAGGCATCAAACTCAGGCGGGTCCCGGTGAAGGCCAACTAAATTGATGCCACCTTCATCATTGCGTTCCACGTTTACCCATTGAATATGATGCATGGTGCCTTCAATTTCCAATGCTTGTTTGGCTTCCCAACTAACGATGCGGGTCATGCTGGCCACAGAATGAAACAAAGGGGGAGGAAGCTGTTTGTCAATTTTGTTCACGTACTTCTTAATACTGTCCATAACGATAAAAACAGAAATAAAGAGCGGCACACTTGTCATGATGAACCATACAAGTAGAAAGCGAAAATCTCCTATAAGCTCTTCTGTCAGACGCTCTAGAGCACTATCCCGGGCTTCCGAAATCGTTGCCAGTTCTTCATCGCGCCTTGTTTCGATTACGGCCGTACTTTCTTGCCGGATGATCTCTAACTCACCCAAAGCCTGTGTGATTATCTGCGCCATTTTTTCTGAAAATGTCGTGATTTCTTCCTCAAATTGAGGCGAGGCATTTGTCGGCATATCGGAAAGCAATTCACCCATCTCATTAGCAATTGCTTCAAGATTGGCTTCAGTTGCATCGAGGTCTTGAGTGACCAATTCAGTCACTTCCGCGGTCGCGACCTCCACTTCATCGGCATTTGAAGCCTCAACAACCTCTAGGCCAAACAACATAGCTCTCGGTAACAAGATAAAGAGCACCAATGGTAAAACAGCAGATGCCAATAGTACCCACCCAAAACCGCGAATCCACAATTTACGTTCCACATTGGGGCCATCTGTTTTTATTTTGGCGAGGTGCTGACTTTCGCGCAGCTTTTCCCAACTTGGCGTCAGTTCCAGAATGAGACCTAAGACTGCGAATGGAATAAAGATTGCCAAAATAATGACCTTAACCCAGGAAAGAGGGATAAGTAGGGCAAAAAGCGAAAAAACGGCCGCTAAAAGAAGCGCACGATAAACTTTGGGGAATCTTTGATGCCAGGCTCGCCAAGAAAATGATGACTCATTATTTTGGAAGAATAGCCAGTTGCGGTTGTCTGCACCGCAGCGGGGGCAGTTGATGGGAAATGGCGTGAATTCCGACGGCGGTTGCTGCAAAAATTGAGCTTGACGCATACTTTCCGCTTCAGCAGGGATTTGCAAAGGTTGGGGAAAGACCGGACGTTGTTGCCGATTATCTTCCTGGCGCAAATTAATCCTGTCTGCTTCATGAGACAAGACACGCCACTTCCGCTGTTGAGGATTATTGGCTTGATGTCCTTCGGTAACAGCAAATTTTTCTTTGCAGCTGACGCAGGTGATATGACGAGTGGTATAAACATCGGGGAGTGGAGGAAGATTTTGCACGATACACCTCTTCGATGATGACGGCCGTTCCCTGAACGCTACTAGAACCTGGAACCGCAATCACAAATCCTCTACACTGGCTAGCAGAGGTAAAAATAAACACTACGGTGTGTTGCGGCTCAAAACCTCACGGGATACGCAAAGGTTTCCCAAGTAGGGTGATGTGAACAGCAACAAAATTTCATTACAACTATCCTGAAAAAACGCAAACCATTAAGGCGACCAATGGTAACAGCCACCATAGCATACAAAATGTAATACCCGCTGACAAGGTCCTGTTTAATAGGTAACGGCAAAAATAATCGCTTTCCGTTTATATAAGAGCGGGGTTCATGCCCGCTTTTGCTAAATGCTATGATTATTATGAAGGGAAACGCACGCTTACTTCGTAATGCGATTCCTTGTATAATGTGTCTGTTCCAGTTGAACAGCAGGCACAAGGAGTAGCCATATGACAACTTTTAGCCCCGAACAGATGGCACATGCAACGGCCGTTCTCAACAGCGTCCGTACTAAATGGTTAGCCCGAGATGGCGTAACGGCCGTTGATCTTGGCTTTAAATGGTCACAAGGGTTAATGACCGGCAAGCTCTCCATTCGTGTGCATGTAGCCCAAAAACTTCCCGAAGCGCAACTAACCGATGCCGAGATGTTCCCCGAGGAAGTTGAAGGCATTCCCGTCGATGTCATTGAGGCTGAATACGGCCTGCAACAGTTGACAGGTGGCGCTCAGCTAGAAGCCGCTCCCGAAGCACGCAAAGCGCGTTATGATCCAATTCCTTTGGGGATCAGCGCGGGCAATCCGCGCATTACAGCCGGAACCTTAGGGGCCAAAGTGTACGATGTGGCCACAGAGCAGCCGATGGCGTTGAGCAACTGGCATGTGTTTGCCGGTAGTCCCTCGGCGGCGGCTGGTGAGCCGATTTGGCAGCCCGGTGCCCTAGATGGTGGCAACAGCGGCGATATCTTTGCCGTGCTCAGCCGGTTTGTGCTGGGCCCGTACGATGCGGCCGTTGCGCAACTTACGGGAGCGCGGGACGTGTTGGCCGAAACGGTGGATGCAGACGTGATTGAAGATGTAACTGTCCCTCAACTGGGCATGTTTGTCTGGAAAAGCGGCCGTACTACTGAGCGTACTGAAGGGTTTATCGACGGTATCAAAATGACCACTTCCATTAATTATGGTGCTGCCGGGGTGCGCGCTATTCAGGATGTGGTACGTATCGTGCCACGACCCGGTGCGGGAAATGTCGAAATTAGTATGGGTGGTGATTCGGGTTCTATCTGGGTAGATGAGGCCAGCGGCAAAGCGATTGGCCTGCACTTTGCCGGTGAGGTGGGCAATGCGCCAGAGCATGGTTTGGCCACTGAACTGCAACCGGTGCTGAATTGGCTGAATGTGTTAATGCCCGCGCAGCTACCTGAACAAGAGCCAGATCCCACGCCTGCGCCGCCTCCGCCAGACGATACCGCCTTTCCGCCGCCACCACAGCCAAATTTCTTTCAGCGTTTATGGCATAGTATTCGCAGCTTCTGGCAAAATCTTTTTGGTTGATTGTCTATAATTGTAGGTTAGGCGAGGCTTAAACTTAATAATTTCTGAGTGTAGTCCGGTTTGGCAAACGGGTGTTCTTATCACTCGTTAAAATAAGCGGTGGCAAAAGCCCAGGGTTTGGAAAATATCGCTTCAGGTAGGTTGTAGTTGTAATGGCACGAACGTTTCGGGGATTTATCGGTCTGTTTGCATTGTTTATTTTGGTTGGTTGTACTGGTTTAACAGCCGATCCGTTAACGCCACCGGTGGCAACGGCCGTTTCTTCCCCCACCGATCCAGCTTTGGAAACGGCCGTCTCTCCCACAGCACCGTCCACCGATCTCCCGCCGACCAACACGGCTCCGCCAGCTGTTTTGCCCACAGAAACGGCCGTACCGCCCCAGCCTGACCTCTCCATAGAAGAAAAAGATGTTTTTCTCTACCCCGTGCCTAATGTGTACGCCGGTGATCGCGTGACATTCCAAGTCCTGGCCCATGTGCCCGATACCGTTGATCCGCGAAGCGTGACCGTGCATGTGTTGGTGAACTACCAGGACGTTGCCGAAGGGACGTTGAGTGGCCGAAATCTGGGTGGGGATGCTGTCGGCTTGTTTGAGTGGGCCTGGGACACCACTGGCGAAGTCGGCGACCAGTTGGTACACATCATTTTGGATCGCTACGACACCATCACAGAAGGGGATGAAAATCGGGACAACAACCAGGTTGCCCTCACGGTGCCTGTGCTGGACCCTCAAACTTTGCCCCCCAACGAGCGTAATGCCACTTGGGTGTCGGCCGAAACGGCTTGCTGCAATGTGTATGTAGTAAGCGGAACGGCCGCTTATCGCGATTTGCCTGAATTATTGGTGACGGTGGAAACGGCCGTAGAAAAAGCAGCCCTAAGCATCGAGGAAGAACTGGGCCGAAAAATCGACATTTACCTGATTGATCGCGTGATTGGCCAGGGCGGATATGCTGGCAACGCCATCGTCGTCTCCTACCTGGACCGCCAATATGCCAGCCGCGCCTTTGCCGAAGTGCTCACCCACGAAGCTGTCCACATCATCGATCGCCAATTTGCGCCCGAACGCATCACCTTCTTGGCCGAAGGTCTGGCCGTTTGGGGTACGGGTGGCCATTACAAGATTGAAGACCTGGACCAGCGTTCCGCTGCGTTGGTGGCGTTGGATCAATATGTTCCGTTGCAGCAGCTCATCGACAATTTTTATCCCATCCAGCATGAAATTGGTTATCTCGAATCCGCAGGCTTCATCAATTACCTCATCAAAACGTATGGTTGGCCCCAGTTCAAACAGTTTTATGCCGATGTCACGGCCGAAGATGCGCCCATCATGTCGCAGGCCGTAGACGTTAATTTGCAGCAATATTTTGGTGTTACTCTGGCCCAGGCCGAAGCGAATTGGTTGACTTACCTGGCTGGTTTGCCCGAAGATCGCAACCAGATAATCGATCTGCAAACAACCGTTCGTTACTTTAATGTGATGCGTCGCTACCAGCGTTTTTATGACCCGACTGCCTATTTCCTCACGGCCTGGTTGCCCTATCCTGGGGCCTTGCAGAGCGAAGGCAATCCCGCTGACCTCACACGTCATCCGCAGGATGAGATCAACGTCACCCTGGAGGTGATGCTGTTGGCTTCTGATACGGCCCTGCGCGCCGGGGATTACAACCGGGCCAATGTGCTGCTGGACAGCGTCACCCGCGTGCTGGACAACGATGGCGTCTTTATCGATCCGTTGGCTGCCAGCTACCTCAATTTAGTGCGCACGTTGGCGGCGCAGGGTTATGAGGCGCAATCTGTTACGTTGGAAGGCGATCGGGCTATTGTGCAGGTCACGGGGGTGAATACGGCCGTTCTCTCCAATCTCAATCTTGTCCTGTCAGGACAGAATTGGATACTTTCCAACTAGTTAGCCGCCCATTATTTTATTTCCGGCAGCATGGATAAATTTTTACTTTATGCTACAATGCCATAGATTTGAGCAGTAGCCAAAAGACTGCTCTAAGAAGGTAGCAGGCACCTGTCATACACAAGTAAAATCTCGACACGTGCCAACGAAAGAGGGTAAACATGATCGAAGTTGTCGTAGACAGCATCCGCATTAGCCTTGTGTCTCAACATCGCATCGTGGTGCTAAAAGAAATTGATAGCGAACGCCAACTGCCCATTTGGATTGGCCCCTACGAGGCCGACGCCATTACTATCGAACTCCAGGATGTGGAGATGGCTCGTCCCGTCACCCACGATCTGTTAAAAAATGTTATTTCGGAAATGGGAGGCAAAGTTTCCCACGTATTGATTAAAGCACTCAATGAAGGCGTCTTCTATGCCAGTCTTTTCATCGATGTTAACGGTGAAATGAAAGAAATAGACAGCCGCTCCTCCGATGCCATTGCCCTGGCCGTTCGCGTAAAAGTTCCTGTGTTTGTGAACCAGGAAGTGATGGATGAGGTAGGCGTGCTTCCCGAGCCAGACATTTTGCAAGAAGATGCAAAAGAAGGTGAAGTCGAAGATGGTGAAACATTAGACATCTTTACCGACTTTGTGGACACGCTCGATTTCGAAGATTTTGACGAATAATCCACCCCGAAAAACAATTTAAACTGGAAGTTATAAACGTGAAATGTACCCATCAGGACATTTCACGTTTTCATTCTCGAACCATATGAGCACACTAGAACGTCTACCTCCCCATAGTTTGGAAGCCGAAGAAGCCGTGCTTGGTTCACTGCTGATTGATCCGGATGCCCTGTTTGAAGTCTCCAACTTTTTACGCCCGGACGCCTTTTATCGCACAGCCAATAAGTGGATTTATGAAGCCATTCTTGGCTTAAGCGAGCGTCGGGAGCCGTTGGATTTTGTTACCCTGACGGAAGAATTACGTCGGCGTGAGCAGCTAGAAGAAGTGGGCGGCGAAGCGTATGTGATCGGCCTGATCAATGCGGTGCCTACAGCTATTAACGCCCGCAATTACGGCCGTTTAGTGGAAGCGGCTGCTTTACGTCGCAAACTCATCGGCGCGGCGGGTACCATCGCCAACCTGGCCTACGACGAGGCCGAAGATATCAACGTCGTCATCGACCGCTCAGAGACGGCCCTGTTCAGCATCAGTGAACAGCGCACTTCGCGTGACCTAGTGCCCGTTAAACAAATCGCTGGCGAATATCTGGATCGCATCCAGCGCCTCATGGAGCAGGGGGATGACGTCATTGGCGTGCCTACCGGCTTTACCGATTTGGATCGGCTGCTGGGTGGCCTCAACCGCTCTGATTTGCTCATTTTGGCGGCGCGGCCCGGTATGGGCAAGACCAGTCTACAAAATGCCATCGCTCTCACCGCTGCCATGCGCTACGGCAAGCGGGTCGCCATGTTCAACCTGGAAATGTCCGGCGAACAGCTGGTGCAGCGCATGATTGCCGCTGAAACCCGTATCGACTCCCAGCGGTTGCGGCGCGGCCAGCTGCATGAGCATGAACTGCCTATCTTTATGGAAGCAATCGGCCGTTTATCGGAAACGCGCATTTTTATCGACGATACCCCCTCCATTACGCCCAACCAACTGCGCACCAAATGCCGTCGCCTCTATGCCGAGCACGGCCTCGATTTGGTCATCATCGACTATTTGCAGCTGATGACGGCCGAACACAGCACCAACAACCGCGTCATGGAAATTAGCGAGATTTCTCGTGGGCTAAAGGGCTTGGCGCGTGAACTGGATGTGCCCGTGCTGGCTGCCGCACAGCTCAGCCGTGCCGTCGAGCAGCGGCAAGACAAACATCCCCAGCTCTCCGATTTGCGCGACTCCGGTAGTATTGAGCAGGATGCGGACATCGTGATGTTCATTTACCGAGACGAATATTACAATCCGGACACCACGGAACGGCCGAATATCGCCGAACTCACCATTGCCAAGCACCGTAATGGCCCCACTGGCACCATCGACCTCTACTGGCACAGCAAACTGGCCACCTTCCGTAACCTGCAACGCCAAGAAATCAACCTGTAAGTTAGTAGTCGGTGGTCAGTAATCAGTAAACCGTTCTGGACATTACTGGTTCAAGTGAAAGCGGGTAGGTACAGCCCGTACGCATTGACAATTCACGATTCACAATTCACAATTAACCATTATGAAAGGTTTCCCCGGCTTCCCAGATGGAAAATTACGCACGACTCTGGTGCCCAACCTTTTTTTCAGCGACTTGCTGCCCAACATCGACAACCTCGCTGAATTGAAGGTGACGCTTTACGCGTTTTGGGCAATGGGCCAGAAAGAGGGCAAGGTGCGCTACCTGCGCCTGACCGACTTTTTGAACGACACAGAGTTTGTGAAAGGGCTGGGACCCACCACTGCCATCGCTACCGAAGCATTGATGGATGGCATTGAGCGCGCCGTGGCGCGAGGCACTTTTTTGCACGTCAACATTGAAAGCGCCGACGGCGTGATGGATTTGTACTTTTTTAACACGGAAAAAGGGCGCGCCGCCTTTGAAGGCATCACCAAAGGGGAGTGGCGGCCCAACCCGGATGAAGACGAGCCGATTACGCTGCTGGTGGAACGGCCGAATATCTTCATCCTCTACGAACAAAACATTGGCCCACTGACGCCGATGGTGGCCGACGAACTGCGCGACGCCGAGCAGACCTATCCCCTCAGATGGATAGAAGAAGCGATAGAAACGGCCGTTGCCAACAACGTCCGCAAGTGGCGCTACATCATAGCCATTCTGGAAAGATGGCGACAGGAAGGAAAACAAGATGGAATCGGCCGGCGAGATACTCAAAAAGAGCTACGCCAATCAGTCCCAGATGAATACCGCGACATCATCAAACGCTAATCCGCCCGATGATTCTGCCGAGGGCAGCGGGCTAGGCCAGCCAGATTGCCCCATTTGCGGCGGGCTCGGCTACGTCATTCCCGACGTGCCGCCCGTGGACCCACGCTTTGGCAAAGCCGTTGCCTGCACCTGCCGCGCTGCTGAGCGCGAGATGGCCCGCATCGACGGCCTGCTCAAGCTGAGCCAGCTTGGGGCATTGCAAGATTGCACCTTCGATGCCTTCCTGCCCGATGGACACGGTCTTACCCCCGGTAAGCAGCTTAACTTAAAAATGGCCTATGACCGTGCCCTGGCTTACGCGCAAAAACCTGACGGCTGGCTGGTGCTTAAAGGGGGTTACGGTTGCGGCAAAACGCATCTGGCAGCGGCCATCGCCAATCAGCGCATCGCCATGGGGCATCCCGCCTTGTTTGTGAACACGCCAGACTTGCTCGACCATTTGCGCGCCACTTTCAGCCCCAATTCGCCCACTGGCTACGACGAGCGTTTTGAGCAAATTCGCAATACGCCGCTGCTCATCCTGGATGATTTAGGGGCGCAAAGCAATAGCGACTGGGCACAAGAGAAGCTGTACCAAATTTTCAACCATCGCTACAACAGCCGCCTGGCAACCGTCGTCACCACCAATCTGGAGCTGGAAGCGATTGAAATTCGCATTCGTTCCCGCATGGTGGATCCCAGTCTGGTGCAAATCATCCACATTGCTGCGCCAGATTTCCGCCGCGCAGGTGTGGATCAGGAGCAATCGGAGCTTTCCACGCTCAGCCTGCACCACGATCAGACCTTCGACAATTTCGATTTGCGCGAGCGCGAACTGCCGCGCGGTCAGGCCAGCAATCTGCGCAACGCGTACGATACCGCCCGTGACTTCGCCGAAGCGCCTGCTGATTGGCTGGTGTTCAACAGCGTGGGGTTTGGCAACGGCAAAACCCACCTGGCAGCAGCCATCGCCAACGAAATTCAAAAAAGAGGGGAACCGGTGCTCTTCATTTTGGTACCGGATTTGCTGGACCATCTGCGAGCATCGTTTAATCCGGCCAGCGGGGCACGCTACGACAAGCGGTTTGACGAGGTGAAAACAGCACCGCTGCTTATTTTGGATGATTTGGGGACGGAGAGCGCCACAGCCTGGGCGCGGGAGAAACTGTATCAGCTGTTCAACTATCGTTACACAGCGCGCCTGCCCACAATTATTACCACTGCCACACCAATTGATGAAATCGACCCACGTCTGGCCACGCGGATGCTTGACGGCAGCCGTTGTACCTTCTTCTTGCTGGAAGTGCCCAGCTATCGCGGCGGCATCAAGCCCAAGCAAAATCGTAAACGGTAACCAGTGGTCGGTAATCGGTTTACCGTTTACGGATAACCGATTACTAATTACTGCCCATCTGGAATGACGAGGACGGTGCCTGCCGTGACGCGGTCTGGGTTGGTGATTTGGTTGGCTTCTACCAAGGCCTGCACGGTAATGCCGTATTGTTGGGCGATGGCGGTGAGGGTTTCACCGGGTTGGACGGTATGCGTTTGGCTAGGGGGAACGGCCGTTGGAAAATCTTCTGGGTTTACTGGTTCCTCACTGGCTGCTGCGCCTTCTTCCTCAACGGCTTCCGCTTCCGATTCACTACTTTCTTCTGCCTCGGTCGCTTCTGAACTTTCTGCTTCATCTGCTTCTGGTTTAAGCGTTTCGGCTTCCGTTTCTGTGTTGATGATGGTAGCGGCGGGCTGTCCTTCGCCTAAAACGGCGGGGATGATCCGGTTGAAGATATACGGCCGTAACAAGCCAATCACCAGCGCCGTGCCCAGCAGCACCACAGCCAAAAGGGCAAACTTTATCAGCTCACCCTGCGTATCATCTACCTCTGTCTCCACTAAAATGAGATCAGGATCGTGCGTATCGGTTGAATCTTCTTCAACTTCGTATCGTTCAACATTTGTTTCGCTCATGGGAAACTCCTCCAAGCTGACGATGGATTTCCACGCTTTGTGACTTTATTAGCCACAAGCGTGAAAACATTATGACAAATGGTGCCACAGATTAGCAGGCTTGTCCGGTTTGGTCAAGCACGCGCCGAATCTGATAGAATCAGCCTGGAGAATCTTTATGACAAAAGCCAAACACTCTTTGGGATTGCTGCTAGTAGGACTGATTTTGGTGGGCGGACTGTCCTATCAAGCCAAACCGACTCAGGCGGGCAGCAGCCAAACCGTTTTCTTACCACTTATCACCGTCCCTTCGCTGGGACCAAATTATCTGCCCAACGCCTCTTTTGAACAGGGTTGGTATCACATTGATAATATTCCTGAGCTGCAAATTCCTGAAGGCTGGCAGTTCACCTATGCGGCAGGCGAAAATCCTTTAGATCCCGATCCATGGAATGTGTGGGTTCGCCCCGAGACGCGGGTGCTGCCCTCGGCCTTTTTGCCGCCCGATGAGCATAATTTATTTATCTGGGATGGAAATCAAACGGTAAAAGTTTTTAAAGGCTCGGGCGCAATCAGCTTTGATCTTACGACCACACTCTTTTTGCAGCCCGGCACCTATCTTTTGGTGATCAATGTCTTCCCTGATCTGGTGGTGGGCTACGATAATGGCCAAAAAATATGGGCGCCCGATCCGCTTTCTGGTGAAGTGAAGCTAATTGCGGGCAACGGCACGACGGGCTGGATGCTGCCCCAGTTTGGCCAGAAAAATCGTTTTGAGACGACGTTTACCGTTACAACGCCGCAAAATGTGACCGTCGGGGCCGCCATGCGCGGGCGTTGGGCCATCGAAAACAACGGCTGGTTTATGGATGATTGGGGACTGTACAAACCGTGAAGTCGTAATCAGGTTTTCAGGTGTTCAAGTGTTCCGGCCTGAACAGTTGAAGACTTAAAAACATAAACACATTCTTATGACACAGATCGGGACACTGGCAGAAAAATCGCTGCACGCGGGCATTAAGGCGTGGTACGGCCGTTCCTCCGACCAGTTCGAGGTGCAGGTAGATGGCTTTGTCATCGACATTGTGCGCGGGGAGCAGCTCATCGAGATTCAGACGCGCCATTTTGGGGCGATGAAGCGCAAGCTCAAGCGGCTGCTGGCCGATCATCCGGTGCTGCTGCTGCATCCCATTGCTCAGGAGAAGTGGATTGTGCGGGAAACGGCCGTTGGCGAACCGATCAGCCGCCGTAAATCCCCCAAAAAAGGACAACCGCTCGACCTCTTTTCTGAACTGATGCGCATTCCCCACCTGCTGCCGCACCCTAATCTGGTGGTCGGGGCCGTGCTGACCCGGCAAGAAGAAGTGTGGCGCGACGACGGGCAGGGTAGCTGGCGGCGTAAAGGGTGGAGCTTGCACGATCATCATCTGCTGGAGGTTGTGGGTCTGCACACCTTTGCCGCGCCCAACGATCTGCTTACTCTGCTGCCCCCTGATCTGCCACCGCAGTTTACCAATAATCAATTGGCAAAATTAGCCAAAATTCAGCCAAATCTGGCCCAGCGAATCACTTATACCCTGTCCCGCTGCCAGGTGATTGAACTTGTAGGCAAGCAGGGTCGGTCGAATTTGTATCAATTTCAGAGCGACTTAAAGTGAGAGAGTAACCGCCCCATTGCGCAACGGCCGTTCCCCTAACCCTGCGTTTGAGCGTTTAACTGGATAAAGCGTCAGTCAGTTGGTTGCAAGATAAAGATGGAGCCAAAGCGGCCCGTTTTGCCCTTTTCGGCACGGTGAGAGAAAAAGAGGTCGGTACGAGCGGCGGTGCAGAGGCCAGACAGCTCGATTTGCTGCACGCCTGCCTGCAAAAGTCGCTGCCGGTTGGCTTCGGGGAGGTCGTAATGGTAACGGCCGTTTTCCTTCCCCACTGGTTTCCGCAGCAACAATTCCCACTCGGGGAACGCCGCCTGCACCTCGCTCACCAATGGCTCGTCCACCTCGTAATTTTCCCAGCTGATGCAAGGGCCAACCCCCGCGAGTAAATCCGCCGGATTGCTGCCAAATTTTTGCTGCATGGCGCGCACCATTGCCCCGGGCAAATCGACCACCGTGCCTTTCCAACCCGCATGCCCCAACCCGATGGCGTGCTTCACCGGATCAACCAGCATGATCGGGGTGCAGTCGGCAAAGTTCATCGTCAGGCCGCAGCCCGGCTCATTGGTGATGATCGCGTCAAAATGCTCCATCCAGGTGCCGTTGTTGGCCTGCGTCACGCGGGCGACATCATTGCCGTGCACCAGATGGGCATGCACGACGGTGTCGTTTTGGCGGCCAAACAGCCCAAACGCTTTGGCCCGATTGGCGTAAACGGCCGTTTTTTCATCCGGCACACTCACGCTCAAATTCAATGAATTGTGTGGCGGTTGGCTCACCCCGCCTTGCCGCGCGAAAATGGCGTGCTGGATACGGCCGTACGCCCCAAAACTCTCAAACTCAAAATAAACAATGCCCGCTTCTTCTTTCTGTAACATAGTTTGATGAATACCGCTGTCGCCGAATTTTTACCGCAGAGCACGCGGAGGGCGCAGAGTGTTTTTGATTTAATCTCTGCGTTCTCCGCGCTCTCCGCGGTTAGATTTTTATTTCACTTCGCGATTATGCCACTTTTGCAGCAATTCGGCTTCCCGCTCGCGGCTGATGCCCGCGCGCCACTCACTCTCAGCGGGGCGGGTGGTTTTTTCCCAGCTGAGGGTGTCGCGGATGGTTTCGGTTAACGGCCGTATCACCAGCCCATCCGCAAACGCTTTGTCGCAGTTCACCAGGTTGAATCCCGGTGCTTCACTGCCCACCCACAGCGGCAAATGCATCCAGGGCGACACCTCTTGCTCGATCAGGAACGATTCGTCCACCCAAGTGAAAGTCGCATCGCTGCCAGAAACCTCCTTACTGGTGGTCAGCACATCGCCCAAGGTGTATTGTCCTGGCTGGCCAGTGACGTTGTAGTCGCCCGATTTTTGCTGCTCAACCATGTGCAAAATCCAGCGGGCCAAATCGCGCACGTCGATGAACTGCACGGCATAATCAGGTGAATCTGGCGCCAGCACTTCGCCGCCTCCGGCTACGCGGTGTGGCCAATAGGTAAAGCGGTCAGACAAATCATGCGGCCCCACGATGAGCCCGGCGCGCACGTTCAGAACGCGTCCCGGCATGGCGGCTTCAGCCGCTTGCTCGCACAATGCTTTTAGCGGCCCGTACGTTTCACCCGTCACTTCTTCCACCGTTTCATCTTCGATGGTGCCAACGGCAGTTTCCTCCGTCACCCCCGGTTCATTCATTGACTCTTCAGGATAGACGGAAATGCTGGAGATGAAGACATACTGCTGCACGGCGTCTTTCAGCTTTTCGGCCGAATCGCGCACATGCCGGGGAATGTAGCCACAGGTATCAATGACGGCATCCCAGGAACGGCCGTCTAACACATCCAGCCCCCCGTCCCGATCCCCAAGCAACGTTTCCACCTGCCCGCTGTACAAATCTGGATTGCTGCGCCCGCGATTGAACAGCGTCACCTCGTGCCCTGCTGCCAACGCCTCGTCCACAATGGCTCGCCCCAAAAAACGTGTCCCACCAATTAACAATAGTTTCATCGTAAAAACTCCTTGGTGTGGGCCAGGCGGAATTGCCTAACCAACGCGTGTGCCTGCTAAAAATTGCCCGGCAAGCATAACAAAGATTAGATAAATGTCTAGTACTTGCCGAATTTGCGGGTACAATATGTGCTGAATATTCATCATGAATGGATAATAAAACGTCAAAAAAATCCCATTTTCCAAGGAGATACAAATGAAAATTGTTGTGAGCCAGGGTGAAATTCAGGCCAGCGCTGCCGATACCATCATTGTGAATCTGTTTAACGATGTGACGACGCCTAGCGGGGCAACCGGAGCCATCGATCAGGCGCTAGATGGGGCGATTAGCGAACTCATCGCCAGCGGCGACCTGACCGGCAAAGCAGGCGAGGTTGGCGTGTTGTATCCGCGTGGGGCGATGGCGGCCAAGCGCGTGTTGGTGGTTGGGCTGGGCCAGCGAGACGGTTTCGGTTTGGAAGGCGTGCGGCAGGCAGCGGCCAATGGTATCAAGCAGGCCCACAAGCTCAAAGCCAAGAACATAACCACGATTGTGCACGGCGCGGGTGTGGGCAACCTGGATGTGGAAGCGGCTGCGCAAGCCACGGTTGAAGGCAGTCTGCTGGCCACCTATCGCTTCGCTGCTACCAAACAAGAACCGGAACCGCCACACGAAATTGAGTCGCTGACGATTGTGGAATTTGACGGCGACAAAGTGACAGCCATTGAAGCGGGCAGCATCCAGGCCCAGGCGATTGCCGCTGGTGTGGCCCTGGCGCGTGATCTGGTAAACATGCCACCCAACGTCGCCACTCCGACCAAAATGGCGGAAACGGCCGAATCCATCGCCAGCGAATACAATCTCAAAATCACCGTAGGCGACCGCGCTTGGGCCGCCGAGCGCAAGATGGGCGGCTTTTTAGCTGTGGCCAAGGGCGCGGGCGAACCACCCAAATTCATCGTGCTGGAGCACAACGGCGACCGCGAAGATTTGGATACCATCGTGCTGGTAGGGAAGGGCATCACCTTCGACACGGGCGGTATTTCCATTAAGCCCACGGCTAACATGGGCGCGATGAAATCAGATATGGGCGGCGCAGCGGCCGTTTTGGGTGCAATGAAGGTGGTGGGAGCCATGAACCTGCCGCTGCGGGTCATTGGCATTACTCCCTGCACCGAAAATATGCCCGATGCTAACGCCTACCGTCCGGCAGACGTAATCACCGCCAGCAACGGCACCACCATCGAAATCATCTCCACCGACGCCGAAGGGCGCATGGTGCTGGCTGATGGGCTGGTCTATGCCACAAATTACAATCCCAAAGCGGTTATCGACCTGGCCACGCTGACCGGTTCCTGTGTGGTGGCCCTGGGCAGCGGCATGGCGGCGGGCCTATTCAGCACAGATGATAGTTTGCGGGATAAATTGGTGGCGGCGGGAACGGCCGTACACGAACGCGTCTGGCCTTTACCCTTGTGGGACGATTACAAAGACGCTATCAAATCAGACGTGGCCGACATCAAAAACAGCGGCGGCCGGATGGGTGGTGTGGCCACTTCCGCCATCTTCCTCAAGCAGTTCACTGACTACAACTGGGCTCATCTGGACATCGCTGGTATGGCCCTAAGCGACAAAGGCAGCGCCTACACGCCTCGCGGCGGCACCGGCTACGGCGTGCGTCTGCTCGTTGAATTGTTGCGTCATTGGGCATAAACGTGTTCGAGTGTCAGGTGTTCAGGTTCGCAAGTAACAAAGTGCCTGAACACCTGCACACTTGAACACTTGAACACCTGAAAACTCGCATCACTTGCGTTCTTTTCCCCTCCCCATTTATAATCTCCCCTGCAATTCGTTCACGCATAACTGTGTCCACAAAATAGGAGAAACAGATGTCTGTACCTACCCCGCCACTCACCATGGGAATTGAAGAAGAGTATCAAATTATCGAACCCAAATCCCGCAATCTGCACGCTTACATTTCTGAGCTGTTGTCCCAGGATCAGCAGCGAGATGTAAAGCTCAACTTAATGCCAGAATTGATGCAGTCACAGGTTGAGGTGGGCAGTAATGTTTGCCGAAACATTTCCGAAGTGCGGCAAGAAGTGGTGCGGCTGCGCCGTGCTGTGACCGAATTGGCAGATGCCAACGGCGTGGCGATCGCCGCTGCCTCCACCCATCCGTTTGCCCGCTGGGATGAGCAATCCATCACCGAAGGGGTGCGCTACAAGGAACTGCTAGACGACATGCAGGGGGTGGCCAAGCGGCTGCTCATTTTTGGCATGCATGTGCATGTCGGTTTTGGCAGCGATTTGGAATCGAAAAACCTGATGATGGAGATTATGAATCAGGCACGTTACTTTATTCCGCATTTGCTGGCGCTCTCGACAAGTTCACCGTTCTGGCACGGCCGTAACACGGGCCTCCGCTCCTACCGCAGCGTGGTGTTTGAATCGCTGCCGCGCACCGGCATTCCCCACTCGTTTGAGTCGTGGGGTGAGTACCAGAGCTACGAGCGCACGTTGGGCATGGTGGGCGCGTTTGGCAAGGCCGACACACGCGCCAAAATCTGGTGGGATATACGGCCGCATCCCGTCTTCGACACGCTGGAGTTCCGTATCACCGACATCTGCACCAAAATTGACGAGGCGATTTGCATTGCGGCTTTGTTCCAGGCAATTTGCGCCAAGCTGATCAAGCTGCGCCGCCAAAACATGGCCTGGCGACAGTACCGGCACATGCACATCTCAGAAAATAAGTGGCGGGCTGTACGCTACGGCATCAACGGCGAACTGATTGATTTTGGCTTGCAGGAGTCGGTGCCTTTCCCAAAATTGATGGATGAACTGCTGGAGATTGTCGATGACGTGGTGGATGATTTGGGCAGCCGCCAAGAGGTGGAATACGTGCACACCATCCTGAAAAACGGCACCAGCGCCGACCGCCAAATTGCCACGTTCAATGCTCACGGCGGCGATGCCAACCGCGAAGAAGCGCTTAAAGCTGTGGTAGATCAGTTGGTGCGGGAAACGCGCGAGGGAATCTAATTACTCAATTACCCAATTACTTGATTACTTCTTGTAATTGGGTAATTTGTAATTGGTTACTGCTGCACCGGCAGCACGTGGAACAAAATGGCAAAGAAGTGGCAGGCGGAGCCACCCAGCACAAACAGATGCCAGATGGCGTGGTTGTAGGGCAGCTTTTCCCAGGCGTAAAAAATGACGCCCAGCGTGTACACCACGCCACCAGCCACCAGCCAAAACACGCCGCCAGGGGGGATGGTGACCAGCATTTCTTTAAAAGCAATCACCACCAGCCAACCCATAACCACATAAGCGGCCGTTGCTAACTTCTCCCAGCGACCAATAAAAATGGTTTTGAAGGCGATGCCTAGCAACGCCAGCGCCCAAACGATGGCAAACAGGGTCCAGCCCCAGGGGCCACGCATGCTCACCAGGGTAAAGGGCGTGTACGTGCCGGCAATGAGCAGGTAGATGGCGGAATGGTCAAAAATGCGCAGGATGCGCTTCACTTTGGGGTGCTGGATGCTGTGATAGAGCGTGGAGCAAAGATAAAGCACCACAAGGCTGCTGCCGTAGATGCTAAAGCTCACCACGCGCCACACATCGCCGTAGATGGCGGCTAGCACCACGAGTAAGGTTAATCCCGCCACGCTTAGCGCCGTGCCGATGCCGTGCGTAACGCTGTTGGCAATCTCCTCACCCACGGTGTAGCCCATGACGTTGGTTGCTAATTTTCTGGCGTTGCTCATTGTTGGTCTCCCGTTTTATTGCTTGCTTCTGATGGTCGGTAGCGTATCACAATTATAGGGCGGTTCAAACGGCCGTTTACTATCTTTTAACTATCAATTTACCATCAAATATTGGCCGCCGCGTGCCGCCCGGCATGCCGTCCTGAGAAGATACAGCCTCCCAGAAACGTGCCTTCCAAAGCGTTGTAGCCGTGGTAGCCACCACCACCAAAACCCGCCACTTCGCCAGCGGCGTAAAGACCGGGTACTGGTTCGCCCTGGGCATCTAGCACCTGGCTGTTGAGGTTGGTGTGCAGCCCGCCCAGCGTCTTGCGCGTGAGAATGTTCAGCCGCACGGCGATGAGCGGCCCTTTGCTGGCGTCGAGGAGTTTGTGTGGCTTGGCGGTGCGCACCAGCTTGTCGCCCAGGTAGTTGCGCGCACTGTGGATCGCCATGATTTGCGCATCCTTGCTGTACGGGTTGTCCATTTCGCCATCGCGGGCGGAAACTTGGCGTTGGATACGGCCGTAATCCAACAGCTCTTCCCCCACCAACAGATTCATCTGCTTCACCAAATCTGGTAAATTGTCGCGCACGATAAAATCTTCGCCGTGCTGCTTAAACGCCTCTACCGGCGCGGGTGCGCCGCCCGCCAATCGGCTGCGAATGACGGTGAGCCAGCCACCCTCCGTTAAATCCGGGTTTTGCTCCGAACCGGATAGCGCAAACTCTTTCTCGATGATTTTTTGGCTGAGGATGAACCAGGAGTAGTCGTAGCCGGTAGAGAGGATGTGCTTGAGCGTGCCCAGCGTGTCGAAGCCGGGCAAGTAGGGCGCGGGCAGCCGGTTGCCCAGCGCATCAAACCAGAGCGAGGATGGGCCGGGCAAGATGCGAATGCCGTGCATCGGCCAGATGGGTGCCCAATTTTTGATACCCTCGGTGTAATGCCACATCCGGTCATTGTTGATAATCGCGCCGCCAGCCTGCTGGGTGATAGCCAACATACGGCCGTCTACATGATGCGGCACGCCGGAAATCATCTGCTTGGGCGCGGGACCGAGCCGTGCGGTAGGCCAATTGTTGCGCACCAGCTCGTGGTTGCCGCCAATGCCGCCCGAAGTGACGATGACCGCCCCAGCCGCCAGCTCAAACTCGCCAATGACCGTGCGGCTGGATTTTTGACCGCGCTCTACGGTGGATGGCTCCAAAATTTCACCTGCGACGCCGGAGATACGGCCGTTTGTCCGGACCAAATGGCTCACTCGATGACGGCACTTTAGCGTAATTAGCCCGTTGGCCATGTGTGCCCGCACCCGCCGCTCAAACGGCGCCACCACGCCTGGCCCGGTGCCCCAGGTGATGTGGAAGCGGGGCACGGAGTTGCCATGTCCGTGCGCCTGCGCGCCGCCCCGTTCAGCCCAGCCCACAATCGGGAACCAGCGCATCCCTTGAGCGTGCAGCCAGGGGCGCATCTCGCCTGTGGCAAACTCAATGTACGCTTCAGCCACTTTGCGCGGCCATTCATCCTCAGGGCGATCAAACTGGGCCGAGCCAAGCCAATCTTGCCAGGCCAGTTCCGTGCTGTCCTTGATGCCCAAGCGTCGCTGCTCGGGACTGTCCACAAAAAACAGTCCACCCAGCGACCAAAACGCCTGCCCGCCGACAGAATTCTCCCCTTCCTGCTCCAGCAGAATGACGCGCTTGCCCGCGTCGCCTAGCTCTGCCGTGGCGACCAGCCCCGCCAGCCCGGCTCCCACGATGATGACATCGGCCGTTTCTTTACTACTCATTTGCGCTTTTCCTTTGCCGCGCTGGGCGGGCACACCTTGTTGTTCAGTAGGCTATAATGCTGCGTAAAGGTGACAGTCACTACCCCAATTGACGGTCACCTATGGAAAATATAACACAAAGGAAGTGAACCATGTCGCAAAAACTAATTGATGTCAGCCACACGGTGGCCCACGGATTGGTCACCTACAAAGGATTGCCCGCGCCGATTATTTGCGATTATCTCAGCCGGGAAGCGTCGAGAGAGCATTACAGCGAAGGCACGGAGTTTCACATCGGCAAGATTGAGATGGTGGCCAACACGGGCACCTACGTCGATTCGCCGTTCCATCGCTACGCCGACGGCAAGGATTTGTCGGAGCTGCCGCTGAGTTCGCTGGCGAATCTGGACTGTGTGGTGGTGCGGGTGCCGGAAGGATACGGCCGTTCCCTCCACTCCGATCTGCTCAAGGGCAAAAATTTACAGGGGAAAGCGGTCCTGTTCGATACCGGTTGGTCGCGGCATTGGCACACGGAGCAATATTTTGAGGGGCACACGTTTTTGACTGGGGAAACGGCCGTTCATCTACAAAAATCCGGCGCAGTGCTGGTAGGCATCGATTCTTACAACATCGACGACACCGATGACGGCGCGCGCCCGGTGCATTCCACGCTGCTGCGCCATGACATTCCCATCGTCGAGCATCTGGCCCCGCTGCACGCCCTGCCCGACGACAACTTTCGCTTCTTCGCCGTGCCCGTCAAGGTGAAAGCGTTTGGCACCTTTCCCGTACGCGCCTTTGGCCTTGTGTGAACAAAATCTTGGTGTAAAATCAGCACGAATGTTCTTTTCTCTGTGAACCTCTGTGCCTTCTCTGCGCAGCTCTGTGTTCCTTTTGTTTTTTACGGAGGCTAAAATGGCTAACTTAGATTTAATCGGGCTGGTGGTAAAAGATATGGCGGCGTCGCTGAAATTTTACCGGCTGTTGGGAATGGATATCCCGCCAGAGATGGACAGCGAGGGACACGTAGAAGTCATGCTGCCCGGTGGCCTGCGCCTCGCCTGGGATTCGCTGGACGTGATTATTAGCTTCAATGATGCCTGGGAAACACCAGTTGGTCATCGCATGAGCCTTGCCTTTTTGTGCGACAGTCCGGCTGAAGTGGACAAGCTGTACCAAGATGTAGTCGCTGCTGGTTACGAGAGCCACAAAGAGCCTTGGGACGCCTTCTGGGGCCAGCGCTACGCCCAAGTCAAAGACCCCGACGGCAACATCATTGACTTGTTTGCGTCACTTGAGGAGTGAGCATCCTCAGATGCGAACGAAAAAAGCGGAACACAGAGTTACGCAGAGGTAGCACGGAGTTTCACAGAGAGAAACATTTCATCAAAGATTTCGCAGATTGAAAAAAATTAAAAATCTGGCAAATCTGCGAAATCTGTTGATTGTTACTGTTACGGCCGTTCCCTATCTCAATTACTCAATTACTCAATTACCAAATTACCCAATTACTCATGCCGCAAGGCCGCAACCGGGTCCAGGCGGGCGGCGCGGGCGGCGGGGTAAAGGCCAGCCACGATGCCGATGAAGGCGGCAAACGCCAGCGAACCTAACGCTAACCAGGGCGGCACCACCGAGAGCTGGCCAATGCCGGTAATCCCCTCAGCAATGAGGAAGCGGTGGCCAATCCAGTCCACCAATCGCCCCAACAGCGTGCCAAAAATGAGGCCGAAGAAGCCGCCCAGCAGCCCCAACATCGCCGCTTCTACCGTAAACAGCGCCCGAATTTCACCAGCCGACGCGCCCAGCGCCTTGAGCACACCAATCTCGCGGGTGCGCTCGTAAATGGCCATCATCATCGTATTGGCCACGCCGAGGGCGGCAACCAGCAGTGCTAGCCCGCCCACGGAGCCGAGCAGCGCCTGCATCAGCCCCAGCACCTGGTTGGCGACGTTCAAAATTGCTTCCAGTGATTGCGTTTGCAGGCCGAGCTCTTCGATTTGGATGGAAACGGCCGTAATCGCCCCCAAATCCGTCGTTTGCACCGTTAGGCCATTGTACCCTTCCGTCTGCAAAATGTTCGGCTCGTTGTACCACCAGGCCAGAATTGCTTCTCGCTCCGCCAAGCCAAGATCAATGGCACTGCTGCTAAAACTATCTCGCACGCCGATGATTTCGCTGGGAAACGTTTCCGTCTCGCCGCGCGGCAATTGAACAATCAAGGATAGGTTTTGTCCAAGCAGGTCGTCGTAGGTTTGGCCATCGGCGAGCAGTGAATCAGCTAGACCGCGCACTAGCACCACGCCGTCGTTCCCCTGGTCGCCCAATTCTACGCCCGCCACTGGGTCTGTTTGGCCGCCAAAGCTAAACTGGCGCTCCTCTGAATCGGCAATGCGGATGGGCAGCGAAGTGTCGCCGTAAGCGAGGGCAATGTCAATGCCGAAGGGTAGCCCCAGCTCCGGCGTGACGCTGACAACATCCGGCAGCTGTTCAATTTGGGCGACTAGTTCTGGGGTGATGGGTGTTTGCGGCGACGGCGCGGCAAACGGGTCAAAGGCGTCTGGTTCGTTGTAAACGGGGCGGACGAACAAGTTTTCCAGGCCGATGCTCTCGAAGTTGCGCTGCACTTCGCGCTGCACGCCCACGCCAAAGGAAACCATCGCCACCAGGGTGACAATGCCGATGAGCACGCCACCAGCGGTGAGCACGTTGCGCACCGGGCGGCGGCGCAGGTTGCTCAGCGCTTGGCGGATGATGTCGCTAAATTGGAGTCCAACCCCTACCCCCTCCCTAGCCCTCCCCCTGGTAGGGGGAGGGAACAAGAGCTCCCTCTCCCTTGAGGGAGAGGGTTGGGGTGAGGGTGCCTTGATTTCTTCTACAATGTGCCCATCCCGCAGCTTGACAATGCGGTCGGCGTAGGCGGCGACTTCGTCGTCGTGGGTGACAACGATGAGGGTGATGCCTTGCTCCCGATTGAGCTCCTTGAGCAGCGCCATCACCTCTTCGCCCGTTTTGGAGTCCAGGTTGCCGGTGGGTTCGTCAGCCAAAATCAGGCTGGGATTGTGGATGAGGGCGCGGGCAACGGCCGTTCGCTGTTGCTCGCCCCCGGAAAGTTCGGTGGGGTAATGGTCCAGCCGGTGACCCAGCCCCACTTTTTCTAGCAGCGCTTTGGCCCGCGCTTCCCGCTCTGCCAGGCTGACGCCGGACAGCATGAGGGGGATGGCCACGTTTTCAACGGCCGTTAAGCGAGGTAGCAAATTAAAACTCTGAAAAATGAAGCCGATGCGCTGGCGGCGGTGCAGCGTGCGCTCTGCTTCGGTGGCGGTGTGTAGGGCGGTGCCGTTCAGCCACAGCTCGCCGGTGGAGGGCCGGTCCAGCCCGCCCAGCAGGTTGAGTAAGGTCGATTTACCAGAGCCGGACGGGCCAACCAGCGCTACAAATTCGCCCGGCTCAATAGCTAAATCGACGCCGCGCAGCGCCTGCACGTCCATACCGCCGCGCTCAAATTGGCGGGCGAGGTTGGTTAGTTTGATTGGATCAGTCATGGGGATTCGGTGGTCGGTAATCCGTAATCAGTGGTCGGTAATCGGTCTGATTTTGCTCAAACCGATTACCGTTTACGGATTACCGATTACGGTTTACTGGAGCGATTCCGCGATGGCCAGCGCTTCTTCGCCGGTCAGGTCGCCGCCGATCCAGTATTGGATTTCGCCTTCGGACCAGTTGAGCAGCGTACGGCCGTCTGCTTCATCGGTGTACAACATGCCCGCAACACCACGGACGGTGACGCTTTCGCCGCCCTCATCGGGGGTCAGGTTTACGTCGGTGCGGCCCTGGGCAATGGTGAAGGAACGGCCGTTGGGCAGCCCATACCGCTCCACAATCGCCCCGCGCACATTGGTGGTCTCCCGCAGCGTTGCCTCGTCGGGCAGGCTGGTGGGGGAAAGCAGGTCAAAATCTGGCTCGACGGCGGCTGCCTCTTCCAGTTCATCCATTTCTGGCAGCTCGATGTCGGCCGCATCGATCACCGTCGCTCCTTCGGGAATGGTGAAGGTGAAGACAGCATCGTCGATGCCCTGGTTGAGCTCCAGGAAGGTGGCGCGCGCCACGCCAGAGCCAATGGCTCCGCCCACGTACTCAACGCCAACCGGCGCACTGTCGCCGTCACGCAGCCAGACGTTGAGCAGGCCGCCCGCCGCGCGCACTTCTTCCGGCATTTGCTCGGGGATGGGAATGAGGCGGACGGTGTTCACATTGCTGTTACCAATCACGTCAGAGCCAGCTCGTTCAGCCGTGAAATACTCCAGCAGCTTGGCGACGGCTTCTTCCGACGTTTCCGGCATTGCTTCTTCGTCGAATTCGCCTTCAAAATCATCCATGTCGTGGTCGAATTCCTGCCCCGCCATCTCTTCGGCGATGCGCGCGTACAGCTCCTCAAACTGGCCGGTCAGCACCACGTTTTCAGCTGGGTTCCAGACCCAGAACTGGGTGCCGTCGCTTACGGCAATGGTGCCGATGAGGTCAGCTTCTTCCGCCGTTAGCACCTCCACGCGGAAGGCAGGTTCGCCGTTGGGGCCAGCGTCCAGGCGGCCCCACGCTTCGACGGTGCCGCTCATGGCGTTGTCTGGAATGTCCAGCGACACTTCCACGATGGCGTGGCCGTCGGTGATGGTTTGGCTGGTTTCCAAAGATTGCACCAGCAAATCTTCGGCGGTAGGAATGACAAAGGCTCCGATGGCAACGGCCGTTCCGGCCAACACCACCAGCGCCAGTAAAATACTCAAAAATCGTTTTCTTGAATTCATAATTTTTTTAACTCCGTTAAAACAACTCCCACTAAGTCATGGTTTTGCGTAATCATTCGTCTAAACACCATGCTTGCTTTGATTGTGACATGAAAAATGGCGGAGATGACTGACGGTACGGCCGTTCTCATTCGCCACTTAGAAAGCTAGCCGTAGCCGCGGATTCTTTCCGCGAGTGAGGTGCGCGGAAAGAATCCGCGGCTACAAGGTTGCCTGTGCTTCCTGCCTGCGCCACAATTACGATACTAACTTAGGAGATTTCACCATGGACATTTTAGACAGCATCAAACAACATCGCTCCATCCGTGCTTACAAGCCAGATCCCGTGCCCGAGGATCTGCTAAACGAGATTTTGGCGGCGGGCATCCGCGCTTCGTCGTCGGGCAATATGCAGACGTATTCGATTATTGTGACGCGCGACCGGGCGCTGCGCGAGCGGCTGTACGAGCCGCACATGGAGCAAAACATGGTGCTCGATGCGCCGGTGCTGCTCACCTTCTGCGCCGATTTCCACCGGATGCGCCGCTGGGTCAAGCTCAGCAACGCGCCGGATAACTTTGACAACTTCATGAGCTTCATGATTGCCACGATTGACGCCGTGCTGGTGTCGCAAAACGTGGCGCTGGCGGCCGAAGCGCGCGGGCTGGGCATTTGCTACATGGGCAGCACCCTGGCCAACTGCGACCAAATCGGCGAGATTTTGGAGCTGCCGCCGAATGTGGTGCCCGTGGCGGGCTTCTCGCTGGGCTATCCGGCCGAAGATCCTGCGCCGCGTGACCGTTTGCCGCTGGAAGGGCTGGTGCATCAAGAGACGTATCGCGCTTATAGCGACGCCGAAATTGTGGAGATCTACGAGGAGCGCAACGTGAAAGGGTGGGCGCGGTATATGACGTTTCCGCGCCTGCGGCAGATGGTAGAGGAATCGGGAGTAGAAAATCTGGCGCAGATTTACACGACGGTGAAGTACACGCGTGAGTCGCACCAGGAATTTTCGCAGCGGGTGTTAGCTTATTTGCAAGCCCAATCGTTTATGAACAACGGATAATCAAAAACGGGACACTGGTCAACACAGATTTGCACTGATTTTTAGCTTATTATGCGTGTGAATTAGTTTCCTGTTTACAAAGAATAGCGGACAGATTGTGCAAGAAGAGTTAGCAGCCATTTGGCGGGAAATTGAAGAAACGGCCGTTTCCGCCAACCTCGACCCCACAAAATTTACCGATACGCACCGGGAGATTGTGGCGCAGATTGTGGCTTTTTTGCAGACGCCGCTCCCGACTGTGCCTGAAGCTGAACCCGACGGCTGGCGCAGTTGGCTGCCGCTGGGCAAAAACGGGAATGGCAAACGGCCGTCTTCCCTGAAACCACCTGCCCCGATCATCATCTGCGGCGAGCCGGGCACGGGCAAAACCACCTTCCTCAACGTGCTGGACGTGGTGCTGCGCCGCCGCTTCGAATTGCCAGACAACATCCAGCCGGTGATGCACAAGGGTGAGCATGATTATCCGGTGACGAAGCGGTTGCTGAACGGCCGTCCCATCAGCCTGCTTTCTGTGAAAAAGTGGGATGATTTGCTGCACTTCTACGCCTGGGATCGCCAGACGCACGGGCTGGTTGCCGCCGATCGCGCCGCGTTTGTGCGCGAGGTGCTGCTGCCGATGCGCCTCATCTTTGCCGATGAGGTGGAGATGACGGGTTACTCGCCCACGCTGCCGATTTTGGCGCAGCACGGGCTGTTGGTGATTGGCAGCTCGAACCAGACGCGCTTTACCCAGCTGGAAGAGCGGGAAGTGCCGCCCCACACCTACATTTTTGCCGGCGTGGATTTGCGCGCAGGCAGCCCGGCAGAGGCCGTGGTGCAGCCAGATGATCCAGGTTGGGAGATGTTTGACTGGCTGCAAATGGAGCCAGTGCAGCGATTTGAACAGCTCACTTACCAGCAGCAGCGGCGGGATGAGGTGCGGTTTGTGCGGCTGGATTTTGGAACGGCCGTTCATGCCCCCTTGCTGGAAAACGACTGGGCCACGTTCCTCCAAACATTGCCCCACCAACCTGATGAACCACTCATCTTTTTGTTGGACAATTTTTCGCTGGAGATTTTGCGCACGGATTACAATGCGATCATTCGGTTTGTGTCGCTGTTTGATTTGATTGAGCAGCAGGGGATCGGGGTGTTGGTGCGTAACCAGTACGGCCCGGCGGAACTGTCTCGCGAGGCGCTCAGCCATATGAAAATTACTATTTATGCAGCGCGCGGTGTGCCAGAACCGATTAAAGTAAGAACGGCCGTTGGCATCGACCGCTGTATTTCACGTATTGGTCAGGCCGGGCACACAGCCCACCGCTTGCTCAACTTACCTGTTTGAGCGCCACCCAACCATCCGGCACATTGCCCCATTCAATTTGTTTGGCCCCTAAAAATTTAGCCAGCGAGGTGACACTCTGGCCGATTTCGCGCACCGTTTTTTTGTAGGCGGGCGCGTTCGGTTCGGCATAGACGTTGTGGATGTGCAGCGTTTTGGTTTTGCGGTCCATTTTGGGATCGATGCGGCCGATGAGTTGGTCGCCGTACAAAATGGGCAGGACGTAATAGCCGTATTCCCGCTTGGCGGCAGGCACGTAAATTTCAATGCGGAAGTAAAAATCCCACAGCGCTTCGGTACGGTCCCGGTCGCAGATGAGGTTGTCGAAGGGGGAGAGCAGGGTGGTGCGCGGCTGCCAATCGCCAGCCTGGATTTGTTGCAGCAGCGGCAGGTCGTGAGCGTGTAGGTAGTAGGCTTCGTTGGGCAATTCGGCCACCGTTACCGGGATGAGAATTTCTTCTTTGACAAGCTGCTTGAGAACGGCCGTTAACCCCGGATACATGCCGCGCGTGTAATGGATTTTGATCTGCTTTTCCGTGGCCGCGCCGAGTGCGCGAATCGCCTTTTGCGCCGCAAAGCGACATGCTTGTTTAGCCGTCCATTCTTCCTGCGGTGTTTCGTCAGGCCAGAACTGTTCGGCCAGCCCCCATTTGCGCTGGTTGCCCACGCGCTCCACTGTGAGAATTTCCCCGTTGGTCCACAAATAATCGAGGATGACACCCACGAAACGGCCGCTTGACCAGCGTGATTCGTAGCGCATGTGGTCTTCCGTTTCAATGTCGCGCGAGAACAGCGGCCCTTCTTGTCGCAGCCGATCCATGATGTGATCTTTGAGATCGATAATGCCGGGATGCTCATCGAACCATTTTTGGTATCGGGCGGCGCGGCGTTTATCTTCGCGGCGCTGGCGCATGCCCCAGGCAAACAAGGGATATTCCTCGGTGAGCACCATCGAGGCGGCGTGCGCCCAATATTCAAAAAGTGCTTTGTCTTCCCAGCGCAATGTTTCCAGCTCCGCTTCGTCAAAATTGCCCAGGCGGCTCCACAACACCAGCAGATGGGTGCGCTCCACGGCGCGGATGGGGTCTAGCTGCACGCAGCCCAAATCCCGAATGGCGTCGAGCATGGCGGGCGTTTCTTTTTTGCTGAGGTGCTGGCGGGTGATGGCCAAGCGGCGCAAATCCTGGCGGGTGATGGTGAGTTGGGCAGTCATCGGTTGCTCCTTTTTTACCGCGGAGAGCGCGGAGGACGCTGAGAAAAAGAATAATGAATTATACGTGGGGAATCGACTTGGAACAAATGTTCGCAGATGCGCGTCACGGTTTTTCAGTAGTCTAACTTCTAAAATGAATGGGACGCAGATTGACGCAGATGACGCAGATTTTTCTTATTAATCCGCGTTTTCTGCGTTCATCCGCGTCCTATTGCTTGAAAACTGAAAAACCCTGAGATACGCATGTTTTACCAAAATGGAACCAATCGTAGAGAACGGGGTATTGTAGGGTGATGGCACGTTCTGGAACGAGTGAGATTGCCACCGCAGAGGCAACTTTAATCCGGCAGGCCCGCCGAGGGGATGCTGCTGCCTGGGAAACGCTGGTGCGCCAGCATCAGGAGGCGGTGTTCCGGCTGGGGTACCTGCTCCTGCGCACCCCTGCCGAGGCGGAGGATGTGGCGCAGGAGGCGTTTGTGCGGGCGTTTTTGGCGCTGGATTCGTTTGATGAGGAACGGCCGTTCCGACCGTGGCTGCTGCAAATTACGCGCAATCTGGCCAAGAACCGGCTGCGCAGCTTGTCGCGCTATTGGCAGATGGTAAAGCGGTGGTGGGGGGAACAGGATACGGCCGTTACCGTCACATCGGTCCGGCCAGATGAATCGGCCCAACTGTGGCAGGCGGTGCAGCAACTGCGCCCCAAAGCGCAGGAGGTCATCTACCTGCGCTACTTTTTAGAGCTGTCGGAGGTGGAAACGGCTGAGGCATTAGGCATTCCTCCCGGCACGGTGAAATCGCGCTTGCATCGGGCGTTGCAGCAGCTGAAGCTGGTGATTGAGCTGGATTTTGCGGAATTGAAAGAAGTCATTGAGTAACTGAGTAATTGGGTAATTGATGGACGAGATGAACAGTTCGTTTGAGAAGCAGGTGCAGCAGTGGGTGGCAGCGTTTGACTATCCGCCGACGCCGGATATTGCGGGTGGCGTACGGCCGTTGCCGACCCAATCGACCCCGCAAAAAGGGCAGCCCAACCGACGACTGGCCTGGGTGGTGGTGTTGCTGCTGCTGGCGGCGAGTTTGCTGGCGGTGCCGAGCGTACGCGCTGCGATTGTTGAGGTTTTGCGGGCGGGCGGCATCACCATTTTTGTGGGTGAGGAAGCGGCCGTTGACGAGATTCCGCCGCTGCTGAATGAACAGCTGCCCGCGTTTACGGAGCCAATCACGCTGGATGAGGCGGTGGCGCGCTTCCCCGACGTGCAACTACCCACGGAACTGCCGTTGCCAGATGATGTTTTGCTGCATGAGGTGGAGCGGGGAGATACGGCCGTTATCTTCCTCTGGCGCGACGAAGCGGACCCGCAGCAAATCGCGTTGAGCTTGTACCAGATCAACGTGGCGCAGTATGCCTACAAAGGGGCAGAGCGTCTGGCAGATACAGAAGTAAACGGTAACCGAGCCTTTTGGATTGAGGGGTCACATTACTTTTATTTGCAACAGGGCAACTGGCAGGAATGGGCCTTTCTAGCAGGCAGCACGCTGGTTTGGTGGGATGGCGCGGTAACTTTTCGGTTGGAAGGAGCCGCGTCGCTGGCGGACGCGCTACGAATCGCTGAATCTTTACAGCCTGTTGGGCAAGAAAATGAATAAAAATGGGACACTGATAAACACAGATTGACACTGATTTTGGCTTGCCTGTCTGTGGTTTACCGTAGCCGCGGATTCTTTCCGCGGCTACGAAGAGAGGAGTTTGTGATGCGTAAAAAGTTGGTTTTTCTGGCTGGATTTTTGTTGATGATCGGTTTGTTGGTCACGGTTGGCCCGGCGCGGGCGGGTGGTTGGGCGACGTTGACGGTTTCTGAGTTGCCTGCGGTTGTGGTGGCGGAACGGCCGTTTACTATCGAATTCACTCTGCGGCAGCATGGGCAAACGGCCGTAACCGGGTTTGAGGCTGATATTGTGGCAACCCACGCTGCCAGCGGCGAGCAGCTCCGTTTTGCTACGGCAGCCAATCCAGAGGCGGAAAACTATACCGCAACCGTGACGCTGCCTCAGGCGGGCGAGTGGCAATGGGAGATTAACAGTTGGGGCGTTGCGTATCCGATGCCGCCGCTGCGGGTGAATGAGGCGGTTGTTGGTGGGGAGATTATGAGCGGAACGGCCGTTCCCTGGCAGTTGATTTTGGGCTGGACGGCGGCTGTCGGAGCGCTGCTCTGCCTTTTCTTTTGGATGCGCCAGCAAACTCGGGTGCGCTTAGCGGGCGTGGTGCTGCTGAGTGTGGTGAGTCTAACCAGCTTCGCCCTGCACACCCAGGTCGCGCAACCCGTCCTGGCGGAAAGCGAAGCCGATTTGCTGCCCGCGGTTGAGCCAGAAGCGATGGGTGAGGCGCTTTTTGTGGCCAAGGGCTGCATTCAGTGCCACGTGTATGACAGGGTAACGATGGCAGAAAATATGATCCAAATCGGGCCAAATCTTACTTATGTCAAGCGATCGCCAGAATATTTGCAAGCCTGGTTGACAAACCCGTCCGCCATTAAACCAGAAACGCAGATGCCCAATCTACAGTTAAGCGAGGCGGAAATCGACGAATTGGTGGCCTTTTTGCAGCGGGATTAAGCTGTCGAGAAACCATCAATTCAACAAAAAAGAGGCGCAGCTCACAAGCCGCGCCTCTTTTCGTTGGTGTGAATGAAAAGTTGTAGCCAGCTTAGATTTCTTCGGGCCATTCGGCATGGGGGCGCTGTTCGCGGCAGAGCTCTAGCAGGCGTTCCAGCCTGCCGTGCCGCTCGCTGTAGAGGATGATTTCCTGGGCCATCTCTGATTTGGTGGCATTAGGTAGCTCGTCTTTGTCGATTCCTACATCGCTACAGAGGATATCCAGTTCCGACTTGTTGAAGTAGCGCACCATCAGCTCGCGCAGGCGGATACGATTTTGCAGGAGGGTGTCGGCGTGTTCTTCCTGGAGAACGGCCGTATAAAATTCTGCCACCGCCAGTTTCCGGGTAGAAATGCTGTTGCGCTGCTCGATGCTCATTTCGGCCAGGGTGCGATCGTGGCCAGTGGGAATGAAGATAGCGTCCCAGCCAAAAATGGCCTGCCCGGCTGGTTTTTCGGCGATGGTGCCACTGAGCTGGCCGGTAAACACCGCTACACGGCCGTCTGGGGAGTGGTAGGCCAGTTTGGTAACGGCCGTTGCGGTGCGGTCGCCAAATGGTTGCAGCATCTTGGAGATACCCGCCACGCCGACGCCATCAATGAACAACCCGGCCACGTTGCCCGGCAAATTGCGCCAAGCGCGGATCATCAGGTTGGTTTGCTCCACCAAAAAGGGGAGGTACGGCAGCATTGGCCGTATGGCGGCCACCTTGCGCCGCAGCAAAATGTCGATGTCTGTGGTGACCACATCCTCCACGTTGTAGCGATACCAGATCAGATTGGCTAGCTTGCCGAGCAAAAACTGATAATCGTTAAATTTATTTTCTGAGGCGGTCACAAAATAGAGGCGGTCAATGCGTTCTTTAGGCATGGCAATGATTGTAAACAAAACGCCCCTGATTTGGAAGAGGAATCAGGGGCGTTGATTTTCTTGCTGGAATGTGAATGAGAACTTCATGCAAAGCCGCAAAGGTTTTTATCTAGAGTCTTTGTGGCTTTGCGTGAGACTAAATCTACCAGGCGGTTACGGCAGCGTGAGGGCGGGTTGCCCGGCGTTGCTGAGGATCATGATTGGGTCACCGCCGTTGGTAGGGAGCTGCATGATGTGGCGCTGGGGATAGTATGCTTGCAGTGTGTCTGGGTTGCCTTGTATGATCTGGGCGGCTGCGGCTAACGGCCGTTCATTTTCCACTAGCACAAAGATGAGGTCGTTAACGGCCGTTTCCGACACCTGGGCATACGCCTGCACATCTTCACCAAACAGCAGCCGTTCTTCGCCGCTGCCATCGGGCTGGATGCGCCACAGGGCGGATTCGTAGTAGGCAAAATAGAGTCCGCGGTCGTCGATGGATTCGCGCTCTAGCGGATTGCGCTCTGTGTAGTACAGGCTGCCGCTGGTCTGGCCGACAAACACCAGTTCCACCTTGGCGCTGGTGGGAATAACGGTGATTTCCGTGGAATCTGGCGTGCCGGTGACCAGCTGGTTGTTGTCTGGATTATCACGATCCCAGGTGTTGCCAGCGACGGCGTACCAGCGGTCGCCGCTGTTGTTCAGCACCAGGTTGCGCAGCGGCTGGTCGAAGCTGGGCAGTTCGGTGCCGCTGGTCATGTCAAACCGACCCATACCGACGTTGGTGCAGATGAGGTTGAACAGCAGAATGTTTTGCGCTGTCCATTCGGTGACGGCCATTTTGTAGCCGTACGGCGTGCCGCCTTCATCCTCGTACAGCACTTCACTGAGGGAGCGACCGCCGCCACCACAACCATCGCCCACCTGCCGCCAGGTGCCGACGAGTTGGGGCGTTTGCAGCTGACCATCTTCTGCGAGGGCAACGGTCCACACTTCCATCAGCCGTCCGCCGGGAGAAGTGTCATCTGCCTCAAAGTAGGTTTCGGTTTCCCGGAAAAAGACGATGGAACGGCCGTCTGGCGACCAATCCCCAGGGCGAATAAAAGCCACATTTTCGATGATTTGCCCATTGCCCTGTCGGTCACTGAGGCGCAGGCTGCTGTTGCTCTGGCCGTCGTAATAGGTGTAGAGCAAAAACTGCCCATCGGGCGACCATTTCAGGTAATCCAGCGAGCAGTAGCTCCCTTCCGGGCACGGTTCGATGTGGACGGGCACGGTGTTGCCATCCGGCAGGCTGCGGATGAATATCTGCTCGTTTTGCACGTAGGCGATGGCGTTGGCGGAAACGGCCGTTAAATTATCCACATCCTCCCGCACAGGTGGGGCTGGCGGCTGGGGTGCTTCGGTGGGAACGGCCGTTGGCGAGGGTTCTGCTGTGGCTGCTGCGGGGGTGGTAGGAACGGCCGTAGCCGATTCAGTAACCGCGACGGTTGCCGTAGGTTGTTCACGAGTCGCTTCAACCGTGATTTGATCGGCACTTTCTGGCAAGCAGCCAGCCAATCCCAGGGCAAGTAAGAGAATATAAAAAACAAATGTTACTCGTCTCATAGCAAATAAATTCCTTAGTTTGATCTACGGGATTCCGTATATTCTAGTAGATTCCGTGGGCAATAATGGACGGGCAATCATGTAATATTCGATGCCCTCACTAATAAAAATAGCGTCATCAATCTTCATATTGAACAACTCGAAATACGTCATTGCTTCATGTGCTTGAAAAAAGGCCACCCCAGAAGGATATCGTTCCAACAGCTCACGTACAGTGGGTAAATCTTCAGGCCAGAATTGAGCGACCTCATCTGTAGCGGGACCATCCGACGCAGGTTGAATCCGCAGAATCATCATTTCTGGCTCATAGGGCACATAGTGCTTGTCATTGGGGTGGAAACTTTGGATAAGCGTAAGCGTATTGCCAATTTCTGGCACTAAGTAAGGGATATGTGGGCCGTAAATGGCGATACAATTACGCTCCTCTTTGAAGATGCAAAGAGTTGCTCCGCCAGCGCCGTCAGTAAATTGTGTCGTTTCATCAAAATGGTAAAGCCACTCAGATTCAGGTTGAGTTCTTTTTTCTAGCTGTGTGAAAAAGCCCAAGGATTCAATATTAATAAAGATATCTTCAATTTCGACTTGAGACAGGTGAGTTTCAAGATACCATTCGCTCTCAAACCAATTATTTGAATCATCATTTTTATCACGAAGTAATAGCTGCCCATCAGCAAACAGAATGAGGTCCGGCATTCCTCTACCAAAGTAAGTATCATAGTTTGTTCCGCCATCGCCGCCTGGAAATGTTAGTGAAATGAGCCAGGGTTTTGTGGGAGATGGTGTGGGCGTTACGGTTGGCGGCTTGGGTGTGCTCGTAGGCCGTGGTGTTTCCATGCCACGATCAAAATCGTCAATCACCGTTTGTGTCGGGCTGGCAAGGGTTGTTGTTGGTGATGGTGTGGGAGAGATATTGGCAACGATCGTTGCTATATTTGACGTAGCTATTGGCCGCGGTCGCGTTACAGCAACCGTTACTTGTTCAATACTCTCTGGTAGACAGCCAGCCAAACCTAACACCAGTAACAATAGACAAACAAATATTTTTGCCCTTAACATCTCTCCCAAACTCCTGTTTTAAACAAAGCGGTTTGAGAAGTATATGATGCTTGGGGAAACGTTGATAGACGATTGGGCTACGAGAGAAATACTGCTAGGTGCTGACCTTGTGGTTACTTTTGCAAGCGCCAGTCGAGGGCGGTGTGGCGCTGGGTGGTTTTGTCGTTTTTGACGGCGATTTGGATTGCTTTGCGGGTGCCAACCAGGACGACCAGCTTTTTGGCTCGGGTTACGGCCGTATACAACAAATTCCGCTGCAACATCAAATAATGCTGGGTGGCCACCGGCATCACCACGCACGGGTACTCTGCGCCCTGGCTTTTGTGCACGGAGATGGCGTAGGCATGCACCAGCTCATCCGCCTCCAAAAAGTCGTACACTACCGGCGCGCCGTCGATGCTGACGGTGAGATTTTGCTGAAGCAGATCCATATCGGTCACGCGGCCAATGTCGCCGTTGTAAACGTTTTTGTCGTAATTGTTCACCGTCTGCATCACCTTGTCACCCACGCGGAACAGCCGCCCGCCCAGCTTGCGCTCCGCTTTGCGTTGGGCGCCCGGATTAAGCGCTTCTTGCAGCAGCAGGTTCAGGTTGTTCACGCCGACCGCGCCGTTGTACATCGGGGCCAGCACCTGGATGTCGTCCAGCGGATCGAGCTTGAACTTGAGCGGCACCCGGTTTTTCACCACGTCCACCAGCAGCTCGGCCGCTTCGGCGGGATCTTCCTTCACAAAAATGAAGAAGTCGTTGGCCTCGGGCGTGGTTTCTGGCAATTTGCCTTCATTGATGCGGTGGGCGTTGCTGATGATGAGGCTGTCGGATGCCTGGCGGAAGATGGTTTGCAGCCGCACCACGGCCGTTTTCCCAGAATCGATCAAATCGCCCAACACATCCCCGCGCCGACGCTGGGCAGCTGGTCCACGTCGCCCACCAGCAGCAAATGGCTGTCCGGCCCGATGGCTTTGAGCAGGTTGTGCGTCAGCAGCAAATCGAGCATCGAAGCTTCGTCGATGATGATCATGTCGGCGTCGAGGGGGTTGCTTTCGGAACGGCCGTATCCTTCCCCCGGCTTAAATTCCAGCAAACGATGCACCGTTTTCGCTTCGCGCCCTGTCGCTTCGGCTAAGCGCTTCGCCGCCCGACCCGTGGGTGAGGCCAGGGCGTAGGTCAGCCGGTGCCGATCCAGCAAGTCGAGCAGGGCGCGCATCGTCGTGGTTTTGCCCGTGCCCGGCCCGCCGGTGAGAATAGTGACTTTGTTCGTAACGGCCGTTTGGATGGCGTGGAGCTGCTGCGGGGCAAGTTTGACGCCGGAGTTGGGAGATTGGAGACTGGAGATTTGAGACTGATTGCGCAAAACAGCAAGGCGGCTCGTCGGATGTTCAATTAATTGTTGAATGCGCTTTGTGACACCAATTTCAGAGAAGTAAAACGGCGTCAGATAAACGGCGCGTTCTTCACGTACGGCCGTCTCCCCAACCTCATAAACAGCCTTCTCCTCCCCGAGCACTGCATACTGACCACTGTTCACCGATAACTGATTACTGTTTACCGGATACCGCAGCGTCTCCCGTTTGATGAAGTCGCTCGTTTCCAGCTGGTCAATAACGGCCGTTACCTTCTCCGCTGGCAGTCCTAAAATTTCGGCCGCTTCTGGCTCTAGCTCCTCCTGCGGCACGTAGACGTGGCCATCTTCCGCCATGCGGTTGAGCGTGTAGGCGATGCCCGCCTCGATGCGGCCCGGATCGTCCGCCGCCAAACCCAGCGCCTGGGCAATTTTATCGGCCGTTTTGAAGCCGATGCCGTACACATCCTGCACCAGCTTGTACGGCGTGTTTTGCACCACTGCCAGCGACGTATCGCCATATTTTTTGTAGATTTTGGTGGCCAGATTGGTAGACACGCCGTGCGACTGCAAAAAATCATCACATCTTTGATGGCCCGCTGTTCGTCCCACGCCTTCACAATTTGCCCGACGCGCTTCTGGCCAATGCCCAGCACCGTTTGCAGCCGCTCCGGCTCGTACCCGATGACGTCCAGCGTCTCTTCGCCAAAGCGCTCCACGATGCGCTCGGCCATCACCTTGCCCACGCCGCGAATCAGCCCAGAGCCGAGATAGCGCTTGATGCCTTCGGTGGTAGCGGGCAGCGACTGTTCACAAAATTCAGCCAGGAACTGACGGCCGTGTTTGGCGTGATTGCCCCATTTGCCGGTTAGCTTGAGCCATTCACCGGGCTGCACTTCCGGCATGTTACCCACCACGGTGATGAGCGCATCCCGTCCGCTGGCGTAGCGAAACGGCAGCATCCCGCGTGAATCCGGCTTGAGCCGCAGGACGGTGTAGCCATTTTCTTCGTTGTAGTAAGTGACGCGCTCAACGGAGCCAGCGATCTGAACTTGCTCGGACATGACCTTATTGTACTGGAAACGGCCGTTCTCGGGAAAATCGTATAATTTGGGAGACCGTTTAATTTTTCAGTAATGCCATGAGCGAACAAGGATTGAGCTATGACCCAGGAAATTCATGAATGTCAGATGGTGTACCTTTTGGTGCACCCCAATGAACGGGATGAAACGGCCGTTACCCACCAGCCCATTACGCCCCGTAAAGGCATCCCTTACTTTCAGCCGATCGATATTTCGGTGCAGCTGCTGGAAGCATTTAACCTACAGCTGGAAGGGGTGGAGGTGTCGGTGCAGCCCCAAATTTATGATGGCCACACGCGCATCGAGCAGTGCATCTTTACCTTTAGCCAGCCTCTGAGCAGCACCGCCGTCGGCCGGAAAGAGCGTCTGGAAAACGCCCTAGAGCAGACGCTGCTTACCCCCGAAAAACTAAAAGATGAGCTGTGGGAAGGGTACAGCATTCTCATTTTTGACCTCGATCTGCCGCGTCCGACTGATTTTGTTGCCGAACATGCGCCACTTTTGGCCCAACTGCTGCGCTCTCAGGCGGAGCCATTTAGCGAAGAAGAAGTGGAACAAACGCTTATCTCCCGCGTGCAATATGCCGCCAATGATCTCATCGTCACCGATTGGGGCGGCGCCATCATGCTCTCGCCGTATGGCGATGATCAGGTAGATATTGAGCTGTTCAAAATTGGCAGCTACCAACTGCTGCGCTATCGCCTGCTGGACAAGCGTATCGAGACGCGGCTGCGTTCCTTTCAGGTGGCTTTGGAGCGGCGGCTGCGTTTTCGGCCGTTAACTTCGCGCCAGGAAATTCAGATGCTGGTAGCCGAACGGCTCACCTATCTGCTCGATTTTGAGCGCATTGAGCAAGATTTGTTGCTCATCGGCGATTGGTACACCGCTCAGCTTTACCACACCATCATCGACGAACTCTACCTGGATGATTGGAAAACAATCGTCAAAAACAAGCTGGAGAACCTGGAAAAGGTGATGCAAATTGTGGTAGATAATTTGTCCGGTTCCTGGTCGCACTATTTTGATATGGTGGAGCTGGTAGGCTGGTTTGTGCTGCTGGTGGGGTATTTTGTGCTGTTTTATTTGGACGTGATTACGGCCGTTCTCCCCTAATCCTTCCTATAAGGCAAAATTTATTTTGATTTGACAAAATAGAGATTAGTTTGTATTATTTAATTAGAAAATAATCTAATTAAAAATTCAATGACTAATTTCACTAATATCGAATCAAAGAGGTTGCCATGAACAGGGAATACGAAGAGATATTCGAGTCTGATATCTCCGAAGCAGACAAAATCGCCAAAGCGTTTCACATGATTATTGGGTCCATCGAGACACATACCAACAACGAAATTGAGCTGCGCAAAGCGATGAATGACCGGGAAACGCTTGTGAAAGAGCAGATTAAACTGAGCAGCATTCAGCATGCCAAAGGCATTTTTGACATGGTGTACCTGCGGGCCACGGGCAAAAGGAGCTGGGATGAGTAAAACAACGGCCGAATTCAACCTGGAAGAGCGTGCCCAACTGTTTAAGGCACTGGGGCATCCGGCGCGGCTGCTCATGCTCAACCTTATCCAGCAAAAGCCGCGCCACGGTGAAGAGCTGGCCGCCATTTTGAACTTGAAGCCCGCCACGGTGTCGCATCATCTTAGCAAGCTGGCGGATGCGGGGCTGCTCACGTCTACCAAAGACCAGTATTACCAGATGTATTCGCTGGTGGGGGACGTGCTCAAAAAGCCGCTGAGCGAGGTAATTCGCCTGCCGCAGCCCAGTCTGACCGACGAGGTGGAGACCGACGCCTACAAGCAAAAAGTACTCAAGGCGTTTGTGAAGCAGGGGCGGGTGGTGCGTTTACCGGCGCAGCTCAAAAAGCTCCAGGTCATCTTGGAACTCATCGTGCAAGAGTTTGAACCAGAGCAGGAATACACCGAAAAAGAGGTCAACTTCATCCTGCTGGACTTCCACGAAGACGTGGCGACGCTGCGCCGTTCGCTGGTGGAGCACGGCCTGATGACGCGCAGCGGCGGCATTTACCGCCGCTTGTCCAACTAACCAAGAAGTTCAATTTCTGGCAGAAGTTGAACTTCGCTTAATCTCCAGGGAAACGGCCGAACGTTTCCCACACGAGGGCGCTCTCCAGATTTGGATGTCATCAGTCTGGAATCTGTCTGGTTGAGTTATCATCTGACCAGCAGTTACGATGCTTCCTTTCACACGCAAAATTGATCTTGCTGGTTCCAATAAAGTGGTAATAATTGATCTATCCTTTTGCAGCCAAGTTGGTTTTGGAGTCTCCCATGAAGCATATTTTGCATGTCTTTTTGCTCGTGATTTTTGTGACGTTGCTGTCAGCCTGTGGCCCTTCGGAAGAAGACCGGCTGGCAACCGTTGAGGTATTGGTGGCCGAAACAGTAGCAGCCATTCCGACGCAAGCGCCCCAGGCAACCCTGCCGCCGCTGCCTACCTACACACCACAGGCGACGTTTACGGCCGTTTCCAGCCAAACGCCCCTGCCCACCTACACACCTTTCTCAACTTACACGCCGCCAGCCACGGCAACTGAATCACCGACCGCAACGGAAACCATTGCGCCAACCGCTATGGCAACCACGAGCAGCCAACTGGCCCCAACCAGCGCACCCGTGGTGAACGTCAGTGACCAGCTAGCCACCAAAATCCAAGACGAGCTGACGCGGATTGATATTATTCGCGGGGCTTTTTTACCGCTTTCTCCAAGTGGGGGAGACACGCTCACCGAGCAGCCAACCGATTGTGGGGCGATTGTTTCCTCTTACGACAGTATTGCTAATGTGCTCACGGTGGATGTTTCGGCCCAGTTGCCAACCGTGCAAAATGCGTATGGTATTTACCGGGCGGCTACCGATACCGTGCTGAATTTGCTGGCACCCTGGGTAGAGATTTGCCGCACCGATTTGGCCAGCGGCGTTTCACGGCGCATCATCGACCAGAACCAATACGGCATTTTGCGCCAGGCGCTGGACCAGCCGATTGGCCAGTTGAACCAGGCGATTAACTCGCTGCAGTCGCCCTAACCAAACGTTTCGTGGGGAGCTGCGCTGCCTTTGCGCCGCACCAGAGCGATGATGCCCGCGCCCAGGCCAATCAGCAGCAGGATCGGCGTGACGACAAACCAGCCCAACAGCGGTACCAATCCACCAGCGATGAGCAAGACGGCCGTTTTCAATCCCACTCTCACACCCTCACCATTTGGATACAGACGTGCCTGGATAATTTGATTGAGCGCGGAGAAGCCAACGGCCGTAACCGCTGCCAGCGCCAGCAAAATGATGAGGGCAATCAGACCGCCCAAGTCGCCGCCCTGGGCAAAAATGGTGGCCACCACACCAAAAAAGAGAAAGTTCACCAATCCAATGACAAACGATCGCCCCGGACTGTTTTGGGCTACCTGCTGGGCACGTGTGATGCGCCCCGGCAGCAAAGCGGGCAGCAGCACCAACAGCGCTGCCAGCGTGCCCCAGCTAAACAAAATAATGATGATAATTTGTAATCCTTCAGCCATGTGAACCTCCCGTGGGACGGTATTCGGTAATCAGTATTCGTTAATCAGTAGGCAGTAAAATCTCTTTAATCTCTGTGCCTAATCAGATGTAAACATCAAGCGGTTGCCCGCCAGCCAGACGACCAGCGCCAGGCCAAACAGCAGTGCCCACTGCGCGGCGGGTAAATCAAACGTGATCGTGGGTACATTGGGCTGCTGCCAAACGGCCGTTACTCCCGCCCAAAATTCGTTCAACCAATCCAAAAGGGATAGCTGAACCGTGGCCAACCAATCGGTGGTGATGGCCCGGCTGCTGCCTAACCAAACTTGTAGAGACGACCAGACATTGCCCAACAGCAGCGCGGCGACGATGAGTTGCCCCAGCAGCAAACCCCACAACCAGCGCGGTAAGCGAGTAACGGCCGTTTCCCGCCCAATTTGCGCCACCACTGCCACCGACAAATCCGTGCTGAGCGGCAGCTCCGGCAATGCCGTCAGGCCGCTGAACAACGCTTCCAGCTCCGCCAGCTGCGCCCGCGCTTCCGGCGATTCGGCCAGATGCGCCTCAACCCCTTGCCGCGTTTCCTCATCCAGCGTGCCGTCTAAATATTCCTGTAGTAGATCGTCGTTAAACTCTTGCATAATCTTTCCGATTTTTTGTTTTCAAGTGTTCAAATTTTCAAATGTCAAGCTTACCTGAGCACCTGAGTACATGAACACCTGCCTACTTGCAAACTTGCCACTTGCAACCTTGCTCACTTGCACCCTTGCTCACTCCCCACGCATCTTCTCCGCCAGCATCTTCCGCGCCCGAAATAGATCGCTTTTCACGCTGCTAAGCGGCCGTTCCATCACCTCAGCCATCTCTTCGTAACTCAGCTCCTGAAAGTGCCGCAGCTCGATGGCCACGCGATAGCGCGGCGGCAGCGCCAGGATTGCTTCATGCAGCCGGGTTGTTTGCTCTTCGCGCACCAATGTTTGCTCGGGTGATGGGGCCGATTGCGCCCAATCATCCATGCTCACGGGCTGATCCGGGCGAGCCATCTCTGCCGCCAGCAGCTGCGTGCGCGCCCGGGCCGATTCCAGCCAGTTCAGGCACAAGTTGGTGGTGATGCGCTTAATCCAGGGAGCAAACGGCCGTTCCAGATCAAACCTGTCCAGCGCCCGATACGCCCGCAAAAATGCCTCTTGCGCGGCATCTTCCGCCTCAACCCGACGCCCTAGCAGACGATAGGCCACGTTGAAAACGGCCGTTTGATAGCGACGGACAAGCTCCCCATACGCGGCGGCGCTGGTCTCGTCTCTCTGCCTGGCCTGTTGCAGCAACTGCTGCTCGTCTGTCAGCGTCATAAAGTGCTTCCTACCAGAGTGTACCGGAAAGGCGGCAAAAAGTTGCAAATCTATTTTGCCACAGGCTTGTGCTGAGCGAAGCCGAAGTAAAGCACAAAGGGATAAGAGAAATTAATCGGCGTAATCTGTGAAATCTGTGGATAGTTCCTTCGCCAAACGGCCGTTCCCCGGTACAATTCCCACATGTTCACTACACTGAATTCCACGCCTCGCTACTGGCTCATCGCCTTGCTCATTTTGTGGGCTGTTCTGCTATTTGGCGGCTTCATTTTTGGCCCCGCCGATCCTAGCCAGCGCATGCCCAAATGGACCCGCCTGACTTCCTCCGCCGTGCTCGTTTTGGCCGGTTGGAGTTGGTTCCTCATCACTCGCCAAAACGCCGCCAATAGCTTTGTGCTGTGGCTAGCCATCGGCATGACGTTTGGCTTTCTGGGCGATTTGTTCATGGCGGGCATGATGCCCGGCGGGCGCAATGTACTGGGCGGCATGGCCACCTTTGGCCTGGGGCACGTTGCCTACATCATCGGCATTTGGCGCTTTGGCAACCAGATTGGCTTGACTGATGGCTCGGCTCGCTGGGGGAGTTTGGTGGTTTGGTGGATTATTGGGGCGCTGGCCTGGTATTTTGTCGTCTTTCGCGGCCAGCAAGCCACCACGCTGCATTATGCGGCGCTGCCGTACGCGCTGCTGCTGGCCAGTACAGCCGGGATGGCTACCGGTTTGGCCTTCCAGCAGGGCCAGTTCACCTGGCTGGCTGTTGGCGCCGCGCTTTTCCTCATCAGCGATCTCATTTTGGCCGCCCAACTGTTCAACGACCTGAGCTTCCCGCTGATTGGCGATGTGATCTGGCTCACCTACGGCCCAGGCCAAATGTTGATTGTGTATTGTGCGGCAACGGCCGTTGCCCTCATCCAAAAATCAATGTCAACCTAACCACGTTTGGCTTCCCACTTTTTACTGTTCACTCAAACGTAAGAATCCCCAAGCACATCCCATCCTATAGGCATGCGGGAAAAGCTGACGCGAGTCCGTTTATCATTTTCTAACTTGACTCATGCAATCGCTTTGCTATACTCGCAACTGATTCAACAACAATAGCTTATCGAGACCTAACAGGTTTACTTATAGACACAATAATCATTTGTGCCAAACTTGTTAGGTCATCAAAAACAACCGTGTGATTATGATGATTGGACAATATTGCAGGTGTATTGAGCGAGGGTGGTAACCATCGTTCAGAAACCTGAGAAAGATTTCTAAAAGCGTTCACCTGTGGACGCCGGAACGGTGGTAGCTGCTCTCGCGAAGCAACAGCGAGCATGGTTTGCTCTCCTTGTTGTCTCGCTAGCGAAATGCTGCGACCGTTTTTTGTTGGGTAGTATGTCTGCTGCCCCTGTTTAGAAATTAATCTTAGGAACACCTACAATTATGTTGTCAACAATCAAAAATACACACATCCTTCCTTCTGCCACCACGTCCGTCAACAGCTTAGAAGCTCAGGTCGGGAATACGCCGCTGATTCGTTTGCAGAATACGGCCGTTGCCCACAACGTTCCCGACACCGTCGCCATTTATGCCAAAGCCGAATGGTTTAACCCCAGCGGCTCTGTGAAAGATCGCGCCGCTCTCAACATCATCCGCACCGCTGAGGAAAATGGTCAACTCCAGCCCGGCATGACGTTGCTAGACTCTACCTCTGGCAACATGGGCATTGCCTACGCCATGCTCGGCGCAGCGCGCGGCTACCATGTCAAGCTCAGCTTGCCCAGCAACGCCAGCCCAGAACGCATTGCCATCCTCAAAGCGTATGGCGCAGAGCTCATCCTCACCGATCCGTTGGAAGGCTCCGATGGGGCGATTGTGGAAGCCCGTCGTCTGGCTGCCGAAGATCCCAGCCTGTACTATGCCAACCAGTACAACAATTCGGCTAACTGGCAGGCACACTACAAAAGCACTGCACCAGAAATCTGGCAGCAAACGCAGGGCAAGATCACCCATTTTGTGGCTGGTCTGGGCACGAGCGGTACCTTTACCGGCACCACGCGCCGCCTGAAAAAGTTTAATCCAAACATTCAGGCGCTGGCCATGCAGCCAGACAGCCCGTTTCATGGTCTGGAAGGGCTCAAGCACATGCCTTCGGCGCTTAAGCCAGGCATTTATGATGAAGATGTGGCTGACGAGCAGGTGACGGTGCGTACCGAAGACGCCCACGCAATGGCCCACTTTTTGGCGCGCAAAGAAGGGCTGTTTGTGGGTATCTCGGCCGCAGCAGCTGTGGTGGCCAGTGTGAATGTGGCCAAAACGTTGGATGAAGGCGTGGTGGTGACCATCTTGCCAGACAATGGCTTTAAATATTTAAGCGATAAGTTGTGGCAGTAAGTGCATTTACAAAGATTGGTCCAATCTTGGCTAAAGTTTTTGATAGCTATAGTTAATGAGATTGGACCAATCTAAATTTTTTGACGCTCCCAACCTGTTCTGCTAAGATGGCGACCGCTGTAAAAAATCAAATAAGTTTGCCTATCTTATCCAGAGAGGTTGAGGGAACGGCCCGATGACACCTCAGCAACCGCGACAGCCCCGGCTGGCGAAATGGTGCTAATTCCGTCAGTGCAGAATAGCTTCTGCACCTGAAAGATAAGACGATGGTTCTGAATTTCAGACACCTTCCTTATCTTTACAGGAAGGTGTTTTTTATTGAATTAGCCACAGATTCCGCAGTTTTTAATGTCTGACAAAAAGAGTCTGTGTAATCTGTGGACAGAAAAGAAAAAAGAATGTTGACATTGAGTAAGGAAATTCACGAAGTAATTAAGGCACACGGGCAGGCATCGTATCCGTTTGAGGGATGCGGGCTGCTGTTGGGGCAAGCGGCACCAGGCAAGAACGTGGTGCAAGAGATTCGCCCGATGGAAAACGTGTGGCCGAACGAAGCTGAAAAGCCGATTCGCTTTAGCATCGACCCAAAAGCGTGGCAGCAGGTGGAGCTGGAAGCGATGATGGCTGGCTTGGATGTGATCGGCATTTTTCACAGCCATCCGGATGATGTGCCGGTGGCTTCGCCGCGTGATTTGGCCTGGGCCAGCTGGCCGGGCTATTCCTATTTGATTACCCAGGTGTTAAAAGGCGAACCGACCTACAGCCAGTCGTGGCAGCTGGCTGAGGATCGGTCTGGCTTTTTGGAAGAAGAGATTGTTGAAACTAAGAACTAAACAGGAGAGAGAAACCATGCCTACAATTCGTATACCTACCCCGCTACGTCCGTATTCCGGCAACAACGCCACCGTGAAAGTGAGTGGCTCTGACGTAAGCAGCGCCCTGAATGATCTGACGCAGCAGTACCCTGACTTGCGCCAGCATCTGTTTGAAAATGACGAGCTGCGCAGCTTTGTCAACATCTACCTGAACCAGGAAGATGTGCGCTACCTGGATGGCCCGGAAACGGCCGTTGGCGAAAACGATACCCTGATGATTATTCCTTCCATCGCCGGAGGCTAAGGTCCGTAAGCGGTAATCAGTAATCGGTATTCGGTTTACCGATTACCGTTCACCGATCACGGTTCCCCGGCTGGAGATTGGAGAAAAAGAAATGAGCACCCCGAAAGAAAGAAAAGTCGATCACTCTGCTTTGCGAGTGAACCAGGCATTCATTATTGGTTTGAGCATTTTGGCATTCTTGCTGGATGCCGTCTGGTTGGCGGCGTTTGTGGGGTTGGTGATGCTGGTGGGAACGGCCGTTCCCAGCCTGGCCCTGTTCAAACGCATCTACCAACATTTTTTGCGCCCATCTGGACTGGTGAAGCCGGACGTGATTGTCGATAACCCGGAACCGCACCGCTTCGCCCAGGGCTTTGGCGGCGTGGTGGTCGCGTTGGCGGTTGTTGCTTTGCTGGCTGGACTGCCCATCCTTGGTTGGGGCTTGGTCTGGCTGGTTATTGCCCTGGCTGCGCTTAACCTGTTTTTGGGCTTTTGCGCGGGCTGCTTTGTCTATTATCAACTCAACAAGCTGGGTCTGCCCGGTTTTCGCGTAAACCCGATTCGGTAAACGGTAATCCGTAATCGGTACTCCGATTACCGACCACCGATTACGGATTACGGATAACGAAAAATGATAGAAAGACTACTTATCACAACTTTACTCATCATGCTCGGCACGACGGCCTACGCTACGTTTAAGCGGCGGCATGTGCGGGTGCTGGGTGATTTGGAAACTGCCGTTTCCAAAATCCCTACCATTCTTTATTTTGCCAGCGATAGCTGCGCTGCCTGCCCCAGCCAGGCGCGATATTTGGAGCAGCTATTGGCGCAATGGCAAGAAGAGTTGGTGATTCAAAAAATTGATACCGAGGTGGAACCGGAAACGGCCGTAAAATACGGCGTTTTCACCCTGCCCACCACCATTCTCATTGACCAGCAAGGCGACGTGCGCGAGATCAACTATGGCCTCACGCATACTCACAAGCTTACGCAGCAAGTTGCCAGCCTGGCCTAAATTTAAATTACTCAATTACCCAATTACTTAATTACGACTCGTAATTGGTAATTAGTAATTGGGTAATGACACGGAGACTTTTATGAGCAGCAAAACCTTAATAGACCCGGCGGCCATCGCTGATGTAAGCCTGTCGCATGAAGAAGTGCAGCGCTACAGCCGCCACCTGATCATGCCTGAAGTCGGCATGGAGGGGCAGAAAAAGCTCAAAGCGGCCAGCGTCTTGTTGATTGGCGCGGGTGGGCTTGGTTCACCCCTGGCGATGTATTTGGCGGCAGCGGGAATCGGCCGTATTGGCCTGGTGGATTTTGACATTGTGGATTATACAAATCTGCAACGCCAGATTATTCACGGCACCAAAGACGTGGGGCGTCCCAAGTTGGACAGCGCCAAAGATCGCATTCTGGACATCAATCCGCATGTTCAGGTTGATACCTACGAAGTGCCACTGACTTCTGACAATGCGCTGGAGCTGTTCGAGCCATACGACATCATCATCGACGGCACGGACAACTTCCCCACGCGCTACCTCACCAACGACGCCTGTGTGCTGCTGGGCAAACCGAACGTCTACGGCAGCATCTTCCGTTTTGAGGGGCAGGCTTCCGTCTTTTACGCCAAAGAGGGGCCGTGTTACCGCTGCCTCTTCCCGGAACCGCCGCCGCCAGGATTGGTACCCAGCTGCGCCGAGGGCGGTGTGCTCGGTATTTTGCCCGGCACGATTGGGGCCATTCAGGCCACAGAAGCGGTGAAGCTGATTTTGGGCGTTGGTGAACCGATGATCGGCCGTTTGCTGCTGTACGATGCCCTGAACATGGAGTTTGACCAGGTGAACCTGCGTAAAAACCCCAACTGCCCGGTGTGCAGCGAGCATCCAACGCTGACCGAGCTGATCGATTACGAGCAGTTCTGCGGCATGCCCGCCCACGACAACAGCCATTTTTCGGCCGTGGAAACCAGCGGCGACCATGTGCCAGAGCTGACGCCAGCGCAGTTAAAAGCGCGGCTGGATGCTGGCGACAATCTGTACATTCTGGACGTGCGTGAGCCGCACGAATGGGACATTGCCAACCTGAGCCATTTGGGTGCACACCTGATTCCCAAAGGGCAGGTGGTAAATCGGCTCAACGAGCTGGACACAGCGCAGGAAATTGTGGTGCAGTGCCGCTCTGGCGCGCGCAGTGCCGACATCGTGCGCGAATTGCAGAAGCACGGCTTTAAGAAGCTGTGGAATTTGGACGGCGGCATTAATCGCTGGGCCAAAGAGATCGAACCCGAACTGCCAACCTATTAAAATTTGGCCATAGCGGGCATAGAGATGAGGAATACCTCCTCATTTTCTATGCCCGCTATGGCGGCCCCTCTTGTCAACCGTTTTATAGATTTAGCCCCCTTTGTTTAGGACAATTGATGTTTGCATTTGGCAACGCCACTGATTTATGGTGTGGTGGGTTGCGATTTTGTTCATACTTAAGGAGGCAAATTTTGAAGAAATCTCTATTTGTTTTGTTCTTTTTATTGGTGGGATTAGGAACGGCCGCTTGCGACAGCGATAGTGGTGGCGGTGGTATAGCCCCGCCCAGCGATCCGGCCGAGTTGAAAAGTTTTCATCTGGCAGAAGTATGCACCGGCACGGTGATTGACGTGTCGCCCGAATACGACGCCAGCAGCAGCGGCCCCCATCTCATCGCCCTGTATAGCCAAAACTCCTTTGATGGTGATGTGTACGACTTAATGTTTCCATCCTCCACAGAACTGCCGGAAGCGTGGACGGTGCCCGTAGGCGAGGCCTTCACCGATGTTGAGCTGGTAGGCTGCCTGGCGCGCACGCAGGAAACGCTTGTGGAAACGTGCGAAGGGTACGAATTGGATGAGACAGATGAGATGGGCACGGTTGAACTTTATGATGCGGTTTACGAACTGACGATTTACTCAGCCAAGTCGGGCGAGGTGCTGGGTACGGAAACCATCGAGACGTTTATGGATGAATGCCCCTCGTTTGTGATGTTCTCTACGGGTTCTGGCGAAGATTTAGTGGAGGAACGGTTTGGTCAGCCCAATGATCAGCTTGTAAATCTGGTAGAATCGTACGTGAATCCGTAAGACATGTAATTGGGTAATTGAGTAATTATGCGTTTACCCAATTACTCGATTACCCAATTATTTTTCAGTCAGGAAAGGTTTATGAGTAAAGAAGTCTGGTTTGTGCGACATGGTGAGAGCGTTTCCAATGCCAATTTGCCCACGACGCATCCGTCTGCATCAGAATTAACAGAGAAGGGACACCGTGAGGCAGAATATGTGGCGCAGGCGTTTACGCGCAAGCCGGACTTAATTGTGGTGTCACCGTACGTTCGGGCCCGGCAAACGGCCGTTCCTACCATTAATCGCTTTGATCCCGTGCCCGTCGCTGAATGGCCCGTTTACGAATTTAGCTACCTGCACCCCGAAAAATACAATGGCACCACCGGCGAACAACGCTGGCCCGATGCCCAGGCGTATTGGCAGCGCATGAACCCGCAGGAAAACGAAGGCGGAGAAGGTGAATCCTTTGCCGATATGTTGATGCGGGTGCGGGAAATGGAAACCAGTTTGCGAGCGGCACCGGAGCCGTTCATCGTGGTTTTTAGCCACGGCCTCTTTTTGCGCGCCTTTTTGTGGATGCAGCTCTCGGGTTTTCAGGAGGCAACCCGGCAGACGATGGAACGGTATCTGCTTTTTTCGCGCGGCATTGCCATGCCCAATGGCTCCATTTTGAAGGTACGTTTTGAGCCAGACGGCCGTCTCTTTTTTAGCCCCTTCGATACCGCCCACATCCCCGAAAAACTTGGCCTGGTAGACGAGTAACCATGCCGCTGCCCGCCCTGTTTTTGCCTGTTTTGCACCAACTGCACGCGGCGCTGCGGGATCGCCAGATTTTGTGGGCCATTACCGGCAGCACTGGCTTTGCCCTGCGCGGCTTGCCTTTCACGCCCAACGATATTGATTTACAAACAGATGAAGCTGGCGCGTATGCGCTGGAAGCTGCGCTGTCTGAATTTGTGGTGCAGCCGGTCGCATTCTCCGGCACGGAGCGTATTCGCTCCCATTTTGGCCAGCTCAGGATGGGCGGCATCAAAGTAGAAATCATGGGCGATGTGCAGAAGTTGGTGAACGGCCGTTGGCAGCCACCGCCAAATTTAACCCAACATCGCGAATGGGTGCAGATCGACGGGCTTACATTGCCAGTTTTGTCGCTGGCGTATGAGCGGGAGGCGTATGCGCAGATGGGACGGTTGGAAACGGCCGTACGCCTGCAAAAATGGCTCGACAAAACCGACAACAGCGAGGAAGACGACCGATGATTCCACCAGACATTCCCCCTGAATTTAGCTCAACCCGGCTGCTGCTGCGTCGCTATCGGCCCGAGGACAGCGCCGCCTATTTCCAGATGTTGCAGGCCAACCAAGAACATCTGCGCGAGTTTTTGCCCTCGCTATGGCAAGAGGTGCAAAACGAAGCGGATGTCGCAACTGTTTTGCGCCAGTTGGCCGCAGAATGGGATGCGCGTAACTTGTTCATCTTTGGCGTGTGGGAAAAAGAGAGCGGCAGCTATGTGGGCGAACTCTATTTGGCCAACCCGGATTGGCAGGTGCCGTGTGTGGAGCTTGGTTATTTTTTGGTCAAAGATAAAACGGGACGCGGCTATGCAACCGAGGCGGCCCGGGCGATGATCCAATTTGCCTTTGAGCAGCTCAAGGTTAACCGGATCGATTTGCAATGTGCGGCTGACAATCTGGCCAGCCAGCGTGTGGCCGAAAGATGTGGTTTTACGTTGGAAGGTCGCCAACGGCAGCGCCAGCGCAAAAAAGATGGCAAGCTGGTTGACCGACTTTGGTACGGACTGCTTCACAACGAGTATGCATGGCCAGAAAACCACTAGGCAGAGAAAATAACCTGATGAAGCCCAATTATTTAATCCATGAAGATAAATACCAGCAAGCACGCGTCAAAGGGTGGCCGGGTTGGGGTGGGCCAGAGCGGATGGCCAAAGAAAACATTTGGCTGGAGCGGCTGTTTTCTTATCCGGCGCTGCCAGATCGTGGAAAAGTTTTGGAATTGGGCTGTGGCGAGGGCCATTACGCCCGCTTGCTGGCTCAACGAGGGTACACCGTGACCGGCGTTGATATTTCACCAACGGCCGTTGCCTGGGCCAGGGAAAAAACAGAAGCAGCAGATTTACAAATCACCTATCACGTTGCCGATCTGACCAAACCTGGGCTGTTGCTGGGAGAATCATTTGATTTAATTGTGGATGGCAACTGCTTGCACTGCATTATCGGTCCGGATCGAGCTGCGTTTTTGGACAATGTTTATCGTTTGTTGCGCGAAGATGGATTCTTTTTTATAAGCTCGCTTTGTAGTAGGACGGCACGGGCGCAAACGACAGAATTTGAGGGACGGCCGTATCGTTTCATTCCCACGCCCGCTGCTCTGTTGAAAAGATGGAAAGAACGGCGATAATGATGATATGGCTAAGAAAAATCGGCGTGAAAGCCAGTTTGTGACCTTTGCTCGCATGGCGCACAAACTGGCACAAAAAGAATTTACTCCTTATTCGCATCCTAAAAGCCCGCGCAAGTATACGCAGCCGCAGTTGGTTGCTTGCATTTTGTTGATGCATCGGCTGAGATTGAGTTATCGGGATATGGAAGAGTGGCTGCTGGCTAGTGATGCGGTGGTCAAGGAGCTGGGGCTCAAGGATGTGCCCACGTACTCGGCACTGGCGCGGGCAGCGGCTCGAATGTTGACGCTGGCCCAGATCGATCGCATGAATGCCAGCTTGTTGACAGAGTTGGGCATTGAGGAGGAAGCAGTCGCGATTGACGCGACTGGGTTTCAGCTGACTCAAGCCAGTGATTACTATATCAACCGACGCGGCTGGAAGATCACCCAATATTGGAAAGGATTCTATGGGGTTGGTCTGAACACCCTGTTCATTTTGGGACGGAGTCAATCGTATGGGCCGGGGCATGATGGTAGTAAATTGGAAACGATGCGGCGTGCGGTACGGCCGTTTATGCGTTCTGGTCAATGGGTTTTGTTGGCTGATGGTGGCTTTGATGTGAAGTCGGTACGACCTGATGACCTCATACCGCCCCGTCGCACGGGTCCGAAGCGGTCGATTGCCTCGCCCTTGCGCCAAGCACGCGCTGACTTGGTTGCCGTAGCCCGACTGGATGGACTCTTTGGGCAGCGCTGGAAGGTCGAAACCGTTATCTCGGTCATCAAACGCAAGTTTGGTGACGCCATTCGGGCGCGCAAATACTATCTGCAGCGGCGTGAGCCAGCAATTAAGATGTTGGTTTACAATCTGCATCATTAATTTTGTTTTGAACCAGTTAATCCCGTAAGCATCTTTTGCTTTGTTCTAGATGTTTTCAACAGAGCAACGCCCGCTGGCTTGCAAAACGAGCTAGAAACAGCGGGCTTTCAGGTGCAGCAGCTCACCGTGCATCAAGGCCAGACGCACAATCACTGTACGGCCCATCTGGTGAAAGTACCCACATAATAAGGAGGCGGTCATGACTGGTGAAACTGATTTAAGCAAGATGTTGGCCACCCTTGCGCCAAAACTGCATGATGAGGAATATGTATTTTGCACGTTTGTAAACGGCCGTTACGGGGACCATCCCGAATTGGAACCGATTGCCTCGTTTATGGAGGCGGAAGGCTTGACGCTGGTGAATCCCAAAGCCCTCGCTGACCAGCACGGCATTGCGTACGAGGGCGTGTTCCGCTGCATTACCCTATCGGTGCATTCCAGTTTAGAAGCGGTGGGATTAACGGCCGTAATCGCCACCCGACTCGCCCAACACAACATCAGTGCCAACGTCATTGCTGCCTACTACCACGACCACGTTTTTGTGCAAAACGGCCGTGCCGAGGACGCATTAGCTGCTTTGCAAGCACTCAAATGAGCCTTCAAAAATCTAAAAACTGATTTTCTGCCTCTTGACAGTGATACCAATAGTGGTACCATATAATATGGCTTCTGTTGAAAGTATCGTGGCGAAAATGCGGCAAAATCCCCAAGGGATTCGTTTCACCGACCTTTGTAAAGTGTGTGACTACTATTTTGGTGAGCCACGTCAAAGTGGCAGCAGCCATCGAGTTTATAAAACACCCTGGCAAGGCGACCCGCGCGTTAATATTCAGAATAGCAAGGGGAATGCCAAAGCATATCAAGTGCGACAAGTGTTGAAAGCTGTGGATAAATTGGGGAAATAAAGCAATGCTAAACCAAGATCGTTATACCTACCGCGTTACCTGGTCCGAAGAAGATGAAGAATATGTTGGGCTTTGTGCCGAATTTCCAAGCCTGAGCTGGTTAGATGAATCGCCGGAGGAAGCGCTGCACGGCATTCGGCAGGTCGTGGCTGATGTGGTCGCTGATATGGCAGAAAATGGAGAAGATATTCCAGACCCGATAGCAGTACGGCAATATAGCGGCAAGTTTTTAGTACGCATTCCCCCAGATCTGCACCGCCGTTTAGTCTTAGAAGCGGCAGAAGCAGGTATTAGCCTCAACCGCTTAGCCAGCACCAAGTTAGCCCAACAAGATTAACGCAGCCAATGAATGTTTTTAAAAATTTTGAGCGTCAAGTAGTTGAGATTTTGGTCAAACCTCACATCCAATTGGAACAGCTAAAAATCGTGCTTGACATTACAGAATCAGTCCCTTTTGAAGACAACGCAGTTGAGGTTGAAGTTGTCAATTAACTGCTCAGCCACATTATCACCCGCTTACTCCGCCCCTAGAAACCACAATCGTGCTGTTTCATCTGTCTGAAAGAAATCGAGCAGCATCGCTGCGACCTTGTCGCGGGCGGGGTCGCCAGGATGAGTGCCGTCGTCGGCAAACTCGTCGCAGGCCCAGGTGAGGCCATCGCTGCGCGGCGTCAGGCCATCGGCCCAGAGGTAGGGTCCCCAGGCCAGCCAGGGCGCGGTTACTTCGCCCTGCACCGGGTCGTAATTTAGCTGCGGCTCGCCGTTAATTTGTGCCTCGATGAGCCACTTGACGGCAAAGCCGGAATGGTAGGCAATCGGTTCCGGGTTAAGCGGCCCGGTGGCGTAACCACCGTAGATGCGGCTGGAGAGGTAGACAATTTTCACGTTGGGGTAGCGTGCCTGCACCAGTTGGACGATGCTTTGTAGCTGCGCCTGCAAAATTTGCGGCTCCTGCGGGAACGGCTCATTTTTGACGCCGCCGCGCGCTTCTTTGAGCCACACCACCTGCACCTGGGCGGGTGTGAGGCCGTTGTCCGCCAGCCGTTCATCCAGCACCTGCCAATATTCCGCGTTGGGGTTTTCGGCCAGCTTGTTGGATGTCCAGCCGCCCTGCGCTCCGTTCACAATGACCACGGCGTCATTCTTGGTCGGATCGTCGTTGGCCAGCCGCAAGAAGCTATTGAACTCCAGCGCCGCGTTGGACATGCCCACGGAAATAAAGCCAATTTTGCCGTCGCTGGCTGGTGTTCCGTCGGCGGCAAGGGGCTGGATGGCCTGCGCCTGCGCCAGCCCGGCAGCCAGGTGCGCGGCGGGCGGCGTGTTTTGATCAGCGGGGTAAAGGCCACCTGTCTGACCCTGGTACAAATCTGCACCCAAATCGGTGAGCGGGGTAAAGCCGACGCTGGTTTGGCTACAGCCCACCAGTGGGATGGGCGTGACGACGTTGGGATTGGCGACGGCCGTATTCCCCCCACCATTGCCAAATGAGACCACTTCTAAAACCACCAGACAGTCGGCCAGCGCCGCTACATCTTCGGCCAGGGCGGCATCTTCGCAGGTTTGTACGGCCGTTAGCAACGGCCCCATCAAATTTTCACCAGCAGCAGGCAAGGTCAGGCTTTCTAAAGCCAAGCGGTTTGCCTGGATGAAGGCGGCCTGCACCGCCACGTCCCCTGCCCATTCCGGATCGTCTGGGCGAGGGAAGGTGAGCAACTGCTGCTGCGTTTGCACCAGGCCAATTACCTCGGTTTGCACCTGGCGCAGTTGGCTGATGAACGCGGCGCGGCCCTGCGGCTGTTCTAGCGTCACGGCTGGCAGGGGGACGGGGGTTAATGTCAGTTCCGGCAGGTTTGTGGTGGGGGTGATGGGAACGGCCGTTGCCGTCCCCGTGGGGGGCAGAGTGGCAGTGGTTGTGGCCGTGGCAGCAGAGATGCGTGGGAAAACAGTGGTTTCCTCCATAAACAAATCCTGCTGGCAAGCCACCAGCAGCCAGCCAATAGCCATAAAGAGAAGAAGTTGTCGTAAAAAACGGGGGATTTTGTTCATAAAGTAATTGAGTAATTGGTAATCAGGCAATTTATAGGGAAAATCACTTCATTACTCAATGACCAAATTACAGGTTAATGGTCGTCTTCTGGCACCAGATCGTAACTATACGGCTCTACGTCGGGGCCATAGTGGAAGACGTTGGGCACCGGAATGTAGTTGCTCACAAAGGTGCGATCTTCGATGATCTGTCCGTCTGCATTGTAAACCAGACGGCGAATGGAGACATCGGCCCCTTCTGTGGCCCAGTCGATTTTCTCGACCGTGCCTGGCTCAACGCTTTCCACATATTCCCAGCGATCTTGTTCTGGGCCAGGCACCTCGGTGACGTTGGCAAAGACAGGGTCTTCTTTCACCACGGTGCGCCCCATGCTGGTGCTGTAAAACTTAAACGTCAGCGCCTGATTTTCCTCACTGAAATAGTTTTCGATGAGCAGATGGTAAGGCGTGTTGTTGATGAACTTCATGTCGATGTTGATGTTGCCATCGTTATAGACGGTGGCATCCATACCGTGCCCTGCGCCATCGCGATAGTAACCCAGCATGTAGCCATGCGGCAGGCGCTCGGTGATGGGGAAGCCGGCAAAGAAGGCGGTTTGGTAGAGCGTGGTGCTTACCTGGCAAACGCCACCACCCACGCCGGGAATGGTCAGCCCACCGACGATGATCAGTCCTTCCGTGTAGCCATCGGCTTCGGTGATGCTGCCCAAATATTTGTTGAAGGAAAATTCTTCATACGGGGCGACCACGATGCCGTAAAAGTTGGCGGCGGCGGTGGCGATGTTGTGCTTGCGGGCGTCGGATGAGCCGGAGAACCAGGTGGTTGTTTCCGTAATCAGCTCGGTGATGCCCAAATCGGCGGCGGTGGCGCTGGAATTGGCCAGGGGCACAATGTCGCGCACCACAAAGGGAATGGAGCGGTTGGGCGTATTTACTTGCGCTTTGAATTGCTCGATGGTGGCTTCGATGTCTAGCTCACGGCCGTTTACGTGCGGCGCAACCAAAACCAGTTCTTCGGTGCCATCATCAAAATAGTAGCGGGCGTTTACCGGCTCGCGATAAATCTGCTCTTCAAATTGGCGCAGCCAGTGGCGCAGCGCGTTTTCGTCCACAAAAACGCCGTGCGTACGGCTGCCGCTGGCGGATTCAGACACCTCAACGCGCACCCAGGCAGCCAAATCGGACTGGCTCAGGGTGATGGGTTCCAGGTCAAGATTGTCTAGCGGTTCTTCCAGGTAAAACGTGATGGGGCTGCCCAACACCTGCTGGATTTCGGCGGCGGCATCCCCGGCATCAAAAACGGCGGGGGCTACTTCATGCACCAACAGCTCTACCTGCGCCGGACGAAAACTGGTGAGCGGCGTGATGACGCGGTTGCGCGCATCGGCCACATCCACAAAGCGACCTGGCTGCCCGACGGCGTAGCTGGTGTCGCTGCCGCTGTAATTGAAGGCGGCGCTAACGGGTGGCTTGTTGATGTCGGCGGCCAATTCAGCCAGGGCGCCATCCAGTTGGCTTTCATCCAGCACAAGCACGGGGGAGAGGGAACGGCCGTAATACCAACTGCTAAACATCTCCTGTGCCTGCTGAAAGGGGCCGCCTGTGCGCCCCAAATCATAAGCCGCCTGCACGGTTTGGCTGGTATCAAACGTCAGCCCCAATTCGCTGGGGGTTTTGCTGAATTCGGTTTGCGTTTCCGGATCGACAAAAACGATCTGCTCGGTGTTGGCGTAGTTGAAATTTTGGTTAAGCGCGGTTTCGGCTTCGGCAATTTCCATGCCGCTGAGGTCCACGCCCATGACGCTGATGCCGGTGAAGATACGGCCGTTGTGCCGACTCTGGTAGCTCACCAGCCAGATGGCCAGAACGACAAACAGCAGCAGAAAGCCTGCCAGAACGGGGGCTAAAAAGAAGGCCAGATTGCGGCGCGTATTCATCATCGGTTGGGGTGCAGTTGCTTGCATAAAATTATTCTCAGCGAGTCATTTTTATTCTGAATCAGGCGCCATTATAGCGAAAACGGCCGTTCTTCCAGCGTTTTTGCGCGGCAAATTACCCGATTCTCATAAAAATTTAGCAACGGCCGTTTTCCTAAACCGCAAGCCCGCTTACAACGTTACTGCGCCGCCTGGGCTTCCAGCCAGACCGTCTCAAACTCGTCGATGAAGTAACTGGCAAACTCTGGATCATGCACGATGAGCACGTTTTCATCGTTGCGGCTGTTGGCGTTTTCGCTGAAGTTAAACGAGCCAAAAATGACGGTGTTGCGATCAATGATGAACACTTTGTGATGCATCACCTGGGGGTTGCCATCTTGAAGGACCGCCACGTTGGCCAGTCGCGCCTCCGACAAAATAGGATAGTAGCTAAACGGCGTGTCGGAACCGACGCGCTCAAAAACGCCGCGCACAATCACACCGGCATCTCCCCGGCCCAGCAGCGCTTCGCCAATTTGCTCATCGGTGAAAGAGAAGGCCAGGAACAGGATTTCGCTCTGGGCGCTGGCCACGCGCCGAGAAATGATCCGGCTAATCTCTTTTTCCGAGCCAAAATAGTTTTCTACCTCAATGCCGCCAATGGAGAGCGATTCGTTGGGTGTGTTTTGCGGGGAATCGGGGCCGAACTGCTGATCGTTGTACATCTCGTCCATTTCGGCCGTGTAGTTGGCTGCCAGCCGCGGCGAGCTGAGGCGCACAATGTTGTTATTGTTGCAGTAGACGCCGTTGGTGGTGAAGTTCATCGAGCCCATCCAGGTGGTACGGCCGTCTATCACCACAAACTTGTTATGCATGAAGCTGGATCGCTTGTCTCTCTACCACGCTGATGCCGTTGCGCCGCAGCCGGTTAATGCTGCTCTGCGAGGCATTGTCCGTATCCGTCACCACGCGCACTTCCACGCCACGCGCCTCCAAATCAATCAGCGCCTGCACAATCGGTTCCGCATCCAAATCAAAAGCCGCTACGTCCACGCGCACTTCGGCCGTGAGAATGTCGTTGGCAATGTCTTCATCCAGCCCGCCGACACGTTCTGCCTCTGGCGGGCAAGTGGGATTGGTGAAATAAATCTCGTACCAATCAGCCGGTGCCGAGACATCCGGCACGGGATCAAGAATGGGATCGCCTTCATCCAAGCCAAACTGCTTCAAAAAATCTTGCCCAAAAACAACTGACAATACAGCCAAAATCAGCACGAGAATCGCGCCACCCGCTTTTTTGTTCATTAAGCTTCCTTTTTGTGAGACCTGACAGGTTTTCATTGGCTGAAACAGCCTCCCGAACAAAACCTGTCAGGTCTGAATATCGTTGTGAACGGATTCGGCCCAGGCCCGAACATCGGCACAATACATTTCTGCATTGCCCAGCCGCACATCCAGAATGGTTTTGCGCCAATGCCAGGTGGGAGGCGGCATTGGCTCGCCTTTTACCATGCTGAATGACTTGTGCTGCATTTGCTTTTGGAGCAGCTCTCGCATTCTTGTTGGGGAAATGCCTTCCAGGAGAAATCGCCCCAGCAGCTGCTTCATGGCTTGCCAGCCCGCCGCCGAAAGCTGGCTGGGATGCTGCAACATGTAAGCGAGGACTGTGAAATGGTGCACCTGTGCGTACGCCGGATTGGGATATTCCAGCGCCAGGCACGCATGGTAGCGGTCGGTACAGGTTTCAGCACCGTTGGCTGGCGCGCCACATTCGGGGCAAGGGGTGAGAGGACCAGTTTGGGGCATGAAGGAAGGGCGGCGCTCAGGCGGCATCTGTCTGGATGAGTTCCAGCAAATATTGAAAGGCAGCGTCGCGGTCTTCGATTTCGCGGGCCTGATTAAACTGGCTGACGCGCCGCAAATTTTCGGGGCGCAGCGGCTGGTTGGTAAGCCAGCGCAGATTTTTCAGTACGCGGGTCATTGTATCATCGACCAGGTCAAATTCCGGCGGCTTGCCAATCGTGCCGATGAGATCGTTTACGCCAGCCATGATGAGGCGTACGGCCATACTGTCCTTTTCAAGCAGTGGGTTGGCATCTTCATCGGGGAGGCGTTGGCTGTGAACGGCCGTTTGCTCCACCTGCGCCATGCCCCAATTCAGCAGCCGCTCCGCCTGCTCATCCACCAAATTGCTGCGCCAGCCCGGTTCATCCACAATTGGGGCAAACCAGCGCCGCAGCCGTGTCCGTACAATGTCAGAAGGTGTTGATTGCATAAAATTCAATTTTGTAGCCGCGGATTCTTTCCGCGCTGAATGAACACTTGAACGCGGAAAGAATCCGCGGCTACAGTTTATTCTTGGGTAAAACCAGGCAATAAAATGAAATCATCATCTACCTGGACGATGTGGTGCGGCAACCAGGCCACGCCGAAAAGCCGGGTACTGATATTGCTTTTGGCTGGCGTCACAGGAATCGTGGTCATGTCCTGGGCGATGGCTTCCCATTTGGCCTGGATTTCTTGCAGCACTTCTTCCGCTTCATCTTCCAGCTCGGCGATTTCCTTCTGGTAATCGGCAATCTGGTCCTTTGACTCTTCGATGTCAGCTTTGGCTTTGGCCGTCATGCGCCGTTTGGTCATGGAGGAGGAAACGCTGCGCCGCCGCTTGCTGAACAGGCTAAACAGCGTCTCGGCGTGGGTCACCGCTTCTTCCCGCTTGCGCTGATCGTATTCAGCCTCATCTTCGGCCAGCTCGCGCTCTTCCTTTTTCAACTTGTCTTCCAAGGCGTCGATTTTCTTTTCGTACTGCTCGGCCACCTTTTTGCACTCTGCTTCGGACGCTTCTTTGCCCGCGCTAGAGCACTGCTTGGCAAATTCCTGGATCGAGATGTTTGGACCGCCGTAAATTTTGAGTTCTTCGTTGGCTTTTACCTCGATTTCCAGCTCGCGGTAAATCCACTCCTCAAAATCTTTTTTCATGGCGGAAACGGTTGTGGCATCGTTCAGTGGCGCTTCGAGCAGTTCAAAACGGCCGTCTCGCAGCGGCACCCGGTCCAATTGGCGATCATCAATCGGCTCGGACTCGAAATCTTGCCAGCGCACCACACCCCGACGATCTGGTTCAGGCACAACGGCCGTTTGCCACACCTCATGGTCCAAATTGTAACGACGGTTGCTAAAGCTCACGCTCGCCTGGGCCAGCAGCACGGGCCGGTACAAAATGCCTGCGGCTTGGGCCGATGTGGGGAGGGAACGGCCGTCTCGCTTGGCCGCTTCGCTCATGGTCAAATTTTGTGGTAAGAAAAACTCCTCCGTCCGCCCCGGCACGGCCGGTTTGGATGCCTCACCGGGCAATTCAGGAGATTGGAGACTGGAGACTGGAGATTGGGTTTCTTTTAGCGCAGGTGTCGTCCCGGCAAGTTTCTCACTGCCCACTGATGACTGATCACCGATTACTGATAACTGCTCACCAGCTCCCGCCAGCGCATTCAAAGCCGGAATCTGGTCCCGCGTGACTGGCCCGGCCAGGTAGTTCATCGCCCAGCGCGTTTGGAAGAGGGAGGGCTGCTTGTCGTGCACATTGCGCAGCAGGAAAACCCGCTTGCCCAGCGCGGAGATCAAATCATCATACACGCGCCGGTCGAAGCCGCCGCTGGCTGCCGTGGTCAGGCCATCCAGCAGGCGCGCTTTGTCTTGTTCCGTGCCCAGTTTGCCGATGAACCAGGTACCCGCATTGGACAGCGCCTTGTAATCCACATCCACCGGATTTTGCGTGGCCAGCACCATGCCCACGCCAAACGCGCGTGCCTGCTTCAACATGCGCAGCATCGGCTCTTTGCTGGGCGGGTTGGCGGTGGGCGGCAGGTAGCCAAAAATCTCGTCAAAGTAGACCAGAGCACGCAGCGTGGTGCTGCCCTTCTGCGCCCGCATCCACGACTCCACGGCCGAATAGAGCAAGGTCACAAAAAACATCCGCTCGGCTTCGGAGAGGTGGGCAATGTAGAAAATGGTGTGTCGCGGACGGCCGTCTGGCGTGTACAGCAGCTCGGCTACATCCAATGGCTCACCCTCGATCCAGGCTTGAAAGGCGGGTGAAGCTAAAATGTTGTTCAGCATCATCGCCAGTTCAAAGCGATCTTTTTCGGGGAAGAAGGTGTTCACGTCAAACACGCCTAGCTTGGTAAACGGCGGCGCTTGCGTCTGCATGATGAGTGACGCTAAATCGAGGTCTTGCCCCTGACTCCAGGCGTGCTCAAAAATGTTGGCCAGCAAAATGTGCTCCCGCGCCCGCACCGGGTCGATGTCGCGCAGCCCCACCAGCCCCAGTAAGGCGGTGACGGTGCCAGAGATTTTCTCGCGCAGCAGTTCGCGGTTGTTTTCCCAGGGGATATTTGGCGCTTTGAGCGAGGCCAAAATGGAGACGGGCAGCCCTGCGTCGGAACCGGGGGTGTAGATGGCAAATTGGGCAGCATCTTGCAGTTTTTGAATGCGTTCGGGGGTGATCTCCCAATCGGCTAAACCGTTGCGCCAGAGAGCGGCCGTTTCTTCTGCGGCTTGCTCTACGGTTTTCCCCTCGCGCCGCGCTTCGTTGGCATTCACCCACGGCTGGAAGTCCGCCGGGGCCAGGTCGGGGAAGTGCATCAGCGCGTTGGTGATGTCCCCCTTGGGGTCGATCATCAGCGCCGGGACTTTGTTTAGGGCTGCCTCTTCCAGCAAATCCAGGCAAAGGCCCGTTTTGCCGGAACCGGTCATGCCCACGACCACGGCATGCGTCACCAAATCGTCCGGATCGTACAGCAGCGGTTGCTCTGTTTTTTCGTTTGTTTTCGCGTCTACAACGCGACCTAAGTAGAATTTTCCATCGGTGTCTAGCATGATTTCGCCTCCGGTTCCAGTTTACCGCAAGTTACAGATGTGTCTACTGAAAAGTGGCAAAATTGTGGGGTTTAAACGCTGGTTGTTGGGCTGGAACGGCCGCTGCGCCGCGCAATAAAGGTGCCCAACGGTGCCGCCACCAGAAAAGCCAACCCGCCAGAGATGAGTAGGCTGCCCAGCATGAGGATGCCCATCCAGTAAAATGCAAAGTCGGGGCTGCCTTCACGTACCACGGTGCCATCGGAATTCAGACAGCGCATTTCGTAGCCGATGGCTGGTTCTTCGTTGCCAAATTCGTCGGTGCTGGTGGTTTGAAAGGTGATGACTTCGGCGCTGCTGTTTTCTGGGCAGAGATATGGCCCTATGATGTTGGCCATGGTCTCAGCGCCCATGAGGGTGCCGATCACTACCGCCATCGGGCAGAGGCAAAGGGAGACAAGCCCAAATGCTAAAATCCAGATCAGGCACCCAGATGTGGTGCCAACGGCCGTTGCTTTCATGGTTGGTTTTCCTTACGTGTTGGGGGAGCCAGACGGCCGTATTTTGCAGACCGTCCCAAAATTAAAATGATAAAAAGAAACCCGGCAGCCAGATTTTCGTTGCGCTTGCACCCAAAAGCATCGGGATACTCATGGGCTTGCCTTGTGCTCCCTCTTTAAAACAGCGATTTTTATCACAATTTTATGAGAATGTTATCATTAAATTCGCTGCTTTAAGTTATGCTGTAAACATCCCTGAACAATATGCAACGACAATTTGCATAAGGAAATTAGTGATGAAGTATTTCTCGACTGAAACATTGCGCATACCGCTTATTTATGCCCTGTTTGGCCTGGTGTGGATATTGGTGTCTGACCAGGTGCTGCTTATATTGGTGCCAGACGTGGATGCTTTGGTGCAGTGGCAAACGTACAAAGGTTGGCTGTATGTTACGCTGAGCACGTTAATCATTTTTTGGCTGGTGACCCGATTTGATCAGCAAAGCAAGGCGGCCAAAGCTGCCCTGGCCGACAGTGAAAAAAGATACCGCCTGCTTTTTAATAACAATCCGCTGCCGATGTGGGTGTACGATTTGGAAACGCTGTCGTTTCTGGAAGTGAACGATGCGGCCGTTGCGGAATACGGATATTCACGCGCTGAATTTTTGAAGCAAACCATTAAGGATATCCGGCCCAGCGAAGATGTGCCGCTGCTTGTGGAAGATGTGCTCAGGACCACGGCACCGCTTAATTTTGCGGGCGAGTGGCGGCACCAACGTAAGAATGACACGGTGTTTCCCGTGGAAATTGTGTCGCATGCTGTGGTTTATAACGGCCGTTCCTCCCGCTTGGTTGTGGCCAAAGATCTTTCGGTGCAAAAGCGTATCGAAATTGAGAAAAACAAGATCTTTCAGCGCAATCAGGCCTTGGTAGAGGCGCTCGGGGAAATCGTGTATGAATGGTTTCCTGAGGAAAATGTGGTGAGATGGGAGGGCCAATACGAACGTATTCTCGGTTATTCTTTAGCGCAGATGGGAAGCGATGCCGAAAGCTGGAACGCTAAAATTCATCCAGATGATCTGCCAGTTGTAAATCGGGTAATTGAAGTCGCGCTGGTGCAAAAACAGGATTGGAGTGTGGAATACCGCTTTTTGCAGGCAGACGGCTCTTACCGCTGGGTGCTGGATCGGGGCGTTACCATTTATGATGACCAGGATGATCTGGAAAAAGTGATTGGCGTCATTATGGACATCCAGACCCTTAAGCAAACCCTGGCCGCCCTGCAATCGAGTGAAGAACGTTTCCGTAAAGCCATCGAATTTGCTCCGTTCCCCATTCTCATTCATGCGGAAGATGGTGAAGTGCTGGCTATCAGCCAAACCTGGCTGGATATTACCGGCTACGCACAGGAAGAAATTTCTACCATTGATAAGTGGACGCAACTGGCTTATGGACCAGAAAAAAACCGGGTGGTGGCCACCATTGAGCGCCTTTATGGCGGGGAAGGCCGGGTAGACGAAGGAGAATTTCGTGTCACGTGTAAGGATGGCTCAGAGCGCATTTGGGCGTTCGGGTCTACACCGTTGGGGCGTTTGCCAGACGGCCGTTACAGTGCCATCAGCATTGCCGTAGATGTTACAGAACGCCGCGAAGCAGAAAAACAGCTCCATCTGCAAAGCAGCGCTCTTAATGCGGCCGCCAACGGTATTGTGGTAACCGACACGCAAGGCAATGTTGAATGGGCCAACCCCGCCTTTACCGAGCTCACCGGCTACACGCTGTCCGAAGCGCTGGGCAAAAACCCCCGAGATCTGGTGAAATCCGGTGAGCATGATAGAGCGTTTTTCCAAGACCTGTGGGAGACCATTCTAAGCGGCAATGTGTGGCGCGGTGAGTTGGTCAACAAGCGCAAAGACGGCACTCTTTACGTGGAAGAAGAAGCGATTACGCCTGTCTTTAATGAAGCGGGCGAGATCACCCACTTTATTGCCATCAAGCAAGACATTACCAGGCGTAAGGAGGCGGAGAAAGAACGGGAGCAATTCCATCGTCAGGAGCGATTGGCTGCTTTAGGGCAGCTGGCAGCGGGCATTGCGCATGATTTCAATAACTTGATGGCCGTCATTTTGCTGTATTCACAGCTTTTGGCGCGCTCCACGCAGCTCAACCCCAAAGAGCAGAATCAGCTGGCCACCATTAGCCAGCAGGCCAAGCGGGCGGCCCGCCTCATTGAACAGATTCTGGACTTTAGTCGGCGGGCGGTGTTTGAGAAACGGCCGTTAGACCTGCTCGTTCTGCTCAAAGAGGAAGTCAAACTGCTGCAGCGTACCCTGCCAGAAAGTATTGAAATTGATCTGGTGCATGAGGCAAGCAATTATGTGATTTTGGCTGACCTGACACGCATTGAGCAAACCATCATGAATTTGGCGTTTAATGCCCGCGATGCCTTACCAAATGGTGGTCGTCTGCAATTTTCGTTGTCACATAGGCAAATAGAGGCGGGGCAAGCTGTGCCGGTGGCGGGTATGAAGCCCGGCCATTGGATCGCGCTGTCGGTGATGGACACGGGCACGGGAATCGATCCCAATGTGATGAATCATATTTTTGAGCCGTTTGTGACCACGAAAGAGCCAGGCAAAGGGACGGGGCTGGGATTGTCGCAGGTGCAGGGTATTGTGGCGCAACACGGTGGCTTTATTGACGTGCGCAGCCGGATTAATGAGGGTACGACCTTTGATATTTTTCTGCCGGCTTTGCTGACTGAAGTTGATGAACCGGTGACGCCGCTGCCGCAAACGGCCGTTTCGGGTCAGGGGCAGCGGCTGTTGGTGATTGAAGATGAACCGGCCCTGCGTAGCGCTTTGGTAGACAGCCTCACTCTGTGGCGGTACGAGGTGCTGGAAGCGGCCAATGGTGAGGACGCGCTGGCGATGCTTCAGGCGGGAACGGCCGTTGATCTCATCATCAGCGATATGATTATGCCGAAGATGGGCGGGCTGACCTTTGCCCAAACGCTGCGCGAACTGGGTCTAACTGCCCCCATCATTTTTATCACCGGGCATCCCTTGAACATGAGCCGCAGACAGCTTCGGGCGCTGGGCGTTACCAACGTCTTGCCCAAGCCGATGACGCCAACCCAGTTAAGCGAATCTATTGCGGCTGCCCTGAGCCAAACGGCCGCAGGCGAGTAAGTAAATCTGGACTATTTTTAGGCTGCCGGTGCTTAAAAATGATTCAAAACGGTCCACTCTTTAATTCGATTATCCAGCGCACCAACCTACGTACACATCTTCAAATGCGGCTTCGTCTAGCTGCATCGTGTCCTCACCCTGGCGGAATACAATGTTTTCCAGCCGGATGGTTGTTTGGAAGCCCTCACCTGCGCAGGATTCTTCAGGCACGGTGCCATTCACGGTGATGGTGAGCGTGCCGCTTTCAGCCAGCCAGATAGATTGTGGCTCCGCTTCCGGCCCTACATCATTGCAGTAGGGGAATTCGCCCAGATCGTACACACGCCCACCAAATAGATCAATTTTGACCGTGATTTCCTCCGGGTAATCGGCAATTTGCAGCGTGGTTGGCTCTGCCGAGAGTGAAAAATCGGGCGCGGGGATAAACACGGTTAAAAATTCCGAGACGGCCTCGTCATTGTTGGCTTTGTAGACGAAGATGCTGCCGCAGCCCTGGTTGTTCCCTTCGTAAACCAGGCCAGGTGTGAGGGGATCGGTGGTGCTGCTGCCCGTTTGCCACAGCTCCCGCACGCGTTGCTGGACGTCTGTCATGGTTTCGGTATCGGCTATCAGGGTGTCAAAGGCGAGTTGGGCAGTACGGCCGTTAACGGCCGTAAATTGCTCATCAACCTCACCGTTAATATCTAGCACCAGAGTGGAGACGGTGGGGATATGGTAAATGATGGCTCCGCCTATCCAGTCGGCGATGGGGTCTGGCGTGGTGAAGAGAACGGCCGTTTCCTCATCCAGCATCCACACCAGCTCAGGGTCAAAAGTGTCGAGATAGCAGCGTACATCTTCCGGGGTGAAGACACCCTGGCCGCCAGCGGCGCAGCCTAAAACTTGCGCTTCGCCATCTTCTCCCACAGCCAGTTGGCTGCGAATTTCAGCCAACGTCAGGGAGGTTAGCCCATCGCTGCTAGCAAAGGTGCCATCTGGCTGAGCCAGCAAGAGGGAAGAGCCAAAGTGGTCAAACGGCCGTAAGATAGGGCGTCGTTCTCCACCTTGCCAGGCCAACTCACGCGCCACAACAAGAGCCACGGCCTGATCGCCCACGGCAAATGGCGAGGCCGCCGCATCATCTAACGGGCTGTACCCAACCTGCGTCAGAACCAGTTCGGCCTGATCCAGATCTAACTGTTGCTGAAGTATTTCTTCTATGGTCAGATGGATTTGGAAATAGGGCAGCGCATCCTGGTAAAATTCGCCGCTGTCCTGGTTGAAGCAAGTATGGCTAATGGCCGAGATTGTGCCCAACACAATCAGGTCAGACTCGGCCAATTGGGTGGCAATAGGCGTTTCTGAATAGCTAAATTCAATTAGGGGCGCATTGCCCGGTATTTCAATTGTTTTATCGAGGCAGTTGCTGCTCGGATCTTCGGCTAATTCATTTTCTACAGTTGCCGCTTCAGGCTCATTTGGGTCGGTTGTTGGCGGTACGCAGCCACTTACTATCAGGATTGACAGTAGACAAAAAAGCAACCCTATCTTGCGGAATTTTGCATCACCCTGTTTCACCATTATTTTCTCCTATCGTCTGCCAGCAAAGTTAAAAATGAGCCACGCAGCCAGAAAGCTGGCAATGGCGCCCACAGTTAGGAAACGTTTGGGTTGTAAGAAAAGTTCCAGTCAATTTTTAGAGGGATTTTGGGGAAGAAAGCGGAGGGTCGGCCGAACGGCCGTTTGCCAAAGTGACTTGTTTACTGTTTACGCAGCCAATTTTCAGCAGCTTCTACATCATAAAACAGTTTGAATTCATAGTTGGATTTGAAAACGCGCAGCATGGAGACGAGAAATTGCCCTACTTCTGCTTGCATACGGTTGTGCACCACAAAAGCCAAGTGGGTGAATCCTGTTACATTGGCAAAGTAGCGCTGGGCGCCAAACGTCAAATCGCTGTTTACACCGTAAGAGACAAGCAGCCGAATCTGATCTGATTGGGCCAGATCCCGCACATCGGTAACCATCGCCTGTGCTTCGGCTACATCAATAGAGAGTTGATCGTGTAAGAAAAGGTAAATAAGGTTATCGGCCTGCTTGGTAATACGGCCGTAACTCATTTCAACAGTTTGGATATTGGAAGTGTTGTTCATTTAAATGCTCAAAAGCCAGTTTTCTGCTTGCAAACGACTCTGCACCACCAGCGCCAGATGGGTTACACCCTCAACGGTTCCCAAATATTTTTGTGCAGAAAAAGTCATATCGTTGTTGCTGCCTTGAACAATGAGAAATCGCGCCTTGCCAGAATTATCTAGAGATTGCACATCCTGCACAAGCTGTTGCGCCTCCGGTATGTCTATAGAGAGCTCATTATCCACGTACAGATAAATAATTCCATTTTCGTGGCGGAACATACGGCCGTAGGCAGCGTTAATCGCAATGTGGGTGGATAGCTGGCTCATGATGCTCCCCGAAAATGATGTTTCTAAACTTGGAACAGTTGGCAATGCGCAAAGAATTTTCAAAAATAGATTGCCCAAGTTGCCAATTGTTTGTGTAAAAGGGGAAATTCAATGCATCTTGTTTTTGCGAAATTTCTCACCTTTACAAAAATATCACATACAGTTTAAGAGATGCTCAGTGAGGGTCAATATGACATCAGCCCTAAACTGAGGAGATTAGTTTGATTTGGTCTGGCGAATATAGGCAATTGGGCGTTGGCGGCGTATCATCAAGCAGAAGGGAGATGGTATGAAAAAGATTTTGGTTTGTGGACACACCAATATAGAAACGACGCTGGCAATTGAGGCGTTTCCTATAGCCTATTCGCCGATGCGCTACCCATTTTTTGGCATTCAAACGGCCGTTGCCGGAGTCGGCTACAACATTACCAAGGCGCTGACCACGCTGGGCAGTTCGGTGAACTTTCTCACGTTGGTGGGGGAAGATTTGTTTGGGCAGCAAATCCGGCAGCAAGCCGCCGCCGACGGTATCGCCACTGATTACATCGTGGCTGGGATGCCGCAAACCGCCCAATCTGTGATTTTGTATGATAAGCAAGGGAAGCGGCAGGGCAACACCGATTTGAAGGATATTCAAGAACGCGCCTACCCGCCGGATCATTTTCAGCAAGCCCTTCAGGAAAGCGATCTGGCGATTTTGTGCAATATCAATTACACACGGCCGTTTCTCGCCCAGGCTCAACAAGCAGGCGTTCCCATTGCCACCGACGTTCACACCATTGCCACTTTGGACGATGAGTACAATCGCGACTACATGGCCGCGGCCACCATCCTTTTCATGAGCGACGAGCGCCTGCCGCTGCCGCCTGAGCAGTGGGCCAAGAAAGTGCAAAATGCGTTTGGCACTGAAATTGTGGTGATTGGTTTAGGGGCAGAAGGTGCCTTGCTGGCTGTAAAATCGGACAACTTTTGCGAACGGCTCCCTGCCGTGCAAACGCGCCCCGTCGTCAACACCATTGGCGCAGGCGACGCTCTTTTCTCTTCTTTCAACCATTTCTACCGTGCCAGCTACGACCCATACACCGCTTTGCCAAAAGCGATTCTCTTCGCCTCCTACAAAATTGGCAGTGAAGGTGCCGCCGCAGGCTTTCTGTCAGCGGCAGAAGTAGAAGAATTGGCGCTAAAAAGCAATTAGTGGCGCTTTTTAATTATCGTTTGATGCGTGTAGCCTGGCTGCGCAAATCCACAAAGATGGGGTGCAGGCAGGTAATGACCTCTGCCATGCGTTGGCCAATTTGGGCCTGATGGGCAGCCGTATACCCTTCCAGGGCACAACCTCGTATATTTTGGTCCAGCCCTTGTCCCACATTTCGGCCTCAAATGATTCTCCCAGCGTGTCTTTAATTTCAAACAGATGGCGGCGAAACCCGTTCAGCAAAAAGCGGTTTAATTGCTTGTCGTTAGACTCAAAATGAAAGCCAATTTCCCATGCCTCGCGCCGGGCGACGCGTGACAGCTCATAGTGCAGGCGAGTTTCACCAAAATGGAATTGGATGATCCAGCGCCACGGCTGCCGCACCTGAATGGTTTGCAGCTTTTGGGGCAGGTGGGGAATCAGCACATCGGGCAAGGTTTGCAGAAATTTTTGCTGGGATAGCGTTTTCATCAAGGCCAGTTTACCCAGAATACGGCCGTAAAACCACCCATTTCCTCTCCGGCGGCTGTTCGTTTTTTCACGCAATTTATGCGTAGTACATAGGTCGAATTGATTACAATGAGAACCGATACACAATGTTATGAGGTGTATCAGCCCTTTTTAGCTTGTCTGCTGGTACACAACATTGTGGGAAACGGCCGTTAACCAAGGCAAAAGCGCCGTACCAAACTGAAGTATGAGAACAATAAATAATCAGGGGAAGACCCATGAGTAATCAATTAGTTGAAAGACAAGAAGCCCGACTCGCTGCTCTGTATGAAGTGAGCTCCCGCTTAGGGAAATCTCTGGACCTGGGCGAAGTGCTCAACCAGGTCATGGATTCGATTATCCAGCTCACCGGGGCCGAGCGCGGCTTTTTGATGCTGTATGATGCTGAAAATGGCAGCCTGCAAACCCGCGCGGCTCGCAACTTCGATCAGGAAACCATCGAGGCCGATGCCGTCAATATCAGCCATACGGTCATTGAGCGAGCCATTAACACGGGCGAGGCATCCTGTCCAGCAATGCCCAGGAAGATGACCGCTTTTCTGGGCGTGAGAGCGTGGTGGGCTATCAGCTGCGCTCCATTATGTGTGCACCGCTGCGCGTGCGCGGGCAAACGCTGGGCGCTGTTTACGTAGACAATCGCCTTTTCAGCGGCGTGTTTGAGAAAGATGATCTGGGTTTGCTGGTCACATTTGCCAATCAGGCGGCGATTGCCATTGATAATGCCCGCCTCTTTACCCAAACCGACCAGGCGCTGGCGCGCCGTGTTGAGGAGCTGTCGCTTTTCCAGCGTATTGACCAGCAGCTGAACCGCTCGCTGGAGCTGAACCAGGTACTCAGCCTCTCGCTCAACTGGGCCATTGCCCTGACCAACGCCGCCGGTGGCTCGATTGGCTTGTTTGAAGAAGTAAAGAGCGACGATGAAAATGGCAGCGACCCCGCAAACAATAAGATTTTGCGGCTCATGGTTTTCCGAGGTGAAGAAGAGCACAGCGAAGATCGGCTGGTTGCTCTGGATCATGCCATCGTGCGAAAAATCATGAAGGACGGCCGTTCCGTACTCACCCGCAACGTCACCGAAGAAGAATCTGTTGATGGGACGCCTGCCAGCATGCAGCTTGCCGTGCCCATTCAGCAAGATGGGGAGATCACCGGGCTTATCACCCTGGAAACCCAACAAAATATCGAAATCAACCGGGAAGATATTGCCTTTGTGGAGCGTCTGTCCGATCGGGCGGCTGTGGCCATCAAAAATGCCAAGCTGTACGAAGCCATTCAGGATGCCAACAAGGCTAAAAGTGAGTTTATCTCTCTGGTGGCGCATGAACTGCGCGTGCCCATGACATCCATCAAAGGGTACACCGATTTGATGAATGCCGGGCTGGCTGGCCCGTTAAGCGACCAGCAAAAGCAGTTCCTGGAAGTCATTCGCCGCAATCTCAGCCGGATGAGTTCGCTGATTAGCGATTTGTCGGACATCAATCACATTGAAAGCGGCCGTATGAAGTTTGACCTTAAGCCATTTGACCTGCGCGAAGTGGTGGGGACGTGGCCGACAGCCTGCGCGAGCGCATCGAGAATCGGGAGCAAACCCTGCACATCGAGATTGAAGATGATCTACCAGAGGTTTTTGCGGACACCACCCGCATTGCCCAGGTGGTATCTAATTTGATGAGCAACGCCAACAAGTACACGCAAGATGGTGGTGACATTACGCTGCGTGCCTGGCCAAACGGCCGTTACGCCTACGTCAGCATTCAGGACAATGGTCTGGGCATCTCCGAAGAAAACCAGCAGAAGCTGTTTACCCAATTCTTCCGCGCCGAGGACAAAGAGGTGCGCGCCCAGGCTGGTTGGGGTCTCGGACTTTCCATTGTGCGCCGCATGGTGGAAGCGCAAAATGGCGAAATCACCTTCGAAAGTAAATTAGGGGAAGGCAGTACATTTACATTTACCGTTCCTTTGGCTAATATGGAGTAATGCAGATAAAGTTAGCAGCGCCCGTTAAGTCAAAGTGAGGAAGGTGAATCATGGAAGAAAAGTCATCGGGATTCAAATTGTTGTTGAGCTATGAAGTCGATGACGCACACCTGCAAGCATACCAGCAGTTTGTCATGCAGCGGTATGTGCCTGCCATGCAAATGATGGGCTTTCAGGTAAGCGAAGTATGGCATACTGCCTACGGCGATGCGCCTAACCGTCTGGTAGGTTTTGTCTGTCGTGAACGCCAAACATTGGATGATCTCCTGGAAAATGAGATGTGGCTGACGCTGAACAGCCAGTTAGAGCAATATGTCTCAGAATTCTATTATAAAGTCGTTCCCTATCAGCGGGGTGTCTTTCAGATGTAACCGGTAGCCTCAGTGATAACGTTGACCTTATCACTGGAAAAGCATAAACGCTCTTTGTAGTAATGAAAAAACATAAATTGCTGCTCTACGATCAAATGAGCCGCCGGATGCGCGGAAACTGCTCTGGCTGGGTTTGATTTTGCTCGTCCTGGCGGTGGTTGATCTGGTACGGCCGTTCCTCGGTACCTACTTTTACCTGCTCTGGCTGGTCATCGGATTGGTGGCCGTGCTGTGGGTTTATTACGGCATTCTGCTGCGCCGGGCCGGCGTGGTTGTCACGCCCCACTATTTGCTGCTTCAGGGTCCATTGCGCGGCGTAAAGATTAGCTACGGCCGTATGGATACCGTCACCTCCACCCAAATGAGCCAGCATTACGATTTCAATACCCTCAAAGCGCGCGAACGCAGCCTGGTTAAACCATTCATCGGCGCGACGTGCAGCTTTGTGAATATGCACAGCTGGCCCAAAACATTAAACCAGCGCACCCTCTGGTTTCCGCGCCTGCTCTTTGGTGTGCGCCGCCAAGGGCTGCTGCTGGCCAGCCCCAACTGGATGCAGCTCAATCGCGACATCGAAGAAGCCCGCCGCAAATGGCACGATGCCCGCCAACAAAAAACCAAGAAAGACGGCCGTTCCCTCGCCGCCCAAATCCTCGATTTATAATCTGTCCATACCCCAATCGTAGCCCAAACAACGCCCCATCATTCAGACGCGCCACCCATTTTTTGCCACAATAAAGGCGATAACTTGCGGAAATACGGCCGTTTCCCTCACGGCATTGGAGCGTCTCATGAAGGCAACATCAAAATGGTTCACAATTTGCTTGCTGTGTCTGCTTAGCTTGGCCGCCTGCACGCCGCCTGCCGAAACCGTTGAAGTAACCCGCCCTGTGGTTGTTACTGATGCGGCAACGGCCGTTCCCGCCACCGCTGAAACTGAAACCCCACCACGGCTACAGACGAACCAACCGCAACGGCCGTTGCCGAGCAACCAACAACAGTCCCAACCCCGGCGGCTACCGTTGAGCAATCAACGGCCGTTCCCACCGCCGATGCAACAGATCTCACCCTCAACGGATTGGCCACGCTGGTCTACGCCACCTTGCCACCTGGGGCATTTGAGCGCGTCTACACCTGGCCGCTTACCGTTCCCGCCGGCGAACGGCCGTTGTGGGTTGCCTACACCATTGGCTACCTCCATTACGGCGCAAACCCTGTCGTTGGTCACTTTGTGGCGATTTACACCCAGGAAGACGGCCGTTGGCAGGAAGTTGCTTACCAATCGCTCCATGCCGAGCCAGTTGAAGGCGAAACCATTGGCTTCGGGCCAGAAATTATCTTTGAAGAGAGCCTTGAGCAGGTAGCGTTCACGCCGGGAGACACAGCCAACCTCTGGCTGATTATGGAAGGCGGCGTTGGGGCGCACAGCGGCATTTTCCAGCTGCTGCGGTTTGATGGTACCACGCTACACATCGAAAAAACGGCCGTTAATTCCAGCCCCGACGTTAGCTTTCTGGAAGATTTGAACGGCGACGGCACACCGGAACTAATTTTGCAGCAGCACGATTATTACGTTTTCTGCTATGCCTGCGGCGTGCGTTACCTCAAGTTTGACGTCTACAATTGGGACAATGCCTCCCAACAACTTTTTGCCCCAACGCTCCAGCCGCTGCCAGCCGCCGTACAAAACCATCCTGCCTACCAGCCCAACAACCGTGCCGTAGAATTAGCCACTGCCGGACTGTGGCCGGACGCGCTGGCGCAAATTGAATGGGCGGAACAGGCAGCTTTGGGGACGGCCGTTCCCGACCACGCCGCGATTTTGCAATGGAATGCCACCCTGATTCGCCTGTATGAACAAGCGTATCGCGAGGAGCTGGCTTGGACGCCTTACCCGTTACTCACCAACATCTTCTACGGCGATTACGCCGCCGCACTGAACATCGTGCGTGGCTACGGCAGCGAGCAAATCTTCACCACGGCTTCGCCGCTCATTCAAGGCACTGTGGCCGAGAGCAACGAGCAATGGTTGGCCGATTACCTTTTGCAGCAAAGTAGCGCTGCCATCGCCGTGCCCAATCTGGACACAACGACGCTCGCCGCCGCTTACTACTTCCACGCCTGGGGCACCTACCTGCAAAACCCGGCCGACGCCCAAATTACGGCCGATTTACAGCAAGCCGCCAGCCTATCCCCCAATGAGCCACTTTTTAACCAGGTAGCCCCGCCCGATGTCAATCGCATCCAGTTTGGCCCTGGCGAAACGGCCGCATTGCTCGAAGGGGATCTGCCTGCCCAAGGCAGTGACGTTTACGTGCTCTCGGCGCAAGCCGGGCAAAACATGATGGTCATGCTCACGGTTCCCGATGAAGCTGCGCGCATCACCGTGCAAGACAGCGCGGGCAACTACCTGAATGGACAGATGGCCAGCACTTTGTGGCAAGGCACCCTGCCTGAATCGGGTGATTATGTGATTCGGGTGATTGGTAGCGAAACGGCCGCTTCGGCAGGCTCAGGGCAGGCTGTTTCCTACAGTCTGCAAGTCATCATTCCCCAACGCATTACGTTTGCGCCGGGAACCACTTCTGCCACCATCGAAGGGGATGTGGCTGCCTACGAAGCGGATGATTACATTTTGGCGGCTCAGGAAGGCCAAACGATGCGCGTCAGCATCACCTCGCCTGGGGCCAACGTGCTGCTCACCATCGTGGGCGCAGATGGCATTCCGTTGACCAACGGCAATATGTCTGGCGCCACCACCTGGCAGGGGAACTGCCCGCCACGCAAGATTACACCATCCGCGCCATCGGCACGCTGGAGCCGAACAGCTATACGCTTACCGTTACCATCGAGTAAAACGACGTCGGTCGGATTGCCAATCCGACCCACAAGCACAAAGGAGAAAATCATGAAACTCCGAAAAATTATCTTGTTCTATTTGATTTTCCTGGGATTGGCTGCCTGCCGACCAACGATTCCTGCAGCAATCCCAATGGCCACGCCAACGGCCGTTCCTCCCACCACCACGCCCGCCATCAACGAAGTTGAGGTAGAAGTCACCAGAGTTGTCGGCACGCCCTTACCGACTGCTACCATCGCCCCTTGCACGCCGCTGCTAGCGGGAATGCGCCTCATCATCAGCATGGCCGAACAGCCGCGCACCGTTTTGCTAGAGGTCGAAGGGTTGCTGCCAGAAGACAAACCGATTTTGCTGCTCAACGGCCGTTCCTCAGCCTACACCACTGACAGGGCAAACCCAATCGGACCAGACGCTCATTATCAGGAAAGCCTGTATCTGGGTGAGGCAGATGAGGGCAACAGTTGGAATGGCCAGGTCATCCACCAGCGCGGGGCTGTTTGTTTTGAATTCACCTTTCCTCTCAGCGAACCGCTGGTGATAGAAGCCGCAGCCGAGCCAGAGCCCACGCCGGAAATTGCCGCCCAAACCCAAAGCAGCGGCCACAGCACCCAACCTGTCATCTCCGCCGATGGTAGCGTGATTGCCTTTACCTCGATGGGCGCACTCATCCCAGGTACACGCCCCGATTGGTCCGCCTACGCCTACGACGTAACCACAGGCCAAACTGAACTGCTCAGCATCCGGCACGATGGCCAGCCCGTCTACGACCCCATTTATGCGGTGGCACTGTCGGCAGACGGCCGTTTCGCCGCCTACTACTCCTTCGATGGGGAAATCACCCCCGATGACCCCGACCTTTGCACCGATGGTGATTGGACCGAGCTGTGTGAAGATTTGTTTATTTACGATCGGCAAACCGGCGCAATCGAGCGCATTCCCGTGGGGCGTCCCTCTGGGTTGGGCAAGTCTTACACCATTTCCTTGTCGGCAGACGGCCGTTACGTTGCGTACGATGGCCTGCAAATTTACGACCGGCAAACGGGTGAGATGCTCAATATCTTTGCCGAGCCGCCCAATGGCTCTACCTTCGCCCCAGCCTTTGCCGCCAACGGCGACATCGCCTTCGTTTCCAACGCCAGCAACCTGGTGCCCAACGACACCAACGAAACGTACGACGTGTTTGTCTGGGAAGCGGCCACGGGGCAAATCAGCCGCGTCAGCACCGCCAGCGACGGTGGCGAGAGCGACGATGTGAGCGGTGCACAGCCATTTCATGAGGGCATTGGGGAATCGCTAGCCATTTCGGCAGACGGCCGTTTCCTGGCCTTCACCTCCCTCGGCACCAGCCTCACCGCTGACGAATTGAGCCAATGCGATGATTATCGCGGCTTCACCCGCGCCTGCTACGCCCTCTACCTGCACGACCGGCAAACGGGCGAAACGCGCCTGGCGGTTAATGGGGATGGGGACAGCTTGCAGCCCGCGCTTTCGGCAGACGGCCGTTACCTGACCTTCACCTCGATGGCCCAAAACTTACTGCCCAACACCCCCGCCTGCGATGTGCCCGCCCTGACAGTTTGTGGCCAAATTTACCGGCTAGATACGCAAACTGGCGAGCTGCAACTGATTAGCCAGGCCACAAATGGTGCATGGGCCAACAGCGGCAGCACCCATCCGCAGCTTTCGGCAGACGGCCGTTTCATCACCTTCTCCTCAGAAGCCAGCAACCTCGTCCCCAACGACACCAACGCCGTCAGCGATATTTTCCGCTATGACACCGTCACTGGCGAAATGATTCGAGTGAGTTTGGTACAACCATGATTCATTTCCCCGGAAACTCAAAGTTTCCGGGGAAATATGTGGAGAACAAAAAGTAACTTGAGAACAAATCCCTCATTAGCTCTTTTTGTTCTCCTGAAAGTAATTTTCATTTGCCCGATTGGCATTCACGATATTTATTGAAAATTACTTAAGCCCCTCCAGGAAAACGGATAAATTCGTCTGGGTCTGACCAACGAGTGTGGAAAGGGTTCATTTACGGCCGTACCTCCTCACCCGTTGTCAAATCCCAAACCAGTGGCTCGCCCTCAGCATCCAGCAAAATAATCTGCTCGCCTTCGACCAGCCAGCCCACAATCTGGGCATCCCGCCAGCGGGGCAGCGATGGGTCATCCAGCACGTAGCGCAGCTGTTCAGACAGCGCATACGCCGTCACTTCTCGGTACGGCCGTTCCGTTTGCAACAGCAAAATCCGGTGCTGCGGCGACCAAAATAGCTGGGAAATGCCTTCCGGGGCAAATGGCGAACCGTTTGGGTACGTGAGGCTGAAGGGGTCACTGCCAAACGGCCGTTCCGCATCAAAATAGCTACTTCGATTTAGCGGCACTAGCAGCAGTTGTTCGTCTGCCACGAACAAAATCTCATTCACTAAATCCCAAACCGGCGGCCCGATCATCTCTGGCGATAGCATCCCTTCGGTTAACAGCTCTGTGGGGCCATCGAACCAGTTCACCAGCAGCAAATCGGCCCCGCGTTTGTAGGCAATTAGTTTGCCAGGGCCGCCGTCTGCGGGCGGCGGCAGATGCCGGGGATGCAGGAAAACGTTGGCGAAACGTCGCGGGCTACCACATCTAGCTCCGCGTTGGCCACGGGCATCATCAGGTTTAAACGGCCGTCTGCCACCACACTCACCACCGGACGCAGCGAACACCAGGCCATCGCCGCGACTCCCTCTGGCAGCAGCGTCAGCGTCTCCTTGCTGCGAAAATCGTACACACGCAAATCAGTTGTCTGGTAGCTGCCAGCCATTTGCCACGGCCGTTCGCCAAAATAGAGCAATCCCCGTTCGCCGTCGTAGGCAAATACCGTGTGCGGCGCGATGGGCAGCGACTGCCACGTTACTGTCTCGCCCGTCTGGATGAGAAACGGCCGTTCGCCATTCGCATCCGGCCGCCACCACACATTATTCGGCCAGATGCCCGCTGGTGAATCTTGCACCCGCGTCACATACGCCTCCGGCAGAATGTGCGGTGCGGGCGTGGCCGTGGCTGCTGGTGTCGCGGTGGCTGTTGGAACGGCCGTTCCCGTTACAGTGGCGGGAAGGGTCGCTATCGTGGCTGTTGGCGAAGGTTGTGGCGGAACGGCCGTCGGCACCTCAGCAACCGGCCCGCCACAGCCCCACAAGCCAGCAAAAACCAGCAGCCACCAAAGCAGGCTAACCTTGCCCATTCAGCCACTCAATCAGCCCGGTTTGGACGACAATCAACAGCACCAGCCCCAAAATCCAGATTGGCAACCGGCCAAAAACGCCGCCCTGGCTGCCCGTTAGCCACTTTTCCTTGCCTGCGGCCCCACTACGCAGCCGCAGCCCGGCATCCACCAAAGAGATCACCACGCACCCTCCCGACAGCGCCCAGGTAAAGGACCAGCCAAAGGCAGCCAATCCAATCATTACCCCCAGGCAAACCAATACCAATATGACGCCCGTTCCATTCGCCCGTTTCATTACACCTCCAAATTAAGCCAATCATTGCCAAACTTTTATGATGATACGGTAGGGAACGGCCGTTTTTTGCCACATTTTTGCCATTTTTTCCCCAACAACTACACTTGGCAGATGGCACCAGCTCCACCCAAAATCAACAAAACGGCCGTGCGCCAGCTGCTCAAGCTGTGGGATGCGCCCCACCAACTGGGGCAGCACCCGCTGGCCGAGCGGTTAACAGCGTCCCACTCCACGTCTCCCACCGACATTGGCCGGGGGCTGGCGCTTAAAACCCGCCTCAACGACGCCATCCAAACCCTGCGCCCCGACGACGGCGAACCGCAGCCCCACAACCGCGCCTGGCGGCCGTTTCTCATCATCACCCGCCGCTACTGCCTGGGCCGTTTGCCCGACTGGATCATGGTCGAACTCAGCGTCTCCAGCCGCACCTTTTACCGCGAACTCAATCAGGGCATCCGGCAGATTGGCGCCCATTTGCAGCACGTCTTGGCCGAACTGCCTGAGGCTGTTGAAGGCGCGACTGCTTCAACAAGCCCAGGAATCGTCCCGCCGCCAGAACCGATCTTGCCCCCGCCGCCACCGCCCACCGCCACCGCACCGCTGCTCACCTTCATCACCGATTTGTGCGAGCACAACAGCCACAACTACAGCCTGCTAGACGCTGAAGAACCGATTATTCTGGCCGCGCTGGAGCAGGCCAAAGCGCAAAAGTATGTTGCCCAGCGGGCGCGGCTGCTCTTTGCCGTCATTCGCCACTGGCTGGACCGGGGTCGCGTTGAACAGGCGGAGCAGCAGGTACGCCACGCCCTCAGCCAGGTCGGCGAGGATCTGGCGGCCCAAGCGCGGCTCACCATCTGCCTGGGGCGCATCGCTGAATGGCACAGCGACCACGAAACGGCCCAACAGCAGTTCCGGCAGGGCATCATCTGGGCCACCCAGCTTGGGCTGCCGGAAGTTGCGCTCAACGGACAGGTTGCCTCGCTGCGCAACTTTTTGCGCCAGGGCAAACCCGAGCAAACCTACCAAATCGCCGACGCTATCGGTAGCCAGATTGAGCAGCACAGCGATCCGCATTGGCGGGCTGCCGCTTACCTCAGCCTTAGCGCCGTCAACTACTACCATGCCCGCTACGATGTCGCTTTTCAGCAGGTGCAGCACGCCCGCCAGCTGTACGAAACGCTGGACGAACCGGCCCGCCTGATGAGCGTCTACCAAAATTTGGGCGTCATCGCGGTGGAGCGGGGGCAATATGCCGAAGCGTTTTCGTATTACGAGCTGGGGCTGGCCCAGGCCCGCGCCACTGAGAATCGGGTGCGCGAGGCGCAGCTGCTTAACAATCTGGGCGTGGTGGCTCTGAACACGGGGCAGTGGCGCAAGGCGCAGACGCTGCACGCTCAGGCGCTGGCTCTGCGCCGCGAGCTGGGGGACGAGGACGGCATCTCGCAGTCGCTCATTAACCTGGGGGTGCTCTATTTGGCGCAGCGCAACAGCGCTGAGGCGCACGCCGCGCTAACCGAAGGATTGGCCCTGGCTCGCCAACGCGAGCAGCGCCCGCAGGAGTCCAAATTTCTGGTGAATTTGGCCTGGCAGCAGCGGCAGGTGGGTGCGTTTGCGGAGGCGTTGAAAACGGCCGAATCTTCCCTCATCATCGCCCAGGCCATCGACCGGCAGCAGGGCATTGCCGAGGCGTTGGAACAGGCGGGGCTGGCCAGTCTGGCGCTGGGGGATGCCGTCGCTGCCGAAGAAGCCTTACAAGCTGCCCACAACATTTGGGCCGCCCAACAGTTGCCCCACCGCCAGATGGAAGTGACGGCGTTTTTGGCTCAGTCGGCGCTGGTGCAGGGCAACGCTGCCCTGGCCCACCAGCGGTTGGCGCCTGTATTGGCTCATCTGGCACATAGCTTGGACGGGTTGGAGGATACGGCCGTTACTCTCCTCATTTGCGCCGATGTGTTGGCCGCTGCCGGGGAAACCGCCGAAGCCGACGCCATGCGCGCCAAAGCCCGTACCTACCTGCACCAGCAAAGTTTGGAAATTGAAGATACGGCCGTACGGCAAGCCTACCTCGCCAGCTATAACCTCTAACACCTCCCAGATTGGCCCATTTTCCCTACCAAAAAATCGCAGCAAAAATCACCTAAAAATGGTCCAATCTCACCCTCGCGGGAACAAAATCGCCCCCTTTGGCGTTATACGGATGAAGGTCGAGACAACCTCGGCCTTTTATTTTGTAAACCAAAAAGGAGGTTTCATTCATGAAACTAAAAACAATTTTACCCTTGCTGTTTGTTGCGCTTTTCCTTGGATTGGCTGCCTGCAGCCCTGCTGGCGGTGAACCAGCCGCTTCAGACAACCCCGCTACGGAAACACCCGATCTGGATGCCCCCGTTAGCTCCGATGACCCGGCCACGCCAACGCCAGATGAGGACCCAGCCCCAGAAAAGATGGTGGAAAGCGAAGCCAACGTTGAGGCCATCAGCATCTTTATCATGGAATCTTTTCCGGTGCAGGTAAGCGTAAACGTAACAGGCTATCTGGAAGACGGCTGCACCTCGCTAGGTGAGATTAGCACCAATCGCGAAGACAATACCTTCGTTGTGACGGCTCTCGCTGAGCGTCCGGCGGATGCCATATGCACCCAGCAAATCGTCGATTTTGAAGAAAACGTGGCGCTAGATGTTTTGGGTTTGCCCGCAGGTACCTATACGGTAAACGTGAACGGCGTGACCGATACCTTCACCTTGCAGATGGACAATGCTGTTGAACCGCTGCCCGGCACAGATGATGAACCGACTGCTGAGCTGGATTTGCCGAATGAGGATGTGGCGGAACTGCTGCGCCTGACGCTGGAGCGCGCACTCGTTGACCAGGAAATCCCTGACTACGCGTTGCTGGCCGATCAGCCAGAAATTGTGCTGTCCACCGAAAACATCGACTCAACCTTGCTGCCAGAATTAGAAGGCGTCAATCTGGTCACGATGACGCCCGAAGAAATTCAGGCCAAAGCAGACGCTGAAGGCGACTTTCCCTATCTGCGGTTCCAGGGATTTTCGGCGCCATCAAATGACGAAGTTAACGTTTCTCTAGGTAGCGGCTGGGCTGTAGGCGCAGATTCCGACATGATTTATCTGAGCGGTGGTGGCTTCACCATCAACTACACGCGCACGGCCGATGGCTGGAGCGGCGAAGTAACAGAAATGTGGATCTCATAAGCAGTTTTTAACGCCAAGACACAAAGATTAAAAAGAGGCAAAGGCTGAATTTAACCCCAGCCTTTGCCTCTTTCACCCCTTTCCACCTTCGCGTCAAATTCTTCTCCCCGCTTACCGACGACCGCTGACCGATAACCGCTCACTGATTGACACCTTCTAAACGGCTGTGCTATTCTGCGCAGGAACACCGGGCCGAGCGCATCCCCTCTAAGTTTTTTGTGCTCTCTACGGCCGATAACAACCCAACAACAACAAAAGGAAATCTCTATGCAAACCATTGATTGTCTGAAAATCCTGAAAGATGGCCTGCCCAGCAGCAGCGCCGCACCGCGCCATATCATTGTCATTGGGGCTGGCATGGCGGGACTAACGGCCGCTTTGCTGCTGCAAGAAGCGGGCCACACGGTCACGATTTTAGAAGCGCAAAACAGGCTGGGCGGGCGCGTTTACACGTATCATGGATTTCCGGGCAAGATGTATGGTGAATTTGGCGCAATGCGCTTCCCCAAGCAGCACAAGCTGGCCCAGCACCTCATCCACGAGCGGTTTAAGTTAGCCACACGGCCGTTTCCCATGTTCGACGAAGACACCTTCATCTACGTCAACGGCACCGGCTTGCGGCGCAGCCAGTTCCACCCTGATATGGTCGATTACAACCTGCCGGCCCACGAAAAAGGCAAGCTGCCCGATGAACTGCTCAAGCAGGCCATGCAGCCCCTCATCGACAAAATAAACGAGCCCGATGGCTGGAACTATCTCATTGCCCATTACGACAGCTATTCGCTGATCGATTACCTGCGTGAAAGCAACCTGAGCGACGCCGCCCTGTCCATGATTGGCCCGCTGCTCAATCTGGAAGGGCGCTTCCACTTTTCGCTAATGGAGTGGTTTTCCCATTACTATGAAAATGTTTTTGGCGATCTGGTTTTCATCGAAGATGGGGCCGATGCCTTGCCCAACGCCTTTGTGCCTCACCTGCAATCTTCCATCCGCCTGGGAGCCATCGTGCAGGAGATTCAGCAGTCGGAAGAGGGTGTGACGGTCACATTTAAAGATCCGGCGGGCTACAGCCAGACCGTCAGCGGCGATGAGTGCATTCTAACGGTGCCGTTTAACTTGCTGCGCCACATGGAAATTGGCGGGCTGGACGTGAACAAATGGTACACCATCCGCAATGTGTATTACGGCCGTGCCCACAAAATCTTTATGCAGTTCAGCGAGCGCTGGTGGGAAACCAAGTACAACATCTCCCACGGCGTTACCGTCACCGATTTGGCGATTCGCAACGTGGTGTACACGCCTGCCGGGCAAGATCCGGCCTACAACAAAGGGGTGATCATCGCCTCGTACGCCTGGGGGCAAGACAGCATGGCGTACAGCATGTTGAGCGAGCAGGAGCGCATTGCCCAGGCGCTGCAAGATTTGTGCAAAATCCACCCGGAAGCGCGCAACACGTTTGAATTTGGCATCTCGCACGATTGGTCGCTGGATCAGTATGCTGGGGGCATTGGCCCCCTGTTCCGCCCGCATGAGATGAGCGGCCGTTTCTATGACAATATCGTTCGGCCCGTCAACCGCATCTGGTTTGCCAACGACGCCTGCGACCGTCGTCACCGCCGCTGGATCGAGGCCGCGCTGGTGGCCGCCGTGAAAAACGCCTTTGCCCTGCACACGGGCCTACGCAACGAGGTGCCGTTGGATATCCACGAATAGATTTCACCGCAAAAAACGCAAAAAACGCAAAGAAAAATAAAAGACTCTGCGCTCTTGGCGTTCTTTGCGGTAAATTGTCTGTAACCATTGCCAAGTGAGTGCATCTAAACAAAAAGTGTGGGTGGAAACGGCCGTTTTCACCCCAATTAAAAAGCCACAGTGACCAAACCTCAAAAATCTCTGTGTCCTCTGTGGCCAAAATTTACTTTTTACGGAGACATTCACAATGGAAATGATTATCGACTTCCCCGGTGGGGCCCGCGTAGATGCGCACTTTGGCCCGTTCACCGTTCCGACCGACCAACCTTCTTACAACGGCATGGCTTCCGCCCCGACGCCATTTGCCACCTTTTTAGCCTCTATTGGCACCTGCGCGGGCATTTACGTGCTGGGCTTCTGTCAGCAGCGCGGCATCAACGCCGAAGGCGTGCGCCTGGTGCAAAGTCTGGAAGTAAACCGGATGACGGGCATGGTTAGCAAAGTCAAGCTGGATATTCAGCTGCCGCCTGGCTTCCCGGAAAAATACAAAACGGCCGTTATTCGCGCCGCTGATCAATGTGCTGTCAAGAAACATTTTGAGAACCCACCCCAATTTGAAATTCAGGCAAACATCGCTTCCGAGCTGAGTGCTGCCTAATTTTTCTCCTTTGTCACCGCCACCTCTGGGACGAGCCTAAAAAAAGCGAAAAAATGTGAAAAAGGCAACCTAAACAGGTTGCCTTTTTTGCTGCCTCAGGATAGAGTGGCAAGTATGACAGAATTTGATTCGGAAACGGCCGTTGATCCCTTAGATGTTGATGAAGCTGAACTGATTGCCCGCATTCAGGCTGGCGATAAATCTGCTTGTGATGAGTGCATAGCCATTCATAGCCCTGCGCTGAACCGTTTATTGGTGCGCCTGCTGGGCAACGAGCAAGATGCCGAAGATGCGCTGCAAGAATCCTTCCTCAACGCCTTCCGGGCCATCGACAATTTTGAGGCCCGCTCCAGCCTGAGCACCTGGCTGTATCGTATTGCCTACAACACCGCCATGATGCGCCTGCGTCGTCCCAAAACGAACACCGTCTCCGTCGAAGAAACTCTTGACGAAACGCCCGGCTACATTCCGCGCCAGCTTTTTGATTGGTGCTGCCTGCCCGAAGAAACGTACGATAGTGAAGAGGTGCAATTGGAGCTGCGACAGGCCATTGCCTCTATGCCAGAAACGCTACAGCTTGTTTTCACCTTGCGGGAGTTGGAGGGGATGAGCACCGCAGAAACGGCCGATACCCTCGATATTTCTCCCAGTGCGGCCAAAGTCCGTTTACATCGGGCACGCCAGTGGCTGCGCGAAACGCTTGGCCCCATTCTGGACCCAGACAATCAAAGTGATCCCTCGCCGACGTAAACCCTTTGATGAGCGACTATTCTCGCCTGACGTTTTGTGATGTTACGGCCGTTAATTCAATCTGTAGTTCACGTGCGCCATAGACCAGTTTGTTTTGCACCACGCGCCCCATTTGCTGCAAAAGATGCAGTGCTGGCTTGTTTGTTGGCAGCACAAACGCCTCAAAGAAGACAATCCCTTGAGCCAGCGCCAGTTCCGTTAACCAACCCAGCAGCCGTTTGCCCACCCCTTGCCCCTGAAAGCTATCTTCGACCAGCAGCGCCACTTCGGCTGTTTCGACATCAACGTTGATATAGTAAGCCATCCCGACGACTCGGGGTTTTTTCCCTGCAATGGCCGCCACAACGGCACGGCCGTTTTTCCCCTCAAGCTGGCAAATTTGGGTGATCTCTTGCCGGGTAGGCATGCGTGGGCTGTGATAGCGGCTGAAAATCGTTCTTTCAGACGACCGTTTGTGCATCTCTATAATCAGATCAACATCATCTATCTGGACTGAACGGAAAATGAGCGATGAAGCTGTGGGCGAAATAGCCTGCCCGGCATTCGCCCATGTTCCTAAATCTGCTAAATAGCGTTCCAGATTCGGGTTTATCGCGAACCAATTCATACGGTTTTTCCTCCAATTTTGCATGCAGATCGATCCGTTTTTTAAAATTAGACCAATCTTGTCTAAACGAACCTAAGCGTAGGCATTGGCTGCTTGGGCCTTTTCGCGGCGCTTTTGGCGCTGGGCCTGGCGTAGTTGGTTTACACGTTCATCAAAAGTGGTTGTTCCGTAAATGTCATGAACCTGTACGGCCGTAAATAGCTGCATCAGTTCTTCGGTGTGGCTGGCGGGACGGCCGTTTGCCAGACTCACAAACGTAAATTCCACCCAGGCAACCGCCTTTATTTGCTGCCCACCTTCATCGAACATGATGCCTTCTATTACCAGTTTGCGTGACGTTGCCAGAATCAGTCGCGTTTGAATGCGCACCGTTTCCATGAGCAAGGCGGGCAATAAAAATACGATTTCTGTTTTGCTAACCACCCAGTTGCTGCCAATCTCCTGCCCCACAGCAAAAATATTGAAATCGTAATGCGCCTGCAATTGGTCGGTGCGGGCATTCATAAAGTAATCCACATAGCGGGCATTGTTTAGATGGCCAAATGGGTCGCAATCCTGAAAACGGACAACGGCCGTACTTTCCAAAACCTTGGGTAATGAACTGTTGAGAATCATAAAAACGCTCCTTTTTGAGACCGTTCGGTCTGTTTTTGTCGCAAAAAAAATTTAGCTTTCTGCCAAAGTCAAGCTTTGCAGGTAGTCAGCCAGATGCGTCGTGGCCCGCTCCATGTAGCTGTCATCCTGGTACAGCTGCGTCAGCATAATCGCCCCTTCCAGCGTAGAAATGAGCAGCGTGGTGACGGTTTCCACGTTTGTGTCTGGCTTGAGCTGCTGGCGGTCGATGCCTAATTGCACAATGCGCCGGATAAAATCTTGCCATTCGAGCATCGTTTCCTGGGTGGCGGCGTGCAGTTGGGGATGGGTATGGCTGGTGTGAACGGCCGTATTCACCACCGGGCAGACCCCCATCGATAGGAGAACCACTGGGGATTTTTTGAAAAACGCCCACAATCGCCTGCAAGCGATCCACGGCATGGTATTTGCCCTTGATCGCCTCGGCAAACGCCTGGCGCATCAAATCAACTGAGTATTCGTACGCCTGCACCGCCAAATCATCTTTGCTTTTGAAATGGTTGTAGATGCCGCCCTTCTCCATGCCAGTCACCGCCATAACGTCAGACATGGACGCGCCATGATAGCCGCGTTGGTTAAACAGTTGGGCCGCTTTTTGCAGGATGTACTCTTTGGTTTGCTCACCTTTGCGCATAAAATCCTCTCGGAGACCGTTCGGTCTGAAAGAAAAGAGTAGCAGGGGAACGGCCGTTTGTCAATCAGCAATCTTTTTTCAATAGAGTTTAACCCTTTCACAAAAGTGGGCGCGGACGAGCGCGGAAAGCAAACAATTTATCCGCGTCCCATTGGCGAATAATACAAACTTTTGAAAAACTCAAAAGATGAAAGAGGCCAAGATTTCTTCCCTTCTTCTTCGCCTCTTTTGTATCTTCGCGCCTTTGCGTTAAAAATCGTAGCAATTGCCTCAGATGAGTTGCCCGCCATCCCCTGTTCTGGCTACAATGCAGGCATGGATCTGTTTGCACACGGCCGTAAATCCCAAATTGAAAAAGAGTCTCCGCTGGCCAACCGGATGCGCCCGCGCACGCTAGACGAATACGTGGGCCAAACGCACATCATGGGGCCAGGGCGGCTGCTGCGCCGCGCCATCCAGGCAGACCAGCTCTCCTCGCTCATTTTTTACGGGCCGCCCGGCACCGGCAAAACCACCCTGGCGATGGTCATCGCCAACAGCACCGAGAGCCATTTCATTACGATAAATGCGGTTTTGGCCGGGGTGAAGGAGATTCGCGAGGCGATTGCCACGGCGCAGGAGCGGCGCAATTTGTACGGGCAGCGCACCACGCTGTTTGTGGATGAGGTGCACCGCTGGAACAAAGCGCAGCAGGATGCGTTGCTGCCTCACGTGGAAAATGGCACCATCATTTTGATTGGGGCTACCACTGAGAATCCATACTTTGAGGTGAACAAAGCGCTGGTGAGCCGCAGCCGCATTTTTCAGCTGCGCCCGCTCACCGAGGATGATTTGCGGGAGATTGCCCGGCAAGCGCTCGCTGACCCGGAGCGGGGCTACGGCAGTCTGAACGTCACCATCGAGCCAGAAGCGCTGGACCATTTAGTGGATGTGGCCAACGGCGACGCACGGGGTGTGCTGAATGCGCTGGAGTTGGCGGTGGAGACGACGGAAAAGGGGGCAGACGGCCGTATCCACATCACCCTCGAAGTTGCCGAAGAATCGATCCAGCGCCGCGCTGTTTTGTATGACAAAGAAGGTGACGTCCATTACGACACCATCTCTGCCTTCATCAAAAGTTTGCGCGGCTCCGACCCCGACGCGGCGCTCTACTGGATGGCCAAAATGGTGTACGCGGGCGAAGATCCGCGCTTCATCTTCCGCCGCATGACCATTTTTGCCGGAGAAGATGTGGGGCTGGCCGACCCGCAGGCGATCAGCGTGGTAACGAGCTGCTGGGAAGCGTTCGAGCGCATCGGCATGCCCGAAGGCCGCTTCCCGCTGGCGCAAGCGTGCATTTATCTGGCCACCGCACCCAAATCCAACTCTGCCTTCGCCTTCTTTGATGCGCTCGCCAGCGTGGAAAAAGAGCAAGAAGCGGACGTGCCCAACCATCTCAAGGACGGCAATCGGGACAAAGAAGGCTTTGGCCACGGCGAAGGGTACCTCTACCCACACGCCTACCGCGACCATTGGGTGGCGCAGCAATATTTGCCCGACGCGCTGCAAGGCAAGATGTTCTACGAGCCGAGCGACCAGGGGTACGAGCGAAACATTCGGGACGAGGTGGCGCGGAAAAGAGAAGCCCAGCTGGCGGCGATGTTGGAGAGTGGAGACCAGAGATTGGAGATTGGGGAGATTTATACGACCAGCCCCAAGAATAAGGGCAAAGAGGCGTGGTTGCAGCGCACGATTTCGCAGGCGGGACAATCGCTGGGGCAGCAGCGGGCGCGACTGTTTGAACTGGCGGCAGTCCAGCGGCATCATCTGGTGCTGGACGTGAACGCGGGCAGCGGCCTGCTCACCTGGGAAGCGGTGCGCCGCGCCCCTGAAGGCGGCGTCTATGCGTTGGCCGCAGCCACCACCGACGGCGAAGCGCTGCGCCAACAAGCGGAACGACTGCCTGAGTTGGAACGGCCGTTCATCCTCATTGGCGATGTGACTGAGTTAGACACCCTGCTCACCCTGCGCGGCGAAGACGATTTGCATTTTGACCGCATCCTCGCCCGCAACCCAATTACCCAATTACTAAATTACCCAATTACAGAGTTGTTTGCTCCGCTTAAGCAGAGGTTGATGGAAGACGGCCGTTTCTGCCTCGTGCAAACCATTCCCAAACAAGGCCAACGACTGTACCAACTGGTCGATTGGTCTGGCGAGACGAAGGCACTGGCCAAAAAGGTTGAGCAAGCTGAGGAAACGATTTACGCCGATGAAAGCGATCCGCTGGTGAACTGGGACGTCGCCGATGTGCAGGCCGGGCTGGAAGCAGCGGGATTCACCATCGCCAGCCAGCAGCTCGACCGCGAAAAAGGGCAGCGGCGGCTCACCAAGGGTCACATCGCGCGATGGTTTGGCGAAGATGGGGAAGGCACATACGGTCGTCGCCTGCGCGAAGCTGGTTTAAGCGAGAAAGAGATCGAAAAAGTACGTACCCTGTATAAAAGACAGTTGGAGGAGCAGATTGTGGGGTGGGAAACGGCCGTGTTCTACCTCCTGGCGTTTTAGTTATACTCTCTACTCATTCTTGCCAAATGCGTCTTTTATGATTTTCCCCACCTTCAAGAAATTAAGCACCGGCAAAGCAAAGACAAGCAAGATTGCCCCACAAACCACGAAGTTTGAAAAACTGGTGCCAGGCTTGGCGGCTGCGTAGGCCGCAGCATAAAAAATGGCAATAGCTGCAACCAGCAAAATTTTAGCAGTCCTCATAAAATTTCCTGCTCAAACGCTGAAGATTGGCTTGCCGATGGCTTGTTTTTGATTTTCCGGGCGACGATAATAGAGACAATGCACACTGTGACCAAAATGACATATTCGAACAAAGTCGCGTACAGTGCGCCATCAGGGCCAAAAAATATCCCCAGCAAAAGGCCAATGCCAAAAGCCAATGGAAGTGGCGAAGCCAAAAGTAGCCCAAACAAGCGAGCACTTTGTGGGTCGGTATGGTATTCCCCTTTGCCAAATAGCAGCTTGAATAAAGATTCTGGTAGCTTCCCCGTAAAGATTGCCCCTAAACCTGCGATGAGCATCAAAATTTCAACAATTAACAAACACATTTTTCCCTCCTGGATTGGTTGTTAATAAGGTTTTTACAGATCTGAAGAATCCCCCTACATAATATAACAACGTAACCCAAAACAGAAAGTTTTCTCTTTGACCAAAATGACAAGCGTGTGCCCCATAGCCTGCTCTAGCTTTTGATGTAGCGCAGCGCGGTTTGGGCGTTGCTGAGGTATTCGACGCCGGATTCGGTGACCAGGACGTCCTCTTCCAGGCTCATGATGCCGCGATTGGGCACAACGACGTGAAGTTCTAGCGTGAAGATGTTGCCCACCTCTACTGGCAGTTCGCAGATGCCTGTGTACCGCTCCCAGCGCGGCCCCAGTACCGTGGCGCCGTCGTGGGCCACGCGGCCGAGCAGGTGGCCAAAGGCGTGCATGTATTCCGGGAAGCCATTGTCCACGATGAAGTCGCGGGCGGCTTCGTCTACCTGCCAGCCGGGAGTGCCGGGGGTGAGCTGCGCTTCGCCTGCCTTGATGGCCCCGTGCACGACCTCGAAGGCGTGTTGCACCTCTGGCGGCGCTTCGGTTTCGCCGTCGTCGAGCACGTACCACATGCGCTGGATGTCGGAGCAGTAATCATTTTGCTTGACGCCCAAATCGAGGTGGAGGGTATGCCCTTTTTGCAGCACCACATCCCCAGCGGCGGCGTGCCCCACGGCCGAATCTGGGCCACAGGTCACAATTGGATTAAATGGCTTCGGCCAGGCGTAGCCCAACCCCATCGCGTCGATACGGCCGCGGACAAAATCGGCAATCTGGCGCTGGGTCATGCCCGGTTTGGCAAACTGTTCTACCTCGTCGAAAAGGGTTTCGGTGGTGAGGACGGCCGTTCTCACCCGCTCAATCTCTTCTGGACTTTTACGCCCGCGCAGTGCTGCAATAATCTTTTCTGCCGAGATGAACCGATCGGCAAAAGGTGTGTCCGCTAACATTGCTTGTAGATTCAGGAACAGGCCGTGGCTTAAACCATCGGCAGCCACGTCGTTTTCTGAGTAGTTGATAGCGATCGTGCGTGGATTTTTCTCGGCCAGGACGGTGCGCAGCGGCTCGGCGATGCCCTGATCGTAGCCGATGATTTGCGGGTAGACGCCAAGCTGCTCCACATTTTCCCGGTCAAAACGGCCGATGATGCACACATGCGCCCCATCCCGGCAGAGGATGAAGGCGGAGCGCCAGGTCACATCCACATCGGCGATGAGTTCCAGGGCTGGATCGGGCGAGAGGGTGGTTTCTCGCACAAAGGTGAGCCACAGATCCACGTCTAGCTCGTTGAGAATTTCGGTGGCCTGGGCCACTTTTTCTGCCACTAATTTTTTGTTGTCAAAAGAGGTTTGATTTGTCACGCGCTTCTCCGCTGGGTAATTTTTGATTTCGTGCGGAGATTATACCGAGTTCGGAGGCTGGGTAAAAAATGGGACGCTGATAAACACGGATTCACACAGATTTTTGCCTCAAATCCGTGTGAATCTGTGAAAATCAGTGTCCCATTAAATAAACTAACGCACGATCAGGGGGAGGTACACTTTCATGTCGTCATCGTTGAGAATGTCGCCGTAGGCAACGGTGGCCAGCATGGGGGCTGGATTGCCGTTGCTGATGCGCATGACAAACCGCTCATCTGGCTCGTTTATGCCATCGCCGAAAATGGTGACGTTGATCGGCAGTGACGCTATGCCCGGATTAAAGGTGAGCGTACCTGAGGTGGCTTCATAATCGCTGCCTGCGTCGGCACCAGCATCACCAAAGCCATCTTCGGTGGCGTAATCCACGGTGATGGGGAAGCTGGCGGGATTGGTGAGGTTGACGGTGAAGACGGCCGTCTTCGTGCCACTATCCCCTTCTGTTACCTCTGGCCCATAGCTGAGCGAGATAACGGCCGTTTCATCATCCGTAATCGTGCCTGTTGCCTGGCTGTCGGCAAGGTTGGCCCCGGAAGCGTTGCTCAGATTCACCACAAAATTCTCGCTCGCGCCTTCATCCGTGTTGTCGCCGTTGACGGTGATTTCGATGGTTTGGCTGGTTTGACCAGGGTTGAAGGTGAGCTGCCCACTGTTCGCGATGTAATCGCTGCCTGCGCTGGCAGTGCCGTTGGCCGTGGCGTAATCCACCGTGATGGTGCTGTCTGCGGCTGGGGATAGCGTGACGGTAAAGCTGGCAATCGTGGTGCCGTTGTCGCCTTCATCAACGGCCTGGTCTGAGATGGTCAGGCTGCTCAGGCCGTCGTCATCCACGATGGTGCCGGTTGCCTCGCCGTCGATGATGTCGGCGTTGCTGGCGCTGCTCAGGCTAACGGTAAACGTTTCGTCTGACTCGTCATTGGTGTCGCCGTTGATGGGAACGATGATGGTTTGGGTCGTCTCGCCGGGATTAAATGTGAGCTGGCCGTTGGTGGTGGTGTAGTCGTTATTGGCAACGGCCGTTCCGGCCATCGTCGCATAATCCACCGTCACCGTTTGGCTGCTGGCCGGGGCGAGCGTCACGGTGAACACGGCGTCTGTTGTGCCGCTGTCACCCTCGTTTACAGAGATGTCTGCAATCGTCAGCTGGTTTCGGGCTTCAAACGCGCCCATATCACAAACGGCCGTTGCATTATTGTCGCCGTCTACCGGGCGGGTGATGCCGCGCTGATCGGTGCTGGGACAGGCCGTGTTGCTGCCCGCGTCAATCGCTGGGCTGCTGGGACTGAGCGCGTGGGTAAGCGTTGGCCCGCCGTAATCGCCCAATGGCGCCAGCAACGGATCGGTTAGTTGGAGATCGCCTGTGGCGGTGAAGGCACAGCGCGTGTCGCTGCTCAGGTTGTTGCCTGCCGAGGTCCAATTATCGTTAGATAGGCACTGCCGTTGGTCATTTTGGGCGACGATGCTGTTCTGGATGGTGAGCGTGCCGCCGCTGAGATTCGCCACGCCACCGTAGCGGGTGCCGGCGTCGGTCACTTTGTTGTAGGCAATGGTGCTGTTCAGGATAGTGGCCTCGACAGATGCGCCAATGTTGGCGACGCCTACGTAATCGGGGGCGCTGTTATCGCTGACGGTGCTGTTGGTCATGGTAAAGACGCCGCCATTGTTTAACAAACCAGCGCCGTACTGCACCGCTTCGTTTTGGTAGATCGTTGTGCTGTCGATAACGGCAGTACCGCCCCAAAGGATGATGCCACCGCCGGTTACTTCGGCCGTGTTGCCCTGAACGGTGCTGTCGGCCATGATTACTTTGCCGATGGAGTACAGTCCGCCACCCTGGTTGCCATCATTGTTGGCAATCAGACTGTTGGTGATGGTGATTGTGTCATTCACGTAGTTCACAATGCCGCCGCCAATGCTGCCTGCGGTATTGCCCGAAACTTCAGAATTAACCAGCGTGAGCTGATGGTTGTTAAAAATGCCACCGCCGCCAGATGTCGTGCTGTTACCGGTGATCAGACTATCTTCTAGCCACAAGACGCCGTAATTGGCGATGCCTGCGCCGCCAAAGATGTCCACAGGATTGAAGCTGCCATTCTGGATGGTCACGCCGGTGATGGTGACGTTGCCCGCAGTTTCCAGCACGCGCCCGCTGGCACTGCCGTCGATGATGGTGCTGCCTACGCCTGCCCCGTTCAGCGTCAAATCCTGCACAATGAGGCCGTCAGTCAGATTTTCATGATAGGTTCCGGCAGCAATCTCGATGATGTCGTCGATACCGGCCTTGCCCATGGCGCCAGCAATCGTTTCACAGGCGGAACCCGCCGACTGGCAAGAATTGCCGTCGCTGCCGGTGGCACCGTTCACATACCAGGTGGTGGCCAGGGGGGCGGCTTGGGTGGAACGGCCGTTCCGTAACCAACCCAGCAGCGAAACAAACAAAATAGCGCTAAAAATTAGGGGGAATCCAAGGGATTTTAACTTCAGCACAGCTTTCTCCTTATTTAGACAATACAAGCGTTATTGATGGAGAAAGCTTACTAACCAATCGATCCGAGATCGATCAACTTTAAATTTAAGGTATCGAGCTTATTGTGTCGGTTGTATGATGGGGAAGGTTAGGTACTTAAAAAGCGAAATATGATTCGACTTTATCTTAGTTCAAGATCTTTTAGAAAATCTTTGATAATCTTCATGCAACAATTCTGAGGCTAAATCTCTTTCCAGAACATCTCTTGTTCTGTCAAGATAATAATTTGCAACAATGAAAAATGTATTGAAGAGAATTGAGATCACAATACTTGCAGAGAAGCTTTTCAATAATCTTCCAAGAACTAAAACCCAATCAGTAGCGGTCGAAGATGTAATGAAAGATATGTTTTCAATCAACATTTGACTAAAAAAAGTTAGGGCAATTGTCAAAATTCCCATCAAAATAACATTACGATCATCACTATAGTATTTTTGCAAAATTCCAGATTGAAACAGCGACCTGTCCTGCTGCAAAATATGGCTTTGCGAAACAGTGAAAATCAAAAAAACACTCAAGAAGACTGTGCCGCTTTGAATCAAAAGCGTTGCAATAACTTCATAAAGAGTATCTGAGTTCGCAAGATAAAGAAGGATAAAACTTAAGAAGAAGATGGGAGTGATTTTCTGCCAATTTTCTTTGAATTCTGTAGTTAGAAACCTACCAAAACCTTGGATATTGCTGTCTGCTCCATACCAAACTTTCTTTTCCGCAAATGAAAAATCATTCTCTGTAAGCGGTTTATCCGTCAAGATATCAAAATGCTGAGGTGAAATATCTGAGAATTGGGCTTTAACAATCGTTTCCAAATTCACGAATGAAACATTTGGAATGCTTTTCGTTAAGTTAACGAATGTAGAATAAAATCTTTGGAACTCGTCTATTGAACTTATCTGCAAAGCAATAGGATTGTATTCATTATTGAGTAGCTTTCGGCATATGCTTTGAATCTGATTTGAGTCTCTAGATGTCACTTTAATCTTCTTCCTCCAACTTCAGACTTTCAAACAAACTCATTTGGCCATCTTTTCTTTGCGTTGAAGTTGGAGTATCTAAGAATATTGCTTGCTCTTTTCTTAATCGGTTGATCACAACTTCTAGCTCTTGCTCTGGCAATATTCTGGCATTCATATCTACATAGAACTCAAATTTGTGTTTAACCTCGCGCCGCATAATGTACTCTTCTTGGTCGATATTGTAAGTCATTGATTGAGGCCTACTAGCATAAATCAAGTCTTTTGCTAGGTGAGTTCTCTTCAAATCTCCGTCTGAATCAGCTTCCAAATCAACTTTTTTCAAGTGAGAATAATCATGCTTATGACTCTCACGGATGATAGCATTTTTTTCTCTTTGAGGATTGTAATAATCAAGATCGGGTGGCACTTGATCTTCGTTTAAATTTGTCACGCGCAGTTTTGCAACTCTTGAACTGTTATTAAACGCATCTAAAAAATCGGCGCTACTATATTTACTAGGCGCATTATAAAGATCAATAGTCGTACGCATACTACACTTAGCCAATACTGAGTCAAGGGCCTTGCGAAAACGATCATAAGCAATAGTCATGTTGAGCGCTGGATTGTTAACGAACTTCGTGTTTTGCAAAAGAAGTTTCCCTGAATTGGCAAAGACAACAAAAAACAACCTTGCGAAAGGCGTGCTTTGCCGAATATCCAGCTTTTTCTTTTTGTCATAGTGCCATTCTTCTTCTTCATATTGAATAGCAAAATAGCCACCTATGACATTCCCTTGTCGTTGCGTTCCAACAAATCCATACAATTGGGGTTCAGTGCCTAAAAGCTCATCCATTTGATGAATATTTCTTACAAGGCAATCAATCTGACTTGGTTGAATATTTTCCCAGTCAGGCCCATAGATTTCTAGTAGATCACAGTGTATTTTATCCGCCATTTAAACCCTCCTGAAAACTATTGACTGCGCTAATGTATTTATGGCCAACCAAATTGGCATTTCCCCAAATGATGCCTTTTAGTCAGCTTCTCCTCTTATCATTTTACAAAAAGTGGCACGATCTCAAATTTATTCACATCCACCAGACCCAGATCGGAAATGCGCAGGTCGGGGATGACGACGAGGGCCAGCAGGCTTAGCTGCATGTAGGCGTTGTTGAGCGTGCAGCCGCACTCGGCCATCGCCGCCACCATGCGGGCTGCTTTGGCCGCTACAATCTCTGCCCGCTCGTCAGACATCAACCCGGCGATGGGTAGTTCCACCAGGGCAATTTCTTCATCGTCTTTGAAAACGACCACGCCACCGCCCACTTCGCCCAGGCGATTGGCGGCGAGGGCCATGTTGTTTTTGCTGGTGCCCACTACAATCATGTGGTGGCTGTCGTGGGCCACGGTGGTGGCGATGCCGCAGCGGGCATCGAAGCCAAAGCCGGTGACGAAGCTATTGACCACGCCACCAGTGGCTTGATGCCGCTCGACTAGAGCGATTTGGGCCACGTCCAGACGCGTATCGAGCTGCACCAGCCCATCTACCACGGGCAACACGCGCTCCTCGGCGCGGGTGGGGGCCTGATTTTCTACCACGCCAATCGTGCGCACTTTGGCGGTCTTTTTGCCCGCGGGTGCGTGGATGTTGAATGATTCGGCAATGAGTTCTTTGCCCAGTTTGACGGTGCCTTTGGCGAAATCGGGGTAGCTGTAGGCGGGCAGATCGGTGGTGAGACGGCCGTTTTCGGCCAAAACTTCTCCGTTGGCAATCACCAACTCAATCGGTAGGTTCACCAAATCGCTGCTGATGACGATGTCCGCATAACGGCCGGGGGTGATCGAGCCAACATCTTTTTCCACGCCAAAATGCTGGGCGGTGTTGAGCGTGGCCATCTGGATGGCGGTGATCGGCTTGAGGCCTTGGGCGATGGCGTGGCGCACGACACGGTTCATGTGGCCGTCGTGGACCAGCGTGCCGGAGTGGCTGTCGTCGGTGCAGAGAATGAAGTTGCGGCTGTCCAGCCCCTGCTCGGTGATTGCTTTCACCTGGCTGGCCACATCGTACCAGGCGGAGCCGAGGCGCAGCATCGCTTTCATGCCCTGCCGCACGCGGGCGATGGCGTCTTCGCGGCGGGTGCCTTCATGGTCGTCGGCGGGGCCACCTGCAACGTAACCGTGAAACGGCCGTCCCAAATCCAACGACGCATAATGTCCGCCAATGACTTTGCCCGCCTTCATCGTTTCCGCCATCTCGGCGTGCATCTTGTCATCGCTCATAAAGACGCCGGGGAAGTTCATCATCTCCCCCAGGCCGATGATGCCCGGCCACTGCATCGCTTCCGCCACCTCGGCGGGGCCGATGGAGGCACCAGGCGTTTCCAGGCCGGGGGCGCTGGGCACGCAGCTGGGCATCTGCACGTAGATGTTGATGGGCAGCGTTTGGGCTTCATCGTGCATCAATTTCACGCCCGGCAGGCCGAGAACGTTGGCAATTTCGTGGGGGTCGATAAACATGCTGGTGGTGCCGTGGGGGATGACGGCGCGGGCAAATTCGGTGACGGTGACCATGCCGCTTTCGACGTGCATGTGGGCGTCGCATAGGCCAGGGATGAGGTAACGGCCGTTCCCCTCAATAATTTGCGTGTTTTCCCCGATGGTGTGGCTGGCATCTGGACCGACGTAAGCGATACGGCCGTCTTTCACCGCGACATCTGTGTTGGGGATGATTTCGCCGCTGTGAACGTTGACCCAACGGCCGTTTTGGATGACGAGATCGGCGCTCTGCCGTCCCATCGCTACGTCTACGAGATTGGTTGCTACTGCGTGCCACGGTTGTCGTTTGGCTGACATGTTCTGACCTCCAGGTGCAGTTCAATTTTTAGTGAGAAGTGGAGGATATTATAGCAGGAAAAATAAGTGATTTTGGCTGTGAATTCTATACAAAGGCACGAAGGTTGGAAGGAGCGAAGAAAAAATAAAATATATGCTATACTTTGGCTCAGTAAACTGAAATGGCGAGAATGAGGTGATTTATGAACACAATCAGCTTGGATGAGGCTATAGAAACGGTAATGCAGTTGCCTCCTGAACAACAAGAAATGTTGATTGACATTGTGCGCCATCGCCAAATTGAGCGTCGGCGACAAGAGATTGCTAGAGATGCACAACAATCGTTGGCTGCTTATAATGCAGGTGAGTACAAGCCACAATCCGCAGTTCAAATAATCAGAGAACTTCGTCTTGGTCTAGACGAGGATGATGAATGAGAGAACTTGTCCTCACGCCAAAATTCAAACGTGCCTTTCGCAAATTCACCAAACGTAACGCCAAACTTCAACAGCAAATTGAAAATACCCTGATCGAAATGGAGATTGATGTTTTTGCCTCAGTCTTAAGCACTCACAAATTGAGTGGCAATTTGTATGGTTTATGGGCTTGCTCTTGTGGCTACGATTGCCGAATCATATTTTCGATAGAATCAGGTGAAGAAGAAGTTATTGTGTTGCTAGACATTGGCACACATGACGAGGTTTATTGATTGAGCGCAGTTAGATTAACACGGCCGTTCCACACCCCACTGGCAATACTCTCCGCTTCCAACTGACATCCCTGTGCCCCAATGGGAAACAAAAAGTAGACCGGCACCCCCAGCGTGTAAGCCATCGCCGCTTCCATCAGCGTGTTGGCGCCAATGTAGCCATCGATGCCGTTTTTGCGGTAGTTGGCAATGAGAACGGCCGTTGACTGCCGAATGTTCTCCAGATGGGCATCAATGTACGCTTTTTTCTGCTGAATGCGTTCCGCCGCACTCAAATCCTCCCAGCGAAAGTCCGCTTCGGCCCGCTGCGGCGTGAAAACCGTCCAGCCAACAGCAGTTTGCTCAGTGGCGATTGTTTCCATCTCATCAATAAAGTCCATCGAGCCACAAATGGACAGCACTTGCTTGGACATAGCGTTACTCCAGAATGATTTTGGCAGATTATACCAACTGTGGCAGACGGCCGTCTGCCTGTCTGCTGAACCGCCAAAAGGGCTTGACATCCACCGCGTTGAATTTGTATACTTGTTTGTATTGCAAACAAGTATATACAAGGAGTTTGTGATGACTTCTTTAACCTCTCAGTCAGATCTATTAACGAAACAAGTGCGGCGCACAGTGCGTGCCTGGTGGTCCGATGGCCTGTGGGATTTGGCCGCAGCTGGATTTTTAGCGATTACGGCCGTTTGGCTTTACCCGCTCATTCGTGCGGTTGCCTTCCCCTCTTGGACCTGGGCATGGCCGTTCACCACGCAAGAAACCATCAACCCCCTACAAACAGAAATTGCCGCGTGGGCGGTGGCAACTTTGCTTATTTGGGCCGGCTACGTTTATCTTACTTTTCGGCTGGTGAGTTGGCTCAAGCGACGATTTGTGGCGCCACGGTTGGGGGATGTGCGCTTTAACTTTATGCTGCCCATCGAGAACCGGACTGCGGCTGCTTATGTGGCGCTCTATCTGCTGAGCAGTTTTTTAGTCATGCTTTTGCTGGCCTGGCTAAAAGATGGCCCTCGTTTGGCCACCGCTTTCTGCCTTGTGGCACCCGCCAGCCTGTTTGTGGTGCTGGGGAAAATCTACACCCTACCTCGTTACTACTGGGTGGCTGGTGTGGGCTTGGTTCTGTCGCTGCTGGTGGAATTTTTGACGACAACGGCCGTTTACCTGCAAGGTCCCACCAATTTTATGAACGTTTCCCCGATTTTGGGCAATCCGTCCCTGCCGCTGCTCGTATGGGCTGGCGTTTTACTGGTCAGCGGCTTGCTTGCTTTCTACCAGATAATGAGGCTGCCCCATGCCAGCGAATGAGCCAGATTTCACGCAGCTGGCCGAACTGGATCGCTTGGTGCATGAACCCTCTCGCCTGGCGATTCTGGCTACGCTGGCTAGCTGCCAAAGCGCCGACTTTCAGTTTTTGCTGAACACCACGGGTTTGAACAAGGGCAATCTGTCAGCCCATGCCATCAAGCTGGAGCAGGCAGGTTATGTGGCAGTGGAAAAGGGGTTTAGCGGCAAATTGCCCTACACGCGCTACAAGCTGACAGAAGCTGGGCGCGAAGCATTGGCGCTTTATCAGCAGCAGTTACAGCAGATGTTGTCGCAAATGGATGCAGCTGATGGCTCTCTGGAACCTGTGGTGGAATAAAAAAACGGCCGCTTCCACTCAGGAAACGGCCGTTCCAAATTCAAATTTCTAATCGCTAGACGCTAAATTTTCTCGGCCAAAAACGCCATCAGCTCAGCCAGCGGCACGTCCATCCGGTCTTTTTCGCTGCGGCGCTTGACCTCAACCTTGCCCTCTTTCAGGCCGCGCCCACCTACGGCGACGCGCCAGGGGATACCGATCAGGTCTGCGTCGTTGAATTTGACGCCAGCACTTAGTTCCCGGTCGTCGTAAAGCACTTCGTAGCCAGCGCGAGTAAAGTTTGCGTACAGCTTCTCAGCTGCTTCGCGCACGTCGTCGCCTTTGCCCACGTGCATCAGGTGAATCTGGTAGGGGGCCACGCTGGCGGGCCAGATGATGCCGTAGTCGTCATGATGCAGTTCGACCACAGTGGCCATCAGTCGGTCCAGGCCAATGCCGTAAGAGCCCATGAAAATGAGCTGCGGCTTGCCGTTTTCATCCAGATAAGTGGCGTTGGTTGCTTTGCTGTAGCGTGTGCCCAGCTTAAAACAGTGTCCCGCTTCGATGCAGCGACGAGCTACCAGGCGACTGCCGTTCGGCGCTTTGTGGCCCGTATCTGCCTGGGCAATGTCGGCCATTTTGCTGATAGCATGATCGCGCGGGTAATTGGCCCCAGTGAAGTGGTAGCCTTCGTCGTTGGCGCCCACCACAAAATTGCCGCCTGCCTCAATGGACAGATCCGCCAGCACGTACACGCCGGGTGACTGTAAATCGGGGGCGATTTTCAGACCAATCGGGGAAGCGTAGCCGGGCGTTGCCCCTGCGGCCACAATTTCTTCGTCCGTGGCGGGGCGCAGCACGCCGCCACCCAGGGCGTTGGCCATCTTAACTTCATTCACATCCAAATCGCCGCGCACCAGACCAAAAATGAAACGGCCGTCTGCCTCTCGACCTACCGCAGGTGACCACCAGTAAAAGACGGCTTTCAGCGTCTGGCTGGTGGTCACGCCGATGAACTCGGCCACTTGCGCGATGGTTTTGCAGTTGGGCGTTTCCACTTTGACTAGCTCGGCCAACTCGGCGGGCTTTTCACCCTCGCGGATAAATTCGGCCGCTTCTACGTTGGCCGAGTAGCTGCCATCTTCGGAGGTGATATAGGTGTCTTCGCCATCTTCGTGAGGCACCACGAATTCGTGTGAAGTTTTGCCACCCATCGCGCCCGTGTCGGCGTTGATGGCTACGGCGGGCGTGCCAGCGCGCTCAAAAATGTTGTAATACGCCTGGAGCATCTTTGGATAGAATTCATCCAAAGTCGCTTCATCGGTGTCCAGGCTGTAGGCGTCCTTCATGATGAATTCCCGCATACGCATCAGGCCGCCGCGGGCGCGGGGTTCATCGCGGAACTTTTTGCTGATGTGGTAGACGAGTTTGGGCAGGTCACGGTAGCTTTCAATCTCGCGCAGAGCCAGATCAACAACCACTTCTTCATGGGTGGCGGAGAGGGCGTATTCGCGCCCGCCACCAGCTTTGACTTTCATGAGCACGTCTACGGTGTCCCAGCGACCGGTAGCCTGCCACACAGCAGCGGGATGAATGTTGGGCATCCACATTTCTTGCCCGCCGATGGCATCCATCTCTTGGGCCAGGATATCCCAGATTTTGCGCAGCACGCGGTAGCCAAAGGGCATGTAGGTGTAGATGCCAGCGCCTAACGGCCGTACAAAGTTAGCCCGGATCAGCAGCTGATGGCTGATCATCTCGGCATCGGCCGGAGCTTCTCGTAATGTTTTGCCAAATGCTTGTGATAAACGCATAAAAATTCCTATGAACCACAAGGCACGCAAGGATGGCAAAGAGTTGTGTCTGATTTCTTTGCGTTCCTTTGGCATTGTCTGGGACAAGCCGTTGTGCTCTTTGCAGTGAAATCCTATGTGGGTGATTGAAAGTTTGCCAAATATCTGACGGCAACGGTGAAGTATAGCAGTCAACAAAAGGGGCGTCAAAGCGGTACAGCAGCCTTAACTGTTCATGATTACAGGAGGAAAACGGCCGTTTTAAAGGGGCAAACCCTTGCCAAGTGCGCAAATTTGTTCTAACATGGTCAGCCGTTGCCTCTCGTGGCAAATTTACAGAGGCATAAAAATCTACTTTAGGCTGAACTCTTTTTAACTGAGCAGCCTCGAAATATTATTTTTGTATAAGGAAGGAAAAAATGGCTTACAGTTTTACAAACTCAAAAGACCGCACCTATTATCTTCATCGCAAAGAGACAACGTTGAAAAACGGCCGTACCCAAACCATCTACTTCTTCGCTAAAGAAATTAAAGACGGCGCTTTGGACGCAGTTCCCGATGGGTACATGGTATCCGAAAGCCGCAATGGCTTGCCCGTACTCAAAAAAGCTGCCTAAGATACGGCCGTACTGTAGGAAAATTAAAGGAAGCTCCAACTTTATGTTGGGGCTTTTTTTGATCTCGTTTACACTTTCGCCATCTGACTGACCGTTTTGCCCCAAAGGGCAGAAATTTCTTGCTTGACAGCCGCTGACGTGTTATATTTCTCCTTCTAGCCCGCTTGCCGGGCTATCTTTATGCTGTACAATTTGCCAACAGCCCAAGCGCTGCTAACAATATGATTTTTTCGCGGGTAATTGCCGCTGGAGATGGGATTATGTCTGATTTACTATTACAAGCATTTGATCAAAAGAAAGAAGATTTGCCAGAACTGCTCGTCGGGGACGATGTGACAGTGCATGTGCGTATTAATGTAGGCGAACGTAACGAGCGTTCCCAAATTGTACGTGGCACCATCATTCGGCTGCGCCGTGATGGGAACAACCGCAACTTTACGGTTCGCCGTATTGCCTCCAACGGTGTCGGCGTAGAGCGTACCTTCTTGCTGAACTCCCCCCGCATCGAAAAGATTGATGTACATCGCCATGCGGTTGTGCGTCAGGCTAACCTGTACTTTTTGCGTGAGCGCACGGGTAAATCTGCCCGCCTGCGGGAAAAGCGGGTTTTCTAAGATAGACTTTTAGCCGGGGACGGCCTGTTCCGTTATCCGGTTTAACTGGTGCCGCCAATCCAGATAATTTATCTGGCACCAAGAACTGGGTGAAAGCGTCCGCGCTTTCACCCTTTTTTGTTACCTGTTGGCTTCATTGGAATTGACAGGCATCTGTAATAATCTGCTAACAACAATATTTTTACCTTGGAGTAGCATATGATTGGAATGACTCGCAAACCGTTAATTGGCTGTACCACTTACCACAAAGTTTCTGACCAGAACCCACCTATCGACATTTTTGGCCTGATGCCTTCTTACCTGGAAGCGATTGTAGCGGCTGGCGGCGTGCCGGTGATGATTCCGCTGGGGCTGAAAGAGGCAGATTTGCAAGCGATTGTTCAGCAGATGGACGGCATTTTGTTGCCCGGCGGAGGGGACATTGAGCCATCTGTTTATCAAGGAGATGGGCATCCTACGGTTGGTGGCGTGGACACGGATCGGGATCGGGTAGAGTTTGTGGTGGCGCGTACGGCCGTTGCGCAACAAAAACCCCTCCTGGCCATCTGCAGAGGTTTGCAAGTGCTAAACGTCGCTTTGGGCGGTTCGCTTTGGGAAGATGTGGCTCAGCTTATGCCCGAAGGGATGCATCACGAACATGTGCATACTCATCCGCGTACCTATCTGGCCCATACTGTCACCCTCGAACCAGATTCCTTATTGGCGCGGCAGTTGGGGGGGACGGAAACGGCCGTAAACAGCCTGCATCATCAAGGTATCCGGCGGTTGGCAGACAGTTTGCGGGCAACGGCCGTTGCCCCCGACGGCCTCATCGAAGGCGTGGAAGTAATCAATCATCCCTATGCCGTTGGCGTGCAGTGGCACCCGGAAAACCTCATCCACACCGAGCCGCATATGCTGGGTCTGTTCCGTGGTTTGGTAGAAGCAGCTTCTGAGCCAGTCGTCAGTTATCAGTAGGTCAGTAGTCAGTATTCAGTTACTGATTACTGTTTACTGAATACCGACCACTGTCATCCCTTAAAATAAAAGGCGTGACACAACTATATCCCATTGGCGTATTCGATTCTGGCGTAGGCGGCCTTTCTGTTTTGCGGCATTTGCAGGCGCAATTGCCTGCGGAGCAGTTTGTTTACCTGGCGGACCAGGGGCATGTGCCCTACGGTTCTCGTTCTGCCCAGGAAATTATCCAGTTTAGCCAGGGGATCACCCAATTTTTTCTACAACTAAAGGCGAAGGCGATTGTGATTGCCTGTAACACGGCTTCGGCGGCGGCATTGAGCCTGCTGCGTGAGCAATTTGACCTGCCGTTTGTGGGGATGGAGCCAGCCGTGAAGCCTGCGGCGCAGCAAACGCAAAGCGGCAAGGTGGGCATTTTGGCCACGGGCGGTACTTTTGCCAGCGAGCGGTATGCACGTCTCACCAACAAATACGCAAAGAGCGTTTCGGTTTGGGAGGACCCATGCGTTGGCCTGGTGCCAGAAATTGAAGCAGGGCGATTGGACAGCCCGGCGGTGCATCACATTTTGCAGCAAGCGCTCAGCCCCATGCTGGTGGCCGGCGTGGATACGGTGGTTTTGGGTTGTACCCATTACCCATTTGTGCTGCCGGTGGTCGAAGGGATTGTGGGCACGGCCGTTTCCATCATTGATCCCGCGCCAGCCGTTGCCCGCCAAACGGGCGTGGTTCTGCGCCAAAACGGGTTGCTGACCGAGGCTGAACAGCCTGGCGGCGTACGCTTCATCACCACCGGCCTGGCAGAGCCATACGCTCGGCAGATTGAGCGGCTGTTGGGATTGGTGGCTGTTGGGGTGGAAACGGCCGTTTGGCACGGTAATCAGTTATCAGTAGGTCAGTAATCAGTAATCCGAATACTGTTCACTGATTACTGCTTACCGATTACTACTTTTTTCCGTATAATCTCCCCTGTGAGACGACGAAATCCAGAACGCTGGCGAGCAATTATAGGACGTTTGGGGCGTGAGATGACCATCTGGTTGGCAACGGTGCGTTATGACGGCCGTCCACACCTCGTGCCCGTCTGGTTTGTCTGGCTGGATGAAAAAATTTATTTTGCCACTGGCAGCGACACCCAAAAATTCACCAACATGTACCGCAACCAGTCGGTCACCCTGTCTCTACCCGATCCCCTTAGCGTTGTCATCATCGAAGGAGAAGCCCACGTAGCCGACCATCACACCGTTGATCTGCTGGCCGACTACTTTTACCACAAGTACGAATGGGACTTTCGTTATGATGACAGCACCTCCTGGCGGCTTATCGAAGTCACGCCCTTCAAAATTCTGGTCTGGGGTGATGGCTATGATGAGACGGATGGCATCAGGGTTCTTTAGCACCCGTTAATATAAATGCCCTGGATTCTTACGTGAATCCAATTGTTTTTGGGTAAAGTAACGGCCGTAATTTGCCGCATTGTGCGTAAAAGCAGATAACAACCATATTTGCACAATCTGTGGCTGACTAAAAAACAAGGAAATAAACATGCGATTTGACAGATTTACGGAACGTGCCCAGGATGCAGCCGCCAGAGCCTATGAACTTACGCAGGAATATGGCCATACTCAGGTAGATACCGAACACCTTTTCCTGGCACTTTTGCGGCAAGATGACGGAGCCGTTCCCCAACTGCTTGATCAACTGAAAATAGACGTTGCTGCCATGGAGCAGCGCTTGTCTGAAGAACTGCGCAACAGCCCCAAAGTATCCGTGTATGGCGGCGGCGTGGGGCAGATTTTCTACACGCCTCGCATCCGTACTGTGTTGGAACTGGCCCAAGGGGAAGCCAATCGCCTGAAAGACGAATTTATCTCGACCGAACACCTCTTTTTGGCCATTTTAAGCGAGCGTAACACGCCGTCGGCCCGCATTTTGCAGGAGTTTGGCGTGACTCGTGAGCGCGTGCTGAACAGCATTGAAGAGCTGCGCGGCGGCGCTCGGGTAACCGACCGTCAGGCCGAAAGCCGCTACCGTACTCTGGACAAATACAGCCGTGATCTCACCCAGCTGGCCCGCGAAGGTAAGCTGGACCCCGTTATTGGCCGGGATAATGAGATTTTGCGTGTGGTGCAGGTGCTCAGCCGCCGCACCAAGAACAACCCTGTGCTCATCGGTGAAGCAGGTGTGGGTAAAACCGCCATCGTCGAAGGGCTGGCGCAGAAAATTAACAAGAATGACGTACCAGAAAACCTGCTCAACAAAAAGGTCGTCTCGCTCGATTTGGGCGCGATGATTGCTGGCAGTCGCTTCCGGGGCGAATTTGAAGAGCGCTTGAAGGCGTCGATGGAAGAAATCCAGCGGGCGCAGGGCGAAATTATTCTCTTCATTGATGAGCTGCATACGGTGGTGGGCGCTGGCTCGGCGCAGGGCGCCATGGACGCCAGCAACATGCTTAAACCGGCCCTGGCTCGTGGCGAACTGCAATGTGTGGGTGCCACCACGCTGGACGAGTATCGCCAATACATCGAAAAAGACAGCGCCCTGGAGCGCCGTTTTGCTCCCGTGTTTGTGGATGAACCATCCGCCGAGGACACGGTTGAGATGCTGCGTGGCTTGCGCACCCAGTACGAACAGCACCACAAAGTTACCTATGCCGATGATGCCCTGGTGGCAGCTGTAAAACTCTCCCAGCGATATGTGATGGATCGCCGCCTGCCGGACAAGGCGATTGATTTGATGGATGAGGCGGCGGCCAAGCTGCGCGTTGCTTTGCACACACTACCCACGGAGCTGAAAGAGCTCAAGATTGAAGTGGACAAGCTGACGGCCGAAGAAGAAGAGGCCCACACTGTTCGAGATTATGAGCGGGCGGCCACGGTGCGTGCTGAACGGCTGCGTTTGGAAGGTGAGTTTGCCGCTGCCCGTGAAAAGTGGCAGTCGGAAAACGAGCTGGATGAGATTGTGACCGAAGAAGATATTGCTGCGGTGGTGGCTTCGTGGACGGGCATTCCGATAACGCAGATGATGGAAACGGAAGCCGAGAAGCTGCTGCAAATGGAAGAGCGTTTGCACGAGCGCATCGTGGGGCAGGATAGGGCAATTGTGGCCTTGTCCGACGCGATTCGCCGCAGTCGGTCTGGCCTGAGCGACCCGCGCCGCCCGATTGGCTCGTTTATCTTCCTGGGCAGCTCGGGTGTTGGTAAGACGGAGCTGGCCAAAGCGTTGGCCGAATTCCTCTTTGACGATGAGGATGCTCTGATTCGTGTAGACATGAGTGAATATCGTGAGCAGCACACCGTGAGCCGCCTGTTTGGGGCGCCTCCAGGGTATGTTGGTTACGATCAGGGTGGCCAGTTGACGGAGCAGGTGCGTAGACGGCCGTATTCCGTCGTCCTGTTCGATGAAATTGAGAAGGCTCACCCGGATGTGTGGAATGCATTGCTGCAACTGCTGGATGACGGCCGTCTCACCGATGGCCAGGGTCGTCTGGTGAACTTCCGCAATGCGGTGATTGTGATGACCAGCAACGTGGGTACAAGTTTTGTGAAAAGCTCCGGGGCGCTTGGCTTTGCCGGCACTCGCGATGGTGATGAAGCGCAGGATCACAAGCGCATAGAAGACGCGCTCAAGAAGACATTCCGGCCCGAGTTTATCAACCGGATCGACGAGATTATCATCTTTGAGCCGCTGGACGAAAAACATGTGGTGGAAATTGTGACGCTGCAAATGAAAGAGGTGCAGGAGCGCCTGTCTGAGCAGGGTGGCCTTTCCATCATCCTCACAGAGGCAGCACAGCGTTGGCTGGCCAAGCAGGGCTATGATGAAGATTTTGGCGCACGGCCGTTGCGGCGCGCGCTGCAACGTTTTGTCGAGAGTCCGCTTTCGGTGAAGCTGCTGAAGGGTGAATTTAATGCCGGGGACATTGTGCACATCGACGAAGTGGATGATGCGCTGGTGTTCCAGAAGGCAGAAGATGCCACAGTGGACGCGCCGCATACGGTGGAAGAGTCGCTGGATGCGTAGTCAGAATTAGCTAAATGTTAAACGCCCTCCCGGAATTCCGGGAGGGCGTTTTTTGATTAAGGCGTAAGGTGACAGTCACTTTCACCTTTGTTTAGCTGGGTTTTTGTTTGAGGATGGCAGTGGCCACGGCGCGCAGACTGATACGGCCGTTGCGCGCCTGCTGCTGTAACGTGCGGTAAGCCTCTTCTTCGCTCAGCCCGGTGGCCATGAGGCGGGCCTTCGCCTTGTCTAGCAGCTTGCGAGTTTCCAGAGCGTCGGCCAGCTTGTCGGCCTCTTCTTTGAGAATCTGGCTGTCCAAAAATCGTTTGGTGGCCACGGCAATGGCGGCGGAAAGCTCTTCGGGCTTGACCGGCTTGATGAGGTAGCCGTGAATGGGCAGGTCGCTGGCCTTGTCGATGAGGTCTTGCTCGCTGAAGGCGGTAAGCAGCAAGATGGGCATCGGTTGGGTGCGGGCCAAAGTTTTGGCGGCCTGCAACCCATCGGTGAAAGGCATTTTAATATCTAGAATGGCCAAATCAGGGTGGTGACGGCGGGCCATTTCCAGCGCTTCACGGCCGTTTGTGGCTGGCAGCACTTCATGACCCAGCTCTTGCAGGATTGATTTTAGCCCCATGCGGATGATGGATTCATCGTCGGCAATTAAAATGCGCATGGCGGGATTGTAGTAGGGAAGTGGGCGACCGTGCAAACTTTTATGCCGATGGGTCAAAGAAACTGCAAGGTAGAGCAGCGTGGCTTCTCTGGCCATTGCGCCATTTTGCCTTTGGCTCAACTGCTTAGCCAATTTCTTGTTCGATGGTGCGTGGCAGGCGGAGGCTAATTTCGGTGCCGCCTTGTGGGGGACAATTGAACTTGAGACGGCCGTTTAAATCCTCCTGTACCAGCGTTTCCACAATTTCCAAACCCAATCCCGGCTCCAGGTCATCGGGCATGCCGCTGCCGTTGTCACGCACGATGATGATGATTTCTTCGGGGGAGCGGCCCAGAGACACCTCAATCTGGCCATCGGCGGAGCGGTCGGCAAAGGCATGTTCCAGACTGTTTTGCACCAGTTCATTCACCACCAGGGCAATGGCGGTGGCGGGTTTGCTGGGCAGGGTGAGCGCCTCGCCAAAAACGCGAATGGTGAGCGATTGGCTGGGATGGGTCATCGTTTCGGCGGTGGCCTGCGTGATGCGCTCCAGCACATCCTTCACATCCACCAGGCGAAACCCTTTTTCGGACAAAATTTCATGGACGGCGGCAATGCTGCGGATGCGGTGAATGTTGGTTTGCAGCACTTCGCGCGGGTTCAGGCGGTCGGCCTCGCTGAGCTGAAGCTGCATGAGCATGGCCACCGTTTGCAGATTGTTTTTGATGCGGTGGTGCATTTCACGCACAACGGCCGTATTAGTCACCAGTCGCGCATTTTCAATGGCCAGCGCCGTCTGGTTGGCCAGAGTGGCAAACAGCGTTTGCTGCTCCTCGCCGAACTGGCGCGATTCGGTGGTGTAGCAGTTAAACACGCCAATCACTCGGTCCCGCACGCTAAGCGGCACAGACAGCATGGAGATGAGTCCTTCTTGCCGGGCTAATTCTTTGCCCCGATAACGTGGGTCAGTTTGTACGTTGGCAATGTAGAGAGGCTGCCCCGTCTGCAATACGCTGCCGATGACGCTGTCAGTGGCGTCAACAGGCAGGGGCGGGCGATGCTGGTAAGGGGTTTGGTTGCGACGGGCGGAGCGAAGTTCCAGATGGGTGCCGGTTTCGTTGAGCAGGAAGATGGCGCAGACGGCCGTATTCATCATCTTTGCCGCCATTTCCGTAACTACATCCAAAATATCATCCAGATATTGCGGCGACGTAACTACCTCGCTGATCTGCGCCAGGGCACGCATCTCTTCAATCTGGCGCTTTTGCTTGTCATAAAGTTGGGCTTTGGCCAATGTCCCGGCGGCAATGTCACCGATGAGCGACAGCAAGGCAACCTCGTTGCTGCTGAAATCATGGGGCGTGCGAGTTTGCACATTCATCGCGCCAAACACATCGCCTTCAATGTCTAATGGCACGGCCAACAGGGAGGTAAATGGCGTTTCTTCTGCTTCGTACACCCACTTAAAATGGGGGTCGTGCTGGGCGTCGCGGGCAAAAACGGGCTGGTTGCTCTGGACGGCGTAGCCAGTCATCCCCTCGCCAACAGCCAGCGTGGCGCGGCCCAGGGCGCGATTGGCCAGGCCGGTGCTGGCCTGTAGCCGCAGCGTCCCACCATCGGAATCCAGCAGGTAGATGGTGCAGGAGTCTACGTGCATCACTTCGGTGGTTTTGCGCACGATGAGGTCGAGGGCGGTGTCCAGATCCCAGGCGTTGCTAAGCGCCCGGGCAATTTCGCGTAGGGCGTTCATGGCTTGCGGTCGGGCGGATTGGCTGTTGAACATCGGGCGATTATATAGCATTTGCAACTTTTATAGGGCAGCTTTCACGACCGTCAGGCATTGACGATACAGTGATTATCGGTGCTTTGATGGTGTGATATACGGCCAGCAAACCCTTGTTAATTGTGGAAAACGGAACCAGCCTAGTGTTGCACACTCATCAATCGCCCCACCTATGCGCCAGCCAATTTGGTACGGCCTGGTTGCAAATTGAGGCGTACCTTTGTGGTTTGGATTTGCGTTACAACGATGGAACGCCTAACGAGGGCTGGTCAGTATTCGGCGAGGCGATGGAACAATAGTTGGGTGTGGAGTAAACAGGGAAATGTACGTTTATCATTTCCCTGTTTACTCAGTCACTTTTGACGAACTTATTTAATGAACAACATTTCCTGGTAAGTGGGCAGCGGCCACAAATCGTCGGCGACGATGTTTTCCAGGGTATCCGCGTAGCCACGCACGACGCTCATAGCCGGAACGATCTTTGTGAGCGCGTGTTCCGCTTCTTCATGTACAGATTCACCTTCATGGGCAATCGCTGCATCCAGTTCCACAATGCTGTCTTGCAGGCAGCGCACCAGATCCGTTACGCGGTCCAGCGTGTTGGTGTCGAAAGTGTAGCCCACGGTTTTGAGATTGGCGCAGGTCGTGGCCAGTTCACTCTGGTAGCGAATGGCGGCCGGGAAGATCATCGTCTTGGCAATCTTGGCGGCGAGTTTAGCTTCCACAGCCACAGCCTTGGCGTACTGCTCCAGCTTCACTTCCACGCGGCTATCAACTTCGCGGGCGGACAAGACGCTGTATTTCTCAAACAGCTCTTTGGCGGCGTCGCTGCCAAATTCAGGAATAGCGGCTACGGAGTTACGCAGATTAGCCAAACCACGCTCTTCTTCAGCTTCCTTGTGCCATGCCTCTGAGTAACCATCACCATTGAAGATCACACGGCCGTGTTCCACGATGACTTCTTGCAGCAGTTTCTGGATGGCGCTGCCCAAATCATCAGCAGCTTCCAGCTTGGTAGCCAGGTAGTCAATGGATTCTGCCACGATGACATTCAGCACCATCAGCGGCGTAGCAATGGATTGGTTGGAGCCAACCGCACGGAACTCAAACTTGTTGCCGGTGAAGGCAAAGGGGCTGGTCCGGTTGCGGTCGCCAGCATGCAAAGGCAGTGGCGGCAAGGTATCGACGCCGATGTTCAGCGTGCTCTTGGCCTTGGAGCTCTTGGCACCGCCCGCCTTGATTTGCTCAAACACGTCCGTGAGCTGGTCGCCCAGGAAGATGGAGATGATGGCTGGCGGCGCTTCGTTGGCACCCAAACGATGGTCATTGCCCGCTGAGGCAATAACGGAGCGCAGCAGCGGCGCGTATTTGTCTACGGCGCGAATAACGGCCGCACAGAAAACGAGGAAGCGAGCGTTTTCGTGTGGGGTGTCACCGGGTTCCAGCAGGTTGCCCAGCGACGGGCTGCCGAAGGAGAAGTTGACGTGCTTACCGGAACCATTGACGCCAGCAAATGGCTTCTCGTGCGTTACACAAACCATGCCATATTTTTCGGCGACGCGCCGCAGCATAATCATGATCAATTGTTGGTGGTCGGTAGCAACGTTGGCATTTTCATAAACGGGCGCAACTTCGTACTGCCCGGGCGCTACTTCATTATGACGGGTTTTTACAGGTACACCCAATTTGTACAGTTCGCGCTCGGTTTCCATCATGCAAGCCAATACGCGTTCTGGAATGGCACCAAAGTAATGATCGTCAAATTCCTGGCCTTTGGCCGGTGCTGCCCCAAATAGGGTACGGCCTGCCGTCATCAGGTCAGGGCGTGCCAGGTAAAAGTTGCGGTCGATGAGGAAGTATTCCTGCTCGGGGCCAGCAGTGGAGGTAACCAGGCTGCCATCAGCATCGCCAAACAGTTTCAGGATGCGCTGCGCTTGCGTGTTGAGCGCTTTCATGGCGCGCAGCAGCGGGGTCTTTTTATCCAGCGCTTCGCCTGTCCAGGAAACGAAAGCGGTGGGGATGCATAAGGTGGTGCCATTGGGGTTTTCTAGAATGTAAGCGGGGCTGGTAACGTCCCAGGCGGTGTAACCGCGTGCTTCAAAGGTGGGGCGAATGCCGCCGGTGGGGAAGCTGGAGCCGTCTGGCTCGCCCTGGATGAGCTGTTCGCCGGTAAATTCAGCAATCGCTGCGCCGTCGCCGTTGGGGGAGAGGAAGCTGTCGTGTTTTTCGGCGGTGAGGCCAGTGAGCGGATAAAAGACGTGTGCGTAATGAGTGGCCCCTTTCTCGATGGCCCAATCTTTCATGGCAGAGGCGACCACATCAGCGGTAGAGGTGTCTAGCGGCGCGCCCTTTTGGATGGTGGCCATAATCGATTTATAGACCGGTTTGGGCAGCCGTTGTTTCATAACGGCCGAACTGAATACGTTTGAAGCAAATAATTCTTGGGCTGGTGTCTCGGCAAAGTTCAGCGGCGCTGAAAGTGGTTTGTAATTAATCACTGCTGAAATTGCGTCTAGACGGGCTTTGTTTCCACTCATGATATCTCTCCTCAAATTGTGAATATACAAATTCTAAACTTCCCGCAGGCTTCATAAACTTGTTGGGGATGCAGCCCCTTGCGGGAAGCGCGGTAAAAGGGAGCTGACAACAAAAAAGACGCCCGCGCGCAGAATTCTGAATGAGTTCTGGCGAGGCGTCTTGGCCTTTACATTATTTTTATTACAAGCTGGCTATTTTAACGAGGTGCTCTCTGTTCGTCAAACAATAGTTTGTGGCAAAACGGCCGTCTTTCAGTTGTGCAATTTATACAAACCATGACCCGTTTTCTGCTTGCTTGACAGATGCATTAGATACTATAAGATTGCCGAGCTTTGCAAATTGGCTCAAAGTTGCTTGATTTTGGCATTGTTTGGCTGATTTGCTAAGATGCGTGAGAAGTTGAAGTTGCAACTAGTTTGCTTGCTGTCACTGTCATGAAGTGACTTTTCTCTGGCTTGACCAGGGAAGACGGTGTTTCTCATCCTTGCCTCTCTCCGCCACCGTTGATCGCTTGTCCTCTTGGGCTGCAAGCAGCAAATTTTAGGATTCCATTCAGTAGTGTTTCATTGGCAAATGTTGTATTCCAGAAATGGTATGAGCGATGGGCTTAAGCCACGGCCGTTTACAGGGGCGCTATGTGGCAGTTAGCTAAAAATTTGACGGCGCTGTTGGTCGGAACGGCCGTTATGCGGCTCATTGGGCTCGTGACCACCCTGTTTGTGGCCCGCTCGCTTGGCCCTGGGCGCTTTGGTGAATTTTCCTTTGCCTTTACGGCCTTTGTGCTGTTTAGCCTGGTGGCTAACCTTGGGTTGGAGAATTTAGTGGTGCGCCGGGTGGCCCGGCAGGAGGGTGAGCTGACCGTTTTTCTGGGCAGCGCCGCCCTGATTAAGCTGCTGGCGGTGCCCATTGGCCTGCTGATTGTCTGGCTGTTAAGCGGGCAGGAACTCACCTCCTTTTGGTTGGCGCTGTGGCTGGCGGGTTACGGGTTGGGGCATGCTCATCTGATGTTTCAATGTGCCGTGTTTCGCGGGCTGGAGCGGATGGAGCGGCAAACCTGGCTGGTCTCTTTGGAGGCCACGCTGATTTTGGGTGCAGCGTTTACGGCCGTTCGCCTGTTTGATAGCGCTAGCTGGGTGGCAGGCGCTTACTGTTTTGGGGCCTGGGGCGCTTCGCTGTTGGGACATTTCTGGCTGCGACGGCAGGTTGGTTCGTTGAATTACCGTTGGGACACCCTGCGTTTGCGCCATTTGCTGCGGCTGACGCTGCCTTTTAGCCTGGGCATCACCGGGCTGCTGCTGTTTGACCGACAGGTATCGCTGCTGGTGTATTTGTTTGATTCGGAAACGGCCGTTGGCTGGTACAACGCCGTCTACTTTCTCATTTTGGCTACGTCCAACGTGCCGCTGATTGTCCTCAATGCCCTGTTTCCTCACCTTTCCCGTGAGGGTAGCCAGCCCAACAAGCAGCAGCTTCAGCTGTCCATTCGCACGGCGCTACGCTATTTGAATATCATCAGCTTTCCCGTGGCTATCTGCTTTTTTGCCCTGGCCCCGGTCATCATCCGGCTGTTTTACGGTGCCGACTATTTACCAGCTGTGCCGCTGATGCGCGTGTTGTCGCTGGGCATTCCGGGATTGTTTACCACCGTCTTTTTGCACGGCACGCTGCAAAGCAACGATCGGCAGGCCGTGGCCGCTGGCGGCGTTTGGCTGGGACTGCTTTCGCTGCCTGCCGTGGCCTGGGCGATTCATCGGGGCGGCGTTTTGTGGGGCGCCTGGGCCTACGCCATCACCACCGATTTACTGGCGCTGCTCTTTTTACTGATCATCTGGCGAGATGTGGGCCGTTTGGATTGGCGCAATGGATTTGCTGCACCTGTGGCCGCGGCCGTGGGCATGGCCCTCATTTTTTTCTGGGGACATCTGCTTGCCTGGCCGCTGCTGACCATTCTGGCGCTGCTGGGGTATGCGCTAGTTTTGTCAGCCAATGGGCTGATTCGGGCCGAACTGCGCGGGCTGCTGCACCGCCAGATGGCCCGATTGTGAAACGGATACCGGAAAGATGGCAATGAATTACCGGGTAAAGGTAGACCGCAAGATTGCGCAGGTGGATGGCGCGGCCTGGGATGCGTTGTGTGAGCAACGGCCGTTTGCCACCGTCTATTGGCTGCGTTTGCTGGAAGAAATCATTGCTGATTATGAGCCGCGTTATTTGCAGCTGTGGCAGGAAGGGCAGCTGGTGGCCGGCGCGGTTTGTTTACCGCAGCGCCATTTTCATTTGTCTGTGTATCTCAAAAACAAGCTGCTGCAAAAGATGGCAGGGCAGGTACTGACCTGGCTGCCGCCCAATGCCGCTTTGCTGCCCCTCTTTTTGCGTGATGGCTTGCTGCTGCATCCGGGGGTGGCAACGGCCGTTTGGCTGCCTCGTCTCCTGACTGAAATCGAAAGCGCAGCGCGCTGGGCGCCCTTTACCTACTTGGGGAACCTCACGCCAGCGCATGGGGCCGGGGCGGCGCAGCAAGCCTTTAGCGTTGTGCCCATTTTGCAGGACACCTACCTCGACATTGCTTGGGACAACTTTGATGATTACTTGAGCCATCTAAATTCCAAACGGCGTTACCGGGTGAAATCTTACCTGAGCCAGGCAGAGGAAGCGGGTGTGACCGTGCAGGAAGTGTCACTGAACTCGCCTATGACGCCGCAAATTGAGGCGTTAATTCGCGGCGTGGCCGACAAGCACGACAACGCATTTATTTACCGGCCCGATTTTTTGCAGCGTACGCAGGCGTATTTGCGACCAGACTCGCTGCACACGCTGGTGGCGTGCGAACGGGGCGAACCAATTGCCTGCATCACGCTTTTTTGCAGCGGCGGGGAGATGGTGGCCAAATGGAGCGGTTTGAATTACGGCCGTACCCACGAAACCTACGGCTACCACGCCATGATGATTCACATTGTTCAAAAAGCGATTGCTTTGGGCATCCGGCGGCTCGATTTTGGGCCGACGGCGTACACACTCAAGCGGCAGCTGGGTGCCCGGTTTGAGGATCGCGTGGCGGGGCTGAAGCTGGGGATACGGCCGTTAAACAGCCTGTTCCAACGTGTCGCTGCGGGCAAAAATGAAGAAGATTCCTGAATTGAGTCTCAAAGGTTATTAACAGGTGTTTGCCAGATAAACCCCACGCAATACCGTTAAAATGATGGCGCAGAAGTAAGCGCGTGAGGAGGTACAGTTGACAGTTACGAATAACGGCCGTGTTTTTCTAACGGATGGTGTGATTCGCCGCACGCTGGCTGCCGCCCGCGCCCTGGGCAAAGAAGGTGTGCCGGTCACCTGCGGCGAGGCAACCTCGGCCAATCTCACTTTCTTTTCGCGCTACTGCCAGACGCGCTTCGTCTACCCCTCGCCGCGCAAACGCCCCGAAGCGTTTGTGGCTGCCCTGCTCGAATACCTCACCCAAAATCCGCATGAAGTGCTGCTGCCGATGGAGCAGGATACGCTGGACATCATCCTCAGCCATCGGGCCGATTTTGAAGCTGTGACCAAGCTGCCGTTTGTGGACAATGCCACCTATCGCGTCTTTCGTGACAAGGCGCAAACCATCAAACTGGCAGAAAAAATTGGTATTCCGCATCCCAAAACGATGTTTCCCCAAAACCCCAACAATCTGGCGGCGGAGGTGGCTGGGCTTAAGTTTCCGGTAGTGATTAAGCCGCGTGGCAATTGGGCCAGCCGGGGTGTGGAAGTAGCCCACGATTTGGCCGAACTGGAAAAATTGTTTGCAGAGGTCCATGCCGAGTTTCCTTTCCCGCTCATTCAGGAGAAGATTCCGCCGGGGGAGCAGTTTCATGTTTGTTGTTTGATGGATGAGAATGGGCAGTTAACGGCCGTTTGTACCCAGCACGAACTCCGCCACCATCCTCATTTTGAGGGGATGGGAGCCAGCACCGTGCAGCAAAGCGTAGACCGGCCCGACCTGGTGGACTTAACTGTGCAGCTGCTCCAGGCCAACAACTGGTACGGCGTCGCCAACTCAGACATCATGATTGACCCGCGCGACGGCACGCCGATGCTCATGGAAGTGAATCCCCGCTTTTGGGGGCCGCTCCAGGCGGAGATTCATGCCGGGGTGAACTTTCCACACCTGCTTTACCGGCTGGCGCGCGGCGAAAAAGTGGAACCCGTGCTGACCTACAAGCTGGGCATCATCAACCGCTCCTTCCTGCCCTACGACATGCTGCATTTCCTCTCCAACCCGGACCGCTTTAAGTTACAGCCCAGCTTTTTTGACTTTTTTGGCGAAAACGTGCGCTTCGACATTCTTTCGCGCCACGATCCACTGCCGGTGCTTGGCTTTGCCCTGACGGTGGGCCGCTACCTGTTTGACCCGGAAGTGTGGGCCCGTCTGGCGCACATGGAGCGCTTTGGGGCGCTGCTGGCGAAGCTGTCTGGCCAGGAAAAAAACACGCAGCAAAATCCCTTTGATCTACAAGACGGAGAAATCGAAAAAAATGTTACTGGATAAACTACGTGAAAACGCTGTCAGCTTTGTCTCTTTTGTCATCGCCGCGATTTTGGCGGGCGTTATTTTGTTTGTGCTGCCGCAGGAGCGGGAAGTGCGCAATTTGGGCATTTTCTTGTTTAAGCTGCTCCCCTTTATCTTTGCCAGTCTGGCCATCGCCTCAGTAAAGCGGGATATGCTGCAAAACAAATATCTGCAATTCCTGCTCATTGTGGGTAGCTACCTCTTTTTCTTTGCCTACCTGATTCCCAAGATTATTTTCCACAGCGATGTGTTTGTTGATTTGTACAACGTGCTGCTGATCACCGCGCCGTACATTATTTTGTGCTTTGTGCTGGCTTACCGGCTGGGTGGGGCCAATGGCAACCAGACCTTCCGGCTGGCGATGGCGCTGCTGCTGATTATGGTGTCTGGCATTGAGGATTTGGCTTACTTTACGGTGAACTACGATCCCACCTGGAACTTGCCGGAGCGGTGGGATTGGGTAACGCACATTGCCGTCCGTATTGGCCATGCGCCGACTCGCAACGAAATCATTGTATTTGCCATTGTCCATTTTATTTTGGCGTTTTGCGTGCTGGTGCTGCCCTTCGAGAAGTTGCAGCGGTATTTCAAGCCGGTGCGCTGGCAGCTGTTGGCGCAAGATTAAGAAGGATTCTCTGGATGATCTAAGTGCCCGGCACAATTTTTGGCTAATAGGAGGTGGAACCAATGAAAATTGTACTTGTGGGAGAGTTTTCTCCACCCTATGATGCGCTGACACTTTACAACCTAGCCCTGGCGGAAAAACATCAAGCAGCAGGCGACCAGACCGAAATTGTGGATATGGTGCGTCTGCATGAGAGTGGCAGCAGTCATTTTGTCGCCTTTTTGCGGCAGCTTTTTGCGGCGGCACGGTCGGCAAAGCAAATTCATTACCTCACTCACGGCTACGACCGCACCTCCATCTTTTACCTCTTTTTTGCGTTGATCATTGGCTGGCTGCGGGGCAGCGCGGTTGATGTGACAATTCACCCGGAGCTGTTTGCCTTTTTTGGGCCGCTGCGCAGCCACCATGTAGGCAAGCCGCTGCTGAAAATCTGTTTTGGCTGGGCTAATACCATTTTTTGTGGCAATGAGGTCATTGCTGAGACGGTGGTTTCTTTGGGGGGATCGCCGGAGAAATGTGTGGTGCAACGACCGTATCTCCCCTGGCCCGAAGAACCATTAGATCACCCTGAACTGGCAGCGTTTGTGGCCAGCAAGCCATCTTTAGTGCTGTTGTTTGTGTCGGCTGAGAGCCGCTTTTTGCGCAGCGAGGCGGTGGCGCTGGTGCACCGCTGGTATGGTCACTCCTTGCAATGCCCTGGCTTTGTCATCATCCCCGAGGCGGGCGTGAACGTGAATGAAATTGTGGGGCTGCAAAAGGAACATTATTTTGTCTGGCAAGAGAGCTGCCGGGAAGAGGTCGCCTACCTGCTGTCGCGGGCGTCGTTGGTGATACGGCCGTTACAAAGCATGGGACGGCCGTTTGTACCGGATTACGCCTTTATGCTGGAACGGCCGCGCCGGGTCGGCGACCAGTTCGATACCGGCCTGGGACTCACCATTATTCGCAAAGGCAAAGGGCTGAGCGGCCAATTTATCAGCCCGCCGGTGGAGACGCTGCCCACGCCGCTCAGCCGCCGCATCGTTGATGTTTTGCCCAGCCAAAAAGCCAAACGCGCCTTGTTTTTGGGCGTATTTGACCCCTCCGCCGACGAAGAGACAGCGATCAACCGCGCCATCTGCCTGGAGCTGGAAGCGGCTGGCCTGGATGTGGCCAGCATTCGCATGCCCCAGGACAATTTTGACAGCCAACAAACCGGCAGCTTCTTCTCCTTTTTGGGCAAAATCAACCAGCTGCTCAAGCAAAACGATATGCTGTTTTATTCGACGCAGGGCTTTACCCGGCCCAGCTTGCTGCTGCTTTTAATGAGCACGGTGTTGGGCTGGCTGCGGGGCAAAAAGGTGTACGTGCTGTTTCAGCGGGATGCGTTTAGCTTTTTTACGCAGCTGCGCAGCCGCAATGCGGGTTTGCCGCTGCTGTTTACCGCCTTTACTCTGGCCGAGGGCATTTTCACTATGGATGAGGACAGCTATCGGGCGGCTTTGCAGTATAAAAATGCACCGGAAAAGTTTCATATTGTTCAGCCGGACCTATCGACACTGCGTCAGGACATGGCGCTGCTGCACGACCTGCCGCCGCTCATTTCGCAGGATGAAAATGCTTTTTCGGCGCGGCTGGCCTTTGGGCTGGCGCAAAAGGGGCTCTGGCAAAAACCGGATCAGATGGCTGCGTTTCGGGTGCGGCCGTTGCAGTGTAACGGGGAGCTGGTGGCGCATGAACACGCGGCCCTCATCGAGCCGGATGATGAGGAAGACGAGATGGATTCAGCCGGGGTGATTGTGATCCCTAAAGAGCATCCGCGGCATATTGATGGCTTGTTTGGCGGTTGAAATTAGAGCAGGCCGCGGCGGGTAAAATCGGCGCGGATGCGTTCGGCCAGTTCATCGGCGGTGCGGCCCAAAAAGAGACCAATCCGATCTTCATCCGGGCGCGGCTCGACGGCCACCCAATGCAGACCATCCCGGTAGCGGGGCAGCTCGATCTGGTTGATTTGCAGCGGTTGTTCCTCGTAAAGCTGTTCCTTGATTTCTTCCCAGAGGTAAGGGAAGAGTCGGTCGGGGCGCAGGTCAAATTTGTTGCGCAAACGGCCGTCTGCCATGAGCGCCTCGGCCACCAGTTCTTGCAGATTGATCACTTCCATGCCGCCCACTTTGGCTACTTCGCGCCGCTTGTTTACTGCGTAGGCGAAAATGGTTTTGCCATCGGCGGCCTGGAAAACGGGCGCCCAAAAGTCGGTTTCGCCAATGACGCGTTTTTTCAGGTAAAAAATCGGCCGTCGCAGCCCCAGCGTAGATTGGCTGATGCCCCGTACGTGCAGCTTGTCGCTCAACCCTTTTTCACCCAAAATGCCAGCCTGGTGCAAAAAATCGGTTAGATATTCGCGCACTTTGGCCAGCTCCACGTGCTTAAAGTAGGGGCCGTTTTGGGTAATGGCCATCACTTCGTTGTTGATGGTGTAGACAGGGAAAACCGCTCGGGCTCGTCGGGCGATAAAGACGTAGTTGGGCAGCCGAGAAGCGTTGATGAGGCTGTGAAGCAGTCTGGTTAGCGGCGTGATGATTTGCTGGGGATGTTTGGCCGTGAGGCGAAAGCCGCAAACATCGACGCCAAACGTTTTTTGCAAGCCTGTATATTCTACAAACACGGGAATCTGGTAAACGGTGCCAGCTTCCAGCGTGGCAGACACAATTTCAACGCGGGCAATGTAGGGGTGGGAACGGCCGTATGAATCATCGGCCGTGTTTCTTTCAACAGTTATCTTCATCAGCTCATTCGTGTGCTGGGCAAATGGCGGTTGTTCTGCTGAAAATTGTATCATCCCACACCTCCAGGCCAAAAAAGTAAAAAAGCCGGATATCGTTAAATATCCGGCCTGAGGAAAGAAATCAACATCTCCCCGGAAGCTACCTGATGAAACTTTGTAATAAGGAAAGCTTCCGGGGAAATGGCGATTACACGTACATTAGTCAGTGCTGGGGCTGGGCGCAATGGATGGCCCAAATTCTGGGTAGTTCACAGCACCGTGCTCGGAGATATCCAAACCTTCCAGCTCTTCCGCTTCGGTAACACGCAGAATGCCGGCTAATTTCATGATGTAGAAAACACCAAACATGGTTACGAAAGCCCATACGGCGTAAACGGCCGAACCAAGCAGCTGTACACCCAATGTTGCTGAATCGCTGAACAGTGCTGTGGCAATACCGCCCCACAAACCGCACAGGCCGTGTACAGGCCAGGCACCAACAGGATCATCAATCTTTACTTTCTCCAGCAAAACCATACCACCAACTACCAGCACACCAGCGATAGCGCCAATAGCCAGAGCGGATGCATTGGTGACCACATCTGCATTCGCGGTGATACCAACCAAACCGGCCAAAATACCATTCAGGGCAATACCCAAATCTGGCTTGCCGTTGTTCAGGAAGGTGGACACGATGGTAGCCAAAACACCACCCGCGCAGCCAGCCAGGAATGTATTCACGGCAACGGTTACGACGGCAATCGTGTTGGCTGTACCAGTCATCGCCAGAACAGAACCGGGGTTGAAACCAAACCAGCCAATGATGAGGATGAACACACCCAATGTTGCTGCTGTAATGTCATGACCCGGCATGGTATTGGCCGAACCATCTTTGTTAAAACGGCCGATCCGCGGACCCAGCACAATGGCACCTGCCAAACCAGCAAAGCCACCAACAGAGTGCACAATCAAGGAACCAGCAAAATCATGGAAGCCCAACTCAGACAGCCAGCCGCCGCCCCACTGCCAGAAACCGGCAATTGGGTAAATGAGCGCCGTGATGATGGCGCTGTAGACGAGGTACGCCCGGAATTGAATACGCCCGGCAACTGCACCAGAAACGATGGTGGCAGCCGTTGCGGCAAAAGCAACCTGGAACAGGAAGTCTGTCTGGAAGTGGGGCAGGTAGCCCAGGTCAATTGCGTCCTGAGCGGGGATACCGATGCCAGCAAAGCCAATAAAGCCGTTGGCTGCGCCACTGTACATGATGCCGTAACCAACCAGGAAGTAAAGGATGGCGCCTACGCACATATCCATTACGTTTTTGAACAGAATGTTGATGGTGTTCTTGCTGCTGTTGAACCCAGCTTCTACCAGGGCAAAACCGGCCTGCATAAACAGAACCAAAACAGCGGAAATAAACATCGTCAGGTTATCGACGGCAAAAGCCAATTCATCCATTGGCGTAATGTCCTGAGCCCATACTTTGTTGACCAGGGCAAAGGTCAGGGCCAGCGCCAACGCTGAGAACCCTATCCGATTAGCTCGACTGCGAATCTTGTATTCCATGTGTTCCTCTCCTTATTTCCTGCCTCTTCAGAAATGATGAATAAAGACGGCCGTTTCTGTTCAAACCCACAAAACAAAAAACGCCCCTCGGGTAAAGCAATTTGCTTTCCCAAGAGGCGTCACGGCCAAAATTGATTCGATTTGCATCAACTCTACTGGTCAATCCGCTTCACGTCAATCGGGATTTTACCGGAAAAATAACTGAAAGATTTTTCCTGGCGGTTGTTGATACTGTACAAAATGCAGTTTGGTAATTTACATAAAGCGAGAAGGATGTGGCTTTTTGCTTAACATAACCCGTTTGTCTGCGTCAAAATTCACAAATCGCCTAATCTTTTTTGGCTCAATCTTGTACAAACTTACCGATCACAGGAGATGCAATGATTTTGTATACTTTTCTTACCCACATTTAATCGAAGCAAACCACTACAAAAAAATGAAGGTTCGGGAAGGCCTTCAAGTAGTGACAAACCCAAAAGACTGAACCCGAATTTCATTGCAGTCAATCCATGCAATGATTTTTCTTAAATGAGATTTTTTAGCCCACACGCTGCCGTGTTGGGCATTTGGCGTCTTTACTTCCATACCAACAGTAAGGAATGGCCCTTTTACAAATGAAAAGCCGTGCTGAACAACAGCACGCACGCCGATGAGGAGAGGAAATTATGAAAAAGGTTCAGTCATCACAGGCACCAGCAGACATGGGCAAGGTCGATTTAACGGAGGCTGACCAGCGCCCCCTGACTGGATTTCCCCACAAGCAAGGCATGTACGATCCCCAGTTTGAGCGGGATGCGTGCGGGATGGGTTTTGTGGTAGATGTGCAGGGACGGCCGTCTCACGACATCATTCAGCAAGGACTCACCGTTTTATGCCGCCTCACTCATCGCGGTGCCCAAGGTGCCGAAGCCACCACCGGCGACGGCGCGGGCATCATGCTTCAGATTCCCCATCAATTTTTTCAACAACAAACAGAACAACTAGGTTTTACACTGCCCCAGCCGGGTGAATACGGCGTGGGGATGCTTTTCCTGCCGCACGATGATGCGCTGCGACAGCAGTGCCAACAGGCGTTGGCGCGCATTATCGCCGAAGAGGGACAGCAGCTTTTGGGCTGGCGTACCGTCCCGACCTGTAACACGAGCCTGGGGGAAACGGCCGTTGCTGGGGAGCCATTTATCAGCCAACTGTTTATTCAAAAGCAATATTTAAGCCAAACCGATGATTTAGCCTGGGAGCGCAAGCTATTTATCATTCGTCGCCGGGCTGAAAAAGAAATTGCCCCGCTGGTAGGGGATGAAACCTTCTACATCCCCAGCCTGTCCGGGCGTACCGTTGTGTACAAAGGCATGCTCCTCTCCGAGCAGCTGCAAGATTATTATCCCGACCTCAGCGATCCGGCTATGGTTTCTGCCCTGGTGCTGGTGCATTCTCGCTTTAGCACCAATACCTTCCCCAACTGGAAGCGGGCGCACCCCTACCGCACCGTCATTCACAATGGCGAAATCAACACCATTCGCGGCAATGTCAACTGGTTTAAAGCCCGCGAAGCTCTTTTTGCTACCCATCTATTTGAGGATGAACTAGACAAAGTGCTGCCCATCGTCGATGAAGACGGCAGCGACACCGGCATGCTGGACAACGCCCTGGAGTTCCTGGTGCTGTCTGGCCGCTCGCTGCCCCACGCCGTCATGATGATGATTCCCGAGCCATGGGACAAACATGCCCGCATGTCGCCTGAAAAGCGTGCTTTTTATGAATACCACAGCCACCTCATGGAGCCGTGGGACGGCCCCGCCTCGATTGGCTTTAGCGATGGCACGGTGGTTGGTGCCGTGCTGGACCGCAATGGGTTACGGCCGTCTCGCTACATCGCCACCAAAGATGGCTTGGTTGTTATGGCTTCCGAAGTGGGCGTACTGGAGATCGATCCAGCGAATGTGGCTTACAAAGGCCGCCTGGAGCCGGGTCGGATGCTGCTGGTAGACACCAGCCTGGGCCGCATCGTGGGGGATGAAGAACTGAAAAAGCAGATTGCCACGGAACGGCCGTACCAACAATGGCTCGATGAAAATCGTTTGCGGCTGGCTGATTTACCCTCCTTTGCCAACCTGGAACAGTCCGAAACCGACGTGCATCTGCACACCGAAGATGCCGTTTTGCAGCACCAAAAAGCGTTTGGCTACACCTTTGAAGATTTACGCATGATCATCGCCCCTATGGCCCGTGACGGCAAAGAAGCGCTCGGCTCGATGGGCGACGACACGCCATTGGCTGTGCTGTCTGACAAGCCGCAGCCGCTGTACAACTATTTCAAACAGCTTTTTGCCCAGGTTACCAACCCGCCGCTGGACGCCATTCGCGAAGAGCTGGTCACCAGCACCGAAACGTTGCTGGGCAGCGAAGCCAACCTGCTCGACCCGCAGGCCGCCAGCTGCCGCCAGATCAGCCTGCCGCATCCGCTTCTTACGGATGAGGAGCTGGTCCGGCTCAAGCACGTACAGGCCGCGGGTTTCAACGCGCACACCCTGTCCATCCTCTACGATGTGGACGACGGTGGCGATGGTTTGGAAACGGCCCTGGAACGTCTCTTCCGCCAGGCTGACGATGCGATTAGCCAGGGAGCCAACCTGCTGATTTTGTCCGATTTGGGCTTGAGCCAGAGCAGTGCCGGGATTCCCGCGCTGCTGGCGACGGCTGGGTTGCACCACCATCTCATCCGCCAGGGCACGCGCACCCAGGTAAGCCTGGTTGTCGAGTCGGGCGAGCCGCGCGAGGTGCATCATTTTGCCGTGCTATTGGGCTACGGCGCTGACGCCATTAACCCATATCTCGCCTTCGCTACGCTGCGCGATCTTATCCACAAGCAGCTGTTGGTGGATGTGCCGTACCACGAAGCAGAGAAGAAGTACATCAAAGCCGTCGTCAACGGCGTGGTGAAAATTTTGTCCAAGATGGGCATCTCCACCATCCAAAGTTACCGTGGCGCGCAAATTTTTGAGGCGCTGGGGCTGCACAGCGATCTGGTAGCCAAATATTTCACCGGCACGCCCAGCCGCATTCAGGGATCGGACATTCACTTGGTGGCCAAAGAGGTGCAGATGCGGCACGAGCAGGCGTTCCCCAAACGGCCGTCTGGTCACAACAGCAGCAGCGCCCTCCCCGCCGGTGGTAAATACCAGTACCGCGAAGAAGGTGAGTACCATCTGTTCAACCCGGCCACGGTGCATCGTTTGCAGCACGCCGTGCGCACCAACGATTACGAAACCTACAAAAAATATGCCGCCGACGTCAACGACCGGTCACACCAGTTTGCTACGCTGCGCGGGCTGCTCAAGCTAAAGAAAGCCCGCCAGCCCGTGCCGCTGGACGAAGTAGAATCCATAGAATCGATCTGCCGGCGCTTCAAAACTGGCGCGATGTCCTACGGTTCAATTAGCAAGGAAGCGCACGAAGCATTAGCCATTGCCATGAACCGCATCGGGGGCAAGAGCAACACGGGCGAGGGCGGCGAAGATCCGGCTCGCTATATCCCTGACAAAAACGGCGATTCCCGTAACAGCGCGATTAAACAGGTGGCGAGCGGCCGTTTTGGCGTGACCAGCCAATACCTCACCGAAGCGCAGGAAATCCAGATCAAAATGGCGCAGGGCGCCAAGCCCGGTGAGGGTGGTCAGCTGCCTGGTCCCAAGGTGTACCCGTGGATTGCTCGTGTGCGCCACTCCACCCCCGGCGTGGGGCTTATCTCCCCGCCGCCGCACCACGACATCTACTCCATCGAGGATTTGGCGCAGCTGATTTTTGACCTGAAAAATGCCAATCCCGCCGCGCGTATCAACGTGAAGCTGGTGTCTGAAGTAGGCGTGGGCACCATTGCCGCGGGTGTGGCCAAAGGCCATGCCGACGTCATTCTCATCAGCGGGCACGATGGCGGTACTGGCGCATCGCCGCAGACCAGCATCAAGCACGCGGGTTTGCCGTGGGAGCTAGGCGTAGCCGAAACGCATCAAACGCTGCTGCTCAATGGCCTGCGCGACCGGGTCGTTGTGGAAACCGACGGTCAGCTCAAAACGGGTCGCGATGTGATCATGGCGGCTTTGCTCGGTGCTGAAGAGTACGGTTTTGCCACGGCACCGCTGGTGACGTTGGGCTGCATCATGATGCGTGTTTGCCACATCAACACCTGCCCGGTGGGCATCGCCACGCAGAATCCGGAGCTGCGCAAGAAATTTGCGGGCGATCCGCAGCATGTGGTGAACTTCATGCGCTTCATCGCTCAGGACATGCGCGAAATCATGGCCGAGATGGGCTTCCGCAGCATCGACGAGATGGTGGGCCGCACCGACCGCCTGGAAGTGAGCGAAGCGATTAACCATTGGAAATTGCAGGGCATCGACCTGACGCCGGTGCTGTATCGTCCGAACAAGGCGGAAAATGTGGGGCATCTGCTGGCAAACGGCCGTAAACGCCCCCAAGAACACGGTTTGGAAACCACCTTTGACCAAACCATGCTGCTCGATTACTGTCGCGCCGCTCTGGAGAAAGGTGAGCGAGTCACCGGCGAGTTTGCCATCGGCAACGAAAACCGTACCCTGGGCACCATGCTGGGCAGCGCGATTACGCGCCAGCACGGCATGCGGACGCTGGCTGAAGATACCGTGCATCTAAAATTCAACGGCTCGGCCGGACAAAGCTTTGGTGCGTTTATCCCGCAAGGGCTGACGCTGGAATTGGCGGGCGACGCCAACGATTACCTGGGCAAGGGATTGTCCGGCGGTAAGCTGGTGGTGTATCCGCCTAAAGAAGCAACCTTCCCGGCCGAGCAGAACATCATCATTGGCAACGTGGCGCTGTATGGGTCCACGGGCGGCACGGCGTACATTCGCGGCATGGCGGGTGAGCGTTTTGCGGTGCGGAACTCTGGGGCAACGGCCGTTGTGGAAGGCGTCGGCGATCATGGCTGTGAATACATGACGGGTGGCCGCGTGGTGATTCTGGGCCGTACCGGGCGCAACTTTGCCGCGGGCATGTCTGGTGGTGTGGCGTACGTGTTGGATTGGGACGGCCGTTTCCATGAACGTTGCAATCTGGAAATGGTAGACCTGGAGCCGGTGAGCAGCCAGGCCGATATGGACGAGCTGGAAGCGATGATCTTTGCCCACGCGCAGGCCACGCACAGCGACCTGGCCTGGAAGATTTTGTGCATGTGGGACAACGTGGTGCGCCACTTTGTGAAGGTAATGCCGCGCGACTACAAGCTAATGCTGCAAGCGTTCAATCAGGTTCGCCGCGATAGTGACCTGACGGGCGACGACTTGGCGATGGAAGCATTCCAGGTGCGCCAGCGGCAGCTTGTCAAAATGTAATTAAATGATCAGGTGCTCAAGGGTTCACGTAAAAACCTGGACACCTGATCCCTTGCACACTTGCACACCCCCGGAGGGGATCATGGCCAAGCCAACAGGATTTTTAGAGTTTAAACGCGAGGCGGCGGGCGAACGGCCGTACACCGAGCGCATTCACGATTGGGAGCCGATTCATCTGCATTTGCCGGAAGAGCGGCTGAACCAGCAGGCGGCGCGCTGCATGGACTGCGGCATTCCGTTTTGTCACAAAGGCAACATCCTCAACGGCATGACCTCCGGTTGCCCGATCAACAATCTCATTCCCGAGTGGAACGATTTGGTGTACCGCGGGCTATGGCGCGAGGCGTACGAGCGACTCAGCCGCACCAACAACTTCCCGGAGTTCACCGGGCTGGTGTGCCCTGCGCCGTGTGAAGCCGCCTGCACCTTGGGCATCCACGACCCGGCGGTGACAATTAAGCAGATTGAGTTTGCCATCATCGAGCGCGCTTATGAAGAGGGCTGGGTGAAACCCAACGCACCTTCTCATCGCTCTGGCAAAACCGTGGCCGTGATTGGCTCTGGCCCGTCTGGGTTGGCAGCGGCGGACCAGCTAAACAAGGCGGGGCACAGCGTTACCGTTTATGAGCGGGCGGACCGCATCGGCGGGCTGCTGATGTATGGCATTCCCAACATGAAGCTGGACAAGAAGTTGGTGCAGCGCCGCATCGATTTGCTGGCTGAAGCGGGCGTTCAGTTTGTAACAAACACAGAGATCGGTCGAGATATTTCGGCAGCCGAATTGCAAGAGCAGTTCGACGCCGTGGTGATTTGCACCGGGGCGACCCAGCCCAATAATCTGCCGGTGCCTGGACGGGAGCTGAACGGCATCCACTTTGCCATGGAATTTTTGCACGGCAATACGAAGGCGTTATTAGATGGAGAATTGGAGGGGGAGATTGGAGATCGGAGATTGGAGATTAACGGTTCCAATCTCCAATCTCCAATTAACCAATCTCCCATTCTTGCTACGGGTAAAGACGTGGTCGTCATTGGCGGCGGCGACACGGGGACGGACTGCGTGGCGACCTCACTGCGGCACGGCTGCGACAGCCTGGTGCAGTTCGAGATTATGGACCAGCCGCCGCTGGAGCGTGCGGCCAATAATCCGTGGCCACAGTGGCCGCGCATCTACAAGATGGATTACGGCCAGGAAGAAGCCGCGGCCGTTTATGGCGAAGATCCGCGCGAATATGGCATCATGACCAAGCGGTTCATCGGCGACGAGCAGGGCAACTTACAGGCGCTGGAGACAGTGAATGTGCGCTGGCTCCCGGCGGAAGACGGCGGGCGGCCCAAGCTGGAAGAAGTTCCCGGCACGGAGCAAACCTGGGCGGCGCAGCTGGTGCTGCTGGCGCTGGGTTTCCGCGGCCCGGAGCAGTCGCTGGCGCAGCAGTTTGGCGTGGAAACTGGCCCTCGCACGAACATTGAAGCGGAATACGGCCGTTTCACCACCAACGTCCCCGGTATTTTTGCCGCAGGGGATGCCCGACGCGGGCAAAGTTTGGTTGTGTGGGCGATTAATGAGGGAAGAGGGGTGGGAACGGCCGTTTATTTGTCACTCGCCACAAAATAATCATCCTCTGTCCAGTTGGCGGGGTTGTTGTGGATGTATTGCTGTACGGCCGTTAAATGACGCTCGTTGCGGATGATTTGCTCATAATAATTGCGCTGCCAGATGGGGCTGGCGTCGTTTTTGCGGAAGCGACGATATCGCTTCGTGACCTTTGCTTTGAATTGCCCGATGATGGCGCCCAACGAATCCGATTGCAGCGTGGGGGCGACCCGCCGGGTCGCCCCTACAACTGAGGTTTCATTCAAGAAAATGACCATGACGCCATGCAGATGATTAGGCATGACCACAAAGGCATCGAGGTAGATATTGGGGCGGATAACGGCCGTTTTCTACCATTCCGCATAAACCAACTGCCCCAATAAAGACAACTGCATCTTGCCTGCAACAATTTTGCCAAACAGCGGCTGCCGTTTGTAAGTACAAATGGCGACAAAATAGGCGCCAGCCAACGTGTAGTCGTATCCTTTCAGCCGGATTGATTGACGATGGTGTTTGTGGGGATCTTATGGCACGTTTTCCTCCTGTTGATGGGAAAATATTATCATGATCCCTTCGTCGGGGCGATAGAGAGTGAGGGCGACCCGATAGATCACCCCTACTGGATGTTGGTGGCTGGTGGATAAACGACTTTTTGTCAGAAAAACGGCCGTTCCACCGTTTTTTGTTTATTGATTGGCTGTTCCCCCTATCAAATAACCATTTTTTCGTTACTTGTTGGCAAAACCACATACCGATCCAACGTTCGATTCGTTGTTTGCGGCTCTGCCAACAGGCAAAGTAGGCCCAATTGCCTACTGGATCAGCCAGCCCACACCGTTTGGAACGTTCATTTGCCAGGTTGTGGCTCGGAAACCTGTTAATTTAACGCCATTTGCCTATGGGATCAGCCAACAAGTGACGTTTTTTGCGTCATTTGGTATGTGGTTTTGCCAGCAAGCTGCATGTGCAGGACCAAACGCCTATCTGGCAAACGGCCGTTACAGCTCAACTGATTCTTGCCAAAATAAATTTTGCGAACTATAAGTGCGGGGTAAGTTGATTTAGTAGGCCAAGAGGAGATGCTCTATTGCAAGGTAAATTGGAGGCGTACTGGGAACAGGGTTGGGAAGGGCGCATTGCCTTTGCTTTTCAGGCCGATGGGGCCACGATGCCCTACTTCCTCAAAAACGGGGATCAGTTAACCATCTATGCGGAGGACGGGACGGCCGTTTGGTCCGGTACCATTCAGTGGGTGCGTCGTCGTTTTTGGGAGCGTCACCAACTGGATGCAGGCATCTGGGCCACCCACAAGCAGCGGGGTGTGGCCTACGGGCAGTGGCTGGCCTGGTTTTGGCAGAAGCCAGCCCTAAAAGCCAGCCTGGAAATAGCAGAATGAAGCTGCCTAACTTTCCCTGAATAGCCAAAGAGCAAATTTAAACCAGCCTATTCTGAGGGTTGCCGCACTTCCAGGTCTGCCAGTTCAAAGTGGTTCCATTCATTGGGCGCTGGCCCGGTTAACGGCAGCCGCTGGCCGCTGGCTGGCTGATACAGGCCGGTCACCAGTGTGTATTCGCCCGGCGGTAAATCCGTGGGCAGCGTCAGGGAAAAGGTTTGGCGGATGGTTTCAAACGGCCGCCACGTGGTCATGGGGTGCGACGGGCACAGCGGCTGGTCGATTTGCGCCCAAATTGGCCCACCTTCATACGGTGAGGGATCGCCGTAGAGATGCAGAAACAGGCTGTAAGGGTCGGCGGTGGGTTGATCGGCGTGGAAATTCAGCGTGAGGTGCAAGGTCTCACCGGGCTGAATTTGCGCGGACAGCGGCGCAGCCAGACCCAGCTGAATAGAATCATTAAAAGTGGCCGATGTGGGCGCGATACGGCCGTCTGGCTCCGCCAAAATGAGTTGGTATTCTTCATCAATGGTCACCGTTTCGTACGCTGCCAACGGCGGCTGGCTGGCTGGGTTGATGAGGTAAAGGGCAGCGGTGTCCGTCTGAACCCAGCATTCTGCGGGGTCGAAGGCAGCTACCGGGCGCGGGGCCAGCGCTTCGGCCCAAAACAGCAGCGTGGGGTTGTTGGGGGTGAGGTGGGTTACGTAGAGCGGCACAGCGGCTGTGGTTTCTGCGGCGGCCCAGGCTGCCGCTTCATTGAGCGGCAGCTCCATTTGCTCCGGCAAATCTGGATGCGTGCGCCAGCGTTGGCCAAAATCATTGGCTGTGGTGAGCCCGGCAGCCAGCAGTAGCAGCAGCGGCAGCGCCAAGGCCGCCCGGCCTACAGCGCGCGCTGCCAGCTGTTCCAGGGCGTACAGCCCCGCGCCGGCAACCAGCGCCACGGGCAGCACCAGCCCAATGGCGCGCAAAAAGTGCGGCGCGTGGTCGCTGAGTAATGAAGGCACAACGGCCGTTCCGGCCAAACCAATCAGCCAGCCAACCTGCCACTTGGCCCGTGTGTTTTGCCACAGCGTTAGCACGCCAACGGCAAAGGGGACGCCCAAAAACCAGTCCAGAATCGGCCGTCCCGGCAGGTTAAGCATCACGTTTTGGTCGCCCTGGCCAAACCAGGCCCCCAACCAGGCCAGACTGTTGTTTAAGATGCCTGTAACCGACAAAACGCTCACTTCCCCGATGCGGTTGAGCGAGGTGCTGGGGTTGAAGGTGGTGTACAAAAAGAGCGGCAGGGCGAGAACGGCCGTTAAGCCCCCCGCCAGCAAAACACCACGCCGCTTCTCTGGCTCACGCACGCCCCAGAAAAGCAGCAGCAGTCCCGCATATGCCAGCCAGACCCGCGCCGAAAAATAGGTGTAGGCCAGCAAGCCCAGCCATAGCCCCGCCCGCCACCAGGCGCTGCTGCGGTTGGTGCGGTAGGCGCGCAGCAGCCAGGCCAGCGCCAACGCACCAACCAGCGGCATGAGAATGGCCCGGAAGCCAATCTGGCTTAAATGCACATGCCAGTAAAGTACAGCCAAAGCGCCCGCCGCCCAAACGGCCGCACGCCGGGGCAGCAGCTCACAGCCCAACAGATACACTGCGGGCAGCGTCAGCAGGCCAATCATGGTGGCTGCCAGGCGAATGGCCAACGCCCGGGTGCCAAAAGCCAGCAAAAAGGGAACCAGCCAGTAATGCCAGCCGCTCTCTCTCCCGGTGTAGCTGGGGAAAAAGGGGGTCAGGCGTGGCTGTTGGATGAGGGAAAGCGCATCCAACCCATTGGCGGCTTCATCGGTGTTGAGCATGCCAGACAAGACGTGCAGCTGTGCCCAGCGCAAGGCCGCGCCCATCAGCAAAAAGGCAACCAGAAGCCAAAGGAGTTCATGTTTTTTTACGTTTACCTGCATCAATTATCCACTTGTTCGGGCTGGACTGCGTATCAGAGGCAGAGTATAGGGGAAAGTGGGTGCGGCGGGCAAAACTCAGCTGCGCTGGGCCACAAAAATCATGATACGGCTGGTGTTGGCAAATGGCTCCTGCTGCCAATTCCCATAAACCTGTTCAATCGTGAATCCGGCCTTGTGCAAGGAAGCGCTGATTTCGGCATGGCTGCGATAGCGCAGGGTGCTAGTAACCGCCAGATCTTCCCCGCTGTTTTTGAACAGATTATGACCGACGAAGTGAACACGGCCGTTTTCTTCCCCCACCACTTCCAGCCAGGTTTCAACGGGGCCATGCGGCGTCTCCAGCCGGGCAAAGGTGGTTTCCGGGTTCCAGTTTCCCCACCCCCGATCTGCCGGGTTGCGGCTCTCAAAGGCGAGATGCCCACCTGGGCGCAGCGCGGCGTGAATATGCTGCAACGTTGTGGCCCATTCGTCATCCTCCAGGAAAACCTGGGCTACGTTGCTGGTCATCAGCACCAGATCGGCGGCGGGTGTGCCCAGCGCGCTGGAATCGCCTTCGATCCACCTCACGCGTTCGGCACCAGGCTGGCGGCGGGCATAGGCCAGCATCGCCGTAGACGGGTCGATGCCGGTGACTTCCCGGTTGGTCACGGCCAGTTGGCGGGTGAGCAGCCCGGTGCCGCAGCCCAGGTCAAGGATGTGCTGCGCTTGCAGCTGGTCGGCTAACGCCAGGAAAAAGTCGAAGTCCGGCCCATGCGGATTTTCGATGTCATACATGTCCACTAATCGGGGATCGGTGTAATGCAGGTCGAGTTTTGTCATAGGGTGAGAAGTATAGCATGGGTGAACGGCCGTTTCTTCCCCCTATTTTCCCTCTGACAAACAACGCTGCCTGACATGACATTCTTCACTATGGTTCGTTTGTTATTGGACTTATCCTATATAAACGATATTGGATTTGTCTTATATAAATTTGCGAGGAATACCATGACACGTGCAGCATTGCCTTTCCAGATTGATAAAAACTTCCGTTGGCAGAAACTCCTGGTGCCAGCCCTGACGGCTGGCGCTTTTTGGACGTTGGCTATTGTTTCGTTTGTGCTCAGCGGCGAATCTTTCGCCCTGATCAACTTTGGCTACCTGGGCACGGCGCTTGGGCTGGGTTTGGGCCTGTACGCCATTTTGCCCAAGCGGCAGAAGCCGGTGGGACGGCGCGTCTCGCTGCTGCTCATCGGGCTGTACCTGTTTGGGTTTGTGGGGCTGATGGGGCGAGAAAACATCCAGATGGAGGGCGTGTGGTGGAGCCTGATCAATGGGACTTATTATGCGGCCGTTTGGCATTACTTGGTGGCCAAAATTGTGGGGCCACTGCTGTTTGGGCGGTTGTGGTGCGGCTGGGCCTGCTGGTCGGTGATGGTGTTTGATTTGCTGCCGTATAAACGTTCGGCTGGGCGGCTGCCGGGACATTGGGATTGGCTGCGTTACGGACACGTGGCACTTAGTCTGGGTGTCGCTTTGGTGGTGTGGCGCTTGCTGGGTATCCAAATTGGCACCAACTCAGGCGCGGCGATTGGTTGGTTTTTAGCGGGCAACGGCTTGTATTATGCCGTCGGCATCGGCCTGGCGGTGGTCCTCAAAGACAATCGCGCCTTTTGCAAATACCTCTGCCCGGTCGCCGTGCCGCTGAAGCTCACCAGCCGCTTTTCGCTGCTAAAAATTGGCACCGTAGCCGCCAATTGCAACGATTGCGGCGCGTGCGAAAAAATCTGCCCGATGGACATCCAGATTACCGATTACGTTCATGCTGAACAGCGCGTCCTCTCCACAGAATGCACGCTGTGCCAGACGTGTGTGACGGCCTGCGCCAAAGATGCGCTCAAGCTGTCCACGGGCCTCGATGTGGGTGGGCGCGAATCGCTGCGGCTGCGTTCCCTCAACTCAACCGCGAGGCCACACCAACTTTCGTAGGTCGGATTGTCAATCCGACCCACACTAAAAGAGGAGCTTGCGATGAAACACGCAGTTGATTTGAGATTCCGCTGGGCTGTGGCTGGTTTGCTGCTGGCTTCCTTTTTGGCGCTGCTGCTGGCACCCACGCAAATGCCGTCCAGCTACGATTGGCTGCGGCACACCACCAGCGAATCAGGCGCGCAGGGGATTGCCGGGGCATGGCTGGCGCGATTGGGGTTTCTGCTGTTTGGGCTGGCGGTCATCTGGCAAACAACTTTGCTGCGCGACGAATGGTCGCGGCCCGTACAATTTTTTCTCGGTGCGTTTGGGGTGTTTATGACGGCCGTTGCTGCTTTTTCGGCTCGCCCCTGGTTGCCAGATTTGCCCTATGACCCGGTGGAAGATTGGTTGCACTCGTTTGCCGCGACTGGGATGGGCTTTGCCTTTGCCCTAGGCGTGGGCTGGCGCTGGTGGCAGCGGCCTCGGCAAGCCAAACGGCGGCTTGCTGATTTGGTGGCGGTAGCAGCCTCGATTTTCATTCCGCTGGCCATGAGCTTTTGGCCCGATTGGGACGGGCTGTTTCAGCGACTCATGTTTACAATTGCTTATCTTTGGTACGGGCTGGAACTGCTCAACGTTGGGCAACCGGCTGCCGCTGAATCTGGAGAAAGTTGAACCATGTCACTACACTACGCAATTTTGGGAATTTTGAACGTGATGCCCATGACGGGCTACGATTTGAAGCATCAGGCGTTTGATGCGACGGTGCGCCACTTCTGGCCTGCCGACCAGAGCCAAATTTACCGCACGCTAAACAAGCTGGCCGATGATGAACTGGTCACAGTGACCGTTGAAGCGCAAGATGAACGCCCCGATCGCAAAGTGTATGCCATCACCGAGGCGGGGCAGGCGGCGCTGACCGAATGGCTCAAATCAGACCAGGCGGTGCCTACGCTGCGTGATCCGCTGCTGGTGCAGCTCTTTTTTGGGCAAGAGCTGTCGCGTGCTGATTTGTTGCGGGTGGTGGCACAGCAGCTGGCGACCCATCAGGCGCAGCTGGCGGTCTTTGGGCAGATTCCCATCCCGCCTGCCGAAAGTCGCCCGGATGATCGCTGGCTGGCGTTGCAGCATCTGACGCTGGATTTTGGCGTGGCGCTGGAGCAGGCGTACGTGAGCTGGCTGGAGAAGTGCCAGGAGGTCATTGCCGAGATGCCGGATGCAGACGAAGCCCCGGATTTTCGGGAACGATTTATGTAGTTACGGGTGCGGTGTAGGCGTGGCGACCAGCGTTTTGGTGCCTGTTGCCAAATCGTATTGAACCAGCCCAGCTGGCGGTGCATCCTCTGGTGGCGTCAGGCAGCAGGAGTTGATGCGCTGGTAGGTGAAGGATTGTCCATCCTCCGCCCAAGTAACTTCGGTGAAGTTGAGAAAATCCCAGGCGGCGGTAATGAGTTGCTTGTCCGTGCCATCTGCCTGAAAAAGGTAAAGAAGATTATCTCCCTCGAAGCATGAAGGCACAATCAGAAAATGTTCAAGCGTGGGTGAGTAGATGATCTCGGCAGGGATGTCTGGAAAGCAGGGAATGCCTTCGGCTTCGATGTCAAAGATGACGGCGCCGTCCAGCGTGACGGTGCCATCGTCCTGGTAAACGGCCGTTACCAAAGGAACCATCGTGGGTGTAGGCGTGACAGACGGGGGAACGGCCGTTTCTGTCGGTGGCGGGTTGGTGGGTTCGGGACTATTTGTGGCCGTGGCCATAGCCGTTGGTGTTGTGGTGGGCGGTACGGCCGTTGCTGTTGCCACCGCAACTGTTTCTGGTTGCCCACAGCCAACGAAGAGCAGCATTCCCCAGATCATTGCGATAATCGTCACGGTTTTGAAATTTGGTTTCATTTTCTACTTGCTCCGGGCAGCATATTCATCCTCCAGGATGCTCATGAGGATGGCGTTGTGGTAACGGCCGTCCCACAACAGCGCATCTCGCAGCACACCTTCCTGGACAAACCCCACTTTTTCATACACATGCTGCGCCCTGGGGTTAAAATCATACACTTCCAGATCGATACGGTGCAGATTCAACGTGCGAAAGCCAAAATCCAGGATGAGACGGGTGGCTTCCGTGCCATACCCTTGCCCAAACCATTTTGCGTTGGCCAGGGCAATGCGAAAGCCCGCCGAGCGATTGGACCAGCTGATGCCGTTAAGCACCACTTCCCCCACATATGTGCCGTTGTCTTTTCGGGTAATGGCGTAGTCGGCCCGGTCATCTGCCTGGGCAATGCGCTGGCAATGCTGCACGATTTGTTCAAAGGTGAAGGTTTGCTTCGTGCCGGTTAGCCGCATGCTTTCGGCATCCGACAGGCTATCAAACATTGCTTGAGCATCCGCTTCGGTGATAGGGCGTAACACAACCCGGTTTCCAGTCAGGATAGGTTTTTCCAGCATTGGGTTCTCCTGCGCAAAAAGCGCCAGCTTTACGTTTATCGGTGTTTAAGAAAGGGTGATTGTTGCCTCAACCAACAGAGTATAACAGCTTGTTGAGTTGTCAGGTATTGGGATTGGGGGTTGGCGTGAAGGTCGGCAGCGGCGTTGCAGTAAAGCGCTGCTCTGGTGTTGGTGTGAGTGTTGGTGGCACAGTCGGCGTGATGGGCGTATTAGTTATTGTTGGGGGCGGGGGCGGCGTGGTAGGCACAGGTGTAACCTGTCTGGTCGGTGTGGGTGGGGTTGAACCGGGGGGGCGAGTAGCAGTAGGTACGGCCGTACTTGTATTCACCGGGGTTACGGCCGTGCTGCTGGCACCCGGCAGCGGCGTGACGGTGGGCAATGGGGTAACCGAGGCGGTCGGCGACGGCGACGGCGTATTGGATGGCGTGAGCGTGGCCGTTGGCGTAGCGGTTTGGGCGTTGGCTGTTTCCGTAGCGGCAATCACCGTTTGCACGATGGGCGGCAGCGTTTGCGTAGGCGCGGGCGTGGGAGTGGGGCAGGCAACCAGCGTAGGGGCCAGATCGCAATACATCATCACGCGGGCGACGCTGGGCGTGTTTAGCGTGACGCCATCGGCTACGCCAAATCGCCCCGTGGGCAGGCGCAGCTGGCGACTCTGGTTGTTGCGCAGCAGGCAAACGCCGGTAAAGCAGTCCAGTTCCAGAACGGCCGTCTCGCCATCATAAATTACGCCCGCCACATTGTTGTTGGTGGCCAGCAGCACTTTGGCTTCTGTGGGCACGATGAGTTCAAAATCGTGGGGATCGGCATCTTTGTAATGGATGAGCAAACGGCCGTCGGCCAAAGAAACCTGCGTCGTTCGGTTGTCTGAATCTGCACGATACACGGCGTTGAGACTTAGCTCAACTGCCGCATCCAGATACAGCTCTGCCCCGTCAGAGAGCACCACGCCCATCCGGTCATTGCCGGATTGGATGGCTGCGTTTTCTCCAATTTGCACCATATCGCCCGCACGGGCCTTTTGCCACTCCGACTGCCCGCTGGGCCGGAACTGAGCGCCTTCGCCCGCCGCAAAAATAACGGCAAAACCGGGCGCTGGCACGTTGTCGGGCGCAATAAGGGGCGCAATTTGGGCGACGGTGGGCTGGGCCGTGTTGTTTACGGCCGTTGCCGTCAGCCCGTTAATGATTTGGGCGATTTGGGTAGCTGTTCCCGGCGGCACCAAAACGCCCGATTGGGCAGGGCGCGTGGTCAAAATTAGCAAGAGGGCGATGATGAAAACGGTGGAAAACGCGCCCACTGCCATGCGCACAGTTTGCTGCCGTTTGCGCCAGGGAATGTAAACCGTAGAACCGGGCGCTTGCAGCACAACGGCCGTTACGTTGTCTGGCACATTGCGATCCAGCGCATCCTGTACCAGGATTTTGGCGGCGTCGGCTGGCCGGTTTTCCGTGAGAACCTGGCTTAGGCGGCGGCGCTGCCAGCGAGGCGTGTTGGCAGCCAGCAGCCCGTCTGTGCACAACAGCAGATGATCGTTTGGTTGCAGCAGCAGCCCCTGATTTTCACGAGCGGCCGTTTCGCTTTCGCTGCCGTTCAGATAAAGGCCTAGATCGATGTGCAGTTCCGGGGCTAACCCAATGGCGCTGCTGTGGTTGGAATGGCTGCCATTTTGGTTTCGGCCGTGGTTGGTTACGGTGGCCGGCACGGTTGTGCGGCTCAACTGGTGCAGTTGGCGATCCCGCACGAGGTAAATACGGCCGTTGCCCACATGGGCCATAAACAGCCGGTTGTCATGAATGGCGGCCATCGCCACCATGGACTGCATTACGAGCGGTTCCTGGTGCTGTCGGGCAATGGAAAAAAGGGTGCGGTTAGTCTGGCGCAGAGCCTGATGCAGCATTTCGGGGATTTCATCGGCAACGGCCGTTTCTGACTGCGCAATCCGGTTAAATAGCTCGGTAATGGCCAATTCTGCGGCCAGATGGCCATGCTGCTGGCTGCTGCCGCCATCCGACACGATGGCCAGAAGCAGGTGCAGCCCTCCCGCGGTTTGCACATTGCTTACCCGCAGCCGATCTTCTTGCGTGCCGCGCGTGCGGGAGCGACCAATGTCTTGCTTGGTGCCGCAGCCAGCCAGCCAGGCATGCAGCCAATCAGGCAGCGAATCCTGGCTGTCGTCTTCGCTTACATCGGCAAAGGCACTGATGGCCGAACTGCCGCTTTCCGATTCTGGCTGCAAAATAATGGGCGGCGCTTTCGGAAATTCCACCGGCGGCAAATCATCGACCTGGGCGGCTTCCACAAACGGCGCGGTGAGATCAGAGGCGGTGGCAAAGCGATCTTCCCGATCTTTGGCCATCGCCTGGGAAATGATGGGGCTGATGGATGGGGGCAGGCTGAGATTGAGAGTATGCACGGCCGGAACGGGGTCCGAAAGATGCATAAGGGCGATGGGCAAACGGCCGTTGGCTGTAAAAGGTAGCTGCCCGGCCAACATCTCAAACAGGATGACACCAAGGGCGTAGATGTCGGTACGGCCGTCCAGGTGTGCCTGGGCTCGAATTTGTTCCGGGCTCATGTAGGCGGGTGTGCCCACCATGCCGTCATTGCGGGTTAAGGTCGTGTAGGTGCCCTCTGCAAACTTGGCCAGGCCAAAGTCTGCCAGGTACGCTTTTCGTTCGCTGTCAAACAGAATGTTGGATGGTTTGAGGTCGCGATGGATGATATTGTGCGAATGGGTGGTGTCCAGCGCCGGCGCAATGTGGCTTAGAATGGTGGCCACTTCAGGCAAGGTCAGCGGAGCCTCGCGCAGGCGTTCCCGTAGGGAGCCGCCTTCCATGTAACGCATTACCAGGTAAGGCTGTTCATCTTCTTCGCCGAAATCGTAAACCGGCACGATGGCGGGATGATTGAGCGAGGCTACCATGCGGCTTTCGCGCTTGAAGCGGGAGCGCAAGCTGTCGTCGTAGCTGCGATCTTTTAGCAAGACTTTTACCGCAACCCGGCGATCCATGTACGGGTCGAAGGCAAGGTAAACCACAGCCATGCCACCACGACCTAGCAAAGATTCAATCTGGTACCGGCCAATTTGGCTGGGTAAAGGGTCAGAATTGAATGAGCTCATGAAAAAGATAGATTGCCTTTTGAGGCATCAGGCACACAGAAAACACCAAGTTCGCAGACAGCCAACATTGTAACAAAAAGTAGAAGCATATGCCTGTAGTTTATTGTATTATTAAGCTTCACCGAACAACCGTCATTTTGCACACCGGACTGTAAGCCAACTTATCAATACAATGCTGCTGATTGATGAGGCAAAACGCAGCCGCACCACTTTCTCGATTCAATCATTTTTTCTCGCGTTCAACAGATTCTCGCGGTTACGGCCGTTTTCGACAACAATCCATTGGTAGCATACGGGGTTTGCCTATGCAAAACCCGCCAACAGTCTGACATCTAGCTGACAGAGTTACCACAGAAGCCAGCGGAAGAATGTCCTATATCTTGACTTAGGTCAATTTGTTAGGATGGCTGTAGTGATGAAGTTACTCTAGGGAAAAGAATGGCAACAATTGGCCGCTATGAAATTGTAGAAGAGTTGGGTAAGGGCGAGATGGCGTCAGTCTATCTGGCGCGTGACCCGTTTATTAAGCGGGAAGTTGCCATTAAAGTGCTGGCCTACGAGCTTACTCAGGACCCGCTTTTCCTCAACTTCTTTTATCAGGAAGCTGAAGCAATTGCCTCTCTGGAACATCCCACCATTGTGCCCATTTATGATTTTGGCTTGCATGGCGTACAGCCCTACATTGTCATGCGCCACATGCCCAATGGGTCATTAAAAACACGCCTGAAGCGGCGCGGTTTAAACCGGCAGGAATTGTGTGATCTGATGGGTCGCCTGGCCGAAGGACTAGATGAGGCGCATGGTTTGGGCATCGTGCATCGGGATGTGAAGCCTGCGAATGTCTTGTTTAACCAATCCTATGATGCGTTCCTGACCGATTTTGGGCTGGCCAAGTTTACCCAGCGTAAAACGGGGATGACGGGTATGCTGCTGGTGGGAACGCCTGAGTATATGAGTCCTGAACAAGCCCAGCGGCAACGCGTAGACGGCCGTTCCGATATCTATTCGCTGGGGGTGATTTTGTACCTCATTTTAACCGGCAAGCACCCGTACCGGGCTTCTTCCCCCGCCCGGACCGCCTCGGCGCATGTGCACGCCCCCATTCCCAGCGTGCGCAACATTATTCCTGATCTGCCCCTGATGTGGGATGAAATTGTAGGCCGGGCTCTGGCCAAAACGCCAGAAGAGCGCTACGAAACGGCCCAGTCGCTGGCGCGTGATGTGGCTTTTGCCACCCGTGGCCAGTGGCATTTGCGTTCAACCAATGCGTAGCTACGGCTTGACGACCTCTGGCAAAAACAGCGTGTAGCCAACATCGTCGTCCTGAATGGTAAAGACGGCCGTATCCACCCCCAAAACGCCATTTTCTACATTAGACAACTGTAAACGAAACGTCTCATCTGGCTCCGGCAGCGCATCGGGCAGCAGCGTCAGCGTAATGGTTTGGCTGAGGCTGCCTGGGCTGAAGGTGAGCGTGCCGCTGTCGTCAACAAAATCTTGGCCCGGACTGGCCGTGTCGCCGCTGAGACCGTACTGCACCGTGGTGGTCAGCGGTGAGCTGACGCTGAGCTGAACCGTGAAGGTGGTTTGGGTGAGTGTTTCGGGTAGGGTAACGGCCGTTTCCGCTACGCTCACCGTGGGCGCAATGTCTGTGGTGATACGCACATTCCCCAGCCACACCTCCGCCCCAGACGATGCAGTGTCATCGCCCAAAAAGAGCTGGTTGGGCACTTCGTAAGGGTCTGGCAGTAGTACCGCCGGCGGCTGCCAGTCGGTGTATTGGCGCAACGGGCCGCTGAGCAGGGGCACGCCGTTGGCGGTCAGCAGGTAAGTATTGCCAATCATGGTGAGTTCATAGGTGGTTAGGGCCGCTGTCGTATCGTAAGCTGCGCCTTCGGCGTGGGTAAACGGTGACAAACCGTTGCCTTCTTGCACCCAAATTTCATCCGTCCAAAAGGCCAATTCCACGCCGTATAAATCTTCGCTTAGCAAGATTAGACTAAAACCGGCCCGGTCATTGTTGTTGTGCGTTTCGGTCACGAGGCGCAAATCCAGGCTAAGCTGGAAACCCGCGCTGCGGGTCAGCGTGGGCATGGCGGACGGGGTCACGGTGTTGCCTGCATAATCACCGAGCTGATTGTGGCTGTTTAACACGGTGACAGGCGTGCTGTAGCTCTGGCTGGCCTGCACATTAAACGGATTGGCATTGTCGGGATTAAGCGCCACGTAGCTGAAGTTTTGTTGGCCGAGCGTGGTGCCCAGGCTGCTGTCGTAGAGGAGGGTGGTGTTGGCTTGCGCGGCGGAATGAGCCGTTTGCAGGGGTGAGATCAAGTTGCTGAGAACGAACAAGGTAGCGACCAGAACGGCCGTTACGATACAAACGCGTTTAAGCGACATCGGCTTTTCCTTTGATTACGCTGGTTGTTTTACGCGTTGAGCTGCTGAAGGGCGGTGGCCATAACGGCCGTATCCGGCTGCTGCCCGGTCCACAGGGCAAACGCTTGCGCGCCTTGCTGGATTAACATGCCCAGGCCATTGTAAGCGTCACAGCCAGCCGCTTCCGCTTGCTGCATCAATCGGGTATGAGGCGGATTGTACACCAGGTCGTACACGGTGGCGTCTTCGGGGATGGGCAGGTTGACGGGCCAGGGTGTGCTGTCTTCCTGCGGCGTCATGCCCAGTGGCGTGCTGTTGATGATGAGCGGCGCGTGGCATTGGGCGACCACCTGGCGCAGCTCGCCAAGTAGATGGCTGGTGAGTTGCGCTTCTGGTAGCTGACCACGTAAATCGGCCAGTACTGCCTCGGCCTGTTCTCTGCGCCGCGCCAGCAGGTGCACCCGCGCCCCCGATTTGGCCAGGCCATACGCCACGGCCCGAGCCGAGCCGCCCGCGCCCAGCAGCAGGCAGTCACGATTGGCCACGGCAATATCGTTCGCCTGCAAATCGGCCAAAAAGCCAGACCAGTCGGTGTTGTGCCCGGTGAGACGGCCGTTTTCACCCACTACAATCGTATTCACCGCGCCAATCGCCTGCGCACCCGGCTCTATCTCATCCAGCAAGGGCATGACGGCTTGCTTGTGGGGCACGGTCACATTTACCCCCCGAAAACCAAGTGCAGAGAGAGCGGAAACGGCCGTTGCCACCGCCTCTGGTTTCACGGGCAGGGGCACGTAGGCCCAGTTTAACCCCAGCGCCTGTGCCGCTGCATTGTGCATTGCCGGGCTAAAGCTGTGAGAGACGGGCCAGCCTATCAGCCCGATGAGTTGGGTTTTGCCGTTAAGGGTCATCATGTGGCTTGTTTAATCACCTTTTGAATGGCAGACACCAGCAGCTGATGCTCCGTTTGGTGCATGCGCGCTTCCAAATCGGCCACCGTGTCATCGGGCAGGATGGGCACCTCTGCCTGGGCAATGACGGGGCCAGCATCTACCTCGGGAATGGTGAAGTGGACCATGCAGCCAGTGTGCTCAATTTCACCGCGCTGGTACGCTTCGTAGGCGCGTTGGATGGCGTGGGTGCCGGCAAACTGGCCCGGCAGCGCCGGATGCAGATTAATCACTTTGTGGGGAAAATGGTTCAGAAAGGCGGCGCTGAGAATATGCATCCAGCCCGCCAAGACGATGAGATCGGGTTGATACGGCCGTATCAATTCTGCCAGATCCGCATCGTATGCTTCGCGCGTTTTGCCTGCGTCCCGGTACGGTTTGAAGGGAAAGTAGGCCGTCGGGACGCCCGCGTTTTCTGCCCGCACCAGCCCGTAGGCGTCTTTGCGATTAGAGACGACGAGGGTGGGAACGGCTGGTATTGTGCCAGCTGCCACCGCATCCAAAATCGCCTGCAAATTACTGCCCGACCCAGAAATCAGGATGACTAACCGGGGAAGTTCTGCCACAGGTTTCTCCCAAAAGTTAGCCACAGATTTCGCAGATTACACAGATTTTTTGGTTCTAATCTGCGAAATCTGTGTAATCTGTGGATTATGCTTATTCAAAAATGACACCCTCGATGTTTGCTACTATCTCACCGACGAGATGCGCTTGGGGAACGGCCGTTAGCGCCAAATCCACCTGCGCCCGGGGTACAATCACCAACATGCCCAGCCCCAGGTTGAACACATGGGCCATCTCCGCGTCGCTAATCTGGCCCTGCTGCTGGATAATGTCGAAGATGGGCGGCACCGGCCAACTGTTGCGTTTGATGGTTGCACCCAGGCCCGCCGGGAAAATGCGCGGCGGATTGTCAATGAGCCCGCCGCCCGTAATGTGCGCCAGTCCACGAATATCCACCCCGGCAGCTTGCAGCGCCTGCACATCTGCCAGGTAGCTGCGGTGCGGCGTGAGCAAGGTGTTGCCGATGGTGTCGTTGAGCTGGGGCTGAACGGCCGTCCAGTCCAAATCTTGCAGCGCGTTTCGGGCCAGGGTGAAGCCGTTGGTATGCAGTCCGCTGCTGGGCAGACCCAAAATCATGTCGCCCGCGGCAATGCGTGTGCCGTCGATGATTTTGGCGCGATCAACCAATCCCACAACCGTGCCCACCAAATCCAGTTCGCCAGTTTGATAGACGCCGGGCATTTCGGCCGTTTCCCCGCCGAGCAAGGCGATGCCCGCCTCACGACAAGCGGTGGCAATGCCCCCAACTACCTCGGCAATCTGCTCTGGGTTGAGTTTGGAAGAGGCAACGTAATCGAGGAAAAAGAGCGGTTTGGCACCCTGTACCAAAATATCATCGATGCAGTGGTTGACGATGTCGTGGCCGATTGTGTCCCAATGGTTCATGGCGGCGGCGACCATTGTTTTGGTGCCCACGCCGTCGGTTGAGGCAACCAGCACTGGCTGTGCCATCCCTTTTGCGGAGCTTATGTCAAATAAACCGCCAAAACTGCCCACGCCAGACAGCACTTCCGGACCAAAGGTGCTGTGAACGGCCGTTTTCATCAACTGCGTCACCCGGTTGCCCGCTGCTAAATCCACGCCCGCCGCGGTGTAGGCATCTTGCTGACTCATAAAAAGCTCCTTTGTGATTCGCTTACATCCGTTCGGGAATGGTGATGCCCAGCAAATGCAGAGTGATTTCCATGATTTTCAGGAACAGCTGCGTGACGCCCAGCCAGGATGCCTGCTGAGCCGCATCTTCCTCGCGCAAAATGTGGCAGGTGTTGTAAAAGCGGTTGAATTCGTTGGCCAGGTTATAAACATATTCCGCCAGATGATTAGGCATGCGCGTTTCATAGGTTTGCTGCAAGACGTCAGTGAGTTGGGCAAAGAGCAGCAGCAGCGTGCGCTCGGCTTCGGCTGCGGGGGGCAGGATTTCGCCTGGCAGCAGCGATTGCTCGGCTGCTTTGCGCAAGATGGAATGGGCCCGAACGGCCGTATACAGCAAATAGGGTCCCGTGCGTCCCTCAAACGAGGCGAAGCGATCTAAATCAAAGGTGTAATCCTTGGTGCGCTGGTTCATCAAATCCGCATATTTTAGAGCCGCCAGACCTACCCGGTTAGCCACTTCCTGCCGTTCCGCTTCTTCAAACTCTTCAGCGACGTGGCTTTCATCCATGCGTTGCAAAGCGGCTTCATGCACCAGCGCAATCAGATCTTTCAGCTTCATCACGCCGCCTTCGCGGGTCTTGAACGGCTTGCCATCTTTGCCGTTCATCGTGCCGAAGTAATTGTGCTCCAGGCCAAGCGACTGCGGCGCGACGCCAGTTTTGTAGGCGGCACGGAATACTTGCTCAAAATGCTGCCGCTGCCGATGGTCAACCACGTAGAGAATAAGCTCAGCTTTTAGCTCCTGCACCCGCTGGTCAATGGTGGCCAGATCCGTCGTGCCATAAAGCACGCCGCCGTCCGACTTGCGCAGAATCAGGGGGGGCATCTCTTTTTTGTCATCTTCTTCACTGATGTCAACCACCAGCGCGCCTTCGCTGCGTACCGCATACCCTTCCTCTTCCAGCTTCTCAATCATGGGGTCGATGCGATTCTGGACATCACTTTCGCCCATCCACAAATCAAAATGGATGTCCAGATTGTCGTAATCAACTTTGAGGCCAGCCACGGAAATATCGTGGATATGCTGCCAGAGGGCGCGATAGCCAGGACGGCCGTTTTGCAATTCGGCCGTTATTTGGCGTGCCGCTTCGGCATAGGCGGGGTCGCTTTTATACTGCTTGCTGGCAGCCGGATAAATCTCCTCCAAATCGGCCAGCGTGATGGGTGATTCTTCGGGATAGGGGCCGGTGTAATTTGCATCAAAATAAGGCAGCTCAGGCTGACGCTGCTTGATTTCCAGAATAACCTGACCCATTTGCGTGCCCCAGTCGCCCAGATGCACATCACCCAAGACGTCATCGCCCATGAACTGGAAGATGCGCTTGATGCTTTCACCAATAATGCCCGCCCGCAGATGGCCGACGTGCATCGGCTTGGCCACATTGGCTCCACCGTAATCCACCACGACCCGGCGCGGCTGGCTTACGGACTCTATGCCAGCCCGTTCATCGGCCGCCATCTCGTTCATGAATTCAGCCAGATAAGCATCCGTCACGGTCAGATTGATGAAGCCAGGGCCAGCCAGCGAAACATCGGCAAAGATGTCGGCGGATTGCAGTTTTTCCACAACCTGCTGACCGATCTCGCGGGGATTACGGCCGTATACCTTTGCCGCCGGGAGTGCCCCGTTGCATTGGAATTGCGCCAAATCGGGGCGATTCGACAGCGCGATGGTGCCGTACTCAGCCTCATAGCCGCTCTGCACAAACGCCTCGCGGACGATATCTGTAAGTTTTTGGGTTAATGATTGCATGGATGTGCCTTTTAAAGCGTTATTTTACGCTTGCCGTCCAATATCCTTGCGGTAATGGGCGTTTTCAAAATGAATATGATCCACTCCATTGTACGCGCGGGCAACGGCCGTTTCCAAATTCTCACCCCGCGCCGTCACCGCCAACACCCGACCACCGCTCGTCACAAGCTGATCATCTTGGCTGGTCGTGCCTGCCTGAAAGACCATTATGTCCTCCGGCAACGCGTCCAGCCCGGTGATGGGCAGCCCTTTGGGATAGCTGGCCGGATAGCCCGGCGCGGCCATAACAACCGTAGCGCACGCACCGGGATGAATTTTAACCATGTCGGGGGTGAGACGGCCGTTTACGCACGCCAGCATCAATTCCACCAAATCGCTTTCCAGCAAAGGCAGAACCACCTGCGTTTCCGGGTCGCCAAAGCGGCAGTTGAACTCAATCACCTTCGGCCCGTCGGCGGTGAGCATCAGCCCCGCGTAGAGCACACCCACATAAGGTGTGCCCAGCGCCGCCATGCCGTCAATCGTCGGCTGGACGATAGTTTGCATGATTTGTTCGATGAGCGCCTCGTCCACATCTGGCGGCGGGGCGAAGGCGCCCATGCCCCCCGTGTTTGGGCCTTGATCGTGATCGTAGGCGCGTTTGTGGTCGCGGGCAGGGGCGAGGGGAACGGCCGTTTTGCCATCGGTCAGCACCAGCAAGGAAAGCTCCGGCCCGCTCAGACGTTCCTCGATGACCACTTCAGACCCAGCCGCGCCAAACGCCCCTTCCAACAGCATCTCGCGCAGGGCGGCTTCTGCCTGCGCCGCATCGTCGCAAACGACCACGCCTTTGCCCGCTGCCAAACCGCTGGCCTTCACCACAACGCCTCCTGGTAGGGTCAAGGCATGCCTTGACCCTACGGCCATCTCGTAATCGGTGAAGGTTTGTGAAACGGCCGTTGGAATCCCCCGCTCGTGCATAAACTGCTTGGCAAATGCTTTCGATGCCTCGAGCTGTGCCGCCGCCTGCGTTGGGCCAAAAATCAGCAACCCCGCCGCCTGAAAGGCATCGACAATGCCCAACGCCAGCGGCACCTCAGGCCCAACCACCGCCAAATCGATCCGCTTTTCCTGAGCGAAGTTGAGTAGTTCATCAATGTCGCTGTCACTAATTGAGATGTTTTGAGCGGAAACGGCCGTACCCGCATTCCCCGGCGCCACAAAAATATCCTGCACCTTTGCGGACTGCCCTAACTTCCAAACCAACGCGTGCTCGCGTCCCCCACTGCCAACAACCAAAACCTTCATCACACTTCCCCCATTAACCATTTACGATTAACCATTCACTATTCACAATTCGCTAGCCCCACATATCCTCAAAAATCAGCTTTTCCCGATCCCGATCATCGCTGAAGAGCCACTCGGGAATCTCGATGGGATACTCGCCAGAGAAACAAGCCGTGCAATGCCCCGTTTGCTGGCGGATGCCAGAGGTGACTGCCTCCACCATGCCCTCGTGGGTGAGGTAGGCCAGGCTGTCTGCGCCGATGCGCTGGCGGATGCCTTCGGTGTCTAGCTTGTGGGCGATGAGGTCTTTGCGTGTGGCCATGTCAATACCCATGAAGCAGGGGTGGCGTACCGGAGGTGAGGAAACGCGCACATGCACTTCCTTGGCCCCGCCGTCGCGGATGAGCTGTACCAGCGGGCCAGCCGTGTTGCCGCGCACAATCGAATCGTCGATGAGCACGACACGCTTGCCCTTCAGGTTGGCCTCCAGCGGATTGTATTTGATGCGCACGCCCTCTTTGCGCAGTTGGTCGTCGGGCTGGATGAAGGTACGGCCGATATACCGATTTTTCGTCAGCCCCTCGGTGAACGCGAGACCAGACTCCAGGCTAAAACCAATTGCGGCGGGCGTGGCCGAGTCCGGCACACCGACGACCACATCGGCATCGGCGGGGGCTTCACGGGCCAGGATGCGACCCAGCCGCTGGCGCACTTCGTGGATGACCTGACCTTCAAACACCGAATCGGGCCGGGCAAAGTAGACGTATTCAAAAATGCACAGGCCGCGCTGCTGCGATTTGACGCCGGTGAACGAGGTGATGCCCTCGTGATCCAGTCGCAAAATCTCGCCAGGCATGATCTCGCGTAAATAATCGGCCCCGATGGTATGCAGGGCGCACGATTCGCTGGCGACCACGTAACCGCCGCCTTCCAGCTGGCCCAGGCATAACGGCCGTAATCCCAACGGGTCGCGCACGGCATAGACCGCTTCGCGGGTGAGCAGCGTCAGCGAATATGCGCCTTCGAGCACGCCCATCATGGCGCGTAATCGGGCCACCCAGCGGTCGTTTTCCTTGCCGTTGCCGTTGGCCGGACTCCACACCTCGGCCGGGGCGGCCAGCATCTGGGTAATCACCTCGCTGTCACTGGTGGAAGAAAGGCCGACGCCGCGCTTGAGCAGCTGGTGGCGCAGGTGCAGCGCATTGGTCAGGTTGCCATTATGCGCCACGCCCAGCGGGCCATAAATTGTCTCGATGAGGTACGGCTGGACGTTGCGCATGTGCGACCCACCGGTCGTAGAATACCGGTTTTGCCCGATGGCCATGTGGCCGGACAACGGCCGTAAATTCTCTTCCGTAAACACCTGGGAGACGAGACCCATGCCTTTGTGACTGTAGGCGGAACGGCCGTCGCAGGTGGCAATTCCGGCGCTTTCTTGTCCGCGATGCTGCAAGGCGTACAGGCCAAAAAAGGTCAGCCGCGCTACTTCGCGCCCCGGCGCATAAACGCCAAAAATGCCACATTCGTCGTGAAACTTATCGTTTTCATGAAAATCAAGGTTATCCATTTCTTTTCTCTACTTTGGGGAGATGGGCATTACTCAACCACCAATCTCTCCCTAGCTCCTCTAACTATCTTTTCTGCCTCAGCTGCACTGCTTGCGAGTGCGGTGAGATGCCCCATTTTGCGGCCGGGGCGGGCGGATTCTTTGCCGTACAAGTGCAGTTTCAGGTGGGGGTGGGTCAGAACGGCCGTCCAATCTGGGAAAGATTTAGCCACAGATTTCGCAGATGACACAGATTTTTCTCTCTGCGCCTTTGCGTCTTTGCGTTGATTTTTGGGCCACAGGTCGCCGAGCAGATTGGCCATTGCTGCGGGGCGCAAGTAGGTGGTGTCGCCGACGGGCAGCCCGCAGACGGTGCGCATTTGCTGCTCGAACTGGCTGGTCACGCATGCCTCGATGGTGAGATGACCTGAGTTGTGTGGGCGCGGGGCGATCTCGTTGAGCAGTAGCCAGCTCTCCTCCCCATTCCAGGGGGAGGGGCCGGGGGTGGGGGTCAGAAAAAATTCCACGCACAGCACGCCGACCACGTCCAACTCGGTGAGCACGGTTTGCACCATCGCTTCGGCCTGGGCCAGCACCTGCGGCGGCACGCTGGCCGGGGCTACGGAGACGTCCAGAATGTGGTTGGCGTGGTCGTTTTCGATGAGGTTGTAATGGGCGATACGGCCGTTCACGTCCCGCGCCGCCACCATCGAAACCTCGCGCTCAAACTCGACCCAACCTTCCAAAATGCAATCTACTTCGCCCACTTCCTGCCAGGCCGCAGCTGCTTCGTCGGGATGGTTGATTTTGACTTGCCCTTTGCCGTCATAGCCGGAAACGGCCGTTTTCAACACCGCCGGGCAGCCAATTTCAGCCAAACCAGTTTGCAAATCGGCCAATGAATGCACGGCGGCAAAAGGAACCGTGGGCAACCCATTGTCTGCGAAGAACGTTTTCTCGCGCAGCCGATTTTGCGCCACGCGCAGCGCCTGTGCGCCGGGACGCAGCGGCACGATGGCGGCACACACTTCGGCCGTAGCCAGCGGCACGTTTTCAAACTCGTAAGTCACCACGTCCACGCTATGAGCAAATTCGCGCACAGCATCCAAATCATCATACGCGGCCACAAATTCCCGGTCGGCCACTTGTCCGGTGGGGGAGTTCGCTTCGGGGGAAAAGACATGAATGCGATAGCCAAACGGCCGTGCCGCCAGCGCCAGCATCCGCCCTAGCTGACCACTCCCCAAAATCCCGATTGTTGCTCCCGGTAAAATCATGCTTGCAAAATCCTATTTCGACGTAAAATCAAAAATCCAGCGCAGCAAATTAATCAAAATCAGCATCACGCCTTCCCAGCGGTTGAGCTTCCAGCCCACTCGCATCAAAATAACCACAAAAATCACCATGCCACTCAGCAGCATCAGGCTGCTGAGTCCGGCCGAATCAATCACCATTGGCTGGGATTGGATGACACCAGCCAGGCCCAGCACGCCGAGCAAATTGAACAAATCGCTGCCAATCAGGTTGCCAATGGAAATGTCCGAGTGGCCGCGCAGCACGCCGACCAGCGACGTCGCCATTTCTGGTGCGGAGGTACCTGCGGCCACAATCGTCACACCGATGACCCAGTCAGACATACCCAGCAGCCGCGCCACTTCGGTGGCAGACTCAACGAGAAAATCACCGCCGAGCACCACCATGGCAATGCCCAGGGCGAACAGCGGCACATCCCGCCAGCGAAATTCGCCATCGGGCACTTCTTCCAAATCCACGTCGCGCTGCGTGTACAGGTAGAGCAAATAGGCAAAGAGCAGGGCCAGCAAAACGGCCCCTTCCCACTGCTCTAGCTGCAAATCGTGCATGAAAAAGAGTAAAACGAGCGTCGCGCCGATTAGCATCCCGCCGTCGCGGTACACAATCTTGGGCGTGGTGGTGATGGCGCGCACGGCAACCACGCCGCCTAGAATAAAGCCCAGATTGAAAATATTGGAGCCGACAATGTTGCTCACGGAGATGTCTGCCTGGCCAGAAACGGCCGCACTAATCGTCACCGCAAACTCCGGGGCCGAGGTGCCTACGGCCACAATCGTTAGCCCGATAATCAGCTCTGAGACACCAAAGCGCCGCGCCATCCGCGCCGCCGAGTCCACAATGAAAGTGGCCCCGTACGCCAGCGCTACAATGCTGGCAATGATGATAACTACATTGAGAAACATGAAATACGTCCTGCCTTGTTCAGTGGTTGACTTGTTGAATCAAACCGAACTTTAACGCAGACGGCAGGTCGTGCCAATGGGTGATTTTTGTTGTTAAGGAGCGATCTCGTGCTAAATATCTGTTATGTTGGTGGTAGCGTGTCACCTAGTACTTTTTCCGTTTGAACTTGGCGAAAATTATGCAGCTTTTGGCGGTATTTAGGGTGCTGGTTACCCAAAATGGCGATCGCCAGCAGCGCGGCATTCTTGGCCCCAGACTTACCAATCGCCAACGTGCCCACGGGCACTCCACCAGGCATCTGCACAATGGAAAGCAGCGAATCCAGCCCGTTGAGCGCACGGCTCTGCACCGGCACACCCAGCACCGGCAGCACCGTCTGTGCCGCCACCATGCCGGGTAAATGGGCTGCACCGCCCGCCCCGGCAATGATCACCTGCAAGCCCCGCGCCTCAGCGCTTTGGGCATACTCGGCCATCAGCTCCGGCGTGCGGTGCGCCGAGACCACCTTCGCCTCATGCGGTACGCCAAACTCCGTCAGCGTCTCCACCGCATGCCGCATCGTCTCCCAATCCGACGTGCTGCCCATGATGACGCCTACTAAGATGTTGTTTTGTTCGCTCATAGCTCTGTCCTTTTAGACAGGGTGAGCGGGTGAAGAGGTGAACGGGTGAGCCTTTTCACCCCTTCACCTTGTCACCCTTTCACCCCTTCAAATTCTCTTTAATGCGTTCCGCAGCAGGCTGTTGCCCTGGCGTAAAAACTGTACCAGTGAGTTTCTCGAAGGTGGTCATGTAGCGGGCGGCGATTTGGGCGATGAGGTCGGGGGGCATGGTGGGTGGCGTACCGTCGCCGCGGTAGCCTTGGGCGGCGTACCATTTGCGCATGAACTCTTTGTCGTAGTTTTCCGGCTCGCCGGAGAAAGACCCCAAGGGTTTTGTCTTTGATGGATGGTCGGCGTCGTTTGAAAACCCTTGGGGTCTAACGGTTTTTGCCAGCCAGTAGCGGCTGGAGTCGGGAGTATGGATTTCGTCGATGAGGGTGAGACGGCCGTTTACCAACCCCATCTCATATTTCGTATCCACCAAAATCAGACCGGCCTTGGACGCAATTTCTTGACCGCGTTTGAAGAGAGATACGGCCGTTTCCCTCACCTCCTCCCACAAATCAGCACTAATTAACCCCTGCTCCAAAATCTCTGCCTCGGTCAGCCGCTCATCATGGCCCCCTTTTTCGGCTTTGGTGGTGGGGGTGATGATTGGTTCGGGCAGGGGATCGTTTTTGTGTAGGCCGTCGGGGAGCTGTATGCCATACGGCCGTCTCTCTCCCTGCTCATACAAATACCACAACGATGTCTTGGTGACGCCGGTAATGTAGCCGCGCACGACAATTTCCACCGGCAGCGGCTGCGCTTCGTAGGCAATCGTCACATTGGGATCGGGCACAGAAATGACGTGGTTGCGGGCGAGATCGGCCGTTTGCTCAAACCACCAGGTGCTGAGTTGGTTCAGCACCTGTCCCTTGTACGGAATCAGCCCTAGCACCCGGTCAAAGGCGCTGACGCGGTCGGTGGTGATGAGAATGCGACGGCCGTTTTGCACATACACATCCCGTACCTTGCCCTCATATTTTTCACCCAACCCCGTAAAATCGGTCGTGTCCAGGCAGTTGGGAATGGCTTCTAGCAATTGTTGATGAGTTAGCATTGTTTCACCTTTTTTGACGCAAAGGCGCAAAGGAGAAAAAGAAACAAAGAATTTCTTCGCGTCTTTGCCTCTTGGCACCTTTGCGTTGCGCTTTTAAGCATTTTTAATTCCGTTTTCAAACAGCCGCAGTCCCAAATTCCCCTGTTCACCACGGCTGGCGCGGGGATGCTGCCAGGGGAAAATGTGGTTTTCTGGATGCGGCATCAGCCCCAGCACGTTGCCCGCCGGGTTGCACAGCGCGGCGATGTCAAGGACGGAGCCGTTTGGGTTGTGTGGGTAATCGGTAAGCGGTAAGCGGTAATCGGTAATCCGTTCACCGACCACCGATAACTGATTACCGATTACCGAATACTGAAGTGGTATCAAATTCTCCGCCTGCAACGTGGCTAAAGCGCCCTCATCCTGCACCATGAGGCGTCCTTCGCCATGTGCAACGGGGCAGAGGATCGGTTCCGTAAGGCCCTGAGTGAACAGGCTGGGGCTGTTGGGATTCGGTTGCAGCGTCACCCAGCGGCATTCAAACTGGTTCGACTGGTTGTAGGTGAGCGTGACCCGCCGGGGGGATTGGCTGCCGGGCAAAATGCCTGCTTTGACCAACGTTTGGAAGCCGTTGCAGATACCCAGGACGGGACGGCCGTCTTTCACAAACGCCCGCAATTCTTCTCCAAACTGCTCCCGCAAATCCAGTGCCCAGAGCACACCCGCGCCCAAATCATCGCCATACGAAAAGCCGCCGGGAATGACCAACATGCCATAATCCGCCAGCCGCCGTTCGCCTGCCATCAGCTGATTAATGTGTACAACCTCCGGCTCGCCGCCCGCCAGCGTGCAGGCCAGCGCCGCGTCGTGGTCGCGGTTGGTGCCGTTGGCGTGTAGGATGAGGACCTTCGGTTGGTTTCCGGTGAACGGTAATCGGTTATCGGTTATCGGTGAGCGCTTTTCGTCACTGTTTACTGAATACTGATTACTGATTACCGAATACGGATTACCGACAACGTGGCCGCGCCATGCCTGTTCCATTTCTTCAACAGACAAATTCAAAATTGGGGTGCCGGTACGGCCGTTCACCACCAAACTCTCCCCGCCAATCACCGCCACGCATTCGTGCGGCACGTCAGCCAGCAGTTCGCGGAAGCGGGGCGCATCTTCGGGGCGAACCTCCACCAGGAAGCGGCTGAGCGATTCGGCAAAGAGCACCACTTCGTCCTCCGAATAGGACGCGTGCCAGTCGCGCGGCACGTGGATGAGCTGCAATTCCGCGCCGATGCGGCCCGCGATGCACATCTCCGCCAGCGCTACGGCGACGCCGCCTTCGGCACAGTCGTGGCACGCTTGCACCAGTCCGGCCTGCATCGCTTGGTGCAGCAGCCGCATCCGCGTCAGGCTGTCCGGCACCGGTTGGGGCACGGTGCGGCTGCCCTCGGCGCGACCACCAACCTGGTTAAAATGGCTGCCGCCCAGCTCGGCGCGCGTGTCGCCCACCACAAAGATGAAGTTGCCTGCCTGCTTCAAATCCATCGTCACCGTTTTGGCCACGTCGGGCACCATGCCCATGGCGCTGATGAGCAGGGTGCCGGGGATGGCGTGTTTTTCGCCATCGGCCCCGGTGTATTCGTTGTTCAGGCTGTCTTTGCCGGAGATGTAGGGCGTTTGGAAGGAAACGGCCGCATCGTAGCACCCCTGTGCACAGCGCACCAGCGACCCCAACCGGTCGGGCAAATTCGGGTTGCCCCAGCAGAAATTGTCCAAAATGGAAACTTGATCCGGGTCCGCCCCCACGGCGACGACGTTGCGCATCGCTTCGTCGGTGGCAGCCCAGGCCATCGCGTAGGGGTCGAGGTCGGTGTAGTTGGGGCAGATGCCGTTGGACAAGGCTACGCCCTTGGGAGATTGGAGATTGGAGACCAGAGATTGGTCTTTCATCTCTAATCTCTGATCTCCAATCTCCATTTTTAATGAATTTTGCGGCACTAAAACCGTCGCATCACTGGGGCCGTGGTTGGCGATGCCGGTGAGGGGTTTTACGGCCGTTCCGCCTTGCACTTCATGATCATACCGCCGAATCACCTCTTCTTTGCTGCGGATGTCGGGATGGGAGAGGAGGTCGAGGAGGCGTTGGGACAGGGTGACGGGGTGGCCGGGTGACAAGGTGAGGGTGGCGGGGTCGATGGGTTGCCACTGGGCCGTCATGTGGCGTGGGGGTAGGCCGTCGTGGAGGAAGTGCATGGTGAGGTCGCCTACAAGCCGGTCGCCGAAGTAGATGTGCAGACGGCCGTTTTCGCCAAAGGTGCCCAAATTGACCAACTCCACATCCTGGCCGTCGCAAATCGCTTGCAGGGCGGGCAGATTGGCGGGCGGCACGGACAGCACCATGCGCTCCTGCGCTTCGCTGAGCCACAGTTCCCAGGGGCGCAGGCCGGGATATTTGGTGGTGATATTGTTTAGCTGTACCGTCGCCCCCAGCTTTTCGGCCATCTCACCCACCGCCGAGGAAAAACCGCCCGCGCCGCAGTCGGTGATGGCGGTGTACAGCCTGGCGTCGCGAGCTTGCAGCACCACTTCCTGCACCTGTTTTTCCATGATAGGGTTGCCAATTTGAACGGCCGTTCCCGCAATTTCACTCGTGGCCACGTCCATTTCCATGCTGGAGAACGTCGCCCCGCGCAGGCCGTCGCGCCCGGTGCGCCCGCCAATGGCAATGATAAAGTCGCCCGGCTGCGGCTCGGTGACGTGGCTGCCGTGCGGCAAAATGCCCACGCAGCCGCAGTACACCAGTGGATTGGCGGTGTAGCCCGCGTGGTAATGAATCGAGCCGTTGACGGTAGGGATGCCCATCTTGTTGCCGTAATCCTCGATGCCGTGAATGACGCCATCGGCGATGCGGCGCGGATGCAGCACGCCAGCGGGTAGTTCGTCCTGCGGCAGATCGGGCGGGCCAAAGCACAACACATCGGTGTTGGCGATGGGGCGTGCGCCCACGCCAAGCACGTCGCGCACCACGCCGCCCACGCCGGTGTTGGCCCCGCCAAACGGCTCCAGCGCGGAGGGATGGTTGTGCGTTTCTGCCTTGAAGGCCAGGTCGTACGTGTCGTCAAAAGCGACGATGCCGGCGTTGTCCACAAAGGCGGAGCGCACCCACGGCTTGGCCACTTTGTCCGTGGCGGCGCGGATGTAGGTGTTGAGCAGGCCGTTAATGGTTTGTCGCTCGCTGCCGCTGGTTTTGCCCAACTGTGGCCCTTCGTAATCAATGATTGCTTTGAATGTTTTGTGGACGCAATGCTCGCTCCACGTCTGGGCGATCATTTCCAGCTCCACGTCGGTGGCGTCGCGATTTTCCTGCTCGTAGTAGGCACGAACGGCTTGCATCTCTTCTAAATTCAGCGCCAGCCGTCGCTCCTGGCTAATGGTCAGCAGCGCCTCATCATCCACACCGCGAACGACTATTTTCTCTACGAGACCATCACCTTCGTGGTAAGCAAAAAAGGGCGGGCTGATGGGTTGGTCGATGGCAAAGCGCTGGATGACGGGATTGGCCAGCAGTTCGGTAGCCAGGCGGTGTTTGTCAGTCTCGTTCAGGTCGCCTGTCAGCTCAAAGCGCTGTCCGGTAGCGACTCGTGCCAGGCTGGTGATGCCCAGCAGTGCGGCGGCGTGGCGCAGGTTGTCGGCGGGTGGGTCGGTGACGCCGGGGAGGAGGGTGGTTTCAATGGTGAATTGTGAATTATGAATTGTGGATTGTGAATTTTTAATGGTGAATTGTTCGGTGACGGGGTCGGCGAGGAGTTCTTGGGCCAGGCGTTCCGTATCGTCGGGGGTGAGGTCGCCTTGGAGGAAGATGAGGCGGCTGGGGTGGATGGTGGTGAGGTGGGTAATGCCAAGCTGGTGGGCAGCCTGGACGAGCTTGGTTTGGTTTACGGCCGTTTTTGGGCGAATCTCAATGCGATAAGTGGTGGTAACGGCCGTTTCTTTTTCTTGCTGCATATCTCTCCTCTAAAAAGCGGGAACACAGAGTTCCGCAGAGAAATCGCAGAGCTGCACAGAGAAAATATCTGCCACATCTGCGAAATCTGTTGGTTTTATTCTCGTAATCATGTGCAAAATAAAAACTCCCCATCTGCTTGTAGGCGGGGAGTTCTCTAAATTATCCGTATATGGTTGGTTGAAGCAGTTGGGCATTTGTCCATTTGTGGACTGCCCATTGGTGCGTCGGGCAAATCGGCCGTAAGGTACGCAAGAGCAGCAGGTTCGCCCTCTGCTGACGTACGAACAACAAGCGGTTGATCGATTTCATCATGCTCAGATTTTACCTCACGAGCAGGCAACTGACAGGTATAAATTACCGCTGTCTGGCCTGATTAAACAAATCTGGTTGGGAATGTGGGAAAAGCGATACTTAATCTGTGGGAATTGTTGATAAACCAATTTTAGAGTAAGTGCGGATAAATTCCAAGGCTTGCGGCCATAATTCTTTGTGGGCCGGATCAAACGGCCGCATCGGTTCATGCCCTGCTTCTTGAAAAGTAACCAACTTTTTGTGGGGGCCGGGCAAAACTTCGTACAGGGTGTCGATGGTGCCGGGCTTGACGGCCGGATCGTGTCCACCGCGAAAGATGATCGACGGGGTGGTGAACTTGGGCCAAAGGGTACGGCCGTATGCTGCCATCTTCACCATTTCCACCAGCGCACCGGTAGGCACACGGCTTACTTTCGCCAGCTGGTTTTGCTGAAAATCCGGGTCGTCAAAATCAATCGTGGGATCAAAATCGAGGACGCGTTCACGGACCAGCTTGCGCATAGAGCGCATTTTGTGCGGGTAAAACCAGGGCATCACAAAGCGCAAATACTTCATCCAGTTGAGCCGATCATCGGGCGCTTCGTAGATGGGAGTTAACATAATCAGACCGCGAGCCGCCGGATTTTGCAGGCATAGGTTAGCAGCCAGAACGGCACCCATGGAGTGCCCCATTAAGAAAAGCTCGTCGTATTGGCTTTGGATGGTGTTAAACATTTCCTGGGCTTCACCCAGCCACGCTTGCCGGGAAATTTTGTGCAGCTTGTCGGGATAATGACCATGCCCCGGCAGCAGCGGGCAATGAACCGAAACCCCATGTTCAGCCAGGTAGCGGGCCATCGGATGTGAACTGAGTGGGCTACCTAAAAAGCCATGCAGCATAAGGAGGCCAATACGGCCGTTGCCATTTTCAACCCTGGCTAGTTCTGTGTAGGCACGGCGTTCGGCTGGTACATCATAGTTGGGCGCAAAAGGCATAGACACTGTCCTTTGTATGTAAAAAACAGGTAAGCGAAGTGGTTTGTGGTTGTTTGCGTCGGGATTAAGTCTATTCTGCTCAGACTTTATTCTGCTTCGGTGGAAGTATATAAAGAAGCGATAGGGGTGGCAAGCGCCCCTTTTACTTAAGCAAGGTCAGTAGGGAGAGTGAGACGGTGAGGGCGTGGCTCATGGTGGCAATACGGCCGTCTATCAGTGCATAACGTAAATCTTTGAGAGAAACCCATTTGATGGCGGTTGCCTTGGGTGTATCCAGCCGCCGGGTGATGGTGCGGCGTGCCTGTTGGGCGCAAAAGAAGTAGCCAATGCCCGCTGGTCGATCCGTTGCCATCATATGACTGCCGAGATATGACCAGACGGCCGTTTCATACCCTGTATTTTGCAGCAGCGCCTGTTGAATAAGCGCAAACGGATCAGCGTCATGTGTCAGGTATTGATCAAGCATATGCCAATGGATTCGGGACTTGTCTGGCGAAGATTTTTCAAAAACCAATGCCTGCCCTGCCTCATTGAGAATTAACGCATTGACATAATCCTTTGTGCAAACACTAGGTGGGTCATCAAGCAGCAAGGGGATGGGCTGTTGCAATTTTTCCATAACAATGACGGCATCGAGGATGGTTGCCTATAAGGCTTCATGCATCCGCTAAATGCCCGGCTCCTGTGATTTTTCGTCTCGCTTGCGCAAAGAGCGACTCGTACACCTCGCAATAACTGCCGCTATCTGTCCCAAATTACTTCCCCATTTCTTTGGGCCAGAAAACGGCTTCTGTAGTGTACGGTGAAAAATAGGTCAGTTCAATGTGCCAATCTGCCTACTTGAAGGGCTTATTCGGCCTGATTTCGGTGAAATATGCTCTTTTATAAATCTGAAAAATGAATGAATTTCCTGCGAGTGAAATTGAAACAGCTAGACAGAAGACAAGCGCTCAGTTATACTACCTCTCGTTCAACGTAGAGCAATCGTCATCTAAAAACAGGTATTTTGCCCCGCAAAGAGCGGGGTTCTTTGGTTCAATCTAGCTGGGAGCCGCGTTAAAGAACAAGTTGTGGTAGAGCCCACATATATTCCCACTTATTAGCCTAAATTGCACACGGAGAAAAGGCAATGACGCAAGATTTGACAGATGTTGTCTATTTAACTGAAGAAGGATTACAAAAAATAAAAGAAGAGCTGGCTTACCTGAAGGGCGAAAAGCAGGAAGAGTTAGCAACGAAACTGCAGATAGCCATTGCTCAGGGTGATTTGAAGGAAAATGCTGATTATCACGCCGCGAAAGAGGAGCAAGGATTTGTAGACGGCCGTATTAAAGACCTGGAAGATTCCCTGCGTCGTGCCAAAATTATTGAAGATGTGGGCCCGGCTGATAAGGTCCGCGTGGGTCATACCGTCACTGTTTTGGAACTGGATGATGGGGACGAGTATGAAGCCACTTACACCATTGTGGGGGCGCATGAGGCTGATCCGAGTAACGGCCGTATCTCCAACGAATCCCCCTTTGGTCGCGCCCTGTTAGGTGCCAAAAAAGGCCAGACAGTCGCCGTGCAAACCCCCGGCGGGCAGATTCAACTGCGTATTCAAACGATCGAATAATTTAGAGTAGATTTAGCGTTTTGGAACGGCCGTTTCTCACTTACTGGGAAGCGGCCGTTTTTTTATGCATGTTTGGGCGAAACCGCTGAAAAGCAGCGTCGCAATTGCTCTTCATCTGAACGACGTACAAAAACGCTCAGCACATCATCTGGCTGTAAGATGGTATTGCCGTGGGGAACCAGCATCGCCCCCTGACGCCTCACCGAAACCACAACGCACTCATACGGAAGCTTGGGGGCAACGGCAGCCAGCGTTTGCTGTGCCGCGGGGCTCTCCGGCGTAATCTCAATGTCCATAAAGCACATTTGCTGGTTTGATTGCACCGGCAGCTTTTCTACATCCGGTTCTGATTTGTCTTGGCGTCGCCGTGCCAGGGCTACATTATAAGCCTTCACAATATCAGAGCGGCGAATGGTACCCACCACACGACGCGGCTCCTCCCGGCTGACAACCGGTAGTTTATTGATACCGCGAATCGCCAGACGCTGCACAATCTCGCTTAATGGTTCATCCTCAAAAGCTGTTAGCAGCCGGCCCACCGTGGCAATATCCTGCACATGTAGGTCTGCACTGTTTTCCCTGTTCGCAACGCGTTCATAATCTCGCAGACTCACCATGCCCACCAGATTCAAATCTTCATCGACGACGGGGAAGCTGTGATGGTGTGTACGCTGCAATAATTCACCCAACTGGGGCAGCGGCATATTTGCCTGCACCAGATAGGGATCTATGGTCATGGCTTCTTTTACTTGCAAACTCTGCATCACATCCAGATCGCGCCCCCGTTGCAGGCTGATGCCCTTTAGCCGCAGTTTCAGCGTATAGATCGATTCGGGGAAGAGGTGTTCTGCCAGCAAGGTGGCCAACACGGTGGCCAGCATGAGGGGCAAGATAAGCTTGTAATCGTTGGACATTTCAAACACGATGAGAACGGCCGTAATCGGTGCCCTCGCTGCCCCAGAAAAAACGGCCGCCATGCCCACAATTGCATACGCTCCCGGATTGACCGCTATCTCTGGCCAGATGGAATGAGCCACTGTGCCCACCATACCTCCCACAATGGCGCCCATAAACAAACCCGGTGCAAATACACCGCCAGAGTTCCCGCTGCCCAGCGTAAAGCAGGTTGCCAGCAGCTTGGTAATCAACAATCCTCCCATCAAACCCAACGAAAGCGAAAAATCTTCCGCGATGGCTTCCCCAATGAATTCCAGTCCGGGACCAAGCGCTTCGCGCTCAGGCAGCAGCAGCGCCACGCCCAGCGTCAGTAGCATGCCCACACTGGCCTTAAATGCAGGATGCAGCCGCCATTCATCGAACCGGTCTTCCATAAAATAAAGTAGCCGGATAAAGAGCACAGCCACCAAAGCGGCCAATACGCCCAACACGACGTAGATAGGCAGTTCCTGGAATTGAAACGGATAGGCTGGCACGGTAAAAGCGGGACGGTCGCTCAAAAATGCCCGACCAATCACGCTGGCAGCAACGGAACTAATCACCACTGCGCCAAAGTAGCTGACGGTGAATTTGCCCAAGATGACTTCCAGGGCAAAAATGGCTCCGGCAATGGGGGCATTAAAGGTGGCGGCAATGCCCGCGGCTGAGCCACAAGCCACCAGCGTGCGCGTCCGGTCGGCTGAAAAGTGAAGCAGTTGAGCTATTGTAGAGCCTAAGGCTGAGCCCACCTGAACAATCGGACCTTCACGGCCTGCGGAACCGCCTGTTCCAATGGTTAACGAAGAAGCCAAAACTTTGATGGAGGCAACCCGTGGCCGTATCCGGCCACCGCGCAGAGCCAGTGCTTCCATTACCTCTGGTACCCCATGCCCCTTCGCTTCTTTGGCCCACTGATTAACGATAAAACCAACTATCAGACCGCCAACACCCATGGCTAAAACCAGCCCAAGTACATCTCCTGTCCACAGCTGAAGCTGCTTGGTAAACTGGCTAATTTGGCGCAGCAGCCAAACAAAAACGACAGCGCCCAGGCCTGTGCCAACCCCAACAATCAGGGCGATAAGCACCATGACTAAGGAATCGGGTGGTTGTACCTGGTCAATATGCTGGCGCAGTTTGTGGCCAATGCGCCAAAGGAGGTCAGTGGTGGGATGGTTACGGCCGTTTGCCATACGTATTATCCTTGCCAAGTGGGTGTTGATTTTTGCTTATTGTACCGATTTTAGCGAAATGAGCATTGACAGTTCTCTCGCCAATCTGTTACCATGCCTCTCCAAACAATTTAGTAGCTAAAAGCGATGAAAGGGACAGGTTAACAGGCCCCTTGGCTGCCCAGAGAGCGACCCATCTGCTGCAAGGATCGCCAGCAAACCCCGTTAACGACACCCTTGAGCTAGACGGTGAACGGTTATCCGTAAACGGTAATCAGTCAAACTAAAAACTGATTACGGATTACCGATAACTGAGTAACCGATTTCGGGTGCGCCCGTTACAGCGCCCAGGCTTAGGTGATGTGAAATGCACACCAGGCCGCAAGAGGCCCGCGTCAGGCTTATCTGGCAACGGCAAATTGGTGGTGGCACCACGAGCGCAAAAATTGACGCCCGTCCTCCAAAAGTGAGGGCGGGCGTTTTTTATGCGTTGGGCAGCGTTTTTTGCTGCTCATATGCAGACTCGTCCTCCAAACAAGGGGGACGAGTTTTTTGTTTTATTGGGCCGTAGAGACGTTGCATTGCAACGTCTCTACCAACAAACGGAGGTTCTTATGAACACAATTCGAACAGTTGAAGCAAGCAGCCACATCGGGCAGCAAGTGCGCCTGACGGGGTGGCTGCACAATGTACGCCGCCTGGGTGGCGTCAGTTTTGTGGTGCTGCGTGATGGCTGGGGCACCATTCAGGCCGTCACCGAAAGCGAGGCGGACTTGGCACCCATCGCCGAGCTGAGCCTGGAAAGCGTCATCGCCCTGACCGGTACGGTAGTAGCCACGCCGCAAGCGCCGGGCGGCATTGAGCTGTACCAGCCACAAATTCAGGTCATCACGTCGGTGACGGAGCCAGCGCCGGTGCCGTTGCAGCAAAAGCGGCTAAAAGCCGGGCTGCCTACGCTGCTGGACCACGCCGTCGTGGCCAACCGGCACCCCGAGCGGCGGGCGGTGTTTCGCCTGGCTTCTGGAGCGATGGCTGGCTTCCGCAAGACGCTACGCGCGAATCATTTCACCGAAATTCAGTCACCCAAGCTGGTGGCTTCGGCTACGGAGAGCGGGGCGAACGTGTTTAAGCTGGAATATTTTGGCGGCGATGCGTTTCTGGCGCAAAGTCCACAGTTCTACAAGCAAATCATGGTGGGCGTGTTTGCCCGCGTCTTTGAAGTCGGCCCCGTTTTCCGGGCTGAGCCGCACGACACGACGCGCCACGTGAACGAGTACGTGAGTCTGGATGTGGAGTTTGGCTTCATCGAAAATCATTTTACGGTGATGGCGATGGTGCGCACGGTGCTGGCGGGCATATTCCAAACGTTGGCAGCGGAGTACGCGGCAGAATTGGAACTGCTGAAGGCTAATCTGCCGGAAGTGCCCGCCGAAATCCCGCACATTCATTTTGCCGAAGCGCAGGAACTGATCTGGCAGCGGCATGGCGTGGATGTGCGAGGCGAGCCGGACCTGTCGCCGCAGGATGAGCGATGGCTGGGCGAGTGGGCGCAGCAGGAGCACGGCAGCGACTTTCTGTTTGTGGTAGGCTACCCGATGGGGAAACGGCCGTTCTACACCCATCCCGACCCGCAAAATCCCGAATACTCTAACTCGTTCGACCTGCTGTTTCGCGGTACAGAACTGATTACAGGCGGGCAACGTCTGCACGTGTACGCAGACTATTTGGCCGCTTTGGAAAAGGCAAACTTGCCCACAGAACCATTTGAGACGTACTTGGAAGCGTTCCGCTACGGGATGCCACCGCACGGTGGCTTTGCCATCGGACTGGAGCGGGTGCTGATGCAGCTGTTGGGCCTGCCCAACCTTCGCCTGGCCACGCTCTTCCCTCGCGACCAAAAGCGTCTCACCCCGTGATGAACGATTTACAGCCACGAGATATTATGCTATCATTGACTGCATTGCAGTCAATGATAGCATTCTTGAGGTGAGGTATGGCAACGCTAACCATTCGGAATTTAGATAACCAAACAAAGCAAAAATTGCGCCAAATTGCGGCGGCACGGGGGCATTCAATGGAAGAAGAAGTGCGCCGCATCCTGGATCGTGCGGTGCAGCAGGCTGAGGAAAAAGGATTAGGCTCACGTATCGTTAAACAATTTGCGGCTATTGGCGGTGTGGAATTGGAATTGCCAGCCCGTTCTGCGGTTCGTCCAGCCCCGAATTTTGAAGAGCTACCATGATTTTGCTAGATACAAATGTTTTGTCTGAGTTGATGAAACCAGCGCCTGAGGCAAGTGTAGTGCGCTGGGTGGACGATCAACTGGTAGATACTCTTTACATTAGCGCGATTACGCGGGCCGAGGTTGAGTTAGGCATTGCCTTATTGCCAGAAGGTCGGCGTAAGCAGCAAATTGCGGGTGCTGCCCAGCAGATGTTTGCTCAGTTTTCGGGAAGATGCTTGGTTTTTGGTGAAACGGCCGCAGTTCAATATGGTCAATTGGTGGCAGAGAGGACGAGAAACGGTCGTCCCATCACCGTCGAAGATGCCCAAATTGCCGCCATTGCCCTGGCAGGAGGCTTACGCTTGGCCACCCGCAATGAAAAAGACTTTGTGGATATTCCGGGTTTAGTGGTGATCAATCCTTGGATGCTGGGTTAATGGCTCCCCAAATCCAATCAATTAACGTGGCACAAAGGCATCACCTATCCCGTTCACAAGTAGCGTTAAGGAATATTGAACTGATCCTGAATGATTGATTTTACACTGGACCTGAAACAGGCGTCCTAAAATTTCTGTCCAAACAAAAAACGTAAGAGAATATCCTTCCTCTGCTGGATTGCAACGGGGTGGAAAAATGCGAGCATCAAGCTCTTCGATGAGCTTGGCATCTTCCAGCAGTTTCTGTTGAAATTTCTCTGAAATCGACCATAATTTTTCGTGTCGTTCTTTTGAGGGGACTATTTGTGAGGCTTTTGAAATCAGCTTGGGTCTGCCAAGGTAATTCAACTTTAACTCTGTAAATAAGGTGGCAAATTCTGTAGGTTGGCTGGGTAGTAGCTTTAGAAATTCTTCAAGTAGTAAAAATTTCTCGAAATCTTGATTGTTCAGATGGTTATCCAGCCAGAGAACTTCATCGTTGGTAGCATAGTGCGCCAAGATTGTCTCAACTGACCGATAATCCAATTGAAAAACTTTGCAGTATTTTGTCTCAAATCCACGCTTCTTGCGATAGTGAAAGTTTTCTGGTTTGTGAAACAGTTCGATACGATGATCTTCCATCCCACCCCTCATTTCATATGCTTGAGCAGGTAGAGGGCTTTGAGCGTAGTTGATGAAAAAGCTAGCAAATTTCACTGCCAGCGGGTCTTCTGGATATGGTGGCGTAGGGGGCTTTCTGCGAAATAAGTCTCGGATTTTGCGTAACATTTATTCATCCTCACAAAAAATTCTTGCGACGTGGCTTGCAGATTTCAAATGCTCCCCAATTAATCAATTACTCCACCGGTAACAAAACAAACTCTGCGCTATCCTCTGTGCGCAGGTTTTGGCAGGGGCCGGGGCAGGTGGTGGGGTCGAACCAGCCGAGGCGCAGTTGGGTGGCTTCACCAAGCGCGGGTGGCGTGAGGTGCTGCAAAATGAGGTCGCCGGGCTGCCAATGGGGGAACCAGATGCCTTGGGGATCGGGAGCGTCGAAGCGGTAGGTGTCGGCCAGTTGGCTGCCGTCGGCGGCGAGGCTGTGGATGAATTGTTGACGTGGGGCGGTGGGAACGGCCGTAACCAACCACCCCAGCACTAAATCCCCACTTTCTAACCATTCATACCCCAACAAAGTCAATTCTTCACCAAACTGAATGTTCATCGGGTTTGTCAATTCGATGGATGGCTGCTGCGGTAACTCGTACAGGGTGAAGGGGTGAAGGGGTGAAGGGGTGAAGCCCCAATTTTGGAGTTGGGTTTCCCAGAAGGGATCGAGGGGGAGGTCAGACGGCCGTATCACCACCACTGGCTCCGCATCGGGCAAAATGAGGGTGCCTTCTTGCGGATCGAAGTGGCTGAGGGGGAGGTCATCGTTTTGGCGCAGCAGGGTCATCGTGGGGCTATCCATCGTGCTAGGGGACCAACCGGCAATGGACGCGGCGGTGAGGTCGGAACGGCCGTCCAGATACCGCGCCATCTCCGTAAACGCCGCCTGCCACACAAACGGCACATCGCCGCCATTAGGCCACGTCTGGAACTGTAAAACAGATGTTCGGGCAGCATAAAACAAAAGCAGCGTCAAGACCAATATTTTGGAACTTCTTGTGGATAAGTTGCGGATAACTGTGGATAACTGCCCCAAACTGTGCATAACCAGGGCAGGAAACAGCGTTAGTACAGGTAAAATCAAGATGCTGCGAATGTGGCTTGGGGCGTTGATAGTGACGAGGCTGGGCGTGACCGAAACGGCCAACCAAAGCAGCAAAAAGGCATAGCGCGGCTGTCGCCAGCGCCATAAGCAAAGCAGCAATCCCGCGTAAAACAAGATGGCCACCACCGGCTCAAACACCGGGGCCGACGGTACGCCTTCGCGCCACAGCGGGTCGCCGACAAAACCAAACATGCCCAGCAGCTTGAGGCCGTTGCTCAGCACCGGCTGCCAATCGCCAGCACGCAGCGCTTGCAGCGGCGCATCCACCTCACTGATGCGGAACTCGGCGTCGGGCGTGGTTTGCAAAAAAATGACCAGCGGCGCAGCGACGGCGGCAAACATCACCAAAAATAGCACAATGCCGCGCCACTTCTGCTTAAAATCGTGCCAATGAAAAATTGCCAAATACGCCAGCCACAGCGCATAAAAAATCGGCACAGCGCGGGCGGCCATGTAGGTGTGCAGGCTGAGGCCAGCAAAAAGGCCTGACAAGGTGAAGGGGTGAAGGGGTGACCGGGTGACTGGCTTTTTCACCCCTTCACCCTTTCTCCTGTTCACCCCTTCAAATTCCCATGCTTTCCACCAAAAATACGCCGACAGTCCCGCTACCAACGGCAACGAAATCGCGCGCAGGGCGAGACGGCCGTAAAACACCGGCCAAAACAGCGTCGCCAACAAGCCCGCCGCGATGAGCGCCACATTTTTGCCAAACAGTTTGCGTGCCAGGGCAAAGGTGACGGCCACGCTAAGCAAGCCGCAAAAGGCCGCAGGCAGGCGCAGCGCCAGCACATTGTCGCCAAGTAGAGCGATGAAGCCGGTTTGCAGGTAGTGGAAACCGGCCTCGTGTCCGTAAGCGCGGGTGAAATAGATGGCGTGTTCGCCCGCCAAAATAGAGCGGTCGATGAGCCAGTTGGCGACCTCGTCGTGGGTGATGCCGGGCGGGGAAAGGTTGTTCAGCCCAAATAGGCGCAGCGCCGCCCCAGCTAGCAGCATTGCGGTCATCATCCAGACGGATTGGCGAATTGGGGCGGGCTTTGGGTGGTTGCTGTTCAAAAGATTAAAACGGGGGATTTGATTTGGCTACCATTGTTCGCTAACGGTTTGGGCCAATGCTCCTCTTACGATGGCATCATGAATTCGATACCCGTGCTGTTGCATTTGCCGGATCAAATCAGCAGCGGATGGAACCAGACCCTGTTGTTTTGCCAGGACTACAATGGCGAGCGTACCTTTTACTGGGATGCTAAAGCTGCGGGCACTGTTTCGGGCAGCATTGTCATCTAAAACGGCCGTCCAGCCAGGATTGGCAAGCGCGTAGGCCAGAACGGCCGTTTCACCAGCCCCTAAATCCCAGGCCAATAATTCTGCGGGTAAATTGAGATTCGCTATGATGGGAACTTTCGGCTCTACTAACCAGTTTCTTGCAGGATCGTTGGGTGGCCCAGCATTGATTTCTCGTACAACGGCATCAGGTATGACAATCTCATCGGCCAGGGTTGTCAACAAACCAATTTGTCCAATTTTGGCCAAAACGATGAGCGGTGAAGCGTTAATGACCCACCGTTTAGCCATCGGCAACCTCACTGATCAGATCATCAGCAGAATGGTATTGAAATGGTGTCACGTTGTAGCGAGAAAGCGCGGCAAGGAATTCAGCGCGTGAAATGCCGGCGATTTCGGCCGCCTTCGCTTGGGAGATGCGCTCGAGTTCGTACCACTTTACGGCGGCAGCCAGCCGCATCTCTCGGACAAAAGCAGCAGGCTCCTGACGCAAGGCAGAAAATGCATCTTGGGGCAATTCTATGGAGATCTGTACGGTATCCATTGCAACGCTCCTTTACAGATTGTGAAAAGTTCTTTGACCGTTGCTGCATTATAACAAGATTAGCCTACTCGGGATAGCGGCTAGCTTCCTTGGCAAACTGGATGATGAATTGGCGCAGGGTGTCGCGCAACGGCCGTCCCCATTCTTTTGCCGTCTTTGTACTCAAGTTCTCATAGCAGCTAAGCTGGAAATTGAGCTGATCCAGTATGGTTGGCCCCATGCCCCGGCCAGCCTGAAAGCGCTGGGTGAACTCAGCCGCCGTCAGCCCCCACGTTTCACCGCGCGGATGCTCAGGGAAGTAGACGGGCTTGTGCGCTTTGGAAGTGAAGGCACGCATAATGCCAATGGTGCCTAGCAATTCAAATGTGTCCGCGTCGCGCAAAATGTGGATGAGAGTGGTGTCGCCATCTAAACGGCCGTGATGCGCAATCGCCTCGCAAATTTCAGCAATCTCATTGGGGGCAAACAGCTCATTTTCCTGCAAAAACTTGGCTGCCAACTCTGCGCCAACGCGGGGATGGTCGCCTCGTTTGTCTACCACAGGCAGGCCAACATCGTGCAGCAGGGCGGCAGCGGCAACGCGATCCAGGTGGGGGTAGCCTTCAGCTTGGGCTAAGCGCATGGCGTTTGCATAAACGCGGCACACGTGCGGCAAATCATGTGCAATGCGAAACGCCTCGACCACAAAGGGGCCAGTCAACATCTTCTCGGCATACGCTTCAATTTGCTGAATTCGGTTACTGGTCATGTTTGGCTACTTCTTTTGAGAACCACAGCTTTTCAGACACACAGGTGAAGCCCAGCGCTTCGGCCAGGCGTTGCATGGGCATGTTGGTGCTGCTGGTGCCGAGTTTGGCAACGGCCGTTCCACGCGCTTGTAGAAATTGTAATCCAGCCGTGACGATTGCCTTGCCCAAACCTTGTTGTTGGTAGTGTGGATGCGTGCCAATCGGATCCGTATAGCCTACTTTTTCACCATCCTTGCCGGCCTCGATGCTGCAAATGCAAAAGGCGGCGAGTTCTCCACTAGCGGTGACGGCTACTAAATCTAATTCTGGTTCGTAATCGGGCGCTTGCATGATTGCCAGGCGTTGGGCCACGGTCATGTTGTCTGTGCCAAAGGCGGCTTGATGCAGCGCAACCAGGTTTTCTATTTCTGACGCACCGTTCGCGGCCCGCAGCTGAAATCCGGGCGGGAATGGATAGGGCACGATTGGTACATCCAAGGAACGCGCATAACTTAGCGTGCGCTGGCTGGCCTGCACAAATCCGTTTCTTTCTAGCAGCGCAATTTGCCAACTGTTGTCGCGGCTGAACGCGGCATCTAACGTGTCGTGAGCGCCTGTTTCCGCATTGCGGTTTTGCACGCAGGTGATGCCCCAGGCGATAATTTCATCTTCCAACTGCTTGATGTGAAACTTTGGTGCGATTTCAAAGCGAAGATTGTTGTAATCATCCACAAAAGCAAAACCAGCTAGTTCCTCATTCACTTGCCAAAGCCTCGTATTAGCCCGCACGGTGGGCAGTAGCATCGTTTCCTCAAAATCAACCACGGTTGGCTGCGTCAGTTGGGCAATGAGCGTGCGCATTTGCTGGAGGTTGTTTTCGTTTTGTAGCAGGTAGCTTTTCATAAGCCGTCTAATCCACCAAACGCAAGCGGTGGGCGAGAGTGTGGGGCAGGATGTTGCCCAGTACCTTTTTCTCTTCTGCGCCAAGGATGCCGAGCAAGAGCAAGCCAGCCGGATATATGACCATGCCGATGAGCAGCCCGATGACGAGATGCACCTGCCCACCCAGCCACATGCCGCCAAACATGAGGGCCGTGAGCAGAAACGGCCGTCCCCACAACCCCAACCAGTTAATCCCCGCCATCTTCTGCCGCAGGTAATAATCGAACAGCACCAACAGCACCAATTCCGACAACATGGTGGTGACGCCCGCCGCCACGTAGCTGTAGCGCGGGATAAAAATAAAGTTGGCAATGATGTTGAACAGCACCGCCACCGTGAAGGCGCGCGGCTGTTTGCTCTCCAGTCCCAAGCTGATGAGCACGTAGTTGGTCACGCTGTTGAGCCAGCCCAGCGGAATGGACCAGATGACGATTTGCAGGGCAATCGCGCCGGCGGGCAAAAATTCTGCTCCGGCCACGATTTGCACCAGCGGCACCGCCAAATAATGGGTCACAGCAGCGACGGGCAGCGCCAGCAGCAGCATCAGCTTGAGCGACATGGCGTACATCTGCCGCGCCGCGTCGATCGATTCGCCAATGCGGCGTGAGATGATGGGGAAGAGCGCCAAGGTGAAAAATGAGGGCACAATTTGCAGCGCGTTGAACCATTTGTAGGCGCTACTGTACCAGCCCGCCACCTCCTGCCCGTTGTCCAGCAGCACGCGCAGCAGATAACTGTCAATCGAGATAAACACCGTTTGGAGCAGATGGATGAGCATGAGTGGGAAGCCGGCGCGCAGCATCTGCCGCTGCAAAGTCCAGTTGAGCTGCCACGGGCCGCGCAGCGTGTAGCGGCGCAGGGCAATCGCCAACAACAGGCTAAGGGTAATGACGTTGGTGAGGATGGAAACGGCCGCTAAGCCCACAAAACCAAAGCCCAGCAGCAGGGCCGTCACGCCAAATCCTACCTTGAGGATGGTCGTCACAGTGGTCATGGCGTTGGGCACTTCCGCTTCTTCGTGTACGTAAAACAGCCCCGTCACGCCTTTGGACATGCCAGAGAAGACCATGCCAATCATGATGAGCGCGGTTGCCAAAATTTCTGGCTGGGTGAGTGCGTTGGCCTGGTCAAATAAATTGGTGGTGGCGATGATGGCGATGACGGGCAGGGCGGCAACCGCGCCCGCACCGAGGCGGAGGACGGTGGTGTTGAGCAGGTAGTTGGGTGCTTTGTCGCGGTCGCTGGCCACGTCGCGGATGAGCAGAATGTCCAGGCCGAAGTTGGCGATGATGTCAAAAATCCCGGCGGTGACGATGGCGGTTTGGAAGCTGCCGGAGCCAGCGGGGCCAAGCAGGCGTAGGTAGAAGGCGGCAAAGCCAAAGTCGATCAGTTTGTTGAACAGATTCAGGGCAATCGGGGCCAAACTATTTTTAGCGAGGCTGCGGGTGACACTTTGCTCGCCATCTTGCTTGTAGAAACGCTGCCAGCCCCAAACAACCGCGCCAAAGAGCAAGATAATCCCGGCCATGAAGCTGCCCAGCGCACCAAGTTGGAAGCTCGTTGGGCTGTAGCGGAAGCGCACTTGCCACTCGCCGGGCTGCAACACGACGCCCCGGAAGTTGCCATTCACGCGGGTAATTGGCACTTCTATTTCTTCTTCGGCGGTCACGGTAGACGGCCGTATCCATGCCTTCCATCCCGGAAAATAACTGTCGTTGAGGATGAGCCAGCTGGGTTGGGAGACGGCCGTTTCTAGCACGACTTCGCGGTTGGTGTAGGTGGTGATTGTGGCAGGCTGATAGGGGGCGGAGGTTGGAGATTGGAGATTGGAGATTGGGCTAATCTCCACGTTCACAAATTGGCGCGGGTCGTATTGGGTGGTCATGGCGGTGAGAGGATTGGCGGAAACGGCCGTTGCCGTCAGTGGCAAGGTGTAAGCGCGGGGAGCGACCGCCGCGTTTTCGTAAATCCGCACCCCTTCACCCTGCCACACTTCCGTGAACTTGGGCAGCGCAATCGTCTCGCTGGTGATGACGTACTTCACGCCCAACACATCCAGCAGCGGCGAGTTGAGCGATTCCCAATTGACGATGGGCTGGACGCGGTTGGCCAGCAGTTCGTTTTGTGGCTCGATGGCCGCCATGTACTCCGTGTACTGTTTGGGAATGATGGAATCGTAGCCGCGCACGTCGGGCAGATCGAACAGCCAGGCAGAGTTGGCATGGAATGTTCTGTCACCTTTGGGGTCAAAGCTGGTGATCCGCCATTGGCCAGGTTGGGATTCCAACCATTGCACCATTTCGGGTTTAAAGTCGAGCAGCGCCGGGTCGTTGCTGGCGTTGAAGCCAAAATTGGCAATGAACAGGTCCAGAATAATGAGAACCGTGGCCATAAAAAGCCAGATTGGCTGCTGCCCGCCCCAGCGACCGACAAAAATGGGGCAGCGGCTCACGCGCACCACGGCCCCTACGCCAATGAGCATGAGTGCCAGAAAGAACAGTTGGCGAAATTCGTAGCTGTAAAAAGCGGCCGTATTTGGAAAAGCCCCCGGCGCGCCAGCCAATCCTAAAAAGAGGCGTTCCACGAACGGCTGAATCTGCTCATAAAAAATGCGCGAGACAAATAAACCACCCAGCAGCAGCAAGCCAGACCAAAACGCCAGGCCCGCGAATCCGGTAATCAAAGAAACTGAAGACCAGAGGAAAAACGGCCGTTTCCACCAAGAAACAGTCGCGTCACTGGCCCAAACATTGAAAGTTGCCCCGCGTTTTTCGCGCCATTCCGCCACGCTTTGCCATTTGCGGGTGCTGCTCAAATGCTCCACACCAAAGCCCGTCAGCACCGCCACCGCCAGCGACAGCGGGAACACCCAGCGGAACGGCGTGTGCAGTTGGTTCACAAAGGGCAGGCCATAATACAAAATGGCGTACAGCGGCGTGCCAAAAATAAAGGCCAGCGAGAAAAAACTGAGCACGGCAAAGAAGCCGATGTGCGTTTTGTGCCGTCGCCAGCCACCCAGGATGCCCAGTGCCGCCAGAAAGAGCGGCAAAATGCCCAGGTAAATGGCACCCTCAACGTAATTTTTGATGCCCCATTCGGTATTGGTTTTGCTCTCGCCGTAATAATTTTGGCTCAGGGCGACTGTCTCGCCGCTGAAGACGTCTATGTAGCTGTGATGCGTTGGATTGCCAAAAAAGTTGGGCAGCGCCAACGTCAGGATGCGGCGTTCCGGGAAGCCGTAATCCATAACCTCGGCAAATGTCGCTGACTCCTGCCGGAAGTTGACTTGCCCCAGCTCAAACAGCGGCACGAGCTGCACCGCACCGAGCATGAGGCCGAGGAGGACCATGGCGGTTAGGGTGCCGCCGGTTTTCAGTAATCCGTGAACGGTAATCGGTGGTCGGTGGTCAGTATTCAGTTGGCGAGCGTGCCACCAGTTGGTTGCTAGTCGCCAAGCGGCGTAGGCGGCCATGACGACGAGGGTGTAAATGGTGAATTCGATGTGCCCGGCCAAAATTTGAAAGCCCAGTGCCACTGCGCCCAGTCCAACCCACCAAAAAGTGGTGCTGCTAGACTGATTACTGTTCACCGAATACTGTTTACCGATCACCTTCTCTATACACGCCAGTAGCAGCGGCAGCCACACCACCGCCCCACTAATCATGGGGAAAACGGCCGCACTGATCACCAGATACGCGCCACCCTGGAACACCAATCCGGCAATGAAGGCAGAGGGGCGCTGGAGTTTGAGGATACGGCCGTAAACATACATCAACACCCCGGCTAACCAAATCTGGCTGACGGTGTACCAACCGTAGGCGTTGGCCAGCGGCAAAATGAGGAACAGCACGCTAAACGGGTAGTACGCGCTATGCTGCCCTGCCGCTAAAAACGGTACCCCGGCAAACAAATTGGGGTTCCACAGCGGAATGTCGCGGGCAAAAACAGTCTCGCGCACAAACTGCTTCCAGGCGTAATTTTGGATGATGAGGTCGCTGATGAGGGGATTGTGCGGCTGCGTCAGGCCAAACTCGCTGGCATATGCCGACCAGGGTGCCCACTGGTACAGGTTGTCTACGGGCAGCATCGTTTGCCCGCCCAACGTCACGCTGCCGAACAGCAGCAGGGGCAGCAGCAAAAAGCCGAGCAAAAGCAGTAAATCAGTGCGGAATCGTTTCATAACTAAAAAGAAGTTCAACCTCTTTAAGAAGTTGAACTTCTAACGTCGCAAATTGTATCAAAATGTGAGGGGGATAAAAAACGGCCGTGCCACTTATAGCCGATGTTTTGCCAACGCTGTAAACATCTCTTCCATGTTGTTGCCCTGGAACTGATTAGATGAAAGCGCCGCCACATGCACCGTCAACCTTTCCGATTCCGGTAATTCATGCAGACGCTGCCGTTCAAGGGCCGGATAAAAATATTGAATGGAAGGATGCAGCCGCACCATGCAGCGTTCCGCCAGCTTTTGGCAATTGTCTGCTGAGCTGATAATGACAAAATCACCGGAATCCGTGTGGCCGACAAAATTGTCGCCCTCGCCGCTTTCCTGCACAGCGTTGGCAATCATCAAGGTGACGGCTCGCGAAACGTCATCGGCGGCCACAAAGCCAAACTTGTCACGGAACTTGTTCAGGCCGCGAATGCCAGCCAGCACCACGCCCCAATCGGCTTGGTTGAGCATTTGGCTGAGCTGCTCCCGCACCAGCTCTCCTTCTGGTAAGCCGGTAACCGGGTTTAACAAGGTGCTCATTTGGGCACGGCGCAGCGCATTGCGCACCCGCAGCCGCAGTTCCTGAATATCAAACGGTTTGGTGATGTAATCCACCGCGCCCAGTTCTAACCCGGCAAGTTTGTCTTCCCGCTCCCGCTTTTCTGTCAGGAAGATAACGGGCACGTGTTGCGTTTTGCGTGAGCGCCGCAGTTGGCGGCACACTTCATACCCATCAATATCAGGCAGTCGGATATCCAGCACAACCACATCTGGCACATTTTGAGAGATGCCTTCTACGGCATCATGTCCTCGTGAGGCAACAGAAACCTTGTACCCCTGAACCCGGAAATAGGCCCGAAGCATTTCAGCTAAATCGTTATCGTCTTCTACAATATAAATGGATTGGCTTTTCTGGTCTGCGTCATTCATAGTTACTTCTTTAGGTATAAACCGGTCTGTTTTGCAACGGTTCAGCCAGTGTTGACGTTATTTTTTACTTAATTGGCTCTTTATCGATTTTGAATACACATGCTTCTGCACCTGCGGCATGGCAGGCAATTTCATCCACCCGAAATTCCAGGCCGCCGCTAACCCAGCGCAACGTTTCTTGCAAAATGCCCACAGCAATGTAGCAAATAGCCCGATCCGCTTCCTGGCCCCAGCACATGGAACAGCGGTCGATGGTGTACAAAAAATGATCATCCATTTCTTCTACATGGCTGGTTTGGTCGCTAAATTGGGTAAAGATCCGGGCAACGGCAGGAATGCCGATTTTAAGCTTGGTCTTGAGAGGAAGCACCTTAAAGGCTAAATCGCTAACGCCAGCCAATGCGCCAAACTGGCGCAGTCCGCGTGAAAAAATGGCGCGCCCGCTGCGCAAGGCCAGTCCTCGTCCGCCGCGCGGCCCGTAAATTTCTTCCAGGCCACGATTGATGTTGCTAATGTTGGCAAAGTTAAACTCACGTTCCAGATTGTCGGGGGGAGCATTTTGAATATATTCGCGTAGCTCGACGAGGTTGAGCAGAGCGTTGAGTCCATTACGGCCCATAACTTCTTCGAGCGATGTTAACATGATGCGTCCCATCTTGTTGGGGTAGTAATAGTTACTTTGTGGGACCAGGTCTCTCACAAAAACCTCCGAAGCCTCATGTGGTAAAAGAATGAGTGCCGCACGGTTCTCAAGTATAACAAGCAGCTAATTATTACACAAAGATCGTCTGCTGCAGCCAAAGCCAAATAGGAGAATTGTCCATATGATGATTACGATGCTGCTTGCTGCGGGGAATTTGGCGCGCAATACGGCTCGTGTCATAATGACCCGCGAGACGTGGCGTGGGGCTAAAAACACGCCAGTTCATTTGGTAACAAACCATCCGGCAGGGCAAAGGAAGTGATGCATGGCACGGGCACAAATGTTGTTTCCACCAGATTTTTTGTGGGGGACGGCAACGGCCGCTTTTCAGGTAGAGGGGAATAACCAAAATAGTGATTGGTGGGCGTGGGAGCAGGCAGACGGCCGTATTCTCCACAACCACAAATCTGGCTTGGCGAGCAACTGGTGGGCCAACGCTGAGCAAGATTTGGACATCGCTGCCGAGATGGGTACGAATGCCCATCGCCTCTCGCTGGAGTGGAGCCGCATCGAGCCGGAGCCGAGCGTGTTTGACGACGCAGCCCTGGGCCGCTACCGGGAAATTTTGCAAGGCATGCACGAGCGGGGCATTGAGCCGATGGTGACGCTACACCATTTTAGCAACCCGCTGTGGCTGGTGGAGAAGGGGGATTTTGGCAGCCAGGTGGTGGTCGATTACTTTCGCCGCTACACAGCCAAGGTGGTCGATGTGCTGGGCGACCTCATTCCCAAGTGGATCACCATCAACGAACCGATGGTATACGTCTTTATGCGCTATCTGAGCGGGGCGTTCCCCGCAGGCAAGCAGCGTGGCTGGACGGGCGCGCTGGGCGCTATTCCCAATCTGCTGCGCTGCCACGCGGCAGCATACCATACGATTAAGGAAAAGCTGCCGCAGGCGCAGGTGGGCGTGGCCAAAAATATGGCGGTGCTGCAAGCGCGGCCTGGCAGTTCGGCGTTGAGTCGCTGGTGGGCAGGGCGGTTGAGCTGGTTGTTTAACCAGATGTGGTTGGATTCGATGACGAACGGCCGTCTCTATTTCCCCGTCGGCCGTCGCACAATCCCTAATCTGGCGGGCAGCTACGATTTTATTGGCCTCAATTATTATACGCGTTTTTATGTTAACTTTCCGCCGTTTGGCGACCTGCTCTCCGATGAGTGGGAGCCGGGGGCGGTGGTGAGCGACGGTAACTACGGCGAAATCTACCCCGCCGGGCTGTTCCAGATGATCGAGGCGCTGCTGCCGTATCGGAAGCCAATCTACATTACGGAAAATGGGGTGCCAGATAGCGCGGATAAGTTACGGCCGTCTTTCCTCATGACCCATTTGCGCGAGGTGTGGCGAGCGATTAGCTTCAACTATCCGGTGATGGGTTACTACCATTGGAGCCTGGTAGACAACTTTGAGTGGGATCGCGGCTGGACGCAGCGGTTTGGCCTGATCGAGTTGAATCCAGAAACACAAGAGCGGACCTGGCGGGAAAGCGGCCGTTTGTACGCAGACATTTGCCACAGCCGCAGCCTCACCAGCCGCCAGGCGGAAAAATATGCTCCTGAATTGCTGCAAACCATTTTTAGGGGAGCGTCGCCCCAGAAATCCAATTTAGCCTCCCTTCGTGCCGAAGCCAACAAGGGAAGCCGCGTTGATTTTGAAGTGTTTTTAGCGGCTGCACCAGATGTTGAGCCTGGAGAAGATGATAAAACAGAGTAGCGTCAAGATGCGAGGGGCTTTACTCCTTATTCCAGGCAGGCACGTAACTTAGCAAAATCGCTTGGGGCAAAATTTTTTCGGGTGGATTTTGGCCATCAGAAGAAATTTGCCAGATGGCCCATTCTTCAGGCAGCGGACTATACTCATTGAGAAGCAAAGAACTATTATCTGGCGTCCAACTGTTTAACGACAAGTTTGTGGGCAAATTTATTTCCCATTGTTTATCACCTGTGGCTGCTTCCACTATTATCAGCCAATTTTCTCCCTCATCCGAGGCTGGACATCTTAGTGTATAGGCGATTTGCTCACCGTCTGCAGACCAAACCCAGCTTCGTATGGGTCGTTCTTCACGAGGGCAGGCACTACTTTCTACAGTAGGCAAATCAAAGAAAACATCACCATTTATATTACCTATTTTGCCAGACTCATAGAGTAGGAAACGGCCGTTTGGGGCAACATCCCTAACAGGCTCGGTAAATAGGTGAGCTGCTTGATCTTCCAATGAGTAAAGAGCATCAGGCAGGCGATTTGTTTCGGAATGAATTAGCAAGCCACCGCTGTTCGGTAGCCACTTCAGTAGCCTTTCCACGACAGGCTCCAGCGTTACGGCTAGATTGTCCACGATTTCTGCTTCTTCTGTTAAGGTGTTGAATAACCAGACTTGAGCCAGGCAGCATTCAGTGGAAACGGCCGTCTCCAAAACAACAACCGCCACATATTCTCCGTTCGGCGACCATTTAGCCACAAGCAGCTCATTTTCTGCCTTGAAAGGGCAATTTGTTGCCTCATCAGCCAACCGGTAAAAGCAAAGCTGGTTGTTGTGACCTAGATAAGCCACGCGCTGACTGTCAGGCGACCAAGTAGACACACGCATCGCTCGTCCACGGCCTATACCCGTTTCAGAACCATTAGCGATATTAAGAAATGCCGAACCGCCCCACTTTCCACCAAGCGCCAACCACATGCCATCGGGAGAAACGTGTGGGTGAAGAGTTTGTAAATTTATATCTTCAGCGCTTTCAGGTTCGTTGGTCAGTTGTTGATCAAAGTCATTGTCAACATTCGTGCGGTGTAGATGACCATTGCTCTGGAAAATAAGCAAGGGTAAATTCTGAGATTTATTCTCTGGATATTGAAAGGTGGACATGATTTGTAACAAAACTTCTTTAACACCGTCTTCATCAGAGAAACCAATGGCGCGGCCGTAATGAATCTGTGTTCCATCGGGCAGATGAAAATACATCAACTCTCGTACGGCTCTATTTTGTTCTGGCGACCATAGTTCTATCCCTTCAGCCGTGTACGACGCGCCGTTGATTGCAACTTCCTCGGTTTTTTCTACGATGTCGTATTCAGCGCCTACGCCTGTTGTGCCACAGGGGCTACCGTAGCGTCCGCCGTTATCCATGGGTGCCAGGATTGAGACAAAGCCTGTCATGTAGCGGATGAAGACGCAAATATCACCAGGGTATGTTTCTTGAAGTTGAACCAAAAAATCATCATGAGAAACGCCTGCTGGTTTATCTTCTTGCGGGTAGGTGAGTACGCCGGAAGTATCGACGCTTGCGTTTGGTGGATAGCTAAGCTGGTAGCCATAAAACACATTTTCATAAACGAGCCATTCTTCTAATGGCATAATGGTGGGAAAGAGCGAGGTAGGTGATGGCGTGGGAGCAACGGTGTTTGTGGGTATGGGAACGGCCGTAATCGGTGGTACTGTATCGGTTGCTGTACTTATCTGCGGGGCTGCTGCCTGTGTCACTGTAGCTACCTCGCTTACAGTTTCATTTGTCTGGCAGCCAATGGTAAAAATGAAGCTTAGCAGAAGCAAGAGTTTTATCGTCTGTTGCCCACGTTTGTAATCCATCACACTTCTCCTGATCTGAGCGACTAAGATGACCAAACGGCCGTTATGACCAATATAAACAACAACCTAATCCTTTTTCAATAGCCGTCGATTGTTTGTTGTCCGATCGTTGAGCAACCGATCGAATAAAGGTAAGTTCTGGGAAACGCTGGCAGATTTTCGAGGAGTTAAATCCTTTGGTATGATTGTCTGAAACCGATATGCTTTCTGGTACTGTAAAAACCAAATATTGCTTTTTGAAAAGCAAAATTTAACCATGCGCTTGATTTCTAATCTCCAATCTCCTGATAATGTTTCCTAAACCCACCACCATGCGCCAGCCCAACGGCCGTTCCCGCTACGCTTTTGTCACCTTTTTGATGCTCAATGACAGCTACCTGCCGGGGGTGCTGCTGCTGGCCCACGGCCTGCGCCGCCAAAAGACCCAGGCCGATTTGATTTGCATGGTCACGGAAGAAATCAGCCGCCCGGCGCGGCAGGCGCTGGCCCAGTTGTATGATGAAGTCATTGATGTAGAGAAGATTTTTGTGCCCCATGCGCGGGTGGGCAAACGGCCGTATCTCCCCTACGTCTTTACCCGCCTGCACGCCCTGCGCCTGGGGGCCGATGGCGATCTGGGCCACGCCTACGACAAAATCGCCCTGCTGGACGCCGATCTGCTGCCGCTGCGCCACTACGACCATCTGTTCACCCTGCCCACCCCCGCCGGAACCATCAACGAACGCAAAACGAATGTGATGGAATGGGGCGAAGACGGCAACTTCATCATCCCCGACAGCGTGGCCCAGGACGGCACCTGGAACTGGCACCAAATTTACGCCGACTGCCCGCACGGCCAACCGATTCCTGCCGAAATCACCGACCGCGTGGCTAATGATCCAACCAACATGGGCGTGATTAGTTCGCTGCTGGTTTTGGAACCGTCGCTGGCCGAATTCAACGCCATCATGGCCGACATTCAGTCGCCCGAAATGCAGCCGTTGGTCAGCGATGCCTTCGACTGGCCGGAGATGCAATATCTCACGCTGCGCTACTCGGGCCGCTGGACCAACGTCGATTTGCGCTTTCACAGCCTGAACGGCTACCCAAATTTAGATGTGCTGTACGGCATTCATTACACGGGCTTCAAGCCGTGGCAGTTCCGCCGCGAGGGGTCTATGGACCGATACGGCCGTCGCGACGATTTCCAGCTCTGGTTTAGCCTGTACCGGGAGATGCTGCAAGCGCATCCTCGGCTGCAAGGCAACCGCAAGCTGCACAGCCTGCTGCAAAAGATCGATAAATTTTTGGGGATCATTTCTCCTCCGCCGCAAACTGGCTCGGCCCAGAAACGGCCGTCTGCCCGAAAACCACCTCGCCCCAAGGCCCCAGACCGTCGCAAAACTGGCAAAAAATCACGTAAAAACCGGAAGAACGGCCGTTCCTGACTGTTGCTCTCAAAATCGCTTGCCACTATAATCAGCCCACTTTTACTGGATAAGACAGAGCATCTTGCTTTGTCAATTGCAAAAAGTTTCTTTTTATGAAAGGAAGGAGAACAAAATGCAAAAATCAAAGTTTTGGTTGTTGAGCCTGCTGCTTATTCTGGCAATGGCTCTGGTAGCTTGTGGCGGCGGTGGCGATGAACCAGCTGCTGATGATGCCGACACAGGTGCCGAAGATACAGCCACCGAGACCGAAGATATGGCTGAAGAAGAGGACATGGCTGAAGAAGACATGGCCGAAGAAGATATGGCTGAAGAAGGCGATTGCGCCAGCGAAGAGGTCTTCTGCGTGGGTGTTGTCACTGACGTTGGCGAAATTGATGACAAATCCTTCAACCAATCCGCTTGGGAAGGTGTGCAACGCGCCGAAGCTGAGCTGGGCGCTCAGGTTGATTACATCGAAACCAGCGACGCCAAAGATTACGGTGCCAACATTGGTCTGTTCGCCGACGCTGGCTACGACGTCATCGTGACCGTTGGGTTTGCTCTGGGCGAAGCAACGCTTGAAGCAGCTGCTACCTACCCGGACATCTACTTCATCGGTGTGGACCAGTTCCAGGGTGCAGCCGTAGACAACGTGGCTGGCCTCATCTTCTCTGAAGACAAAGCTGGCTTCCTGGCTGGTGCTTTGGCCGGTATGCTCACCGAAACCAACACGATTGCGGCCGTTCTCGGTACGGACCTCGTTCCCCCGGTTGTCGCCTTTAAAGAAGGTTACGAGAATGGCGCTGAGTACGTAAACGCCGACATCAACATCATCTCCACCTACCATCCCGGTGGGTTGGATGTAGCCTTTACCGACCCCGAATGGGGTGCCAGCACCGCTGCCCAGGCCATTGGCCAGGGTGCAGACGTTATCTTTGGTGCCGGTGGTAAAACTGGTAACGGCGCGCTGATTGAAGTTGCCGGTAACGACGGCCTCTTCTGCATCGGTGTAGACTCCGACCAGTGGGAAACCGTTCCCGAAGCACACAGCTGCCTCGTTTCCAGCGCGATGAAGCTCATCACCCCCGGTGTCTTTGACCTGGTATCTGCCGCGAAAGATGGCAGCTTCCCGGCCGGCAACTTCGTCGGTGATGTTGGCCTCGCCCCGTTCCATGATTTTGACGGAACTGTTTCCGACGAAATCAAAGCACAGCTCGATGAAATCAACACTGCTTTGCAGGATGGTTCGCTAGAGACCGGTTACGTTCCTGGTGGCTAATATTCGCAGCTGGCTTATATGATTTAGCTTTTTAAAAATGTGCGGCGTGCTCCTGGGTGCGTCGCACATTTTTTTTAACCACATTTCTACATATAGATCAATGTCACAAAGACGAGTAAGCCCATGTTGAGCGAAATCATAGTACGTTTAATATCGCGTCTTGTAGGAAGCTTTATAGGAAGATTTATAGCTAAGAGATGGCAGCAGATTGGTGTGCCGCTAACGGCCGTTCTCCTGGCCGGTATCATCGGGTCCATTATCCTCTGGCTGTCAGATGCCAATCCCTGGGAAGCGTACGCCGCCTTGTATCAGGGTGCTTTTGGTAATGCCAACGCCGTTGGCCGTACGCTGGAAAAAGCCACACCGCTCATTTTGGGCGGGCTGGCCGTTGCTTTTGCCTTCAAAGCTGGCTTGTTCAACATTGGTGGGCAGGGGCAGCTGCTGCTAGGGGCAATTATTTCTGGAGCTGTTGGCTTTGCCTTTACCGGGTTGCCCTTCATCATCCACATGCCGCTGGCCTTGTTTATTGGCAGCCTGATGGGCGCGCTGTTTGCCAGCATCGCCGGTGTGTTGCGCACCTACACTGGTGCGCACGAAGTAATCACCACCATCATGCTCAACTTCGTGGCCATCAACATTACCGATTATCTGGCAGATGGTCCCTGGAAGGATAGTGGCATTGTGGCTCGTACACCCGCCATTGCCGAATCGGCGGCCATTCCGGTGTGGGGCACCTTGCCTGCTGGCTTTTTTATCGCCGCCATCATGGCTTTTGCGACCTGGTATTTGCTGTTCCGCACCACGCTGGGCTTTGAGATTCGTACTGTGGGACTCAATCCCAACGCGGCACATTACGCGGGCATCAAAGTGGCCCGCACCATCATTTTGACGATGGCCATCAGCGGCTTTTTGGCCGGGATGGGTGGCGCGATTGAGACGTTGGGTGTGGTCGGCCGTTTTCAGCCAGGTTTCAACTCGGGGCTGGGCTTTGATGGCATCACCATTGCCTTGCTGGCGCGCACCAACCCATTGGGGGTGATTCCGGCGGCGCTGCTGGTGGGGGCCATGCAGGCCGGTTCCAGCCAGATGCAGTTCGACGCCGATGTGCAGTCCCAAATTATTGACGTGATTCAGGCGCTGATTTTGTTCTTTGTTTCGGCCGACATGATTGTGCGCTGGATTATTCGCAGCCGCGCCGATGATGGTGGCGGCGTGACGATCAGCAGCGGCTGGGGCAGCAGCTAGGGGAGGATGCAATGGACTCAACAATGACTCAGACGAATGAAAAAAGCTGGTTCAGTAAGCTGCGCCCCGTGTGGATTGTGCTGGCTGGGGGCATACTGATTGCGGTTATTTATGGCTATATCACCAATCCTAGTGTGACAACGGCCGTACTTGCTTCCACCCTCCGCCAATCGACCCCGCTGGTGCTGGGGGCGCTCTGTGGCCTTATCGGTGAGCGTTCCGGCATTGTCAACATCGGCATCGAAGGGCAGATGCTTATGGCGGCGTTTATCGGATTTTTGGCCAATGTGTACACGGGGAATCTGTTTCTAGCCGTGCTGGCTGGTGTGGGAGCTGGGGCGCTTCTAGGCGCTTTTTTGGGCGTCATGTCTATTGGTTTGAAGATGGACCAAATCATTGGCGGCACGGTGATTAATATTTTGGCGCTGGGTTTGACCAGTTTCTTTTACCAGGCGGGTTTGACGACGCAAGGCAAATTGCAGCCCATTGACTTTGGTGTGTTGTCTGAAATCCCCTTGATTGGCCCGATTTTATTTAGTAATCCGCCGATTACCTACGCCACGCTTATTTTGGTGGTGCTGGTCCATTTTGTGCTGTTCCACACCCGTTGGGGCTTGCGCACCCGCGTCATCGGCGAGCATCCTAGCGCCGCCGATACGGTGGGCATTAATGTTCACATGATGCGTTATGTCAATATAACGATTGCTGGTGCGATCGCCGGGTTAGCTGGTGCGTATCTGACCTTGGAAGCGGTTGGCTCTTTTGAACGGGCGATGACAAACGGCCGTGGCTTCGTGGCTTTGGCCGTGATGCTCTTTGGTAAGCGGACGCCGTTTGGCGCCTGGGGTGCGGCGCTGCTGTTTGGTTTTGCTACAGCGCTGCAAACGCAGCTCCAGTTTGGCGGCGAGATCAATATCCCGCATCAGTTCATCGGCATGCTGCCGTATGTGCTCACCATTCTGGTGCTGGCTGGCTTTGTGGGCCGCAGCCGCGACCCGCAGGCTCTAGGGCAAGTCTACGAAACCGAGTAATAGTTCACCGCAGAAGACGCCAAGAGCGCGAAGAAAAAACACTCTGCGTTCTCCGCGCTCTTTGCGGTAAAACAAAATTAGCGAGACAGTGACATGGCAGATCAGGTAGTGTTACAGGCAAAAGGAATCACTAAGCGTTTCCCGGGCGTTTTGGCCAACGATAGCGTGGATTTAACGCTGCACAAAGGCGAAATTTTGGCTTTGCTGGGCGAAAATGGGGCGGGCAAAAGCACGCTCATGAACATGCTCTATGGCCTTTACCATCCCGATGAAGGCGAAATCTGGATCAAGGGTGAAAAGATTGAGCTGAAAAATCCGCGAGATGCCATTGACCGGGGCGTAGGCATGGTGCATCAGCATTTCCAGCTGGTGCCAGTAATGACGGTGGCCGAAAATGTGATGTTGGGTTCAGAAGTGGTGAAGAACGGCCGTCTTGATATGCGGGCTGCTCGCAAGCGTGTTTCTGAACTCTCCCAGCAGTACGGCTTACAGGTTGATCCCACCGCGATGGTGGAGGATTTGCCCGTTGGCACCCAGCAGCGTGTGGAAATCATCAAGGCGCTGTACCGGCAGGCGGATATTTTGATTCTGGATGAGCCAACGGCCGTACTCACCCCCCAGGAATCTACCGAACTATTCCGCATTATGCGGGAGCTTACCGAACGCGGCGTTTCCATTATTTTTATTACCCACAAACTGAAAGAAGTGTTGGCCGTGGCCGACAACATCGCCGTGCTGCGCGGTGGGCGAATGGTGGGTACCGCTGATCCCAAAACAGCTACCCAGGCGACTCTGGCCGAGTTGATGGTCGGGCGCAAGGTTATTTTGCAGGTGGAGAAAGACGAACCCCAGCCGAAAGAAACCGTGCTTAGCGTCAAAAATCTGGCGGTGTTGGATGATCGGGGGCATACGGCCGTAAAAGGCGTTGACCTTGAAGTGCGAGCCGGAGAAATTGTAGGCATCGCCGGGGTGCAGGGCAACGGCCAGCGCGAGCTGGTCGAGGCACTTACCGGGCTGCGACCCATCGAAAATGGCACCGTCACCATTGACGGGCAGGATAGCACCCACTTTTCCCCACGTCAGGTGACGGAGTTGGGCGTGGCGCACATCCCCGAAGATCGGGAAAAGCACGGGTTGGTGATGCAGTACGATATTGCCGACAATATGGTGCTGAACAACTATTACCAAGATCCGTATGCCAGCGGCCCCATCATGCATCAGGAAGCAATTGATGCGCATGGCCTTGAACTGGTTGAAGAGTTTGATGTGCGCACCCCCGGTATTCATACGGCCGCTCGCACGCTCTCTGGCGGTAACAAGCAAAAAGTGATTGTGGCTCGCGAATTTTCGCGCCCCACCAAGCTGCTCATCGCTGCCCAACCCACGCGTGGCATTGATGTTGGCTCGATTGAGTTCATCCATAACCAGATTGTGGCCCAGCGGGATCGCGGGGTGGCGGTGCTGGTGGTCTCGGCTGAGCTGGATGAGGTGCTGGGTTTGGCGGATCGGGTGGCGGTGATGTTTGACGGCCGTATCGTGAAAACGCTGCCCATTGAAGAAGCCAGCCGCGAACGGGTTGGCTTGCTCATGGCTGGCTCCGACGAGTAATAATTATGACAGAAACCCAACCCATTATCGCCTTTCAGGGCGAACCCGGCGCTTACTCCGAGCAAGCCGTTCATGAACATTTTGGCCCCCAAACAGCCACGTTACCCTGCCGTACTTTCTCGGAGATGTTTGATGCTGTGCATAACGGCCGTGCCACCCAAATTGTGCTGCCCGTGGAAAACTCGCTGGCAGGCATGGTCATCCCTGCTTACGACATGCTGGTAGACCATGATTTGCGCGTCCAGGCCGAAGTCATTGTGCGCGTAGAGCACTGCCTTATGGCCCCTGCCGGTACCCAGCTCAACGAAATCACCCACGTGATGTCTCATCATCAGGCGCTGGCCCAGTGCGAAAACAACATCAAACGTCAGGGCCTCATCCCGGTGGATCATTACGATACGGCTGGGGCTGCTCGCGACCTGGCCAACAACCCCAAACCCGGATTGGCCGCCATCGCCAGCGCCCTGGCCGCCGAGACGTACAACCTGGAAATTCTGTCTCACAATTTTGAGGATATGGATTTCAACTTCACCCGCTTTTTTGTGCTAGGCAAGCTGGACCCGCCGCGCCAGGAACCGTGCAAGACCTCTATTATTTTTACCACCCGGCACGTGCCCGGTGCGCTGCACATCGTTCTGGGCGAACTGGCCAGTCGCGGCATTAATCTCACCAAAATCGAGTCTCGTCCCCGGCGAAATCGGCCGTGGCATTATCGCTTCTTTGTTGATTTTGAAGGGCATGAGGATGATGAGGCCGTGCAGGAAGCGATGCTGGGTATTTTGAAGCAATCCTCGTTTTTGCAGGTGCTAGGCTCTTACCCTATGGCCAAAATGCCCACCTACTAACTGATAACTGTCCAAATAAAAAGAGGCGAAATGACAAATGCATTTCGCCTCTTTTGTTTTAGCTGTTGGTTTGAGGGACTTTGCTTAAATGGCAAACTTCTCTTGGGACGGCTTGCCGCCAATTTTGCCCGCGATTTGGCCGTAGAGATGTCCCGTTACCGTAGACAGGTAAGGGCCTAAAGCCAGGCTCAGGACGATGGAGACAATCCAGCCCAGGCACGGGACCAGGTTAACCACACCCAGCACCATAGAAATGACAATGCTGGCGGCAAATGGGGTCAGGCCAGCAATCAAAATGTCGCCAAAATTGTCGCGTACAATGCTCAAAACCTCGCCAAAGCGGAAGCAGGCACTTAGCTCACCTTCGCGCACGTACTGAATCACGATGGCCGGGCTGATGAAGAAGAAGGCCAGCATGAAAACGAGGAAGAGGCAGGCAATAAGACCCCAGGTGGCCATGACGCCTGCTGCAATCGCATCTTCGTTAAGTTGGGTGGCTTCACTGAGCCCGCCGAAGCCTATCGTGGTGACAAAGGCGATGCAGGTTAGCAGCCAAAACGGCAGTGTGTAAACGAAGGAAACGACAATAATAGACAGCCCATCCATAAAGAGGGTGCCTAAATCTTCCCATTCGGGTAACGGCCGTTCCTCACCATTCATCACATTACGGGCAATGCCCACCATATAGCCCGATAGCAAAAAGGCGGGCAATATAAAAAATGAGAGCAGGGAGACGAGCACGCCAATGCCCAGCTTGCCCATCCAACGCTCATCCTCCGAAAAAAAGGTAAATGCCTTTGCGACATCCATCAAAAATCCTCCTTGTGAAACGTTATCGCCAAAAAAGAAAGCCAGCCCAAACAAGGTGTCTGGGCTGGCCAAATATTCTGTTAAGCAAATTTAGACAATTAAGCCCAGCCTTGTCCCTTTACAAAATCTGTGACGACCGGAATCGTAACTTCTTGACCCTGATATGCTTGCCAGCCCCAGTAAAGGGCTACCAGCCACATCAAAAGGGAAGGAATGCCGCACAGGATGGCGCTTAAAGCTGTGCCAACGACCATGTTCAGCACGCCCCAGGCCAATGCCTGTGCATTGTGTGCTTTGAGGAACGGCCGTTCCTTTTTATCTTCCATCAGCATAATAATAATAGGAATCAGCGGCGAAAAAACATACGCCAGCAGGGCCCACAGCTTATCGTCATCCGTCGGGCCGCTCATATTCATTTCGTCATTCATCACATCAATGTCATCGCTCATAAGTATTGCCTCCTAAATGCAATAATGTCTGGATATGGTCACAGTACGTGTTTGTTAACTTCTAGTTTCAATTCTTATCAGTTTGCATTGTAAGGGGCAGCTGACTTTACGTCAATAAGCTTGCAAACAAAAAATTCATGGTTAGAATGCCATTATGGCAAATGTTGTGTTCATGGGTACGCCCGATTTTGCCGTACCCGTTCTAAAAACTTTAATTGAAACGCAAAACGTAGTCGGGGTGGTCACACAGCCGGATCGACCAGCGGGGCGAGGCAAACAATTACGGCCGTCTCCCGTCAAAATTGCGGCCGAAGAAGCTGGAATCCCCGTCTACCAACCCAAATCGCTGCGCAGTGAAGAAGCCGCACAGCCCCTGCGTGATTGGCAGCCGGACATCATTGTGGTGGCCGCCTTTGGCCAGATTCTACGGCCGCACGTGCTGGACCTGCCGCCGCACGGCTGTCTGAACATTCATGCCTCACTGCTGCCCCGTTGGCGTGGCGCGGCACCCATTCAGCACGCCATTCTGGCGGGGGATGCGGAAACAGGCGTCTGCCTGATGCAGATGGATGTGGGGCTGGATACTGGTCCCGTGTATGCCTGTATGCCGACGCCGATTTCTCCCACGGAAACGGCCGCTTCGCTTCACGATCGGTTGGCAGAGCTGGGGGCTAATTTGCTGGCGGTGCATCTGGACAACATCCTGGCGGGCAAACTCACCGCCACGCCACAGGACGACGAAAAATTCACCTACGCCCCGATGATCAGCAAAGAAGACGGCCGTCTTGACTGGAACCAAACCAGCGCCGAGATCGATCGTCGCATTCGAGCCATGACGCCGTGGCCCGGCGCTTTCACCACCTGGCAGGGCGAACTGCTCAAGATTAAAGCGGCCTCAGTGGCCAACGGCCGATTCCCTACCGGCAACCCCGGACATGTGGTCGCGTACGAAGAAGGCGCGGCTATTCTGACTGCCGACGGGGCTTTGGTTTTAGAGGAAATTCAGCTGGCTGGGAAGCGTGTTACGGCCGTATCCGATTTTCTACGCGGCTATGACACCTTCATCGGCAGCACCCTTGGAACAGAATAATTTTTAGTGGGCAAGACCTGACAGGTTTTCCCCACGACGTTAGCTACATTTAGAACAAACCTGTCAGGTCTGAATGTGGCAAAAACGTAGTGGAATAAGCTTATGGACATTTTGATTTATGGTGCAGGCGCGGTAGGCGGCTACCTCGGTGCGCGGTTGGCACAGCAGCAGCACAACGTCACCCTTATCGCGCGGGAAGTAATGGCTAATCTCATTAGCGAGACCGGCCTGGAAGTGACGGAAGATGGCGAGCGGGTGGTGACTCATCCAACGGCCGTTACCTCCGTGGCTCAAGCATTTAAAGATGGGCAGCAGTACGACCTCATCATCCTGGCGATGAAAGCGTACGACATCAACAGTTCCATCGATCCCCTCATCGCCTTTTGCCCCAAACCCAGCATGATTCTCACCACCCAAAACGGCATCGGCATTGAAAATGGCCTCATCAAGCAGTTTGGTGCCGAGCATGTCATCGCCGGTTCATTTACGCTGCCCATCCGCAAAGAAACCACCACCCAGCTTGTGGCCGAACGCTCTGACGGGGGCATTTGCTTGGCCCCCACCCAGCCCAAGCAGGATATTAAGCAGTGGGCCAGGCTGTTCAAAGAGGCCGGTTTGGAAACCGAGTTGTACAAAGAGTACGAATCGATGAAATGGTCCAAGGCGTTGTTGAATATCATTGCCAACGCCACTTCAGCCATTCTCAACCGTCGCCCCGGTCTCATCTATCGCTCTGATCCCATCTTTGATTTGGAAATCAAAATGTTGAAAGAAGCGCTGGCGGTCATGAAAGCTGCCGGACACAAAGTGGTTGATTTGCCTGCCGTACCGGCCACCAAGCTCGCTTTTTCAGTCCGGCGACTGCCGCGCGCTCTGCTTAAACCGGGCTTAACTAAATTGGTTGCTGATGGGCGTGGTGACAAAATGCCGTCATTCCACATTGATCTAACCATCGGTAAAGGTAAGAGCGAAGTGGTTTACCACAACGGCGCGATTGCGAAAGTGGGCAAGGAGTTGGGGGTGCCCACGCCTGTCAACGCCGCTCTTACGGATATCCTGTGGAAGCTCACCCTGGAAAAGCTGGATTGGCGGGAGTTTAACGGCAAACCGTCCCGGCTGGTACAGGAAGTAAAGCGGTACGAAGTCGCGCTGGGTAGCAAGGCATAATGCGCACCAACGAGCAGGCACTGCGTCAAACGTTCGTGCAGATTGGTCGCCTGATGTACGAAAAAGGCTTCATCTGCGCCAGCGATGGCAACATTTCGGCGCGGTTGGGGCCGGATCGCCTGCTCATTACGCCATCAGGTTTACATAAAGGCTTGCTGGAGCCAGAGCAAATGCTGATTGTGGATTTGGAGGGGAATGTGGTGCGGGGTGGTTACGGCCGTTCCGCTAACCTCAAACCCACCAGCGAACTACCCATGCACCTGGAAGCCTACCGCCAGCGACCCGACATCGAAGCCGTTGTGCACGCCCACCCGCCCATCACTGTCGCCCTCTCCATTGCCGGCATTCCCATGGCCGATTGCCTCATCCCCGAAGCAATTGTGATGCTGGGCATCGTGCCGACCACGCAGTACGCCACCCCCTCCAGCGAAGAAAACGTGCGCGCCATCCGCGATCTCATTCGCAACCATGATGGGTTGGTCTTGCAGCGGCATGGCTCGCTCACCGTGGGCGATTCGCCGATGCAGGCGTTTATGCGGCTGGAATCGCTGGAGCAAAATGCGCGGATTGGCTTCATGCTGGCCCAACTGGGCGTGCGCAATCCGCTGCCACCCCACGAAGTGGAAAAACTGCTGCGCCAGCGGGAAAATCTGGGCTGGAGCCATCCGGGCGAGCGGGCTGAATTTTGCCAGGTGTGTGGCGCCTGCCATCCAGCCGAACAGCCACATCTGCCTGCTCTGCGCGCCAGCGAATCCCCAACCACCCTCAACCAAACCGACCTGCGCGAACTCGTGGCTCAGGTCGTGCAAAAAACGCTTGGTAGTTGATGGTCAAAAGCAGGACACTGATAAACACAGATTTATACAGATTTGGGAAAATATCTGTGTGAGCTGCGTCATCTGTGGCCAAAAAATAGGAAGTAGTATGTTTGAATTGAGACGTGAGAGAAACGGCCGTCCCCTTTTAGTTGGCCATCGGGGAGCCATGGAGGTTGCCCCGGAAAATACCTTGCCCGCTTTTGAGGCGGGTTTGGCAGGTGGGGCAGATTTGCTGGAGCTGGATGTACAGCTCACGGCAGATGAGCAGGTGATTTTGTTCCACGACACGGATTTGCAATACAAAACCGGCATTCGCGGCCAGATTGGCGATTTTACTGCCGATTACCTACGCACCCTCGACGTGGGCAGCTATTTTGACCCGCAGTTTGCCGGGCTAAAAATGCCGCTGCTGGATGAAATACTCGCCTGGGCCAAAGATCGTGTCGCGCTGATGATTGAGCTCAAGCATGGCCCTATCTTCGACCCGCGCCTGGACCAGCAGGTCGTGCGCCTCATCGAGCAGCACGGCATGGTGGACCAGGTGGTCATCATCAGCTTCGACCAATTTGCCCTGCGGCGCGTCAAGCAGATGAACCCCAACCTGACGGCAAGCCTGATTTATGTCGGCCGTTTTTGTGACCCATTGGCGCTCATTGGAGACGTACCCGTCAACGCCCTTAGCCCTGCCACCGACTTTCTCACCCTAGATGAAGTGAGGCTCATCCAAAAAGCGGGCTACGCTTGCACCCCCGGCGGTTTCTACTGGGATTACCCCACCCTGCTAGAGTGGGGCGTGGATACCATCAGCACCAACAACCCAGGCGCCTTTTCATTCCAGTAGGGGCGACCCGCCGGGTCGCCCCATGAGTATCAAGCTAAGCATGAAGCTAAGCTAAAGCTAATAAAAGTTGAAAAGTACGCGGCGTTTTAGCATTTTTGTTAATGCGTGCGCCCTGCGATAAACAAGAGCGTAGCACAGTGAACGATTCCGTTAAACGAGATAAATCAGAGATAGCTGCTGCCAGATTGATGACATGGCGACGAACGGTTGCCGACGCTTTAACGAAACTGCGGTTAGGAAATCGCCAATTGCCTAGCAAAAAAGCCCAGTGCTGAATAACCATACCAATCAGCTTAGCATATAGTTCACACAGGATACGCCATGGTTTTTTAGAACGAGATTTATCAATATGCCCGTGTGCT
>JACKBN010000012.1 GCA_020634565.1 Ardenticatenaceae bacterium
CCTACACTCATGTTTCTCGGAGTGATCTTAATTTTTCAAACAGTTCTTTTTCTTCGTCACTGAGGTCGGTGGGTAACTGCACCTCGACGGTAGCGTATAGGTTGCCGCGTTCCTCAGGATTTTTTATGTTGGGCATGCCCAAACCGCGCAGACGGAACTGTTTTCCGTTGGCAGTCCCCGCCGGGATGGTGAGCTTGACAGTCCGATCAATGGTCGAAACATCAATTTGCCCGCCCAAGAGTGCGGTGTACAGATCGACCGGTACGGCCGTTTTCAAATCATCTTCGTCCCGCTCAAACTGGTCATCTGGCATCACCTTGATGCTCAGGTAAAGGTGCCCGCCGTCTTGCCCCTGGCCCTTCAACCGCACGCGGGAGCCGTTCTTGACCCCACGCGGAATTTTGGCTTCGATGGAACGGCCGTTTTCCCACTGAATCGTTCGGCTGGTACCATAAAACGCTTCCGCCAGCGAGATTTCAATCATGTGCTCCACGTCGCGGCTGCGCCGGATAGATTGCCCCTGCTGGCCAAAAATATCGTTAAAGTTGACCTGTTGACCACCTGCGCCGCGCGCACCCATCTGGCCAAACAGCGTCTCAAAAAAGTCAGAAAAATCGCCAAAGCCTTGGGGGCCGCCGCTGGTATAGGTTTGGCGTCCTTGTTGGCGTGCACCCTGTGCGCCCCACTGCGACCAGAAGTCATCGGGGCGGCCGCCCGCGCGCTGGTATTGCTGCCACTGCGAGCCAAACTGGTCATACATCTTCCGCTTTTCAGCGTCAGACAGCACTTCGTTGGCCTCGTTGAGGTCTTTGAAGCGCTGTTCTGCCTGCGGATCATCCTTGTTTAAGTCCGGGTGATACTTGCGGGCCAGTTTGCGGTATGCTTTTTTGATTTCATCCTGGCTGGCGGTTTTTGACACGCCGAGGATGCTGTAATAATCCTTATAGTCCATTGGCCCTTCCTAATTTTGAAGTCAAAAGTGATAGAGTGAAAAGTAAAAAGTGGTGGTCAGGTAAGTAACTTATCACTTTTTACTTTTCACTTCTTACTCAATTACATCTCCTGGAATTCGCCTTCTACGACGTCTTCCGGGTTCTCGTGACCATTGTGGCCGTTGCCATTGCTGTAGCCATTGGCGCTACCGTTGCTGCCAGGTTGTTCCTGGGTTTGGTAGAGCTGTTGGCTCAGCGCGTAGCTGGCTTGTTGCAACTGCTCGGCCAGCCGGTTGATTTGGGCGGTGTCTTCGGTGGTAACGGCCGTTTTAAGTTCAGCGATCATGCCTTCGATGCGGCTCTTCTCACCTTCATTCACCTTGTCACCCAGCTCTTTCAGGCTCTTTTCCGTGGCGTAGATCATCTGATCTGCCTGGTTGCGGGCCTGAATCAGCTCGCGCAGCTTGGCGTCTTCCGCTTCGTGCTGCTTGGCGGCGTTGACCATGCTGTCAACTTCAGATTCGGACAGATTGGTAGATGCAGTAATCTGAATCTTCTGCTCTTTGCCAGTTGCTTTGTCTTTGGCGGTTACATCCAAAATGCCGTTGGCATCAATGTCGAATGTTACCTCAATTTGCGGCAAACCGCGCGGTGCTGGCGGAAGCCCATCCAGTCGGAACATGCCCAGGGTTTTGTTGTCCTTGGCCATCGGCCGCTCACCCTGCAAGACGTGGACGTCAACGGCCGTTTGGTTATCTTCGGCCGTGCTAAACACCTCAGTCTTGCGGGTCGGAATCGTGGTGTTCCGCGGAATCAGTGGCGTCATCACGCCACCCAGCGTTTCCAGACCCAGGCTCAGCGGGGTTACGTCTAGCAACAGCACGTCTTTCACGTCGCCAGCCAGCACACCACCCTGAATCGCGGCACCCAAAGCGACAACCTCATCCGGGTTTACGCTCTTGTTTGGCACTTTGTTGGTCAGGTTCTGCACCAGATCCTGAATCATCGGCATACGCGTCGAGCCACCTACCAGGACAACTTCGTCCACATTGCTGGCAGTCATGTTGGCATCTTCCAATGCTTTTTCAAACGGGCCACGGCAGCGTTGTACTAAATCTTCAGTAAGCTGCTCAAATTTAGCGCGTGTCAGTGTGAGCTGCAAATGCTTTGGCCCATTGGCGTCGGCGGTGATGAAGGGCAGATTTAGTTCTGTCTGCATCAAGGTCGATAGCTCGATTTTGGCCTTTTCGGCCGCTTCACGCAGCCGCTGCAAGGCTTGCCGATCCTGGCTCAGGTCGATGCCCTGGTCTTTCTTGAACTCGTCAATCATCCAGGTCACGATGCGCTCGTCCCAGTCGTCGCCACCCAGGTGGGTGTCGCCGTGGGTCGATTTTACTTCCACAACACCGTCGCCCACTTCCAGTACGGAGACATCAAAGGTACCGCCACCCAGGTCAAACACCAGGATGGTTTGGTCTTCGCTCTTATCTAACCCGTAAGCGAGGGCTGCGGCCGTCGGCTCATTGATGATGCGTAAAACTTCCAGACCGGCAATTTTACCGGCGTCTTTGGTCGCTTGCCGCTGGCTATCGTTAAAGTAGGCGGGCACGGTGATGACGGCCTGCGTGATATTGGTGCCCAGATAAGCTTCGGCGTCTCGCTTCAGTTTTTGCAAAATGAAGGCGGAGATTTCCTGTGGGGAGTATGTTTTATCCACCACGGGCACTTTCACGCGGGCATCTTTTTGTGGCCCGGCAACGATTTCATAAGGCACCATTTTTTGGGTGCGCTTGGTTTCTTCGGCGTCAATATGACGACCCATTAACCGCTTGACGGAGTAAATGGTGTTGTCTGGATTGACAACAGCTTGCCGTTTGGCGGTTTGGCCGACTAAACGTTCGCCTTTTTTATTGAAGGCAACGATAGATGGGGTGGTATTGCCCCCTTCGGCCGATGGAATAACGACGGCGTCGCCACCTTCCATCGCGGTGACGACTGAGTTGGTTGTTCCTAAGTCGATACCAATTATTTTGCTCATGCTTGTGCTCCTCTTAATACAATTTCGCTTCTTATTGCTTCGCGATTGTTTCGTGTTTTTGGATTGGTTCTTTTACATAAAACCTGAATCATATTGTGCAAAAGCTGCATATGATTTGTGTAAGACGGCCGTTAGAGAAACATATGCGCGCCAAATTCAAACGTTTTTCAAACAAAAACAGGCGCTGAATCTAATGAATCCAGCGCCTGCCATTTTGTTAGGTGCTATGGCCGAATTTAGCCTTCTAAAACGGTGGCCCCGTTGCCAGCGTGTACGGCAATGCGTTTTGGCTTTACAGCTTCTGCTTTGGGAATTTGCAAGGTGAGGACGCCGTTTTCCATGTTGGCTTCCACATTATCAGATTCTACCGGCGTGGGCAGGCTGATGCTGCGCATGAAGCTGCCAAAGCGGCGTTCCCGCAGATGCACTTTCTCATCATCACGGACCTCTTCGTCTTGGGTTTCGCCCTTGATGGTCAACACGTTGTCAGTAATTGTGATCTCCAAATCATCGGGGTTCATGCCAGGAACGGCCGCTTTCACCGTGAATGTATCTTCATTTTCAGTTACATCCAGCGGGAAGCCCCAAACGGAGTTGCGCTCCCATTTGCCAACCGGTGCGTTGAAGGCATCTTCGAACAGCCGGTCAATCTCATTGCGCATTCTGGCCATTTCACCAAAAGGATTCCAACGGATCATTGTGTTCATGGTATACCTCCTAAACATGTAAAAATTGAAACTTTTTCGTCTAAAACTGCTCGAAAACTATCGAGCAATACAGCTCCAATTTTCGGCGGTGCGTGTAAGAAATAAATAAACAAAAAGTTAAAACTATGTATGCAGCGGCAAAAGTCGGTAAAGAAAAACGGCCGTTTCTTCTGAAATGGAGAAACGGCCGTTTTCACATTAACTTTTGTTGTCTAAAGGTTCTTACTCATATCGCAGCGCATCGGCTATGACCACCTGCGACGTCGCGCGGGCGGGTAGCCAGGCGGTTAGCAAGCTGGTGATCACAATGACCACGCCGATGCCCGCTAGCGTGGCCCACGGCGGCAGGAACGCCAATCCCTGGTCAGCTGCCACCTGCAAGTACAGATTGTAGGCAAAGGTCAGTGCCAGCCCGTAGCCAATCACCGTGGCCAGCCCCGAAACAAACGCCCCTTCAAACAGGAACACGTTTTGCACCATGCTCTGGCTAAAACCGATGGCGCGCAGCACGCCAATCTGCTGACGGCGCTCCACCACGGCGCGGATGGTGACCACACCCAGCGCGGCAATGCCGATGAGCAGCCCCAGGCCAATAAAGCCCTGAATCAGGTAGAAGATGCTGCGCACCGAGGCGCGGCTGGCTTCCAACTGCTCCTTGGGCAACGAGGTTTGCAGGCCGCTGCGGCTAAATTCGCCCTCGATGGCGTTGGCGGCAGCGCGGGCGTTGCTGCCTTCCGGCAGGCGCAGGAGGAAGCGGGTGGGCTGGTCATAGCCCAGCGTGGCCGCCGCTGCGGCGCTCATCGTGGCCCCAAAGAAGTTGGGCGCGGAGCTGATGACGCCAATCACGGTGAAGTCGTGGGCCGTGCCGTCGGCCCCGGTTAGCGTTATGGTGACTGGCGCAAAGGTGTCGGCGGAGGCGCTGATGGCGTTCACGGCGAAGGCGTCGTCGTTGCGCTGGGCGGTGGGGTCGCCGCCCCGGTCAATCGAAAAGTCGTCGATGAGAATGAGGCTGGGGTCGGTTTGAACGGCCGTCCACACATCCTCCGCACTCTCATACCCTTCGGCCCAGGTGCCCAGTTCCAGACGATTAGTTGCAAAGAACGTCTCGTCCACGCCGTTGATGACGTAGCTGGCCGGATTGTCCATCTCCGGGCTTTGTGCTTCCACGGGGGCAAAGATGGTTGAGGCGATGGTTAGCGGTTCGTCCATCTTGCCTGTGGCGGCCAGGTCGGTAACTGCCGTTTCCAAATCAGCCACGCTCACCGGATTAAACGGATTGGCCTGCACCAGCACGTCGTAATCGCCGCTGCCGCTAATTGGGTCCAAGAAGTTGCTAAAGGTGTTGGTGATGGTCGTGGTGCTCACCAGCGTAAAAATGATGAGGCTGAACATCGCCAGGGTGGTGGCGGTGCGCCCCTTGTTCATCACCGGGTAGGCGATGGAGACGCGGGCCACGGGCAGCAGTCGGCCAAAGCGGCCCAGCAGCCCGGCAAAAAGGTTCAGCAGTGCGTCAGCATTGTACAAAAAGAGCACAATTGCGCCGCCCACCAGGAACATGCCGCTGATGAAAAAGTCGCCGGGGTTGCTGCCCAGGTCTGCCAATGCGCCAGCGCTGCGCGTGGGCAGCGCCCAGTACAGGATGAGCCCCAGCCCGACGAACGAGTAGGCGAGACGGTCCGGCACGCGCAGCCAGTGGGCCAACTGCCCGATGCCGATGATGAATAGCGAGACACCAAGCGCGTAGACGCCGATTTGCTCGGCCACATTCACGCCGACGTAGGCAAAAGTGTAGCCCAGCGCCAGCAGGACGGGACCGCGGGCGAATAATCCGCCCCAAAAGTTAAGTACGGCCTTGGGACCAGCCAGCACAAAAAGACGGAACGCTTCACGTAGGTTGCCCTTGCCTGCTTTGCTCAGTGCTGCCCGCCAAACGAGGAACGGCCGTAAAAACAGCGTCCATTGGCTCTCGCGGGGCAGGGTGGGCAGGTTCAGGTCGCGGATGGCGGCGATGATGTTTACCCGGCTGATGCGAATGGCGGAGATGCTAACGGTGACAAAGGTGATGACCAGCCCCAGGCTGTAGCCAATCAGCGCAGAGCGCAGGCTAACGCGGGGGATGATGTTGAGCGAACTGCTGGCCAGCAGGCTGCCGATCGCTTGGGCCAGTAGCAGCGCCGCCCCCACGCCCAGCAGAGCGCCAATGACGGAGGCCAAAAAGTTGTAGGCCAGCCCTTCGCTGACAAACTGGCGAATCAGGTCGCTGCGCTGCAAGCCGACGGCGCGGCTCATGCCCAGCTCCGATTTACGCTCGGCGGCCAGCACGGAAAAGATGAGAAAGATGAGCAAAATGCCGCTAAAAATGGAGAAGGTGCCGAAGGTGACAAAGAGGGTGGTGATAAATTCGGCGCTGCTGGCGGCGGCTTCTAGCTGGTCGGCCTTGACGGCGTTGACCACCAGGTCGCCAGACACGGTTTCCAGCATAGTCACGGCCTCGTCGGTGAGGGCGGCACCGGTTTCCCGGTCGCCCACGTTGGAGATGAGAACGGCCGTAATTTGCCCCGCTTGCTCAAAGAAAGTCTGCGCCTCAGCCAGTGGCAAAATCACCGCCGCGCTGCCCCCGGCCAATTCACCGTCGGGCACAATGGCAGCGACGCTAAATGGGGTCGGGATGCCTTTCACCAGCAGCAGCTCGTCACCGATGGTCACGTCCAGCGCTTCGGCTAGTGAGGCGTTTACCAGCACTTCGTCTTCGGCCAGGCCGTCTAACCCAGCGGGCACCGTCAGGCCGTCGCCTGTGATTTCACCGATACCGCGAATGGAAACGGCCGCTTCCGACAAATTATTTTCACCGTTTAGCACTGGCAGGGTTTGCACGACGACCGGCACAGCGGCATCAATCGTTTCCCCATCTACCAGAGCGGTGAAATCGGCCGTGATGGCCGCATCAAACCACTGCGTCTGGTCGGTGTCGCTGTTGGGCGTGGCGCTGAAGCTAAAACCGCCGCTGGCTTCCAGCAGCGTAGGGCTGATTTCTTCATCAATCGCCCCCAAATCGTCGTAAACGTCCACTTTAACCGAATAATCGACCGTGTCGCCGATGCCCAGGGCGCTGGTGATAATGAGGGTGGACAAGGCCAGCCCCACGACGATGAGCAGCGTCTGGCTTTTGCGCCGCGGAATGTTGCGCACGCCCAGGCGGAATGGCAGCGGGTAGCGCAGGGCGGTCAAAGCGACGCCCAAAAAGATGAGGCCCAGAAGCCCCAGCAAGGTGTACATGAGTGTGTCGGCAGGTATGCCAAAGATGGTATTCATAGGAGTGTTCCGTTTTCGGTAATCGGTGGTCGGTAATCGGTCACTGATTACCGATTACGGTTTACCATTTACCGATTACTGCTTAGTTGGCGCTCATGGTTTGCAATTCTGGGATCAGGGCTTCGTTGGTGATTACCTCTTTGCTGTGACCGTTACCATTGTGGCCATTGCCATTCGTATGGCCATTGCTGTGGCCATTAACCGGTGCGGCGGCACTTTGGGTTTGGGTGTCGGACACGACGACGCCATCTTTCATCCACACAATGCGGTCACACTGGTCGCCGATTTCCTGGGAGTGGGTGACGATGACAAAGGTTTGACCATTTTCACGATTGAGGCGGCGCATCAGGTCCATGATTTCTTGGGAGGTGGTGCTGTCGAGGTCGCCAGTTGGTTCATCGGCCCAGACGATAGCTGGCTTGTTAACCAGGGCGCGGGCGATAGTCACGCGCTGCTGCTGTCCACCGGAAAGCTCGGTGGGGCGTTGGTCAACCTGGTCGGCCAAACCGACGGCGGCCAGCGCTTCGTGGGCCATTTTGCGGGCTTCTTTGGGTTTGATGCGGCTCTTGTAGTCGAGGAGGAGGGGCATTTCTACATTTTCGGCGGCGGTAAGGACGGGCAGCAGATTATAAAACTGGAAGACAAAGCCCATGTTGGCGGCGCGGTAGGCGGTGCGTTCTTTGTCGCTCATTTTGGCCAGATTACGGCCGTCTATTTCAATAATGCCTTCGTCAATCGCGTCCAGCCCAGAGAGCGAGTTCAGCAGGGTGGTTTTGCCACATCCCGACGGCCCCATGATGGCCACCATCTCCCCCTGCTTTACTTCTAAATCCAGACCGCGCAACGCCTGCACAATGACTTTGCCGGTGTTATAGGTTTTTTGTACATCTTTGGCGCGAATAATGATGGTGTCACTCATTCCAAGCTCCTTTTTCCTTTAATTGCGTGAAAGGCGCCCTGCGGTTTAGGCAATGGCTCCCACTTCAAATCCTTCTTTACCTTTTTATGAACATGGACACAGTTTAGCCGGATTGTGTTGATTTGTCAATAATTTGTCAAGATATTGTTAATATATTGTCGTATTCTGTACAGAAGTTGTAGAAAGTGTTGTTATTGGACTGAAAGAAATAAAAAAAGCCGCTGTGAAGTTTTCTCCACAGCGGCTTTCTCAACATCAATTTGGCGTTGGCCTATTTTTCTGTCACAAGCTTTTCTTCAGGTGCTTTATGGCGGTTTGCACCTACCAAGATGCTAATGCCAAGCAGAATGAGAATCACGGGCCACAGTTTGCCCAGGAAAGTAAGCACGGTCAAGAAAGCGCCGCCGAACAGAATGGAAACACCCACAAAAGCGATGATTCCGCCGGGGATGAGTGCCCACCAGTGCGTTTCTTTGGTGAATACGGCCGTTACCACCGTAATCAGCGCAAACCCCAAACCCAGGAAAATGAGGAAAACCCCACCTTCATTATCGCCTTGCCAGATGGAAAATGGGCCAGCGATTGCGTAACTACCCCAACCAACGCCGCTCAAAATGCCACCAGGAATCACCAAGCCTGCCTTCCGAGTCAAAATGCCCCAGACCAAAAACAGAGCGCCCAAACCAGGAACGATTAGAAGTCCAAAATCTGCTGGTAAAGAAATTGTGACAAACTGCCCAACTAAAGCGATCAAACCAATCGCTATCAAAATCAACCCACCGGATAAATCTTTCTTTTGCTGTTTCATGATCTTCCTCCACATGAACTTTATATGTAAGTTGCTTATTCAACGATGCTTTCAGTATAGAAAATTGCGAGACTGATTTGATGTGCCGGAAGTCATGTTCAGGTCATACTACCAGGGTGACCACAAAGAAAAAGACCCTGTCAAAGTCATGCTCTGACAGGGTCTTCATTAGATTTTAGGCCAGACAACAGACAGGTGAATGCCCGTTGTCAACAGCTAGTGCTAGCAGCCTAGTTCAACATTGACACAGAAATCAACACCTGGCTCAAAGTCCAGAATTTCATCAATGCCAACGTTACCGTTGATCAGATCTGCGCCCGCGCCGCCAACGAATGTGTCATCACCGAACAAACCAATCAGGAGATCATTGCCGTCGTAGCCAAAGATGGTGTCATTTTCCAGGCCACCCGTAATGATTTCGCTGTTGTCAGTTCCGTGAATCTCGTAGCAGGCGTCGTTGCCCAAACCTTGTGCAATGCCCCAGCGTCCAGCGTGGAAGCGAATGCCATTGTAGCCATGTTCACCTACTAAAACGGTGGTAGCCAGACCCTCAAACGGGCTGCCTTCCAGCGCGACTACGTAACAACCACTTTCATTTTGGATAAGCGAAGGTGTCAGATTTAAGCCGACGATCACCGGATCGTGATCCGATGCCCGGTAAGCATTTGGCTCGTAAAGTGCATCCTGAGCATCCTGCTTAAAGGACGTATCGTAATCAATCAGATCGGCCTCATCTGCGTTGATGTGCCAGGCGGTTGTGCCAGTTACCTGGCTCGCCAGGCTGCTGTTGGCCAAAGCGTAATCCAGATAGCCTAACTGCCCATCAAACACATAGGAATAAGCATATTCCCCGCCAAACGCGTAGAGCATGTCGGTGTAATCATCACTTGTGCCCAAGGTGTCATCCGGTCCCGCCAGAATGGCATCGATCGGATCTTCCTTATCGTACGAGTTCAGATCACCGATGATAAGTGCATCTGAGTCACCACTGCCGGTTGGATCTGTAGCCAGCCAATCGACCAGCGCTTCGGCCGCCATCATGCGAGTGATGTTGCAGTTGCCTGCTCCGTCACCCAGGTCTGGATCGCCTACGTCATTACAATCAGAGCCTTTGGATTTCAGATGGTTCACCACGACAGTGAAGATGCCGTTGCTGCTGTTTTCCACAAAGCTTTGAGCCAATGCCGGACGGTTCAGCGTATCGATGAACCGGGCGTCCACGCTGGAATCCAGAATGGCGCTGCTGCGGTATGGCGTGACGGTGGCTGGTTTGTAAATGAGACCGACAGCGATTTCGTCGGTACCAATGAGCGGTACGCCGGGATCGATGAAGGCGTAGGTGCCTGGCGCTGTGGCGTCATTCAGGCCGTTCACAAGATCGGCGATGGCGGAGAATTCATCGTAGCCATCGTTCTCGATTTCCATCAGGCCTACAACGTCCGCATCAATTGCGGTAATAGCAGCAATGATTTTGTCCCGCTGCCGGTTGAACTCGTCCAGATTGTCGGCACCGCGAGCGGTGGGGAAGCCACCACCCATGCCGTCACCGTTGAAGTAGTTCAACACGTTGAAGCTGGCAACCTGTAAGCTGCCGCCAACAGCATCTGGTGCTGCCGTGCGCGGATTGAGCGAAGTGTAATCTGCGCCCTGGGTGGGTTGAATGCGATACAGGTCAAAGCTGTAATTGATGACGCCCGTGACGTTGTCCAGGCTATCACCACCGCGGAAGATGTTGTCCAGGGTGAATTCCAGCCCGTTGGGGTGAATCGCGGGGTCAGGATTTTGAGTCGTACGGCCGTCATCCAATGTAATCCGATTAGCGGCGTTGGCTGCGGCCAGTGCTGCCTGTTCTGGACTACCGGGTTCGTAAACGGCCGTTGATTGATATTGACGATCCGGGGTCAAGACAATTTCCCCAAATCGATCATAGTTAAAATATTCTGAAATGTAGAGCGTTTGTCCAGCAGTGGTGACCAGCATACCTTCTACCGCCTCAAAGTCTGACGGTACGGTAATGGTGGTTGGCGCTACGCTGCCAGTGCCACATAGCAGCACGGTGTCCACAGAGGTAATCTCCGTCATGCTGAAAAACTCATCAACAACACCAGAGACACGAACCAGATCGCCGGGCATAACGTCCATCGCGCTGGGCGCAAAGACGAAGATACCATCGGATGTTGCTGGGTCGCCATCACCAACAGCGTCTTGGATAAAGAAGCCACCCAGGTCTGTATGGTCACCGTCATTTGGTTGGAAGTCCCCAACAACAACACCATCTACGATTACGGAAGCGCCATCCAATGGGCTGAAAGCGCCATTACCTTGAATGTCGTAAATCGGGGTTGTAACGCCTGTGGTGGTGCAATCCAGCGGTGGTGCCACATAGATTTCGTTCATGGCACCTGGGGTATTGTATGCTTCTCCCACACCGATGCTGCCTGTGAAGCCAGGAATACCAGCCAGATCAAAATCGTTACGTACCCAATCGCTGGCGGCGTCCGTATCAAACCCATCGGGGATACGGGACGCGCCACCGGGGGCAAAGCTGCTAATACCGTCGTAATTGGGACCCAGTGCCGGGACGCCATAAGTGAGATCCCCAGCGTCACCGTCATTTACAGAAACGGCATCCGCAATTGCTGTCCAGGGCGTAACATCCAAAACGCCGTCATCATCTGTATCCAGGTCGTCCCCTGCCGTGCCAGTGAAATTCTCGACGAGCAGCAGAGACAGGGTTCCGTTTTCCAACGAGTTAGCAGCTAAATCGCCTAACCAGAACCCGTTAGCATCGGTTGTGCCGACAGCAATCACTTCGTCTACCGTACCGGTTGCTGAGGTGCTGTCCCCTTCGATTTCCAGAATCGTATAGGCTGAATAATCTGTATCTGGGGCGCCAAACAGTTCGACATACTCTACATCGGTGCCTGTGGTGCTGGCCGAGAACTCGTTGAGTTTGGGGCCAGTCGGGCCACTGCTACCGCAGTTGGCTGTATGACTTCCCAGCCCATCGAAAGTATCCTGGGCAAATGTGACCCATTCGACGGAGGCATCGAAAGCATCATCGGCGTTTGTGTCTCCCGCACAGATTGCTTCGGCCCGACGCAGGGTGTCATTTTGTCCGCCGCCGGCCCACTCGCTGCCGGGGTCAAAGCCAATCTGACCGAAGGCATCTACAACAGCGCCATCTTTACGCAATACAACAGCATCATCGCCGTTGAAATTGATCACAGCTGAATCAATGAGATCTGTCTCTGCCAGAACGGCCGCATCGGCTGATCCATGAGAAACAACAAAAACATCGCCGTCTGCAATGGTTCCGGTTAGAGCCACACTCTGGCTGGGGCTGGCTGCGCCATTGCTGTAGAGCTCCAGGGTGTACAAGCCAGCGCCAAGATCAACGGCTGAGCCTGTTCCATTATAGATTTCGATAGACTTGTTAAAGCTACCCCCTTCAATGTACTCAGACATGAAAAGCTCGGTCGCTGCTGAACCACCCCCGCAGTTAGCGGTGTGGCTGCCAAGGCCATCGAAGGTATCCTGGGCAAAGGTGACCCATTCAACGGAGGCATCGAAAGCATCGTCGGCGTTTGTGTCCCCCGCACAGATCGCTTCGGCCCGACGCAAGGTGTCATTCTGCCCGCCGCCGACCCACTCGCTACCGGGGTCAACGCCAATTTGACCGAAGGCAGTCTATAACAGCGCCATCTTTACGCAATACAACGGCATCATCGCCGTTGAAATTGATCACAGCTGAATCAATCAGGTCTGCTTCTGCCAGAACGGCCGCATCAGCTGATCCGTGGGCCAAAACAAAAACGTCGCCGTCGGCGATAGTACCGGACAGGGCGACGCTTTGACTCGGGCTGGCTGCTCCATTGCTATAGAGCTCCAGTGTGTACAGGCCTGCACCAAGGTCAACAGTTGCACCTGTACCGTTGAATAGTTCAATCGCTTTATTAAAGCTGCCTCCTTCGATGTATTCAGAAATGAATATATCTGAGGCGGCCGCTCGCGAGGGCGCAGCCGTGCCTATTAGAAAAATAAACACAGCGGCCAGGACAAATAATATGTGTCTAAACCTTCTCAATGTTTCCTCCGTGTGATGTGCCTAAGGCACGCTACTAAGTGGGGGTGTCCCTGAAAGTCGGTGGCAGCTAGATTCTGGCGTAAAAATCAGCGTCAACTGATCGTGGGGAGGGGCCAGAAATAGATTTTGTTCGGGCTTTCATTTTGGGACTTCCGCAAAAGACAAAAAAAAGACAAATTGCCACTAGATAAGATTATAACCATATCAAGTTACATTCTGACTTACCAAATGCTTACAGGCCAATTGAAATGGGTGCGTTTTGACACCAATGTGTCACCGTAAGAGAAATAAAAATAGCCTGATTTAAATCAGGCTATTGGGGTTGATTTTGTATTGAGATGCGCAAGGTCTAATCCTTGGAATTATTAAGCGGGTAACGGGAATCGAACCCGTACTCTTTGCTTGGGAAGCAAATGTGATACCGTTTCACCATACCCGCAAGTGAAGCGAAATTATAGTCTCGTGGCAATTAAGTGTCAAATTCAGGAAACGGCCGTTTTTCCCTTGCACCTCTCTTTTTTCTGCTTATAATGACACTTCACCAATGTTAAAATTTTCTATAATTTTTTACATTGCAAAGTGAAAAGCGACTTCAAACTGCTGGCTGTATAGACTGCGTCCATTATTTCCTGCGCGCCGCAGCAGTAAATGATTAGAACAGACAGATTGTAGAGGTATTTATGCAGAAGGCCGTGATCTTGTTGGTGGAGGGGAAGCGAGCGGGGCAATATACGGCCGTACCAGCCCTTGAAAAAGCAGGTCATCGCGTAGAAGTGTGCCATACAGGGACGACTGCCATACAAGCGCTCAAGAATTTTGAACCCAACTTGATCATTTTTAACGCCGCCACAATGCGAACCAGCGGTGCTCGTACCTGTCGGCGCTTGAAAAGAAATCAGGAAGATCTGCCCATCATCCACATTCGGGGAGAGGGTGATCCTGAGGATGCTGAAGCTGAAGCGGACGTCTATTTAGAGCAGCCTTTTACCCCGCGTAAACTTCTGAATCGGGTAAAAGATTTACTACCGGTTAATCATGATTTGGAAGAGACCGTGCGCTATGGACATATTTCGCTGTACCTATCCAAGAAATCGGTAGATGCCGGCAATGGTGAGAGCCGCTTAACCCCCAAATTGGTCCACTTGCTTGAACAGTTTATGCGGCATCCACGCCAGATTCTCACCCGACGGAACTGATGCAGCGTGTTTGGAAGACTGATTATATTGGGGATACGCGTACGTTGGATGTGCATATTCGTTGGGTGCGTGAGCATATTGAAATCGACCCAGCCAAACCCAAATTCCTGAAAACTGTAAGAGGAAAAGGGTATGTTTTGGCGATACCCACTCCTAAATGACTTCCCAGGCCACATTTTAGGCAAGCCATTTTCCTGTTTGCGACAGAAGCATGAAAAGCAAAAACGCCACCAATTTGGTGGCGTTCTCGTTGTTTAGATTTTGTGCGAAACTGAAATTAGCTTGCTTGACGCGCTTTTTCCAGGGCAGCCATCAGGCGACCTTTGCGGCGTGCGGCATTACGTGGATGGATGACGTGCTTGCGTGCAGCTTTATCCAACGTTTTGTACGCCATGTTTGCTGCTGTTTCAGCTTCGTCCAGCTTGCCGTCAGCAATGAGCTGGCGTGTGCGCTTGACGTAGGTGCGTGCTGCCGAAACATACATGCGGTTATGCGCGGTACGTTTTTCTGTCTGCCGGATCCGTTTTTTCGCAGATTTAATGTTAGCCAAAGTAATAACCTCCGTTATGCTTACCAAGTGAAAGCAATTGCATTCTTTGATCGCTTTCACAAAACCATAGAGGCGTGAGAGCGGGAGAATAATAGCACAAACGAGCAGGTTTGCAACTGTGAACCACTGTATTTTTTCTATTCTAGCGCATATTCTTCCACAATCGTTTTGAGGGCTGCATTATTCATTATGTTCGGGGAACGGCCGTTGGCACAAACCAACTCTTCTTTCACTCGTGGGCTGAAAATGTGAGTGATCGGTGACGGTAACGGCCGTCTGAACAACTGTGCCAAAATACCCATCTCGTCACCCGGGCTCAGGTAGTGCATAATTGCTTGCTGGTTTTTGGCTGTGAGCTGGCTTAAATGGATATGTGCAATGGGTTTCGTGTTATTTTTCTTAACATGACGGCTAAGTGAGCAATTGCATAACGTTTTTTGCTGATGATCAGCATAATGTAAAATTATCGTTATTTTGTTGAACCAGATAGAAAAAGCTATACTTATATTTATGTCACGATTACGCATTCTCCTTGTAGACGATCATGAAGTGGTTAGGCTCGGTTTAAAGAGCTTAATTGAACGCAACCCTGGCTTTGAGGTAGTAGCTGAAGCCTCTGCTCAGCAGGAAGCTGTTAGCAAAGCATTGGCCCACAAACCTGATATTGTGTTGATGGATATTCGGTTAGCGGGCGGCAGCGGTATTGAGGCGTGTGAGCAAATTATGGCAGAGCTGCCACAAACAAAAGTAATTATGCTCACCTCTTATGCCGAAGATGAAATGCTGTTTGCTGCAATTCGAGCTGGAGCCTCTGGTTATGTGCTGAAGCAGGTAGGCAGCAATGATGTCATCCGGGCCATTGAAGCCGCAGCCCGGGGTGAAGCAACGTTGGATCCTTCTCTGACGCAGCGTATTTTTAATGAGATGCGCCGTTCTATTCAGCAGGAAGAATCGGCTGCCTTTAGCGATTTGACGGCTCAGGAGATGCAGGTTTTGTCGCTTATTGCCGAAGGGCGGACAAACCGCGAAATTGCTGAAGCCCTTTATTTAAGTGAGGGCACCGTGCGCAATTATGTCAGCGGTATTTTGTCTAAACTGGAAGTATCTAACCGGGCAGAAGCGGCCGCTTACGCAATTCAACATCATCTTAAAGATTACCTGAATTAGGTCGAATATCATTTATTGCTACCGGACATGGTCCGTTTTTTGTTGTTCTCCGGGGGTGAAGAACAGCCATGATGAATAATGGCCGCGAAATTGACTCGCTTTTGCAAGCCATCTGTGATGCAACGCTAAAAATTACACAAGTTGGGGATTTGTCAGACACTTTGCAGCGTATTGTAGATGCGTCGCGAGAGTTGCTATCCGCCAATTATGCCGTGTTGGCAACTTTTGCTCAGGAGAATCTGCCGGCAGAATTTGTCTTTTCTGGAATCTCAGCAGAGCAGGCTCAGCTTATTTCTCATTTGCCTGAAGGAATTGGCCTGTTGGGAGCTATTGTTGATGCCCAGAAACCTATTCGTCTGACAGATATTGAAGCACATCCGCAGTTTAGTGGTTTCCCGCAAGGGCATCCGGCCATGAAAAGCTTTCTGGGAATGCCGGTGATGCAAAATGGTGAGGTGTACGGCCGTATCTATCTCGCCGACAAATTAGATGACCAGCAGTTTACTTCTACTGATGAGTATTTGCTCCAGCTTTTTTCCTCACATGCGGCCGTTGCCATTCAAAATGCTAAATTAATCGAGTCCAGCCGCGATCAGCGTGCTGAGTTGCAGCAGCGGAGCCGCCAAATGGCTGCGTTAGACAAGGCAACCGTAGCTATCTCCGGCGAATTGACGTTGGACAAAGTGCTGCAACAAATTATTGAGGCCGCTCGTGAACTGGCTGATGCTGAATATGCCGCCTTGGGTGTGCCCAATAGCCAGGGCTATTTGGAAACGTTTGTGGATAGCGGTATGGATGCGGAAGTTGCTTCTGGTATTTCTCACTTGCCTAAGGGGTTGGGTTTGTTGGGGGCTATTATCAAGGAGCGACGCTCCATCCGGGTGCCACGCATTACCGACGATCCCCGCTCGGTTGGTTTTCCTGAAGGGCATCCCCCGATGATTCCCTTTTTGGGTGTGCCGGTTATTGCCGGGCGCGAAACGCTGGGCAATTTGTATTTGACCAACAAGATTGGCGCGGATGAATTTACCCAAACGGATCAGGATTTGGTGGAGATGTTGGCGGCGCATGCGGCCGTTGCTATCCAAAATGCACGCTTGTACGAACAAGTGGGGCGGCTGGCTATTGTGGAAGAGCGCACACGCATTGGTATGGATCTGCATGATGGCATTATTCAATCCATCTATGCTGTGGGTCTTACGCTAGAGTCCACCAAGCTGTCGCTGCACAATAATCCTGAAGATGCCGATCTTTTGTTGACGCATGCGATTGAAGGGTTAAATGCGACGATTCGGGATATTCGCAACTTCATTTTGGATTTACGGCCGCATCGTTTTCAGGGGAATTTGGAGCATGGATTGGGTCGTTTGGTGCGTGAGTTCCAAGCCAATACGATGGTTGCGGTGTCTATGTCGGCGCAGCAAGAGGCATTGTCTATCGTGCCCGCGTCTGTGGCTCGCTCACTGTTTTTGACGACGCAAGAGGCGTTGGCCAATATCGCCCGGCATGCCAAGGCCGCGCAGGTGTTCATCAACATTGAAGCGCATGATGACAAGGTTATCTTGCGGGTGACTGATGATGGCAGTGGTTTTGATATGGCGTCGAAAAATTATTCAGTGGGGCATGGCTTGTCTAACATGCGGGCCAGAGCAGAAGATTTGAATGGTTCTTTTGCCATTAAATCTGCGCCAGGTAAGGGCACAACAGTCGAACTGGTTTTTCCAACTAATCCGGGTAGCTAGACAATCGTTTAACCAGGAACGACATCCTCAGCCAGCATGCGGGCTGCATATTCCAAAAAGTCGGTGACGGTGATAATGCCGACAACTGTGTCATTTTCCAGAACAGGTAAGCCACCAAATTTATAAATGCTTAGCATCTCTGCTGCGCGGTAGGCGGGGGTGGTGGGCGTCACCGTGATGGGATTGGGGGTCATGCAGCTTTCGGCCGTTACGGAATCGAGTAGTTCTTCGTCTTGCCAACGGCCGTGTAGGACAACGGGGGAGTTCATCACCAATCGCACGTCTCGGTCTGTAATCATGCCCACTAATTTGCCATTATCCAGCACAGGAAGTTGGCGACATCCTTCTGTTTTCATCACGCCGATAACGGTACGCATGGGGGTGTTGGGGGAAACACTGCTTGGAATGACGGTCATCAAATCATTAACGGTAACCATTCTGCTCTCCTGCTTGAGGCTTCATTTTGGGCTCAGGACATATTTTGCAGTGTAATGTATCGGTTTTGGCAGAACGTGTGGCAAATGTCATGAATGGCAGATGACTTTCTTCGGCAGAAAATTATGTCGATTCTTACTAGAATGGAAGCCATAACTGTTGAATTCTCTTTAGCAGTCATCGCTCCATTTTAAAGCGGCCTGTAAATGGGGAGTGACATATAGTCTTTATATCAATGACAATTGTCACTAGCCTCTGTAATTAACGAATCTTATCCTTTCCTCCGCTATGGATAAGTTTACACTATTGTTAATATGCTCAATTTAATGGAACCAATACGCCTCATCATTATCGACCAACATAAAGGTGTGCGTAACGCTTTACGGGTTAGGCTCCGTGCGATTCCCAGTATTTCTATTGCGGGAACGTTTGACGCTAAAGAGGCCAAGCAAATAATTGGCACCGATCTTCAGCCAGACGTAGCGTTGCTGGGGCTAACTGGCCAAAATGATGAACTTGGTTATATGGTGCGTCTGGTTGAGATGTTGGTGGAGAATGGAACGGCCGTACTTGCTCTTTCTTCTTACATCGATGATATTGCCCGTGAGCTGGTTTTGGAAGCAGGTGCCAGCGACTATCGGCTGAAAAATATCAACACCCCTGAGCTAATTGCTGAAATTGAACTGTTAGCCGAAACACACCGCAAAGAGCGCTCCGACAATTTCTAAACGCGCTCCCTTTTACTCTTCCTCCAGAGATTTGAGAACATTCATATAGTTGGCTCTTTCAAAAGCCGCCGGATCCGTGACTTTTTGCTGGCTCAAAATGCCTTGCAAGCCTTTGATGCTTTCCTCGTCGTTTTCTTCCAGCCACTGTTCCAGCTCTTTGAGGATTATTTTTATGTGTTCAATGCCATTTTTTAGCAGGACGGAGGCAACGGCCGTTACCTTAGCCCCAGCCATCATGCACTTCACAATATCTGTGCCCCGTTCCACACCCCCGGTGACCGCTAAATCTGCTTTGATGATGCTGGATAATACGGCTGCCCAGCGCAACCTCAGCCGGAGTTCAGTTGCGTTGCTTAAGTCCAGGCTAGACACAACCTTGCGCGTTTCCAGATCAATATCCGGTTGGTAAAAGCGGTTAAACAAAATCAACCCATCGGCTCCCATTGCGTTTAAACGTGTGGCCATGTGCGCCAACGCACTAAAATAAGGACTTAACTTCACCGCTACGGGAATTTTAACGGCCGCTTTGACATCGCGAACAAGATGCAAATACATCTCTTCAATTTCTTGCCCGCTGATGTTGGGCTTTGTAGCTAAGTAATAAATATTTAATTCCAGAGCATCTGCTCCCGCAGCTTCAATGAGCCGCGCATATTGCACCCAACCTCCGCTGTAATACCCATTTAAACTGGCGATGACCGGAATAGATACCGCTTTTTTAGCCTGGTAAATGTGTGCCAGATACCCATTTGCTCCCCGGTTATAACCCTTCATCTCCGGCAAATGCTGCAAGGCATCAGGCAGCGTTTGCTGATTCATCACTGTGACCCTTTCCACGCCCAAGCCCTGAAGTTCAATCTGTTCCTCAAACAGGAAGGCAAAACAACGGCCGCAGCCCCCGCAATTTCCATACGCTTCAAATTATCAATATAGGCGGTTAAAGGGGAGGCGGAAACAATCAGTGGGTTTTTGAGGGTTATTCCAAGATACTTTGTGCTTAAATCGGTCATCAGTTTCTCCTGTATGGGTTGCAAGGTGGTAAATCTTAGCTGATTTTTAGAAAAACCACCAACGATGACAGACGTCAGCCCCTAATTGTTACATCCAACACTCGTTGAGTATAATCGTGCCGCTACACTAACCAAACCGCTGACTGATCACCCTGCAAGCATGTGATGCCCAAGGAAGATTTGGTTAGTTGGAAACGTAACACAAACGGAAGGAAGATAAGATCAATGGCTAAAAAAGTAAGAAATCGTCGTTCAGCAATTAAAAAGACCAATTGGCCTCTTATTATTGGTTTAGTAGTGGGTGGCATTGTTGTTTTTGTTGGGCTTATTGCCCTGGCTTTTCGTGAACCGGCTGCGTTGAGTTTGCTAAACTTTTGCAATAATAATCCAGAGAACTGCATTGTTTTAGGCAATGAAGATGCGGAGGTGTCCGTCGTAGAGGTATCTGACTATGGCTGTTCTCACTGCCGCGATTTTAACCTGGAAACCAGCCCGCTGCTTGAGGCTCAATATGTTGACACCAATGAAGTGAAATGGGTGGTTGTTCCGTTTGCACTGCAAAGTCAGGCGGGTGTCTTCCCCACATTGTCTTCATCAGTGGCAGCCATGTGTGCCAACGAGCAGGGCGAGTTTAGTGACTTCCACAAAGCCCTATTTGCACTGCAAGGCACCTCAGCCTACAACACAGAAGCGGGCTTTATGCAGGTGGCAACGTCTTTAGATATGGACTTAGACGCGTTTAGCAGCTGCCTCAATAACAATACCTATGCCGACCGCATTTTGGAAAATATCACAATGGCCCAGCAGGCTGGCGTAAACTCGACACCTAGCTTCTTTATTGATGGCAATTTGCTGCCCGGTAATCAACCCATTTCTGTGTTCCAGCAGCGACTTGATGCTTTGCTGGACTCCTAAAAATTATGAAAGAAGATTGGCAATTACGGCTTATACAATTGTTGTCTGTGCCCGGCATGATGCTGGCATTTTACCTGTACCTGTTTCATGAAGGTGTACTGTTTGTGGGGTGCAAGGTTGGCAGCATTTTTGATTGTGGCAGTGTAAGTGGGCCTGGTGCGCAATATGCTTCAATTGGTCCAGTGCCGGTGGCGTTCATTGGCCTGACTGGTTATGCGGTCATTTTTTTGCTGACCTGGCTGCGTGATTGGGATTTTGCCTTAATGGATTATCTGCCAGAAATTATGGTGGTAGTAACCGGATTCGCATTCTTGTTTTCGTTAGGGCTAACGATTCTTGAGGCAGTGGTGATTCATGCATTCTGCCAATATTGTGTGGTTTCGGCCGTTTTGGTGGTAATTTTATTTGGCTTGGCGTTGAGCTATTTACGCAGCGTGAAAGCAGAAGGGGAGTAAGATGCGTCTGGAGTTGGTGAAGGATTGGATGAGCCGGGAGGTAATTTTTGCCGAGCCAGCGATGGGTTTGCTGGATGCGGATGCCCTCATGCGGGAGCACAACATTCGCCGACTGCCGATTATGGAAAACGGCCGTCTCGTTGGCATTGTCACGTATGGTGATATTCGCGGTGCCCGGCCTTCGTCGGCGACTTCATTGAGCACCTGGGAGATGAACTATCTGCTGGCCAGTCTTAATATGAAGGAAGTGATGACCAAACAGCCGAAGTTTATTTCACCAGAGGCAACGATTGGCGAAGCAGCGGATATGATGCTGACCAATCGAATTAGCGGTTTGCCGGTGATGGATGCGCAAGGCAAGCTGGTGGGCATCATTACAGAATCCGACATATTCCGCATGGTGGCCCATAATTGGCGGCAGAGCCGGGAAGAAGATTCACCAAAACCCTACACGCATTACGAGGAAGATTAGCAGCTTGCTACCTAATCCATCAGCCAGGTCATAATCCCGGCCCAATCTCCGATTACCACGGTAAGAAATAAAAACACACCTAGCAGATAAAGCGCGGTGTGTTTTTTGTTGCTGGTATACGCGCCCTTTCCAGGCAGCAAAAGTTGTAAAAAGCAGACCGAAGGGCAGCGTGCCCAAGACCAACATCATCAACAGGGTGAGCGGCATCACCAAAATACCCAAGCCGCTAATTTGCTTGGGATCTGGTTGCCCGTAGCTGGGCCAGGCGCCCGTTTGGCCGATGGCAGCGGCTATTAAAAGTGCCATGAAGCTTAGCCAAAGCCAGGGCAGCAACGAGAGGATCTTCTGAGTTATTTGCCAGAAGCGATCGTTGTCCGCAATCATGGCGTATGTCGGCGTTTGAGATTGTCTCATGAGTTAATCAATCCATCCTTGAAACAGCAAAAGTATTGTTGAGGATAATCTGAGGAACAGAAAAAAGGAAAATGTGCCAATTACGGTAACGGCCGTTCGCCACTGTACCCGTATTTCACGATCCGATAATACCTGCCAGAGCAGCATTGCGGCATTCAGTGCCAGCAACAGCCCAAAGATGGTTGTCAGGCGCAACCAGGTTGTTTCAGAAAGCTGATCCAGCCAATGAATTTGGCGCAGTTGGCTAAACCGCTCTGGTGAAATGCCCAAGGCATCTTCGATGACCACAATTGGCCCACGGTAGCGCATGGAATAATCGCCAATGGTAATGGCTGGTGCCCCGCCAAATGTCTAATGCATCGCAGTACGCGCGCGCCACTGCTGAACTGGTTGCCAGCCAAACTGGTGCTGCCTGCATGGTGCGTCAGCGCGGTAATGCGTTGAAACATCGCCGGTGAGGCCATTTGGCCTCATAAAACGGTAGTCAGCTGCACCGGCGAACAGTCAAGAAACATGTACGGGTTGAGCATCATAACCATCTGCCAGTTGAACCACAATCAAATTGGTTAGCCATGTACACCAACTGCAGTGCCATCGTGATCCCCATCTGGGCGTGAAAACGAGGTATGGTTAATTCGTTGCCAACTTAAGCACAAGCTGGCCAACGGCTGCTGGCGTGCCTCGATGCGCGAAAATGGTGATACGTTGCCCGTATGGCAAAAGTAGATAACGCAGATCTGAAAAGGAGAGGCTTGGGCGCAGATCGACCACTGGATAAAGATAAAACGATGGCATGATCGTCTGAAAAGAAGATTCGAGATGGAAGAATGACTTGGGATGGCCCATTTTTGTCTAAACATGCTTTCTAGCACGTACTAATCATCGGGACAAATTTAAGGTTGTACATTTCCTCTTGCTTTCTTGCCGTTTTTACCGCGCATACGGCAACTTCAAATACCATGCTACGCACCGCTTTCTCTTCGTTAACCTGCCAACGGCTTGCTGATTCTACTCCTTTCAACACGCCGAGTTCACCCGCTTTACCGTCTGCTTTTGTCGTTGAAATGTTGAAATGATTGTAATGGTTGACGCGGCGAATCAGCGACAGTATACTACCACGTCGTTACGCAATTCGGGGCGTAGCTCAGCTTGGTAGAGCGCTCGGTTTGGGTCCGAGAGGTCGTCAGTTCGAATCTGGCCGCCCCGACTGGTAAAGTAAGCAGTTATCGGTAATAAAAAATCGTTTCCAAGAGCTGATTACCGACTTTGCGGCAGTGGTGTAGGGGTAACACAATAGCCTTCCAAGCTCTTGTCACGGGTTCGAATCCCGTCTGCCGCTCTTTTATTTGCGATTGACGATTCAAATGATGCCCCACCGTAATCGAAGATCGTCTTGCTGAAATCGTAAATAGTCGGGCCTGTAGCTCAACGGCAGAGCAGTCGGCTCATAACCGATCGGTTTCAGGTTCGAATCCTGGCAGGCCCATCCTCTTTTTTCTCCCAAAATACCAAGTTCACCCTACATTTTTTGCTTTTATCATTTATCTTCAATGATTGCTGTGCCGAGCGGTATCCAGCTGGTAACTGCCGTAATCCGTTCATCCAAAATTGGCAGGGGACGGTTGGTAAAGGCATCATAGAGAACCAAAATGCCGCCCGCCGTTTGTCCATTGCTGGCCGCATTGTCCACATAAAGCGTGGGGGCGCCGGGAGCTGGTTTTTCGCTTTGGCAGAAGCCAATAAACGCGGCAGGTTCTGTGCGTGGTGGGAAAACAATCGTGCGTGGCGATTGCACAGCGGAGCCATGAATCCATTTGAGGGTGGGGATGCCGCCCATCGCCGGAATGCCGTCCACCAAATCACACCAGGCCCAGGTGAAATTATCCGCTTCATAGCCGACCAATCGGGTAGAAATGACAATATCGCGCAGGAGGGGACGGCCGTTTATAAACCGCATGGGCAGCGAATATGAATGGCCGGGTACTAACGGGGCTTGCCAATCAGTTAGCGCGTCTCCAACCCACACAAGGCCTTCACCCAGCGGCACATAGTGAGCCGCGGCTCTGGCTTCGGGCGGTGCCCAACTCTGGCTGGGCAATGCCCACGGGCCAATGGTGGGGTTCAGTAACCCATCCGAATTAGGATTGTCAAAGACCGTGCTCCAGTAGCCGTTGTCATTCTGCCAATGCAGATAGAGGCGCGATTGGTTGGGCAGCGTGTTGTCCCAATCATAGCCAATCAACGTTTGGCCCTCACTGCCATTTTGGAGGGGGCGGTGCACTGGATTTTGGGTGGCGGGCGGCAGCGCTGCCAGCGTAACGGGCAGCGAACTAATCTCGGCAAACTCCGCGCCGCTGCCTAGCCGCAAAATGAATTGGCCCGGTCCCTGGCGCGGCGTCAGGCGAAACTGCGTGAGGGTCATCCCTTCCGATTGTGGCCGTGCCAGCACATCTGCCTGGGCCACAATGTTGTCCGTTTCATCTAGCAGGTGAACAAAAAAGGGCGTAGGATTGGCTCCTTGCCAGGCCACCGTCAGACGCGCTTCTAGACCAATTTCCACAGCTGGTTGATCCAGCGCGTAACCCAGAATCTTTACATCGTCGCCAAACGTGAGTGACAGGGGCGTAAAGTTTGCGGGCAGTTCCGTACGCGGCGTTTGCAGAAAAAGCAGCGCTTCACCTAAAGGTTCAGCGGGTGGGAGTGCGCTGTAGGCTGCTTCATCAACAAAAGTGGTTACGACGGAACGGCCTTTAGCCAAGCCAGCCGCAATTTCATTGACCCATGTTTGACTGTAGCTGCCTTCGCTGGGGGGCACATACTCAATCGTCACGTCGGGTCGCTGCTCTTCTACCGTTTGCAAATACCAGAGTGGCGTGGCCCAATGCCAGTTGGCCAAAATCAAACTGTTCGCGGGCGCGCTATCTAAAATGGTCTGCGCATAGTCACGAGCATCTTCCACCTGGTGCAGCCAGCGGTAGCTGGGCCAATGCTGCCACCCTTGGGCGATGGCGGCGGTGAGCAAAACGGCCGTCACCGTGAACCCGACAGCTCGCAAGAAAATCGGCCGTTGCTGGACAAACGCATTCAGGTAGCCGCTGGCCAATCCCACACAGATAGCCAGTGGCACGTAGGCGGGCAGCATGTATTCCACGGTTTGTGGCGCGCGATAGGTGGCGGTGACCAGCGTGTGCAGGGCGAAGGAACCGCCTAGCAGCAGCCCCACGCGCCAATTGCGTCGCAAAAGCCAACCCAGCCCGAGCAAGGCTCCGGCCAGCAGCCAGGGCGAAAATTGAAAGGTGAGTCATTGCCCATCACCTGAAGGCGGGGCCAGAGCACAACCGGCTGCCTAAAATAGAAAAAATCGCCCTGAAAGCCCAGCGCCAGAAAATGATTCAAAAAACCGGATAGGGTATTTAGCCCTTCGCTGGTGCCCGGCACGTCAGCCCCCGCGCGAAAGGGCAGGTAGAGTAGGGGAATAAGACCAACTAAAGCTGCCAGGAACGGCCGTTTCCAGCGTGAAGTGTGCGCAAAAAGCCGGGATCGATTAGCAGCAAGCTCAGCCCAAAAATCAGTCCCATGAAAGCCAGTGAAAGATGGTGCGTGAAGCCAAAACTGAGCGCCGCAGCCAGCAAAATCAGGTAGCGGTCGGTGCGCTCTTTTTCTTGCTGATGGCGAATGAGAGCAAAGATAGCCAACGCCGCAAACAAGGCGGTCAGGCTGCGGATGTTGGCGGTGGTGGCCTGTGCCCAAAAGTGGTGGCCGTGCCCAGGGCGATGACGGCCGTTCCCGCTGCCAAATGTTTGCGCGTGAGGTAAAAAACGCTCAGGTAAACCAAGCCCAGCGTGAGGAGACTGGTAATGGCTGAGAGTAAGTTGATTTTGTAAGCGGCCGTTGCTGCCAGAGGTAGCCAGGTCATCAGCTTACTCAGCATGGTGTATAGCGGAAAGCCTGGCGGATGGGCGACACCCAGCGTCGTGCCTACCAACTGGAATTCGCCATTATCCGCTGGCAGCAGGCCGGGAGCCAGCGTGGCAAGGTAAATCAGCCCAAACAGGCCCAGGCTGGCCAGAAGGCCAATTTTAGGTATTTGCGGAGCCGAGAATTTTGTCGGGAATGGGGACGGTTTGAATTAAACGGCCGTTACCAGCAAAGCCACCAAACCGGCAATTTGTGGGTCGGGGTGCGGGTAGAAAACATAACCCAGCAGTAAAGCCAAGGGCCACGTCTGGCGCAGCGGGTGATGCCGAAGGCAAAACAGGGCCAACAGCGAAAGAACAACCGTTAGCAAGACGGCCGTTAACCAGCTTGTTTGATAATAAAAAGCCCACTGTTCGCTGAGCACACGCCCGGCGTAAAGGCCTAAGGCCAGAGGGGCGATTTGAAAAATGACTTTTTGTTTTTGGGTTGCCCGCATGGGGAGGATTATAACGTGGATACAGCCAGCGTCATCCTGTTAGCTGGATGACACAGCTCGTTCTGTGGGAATGGTTTTAAATTTGTTGGTGACTGATTATTGTTGCTCGGTTTGTGGTCTGTACAGTTCCTGTGCTTGGTTCTTCTCTTCCCAGTCTTCGTAACTTTCGGAAAGTCCTTCTTCTTGACTAAGGCGAGAAGAGAGCATCAGGGCCGAAACCACAAACAGCGAAGTCAAAACTGCTAAAATCAGCCAGACAATGATCAGGATTTTCATAATGGCATATATTCAATCTGCTGCAAACTCTTCCATATTTTGCGGCGAGGTAGCTTCGATTGTATCCTATTTTGCCAAAAAGCTAAGCCCGATCGTGAAAATTGTTCATTTTTGCTGTTGATGTTTGGCTAATTCGTCTAAATTTTCTGGGAAAATGCTCATTTTTTGTGTTGGCGTGGCTCGTAAAAATCAGAAATTATAGGAGCTGACAAGAGCAGGCGCTCAATGTTATACTTAGCCACCGATATGTATTAGTTATATTTGCAAACGGCCGTATTCAATAAACAAGATCCGCAAATCGTATCATGACAGAATCCACAACCAGGTCTCCAATCGAAGACCTCTCCCAAACTGCTTCAGATCGCAAACCTGCCAAACGGTACATCGCCGAACGGTACGAGGTTGTGAACATGCTGGAAGGCGGCATGGGGTTGGTCTATCTCTGTCGTGATCATTTCACTTCTGAACTCGTTGCCCTCAAAACATTTAGACCTGAATTTTTGTCTCATCGTGCGGCGCGAGATCTTTTCTTGCGTGAAGGGACGATGTGGGTGGAGATTGGTCGGCACCCCAACGTTGTGCAGGCGTTCCGCGTTGAGCGCGTGGGCGACGGCAGTGAAGTGTACCTGGTATTGGAATGGATTGTGCAGCCGCAGGACAAAAAGTCTCCGTCGCTGCGCTCCTGGCTTAAACGTGGTCAGACGCTGCCTGTGGAGCAGGCAATCTTGTTTGGTTTGCATGTGGCCCGTGGTATGCGTTTTGCCACTCAGAAAATTCCTGGTCTGGTGCATCGTGATCTAAAACCAGAGAATATTCTGATTGGCTTCGATGGCGTGGCACGGGTGACGGATTTTGGCCTCGCCAGCACTTTGTCCGGCCACAGCCCTGGTTCAACCGTGGGGACATTGGAAAACAGCCGAGAAAATATCGGCCGTACCCAGCTTACGCAGGGTGTTGCCGGGACGCCGCTATACATGGCTCCAGAGCAGTGGGCGCATAAGCCGCTGGATGCGCGCGCCGATATTTATGCTCTGGGCTGTATTATGTATGAAATGGTGACGGGTCGCTTTGCGGCTGTTGGTGAAACGCGTGAAGAACTGCGCGAAGTTCATGTAAACGGCCGTATCCAACCCCTCAAGCCCGAGATACCCCTGGCTGTACGACAGTTTATTGAACGCTCTCTCTCCATTTCCAAAGAGCACCGCTATCGTGACTGGGCCGAAGCCGAGAAGAAGTTGGCCAGCGTTTACACCAGTGTCACGGGCCAACTCTCGCCGCCAGAGTGGGATGGCGCTGAAGAAACACCGGATGAACGGCTTGCTGCCGGAAACTCTTACAACACAATGGGGCTTTCTTATCTGGATATCGGCAAGCTTGATGTGGCCGTGATGTACTTTGAGCAAGCGGTAAACATTGCCCGCGCCGAAAACATGCGCGAGTTGGAAGGCAAGGGTCTGGGCAATTTAGGGCTGTATGCGGCGTTGGGCTACATCGAAAGAGCCATTGAGTTTCACGAAGAGCACCTGGCCATTGCTCGCGAATTGGGTGATCGTGGTGAAGAAGGACGGTCGCAAGGCAATCTGGGGTTGGTCTACCGCCAAAAAGGAGAGCCGGAGCGGGCCGTGCGCTTCCATGAAAAAGAGCTGCAAATCTTTCAGCGGTTGACCAACCGGTTTAAGGAAGCAGAAGCGCTGCATAACTTAGGCGAGACTTATCGAGAGCTGGGGAACGCTGCCAAGGCAGAGGATTATTTTAAGCAATCGTTGGCCATTGCCCGGGACATTGGTGATCGCACCCGTTTGGAGCGCATTTTGAACAGTATGGGGAAGGTATTTCTTGATTCCGGGGAGCATAAAGAAGCGGCCCAACTGTTTAAACAAACCTTGCAGATTGCGCGCCAAATTGGTGACCGCGTCGGTGAAGGTGAGGTTTTAGGGAATCTGGGTGAACTTTACCAGGCATCTGGCTTTACTGAGCGGGCAATTGAATATTACAACTACTCTCTGGCCATCACTCAAGAAAGCAACGACCGGCGCAAGGTCATCAGGAATTTGCTGCGGTTGGGCGATCTTTACCTGATTCAAGAAAATGTGGATGATGCGCTGCTGCATTACGAGAATGCGCTTATTTCGGCCCAGGAGATTTCTGACCAGGTGCAGGAATTGGCTGCATTTTCCAGTTAGGCGAGGCGTTTGATGCGCAAGGCAACTACACGGAATCGGGGCGAATGTACAAGCGGGCGCTGCTGCTGGCGCGTGAGCGAAATAACCGGCAGATCGAGCAAAAGATGCTGACAAAGCTCGCCAAGGCGTATGAGCTGTGGGGCGATTTTAGCCGGGCCATCACCTATTTGGAGCAAAGCCTGGCAATGGTACAGGCGGAAGGACACGGCTGGCCAAGTCTGGCATTGGCGTGAGTTAGCGCTGCTTTTCCGCAAGTTGAATCAGACGCGTCCGGCCATTGAGGCTTATGAATCGGGTCTGGAGTTGGCGCGTCAGGCAGCCGACCGGGAGGCCGAGGCCGAGACGCTGACCGACCTAGGAGATTTGTGGCGCGCTTTGGGTGAGCACAACGATGCGATGGAGTATTTCAAGCAGGCGTTGGAATTGGCTGAAGCGCATACTTTGACCATTCAGATGGCTAATGTGCTGAGTAGTGTGGGGCTGAGTTATCAGGATACGGGTAAGAAGCGGCCTGCTTTGCGGGAGCTGGAGCGCAGTTTAGAGGTGGCCAAGCAGTCGCGCAGCAGCAAGACAGTGGCCAAGGCGAGTTATCGTTTGGCGTTGGTGTTGTGTAAGCAGGGGCGTTGGGATAAGGCTACCCCGCATGCACAGTTGGCGTACAAGCTGTACGGCCGTCTTAAAGACACCCTCATGCGCGACCGTGCCGAGACAATGTTGCAGCGCATTAAGCAAAATAAGGGCAAATCCACCGGCTTTTTCCAGAACTTACTTGAATCTTAGGGGCTAATTGCGAAAAACAGAGCGCAAATTGGGGACCAATGCCTCGGCTGAAGCAAATACTTCCTGAATGTTGAACAGCAAATAGAGACCTGCTTCCCGAGGGGAGGCGTGTTTAGCGCTGGCCATACGCAGCTGCTGTTGGTTGACCAGCTTATAGCCACCGCGCACGTCAATATGGCCTGTGATCAGCGCAGTTTGCCGGTTGTAGCCATTGGAGAGGGTTTGCAGCAGCGTTGTGAGCAGCACCTGGTAGCTGCTGTTGCCATACTCTTTTTCATTGCGTGAAAATAGAGCCGACCAGAGCAGTTCAAAATCTTCATCTGAGGTGGCCAGGGTGCCGACGAGAAAATCATCGTAGCGAGGATCAGTCAGGCCGCTGACGGCAAACCATTTGCGCGCCATTTCATTGTAAGTACGGCCGTGCATTCTGCGCATGGCTCGGATGAGTTCAGGCCGCTCTTCTTTGGTGATTTGGGCACGGGTGCGCTGTAAAACCTTCTGGTGGGAGAAATTAAACAATCGCTCGACGCCATTGGTTTCTCCCAGAGCGGTGCTGCCCCCGGCATGGCAAATGGAGACGCCGCCCGGTGTGCGCACGTAAAACGGTAGGCTGTCGAAGAACGAGACAATGTTTTGGCGATGGCTGCCCATCGCAAACTCAAAGCGGGGGGTGAACAGATCATCCCCTTTTTGCAGGGTGATGCTGTAAATGTGGGGGAGTTCGTGGTTACCCAGCACGCAAATCAGGCTGTCGCCCAATTCTTCCTTGAGCCGCATCACGTCCAGCACAATTTCCAGCGATTTGTCCTGCTCGGCCGGTGCGCTGGCGTGGATCATATCCCCGTTGAAAATGAGAATATCGGCCTGGCCCAGGGAGCGAAGTTGGAAAAACGTATCCCGATATCGTTCGTAGGCATCCCAATCGCCATGTAGATCGGTGACCACCATGGCTTGCCCTTCGGTGAGGTCTACTACGCGGTCCCATTGCGTGTTTAAATTGCTCAATACTTCTCCCTATTGCCGGTTTGCCGCGATTTTATCACAGAAGGATAGAATGCCATTTATTGGTGGCGGGATTCTAATTCGCCGCGAATGTCATCCCAGCTGAGGTCGCGGGATACCAACAAAACGAGCAAATGGTAGACGAGATCGGCCGTTTCTTCAACCACACGCTGATCGCCCTGACTTTTGGCGGCCAGGATGACTTCTACGGCTTCTTCGCCAATTTTTTTGACGATCTCATCTTCGCCGTCGGCCAGGAGGCTGGCGTAGCTGCCGGGCGTGGGATTGTTTTTTCGGTCTTGCAAGGTAGCAAATAGCTGGTCAATAAAATCACTCATGTCATTACTCTCTTTATTTTCGAACCCAAATCCAGCCTTCTTTTTGGGCCTGCGTTAGATTTTGGGGCGGTTCTGCCCATCCGCGCAAAAAATCCGCCCCGGCTAAGACGCAGAGGGCGGCATCCAGCGCATCATCATTTTGGTGCATCAGGCCTGTCTCGGCTGGTAGGGTTATGTGGTTTTTAAGTTGGGTGAGAATGGTGGAACGGCCGTTGCCACCCTCTTTGCCTTTATAACTTGGGACTCTGGCTGGGGCAAACAACATTTTCAGCGTGCCTGCCGGGTACACTTCAATGGCGCTGATCGGGGGCAGCTTGTTTGGCTGCCACGCCAGCGGAATTGATTGGCCGGTAAGCTGGCGCAGGTCGGTCAGCAGGGCTAGTGCCGCGTGGGCGGTGCGGGCGATGCGGTCTGCGCCGACGTCTAACGGCAGCTTGCCGGTGCGCTGCCAGATGTGTCGATCTGTTTCACGACGGAAGAGGGTGTTGGGTGATACGGGCAGCGGGTCGCCGGCTTGGTGCGTAGCAAGCTGGTCACCCAAAGCGGTAGGCCAGCCCAGCGGTGCATCGATGGCCAGCAGGGTGGGCATGTTGGTGGGCAACCAGTTGGCGATGATGTGGGCCAGCGGTTCTTTTTTGTGGCCAAGGATGACGGTGCGGAGGGATACGGCCGTTCCGTCCCACGTGCCCACAGCCAGCCCCGTCTTTTGTGCTTGCGTGGCGCAGTCAATGCCGATTATCGTGATCATGGGTGGTTTTTTGACGCAAAGAACGCAAAGTGTTTGAAGTTGCAAAGTTTTTTTTCTTTGCCCCTTCGCGCCTTTGCGTCAAAAATTTAATCTCCAGACTCAAGTTGGCTGAAAAAGCAGCTTTCTGCGCCGGTGTGGCAGGCGGGTCCAGCGGGGTCCACTTGCAGCAGCAGGGTGTCGCCGTCGCAGTCTACGCGGATTTCGGTGACGCGTTGGACGTTGCCGGAGGTACCGCCTTTGTGCCACAGTTCCTGGCGGCTGCGGCTCCAAAAGTGGGCCTCGCCAGTTTGGAGCGTCAGTGCCAGCGCCTCGGCGTTCATCCAGGCAACCATGAGGATTTCGCGGGTGGTGTGGTGTTGGAGAACGGCCGTAATCAATCCCTTCTCATCAAATTTCAGGTTTTTTGTTAACATAATCTTTGTAAAGTGGTCTACTCATCTTTACAAATTCAACTTCAACTTGTCATTTCGAGGTCCTCCGAGAAATCTCTCTGGCGTTGCAGATGAGAGAGATTCCTCACTCCGAAGACTCCGCTCGGAATGACAGTTTGGGGGATGAATTTGTAAAAGCTATCCTATTGTTTTTGAAACATGTTCTATTTTCGTACAGGTATGTTTTGTTGTGCCAAATAATCTTTCACTTCGGCGATGGTGAGTTGTTTGTAGTGGAAGAGTGAGGCCGCCAGGGCCGCATCTGCGCCGCCTTCGGTGAGCGCTTGGGCAAAGTGGAGCAGGGTGCCTGCGCCGCCGGAGGCGATAACGGGGATGTTAACCGCGTCGGCAATGGCGCGAGTGAGTTCGATGTCGTACCCTTCTTGCGTGCCGTCGCCGTCCATGCTGGTGAGCAAAATTTCGCCCGCGCCGCGCCGCTCGGCCTCTTTGGCCCAGGCCACGGCGTCTAGCCCGGTGGGGGTGCGGCCGCCGGCCACGTACACTTCCCAACGGGGACCATTTAATTGTGAATTGTGAATTGTGAATTGTGAATCAGTTAACTGGTCACTGATCACTGATGACCGTTTACTGTTTACCGCTGACGGATCGGTAACGCGGCGGGCGTCGATTGCGACCACAACCGCCTGACTGCCAAACGCCTCTGCGCCCTGGCTGATGATGTCCGGGTTGCGCACGGCGGCGGAGTTGACGCTGATTTTGTCGGCTCCGGCGCGGAGGATGCCGCGCATGTCGTCTACGGTGCGGATGCCGCCGCCGATGGTGAAGGGGATGAACACCTGGTCGGCCACGGCGCGGGCCAACTCCATCACGGTTTTGCGTGCTTCGTGGGTGGCGGTGATGTCCAGGAAGACGAGCTCATCGGCACCGGCTTCGTCGTACAGTTTGGCCTGCTCCACGGGGTCGCCCGCGTCGCGCAGCTCCACAAAGTTGATGCCTTTGACAACACGGCCGTCTTTCACGTCTAAACAAGGAATGATGCGTTTGGCTAACATAGGGTTTTCCAATGGCGCGGAAAGAATCCGCGGCTACAAAATATCTTTCAACTGGTGCAGCGTTTTGATTTCATAGGTGATTGGCAGGTCGGTGGTTTTGCCGTTGGGGTTCAACCAGCAGGTGTCGATGCCGTAGTTTATACCGCCGAGTATGTCCGACGAGAGGCTGTCGCCAATCATAAGCACTTCGTTTTTGGCAGGCTGGTCCATCTGGGCAAAGGCGGCGTCGAATATGCCGGGGTTGGGCTTGGAAATGCCGATCTCCTGCGAAATGATGATGGGCGAGAAGTATGGCTTCAGGCCAGATTTTTCTAGTCGAGGATGCTGCACGTCGGCCAGGCCGTTGGTGATGATGCCGAGGTGGAAACGGCCGTTCAACTCCCTCAACAGCTCCATCACCCCATCGACTAACGGTGCCTGCTGACCCAGCTGAGCCAGATAGCTGCTGGCAAAAAGCTCGGCATCAAACTGCACGCCCAACTCGTCGAACAAATCTTGAAAGCGCCCGGTTCTGAGGATTTCTGGCGTTACCTCTTTACGCTCCAAACGTTGCCAGTAGCCGTGATTGATGGCGTGGTAGCGCTGTTTGGCTTCTGGCGGGAAGGGCAGGCCGTGCTGGGCAAAATTGCTTTCCAGGGCCAGCGCTTCGGTCTGGTCAAAGTCGAGTAAGGTGTTGTCTACGTCGAAGAGGAGCCATTGGTATGGCATAAAATTTCCTTGTTTTGCCACAGAGATCACAGAGAATTAAGAGATGGTTGCGTTGTCTGTGGCATTTATTTGTTCTGTGAAAAGCTTTGGAAATATCAATCAAAGATTGAAAGATTTCGCAGATTGATTGTTTAATCTGTTGTAGAAACTGTTTTTAGGCAGCGTTGACGATTTGCAGGGCTTCTTCCAGCTCGATACGGCCGTCGTAAATGGCTCGTCCCGTAATGACCCCCACAATGCCGTGCTCCGCTTGGGCATGGCAACGGCGAATGTCTTCTAGCGAGGCAACACCACCAGAAGCGATGATCCTCAGGCCCGTAACCCGGCTAAGCTGCATGGTGGCCTGTACATCCACGCCGCCCATCAGGCCATCGCGGCCAATGTCGGTATAAATGATCGTTTTGACGCCGCGCTGTTTCATTTCTTTGCCCAGTTCTATGGGATTAACGGCCGTATCTTTCAACCAGCCGCGGGTTTTCACACGGCCGTTATGAGCATCAATGCCTACAACGATTTTGTTCTTGCCAAATTTGTCAATCGCCTTGCTTACCAGGTCTGGTTTTTCAATGGCCACGGTGCCTAAAATAACCCGCTTGGCGCCAGCTTTCAGGGCGCGCTCAATATCTTCCAGGCTGCGGATGCCGCCGCCGAACTGAACCTTTACGTCCAGCTCGCAGATGGCGGGCAGCGCGGCCCAGTTGGCCGCGCCTGCTTCATCAAACGCGCCATCCAGGTTGACGACATGCAGCCATTGGGCTCCGGCGGCAACCCATTTTTCGGCCATTTTGACGGCGTTGGTGCCAAATACGGTTTCTTTTTCAGGATCCCCTTGCTCCAGCCGCACGATACGGCCGTTGCGCAGATCAATTGCAGGGAAAACGGTGAACTTACTCAAAAGGTACCTCTTGGGATGAAGTAATTCAGTCATTGAGTAACTAGTAATTGCGCACCTGCACAATTACCTAATTACTCAATGACCCAATTACAATTTTTCAACGAAATTTTTCAGGATGGTCAGCCCCACGTTTTGGCTCTTTTCGGGGTGGAACTGCAAGCCGTAAATATTATCCTTAGCCACCACAGATGCAAAGGGAAATCCGTAATCTGTCCAGGCGAGAACGGCCGTTGCGTCCTCAGGATCGCAGTAATAAGAATGAACAAAATAAGTGTAGTCGCCCGCCTGTATATCATCTAACAGTGGATTTTCCCAAGCGGGTTCCAATTGGTTCCAGCCCATGTGGGGAACTTTTAAATGGTTAATGGTGGATTGTGAATTTTTAACTGTTAATGAATCGGGGAATTTCACAACTTTGCCGGGCAGTAAGTCCAAACCTTGGTGAATGCCCATTTCATGCCCTTCGGTGAACATGAGCTGCATGCCCACACAGATGCCGAGGAAGGGTACGCCGCGTCGGACCGATTCCTGAATCGCTTCGGGCAAGTTGTGGCGGTGCAGCCCAGCCATGCCAGAGCCAAACGCGCCGACGCCGGGCAGCACCAGTTTGGTGGCCCGGCGCACGACTTCGGGGTCGTCGGTTAGCTGCACGTCGGCCCCGATATGCTCAAATGCTTTCTGCGCGGAGCGAATATTGCTCGCGCCGTAGTCGATCATGATGATCTTTGTCATTTTTCGTTATCCGTTATCGGTGGTCCGTAATCGGTAATCCGTTTACCGTTCACGGATTACCGATTACCTCTTATTTCGTGAGTGTTCCTTTCGTCGAGGCTACATCCACGCGTCGGGGGTCGATGGTAACGGCCGTATCCAACGCGCGCGCAAATGCTTTAAACAACGCTTCGGCTTGATGGTGGTCGTTACGGCCGTATTCAATCCGCGCGTGCAGGTTCATCCGGGCATGGAAGGCCACCGATTCGAAGAAATGCTGCACCAAATCGGTGGGCATCTGGCCGATGGCGGTCGTGTGCCACGCGCCGTGAAAAACCGTGTACGGCCGTCCGCCCAAATCAATCGCTACAAAACCGAGCGCTTCATCCATTGGCACGTAGGCGTGCGCCGTGCGGATGATGCCTTTGCGGTCGCCCAACGCCTCATTGAGCGCCTGACCCAGCACAATGCCCACATCCTCGATGGTGTGGTGCGTGTCGATGTGCAAATCTCCGGTGGCCTGCACCGTTAAATCGAACAAGCCGTGGACGGAAACGGCCGTTAGCATATGGTCAAAAAAGCCCACCCCTGTGTTAATTTCATGCTTGCCGCTGCCATCTAAATCGATTGAAACTGAAATGTCGGTTTCGCTGGTTTGGCGGTGAATTGTTGCTGTTCGCTTCATCTTGAATCACTTTTAAAGAATTTATACAAAGGAACGAAGACAGGAAGGAACGAAGGGATTTTTTACCTTCTTTTTCTTTGTTCCTCCCATCCTTTGTTTCTTCGTATAAAAATTATTGCTCCCCTAACCGATGCAATTCGGCAATGAGCCGATCTGTTTCCTCTGGCCGTCCGGCGCTGATGCGGATGCAGTTGTCCAGGCCCGGTTTGTTGAAATAACGAACCAGGATGCCCGCTTGCTCCAAATCAAGTTTGAGCTGTCGCGCATCGCGGTCAATCACCCGGCAAAGTATGAAGTTTGAACGGCTGGGAAATGGGTTCAGGTAACCAATTGTACCCAATTCTGTGAAAAGGCGCTCTCTTTCGGCGACCAAAAGCTGCACTTTTTCTTGCAGCCAGGCTCGATCTTCCAGCGAGGCCAGGGCAGCGAGCGAGGCGGCGACGTTGATGTTGTACGGTTGCTTGATTTTCCACAAGTGTGGCAGCAGCCAGTCCGGGAACGCGCCATAGCCTACGCGCAGCCCCGCCAACCCTGCCAGCTTGCTAAACGTCCGCAGCACCGCCAAATTGTCATACTCCAGCGTCCAATGAATCCGGCTAGCATTTTTTACCGCAAAGGACGCAGAGGGCGCAAAGTTTTCTTCTTTATTATCTTTGCGTTCTTCGCGCTCTTTGCGGTTCACTAAATCAAAATCGGCGTACGCTTCGTCCAACACGACGAGGACGGGCAGTTGCAGGAGGCGGCGCAGGTCGGCGTCGGAGATGGTGCTGCCGTCCGGGTTGTTGGGTGAGCAGAGGAAGAGGATTTTGGCGGTGGGGTTTTGGGCAACGGCCGTTTCAATCCCCTCAACATCTAAACTGAAATCCTCTTTACGCCAGACCGGCACATATTGTCCGCTGTTTACGGCCGTACTAAACGGATACATGCCAAACGAGGGCGGACAATCAATCACCACGTCGCCGGGGGAGAGCACCACGCGCAGCACCAAATCGATCAGTTCATCGGCACCCATGCCGGTGAGTAGCCGCTCCTTGGGCATTTGTACGTAGTTGCTGAGCGCGTCCCGCAGTTGGTTAGATTCTGGGTCGGGGTAAATGTGGAAGAAACGGCCGTTTCGCAGCGCATCCAAAGCCTTCGGCGAAGGCCCATATGGATTCTCGTTGGCATCCAGCTTCACAATCTCTTCCGGCGCCCGCCCCAACCGTGCCGACAACACCTCAAACGGCACAATCGGAATATACGGCTCCATCTCGGCAATATCTGGTCGTACAAATTTGTTGGTCATGGTTTGTTGGTTCCTTTTTTTAACCGCAAAGCACGCTGAGAACGCAAAGATTTAAAGGTTTAAGACAACGCGTTTGATGCCAGTTCTCATCAACCGAACGTTAAAGTTCAAGATGAGGCCCAGCTTGCAATTAGTCAACTTGAGATAGGTAATTGTTTGAGCATGATGAATAGGCATTAGCTGTTCTACTGCTTTTAATTCTACAATGACTGATTCTGACACTAAAAAATCAAGCCGGTAGCCACAATCGAGCTTTATTCCTTTGTAGACAACAGGCAATGGTTTCTGCCGCTCAAATTGGATGCTGCGCAACGTGAATTCATGAGCCAGGCATTCCTCATAAGCTGATTCCAACAGCCCCGGTCCCAACTGTTTGTGTACCTCAATTGCCGCACCAATAATTTGTGTTGCTAACGCATTTTCTCTCATAAAAATCCTCCGCGCCCTCTGCGACTCTGCGGTTGATTTTACCCTATCCGCTTGCGTGCTGCGTTGGCGTGACCGTCGAGTCCTTCGGCTTGGGCAATGCGGGCGGCGGCGACGCTGAGTTGGGCGGAGGTGGCGTCGTCTAGCTGCAAGATGCTGCTGATTTTCACAAAGTCGAGCACATTGAGCGGGGAGGCAAAGCGGGCGGTGCCGTTGGTGGGCATGACGTGGCTGGGGCCAGCGACGTAATCGCCCAGCACCTCAAAACTGCGTTCGCCGATGAACAGGCCGCCTGCGTTGGGAATTTTGTCTACGTAGGCGGCTGGGTTGGCCGTGGCGATGCAGGTGTGCTCAGCGGCAAAATCGCTGGCGAGCTGGCACGCTTCGTCCAAATCGGCCGTAAGCACAATGCCGCCACGGTTAGCCAGCGAGATGGCAATGACCTCACTGCGGCTCAATTCTTCCATTTGGCGGGCAATTTCCACCTGTACCGCCTCTGCAAATTTTCGGGACGGCGTGAAGAGGATAGCGGTGGCCAGAACGTCATGCTCGGCCTGGGCTAGCATGTCGGCGGCAACCCAGGCAGGATCGGCGCTGTCATCGGCCACAACGACGGTTTCCGTAGGCCCATACAGGCCGTCGATGCCCACGATGCCGTACACCTGCCGCTTGGCCAGCGTGGTGAACAGGTTGCCGGGGCCGACGATTTTGTCTACCCGCGGAATGCTTTCGCTGCCGAAGGCGAGGGCGGCCACGGCCTGCGCGCCGCCTAGCGTGTAGATGGTGTCGATACCGGCAATGGCGGCGGTGGCCAGGATGACGTCGGGAATACGGCCGTTCTCTCTCCCAGGAGGCGTCGCTACCACAATTTCCTTCACGCCAGCAACTTGCGCCGGAATGGCCGACATGAGCAGTGAGGAAGGCAACGGGGCCGTGCCGCCGGGCACATACACGCCCACGCGCTGGATTGGCGTCACGCGCTGGCCGACGATGCCGCCCATCTCGCTGGTTTGCCAGTTGGGCAGCGGCTGCCGCTGGTGAAAGTCGCGAATGCGTGCGGCGGCGAGTTCTAGCGCTTCTTTCAAATCGGCGGGGATACGGGAAACGGCCGTTTCAATCTCTGACTTGCTTACTTGCAAATTTGCCACTTGCACACCATCCAGCGTTTCTGTCCAATGGCGCAGCGCCTCGTCGCCCCGCTGCCGCACGTCTTTGAGGATGGTGGTAACGGCCGTTTCCGGTGTGGCTCCCTGGCCAAATAACTTATTCAAACTGGCTTGCAGCGCTGGCGGCACCTCTGGCTCCAGAGAATCCTCGCGTCGCAGAATACTGTTTCTTGCTTCTTGCACATCAAAAATATTTATCATCAAAATTCACCAAAATCATTTATTTGTAAAACTGAAAACTGATTACCGCTTACTGATTACCGTTCAGCGCGGTGAGCATCGCCCGATACCGCTCCGGCTCCTCTTCAAAAATATATTTACACGGCGATACCACTACGCCGCTGCCGCCAATGGCGCGCAGTTCGGCGATGGCCTGGAACAGGTTGCTTTTTTGCACCACGATGTTGACGGCAAACCAGTCTGGCTCGTCCGGGACGTGGTGGCGGGCGACGACGGGGGCAATGGTAGGACCACGCAAACCGCGCAGGTGCGGCTGGCTGAGCATCTTCTCGGCAATATCTTCGGGCGAGCTGCCGCGCACGTTGGTGGTGACCAGGTAAGAATTCTCGGCGCGCAGGTGGGCTTCGATATATTCGATGAGTTGGCGAGCGACGCTAAGCACCTCGGGGCGCGTTTTGAGCGCTTCTTTGTTGGCAATCAGGCAGGCCTGGGACGCGAGAATTTCGCCGTCTTCGATGGTGCGCAGGTGATTGTCGCGCAGGGTAATGCCTGAGGAAACGAGGTCGGAAATGATGTCGGCATAGCCGATGGTGGGCGCAATTTCCAGGGTGCCTTCGACGCTGATGAGTTTAACGGGGGCAACGCCGTGTTTTTCCAGATACGCGCCGGTGATTTTGGGGAATTTGGTGGCGACGCGCAGGGAACGGCCGTTTTCACCGAGTTCTTTGGCCCAAGCGGCCAAATCTGCCATGGTGTGGGCGGGCTGGGCTTCGGGCACAGCCAGGTTGAGGGTGCAGGGGCCAAAGCCTAGCGAATCGTGCAAGACAAGAATGGTGTGGGAACGGCCGTATGCCTTTTCTGCCAAAATGTCCAGGCCCGTCATGCCAAAATCTAAGCTCCCCTCACGCACGCCTGCCACAATATCACCCGGTCGTTGAAACATGACGGTGAGCTCAGGCAGGCTGGGGATGGTTGCCTCATATTGCCGAGGATTGGGGCGAAATATTTTGAGACCACAGGCTTCTAAAAAGTCGAATGCATCTTTGTGCAAGGCACCTTTACTTGGCAGTGCCAGCCGAATATCAGTTCGAGACATTTATTACTCCTTTGCGGGTAGGAAACCGTTGCTAACGCAAACTATGTTGAAATTTTTGATGCATGGGTAAGAACAGCGTGATTTGGTTGATCATTATATTGCCGCATTTTGGTTTCACCCGCCATTAAGAAAAACAAAAACACCCTCCTCTAGCTTGAGGAGGGTGTTGAATATTACAACCCTATGAATATGGTAGAAAACCTGCCTCAACCCAAAGGAAACCGTCGCCAGCTTGTGTGGTGTGCGTGATGATGGTGCAGGGTTTGCAAAGCAGGAATATTCATGATATCAAAAGTCTAGCACAAGCTGTAAACTGTGCAATGCATTTTTCCAGAAACCCGTGGCTTCTGGAAAAATAGATGACTTTTTACTGCCCAATGTTGAAGATTGTCACAGAACCGCTGACTTCATACCCCACAACCAGCAGCGCATTTCCGTTGGGGCTCTCGCTGGCGGGGATGAAGGTAAGCCCTTCAGGGGCCAAATCGCCTGCGGTGCCCGCTTCGGCATCGCCGCTGAAGTCGCGGGTGTTGATGTATTCCACAAACTGTGGGCTGGTCGGATTTGTCACATCGTACACAACGATGCCGCCAATGCGCTCTAAACCGATGAAGGCGTAGGTACGGCCGTTTATCACCCCTACTGCTATACCTTCCGGTTCTGGCCCTTTGTCGTCACTGCGATTGTCAAACGAATCATTTTCGTCGTTGGTGGAATTGAACTGCTCTGGCAGCGTGGCGGCCGTAATTTGCTCCAGCGCGTTGCCGCTGTCGTAAACCAGGTTGCCCTGGCGGGACCAAATGGAGAACGAGCGTGCGCCAAACGACCAGATGGCATCAAAATCACCATCGCCATCCAGATCGCCTTGTGCTGTTGTTACGGTCAGCCGACCCAGATTTTCATCTTCTTGCAACGTGTCGGCATCGGGGAAGGCGGTTGGATCTAGCTCCAAATCTTTGACGCGCTCTTCTTCGCTGTAGCCATCGTAGTCGCGGGCGTCGCCTTCGTTGGCGGTGATGAGGTATTGCTGACCGCGAATGGTGAAAGCGGCGATGGCGTCTGGCTGGTACATGCCGTACACAGGCCAGGTGGTAATGTTAATGACGTCGTCCCGGTTGCTCACGTCCAGGGCGTTTTCCGGCTGGCTGTGATCTTTCAGGCCAAAGCTTTGCAGGCTGATAACCTGAGCGCTGGCAATGTCGATGGTGGCCAGCGCATTGTTTTCTTGCAGCGTTACCCAGGCCAGACGGGAATCATCAGAAACGGCGATGTATTCTGGTTCCAAATCTTGGGCCACGGTGGCGTTTGGCCCAAAAACGCGGATGAGTGGGTCGATGCGCTGGTTGTTGAACTGGCTAAAGCTGGCCGTGTGCACGTTATTTTGGCTGAGGTTGGCTACGCCGCCGCTCAGATCGATGATGCTCACAGAACCTTCGGGATCGACGTCATAATCGTCGTTGGGTTCGCCTTCATTGGCGATGAGCGCGTAACGGCCGTCTGGCGTAAATGTAACCATGTCGGGCAAGGCACCTACTGTGACGGCGCTGAGCAGATTGCCATCCACATCTAAAAAGACGGCCTGTCCTGGTTCTGTTTTCTCTTCATTCTCAGCGGCCACAGCCACCAGGCCATCATGCACGGCTACGCTGTTGACCCCGCCACTAAATTCTGGGAGGTCGATGGTGTGCAGCAGCGCGGGGCTGCTGGGATCGCTCAGATCGAGCACATCTACCACGCCATCGTTGGCGTTGGTGACAAACAGCCGCTGGCTGCCCGCATCGTATGCCACGATTTCGGCGGCTCCTTCATCGAAAATGCCGGTGTTGTAATGGCCAATTGGCTCTAAATGAATCTTTGGTTCGGAAACGGCCGCTGTAACGGCTACCAGCACCCCCAAAATTCCTATGACTGCCAGGGCTAAATGACCCCATTTTTTGACTTTTGTGCTATTCATTGTTTTCTCCTTTGCTGTGTAAAATGATGCGGATTAAGCACCTGAACAATTGAAGGGCACCCCAGGTTTGATTATAGAAAAGCGATCGGTTTCCTTTGCTAACAGCCATTTAAGATCTGTTTAACAGTTTGTTATCAATGTCGGTTTGTTTGCTGACAGATGTGTATAATGTGGAAAATTTCTCACTATTTTTTAGGTAGGTTGAACCGTGTCTAACCCAGGAACAGTTGTTTACAATACGGCCGTTGAGGATTTCAAACGGGCCCGTCGGTCTGCGGCAATGCAGCAAATGATGGCTCGTTTGACTGGCGAATCGGCCGATTTGTTGGCATACGACGATGTATGCCAGTTTGTGAAATCTTCAGATGGTGTCAAGCAGGGAATGCGCGAGATTCCGCTGGATGCCATTGTGGGCAGTGTGGGGCGCTTTCAAGATTTTACGCGCACCTTTTGGCCCAAAAATGACAGCGATGAAGAGCGATGGGTACGGGTAAAAACGGCCGTTAACCAGATGGTCGGTATGCCCCCCATTGATGTATACAAGGTAGGCGATGTCTATTTTGTGATTGATGGCAACCATCGCGTTTCCATTGCGCGTCAGCTGGGTAGTGACACCATCACTGCCCGCGTTACGGAAGTAAAACTACGCGTGCCGCTTTCACCCGATGATGATCCCGACGAACTCATTTGCAAGGCACGGTATGCTGAATTTTTAGAAAAAACAAATCTGGATATTTTGCGCCCGGACGCCAATTTGCTGCTGACCTTTTGCGGGCAGTACCAGTTGCTGCTGGATCAGATTGAGGCGCATGCGGAGCTGTTGGCCCAAAAGGGCGAGCCGGTGGATGAAGCAACGGCCGTTTGCCGTTGGTATGACCAGGTCTACGAGCCGGTGCTGCGCCACATTCAGGCGCAAGGCATCATGCGGCTTTTCCCAGAACGCACCAGCGCCGATATGTACATTCTCTTTTCAGAGCGGCGTGCGGAGTTGGAGACGAACCTAGGCTGGGAGATTGAACCGGAAACGGCCGTTCTCCAAATTGCCACGGATGAAGTTGCCCGCCCCAAAGGAATTGCCGGCTGGCTGCAATCGTTGGTGCCGCTGGAACTGAGCGAGGGGCCGCCCCCTGGTCACTGGCGTGCGTTTCAGGCCACGCGCACGATGGGCCGCCTTTTTGCCGATTATCTGGTGGGCATTCGCGGCAGCGAAACCGACTGGCTGATGCTGGACGAAATCATCAAGCTGGCCCAGCGTGACAATGATCGGCTGTTGGGGCTGCATGTGGTGCGCCAAGAAGATCAGCTGCTCAGCGTGGCTACGGCCGAAATTCGCGAGCGCTTTTTAGAGACGTGCGCGGCGGCGGGTATTGCTGCCGAGTTTGCCGTGGAGCTGGGCTCCGTGCGCGAAACGATCATTCGCCGGGCGGCATTTGCCGATTTGGTGGTGCTTAATCTGGCGCATCCGCCGGGGCCACAGCCGCGCGAACGGTTGGGCAACCGGTTTAACCAGCTGGTACAGCGCTGCCCGCGCCCGATTTTGGCGGTGCCCAGCCAAGCCGAAATCACGATGGATCGGGCGTTGCTTTCTTACGATGGCAGCCCTAAGGCGGATGAAGCGCTGTTTGTGGCCACTTATTTGGCATCCCGCTGGCCATTGACCTTGACCGTGGTGACGGTGGAAACGGAATATACGTCACGCGAGGCATTGACGCGGGCACGGGATTATTTAACAGAACACGGCATCCAAAACGTAAACTATGTGTTGCGCCAGATGCCTATTGCTGAGGCCGTTTTGGAAACGGCCGTTGAATACGAAATTGATTATCTCATCATGGGTGGCTTTGGTTTTAGACCCATGATGCACTTAATGTTAGGGAGTACCGTCGATACAATCTTGCGGAGGTTTAAACATCCGATTTTGATTTGTCGATGAAGTTGTAACGGAAATGAGCACAAACAATCCATATTATTATCAATCAGCGCTTGAAGATTTTAACCAGGCGCGCCGTCAGGCTGCGATGCAGCAGTTGTTATCCCGCTTTACGGGCGAACAGACCGAGCTGCTTTCGTATGATGATGTCAAACAAAAATTAAAGGTAACCAACGTTCGCGAACGTGGTTTGCAGGAAATCCCTGTCGATAAAATTATCGGCAGTGTGGGGCGCTACAAGGATTTTACCCGCAGCTTCCTGCCTAAAAGCGACATTGGGGGTGAGCGTTGGGCCAGAGTAAAAGCGGCCGTTTCTGATTTGGCTGGCTTGGCTCCGATTGAAGTGTATCAATTGGGCGACGCCTATTTTGTGATCGATGGCAATCACCGTGTTTCAATTGCGCGCCAACAGGATACGCCGACCATTTCTGCCTATGTCACCGAAGTGAAAACGCGCGTTCCGCTAACTGCCGAGGATGATCCCAACGAGATTATTTGCAAAAGCCGGTACGCCGAGTTCCTGGAAAAAACTGATCTGGACCATTTGCGGCCTGACGCTGATTTGCTCATGACGTTCTGCGCCCATTATTCGCTGCTGCTGGATCATATTGACGTGCATCGGTACTACATGGGGCTGGATTTTCAGCGGGATGTTTCTTACGAGGAAGCGGTCGTGCATTGGTATGATGAAGTGTATCAGCCAGTGATTGAGCTGGTGCGCGAACAGGGCATCATGCGCAACTTTCCAGAGCGCACCGAGGCTGACATTTACACGCTGCTGGCTGAGCATCGTGCTGAATTGAAAGAGGCGTTGGGCTGGGAAGTTGATCCAGGAACGGCCGTTACCGACATGCAGCGCAAAAGAAGACCTGGCGCTGCTATTGCGCGTGTGTTGGAGGCTGTGGTTCCGGATGAACTGGAATTTGGCCCAGCGCCGGGTGTTTGGCGTGAGGAACGACTGTCTCGCCGTTCCGCCGATAATCTGTTTGACGAGACATTGGTGGCTATTTCCGGCCATCCAGATGATTGGCGGGTGCTGGATCAGGCGATTTTGTTGGCCCAGCGAGAGAACGGCCGTCTACGCGGCGTCTATGTTTCTGAAAAAACTAGAGGTGAAGAAGATCAGGCGCTGGTGACGGAAATCTCCGACAAGTTTAAGTGGCTCACCACCGAAGCGGGTGTAGAGGCGAACTTTAGCGTGGAGTGGGGAACCGTTGCCCGTCAGGTGGTGGCTCGCGCTGCTTTTTCTGATTTGGTGATGCTGGCTTTGAATCGCCCGCCCGGCCTTTCTATTTTGGAGCGACTGGCCTCTGGTTTGCAAACCATCCTCAAACGCACGCCGCGTCCGGTAATGGTAGTGCCTACGGAGCCGTCACAGATGCAGCATGCTTTGTTAGCCTATGATGGCAGCCCCAAAGCGGAAGAAGCGCTGTTTGTGGCCACTTATCTGGCCAGCCGCTGGCAAATTGAGCTTTCGGTAGTGACGGTGAGCAGCAACGGCAACGGCAAGCTGGATGCGGCCAAACGGATTCAGTCTCGGGCTAAAACGTACCTGGATGTGGCTGGCGTTTCGGCCAACTACTACCTGCCCATCGGCCCGGCAGCCCAATCGCTGCTAGAGGTGGCTGAGGCGCAAGAAACAGACTTGATGATCATGGGTGGCTTTGGGATGAGCTCGATGAAGAGCCTGGTGCTGGGCAGCACGCTGAACCGGGTATTGCTGGAGTACAAACGCCCCATTTTGATTTGCCGCTGATACGCTTTGATGAATCCCTTTACCCGTTTCTTAAGCCAATGGTCCAAAAATCGCTCGCTGGCGGATTTTATTGCCCATTGGGATCGGCTGGAGAAGTTGGTGGTGCTGGTGCACCGGGAGAAGCTGCCTCTGGCCGAAGCGGAACCGGAATTTGCGGAAGTATGGCCCTGGCTGCGCCAGCGGTATGATCAGTGGGAAGAATGGTTACGGCCGTATTGGCAGCAAACCAAAGCCGCGGGTGAACTTACCCAAACAGATCCCTTTCAACTCCTCCTCGATTTAGAAAATCCGGCGGCAATTTTGGGCAACTGGCGCGCCATGCAGCATTTGCCTGCCGCCCGGGAAGCGCTCAACCGCTTCGTCCGCGATCAAGAAGCCTGAACAATCCCCTTTTGCTGAACACAATTAATTGGGTGGTTTAACCACAAGCGTGGCGGCGGCCTCAAGTGCTAGGCTATTTCGCCCGATGACCTCCTGCCAGTTGCTGTAGCCAGCAGGCGGCTCGTACTGAAAACGGTGGGGATTGTAGCTGCCGGAAATGCCTGTCATAACGGCCGTTACATCCGTCGCCGCCCCTTTTACCCCATCATCCGTGGCGCGTGAGCCCACGTAAAAATCGTTGCCCGGCCAGGAAACATGGTCCCAGGCCACCACGCTGACCAGTTCGCAGTCGCTAAAGTCGTCGCCGTCTTCCTCGTAGGTGGTGGGGTGGCAGAGCTGGGGTTTGGTTTCATTGCCGTGGGTTAACGGCCGTACCAAGAAGCTCAACCCCGGCAAATTGATGCGTTCATTCTGGCATTCCTGATACGGATCGTAATAAACGGCGCGGATGTGGCTAAATGACGCTGCATGTCTGTAAACAAATGCCTGCAAGGCGCGCTTGAGCATCTCGCCTAGCTGCCCTTGGAATGGCCCGGCAAACATACCGCAGCCCAACCCTGGCACGGTGATGAGTGCCTGTTTGCCCCGCTGCGCCATCTGTTCATTGATGTACAAAAAACCGGGCAGCAGCCGCCGCTCGTAGAGCGCAAAGTACGCGTCTTCGTTAATGTGGCCGCTGCTGACCACTTCATGCCAGTCCGCAGGGGGATGGGAACGGCCGTTCCTCAACAGCGCGCCCGGCACAAACAGCAGCCAGCCAGTGAAGGGCGGCATGTGGACCTCTGGGTTGGTGTGACGGCCGTTGTCGTAAAAAGTGACCGGGGCGGCGACGCTGATGTCACCCAGTAGCCCCAGTTCAGTCAGATTCCAGTCAGAGCCATCGCCAGCCACAGCACTTTCAGCAAAGATTTGCGGCCGTTTGGTGCGTACCAGCTTCTCCAAAAATTGCGCCACTGTGAGTAAATGCAAATCTACATTGGCTAATTGCTGCTGCAAAAATGCGCCTGGTTGAATGCCCGCTCGCAGCTCATTGAGGTAGTCGCTGGCGCAGTCATAGCTGATTTGACTAAGCAAAGTGGCATAGGCAGGCATGGCGCTAACTTTCCTCGCGCTTCAAGTTCATATCGGCCAAGAGCTGGTGAATTTCAGTTAAAGCCTCGTTTTGGGCTTCCAGATGCTGCAAAATGGCGCGAATTTCTTCTTCCGCCTGTTTGTTGATGAGGAAATCGTTGTGGGCTTCCAGGCGGTCGCGGTTTGCCTGGCGGTTCTGGCTCATCATGATAATGGGGGCCGTAAAGGCGGCCTGCATGGAGAGGAATAGATTCATCAAAATGAACGGATACGGGTCCCAATGCTGCACCCAGGCGGTAATATTGAGGATGATCCAGATGATGAGCAGAACAAGCTGACCCAGAATAAAACCCCAGGAACCGACAATTTTGGCCACCCAATCCGCCGCGCGATCGCCCGTTGAAGCTTGTGCTTCATCGAGTTCATTGAGATTCTGCACGGGTTGGGACGTGTGGGTGAACGAGGGAAAGGTTGGTCGTTTCATAATCGAATCCTAGGGGATATTCGGTTCTTTGGGGCAGTGGGTCAGCGGCACCAGGCCATTTTCTGTCATCAGTGCGGTTTCTTCCAGGCGGATGCCAATGCCTTCGGGCAGGTAGCAGCCCGGCTCAATGGTGACCACCATGCCGACTTCGACCGTGTCCTCTTCAGAGGCGCGGGGCGAGAAGAAGGGGTCTTCATGAATGTCCAGCCCCAAGCCGTGGCCCAGACCGTGGCCAAAATGCTCGCCGTGTCCGGCTCGCTCAAAAACGTCTCGGGCGATGGCGTCCACTTCTTTGAGGTTCATGCCGGGCTTGGCTTGCTCGAAAACGGCCGTTTGTGCCCTCAACACCAAATGATAAATCTCAAAATAACGGACGGATGCCTTTTCGCCGAGGTAAAACGAGCGGGTCAGGTCGCTTTTGTAACCAGCCACCTGCGCCCCCATGTCCACAATGAGTGCGTCGCCTGCCTGTAAACGGCGGCCGCCGGGATGGTGATGGGGCAGCGGGCTATTGGGGCCAGTCGAGACGATGATGTCAAAAGCCAGCGCTTCAGCGCCAGCTTGCCGCAACGCTTTTTCTAGCTCCCAGGCGACCTCATATTCGGTCAGGCCAACTTCAGCGATTTCGGGCACGCGGGCCATCACGTCATCCACAATGGCACACGCTTTTTGGATAGTTTCGATTTCAACGGCCGTTTTGATCATGCGCAAGGGTTCGACCGTTTGTGGCAGGCGCACCCAGGTGATATTTTCCACCTGCTTTAGCTCCTCCATCTGGTCCAGCGTCGTGTATTTTGCCTCGACGCCGACCCGCTGCACGCCTGCTTCCGCCAAAAACTGGCGGGTTTCTGCCAACGTGCGCTGGTGCTTGAACAGGGTGAAGTTGGGAGCTTCGCGAGTGGCCTGGGTGAAGTAGCGAAAATCGGTGGCAATCAGCGCCTTATCGGCAGTGACGAGTAGCTGACCGTTGGAGCCGGTGAAGCCGCTTAACCAACGCCGGTTGGTGGGGCTGGCAATCAGCACCCCGTCTACCTTCCATTCGGCCAGTTTTTGGCGAACGGCCGTAATGCGCTCCTGAAAAATTGTTGAGTTATCCATAAATTTTGAACCCTGAAGATTGTGATTGGGTAATTCAGTAACCCAATTGCCTAATTGTCGATTTGCTCCAGCTCCGTCTCGAAAATGGCGCGGAGGATGGCCACCATCGTGGCGTAGGTCGGGTCCATGCCAAAGTAAGACAGATTCTGCGAGCCTAAATTTTTACCCTTGCTAAACGGCGTGTCCGAAGCGTAGTGCAAAATGCCAACGGGGAACGGACTGCTGTACAAATTCACCAGTTCATTCGAGGGGTGCCGTTTGGGGCGCACCATCTCGTAAATGCCGCTGAGATACGGCCCAGCCTCCATCTCCATGTCCGTGTACCCTTCCTGGTAAAAGACCGACATGTAGCCTTCGTTTTGCAGGAAAGTGCCGGGTACGGTAATCGCTTTCTGGTTATCCATGACGGTGCCATACACCAGATAGGGGGCCACATCGTCGGCGGCAAAGCAGTTGTCGAACAGGTAAGTGTTGAGCGAATGTTCATCGTGTACCACGCTGGGGATCATGATGTCGCCGATACGGCCGTTTAGCGTCGCTGCTTTGCCCATAATGTACACGCCGCGCACTTCAGCAATGTTCCGGGCAATCTCCGTGAGCACCTGATAGGCAGCCATGCCCAACGGATAATCAATGTTAACAATCAGCGCTTCGCTTTTTTGCAGCTGCTCAATTTGCGGCAGGCTGAGGCGACTATCCATGCGTTGCAGATCGATTGTGTTAATGGGAATCACCTGCACTTCGATGTCAAACGCATGCTCGCTGGGAATGCGAACCAGACCCACATCGCGCTCGGCTTGTAGCCGTGCGGCCGTTACTTCAGGATTGTCTTGCTCTAACTTTTTGAGCGCGTAATAGAGAAAATTCTCCCGGCTGCTGGGCACGTTTCGTTCCAGAATGTCATGATACTCTTGTTGCAGATCTGCTGAACCATTTTCATGGATATACGCTTTAATTTGCTCCTCGATGTGCAAAGCATAGCCACTGAGCAAGTTGGGCAGGCTGTGGGTGTTGCTGGAGACAAAATAGACCGGGCGATCGGGCATGATAATGTCCGGCAGGAAGCGTTCAACATTGCGCCACCAGCGGCGCGTGGCCCGCTTGTAATCGGCCAGCGATCCGGCCAGTGAGCGAATTGACAGCTCTTGTTTGGTTTGGGCGATGTTGAGGAATTTTTCGGCCGTTTTTTCGCCCCACACCTGGCACAGACGCTGCAAATCTTCTACGGGAATTTCGGTCATGTGGGCCAGACGCACCAGGCTGTTGCCAGAGGGGATGCCGCCCTTTGTGTCCCGAATGCGCTCCAACTCCTTAATGACATTCTCTTTATCCAAAAGTCGTCGCAGCTTGCGCCGCTCAATCTGGTAAGCCACCAGAATGGGTACGATGTCATCAATATCGGAGCGGCTGGCGATGTAGACGGCCAGCTGGTCTTTGCCATCAAAAAAGCTGCGGCGACGGCGACCCGGAGCGCTAACCTGCTGCCATCTCTCTACGTTGGGGAACCCATGTTGGGCAAATACCTGTTCCGACTGTCCCATGATGATCAGCCGCAGCTGGTCCAGACATTTGGGCATGCGCAGGATGGCATAAATGAAGGCGGCCATGTCGGGCTTTGGCCCATCGGCAAAAATGTGCAGGGCCGAATTCATTCGCTTGTGTGCTTCGATGAGGGTTTTAATTTGCACTTCGCGGCTGCTGCGCAGCAGAGAGTAATAGGTGCGGAGGTAGAGATTAATTTCTTCGTTGCCAGAAGTAGGTACAGTTCGGTCCATAGTTTTTGTGGGAGATTTGGGTTGGCGGTAATTAGTAATTGGGTAATTGAGTAATTAGCTTGGTCAATTACCTAATTACTTAATTACTCAATTACATGAATAAAGCCCTCGCCTTCGGTGACGTGGCCGATGCGTACGGCCGTTTCGCAATGTGCCACAAACGTGTCCACCTGATCGGCAGGCAGGGCTACCAGCAGGCCGCCGGAGGTTTCCGGGGTCATCAGCATGTCCTGAACGAGCTGGCTGACGCCGGGGCCAAATTTGGTCCACGGGCCAAAATATTCCAGATTGCGCCCCATGCCGCCGGGGAATGCGCCCGCTTCGCCATAGCGCAGTGCGCCGGGCAGCCAGGGCAGCGCCTCTAGCTGCATGTGGAAATCCACTTCAGCCAGATGGGCCATCTCGTGCGCGTGGCCAATCAGGCCAAAACCGGTGATGTCCGTGAGGCTGTGGGCCTGGGCCAATTGGGCGGCTTCGGCGGCGGCTTTGTTGAGCACTTTCATGCTAGCAACGGCTATCTCCACATCTGCCTCGTCCGTAATGCCATTTTTGAGCGCGGTGGTCACCACGCCCACGCCCAACGGTTTGGTCAGCAGCAGCACGTCGCCCGGTTGGGCACCACCTTTGGGCTTCACTTTGTCGGGGTGAATAAGACCGGTGACGGCTAGGCCATATTTAGGCTCTTTGTCGTTGACGCTGTGGCCGCCGGCAATGACCGCCCCTGCTTCGGCTACTTTTTCCGCGCCGCCGCGCAAAATCTCGCTCAGCACGTCCATGCCCAGGTTGTCTGGGAAGGCGACCAGGTTGATGGCAAACAGTACTTGCCCGCCCATGGCGTAGATGTCCGACATGGCGTTGGCGGCGGCAATCGCGCCAAAGTCGTACGGATCATCAACGACAGGTGGGAAGAAGTCCATCGTGTTGACAATGGCTTGCTGCTCGTTGAGTTGGTAAACGGCCGCATCATCTGCTTTGGCCAAACCCACCAGCAGCTCCGGATAATCTTCCGGCTTGAACAGTTTGCGCAGGGGCGCAATCGCTTGAGCCAGGTCCCCTGGCCCCAGTTTAGACGCTCAACCGGCGCAGCTGGCGTAAGACGTCAGCCGGATTTGTTTGGCAGTGGTCATGAAGTTTCCTTTGTCACTTGTACAAAAGGAGACTGGAGATCGGAGATTAGAGATTGAGTGCAAAATCTCCAATCTCTAATCTCCAAATCTCCAATCTCCCAAAATTTATTGGTTAAAGATGAGGGAAAGTATACCGGATGCCTATGACCATGCAATGTAGCCTCATTTCAATTGACGGGCTGTTTTGCCAAACTTATAATGGCCTGCACTGTGACAAATTATTGTGGAAATAGATGATGACCAAACAGACACCATTCCAAAAATTTGAGGCTTTGGCCCAACAACTGGTTGAAGGCAGCTTGAACCGTTTCTTTGGCGGTACCGTCTCCTTGTCGGCCGTGGCGCTGGAGCTGGCGCGGGTGGCCGAAGATGGGGCGGTTGGCGGCGCTGCCCCCACGCAGTACGATATTCGGCTGAATCCGGCGGCGTTTGAGCAATTGGTGCAGGCGGAACCGGACGCGGTGGACCAGCTCAAGACGTACCTGGAGTCGTTTGCGCAGCAGGCGGAGCTGACCTTGCCCCAATCTGTCTACCTGACGTTGATTGCTGATCCGGCCGTTGACCAGCGGGCCATTTTAGTAGAGGCGGTGGTGACGGAACGGCCGTCTACCCACGCCATCACCCAAATCCGTCAGATGGAAGATGGTGGCGATCTCTTTGCCGCCGACATCGCTGCCCTGGATGCGTACCTCATTGTGGATGGTCAGCGCCATGTGCCGTTGACTAAGGCGGTCACCAGTTTGGGACGCAGCACGGAGAATGATGTGGTGCTGGATGCGCCTTCTGTGAGCCGTAAACATGCCCAAATTCGCTGGCGATACGGCCGTTTCATTCTCTATGATGTCAGCAACCGGGGACGAACACGCGTGAACAACCAGTCCGTTAATGAAACCGTGCTCAAATCCGGCGACGTGATTGGCCTGAGCGACGTGCTGCTCATCTATGGCGAGGGAGACACCCAGCCGCGGCCCCGGCCACGATCTACCACCAATCTAACTGATGAAACCCAAATCCGACCTCCATCTAACAATCAATGAGTGCTGAACTAATTCTACTAATTTTTCGTGTATTGAGCGGCCTGCTGCTGCTCGGGTTCCTGGGGAGCATTGCCTGGCTGATTTACCGCGATATGCAGGTCACCACCGCGGCTTTGCAGGAACAGGAACGGCCGTACGGCCGTTTGCGTATCATTGCCAATGAGGTGGAGCAGCCCGCCGTGAACACCATTTACCCGCTGCTGCCCATCACCAGCATTGGCCGCGCTGCCAGCAACACCATCGTATTGCCCGATGGCTTTGCCAGTGGCGAACACGCCCTGATCACCCGCCGCGAGGGCAAGTGGTGGCTGGAGGATCGGGGCAGCCGGAATGGTACCCTGCTGAACGATGTGGTTTTGGAGGGAACGGCCGTTATCAGCGCCGGAGATGTCATTGCTGTGGGGGGAACCCTGCTGAAACTTGAATTATAAACCAACCCCAAAACGACGCCCCAATTGTTTGTATTGCAACCTACTATTTGCCATAATTTGCGCCAAATTATGTTGGAAAATGGAGGTAGTCTAAGATTAAGACCAAATTTATAAACCTACAATTCTGGTTGATGGCGTTAAGCCTGTTGCTCTTACCCCTGGCTCTGGCTGGCTGTGGTGCTGATGAGGATGATGCCGAGGCAAATGCCGATGGCAAACTCCTTATCCTCGAATGGTCCGGCTATGAAGCCACAGAATATCCCCAATTTTACGCCCCCTTTACTGAAAAGTATGCTGATAACCTAGACGAAGTTGTTGAATACAGCTTCTTTGCCGATGATGCCGAAGCGTTGGCCAAGATGCAGTCAGACATTGGCGCCGACCTGGTGCATCCGTGCAACTCCTGGTGGCAGCTCTATGTAGACAATGGATTGGTTCAGCCAATCGACACATCGCGCCTGAGCAATTGGGACAAAGTTCAGAATGATCTGGCGGCGATGGGTCAGTTTAACGGTGAGCAATATTTTGTGCCCTGGGAATGGGGCTATGAATCAATGCTGGTACGCACCGATCTTGTCGAGGAAGTGCCGGATGCCTGGATTGACCTCTGGGACCCCCAATATGCGGGGCATGTGGCCATCTGGGATTCAGCCGAAACAAATTACGTGATGACCGCATTGGCGTTGGGTTTTGATCCGTGGGGCACTACACCCGAGCAGGAAGCAGAAATTGAGCAAAAGCTAATCGAGTTGAAGCCTAATTTGCTGACGTATTGGTCAGATTACACGGAAGCTTATGATTTGCCTGCCTCCGGGGATGCCTGGATTATTGCCGGGGCGTGGCAGGATGCTTACGCCTATCTGGAAAGTGACGGCTATGAAGTCGCCTACGTGCAGCCAGAGGAAGGGCGTCTGGGCTGGGTTTGTGGCTTTGGCCTCAGCGCCAACTCTGGCGATTTGGACCTGGCGTACGAGTTTCTTGATGCAGCCATTGCCGACGAGTCGATGGCCGCCCTGGCCAATGAATATTGGTACGGCCCAGCCAACACGACCAGCCTGCCGCTCATTGATGAGTACGTGGTTGATTTTATGGATCTGGATGAGGTTGACACGCTGACCGAACGCACCGTTTTGTATCAGCCGTTGACTGAAGAACAACGCATTGCCCGCACCACGTTGTGGGATACGGTAAAGGCATCGCCCTAAACGGCGTTTTGCACTAAAAATCACACGGATTCTCCGCCTGGGGAATCCGTGGTTGTTTGTTTTCGGGAGAATTTATGGAGCAAAACGGCCGTATCGCCATCTTAATCACGCCCACAGCCTTGTTCCTCACCGGGCTGTTTCTCATCCCACTGCTGTTTATGGCTCTTTTCTCGTTTCGCGAAGGATCGTTTGGCGAAGCGCAGAGCGCCTTCACCTTGCGTCACTACACCGAGTTTTTTGCCAACGAGGCATACCTGCGTCTGCTGTGGCGCTCGGTAATGCTGTCCTTTGGCGTTTCGCTGCTGACCGTGCTGTTTGCTTACCCGGTAGCTTACTATCTTTCCTTTTACGCTGGCGACAAGAAGTATGTGCTGCTGACCATCATCATTGTACCCGCCTGGGTGAGCTACCTGCTGCGGGTGCTGTCCTGGAAAGTGATCTTGGGTGGGTCGGGAGCGTTGGCTTCGTTCCTTAGCTGGTTGGGGTTGGCACAGGAGGGTAGTTCACTGCTGCTGTTCAGCCCGGAGGCGGTGGTGGTGACGCTGTTGTACGTTTGGGTGCCTTTTGTGGCCTTGCCCATCTTTGCTGGGCTGGAGCGTATCCACCCGGATTTGCTAGAGGCAGCCTATGATTTGGGCTGTAATCGCTTGCAAACTTTCTGGCGCGTTACGTTGCCGCTTAGTTTGCCTGGGCTATTGGCCGGCTTCCTCTTTGTTTTCATCCCCACCGTGGGCGAATACGTGACCCCCGCGCTGGTCGGCGGGCCGGAGGGCATCATGTTTGGCAACATCGTGCGTGACCAATTCTTGCGTGCCCTCAACTGGCCATCTGGCGCATTGATGAGTCTGGCGATGCTGGTGGTTGTGTTGGTGCCTTTGTTTATCCTCAGCCGCTTTGTGCGACTGTCTGAATTGGCAGGCTTCTAACATGAAAAGATTTGGTTTGACCTACTTTTGGCTGCTGGCCATCTTTTTGTACCTGCCAATATTTCTGCTTGTGGTCTTTTCCTTCAACGATGCTGAGTCGTTACGTTTTCCCCTCTCCGGCTTTACCGTGCGTTGGTATGAGTCGCTGCTTGACGCGGGCGAACTGCTGCAATCAGCCGGAAATAGCATCATCGTGGGCATTTGGTCGTCGCTGTTGGCCACTGTGCTGGGCACGATGGCGGCCATTGCTGTGGTGCGCTATGACTTCCCCGGTAAGCAGGCCCTGTTGGCGGTGGCTGCGCTGCCGCTGGTGATCCCATCGGTGGTCATTGGTGTGGCGCTGCTGATCTTATTCCGCCAAATGCTGGATGTGGAGCTGAGTCTGCTGACGGTAGGGTTAGGGCATGTGGTCATTAACATCCCCATTGTGATGCTGATTGTGGCGGCACGATTGGCTGGCTTCCCCACTAATTTGGAAGAGGCTGCCATGGATTTGGGCTGCACGTACTGGGGCGCCCTGCGCCGGGTGACGCTGCCCATTTGCCTACCCGCCCTCTTTGCCGCCTTTTTAACGGCGTTCACCACTTCGGTGGATGAATACGCCATGAGCGTTTTTCTGGTGGGCACAGACGCCACGCTGCCGATCTACATGTACTCCCAACTGCGCTTTCCCCGCCGGCTGCCTGTTGTGGTGGCTCTGGGCTCTATCATTTTGGTGCTGTCCATTGGCGTCATTCTGGTTTCGGAATGGCTGCGCCGCCGAGATTCAACTGGTGAAGCCAGCGCCTAGCGGCTGCCTCAAAGCCGTCTCGCGGCCAGGAAAACGCGTGAAAAGTACGTGATTTAGTTGGTGGTGCCAATTTCCCCTTAAAGGAAAAACATAAGAGCCTGCGTTTATCGCCTCAAAGAGTTTGTACTGTCTTACTTTATGGAGGTAAACGTAATGTCTCAATCATCTTTTCGTGTATACGGCCGTATTATCCGTCAGGATAACCAGCAAGGGATTCATGGCCTGTTGGTGGAAGCCTGGGATGACGATCGCTGCGGCGACGACTGTCTGGGCTGGGATTTGACCAACCGCGACGGTTCCTATTCCATTTCCTTCAGCGCCGCCGATTTTAAGGAACCGGGCGAAGGTGCGCCGGAAATTTACCTGAAGATTCGGGATCGAGACGGCCGTCTTCTTCTCGACACCCGCAGCCAGAAACACCATTGCCAAGCGGGTCACACCGTCGAACTCAACCTGGCGCTGGCGCCCGACATGCTGTGGTGGCACCGGCAAACCCCCATTAGCTGGGAATGCCCCGACGACCCGCTGCTGCCGGAAATTGTCCTGGAAGATATTCAAGAAGCGCTGACGCTGGTCACCAGCAGCCGCCAGACGACGTACGGCCAGCGGTTGGAAGCCCTCATTTGCGCCATTCCGCCCATCAACCTGCTCAACAACATCATGGCCGATGCCTGTGCCACGCTGCAAGGCGACCTCGCCGCTGCCGGGCGCTACCGCGACCTGCTGGATGCGTTGTGCGCTGTGCAGTCCAAAGAAAAAAGCTGCGGGCACGACACCCTCGACGACATCTTTGCCCATCCCACACCTGCGCCCACCGGCAAATGCCAGCCCTGCGACTGTGAAGAACCTTGCGATGAAGACGCCCGCGACCCGGATTGCCCCTGCAAACCGTCCTTGATTGCCCGCGACAAAACCAAAATGCTGCTCATGGCGGCGTTGCATATTGCCTGTGACCATGAGAAAAGCGCCAAAACGTACGTCAAAACGATTCTGGACCAGGTGGCGCGGTATGAGTTTTTGGCCAGCCTGCACCGTGCGGCCGTTAAAGCGCTGTATGGCGATGCGGCGGCCTTGGTTCAGTTCCGCGACTTGCTGGAGCTGTTCCTCTACCCCGGCACCGGCCAGGGCTGCGGCTGCAAATGCGGCGGCCTAAGCTGCTGTGCTTGCTTGGATCAGGAAATGGTCGCCTGCCTGCGCCAGATGGTGGGCCTGTGGCAACACATTCACTGCTACACCGTCACCGACGTGCAGCCCGCCCGCGCCTGCCCTGGCGACGAAATTGTCATCAAGGGGCATGGCTTTGGCCAGGAAGCTGGTACGGTCGCTTTCCGCCAGAAAGGCTCGATGGCCTTTGGTGCCCCGATTGCGGTCGAATCCTGGTGCGATGAGCAAATCACGGTTATCGTGCCCGAGGGTGCGGGCTGTGGCTTGCAGCTGGTCCTGCCTGCGAATACGGTGGAGGTGTGCGGCCGTTTCTTGCAATACCGTCCCACCGGCTGCCTGAAAGCCGACTTTGAAGGCACCTCCGCCGAGATTTTGCAGTTTACCGTGAAGGGTCGCCAGGATGGCGAATGCCTGGAACCGGGTGCCGTACTGCCTATCCGCTGGAAAACCTGCGCCACCGACCGGGTACGCGTGGAGATTGTCAACACTGAGACGGGCACCATGATTGCGGCGCAAGACCCCGCCGAACCGCGCGGCCGTTGGGACTTTGCCCAGACCAACTTCACCCAAACCACCCACGTCACTGTGCGCATCGTGGCCCAAGGCAAGTGCAAACCGCCTCAGGTTTCAGCTGAAATGAGCTTCCGCTTCCAGCGCCAGCCTAAACTGACGGTGCAGGGGTTGGAAATTACGCAGGCCATCCAGCATTACCGCGCCGCAGCTCATTTAGATGACGCGGCCGATCGTGGCCCGGACAACAGTTTGCGCTTGGTGACCAACAAAACTGCCTGGGTGCGCACTTACCTGCGCAGTGGCCAAAGCCCGGCCTTCGACAACGGCCAGCTGGCTAACGTCACCGGCACGTTGACCGTAGAGCGCCGCGTCAACAACGTGTGGAACACCATCGCCACCCTGCTGCCGCAAAATGGCCCCCTGACTGCCGAAGATAGCTTCATCAGCCTGGACGCCGAGCGCGGCAACATCGACAACACGCTGAACTTCATCGTGCCGGCGGCGATGATGACCGGGCTGCTGCGCTTCACCGTGAACGTAGCTTCTCCTTATGCAGATTGTCCGGGGAATACGGCCGTTGGCTCTGCCACTGTCGATGTGAATTTGACCCAAACGCTCAACGCCGCCTTCATCACCATCGGCTACAACGGGCCAGACGCCAGCGACATGAACACGCTCAACCTGCCCGCACCGACGCTGGCCGACTGCCAGGCGGAAACCAGCTGGGCCATGACCACCTACCCGGTATCCGGTGCGCCGAATGTGCGTATTGCTGGCACCTTTACCACCAACACGCCGCTCGATGACCCACGCAGCTGCAATGGCTGCTGTTCGCCCAATTGGGGCACACTGCTGCCACAGGTTGCCGCTTTGGTTGCGGCTGATCAGGCGGCGAATCCTGGGCAGCCGTGGGTTTACTACGGCCTCATCAACAACGGTATTCCGGTGAACGTGCCGGGCTGCAACGGCGTGGCCACGGGTGGTCTGGCAGGGCGTCCTCAGACCTACGCTCATGAGATCGGGCACCAGTTTGGTCTGCCTCACGCCCGCTGCGGCAACTCGGGCACGGGCAACGCCAGCTATCCCATCTACGAACCGTACGATTTGCCAGTGGATGTGCCCGCTAATCCGGTCAGTTCGACTAACTGGACGATGGCCAGCATCGGCGAGTATGGTTTGGACATCAACAACGGCAACATCGCCAATCCTAACGATGCCGAAGATTTCATGTCGTACTGTGGCCCGCGCTGGATTTCGGTGTTCACGCACAACTACCTGGTGAACCGGATGGAACTGACGCCAACGACGATTCCTACGGGCAGCGGCGCAGCAACCAACCGCGTCATTCAGGACAATGAACCGAACTTCAGCAAACGCACCGATGTCATCAAGCCGCTCGTTTACCTGATTGGTTCGCTGTCGGCGGACGGGCAGGTGGAAATCAGCAGCGTGGCCCGGTTGGAGACGCGCTATCTGGTCGGCGACGGCCGTTCCACCCGCTACATCGCCCAATTGCTGGGTGAAGAAGGGCAAATCATCAGCCAGGACGTGCTGTACGCCTACACAGCCGACGGCTGCTGTGATGATGATTCCTCTGGTTGTGGCGGTGGCTGCGAGGGCTGCGGCTGTGACGACGATGGTCGCGACAAAGGCCCGGTGATGATCAAAGGCATGTTGGATGATCTGGCGCCTGGGCAGACGCTGCGCATTGTCAAAGATGGCGAAACGGTTTGGGAACGCACCGCCCCGAAGGAACGGCCGCAAATCAGCAACATTCGCACGCAGATGGGTAAGGACGGCCGTTTCAGCCTCAGCTGGCAGGGTCAATCGTACCGGGATGAGCAGCCGGAATACTGGATTCGCTGGTCCCGCGATGGCCAGCACTGGCATGCGCTGATGGTGGGCGTGACGGATAACAAGATCAATCTGGACCTGGAGCAGCTGCCCAGCGGTGCGATTCAGTTCCAGGTGATGGCTCACGATGGCTTCCACACGACTACCGCTGAAAGCAAGCCCGTTGAAATTGCTGCCCGACCGCCCGTGGTGACCATCCTGTATCCGCAGCGTGACGACCTGGCCTACGACGAACGCCAACTGCACCTCTGGGGCACCGCTGACAGTCGCTCGGGCCACGACCTGACCGACGAGCAGTTTGTCTGGACCATAAACGGCAAGGAAGTGGGCCGCGGGCGCGACCTCTGGGTAGACAATCCCGGCGCTGGCACGCACGAGGTTCAGCTGAGCGTGGCGGATGGTGAGTTGGTTGGGGTGGCGGAAACGGCCGTAACGATTCAACCTACCGACAATACGCCACCCGTTGACGTGAAGTAGATTGACAGGGTGACAAGGTGACGGGGTGACAAGGTGACAAGGTGTACTTGCCCTTTTTAGCCCTGCGTCAGGCGGCGATGAGTTTCGGCTTGTCGCCGCTTTTTTTGCTTTATGGAGATTGTTGTTGGAGAGAGAAACGGGAAGAAGCTATTTTAGGTTCTAAACAGCTCGTGTCGTTTCTTCTTCAACTCCATTATGTTTTCCATCGACTAGGTGTAGATATCTTCGGTTCGCAGCACGAATTTCTTAGCCAAAACCTCGCTCGTCTTTGTCGTCGCTGGCGGCGTCATCGTCGAGGATGGTGGGGGGGAGCATCGGTTCGTAGGGCATGACAAAGTAGCCGCGGGTGACTTTGTCCTTCTTGCCGATGCGCTGGACGCTTTGCATGCCGCCGTTGCCATCGGGCCAGGATTCCACAAAGACGTCGTTGCGGCGCGGGTAGTTGGGATCGTAAACGAGGATGCGAATACGGCCGTCTTCCAATTCCTTATACTGACAGGCCAAAATCTGGTGGTTGTGCCAGATTTGCATCGTGTCTTTGGTGCTGACGTACACCATACCGATGGGGGTGGGCACGCCGTTGTCCAGGTTTTGGCGCAGGATTTTGAGCTCTTCGCCGGTACGCCGGTGAACGGCCGTATCTGGCAAGCTCATCCAGCGGGCAAAACGGGCCACTTGGGTGCCGCCCGTTAGGCTGTCCACCTGGCGGGTGTGGATGTAGCGATGCAGTGGCGTCACCCGCCCTGGGCGACGGCGGCGCTGGGGAATTTGCCGTCCAGCCAGCAAGAAGTCCATGGCGGTGGCGCACATGCCGCCGCACAGCCCATAAATGGCGCTCACGCTGGGAATGTCCGGTACCGATGGCACCGAAAACGGAATCCAGTAACCGGGGTAGCGATTGACGAATTGGAAACCGTGCGTAGCGGGGGTAAATTCGACGGGTGGAATTTCCGGCAGGCGGTAGTCGCGCTGATCAGGCTGCACATCCGCTTTGTGGGTGCGATTTTCACCGTGATGTTTGTAGCTAAAGTGCAGGTACGGCCGAAAAATATCGGCAAAGTCCAAATCGCGGCTCTGGTCGTAGTTGACAGTGAACACGCCCTTTTCATCCGAGAGGCCGGGTTCCACGGTCAAATCATCATCTTCGGTCAAAACATCCGCATCAAACAGGCGGACAGTTACGTTGGCGGCAGGTGTGCCATTGGCAAATTGAACAACCCCGGTGAATGTTTGAGACATGAAACCCTCCAATTATATTTTTACCGCGGAGGGCGCGGAGAGCCCAGAGTTTTTGTTTTTCTCTGCGACCTCCGCGTTCTCTGCGGTTAATTTTAGTTCATTTTGAAGATGAGTTCGTTGTTGGTGGCGTCTACGGTAACGGCCGTTTCTCCACCCGTTGCCCCTGCTTGACTCAGCAAAAAGTTGGCCAGCGGCTCACGTAAGTGGCGGGCGATGATGCGCCGCAGCGGACGGGCACCAAACTCGGGCTGATCGTTTTGGGCCAGCAGCCACTGCTTGGCCGCGTCGGTCAGCGTCAGGGTGATGTTTTGGTTGGCTGCCAGCTTGAACTCTTTCTTCAACAGCAAATCGAGGATAAGGCCGAGCTGATCGCCAGTGAGCTGGTGGAACAAAATGATTTCGTCCAGCCGGTTCAGAAATTCGGGGCGGAAGAAGCGATGTACGTCTTCCATCACCAAATCTTTCTCGGTTTCGCCGATAGTCGGCACGAGCATGTGGCGCGCGCCCAGGTTGCTGGTCATGATGACCACCGCTTCGCTGAACGTCGCTTGCCGCCCCTGGCTGTCCGTCAGGCGACCCTCTTCCATCACTTGCAGCAGCACATCAAACACGCGTTGGTGCGCTTTTTCCACCTCGTCGAACAGGATGACCGTGTACGGCCGTTCCCGCACAAAATTGGTCAACTGCCCGCCACCCTGAAAACCGACGTAGCCTGGCGGTGCGCCAATCAGCTTGTTGACGCTTGCCTCTTCCTGGTACTCGCTCATGTCCAGCACCAGCATCGCATCTTCAGAGCCAAACATGAACTCCGCCAGCGCCTTGGCCAGCTCCGATTTACCCACGCCGCTTGGCCCCAAAAAGAGAAAAGAACCAATCGGCCGTTTGGGATCGCGCAAGCCCACGCGGGCTGTTTTTACGGCACGACTCACGGCAAGAACGGCCGTTTCCTGCCCAATGATCCGGCTGTGCAAATGTTCCACCATGTTGGCGTATTTGCCCCGCTCGTCTTCACCCAACTTGCTTACCGGCACGTTAGTAATTTGCGCCGCCGCCTCCAACACATCTTCGGGATCCAGGCGGTTATCGGGGGCAATACCGGGGTAAATGTCTTCTGGACTCGAAGAGTCGATGCGCACCAGGGCACAGCCGCGCTCGATGAGCTGTATCGCAGCGGCGGGTAGGGCGATGGTTTTAAGGTATTGGCTGGCAATTTGAGCGGCCGTTTCCATCGAGTCGAGATTGATTTCAACTTCATACTCACTTTTCAGCCGCTCCTCGTGAGCATGCAGCACCGAAATAGTTTCCTTCACGGTGGTCGGCGGCACGTTGAGCCGTTGCGTGTTCTGGCGGATGAGGTTGTTCTGGCTCAGCAGTTCGTAATCCCCCGGCGTGGTGGTGCCGATGATGATTTGCTCATTGCCTAGCAGCGCTTTTTGCAGTTCGCGGTTCACCTGGTCGGGGAACGGAGCGCGCAGCCGGTCGGCAAAAAAGCGCTGGATGTTGGGCACCAGCAGCACGCCGCCGCTGGCCCGGCGCAGCCCGGCGCGCATTGCCGCTAGCGGATTTTCCAATAGGGCCGTTTCGCTAATCTGCACCAGCGAGCGCAAATTGGCAAAGCCGTTCCCCTCGGCGATGGCCTGAGCCAAACTTTGCCCCAGGGTGCGCTTGCCTGCGCCTTCTGGCCCCACCAAAATGACATGCCGGTTTTGCGCCAGCGAGATCAGGCTGATCAGGTCGCGCAGCAGTTCTTGGCGCTCGTACACAATCGTGGTGCGCCCCTCTTTCGCTTCAGACACAAAATCGTGGATGATAGGCGTGCCTTCTTGCCCCACGTCGTTGAGCAGGGTGAGAACGGCCGTTGGGTTCACGCCAGCCCGTTGCAAAACGGCCGATGTGGTGATGGGATGCTGGGCCATCGCCGCCAAAACGTGGCCGGAACCTGCTTTCAGTTCCTCCCGCGCCTGGGCCATCGTCAGCCCCTCGTCAATGACGACGAGCATTTCTTCATCCAGGGCAATATCCTTGCCAAAATCATCGGTGAAGTAGAATTTGGCGTTGCGGCCTTTGTTGGTGTGTGCCATCATCTCCACACGGCGCGTCAGGTCGTCCAGATCGAAGCCGCGCTGCTGCTGGAGCTGTTGCAAAATTTGGTACGCCACCGATTTGGGCTCGTCCAAAAAGGTGCGCAGCAGCAGGTGAGGCGTCAGCAGCTTGATCTGGTACTCGCTCAGCTTGCTGCCCGCCGTGGTCATCAGTCCGGCCAATTCAGATGTGGGGATGTTTGGATTCAGGTTGCTCATGGTGGCAATGTTACATCGCCCGCGCCCGTTCTGCCAACCAAGAAAATTTACCGCAGAGGACGCGGAGAACGCAGAGAAAAAGAAAAACTCCGTGGCCTTCGCTCGCTCTGCGGTTAAAAAATTTAGCCCAAAATTTCCTTCTCAGCAGCGAGGATTTGGCGGAGTTTGGCTTTGCGATGGGCACCACGTAAGGTTTCCAGGGTGCGGATGCCCAGTGGGTCGATTTTTTCGCGTAGGAGTTGAAGCTCTTCGGCCGTGGGCGGCTCGGTTTCCTGCAAATCGGGGGCAATTTCCAGCGGGAAGCCGGTTTTGGCCTGGATGCGCTTTGGGGTGATGTTGGGGTGATAGGTGGTGAGGCGGAGACGGCCGTTTTCACCCCCAAAATCAAACTGCCCCAAATCGCTCACCAAATAGCGCGGTCCGCGGCCTTGTTTGCGCTCCGGCACGTGCCCCACGCCGCTGCGGAAATCGAGCTGCGGCACAAAGGTGTGCCGTCCGTGGCGCGGCACGTAGAGGCAGACGTTTTCCTCAAAAACGGTCACATCGGGAATACCTGCGGAGCCGGGGAGGCGCAGGCGGGGCTGCTCGTAGCTGCCACCCATGAAAACATTGTTGAAATTGCCCAATGGATCCACCTGGCCGGGCCGGAAAAATTCTTTGGGCTGGTAGCGCGGCAAAAAGTCGCAGACGCCGGTGATAAAGTTGATGGTGAACAGTCCATTGTTGAGCCACAAATTCTCCACCGTGGCCAGCCCCAGCGGGGCAAATTCCTGGCAAAACGTCTGCCCAATGGCCGAGATGAAGGTGAGGTTGGGCGCGTGCGTTAGCTTGGCTAGCAGGTAACCCGCCGCCACCAGCGGGGTAGACATCCCTTGGGCGACCAGCTCGCCATCTTCAATTTGGCGGCTGATGCAAACGCAAATTAGTTCGTCAATCGTGTACATAATTACCAATTACTCAATTACTGCTTACCCTTTGTAATTGGGTAATTCGTAATTGGGTAATTTACATAATCCTCAAACTCTCCAGCATGGCAGGCGTCGATGTAGCGCAGGATTTCTTCGCCGTCGAGGGGGTAAGCAGGGTAGCAAGAGGTGGGCCACGCGCCATTGGGTTGATGGCAAACGGCCGTTACTGGCAACCCTGTCAACTCTGCGGGTCCTTCTAATTTTTCTACCACCGTTTCGGCGGTCAAAATTACGGTTTTGGCGACGTTGCTCAGCATCTCGTCAATGGTGGGATTGCCGCCCAGGATGGCGTTGCCAAACCGGTCGGCTTGCAGCACGTGAATGATGGCCACGTCCACGTCGATGGCGGGAAAGGCGGTGAGCGTTTCGCCGCTGTACGGGTCGGTGATTGTTTTCACATCGGGGCGCACTTTGAACAGGTCGGTGCCCTGCCAGGCGCGGCTGGGCATAAAGCCGAGCTTGCCTACGGTTGCGCGCAGCCCGCAGGCAATACTTGCTTCGCTCTCTTCCATGATGGTGAGACGGCCGTTTTCCACCATCTTCGTAAACATTGGGGCCAACCCAAACGACTCCAGCCCAAAGTAGCAGGTGCGGATGTGACTGACACAGCCGCCGCCAACGAGCATGTCGCTGGCCAGCCCGGCGGTAAACGTGAGTAGCGTCAGGTTTTGCGGACGGGGCTGTTGTTGCAACAAAGCGCGCACAAAGGCGACGGGACGCCGGTAAATGGTCATCCCACCCAGGGCGATGGTTTGGTTATTGCGAATGAGGGGGAGAACGGCCGTTAAATCCACCAGTTTATCTTGCATGACAAAAATTGTAGGCGTAGAGACGTTGCATTGCAATGTCTGTTTGCCGGTAGGGGCAGGTCTCAGACCTGCTCCTACACCGACATGATGTTTTTTGTATAATTGCCTAAACCAGAAACCAAAAGATGCCAACATACCTATGACTTACGACAAACGTCAACTCAACGAATTTATCATCGAACATTTTACTGACGAAGAGCTGCGCATTCTGTGCGCCGTGGAATTTCGGGCTGTGTATGATGACTTTTCTGATGGCTGGGGCAAAAAGCGCAAGGTGATGGAGCTCATTGGTTGGTGTGAACGCAACTCGGAGGAAGAAAAGTTACTCACTGTTTTGCAGCGAGAGCGTTCCAGACCGTTCCGCGCCACGTTTGGCCAGACGGTTGTGCAGGCTGAGGCGGTGACTGTGCCCGTAGGCGAGCGCAATTCACGCCAAATTTTCATCAGCCACGCTCACCAGGATGCGGAACTGGCGCAGCGGCTGGCTACCGATTTGCGCGCCAATGACTGGCAGACCTGGATTGCTCCTGACAGTATTAAACCAGGGGAGTCGTGGGTAAAAGCAATTAGTCGTGGGTTGGATGAGAGTGCAATTTTTGTCTTAGTACTTACGCCTGATGCCGTTCGTTCCCGTTGGGTAGAACATGAAACAAACGTGGCGATAAGTTTAGAGCGTTCGGGTGAGTTGGCCTTTTTTCCCCTTGATGTAAAACCATGTCGCCCGCCCGCTTTGTGGCGCGGTTACCAGTTTGTTTCTTTCCAAAATGCCTATCAGGCTGATCTGGCCAACTTGCTCAAGCTGCTTGCGGGTGAACCGCTTGCACCCCCGCCGTTGCCCAAAGAAAAACCTAAACCCACACCTGCCAAAATTGAGGTGCAGCCCCGCGAAAAACCCCAAATTCTCGTACCCAACCCGCCGGATATTCGGGTGCATCCCATTACGGGCAAAGAGATGATACGCATTCCGGCGGGTGATTTTTTGTATGGCGACAACAAGGAAAAACGGTACCTGCCTGAATTTTGGATGGCCAAAACGCCTGTGACCAATGCGGAATATGCTCGATTTGTGGCTGCGCTAGGACATGAGCCGCCCAAGCATTGGCAGGGTAGCAAAACACCGCCGCCAGAAATTGCCGACCATCTGGTTGTGCGTGTTAGCTGGCACGATGCCCAGGCGTATGCCAAATGGGCTAACTGCCGACTGCCCACTGAGGAAGAGTGGCAAAAAGCAGCCAGAGGTACTGACGGGCGCGATTACCCTTGGGGTAATGACTGGTTGGATAATCATTGCAATACGCGAGAAGCAGGCATTGGTACAACCTCACCGATTGGCCAGTTTTCACCGCAGGGGGACAGCCCTTATGGCTGCGTGGATATGAGCGGCAACGTGTTCGAATGGACAAATAGTTGGTACGATGAAAGTAAACAACGCCGCGTGCTGTGCGGCGGTTCTTGGGACGGCCATCATAGGTACGCGCGTGTGGCGTTCCGCGTCAAGTACGGTCCAGACGGCTCCTACAACAATCTCGGTTTTCGTGTGGTCTCTCCCGTTGTTTCTGGTTTCTGAGTTCTGGTTTTCTGGCTTCTGAAAGGGGGGGCTGGGGGGCAAACCCCCCAGCGGTTTGCGTGAGTCGCATCATTTTTTGTGGCAACAATCGCATCGTGTCTTTCCAAACGAAGTGAGGAATCTTTCTGCTGTGTAAAATGAAAGATTCCTCGTCGCTTCGCTCGCTCGGAATACGGGGGGCAACAAAAAACGCGGACGTGATTGTCCGCGTTCGCCATTCGTAGAGACGTTGCATTGCAACGTCTCTACAATCAGTTTCTGTTTGGATTAGTTTTGCCGGTCTAGCACCATCTCGATGAGGGCTTCCATTTCGGTGCGGGCGGGGGATGGGGGGATGTTGGCCAGGGCGTTGCGGGCGCGTACGGCCGTTTCCTCCGCCTGCATCCGGGCTACTTCTACGGCACCCGATTCGCGCAGGTTGGCCATCATCCGGGCGACGGGGTCGTCATCAATTTCGGCAACCGCTTCTTGCACAGCAATGCCCCCGTTTTGTGTGGCCATTACACCGCGATTTTGGGCGATGTCGGTGCCCACGGGCTTGCCCAGCGTTTCTGGGTCGCCAATGATGTCCAGAATATCATCCACAATTTGGAAGGTGAGACCAAGGTTGTAGGCGTAGGTGGAGAGCGCTTCAACCATCTCTTCATCGGCGTCGGCGAGCATGGCACCCATGCGGGCGACGGCTTCAAACAGGCTGGCTGTCTTGCGACTGATGATGGTTTTGTACGTTTCGCGGTCCATGTTGCCCGCTTTGGCAGCGGCTGCTTGCAGCGTTTCACCTTCTACCAGCTTCGTCGTGGCCGTGGCCATGATGACGTTGTATTCGGAGGGGTAGGGACCCATCAGTTCGTACACTTTGGTGAAGAGGTAGTCGCCAGCCAGCAGGGCGAAGGTGCGTCCCCAACGAGCGTGCACGGTAATCTGGCCGCGCCGCGTCATGCTGTGGTCGTTGATGTCGTCGTGAACGAGGGTGGCGGTGTGCACCATTTCGATGGCGGCAGACATGGGCACGACGCGTTGAACATCCGTGCCACCAGAGGCCAAATAGGCCAAGATGCCAAGCTGCGGGCGCAGGCGTTTGCCCCCGGATTTAATGATGTGCAATCCAGCATCTTGCAACACATCTACGTCACTGCTGACGACGTCGCGCAGCTGTTGTTCTACGGCTTCCAATCCTTCTTGCACAATCTGCTTTACCATAAGATTTACCTTGTTCACAACTTTCAATTTTTTTTGAACGATGTGTGGATTATAAAATAGGTTCAAATAGGCGTCAAGGGAATTGTGAAAATTATCGCAACCTCTTAAGTTTCATTTTGGCCACAGAGGACACAGAGAAATCAGAGAAAAACTCTAAAACCTCTGTGTCCTCTGTGGCTTTTATATTCGCCTGTTTATGATGATATAAGATATTATTCGTTTGGCAATGTGAATTACGGCCGTAAGATTGTTATTTTAGTCATGTGGGCAGTGCGAAGACGGCCGTTTCTAATCATCAAAAGTTAAGGGAAGAGGTGAATGGACGCATTAAAGCGCAGAATTGAGCAGGAAGGACAAAATTTGGGGCGGGGAATCCTCAAAATTGACAGTTTTTTGAACCACCAGATTGATGCACAATTAATGGAACAGATTGGCGAAGCGATTGCCGCTGAGTTTGGCGCGACACAGCCGACGCGCGTCTTGACGGCCGAAGTGAGCGGCCTGATTCCGGCGGCGATGGCCGGTAAGGCGCTGGGCAATATTCCAGTGGTGTATGCTCGCAAGAAGAAGCCGATCACGATGATGGAGCCGGTGTTTGTGGAGAACGCGCCCAGCCACACCAAAGGGGATGTCGTGTCGTTGATGGTCTCGCCCGAGTTTTTGCACGCAGGGGATCGGGTGCTAATTGTGGATGATTTTCTGGCGACGGGGCGTACCATTGCGGCGCTGGCCCGGATTGTGCAGAGCAGCGGGGCAACGCTGGTGGGTATCGCCACGGTGGTAGAAAAGACGTTTGAGGGTGGCCGCGAGATGCTGTTGGAGTGGGGCGTTCCTATTTATTCGGCGGCGACGATTGTGGATATGGCAGACGGCCGTATCCAACTGGCGTAAAGTTATTTCCCCGGAAACTATGTGCGCTGACGCTTGAGAACAGTTTCCGGGGAAATGGGTAGTCCATGCTAGAAAAACCGGGCATTGCTGATTCAGAGATTGTTGCTTGTGTGCAAGGCGCGTTCGGCTTGCAGGTGGACGAGATGTCGTTTTTGCCGTTGGGAGCAGATGGGCATACGGCCGTTTACCAACTCATCGCTCAGGATGAAAAACCGTACTTTCTCAAGCTTCGCAGCGGCCCTTTCAAAGAATCTTCGGTGGCGTTGCCCCACTTTTTGCATGCGCAGGGCATTCAAGAACTCATTCCCCCGCAGCCCACCAAAAACGGTGCCTTGTGGGCTGATTTGGAAGAGTACAAGGTGATGCTCTATCCGTTCATTGATGGGCATGATGCCTATGACGTGCCGTTGACGGACGAGCAGTGGCGGCAGTTTGGCAAGGCATTGCGGCGGGTGCATACGGCCGTTCTCACCTCATCTCTCGCCGCAGCCATTCCCGCAGAAACTTACTCGCCTAAATTTCGCGAGCTGGTTAAGGAATTCATGCTGGATATTCAGGAACGGCCGTTTACCGAACCCGTGGCGCAAAAGATGGCAGCTTTTCTAAATGAGAGGCGTGATGTTGTAGCGCGGTTGGTGGCGCGAACGGAACAATTGGTCGAGATTGTGCAGGAACGGCCGTCCCCCAACGTCCTCTGCCACAGCGATATTCACGCCTGGAATCTGCTCATCAGCCAGGATGGGGCGCTGTATTTGGTAGATTGGGACGACCCGATATTGGCGCCTAAAGAGCGCGATCTGATGTTTATTGGGGCCGGGCTGGGCGGCATCTGGCACACACCCCGCGAGATGGGCCTCTTTTACGAAGGATACGGCCGTACCGAAGTCGATCGAGACATATTGGCTTACTATCGCTGCGAGCGCATTATTCAAGATATTGCTGCTTACTGCGAGCAAATTTTTCTTAGCGATGAAGGCGGCGCGGATCGCGAAGAAGCCTGGCACAATGTGGCTTCAAATTTTTCGCCGGGCAGCACAATTGATTTGGCATTCGCTACCTAATGGTTAGGGGAGAAGACAATGCGACCCAACTCTGGAAAAACTGAAAGCATCGGCAAAAAAGTTTGCAGGATTGGCGGCTTCTTGCTGCTGGTCATTTTGCTAACAGCCTGTGATCGATCGGAAGTGGCGGACGCATGGACCAGTTTTGCCGTGGCTGACGATATTTTTGCGCTTCCTACGGGCCTGGCGGCTGATTCATCCGGCAATGTCTACGTATTTGATTCGGGGAATCATCGGGTATTAAAGTTTGATCCGGCTGGCACGCTCTTGCAGCAATGGGGTGGCGAAGGTTCTGCCGAGGGGCAGTTTAATTGTTACGAGGACGAGGGCACGATTTGTGGCCTTGCTGTTGATGCGCAGGACAATCTGTATGTCGTGGATAAGGGGAACTATCGCATCCAAAAGTTTGATGCCGCCGGGAATTTCATTTTGAGTTGGGGCAGCCAGGGAACGGGCGATGGTCAGTTTATCCGCCCGATTTACGTGGCGGTTGATGCTCAGGGCCACGTTTTTGTGACCGATGATCGAAATCCGGTTGTGCAGAAGTTTGATGCCAATGGGGTGTTTTTAGGCAAATGGGGCAGCCTGGGCGCAGCGGAGGGCCAGTTTAACCACGCCACGGGGATTGCGGTTGATTCAGAAGGCAATGTGTACGTTTCTGATTATGAGAACCAGAATATTCAGAAGTTTGATAATAACGGCCGTTTCCTGCTCAGCTGGAGAACCGGCACAACTGCCCGATTTGGCACGCCCGAGGCGATCGCCATCGACGCCAACGACAGAATCTATGTGACAGATAGCGAGCTTAAGCAGGTGGAGGTTTTTGATCAGAATGGTGAAACATTGCAGATCATTGCCTTACCCGGTTTGGGTCTCTTGAATCGTATTTCCCCATATGGTATTGCTGTGGATTTGTCTATGAATCTCATTGTGACTGACAGGGAAAACAACAGAATGATTACCTATGCAGTGCCGCCAGTGGCGGAGCCGGCACCATAAAATATAAGCATTCTTAAAGGGAGAAAATGAAAACACACGACACGATAATTATTCTCGACTACGGAGCGCAGTACAGCCAGCTGATTGCCCGGCGGGTGCGCGAGGCGAATGTGTACAGCCGCCTCGTTTCCTGGTCTACCCCAGCAGAGGAAGTGCTGGCTTACCAACCCAAGGGGTTTATCCTCAGTGGTGGGCCAAACAGCGTGTACGATGAGGGCGCACCGACGCTGCCGGATTACGTGATTGAGAGCGGTTTGCCGGTGCTGGGCATATGCTACGGGATGCAGCTTTTAGCGCGGCGTTTAGGTGGGCAGGTAGGTTACAGCCAGCATCGGGAGTATGGCCCGGCAAGTTTGCATGTCGATCAGCCAGATGATCCGCTGTTTCGCGGCTGGCAGGTGGCCAGCGTAGAGCCACACCAAAGCCAGGTGTGGATGAGTCACGGCGATAAAGTGGAAGCGCTGCCGAATGGTTTTCGGCCGTTGGCCCATTCTGACAATTCGCCCTTTGCGGCGGCGGCGGATGCGTCGCGCGGTTATTATGCGGTGCAGTTTCATCCCGAAGTGGTGCATACCACGCAGGGGGCGCGGCTGCTGAGTAACTTTGTGCACCACATTTGCGGCTGCGGCGCGGATTGGAATCCGGCGAACTTTATTGATGAGCAGGTGGGTTTGATTCAGGAGCAGGTGGGAAACGGCCGTGTTGTCCTTGGCCTCAGTGGTGGGGTAGATTCGGCCGTGGCTGCCGCGCTGATTCACCGAGCAATTGGCGAACAGCTGACCTGTATTTTTGTGGATCATGGCCTGCTGCGGCAGGGTGAGGCGGCGCAAGTCGTCGAAACGTTCCAGCGCGAGCAGGGGATGAACCTGATTGCCGTCAATGCCGTCGAAGAGTATCTGGAAATTTTGCAGGGCGTTACCGATCCAGAGCAGAAGCGGCGGCTGATTGGCGAACGGTTTGTGCGCATTTTTGAGCGAGAGGCCAACAAGCTGGGCCAGATCGACTTTTTGGCGCAGGGTACCATCTACCCAGATGTAATTGAAAGTGCGGGTAAGGGCAAGAAGGATGCCCACGTCATCAAAACGCATCACAATGTGGGCGGCTTGCCCGATGACATGGATTTTGAGTTGGTGGAGCCGCTGCGCGAGCTGTTCAAAGACGAGGTTCGCACGGTGGGTTCGGCATTGGGCTTGCCAGACAGCATCATCTGGCGGCAGCCGTTTCCGGGGCCGGGGCTGGCGATTCGCTGCCTGGGCGAGATTACCTGGGAGCGTCTGGAGCGGCTGCGTCAAGCTGACGCCATCTTTGTGGAAGAGCTGCGGCAGGCGGAAATGCTGCGAGCGGGCACGCAACAATCGTTTGCGGTGCTGCTGCCGGTCAAGAGCGTGGGGGTGATGGGAGACGGCCGTACTTACCAGGAAGTCATCGCGCTCCGCGCCGTCACCACCGAGGATTTCATGACGGCCGATTGGGCCAGGTTGCCGTACGATCTGCTGGCCAAGGTGAGCCGCCGTATTGTGAATGAGGTGGCGGGTGTGAACCGCGTCGTGCTAGATATCACCTCCAAGCCGCCGGGGACGATTGAGTGGGAATAGTGCAACGAAACGGCCGTATTCTGCGTAATGATTCATGTAAATTTTGGCGATAAGCGCGTGTTACAATGAAGTAACGTGCGCTGTGTTCTTGTTTAGTACAGGAGAGAAAATCATGGATTACGGAAAACTTTTCCGACGCGGTTGGGAAATTGTCTGGCAAAACAAATATCTATTCATCCTCGGCTTTTTGGCCGCGTTGGGTGGTGGTGGCGGAGGCAATTCCGGCAGTAATTTTAATTACAACGTATCCGGCGGCAACGATTTCCCTGCCGATGCGGTAGAGGAAATGACGCAGTTTTGGGGACAATACGGCGGTTTAATTATTGGACTGCTCTGCTTCTTCTTTATCTTGGGCATTGTGTTTTGGTTGATTCGGCTAGCGGCTGTGGGCGGCCTGATTGAGTCCGTTGATCGCATTGAGGCGGGCGAGAAAATGTCCTTTGGCAAAGCATTCTCGGCTGGCGTGGCCCGTATTTGGAGCCTGGTTGGCGTTAGCTTACTGCTCAATTTACCGTTCATTCTCATTGGTTTGCTGTTTGCTGGAGCTGGCGCTTCCGTTTTTGCCACTGCTATGGACGGCGGCAGCTTTGCCGGAGCCGAAAGGACGTTTGGCATCTTCTTTGCCTGCCTTGGCTTACTGGTTTGTTTGCTGATTCCGTTAGGCATTGTCATTGCCATTGTTCAGCCATTTGCTCTGCGTGGGCTTATGCTGAAGCAGCTAGGCGTGGTAGAAAGCATCCGGCATGGTTGGCAGGTGGTACGTAACAACATTGGCGACATCTTGCTGCTGGGCATCGCCTTTATGGTGATTGGCTTCCTGTTCGGTTTGGTGACATTGGTCTTTACCATCCCCTTCGCCTTTTTGGCGGCTGGACCCTTCATTATGGATGCGTTTCGGGGCAATGCAATTAATTTTGGCGTGACGGAAGTATTGTCACTGGCGTTTGGTGGTATTTGCCTGGGATTGGTCGGCGCGGCCGTAAATTCTGTGCTAACCGCTTATCGCTCGGCGACGGTGACGTTGGCTTACCATCAATTTGTCCAAAAAGATGGACTGGAAAAAGCTGTCTAGCTGATGTCGCCAGATTTGCTCTCGCGCTCCTGGACGCTGCTGCGGCGGCACCCCTTCCTGCTCTGGTTGGGGCTGGGAATGAGCTTGAGCAGTCTGTTTGGGACCGGTTGGCGGTTGTGGGGCGCCCAGTTTTTTACGCTGGATTTTGCCCAGCTGACCAACATTCAAACAATTGAATCATTGCTGTTTAGCAGTGAGATTGTCAAAATGCAGCAGCTCCTTTTACGGGGGCTGCTGCTTGCGTTTGGGCAGTTTGTGCTGGTGTGGCTGTTGGCGCTGCTGGCGGAAGCGGGAATTATTGGGGCGGTTACGGCCGTTTCCCACAACCAATCCACCTCTCTGCGACGCGCCATTCAGCAGGGGCGCCACTGGCTGGGCCGCTTTTTAGCGATTGATTTGCTGGTCTTTTTCCCCTGGTTTCTCATTGCCTTACTGATGCTGTTGGTTGTGCTTGTTTTGGCGCTGGTTCTGGCCAGTTTTGCCACCAGCGAGCCCAGTGCGGGCACTATTTTGGGGACAACGGGATTGGGGATGACGTGCCTGATTGGCCTGGCCGGGCTGCTGCTGCCGGTGGGGCTGGTTTCGTTATGGTACCGGCTGCTCACGTTTCGAGAGGCGGTGGTGCATGAGGTGGCAGGGAAAACGGCCGTTCGCCAAACGTGGCAGCGCATCCGACGAAATTTTGGCGACGTGTTTGTCCTCGTCATCATGCTGTGGGGCGGGCAAACGCTGGTTCTTGGCGCGTTTAATTTGCTCACTTCCCCGCTGCTCACCTGGCTGACGCCGCTGACCAACTCCGGTACAATGGCGCTGCAAGCGACGTCCTGGCTGGCGCTGCTGTTGGTTACGTTGTTGGTCTGGTTGGTGCGCGGTGGTGTTGCCGCTTTTGTGGCTATCGCCTGGACGCTTGCGTATCTAAATTTAAGCCAAGAAGAAAATTAGCCACAGATTGCACAGATTTCGCAGATTTTTTGTACTGAAATCTGTGTAATCTGCGAAATCTGTGGATGGAAAGAATATGACGCAGCGATTGGGTGTGGATACTGGTGGTACGTTTACCGATTTTGTTTGGTTGGGGACAAACGGCCGTTACCAAATCCACAAGCAGCTCAGTACCCCTCATGACCCTTCGGAAGCAATTTTATCGGGAATGGAAGCGATGGCGGTGCCGGAAACGGCCGTTGTGGTGCACGGCAGCACGGTGGCCACCAACGCCCTGCTGGAGCGTAAGGGGGCGCGTACGGCGCTCATCACCACCAGAGGTTTTGCCGATGTGCTGGCCATCGGGCGGCAAAATCGGCCCGATATTTACGCGCTGGTGCCGCAAAAGCCGCCGCCGCTGGTGCCTACGGCGTGGCGATTGGAAGTGTCCGAGCGCGTCACCGCCAGTGGCGAGGTGCTGCATCCCCTGAATTTGGATGAACTGCCCGCCATCTGGCAAATCTTGCAAACCGAGCAGATTGAATCGGTGGCGGTTTGCCTGTTGTTCTCCTTTTTGCAGCCACAGCACGAGCAGCAAATCCAAGAATTTTTGCAGGAACAGGCGGGTGACGGCCTGTTTATCTCTCTCTCGTCTGACATTTTGCCCGAGTATCGCGAATATGAGCGCACGGCAACGACGGTGATCAACGCCTACGTTGCCCCGCTAATGACGCGCTATTTGCGCCGTTTGGCGGCTGGGGTGCAGCCACGTCGCCTGTCGGTGATGCAAAGCAACGGTGGCATTATCTCGGCGGAGATGGCAGGGACGGAGGCGGCGCGGACGGTGCTGTCTGGCCCGGCGGGCGGCGTAGTGGGTGCGCGTTTTGTCGCGGAGCAAGCGGGTTTCCCGGAGATCATCACCTTCGACATGGGCGGTACAAGTACCGACGTGGCGCTTTGTCCGGGGCGCTTGCCCACTACCGCCAGCGGCGAGATTGCAGGGTTGCCGCTCCGTTTACCGATTATCGACATTCACACGGTGGGGGCAGGGGGCGGCAGCATTGCTAGCGTGGATGCGGGTGGCGCGCTACAGGTGGGGCCAGAGAGCGCAGGGGCGTTTCCGGGGCCAGCTTGTTACGGCCGTTCCCCATCCTCACAAGCGACCACCACCGATGCCAATCTTGTTTTGGGTCGCCTGGATGCGGATCATTTTTTGGGCGGGTCGATGCGGTTGGACGAAACGGCCGCACGCGAAGCATTGTCTGGTTTGGCTCAGGAAATGAAGGTAGCCGATGCGGAAACGGCCGCTTGGGGCGTGATTCAGGTGGCTAATGCCAACATGGAGCGCGCCATCCGTCGCATTTCGGTGGAGCGTGGTTATGATCCGCGCCGCTTTACCCTGATGCCTTTTGGCGGGGCCGGACCGCTGCACGCCTGTGAGATGGCCGAAAATCTGCAAATTCCGCGCGTGCTGGTGCCGCCGGTGCCTGGGGTTTTGTCGGCGCTCGGCATGCTGGTGGCTGCGCCCACCAAAGATTATTCGCAGACGTTAATGCGTACCGTGCAGGCGTGGTCTGCCGCGGACGAGGCGTGGCTGGTGCAGGAAGCGGCACCCATTGCGGCCCGGGCCATCGCGGAAATGGGCGAAGAGGGGCACCACGAAGCGGCGCTCACGCTCAGTTATCGGCTGGATATGCGCTACAAGGGCCAATCGCATGAGCTGACAATCCCTTGGGCAGCGGGCGACCATGCGGTAAGTGAGCTGTTTCACGCTGCGCATGAGCAGCGGTATGGTTATCGCTTGCCTGATGATGAACTGTTGGAGGTGGTGACGTTGCGGGTAACGGCCGTTGCCCCCGTTGATCCGTCCGAAATTCAGCAAGAATCGCTAGGGGAATCAGATGCCAGCGCGGCCATTGTGGGGGAGAAGCCAGTTTGGTTTAAGGAACGGCCGTATTCCACCACGCTCTATAACCGTGAACAGTTGCGCCCTGGTCACCAGTTTAGCGGTCCGGCAATTGTGTTTCAGTACGATACAACGATTGTGATTCCACCGGGCTGGGAAACGGCCGTTGACCAATTCCACAACCTGATTTTGACTTCTGCCACTTGATTGAAATGTGGGAGATTGGACCAATTTAACCGCAAAGTGTGTGGACTATTCTTGGTAGAAATTGGTCCAATCTGTGTAAATATTTCTCAAACAAAAAAAGGGCGACTCGTTAGCGGGTCGCCCTTTCACTGTTTACTGATTACTGCTTACTGAATACCGAACCTAGCTTTCTTCCTCTGCTGCTTTGGCTTTGGCAATGACGTCGGTTTGCATGTGGGCGGGCACACGGCCGTAACGTAGATACTTCATGCTAAACACGCCACGTCCCTGAGTCATCGAACGCAGGTCGGCCGTGTAGGTTTGCATCTCAGCCAGCGGCACTTCCGCTTTTACAATGCTTTTGGTGCCTTCCTGATCCATGCCCAGCACGCGTGCGCGGCGGGTATTCATGTCGCCCAAAATATCACCCATGTTGTCCGCCGGTACGGTTACGGAGACTTCATAGATTGGCTCTAACAGCACGGGACCAGCGCCCAGCATTGCTTGCTTGAACCCTTCACGCCCAGCCGTCTGGAAGGCGATTTCTTTGGAGTCTACGGGATGCTCTTTGCCGTCGTATACGATGGCTTTAACGCCAACGACGGGGAAGCCTGCAACTGGACCCGATTCCAAGGCCTGACGGCACCCTTTTTCGGTGGCGGCTACAAATGGAGCAGAGATGGACCCACCAAAAATCTCGGAACCGAATTCGAATTCGGCATCGTCATCTAGGGACTCTACGCGCAGAAAGACGCGAGCGTACTGACCAGCGCCACCAGACTGCTTTTTGTGCGTGTATTCGGCAGAGTTGGTTTTGGTAATCGTCTCGCGGTAGGGTACCTTGGGTACGGTCGTGCTGAAATGCACGCCAAATTTGGATTCTGCTTTTTTGACAGCGATGTCTAGATGAGTATTACCCATGCCGGAGAGAATCGTTTCGTGGGTAGCTGTTTCTGTATGCCATTCCAGCGTGGGGTCTTCAGTGACGAGGCGGGTGAGTGCCTGGCTGAGCTTGGCCACATCGGATTGGGAGACGGGATGAATCGCGACCTGAGCAATTGGATTGGGCTGTTCAATGGGCGCCATTTCCAGCTTGTTGCCTTTGTCACAGAGGGTGTCGTTGGTGTGAGCGTCACCCAATTTAACGACGGCACCGATGTCGCCGCTGTGCAGTTTAGCGATGCCGTTTTGTTCCTTGCCGGTCAAAATTTGCAGGGGACCAACGCGGACTTCGCTATCGCTCTTGGCATCCCAAACGCGGCTGTCGGATTCCAGAATGCCGCCGTAGACGCGAATGTAGCTCATACGGCCGTATGGATCTTCGCGTGTCTTAAATATAAAGGCAGCCAGTGGCGAACTATCATCTACTTTGTAAGTGACGCCTTCACCAGCGGCGTTGGTGGCGGTGAATCCCCCGGTTTCGTTGGGGGCCGGGAAGAGGCGAACCAGCGCGTTCATTAAAGGCACGATGGCCACATTGGCCTGTGGGGCGCTGTAAATAACGGGAATGACGGACCCTTGCTTCATAGCCAGTCGCAAACCGCGAATGATGTCTTCGTCCGGCAGGCCGTCGTTTTCAAAATATTTTTCCATTAAGGCATCATCGCCTTCGGCAGCGGCTTCAACGATGGCCAGATGGGCTTCTTCGGCTGCGTCAACCAGCTCATCCGGAATGGGGCCGCGCTCGTCGCTTTCACCAAGGCGGGCTTCCATTGAGAGCAAATCGACCACACCTGCGAAGCTGGGGCCTTCACCGATGGGCAGCTGGAGCGGAATGAAATTGCCGTTGAGATTATCCAGGACGCTTTGGTAGGCGCGGGCGGCGCGTACGTTTTCCCGATCCATTTTGTTGATAACAACGACGCGCGGCAGATTGCGCTTTTCGGCTTCAGCCCAGACAATTTCGGTGCCAACTTCGACGCCGGCGACGGCCTCAACCAGGACGACCGCCCCTTCGGACACGGCTAATGCGGCGTTCACTTCACCGATGAAGTCAGCATAACCGGGCGTATCCATCACATTAACTTTGGTATCTTTCCACTCGATGGGGGCCAGGGCTGTGGCGATGGAACTGCTGCGGTTGATTTCTTCTTCTTCAAAATCCATAGCGGCTGTGCCGCTTTGTACGTCTCCCATGCGGGTGGTGACCCCGGTGTTGAAGAGCATGCGCTCTACGAGGGTTGTTTTACCTGCCCCGTTGTGGGAGATAAGGGCAATGTTGCGGATTTGTCCAGTCTTGTACTCTTTCATTCGTTAAAAACCTCTTGGAATTGGTATCATTTATAGAAATTTTAAAGCAGGCGACGAGAACTTTATTGGGATACGTATGGGGGGATGCGGTCGTTTGTGCTTAATGCGTCTCAATGATGGTTTGCTTACCGTCACCTGATTGGGGAAATCAAGTGAGGGGGTCCTTTCTTGATTTGGTTTACTGTTTCGCCCCAAATGTTTTTGGTGAATAATGGATAGCGGAACAGCAGGGAACGTGGTGATTTTATTGGAAATAGGGGGAGTTGTCAAAACGGTGCAACGGCCGTTCTCCTGCTGCGTATTAGGTGATAGATGGCGTAAAAACGCCTGAGTTTTGTCAATTGGAGGTCTTGCGAATGGATGATTTATACGAAAGCCGACAACATAAAAACGGCCGTTCCTTATTTGGGCCGATATTTTTGATTGGGTTGGGTGTTTACTTTTTGCTGCGTAATTTGGGCTATGTCTCGGACCTGAATTGGGCGTTGGCATTTCAGTTGTGGCCGCTGCTGCTTATCTTTTTAGGTTTGAATATCATCGTGCGGCAGGTGAGACGGCCGTTTGGTACCTTTCTGAGCGGCATTGTGAGTTTGATTGCGTTGGGCGTGTTTGGGGCGGTGCTGCTGTTTGGTGTGGAGCTACCCTTTTTCTCTAGTTTGAATTGGCAAACGGCCGTTGAATACCGTCAGGAAACTGTCTCTGTGAGTGCGACGGATGTGGAAACGGCCGTTGTTTCTCTGGATTTAGGCGCATTAGGTGCTGATGTCACCGGGCTGGACGGTGGTGAAAATGTATTGGAGGGTACGCTGAACATTGCCGGTGATCTCGATTTCCGCGAACGTATGCAGGGATCTGAGGCCGTTGTTTCTTTGGGTGAGAGCCAGTCCGGTTGGTGGTTTGGCAGTTGGGTGGTAAGCGGCAACCAGCCACCCTGGCAGATTGGCCTCAGCCGGACGGTGCCACTGGATTTGACAGTAGACATTGGTTCTGGCCAGACCGATTTAGCGTTAGGCAGCCTGCTGCTCTCGGATTTGCTGGTTGATGTGGGTTCTGGGGCCACGAATGTTCAACTCCCGGGTGGGGATTACGATATGCGTCTGGATGGTGGTTCGGGTAAGGTGGTAATGACACTGCCGCAAGACGGCCGTCACGAGATCGAAATTGATGGCGGTTCAGGTGCAATGGATCTGTTCTTGCCGCCCAATATGGCAGCAAGAGTCGAGTTAGACAGTGGCTCGGGTCGCGTTTCTTTAGGCGACCGTTTTGAACGCATTTCAGGGGATGACGAGGATGGCGTGTGGGAAACCCCAAATTATGATGCCGACGGCGACAACGCTATCCTGATTATTTTAGACGGTGGGTCCGGCGCGATCTCAATTGAGCAGCAGACGGGTCGGTAACTTACTGACTTACTAGTTACTGTTTACTGAGCGCTTTCATATGGGCCAAAACGGCCGTAACGCCATTCAAGCGCTGCCCGGTAAGCACCTGCTGCAAACCCATGCCCAGGTAAAACTCCAGGGGGATTTTTTCAAGATCCTCTGGCGTTGTCCAGCCAATACCCTCTTGCAGCAAAGAGGCGTAGCCTCGCACTGTGGGGGCTTCTTCCGGGATGTCAAAGTGGAAAAAGATTTTGCCATCTTGCCATTCCGGATAGATCACCACGGGCGACATGCATTCGTGCACTGGATCGCCTGCGGTTTCGCTGGTGTCGATCGTGTCGGGCACTGGCGGCAGCTTCTCGGCAAACTCCAGCAGGTACTCCAACTTCTCCTGGCCAACGCACAGGCTAAAATCTTCAACAATTTCTGCTAATCTTTCTGGTAATTCACTCATACTTTGATTTTATCACACCGAGGTAGCATTTTCCCGGAAACTCCAAGTTTCCGGGAAAATAGTGAGTTATCGCTCAACTTCTGGCATGCCGTACACGTGAATTTCGCCAGCCGTCGTGCCAAAAAGCAGGTAATGGCCATCCTGCGAGAAAATCAGCGAGGTGACGCCATCAGCCTCGGCATCTAATTCCAGCAGGAGTTCGCCATCTTCCACGCGCCACAAACGCACGATGCCATCGTCTGGGCTGCTGGTGGCCAGGATTGTGTCATCAGGTGAGAAGACGGCATGAGCATTGCTGGGGTGGGCATCCAGTCCGTAAATGAGCGGTGGGCCACCACTGCGTTCGCTGTAGTCATAGAGTTCAACACGGCCGTTTTCATACCCCACCAGCAAAATATTCCCATCCGACGTAATCCCCATGTCGTAGGCACCTGCGGCGCTTTTGTTGAACGGCCGTGCAAAGCTGCGTTCAAACGTTTCCCCTAGAAATACTGACCCATCGTCACGGACGCGGCCAAAGAAACGGCCGTTGTAAGAAAAATAGGAGACAAAATTTTGCACATTTGTGTCTTCATTCTGCGATTGCCGATCAATTGTGCGTGCTTCGCCACCAATAATTTGTTTGAATTCCCAGACAGCCTGCCCACCAATCAGAAGAAAGGTACCATCAGGCGAGATGGCTACACTATAGAGGTTATTGCCATAGACTGAGCCTGGCGCTGTTTCCCACGATTCATTTCGACCAGTTAATGAATATGTTTGTACACCTGGACCAAATGCAGCAAAAACTTGATTGGTTGAAAAAGCTGTGTCCCAAACAGTTGCTTCCGACCCGGTATCGTATGGTTCCAACATTGTGCCATCTAGGCCCCAAAGGTAAATGAATGTATTTGCTCCGTTAGCGTAGCTGCCTGCCGCGATTCTTGTGTTATCGGGCGACATGGAGACGCCGTACAGCGGCAGCCTATCGCTGTCGTTAAGGAATATATCATCCAGAACGATAACTTGCTCTAGACTGACGGCAATCGTTTCACCTGTCACAGGGTCAACCGCGGAGATATACGACCGTAGCGGATCATTATCTTCCCCATCCAATAAGCCATCAAAATCGGTGTCAATATCCAAAGGATTCGTTCCGGCTTCGATTTCATCGCCATCCAATAAATCATCAAAATCGCTGTCTGGTCGTGCCGGGTCTGTTTTGTAGGTGAGCTCCTCGGCTAATGTTAGACCATCGCCATCTGCATCAATTTGCTGTGCGGCGTCGGCGGTTGTCGTTGCGGCAACCGCTCTGACCACCTCCGTCGCCTCAATGGCGATGACGGTGGCCGCGTTGTTTTCTGCATTAAGTGCGTTTTGGTCTGAGGTGGCCTGGGCGGCTACGGCCGTTGCCGCATTTGCTTCTGAAGTGGATTGTGCTGCTTCGGCTGTAGCCCGGGCCTGTGCCTCTAAAAGGAATTGAGTACTTAAAGTATCGGATAAAAGTGCGTTTTCAGTGGCTTGAAGGTTGAAAACGATGGCGGCAATGCTAAGTCCAAACAAAATTAGCAGTGATGCAGCGACACTGGTCAGACGGACAAGCCGTGTTCGACGCATTTGTTGATTTTCCATGGCAATGCTGGCGGTTAAAAATTCCCGCTCTAAATCATTTAGTTCAGCATCGCTCTGTGTGGCCCACTCTTGGGACTGCTCTAGCCGAGTACCGCGATACAGTTCGCCGGGGTCCCGGTTGAGCTGCTGCCATTCCTGTGCCGATTCGGTGAGGTGACGGTGCAGGCGCAAGCCGTCCCGGTTCTCATCGAGCCAGCGGCGCAGCGTGGGCCATTCGCGGATGAGCGCTTCATGGGTCACTTCGGCGGTGTCTTCATCTGTCGTCACCAATCGGGCGGCTGAGAGCAGGTTGAGCACAGTTTGCGTCTCATCGGCGGCGTCGCTGGCGGGCAGCAGCTCGCTAATCTGGGCCCGGCGACGGGTGTCTTGGGTGCCTTCGCCCAACTCCGTGAGCCGCAAAAAGATGCTGCGGGCAATCGTTTGCTGCGCAGGCGTGAGTTTTTGGCTGAAGACGGATTCGGCCGTTTTGGCGATGGCTCCCTGCACGCCGCCGGCATCGGTGTAGCCACTGAAGGTGAGCGTGTTGCCCTCGCGCCGCCGCCATGTTTCCAGCAGAGCGTGGGAGAGCAGGGGGAGTGCGCCAGGTTCGGGCGGTTGGTCGCCGCTGGCCCCTGCGTCGCGTAGGAGCAAATCGACCAGGCCATCTTCGAAGGTGAGGCCGTTTTGCTGGGCGGGCTGCTCGATGGCCCGGCGCAGTTCGGTGGGGCTCATCGCGCCGATGTAGCGCTGCTGCGTTTCCAGCACGCGGCGCAAGGCGTCGTACTGGGCGCAGTGGTGGTAGAAGTCAGCACGCAGGGCGATGACGGCGCGGGTGGGTCGGTTGCTGGGGGTGCCATCAGGATTGGAAACGGCCGTTACCAAATTCTCCACAAACGCCTGTCGCTCTTTTTCGGATCGGCACAGGGTGAACAGCTCTTCAAACTGGTCGATGACCAGCAGCAGTTCTTCATTTTCTTGCACCAGTCGGCGTGCTGCCAGATGCAGACTGCGGGCGTCGTCGGCCATCGCGTCGATGAATTTGGCCGTCACGCCAATAGAATCGGTGTGGCGCGTCAGCGCGGTGGCCAGCGCTTCTAACGGATGATCGGTGGGGGTGAAGACATGGACCTTGAGGCCAGGCTGCGTTTTTTGCAGCGCGGGCACTAATCCGGCACGCACCAGCGACGATTTGCCGCTGCCCGATGCGCCAACGACAGCCAAAAAGTTGCTGGTTTGCAGATGCTCGGTCAGTTCGGCGGTGAGCGTTTCGCGGCCAAAAAAGAGGTTGGCGTCAGCGGCGTCAAAATATTTGAGTCCCATGAACGGGGGGGATTGGTCGGAAACGGCCGTTGCCATCATGCCGCGCCAATCAATTTTAGGCCGCACGGATTCGCATAGCGAGATTAGTTCGGCGATGCGCTGTTCCCGCAAACAAAGCGCAACTAATTCGCGGGCTTTGTCCAGCTTGCTGCCGGGAGGCAGGGCTTCGTAGTCAAGTTTCAGGTCAAAGCAGAGGGTTTGCAGTTCGCTTTCGTTGAACGCTTCAACAAGCGCCTGGCGCAACTTTCTCTGGTTGATCGTTTCGGGTGGTGTCATCGGCAAGTCCACATTGGGCAGGGCGTTTGCAAATCAGGCGCATTGTACGCGACAAAAGCAAAATATCGCAACCTTTTTCTAAACGGGAGATTTACGGAACGGCCGTTCCCCCTGTGCTATACTCCCGCCTCAGAAACCATCCACAGATTGCGCAGATTACACAGATTTTTCTCTGCGTCCTCCGCGCTCTCTGCGGTGAAAAGAAAAATGGAGGCAGGATGAAGCAATATTTGGATTTGATGCAGCATGTGTTGGACAACGGCGTGCGCAAGGAAGATCGCACCGGAACGGGTACGATTAGCGTCTTTGGCTACCAGATGCGCTTTGATTTGGCCCATGGCTTTCCAGCCGTCACCACCAAAAAGCTGCACTTTCGCTCGATTATTCATGAACTGCTCTGGTTTTTGCGGGGCGACACCAACATCCGCTACCTAAACGATAACAAAGTGACCATTTGGGATGAGTGGGCCGACGAAAACGGCGAGTTGGGGCCGGTTTATGGTTCTCAATGGCGCTCATGGGATGGGGGAAACGGCCGTTCCATCGACCAAATCACGCAGGTGCTGCACAGCCTCCAGCACAAGCCCGATTCGCGCCGCCACATCGTTTCTGCCTGGAACGTGGCCGAAATTGAGCAGATGGCCCTGCCACCCTGCCACCTCCTCTTCCAATTTTACGTGGCCGAGAACAAGCTCTCTTGCCAGCTCTACCAGCGCAGCGCCGACATTTTCCTCGGCGTGCCCTTCAACATCGCCTCCTACGCCCTGCTGACAATGATGATGGCCCAGGTGTTGAGCTATGAACCAGGCGATTTGTCCACACGCTGGGCGACGCCCACCTTACCTACCGGAAACGCGGTAAGAAACCGCGGCTACGAGGATTGATATTTATGAATGAGTTTCAGCACTTTCTGAAGAATTTGCATAAAGGGCCACTTGAAGAACGGGTACAATCTTTTCGCCATGAGACTTTGAGATCTCTGAATTTTGCCAAAGCATATGCTAAATTGTTGGAACTGGGAGCTAAAGACCCCAATGGGATGCCAGAGGATGCGCTGGAATTGTTTGAGAAATTGCTCAGCAGCCTAGACGAAATCGGACAGCTCCTTGATGCGCTTGTTGGCCGGGATGAGACTGAATAAATGAATAACCCTGTGGTCTCAAGTAGCTCTAAACAAACATTGGCGATGGTTGTAGCAATGGACAAAAATTGCCTGATTGGGGCGGACAATGGGCTGCCTTGGCGCTTGCCGGATGATATGCAGTGGTTTGTGCAGCAGACGATGGGCAAGCCAATCATCATGGGGCGCAAGACTTATGAATCCATTCCCGCCAAATTTCGGCCGCTCAAGGGGCGGCACAACATCGTCCTGACGCGCGACCGCAGCTATGAAGCGCCCGGAGCCATCGTCGTGCACTCGGTTGAAGAGGCGCTGGTGGCGGCGGGTGATGTGGAAGAAATTATCATCGGTGGCGGGGCGAATTTGTATGCGCAACTGCTGCTGCAAACCAACCGCATTTACCTTACGCTCATCGAGGCAGAGCTGGATGGCGATGCCTATTTTCCCGAAATTGAATGGTCTGCCTGGCGCGAAGCGTTTCGCGAGCATCACCCCGCCGACGAACGACACAATTTTGCCTTCACCTGGCTCATTCTAGAGCGAATTTAAGTTTTCACCGCGGAGAACGCGGAGGGCGCAGAGTTTTTCTCCGTGCTCTCCGTGTGCTCCGCGGTGAATCCCCAGAATTTCTCCGTAAGTAATTTGTAATCATTTGGGAATACGGCCGTAATCCTTCGCCGCTATCTTCCCTGTTGTTGGCTGCTTGCCAACGTTTAATTCAATAATGATTACGAGGAGAAACAATCCAATGAAGAATGTGAAACTGTATTTATTGCTTGTCTTGGCTTTACTGTTGGTGGCATGTGGCGGTTCGGAAACGGCCGTTGAACCCAGCACTTCAGACGGAACCACATCCGAAGAAATGATGGATGAATCTGACGAATCCATGGATGATGAGATGATGGACGAAAGCATGGACGAGGAAGAGATGATGGATGAGTCCATGGACGACGAAATGATGGAAGACGAATCTATGGATGAGGACATGGCGATGTCTGACCACGAAGAAGGCATGGCGGAACTGGAAGAAACGATGGAAGACGCCGAAGCCATGGACGACGAGATGATGGATGAAGAGATGGCAATGAGCGACTTGCCCGCCTGGATGACCATCGAACTTACCGACGTGCGCACCGGCGAAACGTTCACCCTGGCCGATTTTGCGGGCAAAACCGTCTTTGTGGAGCCGATGGCTACCTGGTGTACCAACTGCCGCCGCCAATTGGGTAATGTGGCCGAAGCACGTACCCAGCTTGCCGATAATCCAGACGTGGTTTTTGTCAGTATCAGCGTGGAAACTACCATTGGCAACGGCGACCTGGTCAACTATACAGATGAAACTGGCTTCGACTGGACCTTTGCTGTGGCTACCCCGGAAATGCTCATTTCCCTGGCGGATACCTTTGGCCAAACCGTTACCAATCCACCGTCAACGCCCCACTTCATTATCCGGCCTGATGGGTCCACGACTGACCTGACCACCGGTTTTGAAGGCCCCGAAGAGCTGCTGCAAAGCATCGAAGCCGCTTCCTAAAATCAACAATCCCCTATTACCCCGGAAACTTGGAGTTTCCGGGGTAATAACCAGTAGTCGCGGATTCCAGTCCGCGTTTTTGGCGCGGTAAGAAACCGCGGCTACGAAAAGGTTTTCCAAAATGAGTCAATTACTCGAGGCGTTTGTGCTGGGCAACAGCGCCATTCTCACCAATGTTTGTATTTTGCCGCTGTACCCTGGCCTGATAGCGTACCTGGCGGGCAACGCTCAAAACGAACGTGCCCAGACTGCCACCAAATGGTTAGGGCTGCTGGTTTTGGGCGGTGTGCTCAGCATGATGCTCCTGGTTGGGCTGATTTTGTACCTGCTGCAACAAAGCTTTGGCAGCGTTCTCACCGTGGTGCTGCCCATCATCTACGCCGTGGTGATTTTCCTTGGGCTGCTGATGCTGACGGGGCGCAATCCGTTCAATCGGCTGGCGGTTTCCCAGACGCCTTTGCTGAGCAATCCATACGCTGGTGCTTACGTGTACGGCCTCATGCTCGGCCCGATGACGTTGCCCTGCACCGGTCCGCTGATCGTAAGCGCCTTTTTGCTGGGGGCGGGCAGCGTGGCGAATTTGTCTAGCAGCCTGAGCTACTTTTTGTTTTTTGGCATTGGCTTTGGCTGGCCGCTGGTGCTGCTGCCGTTCATCGCCATGCCGTTCCAGCGCAAATTTACCCGCTGGTTGGGGCAAAATTACAAGCTGCTCACCCGCGTTTCCGGTGCATTGCTGATGGCGATTGGTGTATTTGGTTTGTGGGTGGATGTGATTCCGAATCTTTAGGTAATTGGGTAACTGGTAATTCGTAATTACCCAATTACCAGTTACTCAATTACGCTTCTTCCGCCTGAATGCTGAGCTGCCAACGGCCGTTCCCCACCTCCACATTCTCCATTTCTCCATCCAACACAATCTCTTTTGCCCGGGTGATGCTGGTGAGATCGGTGAGGGCGGTTTGCAGGTGGGTGGCGAGGGCGGCATCGTTGGTGCGCAAGTGCAGGCGAGCCAGTTCGGCACCTAGCGATAGGTTTTGCTCACTTTTGTAGCGACGAACGGCCGTTGCAATCTCCACAAGTTCGTTACCGTGCGTAACGGCCGTTTCATCCCACCAAGCTTCATCTCCCAATGGCCACACCGAAGTATGAATCGAATCTGAACCATCGCTTTCGGCGAACATGCCCTGATAAATTTGCTCCGTGATGAACGGCAGAATGGGAGCCAGCAGTTTAAGCGTGGTTAGTAACGCATGATACAGAGCGTAACGCGCCCCTTCGCTGGATTCACCGCCTTCGTACAGCCGCAGCTTGGCCATCTCCAGATAGTTATCTGCCAAAATTTGCCAGAAAAACTGCTCAATTTCGCTCTTTGCCGTGGCGTAATCATACTGCGCGTACAGCTTTGTGGCGCGCTCGATGAGCTGTTGCGTGTGGGCCAACAACCACCGATCCGCCAAAGTGAAGGAGATCGGAGATTGGAGATTGGAGATTGGTTGAGCCGTTAAATCTCCAATCTCTAATCTCCAATTCTCCAAAAACCGTTGGCAAAACCGCGCCACATTCCACAGCTTGGTTACCAACTTCGCCCCGGCCTGGATTTTTTCCTCGCTGATGATGGCATCTTTGCCTAGCCCCGTGCTGGCAGCCCAGTAGCGCACCGCGTCGGCCGAATATTGCTCAATCATTTCCATCGGGCCGGTTACGCTGCTCTTTTTGCTCTTGCTGATTTTGCCTTCGCCTGCTGGAGCCAATCCCCAGCCGGAAATGGCCACCGATTCAAAAGGCAGCGTGCCAAAATGCAGCCACGACTTGGCGATGGTGTAAAACGCCCAGGTGCGAATAATCTCGTGTGCCTGTGGCCGCAGCGAGAACGGATAGGTTTGCTCGTAAAGTGCTTTGTTGTACAAGCTTTCGGAGAAAGCCCATTGGCCCACAATCTGCGGCGACAGAGACGAGGTGGCCCAGGTGTCCATCACGTCTGCCTCGGGGATGAACTCAGTGGATTGGCAGTTTGGACAAGATTGGGATGGCTGATCTGCCAGCGGATCAATCGGCAAATCGGCCTCATCGGCCAAAATGGTTTTGCCGCAATTGGCGCAGGTCCACACGGGGAAGGGAACGCCAAAAAAGCGCTGCCGTGAGATGCACCAATCCCAGGCCAGATTTTCTACCCATTGGCGGTAGCGTAGTTTCATGTGGGCAGGCTGCCAGTTGATTTTTTCGCCTTGGGCCAGCAATTCCTCTTTGAAATCTAGCAAACGGATGAACCATTGGGATACCACGCGGTACTCTACGGGCGCGTCGCAGCGCTCGTGGGTGCGTACGTGTTGGCTGATTTTTTCTTCACCGAGCAGTTCGCCGGCTTCGCGCAGCTTGCCGATGATGATTTGGCGGGCTGCGCTGGTAGTGTGCCCGGCGAGATCGGGACCAGCGGCGGGAGTGAGACGGCCGTCTCCACCAATCGCTTCAATCAAGGGCAAGTTGTGGGTGCGCCACCAGGTCACGTCCGCGTTGTCGCCAAAGGTGCAGCACATCACTGCGCCGGTGCCTTTGTCTGGTTCGGCGGCGGGATCGGCCAGTAGGGGCACCTGTTTGTTTGTGTACGGTGTGGTGATTAGTTGGCCGAGATGGGGTGTGAAACGGCCGTCTTCCGGGTGCACAAACACGGCTACGCAAGCAGGCAGCAGTTCAGGGCGCGTGGTGGCGATGGGCAGTGTAGAGCCATCTTCCAACTTGAAGGCCAGGGTGTAGAAGGTGCTTTCACGTTCCAGATCGTTCAGCTCGGCCTGGGCGATGGCGGTTTGGCATTCTGGGCACCAGATAGCGGGGGATTTTTGGCGGTAGGCCAATCCTTTGCGGTGCAAATCGAGGAACGACCATTGCGCCAGCCTCCGTGAGTTGTCGTCGATGGTGCGGTAGGTGTAGCGCCAGTCGATCGACAGCCCCAGCCGCTGCCATAGGTCGCGGTATTTGCCCTCGGTTTCTTCGCTTACCTTGAGGCAAAGATCGATGAATGCCTGACGGCCAATTTCTGGCGCGCGCACGCCTTCCAGCCGCTCTACCAGCTTTTCGGTGGGTAGGCCGTTGTCGTCGAAGCCCATCGGATAGAACAGGTTACGGCCGTTCATCCTGAAAAACCGGGCAATGAAGTCGGTCTGGCTGTAGGAGTACACGTGCCCCAAATGTAAATGGCCAGACACCGACGGCGGGGGCGTGTCGATGCTGAACACGGGGGCAGCTGAGTTGGGATCAAAATGATAGGTGCCGTCTGCCTGCCATTGGGTTTGCAGGGCAGGTTCGGCCGTTTTTGGGTTGTACCGTTTTGGTAAAGACATGAAAAACCTCCGGAAATTGGGAGATTGGAGACTGGAGATTGGAGATTTTCTGTGCTTAGCAGTTAATCTCCAATCTCTAATTCTCTAATCTCCAAAATCAAAAAGCCCAAATCATCCGTTGAGGACGAAATGGGCTTGATTCCGCGGTACCACCTCTTTTCGCAGCACAAGTTGTGCCGCACACTTTATCCCGACTAACATCAGGATTGCGCTGTAACGGGCTTACCCGTACCGGTCTACTTTTTTCGGTAATCGGTGGTCGGTAATCCGTAATCAGTAAAAACCGATTACTGTTCACCGTTTACTGATTACTGTCAATTTCTTCGGTAATCTATCCGGGTGACTTTCGTTGGGCGCTTGTTGTGGGAACTTTCAGCCTGATGGTTCCTGCTTTTCTGTCAACATCGTTGCCAACTACTCTTCCCGGAGATGATGGCGTATTTAGTTGTTGGGGAGATTATAGTGGGAAACGGCCGTTGCTGGCAAGAGTCGAATCCCATTGCGATTATGGTTGCAAACCATCCCAAGACCACTGCGGGATGCGCAAATCCTCTGGCACATCATCTGCACTGTGTGAGTATGCAGCCATGGTGTTGGTTGTGGTCCAGGCAAAGTAGTCATGCAGCACGCGTCGAAGCGAAGGGTCGGTGAGGCCAACGTCATCCATCGCCTGGTCAAAACAGGCGATCGCCCGACGATCCATCTCTTCATGAGGGCCGTTGCCGCTGTGCATCCGAACAACTGACGATTCATTGCCGTATTGGCTGGTATAGCTTGGCGGACCGCCCCATGCCTCACCCCAGTAAGCGGCAAGCCGCTCCGTATGCTGTGGGTGGAAGCCGTGACTGAACGCATGGGCGACAATCGGGTCGGCCAGAACTTGTTCATGCCAGGCGCGGGCGAGTTGTTGCACACCTGTAGACCCTCCGAGCGCTTCAAAGATGGTGATAGCTGCCATAAATCCTCCGTTGTGATTTTGGAATGCCGATTCGGTGTAGGTGATTACCCTGGACTTTGTACAGCTTATGATGCTGCATGTCAATGCGTGGTGAGAATTGTCTCATTTGACGGCCGTTTCTCCCTCAGCGACAATACCTCATCGAAAAACGGTGGAGCATTTATGAAGCATTCAACATTATTGATACTTTTCGTCAGCGCCATGCTGATTATTTTGGGGAGTGGCTGCCAGCAAACGGCCGTATCTGAGTTAGACAGTGAGCCTATTGCTTTTGCCGCAGTGGCTACCGAGCCATTGCCTACGCTTGTACCAAGTTCAACAGCAATTCCTTCACCAACGATGACCTGGACGCCCTCGGCAACGGCAACCGTGCCACCAACGCTGACACCCCCGCCAACGCAAACCAGCACGGCTACGGCCACCCCAATCGCGACGCTGACGCCAACGGCCGTTCCCGTCAATCGGCAATGTCCCAACCCGGCACCGCAGCGGCCAGATTACACGCGCTACTTTTTGGCGTCTGATCCGTGGCCTGTGCCCGTGGGCGATCCGCTGGCCCATTTTGACTTTGTGAAGCCGGTGCCCGGTGGCGGACGCACTATTATCAACAAAACATTTCCGTATGGGTCTGATGGAGACGGCCGTTACTTGTTGCACAATGGCATCGACATTGCCGGTGAGCTAGGCATGCCGGTTCTGGCTGTGGCGGACGGCACTGTCGTGGTTTCCCAGGCGGATGATTCGGAGTTGTACGGCTGGCGTTGTGATTGGTATGGCCATTTGGTGGTGATCGAGCTGGATCAAACCTGGCAGGGGCAGCCAATCTATGTGCTGTACGGTCATGTTCTGGGATTGAGCGCCGAAGTTGGGCAGCACGTGTCGCAGGGCGAACCCGTGGCCGAAGTGGGCGTTGGCGGGGCGGCAACGGTGCCGCATCTGCATTTGGAGATTCGTGTAGGCACCAATGAGTTCAGCTCCACGCGCAACCCGATGTTGTGGATTGATCCCGGCCCGACGCGGGGTGTGGTGGCAGGCCGACTGATTGATCCGCAGGGACGGCCGTGGCAGGGTGTGGTCGTGACGCTGATTAGCTCCGAGGATGACCCAGAGTTTATTAACACCTTCAGCTACCAGGGCGATCCGCAAAATTTGATCAATCCGGATGAGCTGTTGGCCGAAAATTTTGTTTTTGCCGATGTGCTACCGGGTGAATATACCTTGTATGTGAAATTGCAGGGTGTGGAATATCGTCAGCCGGTGCAGGTGGTTGAGGGTGAGCTAACGACGGTGGCGTTGGTGACAGAAGCGTACAAAACGCCAACGCCGACGCTAGAGCCTTCGCCAACGGTAGAAATGACGCCAACGGCCGTTTCTACCGAAGAAAGCTCAGACGATTAGACGATCCAGTCTGCTTCGGCGTTGGCCAGGGTGACAATAAATTTGCTGCCCGCGTCAGGGGAACTTTCTACGTGAATACGGCCGTTGTGCGCTTCGGCCACGGCTTTGGCAATGGATAAGCCAACACCTAATCCGCCGTACGTCCGGTTGTCCCCTTGCTCAATTTGGAAAAAGCGCTCAAAAATCAGCGCCTGGTTGCGGGGTGCAATGCCAACACCCTGATCCACGAACCCAAGCTCCACTTCACCAAATTCGTTTTGTCTGGCCCAAATATGAATTTCTTGGCCAGGTCGGCTAAATTTTACGGCGTTGTCGAGCAGATGGTAAAAAAGATGGCGCAGTTTGTGCCTATCTCCATTTATTTTAAGCTCTAGGGGAATGTTGTTGTAGACGATGAGGTCTTGGGCCACTAAATCGACCCGTTTTTTATCAATGAGGCGTTCGAGTTCAGCATGCAGGGAAAACGGCCGTCTCAAAATTTTCAGCCCCTCATCAATTTGCGCCAGCATGAGCAGATCCTCAACCAGACTGTTGAGAATGTGGGTGTGGTGCTGTACGTGTTCCAGGAAGCGCAGTTGGGATTGAAAATTCGCTTCTTCAGCCGAGGCAAACACAATTTCCAGGGTGTTGAGAATGGTGGCGATGGGCGTGCGCATCTCGTGCGTGAGCATGCCAATGAGGCGCTGCTTAATCTGCGCCACTTCGCTTTCAATTTCAGACTTTTCCCAATGGTAACGGCGAATGAGTGCTTGTATCCGAGCGGCCAACTCATTCAGGCGAAACGGTTTTCCCAGATATTCATCCACGCCCTTTTCCAGAGCGCAAATGACATCTTCTTCATCTGTTATGGCCGTGAGCATGATGATGGGAACCTTCGATTGCCGGCGAATCTGTTCTGTGGCTTCCAGTCCGTCCATAACAGGCATGGTCATATCAATGATCACCAAATCTGGCGTTAACTCTTCGACTAACTGTACCCCTTCGCGACCGTTGTGTCCGGCAAAAACCTGGTGTCCATGATCCCCCAGACCGACTCTTAAAGATTCCGTTACAAATGGATCATCATCTACAATTAATAATCTAGCCATTGGTTTAATAAAACATTACGCTACTTTTTATGTGGTGTGGTGTAAGCAAACCTTAGGAATTTCATGAAAAGCATAGAGCAATTTTCCGTAGTTTGCCCAAGTAAAAGCGGGAGAAATGGACTCGTTGCTCTCAAAAAAATTCTCCCGCTTTTGCTTAGATCGATGCATATTTTAGATAAAGGTTCAACGAATTTAGCTTACAAAAGGGGCAGTACACCAACAATAGGGAATACATCCCAACGGCCGTTTCACCGCGTGAAAATAGCGAAAATACGCTGTACTGGCTAAAATCAGAGCGCCTTGCGCAAAAAACTTTAGAGGGGTAGACAATATGCTGTTTGTCGATAATCAGGAAACCACGGACCCGCGTTTGAACTTAGCCATTGAAGAGCACTTGTTGCGCAATGTGCGGTTGGTGGAGCCGCTGCTGCTGTTTTACATCAATGCGCCGTCGGTCATCATCGGGCGCAATCAGAACAGTGTGGAGGAAATCGATCCCGATTTTGTGCGCCAGAACAAGATTCAGGTGGTGCGCCGTTTGTCTGGCGGCGGTGCCGTGTATCATGATCTCGGCAACCTCAACTTTAGCTTTATCACCCACGGCAAGCAGGATTTGCATAACTTTGACAAATTTACGCGCCCGGTGGTAGACGTTTTGCAGAGCCTGGGGGTAGACGCCGCTTTGCAGGGCAAAAGCGACCTTTTTGTCGATGGCAAAAAAATATCGGGCAACGCGCAGTATGCTTCAATGGGACGCATGTTTAGCCATGGCACCATTTTGTTTGACACCAATTTAGAAAATATGCTGCGGGCCATCAATCCACGGCAGGCCAAAATTGAGTCGAAGGCGGTGCAGTCGGTGCGCTCGTTTGTGACCAATATTCGGGAGCATTTGCCTGAGGACATGAACATCGATCAGCTGCGGCAGGCGCTGTTGGTGGGCATTTTCGGCGAGGGAAAGATTCCGGTGTATCCGCTAACCGATTCAGATTGGGAGCAGATTCAGGAGATTGCCACCCAGCGGTATATGACGTGGGATTGGAATTACGGCCGTTCGCCCGCCTCCAACATCCAAAAAAGTGAAAAACTACCGGTGGGTACGCTTGACGCCCGCATTGAGGTTGACCAGGGGCGCATTCAGGCCATCAAAATCTATGGCGATTTTAGTGGTGTACAGGATGTCGCTAGTTTAGAAATGCGGCTTACGGGCTTGCGTTATGATCGGGAAGTCATCGAGAAGGCGCTGGCTGATACGGATTTAGAGCCTTACTTTGGCCCACTGGATAACGAAACATTCCTGAATTTGCTCTTTTAGTTGTGGCCTAAAGCTATTTGTTGATTTCGTAATTAGCCTGGGGCTTCAGCCCCCAGGAGGTGATATGAAAAAGTTGTGCTGCTTGATTTTGGTTGTGTTGTTAGCAGCCTGTGGGGATGAAACGGCCGTTACACCCGTGCCTACCTCTACAATTGCGCCCACCACCGAAAACGCGGCTGTTGAAGTGGTGCCTTCGCCAACGGCCGTACCGGCTCAGCCAACAGACACACGTCCACCGACCGTTGTGCCGCCCACACCACAGATGCCAACGCGCCGGCCAACGATTGTGCCGCCCCCCGCGCTTGCTACAGAGGCCCCCGTTGCGGCAGACGTGCCCGCGATGGTCTGGTTGCCCTACGCCACAGGCAATTTTGGCCAGCCTGTCCTCATGATGGAAGCTGGAGAAGTTACCTCGCAACCCATGCCGGTAGAGGTGGAAATCTTTTTTGATTACGATGCGGGTTGGTTAGCCTACGGCAGCTATTTTTGGCAACCAACGGCCGATGAGCAATCTGTGACGGACTTGCATCTGTATAACTTTGCCACGGGCGAAGATGCGGTTTGGGCGGAGCAGGTGGGCCGCGCCGCCATTACGCCGCAGGTGATGTTTGATGGGCCACCGTCGGTGGCCGCTGCGGTTCACAGCGGGCAGGGCTTTGATCTGGTGCTCATTCGCGGCGCTGAAAACCGCACGGTGCTGGTAGAAGATATAGATCCTTATTTTTCCTGGTCGCCGGATGGCAGCCAAATTGCCTACCTGCGCGACAACAATTTGTTCGTCACCGATGTTGTTAATGATTTCGGCAATCCGGCCATTGCCAGCGGCGTCTATGCCAACAGCGGCTGGATTGGCGATGCGCCGCTCTGGCTGGGTGATTCCGGCTATCTGCTTTATGCCGACGCGCCTTTCACCATCGTCGCGGCAGACGGCAGCGAAACAATTGTACCTACCAGTGGCGATGGCGTGTTGTTGGATAATGGACGGCCGTTAACCATGCTCTACTCCTCAACCCACAACCAGCTCATCGCCGAAACGGAAGGCATGTTTGGTTCCGGCGTGATGTTCTATCAATTTGATGAGGGGTTTGAAACGGCCGTAATCAGCATGCAAATTGCCGATGCCCAGCTGGCCGGGTGGTACGAAGAAAACGAAAGCGTGATCCTTGTTACCCCTCGTGGTTCAATGATTTTGTCGTTGACACTCGATGACTGATTTGTTACCATCTTCCCCATGAACGATTTTGTGAACACTCACGTGCCTACCCGCACCCGCGTTAGCGCCGCCGCAGCCGCCGCCCAGACCGCCAGTCTGGCAATTGCTGCTGCCTGAGTTTTCACCACAATTTAAGCGCAGCACCTTAGCCGCCAGACTGCAAGCACCGAAAGTGCAGTCTGGCGGTTTTTTGTTGCTACGGTAAAATTCCGGTGTTCAGTAATCGGTGAACGGTAAACGGTAATCGGTAGGCGGTGAGTGAATCACCGATAACGGATTACCGACAACCGATTACGGATTACGGATTACCGAAAATGGAGAAGACATGAGACCCACAACCAGTAATGAAATTCGCAAAGCATTTTTAGATTATTTCAACGAGCAGCAGCATGAAGTGGTTGCCAGTGCGCCGCTGCCGCAGCATGACAATCCGACCCTGCTGTTTACCAACGCCGGGATGAACCAGTTTGTCGATGTGTTTTTGGGACGTGAGAAACGGCCGTATACCCGTGCCGCCACCGCCCAAAAAGTGATGCGCGTCCAGGGTAAGCACAACGATTTAGAAAACGTTGGCCCGTCGCCGCGCCACCACACTTTTTTTGAGATGATGGGCAACTTCTCTTTTGGCGATTACTTCAAAAAAGAGGCAATCGACTTTGCCTGGCAGTTTGTGACGGGCGTTTTGGAGCTGGAAGAAGAGCGCCTTTGGGCCACAATTTACACCGACGACGACGAATCGTTTGAGCTGTGGCAGCGCTACCTGCCCGCTGAAAAAATCCTGCGCTTTGGCAAAAAAGACAACTTCTGGGAGATGGGCGAAACCGGTCCCTGCGGCCCCAATTCTGAGATGTTTTACTACGCCGGTGACATGGAAACCTGCGATCCCAGCCGACTTAACGCCGACGATGACGAAGAGTTCCTGGAATTCTGGAACCTCGTCTTCATGCAGTTCAACCGAGAAAAAGATGGCAGCCTGACCTCGCTACCCAAGCCCTCGGTAGATACCGGGCTTGGGCTGGAGCGCATGGTGCAGATCATGCAGCACAAAGACAACAACTACGACACCGACCTGTTTAGTGGCGCGCTGGACCGCGTGCAAGAACTGCTGGGCGACAGCGATGAGCAGCGCCAGGAGCACCTCGTTGGTTACCGCGTGATTGCCGACCATGGCCGTGCGGCGACCTTTTTGATTGCCGATGGCGTGCGCCCCGGCAGCACCGGCGCAGGCTACGTGCTGCGTATGATCATCCGGCGGGCGGTCCGTTTTGGCTACAGCATTGGCTTCACCGGTCCATTTTTAGGTGAAATTGCCAAGGTGTACATCCAGCAGATGGGTGACGCATACCCGGAACTCAAGCTGCGCGAGGAGCATGTGCTGCGTACCCTGAAGCAAGAAGAGAAGAAATTTGCCCGCACGCTGGAATCGGCGCTGGTGCAATTGCATCACGTCATGGCCGAGCTGAACGAGAAAGGCGAGAAAGAAATCTCCGGCGAGGTAGCGTTTGATTTGTACGCCACGCATGGCCTGCCGCTGGAAATTACCCGCGACGTGGTGCAGGAACATGGCTTCACTGTCGATGAGAAAGGGTATACCGAGGCGCGTGAGGCGCATGCGATTGCCAGCGGCAAAGGCGCGTTTGGCGAATACAGCGGCGATACGGGCGTTTACGGCCGTCTCCTCACCAATCTCCAAAACACCGGCCAACTCGAAGATGGCGTGGAATACGACCCGTACATGGGCTCCGAAACCGAGTCGGAAATTGTAGGCCTCATCAAAGAGGGCGAACTGGTTGAGTCGGTGAAAGTAGGCGATAAAGTGGAGATGGTAACGGCCGTTTCCAACTTCTACGTCGAGTCCGGTGGTGAGGTCAGCGACAAGGGCCAGGTTGTGGGGCTAGACAGCGGTGCGACTTTCCGCGTGGACGACACGCGCAAGCCGCTCAACGGCCTGGTCGTGCTGGTGGGCGAAGTGACGCAGGGCGAATTTAGCCTGAACCAACCTGTCCGTCTGCAAGTGGACGATACGCGCCGCAGCGACATTCGCCGCAACCACACCGCGACGCACATTTTGCACCAGGAACTGCGCGACCGGCTGGGCACGCACGTCACCCAGGCGGGTTCGCTCGTCGCGCCGGACCGGCTGCGCTTCGACTTCACCCACGACCACGGCGTGGACAACAACACGCTGGCTGAAATTGAAGAGAAAATTAACGGCGCAATTCTGGCAAATTATCCCGTAGAAATTGAGTACATGGGCCAGAAAGAAGCGATTGGCCAGGGGGCGATGGCCCTTTTTGGCGAAAAGTACGGCGAGATTGTGCGCACGGTGCAGATTGGCTATGAGGGCGAACGGCCGTACAGCTTCGAGCTTTGCGGCGGTCTGCACGTTTCCGAGACCAACGATATTGGCCTGTTCCGCTTTACCAGCGAAGGGGCCGTTTCGGCAGGCGTGCGCCGTGTGGAAGCGGTGACGGGTCGGGCAGCGCGGCAGCTCATCGCCGAGCGGCTGAATTTGCTGGATCGGCTGGCGGGTCACCTGAACGTGCCCATTTCCGAGTTGGAATCCCGCGTTGAGTCCCTGCAAGTGGAGCAGAAGGCGGCGCAAAAGCGGATCGAGCAGATGCAGCAAAAGCTGGCGGCATTCCAGTTTGATGCCATCCTGGCTCAGACGCAGGAAGTGGCGGGCGTGAAATTGCTCACCGCCCAGGTTGACGGCGTGGATATGGATGGCTTGCGTCAGATGGCTGATCGGTTCCGGGACAATGTGGGGTCGGGAACGGCCGTACTGGCCACAGTCAACGGCGGCAAACCGATCTTCATCGTGGCAGTCACCAAAGATTTGATCCCGCGCGGCATCAAAGCAGGCGACATCGTGCGCGACGTGGCCAAAGTGGTTGGCGGCGGCGGCGGCGGTCGCCCCGACATGGCCCAGGCGGGCGGCAAGGATGCGTCCAAACTGCCCGAGGCGCTGGCGTTGGTGCCGAGTTTGATTGAAGCAGCGCTTAAGTAACATGAGATTAGAGATTGGAGATTAGAGATTAAAAACAGGCTCAATCTCCAATCTCCAATTCTCCAATTCTCCTCCATGCAAATAATCCACCTTGACGATTCCGATGACATCATCTCCATTTGTGACCGGCTGACTTGGGCAGGCGAGCAGCAGGCGCTGCTGGTGCTGCCGGAGGATGGCGGTGTGCTGCGCGAGGGATTGGATTTGGTGCGCCTGCGCCGTTTTGCCGACCGGCAGCGGCTGGATGTGGGGTTGGTGACGCCCGATGTTCCCATCACGCGGCAGGCGCAGGCCATTGGGCTGCCGGTTTTTCCTTCTGTAGAAATAGCCGAGACGAGCCGCCGAGGCTGGTGGCGCGGTCGCAAACGCTCTGAGCGGGTGGGGCTGCCGACGGTTGGCGTTGGCGAATGGGAGGAGTTTTTTCAGGAACGGCCGTATCCCACCCTTGATGCCGCCGATCGCCAGGAAATGAACCGCCGCCTTGCGCCAATATCCACCTTGCGATTGTGGCTGGTGCGCTATCTGGCCATCGCCCTGTTTTGTCTGACGCTGGCCATTTTGTACGTGGCTTTCACCTACGCCGTGCCCGGCGCCACCATTATTTTGCAACCCGAAACGGAAACCGTGCAGGTTGAACGAGCCGTTATTGCCGATCCGGCTGTGGAGACGGTGGATTACGCGCTGAACACCGTCCCGGCACGGCTGCTGACCGCAACTGAATCATGGCAAACGAGTGTAGCCACAACCGGTTCGATTGAACTGCCAGATGCGCCGGCGCGGGGCACGGTGTTGTTTGCCAATCAACTGCCCCAGGCGGTAACCATTCCCGCTGGCACCCGTGTTGGCACATCGGATGGGAGCAACATTACTTTTCAGACGCTGGAAGAGGTTGTGCTGGCCGAAGCAGTGGGCAGCACGGCCGAAGTGGAGGTCATCGCCGAGGAGCCGGGGCCGCAGGGCAATGTGGCAGCCAATTTGGTGAACCGGGTGCAGGGACCGCTGGATTTGCAGGTAGAAGTGCGCAATCTAGAAGAGATGACAGGTGGCGTAGTGCGGGAAACGGCCGCTGTCTCCATTGAAGATCAGGAGCGGCTGCGGGCGCAGGCGCTGCAATTTTTGCAGGCAGTGGCCCTGGCCAACATGGAAGCGCAGCTAACGGAGCGCGAATTTATATCAAAGGACACTGTGCGCGTTGTGACGATTTTGGATGAGACATTTTCGCACGATGTGGGTGAGCAGACAGCAGAGTTGACTTTGGTGCTGCGGGCCGAATTGCAGGGAACGGCCGTTGACACAACAATTGCTTCTGGTTTGGCCTTTGATTCGCTGGGGCAAGCCGTACCGGGCGGTTTTACGCTGGTGCCGGACAGCATTCGCTTTAACAGCGGCAATGTAGTGGCGGTGGATGAGTCGGGTCGGGTGACGTTTTCGATGATTGGCGAGGGAACTGTGGCGGCCAATTTGGCGCTGGATGGACCAATTACGGCCGTTACCGGACAATCTCCAGAAACGGCCGCAGCGTACCTGTACCAAAATCTCCCCCTCCGCGCCGTGCCCACGCTGGACATCTGGCCGCTTTGGTTTAACCGCGTGCCTTATTTGACGACGCGCATTCAAACGGAGATTGAGCCGTAAATGAGTGTACAAGTTTGCAAGTGACAAGTGGCAAGTTGTTCACCTGAATACTTGCAAACCTGCACACTTGCCCACTTTATCTGCAAATCGTAGGCAAATCGGCAAGTCAATAAACGCCCTCTGTGGCAAAAAAGAGAACTATGCATCAACTAGATTGGAAAGTGCTAAATTCGGAATATTTGCTGCAAAATGAGTGGATTGCGGTGCGGGCAGATACGTGTGAGATGGGCAACGGCCGTCTTGTGGATGCGTACTACATTGTCGAGAGCCGCAGCTATGTGAATGTGGTGCCCATTACACCCGAAGGTGAGGTGCTCATGCTGCGTATTTACCGGCACGGACTGGGCCAGACGCTGCTGGAAACGCCCGGCGGCATCATCGACGCCGGTGAATCGACAATGGAAACGGCCAAGCGTGAGCTGCTAGAAGAAACGGGCTATAGCTATGCGGCCATCGTGCCCATTGGCAGCGGTGCGCCGGATCCAGCCCGATTTGCCTGTCATGCCTATTATTTTTTGGCGACGGGCTGTGTGGAAACGGCCGTAACTGCCTGGGACCCCACCGAAGAAATGGAGCTGATTAAGCTGCCGCTCGCCGAAGTGAAACGGATGCTGTTTGCGGGTGAGATTGTGGATTCTGTGCAGCAAAGTGCCCTGTTTTATGCGCTGCACGCGCTGGGAGAATTGGGCTGATGAACGGCCGTTTTCCTGGTCGGGTGATGGCGCTGGATTTGGGCAGTAAGCGCATTGGCGTGGCGATTAGCGACCCCACGCGTACGATTGCTCAATCCTACGGTGTGGTAAAACGAAAATCACGTGAGGAAGATTTTGCTCGCTACCAGCAAATCGTGAGCGAGCAGAAGATAACGCTGCTGGTGGTTGGCTTACCGACGACGAGCGAGGGTGGTGACAGTGATACGGCCGTTTGGATTCGAGAGTATATCGCCGAGTTTGGCCAGCAGTGCGCTGTGCCCATTGAATTTTGGGATGAAAGCTACACTACCGTCCAGGCCGAGGACAGCCTGCGGCAGCGCGGCAAGCGGGGCAAAAAAGCCCGTCAGCAGGTGGATGCGGTGGCTGCCGCCTTTATTTTGCAGAGCTATTTGGATGCCCATAAAAATGTAATTGGGTAATTGGTAATTCGGTAATTTGGGTTCGTAATTACCCCAATTACTTAATTACTCAATTACCTCTCACAGAGGTGAGTTATAGATACGCAAAAAAGTCGGCCACAGCGCCGCAAAGATCCTTACCAAGAACCACCCCAAAGTCGCCAGCGGCGCAGAATGGGCTGTGTAGCGCGGTCGGTGCTGCTGTTGCTGGTGCTGACGGCCTGTTTATCGGCGGGATTGTTGTTTTACTTTCAGTGGCGTGGGGGTAGTTTGGGCGGGGACGGCCGTTCCCTCGAACCACGCGATATTTATCTGCAAACCTACCTGGCGGCCCATGCTGATGAGCTGGCGCAGCCCGCTGGCAACGGGTTCATGCCCGCCCCATTTACGATCGCGCCTGGCGAATCGGCCGATGCGATTGCTGCGAGTTTAGCCGCTGCTGGCTTGCTCAACGATACCGAACTGTTCCTCAATTACCTGCGCTACAACGGCCTGGACGCCCAACTGGAGGCGGGCGAATACATCGTCGATCCACAGCAAACCATCCCCGAAATAGCTGCGGCTCTTACCAAGTCGGTGGTGCGCGAGGAGACGCTGCGGTTTGTGGAGGGGTGGCGGCTGGAGCAGATGGCTGACTATCTGACCGATAATCCCACTGCCAATATTGACGCCAACCAGTTTTTGGCCATCGTGCAGCGGCAGGCAGCGTTTGACCTGACGCCCTATACGTTTTTGGTCGGTTTGCCCGCCACCGCCACGCTGGAGGGCTTTCTTTTCCCCGACACGTACCGCGTGCCGCTGGATGCCGATGCGGTTTACCTGGTGGATTTGATGCTGCGTACGTTTGACCGCCGCGTCACGGCCGAAATGCGGCAGGGCTACCAAACGCAGGGGCTGACCATCCATCAGGCGGTGACTTTGGCGGCGATTGTGGAGCGAGAGGCGGTGGTGGCCAGCGAACGGCCGATTATCGCCGGCGTCTTCTACAATCGGTTGGCGCAGGGCATTAAGCTGGAGGCCGACCCCACGGTGCAGTATCCGCTGGGCTACCAGCCGGAGACGGACAGCTGGTGGAAATCGCCGTTGTGGCTGGATGATTTGGCGCTAGATTCGCCGTACAACACTTACGTTTACACCGGTTTGCCACCTGGACCGATTGCCAATCCCAGCTTATCCTCGCTGGAAGCGGTGGCGTTCCCCACCCAAACGGAGTTCATCTTTTTTGTGGCCGACTGCCAAGCGGCCGTTGCTGGCAGCCATGCATTCAGCGTCACTTACGAGGAGCATTTGGCCAATGTCCAGCGCTGCCGCTGATGCCGGTGGTCGGTTATCGGTTATCCGTAAGCGGTTTTTTCGTTCACCGATTACCGATTACCGATTACCGTTCACCGTTTACGGATTACTGCTCACTCTTCTCCTCGCAAGCTGCGCCAGCGTGCAGCCCGTCGTCAAAATTGGGTTGGTGGCGCCGTTTGAGGGGGCGCAGCGGGAGCTGGGCTACGATGCGATTTATGCGGCGCGGCTGGCGGTGCGCGAGATCAATCAGGCTGGCGGCATTGGCGGCTACCGCGTGGCGCTGGTGGCGCTGGATGATGGGGGTGATGCAACGTTAGCAGAGGAAACGGCCGTTTCTCTCACCATCGATCCAGCTGTGGTAGCGGTGATTGGGCATGGGCTAGGGGAGACAACGGCCGTTGCCCAACCCGTCTACGCCGAAGCCAATTTACCCCTGCTGCCACTGGGTGATCCTCCCTTTACCCCGCATGATCCCATTCTGCTGCCCGCTGAATTTCAAACTGCTTACAACAATGTAACCCCCTTTGACGAGACGGCTGGCCCTTACGCGGCTGCAACTTACGATGCGATGCAGCTGCTCTTCCTGGCGATGGCCGAGGGCGAAGCCGAAAGTGGGGCGATCAGCCGCGATTCTGTGACAAATGCGCTCACTGCATTAAAATACGAGGGGCTGGTCGGGACAGTTTACCAACCCTGACAGCAGCCCATTCGATTGCGTAATGTAAGGAAGTAAGCAGCCAAAAGTGAAAAGAGCACTCGTTTTGCTTTTCACTGTTCACTTGTCCACGGGAGAAAAGTATGTTTCGGCGAATTTTAGGCCTGTTGATGCTGTTAATCGGCATTGGCGGGATTGGTATAGCTATTTTTGGGGCGCAGATGGGACACCAGCTGGTGGATCGTGTCGGCACCAACTTTGAACAAACGTTAACCCTTACCTCTGATAGTTTAGACACGGTGTCGGAGACGTTGGTGCTGGCCAAAAGCAGCATCGCAGATATCAACACGGTGGTGACGACAACGGGCACTACGGCGAATAATTTGGCTACGACGGTGGAGGATACACGGCCGTTGCTGGAACAAATTTCTACCGTGGCCACGGATCAGGTGCCTGACAGTCTGGAAACGGTACAGGATGCCTTCCCCAGTCTGGAGCAGGTGGCTGGCGTGATTGATCGTACGCTGGTGACGCTGAATAGTTTTCGTATTGATGAAGAGATTTTTGGCTTCAATATTCAATATGATTTGGGCATTGATTACGAGCCAGAAATTCCTTTTGACCAGTCGGTGCAGGCGTTGGGCCAGGGGTTGGAAGGGATTCCCGAGAGCCTGCGGGCGATGGAAGCCTATATCACGGTGACCAACGACAATCTGGAAACGGTGAGCCAGGATATTCGGACGCTGGCGGATGATTTGCAAACGGTAAACGGCCGTATCAACGAGTTCGACCCCATTTTGGATGAGTACCAGGTGCTGGTGACTGACATCAACGACAGCACTCGGCAGATGCGGGCCCAAATTGGGGATGAGACGGCGCGCCTGAAAAATGGCATCACCCTGGCGATGGTGTGGCTGGCGCTGACCCAGATTGCGCCGCTTTACCTGGGCTGGGAGCTGTTAACCGGGCGGCGGGATAAACAAGGGAGCCTTGCTGAGTAATTTTTTGTGAGGAGTGCCAAGTGAAAAGTAAAAAGATTCACCACTTTTCGCCTGGTACTTTTTGCTTTTTACATTCTAAAGGCAGTAAGGAGGAAGAGGGAGATGTTTCGTAGAATCTCAGGTTTAGTGTTGTTGCTCATTGGTTTGATTGGGGTGCTGCTGAGCATTGGCGGTATTGTGTACAGTGGCCGCGCGGTGGATGCTGTGGTGAAGATTCTTGATGACACGCTGGGTTTGACGGGAGACAGCCTGGCCACCGTAGAAGATACCCTGGATTTGGCCCGCGGTACCATTAACGATGTGAATGCCAGTTTGGTGACGGTGGAAGAAACGGCCGATTCCCTGGCCAAAACCATCGCCGATACGCAGCCGTTGCTGGATGAGGTGGCTCAAATTGCCGGGGAAGATGCCCCGAACAGCATCGAGTCAGTGCAGGACGCAATTCCCGCTGTGGCGGAAGTTGCTGGTGTGATTGACAGTACGCTCCTAACGCTAAATGATTTTAAGATTGAGGAAGATATTTTAGGGTTTCAGCTCAATTACGATCTAGGCGTTAATTATGCGCCCACCGTGCCTTTTGATGAGACGGTGGCTGGTTTGGGTACCAGTCTGGATGGCTTCCCTGACCGACTGCGCGAGTTGGAGCCCAGCCTGACGGCGGCTAACGAGAATTTGGGTTCGGTCTCTGAAAATATTTATGCGGTTTCGGATGATTTGGCGGTGATAAACGGCCGTGTTGCCGAAGTGGATCCGCTTTTGGGGCAATACGTGGGCATTGTGCAGCAGATCAATGGCACACTCACCGAGACGCGCGCCACCGTTCAGGCTCAGTCGGGCAATATCAAGCTAGCATTGCAGCTCGTTTTTGCCTGGTTAGGCTTCCTCCAATTTTCGCTGCTTTATCTGGGTTGGGATTTGATGACCCGCAAGGTGCTGGATGAGGAAGCAATCGAAGAAGCCGTAGAAGAGGCAATGGAAGAAATTGAAGAACGGGAAGCGCAGGAAAAAGCGCAAAACGAATGAGTAAAAAGTGATAACTGGCGAAAAATGGGTGAAAAGTAGGTAGACTTTCATTGCTTGCTTTTCACTTTTTACAGTCAGGATTCATGCAGATTGGACCAATTTTCGGGCAAATTTTGCAAATGACCCTCGACTAAAATTGGTCCAATCTTTCGGACAACAGCGTAACACCTGATTGTTAACTATTTTTACGATTGGCTATTTGTTAGGGGAGATGTGTATGCGGCGATTGTGGTTTGTTTGCTTTGTTGTGGCTGGACTGATGCTGCTGATGGCTTGCGGCGAGGCGGCGGAATCACCAACAAGCGGCGCGACTTTACAATCTGCCACCGCTGACAGCGCCTTACAACCTACTCCCACATTGGCGTCTGGCTTGCCCACGCTGCCCCCGCCAACACCAGCCGCCGACAACGCAACAACTGACGAGAGCGAAACGGCCGTTCTCATCCCCACTGTTACGCCCCTACCCACCGTCACCCCGTTGCCTTCACTCACGCCATCCCCCGCGCCGCAAATGAGGCTGACGCTGGCGGAAACGCAACTGCACAATGGGGATTATGCCGCCGCCGTGGCCAATCTGGAGTCGGCCAAGCAAATCCAGGAAAACTACACGGCCTCGCAGCAGATGTTTTTGCTGTACCATTTGGGGGTTGCCTATCAGGGAGACGGCCGTTTCCCCGAAGCCATCGCCGCGTTTGAAGATTTAGAAGCCCAATTCCCCGATTCCGTGCCAACCGATGTCTATTTGCGTCTAGGCCAACTGCACGCCACGGTGGGGGATGGCGCGAGCGCCATTGCCGCTTACCAATTTTACCTGGGGCAAAATCCCGACATGGCGGCGTACGTGGAGCCAATGCTGGCCGACGTTTATGCGGCCAACGGCGAAATCTCTACGGTGGTGGCGGCTTACGAAGCGGCCGTTGCCGCTCCGGCTCAGCGATTGAAAGAGATTGCCAACCGGCAGACCCTGGCCCAGTTTTATGTGGAAAACGGCCGTTTCCAGGAAGCCATCACCCAATACGACGCCGTTCGCGATCTCGCCTTTACCGAATTTACCAAAGGGCAAATGAACTATTTGGCGGGCATGGCTTATCTGGCCATGGAAGATACGGAGTCGGCATACGGCCGTTTCCGCATCGGCATCACCCAATACCCTCGCGCCTATGAAAGTTATCTTGGTTTGGTGCAGTTGGTGGACGCGGGCGTGATTGTGGATGAGTACCAGCGCGGCCTCGTCAACTTCAATGCCCAATCGTACCAACCCGCCATTGCGGCCTTTGAGCGGGCCATCGCCATCCGCCCCGATGAGTATCCCGCTGACGCCCATCTGTACATCGCCTGGAGCTATGAAGCGTTAGGCAATCCAGCTGAAGCGGCTGCCGCCTTAACCACCTACGCCGGTTTGGCACCGGCCTCTGGCCTGTTTGAGCAGGCGAATCTGGCCAGCCGCGCTGGTGACGCTAACGCGGCGTTGCAGCTTTATCTCGATTACCTGGCGTTGTTCCCCGATGGTGCCGAAGCGCCCGTGGCGGCGTGGCGTGCCGCGGGGTTGGCGGAAGATTTGGGGGATGTGGCCACGGCCGTTTCCCTCTACACGCAGCTGGGCACAGACTATCCTACGTTTGAAGATGCGGCGGAAGGGCTGTTCCTGGCTGGCTGGCTGGCAGAGCAAGCGGGGGATGAGCTAACGGCCGTTTCTGCCTGGCATCAGCTCATCCAAAGTTACCCGCAAACGGAGTACGGTGGTGCGGGGATGGTTTGGTTGCAGCGCACCTTGCCGGAATACACGCCAGCACCCACCGCCACGCCTGACCCCGATGTGACGCCTGCTGCTGATGAAACGCCGGTGGCAACGGCTGTTGCTGCACCCGATCCTGACGAAGTAACGGCAGACGTAGCGCAGCTGCTGCGCACCAATCGGCGGCTCGATTATTACTGGCTGCGGGCGGAAGATATGGCAGTGGAGCAGGAGCCATTTGCCAGCGACGCGCGTTTCTTCCCACCGACGCCCTTCGAGCAAGAGGCGTTGCAGCAGGAAGCCGAAGTGTGGCTGCGGGATTGGCTGTTGCTGGGGGAGGATACGGCCGTAAATCAGTTCGACGCCAGTTTAACCAGCGACCAGCGGTTCATCATCGGCCAAAAGTTGTGGGACGCGGGCCTGTTTGAGGCGGCCAAAGCGGAGTTTGAGAATTTGCGAACGGCCGTAGCGGATGATGCGCTGCTCAGCTATCAGTTGGCGCTCTACTTCCGCGAGATTGGCCTTTACCGCTCCTCGATTTTGGCGGCGGTGAGCGTGCTGAACTTGTCGGGCCAGACGGTGTTTGAAGCGCCCAAATTCATCGGGCAGTTGGCCTATCCCACCTATTACGCCGATCTTGTTGTGCCGCTGGCAGAGCGTTATGGCTACGATCCGCGCTTGCAGTTTAGCCTGGTGCGGCAGGAAAGTCTGTTCGAGAGCTTTGCCCGTTCTGGCGCCGCCGCGCAGGGACTCAGCCAGGTCATCCCTGACACCGGCGCTTACATCGCCAACTTGCTCAGCTGGCCCAATTTTGTGAATGAAGATTTGTACAAACCATACGTGGGGCTAAATTTTGGTGCGTTTTATCTGAGCCAGCAGCTTAGAAATTTTGACGACTACGCGCATGCGGCTTTAGCTGCCTACAATGGCGGCCCCGGCAACGCCGCTCGCTGGTACGATCAGGCTGGTGGTGATTTGGATCTGTTTGTGGAAGTTGTCAATTTCCCAGAGACGCGCCTTTACATTGAGCGTATTTTCGTGGGCTTTGTCGTTTACGATTATCTGTACACTAATGGCGAATGAAAAGAAAAAAGATAGCTACCCTTGTCATCCTTGCCCTTTTTGTCGCCCTGATTATCTGGTTAGCCGTCGTATTCACAATACCCACATCAGATTTTGCAGTCGGTAGCACTTTTGCGGAGGCGTTGATCTACAACGAGATTGATTCTGCAAAAAGGTATTCTTCACCTGAAATCTGGTCCGCATTGGAGTCGTGGCCCAATAAACACAATGCCATTTCACAAGATTGCAAGGCACCCTCGGACTTGGATTTGGGAATCTGGAGCATTAGCGGTGGGTACACAGAAAATGAAATCACGCGCAGCTACGTGATTGGCCGTGAATGTCCAGATGAATTTTATACCGTTACAATTGATGATATGACTCTAAGAAAGGTTGATAATCGGTGGCGAGTAATTTCTTTAGTGAGTTATTGTGAATCGACTGTTAACTCTGCCGAGATTTGCCTGGGATTTGATTGAATTTAGATTTTTCCTACGATAAGAACCATGTCATTTGAGTGGCAGACAGAGGAAGATAGCCGTTGGGATGAGGACGTTGCCCCTCCCGAACCCCCAAAACGAGCGCGGCGGCGCTGGTCGTGGTGGCTGCTGCTGGGTGTGGTGTTGGTGGGTACGGCCGTTTTTCTCGCATACCGCCAACTCAATCAGCGCGTAGAAACCGCCACCGAAAATGTGGAAGCGGATCTACTGGCCAGCTATGCCGTCTTGCAGCGCGCCGCCCAAAGCAGAGACGAAAACCTGTTTGGCAGTTTGATCTCCGGCCGGGATGATGAATGGTCGCAGGCGCAGCGTGATTTGCTGAATGCCGGTTTGCTGTTTGACCGCTCCGGGTTTGGGCTGGAATGGATGCCGCAGGTGGCCGAAACGGCCGTTATTAGCCAAACATTCTCCCCCGAACTCACCGCCGCCGAACTGACCACCGTGCAAAATTACGGCCTGGACATTGGCAACGGCCTCACACAAACGGTGCAGCTAGCCCGCACCGATGTGTACCGCCTCGGCGCAGACCGCTGGCTGTACGCGCCGCCAGAACCAGAATTTTGGGGTGAGACGCAAACAGTGGAGGGGCAACTGCTCAGCGTGGATTACCCTGCTCGGGACGAGGCGATTGTGCAGCGACTGGCGGCCGATTTGGAGGCGAAGCTGGTGCAGGTGTGTAACACCGAAGGGTATGAATGCCCGCCAGACGCGCGCGTGCGGATTGACTTTTCATCAAAGCCCAACAGTCTGCGGCAGACGACTACCCTGTTTTTCCCGACGAGTGGGGCGGCGGATTTCTCAAGGACCATTTGGCGGGGCGATGACATTATTGTTTTGCCTACGCCGACGCTTGTTGGGATGCCGCTGGATGAGACGGGCTACGGGGCAATTTTTCGGGGTTACGCCTCCAGTGTGCTAACGATTGCCATCAATGAATTGGTCGGTTGGAACTTGGAGAACAACCTAGCGATGTACCGGGCCATTCTTGAGCGACAGCTTTATGAGTTAGGGATTGGTAATTGGCCTTTGGCGGATACGGCCGTTTTGTTCTCAGATGATTATTACAGCCCTGGCTTCAGGACTTTTGAGCTTTCTCTTTTCTGGAATAATCCTTTCCCAGCAGCTTCCCTAGAATTTGATAATAACCCACTCCCCTATATTTTGGTTGATTTTTTGTTAAGCGAACTGAATTTGGGAACGGCCGATATTGCCAAAGCATTGGTTTTATCCAAAGAGGAAAGATTCATTGATTGGTTGAATGGTGTGTCTGGCTTAACCTGGACCGAGGCCATATTCAGCGATGCTTTTCGCAACTATATTTCTCGCTGGCAAGCTTCGCCCAGGGTGCTGCCAGAGCCGGAGGATGGCTTGCTGCTGCTTTGCCAGAATCCGTTGCTGGCCACGCAGGGGATGTACTATTTTGATGACTCGCTAACCGAGCCGCTGTTGCTGGAGTCGTTGCCATATGATGAGCTGCGACATTTTATAGGCTTGCCCGGTGGAGATGGTCTGGCGGTGATGGCGCAAGAAAGTGCCACCGGCCAGCCGGAAACCTATTTGCTTTTTAACGGCACAGAGCGGGTGGATGTGGATTGGTCAGTGGTGGAGGGGGTGACGTCCAGACCGCCGCTGGCTGTGCCGACGATGGTGCTGGGAAACGGCCGTTATCTGCTTTGGACGATTACGCGTGATTATGCCAACGGCAACTTTTTTGTCGTGACGGATGTGGACGCGTGCCAGGCGGGCTCTGGCTGCGGCGCGAATCCAGTGGGTGGCTATCCAACCTGGTCGCCCAGCGCGGAGCAGCTCATCACCCTGTCCATCATTGACCCGTGGTGGACAGAAGGGATGAGTGACGGCATGATGCTGCTGCGGACTGAGCCAACGGCTACGGCGATCAATTCTCCAGGTTTTGGCGCTTCTGTCTTTTGGTTGGACGAGACGCGGTTTGGTTACCTGACGCAGTACCAAAATGGGCTACAGCAGCTTGTGCTCTCGGATGTGACACTGAGCGGCCCGCGTGTTTTGCTGACCAATCTCTCTTTGCTGGCAGATGAGCCGCCCCCTGGGGACAGGCCTGCCCGTTTTTCTTTTCAGTTTGTGCAGCCGTTGCCTAACAGTCCGTCTGTTCTGGCCTTGCTGGTGCGAGGCCAGGCCAATGGGCAGACATCGGGCCATCTTTATTTTTACGATTACGAAATGGAAACGGTGGTTGGGTATGTGTTGCTGGAAAACTGGCGCAATGCGCAGGTTGAGGGATATCGTTTTTCGCCAGACGGCCGTTTCCTGTTCATCACCTATGCCAATCCAGACGAAACGGCCGTAAACCTCACCATTTACGATACCCACGAGTCGCGCGTCTTCCATACGCGGCTGGACGGGGATTCTGCCTTGCCGCGCCATTTTTATGCCAGTTGGTCGCCAGATGGGGCGTGGCTGGCCATGCCCGAGATGGGCTACATTCGCCTGTGGCACAATGGCCGAGATGAAAGATTGCTCAACTTTGAAGGCCTGGGCTGTACAAATGCGGCTTGGGTGGCTAGGATGGAACCGTGATTCAACGGTCAGCGTACAGAGCATAGTGAGACAGTTATCGATAGTTTGTGTAAAACTGTTGGGTGCCTAAAGCGCACCAGGCTGTTGGTTGTAATTGCTAACTATCATTTCTTGTTTAGAACTTACGCAGTTATCCGAAAGATTGGACCAACTTATTTATAGAGCGTACAGACTACTTTCAACTGAAATGGGTCCAATCTTAAGTCCTGTTATTTCGTAAATTGGGGTTTCTAAATGTCCTTCGAGTGGCGCACAGACGAAGATGATAATTGGCCGGAAGAAAGAGAGGTTGTCGAGTCGCCGGTTGTCCAGTCATCCTTTTGGCAGCGGCGCTGGCGCTTTTTGCTGATGGCGCTGGTGGGCTTGCTGGGCGTCTGGCTGGTGGTGCAGTGGCAGATTGACCAGCGTGTTCATGCGACAACCAACAACATAGAAACCGAGATTTTGGCCACGCATAATTTTGTGCTGCAAACGGCCGTTTCCCAAGATCAATCCCTCTTCCAAGCCAATTTATCGGGCCGTAACCCGGACTGGACTGCCTTGCAAGGAACGCTGCTGAACGAGGGGCTGCTGCTAAACCGACCGATGTTGGGTTGGCAGCATGAACCCTCAGCCGACCGGCTGACGACAGAAGAAGTTACCTTTGTGCTGGACCCGGATTTGCAGGGCGCGACATTACTTTACCCCCAAACTTATGCCATCCAAACAGGGGCACAGGTTACGGAAACGGTGGTTTTGCAGCAAACGGCCGTTTACCGGGCCGGTACCAGTCGTTGGTTGTATTCCCCGCCGCTGGACGAGTTTTGGGGCGACTGGACCACCTGGACGGGTGATACCCTCACGCTAGCTTATCCCCAACGAGATGAAGAGACGGCCACACGGCTGGGCGCAGATTTGGATGCCTTGTTGGGGCAGATGTGCCGCGATCTGGCCGATTTAGGCTGTGGTGCGGATTTTCGCATTCATTTGCGCCTGGGCGATGATCCAGAATTGTGGCTGGCGCTCGACGATATCGAAACACTGCTAACAGCGGATCTGCGCCTGGAGCTACCTACGCCCACGCTGGTGGGTCTGCCCACGGATGAGGCCAGCTATCAAGCGCTTTTTCGGGCGTATGGGGTCCAGGTGGCAACGGCCGTTCTGGCTCATCAGATCGACTACGAATGCTGTGCTCATCAGCTTTTCTTCCGGGCCTTGCGCGATTACCAGCTGGATCAGCTTGGTTTGCAGCCGTGGCCCCTGACGCCAGCCATGTTCCAGCAGATGCTGGACTTTGGGTTTGACGGCAATCTTTTTAGCCATTGGACACGCCGCTGGGAGGAAGCGCCGCCGCAGTTCCTCCAGGTGTGGCGCATTGAAGACCCCGATCCGATCTGGCAGCAGGTGTACATGCTGGTGGAATTTTTGGCGGGAGAAGAAACGGCCGTTTCACCCACAGAAATGATGCGCTTGATGAACCGGAACAGCTACAACGGCTGGTTAGCCAATGTTCTAGGCCGCGGGTACGATTCTTCTACCTTCCAAAGACGCTTACTTACCTACATTTATTCCCAATCGCTGACGGGACAGCAGGCAGGGCCGCCTATCCCGCTGCCCCAAGGGGCCATTACGCTCGTTTGCCCATCCTATGAAGATGGCCCTACCAGTCACGTTTACAGCTACAATTTGGTCGGAAACACCTGGACAGAGCGTTTTCGGGATGCATTTGCCGACGTTGATGGCAATTTGAACATTTCCACCATAGATGGTGAACATTTTATTGTTTCTCAATACCGCTTTGAGAATGGTATGACCCATTGGAAATATTATTTAGCTACCTCAGACGCTATTGTTGCGCTGGAAGAAACCGAGTTTGTGGCTGAGAACGAGCATTGGTTGAGTTATTCCTGGGTGGATGAGGATGCCAAATTTTTGCTTCGTCGTGAATCTATCGAAGGCGAAATCGACCTGCGTTTGCGCCAAACGTCGTGTGCCACAGGCGATTGCCCTACTGTTCAGCTTGATGGCTATCCGGCATTTGCCCCCGGTAAGGCGCATTTGCTCGTCGAAGGCGCTCCTGACGAACGGATATACGCGTTGCCTGACGTGCTTTTACCGCTTCTGCAAAACTTGTATTTGATGACGCCAGAGGGTACAGAACGACAGTATGTGGGGCAGGGCGGTGAACCTTTTTGGCTTAATGATACCGTCTATGGTTTTGCCCAGATGGTTGACGAAGGATGGGAATTGGTAACGGCCGTTCTTAACCAAAACCAGCCCCGTTACCTGCTTAACCAAACTGAATTTTTAGACGCCATACCGGCCTCAGAGCGCCCAGTTAGCCTCCGCCCACCGTTTGTTCTGCCTAACCCTGCCAATCCGCAGGAGTTAATACTTCTTCTGCGGGATGCTGAGGCTGATTATGATTATGGTCCTGAAACGCCCAGCTATCTATTCAAGGCTGAACTCGACAGCAGCTTGTCTGAGGTGGTGCAACTGGACTTTTTGCGGGCAGAAGCGTTTACGGGCATTTTTGGCTTTGAGCCGAACGGCCGTTCCCTGGTTCATGGCAACTACAGCTTCAACGGGTCTGACGTTACCTGGTATATCATGGATCCCCAAACGGGTGAAACGCAGCTAAGTTTCGACAGCATTGGCTCGCTGCCGACCTCGGAAGATGGTGAATGGTATGTGCAGTTAACAGATAATTATTTGCTGCTCCATGCTGTGAATTATGATTACCAGTATTTCATCCCGCACGGATATGGTGAATGCCGTCAAGTCCTCTTAGCGGCAGCAGAATAAAGTGTAAAATCTATAAGATGCATCAAAAAACTAGGCACGTAAGTTTGGGGAATGCATATGTCATTTGAGTGGCGTACAGATGAAGATGATCGTTGGTCGGATGAGGAGTCGGGGAAAGAAACGGCCGTTCTCCAACAATCTTTCCTGCGGCGGCGCTGGCGTTTTTTGCTGGTGTCGCTGCTGGGTCTGCTGGCCGTCTGGCTGGTGGTGCAGGGGCAAATTGAGCAACGCATTACTGAAACAACCGCTGCCATCGAGACCGAACTGTTAAGCACCCACAACTTTGTTTTGCAAACGGCCGTAGACCGGGACGACTCCCTTTTCCGCGCCAATTTGTCCGGACGTGACCCAGCTTGGGGTGAGGTGCAAGAAACTTTGCTCACCGAGGGGCTGCTGTTGGATCGCCCCATGCTGGGCTGGCAGCGCCTGGCTGCTGACGAACGGCTGACAGCTGAAGAAGTCACCATCACCCTGGATCCAGGGCTGCGGGCGGCAGAGTTGGACTATCCGCAAACGTACGCTGTGTACACAACGACGGGAATGACCGAAACGATCACCTTGCGGCAAACGGCCGTTTACCGTGAGGGCAGCCGGCGCTGGCTATATGCACCGCTAGACGACGATTTTTGGGGCGATTGGATTACGCAGGGCGGCGACTATCTCACCCTGGCCTACACGGAGCGCGATCGTGCGGTGGCAACGGTGTTGGCCATCCAGCTAGACAGGTTAGTAGGCCAGATGTGCGCCGATTTGGCAGATTTGAACTGTGGCCCTGATTTTCAGGTGCATGTGCGCTTTGATCCTGATCCCCAGGTGATGCTGGCGTTCAACGAGGTCGAAACGATGCTCAAGGCTGGCATCCAATTTGAGCTGCCGACGCCGACGCTCATTGGTTTGCCCACAGACGACGCCAGTGCGGATGCGTTGTATCGGGCGTATGGAGTGCAGGTGGCAACGGCCGTTCTGGCCCACCAAACCGATTACGACTGCTGTACCCACCAGCTGTTTTTTCAGGCATTGCGCGATTACCAGCTCGACCAGCTTGGTTTGCAGTCCTGGCCTTTGCCAGAGGATGCGTATAGCCAAATGTTGGCTTCCGGTTTTGATGGCAACATTGTGGGGCAATGGTCGCGGCGTTGGGAAGAGGAGTTCTTCCGGGTTTCCCAGATTGAAATGGCAGGAGACATTAATCTGATTTGGCAGCGGGTGTATATGCTGGTGGAATTTTTGGCGGGGGAGGAAACGGCCGTTTCCCCCACACAAATGATGCGCCTGATAAACAACAACAGCTATCAGGGCTGGCTGGCAGATGTGCACAACGGAGAATATGCCGCCCCGCTTATTGCTAGCCAGCTTTTAGAATATATCTATGTGCAAAGTCAGGGTGGCCAGTTGGCAGAGCCGCCTATTCCCCTCCCCGACGACCAAATTGTGGCCATTTGCCTGGTTTCCGAGATTGGTGCCAGCCGCAACCGGGCCTTTGCTTACGATTTACGCACAGGTGTATGGGAAGAGAGATTGACAGACCTGGAGCTGCCAGCCGAGGGCTATTTGCGCACCACAGATGGCACCCATTTTGTGCTGCAAACCAATGCCTTTGTGGCGCCACTTTCAATCAGTCAGTTTTATTTGATTAGCGATGGAGAAATGATCTTTCTTGAAGAAGCTGAGATAAACAGCGATGAGGGGAATTTTGTTTACTATGATTTTGTAAGCTTGCCTACTGGGCTGAAACTGATGCGGTATGAATATGACTCAGAGGGCATTTTGTTTACCTTGCGGTCGCTGGACTGCCCTACCACGGGCTGCCCTGAGCAGCAGTTTAATGGCTATATGGTGGTGTCTGCGGATGGTTCGTATGCCATTGAGCACGTACCCGTTGATAACGTTCTACCGAATAATTTTGCCGAGACTTCATTTGTGAAGACAGTTGTGGCTCTAGATGGGGATTTTAGACGGCCGTTAGAGGCTGGCGGCATTGCTTATTGGCTCAACGATGAACGCTACGGCGTGGCGGAGGAAGGTGAAAGTGGGTGGCAGCTCAGGACCGCCACCATTGCCAACCCCGAATTCGTGCCCCTGCTTGCTGAATCTGACTTACAGACAGTACTCAACGAGAATATTGACCTGAGCCTGCCCAGGTCTCATAGTTTTCCTGACTCAAATAGTTTGATTTTGCAAACAGAGGGCACAACAAGCCGTGGCACGCTGAACTATCTGTTCGAGGTTTCGCTGACAGATGACTTTGCTTCGGTAAAGCAAGTGGCGTTGTTGTGGGCGGGTGAGTTTTCCAATGTGGTAGGGGCTTCGCCAGACGGCCGTTTTTTTGTCCTTGCCGATTGGAACAACGAGTCGATTAGCCTTGCGGAAACCTACTATCTGCTGGACCTGGAAACCTTACAAATCAGTGAGCCAATACGCTCGAATTATTATGGCTTTGGCGGCGTCACGAGCTGGTCGTCCGATGGGCACTGGTTGATCCAGAATAACGAAAATTACTTTCTCCTATCTGCCCCAGCTTACGATTTTCAATATTACATTCCGCACGGTTTGGGCGATTGCCAGCAAGTCATCTTGTCGCCATCTAAATGAGAGGGATAATTTAGCGATAAGTGACAGGTAAAAAGTGAGCGCCACTTTTACTTCTAACTTTTACTATTTCATAAACAGGAGAGTCAAATTCATGTCAAAACATCCTCGCAAGCCCCCGTCGCGCGCCGAGCGGCGGGCAGCCGTGGCTCAGCAAAAGGCAGCCCAAAAACGTCTGTACACGATCATTGGCGGCGTAGTCGCTGTCCTGATTATTGCCCTGATCGTCTGGCAAGTGTGGCCAGAACCGGAAGCTGAACCCGCGGCAGAGTCGGTAGCCGCCACAGAACTTGAGGGAGAACGGCCGTTAGCCGCCCTGACCCCCGCCGAACGCAACAACTTCTACAACGCCCCGCCGGAGATGACCATCGACACCGACAAAACGTACGAAGCAATCATCACCACGGATAAGGGCGAAATGCGCTTCCGCCTCTTCGACGATGAAGCACCTGTAACCGTTAATAACTTCATCTTCCTGGCCAACCAGGGCTTTTATGATGGCACCGTTTTCCACCGCGTGCTGGAGGATTTCATGGCCCAAGGTGGCGATCCCACGGGTACCGGCTCTGGCGGGCCTGGTTATGAATTCGGAGATGAATTCGACGACAACCTCTCGTTTGACCGGCGCGGTTTGCTGGCGATGGCCAATGCCGGTGCCAATACCAATGGCAGCCAGTTTTTCATTACCTTCAACGCTGAAAATTCCGCCCATCTTACCGGTGCCCACACCATTTTTGGCGAGCTGATTGAAGGCGATGACGTCCTGAGTGCCATCACTCTGCGTAACCCCGGCTCTGATACACCAGCCGATGTTATCGAGCGCATCGACATTGTGGAGCAGTAGTCACGCGTGAGCGTGCAAAACGCATATGATTTGTGGTCGGCTAGCTATGATGCCGACCACAATCTTACCCGCGATCTGGATCACACCGTGATGGTGCAAATGTTGGCTGGACGGCCGTTTGAATCCATCCTGGAAGTAGGCTGTGGCACGGGCAAAAATACAGGGTTGCTGGCAGGGCTGGGGGAGAGCGTAACGGCCGTTGATTTCTCCCCCGGTATGTTGGCGAAGGCTAGAGCCAAAATCACCTCACCAAGCGTCACCTTCCAGGTAGCGGACATCACTCAGCCGTGGCCTACGCCAGCTGCGGCGTTTGATCTGGTCACCTGCAATCTCATTTTAGAGCACATTGAAGATTTGGAGTTTGTCATGGGGCAGGCTCGCCGCGCCTTAAAAGTGGGTGGCCTGCTGCTCATCAGCGAGCTGCATCCGTTCCGGCAATATTTGGGCGGTCAGGCCCGCTTTACCCAAGATGAAGAAACCACCTTTATTCCCGCGTATGTCCACCATACCTCGGAATTTTTGCAGGCTGCCCGGCAGCATGGCCTGACGTTGCAAGATCTCAATGAATGGTGGCACGCTGATGATGAAGGTAAGCCACCTCGTCTGATTTCCTTCTTGTTCCAGAAATAGATCGTTTTCTGATGTTCCTCACCCATTGTCCATGACAAAAATCCGGGAAAATTCTTTGCAAATCTGTGCAAAGTTGTGTTAATCTATGCGCCATGAAGCTATGGTTTGTTTTAGGTGTTTTCTTTTTAGGAACGGCCGTTCTTGGCATTGTCCTCCCCGTGCTCCCCACAACCCCGCTGGTGCTGGTCGCCGCAGGTTGCTTCGCTAAATCCTCCCCCAAAACCCACAACTGGCTGCTAGAAAGCGAGCAATTTGGCCCCGTCATCAAAAATTGGGAAACCAACTGCTGCATTCCCCGGCGCGCTAAAACCATTGCCCTGTCGATGATCATTCTCGTTGGCGGCTCCTCGGTGCTCTTTTTTGTACCAATGGGCTGGCCCAAGTTCGCTGCCCTCGCGTTGCTCGCCTACGGTGCCTGGTACGTCTGGCGCATCCCAACCTGCATCACTGATCAAAATTAAAGGGACGCTGATTCACGCTGATGACGCAGATAAAGGAAAATCAGCGTTATCCGCGTTTATCCGCGTGCTATTCCTCGGTAAAAATTGTCGGTATGCGGTCGCTTTGCTATACTCCCGCCCAGTTAAAAACACAAAGATGGTGAATGGGAGTAGTAAGAAACGCCCCCACGAGAGAGCCAGAGTAGCAGTTGGTGTGAGCTTTGGTGGATACGGCCGTTTCCGAAGTCGCCCAGGAGTTGTGACACTGAAACCAAGTAAGTGCCACCGGGAAAGCCCGTTAACGCTTAGCTGAGTGCCGTTTTCCGTAAACGGTAATCCGTAAACCGTAATCAGTAAAAACCGATTACCGCCCACCGATTACCGATTACCGACAAAACGGAACCAAGGTGGTACCGCGTGAGATTACAAGCTCTCGTCCTTGAACTGGATGAGAGCTTTTTATTTGGGGAGATTGGTTAATTGGAGATTGGAGATTAGCGACTACTTTTAATCTCCAATCTCCAGTCTCCAATCGCCAAAAAGAAGGAAACAGCTTATGACCGACATGCCCAAAGCATACGATTTTAGCAGCACGGAAGAGCGCCTCTACCAATGGTGGCAAGAAAATGGCTGGTTTAAGCCTGAAGCGCGCCCCGCCGACGCCAAACCATTTGTGATTTCCATTCCGCCGCCCAACGTGACCGGCGAACTGCACATGGGGCACGCCATGTTTGTCGCCCTGGAAGACCTCATGATTCGCCGGGCGCGGATGCAGGGACGCGCCGCACTCTGGGTGCCGGGCACCGACCATGCGGGCATCGCCACGCAGCTCCAGGTGGAAAAACTGCTGCGCAGCGAAGGCACCTCGCGCCAGGAAATTGGTCGCGAGGCGTTTTGGAGCGCACCTGGGCCTGGAAGAAAAAGTACGGTGGCCATATTACCAACCAACTGCGTCGCTTGGGTGCTTCTTGCGATTGGGATCGCGAGCGGTTTACGCTGGACGATGGCCTGTCTGAAGCAGTGAAAGAGGCGTTTGTGCGTCTCTACCGCATGGGACTGATTTACCGCGCCGAATATTTGGTGAACTGGTCGCCGGGGCTGCAAACGGCCGTTTCCGACCTCGAAGTTGAGTATTCTGAAGAACAAGGCTTCATGTACCACTTTAAATATCCGTCAAGGGCGGCGGCTTTCTGCCGGTGGCTACTACCCGCCCTGAGACGATTCTGGGGATACGGCCGTTGCCGTCCATCCCGACGACGAGCGCTACACCGAATTTGTGGGCAAAACCTGCCTCGTGCCCATGATCAACCGCGAAATCCCCATCATTGCCGATGAGTATGTGGACATGAGCTTTGGCACCGGTGCGTTGAAGATCACCCCGGCCACGACCCCAACGACTTTGAAATTGGCCAGCGGCACGGGCTGGCAATCATCAACATCATGAACAAAGACGCCACGCTGAACGAAAACGCGGGCGATTATGCCGGGCTGGAGCGTTTTGAAGCCCGCAAAAGCTGTGGGCCGACATGGAAGCCGACGGTCTGACCATCGAAACAAAGCCGCACACGCTGAACGTACCGCGCAGCCAGCGGGGTGGCGAAGTGATCGAACCGCTAGTGAGCCGCCAATGGTTTGTCAATGTGGAACCGGCCGCCAAAATGGGGCTGGATGCCGTGCATCGCGGCCGCGTGCGCATTGTGCCGGAGCGCTTTGTGAAGGTGTGGGACAACTGGCTGGAGAACATCAAGCCGTGGTGCATCAGCCGCCAACTTTGGTGGGGACACCGCATCCCCGCCTGGTACGTGAATGACGATCACGAGAAACTGATCGTAGCCCACAGCGAAGAAGAAGCGCTAGCCGAAGCCAAGGCAAAATACGGCGAAAATATTACGCTCACGCAAGACCCAGACGTGCTGGATACCTGGTTCAGCAGCGGTTTATGGCCCTTCTCCACGCTTGGTTGGCCGGAAAATACGCCCGATTTGCAGCGTTTTACCCCACCGACGTGATGGAAACCGGCTACGACATTTTGTTTTCTGGGTAGCCCGCATGGTGATGTCGGCGCTGCTGTTCACCAACGACATTCCCTTCCACACCGTTTATTTGCACGGGCTGGTGCGGGATGAACACGGCCGTAAAATGTCCAAATCCTACGGCAACGTCACCGATCCGCTGGAGGTGATGGGCGAGCTGGGCACCGACGCCCTGCGTTTCACCCTGCTCACCAGTGGCACCCCGGCAACGATTTGAATCTGGCCATTTCAAGGTGGAAAGCAACCGCAACTTCGCCAACAAAATTTGGAACACCGCCCGCTTCATCACCGCCAATCTGGACAAGGCGACCAAGGCGGACGCGACCGATTCGCCCAGCTACACCGCCGCTGACCAATGGATTTTGACCCGGCTCAGCGAAGTGACCGAAACGGCCGATCGCCTCATGGACGGCTACAACTTTGGCGAGGCGGGGCGGCAGGTGTACGATTTCCTCTGGGGCGATTTTGCCGATTGGTACGTGGAGCTGGCCAAGGTGCAGCTCCGCGACGGGGGCACACGCGCCTGGACCACTTTATCCGTGCTGCGGCAAGTGCTGGACAACTGCCTGCGGTTGCTCCATCCGTACATTCCTTACGTGACAGAAGAGACGTGGCAGCAGCTCAAGCAAGCGTTCGAGGCTGCTGACCTGGGCATTGCCCCGGCAGGCGATTGGCCGGAAGCGCTCATCATCGCCGATTGGCCGACGGTGGGCGATAAATTCCCCGAAGCCACGGCCGATTTTGAGCGGCTGCGTGACCTGGTGCGGGCCATTCGTGCCGCGCGGGCGGACAATGGCGTAGAGCCGGGCAAGTGGATTACGGCCGTTCTCTCCACCGGTGACAAAACAGAATTTATCACTTCGCAAAAGTCGATCTTGGCTGCCCTGGCCCGCTTGAGTGAGGATGAGTTGGTTGTTGAGGAAACGGCCGTTGCTCCCGAACAAGCGATCACCCTCTCCCTGGGCGAAATTACGGCATATCTGCCACTGGCTGGTATGGTGGATTTGGACAAGGAAAAAGAGCGCCTCACCAAAGAGCTGGCCGATTTGGAGCAGCAAATCAAGCGGGTTAGCGGCTTGCTCAATAGCCCATTTGCCCAAAAAGCACCCGAAGCCGTTGTGCAAAAAGAGCGCGACAAGCTGGCCGATTTGCAAGCCAGCCAGGCCGAGCTTTCGGAGCGGCTGGCCTCTTTGTAGAAATTTAAATTGCGTAGGGGCAGACCCCCGTGTCTGCCCCTTTTTGGGCGCACACGGGGATGCACCCTTACCAGATAGTTTCTCCAGTGTCACATCTCTGTTTGACAGTTGTCAGTTAGTTTGTGTCGTGTAGTCCTAAAATGTATACTCCATGGTTGAGATTGCCAAAGGAGTATCACAAATGCCCCATCGGATTGCTGCTAAAGGGTATACCAGCGTAATACTGGTGTTGAATATGAAGCGTTTTGTGCATGGCGAGGCCGCACAAAAGCGCTTTGAAACAGTTCGCGGTTCCCAAGATTTCACAGATTCGCTGCAGCAAAGTTGGCCTAAAAGCTTTCCGCCACAGGCTCGTTTTCGTCCCCTCAATGGTTCAGACATGTTGGTAGAAGATGTCGGTTTTGCGACCGGCGTTTTTCGCTCGTTGCTGCTAGAACGACATGCTTCCCCCACGTATAACCTGGATAAAACGAAGGTGCAATTTTCACCTGGATTGGAGAGCAATTTCCAGTTCAAAACGCTGTTTAAGCGGGCCTGGGATCGGTGGGAGATTTGCATTCGTCCCACGATGACGGGCTTTTTTATCATCCAACTGGTTTACCGTTACCAGCAAGCGCCTCGTTCCATTATTGATTTGGCGAAGGATGCGATTAAGCTGCAAGAGCCGCTGGATGTGCCGAGTGCCGTGCGCTGGCTCAAATACAATCGGGATCGGTACGAAAATGAGCCAGACAAACTCGCCGAAAAAGAGCGCTCGGTAAAGGAACTCCTTGAATGGCTGGGCGCTGATGTGGAAAATCCGCACGAAAGCGAGACGATGTACTATCCGGTGCAATGGAAGCTAGCGGTAGAAGCGATTAATTTGTTTGTAGAAGACGGCCGTTTCACCATTCCCCACAAAGACGGTGCGATTGAATTACGGCCGTGTTCTTCCAAACATTCTTTGCCCCTGCACGACTCCTACATCATTTACCACTTTGATGAGCTGCTGGCCGAACCCGGCGTTATCAACCGGACGCAGAGCCGCAAAGCCAATGCGGGCGTGAAAGTTCCCGTCTCGTTGCATAACATTCGCCAATCCAACCGGCTGCGCAACGCAATTTTAAGCCTGCTGGAAGGCACCGTTTTGCGTGACCCGGATAAGCCAGACGAAGATCTGGATGCCAACGGCTACTTCCCCTCGCCCCGCTGGAGCCACGCTGATGCCCTGTTTGAAGACCAGCAGACCAATCTCGCCTCTTGGAGCGATGAGCTATGTCTGTTCACGGCCCGTACGGCGCTGATCATGCCCTCTAAAAAGTGGCGTGATTATGAGATGGCGGTTTCTACCGTGCCCAGCGCCACGCTAAAAGTGCAGTATGCCCGCTACTGGGAAGCGGTCGAGCGGATGATTGAGTTCATTTTGGAAGTGCGCGTGCTGGTGCAGCTCATCGAAAGTGATTCCTACCGGTTGCTGGCCCAAATTGCCAACACCATCGAGGAAATTCGCGCCGATATGTTCAAGGGCGACATTGTGATTGAGGGCGAGCTGAAGGAGCAAATGGCTCGGGCGGCGCACCTGCGGCGGATGGCGGCGCTGGCGCAAAGCATTAGCCATCCCCCGTTTTGGAGCCGGGCTGAGTACGCTGTGCAAAAGGCAGAACGTCTGTTTAGCTTGCTGGACGTGCCGCGCATTTTGGAGCACGTGGAGCGCAATATTGAAAGCATCAACAGCGTAGCAGATCATGTGGATGAACTGTACATCGCTGATTTGTCGGAAAAGAGTAACGACAAAGCCACCATGCTCTCGATTGGTCTGGCAGGCGTTTCTTTCATCGTTACCTTGTTGGCCTTGCCTTCGTTCTGGTTTGATTTGATGGAAATTCCTTCCAGATGGTGGCCGTTTGAAGGGCTGTACTACATCGTTTTGTATGTGGGTACAGGTTTGGGTCTGGGGCTGGTTTCTGTTTCATTGGTGCTGATTGTGATGGCGCTGAAGCGGCAAGGGTTGGGCAAAGTAAAGCGGAATTTGTTCAATCGCAAACGTTGAGATTGGAAACGGCCGTTCCCCCACAAAATCTTCCTCAAAAATTTAACAATGTTATCTGCTGCCAATTCGTGGTAAAACAACGCTATGAAAGCAAAAGGAAAAATCACCGTTCGAAAATGGCAAGAAGAAGATATTCCACAAATTGTAGCCTGCCATAAGGCAGTTTATGGCGATTTGTATGAGGGAGATGAATTATACGGCCGTCGCGCCTACAGTCTCCAATTTGCAGCTTTCCCCGAGGGGCAGTTCCTGGCCGAGATTGGCGGGGAAGTGGTGGGGTACGCCACGGCCATCATTGTGCAGCTAGATGACAATGATGAGCACGGCTACACCTACGAAGAAATTACCGGGCAGGGCACGTTTACGACCCACACCTACAGCGGCGATACGCTCTACGGGGCTGATATCGCCGTACACCCCGATTTCCGGCGGCGCGGCGTTTCCAAGCGGCTGTACCAGAAGCGGCGGCAGCTGCTGCGTAAGTACAATTTGCGGCGATTGGTCGCATACGGCCGTTTGCCAGACTATCACCTCGTCAGCGGCAAAATGACGGCCGAAGCGTACGTGGCAAAAGTGGTGGCTGGCGAAATGTGGGACTCGGCTCTGAAAGCCCACCTGGATGCCGGCTACACCGTCAAACGCGTGCTGATGGATTTTCTGGATGACGAAAAAAGCCTCAACTACGCCACCTGGCTAGAAATGTCCAATCCCGTCTACAAACCGGAAAAGCGCAAAATTGCCGCCTCGCCGCTCAAGCGACCCGTGCGCACCATTCGCGTCTGCGCCGCTCAGTACCTCATGCGCCCCATTCAGGCTTGGGCCGACTTTGAGCAGCAGGTCACCTTTTTTGCCATGTCAGCCGAGAGCTACCATTGTCACTTTTTGCTGATGCCGGAGCTGTTCACCGTCCAGCTATTTACGCTCATGTCGAAGGATTTGGACCCGAAAACGGCCGCTCATCAACTGGCTGATTATCACGAGCAATATGTGACCCTGTTCAAAAATTTGGCGATGCAGTACCGCATCTATATCATCGGTGGCACGATTCCCACGGAGCGCAATGGCAAGCTGTACAATGTGGCCCACCTGTTTAGCCCGTCAGGCAACGTGTACACGCAGGACAAGCTGCATGTCACCCCCTACGAGCGGGATTTTTGGGACATTCAGCCCGGCGAATCGCTCAAAATCTTTGAGACACCGCTGGGACGCATCGCCATTCAGGTATGCTACGATATCGAGTTTCCCGAAGCATCGCGGCTGCTTACCCTGGCTGGCGCAGAGGTGATTTTTGTGCCGTTCAGCACCGATGAGCGCAAGGCGTATTATCGCGTGCGCTTTAGCAGCCAGGCGCGGGCGGTGGAGAATTACATCTACGTGGTGCTGGCCGGGAATGCGGGCAATTTGCCCACCACGCCCTGGTATTTGCTCAACTACAGCCAATCAGCCGTTTTTACCCCCAGCGATTTTGCGTTTCCGCCCGAAGCGACGGCTGGCTTGGCCGACCCAAATGTGGAAACGGCCGTTATCGCCGACCTGGATCTGACCACCTTAACCCAAATGCGCGAGATTGGCAGCGTACGGCCGTTGCGTGATCGCCGCCTTGATCTTTACGAACTAAACTCTAAAATCCCCATCAAAACTGTAATCGTTGAATAACCCATTTCCCCGGAAACTTTTTGCGGGAACGATGTGCTTTTGCGCAGTTTCCGGGGAAATCTCAATAAGGAGCCTCATGGCAGCAAGACCAACCGGCGTCAAAGCCGATAGAAATGAACGCGTTTTAAAAATCAGTTGGGATGACGGGCGCGAAAGCGTCTACCCTTTTGCCGGCCTGCGCGCCGTCTGTCCCTGCGTGGAATGCAAAGGCGGCCACGACAACATGGGCGGCCCCGCCGATCCCGCCCAAGTGCGCGATGCGCCCGATAGCGGCATCACCGTGAGCAACCTCCAGGCAGTGGGTGCGTACGCGCTGCAGTTCTTCTGGAGCGACGGCCACGATTCTGGCATCTACACTTGGGATTATTTGCGGCAATCTGACCCAGCCTTGGCTGAATAACATGGTTAGCGGAAGAAGCAACTTGTTGGACCAATATTCATCTGTCCAAAGCGCAGTTAGCTTTGTTATGCAGCCTTAGGGCTTCGACTGGCGAATTTTGTATGCGTGGAAGACGGTGGGGACGTCATATGTCCATTTAGGCAGCAGTAGGGAAGCAGCTAACCCTTCCAGGTTGGTAATTATGCCAACCACGATAGGCAGCTGAAAAAGCCAACCGGACACACCAAATCCCATCAAGCCTGTTAGCGCAGCAAATAGGGAGATGTTCCAGGCTTTGGCACTCCACATATGGTAGCTAGCCTCACGGCGAAACTTCAAATAGTCGATGGTGACGCGAATTGCTTCTAAACTAGCCACTAACGAAAGCCCCAGCCAATGTGCTCGCACCTGCTCTGGATAAACCAGCCACACAGCCAAAAAAGCCGCCACGTAAAAAATGACGTCGGCGGCGCTGTCATAGCGACGCACTGTTGCTGACGCTACGCCTAATTTTCGGGCGACAACCCCATCAAAATAATCGGTCACAAACGCAGTGATCAAGCAGAGAACATAGGGGAGACCGGCACGGCCGTTCCCGGCCCAAAATAAAATGAACGGTGCCAAAATTATTCGGATTGTTGTCATGGCCAAGGGAACGACCATGTGGATTTGTCGCTTACGATCAGGGGGTGGACTCTTGGACATGCAGGTATTGTATCAAGTTAGCATTTAGGTGGGTGTAGCCTGCATCGTTGAGGTGAAGTTCGTCATGGGCAAATTCGAGAGCTAGTTTGTCTTGTGTGTCAGCTAACAGGGCGTAGCTGTCGAAGATGAAAACGGTGTCGCTGGCTTTGCTGCGGATTTGTTCGTTCACTGTCTTTACTGCTTCTGCAATTGCTGGTGACCAGACAATCCTTCGTTCTAAAGGCACATCCCCAACAGGAAACACCGTTGTCAAAATCACCTGAGTACCTAACTGTTCCGCCTCAGCCAGAACCTGGTCAATGTTGGCCAGGCAGTTCTGGATAATCGCCTGCTCGTTTTGGGGGAACAGCGGGATTGTCTTCAAATCGTTGATGCACATTTGCACGATAATGACGTCTGGCTCTAACGGGGCCACATGTGCCTGAAAGCGGGCCGCCACCTGCACCGACGTCTGTGAGCCAATCCCCCGGTTGAAGAAGCGATACCCCTCCAAACCATCTAGATCGGGCCATTGGGCGGCGCGGGAATCTCCAAAGAAAACGGCCGTTCTCACCCCCACTTCTTCCTTCATCACACCTTCGCCCACCGGAAATTCACTCAAGCCCAGCGGGTCCAGCCGCGTAGCGTTCAGTTCCCAATAATATTGCTTTGTTTTGCCAAACAGGTAGCTGTTCAGCCCCAGCGATCCGATTAACAGAACCAAGAGGAATAGCGGAACGGCCGTTCCCCAACCAATGCGCTTCATCGTACCCTCCAACAGTTTTGTCCCATCCTGCCGCAAAAAGCACCCCAAAGCCACCGCCCAAGTGCTTGACCCGCCCACAAACTATCCAATCGGGTAGGTAACGACCACCCATTCTGCGGTGAACCATGTGATATTCGTTTGTTACAATTTTCACATACTAACTCGCGAAGCAAATAGATTGGACCATTTTTCGTGGGGAATTAGGTTTCAATTGAAAAAAATGGTCCAATCTTGACCAACAAACCGGAGGTTTCCCATGATGATGAACAACATGAAAACCCGCGTAGAACAACAATTCAACATTGTTGACCGGCAGATCACCCGCTGGATGGCGCAGAATGGCCTTTGCCTCATGCGCGTCAGTTTGGGGATCGTTTTCTTCTGGTTTGGGGCACTCAAGCTGCTGCCGGGTCTAAGCCCGGCCGAAGAGTTGGTGCGCAACACCACCTTCTTTGTGAACCCTGACTGGTTTATTCCGCTGCTGGCCGTGTGGGAAATGGTGATTGGCCTGGGGCTGATCTTTGGTAAATTTATGCGGCTGACTTTGCTGCTGCTGTTCCTGCAAATGCCCGGCACGATGCTGCCCCTGGTGGTGTTGCCGGAAGCTGTCTGGACGCAATTTCCCCATGCCCTGACGATGGAAGGGCAGTACATCATCAAGAATTTGGTGTTGGTGGCAGCGGGTATGGTGCTGGGCGGTACGGTGCGCGGCGGCTATTTGGAACCAGAACCTGCGCTGAGAACGGCCGTTGCTCAACCTCAAAGCACGCGTCGCCTCATGGAAATGTAATCTCAAGAGGAATGGGACGCTGATTAACGCAGATAACGCTGATTTTTTTGAATCTGCGTCATCAGCGTTTATCCGCGTCCTATTTTTGAGAATTTGACACAACTCTAGCGAGAGGATTACCATCCCCACATGGAGAAGGTTACAGGAGGTAAGGGAGAGGAGCAGCTGGCTGCCAGTCGCATTCTGGCCGTTACCGAAGAAGAGCTCAAACGCATCATCCTCGACCTGCACGATGGCCCTGTGCAGCAGCTATTTGCCGCCCAATCTCAACTGCGCACGCTGCAAACCCGCCTAAACCGGGATGAAGCCATCCCCAACGAGGAATATCAGCTTACCTTTCAGCGCGTCTCCCGCCTGCTGGAAGCATCGCTGAACGAAATTCGCCAATTTTTGGGCACCTTTCGTCCGCCCGATTTTGCCAGTCAGGATTTGGTAGAAATGCTAAACGGCCTCTTTTTGCACCACGAACTGACCACCGGCGTTGTCATTGACTTTGTCGTAACGGGCAGCGAAAAAGCGCCCAATCTGCCGTTGCCCGGCAAAATCACGCTCTACCGCATCTGCCAGGAAGCGCTCTCCAATGCTTACCGCCACGCCAAGGCCCAACAGCAACAGGTACAGCTGCACCTTGCTCCCAATCAGGTGACGCTGACGGTGCACGATGACGGCATTGGCTTTCAACCGCCACCGCTGCGCGGTCCGCAGGCCACCGAGCGGGAAGAGCACATTGGCCTGCGCGGCATGCGTGATCGGGTGGATTTGATTGGCGGCACGTTTGAATTAGATAGCAAGCCGGGTCAGGGAACCCGCATCCAGGTAAAGATTCCGATCCATGAGTGAAACAGCCCCCATTTCCGTTGTTTTGGCCGATAATCACGCCCTCGTTTTGGAGGGATTGCGCAGCCTCATTTCGGCGGAGGAGGATATTCACGTGCTGGCTACCGCCAGCGATGGCGAACGTCTGCTGGATGCCGTCAAACGGTTCAATCCTGATGTGGTCATCACCGATTTGCAGATGGAGTATCTGGATGGCCTCGGCTGCCTGACGCAAATCCGGCAGCTGTGCCCACAAACGCGCGTCCTCATCCTTACCGCGTACACCGATGGCCAGACGATGCAATCTGTGCTGCGCTCCGGAGCGGATGGCCTGCTGCTCAAAACCGATCCGCCGGAGCAGGCGATTCAAGCCGTGCGCCAGGTGATGGCCGGGCAGCTGGTGTTCCCGGCAGCGGCGCGTCGTTGGCTGCACCAGGCCCCGACTCCAACCCCCACCGTCACCCTCTCCGAGCGCGAGCTGGAGGTGTTGGAACTGCTGGCAGCGGGCCACACCAATGCCCAAATCGGCAAAAAGCTGCACGTCAGCGTCAACACCGTCAAATTTCATCTGCAAAATATTTACCAAACCCTCACGTCTCCAACCGCACGGAAGCGACGCGATGGTATTTGGAACGGCCGTCTCCCTAACCAAATCCCAAAATTAATAGGACGCGGATTAACGCGGATGACGCGGATTTTTCTTTTGCTCTGCGTTCATCTGCACTTGTCCGCGTCCTTTGCTTTTCCAGCTACCCGATTGGGTAGGGGCTGCCCACCTGAATGAGTTCCAGAAGTCTACCCGTTTGCCTCTGAACGGCCGTTGCCCCACCTGCTACACTTCGATTGTTCCATTTATCACAAACGGAGAGCCGCTGCAAACGTAGACGGCCGTTCGGAATCAGAAGGAGTGATGACCATGAGTGAAATGCTTGCCCCCAATACTTTACAACAGCCCCCATCAGCCGCCGTGAGCGACAAATACATTGCTGGTGTGCGCACCTACGCCAGCGGCTACTACGATCCAGACTACGAACCCAAAGAGACGGATTTGCTTTGTGCTTTCCGCATTACCTCAAAACCACCGACCGATATGATCGAGGCGGCAGCGGCCGTTGCTGCCGAATCCTCCACCGGCACCTGGACCGAAGTGTGGTCCAACCAACTCACCGACCTGGAGTTTTTCAAGGCGCGCGTTTACGATATTCAGGGCGACGTTGCCTACATCGCTTACCCGATGGATCTGTTTGAAGAAAACAGCGTCGTTAACATCATGTCCTCGATTGTGGGTAACGTGTTTGGCATGAAGGCGGTTTCGGCGCTCCGTCTGGAAGATATGCGTATCCCTGTCGCGCTCGTGAAAACATTCCTTGGGCCGCACGTCGGTATTTATGATGAACGCGTCTGGTCTGACAAGTGGGAACGGCCGTTGCTCGGCGGCACCGTCAAACCCAAGCTAGGTCTCTCACCCAAAGCATACTCTACCATCATCTACGAATGTCTGGTCGGTGGCCTGGACACCACCAAAGACGACGAAAATATGAACAGCCAGCCGTTTAGCCGCTGGCGCGATCGCTTCCGTTATGCACAAGACGCAGTGCACGAAGCGATGGTGGAAACTGGCGAATACAAAGGCCACTGGCACAACGTCACTGCTGGTTCCACTCTGGAAAGCCTCAAACGCATGGACTTCATCAAAGAACGCGGCGCGGACATGTGCATGTTTGACTTCATCACCGCTGGCTTTGCCGCTTCCACAGACGTTTTTGCCCACGCTCGCGAACTGGACATGATTGTGCATTGCCATCGCGCTATGCACGCTGTGTTTACCCGTCAGCAAAACCACGGCATTCACATGCGTGTGGTGGCCAAATGGCTGCGCCTGACGGGCGGTGATCACGTACACACCGGCACCGTGGTCGGCAAGCTGGAAGGTTCCTGGAAGGAAACGGAAGGCATCATCAGCCTGCTGCGTAACCGCTTCACGCCTGCCGACATGGAGCGCGGCATCTACTTTGACCAGGATTTTGCTGGACTGAAAGACGTGTGGCCGGTCGCCTCTGGGGGAATTCACGTGCATCACATTCCAGATTTGTATCGCCTCACGGGCAATGATGCGTTCTGGCTGTTTGGTGGCGGTACGCATGGCCATCCCAAAGGCAGCCGAGCTGGAGCCACCGCCAACCGCGTCGCTGCCGAAGCTATTGCCTCTGGCTCTACTCTGGCCGAAGCCGCCAAAAACTCCCCTGAACTGCGCGACGCGTTATCCTTATGGGAAGATATCAAGTTTGAAGTGCAGGCCTGAGGCGGTCATCGGTAATCAGTAGTCAGTAGTTTTGTTTCGCTTTCCGATGAGGCATTGGTTTACGGAGTTAAAAACAAAACCAGTGCCCCATTTTTGAGGAGACAAAATGAGTGCTAGCTCAACATCATAAATGAAGACCGTAGGTCGGATTGCCAATCCGACCCACATTTACGAAGGAGGAGATCATGCACCGAAGAGTGGTGATGATTGGTATTGCCGGGGATAGTGCCGCTGGTAAAACAACGCTAAGCAAGGGCATTGTGCAGGCCTTGGGCGAGGATCAGGTTACGGCCATCTGCTGTGACCATTACCATAAATACAATCGCCAAATGCGCAAGGAATTGGGCGTTAGCGCCTTGTCTCCAGAGGGAAACTACATCGACATCATGGAGCAGCACTTCCGCCTGCTGCGCGAAGGTAAGCCGATTTTGATGCCGATTTACAACCACAAAACGGGCGATTTTGATCCGCCAGTTTACATAAAACCAAAGAAGTACATGATCATCGAAGGGTTGCTGCCGTTTCATACGCAGCGGATGCGGCTGAACTTTGATGTCAAAGTGTATCTCGATCCGCCAGAAGAGCTGCGCTATGCCTGGAAAATTCAGCGGGATACGTCAAAACGAGGGTACACCGAGGAACAGGTGTTGGACTCGCTGGAAAAGCGGAAGGATTTGTCACCCAAGTATATCCATCCGCAAAAGCGATTGGCCGATATGATTGTGCGCTTCTATCCACCAGAAACGAATATGCAAGAGACGGGGGGACAGCTAAACGCGCAGGTGGTTTTAAAGCCAACCGTGCCCCACCCAGATTTGACAGATGTGTTGCAACGTGGCAGTAACGGATCAAACCCAGCGTTGCGGCTCAATTTGGCTCGGTATGAAGGCACTCCCGCTGATTTTATGGAGATTGCAGGCAATCTGGTGGAAACAAAAGCGCACGATTTGATTTCGGTCATTCAGCATCATATGCCGGCGGATTGCCGGTTGAATGAGGCGATGTTGGGTCAGTATCTGTCGGGATTAGAAGCAAGACGCAGTTTGCCCCTGGCCTTGACGCAATATTTGATTGCTTACCATATGGTTACCGCTGGTTTAACAATTGAAGAGATGCAAAGTTGATGAACGAGTTTATTTTGGCTCCCAGTATTCTCTCGGCCGATTTTGCCCGGTTGGGTGAGCAGGTGCGGCAAGCGGTGACGGCTGGGGCGCGTTATGTGCATATTGATGTGATGGACGGCCGTTTCGTACCAAACATCACCATCGGCCCACTGGTAGTGAAGGCATTACGGCCGTTAGCTACCGAACTTGATGCCGTTTTGGATGTGCATCTGATGATTGAGAACCCGGACAAGTACATCGCTGATTTTGCCCAAGCTGGTGCGGACATCATTACCGTGCATGTGGAAACATGTCCCCATTTGCACCGCACCATCCAGTCGATCCATGAACACGGGGCGAAGGCGGGTGTGACGCTCAACCCGGCGACGCCACTGGTGACGCTGGAAGAGATTCTGCCGGATGTGGAACTGGTGCTGATTATGTCCGTGAATCCGGGCTTTGGCGGGCAAAGCTACATCCCGGCCAGCACGGACAAAATCCGGCGGCTGCGGCAGATGCTGGACGCCATCGGCTCCACGGCCGATTTAGAAGTAGACGGCGGCATTAAACCGCACAATGCGGCCGAGATTTTTGCTGCCGGGGCAAACGTGTTGGTGGCGGGCAGCGCCGTCTTCAATGACAAGCGGCCCATCGCGGAAAACGTAGCGGCTTTCCAGCAGGCGGTTTTGGCTGGCGAACCCACGATTTGATTTTTAGCCCTAAAGTGTTTAGGAAAAATAGGACGCGGATGAACGCGGAAAACGCGGATAAAAAAATCAGCGTCATCTGCGTTTATCCGTGTCCCATTCTTTATTGATGGACCAAGTGAATGAAATTAAAAGCGTTGATTTTTGATGTAGACGGCACGATTGCCAATACAGAGCACAAGGGGCATTTGCCTGCCTGCAATGAGGCATTTGCCACCTTAGGTTATCCCATTCACTGGACCTGGGAAGAGTTTAAGGAGATGCAGTGGATGGCGGGCAATGCGGTGCGGATGCGGAAGTCGCTGTCGGAGTGGCGGCCGGATATGGGAGGAGATGATCTGGATACGGCCGTTTCCGAACTCGTCAAGCTCAAGAAGAAATTCTACATCGAGAAATATTTGCCCGATTTGCCATTGCGCGAGGGCGTGGTAGACATCATGGAAGAGGCACTGGCGCGTGGCGTTCGGTTGGCGGTGGTGTCGATGTCTTACGAGGCGCAGGTAAATGCGCTGCTGTCCAACCACCTGCCGCAAATCTACCCGCATTTAGACCCGATTTTAGGCAAGGAAAGCGGTCCTAAAACAGCGCCGGAGTCGCCGCTATACACCAAATGTTTGGCCGCGTTAGGCACTTCGCTGGATGAAACGTTGGTAATTGAGGATTCGCAAGAAGGGTTTGCGGCGGCCAAGCGGGTGGGGATTCCAACGGCCGTTATTTACAACGATTACACCTTTGGCAAGAATTTTGCCGGAGCGCAGTTGGTGGCCCGCAGCCTGGCCCACTTTACCCTCCAGCAGCTAGAAGATTTGTGCTTACCAGAGTAGATTAGGACGCGGATGAACGCGGATGACGCGGATTAAAGAAAAATCAGCGCTAAGCGCGTTCGTTTTCAAAATGCCAGTGTCAGATAGCCAGATTTATTTTGGCGAAGCGGCTACATAAAAGAGTGGGCCGATAATGCCCATCAAAATTAGTCCGGCACAAATGGCAAAAGCGACAAGGGATTGAATTCTGACTAACCAGAGATAGTTTTTTGATTGCGTCCACCGTTGAGAAAAATGGTAGAGAGGCATACCGGTATATTTTTTTGATCTTTTGTCGAGTATTTCTCGAAATTGCTCAACGCGAAACCAGGAAAAGAATGCAAAATAGCCAAAAACCACAGCCCCTATACCAGAACCAAGCATAATTCCTAAATAATTCCACATTAGCAGGTGCCATCCAGAAGGTGATCGTAGGTTTGGCGCTGGCGGATGAGCTGGGTGGTATCGTCGTCTACTAAAACTTCGGCGGGGCGGAGACGGCCGTTGTAATTGCTGCTCATGGCAAACCCGTACGCGCCAGCATGGAAGACGGCTAGCAAATCATGGGGGGCGAGTGGGGGGAACGGCCGTTCCTTGGCCAAAAAATCCCCTGTTTCGCAAATGGGTCCGACGACATCGTAAGTGACAGGCACCTTAGAGGTGCCTGTCACTTTGATTACCGGCAAAATCTCATGGTGGGCGCTGTAAAGAGTGGGGCGCAGTAAATCATTCATGCCCGCGTCTACGATGGCAAACTGCTTGGCGTCTTGTGGTTTCGTGTAGACAACTTGAGTAAGCAGCACACCGGAAGCGGCAATAATCGACCGACCTGGTTCCATCACCAGGCCATAGCCTGCGGTTTGAACGGGTTCGGCAACGGCCGTTACCCAGTTCTGAATCTTTTCACTTTGTACTTCCCACTTGTCGTTGGTGTACTGCACACCCAAGCCGCCACCGACATCAACATACTCTAGCTGAATGCCGCTGGAGGCCAGCTCATCGGCCAGCCCGATTAAAAAGTCGGCGGAGGCGAGGAAAGGATCCGTTTCCTGAATTTGCGAGCCGAGGTGGGCGGCGATGCCGACTGGTTTTAGCCAGGGGTGCTGGGCGGCAGTGTGGATGAGGGAAACGGCCGTTTCCGGCGACACCCCAAATTTATGTTGCTTGGCTCCTGTGCTGATGTACGGATGTGTCTCCACGTGAATGTCTGGATTGACGCGCACGCCGATGGAAACCACCTGCTGCCGCTGGCTGGCAATTTCTGCGATTAGCGCCAGCTCCATGGCCGATTCCACATGCAGAGCGCGGATGTGGGCATCCAGGGCGGCATTAATTTCATGGGGTAGCTTGCCCACGCCGGAGTAGATGATTTTTTCTGGGGCAAAGCCCGCGTGCAGCGCCAGGAACAGTTCGCCACCGCTGGTGACGTCCGCGCCCAGACCGGTTTCGGCCAGCAGGCGCAAGATGGCGGGGTTGCCGTTGGCCTTGACGGCGTAACAAACCAGCGTACCCGCGGGGGCTTGATCCAGAAAGGCGCGGGCATTTTCTACAATGGCGGCGCGGCTGTAAACGTAGAGCGGCGTGCCATATTGTTTAGCTAACTCGGCGAGGGGAACCTGTTCGCAGTGGAGTTGATCGTGATGGTATTGGAAACGGCCGTTTCCTTGTAGTTCATTGTCGCTCATACAAAATGGCTCCAGCGAAGGAAGGGTCAAAATTTTCGTTTGGCCACTTGGTGTCATGATTGTAGCGTGACCAACGCAGATCGATTCCTTTGATGTTTGTCCCTTCCAGGTTTGTGCCACGCAAATCGGCGTAGTTGAATTTTGCTTTGCTTAAGTCTGCGCCGGTTAACACCGCCCCGCGCAAATCGGCTTTGCCTAAATAAGCTTCACTCAAATTACAATCTTGTAATTGAGCCTTTTGTAAATTGGCATTAAACAATTTTGCTTTGGATAAGTTGGCCTCTTTTAACTCGGCCTCTTCAAAATTTGTCCATTCCAATGTCGCTTCAGACAGGTTGATCTTTTCCAGATTGGCTTTTTGAAAATTTACGCGTGTGAGATTGGCTTTGCTCAGTTCAAATTTAGATAGATCTTTCTCGTGCAAATCTTCACCTGAGAGATTTACTTTGTCTGAGCCTAGCGTTGCTACTGTAGCTTTAATCTGGTCTAAAATGGAGATTTCTTCATCCATGTGCTTCCTCGCGAATTTAAATCCCGTTAAATAAATGGCGCTGTTGCGCTTGTGACTGGCGAAGTAAATGAGGCAAATATATGCCGGAACTTTTGTTTGTCAAGCAGTGGTGAGATTGTTATAATCCCATCCGCATCGCCAGCTTAGCTCAGTTGGCAGAGCGACGCATTCGTAATGCGTAGGTCAAGGGTTCGACCCCCTTAGCTGGCTTGTAACGATGCAGAGGCCATGATAAATATTTTATCATGGCCTTTTTTCTTACCTCTTGGCGAGGATTGTCATTTTTTTGGTAATATTCCATAATGATGCTGCGGGTAGCGGTGTGGGTGTCTGGCACTGCCCCGATTGTTTATGACTTTTACGGCGAGAGTGATTGTTGACGAAAAAGAAGTTCGGCCGTTACGAAATTGAATCTGAGTTGGGGCGAGGGGGAATGGCGACCGTTTTTCTGGCCAACGATCCGCGATTTGGCCGCAAGGTCGCCCTGAAGGTGATGTCTCACGCTTTGCGGGACGATCCAACGTTCCGGGGACGCTTTGAGCGCGAGGCGCGCATCATTGCCACGCTGGAACATCCCGCGATTGTGCCCGTTTATGATTATGGCGAGGATCATGCCCAGCCTTATCTGGTGATGCGTTACATGCCGGGTGGGACGCTGGCTGAGCGTATCATTGCCGGACCACTGCCGCTGGCAACGGCCGTTCCCATCATTCAGCGTTTGGCCGGGGCATTGGACCATGCACACCAGCTGGGTGTCATTCACCGAGACCTTAAGCCGGGCAATATCCTGTTTGACCAGTACAGCAACGCCTTTCTCACCGATTTTGGTATTGTGAAGCTGGCTCAGGGCAGCAGCACCAACCTGACGGGCAGCGGCGTTATTGGCACGCCTGCCTACATGAGCCCAGAGCAGATTCATGGGGAGGCGGTGCTAGACGGCCGTTCCGACATTTACACGTTGGGCATTATCCTGTTTGAGATGCTCACGGGGCGCAAGCCGTATCGGGCGGACACGCCTGTGAAGCAGATGATGGCCCATGTGCTGAATCCTATTCCCAGCATTCGGGAGCTAAAGCCGGAACTGCCGGAGGATTTTGAGCAAGTGATGCGGCGTGTCCTGGCGAAAGAGCGCGACAGCCGTTTTGGTACGGCCACAGAGCTGACGCAGGCGATCTCGCAAACGATGCCTGGCTTTGCCCAGGGGCCTAACTTGTCTATTTCCACGCCGCTCGTGCCCGTTGGCACCGCTGAACCTGAAGATGATCCGACGCTTGAAGTGGTATTGCCGGCCGCTGTTGCACAGGAAATGGCTGACCTCATGGCCGAACCAGAGCCAGAAGCGGAACCCCCGATGGTTGAGCGTGAGGAGGTGGGGCGCAAACGGCCGTTTCGCTGGTTGGGTGTGGGCCTGGTGGGCATTTTGTTGATAACGGCCGTTATCTGGGGCCCCAGCCTGTTTGCGGAAACAGAATCGACTCCGACGGCCGAGCGTGTCAGTTTGGTGCTGCCCACACAAATAGTTCCTGAGCCTTCCGCGACTGTGGTGCAAACGCCAACCGTAACGATGACCCCAGCTCCTTCGCCGACAGCGACGCCGGTGGTGCTGCCCACGCCGATGCTCACTACTATCGGGCAGTCGGTAAATGGTGCGCCACTGGAGGCGGTCAGGTTGGGAAGTGGCCCCATCACGCTCGTTTTTGTGGGCGGTTTGCATGCGGGTTTTGCTCCCGGCACGGTTGAATTAGCCAATCGCGTTATTGATTATTTCTCGGAAAACCTGGCTGAAATTCCGCCAGAAATTACGCTTGTTGTCATTCCCAATGCCAATCCGGACAGCCCTCGTGCGCCGGGGCAGCTGGCGGGGCGCTTAAATGGCAACGGTGTAGATTTGAACCGGAATTGGGACTGCCGCTGGGTGCCGAATCCAGTTTGGGGCGATGAGCCGCTGGAAGGGGTGGGCGGCACAGAGCCGTTTTCAGAACCGGAGGTGCGCAGCCTGGCGAATTTCATCACGGTGCAGAAAAGTACGGCCGTTATCTTTTGGCAGGCGCGTTCGGCAGAAGGGCTCGTTTCACCCGGAGAGTGCGCGGAAAATAGTTCCGTTTCCAAGACGCTGGCCAACATTTATGGGGGCGCCACTGATTACCACATTGCCGATTTTGAAGAGCTGGTAGATATTGAGGTGCAGGGTGATGTGACCAACTGGTTGGACAGCCAGGGAATTCCCGCAATTTCTGTGCTGGTCACCGATTATAATGCTACGGATTTTGAGCAAAATTTGGCGGCTATTGAGGCAGTGCTGCGCTTTTATGCCAATCAAGAGGTGGGTGAATAGGGGTGCGGCGTTGGATTGTTGCCTGGCTTTTGCTGCTAGGGTTGTTCTGGGCTGGCTGTACCACAACACCTGCGGCCGTTTCGCCCCAGATTTCTGTGGTGACGCGGATTGTCCCTTCGCCAACGGAGACGGCTCCTGTCATTGCGCCTTCGCTTGAACCCTTGCCTGCCACGCAAACGGCCGTTCCCACTCCCACCAGTTTGCCGACTACCACCCCTGTTACTCCAGAAGCCACCGCGACTTTTGAGCCAACACCCACGTTTGCTGCCTTTGGGGTTGCCCAAACGATTGGTCTCTCCGCTGGCGGACGGCCTGTTGAGAGCTATCGCTTTGGTTATGGCAGTCAAACCGTGGTGCTGGTGGGTGGTATGCACGGTGGCTACGAGTGGAACACGATTTTGCTCGCCTACGAGATGATTGATTACTTTACGGAAAATCCTGACCAAGTTCCGGCGAATATTTCACTTTATATCATTCCGGCGGCAAATCCGGATGGGCAATTTATGGTGACGGGGGTGGACGGCCGTTTCACCGCCGCCGACGTAACCAGCGACACAACCCCCGGACGGCTCAATGCCAACCAGGTCGATCTCAATCGCAATTGGGCCTGCGACTGGCAGCGGGAAGCCCAATGGGGCAACACGATTGTCAGTGGCGGTGCGGTGCCTTTTTCTGAACCAGAAACGGCCGCACTGCGCACCTTCTTCTTGCGTGAGGATCCTGAAGTTGTGCTGTTTTGGCACAGCAAAGCGGGCGGTCTTTATGTGGGCAGCTGCGGTGGGCTGTATCAGCCGTCCAAGGATGTGGCCCAGCTTTACAGCCAGGCTTCCGGGTATGAAGTGTATGATCAGTTTACTGCCTATCCTGTCAGCGGTGATGCCAGTGATTGGCTGGCCACGCAAGGGGTTCCCTCTTTCACGGTTGAACTGCACACGCATAGCAATATTGATTGGGAGATGAATTTGGCTGGTGTGCAGGCTTTGTTGGCGCATTACGGCCGTTAACCACCCCCCATTTATGCAACCGATTTCAACGCCTGACGTAGTAATAGGTGTCCCAGCCAATAGAAAATCAGCGTTGACGAAACAAACTGTTCTCCGCTAAGGTAATAAATTGAAACCAGAGAGCGCTAAAAACCAAGTTTATCGCTCTTTGTGGTCAATTTTAATGGATTCCGGTGAACCACGGCCGGAAAAGGAGAACAACTATGGCCGATGTGCAAAGAATCGTCCGTGGCGTTTCTGAATTTGTTCAATCCGAAGCCTTTGAACAGTTCCAGATTGATGCCCGAGACTTTATCTCTGCTCGCCAGGGCGGAGAATCTGCGGTCACCAAAATATCGCAGATGGCCTCGACCTTGGAAGAAGCAGCTGAAGTCCTCAATCGCAGCTTTACCAAGTCAGAGCTGGACATGCGGAAAGATGTCACCAACGTCATTTCCCCTGTTGTCATTCCCAAAAGGGCTGGCTCTTACTTTTTTGCCTTAACCATGCCTGTCCTCTTGCTGTTATTTGGCTTGATGGGACAGTTTTTTGGTGGCGTTTTTGACGAATTTCTAGGCTCAGGCATTGCCACCGCCTTCTTCGGCCCCCATTACTTTTTGCTGGTTATCGCCTATGCCGTGCTCAATGTAGCCCGTGCCCGGCTGGTGATGGTGCCAGATGGCAGCCATGCCCTTATCACCAAGTTTGGTAAGCTGGAAGAAACGGTAGGCCCAGGGCGTAAATTTCTGGGTTTCCATCCCCGGCGCAAGGTGAGCTACATTGTTAATACCACCAAAGAATATCCCTACAATGCCCCTATTCGCGAAGCGCCTACCTCTGGTCGGGTGAATGCTTCGGTCGATTTGTTCCTTCAATTCCGCATTGAGAATCCGGTGGAGTTTATCTTTACGCTGGGTGGGGTGAATGGCTTTTCCGAGAAGCTGCACAATGCCATCAGTGAAGTGACACGCGCTCTTATCTATGAGCAAAAGGCTGAGGAAATTTACGATCTGATTGGCGAAAGTACGCAGGGCATGTTGGAAACGCTCAACCGACAGTTTTTGCCCGCCGTGCGTTTTGTCAACGCCAATATCACTCATGCGGAGCCATCTAGTCAGGAATATCGCATGGACTTGGCCGCGGCTGAAGTGGTGAAGGTAGCCAAAGAGGCGTACACCTACCAGTATGAGCTGGAGCTGCGCAAAAGCCAGGATGAAGGCGATTTGAATAAGGAATTGGCTTCTTTACGTCAAACCTTGTCTGAAATTCAGGCGGAGATTGCGACCTCGCAGGCGCGGATTGATACGGCGCATGAGAAAGCAATCAACCAGGCAAATGCGTACGCTCGTCAGCTGCTTATTGAGGCCCGCAGTGAGGCGCAGGCCAACGCGGCGCTTCTGGAAGCGCAGGCCCTGGATATCCGCACGGTGAACAGCGCCTATTACCCGGAAATCCTGGAATATCGTTACAAGCGTGAGGTGTTGGACAAGATTACGGCCGTTGCCGATAAACTCCCGCAAATTGTCAACCTGGGTGATGCTGAAAGAAATAACGTTGATTTTATGGAAGTTGCCCGGCAGATGATGGGGATTGAAGATAAACCCCTCTACACGGAAGAAGATATTCACGCGATTCGAGCGCGCGCCCAGGAAATTATGGCGCGTATTAAAGAGCGTTCAACCAAGCTCAATGAGCTGGTTGAGCAAGACGAAGAAATGTTGTCCATGGCCGACATCGATCCCACAGTGGCCAAAGGGGCAGAAGCGGTTTTGCCGCCCGTCGCCGTCACTGAAGTCGATACGATTGGCAGCACCGGTCAAGGAGGAAGCTAATGGCTGTTGATGGAAGTTTTTCACGAATTAAAGAAGTTGTTGGCACCTGGGAAAATATCCAGCGACTGCTGCGTTCTGGTGATGCTGGTTCGTTGGTGCCGGTGGTCATTCCCAAAGACCGGCGGCGGATGGGCTATCTCCTCTGGTTTGCCCTGGGCTTTTATTCACTCGTTACCAACCTGCTCCTGTTTGGTTTTAACGGAGCCGGGATTGGTTTAGGATTGGCCAGCGTCATTTTGTTTTCCCTCATTGGCGCGTTTGCCTGGTGGCGCAGCGCGATTGTGGAAATTGAGCAGGGCACCACGGGCGTACTCTCGCGCTGGGGCAAAATTGAAGAGACGCTGAAACCCGGCCGTCGCTTGCTGTGGTGGCCGTGGGAAAAGGTAGAATTTATTGTGGATACTTCTACCGAAATTCCCTACACAGCCCCTGTGCTGGCTTGCCCGACGCACGAAAATGTACCGCTCAAGTCGATTGAGTTCTTCCTCAAGTTTCGCATCATTGACCCGGTATTGTTTGTGCGCCACATTGGGGCCAGCAACTATGACATGGTTTTGAGCAGCGCCGTGCAGGATGCTATCCGTAACCGTAGCCGCCGCGTAGAAACGGCCAACGCTTATGATTTGCGCGGCAGCAATGTGGACGACATGCGCGAGCAGCTGAACCGGCAAATGAGTCGTTATGGGGTCAAAATTACCGGGGCCAACATCCCCGATGTGCAGCTGCCGAACCAGTATCAGCAAAATTTGTCTACGCGGGAGCGTGTAGCCAAAGAGCTGGTTGCCTACGAAAAAGAGTGGGAATTGGTACGCAAGCGGCGTCAGGATGTGCTCTTGCTGCAAATTGAGCGGGCCAAGAAAGAGCGTGATGAAAAGCACATTGCTGTGCAGGAAGCGATTAACAAGGCGCGGGAAAGCGTGGCGCAAATGCTCCAGCAGCGGGAAGCCGAAGCCGAAAAAATCCGGCTGGAAATTGAGGCTGAAGGCCGCGCTGAGCTGAAATCTGCGGAAAATGAAGCGAAAGCGCTGCATCGCCTGGGTCAATCGTACAAAGATAATCAGGCTGTGCTGCAATACGAATTGGCAGTGAAACGGCTGGATGTGGCGGAAGAGCTTTTGCGTAAAGCGCCGCGTCCTGTCATTGTGAACCAGAGCGGTGGCGGGGACCAAAATTCGGCGCTGGCTACGTTGTTGATGGCTCAGATTTTGCCGGAGACGCTGCGTGATGCCAACGGCCGTTCCCACACCGATTGGCTGCCTCAACTTGGCGGACGCTTGTCAGAGCGGAACCGCGACGAGTAGTTTTGGGGTAAACAGCTGTGATAAGCTAAAAGGGCTCCGATTTCGGAATGAGATCGGAGCCCTTTTTCATTTGGTTATTTTAGAGACGTTCAAATTATCTTATGGGGAAACCCAACAAAGATTGGACCATTTTCTTTGCTGACTTACTTTGTTTGTGAGCAAAATAGTCCAATCTTCAACAGGCTACTCAATTAGCGGCGTGCGGCACGTGCCCAGCCCACACCCAAGACCACCACAAGCAGCAGCAGCACCACAATCACAACCAGATAAATCGGGCTGATGCTGTCGTTGGCCGCAGCTGGATTAACAGCGGGTACGGCCGTTTCCCGAACCGTCCGCGTTGGACGAATCGCAGGTTGGGTAGGCTCTGCTTCGGTTGTGGCGGCTGCGGCCACCGCTTCTACGGTAGCAGGCAAGTCTACTTCAGAGGCTTCGGTGGGGGCTGGGGTATTGGTGGGCGGAACGGCCGTTTGCCGCACGGGTCGCGTGGTGGGTTCTGCTTCTGTGGCCGGGGGGGGGGCCGTTGCCACAGTGACCGCGCTTTCCACAACTGTGCCCGCATTGTCATCCACAGAAAAGTAAACGCCCGTATATTTTACCCCTTGCTGACGGCCGTCTGGATAGCGACCAAAAAGTTCAATTTTGTAAAAGGGAAATCCTTCGGCAATGGTTGTGTCTAACAGCTCTGTCTGGGTCCAGGCGCCACCTGTGGAGGTGGATTGGTTAATGTCGAGCGGCACCCAAACGGCCGTCCACGGCCCGTCCGCTGAATTGCTCCCATAAATGGTAACCGTGGCCCGATCGATCCATTGGGTGACCCAATGAATCTTAAAATTCAGATGGGTGAGCGAGGCATCAGCAGCAACAACCTGATAGAGATAAGCATCCACGCCACCCTCACCGGTACCACCACCTTGCCCGGAACCAAAGGCCAGTCGGGCGGAGGTGCCCACCACCTGGTCCGGGGAGGGATTGGACTGCTTTTGACTGAGCGACCAGATAACGTTATTGCCAGCAGAATCGGTCCAGCCTGTCAGGCTGGGCTGGTTGCCCTGACGGAACCAGGGATTTTCAACAAGATTATTATCGGGGAGTGGCTCGACGAGGGTTTGGGCCAGTACGGCCGTTCCCGAACTGAGAAGCAAAAAAATGATGGTAAACAAAATGAGGCTGCGAGTTTTTACATAGCGGTGCATGTTGACCTTCCAATACAATTCAATCGACGCAAAGACGATTCTTACAACGAGATAGTGGTAAGAAATGTTCCAAACAGCAGGAGTGTACCAAAGGCTGCTTAAAAATTGGATGAAGGTATGGGAAGAAAAAGAGGCGCTGCCCGGCAGCGCCTCTAGAAAACAAGTTTTTTCCTCGGAAGCAATGATTCAATGCCTCACGAGATGTTGTCTTGGTGGTTAGCCTGCACCACTGGCGCCACCACCAGCGGCTCCCCCGGCTGCGCCAGCTCCGGCAGCACTGCCACCAGAAGATGAGGAGGTGCCCGCCATAGCCACGAAGGCGGCCATCTGGTCATTGCCCGTGCGGCTGACTGCATGGAAGTAAGGCGGTAGTTCTGTCCAGCCTTCTTTCTGGAAAAACTTGGCCCATTGATGCAGCAAACCATAGCTGGCAGCATAGGGCAGGAAACGATTAAACATGTTGGTGCCGCCCACGGCCGCTTTTTTGCGGGTGACATCTTTCATATAGTTGTAAAAACTTTGCCACTCATCAGCCATCGCCTTGGCTTCATCGGTCAGGACGGTGAGACTGCTGCCTACCGAAATCCAGATGATGAAGAGAATGAGAAAGCTGAAAGCAATCAGCGCTGGCCAACCACCGTAGAGGTTAATTAGGAAGGCCGGCAAGGCGATAAAGGCGGCAACACACAGCAGCAAGAAAATAAAGCTGCTGACGACGATCCATTGCCGGCGAGTTTTGCGAGCTTGGTCAATGTAGCCAGCCGCCTTGATTTCGGCTTCTAACGGATCGGTGAACTTTTTCCACTGTTTGCCGTTGACCATGTTGCTAAGTTTCGACATTTTTACGGCCGTTTCCCGGCCCCTCTTGGTGTCAAACAGCAAATCCAAAAGCCCTTGCTCATGCGGTCGCAAGCTGCCAGGTTGCTTTTGCTGCACGATGGCGAAATCGCGCCCTTCATACCATTTTTTGTCTTCAACTTCCTCAATGCTGAGGATGCCCCGATCGGCCAGATCGAACAGCGTGGCCAGGGCGTTGGACCAGGTGGGTTTGACCCCGTTGCCATTTAGCACGCCAGCAATGGCAGGTGGCAAATCGTTGGGCGGTTCGTAAAGAACGGCCGTACCCTTTACCTTGTCTGGCTCGTACGTACGCCACATCCAATAGGCACCCAGCGATCCGACCGCCAGAATGACCAGACTGAGGCCAATCCAGACCGGCGCCAGCGCATTTTGTTCGGCTTGCCGCGTTTGCCAGGCAGGCGGCTCAGAAATCAGGCTGCCTTTGGCAAAAATCATGCCAAAGACCAGTGTCTCATCCGGCCCAATGTTTTGCTGCGTGAAGGTTACCGTGTTGCCGCTTTGCGTCATCTCGGCGCTGCCTGCGGTAATGCTTGGCGGCTGCTGCAAATCGGCTACGCTGGGATAGGTCACCCTGATGGTGCTGCTGTCTATGGTGTATTCAAACTCATCGGGCAATGGCTGATAGCGTAAAACGTCTGCGGTATCCGTTTGGCGCACCACGCCGAGCATCCGGTATTCCAGCACAAAGGTGCGGGTGGTGTTGGCTGTCGGCTCCATATGCCAGGTGACGCGGATGTTGCTGCCGGGTTCAATTTCTACCTGGCCAGCGTTTGTGCCTTGTGGATAAGTACGGCCGTCTACCGATGCCGACAAAATCTCCACGCCATCCGTTTTTTCCGTAGGCAGTTCGCGGAAGACAAAGGTAAATGGTTCGCCGACAAAGCTGAAGTCCACGGTTTCTGTTACCAGCAGTGAGCCGTCACTTTGTACGACCACATCCACATCAAAGCGTTCCGCACTGTATGATTTTTCTTGGGCTAAAGTGCTTGGTACCACAAAAAGTAGTGCTGCAAAAAGCAATACCAAGACAGTTAATTTACGCCACATCGTTTGCTCCTTTTATACACCCAAATATGGGGTTTAGAACGAAAAACCTACCATATTTTACGGAATATAGGGGCTTTTTGTTGCAGGCAATCAATCCAACTCAATCTCTTCTGGTGGTTCTTCATCGCCTAAACCACCAGCCAGACTGGCCAGCATATCTTCGATGGCTTCGATTACGTCGTCATCCAGGTGAGAAGAGTCACATTGTTCACATATCCAAACGGGCACGTCTTCAATCATGACTTCTTCACCGTTGATTTCAGTTTTGTAGGTTGTCAGCTCTTGCACCATCGTGCCTTTGCACACGGGACATTGCATGGGTTTGTTTTCCTTATTGGCCTAGTTTCATTGCGCCTTTTTTGCGCAAAATTATTGATTAGAAGGTATCTGATTTTGGGGAAATTTCAACTTTTTAGGAGGGGATTGAGCAGTTGTTTTTCGTATAGAGCGAAAAATCTTCCTCTGTATCCAGATCAAATTGAAGGCCGGGAAGATGAACGATTTGACAAGGCAATCCCAACCGGGTGGCTTCTTGTTGGTGGTGGTGGAAGCTGTTACGGCCGTATCTAAAACAAAACCCTGCCCCCGTCGGCACAACCAGCGCATTGGTGCCTTGCTGTTGCCTGTCGCTGCAAAGAATGACGGTGGGATGAGGAACGGCCGTTTCCATCAAACCAACCAACTCCGCCAACTCATCTGCCTGCAGAAACGGCAAATCGGACGGCAAAATGAGGCAGTGACTGGCTCCGTGTTTTGTCGCCAACGCCACGCCCGCTGTCACGGCTCCATTCAGACCGCTGCCCGGCGGCTCCTCCAGCGTGCGGCAGCCAAAGCGAGTTGCCAACTGTGCCACAAGGGGATCTTGGGTGATAACCGCCGTTTCGCCTAGCCTCGGTACCAACGCTAGCAGCCCCAGCGTGCGCTCTAGCAAATGTAGCGTCAGCTCCGCCCGCTCATCCGGCGACAAAACCGCGCTTAGCCGAGACTTGGTTTCAGCCAGCGATTTAACGGGTAGGATGGTCCACAAATTCATAGAAGGTGCCATATTTCCCCGGAAACTTGGAGTTTCCGGGGAAATGGATTGCTAGGGTAAAAACTGCGTGGTAAAAGCGGCCGTCACATCCACCTCACCCGGCAGCGTTTCGTACGTTTGCAGCATGTCAGCTAGGGCTTGCCACTGCGCTGCGGTTTGCCAGCCAAAGCCATTGGGCGACTGGGCGTCTGCCAGCTCCGTGTCCAGCATGAAGCGCATATGGTCGGCGTCTGCGTCCTCGCCCGCGTATTGCAGCACGATTTGCACCGCCTCATCCGGGTTTTCCTGCGCGTATTCGATGCCGCGCAGGACGGCGTTCATGAAGTTTTGCAGCAGTTCTGGTTCCGATTCGATTAGCTCCTCCGTAGCCACGTAGGTCAATCCCAACGTCGGCACATCGTAATCGGCCGCTTCCCACTGCACCACCTCAAAGCCCCAGCCGCGAATCAGGTTCGGCTCGTTCGATTTGAACACCGGGTACACATCAACCAGCCCTTCCGTCAGCGTGCGCGGGTCGAAGCCAACGTTGACCAGCTCCACGTCATCTTCTGTCAGGCCATTGGCGGCGAGCAAGGCGAACAGGTCTGGCGGTGGTGTGCCTTTGAAGCCGACGCTGTGCCCGGCCCAATTGGCGGGCGAGTTGATGCCGCTGTCGGCCAGGGCTACAAACGCTTGCTGCCCACGCTGGCCAATCAGCCCAATAGAGACGAGCGGCAAGCCCGGATCGGCGCGGCGTTGCAGCAAAACGGCCGCATCCTGCGTCGTCACCTGCACTTCACCAGCGGCCAAAAGCTGGAGATGCTCACCGCCCCCAGCCGAATGCTCAATGGTGACGGCCAGCCCCTCATCGGTAAAAAAACCTTTCTCCTGCGCCATGTACGCACCCACAAACGGCAAATTCGCCTGCGGGCGGAACCCGGCCATGAAGGTCATCTCGCGCAGCGCAGATGGCTCTTCAGCCTGGCAGCCGGTGATGAGAAAAATAATGAGGAATAAAAAGATGAATTTGTTGCGTTGCAAAGTCCTTCTCCTAAATTAAAAGCGGAACACAGAGATGCACAGAGAAGCGCGGAGGTTCACAGAGAAAAACCAATCTGTGTAATCTGCGAAATCTGTGGATTATTCCCAAAATAGAAACCGTTTTTCCAGCCAGACGATGGTTTGGTAAACGGCCGTACTCAATCCTGTCAAAATAAACACGGCGGCAAAGAGGGCGGGCATGTTCAGATTGGTGTACGCCAGCCACATGGCGCGCCCCAGACCGCTGGACGCGCCCATCCATTCCGCCACCACCGCACCGATGAGCGCCAGCGGCCCCACCACGCGCAGCGCTGCAAACAGATACGGCCGTGCGCCCGGCCACCTTGCTTGCAAAAAAATCTCCTGCGGCGTGGCGTTGAGCGAACGCAGCCAATCCAGCAGCGCCCCATCCACCGAGCGAAAACCGGTGAGTGCGTTGATCAGCACCGGGAAGAAGGTGAGCAGCGCCGTCACAATCACCTTGGGCGCGGGCCCAAACCCCAGCCAAATCGTGAGAATCGGCGCGATGGCGATGATGGGCGTGGACTTGATCAGGATCGCCAGGGACATGACGCCCTGCTCCAACTGCTGCCAAAAGGTGATGAGGACAGCCAGGGCCAGGCCCACGGCCGTTCCCAAAATCAATCCTGCCACTGCCTCCAACAACGTCACCCCGCCCGCCAGCAGCAAATCGGCCAAATGGGAGAAGAGGTAGCTGAAAACGGCCGTTGGCGTCGGAAACAAATAAGCAGGTGTGTCGGTAAGACGAACGGCCGTTTCCCACAGCACAAACACCCCTAGCAGCAGCCCCACGCCAGACAAGTTGACCCGTCGCAAGAATAATTTAACCGCGGAGAGCGCAGAGGACGCAGAGGATGAGAAAAATTTTGATTTCTCTTGGTTTTCTCTGTGAAACTCTGTGTCTTCTCTGCGTAACTCTGTGTAACCTGATTTTTCACTGGTCATGAGTCACCTCCTGCCGCAGCAGCATCCGCGCCTGCCGCAAAAGGTCTTGGAAAGCCACGCTCGTGTCGTCGCGGGGGCGGGGCAGCGGCACGGCGATTTCGCCCGCAATCGTGCCCGGTCGCGGCGTCAGCACCACCACGCGATCCGACAGGCGAATCGCTTCGTGTAAATTGTGGGTGATCCAGAGCACCGTCGGCCGGAACTGCCGCCAAATTTGCAGCAGCTCCCCGGCCAGCAGCTCCCGCGTTAGCTCATCCAGTGCGGCAAACGGCTCATCCATTAGCCAAACGGCCGCTCCCGTAGCCAATGTTCGCGCCAAAGCCGCCCGCTGCTGCATCCCGCCAGAGAGTGTCAGCGGATATGCGTCGGCAAACTCGGTCAATCCCACCATGTTGAGCAAGCTGTCCGGGTTGGGCGTGTCTTGTCCGGTTTGCGGATTGATTTTCTGGGCGAGCTGCACGTTTTCGCGCACGGTGCGCCACGGCAGCAGCGCCGCCTGTTGGGCCATCCAGCCAATTTGCTTAGCGGCGCGGGCGGCGGCAGGCGGCTGCCCATCGAGCCAAACGCCACCTTGCGTGGCTGTTTGCAGCCCGGCAATCAGGCGCATCAGGGTCGATTTGCCGCAGCCGCTGACGCCAACCAAACTCACAAATTCGCCCGATTGGATGTGCAGATCGATATTTTTGAGGGCATGGGTAGCGGCATACTGATGGCTTAGCCCGCTGACGCGAATATCTAATGAGTTCATGCGCGGCCCAATCCTTGCTGCCCGGTGAGGCGCTGCGGGGTGATTTGTACGGCCGTCCACCCCTCAATTTGGCACAGTTCCGGCTGCTGATCGGCCCCTTGGCCCAGGTAACGCACCGCCAACCGTTGGCGCAGTCCTGCCAGGCCGCCGGGCACCGCATCTGCCGCGACCGTGTGCGCTTGACCCACCACGAAGGCGCGGCGCAGCGGTGGCCACGGCTCGTCGATGGTGAGTGAGACACGCCCGGTTTCGTCTACGACCTGTTTCCACTGTGCTCCTGGTGACGCGGCGACCCAAAAGGAACGGCCGTCCCATTCGTACCACAGCGGCAACACGTGCGGCGTGCCGTCGGCCCGCACGCAGGCTAAGCGTGCGCTCCACGGCCCCTGCAAAAATTGCTCAATTTCGGCTTCACTCAGGGCGCGGTTGGGGCCGATTGGTTCGCCCACGGCCCAGCCGTACGGTTGGTACACCGCGGCTCCCAGCCGAAACGAGATGCGGGAGGCCGCTTGCTGCACCTGCATTTTGAGGCTGTCCACAATGGCTGGCTGGCTGCGGAAGAGGGGCAGGCTTACCTGCAAGGCGGCAATCGGCTGCACGCCATCGGCGCAAATGGGGCAGGCGATGTCGAGGGTTTCGGCCGTTTTTTGGGTGGCGGCTCCTTGCTCACGGAACTGATTGAAAGACGCTTGCACTGAGCTTGCCGAAGTGGCCGTTTGCTGGGCTACCTGGTTGGGCAATCCCGCCAGCAGCAGGCGACCGCCGGGGCTGGCCGTAGCCTTCTCGCGCTGCCCCAGCCGGTAGACGGCGCGCACGCGGTTGATGCCTTCATGCTGGGCCAGAAGCACCGTTTCATGTCGATCCAGCCAGAGGAGAACGGCCGTTTCCACCAGATCCACCTGTGCCATTTCCGTGGTAAACGCGGTGATGAGCGGCTCCAGCCCCAGCGATTGGTGCGGCAGCAGCGCCCATAGCGCCGGACCCAGCTGGTACTTGCCCCGATTGTCGGTCTGCTCGATGTAGCTACGCGCCTTGAGCGTGTTCAGCAAGGCAAACAGCCCACTGCGTGACACGTCGTCCAGGCGTTTCAGCAGCTCCGTGGCGCTTAGCCCGTCTGGGGCACTGCTCAGCGCTTCCAAAATGTTCAGCGTTCGCTCCGCGGCGGGCACCTGTTTTGAGTAATCCATGATCAAAAAGGAGATTGGAGACTGGAGATTTGAGATTAAAAAATCTCCAGTCTCCAATCTTCCGAAATTAGTCCAGTAGACTTCTTGCATAAGTAGAAAATCGAGCATAATTGCTGTATGAAATATGCCGAGATTCAAAACTTATCCGATGCGAAATTTAAACGTTTAACGGGTGTTCCTCACCCAATCTTTAAGCAAATGGTGGCTATTTTAGAAAAAACAATGTCAACCTTTGGTAGACCACCTAAATTGTCGCGAGCAGACCAACTCTTGTTGACCCTGATGTACTGGCGAGAATACCGTACCCAGTTTCATATCGGCCAAGCCTACGGAATTAGCGAGTCAGCCGTCTGCCGGACAATCCAGCAAGTTGAAAACACGCTGATTGAGTCAGGCCAATTCACATTACCTGGCAAGAAGAAATTGCAAACCAGCGATACGCTCATCGAGGTTGTCATTGTTGATGCCACCGAACAACCGATAGAACGACCCAAAAAAACAAAAAAGGCACTTTAGTGGCAAGAGAAAGTGCCATACGCAAAAAGCGCAGGTCATCGTCAACTTAACAACCCTGGAAATTGTGGCCACAGCCTTTAGTGAAGGCAAGAAACATGATTTCAAGCTGTTCAAAGAGAGTGACCCAGGGATGGTACAAACCATTACCTGCTTGGCTGATTCAGGCTATCAAGGCATGACCAAGATTCACAAGAATAGCCAAACGCCAAAAAAGAAATCCAAACATCATCCGCTAACAAAAGAGGAAAAAGCTGGGAATCGGGCATTGGCGAAAGCCAGAATCTATGGTGAGCATGTGATTGGCAAGCTTAAGATATTTCGGATTTTGAAAGAACGATATCGTAATCGCCGCAAACGGTTTGGTTTGCGATTCAACTTGATTGCCTCAATCTACAATTTGTCACTGGAATTGAAGTGACTTTTGCAAGAGGTCTAGTATAAAAAATAGACGTTTATTATAGCGGACATCCCTCATTTGTCACCGAATTCGACTGTGACAGCCCCATCGGGGCTTCCACAACTAGCCGGGCGGCTTCAGCCCCCGGCGATGTTTAGGAAAAGCGTGCCCCGCGTTTCTGACGATTGCCTCGTCTTGGCGAAATGTTTAGAATACGAAAATAGTTTGCCAATTGCCCAGCCAAGCCAACATGGAGCAAGCCCGTGCCAGACAAAGATACCCACCAGCTTAAACAGATACACCAGCAAATTTTGCAGCATTTCAATGACGAAGAATTACGCACCCTATGTTTTCACGTTGGGGTGGAATATGATGATTTGGGCGGACGGGGCCGGGCCGCTAACGCCCGTGAACTGGTGCAATGGGCGCAGCGCAACAACCGACTGTCTGATTTGATGGCGTTGATTAAAGAAGCTCGCCCCCACGTGCCGGATATTGTGGCCCTGCTGCCGCCGCACCACATTCCCTACCGCCGCAATGAACTGTTTACCGGGCGGGAGGAATGGCTGCGTGACCTGCACACCGCCCTGCACCAAAACGAACCAATCGCCGTAACCCAGGCCGTGGCGGGGTTGGGTGGCGTGGGCAAAACGCAGTTGGCTCTGGCCTACTGCTACCGCCACCAGAAAGCGTACGACTTGATTCAATGGCTGCGCGCCGATGACGCCGTGACGCTGGGCGCGGAGCTGGCTGAACTGGCCTACCGGCTGGGGCTGGCCCGCCGCAGCGTGACCGACCAGCCTGCGCTGCACAAGCTGGCGCTCAACTGGCTGCACACCACTAACCAGCGCTGGCTGCTGGTGTACGACAATGCCGACGCCATTCAGCCGAACGAACTGCGCCCCTTGTTGCCCAAATTGGGCCACGGCGCCTGCCTGATAACCAGCCGCAACCCCAACTGGGGCACGCTGGCGCAAACAATGCGGCTGACCCACTTTAGCGATACCGAAGCGGTGGCCTTTTTGCTGGGTCAGCCGGAGATGACCGCCGAGGCCGTTGCCAGCCACCCAGACGCTGCAGACGCCTTGCGATTGGCCAGACTGCTGGGCCACCTGCCGCTGGCGCTGGAGCATGCCCGCGCCTACGTGGAGGAAACGGGCTGTACCCTGGCTGATTACGCCGACTATTTTGAAAACGAACGGCAGGAATTGTGGGGCGACGAATTGCCCGCCCCCGCCGACTACGATGAAAAGACGATTACCACCACCTGGGAACTGGCCTTTGCCCAGGCCAAACAAACCCCCGGCGCGGCGGCGCTGCTGAACCTGTGCTGCTTTTTGGCCCCGGATGAGATACCGCTGGATTTGCTGCTGGCGGCTGTTGGGGCAGAGGACCTGCCATTGCCGGAGGATTTGGTGGCGCTGGCGGAGAGCAAGCTGAAGCTGGACAAAGCGATTGCCGCCCTGCGCCGCTATTCCCTGCTGGAGCGGGACGGCGACACGTTGACCCTGCACCGCCTGGTGCAAACCGTGGCCCGCGACCAAATGCCGCAGGAACTGCGGCAACGCTGGGCAGCAACGACGGTTAACCTGCTATTACAAGCGTGGCCCTACGAGCACTACGACTTAACTACTTGGGAACGCAGCGGCGACCTGCTGCCCCACCTGCTAGCTGCTGCTGATGAAGCCGAAAAAGTAGACCCACTGCCAGAAAAAACAGGCTTGCTTTTGAATGAAGCAGGATTTTTCCTCCACCACCGGGCAGCCTATGATTTGACTTTGAATTTGTTCCAACGCGCCCTGGCGATCGATGAAAAAGTGCTGGGGCCAGACCATCCGAATGTGGCGATTCGGCTCAACAATCTAGGGACGCTGCTGCAAGCAGTGGGGGAGTACAAGGCGGCACGGCCGTATTTGGAACGCGCCCTGGCTATCGACGAAAAAGCGCTGGGGGCAGAGCATCCCAATGTGGCGCGAGACCTAAATAATCTGGGTCAGCTGCTGCAAGCGGTGGGAGAGTACGAGGCGGCACGGCCGTATATGGAACGAGCTTTGGCAATTGATGAAAAAGCGTTCGGGCCAAACCATCCCAATGTGGCGATAGACCTCAACAATCTAGGGCAGCTGCTGAAAGCGGTGGGGGAGTATGAGGCGGCACGGCCGTACATGGAACGCGCCCTGGGAATTAGTGAAAAATCGCTGGGGCCAGAGCATCCTGATGTGGCGATTCGGCTTAACAATCTGGGGCGGCTGCTGCAAGGTGTGGGAGAGTACGAGGCGGCACGGCCGTATCTGGAACGCGCCCTGGCGATCGGTGAAAAAGCGCTGGGGCCAGACCATCCCAGTGTGGCGATTGGGCTCAACAATCTGGGGCAACTGCTGCAAGCGTTGGGGGAGTACGAGGCGGCACGGCCGTATATGGAACGTGCCTTGGCAATTGATGAAAAAGTGCTGGGGCCAGAGCATCCCGATGTGGCACGCGACCTTAACAATCTAGGGGGGCTGTTGCAGACGGTGGGAGCATATGAGACGGCACGGCCGCTTATAGAGCGTGCGTTAGCTATTTTTGAAGCCAAATTGGGCGAAGATCACCCCAACACCCGCATCGTGCGCAGCAATTTGGCGTTGCTGCTGGCGGAAATGGAGGGGAAGTAGCCGCGCTTTCTTAGCGCGTTTGCCGGTTCGCCAAATCGCGGAAAGAATCCGCGGCTACGGGTGCAACGCAGTTGCTGAGTGCGTTGCACCTTGTTGTTACCGGTCCAAAAACGCAACCCGGCTGGGCCAGGGGGCGCGGGTTTTCTCTTTTTCTTCGGCGGGCCAGCCCAGCGTTAGCAAGCTTTGCGGCTCCCAGTCGGCAGGCAAATTGAGCGTTTCCCCCACCAACTCTGGCACAAACAGCGGGGCGCAGAGCCAGCAGGCGCCCAGCCCGGCAGCGTGGGCAGTGAGCCACAGCGTTTGCGCCGCCATCGCCACGCTTTGCACCGCCATCGCGCGCTCCGCCTGGCTGCGGTGGGCGTCGGGGTAGCTGTCCATATCCGCCATACTCAAACAAACCACAATCAGCGCCGCCGCGCCGGTAATGCGGCCAAAAGAGCGGGCCACGTCCCGCTCAATCGCGTCCGGTGGGTCGCCGTCGGCGGTGCGGTCGGCGCGCAGGCGTTGGCCCATGGCGCGGGCCAGCTTCGCTTTGCTGGCGGGCGCTTCCAGCACGGCAAAGTGCCACGGCTGGCGGTTGTGGGCGGAGGGGGACCAGGTTGCCGTTTCTAGCAGCAAATCCAGCAGATCCGGCGGCACTGGCTCATCAGTGTAGCGGCGAATGGCGCGACGGCTGCGCGCCAGCTGAATGAAATCGGTTAGGCTTGTGTTTATCATGCGGGGAGTATAGCTAATTATTTTTGGAGCAACATTGGCGGCACTGTAGAATGGGAGCGGTGCAGATTGGCAAATGCTTTTTCTGCCAGACCGGATTTTTAACGCAAAGAACGCGAAGATGCAGAGAGCGCAAAGAATTTTTTCTTTTGTTTCTTTCCCTCTTTGCGTCTTTGCGTCAAGATTTTAAATGAGGAGCTGGGCATGAGTGAAGAAGCGTATATTTTCGAGGCGATTCGCACGCCGCGGGGGCGGGGCAAGCAGGACGGGTCGCTGCATGGCGTGCCGCCGGTGGATTTGTTGGCGACTCTGCTGCGCGAGATGCAGCAGCGGCACAACCTGGATACGTCGCAGGTGGATGATGTGGTGCTGGGCTGCGTGACGCCGATTAATGATCAGGGGGCGGACATTGCACGAACGGCCGTACTCTACGCCGATTGGGATGTGGATGTGCCCGGGGTGCAGCTCAACCGCTTTTGTGCTTCTGGCCTGGAAGCGGTGAACATGGCCGCCATGAAGGTGCGCTCCGGTTGGGAAGAGCTGGTCGTGGCGGGCGGCGTCGAATCCATGTCTCGCGTGTCCATGGGCTCCGACGGCGGCGCGATGATGATGGACCCCAAAGTGAGCGACAAAATCAACTTTGTGCCCCAGGGCATCGGTGCGGATTTGATTGCTACGATTGAAGGGTTTAGCCGCGAAGACGTGGACGCCTTTGCCGTGCGTTCCCAGCAGCGCGCCGCCCACGCCTGGGCCAATGGCTACTTCCAAAACTCAGTCGTGCCCGTGCGCGATGAAAACGGCCGAATCGCGTTGGACAAAGATGAGCATTTACGGCCCGGTACCACATTAGACACCTTGGGCCAGCTGCGACCCGCCTTTGTGAAAGTGGGTGAGATGGGCTTTGACGACCGGGCGCTGAAAAAATACCCGCAGGTGGAAGCCATTAATCACGTACACACAGCGGGAAACTCGTCTGGCATTGTGGATGGGGCGGCGCTGGTGCTGATTGGCTCCAAAGAGAAGGGCGAGGCGCTGGGACTGAAGCCGCGTGCCCGTATTCGCTCCGCGGCGCTGGTGGGCACGGAGCCAACGATCATGCTCATTGGGCCGGGACCCGCCTCTAAAAAAGCGCTCAAGCTGGCTGGCATGGACGTGAAGGACATCGATCTGTTTGAAATTAACGAGGCATTTGCCTCGGTGGTGCTGCGTTTTATGCGGGACATGGGCATCGAGGGCGCCGAGAACATCAACGTGAACGGCGGCGCAATTGCGATGGGGCATCCGCTGGGGGCCACGGGGGCGATGCTGCTGGGCACGGTGCTGGATGAACTGGAGCGCACCGATCTGTCCACGGCACTCATTTCGTTGTGCGTGGGTGGCGGCATGGGCATTGCTACCATCATCGAACGGGTTTAGTTTTTGGCCACAGAGGGCACAGAGGTTTTAGAAACCATCTCTTTTTCCTCTGTGTCCTCTGTGGCCAATCTATACATTTTGCCAGGATTGGCGATCTGATTGATAATGCATGGCTGGCTGTAGAAGCAAATGCTTTTATGAGCCGTAAACCAAAATTAGGAAGAGAGAAAGCGAAATGGCAGACAAATCACTTGATAAAGGTTCAAGTGGCGAAGATATTCGTTACGACCATAAATGGGGTTTCACCGACACATACTTCCAGCTTAACCCTGACCATACGGTGACCGTGACCGGCAGCCGGTATGCCTTGTCTGGCACCGTGATGCATGAATTTTTACCCTTTGTCGAGGAAATGCTCGACATCAAAATTGATTACGACAATCTTCAGCCCGAAGTCAAGAATAAGCCGGTTCCCGCGGCCAAATTGAACGAGGCATTTTACCAGGCAGCCCAGGCTCAGCTGGGCGCGGACAAAGTCACCATTGATGACCGGCAGCGGCTGATTCACAGCCACGGCCAGACAACGGCCGATGAGGTGTACAAGGTACTCTACAGTGCGCTCGACCGTGTGGTGGATTTGGTGCTTTTCCCCGAAACGCAAGAGGATGTAGAGCTAATCATCAAACTGGCGGGGGAGCATAATGTTTGCCTGGTGCCCTATGGCGGCGGCACCAGCGTGAGCTGCGCTTTGCAGCTGCCGCAAAATGAAACCCGCTCCATCGTCTCTGTGGATATGCGGCGCATGGACAAGATTTTGTGGGTTGACCATGAAAACTTCCGGGCGGGCGTGCAGGCGGGCATTTACGGCAAAGATTTGGAAGCGCGGCTGGATCGGCTGGGTTACACCAGCGGCCATGAGCCAGACAGTCTGGAGCTGTCTACGCTGGGCGGCTGGATTTCCACCAACGCCAGCGGCATGAAGAAAAATCGCTACGGCAACATCGAGGACATTGTGGAATCGGTGACGATGGTGACGCCTAAGGGAGTCATTGAAGCTGGACCCGCCATGCCGCGTCAGTCGATTGGTATCGATCCAAAGCAGGTGGCATTTGGTAGTGAGGGCAATTTGGGCATTATCACCAGCGCGGTGATTAAGATTCACAAGCTGCCGGAAGTGAAAAAGTATGGTTCGCTGGTGTTCCCTACATTCCGAAACGGAACCGAATTTTTGTATGAACTGGCTCAGACGGGTCTGCTGCCCGCCAGTATTCGCCTGTTGGATAACATCCAGTTCCGCTTTGGCTCGGCACTAAAGGGTGAACCGACGCGTGGGGAAGCCTTCATGGGGGAAATTCAGAAATTCTTCTTGCTGAAAGTAAAGAATTTCGACCCGAATGAACTGTGTGCGGCCACAATCGTCATGGAGGGGACCAAAGAGGAAGTGGAGGCTCAGGAGAAGGTGATTAAGCGTCTGGCTAAGAAGCATGGCGGGATTGCTGGTGGAGAAACTAACGGCAAGCGAGGCTATATGCTCACCTATGCCATCGCCTATATCCGCGACTTTTTGGCCGATTTCCACATCATCGGTGAAACATACGAGACGACGGTGCCATGGAATAAGGTGCAGCCCGTCTTGGATGCGGTCGCTGTGCTGGTGGATCAGAAGCATAAAGAATATGGTTTGCCGGGGCGAGCGTATATTTCTCCGCGTATTACCCAGCTGTATCAGACCGGGGTTTGTATTTACTTCACGCATGGTTTTTCCACGATGGGTGTGGAGAATCCCGACGAGATTTTTAGCGAAATTGAGCATTCTCTGCGCGAGGCGATTATGGCGGCTGGTGGCTCCATTTCGCACCATCACGGTGTGGGTAAAATCCGCAAGGATTTCATGAAGCATGCCATTTCCCCAGCAGCGACGCAGTTGATTAAGGATATAAAGACGGCCAACGATCCGCAGAATATTTTTGGTATTCGGAATAATATTTTTGCGGAATCGACTGAGCCGGAACTGGCAGCTAAGCCAGAAGTGTAATGGATGGCCGCTTTGGCGGCGGAGGATAGTGAATGAATAATAAAATGTTGCGCAACATTTTGTTTGGCGCATTAGGTATTTTGGTGGTGCTGCTTATTGTGGCGGCGGTGATTCTGCTGACGGATGGCGAGGAAACGGCCGTTTCCACAGACCCAACGGCCGTAGCCGAGGTAACGGACATGCCGGCAACGGAAACGGCCGTACCAGTGTCTCCGACGGTATTGCCCCCGGCGGTTGTGCAAATCTTGCCGACCAATACACCGCTGCCCTCACCAACAGCCACAGAAACCCCCATTCCGACGGAAACGGCGCTACCCACAAGCACGGCAACGGCCGTTCCCCCGACGAATGTACCTTTACCAACGGCCGTACCGGCCACCAGCACACCGGTACCACCCACCAATACCCCCGTTCCTTCGGGGCCGCAGCCAACTAATGCCAATGGTCTGGTTGGGCAGAGCTTTGTCTTACAAGATTGGCGCACTTCATTGTCGCCTGGGGGGCAAATCTGGTATGAATGGCGCATTGGGAATACGACGGGTGGCGGCGTAGCTTATTCGACAATCGGCGTAATGCCCCGACGCAACGGCGTTGATATTGTGGACTGGTACCAGAACAATTGGGGTGGCAACAACGATGTCATGCCACCGGAAGGTCTCAGCTGGCCGTCGTGGATGTCGATTCCAGAGGCTGGTGATTATACGCTGCGGTTGGTGGTGTGTTTTGATGGCTTTCAGAATTGCCTGAATGGTGGCGGTACTTTCTACACACTCTCCCAGGAGATTCCCATTAGTATCCGCTAAGGGTACGAATATATTCGGCTCCAATTTTGGCCGAATGACCAAAATGATAGATGTTTTTTTCTCGGGCGCGAATTATTCGCGCCCGATATTTTTCTTTTTGAACCTTGAACTAACGAATAACGAGAGGCAAATACACTTTTTCTGTCAGAGGCGGTAGCGAGGCTGTGCCAACATTAACTTTTAGAACAAACCCTTCGCCGCTCTGCCCACGATTTGGCTGAAAGCCGCCTCCCGTAGTGGGAAAGCTGCCGGAACTGGTACTGCCAACCAGATAAAGAGAACCGTCGCCGCTTAAAGTCGCTCCACGGGCATGATCGTCATCTGTGCCACCCCAATACGTGCTGAAAGGCATTGAGCCATTGCTGTTTAGCTGCGTGATGAAGGCATCGTAGCAGTTGCGGCTGGTGCTGCTGAAGCAAACACCGGGGCCAAGCTGGGGCTGCCAGGCAGCCGCCGTGGGGAAGTTGGCTGAACTGGTACCACCCGTGACAAAAACTTGCCCGCTGCTGTTTGTAGCCACGCTTGTCGCCCAATCTGTGCCTGCTCCGCCTAGATAGGTGCTGAAGCCAATTTGGTAACTGCTTCCCTGTTTGACCAGGCGGGTCACGAATGCTTCGCTCATCGTATTACCGCCTTTGAACTGCCCTTGGACTGCGTTTGCTAGGGGGAAATCACTGGCAAATGTTTCACCAGCAATAACGATGTTGCCACTGGTATCTACCGCGATGGCTCGACCGATGTCGGTGCCGCTGCCGCCGTTGGCCGCACTGCCGCCCAGATAGGTGCTAAAGAGCAGATCGTCACCGGTGGGTGGCAGCTTCACCACAAAGGCATCGTCACTACAGGTCCAGCTATCGAAGCTACCACAGATGCTTTGGACTGGGTTCACCGTTGGCCAGGAGTCGGAGCGGATTTTGCCGGTGATGTAGATGTTGTTTTGGCTGTCTAGAGCAATGCCGTAGCCCGTGGCGTCTTGCCCGCTAACCATTCGTTCGTATTCATTTTGGTAGGTCTGACCGTTGATTTTGGCGAAAAAGCCGCCCCAAATAGAGCCAGCGATATGCGCATTGCCCGTGCTATCCAGGGCGATATCTTCGCCAGCATCGGAAAAGCTGCCGCCATAATAGCTGCTGAAAGCCAGCGCCCCAGAGCTATTGAACTGCATAACAAACGCATCCCCGCTGCCGCCAGAACTGGCCTGGAAGGCGTTTAGCGTTGGCAGATTGTTGGATGTGGTTGAGCCGGTGAGCCAAATCTTGCTGCCACTGCTGTTAACAGCGATGCCTCCGGGTTCATCGCTGCCGCTGCCGCCAATGAGGGTGGTGTAGAGTACGGCCGTTCCCGCCGCATTAATCTTCGTCACAAAAATATCGTTATAGCCCGCATTGCCGCTGCCACCACCGGGGAAACTGGTGGAGTACGTGTAGCCGGTCACGTAAATGTTGCCGTTGGCATCAACCGCCACGTCTTTGGCCGAATCTGTACTGTTGCCGCCCAGGTAGCTGCTGTAAATCAAGGTGGGATCGATCACCAGGGGAAGGGTGGGATCATAGCTGCCGAGGGTGAACCGGACCATGTTATCCTCAAGCTGAAAAGCGGCGGAAACGGTTTGCTGTTGACCATTGACGATTTGATAAGCAACCGGTGCCTTTTCGATCAGCAGCGCTTGCTCGTTGAGCGCAATTTGCAAATCGCCGGTGAGCCGATCGAGGCGTACTGCCGTTTCTTCCCCATACTGCCAGCCAATTTGTGACGGATCGGCACCCGCCGCGACGTAGTAAGTGCCTTTGAGCAGCCCTTCGTTGCCATCGTAAACTAGGTCGATGCCGGGATACAAGTTTGTGTAAGTGAGGGCACCGAAGGTGGGCAGCTCTGCTTGCCAACGGCTGGCGTCGCTGCCGCGATAAATGTTGGCTGTGCCAGGCAGGGGTGTTGTGCCAGAAACGGCCGTTGTCCTATTGGCCCCCAACCATGTCAGCATCACCGCACCATCGGGCAAAGTCAGTTGTAAGCCAGCGTGCGTGAACCACAAGCTGCCCGGCGCGCCGATGGCTTCAAAGGCCACCGTTTCATCGAGCTGGCCCACGTTCGGGGCGAAGGTCAGCGGCAGCGCAGCGGGCGCTGGAGCCTGAGGTAGCGCTGAGTGTTGGTCCAAACTGCGTACAGTCAGCCAGCCGATCAGGAGAAATGCAAAAAGAAAACGGCCGATTAGTATAATCGCGCCTGTGGAAATGGTTGGAAACGGCCGTTTCTGAGGATGTTGTTCTATGTGTTGCATGATTCAATTCCTTGTTGGTTTGAGATAAACATCAATGGAGGCAGGATAGGGCAACGGCCGTTTCGCAAGCGTCATGGTTGCCAGTGACGGGCCAAACGCAAAATAAACGGCAAGACGGTTGCCATTTCCCCCGAGTTGATTAAACTATCGCGCAATCATTTCACGGGTTTAGGCTGCTCAGCGGAGTGGTCTATTTTTTTAAGCGAGGCAAGTGGGCTGTGGCCAATTCACGTCTGCAAATTACGCTTTTTGGTGAATTTGGTCTGGCTTATGCGGGCCAACCAGCGCCGACGTTTAGCGGCGAACGGCCGATTGCTTTGCTGGCTTACTTGCTGCTGCACCGGCATACGGCCGTTTCCCGCCAACATCTCGCCTTCACCCTCTGGCCCGACTCATCCGACAGCCAGGCGCGGGCCAACCTGCGCAACCTTTTCTACACCTTGCGCCAAACCCTGCCCGATGCGGATAGCTATCTGGCGGCCGATGCCATGACCCTGCAATGGCGCAGCGACGCCGATTTCACTCTGGACGTGGCCGAATTTGAAGCAGCGTTGGCCTCAGCCAAAACGGCCGTTACAGAACAGGAAAAGCTGGCTTGTTTGGAAACGGCCGTTTCGCTCTACAAAGGGGATTTGCTGCCCGGCAACTACGACGATTGGATCATTCCCCGCCGCGAAGATCTGCGCCACGCCTACCTGGACGCCCTGCATCAGCTCATGCGCTTACTTGAAAATACCGGCGACTTCCGGGCGGCGGCGCGTTATGGGCAGCGCCTGCTGCAAAGCGATCCCCTGGACGAAGCGGCCTACGTGCAGCTCATGCGCCTGCATGCGCTCAGCGGCGACCGGGCCGGCGTGCGCCGCCTGTATGAAACGTGCGTCGCCACGCTGCGGCGCGAGCTGGACGTGGAACCCAGCCCCACCACCCAGGCAGCCTACGAACAGCTGCTGCGCCAGGAAACACCTGTGGCCGTCCCAGAGCTGGAAGCCAAACCGGCGCTGGCCCAAATTCGGCCGCTCGCTCTACCTATACCGGCGACGGCTTTTATCGGGCGGGAAGCGGAGCTGGCGCATGTGGCCGAGCTGCTGGCTGACCCAGACTGTCGTCTGCTCACCATCATTGGGCCGGGTGGCATTGGTAAAACGCGGCTGGCGCTGCAAACGGCCGTTGGCCATCGCCCCGTTTTTGCTGATGGCGTGGCCTGGGTGGCGCTAAACGGCGTTCAGGCACCTGAACAGGTGGCGGCAGTTGTTGCTGAGGCGCTCAACTACCGCCTGCGTGGCTCAGGCCAGCCCGAGGCTGAACTGTTTCATCTGCTGGCCGACAAAACGCTGCTGCTGGTGCTGGATAATTTTGAACATCTGCTGCCCGCCGCTGACTTTTTAACCCGGCTGCTGCGCCAGACAACGGCCGTAAAACTCCTGGTCACTTCACGGCAGCCGCTGGACCTACAAGAAGAGTGGCGTTTTGACCTCGGTGAGCTGCCTTTGCCCGAAACGTTGTCGGAGGATGTGCTGGCGGTGAACAGTGCCGTGCAGCTGTTTGTTCAAAGCGCACGCCGCGTCAGCACGACCTTCGCTCCCGCTGAAGCTGATTTCCCGATCATTGTGCGCATTTGCCAGCAGGTGGGCGGGATGCCGTTGGGCATTGAGCTGGCGGCATCGTGGGTGCGGCTGCTTTCATGTGCGGAAATTGCCGAGGAAATCGAACAGAGTCTGGACTTCCTGGCTGTGTCGCTGCGCAATGTGCCCTTGCGCCACCGCAGTTTGCGCGCCGTGTTTGACCATTCCTGGCAGATGCTGGCACCAGACGAGCAGCAGATTTTGCTGCGCCTCTCTGTGTTTCAGGGTGGGTTTACCCGCGAGGCCGCCGCGCAGGTGGCTGGGGCGCAACTGCCGCAGCTATCGGCACTGGTGGATCGATCCCTGGTGCAGCGCACCGACGCGGGCCGATTTAGCCTGCACAATGTCATCCGCCAATATGCCGCCGAAAAGCTGCAAGCTGACCCCGCCGCCTACGCCGACACCACCTGGCGTCATGGTGATTACTATTTGCGCTGGCTGTTGGCGCAGGCGGATCAACTGCGAGGTGCGGGGCAAAAAGAGGCATTAACGGCCGTTGCCGCCGACCTGGGCAATATCCGCACCGCCTGGCAGTGGGCTGCCGTTGAAACGCACTACAATCTGCTGTCTCTAGCTGCGTTTCCTCTGTTCTACTTTTTTGAGCTGCGTGGCCTGTTGGCCGAGGGAGAAGCGCTTTTTGCTCAGGCTGCCGAGCAATTGTTGTCAAACAAAATATCGGCCACTCCCGAGATGCAAATCGCCGTTTGTGCCATGCAAAGTTACCAATCTTACCTGGGCTTTCGGCAAGGCAAGATGGCTATGGCCGAAACGGTGCTGCGCCAGACAATCGAGACGCTGCCATCGCTGGCTGCCCCTCTTTTGTTGAGCCATGCGCTTTGTTACCTGGGCTTGATTGAGTGGTCGCTGGGGCGTTTTGTGGCGGCCGCGGATTGTTTGCAACGGTCACTCGATTTGGCCGCTGCCCAGCAAGACGATTGGGGCGTGGGCACAGCCCAGGTGTATTTGGGCATGATTCTCCACGATCAGGGGCGATTGGATGACGCGCGGCAGCAGTTAACGGCCGTTCGACCCATCCTCAAAAAAGTAGGCGATCCCCGGCTGATGGCCAACGCGCTGCTTATTTCTGGTCGCATCAACCTCTTGCTGGGCTATTTGGCTGAGGCAGAAGAGCAGCTGTTGGCGTGTCTGGAAACCACCCGTGAAACAGCTGATCCCAACAGCATGACTTATGCGACCCATTATCTGGGCATGGTAAAACAGGCGCAGGGGGATTTAAGCGCTGCCCGCCAATTTATTGAGCAAAGCATTATCCTGTTCATTGACTTTAACGATTTGGTGGGGCGGGAGCGGGCGTTGGTGACGCTGGGCTATTTGGAGATAGCCTGTGGGAATTACCAAACAGCCCATGATCACTTTTTAACGTTTCTGCGGGCCAAAGAGCGCGTGCATTCGATTCGGTATGTTTTGGCGGCGGTGGTGGGAACGGCCGTCTGGCAAGCGCATGCCGGTGATCCCTTCACGGCGTTGGTGTGGACCCTGTCTGTGTTGCAACATCCTGGTGTTGATTGGGAGACCCGGCAGCGGGCCGCAGCGCTGCGGCCCGAGCTGGAAGCAGCGTTGGCTCCCCAGCAAATTGCCGCCGCCCAACAACAGGCCGCCAATCAGCCCTTTGCAGTCATTTTGGCTGCGGCGCAAGTGTCATAACTTTTCCTCCATTTTGATTTTCAAGCCAAACGGTGTTTCTAACGGCTGCCAAACGGCCGTTCTCCCATCATTCCTGCATAACATCATCTATAGGGAGAACAGAATGAAACAGAAAACTCAGTGGCACACAATCCTGTGGATTGCGCTGCCTGTTTATGTGATGGCCAACATCTATTTGCTGCTATTAGGTCAATTCGACGGTGTCATGCTGCTTTTGGCCAATGCGGTTTATCTGGCCCTGCTGACCTGGCTAACAAAACGACTAACCCAACCCTTGCTCGCAGACCGGCCAGAGATGGATATGAATAAATCCATGCTGTGGGCACAGGTTGGCGTCATCCTGGCAATTCTCTTAGTCACCGGGTTGAGTGGTTTCCAGATTCCGCTTTGGTCGAGCATGGTGAACTGGTTTTACGGCTGGGGAGAAGCCACATTGCCTGCTGCCTGGTTTGGTGGCCCCGGTTATGCCGTTGCCAACCCCGTGCAATATTTCATCATTCCATTTGGCCTGCTGTTGCTGTTGGGAGCCAAACCTAAAGAACTGGGCTTGGGGCAAGGGCACAAAGTTTGGCAGGTTTGCCTCGTCTGGTTAGCCTTGCCGCTGGTTATTTGGATTGGGTTACTGGCTACAGGATCGTTAGCCCCGCAAACGCTTGCCCGGCGGTTGATTGGTAACAGTTTCCAGAATGGTTTTTTTGAGGAGTTTTTGCTGCGCGGGGCGTTATTTACCCGCCTCCGCCGACTTCTCATCTGGCCGTGGGCACTTGCCCTTCAGGCGGTTCTCTTTGGCCTATGGCATTGGCGAGCCAATACGCAATCGATGGATGGCAATGTTTTGGCCGGGTTGGCCCTTTGTTTGGTTTCCCAAACTGTTTCCGGTTTTGTGTATGGCTATATTTTTCACCGGACGCGCAATCTGGTTGCCCCTTCTGTGGCCCATGTGGTGATGAATGTGCTGGGTCAATCGTTTGGTTAGGGAACTGATTTTCAGCAAACGGCCGTTCAAACGGTTGGCAAACGGCCGTTCCGCTACCATCTTCTCATCACGCCCAGCAGTGGGGCAGCAAATAAAGGTGAGACACATTCATGGAAAATGATGAACACCAACCAGCGTCACAACTTTTTACGGTGCGCGTGTGGCGGGGGCAGGATGCAGACGGCCGTACCGAATGGCGCGGCAAGTTGCGCCACGTGCCCAGCGCTGAAGTGCGCTACTTCCAAGGGTGGGCCGCACTTATTCCGCTCATGCTGGATATGCTGCGCCGCCATAATGAACAAACTTTCAACAGTCAAAAGTAAAAGCAAGGCAAACAGGAACCAATAATGAAAAATCGTTTATTTCTATTTTTATGCATAACCACCATGCTGTTGACCAGTTTAACTGCCTGCAACATCGTGCAAGGATCAGGACAGGTCGTTCGCGAAGAACGGGAAGTATCAGCCTTTAAACAGGTTGCCTTGAGCGATATCGGCGAAGTGATCATCACTCAAGGAACTACAAATGCTTTGAGCATAGAGGCCGAAGATAATGTGCTGCCCCTCATTGAAGCGCGTGTCCAAAATCAGGTTTTAGTCATTGGCCTGAAAGATAACTTGGCACTACAGACAGACCAGCCTGTTCGCTTCTTTGTGCAAATGGTTGAAGTGGCGGGCTTAGTCACATCTGATTCAGGCAAAATCAGCGCCCAATCCATTGAATCCGACCAACTCACACTTAGCGTGGGTGATAGCGGCGCGATTGTCATCGAACAGTTAACGACTGATGTTCTGGGCGTGACTGTCAGTGGCTCAGGTCAGGTTACTTTGGCAGGTTATGCCGACCAGCAAACAGTCAATGTGGAAGACTCTGGCAAATACGACACGCCCGATTTAGAAAGTGCCATTGCCAATATAACGTTGTCCGGCTCTGCAACAGGCAATGTGCGGGTCAATGACCAGTTAGCCGCCAGCCTGGATGACAGCAGCACTCTTTCTTATTTTGATGATCCTGTTGTAGAAATCCACACATCTGGCAGCGCAACGGTCACCCAATTGAGTGACCATTAATAGAGAGCTGATGCTCTTTTTAATAAGTTTTTCGCTTTGTCACGCCTGCGCAGGCGGGCCTGACAGTTGACACTTCTCTTGTAGCCTATCTCCTTTTCTCCTCTTCCTAAAAATGGGCCTCTGGCATTTGCCAAAGGCCCATTTTGCTTACAGGAGGCTGCGTTGGTATTGCGTCGGGAAATCGTCTGTAAAAATCTTGTTTATGGCGACGACATTAAAGGGTGACGCGCTCAAACGGCTGGGCAAACGGTTGCCAAACGGCCGTTTTGTTATCGTCACAGCAACTTGAAAAAAGGAGAACAAACATGTCTCGCACAATGACTTTTATTTTTATCGGACTCGCCGCTTTTATCTTGATAGGCGGCATGGCTGTGGCTGCCATTTTTGTTGGCCGCAGCTACTTGCAAATGAGTGAACAGAATACGGTAACGGAAACGCCGGTGGTAATTGTTGAGGAAACGGCCGTCGCCACCATTCAGGCCACGCCAACAATCATCGTTTCCGGAGCGGCCGTTGCTACCCAAACAGTGGTGCCGGTTACGGGAACGGCCGTACCGACCACAGCATCCAGCACCGGCACTACCGCCTGCACCGACAGCGCGGCGCTCGTATCCGACGTGACCATCCCCGATGGCAGCCAGGTGACGCCCGGCACCAGCTTCGTCAAAACGTGGCGGATCAAAAACACGGGTACCTGCACCTGGAACGCACAGTACAGCCTGGTTTTTGCCGGTGGCAACACCTTGGGTTCCCTGGCCAACAGCTTCTCGCTGGACGCCACCGTAGCTCCTGGCGCACAAGCCGACCTGAGCGTGACGCTGGTTGCCCCAACCAACGCCGGCACCTACCAGGGCGACTGGAAGCTGCAAAATGCGCAGGGCCAATTCTTTGGTGTCGGCAACAGCAGCGGTCCGTTTTGGGTCAACATTGCGGTTCCCGGTGGCGCGACCACAACCATTGCTGGGGCGATTTACCAGGATTGGAATGAAAACGGCATCTACGACAACAACGAGCCGTTGATGGGCAGTCGCGAAGTGCGGTTACTGCCCGGCACCGCCTGCCATGTACAGCAAAATGCGCTGGCGCTAACCACATCTGGCGCGGACGGCCGTTTCACTTTTAAGGGCGATTACAACGGCAGCTACTGTGTCGGGCTGGTGGGTGATGATGGCTTGGATGACGTGGCCAGCATCACCATAACCACCGGACAGGTGTTTACCAACATCAACCTGAAATCACCCGTGCCCGGCGGCTCTATCACTGGCTTTTTGTGGAACGATTACTGCCTGACCAATGAAAACGGTGATGCGCTGGATGGCAGCTGTGTAGCCGACGGCAACGGTTACTATCACGCCGACGGCATGATTGAACCAACTGAAGGTTACATCAGTGGCGTGACGATTTTGCTGCAAGCTGGTACCTGCGCCAATAACAGCAATGTGGCGGTTTCGGCCGTTACCGACGCCAGCGGCAAATATCATTTTGGCAATTTGCAGGCAGGCACTTACTGCGTCAGCATGAACGCTGCCTCGCCCGAAAATGGGGCCAAGCTGCTGCCCGGCGACTGGACTTTCCCCGCCAATGGCATTTGGTATCAGGAAATCACGCTGCTGGGACCCGACCAGGCGTATCCGGTGAACTTCGGTTGGGATTACCAATTGCAATAAAAAGATTGGAGAGTGGCGCTGAGAGATGGCCACTCTCCTATTAACCACAAAACAAATAAGTGAGGTTACAAACCATGAAACACAAACCATTTCCTTTCATCTTTTTTCTCTTACTTTTACTTTTGCTTGGATTGGCGGCCTGCACGGCAACGGGCGGTGCCGAACCGACGGCCGAAAACAGCAACGACAGCGTTACCAGCGACGAAACTGACCCGGTGGCGCTCGATCATTGCCCGGAGGCACCGGTCGGCACTACCCTGTTCACCAACAGCGAAGATGGCTATTGCCTACTGCTGCCAGACGGCTATGCCGTGGATGACAGCTTGACAACGGACAATGGTGGTGCAGAAACGGCCGTCTACGTGGATTCAATGCTGGATTCCTCCCATGCGCGCCTTTTTATTATGGTTGAAGCGGCAAACGGCCGTACCCTGGAAGATGTCACCACGGCCAAACAAGAAGAATTTGCTGATTTCGGCGTGCAGTACTCATTCGGTTACACGCTGGATGGCGTGCTTGCCAACCAGTTTGATCAGCTGCCGGGCCAGGATTTGAGTCGTGTGTTGTTGTTGGTGAAAGACGGCCGTTTCTACACGCTCACCTTCACCCCCGATGATCCCGGCACAGGGGACGCTTACGCCGACATGCAAACCTTGTACGATACCGTGCTCACTTCCTTCAGCTTTTTGCGTTAATCCGCACCGCTTAAAAGTAGCGACTGGCGCTTGAAAAAGCTTCAGTCGCTTTTCTTTTTCCCAAAATTCAGTCCAAACAAACTCCGCTGAAACGCCCAATCAAACGGCTGGCAAACGGCCGTTTGTCTATACTGCCTTCATCAATTTTGACAAAGGAGAAAATGACTCATGATTGAATTAACACATATTGGCTCAAGCTGGGATGAATTGCGGGCAAACGTTCAGGGCGCGGTATTCACGCCGGAGACCCCCGGTTATGACGAAGCACGGCTGGCCTGGAACCGTAACGTGGTGCAGCATCCGGCGGTGATTGTGGTGGCCAGGTCGGCGGCAGATGTCCAAACGGCCGTTCGCTTCGCCCACCAGCAAAATCTAGGCGTTGCCGTGCAGGCAACCGGCCACGGCAATGTTCGCCCAGCCGATAACTGCCTGCTCATTCTCACCCGTGAGATGAACAACGTGGTGATTGACCCTGTGGCTCAAACGGCGCGCGTGGAGTCTGGGGTACAGTGGGGTGCAGTCCTGGAAGCCGCACAGGATAATGGCTTGGCTCCCTTGCTCGGCTCTTCACCCACTGTGGGTGCCGTTGGCTATACTCTTGGCGGCGGCCTGGGCTGGTTAGGTCGCAAATATGGCCTTTCGGCTGACAATGTTGTTTCGTTTGAACTGGTAACCGCCGATGGTGAACGACGTTATGCTTCGGCCCAGGAAAATAGCGAGCTCTTTTGGGGCTTGCGCGGCGGTGGCGGCAGTCTCGGCATCGTCACGGCCATGACCATTCGACTTTTCCCTGTCGCCGAAGTTTATGCGGGCAACCTGTTTTATCCGGCTCACATGGCCCAAGAGGTCTTTCGTCATTATCGCTCCTGGATTGCCGATGCGCCGGATGAGTTGACTTCATCCGTGTTAGTGATGAATTTCCCGCCAATCCCTGAGCTGCCGGACTTTCTGCGGGGCCAATCTTTTGCCATCGTGCGCGGTTGCTACTGCGGCGATATGGCTAATGGCGAGGCGCTCTTGCAGCACTGGCGCGGCTGGCAAGCACCACTTGTTGATGATTTCAAGCAAATCTCGTTTCGTCAGGCGGCTTCTATCAGCAACGATCCAGTTGATCCACTGCCAGGATTTAATTCGGGTGCCTGGCTGCGTACCCTGAGCGATGAAGCAATTGAGTCAATTGTGCAATACGGGCTGGGGCAAGATGGTCCACCGCCTTTTGTGTTTGCTGAATTGCGTCATGCGGGTGGGGCAATTAAACGGATGGGGGTGGAAACGGCCGTTTACGGCAACCGTGAGGCAGAACTGCTGCTCTCACTGGTCGGTGTGGCTCCTGATGAGGCGGCCCATCAATTTTTGCAAGGGTATACGGCAGAATTGATGGACGCGATACGGCCGTCGCTGACCGGAGGTGTTTACATGAACTTTCTGGAAGGAACAGAATCCCAACAACGTATCAAAGATGGTTTGGCTGCCGGTGGGTATGAGCGGCTAGAGCAAGTAAAAGCCCGCGTGGATCCTGATAATTTATTCCGTTACAGCTTCAACGTTCCACCGATTGAATAATTCGCCCATTTTGCCCCAGCACGATTTCATGCTGGGGCAAAATGCACCGCTGGCTAAGGCATACTGTATTGGAAGGATTTCGAATAAAGAGAGATGCTGCTTTTTGGAGGGCAAGCGGCATCTTTTAAACTCGCAACGCTTCCGTTGGCGGACGAGTGATTAGCATGGAGCAGGTTGCCTGACGCATGACTTTTTCGGTGACGCTGCCATACACCCAGCGACGCAGACCGGTACGGCCGTGTGTAGACATCACCACCACATCAATCGCTTCGGCTTCGATCGCCTCTAGAATTTCGGCGGCAACCGGTCCGGTTACGGCGATGGTTTGAACACTTTTCCGGCTCAAATGCCGATACTGTTCCGCAAGTTGTGCCAGGTAATGATCTGACCGGAAATTGAAATCATCCTTGGCCCGATTGCCCAGGCCCTGTTCATACGCTTCCAGCTCTGTGACCAGATTGGGATCAAGTATTTCGTCTTGTTTCACTCGCAGCAGCGTGACATCTGCATCATAACAATGCGCCAAAGCAAAACCAGGTGCCAAAGCCTGCTCGGATAATTGAGAGCCGTCCAGCGTAATTAGCACATGGGAAACTGGCTTATTGTCTCGAATCACCAGGACCGGGCACGGGGCGCTGCGCAAAACTTTTTCCGTGACGCTGCCCAAAAACCAGCGCGATAAACCAGTAAAGCCGTGGGTGGACATCACAATCAGGTCGATTTCTTCGGTAACGGCCGTATCCACAATCACACTGGCTTCATCCCCATACCTGATCCGGCTGTACAACACGGCCTCTGACGGCGTGCGTGTTTCGATTAACCTATGTAGGTAAGCCGATAACTCCGCCCGCGTTGTTTCGATGGATGTCTCTGGTGATATTACTTTGTAACCAATCGGGTCTTCGACAAACAGATGCTTGGCAAACGGAATGCTCAAGAGAAGCAGTTCGCTCTGGTTGTCCTGGGCCAGCCTCAGGGCGGGTTCCAGAGCGCGCTCGGCCAGTTCAGAACCATCTAGTGGAACCAAAATTTTGTGGAACATCATTCCCTCCATATGCCAGATACGTTTTTCCAGAATTGATTGGGAGGCTTTATTTTAGAAGGGGAAGGGTATGAAGAGGCTGTGACTCCCTCATAAAAAGAGCCTAAAAACCTACATCAACAGTTTAGGTTGCCGATAGCCAGCGCTCAAGTGATAAAAGACAGTGCCAGAAATGATGAAGATAACGAATGGGGCGAATTGGCAAATACAACTGACGGCATAGCTTTTGATCGAGGAACGGCCGTTACCCAACACCTAAAATAAAAGCCTGTCTGTTTCCCCTTGATTGATAATTTCAAACTATCGTTGATGGCTGGCCACCGCTTCCTATCGCCTTGAAGAAACGTTAAAATAGTGTTTGTTAGCACATTTCAACAAAGGATATTTCTGAGGAACCCATTTACCTGATTGCGGTCACGGCCGTTTTCTACGAAAACCGTGACCCCCAAAATTGGACAAGCTTTACTTGCCCGGAGGAGCTTAACGTCATGTGGAAAAGAATCCTTGTTTTGTTGCTGGCTTTTTGGATAGTCGTCGCTTGTTCGGAAGTGGAGGAAACGCCGGAGGCAACAGCAATCGTTGAGATGGCAGACACGGCCGTTCCTACCGCCACCGATTTGCCAGTCCCCACCGTGCCGCCTGCATTGACACCCACCATCGTCATTCCCACTGTGGCACCCCCACCTGGCGAGACGGCCACACCGCTGCCGCCCGCGCCAGAAGCGATCTTCCCGGAGATGCCACGATTTGCGACTTTCAGGGAAACGGCCGTAGACACCGTTCCCGCCATCTTCCATGATCCCATCGCGCCGGACCTGAGCAACGTAACCATACCCTTTGTCCTCTCGCCAGAGCAGCTGGATCGGCTGGCGGCGGATGGCTTTGTGGTCAGCCCCGGCGTGGAGAAAGAGTTTTTCACCGTTTATGAGCAGGCGCGTTACGCCAATGTGCCCACCTTCATCACCAGCGATTCACTCCTGCACGTTTACCACCTGCTGTTTGACAAGGTACTGCGTACGGCCGAACGCCAATCGTTCATCCCTCTGCTGCGTCAGCTAAATGAAGCCATGCTGGCCCAAACTGATTTGCAATACCAGGCCCTGCAAGGCAGCGAGTGGGAAGACGCCGCCTTACGCACCGTTGCCTTCATCGGTATCGGCAGCAAACTGATGGATCCCACCACCGAAGTGCCCGCTTATGCCCAAGAACTGGTGGATGCCGAGTTGGCCAATATCGAAGCTGCTTCCGGCATCATGCCCTCGCCACTTTTCCCTGGCCTGGAAAATGGCGAAGATTACACGCAGTACATTCCGCGCGGCCATTACACCATCAGCGAAGAGCTGACGGCTTACTTCAAGAGCATGATGTGGTACGGCCGTATGACCTTCCGCCTAAAAACCAATAATCCCGATGTAGGCCGCGCCGAAACCCGATCGGCTCTGCTACTTATCCACGCCCTGCGCACCGCCCAGGTGAACGGCCAACCCGCCCTGCAAACCTGGCTCGATCTGTACAATCCCACCGTTTTCTTCGTCGGCCGCAGTGACGATCTGACCGCCTTCCAATACCTGGAGGTGATCGACACCGTTTACGGTACCACGCCCGATCTGGCTGCCATCGCCGATGAGAGTCAGCTCGATACTTTCATCGAAGCGGCCAATGAACTGCCGCCGCCGCAAATTCTGGGGCTGGTCATTAGCGTCGGTGATGATGTGGAAGAGACAACCAAGGGGTTCCGCTTCATGGGGCAGCGTTTTGTGCCCGATGCCTACATCTTTCGCCAGCTCATCTACCGCAACGTAGGCACTGCCGACAACCCGCGCATGCTGCCCAAGGGGCTGGACGTGATGGCGGCGATGGGTTCTGACCGTGCCTACGCCATTTTGGATGAGCTGGGCGAGACAGAATACGCCAACTACCCGGAGCAGATGGAAAAGATGCAAACCTGGGTCGATGGCCTAACCACCGACGAGTGGACCGAAACGCTGTACACCACCTGGCTCTACACCTTCGAGCCGTTGCTGGCCGAACCAGGCGTGGGCTATCCCCAGTTTATGCAGAGCGAGGCGTGGCTGGACAAGCAGCTCAATACCTCGCTGGGCAGCTGGGCCGAGCTCAAGCACGACACCATCCTCTATGCCAAGCAGGTGTATGCCGAACTGGGTGGTGGCGGTGGTGCGCCGGTACCTTTGCCCGCGCGCGGGTACGTGGAGCCAGTGCCGGAATTTTTCGCCCGGCTAGAAGCGTTGACTACGATGACCGTGGATGGCTTGCAAGAGCGCGAACTGCTGAATGAGCAGGATTTGAACAGCCTGATGCGGCTGCAAAGCCTGGCCGCTGCCCTGCAAGTAATGGCCGAAAAAGAGCTGCGCGGCGAACCGCTCACTGAGCAAGAGCATAATCTGATTCGCTTCTACGGCGGCGAACTGGAACACTTGACGATGGCTGCGGCTGACCGCGAAGATGAAGATCCGGCTGCCCAGCCGATCATGGATGAGGAACCGCAAGCGGCCGTTGTTGCTGACGTAGCCACCGCCCCAGACCCGGACGGGGATGGCAGTCCCAACCCGGTCGTGTTGGAAGAGGCTGTGGGTCGCATCAACGAGATTTACGTGGTGGTGCCGCTTATCAACGAGGACGGCACCATTCAGCTGCAAGTGGCCAAGGGTGGTGTGTTTGCTTATTACGAATTCCCCTGGCCTGCCGACGACCGTCTGACTGACGAAAAGTGGCGCGCGATGCTGGATGGTGGCACTGCCCCAGCGCTGCCAGAGTGGACCAACAGCTTCTTTACGACGGCCACGGAATATGCCGCTTTCCAACAGGCCATTTACGGCTTCCAAAGCGGCATCAGCCAGGCATATTGGGATTTGGAACCTACCTATCTGTATGCAGCCAGTGAAGCGGTGCAAAACCAGTTTGCCCCCGAGCTAGATGCCCTGCGGGCAGCCAGTCAGTACATCGGGCGGCAATGGATTAGCGCCAGTTATCGCTCCTTCGACATTCAGTCGGAAGACCGGGTGGTGGTGACCGTGCGTGAAAATTGGGAAGATGCGCTTTACAGCTTCACCAATTACCCTGGCGATGGTGGCGACCCGTCGGCCACACGCGGCCCGTACACCCTAGATGTGACTTACACGTTAGAATACGTTGATAATCGGTGGTTGGTGACCAACGTGGTGTACAACAACCAGCCGCCCGCCTGGGAATAAGAAGCGTGACGATTCGTCACAAAGCGCTTTTGGCGCTGCTGGCCCTTTTCCTGCCGCTGCTGCTTTTGCTGGGGCGGCAGGTAGGGCGGGTGCCGTCGGGAACGGCCGTTCCCCCCGTTCCCGATCTCTCAGCTTACCCGTGGGTGTATTTGCGCGACGGCCGTTCCCTAACCCCAAATGAACCCGTGGTTGAAATCATTGCCGTGGGGGACGTCTTGCTGGGCCGGGGTGTAGCCGAGGTAGACGATCCCCTGGCTTACGTGGCCCCCTGGCTGCGCGCCGCCGATCTGACGCTGGGTAATTTAGAGTCGGTTATCGGGGCGGTGGGTACACCCAAAAGCGCCCCACCTGGCGAACCCCAACCGATCATTTTGAATGCGCCGGAAACGGCCGTAACCCACCTCACCAGCGCCGGTTTTGATTTGCTCTCATTGGCGAACAACCACAGTTTGGATTATGACGGGGCGGGATTGGCGGAAACGGCCGTTCGTCTTCAGCAAGCCGGGATCGTACCGTTGGGTGTTGGTCCAAATGAAAATGCCGCCTACCAGCCGCTCATCCGCGAGGTGAACGGGGTGCGGTTGGCGTTTTTGGCGTTGAACGGCGTGCCGGAGCCGGGGGGCAGTAATCAGTTGTCGGTAATCAGTGAGCAGTGGGTGCGGGCGGAGTGGGATGTGGCGCGGGCGGTGGCGGCGGTGGCCGAGGCGCGGCAGCAGGTTGATGTGGTGATTGTGTCACTGCATTGGGGCTTTGAGTACGATTTGCAGCCCGATCCGTGGCAGGAAACGGCCGTACTATCCTTGCTTGCTGCCGGGGCGGATGTGGTGCTGGGGCATCATCCGTACGTGGCGCAAGCGATCACGGTGGATCGCCAATCGGGGCAGCTGGTGGCTTACAGCCTGGGTAACTTTGTTTTTGACCAATCGCAGGAACCGACCAACCAGGGGCTGGCGCTGCGTTTTTTTGTGGATGGCGATGGCTTGCGTGCGGCGCAGCTGCTGCCCATCTGGTCTGGGTCGCAACCACGATTGATGACTCTGACTGAGGCGGAACCATTGCTGGCCCGCATCGCGCCGGAGCCGCCTTACGTGGCTTTTGCTTGCGACGCCACTGGCTGCGCTTCGGTGGGCGAGGTTGATGGCGATGGCGAAACGGGCTTGTTCTGGTCTGGGGCTATCGACCTGACGGGGGATGGCGTGCCGGAAACGATTCGTCGGGCCGGGGAGCGGCTGACGGTGTATGAGGGGGAAACGGCCGTCTGGCAAAGCCCGGAGGCGTGGCGGGTGGTGGACGTGGCACTGGGGGACCCCAATGACGACGGTCGTTTTGAGCTGCTGCTGGCCATCTGGCAAACCGATGCTGAAGGGCACACCCGTAGCCAACCGTACATCGTGGGGCATCGGGGCGGCGAATATCAGCTTTTGTGGGGTGGGCGTCCGGTCAACACGCCCATCCTGGCCGTGGAGCTAGGCGATGTGGATGGCGATGGGGCGCAGGAACTGGTTGTACTGGAGGACCAGGGCGAGGCGCAAACAGTAGCGGTGTGGCGCTGGCAGGGGTGGAGCTTTAGTTTGGTGTGGCGCAGTGAAAACGGCCGTTACCAAGATTTAACAGTACAGCCAGGTAGGGAGAGCCAGCCACCACTGATCATCACCCATGAGCGGTAGCTTTGTGCATTGTTTACAAAAAAGAGCAAATTCATTCTTGCAATTTGTTGAGTTTGCCTGTATATTTGTGATCACATATCAAAAATCACAGATTAACAATCGTAAGCTTTGGGCAAAATATGGATTTACTCATAGATCCTCTGCAAAAAACAGTCACGGATATCCTGGTTGAGCAAATTCGCAAGGAAATTATTCGCGGCGTTTACCCGCCAGGGTCGCGACTGCGTTTACGCGATTTGGCTGACCGTTTTAACGTCAGCACCATGCCCATCCGTGAAGCCCTACAGCTGCTAGAATCTGAAGGCTTGGCAACGAGTGAAGCCCGCAAGGGGTTCAAGGTTACCGAGCTGACCCCTAATGAGTTACAAGACATTTACGATATGCGCGCCACGCTGGAGTCGATGGCGACCCGGTTGGCCGTGCCTCATATTTCTGATGAAATCATTGCTGCCATGCGCGAAGTTATTGGGAAAATTGATGCCGTTCAGGATGATGCCTCTCTTGTGGTTGAGCTGAATAACGATTTTCACGCGCTCATCTACACGGCTTCCGGGCGCACCCATCTTGCTTCTGTCATCAACATGCTACGCCACCGAGTGGCTCATTACTTCCACAACTACATGATAGAGCTGGGCTCTCATGCGCAAACAGATCACCTCGATATTATTCAGGCCTGCCAGGATCGCGACGCCGAGCGCGCCGCAGAGATCATGTTTGGGCACATTGATAGAGCTGGGCGTGCTGTTGTGGCGCACGCCCAAAAATCAGCTTAGTACCAACTGTATATTCAGTAACCCTAAAAAGTAAGAAACGACCGTCACTTGCGGAACCAAATTTATTAAACAGAGGCTTGCCCTTAGATGGGCAACACGCAGCCATGCACTGACTGATTGTCAGATGGCTTGTGATTCTGCACGCATGCCTAGACCCGATTTGCTTGCGGTGTGTTTGGGCTGCCTGTGCGGCACCAGCGACCCGGTAGCTGGGTAAAAAATGATTGATTGGAGGAAGAATGAGTAGGTTTTTTCAGCTGGGCACTTTTTCTGTGGCGGGATGCGCGCCATTTGCGGGCATTGTTGTTGATGAACAGGTAGTAGCCGTGTCTGCTTTAGCGCGTATGGGGTATTCGGTTTCTGGCGCTGATAGCGTTTTGGGACTGCTGCAAGCGTGGGAAGCGAACAATGTGGTGTTGGAAACGGCCGTTGCCGACCCTGCCTTCTCATCTTTACCTGCCACACCCCTAGACAGCGTACAGATTCATGCCCCGATTTTGTATCCGCGCCAGATTTTCTGTGCAGGTGCCAACTATCGCCAGCACGTGATTGATTTGATTGTTGACCAGAATCGAAGCCCCGAAACGCAGCAGATGAGTGCGGAAGAACGGCGCGCCTGGGGTGCCCAGATGATGGACAAACGGGCCGCGCATGGGCAGCCGTACATCTTCACCAAAATTCCTTCCACCATTAGTGGCCCGTTTGACGCGGTGGTGATTCCTCATGATGCAGAACAGCCCGATTGGGAACTGGAGCTGGTGGTGGTCATTGGTAAAACGGCCCGGCGTGTTTCGCGTGAAAATGCCCTGGAATATGTGGCGGGCTACACCATCGCCAATGATGTGACCAACCGCGAGAAGGTGCATCGCCAGGATATGAAGGCGATTGGTTCGGATTGGCTGGCGGGCAAATGCTCACCCGGTTATTTGCCGATGGGGCCATTCTTGACGCCAGCGCAGTTTGTAGAGGATCCGCAAAAACTGCATCTGACGCTCAAACTAAATGGGGACACGATGCAGGACCAGACGGCCGATGACATGATTTTTGACATTGCTCGCCTGCTGGAATATGCCTCGCAGTTGGCGGTGCTTTGGCCGGGGGATGTGCTGCTGACAGGGTCGCCAAAGGGGAATGGGACGCATTACGGCCGTTTCCTCCAACCAGGCGACGTGATGGAAGGCACAATTACCGGGCTGGGCACCATGCGCACCCCTTGCGTAGCTGAGGAATAAGCTGATGGATGCTGTGGTACATGGCTGCGGCCACGACGGTGAATTTTTATACACGCCCCGCGATTCTGCTTTGGCGCAAAAGATACGGGCTGGGGAACGGCCGTTTACTATCGATTTGCATTGCCACATTGCCACGCCAGCCGTCGAGATGCTGGTTAAAGATATGCCGCAAAAGCAGGCGGAACCGGCGATTCGTGTGCAGCAGTTTGGCGAAAAATCGTCACTGGTGAACGCTAAAATCTTTTCGTCAGACATTATGCGGGCTCGCCTGGCCAATATTGACACACGCCTCAACGAAATGGAGGCGATGGGGGTTGATCTGCAACTGGTTAGCGCGTCGCCGGGGCAATATTACTACTGGGCTGACTATGACCTGGCCGCAGAGATTGTACGTTTGCAGAACGAAAATATTGCGGAAGTGTGCGCCAAATATCCCAAGCAGTTTTTGGGGTTAGGCGCAGTAGCGCCGCAGCATCCGGAATTGGCCGTGGCGCAGTTGGAAACGGCCGTAACCCGCTACGGCCTCAAAGGACTCATCATCTCCACTCACGTCGGTGACAAAGATTTGTCCGACCCCAGCTATGAAAAATTCTGGGCAAAAGCAGAAGAGCTGAACGCCGTCATTTTTATTCACCCGCTGGGCTCGCCGTTGGGGGAGCGCATTAATTCGCACTATTTAGGCAACATCATCGGCCAACCCATTGAAACGACAATTGCGCTCTCCAAACTGATTTTTGACGGCGTGTTAGATCGGTATCCGGCGCTCAAGCTGTTGGCGGCTCACGGCGGTGGGTATTTGCCCGCCTACATTGGCCGGACCGACCACGGTTATGCCGTACGACCAGAAATTGACCGGCTCAAACAAAAACCGAGCGACTATCTAAAGCAGATTTATTTTGACAATCTTGTTTACAAGCCAGAAGCCGTGCAGGCGCTCATTGCCGAAGTTGGCCTGTCCCAAGTTGTAGTAGGCACCGATTATCCCTTTGACATGGGGCAATATGCCGTGCATGAAGTTGTAGACGCCATAGACGGGCTAACTGAGGCTGAAAAAGCGTTGATTTTTTCTGGCAATGCGGCCCGGCTGCTAAATTTGGAAATTTGATTCAAAGCTGATTGGCTTTACATAAAATAATTCAAGGAGAACCGAAAATGAGTGGACGATTGCTTTCGCATTTAGCACATGTTGAGCTGATTTCCCCCAAACCAGAGGAATCGGTGGCATTTTTCAAGGATGTGGTGGGTATGCAGGAAGTAACCCGGGTGGGCGACTCGGTGTATCTGCGCTGCTGGAGCGATTATTACCACAGCAGCCTGATTATTACCGCTGGTCAGCAGGCAGCTATGGGCCACGCCTCCTGGCGCACCGATGGGCCAGAGCAGCTAGAAGAGGCGGTGCAGCGTATTGAAGCGTCTGGCGTTACGGGAGAATGGGTTAATGAATCTGTTGGTCATGGCCCGGCTTATCGTTTCAAGGGGCCGGGTGGTCACGAGATGGAAATTTTCTGGGAAGTAGAAAAATATAAGGGCACAGGTGCGCTTAAATCTACCTATCCAGATCGGCCGCAGAAGCAGTTGGGCATTGGCATTGAGCCTCGCCAGCTGGACCATATTACCGTGGCGACGGGCAACGTGCGCCAGCATGCGGCCTGGTTCCGCGAAACGCTGCGCTTCCGCGACATGGCCTACATTGGCATGGATGACAATCCAGAGTTCTACATTTTTGGCGTGCTCACCACGAATGAAAAATCCCACGATTTGGGCATGGCTGGCGATTTTTCCGGGATTCCAGGCCGCATTCACCATCTGGCGTTTTGGTTGGAGTCGAATGATGAGATGTATCGCGCCGCCAGCTTGTTGGCTGAGGCGGGCACGCCCATTGAGTATGGGGTGGGGCGGCATGGCATTGGTGAGCAAACGTATCTTTATTTCCGCGAGCCGGGTGGCATACGGATTGAGATGAACACGGGCGGGTATCGCAATTACGTGCCCGATTGGGAACCTCAGGTGTGGAAAGGTTCGGAAGGGCCAAACAGTATGTTCCGCAATATTCCCATGCCTGAATCCATGTTTGAGGCGTTTCCCTCGCCTGAGCAAGGGTTTGCCATTGGTGAAGCTGAAATGGCGATGGGCAAGAGCATCAACGCCAAAGACGTGGTCGTGGATATTTAATTGAGGTGACGTTATGACTGAGGAAACGGCCGTTCCCCAAATCATCGATCTTTCTCACCTGATCCAAAGTAGCCCGGAGGGTACACCTCCTTTTCAGCAGGTGAACATCGAATACAGTAATCACAATCAGGGTGCACAGGAAGCCGTAGGCATGTTTGGCATTTCGCAAGAGGTGCTGCGCGATGGCGAGGCATGGGCGGTGGAGACATTTACCAAGCTCGGGACGCATAGCGCCACCCATGTGGATGCACCGCTCCACTACAACAGCATCATTCAAGGCAAGCCCGCACAGAGCATTGACGAGCTGCCGCTGCACTGGTTTTTTGCGCCAGGGGTTAAGCTGGATTTCCGGCACAAGGCGGATGGCGAAGGCGTAACGACCGATGAGATCCAGGCAGAACTGGAGCGAATTGGCCACACGTTGCAACCGCGTGACATTGTGCTGATATGGACCGGTCGTGACGAATTTTACGGCCAGCCCGACTACTTTTTGCGGGGTTGCGGCGTTACAGCGGAGGCCACCCACTGGTTGTACGAGCAGGGTGTTCGGGTGATGGGCATTGATGCCTGGGGTTGGGATCGGCCGTTGAATGTACAGGCGGAAGAAGCGAAAGCCCAAAATGCACCGGGCATTTTCTGGGCCGCGCATCAGACCAACCTGCCATATTCTCAGATTGAGCGTTTGTGCAATTTAGGAGCCATTCCCGCGCATGGTTTTACCGTGGCCTGTTTTCCACTGAAGATCGAGCGTGGCAGCGCCGCTCCGGCGCGTGTGGTAGCAATTTTAAACGGCAGCAAATAAGGAGATTCCCATGAAGCAAGCAGAGTGGCGTCCTGGTAAACGCATTGCCATTGTTGGAGGAGGTCCAGGTGGTGTTTCGGCCGCTTTGGCCTTACTCAAACAAGGGTATGATGTTCGCATTTTTGAAGCGCAGCCGAAACCCCAGGCGATTGGTGGCGCGGTCTTGTTAAGCACCCCTGTTCTTATGATTTTGCGCTCCTACGGCATTAGCTTGGAGAATTTCGGGGCCTACGCCGTGACAGAGTTCCGCAATCATAAAGGCAAATTGCGCGTGCGCGTGCCGTTTAATAAAAAGGTGGAACAGGTATCTGGCATTAAAGGTTGGCATTATGGTGTTCTGCGCTCGTCTGCTTTTGCCCCCATGATGGAAAAGCTACCGGATGGTGTCATTCTGGGGGATCACAGATTTACCCATTTTGAAGAGCAAAGTGACAGTATTAAGCTGCACTTTGCCAACGGCAACGAAGTAGAAGCCGACTTGCTTATCGGGGCAGACGGTATCCGTTCTGCTGTGGCCAGACAGTTATTTGGCAGCAATGAGTTGTTTCACATTGGCATTCAGGTTTGGCTATGCTGGTGTGAAAATGTGGAAGGGCTGCCGCGCGATATCGGCCGTCTTTCTCACTCCCATAAATATCAGGCCAGCTTCTTCCCGATGCTTCATGAGGGAAAGCCCGGCTATGAATGGTGGGTGGTAGAACCTCGCAAAGAAGGCGATCCTGTACCAGATGATCCGAAGGCGTATTTGTCCAATTTGTTAAAGGATTGGGTTGGCCCGTTTGACAAGTTCATTGCGGCGACAGATTTTGAGAACAATGTCTTTCGTTGGGATGTTTACAATCGACCTTCACTGGAGAAATGGACCAGCGGTAGAGTTGTGTGTTTAGGGGATGCTGTTCACCCGGTTTCCCCGTATGCGGCCTATGGCATGGGGATGGCGATTGAGGATGGATATTATCTGGCCAAATTCTTAAACGGCCGTAATCTGCAAAATCAAACAACCCTGGATGATACCTACGCCAAATATGAAGAGCTGCGGGTGGCGTATGTGAATCACAATGTTGAGTTTGCCCGGACGATGGGCAAGGCATTTCATAATATGCCGTTTCCACTGAACCGCATCCGGGATTTTGTCTTTGACCACACCCCTTTGCTGGCGAAAGTTATTTCCAAAGATTATTTAGAATCCTCGGAGAAGCAAACGCTTTCATTGGAAGAATTATTTGTCGATGGCGCAACGCTATTAGACAGCGTCGCAGTGAGCTAGCGGCCCACAGTTTTCTAAAAAGAGGTACCTGAAAGGAATAAATTATGTCCAAAGCAAAAGATGTTTTGATTGTTGGCGGTGGTATTGCCGGGTTGTCAACCGCCATCGGACTCAAAGAGGCAGATGTTTCTGTTGATTTGGTGGAATTGAATCCAGAGTGGAACGTGTATGGGGTCGGAATCATTCAATTGGCTAATGCGCTAAGAGCGTTGGCTGCTCTGGGGCTGGCCCAACCTGCGGTGGAAAATGGCTTTCCCATGGAAGGGCTGGAAATGTTTGCGCCAAATGGTCATAGGATTATGAACCAGCCGCAGCCCAAGATTGCTGGCCCCAACTTTCCGCCGCAAAATGGCATTGCCCGGCCCGTTTTGCACAAAATTTTGCAAGATGCTGCTTTGGCAACTGGCCTCAATGTGAAATTGGGAATTACGGTTGACTCCATCGAAGATGCTGGTGCCAAAGTTGCCGTCACATTTACCGATGGCACCAGCAAGGATTATGATTTGGTGGTTGGCTGTGATGGCCTCCGTTCCCAGGTGCGGCAGTTGGTCTTTGCTGATGCGCCGGAACCAAAATATGAAGGGCAGATGGTGTGGCGCTACAACGTGAAACGCCCTGAATCTACCAAGGACATTCAAATGTACATGGGTCATCCAAAGGTAGGCTTGGTGCCATTAAGTGATGAGATGATGTACATCTTCATTACGGATGCGGCCGTTGACGGTATTTTGCGTGTTCCCAACGAGGATCTGGCTGTGGAAATGCGGCAACGGCTGGATGCGTATGGCGAGTTGTTTGCCGAGATCAAAGTGCAAATTACGGACCCGGATGAGGTGGTGTTACGGCCGTTTGAAACCATTCTTGTCCCCGCTCCCTGGAATCGTGGCCGGGTGGTGCTGCTGGGGGATGCAGCCCATACCATGACAGCCCATATTGCCCAGGGCGCAGCCATGGCCATTGAAGACGCTGTTGTTCTTACGGAAGAGCTGAAAAAGCAAGACAGCGTTGTTGAAGCATTGGCCGCTTACAACGAACGCCGGTATGAGCGGGTGGCTACGTTGGTGCAACTCTCGCAGCAAATTTGTGAATGTGAACGGGATAATGTCAATACAGACAAGATTCCCGGCTTGATGATGCAGGCTAACAAGATTGCTGCCGAACCAATCTAAGACAAATTAGCCAGTTTCGGGCACCCAATTTAGGGACATATGTGAACCTGCTTGGCCGCATCAAGGCAGCGTCGTTTTATGTGCGAGTTGCTCGCCACCATCTACAAAACGGAGTCATTCTATGCGTTATTCGATTAACGAAACCCATAACCCCGACTTGATAAGCTGGGTGGAAAGTGCCAACGATGCCGCCACAGATTTTCCGATTCAGAACCTGCCGTTTGGGGTGTTTCGCCGTCAGTCTGACTCTCAGCCGACGGTCGGGATTGCCATTGGCGACATGATTTTGGATGTGGCGGCGGCGCATGCGGCTGGTTTTTACTCAGGGTTGGCGGCGGAAGCGGCCGTTTCCTGTAAAAATGACTCCCTCAACCCGCTAATGGCTTTGGGCGCTACGCATTGGTCAGCCTTGCGCGCCCAAACCAGTGCGCTCTTGCAAAAAGAGATTGAACTGGGGCAAGCGGCCCAGAAGAAGGCCCGCACCCTCCTTGTTGCCATGCGTGAGGCCGAGATGCTGCTGCCCGTAAAAATTGGCGACTTTACGGACTTTCTCACCTCAATTTATCATGCCACCAACGCTGGCCAAATTTTCGAGCCAGATCGCCCGCTGGGCCGCAATTTTGAGTATTTGCCACGCGCCTATCACGGCCGTTCCTCAACCATCATCGTTAGTGGCACGCCCATTCAACGGCCCAAAGGACAAATTGTTACCGCTCCCGACGCGCCGCCACGTTATGAGCCCTCCCGCGCCTTTGACTATGAACTGGAAGTCGGATTCTACATCGGTCAGTCCAACAACTGGGGCGAGCCCATTGCGGTGGCCGATGCCGAAGATCATTTGTTTGGTTTGTGCCTGGTTAACGATTGGAGCGCTCGGGACATTCAGGGCTGGGAAATGCAGCCGCTCGGCCCATTTCTTAGCAAAAGCACCGCATCCACTGTCTCTCCGTGGGTGATTTCTCTGGAAGCGCTGGCACCGTTCCGGCGACCGGCTTTTACCCGCGCCGAAGATGCTCCCGCGCTGCTGCCCCACCTGTACGATGCACACAATCAAGCCCAAGGCGCTCTGGACCTGAACCTTGAAATTCATTACAGCACCGAAAACATGCGTCAGGCCGAGCTGGCGCCAGCCCTTATTTGCCAGTCGTCAATGAAATATCTCTATTGGACACCTGCCCAGATGATTGCCCATCACACCAGCAACGGCTGCCAGATGAACATCGGGGACATGTTTGCTTCCGGCACCGTGTCTGGCCCCACCAATGATGAACGTGGTTGCATGTTGGAACTTAGCTGGGGCTGCACCCAACCGTATGAACTGCCTTCAGGTGAAAAGCGCTGCTACGTTGAAGACGGTGACGAAATTGTGCTGACAGGCTTTTGCCAACGAGATGGATACCGGCGGATTGGTTTAGGGGAATGTCGCTCACTGATTGTCCCCAATCATTCATAAAACTGCTTGACTGTATCGTCGCGCCACAATTGCTTTCTGGCGTAATCCTGATCTTGTCTATTATAATGTTCTGATGACTGGCGACCTGCTGCGAACGAAGTTATTTGTGCCGCGGTTACGGCCGTTCCTGCTCCCCCGTCCCCATCTCATCCAACAACTCAACCAGGGCCTGCACCAACTGTGCAAACTGACCCTCATTTCTGCCCCCGCTGGTTTTGGCAAAACAACGCTGGTCAGCGAATGGATTCATCAAAATGAGTCGGGAGAAGTGGGCGAGGCTATGCCTTTGTCTGCACAAATCGGCTGGCTCTCACTCGACGAAGGTGACAACGATCCGGTTCGTTTCCTAATGTACTTTATCGCAGCGTTGCAGGGCGTTCCCGGTGTTGAAAATCCTGTCGGCGAGGCTGCGCTGGCGCTGCTGCAATCGCCCCAGCCGCCGCCGAACGACGTCGTGCTCACCGACCTGATTAACGACATCGCGGCATTGCCGGACAACCTTATTTTGGTGCTGGACGATTATCACGTCATCGAATCACAACCCATTGATGAAGCCCTCACCTTTTTTCTGGCGCATCTGCCGCCCCAATTGAGCCTGGTTATCATCACCCGCATGGATCCGCAGCTGCCGCTGGCCCGCTTGCGCGCCCGCCGACAGCTGCTGGAGTTGCGGGCTGCTGATTTGCGCTTTTCGCCTGACGAAACGGCCGTATTTCTCAACCAGGTCATGGGCTTAAACTTGGCGGCAAATGACATTGCTGCCCTGGCGGATCGCACTGAAGGCTGGATTTCTGGTTTGCAATTGGCAGCACTCTCCGTGCAGGGACAGACGGATGCCGCTAGCCGTATCCAATCGTTTACGGGCAGCCATCGCTACGTGCTCGATTATTTGATTGAGGAAGTGTTAGAGCAGCAGCCGGAGCCAGTGCAGACTTTTTTGTTGAAAACGGCTGTCCTCGATCGCCTCACCGCGCCACTTTGCAATGCCCTCACGAAGCAAAATGATGGGCAGGCCACGCTGGAAATGCTGGAACATGCCAACCTGTTCATCGTGCCGCTGGACGAGGAACGGCGCTGGTATCGTTACCATCACCTCTTTGCGGATTTGCTGCGGCAGCAGCTGCGGCAAAAACATCCAGAGTGGCGACCCATGCTGCACCGGCGCGCCAGCGACTGGTACGCGCAGCAAAATTTGCCCGCAGATGCCATCCGCCATGCCCTCGCCGCAGAAGATTTTGCGCGTACCGCCGACCTGGCTGAACGGGCCTGGCCAGACTGGCAACTGGACCATCGTTCCCTTATCTGGCTGGGGTGGGTGAAAAAGTTGCCTGCTGCACTGGTGGGCGAACGCCCCGTACTCTGTGTGGCTATGGCACAGGCGCTGCTGAATGCGGGCCAGCTGGAAGCCGCCGCCGCTCGACTCGTCGATGCCGAGCGTTGTTTGACAAGCGCAACAAACGATCTTGGCCAGCCTGAAAATGCCACGGCCAAGATGGTTTATGTGGATGAGGCGCAATTTCAGGCGCTGCCAGCGACGTTGGCCACGGCGCACGCCTACCACGCCCAGGCGATTGGTGATTTTGCGGGAACGGTGCGATACGTTGAGCAAACCCTGGCGCTGCTGCCCGCAGATGATCTGTACAATCGCGCGGCTATCACTGGCTTTATGGGACTGGCGCATTGGGCCAACGGCAATCTGGAAACCGCCCACCAAATTTTTGTCGAGGGGCTTTCCCAAAACGACAATGATTTGATCAAAGGCACGTTTGTTTTGGCCGAAATGCAGATGACATTAGGGAATTTGCGCCAAGCGGAAGCTATTTGTGAGCGGGGTTTGCAGCTGGCCAAGGCGCATGATCCGCCCCTACCGTTGGGCACGGAAGATGTTTACGCGGGTATCAGCCTGGTTCATCGAGAGCGGGGGAAGTTGGAAACGGCCGTTACCGACCTGCAAATGTGCCACCAATTGGGCGAAAAAGTGAAGCTGCCAGATTGGCGACATCGTTGGTGTATTGCCCAGTCGCAGCTGGAACTTTCTTTGGGCAATCTAGATCGCGCGCTTGAACTGCTGGACGAAGCCTCGCGGGTTTATGTGCGCACGCCGGTGCCGCTGGTGCGACCCATCGCGGCCATGAAAGCGCGGGTTTGGTTAAAACAGGGGCGGCTGGATGAGGCGTTGGCCTGGGCGCAAGAACACGGCATTTCGGCCGAAAACGATCTGAGTTACCTGCGCGAATTTGAGCATCTCATATTTGCTCGGCTGCTCATGGCCCGCTATCAGCGTGACCAATCTGATGATGACCTACAGCAAGCTGTTGATCTGCTGGCGCGGCTTTTGCAGGCGGCCGAGGCGCACCAACGAATGGGCAGCGCCATCGAAATCCTGATTGTGCAGGCGCAGGTGTTGGCCGCGCAGAACCGGCTGCCGCGTGCGCTTGAATCGTTACAACGTGCCTTGACTTTGGCCGAGCCGGAAGGTTATTTTCAATGCTTTGTTGATGAAGGGCCGCCGCTGGCGCGCTTGTTGTATGCCGCACTGGCCCAAGGTATCGTGCCGGATTTTGTGCGCCGCCTTCTGGCTGCTTTCCCCACATCCGAACCAGAGCAAACAGTCCCGTCTCAATCTGAAAATCCCGAACTCGACTGGATTGAGCCATTGAGCGAGCGTGAATTAGAAGTCTTGCAGCTCATTGCCGATGGTTTGACGAACCAACAAATCGCGGCCCAGCTTTTTCTGGCGTTGAACACGGTCAAAGCGCATACGCGCAACATCTACAGTAAGTTGGGCGTGAACAGCCGCATCCAGGCAGTCGCCAGGGCCAGAGATTTGGGCGTGTTGACATCCACCTGATTCTAAACATTGGAACTTGAATCTAAACTATTTTAGAACGAGCTGATCAGTACCAGCTCGTTTTTATTTTCCCTAAATGTTGGATTAACACCTGGGTTAACACTTTCGTGGTATGACGCTATGCTCTCCGGCGAGTATTCTGAAACCATAAAGTTTTCATGTGGCATAGAAGGATTGCAAGGTCACATATGACCTGCAAAAGGAGGACAAAATGAGTATCAGAGGAAGTTTACAGACAACGGAAAAAGCTCCGATGATGCGCCAGGCATCAAGCCGTTCAAAAGGGAATACATACCGGAAAACGGCCGTTACCGTCGGCATCTTGTTCATCATTGGCACGGTAGCTGGGATTTTCAGCGGTGTTTTAACTGCACCTGTTTTGGATGTTCCGAACTATATGGATGAGGTTGCAGCCAACGAAGCTCGGGTGGTGTGGGGCGCACTCATGGTGTTGGTGATGGGCTTCCCGCTGGCGATGATTCCTGTAGTGATGTTCCCCATCTTTCGCAAATACAATGAGCCATTGGCGCTGGGCGCGGTTGTTTTTCGCGGCGTTTTGGAGGCAATAGCCTACATTTTGATGGTGCTCTGCTGGCTGGTTCTCATCCCGTTGAGCCAGGAATTTGTAAACGCTGGTGCACAAGATGCTGCCTATTTGCAGGCTTTGGGTGGCGTGCTAACGGACGGGGTGTACTGGATTAACCACATTTTGGCGCTGGTTTTCACCATCGGTGCGGCCATGCTGTACTGGTTATTCTGGAAAACGAAGCTGATTCCCAGCTGGCTGGCGCTGTGGGGTTTCTTGGGGGCAATCTTGTACTTTGTTGCTCCCATCGCCAATATGCTGGACTCAGCACGTTTGCCCTTGTCGCTGGGCGTTAAGTGGGGTTATTTGATGATTCCGTTGGCGATTCAGGAGATGGTTTTTGCCCTGTGGCTGATTGTGAAGGGGTTTAATCACGCTACGGCCGTTTTGGAGAAAGAATCATGAAATCTTTCATCAAGCAAAATCAAATCAGTTTCTTTTTTGCCTTAACGTTGTTGATTGGTTGGCTGCCTTGGTATACGGGCCAGGGCAGCATCATTATCGCCGCACCGTCAATCGCCGCGTTCATTGTTGCTTTTCTTGCGGATGGCTGGCAGGGGGTTTTCGGCATATTTCGTAGGTTGGGACGCTGGCGGGCAAACTGGCGCTGGTACGTTTTCGTTCTGTTCTCACCCGCACTCCTCTATTTGGTGGCAGTTGGTTGCCATATCCTTTTGCATGGAACGGCACCCCAGTTCCCCTTGTTTAAGGAGAATCAACAGCTGATCTTGATGGTTTTTATCTCCTTCCTCTTGCCCTGGCAGTCGAGCGCCTTCCTGGAAGAGGTTGGTTTTCGTGGTTATGCTTTGGAGCAGCTGCAAAACAAATTAGGCCCACTGGTGGGTACACTCATCCTGGGAGCCTTTTTTGGTGCGTGGCTGCTGCCAGAGTTCTTTCAGCCAGATTCATTCCAATATGCCATGGGTGGCCTGCGATTCTATCCCTGGTTTATCCTGACAGAGTTGGGCTGGTCTTTTTTGATGACCTGGGTCTATAACAAGACAAACAAGAGTTCATTGATCGCTGGCTACCTGTTTCATGCAGCGTTCAACACCTGGCCCCTCGTTTTGCTAACCAACGCCATCCCCGGCGAACCACTCCCCGCATTTGATGTAACGCTGTTTATTGTTGCGAGTGTGGTCGTCGCTTTGGCGGGGGCCATCGTGCTGGTTGCGACGAAAGGTACGCTTGGCTTAGATGAAGAGTTGACGTCTGTTCAACTTAAAGGAGCCTTATCATGACCTCGGCCAAGAAGTCAATTGTCGTCCTGCTTGGGATTTTGCAGATACTCATTGGGATTGGCGCTGTTCCCGTCGGGTTCATGTTCATCCTGGACCCCACGGGTGCCAGCCTTGGGTTTCCGCTTGAATGGATAGCCGATACACTGTTCCGAAATTATCTGATCCCCGGCATTTTCTTGTTTGCGGTTAATGGTGTTGGCAGCTTGCTTGGTGCCTTCTTGACGTTGCGGCGACACTCGCTGGCGAGTTTGGTTGCTGTGGGATTAGGGGCGTTTTTGATGGCCTGGATAGTGGTGCAGGTCATGACGTTTGGACCTCCGCCGCACTGGCTGCAGATTTTGTATTTTGTGTTGGGGGCTGGTGAGTTGCTGCTGGGCTGGCAAATGAACCCAAATACTGTAGGCAATATGATTGGGCTGTCGTCCTGATCTGATTTATTAGTTACTGGATTTGGAGATGAATGAATCAAGGCGTCGCGTGGTGGCTGGTTGGATAGCGGTTGTTGTGTCAACGGCCGTTTCCAGTTTTTGGGCTTTTTGGGGCATCATCGAAAACTTTCACGAAGGCTGGTATTACGAATCGTGGCTGGCCAACGTGGGGTTGATGCTGGCCCAATATCTCAGCCCGATGCTGGGTTTTACGGCCGTCGCCCTGATTGCGCTTTTCTGGCCTCGGCTAGGTGGTGGTTTGCACGTGGTTCTGGCGATTTTCGCGATCTGGTTCTTTGACGCGTTTTCTAACGCGGCCACTTTTTTGCTAATCATTCCCCTGATCGGTTTAGGTAGCCTATATTGGTTTGGGCGACCTAAACCGCGCAAAGTTGCGATTTACCTACTTGTCGGCTTGCCCCTGCTGACCCTAATTCTTGCTGGCATTGCGCCTGCGGTTCGCGTCTCGCAGCGAGTGAATGACGGCAATCTGCAAGCGCGATTAGTGTCTGGGAATGGCGTCAATCTAGTTTGGGCACCCGATGGGCCTGGCTGGCCGCACGAGGGGGGAAGCTGGGTCGAGGCGCAGGATGCTTGTGCCTACCTCAGCGAAGATGGCACCTCGCTTGCTGCCGCACCGCAAAATATTTGGCGCTTGCCTACCGTAGATGAGGCGGTTCGCTCTATGGCGCGCCACGGGGAAAACAGTGGGGGGGTGTGGGATGGTGATGCGGAAACGGCCGTTTACCAAACACCCCCTGATAAAGAATCACCCCTATGGAATGTTTATTCCCAGGTTATCTACTGGTGGACAGCCACCGAGGTGGACGAAGATCACGCCTACATCATTGTTTACGATGGCAAGGTTTGGCCGCGGTCTAAACAGTTTGGTCCGGCCTATTTGGGTTTTCGCTGCGTAAAATAACGGCAAAGCTTCCGAAATACAAGGCAAAGATGTTGAAATTTAGATGGACGGATTGGCAAGACCAGTTCGTCCGTTTTTTGTGATACCGGCGATTAACACCCCGATTAACACCTTCGTGGTATGACACAACTCCCCCCAGCAACTATCCTGAGAATCGTAAAACTTCATCAAAAATGAACTGTAAAACAGGAGAAAAATAATGGCGACTAAAGCACAATCCTTAGCCAAAGGAAAACGAATCTACTGGATGGACAACTTGCGCACCATCATCATCTTTTTGGTGGTTTTGTACCATGTTGGCGGCGTTTACGAATCCGCAGGTCTGTGGAAATCATTCTGGATCGTGAGCGATTCCGACACCCTCTCTTGGGTGGGCATTGTGGGAATCGCGTTCGATATTTTCATTATGCCGACGATGTTCTTCATTTCCGGCTACCTGACGCCGCCATCGCTGAAAAACAAGACAACCTGGGGCTTTCTCAAAAGGAAATTCAGAAGATTGATCGTTCCCTGGGCAGTGGCTGTGTTGACGCTGATTCCACTTTACAAGGTGATTTTCTTGTACTCGCGCGGACTACCGCAAGAGGCGTGGACCACCTATTTCCACTTTAGTGAAGGGAATATCAGCAGCCAAAACTGGCTGTGGTTCTTGCCGCTGCTGTTTGTCTTTAATTTGCTCTATTTGCTGTTGCAGAAAGCCAATATCAATGTGTCCAGCATTTCGCGCAAATGGGCGGTGCTCGTTGTTTTCTTGATTAGCTTTGCGTACAGCTTTGGCATCGGGTGGGTGGTTGAATTTCGCAGCTGGACCCATTCCGCATTGCTCGATTTTGAGAATGAACGCGTTTTGATCTACTTCCTGACATTCTTGTTAGGTGTGCTCTTTTTTGAGCAAAATGCGTTTGCCGAAAAGCCGAAAAGCAAGCTGGTATATAACATTGCCAATGGAGTCGCCTGGATTCCGGTGACCGGGCACATTTTTGTGCGGATATATCCCTTCTTTTTCCCGGAAGGATTCGCAGTTACGCCATTGTACCGGCTGCTCTGGTGGCTGAGTTTTGACCTGGCTCTGGTCTCCATGATGGTGGTGATGATCGAATCGTTTTGGCGCTACTTTGATAAGACCGGACGAATCTGGGCTGAACTTAATCGCAACTCGTATGGTGTTTACATCATCCACGTTGCTCTGATTGGAATATTTGGCACGCTGCTGCTGCACACCAATTTGCCAGCTTTGGCGAAGTATCCGTTGCTCCTTGTCTCAACCTATGTGGGCAGTAATTTGCTGGTTTCGGCTTATCGTTCTCTGACTCGCTCGTTGAGGCCTCGCGGGAAAGAGCCAATCATTCGGCCGGTAGATGCCCGCTAAAAAACACAGGTCTGCTAACTTGGAAAAGCTAGCAGACCTGTATGACCTTTTACCAAGGTGTTGAAAGAGATGATGAAAATCACTGATTTTTCCTTCACAAATAGCGATGCTGAATACGCGCGGCTCAAGGCTCTTTTGCTCGAAATTGAAAATTATCCTGATTTGGATAACCGCTGGGACCCAGGTAGCCTGGACTGGTGGCGCTACAACTATCATGCCGAAAAGGGTGTGGATTTCTTCCGGTCCAATGCCCATTATTGGCAAACGGAAACGGGCCGGGTTGTGGGCTTGTGCATCTCTGAGTATGGCCAGGATGATTTCTTCGTCGTGGTGCATCCAGCATTTAGAAGCCTGTTTCCTGATGTGCTGCGATGGGGGCTAGATGTTTGGGCACGGGGCAAGAAAAAGGTTCATACGGCCGTTTTCACTCACGACCAACAAAAAATCGCCCAATTCCTGGCGGCTGGCTTCTATGAAGATGGCCATGAGGCAAATGTGAGAACGTATGCGTTACGGCCGTATGATTTCTCCTACAACCTCAAGCCAGCGTTTAAATTGCTAACCTTTGCCGAATACGGAAATTATGAAAGCCGGGTCAAGCTGGTACACAACGCGTTCAACAATCCAAACTACTCTGAGGCTCGCTTGCGTTCGCTGCAAAGTTCCCCAAGTTATCAGCCAGAGCTGGATTTAGTGATTGTGAATGCCCAAGGCGAGAGCGTGGCTTACTGCATGGGCTGGGTGGAAGAAAATGATCCCGCAGCAGGCTACATCGAGCCGATGGGTGTCCATTCTGCTTACCGCAGAAATGGGCTGGGGACCGCCCTGGCCAAAGAGTGCTTTAAGCGGCTAAGCAACTTAGGCGTGGAACGGGCGACAATTGCCTCCCATGCCGAACCAGAAATCTCTAATTTCCTGTATGAATCTTTGCGCCCAACCAGTGTAAAACGAGTATATCGCTACGCTTTATGCCTGGAAGATTCACGGTTAACCCCTGACTAACACTTTCGTGGGAAGACAGGCCCACCATCTCTGTAGTACGCTGAAGGCATATAAGACCTAAGGGGGTAAAAACGATGACTATTGATAGATTTTTTTGGGGAAACGGCCGTTTCCTTACATTCACCATCCTCACCATTCTGGTCCTGTTTTTGCTGATTAGCTGCGGCCCTTCAGCCTCAGAATTGGAAACCGTTGATTACACGCCGCAATCCGGCGAAATGTGGCGGCTCTCAACGCCACAAGAGCAAGATTTGGACCCGGAGCTGGTAGCGGAACTGTATTACAACGCCTCCCAAATGGAGAATATTTACAGCCTGTTGATATTCAAAAATGGTTACCTGATTGCAGAAGATTACTTCAATGGCGGTTCGGCCACTCAGCAGGTGAATATTCATTCTGTCACCAAGAGCATTAACTCTGCGCTGGTAGGCCTCGCCTTGGAAGAAGGCTGTCTAACCAGTCTGGATCAAAAGATGTTCGAATTTTTCCCGGAGTTTGAGGGTCGTCTGCGTGATTCACGGAAGCGAGACATCACCATTCGGCAAATGCTGCAAATGCGCGCCGGGTATCCCTGGGAAGAAGCCACGGCAGAGGGAACTGAGCTGCTGTTCACTGGCTTCCACACGGCCGATCTCGTCAACGTGCCCTTAGCCTACGATCCGGGCAGCGACGCGGCTTATAGCAATTTAACCGCCCATCTTTTGGGTTTGATTGTGGCACGCGCCTGTGACACCGACCTTAAAACGTTTGCCGATGAGCACCTTTTTGGGCCGCTGGGGATTAAAGAGGGCTTTTGGCAAGTAGATTGGGATGGCGACTATCTTGGTTACTCCGATATTGAGCTATCCGCGCACGATCTGGCCAAATTTGGCCAGATGTACTTGAATGATGGGCAATACAACGGCACCCAGGTTGTTCCAGCCGAGTGGGTCCATGATTCGCTGAAAATGTATTCGGAAGATATGTGGACGGTTCGCGTCGGCCGTAATTGGGATGACAACGCTTATGGCTACCAGTGGTGGTCGATCCGGGCTGGTGAGTATCGGTATAACCTGGCCTGGGGACACGGCGGGCAGCAAATCGTCTTGATTGACGACCTGGACATGATGATTGTTGTCACGGTTGACCCGTTGCACCTCCAACACGGAGACGAGCCGTGGAAGCTTGAAAAAGCAAGCCTCAATTTGGTAGCAGATTTTGTGGCTTCTTTACCAGCCCAATAGCTTTGTTTTCACGTGAGTAATGGTAGAAAATGTCATGAATAAGCTTACGCTGGATCGACCGGTAACCTACCAAATCAAGATAGCCGGCCAGCTTGATGTGAGTTGGGCAGAATGGCATGAAGGGCTGGTAATGGCGGTTGCTTGTGAAGGCGATGGACCGCCGGTTACCAGCCTAACCGTTACGCTGGACCAGGCGGCGCTGCAAGGGTTGCTGCGCCGCCTCTACGCATTTGGCTTGCCCTTGATTTCGATAAATTGGGTTGAAGGTGTTTAGTCTGGTGCGTATCGCTTCTAAACTCACCACTCCATCAACTGCCAAATTTCCGCTTGCCAGCTGTCATGCGCTTGGCCGATGTCGGCGTAAATGGTGACGGATTGGCGGATTTGCTCCTGAGCGGCCGTTTCGTCCCCAGCCTGGTGCAGCATGTCCGCCAGATTGCTGCGCAGGGCGGCTTCGTAGTGCCGGTCGCCGTACCGTTGGCAAAGCTGGATTGCCTCTTGCAGCGCGGTGATCGCCGCCTCGGTTTGCCCCATCGCCCCCAGCGTGAGGGCCAGATTGTTGCGGCCGGCAATTTGTATTTCCAGATGATTATTCGCATCGGCCAGTGCGCGGCTTTGTTGGTGGTAGGAAACGGCCGTCTCCAACTCCCTCCGATTGCGTGCCAAAATCCCCAAAATATTCTCTGCCAGAGCCAGCATGTCGGTTGTATCTGCCTGCTCAGCCAGGGCGTGAGCTTGCTCGGCCAGGGTCAGCGCTGCCTCGGTTTGTTTTTGGCGGTAGGCCACCAAACTCTGGTCCAAAGTGAGATGGGCCAGCTTCGTGGCCGGGGCGTTTGCGCCCAAATGGGTGCGGGCCTGGGCCAGTTTGTGGGCCGCCAACTCCCATTGCCCTTGCCGCTGGTACACCTGCGCCAGCTGGTGCTCTAGCTGGCCAAGTTCGTTTTGTGGCGCGAGGGCAGCGGCCGTTTCTAGACTGGTGAGCGTAGCAGGATAATTGCCCAGCCGCATGTGCAGCGCCCCGCAGGCGGCGTGCCAGCGCCACGGCTCATCGGCCCCCAGGGCGAGGGCGGCCTGGTAAAAGTGCAGCGCATCCTGATGGGCAAAGAGGGCGCGCGCCTGATCGCCTGCCTGGACAAAGTAGCTGGCGGCTTCGCTTTCCAGCCCGGCGTGTTGGTAATGGGTGGCAATCTGGGCCGAAACGGCCGCATTTGGTGACCGATCCGCAGCCAACGTGGTAGCCAATCGGCGATGCAGCAAACGCCGTCGCGCCAAGCCCGTCTCCTCATAGACCAGTACGCGCAGCTTGTCGTGGCTGAAGTCGTAGGCGGCACGGTCTCGATGGGCTTGTTCGATGAGCAGGCCCCGCGCCGTCAGCGTTTCCAGTGCGGTGACGGTTTCCTCATCACTGCGCCCGCTGGCGGCTTGCACCAGCAGCAAATCAAAGCTGTGGCCAATGGCGGCAGCCGTTTGCAAAATTTGGCGCTCGGTTTCGTTGACCTGGGCCAATCGCTGGTGCAGCAAATCGCGCACGGAGGCGGGCACGGCAAAGCTGGCGGGCAGGGCCATCGTGCCGTCGCTGGCGCTGAGGGCATCCAGATAGGCGACAACAAACATGGGCAGCCCTTCAGTTTCGCGGTGCAGCTGGTGTGAGAGATCGGCGGTGAATGGCTTGCCGCTGGCGGTGAGCAGGGCGGCAACGTGGGCTTGGGTGAACCGGTCAGGCCGCACAATCTGGCAGGCATTTTCGCGGCTAAGGCGGGCAGCGAGTGGTGCGAGAGGGCTGTTGGCGGGCAGCTCTTCGGCGCGCCAACAAAACAGGGTGAGCAACGGCCGTTCCCGCCAGCGGTGCAGCAGGTAGAGCAGCAGTTCCAGCGAAGCGGCATCCAGCCAATGCACATCGTCGAGCCACAAAATGCCAGGGGCGGGGCCAGCTAGCAGAGCCAGCAGCGTTTGGATGACGCCTTCGTAAAAGCGGACCTGCTCGCCGGGACCGCTGAGGCTGGTGCGCGGCGGCAGGCTGCGCCCCTCGGCCAGCTGAGGCAGCAGGCGAGCGGCCTCGGCCAGGTGGTGATTGGGCAAATTGGCCAGGCGCTGCAATGCTTCCGGTGTCAATCCTGCCTGGAGTGCCTGGATAAGCGGCGCGTAGGCGAGATTGGTTTCACCTTCATAGCAGCGGGCGGTGAGCACTGTTGCGCCATTGGTCGCTGCCCACGCAACGAGCGTTTCCGCCAACCTCGTTTTGCCGATGCCTGGCTCCCCTTCGATGATGAGCAAACGGCCGTCTGGCCCGACTTGTTGGTAGAGCTGCTGCATTTGGTGCCGTTCGGCGTCGCGACCGATGAGGGGGGATGACAGGGTGACAGGGTGAGGGGGTGACCAGGTGACCAGGGCATTCTCGGTCACCTGGTCACCTTGCCACCTTGCCACCTTGTCATTCTGTGTCACCCTGTCGTTCTGGATCGCCTGATACAGCGCCGTCGTTTCTGGCAGTGGTGGGACGCCCAGCTCTTCGTCGAGGATGCGGACGCAGTCGCGGTACTGCCTGAGGGCGTCGGCGGAACGGCCGTTTTCGGCCAGCAGGCGCATGAGGGTGCGATGGGCTTCTTCGCGTAGCGAGTCTAGTTGGCACCAGCGGCGGGCGTAGGTTACGGCCGTTTGTCCGCTGCTGGTTTGGGCCAGTTCAGCCAGCGCCTGGGTCAGCTCGCGGCGCAGGCTCTCTTGTTGCTGGAGCTGCCAATCATCAAAAGGGAGGCTGTCGCGCAGGCTAAAGCCTGCCAGAAAATCATCGCGGAAAAGTTCAACTGCTTCCGCCAGATCGCCGCGCCGAACCGCCTCCTGAAAAGCAGTGACATCGCACCAAACGGCGTCGGCTTCCAGACCAATCACTTCTCGACTGGCAAAAATCGTCTCTGCACCGACGGCCGATTTTAATGCCGAGAGGGTGCGGCGCAGGGCGGCTTTGGCTCGGCTGTCGTCAGTGTCGGGCCAAAGGAAGGCTGCCAACCAGTCGCGAGACGGCCGTTCGCCACTCAACGCCAGGTAAGCCAGCAGCGCGGTTGCTTTGCGCGTGTCCACTTCCAGAATCTGGTCATTGCGTTCCAGGCGGGGCGGGCCAAGCAGCAGCAGTCGTAACGGTTTCATCGGCTCATTTTAGCCAAAACCGTTCCGAAAGGCGATGGATTGGCGATTTCGTAACGTTTGGGAGACGGCCGTTTGGTACCGTAAGCCGTAATCAGTGAACGGTAATCGGTGAACGGATTACCGATTACTGAATACCGATTACCGAAACAAGGAGCGTGAGCCATGACAAAAATGCAACTGGTGCGACGAGAAAAAGCGTGGGGGGATACGGCCGTTGACGGGCTGTTGGCTGGTTTGGTAGGTGGCGTGTTCATGGGGTTGTTTTTGGCCCTGGCCGGCTGGCTGAATGATGGCGTGCCGCTGGCAACGCTGGGCTATTTTGATCCGGCGCAGGCGGGGGGCTGGCTGACAGGCTTGCTGGCCCATCTGGCAGTCTCGGCGATTTATGGGGTGGGGTTGGCGCTGCTGCTGCGGGTGGTGGGGTGGATACGGCCGTCTCTCACCAAGCTGGCCTGGCTGTTTGGCGGGCTGTACGGGCTGCTGCTGTGGGGCTTGGCGGTGGGGGTGGTGTTAACGGCCGTTGATTCCTCGCTTGCTCAAATTCCTGCCTGGGAGTTTGGGTTGGCTCATTTGCTGTATGGGCTGGTAGCTGGCTACCGGCTGCAAAAAGTTCAATAGGAGAAAACAATGAAACGTGTATTGAAATGGATTGGCATTGTATTGGCTGTTTTGTTGGTTGCGGTTGTGATCTTGCATTTTGTGGGCAAATCGCGCTTGAACAACGCGCCGGAGGTGGTGACCAAACCGGTAACCGTGACGATGGATGAAACGGCCGTTGCCCGTGGTGAGTATCTGGTGAATACGGTAAGCCAATGCCGTTTTTGCCACGGCGACCAGCTGGAAGGCGAAATTTTTCTGGATGGTGACCTGGGTTCATACGTGGCGGCACCGAACCTGACCAGCGGACAGGGCGGTATCGGGGCGACGTATACTGATGCGGATTGGGAACGCGCCCTGCGCCACGGTATTGGTCGCGACAATCGGGTGTTGATGATTATGCCCTCCAACTTTTACGCGCGTTACAGCGATGCCGATCTGGCCGGGCTGATCGCTTACCTCAAGCAGGTGCCGCCGGTAGACAGCAATTGGGAGCCGCGACACATGGGTTTCCCCGGAACGTTAATTGGTGGTTTGTTGGCCTATGATGATCTCACCCGCATCAACAGCATTGATCATACGGCCGTTGGCGGCAAAAGCGTACCGGAAGGCGCAACGGCCGAGTATGGTGCGTACATGGTGAGCATTGCCATGTGCGGCGAATGCCACGGGGCTAACCTCGCGGGCATTGTAGGCGAGGACGGCCCGCCACCCGGCCCCAACCTGACCCCCGGCGGTGAACTGGGCGATTGGACGGAAGCAGATTTCATCAATACTATTCGGACTGGAGAAACACCAGCGGGCCGACAGTTGAGCCGCGACCTGATGCCCTGGCCCGCCTTCAGCCAGATGAGCGATACGGAACTGCAAGCGATTTGGGCCTACCTGCATTCGCTGCCCGCGCTGCCAGACAATTCATAAACCTTCGTAGGGACGCAGCGCGCTGCGTCCCTACGAACTGGATGCCACATGAAAATTTTGGAAACTGACCGACTGATTTTGCGCCATCTAGAACCAGATGATTTGGACGATTTGTTTGCTTTGTACGCGGACCCGGAGGTCGTGCGCACCATTCCCGATGCACCGCAAACGCTGGCCGAGACCAAAGAGGAATTGGACTGGTTTTTGCACGGCCACCCGCGCCGCCCGGAGTTGGGGCTGTGGGCCACGATTTTCAAGCCCACTAACCAGTTTATCGGGCGTTGCGGGCTGCTGCCGTGGACAATCGATGGCCAAGATGAGGTGGAAGTGGCGTACACGATTGCTCCCAGCCATTGGGGACAGGGGCTAGGCACGGAAGCCGCGCAGGCGATCCTGGATTACGGGTTTAACACGCTCGGTTTTACGCGCCTGGTATGCCTGATTGATGAGGAGAACGTGGCGTCCATCCGCGTGGCCGAGAAAATTGGGATGGCGTTTGAAAAGGCGAGCCAGGATGAGATTGGGCCATTTTGGCTGTACGCCAGAAACAAACCAGAATCTTCGTAACGTTAAGCAGACGGTTGATGTGTAAAGTAGCGGGAAAGAGCGTTACAATGTCCATGACTCGCATGGCAATGGCTCGCAAGGAAACAGGCACGATGCACAAACAAGAACGGCCGTTTAACGACCACAGCCTAAACAGGGGGAGTTGGGCAGTGCTGCTGCTGTCGCTGGCTTACATTGCCAGCGCTATGCTGCTGGTAGCCTATGCCTACCAGTTGCCTGCTGATGGCTGGACGTTTGACACGAATGGGGATTTAGCAACGGCCGTTGCTCCCATTGCCGACAATGCGTCCCCACTCATGATTGGCGACCAACTGCTGGCTGTGGAAGGGCAGGCCATCCTCCTCAACGATGCCATTTTGCGCCCCGCTACGCCGCCGCCAAACTGGCAAATTGGGCAAACTGTCACGTACACAGTGCTGCGCGAAGGGCAGCAGGTGAACCTGAACGTGACGTTGCAAAAGTTGACGTTGGCGGACTTGCTGCGCAACTACCAGCTAAGCGGCAACATTTGGATTACCAATTTGCTCTGGTATGTCATTGGCTTTGGCGTCTTTTTCTTGCGCCCCCGCGATACGGCCGCTCGCCTGCTGCTGCTCTTCACCACCTACTGGAACACGATCAACGTGTTCATGCAGCGCGTTGAAGATTGGAATTTTGTTTGGGGGCCGCCAGGGTATGTTTACGCTGGGTTGGTTCTCAACCTGTTGTGGGTCTTCATGTTTGGCCTGATGGTCCACTTTGTGCTGGCTTTTCCGCTGCGCAAATGGCCGCTAACGCGCCGCCCGCGTTTGGCCTTGGGGTTGTTGTATGGCTTCCCGGCAATTAGTCTGGCGCTAACCCTACTCACTGGCAATTTTGCCATCTACAACAGTGTATTATTGTCCATGATTGCCATTTTAGTTGTCGCGTTGATAGCCGCCACCACTCACAATTTGCGGCGCGTTCGCGACCGGGTGGTGCGGGCCCAGATTGGTTGGGTTGCCCTGGGCATCGCCAGCCCGATTGTGGCGACGTTAATGCCTGGCGCACTCATTGACCTTTTCCTACCGAACGTAGCCAACACCAGTGCGTTGGCAAATTGGGCCTTTAATCTGTTTGGACTGCTCCTGCCGCTCTGCTTTGGCATTGCCATCACCCGGTACCGGCTGTTTGACATCAACGTCATCATTCGCAAAACGCTGGTTTATGCGCTGCTCTCGGCGCTGCTAGCGCTGGTCTATTTTGGCAGCGTGGTGCTGCTGCAAAATGTGGTTGGCCGCACGGCAGATGAGCAGTCGCCGCTGGTGATTGTGGTTTCCACGCTGATCATTGCCGCTCTGTTTGCGCCGCTGCGCCAGCGGGTGCAGGCGTTCATCGACCGCCGCTTTTACCGCCAAAAGTATGACGCCCAGCAGATTTTAGCTCAATTCGCCCAAACCGCCCGCGACGAGGTGGAGATGGAGGCTTTGACGAGTGAATTACTCCATGTTGTGCAAGAAACGATGCAGCCTGCCAACATTTCGCTTTGGATCAAGCGCGATGCTTCGTAACGTTTGGGAGACGGCCGTTTGATAGAGTGATGGTAACAAAATTCTGAACCTGTCAACAATAACATAAAGGAGTCTTCTTATGCCAGCACGGCTATTTCATATTAACATAAAGAATGAAGGAGCAGCTAACCTCTATTGGATTGCTGATCACTTAGAGCATGGTATTTGGACTGATCCCTGGCTTCCATCCCAAAAGGCTCGTGAAATCCCACCAAAGGGTACCGGGGCTTGGCGTTCAGAATCAGATGGGATTATGACTGGAACTGAAGGATGGGTGCTTTTTGGAACGTCAGCCTGGTTGGGGGGTGAAATTGGTGGCGAACTCATTCCCCAATTCATTCAAATAAAATGGTCTGCACCCTATATTAATTTAGGTTCATCAGGCCCCCAATGCCAGGTCAGTATAACTACCTACGACCCAACAAAGAGTTCTAGTGCTGCTGAATTCAATGATAAGCAATCTGGAAAACTTTTAACTAAAGTACGCTTGGCAAATTCTTTATCAGGAGACCAAGAGAATTTCTGGAATGAAATACAAAACGCGCCTGAACTCCTGGTTCTTGCCCCTTTGTCTTGGGTAGGAACGGTTACTTTACAGCATCACTTTTTTCTTGATCTGGTTGTTTCAGGAAACTCTGAGATGCCTGCCATTGTCCAACCTAACAATGTAAAAACAGATACGTTTACGAAACTTTTTAAAGCAGTCAACAGGTGGGCTACTAAACACGGATATATTGGTGCTTTTCCTAACTTTCACAAAGCGAATACTGCTGAAGGTTTAGTATATGGTACCATTTTACTTAAGCCAGAAGCAGGTGAGTTTAAAGATATTCCTGCCTCTGAAATTGGTCATCCGCAATCACTCGAAGCGCGATTTAGAGCTATGCATGATTACGCTCATTCGCATGGACTGGTTATGGAGGGTTTTAGTGGTTTCCCGCCTAAACCTAAATTCTCATATGTATATGCAGCTGCTTTGCCTACCTTCTTTGAGGCTGACTACGGGCAGGGTACAGTATATGGAGCCATTCTTCTGAAAAGAAGTGCCGTTGTCTGGAAAGACATCTCTGCCGCAGATTTGGGCAATCCTGTAACGCCGGAAGACAGGTTTCGGGCCGTAAACGACTATGCCAGTAGAATAATGATGATGGATGGTTATGCAGAAGCTGGTTTAGTAAACCCAATTCCGAAATTCTCCCCAGCTTATGTAGGAGGTTTCCCTAATTTCTACGAAGCTGTTCATGATCAGAAGAAAGTGTACGGTACGATTTTTATCAATAAAGATTATGCTGACTGGAGAGATATCAGATACGAGGAACTTTTCCCATCACCCGATGTTCACTAAATACACATTGTTTATGGGTAATACCTGGTAAACATTGCCAATCGTTGTGAATGCCACGCGGCCAATTTGGTCGGGATTGTGGGAACAGAGGGACCACTGCCGGAGCCAAATTTAACCCCAGTTTGAATAGTTTGCCGCGCAGCCGTTGAATGAGAGTGGTTGTCACAGGATTGAAACTGTAGAGAGGCAAAATCTTGCGTCTCTACGGTTCGTTTCATAACGGTTGACAAACGGCCGTTCCTTAAACTGAAATCATGACAAAACCAACACTATCCTCAGAAACCACATTTGATCGTCAGGCTGGACTCTTGCTGGCGGTAGTTATCGCTTTGGTCGTTGTTGTGTTTGTCAATACCATCCTCATTTTGCGCTTGCCGGGGGACGGCTGGCAAATGCTTTACAATGACAAAGACGTCGGAAATTATAAGCTAGACTATTTCATGGGGGATTGGGAGACGCCGTTGCAGGTGGGGGATGTGGTAACGGCCGTTGGCGGTCAGGCCACGCCCACCCATGTGCAGTATGTGCCTTTGCCCACGCCTGCCAATTGGGTTGAAGGTGGCACCGTCATCTACACCATCCAGCGCGCGGGGCAAACGCTGGAATTGCCCGTAACGCTGCACCGTTTGCCTGTGCGCGGGATTCTGCGGGGGCTGGCCAGTACGATGAGCGAAGAACTGACGGGCTGGAGTTGGGTTCTGGTGGGGCTGCTGGTTTTTTGGCTGCGACCCAATAATAAGGCAGCGCGCCTGCTGTTGGTGGTGAGCAGCAGCTACGGCATTGTGAATCAAATTGGCCTGGCGGCCACCATCATTCCCCTTGATTTTGCCCCACTGCCCATGTGGACGACCTATTGGGTGTCAACTTTCTTTTGGGGCTGGCTGTTTTTCCCCTCGCTCATTTTACTTCTGCTCGTTTTCCCACTGCCGTTATGGCCCATGACGCGCCGCCCTCGCCTGACCACCACCTTGTTTTATGCGATTCCTGTTGCCATTATGATCCTCACGCTGCTGGTGGGGACGGATGGTCCGGCAACGGCGCTTTTGATTGTGGAGGCTGTTTTGATTTTTGCGGCGGCGGGAACGGCCGTTTTTCAGGTGTTCCGTCGTAGTCATGACCGCGTGGCTCGTGCTCAGGTTAGTTGGGTCGCTTTGGGCATTGCCCTCAGCCTTGGTGGCACCTTGCTCTTCTACTTGTTGAATTGGTTCCAGCTAATCAATCTTGATACGAATATATTTTGGGCCATCCTAAGCTGGCCTGTATCGTTGGGGCTGCCTGTCAGCTTCGCCATTGCCATTTTGCGCTACCGGCTGTTCGACATTAACGTCATCATTCGCAAAACGCTGGTTTACACGTTGCTCTCCGCGTTGTTGGCGCTGGTTTATTTTGGCAGCGTGGTGCTGCTGCAAACCATTTTCGAGTCTGTGGCTCAGGAACGTTCGCCCTTCATCATTGTGGTTTCGACGCTGCTGATTGCGGCGCTGTTTGCCCCACTGCGGCAGCGGGTGCAGGCATTCATCGACCGCCGCTTTTACCGCCAAAAGTATGACGCCCAGCAAATTTTGGCCCAATTTGCCCAAACCGCGCGCGACGAGGTGGAGATGGATGTGTTGCAGGCGGAACTGCTGCGGGTGGTCCAAGAAACAATGCAGCCAGAAGGAATGTCGCTTTGGCTGAAACCAATGACGACTGGCAAATAGGCAACAACAGGAACAAAAAATGACAGATGAAGCTGAACCGTCTATGTTTAGAACCGCCGAGGGGCAGGCTCGCTATTTTGCGGCTTACGAGGCTTCGCTGGCTTTGTGGCCCGTGCCTGTGGATTCTTTGGATGTACCGACTCGCTTTGGCCGGACGCATTTGCATGTTTGTGGCGCAGAGGGGGAACGGCCGTTACTCCTCATTCCCGGCCAGGCCATTAGCTCCACCATGTGGTATCCCAACGTGGCCGGGCTTGGCCGCCATTACCGCCTGTATGTGCCAGACATTCCCGGTGACATGGGCAAAAGCATCAGCACGCGCCCCTTCAAGGACTCCGTTGATTTTGCCGATTGGCTAACCGATTTGTTGGATGAACTTCAGATAGCGCAAGCGGCCGTTGCGGGCATTTCTTATGGTGGTTTCATTGCATTGAGCCTGGCGCTGCACCGGCCAGAGCGCGTCACGAAGTTGGTTTTGCTGTCGCCCGCTGGGTTGCGGCGGATTCGCTTCACCTTTTTCTTGCGCATGGCGGCGATGTTTTTGCCGTCATTTATTTTGGCTTCATCTACCAAGCAGAAGCTGGTACTGGGTGTCGATTCCCCTCAGGCCACTCCGCTCATCAAGCAGTTGACCACACCTACCGATTTTCAGTACCGCATGTACTTGCCCAAGCTGTATAAAGATGAGGCGCTGCGCCAGATTAGTACGCCTACGCTGCTTTTGTTGGGGGCGCATGAGGTGGTGTTTAACTACCAGTCGATTTTGAACCATGCCGCCAGATTGATGCCGCATGTGGAAACGGCCGTTATTCCCCAGGCCGGTCACGCGCTCTCCATCGATCAGCCCGAATTGGTTAATGAGCAAATCCTGACATTTTTGGCGAAATAGTTGGTTTATCGGTCTATTCGCTGCCTCAAAACAAAAATAAAGAGTTCCTAAAGAGTCCATTGCTAAAGTGGAATTCAACTCATCACAACAAACTGGAGATGTGTATGAATTCCAAATCTGACGCTGAGACGATAGCCTCCTTTTCGCCTGCTGCGGGGCTGGTGCTAGCCCTGATTATGGGTACGATGGGCTGCGTGCTGTTTTATTTGAATCGGGCAACGGCCGTTCCCGCTTCATGGGGCAGCCTAGCCGGACCGCGCAATGATCTGGTTGCCTGGTTCAACACCGTACAGGCTGCGCTGTTGATTCCGCTGTTTAGCGGCGTGCTGGGCGTGTTGGTTTTGCGCCGCCGCGCCGCGCAACGGATTGGTTGGCTGTTCATGGCCCTCAGTCTGTGCAGTGCGGTGCAAATCTTTCTGGGGGAATATGCTATTCTGGGCGCTTACACCCGCGGCACGCCGCTGCCCGGTACTGGTTTGGTGGCCTGGATGACCAACTTCATCTGGGTGTTTATCTACGTGCTCTTGCTTTATCTGCTGGCGATTTTCCCGAACGGCCGTTTCCTCTCTCGTCGATGGCGCATCCTTACCCTGGCTGCCTTGTGCCTGTTTGCTGTGCCGCTCGTCGTAGCCGCAGCCATCGAAACGCCGATGTCTTCCGTTTACCAGATTGACAACCCATTTGTTACTACTTATCCGCAGGTGCTGTACGACACCCTCTTTGCCATTGGTATGCCGATGATGCCGCTGGGGACATTGCTGGTGCTGGCCGCTGTGCTGCTGCGCTTTCGTCGCAGCCAGGGGCGCGAACGGCAGCAGATGAAGTGGCTGTTGGCGGGGATGATGCTGCTGGCCGCGCTGTTGACCGGCGGGTTGGGCCTTTACCTGGGCCTGGACCTGGCTTTTGGCGGGGTGATGGTCAATGTTTCCGTGCTGGGACCGCTGCTGGGGATTGGCGTGGCGCTGCTGCGTCACCGGCTGTACGACATCGACATCATTATTCGGCGGACGTTGCTGTATACGGCCGTTTCCGCCAGCCTGGCCCTCGTTTATTTTGGCACGATTTTGCTGCTGCAAACCGCCTTTAGCAGCGTGGTGGCCGCCCGTTCGCCGCTGGTCATCGTGGTTTCGACGTTGATTAGCGTCGCCTTGTTCAATCCGCTGCGCCTGCGGCTGCAAACGGTGATTGACCGCCGTTTTTTTCGCCAAAAGTACAACGCCCAGCAGGTGCTGGCCCAGTTTGCCCAAACGGCGCGGGATGAGGTAGAGATGGAACAGTTAACGGCCGTTCTGCTCCAGGTCGTGCAAACCACCATTCAACCGGAACAGATTTCCTTGTGGCTGAAGCCTGGTCAGCGGAATGAGCGAAAAGTGGGTGGGGAAACGGCCGTTTCGTAACGTTTGGCAGACGATTGCCTTTTAATCTATAACTAAAGCCTATGGAAAAACAAATCGCTCAGCCCAATTTGCCTGCTTATGACGCCTTACCCACTTTAGAGGGTCGCTGGTTAACCCTGGCGCGCGCCACCTGGTTGCTGATTACGGCCGTTGGCGTAGTCATGTATGCCATGGGTGTGCAGCTTCTCTTTCAACAGCTGGCCACCACTTGCAATGGCTCGGACTGCCTGCGGCAGCAGTTGTCGCCAGCAGCGCTGCCCGGCATGGCCGAAATAGGGCTGACGTTGACCGAGTATGCCGCCCTACAACTCTTGCCCACGGTGATCTTTGCTGTGGTTTGTGTGGCTATTGGTGGACTCATTTTTTGGCAGCGCTCGCATGAGCTTATGGCCTTTTCCAGCTCCCTCTGGCTGGTCACCTTTGGCCTCACCCTGTTTGAAGAGGAAGTTCGGGCGACCGGGGCGGCGTATCCGTGGCTGCAACCAGCGGCTCTCATGGTGGTGTGGCTGGGTGGTGTTGTGCTGCTGCCGCTCTTCTTTTCTATTTTCCCCAACGGCCGTTTTGCACCACGTTGGACAAAATGGGCCTGGCTTATCATCAGCGTTCTCTTTGTTAGCCTGGGGACAACTGCCGAATTAATTCCAGCGTTTCAGACAACCTTTGATAGGTTTTCCGGTTATCTGTGGATGACCATGCTGCTGGGCGGTATTACCATTCAATTTTATCGGTATCGTACTCTTTCCACGGCCAACGAGCGGCAACAAACAAAATGGGTTGTTTTTGCCTTTCTGATGACGGTGGCGGTACTGATTACGATGTTCTTGATGAACCCGCTTTTTCTCGATTTTAGCGTGCAGGAAACGGAAAATGCCTGGCGCAATATCTTGGGCAACGCCATTTCCACCTTTGCTTTTTTGATGATCCCGCTCGGTATTGGCATATCCATTTTACGCCACCGTCTTTATGATATTGACGTTATCATTCGCCGGACGGTGCAATACTCGATTGTGTCGGCGTTGCTGGCGGCCGTTTATTTTGGCAGCATTACGGTGATTCAGGGGGGCGTAACGGCCGTTTCCCAAACCCAATCTCCCCTCGCCATCGTCCTGTCCACCCTGCTGGTTGCTGCTTTGTTCAGTCCCCTGCGGCGGCGTGTGCAAACGGCCGTTGATCGCCGCTTCTACCGCCAAAAATATGACGCCCAGCAAATCTTGGCCCAATTTGCCCAAACCGCCCGCGATGAAGTGGAGATAGATGTGCTGCAAGCCGAACTGGTGCAGGTGGTGCAAGAAACGATGCAGCCGGAGCAAATTTCTGTTTGGGTAAAACCAGTTTCACGACTTTCGTAACGTTTAGCAGACGATAGCCTGCTATGATGAGGACATGATGACAACTTTACGAGGATTTTGGCGCAATTTTAGAGGGCAAGAAGAGGTAGCGGTGGTGGAAACGGCCGTTTCCCCACCAACGCCCGTCACCCAGATCAACAACCTCGATCTGGACATCAGCCCCAACGACCCGCTGCTGGCTTACGTGCAGCACAATCCCGGCGTGCTCGATGTAGAGCAGCTCCGGCTCGATTCGCCCGCGTTGGCCACCATGCGCACCGCAGGCATCCGGTTGGTTGTGCCGCTGGTGAGTCAGGGCGAACTGATTGGCCTCATCAACCTCGGCTCCCGCCTGAGTGAGCAAGAATATTCCAGCGACGATCACAAACTGCTGGCCGACCTGGCCACGCAGGCGGCCCCGGCGCTGCGAGTGGCCCAACTGGTCAAACAACAGCAGCAAGAAGCGGCCGAGCGAGAGCGCATCGAGCAGGAGCTGAAAGTAGCCCGGCTCATTCAGCAAACCTTGCTGCCGCAAGCCTTGCCTGCACTCGACGGCTGGGGTGTTGCTGCCTACTACCAGCCCGCCCGCGCCGTCGGCGGTGACTTTTACGACTTTATCCAGCTGGCCGATGGCAAAATGGGCTTCATCGTGGCCGACGTGACGGACAAAGGTGTGCCCGCCGCTCTGGTGATGGCCACCACGCGCAGCATCTTGCGCGCCGCTGCGGAACGATTGGAAGCGCCCGGTGCCGTCCTGGCCCGCACCAACGATGTGCTGGTGCAGGAAATTCCGCCCAAAATGTTTGTCACCTGCTTCTACGCCGTGCTCAATCCGGCCACAGGCCACCTGCGCTACGCCAACGCGGGGCACGACGTGCCCTACCGCTACACCGCCGATGGCATCGTGGAACTGCGAGCCACCGGCATGCCGCTGGGCCTTATGCCCGGCATGGGCTACGACGAAAAAGAGACGACATTGGCCCCAGGCGAGTACGTGTTGCTCTACAGCGATGGCCTGGTGGAGGCGCACAATCCGCAGCGCGAAATGTTTGGTTTCCCCCGCCTGCAAGAGCTGATGGCTACCCACGCCAACGGCGACACCCTCAAAGATTTTCTGCTGGATCAGCTGGCTGCCTTCACTGGCCCCGGCTGGGAGCAGGAGGATGATGTGACGCTGGTGACATTGCAGCGGGAAGTGGCAAGTGGCAGGTGGCAAGTGGCAAGTGAGGATTCAGCCGCCAATCTCCAATCTCCAATCTCCAATTCTCCTACAGAATTTGAGATTCCATCTGCCCCAGGCAATGAGCGGGTGGCGATGGAGCGGGTGGCGGAAGTGGTGGCGGGATTGCTGCCGGACGGCCGTTTGCAAAAGTTGAAAACGGCCGTTGCCGAAGCCACCATGAACGCCATGGAACACGGCAACAAATACGACCCCGATAAACCGGCGCGGCTGAAGGTGTTTGTGGAAGAAACATCCATTCGCGTCACCATCACCGACCAAGGGGGCGGCCCGCCGCTAAAAACAGCCACCCATCCCGACCTGGAAGCAAAGCTGGCGGGCGAACAGTCGCCGCGCGGCTGGGGCCTGTTCCTCATCCAAAACATGGTCGATGAGTTGAATGTACACCAGGATGCGCAGCATCATACGATTGAGTTAGTGATGAACCGGTAGACGGTGAACGGTAAACGGTAATCAGTGGTCGGAAAACCGATAACGGATTACGGAAAAAACGGAGAACGAAGATGACAGAAAAAACCGCAGCTTTTGCAGCTGAAACGAGATGGGAGGGCGAAACGGCCGTACTCGACCTGCATGGCGAGATCAACAGCCAGGCAGACGCTGCCCTGGACGCCGCCTACAGTGAGGCCGAGCAGGCCAATCCGGCCAAAATTGTGCTCAACTTTGCCGGGGTGGATTACATCAACAGCACCGGCATTGCCCTGATTGTGGGGCTGCTGGCCCGGGCGCGCGCCGCCCACCGGCCCATCGCCGCCACCGGCCTCAGCGAACATTACCGCGAAATCTTTACCATCACGCGGCTGTCCGACTTTATGGAGATTCAATAACGTAGGGCGGTTTGCCAAACCGCCCCAGCGAATGACTCATGAACACGATGACTTTCACTCCCAACGGCACCCAAAAAGCAATTCGTGAGACACGGCAAGGGTTGCTGCTAAACGGCCGTTACCAACTCCAACACGAACTCGGCCACGGCGGTATGGGTACCGTGTATTTGGCCCAAGACACCTACCTGGAGCGCGAGGTTGCCGTGAAGCTGTTGGATGGCCACAGCCTGGGCACTGCCGGACGCGGCCAACTGCTGCACGAAGCCCGCGCCGCCGCCCGCCTCAGCCATCCCAACGTGGTCATGGTGTTCGATATGGGCGAACACGACGAAGTACCCTTTGTGGTGATGGAATACGTGCCGGGGCAAACATTGGCCGTCTTGCGACCCCAGCGCATGGACGAGGTGATCCGCATCGCCCGGCAGCTGTGCGCCGCCCTGCAACACGCCCACGACAAGGGGTTGGTACATCGCGACGTGAAGCCGCAAAACGCGCTCATCACCCCGGAAGGTGTCGCCAAGCTCACCGATTTTGGTCTGGCGCGAGCGCTGGATCGGCCGTTGGACCCGGAAGACAGCTTTGCCGGGACGCTCTCTTACGTCGCCCCGGAGCAGGCGATGGGTGAACCCGTCACCCACGCCGCCGATTTGTACGCGTTTGGCATCTTGCTTTACGAGCTGACCACCGGGGCGCTGCCCTTCAGCGGCAGCATCGCCCAGATTTTGGTGGCTCACTTGCAAGAAATCCCTGCCCCGCCGCGTGAGCGCAATCCGCACGTGCCACCGGCGCTGGATGAGCTGATTGTGCATTTGCTGCAGAAGGTGCCGGGAGAACGGCCGTCCTCCGCCGCCGAGGTAGGGCATCTGCTAGGCATCCTGAGCAAGCTCAACCGCCTATCAACCATCTTTGAACTCGCGTAAAAACAGGA
>JACKBN010000013.1 GCA_020634565.1 Ardenticatenaceae bacterium
GCACATTATTTTTGAATAAAAGGTAAAAATATCCCTTGCTCAAGGACTGTCACTGCAAACGCTTGTGTATCGGTACCCGCTGCACTTGTCGCTTCCACCACAATGTTATGGGAGCCTGTTTGGTTTTGTGCCGGTGTCCAAGAAATAACGCCTGTTCCAGCATCGATGGTCATGCCATTCGGCGCGGTGGTAAGGGTGTAGGTAGGTGCTGGCACGCCAATAGCATCCACATCATAAGTATAAACTTCGTCTACAAAGCCCGTGACCGGCGCTGTGGTGGTGATTACCGGTGCAGAACAGTCAGGCTGGATGGCCTCCAGGGCTGAAAACCAGACACCTGCCATTTTTTCATAGCCGCCGTCATTCGGGTGCAGCCAATCGTCAGGCAGGTAGGCTTCGTCAAAATGCATGTCTCCATTTGGTGAATAATCCAGGGCATTGTACATATCTACCAGCACCAGCTTATCCCCACTGGTAATCCGGTTTTGAGCCATGGTTGCTAACAGGCCATTGAAAGTAGATACTGCACCCTGTTGATAATTATCAAGATCGTTCCGATCCTGATCGATGATTTGGGCCAGAATTACAATCGCGTCTGTGCTATAAGCATCAATAACATCCAGAATTCCTGCCACATCCGCCACATCGGCGGCGTAATTATCATCAGTGCGCTGGGCCACATCATTGGTGCCAATGTGCAGCAAAATCACATCCGGTTGAGTCGCAGCGAGATAGCCAGGCACATTTGGAAGAAGCTGATCAGCAAGATAGCCGCCCCACCCCTCGTGATCATAATCAAAAACATAACCGCTCTGGAAACCATGAACACGAGTCCCTACAAAATCAAAGCCATAATAAGTTGAGCTGTTAAGCAAATTATACAAATAGTAACGATAACCATAGTTAAAGTTATCATCATTAGGCACGGCTCCCGTACCCGTACCTTTCGTGATGGAGTTGCCCAAGGGCATGATATTGACGGTTTGACCACAGAACGTTGAGCTTAACTGAATAGAAGAACCGCCCTGAACCGTAACCGGGACTTTTTGTTCGGGGGAAGTAGAAACCGACTTGAGTGGAGCGGCCGTAACGGGCTGCAATCCTAGAAACCAAACCAGTCCAACTAACGCAACCAGCCCAAAGAAGCGAGGACGTGGTAAAGAATTTATAGGGAAACGCCGCGAGTTTTCTATCTTATCCAACATTGGTCACACTCCTGACTCAGACCAGTAGATGGCAATGAAGCCTAGGATAAACTTTTCGATGGTTCAAAATAAGCCAGCTGTTCAGCGTACAGCCGGTCAATCAGGCGGTTGGGCGGCACAATAACATCATCATAAGTGAGGACGGTGTCTTGGGCAACGGCGCGCCGCAGCTGGCAGCCTTCAGCTAAACCCAGCGGCAGCAGATTTTCTGCCTGAACCATCTCACTATTTTCCAGCAGGCCGTAGCTCAAAAAGCCGCCAAAACCATCTAACGTTTCACCCGCCTGCAAGGTACGTTTGGCCGTGGTGATAACGTCGCAAACCGGGCCAGCCAATGGGGCTAAGGTGGCATCACCAAATAGAACAGCGCGGGCGGCGCTGAGCGGTGCGTCCAAATGGCACAAATGATAGGGGGTGTAAAACACATAAAACGGCCCGTCGCCCATTTTATAGTAATTTAAATACTGCCTCTGCAAGGGATTGTCGTTAAAGCCAATGACAAATATGCCACCGCCGGGCCGGGCACCAACAACATAATCAACCAGGCCGCCACCCAACATTTCCTCATGGGGAAACAGATCAATGGCGTCGTTTACATCCTGGCAGTGAGGTCCGTACATGCCCCGCTGCCCGACACGAAAACCGGTACCGTTAGCCACCACAGCCATCTCCATAGAAATCTTGGTGCCATCGGCAAAGGAGGTGACCATTTGCGGTTTTTGCTTATATTTGGCGGCATACCCACGCTGCGTCTCCGGCGTGCGGTATGGATCATGCAATCCTTTCATGTTGCCAGCCAGCACCGGGCGACAGCCGATGGACTGCACGTAGCGAAACAGGTTCATAATCACGCCCGGCTGGTCCCCATCAGCACTGCTGTAAACCACGCCCTGCTTGTCGGCATACACTTTCAGGATAGGTCCGAGAGTGGCATCCAGTTCCGCATTCATGAGAATGACGTGCTTGCCGTGGGCAATGGCTTCTAGCACCACTTCAGCCCCGTACTCAATTGTGCCGGTCGCTTCAATGATGACATCGATGCCCGCTGCTTCACAAAGCAACATGGCATCTTCCGTGATGGCAGGCTGGCGGCGGTGAACAGCCTGTTCAAGTTCGGCCACGGTTTCGGCAACAACCATATCCAACACACCGGCCTGTTCATAAGCAAGACGGGCGGGCGGCAGGTGGCGATTGGCTACCGCAGCCAGGAACATACCGGGAACGGCCGTTACTATCTGCAACGCCATGCCCCGGCCCATGTAGCCTGCACCTACAATGCCTACACGAATTGGATTGTTTTCTGCCTGGCGTTTGGCCAGTGCTGTGTCTACAAGAATCATAAGTCTTAATCAGAGTTAGTGTGTTCGAAAGTTACCAAATGGACTGCGTCTATCTCCTACCGAAGAACACCACCGGACCCTTCGCTGGCAGCGAATCGGTCCAACAACCTTGAAAGGGCAACCATATCTGGCCATCAGGAACGGCCGTTACCCGCCCCACATCAGGAAAAAACTGAACCAGCCGCTCGGCGCTGCGGCGACCAATGGTAAGCAATTGATTTTCGCTTGTTTCATAAAACGTCTGGCCCGCCTGGCAGCCTGATGCGAGATATTGTTGGTGAGAAAGCGCCAGGAGCCGGGGTGTATCCAAAGCCATCGCTTCAAAAAAAGTCTGCCCACCCCATTGAGCCAAAAAATCCCCATCGCCCACGTTCCAGATGCCGTGGGCACCGTAGCAATAGCTCTGACTGCCTGCCAGCATGCTTACCCAATACGCATACAGTTGGTCGGCCGGGCCAAACCCACCCAAGATACCTTCATACCACGGCTCCAAATTGATGAATGGTTTATCAGCGGCCAACGGCCGTTGCCAAAGCTGCGCCCGCATTGTTTCACTGTGGCCGGTTTGGGTCGTGATTGCCGCTAACAGTTGGGGATTGTCTACTACCGTCTCGCTGGTTTCTTGAGGGAGCGTGTGAATAATGAACGGCCGTTCCGTAAGCTGTCTCACCTCTGCCAAAACCTGGCTCCATAACTGGCGCCGCTCGCTTTGCTTTTGTTCTGCAAACGGCCGTTTTGCCCTCTGCATCCCCCGAATAAGAAGGTCTTGCAGACGATATGGTAGCTTGCCCACCCACTCGCGCAGCTGGTTAACGGGAAAATCGGCCGTGGTTTTGTCTGGTAACAGGTGAGCGGCTTCGCCAGACAACCATAAATTACTCTCACCGGTCAGGCAGTAGATCACGTCCAGGTCATCCAACGTGGCAATGATTCTGTGCCACCAGCCTAACATGCCGTCTAGCCCTAGCCACTCAATCTGATGGCCCCAGGCGCCATACACAATTACGCGCAGACCTTGTTGATTCAAATACTGGATTCTCTGGCGGGCAAAAGCCAGGTACTGATCATTAAACATCCCTGTCAGCGTCCAGGCTGGACCAACCGGGCTAGAGGCACTATCGTGTTCCGGACCAACTTCTGGGGGAATGCCGACGACCAGCTGAACGGCCGTAAATCCTTGCTTCACCCGCCTTTCGACCAAAGCCTGAAATGCCTCATCAGGCAGCCGCTGAGTGAGAGCAAACCACCAAGTATCGGCCAACATGCCAGTCAGCACATCATCAGGAAGTGCGAACATTGGGGATACGGCCGTTGGGATTTGGTTCTGGCACAAAATCGGGCCAGGCTCTGTCCTTGTCTGACAAAACCAGCTCTGGTCCATCCGGCCACTCAATCTGGAAAGCCGGATCGTTCCAGCGCATGCCCCGCTCATATTCTGGCGCGTAAAATTGGGCCACCAAGTAAAAAACTTCCGTCTTATCAGCGATGGTCTGGTAACCGTGGGCAAATCCACCAGGAATGTAAACCATCTTGCGGTTTTCGGCCGTTATCTCCGTGGCCAGCCACTCCATGTAGGTGGGCGATTGCGGACGCAAATCAATGATCACATCGTAAATACCGCCCTGCGTACAGCGCACCAGCTTCACTTCCTTATGCGGTGCAATCTGGTAATGCATGCCCCGCAGCGTGCCTTTTTGCGGGCTGAAGGTAATGTTTGCCTGCACAAAGTCTGTGGTGAGATCCACATGATCAAATTCATTACGGCAAATCACCCTGGCAAAAAAGCCCCGATTATCATGAATCGGATCTGGTTCTACGATATAGGCACCCTGAAGTTTGGTTTCTGTAAAAATCATGGCTTTGCTATCGCTTCAAAACATTCAATCTGTTTAATCGTCATCGCTCGCATATTTTCTTGGCGCTGGTATGCCTGAAACCAGTCAACAATCCAGTCCAGCGTCTGGGCCAGGTTGAGCCGGGGCTGCCACCCCAGCCGATTGTGTGCTTTGGAGCAGTCCAGCTTAAGGAAGGTGTTTTCGTGAGGCTGTTCGGCAGCGTCAAGTTGCCAACTGGCGCCTTCGGCCCACACCCTTGTCACATAATCCACAATCCAAGAGACAGGTTTAACATCCGCATCGTTGGGGCCAAAGTTCCAAGCCTCGGCAAACTGAGGGCCTGCCTGCCAGAGATGTTCCGCCAGCAACAGGTATCCATTCAATGGCTCCAGCACATGCTGCCAGGGGCGTGTAGCCCGCGGATTGCGAATGATCACGGGACGGCCGTTCATCACCGCACGCATAATATCTGGCACCAGTCGGTCCATCGCCCAGTCACCACCGCCAATCACATTGCCCGCCCGCGTACTGGCCAGAGCCACGCCGTGGTCGCCATACCGCTCCGGCGGAAAATAGGCGTTACGATAGGTGGCAATCATCAATTCAGCCGCCGCTTTGCTGGCCGAGTAAGGGTCGTGCCCACCCAGAGCATCTACTTCACGGTAGCCCCAATGCCACTCTTTGTTTTCGTAACATTTGTCGCTGGTGATGCTCACCACCACGCGCACGCTGCTGGTGTGGCGGACAGCCTCAAGCAGATGAGCTGTGCCCAAGACATTGGTAGAGATGGTCTCGATAGGCTGCTCGTAGGAGTAACGCACCAGCGGCTGAGCAGCCAGGTGGAACACAATCTCTGGCTCATGCTCAACCATCACCTGCTGCAAATGCTCCAGGTCACGCACGTCACCAATAACGGAGTGCATTCCCTCGGCCAGGTGAGCCATTTCATACAGACTAGGCGAAGTGGGCGGCGTCTGGGCGTAACCGACCAAATCGGCCCCCAGATGCTGCAACCAAAGCGAGAGCCAACCGCCTTTAAAGCCAGTGTGTCCAGTAATAAAAACCTTTTTGCCTTGCCAAAATGAGTGCCGATCTATCATGTCCATATTTTCCAGGGGGGGCAGTCTGAATTCCACAGTTGTTCCAAATATTTTTTATCGCGCAGGGTGTCCATAGGCTGCCAAAAACCATCGTGACGGTAGGCGCGCAATTGGCCGTCGTGTGCCAGGCGCTGCATCGGTTCTTGTTCCCAAACAGTCGACTCGCCATCAATATAGTCAATTACGCGAGGCTCCAACACAAAAAAACCGCCGTTGACCCAGGCGCCATCATCGGCTACTTTTTCACGAAAATGCGTAATGTGGGTTTGCTCTTTTTCAAGCCTGAATGTACCAAAGCGACCAGGAGGCTGAACGGCCGTTAACGTCGCCAGCCCGCCCTCTGAATGATGAAAAGCGATCAACTCCGTCAGGTTTACATTGCTCACACCGTCGCCATAAGTAAGAAAAAACGTTTCATCGGCAAGATACTGGTGCACCTTCTTCAAGCGCCCGGCGGTCATCGTTTCCAGTCCGGTATCGACGAGCGTCACGCGCCATGGCTCGGCGCTGTTTTGATGTACCTGCATCGAATTATTGGTCATGTCAAAGGTTACATCAGATTGGTGCAGAAAGTAGTTGGCAAAATACTCCTTGATGACGTATCCCTTGTAGCCGCAACAGATGATGAAGTCATTGATATTATGCGCCGAAAAAATCTTCATGATGTGCCACAAAATTGGCTTGTTACCAATTTCGACCATCGGTTTCGGCCGTACACCTGTTTCTTCGCTAATGCGCGTGCCATAGCCGCCCGCCAAGATGACTGCTTTCATGTTGTCTTTGCCTTTGCGTTTTGATGGGTCTCCACGAACTCGCTTCCGTCCAAGTCTAGAGCGTCGCGTCTTTTTACAACTTTGGCTGGCGCACCGACGGCGACCGTATTGGCCGGAATATCTTGCGTGACAATCGATCCAGCGCCAATGACAGCACCCTGGCCAATATGCACATTGTCTAGCACAGTCACGCCAGCCCCAAGCCAGACATCATCCTCAATGACGATGTCGCCCCGGCTCTCCAGCGGCTGCGTCCGCACGGGTTCATCCGACGCTGTGCCGTGGTTGTAGGGGTAAAATAGACAGTTGGGCGCAATTTCTACCCGACGGCCAATCTTGATCGATCCTTTGTACGCAGAAAGCTGGCAGCGAGGCTGAATGTGCGTTTCTGCGCCAATTTGTATCATACCGCCGTCACCCGTCTCGATGATTGTTTCGCCATAAAGGTGCACACCAGCTTCCAAAATCACCGTCCCGCCCTGCGGACTTTGGAAGATGGTCACCCGATCACCAATAAAGGCACCTCGGTGAGTTTGCAGCTGGGGATGGTGCACAATGGCCTCTGGCGAAATGAAGCCCTGAGGATTCATACGCGAGAGGTAAACACGGCCTTTGTAAGGCGGTGTGCCCCACGTGGCCAGCCGCGTCGCCAAGCGTCCCATCCACCCCAGACCAGCCAGACGCATCCAAAAACGAGACCAATACCGCTTTATTTTCTTCATACTTACTCTTCTAGCCAGATGTGTAACAATGCGTCGCCGGTAAAGGGAGAGGTAAGCTGATACGCTTGCCCACCGGCGATAGATTCACCAGCCACGGTCTCGCCTGTTGCCGGATCAAACCAGCTGGTGGAAAAAGTACCGTTTACCTGACTAAGATCAATGGAAACGGCCGTTTCCACCAACCATCTTTTGCCCCACCACAAACGGGCTGATTTCGTCTCCAGCGACAAATCCGGCAGGTAAATCAAGTACCGTTCGCCCGGCGTAGCCAAAACATAACCGTCACTGGCAACACCTGTGGCGGGTTCTAGTTTCCACCAGGGAAGCGGTGCAAAAAAGTCTACAATCCGCTGCATGTCACCGCTAGAGGGGGCATCAAGTATCTCGTACCAGCGGGGCGGCTCATACCGCTCATCATCGCAGCAGCCATCGTTCCAATTCCAAATGCCGTTGACGCCGTAAGTGTAACCGGCTGCTCCACTCATGTAAGTGGTCCACGCTTCCAGCCGCACCCGTTCACGATCCCAGATGCTGATGCCATCGTAACCTGACTCAGAATTAACAGCAGCTGTGGGTGGTGTACGGCCGTAATCCGTCAGCATCGTTTCCCGTACAGCGGCAGTGTCCCAGGTTTGGTGCAGGTGAAAATCTAGCCAACTTTCGCCCCAGAAATGTTCTGCACTGCTAAAGGAAGGATTTGGATCGTTGGGTGTCGGGTGAACAGTCATCAGATGATTGGTGGTGTTTTGTGTCTCAATGAACTCGCCTAAAGCACGGATATCATTTAAATCCTGCTCAAATCCATACTCGCCTGTAACGATCCAGATAAGGTTGTAAGCCTGAGTGCGGGCAATGAGATACTGCCAATATTGTTGCAATTGCTCCGCAGTCATCGTGCCAACGCCGAGCTGCCATTGGCCAATCACTACTGGCACCATACCCTGCTCTAGAATAGCCTGCAGGCGCTGGTCCAACCAGTGGAAATGCGCCGGGTTAATCGTAGAGAACTGGTTCAGAAAGGTTGACCCGCCCTCATTCACTCTTTCCGGTTCCGTGGGAAAGCCAGCCACTAACTGAATAACGGTAAAGCCTTTGGCCTGCCGATCTGCCAGGTAAGTGGGAAACTCAGCACTTGTTGGCCCTTCAACCGCAGGCTGGGGCACAAAAGACATGGGAAGCAGGTTTGCCCGCCAGGCTGTATCACCCATCCAGAAGAACGGGGTGCCATCAGCGTAGGTAAGGTAACGGCCGTTTTCACTCAGCTTCAAAAAGCCACGGTAGTTAGGGTTTTGGGCCAGCTTGTTCGCAGTCGGTGGTGTGGCCAGGAAACTGCCAGTCTGCGCCAATAACAAATCTTGCCCATCGGCCGCTTCCAAAGTGTAGGTCCATTCACCCGGCACCACGGGTGCAAAACGCACACGCCAAATGTCTCCGCCGTCCCAGAACCCATTGACCGGATAGATACGGCCGTCTGGCCCGACAAATTCCGCACGGACCGTGATCTCCTGGTACCGTTGTTCATCCGTATACGCCCCCGTAAGCAGGAGTGCCTTCTCAAACATTCCCCACTGCATCACTTCAGGCAATGGTTCAGATGTTTGGGCAGGTGTGGCGCTTGCGATTGGCAATTCAGATAAAGTCCCGGTTGGCGGAAGTGGATCAGATGGAGCTTCGTTACAGGAGGGAGCAAACAAAGTCATGAAGGCAATCAGAACAAGGATGGCAACCAACAAATGTGAAATCTGCTTTGGCATCAAGCCTGTCTCTGCCAATTTTTGTAAACGGGACGGCCGTTTTTCAGCAGTGTAGGCAAGGTAACAAAGCGATATTGTTGTGACAAAGTATCCAGAACGATTTTCAAAGCCTCAAGCATTGGCTGACGATCATATTGAGGTTCCGTCATCCGGCTGCGGTAAATTGCATCATGCAGTAACACAATGCTGCCCGACTTAATTTGCTGAATCAATCTGTCGGCCATCTCACCTGGCGTCTGAGCAACCCAATCTTGGGCTTCAACACTCCATCCAACAACTTTATAGCGCAGGAAAAACAGTGCCAGGCGCGATTTCATGTTTTGATGGCCATATGGCGGACGAAATAACCGAAGCCCGTTTAAGTTTAAAACTTGTTCACATTGCCGAACTTCAACTTTCCACTCTGCAAGGCTCCGCAGCTCCACAAAAGAAGGATGGCTCCACGAATGATTGCCAATGGCATGCCCCTGATTGATGACCTGCTGTACAACTTCTGGATATTTTTCAGCCTCTTTACCCACCATAAAAAAGGTTGCCTTTGCCTCGTACTGGGCGAGCAAGTCAAGCAGTAGCGGCGTAAATTGAGGATGAGGTCCGTCATCAAACGTCAGGGCAACCAGTGGTTCTCCAGTGCGCACCTGGGTAATCGTATCAATAACCTGAGAGATGGATCGTTTACGAATGTATCTGAGAGCGGCTTTGGTTTTCATTTTTTATGGACGATGCAACTGCGGGTCTAACTTGCACCTGAGGGGTATGTTTTTTCCCGGTCAACACAGCAGGTGCGGACCGGTACAGAATGCTTCCTTCAATTAAACCAACTTGCCAGCCAAGCTGAAAAGCAAACTTGGCGCCGTTACCTTGCCGTAGCAACCGCCTCAAAAGCCGATACCAATCGCGCCAGTATTTTCGCCACGGTTTGGCAATACGATCTGTTCCCCGGTATCGACTATAAAGCTGCGTGTTATACCTGGCCCAGGTGCGGGCTTGATAATACACATCCTGCCAATTGTCATTGCTGCGAATGTAAATGACTGCCTCGGAGACAAATTTGAGTTCAATCCCTTCACGCTGGAGACGAAGACAATAATCTGTATCCTGCAGGCGAGGCATAGCTTCATCAAAACCGCCAATGGCTTTGTGGGCGGATTTATGCACACCCAATCCGCAGCCCCCTGCGTGGTAGGCATAGGGTGGATACCAAAGCTGTTGCAGTTCGGTAGCCTGGTTGCCGCCCATGTAATCTTGCCCTGGCTGCTTATTCAGACGTGTGTAATCAAATGCAGAAGCAACGGCCGTATACTGCTGTAGCGCTTCGCCGATAGCGGCTAGCCATCCAGGCGCAACCACGTCATCCGCATCACAAAAAACAACGGCTTCGGCCTGTGCGGTCGTTACACCCAAATTGCGGGCAAAGGAAACACCCCGTTTTGCCGAGGCATCCAATATTCGCATATGGGGGATTTTCGCCATGTACTGTTCGGCAATGGCGCGTGTGTTGTCAGTAGAGCCATTATCTGCCAGGAGAAGTTCCCACGGCTTGTCCCATTGCTGAACGGCCAGGGCATCTAGCTGAGCTGCCAAAGTCTTTGCGCCGTTGTAGCAGGGTATGATAACGCTGAGTTCCATGTTATTTTCCATTCGGATAATATTGCGTTTCCCATTCTAGCGAGGGCCGCACCAGGCCTGGCATCGTCCCGGCAAAGTCGCCACGGGCTGAATCGCCGTCCATGTTATCCACAACCTGAAAAGCCACTGCGTCGGACTCATAAAACTGTCGGATGATTGGCTCTAGGGTAATCAGTGAAGCCTGAACAAAAACCGTGCCTTCTGCCAAAAAATTACCGGGCACGCAGGCCTTACTGATGTATCGCCCAGACGGCCGTTCCTGGCCACGCCACTCCGGATCCAGATCATTCGCTACAAACAGCTTAATGCCCTCTTCGTTCACAAAGTGGAAATGGGGCAGCAGCTTGTAACCCGGCTTCAACACATCAAACGCCATCTCCACCGTGAACGGCTTGCGAATGTCCACAGTATCGGTTGCTTCACCAGACGCCGCGCGAATGTACACACCGCGTAAGCGAGCTATTTCACCACCCGGTGCCAGATTTGGATCTGCCCACTCACGAGCGCCCACTGTACCCAAACCAGTCTGCATATAAGAGGCTACAACTTTGTGAGACAAGCCATCATCAGTGATACGGCCGTTCTCCAGCAAAAGAGCTCTTTCACACAGCCGCGTTACCGAAGACATGTTATGCGAAACAAAAATAACAGTCCGTCCCCCGTGGCTCACGTCCTGCATCTTGTTCAGGCACTTACGTTGAAAACGCGCATCTCCAACAGACAGCACCTCGTCTACCAGAAGAATCTCCGGATCAAGGTGAGCCGCCACAGCAAAGGCCAAACGTACGCGCATACCGCTAGAATAATGCTTCACTGGCGTATCGATAAACTTCTCAACCTCGGCAAAGTCTACAATCTCATCAAACTGGCGGTCGATCTCAAACCGTTTCATGCCCAGAATGGCACCATTCAGATAAACGTTTTCGCGTCCACTCAGCTCCGGATGAAACCCCGTGCCAACCTCTAGCAAAGAGCCAACACGCCCATGTATACGCGCAATGCCTTCTGTAGGCTCTGTAATCCGAGAAAGCACCTTAAGCAGCGTGCTTTTTCCCGCGCCGTTCCGGCCAATCAGGCCCACCACCTCGCCGTGATCCACCTCAAAAGAGATGTCCTTCAAAGCCCAGATTTCTTCATACAAATCGGCCGCGCCAGAGGAATGACCTTGCAACAAGCTGCGCGCCCGCCGCAGCGGAGACATAAACGCAGTCGCCAAAGTGTCCCGAATGGTATGATACTTAGTTTGCACCCCACCAATATGATATTTTTTTCCGATGTTTTCCACCGAGATAGCAAAATTACTCATGTTTGTTATGCCACGTCTGCAAAAGTTTTTTCCATACGCCGGAAATAATAAGCGCCACTAATCAGTAAGATAATGGATGCAACAACAGAAGCCACCAAAATGGGTCCAGGAGTCGAGTCTGTATTCAACAACGCCCAGCGAAACCCTTCCACAACGCCTGCCATCGGGTTCAAACCGTACAACACCCGCCACGGTTCCGGTATCAAAGAACTGGGATAGGTAATGGGTGTGGCAAACAGCCAAAGTTGTGTCAAAAAGGGCACCACGTACCGCACATCCCGAAACTGGACGTTCATAGCCGACAACCATAAACCTACTCCCATTGCGGTGACAATAGCAAGCAAGAGAAAAAGTGGAAGCCACAGCACGTTACTGGTCAGATTCAGAGAAAACCCTTCCACATTGAGTACGTCATACCCTACTATCATCAAGATCAGTACAAGGAAAGCCAGAACGAAATCTACGATTCCAGAAAGAGCGGCCGTTATCGGTAAAATCAGGCGCGGAAAGTAAATCTTCTTGATCATGTTGGAGCTGGTCACCAGACTGCTAGAAGAGGTAGAAATACCACTGGTAAAAAACTGCCACGGAACCAAGGCAGCAAAGCTCCAAAGCGGATATGGAATGCCATCTGATGGAATGTTGGCCAGCTTACCAAAAAACAAACTGAACACCACCATGTTCATAAATGGCACAATGATCGCCCAGGCTGCACCCAAAATGGTTTGCTTATAGCGAACCTTGATGTCTCGCCAGATAAAGAAGTAGAGCAATTCCCGGTACTTCCACACCTCATCCAGCTGCAAAGACACCCAGCCGCGCGATGGCCTAATTACTGTTATAGGTATATCAGTAAGCGGCGTCATATTGCTCGACATTATTCTTTTCCATAACCTGTGCTTTAATCCATTGGTAAGTCTGCGCTAAACCATCTTCTAATGAGATTTCCGGTTCCCATCCCAAGACTTCACGCAGTTTTGTGTTGTCTGAATTACGGCCGCGTACCCCTTGGGGGCCCTCAATGTGCTTCTTCTTAACGTCAATTTCAGCAATATTCGCCACAATATCAACCAACTGATTGATCGTAACCATACGATCTTGCCCCAAGTTCAACGGTTCTGAGTAATCCGAGCGCATTAACTTATACAAACCGGTAATGCAATCATCAATATAACAAAAAGAGCGTGTCTGCTCTCCGTCACCCCAAATCTCAATTTCAGGATTGCCCGTCAAACTGGCGGCAGCAACCTTGCGGCACATAGCAGCGGGCGCTTTCTCACGCCCCCCATCCCAGGTTCCAAGCGGGCCGAAGATATTATGGAAGCGTACTATGCGCACCTCCATGTCAAATTCTTCACCATAATGCGTACAAAGCCGTTCCGTAACCAGCTTTTCCCAGCCATAAGCATCTTGAGGCTGTGCTGGATAAGCATCTTCTTCCTTCAAAGGAGCAATGTTAGCTTCTAACTGCTTATATTCTGGATAAACACAAGCGGAAGAAGTATATAAATATCGTTTTACACCATTTTCCCGTGCGGCTTCTATGGTATGTACATTAATTAAGATATTGTTGTGTAGAATTTGGGAATGGTTTGAAGAAATAAATCCCATGCCCCCCATATCGGCGGCCAAAGCGTAAACTTCGTCAACATCTTTGGTAGCTTCCAGGCAATTTTCCCAGCGCCGCAGATCAAGAAGTTTAAATTCATCTGCATCTGTGGGCGCAAATTCAGGCATTTTAATATCAACACCACGAACCCAGTAGCCCTTGTTCTTCAAAAAAGTTACCAGGTGATGACCTATAAAACCACCGGCACCGGTAACGAGAATTTTTGTGTTTTGCATTGTATATCTCCTCTTGTTGATTTATATAAATTTGGGGGACTTTATGGCACGTCTCTCAATTAAGGCATAAGTAACGCAAGAAATTTTGGCAGGCTCCGCCGTTGGATGCTTTCGCACCCTTGAGAATAAATCGTCGATCCTCTGAACCCAGATACAGGCTAAACAGGGGAATCAAATTGCTCATTACACACGTAATTTATAAATCTAAATGGCTTTGTTGCATAAATCAAAGCGTGTAAGCTAGAGGTATGACCAAGCAACGAAAAGCCAACAAGAATAAAAAAGCATCCTATAAAGTGAAAAACTGGGCTCAGTACAACCAAAGTCTCATCAATAGAGGCTCACTGACTATTTGGATAACACCAGAAGTCCTCAACAGTTGGAAGGATCAACGACCCGCGCAACGTGGTGCCCAGTTTGAATACTCAGATTTAGCTATCGAGGCATTATTAGCGCTGAAATTTCTGCTGAAATTACCTTACCGTGCGACCCAGGGTTTTGGGCAATCATTGTTCAATTTGCTAGAAATTGAGTTGCCTGTGCCCAATTACACCACGCTGTCGCGTCGGGCCAACTCCCTCACGGTTGCATTGCCGCGACAGTCAGAAACGGTTCGGCATATTGTCATGGATTCCACAGGTCTTAAAGTGTATGGTGAGGGTGAATGGAAAGTACGCCAACATGGCTATTCCAAGCGGCGTACCTGGCGTAAGATCCACCTCTCGATTGACCCAGAAACGCAAGAGATTGTGGTCGCTCAACTCACACCCAACAGCGTGACCGATGGCCAAGCTGGGGTAACCATGCTCCAAGAATTGCCCAATACACCCGACCAAGTGACTGGCGATGGGGGCTATGATAAACGGCCGTTTTACCAAGAATGCCAAGCCCTCTCAATTGGCAAAATCGTTGTGCCACCACAACGCAATGCCAAAATCTGGCAACATGGCAACTGTAAACTGCCGCCGCATCCGCGAGACCAAAATCTGCGCTATATCCGACAGCACGGTCGTAAAAAGTGGAAACGAGACCACGACTACCACCAGCGCTCTCTGGCCGAAACAACCATGTTTCGTTACAAGCGGCTGTTTGGGGCTGAATTGCAGTCGCGTGATGATGAGTCCCAGCGCAACGAAGCGAGGCTAAAATGTGCCATTTTGAATCGCATGACGGCCTTGGGACTGCCCGATAGCTATAAGGTTGTTAACGTTTAGTGGTTGGATGACAACCACATGTCTATCATTTGCGGCCTTGTTGTTTTTCATGCAACAAAGCCAATCTAAATTAAGAATCAAAACCAGAGCAACTTCAAAGCAAAAAACGATACATTTTGCCTGTGATTCTCAACGATTAATCATCATATGTCGGCTTTCCGGAGCGATGGCTACAACAGAAAACTTTTTTCTTCAACTTCAGTGTTTAATTCGACGTCCACGACCTCGTGTTCTACGAGGTCTTTTTCCTAGATGTTGATCTTGGCTTGGACTTTTTTCAATATCGGACACATCCAACCGAATCCGACGCTGTTGTTCAAGGATAGTTAACAAAACGTGCACCCGCTTGCTGGGTGTCGTTGGTCCCTCAAATATAGCTTCCATGTCCTTTAGTGGACCATGCAGAATGCGCACAGAATCACCTTGTTTAAAGGTCGGCTTGCCCATTTCATGGATCTGGCTATTTAGTTTTTCTATCTTTACTTGAATGTGGTGAATTAGTTCTGGGGAAAGATGGATTGGCTCATCCCCATAGCTTACGATGTTTCGTAACCCTGATGCCCATCTCCATAAAGCAACATCCAGCGCCTGCAAATTGGCGGACATAAACAAATAGCAGGGAAAAAATGGAGAATGAACAGTCTCAGTGCTATTTTTTCTACAGATTTCTGGAAGATAAACTTCTACACCTGATTGTTCTAAGACAGCAGCAACTTTATACTCAGCTTTAGGCTTGGTAAATAAAGCATACCATTTTTGTTGCGACATTTCCCCTTCCAATTATTGTACTCAAACTTACAAGGACTCAAGTACAACATAAACATATGTCAGCATGAACACTTCATACAAAAACAGTGATGTAACGGTATATGATTCTTTTTTGTGGGATTTTAAGCGGGAACCAGTAAGGTTAATCGGTTGACGCGTTATCTACATTATTTCACCGATTGCTGGGTCGCAAGGTATTTTTGAGTGACCCTACTTTCCCCTGGTCATACTTCCTTGCATACTCTCAAATTGAGTTTATGCAAACCTTTGCAGCAACGAGAATTCCGTAAAAAGCTTCGATATGATCTTCTCTTCCGTGAGAAGGGGTTGGCAGTCAAGTAATACAAAATTCCAAGATACAACGCCCCTTACTATACCGTTTTTCCCTTACGAGTTGCCTTACAAAAATATTACTCTCTTCCATTTTCCCCTTGAACGACAACCGCCCAGATCAACAGATCTCATCTAAAATCAGCAGGCAAAAAAGGTTCAATTTTTATGGCTTTTTGGGTAAATATGGCTATCCCAACAACACATTGGCTGAGTGCAATAAAGGTTGGCGCAGGACGGCCGTTTCCAACCCAACCGGCTCCATCCCCAACAAGACGCCGCCAACCACTGGTGGTGCTTCCAATCGTACCAGAGTGGCTCCAGGAGCGGCTGCCTGGATTGTTTGCCGCATGGGGCTGATGAGCGGCTCACCACCCTTGTATAAACTGCCAGACAGCACGACATCGAAGGTTTCAGCGGCCAGATCCAGCTGGTGAATGACCCCAACTGCCAGACTGCCCAGCTCCTGTCCGGCCCAGGTGATGATCTCCTGGGCCACTAAATCACCTTGAGCAGCCAGCTCAAAAACAAGCGGCGCATCTGCCGCTACAAGCTGGTAGCGTTCACGCACCAGACCTGCTAACAAATCAACCACATCCGCAGCGCCCGTTTGGGCCACGAAGGCATTGCTGAGGGCAGTTGCTGGCCCGCGCTGCGTCCAGGCGGCGGCGACGGCCTGCACCGCCCGGGCAACAATCTCAGATGCGCCACCGTATTCGCCAAACCAGGGACCCATCCCGGTAACACGCCCTTCGCGACCCTGACGATCGCGTCCCAGACAGTTGTTGCTGGTTCCAGCCACGACCACCACGCCCCACCCTGCTCTGGCCCCAGCCACCAAGCCAACGAGCGTGTCGTTGCCCAAAGCATAGCGAGCATTGACCAGGCTCAACGATTCGATGATTTTTATGTGACCGGGACGATCTTCGGGCCAATCGTAGCCTGCATAGCCAAATCCGGCCCCGGCAATGGCAGATTTTTCCAGGCCAGCCTGAGCCAACGCCTCATCCACGATGGTGTGCAGCACCTGCTGGGCCGCTTCCCAACCAATCGCTTCCCAACTGCCCGGCCCCGCTTGACCAAAGCCCAGGCAACGGCCGTTCTCATCTGCAATGAGCGCGTGACTTTTACTGTTACCAATATCCACACCTAAAAAATAGCGCATGACTGTTTCATCCATCCAATTGCGGCGACCATTCGCGCGGGGTGGCCTGTACAAGACCGCTGGCCGTCAAACCAGCCGCCAGCAAGCGATTGATGACATCCTGAATCTCAAACTCACCGCGCGGCGACGGCCGTATCGCATCCAGCTCCGCCAACACGGCACCCGGCAATACAAACGTGAGCGAAGCGGTAAATGGATTCGCGATTTGGTCAGGCGTCGGCTTTTCGATGATACGCACAATACGGCAATCTTCGGCAAACTGCACGCTGCTGCGCCCGATGATGTCCGCCAGTGGCAGTTCTTTCAGGCTAATGGTCATATCCGTGCCATTTTGCTGATAAGCTTGCACCAAATCGGCCAGATAGGTGGGCGGCAAAATGTAATCGGTGGCGCTGAGCAGGAACGGCCGTTCCCGACTAAACAGTTCAGGATAGGCCCGCACGGCCGTTTGCAAGGCATGGGCCGTACCTAACATTTCTGGCTGGCGGCAGCAAACGGCCGTTAATCCCCAGGCCGCGCCATCTCCCACATAATCCTCAACCTGCTGCGCCAGATGATGGGTCACCAGGCAAACATTCTGGATGCCAGCCTGCGCCGTAGCCTGCAAAACGTAATCCAGGGTGGGACGGCCGTTTACCGGCAGCAGGGGCTTTGGCGTGTGATCCGTATGGGGGCGCAGCCGCTTGCCCCGCCCCGCTGCCAAAAGGACGGCCGTTGTGGGCAGTTGGTTCATATCGCCTCCCAGAAAAACGCCGCTTTTTCCGCCAGCACGGGGAATTGCTGTTGATACGCTTCTTTGATGTGGGCGACGGCCGATTCTGCCTGTACCTGCGCCACCAGGGCAATGATGCAGCCGCCATAGCCCCCGCCGCTAAACCGGCTGCCATACACGCCCGCCGCCCCGCTGACAATTCGGTGCAGGGCAATGACCGCCTCATGGCCACTTTCGTACTGCTGCACGGAGCTGGCGCAAGAGTCGTTCATGAGCTGACCAAAGCTGGCCAAATCACCTTCCTGCCAGGCCTGCACACCAGCGGCCACACGCGCCACTTCGCTAAAATAATGCGCGGCGCGACGACGCAAAACTGGCGGCATCACCTCAGCTTGGCTGGCAAACTGCGCTGGCGACACGTCTGAAAGGGTAACGGCCGTTGGCTCCAGCCACTGCGCCGCCTCCCGACATTCTGCCACCCGATCGTTAAAACCGCCAGACGTCAGGCTGCGTGAAACACCCGAGTAAGCAATAAGCCAGCCCGCGCCAGCCACTTCAGGCTGATCGTGAACAAGATACGTCGCCCGGCTGCGGGCATCGAGGTGAAGCAGGCTGTTTTCCTGGCCAAACAAGATGTTGGTCTGATCCTGAATGCCATTTTTCAGCCCCAGATAGGTTCCCTCCAATTGGAAATCGAGTTCGACTAACTCTTCTGGCGTCAGGGCGATATTGTTGACATCAGCCAGGGCTTGCAGGTAAGCCAGCCCTACCGAAGCGGAAGAAGCCAAACCGGCGTTGGTCAAGGCGCCGCTGCTGGCGGCCACAATTCCGCGCGATAGATGATGCGCCTGGCCCAAAGCCAACGCGGCTGCTTGGGCATAACGCGCCCAATGGCTGGACTCTACGGCCGTTCCCAACGAAAAACTGATAACGCCCGGAAAAGCCGCGCTGGCCAGATGAATTTCCGGCTCATCCAGCGGCACATAGGCCAAGGCCGTACCCGCCCGAATCGTCCGGCCTAAAATTTGCCCCCCCTGATGATCTACATGCGCTCCCAATGGACTGATGCGGTAAGGCACAAAAATCGTGCGCGTCTCGGCCAGATGAACAGCAAAAGTGTCATGGAGAACGGCCGTTGCCGCTGCCACTTGCTCATGAACGGTCGGAAATGTTTGCAGCATTGTTTTCTCCAAAGAATTGGGGCAAGTAGGCCCGATGGGTCGTGAGCATATCATCCAGAACTGCTTCAACTTGATCCACCGCCGGGCCAAGCGGATGTGCCAGCAGCGCCTGGTAAGCGGCATTTCGATCTCCGTGAACGGCCGCTTCCACCGTGAGCAGTTCATACATTTTCACCTGCTGCATCAGACCAAAAACAGCGGCAGGCAACGGTTCAGCAGGCAGCGGTTTGATGCCGGAGCGACTCACCAGCGCCGGAAGCTCCAGCACCCAATGGTCTGGCCATCCGGCCACGGCACCCTGATTCGCCACATTCACCACGTGCTGCTCCTGCAAATCGTTGTAATGGGCGTTAAGCAGCTGAGTTGCCACCGTGGAGTAATACGCCCCGCCGCGCTGCATCAACCCTTCCGGCGGTTCGCTGCGGTCCGGTTCGGCATATTGCGCCAGCAGTTCCTCCTCAATTTTCATGACCGCCTCAGCTCGGGAAGGTGGCCACGCGGCTTGCTCGGCCAGTTTGCGGGCTGTGGCATAAAAGTAATGCAGGTAATAGTTAGGAATCATCTGCAAAGATTCGATGAACTGTGGCGGCCATTCCGGCTCTGCTTCTTGCCGCAAATGGGCAACATACTGCTCGATCACGCGTGGCCAGACATCTTCGCCGTCTACCGTGAAGCCGCGGTGCCAGGTGAGATGATTCAGTCCCAGAGTATCCAGTTGGGCACGCTCTGGCTCCACCTCGATACCCATTTTGGCCAGTTCTGCCAGCACGGTCATTTTCATGTTGAAGGGGGCATTGCATACACCAACGGCCGTTACTTCTGGAGCGTATTGCGCCAATGCTTGCGTCACCAAACCGGCCGGATTGGTAAAGTTCACCAGCGGCGCGCCCGGTTCGGCCAATGCGGCCACATCTTGCGCAATGTTCAAAATGACGGGAATTGTGCGCAGCGCTTTGGCCATGCCGCCAATGCCCGTGGTTTCCTGACCAATCAGGCCGTGCCGCCGGCCCAAATATTCATCCTCGCGGCGGGCCTGCATCCAGCCCACGCGCAGCTGGGTGGTGACATAGCTGGCCCCGCGAATTGCTTCCTGCTGATTGGTCGTCAGGTGCACCCGAAACGGCGATCCTTTGGCCGCCACCATGCGCTGGGCAAAACCACCCACAATTTCCAGGCGCTCGGGCAAAACATCCATCAGCCAAAGTTCGCTGACAGGAAAACTATCAGCGCGTTCAATAAATCCGTTGATGAGTTCTGGCGTATAGCTGGAACCGCCACCAATGACTGCTACTTTCATCTCGTTCCTCTATGTTGTAAATTGCCACGATTTTTGTGCAGGTATTCTGCATCTTTTTGCTTTGTTACAAAAGTATAGCCTGCCGCTTCCAGGATCAACAAAACAGGTGGGCAATTGATTTGCCCAGTCCAGGCATTTAACACAAACCAGTTTTGCGTTAAGGTGAAAAAACTCATCTATGTGAGGTGTCTTTTGTAACTTATCCCCATCTGCCAACTGATCTACAGTGGAAGAATCCTTCTTCCGGGAATTTTCCTGAAGTCCTTGCGACCGGGCATCCTTGTCCTGGCATTCTTCTCCTCCTGGTCCACTTAATCTACCGCTGAAATTTGATAGTTGCCCGGAAAACGGCCGTTTCTTTACCAGCATTGACCTCTACCCAAAATTCGTGAAGTCAGGAAGTTGATAAGGAGAAACTTTCAATGTATGCCAGAATGGTTACCTCACAGGTAAAACCCCATCAATTGGACGAAATGGAAGCTGTGTATAAAGATGATTTGCTCCCGCTCATTGAACATCAGCCGGGGTTTAAAGGCATCTTTGTCATGCATGATCCGGAAAGCAACAAAGAAGTGTCTATCACGCTGTGGGAAAACATCGTTGATATGGAAGCATTTAATGTGTATGTGCTCTCGTTGAAGGATGCCTTTACTCCACTGCTGGCCACTGCCCCAGACATTGAAATTTTCCAGCTGGTTGTGCCTGAGGAGCCGGAACCGGTCGAGGTGATTGCGCTCAGCGAATCCTCTTTAGGCATTCGTATTGAAGATCCGTTTAGCCAGGCGCTGAGTTAATTGCTGCGCCAGTAAATTATGCGTTTTAAGTAAGCCACAGCGTTTTTGAGCAATTCTCTGTGGTTTACTCAAGTTCAAGCCAAAAGAAAGTTCTGTAAATTTAAAAGTCTCGCAGGCGAACCTTTCTACTCTTTTTTGAGAGAAGTGCTGCAGGGAAGCGGCAAATCGTGGAACTCGTGCCTAGTGCACTGATTTTTGTCCCCCTGTGCGCTAATTTCGGTAAAAGGTGGTTTAAGCTTCGCGCGAGAAAGTGAGGAATTTCCATGTTGAAAGAGCAGGTAGCACACGTAGCAGACGAGGTATTGAATCCTTTTGCCATTGCGCAGGCGCAACTGGATGAAGCAGCTGAAATTTTGCAGCTAGATCCGGAGATGCACGTCTTTTTGCGCGAACCGATGCGTGAATTTCACTTCACCATTCCGGTACGCATGGATGACGGCCGTACGCAAGTGTATCGCGGTTATCGCGTGCAGTACAACGACGCGCGCGGCCCGGCCAAAGGCGGCATCCGCTTCCATCCCGACGAAACCATCGACACGATTCGTGCCTTGGCGGCCTGGATGACCTGGAAAACGGCCGTTGTCGATATCCCTCTCGGTGGGGCCAAAGGGGGTGTCATCTGCGATCCGCGCTTCCTCTCTGCCACCGAACTGGAGCGGCTGAGCCGGGGCTACATGCGCCAGATTGCCCGCTACGTGGGCATCACCAAAGATGTGCCCGCGCCAGACGTGTACACCAATCCTCAAATTATGGCCTGGATGATGGATGAGTATCAGGTTCTCACCGGGCATCAGGAGCCCGGCGTCATCACGGGCAAGCCATTAGAGATTGGCGGGGCAGCCGGACGTGAAGACGCTACGGCACGCGGCGGCATTTACACCGTACGCGAAGCGGCCAAAGTGCTGGACATCGATCTGGTGGGCCAGCGGGCCGCCATTCAGGGATATGGCAACGCAGGTCAGTTTGCTCATTTGTTGGCGACCGAACTGCTGGGGCTGAAAGTGGTAGCCGTAAGCGACTCCCGGGGCGGCATTTACAACGCGGCTGGTTTGGATGTAACGGCCGTACGCAACCACAAAGCAGAAACCGGCTCCGTCATCAACTTCCGCGAGGCAGACAACATCTCCAACGAAGAACTCCTGGAGCTGCCGGTGATGGTGCTCTTCCCCTCCGCGCTGGAAAACGTGATCACCCAGCGCAATGCCGACAACATCCACGCCACCATCGTGGCCGAGCTGGCCAACGGCCCCACCACCCCGGCGGCGGATGAAGTGCTGTACGACAAGGGAATCTACGTACTGCCAGACTTCCTCTGCAATGCGGGCGGGGTCACCGTTTCCTACTTCGAGATGGTGCAAAACGCTTACCAGTATTATTGGGATGAAGCCATGACGCAGCAACGGCTGGACCAAAAGATGACGGCCGCTTTCCACGCCGTGCACAACATGGCCCAGATCAAGCACGTGAACAACCGCGTCGCTGCTTATCTGGTCGCGGTAAACCGTGTAGCCCAGGCTACCAGGCTGCGGGGTTGGGTCTAGTCTGGCTCATCATTTTCCGTCAATAAATTATTGGCCGAAGGATGTTTGTTGTTGAAATGCAACATCCTTCGGCCGTTTTTTTGTTAATTGCAACTGAATTCCCTCTCTGAGCGACACAAATACCCCTGATCACGGGACTCTCTGCTTACAAACCACCCCTAAGATTAAAAAAGACGACATCTCGCTTGATACATCAATTTAGGAGGCTCCCATGCGACGGCACTTTGGCTTGTTCTTGCTCATCGCCTTTTTGGCGCTAAATGTTTTACTGGCTCAAGCAGCACCCACAGCCAACGGCATTACCCGTGTTTCCAACAACACCAGCGGCACCGTTTCTGAAGGTTGGATCTATGGCATCGACATTTCCCGCGATGGCCAGTACATTGTGCTGGATTCCGAAGCAGACGATTTGATCAACGGGGATACCAATGCCGAGCGTGACATTTTTCTTTATACGGTAGCAACCGGTACGCTTGAGCGTATATCCGAACCATCCTCTACCGGAGAACCCAACGGTTGGTCACGAGAACCAAGTATTTCCGAAACGGGTTTGTACACAGCCTTCTCATCCACTGCTGATAACTTGATCGCCGGTGACACCAACGGCTTTTCCGACATTTTTGTGTACAACCGCACCGCCCAAACGTTTCGCATGGTTTCGATTGCCAACGATGGCACCAAGGGCAACTTTTTCAGCTACAACCCGGCCATTTCAGCAAACGGCCGTTTCATAGCTTTTGGCTCTTATTCAACCAATCTTGCATTACCCACGCCCACCGCTTTTAACCAATGGCAAGTTTATTTACATGACCGCAACCCGGACAATGACTCTGTTTGGGACGAACCAGGGCAGATTTTGACGATCCCCATTTCCGTGAACAACAATGGCGAGTTGGCCAACAATTTTGCCGGAACACGCGGCCGTTTAGCCGTGTCTGATGATGGCATGATCGTCGCCTTTGTCTCCTTGGCTAACAATCTGGTACCCAACGATACCAACGGTGTGGATGATGTGTTCGTCCACCTGCGTGACCCGGACCACAATAACGTCCCGGATGAGCCGGGCAAAATAGAGACGGTACGAATCTCCGTGTCTACCTCGGGTGCACAAGGAGATTTAGATTCCTACGATGTGCAAATGTCGGCCGACGGGGAATGGATTCTGTTTAATTCAGAAGCTACAAATTTGGTAACAGGGGATACAAACGGCCGTGCCGATGCCTTTTTGCACCAGTTATCAACGGGAATCACCACGCGCGTCTCTGTATCGAGCAGTGGTGCGCAAAATCCAGGCGACAGCTATGGCAACGACATTTCGGCGTCGGGGCAATACATCGTCTTTCACGCCAATCAATCTACCCTGACAAACCCCACCTGCGTGGCCATACTGGATTGTGTTTACCGTTACAACCGACTCACAGGGGTGACGGAGCTGATCACCTTCGAAGAAAATGGCGCGCCTTCCGGTGGGCATACTTACCAACCGGTGATTTCAGCGTCAGGAGATCGGATTGCGTTTCTTTCGGAGAATGGCTATTTGGACGGCAATGATTCTAACAATGTGACCAATGCTTACCTGTGGATAAGCCCTGTGCCGGCCAACCTGACAAACCATGTTTACATACCAATGGTGGTGAAGAATTAGAGGGGATAAGAAGACGGCCGTATCATACACCTACCCAGGCCAATGAGTAAGAAATAGCAGACGCAGATGAGTTTGTGAGAAACGGCCGTTTACCAATCAGGCATGTTTCGGCTGCATCTGGGGCCGATCCAGGAAGTATCCAAACAACAGCGTCGCCAGCAGCGTGTAGCCAATCGCTAGCCACATTGTAGCATCCCCGGCACCGCTCAATTTGCTGGCCAGGAAGATAATAAAAGCAGCACCGTGCCCCAAAAAGTTAGCCAGCAAAATGATGCGCAGCTTTTCCAGCTCATCAATCTTGCGCACCAACCAGTTTTGCAGCGCCAGGCCAAAAACGGCCGCTCCCAGCAGCTGGCAGAAAAACACATTGTCCGGCGCAAAGGGAATGCCCAACATATTGTGCACCCAGGTCATGTTGAAGAAACAACCCACAGCCACAACCAGCAACACAAGGGCGTCGAAAATTAAAGCATACTTGACCTTCATCATTCGCCTCCTGCAAGCTCAGCAGCTTGCTATCAAAAACAGGGTCGATGAACAGTTACAGCGTAATGCTTCAGGCGCGGCCGCTACAAGTAAAATCAGGCATTAAACTGGCATGATTTTTATCATGATTTACAGGCAACAAATTGACCATGAACATCTTGAACCTGATGAGAGAATTAAAAGTCGCCTACAAAATAGTGTGACTATTTCTGTCTGGCAATGAACCCGCTATAATCCAGGCCATCTATGAAAAAGTATTTGCTGCTGCTTCTCTTTTTTGTCTTGCTGGTTGCCTGCGGGGCCGACGGGCTGATTCCGCCAATTCAGGATTCCAGTGAATTGGTGACGCTCACGCCGCTGCCCACCAACACGCCCCATCCCACAGAAATCCCCACCAGCGATGATGCCAACGGCTTTGGCCTGGCTTTCTACCGCGCCTGGGAGTTGGGTGATTATTTGGGCATGTACAGCTTGCTTTCCCCCAGCAGTCAGGCACTTGTAGATAACCTCTCCTTCGTAGCGCGTTACGAAGAAGCCATGAAAACCGCCACCGTGACCAATATCTCCACGCAGGCGTTGGGTACCTTGCAAGATGGCAACACAGCGCAAATGCAGGTGCGCGTGACCTGGCAAACGGCCGCTGTCGGCACCATCATCCGCGAATACACCGTGCCGCTGGCTTTTGAGGACGGCCGTTGGGGCATCGTCTGGAATGAAGGGCTCATTCTGCCAGAGATGGCGGGCGGCAACACGCTCGTCATGCAGCAGCGCATCCCGGCCCGCGCCAACATCTACGATGTCAACGGCAAGGCCTTGGCCTACCAGGGCAACATCCTCACCCTCGGCGTGATTCCTGGACAAATTGAGGACGAACCTGCCATGCTGGCGGCGCTCAGCCCCATGCTCAACCAGACGCCAGAGGAAATTAAGGAGATTTACGCGCCTGCCCTGCCGGATTGGTATTGGCCCATCGGTGATGTTACCGAAGCGACAATGCAGCAGTACGGGCCCTCAATTCAGCCGTTTATTGGCAAAGGGCTGGCGGAACCCAAACCTCGGCTGGCGCGTCTCTTTTCCGATTCTAACGCTGCACCGCACCTCATTGGCTACACAGGCTACATTCCGGCTGAGCAGCTAGCCGAATACCAGGCCCAAGGCTTTGCTGGCGACGAACTGGTAGGGCTGGCTGGCCTGGAACGGTGGGGCGAAGATTATCTCAATGGCGAACGCGGCGGCACGCTAACGGTGATTGGCCCCAACGGGCAGTATGTCGGCACCGTGCAAGAACAAGAACCAAAGCAGGCACGCAGCGTTTACTCAACGTTGGACCTGGATTTTCAAACGGCCGTTGAGCAAGCCCTCAACGAAGCCATTACCTCATTGGGCTATGTGCAGGCCGGGGCCGCCGTTGTTTTAGATGTCAACACGGGCAAGATTTTGGCGATGGCCAGCTACCCCAGCTACGATCCGCGCATCTTTGACCCGTTTGCCCAGGATTCGGCCGTAGCGCTAGGTGCCGCTTTTAACGACCCAAATCGGCCGTTGCTCAATCGGCCAGCTCAGGGTGTGTATCCCGCTGGCTCTACCTTCAAAATTGTGACCTTCACCGCCGCCGTCAACAGCGGCCTGTACACGCCAGACACCTACTACACCAGCACCGGCATCTGGACGCGCTTAGGCGATCAATTCGCCAAAGTGGATTGGCGCGAAGGCGGGCACGGCACCATTACCTTGAAACAGGCCATCGTGGTCTCCTGCAACTCCTGTTTTTACGATGCCGCCTTTGAGATGGACGCGGTAGATCCCAACTTCTTTCCAGACACGGCCAAGCAGTTTGGCCTGGGCCAGTCCACCGGGGCTGTGGGTCTGGTAGAAGCGTCTGGCAATATTCCCAGCCCGGCCTGGAAACTTGAGGTTAAAGGGGAAGGTTGGGTGCGAGGTGATGCCGTCAACATGGGCATTGGCCAGGGAGATGTGCAGGTAACGCCGCTGCAGATGGCCAACATCATGGCCGCCATTGCCAACGGTGGCACGCTGTACCGGCCCACGCTGGTGGATCGCATTGGGGCCGGTGCTGGCGCACCCGAAGAACCATTCCCACCTCAAATCAACGGCGAGATTCCCCTCTCGCCAGAAAATCTGGCTATCATGCAGGAGAGCCTATGGAAGGTGGCTAACGATCCGAACGGGACTGCCACCCATCGCTTCATTGGCTTGCCGATTCAGGTGGCGGGCAAAACCGGTACGGCCGAAGCGCCGCCCGGCAATTCACACGCCTGGTTTGTGGGGTATGCTCCCGCCGACCGCCCCGAAATTGCCATTGCCGTCATCCTAGAGCACGGAGGCGAGGGTTCCGAAGTGTCTGCGCCACTGTTCCGCCGCATTGTGGAGCTGTACTACGGCATCACGCCTGTGGCTCCTTTCCCCTGGCAGTAACCAGCCATTTACGTGAGCGTCTTGCCCAAACAAACCGAGCGCTGCGTATGTTTGTATTTGCCGTAGGCTGCTACTTCCACATAGCCATGCCGCAGGTAAAATTGGACGGCCTGGGTGTTCACAATCCTGGTTGAAAGCACCAACTTTTCACAGCCCAGAGCAGCGGCTTTTGCCTCAAGCACCTGCAATAGTTGACCACCGCCGCCCGGCACCGTGGAATACATTCGTTTGATTTCCCACGTCTTCTCTTCTAACCAGCGGAGGGCGCCACAAGCAACGGCCGTTTCCCCCCGTTCCAGCACCAGAAAAGCATCCTTCGCCGCATCAAACACCTCAGGCGAATAGGAACTTGAACCATCATCCCCGGTTAGGGTTTGCAACGTCGCATTCAACTGCGCAATCAGCAGTTGGGCGGCTGGATCATCGGGCGTCGTAAATCTGGCTACAAACATCATAGGGTCTCTTAATGATTTGCCAAAACGGGTGAGTCGTTGGCGGCAACAGTAATAATCACTTTGCCTTGGGCGTGCCCTTCTGCCAAATAGCGTAACGCTTCAGGCAGTTCAGCCAGCGGATAACATCTATCAATCACCGAATTGATCTGGCCAGACGACAACAATTCTGCCAAATATGCCAGATCCTTCTGACTAGGCTGGGCCATCATATTGACCATTTTCTTCCCATTACGGCGTCTGCGCCACAAAAGGGCGGGCAAGAAAGTGGTGGTGACAAAACGGCCGTTCTTCCCCAAAGCCCGTTCATATTCCGCCACTGAACGATTGCCCACCGTATCAAAAATCAAGTCGTACGGCTGGTCTGTTTGGCTGAAATCTTCCTTTTTGTAATCAATCACGTGATCTGCGCCGATAGCCTGCACCATTTTCAGTTTGCGGCTGCTGGCAACGGCAGTTACCTCCGCACCCAATACCTTCGCTATCTGTACCCCAAACGACCCCACACCCCCAGAGGCACCATTGATCAACACTTGCTCGCCTGGCTGCAAATTGCCCCGGTCGCGCAGGCCTTGCAAAGCGGTAACGGCCGTCATCGGCACGGCGGCGGCTTGCGGAAAGGCGAGATTGGCCGGTTTGGATACCAAAACTGCTTCTGGCACCGCCACATACTCGGCAAAACCACCCCGCCCCTGCCCCGACAAGTCGCCAAACACCGCGTCGCCTACCTGAAATTGGGTCACGTTAAGGCCAATCGCCTCAACAATACCAGCAACGTCAGAGCCTAGAATTGTCTGCTTGGGTTTGAACAGCCCGGTGCTAAACCGCAGGCTGCCACTGAGGACGTGATGGTCAGCTTGATTTACGGCCGTTGCCACCACCTTCACCAGCACCTCACCCGCCTTGGGTGTCGGTTTGTCCACATCCACCAGCTGCAACCCATCCGGCGCACCATATTTTGTGAACACCATCGCTTTCATTTTTGTCGTCATACCCCGAACTCCTTTTGGCACCAAAGTGTGAGAATCAAACAGATAGGTGGCGCGGATGAGAAACGGCCGTTTCAACAATTCCACGCGCCATCTCTCACTATCCACGCCAACCAACTACCGATTACCTCTTACCGAACACTGATCACCGTCACTAAGCCGTAGCCATCGCCTGACGGCTCTCCGGCTTTGGCGTGCGAATGCCCTTGATGAGCAGCCACAACGTGAAGGACAATTCGGCAATAATCGCCGGGGCAATCATGATGTTGGCAAACAGAATCGCCTGCTGGGGCAACAAGAAGATGCCGAAGCTATCCAACACATAGCCCGCCCCCGCAATTGCCAGCATGATGCCCAGAATGCTGGGGAACAGCTCAGATTTGACCACCAGATAACCCAAAAAGAATAGACTTGGGGCAAAAAACGCTTCCGAAACCAATACGCCGTAGTAATGCACATCGGTAAACAAGAGCACCAGCGAGTTAATCTGCTCTGGCGAGAAGGTCGCCAGATAATCGCCACCATTGATCAAAATCAGCGGGAAAATAAAGTTGATCAAGTTCGCCGCATGAACGGCCGCTTGCATCAATCGCGTCGTCACCATCAGCAAAGCCACCGTCTTGTTGACCGGTGCCAACAGCTTGTACAGCAAAATCGTCGTGCCAATTTCACTCAAAAAGACAATCAGATAGCTCACCACGCCGCTGCGATACAGTGACTCCGACGCCCGGATATTTTCGGCCGTAGCCGCGGCATCACCCGCCACATTCAGGCTGCCGCTCACAAACATGAAGACAAACATATTGGCAAAAAAGATAGCAAGATAAAGGACACCAGTGGTACGGGCAGTTTTCTTAATAGAATTCATTTTGTTTCTCCTTAATTTGTTGAAGATTGGCCCCATTTCCAAAGATGGGACCAATCTGGATTTACATTTATCGTCGTGTATAAAACAGCTGCGAAGCGGATTGCACAATTTCCGCCAAAGCCAGCCCCACAATAACCACGTTTGCCGTGTCAAAAATCGTCAACGCCAGCACGAAGGTAGAACCTACAGCCGCCACGGCAGCCACAGCCAGCACAAAGTAAGCATTCCGTCTGGCCTTGTGCGTGGCCGCCTGTTCTGCTGCGCCAACGGATTCCACACTACCCTGACCAATCGCCAGCACCGCTTGCAGCACAATCTGCGCCACCACAATCAGGATGAGGGTGGTTATCACCACGCCACCATATCCGGCAGGGAGGGTATCGCTGGCCACCGCCGCGGGCCGCATCGGCCACACACGGGCGATGAAGTAAAGAGCTACGCTGCTGGTAATCACCAAAGACACGCCAGCGCTCTTCTGCTGAAAAGAGATATTGTTCATGCTGTTGTTGGAACGATTGATGGTTTCTTGATTCATATTTCTCTCCTTCGTAAAGGTGGGTCGGATTGTCAATCCGACTTACGATTTTCATTTTTGAAGCTGAGTGACAGAGATAAGCGGCAAACCCAAATCGCGCACCTTGCGCAGCAGGCCGTGCAGCGCTGCCTGGTCTACCACCGGTCCAGTTAAGAGCGTGTCGCCGTTGTCAGCCTGAGTGAGCGTCATCTGGTCAAACCATTCTGTCCATTGCGCACCTAGCTGGCCGCCAATCCTGATTTGATAAATTGTTGGCTTACTTGACATGCTCTTACCCTTCTTGCTTGGCCGGGGCTGTTGCGCCGTGCTGCTTGCTCAATCTGCCTATACCTTATCGGTCAGGGGGTATTGCCGTATAGGTTCGAAAGTATTGTTTGGGGGTATTGTTCGGATTGATTAGTATCCTTCAGCTGCGTACCGTATCTGCGGAAATGCCGCGGCTTCAGGCGCGAGCGCAGTGGCAGCCGCAGCATCCTGCTTCAGTTCCGCCAGCAAAAACGCCGTCGTAAAATGGCTGATCAGGTCATGTGCTTCCAATCGATTCCAATTAGTGTCGGCGCAAAATTCGCCCGCCAGCGGCCTGGCATACCAACGCACCTCAGCACATGGATTGGTGAAAATCATGTGCTCCGCCTCATCCAGAGCGACCAGCGCCTTGCGCGGACTGGACACGTAATCGTAGGTTGGCTGCGCACTCCATTCGAAAGGCGAATCGTGATCGGCCGTGCCGCCAATCGCCAAAACCGGTACTTGGATTTCCGCCAAGCCCGCTTCACCAAAGAAGAAGGCATCCCCCGCCAGCGCCACCACGGCAGCCACCCGTTCATCGCCCCAGCCGGGCCACAAACCATCTGGTTGCGTTGCCAAACCAGCCAGCTCGGCCATTTCCGACAGGTGAGGCAGCAGCATGTCGCACAGCCAGGCGGCAGGATGTTCTTCGCGAGCTGCTTCTTCGCAATGTGTTTTGAGACCAGCAGAATCAATGCGCGCCCCCGCCACCGCCAGCGCCGTGTAGCCACCGTAGGAGTGCCCCAGCACCGCCACCGTTTCAGGATCGACCAGTCCAGCAAGCGTGCCGTTTGGCTGCGTTTGTGTATCCACGTAAGCAAAAACAGACTGGATTTCAAACGGCCGTTTCACTGCCCCCTGCCACAAACCCGTTTCCGGATTCATCTGCTCGTCATGCTCCACGGCTAACACCACAAAACCATAAGACGCCAGATGTTCCGCCAGCCAACCGTAGCTGGACGCGCTCATAGCAAAACCCGGCGACAAAATCACCAGTGGGTACGGGCCATCGGCCAGATCGTAAGCCGCATCTTGCACAGCATAGCTGGCATCTGTCGCCAGGGTCACTGCCCCGACAACGGGCAGCTTAATCTGATATTCGTAGGGTTCGGCTTCGGCCGCCCCAGCTTCTGCCGGATACCAGAGAGACAGTTCCAGGTTTGGCTCCTCAGCCATCGCCAAAACCTGACGGCCAACGGAATGCAATCCCGGCACGCCGTAGGTTGGCGCATTAGCGCGCACCTCGGCGTGTGCCCTGGCACAAATGGCAGCAGCGCATTTTTGCGGCCGCGTGCCAAAATACGCCCCCGCCAGCAACAAAATCGAGAATAAACCAAAGATCAATTTCTTATGGGCCAACATTTCTTGCTCCTTTCACAACGTTAAGATGGGTGAAGCATAGCCACGCAGCAGAACGACCGTACAGACACGAAAGTAGGGTGATGGGTATTGTTTTTCGAAATTTTCTATCTTGGGGATTGACAAAGCACCTTAACTACATATACTTTATATATCGTTAAATAATACAGTGTAGGTTTTCAGGTTATGAGCTATTCATTGTCATTTTCACAGGCGATTGTCACTGTGCTTTTTGTGGGCGATAAAGTTGAGCAAGGTTTTTACGACTTTGTGCCCACCAAAGAACTGTCTGAGGCGCTGAACATTGCCCGGCCAACGGCCGTTAAAATCTTGGGCAACCTCGCTGGAGCGGGCATCATCGAGACGCGTGAAGGGGCCAAAGGGGGCGTCCGGCTGGCGCTGCCCCCCGCTGAGATCACGATTATGGATATTTTTCAAGCGATTGAATCAGGTAAGGCGCTGTTCCGGCATGATTTTGAGCTGGCGGTGACTGGCGAAAAGCCGACGCGAGCACAGGGTGCGATTCTGGACATTCTCAACGAAGCCGAAGCAGCCATGCACAACCGGCTGGGGCAAACGACCATTGCCGATTTGCTATCCATCGTAAACGCATAGCCTGCTAAATTTTTTTTGTTTATAACTATATATAATCAATATATAGTTTATTTATTAAACCAGTTTCACCAAAAGGAGCAAAAATGAAACGATTAAAAATCTTGTTGCGGTTGATTGGTGTGGTACAGATTGTTTTAGGCCTGTTGTATCTGTTTGCGCCGCTGAATTTTCTGGCGCTGCTGGGCCATTCCGTGCCGGAAGCAGACATCGCCTACCCGCTGGGGATGCTGGCTGCCCGCTTTCTGGCGTATGGTGTGGGTATGTTTTTCATTGCCCGTGCGCCAGAGAAGTATGGATTCTGGATCAACAATATGATCCTCATCCAGGCGGTAGACTTGGCGGCGGGTATTTTTTACACGGCAACGGGTGCAGTGGGGCTGGCTCTGTCGGCGTTCCCAATGTTTAACGCCACGCTGTTTATTGTTTTGCTATGGGCATGGCGGCCTCGGGGAGAAACGGCCGTTTCCACCACAAAAACATTAGGCATTGTCGAATAAACACAAAGATAGGCGTTATCCTTCACTGCGGGATAACGCCTATCTCGTTCAAATTTGGCAAGACGGTTTGGTGGGTTAGCCGCTTTTCTGCACCGGAATCCAAATCTCACTGCGATAGTTCGGCACGGTGGTATCTTTGCCCTCATTCCACAAAATCTCCGGCCCATGCACCTGCTCATAGCCGGAGGTGGGGAACCATTCAGCGTAAATGCGACCCCAGATGTTTTGCAGCGTCTCCGGGAATGGCCCCACCGACTCAAACACAGCCCAGGTATAGGCAGGCACTGCCAATCTGGACAGACCGTCTGGGGCTGGCTCCGTGGTGGCCACGCCAATGTAATGGTCCAACTCGCCGCCATCCTGCCGACCCTCGCTAAAGTTAGTCGAGGCGCTAATCATGCCTTTGGGTTCCACGTTGCACAATGCCTTCAGCGTGGCAATGGTGGCTGCATCCAAACTTTGCCACATAGCGGCAATCTCCGGATTCACTCCTTCGTAAATCAACTTTACCCGCCGCATCAGGCCCACAATGCCAAATGGCGCTTTTTCTTCAAGGCGATAGTTCATTTCACTTGCTCCTTTGATGGTTAATTGGAAACTTAACCGTGGATACGCCTTCAGCGGCTGGCCGCTGCTTTTGGCTTCGCTGGGGGTGATGCCGTGCAGGCTGGCAAAAGCGCGAGCAAACGCGTCGGGTGAGCTGTAGCCGCATTTTACGGCCGTATCCAACACCGACACCCCGCTCTGCTGCAATTCAAACGCCGCCAGCGTCAGCCGCCTACGCCGGATGTACTCGGAAAGCGACACGCCAGCCAAAAAAGAAAACATGCGCCGAAAATGATACTCAGAGCAAAGCGCCAACTGTTCCACACGCTGCATCTCAATCTCATCACACAAATTTTCTTCAATGTAGGCCAAAGCCAGGTTCATTCTCTCCAGCGAATCCACCGGTTAATCTCCTGTTTTCACCAGCATAGGGGAAATGAAACAGCGCTGCCCGACAATCCGTGCCGGATTTTGTCGGATAGAAGTCGTTTGCGACCGGTTACAACAATCCCAACTCCCGCGCCTTCGCCACTGCTTCGGTGCGGCGGCTGACGTTCAGCTTATCGTAAATGAGGCGGTTGTGACCCTTCACCGTGCTCAACGCCAGATACAGCCGCTCGGCAATCTCGCGGTTGCTCAAGCCCTCGGCCACCAGCTGCAGAACTTCCAATTCGCGCTCGCTCAACGGATCGAGCAGCGGCTGTTCGTTGGCAGCCACGGGCTGGCTCACCAGATCCCCCACGCCAGAAGCAGCGAGGAGCTGCGCCACATACCTTTTTGGCTCCCAACCCTCTGCCTGCATCGTTTTCAGCAGCATGAGCAGCGGCTCTCCCTCATCCAAAAAGAGGCGCACATAACCAGCCGGTTCGGCCAACGCCAACGCATGAGACAAGGTTTCTAGAGCATCGGCACTGTTGCCCTGCGCCTCAAAGGCCAGCGCCTGCTGTATGCGGATTTCGATGGCACTGCCCGTGCGCCCGCCTGATTCGGCCGCTAAAAGCAACCGCGCCAGCAAATGGTGCGCATCCTGCAAATAATTTTCATCTGGCTCGCTTTTGTCGCGCGCGATGAGCAGTCGCGCCAGGGTAAGGTGGTCAAATTCGCGCAGGTAGCTCTGTTCGTCATCGGGAGCAAGGTTCTGCTGCTGCGCCCAGGCCGATGCAGCCGCCAGATTGCCTTGCAAAATCCACAGCCGCGCCTGCAGCGCCGCAATCGGCCGAATGTCGGGCACCGGCCCACGCACGTACAGTCGCTCAGCCTCCGCCACCAGGTCCAGCGCACCCGCCAAATCAGCCTGCGCCTCCTGAAGGCGCGCCTGCACCAGACAGTAACGCTGTCGCCAGCGGGGCAGCAGCGCCTGTTCGTTTAAGGTTTCGCTGGTTTGCAAATGTTCCTTCGCCGCGGCCAGATCGTTTTGTTCGCGGCACAAATCAGCAAGGCCCAGGTGCAAATCGGCCGTACCGCGCAGGGCTGCACCACCCGCCTCCTGCGCCAGTCGCATAGCGTGCTCATAAATCCTGAACGCTTCAGGCAACTGCCCTTGTGCCAGCCGAATGTCGGCCAAAATGAAGGTGCCGGTGATGGCGTAGAGCGTGTTGCCCGCTTTTTGGTAGCTGGCCATCGCTTCACTGAAGGCTTTGTACGCTTCCGCCAAATCGCCGCTGGCCATTGTGGCCAGACCCAGCAGCGCACTTGGCGTGCCGCGCCGGTGATGATCGTCTGCGGGAATGAGTTGGAGGGCTTGCCGTGCGTGCTTTTGCGTGGCGGGCAAATCGCCCAGCGCCAGCGCCAGATAAGTGCGCGCCGCGGCCACGGTGGCGGGCAAGGCGGCAAATTGGGCTTCGTCCGCGTAAGCTGGCGGCACTGGCTTGGTTTGGGCCAGACAGTGTTCGACGGTTTGCAGATGGGATTCGGCCGTTTCCAGTTCACCTTTGTCCAACATGGCCCAGGCACAGCATGCGCTTAGCACGGGCCGGGCGTGAATCATCTCCGGCGGCAGCTTGTCCACCCAACCAAGCCAGACGGGGGATTCACGATTGCGATCCATGGCGGGCCAGGCTTGCTCGGCTAAACCGGCCACGCGCTCAAAGTCCTGGGCGGCCAGAGCATGGCGCACGGCGTCCGCCAGCAAATCGTTGGCTTCGTACCAGCGGCTGGCGCGGTGATGGAGTTCGTTTAGAGAAACGGGCTGCTCTTTTTGGGCGTGGGCCTGGAGCACGTCGGCGAAGAGATGGTGGTAGCGGTACCATTGCCGCCGGTCGTCCAGATGCACCACAAAGAGGTTGCCGCGCTCCAGCGCTTCGAGCAGCTCGCCGCTGTCTGGCTGTTGGGTAACGGCCGTACACAACGCCCCACACAAGCGATCCAAAATGGAGGTTTGCAGCAAAAATTGGCGCACGTGGGGCGGCTGGCGCTGTAGCACTTCCTCGATGAGATAATCCACCACGTACCGATTATCACCAGCAAATGCGTGGATGAAACCATGCACATCATCCCGATCTTGCATGGAGAGCGCCGCCAGTTGCAAACCGGCAATCCAGCCTTCGGTGCGCTGCTCTAGTGCGGCAACTTCTTCTGGAGAAAGGGTGAGGCCCATGAGTTTTTGCAGGAAAACGGCCGTTTCGTCCACCGAAAAGCGCAAATCAGCAGCCCGCAGTTCAGTGAGCTGCCCACGCACCCGCAGCCGGGGCAGCGGCAGTTGGGGATCTTCGCGGGTGGTGATGACCAGATGCAGCTGCGGCGGCAGATGATCCAGCAAAAAAGTGAGCGCTTCGTCAACAGCTGGCTCTTCCACCACGTGATAATCATCCAGCACCAGCAGCAGCCTGTGTGGCACCGCTACCAGATCGTTGAGCAGCACCGTTAGAACGGATTCCACAGGCGGCGTGGGGGACGCTTCCAGCATCTCTAAAGCGCGTTGGCCTAGGGTGGGAACGGCCGTTTGCAACGCCGCCACCAGGTACGTCAGAAAACGCGTCAGATCAGCATCACGTGCATCCAGCGACAGCCAGGCTGTGGCTAACTCCGCTTCGGCCAGCCAGTTGCCAATGAGCGTTGTTTTGCCAAAACCAGCCGGGGCGGAAACCAGCGTCAGCTTACGACGAAAAGCAACGCCCGGCCCCAGACAGTTGTTTAACTGTTGAGCCAATCGTGGGCGTGAAACGGCATCCGGTCTGGATGGGGGAACAAACAGTTTGGTCGCTAAAATCGGGGCAGTCATCAATCTCAACTGTTGTGTGATGGTTGCTGAATAGACAGACGCTTCACCGCAAGGAGCGTCAGGTTAAGATAATGTATTTTGGTCAAGATGCCAAAAAGAGCGGCCTGATCCACAAAATGACCCGTTAAGACCGTCACGCCATTGGCCACATCATGCCGGATGGAGCCAGCAAACCAGTCAGACCAGCCCTCTGCCAGCTGACCCTCGATGCAGATTTCGTAGCTGTATGTGTTGTCACTCATGGTTTTCTGAAAATGTTAGGACGAGGTTGCCAGTAATACGGCCGTTTTCCAACAATCTATTGGCCTCGATGACCTCTGAAAACGGCAACGTTTTGGCAATGACCGGCTTGATTTTGCCCGCCGCCAGCAGGTCAAACAGCGTGGCCCAATCTTTTTTGAACAAATCCGTCCCCAAACGATGAGTGCCGTAACCAACAATTTTCTTGCCGGTGGGCAGCAAATTACCCAGAAGCAGCTTGCCCACCAGCAGCAAAAAGCGACCAAAGCTTTGCGGGCCACCATAATGAACCAACATGCCGCCCCGCCGCAGCACCGCCAGCGCCCGCCCAAAATATTCCTCGCCCATGCCGTTGAACACAAAATCAATGCCGTCTGGCTCCGCTTGCTGCAACAGCTGCACAAAATCCTGTGTCCGATAATCGATTGGAATCGCCCCGTACTGGTTGAGAATGTGCTGCTTGCTGGACGACGCCAAACCGTACATTTTTAACCCAGCAAGCTGACCCAGCTGCAAAAAAGCGGTGCCAACTCCGCCGCTGGCTCCCACAATGAGCACTTTGTCGTTTGCTTTCACCTGCGCCACGCGATGTAATATTTGGTAAGCCACTAAATAGTTCAGAATGAGCGTAACCGCTGCCACCGGATCTACGGTTTCGGGCACCGGCATCAATTCAGCGGCGTCCCAGTAAAGAACTTCCGCATGGCTGTCATAATTGGTGAGTGCCGCCACCCGGTCGCCTACGGCAACGGCCGTAACCTCTGCACCGACCGCCTCAACCGTCCCAATGCAAGTGTAGCCAGGCGTAAATGGTGTCTTCTTGAGAAACGGCCGATTTCCTACCCGGACCGCCACATCATCCTGACAAACCGGCGTGGCCAACACCCGAATTTGCGCCTCGTTACCGAGCGGTGCGCGCAATTCTTGTTCTACGATTTCCAACTTTTCTGGACCACCACGTTGTCTAACCAATACTTTTTTGTACTTCATGACAGGCTCCTTTTTAAGGTGGAGCGCAGTTTTTAGTACGCTCCACCTTCCTGTTTTCAGGAACGGCCGTTGGCCAACAAATAGATGCTCAAAGCCGAAAAAGCCAGAGCCAACAGCGGCACAATTTGATGCACGCGCAAGGTAAGGGGCAGCACCAGCTTATCGAAGCTGAGCAGCGAGCCAGACACCACCAGGGCCAGCAGCAGCAAGCCCGTGCCCCAAATAAGTGCTGGATGCACAGCCTGCAAGCCCACAACCTGTGCCAAATCGCGAATGTTCAACCCAATCAGGACGATGGTGCCCACCGCAATAATTTTGTGGGCACCGAAGACGGCGCTGTTAAGCGGCCGTCCCATTTTGCTCAAGACCACGCCAGAAATAAGCGTCAGTAAAAAGCCGATGCCTGCATAAGCAACTTTTGAAGAAAGAACCGTACTCATTTTTGTCTCCTTTACACTGGAAATTCATCTGTCATTTGATGATGCCAGCATACAGAAGCGCTGATTTTTTGTCTGTGTACTGAAGTCGTATTTTTTGGGGGATTTGAGCGTACTTAGGTACACCATTTTGGGTAGGGGATGAAGCGAGGTTAATCGGCAGGCAGCAAACCAAGTTCGCGGGCGCGGGCGGCGGCCTGGGTACGGTTATGCACGCCCAGCTTGCCAAAAATGCTGGTGATATGTTTTTTGACGGTGCGCACCGTGATAAAAAGTTTGTCAGCGATTGCTTTGTTGGCATCGCCAGCGGCCAGCAGTGCCAATACTTCCATCTCGCGCGGGGTGAGTTGTTCTACCAGCGCGTCAGATGTACTGGAACTTGAGTCAACTGGATAAGCATCCTCTTCAGCAAAGGCGGCAAGCAGCTTGCGCGCGTACGCTTTTAGCGGAGCGTCTGCTGCTTCGTACGTTAAGATGGCCTGGAGCAGTGGCACAACGGCCGTTCCCATCTCCAAAAACAGCAGCATGTAATTCTCAGGCATGGCCAGGGCAAGGGCAGTGGCAAACAGTTGCAACGCTTCCACCGTGATGTTTCCCTCGTTTTGCTTTTGCAGCACCAACGCCTTGAGCAAATAAACTTCAATAAGACGGCCGTTACGCTGGTGGGGTACGGCCGTTTCGGCCACCGTCTCTAGCAATTCCAACGCATCTTCCAGCTTGCCCTGCGCCAAAAAGAGACGCGCCACGGTCAGCCTGATAATCTCCAAAACCAGCAGCGGAGGCTGCTGTGAACCCCCATTTTTGAGCAGCGTCAACCAGGGCTGGGCCACACGCGCCGCTTCCGGCAAATCACCCAGCGCAATGCTGAGCTGAATTTGCCGCGCCGTGCCGCTGGGATCGACACCCGTCTCCCCCAATTTTGCCAGAGCCGCTGCCGCTGCCGGGTAATCGCCGCGTGCCTGGTGGAGCCGCGCCCAGTAGGTAAACCCAAAGGACAACCCTGCCAGCCCCCCTTGCTGACAAAGCTTCATCCCTTGCTCCAGATGGGTAACGGCCGTTTCCAATTCATGCCATTCCAAATAAATACTCGCCAGACCAATATGCCCCTGCCCCGCTGGAAAAAACAGCTTCTGCCCCTGTTTTTCACCCATCTCAATGATCGATTGGTAAGTGCGCGCCGCCGCCTGAAGCTGCCCGTAATCAATTTGGGCCAAGCCCCTGATCATGCTCGTGTGCGCCGCCAGGGTGAGGTTGCCCGCCGCCAGCGACAGGCGCATACATTCCTCATAAGCCATCTCGCTGGCAAGGAAAGCGCCTTCCACCCAGTGGGCAACCGCCAACGCCGAATAGGCGCGCGCACGCAGCCCTTGCTCCGCTTGCGGCAGTCGGGCCAGCGCTTCATCGGCCAGTTGAATCGCGCGCGCCGAATCGCCGGAAAAGGCAACAAAACGGCACAGCATCGCCAACAACTCCACCTGCAGCGCCTCATTCTCGGGCGAAGGCGGCAAGGCGCGCAGCAACGCCTCTTTTTCGCGCAAAACCTGCGGTGAAAGCGGCACCTTCTCCTGCATCATCTCGATCCAAAGTTGATAGATGTGCAGGCGCGGATAATGTTGCAAAGTTGCCTGGGGCAAAGCGGAGAGCCAGGTGTGCAAAATGCTTACCTTGCCTGAAAACATCAGGCTGCGCGCTTCCTGTTCCACGAGTGCGGCCACAAACTCAAAATCGGAGGCCGCCAAACCGTGCTTAATGGCCTCGGCTGACCACCCGCGCTGTGCAAACCAGCGTGCCGCCCTGCGGTGCAGGTCAGCCACATCCGCCGCAGATGTGGTCTGGCGCAGGCGGGCCTGAAGCAGATCGGCAAAGAGATGATGGTAACGAAACCAGCGGCCTTCGTTGTCCAAAGGCACAATAAAAATGTTGGCGCGGTGCAGGTTGGTGAGGATGGCTGAACTGTTTGGGTTTTGGGTAACGGCCGTACACAAATCTGCCTGTAATCGCTCCAAAACAGACGTTTGCAGCAAAAACAGTTGAACGGCTTCTGGCTGCTTCTGCAAAATTTCTGCCAGCAAATATTCGGCAATATACACATGACTGCCGGTAAACGCTTGAATAAAAGCGGCCAAATCGCGCTGATCTTGCAAGGAGAGCGCCGCCAACTGCAAGCCCGCAATCCAACCTTCGGTGCGGGCCTCCAACGCGGCGGCATCCGCCGGGGTTACGGTAAGCCCCATTGTCTGGGTGAGGAAAACGGCCGTTTCCTCAGCATCAAAGCGCAAATCCCGGGCGCGAATTTCATTGAGCTGGTTGCGCGCCCGAAAACGAACCAGCGGCCAGGGCGGATCGATGCGAGTCGCCACAATGAGATGCAGATTGGGTGGCACATGCTCTAGCAAAAAGTGCAGGCCATTGTGCACCGCCTCGTTGTGGATAACGTGGTAATCATCCAGAATCAGGAGGAACGGCCGTTCCCACGCCGTCAATTCATTGATCAAGAGGGTTGGAATCGTTTCCTCAGGCAGGGGCTGATTCCCGCCAAGCAGTTCCAGCGCAGATTGGCCAACATCCTCGCCAACAGTCTGACAAGCCGTGATGAAGTAAGTCCAAAAGCGGTCAGGCTCGTTGTCGCCTTCATCCAGGGAAAGCCAGGCCGCTTGCGTGTCACTCTGCGCCACAAAATCGCTGAGCAGGGTGGTTTTGCCAAACCCAGCGGGACCAGAAACCAGCGTAAAGCTGCCCGGTCGGTTGATGCCAGCGTGAAGTTTTTGCAGGAGAAACGGCCGTGCCACCCCATTTTCTCGCGCCGGGGGAATATAAAATTTAGTCGCCAGCAGGGGAACATTCATCAGCTTTGGGGACAGATGCCCGCCACTTTTTTGGTTCATATCGCTTCTGCTACCAATGACACACGATTCTTGCCCACGTACTATTTGCTACTCTGTTTGCCTGGCCCGTATTTTAGCACACGTTTTTAAGGTAATTTTGGACGGGTCTACGTTTCCCGTAGAGGAAATTGTTCGTGAGTGGTGGCAGCAAAAAAACAAAAAGGGATCGAACCTGATTGGTCCGATCCCTTCCCAAATATCAAAAGCAGATAAAGCTAATTCTTGATGACCATCGGCAAGTAGATTTGCGTCGCCGCGCCAGCCGTCCAGTAGCCGCTGTTGAGAGCAAAGTTGGCACTGGTAACGGCCGTTTGCCCAACCCCACTCTGCCCCACCGTCCCAGACACTTCATAACGAGCCGAACTGGCCTCGCCGCCGCCGCTGCCAATCACGTTCCAGCTCAGGTCAAAATTGGCGGAGGATTGGGCGACAACGGCCGTTCCCACACCCAGCAACAGCAGCAACAACAGGAGAATCGCTAAATGATTTTTTCTCATTTTGCCCTCCTATTGCAACGTAACGTACACGTAAATCATCTCTTGCGTGCCGTCTACAGGTTCCAACGCTTTGCCAAAGACGGTACCAGGAACGGCCGTTTCCACGCCGTTCATCTCCATCATAGGGGCCTTTCCAGCCACGCCTGCGGTGCTGCTGGTTGCCAACAAGTCACCTGGCTGCACCGCACTGCTGCTGCCGCCCAAGGCACTCACGTTCACCTGAGCCGCGCCCTGCACCACCACCAGCACGTACTCCCCTGGAGCGGCATCCCCGTCCGGCGTGGGGTCAATGGTTTCCCAAGCCACACCATCGGCGGATTCCAGTGCCGGATCAACCGCGTCGATGTTGAAGCGGCTGTAAACAACCCCAGCAACGGCCGTACTGTTCGCCATATTTACCTTGCTCACCTGCACCACAGGCTCATCAACGGCCGTAACCAATTCGTTAATGCCGCTGAACACCACCACATCCCCCGGTGACAAAGATTCTGAGCCATTATTCTGCATCACCTGCATAATCGCCCCAGCCATATTGATGTTCAATGTAAATAGATTATCTGGCGAATAAAAACCGTAATTATTGTCCTCACGATCGGTACGCCCAGTCATGCCACGATAGGTTTGACTTTGCCCCCAAACACCATAATTCCCATCACTGATGCCATACATACCAGAACCATTGCCACTGGAACCATAGACGCCCCGGCTGGAACCAATGCCCACGACACCGACAGGGCCTAATGGCTGGCTCAAGCCCGTTACGTTGCCAGCTTCGCCACGCACCGCCATGTTGCCACTGCTTTGGGCATAGACAGCATAGCCTTGCTCAGACGTAATATACGCACCATGATCATAATGATCCGTGCCGTTGGTATCGACCCGCAGGCCATAACCATCCTGGCTGGTGAAATATCCACCCCAACTGCTGTCACTCGATCCCCAAACGCCATAACTTAGCTCGCTGTCACCAAACAAACCCGCGCCCCCGTTAGCATCGGCATACAAAGCCGTACCCGTGGCGGGCGCATAACCAGCTACGATGGCATCGGCAGCACTGATAGAATCACTTTCAATATCCGCTCCAGGGCGCAGGCTGAGGGCGTACGGCGCAGGCAAAATCTCTTGCCGCGGCGACAACGTTTCGCCGTCTACAATAATGTTCAGCCAAACCGCCTGCCCATTAAAATCAGATTGATCGACGCCTAAAATGACGGTAAACAGCCCGCCCGACACCGCCACGCTCATGTCGCCGCTATCCCACAGGGCGGAACCAGCAACGGCCGTATCATAAAGCACAAAACGCATCGTGTACGTCCCATTTAAGGGAGCGCCGCCGGGGCTGGTCAGTCGCCCCTGATAGCTAATGCCGCTGGTCACAGCCGCCGTCACGCCAGAGGGTCCTTCTGGCTGCTGGTTGGGAATCGCGCCCGCGACACCTGCCGCCAGCACCAAAATAACAATCACACCTACAATAAAAGGAAACTTCTTCACTTTCATCATATTCACTACCATCCTTTGCGGTTTTTCCGCTTAGTGCCTGTCCGATTATTTGCCACAGAGTTCACAGAGAGCTGAGAGGTGAAGGTTCATTTCTCAGATTTCTCTTTTCCCTACTTCGGCTGCGCTCAGCACAAGCCTGTGGCTTTTTCGGATAGCTTCCATAACATTACAAACAGGTTTTTACACAGTACAAAGAGGATTACGGTAAATTCTGCACGGCCTGAAGAACAGCCGTTGCCTGCCCATTGTTTGGGTTAAACCGGAGCGCCTGAGCCGCGGCTTGCTTAGCCGCTTCGGGCTGATCTAACTGCCAATAACAAGTGGCCAGCCCCGCATAGGCCGCCGCCGATTCCGGCAGCAGACGCACCGCTTCCTCGTAGTCGGCCAGGGCGACTTCCAGACGGCCCAGCGCCAGCTCCGCCGCCCCCAAATGGATGTACGCCTCGCCGCTGCTGGCATCCAGCTGCACCGCCCGGCGCAGTAAAGTTGCGGCTTCGGGCACATCCCCAGCGGCCAAGCGGGCTCGGCCCCAGGCCACGTAAACCACCGCATGATTCGGTGCCAGATCGAGCGCCTGCTGATACGCGATGTTGGCCCTGCTCACACTGCCAAAACCAAATTTCTGGGACACGGCCGTTTCCAACTCAGCCAAATTCAGCCACAAAAAAGCATCCTGCGGTCGCAGCTGGACGGCCGTTTGCAGCGCAGCTTCAGCCTGGGTTAACCAGACGGCCGCTTCCGCTGGATTGCGATTGGCTTGCTGCCAAAGCATCTGCCCCAACAGCTGCTGATGCGCCGGTTCAACGGGCCAAATGGCCGTTGCTTTTTCCGCCGCAGCAACGGCTTGGCTCACGTCCCCCACCTGAGCCAATCGGTTTGCCTGACGCGCCAGCACATCGGCCCACAGCGGACGGCCGTTAAATTGCCAGACGGCCGTTCCCCAGCCCAAAACGAGCACGCCCACCAACGCCCACTGCCAGAACGGCCGTTTTGCCACAAGCGCAACGGGGGCAACATCCGGCAAAGTCAAAGCTGTCCCCAAACCCAACAGCAGCCAGGTGAGGGTCGCCGTCGGCGTCACGTCGAAGCTAATCAGGTTATTGACCAGATTGGACGTCACCGCCGCCACAATGGCGCACAGCAGCAGTCGCTTTGCGGCTGGCTGCGGCTGGCGCAGCGTCCGCTGCATGGCAAGAAAAAAGAGAAATAAGAGCAGCGCGAAGGCCAGTAACCCAGGAATCCCGGCTAGCAAAGCCCAATCAAGAAAAACATTGTGGGCGCGGTCCACGAAAAATTCGCGCCCCTGGTAGTAAACCAGCTCAGGCGGATACACGCGGGGGAAGATGAGTCCCAATGCATCGGCACCGTGTCCCAGAAACGGGCGTTCCCCAATCAACTGCCACGCCCCCTGCCAGATAGCCAATCGAGCAGCCGGAGAGCCAGCCTGCTGCTGTCCCAGCCACCAAACCGCCAGCGGCCCGCTCAGGCTGAGCAGTCCCACACCGCTCCAGCCTAGCCCGCGCCAGCGCCAACGCCAGTTCGGCCCCCACCACAGCACAGCAAACAGCAGCAGTGCAACGGCCGTTGCCAACCACGCGCCTCGCGCCAGCGTCAACCCAATCACGACCAATTCTGCCAGCAGCAACACAAGCCAGGCGCGACGCGCACGCAAAGGCACAGCCATCAGCCCCAAGCCAGCAGTGATGGGAATTAACATCGCCAGGTACGCGCCCAAAAAATTGGCACGCCCCAAGGTGGCAAACACGGGCGACCGCGCATCGCTGACAAGTTGGAAAGGATTCCAACCCGCCGCCTGCGCCAAACCGAGCAAAACCAACGGCACGCCGGTCAGCGCCACCGCCTGCAAAAGCCATTTCGCCTGCGCCACGGAGCGGAAAAAATCGGCAGCCAACAGCATGAGCAACAGGTACGTCAACAGCGTCACGGCACCCTGGCTGCGCTCGTAGCTGCCCCACAGGCTCAAGCTGGGATTTACGGCCGTAACCGTCGTCACTAACAACACCAGCAGCAAAAGCAGCGCTGGCCCCAGCAGTGGATGGGTCCGCCAGGCGCGCGCTCCCACACGGCGGTTTAGGAGCGCGATGGCCACAGCCAATCCAGCCAACAGCCAGACCAGCGTGCGCACCAACAGCACTTTGGGCAGCTCAAACGGCTGCTGGCCCCACAAATTCAGCCAGAGCGGTGTCAAAATCACAAGAAGCAGCCAGGCAGCATCTTGTGCAGATTTCAGATAGAAATACACAGTGATAGGCTCGTAATCCCTCTAAATTATGCTATTTATTTCATATACAAATGAGCGAAAAAATGAATAACTTATATCTGCTTGAGGTGGTTCACAGCAGCAAATGGCTCAACGTGCTGCTAACAAAACGGGTTTAAAATGTGAGTAGGTGTAGCTCAGTCGATCTGTTTACTAATCCCACTATGCCGCATTAAAAATGCCAAAACTGTAAAAACGGGCACAGTCAAATTATTAAAATCAGCACCGCACAAACCCCTAAAATATGCAAAGCGATCATTCAATTTGGGGCAGAAAAGTAGCGCTTTAAAGCAGCCAAACGCTTTTGGGTCTCGCGTCTGAGCAGCCAATTCATGAGGGGTTCCAACAGGGGTGCCAGCAGCCGGGGACGTGCCCGAAAAAAGTAAATATACGTCACGCGGGAACGATTTCCATCTAACGGTTCGTGGCGGATAGTCGCGGCAAACTGGTCAAAAAAGGGGGGATGGTTGGTCAGCGAAACGGCCGCTACCCGCCCCGGCTCAAAGGAAATATATTCCGTCTCCAGCGGCAAAAACAGCCCGCGCCAGGTGCCCACACACAAGGAACGCACCCCCACGCCAGCTTCCGCCGCGTTATCCAGCAAAACCGCCTTGCTCAGCAGCGTATCCCACTCCAGGCGACGGCCGTAATCGTGAATGAGGTTAAATACGGCCGTACAGCTTGCCCCCACTTCCACCGATACTGACGCTCTAGGCATGGGTCGCGTCCCGTTCCGCATTGGCTTTAATGCCACGCAGCAGGTAGCGCTGAAATAAATCCAGCACCAACCGCACCGGCACATACAAGCACCAGCCCCAAAAGCCGCGCAGCGCATACTCGCTGGCCAATGTCAGCCGCACCCCGTTCTCGCCGGACACCAGACGGTACGAACCGGATGTCATCTGGAATGGCCCGTCAGACAAATCCAGCAGGTAGCCCACGCGAAAGCCAGATTCAGTCTGGAAAGTGAAATCGTATTGAGCATGTGGCTGCCAAACGATGATTTCTTGGGTGAAAGTACGGCCGTTATCAAAATACGCCACCCGCTTGCCACCCACCCCGGACTTCGTGATTTCCGCGCGCAGCGGCTTGGGGATGCCCAACAACACAAAGTAAGCCGGATGGCGAAACGAGGCAATGTCCACCTCAGTAACGTGCCGCCACACAATTTCCGGCGATGCGTGAATGTGGGTTCCATGCTCAATGTAATGCCGCATTTTTGTCATCCAACCAATCTATTGGGCCGCTTCGCTGGCCGCCAGGCGCGCCTTAACAAAAAGACCAATGATCAGCGCCACGAAACTAAAGCTCGCCACCAGCCCCATAATCGCCCGCTCGCCCACCAGCGGCACAAGCTGCGCCACCATTGCTGGAATCAGCGTACCGCCGGTCAGCCCGCTGGCCATAATGTACGCCGTGCCGCTAGAAGAAGACGCAAACACTTTATTGAACCAGTTAAAGCAGTTGGGGAAATAAATGCCAATGGCCGCGCCCAACAACACAATCATCACGGGGGCAATCAAAACCACATTGGCGGCCAGCAACAAAAGCGTCGTCAGCAGCAAGCTGCCCATCACAATGTGAGATGATTTGACGCGCAAACTAATCGGCACGATCGACAATCGACCCAGCATAAACAACAGAAAAAAGAGTGAGGTGGCCGTGGTAGCCCCTTCCAGCGACACCCCAATAGCCACAAGATACGTCGCCGCGTACCCGACCGTTGTGGCTTCCACACCCACACCCAGCGCCAACAGCACAATAAATGCCAAAAAAGCGGCGCGGCGATTCCCTGGGCGTGGTGCATTAGGATCGGCCTTGGGCAGCCGGTCATCCATCATAAACCCGAGGGGCAGCAATACGGTAATAACCCCCGCCAGCACAAAAAACGGCATCCCCCCGCGCGCAAAATCCACCAGAAATAGCAGCGGACTCAACATCGCGCCAATGCCAAAAACCGCGTTGAGCAAATTCACCATCGCCGGGCTGCGATGGCCGAAGCCCACCGCATACAAACTGTTAATGCCCAACGCCAGCCCGCCAAAGCCAATGCCAATAACCAGCCCGCCCACCAGCGCCAATGCCCAGCTCATCTCTGCCCCGATGCACAACGCCCCCGCCAGCATCAGCGCTAAAGAGATGCCCACGCGCCAGCGAGCCAGCGGTAGCCGGGCCAGCGGCACGCCGCTCAAAATACCGATAATCGCCCCGGCGCTGTGAGCACTCACAATCAGGCCCGCCGCCCCGGGCTGCAGGGCAAATCGTTCGGTGAAATGAGGCAACGCGGGGCCATACATTGCCTGCGAAGCGCCAATCACGGCAAAGCTAAGCAATCCTGTGGCCGTCGTCAGCGGCGACAACCGCCGCGAGGTTAAAATTGAATCTTCCATGGTAAATAAAACGGCAGCCCCAACAACGGTGGCTGCCTTCCTTTGTGATTTAGGAATTACGTAATTGCGCAAAAGATTGGACCAATTTAATCAAAGCGCATGCAGATAGTTCTCGGCTGAAATTGGTCCAATCTGCCTTCCTCATGTAATTGAAAAGTTGTCAGCGGGTGCGACGCACTTTAAAAGTGCGTCGCACCTTTTTTACACTATTGGAAGTCCATCGGCTGCGGTTTGTTGTCAAGAACAGCCTCGATTTTCTCCATGACGTCGTCGGTAAGCTGCGGCACCAAATCCAGCGCCTTCATGTTTTCTTCCACCTGCGACACTTTGGATGCGCCGGTGATCACGGTACTCACGTTCGGGTTCTTCAAGCACCAAGCGATGGCCAGCTTCGGCATCGTGGTGTTAAGCTCTTCCGCAATCGGCACCAGTTCCTTGACGGATTGCAGCCGCTTTTGCCCTTCTTCGCTTTCCAGCATTTTGCGCAGCCATTCGTAGCCGGGCAGGTTCATGCGGGAATCTTCGGGGATGCCGTTGTTGTACTTGCCGGTGAGCAAGCCAGAAGCCAGCGGCGACCAGATGGTGGTGCCCAGGCCGATTTTGTCATAGAGACGGCCGTATTCCACTTCAAAGCGGTAGCGATGGAACATGTGGTACTGTGGCTGCTCCATCGTCGGCGGGATCAGGTTGTACTGCCGCGCCACGCTGTGCGCTTCCATCAACTGCTGCGCCGACCATTCCGACGTGCCCCAGTAAAACACCTTGCCCTGCTCGATGAGCGTGTTCATGCTGCGCACCACCTCTTCCATCGGCACTTCCGGGTCGGGGCGATGGCAGAAATAGAGGTCCAGGTAATCCACCTGCAACCGCTCCAGCGCCTGGTGACACGCCTCGATGATGTGCTTGCGGCTCAAGCCATGCTGCGTCGGTTTGGGGTCTCTGACCCTGCCCCACATCACTTTACTGGAAACGATATAGCTATCTCGGTCCCAGCCCAGCTTCTGCAGCGCCTTGCCCATAATTTCTTCCGATTTGCCGTGCGCATACACTTCCGCGTTGTCGAAGAAGTTAACGCCTGCATCGTAAGCGGTTTTCATCATGTCGGCTGCCAAATCCACATCTGCCTGGGTGCTAAACGTCACCCAAGACCCAAATGACAATGCACTGACCTTCAGGCCAGATTTTCCTAGTCTGCGATATTCCATTTTTTGCTCCTAATCTGTCGGTCAAATTCAAAAATTGACCAGTGGATACATTAACACTGAGTTTACCGGACGTGGCACAAAAAATCACCACAAATGGCCCACATTTCCCCGGAAACTCATCAACAGATCAGCCCACTTGTCAACTAGCCGGATGGCTTTAGCCTCCGGCGGAATCTTTTTGACGGCCGTTTCTGCCACAGGTAAAATCGCCCCAACATACTGCCCCGCAACGCTTGTGCGGGGCTTTTTTTGTCGGAAAATGGCTAACCAGAGGTGCCAGTCACTTCCAAAAGTGACTGGCACCTGGACACCTGCAAAACGCCATGCTGCAAAAGATCAACCTGCCCATCAAACCATACTGGGATTTGCTAGCCAACTACCTCAAACCGCAAAAAAAGACGGTGCTCTGGCTGGCGCTTTTGCTGCTAGTAAGCATCGGTTTGCAGCTGGCGAACCCACAAATCGTGAAATATTTCATCGACACCGCTAGCGAACCAGTTTCCAGTGGAACGGCCGCTTTTCAGCAAGGTCTCAACAATCTCCTGGGCGCGGCGGCCCTGTTCATGGGTGTAGCCATCGTGCGACAGGTGATTGCGTTAACGGCCGTTTACGTCGGTGAAAATGTCGCCTGGACCGCCACCAATGCTCTGCGCGCCGACCTGGCATTGCACTGCCTGCGGCTGGACATGGCCTTCCACAAGCAGCACAAGCCAGGCGAGCTGATCGAGCGCGTCGATGGCGACGTGAACAAACTGGCCAACTTCTTCTCCCAGCTGTTCATCCAGCTCACCAGCAACGTCCTGCTGCTCGTCGGCGTGATTGTGCTGCTGTGGCTGGTGGATTGGCGCGTGGGGGTGTCGATTACGGCCGTTTCCCTCTCGGCGTGCTGGCGTTGAACTATTTGCGCACCCTCACCGTGCCCCGCTGGGAAGCGCTGCGCCAGACCGAAGCGGACCTGTTCGGCTTTCCTCGAAGAGTGGCTCACCGGCATGGAAACGATTCGCACCGCTGGCGGCGAACCGTACGTGCTGCAAAAATGCTGCGCCTGGGGCGCGAACGCTGGCAGCGGATGCGCAGCGCCATTAAAGTCAACGTCTTCGTCTGGAATTTGCCGTTGGGCGTCTTCACCCTGGCCTACATCGCCGCCCACATTTTTGGCACCACGCTTTTCCGCGATGGGGCGCTGAGCATCGGCGGCATCTACCTCATTTTTTACTACATCGACGTCATCAAAGAGCCGCTGTGGAGCATCAACCGCCAAATTGAGGATTTGCAAAAAGCGGCCGCCAGCATCCGCCGCATCATGATGCTGCAAGCGGAGCAGCCCACCATGCTCGATGGTCCGGGCGTGGACGTGCCTGCGGGGGCAACGGCCGTTACCTTCGATCACGTCTCCTTTTTCTACGCCGACGATCCAGACACGATGATTTTGCAAGATTTGGATTTCCGGTTGGAACCGGGCACGGTGCTGGGCTTGCTGGGCCGCACCGGCAGCGGCAAATCCACCCTCACCAAGCTGCTCTTCCGCTTCTACGACCCCACCGACGGCGCGATTTTGCTGGGCAGCGGTGACAATCGCTTCGATTTGCGCGACGCGCGGCAGGCGGAACTGCGCCGCCACATCGGGCTGGTGACGCAGGAGGTGCAGCTGTTCCACGCCAGCGTGCGCGACAATCTGACCCTGTTCGATGCCACCATCAGCGACGCCCAAATTTTGGCGGTGTTGGACGATCTGGGCCTGATGCCCTGGCTGAACAGCCTGCCCAACGGCCTGGATTCGCCGCTGCAAGCGGACGCCAGCCTCAGCGCCGGGGAAGCCCAACTCTTGGCCTTCGTCCGCGTCTTCCTGGCCGATCCGGGGCTGGTGATTATGGATGAGGCGTCGTCCCGGCTGGACCCGGTGACGGAGATGAAGATCGAGCAGGCGATCGACAAGCTGCTGGCCAACCGCACCGGCATCATCGTGGCCCACCGGCTGGCCACCGTCCAGCGCGCCGACGAGATTATGATTTTGGGGGATGGTTGCATTGTGGAATACGGCCGTCGCACCCAACTCGCCGCCGACCCCAATTCCCAATTCGCCCAGCTGCTGGTGACGGGGTTGGAGGAGGCGATTTCTTGAGTGGAGATTAGAGATTGGAGATTGGAGACTAAAAATCTCTAATCTCCAGTCTCCAATCTCCTTTACGAAAACCATGAACACACTCACCTACTACTGGCGGCTCATCCGCTTTCAGCCCAAATATTACGCCAGCGACATCATCACGATTTCGATCCATTTTGCTGCCACCACTGCGCTGGGACTGATTTTGCGCGCCTACTTCAACGGCCTCACCGGTGAATCCAGCTTTGCCCTGCCACTGTGGCCCATCGTCGGGCTGCAACTGGCGTATGCCTTTGTCACCGCCACCTCGCAGATGGCCGCAGGCTGGTCGTTTATCAACTTTGAGTACATCTCGTTCGACTTGCTCATCACCAACATGCTGGCCCGCGTTTTGCAGCTGCCCGGCTCCCGCCCGCTGCCAAACAATGAAGACGGCACCAGCATGTCCACCGGGCAAGCGATCAGCACCTTCCGCGACGACACCGACCAGCTGCTCATGGCCATCGTCGCCGTGGATGACGTGATTGGCCTGTTCGTCAGCGCAGGCATTTCGGTGACGATCATGCTGCAAATCAGCGTGCCGGTGACGCTGGGCACGTTTGTGCCGCTGTTGGTGGTCGTGGGCATTGCCCAGCGGCTGGGGGAGCGGGCCAAGCGGTATCGCAAAGCGAGCCGGGAAGCGACCAGCCAGGTGACGGGCATGATTGCCGACATGTTCAACAGCACCCAGGCGCTCAAAGTGGCCAACGCTGAGGAGCGCGTGATTGACCGCTTCCGCCAAATCAACGAGCAGCGCAAGCAAACGATGGTGCGCGATAAGCTGCTCGTCGGGCTGGTGGATGCGCTGAGCACAGGCACAATTGAGCTGGGCATGGGGCTGATTTTGCTGCTGGCGGCGCGGCAAATGTACCAGGGCACGTTCACGCTGGGCGATTTTGCCCTGTTTGCCGCGTACATCTGGCCCGTCACGCAGCTGTTCCGCATTTTTAGCCGGATGATTACCAACTACAAGCAGGCGGGCGTTTCTACCCAGCGCATGGAAACGATGATGCAGGGTGCGCCGGTTGGCCAGGTGGTCGCCCCGCGCGAACTGCATCTGGATGGCAACCTGCCACCGCTACCGTACACGCCGAAAACGGCCGTTCACACCCTACAAAGCCTGCAAATCAACAACCTCAACTTCACCTACCCCGGCAGTGAAAACGGCATCCACAACATCAATTTGTCGCTAAAGGCGGGTCAGTTTGTGGTCATCACTGGGCGCATCGGCGCGGGCAAGACGACGCTGCTGAAGGTGCTGCTGGGGTTGCTCCCGGCAGACAGTGGCGAGATTGTGTGGAACGGCCGTTCCGTCCCTGATCCCGCCAATTTTATGGTGCCACCGCGCGTGGCCACTACCATGCAAATCCCGCGCCTCTTTAGCGAGACAATTCGAGACAACATGCTGCTGGGCTTGCCGGAAAATGCCGTGGATGTGATGGGGGCGGTGAAAACGGCCGTCTTCGAGCAAGATTTGGCGCAAATGGAAGACGGTCTGGATACCATCGTTGGGCCACGCGGGCAGCGTTTGTCTGGCGGGCAGGCGCAGCGCGTGGCGGCGGCGCGCATGTTTGTGCGCCAGCCGGAGCTGCTGGTCTTTGATGATTTATCGAGTGCGCTGGATGTGGAGACAGAGAAGGTTTTGTGGGACAGATTGTTCAATGGGGATTGGAGATCGGAGATTGGAGATGACGACCAGCAATCTCCAATCTCTAATCTCCAATCTCTCACCTGTTTGGTTGTGAGCCATCGGCGGACGGCTTTGCGGCAGGCAGATCATGTGGTGGTGTTGAAAGACGGCCGTATCGAAGACGAAGGCACGCTGGAAGAACTACTGGGTCGTTGTGAAGAAATGCAGCAGCTGTGGCAGATGGATACGGCCGTTAGCGAGAAAGATATTTGACGTAACAAGTAGACTTATTTGTCATCGTCCTTAATTTTCTTCCATCTAGCACGATCTAGTTCACAAATTTCTGGGTTATCTTCACAAATTTTTTTAGCTAGCTCAAAATCTTGTGACTTAGAGTAAACTTGCCGATAACTCGACACAACTTGTAAAGAATTGTAATAAGCAACGTTTTCTCTTTCGAGTTTGATCAAATTCCCATCCAAATCATCTGCTAATTTTTTCGTAAAATTCGAGACCTCATACATTTTCCGACTATGTATATTCAAAATTATGGTTGGAGAAATTGGGAAATTTATTTCGATACCAGGAGATAACCAACCATCGTCTACTCGCAATTTACTTGGAAGATGATTCTTCTTTACAATCGGATTGTCTGATGTATATAAAGGTTGTTCTGTTTCATTTATCCCAAAAAACCAAATACAATTACTCAAAAATGAGGTTAATCGAGATAACAATGGAGATCCAAGCATCATCTGTCCGTGAGCAACAGCTTCAAAATTAACAGATACTTGAACATTACCTTCAATATCTTGAGATTTGAGATATGCTTCAGAAATATCTTTTAGAAACATCTTCGAGAGTTCAATATAGCTAACCCTGAACTCACGTGTCCTCATAATCTGAAGTGCTAAATGAAGAGCTAAATGCTTTTTTTGTTTGTCTGTAACCCGTGTTCTCAAATTTTCTGTAATTTCATCTAACAAGATGCCAAATTCCGACTCCGAAGCTTGCAAGATTTTGTCAACAATTTGGGTATCAAAAGCTGTAATTTCGCCAGGTGTGGGTATATTATAGTAGTCACGTTCTGCACCAACATTTCTTACATTTGTTGGGCCAAAGGAGTTTTTCGTATGTTTGTCAAATACATACAATTGTGACGCATTGTTGACAAAACGTTTCAGATATACCTGTGGTACAGTATGTTGATTACGGTTATCAGCCATCTATCTTCTTTATGGGCAATTCAATTATCATTCAAAGTAATCTCTATTATACAAGCCTTTTATTGCTAATTTTGCATTTTTACTTACGGCCGTAACCAAACAATCCACCAAAATTTGAAGTGAGGAAGGACTGGCACTTCCCCACTTCAAATGATTCCTCCCTCCCCGGCAAAATTTAATTTTGCACGAGCGGCGGTACCTCGTTAGCCCACGGTTTGGCCTGCTCTAGCTGGGCGGCTAGCCGCAGCAGCGTCGCCTCATCGGCAAAACGGCCGATAAACTGAATCCCAATCGGCAGGCCATCCGCCGAGCCGCCCAGCGGCACGGACATGGCGGGCTGGCCGGTGGCGTTGAACAGCGGTGTGGACGGCGTAAAGCGGAACGAATCCACGGCGGCCGTATCCAGCATCTTGAGCGCTTTGAGCACGCTGCCTGCCCGCAAACGGCCGATTACCTGCAAGGCCATCGCTTCGGCCCCGGTGGGCAGCATGGTGCCAGATTTAGCCGGAGGCTGCGCCAGCGTGGGGGTCAGCAGCACGTCGTAATCGGCGAAAAATTGGTTGATTTTGTGAGCGGTGCGCTGCATGTCCCGCATCGCCTGGACAAAATCGCCCGCACTGATTTGCCCACCCATCAAGGCAATAGCCCAGGTTGCTTTTTCAAAGAATTCCGGCCCAGGACGCTGGCCCAACAGCCGACCCGCCTCATCAATGTCGGCACGAATTTCGCCAGCCAGCATCGTCATTGTCGCTTTGGCATACGCTTTGCCGTCTATTTGCGGGGCGGCTTCCACCAGTTCGTGCCCCAGCTCGCGGCACAGGGCAACGGTATCGGCCAGCACTTTCAGGCAGGCGTCGTCCATCGTGTCCCCCATGAACGGCTCGGCAGTGTAGGCGATGCGCAGCTTGCCCGGATCGCGGCCCACTTCTTGCAAGAACGGCCGTTCCCCCACCCGAATGGCATCGGGATAGTGGGGATCGGATACGGCCGTTGCATCCAGCATCGCCGCACTGTCCCGCACCGAGCGGGTGAGCACATGCTCACAGACAAACCCTTGCCACGCATCGTAATCGGTGCTGCGCGGGTTGCGGCGGCGGGTGGGCTTCAGGCCAAACAATCCACAGCACGACGCTGGAATGCGGATCGAGCCCAGCCCATCCCCGCCGTGAGCCAAGGGCACCATGCGGCTGGCCACCGCCGCCGCCGATCCGCCGCTGGAGCCACCTGCCGTGCGGCTCAAATCCCACGGATTGTTGGTCGTGCCAAACAGTTCCGGTTCGGTGACGCCGGTAATGCCCAATTCTGGCGTGTTGGTTTTGCCCAGCACAATCAGCCCCGCCGCTTTGTAGCGCTGCACCATCGGGCCATCTGCTTTAGACACGTAATTTTGGAAGATGCGACTGCCGTTGCGCAGCGGCATGCCACCGTACTCGGCCAGCAAATCCTTGAGCAGGAAGGGGACGCCAGCAAACGGGGCATCGGGATGGTGTACGGCCGTTTCCATGGCCGCCTGGGTCGCTTCCTCATACATTTTGTGGATGACCGCATTCACTTGCGGGTTCCGCGCTTCAATCCGCTCAATCGCTGCTTCAACCAGCTCCAGCGGCGAAACGTCGCCATTGCGGACCAGTTCCGCCAGCCCCAGCCCGTCGTACTGTTCATATTCAGGAAATGTCGTCACGGTTTTCTCCTTCTTAAAGGTAGGTCGGATTGGCAATCCGACCTACGATCCCAATCCTCCCGGAGGTTGATTATTCATTTACGCGGGCTGGACCACGGGCACCAGACGGGTGCGGGTGAACAGCCAGGGTGCGCCGAAGCTGATCCACAAGCCCATCAGGGCGTAGCGGACAAAGCGCAGCGGCACGTAGAGCGATTCACCTTCTTCGGGAAAGACGACGCTGAGGCCGAGGTAAATGGCCAGCAGCACGATGATGCCCACCACATAGCGCAGCGCGCGCTGCCACCAGGCACCGTTGGCCACATAGCGAACGGTGCGTTGGCTTAAAGCTAACCCCACACCCAGCCCGAGAAGAACGGCCGTTGCCGCAATCGTATCGGCCACGGGATGAAGCCACAGCAACACCAGCGGCAAGGCAACCGCCACTAACAACTGCATCTCCATCCGCAGAGAAGCTAACCATTTTTCAACAGGCAATTTCAAAATCAGGTAAGCGACTACCACAACCAGGCCAAGCCCCCAGCCTGCCAGCACCTGCGTGGGAAAATGGAAGCCCAACACCAGCCGCGAGAAACCAATCAACAGAACCAACGCTACGGCTAAGACCCAAAACCAGCCCTTTTTCATCCAAAGAGCCAGTGCACCCCACACCGTCACGGCAAACTGCGAATGGCCGCTGGGCATGCCATACCCTTCGCCATACATGTAGGAACCGGCCGGATCGGCTTGGGCAATGTCTGGAATGAGTTGATACGGCCGTTCCTGCACAATCCAATCCTTCACGTCCGTATTCAGCACCACCGACAACAAATAGAGAATCGCCACCCGTGCGCCGAGTGCCCGATCCACGCACCAAAACAGCAGCGGGAACAGCAAAATATAAAACTCCTGATTGCCCACAAACGTGAAAATTTTGGCCAGATCGACCCCAAAAGCACCGACAGCATTTTGGAGAACCCGCATAAATTCAATGCCCCACTCAAATACAGGATTCATCTTTTCCTCCTTTACAAAAAGCGGAACACAGAGTTACGCAGAGAAGCCGCAGAGTTTCACAGAGAAAAACCTAAAAAATCTGCGTCATCAGCGTTCATCAGCGTCCTGCTTTTATTCATAAAGTTGGTCGGATTGGCAATCCGACCGTCGCTTGCACAACCTGGCTTCAGCATAGTGCAGCACGATGCCATTCACTGCCAAAACAGTGCCAGGCTTGTGCCAGCAGGCGCATTTCTTGTAGAATGTAAGTCTACGAGCGTTGCTCATGTGTCCAAGCAGTGTCTAATCATCGGGGAAGCGGAAATGGAGTCCCAAACCAGTCAATCTGAACCCGCCAATACCTTCACTATCAAGACCATTACGGACGCCCTGAAAAACCTCAAAAGCAAGGCATTTCATCAGCTAGGCACGCATCCGTTAAGCTATCTTTGGCTGGTGCGCAGCCGCCACCAAACCAGTACAAACAAGCTTGATGCGGCCAGTTTGGGACTCACGCTGCACACCATTTTGCTGGAGGCGGTTAACAGCCTGAAGCCAACGCCTGATGGCGGCGAGAACACCTCTACCTATTACACAATTTTGCGCGAGCGCTTTGTCAACGGGCTGGGCACCGAGTATGTGGCGCAGCTGCTTAACCTGTCGCGGCGGCAATATTTTCGCGAGCAGAATCAGGCAATTGCTCAACTGGCTGCCATTTTGCGGGAGTGGGAGTATGCGGCGCAGCGCGAGTCAGCCCAGGCACAGCCAACACCAGAACTAAGCTGGTCGGCGCTAAAACAGGCGGCTGCAAAAGTATCACGGCCGTTTTGGGAGTCGGTGCAGGGCAAATATGATCCACAGGTTTATCACCAGCGGCACGGGTTGTACGGCCGTTTTCAAGAGTTCCTAAAAAGCGAAAAATCAGTTCTGGTCATCACCGGCAATTCGGGGGCAGGCAAAAGCTGCTTTCTGGCCTCGTTGCCCGCCGCGCTGGCCGATGATGATGTGCTGTTCATCATGCTCAATGCGGTTGGCCTGAGCGTGGAGCATGAATTGATCGAAACGCTGGCCAAAAATATCGCCTATTTTTTAGATGAAGAGGTTGTGGACCCGGAAGATTTATTTGCCAGTGTGGATGATCTGATTGGACCAAGCCGCCAGAAACTGGTGCTCATTTTTGACGCGATTAATGAGCACGCCGAGGGTAGTAAACTGCTGTATCGCATTGACCAGATGGCCAACGCGCAGCCGTATCCCTGGCTAAAGCTGGTTATTTCTTCGCGAAGTGAGGCGTGGCAGGTTTTGAAACGGCCGTTAACCCTATCTCAATCCTGCTACTATCAGGAAGACGCTGCGGCGGAAAAACAGTGGTATCAACCCACCAAACTGGGCGTGCGCCTCACGCGATTTCAGCAGCAAGACATGGCCTCCGTTTACGAAAACTACCGCCAGGCCTACGATCTACAAACAGCGTACAGCGATCTCAAGCTCTCCCTGCGCAATGCCCTGCGCGATCCGCTGCTGCTGCGGCTGATTGCCGAAACGTATGCGCAAGCGCCCATGCCGCCGCACATTCACGTCATTGACATTTTCCCCGCCTTCATCCGGGCGCTGGTGGCCAGCCAACGGCTGCAAGAAGAAGACATTCTCTTCTTGGAGCAAGAGCTGGTGCCCATCATGCTGGCTGACGGAGCGTACACCAACAAAATCAGCGACGCCCAAACCCGGGAGGTAAACACCAGCTCCGGCGAACCGCTGTGGAAGTTTGTCGTCGCCCACCAGTCCACCGGCTGGGGCCAGCATTCCAATGATTCATTTACCCGACTGGTTGATGCGGGCATTTTAAAGCACGTAGACGGGATGATTGCCTTCCGCTATGAGCGTTTTTACGATTATTTTGGCGGTCGGGAACTGTATGCGCAGCTCTCTTCAGACAGGGCGGTTCGGGCAGAGACTTACCAGGCACTGGCCGAAGAAACAGTCACCAAGCCGTTTCTCTCCGGGCCACTTATTCATGCTTTAGAGATGGAGCTGGCGGCGGAAAACATCTCCCTCATCATGCAGTTGGCCCACCGGGAATCGCATCAAATCAGAGACAAATTGATCGCCGCGCTCACAGAGTACGGTCTGGATAATCAGGAAAAGGCAAGGGTGCTTTTGCGCCAACTGGTGCGGGCGGGGCGATCGCCCAGAGCAAATCTAGTCAGAGCGGGCGAATGGCTGTGGGACACATTTCATCACGATGCGGTTTCGGCGGCGTGCTCCGCCAGTGATTACATCGTCATCACCGTGGCGGCGCGGCTGCAATTTCAGGATTTACTGGAGACGATGCTGGCGGATTGGTCACCAGCGGTGCGGGCGGTGGCCATCCGGCAGTCGTTTATTTTGTGGCGGCGAGACAAAGAAGCGGGCTTTGCCCTGTTGAGCAATCTGGCCGAGCGCTTGCTGCATGGTTGGCAGCTGCCGCGCCCCCACATTTTGGAATCGTTGATTGGCCTGTCGTTGATGTTTTTGTTTGATGCCTACACCGAGCCTGAATGGACCAATCGACTTCGGGCGCTGTGGCGTAAATTGTTGGAGCGCCTGTTGTTCATCAAGCCGGGCAAATTGGGTAAACGGCCGTACACGCTCAAAACCTTATTGCGAACGGCCGTCTTAAAAACAATCATGGGGTTCGCTGCCAAAACCACCCAAGAGACGCCGTATGACTCCGTATTGGACCTACCTGAGCTGCGTTTATTCTTCAAAAATGATGCCGATCGCAGTCAGCGGCGGCAAACAGCCCAGATGCTGTGCGAGTTGATGGATGCGGAAAATACGGCCGTAACCGACCTCTACCAATTGAGCTTAAATCTGGTCACCGAGCGTGACCTACTGATTGCCATCCTGGCCCAAACAGCCTGGCGGCGGCACGTGTTGGCCCGCCCAGATGCAGCAATTCCCCTCGTCGTCAACCTGTTCGACACCGCGATTGAAGTGGAACCCGCCGGGCCATTTAGCCACGTCGTGCCCACTTTCGCCATCCCCTTGGAAGATCGATTTGCTACCGATCACGGACGAGAAGCACTGGGGCACATTTACGCCACCATTAATCAGCGCACCCAAGGCAGGTGGCAAAATAAACAGCGCACTCAACGTTGGCCCGGCCTTACTTTTTTCTGCATGGCCCAAAGCCGTCAAACCAGCAATGTCCCACTTTGCCCAGAAGTCACCAAAATTATTGAGACGGTCATTGCCGAAAGAGATATTGCTTACATTAACTGGATTATTGGCGAAGAGCTGCGTAATGCACTGGTTGAGCTAGGCTACTATCAATTCGGCTTTGGCATCTTACAAATGATTGTTCAAGAACCAGAGCTTGTGCAGGAACCCACAATCAACCGGGCTATCGTCGATCTGCTGTCGCGCGTATTTGTGTACGAGCCCGAGCTGGTGGAAAACTTTCTGGAGGTTAACCAACTCGTGAACGACATGAGCCGGGCCATCAAAACCAACATCCCCAAAGAAACCGTTGGCGACTTAATCAACTACCGGGCAGCCATGTTTTGGTTTGAGGTCCTTGTAAACCCGGATAATCCCCAAATGTTGCGGCCTCTCATTTCAGTTTTCCGCCGGTTGGGCACATGCAATCGTTTGGAAACCTGGTTAACTATCCTTTTTCAGTTCGTCGTGAATGAAATTTATGGAGAGCCAGTTTTTGCTTAAGGCGTGTAAACAACAACCAACAGATTAGCCATCAATCGCCAACTTGTCATTACTTCGACAAGCTCAGCACAAGTTTGAGCAGCAAAAAATCCCGCCCACCTTCAGTTGAAAATCATTGTTCTTTACATCATATTTGCGCGGTTGCGTGCAAAAATGAAAGTTGCTTCATTTATACAACACTGGCTTAGCATCAGGATTATTAGAACTGTCGATAATCTGTATCATCGAGATTGGCTCCATAAGGATAAATGGGCTTTGCATCAACTCGATTTCGACTGGAAACAAAAACACGGGAAAACATTGGATGCACACAAAACATATCATTAGTCGCCGTAACAAGCCTATTTGGAACTGTATATTCAAACAAACCTTTATGATAGCGATCTGTTTCTTCTTCCATGATCACTCTTCCAATAATCCCAACCTCAATTAGCATTGTCTTAAATTTGAAAAAATCATCGGTTTCCATCGCTATTTTCCCGTGTGTACGAAAAACTCTCTGCAAATCGCCTAAAGAAAAAATTACGGGTAATTCTGGAATACATCTTTCACACACTTGTCTTGCTTTTGGATGCACAAATTTGAAAGCATCAAAGACTTCAAAAACCAATATTTCTTCTTCTTTGGCTACACCAGTTAGAATATCCTTTTCTGTTATTTTCAAGATGTTACCAGAATTTGCTCTATTCAAGTTTGCAATAGAATTTAGCATTTTCAAGAATTGTCTTGGCAATAATTGTGTGTGCCGCAGAATATAAGAAACTGAGTTTTCTGGTGTGCCAAGTCCATTATATATTTGGTGAGGGAAGATCAGGTTAAATAGTTCTATTGCATCAGATTTATTTGAAATCGTTTTGGCTAGTGTTTTGGGAACTTCATCTGGAAAATATAAGTTCAGATATTTGTTTAGCCGGTTGGCTCCAAGGATGATTAATTCTGCCGCAGTCCAATGTAAAATCAACTGTCTTCGAAAATCTTTGGCGGCATTCACAGAAATGTCTTGGAAAACATGGTAGAGTTCTGCAGGAAGACAAAATCTCACATCAACAAACCCAGATGGATGTCGAAAAGATCCAACGCATTTTATTAACCCTTGCAAGGCATGAACAACTGCATCAATTTCTAAGCGAAAATCATCAAGTGAATCGATCAGGATAATTGCTCTATGACCGTTTTCTCTAAAAAACTCTATGCATTTCCGGCGCGTTTCATCAAAGCTTCTTTTATCAAGTCGCCGTAATATTTCCGCGACCATTCCAATAGCCTTATCACCTGCATTCTCGCTTAATACATCTGAAACAATCCAGAAGACATCATCTATTGAATTTGCATCTCGAACGCCTATTTTACTTAGATACGCGTTAATGGAAATTTTTAAATCGGCGCTTATTTTGAGCGTATTTCTGATTTTTGAAAAAATACTAATCCATAGAGTCGATTCCCATAGTTCAGCAATATCTTCTGCAAAAGGTAATCCTGTACTATGCTGCTGAAAAACTTCAATAATTCTGACTAATGCTTTATTTGTTTGCAGTGAAACAATAACATCATAGTCATCATTAATTAAAACATTGTTCAAATAGGTTGTCTTTCCTGATCCCTTTCGGCCAATAATAAATGAGGGCCGATTCCGAAGTCGATTAAATAATTTATTGTGGGTATCGAATAGATCTCGATAGGCATCAAGATCATCTTCAAATAACTCAGCAGAATCAGGACCAAAAGGCTCATCATGATTTATGTACTGACTTAAGCTCATTTCTAAAATTTCTCCGCGTTGATTTGAAAATTTGTTATTGATGACTTTGATAATTGACAACTTCATCAAAGAAAAAAACGACTATGGGACTTTTATTTTTTATCACGAGCTTATGTCTTCTACCTGACAAAAAAATGTTTAAACACTGTTAACAAAATGATTGAAATGACAACAAACATACTTCCCATATTGTCCGTTCTCACCCTCCTCATCATTCTCACCCTTTACGAAGCCAAACGGCGGCGGGAAGCGCTGCTGGCAACAGTGGACGTGGTTTCACTGCCGAATTTTGCCTCGCAGGCGTTGGGCAACAGCCGGGAAATTACCGTCTTTTTGCCGCCGGGGTATGCGCAAGCGCCGCAGCGCCACTACCCCACCCTGTACGTCAACGACGGGCAGGATCAGGAAGCGCTGCACCTGCGCGAGACGCTGGCTACGTTGTTCCAAAGGCGGCACATTCCGCCCATCATCGTGGTGGCCGTACCCACTAACCCCGACCGCTTGCAGGAGTACGGAACGGCCGTTTGCCCCAACGCCCAAAATTTAGGCACCAAAGCAGCCGCATACGGCCGTTTCCTCACCACCGAACTCATGCCCACCATCAAGCAGCAGTTCCGCACCAGCCCCAATCCTGCCGACATCGGCATTTTTGGCGTCTCGCTCGGCGGCTTATCCGCCTTTGACATCGCCTGGAACCACCCCGGTAAATTTGGCATTGTGGGCATCATGTCTGGCTCCTTCTGGTGGCGTGCCGCAGAGGACGAAACGCGGATGCCGCCAAACCAGCTCATTGCTCACGCGATGGTGCGGCAAACGGCCGTAAAGCCCAATCTGCGCTTCTGGTTTGAAGCGGCTACCCAGGACGAAGCCAGCGACCGGGACGGCAACGGTGTCATTGATGCGATTCAAGATACGTTGGAGCTAATTGCGGAGCTAAAGGTGTTGGGCTTCACGCCCGAAGAAGAGGTTGTGTACGTCGAGGTTCCCGGCGGACGACACAATTACGACACATGGTCCCAGCTTTTCCCCCACTTTCTACGCTGGGCCTTCGGCTAATCAGACGCAGATGAACGCGGAGAACAAGGAGAAAACCTCCGCGTCCTCCGCGCTCTTGGCGGTTAATTTTTTAATTTTACGGGGTGCGGACGGGTTGGTTGGGGCCGCCAGCCACCACAAAGATGTGGCCTACGTCGGTGCCGTTGAAATTGTTACCAACGGCAGTTCCCACAAAGTCCATCAGCCCGTCACCATTCACATCTCCCAGCGGCAGGGCATCGACGCCCAAATTGTCGCCAGCGATGCTGCCAGTGATGGTTTGCACCACTTGTGCCGCCTGCGGCCCGTTGCCAGAGATAATGAGCAATTGCCCGCCAGCCGGTGAACCGGCACTGGACGTCCAGGCGCCCATCACCAGGTCGCCGTAGCCATCACCGGTGAAGTCGGCCACAGCCCGACCGGGACCAAAACCAGCGCCCGGTTCCCGACCGTTGAAGGTCGCCAGGCGACGGCCGTCTGCGCCAGAGAAGATGAACGCATTCCCCGTACCGGCCACGCCATCCACGGTAGCATTGTAATCGCCGATGAAAATATCGGGCACGCCGTCAGCGTCATAATCACCCGCGCCAGAAGCGAAGAATTGGCCAAATACCGAGGCATCTTCTGGCACTTTGGGCGTGAGCGTGTACACGATGCTGCCATCTGCACCAGAGAACACATACGCTTCGCCACCGCCAAACGGCCCGGCATTCATCGCGCTCATCACCTGATCGGGCACACCGTCGCCGTTCACATCGCCCACTGGCCCGGTGCCGCTGCCCAACTGCGCCCCGGCCGATGGCCCTTCATGCTGCCACAGCAAAGTGCCATCGGCACCAGAAAACAGATGCGCACGGCCAGAATTGTCCGCATTGCCAAAGGCGGCCCCGATGACCAAATCTGCATGGCCGTCACCGTTCACATCCCCCGCGCCAGCTACGGCCGAACCAAACCGTTCGCCCGCATTACCATCCAAGCGAAGCAGCAAGCTATGATCTGCACCGGAATACACTTCCGCGTAGCTGCCCAGCAGCGCGCCCACAATGTAATCCGGCACGCCGTCGGCATTCACGTCCCCGGCGGTATTGGCACTGTAGCCTAACAGCGCCGTGCCCGACCCGGTAATGGTGTGCAGCAGGCTGCCGTCAGCGCCGTTGTAAATGTACACTTTGCCCACGGGCGTGCCATTGGCATCGGCAAAGAAGGGGGCGGTGGTGAGCAAATCGTGCACGCCGTCACCCGTGATGTCATTCAAATCCATGGCGATCCAGCCGTAGGCGTCCCCAATTTGTTCGCCATCTAGCTGGTACAGCACATTGGCATCGGGTTCAGCAATACGGCCGTTGGCTCCCGCACTCCAGGCCACAGCCAAAAACAGCAGCAAAATGGCACCAATCATGCCAGTTGTTAAGAATCGTTTTCTTGTCATTGTGTATCCTCCATTGGGTATGAAAAAATGTTTACCACGATGAGGATACGCAATGCGCCAAAATCAAACTGTCAAAATCTTGCTCATTTTTTGCAGGATGGCGGTGGAGGGTTTCTGACGCAAATGCGAGGGCGGCACGCCAAAAGCACGGCGAAACGAGGCCGAAAAGTGGCTGGGGTTGGCAAAGCCCAGCGCCAAACTCAGCTCAGTCAGAGAGGTTTCTTTGGCAGCAACGGGTTCCAATGAAGCCCGCAGCCGCATCTGGTTGAGGTAGTTGTGAATGGTGAGGCCCGTTTCTTGCCGGAAGACTCGGCACAGGTGGTACGGGGAGGTAAAAAGCGCTTCAGCCAGCATTTCCAACGACAGCGATTCGGCGTAGCGCGTGGCCAAAATCGCTTTGGCCCCGGCAACCAGCTCCTTGTGGCTTTGGTGGGTAGAGGATGATTTGGGGGCAAACGGCCGTTTCTGTTGGTACCGAATCTGCACAGCATGCTGCAAAATCGCCAGCATCTTCTCTTCCAGCGTAAGCAAATCGGGCGGATGTGGCCCGCTGAGCGCGTCTACCAGCAGCCGCTGCTGCAAATACAGCTTGCTGGTGCTGGGACCGTGGCTAAAAACAAACGGCCGTTCCCACCGATCGTCCACGCGCGGGTCCACCGGGCGTAACGCTTCAATGACCAACTGGGGCGCAAAGGCAAACCAGTCGCAAATGTCCCCCTGCTCCGACAGTTTCCCGCGCCAATAACGCTGCCCCTGGTTATAAAACATCACCACGTTGGGATCGCCAATGATGGGCTGCTGACCCGCGTGGGTAATGGTGACGCTGGTGCGGGGAAAAACGATGAGGGTGCCGTGAATGGGGCCGGTGTCGGCAAAATGGGGATGCCAGGGTGGGCAACAAAAACGGGCAATGCGGCCAATACGGCCGTCGTACAAAAGCGTATCGAAGGAATCCATGCTGCACCTCATCACAAAATTCAGCGGTTTGGTACAGTATAACAAAGTTCCCGCACGGTGACATTACAGGGTCATTAAAGGGTTCCGGCTACAGGCAAATTAAAAGGGGAGCGATTTTTAGTCGCTCCCCTAACAAACGTGGTTCTAGTGTGAGGAAATAAAAATTAGGTTAGTACATGTCCGAATATTAGCCACAGAGAGCACAGAGAATTTTGAGGCGAAGGTTCATTTCTCATATTTCTCTTTTTCCTCTGTGGCTTTTTCGGATAGATTCTTAGTTATTCCAGCGACCGCCACGGCCTTGGCCACCCTGGCCGCCTTGCCCGCCTTGCTGGCCGTTTTGGCTGCCAGTGCCATCAGCGGGAGCTGTGCCGCAGGTGTCGCAAACACCGTCGCCGTCCAGGTCTACAAAGTTGCTGCCAGCGCCGGTTCCGGGGACGTTGCCGCAGGTGTCGCAAACGCCGTCGCCATCTTCATCGACAAAGTTGCTACCCATGGCGCCATTGCCATGCTGGCTGCCCATGCCGCTACCGGGGACGTTGCCACAGGTGTCACAGATGCCGTCGCCATCTTCATCAACAAAGTTACTGCCTGCAGCACCAGCACCGTTGCCGTTCTGGTTGCCCGTGCCGGTTCCAGGTACGTTGCCGCACGTGTCGCAGACGCCGTCACCGTCTTCATCAACAAAGTTGCTGCCCGCAGCACCAGCCCCGTTGCCGTTCTGGTTGCCCGTGCCGCTGCCGGGTACGTTGCCGCAGGTGTCGCAGACGCCGTCGCCATCTTCATCGACAAAGTTGCTGCCTGCAGCACCAGCCCCGTTGCCGTTCTGGTTGCCTGTGCCGCTGCCGGGTACGTTGCCGCAGGTGTCGCAGACGCCGTCGCCATCTTCATCGACAAAATTTTGTCCGCTGGGCACGGCTGGCTGCTCTTGGGTAACGGCCGTTTCTACATTCAGTTCTTCATTTACCACCGATTCAACCGGATTGGTCTCATCGAGAGCGTTGGTAATATTTGCGTTACTGGCCAAAGCGATCACGGTGACCATTCCTAAAAGGGCCACAACCGCGAGACCAACTATCATTGAGCGTTTCATTGCAGTTCTCCTATACCATTTCATCGGGTAATTGTGAAACCCGAATAAAGTTTTTGTTAACTGTGCTCATGATAGTGAAAAGTTGTAAAGAAATTGTGTGGTTAGCGCAGGAAATGCTAGCAGATAGTGATGGCTATCATTAGACAAGCTAATAGATTGTCATGGAAAGTGAGGCGGCACACATCTAGGCAAACTGGCGAAAATACAGTTCAGTGGTGTAGAGGAAGCGAATACGGCCGTCTTCTTCATTCGCCGCAAACAAAGTAGCCAGGTCACGCAGCATCGGCTCGTGTCGGGGGTCGTCCGCCAGCGGCGCGTAGGAGGTAGACAGCAGCCGACCGCTAATGCCTGCCAAATCAAACTGCTGCTCATAGGTAAAATGACGCACCTGCGTTCCTTCGCCCAAGAAGGCCACCACATTGCCGCGCATCTCGTTTTTGCGGCTCGGTTTGCCTTCAAAGTAGCGCAGCGTAATTTGCTCATATCCCTGCATAAACGGCGAATCGTCAAAAGCCATCGTGTTCCAAACAAAGGCGATGGTGCCACCGGGACGCAAAATGCGGCGCAGCTCCGGCAGCGATTTTTCCCGATCAAACCAGTGGGCCGCCTGCCCCGCCGTCACAAAATCAACGGCGTTGTCGGGCAGCGGGGTGGCTTCCGCCGTGCCGTTAACGCTGCTAAAGTTGGGAAATTCAGCCAGATACGCTTCCCCAGCTTCACGCATCTCCTTGTTTGGCTCGATGCCGATCACTTGATTGCCATGTTGCAAAAACAACCTGGCCAAAATACCTGTACCGGAACCAATATCGGCGACAACGGCCGTTTCATTCAGCCCACATTCATCTTGCAGGCAGGTCAGAACGGCCGTTGGGTACGACGGTCTATACTTTACATAATTAGCTACGCGATTAGAAAAACGTTCAGTTGGATTCAGGCTCATTTTAATTAATCCTTGCTCAGCGATAGAGAACATTTTAACGAGATCCCAAAATCGATCCAAAGATTGGTTTCTCGAACATCATTTTAGGTTATGATGGCCAAAACGAAGGCACCTAGGAGAAAAAATGATAGATCAGATTCGCAGCACCTATTTTCCGGCTGAACTGAACCAGGAGATCACGGTACGCGCCATTTCCCGCGAAACTTTTTTCGAGGTCACTGGCCAAATCAGCGACCAAATCTTCACATCCCAGACCGATTTGGGCCTTTACGTCCAACCGATCGCCCCCGACGCACCAGCCAGAATATTGTCGCGGCAGATTCCTTACGAATACTTTGCTTTCTATAATGCCAACGATGAACCGATTGGCTTCTCGGTGGGCAAATTAACTGACGGAATCACTTTTTTCATGGAATGGAGCGGCATTTTGCCAGCCTACCATCGCCAGGGCATTTATTCTAGCTTCCTCAAAAAGCTGTTACCTTATCTTCAAGAGTTGGGGATTGAAAGAGTCACCAGCAACCACATGGGCACCAATCGCCCGGTGCTCATTGCCAAGCTCAAAGCGGGGTTTGTCGTGACGGGCATGGCGGTGGATGAACGGCACGGCATGGTGGTCTGGCTCACCCTCTTCCTGAACCCGAAACGAGAAGCTGGCTTCCGGCAGGCATTTAGCCTGGACAGCTTCACCTAGCAGCTAAATTTCAGATTTTCCCGGAAACTTTATCGCCCAAATTCTCCTCAAGCACAGTTTCCGGGAAAATGTCTAATCTAATTGGAAGCTACAAAAACGCCGGAATCTTTGCTGATGTGGATACCGCCTTCTGCCTCAATTTTCGCTTGCCATGCTTGCCGCAGTTGGGCAACGGCCGTTTCCGGCACATCCTCGTCTGGCTTAATCATGGAAAAAGCGTAGGCCAGCAGCGGTTCTACTTCTGTGATGTACAGGCCATCGTCGTACAAATGCAGATCAACTTGATTGAAGTACGGTTCTAGGAGGGAACGGCCGTTTTCCAGCCGAAACGCCAAAGCTTCCCCCTCACCCCGCACGCGGAAGGAAGTGGTTGCTTGCCGAATTTCCTCCGGCACCAGCAGCGGCAGTTCCTTCATGTGGTTGTTACCATTGGTTGCGGCGATGAAACGGCCGTTTGCCTTCAATACCCTCTGAATTTCTGACAGAGCCTGGGGCAAATCCGGTACGTGGTACAGCATGTGGTTAGCCACCACCAGATCAAACGTGTCATCGGGAAAATCCAGCGCCTGAATGTTAGCCGTCTGAAAATCAAAGCGGTGCGTGCTACTGCCCAACGCCGCTTCCGCCTCTGCCACCATGCCCGCCGAGAGGTCGGTGAGGGTGATATGGCAACCTACGGGAATGCGATCGACGTTTTGCCGCCACAGCCAGCCAGGACCACAGCCGCATTCCAGCACGCGCATCCCCGACTCTAATTTGAGCAAATCAAACACCCACGGCTGCCAATCGGTAACGGCCGTGCTAAATTTCCGGTGCAGCGCCGCCCGCGCATCCAGATTGCTGCTGTCCCGGTACTGGTTCTTTTGCAAATAGTTTGAATCTTGAAAAAGCTTGGCTTCGCTCATCGTTTCCTCCAACAGTTTCCCGGCATACGCCGTTGCTCATTCACCACAGTTTACCGGAAGCCGCGGCTGCCGCCACCCCCACTGCGGCGCGAACTGGAGCTGCGCGACCGGCTGGAGCTGGAACTGCGGCCAAAGCTACTGCGTGAGCCACCCCGGTAACCGCCGCTTCCCCCGCCCGAAGCGGGTCGTGGTGGTTTAATCGTCTGGGCCTTGCGCATGATGTCGTTCATCATGCGGTCTACGGTTTGGTCGCCATCCCAGTCAAGCTTAACGCTTTGCCCGGCGGCATTGAGCACAATGTCGGGCCCGTCGCCAGATTTGCCGCCAACGGCCGTATTCAACATTTGGGCCAAACTATCGCTGCTGCGCTCCAGACCACCGGCCAAACTGTCGGAGATTTTTTCCAGCGCGGGACGGCCGTCTCCAGAGCCAGGCAGCGGCAGGGCGGAAGGCAAATGGCCCGCGGTCGTTGGCCCGGATGGCGCAGGCCGCCAGGAACCACGCCGCATCTGGCGCTGCCAACGTTCCAGCCAGGTACGCTGCTGCCAAGTTTGGGGCTGCGCTGGGCGCCCGGCGGCCAACCAGCCCGGCATGGCGCCACCCAACTGCTCAATCTGAGTCAGCAACCGATCATCCACGCCCAAAGCAACCGCATAGGCAAAATAATGGTCCAAAATCTCTTGTGCTTCAGCCAAATTGCCAAACTTTTGAATTTCACTCAGGTATAGCTTGAAGCCCTGCCACTTTTGTACCTCTTTGCTGGCTTGCTCTGTCAGTGGACGGGCCGGGCGCGACCCACGAATATTTATAAACAGCCAAAGCATCATGCCGCCGACCATGAAAACCGGAATGGGTACGCCCCAACGCGCATCCAGATCTGTCATGAAGATGTAGGCCAGCGCCGCAAAAATGGCAATCATGGTGATGAAGCTGACGGCATTGCTGTATTTACTCAGGCCCTTAGAACGGCCGTAAAAATACCCCACCATCTCCTCACCCATCGTTTTCGTTAACTGGGGCAACTCGTTGGGCAACGTCAGCAGCAAGTTGGGCAAGGGCACACTTTTACCAGCCGGCAGCAGCGGCAAAAGATGGTTAAATAATTGCGACAAAAAGCGGGAAACCGTTATCTTTTCACCGGCTGGCGTTATTATTTTTGCGTTGGTGGGCAATGGCTCGTGGCGTACGGCCGTTACCGTCAGCGGTTCACCCAGATGCAATTGCAGTAAACCCAAATCGGCCAGATGCAGCACAGAGGCTGTAATGCCCCGCGCCGTCATTTTGCCCTCCACGAGGAAGTTCACCACACCGGGCGGCAGGTCCGAAGGTAGCTCGGTGCGGTAATTGCCCTGTGCTTCGCGCAGGCGGCGGCTGCCACGCAAATACCAGTAGGTCAGCCCGCCCAGAACGGCCGTAATGCCCATTAAAATCTTGCCCACCAACCAGGCCAAATCAATACGGGCCTGCCGTTCCTGATACGCCACACCTTCCGCCACCTCAGCCTCAATTTTCTCCTGCCAGGCCGGCACAGCGGCGCTGGTGGCATCTAGCGGCAAAGTCAGCTCAATTTGCCAGGGCGTGTTGGGGGCAATTGGCTCAGCATTGGTCACAACGATGGCCCCCTCTACCCCGCGCGAGACATCGCCGCCAGCAAACGCCACATCTTCCAGGCCCAGCCCGTTGGGCAGCCGCCAGGTAACCTGCACGTTTTCAATGGGCACGTCGTAGTTGGAAACGGCCGTCCAGGTAAGCTGCTGGTCTGTTTCCGAGGGGAGCACGGCCCCCGTCACGGTGTATTCCAGGGTAAACTGCGTGCTTTCACCTGCCACCAACGGCAATACAAACCAGTTGAGGGCCAATTCGCCAGCCGCCTCTTCATTGATACGCACTTCGTCATAGGTGGGACTGTAGCTGGCCCACCAACTGAACGGTGCTTTTGTTTCCACCGTGTAACAATCCACACAATTGCTGCCCAAGTCAGCTTGAGTCAGGGCCAAATCACCCTCACGGACGCTGCTAATGTCGATACCATCGGCAAACAGCAGGCTGAGTTGGCGAAATCCATTGTACAAAATGCCTTCATGCACGGTGACCTGCTGGGTTTCCACAACCGAAAACGTGCCGTCCGGCTGCATTTCAATTTGCATTTCAATTTGGTCGATACTGTAATCTAACGCAGCGCTGTCCGCGTCGATTTGCCACTGCTGGGTAACGGCCGTTACCAACTCTGGCGGAAAGTCGAGCAGCACCTGGAACCGCGTACCATCGGCAATGGGTTCATTGGCTTCATAAATGACGGTCGTGCTGGCCTTCTCTTCCACAATTTGCACGGCAAAATCGGGGCCAAACGCATCGGGCGTGAGGGCAGCGGCGGGCACAGACTGCGGCAGCGTGACGCTGACCCGGCTTTCTGGCACGGGTAGGCCACTGCGGTCAGCCGGGATGGCGCGCCACTCCAGCCGGGCCGCCTCGGGGTAAACCCACAAACCACCTTCAACCGTGTAGTCCAGCACAAAAACCATGACGTCACCAGCGCTGGTGGGGGCAAATTCCCAATCCACGTAGAGGGAATTCCCTTCTGTGGATTGGGTAAAGGTTTGGGCAGCACCGCGCCCGGGCAAATATTGCACCTGTTCCTCCAGAGAAGGCCCGCCGGTCACACTCGTCACCTGGATGCCATTGGTGTAATCGAGGGGGATTTCGGCGAAGCCCTGGGTGAACTCGCCACCAAACCTGATTTGCTGAATTTCCTGCACGGTGAAACGGCCGTCTGGCAAAATGGTAATATTCACATCATACCGTTCGTAATCCAGGGCAGGCTGCGCAGCAGCATAGGGAACAGAAACCAGCAGCCAGCCAAACAGTGCTAACAAGCCAAACAGGGAGAGTAATCGTTTCATGGGTTTTCCTCGGCGGTATGCCATCTAAGATATTTTTTAGCATATCACGTCAGCGATCCTAAAGCGATCTATACTTTTCGTGGGAGAGGCATGGGGTGGACGTCATGAAAAACGGCCGTTTTCCTGTTACGGTAGCCTTACAAATTTTGTTCATTTATCTGGAGACACACATGCACCACAAACGTATCATTGCTTTATTTTTGCTTTTGTCGCTGGCCTGGCTAACGGCCTGCGCTGGGGAACTGCTTAACGAGCCAACCCCAATTCCACCGCCACCCGCTGCTGGCTCCGACGAAGCCAACACCGATAGCAATCCCCCGGTCGCCACGCCCCTGGCCACCGATTTACCAGAGGAAACGGCCGTTGAGCCCACACCGACCCTGGTTCCGACTGAAACCCCAACGCCTGAAATTGTGGTAACGGCCGTTACCGACCCGCCCGTTCAGGTTATCAACAGTCAGCCGTTGCCTGCCACCAGCCGCGATCTGCTTTTTATTGCCGATGGCTCCTTCAAACAGTGGAATCACGCCACTGGCCAAATTGAAACAATTGTTGCCGGGACCAACGGGGTCAATCTGGCACCGGAAAGCCAGGAAATCATTGCAGCGGGGAGCATAGCCAGCTACGTGATGAGCGCCGACGGCAAACGGGCCGTTGTGGCTCGCGTGCTGAACGCCGCCAACGCACCAGACGTGCAAAACGCGCCGACAGAATACAGCTACGAACTGCTGTTTGTAGACATGATCAGCGGCGAAGTATGGACGTTGGTGCCTCAGATAGACAATCTCCTTGGCTACGATTTATCCCCAAATGCACAGCAGCTAGCGTTTATCGGTTCTGGCCTGAACGGCATTCCTGATGCCACCAGTGTTGACTTGCCAGCTACCAATCTGTACATCCTGGAAACAGGCGGCGGCAATCCGGCCAACCTGCGCCAGGTGCACAGCTGCCAAACTTACTGCCGCAACCCCAAATGGCACATCGAAAACAACCTGGTTGCTTTTGGTGATGATGAAGCGCTCTGGCTGTACAACATCGCCGCCGACGAACCCGAAATGCTGTTTGAGAACACGCCTTTCGAGAGGGAGATGTCGGACGTGGGCCAGGTGTCTGTGTATTGGCCACAGGCATGGGCCAGCAACGGCCGTTACCTGATGCTTTTGCACGGCCGTTGGGAAGGCGCGTCTAACGCCATCTTGGACATCCCCACCGGCAGCTTGATAGAGGTACCTAATTCTTTCATCTATGCCGAAGTTTTTCCTCCCCAGGTCAGCTGGATGCCTGACGACCGCGTGCTCGTCTGGCAAACAGAAGAAAATGATAACAACTTTACGCCGCTGGTGGAATTGTGGCGTTTTGACCTGGGCAGTGGCAAGCTTGTTTTAGAGGAATCGGCTCAGCTGAGTGACGAGATGATGGGCGTTATGGGTGGTACCTATCTGGAAGACGGCCGTTTCGCCTTTGCCCTGGATGCCCCTCCTACTCCCAACACACCAACGGCCGTACGTGACCAAATTGGCACCTACCAGCTTACGTCTTTGGCAGAAGCCCCGGAGCGGGTGAACAGCCTTCCCGTTCTGGCAGAAGGGTTTGCCCAAATGCAGGCGCTGTGGGCCAAAGACGGCAGCGGTGCGTTCCTCACGCAAACATCTTACCCCAACCAGCCCAAGCTGTTTTATGCGCCAACGGATGGAGAGTTTTTGTATGAGATATCGGCCGTATTCGGCCAAAATCCGCAGAACTTCCAGTGGCAGCCGGAAATCATTGTGCCCTAGAATTTGAGCCAACTCACCCCTCCCTTTTTGCCTAGTGAGATTAGCCTATATCGCAGCATATGCTGATCCTCTAATATCAACAGCAGCGACTCTCAATATAGTTATAGTTGCTGCTGTTGATATTTGTTAATCGAAGACACATCACTGCTCCAAAACAAATTACAAACAAATATTTTGTAATCGTGTTGCCGAATCGGCATAAAACCAAATGCTGCAAATTTTACGAGCTATTTTTAGCAAACCGACGTTTTCTGATCCTGACAAGACACGCATCGCGCAATTAATCTGGTCCATGAACTTTATTTTTCTGACCAGCACTTTTGTTATTTGCAGCGTATTTGCCTACCTCATTCCCCACGAGTGGAAGCAATCTCTAGTCATTTTCATCTTTGTACTCATCCTCAGCAGCACCTCCTTCTGGTTGCTTTACAAAAAAAATCTAAAGCTCGCCAGCTATATTATTTTGCTCAATCTATATCAGGGCTTGATCGTGAATGCCTGTTTGTATGGCGGCGTGCGGGGTATCAACGGCGCCGCTTTTATTTTGCTGCTTATCATCGCTGGCCTGTTGGTGGGAACCGTAGCCCTAAAACAAACGCTTCTTTTAGCGCTGTTGACCATTACGGTTCTGTTTCATCTGGAATACGTGGGCCTCATTGCCACAGGCCAGCAAGTGCCTCTGGTGGCAACCGATTTTGCCATGCTGATGATTACTGTCTCAGTGGCCGGGTTTCTCCTACATTCGGCCATCGGCAGCATTGACAAAGGTTATTTTCTGCTCAATGATGCGCTGCAATCGCTGCGTCGCACCACGGTCTCCAAAACATATCTGGACAATATTATTGCTTCTATGCAGGATATGTTATTTGTCATCACCCCAGACACACGCATCGAAAAGATCAACGAAGCGGTCCATCATTTGTTAGGGTATACAGAAGAAACGCTTTTAGGCCAACCGCTGCAAATTGTTCTGGCCCCAAGCCATCGACCAATGTGGCAACCACCGACATCCCTTGACTCGCCCCTATTTGCTCTCAGGGATGAGGAGATGCAGTTTATTGCCAAAGATGGGCAGTTAATTTGTACGGCCGTTTCCACCAGCATCATTCAAGACCCCGCCAACAACAACGAACCCATCATCGTCTGCGTAGCCAACGACATTACCCAGCGCAAGCAGTTTGAGAAAGAGCTGCAAGCAGCCAAAGTGGCGGCCGAAGAAGCCGCCCAGGCAAAATCTGAATTTTTGGCCAGCATGAGCCACGAAATCCGCACCCCGCTCAACGCCGTCATCGGCATGACCAGCTTGCTGCTAGACACACCCCTCTCCAAAGAACAGGAAGATTATGTGCAAACGGCCCGATCGAGCAGCAATGGACTTCTGGCCGTCATCAATGACATACTCGATTTCTCAAAAATTGATTCTGGCAAATTGGAACTGGAAGATCAGCCATTTATCTTGCGGGATTGCATTGAGGAAGCCATTGATTTGATCTCAGCCCAGATCAACGACAAGAACCTTTACCTGAACACCTATATTGAGCCAGATGTGCCCACGTTCATCCAAAGCGACGTCACTCGCCTGCGCCAAATCTTGCTAAACCTACTCAATAATGCGGTCAAGTTTACGCTTCACGGCGAGATTAATGTATGGGTTGGAGCCGACGAAACTGAAACCGGGTATCTTTTCCATTTTGCGGTGCACGATACGGGCATTGGTATTCCTGCGAATAGAATTGATGGTCTGTTTGAAGCATTTCGTCAAGCAGATTCCTCAACGACGCGACAATTTGGGGGAACTGGCCTTGGTCTGGCCATTAGCAAGCAATTGGTTAGTTTGATGGGCGGCAAAATTTGGGCAGAGAGCAAACCAGAGCAAGGGAGCACCTTCCATTTCACCATACAAACGAACGCGTTAAACTCAGCGCTGGCCGCTACTAAAACACCGGTGCAGCCATTTGTCGGCAAAAATATTTTCATTGGGCATCCGAATCTTACCAGCCGCATTGTGCTTAGCCAGCAGTTAAGCCAGTGGGGCAGCACCGTAGCCTGCGCCAACACCGCTCAAGAAATGCTCACGACTCTGGAAACAGGCCACCCAAGTGATTTACTCATCATAGACGCGACCCTGATGAGTGAAGACCTTAATGCCACAATTGATCGGATTCACACGGCCGTTCCGGATCTCCCCATTTTGCTCCTCACCCCGTTAGGACAACAGGGCAGCATTATCCCATTTTTAGACAACTGTAACTACCTTAATCGGCCGTACCATTTGCAAGATCTATACCAGGAAATTTACACCATGCTGCTACAAAACGGGGAGAACGGCCGTAAACATACCCAACCCACTCATCACCTGTTCGACAAAACGCTGGGCATCACCCACCCCCTACGCATTCTGCTGGTTGAAGACAACACCGTTAACCAAAAAGTTGCCCTGCAAATGTTACAGCGCCTCGGCTATACGGCCGATCTGGCGGGCAACGGGCGTGAAGCCGTACAAGCATTGGCCCGTCAATCCTATGATTTGATCCTGATGGATATACAAATGCCCGTTATGGATGGTCTGCAAGCAACTGAAAAAATTCGGCGGGAATGGCTTCCCAGCCAGCAGCCCAAAATTGTCGCGGTGACGGCCAATGCCCTGGTAGGTGATCGGGAAACATGCCTGGCCGCTGGCATGGATGATTACCTCAGCAAACCCGTGCGGGTAGAAGCATTGACGCGCGTTTTGCGGCTAACAGCCCCCTTGGCTCAATGATCAGGCCGGATCGGCCGTTTCTCTTCTCTGCTGCTTTTCCCTGCGCTCCTGCTGCCAAACCCCCAAAAACACCAGAATCATGCCCAGATGAATCATCATATCGGCCACATTAAAAATGCCCTGGCGCAGCGGCGTTTGGATAAAGTCCAGCACCTCGCCCACAAAAATGCGATCAACCAAATTCCCCATCGCCCCACCGATGAGAACAGCCAACCCCAAACGCAGCAGCCACGCCTGTTTAGGCAGATGCATCTGGTAGATAAACAACCCCAGCAAAAACAGCAAGGTTATCCAACCCACAGCCGGACCAATGCCCTGAAACATGCCAAACGAGATGCCGCGATTGTAAGCAGTCCGAAAGGTCAGCCACTCATTAACGCGGGTCAGGCCATGTTCAGTCAGATAGTCAGCCGCCCACCATTTTGTCAGCCGGTCCGCCAAAAAGGCCAGCAGCATCGCCAGGTAAATCATGCGGCTTCCTCTGAATCTGATTCAGCTTCCAGCTTGGCCTGTTTGTCTGCTTCTTCGGCCGCGACATATTCTTCTTCGGTTATAAAACGGCCGCCTGTAATTTCGTGGCTTGTCATCTGGTGATTGGCATCTAGCTGCACCACCGTGTGAATACGCCGGAAACAGCGGCTGTCTACGATGGTTTTGTGCCATTCATAACCGCTGCCCGTGTTTTGCAAATCGTGCTGCTTATCAGCACGCACACGCACGCGCGTACCGCAGTTATCACACACCACATAAAAGTAGATGCCCTGTTTATCCACATACTTTTTTGGCTCGCCGCCACCAAATAATTTTTTCAAGAATCCCATCTGATTTTCTCCTTCGTAGCAATTTAACCGCAGAGGATGTGGGAAGTGCAGAGAAAAATCTGGTAAATCTGCCGATCTTTTGCTTACAGTATTGGTAGAGCGAGGTGCCAAACAAAGCCGATTCCCCACTGCTCTCGCCTACACCATGTTGATTATACCCAACTTTCTTCACGCAACTGCCCCTTCACCAGACTCTTTAGACATGCTAAACTTGCGTTATGTCATCCGGCAACGATTTTTGGCAGGCGCTCGATGAGGCCACCAATCCCACCGCCTACAAGCCGCTGCGCAACCCGCACATCATCGTGGCGCGCCTGCAATCGCCCACCGAAACGTACTACGTCATTAAGGAACCCGAAACCAAATCGTACCTGCGGCTGGGGGAAGAAGATTACGCGCTGTGGTGGCAGATGAACGGCCGTAAATCCATCAAAGACCTGCTCTTCTACAGCCTCAAACGATACAAAACGCTGCCCATCGGCCACCTGACTACGCTGATTGACGAACTGAAAGACGGCCGTTTCCTGCAAGACCCCAACGTCAAAGTGTACGATCAAATCGAAGCAGAGCTGACCGCCCGCGCCCCCGCCAGTCGCGGCCAAAAGCTAATGCAGCGCTTCCTTTACACCGAACTGGCCACCTCTGGCCTGGATGATTTTTTCACCCCGCTTTACCGGCAGCTCAGACCCCTTTTCTGGCCCATCGGCCAAACGCTGCTTTTTCTGCTGGTCCTCGTGGGCGGATTTCTCTTTGGCCTCAACTACTTTTTAGGCGATTACAACATCACCGGCAGCGGCCTGGGCGTACTCACCTTGCTGGTTGCCAACCTGATTGTGATTGGCCTGCACGAGTTGGCGCATGGCCTGATGACCAAACACGTCGGGCGCGAGCTGGATCGCGGCGGCTTTTTGCTTTACTGGGGATTGCCTGCCTTCTTCGTGGACACGCGCGACACCTGGCTGTCATCCCGCCTGGATCGCATCAAGGTTTCCTGGGCCGGACCATATTCCGGGCTAATGTTGGGCGGGCTGATTGGGGTGTTGATTACGGCCGTTACCGCCTACGACAGCACCTGGCAGCAATCCCTCATCGTCACCTTCTTCTTCCAAATTGGCTTTCTCGCTTACCTCAGCGTCTTAATCAACCTCAACCCCCTGCTGGAGCTAGACGGCTATTTCATGCTGATGGATTGGCTGGAAATGCCCGGCTTGCGTGACCGCGCCTTTCATTTTTTGCGTCACGAAGCATGGCCCAAGCTGCGCCAGGCTGGTTCTCCCAGCAAATTTTGGCACGATCTCGACCGCGCCGAACGCATCTTCTTGCTTTTTGGCGTCCTGGCACTCCTCTACTCCATTTTTGCCCTGTGGCTGGCGCTCACGTTTTGGCAAGGGTACGTCAGCGACTTTTTTGTGAACTTGTGGACCAGCGGGCAATGGTGGGGCAAATTGGCGGTCGGGGCGATTACGGCCGTATTCATCCTGCCCGCTCTTTACTACCTGGGGCTGTACGGCTGGAGCCGCATTCAGGCCGGGCTAGAATGGCTGGCCCGACGCCAGCTGCTGGCCCGCACCGACGTACTGGCCCTGCTGCTCGGCCTGCCGCTTGTTGTGGGCACGCCGCTGCTCTACTTCTTCCTCAACCGATTAAATGCAGTGCAAACCAGCTTGTGGCAGGGCATTTTTGTCTGGCTGCTGCATTTGGGCACGGCAGCAGCACTAATTGGCGTGGCCCGCCAGCTGCCCGGCTCGCGCTTTCAATGGGCGCTATGGGCGTTAACGGCCGTTCCCCTCACCCTCGCCCTCGCCTGGATCAGCCCCAGCAGTTTGGGCCGCGATTTGGCCCTCATCGCCACGGCGGGCGCGATTTTTGCCGCCGGGATCGTGTCCTGGTTCACCATCAATCCCGGCTTCCTCGCCGCCAGCGATCGCCTGCTGATGGTCTTCTTTATCTTGCTGGGGATTGGCACATACACGGGAATGACCTACTTTTTGGGTGCTGCTGAATTGGCCGGAAACGGCCGTTGGCTGGCCACCGCCCTCATCTGTTTAGGCACCACCCTGGGCATGGCGCTGATGGCCCCCCTGCTCATCAACTTTGCCCGCTCCCGCTTTGCCCTTCCCTGGATGCTCTTTACTCTCGCCATTCTCGTCACGCCCTGGCTGCAACTTTATCCGCAGCTCGACTTTACCCTCATCACCCTCTGGCTGTATGCCGCCCTGCTTTACCTGCTGCTGGGCACGCTGGCCCAATTCACCCGCGCCGAAGTCAGCGACGCCAGCGAACCGGGCATCTTTAGCGAACGGCAGCGGCTGATTGACAGCTACAACCAGTTCATGTACGCCATGTTCACCAGCTACGAAACCATCTTCGGCCAACGGCGGCTGGCCGCTATCCAAAGCCAAATGGCATCGTTGGGCGCACTCGATCCGGACGCCACCATTTTGGAGCTGGGCCAGCACGCCCAAAAAGCGCTCCTGCTGGCCGTCGATCGCCTCGACGATTTGGCGGGCACCCCCTTCACCCGCAAAGCCGGGCAGGCTGCCTACGACAGCCTCGACTGGCTAGACGCCGAAACGCTGGCTCGTCATGTCCTCTCCGAAACGGAGTGGGGCACACGGCTGGCTCAGGGTTTTATTCGGGCCCGCGACCGGCGCAGCGAACTCATTCGCCAGGCAGATATTTTTGCTGGCTTTGATCAAGAAGGGCTAGACCAACTGCTGCAAGTGCTGCACCGCTGGAAAGCCCGTCCCCACCACACCATCGCCACGGCTGGACGAGAAGCACGCTACTTTTACCTCATCGAAGAGGGCGAAGTGGGTATGTTCCACGATGGTGTGCAGATGGCGACGCTAACCCCGGGCGGCTATTTTGGCACGGCCGCACTCGCGGGCAGCGGCAATTATCAGTTCACCTACCGCGCCCTCACGCCAGTTACGGCCCTGGTGATTGATCGAGACAACTTTGACCCGCTGCTGCGCGCCGACACCACGTTGGCCCAGCAGGTCAACTCTGGCGCACAAGCCCGCAGCTTGCTGCGCCAAATGCCGCTCTTCAGCAGCCTCAGCCCGCAGGAATTGGCCTCGGTCGATGCCCGCCTCCAGCCGCGCCGCGTCACTGCCGGGGAGCAATTTGTGCAGGAAGGCCAGCCCCGCAATTACCTGTACATCGTCGCCGAAGGCGAAGTTGAGGTATTTGTAACGGAAGAAGGTGAAGAGCGGGTCATTGGCAAGCTGGGGCCAGGTGAGCATTTTGGCGAATACGCCCTCTTTGCCGACACGCCCTACCATGCCAGCGTCCGCGCGGTGGTAGACGGCCGTCTCCTGCTGCTAGACGAACCCACCTTCGACGATCTCGTTGCCACCTGCGAACGCATGACCCATTACGTGGAGCAAATCGGAAGCGGCCGTCTCATTGCCACCCGCCGCCGTGCCACCCCGGCGGCCCTCATTTCCTGAAGTATATTATGGTTGAAGGTTTTCTTGTACGCGCCCCAATCAAAGCAAAGCCCAAACTTCCGCAAGGTAAGCTGCATAAGCTTCTCATCACAACAGAAAAGCTTGAGATTTTCAGTTGGGAAAACGTTTACGGAAACAAAAAAAGCGAAAAGCTGGTGAGCGTGCTTCACAAACACATCGTCAAGGTAGATTTCAAAAATCCTCTACTCAACACAAAAGAACGCTATTGCAAAGTTGTTTATGAGAACGAATTGGGGGTAAAAAATTTATTAGAATTTACGGTTTTAAACACGTTCGATTTATATCGAATGCAAACTGGACCCTACTATCAAAATAAAACAACAGAACAAGTTGCTAAGTTGTTGCAGGCTCTGATAGACCCAAATCAATTGCAATCTTATTATTCCAAGCCCATTGACATACCTTTCAGGCCACCAAAAAACATCATAAAACTTTTGGCTGGATTAGCCTTACCATTTATTACAACAATTGGATGGGTTGGTGGGTTTCAAACTCTATTTTGGACTAGCCTTTTTCTTTTGTTTCCAAGCTTAATAGCCCTTGCAATTGACTACATTCGCTTAAATGTTGGGTGGTCGGCTTGGCTGAAGTATGTGGCGTACATTCTCATTTTCGTTTTCATATTTGTGGCTATGGTCACAATTATTTTTCTTGTTGAATACTATCACCCTTTTCAATAAGAATGATTATTAAACCGCGATCATCTACTCTCACAATTTATTTCAAACCAAGCAGCTATTCCATTGAGAGACGGCCGTTCCCCCACCACCATCATTGTAAACCGCTCCATTTCTGCATTGGTTATTTGTAGCCTGAAGCCGTTTAGCTGCAAAAACATGGCAGCGGCTGTAATTGCTGTACGTTTGTTGCCATCAACAAATGGGTGGTTTTGGCTGAGAGATTCCATGAGAGCGGCCGTTTTCAAAAACAAATCCGGGTACAAATCCGCCCCATCAAACGTTGCTTGCGGCCTGGCTACGGCCGATTCCAGCAAACCCAAATCACGAATGCCGTGTTCGCCTCCCGTCGTGGCAATCAACCGCGCATGAATGAACAGCACCTCTTGCGGCGTTAAATAGCGCGTCATTTAGCCAAAGCTTCTAGCGCCGGTCGGTATTGTTCAATGAATTCATCAAGCTGCTTGGCAAAAGTTGGGTCAATGTCTGCAATTGCTGCCCGATTTGGCTCAATGATCAATCGTCCCTCTTCAGCTTCAACTGTGACAGAAACCTCGCTGCCTTCCTGCAAACCCAATTGCTCAATTGAGTCTTTGGGCAAAGAAATGACCAAGCTGTTCCCTGTTTTGAAAATTTTGCGCACCATAATCATTCTCCTGTACTTACACTGTCTATACAAAAGTATAAAAGAGAAATATTGATGCCGCAACTAATTTTAGCGCCATTTAACACGGCCGTATCACCCGATCGGCCGTAGCCATAAGCTGTACAGTGTCTTCCATGCTGCCCACTTCGCCAATTTGCAGCATCTCCTGCCGCTGGAGATACTCCAGGCAGGTACCGCAGCTAGCAATTCGCGCGCCCCGGGCTTCTAACTTGCGTAGGCTCTCTAATGCCGGACTGTCAGCCGTCGTCGTGAGGAAAACACTGCTGTTGACACAACCTACCGCATCCACCGGCACATCCGAATCCGCCAGCTTCTCCAAAAACACCAACAGCAGTTGGCGCCCCAACTGTGCGTCACCTTCGCCCATCTTGTCTGAATTGAGGTACAAGAAATTCATTTTTACGGCTCCTTTTATGGCTCAGATTCAATTAGCGGCAATTTTAGCAGGATACGGCCGTACCTTCACGCCTACTCCCCACCTCCCACTTCTTACTTCACCTTGCCATCCTCACAGCTTACCCGTAAAATCAGCCCACCATCAATAAAATTTCGTCGGTCAATTTCGCAAAACTGACCCACATTTTTCGAGGATACTTTCATGGACGCAGAAGCAACCAAACGCGCCACACAAAAAAAGGCGCTGGAAAACATCAAAAATGGCCTGGCCACCAAAGTGCGCATCATGGTCAACCGGGACTGCTGCCCCGCCTGCCGCGCCGCCGAAGGCGCCTACGAATTCGATGAAGCCCCCGAACTGCCGCTGGAAGGCTGTTCCCACCCAGACGGCTGCCGCTGTTCTTATGCCCCCGTTCTGGACATGTTTGGCCCGTAATTACAGTAATCAGGTAATTGGGTAATTGATGTGCAAATCACCTAATTACCAATTACTCAATTACCTTCCCCACCCAATGCCCGCTCACCTAAAACAGCTCTTCATGCTCTGCCTGCTCCTGTTAGCTGCCTGTGGTGGCGGGACAGAAGCAGCTCCGCCCACGCCCACGCTGAGCCCCCAAGCCCAAACAGGCAAACAAGTTTTCTCCCGCGTCTGTGGCGCTTGCCACAGCACCTCCCCCGACACAATCATCGTTGGCCCCTCATTGGCAGGCGTCGCCACCCGCGCCGAAACCCGCGTGGAAGGGCAAGACGCCTACACCTACCTGCTCACCTCCGTCATGCAGCCAGATGCGTACCTGGTTCAAGGCTACGAAAATCTGATGCCCAACAACCTGAGCAAAGAGCTCACCGGCGAAGAGCTGGATGCCGTTGTGGCCTATCTCCAAACGCTAAAATAGGGCTGGTTGCATCTGGCCAGTTGCTGGTAAAATGCGCACCAACTTGCGACTATCTACAATCATCTAGCAACTGAAGAGGAGAATCCCATGTCCACTGTTCTAAAATGGATTGCCCGCATCGTGGGCGTTTTGTTGGCCCTGCTGCTCATTGTTTTTGTGGTGGCCGCCGCCATCCCGGCCGAGGCCGACCCCGACGTTGGTGAAGAGCATGGGGCCGGCGCCAGCAGCGTGCAGCCATCGTACACCGGTTTACAGCGTGAGTTTCCGGCCTTGAACGAAACGGCCGTAAATCCCACCACCGATACCAAAGCCGAACTCGGCACTCTACTCTTCTTCGACCCCATTTTGTCTGAAAACAACGACATCGCCTGCGCCACCTGCCATCAACCGGATTTGGGCTTTGCCGACGGCCGTACTGTGGCCATCGGCCCCAATGGCAATGAGCTGGCGCGCAACACGCCCGGCCTGTGGAATGTTGGCTATGCGCAGAATTTGTTCTGGGACGGCCGTCTCGATTCCCTTGAAGCCCAATCTGAAGTACCCCTCACCCATCCCGACGAGATGGGCGTGAGTGACACCGCTGCCCTGGTGGCCGAAGTCACCGCCATTGGCGAGTATGAAACGATGTTCAACGCCGCTTTCGACGATGGTGTGACGCTGGAAAACATCGAAAATGCGCTGGCGGCGTTCCAGCGCACCTTAATTACCAACAACAGCCCGTTCGACCAGTACGCGGCGGGCAACGTGGACGCGCTCACGCCCAGCCAGCGGCGCGGCCTGGCGCTGTTCCGCTCCGGCGCAACGCGTTGCTTTGAGTGCCACACCGCCCCCACCTTCGCCAGCGACAGCTTCCGCGTCGTCGGTGTGCCCAGCGACGATCCGGGCCGCGCCGCCATCTCCGAAGATGGTTCCGAAGGCGCGTTCAAGGTGCCCTCGCTGCGCAACATCGCCCTAACCGCGCCGTACATGCATAACGGTTCGCTGGCCACGCTGGAAGAGGTCGTGGACTTTTACGCCGACGGCGGTGGGCGCGTACACGGCCAGGAAAATGTGGATGTGTTTGTGCAGGGCTTTGAGCTCACCGACCAGGAACGGCTCGATTTGGTCGCCTTCCTGTATGCGTTGACGGATGAGAGTGGATTACCTGATGTGCCAACGGCCGTTCCCTCCGGCCTCCCCGTCATCCAACCCACAGAAAATCCCGCCCGCGCCGAGGTTGCCGCACACAACGTCGGTGATGACAGCGGCATTGATTTGGGCGACCGCGAACCGATGACGATTGTGGTGGCAGAGGGGGAGAGTGTGCAAACGGCCGTGGATCGCGCCCGCCCCGGTGACATCATCGAAGTGCCCTACGGCATCTACCACGAACGCGTCGTCATCGACATCAACGACATCACCCTGCGCGGCATCCCCAATGCGGCAGGCGAATGGCCCATTTTTGATGGCGAAAACGTGCTGACCGAAGGCGTCATCGCCTCCGGCAACAACTTCACTGTGGGCAACCTACACGTGCGTAACTACACCGACAACGGCGTCCTGGTAGAGGGCGTCACCGGCGTGCATTTCCACGACATTTTTGCCGAAAACGTAGGCACCTACGGCGTCTACCCCGTGCGCAGCACCGACGTGCTGATTGAGCGTGTGGAAGTCACCGGCGTAGATGATGCGGGCGTGTACGCGGGGCAGTGCGAAAACGTCATCGTGCGGGATAGCGTGGTGTACGGCAACGTGCTGGGCATCGAGCTAGAAAACACCGTCGGCGGCGAAATCTACAACAACCACGCCTACAACAACACCGTCGGCATTTTCGTCGTGCTGCTGCCCCAGCTCACCTCTAAAGCCTCCGCCAACACGCTTGTGTATGACAACATCGTCGAGGACAACAACCACGAAAACTTTGCCCCGCCCGGAGCCATTGCCGGGATTGCCCCCTCTGGCGTGGGCATCCTGCTGCTAGCGACGGACAATGCGGAGGTGTACAACAACCAAATCCGCAACAACAAAACCACGGGCGTGGCCGTCTTTAGCCTCACCAGCACCGGCGCGTTTGACATCAACGAGATTGACGTCGGGCCGCTGCCAGAAGGCAACTGGGTGCGCGACAACATCTACGAAAACAACGGCTATGACGCCGACCAGTTTGTGCGCGATTTGGGCATTCCCACGGCCGATATTCTGTGGGACGGCACGGGCATGAACAACCGCTTCAACGAAGACAGCGCCTCCGCCTTCCCGCCGCTGGTGCCGGGAGATGGCTGGCCCAACTTCGTCCGGCGCGGCTACACCAACATCCTCGGCTTTTTAGTCGATCAACTCCTCTAATCCCGTAACCGCGGATTCTTGCCGCGCCACCGAAATGGCTTGCGCGGCAAGAATCCGCGGCTACATTTTTATTCTGAGGGCAAAAGCGCCGCCACGCCCCAGAACGGGCCGGGGCAATCAACTTTGTTGTCGAAGAAGCGGTAATCTACGGCCGTTTTCTCGCCACCGGGGAGCGTTACCTCATCCCCAAGCGTAAACAGCGGCGCCTCAACATCATCTTTTCGGTAAACAATTTGCAGCGGATCGGCATCCTCATCTGGCCAAACGTCAGGCGGCCAAATAACCGTGTACCCAGCGACCTGAAAACAGCCATCGGCAACAACCAAAACCCCGCTGAGCGTATCGTCCGCCGCTGCTGGTCTAGATTGAAAATAGTAAATGGCGTTCCCAGCGGGCTGGACGTAAATGTCGGGGATGGCTTGCTCGGCCATTGTTTCGATGCTGCCCAAAATCCAGTAGGGTCCAGGGCACGCCTCAGGCATCTCTGGTTCAGCGATGGCACTACTTTCGCCGCCGCCCATGCGTGACCATTCGCCGACGCGGCCCACAGGTTCACCGTTTCCATTCAGCACCGTAATCGTTTCACCTTCAATTTCCAGCGAAAAATCATAATGCCAGATGACAACGGGTGCTTCAGCTAGTGACACACTTTCATGCTGCACCCGTAGGCAGCCATTGTCATCCAGAACGAGGGTGCCTTCCAGCAATGCATCCATACCCGCCACGGCTGGGGCCTGGCGTGGGAAGTAGATCGCTTGACCATCTGCCCCGGTGTATTCATCTAACCCACCCGCATTACTCTCTGGAATATTCTCGGGATCGATTGGCTCCACCGCAACCATCGGCGGCAGTTCGTAACCAGCATCGGCTACCGCCTGCAAAAACAGCTCCGGGTTGCCCACGGTCATGAACACGCGATTTTCCATCACGTCCACGCCACCAGCGATAGACATTGGCTCCAGATGGGCCACAATGTCAAACGCTTCGCGCTGGGCGGCTTCCAGCTCCGCCAGTGTGTACAGGACAGAGCGAATTTCGATCACGTCGCTTAATTGGGGATAGGTTTGCAGATACGGCCGTATCACTTCCTCCCCATCCACACCCGCAAACGCCACCACAACCTTGTACGCTGGCTCATGCTCAATCCACAAACCGGCAAAGCTATCCGATTCGTTGGCTAGCAAATCTGCTTGCAGCTCGCCAATACTGTCTTGCAAGGCCAAGCGCGCGTTGGCTTCTTCCTGGCTAATGCCCATGCTTTCAGCGAAAGCGGCTGCGTCGGGGTTGGGTTCTGTGGTGGGAACGGCCGTTTCCACCAGCTCTGGTTCCGCTCCACCAGGGGAGCAGGCCGCCAGTAAAATAATCAACAACAAAATCAAACTCATTTTCTCTTTCATCCAATTCCTCCATATGGCAGGGCAAAAGGAGATGCCCCACTTTGCATCTAATTATGCAACGGTTTTCGCTGCCAAAAGGTTCCGCTGGCGAAGTTTCCCCGGAAACTACTCAAGCATCGGCCTCCGTTCACCGAAGTTTCCGGGGAAATGAATGCGCGTGCAGGAAAACGGCCGTTGCCCACGTTTACCTTCTCAGCACAAAATTTTTCCGCTTGACGCGCCAAAAAAGGCATGGTAGACTGTTCGCCGTAGCAAATATTCTAACCAATCCTTAAAGGAGGTACCCACAGATGGCAAAAGTGAAAAGCAACATCTTCGGAAACGTAATCGTACGTTGTGTGGGTACACCTGCTTACTGCTAAAAATCCAAGCTAGCTTTTCTGGATAATCTTGCGGCCACAGGTGTACACCCTGTGGCTTTTTTGTTGCCTCTGCGCAACGATCCCGGCCACCATCACACAACGCTGATCGGTGGCTTTTTGTTTCTCTCCTCACCCTCATCAACCAACCAAAAGCCACACTCCCTGTCTAAATAATCTTGGGATGTTTGCCGGATCATTCAAAAACCGGCCAAAAAATAATACCAATGGACAAGTTTGAGGCTTTTGAAAAATTTGAAGAATACCAATACCGGGACAACAGTCGGGAAGCCCGACGCAGCCGTTCTGGGCCCAAAAAGAAGAAAGATCACGACGCCCGCCAGGTGATGCACGAAATTCGGGAAATGGATGACGGCATCCAGACCTGGGTGCCCAGCTACGCCAAGGCGCTCGATCCGCGTCACCACGAGCGGCAGTGGGTCATCGAATCCGTCGGCCCGTTTTACCGCGATCAGATCGTGACGGATGTGACCCGGCTGGTAAAAGGTGGCAAAGAGGCCAACGTCTACGCCTGCACCGGGCATCCGGCCACTGGCCTGGAGCTGATTGCTGCCAAACTGTATCGCCCGCGCATGCTGCGCCATCTGAAAAACGATGCCATCTACAAAGCAGGGCGCACGCTGCGCGATGCCGAAGGCAAGCAGCTCAAGGGGCGGCGCGAGAAATTGGCTATGCGCAAGAAAACCAGCTTTGGCAAGGAAGTGGATATTCAATGGTGGATCGGCAACGAGTACCGCACCCAAACCCAGCTTTTTGAAGCGGGTGCCAACGTCCCCAAACCAATCGGGCACCAGGGCAATACCATCCTCATGCAGTACATCGGCGATGCGTATGGCCCCGCCCCCACACTAAGCGAAGTGCGCCTGCCGCAAGATGAAGCAGAAGCACTGTTTGAACGCGTCATGCAAAACGTGGCGCTGATGCTGGACAACCATCTGGTACATGGCGACCTCTCAGCCTACAACATTTTGTACTGGGACAGCGACATCTACCTGATCGATTTCCCACAAATGGTGGAAGCGCGACACAATCCGCACGCTTACGAGCTGCTAGAGCGGGACATCACCCGGGTTTGTGATTACTTTGCTAGCCTGGGCGTCGAGCGTGATCCGGTGGCGCTGGCACATGATTTGTGGGATCCGTACATGGGGCCAGGAGATTAACGTATGACGAAATTGGAATTGATGCGGCAGTATTTACGGCCGTTCACCCCCCGTCTCTTTGCTCTATTTGCCTTGCTAGCCGTGAGCATTGGCTTGCAGCTTTACGGCCCCCAGGTGCTTCGTGACTTTTTAGACGCGGCTCAGGGTGGCAGTGCTACGCGCCTGCTGATTCTGCTGGGACTGCTCTTTTTTGGCATCACCGTTGTGCAAAAAGCGGTGGAGCTGTGGACCACTTACCTGAGCGAAGATTTAGGCTGGGCTGCCACCAACAATCTGCGGGCCGATCTGGCGGCGCACACGATGAAGCTGGACATGGGCTTCCACAAGCTGCAAACGCCCGGCGAACTGATCGAGCGCATCGACGGCGACGTGAGCAATCTGGCGGAGTTCTTCTCCCAACTGCTGGTGCGGGTGCTGGGCAATGCGGTGCTGGTCATCGGCATTTTGGTGCTGCTATTCCGCGAAGATTGGCGCATTGGGCTGGTGGGATTGGCTTACGGCTTGCTGACGCTGGGCCTGCTGCAACTCATCCGCAAACCAACAGTGAACGTGTGGGCCAACGTGAGCAAAAGCTACGCCAAGCTGCATGGCTATGTGGAGGAACGCATCGGCGGTACGGAGGATATTCGGGCCAACGGCGGCGAGCCGTACGTGTTCCACAAGCTGTACCCACTGCTGGCAGATGTGTCACGCCACCGCGTGTGGGCAGAGGTGATTGGTGGCTACACCTTTAGCAGCAGCTACATGCTGTACGTGGTCGCGATTGTGGTCACCTTGGCGCTAGCGGGCACGTTCTTTCTGCAAGAGCAAATCAGCATCGGCACGCTGTTTTTGCTGGTGGCCTACGTGCGGCTAATGGAATCGCCCATCAAGTACATCCGGCGGCAAATCAGCGACATGCAGCGGGCGGTGGCCAGCATCGGCCGCATTAATGAGTTTTTGCAGCTGGAACCGGACGTGAAGGAGTCTGTGAGTGCCAAATTGCCGGATGAGGCAACGGCCGTTTCCTTCCAAAACGTCTCGTTCGCCTATAAAGATCGGTTATCGGTGAACGGTAATCGGTCAGCGGTAAACGGTCATCTGTCCACCGATAACGGATTACCGAATACCGATTACCAATTACAGAATGTGCTGCACAACATCACCTTCGACCTGGAGGCGGGCAAAGTGCTTGGCCTGCTGGGGCGGACGGGCAGCGGCAAGACGACGATCACGCGGCTGTTGTTTCGGCTGTATGATGTGGACGCGGGCGGGATTGCACTGGACGGCATTGATTTGCGGCAGGTAAGCCTGGGCGATGTGCGGCAGCACGTCGGGTTGGTGACGCAGGAGGTACAGCTTTTTGCCGCCAGCGTGCGCGACAACCTGACGCTGTTCCGCCGCTACGACCCGACCAAGCCACCCATTCCCGACGCCGAAATTGAGGCGGCGCTGCAAACGCTGGGGTTGGGCGATTGGCTGGCTAGTTTGCCCGATGGTCTGGACACCGAACTCAAAACGGGCGGTCAGGGTCTTTCCGCTGGTCAGGCACAGCTGTTGGCCTTCACGCGAGTCTTTTTGCGCAATCCGCAGCTGGTGATTCTGGACGAGGCATCGTCCCGGCTGGACCCGGCGACGGAGCAATTGTTGGAGCGGGCGATTGATACGTTGCTAGACGGCCGTACCGCCATCATCATCGCCCACCGCCTGCGCACCGTGCAGCGCGCCGACGACATTTTGATTTTGGAAAACGGCCGTATTCAGGAGCACGGTTCTCGAATTGCGCTGCTCAATAATTCAGAGTCTCGTTTTGCGCAGCTGCTGCGCACCGGCATTGAGGAGGCCTTGGCATGACCCACAACAAAGTGATTTTGATCGGTGGCGCACCGGGCGCAGGTAAAACGACCTTGGGCCAAGCGTTGGCCGTGAAGCTGGGCGTGACCTCGCTGACGATTGATGATTTGGTAACGGCCGTTATCGCCGTCACCACCCGCGAATCGCATCCCGGCATTCACGCGCTGCGCAAAGGGCCGCACACGGACTATTTCACCAACAGCTCCGTGAACGAACTCATTGCCGACGCCACCCTGCGGCATGAAGGCAGTTGGCCGATGGTGCGGCAGCTCATCCAAAAATACACCAAGCAAAAACGCGGCATTGTCATTGACGGCTGGCACATGCGGCCAGAATGGGTCGCTGATTTGCAGCTAGAAAACGTGTGGGCAGGCTGGTTGGTCATCGACCCGGACGTTTTGGAAGCGCGCGAACGCAAAAATGAAGCGTGGCTCGAAGGCTCCGCCGATCCAGAGCGGATGTTCACCAACTTTATGGGGCGCAGCCTCTGGTACAACAGCCTGATCGAAGAACAGGCCAAAGCGTTGCAGATGAACATTCTTTATCAAGACGGCACAAAATCTGTAGAGGAACTGTGCCAGCTTGTTTTGGCTAATTTGGAATGATTATGAATAACAAACTCCCGATTAAAACTGGCACCTGGGCACTGATTCGCTACCGACCGTGGCATTTTGTGCTGAGCATGGCGATGGCCATTTATGCCTTTGGCATGCGCCTGGTACCCAGTTGGTTAGAAAAAAGCTTTTTTGATCAGCTTGAGGGGCAGGCCACAAATGTCAACAGCTTATCCAACACACTTTGGACCGTGCTGCTGCTCATCGTCGCTGTGGAATTGAGCCGCATGGTGACGGATATTTTGGGCAACTGGGGCGCGGCCAAAATGCGCATGGCGGCTCAGTCGCTGATGCGGATCAACCTTTTGCAAAATATTTTGCGCAAGCCGGGGGCGGAACCGCTGCCGGTGCCCACCGGGGATGTGATTAACCGGATGGATGACGATCTGGCGGACTTTGCCGATTTTCCTACCTGGATTCCTGAAGTTGTGGGGCACGCGACGTTTGCCATCTTTGCCCTGATCATCATGTTCAGGATTGCGCCGGGAATTACGGCCGTTGCCATTCTGCCCCTCATCGCCGTGTTCTTCCTCACGCGCTGGGCCTGGAGCCGATTTTTGGCTTACGTGCGCATCAGCCGCGTCAGCGACAGCCGCGTGACCGCCTTTTTGGGCGAAACGTTCGGGGCCATTCAGGTGATGAAAGTGGCCGATGCGGAAGCGGGTGCCGTTGGCTACCTGCGCGAGCTGAGCGAAGCGCGGCGCGTGGCTAACGTTCGCTTTGGGCTGTTTTGGGCCATTTTCCGCTCGGTAACGGACAACATGGGGGATGTGGCCGTGGCGCTGATGGTGGTGATGGCCGGTTTTTCTATGCAGCAAGGCGGCTTTAGCGTGGGCGATTTTGTGTTGTTCACCAGCTATCTCTTCTTTGCCTCCCAGTTCCCGTCGCAAATCGGCAGCTATCTGTCCGAGATTGCCCAGCAGCGCGTGGTGCTGGATCGCCTGCAAGAGATCACACCTACCGCCCCGCCGGAAAGCATGATGACCCATGTACCCATCTACGAAGATGAGCCTGCCCCGGCGATTGAGAAGCCGGTTAAGGCGGCTGGGGATCGGTTGGCGGTGTTGGAAGTTGAGGGTTTGCGGTTTGATTTTGGTAATGTCGCAGAGCGACCGCTTCGCGAACGGTTATCGGTAAACGGTGAACGGTTAACCGATAACGAAACACCGATTACGGATCACGGATTACCGATAACGGATCACTGGTCATTGACAGACATCACATTCACCGTGCCGCGCGGCAGTTTTACGGTGATTACGGGCAAGATTGGCTCGGGCAAGACGACGCTGCTGCGGGTGCTGCTGGGCTTGCTGCCTGCGAGTGGTGGAAACGTGAGCTGGAACGGCCGTCTCGTCACCGATCCTGCCACGTTTTTCACCCCGCCGCGCACGGCGTACACGCCGCAGGTGCCGCGCCTGTTCAGCGAATCGCTGCGGGACAACATTCTGTTGGGGCTGCCGGAGGATGCGTTGGGATGGGCGTTAGAAACGGCCGTTCTCCAACCAGACATCGCGCAGTTAGAAGCCGGGCTGAATACCGTCGTTGGGCCGCGCGGCGTGCGGTTGTCCGGTGGGCAGGTGCAGCGCACCGCCACGGCCCGGATGCTGGTGCGGGATGCGGAACTGCTGGTCTTTGATGATTTGTCCAGTGCGCTGGATGTGGAAACGGAAGCGCAGCTGTGGGAAGGAATTTTTGATGGAGATTGGAGATTAGAGATTGGAGATGAAACAACTCAATCTCTAATCTCGCAGCCGCAGGCTGCCCATCGCCAATCTCCCACCTGCCTGGTTGTGAGCCATCGCCGGGCTGTGTTGCAGCGGGCGGACCAGATTTTGGTGCTGGCAAACGGCCGTATCGCCGCGCAAGGCACATTGGATGAACTGCTGGCCACATCGGCTGAAATGCAGGAATTGTGGCAAGGAGAAATAGTTGAGTGAGCGGGTTTGATATCTTAGCCGCACGACCAATTTGGAACAGAAACGGCCGTGTTAACTTCAATCTAGGCAACGGCCGTACGCGGAAGTTTTTGTCCTACTACAAACCGTACCAACGTTTGTTTTGGGCAGATATGGCCTGCGCTTTGGTGGTGTCCGTGACAACGTTGCTCATTCCGCTGTGCGCCAATTTCATCACCAAAAATGTGTTGGCCAGCGATGGCGCGGACACGGTGAACCGAATTTGGGGCATGGGTGCAGTCATGTTGGGGCTGGTGCTCATTCACACGCTGGCGAACATGTTTGTGGCTTACCAGGGGCACATGATGGGCGCCAAGATGGAACACGACATGCGGCACGAGCTGTTTGAACATTACCAAAAACTGTCTTTTGCCTTTTACGATGAGCAAAAAGTGGGGCAGCTCATGACCCGCCTTACCAACGATTCGTTCGACCTGGCGGAACTGTTTCATCATGGACCGGAAGATATTGTGATTTCTTCGCTCAACTTTATCGGCGCTTTTGCCATTCTGGTGAGTATCAACGCGCGGTTGGCTCTGATTGTCTTTCTCTTTTTGCCCATCATGGCCGTTTACGCTTTCTACTTTAACAAGCAGATGAAAGCCGCCCTGCGCCGCAGCCATGACCGCATTGGCGATATCAACAGCCAGGTGGAAGATTCGCTGGCGGGTATTCGTGTGGTGAAGTCGTTTACGAATGAGAGGGTTGAGGCGAGGAAGTTTGCGGGGGAGAACGGCCGTTTCCTGCAAAGTAGGCAAGACACGTATCTCAGCGAAACCTACTTTTACGAAGGACTTGTCGCCTTTACCCAGCTCATGACGATTGCCGTGATTGTGTTTGGCGGCCTAACCATCGTGCAGGGCACACTGGACCTGCCAGAACTGATTACCTTTTTGCTGTGCGTGGCCATCCTCATCGAGCCGATTCGCCGCTATGGCAACTTCACGCGGCTCTACCAGGAAGGCATTGCGGGCTTTGAGCGTTTCATGGAAGTGCTGGAAGTGCAGCCCGACATTCAGGATGCCGAAAACGCCATTGAGCCGAAGATCATTCAAGGCAATATCAGCTTCCAAAACGTCAGCTTTCAATATCGCCAAGATTCCGGCCACGTCTTTAACAATCTGTCGCTGGACATCAAAGCTGGGGAGTTTGTTGCCCTGGTTGGATCGTCCGGGATTGGCAAAACGACGCTCTGCTCGCTCATCCCCCGCTTTTACGAGGTAAACGCGGGTGAGATACGACTGGACGGCACCAACATCAAAGAGATTCGGCTGGAAGCGCTGCGGCGCAACATTGGCCTGGTGCAGCAAGATGTCTATCTATTTGCGGGCACGGTGGCAGACAACATTCGCTATGGCAACGTGAACGCCAGCGACGCCGAGATTGTCACCGCCGCCAAAAAGGCCAACGCACATGCGTTCGTCATGGCGCTGCCAAATGGGTATGACACAGACATCGGCCAGCGCGGTGTGAAGCTGTCTGGCGGGCAAAAGCAGCGGCTGAGCATTGCCCGCGTCTTTTTGAAAGATCCACCTGTGCTTATTTTTGATGAGGCCACCAGCGCTCTTGATAACGAGAGCGAAAAAGCGATCCAGGCATCGCTGGAACAGTTGGCTAACAATCGCACCACAATCGTGATTGCCCACCGCCTGACAACCGTGCGGAATGCACAGCGCATTGTGGTCCTAACCGAGGAAGGAATTGATGAACAAGGTACACATGAAGAATTAGTGGCAGCAGGCGGCACGTACGCCAATTTGTACAACATGCAGTTAAGTTTGTAATGATGCAACTGAAGAAGTTCAACTTTTTTGAAAAGTTGAACTTCTCCAAGAAGGAAATTTATTATGTCTACTAGTGAGCTTTTGAAAGATGAAATTCAAGTGGCAGAGAAACCCATGATACCGGGATTGCATTTTCGCCACTTTCAAGGCGAGAGCGACTATCCGTTGATGGTTGCCGTAATGGAAGGCTGTCGGGAAGTTGATGAGCGCGATTGGATTAGCTCGGTGGAAGAAACGGCCGTTGACTATGCGCATCTCACCAACTGTGATCCAGCGACCGACATGATTTTTGTTGAAGTGGCTGGGGAACTGGTGGGATACGGCCGTTGCTGGTGGTACAACATGGTAGACGGCAGCATCGCCTACTACTTCTTTGCCCATCTGCTGCCGGAGTGGCGCGGCACCGGCATCCGGCTGGCTATGGTGCGCCACCTGAAGCAGCGCTTGCGCCAGATGGCTGCCAATCATCCGGCGGACAAGGAGAAAAACTTTGTCAACTGGGGCATGCAGGCAGAAACCCACTGGATCAACTTGCTGCTGGCCGAAGGACACCAAATCGTGCGCTATGGCCTGGACATGGTAAGGCCAGATCTGGAGAACATCCCCGTCTGCCCCCTACCTGAAGGTATTGAAGTTCGCCGCGGCACCGAAGCCCAAACCCGGCAAATCTGGGAAGCGGCCCGCGAGGCGTTTCGCGACCATTGGGGCATGTCCGAGTGGAGCGAGGAAAGCTTTAACGCCTGGAGTGAATACCCCACTTACAATCCCAGCCTGTGGCAAATTGCGTGGGCAGGTGATGAAGTGGCCGGTGGCGTGTTAAACTTTATCGACCCGAAGGAAAATGAGGAGAACGGCCGTTTGCGTGGCTACACGGAAACCATCTTTGTGCGGCGACCCTGGCGCAAGCAGGGCGTGGCCAAAGCGCTCATTGCCCGCAGCTTCCAGGTGCTAAAGGATGAAGGCATGACAGAAGCGGCGCTGGGCGTCGATGCCGAAAACCTGTCCGGGGCTCTGCATCTGTATCGCAAAATGGGTTTTGAAGAAGTCAAGCGCGGCATGACCTTCCGCAAGCCGTTGTCGTTGTAATCGAGATTGAGATTGGACCAATTTCATCTTTTGTAAGTTCACAAAAGGGGAAGCAAATTGGTCCAATCTTTTACCCGGATGAGGAGAAAAGTTTGGCAGTCAATACAAAAGGCAAACGCAAAGTAAAAGTGAAAGGACGGCCGTATATCTGGTACGTTGAGGGCAGAGACGAGCATATCCCAGAAGAAGGTGGCTTTGTGGACCACACGCCAGAGCGCATTGTGCACATCATCGCCACCAACAAAAAGTTCATCGTGCATTACCGCATCCCCAAAGAGGGAGATGAACATACAACCCTGCGCGTGGAGGGGGAACAGTTTCCCCGCCAGCCAGGGGCCAAAGAGGTGCAGGTTCCCCGCTGGAAACACGACAGCAACCCGTACCCAACCAACGATTTTGTGCGCCACCTCATCGGCTGGTGCATGTCTATGGAGAAATAAGTGGGACGCTGATGAACGCAGATAAACGCTGATTTTATATTCCGCGTCATCCGCGTAAATCCGCGCCCCATTTGGGAAAATACATGAGTAAAAAGAGAAAAGAGATTCGCCAGCAGCAGCGCAAAGCGTGGGATACCGAGAAAGGGCGGCGCAAGAAAATTCGTCACAACACGGCCGCCAACCAGGAAAAACACCGCGTCGATTGGCAGCCGCTGGTGCCGGATGAAGAAGGCGAGATTGCCGACCAGCGCATCATGCCGCTGGATGAGCGCGACCGGCGCGAGGCAGTTAGCGAAAAGGCAACGGCCGTTCTACAAACCGACCTAAATGATGCCCAATGGCAAGCCATGGCCGATGAAACGCCGTTCTTGCTGGGCAAGGTAGTGGAAGTGAGTCGCGGCCTCTGCCGGGCCAAAGTGGACGGCAACACCATCGTCTGCGACGTGCGCGGCATTCTCACCGCCGAGGGCACCGGCTTTACCAACATTTTGGCCGTGGGCGACCGGGTGCTGGTGCAGCCGCTCAGCGATGAACGCGGGCTGGTTGAAGGCGTGCTGCCTCGCCGCAGCGGCCTGGCCCGTGCCGACAGCTTCGACACACACCTGAAGCAAATCCTGGCCGCCAATGTGGATCAACTCATGGTGGTCGCCGCCTGGTTAGAACCCAAATTGTGGCTGCAAATGGTGGATGAGTATCTGATTGGTGCCCAGCGAAATGGTCTGAAAACGGCCGTTTGCCTCAACAAAATCGACCTGGCCAAAAGCGTAGACGAAGTGGAAGCCATCGCTGCCCCCTATCGCAAACTGGGCATCCCCGTTTTCCTCACTGCCGCTGCCGAGGGCAAGGGCGTTGAGCCGGTGCGCGACTTTTTGCGCGGGCAAGCAACCGTGCTGGCTGGATTGTCTGGCGTGGGCAAATCAACCCTGCTGAACGCCGTGCAGCCCGGTTTGCAGCTGCGCACCAGCGCCGTGAGCAACATGAAAAGCCGCGAAGGGCGGCACACCACCACCCAGGCAATCATGATTCCACTGGCGATGGGCGGCAGCGTGGTAGACACGCCCGGCATTAAAGATATGGGGCTGCACGGGATGCACCCGGACGATCTCATCATTTACTATCCTGAACTGGCGGACGTGGTCGGCTTTTGCCGCTTTGGCGACTGCACCCATTCGCACGAGCCGGGCTGTGTGGTGAAAGAAGCGGTGGAAAACGGCCGTATTGCCCAATGGCGCTACGATAATTATGTCAACCTTTACGACATGCTCGTTGAGGCAGAATAAATAATAGGACGCGGATGAACGCTGATAAACGCTGATTTTTGTTTTTTATCTGCGTCATCTGCGTCAATCCGTGTCCCATTCAAAACATGAAGCAACAACCAACCACCTTTCCCGATTTGAACGAAGTGCTGCGCAAATTAGCGACCTCGGCACAGGCCATTTTGGGCAGCAAACTATTGGGGCTTTATTTGCAAGGCTCCTTCGCTACGGGCGATGCGGATGTGCACAGCGACGTGGACTTTTTAGCCGTCATCGCGCAGGAGCTGACGGACGAAGAGCACGCGGCGCTGCAAAAAATGCACCAGCGCATTTTCGCGCTGCCCATCCCCTGGGCTCAGCATCTGGAAGGCTCCTACTTTCCACTAGCGATGTGGCAGCGATACGAACCGGAGCAGGATCGGTCGTTTTATATCGACAACGGCAGCCAGGAATTGGTGCCCCACGACCACGACAACACCTGGGTCGTGCGCTGGACGGTGCGCGAGCAGAGCATCCCGCTGTTGGGTCCGCCTGCCAGCCATCTCATCGATCCAATCCCACCAGACGCACTACACCAGGAAGTATTAAAAACGATGAAAGATTGGGGCGCAGAAATCATTTCTGGCAGCTACTCGATTAACAGCCGCTGGGCCCAACCGTTTGCCGCGTTGAGTTACGGCCGTATGCTGCACACCCTGGCTACCGGACAAATCCACTCCAAATTGGCGGCGGTGCAGTGGGCAGAAGATCAGCTGGAGGCACGGTGGGTTGAACTGCTCAAACGGGCCTGGGCGGAACGGCCGTTTCCCAGCCAAAAAGTGTATCAAACCGCCGATCCAGCCGAGGTGGCTGAAACCATCGCCTTTATTCATTTTGCCAATCAACAGGAAATCAAAATATGAACCGAGAAGAAATATTAGCCTTGTACGATGTGCAGGAGCGCAAAAACAGCGAACATCCTTCCTACCGGCGGGAAGTGGCGGACGGCGTGGTGCGCAGCGTCAGCAACAATCCCAAACGGCTGAGCTTCATCATCTACAGCGAACTCACTACAGAAACGGCCGATTCTGCCATCCAGAACCAAATTGATTATTTTGCGGCCCATGGCGGCCCTGGCTTTGAATGGAAAACATACGCCCACGATACGCCCGCTGATTTAGGGCAGCGCCTCACCGCCCACGGCCTGGAAGGCGAAGAAGAAGAAGCGCTACTGGTGATGGATTTGCAAAACTGCCCTGAGGTTTTCCTGCAACCCGTCACCGCCGACGTGCGTCGGGTCACGGGACGTGCCGAGTTTGAACAAATCGCGCAGCTTCAAGCTGAGGTGTGGGGCGGCAACTATGATTGGCTGGTCACCCAGCTGGAAGAAAATTTAGCCCAGCAGCCGGATTTCTGGTCAATCTATATTGCTTATGTCAACAACGAGCCGGCCTGTGCTGCCTGGGTATCCTTTCCCCGTGGCAGCCAGTTTGCCGGGCTGTGGGCTGGATCGACGCTGGATCGGTTCAGGCAGATGGGGTTGTATACGGCCGTTGTCGCCACCCGCGCTCAAGAAGCCATCCAGCGCGGCTACCGCTTCCTCATGGTCGATGCCAGCGACATGAGCCGCCCCATCCTGCAAAAACGCGGCTTCGAGTTCATGACACATACGACGCCGTACACTTGGAAAAACCCGGATTTTAAGAAGTAATTGAGTAACTAAAAAAGAAGTTCAACTTTTTCTCAACAACTCAATGCCCTCATTGGCCAAAAGTTGAACTTCTAGAAACTGAATTACCAGTTACCCAATTACAAAACGCAAGGAGTTTCATGCAGGCACAAACCGGATTCGCCCCCATCAACGGGGCACAGATTTATTACGAAGTAGCAGGCGCAGGCCAGCCGATGATTTTGCTACATGCAGGTGTGGCAGACGGCCGTATGTGGGATGACCAGTTTGACGAATTTGCCCAGCGGTACCGCGTGGTGCGCTTTGATTGGCGCGGATTCGGCCGTACGGCCATGCCATCGAGTCCGTTCGGTTTTCATGACGACGTTGCAGGGATGCTTGAATTTTTAGAAATGGATAGCGCCATCGTGGTAGCAATTTCGTTTGGGGGCATGGTTGCCCTTGATTTCGCCCTGACCTATCCAGAAAAAGTGGCTGCGCTTGTCCTCGGTGCGCCCAGCATTGGCGGTGAAATGCCCACAGAGCGCATCCGGCAGTTTTGGCGAGAGGAGAATGCTGCTATGGAACGTGGAGATTTGGATACGGCCGTTGAGCTAAACCTGCAACTATGGGTCGATGGCATCCACCGCCAGCCAGATGAAGTCGATACGGCCGTTCGCACCAAAGTCGGCCAGATGCAGCGCGAAATCTTCCAGATGGACATCCCCGATGATGTGGAAGAAGTAGAGATTGAGCCAGAAGCATACGGCCGTCTCGCCGAAATCAGTGCCCCTACCCTGGTGCTGGTAGGCGATCTCGATTTGCCGGAGAAAGTTGAACAATCCGCCTGGCTGGCCGACCAGCTGGCCAACGCCCAATACGCTGTTATTCCCGGTGTGGCCCACATGCTCAACATGGAGCGCCCGGCGCAGTTCAATCAACTTGTTCTGGATTTTTTGGAGGATCTGCCCCCAACCTAGTTTTCGGACTAAAAGAGGCGTTTCGCAGCGGCCTGAATGGTTAAACCCATTTAATTGTGGCGCTTACAGACTACTCTCAACTAAAATTGGGGCAATCTACAAAAGTTCCATCCAAGTGATTTTTCAAGAAAAGGTGTGACCATGTTTCGCTTAAACCCATCTCAATATGCCGCTGCCATTCCCCTGTTTGAAGAACTGGCAGATTTTAATGTGTACGTAACGGCCGTTTTACAGCAAAAAAGCCCCGGCCGCGTTTACCTGGACAGTCTGGATGCACCAAAGAGCGGTTTCCTCGTATCGCTAGACAGATCTTACCTGGCGGGCAATCCAGAAAACCAGGATTTCAACCGGGCATTGCGAGATGAGCTGCACGCCACCCTGCTGGCAGGCGACCGCATCAACCCCGTCAATCCGGAGCTGGTGCTCACGCCAGATTCGCCCGATTGGGAACCCGCCCTGGCCGATATTCTGGCCGATTGGCGCTGGCCACCCGTCTGGGGCATCAATCAATACTATTCTTTTGACACGCTGCGGGTGAACTGGCGCGACAGTTTGCCGCCAGGCTACACCATTACCCATCTGGACGCGGTGCTGCTGGCGGAACAGGGGCTGAGTCTACCCATACACATTGTGGACTCCATACGCCTGGGCTGGGAAAACGAAGCAAACTTTTTAACCAACGGCTTTGGCATGGCTGCTTTGTATGACGAGGAGATGGTGTGTTGGTGCCTGGCAGACGTAACCGTTGGGGATGCCTGCGAAATTGGCATCGAAACCATCCCAGGGCACCGAGGGCGCGGGGTGGCTACGGCCGTTACCGCCGCCACCGTGGAGCATTATGCAGCAAAAGGGTACAAGCACATCGGCTGGCATTGTGAAGCAAGCAACAAAGGCTCGATCCGCGTGGCTGAAAAGGTTGGTTTTGTGATGGAACGGCCGTACAACGATTACACCTTTGGCTACGAAGAATCCCGCCATTACGCTGAACTGGGCCGCCTCTATTTCTTTGAGGCCCAAATGTATGAAGAGGCTGCCAGCATGCTGGAAATCGCCATCGAGGTGGATGACGCACCACCCGCGTACGTCTACTTCCTCGCGGCGCGGGCGCTGGCTCACCTGGAAGAGCCAGAAGCCATTGATTATCTGCATGAAGCCATTGACGCCGGGTTTAAGGATTGGCGATTGCTGGAAAGCCTGCCGGAGTTTGCCCCGTACCGCAGCGATCCGGATTTTCCGACAAGTGAAGCTTCCTGATTGGAGGACATCATGATCGATTATGCCTTAGAAAACAAAGTCGTGCTTATTACTGGAGCCAATCACGGCATTGGTGCCGCCACGGCCAAAGCGTTTGCCGCGCAAGGCGCAAAAGTTTTCATCACCTATTTTCGCGGCGCAACCAGCTTTTCGGACGACGAGCTGGCGCAAGCGGAAAAGGCTGGTGACGGTGGTCCAGCGCTCTATGCTGCCAACCAGCAGCGATTGGGGGAAAGGGTCGTGGCAGATATTGAGACGGCGGGTGGAACGGCCGTTGCCCAAGAAGCCGATCTCGCCGACGCCAACAACATCCCGCTGCTGTTTGATCAGTGCGAAGCTGCGCTGGGGCCGGTGGATGTGTTGGTGTGCAACCACACCTATTGCGTCATGGAAACATTCGATCCAGCCACCGTAACAACGGAAGGCTTCCCCATCGGCTTCATTAGCGCAGCCGAAGCAGACCGACATTTTGCCATCAACGCCCGCGCCTATGCCCTGCTCATGGCGGAGTACACGCTGCGCTACCGGGCGCGGCAGGCCAGCTGGGGCCGCATTGTGCTTGTCAGCACCGATGCGGCGCATGCCCATACGGCCAATGTGCATTATGCCGCCAGCAAACACGCCATCGAGTCGTACGGCCGTTCCGCGGCCATCGAGTTGGGTCAATACGGCATCACCGTCAACATCGTCTCGCCGGGACCGGTGCAAACTGGCTACCTTACGCCGGAGGAAGAGGCCAACATCGCCGCCAACACGCCCCTGCGCGGCGTCGGCCAGCCAGAGCATTTGGCGGATGTGATTGTCTTCACGGCCTCGGAGCAGGCACGCTGGGTGACGGGCCAGCTCATCTACGTGGGCGGCGGCTGGCGCATGGGCCAATAATCAGTTACAGCAGTCACCATCAACTCGTCTGCTGTCGGAATTGATAATCAAAGATTTCGCAGATTGAAAAGATTAAAAATCTGGTAAATCTGCGAAATCTTCGACAAAAGTCTTTATTAAGCACACTACGCGTAGAAGAGGCACAAATGACAGTAGCCAATTACGAGAAGTTGATTGGCCATCTTAAAGCAGGGGCAAAACTGATAGAGGTACGGCCGTTGCCCGGCAGTTTTTCTAATGAGACGACGCTGCTGATGTATGAAACGGCCGTTGGCCCCCAGCAAGTTGTGGTGCGGCGCTACGCCGTCTTTGGCAGCTACGACCGGGGCGAAAAAGCCGAGCGCGAATTTAAGGCATTGACGCTCTGCCAACAGCACCACATTCCGATCCCAACACCGCTGCTGCTGGACAAAAGCGGCGAGCTGCTGGGCAGTCCGGGCATCGTCACCAGCTTTGTGGCGGGCCAGCAGCTCATCCAGCCCACCGATGAAGCCACCTGGGTGGCAGAACTCGGACAAACCCTGGCCAAAATCCACGCCATCCCGCTAACCGAGAATGACCGCCGTTTTATGCTCGATGGCAACGACGAAGTTGTCTGGTTTCTGCGCCATGACAAAACCAAAGAGGAAATGTTTACCCACCCAGACGGCCGTATTACCTGGCAAGCGGTTTACGATTTGCTGCCCACCATCCAGCCGGTACCGCCGGCGCTGATGCACATTGATTATTGGCTGGGCAATATTTTGTGGCAAGCGCGTCGGATTACGGCCGTTCTCGATTGGGAAGAAGCGTCCTACGGCGATCCCGGCTACGACGTGGCCTACTTGCGCCTGGAGCTGGCCATGCTGGGCGGTGAACCACTGGCCGATGCTTTTTTGGCGGCGTATGTGGCTGAATACGGCCGTCCGGTGGCCAACCTGGCTTTTTGGGAGCTGGCTGCCGCCGCCCGCTTTTTGCCCACTCCCGAAGGCATGATTGGGGAGTGGCAAGCCTTGCAGCCCGGTGTGTATGAAGCAACGGCCGTGCAGCAAAACTTCCGCGATATTCTGGCCAGCGCCTTGAAACGAGCGGGAATTACAACGGAGAAAAGATGAATGGCGAATATCCCGGAATTTAGCAACTGGCAAGACGCCTGGGAATGGCACGCCCAACAAACGCAAAACGACTTTGCCAAATTGTCTGAAGCAAAGCTGCTGCGCAAAATTCAAAAGCGGCAGTATGATCCCTACTACCAGATTTGGTACAGCCTGCGCGAGATGGGCAGTTTGGCCAACAGCGCCCCCGTTTTGCTGGAAGTGCTGCGCCGCGAGAGTGGCGAGGCGCAAATGCTCCACCGCTACCACTGCGCGGCGGCCCTGTTTCATCTGCTGGGCTACCCGGACGATCCGCTGCCGGAGCTGCGCCAGCGGGTGCAGTGGGACAAGCAGGGTGAACCAGCCCGTCAGGAAGCCATCGACGAATTGGAACAGCTAATCCAAACGCAGCTGGCGGGAAACAAGGAGTAAAATGGTCGATTCAACAACAGCCGAAACGGCCGTCGAACAATTGCGTCTGGAACCCCTGCCCGCGCTTGACCCGGCAATTGGTCGGGCGCTGTGGCCGTTGGTAGGGGCACGCGGGCGGCTGAAAGAGGTGCTGGCCGCATTGGATGCAACCATGCTCGACTGGGAACCGTATCCCGGCGGCAACAGCATGGGTACGCTGCTGTACCACATCGCGGCCATCGAGCTGGACTGGCTCTACTGCGAAGTGCTGGAGCAGGAATTCCCGCCAGACGTGCAGGCGCTGCTCCCCTACCCCGTGCGGGATAAAACGGGGCGGCTGTTTCCAGTAACGGCCGTTTCCCTCACCGATCATCTGCAACGATTAGACACTGCCCGCCAGATGCTGCTGGACGTCTACGCCAGTCTGACCCTGGCCGATTTTCGCCGGGCGCGGCAGCTGCCCCAATATCATGTCACGCCAGAATGGGTACTGTATCATCTCACCCAGCACGAAACCGAACACCGGGGCCAGATTCAAGAAATTTGTGCCTTTTTAAGTGCGACGCACTTTCCTAAAGCTGATTCGCCATAAAATCATCTTTTGTAAGTGCGTCGCACCTGGGAGTAAACATCATGGAAGAAAAAATCAGTAGTCGCTTTAACGAACAAATTTTGGCTGAAGCCAGGCAGCGCTACGGCATTGCCGCCGACAACATCAAAGAGCTCGGCGGCTTTGAAAGTTTCATCTATGGCTATAAGAAAGATGGCCGCGAATATGTGCTGCGTCTGGGGCACAGCTTACGGCGCAGCCCTGATCTCATCCGCGGCGAGGTGGATTGGATTAACCATCTGGCGCGTGGCGGCGCGGGTGTGGCCAAAGCCGTCAACTCCGAGGCAAGCAATTTGGTGGAGCTGATTCCCGACGGCCAGGGGGAACAGTTTCTCGCAACGGCGTTTGTTAAGGCCAACGGCGGCTCACCCTGGAAGGATGGCACGCTCTCGGACGAATTTATGCTGAATTACGGCCGTCTTATCGGCAAGATTCACGCGCTCACCAAAGAATACACGCTGCCAAACGCTGACTGGAAACGGCCGCAGTGGGATGACCCCCTCATGACCGACACCTCCAGCGCCCTGCCCGACATCGATCCAGAAGTGCTGGTCTTGCTGAAAAAGAACCTCGCCTATCTGCGCCAGCTGCCGGCCGAGCCGGATGCGTTTGGCATGATTCACCAGGATGCCCACACCGGCAACTTGTTCGCCGATGAAAACAACCAGATTACCCTGTTCGACTTCGACGACTGCGTTTATGGCCATTTTATTTACGACATCGCCATGGTGATTTTTTACGCCATCACCAACAATCCCCAACCGGAGCAGTTTTGCCAGCAAATTTGGCCGCATTTTTGGCGTGGCTATTGCGAAGAAAACCAGCTCGATCCGGTTTGGCTGCGCGAAATTCACCCCTACATGAAGCTGCGCGAGATGGACCTGTACGCCGTCATTCGCCGCGATGTGCCTGATTACGAAGATGATTGGTGGATTAGCGGGTTTATGAAGGACAGGCGGGAAAAGATTTTGGCGGAACGGCCGTATCTCGACTTCGACTTTACGGAGACTGCCCCCCGATGAAACTTGAGCGCGAAACGGCCGTTTACCTAGCAGAAATCGCCCAAGCCGAACCCAATCTTCAAATTGAAACCACACAATTTAACCAGGAAGGGTTGGTAAACGATGTGCTGATCGTAAACGGCCGTCGCGTTTTTCGCTTCCCCAAACACGACTGGGCCATTGACCATCTGAGGCAGGAGGCCAACTGTCTGGCGCTGGCTCGACAGCATGTCACCCTGCCGCTGCCAGACTGGACCATGTACGAGAGCGAAGCATTGGGCCATCCGTTTGTGGCCTACGACTGGATTCCCGGTGAAGCGCTCACCCGCAACAGTTTGTTGCGCCTGCCCCTGGCCGAGCAGCAAGCCATTGCCAAGCAGTTGGGCACGTTTTTGTACCAGCTGCACACCGTGCCAATGAATGAAGTGGAGAAGAGGGGAATACGGCCGTCTGTCACCAATCGCACCCCGCAAAACTGGCAAAAGCTGTACGACGACGTTCACGAAAAGCTGTTCCCACTCCTGATGCAATTTGCCCGCGACTGGGTGGAGCAGCATTTTGCTCCCGTTCTGCAAGACCCCAGCTTTATGGCCTGCGAACCATGTTTCATGAACGGCGATCTGGGTAGTTACCATCTGCTCTACAACCGCGACACACGGCGGCTCAACGGCATCATCGATTTTGGCACGGCGGGCGTGGGCGATCCCGCGGCCGATTTTGGCTGCCTCATCGACCAGTACGGCGAAACTTTCTTGCGGCAGTTGGCCCCGTTCTACCCTGGCCTGGACCAGCTCATCGAGCGGGCGCGTTTCTGGGCAGGTACGCTGGAGCTGCAATGGGCGCTGGGCGGCCTGCGCTATCCCGATGAGCCGGACTGGTTCATGGTGCATATCGGCCGTGCCCGCGACGTTTTGCCCATCGGCAGCGGCTGGAACTAAAAAATGGAGAATCGATGTTAGATTTAAACCAAAAGCTTCCAAACTTCCCCACCATAAAAACGGAGCGACTGCTGCTGCGTAAAATCTTGCCCAAGGACGCAGAGGCCCTGTTTGTTGTTTACAGCGATCCAGATGTAGTGGCTGGTCATGGCCGCCCTCCGTTCCAGACAGTTGACCAGGCGCAACAGCTCATTGAAGAGTTCGACCAATCTTTCCAGGAAAAGAAGCGCATACGCTGGGCCATCACCCGTCAGGGAGAGGACAAACTGCTTGGAACCTGCGGCTTCCATCGCATCGTTCCGTACCATTTTCGGGCTGAAATTGGCTACGACTTGGCCTCCTCCGAATGGCGCCAAGGCATTACTTCAGAAGCGGTGCGGGCCATTGTGCAGTTTGGTCTGGCAGAAATCGGCTTTCATCGCATCGAGGCGATTGTTGATCCAGATAATGCAGCCTCTGCTGCGCTCTTGCGCAAGGTTGGATTTACCGAGGAAGGTTTTTTGCGGCAGCGGTTTTATGATAACGGCCGTTTCGTAGACGATTGGTTCTTTTCTATTCTGAAAACCGAGATTGATAAAGTGAGGTAAGTTATGTTTTCGATTCGACAGTTCCAGCCCACAGACGAAGAGTATGAAGCCATCGCCGCCGTAGAAAAAGCAGTCTACCCCGAAAATGCGGACAAAGTTGAAGATTTCAAACATGCGGACGCCATTCGTGAAGCGCAACAATTCTTCCAGCGCTGGGTTGTTGAGGAAAACGGCCGTATCATCGCTTTTGCCCATGCGCAGCAGCAAATTCACAGCAGCACGCCAGGGCGGTATCGTTTTCACATTACGGTTCATCCGGATTTTGAAGGGCGCGGGGTGGGAACGGCCGTTTACGACACCATCTGGCAAACCATCGAAAATCGCGACCCGCAACCCACCTTATTGGAATCGGGCTGCTACCAGCACCACCCGCAAGCCGTGCGCTTCTTGGAAAAGCGCAGTTTCCAATCGGTGATGCGCTGGGTCGTCACCCGAGTCGAGCTGCCCGAATTTGACATCACCAAATTTGAGCCGCTCATCGCCAAACTCCAAAATCAGGGCATCAGCTTCGCCACCCTGCCCGAATTACAGAAAAGCGATGAAAACTGGCTGGAAAAGCTGCACGAGCTGGATTGGCAGTTGGTGCAGGACGAACCGCTGCCCTACGCCCCCAAAAAGATACCTGTTGAGCAATTCCAGAAGCAGTTTGTAGAAAATCCCAATGTGCTGCCGGAGGGCTGGGTTGTGGCGGTGGAAAACGGCCGTTACATTGGCAACTCTTCGCTGGAAAAAGGGAGTCAACCAGGCGGCATCAGCACCGGATTCACCGGCGTACTGCGCGACTACCGGCGGCGTGGCCTGGCCACTGCGCTCAAAGCGCTCACCATGGATTGGGCCAAACAAGCAGGCTACCAGTTCATCCGCACCGGCAATGAAGAAAATAATCCCATGCTCACCCTGAACAAAAAGCTGGGCTTCCAAGAAGTTACCGCCAGTCTGGCCTTCGAGAAAAAGCTTTCCTCTTCGTAGCCGCGGATTCTTTCCGCGCTTTTAACGCAGAAAGAATCTGCGGCTGCAAGCTGCTATCATGACCAAATAACCGTGCCCAACAGCCTCCACTAATAATTCGTGCTCGTCATTTCCTCGTAGTACAATAGCAAACGTACAGGAGGGCACAGACATGGACGACAAACCAATTCCTTCTCAAGATGACAAAATAATCGGAGCCATTGCCCACGCTGCTGCACTGATGCCCATGTGGGGCATCGTGGCCCCTGCTTTAATCTGGCTTACCCAGCGCGAGAAATCAGAATACATTCGGCAACAAGCAGCGCAGGCGTTGGCCTGGCAAGCGCTCCAAATCGTTTTGCTATTTGCGGTTTACCTGCCCGGAGTTTTGCTCGTGTTTTCGCTGGAAATGAGCACGACCCCACTGGTTGATATAGTTCTGCAAATTTGTGGCTTCAGCATCATCATTTTGTTTGGATTTGGCCCACTCATAATGGGCATTTATGCCGCCGTACGCAATTTGCAGGGGCGTAACTTCAACTACCCGTTTATTGGCCAGCGGATACGCAATTATCTGGCTCAATAATCTGCCATTTTAGGGTGAAAGCGTAAGTCAGATTGTCAATCCGACCCACAGCCAAACCGTGTGAAGCAACTCTATTCAGGAGATCAAAAATGATCGAAGAAGAAAACCAAAAAAATTCGCAAGACGACAAAATTGTGGGCGCATTGGCGCATGCCGCCGCCTTATTGCCCATGTGGGGCATCATCGCGCCAGTTCTCATTTGGGTAACACAACGCGAAAAATCTGAGTACATTCGGCAGCAATCGGCGCAAGCGTTGGCCTGGCAACTGCTGCAAATCGTCCTCTTTTTTATCGGCATGGGGCTGTACATGGGCGGCATTTTCCTTACTGTTGGTACCGCTTTTTTGATGGACGAAATGAACTCAAGTGGACCGCCACCCGCCTTTTTTATACCCGTTTGCATTATGGGCTTCGTTTTCCTCATTTTTTTGGTGTCGATTGTGATGGCCTTGTATGCGGCCGTTCGCAATTTGCAAGGCCACGATTTTACCTACCCCCTGATTGGGCGGCGCGTCCGAGCCTACCTTGCCAAATAAACTCAGCGGCTGCGACCTGCACGTTCACCTGGCTGGCTCTTTTTATGCCGAAGATTTGCTGGCTATTGGCGCACCCATCTTTCGGGAGGTGGATTGGACCGCGCGCGACTTCCTCGATGGCTACAATGCTGCGTTAAACACAAAGCTCAATCCGGTGCAGCTTTTTGCCGAAGCGCTGGAAAATCCCGGCGCGGGCTTCCCCAAACTAAAAGCTGCCTACGTTTTTGGCTCGGAAGACAGCGGCGATTTCGAGAAATTTATGTGGAAATACCGCTTCTTTTCGCATGTGTGGGGGTATGGTTGGGAGCAGGGACGTGAAACGGCCGTTGCCATGATCACCCAGGCGGTAGACCATCACAAACGGCAAGGATTGGACTACGTGGAATACCGTGCTGGCTTTTGGGGTGAAGATGAAGCGTTGCGCCAAAAGATGCAAATCTGCGCGGAAGCGCTGGCAGCGGAATGCGACGAAATGTTCACCGCCCGCTACATCATTCCCCTTCCCCGCGAAGAACCGCTGAGCATGTACCGGGCCACGCGCCAGCTCTTGCAGGAGCAGCCCCAGTTGGCCCGCATCATCGTGGGAGTAGACCTGGCCAGCCGCGAGGAAGGATTTCCACCCAAGCTGTACCGCGAACTGTTTCAGCAAATGAACCGGGACAATGCTGCCTTTCCAGACCAGCAGTTAACGGCCGTTTACCACGTTGGCGAAACGTTTTTTGATAAATCGCTAGAAAGTGCTGTTCGCTGGTGCCATGAGGCGGCGCTGCTGGGTGCCAAACGGCTGGGACACTGTATTGCTCTGGGACTGGACCCGGCAGTGGCGGTGAGTCGCCGCGCCAAAGCCCATGAAGCAGAACTGGTCAGCGAGCGGCTGGACCAGATCGCCTATGATTTGCGCTTTGCCGCTGAATTGCGACAGTTTGGGGTGACGGTAGATGAGAAGAAGCTGCTCGACGAGCAGCAAGCGTTGCTAAACCGGGCCGATGATTGGGTGGAACGGCCGTACAATCCCCTGCGCTTCAAAGAAATTCGGCTGCGCCAGACCTTTGTGTTGGCCCAACTGGCCGAAATGGGCACCCCCATCGAATGCTGCCCCACCTCCAACCTGCGCATCGGCGGCGTGCCCGATGCCGAGCATCATCCCATCCACCGGCTGCTGGCCAGCTCCGCGCCCCTCTGCCTCTGCACCGACGATCCCGGCACCTTCGACATCACCCTCGCTTCTGAAGTTGAATGGGTCGTGCAGCACACCGATTACACCGCAGAAAGCCTGGCCCAGCGACTGGGCGATCCTCGCCGCTTCCAGCTTTGCTAAGCTAAAACAACAAATTTCCCCGGAAACTCGTTCAAGAAGTTTCCGGGGAAATTTTTAGCACAAAAGCAGAGCCATCTCTTCCGCTTTCACATCATTTTTGCAATCTGCTTAAACGCTAACGAGAATTGGCATCATTGAGCGCTGGCGTCATGAACGACACGGTCTGGTCAATGGTTTGTACAGCTAGCCCATAGTTAAAGTCATCCACAATACCCGCATTAACGCAGGAGAGGTAAGCCGGCCGCGTGCGATCAAGCGCGTAGATGAAAGAGATGAAATAAACCGCATCAATCTCGGTCCAGCCAGCGGGAATATCTTTGTAAAAGACACCAGAGTACAAAATATTATTGTAGGCGCCCACGTAGGTATCGCAGGATGCCTGATCGCCAGCTTTCGCGCCGTCAATACTGCCACGCATTGTTTGCAGCGAGTAATAGATGTTGTTCATGTTGGCTTTTATCCCATCAGCATCAAACGGCAGTTCGGGGAAAACGCCCAAGATGTCGTTGGGGTTGGAAATGTAGTAGACGGTAATCATTTCCACTTCGCCATCATCTTCTTCCTCGTCTTCCGGCGCAGGTGTCGGTGAAGCACCTTCAGCTTGAACTGCGGGAGTTGATGTGGGCGGAACCGGCGTATTGGTTGGCACAGGGGTTTCAGTAGGAACCTCTGTTGGCGTTTCGGTTGGTTCCGGCGTAGGCGTATCTGTGGGCACAGGGGTATTTGTGGGCGTTTCGGTTGGGGTTTCGGTCGGTTCCGGCGTGTCTGTGGGCACCGGTGTATCGGTTGGAACCGGGGTATCCGTAGGCGGAACGGCCGTTTCGGTTGGCTCTTCAACCACTTGGGCAACGGCCGTTGGCGTGGGAGTCGCCTCATCACCGCCACAAGCGGTAACAAACAAGGCCAGGAACAACGTGATCAGAACAAGCTGGGCACTCCGGCGAATACGAACCTTTTTCATAATGTTCTCCTTGATGAAAGTTTTGTTGAAATGAGGCTCCAACCTTAGAATCCCCCCTAACAGACCCTGGCAGCGCCGCCATGCGTCGATCCACAGCGTAAACAAAAATTTGCTATTTCAGTTCGGAGATTATTGGGCACGAACCTTTTTTGAGAAACTAAAGCGCAACAAGTTTATAGGATCTCCTCTGCCCAAAAAACTGACGTTTGGCCATTTTCGCAGCGAAAGAAGACACTAGACCGGGCTCGTTGTACAGTTTTTCTATCCAATATCTGTTCAAAATATGGACAAAACGTCAATTGTGCGCTAAAATAACGATATGCAGTTTTGTAAAAAGGAGCGTTATTGATGCGAGTAATTATCACAGGCGGCACAGGACTCATTGGTTCTGAGCTGGCAAAAGATTTAGCCGCCGACGGGCACGAGGTGATTGTGCTCAGTCGAAACCCGAATAAACATACCTTCCCCGCTGGCATTCGCGGCGAAAAGTGGGACAGTAAAACGGCCGCTCACTGGGGCCATTTGGCCGATGGGGCCGACGCAATTGTGAATCTGGCCGGGGAACCGATTGCCGGCAGTGGTTTGCTGCCCAGCCGCTGGACCGATGAGCGCAAGCGGCGCATTCGTCAAAGCCGCATCGATGCGGGTACGGCCGTTGCCGAAGCAATTCGCGCCGCCACCAACAAGCCCAAACTGCTCATCCAATCTTCTGGCATTGATTACTACGGCGACGTCGAAAGCGACAAAATCATCACCGAAGAAGCCCCCAACGGGGATGGCTTCCTGGCCGATGTCACCGTCGATTGGGAAAATTCCACCGCCGCAGTGGAAGAAATGGGCGTGCGCCGGGTGATTATCCGCACGGGCATTGTGCTGAGCACGGAAAGCGGCGCATTGCCCATCACCGTGCTGCCCTTCAAGTTTTTTGCCGGTGGCCCGTTGGGCAATGGCGAACAGTGGTGGCCCTGGATTCATCTAGAGGACGAAGTGCGCGCCATTCGCTTTTTGCTGGAAAGCGAAACGGCCGTTGGCCCCTACAATCTCTGTACACCCAACCCGCTCAAAAACAAAGCGTTTGCCAAGGTGATTGGCAACGTGATGAACCGGCCCGCCTTTTTCCCGACGCCCGCCTTTGCCCTGAAGCTGGCGCTGGGCGAGATTGCCGCCATTGTGCTGGACGGCCGTCGCGCGGTGCCCCAAAAGCTGGAAGAAGCTGGTTTCACCTTTAAATACCCACAGGCAGCAGAAGCCCTGAGAGATTTGCTGAACTAGTAACAATGGCAGAATTTTACAGCGGACTAGAACATCAACCGTTTCAATTGGGTCAAGGACCAGTGGGCGCTTTGCTGCTGCATGGTTTCCCCGGCACGCCTGCCGAAATGCGGCCGTTGGGTGAGCAGTTGGCCACGGCAGGCTGGGCGGTTTACGGCCCCTTACTGCCCGGTTTTGGCTCACAAATCGCCACGCTGGGCCAAAAAACGCGGCACGATTGGCTGGCCGCTGCCCACGACCAATGGCAAAAAGTTCAGGCAGCACACGAAACGGCCGTTCTCATCGGTTTTTCGATGGGCGGGGCGTTGGCGCTCAATTTGGCGGCGCAGGTACAGCCCCATTTTCTGGTGCTGCTAGCTCCCTTCTGGCGCTTTGCGGGTTGGCAAGGCAAGCTGCTGCCCATCGCGAAATATTTCAAGAAAACGTTGCATCCTTTTGCAGATGCGGATTTTACGGATACGGCCGTACGCAAGCAGCTCAGTGAGGTGATGCCCGGCGCGGATTTAGACGATCCTGCCGTGCAGGCCCAAATTCGCCAGCAGGTTCAGCTCCCCACCAAAACGATCGACGAAGTGCGGCAGTTGGGCCAAAGCGGGGGCAAGCTGGCCAGCGCGGTGCACTGCCCCACGCTGGTGCTGCAAGGCCAAAACGATGCCGTTGTGCCGCCGACGCTGACACGCCAACTGATCGCTAGATTAGGTGGCCCCGTCGCCTACCGCGAGGTTCCCGGCGACCACACCTTCCCCAAAATGCAGCCGCCCAACAGCTACAATATCGTCCCAGATATTCTCAACTTTGTCACCCAACAATCACATCAAAATATCTAACTACTCTGTTAAAGAAGAAGTTCAACTTTTTCTCAACGGCTTAACACGCTGAGCGCAGAACTGTTTGCCTAAATTTTGTGTACCAAATTTATGAGAGCGGTAATTTGACCGGAAGGGAAATGGTGAAAATAGCGCCACTGTTGCTGGGCGACATGACCGACACCTGCCCCTGATGCAGTTCCGCAATCTGTTTGACGATGGCTAGACCCAATCCAGACCCGCCACTGTGGCGGCTGCGCGACTTATCGCCGCGCCAGAAGCGATCAAACACGTAGGGCAAGTCAGCCTGGGGAATGCCCGGGCCACTGTCGATGACGGAGAGGTGGACAATATTTTTCTCGTGAACGGCCGTTACCCGTACCCGTCCCCCATTTGGCGTGTGGCGAATACCGTTGGCCACCAAATTGGTCAACGCCTGCTGAATGCGATCCGCATCCGCGTGGATGAACAATGGTTGAGCCGGGGCATCATCGACCAGGCGCACGCCGTTGGTTTCTGCCAGCGGGGCCAGGCGGGCCACCACCGTGGCCGTCACCGCGCGCACGTCCACCTTTTGCAGCGATAAGGAAAGCTGGCCGGAATCCGCCAAAGACAGCAGACGCAAATCATCAATGAGGCGGGAGAGGCGATGCACTTCGTCATTCAGCTCTTGCAGCTCATCGGGATTGGGCTCCAGCAGGCCGTCGAGCATCGCTTCCAGATTAGCCTGCATGACGGTGAGCGGCGTACGCAGTTCATGGGCCACATCGGCCACCATTTGCCGCCGCAGCTGCTCTTGCTCGGAAATTTGGCTGGCCATCTGGTTAAACGCCTCGGCCACCTTGCCCAACTCATCCTGTGAGCGCACCGGCACGCGCACGGCTGGCTCGCCCGCCGCCAGCGCCTGGGAGGCACGGCGCATCTGGCTCAGCGGGCGGGTAATCTGCCAAAAGATAATTGTGCCTAAAACCAATGAAACAACACCCGCAACGATAACGGCCGTTTGCGCCGCCCGCCGCACTTCATACAAGAAAGACAAACCCAGCGATTCGGGGGAAGAAGGCATCAACACCTCCAACAACGGCACAGAGATAACCTCTTCGGTAACGGCCGTTTCCAAATCTGGCTCAAGCACAACTTCAGGCGGTGCCTCCTCAATTTCCGGCGGTTCAAAATCAATGTTGGGGAAGTCAGGAAACTCTGGTGGCACTGGCGTGGCCAGCCGGGGCACCGTACGGCGGATAATGATTTCATTCTCTGTAACGATGATTTCTGCATCTTCAAGCGTTTGTGGGTCTTCAACCAGCGTCGGCAAAACGGCGCGAATGGTTTCGTTTCGCTGGCTAAGGTATTGGCTAAACGCGCGGGCGGTAACGTCGCTAACGACGGTGGAGACGATAATCAACATGAGGATGATGACAACGGCAAACGCGCCCATCAGCCGGAACCAAAGGCTGCGCGTCATCCAGCGGAAGCGGCTCCAGGCGCGACCCAGCAGCCGGAAGGCCCACTTCATCACGCGCCAGGCAAAGCGCAACGGCCGTCTCAACTTACCAAAGCGCGTGGTCTCTTCCTTTAAAATGATCAGCTCATCCCCCACCCGAATTTGCTTGGGGGAAACGCGCTTGCCGCGCCGCCACAGCCGCCAACGAGACAGCCAGTAAGACGGCCGTAATTTTCGCAATCGTTTACGCATGAGGCAGTTCCACCTCGTCCAGTCGGTAGCCTACGCCGTAAATGGTGTTGATGATGGGCAAATCGCCGACAACCTCTTTCAACTTACGCCGCACATTTTTGACATGTTGATCAATGGCGCGCTCAAGTTCTTCAAAGGCCACGCCCTGCACCGCTTCCAGCAGCTGCGCCCGGCTCATCACGTGCCCCTTGTGGCGCATCAGCGTGGCCAGCAGTTCAAACTCGGTTTGCGTCAAGTCCAGCAGCTGCCCATCAATCCAGACGCGGTACGCGGCCAGGTCCAGCTGAAGTGCACCGGCCTGCAAGATATTTTCGCTGGCGAGGCTGCCCTGGGTGCGCCGCAGCACAGCGCGCACGCGGGCCACCACCTCACGCGGGGAGAACGGTTTGCTGATGTAATCGTCGGCCCCCAGTTCCAGGCCAATGAGCCGGTCCATCTCCTCGGTGCGGGCGGTGAGCATGATGATGGGCACGTTGCCCATGCGGCGCAAATTGCGGCAGATGTCCAGCCCATCCTGCCCTGGCAAGTTCAGATCGAGCAGCACGAGAGACGGCCGTTCCTGGCGAAATGCAGGAATGGCATCGGTACCGGTATGAACGGCCGTAACGGCAAACCCCGCCTGCTCCAGATAGAGCTGCAGGGTTCGCACAATCCGCACTTCATCTTCCACAATCAAAATTTTGTCGCTCATCAGTTTCAGAATTTTAACACAGGTACGCCCAGCGTAGAGGCAGGTCTAAGACCTGCCCACGCTTATTTGTTGATGTCTTCGGGAGATTTTTCCTTTATGATTTGCCGCCGCCCGCGCACAATCATGACCAGGCCCAGGCCAATCAGGCCAAATGAAGCCAGCACCGTGCCAATGCCATCAACAATATCGAAGAAGGAAGGCCCGTGATCAATGTAAACCGTCCGGGGCATCTCAGGAATGGCCGGGATTTCCGGAATCGCGGGAATCTCTGGAATTTCGGGGATGGGTGGAATGGTGGGGATTGGCGGGATGGTAGGCACCGGCGGAATCTCAATATTGATCCGTTCCTCGATGCGTTCTTCCACTCGCTGCTCAATCCGTTCTTCAATGGCGAGATCGATAGGTTCATACGACCCATCGTCCCGCACAATAATTGTTTGCCGCGCATCGGCCGTATTGACGCCAATCACCAAACCAATGATCACGCCAATGCCTACCAACACAAATAGCCCGCCCATTTTCAACAGCCGCTTAAACCAACGCTTGATACCTGCTCGCATTTCACTACCTCCAAATAACGTTTGTTGCCAATTACAAAAAGAAGCGTAACAAGCAATTGTGTAGGCAATGTGTAGAGCTTTTTGAGACCTCATGTACGTTTTCCCCACAGTTCTCAAACCGATTCTTAATATTTCCTAAACATCTGCCGCTTAGAATAAAATCATATCCGGCGTGACACTCACTCCTGGTGCGTTACAATTCAGTAGAAAACAAGGTCGGATGCGGATAAGGATTGAATAATGGCTCAAACAATTTTGGTTGTGGATGATGAACTAAAACTGCGCGACATGCTGCGCGTTTATTTGGAACAAGAAGGGTATCGTGTGGTTGAGGCCGGAAACGGCCGTGAAGCCCTTTACGTCGCCCGCTATGAAAAGCCAGACCTCATCATTCTGGACCTGATGATGCCTGAACTCGGCGGCTATGATTTCTTGCGCACCTACAACAAAGAGGCTGACACGCCCGTCATCATGCTCACCGCTAAAATTGAAGAGAGCGACAAAGTAGCCGGGCTGGAACTGGGCGCCGATGATTACATCACCAAGCCGTTTGGCGTCAGCGAACTGATTGCCCGCGTGCGCGCCGTGCTGCGTCGGGCCAACAAGCAGTCGGCGCCAGCCGAAGTGCTGCGCGTGGGAAGCATCACGCTAGACCGGACAGGCCACATGGTGCTGGTAGACAATCAGGTGGTAGACCTCACCCCTTCTGAGTTTGAGCTGCTGGCCACGCTCATGACCACCCCAGGCCGCGCTTTTTCCCGCCTGGACCTGCTGGAGCACACCACGGGCGATGCTTACGAAGGGTATGAGCGCACCATCGACGTGCACATTCGTAATTTACGCGCCAAGATTGAGCCTGATCCGAGTAATCCAATCTACATTCAAACCGTTTACGGTATGGGCTATCGCTTTGCCACAGCCCCGGAGGCATAATGCGCTCGCTTTCTTTTAAGCTCACGCTGGCATTTTTAATCGTTGGTGTCGCAGGGGCCGCTTTGGTCGCCATCATCATCGGCGTACGCACGCGTGCCGAATTTAATACATTTGTCGATACCCAACTGCACGTGGAAATGGTTGATGCGCTGGCCAACTATTATGAAGAAAATAGTGGCTGGCAAGATGTCAGCACCTTTATTCACAAGGATTCAGCCTTTCGTCTGCATGACGCACGGCTCATTTTGCTGGATACCAACAACACGGTTTTGTATGGATTTGGGCCAGATAATGACGGGAAGCCGTACCCTGGCGATCGCATTCCCCCAGGTTTGCCGGTCGAGGTAGATGGCAAAGCGGTGGGAACTTTTATTCTGCAGCCAGATAACAAGACCGAGAGTTACACACCACCCGAAGTTTATTCCCCGGAAGAAGATTTTTTGCGCAACGTGAATACGGCCGCATTGGCCAGTGCCGGTATCGCTGGATTATTTGCTTTGGCTCTGGGCAGCCTGCTGGCGCGGAATCTCACCAAGCCTATTCGCGAGCTAACGGCCGTTACTCAAACCATGGCCGATGGTAAGCTGGGCCAGCAAGTAGAAGTTCGCACCAAAGACGAAATTGGCGAACTGGCCACCTCTTTCAACCAGATGAGCCATGACCTGGCCGACGCCAGCCGCCAGCGTAAGCAAATGACGGCCGATATTGCCCACGATTTGCGCACGCCGCTAACCGTGCTGCGTGGCTATACCGAAGGTCTTAAAAAAGGGTCGCTGCCCGGCTCCGAAAAACTGTTTACCATCATGCATGAAGAAGTGATTTTGCTACAGCATCTGGTGGAAGATTTGCGCACGCTGTCGCTGGCAGATGCGGGGGAACTCACGCTGAACAAGCGCGCCATCGACCCGAAGGCACTGCTGGAACGCACCGGCCTGGCTTACATCATGCAGGCAGAAGAAAAAGGGTTGCAGCTTCGTGTGGAGGCACCGGCCAATCTGCCCGCCATTTTTGTGGACGGCGAGCGCATGACGCAGGTTTTGAACAACCTGGTTTCCAACGCCTTACGCTATACCAATTCGGGGGAGATTGTGTTGAGCGGCACGGCCGTTTCTGACGAAATCGAATTACGCATTACAGACAGTGGGGTGGGCATTGCGGCGGATGAACTGCCGCACATCTTCAACCGCTTTTACCGGGCCGACCAATCCCGCCACCGCACCGTTGACAGCACGTCCGGGCTGGGGCTGGCCATTGCCAAAGCCATTGTGGAAGCGCATGAGGGTAAAATTACGGCCGTATCCACTCCCGGCGAAGGCACCACCTTTATCATCAGCTTGCCCCGCTACGTCAGAAATAACGAGTCGTGAACCGGTCACTTACCGCGCGTAATTGGCGTCCACCAGCCGGTTGATTTGCTCCGGGCCACCCAACACCCCCAGCACATGCTCCAGCTTGAGGACGCGCTCCCCGGCGGGATGAAAATCGGAACGGCCGTCTTCCCGCAGCAGCACCACGCTCACTTCATAATTTTGCTCAATCTCCGAGACCGTTAAATTCAGCAAGCCTGAGCCTTCCTCCAGCTTCAACCGGGCCAGGCTCAGCGCCTCTCCCTCCACGGTGATGGGGCGCGTCACGTCCACATCGGCGGCGGCGGCGGCAAAAGTGGGTGCCGCCATACCCGTGGCACTCATCGCCCGGAAGCCAAACTGCTCCTGCAATGATTGACCAAAATCGTCATCAAAAATACGCAGCACCACCCGAATTTGCGGATTCAGGCGGCGGGCTTTAAACGCGATTTGCAAGTTCATGCTGTCGTTTTGGGTGCACAAGATGATGGCGCGGGCCTTGACCACGCCAGCCGCCTGCAGCGCCACCTCGCGCCGCGCATCGTCCTTCAGCACCGGAATGCCCATGCCTTGCGTTTCGGCAATCAAATCCTCGTCTGGATTTAGCTCGATGACAGAGACGTCTCGATCCAGCTCATACAATTTTTGCGCCACGCGGTAGCCCAGGTGGCCCAAACCCACCAGCACAATGTGATCTTGAAACGTAGAAGCGACAGCCATTTCCCACTCCTTGCTGCGTTCGCGTCGGTTAAAAAAGAGGATGCCGAAGTCGGCCAATCCCTGCGCCAAAATAGAGATGCCAATGACGGGCATGATGAAGTAAAACAGCTGTAGTGGCCAATATTCTGGCAAATTGTCCCCCAGCGGCTGCAAAAAAGTGAGGCCCAGCACCTGATAAATCGCCTCGGCTACGTTATTGTTGCCCACGCCTCGGCCAAAATCGGTCGCCAGAAAATAGTACAGCAGCCCGCCGCCCACAATAGCCAGAGCAAAGTAGAGCAACGGCCGTATAAATTCCCGCACCAGCAGCAAAGTATCCCGCCAAATGGCCCGGACGCGCCGCAAACGGCCGTTTCGATTTTGATGGTTGCGTTTATGCGTTCTTGCCTGCATCTATTTTTTACCGCGAAGGGCGCTGAGAGCGCTGAGTTTTTTCTCTTAACCCTCTGTGTTCTCTGTGGCCAATTTTTATTCCACCATAAAGCCAGTTAGCAGCAGTTTATCATCAACGGCCGTTCCCGTGCCATCCAAAACAGAAAGTCGGCGTAAGGTCTGCAACAAATAAAAACCCACCTGCACCCGGTACGGACCCGGCGGCAGCTCACCCGCTAACTGCACTTGATGCCGATCCACCACCGTTTCACCCGGCGTCCACTGGCTGGTGGGATAAGTGCCCTGCACCGGCCAGCTGTCGATCTGCCCCACGATTTGGTCATTGGCGTCCAACACCTGCACAAACACAGTGTAATCTTCCGCCAGTGGCGCCAGCGCCTGCCACGTCAGCGTGAGTTCCAGCAAGCCACCCGGCTGCAAGGTGCGGGCGGGGATGTCTACGCCCAGCAGGGCAATCTTGTCCTCAAAGTTGGTTGCACCCTCCGGCAACGGCACGCCGCTCACCAACACCTCACCCACCACGCAAAAGGTCGTCACCGGCTGCATCCAGCCGCACTGCGCCTCAAGAGAACGGGGGCTTGCCAAGAGTTGATAAGCACTATTCTCTGTCGGCGTTTCAATAATCCACTGGCTAGTAAAGGGTTGGCTAGATGGGATTTCCATTCCTGCATCCGTCCTTAGACTCAATTGAGGCAACACATCCTGCCGCAGCATAAAACTCAGCTCCACGACACTGCCTTCTCCGGCATAAAGGATAGGCAACGCTGTTTCTGGGCGAACCTGCGTCGGAAATTCAATGCCGTTTAGCAAAGCCGATCCAACCTGCGCTCGCAATGGCTGAGCTAGCAAACGTGCAGGGACGGGATCAAATTCGTGGCTGGCCACCGTTTGCCAATTCAGCTCCGCCTGCGGCGTAAACGGCGGCGCGACGGCCACCTGCAAATCGAGCACCTGCGCCTGCGCCAGCAGCGGGCGGGGCCAGCTGTGCACATCCAGCACCAATTCACCCGGCCGCCAGGCCACGGTCGGGTAATTGTTGTGCACGGCATGCTGCCCGGTGGCTACGTCGGGCGCACCGTCGTAATTTTGCCCCGCCCAGCGCACAAAAATGTGCAGCGTTTCGCCAATCGGCGCTTCCGTTTGCCAGACCAACGTCGCTGCGCTGGCGGTCGGGTCGCTGGGGTCTTCCGGCTCGATGCCCACGCCGACCAACTGCATCGGGCCAAATTCAAACTGGACGGGATGGGTGGTGGACGGCCGTTCCAGCAAAGGCTCCGTGCTCACTTCCGTCAGCGCCCCCACCGCTCGCAAATGGTAAATCCCCGCCAGCCCCGGCAAAAAGCGAGCCAGGTAGACCGTCTGCCCAGCCGCCAACCGCGCATCCAATTCGGCCCGGTACGCCGCCTCATCCGGCAGCACGATGATCTCCAGATCGGGCCGAATGCCTTCCGCCTGCTGCAAATAGTAGAGCGGCGGGAACTTATCGCTGTCAGCTAAAATAGCGGCGTTTTCGGCCAGCGGTTGCTGCAAAACGCCGAGGCCCCAGGCAGTACGGCCGTCTGCCATCGAGCTATCCAATCGAGCCTGATTGTTGACTACCAGCATCACCGTGGGCAGCAGAAGCAGCAGTAAAACGGCCGTGTGCACCAGCGGCACCAACGGCCGATTTTCACGGTTCAGGCGCTGGGTGATGGTTTGGAGAACGGCCGTAATGCCACTCGCCCACAGCAACCCCACCACCAACTGCGCCGGAATGAGAAAGACAGCCAAATCGGGCACGTAATAGTTGAGACAGTAAAAGGTAAATCCCAGCCAGGAGACGCCCAAAACGACAGCCATACGCCAATTGCGCCAGATCAAATAGCCAAAACCCAGTAGCGCCAGCGCCAGGTTAAACTCGCCCCAATTCTCTACAAACAGCCGCCCCACAATGCCGTAGCGGCCCATATCATTGAGCCAGGCACCCCACTGCAATGCATCCTGAAAACGGCCGCCAATCACCCAATCCACAAAGCGACCCGCGCCCATCGGTTCTCCGTTCACCGCCTGCCAGCGCAGGGGGAGGTAGGCGTAGAGCAGAAGGGGCGTTATGAAAGCCAGTGAAAGCTTTATCAGTAATCGGTAATCAGTAATCAGTGATCGGAAGGTAATCTCTGTGTAACTCTGTGCTTCCTCTGTGTGACTCTGCGTTCCTTTTTGCCCCCAAAGCACCAAAATTACCGCAATACCCGCCGGTGGCAGCAAAAATACCGTCGTCAAATGATTGGTCAAGCCAAAGCCAATGACAAACGCCAGCAAAACCAAATTTAACCGCAGAGAGCGCGGAGAGCGCAGAGTTTTTGAACTTGTTACTTGCCACTTGCCACTTGCTACCTGCAACATGATCCACAACGCGACGCACACCACCAACGCATGCAGCGCATACACCTCGGCAGCAATCGCCTGGCTAAACAAGGTGCTGGTGAGTCCCATGACAACTGCACCAAGTACGGCCGTTTCCACTCCACCCCACAATTCCCACAAAATCTTAAAAAAGAAGATGAGCGCGACGGTGGCCAGTACGGCCGTTCCCACATTAATCCGCCAGGCCACCGAACCAAACGGCAGGAAGCTAAATAATTTACCCAGCAGCAAATAAAGTGGGTAGCCCGTCGGGTGAGCAATGCCCAGCTGCGGCGCCACCACCTGAAACTCAAACGTATCCGCCTGCCCCACCGTGCGCGACATCGTGCTCAGGTAAACCGGCAGCAGCGCCAGCGCCACCAGCAGCGGCCCCAGCCAGCGCCAGACGTCGGCCCTGCCCCGCCAGCGACGACTGCTCCACAACAGCAGCGCCAACCAGAGCGACGCGCCAAAAATCAGGCGACTGCGACCCAAATCCACCAGCGGATCGGCCAGGTAAATCAAATTCAGCAGCAGGGGCGACAGCACCAGCGGGGAAATATGCCACTGCGGCTTTTGCTGCCACAGCAGCCACGTGATAAAAGTTAGGATTGCAGTGAAGGTGAGGGTAAGAAACGGCCGTCCCAACCAAAGCCAGCGCGGGAACAGCCCTTCATACAAAATTCGGCTTGCCGCCAGCCAGCCGACAAAGGTCAGAAAAAAGAAAGAAAGGTGCGTCGAAAAAAACGAGAGACGGGCCGAATGAGGCGAAACGGGCGAATGAACATCTGTGCGCATAGGCCGCTTATTGTACCCCTTCCGGCCTTTGCCCGGTAATCATTTTTGGTAGAAGTTTGTGCCCATGAACGGGTGAGACGGTGCATAGAGAAGGCTATCTGCTTATCAAAGTCGTTTCTGCACCATGCCGACCTGCCACAACAAACCTGGCAAAAGTTGATACAATCAGTCATTGTTCACTGACCGCGAAGCGTCGCGCAGCGACATTACTGATTACTGAATACTGACTACTGTTTACCGAATACCAACCAAAGGAGTCCTACTCGAATGACCCAATCCCCCAATTTCCATCTGGAAACCCTGGCCGTCCACGCCGGCGTGGAGCCGGACCCACAAACCGGGGCCGTCATGACCCCCATCTACCAAACCTCCACCTTTGCCCAAGCAGATGTGGCCCAGCATAAAGGGTATGATTATTCCCGCAGCGACAACCCCACCCGCACGGCGCTGCACGGCGCGCTGGCCGCGCTGGAAGGCGGCACCTATGCCCTGGCGTTCGCCTCGGGTATGGCGGCGATTGACACCATCTTGCGGCTGATCAAACCAGGCGAACACGTACTGTCTGGCAATGATGTGTACGGCGGCACCTTTCGTTTGTTTGACAAGGTGCTGTCTGCCTACGGCATCGAGTTCACCTTTACCGACACGACGGACGAAACGGCCGTATCCGCCGCCATCCAGCCCAACACCAAACTCATCTGGTTAGAGACGCCCACCAACCCCATGCTGCGCCTGACCGACATCGCCACCATGGCCAAGCTGGCCAAAAAGGCAGGCGTCTGGCTGGGTGTAGACAACACCTTCGCCTCCCCCGCACTGCAAAACCCGCTGGCGCTGGGAGCCGACTTTGTGGTGCACAGCACCACCAAATACATCGGCGGCCATTCCGATGTGGTAGGTGGCGCGATTATTTTGAACGATACGGCCGTTTACGAACGCCTCAAATTCCTGCAAAACGCCGCCGGGGCCGTGCCCGGGCCGATGGATTGCTTCCTCACCCTGCGCGGCATCAAAACGCTGGCCATTCGCATGGCCCAACATTGCCGCAACGCCACCCAGATTGCCCAATTCCTGGCGGATCATCCCGCCGTGGCCGAGGTGATTTACCCCGGACTGGAAAGCCATCCTCAGTACGAACTGGCCCAGCGGCAGATGAAAGGGCCGGGCGGCATGATCTCCTTCATTTTGCACGGCGGTGAAGCGGCGGCCCGGCTGGTTGCCCGCGACACGCAGCTCTTCACCCTGGCGGAATCGCTGGGCGGCGTCGAATCGCTCATTGAGCTGCCCGCGCCCATGACCCACGCCTCCGTCGCCGATTCACCGCTGGCCATCGATCCCGGCCTGGTGCGCGTCTCTGTCGGCATCGAAAATGCCCAGGATTTGATCAACGATTTGAAAAACGTGCTTAACAAGCTGTAGACCCACCACCCTTGTAGGGGCGACCCGGTGGGTCGCCCCTAATCTGCAATCACCCACCAAACGTGCTGGAAACGTCAGACGGCCGTTTAGCAACCATTCCCCCTTTCCCACACAATACAATCGAGGAGATACCCTATGAAACGATGGCTCATTTTTCTCGGATTACTGCTGCTGGCGGTAGGCTGCCAAAACGACGCGCCGCCTGCGGTCGATTTTGTGCAAGGCGATCTGGCCTTTGTGGCCCATGAAAACAGCGTCCACGTCGTCAACGTTGCCGACCCCACCCACCCGGAGCACGTCACCACCATTGACCTGCCGGGCTGGGTAACGCGTGTGCTGGCAGACGGCCGTTTCACCTACATCATCTACGAGCAATCCGTGGCCAACAACAACGGCGGGCTTCTAATCCTCGACATGACAAGGCCAGCTCAGCCCGTTGTGCGCGCCACCTACAACCTCGTCGCCTGGCCCATTAACGCCACCGTGCAGGATGACCTGCTGGTGCTGTCTCATGGCGAAGGCACCACGCTGCTGGATGTGAGCGACAGAACAAATCCGCAGCCGCTGGCCACCCTGCCTTACGCACCCAACGGACTCTACCTGAATGGCGACCAGCTGCTAACCACCTGGGGCAGCTGCGACTTCCGCAGCGGCTTTTGCACAGGCGGCCTGCGCATCTACGACGTAAGCAATCCGCAGGAGCCAAGCGAAATTAGTTACCTGGAGCAAAATGAAATGCCCGGCTTCGATATTGCCCTGGCCAATGGCCATGCCTTTATCACGGGCAAAGGCGTGTGGGTCACTGAATTAACCGGCCAGCCAACATTGCAGGTAAACGGCCGTTACGAAACCGGCCCCGGCTATTTGTACAACGGACCAATCGTCATTCAGGACAATATCGCCGTGGCGGCCACCCATCCGGCAAACCTGTATCTGCTGGACATCAGCCAGCCAGACACGCCCACTGAATTAAGCCACTACCAACTCAGAGATTATCTGTCTGACCTCACCGTGCGCGGCCAATATGCCTACCTGGTGGGCGAAAGCGGCCTGGAAATTCTCGATATTTCAGACCCGGCCAACCCGCAGTCGGTCAGCCGCTACCAGGCCAATCCGTAAGTTGGGGTCACAGGCTTGTGCTGAGCGAAGCCGAAGTAGGAAAAAGAGAAATCTGAGAAAGCAACCTTCACCTCTGAGCCCTTTGTGAACTCTGTGGCAAATATGTGGATAGGCCAAGATTGGACCATTTTCCATGCTGAACCTGCTTTCATTTGAGCAAAATGGTCCAATCTTTATTTAATTTCCCTGTTAGAGGATTTATGCGACGCGTTTTTATCTTTGCCCTGCTGCTTTTGCTGCTGCCCGCCTGCGGCCAGACCGACTTACCTCCCAGCACCGGTTTTTTGCAGGGCAACCTCGCCTTCTTGCCCTACCAGGATGAGGTCCACATCCTGGACATTGCCAACGAAGCGCAACCCCAACTGCTGCATACGCTGACCCTGCCGGCTTATGTGGTGAAGGTGCTGGCGAACGGCCGTTTCCTTTACGTCCTACAAAACACCAGCGGCACCAGCTGGGATGGCAACGCCGGGCCACCCGATGCCGGGCTGCAAATTGTGGACATCAGCAACCCCAGGCAGCCCCAGCTGCGCGGCTTTTTCCGCACCCCAGACCTGCCCACCGACATGGTACAGAATCAAGAGTTGCTCTACGTGGCCGATTGGAGCCACATCACCGTGGTAGACGTGCGCAATCCCGACGCGCCCAAAGAACGCCACACCATTGACCAGGGTGCGGGGGGGCTGGCGTTTGATGGGACGCAGCTACAGTTAGTAAGCAGTTGGGGCGGTTGCAGCTTCCGCTCCGGCTACTGCCAGGGCGGGCTGCACCGGTTTGACCTGGCAGACCCGGCGCAGCCGCAGCTCATCGGCGAGATGACGGCTGAAGCGCAGCCGGGCGAACAGCTGCCGGGGCTGGATGTGGCATTGGGTAATGGATACGCATTGGCAACGGGCAAAGGGGTGTGGGTGGTTCATCTGGCAGACGGGCAAACGATGCAAATAGACGGCCGTTTCCCCCTGGACAATGGCTGGTTGTACGATGCTAAAATCATTGTGGAAGGGAACATCGCCTACGTCACCCAGCACGACGGCTTGCAGCTGCTAGACATCAGCCAACCTGAGGCACCGCAGCCGCTGGCCCATTACCCGACCTCTAACCAGCTGGTGGATCTGACGTGGCGCGACGGCCGTATTTACCTGGCAGGCTGGAGCGGGCTGGAAATTGTCGATGTGCGCGATCCGAACAACCTAAAACAGATTGGCACTTATGCCACCGACTATCCGGCCCAACTCTTCCCCCAGCCCACCGCCACACCGACTAATTAAACCTGACAGGTTTCCAAAACAGCTTACAATGAAAGCCATCCTGCTTAGCAACGAATCCTCACCTTAACGAAACACCGTAAACCTGTCAGGTTTGTTCTTCTGTATCACGCAGCCGCCGGATGCAGCGCCGCCTCGCGCTGCCGCAGCAGCAACGATAACGTCACCGTCAGATGCGCCAAATAATACGTCGGCAAAATCAGCCAGTTAAACGCCCGATAATCCAGAAACTCGTTAAACGAAATCGCCGTGTCGGACAATACAATCATGGCAATGCCAAACACATACAGCCATTTCTGCTCGGCGGGCAGCGTAATGCCCGCCGCCACGGCCAACGCCAGGCAAGAGATAAGCAGGTAAAGCAGCACCGCGCCAGACAGCACCGGGTCACTAATCGCCGGGTTGAGCGAGACAAAGTAGTAGATGAGATACCCCACCAGTAATACGCCGAGAACGATGCGGTGAATACGGCCGTTCCGCCACGCATACGCCAGATACCCCAGGTGCGCAATAAAATACATGCCAATCCCCACCACAAAATAAATCTCGGTGCCGCCCTTGTTAGAGAGGAAGTAATCCCCCACGGCCGAAAAGACAAAGGCCAGCATCACGGCGGCCACATCCAGCCGGTAGGCAGGCCGTCCCTGGTAGGCCCACAGCAAAATCAGGGCACACAAGCTGGGCACCGCCATCTTAAACGGCAAATAATCGGTTTGGTTCGCCGCCACCCCCACCGCCAGCGGTAGCAGCAGCAACCAGATTGTTCTCTCTTTCATCTTCATTTCTCCTTCTTCTCTGCTCTTGCGTATACAAATCACCGGTAGGGGCGACCCGGCGGGTCGCCCTTACAATCACCCATATTCAACGGGCGCATCGCATCGCGCCCCTACAAATACGGCCGTTCCTCCCCGCACCTTTTGCTCTAACCAATTTTCCAGGTCATGTTCCTGGTAATGGTCGGCAAATTTGGTGGATAAAAAAAGCTGCATCCTGTTTTCTGTGGGCAGAACCCGGTACATTGCCATAACGATTTCCTTCGGCTGTGGCCGGTGTCATCACCGTGCCACCTTTGCGGGAATGAACAATACTCACCCGCCGTGATTGCGCCTGCTGAAGCAGGCTTGGCTGCCTTTTATTGGCTCCACAATTTATAGGCAGCCACCCACTCCGCATTATGCCCGGTCTGCTTAATTGGCTCAATTTCAGACAAGGGAAAGGAATAGGTACGGCCGTCTTTCTCAACCGTCACCATCACGCCACGCCGTTCCGAGCTAGCATCATCATCCACCCCCAACACCTGAACTTTGTCACCTAAAACCGTGGCCGCAAAGGGACAGTGCAGCTCATCATCCAGCTGAGCGAGCATACCCCAAAACTCTTCATGTTCACCATAACAATCCACAGTAGCTTTAGCAATCAAATTCTTCAATCTTTTTTCGTTCATTTTTATGCCTTATTTCAATGACCTTCTCCACCACACCTTTATCATTACCGTCCGTAAGGGCGACCCGGCGGGTCGCCCTTACAATCACCCATATTCAACGGGCGCATCGCATCGCGCCCCTACAGATACGGCCGTTCCTCCCCACACCTTCCCCACCAACACAGACAACCACCCCTGCTCCAAAAAATGCAGCACCAGGTCTGGTTTTGCGGGTGTGGCTTTCTGCGCGGGTCATTGGTTTGTCCTTGTGCGGGCGATAGGGGCGACCCGGCGGGTCGCCCTTACAATCACCCATATTCAACGGGCGCGTCGCGACGCGCCCCTACAAATACGGCCGTTCCTCCCCGCACCTTCCCCACCAACACAGACAACCACCCCTGCTCCAAAAATGCAGCACCAGGTCTGGTTTTGCGGGTGTGGCTTTCTGCGCGAGTCATCAGTTTGTCCTTGTGCGGGCGGTAGGGGCGACCCGGCGGGTCGCCCTTACAATCACCCATATTCAACGGGCGCGTCGCGACGCGCCCCTACAAATACGGCCGTTCCCCCCTTACCTTCTCTTCCAAAACCGACAACCGCCCCTGCTTCAAAAAATACAGCACCAGATTACGTACCAGGGCCGGTTTGCCCTCGTTGGGCCACGTTTCGATGTCGAGGCCCAGCTCAAAGCAGAGCGTGCGCAGTTCATCCATGTTGAATCGCTCCACCATGAGTTGCCGCAGGGGACGCGCCGCTCGTTCATCTGGCGCTTCGATGCCGTCCAGCAAGGCGTACACGTCCAGCTCTACGTCATTGTCCGGGTCGTAGTGTTTGGCGATGCCGCGCGATTCCAGGTTGAGCAGCGCCCGGTAGCGCACCGCCTTGCCCGGCTGGTCCGGCAAGGGCACCCACGCTTCCGCTTCTAGCTGGGCGAAGGAGGCGTGGATTTCCGCCAGTTGGGCGCGGACGACGGCCAGCAGGTGGCGGCGCTGCGGCGTAGGGCCGTCCAGGGAGATACTGAGGCGGTTAGCGGCGGGGTCGGCGGTGATGAGGGCGCGGCAGCCGTCGCCGTGGATGACGAGGCCATTGCGCCAGCGCACGGGCTGCCCCAGTGCCGCCTGCCAGATGTGGGCGTGCAGCCGCACCATCAGCCGTGAGAGGATGGCGGCGGGCAGGATGGCATAGCGATATTCCAGCGCGGCGGGTGAACCGGCAGGCCAGGCAAAGGCGGGGCGCTCTTTGGGCAGCAGGCCAGGGATGAGGTAGCGGTCCCGGTCCAGCGGCACGCTGAGCTCAAATTTATGCATGATTTCCAGCAGGAACGGCTGCTTTTCCGGCGGGTAGCGGCGGCGGTCCAGAATGGCGTCCAGGTCGTCCAGGTGGAGCAGGCCGTTTTCTTGCAATTTGTCGGCGTTGAGGATGCGGTAGATGCCGCCCGTGACCCATTCCGGGTTGAGGACGTGGGTGCCTGCCAGGCGGCGGTCGTCCTGAAAGTTGAGCGCCGCGCCCAGGTCGTGGAGGAAGCGAGCCAGGGTGCGCTGCGCCGCCTCGTGTTCGACGCCCGCTTCCAGGCAGAGCTGCACGTAGCTGTCGTAAGGCAGCGTGTCTTGCTTCAGGGCAGCCAGCTTTTCTTTGACCTCAAACCAGGTGAGGGGAATCCAGTCGTTGATGTGGGGCAGGGACGCCAGGGCGGATTCGACTTCCTGGCGTAGTTCAGCAATGCCTGCGCCAGTGGTGCAGGAGGTGTGGACGATGGCCTGGATGGCCGGATGTTTGAGCATGAGGCCGCGCTCGTCGAGGGTCAGGCGGCCCTGGTCGCTTTTATTGATGACGAGGATGATGGGTGCGTCCCCGGCGAAGCTTTGCACGTGGCGCAGCCAGTAATCCAGCCGGTTGGCCGCTTCATCCTTGCGCGCTTCCAGAACCACCAGGTAGAGGCTGCGGTGCGTCAGGAAAAATTGGTGGGTGGCGTGGTAGATTTCTTGCCCACCAAAATCCCAGACGTTGACGCGTAGGCGGTTGTCGGTGGGCAGTGAACTGTCATCAGTAAGCAGTGGGATATCTACTGTTTCGTTAAGTGCTACTTCCCAGCGGTGAATATCCACGCCCACCGTTTTACCCAAATCACTGGGCGGCTGATTGTGTAAAAGGCGCTCCACGAGGGAGGTTTTGCCGACGCTGCCTTCGCCGACGAGGAGTAATTTTGTCTCGCGCAACCGACAACCAGCCTGGAAGTATGCGTTGAAAATGACCTGTGGATTACCTGGTTTGTATTTGTGACCGAGAAGTTCAATCGGTATAGGTAAAGGGTTGTGGTACAAATGAATTTCCTTCAACTTAACTAAACTACGAAGCGATATTGGCAGTGTGGTCAGTTGGTTACTGTTAAGGAAAAGCCTTTCTAATTTTGTCAATCGGGCGATTTCTGAAGGGATATCCGTCAACCTATTATTGCTAAGATCAAGCATTTGCAAATTGCTTAATTGGTCAATCTCTAAGGGTATAGACATTAACTGATTATAGTTTAAATCAAGTATTTCTAGGTTAGCCAGTTGACAAATTTCCAAGGGCACGGCCGTTAACTGGTTGCCGCTCAGGTCAAGCCTTTGTAAATTGGTTAATTGACCAATTTCTGGAGGGATTGTAGTTAACTGATTGTAGTAAAGATTAAGTGTTTGAAGTCTGATCAATTGACCAATCTTTGAAGGTACGGTTATCAACCGATTATTGTTGAGGTGAAGTTCTTGGAGGTTGGTTATTTGACACGCTTCTAAAGGTACAGTAGTTAACTGGTTGAGGCTAAGGTTAAGTTTCTGTAAGTTGGTCAGTTGGCCAATTTCTGATGGTACAGTGGTTAGCCGATTTGCGCCGAGATCAAGTTCTTGCAAACCGGTTAATTGGCCAATTTCTGGAGGTAAAAACTTAATATGGTTGCCGCTAAAAATTAGCGATTTCAAACTAGTAAGTTGGGTGATTCCATGTGGTAATGATGATATTTTTACGTTGGCATGAACGTTAAGTGACAAAAGGTTTGATAGCTGACTGATTTCCTGGGGCAATGATAGTAAATGGTTAGAGTTGAGGTTAAGAGATTGCAAATTAGCTAATTGGCCTATTTCCGCGGGTAGCCAAGCCAAGTGGTTGGCAGTAAGATCTAAAGATTCCAAGTTGGTTAATTGACCAATTTCCGGAGGCAATGTTGGTATTTGGTTGAACCCGAGATCAAGTGTTTGCAGAGCGGTCAACCCGATAATTTCTAAGGGGAATTCAGTAATTAACTGCTTGCGAAGACGGAGTTCTGTCCAACCTTCGCGAGCAGCGCGATCAATGAGTTGAAGGATCTCATCATGAGTCATAAAGTCGCGTGCCATGTTACACCTCGCCGTAGGGGTATTTGGTGCTGGTTTCGATGATTTGGATTTCTTCGGGGGTGAGGTGGAAGAGGGTGTAGACGTGCTGGTTTAGCTCGGTTTCCAGGGTGATGATTTGGTGGGTGAGCTGTTGGTGCTGCTGCCGGGCGTCGGCCAAGAACAGTTCCCAGTCGTGGCGCTCTTTGAGGGGGATGTCGCGCTTGAACACTTTTTTGATTTGGGCGCGGAAGGTGGGGAAGTCGAGGTCCCACCAGGCGGTGAGGGCGTTGTTGAGTGTGCCTTCTGGCGTGCCCAGGTCGGTGAGGATGCGGTGGCGGGTTTGTTCGTGAAGTTGGTAACGATTGCCCGCCAAACTGGTAAGCTCCATCGCCAGTTGACCAATAATCTCGTCCTTGGATTGGGTGATTTCAGGAATAGGAAGCCGACCAACAAATTGAGGCTGTGTATGATATTCCCAAAGCCCTCCACGAAATTTGTTACGCAAACAGAGTCTTGAGATCAAGGACCAAGTTACTCGCGATTGAAGAATACCCAATAGAGACGGTTTTACTTCAGGGATGATATACCCCTTATTGTTAATATATTTTCCAGAAACATCCCAAGAAAAACGTGGTATTTTTCCTATTTCAGGCCAAAATATCTTCTGTTGATCAAAATCTTCATAGTATCCGCAAGGCCTTAGCTCCCACCAGAAATCTCCCTTATCGTACCGCTTACTAGCCCTCTGTGAATATGGCTCCAAATGTTCAGCAATGCTCGGGTGTCGTTGTTTGAATTTTAGCCAAGCCTCTTTCTCACTGAGGTTGGAACCAAAATTTTCTATGGTCCAACCAGAAGGTATTCGAATAAGCCATCTATTCTCATTAATTTGATACCATGGGCGTAAGTCGGCACCAACTACCATAGGCTTAAGAAACTGCGCACAACTTGGATCAAGCTTTACAAATTTGTCTCGCTCATTTTTCTCAACATAGAATGCATCATTTAGACCTGTAAGAATACCGCGATACATTTTGCCCTCAACAAAATCTGCTAGAGGAATGCCACTATCTAGCAAGCGAGAAAAAATCTCCCTGAGCTTGTCTCCTTCGAGCTGCCAGCCTTCATCTGGCTGATCATTTTGTGTGACGGAGGTCTTCTTCTTGCTCAAAACAGATTCGACCAATTCTGGATTTTCACCACGCTTAAAAAAAATCGTATCAAACTGATGATCTTCAGTTGGTTTAGTTTTACGAATTACAGAAATCGCGGGAGTAACGTCTGGGGCTTCGGCAAAGGTACGATTGTTTCCCAGGTCAATCATCGTTTCAATGGTGATATTTTGACGCAAATAGGCACGTAGTTCGGTAGCGTAATTGGCCCGCAACCAACTGTTGCTGCTTATGTAGCTTGTTACACCTTCTTCCCGTAACAAATCAATCGCTAGTTTGAAGAAGTAGACAAATAGGTCTGCTGTGCCTGCATAAACCGTGTCAAAGTGGCCGCTAAAAAATGGTTTGAGCGGGGTTAGCTGTTCCTGGCGCACGTAGGGCGGGTTGCCGATGACGGCGTCAAATCCGGCGGCTGCGTGGCGGGAACGGCCGTATTCGTCAAAAAACACTTCGGGAAAGGCCAGCTCCCAATGGAAATAATCGTTGTCGGTTACGGCGGGGTGCTGCAAGAAGTGAGTGCGCTGGGCTTCGGTTAGCAAAGAGCTGCCCGGCTCGGCATTCCCCGGAAACGCCGAGTTTCCGGGGAAATCGGTGGCATGCAAATAGGCCACCAGGGCGCGATATTCTGCCGGGGTCATACCGTTGCCAAAGTAGGCGCTCACCCACAGGTCGGCCAGCTTGCGCCAGCGGGCAATGTGGGTTTGCTGCAATTCGCGCCACATCTGCTCTTTCAAATGCACATCGTCGATACTGTTGGTGGTAGCCCGTTCAATGGCCATCACCCCGCCCACCGCCAGGCCCGCATCGCGGGTGAAGGCGGATTCGTCAAACAGCGGTTGTTGGTGAGCCTCAGACCCCAAAGGTTTTGAGCCAGTACCTTTGCTGGGCAAAGAGCCTTTGGAAAACCCTTGGGGTCTTGGTGCGGTATTCAGGTCAGCCAGCCAGGCCCCGATGAGGCTGTCGCCGTGTTGCAGGTGGTGGTCCAGGAAGCTGAGCGGCTTGTCGGCAGCGGCCGTTTTGAGCCAGAGCGACAGTTTGGCCAGCTCCACGGCCATCGGGTTTTTGTCTACGCCGTAAATGCACGCCTCCACGACGCGCCGCTTCCAATACAACAAGTCGGTTTCACCCTCTTCTGCTGTGGCCGGTCTCCTGACCGCGCCACTTTCTTCCAACTGCGAGGTAGCTGGCTCGGCCAGAGGCCGGCCAGAGCCTTCGGGAGTGGTGTATTCATCCGTCGCCAAGGCGCGGGCCAAAAAGTTGGTGGCTTCCACCAGGAAATGACCAGAACCCATCGCCGGGTCCAGCACGTTGAGGGCCAAAATCTCCTGCACAAAGAGGGCAGCGCTTTGGCGCTGGCGTGCGGCTTCATCCAGCGATCCCGTCTGCCGTACCTGCGCCTTTACCCGCTCACGCGCCTGCTCTACCAGCGGCCCCAGCGTGTTTTCCACAATGTACTCCACAATGTAATCGGGCGTGTAGTAAGAGCCAGTCGCTTTGCGCTCCCCCTTGTCGTTGGTCAGATACAGTTCGCCCGGCTGGCGGCGGTCCAGCGGCGCGGCCTTGCTCTGGCGGGCGGGCAGCCACGTCTCCACCCCCTTCTGACGTACCGTCACCATCTCTTCCGTAGCCACGGCCACCTTGTACTCTAGCAGCCCTTCGTAGATGGAACCCAGCTGGCGCACGTCCAGAGTGCGGTAATCGACAGATTGGTAGCCCTGGAAACGGCCGTCTTCGCGCACGCGCCGGTAAGCCAGGTAATCAATCGCCTTGGCCAGCCCCCGGTCGCCCACAAAATGGCGCTCCAAAAAGGGATGCTGGGCTGGGTCGAACAGGCCGCCGTTGTAGCGCGGCACGCCCAGCTCAGCGTTAAATTGGGCATCACGCCCGCTAATCAGCCGGAACAGCTCTTGCAGCCGGTCCCAGCGGCGGCGGCCCGTGGTGGGCAGCCCGTCCAGCCGGTCGCGCTCCCGATTGATGTCATTGGCCAGGGTTTGCAGGCTGTACTCATCTTTGTAGGTGGGGTTGCCCATCGGCAGCAGGGCACGGGCCTCGCCGTAAAACAAAAAGAGCAGGCGGTAAAGCAGGTAGAGGCTGTTTTGGTACACCTGGGCGCGATGGTCGGCATTTTGGGCATCCAGGCGGGCATCTCCGGCAAAAAAGCCGATGATGAGCTGCTCCAGGGAGCGGTAAGCATTGTCACGTAAATCCGCTTCCAGGGCGATGGCATACGCCTTGCTCTGGCTCAGCGCCTCATCGAGAAAGATAACGCCGCGCGCATCTGGCATAAACGCGGTTTGGTTAAAGAAAGCCCAGAAGAAGGTGGCCACCGCCAGCCCGGCGGTAGATTCTTCGGGCGCGTCCAGGGCCGCCAGCAGGTCAATCTCAAAATAAGTCTCCAACGTTCTGGATGAATTTTTGTGGACCAGTCGCCAGAAACGGCCGTTGCTCACTACGCCCCAGGTTACCCCGCTCAGGCTCAGGTAGGTGTCAATCTGGTACATCGGGTTCTGGTCGTCAAACAGAGGCCGAATGCCGCTTTTTTTGCTCAGGTTTACCGTCCACTTTTTGGCTTCCAGCAGGGCCAGCACGTCGTTGGTGTATTGCGGCGTATTTTGGTGGGGAACGGCCGTTTGCCGCGCCGCCTCATTGGGGAACAGGGCAAAGTCTGGCTTTTTGATGTTGCGGGTCAGGCCAGGAATCGACGCTTGCCCTTCCCAGACGTGTCCCAGCTCATCCAAAATCGGCTTAATCCAGTTATCTTCCAGCTGCGATTCGTTGTAATTGGCCAACTGCGCCCGCTCTTTGCCGTACAGGTTGCGCAGCCAGGCTAAAAAGTCGGCGGCGGGTGCTTGCATGGCCCGCCAGGCGGGCGTGCGGCGCAAAACCTCCTGCAAATAATGATCGGAAAAGAGAGATTGGTTGTTGTGGGGGCTAAAACCAAGCTGTGGCTGGAATGGGGCTTCAGGCATAAGGCACAATTCTCCAACATCGGGCGGTTCGCGACGCGCCCTTACCATTTTTGCGCCCCAGGCAAAGCAGTCCGCCCGGCGCGTGCTTCTATAATAATTCAGCCGGAAGAAAAAGAAAACCGATTATAAGCAGTTGATGATTGGTAGGGGCGACCCGGCGGGTCGCCCCTACGCACAGGTGCCCCGTTTGACGACCTTCGTGCAGTTGCAACAGAGCAAACCAATCCATTTGTCGCTGTTGGCGCGGTTGCAGGTACCCGGCATAACGCGCCGCCAGAGGTTGGCGGGCCGGAAAGTAAGCCATTGAGGTCCCAAAACGATGAGGGCTGGCAAAACCAACACCCCATTCAACGTAAAATTGACAGTTTTTTGGCGAAAAACGGCCGTTTGTGGCCAAAAAGGGTGCGTGTTCCAGTCGCCCAACGCTTTTTTAAGCCTCGTTTGGGGGCTTGTGGGGCCAACAATGGCGTCAATAAGGCCCGTTTGCTTGTTTGTTGGCGCGCAAGCTGTCAATTGAACGTTCTTTTGGTATCGGTTTTGCCAACAACTGTCGTTTATGCCCCCAAAGTCCTCTTTTCAAGCGAAACAATCTTTTTTAGACTGCTTTTCAATTCAGTTTTTTGTTTAAGCGCTGCCAGCGCCGGGGGAAAATCCCCATACGATACAATTCAATCAGTGGTACAGACCGGGCAGGTCTGTAGGGGCAGGTCTCAGACCTGCTCCCTACGGTCTACCTGTATAGTTAGCGGCAGCGCTTGCCAGGGGATTCGCTTAGAACCCAAAGGATAGTTCTTATGTTACGCGTTCAATTTAACAATGGTGCGCCCCTGCGCATCAAGCTGCCCCGTGCCAATACCAAACAAGCCGTTCTGGACCTGGCGCAGGCGTTTGTGGCCTATGAAGCCACCCGCCCCGAAGCCAGCCGCACGCCCTACACCGCCCGGATAGAAACGGCCGTTACCGCCGCCCTGGCTGCCCAGGATGCCGCTCAGGATCAAGAAGCGGCCCGCAAGGCCGCGTCAGAAGCGCTAAAGCGTACCGAGCAGGCCGTTCGGCGGACGGTGCGCCAGCTGCGCAGCCTGCTGGCGGGTCATTTTGCGGCCACGCCAGAACGGGCGCAGGCGTGGGGTTTTTACGTGCGCCAGACGGGGCGCAGCGCCGGGCAAATTCTCATGCCTCAGGCCCGCCCGGAACTACTGGCCTGCCTCAATGAGTACATCGCCACAGAAACGGCCCGGCCTGAAGCCGAGCGGTTCACCCAGCCACCGCTGGCCGAGGTAGTGACCCTGCGTGATAACCTGGTGCAGCAGCAGCAAAGTCGTAATCAGGCCCACCAAAGCCGCCTGCAAGAAAACGGCCGTAGCAGCAACCTGAATGCGCAGCTATTTGAAGATCTGCGGCTGGCGTTAACTTATTTGATGGTGGTGGAATTTGCCGGGGAACCAGACCGAATGCTGGCTCAGTGGGGCTTTGAAGTGGTGGCCCGCAGCCGCACCACCCGTGAGGATGCTAGCGAACCCAGCCCGGAAGGAAGTGTGCCGGAGGCAGTGTAGGTTTAGCAAGCAAAAATTGGCCACAGAGAACACAGAGGATTTTGAGGAATTATTTTTTATCGTGATTTCTTTGTGCAAGCTGGAGCCTTTTTGTTTACGAAACTTGAGCCAACAAGTCTGCCCTCTGCCCACATCTTCAATTGTCTTTTCGAACAAAGTGAGAAATCTTTCCACTATCTCTAGCTGACTTTTTACCAAAGTTGAAAGATTTCTCGCCAAAAAACGGCTCGAAAAGACAAGTAAAAGTGGTTTGCTAAGCGTAAATGGTTGTCTTCAAAGATTGGGCAGCAAAAGCCATACAAGAAAAACATGAATCTGAGGAATGAACTACCGCCGCCAAGTTCTCTGTGAACTCTGTGGCTAATATTTGGACAGAAGCTAAGTCAAACGACTTCTACCTTATGGCGCGGGTTTTTGTCTACCAGCAGCCAGCGCAGGGTGCCGGGCTGCAAAACCAGCTCGCGCACCTCGTCTCCCGGCAGCATGATGAGGACGTGACGGCCGTTTTCATCCCCCCACTGCCGCCCCTGACCCACCGGCAGCCAACGGCCGTTTAGCAGCACCTTCTTAATTTGCACCGAACCATCCTGGCCAAAACTGCAATCTACGCCAACTTTTTGCATGAGGGAAACCCCTTGTAATTGAGTAATTAGTAAATGGGCTATTGCTCAATTGCTAATTACAAATTACCAATTACCTGATTACTTGTTCTTCCGCCAGAACCAGGCCAGCTTACGATACTTTACCCATTCATAGTACGCCATGTACAGGCTCAGGCGCAAACCGTGCAGGCCATCCTTGTACCCTTCCAGGGTGACAAAACGCCAGTAAAAGTGACGCAGCGGCTGCAAAACAAAGTTGCGCGGCTTCGGCTTGACGCCTTCATCATAGAGGATGCGGGCGTCGTAGCTGGTGTAGCTGCGCTGCTTGGCCCGAAAATGGTCAACATCCTGATAGTTGTAATGAATGAGCACCTGCTGCAAATAACCGATCTCGCCGTCTACCACGGCAATCTCATGCACCGGGCGCTCGTAGCGCACGCAGCCATGTTTGAACAGGCGCAGCTGGTGGTCGGGGAACCAGCCCGCGCCGCGCGTAAGCTGGCCAAAGATGTAGTTGTGGCGCGGCACGTACCAGCCGCGCTCGGGCCGGTCGGCCATCACCTGGCGAATTTCAGCTCCCAGCTCTGGCGTGCCGCGCTCGTCGGCATCCACAAAAAAGACCCAATCGGTTTGCAGGCTGTCTAAAGCAGCATTGCGCTGCTGGGCATAATTTTCAAATTTGGACTGCTGCACTTCGGCCCCGGCGGCCTGGGCCAGAACGGCCGTATCGTCCTGGCTGTACGAATCAAACACCAGCACCCGGTCGGCCCAGCCAAGCGATTCAATGCAGGCGGTGATGTGGCTGGCTTCGTTAAAGGTGAGGATAACGGCCGTTAATTCTTGTTGGTCTGTGTTCATGGGGAAGTTGTATCAAAGATTCTGCAGATTGAACAGATTTCGTCTGTAGGGGCAGGTCTGTTAGTTCTTAAAAAATCAATTAGGAAAGGTGTCATTTCGAGGTCCTCCGAGAAATCTTTCTATGTAGTCAAGGCGAAAGATTCCTCACTCCGAAGACTCCGTTCGGAATGACAAGTGCAGGTTTCTCTTATTCCCCTGAAAACAAAAGGCGGACCGCAGAGCTTCACAGAGTAAAGCGTAAAAAATCTGCGTCATCAGCGTTTATCCGCGTTCCATTTCCTAAATTCCCTTCCAGATTTGAATGACGGTTTCGTACGCCTGCTTCATCTGGGGGTCGGTGGCTTTTTTGGCGCGGCGCTTCATGCCAATTTGCACCATCTTGCTGGCAAGACGCAGCTTGATACGGCCGTACATCTCCGCATACAGCCGCGCCCGGCTCTGCCACAAGTTAATCACCGAGGTGGCGGGCACCTGGCGTGTACTCTCGCCGCCGTAATGCACAATCTCGGCCTCCGGCACGGCATAGACGCGCCAGCCCGCATCTTGAATGCGCCAGCTCCAATCAATCTCTTCGCAGTACATATGGAACGACTCATCAAAGCCGTTGGTAGATTCCGCCACATCGGCCCGCACCATCATCGTGGCCCCCAACGGATGATCGATGGCAAATGGTTCATTGTCGCGCGCCAGCCACGCCTGCGGGTAACGGCCGTTCCAGCGGCTCTCGTAAAAGCGAGGGGGCAGCGGGAACAGATCAAAGGCCAGCTGGCGTAAACCGGGGAAGTAAAAGGCGCTGTGTTGGAAACGGCCGTCGCCATACACCAGCCGCGCGCCCGCCATGCCGCCATCGGGCCGCTCTTCCAATGTTTTGATCAGCGCCGCGATTGCGCCGGACTGCACCTTGGTATCGGGATTAAGCAAAAAGTAGTAGCGAGGGGCGTGCGCCTTGGCCGCCGCCATGCCCTGGTTGTTGGCCGCACCAAAGCCGGGGTTGTTCTGGTTGGCAATCAGATGCACGTTGGGGAAAAGGGAGCGCACCAAATCGGCCGTGCCGTCGGTGGAGGCGTTGTCTACCACCCACACTTCACCACGCAGCCGCGAACGCTGCAAATCGGCAAACACCGAGCGCAGGCATTGCATCAGGTAATCCCGCACGTTCCAGCTAACAATGATGATGGCTACATCTAACATATCAATCAGATTGGACACTGATTAACACTGATTTTCACTGATAAGAAAAATCCGTGTCATCTGTGTTTATCCGTGTCCCATTCATTTCATTTTATTCGGTCATTAAAAGCGCTTCGTCGGTCCAGCCGAGGGTGTTGATGACAAAATGAAGCGGTTCGTAGTCGGCAGAAACGGCCGTTTCCAACCCCAGCCACGCATAAAAATCAGGCGCACAGAGCGACTCGCGGCATTGGTCCGAAGCGGCAAACTCAGACAGCAGCGGCCCGAGCTGCTGGGCCAGACTAAAGGACAGGGCACCACCCACCGCCACAGAATCGGCCGGGATGGGCGCGCTCAAAGTGAGGATGCGCGTCTCTTCAAAAATGTTGCGCGCCGTGTCATACACGCCAGAGCGCGCATCGCGCACGCGGTAGCCGCCGTTTTCCGGGCTGCCCAGCACCACCACAAAGCCAATGCCGCTGCGGCTAGGGCCAACCCCAGTCTGCCGCCAGATTTCCGGGTCATCTTCACCAAAAACCCAGTCGCGGGTTAAGAAAGGCATAAGCGGTGGCTGATAGGTGCCAGTGGCAAAATCCACCTCGCCGTTGAGCACGGCCAGCATCGCCGTGTTGTCACCGGGCAGCGACACAATTTCGGCCGGTTCAATGCCCTCGGCGGCCAGCAACGCCTGGAAGTACCAGTTATTAGGCACGCTGCTCTCGCTGGGCACGGCCCACCGCTTGCCGTCCAGGTCGGCCAGCTCGTTAATGTCGCTGTCGCGGCGCACCACAATCATGCCCGCCTGCCAGGTGAGCTCGTTGGCCTGTACGGCCGTATTGATCACCTGCGTACCACACTGCTGGTTGGCCAGGGCCACGCCCACGGCCGTTAAAAAGCCTATGGTCTCGACGGGAGCGGCACACATCAGGTCAATCACACGCTGCTCATTATCGACAATGCCTACCTGAAACTGCTGCCCGGTCTGCTCGACCAGCCAGTCGGCCAGCACCTGCGCCCGCTGGCTAATAATGTTGGCATCGACCACGGGGGCAAACAGCAGTTGATACGGCCGTTCCACTGACCCTGGCGCTGGTCGGGTAGACACCACCCTTTCTACAACGGTTTCGGTAACCAGACGGGTAACTTCAACTTCAATGGGCACTTCGACGGTAGCAGAGCCGGGAACGGCCGTTTCTTCCGTCACAAGGCGCGTCACTTCAACCCTTGTTGGCGTCATGGCGCAGGCCGTCACAAAAAGTAGCGTCAGGAAAAACAAACCCCACAAACGTCGCATCGTCGTACCCATCCAAAAAAAGAGGCTGCCGCACAGTTAGGGCAACCTCCTGTTAACCATCATTAGTTTACCTTGTCGCCCTCGCCCCGCCAATGGAAATCCCCATCGGTTAACGGACAGCTAACCAAAATGATCCTCTGGCACGCGCCGAGGCAAGAACCCACCGAATCCCCGCCAATGCCTTATCGCTTGTCAGGGAATGTTGCGCGGGATGCTTCGTTGCCCTCAGCATGACAAGTAATACTTGTCTACTCCAAAGGCCATTCCGGCACTTCACGGGGAGCGCATTCCGGCATGTTGCCTTCGTCGGGCATGTCCACCGTGAGCGCCTGCGGATCAACTCGCTCGTAGGCGGTAACCACCTGCACATCTTCGTGAATCAAGCCAGCCCAGACAGTTTGCGGGTTCCGGTCGCCAAAATCGTTAACCATACGGATGCTGCCGGTGACGGTGGCTCGCGCGCCGGGCATCAGGTAGGTGTTGCCGTCAATCACCTCCAGCTCGTCCGGGCTGCCCAGGGCAAAGCGGAAGGGATAGTTGGTTAGCTCGTTTTCAAAGCCGATGCCCAGGCGAAACACACCCGGTTTGGTGAACCAGCCCAGCGTGTTGTAGTTCCAGTCGGAATCGTACATGACGCCGGGAGGCGGCCCGCTGGTGCGAATAGGCGTATTGCCGTAATTTTCTACCGTCAGGGTAAAGGTAAAGACGCCGCAAAGGGGAACGGCCGTTGTGTCCCACTGGACCGTGTCCCCCGCAGGCGGCGACACCACGCGCACCCGGGGCACGCCGCCAAACGCAATGGTCAGCTCGGTTTGCACCCGCACCTGCTGCCCTTCCAAATCCTGCGCCACCACCACCAGCGGATAGGTGCCATCCTCCGGTGGCGTGGCGCCCTCGTCCACCCCGCCTTCGTAATCGTACTTGTGCCAGCCTTCGGCGTTCGGCTCTACCAACGTCTCATACTCGCTGATATGTTCTTCACGGCCATCGGGCATCTGAAGGAACACGCGCACCTGAGCCACATCTTTCACCAGGTAAAAAACGGGCTGCACCCGGTCATCAATGCCGTCCCGATTGGGGGTGAAGATGGTTTTGTCCAGGGCAAAATCACGTATATCGGGCAGCACGGTATCGGCATCCGCAATGAGCAGTTCCCCTTGGGCCATCTCGGTTTCGTTGTCTTCATCGGTGGCGCTGACGGTCCAGGTATAACGGCCGTCTTGCAGCAGCCGCGACAAAATTTCCCCCTGAATCTGGTCATCCGGCAGCGTGTACGGATCCACTACCCCGCTAAACGTGACGCGGTATTCGCCCGCGCCGCGCGGCTCTTCCTGTCGGAAGTAAAAACGCTGGCCCGCTTCGTTCTCAAAATAGATGGAAACGGCCGCATTGCGCGAAATTTCGTAGGAGATGGTGGTGGCGTCAGTAATCCCATCGGCGTTGGGGCTGATTTCGCTCTGGCTCACCTGCACATCACGCAGCAAGCTGTTATCCCCATTGACCAAAAAGTTCACCAGGTAAACGGCCGCTATCACGACCAGCAGCGCTACCAGACCCACCCAAATGAATGTCGATTTTTGTCTCATCATGGGCGCAAGTTTACCAAACGGCCGTACCCGCGGCGAACGATGTTTAGGCAATGTTTCACCTATGCTCATCCGCTTGCACCTCACCTTGCCCCTGTCTGGTGGCAATGTTACAATGCCGCCGCTTGACCACCTTCAAAAAACTTTTTAGCCACAGATTATGCAGATTTCACAGATGTTTTTGATTTCTAATCTGTGTGATCGGCAAATTGATTACGACGATGACAAATTATGGTAAGGATCGTGCCTGGCCTTTTGCCCAAGGGGGCGGCGGCACGATTGCTTTTTTTACGATTTTGCTGGCAACGGCCGTTTTCCTCTGGTTCCAGTTTACCCATTGGGCCACAGGGCTATTTTTGCTGCTGGCGGCCTTCCTCTGGCTGCTTATCCTCTACTTCTTCCGCGATCCCAACCGACAAATTGAGGCCCAACCGGGGCTGGTGCTTGGCCCCGGCGATGGTGAGGTAGTGGAAATCACCCCCATGCGGGAGGAGCGCTTTTTACAGGCCGACACCATCCGCATGAGTATGTTTCTGGACATCACCGATGTGCATGTGCAGCGGGTGCCGCTGACGGGCAAGGTGATCCTGGTACAGCGCCAGCCAGGCAAGTTTTTGCAGGCATTCCGGCCAGAAGCCTCTGAGGTGAATGAGTTTATCGCCATGATTACAGAGTCGGAGGGATACGGCCGTATTCTCACCAAACAGATCGCGGGCATTGTCGCGCGCCGCTGCCTCAACTACCTCAAACCAGGTGATAACGTCCAAACCGGCCAGCGCTTCGGCCTCATTCGCTTTAGCTCCCGTGTGGATTTGTTCCTGCCACCCACAGCCCAGATGCTCGTCAAAGTTGGCGACAAAGTAACCGGCGGCATCACGCCCATTGCCCAATTGCCCAAGTCCTATGAATAGTCAATATCGCTACCTGATCCCCAACAGCATCACCTTCATCTCCCTCACCTGTGGCATCGTGTCTATTTTGCTTGCCGCCACGGGGGAGCTGGTTATTGCCGCCGTCCTCATCCTCGCCAGCTACATCCTGGATTTGTTTGATGGCGCTTCAGCCCGCTACTTTAACGCCGGCTCTGCTTTTGGCCTCCAGCTGGATTCCCTGGTGGATATGGTGAGCCTGGGCACGGCCCCCACGGTGCTGGCCTTCATGTACCTTTATCTGGCCGATGTGGCTTCCACCACGGTCATCGCTGTGCTCTCCGTTTTCTTTGCTCTGGCGGGCGCGTACCGGCTGGCCCGGTTTAACTTGCTGCCGCCCAAAGCGAGCGGTCGCGGCGATTCGGCGGGCCTCACCATTTCATCGGCGGGGGCTACGCTGGCGCTTGCCGTGGTTTCCAACATGACCATTCTCACCTTTCCCCTACCCGCCAGCTGGCTCATGCCCATCATGCTCATCTGTGGCCTGCTGATGGTGAGCCGCATCCCGTTCCCCTCGTTCCGGGGCGTGTTTAAAGGGCGGGTGCGCATCGGCATTTTACTGGTGCTGTTTGCCGTTACGATTGCCTGGGCCACCTTTGGCAAGGCGTGGCATTTCTGGAATACGGTTTATCTGGGTTGGGGGCTGGCACGCGCCGGTTATTTGCAGTTCAATGAGTAAGGTAACCATTAGCTGGCAAGACAAAATCAGCGGCACGGGCCTGCATGCCTGGGCACGGATGACCAGCCGCCTGAGCCAGTTCCAGGTGACCGGCATGGAACATTTGCAAGCCGCGTTGGATCGAAAACGGCCGCTTATCTTCACCGCCTGGCATGGCATGACCATGATGCTGGTGGGCTTTTTTGCCAACCATTATGATTTGTCCAAATTGGTGCTCATTCTGCCCGATGATTGGCGGGGCACAACGCTGGTGGTGTTTGCCAACAAGCTGGGCGTATCCACCTTCCCCATGAACCTGCACGGCGATGCCAGCATGGCCTCAGCGCGGCAGCTGGCCAACCTGGTCCGCGAGGTGAAGTCGGGGCGGGATGCCTACATCACCCCAGACGGGCCAGAAGGGCCATCTTACATCATCAAGCCGGGCATCACCTACATCGCCCAAAAGGCCAACGCCACCATTTTACCCATCGGGGCCTATGCGCGGCGGGGCTACCGCGTGCCGCGTTGGGACCGATATGTCATGCCTTACCCGTTCAGCAAAATTGCCATTCAGATTGGTGAGCCGCTGGTGGTGGAGAAGGGATCAGACGCAACGGCCGTTACCGCCCACCTGACCAATCAACTGCACCACGTCACCCTGCAAGCCGCCGCCAACTTCTACGAAAAACCATTCTAGTCATTCTAGTATGGAACGCCGATAAACGCAGATGACGCCGATTTTTCTTCTTTTTATCCGCGTTTATCAGCGTCCAGTTTTTAAACTGCCGGGGAGCTATGAAAGAACCCGCGGCATCTTTGAGGATTTGTATGCCAACGTTATCTGAGCAATCATTAAAATTTCAGGGGAATGCCCTGGCCATATACCATCGTTTTCTAGCGCGCACGGTGCGCTGGCAAATTGAAGGCCAGGCCAACATTACAAAAGCCAAAGCCAGCGGACGGCCGCTTTTGTGGCTGTTCTGGCATGAGCAGCTTTCCATCTTTGTGACCTACATGCAGCGTTTTGTCGGGGGAGATAAGTTCACCATTGTCACGCTGGGCGGCGACCCGCGTGGCGATATTTTGAGCTACTTCGCCATCGCCATGAAAGCCACCCCGTACGGCGTCGATATGAAAGGGAACCCAATGGAAGCCGGTCGCCACGTGCTGCGCGTGATCGAAGCGATGAAAGCGGGCAAGGATTCGTTTCTGGCGCCAGACGGCCCTGATGGCCCGGCGTTTGCCCCAAAAGCAGGCGCGGCTTTTGTGGCCCGCAAAGCAGAAGCAGTCATTATTCCGGTGGGTGGGTTTACCCGCGCAGGCTACCCGCTGCCCCGCTGGGACAAGTATCTGATTCCCCTGCCCTTTGCCCGGCTGCACATGGTTTTTGGCGAACCGATCTTCGTCAAGCGGCGCGATAATGATGAAGAAGTGACAGAGAGAATTACGGCGGCGTTAACGGCCGTTCACCGTCAGGCCCGCAGCTAACCAACAGAGATTGGACCATTTTTATTACCAGCTTCATACAACTGTAGCTGAGCCACAAAATGGTCCAATCTAAAAACTCTAAACCTACTGCTCCTTAATCAACCCCTCGCGATACGCCTCTAGCAGCGCTTCCAACTGGCGAATCTTGGCCTGAATCTGGCAGCCTTCGTCGGTGTCCCGCACGCGAATGCGATGATAGTTAGCCTCCAAAATCTCCGTCTTGGAGTGGATGTCCAGCTCTTCCTCAATGGCTTTTTGGGTAGACTCAAACGGGGCGTGCGAAGCCAGCAAAAAGCCGTACGAATTGTGAATGAGCGTGTAGCCAGCAATGCCGGTCTTGTCCTGGTACGCTTTGGAAAACCCGCCATCGATCACAATAAGACGGCCGTTTGCCTTCACCGGACTCTCCCCTTTTTTCACCTGCACCGGCACGTGCCCATTGATGATGCGGGCCGTTTTGGGTTCCAGGCCAAACTCTTGCAGGATTTTTACGGCCGTTTCCGGCTTGTCTCGCAGTTGATAATACGCATTCTTACCCTCAAAATGGGTCGCTGGGTCGGCCAAAAAGTAACGCTCAAAGGTGGCCATCTTCTCCTTGCCGAATAATGGCGAGCGCGAACCGCTCCACAAATACCACATCGCATCCAAACCATACTGTTTGTGTTCCGGATCGGCGGCAAAATACGCCTGCCGCGCCAGCTGATCCAGCCGGTCCATAAACCCTTTCGCCCGGTACGATTTGCCATTCACCCGCACCGAGGCAAACGAGCCGTTCGGCCGCATGGCAATGCAGCCGTGGTACAGCAAATTGCCGTTGTAAATCAGGTAAAGGCTGCCTTTGGAGTACAAAAAGCGGACGTGCCGCTGCAACCGTTCGCTGTTGGCAAAGGAGAGGCGCAGTCGCTCCAAAACCAGCTTCTCTTTTTCGGTGAGCGCATAGGGATTTTTAGGATTTACGGTGGGGAAATTTGTATCCAGCAGCGGATGTTCGGTGCCGTCCAGGCTAATGGTACCTTTTTGGAAGTTGATTTTGTCCAGCAGCAGGCGATCATCCATAACAAAATGTTTGCGCCGCCGGATGATCTGCGCCTCCAGCTTTAGCTGAATGATGGTAATCGCCTTATGCATTTTAGACATGAGCTGGAGTTCGTTTTCGGTATACTCTTCGGTCGTTTCTTTGGGGAAAAAGCGCTCGCACGGGTCATCTGCGTACAGCTCCATGGCAAAGGAAGCCAGCGGCAGCAGGCTGATGGCATAGCCATTTTCCAGCGTTTCCATGTTGGTATAGCGCAGGCAAATGCGGATGACGTTGGCCAGGCAGGCGTCGCTGCCGGCGGCGGCGGCCATCCACAAAATGTCATGGTTGCCCCACTGCACATCCACCGCATGGTAATCCATCAGCTTGTCCATGATGATGTGCGCCCCCGGTCCCCGGTCATATACATCGCCGATGACGTGCAGCCGGGCAATGGCCAACCGCTGGATGAGTCTAGCCATGGCCACAATAAACGCCTTGGCCCGGTCGGTGGCAATAATGCTGTCGATGATGCTCTGATAATATTCCTGCTTGTTTTCGACGCTTTCTTGCTGGTGCAGCAGCTCCTCGATGATAAAAGCAAAATCGTCGGGCAGGGCTTCGCGAACGGCCGTACGGGTATACTTCGACGCCACCGACCGGCACAGCTTAATCAGGCGAAACAGCGTCACCCGATACCACTCTTCCTTGTTTTTCACCTCTTTTAAGATAAGCGGCAGCTTTTGCTCCGGGTAATAAATGAGCGTGGCAAAATTGCGCCGCTCATGGTCCAGCAGCGAATTGGCAAAAATCTCCTCAATCTTGCGCCGGATCGAGCCAGACCCATTCTTCAGCACATGGGCAAACGCTTCATACTCGCCATGCACATCAGAAATAAAATGCTCGGTGCCTTTGGGCAAATTCAGATTGGCGCTCAGGTTGATGATGGCCATTGAGGCGGCCTGAATTGAGGGATACTGCTGGGCCAACAGCTGTAAAAAGCTGAGGCTGTACGTTTCTTGTTCAGACATGGGCTTCTCCTCCACAAAAAGGCACAATTCAGCTAACTGTACCTGCAACTATTTTCGGGAAAGAAGCCAAAAAGGCAAATATTAGTTAGACGGCAGGTGCCAGCCACTCATATCGGCGGCTGGCACCTGCAAGAAACCTACTTGGGCAAACGATGCTCTAAATGAGCATAAAACCAATCTGCAACAGTACGCGATACCCCTTTTCGCGCCCCAAACATCAGCTTTTGCCCTACAGCATTCAAAGGATAAATCTCGACAGCAACTGCGCTGCCGTCATCATTTGGATGGGTAATCGTCACATTCATATGTGTGCGATCGCCTAACACTTTGCCCAGAATCTTTTTGTCAAAGCGTGCTTCAACCGTGCCGGCACCCTGATCCTGCTTCAATATTTTGCCTTGAAGCCCCTCAATCGCCCCCAAAGCCGCCTGATAAACGGCATCTGAACCAACGGCATACTGTTTTTCGTCATTAACCGTAAAAGTAGACATCTTGACTCTCCGTCTGCATTTATGAAATAGTGAGTTGTTTAATTTTGACCTGGGCCAGTAAGGTTTGAACCAATCCCGGTGTACCAACGGCCGTTCCTGGCAAACTCGCCGTCGCCGCCCCACAAGCAATGCCCCACTGTAGCGCTTCCGCCACCGGCAGCCCCTGGCTCAGACCGTACACCAGCCCGCCCACCATCGAATCGCCTGCGCCGATGGGATTGTGCTCTTCAATGCGGGGCGATTCGGCCAGCCAGGCAGCGTTCCCATCGCTAAAGATGGCCCCCGCTTTGCCCAGCGAGATGACCACGTTTTGCGGCCCCAGCGTTTGAATCTGGCGAGCGGCAGCCACGGCATCTTCCGGCGTGTCAATCGGCAAGCCGCTGAGGCTGCTCGCTTCGCTGTCATTCGGTTTGATGAGAAACGGCCGTTCCCCACAGCCATCCACCAGCGCCGGCCCACTCGTATCCAACAGCACCTGCCCGCCCTGCGCCTGAATCAGCGCCACCATTTGGGCATAAATCGTGTGCGGCACGCCCGGCGGTAGACTGCCCGCCAGCACCCACCAGTCGCCCGGCTGCACCATCTGCGCAATCTGCGCCAGCAGCTCCCGCTGGTCCGCCGCCGAAACGGTTGGGCCGGATTCATTCACCTTCAAATAGCGGTCGTGCTGTTCGGTGACAATACTCACATTCGTGCGCGTTTCGCCCTCAATCCAGGTAAACGCCGTCTCAATGTCCAGCTCAACCAGCGCTTCGGCCAGCAACTGGCCCGCTTTGCCCCCGGCAAACCCCAGCGCCACGCTCTTGGCCCCCAACGAGGCCAACATGCGCGACACGTTGAACCCTTTGCCGCCGCAGTCCACACGCGCCTCACTGGCCCGCAGCACCGTGTCGAAGGCAAATTCCTTAATTGTTAGTTCCCGGTCTACGGCCGGGTTAAGTGTTACTGTGTATATCATCTTTATTTTTGGAAGACCTCAGAGGTTTGTCAAACCTCTGAGGTCTATTTTTAAGCTCTTTTGTTAACATCCGACTGTGCCAGCCACCAGCCACCAGCCGCACCCAGCAGCGTGGTAAAAATTGCCACCAGCCACTTACCACCCAGATCATGCACGTAGTGGCGCGCTTCCAGCAGAGCCAGAATCAGGCCAAATTTGATGAAGGTGGTAACGGCCGTTTTACCCCACGCTTCCATGGTTGGACGCTCTTTTTTAAGTAGTGTAGGGATGGTGAAAACGGCCGTTGCCAACAGCGCCAGCGCAATCGCCACGGCAAAATTTGGTTCCCGCAGCGGGCGGAAGAAGAGGCCAAAGTACAGCCCCAAGCCGCCGCCCACCAACAGATATTGCTGCAGCAAAGCCGACCGCGTTTGCGGCTTGGCGCTTCGTCGCTTATCAGACATGTTCTGCCTGCTCCAGCTCCCAAAACGCTTCGACCAAAGCGGCTTCTGCGGCAGCGGTCCACACGTCCCCTTCGCCCAGCTTTTCCGCTACGGCGGGATACTTCTCTTTCAGCTCTGCCAGACTCAGCAACGGCAGGCCGCTAATTTGCGGGAAGATGACCACCTTGCCCGGATAGCGCCCTTCCATCATCGCCTCCACACCATCGCGGGCCGCTTCCATGCCGCCCACCGCCGCCACGGAGCGATTGGGCGATAAATCACCTGCCACCGTTTTGGCAATCACCGTGGCCTGGTCGGCCAGCGCCGAGCCAGAAGTGCCGGTAAACTGGGCATTGTGCAGGTAAACCGCGCTCATGTCCAGCGGCGCCATCGTGCCGTTGGGCACCCCGGCAAACAGCACCAGCATCCCGTCTGGGGCCAGGTACGTGCCCGCCTCAGCCATCAGCGGACCAACGGGCACGCAAACCACCACGTCATCTGCCCCGATTTGATCGGTGGCGTTGCGCACAAACTCTTGCAGCGATTCTTCGGCACTGGCGGGATTGAAGGTGAGCAGCTCTTTGCCGTTGGCTTCGGCCAAGGGGGCAAACAGTTCCTTCAACGCGTTCAGGCGCATCTCATTCACCTCGGTGGCAATGATGAGATTGGGGCCATTTTTCAGCTCGATGGCGCGTTGGACGTGCATTTGCCCCATTGGACCACCAGCACCTACGAAAACGGCCGCTCCACCCGGCAGCAAGTCGCACCGGTTGCGCGCCTCGCCATACGATGCGGCAATGTCTGGGCCAGAATTGCCTACATACGCCGTGTAATGGTAATGAATGCGCCCCACGTCAATTTGCACCAGGCCGTCCAGCGGCGCATCACCTACTAAATTGAAGGTGCCGCGAAATGCCGTCAGCTTGGCCGCTTCGCTGACGCGCTCGGCGCTATGCGGCGCCAACATGATGATGTCGTCGAACCCTTCGTCATCCGTCAGTTCAGCTTTGAGCGCGGGAAAGCCCGACGGCCGTAAGCCATCCCGCACAAACATCTCCACATCCGGCCCTACTTTTTGCCGAATGAGTGCCTTTACGCGCTCCGACACGTCGCTCAAGACCACCAACGCCGGTTCCAACTCGCCCGAAAATGTGTAGGCAGTTGTGTCGTCTGGCTGGCCCAACACCCAGAGGCGGCCACCTGCTTTGGGCTGCAAGCGGCGGCGCTGCGTGTAAGACGCTTCCACGCAGGCCCACGGTTCGGTCAGCGCGGTTTCGGCGTAGCCCAAATCGTCCGTCAACGGCAGCACGTACGCGCCGTCATCCGCATCCAGCACTTCTGGCCCGATGAGGTGGTATTGGGTGAGCCCGCCAGGAATAGTGTAGCCGTACGCTGTGGAACGGCCGTTTTGATAAATATCTGGTTGGATGGCCAAACGCTGCCCAGGCTGGTATGCATCCTGCAGATCTTTGCCTACTTTGATGATCGTCAAAGCGGCTTCATGCCCCAGGCGGGTTGGCTCCTCAGCAAGATTACGGTTGTACAGTTTGGGATGCGCCCCACCCTGCCGGATCAGCTTCACGTCAGAGAAGCACATGCCCACACTGTCTACACGAACCAGCAGTTGGTCATCAGCCGGTTCCGGGATGGGAAACGCTTCGGGCTGCCCATCGCGCCCAATATTTTCAATCCCTGCCCCATACATATTCCACGACCAGGTTTGAGTAGGCAGGGGTGCCTGACCTGTGCGGTACAGTTCATACTTTTTTGTCATTTTGTCACTCTACTTTTGAAAGATCAGTTTTTGGAACAGATGTTATTTGTAATTAGTAATTGGGTAATTTTTCTACTCAATTACCAATTACTCAATTACAAATCACACTACTAAATTTCGCACTTCTTGCGCCGTAGCGCAGGCCAACGCTTGCGCGGCCAACTTCTGCGCTTCGGTGCGGGTTAAGCTGCGTACTTTGGCCTTCACCATCGCAATGGAAGGCACGCTGACGCTCAACTCATCGACGCCCAGCCCCAACAAAATGGGGGTGGCTTGCGGATCAGCGCCCAGCTCCCCACAAACGCCCACCCACTTGCCAGCGGCGTGGGCACCCTTTACCGTGGCATCGATCAGGCGCAGCACGGCCGGATGCAAACCATCTGATTTGCCCGCCAGCGTGGGGTGCATCCGATCCATCGCCAGCGTGTACTGTGTCAGATCGTTGGTGCCAATCGAGAAGAAATCCACCTCTTTGGCAAACACGTCGGCCAGCAGCGCCGCTGCCGGAATTTCAATCATGATGCCAACGGGCAGTTCTGGCGCGTTTAGCTCAGCGCGAATCTCATCCACCATGGCTTTGGCAGCGCGCCATTCGCTCATGTCCGCCACCATGGGGAACATGATGCGCAGGGAGCCGTAGCTGGCGGCGCGCAAGATGGCGCGCAGCTGTTCACGCAGCAGTTCGGGCCGGTTCAGGCAAAGGCGAATGCCGCGCTCGCCCAAGAAAGGATTGTCTTCCGGGGGAACCTGCACGTAAGGCAGCGGTTTGTCGCCGCCAATGTCCAGCGTGCGGATGATGACCGGTTTTCCGTCCATCGCTTCCGCAATCTGGCGATACACTTCAAACTGTTCATCTTCCGAAGGGGGCGTGGCCCGATCTAGGAAGAGAAACTCGGTGCGCAGCAGACCGACGCCTTCCGCGCCAGACGCATTGGCTTTGACGGCATCCGCCGCGCCGCCGATGTTGGCGGCAATTTCGATACGATGATTATCCAGCGTGATGGCTGGCTCATGTGCTTGTTCACGGGCGGCTTGCTGCTGCTTTTTGGCTGCCGCCAGGTCGTTTTTGGCTTTCTCTTGCGCGGCGGCATCTGGGTTTATCTGGATGATGCCGCTGCTGCCGTTGAGGATTACTGCCGTTCCATCCCCAAGCTCCAACAAACCATCCCCTACACTCACCACAGCAGGCAAGCTCAACGCCCGAGCAATAATGGCGGAGTGCGCGGTGGGGCCACCAACGGCCGTTGCAAAGCCCAACACCTTTTGCGGGTCCAACGTCGCCGTATCCGACGGTGTGAGATCGTGGGCAATGACCACAACCGGGTGATCGGGCCAGGCAACTTCGTTGGATGCACCAGTCAGCAGCTTCAGGACACGGTTACCCACGTCCCGAATGTCGGCGGCACGCGCCGCCAGCAGCGAATCGTCCAGAGCCGCCATCATGGCAGCACGCTCTTCAATTGTGGCGCGCCACGCCTGCTCTGCATTTTGCTGACCCTGGATTTTTTGCTGAACGCTTTCCAACAAATCCTCATCGGTGAGCAGTTCCTGGTGCACTTCAAAAATGGCGGCTTCTTCAGGCGCGTGGGCCTCTAGCTGCCGACGTAATTCATGCAGCGCTTCCTTGCCTGCGGCCAGGGCTTCGTACAGCCGATTTTGTTCAGCTGCTACGCCAGCAAACGCATCGGTCAGTTGTACGGCCGTTTGCTTTAGCTGAAAAACGGGGCCAATTGCCAAACCGGGCGCTGCCCCAATGCCAGCCAGTCCATCTTTGGGCGCCTTTGGTACGGCCGTTTTGGCTACGCCGTTAGCCGCCACAGGCTGGGGGGCAGGTTTATGAGCCGCATCATCCTCACCAAGACCGGTAGAAACGGCCGTTTCCAACGCTTCTGCCGCCAGATCTTCATCTTCACCATCCAGCTCTACCTGGACGCTGCCACCGTGCTTTACACCCAGTCCCAGCACCGCAATCAAGCTTTTGGCGTTCACCTTTTTGCTGCCGTGCGCAATGCGAATGTCCGATTTGAACTTTTTGGCAGTCTTGACAAACACCTTGGCCGGGCGAGCATGCAATCCGGTGGCATTTTCAATGACAAAGTTTAGCTGTTTCACAACATCGCTTCCTTTGTTTGTTTTCTCAATCGTTTATTGACGAACGTGTTAGACGCTGTCTGGCACGCCGTTGAGGCTCCTCAGAATCAGCTCCACATCTTCCGTGCGCGCCAGCTCATCAGCCATGTCTGGGTCTTCAATTGCATCCGCCAAATTGGACAGCACCGTTATGTGTTCATCCGAATTGGCCGCAATACCGATAATTAGATAAGCCAGTTCGTCTTCATCATCTTCATCCCAAACAATGCCGGCGGGCACCTGCAACACAGAAATGCCGGTTTGCTTGATGTGTTCGCGGTCATCATATTGCCCATGCGGAATGGAGACACCGTTACCCAGATAGGTAGACATGGTGGCTTCACGCGCCAGCATGCCGTCTACATAGGGGGCGGCAACACAGCCGCTCTCTACCAACAGTGTCCCCGCCTGGCGAATGGCATCTTGTTTATTTACGGCCGTTGCCCCCAGCTTGATCCTATTCTTTTCTAAAATAGCCATGTTACCCCCCTACGGTATCTTCAATACTGCCACTCTCAACAAAGGCATTCACCAATTTATCAAACGCCGGGTCATTCAGAAAGTGGTTAAACGTGACGACTACCGCATCGGGTACGCGATTACGTACCACCTTGGCCAACCCCTTATGCACCACCACCACCTGCGCACCGTCCGGAATGGCCCGAGCCGGTTTGTGCATAACAGTAACGCCAGATACATTTGCTTTCTTCAGCTTCTTTTTGAGCGCGTTCACGCTCATCAAGCTGGAACCCATACCGGCTTCACACGCCAGGATAATTGTTTTCACGTCTGCTGCATTAATTGAACCTGCCATCTTAACCCTCTTTTCTTTGTTCAATAGGAACACCCTGAACGCACTCGCGAGCGCGTTCAGGGCTTTTTAATCATGTACTTCCGTTATGCCAGCCCAGGAACACCAGCGGTTCCGGCTTCCATTTCTTCTTCAGGTTCTTCTTCCTGTACAGGACGCAAGCGCAGGATAACCATCCCGACCGCGGCCGAAACCACAACGCCAATGAACACACCCGTGAGTACCGCAAAATGTTGGCCTCGCGGAATCACTGCCAGGTAAGCAAAGATGGAACCCGGCGAAGGCGTGGCTACCAAACCTGCATTCATGACCGTGAACCACAGATCTGCGGCCAAGCCACCGGAGATAACCGACAGGATCATGATGGGATGCGCCAATACGTAGGGGAAGTAAATCTCATGAATACCGCCCAGGAAGTGAATAATCATGGCGCTGGGAGCAGACTCTTTGAGCAGCCCTTTGCCCGCCACGTAATAAGCAATCAGCAGACCCAGGCCTGGGCCAGGATTGGTTTCCAGCAAGAAGTGGAGCGCACGACCCGTTTCTTCAGCCGCAGCCACACCCAACGGAGCCAACACACCATGATTCAGAGCATTGTTCAGGAACAAAACCTTGGCTGGTTCGATAATGATGGCAGCCAAGGGCAGCAAACGCGCATTGACCATGGCATCTACCAACGAACCGGCGGCATCGCTAATGGAAGTAACAATGGGACCAACAATAACGTTGCCAAGCAGTGCCAAAATAACGGCCAGGATGCCAGCAGAGAAGTTGTTGACCAACATCTCAAAACCGATCGGTATGCGTTCTTCCAAACCATCATCGATCTTCTTCATGAGCCAGCCGCCAAGAGGACCCATGATCATAGCGCCGAGGAACATAGGAATATCGGCACCGACAACGACACCCATAGTTGCTGCCGCACCGACAACACCACCACGTGCACCGTGAACCATCTTACCGCCTGTGTAACCAATCAATACAGGCAGCAGATAAACGATCATTGGGCCAACCAGTTCGCCAAATTGCTCGTTGGGAACCCAACCCGTAGGAATAAAGAGGGCTGTAATCAAGCCCCAGGCAATGAAGGCACCCATATTGGGAATAATCATCCCGGCCAAAAAACCACCAAACTGCTGAATTCGTTCTCTCATTTCACCTCTCCTTGATAAAAAATAATGAGTAACGTCTTGCTACCAATCCAGTTCAACAGGTAGCATAAACCATCCGGGCACCAGCTAAGCGGAAAACCTCATTGCCAAGGCAAAAGCGGTTTCGTCCGATTATCCGGAATCCGGTTAAAAAACCAGCAAACGTTATTTAGAAATTTAGGCTGTTCTTACGTTCGTTACGGCTATCAGGCCAACCACTGGGTTATGACGGCGATATCCTCAGCCGATAACAGTGGATGAACTTGAATTACTGAAGGTTGGTTTGAATACTCTTGTGGCAGCGGCACGGTGGTGATGACCAATTGTGCCGACTGCATCTCCTCTGGGTCTAGCTCGCGCAGTGATAAAACATCTAGTTTGCCTAAGCGGGGGAAGCGGGCTTTGAGCCGGGCCACCAATAGTTGGGCGGTAGCCATCCCGCTGGGGCAAACCACAATGACGCGGTTCAGGCGATTCGGCCGTTCGCGGATAAAAGCGGCCCGCAACAGCAAAACCAGGTTATTCACTTCATCATCCGGCAACATCAGGCCGGTTTCTGCGCTGATTTCTTCCGCCAAGGTGGCGGCAATCGTTGTTTCAAAGGCGTATCGCTCCGACAAGTTGCGGGTGTAATTGATGGGCGGTGCCCACAAGTGAAACCGCTGCCGCATAAACGCCGGAATAAGGTGAGCGGCCAGCCCTTCACGCAGGGATTGGTCATACTCCATCGCGGGCACCCGGTAAGCCTGGGCAATGCCGCGCATCAGGCTGTCGAACAAGGCAACAATGGGCGCTTCCATTTCCTGATCGGTGGGCCACATACCGCTGCGTGAGCCAGACAATAAATGCATGGTCAGGTAGGCAATCTCTGGCTCTAGCTGCCCAGCTGGCAGCTGAATTTCTTGCCGGGCCAGCATGTCGCTGGCTACTTGCCAGATGGTGCGATGTGCCTGTTTGTTAAAGTTGGGGTGTATGCCCTGGACGATTTGTCCACTTTGAATACGCTGTTTTTGGACTGCGATGACCAGAGCCAGGTAGAGAACGGCGTTGTCGGTGAAACGGCCGTTCAGCGCTTGTTCGGCAAAACTAACCAGATTCATCGCCCGTTTGGTTTCCCACTGGGCCACCAACTGATTCACATGGTTGGCCAACGGCATCAGATCTGCATCATTGGCCAGTTCATAAACCAGCCCGGTAGAATGCGACATTTGCATTAGTGGGTCACTGAACTCTGTATCGCCCCAGAGAACGGCCGTAATCGCCTGTCGCTGCTGGTGTTCAGTTCCTGCTACCATGAAGCCAAAGTTGGGGCGTCGTTCCAACGTCAAATCGAAGGTGCTAAACCAGGCCTCAATCAAATCCAAATCCTTGAGAAGCGTGGTGCGCGAGACGCCGCTTTCCTGCTGAAGCTGGTACAGAATGAGCGGCTCCGTCACCGTCAGCAGATTTAATGTTAACAGCTGCTGCCGCTGCCCTGGCGTGAGTTGTAAACGAATGTTTTCTTGAGCCGCCAGCTCTGTCAAAAGATTCTCGCGAGAATCTGGAGCACAAGCGACCTGCACCCCAACACCCGGAATCATGTCCAGATCGGCATTGTGTTCAACCAGCCACAATTTGATTGGCTTCAAGCTGTACGTCACCTGCCGGGGGGTTAACCCGACGTGGCGACCCACATCTGCGGTCACAACGGCCGTATCTGCCTGAAGCAGAAACTGAAGCAAATCCCGTTGGCGTGTCGTCAGCGAAATCATTGGCTCAATAATGGTCAGTTACCTTCTATTTAAGCGTATTGGGTCTCTCTCTTCCGAATGATTGCATTATATAGGCAAGGTAACCAAAAGAGCATGGGGAATTGTTGTCAATTTTGGCTAACAGGCTTTTACAAAAGTTGACTAATTGGCACAAAACGCAGCGAAAATCCGCAATTGCTGCCAAAAAGCGGCCTCAAAGCTACCAAAACCGCACAATCAGGGAAGATTGCAGAACAAAAACGCGGCTTCACGTTACTATGCGTGAAGCCGCGCCTCTTTTATGATGAAGGAAAGCGTGATGGCAAGCTATCCGCCATACACCGAACGCAACACCAGCGGCGTCACATACGCTTCCACCAGAGCCGCCAACAGCAGCAGGGGAAGCCCCAACCCCAGCAAGATACGCCAGAATTCGGCGGCGCGGATGATGAACATCTCGCTAAGAGAGCGATTGGGCAGTGGGGCAAAGGTGACCGTTTGCCAGCGCAGGGCGGCCGCGCCAACCAGCAGCAAGCTAGGCAATTCTACGATGGCGTGAGGCACAACCGTCGCCAGTAAAAACTGGCTAGGATTTTCCCCCGCCAGGTAAAACTGCATGGCAATAAAGCTGATGATGCCCCAGGGCAGCATAAAAATCAGCACACCCAGCACGCCCAGGGTAAAAATGCCCAAAATCGTTTGCAGCAAAAGCGCCCGCACGTTTTGGCTGACAATAAACAGCGGCAGCGCCGAAAGATACACTTCCAGCCCGGCCAGATTCGTCAGCATATTTTGGCCGCTGAGCTGCGCCTTCAAATCATCGGGGAAAGGAAACTGGCGGGCCATGAAAATGCCAATAACGGCCGCTCCGCCCAGAGCCACCGCCAGCGCACCCATCGGCCGCCACAGGCCGGGTACGATAGCAAAAGTTTGGCGGAACCAGGTAGCAGGTTTGGGGTAACGGCCGTTTCCCAACTGTGTCTTCCCCGAAAAATAGCCCCAAAACTGGCGCACCATCCAGCCCAGGCGAATCTGGTCAATGTCGCGGCCCAGCAGTTCTTCACGGTTGAACAGGGACAGCCCCATACGCATGAGAACAACGGCCGTAATCGTCAGCGCCAGCAGCAGCCACCAAAGGCCATCGTGATTCCCCCAAAACAAAGCCGCCGCCTCCGCCTGAATCAAAATCGCCATGGGTACGATGATGAAGCTGGCTAGCAGGTTGGCCGCGCGTACGCTGGTCGCCTGGCTAGACACCACTACTGCCCCGGCCACCATGATGATGCCCTGCATTGTCGTTAGCAAGATTGTCTGGGCCACCAGCTGAAACTCGGGTCGCCAATCAACGCTAAAGTAGAGGCCAGTCATGTAAACCGCCATGCCCAAATAGCTGGCCGAAAGCGGCGGCACCAGTGCGGCCACCATCTTACCTGCATACAGCTGGCCATTGCTCAGCGGGGTAGAGAGCAGCGGCTCCATGCTTTTGCGCTCCTTTTCGCCCACAAAGGTCTCCAGGGCAATGATGAGCGAAAATGACATGGGGAAAAAGCCAACCACCAGCAGCAAGAAGGGAATAAGCTGGTTACCAATCACCTCCGCGCCAAAATCGGCCACAAAACCGAGCAGGCGAGAAGCGGTGAAGTTCATCAGCGCGGGGAAGATGAGGGTGAGCAAAAAGATGGGGATGATGATGCGCCAGTCGCGGAAGGAGTCGCGAATCTCGCGGCGGGCCACGACCAGGGCCATCTGAAAATCTCGTTTATTGGGATGCATCGGCAGCGAAAGTGCGGTCATGAGTGGGCAGCCTCCTCTTTTTCGGCGGAAACAACGCGCAGGTAAACCTGCTCCAAACTTTGCGAAAGCGGCTGTAAGGAGACAACCCCCAGCCCCAGGCCACCCAGGCAGCGCACCAGCTGCGGATTGGTCACATCGGGATTTTCTGTGCGGTAGCGAATGGTGTCCCCCTGCACCGATTCTATGGTGACAAGCTGGGCAATCTCGCTAATTTCGCCGTTCAACGGCCGATCCACCCGAATTTCCAGCTGGGGCTGGCCGAGCAGTTTTTGTTTGAGAACGGCCGTACTCCCCTGCTCTACAATGGTGCCTTTTTTGATGATGGCGATGCTGTCCGCCAGCGCTTCCGCTTCGGCCAGATTGTGGGTACACAAGATAATCGTGCGCTTATCGTCACGCAGTTCGCGAATGGCGTCGCGCACCAGCTTGGCGCTGTGCGGGTCCATTGCCGAGGTGGGTTCGTCCAGCAGCAGCACCGCCGGGTTGTGCAGCATGGCCCGAATCAGCCCCACTTTTTGCCGCATCCCTTTGGAGTATTGTCCCAGTCGCCGGTCCGCCTGGCCTTCCATGTCAAACCGGTCAAACATTTCCAGCCCGCGTTTTTTAATCGCATCGTCGCTGAGGCCGTAGAGACGGCCGTAAAATAGCAAATATTCCAGCCCGCTCATGCGCAGGTACAAACCGGGCTGCTCCGTGAGCATGCCGATGTCATGCCGCACCATATCCGCTTCGCGCACGACATCGTAGCCATTGATGCGTGCCGAGCCGCTGGTGGGGCGCAAGATGGCCCCCAACATGCGCACCGTGGTCGTTTTGCCCGCGCCATTCGGTCCCAGCAGCGCCAGCAGCTGGCCTGAGGGCACGTTGAGACTGAGGTTGTAAACGGCCGTAAATTCCTCAAAAACTTTGCCTAAATTGTTTGCTTCAATCATGGTTTAATACCCTTACCCCTCTAGCTACTCTATCTAACCCCACATGAAGGAGAATTGTGACATTGTAAACCAAAATGCCCCATTATCACTGGGAAAAGTTGCCTGTTATTATTTTTGTTCATTAGGAGTTCAGGTAAAAAGGGTGAGGTTGGCTACCCAGCTGCGCGAATAATGTCTTGCAAAGCCACTTCATTCAGGCTGTCACCTTCTTGAAGATCAATAGCCCAGCGTTGAACAGGCCATAAGGATCAGTCAATGAAGCGCCTTAAAAAAATTTGATCTTCAAATCATCCGAATGATCTTCTCCACTCATTTTGTTTGTCCTAACTGTTATCAAATTCCCTCATCAATCAAGTGCACCTCAATGGGACCTCTATGCGTTTGCGGCATTTTTGAGGCTACCAAGATAGCCTCATTCAGGTCTCTAGCATGAATAAAGAAAAGGCCGACAAGTTGCTCATTTTCTTTGAACAACGGTCCGTCCTTGAGACACACTGTTTTATTTGTTACCCAAACAGTGGTAACAGGGCCACTATCTTTCAGATTCTCTGTTGCCAGAAGATAACCACTTTCTCGAAGTGCTTCATCATTCGCAATGCAAGCCTTGTCAAGCGTATCCCGTTCATTACTTGGCCTCAACTTCCATTGTTGCTCGTCACTGTAGGCCAAAAATAAATATTTCATGTTTCTCTCTAAATTACCACAGCAGCCATCGAGCCAGGTTTTCTAAAATTACCCCGACCCGATGGCTTCAAACTGCTATCTATTCACTATGGTTCTCAGCCCATATTACATCGAGCCAGCATCTTGTGGCCCAAATATCTGCACAATCTCAGATTCACCATCGCCAACAATCTGGCGAAAGCGCTTGCACCATTCAATGGCTTCTTCCAATGAATCGGCCTGAATCACAGCCCAGCCGCCCATCAGCTCCTTCAACTCAATGAATGGCCCATCTGTCACGGTAAATTTGCCCTCAGACAAGCGAAGGCGTTTACCTTGCGGTTGGAGGGCACCTGTAGCGACCAAGACACCAGCCTGGATCGCTTCACCTATAAATTCGCCCATTTCAGCCATCAGTTCAGGGGTTGGCGGAGCGGCCGTTTCCGGATCAAACTTGGGATCGTACACTAAAAATTGCATATTAATTCTCCTTTCTTTGTAAAAGCCAAAAAGATTTTTGAAGCCAGACAGCCTCGAATTTAGCTTTTATCTGATGTTTACTACTAAATAATCGTTTGGAAGAAGTCAAAATCGACATCTTGGTTCAATGAATTTGAATATTCGTTACTGTCTCAGACCAACTTGCCCATTAAACGCGCCAATAACATCGAGAACCAGGCCCAAGCCAAGATCACTCCAACCCAAAAGCCAAGAATTGTCCAACTGTTACCCGAGCCTGAAGCAATCCCAAGAAACGCAGCAAGGAAAACCACACCAGTTATTCTTGAAAACATTGCCCAGCCTCGCTGCTGCGCGAGGGCAAATCTACGTGCAAACAAGAAACACGCAGCAATAAGGGCCAGGAATCCGATGCCGCCACAGGCAAAATGCATGAGGCCATGCCAGGAAACGGTGTTGGCATCAACGGCCGTTCCCGGTGGAAAACCCAAAGCCGGATCGGCAATGAAAAAGCCAGAGCCGATAAGCCCCAACCCGTAAATTGCCACAAGCACAGGCCCCCATGTTTTCCCAGGGCCTATAGCCAGAGCTTTTTGCATGCCTCTCGCACCGGCGAGGACAAGCAACCCCGTCACCACCAGATTCGTCATGTGTATCCAGCCCAGGGCGCCATTGCTCAACAAACTCAGGCTGTGGCGAGTGATGTCGAAGCCCGGTCTTGTGAGCGCCTGAGCCAAACCGACGGCAAGGTAGAGTGGCCCAGCAGCAATGCCCAGGGCCAACAGAGCTCTTGTTAACCTTGCACCCGTTTCGTGCGGTGTGTTGAGAATTTCACGATTTGTTTCAGATTGTACTTTTTGCATCAATTTCCCCTTGTTATTAAGAGCCAAACGACCAGGCAAACTGGTTCCGGCTCTATAAATTGGTTGTTTCATTAAGTAGTCGTCTGGGGAAAGCCAAAATCGACATTTTGGCTGAGCAATTTGATGATTTGTTTTTGAAGTTACTTTAAGTAAATGCCGGAAAGTTGCTTAAGTAACCAAAGGCCATAAGGCATTTACTTACAAGGAGAACGGAAGCACATCTTTGCATTTGATTTAAAGTTACTTTCCGTTCTCCACTTAATCGGGCAAGTTTGCCAGCTGTTTCTCTAAAAATCGTCGTTCGGGTTCCTGCTGGGTCAGGGCAATGGCTCGCTGGTAGGCTTCTCGCGCTACGGCCGTTCTGCCCAGCCGTCGGCACAGGTCTGCCTTTGCCGCGTGAGCCAGATGATAGTCAGCCAGATCGCCGCGTGCCAGAATGGCATCAACTAGCGCCAACCCCGCGGACAGGTTATCGTGCATAGCCACCGCCACTGCCCGGTTTATCTCGACGATGGGGGATGAAGTAGCCTCTAACAACATATCGTACAGGCTTACAATCTGTGCCCAATCCGTGGCCGCAAAATTCGGCGCTGTGGCGTGCAGGGCAGCGATTGCCGCCTGAACCGCATACGGACCAAACCATTCCCCCGCCAACGCTTGCTGCACCAGAATCACACCCTCCTCAATCTGGGTCTGGTTCCAAAGTGACCGATCTTGATCTTCCAGCAGGATGAGATCCCCTTCTGGAGATGTGCGAGCAGCGCGACGAGACTCATGCAGCAGCATAAGGGCCAATAGCCCCACAGCCTCTGGCTCCGGCAGCAAATCTACCAGCAGGCGGCCCAGACGGATGGCTTCACCAGAAAGATCAGGCCGAATCAAGTTTTCGCCGGCCGAGGCAGCATATCCTTCATTAAACACCAGATAGATAACCTGAAGCACTGCATCCAAACGCCCGGGCAGTTCTTCCGGCAAGGGCACCTCATAAGGAATCTGCGCCTCACGAATTTTGGCTTTGGCACGCACAATGCGCTGGGCCAATGTGGCGGGCGTGGTGAGGAAGGCGCTGGCAATCGCCTCTGTCGTCAGGCCACAAATTTCGCGCAGGGTCAGAGCAACACGCGCCTCCGATGACAACGCCGGATGGCAGCAGGTGAAGATTAGGCGCAGGCGATCATCCGGGATGTCCTCATCAATTTGATGGATAAAACTTTCTGGGTGGTTATCCAGTTCTTCGGCTAATATGCCCAATGATTCATCAAAACGCGCACGTCGGCGTAAGGTATCGATGGCTTTAAAACGGCCAGTGGACACAAGCCAGGGTCGCGGGTTGGCGGGGATGCCGTCGCGGGGCCACTGCTCCATTGCCACGCGGAAGGCTTCGTGCAGGGCATCTTCAGCCAGGTCAAAATCGCCCAGCAAACGCACCAGAGTGGCAAAAATGCGGCGCGACTCGGTGCGATAAATCGCTTCTATCTGTTCGCGTATCTGTTCAGATGCCATGAGGTTTAGGCTTGGGTTTGATGAAGTAAACGGCCGTTTCGTCTCCTCCGCACCACAATGGCCACCACCATACTCAGCGCCACCAGGAGGGAAACCAGCGTGGCCCAGGCCAGTGGCAGGTCTACACCGCCCAGCGAGACGACGCGGCTGTCCAGGCGCACCATTTCCAGCAGCGTCCGGCCAATGGCGTACATGATGAGGTAAACGGCCGTCATCTCCCCCGCCAGCAGTTTTTCCCGACGTCGCCACAACCAAATGAGCAAGCCAAAGGTGAGGAAGTTCCACAGCGATTCGTACAAAAAAGCGGGGTGAAAATAACTAAAATCGGCAAACGAGGGCAGCCGATTGACCGGATCGATGTAGACGGCCCAGGGGAGGTTGGTGGGACGGCCGTATAGCTCTTGATTCATGAAGTTGCCCCAACGACCAAACGTCTGCCCAATGGCTACACCGACCACCGACATGTCGGCCCAGGGCAACAGCGGCAGCCGGTTGCGCCAGGTGAAGTAGAGCAAACCCAACGCGCCACCCGCCAGCCCACCATAAATGCCCAACCCACCGTTGCGCAAGTTAAACAACATCTGTGGATTGCGGAAGTAATCGGCAGGCGACTCAATGCCCAAGGCCGCCATACTGGGCGAAGGAGTGAGCACATGGTAAAGGCGCGCGCCAATCAGGCCCAAAATCAGGATGATGATGATGCCGTTCCAAACATAGTCAGGGTTCCAAATGCGCCACGGCGCACCTTCCAACCAGGTGGCCTCAATCTCTGGCATGGTGACTAGCGCTGTTTTTAGCGCCTCACGCTCCTCGCCCGACAGCCGGATGTTTCGCGGATCGGTGCCCCAAAGCAGCAGGAGGTCGCCTACGGTAACCATGTTCTGTTTTTGCAGTTTGGCTTGCAGCGTTTCCGAGAGGGAAACGGCCGTTACCGGCAGCACGCGCACCGCCTCAGGCACAGTCGCCAAGAAAGTTTGCCGCCAGCGCTCCCAGGAGAGGCGGGATACGATGATGGCCCCCAAGGCAATCCCGGCCACGATAATGATGCCATACCAGTAAACGGGCAAGCCAAAGATGGAAACGGCCGTTGCCGACGGCATCTGGTCTGTCCATAAATGGTAACCAAAAAGCATCGCCAACGCGACAGACCAGACTACAATAGCGATCCAGTAAAACTCGATTTTAGGGCGACGCAGCAGCTTCGACCCCTCCCCCTCTAAACTACTCATTGCGAACAGGCGCCTCGTCTGCGGCAGCGTACGCTTGCTGCCAAACTGTGTACATCCGCTGGCCCACGGTGATGTACGTGGCCACAGCCAAAATAATAAGCGCCACATCGGGCAAATTAAAAAAGAGCAGCGTGATCATGACAAAATACCGCTCGACGCGGCTGGCAATGCCCACTTTACAGGTGTAGCCCAGCGCTTCGGCCCGGGCACGCGCATAGCTCACCATGATCGATCCGGTAATTGCCAGATAGGCGATACCCAGCATGAGCGCGTTTTCCTGGTTCATGTAAAACAAGATGAAGCCGCCAAACAAAATAATTTCGGCCAATCGATCCAGCGTTGAATCCAGAAATGCGCCAAAGCCGCCCTGTTTGCGGCCTAATTTGCGGGCCAGCGCGCCATCAAACGCGTCTAGCGGCGCAATAAAAAACATGGTGACCGCAGCCCAAGTCATATGCCCTTGGGAAATAAGCCAGGCAAACAAAAAATGGGACAACATGCCAGCAACGGTCAGCGCATCCGGAGAAAAGCGGTAGCGCGCCAAATGCTCAACGATGGGGTCGATGATAAATTTTGTATTGGCCCGCATGTGGTCAGTTAACGTTTTGCGTTCATTAACAGGAGGGATTGTTTTGGTATCCATAGGGTTTTATCGTCCAATCAGCCGGGACGTCTTCCTTCATTTTATTGTGGCCGTGCCCAAGGCAAACAAAAACGCGTCATTAGCCTGGACATCGGCAAAGGAACGGCTTCACTACCTGCTTAAATTCCCGCTCCCTGGCGGATGCTATCTAAACTGGTAACGGCTGTCAAGCAGTGGCGCCTCTTTCTTACCAACCATCCAGCCGCATGCCCAACCACGGCACCTGCATCTCGGCGTGGGTCATGCCACCATGTCGCCCAATCATTCGGTGCGCTTTGGGGCGTTCGGCCTCGCTAAACAGAGTGTACCCTCCCCGCATGATGGCTACAACATCACCGAACCGATCGGCAACATTGGTGGCAAACGGTTCTGGCCCAAACAGCCCAGCGGCCAGTGCATCCTGGCTGGCAACGGCCGTCATTGCGTGCCCCAACTTTGTATTGATGTAGTCGATGGCTGCCTCGTGGCAACCATGCTTGGTATACAGATACACCACACGCGGCTCACCCGTGGGCCGCATAAACAGCATCTTTTCTAATTCTGGATGGTCTGACAAGAAGATTTGGTGCGACAGCGGCGTCAGCTCCTGTCCATGGTCGGCCACAATGAAGAAGGCGGTATCCTGCCGAGCAGCGTCCGTCAGGGCATCCAGAAACTCAGTTTGTAGCTGGTAGAAAATGGCGCGCACCTCGGCGGTAACGGCCGTTCCCTGCCAGGTGTGGTAATGACTCAGCGAATCAATGGTGGGCCAATAAGCATTGATAAACAGCGGCTCACCAGCGCGCTTATGCAACAATTCGCGCATTTGCACCATCATGTCGGCAAAGGTAATCACTCCAAAAGATTCCTTAACACCTCGCCCGTGCATCTGGCTCAACACCGAATCCACAATTTCATACCCCTTGAAGGCAAAGGTGGGAATGCCCGCTGCGGCCAACTGCTCCCCTACGCCCGGCTGCTGTAAAAAAGTCTTTGGGTCCAATCCGGCATCCACCAAGGCATCCCGCGCCCGTATGAAAAGGGGCGAAAAGTCGAGCATACCCGCCGAAACTGCATACTCAGGAAAGAACAGGCGCAAGCCCACCAGCCCGTGCTGCGCCGGGGCGGAGCCAGTCCACAGGCTGCTCAGCGCGGCTACCGTTGTTGAGGGGAAAATGGAGGTCAGCTGTTTGGTAATAGTGGCTTTGTGGGAAACGGCCGTTACCAACTCCTGCCGCGCCTGAAACTGATTCCAGCCAAAACCGTCTAGCGTAAGCAGCACCACCCGCTTAACACGCCCTAACGATTGCCACATGTCCTCTGGCAACGCCGGTAAACCAGTCAACGTCGCGCCTAACATTTGCGCGATGGTGGCGGGCACATTGGCAATCGAGCCACCCGCATAATCCGGTAAAGTAAACTCAGTCGGTACTGGCAAATTAAGCAGATCAATATTTTTCTTCATCGAGACATGACTTCCTTTAAGATGTTAGCAATTACAAATTTACTTATAGAAAATACAGACGGTATTCAACCAAAATGATTTTATCTCGTAGATCCTGTCCTTTTCATATTTGCTATAATTTTACCCAATAAGCAAATCTCGGTATTTACACAAGGAGGTTTTAGATGCGTTACGAAATAAACGGCACGACCTTACAAACCCTGGACATCTTTCTAGACAGCGGTGAATCCATCTTCACCGAATCTGGGGGAATGGCCTGGATGAAAGGAAATGTCGAAATGAGCACCAATACCCGCGGTGGCCTGCTCAAAGGCCTGGCCCGCAGCCTTTCTGGCGAATCGCTCTTTTTAACGACCTACACCGCCAAAAGTCCTCAGAGCATGATCACCTTTACCCCAGAAGCGCCGGGTTCAATTTTACCTGTTGCTTTGGGCAATGGTGAAAGCCGCATTTGCCAAAAGGATGCCTTTATGGTCGCCGAAGATTCTGTCTCGCTGGAAATGCATTTTCGGCGCAAGCTGGGCACCGGCTTGTTTGGTGGCGAAGGGTTCATTTTGCAAAAGCTGACCGGTCCGGGCATCGCCTGGGTCGAAATTGCCGGCGAAGTGCGTGAATATACCCTGCAAGCAGGCGAAACCATGCAGGTCGATCCCGGCCACATTGCCATGTACGAGCCTTCGGTCAATTACGATATTCAACGTGTTAAGGGTGTCAAAAATATACTCTTTGGTGGCGAAGGTCTCTTCCTGGCCTCGCTTACCGGTCCAGGGCGCATCTGGCTGCAAAGTTTGCCACTTGCCAATCTGGCCTCCAAACTGATGCAGTACATGCCCGTCAAAACCGGCTAAATTCTTCAAG
>JACKBN010000014.1 GCA_020634565.1 Ardenticatenaceae bacterium
TGCCACCTGCATACAGCTCTGAGGAAATGATTTTATGAAATATGTAGATGAATATCGCGACGCCAAGCTAGTTAAAAAAATCGCGGCAGAAATTCGACGAATCACCACCAAACCGTGGGTTCTCATGGAGATTTGCGGTGGTCAAACACACGCGATTATGCATTACGGCATCGACCAGCTGCTGCCGCCAGAAATCGAACTGGTGCACGGTCCCGGCTGCCCCGTTTGCGTCACACCGCTGGAACAAATTGATAAAGCGCTGGAAATCGCCAGCCGCCCAGACGTGATCTTCACCTCCTACGGCGACATGCTGCGCGTGCCCGGCTCCAGCAAAGACCTCTTTTCCATCCGTGCGACCGGTGGCGACGTGCGTGTAGTTTACTCGCCGCTCGATGCCGTCAAGCTGGCGCAGGAAAACCCGGACAAGCAGGTGGTCTTTTTTGCCATCGGCTTTGAGACAACAGCCCCCGCCAATGCGATGAGTGTGGTGCAGGCCAAAGCACTCGGCTTGAAGAACTTTAGCGTGCTCGTTTCCCACGTGCGCGTACCACCTGCCATGCACGCCATTCTCGGCTCACCACGCAACCGCGTACAAGGCTTTTTAGCGGCGGGTCATGTGAATGCGGTGATGGGCTACTGGGAGTATCCGGAAATCGCGGCCCAGTACCAGGTGCCGATGGTTATTACCGGCTTTGAGCCATTAGACATTATGCAGGGGATTTTGCAGACGGTGCAGCAGTTGGAAGACGGCCGTTTCGAAATCGAAAATGCCTACCCCCGCGCCGTCACTTTTGCAGGCAACAAACCTGCTCAGGCCGTCATCAACCAGGTCTTTCAGGAATGCGACCGCAAATGGCGCGGCATTGGCACCATTCCCATGAGCGGCTGGTGCCTGCGTCCCGAATTTGCCGACTTCAACGCGGAAATTCGCTTCGACGTGGCCGACATCCAGCCAGAAGAGTCACCCCTCTGCATCTCTGGCCTCATTTTGCAGGGGCTAAAAAAGCCCAACGAATGCCCCGCCTTCGGCAAAGAATGTACACCGGAGCATCCGCTGGGCGCCACCATGGTCTCTGGCGAAGGCGCGTGCGCCGCTTACTACCGCTATCGTCGGGATGAGCTGTTAGTGTCATAGTTTTGGAACACAGAGTTGCACAGAGAACCACAGAGGGGCACAGAGGAGTTAATGAGTTTTTCTCTGCGCTCTCCGCGCCCTCTGCGGTGAAAAAATCAAAGGAATCTCATGAGCGAAAATCATCAGGCTGAGCCTGTTTACATTGAATCCCCGATGTGCCCCATGCCCATTCGCGACCGGGGCACCATCATTTTGGGCCACGGCAGCGGGGGCAAACTGTCGCACGATCTCATCAAAGAGCGCTTTTTGCCTACGTTCGACAACGACGTGCTGCGGCGCGGCGATGACGCGGGCGTGGTGCAACCAACCGCCTGCGCCCAACTGGCCATCAGCACCGACTCGCACGTGGTGAAGCCACTGTTCTTCCCCGGTGGGGACATTGGTCGTCTGGCCGTCAGCGGCACGGTAAACGATGTGGTGGTGATGGGCGCCAAACCGCTCTACCTGACGGTAGGCTTTATCTTGGAAGAAGGGCTGGAAATTGGTGTGCTGGAGCGGATTGTGGATTCTATTCAGGAAACGGCCGTTGCCGCCGACATCCAAATCGTAGCTGGAGACACCAAAGTGGTGGAACGCGGCAAAGCGGATGGCGTGTACATCAACACCGCAGGCGTGGGGCTGATGCTGCCCGCCACCAATATTTCTGGAGCGAACGCCCAGCCGGGGGACGTGGTCATCGTCTCAGGCACGCTGGGCGACCACGGCATTGCCGTCCTTAGCGCCCGGGGTGACCTGGGCTTTGAAACTGACATCCAAAGCGACGTCGCCCCGCTCAACAAGATGGTGCTGGCCATGCTGGATGTCAGCGAAGAAATTCACGTCCTGCGCGATCCTACTCGCGGCGGTCTGGCCACAACGCTAAACGAAATTGCCCAGCAATCGGGCGTAAGCATCGTGCTGGAAGAAGAAAGTTTGCCAATACGGCCGCAAGTGCGCGCTGCCTGCGAAATGTTGGGCTTTGATCCTCTGATGATTGCCAACGAGGGCAAGGTGGTGGTTATCGTGCCCGAAGCGGAAGCAGAGAAAATTTTGGCCACGATGCACCGGTTCCCCGAGGGTGAAGGCGCCACAATCATTGGCCGAGTCGCGAAAGAGCCAGTCGGTCGGGTGCTGCTGCAAAATCCTTACGGCAGCAAGCGCATCGTAGACATGCTAATGGGCGAAATTTTGCCCCGCATTTGCTAGCTGCTCGATCCACCCCGACTACGGCCACGCCCTCCGCGTCGCCGCCTGTTTGGTTCACGCTTCTCCCCAGAGCGGCGCGAATAGTTGCCGTGAGGTTTGCTAGTTGGCTCAGGCCGTGTATTTTGGGCAGGCCGCAGCGCTTTTTCCGGATCAAAACTGCCATAATCAAAATCAGGCCAGCGGCGTCGTTCCAGGCGCATTTTTAGCACCCGCTCGATGTCACGCACCATGGCGGCATCCTCGTCGGTGGCAAAGGTGAAGGCGTCGCCCTCTTCCGCAGCCCGCCCCGTACGGCCGATTCTGTGCGTGTACGCATCTACCGTGTCTGGCATGTCAAAGTTGATCACGTGCGAAATTTCGGCCACGTCAATGCCGCGGGCCGCAATATCAGTCGCCACCAAAATATCGTACTTGCCACTGCGAAAACCATCCATCGCCTTTTGCCGCCGATTCTGTGACATGTTCCCTTGCAGCGCTTCAGCCTTGAAACCTTTTTTATCCAAATCACGCGCCAGAAACCGCGCCCGCCGCTTGGTGCGGGTAAACACCAGCACTCGCCCAGTGGCCATCTCGTCGAGCATGGTGAAGAGCAGCTCTTTCTTCATGCCCTGAGGCACAGGATACAGCGCATGAGACACCGTCTTTGCCGGGGCAATCATGCCAATTTGTACGGTGACCGGGTCGTCTAAAATGTCATCGGCCAGTTCGCGGATGTCGTCTGGCATGGTGGCGGAAAAGAAGAGCGTTTGTTCCCGATTGGGCACCAGCTTGAGGATGCGGCGAATGTCCGGCAAGAAGCCCATGTCGCACATGCGGTCCGCCTCATCCAACACCAACACTTCCACTTTGGAAAGATCAATGTGCCTTTCACCAGCCAAATCCAGTAAACGGCCAGGACAGGCAACCACAATTTCGACACCGTGGCGCAAGGCATCGATCTGCGCTTTTTTGCCCACGCCGCCATAGACGGTGGTGCTGCGAACTTTGGTGTATTTGCCGAGATCAACGGCCGTTTGGTGGATCTGTTCTGCCAATTCCCGGGTAGGCGCCACGATGAGCGCGCGCACCTGGCGCAGCGGTCCACGGGTGAGGCGTTGCAGGATGGGTAACATGAAAGCGGCCGTTTTCCCCGTACCCGTCTGTGCCAAACCGAGCAAATCGGATTCTGCGAGAACATGCGGGATGGCTTGCGTTTGAATGGGGGTTGGTTCAGTAAAACCGATATCTTTGATGCCCGCCTCGATGCGGGCGTCAAACGAAAATTGCGTAAAACTCACTAAAAATACTCCTTGGCAGCCGGGAGCCAAGTCATATTCTTAGCCCGGTTATCGCCAATATTGACATCTGAATCTGCAAATGGGCGCAGACACGAACTGCCAGTATATGCGTTTCGCAAATAGAAAACCACTTTTGCGATGGTTAGGCTCGTGTTACCATTGGCGCATGTCACCACAAACGCTGCTCACTATTGGCCAGCTCGGCAAATTGGCCCAGATGCCGCCCTCTACCCTGCGCTATTACGAAAAAGAGGGTTTGCTGACGCCACACGGCCGTTCCGACTCTGGCTACAGGCTCTACCAACCCCAAACGGCCGAACGCCTGCACCTCATCCAGCGCGCCCAGCGGTTAGGCTTCTCCCTGGCCGATATTCGCACCTTGCTGGCCGGTTGGGATGAAGGCAAAATCGCCAGCGACACATTGAGTGAACTGGCCGAAAACCGCTTCATCGCTCTGGAAAAGCAGCTCACTGAACTGCTGGTGCTGCGCCACGAGCTGGATTTGTTCCTGCAAGATGTGCAATCGCGCCAATCTCCGCTGCACCAGGAGCAAATCAGCGATCTGCTGGCCCGACTCTGTTCGCATCCAGCGGCGCAAACGCCAGCCAGCACCCTGCTGGATTGGTTGGGGCATTACGGGGGCTGCGTCCTAAATTCGGCCGTTGGCCACCAACTCCTCAACACCCTACGCGGCCAGCACGTGCACGTCTGGCAAGAAAATGATGCGTACCACATCCTCGTCGTCAGCGATGACCCGGCCATTGGTGACGCGCTGCGCCAGCTGACCCAGCTGGAGGCCGACTGCGCCGTGCACCCCAACGCCACCCCCGAATTTTCCCCCAACGACGACGGCTTCCTCCTCATCGCCAGCGGCGACAGCGCCTTCATTTTGGCCCGCCTCTTTCTTGCCCTTGAATCAGAAAACGGCATCCAATAATCTTTTCATTTTGAAAAACGAATGGGACGCGGATTAACGCAGATAACGCAGATAAGAAAAAATCAGCGTCATCCGCGTTAATCTGCGTCCTATTTTTTAGTAAGTTTGCTCAGAGAAAACTGCCCCTTGACTTTCAACCCGACTTTAAGGTGTATTATCCAGAATGTAAGAAGTGACAAGTTGCAGGTGGCAAGTGGATTTCGTACCTGCAACTTGCGATTTGCAACATATTTTTGGAGATTGATTTATGACGAACACCCAACACACTTTTCGCGTCACCGGGATGGATTGCGCCAGCTGTGCGCAGACGGTGGAAAATGGCGTCGCCAAGCTGGATGGCGTGGAACTGTGCCAACTAAACTTTACAACGGAAACGTTGCGCGTGTCGGGAACGGCCGTTCCCCAAAACATCGTCGCACGCATTCAGGAGCTAGGGTACGACGTAGCTTCCCCTGACGACAATGTGGAAACGTCCGAACCGCAAAACTTTTGGCAGTTCATGCGCCAGCGGCAGGAAACGACCCTCGCCTTGGTCGGGGCACTGCTTATTTTACCCGGGCTGCTCTTCAACGAACTGCTGCCGATGCTCGGCTGGGAGCATCCCCTGCTGAACGTCACGTCCGTAGCGGCGTTGGTGCTGGCAGGCTGGCCCATTGCCCGCAGCGGCTGGCGCTCCCTGCGCATCAACCACGAGCTGACGATTAACGCCCTCATGACCATCGCCGCCGTCGGCGCGCTGTTTATCGGCGCGTACACCGAGGCGGGACTGGTGATGGTGCTGTTTGCCATTGGCGAAGCGTTGGAGGGGTATACGGCCGTTCGCGCCCGCAGCAGCATCCGCAGCCTGATGCGCGTCTCGCCCCAAACCGCCACGGTCATGCGCCCCTGTATGGATTGCGAAACACATTTGGGCCAAGATGGCTACACGCAAGGCGAATGCCCGTTTTGTGGCATCGAGCCACACAAAGTGCCTGTGGAAGAGGTGAAATTGGGGGAAACGGTGATTGTAAAACCTGGGGAACGGGTGCCGGTAGACGGCCGTATTCTCAGCGGCAGTTCTACGGTAGACCAAGCCACCATCACTGGCGAAAGCGCCCCCATCCCCAAGCAGCCAGACGACACCGTGTTTGCCAGCAGCATCAACGGCGCAGGTGTGCTGCATTTGGAAGTAACGCATCTGGCGGCCGACAGCACCATCAGCCGCCTCATCAAGCTGGTGGAAGAAGCCCAGGAGCGACGCGCCCCGGCACAACGTTTTGTGGATCGGTTTGCGCGCATCTATACACCTGCCGTGGTTGTCTTGGCTATTTTCGTGGCGATTTTGCCTCCGCTGCTCTGGCAGCAACCGTTTATTGATACGGTCACGCCCATCAACGGCTGGCTCTACCGTGCGCTGGCGCTGCTGGTGGTCGCCTGCCCCTGCGCACTGGTCATCAGCACGCCCGTTAGCCTGGTAAGCGCTCTGAGCAACGCGGCCAAAAATGGCGTCCTCATTAAAGGCGGCGCTTATTTGGAAGCGTTGAGCCAGATCAAGCTGGTGGCCTTCGACAAGACGGGCACGCTCACGCAGGGCAGACCGGCCGTCACGCACTTTCAATCGATCAACTGCCAGGGCAATGGCTGCGCTTCCTGTGATGATTTGTTGGGATTAACCCACGCGGTTGAGCAATCCAGCGAGCATCCTCTGGCGCAGGCAGTTGCGCAGGCAGCCGACGTACAGCACGTGCAAAATCGGTACCCGGCAGCGACGGACGTGCAGGCGAGAGTGGGCGCGGGCATTGCGGGCACGGTTAATGGGCGGCAGGTGCTCATTGGCAGCCATCGCGCCTTGAACAACTTGGCGCACGACACCCACTGTGAAGCCATCTCTGCGGCCGAGGCCGAGGGTCTGACGGCGATGTTGGTCAGTGCAGACAACCAATATTTGGGCTATCTCACAGTGGCAGATCAGGTGCGAGATGATGCAGGAACGGCCGTTTCTCACCTGCACAATCTGCACATCCAAACCGCCATGCTCACGGGCGACAACGCCGCCACGGCAAACAACATTGCGGGGCAGACGGGCATCGACCGCGTGTTTGCCAATCTGCTGCCAGAAGAGAAGGTTGAGAAGGTTGAGGAGTTGCTGGGCGAATACGGCCGTGTTGCCATGATCGGTGACGGCATCAACGACGCCCCCGCTCTGGCCACCGCTACCGTCGGCATTGCCATGGGCGCCGCAGGCACAGACCAAGCTATGGAAACGGCCGATGTGGCGCTGATGCAAGACGATTTAAGCAAACTGCCGTACGCCATCCGCCTGAGCCGGGCCACCATGGGCACCATTCACACCAATGTCGCGTTGAGCCTGGGGCTAAAACTGATCTTTTTGCTGGCCCTGCTGCTGGGTTTTGGCACGATGTGGTTAGCCGTCTTTGCCGATGTCGGGGCTTCGCTGCTGGTCACGCTCAACGGCATGCGCCTGACCAAGTTCAAGTAACTCAAACGTACGCAGATTGGACCAATTTAATCAGAGAAGCAGTAAACCGCTCTTAACTGAAATTGGTCCAATCTTTTAGATTTCCAATTGGGAGCACACGCACAGATGAAACTTTTTCTGTTAATTTACCTTGTTTTATTTTATGGTCTGGCCTTCTTTTGGCGCAGTTTTGCCACCTGGCGTGCCACCGGCATCAATCCGTACCGGTTGGCGCAGGCAGAGGGTTTGGCCGGATTTCTGGGCAGACTTTTCCGGCTGGTTTCACTTGGCCTGGCAGCAGTTGTGCTGCTTTACACGCTGGCTCCGGCCAACTGGTACACCTATCTGGGGCCGCTGGTTTGGCTAGAGAGTGGGATGGTAACGGCCGTTGGTATCCTACTGCTCATTATAGCCTTCTTTCTCGTGCTGATTGCCCAGGCACAGATGGGTAATTCCTGGCGCATCGGCATCGACGACAAACACAAAACCCAACTGGTGACCCACGGCATTTTCCGCTTTTCACGCAACCCGATTTTCCTGGGGATGCGGCTCAATTTGCTTGGGCTGTTTCTGGTGCTACCCAACGCGGTAACACTCACCCTGTGGCTGCTTGGCGACGTCACCATCCATGCCCAGATTTTTCTGGAAGAGCAGCATTTAAACCAGCAGCATGGGACTATCTACCAAAGTTATCAGGCAATGACACCCAGGTATTTTGGCTGGCCCAGAAGTTAACAACCGTCATGATCAACATCGTTTTTTACCCAACGCTCTTGGTTGCCAGCGCGTTACTGGCATTGAGTCTTCTCGCGCTCTGGTGGGAACCGTTTCAATTTTGGCCACCGCCAAACAAAAAGAGCTGGCAATATCACACGTTCTGGACGCTGTTTCGCCTACAGTTTGGCGGCATTTTGCTCCTGGCCTTCCTTGATTTCCAGCCTGTAGCTCCTTCTGATTTTTGGTGGCGCTACCTGCTAGGCGGGACTTTAACGGCTCTCGGCTTTGGCGCTGCCTTTGCCGCTACACATCATCTGGGTTGGGACAATGCGCATGGCGAAGATGTGGGGTTACAGACAACGGGTTGGTACCGCTGGAGCCGAAATCCAGTTTATGTTGTTTCCTTCGTTGGCATTATTGGCTTAGGGTTGCTCATCAATTCTGCTCGTCTTTGGCTTATTCTCATCCTGTGGATTCTTTTGTATGTCGTTGCGCCGTTTTTGGAAGAACGGTGGCTAACAAACCAGTATGGTGCAGCGTATGTGGCTTACAAAGAAAAGGTGCCGAGATTTTTTAGTTTTTGAGTTGGAAACGGCCGTCCCATCCCCACAGCCTCATCCTTATACCAAAAATATACCCTGCCCCTGTATCGCGATAGATCGATCATGTTTCTGTGCCCTCCTACACTAAATCAGGTTTAACAGAAACAGTAAAAGGATCACGCATATGGAAAATAACAAACAGGGAAACTACTTGAAATTCTTCGCCATGATCGGCACCTCAATGGTCGTCATGTACGGCTTGATGTACTTAAATTCTTACCAAATTCTGGATCATGCTAGGTTCAGCGAAACCCGCCTGTTCATGAATACAATGATGGGCGGTTCCATGATGGCCATCATGCTTTTTTTCATGATAGGCATGTACAAAAACAAGAAAGCCAATATTGCTATTTTCATTGGAGCGGCCGTTATGCTTCTGGGTTCCATTTGGTTAGTACGCAGTCAGGTAACCGTGGATGGCGTCGATTATATGGAAGGCATGATTCCCCACCACTCCATCGCTATTTTGACCAGCGAGCGCGCAGGCATTGAAGATCTTCGAGTGCGCGAACTGGCCGATGGCATCATTGAGGCTCAGCGCACCGAAATCAAGGAAATGGAGTGGCTGATTGAAGATATTAAAGCCAATGGCATTGCCGCAACAGAAGAAGAGGCCAATGCCAGACCGGTACCAGACTTCACCGCCGCACCTGAATAATCTTTTTGTTTGACATAATTAAACTTTCCACCTAATATTTCGGAGCAGTATCGCAAGGGATTTCCATATTGACTACGCGAAACTTCTAAAAAAAGAGGTGGCAGTTGAAACGTTTTAGCTTTGTTTTCATCCTGATGTTGGGTCTGATTTTTGTGGCCTGCGATCAATTGCAGCCGCCCGCAGCCACAAGCGGCTCGCTGCCACCCACAACCACCTCTATCCCTCGCCCACAGGGAACAACCGCCAGCCGCCCCGAAACAAATGAATCAATAACAACATCGCCCACGGCCACCATCACACCGACGATGGCGACGACGCGTACGGCCGTTCCCTATACCATCCAACCGGGCGACACTTTGGTGAATATCAGCAACCGCTTTGCCGTGCCGGTAGAGGAAATTGCGGAAGCCAATAATCTCACCAACCCCAACGCCATTGAGGCAGGGCAGACCATACTCATTCCGCAGGAAGTAACGGCCGTTCCGCCGACCGATACCCCACCACCGACACCCACCCTCATACCCAATGTGCCTGACGTAGAAGTGACCAGCGAAGGTGAAGGTGACAGCGGTGGCGGTACCCCCACGCCACCAGATGAACTGGCGCCCACCGGCCGCCTGGAAATCACCCATCCACTTACAATGGTAGTGGAAGAAAGCGGCGTCATCACCGTAGAAATTATTGCGGACCCGGCGCTGGCCACCATTGGCGAACATGAGCCGCACGCCACCGGTGTGGTTCGCCTGGATGCCAGCTACACCAACGGGGAGCGTGCCGTCTATGAGCAAACAGTCGAACTGTTCTCGCTCATGTCCGCAGAGCTGAATGCCCCGGCGTTTGACGTGTTTCCCAGCGGCGGCAACAATGTGCGCCTGCCGCGCGTCATCAGCACCACTCTGCCCGCCGTCTGGACCTGGGATGTGGTGGCCATCAATCCTGGCGACGCACAGGTGATTACGCTAAATCTGTACAAGGAGCCGGATTCGGCCAGTGGGGTGCCCATCCTGACCCAAAGCGTCTCGCGCAATATTCAGGTTGTGGCTAAAAGTCGATGGAGCCAGTTTGTAGATGGCCTGGCGGATAATGTGCTGCTTCTGCTGGGCACAGGTGGCCCTTTGGGATTGCTGTTGGCTTTTCTCACCTATCGCGCCAGTAAAGAGAATGAACGGCTCAAGAAACAGGTGTCACGCTATCAACAAACCAACCCGCCCGCTACCGAAAACACAACTACTGATGAGGCAAATTTATAATTCCTGAAGGGCTTGTTTAACCGGCAGCACGACGTGGAACTGGCTACCGAAGCAAAGATCTTCATCATGGCCGTCACTTTCAACCCAGATACGGCCGTTATGCGCCACCACAATACCCCGAGCAATCGCCAATCCTAAACCAGCCCCGCCCCCCTTAAAGCTGGTTTTGCCAGAGGAATGCAGCATTACTTCGCCCGTTTGGTAAAACTTTTCAAAGATAAGCTCATGCAGTTCAGGGGCAATGCCGATACCGCTGTCTGTGATGATGATCTCGACTTCGCCACCGTCCGCTTTTTGGTCAGGCTTGGTTGGTGGATGGAAACGGCCGTCTAGCCTTACCTCGCCCCCGTCTGGCGTGTATTTAATGGCATTCACCAAAATCTGGTAGAACACCTTTTGCAGCGCCTCCACATCCCCCTCCACTTCTGGCAGCTTGGGCAAATTATCCAGGTTCAGCACAATGTTGCGCTCGTCCAGCGCCTCGGCAAAACGCTTGGCGATTTGCCGCAGCAAAAAGGGCAGATCCACCGGTGCCAGGTACAAATCCAGCGAACTGCTGTCGATTTTGGCCACGTCCAACATGCTCTGAACCACTTCTTCCATGCGAGCCGCCCCGCGCCCAATGCCTTCAGACCACTTTTTGTAAAAGCCATTGGCCATAATGCCTTCATCTTCCAACAGCATTTGGGCATTAAAATTCACGATGGTCAGCGGCGTGCGCAGTTCATGTGAGGCAATGGTGATGAAGTCCGTTTTGGTTTTGTCCAGGCGTTCGAGACGGCCGTATGCTTCCTGCAAGGCCTGGGTGCGCTCGTCTACCTTCTGTTCCAACTGCTGGTTAAACCGCTTGATCTCGGCATACAGCTGCGCATTTTCCAGGGCGATGGCTACCTGATCAGCCAAAAGCTGAAAGTTTGGAATCTCGCTGGGTGAAAAGGCAGCCAGGCGATCGCTTTGCAAATCCAGGACTCCCAGCACGTTGTCCGCCATTTTAAGCGGCAGCAAAATTTCTGATTGGGCGTTGGGCGCTTTTTCATCCACCTTGTAGCGAAAATCGCGGGTAATGTCATCAATGCACAACGGCCGTCCGTTGGCCAATACCCAGCCCACCAACCCTTTCAGGCCAGCCCGCAGCTGCAAACCACTATCCGGCACACCCTCACCCGCTTCGGCAACGGCCGTAATCGCCAATCGGTTCCGGCTGGGCAAGAAAACGCCCACGTAATACGCATCATACCGCTGCCAGATAAGTGTAGCGATTTGATCCAGCAGGCTGTCCAGCTCCAAAATGGAGGTGATGCGCTGCCCCACGGCGTAGCTGGTTTGCTGCTGCACCGTACGCTGCACCAACTCCTTGCGCTGCCGCTGCTCCACAAAGCGAAAAATCTCAGCCCGACGCAGCGCATGCAGCCGTACACCGTGGGCAACAAGACCTGTAAATGTGGCCACAAACAACATCACGGCAAAATAGAGCCAATCATCATACTGGGGATTCTGCCAGACGATCACGCCCCACACCGCCCAGCACAACGCTTGCATCACCACATACCAATGCACCGACGTGAACATCACGCCAGCGCCAAACAAAAAGAGGGCGACATTGGCCGACTGGTTGGGCACGGGATTGTAATAAAAGCGCAGCAGGATGGTAAAAAGAATGACGCTGGCGACAACGGCCGTTCCCCGTTCGGCATGGTGAGCGGGCACATATCCCTGCATCAAAATGAAAAAGCCGACAAACAAGAAAATGCCGCTGCCCACGGCCACAGCCACCATCACCGGCTGCCCAATTTCCGTGAGCAAATATTGTTGAATGGCGGCGTACACAAAAAACATGATGGCAAAACTGCCGTAAATAAAAGGCAGACCTTCCATCTGCGTTTTGCGCAGCGCATCCTTAATTTTGGCATCCGGCACGCCCATCCTATCCAGCCGAACCAGGTTATTAAACCGCTGTCTGAATAGTTGGGTAAATGTTGGCTTCATAACGTGACACAAATCTCCAATCACTACAGGATGCGCCGATTATACCTGAGGAACGGCAGAAGTCGCAGTCGTCATTTTGCCCATTTCGTGCTTCAATAGGGGAAAATCCTCAACAAAATCACAGTGGCCGCAAAACCACCACTGCCGACTCATTTTTAAGGAGAATCCACTATGTCCACCGTTGCCCGTAAGCGTAACGAAATTCCGCAACAATATCAGTGGGATGTTGAATCCATTTTCGCCACCCCGGAAGTTTGGGAAACGGCCGTTTCTCAATTCCAGGAGCAGCTTAAAGAAATTGCCCAGTTCAAAGGTCGCCTCAGCGAAGGCCCAGCCGTGTTGGCTGATTATCTGGACGCAGCCGATGCGATGGCAACGGCCGTTGGCAAAATCTTCGTCTACGCCAGCCTGAATTACAGCGTAGACACCACCAACCAGGACGCCGCCGCTCGCAACGACCGCGCTCGCGGACTCTTTGGCATGGCGATGGCCACCACCGCCTTCGCCCAGCCAGAAATGCTGGCCATCGGCTTCGACACGCTGCGCAGCTGGCTCACTCAGGATGAACGACTGGCCGAGTACGGTCACTACCTGGATGGACTGGAAAAACAACAAGCGCATGTCCGTTCCGCAGAAGTAGAGCAAGTGCTGGGTCTGGTACGCGATTCCTTCAGCACCGCCTCGGCCACGCACGGCATCCTGGCCAACGCAGACCTGAAGTTTGATCCCGCAGTGGGCAGCGACGGCGCCACGTACGACATCACGCAAGGCACTATCGGCGGCCTCACGACCCACGCCGACCGCGAAGTGCGCCGTACCGCCTGGACCCATTACGCCGATGCCCATCTCGCCTTCAAAAACACGATGGCCAATTCACTGGCGGCAGGCGTGAAGCAAGATGTGTTCAATATGCGGGTGCGTGGCTACAAAAATTCGCTGGAAGCTGCACTCTCCGGCAACTTTATCCCCACCGAGGTTTTCCACAATCTCATCAACACCTACAAAGCCAATCTGCCTACCTGGCATCGCTACTGGAACATCCGCCGCCGGGCGCTGGGTTACGACACACTCTATCCATACGATGTAAAAGCCCCCCTGTCGCTAGACCCGCCGAATGTGCCGTATGAAACGGCCGTAGACTGGATTGCCACCGGCATGTTACCCCTGGGTCAAGAATACGCCTCTACCCTGCGCAGCGGCGCACTCGAAGAGCGCTGGGTTGATGTTTACCCCAACCAGGGCAAGCGCATGGGCGCATTCTCGTCTGGCGTCAAGGGCACCCACCCGTTCATCATGATGAGCTATACCGACGACCTGTTCGGCCTCAGCACCCTGGCCCATGAACTGGGCCACTCGATGCACTCCTACCTGACGTGGCAGACGCAGAACAACCTCAGCTACAGCCGCTACGGCCTGTTTGTGGCCGAAGTGGCTTCCAACTTCAACCAGGCGATGGTCCGGGCCCATCTGCTGGAAGCCAACAGCAGCCCCGAATTCCAGATTGCCGTCATCGAAGAGGCAATGTCCAACTTCCACCGTTACTTCTTCATCATGCCCACGCTGGCCCGCTTTGAGCTGGAAATCCACGAGCGCGTTGAGCGCGGTCAGGCGCTCAACGCGGACATCCTTAACAACCTGCTGGCCGATCTTTTCAGCGAAGGCTTTGGCGATGAGGTCGAGGTGGATCGGGAGCGGGTGGGCATCACTTGGGCCCAGTTCCACACGCACATGTACTCCAACTTTTACGTGTACCAGTACGCCACGGGTATTTCGGCGGCACACGCCCTCTCGCAAAGCATTTTGGCAGGCACCGAAGGCGCGGTGGACAACTATCTCAGCTTCCTCAAGGCAGGCGGCTCCGTCTTCCCACTAGACGCGCTCAAGATTGCGGGCGTCGATATGACCTCACCGGAGGCAGTAGAAACGACATTTGGCGTACTGGCGGGCTATGTGGATTTGCTAGAGGAGTTGGTGGAGCAGCGGGGCTAATTTGGTGATTTGGTAATTGAGTAATTTTGAAGTGAACGGCCGTAATTGCTGTAATTACGGCCGTTCCTTTGTTTTGTCACCAGCCGTTTCCCGTGTACAATATTTCGCCAACAACACCCATCACGAAGAGGAAGCCCCATGACAACTGTTCCCATTCAGTCCCGTACCACCACAACCCGGCGAGAACGATGGGCCTGGTATCTCTACGATTTCGGCAATTCCGCCTATGCCTCGGTTGTGCTGCTGGCCGTTTACTCCGCCTACTTTCAGGGCAGCGTCGTTGGCGGAGCCGAAGGCTCCAGGCTGTGGGGGCTCGCTGTAGGGATTGCCATGTTGGTCGTCGCCATCACCTCCCCCATTCTGGGCACCATCGCCGATTTTTCCGGCTCCAAAAAGAAATTTTTGTTGTTTTACACCATCATGGCCTGCGTTTTTACCGCAGGTCTTTTCTTTGCCACGCCGGGCAACGTAGCCATCGGCATGGGCTTCTTCATTCTGGCTGAGATTGGCTACCGCAGCGCCCAAGTATTTTACAATTCGCTACTGCCCGAAATTGCCGAACCGCATGAAGTTGGTCGCGTTTCTGGCAATGGCTGGGCCATCGGCACCATTGGCGGCATCCTCTGCCTGATCATCATCCTCCCACTGATTGTGATGATTGAGGGAGATTTGATTATTCGGGCGTCATTGGTGATTACGGCCGTATTCTTCGCCATTTCTGCTGCCCCCATCTTCCTTTGGCTGCCCGAGCGGGCCAAAGCCAAACCGCTGCCCGCCGGAGAAAACTACTTTGGCTACGCCTTTAAACAACTCTCCCAAACTGTTAAAACAGCCAGCCAATTCAAAGAATTTCTCAAATTCATGGCAGCTTTCCTCATCTTTAACGATGGGGTGATCATGGCCCTTAACTTTGCCGCCATCATCGGCGCGGTTTTGTACGGCATGGATCAGCAGCAGCTCATCATTTTTGTCATCATTGTGCAAATTAGCAACGTCGGCGGCGCTTACGCTTTTGGTGCCTGGGTAGACAAGCTGGGCGGCAAACGCTCGCTCACTCTCTCTATTCTCACCATGATTGCGGCTATCACCTGGCTTTATCTCAACAACAGCGCCACCGGCTTTTACCTGGTCGGCATTCTGGCCGGATTTGCCATGGCCGGCATCCAATCGGTTAGCCGCACGATGGTAAGCTTTTTTGCCCCACCCGGCCGCAGTGCCGAATTCTACGGCTTTTTCGCCGTTGCCGGGCGGACCTCTTCCTTCATTGGCCCAACGGTTTACGGTATCATCGCAGCCGAAGCGGCGCTTTGGTATCAGACTCAAGGCCAAACCCTGGTCGCAGCCGAACAGTCAGGGCAAAAACTGGCCATTCTCTCTATCGGCATTTTTCTGCTGGTAGGGTTGTTCATTCTTAGCTTCGTCAACGAGAAAAAAGCGCGTTTATTTTCATAATCAAGGAGGGGAACCCATAAGCGCCTCTCCCTAAAATTATTTCCCACCAAAGGAGCAGACATGATCTTTAAAAGCCCATATCCTGATGTTGATATTCCCAATGTGTCACTGACCGAGTTTGTGTTGTCGTACACCCAGAAATTTGGCGACAAACCGGCACTGATTGATGGACCAAGCGGCCGTACCATTACCTACGCCCAGTTGGGTGGCGCGATTCGGCTGGTCGCCTCCAGTTTATCCAAGCGCGGCTTTGGCCAGGGGGATGTTTTTGCCATCTACAGCCCCAACCTGCCCGAATACGCCGTCGCCTTCCATGCCGTCTCCCTGTTAGGCGGTATTGTCACCACGGTCAATCCCCTTTACACGGCCCATGAACTGGCGCACCAGCTAAAAGATGCCGGTGCCAAATATTTGTTGACCATCTCGATGTTCCTGGAAAATGCAAAAACGGCCGCTGCCGAAACCAGCATCGAAGAAATATTCACCTTCGACCCAATCGAAGGCGCGACACCCTTTGTGACTCTGCTGCAAAGCGATGGCAGCCTGCCCGAAATCAACATCAATCCTGCTGAAGACATTGTGGTGCTCCCCTATTCCAGCGGCACCACCGGCTATCCCAAGGGCGTTATGCTCACCCACCGCAACATCGTTTCCAACTTAGTGCAGATGGACGGCATCACCGGCATTGATATCACCAACGAAGATGACATCATCATGGGCATTTTGCCCTTCTACCACATCTACGGCATGGTGGTCATCATGAACATGAGCCTCTCACGCGGGGCAACCATCGTAACGATGCCCCGTTTTGACATGGTACAGTTCCTGGAACTGGTGCAAAAACACAAGGTCACTCGCGTCAATCTGGTGCCCCCCATTTTGGTCGGGCTGGCCAAACATCCCATCGTCGATCAATATGATTTGTCCTCGCTCGTTGAGCTTTTCTCCGGTGCAGCGCCGTTGGGCCAGGCCTTGGCTGATGAGGTAAAAACACGCCTGAACTGCCGCGTGGTTCAGGGTTACGGCCTGACCGAAACCAGCCCGGTAACCCACGTCTACAACCAGACGCGTACCGAAACCAACAAGCTGTCCTCCATCGGCCCCGCGCTCCCCAATACCGAAGTGATGATTGTTGATCCCACCAGCGGCGAGCCGGTCGGCACCAATGAACGGGGCGAACTCTGGATTCGGGGGCCGCAGGTGATGAAGGGGTATTTGAACAATCCCGACGCCACCGCCGCGACGGTCGATGAAGAAGGCTGGCTGCACACAGGCGATATTGGCTATGTAGATGACGAAGGCTTTTTCTACATCGTAGATCGTCTCAAAGAGCTGATTAAGTACAAGGGTTTTCAGGTGGCTCCGGCTGAACTGGAAGCGCTATTGCTATCGCATCCCGCTATTGCCGACGTGGCCGTTATCCCCAGCCCAGATGAAGAGGCAGGTGAAGTGCCCAAGGCGTTTGTGGTGCTCAAAGCAGAAGCCACACCGGAAAGCATCATGGAATGGGTGGCGGAACGCGTCTCCCCACAAAAGAAGGTTCGCCGCATTGAGTTTGTGGACGAAGTGCCCAAATCACTCTCTGGCAAAATTTTACGCCGCGTTCTGGTAGAACAGGAACGGGCAAAGTTAAACGATTAAGTCATTTAGCAATCGGGTAATCAAAACTATTGATTACCCGATTGTATTTAAAGGAGTTGTATGAATACGCTTACTGAAACAGCACCGGCTTTTGTGAAGATGGCACACCAGATTGTGTGGGCCAGCGTGGCGACTGTGGATAAAAACGGCCGTCCCCGCTCCCGCGTGCTCCATCCTATCTGGCAATGGGACGGAGAACAGCTTGTTGGCTGGATCGCCACCAGCCCAACGCCAGTTAAACGTGCTCACCTGGGAAACAGCCCTTACGTCTCAGTTAATTACTGGACCCCCACCCACGATACCTGCGTCGCCGAATGCCAGGCCAGCTGGGTTTTCGATGATGAAGGTCGCAAAATGGTGTGGGACCTCTTCCTCAACGGGCCAGAACCAGTTGGTTACGATCCAACACTCATTCCCGCCTGGACCAGCCCCACTGTCGATGCCTTTGCCGTGATCAAACTGGAACCGTGGCGGCTGCGCGTGTTCCCCGGCACCGTGCTCATGGGCCAGGGCGGCGACGTATTTACCTGGCAAGCATAGCAATCACGAGTGAGCGGCACGAGCTTTCTTTGCCGCTCACTTCTCACTTTCTATCCGGTTGCAGGCAAGATTTCGTACACCGCTTCAGTTAAAATCGCCACCATAGCCCCCAGCTGTTCTTCTGTTACGATGAGCGGCGGCCCCAGCATAATGACATCCCCATTTTGCCCATCGGCGCAGCCCTGCGAGTAGTAAACAATCAACCCCTTGTCAAACGCTCGCTGCCAAATTTCCCAGGCCAGGTGACGCGAAGCTGGAAATGGCTCCTTGCTCTCTCTATCCTGCACAAACTCAATGCCCCAGAAAAGCCCACGCCCACGTATCTCTCCTACATGAGGATGATCTCCCAAAGCATCTTGCAGCAGTTGGCCGAGCTTTATCCCCATAACAGCACTGTTTTCCACCAAATTTTCGCGCTGCATGATGTGCAGCGTGGTCAAGGCCGCCGCGCAGCCCACGGGATGATGACTGAACGTGCCACCGTGATTCCAGTCGCCCAGCTTTTGCCGAATGAGTTCTACGTCTTCCGTTTTTGCCGCCACAAAACCCAGGGGGAAATAACCACCAGCCAGCCCTTTGGAGGTTACCATGATGTCTGGCTGCACCTGCCAATGGTCGATGCCCCACCATTTGCCTGTGCGCCCCATGCCCACCAATACTTCGTCCGCAATGAGCAGTACGCCGTATTTGTCGCAAATGCGGCGAATGGCGGGCCAATAATCATCCGGGGGGATCACAGCCCCCAGGCTGGCCCCGCTAATAGGTTCAGCGATAAAAGCGGCCACGGTTTCCGGGCCATAAGCCAGAATAGATTCTTCCAGGCGACCTGCGATTTCTTCGCCAGAGGCTTCAAAGCGGTAAGGATACGGTGGGCGCACGTGCGGCATGTTCACCATCATGCCCATAAACGGGGTGCGCAAACCCGGACGGCCGCTTACGCCCAACGCCCCCAACGTCATGCCATGATAGCTCAGGGAGCGGCAAGTGATGATGTCACGCATGCCGTGCCCACGCGCCTGCTGAATTTGTCGCGCCAGTTTGATGGCCCCTTCCACCACCTCGGAACCACTGCTCAGGTAAAAGAAGCGGGGATCGGGCATGGGCACCAAGTTGGCCAATTCATCGGAGAGCTGTTCGGTGGCCTGGTTGGTAAACATGATGGCATGGACGTAGGCGGCTTTTTGGGCTTGTTCGGCCATGGCAGCGACGATTTCGGAACGGCCGTGTCCCACATTCACCACCAGCGGCCCACCGGATCCGTCCATATACTGCTTGCCACTTTCGTCAAATAAATAAATGCCCTCCCCATGGTCGATCTTGGGGCGGGCATGGTTCATCTTGCGATAAAACACGTGTCCGTGCGGATGTTTATATGTCATGGGTTAACGGCCGTTCCTGACCGCCTCATATGGCGAGATAGTTACTTAGGGCTATTTGCCGCAACCACCTCAGATAAAATTCCCCGAAAGCCACCAATGAAAATTGGCAACTTCCGGGGAAAAAGATGAACTAAATCGGGTAAGCGTTAGTCAACAACCGTTTGGCTTTGCTCGTGCATGTACTGCTGAATGTAGTAGAAGCTGCCCGCCGCTTTACCGGTCGAACCGCTGCCTTTCCAACCACCAAAGGATTGGTAGCCCGGCCAGGCACCCGTCGTGGCCCCGCTAGAACGGTTTACGTAGAGCACACCAGCCTGGATGTTGTCCAGCCACCACTGTACTTCGTCATCATCTTCGCTGAAGAAGCCAGCGGTCAGGCCATATTCTACGTCGTTGGCCAGTTCCATCGCTTTGTCCATGTCCTCGTAAGGGGCCACGGTCACGATGGGCAGGAACATCTCATGCTTCCACAAGCGATGCTCCAATGGTAGGTTATCGACGATGGTAGGTGCGACATAGTAGCCATTTCCGGCATCTTCCAAAACCTTGCCACCAAAGACCACATCACCATTTACGTGCAGATCGGCTACAAATTCCTTGTAATCGTTGAACGCGCCTTTGTTGGCCACAGGACCCATCCAATTCTCTTTCACGGTGGGATCGCCCACTTTGATTTGGGAGGTGAGATCAATCAATTTGCCCATAAATTCGTCTTTTACGTCTTTATGAACGTAAACACGGGAGCAAGCGGAACATTTTTGCCCTTGCAGGCCAAAGGCAGAGCGCATGACGCCCATAGCTGCTTTGTCGATGTCTGCTTTTTTGCTGATGATGGTGGGATTCTTGCCGCCCATCTCGGCAATAACCGGGCGGGGATAACGCCCCTGGGAAAAGGAGCGCAAAATATGCATACCAACGTCGTAGCTGCCGGTGAAGGTAATGCCATCCACATCTGGATGATCGACCAGGGTTTGGCCAACAGAACGACCGCCGCCGGTAACAAAGTTGAATACACCAGCCGGAACGCCTGCATCACGGAGGCATTCAGTAATCAGCCAGGCGGTGTATGGGGTATCGGAAGCGGGCTTGAGGACCACGCAGTTGCCAGCCACCAATGCTGCTCCGGCAGGGCCACCAGCCAACGCGCCGGGGAAGTTGAAGGGGGAAATAACGGCCCACACGCCGTAAGGCTTGAGCACGCTGCGGTTATGGTGCTTATCGCTCTCAGACAGCAGCGGACGGTTAAAGTTGTCGTTTTGTTCGACAGCATCGCAGTTGTAGCGGATGAGATCGGCCGTTTCTTCCACATCGCCCAGCGCTTCCAGCCGGTTCTTGCCAATTTCCATGCTCATGACTGCGCCCATGTGGAACAGGCGCTCGCTGATGAGATCGGCGGCTTTGCGCATGATGGACACACGCTCTTGCCAGGGACGGCCGCTCCAGGCGGGGAAAGCAGCTTTGGCAGCGGCTACCGCATCGTTTACATCTTCGGCCGTGCCTTTTTGAAAATAGCCCATGACCATATCGAGATCAGCCGGGCTGCGTTTTTCAAAGGTTTCAGCGGCCGTGCGTTCTTGCCCGTTGATGAACATGGGAAAGGTTTTACCAAAACCGGCCTTAGCCTCTTCAACAGACTCATCAAAATATTGGTGCAGCAGCGGATCGGGGCTGGCCAGCGTTGAATAGGTTACTTTAATATGTTTGCGTTCAGACATTAATGCCTCCTTGGGAAAGGTGAGTAAATTTCGTGAAACCCAGGCAGCTACATCGCTTTGTTATCTGCCGGGAATTTGAAAGGTTCGTTGGGATTCAGCAATTCCTCCGATAGAAGAAATCGTGCGTGAGGATTCTGCGGTTATTATACCTATGTTTCTACATCAGTGCAGCCAGTTTTTCAAACGGCCGTTACCAACTGCATCTCTGGCAAGCGTAAGACAAAAGCGCAGGGCAACGTGAGCGATTGCCAAAACTGCATGGGGTTCAGGTGCGGATTATGGTGACAGATGAAGAGGGTCATCACTGTGCCATGAGAGACGATAGCCAGCGTTTCTTGCGGGTGCGAGGACAATTCTTGCTGAACGGCCGTTTCAAAGCGCATTCGGGCCTGAACGGCCGTTTCCCGACCAAAGACCAACTCATCCGGGCGAGCGAAGAAGGTGGCAACGGCCGTTTCAAACGCCTCACGGCTCTCAAAATAAGGGGTACCGTGCCGGTCATGCTCCTGCAATCCGGAAGCCGACATCGCAGAGACAGCCAGCGCATTGGCCAAAATTTGGCCGGTTTCTATCGCCTTTGGCTCCTCGCTGGTGATGAAACGTGTGGGATCGTATGGCGTTAGTTTTGGGGCGAGATCGTGACAGCGGGAACGGCCGTCTGCGGAAAGCGGCCATTGATGTGAGGGAACGGCCGTATCAATTTGCACAGCCGAATGACGAACCAGAATCAGATGCTCACTCATACACTACCAAAAGTAAAGAAGGCTGGCGCATTGCTGCGTCCAGCCTTCGAGTTTTCATGTTTAACCGCCCGTAAGCGCATCCAGCGACCACTGGACGTAATAGGCGTTGTGGTTTACTTCCAGCGCAGCCTGGTAATTGGCAATCGCGTCAGAAGCATTGCCTTGTGTTTCCAGGGCTAAGCCTTTGTACCAATAGGTTTCTTCCACATTGCGGCCACCCTGAGTAGAAAGCGTGGCGTCGGCCAAAGCGATTACATCATCCAAACGGTTGGTTCTCAAGTAGGCCAGGTAAGGGCGGAATTGATACCACAACATGCGTGGGGGCAAGCCCAACTCACGTGCCTGATCGTATGCCTGTGCCCCACCCTGATAATACTGCGCTTCTCCAGTAGTTGCCCCCATTTCGGTTAGAGCTGTACCCAGGTTGAACCAGGCAAAGCTATTCTCTGGATCAGCGTCAATTTCTGCCTGAGCCCGGTTGGCAACCATACGCCACATTGCCATAGGTTCAGACAGCTCTGGCCCCAAAATGGATTGGACTTCAGCTTCCTGTGAAGGCAGATAAACGACGTAAAACGTATAGTTAAACTGCTGCCAGTAAAAATCAAACTCTTCGTAATCATCGGTACGGCCGCTGCCATCCCACGGCCCCAGATAACTGTCCTGACTGTAGAAAATCGCTTCCTCATCATCATAGCCAAAAACGGTGAGGTAATGGCCATACCAGCCATCCGTTGGCAATTCGTACCCTTTTTCAATGACGACAGGATAGCCAGCTGCAATAAATTGTTTGATCAGTTCTAACGTGCCGCCACTGTGGGCAGTGGCCTTAAAAGCGCCACCCGTATACTCGTTCACGTAATCGCGTATCTGCCACGGGCTTACGTTGCGATCTTCACTGCTTGGTTTCAGGTAATCGGCAACCTCTTCCTGAGTGATATCGTAGCCCCAGTAGTTTAATGTTTGGGTCAAATTGGCCGGGCCACAGTTATTAAATGATTGCCGGACAACACCCATTCCTTCCAAAATATGGGAGGCGGGCAATGGTTCTGGCGTCGGGGTATTGGTTGGGGTCGGAAATGGCGTGTTGGTGGGCAATGGGGTCGCTGCCTCGTCACGCGTTGTTTCTGGCGCGACGGTTGGTGTCCCGGTGGGTTTGACGGTGGCGGTTGGTTCAATAACGGCCGTTACCGCCAGCAGCGAATTAATATCCACCTGCGTTTCCTCAGAGGCAGCCACGGCTACAGGCAAGGCTGTGGCCATCGGGGCCACCTGATCAATCACACCTTCCACAATGCTGCTCAAAAACGGGCTGCGCTCCTGAAGTGCGACTCGGTAACGGCCTGGTATGGCCGAAACGACCGGCTCCAACACAAGCAAGCCAACAATCAGCACCAGAAGGATGCCTTCGATAATCAAAATACGGTTTCTTGTCTTCTTATTCATAACTTTTCGCCCAAGCCAGCATTCAATAAGCGGTTCACAGAAATCAGTGCCCGTTGCCGGGGATCAACTGATTTCTGACTTACAGAACAGTGGCTTACTGATTACTGGTAAGTTCAGCTAACGCCACCGTCGCAAGGTCGAAGTTTGGGTTAAATGTGGCGGCTCTTTCCAGGTTGTCTTCGGCTGCGGCCGTTTCTCCGGTGGCAGCCAGCGCTAATCCTTTGTAATAGAATGATTCTTCAAAATACGGCCGATCTTCTAACGTAACATCGGCCAGCAAAATAACATCTTCATAGCGCCCTACTTCATAATATGCTTCGTAGGGACCAAATTGATACCACAACATACGCCAGGGCAGCCCGATGGCCCGAGCCTGATCAAAAGCCGTACTGGCCCGCTCGTACTCGCCCACGGCATTGTAGCTAGTGCCTAAATTGAACCAGTAAAATGCATTGCCGGGATCAGCCGCAGCCTCAGATTGAGCTTGCTGCAAAGATTTCTCCCACATGATGGTGTCGTCTAAATCCTCACCCACAATGCGGGCTACCGTTTCCGCCTGTTCTGGCTGGTAAACGGCAATGTAGCTGCGATTGAACTGTGGCCAATACGTTTCTACATCGGCATAGGTCAGATTACGGCCGTTCCTGTCTGCATTCTCCAAGGGCACATCACTAGTGCCAAACCAGGAGTCATACACAAAAAATTGCTCATTGGCGTCGTCATAGGCCACCACCAGCAGGTAATGTCCATACCAGCCCAGCCAGCGAAACTCGCCGGGCGGGTCGATGCCAATTTCTACGATTACCGGAATGCCATTGGCCACAAACTGTTTGAGCATTTCAACACGGCCGTTTACCCGGTGAATCGCCTGATAAGGGGTATTTTCATTCACATAGGCGGCCATCTCATTCGGGCTCACGTTGCGGTCTTCCGGGTTTGGCTTTAACACAGCGGCCGTATCGCTTTGGGTCAGAAACAGATCGAAGTAACTCAGCGTCATGGCCAGAGTAGCCGGGCCACAGTTGTTCCATTCCTGAAACTGGTGCTGCACCCCTTCTAAACGAGCCGCTTCGGGAATGGGAACGGCCGTTGCGGTGGGTACAGGGGATGGCGTGGCGGTGGGTGGAACGGCCGTTGGCGCAGGTGAGGCCTCGCTATCGGCCACTACGGCCGTTGCTGTCGGCTCAATCACCTCGATGACCGGCGCAGCCAAAGCGGTCGGTTCTCCCAAAAGAGCATCAATATCTAGCGGCTGCACCACAGTTGGCAAAATAGCCACTTCCTGCCTGGGTGAAGCAATGGCCAGCAGCGGTTCGGGCAGCCAGCGGGCTGCGTAGCGCGGCGGAATGGCGCGCAACAATGTCGGCGTGGCCAACAGGCCCAACCCAAACAAAACAACCAAACCAATGAGTATCTTTCCTCTTTTATTCATCAATCTAAAAAGAACCTTTTATGCCTCACAGCGCCGCTTAGTATAACGAATGCCAACACTCAGCCAAACCAAACTAAACGCCTTTTACCCAATTCTTAGGAAGGCAAAACTTATGGTTGCTATCATACAAAGTTGGGCAAATAACGTTGGTGAGCCATCTTACAGAGGGGATACGCACCCAAATGACATTTATCGCCGCGCAAAATGGGGATTGTCACTGGCAAACGGCCGTTCTTATCTGGCATACTTAATGAAGAATAAGCAGCACCACTTTTTCCTACTTACCTTAGCCTATGGAGGCCAAACATGTTCAGCCATATCATGGTTCCCCTGGACGGTTCACATCTGGCCGAAGCGGCGCTCCCCGCTGCAATAGAGTTGGCCAGCAAGTTCAACAGCAAGATCAGCCTTGTCTGGGTCATCCAGCCCCCACATCTCATCATGACGGCCGCAAACGGCAGTGTTTACGCCCAATTACTCACCGAAATGCGCCACCAATCTGAGCAAGATGCACACAACTACCTGCGAGCACATCAAGGTTCGCTGCGCCAACAAGGGTTTGCGGTAAATGCCCAAGTGACCGAGGGAGAAAATATTGCAGATGCCTTGTTACAGGTTGCGTCCAGCCAAGAAATTGACACCATCGTGATGAGCACCCACGGGCGTGGCGGCTTGAGCCGCTGGGTCTTTGGCAGCGTAGCCGACAAAGTCCTACGCTATGCAGAGGTACCAGTCCTGCTCATCCGCGCCAAAGAAGAAACAAATGATTGGGAGCACCGGCAACTAGAAGCAACCGTCTAATTCTGTTGTTTAGCAGTCGGCTTTTGCTTTCGGAACGGCCGTTTAGCCTGCACGCTGGAAACAAGTCAACTTCACTACCCGATGGGTGTCTTTTGTCACGCGCATCCGGTTATCTAAATGCTGCCCCACAATCCAAACTGGATGCATATCGGTAGCCACAATCGGCCAAAACGGCCGTTCTTGCCGGGGAACTTTTTGGTTACTCAACAAATCAGCAATCGCTTGTGTGCGCCCGCCCATCCCTAATGGCTGGAAGTGCTCACCGGGGATAAACAACCGTAACCACAACTGCTCCCCTTCCGCCAAACTTGCAAACGCCTGCCACCGATCCCCGTTTTGCCGAACCTCTTCCAGCGAAGCGTCAACAACTTGCGCTGTCACCGTCCAACCATTGGCCAGATTAATTTCACCCGGAACAGCGAACGGCACAGGGTCCTTAAAGTCTAGCTGAGGCCCTCTGGCGACATCCCGCTTGCCAAAGATCAACTCCTGCCCCGTAACCTGCATCTCCAAATCGCCCGGCAGCGTCGCCGCCATCCCAGACTTGTTTTCCAGAATAATCTGCCGCGCCAGTTCAATGGTTTGGAAGCTAATTTCAGCCAACGGCCGTAAATATTGCACGGCCCTACGTAAAATTAGTCGCTGCCAGGCTGTTGCCTGCACCAAAAATTGCGACCGGTCCAGTACCAGCCAATCCGCCCCCTTCTCCACCACCAAGTCAGGCCAGCGATTCTCAAACTCAGCTTGCAGCACCGCATATTCACCGGCGGTAATCAGTGCTAGCTGCTGTAAATTGGCATCAATTTGGGGGTTGTACGTCTTCAAAAGCGGCAGCAATTCATGACGAATCCGGTTCCGGGTAAACTTTACATCTTCGTTGCTGGCGTCTTCGCGAGGAACCAAATCGTGCCGGGCACAATACGCCTCAATTTCAGCCCGCGACGTGTTAAGAAACGGCCGTACCAACAACAAACCATTTTGTTCTGGCATCTGGCTCGCGGGTTGCATGCCACGCAAGCCACCGCTGCCACTGCCCCGCAGTAAATGCAGCAGAATCGTCTCCACCTGGTCATCGGCATGATGCCCCACAACAACGGCCTCTACGCCCACTTCATCTGCTTTTTCCGCCAAAAAACGATAGCGTGCCAACCGCCCCGCTGCCTCCAGCGAAAGCTGAGAGCTGGCTGCAACATCAGCTACCTCAATCTCACCTAGCAAGCAGGGAATATTCCAGGAAGCGGCCGTTTCCGCTACAAAAACTGCATCTGCCTCGGCGTCAGTGCGCAGCTTGTGGTTGAGATGTGCTGCCACGAGGCGTTCAGCACCCAATTGCTGCCATAAAAGGTGCAGCAGTGCCAGGGAATCGGCTCCACCAGAAACCCCAATGAGCAATTTAGTCGAGGAATCGGTGAGGGGGAACGGCCGTACCGTTTGCTGCACAGTGCGCCACAGCCACCGATCTTCCTTACTATATAAACCCGATTTGCTCATGACTTTTCCACATAAACGAAAAATGCCCCAAGAAGGGGCATTAAAAAATAGGGCGGGTGGGATTCGAACCCACACGGACTGACGTCCGGCAGATTTTAAGTCTGCTGCGTCTACCATTTCGCCACCGCCCCACACAGCACAATAATTGTACACTTGAAAAGAGGCACAAACAAGCAATATATAGTATTTGATGTGACATAAGTAGGTTTGACTACGTAATTTGCACCATGTATAATGCTCAGGTCAACAGCTTACAGGATAGAAATGCGCCTGCTGGCTCAAGATTTCAAGAGGTCAACCGTATCGTTTAAGCGATGGGGCACAACAGGCACAGTAAGTTGGTAATATTTGTAAAAATCCAGCCATCAAAACCAAGCAGGAAAAACAACTATGGCCCTTAAAGGCAACCTGCGCGATTTCTCAACAACACAGCTATTAAACCTCATTAACCTGGCCAGAAAAACAGGGACCCTTTCCATTCAGAATGCGAATGAGAATGCCCAGATGTCTTTTCGCGAAGGCAAGCTGATTTATGCTTACATGGGAAATGAGAACGGCAATCATCTGGCCCAGATTCTGCAGAACAGCGGTAAGCTTTCTCCAGAACAAGCTCAGGTTATTCAATCCCACGCCAAAGGCAAAAGTGACAAAGAGATAGGCCACCTTTTGGTAACAGCCCGGCGCGTCACGCAAAACGACATTATTCAAAGCGTGCGCCAGAATGTTTTAGATACAGTCTATAAACTGTTCACTTGGGGCGAAGGCCAATTCCGCTTTGATGCCAACAAACTGCCCAACAGCGGTTACATCACCATTCCCATCGATTTGGAAAGCGTGATTATGGAAGGCAGCCGGCGGCTAAAAGAGTGGGAAATCCTGCAAGATGAGCTGCCCGATCTAGATGTGGCTTTACGCTTTACAGATAGACCTGACGCCCGCCTACGCAATATCAACCTTACCGTTGAAGAATGGCGTGTTGTCTCTTTTGTCAATCCTCGAAACTCTATTCGCCAAATAGCGAAAGCCAACAATCTTAGCGACTTTGAAATTCGCCGCATTGTATACGGCATGTTGCAAGCCGGATTGGTTGAATTTGTTAACCAACCGAAACCTGCTCCCGAAAAGAAAGAAGCTACTTCTCGGCAAAGAGCCGCCGCTGAACCATCACCCGCTGTTAAGCGTTCCGTGGTGGTTCGGCTCATCGATCGTATTCGGGGCTTGTAAAATTGCCAGTTTGGTAGCATCTGCATAGGTTTGCATTTGTCAGCCAAGCGTGGGAGCCAACAAACTTAAATCACAATATCATTGCTCAATATGAAGGTAGTAACATTATGCAAGCTGTCAAAATGGTAATTACTGGCCCATTTTCTGCCGGAAAAACCCAATTTATTGGATCCGTCAGTGAAATTGATGTCGTTTCTACGGAACGCAGAATTTCCAGTTCGGCGGAACAAGTGAAAGAAAGCACAACGGTGGCGATGGATTTCGGCCGTATTACTGTTGGCGACGATCTGGTTCTTTATTTGTTCGGTACACCGGGACAGCGACGCTTTGACTTTATGTGGGATATTTTGTCTCAGGGTATGTTGGGCTTTGTTGTTATGGTGGACAGCACCAAGCCAGAAACATTTCGGGAAGCAAAGCGCATTCTGGAAACGTTTGAGAGTTATGCCTCAACGCCCTTTGTTGTTGCTGCCAATAAACAAGATATGGAAGATGCTTGGGAACCGGAAGATCTGCGCATCATTCTTCGGCTTCGACCAGATGTAAAAATTCTGCCATGTGTTGCCACTGATAAGGAAAGCGTTAAGAATGCATTGCTAGAATTGCTTTATTCTATTTTAGAGCAACTAGACCAAGAAAATGGTGATTAACTGTTTAACGTGACCTTTACATCTCCTTTACCAGCTTTTCACAGTGATTGTATCTGCTAAATGTTACTATTTTTGGTGTGCATATGTCTATGAAAATATGCCGTAAACGCGCACCAGTTCTTCTTGAAGTGGGCCTCAGGCAGTAGCTTCTCAGCTTATCTTTTTCAGACGTCGCATACAGAACTTTGATTTATTAAGGTAACGAGCTTACGATTTATTACAAAACCTGACAGTATGCGATCTGAGGTGTTCCACTCTCACTCACGTTCACTGATTTCGTAAACGGCCGTTACCCAAAACACATCACCTTCCGCCATCTGGCGCTATTTATGGGGTAATTGAGGTAAGTGTGAGTTCTATTGTTACCGAACAAGGGATTCTGCATTACGAATCAATAGGACGGGGCCAACCCATCATTCTATTACATGGATGGATTAATTCCTGGGATGTCTGGCGCGACATCATGATTGATCTCGCAGGCACCAGACGTTTTCGCGTCTATGCCCTGGACTTCTGGGGCTTTGGGGATTCAGCCAAACCATCACAAAAACAAACTGCCAGCTTTCAAATTGACAGCTATGTGGAAATGGTGAATCAGTTTATGGATTCACTGGGCATTCAGAGCGCACCAATTTTTGGACACTCAATGGGTGGTACCGTTGCTTTGCAAATCTCTTTAACACATCCTGAACGAGTAGAAAAAGTAGCCCTGGTCGGCTCGCCGATTGTGGGTAGCTCACTACATCCATTTTTGCAGCTGGCAGGTTATGGCTCAATTGCCAAGCTAATTTGGCGCTATCCTATCATGCTGCATTCTATTATGCGCATTTTGTTGGCCAAGGATTCCAAAAAAGTGCGCAATATGATTTTTAGAGATGTACAGCGCACCACTATTGAGTCCTTTTTTCGCAGCATCGGTGATTTACGCGATACGGATTTAAGCAAACAGTTGCCTACACTCGATATTCCAACACTGGGGATTTACGGAGCCAAAGACAAGATCGTTTCCCCAACCAATGCAGATTTATTAAAAAGTGGCGTAAAATCAGTTGAAATTCAGGTTATGGATCACTCACGTCATTTCCCAATGACTGATGAGCCCGAACGCTTTTTAAAAGCTGTCAATGGTTTTCTTAACAATCATCACGTTCATCAATCCAATGGCCAGGTAGTTTAGGCATGTATCAAGCGCCAACAACACAAGTTGAATATTACTACCCCAATAAAATGGGGCGAATTGTCCTGGTAGCCATGGAAGAAATTATGGGGCACCATGGTGTCAATGCAGTTTTGAACCTGGCAAAGCTCTCTCATATGGTTAACAATTATCCACCGAATAATTTGCAGCTTGGCTTTACTTTTGCTGAATTTAGCGCCATCCAGCAAACTTTAGATGATATGTATGGTGAACGAGGTGGCCGCGGCCTGGCTTTGCGGGCAGGCCGCGAAACGTGGAAATATGCCCTCAAAGAATTTATGCCTGTTTTGGGCATCACCGACCTGGCTATGCGAATGTTACCATTGGGCATTAAAATAAAAATTGGGCTAGACGTTTTTGCAGAGACGTTCAACAAGTTCAGCGACCAGCGCGTGCGCCTGGGTGAAGATGCTGACCATTACTTGTGGATCATTGAACGCTGCCCTATTTGTTGGCAACGAACCTCAGAAACGCCCTGTTGCCATTTGGCCATTGGCTTGTTAGAACAAGCGTTAGATTGGGTAAGTCGTGGGCGTCGTTTTAAAGTCGAGCAAATTAGCTGCATTGCCACTGGTGATGAAACCTGTACGATGGCGATTACCAAGCAACCGATTGTGTAGGTTGCGGTAATCTATAGATATTTAGAGCAGTTTTATGCGAAGAGTCATCATTAACGAACCAAGTTTTATTGCCCCGTTTAATGAACCGGCACGTGATTTACGCGTGCAGAATAAACCTTTGTGGCTGTGGCAAAGGGACTTGCTAGTAAAACATGCTATTGAAGAGCGTGAATATCCAGACTGGGAAATCGCCCGACAGTTAGAAACGGACAAGGTTGAAAGTCTGGTACATCGCGACAACTTGTTTTTCAACCAACTGTTAATTGATGATTTTATTAAGCAAGCAAAAGCTGGTAAAAGGCCAGTGCGCCTGGCGTTTCACAAGGATGATCCGGCTATTGCCAAGCATGTACGGCCGTTAACCCACTCCTTCATGCAAAAAGGGGATCTGCTGCTGGCTGATATGTGGTACCTACCTAATGGCATCACGCAAAGCCTGGACGCCGAACCGCTAGTCATTGACACTGAATCCCGAGAACGTGGTTACTATCATATCCCCCCCTACATGGCGACAGAATTTGGCGATCTGGTTTATCAGTTACCGAAAAAAGTATTTGTACTCGTTGAAAACTGGGTACATCTATTCATAGCGGATATTTTGCTCGGCGTTTTCACACAAGGGGCCAATGTTGAAGACCACATCGCGGGCAGCTGGCCAACCAAGCTAAAAATTCTGGCTCGGTCAGTTCTGGAACAGAAGCGTGTTTTGTCTAGCTCAAAACTGGTGGTGGTCGGTAAAAACGTTCACATTGACCCAACGGCCGTTATTCACGGCTATACAGTTATTGGGGACAACGTCACGATTGGCGCGGGTGCCGTCATTGACAACTGCATTATTGGCAGCAATGTTACCGTTTCACAAGGTTGTCAACTCCTACTCAGCGTCATTAGTGATGGCTGTTTTCTTCCCTTCCGCGCCGCCCTGTTCATGACTACCTTGATGGAAAACACCTCTATTGCGCAAAACACCTGTTTACAGCTTTGCGTAGTTGGGCGAGATTCCTTCATTGGTGCAGGCAACACTTTCACGGATTTCAATATTTTGGGTGGACCACTCAAAACAGTGAACCACGAAGGGAAATTAGAAGCCACCAATCTGCTCATTTTGGGCGGCTGTGTCGGGCATCATTGCCGCATCGGTTCCGGGGCCATCATTTATGCCGCCCGTACCATCGAATCGGATGTCGTGATGCTCGCCTCTGACGATCGCCAATTCATCACCAAAAATGTTACATATGATCAAAGCGATCATCATGCCCACAGTGCAAAATATCGTTACCCACGCCTTTACCCCAGAAAGGGGGAAGTCGGTTCTTTTTAGCCTAAAAGGGTTGAAAGTAGTAATGTAAGGGACAGAATTACCATTGAACAGTAATTTATCCTCATTACACTCAAGCTATTATGCAGGATAGTTTTGCTTTTATTATTCATCCTCTAGATCCGAAGCGCGACGTGAGTCGTAAGTATCCCGCTTTGGGAAAACTGCCTGCCTGGTTAATTGAATTTCTCTCTATTTTTTATCCCCCGGTTTTGGTCTCTGAAATTGAAGGCATACAATCGATGGCCAACGGCCGTTCCCTCAAAGGTTGGTTCGTCGCCTGCCCGCTCACACCCAACATGATGATGCGCCTCCCAACGTCACTGGTCTACCGTAAGATTGTGCAGACAGGTCGGCTGGCCGAAAAACTAGGTGCACAAATCCTAGGCTTGGGAGCATTCACATCTGTGGTGGGCGACGGGGGGCTTACGATTGCCAGGCAGCTAAACATCCCTGTAACCACCGGTGACAGCTACACTGTGGCCCAAGCGGTTCATGCCGTTCAGGAAGCGGCCGTTTTGCTGGAAAAGCCGTTGTCCCAGGCTACTGTAGCCATCGTGGGAGCCACAGGGGCTATTGGTTCCATTTGTGCCCAACTACTGGCCCCCGACTGCGAAGAAATGATTCTGATTGGTCGGCGCACAGAGAAACTAGAGGATGTAGCAACGGCCGTTCGCCAACGTGGCCAACAAAAAGTTATGGTTTCCAGCAACATGGATGATCTGGCCAAAGCGCACTTCATTATCACCGTAACCAGCGCGGTAGATGCTATCATCGAACCGCAACATCTTCGGCGCGGCGCGGTTGTGTGCGATGTGTCCCGTCCACGCGATGTCTCCCGGCAGGTTGCCGAACAACGCCCCGACGTTCTGGTCATTGAAGGGGGCATGGTAGAGGTGCCAGGACCAGTAAACTTTAATTTTGACTTTGGCTTTCCGCCCAAAATGGCTTATGCGTGTATGGCCGAGACTATGGCCCTGGCTTTGGACGGAAATTACGCATCTTTCACGCTGGGTAAAGACATAAAATTGTCGCAAGTACAGACAATTGATACAATCGCAAAACGGCACGGTTTTAAGCTTGGCGGCTTTAGAAGTTTTGAACGCGCTGTTACAAGTGAACGAATTGCATATGTAAAAGCCGCCGCTTCACCAGACAGAAATGCTGTCACTGCCGTTCCATATATTAATCCAAACAATCAAATTTCTGTGGACGCAGTAAATATTTAATTTGCCAAGGAAAAAGCTCATGAGCAACGGCCGTATTTTAATAGTAGAAGACGACTTTGATATTTCAAACATGTTGCGCATCTTCTTCACCGGGCAGGGTTACCATGTAGACGTTGCCGCTCGTGGTAATGATGCCCTGGAGCTTTGCCGCAAAAAGCTACCCGACCTCATCGTGCTGGACATCATGCTGCCAGATATGAATGGGTATGAAGTATGCAAAGTGATGCGCACCACCACCCGCACCAGCCATATTCCCATCATCTTCCTGACTCAGAAGGATGAACGAAGCGATCGCATCGCCGGGCTGGAACTGGGAGCTGATGATTACATCACCAAACCGTTTGATATTGAAGAACTCAAGCTACGTGTGCGCACCGCTATCAACACCTATAAACGGCACAACATGACAGACCCAATCACCGGCTTACCCAGCAGCCGCCTGATCGAAGATCAGCTGCGCAACCTCATGCGCACCAAAGATTGGACTTATCTGCAAATTGGCATTGACAATATTGAGCCCTTTAGCGACGAGTACGGCTTCTTAGCCCGCGATGAAGTGCTTCGTTTCACCACACTCCTGCTCAACGAGGTGGATGACGATTTGGGCACGCTAAACGACTTTATCGGTCACGCTACCAGCAATACGTTTGTGCTCGTCACCATGTCTGACAATATTTCCACGGTGGTGAGTGAACTACGTCAGAAATTTGATGAAGGCATTCTTTCCCATTACAGCTTCATCGATCGTGAACAAGGGGGCATTATGCAGCCAGATGGAAATTTGGTGCCGCTGATGAAGCTCTCCATTGGCATCGTGTCCGAAAGGACACAACGTTTTTCCGATATTCGTGAAATCACTGAAACGGCCGCAGAGATGCGTCGTTTGGACAGAGATAAACAAGCCCAACAATAACCAGCTATACCCACCTGTTATGCGACTTCCGCAAGCAAGCACTTAACATTCGTGTAACGTTGTAGAGGTAGCGGCTGAGGTTTTAAACATTCAAGATGGAAAAAGAACTAACCTCGGCTATGATTTGGAGTTTGTTTGACAGCCTTCACGAAGGCATTCTCATAGCTGAGACAGATGGTAAGATTTTATATCTGAACGAAGCAGCAGGCGATTTGCTTGGTCTTTCGCCTGAAGCAACCTCGTTGCAGGCGTTGAGCCATTTGTTTACCCCTTCCCTTCGCTGGCAAGATTGCCTGACCCCACCCTTTGCTACTCCTGTTGCGCTCGCCAACGGCCGTTTGCTAAACCTGCACACCCACCCCATTGAACTAGGCGGTGAGAATCTAGTTCAGATTGTGCTGACGCCCGATACAGACGCTACCGATTTAGTAAATGCCACCCAGGCCCTGCGACAGCTTACCAATCTCACCCACGTCAACAACGAAACAGATTTACAGGAGCAGCTCACTCTGCTGGTTAGTGGACTGCAAAAAACTGGCTGGAATCGCGTCTTGTTGAGCCTGCGGGATGAAACTTTTAACCCAACGTTGCTCATTGCAGCCGGCATCTCGGACGAAGAAAAGAAGTTCCTGCAAAACAACATGATCCCGGCAAAAACCTGGCTTTCTCTCTTTGAAGAAGAAACCTCGCAGCAATATCGCCACGGAGGCTGCTATTTTGTGCCAGGCACCAGCACATGGACCGCAGAACATTTAGGTATGGTCCTTGCAGACAAGACGGCCGTTCCGCAAAACGGCAGCACCTGGCATCCCAACGATTTGCTTTGCGTGCCACTGCATAACCAGCAAAAAGAACGCATCGGCCTGATCGGGTTGGATCAACCAACCAACGGCCGTCGCCCCACAACAATCACGCTGCAAATGATTGAGCTTTATGCCCAATTTGCGGCAGTTATCATTGAGAATGCCCAGCTTTTTCAACAAGCAGTCAACCGCAATCGTGAATTTGAGCTTCTGCTCAATAACAGCACGGCGCTCTCCAGTACGCTGGACAAAACGGCCATTTTGAATACGTTGGCACAGCAAACCATTGAAGCCAGTAACGCCGCGGGCTGCACTATTTACCAATGGCTGCCAGAAGCAGAAATGTTGGTTGTTCTTACAGACATGGCCACTGACAACAAAACGGCCGTTTCTGCCGCTGGCACTCGCCTCCCCTTCCCCGACTCACCCGTCATCAGGGATGTCTTAAAGCGACAGCAAACGCATGTCCTTTATCTGGATGAAACCGAATCGCCGCTGCCGCTGCCCGGTTGGGCCACGGGCACGGAGCAGATGAGTACCTTGGTGCCCATTGTGCTCACCGGAGAAACGTATGGCTTTATTCAGCTGCTGGGTGAAAACGGCCGTTTGCAAAACACCGTCCAACATGAGCTAAAACTGCTGATCGCCCTGGTTAATCAGGCCGCCACAGCTCTGGAGATCGCCCTCATCTTTGAAGACACCTACGAGCGCGAACGTTTTTACGGAGCAATGGGCAACGTAAGCATGGCGCTAAACTCTAGCCTGGACCGTGAGACAGTGCTCAACCTCATTTGTAGCGAAGGCCGTCGCATCTTTAATGCAGATGGCGCTTACATCTGGCAGCTCGAAGGTGAGCAGCTAGTGGGCAGTGCAGCCGCTGGACACGGAGCAGACGAATTTATTGGCTCCACCATACCCGTCACGGATGAAGTTAGCTTTGTCGTCAAGTTGGCGCAATCTGGCGAACCGACTTATATCAATCGGTTAGCCGAAAAAGATCAGATCGAAGTGCGACTGCCCCACGCAGAGCAGATTCAGTCCGTTTTAGGCGTGCCATTGCAGCGAGAAGACGATCTGAATGGCATTCTGATTTTGGCTGATACCAATCAAGCCAATCGTTTCACCAACAAAGACGTTAGCTGGGCTACCACGTTTGGCGTACAGGTAGCGATTGCTCTGCAAAACGCTAAACTGTTCGAGGAACAGCGTGAATTTAACGAGACGCTTGACCAGCGTGTAGCTGAGCGTACGCGTGCCCTCAATGACGAAAGTAATCGCGTCAAAATTTTGCTTCGCATTACCTCAGAACTGTCAGCTAGTCTCGATCAAGATCGGGTGCTAAACCAGGCGTTGCACTTAGTAAACGGCGTCGTCAATGCCAAAGAAGGAGCCATCCTGCTCATTGACCAGGAATCGGGCGAGTTTATCTTCCAGGCCGCTATTGGCAGCGACCGGCCAATACCGTTGGGCGGCATTCCCAGCGGCATGATGCGCAACGAAGGTTTGGCAGGTTGGATGATTGAAAACCGTTCAGCCGTCATCTTACATGATGCCCATGAAGACCCACGCTGGCTAGAGCGAGAAACCAGTCTCAAGCACCGCTCTGTACTGGGCGTGCCACTGATCTCTAACGAAGATGAAGAGGTGATTGGCGTCCTAATGATGTTCCACACGGAGCCGAGCGCCTTTACCAATCAGCAGCTAGATTTGGTGGAAGCAGCGGCCATTCAGGTGGCCAACGCTATCAACAATGCCAGTCTGTACAAGCTTATTTTTGAACAGGCAGAGCAGCTAGGCTCCATGCTGCGCACCGAAATCATTCAAAAAGCAAACTTGGAAGCTATTTTGGAAAGTATTGCTGACGGCGTTATCGTCGCCGACAATCGCAATCATGTGGACATTGCCAATTTACCGGCCTGCAATATCCTAGATATTCCGCGCGACCAACTTTTAGGCAAGTCTATTAACGAACTGCTAGGCCTCTATGGCCATTTTGGTGAATCGTGGATTCACACCATTAATGATTGGGCCCACAATGCAGACCGCATTGAACAGTGGACTTATCTGGCCGACCAACTGGTTATCGAAGACAAGTTTGTGAGTGTGCACCTCTCGCCGGTGCTGTCGGACAATCAGTTTTATGGCACGGTTTCTATCTTCCGTGATATCACCAAGGAAGTTGAGGTAGACAAGCTGAAGAGTGAGTTTGTATCTACCGTTTCTCATGAACTGCGCACGCCAATGACCTCAATCAAGGGGTATGCTGACCTGATGCTCATGGGGGCAGCGGGCAAGATGACTGACCCGCAAATTCGGTATTTGCAGGTAATTAAAAACAATGCCGACCGGCTGCACATGCTGGTGAATGATTTGCTGGATATTTCACGCATTGAAACAGGCAAGACGGGGCTGGATTTACGGCCGTTAGACATCCCCCAAATTATCGAACAAGTGGTAGACGGGCATTTGAACGGCCGTATTCAACATGAAAGCCGCCATCTGGATGTAGAAACAGAAATTGCGCCTGCCCTGCCCCTTGTCAACGCCGATCATGCTCGCGTTACCCAGATTTTGACCAATCTGCTGGACAATGCCCTCAACTATACGCCAGACGATGGCCATATTACGATTACCGCCACAGCCACCCACAGCTATGTGCACATCAGCGTCAAAGATACCGGCATTGGCATCGCCAAGGAAAACCAGGAAAAAATCTTTGACCGGTTCTACCGGGCTGAAGACGCGGACGTACAGCGCGTACCGGGTACAGGGCTGGGGCTGGCCATTGTACGCAGCCTGATCGAAATGCACGGCGGCCGACTGAAAGTAGAAAGCGAATTAGGCAAAGGCAGCACATTTACCTTTAACATTCCGGTTGTTATTGAAGATAGCGACCCGACCTGATCAAATTTTCAATCATGAGTAAGTTACTCAATTGGAAAGAGACATTATGACTAAAATTCTTATAGCCGAAGACGATCAAGACATCCGCGAACTGATAGTTCTTACCCTTCAGTTTAGCGACTTTGATGTTGTCAGCGTTGAAGATGGTTCTTTGGCAGTAGAAAAAGCAAGCAACGAATCTTTCGACTTGATTTTGATGGACGTGCGGATGCCCCGCATGACCGGTTATGAAGCCTGCCGCCGCTTAAAAGAAATGGAAACGACCCAAAATATTCCTATCATCTTTTTGTCGGCCAAAGGGCAGGAACAAGAAATTCAGACAGGCCTGGAAGCAGGGGCAGCAGATTATATTTTAAAACCCTTTGCACCAGACACTTTGGTTAATACCATCAACAAAGTTTTGAATAAGGCAAAAACTGGCTAAATCATGAGTATCACTACAATAGACAGCCAACTGATTCATTACGAAGTCCTGGGACGTGGCCAGCCACTGATTTTCATTCATGGTTGGGTCGGTTCCTGGCGCTATTGGTGGCCGTCTATGCAAGCGCTGTCAGCGCATTATCGCACCTTTGCCTTCGACCTATGGGGCTACGGTGACTCCAGCAAAACGCCAGATTATTACTCGCTCAACGCGTATGTCAATATGGTTGACCAATTTATTGACAAGCTAGGTGTGGCTCGGCCTGTTATTTTGGTAGGCCATGGGCTGGGCGCAGTGGTGGCTCTCAATTACACTGCCAAAAATCCAGAGAATGTGGCTAAGCTGGCCACAATTTCGCTGCCAGTTTCTGGTGCTCATCTCACAAACAAGCTGCAAGGGGCTGATACCGATTCAATGGTAAGCCGCGTATTGGGCCGATCGGAAAGTTTTGCTGAAATTGACAGCGAAATTCGCAAGGTGGATACAATTGCCGTTTCTAAATCCATGGATGAAATTGGCAAAATGGATTTTGTTTCTGAAATTACCAATTTGAACCGACCATTACTGCTAGTATACGGCCGTCAAGACAATCTCGTCGTGCAACCAAATGGTGAATACAGCTACCTCCAGCAGTCGGTCAATGATCGCTTTTACGTTGAACTGGAACTGTGCCATCACTTCCCCATGCTGCAAGAAAAAGCCAAGTTCAACCGCCTGCTGCTCGATTTTATTATCGCCAGTGCAGAGCTAACCGAACTGACCCCCAAAGAATATTGGCAGCGGCGTATCCGGTAAGGAAACGGCCGTTTCCGCTTCACCTAATAGACCTTCGCCCCACAAATAGGTACAATTGCACGTATACGTCGGCACGATAGCGTACCGTCCGGCATATCTGCCCAGCAAAGGAGTTTCCCATGAGCGATTTCAAATTCGAAGTGTGGCCCACCGAATTCCGCCAAATCAACCAATATTTTGGGCAAAACCCCAATAACTACGCCCAATTTGGGCTACCCGGCCATGAAGGATTGGATTTGATGGCCCCCACCGGCAGTAAAATCTTCGCTGTAGCTCCCGGCACTGTGCGCGTGGTAAATGCCCAACCCAACAACCACAACTATGGTATTCACGTCCGCGTGGATCATGTGGATGGTTGGCAAACCATTTATGCCCACCTACAACAAGCCACAGTGCGCGTGGGCGAACCCGTAAAAGCGGGCGATCAGCTAGGACTGGCCGACAATACGGGCAACAGCTTTGGCTCCCACCTGCATCTCACACTCAAGCGGCAAAATGCCAGCTACACTGATAACAGTGGCACGAAATGGCCCTATAACATTTTTGATCCCACACCGTTCTTGCTGCCCCTGCTTGGCTGGCAGCGTCCTGCTGGCCCATACACTGATGGCTGGGCATACACAGACGGCGTCATCATTGTGGGCGATTTGGCGCAGGTGAACAGCGGCGGCATCAACTTGAGAGCCAACCCCAGCATCGTTGGCACGTTAATCGATCTGGTTCCGGGTGGCACGATTGTTATCGTTACAGGCGCGCCAAGAGGTCAATACACGCCAGTAAAGGTTGCGAACGCCTCGCTGACCAACGTACCCACAGAGCCGCCTCCCACACCCGTCCCACCCGATCCAACGGATAATCTGGTAAATGGCTGGGCGTTTACCACCTACATCACCCGCGCAGGTAACCAGGCCATTGTGGGGCAGTATGGGATTAACTTACGCGCAGCTCCCAGCCGCACCGCCACTAACATGGGCCTTGTAAAGGGGGGTAGCACTCTAAGCATCACGGGCTCACCGCAGGGCGAATACACACCAGTTGCCGCCCGTCGGGTCGATTTTTCTGGGCCGGTGAATATTCCAGACGAAGTGGCTCCACCTATTGTCCCAACGCCGGACCCTGACCCAGAACCTACACCACCACCGACGGATGCAATTTTGGGTTGGGCCTACACCCAAAACCTGACCATAAACGGCCGTACAGTCATCTCTGGTCGGTTTGGTACCAATTTACGGGCAGCGCCCGTGCGCGGTGGCAGCAAGCTGGGCCTGTTCATCGAAGGCGGCACAGGCACCCTTGCTGGCCAGTCCAGCGGAGAATACACGCCCGTTTGGGTGTCACGGAGCAGCCTGCGCAACATCCCTAGCCCGCTTCCGCCCATTACCCAGCCCACACCGTTGCCTGGAGATTCCACACCGCCGCCCCCACCCCCGCAACCAATCTCCGACACAACACCAGGTTGGGCCTTTACCGCTGCTATTACTGTTTCCGGCGGGATGGCGAACGCTGGTCAATACGGCATCAATTTGCGGGCTGCGCCACGACGCGACGCGGAAAAAGTGGGTTTTGTGCCCGGCAATGCCAGCATGATCGTGACAGGCGCGCCGCAAGGCGAGTACACACCAGTTCGAGTAGACGACAACATTTTGCAGGACACGGTAACCGGGCCAGTGGCTGTTATTGATACGCTCACACCGCCTGATGGCGTGTTTGACCCGGAACCACCAGTTTTGGGCGATGCCCGCCTTGGTCTGCACGCTTCGGCCGATCCAGGCATTTCGCAGGCTGAAATTGAGGAGTTTGCGGATATGCGCCCCGGCATGATTAAGGTGCTGTCGTTCCATGAGCCAACGGCCGTACAAAAACTGTCCCAGGCGCATCCCGATGCACGCTGGATCGTGCGGGCCTTTTTGGAGTTTCGTACGGCCAACGGCGTCCGCAACATCAGCCCAGGGCAATTCCTCAACGACACCGTAAATGATGTGCGCCGCACGCTGGAAATGATCGGACCAGGCCGGGATGTGGTGATTGAACTCCACAACGAGCCCAATCTGGTGCCGGAAGGGCTTACCGGAGCCTGGAACGATGGGGCCAGCTTTGCCGAATGGTGGCTAGAGGTGCTACGCCTTTACCGGCAAGCGCTGCCGGGTCGGAAATTTATCTATCCAGGATTGTCACCGGGTTCGGCCGTTTCTGGCATCAAACAAGATCATATTCAATTTGTAGAAGCCAGCCGCGCCGCCGTGGAAGCTGCCGACGGACTGGGCATTCACACCTATTGGTCAAACGTCTACCCCATGCAGCAAGCCCTCAACGTGCTGGATGATTACATCAGCCGCTTCCGCTACAAGCCCATCTGGATTACCGAAGCGAGCAACAACAAGGCAGGCACGCCGGTCTACATGAAAGCGCAGCAATATTTGGACTTTTGGCGCGAAATTCAAAAACGGCCGACTGTTCAGGGCGTCACCTATTTTGTCGCTTCAGCCAGCAACCCCGCCTTTAAGGAAGAAGTTTGGGTGGGCCGGGACATTGGCAAACGCGTCGGGCGTCGTTAAGAGGAAGCTGATGGAATTTATTCTTCCCCTAGCGGCCCTTGTTTTAATTGTCGCCTTTGTGGGCTATGTGCGACGGGGGCAGCAAAAAACAAACTGCCCCGAATGTGGCAGCACACAGCTGCATATTGTTGATAAACAGCTCAAAGAGCTTAAACAGGATTCGACTATAGGCTACAGCGTCAAGCTGGATGTGAGCTTGATTCTGGAAACACGCTATCGTTGCCAGGTTTGCAACCACACCTGGCTGGTTACAGCTCCTGAAAATTAACCTAAAAAGCATCATTCCTGAGGAGTTTCCCTTGAAATTCGCGCGCTACTCGATAAACGGCCGTTCTCCCAAAATTGGCCTCGTCACAGAAAACCAGCTTATTGACCTGTCAAACGTGGTGCCTTCGATGCAGGCCCTCATTGCCCTTAGCGCCGACGGCCTGGCGATGGTGCAGCAGCACGCCGCCAGCAGCCAATCCATTCCCCTGGCAGATGTCAAGCTGCATGCCCCGCTGCTGCCGCGTCGCAACGTCATGTGCCTGGGCCTGAACTATGCGGAACATGTCCGGGAATCACTCACAGCACAGGGGCAAACCGTGGATTTACCGCAGTTCCCCGTCGTGTTTACCAAGGCGACAACGGCCGTATCCGGCCCCACCGATCCCATCCCCTATGATCCGCAAGTTTCAGAAAGTATGGATTTTGAAGTGGAGCTGGCCGTCATCATTGGCAAACAGGGCAAAAATATTCCGGTTGAGCAGGCGATGGAGTACGTGTTTGGCTACACCGTTCTCAACGACATCACCGCCCGCGATTTACAGCGCCAGGGCAAGCAGTTCTTCAAGGGGAAAAGCCTGGATGGCAGCTGCCCGATTGGCCCCTGGATTGTCAGCCGCGACGCGCTGCCCCACCCGCACGATCTCAACATTCGCTGTCTGGTGAATGACGTGGAAAAACAGTCCAGCAATACGCGCCACATGATTTTCGACATTCCCGCCACCATCGCCTACCTGTCACGCGGCATGACGCTGCTGCCCGGCGACATCATCGCCACCGGCACGCCCGACGGCGTAGGTTTTGCCCGCACCCCACCCGAGTTTTTACGTCCTGGCGATGTGGTTCATTCGATTGTGGAAGGCATTGGTGAAATGAAAAATGTGGTAACGGCCGTCTAACAATCCCGACACTTTAAACAGACGCCTCTGCCAATTTAACAGCCTCCGCCAACGGCATCGCCCACCCTTCTTGCCAGGCCAGAGCAAAAGATTCATCACCCAGCACGCGGCGCGCCTGCTCCTTCTTGGCCTCCACTTCTGCCTGATAACGGGCCGCCATTTCAATGCCCAACTCCTGGCGCACCCGCTCACTGGCGGCAAACAGGCAAGCCGCGACAGCCACTTTGTCTAGCGCCATGAGCGCCGTGCCTATGGCCCGTAATGAATAAGTTAACTGTGGGCGATCGCCCAAAACCTGTCGCAACTGCATACTTTCCAGAAAGTATGTTAATCCTGTAGACGGATCACCACGCTCAACAAAAACTTCCCCCAAACCATGCAAGGTGTAACTCAGTGAGTTCAGATTGTTTGTCTTGCGACATAGCGCCATCCCCTCCCGGTACAGCTTTTCGGCGGCAGCCAAATCGCCCAATCGGCGCATGACGATAGCCAGATTGTTTAGCGTGGAAATTATTGGTCGCTTCTCACCATTTCGGCGATCAATTTCCAACGTCTGTTCCAGCAGATTGCGTGCCAGCTCATAATCGCCCTGCGTACCTGCCAAAACCGCCAAATTTTCCAGTGAGCGACACATCCCAATCTCATCACCCAGGCGTTCTTGGATGATCAAAGCCTTCTCGTGACAGATATAAGCCTCTTCCAGATCACTTTGCAAGCGGGCAAATTGGCCAATGCGGTTCAAAAGGCTGGCATGCAGAGCATCCTCTTCCTGGCTTAAGGAAAGTGCCAGCTCCAACCAGTATCGTCCCTCGCTAATATGACCACGCGTAAACCAGAACCATTGCAAATTCTCAACAAGCTGCTTGGCAAATTGGGTCACAGCGGGCACGCCAATGCCCGATTCTGTAGCCCAGACAAGGGTGGCCCGAAAATTATGGGTCTCCCGATCAATCTGCTGGAGCCAGGCCACAGGATCGGTGCCAGCTAACAATTGCGACCGAGCAACCTCAACCCTACTGCCATAATGTTCAGCATGTGCCTGCCGAGCAGCAGGCAACAAGCCCTGGTTTTGCAGCTGTTCCCAAGCGAACTCGCGCAAGGTTTCTAGCATGGTGTAGCGCGACACACCATCTGCTCCCGGCAACCTGGACAGCAAGCTCTTTTCAACCAGAGCGTGCAAATTCGTAAGGAGCGTTTGCTCATCCACAGGCTGCCAGCCAGGTATTTCTAGCTTTGTCAGAACGGCCTGTACGGCCGTTGCCTCACAACCATCCACAAACACACCCAGCACCGCAAACAAGGCCTGTTCTGCGGGCGTTAGCAGCTGGTAGCTCCAGGCAATCGCCCCACTCAAGGATTGCTGCCGTGGCGTCAGGTCACGCGGACCATCGGTGAGGGCCATCAAACGTGTTTTCAACTGGTTAAAAACCTGCACTGGCGTAAGCCATTTCACCTGCGCGGCGGCCATCTCAATAGCTAACGGTAGGCCATCCAGCCAGGCACAAATCCGAGCCACATCAGCCACATTGTCCGCTGACAGCTGAAAGTCAGGCTTCACAGCGCGGGCGCGTTCCTGAAACAGCCGAATGGAAGCATATTGAGATAGGTGGGAAACGGCCGTTTCCATCGGCAAATGGTTCACATCTGGTAAAGGCAGCGGGGGCACAGGGAATTCATGCTCGCCGTAAACGCGCAGCAGTTCACGGCTGGTCACCAGCACTTTTATACCTGGCGCAGACGCTAACAAATCAGCCACCACGGTCGCCGCACTCATGACCTGCTCAAAATTATCCAGCACCAGCAGCAAACGACGCGATCGCAGATGCGCCAACAACGCCTGCCACAAGGAGGGCAAATTTTCGGCGGCACCGCGCGGCTCGGCGACATCCAACGCTTGGGCAATGGTCGCTGCCACCAGGTTCGGCTCAAAGATGGGAGCCAGCGGCACAAAACAAGCCCCATCAGAAAAGCTGTCGCTACCAGCCAACTGTGCGGCCGCAGCCAAGCTCAGACGCGTTTTCCCGGTTCCCGGCGGCCCAGTCAGGGTTAACAAACGCACACCCGGTTCTTGCAGCAGGTTGGTAACGGCCGTTAGCTCCTGCTGGCGTCCTACAAAACTGGTTAACGAAGCCGGTAAGGTGGTAAGAGATGGCTCTAGAGCCGCAGCCGCAGGAGAATAAATATCAGGTCGCGGGGGTGTCTGGTTCATGCCGCGAGCAAACAAAACAAACGAATCCCGTTCAGTTTGAGCCACACCCAAAGCATCGGCCAACAAACTGGCCAACTGCGCAGACGGCCGAAAATCGCCCATCTCCAAACGCCGGATAGCGCTGGCCGAGCAGTGCGCTTTCCGAGCCAATTCGGCTCGACTCAAATCCAGCGCTTTGCGACGGCGTCTTAACCAGTTGGGGAAGGCATCAGGCGTGACCATAAGTGCCGCAAATTATACAGTTGGCTTAAAAAAATGTGTCAAAAATAGTGTCACTTTCTGTCACTGACAGACGCATTTTCCAGATTTAAACTGCCTCCACAACCAAGCAATTCCGCGCTGCGGATAAAGGAGACAACAACTCGATGAAAAAATTCAGCTTATTCCTAGGGCTACTGGCCATATCACTCATTTTTTTGGTTGGTTGCGGCAGCAAAGCCGTAACCATGGATGAGATTCCCGCTTACCCAGAGGCAACGGCCCTGGAACCGGGCGCTGATCCAGTAGCCGACACACTGGTAGAAAACATGGCCCAAGATGCCCAAATTCGTACCGATGTTGGCGTAGGTGGCCAAATTGAACAAAAAGCGTATCGCCTCCCTGCTGGGGCAACGTGGGATGATGTCGAAAGTTTTTACAATGACAAACTGGGCGCAAATGACTGGGAAAATGGCCTGGGTGGCATTGCCGGCAACATTGCTGGTGACATGATGGGCACGGTCAATCAAGCCAACGAGATGATGCAAATTGGCACCTGGTCCAGAGATAAGCAAACCCTTTCTCTGGTTCGGGTGGCCGAAACGACAGATAGCAACGGATCTTTCCTGCTGATTCTGTCGCTGGCTACAAACTAAAACAGCGTATAATCAAATTAGCCTGTCAATCCCGTGAAAACCGGAATCTGCCAACTGTTCTTGTTTACATGGGATTGACGCATCTGCTTGCAAGTGTAGGAAAGTTAAGGGATTTAGTAACGGCCGTTTAGCAACATCATGGGATTCGAGAGAATAATTATGGGAGATTTTCTTCGCCAAACACGGGAATCAAGCCTGAACAATTTGAAGCTCCAGATAGCAGCAGCCATTCGCAGCCATGTGGCTCAATATCATCTCGGCGACATTGAAACCACCACGTTAATGTGCTGCGAGACCATTTCCACAAAGCAGAAGAAAGGATTGTTTGGCAAGGCGATGGTGATTGAAACGGCCGTTATCCTAACACCACACTGGCTCATTTGGGCCACGGCTGAAGGCAATCAAACTCCGTTTGTGCACTCAGCCAAGCTAAGCAACATCCAAATACAAGATTACGAAACGTCGAAAACGCATAAGTTAATTCCAGACAGCGGCTTGATTATTTCTGGTTTACGCACAGATGCGGTTGATCTTGGCAGCATTTTCATCGGGTTTGGCAGCGAACCTGCTGCCCAAAAATTCCGCAGGCTCTTGATGGAGCAGCTGATGTAGAAAGATTTCTCGTTGCACTTGCGAGGCGGTTTTCTCTGCGCCTCCGCGCCTTTGCGTTAAACCTCACTCGTTTTTGATTGCTGAAATGATGTTCACCTGGCTGGCCCGTACCGCCGGATACCAGGCCGCCAGCAGCGCCACCAAATACGCCAGGAAGAAGCTATAAATCATCGGCACTACCGGCACCTGCGACTCAATCACAAACCCGCCAATCGAGCGCAACCCGATGATAAACACATCAGACAATACCGCGCCAAAGCCCACGCCAAACACCGCCCCAATGAAGCCCATCGTCGTTGCCTCCGCTAAAATCATGCGGCGCACCTGACGGCGACTCATGCCCAGGCTGCGCAAGCCCCCCAGCTCGCGAGTGCGCTCCAGCACATTCATCAACATCGTGTTGATCACGCCCAATGCCGCCACTACCAGCCCAATCAGCCCTAGCACATCAAACAGGCTAAACGCTTCCGCACTCAAGGCGCGAATCTTCTCTTCAAAAGCAGCCTTGCCTTCTACTGAGAGATTTTGACCGCGTCCCAATTGGGTTTCAATTGTGTCGGCCACGGTATCTAAATCTGCACCCTCGGCCAGGGTCACGGCGTAACTGCTCACGTCATTGACGCCAAAGTAACGCCGCATATCGGCCATCGAACCGGTGACTGAAGGGGTTTCTCCCGCGCCAAAATCCATGACGATGGCCACAATCTCAAAGTCGCGCCGCCCACGTCGCGTTTCTAGCGTAATAATTTCGCCCACGGAAAGGCTAAACTTGTTGGCCACGTCGGCCCCAATATACACCGCATTTCCCTGCCCCAGCCGATCCATCAGCTCCGGCATAGCCAAGCCTTCCTGAATCCGCAAATCGCGCACTGTTTCATACGTTTCAGGATCAATGCCCACAAAAATGGCAAATTCATCATCGCCAGCCTGCGTCAGCAAGCGAGAGGCGATAACTCGGGAGGGCGTTACGGCCGTTACCTCTGGCAGTGTCAACAGACGCGTCTCTAAATCGGGCTGCATGGGCAATGGGGACCGCACAAACAGATCGCCACCCAGGGCACTGTCCATCCATTGCTCGATGTCCTGCTCGAAGCTGTTGGTGAGTCCGTTAATGCCCACCACCATGCTGATACCCACCATCAGCGCCGCCACCGTCAGCGCCGTGCGCCCCCGCGCCCGATTGATGTTGCTGCTGCCCAACCGCCCCTCATTGCCAAAGATGAACAGGGTAAACGGCCGTATCACCCACTCCAACCCGTTGGCAAAAACCGGAATACACAGGGTGGCTCCTAACAGCAAAATAAAAATGGTCCCGCTGCCAATGTAAAAGGCCACCGACTGGCGAAACGGCACGTAATACAATACCAAAATCGCTGCCACCACCGTCAAGGGGCCAAACCTTAGCCCCGTTGTCAGCCAGCGACGCTCATCCGTGTTGCCCTGCACCCGCAGCGCCTGCAATGGCGAAATGCGAGCAGCTTGCAAAGCTGGCACGGTAGCTGCCACCAGCGTCACGGCAATCCCCACCAAGACAGACGTGATCAAGCTCCGCGGGGTGGCCGTCACTTCGTTGATGGTTTGCCCCGCAAAATTCCCCATGCCAACTGCCAAGCCACGTGCCAGCAGCAGGCCAAACCCCACTCCCACAACCGAGCCGACGACGCCCAACAACATCGCTTCAGTTAACACGATCTTAATTACTTGTCGCTGGGTCGTGCCGACCGCCCGCAGCATCCCAATCTCCCGCGTGCGCTCTACCACCGTCATGGCAAAGGCGTTGTAAATCAAAAAAGAGCCCACAAACAGACTGACAACGCTGAAAAAGTTGAGTCCCTGCTGGTAACTGGCCAGGCTATCCGTCACCAGCTCACCGCGCGAAGCGGGGCGCTTCACCGAAAATTCCGGGCCTAACCGTGCGCCCAGCTCACTGCGAAACTGATCCAAATCAGCCGTACTGCCGCTAATGGCATCATCCACGATGAGTTCAATCTGGTTAATCTGGCCACTAGCCCCAAACAGCTCCTGCACAACAGGAACGGCCGTAATTCCCAACACGCCCTCATTGCTAATGCCGATCTCCTCTTTGGCAATCAACCCCACCACGCGCAGTTCCACCACGCCGCTGGTTGGCGTCAGGATGGCGAAATCCTCGCCCACTTCAACACCCTTTTCCTCCGCATAATCCGCCACCAGCAGCATGTTGTACGCAGTTTCATTGGCGTTGAGGAGACGGCCGTCTATCAGCTTGTAAGTATGGATGGGTGATTCCGCTGCGGTGTCCGCCGCAATATCGCGCCCCATCAGCCAAAAATTGGTTCCCGGCACGATGTTGCCGCCCGCGCCATACTGCTCCTCCCAACCGTCCGCCTCATCTGCGGGAATCGTCACGCCCACAATACCCGGCGCCGCCGCTACCACCCCAGGAAAACGGCGCACCGTGGATAAAACGGACGCATCAAAACTTTCCCCGGCAGCGGCCGTTTCTACCACCAGATCGCTCTGTCCAGCCGCTTCATCAAAAAAGCGGTTGATTGAGTTAAACGTGCTGTTATTCGTAGCGTTTACCGCAACCATGGCCGCCACGCCAACGACAATACCGGCGGCTGTCAGCACGGTGCGCACCCAGCGCGCCCGCAAATTGCGCAGCACCATGAGCCAGGGCAAGGTGAGTTGAATGCCAGCCAAACGAAACATACGCGTCTGTCTACAGCTCCAGTTCGCGCATGACGCGCATGATGTTGCGAATGTCTTCGCTTTCGCCGGATTTTGCCTGGATGGCGAGGTGCTGCACGATACGGCCGTCCTTCAAAAAGACCACCCTGTCTGCATAACTAGCCGCCCGCGGGTCATGCGTCACCATCACAATTGTTTGCCCCAGCGTCTCTGCCGATTGGCGCAAAAGTTCCAAAATAGCCGTCCCCGTTTTAGAGTCCAGATTACCGGTCGGTTCGTCAGCAAGTACAATTTCTGGATCATTCACAAAAGCCCGTGCAATGGCCACCCGCTGCTGCTGTCCCCCGCTCATCTGGTCTGGTTTATGGTCTGATCGCTCTGCCAAACCCACCATCTTGAGCAAGTTATCGATCTTCTCCCGATGCTTTTCGATTCGCTGTCCGTCAATCAGCAGCGGCAGCCCGACGTTTTCAGCCGCCGTCAGCGTCGGCACCAGATTGTAAAACTGGAAAATGAACCCCACCTTGCGCCGCCGTACCACCGTAACGTCATCATCCGACAAATGCGTAATTGTATGCCCCGCCAACGCAATTTCACCCGCGCTAGGCTCATCCAGCCCCCCGAGCAAATGTAAAAGCGTGCTCTTCCCAGAGCCAGATGGCCCCATCACAGCCACAAATTCACCTTTTTGCACCATAAAAGAGACCTTTTGCAAGGCGGCAACAGTCACTTCACCCATGTTGTATTCTTTGCTGACGTCAATGGCCTCAAGAACGGTCATAAATTCCTCACCTTATTCTCGTGATTTTTCTCACAACCTAATCTTACCAACAAACAATTGAATGCCAACGAACAGCCCACAATTTTTAATGTCACCCGCTGGTCACCTGATTGACAAGGTATGTTCAAACCGCTATAATCGCGTCCCTGGGTACATTGGCTGAATTTTCTTAATAAGGTCGCTTTACAACTGCACATTCTGTAGAGTGCGTATCGAGTCAAAAAAGGACACAAATGTAATGACTCAACCGTACGTATTTCGCCAAAGGCACTGCCAAATCAATGGTAGACACAGCCATGAATAACGCTTCGTAAACGACAAATTGATAGAGAATATTGATCGGCCTTTGCCTCACAAAAAATTGCGCTCAGGTCGATTTTTTGTTTATAATGGCCCTATCCAAATCCATTTTTGAAGAGAAAATACTCGTATGAGCAACGAAGAATCAAATTTCATGGAAGAAATGCTTGACCAGCACGATTATGAGGAGCCACAGGTTGGTGATATCCGCAAGGGTATCATTGTGGCAGTCACCCCTCAAGGTATCATCATTGACTTGGGGTTAAAGCGTGATGGACTCGTACCATCTTCCGATTTAAGCAAGCTGGAACCAGAAGAACGTGAAGCGCTTAAGGTAAACGACGAAATATCCGTCTATGTTACCAATACAGATGCGCCTGATAGCCTGTACGTTTCGATCCACCTGGCACAGTTAAACCAGGATTGGATTGATGCTGAAGCGCTCATGGAAAGTGGCGACATCATGGAAGGCGAAGTCATCGGCTACAACAAAGGTGGCGCGATTATTCCATTCGGCCGTTTGCGTGGTTTTGTACCAGCTTCTCACCTCAGCGAGTTATCCCGTGGGTTAAATGACCGCCAGCGCCAACAAAAATTGGCCAAGATGCGCGGCGAAAAAGTCCCGGTAAAGGTCATTGAAGTTGATCGCCGCCGTCGCCGTCTTGTTTTTTCACAACGGGACGCCCAGAAAGAGTGGGAAGACAAGCGGAAGGAAGAACTGCTCAACGATCTCCACGAAGGCGATATTCTTAAAGGTCGCGTCAGTGGCCTGCGTGATTTTGGTATTTTTGTAGACCTGGGCGGTGCTGATGGTCTGGTTCACATTTCAGAGCTGGCCTGGTATCGCATTGCTCATCCTCGCGAAGTTGTGAAAGTGGGTGATGAGATTGAGGTTTACGTTCTCAACATCAATGAAGATTCGCAGCGCATTAGCCTGAGCCGCAAGCGGCTGCTGGAAAATCCCTGGGACACAGTTGAAAAACGCTATGAGCAAAATCAACTGGTAGAAGGCAAGATTACCCGCATTGTGGATTACGGTGCTTTTGCTGAAATTGAACCCGGCGTTGAGGGTTTGCTGCACCTTTCACAGCTGTCACGCAATCAGGTAGAAAATGCCCGTGAAGTTGTGAATGAGGGCGAAACACATCTGCTTCGCATTGTCAGCATTGATCCGGATCGACAGCGCATTGGCTTGAGCCTGCGGGCTGTAAATGCACACGAGCAAATCGAATGGATGGCCGTGCGCGAAGCGGAGGCAGAAGCTCAAGCAGCGGCTGACGAAGCGGAAGCGGCAGAGGACGTTGAAGAAGAAATAATTGAAAGTGCGGAAGATACGGCCGTTGAAGAAGTAGAAGAAACAGAAGCGGATGAAGCAGATGTTGAAACGGCCGAATCTGAAGCGGAAGAAGACGAAGAAAACGTCGAAGAAACAGATTAGTAAACTAATCACAAGTTTTGCTTAATCAACAACTGATTTAGCAAGAGAAGGAAATTTATGGCTAAGGACGACAAACTGGAAGTTGAAGGAACAGTTACCGAACTGCTCCCCAATACGCAATTTATGGTTGAGTTAGATAATGGGCACAAGGTGCTCGCTTATCTCTCTGGCAGAATGCGCAAATATTACATTCGCATTTTGTTGGGCGACCGTGTACGGGTAGAAATGACTCCGTACGATCTTGAACGAGGGCGGATCACCTATCGGTATCACCGCAATCGGGCACGTTAGTTTACTTCCAGTAAAGCCACAACTTGAATAGTCAGAAAACGCCTCAGCCTTGCTGGGGCGTTTTTAGGTTGTAGGCGTTACTACCAGGCAAACCCAATCACGCACCTGGATTTTTTCTTGTACCTGGCCACCGGCCTGAGTAACGGCCGTTTCCACCACCTCTAGCTGTTCCTCAATAATACCGCTTAAAATCAGCTTACCGCCCGGTGCCACGTACGCCATCAGCTGGTCATTGTCCAGCAAAGAAACAATCACGTGGGCCAGAATGTTAACCACCACGACATCCCAGCTGGTCACTGGCACATCTGTCAACACACCCTGATGGATTTCAATTGTGTCAATCCCGTTTTGGGCGGCATTGCTCTGCGTTGTTTGCACCGCAAGAGTGTCCGTATCAAATGCCCTGACTTGCCCCGCCCCCAACTTGACGGCTGCAATCGACAAAATGCCCGAGCCTGTGCCAACATCGAGCACAGAATCTCCCGGCTGGACAGTGTTTTCAAGCGCTTGCAAGCACATCTGCGTTGTGGGATGCAAGCCAGTGCCAAAGGCCATACCTGGGTCTAACACCAGCACCACATCATCCAGCTGAGCAAAGTCACCATCGTCTGCGATACGGCCGTTTTCAATCCAGCTCGGTTGAATCCACACCTTCTTGCCTATACGAAACGGATGGTAATGGGCTTTCCAGGCGTTGGCCCAATCTTCATCTTTGAGTTTGCGGAAAGTTGGCGGCGGAATGGGATAAAGGCGCCCCATATGGTACAGAATTTCTTCCAGACGCTGACGCAGCTGCGGTGTATCATCGGCTTCTGGAATATAGATTTTGACGGTAACGGCCGTTTCCAACGCATCATGAGCCGGGTTTGACTCATCACCAAGCTGTTCCAGCACCACACCATCATTGTAGGCAAACGGCCGTAACACTTCGGCCACCGCTTCTGCCCCTTCCCCATCGGTTAAAACACTGACCTCAAGCCAGTAAGATGTACTCATGATACTAAAATCCCAACGCGTTGCGCAGTTGATCCCAAATGCCGCGCTCGCCACGAGGCACAACTTCCTTGCCCAAGGTACGCGAAAGCTCCTGAAATAACTCTTTTTGCTCGTCAGTCAGCTTGGTCGGCACCGCCACCTGGATGAGCACATGCTGATCGCCACGCCCCATGGGTGCCCCGCGTCCTGAACGATCCAGGCGCGGCACGCCTTTACCCCGCAAACGGAAAACCTTGCCAGGCTGCGTCCCTGCTGGAATCTCCAATGGCTCATCGCCGTCCAGCGTCGGCACCGTAATGCTGTCACCCAGGGCCGCTTGCGCCACATTAATGTGCAGGTCAAGATAAATATCTTCACCACGGCGTTTAAAAAACTCATGCGGCTTCACATCAATGACCACAAACAAATTTCCTGGCGGGCCACCATCTTGACCTGGGCCACCCTCGCCAGTCAGGCGAATTTGTGTGTCGCTGTCCACACCGGGCGGCACCTTTACATTCAGCGTCCGCGCTTGCACGACCTGTTTTTGACCATTGCAATTGGAACACAAATCGGGAATCAATTCGCCTGTCCCTTGGCAGGTTGAACAGGTTGTGACGTTCACAAATGAGCCCAAAATAGATTGCTGAACACGCCGCACTTCGCCAGAACCGTTACAGGTTGTACAGGTAATCGGGCTGCTGCCGGGCTTGGCCCCACTGCCATGACATACGGAACAAATTTCCGGGCGACGAATTTCTATTTCTTTATCGGCACCAAAAACGGCTTCTTCAAACGTGATGGTCAAGTCGGCCCGCAAATCAGCCCCGCGCCGAGGCCCATGCCGGCGACGACGGTTTCCGCCAAAGCCAACATTAAACAGCTCTTCAAAGATGTCACTGATGTTGCCAAAGCCGCCTTCAAAGCCGCCAAATCCACCGGCACCATTTTCTACACCGGCATGGCCGTAAGTGTCATACATATTGCGCTTCTGATCGTCAGAAAGCACTTCGTAGGCACGCTGTACCTCTTTAAACTTATCTTCAGCGCCATCATCTTTGTTAACATCAGGATGATATTGTCGTGCCTGTTTACGGTAAGCTTTTTTAATCTCGTCTTTAGATGCGCCTCGGGCCACGCCCAGCACATCATAAAAGTCTCGTTGTGTGGCCATACCTTTCCTTGTGTAACGCTATAAAATCAAAGATTTCGCAGACAGTTCCAGGGAAGGATTTATCTGCGAAATCTCCTATCATTTGTCCGATTGGCAAGTTTTATGCGTCGCTAAACTCGCCTTCAATTACATCTTCATCATTGTCAGGGGCGCCACTTGGGCCACCATTGGCCGATGGGTCAGCCGCGCCGGGCTGGCCTTGCTGTTGATACATAGCAGCCCCAGCTTCATTGAGCACGTTTTGCAGATTGTTTACGGCCGTTTCCATAGCCGCCGCATCACCATTCCCCTGCAAAATCTCCTTTACCGCATCAACCTGGCTCTGAATAGCCGCCTTGGATGCTTCTGGAATCTGCTCGCCGTTGTCAGCCAGGAACTTCTCGGCGCTGTAAACGGCCGAATCTGCTTTGTTTCGTGCTTCCACTTGAGCCCGACGCTCTTCGTCTTCCGCTGCGTGGGACTCCGCATCCTGCACCATCTTCTCAATTTCCGTGTCCGACAAGCCGCTAGAGGGAATAATCTGCATCGCCTGCTGCTTGCCGGTGGCTTTGTCTGCGGCCGTCACGTTCAAAATACCGTCGGCGTTGATGTCAAAAGTCACCTCAATCTGCGGCACGCCGCGTGGTGCCGGGGGAATACCATCCAAAATGAATTTGCCCAGGCTCTTGTTGTCCGCTGCCATTTGGCGCTCGCCCTGAGTGACGTGAATCTCTACCTGCGTCTGGCTATCAGAAGCAGTGGAGAACACCTGGCTCTTCTTGGTTGGAATTGTCGTGTTGCGCTCAATCAGCGGCGTGGCGACCCCACCCAGCGTTTCGATGCTCAGCGTCAACGGCGTTACGTCCAGCAGCAGCACATCTTTTACATCACCACCCAGAACACCGGCCTGAATGGCCGCACCAATGCCCACGACCTCGTCGGGATTCACGCCCTTGTGCGGCTCTTTGCCAAAGAATTGGCGTACCGCTTCTTGAATGGCAGGCACGCGGGTCATACCACCAACCAACACAACCTGAGTGATCTCACCAACAGAAACGCCGGCATCTTTCAGTGCCTGACGGCAGGGTTCGATAGAACGCTTCACCAGTTCATCGGTTAACTGCTCAAACTTGGCGCGAGACAGCGTGAGGTTCAAATGTTTGGGACCAGCTGCATCAGCAGTGATGTAGGGCAAGTTGAGTTCCGTCTGCATGGTGGTAGATAGCTCAATTTTGGCTTTCTCGGCCGCCTCGCGCAAACGCTGCAGCGCCTGACGATCTTCACGCAAATCAATGCCCTGATCCATTTTGAACTGCTCGGCAGCCCAATCAATAATCTTCTGATCAAAGTCATCACCACCAAGGAAAGTATCACCATTGGTCGATTTCACTTCAAACACGCCGTCGCCCACTTCCAAAATGGAAATATCGAACGTGCCACCACCTAAATCGTAAACGGCAATCAGCTCATCCGCCTGGTTGCCTAAGCCGTAAGCCAGCGAAGAGGCCGTTGGCTCATTGACGATACGCAATACTTCCAGACCAGCAATCTTACCGGCATCTTTGGTTGCTTGCCGCTGGCTGTCATTGAAGTAAGCGGGCACCGTAATCACGGCCTGGCTGACGGTCTGGCCCAAGTAAGCTTCCGCATCTGCCTTGATTTTTTGCAAAATCATGGCGGAAACCTCCGGCGGGGAATATTCACGCTCATTCATTACCACGCGCACGTCGCCGTTGGGCGCTTTACGTACTTCGTAGGGAACGTACTTGAGCGCTTTCTGCACCACGGGATCGTCGTATTTGCGCCCCATAAAACGCTTCACTGAAAAAACGGTGTTCAACGGATTGATGACCGCCTGACGTTTGGCCACCTGCCCTACCAGACGCTCGCCGGTTTTGGTGTTGATGGCCACGATGGAGGGAAACGTACGGCCGCCTTCTGCACTGGAGATCACAACCGGTTCGCCGCCTTCCATAACGGCCGCGACAGAGTTTGTGGTTCCTAAATCGATTCCAATTATTTTGCCCATTTTATTATTCCTTATTCCTTGATTTTTTACGCGGCTACGACAACGAGAGACGGCCGTATCACACGATCACCAATCTTGTATCCAGTTTGCAATACACGACACACAGTCCCACTCTCATACTCATCGGTGGGTTCCTGCGTAATCGCCTCATGTAAGTTCGGGTCAAACGGCTCCCCAACCGCTTCAATGGCTGTTACATTAAAATTATCCAGGGTAGCCACGAGCTTGCGCTGCACCAGTTGAATGCCTTCTAACCAGCTATTTTCGCTAATCTCCGCTGGCAGATTTTCCATGGCGCGCTCAAAATCATCCACAATGGGCAGCAGCTTATCAATCACATTGGCCGTAGCGTTGCTATAAGTATCCAAACGCTGCTTTTCCATGCGTTTACGCGCGTTGGCAAATTCAGCCTGGCTGCGCATCCAGCGATCTTTATAATCTTCGGCCTCAGCCTGAGCAGCAGCCAACTGTTCCTCTAAACTTTGGGGCGCAGCTGCTTCACTATTTTCTTTTTCTGCTTCTTGCCCATTTGCTGTGGCTTCAGCTTCTGTTACATTTTCCTGCGTTTCTTCAGCCATTTTTTCTTCGCTCACTTACACTTACCTCATTAAACAGATTCTTTTCGTTCCGGGTCTTCCAAATAGTAATCGTAGACAAAGCCGCTCATCAGGTTAGCTACATATTGCACGGCAGCCACGTTACGGCCGTATGACATGCGCGTCGGGCCAATCACCGCTACCGTACCGCTAAACTGGTCAGCAACACCGTATCGGGACAAAATGATAGAGCAATCTTTCAGCTCTTCCCAACGGCCGTCTCCACCAATCACTACCTGCACCCCTTCTTGCGACGTTTGCGTCTCAGCCAGCACATTGGCCAACAACGTGCGCTCTTCCAAAACACGTACCGCCTGCCGGGTGCCCGCGTCGTCCACAATGTTCATCAAGCCATCACGGTAAATATCCGTGATGGTGCGATTGTCTGTACGGCGCAAAATATCTAGCGTCAGCTTCGCCACGTCAGATTCCAGATCATCCAGATGCCCCAAACGAGCAACCGCTTCTTCATAGTTGGCGTCCACCAACAAAGCATTCATCCGGTCCGCCGCTGCACTTAACCGCGCCTGGGAAATCGGCTCTGCCAAAGTCAACATCTGCTGCTTAACTTCGCCACCGTACAGCACCAGGATCATCAAAACCAGCCGTCCCTGGGTAGAGATAAGCTGGAGATGCTTAAAGCGATTTGACCGGGGGCGCGGCGCCGTCACAAAGCTGGCACCCAATGAGGTGCGGGCCAAAATAGCCGCCGCCAAGCGCATCCACTGGTCCAGGTCCAGACGTGCCTGGTGAAATTGGTGCCGAATCATCTGCTGCTCGTGCAGCGGCAGGCGGAATTCACCCAATAGCTTCTGCACAAAATAACGGTAGCCCACCTCGGTAGGAATACGCCCGGCAGAGGTGTGAAGCTGCACCAGATAGCCCATTTCATCCAGGGCGGCCAGTTCATTGCGCACGGTCGCTGAACTAACGTCTAAATCGTACTGTTCAACCAGCGTTTTCGAGCCAACCGGCTGCCCTGTTTCAACATAATTGCGCACAACCAGGCCCAAAATCTTTTCTTGTCGTTCGGTTAATGTTTCAAACATGTTGTGCCTTGACGGACAATGAGACTAGTGATGCAACGTGCCAGCCCTAGTCTCATTTTTCTTTCAAATTATTCGTTTTAGCACTCGCATTTATTGAGTGCTAAAGGGGTGCTTCAAATATCATAACATGCCGCTAGGAGAGCGTCAAATAAGAACAATGTTAGATCAAACAGGAGAGTGCTAACGAAATTGCCCAGGCAAGGCAATCAATCTTGAGAGGTAGCAGATGAGGTTTCAGACGGCCGTATTTCCTGCAATGGTTCAGGCAATGGTTCCTTGCGGCTTTTACGTTCCACTATCTGCCAAAAAGTACGCAGAATAATCTTGATATCGAGCAAAATAGACCAGTTTTCCATGTACCACAAATCGTATTTGGTACGCTCAGCAATGGATGTATCACCGCGCAATCCATTGACCTGCGCCCAGCCAGTCATACCACCCTTCTCTTGATGACGATCCATGTAACGCGGCACCGTCTGGCGGAACTGTTCCACATAATGCGCTTGCTCAGGGCGTGGGCCGACCAAGCTCATCTCGCCCAGAAGCACATTAATGAGGTTTGGTAGCTCATCTGCCTCAATTTTGCGGATAAACGTACCCAGCCGCGTCTGGCGAGGATCGTTATCCGTGGTCCAACCTGGACCATTACGCTCGGCATCCCGACGCATTGAACGAAATTTAATCATGCGGAACGGCTTGGCATCCAGCCCCATGCGTTCCTGCACAAAGAAAACCGGCCCAGGCGACTCCAGCTTAATGGCCACCGCAATTAGCAGCATGAGTGGCGAAAGAATCACCAGGCCAAATGCCGAGCCCATCACGTCCAACAGACGCTTAAAAATCAGCAAATAGCCGCGCAAAGCATAATCCCGCACAGAAAGCAGCGGCAAGCCACCCAACTCATCAATGCTGGCCTGTGAGGTCACAAATTGGAACACATCGGGGAAAATCTTGATGGAGACGCGGCCACGTTCGCAGTAAGAGATAACGTGAACCGTTTCGCGATGCCCTTTTTCCGGCATGGCAATAATCACTTCATCCAGACCCAGCGACTCAATCAAATGGGGCAAATCTTCTGGCGTTCCCAAAACAGGCACGCCTTCAAAATCACGGCCGTTTGCCTCCCCATTGACCACACCTAACAACTCGTAGCCCAGATATGGCGAACGTAAAATGCGCTGGATAACAACCTGAGCCATGTCCCCGGTGCCGACCACAATAACCCGATCTTTACCCCAGCCCCGATTACGCAGCGCTGTTCGCAGCAGCTGATGTGCCATACGGCCCAAAAGCAGCAAAACGATGGTCAACAGCCAGGCGTAAATAATCATCGCCCGGGGATAATCCAGAATGACTCGATCGTTTTTGAACAAGAAAGTGGAGATAGCTACAGCAACGAGGGTACCAATAGAAACGGCCGCAAACACATAATACAGCTGATCCACACGAGACACGGCTCGGGGAATGTAATATAACCGGTAGAAGAACAGGGCAACAATGACGGAAATAACCTGAACCAACAACAAACCAGAGTACGACGTTAAGGGGACATTGGCGGCCAATGGCTCTGGCCAATCAATCATCGCCCGTAATTGGTAAGCCAGCACAAAGGAAACAGCCACCATGAGCGCATCCAGTAGGACCAATGAAATCGTATAGATTGTGCGAATACGCTGGTTAGACATGCTCATATTGTATCAAACAGCCAGGTGGTCACCAACCGTAGAAACAACGGCCGTTAACCGTTCAGGCACTGTTAAACCTACGTCAACATAATCTTAATAAATGATCTTATAATTAAGCGTAGACGAACCTAATTTTATGGAGCATTTGCATGAATTCTCGTACAGGCACCAACTTTGTGAGCGCCCTCTTTATTGGTGTGGGCGCATTTATTATTTTTGCTGCAGGCTATGTGTTAGGACAGGCTCCCAACGCCCCTTACCAGGTTTTCGGCCCGCAAACGGCCGTTGCCGCCGATGATGAGTTTGAACCCTTCTGGGAAGTGTGGAACCTCATTCATGATCAATACCTGCGCCAACCGGTAGATAATGTCGCTTTAGTGGAAGGCGCCATAGACGGCATGCTGGCCACTTTGGGCGATCCGCATACCCGCTACCTTTCACCTCAGGATCAACAGGCAGCCCAAGAATCTATGGATGGTGAATTTCAGGGCATTGGCGCTGAAGTTGAAGATGTGGATGGCGCCATCACGGTCGTGACCCCAATTGATGGCTCACCCGCACAGGAAGCGGGCATCCAGCCAGGCGATATTTTGCGCGAAGCAGACGGCGTGGCCCTCACCGGCATGGACGTCACCGAAGCGGCTGCTCTGGTACGCGGCCCGGCAGGCACCACCGTGAGCCTGGTCATCGAGCGCGATGGAGAACTTTTGAATGTTGATATCGTACGAGATGTGATCAAACTGGCTACCGTGCGCGGTGAAGTGCTAGAAGAAGGCATTGCCTACGTGCGCCTGAGCCGCTTTGGCAACAACACCGACGAAGAGCTGGCTGATTTACTGCCTGAGCTTTTAGCCGAAAACCCCACAGGCCTGATCCTGGACCTACGTCGTAATCCGGGTGGAGCGCTAGACACCACGGTAGACATTGCCAATCAGTTTTTGGACGAAGGTTTGGTACTGGTAGAACGGTTTGGCGATGGCGATAAACGGCCGTTTGAAGTAGACAATGACGGTCTCGCCCAAGACATTCCCATGGTGGTGCTGGTTGACGAAGGCAGCGCCAGCGCCTCAGAAGTGCTGGCCGGAGCCATTCAAGACCGGGGACGCGGAATCATCATCGGCCAGGTCTCCTTTGGCAAGGGCACGGTGCAAACCTGGCACACCCTCTCCAATGACGGCGGCGTGCGCGTAACAATCGCCGAATGGCTAACGCCCGAAGAATCTTCCATCGACCAGGTTGGCCTGACGCCAGATTACTTCATCCCCCTGCCAGAGGTCGAAGATGGCGGTGAGTTTGAGGATACGCAGCTTCAAGCCGCCATTGATTATTTGCAAGGCAAAACAATCATCAGCGTGCCCCCAGAACCCGACCTGCAAAATGAATAATTTCCTCTAAAATTCAGCCTCCCATCGCCGATTTTCTTAAAATCAACTGGATGGGAGGCTTTTATTTCTTGAAGAGGAGCAACCCTTGGCAACAATTCTTATCACGGGGGCCACGGATGGTATTGGTCTGGCGCTGGCTCGACTGTATGACACGGCCGATCATCAGCTGATTTTAGTGGGCAGACGGCCGTTCGCCCAACTCAACGACCCCATTTTTACCCCTACAACCTACTGCCAGGCAGATCTGGCCCAATCAGACGCTGCGGAAACCGTTGCCCACTGGCTGCAAGAAGCCGGCATTCAAACGCTCGACCTGCTTATCCACAATGCCGGAACCGGCTATTACGGGTCGCTGGCAGAGCAGCCGCTCGACCAGATTGATGCGCTGCTTACCGTTAATTTACACAGCCCGATCAGCCTGACCCACCGCCTGTTCCCCTGGCTGCGGCAGGCAAAAGGACAGGTGGTCTTCATCAGTTCGGTGGCAACGGCCGTTCCCGCCCCAGAATACGCCGTCTATGGTGCCAGCAAAATGGCTTTGGAAGGATTTGCCCGCAGCTTGCGTGTAGAGTGGCGGGGGCAGGTAACGGTGCAAACCATCCGCCCCGGTGCCACCCACACGGGAATGCACCAAAAAATCGGTCTGACCCAGGCGCAGATGAATTGGGAAAAGTTTCCTTCGGCGGAAAAAGTGGCCCACCAAATTAGCAACGCAATTATCAGCAAACGGCCGTCCGTCACCCTGGGCTTTGGCAATAAACTGCTGCGCTTTGGCGGACGTAACGGCCGTTTCCTGCTCGATCCCCTCTTGCAAAAAAGAGCACCGCAGCTAACCAGCCAGCCCCAACGTCAAAATGAACAACCTACCTGCCTCATCACCGGCGCAGCCGACGGCATTGGTCGCGCTCTGGCGCTACGCTATGCCCAGGCGGGCTACCGCATCGTCGGGCTGGATGTTGATGGTGAGAAAGCCAGGGAGACAGCCGCACAAATTGAAGCCGATGGGGGCAGTGCCAGCTTCATCCTTGGCGATTTAAGCCGCCGCGATGAATTGGACGCTATCCTGTCACAACTGGCAGTACACGCGCCATTCAACTGCGTCATCCACAATGCTGGCATCAGTGCAGTAGGCCACTTTGAGGCGATTCCCCTGGCCCGGCAAACGACCGTTCTCCACCTAAATCTGCACGCCCCCCTCTGGCTCACGACCGAGCTCTTCCGGCAAAACTGGCTCACGCCAGACGCCAGCTTTGTCTTTCTATCGTCGCTGTCTTACTTTGCCAGCTATCCAGGAGCGGCGGTTTACGCAGCCAGCAAAGATGGCCTGGCCAATTACGCCCGCAGCCTGCGCGCCGCCTGGGCAGGCGGCCACTGCCTCACCGTTTTTCCCGGCCCGGTGCGCACCGCCCATGCCCGCCGCTACAGCCCAGACAACAGCCGGGAAGACGGCCGTATGCCTCCTGAAACCCTCGCCGCCGCCATCTTCCGCGCCGAACAGGCAGGCAAAACGCGCCTGATTCCCGGCGCGCAAAACAAACTCATGGGAGGCGCGGGCCATCTCTTCCCTAGACTTTTAGAATGGGGGATGAAAAAAATGATTTTGGAGAAGTTAGAAGGGTAAACTACTTGGCTTTTACGGCCGTTTTTGTGCCATTTGCCAGCGCCAAAATCGATTCGGCACCGCCGCGAGCATGTTCCCCCTGCGTGCCCAGCATGGCCGCAAGTTCCTGAATACGGCCGTCGCCATCCAGCGATTGGATGCGAGTGGTGGTACGGCCCCCGTCAGCTTGGGCCTTGCTCACGTGAAAATGCACGTCGCCATAACCTGCCAGCTGGGGCAAATGGGTCACAACGATGACCTGATGATGGGCAATGGCTGTTAAGCCCCACAGTTTGCGGCCCACCACATCACCCACGCGGCCACCGATTCCCTGATCAATTTCATCGAAGATAAGGGTTGGCGTTTTGTCCACTTGGGCCAACGCCGTTTTTAGCGCCAGCATGAGCCGCGCCGTTTCGCCGCCGCTGGCGACTTTAACCATTGGCTTCAACGGCTCGCCCGGATTGGTCGAAATGAGAAATTCGGCGGTATCAAAGCCGGTTTTGTCAAAGGCCAGACGCTCGCCTTCAACGTACAGACCATCAGCCTGTGGCGTGCGCTCAAACTGCACTTCAAATTTGGCCCCATCCATCTGCAAATCGGCAAGCTGCTCCACAACGGCCGTTGCCAACTTCTCAGCCGCCGCTTGCCGCTTTTTAGACAGCGCCAGAGCCATCTCCCCGCAGCGCCGCAGATATTTTTCTTCTGCCTCCACCAATTCGGCCGTACGCACCTCGCTGTTTTCAATGCGAGACAGATCTTGTTTCGCCCGGTCGCGCAGGGCCAGAATCGTGGGAATGTCCTCGCCATATTTGCGCTTAAGCAGGTTAATCAGCTCCAGGCGCTCCTCGACAAAATCGAGCCGCTTGGGATTGTATTCCACTTCATCCAGGTAACTTTGCAGTTCCGAGGAAACTTCACTGAGCTGGTAAATGAGCCCCTGCAAGCGCTCCAGCAGCGGCCCCTGCGTCTCGTCATAGCGAGTAAGTTGCACCAACGACCGCTCTACCTGGCCCAACATGTCGGCCACAGCCTGCGACTCATCATCCATGCCCGTAAGCAAATTCACCGCTTCAGAGGCAGAGCGCATGAGCTGCTCTGAGTTGGCCAGACGGGTGCGCTCAGCGCGCAGCTCTTCTTCCTCATCCTCTTCCAGACGAGCCGCCGTAATCTCCTCGATTTGGAAGCGCAGCATATCGGCCCGCTGGGCCAGGATGCGCTCATTTTGGCGCAGGTCGGCCAGTTCGTGCTGCACTTCCATCAAGGCAGCAATCTCCACGCCCAAAACGGCGCGCTCTGTTTGCACGCCAGCGTAGGAATCCAGCAGCGGCAAATGAGAACGCGGGTGCAGCAAGGAAAGATGCTCCCCCTGTCCATGAATATCGATCAACGGTTCGGCAACATCCCGCAAAACGGACAGATTGACGGTACGGCCGTTCACACGACAAATGTTACGGCCGTTCAGCCTTAGCTCCCGCGATAACAGCACCTCATCTCCGTGCTCCTCATCCAATCCTTCTGCCTCCAGAATCGGCTCCACCACCTTCTTGAGCGCTTCAGACAGGGTAAAGGTAGCCTCCACATATGCCTCGCCAGCGCCAGCCCGCACAAAAGTAGTGTCCGCGCGCCCGCCCAACATCAGCGTCACGGCATCCAGAATAATCGATTTACCCGCGCCAGTTTCACCGGTTAACACATTGAAACCATCGTGAAACTTCAGCCGCAGCTCATCAATAATGGCAAAATTACGAATGTAGAGTTCTGTTAACATATTTTTCAAGTGGCGCTTATCGCCAGTCACTAGCTACTTCATGTAAGAATATAAGGCACCTACCGCCGCAAACAAATAAATCCCCGGACCAAAAAAGGCGCCAATACTGCCAAAGCCAGCCAGCAAAAGAATCGGCAGCAGCCAAACGACGGTGCCCAAAATCAAAACAGCAGCCATCGCCTGGGGCAAATAACGGCCGCGCCGCCTGCCAATGGCCTGCTTGCTAAATTGCCCAATAAATCGGCCAACCAAACCACCCACAAAAAGCATAAGAAACAGCAAAAAGAAGCTGCCGCCCAACGTAAAACGCACTACCAGATACCCGGTAATCAGGCTAAGAACCAGGCCAATTGCCGGAGCAATCACATAATCCAGCGGTTTGGCATTGAAAAATAAATCCTCTTTTTCCCGAATGCAATCCGGGCAGCTGTAGCCTACCGGCGTTTTAACGGCGCAGCTGCTGCAAATGGGCTTGCCGCAGTTGTAGCAGCGCAGCGATGTGGTCCGATTGGGATGCCGGTAACAAACGAGGTCGTATTCTTGAGCTGTGTCGTCGGGAACGGCCGTTGGCTCTGGCAAAGGCTCCGGTTCTACAACTTCCGGCGTTTCCTCTTCTTCCGGTTCTGGCTCTGGCGCGACGGCCCATTCGGGGATGGGTTCACCCTGCAATTCAGCCAGGGCACGCGCTGCTGCTGCATAATCAGGCTTCAGAGACAGCGCTTTTTGATACGCATCCTTCTGTTCGGCAGGGTCATACAGCACCTGGCCCAGGCCATACCACGCCTCGGCCACATCTGGACCTTCCTCCAGCAGCTGCCGGTAAAGCTGTTCCGCTGCGGCCCGCTTGCCTGCCCTGGCCACCTTATCGGCCTGACGCAGCAAAGTGCGCAGTCGGGGATCTTGTACATCCATAAAAAATATCCTAACGAATCATCATGTATTCCTCAAGAAATACATGCCAATGTTTATCTTAACGCGTATAGCCCAGCCGCCCCATGAGCCGCCGGTAAAAATAACCAGAACTTTCTACGCGCGCAAACTTGCAGCTTTCTTCAGCCCGGGTAATCAGCACCACATCTTTATCTTCCAACAAAATACCATCCGTACCGTCTGGCGTGAGGTAGGCGCGGTGATCCATGTGCACCGTAATGGCAATTTCTGCCTGCTCATGAAAGATGATGGCCCGGTCAAAGGTAAGATGGGGCGCCACGGGAACCACCACAAAGTTGGGCAGCTGCGGCGGCAGCAACGGGCCGCCCGCAGCCATTGAATAAGCCGTCGAGCCGGTCGGGGTGGCCACAATCAGCGCATCGGCCGTGTAGTTGGTGATGAGATCTTCGTCCACATGAAGTTGAAAGCGCACCACCCGCGCCTGACGACCGCGCCCGACTACCACATCGTTGAGCACAGAAAAGGTATGGAGGATACGGCCGTTTCGCCGAATCCTTGCCGACAGCATCATACGATTTTCCGTCCAGAAATCACCAGTGAGTACGCGAGTGAGCTTCTCTGGCCAGTTATCGGGCTGGGCCTCGCTTAAAAAGCCAACCCGGCCCAGATTGATGCCAAAAATGGGGATGTCACAAACGGAAGCGTAGCGCGCGGCTCGCAGCAGCGAGCCATCTCCGCCTAACACTACCAGCAGGTCACTGCCCGCCACAAGTTCAGACAGCCGCACATCATCGTATGAGGACGCCTGCCAGGTGGAAATTTGCTGCGAGACCAGCCAGGCCTCAATTTCTGCCGCGAGCGGCTGCGACTCGGCAACCTTCGGGTGGTGGAGAATACCAACGTGGTTCATCTATTTTTGCAGCTCAGCAACGACGTCTGTGAGTTTGACCAGCTTCTGTTCGCCGCCATCTAACGGCCGTACCATCACCGACTGCTGCTCCAACTCCGAATCGCCCAAAATGAGCACGGTTTGAATGTCATGCTTGTTAGCTTCGCGCATCTGGCTCTTCATGCTGCGCCGGTCACGAGCGAAAGCCAGCCGGGTACCAATGCCTGCCGAACGCAGCTGGAAGGTTAGCTGAACGGCCGCTTCTTTTGTAGCGCCGCCAAAATGGGCCACCAGCACCGTGGGCTGCTCTGCCGCTGGCGGTTCGATGCCCGCTTCTTGCATGCCCAGCACAATGCGCTCGATGCCGCTGCCAAAGCCCACACCGGGGGTCGGCGGGCCACCAATGTCCTCGGCCAACCCATCATACCGACCGCCGCCACAAACGGCCGCTTGCGCCCCAATGCCCTCAGCCCACACTTCAAACACCGTTTTGGTGTAATAATCAATGCCGCGCACCAGCCGGAAGTTGATACTGTAGCTTTGGTCCAGGGCATCCAACATGCCGCGTAAATCGGCAAAGTGCGCTTCACAATCATCACACAGATGATCCACAATGTGCGGCGCACCTGCCAGCAGTTCATCCATGCCCGGCTCTTTGCTGTCCAAAACCCGCAGCGGATTGCGCTGGATGCGCTCTTTGTCAATGTCGGCCAGCTTATCCATGTGCTGCTGCAAATAGGCGGTGAGCTTTTCCACGTAAGCGGGTTTACAAACGGGACAGCCAGTGCTGTTTAGCTGGAAGGTCAGCCCCTGATAACCCAAGGTCCGATATAAATTCATCGCCAGCAGCATCACTTCAACATCGGCCGCCGGGTCCGTCTCGCCCAGAATTTCGCAGTTAAACTGACTGTGCTGGCGATACCGACCGGCCTGCTGCCGCTCTCGACGAAAGGCAGGGCCGATGGTATACAGCTTGACTGGCTGCGGCCAGCTGCTCATCCCGTTTTGAATGTAGGCGCGCATAAACCCGGCCGTAAACTCGGGCCGCATCGTCAGCATTACATCCTCAGACTCTTCCAATGTGTACATCTCTTTTTGCACAAAAAAGTCAGAAGCTTCACCCACGCCGCGCTGGTACAGTTCCGTGTACTCTAAAATTGGCAAGTCAATGCGCTGGAATCCGTACAGGCGGGCCAGCTCCGTTGCCTTGCTAATGATCAAATCCCAATAGCGGCGCTCTTCGGGCAATACATCTTGCATTCCTTTGGCGCGTTGTATCGCTGTCAAAAAAACCTCCAAAAATGAACGCCAAGGACGGCACAATAAGCAAAAGACAGCTTTTTGCGGGTCTTATAGCGCGTTTGTTACAGAACGGAGTCTATTATAGCGACATCAAGAGGGATTTTGTAGTTTACCGCACCAAAATTAAGGGAACGTGCTGATAATGAACGGCCGTCTACTCAACCTGCGTAGCCAGCCACCACGTATTACCGGTCGGATCTTGCACGCCTGCACGCAGATCGGGATCGTCTTTTTTGACCGGCTCCTGCACAGAAATGCCACCCGCCGCCAGGGCCTTCGCATAAGTGGCCGCGACATCCGGCACGTAAACGTGCAGCCAAACGGGAAAAGCAGGATAACTCTCGCTGGCGTCACTCAGCATGACAACCGTATCATCAATCATTACCTCGCCATGCATCAAGCTGCCATCCTCATTATCAAAGCGCCGGGTGACCTTGGCCCCAAATGTCGCCAGCAAAAAGTCGATCAATTTTTGCGCGCCATCCACCACAAGGTAGGGTGAAAGAGACGCGTAACCTTCGGGTTTAAATGTTTTGTTCATGCAAACTCCTTGGCAAACATAGGCCGTGGCTCTTACCCTAACCGTTGGGTACAGGCTGAGGCAACGCCACAGTGGGCACATCGGTTCCAATCGTTGTGATCCCGATCTACTTCAACTTCGTACAAATCTTCACGCATTTCCGTCAGCAAATCGAGCAAATCCTCGCGCAATTCATCGGTGTAATCCACCGCAAAGGCGCGGTCTTTGTACTGGATGATGCCGTGAGACGGCCGTATGCCATATTCCCGCTCCACCAACCAACAGTACGCCGCCAGCTGGTAAAGATGGCTCTCCCACGGCTCCGCCGGCGCTTTACCCGACTTGAGTTCCACCGGGATAATGCTGCCGTTTGCTTCCTCAACCAAATAATCGGGCTTGCCCACCAGGCGCAGCTGCGGATCGTAAAGCGGTTCGTCATTGGTCATCCAGGCGCTGCCCGCGTCGGTGTAAAGGATACGGCCGTCTGGCAAGCCAGATTGCTCCGCCAATACCCCACTGCGCCACCAAAGCAGCAGCGCCACGGCCAACAGCGCAAAGCCAATTCCTAAGGCATAACCTCCCCAAAGCATCTCGTTAGCCACCCATTAGCGAGTACGTGGCCAGCGCCACCACAATAAAAATGAGCACATAAGCCGCCCGCCGCAGCCAGATCGACTGCTGCACGCGTTGCCCATGCGCTTGATGATATTGACTGCCCTGCGCCAGTTCCCGCACGTTCTGCGAAGCAATACCCCGGCTACGTTTCAGCCACCAGCTGCGCCGACAGTACAAATAATCACCTATTTCACTTGCTCGAATCCAGTTATCGCTCATATGTTCTAATTTTAACCCAAGCGATGACTATGTCAAGTTAAAATAGTGGGAAATAGGGATAGATGAATTACGGCCGTATAAAAACTTTCAGCACACCGGGGCGAGCAGCATGTTCCAAAGCAGCCAATCCATCAGCCAGAGGGTATTCCGCATCGATCATTGGTTCAGTATGGACTCCGTTGCGAGCCAAAAGGCGCAACGCAGGAGCAAAGGGACCGCAGCGAGAACCCACAACCTTAATTTCATCAACAACCACTTTGGTCATATCCAGATTGTTTTTATCGGAGAAGGTGCTCTTTAAAACGATAGTTCCCAGCGGGCGAACCAGACGCAGCGCCTGTTTAAATCCGGCATTATTGCCCGTCACCTCTACGACGAGGTCAAAACTGCTGTTCGCAAAGTCGGTGGTAAGGCCGGTGGCCATACCCCAGGAAGCTGGCAATGTTAGCGATTCCCGCCGACGACCCAGCACCGTCACTTCACCGCCCGCCAGTTGCAGCACCTGAGCCACCAACAGCCCCAAGCGCCCAGGGCCAACGACGGCCGTTTTTTGCGACGGCCGTATCTTCACCTGCTCCCGAATACGCAGGGCCGCCGCCAGTGGCTCCGTAAAAACAGCCTGTTCGTCAGATATCGAATCAGGGACTTCCAACAGGTTGCGCAGCGGCAGCGTTATACATTCAGCAAACACACCGTCTTTATTATGAATGCCCAGCGCACGGCGATTGGGACAATGTTCTGGTTCGTCATGCAAGCAGTAGCTGCACGACCCGCAGCCGATATTTATGCTGGCAACCACACGCTTGCCAATCCAGGATTTATCTTCAGCCGCCTCTACCACGCCCACAAATTCATGGCCCAAAACGCCAGAAAACCGAGGTACATACCCTTTCACGATTTCCAAATCGGTGGCGCAAATGCCCGCCAAAGTCACCCGGACCAAGGCTTCATCCGGCTCCGGGATGGGGTCAGGATAGTTCTCACAAAGCGTGAGGCGCTTATTTTCACAAAATACTGCTTGCATGTTATAAGCTCCCAAAAAGATTAGTTGTTATCGGGGGGAACAGTTGGGGTGGCCGTGGTTGCAGCTTCGGTGGCCGCAACTGTTTCTTCTGGCGTGGCTTGCGGTGTGCCAGGGGTAACGGCCGTATCGCCCGCCAAAATCTGGTTCAGCAAGTTGTTCAGCTCAACCAAAACCTCTGCATCAGCCGTGTTGAACCATTGGGCATCATAAACACCGCCCGGCCCGCGCACCAGCAAAACGGAGCGCGGCGTCGCGGTGGCATCGCCAGATTCGCCATCCAAAAAGGTGGTCAGGCCGGTACGCAAACTGCCGCTAGACAAGATATTTGTTGTCAGGCTCACCACCTGGCTGCTGGCCAGGGTTGTAGAAATCGGCTCACTGCTGCCACCTGCGGTTGCAACGGCCGTATTATCCAGATAAATTGTTAGCTGCGCCCCATCAATCCGCTGATAATCCAGCACCGCATCCAGCGGAAACCCGGCTGGCGGTCGGGGCAACGTCGCTTCGCTGCTGTCCAGCATCTCATTCAGCGCCGCATCCATTTCCACATACAGCGGCTGCAAATCCGACGACAGCGAAAATTCGGGGCAAACCAGGGCAATGAGGCGCTGGCCATCCCGGCCCGCCAGCAGCAGCGATTCCAGCGGAGAACCGGCACACGGGGCGGCGTACTGCTGGGCCAAGGCTGCCGGATTAACGGCATTCAGGGCATCAATGAGCGACTGAGAAGCAGCGGTTGCCTCTGACACTTCTCCTTCATTGGCCAACCAACGGTATAAACGGCCGTCTTCCATCATGGCTAAAGAATGGGCGGGAGCATAGGGTGAGGCACTGCGCCGCAAACCCAGCACGGCTCCTGGCGGGAAATGCGGACCAAGCGTGATGGTGAAATAATTCTCCAGGCTGGCCAGCAGCACCGGATCGCGCAGCCAGCCCTCATCTTCAACGCCGGAAAAAGGCAAACTATAGCTAACGTAGACACACGTTTCGCATCCCTCCGGCACCTCAGCCACCACCAGTTCTGGCAGCACTTGCTGCAAATCCAGCAAAACGCTGGCCTGATTATCTCGCTGTACCGAAAAGCCGTTGCTCTCATCCACCAGGATAATCTGGCTGTTTACGCTGCCCTGCAAACGACGATCTAGACCCAAACTGGGAATGGTCAGGCGCAGTTCCACCACATTGGCGCCGAAGGGAATCGGTGTGCTGGTGACCTGCGTGGGCAGCGGTTCCTGGGTCACAGTGACCACAGGAATCGCATTAATTTCGCTGCCCGGAGGTAAAGGGGTAAAAGTAGGCGGGATCGCAGGCGATGTGGGCACTGGCAAATCTGCTAGTGGCGTTTGTTCAACGGCAGCCTCATTGCACGCGGCAATCAGGCTGCCAACCAGCATTAACAGCACAAACCAGTACTTTCGCACGCCTTTACGCTTTCAAGAAGGGTATTTCGTTCTTTTCCCAGGCTACCAACAGGGGAACGGCCGTAAAAATCGAGCTGTACGTTCCGCTAAGCAAACCAATAAAAAGAACGGCAATAAACGGTTTAATGGATGCGCCACCAAACAGCAAAATGGCCACCATAATGAACATGGCATTTAGCTGGGTTGCCAGAGAACGATGCACAGTTTCCAGGATGGAACGGTTGACAACGCGCTCGTATTTTTCCAACGGCCGTTTGTTAATATTTTCGCGAATACGGTCAAACACCACAATGGTGTCTTGCAGCGAAAACCCAGCCACGGTGAGAACGGCCGTTAAAAAGAGCGCATCCACTTCCCAACCTAACACCATACCGGTGATAGCCGCCACGCCAAAGATCACAAACAGATCATGCAACATCGCCGCCACCGCACACGCTCCATACCGGAACGGGTTCGGCACCTGACGGAACACCACCATGATATAAACCAGGATGATCAAACCCGCCACCAGCACCGCAATAAAAGCGGCATTGGTCACTTCACCGGCCACAGTACCGCTTACACTTTCCACTTGTGTACTGTCCGGCACCAGCGGCGCCAGATCGTTTAGCGCGTCCTCGATCACCTGCGCCTCTTCTGGCGACATGGTTTCCGTGCGGATTTGCCATGCATTCTGCAAATCTTCACCGCGCAAAGCAATAATGCTGGGATTCGAGATGCCTGCGTTGGTAAAAACTTCCTCAACGGCCGTTTCCGTCACCGGCTCTGTAAATTGCACCTCAAACCGGGCACCCCCACGAAAATCTACGCCCAACAAAAACGGCGAACCCGTCGTAATGAAGGAGTAAACCATCGCCAAAATACCCAGCCCGATGATTACACCAGAAAAAATAAAATACGTTTTCCGTCTTTCTACTAAATTAAATAAAAACATCATGCACCTGATGGCATTACACGCCAAGCAACCAGCTGTTGCGATCGAGGCGATTGGCAAGCTGTCCCATTACAAATCTTACCAGCGTCCGGGTCACAATTACGGCCGTAAACATACTGATCATCACACCAATGGCCAACGTCAGCGCAAAACCCTGCACCGCGCTCGCGCCAAAGCTGCGACCAAACGTCCACAAAACCAGACAAATTACCAGCGTCGCAATGTTGGAATCACGAATCGAGGTCCACGCCCGGTCAAAACCCGTGAAGATCGCCTCGCGCAGCGAATTACCCGCGCGCAGCTCTTCCTTCATGCGCTCAAACACCAGAATATTGGCATCCACCGCCATCCCGGTTGAAAGCAAAAAGCCCGTAATGGCCGGCAGCGTCAGAGTCACTGGCATCGCCATAAACACCGCCACGTTAACGGCCGCATACAGCACCAGAGCAATATCCGCCAAAAAGCCCGGCAAACGATAATAAATCAGCATAAACAGCAGAACGACGGCCACACCAATCGCGCCCGCCTCCACGCTAGACCTTACGGAGAGTTCACCCAGAGTTGCCCCAACTTGCCGCGTACTGTCAATCACCAACGGAATAGGCAAGCTACCAAAACGAAGCTGTAGCGCCAATTTTTGCGCTTCTTCCAGCGTAAAATTGCCGGTAATCGAACCCTGCCCTTCAATCACAGCACTGATTTGCGGGCTGGAGATAACTTGCTTATCCAGCACAATGGTCAAGAACTGGCCTTGATGCTCCCTCGTAAAGTTGGCAAACAAATCCCGGTCTTCCGCGCGCACGGTAAATTCCACATAATATTGCCCCAAATTTGATGAGGCCGACTGTGCCGACTGAAGCCCAGCCCCAGTCATCACCGTTTCGTACGTTGGCACATTGCCCACGCCCAGCTCTGCTTCACAGCGAGAGGGTCCTTCATTCAAACTGGTGCGAATACAAGTGCCTTCTTCCAACGGAACGGTGCCGGTATTCACAAACTCCAGCAGCGCCGTTTCCTGAATCAACGCCACCGCTTCTTCAGGGTTGTCAATACCAGGCAGTTCCACCAAAATTCGGCGGTCACCTTCAGTTTGTACCAATGGTTCAGCCACACCCAGGGCGTTCACGCGCTGTTCAATAATCTGGCGCGACGTATCTAGCTGCGCTGCTTCAATTTCCTCGTCATCAGGCACATCGGCCTTTAGCAAAACTTGTAGGCCACCCTGCAAGTCCAATCCCTGGCGAATAGGAAAGTCTGGATTTTGCAAAACCCAGATCGCCCAGCCAGCAATCGCCAAGATGACGATCAGCCACACATAATCTCGTCCTTCCATGATCTTTTCTACTTTGCTCCCACCGAAAAATTCGGCTTTGCTTGTGATTTAGTTAGTTGCTGTTCGGTGTCTCCATCTCTTCCGCAACTGGCGGATTATAACAGCCGAAGGAATGGCAGCAACTTATGTTTTTTGAGGCAATCGAGAGAAAAAGTGAGTGCTGGTTAACTCCTTGGTGATGTGATGGCGTGAATCGTGCAGATGGGTGCCTTCAAACGTAAAGCCACAGCGGCGCGCCACGGCGGCGCTGGCTTTATTTTCGCTGTCACAGCGAATGAAAAGGCGCTGGGCATCCAGATGGGTAAAGGCAAGCTGGCAAATCGCTTGCACGGCTTCTGTCATATAGCCCTGGCCGGTATGTTCTGTGTGCAACCAATAGCCAATTTCAAAGCTGGGCACGCTCCAATCTGGGCGATGTAGCCCGCTGCCACCAATCAGCGTTTCGGTGCCTTTTAGAAAAAGCAGCAGCCAAAAATCCTGCCGTCCCAGATAGCGCACTTGGCCTTCACGCACCAAAATCTCATACTCTTCTTCACTAGGAATTTCCACCGCCCACGGCATCCACGGCTTCAGCTCTTCATGTGAGGCGAGTACGGCCGTTCGCACCCGCACCCCGTCGCCCACTCGAGGGCCACGGATGGTGAGCCGCTCTGTTTCAAAGCTGTAAGGGACATCTTTCATGATTGGATTCATAACAACTCCAGGCACTCCCGTACCATTCTTTCACGACTTATTCACCAGGTCGTAAGCAAAATAGACAGTGAGGGGCGTAAAATAGGCTTCATATGTTTGAATTGATTTCCCACATGAAGCGCAGGCCGGTTACGGCCGTATTCCTTATTATCCCACTGATCATTGTGGCTTTGCTGCGTTTGTTTCCCGCATTAGACATTCACGCCTGGAGTCTATCATGGTATACCCGCCTCATCCAATATTATTTTGGGGCGTTTGCCAGCTTTATTGCCCTGGTAGCCGCACTCTTTGCCAACAGCGCTTTAGGTGAGAAAACCACCGCTCGCTCCATCTTTTTAACCCTCGGCTTCATCACCCTTTCTGTCCTGTTTCTGTTTAGCAGCCTGGGAACCCCCAACATTCTCATCCAGGGAGCGTCAAACCCGGCCTTTGTCTGGTCCATACGCCTCAGCTTACCTGCCAGCGCCTTCTTTTTTGCCGCTTCCGCCATGGACTGGTCGGGAAAAGCGGAAAAATTCATCGTTCACTACCGTCGCCTGTTTTGGCTTGCCGAGCTGTTGGTTCTGCTAAGCTATGGATTATTAGTTTTTGGCTATCCGCAGGGTTTAACGTTTTTACTGGCCTTTGAACCAGTTTTACCCGCGGTGATAGGCATACTGGCGGTTGTGCTGCTGTTGTGGACAGCAAGGCGGGCCCGGGTTTTAAATTGGTATGGCAAGCAGATGATAAACGGCCGTCTTGCGGTCGTCTTTTTGTTATTGGCCGAAGCCCAACTTTGCCTGATCTTAGGCGTGGCCGGGCAGCTAAGCTGGCTCATGTACCATCCCCTGGTGCTCACCGCTCTCATTGTCACGCTTTCAGCCATCCTCAAAAGCTTCCAAACCTCCCGAGACGTACAGCTATCCCGCTACTTTGCCGCTTTGGGTAGCATTCTCATTGCTGGATTGTCACTGGTCAGTGCGGAAATTGGCTTTCGCTGGCTTAACACAGGCATAGGCGTCAACCGCACCTCGTTAATTCCGCTCAGCATTGCCCAAGGAACGTTGAGCTTCATTATCCTGTACGTCATCGTTTTTTACCTGAACCAGCTCATCAATGAACGCAACGAGGCCCTACGGCGAGAACAGCATTTGCGCAGCGAACTCACCCAGCTCATCGTGCACGATCTTAAAAGCCCGCTCACCGTGCTGCTTAGCGGCATGAATCTATTGGGCAAAGAAAGTTTGGGCACGCTCACGGAAACGCAAAAGCGCCTCATCGTCAATCTGGAAAAATCCGGGGATGACATTTTGCAGATGATTAATGATTTGCTAGACGTAGAGCGACTGGAAGCTGGGGCACTCAACCTGCAAAAAACCCTCACCGACAGCCAGGCCCTTCTGCAAAAGCAAATTGATGAAAGCAAAATTCTGGCCAGCACAAACAAGCAAGAGCTGACTCTGATTCAGGAACACCGGCTGCCCCAAATTCGGGTTGATCGCGGGTTGATTAGCCGCGTTTTTGCCAATTTGTTGAGCAATGCACTTAAATTCACGCCCGAAAGCGGAAAAGTACAGGTGGAAATCAGCCAGCAAAATCATGAATTGCATATTACTGTCGCGGACAGTGGCCCAGGCGTACCAGCCCATGAACGGCAACGCATTTTTGAAAAGTTTGCCCAGGTAGAAGGGGGCGAACGGCGTGGTGCGGGCCTGGGGCTTACATTTTGTAAAATGGTGGCTGAGGCACACGGGGGCAGTTTAACGGTAGAAGAAAGCAAGCTCGGCGGAGCACTTTTCTGCCTGATATTGCCATTTAGCGAAGAAGAAGTTTATTTGGCCGAGGAAATCGCCCAGCCTCAACCGAAATCGTATGGTGACTGGGCGCTAGACGCACCCCATCATACGCCCACACCCAACTAGCTCAACCACCCACAAACTTGGTTTTGAATCCCTGTTTTTGCAGCAGCTCCGCAATTCGGTCCCGGTGGTCCCCCTGGATTTCGATAATGCCGCCTTCTTTGACAGTTCCCCCGCTGCCGCACGCCTTCTTGAGCTGTTTGCCCAGCTTATCTAAATCTTTTTCTGTCAGCTCGAAGTCACGCAGTACTGTGACCTGCTTGCCGCCGCGCCCTTTTTTCTCACGCTGGATGGCAATGGTTTGCTGGGCAGCTGGCTGCGAGCGCGACACGATTTTGGGTTGTTCCGGCGGCCGCGCTTCAAAATCATCATCTGCGGAAGAATAAACAATATTTCGCTTGCGTCTCATAAATCCTTTTATCCTGTCTAGCGCATAATCGTGGGCAAATAAACAGCTTCTGTCAATTCGATAGTTATCACCGAAATGAGGTTGCTGTTGGCCTGGTTGCCTGCCTGATCATGGCCAACGACCATAAATTGGTAAATTCTCCCCAATTCTGACGGATAAACGGCCGTTTCGCCACTCTCACCTACCAACCAGGGGACAAAAGCACCGCCGTCCACCGCCACCAGCAGATCATAAGTCGCCATGCCGCTGCCATCGTCACTGCCGCTCCAGCTTAAATCGATCTCCGTCTTGGCCACAACTGGCCCGCTGAGGGAGACCGTTGGCGGCAAGGTATCTTGCTCAATCAAAATCGCCGGACGGCCACCAATAGGGTACAGCGCCGGGTCCCAAATGGCGTTCTGGTTGGTGGCAGCAGGCAGGTTTACGGTGAATTGGCCATTTACGGCCGTAATCGTTTCCATCGTGCCATCAGGCCAGAGCAGTTGGGCCGTACCGTTGGCGTTGGTGGTGGGAATTACGGCCGTTTGCGCCTCACCAAAACGTGCCCACAAACCCAAAATTCTGGACTTGGTAGCCGGTTGGTAAAAAGCAATCCACTCCTGCGGCCCGTTTACCGGATCATTGCTGCCAGGACGCAGCCGCCACAACGGTTCCACATCCGTAAAATGCGTTGTGAGCAGTTGGAACGCCGTAAAGCCGGGGCGCGGCGTGCCCCCGTTCGGATGCTCCCAGTAACAACCGGACACACTCGGATCGCTGACATTGCTGAACAAACCAAACGCATCACCACCAGGGTCAATTGTCGGGTCGCCTGTGCAGCTGGTAACTGGGGTAAAGTTGGTGCCGCCGGGTTGGTTACCGCAATCATCGTACAGTTGGAAGAAGAAAATGTTGTCGGCACCAGCGTAGGTAGCATAAAAAGCGCTCTGAATGATGAAATCCGCCTGTTCGCTCATGGAGGCGCGAAACGGGCTGGTTGGTTCACAAACCGGACCCGGATAATCATCCCACACCGGCACGCCGGACTCATTGAGCCAGATTGGTTTTTCCAGATTGCGGGCCGCCAGCGTATTGCTGGCCCGCCACACCTGGTACCAGGAGCGCCAGGCGTACAAATAGTTGTGCGTGGCGAAAATATCGTGGTAGTAGGCATAGGAGGTAGCCTGCGAATCCGTGTCATAAATGCCCATCACGTCGCTGTAAAAGTTGGCGTTGTTGCTGTTATTGGCCAGTCCGCCAAACAGAATCTGAGCATTGGGATCAGCCAGTTTGGCCGCCAGATATCCCACTTTAAGCAAACGCGCATAATCTGCCGTGGTGCCATCCCAAAAGGAGCTGAGGTCCGGCTCGTTCCACATTTCCCAGTGGGTAACGCCCTGCCCGGCTGGCCAACCGTGTGCCTGAGCTAGAACGCCACCTGGTTTGTAGCGAGAGACGGCCGTATACACAAAACGCGCCCAGCGATTAGCCTGGTTGATCTGCTTGCCCACGCCCAAAATATCGGAGTTGTCGTTAAAAACGGGCTCATAAAGCCCAATTGGCGTGGCGGCTTGCACCGCGTCGATACTTAGCGGGCGGCCCGGCACCGGGCGGGGCAGCGGCCGAACCGGTTCGGCGCTGGTGGTGTAAAAAGAGGGCGTGCCTAACAGAATGGCATCTAGCCGGAAACCTTGCGCCAAATCATTTTCAACGGCGACATCCTGGTAAGCCCAGCTGAAATTGCCGTCCGACTGCTCAATGTCGTACCAATAAAGCGGCCACCGATTCCAGGTCGCTCCCGTAGCTTTGCCATTGTCGTAACGGGTCTGGCTGACGGGCGTTAAGCCTTTGGCCCAGCTGATGAAGTTGACGCCATAGGCAGGCTGGCTGCTAGGAACTGTCTCGGCTACACGCAAATCGGCCACATCGGTTGGTGCCGCCGTAACAGGCGCAATTGGTTGCCAGACAAACAGCAGCAAGACGACAAGGCAAAAAAATAGGAGCAAGATGAGAAACGGCCGTTTCCCATCCTGCTCCAGACGACTTCTAAATTTATTCGCCGTTTTTGGGGTCATTAAACAGGGGCAGTACCATCATAATGACGCAAGCCAGCCAGCATGACGCGCAAACCTGCGCTGATCCGCTCCAAGGTAAAGCCTCGCACTTCCCGTTGATAATAGAAGATGTCGGCCTTCAAGGGTGCTAGCAAAGCATCTGCCAAATAATCAATATCCAAATTCTTCGACAGCTCACCGTCGGCAACGGCCGCTTTCAGCAAACCATTCACCGTCATGTACTGCCAAAAATGAGGTAGCTCCAACCCATCCGGCTCCTGCTCTTGCAGCAAGCCCGCCCGCTGCACTTCACACAGCAACGGGGCATGCGCATCTGTAAAGTAGATCAAGGCATCAATAAACCGATCCAACTGATCCATCTTGGCAATGCCCTGCGCCGACATTTGCTGCATCCGCGCAATCATGCCATTTTGGAAGTCAATCATCTGCGTATCCATCAAGGCCAGACAAAGTTCTGCCTTGTTGGTAAAGCGCCGGTAAAGGGTTCCCTTCCCCACTTCGGCCGCCTGAGCAATATCCGCCATATTTACATTGGCTACCCCATGCTGCGCAAACAGTTTTTCGGCCGTTTGCAAGATGCGCATACGGTTAGCCGCCGCGTCACGCCGCTCCTGGCGACAGACGCCACCAATTTCATCGATGTTTCCTAAGGAAATAATTGTTTCTTCGGGCATGTTCATTTTTTTCCAAATTCACTTTCTACAAAGCTGTTTCTTTTACCTGCTAAAGTAAAAGGCATTTTGCCAACTTTGTAAATACAAAACAGCGTTAATAACAAATTTTAAGGGGAAAAATCACGCCATTCATTAATTTTTTCTGAATTTCAGATTAACCCCTTGACAAGTGGACCCGAGTCCGATAATATTCTAGCACAAATGCGGACTAAAGTCCACTTACGGGAAGTAAACTTAGAAAATACCCGAAAACAAAACTCTATCTAACTTTAAGGAGATTATACACATGAGTTGGCAAATTGATTCTTCACATTCACACATTTATTTTACGGCGCGTCACATGATGATTTCAAAAGTGCGCGGCAGCTTTGAAAAGTTCAGCGGCACGGTAAACTTTGATGAGGAAAACCCCACCAACACCACCGTCAACGTTGAAGTTGATCTGAGCAGCATCAGCACCCGTGACGAACAGCGGGATGGCCATTTGCAATCCCCTGACTTCTTCGATGTGGCAAACTACCCCACCATGAAGTTCGTCAGCACCCGCGTAGAGCAAATTGATGCCCACAACGGCCGTCTCTATGGCAACCTCACCATCAAAGACACCACCAAAGAAATTGCCCTGGATGTGGAATATGCTGGCGTTGCCAAGAGCCCGTGGGGCACCGAAAGCGCTGGTTTTTCGGCCAGCGCCAGCCTCAACCGCAAAGAGTGGGGCTTAACCTGGAACCAGACCCTCGAAACGGGTGGCGTTCTTGTTGGCGACAAAATCAACATCGAAATCGAACTGGAACTGGTAAAACAGGCCCAAGCCGAAACCGCATAATCTGCCTGAAAAGATATAAAGAGTAACAAAAGTGATAAGCAGGCAAACAGCCTGCTTATCACTTTTTCTCTGTGACCTTTTGAGATCATCTGGTAAAACGTTATGATACACAGTATGGAAGCAATACACTCTAAAACCCACATCGGCCTCGTTTCACTCACCGTGGCTAATTTTGGCCGATCCCTTCCTTTTTATACCCGCAATATCGGGTTGAAGCTGCTGAGCCAAAATGGCGATGAGGCGATTTTGGGCACGGCGGAACGGCCGCTTCTGCATTTAGTTGAGCAGCCCGGCGCAACCGTAGCGCGTGGCACAACAGGCCTGTATCACTTTGCGCTGCTGGTGCCCAGCCGCGTTGAGCTGGCAAAAACATTCAAAAATCTGGTGGAAACGGAAACCGAGTTCCAGGGATTTTCGGATCACAGCGTCAGCGAAGCGATTTATTTGGGCGATCCAGACGGTAACGGCATTGAAATTTACCGTGATCGTCGGCGTGATGAATGGCCTGTGCAAAACGGCCGTTTACAAATGGACACCCTTCCCCTGGACTTACAAGGCCTGGTGGAAGAACTACAAGGTCGTCCTACGCAATGGCAAGGGCTGCATGCTGGCACCGTTATGGGCCACATTCACCTGCACGTGCGCAATCTGGACGAGGCAGAAGATTTTTACTGCAACGTCTTGGGCTTTGAGCGCGTCATGCGCTACGGCACGGCTGCCGGATTTGTATCCGCCGGTGGCTACCATCACCACATCGGCCTGAACACGTGGGCCGGAGCGGGTGCCCCACCACCGCCAGCCGACGCCGCAGGCCTGCGCTATTACGAGGTATTGCTGCCCAACCAATCTGCCCTGGACCAGGTTTTGGCGCGCTTGAACGCCAATGAAGTTGCCTACCAAGCGGAAGCGGAAGGTGTTTTGGTTCAAGATCCATCGCTGAATAAGATTTTGCTCAAGGTCGAAGCTGCATGAACACGATGTTCGAAAGCGTCATCAACAATCTAACAATTGACGCAGATTTGCAATTTCACAAAGCAAACACCTTCCCGACGATCCGGCCAGTTCATTGGTTAAAATCGCACTTTGCTGTCGGCGGCATGAGTCCTCTGCAGCGGCTTAGCGGCATGCTCACCGCCCACATGACCCAAATTGCGCCACACAATGGCTTTCGCTGGCATCCGCATCGTGGCTTGGAAATCTTCACGTACGTAATCGACGGGGAGCTTTACCATGAGGACACAACGGGTGGCCAAGGCGCGATTACGGCCGGTGAGGTGCAGCGCATGTTCTCGGGTAACTTCATCCAGCATCAGGAACTAAACCTGACGGATGAATTTACCCGCGTCATCCAAATCTGGTTTGTGGCCGATGTGGAACATATGGGGCTGCCGCCGCACTATGAGCAAACCAAGCTCAGCAGTATGACAACCCGAAGCGTGGGGGATGCCATCGTGCGAGACATCATTGGGCCAAACGGGGCCACAGACGCGCACGTTTCCGCTCGATTGACCAGCAGCATCTTGCCCGCAGGCGGCTCAGCTACGGTCGAACTGCCGCAGCCGGGGGAAGATCTCTTCTTGTACTTTGTGGACGGCAACGGCCGTTTCCAAAGCCCCACGCAGCAAAACAAAATTGATATCTATGATGTGGTTTTAGCCACACCTGAGGCAGAAACGGCCGTAATCACCGCTGGTGACAAACCGCTGAACTATCTATCCTTCTACCTCAAACCCTTCATGCAAAATTAAGTAGCTCATGGACGAAAAAGTAAAAATTGTAGCCATCGCTGGCAGCCTGCGACGCAAGTCCGTCACCAGGACACTGCTCGAAGCAGCCCGCGATGTCGCCCCAGAAAATATGCAGATTGAGCTTTTCCCGCTCAATGAAATTCCCCTTTACAACAACGACATTGAAGTGGAGGAGGGCTTCCCGGAACCCGTAAAGCAGTTGCGCCAGGCGATTCAACAAGCGGATGGCATAATTTTGGGCACACCGGAATATAATGGCTCGGTCACTGGCGTATTAAAAAATGCTATCGATTGGGCTTCCCGTCAGGGGCTAATGGCCAAAAAGCCCGTCGCCACGATGGGTGGTTCACCAGGGGCACTTGGTGCTACCAAGGCCCAAGAACATTTGCGGCAAATTTGTCTACACTTAGGCATGTACGTACTGTCTCGCCCCACAATTGCCGTACCTAAACTGCCGGAAAAAATCGTTGATGGCCAGCTCACCGACGAAATGACGCTCAAATTTATTGGCCAACAAATGGAACAGTTCTACGATTGGGTGGTCCGGTTAAAAGATTAATTCAAGCTCCATCGGGGCTGCCCGTTAAGGGGCAATCCATACCACAAAACTTAACCTTTCGCCCTTGTATGCCGCGCTGATTTCCCAGCAGCCCAACATGGGCAGTTCAATCCCGGTCATCAAGAATTCCCCATAATCGGGATGAAAAGCGTTGGTCCCGTCGATATAAGGTTCCACCACAGCTTCTCCATCCAACTGCCGAGCCGATAGGGTGATTTCCGGCACAGGCTCTGCCTCGATGCTGTAGCCGTCATGCCACCAGGCCAGCTTATTGCCGTAACCACCTTCGCTTTTGGGCAGCCCATACCACATACCGTCACGGCGCACATCCGTCCATAATGCCTCTGTTCCGTACCAAAAGCTGCCCTCGGCTGCTATTGCGGCATATGGTTCTGGAGGCACAAACTGGGGCTCTTGCGGTTGGGTGACGGGACAGTTGGCGGGAACGGCCGTTGCCAAATCCCCCGCAACAATCTCAGCCGTTCCTGCTATCACCCCCTCATCATTTGCCCGGCAGCCCAATCCCGTTAGCATCACAAAAAGAAAACAGCCTGCCCACATCAACACAGCCAATTGCTTCATCATTTCCTCCTGATTTCCTGGTAATCATCTCGATTTCTGTACCCCGCTACCAGCAGTTTGGTTCCATTTCCAGGCCGAATTAGCCAAAATTGCCGAGAATCAGCTTATCGAATAGGCAAAATCACCTAATTTCCAAATTAAGGTTGACAGTCACAATTTATCTGCTAAATTTCTGCCACGATGAAAACATTTATTGACAAGCAAGCCACTCTTTTTATTCGCCGCCGCCGCCAGACGCATAGTCTGGTTATTGAGCTTGCTTGAGTCAAATTAAGACACGCGCAACCTGAACCGCCAGACTACACGAGAGTCTGGCGGTTTTTTTTTGCAAATTTGCCATATGGAGAACAGCATGATTAAAGCAGGAATTTATGGGGCTACAGGCTACACGGGCTATGAATTGGTCACTATTTTACAGCGGCATCCGCAGGTCGAGGTGCTTTTTGCCACCTCGCAATCCTTTGCGGGCCAGCTATTGTCGGATGTGTATCCACAAGCGCCACATCTGCCGCTGATTCTGGGTGAGGAAGCTCCCCTGGATGCGGTGGATGTGGTTTTTTTGTGCCTGCCCCATGCAGCAGCGGCAGAAACGGCCGTAACTGCCCTCGCCGCCAATGTTACCGTCATTGACCTCAGCGCCGATTTTCGCTTGAAAGATGCAAGTACGTACACCGCCTGGTACGACAAAACGCATCCCGCCCCTCACCTCCTGGCCGACGCCGTGTATGGCCTCACCGAGTACGCCCGCGACCAACTGCCCGACGCCAAGTTAGTCGCCACACCCGGCTGCTACCCCACGAGCATTTTGCTGCCGTTACGGCCGTTGCTCACCTCAGACCTGCCCATCACCGGTCCCATCATTGCCGATTCCAAATCAGGCACCTCCGGCGCAGGACGGGCGCCCAAACCAGGCACCCACTTTATGGCCGTGCACAACAACTTTGCGCCGTACAAAATTGGCCGCAGCCACCGCCATCTGCCCGAAATTGAGCAGGTGATGCATTGGTTCCGCGCCGACGCGCCAGAGCTGATTTTCTCCCCTCACCTACTGCCAGTCGAACGGGGCATTCTTTCCACAATTTATGTCAACTTTTCCAAGCCGGTAACGCTGGAAGAGATACGGCCGTATTTCACCAAGCTCTACGCCAATGAACCGTTCATCTGCCTGCTGCCCGAAGGCGAACTGGCCACGCTGGCCCATGTAACGCACAGCAACAAGTGCGCCATTGGCCTGACCATGGCGGGCAACACGCTGGTTATCACTTCCGCCATCGACAATTTGGTGAAAGGGGCGGCAGGACAGGCCGTGCAAAACATGAATGTCGTTTTCGGGTTAGAAGAAATTATCGGACTGCTGTAATTACTGAGGAACAAGATGCAAGTATTAAAAATTGGTGGCAACGAACTGGATGATCCCGGCTTTTTGGCGGGCTTGGCGGAGTATGTGGCAGGAACGGCCGTTCCTCACGTCATCGTGCATGGTGGCGGGCGAGCCATTGTGTCTTTGCAGCAAAAAGTGGGGCTGCACTCGACCAAAGTGGATGGGCTGCGCGTCACCGATCGCGAGATGATCAACGTGGTGCAAATGGCGCTGAGCGGCCAAACCAACAAGCAAATTGTCACCGCGCTGCTGGCGGCGGGCGTAGATGCCATTGGCCTCAGCGGCGTGGACGGCGGGATTTTGCGCTGCCTGAAAAAGCAACATCCCACGGCCGATCTCGGCTACGTAGGAGAAGTCAGCCAGGTGCGCACCGAACTGCTGCGCCAGTTCACCAATCTCGGCCTCACGGTGGTGCTCTCCCCGCTCTCGCTCGGCTTTGACGGCTACACCTACAACGTCAACGCCGACGATGCTGCCAGCGCCGTGGCCCTGGCTCTGCAAGCGGAGCGATTGACCTTTATTTCCAATGTACCCGGAGTTTTGCAAGACGGCCGTATCCTACCCCACCTCACCCCAGACCAAACCGAAACGCTCATCAGCAGCGGAGTTATCACCGATGGCATGGTGCCCAAAGTGCGCGCGGCCCTGGCCACCATCGCCCAAGGCGTACAGCAAACCCAAATCGTCAACCTAGCCGGACTGCTCAGCAATTCCGGCACCATTTTCACAGCATGATTAAATCCACAGATTTCTCAGATTAAAGCCTAAAAATCTGTGTAATCTGCGAAATCTGTGGCTAAATCTTAGGAGTAGATGGATGGATAAACAAACAATTATTCAAGCAGAAGCGGATTACGTTTTGCACACCTACAACCGCCCGGAAATCGTTTTTACCCACGGCGAGGGGATGCATTTGTTTGACACAGATGGCAACAAATACCTCGATTTCACCTCGGGCATCGCCGTCACGGCCCTGGGACACAGCGACCCGGATTGGGTAACGGCCGTATCGCAACAAGCCACCCAGCTCACCCACATCAGCAACCTGTTCCACAGCGCCCCACAGGCCCAGCTGGCCCAAAGACTGGTCGAGAACTCCTTTGCCGACAAAGTATTCTTCTGCAACTCCGGCGCAGAAGCCAACGAAGCGGCGCTCAAATTCGCCCGCAAGGTGGGCAAAACGCACCACGACGGCAAAATAAACATCATCGCCTTCAGCGGCGGCTTCCACGGCCGTACGATGGGTTCACTCTCCGCCACCTACAAAGCCCAATACCGCGAACCGTTTGCCCCACTGGTCCCCGGCTTCACCTTCCTGCCCTTCAATGACCTGGCCGCCGCCCAGGCCGCCATCGACGACGACACCTGCGCCGTCATCGTGGAGCCGATTCAGGGGGAAGGCGGCGTCAACCCCGCCACGGCCGAATTTTTGCAAGGCCTCCGCGCCGCCTGTGATACCCACAACGCCCTGCTCATCTTCGACGAGGTGCAGTGTGGCCTGGGGCGCACCGGCACGCTGTGGGGGCATCAGCAGTTCAGCGTCACGCCAGACATCATGACGCTGGCCAAGCCGCTGGCAGGCGGTCTACCCATCGGGGCCACGCTGGTCACCCAAGCCGTCGCCGACGTGATTAAACCCGGCGACCACGGCAGCACCTTTGCCGCGGGACCACTGGTTTGTGCCGCGGCCAACGTGGTTTTCGACAAAGTGAACCGGCCAACCTTGTTGCAAGCAGTGCAGGAAAATGGCGCCTACCTGAAGCACCGGCTGCAAACGCTGGAACTCGACGAAATTGTGGAAGTACGTGGCCAGGGATTATTGGTCGGCGTGGCGCTCAACCAGCCGGCGGCACCCATCATGGCTGCCGCGCGGGACAAAGGCGTGCTCATCCTCACCGCCGGTGACAACGTGCTGCGTTTGGCACCAGCGTTGATTGTGAACCGGGCAGAGATTGATACGGCCGTTGCCACCATCGCCGCCTGCCTGGAGGAAAGCTCATGAAAGACCTAACCATCCGCCCCTTCGCCATTGCCGACAGCGAAGAAGTCATTGCCATTTGGCAAGCATGCGGCCTCACCGTGCCCTGGAACGATCCGCACAAAGATATTGCCCGCAAAATGGAGGTGAATCCTGAGCTATTTTTGGTGGCAGAGGTAGACGGCCGTATCGCAGGCACCGTCATGGGTGGCTATGAAGGGCATCGCGGCTGGATCAACTATCTGGCCGTGGCCCCCGACTTTCAACGTCAGCGCATCGGCGTTGCTCTGATGCAAGAAGTGGAAGCCAAACTGCAAGCCCTGGGCTGCCCCAAAATCAACTTGCAGGTCCGCAAAAATAATCGGGCCGTCATTCAATTCTACGGCCAGATTGGCTACCACATCGATGACGTCATCAGCCTGGGCAAACGGCTCATTAAAGATGATTAACACAGCCACAGAGCGGACAGAGGTTCAAACATTTTTTGCCTGTACCCTCTGTGACAATAAACTATGAATATTCGACCCGCACACCCACAAGACGTTCCCCAAATCCTGGCCCTGCTCAACGAGCATGTACGGCGCGGCGATGTGCTGCCACGCACCGCGCAATCCATCCACGATACCCTGCCAGATTGGCTGGTAGGCATCGACGCCGAAGACGAACTCGTCGCCTGCGTCTCCCTGCTCTACTACAGCGAAATTTTAGCCGAAGTGCGTTCGCTCGCCGTGTCCGACAAAGTGAAGGGGCAGGGCTGGGGCCGCAGCATCGTCAAGGCGCTTCTTGGCCAGGCAAAGCACCGTCAGGTGCCCACCCTGTTTGCCCTCACCCGCGCGGTGCCATTTTTCCAGAAGATGGGCTTTGGCATCAGCAGCAGGGACTTATTTCCAGAAAAAGTGTGGCGCGACTGCCAGGTCTGTCCATTGCTAACAAATTGTGATGAAACGGCCGTTGTGCTCCACCTTACCCCACAACCCATCCAACCCAAATCTCAGCCAGTTATCGAACTACCAATTATTCAAACCCAACAAGGAGTTACAAAAATGTCAAAACCAAAAATTAATAAAGCTGTGCTCGCCTATTCTGGTGGTCTGGACACATCCGTTATCGTTCCGTGGCTACGCGAAAATTACGGCTGTGAAGTCATCTGCTTCTGTGCCAATATCGGCCAGGGAGATGCGGAACTGGATGGCCTGCGCGAAAAAGCGCTCGCCAGCGGGGCCAGCAAAGTATACGTAGAAGATTTGCGGCATGAATTTGCTAAAGATTTCCTCTTCCCCATGCTGCAATCCGGCGCAATTTATGAGCGCCAATACCTGCTTGGCACCTCCATTGCCCGGCCGCTCATCGCCAAATGGCAGGTCGCTATCGCCGAAGCCGAAGGCGCCGATGCCGTCGCTCACGGTGCTACAGGCAAAGGCAACGACCAGGTACGTTTTGAGCTGACCTACAAGGCGCTTAACCCCACCCTTAAAGTAATCGCTCCCTGGCGCGAATGGGATATCCGCTCCCGCGAAGATGCGCTTGCCTACGCGAAAAAACACAACGTACCCGTTGTCCACACCGAAAAATCCATGTACAGCCGCGACAGTAACCTATGGCACCTATCCCATGAGGGCGGTATTCTGGAAGACCCGCGCAACGAGCCGGAAGAAAGCATGTACCAGTGGACCGTCTCGCCAGAAAATGCCCCTGACGAACCCGAAATCGTAACCGTTCACTTTGAACAAGGCGTCCCCGTCTCCGTCAACGACGTGCAGCTTCCTCCAGCTCAGCTCATTGAAAAGCTGAACGATCTGGGTGCCAAACACGGCATTGGCCGGGTAGATTTGGTAGAAAATCGGCTGGTAGGCATGAAATCCCACGGCGTCTATGAGACCCCTGGCGGCACCATTTTGTATGCCGCACACCGCGAACTGGAATCGCTTTGCCTGGATCGGGACACCAGCCACTTCAAAGAAGAGCTGGCCGTGCGTTATGCCGAGCTGGTCTACTTTGGCAAATGGTTCCACTCGCTGCGCGAATCCATGCAGGCGTTCATCACTGACACACAGCAGACAATCACCGGCTGGGTGAAGTTTAAGCTGTACAAAGGGAATGTCATCGTCATTGGCCGGTACAGCGACAACAGCCTATACCGTGAAGATTTCGCCACCTTCGGCAAAGAAGATGTGTACGATCAGAAGGACGCGGTCGGCTTCATCAATCTGTTTGGCTTGCAGATGAAAGTTCAGGCAATGATGGACGTAAGCAACGGCGGCAAAACCCGCTACGCTGCTCCCGACTACTCCAAGTTTAAACGCGACTAAATTCGGAAATTAGAAATTTTCCCGGGAACAGCCGCCGCGAATTGTTTCCGTTCGGCAGTTCTCGGGAAAATCGTTGAGCAGAATAGAATTTCGCGCCAAAATGATTTTCCCGTTTTTCTAAAATTGAAACAGGTCATCTAGCTGCACAGCATATAGCCCTGGAAAAACGATGTCAGCGGAGGGCAAATCCTGAGCTTGACCAATTCCCACAGCTAACATGCCGGCGGTTCGGGCTGCTTGCAGCCCTGCTTCAGCGTCCTCAAACACCACGCAGTCCATGGCTGGCACGCCCAATTCCTGCGCCCCCAGCAAAAAGACTTCGGGATCAGGCTTGGCTTTGGCAACTTTATTACCATCAATCACCGCATCAAAAAGGTGTTCAATCTCCAAATTCTTGAGAATCAGAGGCGCATTCTTGCTGGCCGACCCGAGCGCGATTTTTATACCCTTCTCTCTTAATTGCTGTAAACAGGCTTCGGCGCCGGGTAACAACTCCGAACGATCCAACTGCTTGATGTAGGACACATATTCTTCATTCTTTTGTTTCGCCAATGCTGTCTTCTGCGCTTCATCCAAAGCCAGATTGCCTACTTCCAAAAGAATCTCCAGGGAGCGCATGCGGCTAACGCCTTTAAGCCGTTGGTTATCTTGTTCGGTAAATTCAAATCCCAGTTTATGGGCCAGATTTCGCCAGGCAAGATAATGATATTTCGCCGTGTCAACGATAACACCGTCGAGATCAAATAAACCAGCTTGATATTTTGAGGTCATAACATCACCCAAGGATTTGGCTAATACAAGCGCGTGTCCCACTTGCCACAAAAAGCATCAACCGGGCTTTTGCCCTTAAATTCCGAACGGCCCATCAGCTTCTCGATGACGGCATCAATATTTTCTTCGGTGTTGGTATAGGCATTGATGAAATTCTTGATGCGTGGCACATCTAACAAATGGTAAGGATTTTCCATAGAGATGAAAATCGTTGGCACACTGGCAATATAAAGCGGGCAATTTGCGCCCAAGGGTGGCGCCCATTCGATACGCAAGGTTGTCTGGTTACTCTTTGTCATCAAAGCACAGAAATAAACTATCCAATCATAGCTACTGACGACTTCATCATACCGTTTCAAGCGTAATTCCATCCCGCCTAGTGGCGAGAAGACCTCAACTTCAAAGCCCTCTTGTTCCAGCTTTTCCTTGAAATAAGTGCTGTTACCGCCAGTTTGGTTATGGGGACCTATCTCATCACCAATCACATAAAAAAGGACACGCTTCCCCTTTTCCAAGTTCATCGGTAAGGTGCCATCGCTTTTCACTAGAGTAACTGACCTATCAGCGCATTCCCGGGTCCATTCTTTATGCTCATCGCAGTTCAAAATGGATAATTCTTCTGATAATGGCACCAGGTTCCTTTCTTTTTGTTTTGTATGCAGACCAATTGCCGCCTTGAGTGCCAGAATGCGCGTTACTGCCTCGTCTAAACGCTGCTGGGTTATCACACCATCTTCGATACCCTTCATCATATAGCCATAATCTTCCTCAAGATTCCTGGCAAAAAGGAACATGTCGCAGCCCGCTGCAATACATTGTGGAACCGCTTTTTCGCGCGGCAGCAGAACAAGCATGCCCACCATCGTGGTTGCATCAGAAACTATCAGCCCGTTAAAGCCAAGCTGTTCTCTAAGTAAGTCGTTTAGCAACTCGTGCGACAAAGTAGCAGGCATAATATCGTTGTCTTTGATTCCAGGGCGTAGCTTTTTGGAATATTCAGGCTGCATGATATGCCCGGGCATGATAGTTAGGGCACCCGCATCGATGCAGGCTTTATAAACCTTACCGTAGGTCTTGTCCCATTCTTCGCAAGACAGATTATTAACGGTAGTTACCAGATGTTGATCGCGTTCGTCTGTACCATCACCTGGGAAATGTTTAAGTGAGGCGGCTACCCCCAGGCTTTGCACGGCTTGTGTATAGGCTATCCCCATTTGCGCTACTGTATCTGGGTCCGAACCGTATGTACGCGTGTTTGTAATTGGACTGCGGAAGTTGTAATCAATATCAACACAAGGAGCAAAAGCCCAGTTTCCGCCGACAGCCAGCGCTTCTCTCGCACTGATCAACCCCTGTCTGGTTGCCGTTTCCGGATCACCAGTGGCAGCTACCTGCATATTACAGGCATAGTTCGTGCCTTCGTGAGCGATTCCAGCCCCACCACGTTCCAGATTGGCAGGAATCAACATAGGGATTTTGCTTTTCCCTTGATAGTAGTTGGCGACAGTCCAGGCGAATTCACTTGTCATTGGACGAAAGGAGGTTCCGCCAGGATTATATTTCATCACAGCATCCGCTTCTTCGCGCCACCCATCATCACTCCGGTGAATGAGGCAAAAAAGCTGGCCAATCTTTTCTTCTTGGGTCATGCTTGCCAGGGTGCTTTCCACCCACTGAATATCATCATCCTTCAAATAGAACGGATTACCTTTTAGATCTATCATGTCAGTATTCCTTTTCTTTTATTTTACACCTAGGTAAAAAGAAAAGAGCCGATACAAAATATAGATATTTTGCATCGGCCCAAAAATTTATGCCCGAAAGGTTATATCTATAATAAGCAGGTAAATGAGAATAACCGATTCAAAACCTGCAAACCACATTCTTATTAACCAATCTGGTCCCGATAAACATGCACTTTAGTTAATGGGTTAGTTATCCCCATACGTACCATATCGCTCAGCCCAAAACGCTTCTTTTGCTGCGCTTAACTGTACCGTAGTCAGAGAATCGCCGAAATCCATAAAAGAGATTGCCCCATTATACGGTCCCCAAGCTAGAAGTTCATAGCCGTTTGGATTACCTGTCTTGGCAAAGTTGACCAGGTATGTGGACATATTGTCGCCAATCTCATAGTCCAAGTCAGACCAAACTCTGCGCGGCGAGAAGTAATTCAAGAAGTATGGCACTTCCGCGGTGTGGAATGCGCCCCAACTTCCAGGCAATGTCGTTTCGTATGGCGTGAACCGCATAACAAGCGAGCTATCTGTTTCGTTGTCGCCAGGAGGCATATAGTGATGATAGAAATACACGTATGTTGGATTTTCAACACTTAATGATCTTACTTGGGCAAAGGCATTTGAAGAGGCTGCCATTGAATCCCGAACCAACTCCAGGTAAACACCAATCGCTTCATCACCCGTTTCAGGGGCAGGGTATAGTTCAAGCGCTTTCTCTGCCAAATCCCCATAGGTGACATGAACATATTGCTCATAAATATCTATCGGCATCGTGTTCGGCGTTCCTCTGAAATGGCTATCACCTTCTACATTACCCGTCATGAAGTTGACATGGTTAACGTTGCCTGTGGCATAGGCTTCACCAAAGCTCATTGGAAAGACGACACCATCAATAAGCGCACCACCACGATACTGATAACTCCATAGTTCTTCAGCTGGTACGGCTCTTAAGTCTTCCAAGGTGTAACCTTCATACAGTGCCTGATTGGCTAATTCCTGGTCTGCTAAGTAAGTGCTACCAAAGTTAGGACTGCTGCCGCTCATCGTTACAGCATTCTGGAAAAGCCCCGTAGCTAAAGGAGTTACGCTGAGGGCGCCAACATTTCCGGCACCAGCAGATTGCCCGGCAATAGTGACGTTATTGGGATCCCCACCAAATTTAGCGATATTTCTTTGAACCCATTCCAGGGCGGCGATTTGATCCAGGTATGCATAATTCCCAGAGATGCCATCACGATTCTCTGCAGACAGTTCTGGATGTGAAAAGAAGCCAAAGATGCCAAGTCTGTAATTGATGCTTACAAAAACAACATCTTTTCTTGCCAGGGCTTCACCATCATAAACAGGAACAGATGAACCACCTGAGGTGTTGCCGCCACCATGAATCCAGACAATGACTGGAAGCTTCTCGGCTCTTCTGCCGGTTTCCTTTGCATTTGTCCAAACATTTAGTGTCAGGCAATCTTCAGAATAATCTTCGCCATCTCCAGAAAGTTCAATCAAAAATTCTTCGGTCCAGGAAAGAATCGGTGCCGTTTGATCGGTCTGCCAGCAGCTAGGACCAAACTCTACAGCTTCTTTTACGCCGTTCCACCGAACAACGGGTGCTGGCGCTTTCCATCTTAATTCGTCAACCGGCGGGGCTGCGTATGGAATACCTTTGTAGATGGATACTTCTCCATCTTCGGACAGCATCCCCGTGATTCGACCACCATCCACTCGAATTGGTCTGTGCGGATTCAAAGTATTTCCTTGAGCCTGAACGGAGGCAACGGCCGTTAACATTATTACAAACGCCATAGCCAAAATAGTTAGTAATCTTCTACTTTTTCTCACAACAATTTCTCCTTCTGCGCATTGCACAAAGCAATCAGATTTTCATTAAATCTCAAACCGCTCCTTTTAGTTCAGTGGGATTTGTCGATTAGCACCTCCTTTCCTTAGTCCGATCCCGGAATTTGCCATCAATGTAACAAAAATAAAGGACAGCAGTCTATCGGGAGGCTAGTTGATTTTGCCTAAAAAAAGCGGCTAAAAATTGTGAAAAATCGCTTAGATTTGGGTATAATTGATGGCTAAAGTTACCCAGAATAGTGTAGTCCTCGTTTACTCTGTGTAACTTTTTGGAGAGGTGTTTGATGGGTCGAAAAGCAACAGTTGAGACGGGAATGTTACACACCGCGCACGGGGATCTTGTAGCGGTTGAAACGATTGCCTGGCAGAAGTGGCTTCAAGAAAACAAAAAGTTTTTCTTTAAGGGGAAAGTGGGGCGCTTCAGCGCACGTAAGGAAGGCAGACCTGGCGGCATGTATTGGTACGGTTATCGGCGGCGCGATGGCAAGTTACACAAGGTATATTTGGGGAAGTCGGAGCAATTAACCCTTATCAACCTCGAGAAAGCGGCGGCCGACCTCGCCGGGAATCAGCTTGACCTCTCTGTCAAGACGGTCATACTAGCGGAAGCGGTTCCTGACTCTTTCGCCCAGCAGGCCAAAATACGGCCGACCACACTCCCCCCTAACTTAGTGACCCGTACCCGCCTGACTGACCAGATGCAAACCCCAGTGACCATCATTTCTGCGCCGGGCGGCTATGGTAAAAGCACTTTGCTCAATACATGGCGACAAGTTAATCCCACCTTGGCGGTTGCTTGGGCAACGCTGGATGCTGACGATGATCGGCTAAAGCGCTTTTGGATGACCATCATCATGGCTCTGCAAGCTGTTCATCCCCTGTTTGGAGAAACGCAGCTCGCCTATTTACAAAGACATCCGAACCTGGAACCTGCCGAAATAGCTGTTTGGATTACAAATTCATTGCGTTTTGAAAAGAATAACTCATCTCGTATTGGCTTAGTTTTAGACAACTTCCACTACATCAAACAACCGGAAATCCATCTCTCTTTGCAAAGTTGGTTTGACCATTTGCCAGTGGGATTGCAGCTTATCATTGCCAGCCGCACACGCCCGCCGCTGGCACTAGGGCGACTGCGAACGATGGGGATTGTGACCGAATTAGAGCAGGACGATCTGCGCTTTACCTTAACCGAAGGAATCGACTTTTTGAAGCAGCATTTTGCTGAGCAGCCGCTGGCCTATAGCGAGATGGAACGCCTTGTCAAGCGCACGGGGGGTTGGGTAGCTGGCCTCAAATTGGCGGCAATGGTTCTCAACAAGCAAAGAGATCAGCAAAATCAGGTTGACACCTTTAGCGGCACGCACCTGTACGTGCGCGAATACTTCTTGGAAACAGCGCTGCACCAGCAGACGGAAGCGGTACAAACCTTCCTGGTGCAAACTTCGATTTTGAAGCAGCTGACGGGCGCATTGTGCGACGCGGTGACGGGACGAACAGATGGTGCGCAGATGTTGGCGCAGTTATGGCAAGAAAATTTATTTCTCAGTCGTGGGCAAGATCAGGCATGGTATCAATATCACGATCTCTTTGCGGAGATGCTGCACAATCAGCTACAACTGCAACAGCCTGACAAAGTCGCGGACCTTCATCGCCGGGCGGCAAGTTGGTATCTTCAGCAAAATGCTTCAGCTGATGCGGTGCGCCATCTGATGGCCATTGACGCATGGGAAGAAGCGGCCGTTGTCATTGAAGAAGTCGCTCTACGTCATTTGGTTGAATATGGGGAAGATTCCCGTCTGCTGCGCTGGATTTTGCAACTGCCCGAAACGGTTTTTCGCCATCACAAGACACTGCTTTTTACCTATTTGCGGCTGGCGCGTATGGCGTTGTCTTCGACAGAGATTGAACGGGTTCTCAACCGTCTTGAAAATGACCTCAGCAGCATTCCACATGCGCAACTGACGCATGAACAACAAGAGGTGCTGGCGACGTTGCGCCCCCTGCGTGGCAACCCGTATCGCTCGTTGTTTACAGTTGGCCAGGATGCGCGTTGGCAGTTGATCGACTCGTTGAAAGTGATCGAGCCTTATTATGTGCCCCGTGATCCGAAAACAGATGCGCAAACACAGGCGCTCTATGAGCAAGCACGTCGGCAAGGTAATCTCTTTGTTATCTTGCTCGCCGGGGCGATTTGTGCCAGTCACGCTTACTTTGACGGTCAGCTGCAAAATGGCGAAAACATCGCGCAACAGGCGTTGACCGATGTGCTGGCCCACCGTGGTGTATTGCCAGAGCCAGCGAGCGCTGTTCTTGACCCCCTGTGCAAAATCTGTATTGCTCGCGACGAGCTAACGCAAGCGCAGCAACTTTTACAACAGGCAACCGAAGTAGATGCGAATCCGACAAGTTCCAACATGCCCGTCAGCCTGGCCATTGTGCGGGGTAAGCTCCAGGCGGCATCTGGCGATTCGGCGGCGGCGCGCGTTACTGTGCAAGGGGCACGCGCATTACATACGCAACATCCTTCTAACGCATGGCGGGATTCCGATTTGGCAGCCTATGAAGCGATGTTTTGCTTGCCATCTGAGGATTGGACGGCCGTTGAGCGGTTGTTGGGTGAGGTTGGGGAAAGCGATCACGCGCTGGCGCGGTTGGTTCGTGCAGAAATGCTGTTGCGGCAGGGAAAAGCCAGTTTGGCTGAGCCACCTTTACGCGCTTTGCTGCAACAACCCGTCTCTTATGAACCGACGATGCAAGTGAGAGTTCTTTTGGCCTGGGCGCTGTATGATCAGCACAAGTTCAACCAGGCATCACAGGTGCTTATGGAGGCGATTCGTCTGGCAATTCCCGAGCGATTTGTACGGCCGTTTCTCGACCACGCCAAGCAGTTACTCCCCTTATTTGCCTTGTTACAACACACGGAGTCGGTTGCCAACAAGGTCAAACAGTTTATTACGGAAATATTGCGGGCCACAGGCCAACAAGCGGTCACGCTTACCGATTTTCTGCCGCAGGAGTCAGTCGATCTGCTAGCGGTAGCTGCATCAATCACGGAGCGCGAGTTAGAGGTGTTGCGCTTAACCAGAGAAGGCTGTTCCAATCAAGAGATTGGCAGGCGATTGTACATTACAAAATCAACGGTTAAGACGCATCTGGCCAACATATTTAGAAAGTTGGGCGTCCATAATCGGGTACAGGCAGTGACCGTAGCCCAAACCCTCAAACTATTCTCATAGCATCCAGCTCACGTGCGATAGTCGGCGTTGATGCTAACGTAATCGTGGCTGAGATCCGTGGTCCAAACAACGGCCGTTCCACCGCCCCCACTCCCCAAATCCAACAAAATCTTAAACTCAGGCTCGGCAAAAACGGCCGCTGCATCCGCTTCCTGGTAGCCGGTTGGGGTCCCATTGGCCACCAACTGCAACTCGTTTGCCTGCTGTACGCCAATCCACAAATTGATTTTTGTTTGATCAAAAGCAACACCCGCTCGTCCGGCGGCCATGAGCAGGCGGCCCCAATTGGCATCGCTGCCGGCAAAAGCGGTTTTAACTAACGGTGAAATGGCGATGGTGTTGGCAATTTGGTGCGCGTCTGCATCACTTTGCGTGCCCGTCACCTGAATTTCGACAAACTTGGTAGCCCCTTCCCCATCGCGCACAATCATTTGCGCCAATGCGGTACAAAGCTGGTTGAGCGCAGCGCTAAATTTCTGGATGCAGTCGGGATCAGTAACGGCCGTTCCGCTCGCCCCATTCGCCAGTAGAAAAATCGTATCATTGGTGCTGGTATCACCGTCGATGGAAATGCGGTTGAAGCTTTGGTTAACGGCCGTTTTTAACAAACCATCCAACACATCCGGGGCAATGGCCGCATCGGTGGTAAGCACAGCCAGCATCGTGGCCATATTGGGATGAATCATCCCCGCCCCCTTGGCCATCCCGCCGATAAACACGGGGCCGTCAGGCAAATCCACGTTGACTGCCAGATGTTTGGGATGGGTATCGGTGGTCATGATGGCTTCGGCAGCCAAACGGCCGTTGTCCCGTGAAAGCTCCAAAGCGCCATCAATAATACCCGCCTCCAACTTATCCATCGGCAGCTGCACGCCAATCACCCCGGTAGAAAGCACCAAAATCTGATTGGGCACACAGCCCAGCGCCGTGGCGGCAATCTGTTGGGTCGCCCGGGCGTTAGCCAGGCCGGGTTCACCAGTACAGGCGTTGGCATTTTTAGAGTTGATAACCACGGCGCGCAAGCGGCTGTTGTTTTGGGCCAATGTTTCTCGATCCACAATGACCGGCGCAGCAACCACCTGGTTTTTGGTAAACATGGCGGCGCAGCTGCACTCATTTTCGGAGACGACTAGCGCCAAATCGAGCTGGTTTTCTTTTTTGAGCCCGGCAGCTACAGCAACGGCCGTAAAGCCTAAAGGGGTCGTTACCGTTCCCTCGAACAATAAATGCAATGGATTCATGAATCACTCCATAATTTAAGATCTAGATTTAGCAGGAAGCCGTCAGAAATTTTAACGAATTTAACAGGTGGTGACCAATCTAAAAAAGAAGTGGGCAAACCGATTTTTCTGCGCTATCTTTCACCTAGAATTTCCAGGAGGCTGCCGTGAAGACGTTAGCAATCACTTTTCCCGAATTAGAAACCGAACGGCTCATTTTACGTGAATACCGGCTGGACGAAGCAGACAAAATGGCGCTGTACCGCATTTTTTCAGACAGTCGGGTTACGCGTTACTACAATCTCAAAACGTTTACCGAACCCACAGAAGCATGGCGGCTGCTGCAAAAGCGGCATGATCGGTTTTGGCAAGGGCGCGGTGTGCGCTGGGCCATCGTACCGAAAGGGCAAGAAGAATTGATTGGCAGCTGCGGTTTTAACTCGCTCAATTACAAAACCAAGGTGGGGGAAGTGGGCTATGAACTGGCACGGCCGTATTGGCAGCGCGGCATCATGACAGAGGCCGTCAGCGCCGCCATTAGCTATGGCCTGGCCAATTTACCCCTCCAGCGCATCGAAGCGTGGATCATGCCAGAGAATCGCGCCTCGGCCAATTTGCTGCTCAAGCTGGGCTTCCAATCTGAGGGAATTTTAGAGAACAAGGGGTATTGGAACGGCCGTTTTCATGACCTGGAGCTATTTTCTCTACTCGCCGAACAGTGGGGAAAATAAGCTGCCGCCCGGCAATGCTCCCCAGTGACGGAAACACACAATCGGGTTCCAATAAGTTGACAGTTCGCCAGATGCCCCTATGATCTGGCGTCTTTTTGTATTCAGGCAGATGAACCAAATTAAGCAAATTGAGGAAGTAGACCTATGAAACAACGAGACTTTAGCGGAAGAAAAAACGCAGTGCAATTAGCCACGGCCGGAGCAACTCCCAATTTTGGCCAACCCCTTTTTACCAAAAACAGCAAAGGCAAACCGCGCGTGCAGGTTGACCGCCGCCGCAAAACCAATCCAGACGGACCGCGGGATCGCGCCCAAGCACCCCGGCGAGATCGACCCACCAGCCAACCGCGCCCCAGCAGCGGCGGCAGTGGCAGCAGCGGTGGGGGTAGCTACAAACCACGTCCCACCAGCGGGCTGCCCCTACCCACTGGCGGCGGTGGCAAAATATCGTGTCTGGGCATGGGCATCATTGGCATTATCATTCTCTTCTTCGTGTTCAGCGGCGGCTTGTTTGGTGGCGATGAGGGCGACAACACGCAACCAGTTTTCACCGATACCGAGACAGACACCAGCAGCAGCCTGCCTTCAGTTAATAACGATCCACTGCCCACCCTTTCGTCTACTGGCGCTTCTGATCAAACCTGGACCGTCATGCTCTATCAGGATGCCGACGACAAAATCCTGGAAGAAGACATCTTCCTGGACATGAACGAAGCGGAGCGCATTGGCTCCAGCGAGAACGTACAAATCGTTGCCCAGCTAGACCGCTTTAGCGGCGGCTTTTCTGGCGATGGTAACTGGACCACCGCCCGCCGCTACTACGTCACCCGCGACAACGATCTGCAAACCATCAATTCCGAGCTGGTTGAAGATTTGGGCGAGGTAAACATGGCCGATGGCCAGACGCTGGTCGATTTTGTGGTATGGGCTGTTGAGAATTATCCCGCGGACAAATACGTGCTCATCATGTCGGATCACGGCATTGGCTGGCCCGGCGGCTGGTCAGACCCCGATCCCAACGTACCCGCCGACCGCAGCCTGCCGATAACGGCAGCTCTCGGCAACGATCTCTTTTTGATGGAAATTGATGAGGCGCTCACCGAAATCCGCGCCCAAACGGGCATTGACCAGTTTGAGCTAATCGGAATGGATGCCTGCCTGATGGGCGGCGTGGAGATTTTCTCTGCGCTTGCGCCGCATGCCCGCTACGCTGTCGCTTCACAAGAGGTGGAACCGGCGCTGGGCTGGGCCTACGCTGGCTTTCTGGAAGAGTTAACCACCAATCCAGGCATCGACGGCGCTGATTTGGGCCGACTAATCGTAGACAGCTACATCCGCGATGACCAGCGTATTTTAGACCCTGAAGCACGGCAAGGATTGCTGGGCGGCAGCAATCCACTGGGTGGTCTATTTGGCCTGTTCGGCGGGCAGAGCAACATCTCTACCCAGCAGCTTGTCACCCAAATGGAGCAAAACGTCACGCTTACTGCGGCCGACCTGTCTCAGGTGCCCGCTCTGGTAGACAGCATCAACACCCTCAGCCTGGCGCTGAGCAGGGATAGCCAGCAAACAATCGCCCAAACGCGCACGTATGCCCAGTCGTTTACCAGCGTGTTTGGCAACAACGTGCCGCCTTCCTACATTGACCTGGGCCACTTTGCCCAGCTTTTGGCGCAAAACAGCGGCAACAGCGAAGTGGATCAGGCCATCAACGGCGTGCTACAAGCGATCGAGCAGGTGGTCATTGCCGAAAAGCACGGCCCCAACAAACCGGGCTCTACCGGCGTTTCCATTTACTTCCCGAATTCGCAGCTGTATGGCAACCCGATTACCGGGCCGCAATCGTATACGGCCGTTGCCAACACCTTCACCAACGCCTCCTTGTGGGATGACTTTCTGGCCTTCCATTACACTGGCGAGCCGTTTAGCGCCAGTGATGTAGGGGCAGCCATTCCGACAACGGCCGTACGTGGCCCCGGCACCGGCGACATCACCATCGCACCCATCACCACCTCCAGCGATGAAGCCGCCCCCGGTGAACCCGTTCTGCTCACCACCGAGATTTCTGGCGAAAACATCGGCTACGTTAAGCTGATGGTTGGTTTCCTGGACACCGCCGCCAACTCGCTACTGGTCATCGACTCTGACTACCTGGAAAGCTCAGACACGCGAGAAGTGGGTGGTCTCTACTACCCCGTCTGGCCCGATGAGCCGTTTGTGCTGGAGTTTGAGTGGGAACCTGTGGTTTTTGCCATTAGCGACGGCAACGACTCGATTGTGACGCTTTTCCAGCCGCAAACCTACGGCGCATCGTTTGAGGATGCCACGTATGCCGTAGACGGCATTTACACCTACAACGACGGGGCGCAGCGCATGGCTCGGCTGCTGTTCCGCGATGGGGTTTTGCAACAGGTGTATGGCTTCAACAATGAGGATGGCACGGGCGGCCCGCGAGAAATTATTCCACAGGCGGGTGATCAGTTCACCGTGCTGGAGCGCTGGATGGATTTGGACGCCAACGGCAACGTCACCGAAACGGTAACGGAAGAAGCTGGCACGCTTACCTTCTCAGACCAGACGCTCATTTGGGTGGACCTGGATGCGGCCGTAGGCGAGTATGTGGTTGGTTTTATTGTTGAGGATTTTGACGGGAATGAGTATCCGGCTTACACGTCAATGAGTGTGCGTTAAAGCTGGTTAGCGATAGATTGGACCAATTTGTAACGGCGCTACCTATCCAGTAAGTGCCCAACAAATTGGTCCAATCTTTGAAATTGCTGATTACGGCCGTACCGTAAAGTCAAAAATATCCGTGCCGCCAACCTTGTCGCCGCTGGCGTTGTAAGCAGAGACGGACCAGACGTAGCGGGCTGGTTCCAACGTTTGCTCAAAGCGATAGCTAGACTCATTTACTTCCTCAAAGTCCAACACGTTGGTGCGATCAGGATCGTCATCGTTCCACATGAGGATTTTGTAGCTGGTGGCCTGGGGGCTGTCTTCCCAATCCAGCACAATGCCATCCCCGCGAATTTCTGCCCCGTCAGCCGGTTCTTCGATCAGCAGCACACAGGAGCCATCCTGCCCAGCGACAACAAAATCGAACTGTTCGGCCGTTTCGGCAATCTTGATCCGGTCGCTGTTAAACGCTTCCACACTCCAGCGGTAGCCGCAGTTGACCGGCAGCAAATCCACCGTGATGGTCGCTTCATCCACACGCTTATCCACCAAAATGGCGTCCCCTTCCTCCGGGTACAGAGACACTTTGTAATAATCCGCGTCTGGATAGGCTTCCCACTCAAGCGGTAGTTCCAAATCGGTCACTTTGCCGCCGTTACCAGGAGTGGTTGGATTGAGGTCGAGCTTGAAGATATTTTGGCGGCCAATGACCAGTGTTTCGCCTGCCTCCACCTCAAAATCGGCCGAGCTTAAAATGCCGCTGGAGATGTAAAGCCAATCATCGCTGTCAAAAACGCGCACCGAAAGTGCGTAAATGCCCGGCTCAACGTCTTCAAACAGGTATTGTCCTTCGGCATCGGTGGTGGTCAAAAACTCCTCACCACCACAACCGCTAAAAGAAGAAAAATCGGCACATAGTAATACTTCCAAATCCGGCGCACCTGTGCCATTCCAGCGGATTTCGCCAAAAACGTTGCCTTTGCCACCGGTGGGGTCTTCACCGTCGTAGGTCAGTTCGTCTTCGGTTGTGTCGCTTTCGCTGCTGCCTTCGTCGGAAGAACGGCCGTCTACCGGCGCATCCTCCTCTAAAAAACCACAGCCACTCAATAAAATCAGGGCCAAAAAACCAAATAGATATTTTTTCATGTGCTTGCTCTACCTTAAAAACATGAGCCACAGCGTTCCCAGAGAACTTAGAGGCGGAGGGTTATTTCTCAGATTTCTCTTTTTCCTCTGTGGCTTTTTGGAAAGTTTTTTAATGAATGGCGCAAGTGTGGCAAAAATTTCTAACAGTTCCGCATACGCTTTTGCGGCCCGATGATCAATGGTATGCTTGGCAGATGCATTCAGAATTACAGCCTTATTTTCAAGATATTCCCCTAACTGACAGCCTGGCACGAGATGTAACGGCCGTTCTCACCCATCACGCCTTCCCTAAAATCGCCGGGCACGTGGCCCGCGTCGCCACCGAGGCCAAGCGACTGGCCATCCAGTTTGGCGCAGATGAAGATGGCGCGGAAACAGCCGGTTGGCTGCACGACATCAGCGCCATCATTCCCGATGCGGCGCGAGTGGAACTGTGCGCCACCTTTGGCATTCCTGTATTGCCCGGCGAAGCAGAGTTCCCCATGATTTTGCATCAAAAACTAAGTGCGGTGGTGGCTCAAGAACTGTTTGGCGTGGTGGACCCAGCCGTGCTCAGCGCCATCGGCTGCCACACCACCTTAAAAGCGGGCGCCAGCCTGTTGGACAAGATTGTATTTATTGCTGACAAAATCAAATGGGATCAGCCCGGCGAGCCGCCGTATCTGGCTGAATTGGAAACGGCCGTTACCCACAACATCGACGACGCCTGCCGCGTGTACCTAAATTACCTCTGGCAGAAGCGCGACACCTTGCGCTACGTGCATCCCTGGTTCCAGGCCGCTTATGAGGAAATGACAAGGTGACCGGGTGAAACGTCACCCAATCACCTTGTCACAACAAACTATTCTAAATCAATAACCGCTTTAATCAGCTCCGCTTCGCGCTCCAGACGGAAGCCCAGCTTGAGGCAGATGGCGCGCATACCGCGATTCTCAGACAGCAGGTAGGCCACTACACGCTTGACCCCTTCCTGCTTGCCAATCTCCAGCAGATGCACCAGCATCTCTGTGCCGACGCCCTGGCCCTGATAACGGTCGCTCACCAGGATGGCAAATTCAGCTTCATCCCGCCCGCGCTCTTTGGTTAAACGCCCGGCAGCGATGATTTCTTCTTCATCCGTTTTCTTGTTTTTGGTGGTGACCACAATGGCCATGTCCCGATCGTAATCCACAAAGCAGATACGCGTCAGCCGCTCATGCTCCACACGCTGATCCAGCTGGAAGGCACGGAAGTAGCGCAAATAAACCGACCGCTCTGACAGCGTTTCATGGAATTTCACCATCTGCGGCTCATCTTCAGGCCGGATGGGACGAATCGTCACGGGCACATCTTCTTCGGTGGTGAATTCTTTGATGTATTGGGCAGGATACGGCCGTATCGCCAATTGCGGCAGCTCGTCCTCAGTAACTTCAGGCTCATACAGCACCACCCGAGCATCCAAGGCAATCAAATCATCCGAAGAGGCAAACAGCGGATTGATGTCGATCTCCTTGATCCAGCGTTGGTCGGCGACCAGCTGGCCAAAACGCACCAGCAGGGCTTCCAAAGCTGCCAGATCCACCGGATCGCGTCCCCGCACGCCCTGGAGCGCCTTGTAAATCTTGGTGCGTTCCATCATGCGGCGGGCCAATGTGGTGGTGAGCGGCGGCAACCCGAGCGCCCGATCCTTGAACACTTCCACCAACGTACCACCCGTACCAAACAGCAGCACCGGGCCAAACTGCGGGTCAGGACTGGCCCCGATGATCAGTTCATACCCATCGCTCAAATGCAGCATCGGCTGGACAGTCACGCCCAAAAAGTCCTCAGCGCTGTATTTTTCTGTGACCGACTGCTCCATCGTGTTGTAAGCGTGCCGCACCTCACTGGCGGTTGCCAGGTCCAGGCGCACGCCGCCCACATCTGTCTTGTGAGTAATCGTCTCGGAATTGAGCTTGAGCACAACTGGATAGCCTATCTCTTCGGCAATTTGCACCGCCTCATCGGCCGTTTGCGCTAAACGCGTTTCCACCGTGGGGATGTCGTAGGAGGACAACACCTGCTTTGATTCATACTCGGTCAAAATGGTGCGTCCGCTGGCGCGCACGTCGGCCAACATCTTAGTGATGTTGTTGATCTTCTGGGCGCTTTCTTCCGTTTCTTCGGGCAGGAACGGGGTTTCATACAAACTTTCCAGCCGCTTCTGGTAGCGCCACATGTACTGGAAGACCCGTGCGGCCGTATCCGGGAAGGCAAAGGTGGGGATGTTGGCCTGGTTCAGGATAGCCTCACCGCTGGCAATGTCTGCGCCACCCATCCAGCTGGCCAACACGGGTTTGCCATACTGGTACTGGGGAGGACGGCCGTATAATTTTTTCAGCTCCTGGGCCGTCTGGGTCGGGTCCGTCATCGCTTGTGGGGTGAGGATAACCAACAAGCCATCGCTGTTTTCGTCATTGGCAGCAATCTGGATCGATTTGGCATACCGCTCGGCATCCGCATCACCCAAAATGTCTACCGGATTATTGTGGCTCCAGTGCGGCGGCAAGAACTCATTCAGCTCTTGCATCGTCTTTTCAGACAGCTCCGTCAGCTCGCCCCGGTTGGTGATGAGCGAATCGGTGGCCAGCACGCCAGGGCCACCAGCATTGGTCACAATCGTCAGGCGCGGGCCGCGTGGGCGCGGCTGCTTGGCCAATACCTCAGCCATGTTGAACAGGTCATCAATCGAATCCACGCGCAAAACGCCAGAGCGGCGGAACGCGGCAGCCAACACTTCGTCGCTGCCGGTGAGCGAGCCAGTGTGAGAAGCGGCTGCCTGGGCGGCTGCTTCGGTGCGGCCTGGCTTGATGACGATAATTGGCTTGGTCAGAGCCACATCCCGCGCGGCAGAGAGGAAGGAACGGGCATTGCCGATCGATTCCATGTAGATGACGATGCTTTTGGTGCGCGGGTCGTCGCCCAGGTAGTAAATCAGGTCACCCCAGTCCACATCGAGCATGGAACCGATGGAGACGAAGGAGCTGAAACCAACGTTTTCACGGAAAGACCAGTCCAAAATGGAGGTCAGCAGCGCACCACTTTGGCTGATGAAGCCGACGCTGCCGGGACGAGCCATGGCGCTGGCAAAGGTGGCGTTCAGGCCGCTGATTGGGTTCATCACGCCCAGGCAGTTGGGGCCAATGATGCGCATATTGCCCCGCCGCGCTTCGGTGAGAATTTCCTGCTCCAGCTTGACGCCTTCGGGGCCAATCTCTTTGAACCCGGCAGAGATGACAATCGCGCCTTTAACGCCCGCTTCCACACATTCGCGGATGAGCCCAGGCACGGTACGGGCAGGCGTGACGATGATGGCCAGGTCTACTTTTTCTGGCACCTCGCCAATGCTGGCGTACGCTTTGATACCCATGATGCTGGGTCGCTTGGGGTTAATGGGAAAAATCGTACCGCCAAAGGAATTGGTCATCAAATTCCACAAAATGGTGCGGCCGACACTGCCTTCGCGCTCGGTGGCCCCAATCAGCGCGACGCTGCGTGGGGAAAAGATGACATCAAGTGGATTTTTGTTGTAGCTAAATACGTCGTGGGCTGTCCCACGGGTTAAATCAGTCATTGTGTATTGCTCCTGTTGAATCTTGCAACATTTTACGAATCCTCCGGTATTTCTAACTATCTGCTGGAGGCTGCATTTTTAATGAAACGTTACGAAAAATTGTTATTTATCCTGGCCAATGGCTATGTGCTGCTCTTTTTTTCAGAGATGATGTTTTGGGGCAGCATGTCCCTTAATGAGATACCGTTGACCTGGTTAGCTTACTCTATTATCGGTTTTTTGTTTTTAACGGCCGTTTCCCACTTCCACATCCAAGAAATATGGGGGCTATTTCTGGCAGGCGCTCTGTTCGGCTGGCTGGCCGAAGGGGTGATTGTGACCACCACCTATGAGGAACTGCCGTTAAGCCTGTCGTTTACCGGGCTGGCCTGGCATGCATTGTTAACCATCTGGCTGGGTTGGTATTGGCTGCCGGCAGCGCTGCGGCAAGACAATGTGTGGCAGGTTGTGCGGCGGGCCGGAGCCACAGGTATGCTGTTTGGCCTCTGGCTGCTGGCGTGGCAGGTAGAAACCCATCCCGGCAGCACCCCCACCCCTGGCAGCTTTTTCGGGTTTGCCCTTATCAGCGCCACTGGTTTAGGCATGAGTTATTGGCTGATGCACCGGCTGGAGGGGAGACGCTTTCAGGCTGGCAAATGGGAGATAACGGCCGTTTCCGGGCTCTTGCTGCTTTGTTTTGCCATTCAGACTGTGCCGTCTGCCCCGATTGCCCTGCTTATTTTGCCACTACTGCTGCTGTTGTTAATAATCCCGCTGGCTAAATCCAGGTCAGCGGCTGCTCATTCCCTGCTCACAGCGTTTACGGGTTCGCTCAAGCTAAAGAACCTTCTGGCGCTGACCGCGCTGCCGACTACTGCTATTGTCACCTTTTCGGTTGCAACCTGGTTACAGATACCGCCCTACACCCACTACGTGCTGTATGCTATCACCACACCGCTGGGGTTTGTGCTGCTGGGCTTTGCAATTTTTAAGTTATGGCGCAGAAGTGGAAAGGAAACGGCCGTACCTGCCAGCCTTCAAAAACAGTGGAAATAAGTGACTGCGTAACAACTATAGAGATTTTAATATCTTGTCGCGTTCTTTGCTGCTAATTCGCTGATGCTCTTCCAAAATGGAAAGCAACCGGCTGATACTCATCGCTGCGTGCAGCTTGTAGCCTTGCTCCTGCATGGTCTCAATGCCGCCCTGCTCCCGATCAATCAACACGACCGCCTCGTTCACCTGCAAACCAGATGCTTTCAGCGCCACAATTGCCTGCAAAATAGAATCGCCAGAAGTGATCAGGTCGTCAACGACAACGGCCGTTTGCCCCACCTGATACACCCCCTCAATATGCTTACCCGTGCCGTAGCTCTTGGCCGTCTTGCGCGGATAAATCAGCGGCTTGTCCAGATCCAGACACAGCGCCGTGCCCAACGGCAAGCCCGCCAGCGGCGTCGCCGCCAGCAGATCAAACGACAAGCCATCCAGCACCGTCCGGTAAGCAGCCACCGCCTGGCGCAGCGCCTGCGGATGAGAAACCAGCACGCGCAAATCCAGGTAAATGCGGGATCTTTTACCGCTGTGCAATTTGAACTTACCTAGCTGCACAGCGCCAATATCAAACAATGTCAGGGCAAATTGTTCTAAGGGGGATAAGGTCTCGCTCATGGAGCACGATGTTAACACGGTTTCAAGATTCGGTAAACACAATTTTGTTTCGCCCAGGCAGGTGGTGTTGTGATAAAGTGGAGCAATTCTGTTTACATGAAGAGGACTTGATGAAACGGCCGTTATTCCTGATCATTTTGCTTTTTGTAGTCGCGTGTACACCCACGATTGTTCCAGAGCAGTCGGCACCCACAGTTTTACCCACACCTACGGAACGGGCCACAGCAACGGCCGTTCCGCCCACCGAAACACCACTCCCGCCCACCAGCACCCACACACCGGTGCCAACCAGTACGCCCAGCCCGGAACCGACCGCCACGCCAACGGCCGTTGGGCAATTCCAGTTCGAATTCATTTCGGTGAATCTCGATCCTGCGCTTGTGGCCACACTCTATCCCAAAGTTTCAGAAGATGGCCAGGCCATAACGCTTCTTTTTGCGGAGGATGGCTACTGTGTCCTTGATGGCTGCCTCTATTTCCGGCGGATGGATGGCTTGCCCGAAGTGCTGGTGGAGATGATGATGGGGGTGAAAACGGCCGTAACCAACCAGGACAGCAGCTATGAATTCAAAACTGACCGTGTGGCCCTGATTTTACAAACCCACACGCAACTGCTGACCACCGATTACCTGCAAGGCATCCGCGCCGTCACCTATAAAACGCAAAACCTGCCGCTCATTAGCAACGGCGCCCTCACCTATGAGTTTAGGGGAATCACGGCAGACGGCCGTTATTTTGTTCAGGCGTGGGTGCCCGTATCGCTGCCTTTTTTGCCCGATAGCAGCGATCCTATCCAAGAAAACCAGCCCCATTTTGCCGTGCCGCTGCCCGAAATTACGACCAGCCGAGACGAAGAGCTGTATGAAATTCTAGGAGCTTACAACGAGGAAGTGGCCGTGTTTGTACACGAGGCCACCGATGACACCTTTACCCCCAATTTGGCGGCGATTGACGCACTAATTCAGTCAATTACCGTCGCCGATGAATAAAGAGGACTTAGTTGTGAAAGAAAAACAGTTTATCACCCGCGCCGTTCATGCCGGTGAGCGCGCCGATTTTAGCAACGTGAATTCTGTCGTTACCCCAATTTTCCCCTCTGTGGGCTACACCTTTGCCGACTCCAACGAGTTAGATGCTGTGTTGGGTGGTGAGCAGCCGGGTTACGTTTACTCGCCCCGTTACGCCAATCCGACGATAGTAGCTTTGGAAACGGCCGTTGCCAATCTGGAAGGTGCCGAAGCCGCTCTGGCCCTGCCCTCCGGCATGGCAGCAATCCATCTGGCGCTGTTGGGCGCGGGCGTGCGGGCCGGCAGCCACGTCATCGCCGCTGCCGATGTGTACGGGGCGACCTACACGCTGCTGCAAAACATCTTCACCGAGTTGGGCGCCACGGTGCATCTGGTAGATGTGCTGGATTTGGCGGAGATCAAGCGCATTTTGAAGGAGGTGCCGGTAACGGCCGTACTCGTCGAAACCATCTCCAACCCGCTTATGAAAGTAGCCGACCTGCCCCAACTGGCCGCCCTGGCCCACACCCACAACGCCCGCTTTCTGGTAGACAACACCTTCTGCTCACCCTACTTGTGCAATCCCATCCGCTTTGGCGCCGACATGGTGATCCACAGCGCCACCAAATTCATCAGCGGGCACGGTGACGTGATGGCGGGTCTGGTTGCTACTACTAACGAGCTAAAAAATGAAATGGTGCGTCTCAACAAACTGCTAGGCAGCAGCCTCGGCCCATTTGAAGCGTGGCTCACCCACCGCGGCCTGAAAACGCTGCCCCTGCGCATGCGCCAGCAGTGCCAAAATGCGCTGACCATCGCCACCTGGCTGCAAAACCATCCCAAAATCAGCCAGGTACATTACGCCTTCTTGCCAGACCATCCCCAATTCGATCTGATGCATCAGCTCAGCGGCGGCAAGGGTGGCGGCGCGGTGCTCTCCTTTGAGGTGCGCGGCGCGGGCAAGCCGGAAATCTTCGCCCTTATGGACGCCTTACAGCTCATCCAGCCTGCCACCTCGCTGGGCGACATCTACTCGCTAATGCTCTACCCGGCCATCTCCTCCCATCGCACGCTCACCTCAGATGAGCGCCACAGCCTGGGCATCGGCGATGGCCTGCTGCGCCTCTCCGCCGGCATCGAAGACGCCGCCGACATCCAGGCCGATTTGGCACAGGCGCTAGAAATTGTTTAAATGTTTTTGATTAATCTCGTGTTGGACTCGCCATACAAATTGAGAGGTTTGCGTGGCCAAGGATCGTGGCTGCCATTTCCCCGGAAACTTTTTGTTGTGCAAATTCCGTCAGGGGCAGTTTCCGGGGAAATTTGGGGTAGGCCGCGCTAGATTGGTCCAATCTTAGCAACTCTTTTTGCCGCTTGCTGCCAGTTAGATTGGACCAATCTTTATAGGAGTTATATTAAGGAGAAACGGCCGTAACCAACCATGACCAGCCATACCTATCGTCTTTTATTTAGCCTGAACCTTGGCTTTATCATTATTGCCTCGCTTATCCCCAGTTCCATGCCCTCCTTGTGGAATCTGGACAAAGTCGGCCATTTTGCTGCCTACGCCAGCCTCTTCACCATGGCGCAGTTTGCCTTTCCGGCCACCGCAACTCGCGTAAAAATATTTTTCCTTGCCGTGGGCCTGGGCATCATGCTGGAATGGCTGCAATCCTTTGTGCCGGGCCGCGAAACATCAGCGCTGGACGCCATCGCCAACACCATTGGCCTCCTCTTTGGCATTCTCCTCTATCGCTTCCTGAAAAGTTTCCTTTAACTCTCGCTAACCACTGGCGGCAAATTGGCATTTTTAGCCAGTTGCATCTATAACAGGCATCCGATTCAACAAATTAGCCTATAAAAAGGAGTAACAGTTATGACTGTAAGTAACTCAAGCGCAACCTGGGAAGGAAGTTTGAAGGAAGGAAAGGGAACGATGGTGGTGGGAAACGGCCGTTACACAGGCCCTTTCACCCGTGCATCCCGCTTTGCCGACGGCGAAGGCAGCAATCCGGAAGAATTGATTGGCGCGGCTCACGCAGGCTGCTACTCAATGTTCCTGGCCGCTTTACTCTCCAATGATGGCCACCCCCCTAACAGCATCCACACCACCGCTAAAGTCCACATCGGCCAGGTAGACGGCGCGCCAACCATCCACACCATTGAACTCAACTGCGAAGCCGAGGTGCCCGGCATTGATAACGACGCGCTGCAAGAGTATGCCGAAAAGGCCAAAGCAGGCTGCCCTGTCTCTAAAGCGCTGGCCGGTGTCAAGGATATTCAGCTAACGGCCGTTCTCAAAAACTAACGTCCCCGCCCAGATTGGTCCGATCTAACCTGAAAAAATTACCCAGGGAGCCTTTAGATTGGACCAATCTCATACCACCAACCCACCGTAATTCCACCAAATCGCCACCTTCTTGACAGGTTGACACCGCACAGGTAAAAATATCGTATTGTTGCTCAGGGCGTCATCATCATCGTTGCCAGCAGCACCGCGCCCTCCGCGAATATTAGTAACCTGTGGAGCAAAATTATGGAGATCGAACGTGTCGCCGAGCGCAGCCAGCGCGTTGTTGTGGAAGTTGAAAAAGCGATTATTGGCAAACGAAACTTATTGCGGCAAATCATGACGGCCGTTCTTGCTGGCGGCCACGTGCTGCTGGAAGATTATCCTGGGCTGGGCAAAACATTGCTGGCCAACAGCTTCGCCACCGCGCTGGGTCTCGCCTTCAAACGCATCCAGTTCACCCCCGACCTGCTGCCCGGCGACATCACCGGCGGCTATGTGTTCAACCGGGCCAGCGGCGAATTTGAGCTGCGCACCGGCCCCCTCTTTGCCAACATCGTCCTGGCTGACGAAATCAACCGCGCTTCACCTAAAACCCAATCGGCCCTGCTGGAAGCGATGCAAGAGTACCAGGTGACGCTGGAAGGCGAAACGATGCCCCTGCCACGGCCGTTTCTCGTCCTGGCCACCCAAAACCCCATCGAATACGAAGGCACCTTTCCCCTGCCAGAAGCGCAGCTGGATCGCTTCCTCATGAAGCTCTCCGTTGGCTACCCAACCCCGGCGGAGGAGCAAGAAATCCTGCGGCTGCGGCGGGAACGGCAGCAAGACGAAGTGAGCTTGAAGCCAATCACCAATGCCGAAGAGCTGGCCGATATGCGCCGCGCTATCGAGCAGGTGTACATTGAGCCAGACATTGAACAGTACATGGTGGCCCTGGTGTCGGCCACGCGCAAAGACAGCCGGATTGCCGTGGGGGCCAGCCCTCGCGCCTCGTTGGCCTTCATGAAGCTGGCGCGCGCCTGGGCCGTATTAGACGGCCGTTCCTTTGTCATTCCTGATGATGTGAAGCAGTTTATCCAGCCCGTGCTGGCCCATCGGCTGCTGCTACAGCCGGATTTATGGATGAAGCGAAACGCGGCGCAGGACGTCATTCAAAAAGTGACCAGTGCCGTGCCTGTACCCGTCATCGAGGTGTAACGATGCGCCAATGGATTGCGGAACGGCCGTTTCTCCAGCGCACCCTGCATATGGCCACCATCGCGCTGGTCATCGGCACACTGCTGTTTCTGGCCACCATCCTGCCCCGTGCCGAATTTCGGAGCGGCGATGGCCTGCTTGAACTGCTGGATGCCATACTCGCCCTCTTCACCGAGCGGGCTGCCCCCCAGCCGATTATTTTGCCCCCGTCGTTTTGGGATATCTTCGCCCTGAGTTTTTGGATCTTCTTCCTCGCTTCTTTAGGCTATTTTATCTTCACCAAAGACAAAGAGGTGGTAAATCCGGCGCGGATTAAGAAACTGGTGCAAGTATTCCTCTTTGTCTGGATTTGCGCGATTATCTTGCCGCTACTCTACATAGCCAACCAGCCCACAGAAGAAGAGGAAACGGTTAGCGGCGAAGCAGTTGATCTGGTTTTTGATGATTTTGAGACCGCCCAGCTACAACAACGCCTGGAAGACGTGCTGCTAGAACTGCCGGAACAGCCCTCTGCCGATGCGGCGCTCATCTTCATCGGCATCCTTTTTGCCATCATCCTTGCCGGCATGCTGTGGCAATGGTGGCGATATCGGCGGGAACTCAAATCGTTTGCCGAGTTGCCGGTGGATGATTTGCGCCTGCGTGCCCTGCAAGCGCTGCATGAACTGCGCCAGGGAGATGCGCCTCTAGCTGATGTCATTCGCCGCTGTTACCGGGAAATGGTACAAACGGTACACGAGCAGCGTGGGGTCTACCGGGAACGGCACATGACACCGCGTGAGTTTGAAGAACGCTTGCTCAGGGTTGGCTTTCCTGAACTGCCAGTGCAGCGGCTAACGCGCCTGTTTGAGCAAGTGCGCTACGGCCATGCCAGCGTGGGCGAGCGTGAAAAGCGGCAGGCCATCGACAGCCTGGAGCGCATTGTGGCCGCCTGCGAACAGTTGGGGCAGCGAGGACGGAGGAGTTCCTAATGTATAAGGACGGAGCTGAAGTGAAACGGCCGTTCCTCTCTTCCCGTGCTCTCCCCCTGACCATTCTGCTGCTGGTAACGGTGCTGCTCTCGCTGTTCATGCCCGACTTCTTCCGGCAAGTGATCCTGGCGCCAATATTGCCCCGCGTCGCCATTCTCTACGGCATTTACCGGGGCATCCCGGAAAATGTGATGTGGGGCATATTTATTTTTGTCGCCCTGTGGATCATGCTCTACGCCTTGCGCCCCGATCCCAGCGAAGAGGAAGAAGCTTTTGAAGAGAAGCCAGGCACCAGTCGGCTCAGCCAGCTGGCCACAATCGCCGCCGATGCCCGCACCGGGCAGCACGCCCGCTGGGAACTCGCCCGCGAAATCCAGCAAGTCATCGTCAGCTTGATGAAGACCGAGCCTGGCGAAACGGCCGAATCGCGGCAAGAGCGCATTCAACAAGGCGAACTCAAACCGCCGCCAGAGGTAACAGCCCTACTGAACCTGTGTGTCCACCTGCCCAACTACCGCAGCTTTCTGGATGCCCGGGATGCTGCCCCGCGCGGCGAGATTCCGCAACTCGCCAACCTCGATCTGGCCGCCACCCTCACCGCCCTGGAGCAGTGGCGGCAAGCCCAGCAGGAGCAGTTTGAATGAAGCCAAGAACGGCCGTTACCCTGGCCATCTTCTGCCTTCTGCTGCTGGGTTTTGGCCTGGTCAACGGCGGCGTGGTGCTGATGGCTCTCCCCTTTGTGCTGTACCTGGTGCTAAGCCTGCTGTATACGCCGGAAGAATTGAACCTGCACATAACCCGCACCCTGCCAGACAGCCGCGTTCCGGCCGAATCTGAGGTCGCCGTAACGATAAGCGTCACCAACAACGGCCGTTCGCTCCGCGAGCTGCTGCTCAGCGATGACCTGCCCAAAGGCTTGCGCGTCACCGACGGGGGAACGCAAAAGCTGTTGGCGTTGGCGGCTGATGAAAGCCACACCTTTACCTATAAAGTTCAGGTGCCACGGGGCCAATACAATTTTTCGCCAATAACGGCCGTTTCCCGCGATCCCTTTGCCTTGCGTGAGCACGCAGAGATTCAGGAACTGCCAGCCCATTTGTTTGCCTATCTGGTCCCCCGCTCCAGCAACGTCAAGCAAGTCAACATTCACCCCCGCCGCACCCGCGTCTACTCCGGCATCATTCCCGCCCGCGTCGGTGGGGATGGCATCGATTTTTTTGGCGTGCGGGAATATCGTCGGGGAGATACGCAGCGGCGCATCAACTGGCGGGCTGGAGCGCGCCATCCGGGTGACCTGTTCACCAACGAATTTGAGCAGGAGCGTGTGGCCGATGTGGGCATCATTCTGGATGCCCGGATAGCCAGCAACATTCCCTACGGGGGCCAATCTCTTCTGGAATACAGCATTGAGGCCGTTACGCTGATGGTCGATGCGCTGATTGGGCAGGGCAATCGCGTGGCGCTGCTGATTTATGGCGGCGCAGTGAATTACACTCTGCCGGGCTACGGCAAGCTGCAAAAAGAGCGTATTTTGCAGGCGCTGTCTGGGGCGCAGCTGCAAAGCAGCCACGTGTTTGCCGAACTGCGCGCCCTGCCCACCCAACTCTTTCCGCCACAGTCACAAATCATTTTTGTGAGTCCCCTGCTGCCCAGCGACATTCCATTTTTACGCAGCTTGCGCGCTTACGACTATCAGGTGCTGCTTGTCTCGCCAAATCCCATCACCTATGAAAAGCGATTGCTGCCAGCGTCACAAGATTTACAGCTGGCGGCGCAGTTGGCTCACCTGGAACGGGAATTGCTCTACGGGCAGCTTTTGCAGGCAGGCATTTTTGTGCTGGATTGGGACGTGGAACGGCCGTTTGACGACGTCGCCCGCAGCCAACTACAATCCACCCGCCTAACGAGGCCAGTGTAACCATGACCAACGCTCATTTGCGCTCGCTTATTATTTTGCTGTTGGGTCTGACGGCTGGCTTGCTCAGCGTGGCTTACATTTTGGTGGAACGGCCGTTAGGCAGCGTGGTGGTACTACTCATTGCGGGCATTTGGGGCGGATTGTGGTGGCGAAACGGCCGTGGCATTTCCTGGCCCATGCTGCTGCTGGTAATCGCCGCCACGCTGGTGCACCTGCCCAACCCACTGGTAACGACCAATTCCGCGCTGGTTTGGAGCTATCTCGGTGTCATTGGCGTCCTGCTGGTGTGGGATTTGAGCCGCTTTGCAGCTCGCTTGCAAAACAATGAACAACCTCAGGAACTGATTATGGCGCACCTGCGCCAGTTGGGCGTGCTGGTCTTGTTGTCGCTCATTGCTCTGGCCGTGCAGCAGTGGCTGCCGCTGAGATTTGACTTCGATTGGGCGTTATTCAGCGGGCTGGCGCTGGTGATTGGCCTCAATGCGCTACTGCGCCGACTGCGCCAGCGAGCTGTATAAAAACCGCAGAGCGCGCGGAGAGCACAGAGGAAAACTCCGCGACTCTGTTAAATCACGCCTGAATGGCCAGAGCGGAGAGCTGGTCGTAGTATGGTTGGCATTCAGTGAGCAACGGCCGTAAATGCTCGGGAAATTCCTCTTCTTTTCGACTGTACTTTTGGAAGCCAGTCGAGCGATGCACGGCATGATACCAATATTTAGCCCAAGAACCATCCTCCGGACGAGCCCCAGCGGGCCAGCTCAGCATTGCCTCGTCAAACGGTATACCAATTTGCGCACACAATTTGGCCAGGACGCCGCGTGGATTGAGCAGCGTTTGCTTGGAGTCCAACACGGGCGGATTTTGGCCGATGCCGCGCAAATAATCGAGCAGTTCCAAATGCAGCGCGTAGCCCACATCGTGCAGGGCGGGCTGTTTTACCTGCTTGGCGTAGCTGGGCAGCATGTCGTACGGGTCGCGGGTGAGGATGATGTTCACCGTCTGCCGCATAAATTCCCAGTCGAGGTCGTTCAGGTGATGGGTCATATGCTTGAAAAAGAGAACGGGCGCGTCGTGGTTGCCTAAAATAAGGTCACTCACCACTTTTTCGCCATCGTTTTCCATTTCGGCAATAACCTGTTCCGCGCCGGGGTGGTATTCACGAGCGGCCGTTTTGGAGAGGTAATGGGCGTAGAGGGGTTCATCGAAAACGGCCGTATCCGCCCGCTGCGCAAAACTGTACATCAACGCCGTCGAAATATTGCGCGGGCCACTCCAAAGGCAGATGCGTATGGGTTGGGTCATTGTTCCTCCGTTTCATTCCAAGTGTATATCTAGGGCAGTTTAGCTCTAGATATGTCATTTGAAAAGCTCAATATCCAGTCACTAATACGGATAACCGCTTACCGCTTACCGGCCTCAACAGCCTCGTGCACCAGCTCTTCGTACAAGCTTTGCAGCCGTCGGGTCATGTCGCCGTAGCTGCCGCTGCCGATAGTACGGCCGTCTACCTTCGTCACTGGCGTCAGCCCACCAAACGTGCCCGTCACAAACGCCTCGTCGGCCCCGTACACGTCAAACAGCGAGAAATTTTTCTGGTAGCAGGGGATGCCATTACGCTGGCACGCCTCGATCACCTTGCCGCGCGTAATGCCGTTCATGCAGTACTGCCCGGTGGAGGTCCACACCTCGCCATTTTTAACCATGAAAAAGTTGGTCGCGTTACAGGTGGCCACAAATCCATGAATGTCCAGCATCAGCGCTTCATCTGCGCCTGCTTCCAGCGCCTGCACCAGAGCCATCACCTCATGCAGCTTGCTGTGGCAGTTCAGACGCGGGTCCAGATAGTCGGGCGAGCCGCGCCGGATGCTGCTGGTGAACAGCGTCACACCCCGCTCGCGGCTGGCCGGGTCAGCCAGCTTGTGTTCAGCAATAATGACCAAATTGGGCCCACTGATTGTCAGGCGGGGTCTTGCGACGGCGTCTTTTTGATGCCGCGCGTGAGCATGAAGCGCACATGCACATTGTCGTGCATCTCGTTGGCGTTAATCACCTGCCAGAGTACGTCGGTTAGCTCCTGACGAGTCATGCCTACGTCCATGCCAATCGTGGCCGCGCCCTGCCACAGCCGGTCCAAATGTTCATCCAGAAAGACCAAGACGCCTTCATGCAGGCGCAGTGCTTCCCAGACGCCATCCCCTACCAAATAACCGCTATCGAACACCGAAATTTTGGCCTCATTGCGGGGAAACAGTTCGCCGTTGACGTAGATTTTTACATTTTCGTTCCGCGCATCGTGCACGGCGTTGTGGGTTCCGTGAATCATGTTCTCTCCTCTCGAAAACACATTTGCCACAGAGGTCACAGAGAAAAAAGAGGAAAATCTGCTCAATCTGCGAAATCGGTGGCTTTAAATTGCTGTTTTTATTTCTTGGGCGACGAATTCATTGTATGCCGCCAGAATTTTTTGGCAGATGGGGCCGGGACGGCCGTTTCCCACCACTTCATCCCCAATTTGCACCACTGGCAGCAGCGCCCGCGAGGAGCCACTTAATGCCGCCTCGCTCAGTTGGGAAATCTGGGCCACCGTGATTGGTGCCAGGCTGACGGGAATGTCCAATTCCGCCGCCAGATCGAGAATGATTTTACGGGTGATCCCGGCCAGCACACCTGTGCCTGCGGTGTGAAATACGCCATCTAGCACGCCGTAAAAATTGGTGCCGGTACCTTCCAAAATTTCGCCCTGCTCACTCAGCAGCAGATATTCGTAAATGTCGCCGCCAGTTTTGTACGCTTGCCGCGCCTGGGCGAAATCGGCCGTTTTTGCCAGCGGATTTGTGCGGGCCAGGTCGGGAGCAAAGTCCACCTTCACGCCCGTTTCGTAAAGCTGAGGCGAGGGTGGCGTGAAGGGCATCAGGCCAATCAGCAGGCGGCTCTGTATACCCAGGTGGGTGGGCGGCGAAGCGAGGTAATCAAACCGGACGCGCATTTCGGCACCGGGATACGCCGTGCATACTTGGTGCAGCGCCTGCCGCAAGCGTTCCTCGTCCAGCTCTTCCTCCCAGCCAAGCAGCTTCATCGAGCTGCGCGTCCGGGCAATATGGTCTGCCAGAAAGAGAAACTTATCGTGCTCGAAGGTGCGCAAAGCCGAATAGACGCCGAGGTCGAGGCCACCATACAGTTGATCAAAGCTGGTGGCATTGGGGGGAACGGGTAACGGCCGTATGCCGTCTGTTTCTACAGCAAAAAGTTGAACCTTTGTCATGGTGTAATTGTAACAGCGGCCGTTTTTTTGGCGACAGGAGCCAGCAAGGTCAGCTCCTGTGTGACGACTGTCAATCTAGATGTTAACTGGGTAACGGCCGTTTCTGTTGGATCGATTTAGGATCGCTTTCCCATTAAACTAAGCATTATGTTGTTGAAACTGGCTCAACAACGCCTATTAAATCTATGTTATTATTCCGCTTAAACAGCGATTTTCTTAATAAACAAAGCGGATAAACGACAAGTTCTTTTTACCATTCATGGAGGGTAATAAATGACTGAACAAACTCAAGTGACCAATAGTCCAGCAGCACCAGGCGGCGGCAATCGCATGCTCATTATCGGCGGCATTGCGGCCCTGGCTCTGATTGCGGTTGTTGTCATTGGCGCCATTTTCCTCATTCCCCGCCTGTTTGGGGCAGATGAAAATGCAATCGCCAGCGTCATGCCACCCAGCACCAGCCTGCTGGTCGAGGTGAATGCGCTTAATCTGGCCAATGAAGATGCGCAGCGCGTGGCCCGTGCTTTTGAAGATGTCCTGGATGAAAGCGACGTTGACTTTAATGCGGACGATCCGGCCAGCGCCCTGGAACAGCTGGATGATCAGATGGATGAAGCCACCGGCATGACCATTACCGATGATGTTTTGCCCTGGATTGGGCCAAATCTGGGCATTGGTTTGCTCGAACTGGACGTTGAAGCAATAGACAACAACGAGATTCCCCAAATCATTTTTGCGGCGACAATTCGTGAGATTGAACCGGCTGACATCTTCATTGAAGATCTTATTGATGTCATTGAAGAGGAAAGCGGCAATCGGGTCGATGAAGTGGAATATGGTGGGGCGCTCGTTTTTGAGATTGATAGTGATTTTGAGGATGAGCGGATTGCATTCGGCCGTTCTGACATGATCTTCTTCATTGCTACCAACATCGACACGCTGGAAGAAGCCATTGACGCCCAAAATGGTGAAAGTTTGGCTGGTGTTGAAGAATACCAGGACACCATTGCTAGCTTATCGGGCGACCGGGCAGTTACGGTTTACATGAGCGGCGACTCCATTGAAGAGTTTGCCAATGCTGCCGAAGACAGCCCCGATTTTGAAGGCTTCGACGCTGACGTAATCAAAGATCTGGAGCTGAAAGGCGTGGGCATGGCAGGCATGGTCACCGCCGAAGGCATTCGGCTGGATTTTGTCAGCAGCTACAACAGCCTGTCTGAAGAACAGCAAGAAATGCTCGACGCCCAAACCGACAACATTAAAACGGCCGATTTTCTGCCTGAATCCACCTATTTATTCCTGGTTGGCCAACGCCTCGATTTGACCTGGCAAACGGCCGTTGACGCCCTGGCATCCTCCGGTGTTAACGAAGACGATTTTGACGAAGCGATGGATATGTTTGATGACACCTTCGGCTTCAACCCCAACGACGATCTTATGCCTTTGCTGAACGGCGAATACAGCATCGCTATTATCGACAGCGATGAAGGTTTGCTGGCTGAGGAATTTGAGACCGACCTGGGCGCTGTCATCATGATTGGCGGCAGCGACGGTGAAGAACTGACCAATCTGGCCGAAGATTTCACCGATGGCCTGGAAGATCAGGACCTGAGCGTAGATGATTCTGGCAACGATGACGTTACCGTCTACGAGATTGAAGATCCCGGTGGCGACTTAGTTGGTGCCTATGGCGTAAGTGAAGATTATCTTATTGCGGCTACCAGCGGTGAAAGCATCGAAAATCTGTTCAACGGCGAAGCCAACCTGGCAGACAGCGACAAGTTCAGTAACGCCTGGGACGCTTCCCCGCGGCACAATTCCGGTGATGTACATAGATCTGGACGGCCTCTTTGCCGCACTGGAAGATGTAGATCCCACCATGAAAGATGTGGTTGACGTGAATCCCGTGTACGCTTTTGCTCTGGGCACCAACAACGACAATAACACCACGCTAACCACAATGATCTTCTTCGTTGCTGGTGAATAAGTACGCTACAAAAATTACGATAAGTTACTCTAAAGAGTGACCTACAATAAAAAAAATGGCCTGATGCGAGTCAGGCCATTTTTTATTACTTTGTTAAAGGGTTTTTATAATTGCTAAGGCATAGAAACTGCTTTCTGAGCCACAAAAACGCGTGGCGTACCCACATGATCCAGCACTGGGTGCATTTGTTCATAGCCGCCACTCTTCTGAAGCAATCGCTGCACCAGCACCTCCTGTCCCGCACCAAATTCAAAGGCCAGCAAGCCACCGGGCCGCAAATAAAATTGGGCGTCGCGCACTAAGCGCCGAAAGATGTTGATGCCGTAGGGCCCAGCATCCAGCGCGACCAGCGGCTCATGGGCCACAATCTCGGCAGACATTTTCTCTAAAGAACCTGTGGGAATGTAAGGTGGATTGCACACCACTATATCTACAGCCTGTTCCAAACTAGCATTCGCCAGTGGGGCAAAAAGATCGCCGCAGCAAACCGTTACCCGCTCCTGAAGTTTATACTGATTCACATGGGCCTGTGCGCGAGCCACGGCCTCTGGGCTAATGTCCAAAGCAAAAACGCGGCTATGCGGCAGTTCCAACGCCAGAGAAACGGCGATATTACCGCTGCCCGTGCCCACATCCACAATCGTAAGCTCATCAGAATCCAGAGCCGCAGCATGATTAAGAACGGTTCGCACCAGCAGCTCAGTTTCGGCGCGAGGAATGAGGGTGTCGGGCGTGCAAATGAACGGCCGTCCCATAAACACTGTCTGTTGCAAAATGTATTCGAGCGGCACGCCCTGTTGGCGCTGCCCCACAATCTCTTCCAGGCTCATGTTTTGGGGGGTGAGGGATTGGGGAGAACGGCCGTCCAGCCCCCGCAGCGCCCCGCCGGACAAAATATCACATAAATGCAACGTCTCCTGCCATGGATTCTCTAATCCCGCCTGTTCAAAAGCATCATGAAGCTGGTAAATAAACTCAAACATGATCTTCACCCATTTAGTTCCTACGCTTCGTCAAACAGACCCAAGGGCGGCGTGCGCAGATAATTGGTTGTGCGCTGCTTGCGCTGCAAATCGGCATAAACGCGATTCACCTGCTCGGCCGTCAGCTCCAATTCCCTGGCTACCACCTCGGCCGGAACCTCATGCGTAAGCCCGTACCAGATCAAGTCCATCAGTTCAAACGGCAGACGGAAAAAGAATTCTTCTTGCGTACTGGAGGCGCTATAGGTGTCAGACGTGGGTGGGCGGGTGCGAATGGCTTCGGGAATGTCCAGGTATTCGGCCAGCTGGTACACCTGGGTTTTGTAGAGATGGCCAATCGGCTGCACGTCCATGGCGCTGTCTCCATACTTCACAAAAAAGCCCTGGTCGTGCTCATTCTTCTGCGGTGTGCCAATAACGGCAAAATCCCGCAGTTCGGCATGATAGTAAAGCATGGCAGCCCGACTGCGCTGCTTAAAGTTAGTAGCGGCTACAATTTGGCGCAGCTGAGACGGCCGTAATCTCTCACTTTTCTCCTCACCTTCAGGACTCACAATTGTGAGGCGGTAAAAGTTGAGCGTGTCGCTGTCCAGCAGGTCAGTGGGCAAAGTAATTTTGAGCTTGTAGCTGCTGTCGTACTCGGGGAACACCTCTTTTACGGCCGTATCGCGGCGACGATAGCTGCCAAAGCCATACAGCGGTTCGGTGATATCCTCCACCAGCGGCGTCACGCCAAATTGATGGCACACCTCACGACCCAGCAGCAAACTTTCCGGGCTGGATTCCCGCTCTGGCAGCAGCAGCGCCACCAGGCGGTTGGTTTCCATCGCCTGCACCGCCAGCGCCAGCACCACGGCCGAATCAACCCCGCCGCTCACGCCCAAAACACCCCCCTTGCGCTTGAGCACGTGAAAAATATCGCGGCGCAACCGCTCAACAATGCGTTCCACTTCTTGTGCCGGATCGAGCTCCAGGATTTGCCGATGAAATTCCGCAGTTTTTGTAATCATGCTATAACTCCAAATTTATGGGACAGCGTGAACACCCAAGCCACGCCGGATAATTTTTTGATTGTTGGTTGATTTGCGAGCAACGGCCGTTCCCCCGCCCGCCACAAAATGATGATGCACCAGCTGCGTAGACAAAATGCCAGCCAGCGCCATCTCATCCACCTCTCCCAGGCTGCCAAAACGCGCCTGCTTCTTAAGCAGCGCCTGCACCGCCAGCGGATTGAAGACGCCCGCTTCCCTCACTTTTGACGGCGACAGCATGTCGGCAACCCACGCCAACGGCCGTCCTTCCGGGAAGAAACTGTGGTGAATGGGGGCGCGATACGGCCGTTTCTGCCGCTGCCAGATTTCTGGAGGGAGCAAGTCGCGCACAGCCTGCTTCAAAATATGCTTTTCGTTCAGGCCGCGCAGCTTGAAATCAGGCGGCAGCTGATTGCAAAACTTGATGACGTGATGGTCCAAAAAAGGAAAGCGCCCCTCAATGGAATGAGCCATCGCCATGCGATCCCCTTGCGACGAGAGCAAATACTCGGCCAAAAAGAGGTGGATTTCGAGATACTGCGCCTGCGCCAGTGGCGTCCACTGCGCAAAATTGGCGGGCAAAGGCACGTCTGGCTGCGGCTTTTCCGCGCCAAGCACAGCCAAAACATCTGGCTGGAACAGGCGACGGTGCCGCGCCCCGTTGCGCCAGCGCAGCAGGTGCGAGTAGCCCGGTTCGGCCGTTTCCGTCAACCGATGACCGAAGAACTTAGCCAGATAGGCCGGATTATCCAGGTTTGGCACGTAGCTGTAGAGTTTTTTGAGCAGCAACGGCCGTATTTCAGACTGTGGTTCCTGCGCCCAAAAACGACGAATCAACGCCTCTTTGAAGATGTTGTAGCCGCCTAAAAACTCGTCCGCGCCTTCGCCAGTCAGCACCACTTTGATGCCCGCCTGCTCTACAAAGTCAGACAGCAGGTAAAGCGGCACGGGCGAGGTGCGCAAAATCGGCGTTTCCGTGTGCCAGATGACGTCCGGGAAGGCGCGTCCCACATCCGCATGGGTGCAGGTGATAACGTGATGCTCCGTGCCCAGATGCGCCGCCATCTGCCGCTGGAAGCTGCTTTCATCAAACGCGGAATCCGTGAAAGCGATGGAGAACGTTTCCAGCCGCTGGCCAATGTCGTGGTAAAGCAGCGCCGCAATGGTAGACGAGTCCAGCCCGCCGCTGAGGTAGGCCCCCACGGGCACGTCGGCGCGCAGGCGCAGCCGGGTGGCTTCGGTAAGGAGGTGACGCAATTGAACGGCCGTTTCCGGCAATGACATGCCACCCTCTACTTTCTCCGTTGGAAACTCGGGCTGCCAATATTGTTGGATAGTCACCTGCCCATTACGCACCAGCATGAAATGGCCCGGCGGCAGGGTTTGTATGCCCTGGAAAATGGTACGCGGCGGCAGTGGACTCCAGTAAGTAAAAATCTGGTCCAGCGTGGTCAAATCCAGCTGGGGTGCCGTTGGCTGCGCTGCCAAAATCGCCTTCATTTCCGAGGCGAAAATGAGCTGATTATTTTGCATGGTGTAGAAAAGCGGCCGTATTCCCACGCGGTCCCGAGCAATAAATAGCGAATGCTCCAATTCGTCCCAAATGGCAAAGGCAAACTGGCCGTTCAGCCAGCGCAGGCAAGCAGTGCCGTACGTCTCGTACAGGTGCAAAATCACTTCTGTGTCGCTGTCCGTGGCAAAATCGTGACCTAACTGAATCAACTCTTCACGCAGTTCGCGATAGTTGAAGATTTCGCCGTTAAAGCTAATCCACAGCGTGCCATCTTCATTGCACAATGGCTGCTGCCCGCCAGCCAGGTCGATGATGCTGAGCCGGGCATGCCCCAGCCCGACGCTGCCAATTTCGTCTTGGAAAAGATAAAAGCCAGACTCGTCCGGGCCGCGATGCTGGAGCAGCCCCACCATTTGCTGTAACGTTTCCAGGGGAACAGGCTGTGGCCACGCCAGCGGATGAATCCCTACAATGCCGCACATTTAATTCAGTTCCTTCTTGGCAATTTTGCCATTGCTCGATTTGGGCAGCTCGCTGCGAAATTCGATTTGCTGCGGCACCATGAAATCCTCCAAATGCTGGCGGCAGTGGCGCAAAATGTCTTGCTCGGTGAGCGACCCATCTTTTTGCACCACAAACGCTTTAATTGCCTCACCCAAAACGGGATCGGGGATGCCGATAACGGCCGTTTCCACCACCCCCGCCAGGCTAAACAGCACGTTTTCAATCTCTTTGGGCGCCACCTTTTCTCCCCGGCTTTTGATGATGTCATCCTTGCGACCGACAAAGTAAAAGTAGCCCTCGCTGTCTACGCGAAACAGATCGCCGCTGTAGCACAGCCGCTCGCCCGGAATAGAGCCGGTCCGAAAGCGCACCGCACTCGCTTCAGGACGCTCCCAGTAGCCGCGCATCACGTGGCTGCCACGAATCACCAGCTCGCCAATCTCGCCCGAGCCAAGCCGATTGCCGGCTTCATCCTCCACCCACGCCTCCGTACCGGGAATAGGTATACCCACCGAGCCGGGCCGGATGGCCAACTGCTCTGGCGGCAGGTAAAGCGTGCGCTTCGTTTCCGTCAAGCCGTACATTGAATAGAGCGTCGCCTGGGGAAATTTCTCCTGCAAAGCGGTGATGTGGCTGGGAGAGAGCGCTGCGGCCGTATTGGTCAGGTAGCGCAGGCTGGAAAAATCGTACGGGCTCAGGTCCAACTGCAACAAAATGGCAGCGATGGTGGGCACCAGCGGGAAGCCTGTGACTTTTTCGGTGGCAATGCGCTTGAGAATTTGCGCTGGATACGCAAACGAGCGCTCCAGAACGAGCGTGCCGCCAAATTTGAAGGTCATCAGCAGTTGGTAGAGGCCATAGTCAAACGAAAGCGGCAGCACGTTCAGCACAATGTCGTCGGGCCGATTTTGCAGGTATGTGATGATGGACGAGGCGGCAAACAAGACATTGTTGTGCGCCGACATCACGCCCTTAGGCTCACCGGTACTGCCAGAAGTGTAAATGAGGCAGGCCAGATCTTGATCGATGCTTTGGCAGAACGGCCGTTCCGCTGAAAAGGTCTCTTGAATCCCTGCAAATGAAAGGCAGCTTTCCGGCGCATCCCCCACCACCACGATGGTTTTCAGGCTGGGGACAGATTCTTGGAGGGCAACGGCCGTTTTTGCCTGCCGCTGCCACGTAATCAAACCGGCTGCCCGACAATCTTGAGCCACAAAACGCAGTTTGTCTGCTTTGGTTGAATGGTTCACCGGTACAAACACCGCATTGGCCTTGAGCGTGGCAAAAATACCAACCACCAACTCCACCGAATTTTGCAAAAAGAGCAGCACCCGATCGCCACGCTGCACGCCGTTGGCCTGCAACGCCTGGGCCAGCCGGTTGGCCATCGCCTCAATTTGGGCATACGTTAGCCGCTGATCGCCACAAACCAACGCCGTCTTGTCCGGCATCTGGGCAGCGCTTTCTTCTAAAAATGATTGAACGAGCTTCATGGCACTCCCCTAAATGGCTGGCCTAAGAGGCAACCAGATCGCTTTTGCCCGCGACGTAGGCCGCCAATTTATTGACGGAATCAAAGTTTTCCGGCTCGATTTCATGATCGCCGACGGTAATGCCAAAGGTTTCTTCCACAAACATCACCAGTTCCAGCGTGCCGGTGGAATCCACCACGCCTTCATCCAAAAACGAAGCGTCGTCGCTCAGATCAAACCCATCCGGGTTAAACAAAAAGTTTTCGGCAATAAACTCTCTAATTTGCTGCTTCACAGACATATTCAAACTTCCTTTTCAATTTCTAATCGCCTGGATAATGATTCTTGTAACAGCTGACCAACCCTGGCTACCGCAGGTTCCTGCATCAGCGCCAGATGTCCATCAGCCTGAATAACGTGGGTATCTAACTGCCGGGTCAATTTGGCCCAGCCATAATGGGGGTAAGGCGAGCGAATTTCTTTACGGCCGTATCCCAACGGACAGCGCAGTAAAGTGATCGGCCCGTCATAGGGGCTCGCCAGGTAATTGCGAGACGCCCGATCATACAATTCAAACAAGGCCCGCGCCCGTGGGTCTGTCAGGGCAGAGGCATCCATATCGCGAAAAGGCGGGTGCTTTTTGGGTGGCGTCTGTTGTTTTGCGCCGCTAAGCTTTTGTTTCAGACGGACCCATTTTTGCTTCAACGGCATCTGCCAGACGTGTTGCAAATAACGGCCGTATTGCCACAGCCAAACCTTGAAACCGCGAACGACAAAATAGGTTGCCCGGCTCCACCAATCGCGACCAAACAGGTACGCTTTTTCTTCCTGGCTGGCGCTTAAGCCCAACAGGGATGCCAGAAAATGACACAGCCGTGCCCAATATTCCCAGGCCGGATTGGGGGCTGGCATGTCAATAATAGCCAAAAAGGAAACAATCTCCCCCTGCGCTTGCAGCCGCTGGGCCACTTCATAAGCAAAAATACCCCCAGCCGAATAGCCACCTAACTGATAAGGGCCATGCGGCTGAACGGATTGGATCGCTTCCAGATAGTAAGTAGCCAACGCTGGCACATCCGCCTGAGGCAAATCATCAAATGCCAGGGGCGGGATTTCAAACGTCATCACGGGCTGATTGGGCGACATTTGCCGGGCTACGCGCTGCACAGCCAGCGTATTTCCTGCGGCACCGGGAATGAAGAAAAACGGCCGTTCACCAGGAGCGCCTGCCTGAATCTGAATGACACTTTCGGATTTGGCTGGCTGGGCCAAGCGGCAGGCCAGTTTGGCAATGGTGCTGCTGGTCAGCAGCGCTGTCAGCGGCAGATAATGGCCCGTTTCGGCCTCAAACTTGCTCAAAAAGCGCATCGCCTGCCACGATTCCCCGCCCAGCGCAAAAAAATCATCGTGAATGCCAATGGGGGCGCGGCCTAACACTTCCTGCCAGATTTGTTGCAGCACGCCTTCGGCTGGGGTAGTGGGCGGTTCGTAGGCAGGTTGGGTACGGCCGTTCACCCGCAAATCCTCACAAACGGGCCAGGGCAGCGCAGACTGCATGATGCCAGACTCTGGTGAGGCCAAAATCGCGGCAAGCAGCGCCTGCAAACTTCGCTGCACATGGATCTTTTGCGCCTCGTTAAAAATGTCGTCGTGCAAATCCAGGTAAAGCTGGTAGCTGTTGTCATCCGCCAGATGATGAATGTGCAGCCCCAACCGCTCGCTGCCGGTACCGGTAGGGATGATTTCTTGTGTGATGGGCTGGCCATCCAGGGTGAGAGACGGCCGTTGCACAAAGGTAAACATCACGTCCAGCGCCAAATCAGAGGCCGCCTGCGTGGCTCCGTGCCGATAATGCAGCAGCAGCAGCTTCACTTCTGCCGCCACCTTCTGCATCAGCGAGGCAAACGTTTCGCCCGGTTCAATCGTCACCTGCACCGGGCACAGCTCCATCAACACGCCCACCGTCTGGCGGTTAACCTGGGTTGAGCGGTTGTGAATGGTGGTGACAAAACCCAACTGATTGCTGTGCGTCAGCTGGTGCAGCAAGCTAAAAAAGATTGTGGCCGTCAGGCAAAATTGGCGAAATTCAGCCGTGGTTGTGCCTAAATCAACGTTATCGGCCAGCGTGATGAGTTGGACAGTGGTAGCACTCTCTAACTTGTGAGTCCAACGGGTGACTTGGCTGCTGCGTTTGCGTGCCGAACGGCCGTAAAAATGAAATGGCGCTGGTTTTTGCGCCACCTTCTCCTGCCAGAACAAGCGCGAGGCTTCCGCCCGGCTGCTCTGCTGCTGCTTGAGCAAGCTGGCGGCGTAACGGGCAAACGTGGGGCGCGGCGCGGGTGCAACCCGTTGCCCCTGGCGCAGCGCTGTGTAATTGGCCAGCACGCTCTCCGCGATGAGAAAGAAGGAAGAAGCGTCGGTAATCAGATGATGCTGGTTCAGCAGCCAGATAAATTCTGCATCTGCCACTTTTAGCAGCGCAGAATCATAAAGGCGTTGCGTGAGGTCAAACGACCGTTGCACTCGGGCCAGCTGCCATTCCACTGCGGCCGTTTTGGGGTCAGCTTCTTGCGACAAATCAACAAAAAGCAGTTCGGCTGGTGGTTCAGGCAAAATAACCGGTTGGGGTGTGTTTTCATTTTCGGTGATGATGGTGCGGAGCGCGTCGTATTCGCATACGGCCGTTCTAAACGCCTGCGCAAACAAATCCGGGCACAAAGGGGTGTAAAAGCCAAAGGAAAAGGCGTTGTTGAAATGTGTGGCCAACGGCCGTAACTGATGGCCGATCCAGTACAGCCGCTGAAGGTCAGTCAAGGCCGACGCTTCGATGATATTGGGCGTAACTACGCTACCCGTTTGCATGACTACCCCGTTTGCCGAATAGTTATCCCCGACCGCACGAATAGGAAATTAGTCAGGGTGAATCAGTTAACAGGATAATACGGTTCCGTAGCTTACGAACTTGATAACACTTGAGCGGTTGATGACATTTATCACCTCCCCTACCTGACAAATGTCATGCCAATGAATTAGAAGCAGAGACGGCCGTTTTTCACCACAGCTTCTACCAAATTACCGCCAAACTGGTAGGCCAACTGCCGATAATCGGTGGCGTTGACTAGCAGCAAATCCGCCTGCTTGCCCGGAGCCAGCGATCCAATGCGATCCGCCAGCCCCACGCCAAAAGCAGCGTTGATCGTGACAGCGTTCATCGCTTCGGCAGGCAGCAGCCGCTGGTAGCGCGTCGCCAGCGCCATCACCAATGGCTGCGAAGGGCATGGTGCCGAACCCGGATTGATGTCCGTCGAGAGGGCAATGGCTGCCCCCGCGTCGATGAGGCCCCGCGCATCGGCAAATTCGTGGCTGCCCAGATTGAAGTTCACCGCAGGCAGCACAATGCCCACCACGTCAGACGCTGCCAATCGAGCCGCATCCTCCGGCGTTGTCGCATCCAAATGATCTACGGAAGCTGCACCAAGTTCCACCGCCAGCCCCACCCCGCCCAGCGAGGTGAACTCGTCGGCATGGATTTTGGCAGGCAGGCCGTGGGCGATGCCTGCTTCCAACACTTGGCGGGATTGCTCTAAATCAAACGCGTTTTGTTCGCAGAAAACATCACAGAAAAACGGCCGTTCCAACTCTACAAAATGGCTGTTCCGATACCATTCTGCAGCAGCCGGAATCATCTCATCCACTACCCAAGCGACGTAGGCTGCGGAACGGCCGTTAAACTCCGGCGGGATGGCATGGGCAGGCATAAACGTCGGCACCAGGTCGATGGGCTGCGCCAAATCGAGCGCCGCAATGGCATCTAGCATTTTTAGCTCGCTATCCAAATCCAGCCCGTACCCCGTTTTCACCTCGGCCGTGGTCGTGCCCAGGCGCAGCATTTGCTCAAGCCGGGGCAAGGTGGCTTCCACCAGTTCTTCCACTGACGCTTCCCGCGTCGCCCGCATGGTGCTGACGATGCCGCCGCCCGCCGCCATAATCTCCATGTACGTCGCGCCGCGAATGCGCTGCTCAAACTCGTTAATGCGGTCCCCCGCATACACCACATGCGTATGCGGGTCCACAAAGCCGGGGCAGATCACCTTGCCGCTGGCGTTAATCGTTTGTCCGGCGCTGTACCGCTCGCGGATGCTTTCTGTGGGACCAATGGCCAGGATACGGCCGTCTTTCACCGCCACCGCCCCATCGGAAATAAGGCCCACATCCTGCATCGCCGCACCGCGTTTAGGCCCGTCAGCAGCACAAGTCATCACCTGTGCTGCACTGTGAATGAGTAAATCTGCTTCAACCATCATAAAAATATCACCACACGGTAAGGGCAGGTCTGAGACCTGCCCTTACCTACAAATCATCAATCCAACATAGGAATCTTCACGCCGCGCTCTTTAGCCACTTCGACGGCACGTTCGTAGCCTGCGTCCACGTGGCGCACCACGCCCATGCCGGGATCCACGGTCAGGACGCGCTCCAGGCGAGCGGCCGCTTCTGGCGTACCGTCAGCTACAATCGCTTGCCCGGCGTGCAGACTGTAGCCGATGCCCACGCCGCCGCCGTGGTGGTAGCTCACCCAGGTGGCCCCGCTCACGGCGTTGATCAGCGCATTCAAAATCGGCCAATCGGCGATGGCGTCGGAGCCATCTTTCATGCCCTCGGTTTCCCGGTTGGGGCTGGCCACCGAGCCAGAATCCAGGTGGTCGCGGCCAATCACAATTGGTGCACTCACCTTGCCGCTGGCGACCAGTTCGTTAAATTTTAGCCCCGCTTTGGCTCGTTCACCGTAGCCCAGCCAGCAGATGCGGGCGGGCAAACCCTGGAACTCTACCTGCTCCTGCGCCATCTTAATCCAGCGAGCCAGGTGCTCATCTTCGGGAACAGTTCCAAAATCGCCTCGTCGGTGGCATAAATGTCGTTGGGGTCGCCGGAGAGGGCTACCCAGCGGAATGGCCCTTTGCCTTCACAGAATAACGGCCGTATATAAGCAGGCACAAATCCTGGGTAATCAAACGCATTCTCCAGCCCGTTATTGTATGCCTGCTGTCGGATATTGTTGCCGTAATCGAAGACGATGCTGCCCTGCTTTTGCCAATCGAGCATCGCTTGCACGTGCTGGGTCATGGAGTCGATGCTCCGTTTTTGGTACTCGTCGGGATCGTTTTGGCGGAGAACGCCCGCTTCTTCCATGCTCATCCCCGCCGGAATGTAACCGTACAGCGGATCATGCGCCGAGGTTTGATCGGTGACCATGTCTGGCACCACGCCACGCGCCACCAGCTCCGGCAGCACCTCCGCTGCGTTGGCCACCAGGCAAATCGACTTGGGCATCTCGTCCTTGACCGCTTCTTCCACCCAAGTCATCGCCTCTTCCAGATTATCCGTCATTACATCCAGTTGGCGCAGGCTGAGGCGGCGTTCGGCCCGCCAACGATCCACTTCCACAAAGAGACCTACGCCCTCGTTCATCGTCACGGCCAGCGGCTGCGCGCCGCCCATCTCGCCCAAGCCAGCAGTGAGCACCCATTTGCCCTTGAGCGACGGCCAGCCTGCCTTTTTGGCAGCGGCGGCAAACGTCTCAAACGTGCCCTGCAAAATGCCCTGCGTACCGATGTAAATCCAGCTGCCCGCCGTCATCTGGCCGTACATCATCAGCCCTTCGGCTTCCCATTTGTCAAAGTTGGCCTGGGTGGCCCAGTGGGGCACGATGTTGGAGTTGGCAATGAGCACGCGCGGCGCGTCGGTGTGGGTACGGAAGACGGCGACGGGTTTGCCGCTTTGTACCAGCAGCGTTTCATCTGGTTCCAGACTGCGCAGGGAAGCAAGGATGGCGTCAAATGCTTCCCAGTTGCGGGCCGCTTTGCCGCGCCCGCCGTACACAATCAAATGTTCGGGATCACCTGCCACCAGCGGGTCGAGATTGTTTTGCAACATGCGGTACGGCGCTTCGATGAGCCAATTTTTACAGTTTAGTTTTGTGCCGCGTGGGGCGTGGATTTCGTGGGTCATGGGATTTCTCCTTTTTAGCCACAGAGGGCACAGAGGGCACAGAGGGTTGAGAGTTTTGTTTTCTCTGCGAAACTCTGCGCCTCCTCCGTGCAGCTCTGTGTTCCTCTTTAAATTTTGGCGTGCAGATAAAAATTGTCGGCGCGGTAGGCGGCCTGGAAGAGTACGGCGGGAATGGTTTGCTCGTTTTGGCTGGTGTACGAGAGGCGGTCTACCTGGAAAGCGATGCTGTTTACGGCCGTTTCCAACAACCGCGCCTGTTCTGCCGACAAAGGCAACCGCTCGACCACATGCACCACCTTCACCAGCGGAATCTGGAACTGGTGCGTTAGTAGCCAATGAATGGATTGGTTTTCCAAATCAGCAGCGGCCAGATCGGGACAAAGCGCTTCGGCAAAGTAGCGGTGCTCATGAGCCACCGGCTCGCCATCGGCCAAGCGCAGCCGCTCGATGTGGCGCACCGGATCACCAATCTGAATTTGCAAGCGATCAGCCAAGTTAGTGTCAGCCAGTAGCCGTTCATTTTGCAGCAGTTGGGTGGTGGGTACGCGACCCTGGCGGCGCATCTCGTCGTTGAAGCTGATGAGGCTGAAATGGTTGGTGGTGTGAACGGCCGTTTTCACAAACGTGCCCAACCCTTGCCGACTTTCGACCAGCCCCTCATCCAGCAGCACGCCCAGCGCCTTGCGCACCGTGCCTCTGCTGACGCCAAACGTCTGCATCAGCCGCTCTTCCGTGGGCAGCTGGTCGTCCTGCCGGAACTCACCAATTGAGATTTTGTGCCGCAGCTGGGCCGCAACTTGAAAATATTTGGGTAGGCGGGATGTGTTAAACATGCAAATATTGTACACTTGTCCATACAACTGTACAACTGTATGATTAGAGCAAGCTATTTGGATAATGAATAGGACACGGATTAACACAGATTGACACTGATTTTTGTTCTTATCTGTGAAAATCTGTGTTCATCAGTGTCTAATCCCAAAAACAAAACTATCCCAAGGACAAAATGATGGAACCGCTGGTTATTTCAGGAAAAGCGCTAAAAATTGATGATGTGGTTGCTGTGGCCAATGGACGTAAGGTTGAATTGGATACGGCCGTTCTTCCCGCCGTGAATCGCTCCCGTGCCGCTGTAGACAAACTGGTGCGCGAAGGGCAAATTGCGTACGGCATTACCACGGGATTCGGCCGTTTTAAGGACAAATTCATCAGCGCAGATGAAAGTTTGCAGCTTCAGCTCAATCTGGTGCGATCCCACGCGGCGGGCACAGGCCCCATTTTGGAAGAAACAGACGTGCGCGCCATGCTGCTGGCCCGCGCCAACACGCTGGCGCAAGGGTACTCCGGCGTGCGCCCGATTGTTATTCAAACGCTGCTGGACATGCTGAATGCGGGCGTGCATCCGCGCGTCCCGGCACAGGGATCGCTGGGCGCCAGCGGCGACTTGGCCCCGCTGGCGCATCTGACGCTGCCGCTCATCGGCGAAGGGGAAGCATTCTACAACGGCACGCTGCTCACGGGTGCCGATGCGCTGGCCGCGGCAGGCATCACGCCAATCCAGCTGCAAGCTAAAGAGGGATTAGCGCTGCTCAACGGCACCGCATTTATGGTGGGACTGGGCGCCATTGTGGTGCGTCGCGCCATCAACCTGGCGCTGACTGCTGACATTGCCGCCGCACTGACGCTGGAAGCGTTGCAAGGCACCGACCGCGCCTACGATGATCGGGTCCACCAATTACGGCCGCATCCCCGACAAATTGAGTGCGCTGCCTTTTTGCGCCAAATTTTACGCGGCAGCAGCTTCTTACGCCCAGCGACCTCCAGCAATGTGCAGGACCCGTACACGCTGCGCTGCGTACCGCAGGTACACGGCGCGGTGCGAGATTCCGTGGCCTATGCGCAATGGGTTTTGGAAATTGAGCTCAATTCGGTGAACGACAATCCGCTCATTTTTGTAGATGAAAATGATGCGGTGGAGGTCATTTCGGCAGGTAATTTTCATGGTGAGCCGATTGCGTTAGCAATGGATTACCTCAAATTGGCTTTGACCGAAATTGGCAACATGAGCGAACGGCGCATCGCCCAGTTGGTAGACGCCAACAGCAACGGCGGGGTACTGCCGATGTTTTTGACAGAAAATGGCGGCTTGGAAAGTGGCTTCATGATTGCCCATTATTCGGCGGCGGCGCTGGCCTCGGAGAACAAGGTGCTGGCGCATCCAGCCAGTGCAGACACCATTCCCAGCAGCGCCAACATTGAAGACCATGTGAGCATGGGAGCAACGGCCGTTCGCCAGGCTGAAATGATTATGACCCATGTGGAAACCATCGTGGCCATCGAACTGCTCTCAGCGACGCAGGGGATTGATTTTCGCTGGCGGAACGAGGGGGATGAGCTGAAACTGGGGCAGGGAACGGCCGTTGCTTACCATCTCATCCGGCAGTACGCGCCATTTATTGCGGAGGATTGCTACATGGCCCCACTCATCGAAGCGGTGCGCCAGCTCGTGCATGATGGGTCGATCAAGCGCAATGTAGAAGGCACATTGAGCGCTATGGCTCAATAATCGTGGCGTCGGTGCGGTAGGAACGGCCGTATTTCACATACGATTGGGGTGCTTCAAGCAGTCGCTGTTTGGTTGCTGCGGACAGTTCCCCTTTGGCCTTCGCGGGTACGCCTGCGGCCAACATACCAGCGGGAATTTGCTGGTTTTCCCCCACCACGGCACCGGCCGCCACCAAAGCGCCTGCCCCCACAACGGCGCCGCTTAGTACAGTGGCATTCATGCCCACCAGCACACCCGCGTGCAGATGGCACCCTTCGGCAACCACACCATGCCCAATCGTCACGTCTGACTCGATGATGGTGTCGTGACGGCCGTTTACGTGAATCACCACATTATCCTGCACGCTGGTGCGCGCCCCGATGACAATACGGCCGTGGTCACCACGAATCACGGCGCCAAACCAGACGCTGGCCTCAGCTTCAATCAGCACATCGCCGATAATAACGGCCGTGGGGGCGATATAGGCAGTTTCATGAATTTGCGGCCGTTTTCCTTTGAACTCAATAATCATCATAGTCTCCAAGCTGAGGTTGGCTAAATTTGTTTGTGCAGGTAAGATTTGGCCGTATTTTACCGTTTACTCCAGGAAGAGGAAAAGCATGAACATTCATTTTTTGGCGACTGTATTTTTGCAAACAGAACCAGTCGGGGTTCCCGGTTGGGTTCCCTGGGTGATTGGCGTTATCTTGCTGCTGCTATTTTGGTGGGGGCTGAACCGCAATGCCATCCCCCAAGGCACAGACAGCCATGCGGATGAGCATGAAGGCGATCATGAGCCAGTTGTGCACACAGAACCCCATGTACAGCACCATGAAACAGATGAAGCAGTTCATGCAGAGCCAGAAATCGCGATGCACAGCAAATCCGTGACCTTGCCAGAAGTAGAAGCCCCAGCCAAGCCAGACGATCTAAAGATTGTAGAAGGTATTGGCCCCAAAATTGAGGGGATTTTGCACGACGCTGGCATCAAGACATTTGCAGAGCTGGCGGCCACCAGCGTGGCCCAACTGGAAAAAATCGTGCGGGAAGATGCGGGTATTCGCATCGCGTTCCCTGACACCTGGCCAGAACAAGCTCGTTTAGCCGCTGCTGGCGAATGGGATACTCTGGAAACGCTTCAAGATGAGTTGAAAGGCGGCCGCCACGCTTAATGTTATGTTCACTTTTCTTGACAAACAAATGGAGCTTGCTATAATCCCCGTCTGTCGTTGCGGGGTAGAGCAGAGGCAGCTCGTCGGGCTCATAACCCGGAGGTCGCAGGTTCGAATCCTGTCCCCGCTATAAAAAAAAGCACTCCAAATGGAGTGCTTTTTTATTTTCTCAAGTTGATTGCTGGCCCATTCTCACAAACTCGACAGCGCATCCATTTTTTGGGCCAATTCCACATCAAGATTGCTGATCGCATTATCCAAATCGTGCGTAACCAGAGAAACGGTTACCTTGTTGTACACATTGGTCCATTCAGGATGATGATCCATTTTATCTGCCTGAATGCCTGCCGCTACCATCCAGCCAAGTGCCTGGGCAAACGTGTCAAATTTATATTGCTTATGCAGCTTGCCATCTTGCAGTTCCCAACCAGGCAAATCGGCCAGGGCCTTGTGGATAGCTTCATTGCTTAGTTTTTGTTTTGTCATTTGTACCTCCGTACAGTTTGACAACTTTATAGGATTTGCAGCAGCTGCTGAATGAGCCAGGCACCAGCGGCGGCGCTGATTCCCCCTATACTTAAACCAAAGAGGGCGCCAAATACGGCCGTTTTCCCGTTTCGCAGCAGCTTTTGAGGTACCGCCATAATCGGCAGATCATCGGCTCCCAGAATCACCATTTCTACCAACGTGCGGGCATTCAGGGTACTAATGACACGGCCGTCTACCTCACTAAAAACTGCCAACAGAATACCTAAGACAGCCAAGCACAGAGGCAACGCAATTAAACCACTCAGGCCTGAAGCGGCCGTTCCCACAATAATGCCCACAATTACCGCGGGCGCCAAGAAGGGAAAAGCCCCCTGCCGCAGCATCTCGGTCGGGGCTTCGGCCGCTTCCACCAGCATCGCCCTAAACCCACGGCTGCTCAAACCGCCGCCAGCGCCAATCAGGGCCATCAACAACATGGGGGCCAAAGCGCCCGTCACCAACCCCAAAATAACGCCAGCTACCGCTCCGCCAATCAGGCTGCTAAGCAATGTCGCCACCCCACCAATCAGCGTACCGATAAAAATCGCGTCTCTACGCTGTAAATAGCTTCCCAGATAGCCGCCCACAATCATGCCCAGAACGGTGGCAAGCCAAAATCCCCAACCGTGCCAGCGCACCAGCCCCAGCACGAAGCCTGAAATCAGACCGACGCTGGCCCCGAGCACAGCGCCAATGAAAAGGGAGCCCAGCAGCAAAAATATAGCCGTATACCAGGGATCCGCTTCATCTGGCTGGGCACGGGTAATGCCCCCCACCACACCACCGACGATAATGCCGCGCAGCAAACCAAACAGGATGCCGTCTTGCAGATTGGTTACATTGCCACCCAACAAGTAGCCAAACCAGCCCACCACCAGCCCAATGAAGCCACCGGTCAGCAAACCGCTCATGAGGGCATAATTGTGTTCGAGTACACGCTCGTATGCGCCAAAGATGCCCAGCAAAACGGCCGTTCCCAACACAGTAACGGCCGTACGCTCCACAATGCCGCCAATCATGCCCAGGCTCAGGCCCACAGCCACCATAAAAAGAATTACCAGCCACAAAGGGCGGCGCAGTCTGATTTGCTCAGCCATCAAGAAATATCCAGAAACCAAATGGGCAATCGCTGCCCGGTTGGCTTAAAGCCAAACTTCGTATAAAGCTTTTGCGATGATAAATTTTCCACCTGCGTGTTTAGCGAAACAGAATACAAGCCTCGCCGATGATAATTGGCAAAAGCATGCCGCAGCAAAGCCGATCCAATACCCAGCCCCTGCTTCTCCGGACTCACCGTGAGCCGCACCAAATGTGCCCCCGCTTCAGCAACAGCACTTAACTGGTACCCCACATGCTCGCCATCCAGCTGCGCCACATCAAAGCTAAAAGCTTGTGGGCGAGCAATAGCCATCGCCCTGGCACTTTGCCGCCAGATGGGGGTAAAGGCCGCCACCTCTAACGCTTCCAGCGCCTCATAATCCGTAGAGCGCACCTCGCGAATCAGCAAACCCGGCACTTGGGACGTTGGCGGCAGCACATCATCTTCTTTAACATACGTTTCAATCGCGCTGCCTTCATAAAATCCCCACTGCGGCAGCCAGGGACATGGCCACTCTTCCACAGTTAACCAGGCCAACTGGGTGACGCCTTGCTGACGCAGCGCCGGCAGCGCCTTAGCCAACAGGTCAGCCAATGTTTGTTCCACGTCCAACGAATCCCGAATAGCCACCAACCGCACCCAGGCGGCTGGCAATGGATCGGGCGCTACTGCCAAACAGGCATCCATCTCTGGACTGTCCTGAAAAAGGATAGCCGACAGACTATTTTTGCTCGTCTCGGGCTGCGGTTTGGGCAGCACCACAAAGCCAGGTGCCCCAATCCAATCGCCGGGCAAATGCCAATCAACATGCAGATGCGTATAAACGGCCGAATTTAACAGCCGCAAGATAGCCCCCGCATCCCCTTTTGTTGCCTTGCGCATGCCGCCTAAATCATTGCGGGCACGCGACCAAAGGTTTGCTAATTCCATAACGCTATTGTACACTACATAATCATTTTTTCTGATAGTCTGGCCTTATTCCTATATATCCTCTATCCAATCCGTATCGTTGTCAAATATGGGGTAAGTGCAGCGTAAAATTCTAGGAAACAAATGGGCAGTAAGCCGAAAGACAGAACCCTCGAAACCACTATCGCGAGTTTGACCAAACGGTTTGGCGAAGGCGCCATTATGCGTTTGGGCGAAGCCCAGCACATGCAGGTGGAAGTGATTCCAACTGGCGCTTTGGCCTTGGATATTGCGCTAGGGGTTGGGGGTATGCCACGTGGCCGCGTCATTGAAATCTATGGGCCCGAATCATCTGGTAAGACGACAATTTGCCAACACGTCATTGCCGAAGCGCAGAAACGCGACGGAATTTGTGCTTTTATCGACATGGAACATGCCCTCGACCCGGTTTATGCCGAGCGATGTGGTGTCGATATAAATAATTTGTATGTCTCACAACCAGATACGGGTGAGCAAGCTTTGGAAATTGCCGAAGCCCTCATTCGCTCGGGCACAATGGATGTGGTTGTTGTGGATTCTGTAGCAGCATTGGTTCCCCGCGCCGAAATTGAAGGCGAGATGGGAGATGCACACGTAGGATTGCAAGCACGTTTAATGTCACAGGCTTTGCGTAAATTGTCTGGTGTCATTAAGCAAACCAATACCGTTGTTATTTTTACTAACCAGCTACGCTCCAAAATTGGCGTTATGTTTGGCAGCCCCGAAACCACCAGTGGTGGGAATGCGCTCAAGTTTTATGCGTCTGTGCGCATAGATATTCGGCGTGTTCAGGCTATCAAGGTTGGCGCTGACGTAGTGGGAAATCGTACTCGGGTAAAGATTAAGAAAAACAAGGTAGCTCCTCCGTTCACCGATGCTGAATTTGACATCATGTACAATGAAGGTATCTCAAAAACTGGTTGTATTGTGGATCTCGGTGTGGAATATGACGTTCTAGAAAAACGAGGCGCGTTTTTCCGATATGGCGAAACGCTGCTGGGTCAAGGACGTGAAAATGCCAAACAGTTTCTGCAGGAAAATGCAGAAATTTGTGATGAGATCGAAACCGTCATTCGTCAAAAAGCTGGCTTGCCTCTTGTAGAACCACTGTCTGAAGGATAACCCCGACAGCTGGTTTTGCCTGTTTCCAACTAAAATTTAACTGAATAAACGGCCGTTTCTCGGCATCTAACTGCTTTTCGGCATGGTCCGACAGTGCTCTGTCTATGGGTAAGATCACGGCATTAACAAGACAAAAACGGAACCCAGACCGCATCAATGTCTTTATTGATGGCGCTTTTGCTTTTGGTCTGGCAGAAATTACGGCCGCTTACCTGCGCGTGGGTCAAACCCTGTCGCCTGAAGAAATTGAAAAGCTCCAGGGCGCAGATCAAGTTGAAAAAGCCAAAGATGTTGCCATTCGCTACATTGAATATCGGCCTCGAAGCGTTGCTGAAACACGGCGACATCTACAAAAAAAAGAATATCCAGACGCCGTCATTGAGCAGGTGGTTGAAAGATTAGAAGCAGTAAACCTGCTCAACGATGCCGACTTTGCCCGCTATTGGGTAGAACAACGTGAAACATTCAAACCACGCAGCAAAATTGCTATACAGCAAGAGCTGCGCCAAAAAGGTATTGACCGCACGCTCATCGACACAGCGGTGACTGATGTTGATGAGTTAGCTGCCGCAACACAGGCAGCAGAGGCTAAGGCACGTCGCTGGGGCACGCTGCCCGAGCAGCAGTTTCGCCAAAAACTGGGCGGCTTTTTGCAGCGCCGTGGGTTTGGCTATGACATTGTAAGAGAAGTAACTGAAGCGCTTTGGGCTGAATATGGCACCGAAGACTCAGAAGCAAACGACCCATACTAGAAAGCAAACCATTGCTTTCGACAGTGAAAGCGTATGAAACTATTTATTTGTTTCAAAATTTATTGTCGCTCTCACTTTAACAAGGAGATCAACTATGCCAGCAATTTATGGTGGGCTGGGCGCAATCCTCGGTATCCTCATTGGTGCCGCTGTGGTTTATTATCTAATCAGACCACAGGTTGAGCAGAAAGTTGCCGCTGTTGAGCGGGAACTGGAAGAACGCCGCACCCTGACCGAAAAAGAAACAACAGAAATTCTAGAAATCTCCAGACAAGAAGCACAGCAAATTCGTTTGGAGGCCGAAAAAACAATTGAACGTCGCTATCAAGATTTAGCCCGCGCCGAAGAGCGTGTAGATCGCCGCAGCGAAAATCTGGATAAACAAGTAAAGAAGATGGAGCATCGGGAGGCGGTACTAAACAAGCGACAGAGCCGCCTCGACAAGCGGCAAAACCGTTTGGAGACAATTGAGCAAGAACGTCGCCAGGAATTAGAACAGATCGCGGCGCTCACCTCTGAAGAAGCCAAGCAATTGCTCTTAGAGGATGTGGAAAAAGAGTCTCGCCAGGATATGGCGCGCATCATGCGCGAAATTGAGGATGAGGCTAAAGAAAACGCCAACCAAAAAGCGCGCGAACTGGTGGTGATGGCCATCCAGCGCATTGCCAGCGATCAGGTGGCGGAACAAACGGTTTCTATGGTGCAGCTGCCGAACGAGGAGATGAAGGGACGGATTATTGGCCGAAACGGCCGTAACATTCGTGCCTTTGAGCAAGCCGCCGGGGTAGATATTGTGGTGGATGACACGCCTGAGACGGTTTCCGTTTCCAGCTTTGATCCGGTCCGCCGTGAAGCAGCTCGTCGGGCGCTGGAGAAATTGATTACGGACGGCCGTATTCACCCCGCCCGCATCGAAAAGCTCATCAAAGATGCCACCACAGAAGTGGAACAAGACATGAAAGAGGCCGGTGAGCAAGCAGCTTATGAGGCCAACGTACATGGGCTCCACCCGCAGGTTATCAAAATGTTGGGCCGACTGAAATATCGGACTTCATTTGGGCAGAACCAACTTTACCATTCTGTGGAAGCGTCGAAGATTGCGGCCGTTTTAGCCGCCGAACTCAACGCCAACATCGACATTGCCAAGATGGGTGCCCTGCTCCACGACATCGGCAAAGCAATGGACCACGATCAGGAAGGCACCCATGCCATGCTCGGCGCTGAATTCTGTAAGCGTTTCAAAGTGCCGGGGCTGGTCATCAATGCCATTGCCGCCCACCACCATGAAGTAGAACCAGAAAGCGTGGAAGCGATCATCGTGGAAGCCGCCGACGCCATTTCGGGGGCACGTCCAGGGGCACGTCGTGAAAGTCTGGAGAATTACATCAAACGCGTCCGTACGCTCGAAGAAATTGCCACCACCTTCCAGGGTGTGGAAAGCGCCTACGCGCTACAGGCTGGTCGTGAAATCCGCATTTTGGTGAAGCCAGACAAAATTGACGATCTGGAAGCGATGCGCCTCTCCAAAAACATCGCCAAGACCATTGAAGAAAGTATGCAATACCCTGGCCAGATTCAGGTTACGGTTATCCGCGAAACCCGCGCCGTAGGCTTCGCCAAATAAATCTAAGTTTCAAGTAAAAGCAAAAAAAGGACGCTCTCGGGCGTCCTTTTTGTTTTTAAACCTGTGAAAGTTTCTTTACTGGTGGCCCAGGATGGGATGTGGTCTGTACGGCGCTTCGATGCGTTCGATTTCCTCTTCTGAAAGGGAAATGTCCACTGCGGCAGCAGCCTGTTCCAGGTGATGCATTTTGGTGGCGCCAATAATCGGGGCCGTCACGCCAGGCTTGTGCAGCAACCAGGCCAGCGCAATTTGGGCCGGAGAGAATCCCTTTTCCTCAGCAATGGCAACAACCGCATCCACCACATCAAAATCATGGGATTCATAGTACATGCCTTTGGCAAACTCATCGCTTTTGGCTCTGGTGGTGGGATCACTTTCATCTCGCTTGCGATTACCAGCCAGAAAACCCCGAGCCAGCGGGCTCCAGGGAATGACGCCCACGCCTTGATCACGGCAAAGCGGCAGCATTTCTCGCTCCTCTTCACGGTAAACAGCATTCATGTGGTTTTGCATGGCAGAAAAACGGGTCCAACCGTGCAAATCGGCCGTGTACTGTGCCTTGGCAAATTGCCAGGCATACATGCTGGAAGCGCCAATATAGAGCGCCTTGCCCGCTTTCACTACATCGTGCAGCGCTTCCATTGTTTCTTCGATAGGGGTATCGTAATCCCAGCGGTGAATCTGGTAGAGATCAACGTAATCGGTGCCCAAACGACGCAGCGAATTATCAATCCCTTCCATAATATGCTTGCGTGACAAACCGCCTCCGTTGGGGCCTTTGCCGATGGGGAAATATACTTTTGTGGCCAGCACAATTTCGTCGCGATTGATAAATTCTTTGAGGAGTCGCCCCGTAACTTCTTCGCTGACGCCTAGTGAATACATATCGGCCGTATCGAAGAAGTTGATGCCCAATTCCACGGCACGCTTCACAAACGGCCGTGCTGCACTTTCGTCCAAAACCCAATCTCGCCATTCCGGGGTGCCATAGCTCATCATCCCCAGGCAAATGCGAGAAACCTTCAGGCCAGTTTGGCCTAAATTTACGTATTCCATTTATAAAACTCCTTTCGTGCTTATTTGCAGAAAGGGGCTATTTTACCGAACGTTGGGCTTCCAGACACACGACGCCGTTTTTGCCAGCCACCGCATTATGCATAACGCCGGGTGGCAAATTCAGCCGATCGCCTGGAAAGAGTGTGGTTGGTTCCCCTTCAATCGGAAAGCCAAAAGTGATAGATCCGGCCACAATCATGATCACTTTTTCATACTTGTGTTCATGAGCAGGAAAGATATCTTGAGGGTTGCTGGCCCATCTGTATGGCTCCAGACCTTCTGATACCATTTGCTGATAAAGTGTTGACTCATTAGGTGCTTCGGCACGAGCCCATTTTTGAATATGAATGATGTGGGTTTTCATCTACCGGTCTCCTCCATGACCGTTACTTCCTGGTGCATGCGTAAGTGACAAAAAATCTACATAAAGGATACGGTTTGCCGCAGTAAAAGACAATTGAACTGGTGTACTGGCTTATTTGGCCTATATGGTCACGCTTTCTTCATGCGAAGCTGTTTGGTTCTTGCTATAATCCCGCCACTATGGAAAGTTCTGGTCAAAATCGACGTCAATTTTGGGTGGGCATTGGTACAAGCGTTGTTTCCATTGTCATTATTTTGTTGCTGATAGACCCCAGCGAAATTATTGACTCCCTAAAGCAAGCCGACCTTTCTTACATTGGTCTGAGTGCCCTGGGCATTCTTGTTTTTATGATGATTCGGGCCATTCGCTGGCGCTACATGCTGGCCAACGAAATTTCCTGGGTGAAAACCTTCCATATTCAAAACATTGGCTATATGTTTAACATGGTGCTGCCGCTGCGTTTAGGTGACGTGGCCCGGGCTGTGCTGATTGGCAATGTGCCGCCTATTACTCTAGCTCGGGGGCTTTCTACGATGGTGGTAGAGCGCATTCTAGACATGATGTTTATCGTAGCGCTGTTGCCTTTTACACTGACTGAAGTGGTGAGTTTGCCCGCCTGGATGCAGGACGGCGCTCGCGCCTCGGGCATTGTCGCCGTCGCGGCAATTGGCATCCTGATTGTGGCCGCCAATCAACGCAAGTTAGCCAATCGCTGGGGTACGGCCGTTCTCAACCGCATCCCCTTTTTAGATACCGAACAGTGGATCGGCCGTATGAACGAGCTTCTAGATGGCCTCGGCAGCCTCACCCGCCTAAAAGACAGCCTCGTCCTCGTTTTTTTGAGCATTGCCGTCTGGATTCCTATTTTGTTTGCTTACCGCTGGGGCATTCAGGGCGTGGGCGGGCAGGTTTCCTTATTGGGGGCCAGCTTTGTGGTGTGCGCGGCGGCGCTAAGCATTGCCCTACCCTCGTCACCAGGGCAGATTGGCGTGTTTCACATTGGTGTCACGGCCGCCATGCTGGCCTTGGGGCAAAGCGACGGCACATCTGGCGGCTTTGCCGTGGTGTATCATGCCCTTAACTTAATCAGCATGATTATCCTGGGACTTATTGGCCTAACAAGCACTGGCGCGACGTTTAGCAGCGTTATCGAAACCACGCAACGCTTCGTCCGGCGGCAACAAAAAGAGGAAGAGACAGATATAAGCAAAATTGACGGGTAAGCCATTTTTAAAAGCAGTGTGTATGTAAAACCAAAAGCACGGACTTATTTATGAAGATTGTTGAAGTATTAACTTATTATCGCCCCTGGGTAAGTGGCCTGACAATTTACGTCGAACGACTGAGCAAAGCATTGGCCCGACAGGGACACGACGTCACCGTTTTAACCTCACAATATGACCCCAACCTGCCTTTGTACGATGTGATTGAAGGCGTGAAGGTGGTGCGCATACCGGTGGCGGCGCGGGTAAGCAAAGGGGTACTCATGCCCGGCTTTGGCCCGATGGCCTGGAAGCTGGCCCAACAAGCAGATGTTTTACACCTGCATTTGCCCCAGTTTGACGCGCCAGGTGTGGCCATGCGCGGCCGTATTTTGGGTAAACCGGTTGTGCTCACCTACCACTGCGATCTGCAACTGCCTACCGGCAGCTTCAATCGCCTGGTGGATCGCGTGGTGCAGTCGATGAATCAACTGGCGGGAAAACTGTCTGACGCCGTGGTGACCTATACCCGCGATTATGGCACGCACTCCCCCTTCTTATCCCAATTTTTGGATGAAAAGCTGCACATCATTCCACCGCCAGTGGAACTGCCCGATTATAATTCAGCCGATGTGCAAGCATTCCGCCAAAAGCACAATTTGGGGGATGAGCCAGTCATCGGCATTATTTGCCGCCTGGCTGCTGAAAAAGGGGTGGAAGTGCTGCTAAAAGCGCTGCCCATTGTGCGGGAGGCGTTCCCCAACGTGCGCGTTTTGCAGGCTGGACAATATGAAAACATTATTGGTGAAGAGGCATATGCTGCTCGGTTGGCCCCGTTCTTTGAACAGTATAAAGATCATTACCACTTGCTAGGCAACATTGAAGGATCAGAATTGAGCGCCTTTTACAACTGTCTGGACTGCCTGTGCGTACCCAGCCTAAACAGCACAGAGAGTTTTGGCCTGGTGCAAATCGAAGCGATGCAAAATGAGGTGCCAGTGGCTGCGTGTGCTTTGCCGGGCGTGCGTCAGCCAGTAACCATGACGGGCATGGGCGAAGTTACGGCCGTTTCCGACCACCAAGCCCTCGCCCAAGCCATCATCAACATTTTGGGCAATAAAGCCGCCTACCAACGCGATGCCGAACTGATAGGGACCACCTTTTCGCCAGATGAGACGGCAAAAGCATATGTGGCCCTCTTCGAAAAATTACAGCGCGGCAAGCTCATCGGCAAGACCATTGAACCGGCTGCCTACGATCGTTTGCGAGCCATGCGCGACAAGTACGGCCGTTAACAAAACCCAACCACCGTTTTCGCAGACTGCACAGATCAAGCACCAGATATCTGCGAAATCTGTGTCACCTGTGGATAAAACATCAGTGAACGAACCTGAATTCTTAGCCGCCACTACCCAAGACGACCTGCTCTGGCGTCAGCTAAAAAGCATTCCTGCCTTCCGCGCCATTTTGCGCGCAGTGGAGGCTCGCTTTTACTTTGCCGTTGATTTACCTGGCCCTACGCTGGACGTGGGCTGTGGCGACGGCCATTTCAGCCAAATGGTGTTCCAGCGCAAAATCGAGGCAGGCATCGACCCCTGGTGGAATCCGCTGAAAAAAGGGCAAAAATCGGGGATGTATGATCTGGCGCTGCAAGCGCTGGGAGACAAGCTACCTTTCCCCAACAACCATTTTGCCAGCGCTTTCAGTAACTCTGTGCTGGAACATATTCCAGACATCCAGCCCGTCTTAAACGAAACAAACCGGGTCATGCAGATGAACGGCCGTTTCCTCATCACCATGCCCAGCCACAACTTTACCAATTATCTGGGCGGTGCCGCCTTTTTTGAGCGGTTGGGGCTGCCCGGGCTGGCTGAATCGTATCGGCAATTCTTCAACCGCATCTCTCGCCACGCCCATACCGATCCAGCCGAAGTGTGGGCTGAACGGCTGGCGACGGCCGGTTTTGGCATCGAGCGGTGGCAATATTACTTCAGCAAAGATGCGCTGCGAGCGCTGGAATGGGGACATGTGCAAGGGCTGCCCTCAGCCATCATGCACGCCGTAACCGGACATTGGATTGTGGCTCCGTGGGCCAGCAGCCTGCGCCGTACGGAACGATGGCTACGGCCGTTTTACGACGAACCGTTTGGCGAAGAAGGTGCCTATCTGCTCATTGTGGCCCGCAAACAAGCCAATGGCCCCATTCCGGTGAATCTGCCGCCGGCCCGTCCTTTTACCATTGAAGAATTGGAAACGGCCGTTGCCAACCAGCAGCCCGTCCCCCCAGAACCGGAGCCGCTACCAGAGCCTGAAGCCCCCAAAGCACCTGCACCAGCCGCCCCGCCTATGGCAGAAGCGGAAACGAGCAGCAGTAATTCGGGAACCAACTGGCTCAATATTTTGCTGGGTATTTTCAGTTTGCTGGCCGCAATGATGGGCCAACTGGCTCTCACTGGCGATCCGCCTAACATCGGCAGCGGGCGCCGCTGGTTTTTTTACAGTGCACTGCCGCTGCTGGTGCTGCTGTGGCGCAGCCGACCTATCCGCTTAAGCACAGGCAGGCGCTGGCAGCTACCGCGTTTGGGCCAGATTCCTCGACGGCGCTGGCTGTTCTTGCTGGGTCTACTCCTGGCCTTGCTGGCGCAGCGCGCTGTCAACACACCGGGCAGCGAACGGCCGTTTCTGGCAGTTCTTTTCTGGCTGGGCGGCATCGGCGTCAGCTTTTATGCCTGGCATGATGGCCCGTTTGATACCAGCAGCTTGTATATTTCACGGCGCACGTTGGGAACGGCCGTCGCGCTTTTTATCGTTGCTCTCGTGGTACGATTGGTCAATCTCAGCCAAAATCCGTTTATGCTCAACGGCATCGAAGCCAGTTTGGGCCTGAACAGCCTGCAAATCATCCAGGGGCAGCTGCGCAATCCGTTTGGCACCGCCTGGCTAACCAACCCCACCCTGCCGCTTTATTTAATGGCGCTGCCTATCCGCCTTTTGGAACCAACGGTACTGGGTGTGCGCCTGCTCTCGCCGTTTGTGGGGGCAGCCACGGTGGCAGCGACCTATCTCATCGGGAAGCGGCTATGGGGAAATTTTACTGGCCTGCTGGCGGCCATTTTGCTGTTGGGTTCCCACTACCATCTGCATTACAGCCGCCTGGGCATGACCAATATTTGGGATGGCCTGTTCATGCTGTTGGCCTTGGGCGCTTTGGGGATTGCCTGGAAACGGCCGTCCAACTCCCCTCACCAGCGTACATTATGGCTGTGGGGTGGCCTGTTTATGGGGCTGAATGCCTATCTTTTTACCAGTTCGCGCGTGCTGCCGCTGGTTTTGCTGGCATGGCTGGCGCTTACGCTGCTGCTCGACTGGAAATCGGTACGGGTGCAGGGCTGGCATTTGCTGGCGGCGGCGGGCATGGCGCTGGTTGTGGTGCTGCCTCTGCTGCTGTTTTACAACAACAATCCCACCATTTTCATGGAACGGGCCGATGTGTTGGGCATTTTTTCTACCAACACCAATTGGGTTGCCAATGAAATGTTGCGGACGGGACAATCGCAAACGGCCGTTCTGTGGCAGCAGTTTTGGCAGTCGGCACTCGCTTTCAATGGCATCCCGGACAACAGCCCCGCGTATCGGCCGTTAGTTCCGCTGCTAAGCTTTGGCCCGGCGGTGCTCATGGTGCTGGGCTTTTTGCTCTCGCTCTTCCGCCTGAAGCAAAATCGTTACCGGCTGCTACTGCTCTGGCCGCTGGCCACGGTCATTGTGGGTGGCATGCTGGTGATTGAATCGCCGCAAAGCCACCGGCTGGTGCTGGCCACACCGGCGCTGGCCCTGTTGGCCGCTGTGGCTCTGGTCACGTTAGGCAATCTAATTCTGGCGGCACTGCAACCTGACGCGGCCAAAACGCTGCCAGACGTGAGCCAGTGGCAGCTCTCTTTAAGCGCGTGGCGTGCACCGGCGGCTGGTGCAGGCGTTATTTTGCTGGCGCTGGTGCTGCTTTTTTCTCTGAACGATGTGCTTTTTTATTACGGCCGTTTCCCCACCAACAACCAGTTTGCCGATACCAACACCGAAGTTGCCTTCGAGATGGCCAACAGGCTCAACGATCTGGATGGCGATTGGACGGCCTATCTTTACGGCCCGCCCATTCTTTACGTTGATTTTCCCACGCTGCCTTATCTGCTAACCGATTTCCAAGCTGGCGCAAACTTCTTTAATGTTGACTCTGCTGAAGCAACGCTGCCACCCGCTCCCACCGAAAACAAGGTCTTCATCTTTTTGCCGCAGCGCCTAGAGGAAATGACGGCCGTTCAGCAGCAATTCCCTGGCGGCACGACCGTACGCGTGGATGGTCAATACGCTGCGCCGCTTTTTACTTATTACGTTTCTCAATCCCAACCTTAAACAACTGGCCACAAACCTTGGTCATTAACAGTTTGGGTAAGATTAAACTGCTAGGATTGGCAGTATGAATTTTGCAATTATCACAATGGCTATTGGTTCAGTGGTGCTGATGACAACGGCCGTTGTTACCTGGCCCCGTCGAAACACAGCACATTGGATCTTTTCGTTTTTGGGGTTGGCAGCGGCCGTTTCCATCTGGCTGTTAGGCTATGCTGTGGAGCTAAGTGTTGACGGACTGGATCGCAAGCTATTTTGGGCACAGGTAGAGTATATTGGCATCACCTTTACCCCCGTTGCCTGGTTCCTATTTGCCTACCATTTCCTTAACCAATCCGTTCGCAACCTCAAAGCGACCTTCTTGATGCTGTCCATCATCCCGCTAATCACCATTGCCATAGCCTTCACCAACGGGCAGCACCACCTGTTGTGGACACAAAATGTGCTGGATGAAAGCAGCGGTGTGCCCATGCTGGCCAACACCTATGGCGGCTGGTTCTGGATTCACTCGGCCTACTCCTATTTGCTCATTTTAGGCGGCATCGCTCTCTTCCTGCGCACGATTAAGCTGTACCCAGATCCGTTTCGCTGGCAATCGGTCGTCTTGGTTTTAGCCGCTGCCACCCCACTGGCAGGCAATGCGCTGTATTTGGCCGGTCTCAGCCCCATTCCCCAGTTTGACCTGACGCCATTTGCCTTTGCCGTTAGCGCGTTGCTCATCACCTGGGGCGTGGCCCGGCTGGATTTGTTTGACATTGTGCCCATTGCCCGGCGCATGGTGGTCGAACATATGCCAGATGGCATTATCCTGCTGGACATGCAAAATCGCATATTAGACATTAATCAGGAGGGGCAAAGCCTATTTCGCGGAGATGCCCGTTCACTCGTAGGTGAATCAATAGCCAAACTAGAAGTGCCGCTTGCCCAAAAAGCATCTACCTATCCTTTGGGGGATATAGATGACGAGATCAGCATCGACGAAAATGGCACAGTACAGCATTATAGTGTGAGAATACGGCCGTTAACCATTTCCAGTCCACATCCCCGCGCCCGCATCCTCATCCTGCGCAACATCAGCCGCCGCATCAAGGCCGAAGCTGGCGTTCGGCAGCGCAATCAGGAGCTGCAACAGCTATTTTCCGACGCCCAACTTGCCCGCGAAGCCGCCGAGCAAGCCAATCAGGCCAAAAGCGATCTGCTCGCCAAAGTCAGCCACGAACTGCGCACCCCACTCGGCGTCATTCTGGGACATGCCGAAATGCTGCAAGAAGGCGTCTATGGTCCTGTAGCCGAGGAACATCATTACTCCCTCAACCGCATCATTGAAAATAGCAACTATCTAAACGAGCAGGTAAAAGATTTGCTGGATTTGTCGCGCATTGGAGCGGGCACGCTACAAATTGACCTGTTTGAATTTAACGTGGAAGATGCCCTGGAGCAGGTAAAAGATCGGCTTCAGCCTATGGCCGAGGAAAAGCATCTCGCTTTTTCGCTGGCGCTGTCGCCAGACGTTCCCAAACGTCTTGTGAGTAATTCGATCCGTTTTCAGCAAATTTTGGTAAACTTAGGGACAAATGCCATTCGGTTCACTGAAAAAGGTGAAGTACGCGTTTCTATTGAAATGGCTAATGAAGATTTCTGGTGCATAAAAGTTTGCGATACGGGTAAAGGTATTCCTCAAACTGAGCTAAAAAATATTTTTCTACCTTTTCATCAGCTGCAAAAAAGCATGATTAAAGGTCAGGGTGGTATTGGATTGGGCTTAACAATCGTGAAAGAGATTGTGACTGCCTTAAATGGTCAAATTGAAGTAGAAAGCGAGTTAGAAAAAGGCAGCCAATTTATTGTTACGCTGCCACTTTATCCAAAAGTAGTAACCACAAGGGAAGTACCTTATGTCGGAGATGAATAAAGAATCGGTAGCCTTGATTGTTGAAGATGATCCAGATTTGATCCATATTTTTGCTCGTGCTTTGGAAATTTCAGAATATAAAACCCATACGGTCAGTACAGGTGAAGATGCTCTAAAAGTTCTGGCAGAGTTTGAACCGGATATTGTCGTGCTGGATTTGCACCTGCCGGGGATATCGGGAGGCGAAATCCTGCAAACCATTCGCGAAGACGGCCGTCTCCGCCAGACCCGCGTCATTTTAGCCACCGCCGACTACCGTACCGCTGAAGATTTGCGTGACCAGGCCGACCTGGTGCTGCTAAAACCGATCAGCTTCAAGCAATTGCGTGACCTGAGTGCCCGTTTTAACCGTATGAAGAAGACGCCAGTTTCTCTCGACTAGCAAACCAATCTGCACAACTTTATAGTGAGTGTGTACCAAACGGCCGTTCCCCCACGGTCAATAGATGCCGCCATGTGCCAACAAGGGTATGATTGGAACACATGACAGCACCACTTGCACACCTCAAAATTCTCGATTTTTCGACACTGCTGCCGGGGCCATATGCCACCATGATGCTTGCCGATTTGGGCGCAGACGTCCTGCGCATTGAGGCGCCCAATCGGCCAGATTTGGTGCGCTTACTACCTCCCTTTGCCGCGGATGGCCAAACAGCGCAACACGCACTGCTTAACCGCAGCAAACGCAGCCTGGGCCTCAATCTCAAGAGTGAGGCAGCCGCAGAAATTGTGCAAAAACTCATCGTGGAACAAGGCTATGACATCATCGTCGAACAGTTTCGGCCAGGGGTCATGGACCGGCTGGGTGTGGGATACGAACAGCTAAAAGCTATGTGCCCCCAGCTCATTTTTTGCTCGCTGACTGGCTATGGGCAAACTGGCCCTTACAAAGATCGCGCGGGCCACGATTTGAACTATCTGGCGCTTTCGGGCTTGCTGAGTTATTACGGCCGTAAATCAGCTACCACCCCACCGCCACCACTCCCCATGCAGGTTGCCGACATCGGGGCTGGATCGCTGCATCTGGTCATTGGTTTGCTAACGGCCGTTATCCGGCGCAGTCAAACAGGTGAAGGTGGGCGTGTGGACATTAGCATGCACGATGGCGCGTTAGCCTGGAATGCGATTGGAGCCAGCAAGCAGCTCATCGGCGAGGAAAATCCAACGCCCGAAGGCGAACTGCTCAACGGCGGCAGCTTTTATGACATTTACGAAACGGCGGACGGCCGTTTCCTGAGCGTCGGCTCACTGGAACCCAAATTTTGGCAGGGCTTCTGCCAGGCCATTGGCCGAGAAGATCTAACAGCCGCCGGTCTCAATCCCGATATTACCCATCAACAAACCCTAAAATCAGAAATACGGCAGGCAATACAAAGCAAACCGCTGGCTGAATGGCAAGAAATTTTTGCCAAGCTGGATGTCTGCGTGGAGCCTGTACTCACCACCGAGGAAGCTTTGAACCATCCCCAAACGCACGCACGCCAAATGATCATTGAACTCCCCATGTCCAACGGCGAAAACCAACAGCAGATTGGCTCACCGATTAAACTTTCTGACCACGAACCGGTGTATGCCTTCACGGGCGCAGCGCTGGGGCAGCACAGTCGCGAAATCTTGGCTGAGCTTGGCTACACACAGCCAGAAATCGAGGCGCTCTATGCGCAGCAGGTTGTGGCAGGTTAACGATGCGCCAACGAGATATTTTCCTGTTCTGGCTGCCGCTGTTTGCCAGCTGGCTGCTCATGACCGCCGAAGGCCCCATCGTCAGCGCCGCGATCAATCGCCTGCCCAACGAAGTGATTATGCTGGCAGCGCAAGGCATCGTGGTCAGCTTGTCTGTCACCATCGAAAGCCCCATCATTAATTTGCTGGCAACCTCCACTGCCCTGGTGAAAGATCGTGCCTCATTTTTGCAGGTGCGCCGCTTTACCATTCATTGGATGGTGCTGCTAACGGCCGTTACCATCCTCATCGCCTTTACCCCCGTGTTTGACCTGGTGGTCGTTCGCTGGTTGGGCACGCCAAGCAACGTAGCCGAGTGGGTACGGCCCGGACTGCGCATCATGACGCTGTGGACCGCAGCCATCGCCTGGCGGCGCTTTTTACAGGGCGTGCTTATCGCCTTCAACCAGCCGCGCAAGATGGCCTGGGGTACGGCCGTTCGCCTGCTCACTTCTGGCGGCACGGTGATTGCATTGGCCAGCTTCACCAGTTTGCCCGGTGTGGTCAACGGCACCACAGCCCTCATGGCAGGCGTGATCGCCGAAGCGATTTACGCCACGCTGGCCATACGGCCGTTACTACAAAACGAACTCAGCGCCACCGGCAAACCAGCAGAAACCGAGCTGACTTATCGGGATTTGCTGCTGTTCCATTTGCCGCTGGCGGGAACGGCCGTTATGGTGCTCCTCGTCCAGCCGCTGGTCACGTTCAGTCTGGCCCGACTCGATCGGCCCACAGAATCGCTAGCCGCCTGGCCCGTCGTCTTCCAAATCATGTTGATGGCCCGAGCCGCCGCGTTGGCTATGCCCGAAGCCGTCATCGCCCTCACCAAAGGGCCAGAAACCTACCAGCCAATTCGCCGCTTTAGCCTGGTTGTGGCTGGCACGGTGGCAGTGGTAGTGGCACTTTTTACCTTCACGCCGCTGGCTCATTTTTACCTGTTTGGCGTGCAGGATATGACCACAGAAGTGGGCGATCTGGCATTGGGCAGCCTGGTTTATTTCCTGCCCTTCCCGACGCTGACGGTCATTGGCATGTGGCTGCGTGGCCTGTTGATCAACGGCCGTAAAACAACGGCCGTTAACGTGGCGATGGTGGTTAACATGGTTGTCACCGTGCTGGTGCTGGCGCTCGGCCTGGCCCGCCAATGGCCCGGCTTGCCTACAGCGGCTGCGGCTTTGACATTGGCCGTTTTGGCCGAAATTATTTACCTGGGCTGGCGCGCCCAGCGCTTTTGGCCTATCTTCAGCCAAAAACTGGCTACGCGAAATATTTAACGCAATAAAAGATTGGATCCTTTTTTACAAACCAATAGCCTCTTAAAACAGGTTGTCTCCCCTAAAATGATCCAATCTAAGAAAAAGGAAATCCTTATGATTGAAATTTTGCAGCTTCCCCTTGGCCCCTTACAAACCAACTGCTATCTCGTAGCGTGTAAAGAAACGATGGAAGCGGCCGTTATCGATCCCTCTTGGGACGGCCGTCGGATTGCCGACCTGGCCTCTGAACGCGGCTACGTCATCACCCACATTTTGCTGACGCACACCCATTTTGACCACGTAGGCGGCCTGGCAGAGCTGGCAGAAGAAACCAACGCGCCCATCTACAGCCATCCCGACGCGTTAACCATGCTGGCCAACGCCCCGCAAGCCGCAGCCAACTTTAACCTGACGCTGCCCACGCCACCCACAGCCTCCGAAATGTTGGCAGAAGGAGATGTGGTAGAAGTTGGCAATCTCAAATTCGAGGTCTTGTTTACGCCGGGGCATGCACCAGGGCATCTCAGCTTTTATGTGCGCGAGCACGAGGTGGTTTTTGACGGAGACGTGCTGTTCCAACGCAGCATTGGCCGCACCGATTTCCCTGGCTGCGACCACCCCACCCTGATGAAAAACATTCGCGAAAAATTGCTGGTGCTGCCCGATGAAACGGCCGTTCTCTCCGGGCACGGGCCAGCGACCACCATTGGGCAAGAGAAGCAGTGGAACCCATTTTTGCAATGAGTGAGTGGTGTTAAATCTTAGGGCGTCGGAGTGGCTGAGGGGGTTTGCGTTGGCGTGGGGGTTGCCGTAGGAACAGCGCCTTGCCAGCTAAAAAAGGCATCGGCACTGGCAGAACCGCCAAAGGTGTAGATGGGCAGCCCATCGGAGCGGGTACCGGTAACCTGCACAATGCTGACGCGCCAGCGCATCTGGAACAGCTCAGCGGTGGTGGGTCGCCAGGCAGACGGCACCCGGTAAGCCGTGTCTCGGGTGAAGCCACGCCAGGGCAGCTCGTCCAGATCGTCAATGTTGGACAGTTCCACCATGTACATTTCATTTTCGGCGAGGGGCTTAACGGCCGTCCATTGCAGCACAATTTGCTCATTCACCGACTCCACCACGGTGCCAGCCACCGGATAAAGCAGTTGCGGTCCAGGCGGTGGCTGCGTCTCTGTGGGCGTGGGGGATGGTCCAGGCGTGGGCGGCAGCGATTGGCCGTAAATAATTTCAGGAATGCAAACCGGATCGCCGGGCTGCACCAGGGATGGATCGGCAATGCGGTTCACCTGTGCCAACAGCTCAAACGGCACGCCAAAGCGGCTGGCAATCCCCACAATAGAATCCCCTTCTTGCACCTGGTATAAATCGCAGCCGGTTGGGTCTACCAATACGGTCTCGCCGTTAATTTCGGCAGAGACAATTTGCAGCGGTGGCGTGGGCGTGGGCCAGGGAATGTTGAGCTGCTGGTCCACCTGCACCTGCGTGTTATCGGTCAACCCATTGGCAGCCGCAATCGCCTCTGGGGCAATGCGATAAATGACCGAGATGCCAATGAGCGTCTCGCCGCTGCTCACGGTGTGGAAGCGGGGCGGACGCGGCGTGTCGGTGGGGGCTGGCGTGGGCGTGATGCTGGGGGTAGGCGTAGGCGGGCTGGTCTCGCTGGGCAGCGGCGTCCAGGTGGGCGTAAAGGTCACGGTAGCCGGGATAGGCGTGGCCGATGGCGCAATCACCATGCTCACCTCATCACCCTGATATTGCAAAATCAGCACGCCGATCACCACGATGATGACAAAAAAGACGGCCGTCATGCCCAAAACCAACGGTGTCTGCCGCTCACGCATCACGGATTCCACCACTTCGGGGGCATCGGGTACGGCCGTTGTGGGGGCGGGGGCCACACGTTTGAATGTGGGAATGTCCGGGGTGGTTTCGGGGGCTGGAGAAACGGCCGTTTCGGCCTCAGGCGCAATCTCCGGTTTAGCAGCAGGTTCAGGCGGGGGCGGGCTTTGTGGCTCGCTGCTCAGTTCTGCCTCGGCTGCTGGCTGCGGCGGCACAACAGGTTCCAACCGCGCACCACACATCAAACAGAGGGTGGCATCCGCGGCGACAACCGTGTCGCAAGAGGGGCAGCGCCGTTCATCCGGCGGGAGGGATAAATCAGAAGGTTCGCTCATCATTTTTAGGCAACTATGGCATAATTAACGCATCATGTCATAGAGCGCGGCATTATACCAAGCCAGATGCTCACCTGCCAGTTGCAGCGAGCGTCACTCATATCGGGTTCAGGGAACAGTAGATGAGCCAGACAGCAAAAAAAGATGAAGCAAGTGGGGGAAACGGCCGTTACTGGTGGCGCAAACCAGATGAGGCAAAGTGTACCCATCCCCAGCCCAAGCCGGGAGACATCTGCACGCACTGCGGCGAAGGCAAGCTAGCCTTCGATGGCCTGTTCATCCTGGCCTGCGACCGCTGCCAGCAAATTGCTGACAGCGGCGGCTTTACCTGATAGTTTTCCCTTCAAGCGACGTGCTCGCTTGCTAAAATTTACGGCCGTTCCAAATTCGGCATTGTTCCCAAAGCAGCTTCCAGGGCTTCAACCGTGACGCCAAGCTGTTGGGCTACGGCTGTCAAATTGGGTTGTCCTTGACCCGGCTCGCCAAGGGCATTGTGCAGCACCTCCTCGCTAACACCCAGAGCAGCGGCGGCTTCGGCCAGCGGCCCACCCGCAGCAGGCGCAGCGGATGCGGGCATCTCACCAGTTAACGCAGGGGCCGCTGACTCTGCTGGCAAGTTCGAGCTGTTGGTGGTGGCAAACGTGCCGGTAGCAACGCTCACTTCACCGTCCCGGACACAGCGCACGGTGTTGTAAATGCGAATCGCGTCACCTTGTGGGCCGTGCCCGGTCGGATACGCATCGGGTCGCCGCTTTTGGGATCGCTGCGTTGGGCACCTGCACCGTGCACATCCAGCCAACTGCCGTTCATATACCCCAGCGCCTCGCCAAAGGCGATATAGACAGCATTGGCTCCCGGCATCTGAGTCATATTGGCGTGGGTGGTGCTGGTCCAGTAGGTGGCGTAGTCTGGCTGGCCTGCTTCGTTGGTAATTTGGCTGGCGTTAAACAGGGGGTCAATCGCTGCAGAATGGGTTGTGTCGGGGGAACGGCCGTAATCCACCAAATATTGCAGCTCTTTAGCATTGGGCAGCCGCCAATCCTCGTAACCGCCGGTGCTGAGCGATTCACAGTAGGTCAAGGCGTCGGCCCAAACCATGCCGCTGCCGCTGTCGTCTTGCTGCCACATCAGGCCGGTGGCGCTGTCGCTGATGGTGCCGTTGCCGTTGTCGGTGAAGCTGTGGCTGCCGTACTCAGTCGTGCCGCGCACCAGCAGAACGTAATATTCTTTGTTGTTGCTAGTGGGGTACCCTTTAATACGGCCGTCTGCAAAATTCACGCCAAACATTGCCTCTGACCCGCCCATCACGGTACTTTCATACAACGTGCTAGAGGCAAATTGGGCATCAATGAGCCGTTCACCTGCGCTGGTGTCACCATATCCAAAGGCAAAGTAATCGGTGTCGATGAACGGCGTCAGGCCAGCGGTGTCGGTGCCGTTATAACCACTCACATCAAAGCCACTGAAATCAATCAGCGAATACAGTTCAGTGATGGTAGGCAGCCGCCAATCGTCATACCCGGCCAGCGTAGATGTTTCGGCATCGGCCAGTGCTTCGCTGTAGGTCAACTTGTCAGCGACGTTAATCGTGCCGTTGCCATCCCGCTCGGGCGATTGCTGCCACATGAGTCCGGTAACAAGGTCGGTGACGGTGCCGTCGCCATTGTTTTGGAAGGCAGGCGCATTGCTGACGTAATTGGCATCCTGGCCAAAAAAGGGTTCGCTGGCGGTGGGGCAGCTAATTTGGCGACCATCGACATCGTAGCAGGCGTCTTGCCCGGTATCGGGGATGGTAATGCGGCTGGCAGCTTCTGCCGTAACCACTGGCAGAAACAGATCAGCCTCGGCGGCAGCTGGCTCGTCAGCCAGCGCATGGGTTGTTTCGGCCAGCACCGGGGCGGCGTTGCTTTCCACGGCCAAATTTGGGGCTGGCCCGGTACAAGCAGCTAACAGGTAAATTGCAAAAAGAGAGATGAACAGGAAGAGTTTGGTTGGTTTCATGATGAGCTCCTAAATAATGTGTGCGACGTGGCGCAAGTTTGGCTGAATCTACATGCAGATTAGCCAGCAGTTGTTTAGGAATTATGAAGGAATCGTAACCAAACTGTTCGGCAAGGAAACCGGACAAATGCAAAACGGCCGTTTCCTCCCCCAACTCCCCCCAGGAAACGGCCGTTATGCAATTTAGCGCTTGTACTGATTGTGGCTCTATCCAGCCAACTGAGGCGCAAATCGATTGGTGAGCCATTTCACCAGCATCACCACGCCAAAAGGCAGTACAAAACGCGCCACGAATAAAGTCAGCAGAATGAGAACGGCCGTTACTGTGTTCATCTTAAACCTCCTGCACCTATGCCTACTTGCGGCTGGTGCCGATTTCCAATTAGCTATGGAAATAGAATAGAGGCTGAAGGAACGGCCGTCTATTCGGCAACCCCGCCATCTTCCCTTGGGTAAAATCCCCCACAAACCAGCCCAAATGACGTCTATTGGCCCAGCTATTAGGCAAAACAGCCAAAAAACCAGTTGGCAAGCCAAAATCACCCCATTTTTATGTGGGGTGAATCCCCCAAACAAAAATACGCCTCACACCTGATTTACGCTCCGCACCCCATTTTCTACACTACTTACATGCCTTCTTTTGGCTGACTTTACGTTTCAATGAAACACACTTTTATGGGCAGAGAACAATCTGACCAACTTTTTACAGGAGCATCCTATGTTCAAACGAATCATGATGGGGGTGACTTTCGCACTGATACTGGGCTTTGTTACGTTTGCCGTAACTCAGGCCCAAACAGAGCCGGAAGTCTACGGCTCCGATGACTGCGGCGAATGCCACGATGCAGTTACAGCACAATGGGAAAACAGCGCTCACGGCCATGCCAGCATAGCCGAGGCGTTTTTAGCTGCCTGGGAAGAAGAAGGTAGCCCCCAAGAGTGTTTGAGCTGCCACACCACTGGCTTCGACTCCGCCACCGGAACCTATGAAAAAGAAGGCGTTGCCTGCGAAACCTGTCACCCTTCCGACCCGGCGGAACATCCGCAAAAAATTATGCAAACCGACATCTCCTCACGCATGTGTGGCGATTGTCACGTTGATACCTTCACTGAATGGGAAACCAGCGTGCATGGGCAAGAAGAACTCACCTGCGCTCGCTGCCACAATCCCCACTCCAACGAGCTGCGCGCAGGCAGTATGCAAGACACCTGCCGCGCCTGCCATAAAGAAGAAACCCACTTCTTTACCTTTACAGCGCACGCAGAAGAAGGCCTGCTCTGCACCGATTGCCATCTTTCAACCAAGAATGAGCCATTGGGCAACGGACACAGCCAAATCAGCCACACCTTCTCTATTGGGGCCGACACCTGCACCGCCTGTCACAACGAAGAAATGCACGACGCGCAGGTCACGGCGACCGTCATGGGTGGGGAATCCGCCTCACTGCCCGGCCAACTTCTGGCCAGCGCAACCAGCACCGAGACGGACAGCAGCGACTGCACCTACGAAGGTGAAGAACAGGTAATGGAAGCCGGCTTCCTAACGCTGAACAGCGAAGGAACCGATTCGGCCATGCCTCAACCATCGGCCAACAGCCCGTACAACTTTGCCGTACTGGCCGCCCTGATTGGTATGGCTTTTGGTCTGGTAGGCTCGCCGTGGCTGGAAAAATGGCAAGACAAACTACGTGCCGAAAAAGACGGAGGCCGTAATGAGCACTAAAGTTGGACGACGCGATTTTATTAAACTGGCAGCTGTAGGAACGGCCGTTACCACCGTAACCATCGCCGCCAACAGGAACCCACTGCCCGAAGCAGGGTCAGAAGCGGAAACCAGCCCGTACCGCTGGGCCATGGTCATCGACCAGGCCAAATGCGTGGGCTGCGGCGAGTGCAGCCTGGCCTGCCAGGCCCACAACGACACCCGCGCCGACGCACCCTGGAACCGGATGATCGAGCTGGAACCGATCAACGGCGAAGCCGTATACGCCCCGGTGCCCTGCATGCATTGTGAAAACGCACCGTGTGTAGACATCTGCCCGGTTGGGGCTACCTACCATCGCGCCGACGGCATCGTGATGATGGATTACGAAAAATGCATCGGCTGCCGCTACTGCCAGCTGGCCTGCCCGTACGGCGCCCGGACCTTCAATTGGGACAAAAACACGGCAGAAAATCCGGCCGTTCCCGAATGGGGCGAACCCGAAGTGGAACGTCGTCCTCGCGGCGTGGCCGAAAAATGCACCTTCTGCTTCCACCGCATTGACCGCGGTCTGGCGGAAGGGCTCATGCCCGGCATCGACCGGCAGGCAACACCCGCTTGTGTGGCCGCCTGCCCCACCGGCGCCCGCATGTTTGGCGACCTGAACGATCCCGATTCGCCTGTCAGCCAGGCATTGGCCAAATATCCCTCGGTGCGGCTGCGTCAGGATTTGGGCACCAATCCACGTGTTTACTACCTGCCCGCCCGCCGCGAAGAAGTTGAAGAAGGTGTATCATGATCGAGAAAATTAAACTGCACCGTTTCGCTTTCCCCCTTTGGGTCGGCGTATTGGCCCTGATTATGATCATAGCCGTGGGCGCGGCGCTCACCGTGTTCATCAACGGCCTGGTGGTAACCAATCTCACCGATTTGGTGCCCTGGGGCTTGTGGATTGGCATTGACCTATCCGCCATTGCCCTTAGCGCGGGTGCATTCACGCTTTCAGCGGCCGTTTATTTATTAGGCTGGAAGCAATTGCAACCAGTGGCGCGAACGGCCGTATTCGTGGGCTTCCTCGGCTACAGCATGGCCATGCTCTGCTTGCTCATGGACATTGGCCGCCCTGACCGCTTCTGGCACGCCGTTGCCTTCTGGAACGTACACTCCCCGCTGTGGGAAGTGACCATGTGCGTCATGTTCTACTTCACTGTGCTGCTGCTGGAAGTGCTGCCCATCTTTGGCGAAGCAAGCTGGTTCAAGGCTCGCTGGCCCAAGCTGTCACATCGGCTGCATGGCATTCATAAATTTGCGCCCGTACTGGCCATCTTTGGTCTTGGCTTCTCACTGCTGCATCAATCGTCACTGGGGGCCACCTACGGCGTGCTCAAAGCCCGCCCCATCTGGTACAAGCCCAGCCTGGCCGTTCTGTTCATCTTTTCGGCCGTGATTGGTGGCCTGGCGCTGACGGTGCTGGCCTCCAAGCTGGCAGCCCTCTTCTCAGAGAAAGCCAACGTGCGGAATGACATCCTGGACAAGGTATCCCAAACAATCGGCTGGATGCTGCTAGGCTACTTATACCTGCGCTTCTGGGATACGCTGGGGATGGAATACACGCTGGAACCAGGCCGCACCGAAGGGCTGCACATTCTCACCACCGGTGCGTTAGCCTTTAACTTCTGGGTTGGGGAGATTGTGCTGGGAATTTTGACACCGGCAATCATTCTGGTGACAGGCAAGCTGCGGCGTGAGCCACGGCTGCACCTGCTGGCGCTGGTGTTGACCGTTGGCGGTCTGGTAGCCTACCGTTGGGATACCAACATTGTGGGCCAGATGGTGGCCTTTAGCTACCTGCCTACGCAGCTAGAGCCACTGTACACGGCATACAAACCAGCCCTGGTAGAAATTCTGGTTGGCTTGGGCGTCATCGCCTACGGACTGCTAGCCTTCACGCTGGGTGTGCGTTACCTGGGCGTTGTAGACCACAGTTCTTTGCCAGAAGAGATTGCCGAACCAGTTCTATTGCAACCTGTAGCGGCGCCTACCGATTAGTAAAATCAATGAATGGAATGAGCATCCTCGGCATATAATTTAAGATTGAGAATGCTCATTCCTAGTTGATTTCAAGGATGATTATGATGAACGCATCACAAGCAACTTTTACAATGATGCTCTTATTTGCGCTCCGTTGCCTGGTGCCGCTGGCGCTGATTTTCGGTATTGGTTATGCCATGAACTGGATGGTGGACCGTTGGGAAGCCCAGGCTGCCGCAGAAGAGAGTGTCGTGTTGGGAACGGCCGTTGCTATCGAAACAAAAGGTCGCTGCTGGGCTTTTAAACAATGTGCGGAAGAATTACGGGAAGAGTGCCCCGGCTTCAAAGCGCAAATGACACCCTGTTGGTTAGCGCGGACACGCGCCGAAGGCAGTCTGCCAGACGAATGCCTGGTCTGCCCCATTTATAAACAAACGCCCTCCTTCGCTTAAACCTGTAGAGACGTTGCCAGGCAGCGTCTCTACATTTCTTTATTCCTCTAAGCCAATTAACCCGTGCCGAATAGCATATTTCACCAGTTCAATCCGGCTGTGCAGGTTTAGCTTGCGCATAATATTTTCCCGGTGACGATCCACCGTTTTGACGCTAATCACCAGCTTGTCGGCAATTTCGGGATTGGTCAGCCCTTCAGCAATGAGCACCAACACCTCCTGCTCCCGCGGCGTCAGGTCGCTCACCAACGTGACGGCATCACCGCCGCCATCTCCGCCCAAATAGCTTTGCACCAACCGTGTAGCCAATGACGGGTAGAGAAATACTTCGCCCCGGCTCACCGTGCGGATGGCGTGTACCAGCTCATCTGGCGCGGCCCGTTTGGGCAAGTAGCCGGAAGCGCCGGCCTGGAGCATTTCAAAAAAGTATTGGTCATCTTCGTGCATGGTGAGGGCCAATACGGCCGTATCTTCCCCCGCCTCTTTTATCTGCCGCGTCGCCTCAATGCCATTCATCCCCGGCATCTGAATATCCATCAAAATGACATCTGGCTGGAGCCGAAGAACCTGGGCCAGGGCTTCCTTGCCGGACTCCGCTTCGCCCACAATTTCTATGTCAGGTTGGGCTTGCAGCAGCATGCGCAGCCCGGAACGAACCACCGCATGATCGTCAGCCAAAACCAGCTTAATTTTAGACATCCTTGCCTCCGACAAACAAACCGCAGATTAGCATAGATTCACGCAAATTTTTACCGTTTAATCTGCGAAAATCTGTGACAACCTGTGGCTAAAAATTTTAGACGGCCGTAATGGGAATGGTCACCTGAACGGCCGTTCCCTGCCCCGGTTGTGAGTGTACCATACAGCTGCCCCCCACCAGAGCCACCCGTTCCTGCATGCCCAACAGTCCCCATACCTGGCGACCGCCATCAGACGCCTCAAAAACAGTCTTGGGATCGAAGCCCCGACCATTGTCGCGCACTTCCAGGTTGAGCAAACTATCAGCAAAACCAATTGTCACCGTCACCTGCTCGGCGCGGGCGTGCTTGGCAGCGTTGGTCAGCGCCTCCTGGGCAATGCGAAACACAATGGTCTCGATTTCCGACTGCACGCGCTGGCGACGGCCGTTCAGCACAAATTCCGCCTTCACCCCGGTGCGCTCCGCAAAAGATTGCACCTGGCTTTGCAAGGCCGGCACCAAGCCCAAATCATCAAGGAGAGACGGCCGTAAATCACGAATCAAATCACGCAGTTCCTGCAGCGCCTGCGTGCTCATCACCTTGAGCTCAGTGAGCTGGCTGGCAGCCAGCTGCGGATTGCGCTGCACGTTCTCGCTGGCAGCAGCAAAACCCAGCCCCAGTGCCGTGAGCGCCTGGCCCGTGCCATCGTGCAGTTCGCGCGCAATGCGCTGCCGCTCCCGCTCCTGCGCCGACACCACCTGATGCAACAGCTCGCCGCGCAGCGTTTCTCGCGCCTGGGATTCCCCATAGCGCGTGGCATTTTCAATGGCGATGGTAAGCTGGCTGGCAATCGCCTCCAGCAAATCCAAATCCCGCTGGCGCAAAAGCGTCATTT
>JACKBN010000015.1 GCA_020634565.1 Ardenticatenaceae bacterium
ATAGATTTATCCCGCAATTACTTCATTTTCCAACACGCCAATGCCATCAATTTCCACACGCATGATGTCTCCCGCGTAGACGTGGGAGATGCCTTTGGGCGTGCCGGTGTAGATGATGTCGCCGCGCTGGAGCGTTTTGAATTCGGAGATGTAGGCGATGAGTTGGGCGACGCTGTGGCGTAGGTTTTTGGTGTTGCCCTGTTGCTTTAGCTCGCCGTTGACGTAGGTGCGGATTTCGGTGTTGGTCGGGTCAATTTCGTCGGCGGTGACGAGCACAGGCCCCATCGGGCCGAACGTGTCGAAACCTTTGGCTTTGACGGGTGGGCGGTAGTAGTTGCCCACAAAGTCGCGCACGGTGCATTCATTGCCGATGGTGTAGCCGTAGACATAGTTCAGCGCATCTTCTTCGGGGATGTTACGGCCGTTTTGCCCCATCACCACCACCAGTTCCCCTTCGTAGTGCATGTATTCCACGTCCGGGCGAATCACTTTGCCTTTGTGGCCGATGAAGGTGTTGGGCAGCTTGTGGAACAGCAGTGGGTACTCCGGCACGTCGAGTTTTAGCTCCTGGGCATGGTCGGCGTAACCGAGGGCGACGCCAACGGCCGTACAGCCGCGCGCATCCACTGGCGGCAACCACATCACATCGTCCGGGTCGTAGGCAACCGTGCCCACCCAGAGCTGATCGTTTTTGTAGACGGCTTCGTGAATTTGTCCGTTGTAGGCGAATCGGGCTAGCTTCATAGGTTCTCCTTCAATGATTTATAGCTTGTACCAGTTGGCAACGGCCGTTTCCAGCGCGTCACCCGTAAATTCAGTTTCGATTTGCTTCATGATTTGCGTCACTTCGTCCGGCGTGGCGGCGAGTTTGGTGCCGCTGAGGTGCAGGTCGTAGACGGAGCCGCTGGGCTTGAGCAGAGTGTTAATGGGCAGGATGTGGTGGTGGCGATGTTGCAGCAGGTGTTGGAAAACGGCCGTGTACACCTCTGGATCGTACGCGGAGAAGTCCGACTTTTCTGAAAAGTCGGACTTCTGGATGGGCTGAAGCTGCTGACCCAGACGGGCGACCTCTTGCCAGATAGCGTGCAGCACGTTGGGCGGCGCGTCATCGGATTCGTTTTTGTGCTGGGGATTGGCAATGCTTTTTTCGCGGGCGACTTCGATGTGGCGGCGCACGTCGGCGGAGGGCACGGGCACGACAAACAGCGTCTGCGCGCTGCGCAGACCAGCTTCGATGACGTCGTCGGCAGCCTGAACCAGCTCGATGAGGCGATTGCCGATGAGGGGTGTTTCGCCGATGAGCAAGCGGTTGCTGTTTTGCTGGTGGGTGTGCCAATGGTGAACGCCCGTTCGTGCCCACAGCCCCACCGCTTTACGAATGGCGGGGTGGGTGACGCCGTCGATTTCGGGATATTTTTGCAGGAGAACGACCGTTTCAAACGGCGCTCTTGCCAAATCCCACTGTAACAAATCCACCGTGCGTCCGGCTTGCTGCGCCAGCAAAACCAACTGCTGAATGAGCAAACTTTTGCCCGCCCCCGGCAGCCCGGCCAGAAAAACCATCTGGTGCTCTTCGGCCAGTCGCCGGAAGGTGATGTAGATATTGGAATTAGTTGGCAAGATAATTTCAGACATGGATTTTTCTATTTTTGGACACGGATAAACACTGATTTACACAGATAAGAAGAAAAAATCAGTGTCAATCCGTGTTTATCTGTGTCCCATTTTTTACTCCGGCATGGGCACGCCCAGGACCAGCAGGCGGTTGCGTTTAAAGGTGTCGATCATTTGTGCGGCCGTTTTTTGTGCGGCGTCTCCCATTAGCAAACTGGGCTGGCCACCTTCGAATTTGTCGCAGACGAATTTGTGCGAGTCGTACATGATGGCAAACGCCTGGCGGAAGTTTTGCACTGCCAGCGCCAGTTCGTCGGGCGGATTGGCAAACAGGGGCTTGAGTTGGCGCATCGTTTTCTTCACCAGGAAGTCGTGATCCTGCGCCCACATGCCGCTGAACCCTTCGCTGGCCTCGAACATGTTGGGGCGCACGTAGCCGTCGTAGGCCGCCTGGCTAAAGCCGCCGGTGAGCTTGAAGCTGACGGAGATGCCCCACATCAGGTACGTGGCCTCTTCAATCGAGGCGCGCGCGGCGCTGAGATCGCCCACATCCACCTGCTTTTGCAGCTTGTCGCAAATGAGAATGAGCGACTGCACGTAGGCAAAAAAGAGGTGGTGCCCCACTTGCCAGCGCTGTCGTGCGTGGTCGAGTTCTTGCATGTTGAGCATAGTTTTCCTCGCAAATTAGAAGTTCAACTTCTTTGAGAAGTTGAACTTCTGCGGCTACGGATTAATATCGAATTGTCGCAGGCTCGTTTCTAAAGCAATGCGCAGCAGGGGCAGCTCGACGATGGTGAGGGTATGCGGCGGTTTTTGCAGGTCGAGCAGCACGTTGCGATACGCTTGCAGCAGCCCGTGCAGAAAGGTCAGGCCACTTTGCTCGCTGCTGCGGCTGACGTTGAAATAGCTGTCGTAGACGTCGAATTTGTGAACGTTAGCAGTGGTTACGGCCGTTTCCACCCCCAACACCTCAATCGCCTCATCCAAAGCCAAAATTGTTTGCTCCGGTGCAGCATCCAGCGGTAGATTGATGATTTTTTGCAGAGCGGTGCGCTGAACGGCCGTTAAAATCGTCTCTTCCGGCGCACCCGCTAGCGTTTCCGGCAAGGGCAGGCGCAGCTCTGGACCAGCGTCTGGCGGTTTGGGATTGTCGGTGATGAGCGCGTGCCAATTTTGCACCAGCTCCGCCAGTTCGGCGTACGAATATTGGCTCTCGACTTGGGCCATGGTTTGATTGGCGGCTGCGGCCGAGGGCACCAACGTACCCGCCAAAACCTCCAAATCGTACACGGAGCGAGACGGCCGTAACACCTCATCAATCAGCAGCAGCTTGGTGGGGCGATGTTGCAGCAGCGCCTCAAACACGCCGCCGTAAATGTACGGATTGTATGGCGTTTGCGGGCTGGCTTTGGTCAGGCCAATGTTTCGCGCCAGTTGGTTGACCTCCTGCCACATGAATTGCAGCACGTTGGGCGGCGCGTCCAGCTTTTCCTGCTCGTTTTGCGGCTCGGCGACGGTGCGGGCGCGGGTGGTCTCGATCACTTCGCGCACTTCCCAGGAGGGCACGGGCACCACAAACAGCGTTTGCTCACTGGTGAGCAGCGATTCGGCGTCGTCGTTGGCGGGTTCTACCAGCTCGATGAGCCGATTGCCGATGAGCGGCAGTTCGCCGATAAGCAGTTGGTTGGGGGCGGGATGCGCCTCGTGCCAATCGCACACCGCCTGCCGCGCCCACAGCCCCACCGCTTTGCGAATGGCGGGGTCGGTGACGCCGTCGATTTCGGGATATTTTGTTATGTTAACTTCGGTCTCGAACGGCCGTCTGGCCAAATTGTAATGCAGCAAATGCACCTCGCGTCCCGCCTCGCTCGCAATGAGGGCCATCTGCTGGATGAGCAAACTTTTGCCCACGCCAGGGATGCCGGTGACAAAGATGAGGCGCTTGCTGTGCACCATTTCTTTGACCACTTTGTACAGGTTGGAGGCGATTGGGATGACGAGCATTTCTTTGATCCGTAATCAGTAATCGGTGGTCGGTAATCGGTAACTGCTTACCGTTTACGGATTACCGATGACCGTTCACCGTACTTTCGGTAGTTTGCGAAAACGGTCCACGCTGGGCATGTCGCCGACGGGGACCTCGATGACGGTGGGCAGGTCGGTTTGTTGGCCTTGTTGGATGGCACGGCGCAGGTCGGTTGGATTGGTCGCTTGCAAACCCTGAGCGCCGAATGATTCGGCCAGCTTGACGAAATCTGGGTTGTGTAAATCGGTGGCGATGACCCGGTTGCCGTACAAATTTTTCTGCATTTGTTGCACGTTGCCGTACTGGTTGTTGTTGAAAACGATGGTGATGAGGCCGATGCGGTGCTGAACGGCCGTTGCCAATTCCTGTACCGCAAACATAAAGCCACCATCTCCCGCCACGCTGATGACCGGCACACTTGGCTTGGCCACTTTGACGCCCAGGCCGGTGGGGAAGCCGTAGCCCAACGTGCCCATGTAGCCGGTGGAAATGTAGGTGCGCGGCTGGTAAACGGGGTACACAATCCGGCTGGTGAAGCCGACCTGGGTCAGCTCATCGACAAAAATACCGTCTTCGCCCAGCTCTTCGCGGATGACTTTCAGATAACTTTTTTGTGGTTCCAGGTAGGCGGTTTGCTGTTCCCAATCTGCTTTGATGGCTAAAAGTTCATCTTCGCGGCTGGCGCGTTTCTGGTTGTGGGCGGCGGTGCGTTCCAGCAGCAGGGGCAGCGTTTCTTCGGCGCGGGCGGTGATGGCGATGTTGGGGCTGTGGAACAGGTCATGAGTGGCCGGGTCGATGTCGATTTTGATGAGCGTCATCTGGTCGTCCACGCCCCAACCTTTGAGCGGTTCGCGGGCGTGGGTGCCGATGAGCAACACTGCGTCCGTGGTTTTCCACAGTTCGTGGGCGGGTGGCAGATGGAAGCTAAGGTAGGAACGGCCGTCCATAATGCCCATGCCGGTGCGATAGCCAACAACGGGCGCTTCCAGCATCGTAGCCAATTGGCGCACCTCGGCGCTCACGTTTTGTGCGCCGCTGCCGACGAAGATGAGCGGCCGTTTGGCGTTGCCGAGCGCTTTGGCAGCCTGTTCGATCAGGTCGGGGTCGGGTTGGGGATGAGTCACGGGAGTGGGACGGGCGGCCAGTTCCACAGCACCGCGATCGGCCAGCACATCCATTGGAATTTCCAGGGCGACGGGTCGGGAACGGCCGTTTCGCAATTCGGCAAACGCGGCGTGGAGCAAACCGGGCACGTCGGCGGCGCTGGTGGCCCGCTCGGACCATTTGGTAAGGCCGCGCAAGATGGCCAGCTGGTCGGGAATCTCGTGCAGGACGCCTTTGCCCTGGCCGATTTGCTTGGTCGGAATTTGCCCGGTGAGGCAGAGGACGGGGGCGTTGAGGCCATAGGCCGTGGCCAGGGCGGCGCTGGCGTTGAGCAAGCCGGGGCCAGGCACCACGTTGAAGACGCTGATCTCCCCGGTGGCCAGTGTGTAACCCAGTGCCATGTAGCCTGCGCCCTGCTCATGCCGCGTGTGAATAACGCGAATCTGGTCCTGGGCGTCGTACAGGGCGTTGTACAGCCAGTCGTTTTGCACGCCGGGCAGGCCGAACAGGGTGTGGATGCCGTGGTTGATGAGGGTTTTTACGGCCGTTTCGCCGCCGGTGAGTAGGGTCATAGTGGGTAATTGGTAATTTGTAATTGGGTAATTGAGTAATTAGCCGGGCTGTGGGGTGCCCAATTACTTACTTACCCAATTACTCAATTACATCACACGGTTCAGTTTGTGCATTGTACCGGACGGTGGGGAATCGCGAAATGGAAAAAAGTGCCTGCGGCTGGTGCTTATTTACAATAGGTTTGGTAGGGGCGAGGCGGTGGCGAATGGTGTGGGATGTGGCAAATGAACTGGTCTCGCCACCGCCTCGCCCTGGTTTGGTGGCAAAAAATATGTGGTGGAGCGAATGGTCTTGTTTACGCAATTTAGGGCAAGGCAATCGGAGAGAAGGTTATTTGCTGGGCCAAGATCGTGGCCGATTGCCTTGCCCCTACCAATGGTGGTTTGATTTGTTAGCTCTCGGATTGAAACCCAGTCCAAATTCGTTTCCGCCAACTATCTAAGATGGGACGAAAACCCACATAATAGGGAGTTGCATCAATGGGCCTTGGTGCACCAAAGGACGCATTGTAATAAAACCAATCTGGTAGTTCTTTCTCCTTTGCTATCTCACCCATATATTTTGCCTCAATGCCACCTTTGTAGTGGGGCATTAAATCCATCGTCCACTCAGCACGGTTGCCAATCATATCCCACACGCCGAACGGGCTAACCCCTTCTGGATAGGCTTTGACTGGGGTACTTACCCGGTTTAAATTTAGGTATGAAGCATTCCACTCATTTCCCCAGGGATACAAAAACCCTTCTGAACCACGGGCCGCGCACTCCCATTCAATTGAGGTTGGCAAACGACCTCCCACCCATTGGCAAAATAAATCAGCAATATGCCACTCTACGGCTTCTGGATGATTATGATTCTCCAGGCCAAGATAAGTTTCTCGACGTTTCCATAATTTTTCATCGTCAAAACGATTAAAAAACGCCTCACACTGTTCAACGGTAACTGGGAAGCGTGATATGTAATAACTCTTCATTTTGACTTGAACTGTTGAATTGATGTATCCAGCTAATGCCCGCTCAACATTCAACAACTTATCTACGCCTCGATATTTTTTCTCTAAGCGTACAATCTCAGGAGGGAGTGTTGTAAAAAGTTCTGTAGCTTCACCCAGCCTAAACAATCGCCAACGCTCTCTGCGGTCAGTTGCATAATCTTCAAATTGCTGCTGTTCTTCAAGGGGCCAACGAGAATATCCGGCTTCAGAGCGAGCTTTTTTCCTGAAGGTATCTACTTGTTCCTGAGAAAGTCCAATAGGATATTCCCCAGAAGGAATTTTCACCCAATTAATTTTTATCATACTCAGACTTTTCCATTATTTCTGACACGCTAAATAATTGGTTTACGGCCGTATTCTACCACCAACCGCTGCATTCTCGCTGGCGTGGCCCGCCGGGGAATGAATCCCCCGGCTAGTTGAGCAAGCCCTTTGGGCTTCCATAACTAGCCCGCCCGTTTACGGGTGGGCGGGTCTGGGCAAACAATCAAAGATTTCGCAGATTGAAAAGATTAAAAATCTGGTAAAACTGCGAAATCTGCTGATTTTAGACTTGCTTTCCCGGTTCAGATGGTTTTGTAATCCTGCGGTGTGGTGTGGGTTTTCTTTTTGAAGATTTTGCTGAAGTGGGATGGGTCTTTGTAGCCGAGCCGGTGGGCAATTTCTTTGACGGACAGGTTGGTGAAGGTGAGCAGCCGCCGCGCTTCCAGGATGAGCCGGTCTTCGATGAGGTGCTTGGCGGTGCGCCCGACAAATTGGCGGGTAATGTCCGAGAGCTGGCGCGGGGTGATGTTGAGTAGTTGCGCATAGTCGGCGACGGTGTGGGTTTGGCTGTATTGCGCTTCCAGCAGTAAGGTGAATTCGTGGAAAAGCTGGGCCTCGGGCGAGACGGCCGTTCCCCCACCACGTACCACCTCTCTCTGCACCTTACCCAATTTCACCAGCAAAACCGTGAGCAAATGACGCAGCACTTCCTGGTTGGAACGGCCGTTTTCCTCACCCCCAAACTCCGCCAGCAGCAGTCCCAACAGCGCCTCAAAGTTGGGCAGCGCCTCCGATGGCACAGGCAGCGTGTGGTTGATGGTGACGTTGTTGAATAGCACCGTCTGGTAATGCCCCATCTCCTGCGACAAAAAGTTGGGCAGAAAGGCGTCGGTGAAGCGGATGACCAGCCCGTCCAAATCGATGCCGGTGATGAGCTGGTGCACCTGTCCCTTGGCGATGAGGTAGAAGGTGGTGGGCTGTATGGTCAGCTCGTTGCCGTCGATGACGTGTTTACCTCGACCGGAGCGCACCCACAAAATCTCCTGGAAGTTGTGGCGATGCGGCTCCTCGTGCGTTTCTTGCGGATCGGTTTCGATGATGAACGGCCGTATCAAAAAATCCCGCTCTGTGTCGGCAAGAGGTTGGGTGGGGAGGGTGGTGGACTTGGTCATTTTAGGAAAGATGGAACGCAGAGCGACACAGAGAGTTGTTTTTCTCTGTGAAACTCTGTGCCTCCTCTGCGCAACTCTGTGTTCCTCTTAAGCTTGTTGCAGAACGGCCGTTAAACTCTCAATCAGCCGCGCATTTTGCTCTGGCGTGCCAATGCTTAGCCGGATGTGATTGTCCAGCCCAAACGCCGGACGCACGATAATTGCCAGCGCCATCAAGCCGTCAATCATTGTCTGAGCAGGTACCGATTGATGCGAGAACAGGACAAAGTTGGCTTCGCTGGGCCAGACGTGGCAGCCCAAGCGGGTGAGCTGATCCGTCAGCCACTGCTTGCCCGCCGCATTGTTGGCAATCGTGCGCTGGCGATGTTCCGCATCCTTTAGCGCTGCCAGACCAGCCACCAGTGCCAGCTTGTTGATGTGAAAGTTGCGCTTCACGCTGGCCACCCGCTCAATAACATCGGGCGGAGCGATGCCGTAGCCCAGGCGCAGCCCGGCCAAGCCGTAAATTTTGGCAAAGGTGCGCATCAGGAAGATGTTTTTGCCCGCCAGCACCTCTGGTAGCAAGTCCGGGAAGTCGGGCGCGGTGACAAAATCGAGGTACGCTTCATCGTGCAGCAGCAGCACGTCATCCGGCACGATGGCTATGATTTGTTGCAGCTCGGCGGCGGTGCTGTAGGTGCCGCTGGGGTTGTTGGGATTGCAAACGTAAACCAGCCGCGTGTTGGGCTTGATGGCGGCAGCAATGCGTTCTGGCTGGTAGCGAAAATCAGCCTCGTCTAAATCGAAAAAGTGGATGGGATTGCCGGAACGGCCGTGATACCGGGCCAAAAACGGAAACGATTGGCGGGGCAAGGTGCTGGCATCGTCTGGCGTGGGCAGGTGGCTGCGGGCCACAAACTCCAGCACCTCGATGCCGCCGCTGCCAATGACGATATGCTCCGGCCCCAGATGATCGCTTATCGAGGCCGCGATCGCCTGCCGCAGCTGCCATTCTAGCTGCTTGGATGGGTAAATGTTAAGCGTTTCCAGGCTGTCGCGAATGGCTTGCAGCGCGAGCGGGGATGGCCCCAGCGGATTTTCGTTGGAAGCGAGCTTGAGTGGTGCTTGTTGCCGCAGTTCCGGCGGCAAATCTTCAATGGATATTCCTGGTTTGTATTCGGTAGTTGACATAATTTTGGCTCCGGCGTGGTGGGTTGTTAATTAACATAAAGCGAGGAACCGAATTTCGATTTCCGCTGGCAACAATCATAACGTAAAGTCGAATAGAGAGACAAAATTGTTCATCCGTCTGCTAAAATGAAGCAATGCAGCAACCACTACCGCCACCCCGGCTTATTGAAAGACCACGTATTGCCCACCGGCTGCGCCAGATTTTGGTGAACAGCCACGTGCTGTTGACGGCTCCGGCTGGTTATGGCAAATCTGTGGTGCTGCGCAATTTTGCCCGCGATGTGCCCAATGCTCAGCTCATAACGCTCACGCAGGCAGACCGGGATTTGGCGACGCTGCGGGCTCGTTTACGGCCGTTCCTAAACGCCCCCACCATCATTTTGCTCGATGACATTCACCTGCTGGCTGGGGAAGCTGACATTTGTACCTGGCTGCAACAGCAGCTGACCCAGGCCCAGCCCCGCTGGCTGCTGGCCGGGCGCAGCCTGCCCTTCGTGGCTGATTGGCTGTTGGTGTCGGGGCAGGCGGTGCAGTTCACCAAAGAACTGCTTGCTTTTAGCCTGGCAGAAACGCAGGCGCTTTTGGCGGAGCCAGTGGCCGAAGCGGCGACCTGGCACACCCGGCTGGACGGTTGGTCAATCGCACTTTCGCTGCTGTCCCGCTTATCTGCTGCTGGTGAACGGCTGCCCACCACCGAAGCCCATCTTTTTACTTACCTCACGCAGGCGGTGTTTGCCCAGCTTGCGCCGCAGCTCAACCAGTTTATGCAGCATACGGCCGTTCCGCTCCAATTTAACGTCGAGTTAGCCGCCACTTTATGGGGAGATTCCGTCGAGGCGCAAACCTTGTTTACGGCCGTTCTGCACCATGATCTTTACCTGCAACCGGCGCAAAAAGAAGGCTGGTACCGTTACCACGATCTGATTCGCGGTTATTTGCAGCAGCAGTTGGGGCTAGCGCGGCAGACGATAGCCGAAACGGCCGTTGATTGGTTTTGGCAGCAAGGGGAGCAGCATACGGCCGTTGAGCAGGCGCTTGATGCCAATTTATCTGAGCAAGCAGCCAACTTAATCGCGCAGGTGCCGCTGACGAGCTTCCACGGCAGCAGCAGCTATGCCACCTACCGCCGCTGGGTGCGGGCGCTCGATGAAGCCGCGTTGGCTACCCGCCCTATGCTGTTGGTGCGCCTGGCTAACGTCATCCAAATCATGCCCGGTTACGAAGATGAGGCGCAGCTTTACGCTGAGCAGGCGATCCAGCTGGCTGAACGCAGCGGCGAGACGCAAATCATGCTGCTGGCCCAGGCGAATTTGGCGCATTGGTATTATCAACGTGGCGAACTGACCACCGGGCGCGAAATTGTACTGGACGCGCTGGCCTATCCCGGCTGCACCGACTATGCCCGCCTGTACAGCCTGCGCATCGCCAGCCTGATTTTGAGCGATTTGGGTCAGTACCGCGACGCGTTGCCGCTTTTTCAGGAGGCAATCGGCCTGGCGCTAGCACGGCAAGCCCAAAACGAACCGTTCATGAATCGGGCCAATCTGGCCTGGAAATATTACCTGCCGCTGGGCAAGATTGCCGAGGCAGAGGAACTGTTAACGGCCGTCCTCACCCATTTTGCGGAGACGATTGGCTGGCTGGGGCAATATCTAACTTACTGGTGCGAATTGCAGCTGGTGCGGGGCGATTGGGACGGTTTGGCGCAAGCTGTGACGCGCCTGGAAACTGCCCTGTCGCAGGTAGAAACACAAACGCGCCACAACGAGCTATGGCTGGCGCATTATCAAACGGTGCTGGCGATTGTGCAGGAGGATGAAACGGCCGTAGAACTGGCGTTGGCGCGATACGACAGCCTGGCGGAGAGCAGCCAACTGCATCAGGTGTGCGTGGCTTGGCTGGCTTGCTGGCACTTGCGCGGTAAAGGTGCCTGGGCAGAAGCGGTGGCGCGGGGGCAGCGGGCGCTGGCACAGCCCAGCCAGTTTGCCCATTATCGGGCGCGGCTGGCGCTGGAGGTGGATATTGCTCAGGGGATGCGCCTGCTGGTGGGCGAAGTGGATAGCTTTTCTCTGCATCCTGAAACGCAGCAACTAATTCGTTGGCGCTCCCGCTTGGAGTTGCACCGTTTGCGGGCGTTGCTGGCGCTGGTTTGTTGGTGGCTGGGGAACACACGTTGGCAGCGGCATTGGACGGCCGTTTACGCCCAAGCTGATCCAAATTATCTACCCCAACGCGACCCAGAACTGGCGGCACATTTTTGGCGATTGGCATTGTTTATGAATCAGGAGCAAGCATCCCCTGGCCAAGCTCAGGACAGAATTTCAGATGTGTTTTGGCAGCACCCGTTCGCATCTGAGGATGCTCACCCCTCAGGTGTAATGAGAGCTTCTTTTCTCGAAGCGGTAAAAATTTTTCGGGCAAACGGCCGTCTTGACCAGCTGCTTCCATTGCTAAAAAATGACGATCCCCGAGTGCGTTTCAGAACGGCCGTTTTGCTAACCGAAATCGGGGATGAGCGAGCGATGCCGCCGCTGTTAGGTGCGTTGAGGGGAGAGAAGGAAACGGCCGTTCGCAAAACCATCGAGCAAGCAGTGGTTACCTTAGAGCAAGCGCCCCCGCCGCTGCTGACGGTGCAGCTCATGGGTGCATTCCGGCTCAAACGGGGCGATGTTTGGCTTGAGGAAGATGCGTGGCATCGCCCGATTGTGCAGCGGCTGTTCCAATTTTTTGCCCTGAACGTGGGGCAGCAGGTGAGCAAAGACCAAATTTTAGAGGCGCTTTGGCCCGACAGCGATCCAGACAAAGCATGGGGCACCTTCCGCACGGTGTACAGTCGCTTGCGTAAGCTGCTGGAACCGGCTATGCGGCCAAAGACGGTCAATCGGTACATTGAGCAGCGTGGCGAAACGTTTCGGTTGAAGCCTAAATGGGTGCAGCTGGATGTGACGGCGTTTGTGGAGGTGGTAACGGCCGTTTTGCATGCCAATCCGCCAGACAATGCGCCTGCCCTACCGGAGGAACTGCTCGCTGCGCTGGAAAATTACGCGCCGCTGCTGCCCGGCTTGCCCTACGCCGACTGGCTGCTGGAGCCGCGCCAAAAGCTGGCGGAACTGTACATCGAAGGCTGTCTCTACGTGGCGACAGCGTATCTGGCGCGGGCGGAGCTAACCCAAGCCATAACCTGGGGGCGGCGCACGGTAGACGCGGCTCCCTGGCTAGAAGAGGCGTACCAACTGCTGCTGCGTGCCTATGCCCGCCAAGGCCAGCGCACCCTGGCGCTGCGCATCTATGACGAAGCTGTAGCCAATCTGCACGAAGAACTAAACATCTCCCCTTCACGCCAAACGGAACGCCTCGCGGAAAGATTGCGGCGCGGAGAACCGATTTGATTGGTTTTCAAGTAGGCAAGTTTTCAAGTGCGCAAGTAGGCTAGAAAACTTGAATACCTGCAAACTTGCAAACTTTCCCCTGTTCACACTTTGTCAACACCCATCTGCTACCCTGCCAACATTAAATAACGGAGGTGCGGTATGCGGCAGCGGCGGGCGCTGGTGGTGCGAATTTGGCTGGATGAAGACGGCCGTTTACAAGGGCAATTAAGCGATCCGATGGTGGATTGGAAACGGCCGTTTGCCCAGCCAGATGAGTTGTGGACCTTGCTCCACGCCTGTTTTTCTGCGCCGCAATCCCCACCCGACACCGAGACAAATTCATAGCAACGGAGGTTTTCCATGAAGAAAAAATTATTGGTTTTGGCCTTGATGGGATGGTTGTTGGTAGCGTGTAACAGCGCTGGCAGCGAAGAAGCGGCAGCCGATTTGCCCACGGTCGTGCCCACCATTGTGATAGCGGAGAGTGTGAATGAGAGCAGCGCGCCAGATGATGCACCTGCCGTAGAAGAAGCGCCTGTGGGTGAGGTAGTGGAAAGTGAGAGTGGGGAGGCGGAAACGGCCGTTACCACCGAATCCGAATCCAACCAAGTGACCGATAGCGATGTGGTGGATCTGGACGAAATCATCCTCTACGAAGAGCCGCAGGGCATGGATTACCGCACGACGCTGCAATTTACGATGTCAGTGGATGGCGCGGTTGTCGGGGCGGCCACGGCACAAGGAAGCCGCACCGTCAGCCCCAACGCCTCCAACATGGTGTTTACCTTGAGTGGTGACGCAGCAAGTGGCCTGGGCGAAACAATGACCATGACCCAAATTGAGGACGCCTTTTACACCATCCTGCCCCCGCAAAATTGCATAACACTGGCTGGGCAAAGCGGCTTCGAGAACCCATTTGACCTCTTTTTGGATACCGGCGGCTTTTTAACTGACGATGCTCAGCGGATGCTGCCGGACGAAACAATTAACGGTGTAGATAGCGCCCATTATGTCCTGAATGCACAAAATTTTGCGTCGTGGGACGTGGCTGAAATTTATGAAGCAGATTTATACGTGGCCAAGGAGGGTGGCTACGTGACGCGCCTGATGATCTCTGGTCGGGGTGTCAACAATCTGCTGAACAGCGACGCCAGCCAGGAAGGCGACATTTTCTACGAGCTGAACTTCATCCCGGAAGCCGTGCCTGCCATTGCGGTGCCGCAGGGCTGTGCGGATGCCGCTGAGCTAACGTCTGAGTACCCGATGCTGGCTGACGCAACGGCCGTTCAATCTGCCCCCGGTTTGTTTAGCTACGAAACGCAAACGTCGTTCGACGAGGTGATTGCATTTTACAAGGAAGCGCTGACGGCCAACGGCGAGTGGGCCATTGCTCAGGAAATTGTGCAGGCACCGAACGCAACCATCACGTTTACTGGTGCTGACGGCACGCTGATGGTCAATTTAGGGCCAGGGCAAAATGGGGGTGTGATTGTGGGTATTCTCTCGATGCCGTAGTGGGTGAGGGAGATTGGGCCATTTTACTCTGCTGAAAAGTAGATTTCAGTAAAAGAAAAATGGCCCAATCTTTTTGCTAAAGGATAGTTGGTTTACGGCCGTTCGATAAACAGCCCATCTATCACTTCCCCACCAAAGCCATCCAGCGAGCCATCCCAGAACAGTGAGAAGGTGCAGGATGTGTTGCTGCCTGTGGTTGGTGACTCGCAAAGAAGTATGTCTGCGGCATCGCCCATGACGCCGGTTACGCTGAAATTACCCAGGGTGGTCAGATAGATGTCGCCCGAGGCGCTGTCCAGCCAGATGCCTAGCACATCCTCGGAGCTAGAATTGTTCAGGCCCACATCAGAGCCATCGAAGTACAGTTCAAAGCTGCCGCTGGTGTTGCTGCCCAAGCTGGTGGCGCTAAAGCGCAAGATGTCTTCGTCCTGCCCGCTGACGCCGGGAACGGTGAAGCCGCTTGTGGTGCTAATCAGCAAATCGCCCGACGCCGTGATGGCGATACCGTCAATGTCTTCGCCGTTGGTTGTCAGGCCGACATCGGAGCCATCAAAGTACATCTCGAAGCTGCCGCTGGTGTTGCTGCCCAGCGAAGTGGGTACAAAGCGCACCAGATCGGAATCGTCCACGTTGCCAACGCCGGTGATGCTAACGCTGCCGGTAAAGCTGAGCAGTAAAGAGCCATCGCTCAGGAAGTGGAAGGCATCAACATCGTGCGATGATGAGGTGAGGCCAACATCGGAACCATCGAAAGCCAGGGACCATACGGCCGTATTCACATCAAACGCCAAAATATCCTCATCCGCAAAGGCGATGCCGCCTACATTACCGTTGGTGGATGAACTGACATAGATCACATCACCAGCCGTTGGCGGCGTTGTGGGCGTTGCTGTCGGTTGTGGTGTGTTGGTGGCGGTTGGCTGCGGCGTATTGGTAGCCGTTGGTAGAGGCGTATTCGTTGCGGTTGGTAACGGAGTATTGGTGGCTGTCGGCAGCGGGGTATTGGTGGCGGTTGGCAGCGGTGTGTTGGTAGCCGTTGGTAATGGCGTATTCGTTGCCGTGGGTAACGGTGTGTTTGTGGCCGTTGGCAATGGCGTGTTCGTTGCTGTCGGCAACGGTGTGTTGGTCGCGGTTGGCGGAATTGGCGTGGGCGATGCTGTCGCAGTTGCTGTTGGTGTGGGGCTGGTGCCGCCCAGGTTCAGGCCAATCACCACGGGGTCGTGGTCCGACGAGCGATACGGATCGGCGCTGTAGTAGAGCGAAATCTGGTTGGCGGTTTTGAACTCTACATTGTAATCCAGCGCGCGCGGTTCATCGGCGTTGATGTGCCAGTCGGTGACGCCGCTCACCTGCGCCGTCAGACTGGAGCTGGCCAGCGCGTAATCCAGCGTGCCCACTTGCCCTTCAAACACGTAGGAGTAGGCGTTGGGCTGGCTGTTAGCCAGATCGGTGTAGCCCGCGCCGGTAATCGCGGCAATCGGGTCTTCCATCGCATAGGAGTTCAGATCACCCACGATGAGGAAGTCGCTGTCGTTGCTGTTGGTGGGGTCGGTGGCCAGCCAGTTGACCAGGGCCGTGGCGGCGTTGGTGCGGGTGATGTTGCAGTTACCCTGGCCGTCGCCCGGATCCGGGTCGCTGGCGTCGGTGCAGGCGGAACCTTTGGATTTGAAGTGATTCACCACGATGGTGAATTTCTCGCCGGTGCCGTTTTGGCTAAAGGTTTGGGCCAAAGCCGGGCGATTTTTGGTGTCCAGGAAGAGCGGATCATCGGACGAGTCCAGAATTTGCGATGCACCGCTGGGGGTTACTGAGGCAGGTTTGTAAATCAGGCCGACGGCGATTTCATCGGTGCCAATCTGGCTGACGCCGGGGTTGATGAAGGCGTAGGTGCCGGGTGCGGTGGCGGCGTTGAGGCCGTTGACCAAATCCTGGATGGCGCTCAGGCTGCCGTAGCCGTCGTTTTCAATCTCAATGAGACCGACCACATCGGCATTGATGGCTACCAGGGCGGCGATGATTTTGTCGCGCTGACGATTGAATTCGGCCAGGGTGGTGGCCCCGCGCGAGGTGGGGAAACCGCCGCCGCTGCCGTTGCCGTTGAAGTAGTTGAGCACGTTGAAGCTGGCCACGCGCAGATTGCCGCCAACGGCCGTTGGCCCAGTCGTTCTGGGGTTACTGGCCACAAAATTGATGGTGCCCACGGGTTGCAGGCGGTAGGTGTCGAAGCGTTGGTCGAGAACGGCCGTTAAGCCCGTAACCGTAGAGCCGGTGCGCAGGGTATTGGCGGCGCTCAGTTCCGGGGCGGGGTAGATCACCGGGTCTTGGTTTTGCGCCCCGTTGGCGTCATCCAGGGTGATGCGGTGTAGATCATTTTGGGCTTGCAGCGCATTGGCCGCAGCACCGGGCGTGGTGACTTGGGTGGGGTTAAACAGACGGCCGAACGACAAATCCACGTTGCCGTAGCGGGCCAGATTGTACACTTCGGCCACATCCAGCGTTTGCGGGAAGGTGACCAGCATGCCCTCGTACGCCTCCCAATCGGTGAGGTCGGTCATGGGCAGATTAACGGTGGCGGGCGTAACGCTGGCCCCGCTGCCGCAGAGGGTCACGGTGGTCAGTGCGGTCATCTCGGTGAGGAACGCGCCACTGCCGACGGCCGATTCAAACTCGGTGACGGTGCCTTGCAGCCGCACCACGTCGCCTAGGGCCACATCTACGCCAAAATTGTTGTCGTAAACGAAGATGCCTTCGGAGGTGGCGGCATTGCCGTCAGTGTCCGCATCTTCCTCTTGCAGGTAGAAGCCAGCCAGTTCGTTGACGGTGTCTTGATAATCGCCCACGACGACACCTTCAATGATGACATCGGCGACGCCGTTAAGCGGGCTGCTGCTGCCGCTGCCCTGGATGGCGCTGATGAGTGTGGCGTTGTCGCCGCACGCGCCAAAGCCGCCGGAGACGGTGCTAAAGCTGAAGCTGTAGTCGCTGGTCATGTTGTCCAGCGTGCCGTCCTGATCGGTGACCTGGTTGGCAAAAACGGTGACGGTGCAGGTTTCGCCAGAGACGAAATCGTTGTTGGGGTTGACGGTGTAGCTTTGGGGGCCGCCGGTGGTAACGGCCGTTACCGGCCCACTCGTTGTGCAACTCAAGCTTACCCAGCTGCCGCCTAACGTTACCGGTTCATTGAAGTTGATGGTGATATTGGCGTTTAGGGCCACGTTGGGCGTGCCGTTCACGGGCGAGGTGCTAACCACCGAAGGTGGCCCATCGCCGCAGTTGGCGGTGTGGCTGCCCAATCCGGTAAACGTGTCCTGCGGAAAGCCAATCCATTCAATGGCGGGATTGAAGGCATCGGTTTCGTTGCTGTCGCCGCCGCAAACGGTGTTCAGGCGCTGGATGGTGTTGTCCTGGGTGGAGGTGTCGCCGGTGCCCCATTGGCTGCCGGGGTCTACACCCAGCTGGCCAATCACGTCCACAATGCCGCTGCTGTTGCGCAGGATGATGGTGTCATCGCCGTTGAAGAAGGAGGCGGTGGAGATGAGGTCGGCCACGTTCAGAATGGTGGCTACGGCATCATTGTCGGACACCACGTACACGTCGCCATCGGCTAGCGAGCCGGTGAGGTTGATGGTGGTGAGGGCAGAGGTGCTGCCGTTGAAGTAAAATTCGAGCTGATAATTGTTGGCGCTGAGGTCAACGGCCGTTCCTGTACCGTTGTAGATTTCAAGTGCTTTGTTGTTGGAGGAACCTTCGATGTATTCGGAGATAAAAAGTGAAGTTGCGACGGCCCGGGCGGGCGTGGGATTGATCAAAAAGGGCAAAGAAAAAAGTGCTGTCAGGGCAAGAAGTCGGAGCCAAAAGCGTTTTCGAAGCATAACTATTTTCTCCAGAGGGTGGGAGTTTGGTTTGGGTAAGCTGGGAATTTATATAAGAGGCAGGGCAATCAAGCAAGAAATTTTAAGGCTGGCACAAAATTGGGATGGGATTACGGTCGCGGTGGCCGGTGAACTATCTGAGAGTTGCTCAAGAATGAGTTGCCTATGACAAAGGTTGATAGAGTTTGGAATGACGCAGTTGCCTGTGAGATTGGACCAATTTCTGTTACAAGCAGGTTACAAAACTGGTCAACAAATTGGTCCAATCTGCCGCCGGATTTAGCCAGCGAATTTTGGAGTGGGCAAGCCTTTGACGCGGGGTTTGTAAGTAAATAGACTGCCGGAGAGCGGATATTTTTCCAGATCGGCAGGCGACATGTTTTGTGAGGCGGTGGTGATGTAGAGTGTGTCCAGCTCCGGCCCGCCGAAGGTGCAGCTGGTGACGTTGGGCACGGGCAGGGATACTTCTTCTAAAATTTCGCCTGTGGGGGCAAAGCGGGTGAGGCGCGCGCCACCATAGTGGGCCAGCCAGAGGCAGTTTTCGCTGTCCACGGTCATGCCGTCGGGGGCGCCGTTGATGGCATAGGTGAGCTGCTGAAACGGCCGTTTCTCCCCCAAAGTCCCATCATTATGTAAATCAAACGCATACACAAACCCTTTCACCGAATCGTTGTGATACATCGTGCGGCCATCGACGCTGAAGGCGGGGCCGTTGGTGATGATGTAGTCGCTGTCCATCGTGTGCAGCGTCAAATCGGGATCAAGCCGGTAGAGGGTGCCAGTGGCTTCTTTTTCGGCCCGATTCATGGTGCCGGCCCAGTAACGGCCGTTTGCATCCACCTTGCCATCGTTAAAGCGGTTGCCCGGCAGATCTTTTTCTGGCAGCACAATTGGCGCGACGGTTTGCGTCTCAAAATCGACGGTGACAAAGCCATCGGGGGTGGTGCCCACAAAGCCGCCGGATTGACGCATGGCTAAGCTGGTGATCGATTCAGCAAATGTCCAGGAGTGTTTTTGCCCACTCGCCGGTTCCAATCTGTGTACCTGCCGGTTCAAAATATCGACCCAGTACAGCGCATTTTCTTCCGCTACCCACAGCGGGCCTTCGCCCAATAGGGCTTGAATTTGCCAGATGCATGTTGCTTCACTCATCAAAAAACTCCTCAAAAATCTATGATTCACCTTGATATTCAAACCAGTCAAAATCGGCTACGGTTTGGCTGGGCGTGCCGTTACTGCTGGCGTACATGCCCAAATAGGCACCCGTAAAACCAGAGGCGACGGGTGTGCTGAGAATACGGCCGTCCACCCCCTCTTTTACCGTTTGCCATTCACCCGGTTGGGTAGCCACGTAAAAATTGTACGCTTGCCCTTTGGCCGAGACCTTGAAGTAAAAACGGTCACCGTTTACTGGCAGCTCGGCCAGGGTGGTTTCTTCTCCAGCGGCTCGTTTGATGAGGCGAACGGCCGTTTCCCCTGCGTCCGTCTGGCAAAGCACAAAGCGAAAATGGAAATTGTCATTTTGCAGCAGGGCTATGCCGGCACACTCATTGGCTTGCTGTGGTGTGAAGGCCAGAACCGTTTGCGCGGTAAAGTTGATATGCTGCTGTCGCCGTCCGACAAAGCTGGGGTTGGCCTGCTCGGCTAATGTTTCGGGTCGCAAAAAGAGCCGCAGGTGAGACGGCCGTTCTGCTAAGCTGTAAATTTTCTCGCGCGGGGTGCGGATGAGATTCCAGCAATCGGCCAGTTGCGGGGCGTCAAACTGGTCGCAGGCAGGTGGTTGGGGCCAGCGCTGTTCGGGCAAATTGGGCGCGGGGTGTTGGCATTCCACACGGCCGTTGCCCGGGCTGACCACTGGCCAGCCCTCTTCCCAGCGCACCGGCACCAAAAAGGTTTCGCGCCCCAGGTTGTAAAAGTAGCCGTCATACGGCCGCATCGCCAGCAGCACCATCCACCAGTCGCCGTGCTGCGTTTCCACTAAATCCGCGTGGCCCGTGCCCACGATGGGGTAATCCAGACCCAAATGCCGGTGCGTCAGGATGGGATTGCGCAGATGGCCCACGTATGGCCCCGTGATTGTCTCGCTGCGGGCAATGGTGACGGCATGGTCATGGGCCGTGCCGCCTTCGGCAATCATCAGGTAGTAGGTGCCATCTTTTTTGTAGAGATGGGGCGCTTCGGCATGAACACCCTCTCTCAGTGCGCCAGCCCACAGGCCAACCCGCTCGCCGACGAGCTGCATACTGTGCAAATCCAGCTCTTGCAGCCAAATTTCCCGATGGCCGCGAAACTGCTCACCTTCTGGTGGGATGCGATTGCCGGTGTAGTAACAACGGCCGTCTTCATCAAAAAGCAGCGAGGGATCAATGCCCGGCGCATCATCCAGCCAATACGGCTCTGACCAATCCCCCGCCGGGTCCGTCGCCGTCACAATGAAATTGCGGACCGACTCGAAGTTTAGAACCAGCGTGTTGATGACGTAAAATGTGCCGTCGTGGTAGCGAATGGTGGGCGCAAACAGCCCGTGCGATGCCTTGAGACCATCCAGCGGCAGTTGGCTGGGGCGATCCAGCACGTGCCCAATTTGCCGCCAATTTACTAAATCGCGGCTGTGGAAGATGGGCAGGCCAGGAAAATATTCAAAGGTAGAGGTGACCAGGAAATAATCTTCGCCAACACGGCAGATAGAAGGGTCAGGGTAAAACCCAGGGATGATGGGATTTTGATAGATGCGGGCCATGGCGCACTCCTCAAGCGTTGCCTTGCTAATTTGGCTCCTCACAAACCAAAGCATTGTATCCTGTGGCATGAGGCTCGTCACATTTTTGCTTTGGGGAAGCCGGTTAGGAGAGGTTTTGCTGTAGCTGGATATGCGGTCTTGAATTATGCTTGATGCTGGGAAAAGTAACTTTTAAGTAAATGCCGGAAAGTTGCTTAAGTAACCAAAGGCCATAAGGCATTTACTTACAAGGAGAACGGAAGCACATCTTTGCATTTGATTTAAAGTTACTTTCCGTTCTCCACTTAGGTACAACCAAGAAGGAGTGAAAAATGGATAAGATTCGTTGGGGCATTTTGGCCACGGGCTGGATTGCCGATCAGTTAGCCGAGGCGATTACCAGTCAACCAGATGCGGACTGTTTGGCCGTGGGGTCCCGCTCGCAGGAATCTGCAGACAAGTTTGGCGACAAGTGGGGCATCCCTCGCTGCTATTCCACTTACGAGGCGCTGGCCGCTGACCCGGATGTGGACGTCATTTACATTGCCACGCCGCATAATCTGCATTACGAAAACATGAAGCTGTGCCTGAATGCGGGTAAGCATGTGCTGTGTGAAAAACCGCTCACGGTAAACGCGGCCCAGGCGCAAGAATGTCTGGATTTGGCCAAAGAAAAGGGCCTCTTTTTGATGGAGGCGATGTGGATGAAGTTCATCCCTGCCGTCCGGCAAATGCAAAAGTGGGTGGCCAACGGCCGTATCGGCACGGTACGTCTGGTTCAGGCTAACTTTGCGTTTAATATTCCCTTTAATCCACACAGCCGTTTGTATGATCCGGAATTGGCGGGTGGGGCGCTGCTGGACATGGGCATCTATACCTCCACGCTGGCGCATTTGGTGCTGGGCAAGCCAGCGCGCATTTTGTCGGCTGCGCGCCTGGGCGAGACGGGCGTTGATGAGCTGAACACGTCCATCTGGGAATATGCCGATGGCACACAGGCGGTTTTGACCAGTACGCAGCGCTTGGAACGGCCGTGTGACGCCTTCATCACCGGTACCCAGGGCTACATCAAGCTGCACGAGAACTTCTGGCACAGCCGCAAGCTCACCCTCAAGCAGAGTGGGCAGGAAGCCGAGGTCGTGCAAGTTCCGTATGAGGGCAACGGTTACGGCTACCAGGTGCGCGAAGTCCATGACTGTTTGCGAGCCGGCAAGCTGGAATCGGCCATAGTGACCCATGCCGACACTCTGGAAATTATGACGCTGCTGGACGAGATGCGGAGTCAGTGGGGGCTGTTGTATCCCAATGAGTAAGTGCTGTACGCGCAGCTGCTGTGCACACAGCATGGAGTAAAAAGCAATGCCTGAGACCATTTCGATTATTCCACGGCCAAAATATTTGCGGATGGGTAACGGCCGTTTCACGCTCAACCAAGTATCAACCATTGCCTGCTCTGGGGAAGGTGCCCTGGCGGTGGGGCACCTTCTGGCATACTATCTTCGTCCCGCAACCGGTTTCGCCTTTCCGGTGACCGAAGGGCATGCCAGCGGCACCATACGTTTGGAAGCAACGGGAACGGCCACACCAGACGAGGCGGGCTTTGTTGATGAGCGGTACACGCTTACCGTCAATGATGCCGGGGTTTCCGTGAAAGCGCAGAACGCTACCGGCCTGACGCGTGGCATCCAATCTCTGCGTCAACTATTGCCCACGGCCATCATGGCCGACGCCGTTCAGGAGGCTGAGTGGGTGTTGCCTGCGGTAGAAATTGAGGACGCGCCCCGATTTCGCTGGCGCGGTCAGCATCTGGACGTGAGCCGTCACTTTTTTACCGTTGATGAGGTTTGCCAGTTTATCGATTTTCTGGCTTTGCATCGCCTCAACATCTGCCACCTTCACCTGACCGATGACCAGGGCTGGCGCATCGAAATCAAGAAATACCCCCGCCTGACCGAAATTGGTTCCAGGCGCGAATCAACTCTCATCGGGCACGAATCGGATCGTCCTCGCCGCTATGACCAGACGCCCTATGGCGGATTTTACACGCAAGAAGAGATTAAACAGATCGTTGACTTCGCCGCGCGCAGGCACATCACGCTGGTGCCAGAAATTGATATGCCGGGCCACATGGTGGCAGCTATCATCGCCTATCCAGAACTAGGCAATTTCAAGACAGAAACCCGCGTTCGTTGCCATTGGGGAATTTCCCAGAGCGTCCTTAACGTCGAGGAGTCCACAATTGCCTTTATGAAAGATGTGTTGGCTGAGGTCATGGCCCTCTTCCCTGGTCGTTTTATTCACGTGGGCGGCGATGAGGCGCCAAAGTTTGAGTGGAGTGAAAGTGAGCGGGCTCAGGCGCGCATGGCCGAACTCGGTCTGCACAACGAGGAGGAACTGCAATCCTGGTTCATCCGGCAGATGGATAGCTATATTGCTGCCTCAGGGCGGCGGCTGATTGGCTGGGATGAAATTTTGGAAGGCGGGCTGGCGGCGGGAGCGGCCGTTATGAGCTGGCGAGGTGAAGAAGGCGGTATTGAAGCAGCCAGCCACGGGCACGATGTGGTAATGGCACCCAATCAACGCGTTTACTTTGACCATTACCAAAGTGAGCCAACGGCGAATGAACCGCTGGCAATTGGTGGGTTGACAACCTTGGCCTCGGTTTATGCCTATGATCCCATGCCAGAAGCGCTCTCGGAGAAGCATCGGCATCATGTTTTGGGTGGTCAGGGGCAGATTTGGACGGAATACATTCCGACAATGGAGCATGTGGAGTATATGGGTTTTCCGCGCATATGTGCCCTTGCCGAAGTGTTGTGGCTAGAGAAAGAACGCAAAGATTACGCTGATTTTCGGCAACGTTTGTACCGCCACCGTGAACGGCTGGATTATCTTGGGGTCAATGCGCATCCAGAGTAATTCAGCAGGCAACACCGGAAGTAATCGCTTCAGTCACAAGGAAAACGAACGATGAAATTTACGGATGGTTATTGGCATTACCGCGCGGATGTCACGCCTTATTTTCCCGTGCATGTGCATGATGTGGAAACAGAACCTGACGCGCTGATTGTTTATGGCACCACTAAACGCATTACCGAGCGGGGGGATACGCTCAATACAGGGCTGCTTACCGTGCGTTTCACCTCACCCATGCCGGACGTGATTCGGGTGCAGATGTGGCACCACAAGGGGCAACGGCCGTTACATCCCACATTCTCTCTCCACATTCAACCAGATACTCACGTCAGCATCAAAAACGACGCTGATTTTGCCAGCCTCACCAGTGGCAACCTCACCGTGCGCGTAGACAAAGGTGAGGATTGGCGCGTGGAATATCGGGACGGAGATCGATTGCTGACGCACAGCGGCTGGCGGGGGATGGGGTATGCGGATGTGGCGGGAAACGGCCGTTTCATTCACGAACAGCTCGGTCTCAGCGTCGGCGAAAATGTGTATGGTCTGGGCGAGCGTTTCACACCCTTTGTGAAAAACGGGCAGGTGGTCGATTTGTGGCATGAAGACGGCGGTACCAGCAGCGAACAAGCGTACAAAAACGTGCCCTTCTACCTCACCAATCGCGGCTATGGCGTCTTTATCAACCACCCGGAAAAGGTCTCGCTGGAAATTGCGTCGGAGAAAGTGGAGCGTGTGCAGTTTAGCGTGCCCGGCGAGAGGCTCGATTACTGCGTCATCAACGGGCCCACGCCCAAAGAAGTGCTCAGCCGCTACACCGCGCTCACCGGACGCCCCGCGCTGCCGCCCGCCTGGTCCTTCGGCCTCTGGCTCTCCACCTCCTTTACCACCGACTACGACGAAGCGACCGTGACCAGCTTTGTGCAGGGCATGGCCGACCGCGACATTCCGCTGCACGTTTTCCATTTCGACTGCTTTTGGATGAAAGAGTTCCATTGGACCAACCTGGAGTGGGACGAACGCGTTTTCCCCGACCCGGAAGGGATGCTGCGCCGCCTGAAAGCGCGCGGTTTGCGCATTTGCGTCTGGATCAATCCGTACATTGCCCAACGCTCGGCCCTGTTTGCTGAGGGGATGGCCCACGGCTACCTGGTCAAAAAGCCCAACGGCGATGTGTGGCAGTGGGATCGCTGGCAGGCGGGCATGGCGCTGGTGGACTTCACCAATCCTGCCGCCTGCCGCTGGTTCAGCGACAAGCTGAAGGGGCTGCTGGACATCGGCGTAGATTGCTTCAAAACCGACTTCGGTGAGCGCATTCCCACTGAAGTAGTTTACCACGATGGCTCTGATCCGGTGCGGATGCACAACTATTACACGCAGCTTTACAACAAAACGGTGTTTGACCTGCTGCAAGCGGAACGTGGCCCCAATGAGGCCGTGCTGTTTGCCCGCTCGGCCACCGCTGGGGGGCAGCAGTTCCCCGTCCATTGGGGCGGTGACTGCACGGCCACCTTTGAATCGATGGCCGAGAGTTTGCGCGGCGGCTTGTCGCTGTCGCTGTCTGGCTTTGGCTTTTGGAGCCACGACATTGGCGGTTTTGAGCTGACGGCGCCGGCTGATGTGTACAAGCGCTGGTGTGCCTTTGGTCTGCTTTCGTCGCACAGTCGGCTGCACGGCAGCGGTTCGTACCGCGTGCCCTGGCTGTTTGACGAGGAAGCCGTGGACGTGCTGCGCTATTTCACCAAGCAGAAGTGCCGCCTGATGCCGTACCTGTACGGTGCGGCGCAGGAAGCGCACACAAGCGGCGTGCCCACTTTGCGCGCCATGCTGCTGGAATTCCCCGATGATCCTGCCCGCGACACGCTGGACCGCCAGTACATGTTGGGCGATGCGCTGCTGGTTGCACCTGTTTTTCGCCATGACAATGTGGTGGATTACTATTTGCCAAACGGCCGTTGGACCCACTATCTCACTGGCGAAGTGCGCGAAGGGGGACGCTGGCAGCGAGAGTCGTATGATTTCCTCAGCCTGCCGCTCTGGGTACGGCCGAATTCTATCATTCCCGTTGGCAGCAACGAAAACCGCCCCGATTATGACTTTGCCGATGGCGTGACTTTCCATCTGTTTGAATTGGATGAAGGCACGGCCGTTTCTCGTACCATGCCCAATCTGCAAGGGGAAACGGAGCTAACGATGCAGGCACACCGCGACGGCAACCGGCTGCATCTGGAAGTTGTGGGGGCGACCAAGCCGTGGTCGGTATTGCTGCGTGGGGTTGAGGAGGTAACGGCCGTTACCGGCGGCACCGCCGTAGCCAATGACCAGGGCGTTTTGCTTCAGCCAGACAAAAACACAGCACAGCTTACTGTGCAACTCTCTTGATTGAAGCAGCAAAAAAGACGGCCGTTTCTCTGGAGATTGGTGAGAAACGGCCGTCTGTGATCTCGAAAGATTGTTGACGCTTTTTACAGATTACGAGCTTTTGACGCTGTAGTCAGCAGACATGCTGCCGCCACCGCCGGATGCCGTGATTGTGCCGCTGCTGGTCCCCACCCCCGTGAACGTAAAGTGACAACTGCCGCTGCAGAGCATGGTATGCGTTTGTCCGCTTTGCGAGTCTTTGATAGTGACCGAAACATCTTCTGACACGGTGACTTCAATGGTCACATCGTTGCCTGCGCCATGTCCGGTTCGCTCGGCTGTTACGCTGGTGATCGGCCCGCTCCCAAAGGAAAGCGCAATGGTAACGCGGCTAAAGACGCTCCCGACTTGTGGGCCAAGAATGGTTAGAACCGCCATCACGACAATGGCTACCAGAACCAAGATGAGGGAATATTCAACCAATCCCTGGCCTTTTTCCTGTGCATACTGCGATTTCATAATTAACTCCCTATTCATAAAGAATGTATAAATGAAATCACCGTAGCAAATTGGTAAGGAGGGACGCAATGTGAAATCTGTCCCCTGACCCCCAGAGGAACGGTTTTGTTTGGTTGGAGATGTTGAATAACGGCCGTTTCCAGGCAGAAACGGCCGTTTTAGCTATCAATACGGGTTTTTCGGGCTGCGATCCGCAGACAGGGTGCTGGTGGTGCGCTGCACAAACATCTCAATCGCGTCTGCCAGATGCTCGTCGGCGACGTTGTAGTCGCCCCGCTCGGTGCGTAGTTTGTGGGCCAGATGCATCACCTCGGCGTGCGTCACGCCGGGCGGCGGATCGAACTTGTAGTTGGCCAGCTCAAACAACTGCCCCAACGGATCGCGGAAGTAGATGGAGTACATGAAGCCACGATCCACCTCACCGCTGTTGGTGATGCCCCGCTCGTCCAGCCGCTTTTTCACTTGGGTGTAGGTGGCCCGCGAAACGTTGAAGGCGATGTGGTGCAAATTGCCGATGCCTTCCGGGTTGGGCGTGGGATCGGGCTTGCGGTTTTCGTTGGTGAAGATGGTCACAAGATTGCCGTCACCTGGATCAAAATAGAGATGATTTTCGGCGGGCACGTCCAGGTTGGGCTGCTCAAAAACGAACGGCATGCCCAGTACGCCCTCCCAGAAATCAATGGATGTTTGCCGGTCCGCACCAATCAGGGTGATGTGATGCAACCCTTGTGTTTGAATTTTCTGCATAATTTCCTCCGTTTTTACCGTGCAGATCGCGGAGGACGCAGAGAAAAGAAAAACTCTGCGCTCTCCGCTTTCTCTGCGGTGAATTTTTATAGGTTGTTTACGATTTGTTGGGCCTGGTTGATTTCGTCCTGGATGATGGTGTGGCCCATGTTGGAGTAGATTTTTTTGTTGACGGATGCGCCGAGATTTTGCAGGGTAACGGCCGTTTCCTCCACACGCTCCACCGGAATATGAAAATCCACATCGCTGCAGCCGATGAACACGGGGGTGCCTGCCAGCGAGCCATCGTAGTTGCGGGGTGTGCCGGGCGGGCCAATCAGTCCGCCGCTGAACACCAGCAGGCCGGCGTAGCGTTGCGCATTGCGAGCCACAAATTCACTGGCCAAACATGCTCCTTGTGAAAAGCCACCAATGATAATCTTCTCAGGCGGAATGCCTGCCGCTTCTGCCTGAGCCACCGCATCTGCCACGGCTTGCAGGCCAGAATCTAGCCCCGGTTGGTTTTGTGGCATCGGGGCCAAGAAGCTTTGTGGATACCAGGTGTTGCCGCTGGCTTGCGGGGCCAGGTAGGCCATGTCGGGATGGGGCAGCACGCTGGCTAATTCCAAAATGCTTTGCGCCGTCGCGCCACGGCCGTGTACTAAAATCATCGCCGCCGTGGCTTCAGCCAGTGGTTGACCCTGCTGCAATAGTTGTTGCCCTTGGTGTGGGCCATTTGTTTTAGTTGTTGTCATTGGTTACTCCTAAAAAACTATCCGCAGATTACACAGATTTCGCAGATTTTTTCTCAATCTGTGTAATCTGCGAAATCTGTGGATATTCGCGCTAAGAAAGCGCGGCTACGAGATTGATCTTACGATTGGTTTGAGCTCGATTTCGGGCAGGCGGGCTTCGATGGCGGGGCGATGCTGCTCCAGCCAGGAGGGCAGCTTGAGGTGTGTGCCTAGCTCCGGGACCGGTTCGTCGTAGGGGAAGCCGGGGGCGTCGGTGGCAATCTCAAACAGCACGCCGCCGGGCGAGCGGAAGTAGATCGAGTGGAAATATTGCCGATCTTGCACGGGCGTGACCTGCACCCGCGCCTGCCGCAATTTTTGCAGATATTCCAACTGCTCGTCGTCATCCACGGTGCGGAAGGCGATGTGGTGGATAGAACCCGCCCCAAACTGGCCCGATGGCTGGCCGGGCCGGTGCAAAATGTCTACGATGGTGCCCATATCATTGGCATCGGCCTGAAAGCGGAAGCGGTTGCCCTCTTCGCCTACAAACTGGTAGCCAAGCCGCTCGGTGAGCAGTTGGCCGGTTGCTTCCACTGCATCCAGCCAAAGCGTGACGCTGTGGAAGCCAAGCAGCGCCTCTTTTTCGCCAATCGGCCCGCCAGCCCAAAATTGCAACGTGGCGGGGGCATTGCTGGTGATGAGTTCCAACGGTAGGCCATCGGGGTCGGTAAAGGGCAGCACGTCTGCGCCAAAGCGGGTTTGCATCTCGCCGGTGCTGATGCCATTTTTCTGAAGCCATTCTTGCCAAAACCCCATCGCTTGTGGACGGATGGTGTAGGCCATTGCGGCCGTTTCGCCATTACCCCGTTTGCCGCGCCGCATATGCTGCCAGGGGAAGTAGGTCATGATGGTGCCCGGTGTGCCAACTTCGTCGCCGTAGTAGAGGTGGTAGGTGCCGGGATCGTCGAAGTTGACCGTTTTTTTGACGAGGCGCTGCCCCAGCACGTGGTGAAAAAATTCGACGTTTTTGTGCGGGTTGCTGGCAACGGCCGTAATGTGGTGTAAGCCTTGTACTGGTTTCATGATTTGCTCCTAAGATTTTCCCGGAAACTGTGAACGGGATTGATTTTGAGAAGTTTCCGGGAAAATTGTGTTTAGCTAGATGATTGGGCCAATCCCAACGTGCGGCACAGGTCGGCCAGCTGCTGCTGCTCTGTCTGTGACAGGGCCGACATGGCAGACACAACGCCTGTAACGTGGCTAGGGAGGATGCTGGTGATAAGGGAACGGCCGTCTTCGGTCAGGTGAATGTCAACGCAGCGACGATCATCTTCGCGCCGTTGACGGGTAACCAGGCCGCGCTTTTCCAGGTGGTCGAGCACCATCGTCATGTTGCCGCTGGTTTTCAGGATTTTTTGCCCCAACTCGCCGCTCTGCATTGGTCCCAGATGGTATAGCGCTTCCAGCGCACCAAATTGGCTCAGCGTCAGATCATAATCGCGCAGATGGGCGTTGATGCGCTGGCTCACAGAATCGGCCGCGCGAAACAGTTTGATGTAGCAGTCGAGTGCCAAAAGTTCTTCGGCGCTGCCGCTGTAATGGGTTCCCATGTTACTTTCCTCAGTTTTGTTGCTCGGTTTGAGCCTGACTATAAAGTATTGCGGTATTTAAATCAATATTAAATAGTTTAATATTAAACTATTTCTCATGATTGGTTTCTGTGTGGAACGGCCGTTTTCCTGTTAAGATTAAAGCATCCCAAATTAAGCAATTCAGCGTGTGGAGGTAAAAATGAGCGAGCAAAATGGGCAAGGCGCAGGCGAGACCAAAATCGTGACCGGGGCGGATTACATTGAGAGCTTGCGGGGGCGGAATTTGAACGTGTATCTGTTTGGCGAGCGCGTAGCGGAGCCGGTGGATCATCCGATGATACGGCCGTCTATCAACGCCGTCGCCGAAACATATGATCTGGCCGTCAAACATCCAGAGCTGGGAACGGCCGTTTCGCCGCTCACGGGCCAGCCGGTCAATCGCTTTTTGCATGTGGCCCACAGCGTGGACGATGTGGTGAACCAGAACAAAATGCAGCGGCGGCTGGGCCAGCTTACCGGCACCTGCTTCCAGCGCTGCGTGGGCATGGACGCGCTCAATTCGCTCTACTCTGTCACCTACGAAATTGATGCCGCGCACGGCACGCCGTACCATGACCGGCTCAAAGGGTTTCTTGCCGAGGCGCAGCGGCAAAATGTGGTCATCGGTGGGGCGATGACGGACGTGAAGGGGGACCGCAACCTGGCGCCGCACCAGCAGGCGGACCCGGATTTGTACGTGCACATCACCCGGCGCACGGACGAGGGTGTTTATATTCGTGGAGCCAAGGCACACCAGACCGGCTGCATCAACTCCCACTGGCTCATCGTTATGCCCACGCTGCGGCTTAGCCCGGAAGACCGCGATTTTGCCATTGTGGGTGCGATTCCGGTGACGGCAGAAGGCATTACGTATGTATACGGCCGTCAATCGTGCGACACGCGCAGCATGGAAGATGGCACCATCGACATTGGCAACGCGCAGTACGGCGGCCAGGAAGCGATGGTAATTTTCGACGATGTGTTCATCCCCAACGAGCTCATTTTTATGGATGGGGAGACGGAATTTGCCGCGATGCTGGTGGAGCGCTTCACCTGCTACCATCGGCGCAGCTACGTGTGCAAAAGCGGCGTGGGAGATGTGCTAATTGGGGCCACGGCCACCGCCGCCGAATACAACGGCGTGTCGCGCGCTTCGCATATTCGTGACAAGTTGGTGGAGATGACCCATCTGAACGAGACGATTTACGCCACCGGCATCGCCTCCTCGTACCAAAGCCACGCCACGAAATCGGGCGCGTATTTATGTGATGACATGCTGGCCAACGTCTGCAAACATCACGTCACGCGCTTCCCTTACGAGATTAGCCGGTTGGCGCAGGACATTGCGGGCGGCTTGGTGGCCACTATGCCGTCCGAAGCCGATTACCGGCATGAAGAAATCGGGCCGCTGCTGGACAAATATTTGCGAGGCCGAGCCGACGTGCCCACAGAGCACCGTATGCGCATCATGCGCCTGATTGAAAATATGACGTTGGGACGTAACGCGGTGGGCTATTTGACGGAATCTATGCACGGGGCGGGGTCGCCGCAGGCGCAGCGCATCCAGATTTACCGCTACATGCAGCTAGAGTTTAAGCAGCAGTTGGCGCAGCGGCTGGCGGGCATTGATCTGTCAGAGTCTGTGCGTGAGGGGTTAACTGAGCTGGTGGACAGTTATTTTGCGCGAGTGTTTGAAACGGCCGTTTCAAACACAAAATAACAAACTAAGGCGCAATAACCGTCACCCGTGAGGACCCAATCCCGCCGACTTTGCCTGGTTCAAGCTCAATTTTGTACCAGCTGCCGTCGGGCGAGGTTTCCAGCACGACATACTCCGTGTTGCTGAGTGCGACGCCAATTCCCCCCTCCTCCATGCTGGGGCCAAGCCGCACATTGGAGTTGGCGTTAACGCGAACGGTGGTTTGGGGATTGCTGGGTTCATCATTGGTGTTGGTGGTCGTAGTAGCGGTGGGGGGAACGGCCGTTGCCACTGCTTCTGGCTCGCTGGGCGGTGGCTTGTTTTCTTCTGCGGCAGGCGTGTCTGGGGGTATCGAACTAGGCGGCGCAGCCAGCGTTGTCGTCATTTCTTCAAGTAGTTCCAGGCCACTTTCCCCTGTAGTTGATTCCATGCCATCTAAAAGCAGGTAGTTCACCACAAAATAGCCGCCGATCAGCAGGGCCATAACAAAAGCGGAAATAGCTAATCGTGTCAGGCAAGCGCAGCCACGATTTGTCGTTACGATGGGCTGCGGCGGGCGGGGTGGGGCTGGATCAGAAGACGTTTGGCCTGAGTTGTCCGGCTTGAGGCGAACGCCGGTGAAGCTTTGCACAAAATGCGCGTATTCTTCTACCTGTGGTTGCGAAAGTGAAAATGGTTTGCCGTGGGCGATGTCGTTGCGCAAACTGTTGTGCTGGAACAAACGCTCCCGGTCGTTGCGGGTGAGCCCTCGGCTGCTTTCCCAAAGGTTGATCAAATCTTGCCAGGTGGCCCGTTTTTGTTCGCTGGCTTCGTACAGGCGGATCTCATTGGCCAGCTGCTCCCGGAAGTATTCTTCCAGGGCGGCGTGCAGGTTGAGCAGCGCCATGCCCAACACCGCTTTATCGTTACCGGCTCGGGCCAATTGATTAATGCCATCTTGAAGTGCTCGACGCATGTGACAGACCTGATTTATTTGCGATTCATAACAGAGCTAACACTGGACTTCCGGGACACATTATAGGCAAAACGGCCGTTCTTACCAAAGCATTTTCCGCCATTTTTTGCTTTATTTTCGGGAGAATCTCCCAAAAAGGGGTGACTTCCTGCTATAATGAAACAAATCTCATGAGGTGCGTTTCCCCAACTGCCTCATGGGGCACTGAACCGGATGCGTTCAGTGTTGGAGCTGGTAATAAATAGTGGAAAAGGATGAAGCCATGACTATTCAAGAGCGTTTGTCCCCCGCCAGTTTGTACCGACAATGTGACCCCGCGCAATTTTCTTTTCAGACCACCGCCGATTTGGATGATTCGATTGCCATTATCGGGCAGGATCGGGCCGTTGATGCGATTCAGTTTGGCATCAGCATGGTGCAAGATGGCTACAATTTGTTTGCGCTGGGGCCAAATGGAGTAGGGAAATATACGGCCGTTTGCCGTTACCTCGATCAGTATGCCCACAACAAACCCACGCCGCCCGACTGGTGCTATGTGTACAACTTTGCCCAACCACACCAGCCCAACGCTATTAGCCTGCCAGCAGGCAAAGCGAATGAACTCAGCCAGGACATGGCCCATTTGCTGGATGAACTGTTTACGGTGCTGCCCGTTACGTTTGAAAGCGAAGAATACCAGACGCAGCGCCAGGCCATCCAGGACCGGCTGCAAGCTCGCCAGGAAGATGGGCTAGAAAAGCTGGATGAGTCGGCGCGTCAAGAATCCGTTGCCTTGATAAAAACACCTCAGGGCTTTGCCATTGCCCCGCTGCAAGAGGGTGAAGTGATTCGCCCAGAGCAGTTCCAAAAACTGACTGATGAGGAGAAACAGCAATACGAGCAAACCATTGAGAAATTCCAGAACAATCTGCAAAAGCTCATGAGGCAGATGCCGCAGTGGAGCCGTCAGAGCCGCGAAGAGGTGCGCCAACTGAATCAGGAGATGGCCACGTTTTCAGTATCCCCCCTTTTTACGGATGAGCTGATCAAAAAATATGAAGCGTATCCAGAGGTGGTCGATTATCTAGAGACAGTTAAGGTGGACGTGATCCAAAATGCGGACAAATTTTTGCAGGTGGATGACTCTTCTTCCGGTGGGCAAAACCCGATGATGGCGTTGATGCAGGCTCGCCAGCAGCAAACGGCCGTATCCCCCTTTTTCAACCGGTACCAGGTGAATGTGTTGGTAGACAACAGCCAAACGCACGGTGCACCGGTCATTTATGCCGACCACCCAACATTTGCCAATTTAATCGGCCGTGTGGAGCATGAGGCGCGCATGGGGGCGCTGTTTACCGACTTTTCGATGATCAAGCCGGGCAGCCTGCATCGAGCCAACGGCGGGTATCTCATTTTGGATGCGCGCAAGGTGCTGCTGAATCCCCAAAGCTGGGAATGCCTGAAGCGCGTACTGCAATCGGGCGAAATTAGAATTGAGCCACTCGAATATTCGCTGGGTTTAATGAGCACGGCTACGCTGGAGCCAGAGCCAATTCCGGTGGAAGTCAAGGTGGTTTTGCTGGGTGAACGGCATTTGTATTATCTGCTCTACCAGCTGGACCCCGATTTTGCAGAACTGTTTAAGGTGGCGGCCGATTTTGAAGAAGAGATGATGCGCAATGAGGCCAACAGCTTGCTGTATGCCCAGTTTATCAGCTCGCTGGCGGATCGGGAGAATTTGCACGCCTTCAGCCGCGAGGCGGTGGCGCGCATTATTGAGTACAGCTCACGCCTGGCCGGGGACGCGGAGCGACTGTCTACCCACATGCAGCCGATGGCTGATTTGATGCGCGAAGCCAGCTACTGGTCCGGTCAAAACCACCATGAGTTGGTGCAGCCTGCGGATGTGGAAAAGGCAATTGAGGCGCAGCGGTATCGCAACGGCCGTATTCGTGAGCGGATGCAAGAGATGATTTTGCGCGAAACCGTGCTCATCGACACCGACGGGGCCGTGGTAGGGCAAATCAATGGCCTCTCCGTCATTTCGGTGGGGCAGCATTCCTTTGGGCAGCCAAGTCGGATCACCGCTCGCGTGCGCCTGGGCAAGGGGGAAGTGATCGACATTGAGCGCCAGGTGGAGCTGGGGGGCCCGCTTCATTCCAAGGGCGTACTGATTTTGAGTGGTTTTTTGGGTGGACGGTATGCTGGAAAACGGCCGCTTTCCCTCACCGCCTCGTTGGTGTTTGAGCAAAGCTACGGCGGCGTGGATGGCGACAGCGCCTCTTCAGCCGAGCTTTACACGCTGCTCTCCGCGATGTCCGGGGTGCCGATCAAGCAGTCATTTGCCGTGACTGGTTCGGTGAACCAGCGGGGACAGGTGCAAGCCATTGGCGGCGTCAACGAGAAAATCGAAGGCTTTTTTGACATTTGCCAGGCGCGTGGCCTGACGGGCGAGCAAGGGGTACTCATCCCCGCCGCGAACGTGAAGAACCTGATGCTGCGCCACGATGTGGTCGAGGCTGTAGCCGAGGGGCAATTCAACATTTATCCGGTAGAAACGATTGATGAAGGCATTGAACTGCTGACGGGGATGTCTGCGGGGAAGATGGATGAAGACGGCCGTTACCCACCCGAAACCATCAACCGCCGTGTAGCCGACTATTTGGACAGCCTGGCTGAAACCCAGCGCAGCTTCCTCGAAAACGGCAAGGTGAAGCATTGAAACTTGCTGCAGAGAACGAACAACGTTGACAGGTTGAAGTCAATCTCAAAAAAAACTCTGTGGCCAATATTTAGATAGATGGTTAACTGGCGCTGCGCCGATGACCTAGCCAGCCCAGCAGCAGCGGCAGCACAAAAACGAGCGGCACGCCGATGAGATGGGCCGCCAACTGACTGCCGCCCAGCGCGTAGACTCGCAAATGCCCATAAACCAGCACCGATAGCTGTACCAGCAGCAAGCTCCATAATCCGGCGCTGAGGCGAAAAGAGAGGGTTGGCTCGCTTGTCTCATCTTCCAGCAGCAGCCAGAGGAAGGGCCAGGTACTGTACCAAAGGCGAAAGCTGAGCGCCTGGAAGCTGTAGGCGGTCATGAATTCAGCCGCAGCTTTTAAGGGCGAACGGCCGTATCGCCAGCCCCACCACGCCAACAAAACCCCCAACAAAATGAATGGCAGCCGGAACAAGTTGCCCACCCCGTCAATCAACGCAGGCGTGATCGGTTGTCCCCATTCGCCGAGCAGCAAAATGAGCAGCGTAGCGGGTGAAAACCCCGGCCCGCCAGAAGCTTCGCTCACCAGCCGGGTAACCAGATCGTAGGGTGAGCCAAAGGGGAGGAAGCTGAGGAAAACTGCCGTTCCGCCCAGCACCACACTCCAGCCCACCAACTTTAAGCGAGCCGTATTGCTTTGTGCCATTTGCCAACAGGCCACGGCAAAAAATGGCAGTGGCAGCAGCCCAATCGGTTTGGTAAGCGCCCCCAACAGCAAAAAGAGGAGGACGGGTAACGGCCGTTTCTGCCGCCAAAACCAGAGCGCCACCAGCTGCCACACCATCATCAGCACATCATTGTGCCCGTCCACCACAAACATCAGCAGCAAAGCGGGATTCCACAGCCAGAGCAGCGTAAAGCTGCGCTGTTTGGCGGCATCGGCCTGGGCCAGCAGCCGCCAGATGAGCCAGCCGCTCACCAAATGCGCCAGCAACCCCACCAGCTTAAACGCCAGCAGCCCCGCCAGCAGATTGTTTTGCGTCAATCCGGTGATGCCGCTCGCTAACAGTTCCCACAGAGGGCCATAGGGTGATGTTTCACCGGCCCATTCCCCTGCCAGTGGTAAAAATGGATCGTCGGGGAAGGCATTGGGCGGTGCGACGTATGGATTTTGCTCGTAAATGCTGCTGACACGCCCGCGAATAACGTAGCGGTATAAATCGTTGGCGTTGATAGGGTAGGTTTGCAGCAGGGGGATGGCAAAAAGGACGGCCGTTCCCAACAAAAATGGCAGCGATGGCGTGACGGTGCGCATTTGCACGCCGCGAAAGGCCAGCGAGTACAGGCCAAACAGCGCCAGTAGCAGCAGCGCATAGCCGAATCCTGCCAGCAGCGAGGGGGCGAAGGTGCGCACGTCTTGCAGGGGGAGCGTGTTGAAATACGGCCGTAACGGAAACCAGAGCCAGAAAACCAGATACCCCAGCAGTGAAGCCAGCGCCAGTAGGGTTAAATTGGTTTGTTTGGGGATAAATTTGGTCACAGGTCAGTATTCAGTGTGTTAGTCATCAGTTTTGGGACCGATTATAAACTGTTTACTGAATACTGCTTACTGGACGCAGATCACGCGGCGACGTGACTGCCGTGTTTGTCGAGGGGAACAACCAGGGTGACGGAGGTGCCGTGGCCGGGTGCGGATTCCAATCGGAGTGAACCATCGATCCGGTCGGCGCGTTCACGCATGTTAACCATGCCCAGGCTGCCACGGGAACTGTAATCCTGGTTAACCGCCTGCACGTCAAAGCCCACGCCGTTGTCTTGCACCAGGGCCACAAATAGATTGTCTTCTTGCCAGAAGCGCACCTGGACTTTGCTGGCGCGGGAATATTTGCGGGCGTTGCCCAATGCTTCTTCCACAATCGAGAAGACGACGCCTTGGGCCTGCTCGTTCAGCAGTTCGCCATGCTGGCCGCCGATGAGGCGGATGTTCAGCCCGTCTGTCTCTTTAATGCGAGCGATGACGGTTTCGACGGCTGCGCCAAGGCCTTGCGTTTCCAGAACCAACGGCCGTAATGTAAACAACATGCCGCGAATCTCTTTGGAGGTTTGTTTGGCCAGCTCTTCCACTTTTTCCAGCTCGCCTAGCGCCTGTTCCGGGTCGCGAGAGAGCAGGGAGCGAATGAAGTTGATGCGCATGGCAATGGCGGCGATGGTTTGCGTAGGGCCATCATGCAGATCGCGGGCCAGCTCTTTGCGTGCCTCTTCGTCTGCTTCGATGATGCGCAGTTTTTCTGCTTCGAGCCGTTGGTAAAGCTGGGCATTTTGCAGGGCAATGACGGCCTGGTCGGCCACGCCGTTGAACAGCTCAAAATGCTCTTTGTCGAATTTAACGGCCGTATCCGAGCCAATGACAATCGCGCCAAAAATCTGGAAGCCGGCCCGTAGCGGAATACAGGCGGCCGTGAGGCAGCTGTGAAAAGCGACAAACTGGCGCAGTTCCGGGTCTTGCCGGGGGTGGTCCGTGGTGACGGGTTCAGCCTGGGTAAGCGCCGCCCCGACGATGCCTCGTTTGCCTTGCATCTGCTTGTCAAAATCTACGGCCGTAAAGCGCCGTGTGGCCACGGGAATCAAATCTTCGCCATTAAACAAAAAGACAGCCCCTACCAATGATTGGCGGGGAATCCCCATCTCTTCGATGGCCAGGCTGCATACGTCCAAAGCCTCTTCCACCACACGCTCAAAGCTTAGTGTGGCGCGCATAACAGAGGCCATTGATTGCAGCGATTTGGCTCGATTGTTGGCGGCACGTAGTTGGTGTAGCTCTGCATCAACCATCTGCGTGGTGTTAGATTGCACACGTTCTGAGTGGCGGTCTACTACTGCGTACACCAGCACCAGCCCCAAAATAATGGTTAAACCGGCAATGGCCATGCCTGGCAGCCAGTCTAGCAGGGTGGCACTAAGCACCAACGAATAGACCACAAAAAATGAGGCCGCGGCAACACTTAACAGCAGCAAAAAAATGCCAATTAGGAACCAATTGAGCCGCTGAAATTCTTTTTTTATTTTTGCTGCTAAATTTTTACTCATGTCGGACAACAATAGAACATTTTGGGTTTACACAAAAGCAGGATCCCTCGTAAAAATCAGTGTTGTCTACATTGCTGCTTTTGCTAACTGCTAGCTGTGCGCTCACAAACTTTAATTATACAGGACCGGTCCAAAATAACGATAGGATCAAACGCATAAAGCTTGGACTGATGGTACTATGTTTCAGGTTTCCTTCAGTTTGCCTTGCGATGCAGCAAATATGTTGAAATACCCTCTATTTTTACCGCGGATACGCTACATTTCAGGCGATTTTTAGGAAATTGTCATTAAAGCGCGAGCAATGTTAGCGGCAACATAGCCATTATTGCGCAATAAAGCGACATTGGCTTGCAGGCTACGGCCGTTTGTCAATTCCACCACGCGCCGCAATAACCAAGGCGTCGAGGCCGGCCCGTGAATGCCTTCCTTGTCGGCCTCTTGTGTGGCCTGGGCAATTGCCGCTTCTACCATGTCGGGATCACAGGCATCCGCTTCTGGCACGGGGACGGTGACCAGCAGGCCGTTTTGCTGCCCCAGTTGCTGATGGGCTTGCATGACGCGGGCCACCGCTTCTGGCGTGTCCAGGCGGATGTCAACCGGCAGGCCACTGCTGCGGGCAAAGAAGGCAGGCAGCTCATCGGTGCCATAGCCGATGATGGGCACGCCGTGAGTTTCTAACACTTCACGGGTGGCAGGCAAATCCAAAATAGATTTGGCGCCGCTGCTGACGACCGTTACGGGCGTTTGCCCCAACTCTAGCAGATCGGCGCTAATGTCAAAGGGATGGCCCCGGTGCACCCCGCCAATGCCTCCTGTGGCAAAGAGGTGAATCCCGGCCAGATGGGCCAGAATCATAGTGCCAGCGACCGTGGTGGCGCCATCTTCTTGATTGCCAATGGCCAAGGGAATGTCACGGCGGCTGCATTTGCGTACGGCCGTTCCCGCCAATTGCCCCAAATATTCCAGCTCATCATCCGTAAGCCCCACATGCACTTTGCCTTTGATGATGGCGATGGTAGCGGGCAAGGCGCCTCCTTCACGAACGGCCGTTTGCATTTTTACGGCCGTGTTTACATTATCTGGGTAAGGCAGACCGTGGGTAATTACCGTGCTTTCCAGAGCAACCACTGGCTGGTTTTGGGTTAATGCTTCGGCTACCTCTGCCTGAATTTGTATAAAATCATGCATTGATTATCCTCATCTTCTCATGGTATCTTATAGTCAATCATCCATCGCAGGTAACATTGCACACCGAACCATAGACGGAGCGAACCTGTAAAAACAGGAACGGCCGTTATTCTAACAACTTATCGGACTGAATGCCCTTCACACGTCTTACCGTGGGTTGTTTATGAGTGAAATTAGTAATCCACAACAAATTCAAGCTCGCCAACGTTTTGAGAATGCCCTGCGTCAGGCGGCTCGGGCGCAGCTATCGGCACGCCTGACGGGCGAAGATATTCACCTGATTCCGTTTGAGGCCATTCGGGCTGAGCTGCGGCAGCAAAACCCCTATTATCGTGGATTGGTGGAAGTGCCGTTGGATGCCATTGTGGGCAGTGTGGGACGCTACAAAACGTTCACTCGCAAGTTTTTGCCGCTAACGCGTGGCGTTGAGGAACGTTGGGTGGCGGTGGATGCGTTGGCCAGCCGGACGGGTTGGCCGCCGGTTGAGCTCTATCAGGTGGGCAACATTTACTTTGTGCAAGATGGCAATCATCGTGTTTCGGTGGCCCGGCAGTTGGGGATGAATGCGATTGAAGCGCATGTGCGGGCTTATCCGGTGGATTTAGAAGTTGACCCCTCAGAGAATTTAGATCAAATTTTCATTCAGCTGGGCGAGCAGAACTTTTTAGCCATGACGGGGCTGGCGGAACGTTTTCCCGATCACAACATCCAGTTTACGTCACCGGGGCGGTACACGGAACTGCTGGCCCAAATTCGCAATTTGCAGCAAGTTTTGTCGCAAATTGATGGTGAACCGATGGCCTGGGAAACGGCCGTTGACGCCTGGTATGAAATGATCTATCTGCCCACCGTACAGATTATTCACGATTCAACCTTGTTGGCTGATTTTCCTGGTCGCACCGAGGCGGATTTGTTCGTTTGGCTGTCACAACAGCGGGATCGCCTGCAAGAACATTACGGAACATTTGAAAACCTGGCCGATTTGGCCCAATTTCTGGCCGATGAGTATCGCGAAGTTGGGCTGCCTCGGTTAACACGGCAAGTGCGGCGCTTACTTGGCGTTAACAGCTTGGCCCCTTTGGAAGAAGTTGCTAATTCAGATTCCCCTGCATCGGAGAAGGGAGAGGACGATTAGCCCAACAAATGATTCAGGAGTTAAAAGTCTATGCTCAAGAAAAATTATTCAAAAACAGGAACGACATGCCGGGTAACATTTAAATTGCCGGCAGAAGTGGATGCGGAAACCGTGCATCTTTGTGGTGAATTTAATGCGTGGAGCCCCACAGAGAACCCCATGAAGCAGCTCAAGGATGGCAGCTACAGCGTAACTATTTCGCTGGAACGCGGGCAATCTTACCGCTTCCGTTACTTGCTGGATGGTCAGCGGTGGGAAAATGATTGGGATGCTGATGCCTACGTGGCCAACCAGTATGGCTCTGAAGATTCCTTAATCACCATCTAGAAAACGTTCAAGAAAAGAAAACTGCATGCCTAAATACGGGTGCGTTGTCGGTGGGCAGCGCACCTTTTTGTTGGGAGCAGGGAGTGAAATTTTAGTGAGAATGTCGTTTGGCGACGGGGCATCGGGTTGGCATCCCTTAGCGGCTGGGTATAATCGCCCCAACTTTATGTGAAAACGAACATTTTCTTGGAATGTGTATGAAACGAAACCTTTTGCTTTTCCTGTTACTGCCTATCTTGCTGTTGGCCTGTGGCGAAGAGGAACCATTACCCACAGTTGCCCCAGCCGTTAGTCTGGACCAGGCTGACGAGGGTCTGGCGCCTCCTGTGATTAGTGATGAACCCATTGTGCTGCCAACGGAAACGGCCGTTCCCCAAACTCCTACACCAGATGTCCCTCTGGCAGCCAGGGTGAACGATGAGCCGCTGCCGCTGGCTCTCTACGAGGCAGAGTTGGTACGGCATGAGCGGGCTATCGCCGAGTTGCCCAACGCCACGCCCAATCCCAATTACCAGGGTGAAGTGCTAAACGGGCTTATTGAGCGATTGTTGATTCGCCAGGCGGCGGCCGCACAGGGTTTGGTGGCTACCGATGAGATGGTGGAGCAAGCGCTGCAAACCTTGCAAGATCGGGCTGGTAGCGCCGAAAACTTTGCGGCCTGGTTGGAAGCCAATCAATACAGTGAGGCAGAGATTCGTAACGAAGTGGCGTATGGTTTGATTTTGGAGCAGATGGTAACGGCCGTTACTCAAGATGTGCCTTTTGCGGTAGAGCAGGTACACGCCCGCTACATTCAGGTAGATACTCTGGATCTGGCCAATACCTTGCTGGCCCAAATACGAAACGGAGATGATTTCGCCACGCTGGCCCAAATCCATTCGCTCGATCGTATCACGGGAGAAAATGGCGGCGATCTCGACTTTTTTGCGCAGGGCACCCTGCTGGTGCCAGAGGTGGAAGCCGCCGCCTTTGCCCTGACGGAGCCGGGCGGTGTGAGTGACGTGATTACGGCCGTTAACAGCGCGGGCAATTCTGTGTATTACATTGTGCAACTCATAGAACGTGACCCGGAACGGCCGTTAGAGGCAGGTGCGCGGTCTATATTGCTGCAAGAAACATTTGAAAGCTGGCTCGATGGCCTTTGGCAATCAGCCGATATTGTTCGCCTGATTGAGGTGGACAGCGGTTCCTAAGTTATACCGGTAAACATGGCAAAAAAACATAAGCAGCAAACCGGTTGTGCTGGTCGTTTAATGAGTTTGGTGGCGGCATTATTGCTGTTACTTTCCGTGGCTGTTGTTACGGTTATTGTTCTCTTTTTTGTTGCGCCGGAACGACTCCCAGACATCTCTTTTGCAGATATTGAACAGGCCTTACCGACCGTGGCCATGCCCATAGCGCTGGCCACACCAGAAGATTTACCCACGCTTGTGGCGGCGATTGAGCTGCCTTCAGAAACGCCTACGGCGACAGAGCCGCCGTTGGATGCTACCTGGACGCCTGTGCCCGTGCAGGCATCAGCTACACCGCTCCCTTTTAGCACCCTTAAACCATCATTAACGCCATCACCGCTGCCCATATTTCCCACCAAGACAGCCACGCCGACCTACACACCCACGAGCACCAATACCCCCACGGCAACGCCGCCGGGGCCAACTGCCACGCCGACTTCTACCCGCTCGGCCTATCCATTCACCAAAACAGACAACAGTCCATTTTATTTGCAAAATCATGCCAATAATGCGGGCTGCGGTTGGTTAGGAATTGCTGGTGAGGTTTTGGATTTGGAACGAAATCCGGTGCTGGTTGGCAGCTATCGAGTGCATGTCTGGGGTAGCGGTATTGATGAGCGGGTTATCGTTGGTGGCGCTCCAGATTATGGTCCTTCTGGTTGGGAGCAGTTTGTGTTTGATTCACCTGTAATGCGCGATTATAACGTGCAACTGGAGTCGCCAAACGGTACGGCCGTTTCCCAAATTTACCGCGTGCAAACCCGTACCAGCTGTGATGAGAATCTGCTACAGCTTAACTTTGTCCAAAACCATTAGGCATCTATCCGCATATTGGCCACAGAGATCACAGAGATTTTTGAGATTGCTCACAACGCTCGATCGCCTCTTTCCCCTCTGTGGCTTTTTCATAGATTCTAAGGTCGATTAATTGTCGTCAACCTCCAGCGTATAGCTGGCTGCTTCGCCGAAGAACTCTTTCACCACAATGCTCCAGCGACCCTCAATCATCACCGGGTAGGACATTACCTGTTCTGTAGCGCCCGCTTCCCCTGCATCCACCGACCAGATTTCATTGCCTTCTGGATCGTAGACCACAAAGAGCAGATCGGAATTGCTGCTTTCAGGCGTCAGCACGATGTCAATCACGTCTCCATCGTCGGCGTCAAAATACCAGACCACTGTTTGATTGGCTGCCAACGTGTTAGAAACGGCCGTGTCATATTCCAGGGTGCCCGCTTCATCTGGCGGCGCTGTTTGGTTGGCCCGCAAACTAATCTCGTAACGGCCCGCTTCCCCAAAGAAGTCACGCACCAGCACCAGATATTGGCCATCGCTTGGCAGTAAAAATTCAATCATCTCCGGTTCGCCAGTCAAAAAGGCATCTTGTTCTGCTAACCGATTGATGTTTTCATCCAGCAGCCAGATGTCCAGGTCCAGATTAGGCGTAAGTGGGTTTACCGTGATGAAAACTTCATCCCCGGCGCGGCCCGTAAAGAACCAGGCGTGGGCTTCATTTTCTTGCAGCGCTTCTTGCGCGGTTTGGCCAAAAATCAAATCGCCCGCGTCGTAGAAATTTCCCGTACTTTCCCCGCCTTCGTCCAGCGAGAGGGAATAGCTCCCACCTTCACCGGCAAAGCTGCGTACCAGAATGTCGTATTCGCCGGTAAGCGGCAGCTCTAGCCCAGATACCACTTCGGCATCTCCGCTAAAGCCTTCATCCAGGGCGGCCAGCCGCGTACCATCTGGCCCATATACATCTAAAATGGCATCAAACTGGTTTCCCGGCGTCAAAACGATGCTCACCAGCTCGCCTGCGTTGCCCGTAAAAGACCAGATGTGTTGGGCGCCACGTGCCAGATTGCTCTGAATCGTTTGCCCAGGCGATAGTCGTCCGCCCCCGCCAAAAAGCGGTTCTTCAGTCAGTACCAGGCTCATCGTGTAGCGGCCCGCGCTGCCAAAAAATTCGCTCACTTCCACCACATAAAGTCCGCTGTCTAGCAATAAATTATCAATCATGATTTCGGTGTCGCCTGCATATCCATTGTCAATGCGGGTGACGGTTTGGCCGGTCGGACTGATGAGCGAGAGGATAAGATCAATATCTTTATTGTCGGGGCTGAGCGTGATATTGGCGTAGCGGGGGCCCGGCAGACTAAAGGTCCAAACATCTTTGACGTTGGCGTTTAGCTCGCCGTTAACCAAATCTTGTTGTCCCAAACTGCCAAGCACATTCGCGGAGCCATCCTGAATCACAATATCGGCATAAATATTGTGCAGCACGATGCTGCTGGCCATTTTCTCGAAAGTGCCTTGGTATTGTGACCAATAATCGGTGGGGGCGCTCATCACAAAGAGCGCTTGTGTTTGCTGGCTGAGGTTGCCTGCCAGGGCTGAGGTGAAGAGATAGATGCGTGTGCGCATGTTGCTGCCGCTGCTGCCAAAGAGAAGCGGCGCACCTTCTAAATCAATGTAGGAGCCCGTCACCTGGCCACCGCTGCCCACGGAAGCCGAAACAGGAGCTGGTTCGGAGAGCGCTGTGCGGCTTGTGTTGGCGGTAAGGTCTGTGGCCAGACGGTTGAGCGTGGCCTGAGGGGTGTTTGGCGGCAGTTCCAAATGGGCAATGAGCCCAGCTACGTAGGCTCCATCGCCAATAGCTTTGCTGCCCAGCAGGCTGTTGCCGGTGCGCTCTGAATTGGTTAGCAACAGGACGGTGATGCCGAGTTCGTTGGCGGTAACGGCCGTATCTACCTGACCTGAGAGGTTAATCCAAGCTGGCGGGGCTAACAACTGCAAGCCCGTGGCAGGGTTCCCAATTTGCTGCCAACCGGCGAAGGCCGCTGTGGTGGGGGCCGCTGTGGGCGCTGGTGGTGCGGCGCTGGTGGCTACCGATTTGGTGGGAATAGGCAGAGTGGCCGCCTGGCTGGCATTTGAATTGGCTTCAAAGGGTGCATCCGTTGCGGCAGGCGGCGATTCAACTGTCGGTAGCTCCTGATCATCATCGCTGATGGGTTTGCAGGCCACGGTGACGGCCAACATAACGCCCAGCAACAAGCAGGACCAGCTTGGTTTTGGCATGGACAAACCTCCTGTTCTCTCCTCTTATGGCGGCCAAGTAATTCCCGGGAGCAAGACGTAGAGACAAACGGCCGTTTTCGGCCACAGGTTGTTTGTCTGGCAGCGTCCATTCCGGTCAGCCGGGTATCTTCAGCAAACCCATTCGCTTTGCTTGCCTTGCTTTATCACAGGCAGGCAAAGTCGTGGCAGCCAATAGATGTGAACACGGCAATTGTGAAGAGGGAACTCAAAGCAGACACTATGCCCGGTAAAGGCAACTTGTCTGGCTATTGATCTGAGCTAGGCACTCTCCAATCGTTGCCGATGATGATCAGGATATCGTAGTCGCCGTCGGGATTGGTGCCGCTGCTGACGTTGAGCGGTGGAACGTGCATCAACTGAGTGAGATAGCGGCTGGTGTTGAGGTATGATCCATAGGTGATAATCTGCGATGTGAGGTAGGTAGATGTGTCGGCATTGCCGATTTCCACGACGTCAATGCCAAACGATTGTAAATATTCCTGCGTAGCGCCTGCCAACCCAAATTCGGCCGTGCCATTGTACACGGCAACGCGGGCGTTTTCGGCAGCCATCAGAGCGGGAAGGTTTTCAATAACCGGCGTGGGAATAGCCGGGGGGGCAAACAACTGGTCTCTCAGCTGGCGGATATTTTCTCGCACGGGCACCAATACCTGACGGCCGTCTGGGGTCGTTTCGTTATAGACATAGTTGTAGTCCAAAACGGCCGTGCGAATGCTGTCACGTGGGATATCCTGGGCCAGCAAGGCTAACTGAATTGCCTCGTCTAGCGTCATGTTTGTGCGCACATTTTCTTGAGACGTTTGCCATAGCTGCGGCGCCTGAGCAATGAGCTGCGGCAAGCTGTTGAGCGAAAAGACTTTCTCTCGGACTGCTAAAATAACAGCCTGCTGCCGCGCGGCTCGATCGACGTCGCCACCAAACGTGGCCCGTGTACGCGCGTATTTTAACGCACTCTCTCCATCTAAATGTTGTTCGCCTGGTTCAATAGAAAAAGGATCAAAACCATAGCACCGGTCGGGGTAGTCGGGGTCATCAATCGCTTCGGGCGCATCAATGTCAATGCCTCCAATCAGATCAACGACTTCAACAAATGCATCAAAATTAACGGCGACATAATAATCAATCGGTACCCCTAACAGTGTCTCAACGGTTTGGACAGCCAAAGCTTGCCCACCACCGGGATATTCATAAATTTCGCCATAATAATTGGCTTGATTAATGCGGTCTACGCCAAAATCCGGGATTTCTACCCACAGGTCACGCGGCAAGGACAAAACGGCCGCAGACAGACCAACCGGGTCAATCGTCAACACCATCATACTGTCTGTGTGCGTGGGGCCAGATTCTTCACAGCGCTGGTCAATACCCATGAGCAAAATGGACACGCGGCTGTTGCCTTCCCACTTGTGAAAAGCATTCGAAGAAAAGATGGGAGCAGCTTCACTATCTGTTTCTTCCATAGAAACATCGCTGCTGGGAGCAGGCAGTGTCCGCACAGCATCAGGGTTGCTGCTGGAATTGGCAAAATCGGGGTTGATCACTTCCAATGAGGAAACGGTAGACTGAACTGTCCGGTACAGCCAGACCGAACTGCCAATAAGCAAAAGAATGATGCCCAAGCCCAAAAGTGCGACAGCCCAAAGTGGCAATCTTACCCGAGCCGGGGCGCGACGAGATGAATTGGATTTCATATTTTATGCGCGTTCCATGCCGGAATGGCGTATGCGATTATAACATAAAACGATGATGCAACATCAAAAAGCGCTTCGTGCCATCGGGCGCCTCTTCTTTGACGTGCCTATAGGGCTACTTTATAATGCCTCCCTTGTGATGAAACAATACCAAAAGTGGCTTCCTATTGTATTGATTTTGCTGCTGGCATTTGGCCTTCGCCTGGTGGCCCTGACGGAGATTCCTCCTGGTCTTACCCATGATGAGGCGAATCATGGTCGGGAAGCAATTGGTATTTTGCGCGGCGTTTTTCTCTTTATTTTCCCTCTTAATTACGGCAGCGAACCTTTGTACAGTTACACGGCCGCTGCCAGCATGTGGCTGTTTGGCGAAACGTTATTTGCCTTGCGCTTTGTTAATGTTCTGTTTAGCGTGTTTGCGATTGGGATTAGCTATTTGTGGGTACGCCGCCGTTTTGACCAGATGACGGCGTTGATTACGGCCGTTCTCCTTTCCATCACCTTTTGGCCCCTAGCCTCTGCACGGGAGGCGCTGCGGGCGGGGATGCTGCCCTTTTTTATGGGAACGGCCGTTTGGTTCTTCTGGCACCTGCTAGATAAAAACGACAAACAATCCCGCCGTGGGTGGATTGCCGCCGCTTTTGGCGTGAGCGTCGCCATCACCCTGCACATCTACTTGGCAGCGCGGGTGGCGTGGCTGGTTTTCCCCCTCTTTTTGCTGTATTTGGCGTGGCAGCGGCGTGAACTGTTTCACCAAAGCTGGCGGCCAGCGCTGAGTGGACTACTGCTGGCGGGCGTGCTGGTGACCCCGCTCTTTGTCTACCAGGAGCTAAATCCGTACGCGCTGACGCGGCTGAGCATGCTGGACGCGCCGCTGGAGAATTTGCGCAACGGCAATCTGCTGCCGCTCTGGCAAAACGCCACCTCGGCGCTGCTAGCCTTCATCTGGCCCGGCTACGGCGACCAATTTTTGGCCTACAACATTCCAGGACGACCCGTGTTTGACGCAGTCTCGGCTGTTTTTTTTGTGCTTGGTTTGGGTGTGAGTTTGTGGCGCTGGAAACGGCCGTCTTACGCCTTCGTCCTGCTGTGGTTTGGGGTGGGCATCCTGCCCTCGCTCATCACCGGCCCGACGGCCAACACCACCCGTAACCTGGCCGCGCTGATTCCCATCTTTGTGCTGCCTGCGCTTGGCTTTGGGACGGCCGTTCAGTTCCTTAAAGCCCAATTCAAAGCTGCCCCGCGCTGGCTGCCTGCTGCTATAGCCGCCGCCTGGCTGCTGTTTGCTGGCTGGCACAGCGCCAGCGACTACTTCGTCACCTGGGCCAACGACCCCGACGTGCGCGGTGCGTACCAGGTCAATCTGGTGGCTGCGCTCGATTATCTTGAAGAACGTGGTCCAGCCGACCTGGTTCTGCTTTCTACCGTTTACCCCGGCCCCGCGCACGACCCGTCCATCAATTTGGTGCTGACGGGCGAAGAGGCCAACAAGCGCTGGGCCGACGCGCGCTGGGCGCTGGTGGCCCCTGCCGGACAAAGCAGCCGGGCGCTGATTCCCGCCTCCACGCCGCCGCACCCATTTTTTGCCCGATGGCTAGCAGCACGCGAAACGGTTGCGCTACGGCCAACCGATTTGGATCCTGGCTTTACCGACTTTTGGCTCGATGCCACCCAAATGCAGACCTGGGCTGAGGCACCCGCGCTGGCCAATTTCAACAACGGGCTCAATCTGCACCACGCGGAATGGCTCAATCCGGTTAATCCTGGCGAAACGGCCGAATTGCTGCTCATTTGGCGCGTTACCAACCCGGAAAACGTAGGGCCGATTGTGCCGCCAGCGTTCACCACCGATGTGGTCATGTTCACCCAACTTCTGGATGCGAATGGGGTGCCATTTGCCCAGCAGGATGCGCTGGATGCGCCGTCGTGGGATTGGCAAGCAGGGGATTTGCTGGCGCAGATTCATCCCATCGGGATTCCGGCGGAGAGTGCGCCGGGCAGCTACCAGGCCATCGTGGGTATTTACGACCGGCTTTCAGGCGACCGCCTGCCGGTGTTGGGAAATGAGGGAGAAGTTTTGGGGGATTTTACGGCCGTTCCCGATCTCACCCTTGGCCAACCTTAAAGCCGCTGCAAAAAGTCCAGCACAATTTTCATGGTTTCGTCAAATTTATCGCGGTGAATGCAGTGCCCAGCCTCGTCGATTTGGGCGACTTCGCAGTGGGGCATCAACTCGGCCGCTTCACGAGCCGTGGTGGGCTTCACAATGCCGCCAGGATGCGCCGTAAGCAGCAGCGCGGGGCATTGCACCTTGGTCGCGGCCGTTTTCCAATCGTAGGTGCGAATTTGCAGCCGAATGTTCGGCGCGAGAAGGCCTGGATCATGCTCATCTTTTGATTCAGCCCAGGGTGCAAATTCCACTTCGGCCCAATGCGGATTGCCTTCACGGATGGCTACGACTTTCTCGGCTAACGGCCGTTTCCGAAATTCCAATCCTCCCGCCCGTTCCTCTTCAAGCTGCGCCACCGTGATGTCGTTCTTCTGTGCCTCATTCCAGAACGCGGGGTCTTCCAAAACGATGGCCCGCACCAAATCCGGGGCTTGGGCGGCCGCTACTAGCGCCGTTAGCGCGCCCATTGAGTGCCCAAACAGAATCGGTTGCTCCAACCCTAACGCTTCGATCAGGCCAATCACGTCCTGCGCCAGCAAATCGTAGGCCATGCTGGTGGACGGGCCTTCCGTACGGCCGTGTCCGCGCGCGTCGGGCATGATGATGTCGTACTGGTCTGCTACCTCATTGACGACCTGAATCCAGCAACGGCCGTTGTCCGAAAAGCCATGCAGCAGTACCAGCGGCGGCTTGCCCTCGTTCCCTGCCGCGCGATGGTAAAAAATGTTTAGCCCGTTGGCGGCCACAAAATCTTGCTTCAACTTGATCATCGTATAGTTTCTCTCGCTGTGGCCGGCGTCCCGCCGTGCCACCTAGCAAAATTTGTCTAACCGCAAAGTGCGCCAAGAACGCAAAGAAAATAACTTTGCGCACTTTGCGTCCTTCGCGGTAAAAAATCCAATTAGGCGGCAGAAACAGTGAAATCGCCTGCCAAACCCTCAACTGCGTTCGGGCCGATCCACACCTTGAAGTCGCCCGGCTCGACGCCGTAGCGCATATCCCAGCCCGTAAAGCCCAGCTCACAGACCGGAACTTCAAAGCGCACTGTTTGTTGCTCGCCAGCTTCCAGCCTGATTTTCTGGAACCCTTTCAGCTCTTTCACCGGGCGGGTGACGCTGCCCACCAGATCGCGCACGTAAAGCTGCACCACTTCGGCTCCGGCTTTGCTGCCCCGATTGGTGACCGTGGCCGACACAACCAGCGTGTCTTCCAGGCCCAGCACCGATTTTTCCAGTTGCAGATTCGCGTACTCAAAGTTTGTGTAGCTCAGACCAAAGCCAAAGGGGAAAAGCGGCGAGTTGGGCACGTCGATGAACACCGATTTGAATGCTTCGGCAAACTGCTTGGTACCTGATTCCGAGGCGGGGCGACCCGTGTTTTTGTGGGCGTAGTAAACGGGAATTTGCCCTTCGCTGCGGGGCCAACTGGCGGTGAGCTTGCCCGATGGGTTGACTGTGCCAAACAAAATGTCTGCCACGGCACGGCCAGCGCGGATGCCACCGTGCCACGCTGCCAGCAGCGCCTGTACCTGCCCGGCCAATTTGGGAATGACTAACGGCCGTCCGCTCATCAATACACAAACCAGCGGCTTACCCGTCGCGGCGACCGCATCCACCAGCTCTTGCTGGCGTCCGGGCAGGCCAAGGTGCGTGCGGGAATGGCCTTCGCCGCTCATGTTGGCGCTTTCCCCCAGCACCAGCAGCACCACATCGGCAGTTTCGGCAGTTTGCACTGCGGCTGCAATGTCTGCGGGCGATTCGTCGCGGATGGAGCAGCCTGCGACGTGCGTCCAGCCATCGTCTGGTAAGTAGGCAGACAAGCCCGCCAGTACGGTTTCCACGTCCTCAGGATGGTTATTGAGCGCCCAGCAGCCCAGCAAATCGGCCTGGTTGTCTGCCAGCGGGCCGATGACCGCCAGCCGCGTTTCCGGCGACAAAGGCAAGATGTCCGCTTCGTTTTTGAGCAGCACCATCGACTCTTGCGCCACTTCCAGCGCCAGCTCACGGAAATCGGGCCGCAGCATGATTTTTTCGGCCAGCGATTCGTCCACGTACGGGTTTTCAAACAGGCCCAGGCGGAACTTGAGGCGCAAGACGCGGCGCACGGCTTCGTCCACGGCCGCCAGCGGTACCTCGCCCGATTCAATCAGTTCGGGCAAATGTTTGGGGTAGCTGTCGCTGACCATTTCCATATCTAGCCCGGCCAAAATGCTGAGGCGGGCGGCCTCTTTGAGATCGGCGGCAAAACCGTGCGGAATGAGTTCGCGCACCGACTCAAAATCGCTGACGACGAGGCCGGGCCATTGCAACTCATCGCGCAGGATGGTTTTGAGGATGAGCGGGTTGGCGGTGGCGGGCACGCCGCTGATTTCGTTGAAGGAGCTCATGACGCTGCCCGCGCCAGCCTCGAAGGCGGCGGTGAAGGGGGGCAGGTACACGTCGCGCAGGGTGCGCTCGGAGAAGTCGGTGCTGTTGTAGTCGCGGCCTGCTTCGGCGGCGCCGTAGCCGATGTAGTGTTTGGGGCAAGCAGCAATGCGCCGCCCGCTGGTGAGATCGGTTGCCTGGAAGCCGCGTACGCGGGCTTGCGCCATCGCCATCCCCAAAAAGGGGTCTTCGCCTGCGCCTTCGGCGATGCGGCCCCAGCGCGGGTCGCGGGCGATGTCTACCATCGGGGCGAAAATCCAGTCTACCCCGGCGGCGGATGCTTCTTCGGCGGCGACGCGGGAGGCTTGTTGCAGCAGTTCCGGGTTCCAGGTGGCGGATTCGCCAAGGGGGATGGGGAAGATGGTGCGGTAGCCGTGAATCACGTCGCTGCCAACGATGAGCGGAATGCGCAGGCGGGATTCTTCCATGATGATGCGCTGACAATGGTTGATGACGGCGGGCTGCGTGACGTTGAGGAAGGAGCCGATGCGCCCGGCGCGGAGCAGATCTTCCATATCGTCACGCAGTTTGGGGTCGTAGCGGAACGGCCGTCCGGCTTTCTCGGCTTCTGCTTTTTTGGCCTCAAAATGTTCCCAGTCAAACGGGCCATAGGGGTTTAGCTGAAAAAGCTGGCCGGTTTTTTCGGCGAGGGTCATCTGGCTGAGCAGTTCTTCCACGCGGGCTTCGGTGGCGGGATCGAGTTTGTTGTAGTCGCTGCTGGGGGAAACGGCCGTATGATTGGTCTGTGTTGCAGTAGGGGTTGCTTTCATTTTTTACCTTTTACTTGGTACCTGTCCGAATATTAGCCACAGAGAGCACAGAGGATTTTGAGGCGAAGGTTCATTTCTCATATCTCTCTTTTTCCTCCGTGGCTTTTTTGGATAGATTCTTAATGAATTTTTACTGTCTATTGTTGGTGGAGCTGTAGCTGTCCATCTTTACCTTCTATTTTTACACGCTTGTTGGCAATTGTGAACTCGGCTTTGCAGGCGTCGGGTCTGGTTTTGAGTACAAGCGTTTTGCCATCTTGGGTGATTTCAGTAATTTCGGCCGTGCTGTAATTGAGCACAATATCGTCGTTGAGTTGCCAGCCGAGCGGTAAAATGAGCCCCTGACGGGCGGGCAGATGGATGGGATGGCCGCCGAACAGCGGTTCGTTTTTGTATTCAACTGTGGTGTTGACGGGATCGTCCTGATAATTGTTGAGAAATAAGAAACGGCCGTTTTCCCCCACACTGATTCGCGCATCCACCCATTCACTCAGCTTGAACAGCGGCTGGCAATCCATCTGCAAGGCGAGTTGGTGCACGATGTCGATGTCGTCCAGCGTGTTGGCGGCGATGGCGGCGCCCAGCAGCAGCACCTGACCCAGGCCTAACTTTTTGCGGAAGCCGACGGTACGGCCGTTGCTAGCGGTGGCAAAAACGGCGTCAAGCTGGCCGGTGTAGGTTTCGACAAAGCTGGCGGGCACGTCGTGGTGGTTGAAAACGGCGAGCGTGTCTTGGGTGAACGGCCGTCCGCCAGACACGGTTTCGATGCTCAACGCTTCCTGCAAAATGGTGCAGGGTGTGTGATCGAACGTTTCTGCGCAGATGCGGCCAACGAGAATGAGTTTGCCGCCCTGCTTGACATAATCAACTAGCTTTTGCTGCACCTCGGTGGGGCATTGTTTTTCGATCATCAGCCACAAAAGAGGGGCATCGGCTGGATTTAGTCTGGTGCGGGTGAGTTCGAGCATGGTGAACGGCCGTTGCGTTAGCGCTAGTCCACGCGCCAGCATGTCACACAAAATGACCTCGCGCTGGTGGGTAATGATGTTGGTGGCTTCTTGCGTGAATTCGTTGTTGATTTCCGTCATGAAGTGGTCCAGCAAAAAGCCGATGGTGGTGACGGTTTCCGGCTGGGCGGTGATGAGGTCGGTGCCGTAGCTGTGCAGGACGCTGGAGAGCTTGGGATAGCGGAAATAATGTTTGCGCAGGGTGCCATCTTTGCGCACCGGATGGCCCCAATCGTGCCGCTTCACGGGGCTGAGCACGGGGTCATTTTCGCCGTCGAAGAAGAGGTAATGGTTGATGGCCCGCATCCCGGTGGAAATACAGAGCCGCGTGTGCAAATCGTAAAATGAGGTTTGGCCATTGCTGAAATCGTTGTTGCCGCCCGCCTGGAACTCAACGGAAAAGAGCGCCTGCTCCTTGTTTTGCAGCGCTTTGGTGGTTTCATTCACAAACAGCAGCTGGTGGAAATTGCCCTCGCTGATCGACAATGGGTAGACGTCGGTAGCGCTGATCATGCCGTCCATTTCCATCACTTCAACCAGCTGCGACAGACCGATGGGGAACGTTTTGCCGCCGTTCATGAAGCCATGAATGTTGACGATGGGCGGGACTTCCATGCCGTTGGCCTGGGCTTCGTGCCACAAAAATTGCATGTATTCGCGTAGGTAGTCGCGGTAAAAGTGGCGGTAATCTGCGGCGATTTGCGCGCCGTGCGCCTCGCTGGGTTGCATAATTTCCTGGCGCACAAATTTGGGCAAATGATTAGTAGGATAGCGGCTGGGCAGCGCCTCGCCATAAACTTTATGTAAATAATTCACAAAGCGGGCGACCGTGTTGGGATTGGTGTCGAAGATGTTGCGCACCCAATGCGGCATGCTCATTTCGTTATCGAGCTGGACCATGATGATACGGCCGTTCCTCGTAATTTGCCGGGGCGTGAGCACCGCAAAAACCGCCTCGTACCATTTGGCAACACAGGCCAGAAAATCGGGGTGCAGGTAGCTGGCGATGTTTTGAATTTCCTGCCGCTGGTTGACAAAAGCGACCTGCGGATAGTTGCTGAACACCCAGGGCGGAATCCCTTCGTTGATCGTTTCGGCCATGATGTAGGGGCCAGGCCGGGCGATGATCAAAAAGCCCATCTCTGCCGCCAAATCGAGGAAGCCAGCGAGATCACGCATGGGGTGGCTGTGCCCGTCGAAATCGGAGCTGTTTTCTGTTAGCTGGTGCCACAGCCAGGGGATGTAGGTGGCCACGCTGTTAAAGCCCGCCACTTTGAGCAGGCTGAGCCGGTGCGCCCACTGGTCTTTGGGCGTGCGGAAGTAGTGGAATTCGCCTGCCTGGATGAGTTGGGGCTGGTCGTTGAGGTAGAAACGGCCGTCTTTCGCGTAAAAATTAGGCATCTTGACCTTGTTCTCGTTTGGTGAAGCCCAAAATAGCCAGCGCCTGCTGGATGGTAGGGCTGTTGGTGTAAGTGTTCCAGATGAGTCCGGTGAGATAATTTTCGATCATTAGCATCGAGCACCCTTTGTCGATGCCGTAAAGCGATTGACTGTACCAGGGCGGCGACACCGCCAGATTGTACGCATCGTAAAAGCCGTACGGCCCCCAGGTTTGTGGCTGCTCGCGGTAGAGATAATCGATCATCGCCAGCGTGTGCTCTGGCGTGAAGGGCAGTGAGGAAAGCGCGCCGTAAATGGAAACGGTGCCGTTGGGTTTGGGCGGGTGCAGGCTGGGCGTGCTGCCGGAAACGTCGTAACCCCAGGGGCTGTCGCCGCAGCTGATGCCCCAGCTTTTGGCGTGGTACGTAGGGAACTGGTCTGCATTTTTCAGGCAAAAGGCGCGATTGGCTAGCGTGGCCAGCCGCGTGTTGGCAAACCAATCCACGCCGTCCGGGTCCAGATAGCGAGCGGTGTCCAGCCATGCTTCGCTGAACTGGTAGGCAAACAGGTTGCCACCGGGGTTGATGATGATGTTCTGTCCCTCAAACTCGCCCAAATCGCGGGAAAAGCCGTGGTAGAGCTGACGTGCCGTCTCTGCATCCAGTTGGGGGGCGGCTTGCAGGTACATCATTTTTTGTTCAGCAGCCATGTGCCATTGGTAAATGTAGCCTGGATCGCCATTGACATAATCTCCATCCTTGTCGGGATTGTAGGCCATGCGGAAGAGCGTTTTGCCCTCTTTGGTAAAGACGATGAAGCGCCAATCAACGCGGTCCAGCAGTGCCTGAGCCAGTGCGGAAATTTCCGCGTCTTGAAAATAGGCGGCGGCGGTGATGACGCCGTTGAGGCAGAGGGCGGTGTCGATGGTGGAGTATTCGCATTTGCGGATTCTTTTGCCGCTGGTCATGTCTAAAAAGTGGGCAAAAAAGCCGCGATGGTGGCTGGCGTGGTGCAGCAAGGTGTGCAGCGTTTGCCGCACAATCGCTTGCGCTTCGTCTTGGCTGAGGTAGCCGCGTTCCGCACCAATCACCCAGGCAGACAGGGCAAAGCCGACAGAGGCGATGGAAGCGACTTCTGGCTTTTTGGTGCTGTCTACCGTGAGGCCAAAGCCGGGGCTGCCGGGCTGGCGGTTGGTGAACTGGTAGAAGAAATCGAAGGAGCCTTTTAGCTCGTGGTGGAGGATGGTTTGGGTGTCCATGGTTGAAAGGTGTGAGGGAAACGGCCGTAACCAATCACCCTCTCACTTACCCCCATAATTTTTTGTGGATGATTCGCGGGGAATCAGCTTGGTGGGAATGCGCTCCGCTTTCGGAAAATCACTGTCGTTTTCCAGCACGTCGATGAGTTGGTTCGCCGCGGCTGCGCCCCAGGAAAAGCGGGACATGCCCACCGTGGTCAGGCTGGGCTGCAAATATTTGGCAATTTTAATGTCGTCAAAGCCCACCACGCCGATATCTTCCGGGGCGCTGAGATTGTGCTCTTTCATAGCGCGCATAAAGCCGATGGCCATCTGGTCGTTGTTGCAGAACACGGCATCGGGCAGCTCCTGGCTCTCGATGATGGCTTGCGCGACCTGGTAGCCGGATTTTTCGGTGAAATTCCCTTTGTAGCGGCTTACCGCAACACTGTTTTTCTCTGCCTCCTCTAAAAATGCTCTCGTTCGTTCCTCATTGTCAAATGAATCGGATGCGCCGGTAACCAGCGCCAGGCGGCGAGCGCCTTGCTCATACAGGTGGTAGAAAGCTTCACGCGCGCCGTGCTTGTTGTCTAGCAGCATGGGAAACAAATAGTCGGATTCCAGGTGGCGATCCAGCACCACAATGGGGAATTTTTTGGAGGCCAGTTTGAGGATGGTATCGCTGTCGATCTTCCAGTCGAAGACGATGGCCCCATCTACCTGCCGCTGCGTGAGCACCTTGCGCTTGGTCCAGCTTTCCGGGCAAACAATCATCTCGTAGTCGGTTTGGATGACGGCATCGTGGATGCCTTCCAAAATTTCTTCGTAGAACGAGCCGCCAAAGCTGGTGATGAAGACGCCGATGGTGGAGGTTTTGCGCTTTTTCAGGTTGCGGGCGAAGGCGTTGGGGTGGTAGTTCAGCTCTTTGGCCACCTGGAGGATATGTTTGCGCGTCTCGTCGCTAATGGTGCCGGTTCCGTTGATAGCGTAGGATACGGCCGTAACGCTCACCTTTGCATGTTTGGCGACATCTTTGATGGTTGTCATGAAATTTTCTGCTATTCCTCTTTTGTCAGGCCCAATCGGCTCAAGCCGTTCAAAATCTGCTCGTTGGACATGGTGATTTGGTACACCATGTCGCTTTGGTAGTTGGCCAGCATGAGCAAGCTAATGCCTTTGTCGATGCCGATCACGTCGGAGGCAAACCACTCTTCGCTGAGATTGTACGCGTCTAAAAAGCCGTACTCCCCTTGCAGCGCGTCGATGGAGTAATAGTTGAGCATGGCCCGCTTGGCCGCGTCCGGCACAAAAATGATGGAGCCGATGGCCCCGGCGGGTGGAATCGTGTCATCAATTTTGTGCGAGTTGTTGTCGAAACCGGACGGCGGTGCGCCGTAGAGCCCATTGTACCCGTCTGGGCCGTCGGAGGCTGTCAGCCCCCAGGCGTCAGGGCCAAGGGTGGTGTACATCTCGTCGTTGGCGAGGGCAAAATCCACCTGCGCCTGGGACGCGGTTACGGAATTGACGAACCAGTTGACCCCTTCGGTGTCGCTGTAGCCGCGGAAATCGATCCAGGCGTGGCTGAATTGGTAGGTGAAAATGGAGCCAAACCAGGAGTGGATGAAGCCGTCGCCATCGCCGTATTTGCCATAGTGGCGGTTGAAGGTGTAGTAGGGGGTCTCGTCGATGGGATGCGTGTTTGAACCGGCGGCGAGTACGTAGAGCATGAGCTGCTCGGCGTAAAAGTCCCAATGGCCGCCGTATCCTTCGCCGGGGCGGTAGGCCATGTAGAACATGTTGCGCGATTCATCCAAAAACCAGGGCCAGTTCACCTCGTCGTAAATTTGCTGCGCTTTTTCCTGAATCTCGCCGCCAAAATATTGCCCGGCGGTGACGACGCCCATCATGAGAATGGCGGTGTCGATGGAGGAAACTTCGCTTTGCCAGGCGCGTTCGCCGGTGGCCATGTCTACGAAATGGTAGTAGAAGCCTTCGGTGCGATCCATGTTGAGCAAGGTGTCCAGCGTGCCGTTGACGCGCTCGTAGCCCTCGTCGTAGGTGATGTACCCTTTTTCGATGCCGATGGGGTAGGCGGTGAGGCCAAAGCCGACGGAGGCGATGCTGGCGATGCCGGGAGAGCCGGGGAAGCGGTCACGGATGAGGCCGTAGCCGGGGCTGTCGGGATCAGTGTTGGCCTGTTCCCAGAAGAAGTTAAATGCGCCGCGCATTTCGTACTCGATTACTTCGTCAACAGGGTCGGGAACCGGAGTGGCTGTGGGGGGAACGGCCGTTGCCATCACAGTTGGTTCTGCGGTGGGCGGTACGGTGGCGGTTGCGGCTTCTGGTGTGGCCTCCGCCGAACTGCATCCAATGAGCAGAAGGAGCAAAACAAAGAGCGCAATTAATTTTTTATTCACCGGCAATCCCCGATCTTTCAACAGATTCAACAAACCATTTTTGCAAAATAAAATACATCGCCAGCAGCGGCAAGATGTTCAAAAAGGTGCCGCTCAGCTTCACCGCCTCGTTCAGCCGGTCGAAAATGTTGACCGTGCCGGGCGGGTACAGATTTTCATACGCCTGCACAAATTTGGAGAGCTGCATCGGCAATGACTGAATACCGCCTTCCAAAAAGATGACGGTGAGGTAGGTTTCGTTCCAGTACCAGACGGTGGAAAAGATGATGGAAATGATGTAGGCGGGAACGGCCGCTGGCAGGGCAATGCGAAAAAATATCTGGAAGCTGGACGCGCCGTCCAAGCGAGCCGCCTCTTCCAACGCTTTGGGTAGGGACAAAAACGTCTGGTAGAAGATCAAAATGAAGATGGCGCTTTTGAAGCCTTGGCCAGCGATGGCGGGCAAAATGAGGGCGTAAATGTTGCCCAGCAGGCCAAATTCCCGGTAGGTGAGCATTTGCGGAATGACGGTGTTTTGCGCGGGAATGATGAAGGTGGCCAGGATGAGCGCGAAGACCAGCTTCTTGCCGGGAAAGCGGTAGCGGGCCAGACCATAACCCACGAGTGAGCAAACGGCCGTTTGAAACAAAGACGGCACCACACTAATCAGAATCGACGAGGCGACTTTGCTGGGATAATCCAGAACCTGATACGCCTTTTGGTAATTGCCCGCGTAAAACTGTGTGGGAATCCATTGCACCATCGGGTTGAGCAAATCGCTGGGGCTTTTCATGCTGGTGACAAACATGAACAGCAGCGGATACAGGTAAATGAAGCCAATGGCGATGAGCAGCAGGTAGAGCATGATGTTGAAAATCAGCCCGTAGCTGGTGCGGCTGCCAAAGAAAAAATTCCTTACCTGATCTCGGTTAAGTCGTTTCATCATAAAAAATTATCCGTACTGTCGGTTGGCGCGATAGCTCAGCAAGAAATAAACAATCCCCAGCAGCAAAATAAGCACGAAGAAGTACAAAAATGACATGGCGCTGGCGTAGCCAATGCCGCCTTCCACGGCGTACGTCTGGCTGGTGATGTATTTCACCACTTTGTTCTCGGAAAAATGGGAGAGGGTGATGATGGTGTACACGGCCACGATGAGCGTGGTGGTAGAGAGCGAGGGCAGCGTAATTTTCCAGAACGCTTCCCAGGCGGATGCGCCGTCAATGGCGGCGGCTTCGTAAATGCTGCCGTCAATTTTTTGCAGGCTGGAGAGGTAAATCAGGATTTGCACCCCGGAAAACCAGAGAATCAGGATGAATGAGGTGAGCAAATATTCGATGGGATTCTGCAAGTAGCGGGGCAATCCTTGCAAAAAGAGGGTCATCGATTCAGAAATCTCGACGCCGGGCACGGTGGCTGCGCCTTGGGCCACCAGCTCTTGAATAACCGGGCCGCTGGTGATGACCACGGGCAAAAAGAAGATGGTGCGGAAGAGCCCCTTAAACTTGAAATCCAGGTTCAAAAAGAGGGCGATGATGATGGAAAAGATGATGATGATCGGTACGGAAACGAGCGTTTCAATGGCGTATTCGATGAGCAACTGCACAAAAGTGGGATCGGTGAAGAGGGCGCGAGTGTAGTTTTGCCACTCGATGAAGCTGAGGTCGATGCCGGTGGCGGAAATGGTGACCTGGTTCAGGCTGTAGTAGAGCGTTTCCAGCAAGGGGTAGAGGGTGAAGGCGGCAAAGCCCACAATCCAGATGCCTACAAACAGGTAGCCGGACAGCGCTTCACGGGTGCGGTATTTCATCTCGCGTTGGCCGAAGGGGCGGGGTCGGTTCATGGCTGCACCTCCGTGATGATGGCGTCTTGGGCGTTGACGGTGAGATTGTTGTAGGTGAAGGGGGAACGGCCGTAATTCACAACAATCTGCTGGCCGTTGCTGTATGTCACCGCGACTACGTCGTCAGCCAACGCTTCGCGGGCAATGATGTGCGCACCGGTGACTGGTCCTAGCAGGCTGTTGATCCATTGGTATGTTTCTTGCACCTCTTGGCCCCATTGGTCATAGGAGGAGGTGTAAATCCAGTTAGAGAAGGTGTCGATAATGTTGACCGTGGCTTCCTGCGTGAGGAAGTAGGACGGGTAGACGCCGTAATCGACGTGGCGCAGCAAATCGGCGCGGGTGTTGGAAGAGAAGTTAAGCGCCGGACCGTAGTAGGGCACATAGCCAGACAGGACAATCTGCAAAAAGGGCACGGTTTCGGTGGTGTACAGGTAGCCGCTGTCGCTGATGGGAATGTCGAAGTAGGCTTGCATCTGGCCAAATAGGTAGTCGTTGGGCAGGTAAAAGCCGGTGTTGACGTCATTTTCCGCCAGCAATGCCTGGTAGCTGGCGATGGCTTGTTCCCGGTTGAGGAAATGATTCTCTTTGAAGTCGCTGTAGAGCGAGTTGCTGATGCCGTCTAGCGCCCAGCCGGCGTTTAAATCTGCCGTCATGTCATCGCTGAGTCGCGTGTAGGTGTTGGTGAGGGCGTCCAGGTTGAGGTAGTAGTTAACTTTCTCGCGGTTGTAGCCAATCAGGTTGATGTTGGTGATGGACATGGCCAGATCGCGACGCTCGGAGTAGCCACCGGTGTACCAGAGGGCGGCTTGCGGATCGAGGTAGAGGTAGAAACGGCCGTTCCCCTCCAAAACATCCGCCACCATCTCATTGATCTCATTCAAATTGCCCAGGTTGCGATCCAGCCGGAGCGAGCGCGGCGGCATGTCGGATGCACCGAGCGGCTGCCAACCATAGTAAATTACCTCTGCATTGAGCACATCCAACTCGTTGAGGATGGTGTGCATCTGCTCCACGGTCGTCATGGGAATGAGACGCTCCCAGAACAGCACCGGTTCTTTTTCGCCGCCCAAAAATTCCAGGCGGATGCCGATATCCTCGTTAGGGGCGACGACCTGCTGCAACATGCCGCGGTCCAGCAAATATTGTTGGTAGCTGCGGGCCATGCCCACGTAATCGCTCTCCTCGCCGGTGAGGAAGCGGTAATGGATAGCAACGTCAAACTGGTTGGTTTCGGGCTGCAAAACGGTGACGCCTGCGCCAGAGCGGTTGGTCGCCTGGAAGTAGCTCTGGTTGTAGATGAAGGCGTTGTACATGAAGTTGAAGTTGGTGATGATGCCCGCCGGGTGGGCGTGAATCTGCCCGTAGGAGGCCCCTTTTTCCACCACAGCGATGTAGGCGTTTTCTTTTTCGCCATGCACCATGCCGATGACGGGGATGCCGAGTTTGTACGGCCGATTTACCAACACATCCCAGGGCAGCGTGCTGATCATGCCTAAGTCGGCGCCGTAGTAACGGCCGTAAAACATGTTCTGCGCTTTGGTTTCGGCGGCAAACTGGATGAGCGTGCCGGAGCCGTCGGGGAGGAACATGTAGCCGGGCACGTCAGCGTCGCGGGTCGCGCCAAAAAATGGGTAGACGTACAGCAAACCCAGCCGGAAATCGGGGTTTTCTTCGCGGATGGAGTCCGCGGGCACTTCTACGCGTACGCCGTCAGCTTCCAGCGTAACGATGAGCTGTAGGGTGATGGATGGCTCCAAAAAGGTGACGGTGGCGGCAAAACCATTTTCGTTGGTGCTGAAGTCGATGTTGGTTTCCGAATTGGTGATGGAGTTGCGCTCGTCCGTTGCTTTGGGGTCCAAATAATCAATGCTGATGCCGCTTTGGGCAAAGGCGGTCCAGGTGCGGTTGAGCCGGTCTTCTTCCAGTTTTTCGTCCAGGTTAGAGTACCAAATGTAGCCGCTGCGCTTGTCTACCAGTTGGAAGGCGAGTGAGGCGCGGTTGGCGTGTAGCTCGAAGGTTTCGTTTTCGGCGACCAGTTCATATTCCCCAACGGTTTCGTCCTGGGCGGCGGGTTTGGAGACGGCCGTTTGTGAGGCGGGGGTGGTGGGGGTGATAGCGGCTCTCTCCGCCGGACCCTTTGCTACCAAACCTAAAAATAAGCCCATGATCATGAGCCCCATGAGGATGCGTAAACCCTTAGCCACGTAACCTTAACTCCTGGGCAATCGCCGACACAAAATCAAACAGTTGGTTAAACAACACGTATAAAATGTAGCCGGTCAGCACAAACAGCCCCATCGTGAACAGCGTAAGCAGCACATTGCGCACCGTCTCCGAAAAGGTGTAGTTGTGCACTTCCTTCACCATGATGAACAGCATGATGCCCATCCACGCATACATCAAATTGAGCGAAAAGGTGTGCAGGAACACCTCATTCAGCGTCAGCAGGTTGGAAAGCAAGGCAATGGGCAACGCAAACAGCACGTAGGGAAACAAACTGTACGCCGTGCCGATAATCACGTCGCGCACTCGCCCCTCGCCATCGCTGATGGTGGAAACCAAATAGTTGGCCAAATTCCACAAAACGAGCAGCCCGCCAGTGATCACAATCTCATTTTCCACCCAGATGTCGGTGGTAGAAACGTACGGATTGAACACAAAAGCCGTTACGTACAGCGTGGCCACGCGCACCACAATGACCCAAATGTAAATCAGGAAGGCAAACTTTAAGCTGCCCCGAAAATTGTGCTTGATGTAGTAAAAACTGTCGGCAGGCTGCTTGATGAAGCGGAACATGAAGACAAAATCATCAATCAGCTTGAAGCGGATGAGGTTGCGGAACCAATTCCGCAGCGGATCGGTCCAATGCTGCCGCTGATCGACCCGCTTGAACAGCTGCAACACAATCGAAAATCCGAACAGTCCTACCAGGACGGAACTCAAATACCGCTGCAAAACCACGTTGCGCAGTTCCCAGAAGGCTTGGGAGTAGCCGTTGCGATCTTCGGCGTAGCGGTAATTTTCCAGGGCGCTGGGGTAGTTGCCTGCCTTGAAGTACGCATCGGCAATGCCCTGGTATGCCATGAGCAGCGAGCCATTGAAGTTGAGGATGTCCTCAAAGTAAGGCATCGCTTCGGCGTAATACCCTTCGATGTACAGCCGCACGCCTTCGTGCACTTCGCGGGCAAAGGAGGTGGTTTCGTACACCACCAGGGCGTTTTTGTCTTTGTCCAAGACGTAAATGTATTCGCCAAAGCGCTCGATAGCCGTTGGGTTTTTCAGCGTGCCCAACCGCTGGTCGCCGTTGTCTCGTGCCCCAAAAAAGAACAACATCGTGCCGTTGAGGTCGTATTCCGCAATAAAACCATCGGCATCCACGGCCAAAACCAGGCCGTCTGCACTGGTGTCGATGTCGCGAAAGGTGGAGGAATCGTACGTTTCGGGGAAGATGTTTTTGCCGGAAATGGTGTAGCGGCGAATGCTCTCGCCCTCGTTGGTGCCTGCTGTCACGGTGAAGACCAGGGATTGGTCGTCGATGGTGAGGTTGGAGGGGGAAGCGGCTTCGTTTTTGATGAACTGATCCAGCTGTTCGTCGGTGAGGAACAGCCGCTGCAAAATCATTTTGAGCGACATGGTGGCCGAGTTGGCCCCAAAGTAGCCGATGAAGTTGCCGTTGGTGTTCATCTGCACGATGCCATTCACGGAGCCTTCGCTGATGATGTACAGATTTTGGCGGGCGTCTACGGCGATTTTGCGGGGCAAGAATTCGCGGTTTTTGCCAAACAGGGGTTCAGACGGCCGTCCGAACGAGTTCACCACACTGCCATCCGCCGCAAAAATATAAATCATGTCCTGTCGGGCGTCGGCCACGTAAATGGTGCCCGCTTCATCGACAAACAGCCCGGTTGGCCCTTGCAGCTCTTCTTCGCCGTAGATGGTTTCTACTTCAAAATTGGCGTTGAGCTGGACGATACGGCCGTTTCCCGTGTCCGCCACATAAATTACCCCATCATCGGTAATGAACATGTCCTCGGCGCTGGAAATATCGAGATCGATTTCGTCGTAAGGCGTGTAGGCGTCCTGCGTGCGCACCAACCAACCACGCGGCCCAATGGACCATGAGGTGTAGGGCGCATCGGCTTGGGTAGGAACGGCCGTTGCCAGAACGATTCCGATGACGAAGATGAGTAGAACTATCCGTTTCATGAGTTCGAGTTAGTAATTGAGTAATTCGTAATTTGTAATTGGTTGTAATTACTCATAGGACTTACGAAATTAGCCATAAGATTGGACCAATTTAATTGCAGAGCCTGTAAATTATTCTCGGCTGAAATTGGTCCAATCTGCGTATGTTCTAACTTAATTACCAATTACCCAATTACTACTTCAGTCCCGAATGAGACATCGTGTTCATCACCTGGCTTTGCAGGAGAACAAAAATAAGCAAATTGGGCAAAAACATAATCAACGTTGCTGCCGCGGCCATGCCCTGCCCCGCCACTGAGTTTGCTCCAGCGGTGGTTGTAGTCAACGTCGTCAGGTAAAAGGCAAAGGTCTTCAGGCTCTCGCTGTTGATGTACAGCGTAGAAATATCCGCGTTGTTCCAAGTGGCCTGGAAGGTCAAAATGGCGATGGTAGCGATCGCAGGTCGGATCATCGGCAGGATGATATTCCAGTAAATCGCCACGTCAGACGCACCGTCAATTTGGGCCGCTTCCACCACCTCGTCAGGGATGCCATCCATAAACTGCTTGAGTAAAAACAGTCCCACCGGCAGTGCCAGTCCTGGCAAAATGTGCACCCAAAAGGAATCGATCAGGTTCAGCCGCTCGATAATCAAAAAGCGAGGGATGGTCACGGCGATGGGTACAAACATCAGCGCCACGGTGTTGATGGTGAACAGCACATTTTTTAGCTTGAACCGCTTTTTAGACAGGGCATAAGCGGCCGTTGTCGAAACCACAATTGAAGCAATGACCGTCACCAGCGTAATAACGACGCTGTTGAACAGGTAGCGACTCACGGGAATGCCCGATTTGGAAAAGCGAGAGAACAAATCCGTGAAGTTCTTGACGGTGGGGTTAATCACAAAAAAGCGCGGCGGATAGGCAAATAGCTCATCTAGCGGCTTAAACGCGTGCGAAAAAATAAAGACGATGGGCAGCAGCATAAAAATCACCAGCGGCAGCAGAATAAGATAGAACTTAATCTGGCTGGTGTGGAACCCTTGCGGGTTAATCCGGCTGTTGCGAATGCCGGAGTAGCGGCTGCTGCCCCGCTTGCGCTTGAATACTAATCTAGTCATTGCTTGCAAATAACCGGTTGGCGACTCTGGAGAAGAAGAGCACCATCAATAGAAGTACCACGGAAACGGCCGCTGCGTAACCCATCTCGTAGCGCAAAAAGCCGTAATCCTCAATATGATTCACAATAAGCTGGCCCGCATACTGCGGCGTGGGATTACCCCCCGACAGCGTGACGCCAATCGCGCCCGCCTGGAACGTGCCCACAATCGCCATCACCGCGCCAAACAACATCTGCGGCTTCATAGAAGGAATGGTGATGTGAATAATTTCCTGGAAGCGGTTGCTGATGCCGTCCAGGCTGCCCACCTCGTACAGCTCCGGGTTGATTTCCAAGATGCCCGCCAGCATCGCCAAAAAGCCGACGCCCATGCTGCTCCACAGCGTCACGATGATCATGATCGTCATCAAATATTCTGGGGATTGCAGCCATTGAACTGGTTCCTGGATGACATTTAGTCCCAGCAAGAAGCTATTCAGGTAGCCGTTTTGGTCGCCGCTGAACATCGTTTTCCAGACGACAGCCATCGCCACGCCGGTGGTCATGGAGGGCGAATACAAAATGAGGGCCATCACGGTGCGCGGCCCTTTGGGCAGTTGGGCCAGCATCCAGGCCAGCATAAAAGCCAGCACGTAGCCACCCGGCCCCACCAGCACGGCAAACTTGATGGTGTTGGGCAGCACGTAGCGCATGAAAATATCATCTTGCGTCAGCAGGGCGATGTAATTTTGAGGCCGATGAAGCTAGGCGGCTGAATCGTGTCGAAAAAGGTGAACGAGAGCAGGAAGGCCACCAGCACGGGCACCACAATAAAAATGATGAACATGAGCGCGTAGCCAGACAAAAACGCGTAGGCGCTGCCCTCTTTGGACAGCCAGCGTCGGAACCAGCTTTCTTCTTTGGGGGTGCGCTCTTGCTGCGTAAGGGTGCTAGTTGCCATTTTCCATCCATCCCTCAACGGTTTGAATTGTGGGAATCTTGAATTCCTGCACAACCACACCGTCCTGGATATAGCCAAACTCTTCCATTTTGCGCGTAATTTCGCGGTTGATGATGATGACTGAACTATCAATCGCCACGCGCGGGTTTACGCCTTCAAACACGATCGCGTTCCAGGCGTTGCTCAGTTCGCGTTCCTGCATGTAGCTGCCGGGCAGCTTGATTGGCTCTTGCAGCCACTCCCACTGTTCCAGAATGACTTCTTTGTGCTCGTCGGGGATGGGGGAGGCGGCAAACGCTTCCAAATTGGCGGAGTTCCACAAATATTCCAGGCCGTAGTTGAGAATGAGCTGCTCCTGGAAATCAACCTGCGTTTCGGTGGACATCCACCATTTCATAAATTCCCACCCTTCATCCTGCTTGTCGGTGTTGGCAAACATGATGCCTGCCTGGGCCGAGCCGGTAGCGTAGCGCAGTTCTCGGCCATCTTCCAGCACGGTGGCGGGGTAGAGCGAAATCTCCCACAGGCCGTTTAGTTCTGGTGCGGCCGTTGTCAGCTTGAGATAGCCGTCGGCAAAGTTGGAAATACCGATGGGGAGACGGCCGTATCTGAAACTGTCATAAAAGCTGGCTGTGGTCAGCGGCATGCCGTAGACGGTGAAACTTTCCGCCATAAATTTGACGGCCTCAATCGCCTCATCGCTTTGCAGGCCAGTGGCAAGACCGTTTTCGCTGTAGAGCGCCGCATCGTAGTTGAACAAATAGGGCGCAGTAAGCAAATAATTTTTGCCGCTGGTGGGAGACGAAAGCGGCGTGTTGTAATTCATGCCGTACCGTTGCAATTCCGGCAAAATTTCAATCACCTCATCCCAGGTTTGCGGGATGGGTATGCCCAGCGATTCCATGATGTCCCGCCGGTAAAATGTGACCCAGAAATCTTGCGTTTCGGGGATGGCGTAGACCGAATCGTTGATGACGTAGCTGAGCAGCGCGCCGGGCGAATAGATGTTGATGGTCTCATCAAAATCGTCAAAAGCACGCAAATCGATGAGCGCGTTGCGGATGGCCAGCTCGTAGGGCACGTTGGTGCTCACGCCAAAGGCCACATCTGGCTGGATGCCCGCCGCGTTGGCCAGCACCAGCTTAGACTCATCCGGCATGATGGAAAACTTGACGTTGACGCCCGTCTCCTGCGTAAACGTCTGGTCGGTGATGAGCTGCATCAAATCGACGTATTGGCGCGGGCGATTGACCCACACTTCCAGCTCATCCTCAGCTGCGCCGATGGATTGGTACGGATCGGGTCGGAACGAGTGGAAAAAGCGCTTGATGCCTTCCAGCAGCGAGGTGAAAAAGAAAACTTCTACCGGCTCGGGCGGCGTATCGGCCGAATGGATGTAAATTTTGTCCAGGGCCAGCGGCTGGTTTTGCAGCAGGGGCAGCAGGTTGCCCAGCAGCTGCGCCGCCGAGCCAGACCCTTCGGAAAAACGGTTCATGCGCACCGGAATTTCATCCGGCTCTTCGGCCAAAACCAAAATGTTGTCGATGGCCATCTGGTAGGTGAGGGCTTCCTGGGAACCGCCGCTGTCATTTACGGCCGTTAACACCCCCAAATCCGCGCGCAAATCGTCAGCAATCGCCACAAGCTGCGCTTCAATGTCGGGAATGTAGTCGGAGATGACCCATTCCTTGAACGGATCGACCTGGTTGCCGGTGAGCCGCTTGATTTCCAGCGACAAATCGTTGATGTCCAGCAGCACCTTCTGGATTTTCTCGATGGCGGCCCGGTACGGCGCGTCTGTCGCCTCGATGCCCAGAACGTTGGTGCCTGCTTCTAAATAAATTTTGTAGGGCGTGTCACCGCCGAGCGTCTCGTTCTGCCAGTCGGATGAATAGTTGAAGGAACTTGGTTCAGCTCCTCAAATAGCACCGTGTTGTTGATGGTGATGCGCCGGAAGACGGAAAAATTGCTCTTAAAGTTTTGCAGGCTGCGCAGCGTGATGACGTACAGGCCGTCCTGGGGGACTTCAAATTCGTAGTAAACGGCCGTTCCGCTCCGATCCCAACTTTCGCCACCCAGCGTGTTTAGCTTGAGCTGGTACGTGTCGTATGGCGTCACCGCCAAACTGCGGTCGGCGATGGGGCGAATCGAGGTGTCATCCTTGTACGACGGATGCTCCGCTTCGATTTCGATGAGCACGCCAGAGCTGTCCGGCGCGTCATGGGTGGCCAGATAGTCACTGTAGCTGGGGTAGGGGGCAAATGGCTCCAGATACACGCTGCCCAGCAGCAGCGACTGCTCCGTCATCTGAAATTCAAAGTTGTGCTCACCTGCTTCTAGCTCAAATTGCAGCGGGTAATCCAGACTGAAATTGGCGTCGCGCATGGGCACTTTGGTCCAGCGGATCAGGTTGTCCTGCCGAATCAACGCCTCGTTGCCGTACCGATCCAGCGGAAACTCTGCGGCGCTGTCCTGGTAAAAAATGGGGAAAATAATGCGCCGCGCATCTTCTAGCGGGAATGCGCCGTCAATTTGCAGTTGGGCTTCTGGTGGGGTGAGGAAGGCGTCGGGAACGGCCGTATCAAACGCAATGGTGTACAGGCCGGTTTGGGGAATAACGGCCGTAAAATGCACTGCGTCGTCCTGCGCCAAAGCGACAGCGGGCTTGTGGTAAAGATCAACGGCTTCGTTATCGCTCAGCGGTGTGTTGAACGCATCGGCGGTGATTTCGACGGCGTTGCTGGGGTCTACCAGTTGGGCTAGTGGGATGGTGTGAGGGGGAACGGCCGTTGCGCCAGACTCCCAAATCCACAATGCGTGCGTCGATGATGGGGCAACTACCCACATCAAAAACAGCACGGCTGCGCTCAGGCGCAAGGATTTGGGAAACGTCATAGTGGTTATATTTGTGCAGACAGTCTGCTTTGCTTTGAAAAAAGAAAAGGGACGCTGATTAACGCAGATTACGCTGATTTTTTCGTTCTATCCGCGTTATCCGCGTTTATCAGCGTCCTATTATTAAAAACTGAAGAAGTGGAGAAGAGATTATAGGTTATCTCTTCTCACTTCACTATTGAATGATTATTGGTTCAGTTCGGCGGCAGCGTCGTCCAGAATTTGGTTGGCAAACTCTTCGAGCTGAGCAGAGTAATCTTCGTACTTGTAACGGCCGTCATTGGCAAAGTTGAACATGAACCACATATTCACATCCAAATCCTCGCCAATGTCGATGCCCGGCTTGCCTTCCCAACGGGCGTTGATGTAGCCAGGTACGATTTTTGCCAGGGATTCGATCATGCTGTTGTCCAGATTGTCCAAAGCGGCCAGGATGCCCGGTTTGTCAACAAACTGGGTGTACAGTGCCAGTGAAGCGTCATCAACCGAAACGGGCATCTTCGGAGCGGAACCCATTGCCGCAGCCAGTTCAGCTTCTTTGGCGTACGCTTCGGTGGAGAAGGTCATCCAGCGAGCGAAATCGTAAGCAGCTTCCACATCGGCTGCGGTTTGGGAAACAACCATGATGTCAGACACCAGCGCTTGATTACCACCAGGAACACCGATGAAGTCCCACTCAAAGGCTGCATTCTCAACATAGCCAGGTACTGCCCAAGATGCATCCCAGCGCATCCCAACTTCTTCGTTCAGGAACAGTTCCCACGGGCCAGTGGAAACGAAGTTAGCCAATTGCTCTTCGGACAAGCCTTGCCAGGTGTACTGCTTCATTTCACCTGCGGTAGCCACAGCGTCTTTAAAGGCGGCGGAGTTGTAATTCATGTGCTCGCCATCGAAGCTGAACCATTTCAGGTTGCTGTCTTGCGAGTTGGCGTACCAGCCCATCACAAATTCCATTTCATCCAGGCCCAAAACGCCTTGTTGTATGTTGTTCAGGGAGGTTACTGCATCTTCAAACTCTTCTACGGTGAAACCATATTCCGGGGCGTCCAGGTTGGCTTCTTCGTAAATGTCTTTGTTCACAAAGTAGCCCATTACAAACTGAGCGGCGGGCAAACCAAGCACCTGACCGTTATAGGTAACGCCGTCTTTCAGCGCCTGGGGCACGTTTTCCCAGTCGGCATCAGCGGCGGTGAGGTCGGTCAGGTCAGCCAGCCAGCCGTTGGCGACGTACAGCGGCACGTTGTTGGCCATAAATACGTCGGGCAACTCGCCTTTGGCTGCGTAGGAGGTGAGTACAGCGTCCCAGCCGCCTTCAGCCGACATGTCTACAAATTCAATCGTTACATTGGGATGGGCATCCATGTACGCCTGAACCATCTGCCGTTGAATGTTGTTTTCTTCTTCGGTGCCCAGGTTCCAGTTCGCATAACGCAGCGTCATGGTGTCACCCATTGCTTCTGTTTCTTCTGCGGGTTCAGCAGCCGGTTCTTCGGTTGGTTCCATTTCTTCGGCGTCTGTTTCTTCAGCCACAACTTCTTCTGTTTCGGCCGGTTCTTCAGAAACGGCTTCCTCTGTGGTGGACTCGTCGGTTGTCGCTTCGTCCGTGGTGGTTTCTTCGGTGGTGGTTGTCTCATCCGTGGTTTCGGTTTCGGTGTCACCGCCACCACAGCTTACGAGCGTCATTACCAACGCGGTCATGACCAGAAAAACGATCAATTTTAAGTGGGTTTTCATTTCTTTATCTCCTCATTTTTGTGTGAAAAGTTATGAAAAAAGGTTTGGGTTTTAATCTCTCTCAATCGCTCGGTTACCTCCTATATTTACCCCAGGATGACGTGGACAAGATGCTCTTGTCCGTCAGCAAAAACGGGTACTAAATTGCTCTCAACTTGTTTTCCATCAACATGCACAGATTTGATGCCTGTGCTGACGTTGTCGGGATTCAGAACTTCAATTTTGTAGGTGGCATTGCGGAACTGGCGCGTGGCTTTGAAGCCAGACCAGTGGGCGGGGATGGCGGGATCAATGAGTAGGCCATCCAGTTGGGGTCTGATGCCCAAAATCCAATGCGTTGCCACCCGGTGTAGCCATTGGGACGAGCCCGTGTACCAGGTCCAACCGCCACGGCCGTAATATTCAGAAAGTGGCCCATCAATATTGCCCGGCGTCACGTACGGCTCCGCTTTGTACGCGTCAATGTCGGCGCTGCGGTTGGGCGGGCAAATTTTGCGATACGCTTCGTAGGCCAGATCGGGCTGGCCCACCAGCGTGTATGCCCAGACGGACCAAGTGGCGGCGTGGGTGTAGACGCCGCCGTTTTCGCGCAAACCCGGCGCATAGCGGGTGACGTAGCCCACATCCGGTCGTGGCTTGGTGAAAGCCGGGTAATTGAGCAGCGTGCCATACTCTTTGAGCAGGTAGTGCGTCACTGAATCCATGGCTTGCCGGGCGCGCGCTTCATCGGCAATGCCGCTGATGACCGCCCAATTGTTGGGCATGAGGAATATTTGGCCCTCTTCGTTTTCTTTGGATCCAAGCAGCAGACCCGCGTCGGTGGTGGCCTGCAAATACCAGCTGCCATCCCAGCCGTGGCGGTTCATCGCTTCTTTAAGGCTTTGGCGAACGACGGTGCATTTTGCGGCAAACGGTTCATCGCCCTGCCGCTGCGCCAGCGGGATGAAATTGCCCAGAATCATGTACAAAAATTCAGCGACCCAGAAGCTTTCGCCCTTGAGCAGCGTGCCGACGGCACTGAGGCCATCGTTCCAATCGTGGTCGCCCATGAGCGGAATGCCGCGCGGCGAAAAGCGGGAAAAAGAGCGCTCGATGGCGCGTTTGCAGTGTGCGTACAGCGTTTCAGCGGGGCCATTGAGGTAGGGTGCTTCTTCATCGAGAATGGCAAAATCGGCCGTTTCTTGCAGGTAAGCATCGAGGATGAACGGCAGCCAGAGCAGGTCGTCGGAGCAGTTGGTGCGGGGGCCGCCGCCGCGAATAGTGAACCACCAATGCAGCACATCGCCCTCAATGAACTGTTGGGCAGCGTGCATGAGGAGTTGTTTTCTGGCAAGGTTTGGCTCGCTCACCAGGAAAATTTGGCTGTCTTGCAGCTGGTCGCGGTAGCCGTACCCGGCAGACACCTGGTAAAAGGCGGATTTTCCCCAGAGGCGGCAAGAGATGGATTGGTATTTGAGCCAGTAGTTGGTCATGAAGTTGAGCGCTTCATCGGGCGTTTCGACATATTCGGTGTCGATGAAGCGGGACCAAAATTGCTGGACTTCGGCAAAGGCGCGCTGACTGTGGAGAACGGCCGTATACCTCTCCACCAAATCTGCCACATCCTCTTTACCATCCTCAGCAGCGCCCAGCGTGAACACAATGGTTTTGCTGTCACCTGGCTCCAGGGTGATGGCTACCTGTAACGCGGCGATGGCATCGGTGAAACGGCCGTAACGCCCCGCCAGCTTCTCATCAAGCATCGCCTGCGGCTTGTCATCGTTGCGGTAGAGGCCAATGAACGATTCCTTGTCGCAGTCAAACGATTTCAGCGGTTCACTCACGGCCATGAAGGCGGTGTAGGGCCAATCGGTATTGTTGTGCCGTCCCTGGTCGTCCGGGAAACCCCACAGGCATTTGCGGGCAAAAACGGTGCTGTGGGTCACATCGGCCGACGTCTCGATGAACAATTTATGGAATTCACGATGCTCATCCGGGGCAAAGCCCAGCAGCCACTCTGCGTAAGAGGTCACGTCCAGCGCGCGCACCTCATCGCTCAGGTTGGTTAGCGTGAGCTGGAAAATTTCAACCGGATCGTGAGCGGCTACAAAAACGGTTAACTCGCTTTCAATTTCTTCAACTTGTTGGGTAAATCGAGAGTAGCCCAAGCCATGCGCCACCGAAAATGAGGTGTATTCATGCATGACCGGTTTGTAGGTAGCGGACCAATATGTGTTTCTTTTTAGATCGCGAATGTAGAAATATTTGCCCCAATTATCTTTGACCAAATCTTGGAAAGAGCGGGTGATCCGATTTTGGCCAGCGTTACCGCGCCAGCTGTAGCCGGACCCATTTTGGGAAACCATCATCCCATAATCGCCGTTGCTGATGATGTTACCCCAGGGGCGAGGCGTCAGGGGCGTTTTGATGATGTATTCTCTTCCGTCTTCGGAAAAGTAACCGTACTTATTTTCGAATTTGCGGTTCATTCTTCCCTCAAAAGAGGATGCTAACAAGGAGTAGTGGGATTTTAAGCCCAGCAAGGTGAAACGTTTCACTTCTGAGCAAAAAAATATAAAACTGCACCTTTGGCTGAAGCGATTACTTCACAAAAGGCCGTTTCGAGGCAAATTATCATATTTTCTATGGGTTTGTCAAGATATTTAGTGAATCGTTTCATGTCGGGAACGGCCGTTTCTCCCCAATCCCCAAGTTCAGTTACCAGAAAACTTAAAGGTTGTTTAGTCACCTGTCCTATCACACCCTCTGTTTACTTTACATAGTGTGCTTTTTTACGTATGATTGGGCCTATGAGTAACCCGCAGCTACCCGAAAACCTATCTGTTCAGGAGCTAGAACAACTGCTTTATCGCAAAAAGCACGCTCTGCGTCGTCAGCGTTTGCAGCGCCTGAAAGAAGAGGGTCGGGTGGTAGAGGTCGCTGGTTTACCTTCCCCTAATTCCCAGCCACCGACGATGCCCCGGGTACAGGCCGCTGCCAGCGGCGCACTGCGCGATTTTCAGTTGCAGCTAGAGGATGAGCCGGAACCAGAACAATTTGATGAGACGACAGATGAAACCCCAAAAGGCAGAAACGGCCGTTCCTGGCTCAATCGGCTGCTTTTTTTGGTCGAAGTGGGAGCTGTGGTGGGATTGGTTGCCGTGCTGCTTAACCTGTGGGGTACCCAGCGGGAGCTGAATCAGGAACTGTCTCAGGTGCAGCAATCACAAGCGGCTGCGCTGACCTTGCCCACGCCTACGGCTGCACCGCTCATTGATTTAGTGGTTTTGCCGACGGGCCATCAGTATGTAGACGGCCGTTCCCCCGAACCCATTGAATCCGGCGATATTCCCGCGCATTTGCTGCCAGCGATGCAGGCATACAAACCGCCACCGCTGCCCACGCCCGGTCCTGAACAGGCACGCATTATTGAAATACCGACGATTGGCGTGAATGCTCCTATTGTGCCCGGCGTATACGATTGGGAACAGCTCAAGCGCGGTGTGGGGCACCATACAGGCTCCGCGCTGCCGGGGCAAAATGGCAACATGGTGCTGGCTGCCCACAATGACATCTACGGTGAAATTTTCCGTGATTTGAACAAGCTTTCTCCTGGTGACGAATTTACCGTCTCCACTGGCACGCGCTCTTACACCTACGTGGTAACCAAAATTGAGATTGTGGAGCCAACCGAGGTGGATGTGATGCAGGCTACGGATTATGCCAGCGCCACCCTGATCTCTTGCTATCCGTACCGCATTAATACCCAGCGCATTGTTGTATTTGCCGACCTCAAAACGAATAATCCCGCCTCCTAAAAAAACGACAGTTATATGTTTGCTAATCCTCCCTGCGATTGGGTGGCATATTTTGGCTTCTGGCGGTAACATCAGCTTCTAAATATGTAACGAGAGAGGAACTTATAGCATTATGGCAAAAGATCGAGCTAGCCGACGTGCCCGTTTGCGGCAGCAAACGGCCGATGAGGCAAATTCAGTCGATAGAAAAGACAGTAACAGCAGTTTTGAGCGCGAATATGCGTATGTGCTCAAGGATTTACGCCGTGTTTTTGCGCTGGCGGCAGTTATGTTTGTCTTGTTAATTGTGCTAAATATTGTTTTGCTGTGATTTTGGGGCGAACGGCCGTATCTAAGGCAGAATTCTTGAGCAATTTGTTTGACGCTACCAGACCATTGTGATATGATTTTTGCTCAGTTCCGGTCTCTTGACCGGACTATTTGTTTCTTTGTTGACCGAGTAATTCACTGAATTACTCACTTTAATAATTTGGAGAACATTAGCTATTCGAAAACGGCGCAGCAGTAATCGTACAAGGGTCGAAGCAGGCCCGGAATATCGTATCAATCGGCGTATACGGGTTCGTGAGGTCCGATTAATCGACCATAACGGCGAAAACCATGGGGTTGTGCCCATCAATCAGGCATTGCAATTAGCTGAAGAAGCTGAGTTGGATCTGGTTGAAGTAGCCCCCAACGCCAATCCGCCAGTTTGCCGCATTATGGATTACGGCAAATTTGCCTATGAAAAGACAAAGCGGGAACGTGAAGCACGGAAGCAGCAGAAGCAAATTGAAATCAAGACGCTTCGCCTGACGCCCAGAACTTCAGATTTTCACCGTGATGTTTATGTAAGTAAAGCCAAGAAATGGCTTGAAGAAGGCAAAAAAGTCAAATTCCAGGTTCGTTTTAAGGCGCGTGAAATCACCTACCCAGAGATTGGTCAACAAACTCTGGAAGAAATCGCTGAAGCGCTGGGTGATATTGCCGAAGTGGAACAGGAACCAAAGCTGGAAGGCTGGTCAATGACACTCTTGTTGAATCCAACAATTTAGTTTTGAAGCGTTTTTGCGGATAGACTATCTGTTGTTTGTTCATAACAAAACAAAATGTAGGCAAAGCCCCTCCGGGGGCTTTTGTATGAGAGCAGGGTTTAGGCAGGCGCCCAAAGTTGGCTTTCATTATTGAGAGGAAAAAATGGCTAAAGCAAAAAAGAAAAAATACAAATTGAAGACATACAAAGCGGCGGCCAAGCGTTTTCGCATGACAGGCAGTGGCAAGATTGTACGTACCAAAGGTGGCAAGAGCCATTTGCGGCGTCGTAAGTCTAAGCGCGCCAAGCAGCTGTTTAGCCGTATGCTTGTTGTAGAAAACTCTGGCGATATTAAACGTATCAAACGATTGGCACCCTACTTGAAAAAGTACAAGGCCAATCCGCCGGCTTAATTTTTTAATAATTTAGATGATTCGCTGCCTGGCCTCGGTCTTTCCTTCGTGAAACCGGCTTGAGCGCCAGGCCATCAACAAATGCGAGGTACTTAAATGAGAGTTAAAGGTGGGTTTACAACCCAACGTCGTCACAAAAAAGTTTTAAGCATGACCAAAGGCCAGTGGGGCACGCGGAGTAAATTATTCCGTCGCGCCAACGAGGCCATGATGAAATCTTACTGGTATGCATATCGGGATCGTCGTGTTCGTCGGCGCGAATTCCGCCGTTTGTGGATTACGCGCATCAACGCGGGTACTCGGATGCATGATATGAGCTACAGCCGTTTTATGCATGGATTGAAGTTAGCCAATGTAAACTTGGATCGCAAGGCTTTGGCGCATCTAGCTGTACGGGATGAGGTTGCTTTTGGGGCCGTTGTCCAGTTGGCGAAGGACGCGCTGGCGAACTAAATTACTGAGCGCCTCGTTTAATCTTTTTGACTGCCTACATTTTGAAGCGCCTCGCATTTGTGTGCGGGGCGCTTTTTTTGTTCTTTTTGCTTGAAAGTTGTCTAAACGCAGGACGGCCGTAGTTGTCGCTGCTGTTTGCCTCCTGTAATATCCGCCGACCATGCGCAACTTACTGAATGTGGAGACGCGAACCGGGTTTTGGTTTTGGCTGCTGTTGGTGCTGCTAACGGCCGTTTTTCTGCGCCTCTACCAGTTAAACAGTGTTCCTCCAGGGTTTACCCACGATGAAGCGGATCATGGCATTACGGCCGTATCCATCCTCAACGGCGCACGAGAGATTTACTTTACCATTGGGCATGGTCGGGAGCCGCTGTTTGATTACGCTACGGCCGGGGCGATGGCGCTGTTGGGTCAGCAAGGTTGGGTGCTGCGGGGAACTGCCGTCTTCTTTAGCCTGATTTTGTTGGGGGGTATGACCGCCTGGACCAGCACGGCTTTTAACAACCGCGTGGCCTTATTTACCGCCGCTGGGCTGGCCGTTGGCTTCTGGCCGCTGATGGCTGCGCGCCAGGGGCTGCGTTCCATTGCCCTGCCTGCCCTTTTTTCGCTGGCCTTATACTTCTTCTGGCGCGGCCTGCAAAAGCAGCAGACCAGTCGCGGGCTACTGCTTACTGATTACCGCTTACTGATTACTTTTCTTACAGCTGGCCTTTTTCTTGGCCTCACCTTCTACACCTACATTCCGGCGCGTGGGTTGTGGCTGCTGTTTCCTGCGCTGCTGCTGTTGGGGACTGTTTGGCAGCGTGGCTGGCTGCGGCAGGCCTGGCCGGGAACGCTGCTGATGCTGCTGGTGGCGGGCCTGCTGGCCTGGCCGCTGGTTGCCTATTTGCGGGCTAATCCTGGGGCAGAGATCCGTATTGATGAGCTGAGCGCGCCGCTGACGGCCGTTCTCCAGGGCGACTTTTCTTTGCTGTGGGCCAACGTTAAGGGCGGGCTGGCGATTTTTACGGTGGCTGGCGATTCGGCCTGGCGTTACAACATCCCGGAACGGCCGTTGCTGGGGTTTGTGATGGGTATCTTGTTTTATTTGGGCATTGGCATTGCCTTGTGGCAACTGGCCGGTCGCAAAAGACAAGCAGAAGAACTGGTGGGGCAGAACGGCCGTCTGGCGTACGCAGCAGCGCTTATTTGGCTGTTGGGTGGACTCGCCCCTGTGCTCATCACCGGGCCGGAGCTGAGCATGACGCAGGGGATGGGGATGCAGCCAGTGATTTATTTGTTTCCGGCATTGGCGTTGGATTGGGGGTGGCGGGTTGTACGGAGCAGGTGGCAAGTGGCAAGCGGCAGGTGGCCGGTAGTGGGTTTAGCCAGCGCAATTTTGCTGTTTGGGGGAACGGCCGTTATCACTGCCCGCGATTATTTTGGCACCTGGGCCAATGCGCCAGAGGTGCGGGTGCAGTATGAAAGCACGATGGTGACGGCGCTGTCATACTTGGTGGAACAGGGGGTGGCAGATGCGGCCGTTTCTACGATTACGCCGGGGCCGTTCCATACGCCGGCGCTGGCGCAGATGGTGCTGCCAGCAAATGCTGGTGAGCCGCGTTGGTTTGATGGTCGGGCCAGCCTGATTGTGCCCCATGCAGACGAATCGCTGCTGGTTTTTTCCGGCTTTGCGCCTCTGCCGGAAGCGCTGCAACCTTATTTGGCAATGGCCGTTTTGCAAGATACGCTCCGTTTGCGCCCCGACGATGCGGACCGACCGATTTGGGTGTACCGGATAGCGGCGGCAGAGGCCGTGGCGGCCTGGCAGGATTGGCTGACGCCGCAATCGGCGCACTTTGGTGACGCAGCGGAACTCATCGGCTACGATCTTTCAGCGGGAAGCGTGGCGGTAGGCAGTGCGGTGCAGCTGGTGACGGTGTGGCAGGTGCAGTCAGCGGTGCCTGATTTGCGATTGTTCACCCACGTGGTGGGGCCAGATGGCATTCCGCTGGCCCAGGCCGACCGGTTGGATGCGCCGAGCAGCAGTTGGGTAGCGGGCGATTGGCTGGTGCAGCTGCATGAAATTGTGGTGCCGGAAGATACGGCCGTTGGTACCTATCCGCTCACCATTGGCCTGTACCGCTGTTTGGATGCCGCCTGTGCCCAAACTGAGCGATTGATGGTGTGGCAGGATGGAACGGCCGTTGGTGACAATCTCCCGCTCACAGAGTTGATGATTACCGATTGATTGATAGAAGAGGAACATAGCGTTGCACAGAGAAAAGCAAAACAAAATCTGCGCTAATCTACGGATTTTCCTTAAGGGGATGGCATGAGCCGGAGGGGTGAGGTTTGGCTGATTGTGGCCATCACCTTTGTGGCGTTTGTGCTGCGGCTGTGGCAGTTGGGTCATATGCCGCCTGGCTGGCGCGATGATGAGCTGATCAATTCGCTGGTCATCTCCCAGCACGTGCTGGATGGCGATTGGGCGGTCTATTATGCTGACGCGTCTGGTCACGAGGCGCTCTACCATGTGCTGAACGCCTTCATGCTGGGCGTGTTTGGCGCCAATTGGGTAGGGATTCGGTTGCTGTCTGCTTTCTTGGGCACGTTAACGGTGCCGCTAACCTACCTGTTGGGGCGCAAACTGTTTGGGCGTGCGGTGGGGCTGACTGCGGCGGCTGGATTGACAGTGAGCTTTTGGGGGATGATGTATTCGCGCTTTGGCCTGCGCCATGTGCTGCTGCCGCTGCTAACGCTGGCTGCCTTTTACTTTTTCTGGCGTGGCTTCCAGAAAGGAAATCAGCGATTTACGGATTACTTGATTGCTGCCCTGTTCGTGAGCCTGGGCTTTTACACTTATTTTGCCGGGCGGGGCGTACCGCTGATTTTGCTGGCATTTATGGGCGTGGTGTGGCTGTTGGCACGGCCGTATTTCTACAAAAATTGGCGCGGTTGGTTGGTGCTGCTGGGCGGAACGGTCGTACTTGCTCTCCCTCTCATTTTCACTCTGCAGGCCCAGCCAGAGGCTGAGGGTCGGGTGGCCGAGCTGGCCGTGCCACTGGTGGAGGCTCGCGCCGGTAATTTTGAACCGTTGCAAGCGTATGTGCTCACCACGCTGGGCATGTTCCATGCTACCGGGGACGACGAATGGCTGTACAACATTCCCAACCGGCCGTTGTTTGGCGCGGTAGGCGCGATTTTCTTTTGGGGCGGCGTGCTGCTGGCCCTGATAGATGGTTTTGGGCTGATAAGCGTTAGGTTGCGCCGTCGAGCCATCGACCCCGCCGGAGAAATGCGAGGGCTGGCGGCCATCTTTTTGCTGCTCTGGTGGCTAGCGGGAATTGCTCCGGCCTTCATCAGCGTGCCGCCTGCCAGCCTGGGGCACACCATTTTGGCGCAGCCCGCGACCTATATTTTGGCGGCGCTGCCTGTGGGGCGATTGGCAAGCGGCAATTGGCGATTTGGCACACGGTGGACAATTGCAAGCCCACCGGCTTTGCTAGCATTTATGGCGGCGCTGTTATTCATTGGCACGATTGCCGTGCGAGATTTGCCCGACTACTTCCAGCGCTGGCCGGAGCGGGGGATGGTACGCTTTTTATACCGGGCAGACATTCAAGATGTAGCAGATTATGTCAACTCGGTGCCTGACCTGACCGACTTTGGCATATCTGGGGGCTTGGCTGGGTTGTGGGACCGCATTGCGCTGCAAATCGGTTTACATAACAACGGAGATGTGCGCCCGCGCTGGTTTAATGCAGAGCGGGCGCTGCTGCTTAGCCCGCCGTTGAGTTTTGTGGGGTTCCCGGAGACGGCCGTTTCCTATGAGCCGCTTCTAAATCCAGTTGCGCCAGAGGTGACGGCTGGTTACTATCGGCTGGCCCAGACAGAGGCGCAGATGTTGGCCGAGCGGTCTGAAGAGCGTATTTGTTTTATGAATGGATTGTGCTGGTTAACGGCCGTTTTCGCTCCTGATTCCGGCCGCCTGGAATTGGGCTGGCAGGTAGGTGAAACATTGCAGCTGCCCGCGATACCATTGATCAGCAACCCGCCGCCGCCTGGGGTGTACGCTGGGCCGCGCTTGCAGGTGTTTGCGCAGCTATTGGATGCTGAGGGCAACTTCCTCGTCGGCGACGACGGCTTGTGGGTCGATCCAGCCACTTTGCAGCCGGGCGATACGTTTTTGCAGCAGCATTGGTTGCCTTTACCCGAGGGGAATGGGGCGGTTACGGCCGTCTTTGGCCTCTATGATCCGATGACGGGCGAACGCATCCTTACGACAGACGGCCGTGAATATTTAAGCCTGGATGTCCGTTAGGTAAGATTTGGCATAATGAAAGATTATTATCGTATTCTACAGGTTCATCCTGAAGCTGAATCTGAAATTATTACAGCAGCGTATAAGCGACTTATGCGAAAGTATCACCCAGATCTTTTGCCGCCAGAGTTGCGCAATGATCCTGAAATTCTGCAAAAAGCCAAAGATATAAATGAAGCCTATGCTATTTTAAGTAATCCGGCCAAGCGGGCAGAGTACGATAAGCAGATCAATCAACAAAAACGTGCTAAGAAAACGACGCCTGCCTCAAAAAACGATCGGGTTGAAGTAAAAGGGGAAGAGAGAGCGTTTTTGTATGTGCGGTGCGGACAAACAAAGGAGATCTTTAAAGCTTTACTGGTTCGAGACAATCGTGTCGCGGGACCATACAGAGTTATGGGTTTTAGCCCTGTTCCCGTGCTGCCCGCGCCTCAGAAAGCATCGATCTTCCAAAAAGCGAAAACCTTCTTTAGCAAAAATAGTTCTCAGGCTCTTACAAAAACTTACAGCTTTGCAGAGCTGGATACTTTAGCGGAAGATGGTGTTCACAAGCGATTGAATAAGCCAGATTTTCATATGGGTGACGTTGATTGGGGGCTGCATGTATGCCCATCTTGTTCAGGGATGATTCAAAATAAAAATGGAACGTTTGCTACCTGGATTGGCTGCTCAAAATGCGGCCGTATTCGCTGTGCGGGTGGTGTTGAAGAAACAAGACGAGGCACCTTTTCTACCTGTCCCTGGTGTGGGGCACGAAATAAAATAACCAGATCGGTAAAGCCGGGCAGCATCGATCATTTGCAGCTTCACGGCTTAGAAAAGAATCAGGAGAAATTCGAATCAACCGATGCGCTTTTAGAAGAAGTTTCTCCCCCTGATCTTTTAGAGAAAGGAAAGTCAAACTAACAATTTGTTAGTGAAGAGAAACAAATGACGGCCGCTCTTGAAAAACGCTCCTGGTACAAACAGCCAATTTCACTGATTATGTTGGCATTTGTCCTGCTTTCTTTTGCTTCCAGCGTGATCAATCCGCTGTTCGAAGCGACGGATGAACTGCGGCATTATCGCTTTGTGCAGCACATTATCCAGCTGAAAAGCTTGCCGGTGCAGGGCGAGGGTTGTAATGCGCAGGGTCATCATCCGCCGCTGTTTTATGTGCTGGGGGCAGCCGCCACGTTCTGGATTGATACGGGCAAGCCCGCCTGCACGCAGCTGGAAGACAACCCATTTTGGCAATATCGTTACTGGGAAGTGGGGGACGACAACAAAAACCAGTATTTGCACACTGCTGCGGAAGCGTTTCCCTGGTCTGGCGAGGCATTGGCGGCGCACATTGTGCGCGGGCTGAATGTGCTGATGGGTGCGGGCGTGGTGTATTTGACCTGGCTGTTGGGGGTGGCGTTGTGGCCCAAACAGCCGTCTCTGGCCATTGGTGCTGCCGCTTTTGTTGCTTTTAACCCGATGTTTGTCTACATGTCCGGGTCGATTAACAATGATGTGATTGCGGCGCTGAGCGGTACGGCCGTTCTGGTTGCCAGCGTTAAATTGGTGCAGTCAGAAACCGGGCTGTCGCGCCGCTGGGGCATTTGGTTGGGCGTACTGTTTGGCGTGGCGCTGATGAGTAAGTTTAATCTGGCAGCGGTGGCGGTTTTGATAGAAACGGCCGTTACCTGGGTGGCCTGGCGCAAAAAACAGTGGCGGCTTTGGTGGGAAGCAAACCTGCTCATCGCCGCGTTTACTCTTTTGCTGGCGGGCTGGTGGTTTGTGCGCAACCAAATTTTGTATGGCGAACCAACCGGCTTTGAGCGCCTCACCGAATTGTGGGGCGTGCGCAATCCTGCTGATAGTTGGGGGGTGGCCATTTTTGAGCTGCCTTACACCTGGACCAGCCTGTGGGGCCGTTTTGGCTATGGCCAGGTTCCCCTGCCGGATAGTATTTACATTGGCCTGCGCTGGTTGGTGGGAGTGGGTTTGCTGGGGCTGGTGCTGCGGTTTTTGCCATTTTCACCCTCACCCCAGCCCTCTCCCTCAAGGGAGAGAGGGGCAAATCCCCTCCCCCTCTCAGGGGGAGGGTCAGGGTGGGGGTCAATCTTCCCCTTACTTCTACTCACCCTCGACGTCGCTCTGCTCTTTGCAGTTGTGTTCAACTACCTGCTAGTCAGCCCGGCTGGGGCGATGGGGCGCTTTTTCTTTCCGGCGCTGCCTGCTTTGGCGCTGCTTACTTTTTATGGACTGGCCGCTTGGGTGGATTTATTGGGCAGCACAAAACCTGCGGCCGTTTTGGCCGTGGTGGTGAATGTGGGCATGGCGGTGCTGACCGTCGTGGCTATTTTTGGCTATTTGGCGGCAGCGTTTGCCCGACCAGTGTCGTTTGATGCGGATACGGCCGTTCCCAATCCCACTAACTCCCAGTTCGACAGTTTTGCCATCCTGCGTGGTTACGAACTGGATGACACGACGCTCCAGCCCGGTGGTTACATTACCCTCGACTTGTACTGGGAAGTGATTGGTCAGCCCCCCGGCAACTTTTTGCTTTTTGTGCATCTGATTGATGAGGAAACGGGCACCTTGATTGCCCAACGGGATACGCACCCTGGTTTGGGTAATTTCCCCAGCAGCCAATGGCAGCCGGGCGACCGTTTTGTGGACACCATTAAGCTGCATGCCAGTGAGACGATGTATACACCCGCCACGGCTGCACTCTCGATTGGCCTCTATGCGCCGGGTGAGAACAGCTACCGGCTGGGCATTGCTGCCGAGGATGGGACCTTTTTAGGCGATGCGCTGCCTTTGGATGACATCACTATTGCTGAGGTAGACAACTGGCGCAGCGACGGCCAAACGTTCCCCAATTTACTGAACCAAAACTTCTTCGATGATTTGCGCCTGACTGGTTATGAATACAATCAGCGCGTGCTGGCTCCAGGTGATTCGCTGGAGATAACGCTGTACTGGGAAGCGCTGCGTGAGGCGCCGCCGGATTATTTGGTGGAAGTGTCGTTGTGTGAGCTGCCCTGTGCAGATTGGATGCCTAAGTTGGCAACGGCCGTTTCCCCGCCGCGTTCTGCCCCCACCAGCAACTGGCAAGCGGGCCAAATTGTGGCAGATCCTCATATTGTGCCTCTGGACCCCACCCTGCCGCCCGGTTCTTACAGTATTCACGTTGCTTTAATTGACGCCGTGACAAAAGCACCCCAGAATATTGTAGCCGAGGATGGACACTACATTGATGATCGCTTATTATTATCAAGCATCCGTGTTCAACCATAGCGTAGATGCGATGTATGTGTAACAACAAAGTTGACTTATGCACTAATCAATAACAAACAGGCGTGGCGCGCATTATCAACTCGGTTCTGTTCCAAACCCCATTTTAGCTAGCTGCGCTTTACGATTTTCGGCAGGTTTTCTATTTGTGACAGCAGAAAGATATAGCCAACTTCGGGTCGGTATGGTGGGGTTGCTGCTGGTTTTGAGTGGCATCATTTACCTTCTCCTGCCTTTTTCTGCCTTGCGTTGGGCGCAAACGCCCTTTCTTGGTTTCTTCGTTGATCCCAATTTGGTTGTAAATGATTCGGGTGAATCGGAGTGGCCCACGCAGGGTGATACACCGCTGTTAGGCTACCCAGATCGCATAACGGCCGTTAATGGGCAGCCAGTCGCCACAATTGATGCCTTCTATGAAGCGCTGGCCGGCAATGCGGTGGGTGACGTTGTCCGGCTTACCTTGATGCAGCCGCCCGCTGGTACGGACATCGAGCCTGCTTATCCAGAACCTGAACGCATTATTGAACTGCCCGTTATTCCGCTAACCAACCTCGCTTTGTGGAACCAGTTTGGCTTGTTTTACCTGACTGGCCTGGTGATGTTTGTCATTGGGGCCTGGACGTTTGCTATGCGGCCGAAAGCGGAAGCGGCGCAAATTTTTGCCCTGTTTATGATTTTTGCTGTGTTAGCAGTGGGCGGCCTGTTTAATATGCTCACCACCCATGAGTATGCCCGGGTTTGGCTGCTGGCTTTGTCATTGACGCCGGGATTTTGCATTTGGTTAACGGCCGTTTTCCCCCACAAAATGAGCTTCGTAGACAAATACCCACACGGCCGTTGGCTGACCTTGCTGCCAGGGTTAATGGCGGGGATTTGGGCACAGCTTTGGCTGTATGATTCGGCCAATGCCTGGCATTATGCGATTCCCTGGCGTACCCTGTTTTTTCTCAACGGCCTGGCGATTTTGATTTCGGTGCTGATGATGGCTTATCGGGGCAACTGGTCGCCTTCGCCGTTAGTTCGCCAGCAGGCGCGCATCATTTTATTTGGCAGCCTCTTTGCCTTTACCCCCCTGTTTATCTTTTTTATTCCTGCTTCACAAATGGTTGATGTGGCCTGGCTGCCCTCGGCCTTTTACTTGCCCCCGTTGGTGGCGTTTCCGTTTGCCATTGCCTACACCATTATTCGCTACCGCCTGCTCGATTTTGACCTGGTGCTGCGCCGCTCCCTTTCTTACACGTTGATGACCGGGCTGCTGCTGGTAGCTTTTGTGCTGGTCACGGTGGGTCTGACCAATACCGTCGGTGCGGCCACAGAAAATCCGGTGGTGCTCTCTATTTTGGTGGTGCTGTTGGTGCTGCTCTTTAATCCCTTACGCACCCGACTGCAAGGCGCCATTGATCAGCTCTTTTTCTCCCAACCGGTGGCTTTGGACAAGCTGCTGCGGGGCTATAACCGGGAATTAACAACGGCCGTAAATACCGATCAGGTCGCCAAAAATTTACTGAAATACGTTTCATCCGGTGTGCCAGAGGCAACGCCTCATCTCTTTTTACCGGATGCCCAGATGAACTATTACAGCAGCTATGAAAATGGCGCTCCTGAAAAACTCAGCATGGAATCACCGCTGGTGACCTACATGCGCGAAACCCAGGGGCCGATTGATCTCACCGAGGAGCGCGCCTGGCCAGAGCCATTGACCAAACAAACCTCAACGGTGCAGGCGCTAAATGCGGCCGTTTTGGTGCCGATTAACAATGGACGTGAACTGTTAGGCTGGCTGTCCCTTTCGCCCAAACAAAATCGACAGCACTACCGCCAGGCTGAGATTAACTACATTAGCTCTCTGGTTGATCAATCGCTTATTGGTTTGGAACGCGCCAATGTCATTCGACGGCTGGAAACGCGCGTTTCGGAACTGGACATGCTGAGCCAGTTTTCCCAGGCCCTGAACTACACGATTGATTTTGATATTTTGCTTGAACTGGTCTTCACTAATTTCCAGCGCCTGTTGGACATTGACGATTTTTTCATCTCCATGCGAGATAAGGCAACAAAGCAAATTTACACCATTTTCTACCTGGAAGAAGGCGAGCGGTACGAAGAAAAGGAGGGCCCGGAGCATGTCGTCACGGACCCCACCATTCATCAGGTGATCAATTTGGGCCAGATGGTGGTGAAGGAAGATGAACACGGCCGTTCCTGGATTGCTGCTCCTCTAAATGCCGGGGCCGATACTATCGGGGCTATTCACACCTTCTACCGCGATCCCACACAGAAGATTCGTGCCCGGCAGCAGCAGTTATTTACCGTTTTTGCCGATCGTACTGCTACCGCTTTGGAGCGTATTGAAACCAATGCTCGTTTGCAGGAACGTGCCGAGCAGCTGGAAATCATGAACGAAGTCACCTTTTCGTTGGCTTCCACCAAAGATTTGGACCCGTTGCTAGAGCTGATTCTGGACAAGGCAATGGAGCTGCTGGATACTGAAGCGGGCACCTTCATGATCTCCCGCGAGGCAGATGGTGAACTGGAATTTCGGGTGGCGCGCGGTCCAGCCAGCGACGGATTGGTTGGTCGTCGTTTGCCGTTGGGCGCGGGTTTGGCCGGAACGGCCGCACAAACGGGCCGCCCCATTTTAGTCAACCAGGTCCAGGAAGATGATCGCTGGTTCTCGGGCGTCGATGCTCGCACGGCCTTCAAATCGCAATCGATTCTCACCGTGCCCTTGGTGCGCCAAAACGCAGTTATGGGCGTGCTTCAGGTCATCAATAAAAAGAACAAAGCGGAGTTCAGCCGTGAAGATCAGAGCTTGCTCATGGCTTTTGCCGGGCAAGCTGTGGTGGCTATGGAAAATGCCCGCCTGCTGGCACAAACGGATGACGCACTGCAAAAAAGCGTGGACGAGCTGTTCTTGCTTCAACAGCTGGATCGCGATTTAAGCACCACGCTCGATTTAGAGCATGTGTTGAATCTTACGTTGGATCGCATGCTGAGCATTTATCAGGGTGTGGCTGGGGCCATTGTGCTGGTGAATGAAGAAGGCGAAATTTTCCGCCGGGTCACGCGTGGCTACGATCAGGATGAAGCGCTGCCGGACAAGAAGAAGTTCTCGTCACATACGGGTCTTATTGGGCAGGTCATTCAGACTCAACGGCCGCATTACGCGGCCAATGTTCATGAAGAGCCCAATTACGTCACGGCTCACTTTAATACGCATTCCCAAATGACATTACCTTTTATCAATAAGCAACAATTGATTGGGGTGATTGCCATTGAAAGTGACGTGATAGACAAATATTCACCATTGGACGTGGAAACGGCCGTACGCATCACCAACCACGCCGCCGCTGCCATCGCCAACGCCATCCTCTACGAAAAAGTAAATGAGGCCAACCAGGCCAAATCCGAATTTGTCTCCATGGTCTCCCACGAACTCAAAACGCCCATGACCTCCCTGCGTGGCTACACAGACCTGCTCCTTTCCGGTATGACTGGCGAACTCTCCGAGCAGCAGCATAACTTTTTGGAGATTATGGCTGCCAATATTCGGCGCATGAGTCAGCAAATTCAAGACCTCACTGACATTTCCCGCATCGAAACGGGTCAGCTGCACATCGAACTGTCACCCACCTCATTTGTCAACGTAGTGAACGAAACCATGCAAACTGTCAAAGGGTTGTGTGACGACAAAGAGATTCGCATTCACCTGGAATTGCCCGAAGAGCTGCCCCTTGTCATCGCCGACAAAGGGCGCATGGTGCAGGTGCTTACCAACTTGCTCAGCAACGCCTGCAAATACTCCCCGCCCGATACCGATGTAACTCTCTCATTTATGAGCCGCATGGTCACCTCAGAAGATTCTGACGAGGCCAGGCCGATGGTTTGGTGCCAGGTAAAAGACAGCGGCTACGGCATTTCACCCACCGATTTAGAAAAACTGTTTACCAAGTTCTTCCGCTCAGAAGATCCCAACATTCGGCAGGCCAAGGGCACCGGCCTGGGACTTTCCATTACCAAAGGTATTATTGAACTGCATGGTGGGGAAATCTGGGTAGAGAGTAAAGTGGGTGAAGGGACCTCCTTCCAATTCACCATTCCGCAAGCTGCCACGTAATAACTTGTGTTCCCCATTGGAAACTTAAAAATAGGTAAATCGTCATTTTGGGTCCATTGACATCGCTTGTTTGTCGGTTATACTTGGAACATGGATGATAAAGTGACACAATCATCGGCCGCAGCACCAAAAAATTAGCTTACGACGCACGCATTTTGCGTGCGTTTTTTGTTTAAATCCCTTGAACCTTAATCATGCAGAGAGGAGCATAAAAAATTATGGACTATGGAATGATTGGAAAGATTGAGAAATCAAAGTTCTATGCACAGGAGCCCGAACGGTTCAATTTTGATTCTTTTAGTGTTCGTCTTGAGGGAGACAGTGGTGGTATGCACCACATCACTTATGAGTCAGGTCAGTGGAATTGTGATTGCAGCTTCTTCCATACCCGTGGCTATTGCAGCCACACCATGGCCATTGAGCGCGTCTTGGGCGAAATGCTTGGAGCTCCCGCCCCCGCTTAACAATCGTTTCGACAATTAAATCATAATTGAGAGCCCGGCCTTATGGTCGGGCTTTTTTTGTTATAATCAGCCGCCAGAGTTTAACAACTTTTAACTTAGGCGATTATCCAACAATGTATGACGATGGCAGTTTTTAGGAGAATAGTTGTGACAATTGGTGGCGTGCAGTTTGATCTAAAAATCACCTTTCTCATCATTTTGGCGACTGTGGTGCCGATGCTGGATTATTACGGACACAAGTTCACCAGCACCAAAGCGTATGATCGGGTGATCTGGTATTTGGTGATTCCGATGCTGGTGATCTGGTTGGTTTTGCGCGAGTCACCAGCCGAATACGGATTTAAGCTGGGGAACTGGCAGATTGGCTTGGCCTGGACGTTAGGGGCCTGCACGGCGATGGCCATTATTTTGTATTATTTGGCTCAGCAGCCCGGAATGCAGGCGTATTATGCTGATCGCACTGGCCAACAATCTGTGGGGCGCGTTATTTTCTTGAACGGGGTCGAGATGCTGGGTTGGGAGTTTATGTGGCGTGGGCTGATGTTGTTTGCCCTGGCGCGCGCCTTTGGGCCGGGCGCTGCCATCTTTTTGCAGGCGGTGCCATTTGCTTTTATGCATCTTGGTAAACCGGAAGTGGAGACACTTAGCACTATTTTTGGTGGGGCAGGCTTTGGTTTTATCGCCTGGCAGTCCGAATCTTTCATCTACCCCTGGTTAATTCATTGGTTTATTGCGACCTTTACGATGGTCATTGCTTCACGAGTATAGATTCAGTTCATGGAAAAGATCACGTTAGATATTACGGAAATGGCTCACGGTGGCTCGGCAATTGGGCGCGCTAGCCGGGGGCGTACAATTTTTGTGCCGTTGGCCATCCCTGGCGAAAAAGTGCGGGTACAGGTTGTGTCGCAGAAGAACAGTTATGCTCAAGCTGAACTGCTGCAAGTGTTGCAACCTTCTCCAGAGCGGGTGACGCCGCGTTGCCAACACTTTGCGGTGTGCGGCAACTGTCATTTTCAGCATATGTCTTATGAGGCGCAGCTGGCGGCCAAAGAAAATGTGGTGCGGGATCAATTGGCGCGGCTAGGGGGCTTTAAGTCGGCTAATGTGCAGCCGGTACGGCCGAATCCTGAACCGTGGGCTTATCAGGTGGAAATGGTGCTGAGTCCGGCGGGGAACGGCCGTCTCGGTTATTGGTCGCCTGTGAAGCGAGAAGTGATTGCCATTGAAGAATGCCCTATCTCACGGCCGGAATTGGTGGCGCTGCTGCAAGATATTGAGCTGGATTTGCCGGGCTTGCGCAAACTTTCGCTGCGGATTGGTGATGATGAGGCGCTGTTGGCGGCCATCGAGGTGGATGGCGTGGAACCGCCAGAGCTGGAAGCTGACTTTCCCGTGTCTATAGCCATCGTGCTGCCGGATAAAACGGCCGCTTCCCTCGTCGGCGATTTCTATTCCGTGCAGCAGATAAACGGCCGTGATTTTCGCGTGTCGCCTGGGGTGGAAATGGCGCTGAGCCCAACGGCGGCCGCGCTGGTGGTAGAAACCGTGCTGCGGTTTGCCGCGCTGACGGGCGAGGAAAATGTCATCGAACTGTACAGTGGGGCGGGGCTGCTCACCGCGTTTTTGGCGGAACAAGCGGCTGAAATTGTGGCCGTGGAGCGCAATCCAGATGCTGTGGCCGATCTGACCGTGAATCTGGATGAGTTGGACAATGTGAGTGTGTTTGAAGGGGCAGTTGAAGATGTGCTGCCCCTGATGCCCGAAGGTGTGGAGGTGATGGTGGCAAATCCCCCTGCTGCTGGCTTGTCTCGCAAGGCGGTAACGGCCGTTACCAAAGCCCAACCAACCCAATTTATCTACGTGAGTTCCGATGTGGCGACGCTGGCGCGAGACGGCCGTTCGCTGGCCAAAGCAGGCTATCGTCTGGTAGAAGTGCAGCCGATTGATGGTCGGCCGCAAACATTTCACATTGAAACAGTTTCCCTCTGGACACGAGCGTAACAAGCTGGCAGGTTTTTTGCCTGCCAGCTCATCAAATCTTATTCAGAATCGTCGTCTTTATCGCCCCCTTGCTGCGGAAAACGGAAGAATTGTTCGGCCAGGCTAGATGGCAGCCGAATTTCGCCAAACTGACGCTCATAGTTGGCAATGTTTTGTGCCAGCGCGTTTTGCAGCATTTTGGCATGCATCGGGGACATGATCACCCGGGACAGCACGCGACCACGAGGCGTGCGTGGTAAAACCTGAGCAAAATCGAGCACAATTTCCCCCGGTGTATGGCTAATGAAGGCCAGGTTGGCGTAAACGGCCGCTAGCTCTTTGGGGATATCAATTGCAATGCGCTTTTGCCCGGGTTGTGGTTGTGGGGTTGGGTTAGGATTCGGATCTGGTGTATCGCTCATTTTATTCTCCGTAAAAAATCAGACAATCTTCTTGATTGGACACGATTTTGCCTGTGTTGACACAAATTGCTGCTCTACGTCCTTTTTATCGCAAGAAGGGGTAACCACGCAACTTTGGCTACAGCTCTCATTTTGTGTCAGGTGCCTCTCTGTGTAAAATACCGCTCAACCAGTAAGCGTTATTCAAATTCAGATTGGGCCGAAACGGCCGTTATCAGTTGGGGATGGATTGTGTTTAACAAGAATAATTTGCTTTCTTATCTGATTGTGTTGTTTGTGGGGGTGATTCTGGGAGCAGGGGGCGTGGCGTTGGCCGGACGTGTGCAGCCGGCACCCATACTCATTCAGCCACCAGCGCCAACGGCCGTACCTGATCCGACTGCTACCCCTGGCCCACTGCGTGTCTTTGTGAGCGGAGCCGTGACTGTACCCGCGGTGTATGAATTGGCTCCCGGCAGCATTATGCAGCAAGCGATTGAACAGGCTGGCGGTTTTACCGAAGAAGCGGATACGGCCGTTGTGAATCTGGCACTGCCCTTGCAGGATGGTATGCAAATTTATGTGCCTACCGTGGCTGAAACGGCCGTACAAGGGCCACCGGTCGTGGCTAATCCCGTGGTTCGTTCCGAGGGTATCGACATCGGGAATGCTCCCGCAGAAGAGGGCGGCAGCACTGGTGGTTTAGTTAACATAAACAGTGCCGACGTGGCCGAGCTGGACACATTGCCAGGGATTGGTCCTAGCACCGCCGAAAAGATTGTCGAATACCGCGAGACCAACGGACCCTTTGCTACCATTGACGAAATCATGAGCGTCTCTGGTATTGGTCCGGCCAAATTTGAACAAATTCAAGCATTTATTACCGTAGGAGAGTGAAAACTGCCCCTTTAGACGGAGCGGTTCTCAATCCAGCTTATGCCCCGAGAGACTTTTTTTACCGCCACCGCTGCCCGACTGCTCAGCTTGCCTTTTCGCCTTGTCAGACGGCCGTTTACGCCACCACAAAAAGCCCTCATTTTGCACCCTTGCTGCCTCAGTCAGGTGATGCTGGCTACGCCGCTGCTCTCCGTATTAACCAATGCTTTCCCAGAAACACAGTTTGATTGGGCCGTGAGCGAATGGGCCAGACCCGCCATTGCCAAAAATCCACACATCACCGAGCTTTTGCCCACGGGTGATTTGGGCATTGCGCCGATGTCTTTTTCGGAACTGCGCGCTGTGTCTGGGCAGCTGCGGCAGGGTGGCTATGACACCTGTTTTATTTTGGGACGCTCCAGCTTGCTCTCCTGGGTGGCGTGGCAGGCAGGCATTCCGCAGCGCATCGGCGTGGCTTCTGGCGGGCGCGGCTTTGCCCAAACGCTGGTGGCTCCGGTGCGCACCGGGCAGCAGCACGCCACGGATATTTATCTTTCGCTGGCTGAAGTGTGTGATATTGATCTGCCCCCTGGCGAACGTCCGCCAATGGCTTATTACCCGGCAGATGATGACCGTACGGCCGTTACCCAACGCCTGATTGATGAGTTGGAATGGTTGGGGGATGTACCGCTGGTGGTAATTCACCCTGGTGGTGGAGAAGGGTCATTGTACGAAGACCCGTTGAAACGCTGGCCTAGCGAACGATTTGTGCTGCTAATCAATCATTTGGCTCGTCAGCACGATGCACGCATTTTGATCGTGGGCAGCCGACACGATCAGGCCTTGGCTACTGCGATTGATGGCATGACTTCGGCACGCTGTGGCAACTGGGCCGGGCGCGTGACATTGGGCGAGCTAGGTGCTCTGGCAGAGATTGCAAATTTGTATGTGGGCAATGACACAGGCCCCACGCACATCGCGGCAGCTGTGGGCTGCCCCACGCTGGCCATCTTTGGTCCCAGCAACCCGGCCCTCTCGGCCCCCTACGCCCCAAATAGTGAGCGGGTGATTACCTTGTGGCAGGGACAGGATGTACGGCCGTTCACCTGGGAAGAAGGCGTCACCGTCAATCAGGCCATCAAAGCAGCCGATAAATTGCTTCGTTTGAAAAGCTAAGCCCCTCTATTTGGTTACAGAAGGCATATACAATCGGTAAACCACAATTTCTACCGCGCCAATATCACACCGCTGAGACTGTGGGCGTGCTAACCCTCGCTGGTCGCTGGCCAGGCAAGCATTGCCGCCGCTGCCTGGGGTGGCCGGGTTGCCTGCGTCCACAACCGGACTGGTGAGCTTGGGCGTGTGGTAAGCGGCTCCTTCTGCTGGGGAGGTGATGCCATTGAGGTTCGGATCAACACCTTGTAAATCTCCCGATTGCGTAAGAAACGTACAGCTTTGATCGCTTGAAAGATTATATCCCCGGGAAACAAAGTTACCGGTGCCCCCGCAAACCGTCAGCCCGGAAGTTCCTAACGCGGAAGAAATAATGCTGTTTTTAATTTCTACTGTGCCGCCATTGGCAAAAATAGAGGTGCCAAAGGTGAGGTGCAGGGTGACATTGTTGAGAACGGCCGTACCGCTTTGATTATACAGGCCCGGTCCATTGGCACTGTGCTGATTGTCTAGGCCCGTGTTGCGGCTAAACGTGCTGTTGTTGGCTGTGAGCCCACCTTCATTGTAAACACCGGCCCCTGCATCTGCCTGATTTTGCACGACGGCGCTGTTGGTGAGCGTGGCGGTGCCGCTGTTATGCAGCCCGCCGCCATTTTGCGCAGCGACGTTACCACTGCCCAGATTGACGTTTGTGGCTTGCAGCGTGCCCTGATTGAAGATGCCGGCACCCGATTGCGCTTCGTTGTTGGACATGTCACTTGTGTTGAAGGTAAAGCTGCGTCCGGCTGCATTGTAAACGCCGCCGCCTGAGTTGCTGACAACGTTACGCTGTATTGCTGATTGGTTTTCGACAAAGACCGTGCCGTTATTGTAGATGCCGCCGCCATCCGTAGCGCTGTTGTCTGTGAGGGTGAGATCGTCGGCGTTAAGGGTGCCATTGTTGTAGATAGCACCGCCGGAGGTAACGGCCGTATTCAACTGCATCGTCACGTCGGTTAGCTGGACCGTGCTGCTGGCGCTGGTGATGTACAAAGCTCCGCCGTTGCTAGAAACATTGTTATTGTTTAGGGAGCTGTTTGTGATGGTAAGATCACCGCCGTTTAGCAGAATGCCGCCCCCATTGGTGCCGCTGCCATTTTGGATGATCATGTTTTGCATAATGACGGTGGGGCTGCCGTTGATGGTTACGGCCGTACCGCCAGCCTGAGCATTAATCGCGGTTGTTTGTCCCACAAAAGTCAGCGATTTGTTGAGCGTGATTCTTTCTTCATAGGTTTCTTTGTTAATGGGAAATGTCAGAACGTCGCCGCTGATGCTGCCGTTAATGGCTGCCTGGATAGACGAAAACTCACAGCCGCCTGTTTTACAAACAGTGTGCGTAGCCGCTCTGGCTGGTTGAATGCCAAACTGCCCGATTGTGAAAAAGGCAAGCAAAAACAGGCTCAATTTTAGCCACGCTTTTGCAGAATAGGTGTTGTGATGTTGCAACATATGTTTGCCTCCCGCAGGTAGGGGAAATATGGGGTACGAAATACCCGGATTCAACTACCAAGGCTGCTGATGTGTTATTTTCTGAGTTCTAAAGATACAACGAGTGAGCTGTAAGAGCAGGCAACATTTTGAGATGCAAGGACTGCATGTGTCTGCTTTCTTCAGAGCAAATCGTCATCAAGCGGCTCCGCCTGGAGATTGCCTGAAACAAATTTGAATGTCAACAAGGTGAATGGGGAACGGCCGTTTCTCCCAAAACAGCTATCCATCACACAAACATAAACCTACCAACAGCATCGTAGACAGCCTCACTTACGAGGGAGGTTACGAGGTTGTGCCACTTATGGCACTTAAAAGTTTGCTTTGGTAAAATGTCTTCCCCACTTTTGAGTTCATCACAGGAGCTGCCTGAATGATGACCACTGCAAAACCAATGCAGGCGAAAAACGCATTGAGGAACGAAGAGGCAAAGCGTGCAGAATAATAATCAAAACATCTTAGAAATTAAGGGCCTAAAAACTCAGTTCTTTACTGAAGCGGGCGTGGTTCGTGCCGTAGACGGCATTGATATCAACGTTAAGCGGGGTGAAGTGTTGGGTCTTGTGGGCGAGTCTGGCTGTGGCAAAAGCGTTACCTCCCTGTCCATTATGCGTTTGGTGGGCCAACCCGGAAAAATTGTTGAAGGGCAGATTGTTTTTGATAGCGAAGATCTGTTGAAGCTGTCTGAATCCCAGATGGTAAAGATTCGCGGCAACCGCATTTCGATGATTTTCCAGCAGCCGCAAAGCTGCCTGAACCCCGTTTTTAAGATTGGTGACCAACTTTCCGAAGTGCTCTCTATTCATCAGGATTTGGGTAAGGAAGCAGGGCAAAAGCGAGCCGTTCAGCTGTTGAGCATGGTGGGTATCCCCGAGCCGGAATCGCGGGTGAACTCATATCCGCACGAAATGTCTGGCGGTATGGCCCAGCGCGTAATGATTGCCATGGCGCTGGCCTGTGTGCCCGAGCTTTTGATTGCCGATGAGCCAACCACTGCCCTGGACGTGACCATCCAGGCCCAAATTTTGGACCTCATGCGCAATTTGCGCTCCAAAATGGAAACCTCCATCATCTTGATTACCCATGATTTAGGGGTTGTCGCCGAAATGTGCGACCGAGTGGTGGTGATGTATGCGGGACGTGTGGTGGAAGAGGCCCCGATTATCGAGTTGTTTCAGTCGCCCAAACATCCGTATACGGCCGCTCTTATTGGTTCTACGCCGGTTTTGGGGCAGGCAGACAAAGAATTGGTAACGATTCCTGGCTCTGTGCCCAACCTCATTGATTTGCCACCGGGCTGTAAATTTGCCCCGCGCTGCCTGGCCCGCGTCGAAAACGAACTGGAAAAATGTACGGAAGTCGAGCCAGAGCTAGAGGCAATTACCTCTAACCGCAAGGTTCGCTGCTGGCTGTATGAAGAAGCAAAAACAAAACACGGAGAGTCATGATGGCAACGGAACAGGAACAAAATGGCAGCGCCACCAAACAAAAAAAGCGTGTTTTGGTTGAAGTTAACAACATTGTGAAATATTTCCCGGTGCGGTCTGGGCTGTTGCAGCGGGTAAGTGGCTGGGTTAAGGCGGTTGATGATGTCTCCTTTTTCATCTACGAAGGCGAAACCTTTGGGTTGGTTGGCGAATCTGGCTGCGGCAAAACGACAATCGGCCGTACCATTTTGCGGCTCATTCCAGCTACCTCAGGCAGCGTGGTGTTTGATGGGCAAAATCTGTTTGACCTGACGGCCAACGAGCTGAAAAAGATGCGCCGTAACGTCCAAATCATCTTTCAGGACCCGTACTCTTCGCTTGATCCGCGCATGCCGATTGGCGAAAGCATTGCTGAGGGGCTGCGCATTCACACCGACAAAAGTTCCCCTGAGCGATACGACATTGTTGTGGAAATGTTGACACGCGTGGGAATGCGCGCAGATCATGCCCGGCGCTATCCGCACGAGTTTTCTGGTGGGCAGCGGCAGCGCATTGGTATTGCGCGTGCGCTGGCCCTACGGCCGAAATTTATCGTTTGTGATGAGCCTGTGTCCGCGCTGGATGTGTCTATTCAGGCCCAGGTGCTGAATATTTTGCGCGAGCTGCAAAAAGATTTTGGCCTGACGTACCTGTTTATTGCCCACAATTTGAGCGTGGTGGAGCATTTTAGCGACCGGGTGGGCGTGATGTATCTGGGCAAAATGGTGGAGATGGCTTCGCGCGATGATTTGTATCGCGATCCGCTGCATCCATATACGCAGGCGTTGATGTCTGCCATCCCGATTCCTGACCCGACGCTAAAGCGGCAGCGGGTTATTTTGGAGGGGGATGTGCCTAGCCCGCTGAATCCACCCAGTGGCTGCCGTTTTCACACGCGCTGCCCGCTGGCCTTCGACAGATGCTCTCAGGAAGAGCCGCCCTTTAAGGATTACGGCGAGGAGCATTATGCTGCGTGCTGGCTGTTGGAAACAGGTGAGAAAGGGGCGAGCAAGCTGACGCGCGAAAACTTGCCGGATGAGGCCCGCGTGGTTGAAGTGTAAGTTGCTCTAGCTGATTAAATTGAGGTGAAGAAAGGTCTGTTTTGCAGGCCTTTTTTGTTGGACGGCCGTTTGCATGACGTGAAGATGCGCCAACGGTTCGTCATTATGACGATTGTCTACTTGTCTTAAACTGTTGGCAGACCCTATAATGGTCAAAAGCGAACAGGATTGTGATTAAATTATGGCCGATGCAAAGCAGATTTTAGTCGTTGATGATCATTTTGAGATGTTGGAGTTTTTGCGCTCGATGCTGGAACTATCGAACCAGGATTGTGAGGTTTTGGCGGTGCCTTCAGCAGAAGAGGGTTTGTTGGAACTGCGCCGTTCTCAGTTTGATTTGCTCATTACCGATGTGCGTCTGCCGGGCATGAGCGGCTTTGATCTGGTGCGCCGACTAAAAGCGTTAGGGCGCGACGTGCCCGTGATCATGATTACGGCGTACTCTTCCAGCCAGGGCAAAAAAGAGGCGGCCGATTTGGGCGTTTACCGCTACTTCCAGAAGCCTTTGGATACGGACAGCGTGCTAACGGCCGTACACACCGCTCTTCATGGTGAAGCGGCCTCTCTGCCAGAAGCTACCCCGCTTGCCACTACCTCGGCGGCTACGGCCGTTTCTGATGATTTACAACGTCGTCTGGATTCACTGCGGGTGGATACGGGGGCGGTTCATCTTACGCTGGCTTCAGCCATAGGTGAGATTTTGTTTTCTGCGGGAGACGGCCGTCAGTTTGATTTGCCCAAGTTGATTAGCATTACGGCTGAGAATTTGAGCAACAGTTTCTTGCTGGCAGATGAACTAAAGGCCACAGATCCGTTTACACTGCAATATCATCTGGGCCAGGATTTTGAGTTTTATTGTGCCAACGTGGGGCGCGGTCACTTTTTGACGCTCTTTTTCGACATTGCGGCCCGACGTGGCCGTATCGGCACGATTTGGGTATTTACTCAGCGAGCCATCAAAGATTTGTTACTGCTGCTGCCGTCATTAAATGAGCTGCCGCAAGCCGCTACCCCCAAAGCTGTAGAACCACAGACAGCGACCGCACCTGCTCCAGTGAAGACAGTGCCGGAAACGGCCGTTTCTACCCCTGAACCGCCTCCGGCCCCCGTTGTAGAAGAGGCAGAGGTTCCAGCGGACTATCTGGACATTGCCCCTGATGAGTTGATGGATTTGCTTTCTGGTGGAGAAGGCCCGGTAGACGAATCAGCCGATTTGGACGCTTTTTGGGACACCACCAGCGCAGATGAAGGGGCGGATATCAGTCGGGGTATTTCGCTGGAAGAAGCGCTGGAGCGCGGCCTCCTCGATTTTAACGATGATAGCGCTTAGTGATAGACGGTTTGGTTGAGAACGGCCGTTACCTCCGGCAGTTCTTTAATGCGCATTAACGGCAAATCTGTATATAGCTCCTCTGGATCATAAATCACTGGCGTCATTCCCGCGCTGCTGGCACCCAGCCCGTCGGCAAAGTAATTGTCCCCCACATAAATGCATTCCGCTGCCTCCAAATCCGGAAAATAGGAGCGGGCATGGTCAAAAATGGCCGTGTTTGGCTTCCAGCAACCAATCTCTCCGGCTGCCAGCGTCATGTCAAACCACTCGGTAATCTCTAACTGTGCCAAAACATCGGAGAATGGGCGGGTCCGATTGGATACGACGCCCAGGAGATAACCGGCCTCCTTTAATTCAGTGAACAACTGCACAGCACCCTCCGCCAGGGTCACTTCTGGCAGATAGTCTGAGCCAAAATATTCTCGTACACGTCGGGCGTGCACTTCTAAATTCTCCGTTGCTTCTACTGTTTCCAGAAGCTGGCGTGAATAGTTGATCCAAAACGCATCTTCTCCCAGGCGTTTCATTTCATCCAGCAACAGTTGATCTTGTCCCCAATAGCGATGGGACCAGATTTTTACCCGGCGTACGGCCGTTTCATCAATCTCAATTTGTTGGGTGCGGGCAAAATCAACAAATGCTTGTGTGGGAGAAGGGGTGGGAATGCGTAAAGTGCCGTCTAGATCAAAAAAAATGGCTTTGTACTGTTTTGTCATGCGTACTCCTGACATGAAGTGATAAAGCGTAGGCGATTAATAGTTGTTTGGTGGCAAAGGAACCGTTACAATCGGCCAGTTTTTTGGCAATGGTCACTTCAAATAGACTGTGTTTTGCGTAAGAAACGGCCGTTGCTTTCGGAATTGTCACTAATTAATGACTTAAAGGCAATTCTCAGGCAGGTAAATATTATGACAGATACTTTTGTAATCGTACCCACCTACAATGAAGCCGATAATTTAGATGATCTTATCTCTCAATTGTTGGCTTTGCCAGTAGCTGTTGGTGTGATTGTTGTAGATGACAATTCGCCAGATGGTACTGGTCAGATGGCAGACGCTTGGGCAACTAAGCAGCCTGGTCGAGTTCAAGTGGTGCATCGTCCGGGTAAAATGGGTTTAGGTACGGCCTATATTGCTGGTTTCAAGAAGGCGCTCAGTATTGGTGCCAAACGCGTCATGACAATGGATGCCGATTTTTCCCATAACCCACGCTACATTCCCGACATGATCGAATTGAGCAAGCAGAAGCATGTGGTTATCGGGTCACGTTATGTGCCCGGCGGTGGCCAGCGCAACTGCACCTGGAAGCGTGTTTTGTTGAGCAAGGGCGCAAACTTTGTGGCTCGTTCATTGCTAGGGCTAAAAGCAAAAGATGCAACAGCCGGTTTTCGGCTGTACCGGCGCGAAGTATTGGAGTCTATTCCTCTGGAGCGCATTTTTTCGAGTGGTTATTCGTTCCTGGTGGAGATGCTCTTTATGTGTCAGCGGCGTGGCTGGCAAATTGGCGAAGTACCCATCACTTTTGAAGATCGTCGCAAGGGACAGACGAAAATTTCACGCCAGGAAGTTTTGAAGGCGCAATATACGCTGCTGCGGCTGGCGTTTCGCCGGCTGCGGGGAGGCGAGCCAAGGCGACCAGAAGTTCCCGTTTCCTCATCATGATTGAAGTTCAATGTAATTTATGCGGCGCGGATGATTATGTGGTGCGATTTCCGTCCACCATCCAGCCACAAGAACAGCTAGAAGTCGATGCGTTTTCCTGTACCAATCCTGGTTATGGGCATCATGCGCAAATTGTAGTGTGTAAACAGTGTGGTCATGTGTATGCCAATCCGCGCTGGGATGGTGATGAGATTTTGGAGGCATATACGGCCGTTACCGACGAAACCTACGTTCAGGAACGGGCCGGACGTGAGCTCACCTTCCAAAAACATCTGCGGGCCATGGAGAAGCGCGTGGGGCAGGCCAACGGCCGTTCCTTGCTAGACGTAGGTGCGTACATCGGCGTGTTTGTAGAGACTGCCTGCCAGGCGGGTTGGCAAGCGTGGGGCGTTGAGCCATCCGCGTGGGCCTCTAGTGTGGCGCAGAAACAAGGTCTGCAAGTGATTCATGGCACTCAGGATGCGCCGGAGTTGGTTGGCAAACAGTTTGATGTGGTCACCATGTGGGACGTCATCGAGCATGTGGCCGACCCATCGGGCGAAATTGGCAAGGCGTACAATTTGCTCAAGCCCGGTGGCTGGGTCGTGATTCACACGATGGACATTAGCAGCCTGATCGCCAAATTGATGGGGCCGCGCTGGCCCTGGTTGATGGATATGCATATCCATTACTTCAGCCAGAAAACATTGCGGCAAATGCTGGAGAAAAATGGCTTTGAGGTCGCCTGGTCGGGTGCAGAAGGGCGTTACCTGCGGCTAAATTACCTAGTGAGTCGCGTTACGGCGCTTAGCCGCCCGTTGGGACGCCTGACGAGCTGGGTGGTGAATGGGCTGCGGCTGGGGCATGTGGCCATTCCGCTCAATTTTGGTGATCTGTTTACGGTTTATGCCAGACGGCCGAATTAATTGTGAATGGTGAATGGTGAACGGTTAATTTTTAATACGGCCGTTCACCTTGTCACCTTGTCAAAAAATTTCGCTGCGTAATATCTTCCGACAGAGTTTCCTAGTACCGTTTCTCCTTGTGACTAAAATTGCTTTTTTGAACACCAGACGCTTGTTTGTGGCCCTTTTTGTCATTGCCCTTTTTACGATGGCCGTGCGCGAGACGCTGGACCCGGACATGTGGTGGCATCTGCGCACTGGGGAGTTCATTTTGCAAAATGGCATCCCGGCCCAAGATGTGTTTACCTTTACCGTGCCGCAAAACGCGTGGGTGACGCATGAGTGGCTTTCCCAGTTAATCATGTGGCTGGTCTATCTGGCGGGGGGGCTGCCGGGGCTGATTCTCTTTTTTGCAGCGCTGATTGCTTTGACCTACTGGTTGCTGTATCTGGCTTGTGACGGCCGGCCGTATCTGGCAGCCTTCATCGTTCTCCTCTCCGCTATCACTTCCGCCATCGTTTGGGGCGCGCGCCCGCAGATATTTAACTTGTTGCTAACGGCCGTTTTCGTCCTCATTGTTGAGCGGGTCAAAGAGGGTAAATGGCGTCCGCGAACACTCTGGTGGCTGCCGCTGCTGACGCTGATCTGGGCCAATTTACATAGCGGCTACCTGCTGGGCGTGGTTCTGTTAGGAACTTACGCTGTCGGCGACTTGGCGCAGCGCTGGCTGGCCACACCGACCGAGCGCACCTTGCCGCAGCCCGTGATTTTCCAGCTTTTTGGCGTGACGATTGTCAGTTTTTTGGCGGCGGCGGTGAATCCCAGCGGTATCGAATTGTGGATTTACCCCTTCCTCACTTTGGGCAGTGGCGCGATGCAGGCGTACATCCAGGAATGGCACTCCCCCGATTTTCACCAAACTTATTTTTGGCCCTTTGCCGGGATGTTGGCGCTCGGCGCGCTGGGTTGGATTTTCAACAAAAAGCATCCTACCATCACCGAGCTGCTGCTTTTGTTGGGTACAGGGGCGGCGGGCTTGCTCTCGGCGCGACACATTCCGCTGTTTGCCATCGTGGCCACGCCGATCATCGTGCGCCATTGGCAAGATGTGATTGCCAGCAGTCGATTTGCTGCCGCTTCACAAAATCCGCAGCCAAAACAAGTGATTAAGCCGCTGTTTGCCGTTCTGAACTGGGTGATCTTGCTGGTGGCGGTGGCAACGGCCGTTCTCTACACCATCTCCAAAATCGACAACAACCAAATTGCCATTGCGGCTCAGTACCCGGTGGCCGCCGTGGACTATCTGGAAGCGTCTGGGCTGGACGAGGCGCGCGGCTACAACAGCTACAACTGGGGCGGCTACCTCATCTGGCGTGGCGTGCCCGTGTTTGTAGACGGCCGTGCTGACGTGTACGGTGATTCGTTCTTGCTGCGCTACCGCGAGACGTTTGAGGTGCGCGCCACCTGGGAAGAGCCGTTGGACGAGTACGCTGTGGATTATGTGCTGATGGAGCGCGGGACGCCGTTAACGGCCGTTCTCGCTGCCAGTCCTGAGTGGACACAAGTTTATGAAGATGAAATTGCCGAAATTTTCATACGAGACTGAGCGGGTTGCAAGTTGCAAGTTGCAGGTTGCAAGTGATCTCTCACAAACCGTACCTGCTACTTGCCACCTGCCACTTGCCACCAATTACCCAATTACGCAATTACCCAATTACCCATGCTAACCACCCGCCGCCTCTTCACCTATCTTCTGGCCATCGCCCTGTTTGTCATGTCCGTGCGCGAGACGCTGGACCCGGACATGTGGTGGCATTTGCGCACTGGCGAAGCGATCTGGCAGATGGGGACGATCCCCCAGTTTGATCTATTTAGCTATACCGTGCCGCAAAACGTGTGGATTGTGCAGCAGTGGCTGACGGATGTGGGCATGTGGCTGGTGTACGAACTGGCGGGATTGGCCGGGTTAAGCCTGCTGTTTGCCGCGATTGTGGCGATGGCCTTTATGCTGGTGTATGCACGATGTGCGGGACGGCCGTATCTCGCCGCATTGGTCACCCTTGTTGCCTACTTTACTGCCGCGCTGCCCCTCGGCGTCCGCCCGCAGATGATCAATATTTTGTTTTTGGCGCTGTTTGTGTTTGTGGTGGACGGCGTGCGGCTGGCGGGCTGGCGATCCAGAATGCTTTGGATTTTGCCGCTGCTGACGGCACTCTGGGCCAACATGCACTCCGGCTACCTCACCGGCATCGCCTTGCTCGGCGCGTACGTCGTCGGCGAGGCGATTCAGCGTGGCCTAGCCCAGCCGGACGAGACGACGCTGCCCTGGCCGCAAATTGGCCAGCTCGCAGGTGTGACCGTGCTTTCTCTGCTGGCCGCGCTCATTAACCCGCGCGGCCTCGATTTGGTGCTGTTCCCGCTGGGTACGCTGGGCAGCGATGCCATTCAAAGCAATATCGTCGAATGGTATTCGCCCGATTTTCATCTGGTTTATTTCTGGTTTTTTGGCGCAATGATGGCCCTGGGCGTGGTGAGTTTGGTTTTCTCTCGCCGTCCGGTCACCTGGACCGATTTGCTGCTGTTCGGCGGGCCAGCGGCGGGCGGACTGCTATCTGCGCGACACATTCCGCTGTTTGCCGTGGCTGCTGCGCCCATTATCGCCCGGCATTTGCTCAGCGCCCTCAGCCAGACGCGGCTGTACCCGTTGGCCAGTGGCACCTCTAATGAAACCGCGCCGACCCGCTTTTTGCAGCTGCTCAACGGCGCGGTGCTATTACTCATGCTGCTGGTGGGCGCCGTCTGGCTACAAACGCGGCTGGCGGGCAACGAGGCGGCTCTTGAACGCACCTTCCCCATCGCGGCGGTTGATTTTATGGAGGAAGCGGGGTTGGCAGACGGCCGTATCTACAACACTTACGATTGGGGCGGCTATCTGATCTGGCGGCGCATTCCGGTATTTATAGACGGCCGTACCGAACTCTACGGCGACGACTTTTTCCGATATTATTTGCAAACCACACGCGTGGCGGAAAACTGGCAGCAGCCTCTCGATGAAATGGCAGTGGACGTTGCTCTGCTGCGCCGCAGTTCTGCCCTGGCCACCGTTCTGCAAGCCAGCGGCGATTGGCAAGAGGTGTATAGCGACGATCTGGCCCGCGTGTTTGTCCGAAATGATGAGTGAGACGTTCATTTTCCCGGAAACTGTGAGCTGGTTCCTCTTAGCAACGTTTGCTCGTAGTTTCCGGGAAAATCTACGCACTAATGGAACCGATTTTGTCCTCAAAACCATCTAATTGGCGGCGTACCGACTGGCTCTGGCTGGCCCTGATTGGCCTGCTGTTCCAGGCCGTCTGGGCGGTGCAAATGCCCACGCCCACCTACATGGACGCCTACTACTACACCACCAACGGCCAGCGGCTGGCGACAGGCGATGGCTTCACCGAGCTGGTCATCTGGCAATATCTGGACGATCCGGTGGGGCTACCCACGCCCAGCCACAGCTACTGGATGCCATTCACGTCCATCCTGGCAGCAGCAGGCTACAGTTTGGGGGATGGTTTTTGGGCGGCGCAGCTGCCGTTTTGGCTGCTGGCGGGATTGCTGCCGCTGCTGGCCTACTGGATCAGTCTGCAATTTTTTAGCGAACGATGGCAGGTGTGGACGGCCGTTCTGCTCACAATCTCCGGCGGTTTTTACACACGCTTTCTCAACCAGCCATCCACCTTTGTGCCTTTTGCCTGGGCTGGCGGGTTGAGTCTTCTCTTCCTCGCCTTCACCCAGCAGCGACCAGCCAAAAGATGGTGGTTTTTAGCAGGCCTCACCGCAGGACTGGCCCACCTCACCCGCGCCGATGGGGCGCTGCTGTTGGTAGTGGGTGGGTTGATTTGGATTTTTTCACCGCAGAGGACACGGAGAACGCGGAGTTTTTCTTCTCTTTTCTCCGCGCTCTCCGCGGTAAATTTAATTTTAGGCTACCTGCTGGTGATGATCCCCTGGTTCGTCCGTAACTGGCGCGTTTGGGGACGGCCGTTGCCCATCAGTGGCACCCAAACCATCTTTTTGACAACTTATGATGATTTGTTTGCGTACGGCCGTTCCTTCAACCTGGCACATTTTCTGGATTGGGGCTGGGGCAATATTTTGCAGTCCAAGCTGGATGGCTTGTTGTTGGCAGGCGGCACGTTTGTGGCTGTTTGTGGGGTCGTTTTTTTGACGCCGCTGATTATATGGGGCTGGTGGAAATGGTGGCGGGACGAATCAAAGCGCGCTTTTCTGCGGCCGATGAGTTGGTATGCGCTGCTGCTGTTTCTGGTCATGAGTCTGGTTTTTACGCTGCCGGGTGGGCGAGGCGGGCTGCTGCACTCCTCCGTAGCGCTGTGGCCCTGGCTCATGGTGCTGGCGACGGCTGGGCTGGGCTACGCTGTTGATTGGATGGCGACGAAGCTGCCTCATTGGGAACCGCAAAAAGCGAAGCCGCGCTTTGCTGCACTGTTTGTCGTTGTGGCTTTTGTCATCAGTGCTACCTTGTTTTATGCGCGGGCGGACAGTACGTTGGAAGCGGAAGTTTATGCTGAAGTGGGGGAGATGGTGGGGGAAACGGCCGTCATCATGGCTGGCAACGCACCCAGTGTTTATTACCACACTGGGCTGCCCTCTCTCAGCATTCCCAACGAGCCAATTCCTATTTTGCAAGAAGCGGCAGCTCGCTATGGCGTTACCCACTTGTTGCTAGATGCCGATCATCCACTGCCGCTGAATGATCTGTACGTGGAGGCTGCCAGTCGGCCCGGCCTAGAGCTGCTGTTTGCTCGCGATGGTTACCAGCTTTACGAGTTGGTGCCATGAGCGCGCGCTTCAACAAACAATGGCTCTGGTTGCTTGGCGTGTTGCTGATTGCCATTTTGCTGCGTGTTCCCGCCCTGGACCTGCTCATTGATAATGATGGCGGGGCACGTGCCTATCATGCCCGGCTCATTTTGGCGGGAGAACCGCTGTACGGTACGCATCACACGGGGCATCACCTGCCCGCGATTTACTACACCTATGCCACGGCGATGGCTCTTTTTGGCGACAGTGCCTGGGCTATCCAGTTTTTCCTGCTGCTGTGGACGATTCCCACCGTTTACTTTTTGTATCGGCTGGCGCTGGAACTGACCGATGATCGGGCAACGGCCGTTCTTGCCGCCCTCTTCTACGCTATTCTTAGTGCTCATTTGCAATTGTGGGGGCAGACGGCCGAAACGGAACTGTTTGCTAATTTGTGGCGGATTACGGCCGTTTGGCTGCTAGTCTTTTTGCTTAAGCGGCAAAAACCAGCCTGGCAGTTTGTAGGTGTGGGACTGCTGGCGGCAGCGGCGTTTTTGTATAAGGCTGTCTATCTTTCGCCTGTTGCCATCTGTGCGGTGGGTCTGTTGCTTGTTTGGTGGCAAACGCGGCGACAGCCTGGCGCGGGACGCTTGTTTTGGCAGCGAGCCTTGTGGAGCGGTGGGGGCTTTGTGCTGGGCATTACGGCCGTTGCCGCTTATTTTGGCGCGCAGGGGCTTTTGACACGTCTGTGGCAAGTGTTTACGCTGGTTGGCGCGTACAGCGATCGCTCCTCAGGTTTAAATGAAGAGGTTGTAACTGGAGCGGTACGCATTTTGCTTTATCCGCTGCTGCCGTTGTGGGCGTTAGCGGTGAACAATGCGGCGCTGTTGCTGTTTAGTTTGGCGGGCTTTTTGCTGCTGATTTTGAAACGGCCGTGGCGCAAAGGGTTGCTTTTTTTGCTGCCAGTTTGGTATCTGCTTTCTTTTATTGAAGCTGGGCTAAAACTAGAGCTGTTTGCCCATTATTATTTGCTCATTGTGCCGGCGCTTTCGCTGTTGGCGGCCTGGTTTTTGCGGAAGCTGTATCGGGATTTGAGTGGGGCGGGGAGAGTGAAGCTGGGAACGGCCGTCTTTACTGGATTGCTTGTGGTCACGCTTTTGGTTAGTGGCATTGAGAATAGTAACTATTATCGTTTCTATTTTCGCTATTTGGCGGGTGAAGTGAGCTTGGCGCAGTTCATTGAGGATGGCTGGCCTGTTTTTGGTGAGCGGCTGGTGCGTGCTGTGGAACTGTCTGATTATGTTGAAAGAGAAACGGCCGCTTCCGACAAAATTTATTATTGGTCGCAGGATGTGCAACTCTATTATCTGGCTAACAGGCCGAGTCCGGTGGACATCATTTGGCCTTATGATTTAGAAGCAACGCACAATTTGAGCGCACTGTTTGGTCGGCAAACGGCGCTGATTATCATTGACGAGCGCCGGGAACCGGCCCCGCCTGATTGGTTTATGCAAGAACTGGCGGCAAATTACAAATTGGTAGCGCAGTTTGATGAACAACTTGTTTACGCAAGAGTGGAGTAGGCTATGAATTTTTGGCGCAATCGGCGATTGTGGGTGATGTTGGCAGCGGTCATGGGGCTGGCGCTCTTTTTGGGCATTACGGCGCAGAACAAGCTGGGCTTTCCACTGGACGATGCCTGGATTCACCAAACGTATGCGCGGAATTTGGCGCGATACGGCCGTCTTGAATTCACTCCTGGCGTCAGCAGCGCAGGCTCCACAGCTCCACTTTGGACACTTCTCCTTGCTCTGGGTTATTTGCTGGGCTTGCCCTATTTGTTTTGGGCCTACTTGCTTGGTGGCTTGTGTTTGCTCTGGTTGGGTTGGAGTGGGATGCGTTTGTGGCGGGCGCTTTGGCCTGCCCAAGCGGCGCGAGATTGGCTGGCAGGGATGGTGTTGGTGCTTACCTGGCCACTGCTGTGGGCGGCTGCAAGCGGCATGGAAACACTCTTTTTTGCCGCGTTGGGGCTGCAATTGGCTGCCTGGTACGCAGAGTTAGTGACCAACAATGAGGTCACGCTGCGCAACGTGGCGCGGCTGGGCTTTTTTGCCGGGCTGCTTATTCTCATCCGGCCAGATGGGCTCGGTTTGTTATTGTTAATCGCAGCGGGAATTTTGTTGCTGCCTGCCAGCAATACCGCACGATTGAAGCGGGCCGGGGTTTTGTGGGGAACGGCCGTTCTTCCTCTGCTCCCTTATTTTTTGTTCAACCACGCTACTAGCGGCACCATCTGGCCCAATACTTTGTATGCCAAGCAGGTGGAGTATGCGGCCGTTTTAGCTCAACCGTTTATCACAAGATTCAGTCAGCTATTGTATTTGAGCTTAGGTGGGGCATCTTCGGGTTGGCGCGGCATTAGTAGTCCTCATTTGTTGCTGTTGCCCGGTCTTATTATCGCCGCCTGGCAAGCCATTAAGGCCGATTGGACGCAGCGGCGGCTATTTTACTTGCTACCTCTGTTTTGGGCGGGAGGGCACGTTTTTCTCTATGCCTGGCGCTTGCCGGTAACGTTTCAACACGGCCGTTATCTCATTCCAATCATGCCCATTTGGGTGATTTATGGTCTCTCAGGGTGGGTCCTAGTACTGTTATATAATTCGTCAGAAAGTAACCGTACCTTGTGGCTAGGACAACAGGTAGCGCGCCTGTCTTTTACATTCATAATGCTGTTTTTCCTGTTGCAAGGGGCATTTGCTTTTGCAACAGATGTAGCCATCGTTGAAGGGGAAATGGTCACCGTGGCGGGGTGGTTGGCAAACAACACCCCGCCCGAGGCCTTGATTGCTTCACATGATATTGGTGCAATTGGATATTTTGCGGAACGGCCGTTATTAGATTTAGCTGGCCTGATTACACCCGAAGTTATCCCATTGCTAGAGGATGAAGAGGCTTTAGCCCACTACATTCTGAACAGTGATGCCCAATATTTAGTGACGGCACCAGGGTGGCCCTATTCTCAAGTTGCAAATCAGTCATCCACCAGACTGATATTTTCTACAGAGTTTGCATTAACCAAAGAACAGGGACTTAACAATATGACAGTTTACCAGCTGATGGTACCGTAGTCCTGGTACTAGTAAAGGTGAAATCTGTTATACTGATTTTGCTCCTGCTCTTATAAGTCCACCAACTTTTTAGCCAACATTGTTCGATTTTTTAAGAGAAACGAGTTTAGTAAAGAGCTGCAAATCTGAAAGAGAAAGATAATTTGCAGATCAAAATTACAGTGTGAGGTAAAAACATGACTGAACAAACCCAACTGCTTATTGTTGACGATCATCCGGTTTTCCGCCAGGGATTACGTGACGTTTTGGAAACCGATTCCCGCATGAAAGTTATCGGCGAAGCTGCCGATGGCGAAGTGGCCATTGAGATGGCTTATGAAATCAAACCAGAAGTTATTCTGATGGATATCAACCTGCCCACGATTAACGGGCTCCAGGTTACTCGCAAGATTAAAACCCAACTGCCCGATGTGAAAGTGATTATGATCACTGGCTACGATGATGCGGAGCAGGTTTTCCATGCAATTCGGTCCGGTGCATCTGCCTACTGTCCCAAAGACATCACGCCAGAGGCTTTGATCAACATTATCCACACCGTGCGTGAGGGTAATTACTATGTTGAAGAGAAGACCATGTCTTATGATGAGCTGATGCATTGGGTAGAACAACGGATCGGCCGTTTTAGTGGGCCACTGATTAGCGATTCAGAAGATCTGTTTGTGCCGCTTTCCCCGCGTGAGATGGAAATCTTGGAGCATGTTACCCGGGGCTTGAGCAATAAAGAAATTGCGTATAAACTAGGGATCAGTCATCAGACGGTTAAAAACCATATGACGGCCATCCTGCGTAAATTGCGCGTTGATGACCGTACACAAGCGGCCGTTTATGCTTTGCGTCATGGTTGGGTTCGTCTGGAAGGCTCTCGTTAAGCTATAAGCAAGCTGTAAGGGGTGTGCATTTCTCACAACGTTTTCTGGCTTGCTAAACGTAAGGAAATTTTTACATGGCAAACACGGCTGGAATCGAAAATGAGTTTTCGCTAGCATCCTTTTTGGAAGAAACGCAAAAAGATTACGAGCAAACCCAAAGAGATCTCAAAGAAATTGATATCTTAATTAAACAAAGTGCAGCTGAAGTTGAGCGTTTGGCACAGCGTAACTCACAGGTTACCAGTTATACACGCCAACTTCAGACTAACTTTGAAACCTTGCCCCGTGAGGACATCAAGGAAGCGTACGAGGCATTGAATGATGTCCAGCAACGCTTATTTACCATGCGCGGCCAGCTGGAAAAGCTGCAAAGCGACCAGCGAAACCTGGAACGCCTTGCTGAAGTTCAAAGAAAAATAATGGAGCTGACGGATGGTGCCATGCCTTTGTCATCTTCAGGCGGGCGTCGCCGTATGGAACAACCTAACGTTATTCGTGTTATTCAAACAGAAGAAGCGGTACGTCAAGGGTTGGTGCGCAAGATGCATGATAGTGTTGCTTCTTCAATTAGCAACTTCATTCTTCAAGCCGAAATTTGTCAACGCTTTTTTGACGTAAATCCTGATCGTGCCCGCACAGAGTTAAATGCGCTTAAGAGTTCTGCTGGTTCCACGTTTAGCAATGTGAAGGACTTCATCTTCGATTTGCGTCCTATGATGTTGGATGACTTAGGCGTTGTGCCGACTCTCCGTCGTTATGCAGAATCTTTCCAGGAAAAAAATGGTGTGCCGGTCCCCATTACGGTGACGGGCGTAGAGCGCCGTTTGGAAAGTCATATTGAAGTAACTGTTTTCCGGAACGTTCAAGAACTGCTGCAAAATGCCATGAATCATGCGCAGGCTACCCAAATCCAGATTCAGGTGGATATGGGGTCGGAGCAGGTAACGGCCGTTGTTGAAGATAATGGCAGTGGTTTCAACGTAGATGATGCCCTTAATGGTAATGGAAAAACCATTGGCTTATCTACCTTGCGGGAAAGAACAGAAATGTTGGGTGGTGAACTAAATATTCAAAGTAATATAGGGCAAGGCACCAGAATAGAATTCTCAATTCCAATCATTGACGAAGCAAGCCTGTAAAACACCTCTAAAATATATAAATTCACTTGACATTAACGGCTAGCACCTGTTACGCTAAGAATATTGTTCCTCAAGTAATTTTAAGCGTAAGGTACTAGGACTATTATACTAGTAATAAGCAGTCAGCCAGAAAACATCGCTCTCCACATCACACAAAAATTAAGTACCACAATCCTATTGTGGTAAGTCGCACAAAAGATTAAGCTTACAAGCGTAAATATGTAACGTTATTTGCGATTTGAATCTGTAAACTGTAAAGGAGGTTTTAACAGATGTTATTCTTACACCGTGAAGATGGTCAGGGTTTGGTAGAGTATGCATTGGTATTGGTCCTCGTGGCTGTTGTCGTTATTGCTATTCTGACACTGCTCGGCCCACAAATTGGTAACGTATTTAGCCGCATCGTTAATGGTCTCAGCGCCTAATTTTTGGCAATATTCATTTTAAGACATATTTTGTTTGTTTTTTGAGACCAGAGCCCTATCTGCAAGATAGGGCTCAATTTTTTTATATTAGTATCACCCGTCTCCTGCATTCTATAAATTCATTCCCCTATTGACATTGTTATGGATCATAGTATGATGGTCTAAATTCCTACTTTAGGGCATAATATTATGTAGAGCTCTATTTGTTTCCATCTCCTTATTCCCTCATTTATATAAGTTCTCTGGAGAAAATAAACGAGTTTCTACAAAGTTAGTAACATTCAATAAACTGTAAGTATAGACACCTTCTGGGCACATAATGGCAGGAAATATTCGCGTACTGATTGTAGATGATCTCCCTGAAACTCGGGAAAATGTTCGAAAGCTTCTTCAATTTGAGTCAGACATTGAGGTAATCGGCCAGGCCGGTACCGGTGAAGAAGCTGTACAAATGGCTAAAGAGCATCAGCCAGACATAATTTTGATGGATATCAACATGCCAGGTATCGATGGCATTGGCGCAAGCCAGCAAATTTCGGAATCGGTACCTTCTGTTCAGATCATCATTATGTCTGTGCAGAGCGATCCCAACTATCTCCGTCGGGCGATGATGGCTGGGGCTCGTGACTTCTTGACAAAGCCATTTGGTGGTGACGAGCTTGTTGCCGCTATTCGCCGGGTTCACGATAAACGCCCAACAGTCACTTCAACGCCCGCGCGCCAACCTCGACAAACAGCTAACAGCGCTTCATCAGATGAACCCATGTCGCTTCCAGAAGGGAATATCATTGCTGTTTACAGCCCAAAAGGTGGAGCGGGATGTACCACTGTTGCTATAAATTTGGCGGTGGCTCTGGCCAGAAGAGGCAGACGAACGATTCTCGTGGATGGGAGTCTGCAGTTTGGTGATGTTTCAGTTATGCTGAACATGAAAGCTGTGACCAGTATCGCTGATCTAAGCGATCGTGGTAATGAACTCGATCAAGATCTTATTAGCAGCATTTCGCAGGTGCATCGGAGCAACCTAAATGTTTTATTGGCTCCACCACGTCCAGAAATGGCGGATGTGGTTACTGAAGAAAATATTAAGCAATTGCTAGCAGCCTTGAAAGAGTCTTTTGATTTTATTATTGTGGATACAACTTCTTATTTAAGTGAAAAGACTCTGGCAATTTTGGATGTGGCCGACCGTATTGTTTTACTTGCTCAGCAAAATCTGTCCAGCTTGAAAAACGTAAGTCGTTTCTTTGATTTAGCGGAAAGTCTGGAATACGAAATGCAAAAGGTTTGGTTGGTCGTAAATCGGGCTAAAAACAAGCAGGGGAAGGGCATCTCTGTTCATGATGTAGGCAAGGCATTGAAACGGCCGATTTATGGTACCGTCCCTGATGATGAAATTACAGTAAGCGATGCTTCTAACAGAGGCGTTCCCTTGGTAATGGGAGAACACCAAAAGAAAGCAATAAGCTTGGCAGTAATTAAGATTGCCGACCAGATTGCTAAGGAGTTGATGGAAGGCAAAGCACCAGTGAATAATGCCAAAGCCGAACCTGAACAATCAAAAGGTCTATTCGGGCGGCTTTTTAGTCGTAGCCCAAATGCTGGAGGATAATTGTGTCTCTTTTAAAACGAATCGAAAGAAACCAGGAATCAACAACCCAAGCAGAGCCATCTAAGCTTCAGGAACTGAGAGTTAAAAGAGCTTCTCCAGCAGTGGGATCACGCGATGCTTACGTTGACCTGAAAAATCGTGTCCAGCAGCGACTGATTGCCGAATTAGACCCTAGCATGGACATTACACAAACGGCCGAAGTACGCATGACGATTCAGGAAATGTTTGAATCCATGTTGGCCGAAGAAAGCATTGTCCTCACCCGTAATGAAAAACGTCGTCTGTTCGAGGCAATTGTGGCCGAAATTTTGGGTTTTGGCCCTCTTGAGCAGTTTTTGCACATGGATGGCGTTACAGAAATTATGGTGAATGGGCCTAAAAATGTATATGTTGAACGCGGTGGAAAGATCCAGCGCGTTAATGTGACATTTGAAGATAACGATCACCTCCTGCGTATTATTGATCGTATTGTGGCACCTTTGGGACGCCGTATTGATGAAGGATCACCGATGGTAGATGCTCGTTTGCCAGATGGTTCTCGTGTGAATGCCGTCATTCAGCCTATTTCCCTAAATGGTGCCTCACTAACCATTCGTATTTTCTCCAAGATTCCTTTTACAGTAGAAAACATTATTGAATTTGGCAGTATTACTGTTGAAGCCGTAGAGTTTCTTAAAGCCTGTGTCATTTCCAAGCTCAATGTTATGATTTCTGGTGGTACAGGCTCAGGAAAGACCACCCTATTGAACATTCTTTCTGGCTTTATTCCTGATGATGAGCGTATTGTAACCATCGAAAATGCGGCCGAATTGCAACTGCGCCAGGACCATGTGGTTACACTGGAATCACGCACGGCTAACGTGGAAGGGCGGGGAGCCGTCACCATTCAGGATTTGGTGATTAACTCTTTGCGTATGCGCCCTGATCGTATCATCGTTGGTGAGGTTCGTGGCGGTGAAGCGTTAGACATGTTGCAGGCGATGAATACAGGTCATGATGGTAGCTTGGCAACCGGCCATGCGAACAGCCCTCGCGATATGCTTTCCCGTTTGGAAACGATGGTGTTGATGGCTGGTATGGACTTGCCGCACCGCGCTATTCGTGAGCAAATTGCCTCAGCCATTCATCTTGTCGTGCATCAGGATCGTATGCGTGATGGGTCCCGTAAAGTCACCGCGATTAGTGAAATTCAAGGTATGGAAGGTGATGTAATTACCACATCAGAAATCTTCCGTTTTGAGCAGACTAACATTGAAAATGGCAAGGTAATTGGTCGCTTGCGCCCAACTGGTTTGCGGCCTAAGTTCATGTGGAAAATTCAGGAGGCGGGTATTATGCTGCCGCCTTCAATCTTTGGTATTGGTAGTCGCCGTCGTTAGTAACTAGGACTGCTGTAACCTTAAAGGAGCGTGCTCATGTCTCCATTAATTTTCGTCGTTGGAGGTATCGCCCTGTTGCTGATACTTGGCGCAGGTGTTGCCATTGCTGCTACTGGGGGTCAAAGAGCAGTTGATGAGCGTCTAGAACAGTTCGTTGGGGCGACAACGGTTGTAGAGTTACCAGAAAGTGTTGATTCTCCCGATGGTCCTGATGTCGCTGACAGATTGGATAAAGCATTAGCGGGGCGGAATTTTTTCGAACCAATCCGAGAGCGTATTTCCAGGGCAGATGCTAAACTTCGTGTTAGTGAGTATGTGACTCTGGTTGTTATCTCCGGTGCGGTGGCCGCAATTATTGGCTATTTTCTTCCCCAGCAAAATTCAATTTTAATTGCGGTTATTGCCGGATTTTTTGGGCTACGCATTCCCCGAATGTATGTACGGACAATGGCAAAGCGGCGTATGCAGGCTTTTGATGCCCAGTTGAGCGACACGCTGAATTTGTGGGTCAATGCACTTCGTTCTGGATATAGCGTTTTGCAATCTATGGAAGCAATTGCCACCGAGTTGGCACCTCCTGTTTCGGTGGAGTTTGAACGGGTGGTACAAGAAGTGCGCCTGGGTTTGAGTGTAGAACAAGCATTGGCAAATATGTATCGTCGGGTGCCGAGCGAGGACCTGGATTTGGTGATTACGGCCGTAAATATTCAGCGTGAGGTTGGTGGTAATCTGGCTGAAGTGCTAGACACCATTAGCTTTACCATTCGAGAACGCGTTCGTATCAAGGGCGAAATTCGTACTTTAACGGCTCAGGGCCGTGTCTCAGGCTGGATTATCAGTCTTTTGCCCATTGTTTTGGGTTTTATCCTTTTCTTGATTAATCCAGAATATGTTTCTGAACTTTGGGTACGGGAAGATCCATGGATTTTCCCGCAGGTTATCCCCTGTGGTTGGGTTGTTCTGGCCTTTAGCGGGATCATGATTGGGGCCGGAGCATTTGCCATTAGCAAGATTGTGGACATTGAAGTGTAACGGCCGTTTCATTTGATAACTGGAGACCATTAAATTATGACCCCATTAATGTTGCTGATTATCGTAGTGGTTGCCATTTTGTTGATGGTGGGTAGCGTTTTGCTTTTGCGCCGCTCAGAAGACGATCCCCTGGCTGTGCGTATTGATGAATTTGCTGCCAGAGAAGAAATCGTCTCTATCGAAGAAATCGAGCTTTCATTGCCCTTCTCGGATCGTGTGTTTGTGCCCATGATTCGTCGTGTTAGCGAATTTTTAGTTCGCTATACGCCTCAGAAAACGCTTGAAAGCACAACTCGGCTTTTGGAGCTGGCTGGTAATCCCCGAAATATGCGCGCCGCGGATTTCATTGTGATACGTGGTGTTTTTACGGTCTTTTTTGCCGCTTTAGTGTTTCTGATGATGACACGCCTGAGCAGCGCCGAGCTAAATAGACGCTTGCTCTATACTCTGGGTGCTGCGGTTCTGGGTTGGTATTTGCCCTTTATGTTGCTGCGCTCAATGGTAGACCGTCGGAAAGAAGCCATCATTAAAAAACTGCCAGATGCCCTGGACTTGATGACGATTTGTGTGGATGCTGGTTTGACGTTTAATGCTGCTATGCAAAAAGTGGATGAAAAGTGGGATGATCCGCTAGCCAACGAGTTTGGTCGCGTTATTCACGAAATGCAGCTTGGCAAATCACGTCGTCAATCGCTCCGAGATATGTCCGACCGGATGGATGTATCGGATGTGACAAGTTTTATTGCGGCCGTTTTGCAAGCAGACCAGTTAGGTGTGGGTATTGGTAAAATTTTACGTATCCAATCTGAGCAGATGCGTGTACGGCGGCGTCAGCGAGCGGAAGAGAAAGCCCAGCAAGCACCAGTGAAAATGTTGTTCCCAATGGTGTTCCTGATTTTCCCCTCCATCTTTGTAGTTTTGCTTGGTCCTGCCGGATTCCAGATGTTGCGCAGCGATTCCCTTGGGGGCATCACTGGCTAAACCAAACATATAGTTTGAAGTTTTAATTTTTAGATGGGTCGTATACTGCATACGGCCCATCAATTAACAACTCTTTTAGAAAAGGTCAAGCAGTCGTTGACTGAAAAGACTCAACTGCCAGCCTTGACCTGGCGTAACCGTGCTAGAGGGCTGGCAGATTCCCTCCTTAATTTTGTATTCCCCCCTGTCTGTGGCGCTTGTAAAAAAGCAGGTTCATTATTGTGTGAAACTTGCCATGCCCAATTGCAATGGGTTCAGGCACCGCTATGTAATCGTTGCGGCCGGCCTGTAACGAAACCGACAGAGCGCTGCTCGGTTTGCCAGGAACGGCCGTTACCCCTCCACCAAATTCGTGCGGCCGTTTTGTTTGCCCATCCCGTCTCCAAGTTGATTCACAACCTGAAATACAATGGCGCTTTTGCCCTCTCCAGGCCATTGGCCCAGCTGATGGCTGACGCCTGGGCGCAGTGGCATATGCCCGTGGATCTGGTGATGCCAATACCACTGCATGCGGAACGGGAACGCAAAAGAGGGTACAATCAGTCTACGCTGCTTACCCGCGACTTCTGTAATTTGGTGGCGCTGCCGTATGTGGAAGATGGTCTGACAAGAACGCGCTTTACGACGCCACAGGTGGGCTTAACGGCCGTTGAACGGCTAAAAAATGTACAGGATGCATTTGCTGCTAACGTAGACGTTGTGGGCAAACATGTATTGCTGATTGATGATGTGTGTACGACTGGCGCGACAATGGCAGCTGCGGCCAACATACTTATAGCGTCCGGCGCGCAGGCTGTTTCTGGCTATTGTGTGGCTCGCGCTATCTAGGTTGTCAGAGAAATCGCCATTTAGCATCAGTTATAATGAACTTAATCACTTTAGTTATCATACCATTTCGCATATGATGGAGATGTGTAAACAACCAGAATTTCTTTTCCAACAAAAAGGGAGATTAGACAATGGAACTATCAGTTAACGGCCGTAACATGGAAGTTACCACTAGATTACGAAACTATGTGGAAAAAAAGACAGTAAAACTTGATAGATATATGCCCAATCTGGCTGAAATACACGTAGACCTTTCCGAAACCAACGCGCGCAACGTGGTTGAACGGCAGGTGGCCCAAATCACCATTCGGGACAATCGGGGCACCATTTTGCGGGCTGAGGAACGCAGCAATGACATGTTTGCCTCCATTGACGCAGTCGTAGACAAGCTGTACCGGCAGATTAGCCGTTATCGCGGCAAGCGGCGGCGTAAATGGCGTGGGGGCAATGGCAGCGAAGAACTGGTTATGGGTGAACCGCTGCCCCTTGAAGAAGAAATCGTTGAATCGGATGACCCGGCAATTGTGCGCACCAAGCATTTCACTATGCGTCCCATGAGCACAGACGAAGCGCTCGATCAGATTGAATTGTTGGGCCATGATTTCTTTGTTTTTTACAATGCAGATGAGCAAGCCGTTAACGTGCTTTACCGGCGGCGTGACAATAACTACGGGTTACTTCAGCCCGACATGGATTAACTGATTAACGACCAATTGCCCGAAAACACACCAACCGTTTTCGGGCAATTGTTTTTTCTCCGCTATTTTCAATGACAGCACCCCACATTCTTGTAGTATGTACCGCAAATATTTGCCGTTCGCCTGTTGCCGAAGCGCTATTGCAGGATAAGCTGCACGCCGCAGGGCTGGCCAGTTGGACTGTGACCTCTGCTGGCACCTGGGCTGTTGAAGGCAACGCAGCGTCGAGGTTTAGCGTTCTGCTCATGGAAGAGCAGGGGCTAGATATTCAAGCCCATCGTTCGCAGCCTGTTACCGACCAACGCATGGCGCAAACGGATTTGGTGCTGTGTATGGAAACAGAACATGTACGCACTTTGCAGCGCGATTACCCATCGCACCAACACAAAATTTATACGCTGAGGCAAATGGTAGAGAAACGGGGCAGCGTCCGGGATCCGTACGGTGGTTCGCGGCGGCAGTACGAGCGCATGGTGGCCGAGGTGGATGAATTGATCGAGCAAGGTTTGCCGCGTATTCGGGCCTTGGCGCAGGAGAATTTTCAAAAACGAGGCAGAGATGGATAGAGCTGAATTGGTAGCTTATTTAGATGATTATTTGCACATTGGCGAAATAGCTGATTATGGACCGCAAGGTTTGCAGGTAGAGACGGCCAACACAGAGGTGAAGCGCATTGCGTTGGCTGTGGATGTGTCGCCAGTGATTATAGAAACGGCCGTATCCTATCAAGCCGACATGCTCCTTGTGCACCACGGTGTACTGTGGCGGCAGGTAGAGCGTATCGCCGGGCCTTTGGGCGAGCGCGTGCGGCAAATGATGTCCCATGGCCTAAACTTGTACGCCGCCCATCTGCCGCTGGATGCTCATCCAGAAGTGGGCAATAATGCGGTGCTGGCCAAAATGTTTGGCGTTACCAACCTGGAATGGTGGTATGCGCCCACCAACGTGCCTATCGCTGTGGTCGGCGATGTGCCCTCCCAACCCAGCCTGGATGAACTGGCGGTGCAGGTCAACAGCCAGCTTAACACCGAGGCCCACGTGCTGGCACACGGTCCAAAAACCGTGCAGCGACTGGCCATCCTCTCTGGCTTTGGCGCAGACAAGGTGGCTGAGGCCAAAGCGCAAGGGGCCGACACCTTTTTGACCGGCGAAACCTCCCATGCCAATTACTGGGCCGCCTCCGATTTGGGCATGAACGTCATTTTTGCCGGGCATTACGCTACGGAGACGGTTGGCGTGCAGGCATTGGGTGTCCATCTCACCGAAAAATTTGGCATAGAAACAAGCTTTTTTGATTTTCCCACTAAAATGTAAATAGTGGCTGGTGGCTAGCTTTTAACGGCCACTAGCCATTAGCAACTACCCACTAAAACGAGGAGAGTTCTTGTGACTGACAAAGCAATTGCCTGGATTGATGATGAAATTGCCGCGCTAAAAGCGGCCGGCTTGTTTAACCGCATTCGCACCATCGAATCGCCCATGGACGGGCACGTAACGATAGACGGCCGTTCCCTACTCAACTTTTGTGCCAATAACTATTTGGGGCTGGCCAATCATCCTCGGCTGCGAACGGCCGTAAAAGAAGCCGTTGATCAATACGGTGTAGGGCCAGGAGCCGTGCGCACCATTGCGGGCACCATGTCGCTGCATATTCAGCTGGAAGAGACGCTGGCGGCGTTTAAGCGGGCTGAGGCCTGCATTACCCTGCAAAGCGGCTTTACGGCCAATTTAGCCACCATTCCGGCGCTGGTGGGCAAGGGAGACATCATCTTTTCTGATGAACTGAATCACGCCAGTATTATCGACGGTTCGCGGCTGAGCCGGGCCACCATTGTGCGCTACAGCCACAACGATGTCGATGACCTGCGCCGTAAAATTGCCGAGACGACCGAATACGGCCGTCGTCTCATCGTCACCGACGGCGTGTTTAGCATGGATGGCGACATCGCTCCGTTAGACAAAATTTGCGAAGTGGCTGAAGAGCACGATATTTTGCTGATGGTAGATGACGCTCACGGTGAAGGCGTGCTAGGCGAAGGTGGCCGTGGCATTGTGGATCATTTTGGCCTGCATGGCCGCGTAGACGTTGAAGTGGGCACGCTCAGCAAAGCGTTTGGCGTAATGGGCGGCCTGGTTGCCGGTAAGCAACCCATCATTGACTGGCTGCGGCAGCGGGGACGGCCGTTTCTCTTTTCCAGTGCGCTCACTGTGCCCGATACGGCCGCTTGCCTGGCCGCCGTCGAACTGCTGGAAGAATCTACCGAGTTGGTGGATCGCCTGTGGAGCAATGCTGCCCTCTTCAAAAAAGAGATGCAAAACATGGGCTTTAACACCGGTGTGACTCAGACGCCCATCGTGCCCGTGATGCTGGGGGAGGCAACCCTGGCCCAAAAGTTCAGCCAGCGGCTGTTTGAGGAAGGTGTGTTTGCGATGGCTATCGGTTATCCCACTGTGCCCCAGGGCAAAGCGCGCATCCGCGTCATGAACTCCGCCGCGCATAGCCATGATGATTTGGAGCAAGCACTGGATGTATTTGGCCGAGTTGGTAAAGAACTGGGTGTCATCTAACTTTGTACTTTATGCAGAAACAAAAAAGCACCCGGACAATGACTGCCCGGGTGCTTTTTAATTTCAATTGTTTGTCAGATTTTAGACGCCTATACTCCGAATCTGAAGCATCTGGATAAACTTGTGTCGCAGTTCAGAATGGGTAAGTAATTTCTGGAAGATGGAAGGGTAGCGTGAGCCAATATCCTCGCCTGCATAGGCCGAATCAGCTACCTGTCCCAGCCAATCGTAATCAGTCGCCACCAAGACAGAGCCGTATCCCTGGGCTTGTTCCAGCAGTTCTAAAAAGGTATCGCCAGCTTCTGGCCAGGCATTAAGCTGTAGCAGTTCGTGTCGCAGCGTTTGAATACTCATATCCTTGCTCTGGGAATTGGCAGATTTTTCAGCAGATAGGTTTCGTTCTGGTTCATAGGATTTGGCTGCTGTCCAATACCGAGTGTCTGTAAAATGACTCACTTCTGGCTCCCGTTTGCCCATTTTTATAGGCAATTCAGACTATTTTGCTAATTCGTGGTGTTTACAATCTCACTATAACAGAGAAACAATCAGGCTGGGCATAGGAATCCTGGACTATAGGCAGCCAATCCCTTAAACCTTAAATTTTTGCCCTAGCTGCGGTACGGTAACGTTTTCAAATCGCTTCTCCTGGCGCAATGCATCGGCAAAGGCAAGTGAGGCTTCTTCTTCACCATGGACGATGAAGGTGTGAGACGGCCGTTTCTCAAAGTGTCCCGTCCATTCTAATAATTCAGCCCGATCAGCGTGGGCGCTGAGGCCGTTGATGGTCTCTACCTGGGCATTGAGCGAATACTCCTCGCCGAAAATGCGAATCTTGGACTGCTTTTCCACAATGCGCCGTCCCAGCGTGTGCGGCGCCTGCCAGCCGACAATAAGCACCGTATTGCGCGGATCTTCCACATTGTTCTTGAGGTGGTGCAAAATGCGACCTGCCTCGGCCATGCCACTGGCGCTAATGATAACGGCCGGTTCGCGCAAAAAGTTTAGCTCTTTGGATTCGCGCGTGGAACGTGTGTAATGCATCATCTCAAAGCCAAACGGATCGCCCTGGTGATTTTCGGCCAGGAATTGGTGCATTTCTTCATCGTAGGCTTCGGGGTGCAGCCGGTAAATGCCGGTAGCATCTACCGCCAGCGGGCTATCTACATAGACGGGCAAATTGGGCGAAATGTCCCGTTTTTCTACCAGTTGATGCAAACGGTATACCAATTCTTGCGTACGTCCTACGGCAAAAGCGGGCACAATCAATTTGCCGCCCCGTTGGCTGGTTTCGTTGACAATTCGCTCTAATTTGTCGGTTGCTTCGTCGATATTCTCGTGGTAGCGGTTGCCGTAAGTGCTTTCGATGAGCAGCACATCCGCTTCTTTAAGGAAGGTGGGATCGCGTAAAATGGGGCGGTCGGGGCGGCCCAAATCGCCGCTAAACACGAGGCGAATATCGCGACCGGCTTCCTGGTCAGTAATGTCCAACGCCACAATGGCGGAGCCTAGAATGTGCCCGGCATCGTAGAAGGTAAGGGTGATGTTGGGGGCGATTTTATACGGCCGTTCATACCCAATTCCAATGAAATTCTTCAAACTTTCTACCGCGTCTTCAATAGTGTAGATGGGTTCAAGTGGGGGCAGGTTCTGGCGCTGGCGCTTTTTGTTAACGTACTCAATGTCATACTGCTGAATTTTGGCGCTGTCGCGTAGCATGATGGCGCATAAATCGCGCGTGGCGTAGGTGCAAATAATATCGCCTGTGAAGCCGCTTTTTACCAGGTTGGGAATATTGCCACTGTGATCAATGTGGGCATGGGAGAGGACTAAAATATCAACTTCGGCGGCTGTAAAAGGCAGGTTTTGGTTGCGGCTGTAGCTTTCTTTGCGTGAACCCTGATACAGCCCGCAATCCAGCAGAATCTTCAAGCCGTTCACTTCTACAAGATGCTGCGAACCGGTGACGGTACGGACCGCACCATGAAATGTGATCTCCATCGTTTTCTCCTTTTTATTTGTGGCCTTGCTTTTGTTAATTTTCAGCGTTTTCGCAGAACTGCCAATATATCTTTGGCATAGGTTTTGTGCCGCCAGGGGCCGATTTCCTTGATTTGGGCCAGTTCTGCTTCATCTTGGGGGTTTTTCAGGGCAATGGCCCACAGCGCATCTTTGCTAATGATGACGTCAGACTCGACGCCTCGTTTGCTGGCTTTGTTTTTGCGCCAGGTGTGGAGCTTGTCAAAGCGGTGCATGGCTGCTTCTGGCGGCCGTTCGGGCCGTGGCGGGAAAGGAGGATACGGGGCATTGAGGGCTTCGGCGATGGTGTTGAGCAGTTGACGGCCGTATCGGCGTGTTTGTCCAGCAGACATACCATACACATCCCGCAGCGCCGAAATGCTGGACGGTGTGGTTTGCGCCAACTCGATAAGCGTTTTGTCGTGGAAAATCTTGAATAAGGGGCGGTTGCGAGCGTGCGCTTCCCTATCACGATAAATGGCCAGCGCTTTAAGCACAGCCTGCTGCTGCCGCGTCAAATCGTATGCGCCGCTGACGGACCAGAAATCGTAGTCAGGATCAAACGTATTATTGCTGAGCTTAACGTGCGTTTGGTCGGCGAAGGTTTCAGCTGCTTCTTCCAGTCGCCCGGCCGCTTCCAGCTCTTTTTCCAAATGATCGCGCAGTTGAAGCAGGTGATGGGTGTCCAGTTGGGCATAGACGAGCTGTTCGGGAGATAACGGCCGTCTGCACCAGTTTGATTTTTGGTATTTTTTATCAAGCTGAATGCCAAAAACCGTTTCCAACATGCTGGCCAGACCATACCGCTGGTACCCCAAAATGCGGGCGGCCCACATCGTGTCGAATAAGTTGTGCAGCTGCCAGCCAAACTGTCGTTTGAGCAGCATCAAATCATATTCTGCCGCGTGAAATACTTTCTCTACCGTCGGATCTTGAATGATGGCCCCCAGACCACCTGGATCTGGCACGCCCAGCGGATCGATGATGTAATCTTTTCCGGGAATCGTAATTTGAATCAGGCAGATTTCTTCGCGATACGCGTACATGCTGTTGGCTTCCAAATCGATAGCCAGCCGAGATTCTGCCTGTAATTCCTCTAAACAAAGTTGCCAATCGGACTGCGTGGTGATGAGTTTATGCGACGGTAATTTCACAAATGATGCTCCATCAATGGGTTCTATGGAAGTGACCCCATTATAACATTTGGGTCAAGATAGCGGAGCCTGACTTTTGCTGCTTGCTCATTTTTTGCGGAGAAGTAGTTGGATGACAATGGGTGTTTGGTAAATGCTGCCTGTTTACTCGTGGTTGTGGTGTAAAACGGCCGTTTCATACCATGCCCAAAACCGCCGTACCCCTTCATCTACGGAGACCTGCGGATTGTAGTCGAGCAGCCGACGCGCCTTGCTGATGTCCGCCTGATTCTTCACGAAGTCGGCAGCCAGCCGCGGTTTGTTGACCACGTTGGCTGGTCGTCCACCCAGCGCCTCGATTTTTTGCACGAATTCTTTTAGCAGTGTCGGTTCACCTCGGCCCAAATTGATGATTTCGTAGCCCAACGGCCGTTCCAGAGCCGCGATCACGCCATCGGTAATATCTTCTACAAACGTCCAGTCGCGGTACATTTGGCCGCCATCGTACAGCGGAATTTCCTTCCCCTTGGCCACACTTTCGGCCACGAGATAAGCCATCATGTCGGGACGGCCGTTTGGCCCATAAACCGTGAAGAAGCGAACGGCCGTGTAATTCAGTCCGTAGAGATGGTGATAGGCGTGCCCCAACATTTCGGCGGCCCGTTTGGCAGCGGCGTAAGGCTGCAACGGGCGATCGCATGGGTCCGTTTCTACAAAGGGAATTTGGGTGGTGTTGCCATACACCGACGAAGTCGAAGCCATGACAAAGTTTTGCACGCTGTTCGCAGCCCGCGCGGCGTCCATCAGATTTTGCGTGCCGTTCAGGTTCACCTGCACGTACAAATCCGGATGCAGGACGGCGTTGCGCACGCCCGCCATCGCCGCCAGATGCGCCACGGCGTCAAACTTTTCTGCCTCGAATAGATCAAACATCGCCTGCCGCTGGCGAATATCTTCTTCTACCATGCGGAAGTTGGTGTAGGCGTTCAGGCGTGTTTCGTTGGCCCGCTTTTTGGCGGGGTCGTAGTAGTCGTTGAAATTGTCCAGCCCCACGACGCTGTCGCCTCGTTTGGCTAATTTTTCGGCAAGATTACTACCAATGAATCCGGCGGCGCCGGTGACTAGAATTTTCATAGATTTTCTTTTGTGAATCGGACCCCCTCCCTAGCCCTCCCCCTGCAAGGGGGCGGGAACGGCTCCCTCTCCCTCACAGGGAGAGGGTTGGGGTGAGGGTTAAAATTGCGACGGCCGTATATCCTGCACCATCAACTGTAAATTACGATTGCCGCGCCACTCGTTGACGCTGATGCTGTATACCAGATCGATTGTTTGTGGCAGATGGCTAGCCCATTCGCCCTGCCGGAAGGCGATCGCGCCGATTTCACGGTAGCCATTCAGGCTGTCGGCAGAGAGCGTGAGCTGCAAATGAGCCCCGCTTTGCCCCACGGCGCGATGGTGAACCACCTCCACGCCTCGGCTCAAAAAGACCGGCTGCGGATTGGCGGCACCGGTTGGTTCCAGCTGCTGCAAATGCTCAAACAGCGCCCAATCCACATCCTCCAGCGCAATTTCAGTGTCGATGGAAAGCGTGGGAACCAGCTCCACATCTTGCAGCTTGCGCTCCGCCACGGCGGTGATGCGGCTCAAAAATTCAGGCAGATTGGTGTTGCGCACGGTAAAACCAGCGGCCTGGGCATGGCCACCGTGGCGCACCAGCAAATCGGCCACCTCATCCAGCGCGTCGGTGATATGAAACTGGTCAATCGAGCGGCAGGAACCCCGACTTTCTTCTTCGCCCTGCTCCATGACGATGGCCGGGCGGTAATGTTTTTCAGCCAGGCGGCTGGCGACCAGTCCCACCACGCCGGAGACAAACTTTTCGTCGGCAGCAATCAGGATGGGAGCATCCGGTTCCACCATGCCTTCCGCCAACTCACTCAATTCGGCGGTAAGCTTTTGGCGCTGACGGTTCAGCCGGTCCAGCTCATCGGCGAAGCGGTTGGCGTCGAGGCTGTTGTTGGCGGCCAGCAGCTTGGCGGCGCTGTAGGCGTGGGCTAATCGACCAGCGGCGTTGATGCGCGGGCCAATGCCAAAGGCGATCGATTCGGCCGTGAGGCTGCCGGGGGTGAGGCGGGCAGCGCGGGCCAGGGCGGCAATGCCTGCCCGCTTGGAGTTGTTAAGCGATTTCAGCCCGTCGATGACCAGCTTGCGGTTTTCTTTAAGCAGTGGAGCCAAATCGGCGACGGTGCCGATAGCGACCAAATCGAGCAGATCGGCTTCGTCGAACGTGGCGCGGTCGGGGCGGGATTGCTTGAGCGCCTGCGCCAGCTTAAAGGCGATGCCTACACCTGCTAGCATATCGTCGGGATACTCGGAATCGGGGCGCTTGGGGTTGATTACGGCCGTTCCCGGCGGCATCTTCGGTCCCAAACTGTGATGATCGGTGATGATCATCTCCAGACCAATCTGGTTGGCATGTTCCACTTCAAACACAGAGCGAATGCCGCAATCGACGGTGATGACGAGGTTGGCGCCTTTTTCTTTGAGTTCGGTGAGGGCTTCCACGTTGAGGCCGTACCCTTCATCTACGCGGTCGGGGATATACGGCCGTACCAAATTTCGATCTGCCCCCAAGCCGCGCAGCGCCTGCGTCAGCAGCACGGTGCTGGTCACGCCGTCCGCATCAAAATCGCCGTAAACGATGATCATTTCCTCGTTATCGATGGCCTGCTCAATGCGGGCCACCGCTTTGTCCATGTCTGGCAGCAAAAAGGGGTCCGTTGATTCCAGGTAATGCCCTTCCAAAAACGCCTGAATATCACCCGGATTGATGATGCCCCGGTTGTACAAAACCTGAAGCATGACGGGGTGAATGTGGCTAAATTTTTCTTGAATGTGGTCGGGCACGCGGGGCGCAACCTGCCAGATGTTTTTACGCAATGTTGTGGGTCGATTCATAGCCCAAATGGTAACACGGAGCGGGGGGGCTTGCCAGTGTGTCAGTTGGTAACCAGTGAACGGTAAGCGGCAATAGGCGTAGGCAGATTGATACGCTCAACGGACATGTGGCATCTGAACTTCACTAATTATCTTGTCATACTTTCGCAGTTTTAGCGATATTCCCCAATGGGAATATACCCGCTTGAAAAAACGACCATTTGGCCAGCTTTTGAAAGCAACCAATCGCGTAAAAGCGTTGCAGTACTATCCTCTCCCTCATCACTTCTGATAACAACATATACCTCTGAAGTAAAGGGATAGCTTCTGTCTGAAATAGTTAAGGTGGTGGGCTCAATCCCGTTAATACCGATAAATTCTATGTTATCATTCGAGACCATATACTTCGCATAGAAATGCACGGTGTAGCCTATACCGTAAACATCACCACTATGATTAAGGTTCGGTTCAGCTCCAATAGCTGTAAAAGGCCCACCCATGGAATCTAGAATCATGTCTGGTGAATCTATCATTGGCGTACCTTGCATGACAAAGTCATTCATTAATTCCTGGCTTCCAGAGTTTTCGTTTCGTTGATAAGCATTAATGGGGTTGTCTGTCCAGCCTAATTCTTGCCAATTTGTTAGTTCGCCCGAATAAATTGCGCGTATTAGATCTGTAGTAAGATCATCAATTGGGTTTTGTCGATTGACCATGAAAACGAAAGCATCTAGGGCAACGGGGCGCACATCTAATTCAATCTCCATTTCTTGGGCTAAATTTAGTTCATCTTCGGATGGTTTTCTGGCAACCAGAATTATTTCAGCCTGATTATTGATGAGCGAAAGATAGGCGTCATGGGTACCCGTGGCTACGACGTGATCATAATAAAACTGATTGAATTCTCCTAAATCAGACATATCTAAATTATTGGCCAAATAGATACTGTTATAATTTATCGCCCAATGAGATTCGATACCAAATATATGGTGCATAACCTTTTCCCAGAGTGGTATGGCAGATGTTGAACTGGCAATCATGGGAAAGGAATAAGCTATTTCTTCCATTCCTTTTTCGATTTCATACTGCGCGTAATTCGCAGTTGGTGTGATGGTAGGTGGTTGTGTGGATTGCGTGGGCGTTAAAATTGGTTTTGGTATTTGAATCGCTGTTTGTGGTGTTTCATTGCTTGGTGCCGCTGTTTTACAGGCTACCAATAATATGAATAAGAATGCCAAGAAAGAGTTTCTTTTCATGAGTTTGCTCCCTTTTGATGAATGCTCATGATCGTGTGTATTGGGTAATTATAATGCCAGATAATAAAACCCCTCTTATCGAAGCCCTTTCTAATCTATTACGGGGTGTGATTAGATTTTGTGTAACGGCCGAGCTCTGTGAGGAAAAATCCACCGATGGTCTTGCCACGGCTGTCTCTTTTGGATACGCCTATGTATCTTGTCAGCCAGCTTTTCTAAATTCTCAACATCTGCTTCCGTCACACGCTGAGATGGAGGGGTTTCTGCCTTTGGCAGCAGACGACTCGCCTGTTTTGTAGTCAGATAATGGGCCTGAATCGCTTGCCAAGAAGCAGACCAGCGCTGGTTACAGATGGCCATACGCAAGGCCAGCATGGGATTGAGACTTTCAGCGGCCCAGCGCATCCCTGCCTGTTTCATCCGCCGTTGCATCACCACCTTATGCCCAGACTCCACCATCCCGGACCCAATGGGAATCCCGTTTTTCCTGAAATGCGGATAATCAATCATCGTTTGACGCCGCTCAAGATAACGGATGGCGGCTTCCATTTCATCAGCTGCTGGGTGGGTTTGGTTTTGCGTCCAGAGGAAACGCAACTCATTCAGCGTCCGTTGCGGCGCTTTGGTGCCTAACTGTTTAGACATTTTGGGATACCATTGTTGGAAACGGTCACTTTCTGCCCCATAGAGGGCTTTGCCGACCATGGCTACATACCCTTGGGCATGGGCAAAATTAATCACCCGTGTCGCGGTTGGGCAGTGGTAGTCGATAAAGGCCTGTATCCAGACAGCGCCATCATTAACCGCAACAACCTTTTCCGCATGCTCCCCACCCCGTCGATGCCACTCTACAATCGCCTTGTCGCTAAACTGTTCTGCCTTATCTGCACTCGAAAAGTAACTCACCTTTTCTGTCCGGGTCACCACTTCCTGGCGCTTGAGGTCCCATTTTGTCTCGAATTCACCGAACGCCACTGTCTTTATCTCGCGCCACTCCCCATTTTTCAGCTGCACCATCGCCCCATCGACACTCAACAGGAGCTGTTTGGGGGCTGCCTTGGCGGTGGGTGCTTCTTTTTGCAGCCGTTTCATTTCTTTTTCAATCAGGTGGTCGGCGATGCGCCCGGCGCGCATGGTGATTTCGCGAACGCTGCCCACTGAGATATCGATGCCCCACATCATTGCTAACTCTTCTTGAGCTTCTGAATAGGGTAACCGGCTCCCTAATCTTGCCACAGCTTCTTGCACTTGGGGCGTGTAGGCCCCTCGCATCAAGCCCAGTTTTTCATCCAGGGGGAAAAAGCGTCATGCCACATTCATGACACCTCATTTGCTCCCTAACAATTGTCACCTTATCGCCATTTTTGGTTCGTAAGATTCGCTTTTTCTGCCCATTTTTCATCATGGTCTGGTCACAATTTGGACATACCACCCTGGCTTCCGGGTTCTCCCCTTCTCTAGCCATTTGTTCGAGCAATTGCTGCCGAATACCGGCTAACTCAGCGTCAATCGCTTCTTCCATCTGTGTCAAATCTGCATCTCTGTTTGCTGCTTCCCACTGGTTCAATCTGTTGAGCATTTCATCGAGTTCTTTTTTCATCCCCCCATTTTCTGCTGCTACCTGCCATTACACAACTTTTCATCACACCCTCTATTAAGTCATTATAAAAAAGGTTCTTACACAAATTGAAGTTGAGAATCATCAAGCCCAAGAAGGGAACTAAACCGAGCAATCGGGTACAGTTCAAACCAATTAACTACCGCTTCGGCCAAGGCAGTAACAGAGTCATAAAACTTGTTTCTTGTGACCTGATGGCGCATGACCCGCCATAAACGCTCAATCAAATTGAGATGAGGCGAATAGGTGGGTAAAAACACAAGTTCAAGCTGCTCAGCATGGTCTTGACAAAATTGTGCCACTTTGGACGTTGTGTGGGCCGAAGCATTATCTAACACAACAAATAAAAAATGTTGTGGATAGGTGTTCATTAACAACTGCAAATGATTGACGAGTTCCAAATGGCGTTTGTGCGCATGAATGGAGTAAACGCCTTCGCCAGAAGGGAAAGCCAATGAACCAAACAAAGCCAGCCAGGGATTTTCAAGTCCGGGCGTATCGACTTTCAATTGCCTGCCTTGCGGCGAGTAGGTGTGACCAATCTCTGGACACCAATGCAGGTCTGTGCTGTCTAGGTAAAAAAGTAGCGCAGGTTTTGCGCCATCGGGTGGAGGGCGCGTTGCTTCTCCAGAGGTGAGGCTGTTGTTTTGTGCTTTTTCTTTCAGTGCTTCAACCCGCTGCCGCTTAACGACATAGAGTGGGTCGGGTGACTTGATACGTGCTTTGGCTCTTTTCCACTTGATGCCTGCTCGCTTGAGCATGTGTGAAACGGAGGCTTGACTCACTTCCACCTCTTCGTACATGGCAAGATACACTGCCATCAGGGCTTGTGTCCAATTTTGAGCACCTGTCTCTAGTTTCTCAAAGTCGCTTGGGGCTTGCCCCAGCAGTTCAAGCCATTTGGCTTCATCCCATTCGAGCATTAACGGCCGTCCTCGACCATGGCTTGCCTGCAGCCGCACGAGGCCACCCTCGTTGTACCGTTTGATATAAGTCCGGACCACTGCTTGGCTCAAATCGAAAATGGCAGCGATTTCTGGCACAGAACGACCTTGATTCGATAACGCTATCGTTTTGAGTCGCCGATACCATTTTTTATCGTTCGTCTTTTTCATCGCTTGCTCAAGTTCTTGCTGCCCTTGCTCATCAACATTTGCATAAATCATGGCTTTCTCCTCTGCTTTTTGAGGAAATTGTTCCATGATTTCTCTATTCAAAAGTGACAAAACCTTTTTTATAAATACTTACGTGAATTGTTGACAAGCGGGTTTGTTTTTTGTAAGGTTACGCCACGATGAACGACTGGCTGATTGTGACTTACGCACCCGTACCTACCAGCCCCGTTGCCGAGGCAGCGGGCGGTTGGCGTTTGTCACCTGATCAGCGCATTTCATTCATCTAACCCAGCGACTGATCTGCATTTGTGAAAACGTTTAGCCCCGTGTCTGCCCAGGCACGGGGCTTTTTTGTGTTCACTGACGATTGCGCAAATTTTAATTGCCACAGAGAACACAGAGGGTTAAGAGAATTTTCTCTTTTTCCTCTGTGCCCTCTGTGGCCAAAGGTTCTTAGGTTTTAGATCATGAAGATGAGTCGATTGATGAATGAGACGCTGCGGGAAGCGCCGGCAGCAACGGATGTGAAGGGGCATGAATTGCTGCTGCGGGCGGGTTTTGTGCGGCAGGTGGCGGCGGGGGTGTTTAGCTATCTGCATTTGGGGCAGCGCACGCTGCAAAAGCTGGAAGCGATCATGCGGCAGGAGATGGACGCGCTGGGCGGGCAGGAGATCAAGATGCCGCTGGTGCATCCGGCGGCGCTGTGGCAGGCGTCGGGGCGCTGGTATGAGATTGATGCGGAGTTGGGGCGGTTGGTTGATAGAAACGGCTGTTCCCTCACCCTGGCCCTCTCCCACGAAGAAACGCTAGCTGAACTGGCCCGGCAAGAAATCCACTCCTACCGGCAGTTGCCGCAGCTGGCCTACCACATCCAAACCAAATGGCGCGACGATCCGCGCCCGCGTGCCGGGCTGATCCGGGGTCGCGAATTTACGATGCTGGACAGCTACAGTCTGGATGCCGATGAAGCCGGGCTGGATGTGCAGTACCAGGCCCACTTTGCCGCATACTTCCGCATTTTTGCCCGCTGCGGCCTGCCAGTGCTGGCAGTGGAGGCAGACGTGGGCATGATGGGCGGCACGCTGGCGCATGAGTTCATGTACCTCACGCCAATTGGCGAGGATACGCTGCTATTGTGCGATGGCTGTGGCTATCGAGCCAATCGCCAAGTGGCGACATTCCGCAAGCCGGAAAATAGTAATGGCATGCAGACGGTACAGTTTGTGGCGGAGTTGGTACGTGGTGAGGAGAAGGTGGAAAAGGTGGTAACGCCCGTTCTCGCCAACCATTCCCAAATCAACGAAACCAAGCTGGTGCATGTGCTGGATGCCCAACGTCTGCGCCCGACGGCCGAACAGGCCACCGACATTTGGGTGGTGGATGATGGCGTAGCGGATTGGTCGGGACAGGCTGACAAAGTGGCGGACATTGCTGCCGCGCAGGAAGGGGACGCCTGTGCCAACTGTGGCCAGCCGCTGCGCACGGTGCGGGCGGTGGAGGTGGCCAACATCTTCAAGCTGGGCACGCGCTACAGCCGCACGATGGGCGCGACCTTTGTTGATGAAAACGATGAGGCACGACCGATTGTGATGGGCTCTTACGGCATTGGCGTGACGCGGCTGCTGGCTTGTCTGGCGGAGCAGCATCACGACGCGGCGGGGTTGTGCTGGCCAGTGGCGATTGCGCCGTATCGGGTGCATCTGTTGGCGCTGCGAGGTGGTGAGGAAACGGCCGTTTCGCTCTACACACAACTGCAAGAGGCGGGCATCGAGGTGCTGCTCGACGACCGTGATGAACGCCCTGGTGTGAAGTTTAACGATGCAGACCTCATTGGGCTGCCGCTGCGCCTGACGGTGAGCCAGCGTTCGCTGGCAGCGGGTGGTGTGGAGGTGAAAGCGCGAGGTGGTGGGGAAACGGTCGTTGTGCCCGTGAACGATCTGCTCAACCACGTTACCAATCGGCTGGCCGAGCAGTAGATTTGTTGTGAGTGTGGGTCGGATTGCCAATCCGACCTACGCTTTTTTAGAGGTGCAGCACGGCTTCGATGGCGAGTTGGAAGAGGTGGGCGCGGGTGGAACTTTCTTTTTGCCAGTTGCGGTTGTCCCACGCATCGCCGGTTAAATCATCGCCGCCGTAGAGCAGTTGGCCGAAGCGCGCGCCGCGAAATTGGGCGATAGCAAAAAAGGCGGCCGATTCCATCTCTACCACTTGGCAACCTTCTTCGCGGCGGCGGGCAATGCGCGCAGGCGTCTCGCGGTAGACGGCATCGGTCGTCCACGTTTTGCCCACTACGTACGGAACATGATGCGTTTGCAGCGCCTGCTCGATGGCCTGCACGGCGTCGGGGTGGGCGGCTGCTTCCCGGCTGGGCGGCAGGTAATGATAAGAGATGCCTTCATCGCGAACGGCCGTTGCTGGCACCACCACATGCCCCAGGCCAATCTCGCCGTTCAGCACGCCGCAGCCGCCGCAAGCGATAAAATCGCGGCAGCCCAGGGCGATGATCTCTTCCAGAAAAGCGCCTGCCAGCGGTGCACCCACGCCTGGATGCAGCACGGCGATGCGCTCTCCCTCAACTTCCATTTCGTAAACAGGATTTTTGCCGATTTCTGAGCCGAGCTGGTAGATGATTTTGAGACGGCCGTCTTTATGCATCTGCTGCAAAATGTCCTGAAAAAAGCAAAGCACGCAGCGGCGGGCAATATCTATTGGCAGCAGCAGATTTTGCGGATCGATGAAGGCGGTCGGATCGGGATCAAATTCGAGGATGGGGAACAGTTCATGGTTCATGCAGGGATTTTAGCGTGGGGGAATGTAATTGGGTAATTGGTAATTACGCAGCAAATTACTCAATTACCCAATTGCTAAAGTACGTCGGTGGCGGTTAGCGCAGAATCATAGGCAAAAACACGCCATACCGCTGGGCCTCATACGCGCCGATGTCGCAAACGGCCGTTCCATCCGAATCGCCATCCATCGGACGAGGCAGACCCCGGGCGTCTGTGGCGGGGCAGGTGGCGCTGCTGCCTGCGTCCAGCGCTGGGCTGTTGTCAGCCAGCGTCAGCACCGAAACCCAGTTGGGCGTGCCGCTGACTGCGGCAAACGTATCCAGCAGCGGATCAGCGAACAGCAGGTCGGTTGGCTGGTCAAAGTTGCAATCGTTGTGGCTGTTTAGATTGTGCCCCAGCGAAGTGAGCGGAGTGGTGCCGCTGCACTGCTGGTTAGGGCCATTATCGGCGATGAGCGTGTTGCTGGCCTGGATGCTGGCGCCAAAGTTGCTTATCGCCGATGCCTGGGTGGGGCTGGTCTGTGTGTTGATGTTGCGGGCAATCGTCACGTTGGTCATGGTGATGACGCCGCTGTCGCCGTTGGAAACGGCCGTACCCGCTTCCGCTTCGTTCAGGGTAAAGGTAACGTTTTCTAGCAGCAACGTGCCTTGATTATGCACTCCGCCGCCGTAGTTGCCCGCTTTGTTGCCCACCACCAATGCTCGCTGGATGGTCGCCTGGCCAAAATTGAGCATCGCGGCACCCACGTCATTGCCCTGGCCGTTGTTGCTAATCAGGCTGTCGGTGATGGTGATGACCGCACTGCTATCGTTGTAAATGCCCGCGCCGCCCAAAACGCCGCGATTATCCGTAATACTCACTTGATCCAGCGTCAGGCTGCCAATATTCATGATGCCTGATCGCTCAGCATTGCGCAGCGTCAGGTGCGAAATTGAGGCATTCACCCCACCATACACCAGAAAAACCCGCCAGATGCTCGGATCAGCTGGCACGCTCACAATCGTTTGATCGAGCCCGGCACCCTGAATGGTTACGTCGCGAAAGACATTGATCGTGTCGGTTTCCGTGTAAAATCCGGCAGCGATCAGCACCGTGTCACCAGCGTCCGTTTGCTGCACGGCATACATCACGCTGCTGCAAGGATTGTTGGGGTTGGTGCAGTCGTTGGTGCCATCTACCCCGCCGGGGGCTACGTACCGATTGGCTGCTTGCGGGGCCGCAACGGCCGTTAACTGCTGCCACATCCCCGCCAAAACCGCCACAAATCCCAGCCAAATGACAAACAAAAGAATAAGTCGCTTCGATTTTTGCATGATTGTTTCCTTGTCGATGACCCATGAAGTAAGAAGTAATTGGTAATTGAGTAATTTGATAGCCAATTACTCAATTACCTAACCACCTAATTGCCAACAAAAAATGTCGCCAAAATCTGGTCGGCCGCGTCCAGGTCTGCCTGGGTGAGCATTTGGATGAGCACCAGCGCCAGGTAGCTGCCGTCGCTGGGCTGTACGGCCAGCGTCAGGATCATCGCCCCTTCCAGACCGCTGCCACAACCGTACCAGAAGTCGTACTTGCCGCTGTACACTTCGTCTTCATAGACTGCGCGTTCATCATGGGTGCAGTCGCCGCTGTAGTCAAAACCATCCAGCAGTTCATCCACCGTCAGGTCAAACTGGTCGGTGGCCCCAAAGAAAACGCCGGGCGTGGTCCAGCCACCGTATAGTCCATCAATATCTGGCGCGGCGGTGAGCGAGAGGCCGATGGGTTCACCATCTAGCATCCAGGCGCTGCCATCCACATCGCGCCATTCGGCGGGTACCTGCATCTGCATCAGCCCAGACTCATCGCTGATGGTGACGTAGCCGGAGTAGCCAGCGCTGCTGTTGGTTGTGGTGGTGTTGGCTCCGGCTTCTTCCACGACCTCCTGGGCAAAGGAGAAAGATTGTTCCAGGGCACGGCCGTTTAGCTGACCTTCCAACACTTCTTCCGTAGCAAAGCGCAGCACCTCAATGGACAGTGTGTCTTCCGGGGTGTGAGTGCGCAAAATGTCGCAGTAGTCGGACATGGTGCCGTCGGTGGCCAGTACCAGTCCCTCCAGCCGAGTGATGATGTCGCCCCCAGCCACACCTGCCGCATCGGCCGGGGAGCCAGACTTCACCGACGATACCCAGATGCCGGACAAGCCTTCGCCGTTGTTAACGGCCGTTCCGTTAATGCCAATCGACAGAAAATCTTGCCCCTGGCTCAGCTGCTCAATCACCGGCAGCGCCTGCGCCTGGGCGATGGCAAAATATTGGCCTACGCTGAGCGCCCCAGAGTAGTTCACCGCCACTACCTGGCCGTCGGTTGTTACCAAGGCCCCGCCGGAGTTGCCTGGATTAATGGTGGCATCGTGTTGCACCACGCCGTCCACCGAGGCCCAACTGGTTTCGCCGTTGGCCTGCGCTTTGGCAATGATGCCCCGCGTCAGCGTGTATTCCGGGTCGCCCAAAGGAAAGCCCGCCGCGTACACGTCCAGCCCCACGTCTACCGCTTCGTCGTACCACTCCAGGTAGGGGAAACCGTCGCCGTCGATGTCAATGACGGCCAGGTCGGCGCATTCGGAGACGCCCAGCACGCGAGCATTGCGCGGCTCAGATTCGCCGCCTACCCATACTTTCAGCAGGGCCGCACCGGTAACCACGTGGTTGTTGGTCACGGCCAGCCCGCTGGGGTCAATAATGAAGCCAGAACCGCGCCCGGCGGTGTTGTACAGGGTGCCAACCTCCGGGTCTACAAAGGTGCCCTGGGCTTCGATCTGGATAACGGCCGTTTTCACATCTTCCAAAGCCGAGACTGCGCCGGTAGCAACGGCCGTATCCACCACAGCAGTAGGTGCTTCTTCCGGTGCTGCTTCATCCGGTGCGGCCTCGCCCAATGGATTGTTCACCTTGAATTCCAGGCTGCGATCCAGTTCATCATTCAGGAAGATGGCCACCTCGTATTCCCCCGCAGGCCACGGATTGTCATTTTTCAGGTCAAAGGTCAAACGGCCGCTGCCGCCGGTCAGCGTCACCTCGTCCAGCAATGTGTTCGGGTCAACGTCGGGTACAGAAACGGCCGTCCAGGCCGCCTTCACCGTGGTGCCATCTGGCGCATTGTTCAAATCAACAATCAGGTAAAACGTGTCCGCTGGATTAAATGTAGAGGTGGTTTCATTGCCTGCCTCATCTTTGGTCAGGTGCGCCTCTGCAATATTGGCCGTGCTAAAACTTGCCTCACCACCGCATGCGGACAAGAACAGGGCGAGTGCTAACAGGCTAAGTAAATAGATGGAAAACTTTTTCATTGATAATTACCTCTTTAATTAAAAAAATGACGATACTGTGTAAAAGACAAAATAATTTTTGAATGGGCTCAAAAAAGCTGTTAACGAATAACCATGGGCAAATACACCTTTTGGCTGGACACCGGATCAACTCGGCTCCAACTGGGGAAGGCGCTGCGACCATCGGTGGTGAGTTGGGTAAAAGTGAACGTTTGCCGATTGAGCAAATAAATATCGCTGGTTCCTGGTGTTGTGCTGTAGCTGAAGGCGATGATGTTTCCATCGGGCGAAACGGTGACACGATCGACCTGGGCTGCGCCGTTAAAACTGGTTAATTGGCGTACCTGGTGGGTGGCAATAATGTAGTCAAAGATTTCACCATTGGCACTGATCACCATTCCAGAGCCGTCGGGCAGCCAGGCAATGTGCCGGTCATAATTCAAACTGGCCTGTTGATCATTGATGATAATTTCTTCGGTAAGCGCACTTCCGCCAATTTGGTTCAGGGCAATGACACCTTCGGCACCGGTAGCCCGCCAATAAGCGACCCGGTTATCGGTTGGCGAGAGGGCCAAGGCACTGATAGACCCACCAGGGTCCAACATCTGGCTACCTGTGGCCTCGCCGGAAGCCATAAACTGCCAAGGCGATGTGGCGCCATTTTCCAGAATAACGCCAGCCAGGGTGCCGTTGTGATTCCAGCTTAAATCGCTGATGTTGGGTTGAAAGGTTTGCCCCACAAAATCCAGCGTACCCAAATTGACCGACTGGCCGGGCAATACATCGACCACCGCCGGGATAATTTCACGGTACGGGCCACCTAAGCTGTCTGCCCATACAATGACCAGATATTGCATTGTGCCATTGCCCAGGTCGGCTACGTTCAGATTGAAAGACACCGTATCCAGATGGTTGATAAATGTGCCTTGGGCTCCGCTGGTAGCCCCCTGAACATAAATGCTGATGAGGCTTACATTGGTGCGGCCAGAATTATTGCGCAAGATGCCCTGTACTGTACCGGTCTGGTAGCCAGCGGGAAGTCCGGTAAAGCGGGGTGGATTGCTAAGGCGGCGTACCGCATTATTTACCGGATTCACGGCAAAAATATCCTGGTTGAACAGAGAATATGGCGCTTCACTTTTGTCAATGAAGGCAATTTCCTGGGCGTTGGGTGACCAGGCAATATCGCTGATGTCGCCAAATTGTGATGTCGTGTAGAGGGTTTGGGGATTGCCGCCATCCGGTTGAATGGTTTTGACCGAAACGGCCCGACCGTCGTTGCTGAGGCCGGCGTAGGCAATTACACCTGTCGCTGCTGTGGGACTAGCCTGGGTAACGGCCGTTTCTGACAGCAGGCCCATCAGCAAAGCGAACAGTAGGGTGATGAGCATGAGCCATTTGCCATGTTGTCTCATTGTGTACTCCTTTTAATTTGGGTATGATTTGCCGCGTCTGGCCCCGACTGCTGGGTCATCGCCTCCAGGTAGGCAAGCAGCTCCGCCAGCGAGCCAAAGCCCTGGCGCTGATCGCTGCCCGCCGCTTCCAAAGAGGCGCGCCACTCATTCTGGCCGGGATCTTCTTGCCAGACGCGCAGTAAAAATGCGTGATACCGATAAGCCATCTTTTGCATGGGCGCACCTTACACCGACCGGTGTTAGGAAAACGTTACGACGACTGTTAGCCAATGAGCGAACTCATCATTTCTTTGTTAGGACGGTTTCAGGCGCAGCTGAATGGCCAGCTGCTCACCCGATTTGAATCGGATAATGCGCGGGCGCTGCTGGCCTACCTGGCCGTAGAAGCGCAGCAGGCGCACCGGCGTAACTATCTGGCGGCGCTGTTCTGGCCAGAGCACGATGAAAAAGCGGCACGCAATAATTTGCGGCAAACCCTGTTCAAATTACGCCGTTTGCTAAATGATGACGGCCGCTCCACCCCCTTCCTCATCGTTACTGCCCAAACCATCCAGTTCAACCTGGCTGCGGCTTGTGAGGTGGACGTGGTGACGGTGCGGCAACAGCTGGCTACCCAGCAGGCAGCGGCATGGGAAACGGCCGTTACTCACTACACCGCCCCCCTGCTCAGCCAGGCCGCCCTGGTCACCAGCGCCCCCTTCGAGGAATGGCTGCTGCTGGCCCGCGAACAGCTGCACCAGCAGGTGATGACGGCCTGTGACGCCCTGCTGGCCACCGCCCAACAGGCCGCCGACTGGGCGCAAATTGTGCCGCTGGCCACCCGGCAGCTGGCGCTAGATCCCTGGCGTGAAAGCACCGCTCGCAGCCTGATGCAGGCATTGGCCGCCCAGGGGCAGCGCAGCGCGGCGTTGGCTGTTTACCAACAGTGCCGCGAGACGCTCTGGCAAGAGTTGGGCGTATTGCCCATGCCCGAAACCGTTGCCCTGGCCGAGCAGATTAAATTGGGCGACGTGGGGGAAACGGCCGTTGCCATCCCTACCCCCGCACCTGCCAGCCAACCCCCGCGCCACAACCTGCCCGCCGACCTCACCCCGTTTATTGGGCGGCAGGCGCAGCGGGATCAGCTTCAGGCACACCTGGCGACCCCTGGCTGTCGCTTGCTCACTCTCACCGGCATTGGCGGCATTGGCAAAACCCGGCTGGCCCTGCAAGCCGCCCGTGACCGATATGCCGACTACTCGGATGGCGTATGGTGGGTGCCATTGGCCGGTTTGTTGCCGGACAGTACGCCAGAGCAGCTAGACGCCGCCGTGGCTGAGGCCCTACCCTTCGCTCCGTCTGGTGCGGCTCCGCTGAGGCAGCAAATCCACCACTTTTTGCAAAACCGGCAGGTGCTGCTGCTGTTCGACAATGGCGAGCATTTGGCGGTGCTGTCCGGCTACCTGACCGGGCTTTTGGAGGCGCTGCCGGGGCTGCAATGCCTGGTGACGGCCCGCGAGCCGTTGGGACTGCCCGCTGAATGGCTGCTGCCCGTGCCGCCTCTGGGCTATACCGGCCCCAACGCCGACGAGACCGACGCGGTGCGCCTCTTCTTCCAGCACGCCCGGATGATGCGCCCCAGTTTTCCCCTGTCGGTGGTGGATGAGCCGCTGGTGGCCCGCATTTGTGCGCTGCTGGGTGGCCATCCGCTAGCGATTGAGCTGGCGGCGGGCTGGGTCGATACGCTGGACTGTCGCGACATTGTGGCCGAACTTGGGGCGGGTTTTGCCATTTTGCAGGAGAGTTCGCGGGAACGGCCGTTGCGCCACGTGAGCATGGAGCAAATTTTGCGGCAAACCTGGCAGCGCCTTTCCCCGGCCGAGCAGCGGGTGCTGAGCCAGCTGTCTGTTTTTCGCGGTGGCTGCACCCGCGAGGCGGCCCAGCAGGTGGCCGAAGCGCAACTGCCGTTGCTCAAGCGGCTGGTGGATCGATCGTTGTTGCATATGGAGCGCGTGGCGGAACGGCCGTCGCGTTACGTGCTGCATGAGCTAGTGCGGCTGTTTGCCTGGGGCCAGTTAGGGGTAGAAACGGCCGTGGTGCAGCAGCGCCATGCCACATTTTTTGCCAGCCTGCTGGCGGCTCAGGCCGAGCGACAGCGCAGCGCTGCTTATCTGGACGCCATGCGCCAAATCGAGCCAGAGATGGATAACATTGCGGTGGCCTGGCAGTGGGCGCTGGCTCAGGCCGACTGTGCCTTTTTTGCCCAAAGCGTGGATGCTGTCAGCAGTTACCTGCACCATAATGCCCGCCACGCCGAAGGAGTGCGCTTGCTGGAAGCGGCGCTGGCTGTCTGTGGCAATGCGGCCCACAGCTACCGCTTGCGTAACCGCCTGGCGCAACTGCACAGCTGGGGCGCAACCGACATGGTGCAGGGGCAGGCGCTGGCTCAAGCTGCTTTTCGCGCGGCTCATGCTGCCAGCGATTGGGTCGAGGCGGCTTACGCTTGCTTTCAATGGGCCATTACCTTGCAGCGCACGGGCGATTTTGAACCCGCCTGGCAAAAGCTGGAGGAGGGGCTGGCGCTGCTGGAAAACAGCGCTGCCGACTGGCTGCGGGCTTCGCTGGCGACGCGGCTTTGCCTGAATGCGCCGCCGCTGTCTCGGTTGGCGGAGGGGGAACGATACGGCCGTCTGGCCCAAGAAATGGCCCAACGGTTGGGGCAGCCGCTGGTGCAGTGGCAGGCGGAATATGCCCTGTCCGTGCTTTACTGGCACATGGGCGATTTGCCCCAGGCAGAACGGCATGCGGCGGCTTCTGTGGCGGTGTTGGCGGGGGATGATTTTGTCAATTTCCGTGCGATTTCCATCCAGATGCAGGCGTTTGTACTGCACCGGCAGCAGCGGCTGGATGAGGCACTCGTATTGATGGATGCAGCGGAAACGGTGGCCCGGCAGGTGGGCGATCAGGATTTGTTGGCCAGTTTGTGGAGTGCCAAGGGGGAAATTGCTCTGGAGCAGCAGCGCTGGGGTGATGCGGCACAGGTGCTGCTCCAGGCGCAGGCCATTGACCAGCAAGCGGGCAACAAGTGGCGGCTAAGCCAGACGCTGTTTTTGCGGGCGATGGCGCTGCATTATTTGGGGGAAGTGAGGGAAGCGACCGTTTTGCTGCAAGAGGGTTTGTCGTTGGCGGATAGTCTACGAGAACCGTTTATTACCTTTGTCTGCCTGTCCACCTTGCTGCGCTGGCTGGCACTGCTAGGCGAAACAACCTTGGCGACCGACGTGGCCGCCTATCTGCACCATCGTGCCAATTTGGTGGCCGACCAGCTAGAAGAAGTAGTTGCGCTACAGGCTGAATTTGACATAATAATTGGAGAGGCTGCGCCCACGTGGGAGAGTTTGCTAGGCAAACTTCAGCAGATTGTGGCGCAGCATGCAGCGAGCGACTAGGTAATTGGGTCAATTTGTTGTGGGCAAAAACAAGACTTAATCTTTTTTGCTTACGGATTGGGCATGAGTTTGACGCTGCGACGGCCGTTTATCAGTAAAATGCCTCCGCCAATTAGCACCATCCCGGCCATCATCCAGCCCGTGATCGTCTCATCCAGCCAGAGCACGCCGGTGATGGCGGCTACCACAGGGATGACGTAGCTGGTGAGCGAAAACGCCGTAGCGCCAAATCGCTTGGTAATGTTGAAGGCTAGAATTTGCGCTGAAAACGCGCCGATGAAGGCCGCATAGACCAGCGAAAACCAGCCGCTGCCGGTTACTTGCGACAAGTCGATGCCGCGCAGCAGGATAGCCACGGGTAGGACCGTTAATCCAGCAACCGTGAGGCGAACGGCCGTTACATCAAACGAGCTGAAATCTTGCATGTGCCGCCGGATTAAAATCGTACCGGCCGTTTCAAACAGCATGGCGGCAATGACCAACACATACCCGATCGGGTTGCCCTGGCTCACATCGGGCAGACCGCTTTCGCCACGCAGCACGATGAGCGCCGCGCCAGACAGGGCCAACAGCACGCCCAACACTTTGCGGGGCGTCATTCGCTCGTCGGGCAAGAAGAAGTGAGCGGCAATGGAGATGTAGGCAGGTGCGGTGGTGATGAGCAGGGCGGTAACGCCGCTGGATTGAAAGGTGAGGGAAGTGACAACGGCCGTCATGGGGATGGCCGTGCTGACAATGCCCAGAAAGGTAGCGTAAAGCCAGAGCTTGCGGTCGGTGGGGATGATGCGGCGGCCTGAAAAGGTGTAAACCGCCACAAAGGCCAGGCTGGCCATCAACAGGCGAATGCCGACAAAAACCATCGGGTCGAACTGCCCCACGCCAATGCGCATGATTACCAGGTTTGTGCCCCACAAAAGGCCCAGCAGGCCCACGTAGGGGAGAGCTTTCGTATGCATAAGGGGTGAATAATAACGTGTTGTGGTGGATTTGCTAATCAAACGGCCGTTGCCGTTCTAGTGGAGGGTCGAGGGGATGGAAACGGCCGTCGCTGCTGGAAATGTAGGCAGCAGCCGTCAGGCCACCGGAATAGGTTGGCTGCCAGATTACCAGATCACGTCGCCAATGATCATCCACATTTTGCCGCGAGACGTAGGCCGGCCGAATGTCGTTGAACAGATCGTTGTCAAACCAGGAATCCAGCACCGTTTGCTCGCCGCCAGCCGAGACAATAATTTTGGCCGCGCCGTTGTCTCCCTGAGCGATGGTATAGGTTTGTGTTTCCAACGTGGCGGAAAAGGAGCCAACCCGAAAGGGTTGAACGGCTTCATAGTCTAAACCCCGTGGTGGCAGGAAAAAGTAGGCGATTACGCCAAGGCTGATGAGCAGGATGAGGCCGATGAAGCCGCTAATTTTGAAAAATTGTTTTGTTTGCATCTGTGAATGGTTCAATTGGCGCTTAAGAGAGCCTTGATTTTGTATAGAAACGATTGCGGGGCTTGGCTGGCAGCACGGCGGAACCGTTTTTCCCACCAGCCTGCGCCACCGCCGGAAACTGCTTCCCAGCCGCTGCTGTGCAAATGGTTAACAAGATCGCGGTGCACGCCAACGTGGGCGGCGTTGCGCTGGTTAGGTGCGCCTTCGGCAATGCGCCCAAAGGGAACTTCGGCGGATTTGCCTGCGGTGTAACGGCCGTTCTCCCCCTTGGCCTCCGCTTCAAACCACAGCAAACCGTAATTCAGCCCGCCATGCTCGCCGCCCCCCACGTTGTGGTAGGTGCGAAAAACGATGGTGCAATAATCCCAGGCATCCGGTTCCATGAGCGGAATTCCTTACTAATTGAAGCTTGATAGTAGGGGAATCTTGGGGGAAAACGGCCGTATTGTCAACGCCAGCGTCACGATTATGTTGATTTGTCTATATATTGCATAAGATTTCGGGCAATATATTGACAAAAACTGTGCAATTGTTTATCATGAGTCCATTCGTTAAACCGTTTAAACTTTGCCAAAAAACCGGTCCGCATAGATTCAGTTGCTGGTAAGGGAGCGTGAAGATGTCAAACCGAGAAATTAATGTTCAAAATTTAGTGAAGCAATATTCAGGGGGCGTAACGGCCGTAAATGATGTCTCGTTCAGCGTAAAGTCTGGCGAGATTTTTGGCTTTTTAGGTCCCAACGGCGCTGGTAAAAGCACCACCATCAAAATTCTGACCACCCTGGCGCTGCCCTCAGATGGGAAAGCGGCCGTTGGTGGTTACGATGTGGTGCATGAGGCCGATCTGGTTCGCCGCATTGCAGGCGTGGCCCTGCAAGACATTGGCCTCGATCCGCTCATGAAGCCGATGGAGTTGCTTTCCATGCAGGCCCAATTGTTTGGAGCATCGCGGCAGCAAGCCAAAGCGCGCGCCAGCGAGCTGGTTGAGCTGGTTCGCCTGACTGAAGCGGTGGACCGGCGCGTGGGCACGTACAGCGGCGGGATGCGCCGTCGTTTGGATTTAGCGCTGGCCCTGGTGCACAAGCCAGACATCCTCTTTTTGGATGAGCCAACCACCGGGCTGGACCCCGCCAGCCGCCGCGACGTATGGGAAGAAGTGCGCCGCCTCAACAAAGAATTGGGCATGACCATCTTCCTCACCACCCAATATTTGGAAGAAGCAGATGAGTTGGCCGAGCGCATTGCCATCATCGACAAAGGCAGAATTGCCAAGCGCGGCTCCCCGGCCCAACTCAAAGCAGGCGTCGGCAAAGAGTCCATCAATTTGGCCTTCGACAACCGGGAGCTGGCTGAAAAAGCCCGCGCCGAACTCAGCGACATGGCCGATAACATCCAGACCGATCGCGACATGGTGCGCCTTTACATGAGCCAGGCCGCCCAGACAATTCCGGCCGTGGTCAACCGGCTCCAGTCCGCAAAATTAGACCCGATTTCGCTCACGCTCACGCAGCCCACGCTGGATGACGTTTTCTTGCAAGTCACCGGCCAGCGTCTTTCGGTAGAAGATAAAGAAGCAGCAAAGGCAGGATAAGCAAATGACAACACAAGTTTCTGTACAAAATACATTTAATGTTCGCCAGCAAAAAGGGCATGATAAAGCCAATCTTGCCCTGCAAATTTGGCTCGTCACCTGGCGCAGCCTGACAACCATCTTTCGCACACCGGTAGCGCTTTTTCCGCCGCTGGCCATCAGCATTTTCTTTTTGGTCATTTATGAATCGACGTTGGGTGGGGCCGCGGCCTTTATCCCCAATTTGAGTGGCAACAGCTATCTGGGCTTCATTTTGCCGCTGTCTATTGTGAGTTCTTCGCTTTCTGGCGCAGGCATTGCGGCCCAGAACATGGTGCGGGATATCGAAAGTGGCTACTTTGACAAGCTGCTGCTCACCCCAATTAGCCGAGCGGCATTGCTGCTGGGGCCAATCCTGGCGGGTGCGCTTATTTTGGGCATTCAGGCCAGCATTGTTATTGGCGTAGCCCTGATTATGGGCCTGGAATCAGCAACGGGTTTTGCTGGGCTGCTGCTGGTGGTGGGTCTGGCGATTTTGCTAGGCACCGGGTTTGCTGGCTTTACGGTTTCGGCCGCTTTGGGCAGCGGCAGCGCGGCGGCCACGCAAGGCGCCAGCTTCATCTTCTTCCCGCTTACCTTCCTGACGGCCAGCTTTGTGCCGCTGGATTTGCTGGACGGTTGGTTGAAAACGGCCGCTACCTTCAACCCCATCACTTACGTCCTGGAAGCGATGCGGGCCACGCTGAACACCGGTTGGGACAGCACACTTATTTGGCAAGGGGTACTCGCCTGCCTCATTCTGGGTGGGGCAATGTTTGCCCTGGCCGTCTACGCTTTGCGCGTGCGTACGCGGCGCTCGTAATGTGAAATTGGGGAGCTGAATGGAATAGAGAGATTGGAGACTGGAGATTTTCCAGTCTCTTTTTTTTGTAGCTGCGGTTTCTTACTGTGCTTTTTAACGCAGTAAGAAACCGCGGTTACTTTTTAGGGCATTTGCAAAACGTCTTCGATATGTTCCAAGGCCCAATCGATTTCTTCTTTGTTGATGACCAGTGGTGGGGCAAAGCGAATCACGTTTTCATGCGTTTCTTTACATAAAATGCCACGATCCTGCAATGTCTCGCAGAAGCGGCGGGAGCGGGTGTGTAGCTCGACACCGATGAACAGCCCCTTGCCGCGCACCTCTTTGATGTGCTCGCTTTCGATGCGCTGGAGGCGACCTTTGAAGTATTCGCCCAGCTCGCGGGAGCGGGCCACCATGTTTTCATCGACCAGGGCTTTGAGGGCGGCGCGCCCTACGGCCGCTCCCAGCGGATTGCCGCCAAAGGTGCTGCCGTGGTCACCGGGGTGGAACAGTCCCAGCACGTTGCGGTCGCTGAGGACGGCCGAAACTGGATAAAAACCACCGCTCAACGCCTTACCCACAATCGTCACGTCTGCCTTTACACCTTCATGATGGCAGGCGAATAGTTCGCCCGTACGGCCGAATCCCGTCTGAATTTCATCGGCCACAAACAGGACATTGTTTTGCTGGCAAATGTCGTACGCTTCTTTGAGGAAGCCCTCAGGTGGGATGATGACGCCGCCTTCGCCCTGGATGGGTTCGACCAGGAAGGCTACGGTGTTGGGAGTGATAGCGGCTTCAAGCGCGGCCGTATCGCCGTAGGGAATCATGACAAAGCCGGGTGTAAACGGGCCGAAGTGGCGTTTGTAGTCCGCTTCGCTGGAAAAGCCGATGATGGTGGTGGTCCGGCCGTGGAAGTTGCCTTCACACACAATGATTTCGGCCTGGTTGTCGGGCACGTGCTTGACTTCATAACCCCATTTGCGGGCGGCTTTAACGGCCGTTTCTACCGCTTCGGCCCCCGTATTCATGGGTAGCGCCATCTCGTAGTTGGTGAGTTCGCATAACTCTTTGAGGAATGGCCCCATCTGGTCGTTGCGGAAGGCGCGCGAGGTAAGGGTGACCTTGTGCATTTGCTCCGTGGCGGCAGCCATGATGCCGGGATGACAATGCCCCTGATTGACGGCCGAATACGCTGCCAGACAATCCAGATACTTTTTGCCGTCTACATCATAAACCCAAACGCCTTCTGCCTTTTCAATTACCACGTCCAACGGATGGTAGTTGTGGGCGCTGTAGGTTTCATCGAGTTCAATAAATTTTTGACTGTTCATAATGAATCAATCTCCTTGCCAATGGGTATGGGAATACAGGTGTAGAGACGCTGCATGGCAACGTCTCTACTGATAAAAAAAAGCCTGATCAAATCGGACAATTGTCCGGTCATCAGGCTTTGCTCAGACAGTATGTTCAGGTGGTCATACCGTCATCTTTTCACAAAAACTATACTGTTTTCTAAGAGCCAATTATAGATTTGCTTCTGGTTTCTGTCTACGGGCAAAATCAATCAACGCACTGCATCAGCGCACACGGCCGTACACAGTTTCTATCGTCGCCTGCCCTGCTTCTGATTGCAGCCAGGCCAGGAAAGCGCGCAGTTCACCACTGGGTTCAGCCTCTGTGGCGGCCACAAAATAGAGGGGCGTGGTGAGCGGGTAGGTTTGGTCGGCGGTGGTGGGGGGGGCGGCGGAACGGCCGTCTAGCAACAGCATTTTTACGGGAGCCAGTGTGGCGCTGCTCATGCTGCTGTAGCCAATGGCGGCGGGATTTTCGGCAACGGCCGTTAACATCGCTTCATTGCCGGTTTGCAGCAGGGCATTGGGGCTGAGCCGCTGCTCTGCCATGATGTGCTGGCGCAGCAGCGTGCGCAAACCCGCACCCTGCTCCCGACTAACCAGGATAATTTCTTGATCTGCGCCACCCACGGACTGCCAATTGGTGATACGGCCGTTAAAAATTGCCTGCACCTCTGCGCTGGTTAGCTGGGTTACCGGATTGTCCGGGTGGACAATTAGCACCAGGCCATCCAGCGCCACCGGATTAAAATAGCGCGCGTTGCCTTCGGGGATGTGGTGCACCAGGATAGCGTCGAGCAGCCCGCCAGCCAGATCATTGTGCAGCGTGGCGCTGTTAGCCACCACAAATTGCAGTTCCGCCTGAGGGTTTTCCGGCGCATAAGCGGCTTCCAGCAAGGGCACGATGGCGCTGGCGCTGCTGGTGACGCCAATTTGCAGCAGGGTGGGCGCAGCGACAGGCGGCAAGGTCGGGGGTGGCGCAGGCGTGGCGGTGCAAGCTGCCAGGATTAACAGCAGCCACAGCCAGGGCAGGTGTTTCATATCTTAGCCACCCAAAAAGGAGATGAGCAGGAAGACGATGCTGAACAGGGCGACGTAGATGGCGAAGCCGTACAGCGTGTGATTTTTCACCCAGGTGAGCAGCCAATGAATACAGGCGTAGCCGGAGAGTGCCGCCGCCAAAAAAGCCACAATGTAAACGGCCGTCGAAAATTCGGTGCTGGTGGCGGTAAAGATGGCCAAAATGGCCTGCAAGCCGGCGCCCAAAATGGCGGGGATGCCCAGCAAAAAGCTAAAACGGGCTGCGGTAGGCCGGTCCAGCCCACGTGACAAACCGCCGACGATGGTGCTGCCGCTGCGCGATACGCCGGGAAAGAGGGCGATGGTTTGAAACAGGCCGATGATGAGGGTGTCGGTCCAGGTCATTTCGGCGATGGTTTTACGACCAGAAAGTGCGCGTTCGCCTAAAACCAGGAGAACGGCCGTTAACAGCAAAAAAGCCGCTGCTGCACGGGGACTGCTAAACACTTCTTCAAAAAAGTCGGCAAAGGGCAGCGCAATCAGGGCAACGGGGATAGAGCCGACGACGATCAGCCAGCCGAGTTTGGCTTCCTTGCTGGCCAGGGGTTGGTGTTGGGAGAGGTCGCGCAGAACGGCCGTAACAATCTCCCACAAATCCTGCCGAAAGTAGATGAGCACTGCCAGCAGCGTGCCCGCATGAACCAGGCCAATCAGCGTCAGGTCGGGGTTGGTCATCCGGAAAAGTTCTGGCAGCAGCACCAGGTGGCCGGAGCTGGAGATGGGCAAAAATTCCGTCGCGCCCTGAATAATTCCAATAATAATCGCTTCGATAATTGACATAAAATATCTCGTTAATCGTAATGTTGTAGGAAGTCCGCGCCGAATTGTGCCAGGGTTCCCTTGCGGATGGCCTCTCGCATTTGGGCCATCAGGTTAATGAGAAAGTGCAGATTGTGCGTGGAAAGCAGTACATGCCCCAAAATCTCGTTGGCCTTGACCAGATGGCGCAGGTAAGCGCGGCTAAAGTTTTGGCAGGTGTAGCAGGTGCAATCTTCGGCAATGGGCTGCGGGTCGCGGCTGAATTGGGCGTTGCGCAAATTAATGCGCCCGCCCAGCACAAAGGCAGAGCCGTGCCGGGCCAGCCGGGTGGGCAGCACGCAGTCAAAAATATCCACCCCGCGCATCACGCCGTTGACCAAATCTTCCGGGGCGCCGACGCCCATGAGGTAGCGCGGCTTATTTTGCGGCAGGATGGGATGCAGCACATCGAGCACGGCGTGCATTTGCGGCTTGGTTTCACCGACCGCCAGCCCGCCGATGGCGTAGCCCGGCAAATCGAGACTGGTAACAAAACGGCCGCTTTCCTCCCGTAAATCAGCAAAAATGCCGCCTTGCACAATGCCAAACAGCGCCTGATCGTCGCGTTTTTTGGCTGCCAGGCAGCGCTCCAGCCAGGGGTGCGTACGCGTGAGCGATTGCTTGACATAATCGTAATCATTGGGCGGCGGACATTCGTCGAAGGCCATGATGATGTCGGCGCCTAGATTTTCCTGAACGGCGATGCTGCTTTCTGGCGTGAAGCGGTGGCGGGAGCCATCGTGGTGGCTTTGGAAGGTGACGCCGTCGGCATCAATCTTGCGCGTGTCGCTGAGGCTGAATACCTGGAAACCGCCGCTGTCGGTGAGGATGGGGCCGTCCCATTGCATAAAGTTATGTAAACCACCCAACTCGTGTACCAGTTCATCGCCCGGACGCAGGTAAAGATGGTAGGTGTTGCTGAGAATCAGGCTGGCGCCCAGTTCGTGCAGGTCAGACGGCCGTATCGCTTTCACGGTTGCCTGGGTGCCGACGGGGGCAAAAACGGGGGTCTCGATGATGCCGTGCGGGGTGTGGAAACGGCCGTTACGCGCGTGGGTGTGGGGATCAACGGCCGTTACTTCAAACTTAAACTCAAAATTCATAACGGCGCATTATATGTGAATCATCCCCTCATAACAAAAAAGGTGACGCCACCTTTAATTTTTAGAAAAACTGGGGTGTACGTCACCTTTGGACTGCTGGCGGCCTCTTTGTGGGCCAACTAGTCAGAGAAAAACAACTTCGTTTACCTCTTTGTCTTGCTTGTGCCGGTTGATGCGGCGCTGCAGATAGGGCGAGAAAAAGCCATCGTACCGCTCTTGCAGGGCGGGCAACTGCCAATCGTTCCCGGTGACGACACCCCGGCAAAGTTCGCTGCCGCAGCCGCAGGTAAATTCGTCGTAAGGGGTGCTGTCGGTCATGGCGTAATCAAAACAGACTTCTTCATCGGGCTGAATGTTGCGCAAGGCGACCAATGAAATCGAACTGCTCAGACCCAGGTTAGGCTCGCAAGAGTGATTGACATAATCGCCGGGGTCTTCGCCCTGCGTGTATGGAATCTGGTACAGGTTCTCCTCAATTTGCACGCTGTGTTCGCGCTCAAAGGGGGAAAGCTGTTCAAATTCTTCGGCGGTGGCCACATAGCCTGCCCAACAAATCAGGAGCTCGCCCGCCTCAATTGCTTCACGGGCAAAAAGCCCGAAGTTGCCCTTCGCCGGATTGCTGCGCACTTCCAGCTTGGCTGAAACAAAACTCATCGATCGTTTTTCCATTGTCTGTTTATCTTTTCCTTTTTTGGCGAACGGCCGTTTCTCAAAAAGAAGCCGGCACCACAGGATGCCGGTTTGTTGGTATTGCTTATTTGCAGCGGAATGTTTGGGAGAAACGGCCGTTCTGCAAATGAATAGTTATTTGCGCAAAATAGTACATCAAAACGGCTTGAAAACAATGAATTGGCTTTATGAAAATTGTCAGTCAAATTTTGACAAAAAGACAGGCAATTTATAATGGGTTTTCTTGTAAACTACCTGACTTATTTACCAATTTATCTGCTTCATTGGCTCTTCTTTATGCTAAACTACATGGTGCAAAGATAGGAAGTAACATGATTCAATTCAAAGTAGATTCACTGGGCAAAAATTCAGAAAACGGCACTTTTTGGCAAGGTTTAAACGCCGCGTCAGTCGCTTTACAACAGGCAGCACAATCCGAAGCCGTTGTTTATCAAGTGTTTGGCGAACAGCTCGTTAAGTTGGGACTGCATGGTAGTGTCAGCTTGCTAGATGAAACGGGCGAAAACTTGTATATCGCCTCCATTGTGTTTTCTAAAAAATTAATGCAGCTGGTAAATCAGGCAGAAAAGCTGCTTGGTATTAGTTCAGTTGGTTACACTTATTCGGCCGACGCCTCCCCATCAGAAGCGATTGTCCTAAAAGGGGATATTGTCTTCCTGGAAGACAATAACGAAAAAATGCGCCAGGTTATTCCCCCGCGTATTTTCCGCTATGCGTCGCCATTTATGAAGCCGTTTTTAAACATTCCAGCGGTATTGGCTCCTATTTTTACGCAATCCAAAGTAGTTGGTGTGCTATATCTTGCGGGTCCCAAGGTTGTTGTGGAGGATGTGCCCGCCATTGCCGCCTTTGCTACGCACCTGTCCATTGCCCTGGAAAATGCCCGGCTCTTTCAGGCCGTTCAGCAAGCCGAAAACCAATATCGTCAGCTCTTTGAATCGGCCAATGATGGCATTTTCAGGTTGGATCCCTCTACCCGCTTGCTCCTGTCTGCAAATTCAAAAATGCTGTCGATGCTCAGGATTTCCGATGCGGAACTGGATGAAATCAGGCCATCTCGCATGGTTTCTCCCGAAATATATACCCTTTACACGGAACATTTAGAAAAGGCGCTTAAAGAAGGGGCTCACTTTTTTGAAGTTCCTTTTGTCACTCGGGATGGGCGATCTTGCCATTGGCAAATCTCGGCCAATTTGGTGGTACTTAATGGCAAGCCTGTTCTAAATGGCGTGGTGAGAGATATTACCGCTGCCAGAAAATCAGAACAGGCGCTGCGCCAGCGAGAAGAGCAATTTCGTGTATTGGCAGAGAATGTGCCGGGTACCATCTATCTTTGTAAAATGAGCCAAACCTTCCTTTTCTTTACATAAATGATGGCATTGAGACGTTAACAGGATACACCAAAGACAAGTTTATCCGGCAAGATGTGATTTTTCATGAGCTGGTTCATCCTGATGATGGTGTAGATAAGAAAACGCCGCTGGATATTATTTATATTCAGCAGAAACAGACGATTCAGCATGTGTACCGTGTGCAGCATCGGTCTGGTGCCTGGCGCTGGGTGGAAGATATTGTTGGTGGTGTCTTTGATGATCAGGGCAATCTGCTTTTCCTGGAAGGCGTCATTAGCGATATTACCGAGCGCTTTCAGGCTGATCTGCTGCAAAAGACGGTTTACCGCATTGCTGCGGTGGCGCATACCAGCGCTTCTTTGGAGGAGCTGTACCGGGCCATTCACGAGTCGCTGTCGCTAATTTTGGATGTGAAGAATTTCTACATTGCTTTGTATGACAAAGACACCGATAAGATGGATGTGCCTTATTTTGTGGATAAATTTGGCTCCGATTCAGAGGGCTATCCTGATAGCGCTGCCCTGGCGGAAATTGTCATTCGCACCAACAGTTCTCATTTGTTGACGCAGGATCAGATAGCGACCACCGTTGAACAAAGCAAACTCGCTATTCACGGTGTCTTGCCGCAAGTATGGTTGGGGGTGCCGCTACAAGGCCAAGAAGGGGCTATCGGGGCGTTAGTGGTGCAAAGCTATGAGGCTTCTACTGCCTACTCGGAGCAGGATCGCCAGTTCTTGACTTTTGTGTCGGAGCAAACGGCCAGCGTGATTGAGCGCAGGCGGGCTGAAGAAAGACGGTTGCAGCTTTCTGACAAGCTGGCTGCGCAAATACGCTTGCGGGAAGCGATTTTGGCGGCAACCCCGGATAATTTTTTGGTGTTTGATTTAGACGGCCGTTTCCAATTTGTAAGTCCAGCCGTTTTAAACTTTTTGGGTGTCACTGGTGATGAGGTGGTGGGTAAAACGCGGCTGAAGTTGAAGCATTTGTGGAAATGAAACTTATTGAGCGTCAATAAGATGACGCAAGTTAATCATTGCAAAGGCAATGTGATGCCCACCCAAAAAGTAAGCGTCACGTCGCTCGAACCTTAACAACAAAGCGCGAAACTTATCCACCCAGGCAAAGGTGCGCTCACTCGTAAAACGCCGCTTGTACACTTCCGCATCGAACAGACGCTTGCGGCCGCGTTTCTTGCTTTTCCGATTCCGCTTGTTCTCAGCCATATTGGGAATCAAGGATTACAGGTTTTCGAGCAGCTCGTGTCAAACCTTTGTCTGCATTGAACACCTCAATGTCAAGCAGCCTTTCATCGACTTGGCTGTCTGCAATGTCCTTTAGGTTCAAAGCATCGGCGTTACCAGCAATCAGCCAGTGGGCGATGATAAACCAGAGCCATCTGTCAGGCAGATGTTGGTCGTCTTGCCTTACGCCGATGGCAACTGATTCACTTTTGCAATGGCGTGTACCCATCAGATGATTTCAGATAAATTAATTGCTCAACAATGGTCCTGTCCTCCACACCCCAGGCTGCCATCGCTCGCGAAATATAGTAAACAGCATCATACTGATTTTTTTCTGGTCCTACTATCCGGGCGATGGGAGTTGACCATTGCACGTGCATACAGGATGTAGTTAAAGAGCCTATACAACGGAATTTTGCATACAAAACCGCGCTTTGCTGTTGAAATGTAGGGCAGAACATGTTGATTGAACTGTTTTTCAGTTAAACTTGTTGGTATCGTGCTCATGGTTGAACTCCTTTATGAGTTGGTATCAACAACCATGATGCACGATTTTTTGCCTTTTAGAAAGTTTCAGTTACTTCGTGTTAAGCGATCAGGATCGGGCGACCGTGTTGCAAACAGGCCAGCCTATAAGCCGCGAATTTAAATATAACGTGCCATACGGTGAATTGGAGATTGAGTTTGTCACCAACCCTGTGCTAAATATCAAAGGCGAGATTGTCTCATTTGTAATTACTGCCCGGGATATTACGGAACGCAGACAAACCATACGGGCCATGCACCGGGCCCAGAAGATGGAAAGTTTGGGCGTTTTGGCCGGGGGTATTGCCCATGATTTTAACAACCTGCTGGTGGCAATGCTGAGCCAGGCATCTCTGGCGCAGGTGCATTTAGATGAAAGCCAGCCGGCCTATGAGCATGTCAGTAAAATGGTGCAGGCGGCGGAACAGGCAGCTACTCTTACCCGCCAGCTGCTGGCCTACTCGGGTGGTGGGCAGTTCACTATCCAGCCGCTTCACTTAAACAAGCTCATTGATGAAAGTGTGGAATTACTGCGTGTTGCCCTGCCCAAGCAGGTAGAGCTCCAGCTGGATTTGGCAGCGGACTTGCCCCATATTGATGCAGATGTAGCTCAAATTCAGCAGGTTTTGATGAACCTCATCATTAATGCCGCTGAAGCGGTGGGGGAGCAACCAGGGACTATTTGGATTAGTACGGCCGTTCACCACCTTGCCGCACCAGATGACCATTATGCTCGCTATACAGATGAAGTTTTGCAGCCGGGTAATTATGTAAAGCTGAGCGTGAGCGACACCGGTCAGGGCATGGATGATGAGACGATTGCCAAAATATTCGATCCTTTCTTTACCACCAAATTTACCGGCCGAGGTTTGGGTTTGGCCGCAGTATTGGGTATCATTCGAGGTCATAACAGCGGCTTGCATGTAAGCAGTAAATCTGGTGTCGGTACTAAATTTGAATTATTGTTTCCTGCATCACTTGAGATTGCAGAAATAATCGAAGAAAGCCACATGTCTGAAACAAAAGTGGAAAAACGTTTAGTGCTTGTTATTGACGATGAAAAAGCCGTCCGTGAAGCCATCTTTGATATTTTAGAGCTGGAGGGCATTGACGTGTTAACGGCCGCTAACGGTGAGGCGGGCATTGAGATTTACCAGGCAAGAAGCAAGGAAATTGATCTGGTCTTGCTCGATCTTTCCATGCCAGGGAAAAGCGGCTACGAGACCTTCCAGGAATTACAGGCTTTTGATCCCGACGTGCGCATTATGCTTTCCTCTGGCTACAGCGAAGCAGATGCCACGCGTGGTTTTGATTCCCCACCGCTTGTTGGCTTTTTGCAAAAACCGTATCGTCTGGAAAATTTCATTCAGCAGCTGTGGGAATGCCTGTAACTTGAAATGATGGCTGGATTGAAAAAATTGTGGCAACGGCCGTTTCGCATCGTTATGTGGGCTTGCGGGCTGTTCATCGGCTTGACCATCATCGCCATGTTCTTCTACCCTGGCGGCACCTGGGCCGATCCCACTACGGCTGGCTACCACTTCTTCCAAAACTTCTTCTCTGATTTGGGCATGCGGACTGCCCACAACGGTGTCGCGAACCCCGTTGCGGCCACCCTCTTTTTTGTGGCGCTGACCGGAGCTGGGCTGGGACTGGTCCTCTTTTTCCTCACGTTTCCCCGCTTTTTTGCAGATTACGGCTGGCTCAAATGGCTGAGTTGGCTGGGTACGGCCGTTGGCGTTTGGTCGGGCATTTCCTTTGTGGGCATCGCCTTCACCCCCGCCGATGTTTTTATGGATGCGCACGTCAGCTTCGTTTACCGCGCCTTCCTCAGCTTGCCAGTTGCCATTTTTATTTTCGCCATTGCCATTTGGCGGCATCCCACGTTTCCCAAGCGATATGCGGCCGTTTTGTTCAGCTTTACGATTTGTCTCATCGGCTACGTTTGGTTGCTCTTTTTTGGACCGAGCGGCGTGACCGAGCAAGGGCTCGATTACCAGGCCACTGGCCAAAAGCTCATTGTGTACATCGCCATTGGCAGCATGCTGTATTTGGCCTCTGGCGCACACCAGCAGCAAGCCGCCACAAGCGCCCCCGCAACTTTTTGACAACCCCCCATCGTTTTGTTACGATCCTGGTCACAACTGAATAAAACCTTACGCAAGCAACAACTTGTGTGAGCAATTCTTATCTAGAGAGGTGGAGGGAACGGCCCGATGATGCCTCAGCAACCACTTGTGATCGCCCACTGTGGCCACAGGAAGGTGCTAATTCCGGCAGAAGAATTTATCTTCTGGAAGATGAGATGTGGCGATGCTGATTTGATAAGCCCCTTCTGTAACTTCCAGGAGGGGCTTTTTTATTGGCCAAGCGAGGAAATGATGGAAAAATTGACCGCGTTACAGGAAGCAAACCTACCGAATGGGACAACGGCCGTTCACGGCCACCTCCCCTCCCGCCAACCCAAACCCAACCACGCCCTCACCACGCCCATCTGGCAAACCGCTACCTACACCTTTGCCAGCACGGCCGATCTCATCGCCTACCAGGAAGGCAAGCTGTGGGGCGGCACCGGCGGGCGGGTGGAGTACGCCCGCTACGGCAACCCCACCGTGCGCGCCGTGGAGCAGCGGTTAGCGGCTCTGGAAGCAGGCGATCTGCCCGGCAATTTTGATGCGCTGCTTTTTCCCACGGGCATGACGGCCGTTACCAACATTCTCCTTTCCATGTTGCCCACCGGCAGCCACGTCATCTTCACCGACGACAGCTACCGCAAAACGCGCCAATTTTGCCAGACGTTCCTCAAGCGGCTGGGCATCGAAACCAGCGAAGTGCCCGTAGGCAACTACGACGCGCTGGCCGCTGCCATCCAGCCCAACACCCGCATCATCCTCACCGAAAGCCCCACCAACCCATACCTGCGCGTGGCCGATTTAGAGCGCATTGCGGCCATTGCCAAACAGCACAAGCGCGTCAAAACAATCATCGACGCCACCTTTGCCACGCCGGTGAATCAACGGCCGTTAACCTACGGCATCGATCTCGTCATTCACAGCGGCACCAAATATTTTAGTGGTCACAACGACGTGATGGCTGGTGTGGCCGTTGGTGAGGCGGGCTTGATCCACGCCCTGCGCCAAAGCCAAGGGATGCTGGGCGGTGTCCTCGACCCGCATGCGGCATTCCTGCTGGAGCGCGGCCTGAAGACGCTGGCGCTGCGGGTGCAGCAGCAAAATCGCTCGGCGCAGGCAGTGGCCGAGTTTTTGGAGAGCCATCCGGCCATCGACCGGGTCTGGTATCCCGGCCTGCCCTCCCATCCCGACCACGCCATTGCCAGCCAGCAGATGCGCGGCTTTGGCGGCGTGGTCAGCTTTGAGGTGGCCGTGCCCGCTGGGGAGACGGCGCTGGACGCCGCCGCTCGCGTGGTGGATGCGCTGAAAATCCCATACATTGCCGCCAGCCTGGGTGGGGTTGAAAGCCTCATCGAGCAGCCAGCGATCATGTCTTATTTTGAGCTGTCACCAGAGGAGCGGCGCACAATTGGGATGAAGGATAATTTGGTTAGATTTGCCATTGGCATCGAAGAGACGGCCGATATACTGGCCGATTTAGAACAAGCATTAAATGGTTTGCAAGTGGGCAAGTAAGCAAGTGGCAAGTACACCTAACTTGCCTACTTGCAAACCTGCAAACTTGCATACTTGAGAACTGGAGAACACAATGACTTTAGTAATGAAATTCGGCGGAACGTCCGTAGGGAGCGCACAGGCGATGCGCGAAACGGCCGTTCTCATTCAAAACACCAAAAAACAGTGGGGCCAAACCGTGGCTATCGTTTCGGCAATGGGCTCCAAACCGGTAAAAGTGACCGATTTGCTGCTGCAAGGCGCGCACTCCGCCGCTAACGGGGATGGCGAAACGTACCAACAATTGGCCGATCAGCTGCGCGGCATTCACTATGAAGCGATTGATGGCCTGCTGACCCCCGAAGGTGAACGGCAGCAAATTTTGGCGGAAAACGGCCGTTTCATCGACCGTTTCTCTGATTTATGTCAAGCTGTTAACGTGCTGGGCGAACTCAGCCCGCGCGCCCTGGACACCATCGGCGGCATGGGCGAGCAGATGAGCGCCCGCATCCTGGCTGCTTACCTGCGCCAGGCTGGCACACCCGCCGAGGCCATCGACGCGACTGAACTAATCGTGACGGACAGCAATTTCCAGAACGCCACGCCCTTGTTTGAGGCTACCAAGCAAAAGACAGAAGCGCGATTACGGCCGTTGCTGGCCCAGGGTATCGTTCCCATCGTCACCGGCTTTATTGCCGCCACCGCCGACGGCATCACCACCACGCTGGGGCGCGGCGGCTCCGACTACACCGGGGCTATCCTCGGTGAAGCGCTGGTGGCTGACGAAGTGTGGATCTGGACCGATGTGGACGGCGTCATGACCGCCGACCCGCGCATCGTGCCCAACGCCAAATCGATCCCGCAGTTGAGCTACCGCGAAGTATCTGAACTGGCCTTCTACGGGGCCAAAGTGCTGCATCCCAAAACAATGCGCCCCTGTGTGGAAAATGGCATTCCGCTGCGCATCAAAAACACCTTCAACCCCGGTCATCCTGGCACCGTCATTGTGCCGGACGCGCCCAACGGCAATGGCGGGATCAAAGCCGTGACGGCTATCAACAATCTGGGACTCATCACCGTGGAAGGCAAGGGTATGATGGGCATCCCCGGCATCGCCGCCCGCACTTTTGGCGCTGTCGCCCGCGACAACCAGAGCGTGCTGCTCATCAGCCAGGCGTCGTCGGAGCAATCAATCTGCTTCGCCGCGCCAGACAGTGCTACCGACAGCATCATTGCCAGCCTGGAAGCTGAGTTTAAGGTGGAACTGGCCCGCAAGGACATCGATCGCATTTGGGCCGATGAACCTGTCTCGATTGTGACGATTGTGGGCGCAGGAATGCGCGGCACGCCCGGCATTTCCGGTCGCGTTTTCACGGCGCTGGGCGATCATCGCGTCAACGTTATCGCCATTGCCCAGGGTTCGTCAGAATGCAGCATCAGCGTCGTGGTGGATGATGTGGATACGGCAACGGCCGTTGCTCAAATCCACGCGCTAATCTAAATTTTGGCCACAGAGGGCACAGAGAAAAAAGAGAATTTGATCTCCTAAATCTCTGTGTTCTCTGTGGCCAAACTAAACCGCAGTTAACTTTTGCTTTAACCAATGCTTGATTCTGGGTGAACGGCCGTTCACTTAGAAATGATCGCCTGTCATTGCCAGCCCCCAAGCCTCTCCGGCATAATTACCCCTCAACTTCAACAATTCGCGAAGGAGAACAATTCATGTTATCGAAAGAATCAAGACGACTTGTCTCGATTGGTATTTTTTTGTTGTTGGCACTGCTGCTGGCTGCCTGTGGCTCTGGTGAAGCAACCACGGAAGATGGCGTAGCGGCGGAACCTGATCCCCAGGCCGATCCCGAAGCGGTAGCCGTAACCGAAGGCGACGGCACGGCGGGTGACCTGGTGGTTTACTCAGGCCGCAGCGAGAGTCTGGTGGGGCCGATTATTGAGCAGTTTGCTGCTGAAACCGGCATCAACGTGCAGGTGCGCTACGGCAGCACCTCAGAAATGGCCGGTGTGCTGCTAGAAGAAGGAGCCAACAGCCCGGCTGACGTCTTCTACGCTCAGGACCCTGGCGGTTTGGGCGCAATTGCCAACGCGGGCATGTTTGCTACCTTGCCCGAAGCGACGATTGCTCAGGTGCCGCCCCGCTTTGCTCCGGAGGATAATACCTGGGTTGGCATCTCTGGTCGGGCGCGGGTTGTGGTTTACAACACGGACGTTTTTGCCGATCCGGCAGCTGAATTGCCGGGTGACATTTACGATTTTGTGGGGGATGAGTGGAACGGCCGTATCGGCTGGGCACCCACCAACGCTTCCTTCCAGGCCATGGTCACCGCTATGCGGGCCAACTGGGGCGAAGAGAAAACGCGTGACTGGCTAAGCGGCATCCAGGCCAACAACCCAGTGGTATACAGCAGCAACACGCCCATTGTCTCTGGCGTGGCTGCGGGTGAAGTGGATGTAGGTTTTGTCAACCATTACTACCTTTACCGCTTCCTGGCGGAAGAGGGCGACAGTTTCCTGGCGCGCAACTATTTCTTGCCCGGTGGTGGTCCTGGTTCGCTCATTTTGGTCTCTGGGGCGGGTATCTTAAACACCGCCCCCAACGCCGAGAACGCCCAGCGCTTCATCGACTTTTTGCTTTCGGCAGAAGCCCAGCAATATTTTGCTGACGAAACATTTGAATACCCGGTGGTAGACGGTGTGGCGATTGCTCCTGGCTTGCCTGCCTTCTCTGAACTCGACGCTGTTGCTCTCAGTATTTCCATGAACGATTTGGCCGATCTCGAAGGCACTCAGGACATGCTTCTCGAACTGGGCATCATCGAATAATCCTGTTTTGAATGGGACACTGATTAGCACTGATTTACACAGATTAAAGCCACAAATCAGTGGCAATCTGTGTAAATCAGTGCCCTGCTTAAATGGCTAGAGCGCGGAAAGAATC
>JACKBN010000016.1 GCA_020634565.1 Ardenticatenaceae bacterium
ATCAGGCGCATAGGCGGTCTGACTTCCCCAATTTTCACCTTTATAAACTCACAGGAGAAACACAAAGCTATGTACCCGCAACGCAGAAACAAAAACTTCATCCCCATACTCCTAACCCTCTTAATCCCACTTATTTTGACCCTTACATTCATTGTTTTGGCAGCTCCAGGCGATCTAGATCCCACCTTTGGCACAGGCGGGATTGTTACAACCCCTGTTGGCAGCCCCGGTTTCAACCCAATTGTTATGCAACCAGATGGAAAGCTCGTGGTTGTAGGTTCTAGTGGGGCTCAACCAACTTTCGATGTTGCCGTAGCCCGCTACAATTCAGATGGAAGCCTGGATGCAACTTTTGGTACGGGTGGCACCGTAGTAACCGATCTTGGTGGTACTGATCGTAGTCACATAGGCAACGCTATTGCCCTACAAGCTGACGGCAAAATTATTGTGGCCGGGGAAAGTAGTGCCCTGGGTAACTTCGCTTTTTATGCGGTACGATATAATGCAGATGGGAGCCTGGACACCAGCTTCGACTCAGATGGCATTGTGTTTACTCCCATTGGTACCCGACACGCCCGAGCCTATGCCATTGCGATTCAAAATGATGGCAAGATTGTGGTAGGCGGTTATGCTCGTGTTGCCAATAATGACTTTGCCATCGTGCGTTACTGCGCAGATGGCAGTCTGGACAATGGCGCTAATTGTGGAGGTTCCGGCTTTGGCACTGGGGGCATCGTCGCCACCGATATTGGTGGTGCCCAAGACCAGATTTACACATTGGCTATCCAGGATGACGGCAAAATTCTAGCTGGTGGCTACAGCAACAACACGGCAGGCCCAAATTACGCCTTTACCGTAGCGCGTTACAATACAGACGGAACATTGGACACCACTTTCGATTCAGATGGTATTGCACAAACATTGTTTTCCACTGGGCAAGATTTGCTCTATGACATCGCGTTACAGCCAGATGGCAAAATTGTGGGTGCAGGCTTTGTCCCTTTCTCTGACAACAACCCCGAACAAAATGTCGCTCTGGTCCGTTACAACACAAATGGCTCAGCGGACACCTCTTTTGGCACAAACGGCACGGTTAAAACAAACATCAATCCAGCAGGTGCTGACGAGGCATACGGTCTAACTCTCGATTCTGAAGGCAAAATATTGGTGGTAGGCCGGACCCGGATTGGCACAAGTGGCGGCGACTTCGATTTTTTCCTCATGCGCTATGATGTCAATGGCGTTCTGGACAACACTTTTGGCACCAATGGTCTGGTTATAGAAGATATGGGCACAGGCAATAATGCGGCCCGAGGCGTGCTTGTGCAGCCAGACAACAAGATTGTTATCGTGGGTAGCGCTGGTGGTTTCACGCTAGTACGTTATGAGGGCACCTATATCCCCCTTGACGCGATAGATGATTCAGGCGTAAGCTTTGCTACTGATGAAGATACGGCCGTCACAACTGGCAATGTGCTTGATAACGATTTGGGTAACGGTGTAAAGTCGATTAGCGGCTTCAATGACAGCGGCTTGGCAGGCACATTAACCAATAACAACGACGGCACATTTGACTATGATCCCAATGGTCAATTTGACTACCTGGCGGCCGGAGAACAGGCAGAGGATATCTTCACATACGATGTCACTGACAGTACGATAACTGACACAGCTACTGTAACCATTACCGTTTCAGGTGTTAACGATGCCCCCATTGCCCTAGACGATGAGGGTGTTGGGTTTACCACTAACGCAGCAACCGCGTTTACAACAGGAAATGTTCTTAGCAACGATAGCGATGTCGATCTCAGCGATACGTTATCGGTTGATAGTGTCAACGACAGCAGCCTGCTTGGCACATTAACTAATAATAACGATGGTACGTTCGATTATGATCCAAACGGCATGTTCGACTCGCTTTTACCCGGTCAACAAGCCCAGGATGTATTTTCTTATGACGTTACCGACGGTACACTGACAGACACTGCTGTGGTCACCATCACGGTAACTGGATTCACTCGCAGTTATGAAACCTATTTGCCCATTGTCACGAATAACGTAACCTACGCTCCAGACCTGGTGGTGACAGCCATGACGGTAACCGCGAACGGTGTTGAGGTCCTGATAACCAATCAAGGCGAAACGGCCGTTACCGACGACTTCTGGGTAGATGTATACATTGATCCAGACACGCCGCCGACTGGGGTAAACCAAACCTGGGAAACACAGGGTGGTGAAGGTCTCGTGTGGGGTGTCACCAACATCACGCTGAATCCGGGCGAAACGCTCTTGCTGAACCAGAGCAGCCCGTATTATGTACCTGATCTTAGTAGCTTCTCAGGCAGCATTGCTACGGGAACGGCCGTTTATGCCCAGGTGGATTCGGCCAACGTAAATACAGCGTTTGGCAATGTTCTGGAAACCCACGAAATTTTGGGGAATCCTTACAATAACATTATGATGGTAACAGCACCAACGCCGGTGACGCCGCCACGCCAACTTAACCAAACGGCAGCTGCCTTGCAGCCAAATTGGAGCAGCTTACCACCACGATAAATCGATCATTAGGAGGTCGTCATTTTTCATGACGACCTCCTGAACAACAAGGAAGAAACGAATGAAACCAAACATCTCAAAACAAACTTTTTCTAAATTTGCCCGCTTGCTCCTCATTGGCACGGGGCTTTCTCTCTTCCTGCTGCTGGGAGCCAGCCTTGTACAGCCAGCAACACCCGCCCTTGCAGATTTACCGCCCCGGCCAACGGCCGTTCCCAGCAATAGCGACACCGTAAACGGCGCACAAATCAAATTGGTCGTTGGTGAAGTGACAGGGGGTGAATGGACGGCCGTTCAATGGCAAAATCCCAACACCGATGAATGGATTACTGTTGACGGTTGGCAAGGCACGCTGGAAGCTAATGGCACGCAGATCTGGTGGGTAGGCGGCGAACAATTCGGCCGTGGCCCGTTCCGCTGGCAGCTGTTTGATGAACAGGATGGCAATTTGCTGGAGACCAGCGAAGCATTCACCATGCCCACGCAAAATCGCGAGATCGTGACGGTGAACATCCCAGCAGTCGAGGAGTAAAAACCGAAAGCGCAAAAAAAGGGATGGTGCCATTTGAGCGCCATCCCTTTTTTATTTCCACTAATTACGATTCCTTGGCGTGACGCCCCGCCAAAAGCAAGTATCCATACAGCAAAACGCCAGTCACAATGCCTACGCTCCATTTCACTGGCCAGGGAATATTTTCATTGGGGGAAATGAAACCCTCAATTAGACCGGCCACAATGAGAATGGGCACACAGCCAATAATGAGCCGTACCGCTTTGCGCACCGCCAACATCACTGCATCGCCCCGCTTGAGCAAGCCAGGCTGAATAATGGCCCAGCCTAACATCAGCCCGGAACCACCCGCAATAAAAATAGCCGACAGTTCGATCACGCCATGACCAATCACAAAAGTCCACAGCTCAAAACCGACATCGTAGTGGGCCGTCAGGCCAGTAATGCCGCCCAACAGCAAGCCATTAAAGATGAGGATGTAAAGGCTGAACAAACCAGCAGTAATACCACCACCAAACGCCATAAAAGAAACCTGGATGTTGTTGGACATGATGAAGGCGGATGTATACGGCCGTTCCTCCACCGGAATATTGGTCCACAGCTCCTGATTTTCAATGCCAGGGCGCAATTCCTGCACATTGGCAGGCAGCAGCCAGGTAGACGCATCTGGCTGCCAATTGGTGAGGAAACCGGCAATGATGGCTGGCAAACACACCAGCAAAGCGGCCGTAATCACAAATGGCAGCGCCTCGCGGAACGTGCTGGGCAATCCCACCAAAAAATAATGCTTCAGCCGCCGCACCGCCAGCGGCTCACCCTGGTAAATGGTGGCATGACCACGCGCCACCAACTGATTCAAAAAAGTGGTCACCTGATGGCGCGGAAATTCTCGCTGGGCCAGCGCCAAATCTGACGTAACCGAACGATACAACGCTCCCATTTGCTGAACTTCAGCGGGGCTGAGCTGGTTCATCTGTTGACTTTTATCGAGCAGTGCGGTTAACTTTTGCCAATCGGCTTGACGCGAGCGGTAAAATTGTTCGGCATTCATGAACAGATTATACTTGAGTGCTTTGCACAAAGAAACAGTTGGAATAATTTATGACGGCACCAGACGAATTTCTAAATATTGATACGCCAGAAAATGTTGTTTTTGGTTATGAAGTCGTAGGCATTGGCTCCCGCTTTTTGGCCGCGCTCGTCGATACCACCATCATCGGCTTGCTGCTGCTGGCGGTCAACGCCATTCTCATCTTTGTCTTTTTGGGCGGATTTGACGGCATCGGCGACGGCAATGCCTTTCTTGTGGCACTGCTTTCGCTAATCAGCTTCGCCTTTTTCTGGGGGTATTACATCTTTTTTGAGATGAGCTGGAACGGCAGCACGCCAGGCAAAAGGCAAGTGGGCATTCGCGTCATTCGCAGCGATGGCACCCCAATTACGCTGGCGGAGTCCGTCATTCGCAACCTGGTGCGGTTGATCGATTTCCTGCCGGGAGCGTATGGGCTGGGTTTGGTCACCATGTTTATCGACAGCAAAGCGCGCCGTCTGGGCGATCTGGCGGCCAACACATTGGTGGTGCGAGAGCAAACGGCCGTTTCCCTCGAATCACTAAGCAAAACCGCCAGCCCCACCAGCAACGTCGTCAGCCGCGCGCCGGGCAAAGCCGAAATGGAAGCCGCCAAATGGCCCGTCGATAAGCTCACCGAGGCGGACATCCAGCTGGCGGAATCCCTGCTGCAACGATACAACGATCTGCCCAACGGCTTCACCCTCGCCAACCAGATTCTCAACCGGCTGGTAGAACGCATGGGCCTGCCGAGTAACCCGGTACGGCCGTCTGAAGCCATCTACGCCATCAAACGGATCGTGCAAATTTATCATTACGACGAGTAAAAAGTCATTGAGTAATTGATTGAATTACTCAATGACCTGATCACATCTTTCCGCCTGCCGCCAGATAATCCGTGTAAGCGCCATCAAACTCGGTGAAACGGCCGTCTTTCAACTCCAACACCCGGTCCACCACCTGATCCAAAAAATAGCGGTCGTGCGAGACAACAAGCAGCGTCCCCTCAAATTCGTCCAGGGTTTGCTCCAGCACCTCAATCGAGGCAATGTCCAGGTTATTAGTCGGTTCGTCCAGCAGGAGCAGATTCGGCCGTTCCAGCACCAGCTTGGCCAACTGCAAGCGACTGCGCTCGCCACCGCTTAGCTTGCCAATTGGCTGCTGCATCTGGTCATAGCTGTACAAAAAGCGATGCAAAAACGCCACCGCCACTTCCCGGCTCACGGGGGCCGTCTGCCGAATTTCGCTGATGAGATCGCGGCTGTAATCGAGCGTTTCATGCTCCTGGGCATAATAGCCAATCTTCACGCTTGGCCCGATTTTGATGATGCCGCCATGAATGTTCTCTGGATCAAGCAGCTGCTTAAGCAGGAACGACTTGCCTGCGCCGTTCGGCCCTACCAGCCCAACCCGCTCGCCATGCCACAAAATCTGGTTGAGTTGGTTGAAGATGGTACGGCCGTTTTCAAAGCGCCTCGTTACGTTTTCCAACTCCAGTACCTTGTTGCTGCCTCGCCAACCTGCCAGATCAAGCGTCATGCGGCGCTGCTCAGCCACTTTTTCCACCTTGTCCATCTTGTCCAGCATTTTGCGGCGGCTGCGCGCCTGCTTGATATGCCGCTCGTTGACCACCATCGACGCCCACAGCTCAAAGCGAGCAATGGCCGCCTCAATGCGGCTAATCTCTTTTTGCTGGGCGGCATATAGCTGCGCCTGCCGCAGTCTGGCTAGCTCACGCTCGGTGGTGTAATTGGTGTAGTTGCCGACGTAGAGAGTGAGACGGCCGTTTTCCAACTCAGCAATATGCGTGGCCACCTCATCCAGCAAATACCGGTCGTGCGAAATAATCACCACGCCGCCCGGATAGCTGCGAATGACCGCCTCTAGCCGCTGCTTGGCGGCCAAATCCAGATGATTATCTGGCTCGTCCAGCAGCAGCAAGTCCGGCTGCTGCACCAGCAGCTTGGCCAGCATGATCAATTTCTTTTGCCCACCGCTCAAATGCTCCGTCTGTGTATCCCATCGCTCCTGAGGAAACCCCAGTCGCACCAGAGTTTCCTTTACCCGGCTTTCATAGCTGGCCCCGTCGAGTTGTTCCAGCTTGTGCAGCCAGGTCTCGTGCTGAGCCATGACTTTCGTCAGTCGGTCGCCATCTTCATAAACGGCGGGGGTGCCCATTTGCTGTTCCAGCTCAGCCAGTTTTTGATGGATGGCGGCAATTTGGGGAACGGCCGTCATTGCCTCATCAACCACCGATTTGCCCGCCAGCGGCTCAGGTTCCTGCTCCAACCGCCCCCAGGTCAGGCCCGATTTGCGGAAAATGTTACCCTCATCCGGCTCCAATTCCCGCGATACCAGTTTCAGCAAGGTCGATTTGCCCGCACCGTTGGGACCCACCAGCCCCACCCGCTGCTGGTTCTGCACTTCCCAGCTCAAACCAGAGAAAATCAATTTTCCAGCCAACGAAACCGCTATTTTGTCGAGATTAAATAAAATTTCAGCCATCATTCACTCCAATCTGGCGCTTTCGGCTGGCGTAGGAAGCTGCTGCCAGCCTCCAGACGCATAGTTTAAAACAAAAAGGCCGAGACGATTATTCGCCTCGGCCTGTAAAATCACTTAGTTTACATAATGTTTATTCGGGAGGCGCACCTGTATAAGGACGCAGCGAAATAGAGCCAAAACGAATGGCTTCAGTAAAACGACGGTCGAACCACACCATAAACATCATAAGCAAAGCATATCCTAAGCGGAGGTCCTGCGCAAATGCCCGTTTGGGTGATCGCAGGTATACTTTGGGCCATGAAGAAAAAGGTATCCTTGTTGCTTTTTGCTCTGCTTTGGCTCACCGTCAGTTGCGACCTGGCCAGCCGCTTGAACCCGGCAGAAACGGCCGTTACCACTCCCGGTGCAGTCACCAACTCATCCACCAACGGCACCCCGGCAACGGAAGGCACCGCCGCAGCCGACATGACGCCTGATATTGCGATTCCAACAACGGCCGTTACCCAAACAAGTCCCACGTTACGCGTCTGGCTCCCCCCGGAAATTGCCCTTTCGACAGAAACCGGCGCCGAAATTTTGAATACGCAGCTGGCCGCCTACCGCAGCAGCCATCCCGATGTGGTGCTCACCATTGAGCAAAAAGCCGTCAGCGGACAAAGCGGCATCCTTAACTACTTGCGCACAGGGCGCACCATCGCCCCCAGCGTACTGCCCGATCTCATTGCCATCCCCGTTGACCAGCTCGGGCCAGCTCTCTCGGAAGAACTCATCTACCCGCTGGGCAATCTAGTAGACACCTCGCTGCTGGAAGATCTATTTCCCGCGGCCCTAGATTTGGTCTTAAGAAACAATCAGGTCAGCGGTTATCCCTTTGTGCTCACCAACCTGCCCCACCTTGTTTATGACAGTAATGCTGTTACCCAAACAATCCCTTCTCGCTGGTCAGGCTTTGCGGATATGCCCAACCGCTTTATCTTGCCAGCGCACGGCACCCCGGCTGGCACGCTGGGCTTGCAACTTTATCTGGATGCGGGTGGCACGCTCACCAATGACGCAGGGCAAGTGGCTTTGCAGGTTGAACCATTGGCAACCGCTCTGCAACAGCTCTTTACCGCTAAAAATAATGGTCTGATTTTGGACCAGAGCAGCAACTACACCACGCTGCAAGAATCATGGCAGCTGCTCCAGACTGGGGCAGCAGATATTGCCCTTACCAATAGCGAACAATTTTTGCGCCAGCGCGACGGCAGCGGCTTGTCCATCGCCATTATTCCTGGGCTGGATCGTTCTTTAACGCCAGTGGTTTCCGGCTGGGCCTGGGCCATCAGCACCGCAGATCCGACCAAGCGAGCGCTAGCCGGCGATTTGCTCAACAGCTTAATTGCCAGCAATCAGCTGGGCGAATGGACCTACGCCAGCAACCTGCTCCCAGCGCGGCAGGCGGCCTTTGCCTTCTGGCCTGGAGAAGATCCCTACGTCATTTTTGCGCGCGAACAGCTGAATCGTGCCAGAGCCATGCCCGTTAGCGCCACCAGCAACGTGATGACCGCGCTCAACAATGCTGTCTTCGATGTGGTGACGCTGGCTAAAACGCCCCAGGTCGCCGCAGAAGAAGCGGCGGCGGCGCTGCAACAGTAACAGATGCTCGATTTCGCCCAACACGACGAACACATCAAGGCCATCATTGACGCTGCATTGCAAACGGCCGATCCGTACACGGCCGTTCAACATCACCTGCACAAAGACGGCAACCAACTTACGATTGGCAACCACAGCTTCAATTTGCACCAAGGCCGTCTTTTTATTGTCAGCGTTGGGAAAGCGGCCGTTCCTATGGCCACAGCCGCAGTCGAGGTTATCAGCGAAACGGCCGTATCTGGCGGAGCAATTCTCACCAAATACCTGCCAGTAGATGCCAAACTTCCCTTACCATCCTATGCAGGCAGCCACCCCGTACCCGATGAGAAAAGTGTGGCGAGCACAACGGCCGTTTTGCAAACCATCACCCATCTCACCCCAAACGATCTGGTCCTTTGCCTCATTTCAGGGGGAGCGTCAGCCCTGTTTACCCAGCCCCAGCTGCCGCTGGAAATTTGGCAGCAGATCAATCGGGCGCTGCTAGCCAGCGGCTGCACTATTCAGGAACTCAACACCGTGCGCCGTCAGCTTGACGGTGTGAAAGCGGGTGGGCTGGCCCGCTGGGCAACGCCAGCCAGCGTGATCAGCCTCATTTTGAGCGATGTAGTAGGCAATGAGCTGGCAGCTATCGGCAGCGGCCCAACGGTCGCCACCACGGAAACGCCTGCTGATGCGCAGGCCGTTTTAGAGCGGTACGGGGTGCTAGAGGGATTGGAAACGGCCGTTGCCCACACCATCCGCACCACCCTTAACAAGTTGGCCCAGACAAACCCGACCCCACCCACCAACATCCGCGACAACATCATCATCGGCAGCATTCAGCAGTCGGCGCAGGCAGCCGCCGCCAAAGCGGAAGCGCTTGGTTTTCACACGCGACTGCTCACCACCAAGTTGGAGGGGGAAGCGCGCGAAGTAGGCCAATTTGCTGCTGCCCTGGCCAAAGACGCGCCGCCGCAAAGCGCTACCCTGCTGGGGGGAGAAACCACCGTTACCCTGCGCGGTGACGGCATCGGCGGACGCAATTTGGAAACGGCACTGGCGGCTGCCATTAGACTGGCAGACTGGCCCCAGCGCACCATCACCAGCTTTGCCACCGACGGCGACGACGGCACCAGCGGCGTTGCCGGGGCAACCATCATGGGCGATACCGTGCCAAATAAACAAGCCGCCCTCGCCTCCCTAAACAACAATGACAGCTTCACCTACTTTCAGCAGCAAGAGGCCGCTGGTCGGGGTCCCTATCTCATCAAAAGTGGCCCTACCGGCACCAACGTGAATGATTTATTGATAATTTTGAATTACGTGTGAAGTCGTTGCCAGACAACGTCTTCGCAAAATGGAAAACAGAATGACGATCAAATTTGGAACCGACGGCTGGCGTGCCGTCATTAGCGAAACCTTTACCTTTGGCAATTTGCGGCTGGTGGCCCAGGCCATCGCCGACTACATTCGCGAAGAAAATGCAAACGATCCCAGCGTCATCGTGGGCTTTGACACCCGCTTTTTGTCCGACCGGTATGCCGCGGAAGTAGCCCGCGTGATGGCCGCCAATCACATCGACACCTGGCTGGCCCGTGCCGATACGCCCACACCGGCTATCAGCTATGCCGTTTTGCAAAAGCGAGCCACCGCGGGAGTGATGATCACCGCCAGCCACAATGCACCACGCTACAACGGCATCAAACTCAAGTCTTGCCACGGTGGAGCAGCCAGCCCGTCACATCACCAGCGGGTTGAACGGCTGCTGGATCGCAACCTTTCCAGCGGGCGCGGCCCCAACCTGATGGATCTAGATGAAGCTATCAAGCAAAATCGGGTGCAGAAATTTGATCCTTCCTGGGCATACTACGAGCATTTGAGTGGACTTGTTGACCTGGACATTATTTCCAGCGGGGAGCTGCGCGTGGTGGCCGACGGCATGTTTGGCTCTGGGCGCGGCGCGTTTAGCGAAGTGCTGGCTCGTGGCCGCACCCATGTGCATAACATTCGTCACGAAATGAATCCTGGCTTTGGCGGCATCCACCCGGAACCCATCGCCAAACATTTGGGGCTGCTCATGTCTACCATTCAGGCGGGCCATTGGGATGTGGGTCTGGCCACTGACGGCGACGCGGATCGCATCGGGGCGGTAGATGCTCGGGGTAATTTTGTCGATCCGCACCGAATTTTTGCCCTGGTGCTGCGCTATCTGCTGGAGAAACGGAGTCTGCAAGGCAAAGTGGTGCGCACAGTCTCCACCACGCGCATGATTGACCGCATTGCCGCCAAGAACAATTTAGAACTTGTGGAAACGCCGGTTGGGTTTAACCACATCGCCGATTTGATGATTGCCAACGGTGTGGTGATGGGTGGTGAAGAGTCGGGCGGGATGAGCATTCAGGGGCATATTCCCGAGGGGGATGGTGTGCTGCTGGGTCTGCTGCTGCTGGAAGTGATGGCGGCGGCCAAAGCGCCTCTGCACGAATTGGTTGAGGATCTGTTGGCTCAATTTGGCCCCGCGCAGTATGCCCGCACAGACATGAAACTGGTTCGCCCAGTCGAAAAATCGCGCATGGTGGAGATGCTGCTCAATCTGGCACCGGCAGCAATTGCGGGCGTGGCGGTGGAAGATGTGCAGACGGTAGACGGGGTGAAATATTATCTGAATGATGGCAGCTGGCTGTTGATACGGCCGTCTGGCACCGAGCCGGTTCTGCGAGTGTATGCCGAAGCGCCCAATGATGAGCGCGTTAAGGCACTGCTGGGCTTCGGTGAAGAGATGGCGGCCAAGGCATGATATTTTTTCTGAACCGCGAAGAGCGCGGAGAGCGCAGAGTTTTTTCTTTTTTCTTGGCGGTGTTTATTCTATTGGCGCTGACAGCTTGCACTGGCGAAGAGGGAACGGCCGTTCCTCCTACCAGTACGCCAGAAACAACACTTGTCGTGCCTGATGGCTTCACCGTTGAAGTGGCGGCCACGGGTTTGTCTCGCCCGACTCAGATGATTTGGGGGCCAGACGGCCGTTTGTGGGTGGCGCAGCTGTTCGAGGGCGAAGGCGACGAAGTAGGTCAGGTGGTGGCGCTGGATCTGGCCAGCGGGGCACAGGAGGTTTTGTTGGAAGGCTTAAACAAGCCCACCGGCATCGCCGTTCTGGCTGGCGCGCTGTGGATTGCCACAGAAGAGGAACTGCTGCGCGCCGAGTTAGACAACAACCAGAAGCCACAAACGCCGGAGCTGATTTTAGGGAATATGCCCAACAACGGCCGTTCCAACGGCACGCTTACTGTTACGCCAGATAATCAGCTTCTATACGAAACTAGCGGGCGGCGCAGCGGCAACCGCGCCAGCGCAGGCTCCGGCATTTTGTGGCAGCTAGACCCCACCCAACCTGACAATCCGATCGTGCTGGCTACGGGGTTGAAAAATGCCTATGCCCATGTGTTTGATGGGAACGGCCGTCTCTGGATTACCGAAATTGGGGATGGCGGCGTCACCGGAGCCGATTTTGAGGGCCAGCCGCCGGAAGAGCTAAATTTAGTCGTGAGCGGTGGCGATTATGGCTGGCCCCAATGTTTTGGCAATCAGGAACCGGCGTTGAACCGGAACGGCACGGAGGAAATTTGTGCCCAAACAGAGCCACCCATCACGCTTTTCCCGCCGCAAAATACGCCAACCAGCATTGCGGTAGCCCCATGGGATGATTCTGTTCTACTGGTCGCGCTGTGGATTGGTGGAGAAGTTACGGCCGTACAACTAGAAAAGGGTGCAGACGGCCGTTTTACGGGCACCAACACCCCCTTTATCACCGGCATTGTCAATCCGCACCATTTGCTCCCCACCTCAGACGGCGCGCTGCTCGTCTCCGAATTCAGCACCGGTACGATTTACCGCATCCTCAAAGTTAGCGAATAAAAATCTGACGCAAAGAGCGCAAAGTTATTAAAGCGGCAAAGTTTTGCTTTTCTCTTTGCCGCTTGTCCTTCTTTGCGCCTTTGCGTCAAAAAATATGCAAAACTACTCGCTCTTGGCGAACTGCTCGATGATGCGTGCCGTGTGTTTGGTGCCCAGCAAGAAGTAGTCAAGACGCATGTTTTCGTTGGGGGCATGCACTTGGCTGCCGGGATAGCCCACGCCAGCAGCCACCAGTGGCAGTCCCAAGGTGTGGATAAACGGGTAGTTTGGCCCACTGCCGCCAATTATGGGGGCAACATTGGGCTCTTTGCCGTAAACGGCCGCGGCCGTTTCGTTGGTGAGCTGCACAAACGGATCGTCCGGATCTACTTTGGCGGGACGGCCACCACCCAGCAGCTTGATCTCCACATCGGTGAAGCCGTGGGCGTCCAGGTGGGCACGCAGCTTGGCCACAATTTCCGGCGGCGACTGGTTGGGCACTAAGCGGAAGTCGATCTTGGCGCTGGCTTTGGCGGGCAGCACCGTTTTGGAACCTGGCCCCTGATAGCCAGACGTCAGGCCACAGATGGTGCAGGTTGGTTCGAAAACGGCCGTTTTCTTCAGCTCCAAGTTGTCCTGCATGCCCAACAAAAACCCTTCGAGAGCAAACATTTCCTTAAGCTGTGCCGCCTCTGAGGGCATCGCATCCAGCATTTCCAAATCGCGCTCGCTGGGCGGCAGCACGTTGTCGTAAAAGCCGGGAATGAGGATGCGCTCGTTTTCATCTTTGAGCGTATTTAGCGCCCACACAAGCCGCCACGCCGCGTTGGGGAAAATCGAGCCGCCTAAGCCGGAGTGGGCATCAATCGAGGCGGTCTGTACAGACATTTCTACGTAGCAGATGCCGCGCATGCCCAACGCCTGGCTGGGACGGCCGTCATGATCCACGCCGCCAAACTCCCAGATGCAGGCATCGGCTGCCAGCTTTTCTTTGTGTTGTTCCACAAAGGCGGGCATGTTGGAGCTGCCAATCTCTTCTTCCCCTTCGATAACAAACTTGACGTTGCAGGGTAGCTCCCCACCCAGCGCGTCTTTCACCGCTGCCAGCGCAGCCAAACGACAGATGATGTGCCCTTTGTCGTCGCTAATGCCGCGGGCGTACAGTTTGCCATCCCGCTGCGTTAGCTCAAATGGCGGCGAATCCCACAGTTCCAACGGCTCGGCGGGCTGCACGTCGTAATGCAGGTAGAAAAGGAGCGTTTTGTCGGAACGGCCGTCCCCCTCCCCATACACCACCGGATACCCATCTGAGGGCATTACTTCGGCACGGAAGCCTTGCTCACGCAACATCGTAGCTACCAAATCGGCACATTCGGTAATGCCATAGTTCTGCGCCGAGACGCTGGGCTGGGCACAAAGGCGAGCCAGCTGATCAATCCAGTAATCGACATTTTGGTCAATATGGGCGTCGATTTTTTCCCAGACGGGATTTGAATCTTGTAAAGTCATTTTTTTTCGTCCTTTTAGGCGTTTATTGTTTGAGACTGAAGATAGATCTTCAGCCTCCTTATTCTTCCAAATGGCTGGTGTCATTGAGGCGGGTCACAACATGGCCACGATCGTTTACTTCAATCATGCTAAGCCCAGTGTTGCCGCGCATGGAGAAACGGCCGTAAATCGCCGGATCGATGCCCATGACCTGCCCCAACAAAGCATGCAGCAAACCACCGTGCGTCACAACCGCCACCATGCCGGCTTCATGTGCTTTTACCAAGCTTTCAAAGGCGCGCCAGGCCCGGCTTTGCACGTCCACAAAAGGTTCGCCGTGGGGCGGATCAATCATCCCGCGCGTGGCGTTGGCCCAAATTTCAGGATATTGCTCACGCGCCTGCTCACCGGTAAGGCCGCTAAATTTGCCCACATCACGTTCCCGCCAGAGCTGGGTTTGGATGGGTTCCAGATCAAGCGAATTGGCCAGGGGAACGGCCGTTTGCACACAACGTTGCAAATCACTGGTATAAATCGTCTCAATCGGCCAGCCCTGCAACCTGTGGCAGAGCGCGGCGGCCTGCTGATGGCCCGTTTCGTTCAGGGGAATATCGGTGTGGCCTTGCCAGCGGCCCGCTTTGTTCCAATCGGTTTGGCCGTGGCGAATGAGCAAAATGGTGAGATGTGTCAAAATAACTGCCTTTATCTTGAGAGTGAGTGAATGGGAGCGGCTTAGCTGCCAGTTTTGGCTCTGGCGATATGCTGCTGCACTTCGGCCACGGCCGCTTCTGGATAGGCTGCAAGGAACGGCCGTAACTCACGCGCAGCCAACGCCAGCAATCCATCCGCCGCCGACAAAGTATCCTGAGCTAAAATATGGTTTAGTTCCGCGCCCAATGCGGGGTAAACAAATTCAAAGCGGCGAAAAGGGTCCAGATTGTCCAACAGAGCAGCCTCTGGGGCAGGCACAAATTCGGCCAGCATGTGCAGCAAATGGGTGAGCGCATACGTTTTTATGAACTGACGGCCGCTTAACATTTCACCGCGTGCCTGACGCCCCACACCTACAAAAATATTCATCAGGAATTCGGAAAATCGCTGGTTAGGATCTGTCCGCGAATGCTCTACAAAATCCTGGGTAGTAAGCGCCAACTCCTCCAAATGCGGAGTAATACCAGCTTTATCCAGCAAAACCCGGTATCGGTTTAGGCGAGCCACTTGCATTTCTGATTCGTTAAATACGGCAAATTCCAGCAGATGCCCACTGACATACAGGGCCTTGATGCCATGTTCGGTTTCCCGAAAGTGGAAAACAAGTTCATCAGCCCGCGGCAACCAGGACAAATCACGCCGCATGTCTTCCTGCACGCCTTGAATCGTGATAACAAAAAAGTCGTGATCAGACCATTGATCCGGCTGGTAATCTTGCGCCGCCATGGAGCCGAGGGCTACCAGGGCCAAAACGCGGTCATCTCCGGCCAATTTTAGCCGCAGCTCTTCGGTAAATTGATTGTATTCAACCAAATTCATGGTTTAGGCTCCTCCTTGCGAGCATACCGTACCACCCAACAATCCCGTGCCCCTTGTTCTTCAAAGCCGTCGATAATTTGAAAAGCGGCCATTTGCAGCAAAGGATCAAGCGTTTCTGGCTGCCAAAAGGTAAAAAAGCGGGGCAAATCATGACCATATTTTTCTGTACGCACCCAGTCTTCTCCATCACCCTGCTTCACAGAAAAGTAGAGTACCCCATTGGGCTTTAAAACACGCCAAAACTCTTGTAATGTTGGCAGCATGTCGTCTCGTTGTAGATGCAACAATGAGGCACTCGCCCAAACACCATCGAGCGGTTGCCCCACGGGAAGGCAGCGCATATCTGCTTGAACCAAGGGCACACGGCAGTTGTGTTCATCTCGCCCCACCCGCATCATTTCGTAACTATAATCCAGACCAATGACGTTGAGGTGATGGCTTTGCAGCACGACCGAATCCAATCCCGGCCCGCAACCCACATCCATAACCGTGGCACCTTGCGGCAGCAGCGCCGCGAATTTTTGCAGATGGTCCTCAACCGTGCCACCTTTGTGCCACGTCACAGCATAATCCGCAGCAATTCTGCGGTATGTCTCTTGCGTTTTTTGCAGAGGATTCATGGGGTTTTCGCAACAAGGGGCGTAATCTGCAAAGATTGGGCAATCTCTACTAACGTTGCGCCATCAATCAAGGTCATTGGCTTGCCCTGTGCCCAAGCACGGGCCGCATCAGAAATATCGGCGGTGGTGACCAAAAATGCGTGGGCCACACCTTCATGCATGAGGGTGCCGTACAGTTCACGCACAATGTCGGGGCCGATGGTGCTGCGATAGCGTTTGCACTGCACGATGGCGCGCTTGCCGCCGGGGCGAGTCACCATCAAATCGACACCTAAATCGCCACTGCGCCCCCGCACCGTTACTTTGTACTTTTTTTGCTGGAACAAGCGGGCCACGTAGCGTTCAAATTCTGCCGGATGCAGGTTGTACAGTTGTTCAATCGTCAGGGGGAGAAACGGCCGTAACACCTCTTGCCGCGCCCGCCACCACACCAGCCCCCAGAGCACAATCAGGGTAGCCAGCCAGCTCAATTCCACCAGGTGAATTAATTCAGAAAGAATAGAAGGCAGCTGCGAAAACCAGTCCGGCTGACTTACTACACGAATGAGCAGCCAGAACAGGTAAACGGCCGTTAACAAGCCAATAATCCAGCGGCTGTGTGCGGAAACAGCCTGCGTCTGTTGGGTGCGGAACTGTGGAGACTGTTGGCGAAGGCGCCACTCTGTGCGAACTACCATGCTCAGAATTGTAAACGTGAGTGAGAAAAATCCCAAACAAAATCCCTGCATAGTACGATCATCCAATTGAGTTGTTTTCTTGATTCACGTAAGCTACACGAGATTAATCATAAATAGGTGAATACACACTACCCAAATGATTTTCCCCATCATCAAGTTTTTTACCCCGCCCTATTTTGCAGATCGAGAAAAAAACTTTTCGGCATCTGTTCTCCATACAATCCTGGTCGCCTCGCTCCTCTTATCACTGGCTAGCATTATCCCGGTTGCAATTCTTAATCCAGATGGTGCCTATTTTTTACTCGCCTGCATCGTAGGCAATATCATCTCGCTTCATTTCAACAACAAAGGCTACGTACGACAAACGGCCGTTACCTACATTAATTTCATCTTTATGGGCATCTTGCTCAACACCTGGTTTGCTGGCGGAATTATGGGAGGCGGCGCCATATTCCTGGTAGCCTTAATTTTTGTCACTGGCCTGACGCTGGGGCCACGTTACGGCGCTCTATATGGCGGCCTTTCTGTTGCTGCCATCTTTTTTGTCTATTGGGGTGAGCAGCAAGGCATGGTGCCTACCCTTGCCGACGATTTTCTGTATTTGTCCCGGCTAAACTTAGTAATTTGCATGGTGTTGATTGCCGTAATGGTTGTGTTTACCTATCTGGCGATGCGCAGTTTTCGCCAGATGTTGGCCCAGGCAGATACAAACCAGTTTGCCCTCAGCCTGACCATTGAACAACTCAGAGAAACAACCGTGTCTAAAGAAACGGCCGAAGCCGCCACCAAGGCCAAGTCCGAGTTTCTGGCTAACATGAGCCACGAAATTCGCACGCCATTAAATGGCATCATTGGCATGACGGGGCTGGTTTTAGACACTCCGCTCACCGCAGAACAGAAAGATTTCATAGAAACCATCCGCAAAAGCGGCGATAATTTATTGGCCATCATCAATGAAATTTTAGACTTTTCCAAAATTGAAGCAGGGCAACTGGAGCTAGAAATTCAACCGCTGCACATCAGCGAGATTGTGGAAGAGGCGCTTGATTTATTAGCCTCACAAGCTGTCGCCAAGAAATTGGAACTGGTCTACTACATTCATCACCGCACGCCAGCTATGCTACTGGGCGATGTCACCCGCCTGCGGCAAATCCTGGTGAATTTGCTGGGCAACGCCATCAAATTTACTGAAGAAGGGGAAGTGGTGGTATGTGTCGATAGCCAGATCATAGAAAATGGCCTGGCACGAACTCATTTTTCGGTAAAAGATACCGGCATTGGCATCTCCAAAGAAAACCAGAAGCGTTTGTTCCAATCGTTCAGCCAGGTTGATTCATCTACCACCCGCAGGTTTGGCGGTACCGGGCTAGGCTTAGCCATCAGCCAGCAATTGGCAGAGCTGATGGGCGGCCAGATGTGGGTCGAAAGCGAAGAGGGTAAAGGTGCCACTTTTCATTTCACCATTACAACGGCCGTTGCCCCCACCACACGTCCCCCATTCTTAGCGACCAACCAACCGCTTCTCGCGGACAAACAGGTACTTATCGTAGATGACAACGCCACCAACCGGCACATCTTGCAGCAGCAAGTCGTCTCCTGGGGCATGAAAGCCACGGTAGCCGCCTCTGGCATCGAAGCACTACGCTGCCTGGAAGATGAGTCACAATCCTTTGAGGTTGTCATTCTAGATATGCACATGCCGGATATGGACGGCCGTATGGTGGCCCAAACGATCCGCCAAAAGTTTGATGATGCTGCGCTTCCCATCGTGCTGCTGACGTCTTTAGGCCTATACGAAAACACCAGCGACGGCCGTTTGTTCAACGCCCACCTCACCAAACCTACCAAACAGTCCCAGCTCTATGATGTGCTGCTACAACTGCTCGCACACGAACAGGCGGAGCCAGCAGTCAGCAAACAGGTGAATGCCACCATTTACGCAGCCAAACAGGATGTGCCCCCAGCCGCCGCTCATTCTCTTCGTATTCTGCTGGCCGAAGATAACTTGATTAATCAAAAAGTGGCCTTACGCATGTTAGAGCGGCTGGGCTACCAGGCAGATGTAACGGCCAACGGCGAAGAAGTCATCGCCTCCCTACAGCGCCAGCCCTACGACATTATTTTGATGGACGTCCAGATGCCGCAAATGGATGGGGTGACGGCAACCAACCACATTCGCGAACGCTGGCCACAGGATGCCCAACCCTACATCATCGCCATGACAGCCAACGCGCTCAGCGGCGACCGGGAGAAATACCTGGAAGTGGGCATGGATGATTACCTCAGCAAACCAGTCCGTATGGAAAAACTGAAAGAAGCGCTGGACAGCTACGCTAAAATCAACCTGCCAAGCTACTAATCAACTCTCGACTCTACTTTCCCAGAGCAATGTGAAACTTGCATAGACACGCCTTTACGGACCCAACTGCGAGCCAGTAAAACACACCGCAAATCCTCTCAAACCAAAATGGACGAATTGAAGCATTTAGATGCGACTGCAACGGATGACGGCCGTTCCCCTTTATCGTAAAATCCAGGAAGGAACCGTGGCAATCTGCAAGTCAACCTTTTTGGAGAAAAGATGAACAAAAAAATCCATACTCACTGGGGCAAAATCCGCCTCATTTTGGTTATATTGTTAGCGTTGGGTGTAACGGCCGTATCCGCCAGCGCCCAAACAGATGATCCCGCTAGCATCCCCCCACCAGATACCGTCACCATCGCTGGCAGCATCCAGCCATTCATCGGCTGTGCCGGAGAATGGGACCCCAGCTGCGTCGAAAGCCAGCTCACTTACAATGAACAAAATGACATCTGGCTGGCCACCTTCGATGTACCCGCTGGCAGCTATGAATACAAAGCTGCCCTCAATGCCAGTTGGGACGATAACTACGGCCTCAACGCTGAATATTATGGCCCCAACATTCCTATTGAAGTCGCAGAAGATGGCCCCATCACCTTCTGGTACGATCACAAAACCCGCTGGGTGAGCGACAGCCTCAACAGCCTCCTCGCCACCATCCCCGGTGATTTTCAGGATGAACTTGGCTGTGCTGGTGACTGGGCACCCGACTGCCTCCGCACCATGCTGCAAGATCCCAACGGAGACGGTCTCTACACCCTCATCACTGCCAGCATTCCGGCTGGAGAGTACGAAGCCAAAGTTGCCCTCAACCAAAGTTGGGACGTGAACTATGGTGCAGAAGGCGAACTGGACGGGGCCAACATTCCCTTCACCGTGGGCGAAGGTCAGGCCGTTCTCTTTGCTTTTGATTCCGCCACCAACCTGCTCACCATTGAAGCCAGCGACGATATTCCTGCCGATACCGTAAGCCAGGATGGCGGCAGTGGCGGTGACCTACCACCGGCCGCAGCCCCCTTCCCCGATTTGGTTGTCATCCCCGGCACCATTCAATCCGTGCTGGGCTGTGCTGGCGATTGGGCACCCGACTGCACCAACACAGAACTCACCTACAGCGAAGAAAACAAGCTATTCAGCGGCACCTTCGACATTCCCGCTGGGGAATACGAGTACAAAGCGGCCCTCAACGGCAGCTGGGATGTCAACTTTGGTTTGAATGCCCAACCCGGCGGCCCCAATATCCCACTCTCCCTGGCCGAAGACAGCAGCGTTACCTTCTACTTCGATAACCAAACTGGCTGGGTCACAGACAGCGTCAACAGCCTTATCGCCAACGTGCCGGGCAGCTTCCAAAGCGAAATCGGCTGTGCCGAAGACTGGATGCCCAGCTGCCTCGCCAGTTGGTTGCAAGACCCAGACGGCGACGGCACATTCACCTTCCAAACCCTCAGCATCCCTGTCGGTGAATACGAAGCCAAAGTGGCCGTCAACGGCAGTTGGGACGTGAACTACGGTGAAGGCGGCGCACAAGACGGGGCCAACATCCCCTTTAGCGTTCAAGAGGCAGACACCCTTGTCACCTTCACTTTCGACTCAAGGAGCAATCTATTGAACATTTCCGTCGGGTCCGGCGGCATCCAGGGCAACATCAATGAGCGCAGCGCTCACTGGGTGGCGCAAGACACCATCGCCTGGGATATTGAAGATGCCCCCGGCAACCAATACTTCTTCCATTACGATCCGCTGGGTGGGGCCTTCTCGCTTGGCTTCAATGGCATCTCGGGTGGCGAAGCAATCCCGCTTACCGTTGATCCCAACGGCCTAAGCGAAGACATCATCGCCAAGTTTCCCCACCTGAGCAACTTCACCGCGCTCAAATTCAGTGATGATGATTTAAGCGTCGCCCGCGTGGCCCTCAAAGGCCAGATTGCTATCTCCGCTCAGGACGAAAGCGGTCAAACCATTAACGCCGCTGGTCTGCAAATCCCCGGCGTGTTGGATGATTTATACCCGTACGATGGCGATTTGGGCGTAACCTTTGCCGATGGCGCGCCCACCCTCACCCTCTGGGCACCGACAGCTCGCGGGGTGCGCCTGCACCTCTTTGATGATGCCGATCCCAACACCGAAGCCGAAATTCTAGTGATGCGCCCCACGCCCAGCAACGGGACCTGGTCCATCACTGGCGAGCTTGATTGGGCAGGCAAATATTATCTATACGAAGTACAGGTGTATGTGCCAACGGAAAGCAGTGTACAGACCAACCTGGTCACCGACCCATATTCCTTCAGCCTAGCCACCAACAGCACGCGCAGTCAGATTGTGGACCTGACGGACGCGGCGACCATGCCCGATGGCTGGACCGATGTTGTCAAACCCGGCATCGCTGCGCCGGAAGACATTGTGATTTACGAGCTGCACATGCGCGACTTTAGCGTGAACGACCCCAGCGTGCCGGAAGAGCTGCGCGGCACTTATGACGCCTTCACGGTGATGGATTCCAACGGCATGCAGCATCTGGCCGCACTGTCCGAGGCAGGACTAACACATCTGCATCTGCTGCCCACCTTCGACATCGCCACAATCGACGAGGATAAATCAACCTGGGTCACGCCATCTTTTGAGGAACTGGCTAGCTATCCAGCCGATTCTGAGGAACAGCAAGCACTCATCGGGGCTATTCGGGATCAAGACCCGTTTAACTGGGGCTATGATCCGTTCCACTATACTGTGCCTGAAGGTAGCTATGCGGTAAACCCCGAAGGCATTAATCGCATCGTTGAATATCGCCAAATGGTGGAAGCGTTAAACCAAATTGGGCTGCGTGTGGTGGTGGACGTGGTGTACAACCACACCAACGCCAGTGGCCAGGCAGATAATTCCGTGTTGGACAAGATTGTGCCGGGTTACTACCACAGGTTGAACAGCACGGGGCGCGTGGAAACAAGCACCTGCTGCCAAAACACAGCCACCGAGCATGACATGATGCGCAAGCTAATGGTCGATTCAGTGGTGACCTGGGCCACCGCCTACAAAATCGACGGCTTCCGCTTTGACCTAATGGGCCACCACATGAAGGAAGATATGCTGGCCGTGCGCGCCGCGCTTGATGCCCTGACCCTGGAAGCAGACGGCGTAGATGGCAAAAACATCTACCTCTACGGCGAAGGCTGGGATTTTGGTGAAGTTGGCGGCAATGCGCGCGGCATCAATGCCACGCAGTTCAACATGGCGGGCACGGGCATTGGCACGTTTAGCGACCGGCTGCGGGATGCAGCGCGGGGTGGCAGTCCGTTTGGGGGGCAGACTGAGCAGGGCTTCTTGAATGGCTTATTCGTTTATCCCAATGAGACCGACCAAGGCAGCGAAGCTGAACAATTGGCACAGTTACAGAGCTTCATGGACATCATCCGGCTGGGGCTGGCAGGCAATTTGAGTGATTTCACCTTTGTCGGCTCCGACGGCTCGCCCATTTCGGGCAGCGATGTGCTGTACAATGGCTCTCCGGCAGGCTATACGGCCGATCCGCAAGAGCAAATTGTCTACATCTCCAAGCATGACAATGAAACGCTGTTTGACATCATCCAATACAAGGCACCGCTGGGCACCAGCACGGCCGATCGGGCCAGGATGCAAACGTTGGGCAATTCGATTGTGATGTTTAGCCAAGGTGTGCCGTTCTTCCAGGCCGGGGATGATTTGCTGCGCAGCAAATCGCTGGATCGCAACAGCTACAACTCTGGCGACTGGTTTAACAAGCTGGACTTCACCTACCAGAGCAATAACTGGGGCGTGGGTCTGCCGCCGTCGGGCGACAACCAGAGCATGTGGCCCACGATGCAGCCGCTGCTGGCTAATCCCGACCTGGCCCCGACGCCAGCCGATATTGCCTTTGCCCGCGACACGTTCCGGGAACTGCTGCAAATTCGGATGAGTTCGCCGCTGTTTCGGTTGCAAACGGCCGTTCAGGTTCAAGATCGCATCCAATTCCACAACGTTGGACCTGACCAGATGCCGGGCGTCATTGTGATGAGCCTGAGCGACCTGACGGGCGAAGACATCGATCCCAATTACGACATGATGGTGGTTGTGTTTAACGCCACGCCCGACGAGGTGAGCTTTACTGAAGCCAGCACGGCTAACCTACCCTTCGCGCTCCATCCCGTCCAGCAAAACTCGGTCGATGGTGTGGTGCAAACGGCCGTTTTTGATGAGACCAGCGGCACGTTTACAGTTCCGGCGTGGACAACGGCCGTCTTTGTGCTACCTCAGGGCAGTGTGGAACAACCAACTCGCGGGGAGGAAACGGCCGTTGACGTGACAACTGCTGAAGAACCAGAAACGTTAGAAGGCGCAGCTCCGGTTGAGGAAACAGAAGCTGATACCGCAACCGAAGTGGAAGCGGAAGAAGTTCATGGCGAAGCCGAAATGATTGAGGATGCGCCCGGTACGCCGTGGCTTATCTGGCTAGGCGCTCTGGGCGGAGGGTTCTTATTTGCCCTTATTGTGGCCTGGGCCAGCCGTCGCCAGCGCCACAATAAAGCAACACATTAATCACGTCGCTTTTTAGCAGCGCGAAGCTTAGATGAGGGAATGAGCTTCGCGCTGCTTACTAGATCGTAATCCACGCTGTAACAATCTCACCTTATAGTTTGGGGAGCTTTTCGAGCCAGAATCACCAGTTTTTCTTTTCAAAATTTCTCCATTAGTTCGTTGTCATGAAAATATGTTTGAGGAGGAGCCATGAGCCAGTTTCATGATCGGGTGACCGGGAGATCACCCTGGAAATTTATCCAGTTTGCACTGTTTACTACCATCATAGTGAGTGCCGTTTTTTTGCATTCACGCAGTTTATTAGGTCAGAATCAACCACTGAACGTTAGCCAAACCAATGGTTGGCATACGGCCGTTACCTTCCCCAACAACAAAACTGCCACGATCTACCAGCTTACAGAGACGGAAATAGAAACGGCCGTTCCTGATGGCACTGCCAGTGGCAACGTTTCCGTAACGACAAACACAGGCACCAGCAACAGCGTTTCCTTTGAGTTAGGATCGAGTTTTATTCCTGATGAAGCGAATGAAGCAGCCACCTGGCAATCTACCTTTAGCGGCGTAATTGCCACCAACACCGTTTGGAACACAGATCTGCTGTTAACAGGGGATGTCACGGTACCGGCAGGTGTTACATTAACCATAGACAGCGGTACCACCATTTTTGCAGTCGCAAACAGCGATGATCAAAGCAGCGGCAAGTGGGCCGACAAAACAGAGCTTATTGTCTTTGGCACCTTACTAGTAAATGGCAACGATTCCGCACCAGTCTACTTCACGTCCAATTCCTCTAGCAAAATGGCAGGCAATTGGGGTGGCGTTCAAATTCGCGAAGGGTCAACCACCTCACAGTTAACCCACTGTATGATTCGCTATGCTAACGAAGGTGTGAGAATCGCTTCACATGACATTCCCGGAGGTGGGGATGCCTGGGCCCGTATTCAAAACTGCTCAATTCAACACAACAACATCGGCATTGGCATGTGGGCCAACACAAATTGGCCAAGCGGCATCCACATTAATGTGGGGGCAGAAATCGCCAACAATCTTATTGCTAACAACGTTGAAGAAGGGATCTTCTTGCGCAATTGGTGCGGATATCAAAGCGCGACAACCAATCCCATCATCAGAAACAACGTAATTGAACAAAACGGAACGGGAATCTATCTTAGAGTATCCTCCTGGTGGTTAGGTCATGTAGACGAGCGAACCACCATCATCAACAACCGCATCAACAACAATGAAACCTACGGCATTTCATTAGAAGCACAAGGAAGTTCCGACAGCTCGGGGTCCGACACGGATGCTAAGCCAACCATTGAAAACAACCTTTTATCTGGCAATAATGTAAATATCTTCATGTGGTTTGATCCATATGGATCTGATGGTTTGCAGGATTTTCAACCTACCATCCAATTCAACAGCATTTCCGATGCTTCTGTTGGCATCCTCATGTCAGAAACACAACCGTATGATACCTATACTCCAGCGATTAATCATAACGTATTTACCGGGTTTGATAATCCAATAAACTATGCAATTTCCAATCAATCAAGTCGTATAATTTATGCCAACGATAACTATTGGGGCAGCACCCCAGAAGAATGGGATGCCGGAATGCCTGCAGAATCTATAGTTGGAGTGGTCAGCAGTATCTCTACGGCCGATTCTCAATCCCCGCCGCTGATAACGATGCTGTCACCGGGAAAAGGTGAATCAGGTGATAGCATAACTATTCATGGAGCGAATTTCGGAAGCTTCCCTCAAATTTTCATACCTCTCATTCTCAATCAGGTTGTTTCCAACATGGAGCCAATATTCATCGGGAACGTAATACCTGTAAGAGACGTGCAAACTATTCACGAAACCTTTTACAGTACAACGATTCAAATTCCCCAAGACCTCCCCTCAACGGGAAACTTTTACCTTTCTGCTCAACCAGATGCTATTTCGCCAGTGTTAGTTGATGATGAAATTATCATAAAGGTGAATGGCTCGATCGTTTACACACATGATTTTTCAGCAGGTGGACTGCCACAATTTGCTACCCTGATCATTCCGCGACCATTGATGGAACAAATGAGTGGCCAGACGACGACTGTTGAATATCGGGATGTTTATGGAAATGTTGTTACAGCCAGTGAAATGTGGCTAATTTGGGTACCGTAGCCAAAGAGGAACTCTGTCGAAGTTATCACCTATATTCTAAGAGGAGTCATGAGCCAGTTTCACGAATGGTCAGTAAAGGAATCAGGCTGGAGGTTTCTGAGGTTTGCGCTATTTAGCATACTTATATTGTGTGCCGTATTTTTGCATTCTCGCAGCCTATTTGGGCTGAATCAATCACGGAATGCAAGCCAAAGCAATGGTTGGCAGACGGCCGTTACCTTCCCCAACAACAAAACCGCTTCAATTTTGCACCTGGCAGAAACACAAATTGATACGGCCGTTCCCGAAGGCACTACCAGCGGCAACGTTTCTGTAACGACAGACACAGGCACCAGCAATAGCGTTTCCTTTGAGCTAGGATCGAATTTTATCCCTGATGAAGCAGGCGAAGCAGAGTCGTGGCAGTCAACCTTTAGCGGCACAATAACCACAGATACCGTTTGGAGCACCGACCTGCTATTAACGGGTGATGTCACAGTGCCGGCAGGCGTTACACTAACTATAAATGGCGGCACTACCATTTTTGCCGCCGCAAACAGCGACGATCAAGGCAGCGGGAAATGGGCGGACAAAACAGAACTTATTGTCTTTGGCACCTTGCTAGTTAATGGCAACGATAACGCGCCAGTCTATTTTACATCCAATGCAGCCACTAAATCAGCGGGCAGTTGGGGTGGGATTCAAATTCGCGAAGGCTCAACTACCTCACAATTAACCCATTGCCTGGTTCGCTACGCTAGTGAAGGTATTAGAATCACTTCACAAAATGTTCCAGAGGGAGGAGATGCTTGGGCACGTGTGCAAAACTGCTCAATTCAACATAACGAGATTGGAATTACAGTTATAGCCCATCCAAATTGGCCTAGTGGAATTAATATATATGTAGGTGCAGAGATCAAAAACAATCTCATTGCCAACAATATTGAAGAAGGGATCCATTTGCGTAATCGATCCGGTTATCAAAGCGCCATGACAGATCCGCTTATCGTCGGTAACACAATCGAAAATAATAATATGGGAATTTACATGTGGATAGATTCATGGTGGCTGGGGCATGTGGATGACCGCACACTAATCAGAAACAATACAATCAACAATAACACAACCTATGGGATCTATATCGAAAACATGGGCGGCGATATTTCTGGTTCAGACACTGATGCAAAACCCAGCATCGAAAACAATCTGCTTTATGAGAACCAAACTAACATTTATCTCCAGCTATCTCCCATGGGAGCAGCAGACTATGGGTTCCAAGATTTTCAGCCAACAGTAAGATATAACACAATTCGTGAGGCTCCTTTTGGCATTGTTATGTCGGAACTAAAACCGTATGATATCTTCGCACCAACCATCGACCACAACATCTTCGAAGGATTTGATGGCCCATCTAATTACGCAATTGCCAATCAAACGAGTCGCACCGTAAATGTGGACAACAATTATTGGGGAAGCACGTTAGAAGAGTGGGATGCTGGCATGCCCATGGAGGTCATAAGCGGCACAGTTTACAGTGCTTCTCAACTAGATTCGACATCACCACCCATCATTACAAGAATGACGCCAGGTGCAGGCCAGGTGGGGGAAAGCCACACAATTTACGGTGCTAATTTTGGGAACATCCCGCAAATTTTCTTACCAGTAATGCTGAATCAAGCCATTTTTAGCATGGAGCCAATATTTATTGGTGACAAGATTCCTGTAAGAGACGTGCAAGCTTTTCATGAAACCTTTTTCAGTACTGCCATTCAAATCCCGGCAGACCTACCGCCCACAGGGGACTTTTACTTTTCGGCACAGCCCTATGCCGTTTCCCCAGTTTTGGTAGATGACGAAATTATTGTGAGAGTGAATGGCTCGATTATTTACACGCATGATTTCTCTGCCGATGGCTTGCCGCAATTCGCAACATTAATCATTCCGCGACCGTTGATGGAACAAATAAGCGGACAAACGGCCGTTATCGAATATCGTGACGTGTATGGAAATGTTGTTACAGCCAGTGAAATGTGGCTAATTTGGGTGCCATAGCAAAGGTTACGCTCTGATAAATTTGTTCTTTTCAAAAATGCAGCGGATGTCTGAATACATCCGCTGCATTCACCATTAAAACGCATAATTTTAGCGACGCTTCTACGGCCGTTTTTCACCCAAATCCTCCCCCGCAACAGCAAATTGTTTTACTACCCCGCTTAGAACAAATGTGGTATACTTATGTCTCGTAAAAATGAGTTCAGATCGAGGCAAAATAAGCTAGATTTCTCCTGATTGTACCCTTTCAACAACAAGCGATAAGCCAGATGCGCTGCCCCGTTTTGAGGCAACAGATGGCTGAGTTTTGCCCGAACAGCGTAAATAAGGAACGTTTCATGGCTAAAAAAACCGAAGCGGAAAGACAATATGATGCCAGCAGTATCCAGGTGCTCAAAGGCCTGGAAGCTGTCCGCCGTCGTCCCGGCATGTACGTGGGCGGTACCGATATAAAAGCATTGCACCATCTGGTGTATGAAATTGTAGACAACTCTATCGATGAAGCATTGGCTGGCCGATGCGGCCGTATTGAAGTCACTATTCACGACGATGAAAGCATCAGCGTACAGGATGACGGCGTGGGTATCCCCGTGGCCAAACATCCCACCGAAAAAGTTTCGGCATTGGAGCTGGTACACACCACTCTGCACGCCGGTGGTAAGTTCGACAATGACGCTTACAAAGTGTCTGGTGGTTTGCACGGTGTGGGTGCGGCAGCCGTAAATGCCCTGTCTGAGTGGATGGAAGTGACCGTACGACGCGAAGGTGCCGTTTGGTATCAGCGGTATCAACGAGGCATTCCCGACGAACCCGTCAAGAGAATTGGCCGGTTAGGCCAAGACGAGACCACGGGAACCACGACGCACTTCAAATTTGACAAAATCATTTTTGAAGAAGGTGCAGCTTACAAATTCGAGACCCTCCTGAATCGGTTTCGGGAGATGGCATTTGTAACCAGCGGTGTCTTCCTGAAACTGCGAGACGAACGGCCGTCTATTCCCCGCGAAATGAGCTTTTATTTTGAAGGTGGCGTTAAATCATTTGTGCGCTATCTCAACCGCGGGCGCAAACCAATTCATGACCCCGTATACGATCAAAAAGAAGCCGAAGGCATTGAAGTAGAAGTTGCTTTGCAATACACAGAAGGTATTGCCATCAATGAATTTGCTTTTGCCAATACCATCCACACCCCAGATGGCGGTACCCATCTGACCGGTGTACGTACGGCCGTTACCCGCGTCATCAACAGCTACGCCCGCAAAAACAACTTCCTAAAGGAAAAGGACACTAACTTTTCCAGCGATGATACGCGTGAAGGGCTGACAACCGTGGTCAGCGTGAAACATCCTGATCCACAGTTTGAAAGCCAGACCAAAGTTAAATTGATGAATGCCGAGGTCTCTGGCATTGTTGCCTCTGTCACCGCTGACGCATTTAATCTCTATCTGGAAGAAAATCCGCGGGAAGCCAAAAGAATCATCGAACGCTGCCTCACCAGTTCCCGCGCCCGCGCCGCAGCGCGCAAAGCCCGCGAGTTGGTTATGCGCAAAAGCGCGCTGGAAAGCCTTACCCTGCCCGGCAAACTGGCCGACTGCTCCGAACGCGACCCGAACAAATGCGAACTGTACATCGTTGAGGGTGATTCGGCTGGTGGCAGCGCCAAACAAGGGCGCGACCGGCATTTCCAGGCTATCCTCCCCCTGCGCGGTAAGATTTTGAACACGGAGCGGGCCCGTCTCGACAAGATTCTGGCCAACAATGAAGTCAAAGCGATGATCTCGGCTTTAGGCACCGGTATTGGCGAAACGTTTGATGCCGGCAACTTGCGTTACGGCCGTATCATCATCATGTGTGATGCCGACGTAGATGGTAGCCATATCCGCACCCTGCTGCTTACCTTCTTCTTCCGCTACATGCCAGACCTCATCGAAAAAGGGCATCTTTACATTGCGCAACCGCCGCTTTACAGTCTGAAAGCAGGCAAAGAAATGCACTACGCCTATACCGAAGCGCAAAATCAGGATCTGCTCAAGCAGCTGCAAAAAAATGGCAAGAAATACAGTATTCAGCGCTATAAGGGTTTGGGTGAAATGAACCCGGAACAGCTGTGGGAAACCACTATGGACCCAGCCGAGCGTTTGCTGTTACAAGTTACTATCGAAGATGCCGTCACCGCCGACAAAACATTCGACATGCTCATGGGCAGTGAAGTTGGTCCCCGGAAGCGGTTCATCATGACCCATAGCAGTGAAGTCCGCAACTTGGACGTTTAATTTGTTGTAGGATTTCACTTTTTTTGAGATTCATTTCATTCACAAAGCACTTCTGGAAAATCAGAAGTGCTTTTTCTTTTTTTATTGTTATGATGAACGGCCGTTTACCATTGTCAATCCGCAAGTTTCAGATTATGTCTAGATCATCGTTCCGGCAAAACAAAATACCAGTTGCCCTGTCCATCTTCCTGATGCTATGGAGTCTCTCCATAGTTCTTGCTAACGCATCGGCCTATGCCCAAGACGCTTCGCCCCTGGCAGAGACAGAAACGGAACGGCCGTTTACCCCCATCACCCAATTTCGCCATCTCACTATCAGCGACGGCCTGCCCAACAACACCATTCACGCCATTTACCAAGACAGCCAAGGCTTCATGTGGTTTGGCACCGATGATGGCTTGAGCCGCTATGATGGCTATCAATTCATTACCTACAAACAGGACCAAGACAACCCTGATACCATGAACAGTAATCAGGTGGTGGCAATTTATGAAGATGCCGCTGGTAATCTATGGATTGGCACGCGGGGCGGTAACCTCAATCTCTTCAATCCTCAGACTGAAACGTTTATCGACTTTGATTCTGTGTCAGACGATCCGAACGTGGCGACTTTGGGAGATGTAATGGCCGTTTCCCCAGACAATCAGGGCAACATCTGGGTCGGTGGGCCACCAAGAACCGGTTTGGCCCGCTTCAGCCAGCAAGCAGAAACATGGGTACGGTACCAAGCCGAAGTCGATTTCCCACCATCAGAAACAACAGACATCGCAGCGGATGAGATGGGCAATGTTTGGGTGGCTACAAAGCGAAATTTATTGCGTTGGCAGCAGGAAGAATTTTACATTTATGCGACGCCTGAGGCAGATGGTGGGTTTAATGCTGTTCTCCAGGACATGAATGAACAGGTGTGGATAGGCGGGCCATCTGGACTCTACTTGTATGACCCAAGCACAGACCAACTCACGCCTGTGCCGGACAGCCCTACACAAATTAACGCGCTGCTGGAAAACCCAGAAGGTCTGCTTTGGGTTGGTACCCATACCGGTCTTTACCAGTTTGATCCACGTAGCCAGGAATGGCAGTTGTTCGCCCAGCATCACCCGATGTTTGCTGATAGTTTAAGCGCAAGCGCAATCAGTACGCTCTATCAAGATACCGCAGGCAATATCTGGATTGGGACAACAAACGATGGCCTGAATATGTTCAATCCGCGCCAGTTGCAATTTACCAATGTCCGGCACGACATTCTGGACGCGGACAGCCTGGGGCAGGGCACAGTCAACGGAATAGCTGGCGACGCGAATCAACTTTGGGTGGGGACGGGAGCCGTTTTGAATCAATGGCAAAACGGCCGTTTCAACCATTACACCTTGCCCGACCAAAACACCACCATAACCACGCTTACCACCAGTAAGCAAGGCGGTGTCTGGATTGGCACAGATGCGGGTCAACTCCTTTACTTCGACCCAACTTCGCAGGAATTTACAGCTTACACCGAAAATTTACGCGCTATGGGCGAACCACCGAATGCCCCGCCCGGCGCGGCCCCCGTCACCATACCCATCACCTCAATTTATGAAGATGAGTCAAACATTGTCTGGGTTGGCGCGTTTCGCCTCGGGTTACACCGGTTCGACTACCGTGACGGGTCGGTGACCACCTTTTTTGCCGCTGCTCCATCGCCGGGTTTCTTTTCAGACAACCCACAAACCATTGCCAGCCACTTGATCAACACGCTGGCCAAAGGGCCCGATGGCTCTATTTGGATTGGCTATCAGGGCGGCCTGAGTCAGCTTAATCCCCAAACCAATCGCTTCACCCATTATCAGTTAGAACCAAGAATTGGCTCTGTTGTGGCGCTCTATCCGGCAGCGGATGGCCTCATTTGGGCAGCGACGCGCCGAGGCTTAGCCCGCTTTGACCCACAAACAGAATCGGCCACGCTTTATACCGAAGCAGATGGCCTGGCATCCGGTCAGGCAGTAAGCATTCTCGCCGATCCTCAGGGGAATTTGTGGGTGGGGACGCTCAACGGCCTGGTCAAATTTGACCCAGCCACAGAAACATTCACCAAGTTTGGCATGAGTGACGGCTTGATGGCCGGGAGTTTTTCGCCGAATACCGCCTGGCAGGGAACAAACGGCCGTTTCTATTTTGGCAGCAGCAATGGCCTAACCAGTTTCGACCCCGAAGAAATTCGCCTCAATACCTACCGCCCCAACGTGGTTTTAACCGACCTTCGTCTGTTCAATGAACCCGTACCCGTTGGCGAAAACACGCTGCTGCCGCAAGCCATTGAATATACCGAGCAGCTTACGTTGGCTTATGATGATGACATCATCTCACTGGAATTTGCCGCCCTGAACTTTGCCGCGCCCGAAGGAAACCGGTATCGCTATTGGCTGGAAGGGCTGGAAGACAATTGGAACGAAGGCGATAGTACCCATCGCGCTGTGACCTACACCGATTTGGATGCCGGTGATTATGTGCTGCACGTACAAGGCAGCAACGAAAGCGGCATCTGGAGTGAGACAGAAGCCACGCTGCGCATTACCGTTTTGCCACCCTGGTGGGAAACGCTGTGGTTCCGCCTGTTGGTAGGCATTGGCTCGGTAGGGTTGATTGTTGGCCTGTTCCGTTGGCGCGTGCGGGAAGTTGAGCGGCGTAATCAGGAGTTAGAGGCAGAAGTAGCCCGACAAACGGCCGTTGTCCGCGAGGCTGAAGCGCAAAAACAGCGACTGGCCATCCTGGAAGAACGGCAGCGCATCGGGCGGGATTTGCATGATGACCTCGGCCAGGTCATTGGCTACATCAGCGTGCAGTCGCAGACAGCCTTAGCCCAACTGCCTTCGACTGAGGATGTGCAGCAAACAAGATCTACATTGACCCGCCTGATTCAGGTGGTCCAAGACGCCCATGCCGACGTGCGCCAATACATTTTGGGGATTCGCACCGGAGAAAAACGGACACAAACCGCCTTCATCCCCACCCTCAAAGAATATCTGCAAACCCTGGAAACCCTTTCTGATTTTCAAACCATACTCAGTTTGCCACCGCAGTGGGAAGATTCTCCCTGCGCCCCCGAAGTGGAAACCCAACTCCTGCGCATCATTCAGGAAAGCCTCACCAACGCCCGCAAACACGCGGGAGTCAACGAAGCCCACCTCATCTTCACCGACCACGATGATGCCATTCAGGCGATCATTTCTGACAAAGGCAAAGGCTTTGACCCGGAAACGGTAAGCGGTAATCAGTTATCGGTGATCAGTAAACTAGCTAGCGATGACCGATTACCGACCACCGATCATTTTGGTCTCAACATCATGCGCGAACGGGCTGAAAAAGTTGGCGGTCGTCTGGATATTCGTTCTGCGCCGGGCGAAGGGACACAAATTATTGTGCGTGTGCCTAGACAGCTAGAGATTGGTGACCCGGAAACGGCCGTATCCGGCCTGCGTGTCCTGCTGGTAGATGACCATCAACTCTACCTGGAAGGCATCCAAAACCTGCTGCGCACGCGCGGCGTGCAGGTCATCGGTACGGCCAACAATGGCCTGGAAGCGCAAAATAAAGCAGCAGCATTACAGCCAGACCTCATCCTCATGGACGTAGACATGCCCGTTTGCAACGGACTGGAAGCAACACGCCAGATCAAGCAGCAATGGCCGGACATCAAAATTGTCATGCTCACCGTCTCCGCCGAAGAAGAGAAGCTGCTAACCGCCCTTCGTTACGGGGCCTCCGGCTACCTGCTCAAAAGCGTCGATGGGTCTCAATTCTTCCAGATGTTAGCCGATGCCATGCGTGGCGAAACGGTGCTCACGCCCCAGATGGCAGCCCAAATGCTGACAGACATGGCGCAGGCGGTAGAGGCAGTAGAAGCGGCAGAGGATGTGGCGGAAACGGCCGTAGACAACATTGTGCTGACTCCCCGCCAAAAAGAAGTGCTGGAACTGGTGATCCAAGGGTACACCAACAAAGAGGTTGCCGAGCAGCTTGGCCTCACTGAACGGACCGTCAAATATCACGTCAGCCACATTTTAGAGCGATACCAACTCAGCAGCCGCTATGAATTAAGCCACTTACACCAGCCTCCCCCAGACGAAGAGTAATCAGTAATCCGTGTTCAGTTATCCGTATGGCTTACCTCTGGGAAACGCCCACGGAAAACTGCTTACTGACTTCTGCTTACTGAATCTAGTAGTAAACCAGTCCCCCCCTGTACGAATACTGTCCTTCGACCAGTTCTCTTACACCTGCCGGTTCCCTATACTCCAACCCAATGAAACAGAAACCAGCAATATTGATTTACGGCCGTTCCCTATTCAGCGATGCGATTGAAGCCACACTGGCAGAGTGTGCCAGCATCTCCGTCATCCGCTGCTACCCTGACCAGACTTTTGATCCGGTAGTCATGGCTACGGCCGTTCTTCTCATCATTGAGGCAGCCAACCCGCTTTCCCGCCGCTTGGCATTGCTGCAGGACCATAACATCCCTATGCTGGTTGTTGATGTCCAGCATGGGCAAATTACCACCATCAACCAAAAGCAATATGCATTCCAGCATATGGCCGATCTGGTAAACCTGGTCGTTTCCCTGACCAAGCCAGATCTACAGCAGGGAGTGTTCCCTGACCTGAAATGAACATCGATCTCCTAGGAAAAAGGTCACCCCTGTACCAATCCTGTACCCTGTACAGTTCCTTTTTCCCGAGGCAATCCTTATATTGTGAAAGCATTATTTGTACTGTTGTATTGTAAGAAGCATTCAACCTCCTGAGTATTGTTATCAGTGTGGGAGTCGCCACTTCTTCAATAATCTACATAAACAAAAGAGTGAAATACGTTGCTGGAGACAAGGTCGATAACCTGGATGCCGACCCGTTCTTTGTCGTTGCCGACGGCATCTATAGCTGAATCTCCATCAACTATAAACCGTTTTTAGCTGTCCAGTAATGAAGTAACTGAATAAGTCACCCTATTACAAAATTCATTCATGTCTGAGGTGTTGTAAATGTCTAAGTCAATCCGCGTTAAACGTATCGTAACTTCTGGCCTATTTTCACTAATTCTTATTGGTATCACCCTGGTATGGTTAGGCAGCAGCGCTTCGCTACTGGCGCAAAACCATGATCCCCAAGCCCAAAACCTGATTGAACAAGCGTGGGATAAAGTTGAGGAAGTGGAGCGCTATTCCTTCCGCACCCGGCTGGTGCAGCTTGTTTACCCCGCGCCCAGCATTGCCAATGCCGGACGCCCCCCCAAAGAGGAAACGTTAGGCATTAGCGGGACTTATGAAACCAATAGTTACCGCATGGAAACGACGCTTTGGCCGAATGGCACCTTTGATCCCAACAGTGGCATTGATATGCTGATTGAAAACGGCCGTTCCTACGTCCGCCAGCCCAATCAAACCGAATGGGAAGAAATCAACGACTTTAGCAACTCATTTGCCCCTGGCGGCGATCCCATTAGCTTTTTATCAGGCATGTCCAATGTCCAGGCAACAGGCACAGACAGCCGCACGATAGGCAATGTCACCCTCAGTTTTACCACCTACAGCTTTGATTTAGATGGCCCAGCTATGGCCAACTATATCGATCGGATTACAAACCAAATACTCCAGGAACAAGGTGAGCTACCGCAGGGCATGGAAGTCAACGCGGGTGAAGGTTTTCGGGAGATGACGGGCCAAGGGCGCGTCTGGATTGGTGAAGATGGCTATCTGGCGCGCATTGAGGTAGACCTGGCTTTACCGGCCGATGACAGCGGGGAACGGGTGGAGGCGCAGCTCACAAGCGATTTTTATGATTACACGCTGCCAGAAGCAACCGTACTGCCTAGTTTGGTGAATGATCCCTCGGCGTGGATGCGTGGTGTGGTAACGGCCGTTGCCACACCTGAAGCGGGCACAAACCTGGGCTGGTTCATTTCAGGCTTCGCCTTTTTAGGGCTGTTTGTCCTTTTGCTTTGGCATAGAGCCTATGCCAAACGATTTTACGCCGCACTCATTCTGCTCATCATCAGCTCCATGATTTTCTCGCCACTGATTCAGGCCGAAGAAGTTCACGCCTATTACGAAGCACAACTCATTCGCGCGCAAGAACAGACAGAACGGGAGCAAATGATTGAACATTACGAAGCAATCAACGCCGCCGCGTATGGAAACGATTGGAATCCACACGAAAAACCAGCCCTCAGCGACCCGTATTCAATCATCAGTGAACCACCTGCCGATCTCGCTGCCGCCGGTGGCCAATTGCCAATTTCCAATGACGAATACACCGTTGCGGCCGCCACCGGCGACGCCGACACTGATAGCGATGGCGATGGCGTTAACGACGCAGATGAAATCTTATGGGATTCCTGCCCCTACCTCAGCTCCTCAACCGAATATGCCAACGAAGAAGATTGTGCCAACGTTGCCGATCCCTCGGATAGTGACGGCGACACCCTGCCCGACTACGCAGAAATTTATGAGCTGGGCACCTTACCCGATGAAGCCGACAGTGATGGCGACTCCATCGACGACTATCTGGAAGTGCAGGGATTTAGCTACAACAGCACCCAATGGTATTTGAACCCGCTGGAAAGTGACACCAACAACGATGGCCAGTCAGATGCGTTGGAATGCCCCCTGTGGAGCAGTGAAAACGACTATTTTGATGAATCAGCCGTTTGCCCCGACACGGACAACGATGGCAATCCTGACCTCTTTGACGTGGATGATGACAATGACGGCGTTTGGGACATTGATGACGATGCCCCCACGACAGCGGGTAACATCTACGACGACGAAAATCCATTGGTACTGTCGATTAACGGGTTGGAGACAAACAAGCCGGTGCTGGTTGATCTCCAGTTCCGCCCCACCGACCCCACCCTGCTGACCTACTCTGGTCTGGTGCTGGATTGGCCCACAGGCGACTATGAAGGGCAAATTACGCGCGGTCTAGACACCACCTTTGCCACCACCAGCAACGCCGACGCGCAAAGTGATGACGATACGGCCGTTTACGGCGACATCAAAATAACCCCCGTAGTCGAAGTCACCATCCCGTACAGCGAAGGACATTACGGCAACTTACCCGTCAACGACACTTACTTTGGCATTGATCGCACCATCGGCATCACCGTTGGACAGTGGCTTGACGACACAGAACTCGACACCTATGCCATCAGCGTCACCGATGTCGATGAAACCTCAGGCGACCTGACCGCCTACGTCCCCCTCAGCACCGTTTACAGCGAATCAGGCGACAGCCCCGTTGCCTTTAGCGCCACCATGTTCTATTCACCAACACAAGGCACCGCTAACGTCGCCGAATGGGGCGAAGCACATCAATACCGGTTGGCCTGGATGGTACAGATGATCACCGACGACTGTGTGGCCGACGTAGATGAAGATGGTGATGGCGATACAGACAACGAAGAATATGATGCCTGCACCCGTGAAGATGAGTTCAGTGTCATCCATATCTATCAGGATGAACCGTGGCAGTTAACCGCCCTGACAGTTAGCGAAGAACATGGCATAGATGTGGCTCAGTTATATGAAGATCCAGCATCTGATCCTGACCGCAGTATCGAAGACCAGCTATGGCTCTACGGCTGGAACATGGCGAATACCTTTATCGACGGCATCGACTGCGACTCAACCACAACCAATGCCGACGGCACCGTGGATTGCGTTGGCGATGGCACGCGGGATGTCACCCTGGCTGATTTGCCAACCAAGCTAGATGAATGGGGTACTGACGAAGACGACGGCATCAATTACAACTATGTTGTCCTCGATGGCATCAACAGTTACGACCATCAAGGTTACCTCGCTTATGTAGCCAACACAGAAACAACCGCCCTACTGGATTCAGTTTTCACCCCTTACACTGCATCCCAACCATACAGCTCCATTTTAATCGCCTACGAAACCACCAATCGCTCAGTCAATATCGAAAGTGCTACCGATGATGGTGACGGCGGATTAAGTTTTGACTTTAGTGAAGAAGTGACCAGCCTCACGGCCGGAATGACCTGGCAGACGTTTAGCTATGACGATGACGCGGCTGCATGGGAAGAGGCCGATACAGAAGCTTATTTAGAATTCCTGACCGAATATTTGGAGACATACGACTCCTTCTTTACCCCAACTGATGATAGTGACGAGGCCGCTGAAGAAGTTGAAGGGAAACTGTTGTGGTTCCAAACCTACTACCTGACGTTAGCTGCTGGTCTGGTGGCAATGGTCGAGTATGACAACACCACCATTAATTTACCCTCTTTCGAATCATCGGATGACTCGGTCGAGTTCCTGAATGACATTGAGGCGTTGTACGATACGGCAACAACGTCAGCGGCAAAGCGTCTAGGCACGTTCCTTTTCTATTATATTTCCGATATCGTGGCCAAGTCTGACTTTACCACATCAACATGGGCCTATATGCGGTTGATGTATTCAGCCGATGATTTAAGTTCTTATGTCTCTACCATTTCAGGAACCCAAATATATTACAGGGAGTACAAATATTTCAAAGTGTTTGGCAACAAGAAATTGACGCAACTCACCGTGAGAGATGGTTCCCTACGGATGGTGAAAGCATCGCTTGCGGTATTTGTTGTAGGGGCAGCCTTTGTCGCGGTTGGTACTATTTTCAACACTCTTGGGCTTAGTGATGTTGGCAATGTGCTCATCGCGATTGGGCTGGTTCTTGTTGCTATCACCTCTATTGCGCTTATTTCACTTGAAACAATTGCGCTTATCGGCAAATATAAAATCATCTCTTACATTAAAAGAGAATATACTGGTGGTGCGGGATTGGCGAAAGTACGGTCTGTAGATGCCGCATATAAACGCACTTATCGCCTTCATGCCGCTTATGGTTTAGCAGTTGGCATAGGGGTTGCACTCATTGCATATGCCTTCGCCTTTGACTCACTGGGCAATTCGCCACAGGGGTATGAAATTGCTACTATTACGGCTTATCTCATTGCTTCGATTATCGTCGAACTTATCTTCTTTGTGATTGGGTTGATTATCCCTGTTGGGACTCTAATCATTCTCTTTCTTGAGATTGTGGACCTGATCCTCCTGGTGATCAGCTTCTTTTGGGATGATGCCCCAGATACAATTCAAGGAGCACTCACAGAAGCCATTGCAGATGCGCTCTATGATTTTGACCTTTACGCCAAAAACATGGAGGACGAGAATCGCTTGATGCTTGATTTTGACTATGGCCTGGCTGATTATGAACTTGGCTATGTCGAATCAAACGCTTTTATTATCTCCAGTACGCTGACCAATACCTTGTGGACGAAATCTTTCTCCCGCGACGATCTTGAACGGAATGCGTTTGAATACGCGGTTTCTGAAGATGAAACCGCTCTGGATGGCGTAAGCCTTGACGCAGACTACAACAGCGGTGAGTGGGAAAATATCAACTACGATGATTATGTACTCACCTATCCAGATGCCGACTATTACGGCGATAAAGGGGTGTGGTTTACCCGTACCGTCACCCTCTCCCTCCCCTTTGCTGAAAATGGTACCGGCATCAACATCAACACCGAAGGCAGTTATTTCCTTGAGAAATATCGTTTAGTCGGTGAAGGGTGCTGGAAAGTACTGTTTGAAGGAACAGAAGTCGAATGTGAAGAGTATGACTTCAAAGATATCTCCTCAACCGAACTGTCCGTATTTACCTTTGACGTCTTACCAGACACTTTGGCTGAATTTGTCAGCTTGAGTTGGAATCGTTCGATGATGCACATGCCGGATCAGTATGATCAGGACGGGGATGGCGTTATCAACCAGGCGTATAACGGGGCCGACCCCAACGACCAAGCCGCCGACAGTGACGGCGACGGCATCCATGACTATTTTGAAATTGTTGATGGTTACGATCCTGAAGCAGCGGATGGGGATGGTGACGGGCTGAATGATTGGGAAGAACTGTACATCTACGAAACAGATCCCACCCTAGCCGATACCGACAACGATGGCCTGAGCGACTACGCCGAAGCCAAAACTGGCTGGACCATCGCCTACACCGATGACGGCGGCAATACCCAAATCACCCGCATCTGGTCTGACCCTGTCATTGACGACCTGGACGATGACGGTTTGGGCGACCTGCAAGAATTTATCTACGGTTTCAATCCCAACGTGGCCAATGATGCCTCAGACGTTGACAACCTGATCGAAATCGAAAATATTAGTTTGGAAGAAGTAGGCGGACCGCTTTTCTTGCTCAAGCTTGAGGAAGATGCGGATGAAACGGTTATTACCGATTACTCTGGCTATAACAACAACTTCAGTTGCAACAGCGGTGCCGATAAATGTCCTGAAATGGGCGTGGATGGGGCTTATGGGAACGCCTTTTCTTTTGATGGTTCAAATGATTACCTGGAAACTGACTTTACACTGAACCCTGCTGAAACTGAGTTCACGGCCGCTCTTTGGTTCAAACCGGATGCCTTTGACACCGGCACCTACCAACGGCTTATCACGCAAGAAGCCGACAACGGCAGTGACACCACCTGGTTAGGGTTTGAATCAACGGGTTGGTATTACACCTTGATCGGTGGCCAATACATGTCGGCTGGTCTTCATGCGCCAACTGGCGAGTGGAGTCATGGCGCAGTCACCTATGATGGCACCACACTCTCCATTTACCTGGATGGTGTCTTGCTCAATTCCACAACAGCAACGGCCGTTGCCAGCTCTAAACCGGTTCGCATTGGTGTAGATGGGAATTCAAACAATTTCTACTTCCACGGCGATATGGACGAGATTGCCATCTTTGACACAGCGCTCACGGAAGATGAAATTGTTGACCTGATGAACGGCCGTTACAACACCAACGATCTCATCGTGCGCCCCGGCGCTGACCTGACCTATCAGGCCACCATCACCAACACCTCCGCCTCGCGTGATGCCAACGGCTTCCTTTACGCAAACAGCAACATTGCCAGCCCAGAAGTGGCCGAGCCAGCCCTGGCGCTGGGGTTCGATATCGACCAACGGCTTGCTTATTTCCCCAGCGAAATTGAGCTAAAGAACAACGACCCAGCCGTCGAAAATGGTGGCATCTTCTATTGCATTGATAATGGCACGTGTCCCATTGCTGGCGCCACAGGTGCGTTTAATACTAGTCTCGATTTTGATGGGATTGATGATGTTGTTTACATCCCCAAACTATCGAGCGACATTACTGAACTGCAGGGTGACGAAAATCATATTTTCTTCTGGATATATGTGGATGCTTATCCCACCAGCGGCAACGCCATGATTTTGGATACGGATGACACAAGTGCCGGCGCGATGGACATCTACATCGATTCCAGCGGCTACCTGCACTTTGATTCTGTCGGGTATGGCGACGGCACATCACTCACCACGATTCCTACGCAAACCTGGACGCATATTGGCTACCGTCGGGGCAGAGAGTTGATAATTAACGGTGGCGATAACGGTGATGGGGATGATATTGCCACGAATACAGATGACAGTGCCAAAAATCCCATTTGGGGGCCGGGACGGTTAGGTAATAGCCTGGATGGCAGTGAGCCTTTTAACGGCCGTATCGACGAGATCGTTATCTATCATGCGTGGGTTAGCGGTAGCCTCGTACACGACTACATCTACGCAGGCGATTATTTCCGCAGCGCGAGTGGTTTACGTGCCGATGCCGTCTTTGATCTAGACCAACTCATTGAGGATGATACCGACAGCAACCTGGGGTATGTAAACTTAGTGAACGGTTTGCGTGAAGCAGATTGTAGCGGCCCAACAATTGGCTGCCCCGCCGTGCTCAGCAATGGTTACTATGGTGAAGCGCTTACCTTTGATGGCGCTAATGATGCGCTTGATCTGGATACGATGGCCTTTGCTAAATCTGATTACACCATTGGCCTGTGGTTCCAGACAAATTCTCTGCCGGGTGCGCAAACCTTGCTGTCTGCTTATGATGACACTGGCCTGGCTTTACAGCTGTCTCTTACCACCAGCGGTGAGCCTCGTTTCTTACATCGTTTCCCAGGGGGAGACTCCGGTGGCACTGAGCTTAGCGATACCGGGAGCCTAGATGATGGAGCCTGGCATTACTTTACGGCCGTTAAAGAAGAAGACACCCTCTATCTTTACATTGATGGCCAACTTTTAGATTCCGCCACGGGGATAACGGACGTGGCCACAGATGACATCAATGTCGTCCTCGGCTACCAGGCCGTAGACAACAGTGATTATTTTGCTGGACAGTTGGATGAGTTAGTCATTCTGGACGAAGCGGTAGATGCGGATGGGGTGAGCTATCTGATGAACAGTCAATACCCGGCTATCGAAATCCCGACCATCTTTGAGTCATTTTCGCTAAATTCGCAGACAACGGCCGTTCCCTCTGGCACAGCAACCGTCGCCGATCATGTAGAAAGCGGCAGTGTTCATGCCTTTGAAGAGGAAGTTGAAGTTGCCTTCGACCTGACCGAAACCATTAACGTGACCACCTATAACCATGACAGCGACGATGATCCTACTGATGGGAGTGACTACACTGGCTACTTCCGCTTTGAAGAGATACCGGGCAGCACAACGTTTGACAATCAGCTACGCTACAGAACAGCCCAACTTTCATCGGCCGAAGAGTACATCACTCTCAATGCCACCTGTGTCGCCAACAGCTGCCCCGTCGCTGGCGTCAACGGTGTTGACGGCCGCGCCCTCTACTTTGACGGCGTAGATGATTACCTACATGTCAACATCGATGGCCGTATTGTGCTTCAAGACGACGGCACCTATGACGATTTGGCTTACTATCAGAGACCTGAAGTTCAATCAGTCTCTGTGTGGGTGAACGGTTCTGAAGGTACTATTTTTAACCGAGGAAGTGATGCCAATGGCTATCATTTCCAAGTCGATTTCGGCCGTGTTTCATTCATTGACAGTTTTGATAATTTTTCAACTGTTGAATTTGACATGCCGGTCAATGAATGGGCACACCTCGTGGCCACGATCACCGATGACGGTGAATACTTTATCTATGTCAACGGAGAGCTGGTCGCTTCATATGATACCAACTACGCAGAGGCCGATAGCATCAAGGGTGATTGGCACATCGGCGCTAACTATGGCACCCAAAACCATTTCAAAGGATATATCGATGACCTGCGTCTGTACGAGATCTATCTCAACACAGACGAGGTAGAAGCCCTTTATGAAAACTCTGTCCCCCGCATTCGCTTTGAGTTTGATGAAGCCAGCGACGAAACCAACTTTGTTGACAGCATCAGCGGCTATGTGGCTGAACCAGTCACCACCCAATGCGTCGATTTGACGCTGGAAACAGTGACCTCTGCGGGTTCAAACAGTACCCTCAGCAATATCGCCATCTATGTAAGCGGGGAGACCATGTATTATGAGGCGGCCGATGCATTGAGCGAAGAGCTCAATATCATCACCCCCATCTGCTCAACACCCCATTACATCACAGTCGGCGGCTTTAACAGCGATGGGTTTGAACTCCCATTCTCCGGTTTTAGCAGCGTAGACATTGCGGAAAGCGCCTCCACAGAGGCCACCTTCTCACTGGGCGGGCAAGAGCTAACCCTCACCTTTGCCACAAGTGCGCCTTACAATGCCACCAGTCCCGTAGCGGGTACAGACGGCCGTATCGGCAACACCCTCTACTTCCCCGGCAACGATGATGGCTATCTGGAAGTGCTAGACTCAGCAGGATTGGGCGAATTTGCCACCGACGACTTCACCATCCTGGGCTGGATACGTACAGACGCCGTTGACTCAAATCCCATCTGGGCTAAAGATGATGGAGACGGGGTCAATGAAGCAGGCGAAAAATTGCTCACAGTGAACGTCAACGGCCAGCTAACCATGGGCGTTATCGGTGCCAGCCAAAACCGTTTCATCTACAGCACAGAACCGATTAATGACAACGTCTGGCACCATTTCGCCGTCACTTGGGATTATGACGGCAGCGGCACAGGCGGCAGCGGCACCATCTACATTGACGGTGTCGATGTGACCAACACCGGGTCCAGCAACTACGCGGCCATCGACCCTGACAACAGCGGTGATAGCTGGGCAATCGGCCGTCGTAGCACCAATACAGACGGCAATATCTTCTTCGATGGTGAACTAGACGAACTGACCTTCTATCTCGGCCGTTCCCTGGAATCCAGCTTGGTGTATGAAACCTATCTGCGTGAAGCGCGTTGGTATCGCGACACAGCCCAATTCAGCGTTGTGGTTGACGATGATGCCCCCACGCTCACCATGCAAACACAGTATCCCTTCTTCAGCAGCGATTATATGCAGTTGGTGGCGACGCCAGACGATCCAACTTCGGCCATTCAGCTCGTGCAGTTTGGCGTCAAAGGCCCCGCTGACAGTGACTATGCCTGGGATACGGCCGAATTGTGTGCGGATTCCGGCGTGGCCTACTGCCCCTACTTCCGCAGCAGTGACAGCGGCCAATACGATGTCATCTTCCGCCTGGTAGACAGCGTTGGTAATGAAACAATCAGCGAAGTCTACAATTTCTACTTCGATAATGTTGGTCCCATCGTTACGGGTGATACCAGCGGCACCGACCTGGTTGCTGCTGTCTCCCCAATCAGTGAGGCAACGTGGCAAGTGGCACTCAGCGGCACCATCAGCGATCCCGATCTGAATACCGGCCTCTCTGGTAGTGGTGTGAATACCGATGCGCTTTACATCACCGTTCTCAACAACGCACTTGATGTGGTTGGCTCGCCCAATCAGCAGGCTGAGGTTGCCAGTGATGGCACCTGGACAATTGCCTATGAAGTCACCAGAATCGCCCCGGCGGGTCGTTACTTTGTCACTGCCACTGCGGAAGATGAGGTTGAAAATCGTAGTGAAACATCGCTGGGAACCTTTGCCATTGATGCCCAGGGACCAGCCGTGAAAATGGCGCATCGCCTGTGGCCCACTCAGCTCATTTCCGATACGCATGTAATTAGTGGGGTTGTCACAGACCAACCAGATTGGGCGGGTCCCGTGCTGGCGCTCCATTTTGAAGAAGGGGATGGCGCAAACGAATATTACAATTATGGCAGTGAGCAGCAAATGCTTGCTTGCAGCGGCAACTGTCCAAACAACACAGATTCCGGTGCGTTTGGTCGAGGGCTTGCCTTTGATGATGGCACACAAGGCTGGGCGTTGGACAACACGGTAATCAGCGACTCGGTCAACTTTGACAGCAACGATGCGTTCAGTATTGCCTTTTGGGTGCAGCCTGCGGCCATGCAACTGAATACCGCTCAAGAAACAAACAGCCTTATCGAAAAATGGGGCGATGGCAGCAGCTATCCCTATTCGATTCGCCTGTACAACAGCAGCAGTGCCAACACGGGCAAGATTGTTGCCAGCCGTTCTGATGGAACCAACACAGTGGAAGTCACCTCTACGGCCGTTTTAGATGCAGCGTTTCATCACGTTGCGCTGGTTAAAGATGGCGACATTCTGACGCTCTATGTGGACGGCGAAGCGCAAATGTCCGTCACCGATACCACAACAGGTGATACGACAAACAATGACAGTCTGGCGCTCGGGCATCGTCCTGACAATGCCAATACTACCTTCACCGGTATTTTGGATGAGCTGTATGTTTATAAACGGCCGTTATCCGCTGCCGAAATATACGCAATGGCTCAGGATGAAGTGGATGGGAGCAATCAAGTTGAACTGGCATTTGAGGTCATCGACTTTGCCACCTATCCCGATTTGTTGAGCATTGACAACCGACAAACCGATGTTACTTGGCAGTCGGCGTCCGTTGCTCTGCCAACTGAGCGAGACTCCACCTGGTCGTATACGCTACCCGATATGGAAAACTGGTATTACATTCACGTTCGTGGGCAAGATGGCGGCGGTAATGCAGCGAGCGCGGAAACGGTATGGCACGGCCTGATTGATCATGTGGCCCCAACCATCACCGCCACTGGTGCGCAATCTGGCGCGGGAACAATGGCCGAAACGGTGTACACCTTCACGTTGAGCGATTTCTTGCTTGATTTGGAAACGGCCGTTTACCCTTGCGCCTCACCAGAAATAATGACGCAAACATACAGCGACAGCAATCTGCCGTATGATGGCTTTGCTTACGAAATCAGCGGCACCTGTACGGTTGCTGAACTGCAAACAAGCGGCACATTCTCCATTTGTGACGTGGCGGGACATTGTGTCGATGAAATTGTCACGCCAACCGTAACAGACGATATGCTGTATGAATTGGCAGCGGAGACAACCTCAGTTGCTGAACTCAATCTAGGCGCAGCCACACCGCTGACGTACACCATCACCCGGTCAGGCGATCTCAGTCGCAGCAGCAGTGTTGACTTTGACTTCCTGGCAAGCTCGGCCGAACTGTTGACCGACTTTGGCAACGTTCAGGTAAGCGGCACAGGCATCAGCGAGGCCAACGGGACAATCACCTTTACAACGGGTGCCGACATTGCCACGATTACCCTGGACGTATTCGGTGACGAGATTGCCGAGTCTGATGAAGAGATTGTGCTTACCTTATCTTCACCGACGGGAGCCAATAACACAGGCAGCGGCACGCTTGTTAACTCGCCGGTAACCACAACAATTGTCGATGATGATATGGCCGAGGTGCTAATAACCCCTTCTACTTTGGTCATTGCCGAAACCGGCACCACTTCAGCCGATTTCGTGATGACGCTCAGTGGTGAACCGGCAGCGCCTGTTACCGTCACCCTGTCAACAGATGACAATACAGAATGTATCGTGTCACCCAACGAGCTGTCAGTCACATCGCTAACCTGGCATACGGGTGTTACGGCGACGGTGACAAGTGTTGATGAAACGACTGATGACGGCGATCAAACGTGTACGGTGATCACCTCAGTTGCCGCCAGTGAGGACATGGATTATGACGGGCTGGCTGTGCCTGATGTCACAGTCACAGTCATTGATGATGATGGTGCCCCAAGCATTAACTTTGTTACGGCAACGATAACCACAACGGAAGAAACGGAAAATCTGTTGGTCTCTTTGACCTTATCCAATCCGTCGGCCTCGACTGTGCAAGTAACGGTGACGAGTGGTGATAACGGGGCAACAGCGGGTGAAGATTATACGGCCGTTTCCGAAACCATCACCTTCGCCCCATCAGAAACAACGGCAACCGTCGTCTTGCCCATCTTAGAAGATTTGCTAGATGAACCCACAGAAGACCTAACGCTCACTTTAAGTGATCCTGTTGCCGCCGACCTCGGTTTGGTCAGTGTGGTAACGATTGCCATTGAAGATGATGATGCCCCGGCACGCATTTCGATTGCGGACAGCAGCGCACCAGAAACGGATTTGAGTGGCAGCATGGTCTTCACGGTGACGTTGGATACACCGTCAGCCTATACCATCACGGTTGATTATGTGACTCAGGATGATACGGCCGTTGCTGGTGAAAATTACACAGCAACCAGCGGCACACTTACTTTTGCTCCGGGTGAAACAGAGCAAACCATCGTCGTGCCCATCATCGGTAACACCGAATCTGATCCTGACTTAACATTCCAGGTTGTGTTGTCGAACAGCAACTACAGTTTAATCGAAGATAACACAGCCATCGGCACGATTCTTGACGACGACGGCAACTTCATCTTCTTGCCAATGATTGTTAACAATTAATCTGTTGAAATAAAGTTCTTTGTCCCTTAGGACAGGCTCAAAAAATGTGAAATCCTACAAGATGTAGGATTTCACGCATTTTGAATCGGCAGGCATACTGGCTAGGAAAAAGTAGCCTCTGTACTAATCCTACAATGTGTACAGTTCCTTATTTCCCAGTGAAATGACTACGACTGATTAGGTATAGTGTGTACTACAAGAAAAACTCAACTCTGCTCTGTATTTTTAGCGATGTAGGAGCCCATAAATCTTCATTCGTTGACAACAAATAATTGAAACATCGCAGACAAGAAACGCACCCACTGTGCAGATTTGGGTGCGCCATCTGGCAGATGATCCTAAATTGGAGACAGCATACATGCAAACGCAAGCTTTACAAAAAACGCTCACGATATTTCTAGCCATTACATTTTTATTGTTGGTAGGAATAGCTACTGTCGCTGCCCGCGAAATTCCCTTTTCTACGGAACAGACCGTGGACACGTCAGTTGATGGAGCCCGCAGTGTTGTCACCGCAGATATAGACGGTGACGGCGATATGGATGTGCTGGGCACATCATTTGATGCTGACACCATTGCCTGGTGGGAAAACAGTGCTGGGGACGGCACCACTTGGACTAAACACACCGTCGATGCAGCTTTTAACACAGCACGTAGTGTCGTCGCCGCTGACATAGACGGCGATGGCGATATAGATGTGATTGCTGCGGCACAAACCGACAACGACATTGCCTGGTGGGAAAACAGTGCTGGCGACGGCACCGCTTGGACAAAGCGCGACGTGGATACCAACTTTCCCGCCGTCGTTAGTGTTAACAGTGCCGATGTCGATGGGGATGGCGATATGGATATCCTTGGGGCTGCCGCCAGTGCGGACGACGTTGCCTGGTGGGAAAACACAGCGGGTGACGGCACGGCTTGGACCAAACGTGTCGTAGATGCCAATTTTGACGGGGCGTTTGATGTCAACACGGGAGACATGGATGGAGACGGCGATTTGGATGTTCTTGCTGCGGCACGTGACGCAGGTGATATTGCCTGGTGGGAAAATACCGTTGGCGATGGCACCACTTGGACTAAACACGATGTCGATACGGCCGTTACCAGCGCCCGTAGCGCAATTGCTGCGGATATGGATGGCGATGGTGATCTAGACGTCCTGGGCACAGGATATACCAATGACGATGTTGCTTGGTGGGAGAACACCGCTAGCAATGGCACCGCTTGGACCAGACACGATGCTAACGTAACCACCGTAGACGACCACTTTTTTCGCCCACTTGATGCCATCGCCACCGACATGGATAGCGATGGCGATATGGACATCGTTGCGGTTGCCTTTACCGACGACACCGTTGCCTGGTGGGAAAATACCGACACAGTGGGCACAACTTGGGTTAAACGAACGGTAAATTCTACCTTTGATGGTGCCTACAGCGTCACAACCAGCGATCTGGATAGCGATGGTGATTTCGATATCATTGCTTCAGCGAACGCTGATGACACCATCTCCTGGTGGGCAAATGACACCATTCACCGCAGCGCAACTTACCCAAGCGCGGGGAAAATTGACATAGATGACGCCTTTGCTGGCGTGCGTAGCGTAATAACCGCCGACATTGATGGTGATGGCGATTTAGACGCGCTGGGTGCCGCTTTCACGGCAGACAGTATCGCTTGGTGGGAGAACACGGCCGGGGATGGCTCCGCTTGGACGGAATGGAGCGTAGCTACTGGCTTTGACGGCGCACGCTCTGTTGTTGCTGCCGACATTGATGGGGATGGAGATGTCGATGTTATCGGCGGTGCCCAGCTTGCCAATGCAGTCGCGTGGTGGGAAAACACAGCCGGGGATGGCACGGCCTGGAGTGAACAGAGCATCGATACCACATTTAACGCTGTCCTCAGTGTCAATGTTGCTGACGTCGATGGGGATGGCGATATCGATATTTTGGGTGCATCCAGTGCCAATAGCACGGTTTCTTGGTGGGAGAACAGTGCTGGCGATGGTTCCGCTTGGAGCAAACACGACATCAACACAACCTTCGATGGGGCATACGACGTCAACAGTGCCGATATGGATGGTGATGGTGACATGGATGTCTTAGGGGCAGCGCGTGATGATGACGACGTTGCCTGGTGGGAAAACGCCTCTGGTGATGGGCTGACCTGGACAGAGCATATCGTCAACACAGATCCTTTTAACAGTGCCCGTAGTGCCATCGCATTTGATGTGGATATGGACGGCGACATGGACATTTTGGGGGCATCTTTCGATGACGACGATATTGTCTGGTGGGAAAACACAGCTGGCGATGGTTCAGCTTGGACCAAACAAGTTGTCGATGACCTCTTTTTCGGAGCCATCGATGTGACAGCCGCCGACCTTGATGAAGATGGCGACCTGGACATTCTTGGTGCCGGGTTTACAAACGGTGTTGATGTTGGGGTTGATATTGCCTGGTGGGAAAACACGGCTGGCGACGGCTCCGTTTGGACAAGAACCAACGTGGATACCACGTTTGATGGAGCATATAGTATTGCAACTGGCGATCTAGATAAAGACAGCGATCTAGATATTGTTGGCGCTGCGTTTACTGATAACGCTATTGCCTGGTGGCAGAACCGTGGCGGCCAGTTTGCCTTCGCAACGACAGATAGTGCACCAGCCACAATGGCGCCGAACACAATAGGTGATTTACTAAAGATAGATACGATTCATCGCGGCCGTAGTGGGGACAGTAATCTGGAACTCACAACATTGGAGCTCCGTTTTGATGGTTGTTTAGGGGAGAGTTGCACAGAGCAGGCACTGACAAGCGCCCAAGCCAATGAGCTTTTTGATGATCTACGCATCTATCTAGATGATGGCAGTGGCGTGTTTGAAAGTGGTTCTGACACACTCGTTACGGCCGTAACACCGTTGGCATTAACTGGCGGCATTCAGACTGTCACATTTGTAAATGACGACCCCACTGTACAAGTAGCTCAAGGTACACCTCAGACCTACTTTGTGGTTGTCGATCGCATAGATACGATACCGGTGACAGCTTCTGTGGATCGATTCACAATTAATCATATTACAGAAACCGGCAGTACAGCAGCGGATAGTCCTCATGACATTAACTTGCTATTGGAATATGTAGGCAACCAGACTTCTTCCCAAGTCGTTGTTCCGGTAAACAGTGCCCCCGTCGCCAACGACGATTTTTACACGACGGAGGAAGATACACCATTGGTTATTGCGCCTAATGGTGTGATTAGCAATGATATTGATAATGAAAACCATCCGTTAACCGTCATTGTGGATAGTGACGTCAACAACGGAGTGCTGGCTCTCAACCTGGATGGTTCTTTTGTTTACACGCCAACGGTTGGCTTTAGTGGGGATGATTCATTTACTTATATTCTTAGCGATGGGGGATTGACGGATACGGCAACCGTCACGTTGAAGGTGACAGTCAGCGACTATCCCATCTTTTTGCCTATGATAATTAAAGATTAGTCGTGTGCTGCGAAGAGCAACCCGATCATTTATCGGATTCAGAATCTTGCGACGCATCATCTTTGACACAACTAACCGAAATCAAAGGTGAGCCCATAGCGTAAAGCCGTCGCAAGATACCCTGTAAAGCCGCCTGATCAAGCAATCCGGTTAAGAGCGTGATGGGTAAGCCATCTTCGTCGAATTTAGCAACAAGGGTCATTGCCCCACCCCAATCCAATACGCTTGCATCCAAGTGCCCAGGGACTTTGATTAGGTATGTTACTGGTTGTGATAGGCTTAACGGCCGTTTCTCCATCTCTGTCTCGCTTAACCTAACATAGGCTGTATCATCATTCAACCCGACGTAGGAAAATGTATGTTCAGAGGATAGCAAAATGGCGGTATTATTGTCATACCCCGGAGGTATTATCTGGGAGGTATTTGCAATTTAAGCGGGGGGCAAGAATCTTAAATCTTTCGCCTTGGAAACAGCCTGGGTGCGACTGTGAACATCGAGTTTGCTGTAAATATTGCGGGTGTGCACCTTGACCGTATTCAATGAGAGATATAGCCGATCAGCAATTTCCAGGTTGGTCCTTCCTTCAGCAATAAGCTGGAGGACTTCAATTTCGCGCTCACTTAACGCCTCTACTAGTTGTAGTTCTGGATTTTTGAGAGAAGCGTCATACACCAACGTTATGGGTTGTGTTTTTGTGAGAGAAGCTGGCTTAGTATTTGTATCGGTAGAGGTGAATACGCCAAGCAAAAAACGAACATAATTTGGCGCAATTCCTTGAGAGAGGGCTTTGTTAAGCAAACTGGCCATTGGCAAGCCTTCATCCACAAAGATACGGACAAAACCTCCCGATTTTGCCAGGTTGAGCGCTTCTTCCAAAGCGTTCATGGCGCGTGCAATATCACCTTTGGCTTGGCAAGCTAACGCCTGGAGAATTAAGATTTCGACTACCCGTCCGGTACGCCCCCCTGCCTTGGCGGCCTTAAGCAGGCGCGACAACAGGACAGTGGCATCATCCAGTTGCTCTTGTGCAATAAGGATGCGTACGAGTGCAATACATTCCATTTCAGACATACTTGAGGGATCTTTAGCAACATCGATGCCATGCTCTGCCGCGCAGCGAACGGCCGTTTCCAGTTTATCTTGTGCCAGACATAGCCGCACTTGCCATGCCGTTACCAGGCTCGTGATCCAAGGTGGCATATCATTTTCTCGATTAATATGCTCCATCTCTTGAACAACCGCTTCAGCGCCGACAAAGTCCCCTTGGCTAAATAAAACCCTGATCAAGCAGAGGTGGCTCCAACCCAGCATGGCCAAATCCCCACCGTGTTTGGTTAGCTTTGTTCCCTTTTGAGCCTGCCGCATTGCCCCAGCTAGATCATTCATTTCAGCTAATGCCTCGCCCCAAATTGCCAAAAGCCAGCCAACCAACATAGGAGGGCACACACCGCATTCATTGGCAAGCTGCATTTGCTCCTGGCAAATCTCTACAACTTGCTGTAGCTGCCCCCGCGTCCTCAAATTGAGAGCCAATTTCAGGTTGGCTATGATGATCTGGTAACAATTACCCGCAGCTTTACTTGCTTCCACCGCCTCTAACCTAAATTTGTACGCTTCGCCTACCTTCCCTTGGAAATCGTAGGCGTCCCCCAAGGTGTTTGAAGCCGTACTGCGCCAGGAATAATCCTGCTTTGGCAGACACGCCAGAGCTTGATGTGAAAACTGAATCATCTCTGGAACATTCCCTTGATAAAAAGCCATAAACGCTCGGGTAGCAGCCATCCGTCCCTGTAGCTTCATCTTTTCAGAGTTCTGATCAGTTGGTAAAGTGCTGGAATTCAAACTCTGTTCAACAACAATGAGGTTCTGCTCTGCCATTTCCTGCTGCCCAGTAGCCAAAAGAGTCCAGGCATAAAAGATACAGAGTTGCAGATTGGCCGCTAACGTCTCTGTAGGTAAGCCATCTAGCCAACGTCGCAATTTTGTATCCTCACCGCCACCCCAAGCAGCTTTGGCTACTTTCTCAATCAGGTTGGCTGCCCGTGTGAATGCCTTGGCTCGCAGGGCGTACTCTATGGCCTCATCGATGAACCTGTTCTGCTCATACCATTCACTGGCCTGATTGTGTAGTTTTGGAATCTGATCTAAGCGAGTTTGGCGTAATCGCTGCCGCAGCAAATCGGCCAGCAGGTGATGGTAACGATACCAACGTCGCTCCGCATCCAAAGGGATGATAAACAGATTCGCCTGTTCGAGAAGTTCAAGGGTTTCCTGGCCGTTATCCTGACCAGTGAGCGCATCGCACAAGGAGCCGGTGAGTCTGTCTAGAACGGCCGTTTGCAACAAAAAATGCTGTATCGCTTCAGGCTGCTGGTTGAGCACCTCTTCAATGAGATAATCTAGCACCAGGCGATTGCTGCCGGTAAATGATTTAATCAACTGTGTTTTGTCGGTACGGCCTTGCAATGAAAGTGCCGCCAATTGCAGTCCCGCAATCCAGCCTTCCGTGCGTTCCTCCAAGGCAGCGATCTCAGCTGAGGTAAGATTCAGTCCCATTGCCTCATTGAGAAAAACGGCCGCTTCAGAAGAAGAAAATCGCAAATCGGCCGCCCGCAGTTCTGTCATGTGATCCCGCACGCGCAGGCGAGAAAGTGACAAAGGAGGGTCTTCCCGTGTGGCAATCACCACATGCAGCTGAGGCGGCAAATTCTCCAGCAAGAACTCCAATACCCCATGGATCGGCTCTGCATCAATCAGATGATAATCATCAAGCACCAAAATAATCTTGCTATCAATGGTGGCAATTTCGTTGATCAAAGTTGTGAGAATCTTTTGCGAGACCGTGGGCTGCGAAGATTGCAGCGTCTCCAGCATCCCATTGCCAAAGGGCGCTCCATTTGCCACGCTCCGGTTCAGCGCAGAGACCAAATAGGTGATAAATCGCGTTGGATCATTATCTTCCTCATCAAGAGAAAACCAGGCTATCTGATTGACGTTTGGTAGTTGCTGGGGGCCGGTTTGATTATTGTGATTGCCTGAGGGCTGTTGATTTGGAATGGCTTCGTCAGGTTTGGCAGCAGCTTGCAACCAATCTGTTACCAGCGTTGTTTTGCCAAAGCCAGCTGGAGCAGACACGAGGGTTAATTTACGGTGCAAACCGGAATTCAATCGCGCAATTAAGCGAGGACGGGGAACAAGTTCAGGCCGAGTGGCTGGAATGAAGAGTTTGGTGACCAAAATAGGTGTGGTCATGAAGGGATTATAAACGAAAACATAGGTCGTTCGTCAACCTTAATGACCACATATTCCGGGTCGTTTCCCCAAATTAAGTCGCGCTTCTCAATTTACGAGCTGTTACCGCGCTTAAGGCGACATTGTGCAACGCAGTTTGCGCCGCCAATATTCGTTCTTGAGAAACTTCCCAGGTCAAATCGCGGGCGGCTGCTGTTCGCCCTGGCAGCCGCAAAGCGATGAATACCAACAGCGCCGTCGCCAAGATCAAGGCCGCCGAGATCAGAAAAACGGTTTGTGGGGAAATCGTACCAACAACAATCACCACCAACGCTGGTGCCAATAAACTACCCAACGAACCGATGGCCCCCTTAATGCCCATTGCCCGCGCACGATGCTCTTTTGGAGTAATTTCCAGGTAAGCGGCGCTCAATGCCGGATTCACCAACGCTTCGCCCAACCCGGCAACGATGAACGCCGCAATAATGACCCAATAAACATTTGTCAGCATCAGCCCAACATATTGCGCGCTATGCAAAATGAGGCCGATAACAAGTATTGGCTTGCGGCCCAAACGGTCACTGGATTGGCTCAGCGTCAGGCTACCAATAAGCGTCGCCCAGCCATAGAAGCTAATCGCCGCACCCAACTGTGCCGTTGACCAGCCCAGTTCGTCAAAAGCGTAAAATGGTAATTGTGGATCGATGAAAAACCAGGCGAAGATCATGCTCAAGTTAATGAAGAGCAGGGTGCCAAAGGCGAGCAAGGGATGTGGGAGTGATGCTATGAAAGAAACGGCCGTTCCCGTCTCCGGCGTCAATCTTGCGGCACGCTTCTGAGTGAGGGTTTCTCGTCGTCTTTTCTCTTTGGTATGGGTTTCCGGGATAGCGAAAAATGCGATCAGGAGGGTAAGCAGCGCCATGCCAATCGACGCCAAGAAAGGTGGGCCGTAGCCCCACTTGTCGTACAAAAAACCGCCCACCACCGGGCCAACGATGAACCCAGCCGACGTGCCCCCGCCAATGACGCCAATCCAGCGGGCGCGTTCATCCTCAGGCGCAATGTCGGCGACAAGCCCCATCGTTGCTGGGCCAAGACCTGCCGTGAGTGCCCCCGCCAGGCCACGAACAATGATGAACACCCATGAAGTCGCCGCCAGATAATAGCCAGTGAAAGCGGCCGTAAAAACTGCAAATGAACCGAGGATAAACGGCCGTCTCCCAAATCGATCCGCCAGTGACCCCATCAACGGTGCGGCAATCACGCCTGCCAGTGAGTAAGCCATCACGCTTGTCGCCAGAACTTCCACACCATCGCCGAAATCACCGATCTTGCGCGCAAAGAGAGGGAAGATCATGCCGTAGCTGCTCATTTGCAGGGCCGTGCAAATCGCCAACAGGACGATGATGATGCGGGCGCGACGGGGCTCCATGCCGGAGGTTGCCACCCGTGTTGCTTGCGTAATTCTCCCCATGTGGGCGTGTTTCTGGGGCGAATTCATATCCTGGCCCCCAATTCCACCATCAATGTGGCCAAATCCATGTAAATCGTCTCGCGCTGAATCAGCCCCTCGCGCACGTCATAAATGGTCACGCCTCTAAACTGGATTGTTCTCCCCGTTGGCGCAAGCCGGTCCTCAAAAACGGGCGGCCCTAATGGCCCCGTGTGCGTCCCCGTGAAGACCCATTCTGTGACGACAACGTCCTCAGCGGCAATCGTCCGCTTCACGTCATAATCTATCTCAGCAAAACCAATGAACCAGGCCGGGAAGAACGCGGCGCTTTCTTCTGCGGAGCTGGGCGGATTCTCAAAAGCATCGCCATAAACCCAATCCACGACGTAATCTTGCGCATGAAGGGCTGCCATCGTTTCGGTATCTTTTGCTGCTAGGGCCGCCACAAACTGCGAAACAGTTTCAAAGGCAGAAGGATTGTCCATTGAGGGTTCGCTCTTCATTTGCATCCCCATTCGTTAAGTAGCCGCAGATTCTTTCCGCGATAGAGGAGCGCAGTATGAAACTGCGGCTACACGCTAAGCAATCTTTTCTGCTGTAACCTTGTTGCTGCGCCATAGCAACCAAAGCGCACCGACACCGACGATAGCAATGATCCAGTTCACCAGACCACCCAAATATGGAATCGCAATCACGGTCACAACCAGCAATAAACCCAACAGAAGCGACCAATACGGCGTGTTGGCCAGTGTGGGGCTAACTCGCTGCAAAATTTGGTGGCCGACAAAGTAGCCAACAATGATTTTGGTGAGATAGAGCAATACCAGCACAAAGACCACCATAAAGGCAAAACCAACTGCCAGCGAAACGAAAATGACCGCGCTGCTCAAATTGCCAAACTGGAGCATGCCGAAGAAAAGTGCCAATAAGATGGCCGCCACAATCAGGACAATGATGAGCACGGGCACGGCAAAGTAGACTAAAGCACCCCACCCTAAGCTAGGCACGGGCTTTTCGCTCAGCTGTTCGCTGAGACGCGTCACAAAGTTGGGCGCTTGCCAGACAAGCAGCGCACCAATCAATGCCAGGGTGATAAACCGGCGTACATGTCGCCAGACGGCTTGCCCTGTGCTTGGCTCACTCACATTGTCCACGCTGACAGTTTCCTGGCTGAAGTCAACATCGCCCTCAACGGCGCTGGCTGGAATACTAAACGATTTATGCGAGCGATAATTGAAGTCCCCGCCAATTTCAGCGGCATCGTCTACGGTTAGACCGGACGGTACAACGGGCATGGCTGGTGCATCTGGCATGAATTGGTATGGGTTTACCGGGGGCGCTGACTCTTCTTCACCAACTTCTGCAGTGATGTTGCCGCCGATACGGCCGTTTACCTGCAAACTATTCACACCTACCCACACATCTTCATTCACATCCCCCGCCAGAAGCGCTTGAAAACCAGCAAAAACCAAATCTTGGCTCACCAGGCTGCCCGATTTACCGTGCAAACTGTAACCAGCAGCAATCAAATCATCACCAATTACTGCCCCTTCGCCCAGTTCAATTGCCATTGCGCCCACGCGAGCATCATCGGTAATGGTTCCGTTGATCACGATCAATTGACCAACCGCTAACAAATCCCCTTCAACCGTGCCATTGATCACCGTCTCAGCGGACGCGACAATTAAATCCCCTTTAATCGTGCCGTTGAGAACAAATTTATTTGCACCCACGTACAAATCATCCTCAACCACCTCGCTCGCTTCAATGGTCACATTTTCGCCGTCAATGCCGTCAAAGGCCTTTGTCAAAGGGACAAACACAAATAACAGCAGGCTCATTAAAAGAACAAGCCCCAGTTTCTTGTTTAATTTCATATGGTTCACTGCATTCACTCCGTGGATTGTGCTTGGCTGTCAGCTCCCGACCCACAACTTCACCAACGCCACAATTCCTTCAAAATCAAAATATTAATGCTCTCAGGTCAAAGACGCGGCAAACGAGGCAAACTTGTTGTTTGGTTGGGGGCCACGATACTTAAACTGACCGACGACTTGCGCCCCTTTTCCCTCTAAGGCCTTCGCCATTTGCCGCAACGCCGAGCCAACGGCCGTCTTATAAGTGCAAAAGACAACGACATTCTTGCCTGATAACGCGCCCAACCGCTCAACGAACCGCATGGCTCCTTCTGTTGGGTGCTGGCGAATGATAAACAGACCCTTCACCCAACACCCCACGCAGATGAGATCAGCTTCTGACACGTCCGCCGGTTTAGCTTTCGCTACGGATTGGACCCGACACATATGCCCCTGATCCTCAAAGGTTTTTCTCATTGCCTCCGCAGCCTTGGCGGTCGTGCCCGTGCTGCTGTCATAAATTATTACGATATTCATCCAAATTCCTCCTGTCTTCAATGGCAGACATTTTTATGTGCCCATATTCGCCGAACCCGTTGTGGCCAATGGCAGACTCATTGCTGCTTTGCCGCTTCTCGCTCCATCTCTTTTTCAATCATCTGTTCGGTGACACCTGATTCGCCGGAAAAAGCAAACACGCTCAACGCATGAAGCACCACGGCGAGACCCCACCCCATTACCGGCCATATGAACCAAAGATGGTCAGTCGATGTGCTGAAATTGATAAGGGTAAGCAACACACAAACAGCGATGTAAATCATCAGATGACGATAAAATCCAACTTTTGCTTCGACTCTTTTTTTGGCTCTCTCATACGCTTTTTCATTGTTCATTAGTTTTCTCCTTAATATTGTCAACTGCATCTAATCGAGGATTGGCAATTTTTCCTTGTTACCAATGCCAACTACACTGCCAGCATAATGGCCAAGCAGTATTAGTGTCATACCCAGTCGGTATTATTCTGGGTGTTAGTTCGCGGGATGAAAGCAGCTAGTTAGCCAAGCCCCAAGGCAGCCATGGCCAGAAAAACCATATTGAACAGGAAGTTCCCGATCCAATGGAAGATCATCGCTAGCGGCAGGCTCCCCAGTGGCCCAAACGCGAACGCGAATCCCAGCCCACCAATCAAAATTCCCGGAAACAGCCAACGCTGGTAGACATGCTTCAAAGTAAACAAGACCCCATTTGCTACCCAATCCCAACGGCCGAAAACAGCCCGCATCTTTGGCATCAGGAATCCTCGATAGTAAAGTTCCTCCCCAAAAATATTGAAAACGAGACCAATCACAAAGTACAACAGCACGAAAAGAAAATTCCCTTGTAAAGCCACATCTGGGAATGCCTCTGCTACACCGGAAATCTGGACAGTGGGATTGCTCGCTGCAGGCCACCAAGCAGGGGGCACAAAACCCGGGACTGAGGCCAATGCTCGGTTGGCCCCGCCCATCATCATGCTCAATGCCATCGCTGCGACCAAAACACCCAACGCAATCAACCAAGCCTGCCAGCCCTTAGGCCATTGCCAATGAATCCGGTCACGCAGAGCGGCGAAGGTCAACGCGTACCCCTCCCGCCTGAGCAAAAGCAGCCCCACAACCAGTTCTGCCCCAGTGCCCAGCACGATGACAGCCAATAGCACCCAGGTCGGCGTTACCCCACCCTCAGGGATAAACGGCCGTGCCACAACATAAATCAGAAAAGAAAACCAGACGGCCGGCCAGGAAAACATAAAGAGGATCTGCCACAACGTATACTGCGAAACGTCATGATCAACATTTTCGGAAATCCTTTCTCTTGTAACTACCATGTCCTTCTCCTAAATAAGCCGATTATGTGGAGAACAAAAAGTAACTTGAGATTAAATCGCTCATTAGCTCTTTTTGTTCTCCTAAAAGTAATTTTCATTTGCCTGATTGGCATTCATGATATTTGTTGAAAATTACTTAGGTAATCGGTTTGAGCAAAATCTTTCCACCCGTCATATGATCGGTGTACTCCTGGGCAGCTTTCCTGGCTTCCTGGAACGGATACCGTACGCGGATGTCACTCTTGAGATCGGTGCTGATCAGTTTTTGGGAACGCCGCCAAAGCATAAGGATTTGCAGCAAATTCTTAGTGGAATAGAGCCAGGGCCCCAGCCAGAACCCGGTTACGGTTTTGCCTTCAAAAACGATCTGGTCAACGTCGGTCTGTGGCGATTTGTGGGATAGACAACTATAAACCGTGACGATGCTGTTTTTTGGCATTGCTTTAAGCAATTGCCCCGTCATCGGTCCGGCAACCGCATCAAAAGCGAGGCGGACGTCATACTGATGACAGAGTTCGTGGAGCTGTTTGTCAAAATCTACATCACTGCTATTCAAGACAATAGTTGCCCCCTGCGCTTTAAGTAATTTCACCTGTGCCTCTCGACGCACAACGTTGATAACCTGAATCCCTTCGCTTCGCCCCAAGCGGTTGACCATTTGCCCTAGTGCGCTGGCCGCGGCGGTAAGGACGATAGCTTTGTACCCACCATCTTTTGTGATTTCCAGGAAAGCACTGGCCGTTAGCGGATTGATAACCGACATCGCCCCTTGTTCCAGGCCGACCGATTTATTCAGGGGGAAGACACCCCCTTTTGTAGAGGCCACCACATATTCAGCCCAAATGCCATCTCTTTCCCCATTACTCAGGCAAGCAACTTGCTTTCCCAGGAAATAGCGGCCCATCCCGCCGGGGCCAACGGCAACAACGGTTCCAGACCCTTCGCCACCGGGTACCACCGGCGGTTGTTTATCGAAACCGTAATTTCCACCCAGGAAGGCTAGATCCGAAGGATTAATTGGCGAAGCAGCGACCTTGACCAGGACTTCATCTTTTCCCGGTTTTGGGACTGGGCGTTTTTCAACGTGGAGCGTCTCAGGGCCGGTAAATGAATCCAGAATAACGGCCGTCATCTCATCAGGAACTTGTAACTGTGTCATCGAACACCTCCAAACTGTTGCTGTTCCCTGGCCTGAGTGACCGGGGAACAGCATCACAAAACATCAGGCCGCTTATTTCTTGCGACGCCGCAAGAAGAGGAACACGCCCAAGCCAACAAAGCCCGCAAATACGAAGGGTAGCCAGCGTGGCGGCGTGGGTATTTCTGGCAGGTTGGCAGGCTGCACTTTGGCATCCTTCCATTCCACCAGCATCGTGGCCTCGTCCGTCTTGGCATCCGTAAAGTCAGCGCCAGTCACATCAACGGCGATCATGCGGCTCTGGACGAGGTCAGCTCCGGTCAAATCGGCGTCGTGCATGTCAACGGCCGTAACCTTAGCCCCGTGTAGGTGAGCGCCGCGCAAATTGGCATTGCGCAGATTCGCGCCGCCGATGCGGGCATCCTCCAAATGGGCGTTGGCCAGATTAACGCCGTTCATATCGGCAAAAGCCAGCGTGGCGTTGGTCAGATTGCTGTCGTGCAGATCCGCCCCTTTCATGTTTAAGCCCATCAGCTTGATGCCTGATAAATCAAGGCCGCTCATATCCGCCCCGGTCAAATCACGTTCTTTTTGCAGCTTTTCCAAAATTTCTTCACGAGATTCAAACTTCTTCATGGTTACAGTTTCCATTTTTCAGACTCCTTTTCATTAGGTACTAATCAATAACCTGTTCTCAATTCTGTTCGCGGGCGCTCTTCTGTTCGCGTCATCACCTCAGCCATTCTTGATAGGCTGAACAGTTTCCAGCCCACAACAAAATTGAAGATGATGATCGCAAACACGGGAAGCGCACCGAATTCTGAGAGATTAACAATGTTGACAATCGCCCCACCAATGCCAGCAAGGCCCAGGATCAGGCCAAACCAGGCAAAACCTTTGCCAAAAGATGGTGAACTAAACATGGCGATACCAAGAGCCACCAAGGCCACCGGCACCACCAGAATGCCAGCCGCCAGCGATGATTCATGCATCGCCTGGCTTGCCTGCCATAACAGGCCCAATGTTGCCTTATCGGCCGCCGTTGTCTCTGGCGCATAATAGATGTCCGCCAGCGGCATAACGCCGATATGGGGCAGCGCGCCAACCATAAGAACGATGAGACCCGCAATGCCCAAAACGGTGCCAAAGAGGGCAAAAGCCAGGTTGGTTTTACGGAGGGCATAGTAAAGTGCGGGGAAAACCGGCACCCACAAAATGACGCCTGCCAGGTAGACGGTGTTTTCCAAAATCCGTGTTGTTTTAACGTCTGCAAACCGGGTTACCCATTCTTCCCACGTGGCTGGGTCGGGCGGCATCATCGTCATGACGATGACCATAGCCGCAATAAGCGCCACGCTGCCCAGCATGCCAAACAGCCCTCCCCAACGCAGAACCTCTTTTTCCTGATTTGTTATCTGTAAACGATTCATCTTTCACTCCTTCCAGATTGATAAACACACGCTTTAACTGGCAATTGCTTCTTTTTCGGGGCGCTCCGCCAGATGAACTGGCACGCGCGCCCGTGATTTTTCATGGTCTCGCATCTGAATCATGGGAATACCGATGCCGTACGTCAGGAAATCCTTCTCAGGCGTGACCTCAATTAGGCACGTCGTCGCCACGAAGTCGTCGTTTTGCACCACGTAATTAAAAACCCTTTGAATCAGATCGTCTGATACTTCATCCCGCGAAAGCACTTTTGCTGTGCCTGAAAAAGTAATCGTGGCCGCCGGAATCTTTATCCAGGGCACCAGCGGAATCCGTTTGGCAATCGGAATCGTGACGGAGACATGTGGATTCCCCCGGATGTGCCGCACCTTCCAGGCGTCTTTATTTGTGCCAATGTACAGCTTTTGGTTGTCCACTTCGTAAATGATGCCGACAGTGCGACATTCATTGCGTGCCGTCACGACTCCCAGCACCGCAAATGGCTCTTCTTTGATTACGTCCCAAACATCTGCTGTCGTTAATTGCGTTGTCATGTTTTTCTCCTGTTTTCTGTTAACCAAACTCATGGGCAACGGCCGTTTCCCCAACCATCTTGCCGCCAAAACTGACCGTCCCCGTTTGCCCCGTCTCAGTCACCTGAATATTGTCCTGGGCGAAGGTCAACCTGAACCTCGTGGTACTGGTGTATCCGATTTGCTGGCAGGTCAGTTCAAAGGTGTCTGGCGCAGTCCAGCTACCCTTGGCCGCCATGCAGCCAATATCAGTTTCTGTGAAGCGGTAAACGCCATCCAGACCAACTTTGAAAACGGCCGTATCATTCACCCGCGCCGTATAGCTAAAAATCGCCTCATTGCCAGCCGGAGTGAACTGGAGTTTGAACTGGTCGTAATTCCAGTTATTCGGCTCCAGGGCATACGTGTGATCAGAGATATGCTCGGCAATTTCTGGCAGCGGCGGCACCGGCTGCGCCGTTTGCTTTAGCGGCGGCGGACCTGACTGCGCTGCCAGTGCCTGTTGCGCCACAGGATTTTCTGGCAGCGCATCGTCCGACTGAATAGCGGGCAGCACAAACTGGTCCAGCACCTTCTTCGGGAAAAAGACCCCCTTGCCGCTGGATGAACTGGTCACCGTCAGCACCAGATTGTGCTGCGGCACCACCATGATGTATTGGCCCGCCACCCCCACCGCGGCGTAAGCGCCAGAGCGATCCAGCCACCATTGGTAGCCATACCCATCGGCAAATGCCCGCATAAAGTTGGCCGAAACCCAATTCTGGGAAGTGAGCGCCTGATCGCGTTGACCATTGGCATCCAGTATCACGACGTAGTTCTTGGGGAAGGCGTGGGGCGTCACCGATTCACGTACCCAGGCAGCCGGAATGATTTGACGGCCGTTCCACCGTCCCTGCTGCAAATAAAGCAGCCCAATCTTGGCCATATCCTGCGGCTTTAGCCACATCCGCGCATAGCCAATGTAAATCTCTTGCGGACTGCGCTCCCAGCGCACTTCCTCGATGCCCAGCGGGTCGAACAGGTATTTGCGGGCAAACGTGAGCGTATCCATGCCGGTGCTACGCTGGATAATGGCTGAGAGCAGGAAGGAACTCAGATTGCTGTAATCAAACCGTTCACCTGGTTCTGCATCGACCGGCAGGCTGAGAATGTGCGCCACCCAATCGGCCGTGGCCTGCGTGGCAAAAAGCCCTTCCCATTCATAAAGGAAGAAGTCCCGACTGCGCATGCCCGTTTGCATGCTCAACAAATCTTTGAGCCTGATTTGCCGCATTTTGGGATCGCGAATGGCTTCCTGTTTATCCTCAAAAAAGGAGACCATCGGCACGTCCACGCCAGCGATATGTCCCTGCTCAATCGCAATGCCGATCAGCGCCGACATGATGCTCTTGGTGCAGGAGTGAATGACGTGCGCCGTCTCTTTGGGAAACAGCGGGTTAAAGTAGAACTCTGCCACAAGATAGCCATTGCGGATGATGGAAATGGAGTCGATGGCGACGCCGGGGTCTTTGGCCTGGGCGGCTGCATAAAACTCGGGAATTTGCAGCAGCGTCTCGGAATCCATGCCCTGTTGCTCCGGCGTGGTTGTGCGGAAGCCACCCGTGGGCCAGTAATCAGGTGGGATGGGGTCGTAGGTAACGGCCGTAAATTTACGGCTAGGCAGATACGCCCACACAACCATCGCACCATATAACGTGACAAACAGACCAACCATCGCCAACAAGACTTTTACCAGGGTAGATGCTGCATTCCAGAAAAACAGAATACCCACCAAGACTGCCAGTACAACCAGAATGGTTCCCGTTATTTGTAAGGTTCGCTTCATTGTCCTTTCTCCTTACAGAAACCTTAGGCGTGCGCGATAAGCGGCCGTTTCTCTCGCTTGTCTGTACCCGTAGACGCAGCCAAAACGGCGGGATTAAATCCCTTGAAAATCAGCCACACAGCCAGCACCATTTCATTGATCGCAATGGGCATAGCAAAAATAAGCTCAAAACTCGCGCTCGTCGTAAACGGCACTTCCAGCAGCGCTAGCACAGAACCGACTAACAGCAGCGCAGCGGAAAGGAAACCCCACACCGATAAGAAGCGGGGCACAAGCTTTGATTGGTAAAGCACTGTGTAAAACATCAACGCGCCGGTCGTGAAGATAATCACATAAAACGTGAAGCCCCACGCATTCCAGGATTGAATTGAGTGCCCGATGCTTTGCAGATAGGCGATATCGGCACCACCATTGTCCAAAAAAAGCTCGCTTACATTGATCAGCAGCAGGGCATTGATTTCAACCAAAATAAAGAGCACTGCCTCGAAAAATCTGAACACCACATAGCTCAGCGCCAACGTTTCATTCTGTTTTTTCAGAATGGGGAACAGAACAATTGGGATGAGTGGTATGGACAAGACACAGGCAAACTCAAGCAGGATGCCGAGCGTAGCCATGATCCTGTTGGGATACGCTTCATTCAGATAGTCGGGAGACTCCAGAATAGGTGCGTAAAACGCCTTGCCAATAAAGAGAAACGCAGTCGCAATAATGAACAAGATACCGACAACTATTGCCTGTTTTCTGTAGGTATTTACCTTTTCTTTGGCCGTCATCTTACATCCTCCGTAACTTATACAGCCTTTTGGGCTGTGGCCGGTTTCCTACCAAAGCAACTCAGTCAGAAACCCGGCCACAGCATTACTCAATAATTTTTCAAACAACAATTGGAAACGTGAAATCAAACTGGCTCATCGATAGGCGGTTCTCTTAAAAAACTGCATCCCGGCGATGACAATAACGATGCTAATGCCACCCAAGGTCAGCAAATCTTGCCAGATGACAGGGTCAGACAGGTTGCCCGTGTGGAAGATGACCGACAGTGCATCGGAGACATAGTAGTTGGGCATAAAGTGGGCGATGTTGCGCGTGGTTTCGTTGAAGACAGCCAACAGTGCACCAAACATCATCATGGGCACGATGAATATCACCGAAAGCCCGCCCGCTGCGCCGGTGTCTTTAGAGACGGCAGCCGTAATCAACCCCAGGCCAACGGCCGAAATTGCCAACAGTGCCAGGAACAATGACGCCAGCAGCAAACCAGCCAGTCCACCAAGCGGTTCAAATCCCAACAGCAGCGCCACTAACAAGACGATGAGTCCCTGACCGGTGGCAATGATCATGTTGGCAATAATGTGGCTGCCCAGGTAAACGGTAGGAGAAACTGGCGTCGCCTGGATGCGCTTCAGCAAGCCAGATTTGCGGTATTCAACCAGCGCCAGAGCGACAATCATGCCCATATAAATGATGGCATACCCCATCGCGCCTGGTAGCAAATAATCAAAGTGGCTCATTTCCGAGGCATAGCCATAGTAATCGTTTCTAATGTCACCAAACGCAAAATAAAAGACCAACGTTAGCCCCACCGGCATGAGCAATAAGATGCCCAGGGTCATCGGGTCGCGGTACAGCTTCTTCAATTCAACAACAATTAATGCTCGCATCGTTTGCAAGTTCATCTTATAGTCCCTCCGCGATTCGGCGGCCTGTAATCTTGAGAAAGACACCTTCCAGATCGTCTACGTGATGCGCTTCCATAAGCGCTTTGGGGGTATCGAGCGCAACCAATTCGCCATAATCAATAATGCCCACCCGGTCACTCAACGTCTCGGCTTCTTCGATGTAATGGGTTGTCAGAATGACGGTTTTCCCCTCGTCCTTGAGTGAGGCGATACTTTCCCAGGTTCTGCGACGAGCGCGAGCATCCATACCAACTGTTGGCTCATCCAGAAAGACAATTTCTGGATCGCTGATCAGCGCAATGAGCAGGTTCAACTGGCGCATCATCCCGCCGCTGTACCCCTTGGCCTTGCGCCGCGCGGCGTCGGCAAAGTCTGCTTGCTCAACCAGCTTGGTCGCCCGTTCCCTGATGAGCTGCGGGTTCATGCCGTGCAGGTTGCCAAAAAGGATGAGGTTTTCCATGCCGCTGAGGAATTTGAAAACGGCCGCTTCCTGCGGACAAACCCCGATATGCGCTTTTGCTTCTTGGGGTTGCCTGGCAATGTCATAGCCAGCAATCTGCGCCGAGCCGGCCGATGGCTTTAATAAGCCACACAACATGCTGATGGTGGTTGTTTTGCCCGCGCCGTTTGGCCCCAAAAAGCCAAACATTTCCCCTTTGCGGATATTGAGGCTGAGGTTGTTAACGGCCGTAATATCCCCATACTTTTTCACCAAACCGTTGATAACAATTTCGTTTTGTGCCTGGGATGCTTCAGCTTCTTCAATTTTCCGCCCACTTTGAAGAGGCTGAGTAAGGATTATTTCTTCTCGTAGTTGCATTTGAATAAACTCCTTTTAAAGAGTAGAGAATGACAGATTGCATTTACTAGCAGCTTTCTACACACATCTGTAGGATATGAGTGAAAGGGTAGTACTGTCATACCCCGGAGGTAGTATTCAACGTATTATTCGCGTGTATCGATAATGACAGGGGGACAGTCTTGATTTAACGGCCGTTTCTTGCCATCGCCCGTTCTGTAAAGCTGGAGTTACTTTTATCTGTGCTTTTTTACTGAGGGCCAACTATTGCCAGTCGGGACAAATTGCGCTCAAGCATGGCCAGGCTTTGCCGACCGTACAGCAGGGCCTGGTCGTATTGCTTTTGCTGATAAGCAATCTGGGCCAAAATATTGCCCGCAATGGCCTGAGCATAGCGATTCTCCAGTTCTGTCGCTAAGTGCAGGCTTTCTTGAGCCAGCTTCGCGGCAGAGTCCCATTGACCTGAATGATGCAAAACGGCCGCTAAATAATTGCGAGAAAACAGAGTGTCTGCCGGGCTACCATTGGCTTGCAAATGGTCCAGGCTCTGCTGCAACAGCTGCTGCGCTTCCGCTCGCTGGCCCAAATGAAAAAGAAACCAGCCCTGCCGTGCAAGCAACTTGTACTCGACGATACCGGCTGCTTCGGGTGAGGGAGTTCGCAACAAACGGTGGGCAGCCCCGCTGAAACAGCTCTACGCCTTCGCGGAACCAGCTTTGCATATCGTAAACGTGAAAAACTGTTTGCAAGGTATCCTGGAAAAATTGGATAGCAACGGCCGTATCCGCCGCCTTCACCGCTTGCCACCAGGCCACCCGCATGTTATCCACCTCTTCAACAATCTCCTGAAGGGCCAGACGCTGTCGTTCCCCTTGTAGCATTGTTTCCCGCTGCTGCAGAAAAGTTTGATAGGTTTGCAGGTGTGCCAAGTTGTAGTTGCATTTCCATGAGTTGTTTCCTTGTGCGATATAAAAAATATCGCCCCTCAAAAGGAGCGATATTTTCTGGATTGTCTTTAATCAACCAATTCCAAGGTGATTTGTCCGATGCCGCCATCAATATCGAGCATTAAAGTCACATCTGACCCGCCTTCGGCATCGTGAACGTAAGCGCCACCGCGCCGCGCAAAGCCGTCGGCTTCCAGATCGCCAATCCCTAAATCTGTGTTGATTTCCACGTCAACGTCCCGCGGAACACGCACGGTCAGGTCGCCAATGCCGGTTTTCACATCGATGGTGGCATCTTGCTGCCAGTCGCCGCCTAAGTCCAGCACAAGCCTGCCCACGCCTGCCTCCACGACGGCCGTTTCCAATGCAGTATCACCCAGCCGTACCTCCACATCGCCCGCGCCGGAGCGCAAATCCAGGCTTTGCAGATTCAATCCGCTCAGGTCTATCATGCCCGCGCTCGCCCCTACGTTGATTGCCAAATCGAGCGGCACGTCGTCGTTTAGCTGAATGTCCCATTCGTAACGGTAACTAGAGGGCAGGTTAATCCCCTCGGTATTGGGCTGTTGGATGGTTAAACGGCCGTTTCCATTCCGCACCGAATAATCAACTTCCGGCTCCCAACGAGGAACATTAAACGTAAACTCAGCATCCAGCAGTTCAGCCGCACCGCCGGTGACATCTAACTCGCCAGCACCCATCTCAATCGCAACTTCAACGGATTCAGCGCCACCCACCTCCACATATTCCGAGGTGGTTTGCAGCGAGCCAATGGCAACTGTCCGAGAAGTACAGGCGGTCAACCCACTAGAAACAATTACCATTCCTGCCAGCACCAGCAGTTTCATTACCAATCCAGTCAAAACGAATAATCTTAAACCTTGTTTTTTGTTCATCAGAATCTCCTTTTTTAGAATCTAAAATCCTTGTTCATCCAACCAACTATTCATGGTGGTTAATAATTCCGGCGAGATCGTTTCTGCTGGCTCCGCACAGGAATCTTCAACTATACGAAAACCGTGATTGACGCCAGAGATAGTCGCCGTTTGCAAATTTGCCGGCGGATTGCCGTAGAAAATCTGGTCCATCCGCTCCAGATTCCATGACGGCGTGACCAGAAAGTCATGCTCGCCGAAGAGTAGGAGGCCGGGACTTTGCACGGTTTGCAGCGCCCACAGTGGGTCATAGTCGTAAACACCGGCATCGAAGCCCAACATACCAAAGGGAATGTAATGACCAAGCGCGGCCCCCAGGCGGGTAAGGCGATAGTGATCGTTTACTTTGTTTTCTAACGCTGCACCCGTATACCCTTCACACGGGTAAATATGGGTGTACATATCCAGCCCCTGGGTTTGATACGTAGTTATCGGACCGGCGAGGGAGATGAAGAAAGCGATGTCCGGATGCTGTGCGGCGGCGAGCTGTACAATCCAGCCACCTTGACTATGACCGATGAGACCAATTTGGTTGGCATCGATCATTGGGTGGTTGTGCAGGGTGGAAACGGCCGTATACAAATCATCCGCCCGCCCTTGAAAATCGTTCTTGTACCAATTCCCTTCTGAGGCACCCATGCCCCGTTTATTCACCAGCAGCACGGCGATGTCTCGCTGCAAGGACAGGTCTAAAACGGCCGTTTCTATCATGTCCGGCGAATAATTTTGGTACAGGCTGTCCCCTGAGCCGGGTGAGAAAACAACGGCGGGTTTGGCGGAACGGCCGTTGCGAGGCACAAACAGTTCCGCTTCGAGCATGACACCATCGCTGTTTACAAAATATGACTCGCGATCCGCATTCAAATTGCTCACAAACCCTTCCCACTGGTCACTCGGTTGGATATTTAAGGGATAATGCTCTACCCGAATTTGATACCCAGCCCACAACAAGAGGGGTAGCATGAGCAGTAAAGCAAACCATTTGAAATGTTGTTTCTTCATTAAGTCATTATAAAAAAGGTTCTTACACAAATTGAAGTTGAGAATCATCAAGCCCAAGAAGGGAACTAAACCGAGCAATCGGGTACAGTTCAAACCAATTAACTACCGCTTCGGCCAAGGCAGTAACAGAGTCATAAAACTTGTTTCTTGTGACCTGATGGCGCATGACCCGCCATAAACGCTCAATCAAATTGAGATGAGGCGAATAGGTGGGTAAAAACACAAGTTCAAGCTGCTCAGCATGGTCTTGACAAAATTGTGCCACTTTGGACGTTGTGTGGGCCGAAGCATTATCTAACAACAAAAAAATGTTGTGGATGGTGTCATTAACAACTGCAAATGATTGACGAGTTCATGGCGTTTGTGCGCAGAATGTAACCGCCAGAGAAAGATAACAACAAAGCCAGCCAGGATTTTCAAGTCGGCTATCGACTTTCAATTGCCGCGGCGAGTAGGTGTGATAATGGACACCAATGCAGTCTGTCTGTCAGGTAAAAGTAGCGGGTTTGATCGGTGGAGGGCGTTGCTTCCAGAGGTGAGGCTGTTGTTTGTGCTTTTCTTCAGTGCTTCAATCGCTTAACGACATAGAGTGTCGTGACTTGATACGCTGTCTTTCATGATGCCTGCTCGCTTGAGCATGTGAAACGAGCTGACTCACTACCTTCGTACATGGCAAGATACACTGCCATCAGGCTTGTGTCAATTGGCACCTGTCTAGTTTCTAAAGTCGCTTGGGCTTGCCCGCAGTTCGCTTTGGCTTCATCCATTCGAGCATTAACGGCCGTCCTCGACCATGGCTTGCCTGCAGCCGCACGAGGCCACCCTCGTTGTACCGTTTGATATAAGTCCGGACCACTGCTTGGCTCAAATCGAAAATGGCAGCGATTTCTGGCACAGAACGACCTTGATTCGATAACGCTATCGTTTTGAGTCGCCGATACCATTTTTTATCGTTCGTCTTTTTCATCGCTTGCTCAAGTTCTTGCTGCCCTTGCTCATCAACATTTGCATAAATCATGGCTTTCTCCTCTGCTTTTTGAGGAAATTGTTCCATGATTTCTCTATTCAAAAGTGACAAAACCTTTTTTATAAATACTTAGATTTTTCCTTTATTGGTAGAGGTGCCTTATCCAGCGGCAGCCATCGCGCCGAGAATTGACAGGGTGAAGCCAATCGTGTTGACAAGCACATGGGTGATGATGGCGACGTTGAGATTGCCGCGCTTTGCAGAGATTGCCAGCGGCAATGTGCCGATTCCGCGTTGAATGGCATGCCAAGGAGACCAGACATGGTAGAGTCCAAACAAGAAGGTATGCATCAGTGTTGCCCAACGGCCGTATTGAGAAATTCGGGGCAGCAAATAGCCGCGAAAATATAGTTCTTCAATTGCCGGGGCCATCATATTGACACTCAAATAGGTGATAATCAGCGGCAGCGGCTTGGTGAAGAAAGCAACATCCAATAATTCCACATTGAGCCACGATGGCAGCCAACCAAACATAGTTTCATAAATAAACGGGTCAGCGACGCCAGCAATGGTAAATAAAACCAGCATGCTAATAAACGTGGCGGGCACCATCCACAGATACTGTTTCCAGCTCAACGGATTTTGATAGCCCAGAATCCCCTTTAGCGAGAAACGGCCGTTCTGCTGCTTACCGACATACAACAAGTAACCAAGCTCTGTTGGGATTAACCCGATAGGAATCGCAACAACGAGCCAGAACAAAGCAGGCACCTCTGCCGATTTCATGAAGGTGGCCAACAGCACAAAAACAAGCGCGATGGTGAAACCTGGGAAAAGGTGCAAGAAAATCAGTTTGGATAAGGGCATTTTTTCTACTTGAGTGTTCATGGTTACTCTCCTTGGTTCAATCTAAAGTTTGGTTATTTGCCTTCAACGTCATCACTGGAAATCGAAGACAGGATGAACAAAATGGGGTCAATACCAGCGGATGTCTCGATGAGAGCGATGGCTCCGGCATCTTTTGCCTTTTGCACATCCTGCGCCTGACTGCGGATGGTTAACAAGATGATGGCGCATGTTGGGTCCACTTTGCGCAGCTCTTGGGCAGCGCTAAATCCGTCCATATCGAGCAGGTTAAGACCCATAATGATGACGTCCGGGTTGAGCTGTTGGGTGAGATGAAGGGCATCTGCGGCAACGGCCGTTTCCCCCACAACTTCCAGGTTCTCTTGCAGCTGCAAAAAAGAGGCCAAACTGTGCCGGGTGTGCGCCACTCCATCCACAATCAAAAGCCGCAGCGGCTGTTTTTCTCTGTTCTGACGTGCGTTCATCATGTCTCTAGAATAGAAAATTGGCGCGTTTTAGGGATCAGGTATGAGGTGGAAATCAGCTACGCAGATGGGATGAGGCTCTCACTCGGGCGAGGGATGTAGGGGAACTACATCTCAAGATGTAGATCAAAAAACGCCTCCGTTTGGAGGCGTTTTGAAATAGCGAATAGCAAAGATTGGACCAATTTTAGTCACAATTGATTTGCAGCTATGAGTTTTTAAATTGGTCCAATCACCGTTCGTTATTTATCGGAAACCAATCCTTCGCGAATGGCCAAAATGGCGGCCTGGGTGCGGTCTGCCAGATGCAGCTTGCCCAATAAGTTGCTGACATGCGTTTTGACGGTGGCGTGGCTAATCGAGAGGGCGGCCGCAATTTCATGGTTGCTCTTGCCGTAAGCGATCTGTTTGAGCACATCCAATTCTCGTTCGGTGAGCTGATCGAGGGGAGAAACGGCCGTTTTCTCATCCGCCTCATCCTGCTGCACGTGGGCAATCAACTTTTGGGCAATATCTGGATGCAGCTTGCTCTTGCCCTGGTACGTCTCGCGCAAAGCATCAGCCAGGTCATCGGGATCAATATCCTTGAGCACATAACCCATCGCCCCAGCACGAATGGCAGGCAGCACGTTATCATCGTTGCTAAAGCTGCTCAAAATCAAAATGCGCGCTGCCGGATTCGCCAGCCGGATACGTCGGGTTGCCTCGATGCCGTCCATTTCCGGCATCATCAGGTCCAACAAGATCACGTCTGGTTGCAATTCTGCCGCCTGCCGCACCGCTTCCACGCCGTTACTACCTTCACCCACAATTTCAAAATCGTCCATCAACTCCAAAAAGCCGCGCAAGCCCTGACGCACCACGGTATGGTCATCCACAATCAGCAGTTTAATCTTGTCCATCTTGTTTTTCCTCTTCAGCAACCGGCACGACAACCTTTATTTTTGTGCCTGCGCCTGGCTGTGTGTTGATTGTTAGCGTCCCACCCAATTCTCTGGCACGTTCCTGCATACTGGTCAGCCCAATGTGACCGTGATCGTTGTTCGGCGCGTTGGCATCAAAACCAATCCCTTCATCGGCAATGGTGACGGTAACGGCCGTATCCTCCACCACAAAACGAATCACAGCATCCTTCGTGCCCGCATGTTTGACAATATTGTTAATCGCCTCCTGAATGATGCGATACAGTTCCTGCTGCTGTATCGGCGTCAGAGGCAAGGATTCTGGCGTTGGGTCTAGGGCAATATTGAGGTTATTACGGCCGTTTACCCCCTCAATAAACTTGCCCAAAACGGGAAAAAGGCCATCCTCCGCCACAGACAAGGTGCGCAGTTGGTAAATCAGCCCGCGCATTTCCTGCAGCGCCCCCTGCGCCAACTCCTGCAATTGCAACAGCTTGTCCTTCACCTGCTTTGGATCACGCTCCTGCAAAATAAGCGCCGACCGCGTAATCAATGTCATGCTAAAAATCGACTGCGTCACGGCGTCATGCAGTTCACGGGCCAGCCGGTTGCGCTCTTTGATGGTCGTCAGCTCCTCAACTTGCGTCACATATTCTTGCATTTGGGCATTCGAGGCGCGCAATTTTCGCAGCAGCATCTGGCTTTCCTGCTGCGCCACTTCCGTTTGCCGCAGCAGCAGCGCATAGGAACCAACAAGCAAATAAGCTGCCAAATAAATGATGATAAATTCCAGGGCAAAAATGAAGCCTTCACCCCAAATAATCATGATGCTCATGGCCACGCAAAAAATACCAATCCAGGTCCAGGCAAGCGGCTGGCGAAAATGACGCATAACGTAAATACAGGCTGGCAACAGTATGATGGCCCAAAAATCGCCAAACGGCGTCAGGAAAAACAGGCCAACCATCACCCCAATTTGGCCAAGCAAAAACAGCGGCTGCCCCCAATTCTGCTGGCGGCGCAGCGTCGGTTCCAGCACCATCAACAGGATGTAAACGCCCAGGTAGCCAAGAATCGGCAACGCGACTTCCGAATAGGCAACCAAACCACGCACGGCAATGGCCGTTACCATCAAATAACTGACAACGGTCCCTAAAATATTCTTTTTTGCTTGTCCTTCCATAACGGGTATACGCGTCATTTGCCCAATCCCACTAAGCCAAAACCGTGCTAAATCATATCATACCTTACCCTCGTCACCACACGCATTTCCTCTATAATGAACCTATGTCTGCTGACTTGCTGCAAACAAAATTATTTACGCCGCGCTTACGGCCGTCGCTCGTTCACCGTCCCCGACTCATCGAAAAACTGAACAACGGCTTGTCCGGCAAGCTAACGCTGGTCTCCGCGCCCGCTGGTTTTGGCAAGACAACCGTGGTGGTTGCCTGGATGATGGCCTGCGACATGCCTGCGGTCTGGCTTTCATTGGATGAGGAAGACAGCGATCCGGTACGCTTCTGGCGGTATCTCATCGCAGGTTTGCAGACCATTCACGCCGATTTTGGCACGGAGATTCTACAGCTCTTTGCGCAAACACCACCGCCACCGATGCAAACGGCCGTTACCGCCCTCATCAACGCGATCAGTAAAATCCCCAACGAGATCATCTTTGTACTCGACGATTATCATCTGATTGATTCGCAAACCACGCATGAAGCCCTCACCTATTTTCTGGAACGCCAGCCACCCCAACTGCATCTGGTCATTACCACGCGCGAAGACCCGCCAATTCCCCTGCCGCGCTGGCGGGCACGGGGAGATTTAACCGAAATTCGCGAGCGCGATTTGAAATTCACCGCTGCCGAGGCCACCGCGCTCCTCAATGAAACGCTTGCCCTGGATTTAACGACGGCGCAAATCGAAAAACTGTTCCAAAAGACGGAAGGCTGGGTCTCCGGCTTACAGCTGGCCGCGCTGGCGCTGCGCGAACAGGCAGATGCGGAGCAATTCGTCAACGCCTTTGCCGGCAGCAACCGGTTTATCCTCGACTACCTGATTGAAGAAGTGTTTCGGCAGCAGCCACCTGACGTGCGCACATTTTTGTTGCAAACGGCCGTTCTGGAACGGCTCACCGCGCCGCTGTGTGATGCGGTCATGGCGCAAGAAGGAAATTCGCAAACCATACTGGAACGCCTGGAACAGGCCAACCTATTCACCATTTCCCTGGACCAATCGCGGCAATGGTTTCGCTACCACCATCTTTTTGCCGATTTGCTGCGCCAGCGGCTGCGACTAGAACAGGTGGATACGGCCGTACTCCACCAACGTGCCGCCCACTGGCACGAAGAAAATGGCTTCTACCGCCGCGCCATCAACCATTACCTCCAGGCGGCGGCCTGGGAACAGGCGGCCACGCTCATCCAGGCCCGCAACGATGACATCCAAAAGCAAGGCGAAAACAGAACGTTTCTGCGCTGGATGGAAACATTGCCCAATGCAGTCATCGAGGCCATGCCTGACCTTTGTCTCGGCTATGCCTGGGCGCTGGCGCTCAGCGGCCAACCAGATGCAGCCAACCATTTTCTAGCATTTGCCGAAGAAGCGTTCCGGGATAATCCTCCCAAATATGGCGCTGTACTTTCCGCCCAAATTCATCTGGCACGCAGCCGCCATGACCTGCCGCAAACCATCGCCCTTTCTGAGACTGCCCTGGCCATGCTGCCACCTGCCGCCCACAATCCGCGCAGCGCACTTTTGCTCAATCTGGGCATTGCCCACTGGCAGCTCGGGCAAATCACTGAGGCAGAAAAGACGTTGACGGCTGCACAAGAAGCGGCAAAGCTGGCCCAGAACCACCATGTCCAGCTGCTAGCCATCGGTTTTCTGGCCATGACTCAGGTAGCGCAGGGGCAGCTGCCCAAAGCCGCCACGTTACTGCAAGCCGCGTTGGCCTGGGGGGAAGCGCTGCCAGCCAGCGCCTTGCCACACATGGTGCTGGCTGGTGTTTTGTATGAATGGAACCAGTTGGAAGAGGCGCGTGCCCATTTGCAAACCGCAATTGATCTGGCCCAGCGCAGCGGCAACAGCGAACTGACCAGCAGCGCCTACCGCCAATGGGCGCTTTTACTGCTGGCGCAAGGAGATGCTGCTGCGGCACAGGCGGCGCTGGCCACGGCCGAAAACGCAGCCGGCACCCAGGCCCCGCCCCATACCCAAGCCCGAAATGACGCGGTGGCGGTAATGATTGCGCTGGCTCAAAGCAACCTGGAAAAGGCACAGGAAAAGATTGAAATGATGCCTGCGGCCGTTTCTGCCTCCCCGTTCTATGTGCCTCTGTTTCTGGCTCCGGCGCGGCTGGCGCTGGCCAGGGACGATCGTGCCGCCGCTGCCGCCCATCTGATGGCCGAATATGAAAAGGCCGAGGCGGGCGGCTGGCGCTACGGGCAGATTGAAATTCGGCTCTTGCAGGCGCTTGCTGCTGGCGATGATAGCTTGCGGTTTTTCACCGACGCGCTGACCCTGGCGCAGCCTGGCAATTTCAGGCGCATCTTTTTAGACAAAGGGCCAGCACTGCTGCCGCTGCTGCACCTGGCGGTGAGCAAGCAGATACTGCCCGACTACTCGCGCATGCTGTTAGCACTTTTTGCTGGCACGCCGCCGCCCGTACCAGCTTCTCCACCACCTGAGCAGACCGACACATTGCTGGTGGATGCCGTCAGCGAGCGCGAAATTGAGGTGTTGCAGCTGCTGGCAAACGGCCGTACCTACAAAGAAATCGCGCAAGAGCTGTTCGTCTCTGTGAACACCATCAAAAGCCACCTGAAAAGCATCTACGGCAAGCTGGGCGTCAACAACCGCCGCGAAGCCGTTGCCCAGGCGCGCCTGCTGCACCTGATTTCTCATCGAAAATAAATTAACCGCAGAGAACGCAGAGGACGCAGAGGACGCAGAGAAAAATCTGTGCGATCTGTGTATTTTCATTCATGGTGTTGCGCTCATGAAGCCATCACAGAAGTAACCTTCCCCAAACAGACCCCCAACAGAATAGCTAACTGCTTCGCCGCCCAGCCAACCAGCAGGTGCGGGTGATGGGTGGTCGCCACAATCACCCACCAACCACCCATTCCGGGTGAATACATCCTGCCCCTAAACCGATAAGATGAAACCATGACAGCGAATAACGAGGTAATGACGATGGAACAAGTTGAAATTCTTATCCGAGGACATATCGATAGCCACTGGTCCGAATGGCTAGGTGGCCTCCAAATCACCTATGTTGAGCAAGACAGAACGCGCCTCACTGGCGCTATCGCCGACCAGGCAATGCTACATGGCATCCTGACCAAGCTGCGCGATCTGGATGCAAAAATCATTTCAGTACATTTGCAAGAAGGAGTGAATCATGAGTAAGAAAAAGTTGTCGCAAGCAACCGTGTTGTTAATCATTTTTGGTCTGTTAAATCTGTTTTCGTCGGGTCATTGGACGGTGGCAATCGTCACCTGGATAGCGCCAATTTTTGCGCTGCGCTATCTCTACGTTAGTCAGGAACGGCGCAAATTTCTCCGCTTCTTCCTGGTTTACTGGATGACGTTGGCAATTCCCTGGTACGGGGGCACACCGATTTTTGGGCCAGCCCATTTCATCTTTATGGCGGTAGCTGCCCTGATTGGCGTTATTCCGTTTGCTGTGGACCGCTGGCTTTCCCCCAAGCTAGGCCGCAACGGCCGTCTCCCGTTTATCGCTACTTTCATTTTCCCACTGGCGGGAACGGCGGTGGAATTTGTGAGCGGCAGCAGCAATCCGTTTGGTAATTTCGGGGCCGCCGGGTATTCGCAATATGGTATTCCGGTGTTGACGCAGCTAACGGCCGTTACCGGCATGATCGGCTTGACCTTCCTCCTGGCCTGGTTCCCAGCCATCGTCAACTGGGCCTGGGACAACGAATTTAACTGGACCCGGGTTCGGGCTGGCGTAGCAACCTTTGCCATCGTTTTGCTGGCAGTGATTGGCTACGGCACAGTGCGGCTGGCGACAGCTCCTGATGTGGCTGCGCAAGAAACGGTGCGCGTGGCCTCCTTCACCCTGGTTGAAAATCATGTAGACAAGATGATCACGCTGCTGGAGGAAGAAGGCGTTGACGCCTACCGGCAAGCAACACAAGCCACCCACCAACAATATTTGCAAATGTCCGAAACGGCCGTTGCCGAGGGCGCCAACATGATTCTCTGGCCAGAATTGGCAATTATGGGGTTGGAAGAAGACGTACAGGCCACCATCGCTCAGGGACAGGCGCTGGCGCAAGAAGCTGGTATCTATCTGGCAATGCCCACCTTCACCGCCTTCCCGGACAGTGACCGCCCCTGGGAAAACAAGCTGTACGTGGCCGGACCAGACGGTCAAATCATTTTGGAGCACGTTAAATATGGCGGCAATCTGTTAGAAGGCACGCTGAAAGGCAGCGGTGAGATTGAAGTGGTTGAGACACCCTACGGCAATCTGGCAGGCATTATCTGCTGGGACACCAACTATCCCAACATCGTGAACCAGGTGGGCCAGCAGCAGGCAGACATCCTGCTCTCGCCCTCAAAAGAATGGGACGGCATCAACCCGATGCATGCTGAAATGGCGGTCTTCCGCGCTATCGAAAACGGGGTAACCGTGATTCGGCAAACGGATGAGGGGCTGTCGATTGTGGCAGACGGATATGGTCGGATATTGGCCACTGGCGAAGGTTTGGCCGAAGACGGCAACTATCTTCTGGTAGATGTGCCCACCAGCAGCCCGACGACACTGTTCCCGGTTATTGGCAACCTGGTCGGCATCCTGGCCACAGCTGCTTTTATCGCCCTGGCGAGTTACGCCTGGCTCATGGGTCGCCGTCAACAAGATATGGTCCCGCAAACGGCCGTAGCCACTTCATAACTTGAGCATCACAAACCTGATGGGCCGGAAGAACGTGATTCTTCCGGCCTTGATTTAATTATGATGAACACTACCCCTCAAACAAAAACCATGCCGCCAGGCAGTTCCATAAACAAATAACCCCTGGAAGATATACACAGATAAAAGAATAGAGTACAGTCCGCTCGCCTTGGGCGATTAGCGCACTTGGTCGGAAACCATGCAGCAATTGGAGACAGATCCAATTGCTAAACGAAAGTATGACGCAACGGCCGTTTCCGATAAACTGGTGGCAAAACGTGTAGCAGAAATTGCTGCCAACCACAATGTGCCCAAGGCACATACGCAAACAGGATATCTTCATGACGCAACTGAAAGCATCTCCCATTGAACAAAACGTGGCTGCGAAAAGAAAAGTTGCTTTTGGCGTAACGGCCGTTTTCATCACCCAGTTCGGCAGCTTTTTATTCGTCAACGCCAGGGCCATCGCCCAGCCAGAAATGATTGCCGAGTTCGATGGAATGACGCTTTTTGCCTGGCTGATCGCCCTACCTGCTTTAAGTGGATCAATTTCGACACTGCTCTTTGGCAAGCTTTCAGATATATACGGCCGTCGCGCTATTCTGCTGCTCTGCATCGGGATTTTTCTGCTAGGGCTGGGCTTGACCATCCAAAGCACCTCCATGATCTTCCTGGTTGCAGCTGCCACCTTCATGAGCATTGGCCATTTTCCCATCGTCCCCTTTTGTTTCGCCGCCATTGGCGACCTTTTTTCTCCGGCTGAACGAGCCAAATGGACGGGGCTGCTCAACCTGCCCAGCGGCGTTGCCGCCTTGATTGGCCCCGTGCTGGGCGGCGTGATCACCGAAAGCGTGTTGGGCTGGCGCGGCCTCTACTGGGGCACAATTCCGCTCATGGTGGTGGCGGGTCTCCTGATAGCCACCGCCATGCCCAAAAATGTTCAGCTCCAAAAACCCAAAATCGACTGGCTCGGCGCTTTGGTAATGGCCATCGCCACGACGACGCTCATCATTGGATTTTCACAGGTGGGTGTCCCGGGTCAGCTTGTGATCGGCGTCATTCTGTTGATCGTATCGGCCATCGCCTGGTTTAGCTTTGTCCAGATTGAAAAACGGGCCGATGCGCCCATCCTGGACCCACAGGTGCTTTTCAACCGCACCTTTATGACCGCTGCCATCGCCGCCATGCTGTCGTTTTTTGGCATGCTGGGCATCGTCGCCTATTCGCCCATCTTTGTGCAGAGCGTCATGCAGGTCAGCCCGGCTATCAGCGGTTCGATGTTGACACCTTACATGGTTTTGGTGGCCTTTATGGGCATCCCGGCCGGTTTTCTGATTGCCCGCACCAAAAAATACAAATGGATGTACCTGATCGGTTATCCGATTGTGACCCTGGCCCTGTTTGCTATGTGGCGTTTTACGGCCAGCACACCAGCCTGGGTTTATGTCCTGGTTACGGGCGTGGCTGGCTTTGGCCTGGGGGTCATCCCGACGGTCAACACCCTGGTGGCCCAATTTGCCGTGCCAAGACGGCTATTGGGCGTGGCGGTCGGCGCCATCTTTTTCTTTCAGATGGTCGGCATCGCCGCTGCGCCAGCCATCCTCGGTCTGGCCCAAAACAGCGTTCCAGACCTGGAAGGTGGTTTGAAGCTCGTCTTCCTGACGGGGGCCGTGGCGATGACGCTCTCTCTGCTCTTGATTGCCACTATTCCCGAAATCTCTGTGGATGACGAAGCGCCAGACAAAGCCGCTCCGAGCAGACTCCCCTTTCCGATGGATATTGACACGCTCAGAGAACTGCTGGCCGAACGCGACACCTTTAGCATCCTGGAAACGGTAGATATCCACACGGGCGTCAGGATCACCCTCCACGAATTTGACACTGTCATTTCCGCGCCGACCTGGACGAAGGACGGCCGTTTCCTCATCTATGACAGTCGTGGCCGCCTCTACCTCTACGAGCTGGCCACGGGCCAAATCAGCCAGTTCGACAGCGGCTTTGCCATCGACTGCACCAACGATCACCTGCTCTCACCAGACAACACCCAGCTCGCCATCAGCCATTTCACCAACGAAGATGCGACATCGCGCATCTACGTGCTCCCGGCTGCCGGAGGCAACCCGACCCTGATTACGGAAAAAGGACCAAGCTATCTGCATGGCTGGTCGCCGGACGGCAAACGGCTGGTTTATTGCGGTGAGCGAGATGGCCAGTACGACATCTACACAATTTCGGTAGAAGGCGGTCTGGAAACACAACTAACGAACGAGCCAGGATTAGACGATGGCCCGGAATACGCACCGTCCGGGGGACACATCTGGTTTAACTCTGTGCGCAGCGGCCTGATGCAAATCTGGCGCATGGAAACTGATGGGGCAAACCCCACGCACATCATCAAGGAAGAGGCTAACTGCTGGTTCCCCCACGTCTCGCCAGATGGCCAGTGGGTAGCCTACCTCGCCTACGGCAAAGAGGATGTGACCCCAGGCGACCACCCCCCGAACAGAGATATCGAAATTCGCCTTATCCCGGCCACTGGCGGCGACTCGAAAACCATCGTCAAGCTGTTCGGCGGTCAGGGCACCATGAACGTTAATTCTTGGTCACCCGACAGTCGCACGCTGGCATTTGTGTCTTATCGGCTGAAAGTATGAGCTGACTGTTCCAAGGCACGCTCTGAAAATTTGCAGCGCCGACGTCGCGCTTCAGCCAGACGCTTAGCTGGTGAACAGAGACACGTGATAAACTTCCTGCCATGACTGAATTGCCAGCAGCCCTAGCCCCCATCCGCGCTTTCCACATCATGACCAAGCCCTCCGGGGCCATTTGCAACCTGGATTGCAAATATTGCTACTTCCTCTCCAAAGAGATGATGTACCCTGGCAGCCGCTTCCGCATGGCAGATGCGCTGCTGGAAACGTTTATCAAGCAGTACATCGAAGCGCAGCAGGTGCCGGAAGTAACCTTTGCCTGGCAAGGCGGCGAACCCACGCTGATGGGTCTGGACTTTTTCAAGCGGGTCATTCATTACCAGCAAAAACATGCCAAACCAGGCATGGCCATCCACAATGCGCTGCAAACCAACGGCATGCTGCTGGATGATGATTGGTGCCAATTCTTCAAAAAGCGCAACTTCCTCATCGGTATCAGCATTGATGGGCCGCAAGAGCTGCATGATGCGTACCGGGTGAACAAAGGCGGCGCGGGCAGCTTTAAGCAGGTGATGCGCGGCTGGCAGCTGCTGGTCGCTCATGGCGTGGAATTCAACGTACTCTGCACCGTGCACGCCGCCAACCAGGATCAGCCGCTAAAGGTATACCGCTTCTTCCGCGATGAGCTGAAGACCCAGTTTATCCAGTTTATCCCGATTATTGAACGGGCCACCACGCAGCTGCTGCCCCTGGCCAATATTGGTTGGAGTGAACGGGACGGCGGAGAACGGCCGTTATACACCCAATCCGGCACACTTGTCACCAAACGCTCGGTGAATGCCCAAAAGTACGGTGACTTCCTCATGGCCATTTTTGACGAGTGGGTGCGGCACGACGTGGGGCAGGTGTACGTGCAGATGTTTGACGTGGCCCTGGGTGCCTGGCTGGGCCAGCCGGGTGGGCTATGCATCTTTGCCCCCACCTGCGGCACAGCGCTGGCGCTGGAACACAATGGCGATTTGTTCAGCTGCGACCATTTTGTCGAGCCAGAGTATCTATTAGGCAATATTCAAAATGACCACATGCTGGAGTTGGTTGCTTCTGACCAGCAGCGTCAGTTTGGGCGGGACAAAATGGAAACGCTCCCCCGCTACTGCCGCGAATGCGAGGTGCGTTTTGCCTGCCACGGCGGCTGCCCCAAAAATCGCTTCAGTCAGACGCCAGAGGGCGAGCCAGGACTAAACTATCTTTGTGTCGGCTACAAAGCCTTCTTCAACCACGTGGACCGGCCGATGAAAATCATGGGCAACCTGCTGCGCCAGCGCCGCGCCCCGGCAGAAATCATGAGTCTGATGGCAGCGGAAGACGAGAAGGAACGGCAAGCTGCGTTTGCCCAAGCGAGCCGCAACGATCCTTGCCCCTGCGGCAGCGGTAAGAAGTTTAAATTGTGTCACGGCCGTACAGGCTAAGTCTATTGTTGTCGTGCTAAATGAAAACATGAAGTGACATCGATGGGGATCAATGCCACTCCACGCCATTTTGATTCTACTAGAATCGGTTACTCATCACGTGTCTCGGTAAGCAAAATCTGGCCGCTGTTGGCATCCACCTTCACATCCTGACCGTTGTCCAGTTCCACTTCCCAGATGTCATGGCCATTTTCGCGGTCGAATTCAACGGCCAGCGTGGCGACACCTGGATTGGCTTCCTCGGCAATCTGCTGGGCCTGAACGGCCGTAAGTGTCAAACTCGTCGGAGCCATTTCATCTGCCTCATCCGCTTCGTTTTCATCCTCTGGTCCGCATTCTACTTCTTCTTCGACATCGTCCATATCTTCCGTGTCTGGCGCTTCGGCGCTGTCATCATCCTCGGTACAGGGATCGGCGGACTGCGCAGCGGGCGCAGCCGCAGCCCGGCCAGGTTGCCCCGTCAAAAAGGTGCCCGCACCAATGCCGCCGATTAAAAGGCCAGCCATTAACAAAACCCCAATTGTCCATTTTTTGATTTTCATGTTCATCAACCTCCGTTGGTTAAATTTTGTGCCACAGCACATGTTTGTTGATGCTTCCCACAGTAACGACCGGGATTAAGAGAATGATGAAAACAGTTTAAGAACGATTTTACGAGCTGCTTAAACTTCACTTTACCTAAACGTTCTTTAATGGTGGTTGTCACAAATTTGAACACAAGGAGCTTCAACTATGACAACATCAGCCATTGAAACTTATGAATTAACCCGCCGTTATGGCGACAATACGGCCGTTTCCCAACTCAATCTCACCATCCCCCAAGGCGAAATTTTTGGGTTTTTGGGCCACAACGGCGCGGGTAAAACAACCACCGTCAGCCTGCTAACCACCTTGCTGCTGCCCACCTCCGGCAGCGCTAGAATCTTCGACTTCGACATTGTGAAAGACAATCGTGCGGTGCGCCAGCTGATTGGCTACGTGCCGGAAAACGTGCGCCTCTATAACGACCTCACCGTGGCCGAGAATTTGCGCTTTCTGGCGGAATTATCAGAAGTGAAGTACGTAGACGACCGCATCACTCAAATTCTCGATCTGCTGGGCCACCCGGAATGGCGCGACCGGCGCGTCGGTGATTTTTCCAAAGGAATGCGGCAGCGGGTAGGCATCGCCCAGGCGCTGCTGCACCAGCCAGAGGTGCTATTTTTAGATGAACCCGCCTCTGGTCTGGACCCCGAAGGGCAGCGCGACATTGGCCGCCTCATCACCCAGCTCAACCGTGATTTTGGCATCACCATCTTCATGAATACGCACCAGCTGGCCGAAGCGGCCCGGCTGTGTACCAGCATCGGCATCATGAATCACGGCCGTTTGGTTGTAGCCGACACGCTGGAAAACGTGATGGCCCGCTTTCCCGACACCCCGTCTCTGGAAGAAATTTATCTACATGTGGAACGGCAAGAAGCGTCGCCAGACGGCCGTTCCCCTGCCGCCCTCGCAGAGGCAATCCGTCATTAAAATTGGGCCACAGATATACACTGATTTTCACAGATTTCTGTTCTTATCTGCGTTCATCCGCGTTTATCCGCGTCCTATTTGAAGGAAACAACTATGAAAACCTCGCTGATTATTGCCCGCAAAGAGTTCCGTGCCGCTTTTCGCAACCGGCTCTTTCTCACCATTACCCTGCTCTTTTTGGGGCTGTCCATCCTGTCGGTCTACATCGGCAGCACAACCAAACGCGCCGAAATGCGCATTTACAATGAAACCGTGGCCACCCTACAAACCGAAGGCGCCGCAACCATACCCGCCGCGCCAGAAATCCATACGCTTACCATTTTGGCTAACCTGATTGAGTACGTCAGCATTGTGGGAGCTATTCTGGCCGTCATCCTCGGCTACAACACGCTCGGCGAAGAGCGAGAATCGGGCGGGCTGAAGTTGATATTGTCCCGCCCGGTCTACCGCGACCAGCTGTTGTGGGGCAAGTGGCTGGGGAATACGGCCGTTCTCACCACCCTGCTTGCCCTCGTCTTCCTCTTTAACAGCGTGCTGCTGGTTGCGGTCGGCGGCATCGTCCCTACCGCTGCCGAACTGCTGCGCCTCTTCGTTTTCACGCTGATGGCCCTGGCCTACATGCTCATCTTTTTGAGCCTGGCCATGTTCCTCAGCCTGCGCCTGAACAGCAGTGCCACCGTCTTTTTGGTCTCGCTGGTGGTGTGGATGGTGGTTAGCTTTGTGCTGCCACAAATGGCCGAAACGCAAATGGTGAACAGCAGCGTCGTCAACGGCATCAGCGGGGCAATTAACCAGATTCCGCAGGATACGGCCGTTTCTCAAGCTATCAACGCCCTCTCACCCACCTGGCATCTGCGCAACATTGGTGGCCAACTGCTGCAATCCGCTCCCGGCAGCGGCGCACTCGCCAGCGGCACCTTGATTAGCCACGTGCTAACCACCCTGCTCATCCTGCTGGCCCCGACCGTGGCCCTGGTAGCTGGCGCTTTCGCCACCTTCCTGCGCAACGAAACGCTGGTGCTGGAGTAACCGCATGAAACTCAAAATTTCGCTCATCTTATTCGCCCTGCTGGCGCTCACCCCGCTGGCCGCCCGCGCCGACGAAATCACTCTGGCGCAAACGGTGCAGGCTAGCCAGACGGCCGTTTACCAGATTGCCCTGCACAATGAAACGGAAACCGCTCACACCTACGATCTGGCGCTAACCGGCCTGCCCGACAGCCTGACCGCCGCCTTTACTCAGGGTGGGCCACGGCTGACGCAGGTAGACGTGGCCGCCAACAGCTACAGTCAGGTGGAAATGCAAGTGGATGTGCCGGTGGAAACGGCCGTTAATACCTACAACGCCCAATTCACCGCCACCCGCGACGACGGCCAGACGCTGACACAACCGGTGCTGCTCAACGTGGAGAACACCTACGCCGTCAAGATTGCCAGCCAAAGTTTGAACGTGTCGGCATTTAGCGGGCAGGAGTTTGGCTTTGACGTAACGGCCGTTAACAGCGGCGCGGCACCTCTGAACAATCTGGCGCTGACGGTGGATGCCCCCGCCAAATGGGTAGTACGCACCGATCCGGTCACCGTCACAACGCTGGAACCGGGTGCCGAAACCACCATTCACGCCCAGGTACTCGTCCCTTCTTCACAAGTGACTGGCGACCAGACGCTTCAGCTGGCCCTGGCCAGCGACCAGACCACCAGCCCGGCCAGCAGCCTGACGGTGCGCGTGCAAAAAAGCCCCACCTTTCTCTACGCCGCCCTGGGCCTGATGGGGCTGGCCATCGCCGCCGCCATCGTCTACTTCCGGCGCAAAGGACGCCGCTGAAAATAGTCAACGGTAAATCGCCTTGCAGGAGATTGGAGACTGGAGATTAGATATTAGCCCAATCTCCAATCTCCATGCGATGACCGATTACCGCAAAGGAAAAACTCATGACAACAATAACAACCACCCAACCCCGGCGCAGCCACGCCATCGGCGTGATTGCCCGCAAGGAAATCCGCGATGCTTTTCGCAACCGCCTGTTTATCATTGCCCTGGTGCTGCTGCTGGGGTTGAGCTTAACGGCCGTTACCCTCGGCGCACTTTCTGTCCGCTCACAAATGGCCGATTACCTCAAAGCGGTGGACATTCTCACCAATCTGGGTCGCACCGACTTTCCCGCCGCGCCACCGGTCAACCCGCTGGCTGTTTCCAAGAACTTTATCAACTACCTGGCGATGGTCGGGGCGCTGCTGGCGATGATTTTAGGCTTTACGGCCGTTCACAAAGAACACCAGGCTGGGACGCTCCCCCTCATCCTCGCCCGCCCCGTCTACCGCGACCAGTTTCTCACCGGCAAAGTGCTAGGCAACGCCCTGCTGCTGGCCACCCTGATGACCGTCGTGGGCGCGGCAACCTGGCTGGCCGTCGGCCTCATCGGCCGCGTCTGGCTCAATGCCGACCTCACCATCAAGCTGGCCCTCACGATGGGCATGTCCTGGCTCTACTTGCTCACGTTTTACCTGTTGGCCCAGTTCTTCACCCTGCGCTGGCCCAACAGCAACCAGGCCCTGCTGCTCACCGTTATCGTCTGGCTCGTCTTTGCCTTCATCTTCCCCCAAATTGGCGACACGATGGACCTGGACAACCAGCTCCCCGGCGGCTTTTTTGCCACGCTGGGCATGGACAAAGCAGGCGAAGAACAGGCCTTACAGCAGTTCAAATGGTATGAAACCGTACGCGATGGCGTCGAAGAGCTGTCGCCCACCAAACATTATGAGCGGATCAGCTTTGCCCTGCTAGGCGTCAAAAAGGAATTTCTGGCTAACATCTGGCAAGAGGTCTTGCAGTTGAAGCTTGTCAATCTGGTCGGGCTACTCGTGCCCATTGTCTTACTGTTAAGCGCCTCGTATATCGCCTTTCTCAGGCAAGAAACAAGTTAAATCCAGATTGGTCCAATATTGGAGATTGAACCAATCTCAAAATCAACAACAAGGAAAAATAAATCATGTTCAAGAAAAACATTACCCTTCTATTCATTGCTCTGTTCGCGGCGCTGCTTCTGGCCGCCTGCGGCGGCACCGCCACAACACCAACAACCAACAGCACGAGCAGCACCAGCAGCACTGCTGCCGATGGCCCGGACAGCGACGGTGATGGCATTCCCGATGCCGCCGAGCCCGTCCTCGGCACAGATCCAAACAACGCCGACACCGATGGCGACGGCCAAAACGATCTGGCCGACCCAAACCCGATGCTGGCGGATAATCCGATTCAAGAAAGTGGAACGGCCGTAACTTTCACCATCAGCGGTCTGCAAGTGGAAAACAACGTAGACGCCGACGGCGCGGACGTGCCCGACCATTTGGAATTTAAGGTCACCAACACCAGCACGGCCGATTTGACCAATTTCGACATTTACACCACCATCACCGACCAGACCACAGGCGATGTGCAGGGCTACTACCAGACCTTGCCCGGTCTAACCGTCAAGGCGGGCGAAACCAAAACCATACACTTCGACAACACTGACCAGCCCGATCATTTCAGCGTCAACCCCAACAGCGCCTTCTACACCGACCAAAACGGCCTAACGCTGGAAGTCACCCTGCACGCGGCGGGTTATGCCCCGCAAACTGGCAGCGTAGACAAAGACCCCGGCGGCGCGGAAGGTGGGGTAGAATAGAAGCAGCCTGATAGAAGTCCGGTTTTTCCAAAAAACCGGACTTCTGGGAGATGTTATGCGCGTTTTAGTGGTAGAAGACGAACCCCGTATGGCCGCGCTCATCCAGCAAGGGCTGGAGGAAGAGGCGTATGCAGTGGATGTGGTCGGAAACGGCCGTGACGTCCAACTCTGGGTAGAAAGCGCCACTTACGACATGGTGCTGCTAGACATCATGCTGCCCGGCATGAGTGGTCTAGACGTGTGCCGCCAGCTACGTGCCGCAGGCCACAACATGCCCATCCTCATGCTCACCGCCCGCGACACCTTGCCGGACAAGGTCAAAGGGCTGGACAGCGGGGCCGACGATTATCTGGTGAAGCCGTTCGCCATCGAAGAGCTGACGGCCCGGATGCGCGCTTTAGCCCGACGAGAAGCACCCGTGAAAACGGCCGTTCTCACCATCGCTGATTTGACCCTGGACCCAGCCTCCAAACTGGCCCAGCGTAGCGGGGAGATCATTGAGCTAACCGCCAAAGAGTACGCCCTGCTGGAAACGCTGATGCGCCATCCCAACCAGATATTAAGCCGCGAACAAATCATCGATCACGTTTGGAACATGGAATTTGACTCCGGCTCCAAGCTCATCGAAGTCTACATCTCCAACCTGCGCAAAAAGATTGATGCTGACCATGCGCCGAAGTTAATCCATACCGTGCGTGGGCTGGGCTATCGGATTGGAGATTAAGGGATTGGAGACTGGAGATTGGCACAATCTCTAATCTCTAGTCTCCCCAAAATAATGAAACGCACAAATCTACGCACCCAACTCGTTTTATGGACCGTCGCCTTGGAAGCGCTGCTGCTGATAGCGTTTGCGGCCGTTTTCATCCTCATCCTGCGCAATGCCCAAAACCAGCAAATTGATGAAACCTTACGTTTAGGCGCGGCTCAGCTAAACGCCGTGGTGGATGTGCGCAATGGCCAGTACACGGTTGCCGCCGCCGAAACGGCCGATTTCCGCGCCCGTGGTTTGCTGGCCTGGATTCTAACTCCTGATGAGCAGCTTGCCCTGGCCATCGGCAGTGCCGCCGATTACCCTCTGCCAAACACATTGCCCCAAACCGAGCAAACGCTGGACAGTACCCTACCCGACGGTACCTCCATTCGCCTGCTGATCGTGCCCTTAAGCGAAGGCAGCAGAAATTTAGGCAGTATCGTCCTGGCCCTGCCGTTGGGCGATAGTCAGGCATTGCTGCGGCAGATTTTGCTAGGCTTTGCCATCGCCATTCCCCTGATGCTGGGATTATCGGCCGTGGGCGGTCTCTTTTTAGCCGGACGTGCCTTGCAGCCAGTGGCCGCCATCACCCAAACAGCAAAACAAATCAGCGCCGCCGATCTCAGCCAGCGGCTGGATTTGGACCTGCCGCCCGATGAAATTGGCGAGTTGGCCCACACCTTCAACGAAATGCTGGCCCGGCTAGAACGCGCCTTCCAGCGCGAACGGCAGCTCACTTCCGACGTGTCTCACGAACTACGTACGCCGCTGGGCATGCTGAAAACGCAGCTCAGCCTGGCCCGTTCCCGCCCCCGCGAAGCGGCGGCCCTGCTAGCGATGATGACCGACATGGAAGGCGACGTGGACCGCATGACCATCCTGATCGAGCAAATGCTTACCCTGGCGCGGGTAGAACAGCGCGGCCTGGGCACGCTGGCACCGGTTGCTCTGGATGAGCTGCTGCGGGATGTGGTAGAACAGTTACAAGCTAAAGTCGCAGCCAGCCAGATCACGCTGCGTCTAGATATTCCGCCGCAGGTCGATTTTCAGCTGGCTGGCGATGGCGAACGTCTGCGGCAGGTGTTCACAAATTTGGTAGAGAACGGCCTGAAATACACACCCTCTGGCGGGCAGGTCACAGTAACGGCCGTACGTAACTGGCAAACCTTCTCCGTCTCCATTGCCGATACTGGAGACGGCATTGCCCCTGAGCATTTGCCCCATCTGTTTGAGCGTTTCTACCGGGTAGATGACGCCCGGGCGCGGGACACGGGCGGGTTTGGCCTGGGGCTGGCCATCGCCCAGGCTATGGTACAGGCACATGGTGGTGACCTCATGGTGGACAGCAAGGTTGGTCACGGAACGACTTTTAAGGTCGTCCTACCCGTTAATTTTGCAGCGCGGGCAGCGTCACCGGATTAACCGCCCGCCGCCGCAGCCAAAGCTGCACCACTAACAGCAGGCTCAACAACACAGGAATGCCAAACGCCACCGGCGCTATCCCGCCTGGATTCAGGGGCGAGTATTGAGCCACCGTCATGTGAATTCCGGCACTGGCCACCGGTAGGCTAGTCGTTTGCGGATCGTTCGGTTCGGGGATGACCACCATGTAGGCCAGGTAATCTCCTTCCAAAATGGTGTTGATGGTCCAGATAAGAGTCGCTGATTCACCAGCGGCCAATGGAGAGATGGCTTGGGTGCGCTCCGGCGACCAATCTTCCGGGTCCACCGGGTCGCCGTCGCCCAGGTTGACGATGTTCATAGCGACGACCAGCGGGGTGGATACGGCCGTATCGCGATTCGTCACCACCGTCGTGAATTCAAAGCTGTCTCCCGTTCTGGTCTCTTTATGCGTGGTGTCTATGGTAATTTGCAGCGGAGCGGTAGGAACGGCCGTTTGCGCCCGCGTTACCATGGTAGGCGTAGCTAACAGGCCAAAAGCCAGCAGCAAAGCCACGGATTGGCTGCGACGAGTCCGCCACGACCGCATTTTGTCGCCGCTCAAATCCAGCCGAGGAGCAGCCAGCACAAACAGGATTACGCAAGCCAGCACAGCCAATAGAGCGGGTGCGATCAGCCAGGAAGCCATCTCCTCGAAGGTCCGATTGTTCACCAAAATCTTCTCTAAAAACTGATTCACCGACTCCATCGGATTGATGCGCTTCACCAGCTTACCCATAAAGCCAGTTTGCGCCGTGCCGGGAAACTGCGTGGGCAGCAGGAACAGCACAGCCACAAACAAGGTAACAAACAAACTGGTACGGTTAGATCCGGCGGCCACGCTGATCACCAAACCAAAAGCCGTAAATCCAACGACCAGCAGCGTACCCAGCAACCCACCCCACAGGATACCCTGTACCAGAATAGTGTTGTTGGGGGCCAGAATAGTCAGATGGACGGCGGCAATCGCAAAAGCGGCGGGCCAGATAGACATGGCCGCCAAAAATTTGCCACTGATAATTTGGCGGCGGCTGGTGGGCACCAGCAGTAGACCCTCTAGCGTGGCCCGCTCCCGCTCGCCGCTGATGCTATCGGCAGCAATAAGCAGACTGATGAACAGGCTGACGCTAATGCTGATTTGCAAAATCATGAAGATCATTTCGCGTGGGGGCATTAGTTTGAGTTCGTTGTTAGTAGCCAGCAAAAAGGAGGTAATGCCCAGCAGTAAACTGAACAGAATAAGAAAGGTCATGGCCCGGCCGCCGCGCCACAGGTCACTCAGTTCTTTACTGGCGACGAGCCGCCAGCCGGAGATAGATTTGCCAGTTGTTTTGTCGGTCATGCGTTTGCCTCCTCGGTCAGTTGGAAGAAGACGTCTTGTAAACGGCCGTTTTCCCCCTCAAAATGCAAAACAGGAATGTCCGCAGCGATCAGGCTGCCTAGCAGATGGTTGAGCTGGTGTGGTGTCACATCAGCAGCTAGATGGATATCTAGCCAACCATCTTTGCCGTTGTGGGTGGAAACGGCCGTAACCTCCGGCTGCTGGGTTAACAACGCTTCTGTTTGCGCCACTGAGTCCACCGGAACATGGATGCGCGCCGCACCACTTTGGGCATTCTGCATCACCTCGGCCACCGTACCGCGGGCTACGACCTGCCCCTGCCGCAAAATGACCACGTCATCACACACCTCTTCCACTTCAGCAAGCAGGTGGCTGCATAAAATCACGCCCGCCTGCCGTTGGGTGGCGATGCGTCGCACCAGGACCAGCAGTTCCTGCTTGCCACGTGGATCTAACCCCAGCGTTGGCTCATCTAGAAACACCACAACCGGATCGTTGACCAGAGCACGGGCAATACCCAGCCGCTGGCGCATCCCGCGGCTGTAGCTGCCGATGAGTGAGTTTGCCCGCTGCGCCAGACCCACCTCCATCAACAGAGCAGCGGCGTGGGCTTTGGCGGTGGCCGTGCTGTGACCGTAATGACGTCCAAAATAAATTAGGTATTCGGTTGCCGTCATCTGCTTAGGGAAACCAAGGCTTTCCGGCAAGACGCCAATTTTGCGGCGTATCTTTTCTGGCTGCCGGGAACTGACACCATCAACCGAAAACTCACCCGACGAGGACTCCAAAATCGTGGTCAGGATGCGAATGGCTGTGGTTTTGCCAGCCCCGTTTGGCCCTAAAAAGCCAAGAACTCGGCCAGCTTGCAGCGTGAATGACAATCCCCGCAATGCAGGGGCACCCCCATACGATTTGCGTAAATTGTGTGCGGAGAGAATAGTTGGTGGGGAAACGGCCGTTCCTCCACCCAATTGATCCTGCTTCATAAGTTAGCACCTCCTAAAAATGAGCCGTATACCACTCCAATGTATCGGCACAGATTAAGAAAGTGATGAAAGATGCTTATGAAGCGTTCTTAGAAATACTTTACAGGCCTGTGGGGAGGGAACCAGACGAAAAACAGGGCAGCAGCCAGGATTGACAGCGCCGCACCGGCAAAAAATGGCATCTGCACCCCAAACCCAGACCAGCTGCCGACGCCCTGCCACAACACCCCGGCCAGTAAACTAGCAGGCAAAACCGCCAATCCCACCACGGCATTAAACCAACCATAGGCCGTGCCCCGCTGCTCTTTCTGCACCAGGTCAGCCACAAATGCTTTGGCCACACCCTGCGTCAGGCCGTAGTAAATACCATAGCCCATAAATAAAAGCGCCATCTGCCAGGGCGTCTGGATTAAAGCAAAGCCAACGTAAATCAGCGCATAGAGCACCCAGCCAACCAGCAACAACCGCTGCCGCCCCACGCGATCCGAGAGCGAACCAGCCGGACCCGACAGGGACGCATAGACCAGGTTAAACAACACCGACAGCCCCATCACCTGGACCACGGTCAGGCCAGTTGTCTGCGCCCGCAGCATGAGGAAGGCGTCTGAGGAATTACCCAGCGTGAAAAGTGTAAGAACAACGAGGTATCGCTTAAACAGGCGGGGCAGCGGCAGCGACGGGGTTGAGTCGGTCGCGACCGGAGCAGCCTGTTTTTTCTCACGAACACCAAAGGCGAGGAGCAATACGGCCGTTACCGCCGGTAAAATGCTCAACCACACAATCGTTTGAAAGGTCCCCTGAGCCAGATCGAGTTGGTTGCCCTGTAAGCGCCAGATGACCAGCAGCGCAATGAGCAGGCCGATTGCCGCGCCCGCCGTATCGCCCGCCCGGTGCAGGCCAAAGGCGAGGCCCCGCTGGCGGTCGTCAATGCTGCCGGCAATCAGCACATCGCGCGGCGCAGTGCGCACCCCTTTGCCGATTCGTTCCACAAAGCGCACCGTAAGAACCGCCGGCCAGCTTGCGGCCAGTGCAAAAAATGGCTTGGCCACAGTGGACAGCGCATATCCCGCAACCGTCAACCCTTTGTAACGACCCAACCGATCCGACAGCCGACCAGAGACCAGCTTGACCAAACTGGATGTTGTCTCGGCCAACCCTTCGATGAAGCCAATGGTGACAGTGCGCATCCCCAACACATTGGCCAGAAAAAAGGGAAGCAGATGAATCAACATGTCCGAGGAAACATCGGTAAAGAAGGAGGCCAGGGTGAGCACCCAGATATTACGCGGCAGTTGGCGCACATTGTGCCAGCCCTTTGCCTCCTTGTTTTTTTGTTGGGGTGATTCAGGTGATTGCGACATAACAGATGGTCTCCCTTCGAGGTTAGGATAATGCTTCAAAAAAGTGGCGGGTTTTGGCAAAGCTCATGGAGAATCAGGGTTTGTGGGGAAAACGGCCGTAACGATCGTTCCGCGTCCCGGCTGACTGGTGACGCGCAGAGCGCCGCCGTGCGCCCGAGCAATTTCATAGGCAATCGACAGGCCCAGACCAGCCCCACCGCCGTCCGCGTTGAGCCGCGAACGGGCATCCTCCGCCCGGTAAAATCGCTCGAACAAATGCGGCAGATGTTCCTGGGCAATGCCCGGCCCAGAATCTTCAATGGCAATGTGCAGTTCTGTTTTTTGCTGGCCAGCCCGGATGTGAATACGGCCGTTTTCCGGCGTATATTTCACGGCATTATCCAGCAAGTTAAGAAACAGCCGGATGAGTAAATCCATGTCCCCCAGCAGATGCAGCCCCGCTGGAACGGTTTCGCTGAGGGTGATGGATTTGGCGGTGGCCAACGGCCGTATCTGATCCACCACCGCCCCCAGAAAGTCAGGCAAATCAATCCGTTCCTGATGCGGCACCATCTGCCCCTGCTCCAACCGGGCCATAAACAGCAAATCGTTGCTCAAGCGCACCAGACGATCCACCTGACCTTCCATTTCCTGCAAGGTGGCCACATAGGTTTCCGGCTGGCGCGGCTGGCTGAGCGTAACGCCGATGCGCCCCTTCAGCGCCGCCAGCGGCGTGCGCAGTTCGTGCGCGGCATCGCCGGTAAAGCGGCGTTCTCGTTCAAAGGCAGTTTGCAAACGATCGAGCATCGTGTCAAACGTCTGCGCCAGGCGTCCCACAGCATCCTCCGGGCCCTGGTAAGCAAGGCGCTGATGCAGATCGCTGGCCGAGATCGCCTGCGCGGTCTGGGTTATCTGATCAATCGGCGCCAGCGCCCGCCGCGCCAGGAAATATCCCCCCAGGCCAGCCAGCAGCAGCGCCAGCGGCACCCCCAGAAGCATCAGAGCCAGCAAGCGCTCCAGCGTGTCTTTGATTGGATCGAGGTTGCCAATAATGGCCAGTCGGCCAGCCACATCGTCGGCGCGAACGTCCTGCGTGTACACCCGCCATTGATCATCCCCAATGTGCATGATGGCAAAACCAGCCTGCGTCGGTAACGCCGCCGTGTTTATACTGTTCAGGCCGTTTTTCTCCCAGAGGGTGCCATCAACGGCCGTTAAATAAATCACAAAATCGCCATCGAAAAAGCGCGCACTTTCTGACTGGTTCTCGATATTCTGAAAAGCGAGACGGTCGCCCTCTCGGTCCACGTTGATCACCGCCTGGGAAGCGACTAGCTGGAGGGACGTATCGAGCTGATCTAGCAAATTGTGGCGCAGCTGCACGTACAAAAATGTTGCAAACAGCCCCAAAATAAGGGCCAATGTAGACAGGTACCATAAGGTCAATCGCCATTGCAAAGGCAGCTGAAGGAGCCTCTGGGGTAAAAATCGCTTCATATCACCCTTCGTCACTCATGCGATAGCCCACGCCGCGCACCGTGTGAATTAAAGAGAGCTGGCCATCTTGTTCGATTTTTCGCCGCAGATAACCCACATAGACGTCCACCACGTTGGACTCATTGTAAAAATCGAAGTTCCAGACATGCTCGCCGATTTGTGTGCGTGTCAGCACCTGGTTTGGATGGCGCATCAGGTATTCCAAAACAGCATATTCACGCGGGCTTAGCTCAATCATTTCCGAACCGCGCTTAACCTCCCGTCGGGCGGTATCCATGCACAAGTCGCCTATTTGCAGCACGGTGCCAGTTTGCAACGGCGGACGGCGCAGCAAGGCGCGGACTCGGGCCAGCAGTTCGGGAAAAGCAAACGGTTTAACGAGGTAATCATCGGCTCCGGCGTCTAATCCCTCGACCCGGTCGTCGATGGTATCGCGGGCGGTGAGCATGAGCGCGGGTGTTTTGTCGCCACGGCGGCGCAAATCTCGCAGCAGAGCCAGCCCGGTTTGGCCCGGCAGCAGGATATCCAACACGTAGGCATCGTAATCGGCCGCCAGCGCATAATCGAGCGCGGAACGGCCGTCTCCTACCAAATCCACCGCATAACCAGCTTCTGCCAGTCCCTGCCGGACAAAATTCGCGATACTGGTTTCATCTTCTACAACTAAAATTCGCATGAGCACCTTCCACCGCGGAATTGTACCGTGATGCATTAAGAAAACGATGAAAGGCTAACAGGAAATAGCGTGAGGGATAACCCTCATTTGTTATTGATACCTTAACATCTATTTACACACATTTACCCACCTGTTAAACGGCCGTTAAATAACCTCCGCTAGCATATCCCCAGTTGATCGTCTATTTAGAATCGGCAGTTTGTCTTGCCTGCCGACAACACCTACACCCGGAGGAAACATGAAACAAATGATTCAAAGACAGTACTGGATAAGCAAAGCAACTCTATTATTGGGGATTGTGCTGGTGGCGCTGGCGGTTATTCCCGTGGCCGCCAGCAGCTATGGGCCGATGATGGCAGGTAAGTCAGGCTACACCACCTCGGCTGCCTTTACCGTGGGCGAAACAATTGATGGCTACCAACCCATCGGTATTTTGGATGGAACGGCCGCTTACGACCTGGATGAAAACACCGTTCGCGTTCTGGTCAATCATGAAGCAGGACCCAGTGTCGGTTATGCCTATCAGCTGGCCAGCGGTGCCGAAATGAGCGGCGCGCGTGTCTCCTACATGGATATCGACAAAACCAGTCGGGAAATCGTTACGGCCGGACTGGCCTACAGTGCTGTATATGATCGCAGCGGCGAATTGGTGACCGATGCTTCCCAAATCAACGAAATTGACGGCAACAGCAGCGATGGATTTGCCCGCTTCTGCTCGGCGCAAGGGTATGCTGCGGGCCAGTATGGCTTTGTGGATAACATCTACCTGACAGGCGAGGAAACATCTGCCTCTTCCGGCCATCCGCATGGTGGGTCTGTTTGGGCGTTGGATGTGGATGCCGGCGAGCTTTGGGCCGTACCTGCTTTGGGCCGCGGTGCCTGGGAAAACGTAACGGCCGTTAATTCCGGCAGTCGCAACCATGTCGCCATTTTATTGGGCGATGACACCGCCGGAGCGCCGCTCTATCTTTACGTGGGTGAAAAGAACGCCCTGGGTGATGGCAGCTTCCTGGATCGCAATGGGCTGGCTGTGGGCAACTTGTTTGTCTGGCGCAGCAATACACGCGGCCAGGACAGCCCGGAAACGTTTAACAGCACGGGCAGCGTCGCCGCCGGACATTTTGTTCCCGTACAGGTTCGCGATATACGCATGGCCGGGCAGGCTGGCTACGATGCAGCTGGTTACCTCGATGACACCACGCTGCGCCAAGATGCACTGGACAAGGGCGCCTTCGCCTTTTCTCGTCCCGAAGATGTGCATACCAACCCCTACAACGACAAGCAGGTGGTCATGGCTTCTACCGGACGCGGCCAACTGTTCCCCTCCGACAATTGGGGCACCATCTACCAGATTGATTTGCGGCTGCGCACGACGCACCAACATCTAGCAGGGCTCGGCTCCGCAGCCCGGCTCACCATTTTGCACGATGCTGATGATTACGGCGATTATGGCATCCGCAGCGCCGACAACCTGGTTTGGGCCACGGATGGCAACATCTACGTGCAGGAAGATCGTTCCACCAGCCCTGGCTCGCTCTTTGGCGGCACCAGTGGTCGCGAAGCCTCCATCTGGCAGTTAAACCCGCACACGTTTGCGTTTGAACAAATTGCAGAAATGAATCGTACGGCCGTTGCCCCCACTGGCTCCACCGATTCTGCGATTGGCGACATTGGCAACTGGGAATCCTCGGGCATTCTGGACGTCACCAACCTATTCCCCACCGCCGAGGGTGAATTGCTCTTCATTGGCACCGTTCAGGCCCACAGCGTCCGTGATGGCGTCATCGCCGACAATAATCTGGCTGAAGGTGGCCAGCTCATCTTCATCAGCCACCGTTAACAACATCCAGTTCCTTTCCTTTTAACCGCAGCGACGCTGGCTCAAAAGTCAGCGTCGCTTTTTTTGCTCCGGTTTACCCCGCCCGAATGGCCAAAGCGATAACAGATTGTTAACACAGCAACCGTTCCTTTGATGGCATAATTATGCATCTTTACTTTATTCACCAAACATTGGCACATAAAAGTTACCCGCCGGGAGGCTTAAAGAAAAATGGAATTAACTGTTACACGCCAGGATGATGGTATTTTACATCTCTCGCTATCTGGCCGCTTAGACATTGCCGGGACGGGCGAAGTTGAAAATAAATTTACCTTTCAAACATCCACCCAAAAAGAGGCTGTGCTTGTAGATTTATCCGAAGTCACGTTTATTGCCTCGATTGGTATGCGCCTGCTGCTGAGCAATGCGCGTGCCCAAAGCCAGCGCGGCGGCTTGATGGTCCTGTACAATCCCCAACCGCTGGTAAAGGATGCCCTCGTCACCGCTGGTTTTGAGCAGCTCATCCCCATGTACGATGATTTTGACAAAGCGTGCGAGGCTTTGCAAACGGCCGTTACGCCCTAACCTCCTATGCCCCAGCCCCCTTCGACCGGTGAAGAAACGGCCGTCTTCCAGTTGGCCATCCAAAATAAAGCCAGCGAGATTGTACGCCTCAGCCAGTGGCTCAACCAGACTGTTGCCCCGGCTCTCAAGCTGTCTGAAAAACTCACTTTTCGCCTGGATTTAATTCTGGAAGAGGCGCTCACCAACGTCATCGACTATGCTTTTGTTAGCGATGCCCCGCAGACAATCACCGTTTGCCTGAATGCGGCTACGGAAACGGTAAGCGTACAGGTCATTGATGAAGGACGGCCGTTTAATCCCCTGGCCGAACACGAAGTAAAGCTGCCCACCAGCCTGGAAGATGCCGGGAAAGGCGGGCTCGGCTTGCACCTGATCCGCAGCTACACAAAAACCTGCCTTTATCAGCGCCGAGACAACCAAAACATCTTCACCATGATTCTAGACAGACACCAAAGCTAACACCGACCCCATGACACCCTCCACTTCCGATCCTCAGCAAAATACCCCACCACATACCGACGACAATCCGGTCCTTTCCACACAAGATTGGGCGCTGCTTCGCGAACACCCGCTGTTCTCTGGCTTGCCAACCCAGGCCCTCCATGAATTGTTGGCGCAGTGCCCCGTCATTTTTCTGAGCAAGGGAAAGATTCTGCTCTCACCGGGCACAGCCAATCATCATCTTTACCTGCTACTCACCGGCCATTTGCTGGTTTACCTGGATGCTGTCGATTCCCCTACCAGCTTCCACATTGAACCCGGCGAATTTATTGGCGAAATGTCCATCATCGAAGAGCGAGAAACTTCGGCGTATGTGGTGGCCCACCAAAACAGCCGTCTGGTTGCCATTCATGAGGATCAATTTTGGGGCAAAGTGGGCTGTTATCCCGAAGCGATGCGCTCCATGCTCAAAATGTTCTCCGAGCGGATGCGCAAACAAAATGAAATAACCCGGCTGGCGAATGAAAAGCAGCTCAAGTACGAACTGCTACAGCGAGAACTGGCCGCCGCTGGCAACATTCAGGCCAATATTTTGCCCCAGGAATTCCCGCTCTTCCCCGAACACCTTCAGGTGGATGCCTTTGCGCTGATGGAGCCCGCGCGGCAGGTGGGCGGCGACTTTTACGACGCTTTTGCCCTGGATGATGATCACATTTGCGTGGCCGTAGGCGATGTTTCTGGCAAGGGGCTACCAGCGGCGCTGTTCATGGTGCGCGCCATCACCTTGCTCCGCCTGACGCTCTCGAAAAAGAAGCGTTTTCCCACCATCCTGCCCAGGATGAATGAACTACTCTGTGAAAACAACAAAGATTTCACCTTTCTTACCTTGATGGTAGCCATGCTAAACGTGAAGACGGGAGCGCTGCACATTGTGAATGGGGGACACAATGCGCCCTTGTTGGCTGCGGATAAACGGCCGTTCACGCCCCTCCCTATTCCCAAAGGTGCCCTTCTTGGCGTTTCAGAAACAGTTGTCTACGAGATGGCTGAATACCAGCTAAACCCAGGCGATACGCTCTTTTTTTTGTACACGGACGGTGTGACGGAGTGTGAAAACGAGCAGCAGCAGTTCTTCTCGGTGGAACGAATGCAGGCGGTGTTGAATACGGCCGTTCCACCCCACACGCCCCACAACCTCATTATCCATCTGCGCCAGGCACTCCAAGATTTTGCCCGGGACGTCGCCCAATCAGACGACATCACTATGCTGGCCCTCACCTACCTGGGGATAAAGCCGACTGATTCGCTCGAAGGCCTGGTTTTCCCCTGCTACAACCCACCCAATTGCCGCATTTGTTATCGTTCTGTTAAATCGTGTTATGGTTTTGTAAACAACCCCCAAAACCGGATGCCAGAAGCGTATGATCTCGCGTACAGGTTATTGAAAACAAATTGACCAAACACACCTGTCATTGAGGAGAGATCATGGACAGAACACGCACCATTTTTGTGGCAATATTGGGAGTAACGGCCGTAACCATCCTCGCCGTTTTCTTCTTCCGCCCCCAACCCGACCCCGTTGTCGGGCTGGTCGGCTCCGAAAAAATCCCCTTCTTCCAGGATGAGCGGGTGCAGGAAGCCCTGCGCAGTCACGGCCTGGATGTCACCGTGCAAAAAGCCGGTTCCCGCGAAATCGCCACCGAGTACGACCTGAGCCAGTACGACTTTGTCTTCCCGGCAGGCATTCCCGCCGCCCAAAAAATCCAGCAAGAACACAACGTCAGCACGTCCTACAAACCCTTCTTCACTCCGATGGTCATCGCCTCCTGGCAGCCTATCGCCGACCTGTTTGTACAGCAAGGCATCGCCACCGACGAAGGCGGCTACTACCTGCTGGACATGGAAAAGCTGCTGCCCCTGCTGCAAAACGAGCTGCGCTGGAACGATCTGGAAGGCAACACCGCCCTGCCCGTCAACCAAAGCATTCTTATCCGCTCCACCGACGTACGCACTTCCAATTCGGCCGCCATGTACCTGGGATTAATGAGCTACGTAGCCAACGACAACAACATCGTGCAAAGCGTGGCTGACGCCCAGGCCAACCTGCCATTTTTATCAGGCCTCTTTCTGCGGCAAGGACTGCTGCCCAGCAGCACCCAGGAACCATTCGAAGATTATCTAGTGAAGGGCATGGGCCACTCCCCCATCGTTATCATCTACGAGGCGCAGTTTATTGCCCAGGCATCACTGCAAAATGGCACCATCCTGCCCGAAATGGTGCTGATGTATCCTTCGCCCACCATCTTCACCGAGCATGTGCTCATCCCTTTTAGCGATGCGGGCCGCCAGCTGGGCGAGCTGCTAGAAACAGACCCGGAACTACAAAAGTTGGCCATCGAATACGGCCTGCGCAACGGCAACCTGGCCGAGTTTCGCCAGTTCACCGCCGAGCACAACATTGTGATGCCAGAAACCATCGTCAACGTCATTGAGCCGCCCAGCTACGAAGTGCTGGAAGGACTCATCCAACTCATCGAACAGAAATATCAGCAAGGAGGGTAACCATGAACCCCAAACGCCAGTTTATTTATCTCGCGCTTATCGCCCTGACACTCACACTGCTATTGCCCGGCTGCGGTCTGTTCGGTTCATCCGATACACTTACCGTTCTGGCGGGCTCAGAATTGAAGGACATTGAACCACTGCTTGACCAGATCAGGCGGGAAACCGGCGTGCAGTTGGAGCTGGAATACATTGGCACTTTGGACGGCGCCGAAAGCTTGCTTTCTGGCGCGGAATACGATTTGGCCTGGTTTTCCCACGGCGGCTATCTGACCTTATTGCAAGGGGGGCACGGCCTGGTTGTAACCCAGGAAAAAACGATGCTCTCTCCCGTGGTGATGGGTATCAAAGAGAGCCGAGCCCGTGAATTTGGCTGGATCGACAACCCAGACGTCACCTGGCAAGACATTGCCGACAAGGCGAGCAGCAGCGAACTGCGCTACGCTATGACCAATCCCGCGGCCTCTAACTCTGGCTTTACCGCACTCATCGGCGTGGCCACGGCGCTCACCGGCAGCAGCGATGCGATCAACGCTGGAGATGTGAACGTGCCGGCCCTGCAAGCCTTCTTTAAGGGGCAGGCACTCACGGCCGGCAGCTCCGGCTGGCTGGCGGAAAGCTACGTCACGGAACAGGACAGTCTGGATGGGCTGATCAACTACGAATCGGTGCTGCTCTCGCTAAACGAAAGTGGTGAACTACGCGAAGATTTGGTGCTCATCTACCCCAAAGAAGGCATCATCACGGCCGATTATCCGCTGATGCTGCTTAATGCCGACAAGCAAGAACAGTACGACCGCCTGATTACCTACCTGCGCTCAACCGAATTTCAGGAGGAGATGATGCGCACCACTTTGCGGCGGCCGGTAGTGCCAGGGATTAAGCTGGACGGCCGTATTCCCACCCCGCTCCTTGTCGAAATCCCCTTCCCTAACAGCGTGGAGATCATCGACAGCCTGCTCTTTTCCTACCTAGATGAGCAGCGGCTGCCCGCCTACGCCATCTTTGTGCTGGACGTCAGCGGTTCTATGCGCGGCAGCGGCATCCGGGATCTGAAGGCAGCCATCAACAACCTCACCGGCCTAGACGAATCGTTGACGGGGCGCTTTGCCCGCTTCCGCTCCCGCGAAATCATCACACTGGTAACCTTTAGCAGTGGCGTGCAGCAGGTGGAACTGTTCCAAATTGATGATGTGAGCAGCCAGGGGAACACGATGGCTGAAGTGCGCACTTTTGTCGATGATTTGCGCGCCGACGGGGGTACGGCCATCTACTCGGCGCTCCGCGAAGCGTACCAGCTGGCCACCGAAGCGCAGCAGCAAGACCCTGACCGCCTTTACTCTATTGTGCTGATGAGCGATGGCGAAAACACCGACGGGATGAGCGCTGGTTCGTTTGAGAACTTTTTTGAGGGCTTGTCTGAAGATGCGCAAAACATCCGTACCTTCACGGTTTTGTTTGGCGATGCAGACGAGAAAACGATGCAGGCGCTGGCGGATTTGACCAACGGCCGTATGTTTGACGGCACATCTGAATCACTCAGCTTCATCTTTAAGCAAATTGCAAAAAAGAGCGGCTTATTGGGCAAAAACCGATCCGTCGGTGCCATCCCGCGATGTAAATCGCTGAACAGCACTAAATTTGGATTGATTGTTGAATGGCAGCCGGGGTTACCAATAGGCAAATGGCAACTACGTAGGTCGGATTGGCAATCCGACCTACCACTCATAAACTACGGTGGTAGTGACGGTGGCGCTTAGTCCATTGCACACCAATCGTCTCCATGTCGGAGCGGCTTTTGAAATTGGCTTCATCCACCTGCACCACGTCGATATGCTCAAAGCGGGACTGCTTTACCGTTTTATCCAGCTCGGTGTAGAGGATGGCGTTGCCGCCCATGCCCTGGTAACGAGGCAGCATCCCCAGCCCGTTGATGTTCAACCAGCGAGTGCGGCTGCGGTCACGCAGCACATGAAACCAGCCAGTGGGGAAGAGACGGCCGTTTGCCCGCACCAACCCCTCAGACACATCCGCATACGCCAAAATGAAGCCCGCAATCTCGTCACCCTTCATGACCAGCTTCACCAGCTTGGGGTCCACAATCGCCAGCGCCGAGCCGATAATGTGCGCCACTTCTCGCTCTGTTGGCGGGTAAAAACTAGCTGTCTGGCCAAACGCTTCGCGATGCACTGCCATCACCTTTGGAATCCAGCGGCGAATTTCCGCCTTGGAGCTAAACTGCTTCACCCAAAAGCCGCGCCGCGCCTTCACCTTTTCGGCAATGTCAAACAGGCGCTGGGGCAGCACATGATCGGCGGGCAAGTAGCCAGAGAGTAAATCAGTGAGCTTGCGGAAACCGGCATGCTGAATCAATTCGTCGTAGTAAGGAAAGTTGTAGGGCACGGTCAGTGCCGGACGATGCTCAAAGCCTTCGACCAAGGTGCTGCCATCCACACCAATCACGCCGCGCGGGCCAATCACATCTTGCAGGCCGCGCTTTTTGGCCCAGGCAAACACCGCCTCAAACAGCAGGCAGGCGGCTTGTCGATCATCCACGCAGTCGAAGTAGCCAAAGAAGGCGGTCCGACTTTTTTTGTAGGCGTTGTAATGTCGATTTTCCAGCGCGGCAATGCGCCCCACAACCTCTTTGCCGCTGGTAACCACAAAAAACACCGCATCCGAATGTTCATAAAACGGATGCTTTTCGCGGTTGAGAACAGCGTAGCCTTCACTCAACAGCGGTGGCACCCACTGCTCGCAGTTTCGGTAAAGCTGAAACGGCAGGGTGACAAAACGACGCACATTGGCACGATTGGTGGTGTCAATCTGCTGGAGCTGCATAGGTTTCAGCCGTTGGCGCAGTTTTGACGCGGCGCAGTTTGGCGATCATTTTTTCTTCGGCAGGATAGACCCGCTTGATGCCGTCGCCCAGCGCCTTTTCGATGTCGCGGATGTCGCGCACCAGATGGTGCAAACCCATCACCTCCACCGAGGCTGCCTGGTCGCTGCCCCACATGGCGCGATCCAGCGTGATATGCCGCTCCACAAACGTAGCGCCGAGGGCGACAGCCGCCCAGGTTGGGGCCAGCCCAACTTCGTGCCCTGAATAACCAATAGGGATGTCTGGGTAGCGCGTTTTGAGGGTAAGAATCATGCGCAGGTTGAGCTGCTCAACGGGGCACGGGTAAGCGGAGGTTGAATGGGCTAGCATTAAATTGAAAGGATCGAGATGGGAAACGGCCGTTTCAATTTCCACCATCTGTGACATCCCCGACGACAACATAAGCGGCTTGCCCGTTGCCTGCATTTTGCGCAGCAGCGGCAAATCTGTCAGCGAGGCGGAGGCCGCTTTGTACAGCGGCGGATTAAACTGCTCAATAAAATCCACCGATTCTTCATCCCAACAGGACGCAAACCAGAGGATGCCCCGCTCACGGCAGTAGCGATCAATTTCGGCAAATTCAGCTATGCCAAACTCGACTTTGTGCTTGTAGTCGATGTAGGTCATGCGCCCCCACGGCGTGTCCCGCTCGACATACCATTGGTCGTACGGCACACACAGCTCCGGCGTACGCTTCTGGAACTTAACCGCGTCGCAGCCTGCGAACACCGCACCGTCAATTAGCCGCTTGGCCGTAGCCAGTGAGCCATTATGATTAATGCCAATCTCGCCGATGATGAACACCGGCTCCCCTTCCCCAATCAGGCGGTCGCCCACCTTTATTTTCGTTTCAAACATCTTCCTCTCCTTTTTCGGGAACGCAGAGTTGCACAGAGAAAACACCGAGTTACGCAGAGTAACTAATCTGCATAATCTGTGGATGATTTGATTCTAATTTGGCGGCGATGATGAATTCGGCAAATTCGCGGAAGGCACCGTGACCGCCGGGTTGTGAGCAGGGAAAATCAACCAGTTCATGCACAAAAGGCAGTGCATCAGCAGGCGCAGCGGACAGTCCGACGGCTTGCAGCAGTTCGAGGTCGTTACTGTCGTCCCCGATGTAGGCGATTTGGTACGGCCGTATCTCCCACCGCGCACAAATTCCAGCCAGCAGCGCCAGCTTGTCCTTAATGCCCATATGCAGTTCCCCGATTTGCAGCTTTTCCGCCCGCATCTGTACCGAACCGGACCGCTCGCCGGTAATGATGCCCACTTCCACCTGCGCCAGCGTGCGCAGCCGCTCCACGCCCATGCCATCCCGAATCGAAAACCGCTTCATCTCCTCGCCCCGCGCCGAGTAATACACGCCGCCGTCCGTCAGGACGCCGTCCACATCGGTGAGCAACAGCGCGATTTGTTGGGCTTTTTCGTAAATCGCTTGATGATTTTTTGCGCTCACCATGCCGTCCAGCCCCCGTCAACCACCAGATTCGCCCCGGTCATGTAGGCTGAGGCGCGGCTGGCTAAAAAGAGCAGCGCCCCGTGGTAGTCGTCCGGACAGGCCATGCGCTTGAGCGGCGTGCGCGCCGCATACTGCGCCACAAAATACGGTTCTTGCCCGTTTTCCACCCCGCCGGGCGACAGGCTGTTGACGCGCACGCCCGCCTCGCCCCAGTAGGCCGCCAGGTAGCGCGTGAGGGCGATGACTGCCCCTTTAGTTGTGGGATACGCCGGGGATTTGTAGAACGGCTGGCTGCCGTCCGGGCGGCGATAGAGCGCCTGGTCCGGGGCCACCAGGCCGTAGGTGGAGGCGATGTTGATGATGCTGCCGCCACCCTGCTGGGCCATCTGACGGCCCACCGCCTGGGCACACAAAAAGACGCCCGTCACGTTCACATTCAGCAAACGCTGCCACAGTTCCAGCGGGTAATTTTCTAATTTCGACTGCTCGGTGGCAGCTTCGGGATTTTCAAACATGTCGTTGATGGCGGCGTTGTTGACGAGGATGTGAATACGGCCGTATCGCTCCCCCACCAATTCCATCATCGCTCCAATCGAGGCCGGCTCCGTCACGTCCAGCACCACCCCCAGCGAATCGGTCGACAGCTCCGCCGCAATGGCCGCACAGGCCGCCCCATCCAAATCCGCCACAATGACGTTGGCCCCGGCTGACGCTAGCGCCAAGCAATGCTGCCGGCCTAACAACCCAGCCGCGCCGGTGATTACGGCCGTTTGCCCCACAAGTGAAAACAAATCGTTCATAGCACGCTCAACTTGAATTTCCCCGGAAACTTCTCGCAAACAAATCTGCACTTGAACAGTTTCCGGGGAAACAGCTTGCTACCGCAGCGCCACCACCGGCACAGCAGGCTTCGTATTAAAGCTCTCCGTCTTGCGGAAGACCGGCTGCACCGGTTCGCCGCGCAGCAGTTCGGCCACCCGGTCCTTTTTCACCGCCTTCTTCACAATTTTGAGCACCTCACGGTATGCTTCCAGCGTGTAATCCACATCTTTGGTGCTGTGCGAGAAGGTGATGTTGTGGAAACCAGACCACAAAATGCCCCGCTTGATTAGCTCTTGCTGCATCAACGATTTGAGCAGCAGCGGATCGCCTGCGCTGGCGTCAAAAGTGATCATGCTGCGCGCCGGGTGCCCTTTGCAGCGCGTGTAATCCATCCCTTTGTCCAAGGCCAGTTCGTTATACCCTTCTTGCAGCAGTTCCCCGACGTTGGCCAGATAGGTGGTCACATCGTGGTCGCGCAGTTCGCGAATCGTGGCTTGCGCCGCTGCCAGCGACAGCGCTTCGCCGCCAAAGGTGGAGAAGAAAAAGACCTCCTCGTCCAGCAAAGCCATCACATCGGCCCGGCCAGTCAGCACGGCCAGGGGCATGCCGTTGGCGATGGCTTTGGAGTAGCAGGCGAGATCGGGGGTGATGTCAAAATATTCCTGCGCGCCGCCCAGCGCCCAGCGGAAACCAGTCCACATCTCGTCAAAGATGAGCAGCGTGCCGTTACGCTGGCAGAGCCATTGCAGCTTATGCAAAAAATCGTCTTGGGGGAAGTCAAAGGTCATTGGCTCCAAAATCACGCAGGCGACCGTTTCATCCAGCGCCGCTTCAACAGAGGCGATGTCGTTGTAGTTGAAGGTGTTGACCAGCGCCTTGGTCGCTTCTGGAACGCCCGCATCCCGACTAGAGACGCCGATGTACCAATCGTGCCAGCCGTGGTAGCCACAGCAGAGCACTTTATCGCGCCCCGTAAACGCTCGCGCCAAACGAACGGCCGCACTCGTCACCTCAGCCCCGGTTTTGCCAAAACGCACGGATTCGGCATTGGGCACCACCTCGCGAATGAGCTCGGACACTTCAACTTCCAGCGGATGAACCAGGGAAAAAGTGATGCCGTCATCAAGCTGCTTTTTGATGGCGCTGTCTACCACATCGTAGCGGTAGCCCAGGGAAATAGGGCCGATACCGGCGTTGTAGTCCAGGTATTCGTTGCCATCCACGTCCCAGACGTGCGACCCCTTGCCGCGCTGCAAATATTTAGGGGCGACGCCGTTGACAAACTGGGTCGGCCCTTTGGCCAGTGTTTGCGAGTGGGCGGGGATGAGGCCGTGGGAACGGCCGTACAACGCCTCCGACTGCTCAATAATTGGATATTCCGCATTAAACCGTACTGAATTTGGCATCTCTTTCTCCTTCATAGCATCCGCAGATTACACAGATTTATTTTTATCTGCGAAATCTGTGGATAAATAGTATTCATGAATCTTTTGGGCGAGTTGGGGACCGGTGAAACCTTCGTAGGCCAGCACCTCATCGAGGAGGGCGGGTTGGAACCAGCGGTTTTCCAGGGCGATGGGCAGGACGTTGGCCTGCACGCCGCGCCGCACCAACAGTTCGCTGACGATGGAAAAGAGCCCGCCCGTCAGAAAATGGTCTTCGATAGTGACGAGAAGTTTCGTTTGTTTGGCGGCGGCAAGTACGGCCGTTTCATCCACCGGCCACACCGTCCGCATGTTCAGCAAGCGCGCCGAAATTCCCTGCGCTTCCAGCAGTTCACTGGCCGCTAATGCCTCGCGGAACAGCATTCCGTAGACCAAAATCGTCACGTCACGGCCGTTTTGCACCTGCTCCGCCTGGCCGATGGCAAAGTTGGGATTGTGCGCCGCCGCCGCAGGCAGGGTGTTATGGCGAATGTAAACCGGGTGCGGGCTGGCCAAAAAGCTGGGCAGTCCCAACACCAGCTCCGCTTCGTCGGCGGGACAGAAAATTTGCATCCCAGGAATGCCGCGCATGAGCGAAATATCCTCGATGGCTTGGTGGGTCGGGCCGTTGGCGTCGGACAAAAAGCCGGGCACGCCGCCGACCAGCTTGACGGGCAGCCGCCCAATCCCGGCGTCGGTGCGCACAAATTCAAAGGCACGCATGGTGAGGAACGCGGCCAGGGCGTGAGCCACGGGCACCCGCCCACGCAGCGCCAGCCCCGCCGCCATGCCAATCATGGCTTGTTCGGTGATGCCGGTGTCGAGGAAACGGCCGTTTAACACCCCCGGCAAATTGCGAATAGCGGCCCGATTTTCGGCCGTCATCACGATGTATTTATCGTCCGCCAGAACCAATTCTTGCAACGTGGCTTCGTAATTCATCCAACTTTCCTTTTTTATAGGACGCCGATTAACGCTGATGACGCGGATTAAAAAGAAAAATCAGCGTTATCCGCGTATATCCGCGTCCAATTTCTCCCTATCGCACCATTAGCGCTTCGGAATGCAGAGTGGCCTGGGCCGTGCCGTGCAGTTCCGCCAGCAATTCGTCGATTTCAGCGTGGGTGAAGTTGCAGAACCAGCGGTCGGCGCGGGCTTCGATGGAGGACAACCCTTTGCCCCGCACCGTCTCGGCAATAAGGACGGTGGGTTTGCCCGGCACGTAAGGCAGCTCCTGCAACGCGTTGTCAAGCGCGCCGAAATCGTGGCCATCCACCGTTTGTACGGCGCAACCAAAGGCGCGGAATTTGTCGGTGAGTGGCTCTAGCGGGATAAGTTTTTCCGTCTGGATGTTGGCCTGAAAAGCGTTGCGATCGACGATGATGAGCAGGTTGTCCAGCCGATATGCCTGAGCCACCAGCAGCGCTTCCCAGTTGGAGCCTTCATTCAGCTCGCCGTCGCCAGTGATGACGACGACGCGGTTGTTTTGTTGCCGCAGCTTGCAATCGTAGGCGACGCCAGCGGCTACGGGCAGCAAATGCCCCAACGAGCCAGAATGGTATTCGATGCCAGGCACGGCCCAATTGGGATGCCAATAAATCGAATCGTGGCTTTTGAGATGGTTTTGCAGCCGCGCTTCGGGCAGCCAGCCCATCTCGACAAAGGTGCCATACAAGGCCGGAACATCGTGCCCTTTGGAGAGGAAAAGGTAGTCGCGCTGGGGATCATGGAGCGTTTCGAGCGAAATGTTGAGAAAGTGGCTGTACAGGTAAACGACCAAATCGGTACAGGATAGCGATGCACCCAAAAAGCAGCCGCCGTCGGTGGCCAACTTGATGATGCGTTCCCGTACGCGCAGGGCGCTTTCTTCTAATTGCGCCAGTTGGGATTGGGTTAGCATGGTTGAGGCTCCAAAACAGGCTCTGGGGTAAGCTGGGGAACGGCCGTAATCACCGCTGGTTCTTCCTCCCACTCCACCTTATCAGCCATATCGCGCCAGCCGCGTCGGGCCAAAACCAGCGCCTCCGCCTCGGATTGGGCTTCAACGGCCACGGTCACAAAACGTCGATCGGTAAACTCCACCTGAAATTTCATAAGGCTACGCTTCCTCCTTGTCGGATAAGTGGGGCCGAAGGTACGGCCGTTTTGGCCACCGGTTCTTCACGCGTCATGGCCGCGTTAACGGTTTTTAGCTCGCTTAAATGGTGCCGATACCAGTTCACCCCAGCTAGGTGTTGGTTAATCGCAGCCAGCTTTGGTTGGCAAGTAAGCAGTTGCAAAATATCGGTTAGACCAAACTGCGGATTTTGCGGATAAAGCGCCGCAAACACGTTATGGATAAAGCAGTAGTCTGCCTCGTAGTCAATCGTCCAGCGGTGGCTCATTGAATAATCGAGGCCGGTTTCCCAGGTGACGTTGCCCAGGCGAAAGCGGGCCGGATTTTCCCAGAAGAAGGGGGTGGTGTGTTCCCGTTCAAACGGCCGTTCCGCTTCAATCCAGGCGGTTTCCAGAGCAGGCATGGCCATCACCTCCACGTCGTTGCCGTCTGGGTAGGTGGCGGGATGCATGTTGCTCAGGTAATCGTACGGCGCGGGCGCATCCAGAAAGGCGGTGATTACTCGATCAATCAGGCGCGGATCGATGAGCGGGCAGTCGGACGGAATTTTGACGACGATATCGGCATCGAACTGCCAACCGGCCCGGTAATGGCGGTCCAATAGGTCGGTGGGATGGCCACGAAAGCAGAAGTAGCCCTCTTCATGGCACAGCGCTTCGATGGGATCATCTTCAGCAGCGGTGGTGGTGGCAACAACGACGGTGCCAACCAGCGTGGCCATTTTGACGCGCTCCACCAGACGGGCCAGCAGCGGTTTGTGACACAACGGCCGTAACACTTTGCCGGGTAATCGCGTGGATCCCAAGCGCGCCTGAACCACCGTAACCACTCGGGGTGACATCATGCTGAATGCTCCGTACGCAGCCCCACCGGCAGCCGATTGCGGCTGGCTTGCGTGAGATGTTTGGGGGAAACGGCCGTTTCCGCTTCCAAAATATGTTGGCAAACCTGGGCAATGTTTTGGCCCGATTGGCCGCCGTTTTGCAGCGGGGCCAGCTGCTTGAGCTGGGCCACATCAAAATAGCTGTGCACCTCTTTGCCCAACACAATGCCGGTGTACACCACCGTGGAATATTGGGTGATGAGTACGTCGCAGTTGGCAATCATCGGCTCGATGGCACCCTCGGTGAAAATGAGGGCGCGCGGGGCCATTTGGCGGATTTCGCGCACGGCCCGGTCCATTTTTTCGTTGGGATGCAGCTTGAAGATGAGCGGACGGCCGTTGGCAATGTCTAAAACGTGTTGGATAAACTTTTTGCGGTTGTCGAACTTAAACGTTTCGCGCGCGTCGGAGGTCGCCGCCAGCACGTAATGACGATAAGGAAAATCTCCCGTCGCGGCCGCGATCAAATTATCATAGTTGGGAATACCCGTCACCAAAATTTTGCCAGGATCGATACCCTTATCCACAAAAAACTGTTTGTAGCCCTGTGAAGCCACGCAAAAGTAGCGGTACGCCTGCGACAGCCCATTCGTGCTGGTAGAGGCCAGATAGCGAGGCAAACCCAGCCGCCGCACCAGGTGGTACATCAAATTTTCGGGGTCGGTCATGCCCTCTTGAATGAGCACAATCGGTTTGCGCCGGATGTTTTGCTGGATGATGAGGTCGGTGCCGGTGACCACCAAATCATACGCTTGCTGCTGGCCGCCAAAATCGAGGGTCAGGTTGTTGTCTGCCAAATATTGCTCACTCTGCTGCCGCCCGACGCCGCCCAACACGGTGAAGTTGAGCCAATTGCGCTCAGCCAGCCAGCGCAGCAGCCCGGCATCTGCGTACAGCGGCGTAAAGGCACAGTCGTACTCGTCCATTAAGTGACGGGCAACAGCATGAGCCATTTTTGTTTGATTGAGTGAACCACCGATGAAAAGAATTTTTTTGCGCATAAAGTTGGTAATTGGTTATTGGTAATTAGTGATTGGGGCAAGTCATTAAATTACCCAATGACTAATTACTCAATTACGTAATAACAGATTGGTGTTTGTAATTTTTCTGCTTGGGGGTGCGATACGGCCGTTTCCGCACCATCACCTCAGCGTAGTTTTCCAGCAAGCCATCCAGCACCGTGGCCCAATCACGCTGCTCGGCATCCTGGCGGGCACGGTGAGCGAGTTGGTTCCGTAGCGCATTGTCTTGCAGCAGCAGCCCCACTTTCTCAGCCAAATCGGTTGGGCTGTTTGGCTGGAAAAGCAGGCCATTGCGGTTGTGATGGATGATGTCCAGCGGGCCGCCAGATGCGGCAGCCACGACCGCCAGACCAGAAGCCATCGCCTCTAACACCACGTTGCCCAATGTTTCGTTAGCCGAGGGAAAGGCGAAAATATCAGCGGCGGCGTAGGCCTGGGCCAAATCGTGGCCACGCAGATAGCCAGTGAAGACGGTGTTGGTACCCGCAAACAGCGTTTCCAGCTCAGCGCGAGCCGGGCCATCGCCCACAATCGCTAATCGTGCTTCAGGGAACTGGTCGAGCAACGGCCGTATCCAATCCACTCGCTTTTCGGCTGAGAGTCGGCCTACATAAAGAAGGAGAGGGGCTTGAGAACGGCCGTTTGTCAAATACTCTCGCCACTCATCCGAACGCCACTTTGGCTGAAACTGCTGTGTGTCTACGCCGCGCGTCCAGACGCTAACCTTGGGAAAATGATGCTCACGGAGCTGCCGCAGCGTGGCGTAAGACGGGCACAAATTCAAATCCGCCTGCTGGTGGATGGTGCGAAAGGTGGCCCAAATCGGCCCTTGCAGCCAGCCCAGCCCCCACTGCGCCGCAAAGCCCGGCACGTCGGTGTGGTACGAGGCCACCACTGGAATGTCCAACCGCCGCGCGTGCCACATGCCCGTCACACCCAGAGCCACCGGCTGCACCACATGCACCACATCCGGCTGAAACTGCTCCAACTGTCGCCGAATGTGTGCGGTTGGCGGCACCAGCTTCAGCTCCGGGTAAAGCGGAAACGGCAGGCCATCGTAGGTGTGGATGGGCGTGTTGTGGTAACGGGCTGGTGCGCCCGTCGGGGCAAAGAGCACGCTTTCGTGGCCGCGCTTTTCCAAATGCTGTAGCAGATGGCACAGCGTGTTGACGATGCCATCGACCTTGGGCAAAAACGTTTCGCTAAACAGCGCAATGCGCATAACTACACTCCGTAAATTGCCAGGGCGATGGCTAAAAAGAAGCTGCCAATGGCCGCGCCCACAATCGTTTGGGCCAGCGTGTGCCGTCGCAAAACCACGCGCGACCAGGCAATGAGCGGCACTGTCAGTATCAGCGCCCAGATGGGACCACCCGCCACAGCACCACCTAGCACGGCCAATCCCGCTGCCACCGCGCTGTGAATGCTCACCTTCCAGCGCAGGGTGATGAGGAAATAAGTTACCGATTGGGCCAGATTGGTGGCCGCCAGCGCCAGCAGCAGCGCCGGAGCCTGCATCTGGCTCAAAACCACCCAACCCACCAGCGCCGAGGCCATGCTGGCAACCATTGGCCAGAAGCGTTCCTCACGCTTGGTGAGGTTGTAATCGCTCACCTTGCCCTGGCGCAGCAGCCAAAGCACAAAGCCAAAGGGCAGCAGCAAAGCAAGACTGGCATAGAGCAGCAGCATGGCCCAGATTTCGCCCATGCCCAGAGCAAAACCGACCAGCAAAATACCTGCCAAACCGAGCACGGGTGGGCTACCAATCTGGGTAATCCACCAAGCCAGGCGCAGCAGCAGCGAATCGGTTTGGGGCAGATGGACTACTTCCGTGGGGTGTGTTTTTATCTGCGGTTGTGCAGTCATTGGTTACCTCTCATCGGGCGTTGGCCCAGTAGCCCCAATCGTGCTGACGCCATTTTTGGGGCATGAGTCCGGTAAAAAGCAGCGCACAGCGGATGAGTGAATGGATGGTTTTGCGGAAACGGCCGTTCGCCAACCGCCGGTGGTCAAATTCATACACCAGTAAATCGGGGGCAAAGGCGATGTCGTAGCCGTGCCGTTTGATGCGCCACGCAATTTCAGAATCTTCATTAACGGATAGATCGAGATCAAAGCCGCCGATCTTGTGGAACACGTCGCGGCGAATTAACAAGTTGGAGCCGGAGGCGGCGGGAACACCTAGCCGGTGGGCAAGCTGCTGGCCGTGGGAGAAGAGTTGGTAGTAACGGCCGTATTCTCCCCGCGATTGTTTCGGCCCGTAAACTGCATCGTGCTGCAAATAATTGGGCAATCTCTCAAAATATTGCGGATGGAAAGCTACATCGGCATCGGTGAAGAGCAGCCATTTCGTTGTTGCCGCTTCTGCGCCAAGCTGCCGGGCCAGTGTTACGTTGCCAGGACGCGTAATGATGGTTGTGTTGCGGTGACGCAACGAGCGAATGAGCGCAGGCGTTTCGTCCGTGCTGGCATCGACCACCACCAACGGCACGGCAGGCGGCAGCGATCCCAGAAAGTCGGGGATATTGGCAGCTTCGTTACGCGTGGGCAGCACAATGGTGATCGTTTCTAACATGTGTCCACTGTAGCCCGCCCAGGTTAATAACCTTTCAAGGCTGCGTTAATAGGCAGATAACCTTTGGTTAACTGTGATGTACAAAAGGTTAAGGATTGGTTAAGTGGGCAGAATCTTAAAGCAATGTTTACCAGCTCTTAACAACGTGTTACCCCGGCAGGCTTACGATAGGAGGTAACGATTTTCACCCGAAGCATGTGGAGCGTGCTGAGGTTTCTCAAAACCCATTTGTAAGCTATTTCTTTTCAATTGGAGGGAACAAGTGAATACGGCAGAGTTAAAACAGGATTTGCAGGAAAAAGGGTTTGTGGTGTTTAAGGGGCTACTAAACCCGGAAGAAGTGCAGCATTATAAGATAGCTATGGAAGCGCTGTCGGGCATTCAAGGCAGCCAGATGCGCAAAGCACACAAGCTGGGGCAGCGCGGGCTAGACAGCTCCTGGTCGGAGCCAGACGGGGTGACCAAGCACGCTGATTTTTGGCCGTTGATTACGCACGAGGGGGTGGGAACGGCCGTACGCCATCTCATCGGCGACAATATCCGCTTTTTGCAGCATACCGATTTGCACGTTGGTTTCTCCGCCATCTCCTGGCACCGCGACAACGTGAACCGCACTTTTGGCGCTGGCCCCGACTGGCAAGAGGCAGAAGAGCCATACCAAATTTTACGTGTGGGCATTTACCTGCAAAGCTACGCCGAAAGTGGCTTCCGCCTCGGCTTCATCCCCGGCAGCCACAAGCCGGAGTTCCCCGTCAGCCCGGCGCGCAAATTGCAAGAGCGCAAGCTGCAAGCAATTGGCGCGATGAGCTATCTATTCGTTAAACTCCAGGAATGGGCCTCTAATGCGGAATGGATTGCCACGGAACCGGGCGATGCCATCATCTTCGATCCGCGCATTTTGCATTCCGGCAGCTACATCACCGGTCCCAAATATTCCATGTTCCTTGCCTTTGGCCGCGAGAATACCCACTTTTACAACCACCTCAACTATTACCGCCGCGTTCGCCCCGAACTAAACTATGGCGACATGGCCCCGCAACTTGTACAATTATTGCAATCCCACAACCTGCTCCCCGAATCAGCACCCATCTACAACCAAATTCAGGATGCCTGGACACCGCCCGCGCTGATGCGCCGGGTTGTGGAAACTGGCCTAAAGCGTGGCTAACCCATGAAATCTCGCAAACGCATTCTCATTTTAAGTTCCGATGCGGGCTTTGGGCACCGCAGCTCATCGCTGGCTATTGCGGCTGCACTAGAGGAAAAGTATGGCGCTCAATGCCAGGTCGAAGTGGTCAATCCGCTAAACGAGCGGCGGGTACCGGCCCTGCTGCGGCGCAGCCAGCAAGATTACGACCGAATCGTGCGCACCCGGCCAGAAATATACCGACTGGGTTACCAACTAAACGATCATGCTGTCACCTCCACGTTGCTTTCTGGTTCGCTAACGGTGCTGCTTTACGAGGGAATGCGTCTTGTTTTGCGCAAATTTCAACCTGATGTCGTGGTCGTGACTTTTCCTCTCTATCATTCGGCGCTGCATGCTTGCTACACCCTAACCAATCGGCACATTCCCACCATCACCGTGGTAACCGATCTGGCAGAAGTGCATCGGCTGTGGTTCCATCGCGTGGCAGATGTCTGTGCGGTGGCCACAGAACGGGTGGCGGCGGTGGCCCAGCAGCGTCGGATGAAGCCGAACCGGGTGCAAATCACGGGGCTGCCGGTTCATCCGGCGTTTGCCCAAAAACCAGCAGACAAGCCTGCCTTGCGCCAGCAGTTGGGCTGGGAACCAGACAGAACCACCATTTTGGCAGTGGGCAGTAAGCGGGTGGGCAAGTTGGCCGAATTTATACGGCCGTTAAACACCCCTCAACTTCCCATCCAACTCGCCATCGTCACGGGCGGAGATGATGCTACTTACCAGGAATTGCAACAAATGACCTGGCACGTGCCTGCTCAAATTTATAACTTTGTGGGAAACATGCCGCAGTTGATGCAGGCGTCGGACCTGCTCGTGGGCAAAGCGGGGGGACTCATCATTACGGAGGGATTGGCTTGCGGGCTGCCGCAAATCCTTATTGAGGCGATTCCCGGCCAGGAGACGGGCAATCTGGATTATGTGGTGGCCAACGGCGCAGCAACCTTTGCCCCGAAGCCGGAAACACTGCAAGAAACAGTGACACAATGGCTGGCCGAAGACGGCCGTTTACTACAGGAACATGCACAAAACGCGGTACGGTTGGGACGGCCGTTGGCCGCTTATAACGTCGCCTCACTCGCGTGGGAAGCCGCCCAGTACACTCCCTATCCTATCCTGAAGGCTAGAAAACGTTTCAACATACGTCTGAATTTCTAAGTAATTTTCCGACCGAGAAAACCCATCATCCGAAATGAATCGAAAACAATAGAGTCTGGCAAAATGCCAGACTCTATTTCATTTACCGCCTGAACCAAGAGCAACTGTTTCTGTGGAGCGGGCTGTGATTATCTGGCCAATTCACCACCATTTTTTTGTTTTAAACAACGATTTAATTGTGTAAAAACTCAAACCATTGTGTAACGCCTCATCTGCAGGCAGGTTCTCATAATAAAATGCACTGGTGTTGTGGGTATTCACAGTTACAACACCACTGGCGGACCTCTGGATAATGCGCAGCTACTGCCTGACAAAGGAAGCCGCCTGAGCAATACGCTGAGTTAAGGGTTCAACAAACAGAGCGCTCCAGGACCCCAGTTTTCGTAGGCATATATGTTCTTTCCGATGGGCTCGACGAAGTCGCAGGGACGTTCATCTCAGACAAACAACAGGATAATCTGGGTCATAGGGCAGCGCATACAACCAGAATCTGCTCCATGTGGGCCAAAAGCGTCTGAATTTGATTACATGGGTGGGAAATCTCTTCCACAATCCAATCAATGAACTGCCAATCTCAGCCAACAATGACCACTGAATGCTGTGCCCTTCTGGTGCATCGCTGCAAGCTAACGCGGTAAGCCTGGCCCGTTCTTCTCCACTTATCGTAACGGGACGACCTGGTATGACTTTGTCATCAGGCCAGCAAGACAGTTCTCGATATTTACTGGCCCAGAGACGCTTTGTAACGTTGCGCCAACGGTTTTGGGCCACAGCTGTAAAGGTGCAACACGGATTCAAGAAGAGCTAAAATTGTTCTACGGGCAATTTTCAAGTTGTGTCCGTTCTGTTTCATTAAGTTGGATATGTTGCTTTTTCATCAACCCAGCTTATCTATTTTTTGAACGCACAACAGATTTCTCACGCTGTACTAAAATTTTCAATAAACCCAGACCCATCATCCGAAATGAATCGAAAACAATAGAGTCTGGCAAAATGCCAGACTCTATTTCATTTACCGCCTGAACCAAGAGCAACTGTTTCTGTAGAGTGGGCTGTGATTATCTGGGCCATCACCTGAAAAACCATTTTTTGTTTTGAACAACTTGATAATTGGATATGATTGAGGTCTATTATTGGCCATAACAAAGAGTTACTGGACACAGTGACAGCGAGGCAGTGATGGCGGACCTTCAAATTGCACCACCACTACTAAAGACCAAGCTCCATATTCCCCACCGGCGACCCGATATGGTCGCGCGATCACGGCTCATTCAACAACTGAATGAACGCCTCCAGCGTAAACTCACCTTAATTACTGCCCCGGCTGGCTATGGTAAAACGAGCCTAGCCGCTCAATGGATACACGAACTTAAATCCGAAACCGCCTTCAAAAACCGGATTACCTGGCTATACCTTGAAGAAGCGGACAGCGAACCGATTCGTTTCCTGTCCTATGTGATCGCTGCCCTGCAACAGGTAGCGCCTGAAATTGGGGGCAGCGCACTTGGCCTATTTGAGATGGCCCAGACACCGCCCATAACGGCCGTTCTCAACGAACTGATCAACGACCTATCCGGGCTGGACGATCCCCTCATGTTGGTGCTGGATGATTATCATGTAATCAGCCACCCCGAGATACACGAGGCCTTGCGCTATCTGGTTGAACATCAGCCGCATGTCATGCATCTGGTCATCACCTCGCGCGAAGACCCGCCGCTGCCGCTATCTCGGCTGAGAGCACGCGGGCAAATGGCCGAAATTCGCATGCACGATTTGCGCTTTTCGCTAGACGAAGCAGCCCAGTTTTACGCCCAAGCGATGAACTTAGACTTGGAATCAGCCGAGATCAGCGCCTTGGAGGCGCGGACGGAAGGGTGGATTGCCGGTTTACAGCTGGCCGGATTTGTCTTGAAAAACCTGCCCGATCATCAGGCGTTTATGAACACGTTTAGCGGCAGCCACCGCTATGTGCTGGATTACCTCACCGATGAAGTACTCCACAGTCAGGATGAAGAGGTGCGGCAGTTTTTGGTGCAAACGGCCGTTCTCAAGCAATTCAACACCGATCTCTGCCAGGCCGTCACCGGCAACCCCAACAGCCAACACATCCTGGAGCAGTTGGAGCAAACCAACATGTTCATTGTTCCTTTGGATCATGAGCGTATCTGGTATCGTTATCACCACCTTTTTGCCGATTCACTCCTGACAGAGTTGAGCCAGGCCGAAGCAGCTGAACTCACCAAAAAAGCGGCTACCTGGCATAAAGCCAACGGCATGATCTTTGAGGCGGTAACTTACGCCCTGGAAAGTGACGATCCTGAATTTATGGCCGACATGATTGATATCGCCTTGCAGCAAGAGACGATTTGGTCGAGTGGCAATCTGGTCCTTTATTCAGCCTGGTTGGAGAAGCTCCCCGAGTCAGTCTTCACTAACCGACCCCGGTTGAGTTTGAGTGCGGCTTTTGTTTTGTACTTGAACGGCCGTTTTGCTGATGCCCTGGAACGTATCAACCTGGCCGAAACCCATCTGGCAGCCCAACCAACCTCACCAGAAGTCGAGAATCTGCTCGCTTTCGTCGCCTTGTATCGCGGCTCAATCGCCGCTGTTCATGGGGAGGTGGCGCAGGCCATTGAGCTTGTCACCTTGGCCCAGTCGCGGTTGCCGCGCACCGATCACATGGCCCATGCCCGCGCCCATTTCAGCCTCGGTCTGGCCCATGAACTTGCCGGGCAGGCCGACGAGGCGGCCAAGCACTTTCTGCTGGCCAGTGATAAAGCGCAAGCCGCCGGGGTGCTGCACCTCGCCGTTCACGCCCGCTGTTCGGCGGCGCAGGTATTGATCAACCAGGGGCGCCTGCATCTGGCCGAGCAAGCCTGCCGCACGGCGATTGATCTGGCCGATGGTCAACGCTTCCCGCCACTGGGAATTGCCTTATCCATTCTGGGCGGCATTGCCCTGGAAAGAAATGATCTGGACGCTGCCGAACAATACCTGAATGAAGGCATGGCGCTGTCTCGTCAGGGAATGCAGGTGGATCATGTGATGATCGGGATGGCGTTTTATGTGCATTTGACCGCCTGCCAGGGCAACACGACTGCCTTCCAAAACGCCTTTGCTGAAGTGAATACAATCGTTGCAGGATTGGGGGTGGAGCGGTTTAAACTGGTCGTGGCGGCTTACAAGGCACGGATGCAGCTCTTCTTCGCCGATAGGCAGGCGGTGGCGCAATGGGCCAAAGCTTACCAAGCCAGTCGGCCTGACGCCTCGTTTGAATATGCCGAATTGGCGTTGGTTCGTTATCTGCTCATGAATGGAGATATTGAGACTGTGCCAGCCATTTTGCAACCTTTGCTGGACACAGCCCAGCGCGAAGGGCGACTCCGGGCCAGCATGGAAATCAAACTCCTGTTCGCTCGCTATTTTCAGGAGATAGAAGACAGCCCCACCGCCCTCAAGTGGCTGTCCGAGACCCTGGCAATCGCTGCACCGGAGGGATTCATTCGCATCTTCCTCGATGAGCCACCCGTGCTTAACCTGCTGCCTCAGGTTCGCGAGACTGCACCCAAGCTTGTTACGGCCGTTTTAGGCCAAGAGCAACCAACGGAAGTTGCAAGACCCACGCAAGCGCAACTGCCAGAACCACTAACCGAGCAGGAGTTGAACATACTCACTCTCATCGTGGACGGGAAAACCAACAAACAAATCGCGGATGAAATGGTTATTACCCTTGGCACAGCTAAGTGGCATGTCCACAACATCTTACAGAAACTAGGCGTTAACAATCGCACCCAGGCCACCATTCGCGCCCAGGAATTAGAGCTGCTCTAAATTGGCATCAGACAAGTAAAGACCAAGATGCCGCAAGAAAGTTATCATTTTCTGAATATTTAGAAGAGTTGATTTGTCGAGACTCATTACACAACGAGACAGGCTAATGAATGGATAAAAACACACAAAGTGCGCTAATATATTTGGGAATTATGTGTATCCCGATTGTGCTGGCGCTTATTGTCGGCCTTTTGTCACCACGTTCAAAAAACCCTGCTAAAAAATATGAATGGAAAACTCACAAACACCCTAAAGAACATCAAGATTATTTGTTTACAGGGCAGGATGAAGGTGTTAGCTGGGAAATGGAATATTATTTTTATGAGCATTATCGCGTGATGCATGTTCGGCATATTCCATACACCAAAGTTATTGTTTGGACGACCGAGACTGTCTCTTTGCCCAACAGCACATTAGTAGTTTACCCTTGCAGAGATAAGATAAAACACCTTGCCCATCCTCGCTTGATAGCTACAGGGCAAACGCGAGTGGATGATAGTCTTTTAGATTTGCCGCAAAGATCTGTTGGAGATATGAAGTTTGAAGAGCAATTTGTAATTCGAACAGATATTGATGCAATGCCACAGCAACTTATTGTCGCATTAAGGACTGAATTGATGGGTTGGTCAAAAGTTCAGCTCGTTGGTCCGATAATCTTGGCAGATAAAAATGGAATTGTTATTTGGTGGATACCAATCGGCATGAAACGTGAATACTTGAATAGAACGGTAAAGCTCGGTTTGGCATTAGCTCGTAGTTTATAATTGAGCGCAGCCCAACTAAAATTGCACGGGAAGACGGCTTTGCCGTTTGGGGTACGCGGCAAATTGATCTTGGTTTGCGAAGGTTTTAGTGCAAAGTCGCTGTTTTCCCATGAATAACACGTTACCCCCTCACAAAACACTTTCGACAAAAAAGAACTGATTGCTCAGTTCTTTTTTTATTTCCCTACCCCTATCCCTATCTATCCCACCCCCTAAACCTATCTTTCTATAGGCGATTCAGGCTCCGAACAATCATACACTGTTGATGTTGGACCTTCCCACCAACAACAAAGGAGAGTGTGATGATGATTGGACGCATGTTAAAGAAAGATTTTCTACGCAAGAAGCTGATAACCATCGTGGTGTTTGCCTTCATTTTCCTGTCAGCCTTGCTGGTAGCCAGTGGCGCAAACTTGATGATTGAATTGGGCAATTCCCTGGATGTTCTGTTTAGCAAAGCACATACGCCGCATTTTGTGCAGATGCATACCGGGCCGCTCGACCAGGCTGAGATCGATAGCTGGTCAGCCGCCAATGAGATGGTCACAGACCAGCAAACAGTCGAGATGATCACCATAGATGGTGCCAATCTTTATCTGGGAGCGAGCCAGGAATCGGAAGCAACCAGCATCATGGATATCAGCTTTGTCACCCAGAATGAAGCCTTCGATTTCTTGCTGGATTTGGATAACAACATCATTCACCTTTCGCCGGGAGAAATCGCGGTGCCTGTGTACTACATTCAGGAACGGGATCTGGCCGTTGGCGATCTGGTTCGTGTGAATACGGATGCCGGGGAAATGGTCTTCACCATAACCACCTTCAGCCGCGACTCGCAGATGAACCCGGCCATCGCCAGTTCCAAACGCTTCCTGATTCACAAGCAAGAGTTTGCCAGCTTACGAGAACAGATCGCTGAGACTGAGTATCTGGTCGAATTCATGCTTGTTGATGACACTGAGATGAGCGCATTCTCCTCTGCCTACCAGGCATCAGATTTACCCAAGACCGGGCCGGCCGTCGATCAGAGCTTATTCAAAATAATGAATTCCTTATCCGATGGTCTTGTCGCCGGTGTCGTTATTCTGATGAGCCTGCTGCTGGTTGTCATTGCCATCCTCAGTTTGCGCTTTACGCTGCTGGCAACCATCGAAGAAGATACGAAAGAGATCGGTGTCATGAAGGCCATCGGCATCGCCCGCGCGGACATCAAGCGGCTCTATCTGGCCAAATATGTGGTCATGGGTGCAGCCGCGGCGCTGCTGGGTTACCTGGCCTCTCTACTGCTGAACCAGGTGCTGTCCGCCAATGTACTGTTGTATATCGGCAGTGCGTCCAAGAGTGTGTGGCAAACGGCCGTTCCCCTCATAGCCGCCTCCAGCATCGCCCTGATTGTGACCATCTCCTGTGCAGTCATCCTCAGACGATTCAATCGCATTTCTGCTGTGGCAGCCCTGCGCTCTGGCAGCGTCGGCGAATCCATGAAGAGCCTGCCAATGTTTACGCTGAAACGAGGCCAGAGATTGAATATCAATGCCTATCTGGGCGTTCGTGATGTCTTGCAGCGCGCCAAGCTGTATGGCTTACTTGCCTTCGTTTTCTTCTTCTGCGCGGTGATTATCATCATCCCCATCCACTTCCTGACGACGATTCAATCACCGACATTCATCTCGTACATGGGTACCGGGCAAAGTGACATGCGCATCGATTTCCGTCAGTCGGATGATGTAGCTGATAGATTTGAAACGGCCGTTGCCACGCTCACAGCCGATCCCGATGTAGCCAAACTCTCCCCATTGGTGACATCACAATTCAAAGTGATGCAGCCTGACGGCACACTGGAAATTCTCAATATCGAAAGCGGCGATTTCTCATTGTTCCCGCTGGACTACGTGAAGGGAACGTCACCACAACAAGAAAATGAGATCGCCCTCTCTAATCTCAATGCCAGCGAAATGGAAAAGCAGCTTGGCGATACCGTCACCCTCGTCATCGACGGGCAGGCACGCGAGATGGTCGTCAGCGGTATCTATCAGGACATCACCAATGGCGGCCGAACAGCCAAAGCCATGCTGCCCTACAATCCACAAACCGCCATCTGGTTTACCGTCAGTCTGGACCTGGCACCTGGCGTCAGCATCGAGGGAAAAACCGCCGAATACGCGCAGCTGTTTGACTCCGCACGCGTCACTGACACGGCCGATTTTGTCTCGCAAACAGTGGGCAACACCGCGCAGCAGCTCAAGACAGTCACCACGGTGACGGTGGTTGTGGGTCTGGCCTTGTCCGTCCTGATCACATCCCTGTTCATGATGATGCTCATTAGCAAAGACAACAATCAGATTGCCATCATGAGGAGCCTCGGTTTTTCCCTACGGCACATCCGCACGCAATATCTCACCAGAGCTTTATTTCTCTTGGTCGTCGGCATCGCGCTGGGAACGCTTTTCTCAAATACGTTGGGGCAGCAGTTGGTAAGCGCCGCCTTCTCATTACAGGGCGCGTCACGCATCAAGTTCGTCATTGACCCGCTCCAGGCTTATGTGGCCTATCCCTTGCTGCTGATGGTGACGGTTGCCGCCACAACCTTCCTGAGCACCAGAACGGGCATCAAAGAAACCAACATCGCCGCCATGATTATGGAGTGAAATTAGTAAAACCTGACATGTTTTTGAAAACATGTCGGTTTCAAAGGAGACCTAAAATGACCGCACTACTCGAATCAAAACAACTATGCAAAAGCTTTGTCCTTGGCAATGATAACGAATACACCGTTTTGTCTGATGTAAACCTCTCAATACAACCCGGCGAATTTGTCTCCGTGATGGGGCCGTCAGGCTCTGGCAAATCGACACTGCTGTACAACATCAGCGGCATGGATCGAGCCAAGTCGGGAAACGTTTTGTTCAACGGTCAGGACATCACCGCCCTGTCTGAAGAATCATTGGCGAAAGTCCGCCTGACCGGCATGGGCTTTGTCTTCCAGCACATTCACCTGCTGAAGAATCTGTCCATCTTTGACAATGTCGTGCTGCCGGCTTATCTGGCGCGTGCGGAAAGCCACGATCTAATCAACCAGCGGGCCGAGGCGTTGATGGCACAGGTTGGAGTCGCCCATCTGGCTGATAACGACATCACGCAGGCTTCCGGTGGTCAGTTGCAACGGGTAGGCATCTGCCGTGCCCTGATCAACAAGCCTGACATCCTGTTTGGTGATGAACCAACCGGTGCGCTCAATTCAAAGGCCGCTGCCGAGATCATGGATTTGCTGACAGACATCAACAACTCCGGCACAACTATTATGTTGGTGACGCACGATGTCAAAGTGGCCGCCAGGACAGAGCGCGTAATCTTCATGCTCGACGGACAAATCGTCGCTGAGAAGCATCTGGGCAAACCGTCCGCGAATGGAGCAGAGGCAAAAGAAAGAGAAGAACGCTTGGCTAGTTGGCTCACTGAGTTGGGATTTTAGGAAAAGTTTTCAGTAATCAGTAATCAGTATTCAGTTTTCAGTAGGCGCTGCCTCTGGTAGCGGCTTACTGAAAACTGATCACTGGATACTGATTACTACTTGGAACGTTTCACAATAAAAAGGAAGGCTAATCATGGCTACACAATTTTCTGTTAACGACAATATATCTTGGAAAAATCGCTTCTTCACCATCTGGGGTGGACAGGCACTCTCGATTGTTGGCAGCCAGCTTGTGCAGTTCGCCCTGATCTGGTACCTGACAATTCAAACCGGCTCGGCGACGGTACTGGCAACCGCTTCATTGGTAGGGTTGCTGCCCAATGTCATCTTGGGGCCGTTCATTGGCACATTGGTTGACCGCTGGGATCGCCGCCACATCATGCTGGTTTCTGACACGGTTATTGCCTTGGCGACCATTGGGCTGGCGGTTTTGTTTGCCCTGGATGTGATTCAAGTCTGGCATATCTATGTCGTGTTGTTCATTCGCGCCTTGTTTGAATCGTTCCACAGCAATGCGATGACGGCGTCAACGTCGCTGATGGTGCCGGTTGAGCATCTGACCCGTATTCAAGGGATCAACCAGATGATCAATGGGGGTCTCAATGTTATCTCGGCGCCGCTGGGGGCGCTGCTGCTCAGCGTTCTGCCGATGCAGGGCGTACTGGCGATTGATGTCGTCTCCGCCCTGTTTGCCATTGTGCCGCTGTTGTTTACTCGGATTCCACAACCGGAACGACGCATGCGTAACGCTGAGGATGCCGGGCAAGAAACTGTCTGGCAGGGTGTCAAAGCGGGACTGCGTTACGTGATTGGTTGGCCGGGTTTGCTGCTTGTCGGCCTGATGACCGTGGGCATTAACTTCACAATTATCCCCGCCTTTTCGCTGATGCCGCTGCTGGTGAAGGAGTATTTTGGTGGCAGCGCTATCCATCTCGGTTGGGTTGAGTCGGCAATGGGCATCGGCATGTTTGCTGGCGGTGGCCTGCTGGGGGCGTGGGGCGGTTTCAAGCGTAACATCGTGACCTCGATGCTGGGCTTGATGGGCATGGGGGTTGGCACGTTGTTTTTTGCGCTGGCCCCGGCAACCGCGCTCTGGTTGGCAATCTTGGGTGCGCTGCTGGTGGGAGTCATGACGACGATGACGATGGGGCCATTTTACGCCATGATCCAGACGATTGTTGAACCGGATATGCAGGCGCGGATCTTTTCGCTGCTGAGCAGTGTCGGTTCGGCGATAGTCCCCGTGGGACTGCTGATTGCCGGGCCAATTGCTGACCGGTTTTCGATTCAGGTTTGGTTTCTGTTTGGCGGGCTGCTTTGCATTCTGATGGCCGTTTGTGGGTTGTTTGTCCCGGCGGTAATGCAAATCGAATCACGAGACGGGATCATATCGGGTGATGTTGCAGAGGGGTTGGCATCATGAGTGCGAATGCTTGCTATCATGTTGTTGTAAACGGCCGTCTGGATGAACGTTGGTTAGGCTGGTTTGAGGGTCACACGGTTGACTATCTTGACAACGGAACAACGTTGATCGTGCTGACGGATGTCGATCAGCCTGGCTTGTTCGGGGTGCTCAATCGGATACGCGATCTGGGATTAGAGCTGATTTCGGTTCAGAAAGACAACTCGTAATGGTACGGGTAAGACAGCCTATTAAAAAAGCCACGGTCGGAAACGGCCGTGGCTTTTTTTCTCTACTCTAAAGCAGCGATTGTGTTGCTAGGGGACTATCACAGGCCCAAAAACGTTATTGTACGGATCGCCGTTGGCCTCGTGTATTTCTACGACCCCACCATTTGTATTCCCGGCAGAAGCGGAATCAACCTGCACGTAGATCGCCGTTCCCGGTGCCAGCGGCAAGGTGAAATCCGTGTAGTCCGCCAGTTGATAGCTGTCATTCAAGGTTAAAGTGATACTACTTCCCGGAGTCAACAGCGTTGGATCGTCGTTGACCCCCCAGACAACACCTTGGGGGCTAAGATTTTGCCAGATGTCGTTGACACCAGTTGGCGGCTTGGTTGGGTCTAATAAGCCAATGTAGGCATCTACGTAAAAGCCATCTGTGACTGATGCACTGCCGATGTTGCGAATGACGACCGTGATCGCGTTATTCGTCACCGTAACATCCTCAACAATCAAATCAGGTCGGGGATTATTGGAAACAATGGGCAAGTAGACGAAGAACTCTTGCTGTGGCACCGTTAAATCCAGGCCAATCAGCAGCGGATCATGATCAGAGAAGCGATAGGCGTCGGCTGCATACAGGCTGGTTATCTGGCCTGCGCTCTTGAACTCGGTGTTGTAATCAAGCACCGATGGCTCATCTGCATTGACATGCCATTTCGCCACATCTGTTACCTGGGCCGCCATGGCATTGTTGGCAATCGCGTGATCGAGCGAGCCCCACTGCCCATCAAACACGTAGCTGTACGACGTGGCAGCGAACAGATTGGTGTACCCATTGTTGTACAGGTACGTCAGCGGATCTTCGTTATAGTAGGCGTTGAAATCACCCACCATGATGTAGTCCGCATCACCAGAGCCTGTGGGGTCTGTGGCCAGCCAGTTGGCAACGGCCGTTGTCGCCCCCAGTCGCGTCAGGTTACAGTTACCCTGCCCATCGTTCACATCCGGATCACCCACTCCATCACAAGCGGAGCCTTTCGATTTCAGATGCAAAACCGCGACGGTAAACAGTGCGCCGAAGTCAGGATTACTGCTATCTGTTACCTCAAACGTTTGCGCCAATGTGGGCCGGTTAAAACCATCTTGATAGGTAGGATCGACACTGTTGTCGAGCACCGCAAACGCACCGGATGGTGTGACCACGCCCGGTTTGTAGACAATGCCTACACGAATGGCATCCGTACCAATAGCGCCTGTGGCGATGAAATCATACGTGCCAGCTCCGGCAACCGCGTTCATCGCGTCCACCAGATTTTGCAGAGCGCTGTTATCGGTATCGTTTTCTAACTCAAGCAAACCGATGACATCTGCATCTAACGCCGTTAAACCCACCACGATCTTGTCTCGCTGCCGAATAAATTCTTCGGCGCTGTCTGCCCCGCGACATTCCTGGTCACCAGCCGGACCACAGATATCGTTGCTGCCATCGTCGATGGTCTCAAAGAAGTTAAGGACGTTGGCCGAGGCTACCGTCACGTTGGCTGTACCGCTGCCATCCACCGCTGGCGGGGTCGCTGGCCGTGGATTGGCGGCTGTGAACGCGTAACTGCCAGAGGCAAGGGGCTGCAAACGATAGCCATTGTTCCCAGCCACAGGCGATGCATTCCATTCCATAAAGATGCCGGTCAGGTTGGTGATGGTGTCACCCCCGCGCACGGTATTGGCGGCTGTCAGTGCCGGATTCGGCGGATTCGCAATCGGGTCTGGGTTTTCGCCAAAGCTGGTGTCCACCACGCCGTTATCCAGAATGAAGGACCGGGTCGCATTGTCTGCCAAAGCAGCAGCGTATCCGGCAACATCTGGTGCGTTAAGTTGGGTGAATTGGGCTAAACGGCCGTTTGGCCCAGCCCCGTCATAGCTCAAACGCAAAGTACCGAACCGCCCCAATTGGAACAACTCAGTCACCACCAGCGTATCCGTAAACTGCACCAACATCCCCTCATACCGTTCAAAGTCGTCACCCGAGGCAAGCGGTAATGTCACGGTCGTGGCGGTGGGTAATGGAGCACCTGAAGCACAGTTCAAGATTTCTGAGGGGAGTATCTGCGTTTGGTTGCCGAATTCATCGACGGTACCGGTAATGCGTACCCGGTCACCCACAACATAATCTGTAGCAGGCGCACTACCTTCATAAATGAAAACCGCGTCCGATGTTAATGGATCGCCATCAGCATCACTATCTTCTTCCTGCACAAAAAAGCCGTTCAAATCACCATCTGGACCAGTGGCCGCGCCACCCGTATCCTGATAATCACCCACCACAATGCCCTCAATGGTCACCGGTTCGCCGATGAACGCACTTGCCAAGCCAGTTCCCTGCACCAGGCCAATATTTGTTGCGCCATCACCACAAACGCCACCGATGGTTAACGGGGTTGTCGTAAAGCTCCATGCCGTCGTGGCCGTGATACCGGCAAAATCGTTCGGCGTGGTTGCCACATCCTGCAATGCGCCCGCTGGAATCAGAACATAATATTCAGTGTCCGTCGCTAAGGCACTGCCAGGTGTGAAGGCAACGGTATCATTAGTTACAGTTGTGGTGAGTAGTGAAATATCGGCCGTCACATCAAACGTAGCAACGACAGCATCATCACTGGTCTGATGCAGCGTGATATTGCCTGTACCAGCCTGCACCGTTTCATCAAACGTGACGCTCAGTGTCGGTGTGGTTGTCACATTTGTTGCATCATCTACTGGATCCAGAGAAACGGCCGTTGGGGCCGTAAAGTCGCCAGTTGTGAAGTTCCAGTCACCTGAATTTGCAATCCCGGCGAACGGGGTCACATTTGCCGTGGCGTCAGTCACCGCCCCGGCATCCACAATCACATAGTAGCCACTCGTTTCATTGAAATCTGTCGCCAGATCAACCGTAACAGTATCGTTCAAGATGGTTACATTGGAGGCACCAATAGCAACCTGCTCAAACTGCACTATTTGTGCAGATGTAATAATGAAGTTATCGACTGCGAAATCTTCATCACCAGAATCGACAAAGACAATCAAACGTAAATCAAGTGTTGATCCAGTACCAGCTATTGCCTTTGTGAAGGTTTGTGCAGCGTCAGTTAACGTTGTACCGTCACCCTCGCCGTCAAAGTTTGTGTCTTCACTGAAGTTCCCGTTAAACGCGCCATTGCTGCCATCACCTTCAAACGCAATCAGGTTCTGGTAACCACCACCATCGATCTGGTATTGAACAAGGATACGGTCATTGGCCTGATCGATGTCGCCCGGTGAATCGAAGAACTCGGCGAAATCACCACCAAATTGCAAGTTGCTTCCACCTGCAATGTCAATGCCCGTCCAATCAACCGCGATTGGTAGTGAAGCGCCCTCACCATCCAGGTCCATACCGGTTAGGAAGCCGCCATTAAAACCAGTGTAAGCTTTAACATTGGTCTGGGCAGGATCGCCACTACCAAAATCTCCACCGCCAGCACCATCACTAATACCGAAGAAGTCAAAGCCTGTGCTTACCGCCTCATCGCTAAAGAATGGCGTACTTGTGACAAAACCCGTGTTGTTATCGAATGGCTCACTAAACAGTTCGGTTACAGCATCCGTTTGGAACACAGTAATATTACCGGTGCCCGCTGCTACATTTTGGTCAAACTGAATAATGAGATTCTGATCGAGTGCAACATCCATTGCGTCATCAGGCGGCGTAAGTGACACAATTTGCGGGGCAGTGAACTCACCTGTCGTAAAGTTCCACTCAGAGTCAAGAATACCCATGAAGTCATTTGCATTCACAGAGGCATCTGTTACCGCACCTGCATCCACGGTGACGTAGTAGTCTGTTAAATTATTCAGGTCAGCTGTGGGGTCGAAGGTGAGCACGTTATCCACGATGCTTACATTACCATCGCTCGCCGTAACCTGCTCAACCTGTGTGCTGGTACCCAAGCCGCTGCCCGTAACGATCACATTGTCAATCGCAATATCGTCGCCACTTGCAGAAGTGCCTGACAGGCTAAGGGTGGCCCGAATTGTCAGGGACGAACCTGTACCCGGAATGGCACGCTGGAAATTCTGTGCGGTATCTGTAAGCGCTACCCCTGTGCCATCACGGAACACACTATTTAATGCCGCACTTGTAAAGCTAAGGATTTCAATAGGTGCGCCACCATCAATAATCGCCTCGATAATGACAAAATCGTTCGTGTCCGGTTGCAAGGCAGAAGCAAAGTCTGCACTAAACTGAAGGCTCATTGCGCCTGTAATGTCAATGTTCTGCCATTCAACAACGGATGGATTAGCTGCTCCAAAACCCAAACCATTCGCTTCAAGAAAACCGCCACTGAATCCATTGTAGGTTACGCGATCTCCCGGCGTATCCCCACCAAAATCGCCACCACCAGCGCCATCATTCACCCCAAAGATCGGGTCAGGAGCAAATATGTCGGCATCGGCAAAGAAGGAACCTGTTGTTACATTTAACAGTGATGCATCGTCCAATGGATCATTAAACAGTTCTTGTGGCGTTCCGCTAAACAGGGTGATGTTGCCTGTGCCTGCGGCCACATTTTCATCAAACGCAATGATGAGGTTCTGGTTGAGTGGCACATTTGTCGCTTCATCCAGCGGTGTGAGCGTCACAACCTCCGGTCCGGTGAAGTCACCGGTAGTGAAGCTCCAAGCGCCAATCGTTGTAATGCCGCTAAACGCATTTGCATTCGGCGATGCATCCGTAACTGCACCCGCATCTACAATCACGTAGTACTCGGTCAAATCAGCAAAGTCCGCTGTTGGATTAATCGTCACCGTATCATTGACGATGGTTACATTAGCAGCACCAATCGCAATCTGCTCAACTATCTGATCATCTGCTGCCGTGAAGATCGTGATATTACCTGCACCGGCCGCCACAGTCTCATCAAATGCAATGACCAGATTCTGATCTAAGGCCACGTTTGTCGCATTATCAAGTGGTGTTAGGGTCACAACTGCTGGCCCGGTGAAGTCTCCGGTAGTGAAGCTCCACGCGGTTCTTGTCGTGATGCCTGCAAACGCATTCGGGGTTACAGCGTCATCTGTCAGTGCTGTTGCTGGAACAAGCACATAGTATTCCGTATTGTCGCTTAAGGTCGCTGTCGGGTTAATCGTAACCACATTATCTGCGAAGGTCACAAGACCTGTATCGGTGATGTCAATTGCCTCTACCAGTGTGTCGTCGGCAGCATCTTCAACGACCACGTTGTTAATAGCAATATCTGAATTACCATCGTCAAGGTCGATTGTGTCAACCGACAACCTTACATCAAGTAGTGTACCTGTGACAGGTATCGGATCTGATGTGGCTTGAAGTGCATTTGCTGTAAGCGGTGTACTACCGGGTTGCAGCAAGTAGTCTGTACTGTCTGAAGTTACCGAGATAGCCGACGTAAATCCGCCATTATCAAATGCGTACTCTACGTTAAAACCATTGAGTGAATCGGCAGCACCGTTAAGTGATGCAAGGAAAGCGGAAATCGTTATTTCAGAAACCCCGCTCACATCGATGTCGTCCAATATTACAACTGTGGTACTGGTATCTTGGAAGATTGTCACATCACCTGTGAAACCCGTGTAACCCACGGCTACTTCGGCATCCAGTGGTGCGGTTGCAATTGTTGAGGCACCAACACTGTAAAGTTCCACGTTGCCTGTGCCAGCCTGTACACTCTCATCAAAGGTCATCGTCAGGTTGGTGTCTAATGTAACATTGGTTGCGTCATCTGCTGGATCAAGTGTCTGCACAGTTGGCGCCGTGGAGTCTCCTGTGGCGAAGTTCCACGCAGATGAAGCCGTTAGATCGTTTGTGGTATTTAGGTTTGTGGAGTCATCGGTAATGGCACCATCATCAACAATGATGAAGTATTCAACAAAATCGTTCAGTGTCACTGTCGGGTTATAGGTTACCGTATCCCCAACAATCGTGACTGCTGCATCACCAATAGCAACCTGCTCAACCAGTGTCGGCGTGTTTGCAATACCGGAAATGACAACATTATCGAATGCAACCCGTTCACCACCAGCACTCACACGAACCTCAAAGGCCAGGTCAAGCGTGGTACCCGTACCGCTAATAGGAATGTTGATTCGCTGCGCCTCAGTGCTTAACTTAATACCACCAGCACCAGTTACAACTTCGCGTGCGTTATCGTCGCCATCACCACGAATCTCAATAAGTTCGACGAAGCCGCCGCCATCAATGGCAACCTTAACCAGAATATAATCATCTGGCCCCCAACCTTGTGGTGCTGCAAAATCAGCACTAAACGCGAGGTTCGTCAAATCGGTAATGTCAATGGGGTTCCAATTCAGTTCAATAAGATTTGGTTCCAGGGCCGATGCATCAAAGTAATTTCCATCGAACCCTGTATAAGTCGTAAAAGAAGTTGGGTCGGCGTCACCGCCCCAGTTACCGGTTCCATCACCATTGTTAAAGTTAATGCCAAAGTAACTGCCACCCCCATTTGAATAGAATGCATCAATGCTGGTGGTCGTCAGATTGGTCGTGTCATTGAAGGTTTCTTCCAGCGCTCGAACCTGTGACCCACTATACAGCGTGATGTTACCGGCTCCCGCCTGTACACTCTCATCAAACTGAATGGTGAAATCTGTTGTCGAGTCAGCATTGTTATCATCATCGGGCGGTGTGAGCGCCACAATTTGCGGCGCGGCGATGTCACCCGTTTGGAAGTTCCATGTTGTGTTATCTAAGATACCTGCAAATGGATTTGCGTTTGCAGAAGCGTCTGCGACTGCACCAGCTTGAATGAAAATGTAGTAATCGGTTTCCTTTTCGAGTTCTGGAGTCCAATCAATGACAAGAGTATCATCTGGTAGGTTCGTTTGAATTAAATCAATATTGTTCGTTGTGTTACTACCCTGTATGTTAAAACTGGCCGCAACAAAGTCATCGCTTACACGGCGAACCTGAACCTGTCCGCTGGCCAAAGTCATTGACTCATCAAACACCACAGTGACATCCGTTAGTGTGGATACATTCGTTGAATCATCCAGTGGATCAAGGTCAAGCACACCCCCGCCCAGATCAATAATCTGTGGCGCTGTGTAATCACCCGTCATAAAGTTCCACGCTGCTGAAGACGACAGATTAGCAACTGAATTTGTATTATCAGAGATATCCGTAATGGCACCCGCATCCACCACCACAAAATACGCGGTGCTGTCGCTGAGTACGGCCGTTGGGTTATACGTCACTGTATTGCCAACGATCGTGACCGCTGCGTCTCCTATAGCAACTTGCTCAATCTGGGTAGGAGAATTCAAAATGCCAGAAACGTAGAAATTGTCAAACGCTGTATCGTCGGCCGCCGAAGTCTGCGACACCTGCATCCGCAACGTCAATGTAGTTCCCGTGCCAGGAATCGGGCGGTTGAACGTTTGTGCTGCTGTCGTGAGTCTCCCGTCGCCGCCAACTTCATAGGCAACACCATCCTCACCACCCAGAAAGTGTATCAGGTCGGTAAAGCCTGAACCATCAATGCTGTATTGCACCCGTATCTGATCAGCGCTTTCAATACTATCTGCAGCAAAGTCACCGCTAAAGGCAAGGTTTGTTAAACCGTTAATATCTAACGTCCAGTCGATTTGCTGTGGACTTACACCCGTAACACTGTTCGAGTTACTTAACGTGAAGTAGTTGCCCTCAAACCCCGTAAACGGGAACAGGCCGCTTGGTGGGCTGCCAGCTCCCCAAAAGCCACCGCCTGCTTGGTCCGTGATACCATAATAGCTGTCGCCCCCATCAGAACTAAGCGCACCTGATGTTTGCGTAAATTGGCCTATCGCATCAAATGTTTCGTTTAGCACCTCCACCTGCGAACCACTATACAGCGTGATATTGCCGGTTCCCGCCTGTACGTTCTCATCGAACTCAATGATAAAGTTTGTGGCAGGGTCCACATTTGTATCGTTATCTGGCGGGGTGAGTGACACGATTGCTGGCGGGGTGAAATCACCTGTCTGGATATTCCACGTTGCATTGTCTGTAAATCCGGCAAACGGATTGGCATTTGCAGAAGCATCCGTCACGGCACCTTCAACAATAACGATGTAATAATCGGTAAGTTCGTCTAGTTCATTCCAGTCGATATTCAGCGTGTCGTTCGTGACATTTGTGGTACTCAAGTAAACGCGACCTGTACCTGCAGGGTTATAGCTCTGTGCAATTGTATCATCGCTCAACAGGCGAATTTGTACCAAGGCTGACCCTGATGCCTCAACGACTGTTTCGTCAAAAACAACCGATGTTACGGGAAAGTCTGTAACATTGGTTGAATCATCTGGTGGAATAAGTTCTACGACTGTTGGGGCTGTGAAGTCCCCTGTTGTAAAGCTCCACTCAGTCGTGACGCTGATGCCTGCAAATGCGTTGGGAGTTATTGCATCATCCGTGAATGCACCGGCAGGAATTAGGACATAGTACTCGGTTTCTTCATCCAGTGCAGCGCCGACTGTGAACGATACCGTGTCATTGGTCAGGGTATCCGTGCTTAGAGAGATGTCTGATGTCACATCAAATGAAGCAACCTGCGCATCACCCACTGTTTCATGAATGGTGATGTTGCCTGTGCCTGCTTGAACGGTCTCGTTAAATGTGATTGAAAGTGTGGGGGTTAGACTTACATTGGTTGCATTATCGGCCGGAGAAAGTGTCGTGTAGGTCGGGCCTGAAAAATCACCTGTGGTAAAGCTCCAACTTGTGGTATCGGTAATGCCTAAAAAGGCGTTAGGGGTGTTTGCCGCATCAACCACTGCGCCGGGATCAATTTGCACATAATATTCGGTGCTTTCTTCTAATGCCACTTGCAAATCAACAAAAAAGCCGCCATCAGTTGGACTGTTCAGGTAAAAATTAACCCTTGCCGCGTTCGTGATGTCAATTGCTTCCACCAACGAATCGTCGCTGCTTCTGTAAACGCTGATGTTCCCTGCACCTGCACCAACTTGCTCATTAAATGCCACTTGCAGATTTTGTGTGCCGCTAACATCTGTGTTCACGTTCGTTGCATTATCTGCTGGCACCAAAGCGACAAGTGCCGGTGGCGTGGCATCTTGTGTGGTGAAGTTGTACTCTGTCGCGGTTGTATAACCGGCAAACGGATTGTCCTGCAGGTCTGTAATGGCACCAGGCGAAATAAGCACATGGTAGTCTGTCAATTCGGCAAAATCTGCGACTGGATTAATTGTGACACCATCGCCGCTCACGCTAATGCGTGCAGCATCGGCCGGAACGCTTAGATCATAGGATTCAAATGGGCCAACACCTGTTTCAACAATTTCGATTGTGCCTGTGCTTGCCTTCTGCACAAACTCATCAAAGGTAATGTCAAGCGTTGTGGTTGTAGAAACGCCATTGTCATCGTCATTGGGGGTGCGAGCAATGACTGTCGGGGGTGTGGTGTCTGGTGTGGTGGAGAAGACAACATCGTCAATGTAGATCGTTTCATCATCTGCGTTGGATTCTAATAAGAAGACTAACGTAAACGTATCGCCTACGAGTGCGCCGGAGGCCATTGCCTCACTAATGTTAAGGGTGGCATCAAACCATGCATCTGTCGTCAGCAGGTCAATGTCAATAAAACCACCAGCATTAAACGCACCATTCAGCGGTAATGTATTGGCTGAACCATCTTCAATATAAATAGAAAATATATCTGACAATAGTTCCCAACGATTACCAGGGATATAAACAGCGACGCTGACCTGCCGCCCTAACTCATCAGGGGCAAAGGTGACCGGATCAAAGCGAACTTCAACACGGCCGTCTGTGTCGTTTAAGCGATAACCCTGTGATCCGTCAGCGAAGATGGCTACATCGGTGATGTCGGCCGTTACACCCACTTCATCCCCATCTGTTAAACCTGTTGCCGAACTCCCCTGTGTAGGAAAATAAGTCGCTGTAAAACCCAGGTCTCCCGCTACAGTAGAAGCGCTGGTTGAATTCACCAACGGTTGCCCAGCATTATTTATTAGCGCATGCTCTGTTGTGGGATCTCCGGTATCGATGTAGGTTGTTACAGCGGCCGTTTCGTTTTCAAAACTTGTGGCAAACAACACCGCACTGGTTTGCTGTACGGGAGCAGCATTCGCCTGCTCAGAAAAGAGCAAAACCATTGTAAATACCAAAGCAAACAACAACGCTTTGCGGTGAGTGAAATGGGTCATCATAATTCGCATCCTTTGCATAGGGAAGTAACGGATCAATAGAGTTAAAAATATTAGTCATTTTTACCCATGTTGGAGGCTTAACCTATAGTAAAAATTTACTATGTGGGAATTAATGCTGAACCTTTTGTGCCATTGTGCCTATCGTTGTAGAGGAAATACAATCAAAAGGTTAATGGTAAGTATAAAAGGGTAATAGTAAGTACAAACGATTCCGGTAGGTAAGCGAAAATAGTCAGTCCTGCAACAAATGTGAAGGCACAAAACTGCAAAAGTCCAACTTCTACGTGCATGACCACATAACGGCCGTTGTGGAACTGAAAGGCAAACCCAAAAGCCGTCACATGTAGCGCCCCCATACATCCTATGAAAAACACAAAAATCAATTTCCTGTTTCTGTCCCTGTGCGCCATTTTATTCCTTGTCATCCCCGCAGCTTACGCCAAAGACGACAATCCATTGGACGCCATCCAACAACAGTTGGAGGCCATCGGGCCTTACCGCTTCACGGGGGATGTTGAACAAACGCTCGTCCCCGTTGCCACGTCAGCCAACATCGGGCAAAGCGAAACGCGGATTGACACCCATTTCTCTGGTGAGAAAACGGCCGTTGATCAATTCACCATCTCCCTCCGTCTGGAAGGCGGCGGGGTTGACGCCCAGGCAATCAACTTGGAACAGGATGGGGCCAAGCTCTATCTGGTGGAAAATGGCGAACGAACAGAGCTGGAAAACAGCCTCGGTTTGGTTGGCCCGACGGCCGATCAAACCGCCTACCTGCACGCCGCCGAAAATGTACGCCTGAAAGAAGAGGACAAGCCAGTTTATATCGCCGCCATTTATGAATTTGAGATCAATGGCCCCCTCTTTGCCGACTACCTGCGCGACCAGGCACAAAGCCAGCTGCCACCCTCGGCACGCAGCCTCAAGCTAGAAGCTTCGCCAGCGCTGCAACAGCTGACAGGCAGCGGGGAATTGTGGGTCGATGAAAATGGCCTGCCTCGTCGCCAAATCGTGCATCTCAATTTCCCGGAAATGGGCGAACAATATGCCGTTACCTCAACGATGCAGATGGACTTTCAGTACGACGGAGAAGCCGTCCATCAATTGAGTTTGAGCAATTCGCCATTTTCTTCGTTTACATCCCAACTCGCTTTGCCGGATTGGCCTACGGCCGTTTTCAGCACACTCTCCCTCTTTTCTCTCCTCTTTTTCGTTATTTCTTTGGCACAAAACAGACGCTGGGTGCGTACGGCCGTTCCCATCACCATCACCTTCCTGCTCATTTCCACCCCCATCGTACAAACCCTCGATCTGACACGTTATGCTGTGCAGCAAGCCAAAGCGCAATCCTTAACCGAAGCACTCGGCCTTGAAGAAGGTAATCAGTTATCGGTAAACGGTAATCCGTCTACTGATCCATCACCAAATACCGATTACGGATTACAGATTACGGATTACCAATCCCTCGACACCGATCCCGCCATCATCTGCGGCGACGGCTCCACCAGCGAAGACACCGACAACGACGGCCTCGACGATTTCACCGAAAACTGCCTCGGCACTGATCCCTACTATTTCGACAGCGACCGGGACACCATCACCGACACGTTGGAAGTGACAGGCTACACCTACGCCGGGCAGACTTGGTACAGCAACCCCACCGACCCCGATAGCAACAAAGATGGCATTCCTGATGGGTCGGAATGGGCCGCACCGGTCGGAACGGCCGTTAGCCGCGACACCGATAACGACGGCATCCCCAACCTTTGGGACGACGACAACGACGGCGACGGCGTTCTCGACAGCCAGGACATCTCACCCTTCTCCGCCACCGACTACCAATCATCCTTCCAACTATATAGCAGCCGGGGCAACAGCAGCTTCAACGGCTACCAATACATCGAATTCCAGGTGCAGCCGCAAGATGAGAGCCATCTGCGCTACGGCACCACCCCGCTCGATTGGCCCTACGACGAAGAAGGCAACCTGCAAGATTTAGACAACTCCAGCACCGACGTGCAGCTTATTCCCTATGTCAAAGTGCTGACCAATGTCCGGCCAGACGACGATCTCCTACAAGCATACGGTATGACCTACTACGCGACCGGTTCCGGCACCTACGCGCTGTACGTGCCGGTTGTGCCAGTCAGCGATGGCGGCAAAATTGTGGCCTTCTACGGCAAAGCCGCCTACGGCCCTGCTCAGGTAGGTGCCTCCCTGAACCACACCCTCTTCGACATCCGTTGGGAAAGCATGGAGCTTATCTGGATGGTGCAGATGAACGTGGACGAGATGGAGAACAACGCCATCACCACCAATCCGACGCTGATCAACACCTATACCGAAAGCGCAATTCGTCTGGCTGGGCTGGAAACTACCCGCAGCGAAAACGTAGAAGTCGCCTGGTTCGGCACCCCCAATTCGCCTACGGAAGATCGGGATTTGTTCAATTTGATGCTAGGCATGAACGCAGCCTTCATGAACTATGAGAACCCTGATTTGGCTGAAGTCGTCAGCCGCTTCACCGGCACAACGGCCACCCTGACCGAAACTTGGGGTGTTCCGGCGGCTGATGTGGCTGTATCCACAGCCACGCTCAATCACACAGATGAACTTCTAGCCCATACTAACAACGTCGTACCCAACTTCCTCACAAACAACAGCTACCCGACCACAGACATGGCCTCACTACTGCTTGCCACGGAGCAGGACATTGGCTGGGCCGGTTTGGACGAGATGGCCAACCCCAACGCGAACAGCTTCAGCTTTAATCTGAACACGATGCTGGTCAACAATTTGCGCTCGCTCAAACTGTCCAACTTCAGTTACGACGGCGGATGGCAATCTCTCGCTACCGATGAAACCCTAACGGCCGTTTACAACCGCTACACCGATCTCACCGCCATCCTGCCTGACTTGCAAGTTACTTACCCTGATGTGAGCCAAACCGATCTCCAGGCATTGATGTTGATGCTGTACACATCTTGGATTAACGGCCGTTACACCATCGTCACCATCGACGGCCAGCCCCAGCTAGACCCAGTGGCTCCCGACGACGCCATCGCCGCCCAATTCCGCCAGGACGCCATCACCGATCTGCCCACCTACGCCGTTGAATCCCTGCAATTAGGCGCAGTAGGCGCCGGATTACTCATTAATAACACGGCCGGCGCTTACAGCTACCAGCGCAATGACAGCGCGGGCAACCTCAGCGGCATGGTGCACAAATTTGAACCGATCACCAACGACATGCTCAGCGTCAATATCTCCAGCGACGATTTCTTCAATACGGGCCAAGCCGTTGTAGCCGGTGTATCGGCAGCGTTCGGCATTTGGGACACCATACATGGTCTTTCGGTCTTAAAAGGAATAGAGGCTGTAAAGATAGCGCGGTTCAGCAGGATCATGGCAGGGCTTGCCACGATAGTTCTCGTCGTCGAGCTTGCCTTGATCTGGTATGCCTTCGGCACCGCCTTTAGCGCCGCCCTCTACGATTATCAGGAGTCCCAGGCGTTGGCGTATGCCATCGTTGCCACCATATTTACGCTCGTCCTGGCAGCCCTTGCCGCGACTGGCGTTGGCTTGCTGCTAATAGGCTTGTTGGCCATAATCGCGTGGATAATTAACGAGATCACCGGCGTTGATATTCTGGACGAGACAATCAAGGCGGTCGTCAGCTTCATTTACAGTGCCGAAGCCCTGACCCAAATCGAAGACCTCAACTTTCATGGCATCTCTACCTCACTGATTAGCGGTACCGGTATTCAGGTCGGCAGCAAATTCCGCGTCTCCGACACTTTTTACGGACATCTGGCCACCACCAACAGCGGCAGAAATGGCGATCTGTACTATTACAGCGGCAGCTACGGTTACTTTAGCGCCAGTTCCAACAGCAACTATTCTGTGACCACAGCACGCAAAGATCCGGCCTCCTGTTCTTATGGCAACGACTTCAACGACCAATATTGCTATAACTGGCTGCATGCCGATTTCACCTTCCTCCAACCAGCCATCAATATGCCCCTGCTTGTCAAACACCAAATCTGGGCCCAAACGGCCGCCAAAGAGTGCACCCTCTCCGGCGCGTATTGCGACATCTCCACCGACGCCGTCACCCTACCCGATGACCTGCCCGAAGACGACGACAAATGGGACGCGGTGGAAATCAAACTAGACGTCTTGCCAAATACACTGACCGGCCTCTGGCAATGGAGTGCCCTCACCAACCACGACCAGGACGGCGACGGCCTGCTCGCCAGCCAGGACAGCAACGACAACAATTGGGACCGGGACGGCGACGGTCTGTCCGATGCCTTTGAATTTGAGCTGCAAGCCAGCCTCGGCACCAATCCCGACGACTTCGATTCCGATGACGACGGTCTGAGCGACGGCCAGGAATACCGCCTGGGCACCACCATCAACGACCCCGACAGCGACGACGACGGCCTACTGGACGGTGAAGAATTCTTCCACCAGGAAGGCACCAGCTTTACGGGCGGTGGCTGGATGGTGACCATAAACAGCCAAGATTACTGGGTATTTGCCAATCCCTTCAGCAGCGATGCCGACAATGACGGCTTGCTGGACGGCAGCGAAGCCAGCAATCGCACCAGCCCACGCGCCTACAACGATGCACCACGCCTCAATTTGACAACGGCCGATTTTCAGGCTAGCCCCACCGGTTCAGCGGGCATCTTTATCGCCCCTGGTGATGCGATGACCGCGCAGTTATCTTTGGTGAATACGGGACCAACGGCCGTTTCCGAAACGCTCTCCCTCTGTCTGCCAGCCGGACTCACCGGAGCCAGCGTCTCAGCCTCTGGCGATGTGGTCCCAACCACCCAAACCAACGGCAGCTGCTACCAGTGGGATTTCAGCAGCAATAATCTAGCCACCGGGCAATCCTTTACCGCCAATTTAACCGCCAGCGGCGCGGCCAACACCAACGCAGATAACCTCGTCGCCAGCCTGCCCTATCCCGTCACCGGCGTCACCGAGCTGATGACCACCACCCTGCCCATCATCAACGACGCTACCAGCCCCGACGTCTTCTTCTCCGCGCCCGCCGATGGCGAACTGATCGGCGGCGGCGTCAGCTACTACGTGGTTGGCGGCGGCGCGTCCGACGCCGACTCCTGGGTGGACAACGTCAAACTGACCAGCACCGACGGCACCCAAACCGCCAGCGGCACGTCCCCCTGGGCCTACACCTGGGCGCTGCCCGCCGATGGTTACTACACCCTCAGCGCCCAGGCCACCGACGCCGTCGGCAACCAGAGCGCTGCCGCCTCGGTGCAGGTTGCCGTGGACAATACCCCACCCACAATCAATCTCGCTATCAACGATGGCGATGCCATTCCCGCTACCGACAACGGCCGTATCGAAATCACCCTCAATGGCTCCGCCAGCGATAATTTGAGTGGACTGACGCGGGTACAGGCCAGTGTTAACGGCCGTCCCTGGCAAACCATCTGGTCCGATGCCGCCAATCCGCTCAGCGCCAACTGGAGCGGCACCTGGACACTCTCCACGGCCGCATCCTCACAAGGCGAACACAGCGTGCGCGTGCGCGCCTTCGACCTGGCCCACAACCTCAGCGCCATCGTCGAGCGCACCTTCATCGTGGACGTGCAAGCTCCGACCGATGAAATGACCAACCGCGCCTACCTGTCCGAGCCGCCCAGCACGCCCGCCAACCAGCCGCTCACCCTCTACGGCGTGGCCAACGACGGCGGCCGCATTCCGCTGCCTGCCACCCCGGTTGATCTGGTCGGCACGCTCAACAGCATCGCCGATGCCACCATCTGGCTGCAACCAGACAGCATCGCCGAAAATGACAACGGCGTCACCATCAGCTGGATTGGCGACTTCAACGGCGACCGTCTGGCCGACTTTGCCGTCGGTTTCCCGGCAGCGGCCAATGGCGCGGGCAAGGTTGTCATTGTCAACGGGCAAGCTGGCGATTGGGCCATCCCGCGTTTAGGCGATGCGGAATCATTGGCCGACGGCCGTATCTCTTTCGTCGGCACAGCGGGAGCGGGGCTAGGTTCGGTCATCGCCCCGGCAGGCGATGTGAACGGTGACGGTCTGGACGATCTGCTCATTGGCGATCCGACCAACGACCGCGTTTTCCTCATCCACGGCCGTACCGACGATCCCGGCGTTGATCGCCTGCTGGACGGCCCCAACGGCGCTCAGTGGTCGGAAATCGTTGTCAACACGGGTGACAGCCTCGGCACGCTACTCAGTTCTGCTGGCGACGTCAACGGCGACGGCCTAGCCGATATGCTCATCGGCGCAACGTCTGGCAGTGGCAGCACCGTCTATCTGCTCTTGGGCCAAACCAACAACCTGGAAGCGCTGACTCTGGACACATTGACGGCCGTTTCCTTCAGCAGCAGCACAACCACACCCGCATTTACGGCCGTTGGCGACGTAAATAATGACCAGATTGACGATTTTGCCATCGCCAGCAGCGGCACGGTTTATCTTTTCTCCGGCGATGACACCTGGACGAAAAACAACCAAACTGCGTTAACGACTGGCGCAGCCATCGGCACGTTTAGCACGGGCGACGCCGCGCCTACCATCGTCGCCTTGGGCGACGTCAATGGCGACGCGATTGCTGATTTTGGCTACACTAATGGTACTGCGCCACAAGTTGTCTTTGGCTCGGCCAGCCACAGCTGGAGCAGCACCAGCCTGGGCGGTTTCACGCCAGCGGCTTCCGGCTTCATGGCCGGGGTCGGCGATGTGGATGCCGACGGTCGCGGCGACCTCCTGCTGGGCAATGCAGACGGAGATGCCTACCTGTTCCTCGGTTCCAATTTAACCCAGGTGCAGGCGACGATTAGCGGCGTAGAAACGGCCGCTTCCGCCCCCTACTTTGCCGGGGCCGACTTAAACGCCGACGGCTCTTCCGACTTACTGCTGCTGCCCAGTGCCGCCGCCGCGGCTGAGGCTGGTTACCAGGCACGCTTCCAAACAACGCCCATTCAGCGGGAATGGCTGCCCACGGCGGCTCCCGTTGCTGTGCAGCCAGCTACCACGCTCGATGTGACAGCCCCAACCGCCATCAACATCAGCGTAGACGATGATTACTGTTCCACCTGCGCCAATGACGGCCTCACCTGGGGCGTGACCGCGTTTGCCTCGCTGCAAGCGGCCGTTGCTGCCGCCAGCAGCGGTGACACGCTGACGGTGCAGCCGGGTGTGTACGACAGCTTCACCATCACCACCGACTATTTGACGATTGAAGGTGTGCTGGCAGATGCGGTGTTTGTCGATGGGGGTGGGTCAGGAACGGCCGTAACCGCCGACAACACCCAAGGCACCATCCTGCGCAACTTGACTATCCGCAACGCCGATACGCTCATTTCCCTGGCCGATGCCGGGGTTGGCGGCTGGGACACTCCCGCTGATCGCCTCACCCTCAACCGCCTCTTCCTGCACGATTTCACCAGCCACGCTGTTCGCCTCACCGACGACAGCGCGGTAGACATCTCCGACGTGACGCTGGTGGGAACAGACGCCCATTTCCAGGTGGATGTGGATGGCAGCGAGACCGATCCCACCTGGACGCAAATCCTCACCGATACGCGGGCAGCCGTGGGCAACAACGGGGCGTTTTCCTTTGATGACAACGAACTGTTCTTTGCCAACAGCTACAACGACACCATTTACACCTATGACGTAACCAATCAATCCTGGGGCACACCGCTGGCCCTGCCAGTCGAAGGGCTGTCGCCTGATTCCGCATTCTTAGCCAGCAGCCCAACAGAAAATATCTACCTGCTGCGTGCCGAAGATGGCGTGATTCCGTCCCGTTATTATCGCTATCAAACAAACGGTGGCTGGGACTTTGCCGACATCAGCAACGGCGACACCATCACCACCGGGGCAGCCATCGCCACTGACGGTGACGATATCCTCTATGCCCTGTTTGGCGAGGGCCAGGACAGGCTCTATCAAAAGGACGGGCAGCTTACGTTGGCAAACGCATGGACCGACCTCGGCTCCCCAGGCGCTGTAGGCGTTGGCTCGGCACTTGCTTGGGTGCTTGGTTCTGATATCGCCAACCCTGGCCTCCAATACGCGCTGCTGGGCGGCGGGTCCACCGATTTCTGCGTGCATATCAATTCTACCGACACCTGGGACTGTACCCTGGCCGAGATTCCTGCTGCACCCGGCGTTGGCTCGGCGCTGTTCTGGGATGGCGGCGACATGATTTATGCCCTCATCGGTGACAACAGTACCGGTTTCTACCGCTATTCGATTCTTGGCGATAGCTGGGAAGCGCTGCCCAATCTGCCTGTGGCCGTGGGCAGCGGCGGCGGCATGGTGCGCATTGACGAATACCTGTATGTGGTCACTGGCAGCAGCCGCGATGCAGTGCTGCGTTACGGTCCAGTGCGTGCTACTGGCTATGACAAACTCACCCTGTCCGACATTCTCCTGGTTGCCCCGGAAACGACTTCAACAGTCAACTGGATTAACAGCGGCGATCTGCCCGATAACTACAATTTTGACCCTAGCAACGCACCCAAGGTAGGCGGCGACAGCACGCTTTGGATGCCGGGAACTGAGGTGATCAACTATGCGCAAGCGGCCTTCCTCAATCCGGCGGAAGATGTGTATCGCTTGACCTCAGCGACCCCTATCGCTGCTGGCTATCACACCTACCGACCGTTTGCCAGCGTGGGCGTAAGCGGTGAAGAGTTCACCAGCATCCAGGCGGCCATCAACAGCGGAGCCAATCGGGTATTGCTGCGACCAGGCAATTATGCAGAAGATTTTTATCTGGTGTCAGGCGTGTCTGTAGCCGGCGTGGGTACAGATCGGGTGTACGTCTCTTCCCCTGAGGGCAGTACTGCGCCTGCTTTGGTTACGGCCGAAGGTGTGAATAAGGCGCTGCTGACGCGACTAACGCTGGTCGGTGACGGCAGCGGCACGGCCGTTTTAGTTGAAGACGGCACCACCAGCAGCCGGATTACACGTACGATTATCCGAGATTGGGAAACGGCCGTTCTCATCAACGGCGCTACCAGCGAACTGGGCATTATCAACAACACCATCCTGGGCAACGGCACGGGCGTAAACGCCATCAACTGCGGCCCGGTGAACGTGCGCAACACGCTGTTCCTCTACAATCCGGGCACAGCTCTGCAATACGAAGGCTGCGCCACCACCAAGCTGCACACCTACAATGACTACTGGGGCAACGGCACGAACCTCAGCCCGCTGACGCCGGGCGGTGGCGAAATCTTCCTCGATCCGCTGTTCCTCAATTTTGGCAACAACGATTTCCGCACCGAATGGTATTCGCCGCTGATCAACGGCGGCGATCCCACCGACGCCACGCCGCCCGGCACTGGTGGCCGTCTGGACATCGGCCACCTGGAGCAAAGCGGCATCAGCTACTTTGTAGACGACGATTACTGCGAAGCGTGTGAAAACGATGGCCTGATGTGGCAAGTTGATGCCTTTGCCACTATTTCCGACGCGGTAGCTGCTGCCGAAGCGGACCAGATGGCGCTTTCTACGAGCGAAATTGTGTCCACAAGCGAAGTTGTGGCGTTTGCCGTTGGTGTGGGAGCCGGTACGTACACAGAAAGCGTGACCATCTCTACGCCGCTGTGGCTGTTGGGCGATGGCCCGGATTTGGTGACGATTGCTTCACCGCTGGAAACGGCCGTTACTTTCGACGGCGCCACTCATGCCGGTATCCAGGGCTTCACCCTCTATGGCACAGGCACGTCTGACGTAGGCGTCAACATCACCGGCGCGTCCAACCACATCACCGTGACGCGCAACCTGTTCCCCGGCACTTGGACTGGCGTTTTGCTAGACAATCGTGGCTCTGGCGATGTGCAGTTCAACACGTTTGTGGGCAACAATGCGGGGGTGAAGGCCGATGAAGGCTGGGCCTGGGCCACCGTCGAAAACAACATTTTTCATGGGGGGCAGGGGCTGTTTCCTCAGGGATTGGTGGCGCAGGGCTTTGGTGTGCTGTTCAGCGACTACAACCTGATCAACGCAGACTTTGCCCCGTATCAGGGCGTCATCACCGGTACCCACGACATCATCGGGCAGGACCCGCTGCTGACGGGTGATCACTTCACCATTCAGACTGGTTCGCCAGCGGTGGATGCTGCTTCGCCCCAGGCCGAAGTGCCGGAAGGTGGCGGCATTCGCGCCGACATCGGCTACCACGAACTGACGGCCGCCCCGGTCACCCTGCTATTGGGTCAGGTCGATCAATCAAAAGCGGTGGCCAACGTGGGCGTGGCCCAGGTGGAATATGGCGTCGTGGCGGTC
>JACKBN010000017.1 GCA_020634565.1 Ardenticatenaceae bacterium
GTGTTTCAAGATATTTGTTGAGGTCTACTTAAGTGCTGCTGCCACCCTTTGTTGTGCCATTGCTGCCGCTTCCTGTGCCTGTACCAGTGGTTGTAGCCCCGCCATCACCCATTGGGCCTTCGCTGGACCAGCCGTGGGAACGGAGTAGCTGCATCCATTCGGCCGTTTTTATTTCTTCTTTTTTCTTGCTGGTGACCGTGGCAACATGCTCCCAAAATGAGATTTCCGAGTCGCGCTCCAGGAAGGCCTCTGTCTGTTCGTCGGTTGAGTCACCGGCTAAAAACAGATTGACCAATTCGAGGTCATCGTCAGGTAATTCAGAGCTTTGGAATTCCGTGAACAGCGCACTCAAGTCATTTGAGCCATCCATGCCAGTGTAATATTTTTCGTCGGGCAAAATATCGCTCAATGTGTCCAGGACTACGGTGATTAGCGGGGCCAAATCGTCCAGGATGGCCTGGCCCAGCATCGGTTGGCTCTGCCCAATGAGCGGGTAACTAGCTTTTAGCGGGTGTGTTTTGATCCAGCCGCTCCAATTATCATCCAGCTTTTTGCACTCAGAATCGTACAAAACCAGCCCCGTTTCATCGGTGAAGCGGCGGAGAATGTTGGTTTGGATGAACGGCCGTATCTCCGGTATCGGGTGCTTGTCTGTGTCTTCCCGAAAATGGTCAGACATGTCATCATCCAACATATCCTGAAAATCCAGCACAACGGCCGGGCCAAACAAAGCCAGCGCATGCGCATCGGCGAAAATCTCTTCCAACCAATTCAAGCGCCAGTCGCCCGTTTTGATGCCTGCTTCGTCTGCCTTTTTCAGCAGGTGGTCCCGCATGGATGATTTAGACTCGGTATGCACCCCATTCCAGTACAGATGGTGCCCAATTTCATGGGGAATGGCTAAATTAATGCGCGAAAGTTGATTGCCAGCATGCAGAGCCGAGTAAGGAATACTAATCAATAAAGCATGAGAATAGGGCACCAAACGGGCACGAATCGATTTGGCCAGGTAGGTAATGACCCGCGTGTTTTCTGGTATATAGCCGGCCTCGACAGCCACGGACATGACCCAATTAGCCAGCGTGTCCGACATGGCGAGCGTGCAGCCTTGCAGCATCGCTTGCCCATCCTCCTGGCGGCGGCGCTGGTTAATGGCGTGCTGGATGACGCTAACATCAAAAGATACCTGGTTAACAAGGGTGCGCATGATGGTGCGTGGGGGCACATCTGGTGAAACGGGCAGGTTTTTCTTCGTGTAATACCCTTCCTTAAAAAAGGTGAACCCTTCATCAGCGAATTTGGCAAGCGCCAGCAGCAAATCAACCGCGTAAATGAGTTGAAGCGTTTCTTTGACCAGTTGGTAAAAATCGCGCTTATCAAATTCGCGCAACGCTTCAGGAACGGCATCGGGGCGATTCTCTGCCGCCAATTCCAAAAATGCGCCAGGGGTTTGATCGACGAGCTTGGTTTGAGCCACCTTAAACGGATTATCATCTGCATCGGGGACATCTTGGACACCGAAAACGCTGGCAATATTGATAGCATGTGATTCCAACACGGGGAGCATCAATTCGGCCGTTTCTGCCGCAGCAATTTTCAAGGAATCCATCCTATCTTGCCAATCCTGGGGATTATCCATCAACATCATATTTCTCCTTTTTCGACTTTGAGGAACTCTCGGGGAACGGTGCCACACAGCTGTGACAACAGCGTGACACATTGTAGCATCGTTTCCGGCTTCAAACAGGTCCCCAGCCGCTCTGCAAAACTTAATCACCCCCCAACAGCTCCTTAATATCTTCTGAACACAACCTCTCTATAGTTCCGTCATCAATCAAACAAACAATTGTGCTCAGGCACATGAGGAGATTTTCATGACAACTTTAAAAACCCGCAAAAAAATAGGGGAGACAGCTCGCAATCTTTTTGTAGACCTGGTCATTGCTGTTGGATTTCTATTTTCTCTACAGCCTCATTTCACGGGCATGACCATTCATGAATGGCTGGGCATCTCATTAGCTGGGGCCTTTTTGCTGCACATTCTGCTTCACTGGCGTTGGCTTTATGCCACAACCAGCCGTTTTTTCAAAAAGCTGGCGCGTCAATCGCGCGTCAACTTCATTTTGAATCTGGTCTTGCTTATTGACTTTACCCTTATCACCCTGACCGGCATCCTGATCTCTGAAGAAGTGCTGCCCCTGCTCGGGCTGACAGGTAGCCACAGCATGATCTGGAAGTCAATACATACTATTTCTGCAGAACTATCCATTTGGATTGTAGGTTTGCACATTGCGCTCCATTGGAAATGGGTTCTGAGCGCCACGAAAAAATATCTTTTTGGCTGGCTGCCCCGCCGTAAAAAACAGGTAACGGCTCAAGCAAACTCCATCATTTAGCGCAAAGGAGATAAAAAATGTCAACGCAAAAAAGAGATCGTAAACCAAATTTCTGGCTTGTTCTTATTGGATTATTTTTACTGATTGGTCTTATTGCTGGGGGAACCTACACACTGAATGAAATAGGACTCCTTGGCTCCACCAGCACAGCGGAGAGTGATGGCGAACGCATGGCTCCACCAGATTTTAACATGGACGAATTGGCGGAAGATGGAACCTTTAGCCCGCCGGATCGTGAGGCACATGATGAAGGTGGTGTCAGCAGCGCAGGCCTTCTTGGCCTGGGGAAATCAATTGGGCAAATTGCCATTATTGTTGCGGTCGTATATTACAGTCAGAAGTTGCTCGACTGGCTGGGCAAGAAATTTAGCAAACCAAGAATGCATAATCAGGCTGCTTGAGTTAACGGCCGTTCTTCACACCTATACCCACACAAAAAAAGCGAGAGACTTAAAGCCTCTCGCTTTTTTGATAGATGATTCAATTTGTTGCCTGGTTGTCACTCCCCTACAACATATTCAAGTCAGCCAGAACCAGCTTCACAGTTTTGGAAATCGGTTTCCCAGCATTGGTTTCCAGCTTCAATATTTCCTTTTGGGAAACATAGATATTGTCGTGTTTACTAGACAGCCAGCATAGGGCTCGCTTTATTTTTTGTCTCTCTACGGGCAAGTCGGGGAAAAAGCAAATTTCAAAAACCGAGAAGCGATAAGGCTTCAGCTTCTTTTCTCGTTTGGAAAACTGCCATAATTGGATCTGCTTGATTTCACGCTCTACCAGAAGCCCTTCTAATTCAATGCCCATTTCTTCTTTGACTTCTCGGCGAATCGTATTGGCAAAATTGTTGTTATCTTTTTTGCCATTTTCAACCTTCCCGCCAATGAAATTGTAGCATTGCCATTTAGGGTTCCATTGCAGCAAGTAACATTTTTCCCCTTCCAACTCTGCGGTAATCAATGCAAACGCAGCCTGCTCAGTCGAACGCTCAGGAAAGTAGCTGATCTTTTGCAACAAGCTAAGTAAAGGGTTTTCCCACTTCAGTAACATAAATTTCTCCCTAAGATGACCGCAGGCTTGGGTAACAAAATCTTAAGTAAGGAGTGGCCATAAGTGAATAGGAGATAGGTAAAATTGGCCACTCAGATAAGCTTATTACGGTCAAATATTCACTATATTGACAGTCGTAAACGCCGATAGTCACATATAAGTGAGCGAACTGAAACAGCACCTGATTTTTTTGTGCAATTAGCTAAAGAACGTTACCAGAATCTGTGAAATCTTGCACATCGTTCCATATTAATGGGTAAATCTATACAGGAATGTTACAGAGGCTAGCCTAATTACGGGACAACCAAACAATTTTAGAACAAAATGATACGATTATCAGAATTGCCAAAATCCGACAACACAAAACGGCCGTTTTGTGTTATCTTTTTTTCTTAAATTACTATAGACTGACCAGTCAGTTTAAGAGAATGGAGCTTCACAAATGGAAGAAATCAACACCAAACGAGACCCCGACCAAACCCGCGCCCGCATCTTGGATGCGGCGCTAAACATCTTTGCCAGCAAAGGTTATTACAACACCAAACTCGACGAAATCGTAGACGAATCCCACACGTCCAAAGGGTCAATCTACTTTCACTTTCCCAACAAGGAGCGGCTGTTCCTGGCACTGGTAGACCAATTTGCAGACCTGCTGGAACGGCGCGTGACGGAAGCGATTCAACAAGAAGAAGTGGGCATCAACCGCGTACGCGTGGCGCTGGAAACCTGTCTGCTTACGTTTGGCAAGTATCGCCGTCCGGCCAAGCTACTGTTGGTGCAGGCCGCAGGCTTAGGCAGCACCTTTGAAAATAAGCGCAATGAAGTGAACGATCGCTTTGCTGACCTCATCGCTACCTATTTGCAGGAGGCGGTAGATGTCGGCGATATCGAGCCGACAGACATTGAGGTGGTTTCTTATGCCTGGATGGGCGCCATTTATGGTGTGGTAATACGCTGGGTTTACACAGGCGAGCCAGAACCGCAGCGCATTATGGACTCATTGTTACCCGTTTTGCTGAGGAGTGTGGGATTTGAAGCACAAAAAGAGATTAGCGACTAGCGAGTGGCGTTTAGAGGAAGGTAACTATTCTCCACTCTCTACGCTCCCCTCGCCCATAAACGGCCGTCTCGTTTCCGTTTCCATACCCGCCCCAGGCGTTGATACGGCCGTCTTTCTACAGCAAGCCATCGGGGAAGCACGCTTTTTCTGGTCTGAAGCCAACAGTGGTCTCACACTGGCCGGTTTTGGCATTGCCGCCGACCTGTTTGCCTGGGGCAAAGATCGCTTCCAGCAAATTCAGACGCAAGCCCAAGAGCTGTTTACCAATGCCGTCATTGATGATGAGGGTGAGGAACGGCCGTTAGCCGGACCGCGCCTCTTTGGTGGGTTTTCCTTCATCGACGACTTCACGCCCGACAACACCTGGTCGATCCATTACCCGGCGCAGTTCATCCTGCCCCACTACCAGCTTGCCCAGCAAAATGGGGCAAGCTGGCTAACCCTCAACGCCATTCTGCCGCCCGATGAATCTCCCGAAACCCTCCTCCCCGAACTCCGAGCCGCTCTCCAAACCCGTCTAAAATTGCTTCAGAATCCTGTCACTCGATCACCCAGTCACCCCATCACCCCATCACCCCTGCATCTCAACTACCCAATGTCCCTTGAAGATTGGTCAGCAATGATCACGCACGCGACAGAAACCATGCGCAGTGGGCCGATGAACAAGGTCGTGCTGTCCCGTGTTTGTGAGATTCGCTACGCGCAAAAGGTGGATGTAGATGGGGCGCTGGCATACCTAAACGCCACTTACCCGGACTGCTATCGCTTTTTGTTTGAGCCACGGCCGTTTCATGCCTTCTACGGTGCGACGCCAGAGCTGATTGTGGGGGTGAACGGCCGTTCCCTCCGCACAATGGGTCTGGCTGGATCAATCGGTCGCGGCAAAACCCCCGCCGAAGATGACGCCCTGGCCCAAGAACTGCTCAACTCCGCCAAAAACCAGCATGAACACGCCCTCGTCGTCGAATCGATTCGGCGGCGACTGGCACCCTTGACCAGCAACCTGACCATTCCCGATGAGCCCGACATCCTCCAACTGGGCTACATCCAGCATTTGCACACGCCCATTCAGGCCACGCTCAAAACGGCCGATGGTGTGCTGCCCATCCTGCAAAACCTGCACCCTACCCCGGCGCTGGGCGGCCAGCCGCGCGAACTGGCGATGCCCTTCATCAGCCAGGCGGAACCGGTGCCACGCGGCTGGTACGGTGCCCCCGTCGGCTGGCTGGACCACAACCTCGACGGCGCGTTCGGCGTTGCCATTCGCTCCGCCATCACCCAAGACCGCCGCGTCTGGCTCTACGCCGGCGCAGGAATCGTCGCCGACTCCGACCCGCAAGCCGAATGGGATGAAACCGCGCTGAAATTCAAGCCCATGCTCAACGCGTTGGGAATTGTGAATCGTAAATTGTGAACAATTAATTTTGAATGACCCGCAGGAGGGAAAGTAGCATGGCAAAAGGCGACAATTTAGAAGAGAGATTGGTAGATTTCGCAGTCATGATCATTCATTTGACCGACAAGATGCCAAGTTCAAGAGCAGGCAATCATATCGCCGGGCAACTGCTCCGCAGCGGCACCAGCCCAGCAGCACATTATGCCGAAGCGCGTGGCGCAGAAAGTACCAACGATTTTGTTCATAAACTCAAAGTTGGCCTAAAAGAACTCAATGAGTCACGCGTTTGGCTGAAAGTCACCATCAAAAGCAAAATGATGCCCCATGAAGATTTGTCCCATATTTACCAGGAGTGTGATGAACTTTGCCGCATCGTCAACGCCAGCATCAAAACCAGCAAACAGAGAAAAATCCAACGAACATGAGCAACCAACTTCACAATTCACAATTCACAATTCACAATTCACAATTAAAAAATCCTAACTTACAGGTCGCAGCCATTTTTGTAAATGGCCTAGCATCTGCTGGGATAGAAGCCGTGGTAATTTCGCCTGGGTCGCGATCGACGCCGCTGACATTGGCGTTTGAGGCGCATCCGGGGATTGAGACATTTTGCACATTGACGAACGCGGCGCGGGGTTTTACGCACTGGGCATGGCGCTGGCGAGCAACAAGCCGGTGGCGCTGGTCTGCACGTCGGGAACGGCCGTTGCCAACTACTTCCCCGCCATCGTCGAAGCCCAAATGAGCCAGGTGCCGCTGCTCATCCTCACCGGCGACCGGCCCCACGAGCTGCGCCACAGCGGCGCCAACCAGACCATTGACCAGGTGAAGATTTTTGGCGACCAGGTGCTCTGGTCAGTCGATATGCCCATCCCGCAAGCAGATGCGCCGGAAGTCGCCCTGCGGCACGTGCAGACAACGGCCGTTCGCGCCACCACCACCGCCAACGGAATCCGCAAAGGACCAGTGCATGTCAATTTTCCCTTCCGCAAACCTTTAGAACCAGAGGCAAGTGGCAAGTGGCAAGTGGCAAGTAAAGAACAATTCACAGTTCACCATTCACAATTCACAATTAATTATTCCTCCGGCACGCTCCTGCCCACGGATGAACAGCTCGATTGGCTAACGGCCGTTCTCACCCAGCACCCACGCGGACTCATCGTCTGTGGCCCACGCTGTCCTGGTGGGGAATTTCCGGCTGCGGTGACCACCCTGGCCCGGCAAACCGGCTACCCGCTCCTCGCCGATCCGTTGTCGGGCGTGCGGTTTTTTAACCGCAGAGAGCGCGGAGAGCGCAGAGGTTTTGAAAAAGAGGAAAAAAAATCTGCGAAATCTGCGAAATCTGTGGATGATCTTTCCGTCAGCGGATATGAAACATTCTTGCAGAGCGATCCCGGTTGGCCAGAACCAGAAGTGATTGTGCGCTTTGGGCAGGTGCCCACCAGCAAATGGCTCAATACCTACCTGGACAAAATCACCCCGGCCATCCGGCTGCATATCCGCGAAAACGGCGTTTGGGCCGACGACAGCCAGCGCACCACCCACTTTTGGCAGCTAAACGAAACGGCCGTTTGCCAAACCATCACCGTGCGCCTAAACAACCACCAACCCAACCCTACCTGGCAGCAAATCATCCATGCCACCGAGCAGGTCACCTGGGACGTGCTGGAAGCGCAGCTCAGCCAATATTGGTTCGACGGCGCCGCCATCGCCACGCTGCTTACAATGCTGCCAGAGGATGCCAATTTACTGATTGGCAACAGCCTACCCGTGCGCCACCTGGACCAATACGGCCGTTCCCAAGCCAAAACGCTGCACATCTTCGGCAACCGCGGCGCCTCCGGCATCGACGGCAATATTGCCACCGGGCTGGGCGTGGCTGCGGCAACGGGCCGCCCCACCTTCATCGTCGTGGGCGACGTGACCGCGCTGCATGATTTGAACAGCCTGCTGCTGGCCCACCAGACGCCCAACGCCACCCTCATCGTCATCAACAACAACGGCGGCGGCATCTTCCGCAGGCTGCCCATCAGCCAGCACGAACCGCCCTTCACCGACCGCTTTTTGACCCCACACGGCCGTACGTTTGAACACGCCGCCGCCATGTTTGCCTTGGATTACATCCGCGCCGAAAATCGGGCACAGTTTGAGCAGGCAGTAGAAACGGCCGTAACCTACCCCGCCCCACGACTCATTGAGCTAATAACCGACGGGGATCAGGATGAGCAAATCCGGCGCGAACTGAACCAGCAAGTTAGCCGCGCAATCACCTGAATTTGCCTCCAAAAAGGGTAAAATTAGAATTGGCAGATCACACAACAAGCAAACCGAATCTGCTGGTAAAATGAAGAAAAATTAGGGAGGAGTCCGACTTCGGCTCACCAAAGGATGAAGTAACCATGACAAAACCAACACCACCTATTGTTTCTGGCGCGCTGCCTGTTTTGGGGCACGCCGCCGAATTTCAGCGGAATCGCCCGGACCTGATTCGGCGCGGCTTTGTGGAGCATGGCGGGGTCTTTTCCCTTAAGCTGGCGAATCAAAACGTAGCCGTAGTCATCGGCCCAGATCACCAGAAGAAGTTTTTTATGGAGACCGACGGCCGTCTCAGCATTCAGGAGCCGTACACATTCTTAAAAGCCATGTTTGGCGAAGTGCTCTTCCTGGCCCCGCACGATAAGTATTTGCAGCAACGGCCGTTGGTCCAAGAGCTGTTCAAACGAGAAAAAATGCTGCATTACGTGAATGTCATGCAAGAAGTAGTGCAGAAATGGCTCGATAGCCTCGGCGACAGCGGCGAAATTGACATCACCAGCGAAATTGGCGTGCTGGTGCAGGAAGTGGCCGGCAACTGCTTCCTCGGCCCAGAAGTACACCAGGCCATTGGCCGCGAATTTTGGGATTTATACGCCGATTTGGGCAAAGCGCTTGATCCGCTGCTGCCGCCCAACCTGCCGCTGCCCAAATTTTACAAGCGAGACAAAGCCAAAGCGCGCATGACCGAAATTTTGCGCCCCATCATCGCCGAGCGCCGCGCCAACCCGGATAAATACAACGACTTCTTGCAAGACATCATCAACAAAGAAGGCAATGATGGTCAGCCCGTTGACGAAGAGATGGTCCGCAACTTGTTGCTTGGCCTGATGTTTGCCGGGCATGAAACCACCGCCGGGCAAGCTGCCTGGACGCTCATCTTCCTGCTAAAGCATCCCGACTACCTGCAAAAGGTGCTCGCTGAAATTGAAGAGGTGGCGCCAGCAGGTGTACACATCGACCCCAAGCGGATGGTGCAGTTGGATCATATTGCCTGGGCGGTTCATGAAATAGAGCGCTTACGGCCGTCTGCCGACATGCTCATGCGCGTCGTGAAAGAAGATATTGAGTTTGGCGATTACCTCATCCCAGCTGGCTGGCTGGTGCAGGTGGCTCAAGAAATCGGCCACAAGCTGCCAGACCAATTTGCCGAGCCAGAACGGTTCGATCCGCTGCGCTTCTCCCCCGACCGGGCCGAAGACAAGCAGCATCGTTTCAATTTGTTCGGCTTTGGCGGCGGTACGCATAAATGCACCGGCATGAACTTTGCCAACAACGAAATGATCATCATCACCGCCCTGATGCTGCGCCAGTTTGAACTGGAATTGGTGACCCAAGACACCCAGATTCTGCGCGGCCTGGGCGCAAACAAGCCAACCAAAACAATCGTCCGCTACCGCCGCCGCGAACTGGCTCCGGCAGAACCGGAATTGGCCGCAGCAGCAGGCGACTAACATACCCACAACTGGCATTCCCGTGAAAACAGGAATGCCAGACGAAGTTTCAGGAGTTTTCGATGGGCAAGCAGTTAAAATCATTGGTTTTGGCCGGAACGGCCGTTTCCGCTGGTTTCTATCTCTGGCAGCAGCTTCAAGGCCATACCGAGATGGACCACACCACCTTTGTTAAAAAATATGGCCCCTGGGCGATTGTCACCGGCGCAGCGCGTGAGGAAGGGCTGGGCTACGGCTTTGCCCGCCAGCTAGCCGGGCATCACATCAACCTGGTCCTGGTAGATATTCGCGCTGATGAATTAGAAGCTCGCGCCCAGGAATTGCGCGAGCGTTACCATGTTAACGTTAAGCCTGTCGTGCTGGATTTAGGTCGCCCTGACTTTTTGCCTCAGCTAACGGCCGTTACCGACGATCTGGAAATTGGCCTGCTGGTGTGCAACCATATGCTCCTCGACGAAAGCACACCCACAATCCTGGATATGGATCTGGCCACCCACCACGCCATGATCGATGTCAACGCCCGAGGCTACACAACGCTGGTGCATACATACGGCCGTAAAATGGTGGCGCAAGGACATGGCGGCATTTTGCTCGTTTCCTCCCAGGCGGGGCTGCACGGCACGCCGTACACGGGCGCTTACTCTGCCAACAAAGCATTCCAACTCATGCTTGGCGAATCGCTCTGGTACGAACTGCGCCAATCCAATGTGGATGTGCTGGTCCTCACGCCAGGACTCACCCGCACCCAGGGCGACAATCTGGACAACTATCCACCCATCCTGCTAATGGATGTAGAGCCAGTGGTACGTGAAACATTGGCCAATCTGGGCCGCCAGCATCTAGTCGTCCCTGGCCCCATAAACAAACTCATCCATTTTGCCACCACGCACCTGATGAGCCGCGAAAAAGCAATTATCAGTACGGGCGATCTGATGGCGCGGGGGCTGAGCAAATAACAATGCAAGATTGGCTGGCAGAGCGCGCCCAGGCCACACCACAAAAGCTGGCGCTGCTCATTGGCGAACAGCGCTGGACCTACGGCGCGCTCAACCAGCTGGTAAATGCGGTAAGCCGCAAATTACAAGATGAAGGTGTGCAGGCAGGCGATTTTGTCGCCGTCCTGCTGCCCAATGGCCTGCCCTACGTCTGCCTGGTACACGCCCTGGCGCGCCTCGGCGCGGTTCTCGTCCCGCTCAATACCCGCCTCACCCCATCTGAACTGCGCTGGCAAATTGAACATGTAGCGGCAAAATGGCTGATTGCTGATGAGGAAATTGCTCAAGATGCCGCTCAATGGTTAATGGTTAATTGCCAATTGTTAATTTTTAGTGATTCATGGCTAGCCGAGACCTCATTCACCATTCACCATTCACCATTTACCATTAACAATTACCAATCGGTGGTTTTCACCTCCGGCACCTCCGGTCAACCCAAAGGTGTGCTGCTCACCTTTGCCAACCATTTTTGGAGCGCCACCGCCTCGGCCTACCGACTGGGGCTGGACCCTGACGATCTCTGGCTGAGCGTGCTGCCGTTGTACCATGTGGGTGGACTGGCGGTGTTATTTCGCAGTGCGCTGTACGGTACGGCCGTTTCCCTCCACCCACGCTTCGATCTGGAAACCATCAACCACGACCTGGACAGCAATCCGATCACCCTCATCTCCGTGGTGCCCACCATGCTGCACCGCCTGCTCACCAGCCGCACCTACTGGCCCGCTGACCTGCGCCTCATCCTCCTCGGCGGTGCCGCCGCCCCACCAGAACTCGTGGCCCAAGCCAATGCTTTACCAAGAGCGGTAAACGGTAATCAGTTATCCGTAAGCGGTAAACCGTCCACCGATTACCGCTCACCGAATACCGATTACCCCCCGCTGGTCGCCCCCACCTACGGCCTTACCGAAGCCGCTTCCCAGGTAGCCACCATGCTACCCACCCACGCCGCGCGCAAGCCCGGCAGCGTGGGCCAACCGCTCATGTTTACGAGTGTGAAAATTGTAGGGGAAGATGGGGAGGAACGGCCGTCTCACGAAATCGGTGAAATTGTGGTGACCGGCCCAACCATCATGGCTGGCTATTTTGATAAAAATCTTCACCGCGAAGAACGCGGAGAACACAGAGAAAACAAAACCTCAGCGCTCTCCGCGCCCTCTGCGGTTAACAACACCATTCATACCGGCGACCTCGGCTACCTGGACGAAGAGGGCGACCTTTTCCTGGTGCAGCGGCGCAGCGATTTGATCGTGTCTGGTGGTGAAAATGTGTACCCCGCCGAAGTGGAAGCGGTGCTACGGCAGCATTCGCAAGTCACCGAAGCGTGTGTCGTGGGCCTCCCCGATGCGGAATGGGGCCAGCGCGTCGTGGCGATGGTGCAAATCGCACCCAACGCCACCGTCTCCGCACCAGACCTCATCACCTTTTGCCGCGATCGTCTCGCTGGCTACAAAATCCCCCGTCAGATTGAACTGGTAACGGAGCTACCGTTGACCGCTTCGGGTAAAATCGGGCGAAAAAAAGTTACTGAGCAGTTGCAAAAGCTGTTCGCCAATTGAACCGTAAACGCCCATGAAACCAAGAGCATCTCTGTTGCGGCACGCCAATTTTCTGCGCTTTTGGAGCGCCAACATCATCTCTGATTTTGGCTCCGGCATTACCTTTTTAGCACTGCCCATCATTGCGGCGGTTTCGCTGGAGGCCAGCCCCAGCCAGATGGGACTACTCGGCGCGGCTGGAACGTTGCCATATCTGTTGTTTGGCCTGCCAATCGGTGTTTTTGTGGATGCGCACAGGAAACGGCCGCTTCTCATCACCGCCGACGTAGGCAGACTTATCCTCATCGCCACGCTGCCCCTGGCTGCCCTGCTATGGCAGCTCACCTGGCCCCATTTGCTGCTGGTCACCTTTCTGGGCGGTTGCCTCACCTTGCTGGCCGACGTGGCCGAAGAAGCGTTTCTGCCCGGCCTTATCTCCCGCGAGAATTTGGTTGAAGGCTACAGCAAACTTTCCGCTAGCAATTCGATCATCGAGCTGAGCGGTCCGGCGGTGGCCGCCACCCTCATCGAGCTGCTCACCGCCCCCATTGCCCTGATCATGGATGCGGCGTCATTTTTACTCTCCTCTATTCTGCTTGGCACGATCAAACTGGATGAGTCTGCACCGGAGCCGATGGAGGAACGGCCGTCCCTCTGGCAGCAAATTCGGCAAGGCTTGTCATACATCCGGCACCATGCTCAACTGCGCCCGATGCTGCTCAACAACAGCAGCATGCAGCTCTTTGGCGGCATGATTGATGCGCTGCTCATCCTGTATCTGCTACAGTTGGGGCTGCCGGCCACCTTTGTTGGCGTCATTTTTGCCGTGGGCAGCCTGACGGGATTGGCCGCAGCCGCCTGGGGCAAACGTGCCGCGCAGCGCCTGGGTTTGGGACGCATGGTGGTGCTAGGCTCGCTGCTAATCAGCATTGGCGCATTGGCACGGCCATTTGCTTTTGGCACACCGTTTTTGGCAGGTGCGATTTTGCTGCTGGGGCAAACAGTACAAGGCTTCGGCAACACCGTCTACAATATCGGCTACGACAGCCTGTCCCAAACAGTTACGCCCGATGAGTTGCTGGGACGTGTCAACGCTACCGGGCTATTTGTCGGCTTTGGCGCCTTGCCCATTGGGGCGCTGCTGGGTGGTTTTTTTGGCGAATGGTGGGGATTGCGAACGGCCGTTGCCATTTCCAGCACCGGGTTACTGCTATCCGTTCTTTGGGTCTATTTTTCACCTCTTAGATTATCTTCCACTTCTTTTAAAGGTTAGGTTTATGAAAGAAAACAATCGGAACAATACCGTTTTAATTGTGGCGTTGGTCGCCGCGGGTTGCCTGGTGCTGCTGTGTGTAGGGATGGCCATCGCCGTTTTTTTGTTTGGCATGTCTCCCATGGCAATAGAAGAGGCGCCCACGCAAACCACCACGCTCAGCGCGGCGCAGCTTGAACAATGCCGCGAGTTAATGGCCATTCAGCCAGATGTGGAACTTGAAGGTGAATATTATCTGTACACGCCGGGCTTTTTGGACGATTCCATGGAATGCCATCTGCTGGCCCAGGCTGACAGCTTAGAGGATGTTTTTGATACGGCCGTAATCGACCCCAGCCTCACCACGGACCAGGAAACTGCCCCGGGCCGCTTCGTCCGCCTGAAAATTGAAACCGTTGAACCCGGCCTCTACCGCATCGAAGGCTATTGGTTCCAAACATAAGCCGCAGCCGCGGATTCTTTCCGCATGTAAGTGAAACGCAGTTTGGAAACCGCAGCTACAAAATCAACCGAGCAGACCAGTGGTAATCAGGCGCAGGGCAACACCAAAGAGGAAAAGATTGCTAAACGCCAGCACCCACTGTCCCCGATTCGAGTCATCACCACGCAGAGCCGTAAAGTAGATGAACGGCAAAAAGACGATGACAAACGCACCGTACAGCACGTGTACTTCGGGGCGGGCTAAGGCGCCGAGACGGCCGTTTACCCACAAAATCACCCCAATCACCGCCTGCAGCAAGAACAACCCCTGCCCAATGGCCACCGCCCCCAAATAGCTGCCATCCACCGGCAGCCCGCGAATGGCCCGCACCAGCCCCCACAAGCCAATTGCCAAAAAAAACATCCAGGCCATGTTCGACAGCCCTTCATGCAGCACAATCACAAATCCCATCCTAAACTCCTAGAAACAGTGGCTAACAGATAGTTGGTTAGTGGTTCGTTTAAATTGCTTGCAACCAGCCACTAACCACCAGCCGCTACAAAACTCTTCCATCAAACGCTGCAATTGGTTACAATCGCAGCCTATGAACAACTCGGCAACTGATCCAACAGAGAACCAGACCAACGCAGCGCCTGACCCAAAAGCGTATGAGCAAGCGCTGGATTATCTCTATAGTTTTATCAACTTTGAGGCCAAAAAACAGGACCGGTACATGGCCAGCAAACTGGACCACACCCGTCCGGGTCGCCTCATGGACGCGCTGGGCCAGCCCCACACGCAGTTTCCCAGCATTCACATTGCCGGCACCAAGGGCAAAGGCTCTACCGCCGCCATCTGTGCGTATGCGCTGCGCGCTGCGGGCTACCGCGTCGGCCTTTACACCTCACCCCACCTGCAAGATTTCCGTGAGCGGATTCGTATTTTAACACCAGATGATGCAGACGGCCGTATTTCCCAACAAAAATTCATCCAACAAATCAACAACATCCGCGCCCTCGAAGATCAATTCCCCGACATTACCTGGTTTGAAATCCTCACCGCCATCGCCTTTTTGCACTTTGCCGACGTCGGCGTGGATATTGCCGTGGTAGAAGTGGGGCTGGGCGGGCGCCTGGACGCCACCAACGTCATCACCCCACTCGTCTCCGTCATCACCCGGCTTAGTCTGGACCATACGGCACTACTGGGTAACACACTCCCCCAAATCGCCTTCGAAAAAGGCGGCATCATCAAACCCGGCGTCCCCGTCGTCACCGCCAACCAGGAGCCAGAAGCCCTGGCCAAGCTGCAACAAATTGCCGATGAGCGCGGTTGCGACCTCACCATCGTCGGGCAAGATTGGACCTACGCAGGGGCAGATTCCAACGATCCTGGCCAGCAAACGCTCACCATCAGTCACAGCGCCGCTCCAGAACTCATTCCTGACGGCAGCCAGTTTCAACTGCCGCTCGGTGGTGAACACCAATTGGAAAACGCCACCATCGCCCTGACTGCCTTGCAACATGTGCAGCCCGCCTTTCCCAAACTCACCCTGCCCGTTTTGCAAGAAGGGCTGGCCACCGTAAAGTGGCCGGGTCGCCTGGACCTCATTCACCCTGGCGATGCACAAACGCCCGCCCTGCTGGTAGACTGTGCTCACAATCCCGACGCCATCCGCAAGCTGCGCGACGCGCTGCACCACAGCTTCCACTACAATCGACTTTGGCTCATTTTTGGCGCCCCCGCCGACAAAGACGTGCCCCACATGCTGGCCGACTTGCTGCCCCTGGCCTATCACACCGCCATGACCACCGCCAGCCATCCCCGCAGCGCGACGCCAGACGAGTTGGCAGATATTGGCGCAGAATTAGGATTTTCGGTAACGGCCGTTCCCGACATGAACACCGCCCTCACCACTACCTGGCAGCAAGCCAAACCCGGCGATCTCATCTGCGTCACCGGCTCCATCGTCGTGGTGGGAGATTTGCTAAATCAGTGGGAAAGTCTACAATCCGAGCTATTGAATGACCAAGTTGCAGCACAGTAAAATCACAGGAACTTTTATGTCATTAGATGAAGAATTTGGCTTCGGCCAGTATCCAGATTTACTCGATGCCATGCCCGGCCTGGAAGATGAAATCTTCCCCCAGCGCACAGAAACGGCCGATGAAGATGGCCACATCGAGCTTGCCTTCCTGCCCCTGCGAGACATCGTCCTCTTTCCCCAAATGGTGATGCCCCTCTTTGTTGGGCGCGAACGCTCCCTGGCCGCTGTCAAAGCCGCCATCGCCAACGACGAAAACATGGTCGTTGCCGCCCAGCGCGACAGCGACGTACCAGACCCCACCGCCAGCGACATCTACAGCCTGGGCACCGAAATCACCATCGGCAAGGCGCTCAAAATGCCAGACAACAGCACCAGCGTCCTGGCCCAGGGCCGCCGCCGCGTGGAAATTGTAGAGTTCACCCAATGGGAACCATACATCCGCGTCAAAGCCAAAGTCATTTATGAGCCGATGGAATGGGACCGCAACACCGAAGCCCTCATGCGCGCCGTCCTCACCCTGTTCGAGAAAACCGTCATGCTCAACCGCAACATGCCGGAAGACGCCTACACCTTCGCCATTAACATCGACGAGCCGGGCTGGCTGGCCGATTTTGTCGCTTCCACGCTTAACATCGCCATTGAAATGCGCCAGGATGTGCTAGAAACATTCGATCCGGGCGAACGGCTGCAAAAGGTGAGCCTGCTGCTGGCCAAAGAGCTGGAAGTGCTGGAACTTGAAGACCAGATTCATTCCCGCGTGCAGCAGGAAATGGATCGCTCCCAGCGGGAGCATTTCCTACGTGAACAAATGCGCGTCATTCAGGGCGAACTGGGCGAAGGCGACCTGTTCAGCCAGGAAATCACCGAAGTGCGCGAAATGGCTGCCGCCAAACCGCTGCCCGACACCGTACGAGCCAAGATAGACAAAGAGATTGCTCGGCTCGGCGCGATGCCACCGATGTCGCCCGAAGTGGGCATCATTCGTACCTATATCGACTGGGTGTTGACGCTGCCCTGGCTGGAAACGTCGGAAGACAATCTGGACGTGGCCAATGCCGCCGAAGTGCTGGACAACGATCATTATGGTCTGGAAAAAGTTAAGGACCGCATTCTGGAATTTATTGCCGTTAAAAAGATTGCCTCAGACAAGATGCGCAGCCCGATTTTGTGCTTTGTGGGGCCACCTGGAACCGGCAAAACGTCAATCGGCCGTTCCATTGCCAACGCGCTAGGGCGAGAATTTGTACGCATTAGCCTGGGCGGCGTGCGCGACGAGGCTGAAATTCGTGGCCATCGCCGCACCTACATTGGCGCGCTGCCCGGCCGCATCATCCAGGCCATGAAACGAGCCGGTACGCGTAATCCCCTGTTCATGCTGGACGAGATCGACAAGCTGGGCAACGACTTCCGCGGCGACCCCTCGGCCGCCTTATTGGAGGTGCTGGACCCCGAACAAAATTACAGCTTCGCCGACCACTATCTGGATTTGGACTACGATTTATCGCAGATTTTATTCATTACCACGGCCAACTACCTGGACACAATCCCGCCTGCGCTGCAAGACCGCATGGAAATCATCGAGTTTTCTGGCTATCTGGAAGAAGAAAAGCTAGAGATTTGCCGCCAGTTTTTGGTGAATCAACAGCTAGAAGCGCATGGTCTGGACAACCTGGACCTGGAATTCACGGATGAGGGGCTACAAACGGTCATTCGTGAGTACACGCAAGAAGCGGGCGTGCGTAATTTGGAGCGCGAGGTGGCCAATGTGTGCCGTAAAATTGCGCGGGATGTGGCGGAAGAACGGCCGTATCCCACCCAAATCGACGGCAAAACAGTTGAAGATTTACTCGGTCCGCCTCGCTTCAGCCAGGAAATGCTGCAAGACGAAGACCAGGTGGGCATTGCCACTGGCGCTGCCTGGACCGCCGCCGGGGGCGACATCCTGTTCATCGAAGTGAACCTGATGCCCGGCAAAGGCAACCTGACGCTCACCGGCCAGTTGGGCGACGTGATGCAGGAAAGCGCCCGCGCTGCCCTCACCTACACGCGCAGCCAGGCCGAGGCGCTGGGCATCGACAGCGAGCGGTTTGAGAAAACCGACATCCACATCCACCTGCCCGAAGGGGCCGTGCCCAAAGATGGCCCGTCGGCGGGCGTCACGCTCACCTCGGCGCTCATCTCTGCTTTCACCAAACGGCCGATTTACCGCGACGTGAGCATGACCGGCGAAATCACCCTGCGGGGCCGAGTGCTGCCGGTTGGCGGCATTCGCGAAAAGGCGCTGGCCGCCCGGCGCGCCGGCATCAAAAAGTTCATCCTGCCCAAGAAAAACGAGCGGGACCTGGAAAACATTCCCGAACGGCTGCGCCAAGACCTTGAGTTTGTGCTGGTGGAGAAAGTGAGTGAAGTGATAGCTGAAGTCATGCACCCGGCCAAACCAGCCTTACCGAAACGGCCGGCGCGCCAGGCACCCCTACCTAAAATCCCCCCGGCAGGCACCTCGCCTTCCTAAACAAAAAGGGAGTGGCGCATTTAGGCCACTCCCTTTTTTTCTAAATCAGGATTGCACGGGCTGCCTGCGATTTTGGCGAGACACTGCATCCACCAGTACAGCCATCAACAAGACAAACCCCGTAATAATAAACTGCACGCCCGCGTCCAAGCGCAGCAAACCCATCCCGTTTTCCACGCTGGCGATGACCAACGCGCCCAATAGCACATTGGGCACGCGGCCGCTGCCGCCAAACAGGCTGGTGCCGCCGATCACCGCCGCCGCAATGGAGTTTAGCAGTAAGTTGCCCCCACCAGCGGCCGTATCCACCGACCGCAACCGCGAAGCCAGCACAATGCCCCCAGCGCCCGCCATCAGGCTGGAAATCATGAAGACGGTGATCAGCACGCGCTTCACGTCAATGCCTGCGCGTCGCGCCGCGATTTTATTGTCGCCAATGGCGTACACGTAGCGACCAAAGCGGGTTTTGGTGGCCAAAACCGTGAAGCCAGTGAGCAAAATGAGCAGCAACACGCCCACAAACGGCACACCGCGATCCTGATTGCAAATAAAAACCACCCCGCTGGCCAGGCCAGCCAGAAGCACAATCCGCATCAAAACAATGATGCCTGGCACATCAACCAGCCTCTGGCGGCGGCGCACCACCCAATGCTGAATCTGATAAAACGCAAATATCACGATGGTAACAATGCCAACCAACCAACCCAAGGCTGGCTCAAGAAAGTGGTTGGCAATGCCTACGATCACATTATCTTGAATGATGACGGTACCTGAAGTGCCAATGAGAAGCAGCACGGTGCCGTTCCAGGCAATGAGCGCCGCCAGCGAGACGATGAACGAGGGCACCTGAAACGTGGTAATAATGAGGCCGTGCAAAATGCCAATCGTTGCTGCCAACATGAGCGCCACAGAAACGGCCGCATACCAGGGCCAACCGGGCGGATCTTGCAGTTGCAGCACCATAAACACCGCCGCTACCGCGCTTACGTACCCAATGGACAAATCAATTTCGCCCACTAGCAGCACGTAAACCACACCAATCGCAATCACGGTGTAGCCAGCCATCTGGACAATGAGGTTCACAAAGTTGCGGGCAGTAAGAAAATTTTGGTTTTGCGACTGAAAGATGAGGGCAATGACAATCAGCCCCAAAATCATGGGCCAGGAGCCAATTTCGCCAGAACGCAATCTCAGCAGATAGTTGCGGATGTAGTCCACAGTGGACAATGACGTTCCCGGCGCAGGTGGTGGGGCGTCCAGGGATGGGATGCTTTCTTTCACAGGTTTGCTCTTTGGATTCGGCCGTTTTTGTTACAACGGACAAACACAGGAATTTTCAGCCAAATGGTAAGAGGGAACCCATTCTGAGGCAACTATTTCTTCCCGGCTACTGGCTGGGCGGGCAATACTGCGCATACTCGCCCACACAAATTTCTTCCCAACTGCGAAACCCATCAGCAATGACGGTTTGGGAAATATTTTCGGCCGTTACCGCCAGCGGCGTCAGCTTAATAAACGGAATATCGTTCTGGCCGTTGAAAATGGTTTCATTGGTCAAGCTGGCCGGATCTTCACCTTGCAGCAAGGCAATCGCCGCCTGAGCCGCCGCTTCCGCCTGGAGTTGAATCGGTTTGTACACCGTCATCGTTTGCCAGCCAGCCAGGATGTTCTGAATGCTGCCCACCGTGGCATCTTGCCCGCTGAGCGGAATGGGCGCGAGCCCCTGGGTTTTCAACGCAGCAATCACGGAGTTAGCCAGCCGATCATTACCCACGATGGCCGCATCAATATCACCGTTGGTCGCCGTTAAAATCTGCTCCACCACCACCAGCGCCTGCTGGTAATCCCAATCAGGTACGGCCTGGTCACTCACCAGCAGCCACGCCCCCGATTCGTAATATGGTTTGGCCACCGAGTAGTAGCCTTCCCGAAACAGGGTTGCATTGTTATCGGTGGGCGAACCGTTCAGCTGGATGATTCGTTTGGGATCTGCCGCCAGGCCGTTGATGATGGGCTCCAGCGTTTCGGTCATCAAGCGGCCAACGGCCACATTGTCAAAGGAGACGTATAAATCAGCGCCCGGCCCTTCAATGGTCAGGCGATCGTAGTCAATGACAATGACGCCAGCCTCCCGGGCCTGGGCAATGATGGCCGAGCCGGACCCGCTGTCGAGGTTGGTAATGAGCAGCACTTTGGCGCCATTGGTAATGGCTTGCTCTGCCTGGGTCTGCTGGAGACGGGCATCGCCATTGGCATTTAAGATATTGTACGAAACGCCCGCCGCTTCAAAAGCCTGCTCAAAATACCGCCGATCATCATTTTCCCACCGGGCCGATGAAATGCTGTCCGGCAGTAAAACGGTGATCATCCCTTCGGTTTCATTGAGCGAGGTATCCGCCTCCACACGAGGGCTGGCGCAGGCCGCCAGGATGAAAATGAGGGTGAATAATGCCAGCCAGCTCAATTTGGGTAACACGGCCGTTTCCTTAAAAAACCATGCGCTGCTTCAACCAGAAACTATCTCTTTTTCTTGAAAGTCACATCGGCATACACAGCTAGAACCAAAACCAGGCCCTTTAGCAGATACTGCCAGGAGGGGGCCACGTTCAGCAGCTGCAAACCGTTAGACAGGCTGGACATGATCAACGCACCAATCAGCGCCCCCCAAACGGTGCCGACACCGCCTAACGTAGAGGTGCCACCGAGGATAGCCGCCGCAATCGCGTCCAACTCATACCCTTGCCCGGCCGCAATTGTTCCATAACCCACATAAGAGGCCAACACCACACCTGCTACGCCACAGAGGAAGCCCATCAGCACAAAGACCAGGAAAATGTTGTTGCGAATGTTAATGCCAGACAGCCGCGCCGCTTCCCGATTGCCCCCAATGGCGTAGGCATACCGGCCAAACCGCGTATTCATCGCCATGTAAGACAAAATGACCGAAGCGATAGCCAGCAGCAGCACCGGAATTTGCACCCCATTGTACCGGTTAACGATAAAAACGTAGCCTACAACCAGCAAAGCAAAAAAAGTGGTCAGGCCATAATCCAGATAGACGCTGGAGAGGTCAAAACCATGCGATTTTTTCCGCTGGCGGCCACGGAAGGTGGTGAAATAAAGCGCCACCACAATCAGCCCAGCCAGGATCCACCCACCCCAGGTGCTCAGATAGCCTTGAGCAATGTAAGCAATGCCGGGCTGGTTAGCCGGAATGGTTTTGCCTTGCGTCACCAACAGGATTGCGCCGTTCAAAATGAACATGCTGCCCAGGGTCACAATAAAGGATGGCACGTTGAGATGGGCGATGATGTACCCTTGCACCACACCCCAGAGGGAGCCAACCGCCAGGCCAATAAAAACGGACAGGGTAGCAGCTACTATGGGCATGTCGGGAATGATGCCTGTCCAGATTTCGGCCTGGAAATAGGCAACCACCACCGAAACAAAACCCGCCAGCTTCCCCACCGAGAGGTCAATGTTGCCGGTAACAATCACCAGAACCATGCCGATGCCCATAAACGCGGTCACGGTCATCTGGCGGAACAGGTTAGAAAAGTTTTGCGGGCTCAGGTAACGGCCGTCTGTCAAAAAGGCAAAAAATATCCAGATAAACACCAACGCCAAAATAATGGCATAGGTTTGAATGTTTTGACGGAACATACTCCCTAAACTAGAGCGCGATTCCGCTGATTTATCTTGCGTAGGAACAGCTAGTTTCATCCAAGATCTCCTTTCTTCAGGATCAGGCAATATTGGTAGCCAGCGCCATGATTTTTTCCTGCGTGGCCTCAGCAACAGCCAATGTGCCGTTCGAACGGCCCTCATGCATCACCATAATGCTGTCGCTCATCCCCAGCACCTCTTCCAATTCGCTGGAGATCATAATTATCGAAACGCCTTTTTCAGCGAGTTCATTCATTAATTTGTAGATTTCGTATTTTGCGCCAACGTCCACACCTCTGGTTGGGTCATCCATAATCAAAATCTTGGGCTGGGACATCAACCATTTGGCAATGACCACTTTTTGCTGGTTTCCCCCAGAAAGCGAATCACACTGCACCTGCAGGTTTGGCGCCTTGATAGCCAGATTTTTTGCCTGCTTCATGCTGGCATCCAGCTCAGAATCCTTATCCAGGCTAAAAAATCTGGCAAACTGATTTAGATTCGGCAAGGAGATATTTTCCAAAATCGACTTAATCAAAACCAGCCCCTGCTTCTTGCGATCTTCGGGAACCAGGCTAATACCATGCCGGATAGCATCACGCGCACTACTTATTTCTAAAGGCTTGCCTTCTAAAGTTATTTCGCCCCCGGTCACTTTGCCATACTCACCAAAAATCGTGGTGACCAACTCAGTCCGCCCGGAACCCATCAGCCCCGCGATGCCCAAAATTTCACCACGGCGCAAAGCAAAGCTGGCCCCATTGACCACGCTGCGTTCAGAATTATTGGGGTCAACCGCGTGCAGTTCTTTCACCTCAAACATGACCTCGCCCGGCTGGCGATTGCCTTTGGGAAAGCGCTCCTTCATTTGACGGCCGACCATGTAATTAACCAGCCGCTCTTCCGTCAATTCGCTGGTGGGCAAGGTAACCACTTTCTCGCCATCACGTAGGACCGTTACGTTATCCGTTATACGGAAAAATTCCTTCAGCTTGTGGGTGATGTAAATGCAGGTAACCCCATGCGACTTCAAAATGCCGAGAATTTCCATCAACTTGTCAATTTCGGCTTCGGTAAGGGCGCTGGTTGGCTCATCTAAAATCAGCACCTGGGCATTTTCAGATAGGGCTTTGGCAATTTCTACCATCTGCATTTTGCCCACGCCCAAATCTTGCACCACTGCCCGTGCTGAGACGTCCAGCTTGTAACGCTGCAAAATTTCCCGGGTGTCGGCGTACACCTGATTCCAATTGATGGTCCCTCTTTCTGTGGGCTCTTTGCCCAAAAAAACGTTCTCGCCCACCGTCATGCTAGGCACCAGGGTTAATTCCTGGTGGACAATAGCAATGCCTAAATCCGTGGCCTGACGAATGGCGCTGTGCTCCAGTCTTAATTCTTTGCCATTGTAAAGAACGCCACCGCTGTACGTGCCGAAGGGATACACACCAGACAATATTTTCATGAGTGTGGATTTACCAGCACCGTTTTCACCGCACAAACCATGAATTTCGCCGCGCTTGATTTGAATGGACACGTCGTTCAGGGCAGTGACCCCGGGGAATTCTTTGGTCACGTTTTGTATATCGAGGATGATATCATCGCTCACGAAATTCTCCTCCACGCCAAGATTTTTCTAACGACAGAATCAACAAAACCCGGCCCCTACTCAAAAGCGGGGGCCGGGTAGTTTAACTAAGAGATGAGGTGATTACGGCCGTTCTGGGCGATCACCCTCAGGAATATCCCGATAAACATCATCGTAGGATTGGAATTCACTGGCCACAACCAGATCGTAGGCATTGTCTACATTGACCTGAGCTACGGGCAGGAAGTAGCATTCCACCTCGCCCTGTTGCGAAGAATCATTGGTGAGCTCGGCCATTGTGTAGCTTTGCAGCCCTTCCACCGTTTCACCCTTGATCAGCTGATCCAGGATGTCCACCGCCAGCGGCGACAGGTCACGAATGTCTTTGAGAATGGAGACGGTGAGTTCACCCTTAACGATGCTGTTCACACCATCAGCCGTAGCATCCTGACCAGAAATCGGTACGGACCCGGCCAAACCCTGGGCTTTCATGGCTTGCAGCGCGCCCAAAGCGGTACCATCATTAGAAGCAACCACAGCGTCAATATCATTGCCAGCCGCCACCAAGATGTTTTCCATGATCTTTAAGGCATTGGCAGCATCCCAGTTGTCTACCCACTGGTCAGCGACGATTTCAATCTTGCCTTCTTCAACATAGGGTTCCACAATTTCATCCTGACCCTGACGGAAAAGGATGGCATTGTTGTCGGTGGGGCTACCGCCCAGCTTCACAACGCGAGCCGGTCCATTGGCATCAACATCCCAATTCTCGATGTCCAGCGCTTCCATAACGCCCAATGCCTGCTGCCGACCCACTTCTACGTTATTGAAGGAGAGGTAAGCGGCAATATTCGGCGATTTGATGAGGCGGTCATATGCCAAAACAACCACACCGGCCTGAGCGGCATTATCAATGGCGGTGGCCAAAGCATCACCATCTTCAGCGACCACAATCAAACCTTTCACACCCTGGCTTACCATGTTGTCAATCTGGTCAATTTGCAGCTTTACATCATGGTTGGCTTCCTGCGACAAGACCTCATACCCCTTGTCTTCCAATAAGCCGCGCATCAACACTTCTTCATTCTTCCACCGCTCAGTAGCAAAATCAGAAAACGAAAGCCCTACCTTGATGGTTTCGCTGTCCATTGCTTCTTCTTCGGTGGTTTCTGCTGCCGGAGCGTCTGTCTCGTCTGTTGAAGCGGCCGGTTCTTCTGTCTCACCACCGCCACAGCTAATTAATACAAACAAGGCCAGAACGGCCGTAAGCAACAACCAAAACTTGCTATATTTGGATTTCATTCCTTCCTCCTTTAATTTGGGCGAATTAGCCAAAAAATGTTGGTTGCTTGTATTAAATCTGAACAAAAAAAGACTGTACACCCTCATCTCCCTCTCATCCTATGAGGGATTCCCCCTTACTTATTAGGGGATTCCCCCCTATCAAGGTGAGAGTTCTGGCAGTAGGCATAAACAAGTTCCAATGGCATAATAATCAAATGCAAACAGCAAGCGTGCTTTTGGCAGATGACCATGCTGTTGTCCGTACTGGCATTCGCACCGCCCTGGAAGATCTACCAAATCTGGAGATTGTGGGGGAAGTCGGCGACGGCAACGCGTTAATCAAGGCCCTGGAACAGTTACAGCCGGCCTGTCTATTGATTGACGTCACCATGCCAGATTTTGAGCCCATCTCCACCATCAGATGGATTCGAGCCCGTTACCCCAAGCTCTACATTTTGGTGGTCAGCGCCTATGATGATGATATTTACGTGCAAGGCTTGTTAAGCGCAGGCGTCAACGGCTATCACCTCAAAGATCAACCCCTCAATGATTTGAGACTGGCGGTCACCCGCGTTTTGGCTGGCGAGCGCTGGATATCCAGCACCCTGCTCGACAAACTGCTCAAGCCCCAGCAAGCCAACAACAACCTGCCGCAACTTTCGGGCCGCCAACGAGACATCCTGCGCCTTCTGCACGAGGGATCAGACAATCGCACCATTGCCTCCGAGCTGAATCTCAGCATCAAAACCATTGAAAACCACCTTACCCGCCTGTATCGCCAACTTGGCGTACAAAACCGGTTGGCGGCCGCCAGCTTTGTCCACGAGCACCCTGAACTCATTGCCCATTCCGGCCTGCGCACGCCACAAGAGCCAGAGCCAATTCAGCTGCCTGTGGGCCTCCAAACCTCCATTCTGGTGGTGGACGACAACAAACGGTACCGCAGCCAGCTGCGCCGCATGATCGGCAAGGTGCAGCCCAACGCCATGATTTATGAAGCGGGCAACATGGCCGAAGCACTGCATCTGGCCGAAAAAGTAGTGCCCTGGCTTTCCTTTGTGGATGTCGTTTTGGCGGATGAGGATGGCATTATTTGCACCAGGCGCATCAAGGCCAAGCTGCCGACTTCGCGCGTGGTTCTCATCAGCGCCTATCCCGATCGGGAATTTCACCGTCGTGGGTTAGAAGCGGGAGCCACGGCATTTTTAGACAAGAAAGATTTGGACGCGGCTACCCTGCGCCAAATTATTCAAGATGCGGTAGGTTAATGGCTTCCCAACCACTCTTACGCGCAATTGGCATCTCCAAACAGTACGGCAGCCTGGCAGCCCTGCAAAATTTGAGCCTGGAAATTCGCCCCGGTGAAGTGGTGGGTTTGGCAGGCCGCAGTGGCGCGGGCAAATCCGTGCTGATCGAAATTTTGGCTGGCCTGCAATCACCCGATTCCGGCTCCATTTTCTTCCAGGAAAAGCCCTTACAATGGCCGTTCAGGGCCAGTTCATACGGCATCAATGTCATTCACCAGGAACCGCAATTAGCCGAACGGCTGGACGTGACCAGCAATATTTTTCTGGGCAACGAAATTTGCTGGCCGATTCTAGGCAAAGTTGTGCAGATTCCCAACCAGCGCAAAATGGACAAAGAGGCCGCCCGTTTGCTGCACTCGCTGGACGTACGGCTGCCCTCTTTGCATGAGCAGGCAGGCAATCTTTCCAGTGAGCGACGCCAGATGGTGGCTTTGGCTCAGGTCATGTCACGGCCGTCTCAAATTATTTTGGTAGACGACCCCAGCTCGCTGCTGAGTCTGCCCTACCAGGAACGACTGCTTGATTTAATTCGGGAATGGCAAAAGAAGCAGATCGGCGTGCTTTTCAGCAGCCCAAATCTGGACCATTTGTTTGCCGTTACGGACCGCATCATTGTGCTGCGTCAGGGAAAGCTGGTTGACAACTATCGCACGGATGCCGCCAACCGGGAGCATATTGTGGCCGGGCTGGTAGGTACGGCCGATCGGCAGCAGCGCACGCCGGTGATCTGGGCATTGGATAGCTACTATCGGGCGCGAAAACAGGCCGAAACGCTGCGGCACAACCAAATTTTGCTGCGCCGCGATCTGGCAGCGCAAGACAGCCTGAACCGGCAGTTGGTGGAGCAGTTGGCGGATCAGGTAAAAGCGCTGGACAGCGCCAACCTGGCCTTGCAAGACGCCCAGCGCCGCTTGCTTACCGAGCGCGAGCAGGAGCGCAAGCATCTGGCTCGTGAATTGCACGACCAAATGATTCAGGATTTATTGAGCCTGAACTATGAACTGGAGGATATGGTTTCCAAAGCGCTGCAAGGCCCGTCCATTGCGCCTGAACTGGAGGATATTCGCAGTGACATCCGTACACTGGTGGAGGATTTACGCCGCATTTGCCGGAATTTACGCCCGCCAACCATTGACAGCCTGGGCTTAGGCGCAGCGCTCACCTCCTATTTGCACGATTGGAGCAGCCGCACCGGAATTGAGGTGAAGCTGGAAATTGACGATAAATTTGGCCGTTTACCAGAAGAGATCGAGCTTTCTATTTTTCGCATTGTGCAGGAAGGGCTGAACAATATTCGCAAACATGCGGATGCCAGCTGTGCCGAAATTAGCTTAAAGCACACCTCGCCCCGGATGCTGCTGGTCTCTATTGCCGACAACGGAGTCGGCGTGCAAAACAGTTTTAACTTGGGAGAGCTGGGGGAAAGCGGCCATTTTGGCCTATTGGGCATCAGCGAGCGTGTGGCTTTGCTGGGCGGACGGCTGCATTTTCAGAATTTGGCAGAGGGCGGCCTGTTTATCCAGGTAGAAATTCCACATCCGCGCGTAACCCATCAGGAATAGCCAAAATTCAGGCTTACTTTACGAAACACGGCCGTTATTTTGGCGGGCGGCTACAGGGGAAAACCGATACGTCTGGCTGGCAGCATCCACGCTAAACCAGGGCTGGTAGCGCTTCTGGATGGCTTCCAGCGGGTAGATGAGCTGTTTTTTGTTGGTGGTTTCCAGAAGGTACGTACGGCCGTTCTCCTCATACAGCACCCAGGCATGCACCCCAACCGCATTTTCGCCCCACTCCGTGCGCCCCACCACAAATTCAGCGGGAATGTCGAGCTCTTTTAGCTTGCGCCACGCCCACAGGGCATGATCTTCACAATCCCCCTTGCGCAGCGATTCAAATTCACCGGGATGCTGCCAAACGTCGCGCTGGTTGAACAGCTCCATATCGCGCACGTATTCACACTGCTGCAACCATTGGCAAATCTCCTCAATTGACCGCACCTGAACGCGGCTCTCACCGTTGAGATAATGGGCAAACGGCCGTCTTGACCCCGCACCAAACTCCGTATGATGCACCTGCGCCGCTTCCTTCTCATAGCCGAGCGGCAGCTGATAATGATGCACCATCATCTCCAACAGCTGCGGGATGGGAATGGGCATTTCGGTCTGGCTGATGCGCCGGGAACGGCCGTCTGCCAGCGTCAGCGCCAGCAGCAGCGTTGGCTCCGGGGAACGGTTGCTTTGCACCGTTAGCAGTCGCAAAGAGGCCAACTGCTCAACCGGAATTTCCTGCTTGTGAAAGGGAAAACGAATGACAATTTTGTCTGGCAGCAGTGTGAGCCGCCAGGTGAAATAGAAGCTCAAATACAAAAACAGGCCGCTAACCAGCAGGGGCCACAGGCCAAAAAAGAACATCAAAACCAGTTGGAAGCCAGTTTCATCAAAGGCGCTCCAGATGATGCCCCCACCGACCAGCAAACAAAGCAAACTAATACCCAGGCTAAAGAGGAAGGCTCGCAAACGGCCGTTAAACGTTTGCGGCAGCGGTTGGCGAATCAGCGCCTGCTGATCCACATGCAGCGCTGGCGCACGCTGCCTCAACTCCCCCATCAAATCAGCCACATCGCTGATGTGCCGCTCCAGAAAAACTGTGCGGTCATTACTCTTGATGATGAGCGCCATTTCGTTGCGCTTCACTGACTGAATCGCTTCGCAGGGCAGCGTGATCGTCCGACCAAACTGGCGAATGATCACCTCGGTGGCCGTTAGTTCAACCGAGCCGTAGGTAGCCACCAGCGACCAGCCCGCATAAAAGCTGTAGAGCAAAATAAAGCTCTCCACCACCAGCAGCCAGCCATAACTGCGGTCTGGCCAGACTGCCCAAACCAGCCCCAACATGAACAGGGTAAAGGGGAACAGGATAGCCCAAAGTATGCGAAAGAAACGGCCGTAAGAGTATCTTTTTAGCGTAACCACGGGTACAATCATATCCAATTCTCTTACAAACAAAATGGCAACCCGCCCACCTGGATTCTCATACGCAGTTTAGGTCGCGTTTATCCTTTTTTTACAACTCTGTGCCACAATCACACTGTAAAATTAAGCCATTAACCCTTTGGAGGTTTTTTTCCGTGAAAAGAACAACCCTTTTACTCACCTTTCTGGCCTTATTTGGCCTCATGCTTGCGGCCTGCGGCAACGCCACCGCCGCACCCACTGCAAACGATACGGCCGTTTCTAACGAAACCAGCACCGACAGCGGGATTGTTAACACCTCGGCCCAGAGCGACGTCGCCGTAGAGGAAGTCGCGCAAGACGTTACCGCCGACATCGTCACCACCCAAACCTATATTGACCTGTACAACCAGCTCAACGACTCCGTGGTGAACATTCAAGTTCTGGCTGAAGGGAACAGCACGTTCACAATGCCCATTGAAATCATCCCGGATCCAGACAACCCAGACGACCAACCGCTTGAACTTCCTGATGATTTTCACCAGGAACTCCAAGACATCCCCCAGCAAGGCCAGGGCTCCGGCTTTGTCTACGATACCGAAGGCCACATCATCACCAATAATCATGTTGTCGCCAACGCCATCCGCGTCACCGTCGTCTTCTCCGATGACACCGAAGCCGAGGCCGAAGTTATCGGCACCGACCCCGGCTCCGATCTGGCCGTCATCAAAGTAGACGTCGATCCCGATCGCCTGCACCCCGTCACCATTGGCAACTCTGATGAGCTGCAAGTTGGCCAACTGGTTGCCGCTATCGGCAATCCGTTTGGGTTGGCAGGCTCTATGACGACTGGCATCATCTCTGGCTTGGGCCGCTCCCTGCCCAGCGGAGCCAGCGCCCCCAACGGCGGCACCTTCACCATTCCAGAAATCATCCAGACAGATACCGCGATTAACCCTGGCAACTCTGGTGGCCCCCTGCTCAACCTAAGCGGTGAAGTCATCGGCGTTAATACCGCCATTCAAACCAATGGCCTCACGCTGGGTGCCACGCCCAGCTTTGGCGGCATCAGCTACGTTGTGCCGTCCAATATTGTGACCCAGGTTGTGCCGCAGCTCATCGAAAATGGTGAAATTGTCTACCCCTGGTTGGGCATCTCTGGCACCACGCTAGACGACGATCTGGCCCGCGCCATGGATCTGCCCGTAGAGCAAAATGGGGTACTCGTCTTCCAGGTTATCGAAGGTAGCCCCGCCGCTGAGGCTGGCCTGCGTGGCAGCGACGAGCAAATTACCATCAACGGGCTCGGCGCGGTTATTGGTGGCGATGTCATCACCAAGATGAATGATCAGGTGATTGACAACTTTGAAGATTTGCTCACTTACATCGTGCGCCAAACCAGTATTGGCCAGACCGTTACCCTGGAAATCATCCGGGAAGGCGAGCCGCAAACAATCGAGGTGACTTTACAGGCACGGCCTGAGTAACCTGTTTGCCAATTGGCAAGTTTTCGAGTGGCAAGTTTGCTAGGTGCAGATGGCAAGTTATCGTTGTCATCTACCACCTGCTGCTTGCCACTTTTTACTTTTCGCTCACTGTCATATTCAATGGCTTCATGCTAAAATGACTTTAAGCAAACCACAGAAAACATCGCAAAGCGTCAAGCCGTTTTCTGTGGTTTACTAAGACCACTCAACGAGGTTAAGCTGTGATTATCGACGTAAACGAAGAAACTTTTATTGAGGATGTGCTGGAACAGTCCGAAGAACTGCCAGTCATCGTTGATTTTTGGGCCCCCTGGTGTGGGCCTTGTCGTATGTTAAGCCCCATTTTGGAGCGACTGGCTGCTGACCCCAGCCTGAATTTTGTATTGGCCAAAGTCAATGTAGATAACAACCCAAACCTGTCCATGCAGTACCGGGTACAAAGCATTCCGGCCGTATTGGCCTTTGTCGATGGTGATGTCGCTGATGAATTTATCGGCGTGCAGCCAGAACCTAAAATTCGCCAGTTCATTCAGAAGCTAATTCCCACGGAATTGGATGAAGCGTTGCATGATGCCCAAAGCTTGCTAGGCACCCGCCACTGGGTAAAAGCGGAACAAATGCTGCGTGATCTCATCGAAGAATATCCCGCCCGATCCGATCTGGCGCTCAACCTGGCCAAATCGCTGCTGGCCCAGGGCGAAGGGTGCGAAGCGCGCGATTACCTGAAAAGTGTTAAAGATGGCCAGGAGTTGGTTGAAGCAGAAAAGCTGCTGCCGCTGGCCAACTATCTTTGCCTGATTGCCGAAGATTTGACGGAGGAAGACGAACTGCCCGAGTTGGAAGTTCAGTACCGGCAAGCCGCTCGGCTGATTAGCCGCGGCAATCTGGCGGCGGCGCTGGATGGCTTGCTGGACGTGCTGCGCCAGGATAAACGATACGGCGAGGCACGTCAGGTGATGGTCGCCATGTTTGCCTTGCTGGGTGACGATGATGATCTAACGCAGACGTATCGTGCTGAGTTGGCTTCTGTCTTGTTTTAGAATTTAACCGCGGAGGTCGCGGAGAACGCAGAGAAAAAATATAAACTCCGCGTTCTCTGCGACTTTTGCGATGCATATTTAGACGCCCGATGAGATGTGTCGGGCGTTTTGTTTTGTATGATTGTTTCGTCGAAGGTTACGGCCGTATTTCACCAAAAACCCCTGCTCACGTATCTGGCAGGCCGCTTCACCTACCAGACAAGCGAGGTTTGGCAGGCGCGCATTGAAGCGGGAGAAGTGACCTGCAACGGCCGTCCCATCACTACGCCCCAGCAAATTGTGCGCCAGGGAGACGTCATTGCCTGTGATTTGCCTGACCCACCGATGCCAGACGTGAACCTGGATTATGAGGTTTTATACGAAGATGAGTGGCTGCTGGCGGTGAACAAGCCGGGTAATTTGAAGGTGCATGGACACGGCCGTTTCATCAAAGCCAACCTCGTTTACCAACTGCGCCACAACCACACGCCCCCCTACCCTGAAGCCACGCTGATCAACCGGCTGGACCGCGACACCTCCGGCATTGTGCTGCTGGCGCGGGACGCCGACACGCTGCGCGCCGTGCAAACCCAATTTGCCGAACGCACTGTGCAAAAAACATACCTGGCCGTTATCCACGGCATTCCCGAGTGGCAAAGCCGCGAAGTGGACCTGCCCATTGGCCGCCTGTCCAGCGCCGAGGGCGTTTATCGCTACGGCGTTATGGCTGAGGGCAAACCGGCACAAACGTTGGTGGAATTGGTACGGCCGTTTCCACCCCACCATGCCCTTGTTCGCCTCAACCCCAAAACCGGACGCACCCACCAGCTGCGCGTCCATCTGGCGGCGCTGGGCCGTCCCATTGTGGGCGACCGACTTTACACCATGAGCGACGCCGACTATCTGGCCTGGTGTGAAGACAAAAGCAGCGACGACGCACCACTGCCGCGCCATGCCCTACACTGCGCCCAAACCACCATCTGGCATCCGCATGAGAAACGGCCGCTTACCCTCACGGCCCCCCTCGCCCCAGACATCCGCGCTTTTTTGCAGACGCTCGACCCCACGGTGACCGATGATCCCGAACTTTGACCACATTTATTGGCTAGGTGGCTCCCCCTGCGCAGGCAAAAGCAGCATTGCCCACCAATTGGCGGAGCAATTTGATCTGCACCTTTACCATTGCGACACGGAATTTGAGCGTCAGCAAGCGCAAGTGACGGCCGAATCTGCCCCCACCATTCACCAACTGCACCAGCTTTCCTGCGATGAGCTGTGGCTGCGCCCCGTAGCCGAGCAGCTGCGCACGGAGATTGTCTACCAGGAAGAACAGTTCCAGCTGATTCTGGCCGATTTGCGCCAGCTCCCAGCCAAGCAAAAGATTTTGGTAGAAGGCTCTGCCTTGATGCCTACGGCCGTATTCCCCTATCTGTCTCGCCCGGCACAAGCGATCTGGTTGGTGCCCACCGCTACCTTCCAGCGCCACCATTACGCCCAGCGCCCCTGGATTCACGACGTGTTGCAAGATTGCACCCAGCCAGCCCAGGCGTTTGAAAATTGGATGCAGCGGGACATTGCCTATGCGAATTGGATCAGGCAAGAAACGGCCGTACGCCAGCTCAACTGTTTGGTCGTAGACGGCCGTCATTCAATCGAGGAAAATTGCCGCCGCGTGGCTCAGGCACTGGGCTTACAAATCAACCTTAACGAGAAAACGCTATGAACAAACCAACAACTGCTCGATTTTTCTGGCTGGGCTGGGCGATTCTGCTGCTGACCGCCTGTGATTTGCTGCCGCCCGCGGCCAGCACCGATTTGCTGGCCGCCGATGCCCCCCAACTGCCAGACGCACCCAGCGAAACGGCCGTTGTCACCGACATAATTGATGGCGATACGATCAATGTGCTGATAGACGGCCGTTCCTACCGCGTGCGCTACATCGGCATCGACACCCCAGAGCGGGACGAAGCCTGCTACAGCGAAGCCACCCAGGCCAACGCCGCCTTTGTCGAAGGGGCGACCGTACGCCTGGTGCAAGACACCAACAATACCGATCGCTATGATCGGCTGCTGCGCTACGTGTACGTGGACGAAGTGCTGGTTAATGCGGAGCTGGTCGCTGGCGGCTGGGCCGAATCCAAACGGTACCCGCCGGATGATGCGCTTTTCGATTATTTCGAGGAATTAGAAGCTGCTGCCGCCGAGCAGCAGTTAGGTTGCTATCCTACCGGCGTGTTCTCACGCTAGGGTTAGCTGCTCAGAAAATGCTGGCAATCATCATTTAGCTTGCGGTTTGAGCGACAGCGCCTTCAAACTCGCTGGCCAGGGGCAGAGAGACTTCAAACACAGCGCCCTGCCCGTTGCCTTTGCTAGACAAATGCAGGGAACCTTGCATGAGTTGGATGATGGCCTGCACGATAAAAAGCCCCAGCCCCAAACCGCGCCGCTCATCCACGTTGCTGCCACGATAGAAAAGATCACACACTTTGGCTTGTTCAGCCAGGGGAATGCCAATGCCGCTGTCACGAACTTCAAGGCAGATTTGCGTGCCATCCACCCAAAAATGGACATGCACATCCGTTTCTTCGGCAGAATATTTGAGCGCGTTGGAAATCAGGTGATTCACAATTTGTTCTAGCAAGTTAAAGTCAGTTTGAACGGCCGTTTTCAGTTCCGGCAAAAAATGAAATTGTAGGCGTGAGGCGTCGCTGACTTCGCGATTGATTCGTTTTATCAACTGTTGGCACAGTTCATTGAAAGCAAATGATTGGTAAGACGGCTGTATCCGGGCGCGTTGCGCCTTATCCACCAAAGTCACGTCTTTCAGCAAATCATTCAGGTAAAAGATGGCATCATTGATGCGCTGGTGCGCTGCCTCGCGCCGCTCCAGGGGGAGGCGATCGTAATATTGGCGCAGGATTTCTGAAGAGCTGTTAATCACAGAAAGCGGGGTGCGAAACTCGTGCGAAACCACCGTAATAATCCGAGACTGCATCTCACCCAAGCGCGTTTCTGCTTCCAGGGCGAGAGCCAGTTTTTCGCCCAGGCGCTGCTCCCGCACCAAAGATTGCTCCAGGGCCTGGGTGCGGGCCGCTACGGCCGCTTCCAACGCTTCATTTTGCACCCGGTAAGCGGCCGTTTCCGCACGTGCCTGCTCCGAAATCCGTACCTGTGTTAAGGCTTCCCGTAAATTACGGTGCCACACATAAACAATAATAGGAAACGCCGACACCATGATCATCAAAATGATGTAGCGCACCACTGGCTCTTCGCTGTATGGAACATTGGCCGGGTTCATAACATCCAACCACGTCATGTACCCGCCCAAACCCCAATTGATCACGGTGACTAAGACGCTGGCCTTGGTACCCACCACAAAGCCAGACAAAATCGGCGTAATGGCAATGACCGCAAAAAACGGCGTACCAACCATGCCATCAGGGTGAACCAAAGCGGCAAAAGCAAACGTCACCCAAAAAGTGATTGCAATCAGATACTCCGCCCCACGGATGTACCCCTGATTCAAAATCAGCTTGCTAATTACCAGCCCGGCCAGCAAAGCCATTGAAATGATGAGGTATTGTTCGGAATTCGGGGACGTGGCCACGAAGGGCCACAGCAGCAGCGTCATGACCAAAAATAGCGTACCGGCCCTAAAAATGAGATTGCACAACGCAACCCTGCGTCGGCTTTCATCATCTAGCACGTCGGGGGCATCTAGCCAGGTCCGCAATTTTTGAAGAGTGCTCATTTACTTTCGAGGTAGCTAAATAAGAGAAATCATACTGTTACGACTTACTTTAAACGCTTGCTTTCTAAATTTGCGTGCATATTTAAATAACGGAGCCAGGCGCCCAAAGTAATTTGCCCATACTGATTATGCTTAACGCGTGAAAATTGATCGGCTTGCTGGTTATCTAACTCTTCAGCGAGCGCCACCGTTCTTTTGCGAGCCATACGAAACTCCGTTTTTAACTGCTCCCAGCTGCGATTACGTGAGGGCCGGTAATTATCATATTCATCTTCTGTAAAAGGTTCTCCCAACCCCACCCGCAATCGGCTCTGTCCCCACTGTTCAATGCCAATAATATGGCTCAAAACCTGTCGATTCCGCTCACTATCGGCAAGCTTATCCAGCTTCTGGTTTAATGATTCGCCACTCGCCGTAAGCTTTTCTCCCCAAGCCGTCATCGTCCACTTTTTAGCCGGGCGCTCTAACAAAAAATGCGTTATCAACTGTTGTATCACAATAGAGTTCTCCCTAATTGAGAAGTCAGTTGAAGATTGGACCATTTTTGCTTACGACAAAAGCAGGTTCAGCAAAGAGAACGGTCCAATCTTGGTTTGATTTCTCCCTAAGTTTCAGGATTTGGAGCAGGTCAGGCATGCCTGGATGGTTGGCAGCAAAAGTTTAAGCGCTTAGGGTTCCCACTGGTAATGCACTAGAGCCGTGACGTAATAGCTACCTTGCCAAAGCTCTAAGCCAACGACCCAGCTACCCCAATTCAACCCGGCGTACTCTTCCGTGCCGGGGCGATAGTAAGAGTAGTAGTTCAACGCCTCATACGCCTCGGGCAACACCACAAAACCGGGCGTGCCACCATGCAGAATTTCGTTGCAAGCGGTTTCGGTTGCGCCTACAAAATCGTTTTGCAGGCGAGGTAGCAGCACTTGGGCAGGTGTCCCCAAAATCGGCTCACCGCTGCCAGCGGCATTGCCCCAGTTGTAGCTGGTCGGATCGCTGAACAAATTTTGGTTGTCCAGGCGGGTTTCGGCTTCGTACCAGAGCAGGCGCACGCGCAGGTCACGCTCCGGGTGGATCAGTTGGGATAAAAGCGTATCGTCCTGGTTGGCTACGGCCGTTCTAAACTGTTCAAGCACGTCGAATACGGCCGTATTCCCGCAAAATGTCTGGTCGGCCACAGCACCGGTCAGAAAGCGACTGTTCACCCAGCCAGCCAGATTGCCACGCTGCACCGGCACCCAGGTAGAGCCAGACACCAGCTGACCGCTGCCGGTAATCGCCACATCCGTAGCATCCGGTGGGATGGTGCCCACAATGCCAAAGTCCACGCCAGGGCCAGAACGCACATTAAGCACATCGTTTGGTTCCACAAAAATGACGGCGAAGTCAGCTGCGCCGCCGGTGCTTGGGGCTGTTGTTGGGGGAATCTCGGTAGGAACGGGGACGTTGGTTGGCGAATCGGCCGCTACCGTCTCGGTAGGTAATTGCTCAGGCTGGCTGGTAGGAACGGCCGTTGGCTGATCGGGGGCGGGTTCTGTGGCGGAAACGGCCGTAGGCACGGCCAATGTCGGCACGGGCGTCGGCAGCCCATCCGCAGAACCACAAGCGCCCAACAACACAACAGCCATCACCCCCACCAACCATCTCATCTTCCGCGAAATATCCATACCCAATCCTTAAAAATGGGACGCTGATAAACGCGGATAACGCGCATGATGAGGAAAAATCAGGGCAAATCTCTGTTTATCAGTGTCCTGTTTACGTGCTAAATGTTGAACTTGACGTTAATGATATCGCCATCTTGCATGATGTACGTCTTGCCTTCCTGGCGCAGCTTGCCTGCGTTGCGCGCCTGGGGCAGCCCACCCAACTCTACCAGCTCATCGTAGGCCACCGTTTCGGCGCGGATGAACCCTTTGGCCAAATCCGTATGGATGGCAGCAGCGGCATCAACGGCCGTTGCTTCCCGCTTGATGGTCCAGGCCCGCACTTCATCTTCACCCACGGTAAAGAAGGATTGCAGCCCCATCAAATCATAGCTCAGGCCAATCACCCGATCCAGACTAAGCTCTGTCACGCCGTACTCTTCCATGAACATTTCCAGCGATTCAGTATCTCCCGCAGCGCTCAGCTGTGACAATTCCATCTCCAGCTTACCGCGCAAGTTGGTCACCACCGTCAGCGGGTGGTCGTAATCCACGCTGACTTCATCCTGGTCATCCCCAATATTGATGATGACCACAGTCGGTTTAAGGGTGAGCAGGCCATAGCCACGCAGCATTTTTTCCTGTTCGTCGGTGAGATCGAGGGTGCGCAACGGCCGTTCCTCGCTCAACGCCTCATCCAACTGTTGGAACAGGGTCAGCTCCGCCTGGGCCGCCGCCTTATTTTTGGTCGCTCCCTTGCGCAAGCCATCCTCGATCTTCTCGATGCGCCGCTCCACAACACCCAAATCATTCAGCAGAAATTCGGTGTCCAGAATTTCCAGATCGCGCGCGGCGTCCACACTGCCGTCGGGATGTGGCACCAGGTCCGACACAAAGGCGCGCACCACATGCACAAAGCCATCCAACCCGGACAAATGGTTGAGCAGTTCGCCGCTCATGCCACCGCCCTCGTTGGCCCCTTTTTTGATGCCCGCCACATCTGTGTAGGTGATCTTGGCAAAGGTGGTTTTCTTGGGGTTAAACATCTTGGTTAGCACATCCACACGGGGATCATAGACATCGACAACGGCCGTTAACACATCAAAACGGCCGCCCATGCTTTGTCCCGTCGGGGCATCCCCCTTGGTGAGGGCATTAAAAATGGTGGTTTTGCCGCTGCTGGGCAACCCGATAATTCCTAGTTTCATAATCTTCCCTAAGTAGCCAAAATTTGGTCGTTTTTGTCAACAGATTTCGCAGACTTAAAGGGTTTCTCATCTGGTTAATCGGCGAAATCTTTGATCGTGTTCTTTAAAGCATGTTCACTCATACATGCAAGGCTAATTTTCGACGCGCTGCAACGACCAATCATCAATGAAGAAGCCGTTGCTGGCCAGACCATACCGGCCACGCATCCCCACACCAATGCGCACCGTCTGATCGGTGCTAATAGTAAAGGTGTGTTCAAACACGCCCCAGGTGCCAAAGCCCGCCCCAAACGTCAGCCAACCAGTACCGCCGCTGGGCGAAATAAAGCGTACTTCCCCCGCGTTGGGGTCGCCGGCGAACTGTTTGCCGCCATCATAGCTGGCCACCAAATCAGGGTATATGTACACGGTGAAAACGTAGGTACCCGCCGGCAGAGCGATATCCTGCAACAGGCGCAGGCTAATGGGACCGTTACCTTTAAATGCTTTAATGGTGTACTCGCCATCCCGAATGAAGAGGCCGCGCTCACTTTCAGGCAGTTGGTAATAGGGCAGCACACGCGTTTCCGGCGGGAACCAGACATCCCATTCCTGGCTGCCAAAGCCAGTCGGGCCCGTATCGTATTCCATAGTCCAGCCGTTAGGCAGTTGGAATTCTGGGGCACCAAACATGTTGTACCAGCCATCTTCAAAAGAGCCATTAACCAGCAGGTTGCCGCTCAAAACAGGCACGGCCGGTACGGTGGGCGGCGGTGGTGGTTGGGTATTAACAGGGGCAGCAGTGGTTGGTACGGCCGTTGGTTCCTCGGTTGGTTCAGCGGTGGGGGTGTCGGTGGGAACGGCCGTTTCCACAGGCACATCGGTGGGAATGGGCGTGCTGGTGGCTGGCGGCGGCAGCGTGGGCGGTGGGGGCAGCGTTTCGGTAGGCACCGGTGTCGCGCTGGGTACCTCGGCTACTTCCTCAACATCCATGGCTGCCGTTTGCGCTGTCACAGTGAGAGAAACGGCCGTGTCTACGGTCGCCTGAATATCCATTTCTACCGGCTCTTCCGTCTCTGTCACGCTCTGGCATGCCGCTATACCCAACAGCAAAAGTAAAAGCAACAGCCATCTAAGAGAAAAAACTGTTCTTTTCATATTGACGTACTTCCTCCAGTTCAAGCAACCCACCAAACGTATTTGGAGAACCGCCAAGCGATTTTCCTGTGGTTTGCCTAAGCAAAAGCCAAAGAAGAATTTATTGCCTTCTAACCACTTTTGGCCTTCACAATTCGTGCCACACCCATATAAAGAATAATGGGTAACGTCCTGCCCTGCCGGGCTTAGTTACCCATCTGTGTAACACTTTTCACAATCAAAATGAACCGTGCAAATTGTATGCAGGTGAGTTTGAATTAGCAAATTAGCCACCACCAACCAGATTGAACAACTCCGCCGCCAACAGCACCAAACCAGAACAAACCAGACCCAACAAAAAGCTTTGGTAAGCAAACCGCACAAACCGGTACTTCTGATATCCTAAATACACACCCAACTCATAAACTTCCCGAATTTGCGCCTCATACACCTGCTCGGGCGTCTGCATAATCTCCTTCATCACGTCGGCATACGCTTCATATTCCATGTTCATAAAGCTGCCAAAAAACAGAATGTTGCAATCCAACTTTTCCACATTCGGCCGAAAATCAAAATTCAGCTTGGGCATCACGGCATATGCGGCACAAAAGATCGTCAGAATGCAAAATAAAATAAGCACCACAACAGGCCAGCGCAGCAGCGGATCGTTCAAATAACCAATGGAAAAAGTCGTAACCACTGCCGCCAGCGTCAGCATAATATTGGCCTTCACGTCAGCCATGGCGCTAAGTTGGACATGGTGCATACGCGTTTGGCGCAGCAGATGATCAAGATGAGTACCGGGTGTAATCGGGGTCATAGGTTCCTCCAATGATGCCTGTTTTCTTTGGCGAAAATTGTCGATATTGTAAACTTACTTGCAACACAGCGATAGAGGGAGAAAACAATAAATGACCCACCAACAATTTCTCACAACCAGTCGTGGCTTGCAGCGCGACACACCGCCTATGCGTCTCTATGAAAAGGCCAAGCGGCTGGGCATCTGGAACCCCAGCGACATTAACCTGACACAAGACAAAACAGATTGGCAGAAGCTAGCTGACGACGAAAAAGATCTGCTGCTGCGCCTGACGGCCATGTTCCAGGCGGGCGAAGAAGCCGTCACGCTCGATTTGCTGCCGTTGATCATGGTTATTGCTCAAGACGGCCGTCTTGAGGAAGAAATGTTCCTCACCACTTTCTTATTTGAAGAGGCCAAACACACTGACTTTTTCAACCGCTTCCTAACCGAAGTCGTACAGGCCGATCCCGACCTCAGCCATTATCACACTGAAAATTACCACACCGTTTTTTACCAAGCGCTACCCCAGGCCCTGCAAGCATTGCAGCACGACACCTCTCCAGCGGCCCAAATCCGCGCCTCCGTCACCTACAACATGATTGTGGAAGGCGTCCTGGCCGAAACTGGCTACCACGCCTACTTCACCGTCATGCAGCAAAACAACATCCTGCCCGGCGTGCGCGAAGCCATCCGCCTGCTGCAGCAAGACGAATCCCGCCACATCGCCTACGGCATCTTCCTGCTCTCCCGTCTTGTGGCCGCCGATGATAGTTTGTGGGACATGCTGGAAGAAACGATGAACGAGCTGCTGCCCCCCGCCCTTGGCGTGGTTGGCGACGCCTTTGCCGCCTACGAGCAAATGCCCTTTGGCCTGGAAGAGTCCGTCTTCACCGATTACGCGCTGAATCAGTTCCAAAAGCGCGTCGAGCGGCTAGAAAAAGCGCGCGGCGCCTCGCTGGAAGAAATCTACCGCGTCACCCAACGCGCCATCGACGAAAACGATAGTTAAAGCAAGAGGTGGGGTTCTGCCGCAAACAGCAGAACCCCACCTCTTGTGTTTAGAAAAACCGGCTAAGGCCGCAGTGGCATCAACTCATTGCGTTCAAAGGGCTTATTGTGACCAACTCCTCCCACAATGACGCTGGAAGCCGTCACGGGACCCGTGATATTGTTGTAGGTCGTACCGTTCACTTCATCTGTTTCTTGGACAGCACCATAATCCACGCCTGCATTGGCTGAATCAACCTGGGCGTAAACAGTCATGCCCGGCGTAATAACGCCAGCCCACTGGCTGTAATCAGCTTGATAGTAAGCGTCACCCACCGTTAGCGTCAACGATTCGCCAGGCTCTAGCGGCAGTGCGCCAGCCGTTATGCCCCAAACCAAACCAGATGAGCCGACAATGTCCCAAGTTTGGTTAACGGCCGTTGGCGGCGTGGTCGGGTTCAGGTAAACATCGACCCAAAACTCATCAGTGACCGGTGCCGGACCTTGATTTTCAATTGTTACGCTCAAGCTACCGCCGCTGGCTGACAGATTAGACACAACCAGGTCAGGCAAGAAAGAAAAGCCATTCATTGTAAGCGGCAGGTATGTCTGGTGAATGCTGTCATCGATTTGTCCTTCCCACAGCGTCAATTCCGTGTGGTCCAGCGACCGATTGTTGTTCATGTCACTTGTCCGCAGACGGATTTCATAACTGCCGCGCAAGCCTGAGGGCAAGGGGTATTGCCAGGCGGCGGTAGCCACACCCGCCCCGCTGCTGTCCAGCGTGGTGGACTGCCAGCCCTGATGCCACAGGGAGCCAATTTGTTCAGATGAAAGCGCTTGCCGGTAAATCGCTAGCTCGTCTAACTGCCCGGTAAAGAAACTGCTGCCAGAAGCAGTGTTACGATAACCGATATTGAAGCGCGTGGTGGCAAACGGCCGTAACCCAGCAAATTGCGTCGTGCTTTCTTGCAGCTGACCATCAACGTAAATGCGATAAGTAGTGCCGTCAAACGTCACGGCAACAAAGTTCCAGGCATTGGGCGTGAGGATGTTGCCGCTGGTGTAACTATGCAGGCTGCTGCCATCACCAAACCCCAGCGTTACGGCCGTATTGCTCGTGTGCAAAAACGGATACGCCGCTGGCAGCTCCGCCTCTGTGGTAACACTGTCGATCACTGGCCCACCATTTTGCGGATAAACCCACGCAGTCTGGCTAAATTCACCGTCACTGAGATTAAATTCAGCCTTATCAGCCAATTCGATCCAGTTACTGCCATCAAATGCCAACGCACCACTGCCCACAATACCTGCTTCAGGTCGAACCAACGCCCCACCGTGGTAAACGGCCGTATGTCCAAACCGTGAGGCGTCATGAACCAAAGCGCCATCACTCATGGAGGCATCGTTAAACGGCAGGGTCAGCACGGGGAAAGCGGCCCGATAAAGCTGGCGGACTTGAGCCAAACTAAGCGCCTCGTTCCCCACAGCCACATCATCAATCAGACCATGGAAAGGCGCGCCACTGCCGTTGCCAATGTAAAGATCATGGGACGCCAAGACCTGGCCAGCAGCGGTAAAGGTGGCAACAGACACCCCATTCACGTAAAGCGTACCGCTGCCGCCGGACTGGATAACGGCCGTTACCTGATACCATTCATTGGTCGGGAAGGTACCTGCTACGGCTGTCTGGCCACCGCTGTCTGCATACACAAACGTCTGGGCATCAGCATCATAGGCGAGTTGGCGAGAAACGGCCGTCTCTGTGCCGAGGGTAAGAACAGCACCGTACCCCGTTGCCGCCTCAGGATACACCCAGGCGCTCAGCGTTATCGGTCCGCCAGACAACTCGGTGCCTAGGCCCACCACGCGTAGTTGATCATCCACCCCATCAAAACGGAGGGCATTGCCCAGATAACCCGGTTGACCATCTATAGGACAAAGTGCGCAGGTTGCCGTGTACTGCGTGTAAAGCAGCCCGGCCTGGTTGCTGAAGTGATCCACTGGTGTGCCAAGCGCCGGATCAGATGCTTTGTTTAACGGCAGGTAGAGAACAAGTCCTGGCAGTTCAGGCGCAACGGAGGCATCATTTTGGCCTTGTTCATGGAAAGAAATGGCCGTCTCCTGAATACCCGAAACAATCTGGCCCGTCTCGGTAACAACCCCACTCAGGGTCACATCACTGTTGATGAGGAAATTGTGTGCCCCGGTAAAGGTGATGGCACCATCAGGTGGCGTACCGTCCAGGTTAGCCGCAACTTCCTGTATGGTGAAGTTGCCCACTTGATCGCGAGCCCGCACGCTGACAGTATAGACGCCGTTAGGCTGGATGTTAAAAGGATAGTTAACCTGCCATTGATTGGTGCTGACGGCGGTGGTGATACGGCCGCTTACGGAAGCGCCTAAATCATTGAACAGATCAACGGTCACGGCTGCCAATGGGCTGTCTGCCGTGGTCACACTGCCGCTGAGGTTAACAGCCCAGGCATCTTGTGCTGCGTCATAGGGAACGGGAACGGCCGTAACACCTTCCACATTAACGGGTCCCAGCACCGGTCCGGCACCATCCACCATAATTGTGCTGCTGCTTGTGCCCACATTACCGGCTTCATCTGTCGCTCGAAGGGCAATTGTGTAGCTGCCGCCACCGCTGGGCCGGAACGTGAACAACCAGGCTTGAACATCGGGTGTGGCTGCCTGCCAGCCGCCATTGTTCACGTTCACCTCCACCGAAACGATCTCCGTTGTGGGATCAATCGCCCCGATAGAGAGCACTTTGTCTATGTTCGGTAGATAAGCAGACGTTACATTTAGCGTCACGGTTGGGTTATCCGCATCAATTAAGAGCTGATGGCCCACCTCTGTATCAAACCAGGCAAGCTGATAGCTATACAGCTCGGCCACATCCCGCGCGGACAAGGCGTCAGGATACACTAACAGTTCATCCAGACCGCCATCTAGAGGAGAGCCTGACCCACCGGATCCAACAGTAACCGCACTGTTATTCTGACAAACAGGTGCCGCCACCACAACAGATCGATCCAGCGAGCCATTGATGTACAAATTGGCTTCCCCGGTCTCATCATCATAAACAAGCATCACATGGTTCCAGAAGTTAGCCGTCAGAGAACCAATGCTGGTACCGGTAACCGGCACGGTGCAGTTAGCTGCCCCAATGGTGAAACCAACCTGCATCGAATCCGCCATGATGTACAGATCAAAGGCAGCTGCGTTGGCCGCCCCCTTGCTGATAAGCGTCTGCGCGGTACTTTTTTGCCGGGTAGGCATGACCCACAATCCCACACTGTAGCGGTCAAAATCAAGCAGACTGCCGCTTTCGGCAATGGTAATGGCATCATTCCCATCTAACGTAATGGCATCATAGACGCGCCCCTTGATTTCTGCCTGGGGGCAGGCCGCACCGGCACAGCTGGCACTCAAAGATGGGTGCCCTGTGTTGGCAAAGCTGGTTGCACCAAACGCGTCATCCAGATGCAAATTAACGCGTGGCACCTGAAGCGTCAGATTCATCACTTCGGCCTCGCTCAAGGCACCGCGATAGACGGCAACCCGATCCAGATAGCCGGCAAAATAGTTGCTGGCTTCTTGACCAACGCGCAGGTTGGTATTTGCAGCAAGCGGGGCCACATTGGTTTGGGTGAAAACGGCCGTACCATCCACAAAAAGCTTGACTTCGCCATTGCCGCCCGAATTAGGGCTATTCCTGAAGGTAACTGCCAGATGATGCCAACCGTTGGTAGAGACCGCGCTGCCACCAGACACAGTGGTGCTGCCTAAAGTGAGCTGCGGCACGCTGCCGCTGCCCAAACCAAAGAAGAAAGTATTGGCACTATCCGCGCCAATGATAGGATTAATGCCACTGTCTGACTGATTCACCCAACCTGCTACGGTAAAGCTGCTGTCTACCATTTGTAACTGGTTGGCATCAGCAATCGTCAGGGCATCGTTACTGCCGTCAAAGAGCGCAGTCTGGTTATCACGACCGGGCAAGCCAGTGAAGGGACAACTCTCACCAACCAATGCACAAGAGGCGTTAAAGCTGCTGAAGGCATAGTCCGTAAACACATCACTGGCGGGTGGTTCATCAAGCCGCAAATCCATAATGGGCAGTTCATCCCAATACAGATTGCTAATTTCCTGATTGTCCAATGTGTAGTTAAAAATGTGCAGTTCGTCCAGGCGACCGGCAAACGCATTGCCATCAAAATAGTATTCATCTAGGCCACTATCAAACGTGCGTGAACCATGACCACCCAGATAAAACTGTGATTCTGAGCGAGGCGTCACGCCTTGACAATCGCTTTGGCTCGCATTTTCCACAACGTAACTCATATTGGCCGTGGGCACCGCCTGACCATTCACGTAAAAAGTGAAATGCAGTCCGTCAAAGGCAACAGTCACGTGGTTCCAAATCAGGTAATCTGGCACCTCTTGCTGGGCAGATGCCCGACAATATTCACCAGCTTCGTTTTCGATAGTTATCTCAACACTCAGGTCATTAAAGCCATCACCGCCCCCAAAATCTGGGGCAACTCTCAAAGTCGGATAACGGTAAACACCGCTGGAAGGATTACCATACCCCATGACGTAATGTGACCCGCCAATGTCGGGATTTTCTGTGGGGTTTAGCCAGGCAGCAATGGTAAAGTGACCATTATTGCCGCTGAGGTCCAGGTTCGACGCAGGTTCGACCCAGACCGGAATGTTGTCAACCTGGCTGCCGCTATTGCTGAAGGACAGGCTATTGTCTACGCTGCCTGTACTCAAATTAGGACAATTGGCAGAAACATGCGGATCAGCTTCACAGGTAATCGTGTTCTGATAGGTGCTATCATCTACAATCGAAGCAGGTTGGCTACTAAAACCTGTCTCACCCCGATAGTAGAAAACACGTTCCTGACCGATAGCCGCAATGACATCATCAGGTAAGGGGAAGGGGTAAACGGCATACTCATCGACAGTTGCGCTGGCTGCGCTAGAGCTCATCCCGTTGATGCGAACGGCTGCCATCGCGTTTGTGTCTAGCGCTGCCCCCAGATCAACCGTTTGGCTATGAACCGAACTACCGTTCACGAAGAAGGTATGCGTTTGGGTAAAGCCGTCATAACGCCAGGTAAGATGGTTCCATTGATTGGCTGTTACTACGGCAGCGGCTGTTTGCACCACGGGCGAACCGTTTAGCTGAACCTGTAGATTCCCATTCACAACTTGCCAGGTAAGTGTGCCCCCAGTAAACAGATTGAAGCTAGTCACATTGGCGGGATTGAGCCATAGATCCACCGTGAAACCGCTATCCACCAAACCAATCGCAGCTGTGCCATCTGGCATTTCTAGATATTGGTTCTGGCCAAACGAGAGGCCACGACCTTTGTAGCCACTGCTGACTGAGGTGGGGCAGTTTGCGGAGGGACATGAGGCTTCCCAATTGTTCAGGGAATCGTCGGCATAGGTACGACGACCGTCGATGACCGCAGGCGTATCATTTAAGCGTAGCCAGAGGGAACGGCCGTCTACCGCTTCCAATGGATCCACAATCAAAGCCCCCACCTGGTTGGTCATCGTAATTTCTTGTGATTGGCTAATGCTGGCATTAATCGTCACCTGGCCGGTGGTGGTGATGGTGGTGACGGGTGGCAGATTGAAGGCGATTGGATCGACGTTGCTGCTGGTAACGGCCGTATCAAAGACAACATCCAACAAGCCCAGAGCATAATTGGTGCGTAAGGCATTTTCTAATTCGGCCGTGTAGCTAATGGTTGTGCCCGGTCGCACAATATTGCTGCCGCCCAATTCAGAGCTAAGATTCAAGATACTGCCGGAGGAAGGCACGTTGGGATTAAAGCCATAAACACGCTCCAGGCTGTCCAGGTAGGCATCCCCGTCAGGATTGACGGTGAATGGGCTGGGTACAACGCGGGTTGTGAGTGGGGTGGTACCATCGAAAGCATACACAAAGAGCCAACCACCGACCCATTCCGTTGTGTTGTTATCATTGTCGCCGTCACATACATCCTGATGGAAAACCTCTTCGCTGTCTAACAAACCATCACTATCCGTATCGGCCCGATTGGGATCCGTCCCGGCGCGTACTTCCTGATCGTCGCACAAGCCATCGCTGTCGCTATCTTGTTGGCGGGGATTTGTGTTGCTTTGCTGTAGCTCGTAAAAGTCAGACAACCCATCCCCATCATAATCGGGCGTATTGTCCGCCGGATCGGCTCCGCCAAACGCGGCGCTGATGAGGCCATCACCATCGGCATCTTGCAAAACGGGGAAGCTGCTGTCCCAGCCAAAAGCCACACCATCGTTCACAAAAGCTAAATCGTAGAAACCATCCAATGTGGCAGGGAATACATCAAAAACGATGACTTCACTGAGATCCAGGTGTTGTGTTTCTCTTTCTGTGCGCAGCCAACAAGCCAACAGCGCACATTCCTGCACGTTGTAAGCCAAACCTTCGGCCAGCCAGAGCGTATGTTCACTGTTGACGCCGGATTGCAAGATGACGTCCGCATTGTTTGCTAGGCTCGTTGTAAAGAAGAAATCGCTGTCAGGAGCGAAGGTGCTAGAAGTCGTGTCCTGCCATTGGCCACTCATCGTGTCTATTTCCAGCGATTCGTGAATATCGGCCGTAGACGTTGTCAGTGTGTAAACGGCCGTTGTTTCCTTCATATTCTCGTCTGAGAATTGGAAGCGGTAGGCGGAATAAAGAGAGACATCGTCAAAACTATCAATATCGTTGCGATAAAGCGCACTTTGCACATCGGCGGACACATACAGGAGGTTGCCATTGCTGTAGCCGAGTTCGGGATCGGAAAGATCAAAGTCAAAGTTGGTCAGGTTGAGTCGATCCACTTGATCCAGGTCAATAAGTGGTGTCTGATCATAGATGAGCCAGGAGACAAGCTTACTAAGCAAACCGGTAATGCCCGTGCAGAGATAATCACGAGCGGTTGCCCCTGCCTCCGTATCATTTTCTTCTGGCACCAGGCTGCAAATGGTGGTAATGATGAGGTCGATAATGGCGACAACGGCCGCAATAATTTGGCCTACAACGGGAATAAGACTAATGGCAAACAGAACAACAGCCACAACAACGCTGGCCACAAAATCAGCCAGCATCTGGTCAAAGGCAAGCGAGCCAAAGACAATGCCAGCCGCCACGACGCTAAAGATAAGAAGCCCCAGGTTAATAAGCTGCCCAACGATAAAGAAGATAACCGCACCCTTGGTCACCGTTGTCAATTTACTGAAGTGAGACATCGTTTGCCCAAACGTAGTCAGATTGTGCAAGGTAGAAACGACCTTGAGCTTAATCACGAGGCTGGCAATCATTAAAGAGAGACCGATAACCCCCAACACATTGCTGACCACGGTAATAGCCAGGCCAGCATCGGCATCAACAAAGGAAACCCCGGCGGCAATTAACCCCGTAACGGCCGAAGCGGCAGCAAATATCGTACCGGCATAGCCTAATCCGTCACTCCAGCGAGCCTGGCGTTTCAACACAGCCATGCTGTCTGCACCCACCAAGTGGGAATCCATGCCGTATGCTTTGGCCAACGTGGCTGGCGTGATGGGTTCTGTACCCAGGTTGATGGCGCCTCGTTTGGTTTGCAGCAAAGTCCGCTGCGTATCCTGAAGTAATGTTGGCGGAGCAAACAAGCCATCAAGATTGCCCCCCACAAACACCTCTTTGCCCAACACGGCCGTTAAGGCATCGATGCTTTTGGTGACCACGTTTTTAACGGCCGTTCCCTTGCCGATGAGCGGATCTGTGTCCGTTAAAAGGGCCGACATTTCCGCATCTTCAAGGAAAGAGGGCAAAGAGGCAGCTAAGCCATCAAACTCCACCACCTGATTAAACCCGGCAGCCAAGGCCACATAATAGGCACGTGCTACAAAAGAAGCCCCGATGACATCATCCTCTGTCCAGCCTGGTGTCAGAGCCAGCGCCGCATCAATATCAGCCCCTTTGTCTACCCAATATTGTTCCATTTCATAGGGCTGCCAGCTGCCACTGTAGAGGTAAGGCACCCAGTTCATGCCAGCGATGACCACTTCCGGCATCCGATCCGAATTGGCAATGTCCAGCGTGAGGCTGTTGCTCGCCGTGGCGGTGATGAGATCGGTGTAATCCAAAGAGATGGAACGGACGCGAGTTTCCTGGAGAAAAAGTAGGGTGGGATCTTGAATACCGCCAGCCATCGCCTGACTGGTAAAATGCGTTTCCAGAATGTCGTAGGCGTCTGTTTGAGCCAAAACAGCCAACCCACTAGGATCGGGAAAACTGTAAGACTGTACGATGAAAGCATCTTGGGGCAAGTTCCACCGTTCTTCGGCAGTGGCACTGCCATTGCTATTTTTATCCCACCGGGTAACCACATCATCAACAGTAAGATCCCGCTGGCCGTTTACATCGCTGCGGGCAGCCAAAAAGCTGGCATCCAGCCCCAGCGCCAAGGACCATAGGTTGTCATCATTAAACCCGGTGGGATCGTAACCTGGTTGGGCCGCGGTGTAGGTTGGATCTTCAAAAACAACGGCCGTATCAAAACCCAGGTTCCGCTGCACCGTTAAACCCGTTAAGCGCCAATCATCATAATAAGCATGAACCACTGAAGGTCCATTGTCCACCCAGTTGCTGTCGTCAGAACACCAGGCGGCCATCTTTTCTGCTTCGGTTTCGTCGTCCACATCCGGGTCTGGATCGAAGCTGGCTGGCATGGTCAAACAGCGGTCTGTCCGCATCATGACCATCCAGGCCAGCTTCGTCTGCTCAGGCGATCCAAAATTAGCCTGCTCTGGCTGATAAAACATACGACCAGTAAAAGCAACAGGCACGTTATCTGCTTCTTCATAGAGCAATACAAGCGGGACATAGACAAATAGGCCACCCACATTATCTTTTTCGCGGACGGCGATGCCATAGGGATCCAGGGCAGCCAGATCAATCATCTGGTTGGTGTAAGCGCCGTTGATAATGTTGGGGATGGCTGCACAAGTGACGTTGTCATTGCTATCTACCAGACGCAAGCTGTGGTTGCCGTCCGCAATAATTTGAGGCAAAGCAACGTTATTAACGACGGCCGTCTCACCATCACCTAAAGAACCCAAACTGTAAGCAGGTGTGGTACTGCTGGTGATATCGCTACAGCTGGCATTGTAAACGGCCGTTGTGTATGAGTTGGCGTCTGTGAGAGAAAGTGACAATTCTACGTTGCTGTTTTGTTGGGTGAATACGGCCGTACCGGTGACATTCCCACTCAGAGAAAGCATGACCTGCGGGTTTGTAAGCGGCAAGGGCAAAGGCGTACCGCTCATTTCAATTTCCAACATGGGTACCAGGCGCATATCACCCGGCTCGTTTTCCTTAAAAGGCGTATCCAGCACGCTCTGAATCTGCCCCTTCTGGTCGCTTTCCGGCCAATCCAGCTTGCTTAAGCTGTACCAAAGATGATCCGCATTTGTCGGCCGCAGTTGAAAATCCACGTAAATCGGTTCATCAGCCGTTACATTGTCCAAAGCAAATTCAAAACGCTTATCTGGTAGACCGGTGCTGGCATCCCCCACGACTGAAAAGGGGGCGCTGTCTACCGTGTCCGGCACACCATCATTATCATTGTCCAGATCAAAAACATCTGGCACATTGTCACCGTCTGAGTCGGGGCAAACCAGCATGTCATCAATCATATCGTTGTTGGTGTCTGTCATATAACAGGCAATGCCATCGGCTTCACCCGTTCCACTGCTGTCACCAGCTAATGGATCCAGATACCAACGAGTGCTGTCTGGCCCTATGAAACCCTGCACTTCGACCCAGTCGGGTAAATTATCCCCGTCGCTGTCAGCATTCAACGGGTCCGTGCCTAATTCATTGATTTCAATATTGTCGTTGAGATTGTCACCATCACTGTCAGCATTATTCGGATCGGTACCATAAAATTCCGTTTCCTGTGCGTTGGTAATGCCGTCATTGTCTGCATCAAGCCCATCATCATAAAAGACCAGGTTGTTAGGCTCTGGGGTTGGGGTTGTGGTTTGCAGTGGCACGCTGGCCATTGGATTGAATAAGGGATTAAAGGCAGGCGCTTGATCGGCTGTCTCTACAGCTGCGACTTTTTCTTCGTTGGCCTGCGCCACCTGAGTCTGGCGTAGCTTCCAATTAAACGCATAAACACGTTCTCCCTCAAGCAGCGGGAGGGCAATCAGCATGAAGCTTAAAGGGATAGCCAGGATAACCTGCGTTGCTCGACGGTGACGCGCCACGAGCAAGACAATGCCGAGGGCAAACAAGGAAAGGTAAAGCACTGCTTGGGCGGCCATGGATTGCCAATCCGTTTGGATTTGGCGCAAAGCCACCTTACTGCGATTAAGCAAGATAGTTCCGCTGGTTGGATCTCCCCAATCGGTGAAGTCGGTTGTAATTTCTACATCAACCTGATCTGATTGGATTTCTGGAAATTGCAGTTGAATTTGTTGGCGCAAGGGGAGGCCATTCTCAGCAAGCCACAGTTCACCACTGCCGATCATCCTGGCATAGACGGGGGGTAACTCCAGGCTCGTGCTGGGTGGCAGCGGATTCCCCTCTTGTGCCAGCTGTTCTTGGAACTGCAAGCGCATTTGCTGGGCAAACAGGCTGCTGTTAATGTCAAAACTGTACCGGGTGAAGGTCAATCCAGAGCGAGTTTCTGTACCAAGTTCGGTAATATTTTCTGCCGCTCGCAGGAAATAAAGCGGATCATTGTCTGGGGCAAATAGATTATTGACGCTGTCCACTTCTTGCCAGGCACCATCATTAACGCGACCCAGCGTACGGCCGTTTGCTACCTGCATTTCAATCGATCCCTGCCCCAACGTGCTGCTGCCACCTTCACTCCATAGTCTGAGGCGCATACTCTCAGCCGGTATATCGGTATTCCCTTCAATGTAAAGACGCTCGGTACGACTACTCTTCCCGGCATTGGCCAGGGTAGGCAAGGGATGGCTGGTTTGGATAATTTCCGTGCTAAATTGATATTGGCCAATGTCGTTTGCTTGCCGCCAGGCGCTTTCTAATGCCTGGCTGGCGGACTCGGCGAACATGGTAAACGGCCGTGTGGCTAATAGCAGAAAAAATCCGATTGTAATGATAATGGCGAGCGGGCGTCGGCGCGGGTTTCTCATTGATTACTCCTGTTGTACGGTACGTTACAAAGATATCGTTTACGTTGAGGATTATTGTGACGGGCTGAATTCCAAAAAAGCGTTTAAGGAATTGCTAGATGGACCGTAATTGTTTGGTGTGCTGCGGGCAAATAGAACGGATCCGAAACAGCCAGCACCGTCTCGCTCTCTTCGGAGGCGTAGACCAGCCAACGGAATGGCCCGCTGCTCAAATCTTTTGGGGCAACCCACCAGGTAACACGCAGTTCATGGTCAAAAGCACCACGCCAGCCATCTACCTCATGCCATGCCCCATCAGGGTCTTGCCACTGCACGTGAGTCCACCATGCCGGGGAAACGGCCGTTTCTGCCACAGCCGCCAGCACAATAGAACCACCAGCGGAGGCAACGGCCGTTGCCGGTTGAGGAACGGGTGTTGGGCGCGGGGGCAATGCCGACACCGGCCAGGCGACAGTTGAGGCAAACAGTAAGAGAACTAAGCAAAAAATCAGACAACTTTGTTTTTTTAAAGAGATATTGGACATTTTTTCTCCCGAATAATTGGAGGATCTTTAATGATCGGTTTTTGTGTGGCTCCACAGCAGAGCAAATACCGCCTTACGGCGTTGATTGTTTTTCAGCAAGTTGTTACCATTAGTTTGTAGCAAAAAAACGTAACCAATTCGTTTCCAACTGGGAAAAAGAATTGTAAAAGCTACCGCTAACTATGTTTGAGATCCAACTATTTGGGCTGGCTACGGCACAATTTAAGGGGACGCCACTCACCTTCCGTTCCGCCAAAATCCGAGCCTTACTCGCCTATTTGGCGGTTAATCCTGGTCAACCCCAGCGACGCGAGTTTCTGGCCACGCTGCTATGGGGCGATGCCCCCGATAAACAAGCACGCTCCAGTTTACGCGTGGCGCTTAACCGCTTGCAGCAGACATTGGCCCCTGTTTTAGAAGCGGATCTGATGGGGGAACGGCCGTTGCTCGAAGTCACCCGCCAAACCGTGCAGCTCAACTTATCGCCAGCCTGGTGCTCGGTAGATACGGCCGTTTTCCAGGAGAAACTCAATCAATGTCGCACCTGGTCCCCGGCTGACTGGTGGCGTCTGGCTGCCTGCATCCCCCATTTAGAAACGGCCGTTCATTTGTACCATGAGGATTTTCTGGCCGGACTGCATTTAGATGACTCGCCCGAATTTGAAGCGTGGCAGCTCACCCTGATGGAACGGTATTATCAACAATATGTAATGGCACTAGACGCGCTGGCCCGTCATTATTTGGTATTGGGCTATTATGATAAAGCACTAGCTTATGCGCGTCGGCTGCTGGCGAGTGAACCGTGGCGGGAACTACCCCATCGCCTCATCATGCAAACCCTGGCCGAAATGGGCCAACCAGAGATGGCTTTGCAGCAGTTTCGTCAATGCCGCCGGATCTTGGCGCAGGAGCTAGATGCAGAACCAGATGAGGCAACTGTTGCCCTCGCCAAACAGATTGAAACCGGCCACTTCCACAAACGGCCGTTAGCCCCAGAAATACCCACACTATTTATTGGCCGCACAGAAGAGCTGCATTGGTTAAAAGCGCGACTCATTGATCCCACCCATCGTTTATTGACACTGGCTGGTCCAGGCGGCATAGGCAAAACCAGGCTCGCCCTGACGGCGGCTGAACAAATCGGCCACTATTTTCCCGATGGCGTCTGTTTTGTTTCTCTGGCAGATGTGGGCCAACCTAATGAGGCGGAAAACAGCCTCTTAGCAGCCCTGGCCGAAGCCCTGCCCATGCCCGTCGCAGAAGATCCCCCACTCCAGGAACAGGTTGTTTCTTATTTGAGTAAACGAGAATTGGTTATTGTGCTGGATAACTTTGAGGATGTGTCCACGGCCGTTGGCCTGGTACTCGATTTGCTGGCGGCAGCGCCCCACGTGACGTTTCTGGTGACTTCCCGCATACGCTTGGATTGTCAGCCAGAGCAGGTATTCCACGTTAAGGGGTTGCCCATCCCCCCAAAAACAGCCGGAGCAGCTGCGCCTGATTATGCCAGCACGCGCCTCTTTCTGGAGCGCGCGCGCCAGCGGCTGCCTTACTTCACCCCCACCGCCACTGATTTACACCACATCGTGGACCTGTGCCGTTTAACCGATGGGATGCCTCTGGCGCTGCTGCTGGCCGCCAGTTGGGTGGAAGAGTTTAGCTGTGCCGAGATTGCTACGGCCGTTCGGCAAAACATGCGGCTCCTATCTAAAAGCACCACCGGCATCTTGCCCCGGCAGCGCAACGTCCAGGCCGTCTTTGAACATTCCTGGCAGCAATTATCCACGACTGAGCAAGCAGCACTGGCGCGATTGTCGCTATTTGTGGCTGAGTTTAGTCGTGAAGCGGCCCTGACAGTCGCCGAGGCCACGCCCACCATGCTCACCGTGCTCACAGCCAAATGTATGATTGAAGCTGTTGGGTCGGGTCGTTACCATTTCCATCCGCTGCTGCGGCACATGGCCGGGGAAAAACTGACCGCTTTGCCCGAAACAGAAGCCATCGCCCAAACAACATTTGTGGCCTGGTACGCTCAATTTTTAGCCAGACTTCAGGCAGACCTCAACGGCAGTGAGCAAATGGCGGCTGTTGCCAGCATTCGCCCAGAAAGCGCTAACGTGCGCCATGTCTGGCAGTTGGCCCTCGCCTCCGCCAACATCGCTGACATCGAGCAGTTGGCCTTTCCCCTGGCGGCCTTTTACGATGACACAGCTCAATATGCCGCTGGCCTGGCTCATTTTGAATGGGCCAAACAGCAGTTAGAAATCGCCGCAGCAACAGAGACCAAGGTCTATGCGCAGGTACTGCTCCTGCTCGGCATGTTTTTGGAGCGCATGCACCGTCACAAAGAAGCGATTTCTGTTTTGCAAACCATGTTGTCTCATACGGCCGTTGTCAATGATTGGGATCTGTCGGGTCAGGGCCAGTTTCGTTTGGGCTGCATCCTGATGCATGAGCAAGAAAGCAGTCAGGCTCTAGCTAGTTTGCAAAAAGCCGAACAAATTTTTACCCGCTTGGAAGATGAGGCCATGCTGGCCAAGATTTATCTCACGCAAGGTGGCATTTTGCGCTCGTTAGGACAATATACCTCCGCCCGCAAAAAGTTGGCGATAAGCCTTGAGCTGCGTCGCGAAATTGGCAATCCGCGCATGTTAACGATTGGGTTAAATGGATTTGGCTACTTGCTGATACGCATGGGCGAATTTACTGAGGCGGTCTCATTGCTACAAGAGAGTCTGGAACTAGAGCGGCAATTGGGCCATCAGGCGGGTATCGTCGCCACACTGATTAACTTAAGCCTTGCCTATGATCACCTGGAAAAGTGGGAGGCAGCAGAGTCAGGCTTGGCAGAAGCGCTGGACTTAACTCGCGCGTTGGAAGATCGGGAAGGAGAAGCCATTTGTCTCAACAACCTGGGCTATGCTGCCGTAAAACAAGGCTTTTATGAAAAGGCAATTCCCTACCTGCAAGAAAGTTTACGCATCAAACAGGAAAATCAGGCTAAAGTAGGCATCATTTTTTCTACCATTCATCTGGGACATGCCTACATTGGGCTGAATCAGTTGGAAACAGCCCGCTCCTTATTGGTAGAGGCCTGTAGCCAGGCAGAAGCGTTAGCCCAAAAACCGCTGTGGCTCTCCTGCCAGGTTGCGCTGGCTCAACTGTGTCTGGCTGAGGGCAACAGGGATGAAGCCGTCCGGCTAGCCCGCCTGGTGCAAGCGGATGAAGCCGCCTGGGAGCAAAGCCGCCGTCAGGCCAGCTTGCTTCTGCAACAAATTGCCTAAATTGTTACGCTTCACTGTTGAGCAAAGCTCGATGAAACTGAATTTTTTGCAGATACCCTTCTTGTTGGCTGGTGCTGGGGAACTGCACGGCCGTTTCCAACAAAAACTGCCCACCTTTCTCCCGCACCAACTCCGCCCGCGCATCTGCCAATTCAGCCAGCAAAAGATAGGCTGTGTAAAACACCCGTCCCGGCTCCACCAGGCCATGCGGTGGCTTTTGCAGCAGTTGTTCAACGAGCTGATCGAGAACATTGGGCAGCAACGGCCGTTTCAACCGCACCAAACAGAGCAACCGCCCCGCCACACTCTCCAACGTCAGATGCCCCTGCTCCAGTTCCTGCCAGATGGCAATCGCCTGTTCATACGCCTCAATCGCTGCCGCATACGATTCTTGGGCCAAACGGCCGTTCCCCAGCACACACAGCGCCTTCGCTATAGTCGCCTGATCCGCTAGCTCCCGCGCCTGCGCCAGCGCATCCTCCGCCAGCCGCACGCTAGCCGCAAAATCACCCAGATGCCCCTGCAAACGCGCCTGGCTCAAGCGCGTTTCCATCAAGCCCCAGCCGTCGCCGATGCGCTCACACAACTGCCACGTCTCCGCCAACACCGCTTCCGCCTGGGCAAACGCCCCCGTCAGCAGATGAATGTGGGCACTCAAATCCAGGGCCATCGCCTCCCCCTGCTGGTCGCCCACGGCACGGCAAACCTCCAGCGCGTCCGGCAGCAAATCCGCCACCTCACCAAAGCGATTCAGCTCCATAAACACTACCAGCAAATTCAGCAGCGCATTCCCCTCGCCGCGCCGGTCGCCCACCTCGCGGCTAATCGCCAGCGCCCGCTCGATGTGGCTGACCGCAGCGTCGTGATTACCCAGCTCCGAATCCACCAGCCCAATGTTCAGATGGGCCAAACTTTCAATCTGGCGAATGCCCGCCGCCTGGCAAATGGTTAGCGCCTGCCTAAACTGCACCTGCGCCGCAGCAAATTCACCCGCGTGCCAAAAATCGTTGCCCAAATTGATGCGTGCACTCGCCTCCAACCGCTGCTGCCCAATTTCTGCCGCCTGCGCCAACGCCTGCTGATGCGCCGCCTGCGCCGCCGCTGTTTCCCCCTGATCCAGGAGCACATTGCCCAGCGTATTCAAACTTTGCGCCGCCGCCCAGCCGAGATTGGCAGTTTGTGCCTGGATGATGGCTTGCTCCAGCTCCGGTTTGGCCGCCTCATAATTGCCCTGCGACCAGTGCACATAGCCCCGGCACAGATTGGCAGTGGCCGTCACGCTCTCCGCATCAAACAGAGCCACCGCCTCATCGGCGGTCGTAATCGCCGCCTCATACTCGCCAACTTCGGTTAAAAAGAGCGCTTGCCGCACCCGAATCTCCGCTTGCAGTTGGGCCGAGCCAGCAGCAAACATCTCCGCCACCTGCGTCAGCACCGCCAAACCGGGATGAAATAGCCCACGAATGTAAAAGTATACCGTCAAACCGCCCAACATTTGCGAAACGGCCGTTTCCTCCCCCAAATTCACCCAACGCCGCCACGCCGCCTGCACATTCTCAAATTCCTGAGCGATCGCTTGCAGACAGGCATCTGTCGCCGCGCCCATTTCTGGCAGATGGGTTTGCAGATGATTGGCAAAATAGGTGGCGTGAGCCTGCTGTACGGCCGTTGCCAACGCCCCATCTTCCGCCAGCTTTTCCGCCGCAAACTGACGCAGCAGCTCATGCAGGGTGTAACGGCCGTTTGCCTGCCGCAGAACGAGCGATTTCGCCAGCAGCGATTCCAGCACAAACCGATCCGCCTGGGTAACGGCCGTTGCCGCCGCCAAGCTGAACCCGCCCTGGAACACCGCCATCTGGGCAAAACCACGCTGCTCCACCGGCGTGAGCAACTGCCACGAATGGGCAAACACCGCCCGCATGCTGCGGTGCCGCTCCGGCAAATCCCGCAAATGCGTGCGCAGAAAGTCCAAATTCTGCTGCAACTCGTCCGCGACGTGCGCCGGACTGTGGTACGCCAGCGCCGCCGCCGCCAGCTCCAGCGCCAGCGGCACGCCATCCACCAACTGACAAATGTGGCGCAGGGCAGCCAGCGTTGCGTCGTCATCTGGCAAATCGGGGGCAAACTGCGCCGCCCGCTGCTGCAGCAACGCCAAAGCCGCCGCATCGCCATCCTCCAGCGGCAAACCGCTAAGCGGCAGCACCCACTCCTCGCGCAATTGCAGCCGCTCCCGCGAAGTGATGAGGAACTGCACGTCGGGCGCTTGGACGAGCAACGGCCGTATCCAATCCACCACCTCGTCCACCAGCTGCTCCACGTTATCCAGCACCAGCAGCAGCTCCCGCTCGTGCAAAAAGTCACGCAGTTGATTGTTTTTGGCTCCCAGTTCCAAACCGAGCGCCTGGGCAACGGCCGTTTCCAGTTCATCCCCGCTTGTTGCCGCCGCCAGCGGCACAAAACAGACCCCGTTCAAATAATCCCGCTGCCGCAGATGGGCCACCGCCAGCGCCAGCCGCGTCTTGCCCATGCCGCCAATGCCCAGCAGCGTCACCAGCCGCGTCGCCGGGTCGTCCAGGCGCTGCTGGATGGCTGCCAGCTCTGCCTGCCGCCCCAGCAGCGGGCCACCTTCTGGCGGCAGCGGCCGTGCCGGGCTGGTGCGTGCCTGCCGGATACGCTGGTAAAGTCGCTCAGTTTCGGGCGCAGGCGGTACGCCTAGCTCCGCTTCCAGCAATTCGGCAAACTGCTGGTACTGCTGCAAGGCAGCATTGCTGTGCCCCTGCCGCGCCAGCACGCGCAACAACAACTGCTGCGACCGCTCCCGCAGCGGATCAAGTTCGACCAGTTTGTGTGCCATGCGGGCAGCAGCGGGCAAATCGCCAAAGCTAAACTGGTGCAGCGCTAACTGGTGCAGCCCACGCAGCGCCTGCTGCTGCCACTGCTCCCGCGCTACCAACAGCCATTCCTCAAAACGGCGCGCATCTCGCAAAAACAGGCCAGCCAGCAGCGGACCTCGGTATTTTTCCAGAGCCGATTGCAGGGGAACGGCCGTTGCCGCCTCCATACCCTGCTCATCCAGCAGCGCCAACGCCGCTTGTAATTCGGCCGTATCCAAGATGAAGGGGTAGTCGGGATTGCGCTGCACGCTTTGCCGCTCGATCAGCAGCAGGTCAGGCAGCAGCTGGCGCAGGTTGGAGAGCAGCACCCGCAGATTGCCCAGCGCCTGCTTTTGCGTGCGGTCGTCCCACAGCAAATCAGCCAGCGTCTCGCGGGGATGCGGTTGGGGATTGAGCAGCAAGTACGCCAGCAGCGCCTCTGCCTTGCGCGAGGCAAAATCGGTGATGAGCTGGCCATCGTGCAGCACCTGCATGCTGCCAAAAAGGCGAATTTCGAGTGCGGGGCTGGGTGAAGTCAAGCAAGTCTCCTGTTGTTCGTCGGATTGGCAATCCGACCGACGATTGGGCTGATTATAGCGGAAACGGCCGTTTCTCTGAACGTTTTCTGAACGATGCCCCGCTATGCTCTCCTCAATGTAATAAACACCTACTTGTAACAGGAGAAATCACATGAGTATCTACGGTATTAAAGTAAATGGTTTTGAAGACCCCATTTTTGGCTTTGAAGATCCTATTTTCGGCTTCGAAGATCCCATCTTTGGCTACAAAGAAGGCGAATTAAAAGCCAGTTTGTCCAACTTCATGGGCAAAAAGGTGCCTGCCAATCTGAAGCAGGATGGCAACGTGCTGCACATGCAGGTCGCCAAGCTGGATAAACCCGTGCGGCTGGTGCCCGAAAACAAGGACAAAGCAGAGGGACTGTACAAACTGTTTGCCAAAGGTGCAGAAGTAACCTTTGCCGTAGAAGAAGGTGATGCGCGCCGGGATGTGGCGGCCACCATTGTGTTGATTGGCAAATAATTTCGCTGCCCCGCCAGGGCCTAAAGACCCCGGCTAGTCAAACAAAGCCCTAACGGGGCTTCTGCAACTAGCCTGCCTGTTCACGGGCAGGCGGGGTTCCTTCGGAGCCAACCAGATGAAACCGGCTGATGATCAACTGTATGAGGTTTATCTGCTGCGCCTGTGGCGACACAGCACCGATGCACCCTGGCGCGTCACGCTAGAAAGTGCTGAAAGCGGAAGCCAACAGCATTTCGCCACCATCGAGGCGCTGGCACAATTTCTGGAAACCAACACCAATCAATCAAAAAATCAGGCAAAGTGAAAACAATCCTTCAGAAACTATACGTCGCGTTCATCACGGGACAGGTAGTTTTCAGGAACATCTCAATATGGAAGCAAAAATCTATGAAACCCAAACATCTTTCTCTTCTTCTAGGGCTATTTACGTTGACAACCATCCTGTTGCTAAGTTTGTGGGTGTTGTTTGGCAAGGCGGGAACGGCCGTAGCCGGAGGCCCCTGGTACGTCAACGCCAGCACGGGCAGCGACAGCAACAGTTGCCTCAGCGCGGGCAGCCCCTGCGCCACCATCAATGGGGCGTTGGGCAAAGCAGCCCCCGGCGACACCATCAATATTGCTGCGGGAACGTACGACGAAACGATCTCGATTGACCAGGCGGTCAACTTTGTTGGCGCGGGTGCGGGTCAGACGATTTTGACGAAGAGCAGTGGAGGAACGGCCGTTACCATTCAAGACGGCAACGGCAACCTCACCCAATTTCTCGTCACCATGCAGGATTTAGCCATTCAGGATTCGGCGGGCGGCGGTCTGCTAACGCTGGAAGCCGCCGAGCTGACCAACGTCGTCATCCAAAACAACAATGGCCAGGGCATTTACAACGCTGGCACCATCACCATTACCAATAGCAGCATCAGGAACAATGTGTCGGCCACCTCCAGCGGCGCAGCCATCATCAATTTTGATATTGCTCGCATGACCATGTTTGATGTGACCATCAGCGGCAACGTGAACGACAACTCCATCGTGCATGTGCAAAACAACGCCCATGCCACCCTGACCAACGTGACGATCAGCGGCAACTACACCGGCACCGCGCTGGTAACCTCCGGCAGCGCCATCGTCACCACCACCAACGTCACTATCGCCAACAATACTGGCAACGGCCTGGAAGATTACAGCGGCGGCGTGGCCATGCAAAACACAGCCATTGCCAACAATGAGACGCCCAACTGCTGGACCACCGTCACGTCATTAGGCAACAATTTGGAAAGCGCCAACACCTGCGGCTTCAATCAGCCCAGCGACATCGTGAGCACCGATCCGCAGTTGGAACCGCTGGGTAGCAACGGGGGCGCTGTGCAAACACAACTACCTGCCAGCGGCAGCCCGCTCATCGACGCAGGCCACAATGATGTTTGTCCGGCAACAGATCCGCGCGGGGTGATACGGCCGTTCGACGGCGACGACAATGGCTCAAAAATCTGTGACATCGGCGCAGCAGAATACGGCAGCATCATCAATCAGCTCTTTTTGCCGATGATTGTGAAGTAAACCAGCAAAAATAGATGCAATTGCAACAAATTTTAAGGTTGAATGATTGACGGCCGTTCCCTCAATTTTTTATAATGCAGGCATATCTAAGCCATATCACCCCGGATGAAACGGTAGATTGGCCAGGAACTAGGCACTTTTGAAATCTCCAACCGTGAGCCAGCTTGCTTCCGTTGAAGTAACTGCCCAGGAAGCCAACAACTGTCATTGGCCACGATGAGATTCACCAACATAAGGCTGCTGAAACTTGTGCACTTCCAGGTCTACCGTCCCTCTCCGGGGTTTCTTTTTGCCTACTGCCCTCTTCAAAAATCTAGCTATCGAACTTAGAAAAAGAAATGGGACGCGGATAAACGCAGATAACGCGGATAAAAATCAGCGTCATCAGCGTTTATCCGCGTCCTATTCTTGAGTTATCGAGTAGGTAACCCAAAAATATTGATTGTGCCGATAGTTACTTTTGTTCTCTGCGCCTTCGCGCCTCTGCGTTGTTTTCTAGCGATGATAGCCGTGCATCACCTTCACCACTTCTTCCGCAGGCAAGCCGTAGCGCGTGTTGCCATCTCGCCCGACCACCGTGTGCGCCATGAGCAGGCTGTTGTAAATTGCTTCTTCGACAGCTTCAATCACCGCCAATGAAAGCAAGCTCATGATCGGCTGTTCGTAAACGGCCGTTTCCCTTTCCACCACCACCTGCTCCGGCCGATCCGGCATCCAGTTGGCCGTACTGAACGCAATCACAAAGTCGCCGCTGCCGCCGTGGCAAGTACTGCCCGTCCGCGCCAGGCCAAACGCGGCACGATGGCACAGTCGCCCCAGCTGCCGCACATCCAGCGGCGCATCCGTCGCCAGGATGATCATGATGGAGCCATCCTCCACGCGCTTACTCGGCGGCGGCTGTAAATGCAGGCCAACCGGCACGCCCGCAATCGTCAGTTCCTCGGCACGGCCGAAATTGCTCTGCACCAGCGCCCCGATTGTGTAGTTGCCGCCACGCTCCGGCAGCACCCGGCTGGCCGTACCGATGCCCCCTTTCCAGCCGTAACAGCTCGTTCCTGCTCCCGCACCGACCACGCCTTCAACCACTGGCCCGGTGGAGGCATCTGCCAGCGCTGCTCGCACCTCAGCCAAACCAATCGAACGCGCCTGCATGTCGCTCAAAAAGCCGTCGCTCGTTTCGCCCACGACTGGATTCACGCTGGCGTACCCTTGCCGTCCTGTGGCGGCAAAACCCAGCCCAATGTGCGGATTTTGCTCAATGGCGATGGTCATCAGCGCGTCGGCGACGCGGGGCACATTCAGCGTGCTGGTCAGCGCAATCGGCGTCTCGATGTTGCCCAGCTCGCGCACCTGCTCAAAGCCCGCCACCTTGCCAAAGCCGTTGATGGTGTGAACGGCCGTCACCACCTTTTCCTCATACAAATTCCCGGGGTGCGGCAAAATCAGCGTCACCCCGGTGCGGAATGGGCCATTTCCAGTCCACGCACCATCCCCTTCAATCAAGGTAAAATGCCCCACCGCCACACCTGCCACATCGGTGATGCCGTTGTGGGGGCCAGGGGACAGTTGGCTTCGGTAGATATTTAGATCACGTATTCTGGGCATAGGGTTCTCATTGGACTAATTTGATCATCATTGCAAACTCAGTCAGAACTCGCTAGTTTTGCAATTTCTTGCTTCGTTACTTCAATCGATGCCTGATAAAACTGCACTAGAAACTCAAGCTGTTCAGTTGTGTAAGTTCCCAACAACGTGGCAAATGCCTCACCCATCGATCTGTAGACATTGGTTTCTGCTGCCAGCCTTTCCTGATTCACCGTGATGATCACTTTGCGGCGATCCTTGGCATGAGGCTGCCGTTTTACGAGCTCTTGCTGTTCAAGCCGGTCGATGAGTGTGGTGACCGAGCCGCTTGTAAGGCCCAGTCGCTTACCAATTTCTCCAGCCGTCATCGAGCCCTCCTGAATCAGGATACTCAAAGTTTTCATATCGGTAATACCAAGTCCATATTGATCTGCTGCTGCTTGATGAAACAAGGCAGTTTCTGTGCTGGCTGCCTCTCCCAAGGTTTGTAACTGTTCAATAAGTGCCTGACGGCTGTCAAATTCTTTGCCTGGTAAGTTTTGAGAATTGGTTGACAAATTGTAGCTCCTCGGATATTATCTTGATAGTCAAGTATATTGATTATCAAGATAATGCGCCGTAAATTTTAGATTTCTCAAAAATACTGGATAGGATCCAAATTAGCAAAATATAGGAGTTATACGAATGATTGCGACAAAATATTCTATGCATACACGCTCAAAAACAACCCGTTGGCTAACGCTCGGTGCTGTCATTGGCCCCATCTTATTTACGTTGACCTGGATAATTCTGGGTTTTATCAGCCCAGGCTATCCACTTTGGGATCTTTGGATCGCCCCATACTCTGCAATTAGCCAGCCGATTAGTGGTTTAGGGTTAGGTATAACGGCCCCCTACATGAATGCGGCCTTTATTCTTACGGGGGTTTTGACAATTGCCGGGGCAATTGGTATTTACCGCAACATTTCAGAGGAAGGGGCTACTAAACGCTGGCGTTACATATTGCTGCTGGCGCTGCCTGGTTTGGGAACGATTATGGATGGTGTCTTTAACTTGGAGTCTATGATGCTTCATAATCTGGGCTTCTTGTTGGTTTTGTCTGTCATTGTAAGTTTTCCGATCATTGGTTCACAGTTGCGCAATATTCCCGGCTGGCAACAATTTGGCCGCAGGCTGATTCTAGGTGGGCCGCTAACACTTGTATTGGCCGTTCTGTACTTTGCCACCTTTAATCCAGAAGCAGCTGGAGCAGGGATAGGCATCGGCGGATTGACACAGCGACTGTTGATTGTCCAGATTCATGTCTGGTATGTTGCATTGGGTTGGAAAACATTCTACATGGACTGAGCTGATCCCATGCCAAACAGAACAACATCCTGGGAATCCATAATAAGCCTTATCCAATTAATTCCTTTAATTTTGCGGGATTAGCCTCTTGGATGAGAGCGCGGGCGAGGATGAGCGTGGGGTCGATGAGGGGCAGTCCGGCGGCGGTGGGTTCGCTGAAGGCCAGCGGCAGTTCGGTGCAGCCGAGGATAATCGCTTCAGCGCCGGCGGCTTTGAGGGTGGCGATGCCTTCTTGTAAATTGGCCTGCGCCTGTTCGGTGGCACAGCCGCACGCTTTGATGCCATATTCTGGATCGTAGATGGCTGGGTGGATTTTTTCGGTTTGTAGGGAGAATGGGGGAAGAACGGCCGTAAATCCCAACGCTCCCAAAACCTCCACATACACCCCCGCCTGATACGTCCCCGTGGTAGACAGCACGCCAATTTTGGTAACGCCGGGCAGATTGTTTTGCACAAAACGGCCGACTTCTTCAATCATGTGCAGCAGTTGTACATTGTAGTTAGCCGCTGCTAGTTCAGCCCGAATCTGGTTGAAGATGCGCGGCGCGTGGGCAGTATTGCAAGGGATGCCGACGACGCCTGCCCCCATTCTGGCTAATTGCATCACTTGTGCAGCTAAAGCACCCGCCGGGTTCTCGTCCACCTGCCCCAGCAAATATTCGGTGCGGTCCACAATTGTGGCGGGCTGGGACCAGTTGAGCACGGTGAGATGGTCTTGATCGAGGTTTACGGCCGTTTGCGCTGCGATCTTGCCCAACAAATCGATCCCGGCAAACGGCCCCACGCCACCCACCACGCCAATCCACTTTTCAGCCATCTACAACCGCCCCACGGCCTTTAGCGCCCGGTCGGGAAAGTCAGAAATCAGCCCGTCTACACCCATGTCAAGCAGACGCTGCATGTCGGCCGGTTCGTTCACCGTCCAGACGTGCACGGCAATGTTGTTGCGATGAGCGGCCTGTACGGAACGCCGCGTCACCAGCCGCAAGCCACTGTCCTCATCCACTTCAGGGATTTGCAGCACCTGGCCGTCGCCCCAATAAAACCGATCCAGCCGCAGCCTGCTCAGCGCATACCAACGCACCGTCTCGGCATGGGAAGCGGTGCGGGCCACCTCTGGGCAGGCGCGACGAAAATCAGTGACGGTTTTGTTGCTGAACGAACCGACGCACAGTCGGTGCGCCACATTATGCTGGCGAATCAGGTCAGCAAATGGCTGCACCATGCTGGGCGTTTCCTGCTTGATGTCGATGTTGATCCACAGATTGGGGAACGTTTCAAACACCTCCGCCAGCGTGGGGATGACAATGCTCTGCCCGCGATAGGGGAAGGTTTTTCCGCCGTCGGGCGTGAAGCGGTAGCCAGCGTCCAGCTGTTGCAGTTCGGCGAGGGTGTGGTCTTGAATACGGCCGTTTCCATTCGTCGTCCGATCCACCGTGTCATCATGGCAAACCACAATCACGCCATCTTTGGTTTGGTGAATGTCAATCTCCAGCCCGTCAATCGGCAGCTCCGCCGCCTTACGGAAAGCAACCATCGTGTTTTCTGGCAGAATTCCCCGCCAGCCGCGATGCGCCAGCACCACCGGGCCACCCTGAGAAGCGAATGGTTTATTGGGTAAACGCATGGAAATAGTTAATTGTTAATGGTAAATGGTTAATGGTTAAGTTTTTCACCTTGTCACCTCTTCACCCCTTCACCTTGTCACTTCTAAAAGCAAATCTGGCCTGTCTGTTATGATGCCATCCACCCCTAACGCAATCAGTCGCTCCATTTCGGCCGTTTCATTGATTGTCCAGGCGTGAACTTGAATGTTGTGGCTGTGCGCCACGCGGATGAAGCGCTCGGTAATCACATCCACTTGGCCAATAATGGGCAGCGATGAGGTGCGCGGCACCTGGAAGGCGGTGCCCGGCGCTTGAAATAGCGCACCCAGGTAGGCAGCATTCAGGCCAAAAAAGAGCTGGATTTCTGGCTCGACCATCGAGGTGATAGCGTCGGGGCAGTCTCTGCGGAACTCTTCCACGGTAGCTTTGTGGAAGGTGGCGACGAGGAGTTTGTCTTGCATGTTGTAATCGTGGATGAGTTGGCAAAACGGCCGTACCATACTCGGCGTTTCCTGCTTGATTTCGATGTTCATCCGCATGTCGGGGTAGCGTTGGAACAGCTCTTCCAGCGTCGGCACCTGGATGCCCTGCCCACGATACGGATAGGTTGCGCCGTCATCGTCGGTCCAGTAATAACCCGCGTCCAGCGCACGAATTTTGTCGAAGCTCATCTCTTTAATCGCGCCGCTGCCATCAGTAGTGCGGTCCACCGTGGCGTCGTGCATGAGGACAATGACGCCATCCTGGGTTTGGTGAATGTCCATCTCCAGCACGTCCACGCCCAGTTCCATTGCGTTATCAAAAGCCGCCAGCGTGTTGCTGGGGCGCAGCCATTCGCCGCCCTGGTGGGCGATGACCATCACACCATCCTGCTGCGTAAAAAATGGATGTTCTGGGACTGGTTGTGCCTGCCACGCCAGCGTGCCGTACAAAACGATCAGCCCCGCCAACAAACTCAACGCTATCCGCAATTTTCGGCTTTTCATCTGAGTTTCTCCATCCCGAATGTGTTAAAAAGCGGCTGGATTGTACCAAGAAGGTTTACGAGAGGCATGAACATGAGGAAATACTAGAATGAACTTTGAATGAAAATTTTTCACCTCGGACGATGCCACCAAAGCTGGAAAACAAAATATATCATGGTAACTTCAAGCCAAGAAAATATGCATCCTAACAACAATGCACCCACCACTTCCCCAACGACATCAGACAAAATATTAGCTGCAAAGACACCCAGGGGAATAACCCACAAAAGATTCCAACTTGCTCTTGAAGTGGTAGGATTAGTTGGCTGTAGAGCATTTGGATCCCAAGCCTCGGCTAAATAAACACACATACCAATTCCAAAAACTATGCCAATCAGGAGTCCCCAATAATAAGCAATTGAATTAGAATTTCGGGCAATTAATATAATGAAGCCAGAAATAATCCCTAAACCAATAGTTCCGGCGACAAGTGCAATTTTCCTATCCTGTTCCATTAAATTGAATTCCTTCCCCACAAGTCCTGACACATATTTCAATCCCACAAATCAGAATTGATTAAAAACCAAACATATCCACAAACACCTTATGCGAAACGGCCGTTGCGATCAAAATCCCATGCAGTATAATCCTTCGGTCAGTAATCGGTAAACAGGTATCAGTAAACCGTTCACCGATTACGGATTACCGAATACTGATTACCGGAGAAACAAATGGCACGTCGAGCAGTCTTTCCCTTCACAGCAATCGTCGGACAGGAACGTATGAAACGGGCGTTGATCCTCAACGCCGTGAGCCCCCAAATTGGTGGCGTCCTCATCCGGGGCGAGCGCGGTACCGCAAAATCCACCGCCTCCCGCGCCCTGGCCGCCCTCCTACCGGACATCGAAACCCTCGCCGACTGCCGCTTTGGCTGCGACCCCAACCGCCCCAGCCAATGGTGCGATGAGTGTCGCGTGCGCCACGCCGACGGCCTGCTGGAAGTCACCACCCGCCGCACCCCCTTCGTCGATTTGCCCGTCAGCGCCACCGAAGACCGCGTCGTCGGTACCCTGGACATTGAAAAAGCGATCCAGAAAGGCGAAAAACATTTTGAATCCGGCGTCTTGGCCGCCGCCAACCGCGGCTTGCTCTACGTAGACGAAGTGAACTTGCTAGACGATCACGTCGTGGACCTGCTGCTTGACTCAGCGGCGATGGGCGTAAACGTCGTCGAGCGTGAAGGTATCAGCTTCACCCACCCGGCCAAATTCATCCTCGTCGGCACGATGAACCCGGAAGAAGGCGACCTGCGCCCGCAATTGCTAGATCGCTTTGCCTTCTCCGTGCAAATCTCCGGCCTCAGCAACGCCCATCAGCGCGTTTCAATTATGGAACGCCGCATCAATTTTGAAGTGAACCCCGACGCCTTCCGCGATGAGTGGGAAGAGTCGGAGAAGCAGCTGGCTGACCAGATTTGCGCCGCTCGTGAAATGGTAGACAAGGTGAAATACTCCCGCCGCGACCTGCACTCCATCGCCGGGCTAACCAGCGCCATGAACGTGGACGGCCACCGCGCCGATCTGGTGATCTTGCGTGGCGCCCAGGCGCATGCCGCCTTCCAGGGCCGCGCCCAAATTACGGATGAGGACATCATCCTGGCCGCTGAACTGGCACTGCCGCACCGCATTAAGGGACGGCCGTTCCAAGACACTGCCCTCTCCGCCGCCGATTTGGAAGAGCGGCTGGAAGACGTACAGTCCGAAATGGGCATGGGCGAGCCAACAGATGACCCGATGGACGACAATGTCGATCAGGAAAACGTAAAAAAAAAGCCCTAGATTCGGATGAAGCCAGTGACGGGGCCGAAACTAGCCAGCAGGCTGAGGCCGGCCCCCAAACGGTACCCCAATCCGCCCAAGATGGACAATGGTGGGAGGGCGGCCAAAAAATCCAGTCCAAGCAAGAGTTTATGGCCCGCCGCCTGGACACTCAGCTAGACCGCCTCACCCGCAAATCCGCTGGACGCCGCTCCCAAACCAAGACCGAACGCAAACGCGGCCGTTACATCCAGGCCCGCGTCCCCAAAGGCAAAGTGACGGATCTGGCTTTTGACGCCACCTTCCGCGCCGCCGCCCCCTATCAAAAGGAACGCGACACCTCAGAAATGGCCCTGTCCCTCAAAAAGAGCGACCTGCGCGAAAAAGTGCGCGTGCGCCGCGCCGCCAACCTCATCCTCTTTGCGGTGGACGCCAGCTGGAGCATGGCTGTCGCCGAGCGCATGGAAGCCACCAAAGGCGCCATCATGTCCCTGCTCACCGACGCCTACCAACGCCGCGACCGCGTGGGGCTGATTGTGTTCAACAAGAATGATTCCAATCTGGTGCTGCCGCCAACCAACTCCGTACAGCTCGCTAAACAGGCTTTAGCAGACATCGCTGTGGGTGGCAAAACGCCGCTCTCCGCCGGGCTGATGATGTCCTACGAAGTGTTCCGCCAGGAAGCGTACACCCATCCAGACGTGATGCCGATGCTGATTTTGCTCACCGACGGCGCGGGCAACGTCAGCCTGAGCGACATGCCGCCCCAAACCGAAGCCCACCGCATTGCGGAACTCATCAAAGAAATGGGCGTACGCTCCGTGGTCATCAACATGGAACACGCCGCTTTTGACCAGGGGCTGGCCAAGCTGCTGGCCGAAAAGCTGGACGCCCCCTGCCACACCCTGGAAGATTTGCGGGCCGATACCCTGTACCAAACGGTTTTAGGCGAGTTGGATAACAAAAAATAGGGCTATCAAGCGATGAATGCCTACGTTCACGGCTACGATGTACGCGAAAACATTCGCTTGCAAGATCAGGCTTCTACTCTGATAGAACTGCTCCATTCCGACACAACTTATCCGGCAGGTAGCCACGTTTTAGAAGCAGGCTGCGGCGTGGGCGCCCAAACCGTCACGCTGGCGCAAAACAGCCCCAAAGCACATATCACTTCGATTGACATCTCCGCACAGTCGGTTGCCGAGGCAGAACAAAAAGTTACCGCAGCAGGCTTTACCAACGTCACCTTCCAGCAGGGCGACATCTTTAATCTGACGTTTGCCCCGGAAAGTTTTGACCACATTTTTGTCTGTTTTGTGCTGGAGCATCTGGCGAATCCCGAACAGGCGCTGACGGCGCTGCAAACCGTCCTCAAGCCGGGCGGCACGATGACGGTGATCGAGGGCGATCACGGCTCCACTTATTTTTACCCGGACAGTGAGGCAGCGCATCGGGCCATTGAGTGCCAGGTTGAGCTGCAAAAGCAGGCGGGCGGCAATGCCAACATTGGCCGGATGCTTTACCCGCTGTTAACGGCCGTTCATCTCCAGCAAGTCCAGGTGTCACCGCGCCTGGTGTATGTGGACAGCAGCAAACCCCATCTGGTGGAAGGGTTCACCAAGAACACCTTCACGGCCATGATTGAGGGCGTGCGAGACTCAGCCATCGACGCTGGTTTGATTGACGCCGCCGATTTTGATGCGGGCATTCGCGACCTGTACCGTACGGCCGAATCCGATGGCGTGTTTTGCTATACGTTTTTCAAGGGAACGGCCGTTAAACCGTAAATACCCTGCAACCACACAGCAACCAGCTTGCTGTATAAATAATCCACCTTACCTGATACAACCCACAAAGGAGATTTTCTTTCCATGTCCACGGTTCCGACCTTACCCGGCATAACGTCTCAAATAATACAAACTGATCGCCTAAAGATGCACGTCCTTTCCTGCGGCCCTGAAGATGGCACCCCTGTTGTTTTTGTGCATGGCAACGTCTCTTCTGCCACCTTTTGGGAAGAAACCATGCTCGCCCTGCCCGCTGGCTTTCGCGGCATTGCTGTGGACCTGCGCGGCTACGGCGACACCGAACCGCTGCCCATTAACGGGGCTACCGGCATGGCCGATTTTGCCGCCGATGTGCGCTCTGTTGTTGAGGCGATGAGCCTGGGCAAGCACCATATCGTTGGGCATAGCATGGGCGGTGGCGTGGTGATGCTTTATGCCATTAACCACGCGGCCGATTTGCTCTCCGTAACCCTCGCCGATCCGATTTCGCCTTACGGCTATGGCGGCTCCAAAGGGGCCGATGGTGCCATGACCTACAACGACGGTGCGCCCAGCGGCATCACGCCTGAGTTTGTGGAAATGATAGCCAAAAACGAGCGTGGCCTGGACAACCCAATGTCGCCGCGGAACGTTTTGCGGGGATTTTATGTAAAGCCACCCTTTGTTTCGGAACGGGAAGATGCACTGGTTGATTCCATGCTTACCACCAAAACTGGCGAAGATCATTATCCGGGTAACGCCGTCCCCTCCCCCAACTGGCCCGGTGCTGCCCCTGGCGACAAAGGCGTTTTGCCCGCCTTCAACCGCAAATATTTTGACGCCAGCGGACTGGCCAACATCGATGCCAAACCACCCATCTTGTGGATTCGGGGAGCCGATGATTTGATTGTCTCTGACTACGCGATGTTTGACCTGGCAGCCTTAGGCCATATGGGGGCCGTTCCCGGCTGGCCCGGCGACGAAGAATGTCCACCCCAGCCGATGCTGGCCCAAACGCGCGCCGTGCTGGACAAATATGCTGCCAACGGTGGCAGCTATCGCGAAGAAGTAATTGAAGATGCCGGGCATTCGCCCTATCTGGAGAAACCAGAGGCATTTAACAGCATCTTTCACGCCCATCTGGCTGGTTAAGTAATTTTCAATAAATATCGTGAATGCCAATCGGGCAAACGAAAATTACTTCCAGGAGAACAAAAAGAGCTAATGAGGGATCTGTTCTCAAGTTACTTTTTGTTCTCCACATAAAAATCCTCTCTAAATCGGGCAACAAAAAAGCCTGTCGCTGATGAGCGACAGGCTTTTTTGTATTAAAAATCAATTGAAGGCTAAACTGCTGGTGCCAAAAAGTATTCAGAAGCATCTTCGTGCAGCAGCAGCGCCCACAGCGTGTAAACACCCAAAATCGTGCCAAACGGAATGTTCATCAGGCTCAATACGCCAATCACCAAAGCCAAAATGCGTGCCCAGGATTTACGCTTCAGCAAACCCCACCCGGCAATGATGCCAGGGATGGAAATGACCACCATGATGCCCAAAACAAATGTGCCCACGACGGCCAGAATGCTCATCGCCTCACCGTCTGCCGAAAGCAAACCAGCGCCAATTAAAATGAAGAACACCACCAAGCCGATAAACAACATGAACAAATTCAGGCCAATGTGCAGCCAGCCTAAAACCGTTACGTGTTTTTCTACATCTTTAAATTCTGATTGTTTCATCGTTTTACCTTCCTTCTTAAGCATTCCATCACAGTGTGTAGAATGTCCATTTCCATTTAGCAAATCATCTATTTTGTAATACGCAGAAGTCGGCAAATCGTTGTATTGCTCAGGCTAAACTCCGTGAAAAAGAAGGTGGCTGGATGAGAAACGGCCGTTCCCCCACCCATTCTTCCATCCCTCTATAAACAATCCGGTAGATTTTCCCCTTCACAGTTTGCCCCACCGTTGCCCCATCGCTACAATGCAGCCCACGACTAATTTCTGCTGTTGAAGGATGAATTGTGTACCAACAAAGCATCATCGTGCGCACCAAGCTGGTGCCACCCCGCCCACCCCAGCACACGCTGCCCCGTGAACGTATTTCGCGACGGCTGCTGGCTGCCCAAAACCATCGCCTGACAATTGTGCAGGCAGGCACCGGTTACGGTAAAAGCACCGCCCTCGCCACCCTGGCCCACAGTCCACACGAAGACCTGCGCTTTGTCTGGTATCGTCTGGAAGCAGAGGATGGGGACGCGCAACCATTTTTGCTGCATTTGCTGCACGGCTTCGGCATCGCCTATCCCAATTTGTCTGACGTGCCGCTGGCAGCGCTGGAAGCATGGGGACAGCGACAACAGCCTAACTGGACGGCCGTAATCGACCACCTCGTCAACGAACTCACCCAAGAGCTGACGCAGCCTACCTTTTTGGTTCTGGATGATGTGCATCTCATCAGCGAAAGCAGCGAACCCATCCGCATTTTGGACCGGCTGATTGGCCTAGCACCCAACAATTTACATATCATCTTGTCCACCCGCTATCCACTCTCGCTGCCCTCGCTGGTGACGTGGCGAGTGAAGGGGCAAGTGCTGGAAATTGGACAAGAAGAGCTGGCCTTCACGCCAGCCGAAATCGACGCCCTTTTCCGCGAGACATATGGCCACGCCCTGTCATTGGAGCAGGCCAGCATGGTCATCAGCCGCGTGGAAGGCTGGCCAATTGCCCTGCATCTCATTTGGCAGCGCTTACAGCGGGACGGCGGCGCTTCGCTGGCCCAGGCGCTGAGCCAGCTTTCCGGTTCGGCCAGCGACCTGTTCCAATTTTTGGCCCAGGAAGTGCTCAACCAGCAGCCGGATGATATTCAGGCGTTTTTGCGAGATACGGCCGTTCTCCGTGAAATGACCACCCCCCTCTGCAACCAGCTGCGCCGCCGCCAGGACAGCCAGCAATTTTTGCGCTACCTGCTGGAAAAAGGGCTGTTTGTCGTCAATCTGGGCAACGGCTTCGTGCGCTACCACCATTTGTTCCGCACCTTGCTGCTCACACAGCTTTCTCGCGCCGAGGCGGATGATTTGCACCAGCAGGCGGCCATCATTTACCAACAGCAGGGCGACGAGGAAGAGTCCATTTACCATTTGCTGGCGGCAGAAGCGTTTGAGAAAGCGGCCGTTTTGCTCACCACCTTGGGTCGTCGTTTGGTGCGGGTGGGCCGATTAGACACATTGGCCGGTTGGATCGGCAGCTTGCCGCCCGACATTTTGGCCCACTATCCACCGCTGCTGGCCTATCTGGGCGACATCGCCCGACTGCATTCCCGCTTTGACGAAGCGCTGGGCTGGTACCAACAGGCCGAGCAGCGCAGCCGCACCCAGGGCGACCGGCGCAGCATTGGCCAGGCGCTGCGCGGGCAGGCACGCGTCTACCTGGACACGGTGAATCCCAGCAAAGGGGAAGAACTGCTGCAAGAAGCCCTGCGCCTCTCCGACGGTGAAGAAGATCGGGAAAGCCAGACCCGCCTGCTGGAGCTACTGGCAGAAAATCTGCTGAACCAGGGGCGCATGGCCGAAGCGGAAAATTACCAGCAGCAAGCCCGTTCGCTGCGCGACCAGGGGCCAGATTCAGCTGGGTTGCCGGTGCGCCTGCTGTTGCGCACGGGTCGTCTGGCCGAAGCCCAGGAAATTTTGGAAGCGCAGGCCCGCAGCGAAGAAGAAGCCCCCGTTTTGCGCCCCCGTGCCCATCGGGAAACACAGCTGTTGCTGTCGCTGATTTTGGCTTACCAGGGTGAGGCAGAGCGGGCGTTACAAACGGCCGTTGCTGGCACCAAACGCGGGCAGGCGCTCAATTCACAATTTATTACGGCCGTTGGCTACTTCCGGCAAGGTCATGCCTGGCTGGTACACAAAAATGAGGCGGGCTACGAACAGGCACGGCAGCTATTCCTGCAGGGTGTGGAAATTAGCGAGCAGATTGATGTGTCGCGCCTGAAAATCGAAGCGTACTGGGGCTTGTGCCAGGCGTATGGCTTCCCTGGCAATCATGAAACGGCGCTCAATTACGCACGTGAGGGCATTGCCCTGGCCCGGCTGCACGGCGACGAATGGGTGGAAATGAGCATTCGCCTGACAATGGGCGCCACCTACACGCTGCTGGGCATGAACCAGGAGGCCAACGAATGGCTGGCCCAGGCCGTGACCGGATTCCACGATTGCAGCGACATTTTTGGCGAAACGGCCGCTCGCCTCTGGCGCTGTGTGCTGTGGCAAAAAATGAACGATGAAACCCGCCTCAAGCGCGATCTGGATGATTTGCTGCCGCTGATCAGCCGCCACCAGTACGAATGCTTGTTCCTCAAACACACGCTGCTGGGTCCACCCGACCCGCGCATTTTGGTGCCGCTGCTGCTCTTTGCCCGCGATCACAGCCAGCACGCCACCGTGGCCGAAGCCATTTTGGCTCAGTTGGGTCTGGCTCAATTGGAACTGCATCCCGGCTTTCAGCTGCGCTTGCAAACGCTCGGCCCATTCCGCATCTGGCAGGGCAGTGAAGAGCTGCCCAGCAGGGCCTGGCGGCGCAAAAAATCGCGTCAGCTGTTTCAGCTGCTGCTTACCCATCGCGGCACCTTGCTGCACCGGGACCAAATCGCCGAGATGCTGTGGCCCGAGCTGGAGCCTGACGGCGCGGTACGTGACTTCAAGATTGCGTTCAGCGCCATGTGCTCCGTGCTGGAACCAGACCGCAAGCGGAATGCACCTTCGGCGTTTGTGGTGCGAGATGGCAGCCGGTACGGGCTGCGGGAAGAGGCGGATATCTGGCTGGATGCGGCCGAATTTGAGCGGCTCATTGACAAGGGAGACCAGCTTTACCAGAAGGATGGAGAGCAGGCGGTGGCACGGTATGAAACGGCCGTTTCCCTCTATGAAGGCGATTACTTACAAGCCTACCCGTACGAAACCTGGTCCCACGAAGAGCGCGAACGGCTGCGCGCCCGCTATCTGCACGCCGCCGACCGGCTGGCCCAGTGGCAGGCAAATCAGCAAAATTGGGAAGCCGTCATCAGCCTCTGCCAGACCATCTTGCAGCAGGACGATTGCTGGGAAAATGCATACCGGCTGCTCATTCAGGCCCACATCGCTACCGGCAACCGGGTGCAAGCCCTGCGCACCTTTCAGCGCTGCGAAACGGCCCTGCAGGCCGGGCTTGGTGTGCAGCCCGCTCCTGCCACCGTAGAACTTTACGAAACAATTCGATAACTTGCCCCTCAATAGATATAATCAGCCCTATGAATGTGAATTATCCCGACAGAAAACCACTTGCCCATTTGCCCACCCCGCTGGAAAAACTGGAACGCCTCAGCAAACATCTGGGCGGCCCCGATATTTACATGAAGCGTGATGACCAAACGGGTTTGGCCACGGGGGGCAACAAAACACGCAAGCTGGAATTCCTCGTCGCCGATGCGCTGGCGCACGATTGCAACCATCTGATTACGACGGGCGCACCGCAAAGCAACCACTGCCGGCAAACGGCCGCTGCCGCTGCTCATTTTGGGTTGGGCTGTAGTTTGGTGCTGCGGGGCGAACCACAAAGTCAGATGCAAGGCAACCTGTTGCTGGACAAGCTGCTGGGTGCGCATCTGTACTGGACCGGCGATCGCAACCGGCAGGATGTGATGGCCGAAGTGGCCAACGAACAGCAGGTGATGGGCCACAAGCCATACCTCATCCCCTTGGGCGGCTCCAACGTAATGGGCGCCACCAGCTACGTTTTAGCCATGCAGGAGTTGATGGCGCAGCTAGAAGCAGAAAACATCAACATTGATTTCATCGTCTTTGCCAGCAGCAGCGGTGGTACGCAAGCAGGCATCGTGTTGGGCGCAGAGGTATATGGTTTTCGCGGGCACGTGCTGGGCATTAGCGTGGATCATCCCGCCGAAGATTTACAGATACAGGTGTCGGCCTTGGCCACCGCCACGGCCACGCATCTGGGCATCAGCAACGTCTCCATTGCCAACCGGGTAGAAGTGAATGACGATTACCTGGGTGAGGGGTACGCAATGGTGGGCGAGACAGAGCGGGAAGCAATTCAGATGGTAGCTCAGTTGGAGGGCATCTTGCTCGATCCCGTGTACACAGGACGAGCGATGGGCGGCCTAATCGATCTCATTCGTTGGGGTGCGTTTACGCGTGGGCAAAGCGTGCTCTTTTGGCACACTGGCGGCGCAGCAGCCCTGCCCGCGTTTGTGGATAAGCTGCTCTAACTTTTCCACGCAGGGGTTTTTAAATTGGAATCTAGCACAGCGAGCAGCCAAACCATTTTGGCGCTAGAAGCTCAACTGGATCAAGCCACCGATCAGCAAACCAAAATTGATCTTCTCCACGAACTCGCCTGGAACTTAATGCTGCAAGATTCCAAGAAAGGGCATCGTTTGGCCAAGCAAGCGTATGAATTGTCTTACAGCGGCGAGTTTGCAGAAACCCCATATTTGCCAGGAATAGCAGGCAGCCTGCGCAGCCTTATCGCGACAAACACGGATGCTGGCAGCTACGATCAGGCATTGACCTATTCCCTACAGGCGCTTGATGTTCTGAACAAAATCCCAGACGAAGCAACAGAATTTAACTTCCTTAAAGTAGATGTTTTGGGAGCTGTCAGTTGGACATACCGTTGTCTCGGTGAATACGCCATCTCTGCAGAATATGCCCTGAAAGGATTAAAAATTGCCCAACTAATAGGGGAGCGACGCTATGAGACAGGGGTGCTCAACATTCTCAGCGTGATTTATGCTGAATCTAACGATCTGCCAGCCGCCCGCGAAGTGGGCCAAAAGGTTGTGCAATATTGTCATGAAGCAGAGGATATACGAGGAGAAAGCGTCGCGCTAAATAACTTGGCGTTGACCCAACTGGAGCTAGGTGACGGCCAGCAGGCTTTAGAGGTATGCGAAGAAAGCCTTAAGCTGGCTCGGGATCATGGCATTGAGAGCATGATTATCACGGCCTTAAGCACCATGGGCGAGATTTACCTGGGGCTAAATGATCTGGTTCATGCAGAAACATATCTGTTGCAATCCTTGAACCTGGCCCGGGAAACCATTGCCGGGGCCGATGAACTGCAATGCCTGATCCACCTGGGCAAAGTTTACCAGTCGCAGCAAAATGATGAGGCGGCGCTGGCTACTTTTCAGGAGGCGCTTTCGCTTAGTCAGGCAGCCAATGATCGTCGCAGCCAGTTTCAATGTCACGAGTTGTTATCGGGACTTTATGAGCAACAGGGAGATTTGGGCAGCGCGCTACATCATTTTAAGCAGTACCATCTCATTAAAGAGCAGGTGTTTAACGAAACGGCCGATCACAAACTCCGCAATTTGCGCATCAGCCACGAGGTGGAAACGCTGAAGAATGAAAGTGACATTCACCGGCTCAAGAATATCGAGTTGCAGGCAGCCTTGGAGCAAGTGAAGCAGTTGTCCGGTCTGCTACCCATCTGTGCCAGCTGTAAAAAGATTCGGGATGATGCCGGGTATTGGCATGACGTAGCGGTGTACATTCGCGACCATTCCGAAGCGGAATTTAGCCACGGGATGTGTCCAGACTGTATGGGAAATTTATATGCAGAGCTGGAAGAAAGACGCAAAAATAAAAGGTGAGGATAGCGTTCTGCCGGTGTACAGCGTACTGTTAGTCGCAAAGTCGTAGATTTACACTGCTTATCTTGTAGGTATTGGGATGGGTAACGGCCGTTTCCCATCCCCATCTTTCTCGTTTTCCCGTTGTCCGTTTTCGCCCCGAACTCTATAATTCCACACCATGATCATCAACATGATTTTAACCAACCATTTCACCTGAGGCAGGCACGTAGGCGTCGGACGACGCCTAAAGCTGAACCACGTCGGCTGCCTCCGGTTACCATTGCCTTCCTGACCCCATTCTGGATGCCATTTGCGACCGCTGTCAGCTGATGTTGGCAGCGGTTTTTTGTTGCCTGCCTCCAAGCAGAAGGAGGCAGAATGGAAATCCATTCGCTACGATTACACCCCCATCAAGATCTAAAAGTTGAGCTGGACAACTGGGCTACGGCGCACGCCGTGGAAGCCGCCTGCGTGCTGACCTGCGTTGGCAGCCTGCGGCGGGCGGTGCTGCGCTACGCCAACCAGCCGGAAGGCACCGAGCTGGACGGCAAGTTTGAGATTGTGGCCCTCACCGGCACGCTCTCGCGGCATGGCTCACATTACCACGTGGCGCTGTCGGATGAAAACGGCCGTACCATTGGCGGTCATCTGCTGGAAGGGTGCCACATCTACACCACGGCGGAAATTGTCCTGGGCGTACTGCCCAACGTGCGCTTCTTGCGCCTGCCAGACGCGGCCACCGGCTATGACGAGCTGTACATCGCCACCGACAAAACCAATGAATAATCGCTAGTTCAGACCTTAAGGGTTTGAAAGCAGCTCACTTGATTAATTCGGGTGTAAAACCCTTAGGGTCTAGCCAACAAACTTTTCAAAAACTGGAGAAAAAGATGAACATTAAAGACCGTTTACAACAAGATTTTTCCACGATGACGCTGGTGCTCATCCCCGTAGCGATTGTGCTCAACATCGTCGTCGGGCAAATTGCCAGCACGCTCAGCTTGCCCATTTTCCTCGATTCCATCGGCACGATGCTGATTGCCCTGCTGGCGGGGCCGTGGGTCGCGGCGCTCACTGGGCTGCTCACCAACCTGATCTGGGGACTGATTAGCGACCCGGTGGCGGCAGCGTTTGCCCCCGTGGCGATGGTGATTGGTCTGGTGGCCGGGCTGCTGGCCCGCGCCGGACTATTCCGCCAATGGTGGCAGGCACTCATCAGCGGCGCAATTATTGCCATTGCCCTGTCGTTTGTAGCCGTGCCGATTCGTGTGTACATGTTCGGCGGCGTCACCGGCAGCGGCGCCGACTTTGTCACCGCCTACCTGCTGGCCGTCGGGCGCGATCTGTTCAGCTCGGTGATTATCACCGTCATCACCTCAAATCTGCTAGATAAGGTGGTAACGGCCGTTCTCGCCTGGGCCATCGTCAAAGCATTATCTAAACGGTTTGTGGCGCGGTTTCCTCGGGCAACGGCCGTTGTCGGCAATTAGCACCCAGCAGCGATGACCCTTTATCTATCGACCAACGGGCCGCTGCACCGGCTGCACCGGCTGCACCCGCTCACCAAGCTGACCTGGCTGCTGGCAGTGCTGGCGGCTTCTCTGCTGGGGCCGAGCGTCTGGCTGCCGCTGGGGCTGTTTTTGCTCACGCTGCTGCTGGCGATGTGGGGTGGCGTGGGGCGCGTTTGGCTGAGGCGAAACGGCCGACTCCTGTTGCCCCTCATCGTCATGCTGTTTGTGATCCACGGCTTCTTCAACCCCAACGGGCAAACACCGCTGCTCATCGTCTGGCGACTGACGCTGACACTGGAGGGTGTGGCCTACGCCTTTTTGCTCAGCAGCCGCCTGGCAGCGATCGTCGGGGCGGCGCTGCTGTTGCTGCTCACCACCCACCCCGGCGATCTGCTGACGGCGCTCACCCAGCGCGGCCTACCCCCGGCGCTGGCCTACATCATCAGCAGCACGCTGTACATTTTGCCGCAGATGCAGAGTAAGGCGACGGCCATCATGCAGGCGCAGCAAGCACGCGGGCTGGAGACGGAAGGATCGCTGTGGCGGCGGGCGCGGGCGCTGCTGCCGCTGCTGGCTCCGCTGGTGCTCGGCGCGTTGGTCGATAGTGAAGAGCGGGCGATTGCCCTGGAGTCACGCGGTTTTCGCGTGCGCGGCCCCAAAAGCTCTCTAGTGGAACTGCCCGATTCCCCCAGCCAGCGCTGGCTGCGCACGGGGCTGCTCTTGGGCATCTTGTTGCTCATAGGATGGCGATTATGGCGCTTGTTCGCGTAACCGATCTCACTTACCGGTATCCGCAAACGGCCGTTCCTGCCCTGCAAAACATCAGCTTCAGCGTGGAGCCAGGGGAGTTTGTGGCCGTCATCGGGGCCAACGACGCGGGCAAATCGACCCTTTGCTACACGCTAACTGGCTACGTGCCCCACTTTTTTCACGGGCAGATGGACGGCAGCGTGCAGTTGGCGGGATTGGAAACAAGGGAACGGCCGTTAGCCGAACTGGTCACACAAGCTGGACTCGTCTTCCAAAACCCGGCCACGCAAATGTCCGGCGTACGCGACACGGTGCGCGGCGAAGTGGGCTTTGGCCTGGAAAATCTGGGCGTGTCCCGCGCCGAAATGCACGTGCGCATCGCCGAGGCGCTGGAAATTACCGGCACCACCGCGCTGGCGGAGCGTCATCCGCGCGAGCTTTCTGGTGGGCAGCAGCAGCGCGTCGCCCTGGCGGCAATGCTGGCGATGCGCCCGCAGCTGCTGGTGCTGGACGAGCCCACGGCGCAGTTGGACCCGGTGGGCAGTCGGGAGCTGTTCGCCGCGCTGCAACGGCTCAGCCGCACCGGGCTGACGCTGGTGCTGGTCACGCACAAGCTGGAATGGGCCGCCGCCTACGCCGACCGGCTGCTGCTGCTGCGTGAAGGCCGCCTGGTGCAGCAAGGCACGCCACAGGAACTGCTCACTCAGCCGCAGCTGGCCGAATGGGGCATCGCGCCGCTGCCGTTTACGGAAGCCGCCCGGCAGGCGCGAGATGAGGGGTTGTGGGATGGGGAACGGCCGTTGCCCGTCACCCTGGCTGACGCCATTGCCGGTTTTTTAGAAATGTGAGGAGATTGGAGACTGGAGATTAGAGATTTGGGAGCGGCCCAATCTCCAATCTCTAATCTCCAATCTCCTGTAAGAACACACACTATGAAAATTGTGATTGACCAAATCCAGTACCGCTACCCCAACGGCGTCACCGCGCTGGCGGATGTGTCACTGCGGGTGGCGGCGGGGGAGCAGGTGGCCATCGTCGGGCAGAACGGGTCGGGCAAGACGACGCTAGCAAAGCATTTGAATGGGTTGTTACGGCCGTCTGCCGGGCAGGTGTACATTGGCGATTGGCGCACGGACGAGCACAGCGTGGCCCAACTGGCGCGGCGGGTCGGCTACCTGTTCCAGCACCCGGACGAACAGCTTTTCCAGCGCACCGTGGCCGCCGAGTTGGCGTTCGGTCCGCGCAACCTGGGCTTCGACGTGACACGCACCACCACGTTGGTGACGGAAGCACTGCACAGTTTGGAATTAACGGCCGTTGCCCAAGAAAATCCGTACGATCTCAGCCTGGCGTGGCGCAAGCGGGTGGCCCTGGCCGCCGTGCTGGCAATGGACACCCCCATCCTCGTTCTAGACGAACCGACGACGGGGCAAGATGCCCGCTTTCAGGCGCTGCTGGGGCGCTTGCTGGTCCAATGGCGGCAGGCGGGCAAAACGGTCATCGCCATCAGCCACGATATGGAGTTTGTGGCGGCGAACTTTACTCGGCTAGTCGTGATGCACGCGGGTCGGGTGCTGCGCACTGGATTAACGGCTGAAGTGGTGGGGGAAACGGCCGTTCTGCAACAAACTCAAGTTGAACCCCCAGCCATTACCCGGCTGGCCCAGGGACTCAATCTGCCAAACACTGTCTGGACCGTTCCTGATTTTTTGGCGGCGTGGCGGGGAAACGGCCGTGAACCAAAATTTGATGAACAGCATGACAAATAAAAATCGTAGGTCGGATTGGCAATCCGACCAACATTACGAAGGAGACTAAAACATGAATTTTCTATATTTGAATTCCGACAAGATGGGCGAAGGTGATCCTGAATTGGGACGCAAGCTGCTGCTGGTCTTTTTGGAAAAGCTGGCCGCTTCAGACGTGACGATTGACGTGGTGGGCTGCGTCAACAACGGCATCTTCCTCACCACCACGCCTGATAGCCCGGCGCTGGCCAGCCTGCGCCAGCTAGAAGCGAAAGGGGCGCGGATTGCCTCCTGCGGCACCTGCCTGGACCATCATAACCGACGCGAGCTACTGCAAATTGGCGAAGTGGGCGGCATGGATGGCACGGTGCAGCTCATGGCCACGGCGGATCGGGTGATACGGCCGTAACTCAAACGCAATCAGCAGCTTTTTGATCACTCGGAGACAGTGACGGTCGCGAGTAAATAAGTATCTGTTATGCCGTCTGACGTGGTGATGGGCAGGCGATCGGCGGGGTTGGCCAGATCGTAGAGGCCAAGCAAGAGGCGGTAGCTGCCGGGCGGCAGCTCGCTGGGGAGAAGCAGGCCATGATTATCCAAAACAACTTCGCCGGGCTGCCAGGTGGTTGTGAGTGCAAGACCGCCGCCGGGTTCGCTATCTCGCTGGCTCACCAGATTACCGTTCTCATCCAGTAGATGCAGAAAAACTTTGTATCGATTTTGCAGGGGAACGGCCGTTTCCCAAAACAGCGTCACCTCCACAATATCCCCCGGACGAAGCGTTGTCTCGCCCAAGGTATAGCCATCCAGCATGATATTTTCGCCAAAGGGGAGAGATACGGCCGTTTCCATCTCGGTCGCAGGTGCCGAAGGAATGGCGTAAGTCACAAAACGCACGTCACCGACCCATTCGTCGGTTGCCTTGAAGGCGTGGGCGTCCAGCCAGCGCTCGATCAGCCGCTCCGGGTCACGCTGCGCTTCCCCCCAAAAAATCGCATAAATTCGGTCGTGCTGGGCCGCAATCTGGCTCAAAGTCGCATCAATCGCCTCAGGTGTCGGGCGGCTGCGCCCTTCGGGCAGCGGGTAAACATCGCCCTCGTCGGGGAAGTAGTAGGTGAATGCTTCCCATTGGTTGGCCGCATCCAAAATCACGCCCGCGTTGGGATGATCCTCCGCCAGAATGCGCTGGGCCATGGCGCGGTAATCGGCCCGTGCGTAGACAGGATCGCCATACATGTTTTGCAGCGATTGCCACATCCCCCAGGGCAGCACCAGCAGCAGCACACCCGCCAACAAGCGCACGCCGCGCTGGTTGGTTTCGGTGAAAGCCGCCGCCAACCAAATCGCCCAAAAAGGCACGGCAACCATCAAAAATTTGTGATATTCGCTGCCCGTCGTGCCGGTAGCATACATCATGCCCAGCGGGACGAGCACCCCAAAAATTGGCAGAATGAGTTTGGAACGGCCGTACACCACCCCAATTACCAACAACCCAGCCACTAACCACAATAAACTAGCCTCTAATTCCATTGTTTGGCCAAAGGTGAGGAAGTGGAAAACGGCCGTTGCAAATTCCCCAATCCCTGGCCTACTAATCGGATCGCTGCCGAATTGGTCCAGAAAAACGGGCATCCATGGCGCGTAAAGCAAAAGCGTGGCCAGCATGAGCAGCGGCCAATATTTAATTGTGAATAATGAATTGTGAATTGTGAAGTTGGTGCGGTAATCCTGGATGATTTTGAGAAGGATGAAGAAATTATGCACAAGAAGAATCGCAGGGAAAAAGTAATGCGTGTACAAACCCGCCACTGCACTCAGCACATACGCCCCTCCCCAAACCAAACTGCTTTTACTGTTTACTGAATACTGATCACTGCTTACTGATAACCAGCGCAGCAGCAAAACAGTCGAGAGCACCGCCCAAAAACCAAGCAAAGCATACATCCGCGCTTCCTGGCTGTAATAGACCATCCCCGGATTAATGGCCACCAACGCCGCCGCCATCAACCCCAACAACCAGTCTTTGCTTTTACCTCTGCGCCTTCGCGCCTTTGCGTTAAGATTTTTCGCCAGCACAAACGTCAACGGCACTACCAGCAACCCAGCAAACAAAGACAACGAGCGCAGGCCAAATTCACTGTCGCCCACCAGCTTACGCCACTGGTTTAGCAGCAAATAGTACAGCGGCGGATGAATGTCGCTGGCCGTCCCTTCAATAATAAGCGAGATAGAGCGCTCGCTAAGGCGGGCACTATTCCCCTCATCGTTCCAAAATGATTGCACTTCCAGATTGTGTATCCGTAAGCCAAACGCCAGCAGCAAAATCACAACCAGCAGCCAGCGATGATATTTTTTTACCGCGGAGAGCGCGGAGAACACAGAGTTTTCTCTTTTTTTCTCTGCGCTCTCCGCGTTCTCTGCGGTTAAATCTTTAGGATTCGGATTCATCAGGGGTTAACCAGCGGAGGAGGGCAAAAAAGAGGATGGAGAAGGAGGGGATGAAGAGATACGGCCGTATCGCCATCCAATCATAAACCCCACCAGCCTGCGGCACAGGCTCTGCCATTTGCGGCAAACTCTCGGACAAAGCCTCATACACCGGCTGGGGCGTAAAATCGGCATCTAGCAGGCGGAAGTAGTAAAACGATTGGTCCAGCTCCGAATCGTCCTTGCGCTTGAGGAACCAATAGTTAATCACGCCCACCCAAGGCCACTCTTCCTGCGCCCGTTCGTATGCCTCCACAGCAAAGCGGGCCTGCTGCTCTGGCGTGACCTGGCCAAAGCGTGTGTCCAGGCCATCTGGCACCACGTTCCAGCCCAACTCCGAAATCCAGATTGGTTTGTTGGCGTAGCCGTGGCGCACCATCACATCGCGCAAATACAAATTGTGCGGATAGTTGATCACGTTTGGCTTTAGCCGCTGGTCAAGCGCGCCGGACCACAAGCCGTACCCCTGCGCCGACATCACGTCGAAGCAGTCGCCAGCCCCCGCCGCGTACATCCGCTCCAAAAAGATGAGATCGTTCAGATTGCCGTCGTTGATGGCCACGGTGGGGGTGAGCGCCCCGGCTAGCACGACCGCGTTGGGATTCACAGCCTTGATGCGATTGTAAGCTGTGCAAAGCAGCTCGGTGTACTGCTCAGGGTTGACGGGCTGATGGTTTCCCCACTCGCCGTTGCCGTTGGGTTCATTCCACAGTTGAAAGTAGCGAATACGGCCGTTATACCGCTCCGCCACTGCCGCTGCAAAATCACCAAAATCATCGTAATTGTCCGGTGGAGCTAGCGTCCCCGTGGTTTCTACCGGCAGCTCACGGCTCCAGGCCGGTGGATTGCTCAGCCGAGCAATAATTTCGATGTCGTACGATTCAGCCAAATCAACAATATTGTCATACTTTTCCCAGGCTGAGCGGAACGGCTCGTGCCGCCGGTCCTCAAAATCCCCCTTGCCGTGAATCTCAATATCTTCCCAAACAAACTCCTGACGGATGAACTGGAAGCCTGCCTGGGCGGCCATTTGCAGGCTCTGCTCGCGCTTAGCGACTTCGGCTTCCTGCTCCAGAAAGGTATTCACGCCAAACGGAGACACAGGCACAATAGTCCGTTGAGCAGAGTTTAGAGCAAGTTGAGGTTGGGGGCGTACGGCCGTATTCAACCAATGCACCACCCCGCGTAGCTGGGCTAACAGGGCATCCTCACCCGTCAGCTCATACAATGAACCAACCGGCGGCCACAATGCCACCACCAGCAACAAGCCACTCACCACAACCAACAACTTCTTCCACATAGCGCTGGATTATAATCTAGCCTCAAGTGACAGTCACCTGGAAATCCCTTTCTACTGAAAAACGTTCAAAGGGTGCCTGTCACATTTCCATGATGCACTGCGTCAGGGAATCGTGTAGAATATGGGCATATTGCGGTCGATACGGCCGTATGATAGACTTTTGCCCCACCTGAACTTGCATCAACTTGGGGACTTTCCAAATTTATAGACAAGAGGGACACGCATGTTATCACCAATCGAAAAGATCTTGTTTGCCTTTCTAGCACTCGTCTGCATTGTGGCCACCATCAACACCTTCGGCCAAATGTATAAAATCATCATGCGCGGTGAGGGTAAGCTCAAGTGGGATGAGCTACCGCGCCGTATGATCACCGGGCTGGTTGCCCTCTTTTCGCAAGGTCGCATCATCCGCCACCGCAAAATTTCCTCGCTATTTCATTACGGCGTGGCCTGGGGCTTCATCTTCTACTTCCTCGTCAACGCCATCGACGTAGCCGAAGGGCTCATCGCTGGCTTTGAATTTTTACCCAACAACATCATTGGCGATATTTACCGCCTGGCCGCCGATATTTTTGGCACGCTTGTCCTCGTTGGCGTCCTTTACTTCATTTTGCGCCGCTTTGCCTGGGGCGATCAGGTACTCAAAATTCGGGACAACGTCAAAGTATTGCCCAAAGTTCGCGAAGGGGGCGTTAACCGAGATTCGTTTGCCGTCGCCCTGTTCATCTTGTTCCACGTCGGCTTTCGCATGATGGGTGCCGCTTTTAACATCGCCCAACACGGAGCCGATCCTTTTCAGCCAGTCGCCAATTTGATTGCCCAAACTTTCCTGGTAGGCGGCAATCCAACTGCCCTCAATTTTGGCTGGCATTTCAGCTGGTGGGTCGCTGTGGGTCTGGTACTCATGTTCCTGCCCTACTTCCCCTACACCAAACACGCCCACCTTTTCATGGGTCCATTCAACTTCATGACCCGCCCCGACCGCACCTATTTGGGCCAGATGTTCACCCTGGACTTTGAAGACGAATCCATCGAGCAATTTGGCGCTTCGACCCTGTTCCAATTGGAACAAACCCAGGTGGTGGATGCCTTTGCCTGCATCATGTGCAACCGCTGTCAGGAAGTGTGCCCGGCTTACAACACCGGCAAGGAGCTCTCGCCAGCCGCCATCGAGGTCAACAAACGGTATCGCATCCGCGAAAACATGTTTGAATTTGCCAACGGTGCTGAAGAAACGCTGCCGTTGCTTGACTACGCCATCAGCGAAAGTGCCCTGTGGGCCTGCACCGCCTGCGGCCACTGCATCGAGGTTTGCCCGGTAGGCAACGCCCCCATGCTAGACATCATGGACATGCGGCGGGATCAGGTGCTCATGGCTTCCGCCTTCCCCAACGAGCTGAAAGGCGCGTTTGTAGGCATGGAGCGCATGGGCAACCCGTGGCAATCCACTGACGATCGCATGGCCTGGGCCGAACCACTCGATTTTGACGTGCCCACCGTGGAAGAAAATCCCGACTTTGAATACTTGCTGTGGGTCGGCTGTGCCGGCGCATTTAACCCGGACGCGCAGGAAGTGGTGCGCGCTGTGTCCACAATTATGCACCATGCGGGCATCAGCTTTGCCGTTCTGGGCGACGCCGAGACCTGCACCGGCGACTCAGCTCGTCGCGCGGGCAACGAATACCTCTACTACGAAATGGCGCTGGGCAATATCGAAACGCTCAACGCCGCCGGGGCCGACAAAAAACGCATTGTCACCAGCTGCCCACACTGCTTCACTACCATCGGTAAGGAGTATGGCGAATTGGGCGGGCATTACACGGTGTTCCACCACACCCAGCTCATTTCTGACCTGGTTGGCCGGGGCAAGCTACGCTTGAACGGCAGTAAACTGGAAAGCGTAACCTTTCACGATCCGTGCTACTTGGGCCGCCACAACGGCGTCATCGCCGAGCCGCGGGATGCGTTGGCCAAAGCCGGAGCCACGCTGCTAGAAATGGAGCGCAGCGGCAAGGATTCGTTCTGCTGCGGGGCCGGTGGGGGGCAATATTGGAAGGAAGAAGAGCACGGTACTGAGGCGGTCAATGCGCATCGCTTTGCCCAAGCCCAAAGCACCGGAGCCACCACGCTGGCCGTTGGCTGTCCCTTCTGCGCCACCATGATGAGCGATGCCAACCGCGAAAAGGGTGAGCCAATGCAGGTGAAAGACGTGGCCCAGATTGTTTTGGAAGCAATGCAGTAAATTCTGTTAATTTAAACTTGCAAGCAGCCGCTTGAGAAATTCAGGCGGCTGCTTTTTTATTTCAGCGCCACCCTCTCGCCAAATTAACGCGGCCAATGTATCATCAACGCGTATTTCAAACTTTGGGAGAAATCAGGCAACCATGCATAAAAAATTAGCACGATTATTTATTTTTCTGGGGATAACGGCCGTTCTCACCGCCTGTGGTGGCACGGAACCCTATAGCGAAACCTTCGATGATCCGGGCAGTTGGCGCGTCGAAAGCAGCGGCGATGTAATCGGTGAAGTTCATGACGGCGTCTTTGACTTCATCGTCAACGAAGATGACCTGGCCAGCTGGACCACAGCTGGCGAAGATTTTAGCGACGGCCTCTTTTCTGTAGAGGCGACTCAGGTTGCTGGCCCCAACAACAACGCTTACGGCATGTTATTCCGCGTCAATGATGAGAACGACGATTTTTACTCTTTCCAAATTTCTGGTGATGGTTACGTCTGGATTGGGCGATATGAAGACGGTCTCGCCAATGCAGAACCCATCGTTGAGGATTGGTGGTTTGAGTCACCGGTGATCAATCAGGGCAATGCCACCAACAAGCTGTCTGTCCGCGCCGAAGGGCAAAACCTGATTTTTTACGTGAACGACCAGGAAGTGGGCCGCGTCACCGATGATGCATTTAGCAGCGGCGATATCGGCCTGATGGTGCGCACTCTGGGCACAGGCGGCGTCAACATCCAGTTTGACAACTTTACCGTCGAACCCTTATCTGATTCCTGAAATGCGCTAATTTTTAATGAGAAAGCTGACTTTATGTCACCTTATGGTCGAAATTGGGGTCAGCTTCGGTATAATACTTGATGGTTCAACCATCAACGGCCGTTTCCCATCATCCCACGTGGCAAAACGGCCCTTAATAATCAACGAAACCTGAACAACTTACCCTAAAGTTACCCACTATCTTAACCGATGCAGCGGCGGGAAACGGCCGTTTCCTGACCAAATTCATGCGCACAAGGAGTTCCCACGAATCCATGCTAGATACAAAACAGGAGATTGAATCGGAGTTAGCCCGTGGCGGTGATTCTGAGCCGCTTTTTCTCAGCACCGCCGAAATTTTAAGAGATTACACCCTCGCCAACGAAAGCCGCAATGCCAGCCTCATTGGGCGGCGCGAAGTGCTCAGCGGCAAAGCCAAATTTGGCATCTTTGGCGATGGCAAGGAAGTGGCCCAATTGGCTATGGCCAAAGCGTTCAAAAAAGGCGACTTCCGCTCCGGTTATTACCGCGACCAAACCTTCATGTTTGCCACCGGCGCGGTCACCATCAAACAATTTTTTGCCCAACTGTACGCCATCGCCGATGTTTCCCTGGAGCCACAATCGGCGGGGCGGCAAATGAATGCCCACTTCGCCACCCGCAGCCTCAATCCAGACGGCCGTTGGCGCGACCTCACCCAGCAATACAACAGCTCCGCGGATATATCCCCTACCGGCAGCCAAATGCCCCGCTTGGTAGGGCTGGGCTACGCTTCCCGGCTCTATCGCGAGCTGGATGAGCTAAAGCATCTCACCCAATTTTCCCGCAACGGCAATGAAGTCGCCTTTGGCACCATTGGCAACGCCAGCTGTGCCGAAGGCATGTTTTGGGAATCAATCAACGCTATTGGCGTGCTGCAAGCCCCCGTCGTCCTCTCCATTTGGGACGATGGCTACGGCATTTCCGTGCCCAACGAATACCAACACACCAAAGAAAATCTAAGCGACCTGCTAGCGGGCTTCCAGCGCGAACCCAACAGCAAACACGGGTTCGACATCTACACCGTGAAGGGTTGGGACTACATGGCCCTCATGGAAACCTACCAAAAAGCAACGCGTGTTGCCCGACGCGATCACGTGCCCGCCATCATTCACGTCATCGAAATGACCCAGCCGCAGGGGCACTCCACCTCCGGCAGCCACGAGCGATACAAATCTGACGAGCGGCTTACCTTTGAAGAAGAATACGACTGCATCCGCAAAATGCGCGAATGGATCATCGAGCAGCGCATTGCCACCGCGGGCGAGTTGGACCAAATTGAGCGCAACACGCGCAAATCGGTGGAAAATATTCGCACCAAGCTGTGGAAATCTTTCTCACTACCCATCTACAAAGAGCGGCAAGAAGTCGCCAACATCATCGAGGAAATTGAAGCCACATCACCCCGTCAGGCAGAACTAGCCAAGCTGCGGCGCAAGTTGATGGAAAAAAAGTCACCGTTTCGCCGCGACAATATGGAAGCGATTCGCGAGGCGCTGCTGCTGGTGCGGGATGAGCACACGCCTGCCATGCAAAAGCTGGGGCAGTGGCGCACTAACCAGATTGCCATCAGTAAAGAGCGGTACGGCTCTCATCTGTACAGCCAGTCCAGCGAAATGTATCCCAATGTGCCGGAAATCAAGCCGGTTTACAGCGATAACTCCGAAATGCTGAAAGGGTACGAAGTGCTGAATCGGGCCTTCGATGCCATTCTGGCGCGCGACCCGCGCGTGATTGCTTTTGGCGAAGACGTGGGGCAGTTGGGCGGTGTCAACCAGTCGATGGCTGGAATGCAGGCAAAATATGGCCCGCTGCGCGTGTCCGACACCGGCATCCGCGAAACCACGATTATTGGCCAAGCAATTGGGTTGGCGATGCGGGGCTTACGGCCGTTTGCCGAAATTCAATACCTCGACTACCTGCCCTACGCCCTGCAAATCATGTCTGACGATTTAGCCACGGTACAGTGGCGCACCCGCGGCGGGCAAAAAGCGCCGGTTATTGTGCGCACCCGGGGGCACCGGCTGGAAGGCGTCTGGCATGGTGGTTCACCGATGGGTGCCATTGTCCATCTGCTGCGGGGGATGCACGTCGTGGTGCCGCGCAACATGGTGCAGGCAGTGGGCTTTTACAACACGCTGCTGCAAACGGACGAACCGGCACTGGTTGTCGAAGTGCTTAGCGGTTACCGCCTGAAAGAGCGTGTGCCCGATAACCTGACTGAGTTTACAATTCCCCTGGGCGTGCCAGAGGTGGTGCGCCAGGGCGAGGACGTGACGGTGGTTACATACGGGGCAATGGTGGGCGTGGCCCAGCGCGCCGCCGAGATGCTGGCCCGCACGGGCATCGAGGTTGAGCTGATTGATGTGCGTTCGCTGCTGCCGTTTGATGTGAACGGCCGTATCGTTGAATCGCTCAAAAAGACCAGCCGCATCCTGTTTGTGGACGAAGATGTGCCCGGTGGCGCCACCGCCTACATGATGCAGAAAGTGATTGAGGAGCAGCAGGGCTTTTACTGGCTGGACAGCGAACCCGTCACCCTGCCCGCCACCGAACATCGTCCGGCGTACGGCTCCGACGGCAACTACTTCTCCAAACCCAACGCCGAAGATATTTTTGAAGCCGTCTACGACATCATGAACGAAGCCGAACCGGCGAGTTATCCGATTTTTTACCGATAAATTACCCAATTACGAATTACTCAATTACAAAACGTAATTGGTAATTGGGTAATTAAGTAATTATTTGAGGAGCAAATGGCAATTAAAGTCGTCATGCCCGAGATGGGCGAAGGTGTGGTTGAAGGAACAATCTCTCGCTGGCTAAAGCAGGTGGGGGACGCTGTTAATCAATACGAACCGCTGCTGGAAATCGAAACCGACAAAGTCACCACGGAAGCCACGGCCGAAGAGGCGGGCACGCTGTTAGAAATTTTGATCCCCGAAGGGGAGACAGTCGATGTGGGCACGGTGCTGGCTACCATCGGCCAACCGGGGGAAAAGCCGCAGGAAAACGGCCGTACGCCAGCCAAAGAACCAGTCCCTGAACCGGATGAACCGGAACCCACGCCCGAGCCAGAAGCGCCAGCGGCAACGGCCGTTCGCCCCACCCCCCAGCGCTACACCGGCCGCATCAGCCCCGTCGTGGGCCGCATTGCCGCCGAACATGATGTGGATCTGAATTTAGTCAATGGCACGGGACGCGACGGCCGTATCACCAAAAACGACATCCTCGCCTACATCGATCAACGCCAAACCCAATCCATCCCAGAGATCCCAAACCCAACGTCAGTCCCGGTCACCCCTTCACCCCGTCACCTTGTCACCCCGTCACCCGTTCACCCCCGGCCGCAGGCCGCCACCGCGTCACCCGCCGCAGGCGAGATCGTCCCCCTCACCAACATGCGCCGCGCCATTGCCGAGCACATGGTGCGCAGCGTACAAACCAGCCCGCACGTGACCACCGTGTTCGAGTTTGATTTTACGGCCGTTGCCCAGCACCGCGCCGCCCACAAAGCCCAATTCGCCCGCGACGGCGCTAATCTCACTTTTACGGCGTACATCGTGGCTGCCACCGTGGAAGCGCTGAAGCAGCATCCGATGGTCAACAGCAGCTTTACCGAGGCGGGCATCGAGTTGAAGCGGCAGATCAACATCGGCATGGCCGCCGCCATCGACGACGGCTTGATTGTGCCCGTCATCAAGGGGGCCGACGGCATGAACCTGCTGGGGCTGGCCCGCACCATCAACGATCTCACCGAGCGGGCGCGCAACAAGCAGCTCCAGCCCGGCGACGTACAGGGCGGCACTTTTTCCATCACCAACCACGGCACTTCGGGCAGCCTGTTTGCCACGCCAATCATTAACCAGCCTCAGTGCGGCATTTTGGGCGTGGGCAAAATCGAGAAGCGGGTGAAGGTGATCAATGACGCAATTGCGATACGGCCGTTGGCCTACGTCAGTTTCACCTTCGACCACCGCATTCTGGACGGCAAAACGGCCGATGATTTTGTCAGCAGCATCAAGCAGGTGATCGAAAACTGGCAATAAGCTTCGAACTCCCCATTTCCCCGGAAATTTCTCGCGGCGTTAACTACATCGGAACAATTTCCGGGGAAATCGCTGGCAAGCCATCCAATTACGGATGGCTTTTTATTTTTACGGCCGTTTGATAAAAATTTCAGATTTACAACAGAAAATCAATAATCTTCGCAACAATATCATTATTTTCAATATTAATCTTGACATTTTTAATATCAATCATTATTATTCTTAGCATTCGGCTAAGAAATCTTGGCCTTGACAACAATTTCTCGCAAAAAACAGGTACATGTTATGAATAATTCTAAATCGTTACGGCCGTTCTTCATCATCTGGTCCGGGCAAGCATTATCTTTAGTGGGCAGCGCCGCCGTGCAGTTTGCCCTCGTTTGGTGGCTCACGCAGGAAACCGGCTCCGCTACCATTTTGGCCACCGCCTCGCTGGTCGCCTTCGTGCCGCAGGTGCTGTTGGGTCCATTCGCAGGCGTGCTGGTAGACCGCTGGAGCCGCCGCTGGACCATGTTCCTGGCCGATGGCGGCATCGCCCTGGCCACGCTGCTGCTGGCCTACCTCTTCTGGACCGAATCGATTCAAATTTGGCACATTTATGTGCTCATGTTTGTGCGCTCACTGGGTGGCGCGTTCCACGGCCCGGCGATGCAAGCCTCCACCTCGCTCATGGTGCCGCACGAGCACCTCACCCGCGTGCAGGGCATCAACCAGATGCTAGAAGGCGGACTGGGCATCATCGGTGCGCCGCTGGGGGCACTGCTGCTGGCCGCTTTGCCCATGCAAGGCATCCTGGCCGTAGATGTGGTCACGGCTCTGTTTGCCATCATCCCCCTGTTGTTTGTTGCCGTGCCCCAGCCAGAAAAATCTGCAGAAGAAGTTTTGACTGGCCAAAAAACACCGTACTGGACACAGCTGCGGCAAGGATTGGCTTACGTTTGGGCGTGGCCCGGCATTTTGATGCTGATGCTGCTGGCGATGCTGGTCAACTTTGTCCTCACGCCCGTCATCTCCCTGCTCCCCCTGCTCGTTTCTGATTATTTTGGGGGCGGCGCCTGGGAATTTGGCTTGATGCAGTCGATGTTTGGCGTGGGCATTATCGTCGGGGGGCTGGCCTTGGGTGCCTGGGGCGGCTTTAAAAAGCGCATTTTCACGTCGCTGGTCGGTATGGTTGGCTTGGGCGTGGGCATTAGTTTGATTGGTCTGGCGCCAGCGAACCTGTTTTGGCTGGCGGTGGTCGGCGGTTTTGTGGGCGGCAGCATGATTGCCATGGTCAACGGCCCCGTGCGTGCCATTTTGCAAATTGCGGTGGCTCCAGACATGCAAGGGCGCGTCATGTCGCTCATCGTCAGCCTGGCCACGGCCATGACGCCGTTGGGTCTGATGCTGGCTGGCCCGCTAGCCGACCAGTTTGGCGTGCGTCCCTGGTTCATTGTAGCGGGCGTGGCTACCGTTTTGGTGGGCTTGAGCGGCTTCCTCATTCCCGCTTTGTTGAACGTGGAAGACGGCCGTTCCGCCCCAGCCAATCGACCCGAACTAACAACCGACCAATTACCAATTACTTAAATACCCATTGGCGACAAACCCATGACCACACCTTCCTCTAACCGCCCCGCCGGGATGATCGGCTTTACCATTGTCTGGATTGGCCAGCTGGTTTCCCTGCTGGGCACCAGCATGACCAACTTTGCCCTCACCATCTGGGCCTTTGAGCAAACCGGTCGGGCCACCGACCTGGCGCTGATTGGCTTCTTTTTCCTGGTGCCGCTGCTCATCGTCAGCCCGATGGCTGGGGCCATTGTGGACCGCCATGACCGCAAATTTATGATGATGGTTAGCGATCTCGCTTCTGGCGTGGTCACCATCATCGTGCTGATTTTGTACGCCACGGGCCTGCTGGAAGTGTGGCATCTGTACATCACCGCGGCCATCTCCGGCACCTTCCAGACGTTCCAATGGCCCGCCTACTCCGCCGCCATCAGCACCATGCTGCCCAAAAAGCAGTACGCCCGCGCCAACGGCATGATTTCCCTGGCAGAATCCGGTTCCGGCATTTTTGCCCCGGTGCTGGCGGGCGCGATTCTGAGTTTTTGGGGGCTGAACGCCGTTTTTACCATCGACATCATCACTTTTACGGTGGCGATTGGCGCGCTGCTGCTGGTGCACATTCCCAACCCCCAGCGCACTGAGGAAGGCAAAGAAAGTAAGGGCAGTCTTTGGCAAGAATCTGCCTATGGCTTCCGCTACATTTTGGCCAAACCAAGCTTGCTCGGTTTGCAGCTCCTTTTTTTAGGGGCCAACTTCATGAGTTCACTCGGCTTCACCGTGTTTGCCCCGATGATTTTGGCCCGCACCGGCAACAACGAACTGATTTTCGGCTCTGTGCAATCAGCTTCGGCGATTGGTGGGGTTGTCGGCGGACTGCTCATGAGCGCCTGGGGTGGCCCCAAACGGCTGGTGTACGGGGTTGTGGGCGGCTGGATCATTTTGGGATTGATGCAATCGATCTATGGTGCAGGGCAAATTTTGCCAGTGTGGCTGGTAGCTGGTTTTGTCGTGTCGGCCGTGGGGCCGTTGATTAACGGCTCGAACCAGGCGATCTGGCAAGCCAAAGTGGCGCCGGACGTGCAGGGACGCGTCTTTGCCATCCGGCGGCTTATCGCTTGGGTATCGGCTCCCATCGCGCAGCTCATCGCCGGGCCATTGGCCGATTTTGTGATGGAACCCGCCATGCAAGAAGGTGGGGCGCTGGCCAGCACCTTTGGCTGGCTGGTAGGCACTGGCGACGGCGCAGGCATGGGGCTTATGATGGTCTTTTCTGGTTTAATGGCGAGCCTGGTTGTAGTAGCCGCATTTTCGTTCAATGTAGTGCGCAATGCCGAAGATCTGCTGCCGGATCATGAGCAAATGGCGGAAGAAACAACCGATGCAGTTGATCTGGGCGAGACGGCCCAATTAGAAGGAGCATAAATATGCAAGCGGTTCCCCTGGATGTTACGCAAGAGACGGTGGAAACGGCCGTTCTTCAATCCCCCCTCCCCGTTCTGCTTGACTTTTGGGCCGACTGGTGCCCGCCCTGCCACATGGTTAGCCAATGGTTAACCCGGCTCGCACCGGCCTACGCGGGCCAACTCCTCGTCGCCAAAGTGGACGTGACGGAAGACCAGACGATAGCCGAACAGTTTGGGGTGCAATCCTTGCCCGCCCTGCTCTGGCTGGAAAATGGCGAGGTGCGCCATCGCCAGCTTGATGAAATTAATGAAGGCGGCTTGCGACAGTTAGTAGATAAGCTGCTCAACAAAAACGAGGGATAAGATGCAGCAGTACGAAGGTTATTACAGTTTAGACAGTTTGTTACTCACGGTGCGGGTGCAAAACGGCCGTCTCACAACCTCAGCCCCCGGTGTACCCGAAGGGTATGAAATGGTGCTGGAACCCACCGACACGCCGCACACGTTCACCCTTTTGCGCGGACCGATGGCGGGCGCAACGGCCGTTTTCCAGCACAATGCCAACGGTCAACTCGCCGGCGTCAAGGTAGGCAACGAATTTGAGTTCAGCTACAGCGCCGAGCCGCCTCCGGCCAGTGACATCCCCACCGGCCAAGGCTTGCTGCCTCCAGAAATGCATTTGGATGCGGGCAAGGTGGCGGATTTTGCCGCGCTGCTGGATGAGGTGTTGGGTGGAGACGGCCGTACGCTCACCTACGATCTCCCCTATCCCAAACATGAATTTTTGCGCTACCTGGCCGCCCAGGAGATGTTCATCTTCCACGGCTCGGCCAAAGCGGACATTGAGGAATTTAGCACCCGCCGCACCTCGATGGAGCTGAAAGACAAAAGCGGGCGGGGCAACGTGCAGGGCATCTACGGCACCCACGATGGCCTGTGGCCGCTCTTTTTTGCCCTGGTCAACCGCAGCAAAATCTCCGGCTCCATTCGCAACGGCGTGCAGTTTTACCAAAACGACATGGGCGACGAGATTGGCGTGTACCATTTTTCGATCAACCAGGATTGGCTGGACAAAGACCCGTGGCAAAACGGCACGCTCTACGTGCTGCCCCGCAAAACATTCCGCCAGATGCCGTTAGCCCCTGGCGGCCCACTGTCTAACGAATGGGTGAGTGAAGTGCCCGTAAAGCCGCTGGTGCGCATTCCTGTCGCGCCTGAAGATTTTCCCTTTTTGGCGCAGGTGGGCGGCCATGACGATTCTGAGCTGATCAATTTAGGCACGCTGGGCGAGCAAATCACCCAGGCCACCATCGCCGCCGACTTTGGCGAGGGGTGCCTGAACATGAAGCTCGATTACACGCCGGAGCTGGGTGGAACGATTCTGCAATACATTCCGCTGGCGCAGAAGTACATCCCGACGGCCCGCTTTGTGCTGCGCTTTGAACCGGAAGCTGGGGTCTGGCTGGAGATGTCTGGCCCGCCTGCCGTGATGCAGGTGATGCGCGACCGGGTGGAGAAGCATTTGGCGGAACCCAATTCAGAATAAGGCAGGTGTCATACCCGCGAATGCGGGCATCCATCTTCCAGAATAGGCTGGATTCCTGCCTACTCAGGAATGACAGTTGAATTTATCACTTCTCCTAAAAACCAGAATGTTACAACAGCAGGAGTTACGCAATTAGCAAAAAGATTGGACCAATTCAATTGTAGAACCTGTAAACAAGTCCCAACTAAAATTGGTCCAATCTGCGCAACGCTTAAACAACTTAATTTTGCCTCTTCTTCTCAGAACGGCCGTTGCCATCATCCCCGGTGCAACGGCCGTTTTATCGTGGAGCGTCATTCCGAACGAAGTGAGGAATCCTTCCGCTTGGTAAGTTGGAAGATTCCTCGGAGGACCTCGGAAAGACAAGTTCATTGTGAAGGTTAAGCCTGCGAGAGGGTATTGAGAATGCGATCGGCTTCGTCGAGGGCGGGTTGGTAGGCGTAGGGCGGGCCGTCGCAGAAGGCGTAGTCGTGGGCAGTTTGGGCGTAGCGGCGAGCGGCGGCGGTGTCACCCGCGTCCAGGGCCAGGAGGGCCAGATGGTTGTGAATGTCGGCCAGGTCGAGGACGTAGCCGGAACGCTGGGCAATGGTGAGGGCTTGTTGGGCGTAATCCATTGACCGCGGTAGGGGTGTTTCGCGAAACGCCCCTACCGATTGGGCGCGGGACAGGCGGGCCTGGGCCAGCAGGATGGCTGGTTCCCGTTCAACCAGGTTGATGGCCCGGCAGCGGCGCAGCGCTTCGTCGAGGCGGGTTTGGCTTTCTGGATAGTTACCCTGCGCCAGCGCTGCCCAGCCCATAAGCCATTCCGCCCTTATCTGATCCCTTGCATTTTGGCGGTTAGTCGCTATTTTGTACGCTTCCTGGGCCGCAGGCTGCGCCGCCGCGCCGTTCCCTTGTAGCAAGGCGGAAAGCGCCCGGTTGGCCCAGATAATGCCTTGGCTTTGAATTTTGTCGTCAGCCGTGAACAGTTCCAGAGCGGTGTCTAGTTCGACGGCAGATTTGGTCCAATCGCCGCAGGTGGCTAGCAAACGGCCGTATTGCTCTTGCCCCACCGCCTCTTGAAAGCGATCTTCCATTTCCTGGCAGAGAGCAATACTGCGGCGCAGGTTGTCGACCGCCGCCACCAGTGCGCCAATTTGCATTTGTGCCAAAGATGCCAGATTGCCGAGGCCAACGGCCATATTCTTTTTGTCGCCCTGTTTCTCCCGAATGGCAATTTGTTGTTGGAAAAGCGGAACGGCCGCTGACGGCCGTCCCGCCAAACTATAACTGTTCCCAAATGCAGCCAATGCCCACGCTTGATCGCTTTCCTTGCTCAAACGAGGCGGTTTATCCTCTCCGTCGAGAAATAAGGCTTGCAGCAGTTCAATCATTTGCTGATACGCGCCCAATTGATAATACATGGCATTGTGCAGCCGGTCGCGGAAAAGAACCCAGGCATCGTCGTACCGTTCGGCGCGGGTCAGGTGGTGGTACAGTTCAATTGTTGGGGCCAGGTCGCCCAGGCTGGTTATCTTGGGCGGTTGCGGCGCAGCCTCAAAATAGACAATCAACTGCACATGGACGGCAGCGCGGTCAGCCAGCCGCTCGTAGGCGTAGCGGCGGGCAATGGGGTGGAGGTCAAAGGTGACCGGGTGAGCGGGTGAAGGGGTGGGCGACCTCTGGTCGCTGGGGTGTACCGGTGCGGTAGCGCGTTGCAGGAGGCCGCGCTGTTCGAGCAGGTGGAGGTTGGCCCGGGTGTGGCGGTTGTCGCCAAAGACGGCGGCAATCGTTTCCCAGGGCACGGCGGCGCGGAAGGCGGCCAGTCGGCCCAGGGTAATTTGGGCGGCGGGCGGCAGGTTGTCGTAGGCACGCTGCAAGATGTGCTGCCGCCGCCCCAGCAGGTCGTGGGTCGGGTCGTAGTTGGCCACGGCGCGCAGGTCGTTGGGGGCCACAAAATCGTGGGCGGCGGTCCCGGCCAACAGGGCCATGCAAAAAGGGTGGTACTCCAGCGGTTCGCAAACCGCCTTCACCTCGGCGGGTGTCGCCTGGATGCCCCATTCGCTAAAAAAGCGCACGGCGTCGGCCGGGTCCAGCCCGGTTAAATCGCGGCGGCCAATGCGGGCGGGCAGCCTGTTGCCCCGCCCCAACAGCTCTTGCGGCATCAGGCGGGTACTCATCAGCGTTTTGCTGCCGTTGTTCAGTTGGGACAATCCCACTAGCAGGTCGCCAGCAACGGGATCGACACATTCAAGCGCCCGCTGCACCTGCTGTTCTTCATCCCCCTGGTAGGCGGCGTTCAGCCCGCTGTAGGCCCGCAGCAGCCGCTCCGCCCCATCCAGAACAATGAGGGCAGGCGTGGCGGCCAACCGTTCCAGCAGACGGTTGAGCTGGACCCGCTTGCTGCCCAGTTCGGTTGGCTTCTCACCCAAAAATTCAAGCACGTCGGTCAGAAAAGTGTCTACCTGCCCCGTCTCATAAAAGCCGTGCCAGATGATGAGCTTAAACGGCTGCTCGGCCCGCGCTTTGACCGTTTCCAGCCAGTGCCAGGTCAGGGCGCTTTTGCCCGTCCCGCCCAGGGCGACGATGACAAACATGGGTCGGCTGGCGTCGGCCTGCCAGTCGTCCAGCTCTTGTAGTTCCTTTTTGCGCCCTACGAATTGGCTGGCGAGGTTGTAACGGCCGTGTTCGTAGATGCGCACGCCTTCTTCTTCTGGAGCGGCAGCGGGTTGATTGGTAATGTATTGGTGGACAATCTTGTTGCCCATTACTTTATCGCCGCCAGCCTTATCCCCGCCTACATAATCCCCTTGCGTTTGAATGGAAGGGGTCGGGTCGGGCTGTCCGCTACTTGCTTGGCGTGACGGGTCTGGTTTTTGCGATTCATTCATGCTTGCTGGTTCCCAAAAATTGGCACTTTGCACAGGATAACGATGATTTACATTGTAGCCAGAACACGAGCAAACTTCAATGCGGCATTGGGGAATCGCATATGCTTGTCGTCCGCCGGAGGCTGAAGCCGTCCGGCTAGTTGTGGAAGCCCAAATGGGCTACCCAATTAGGCTTGAAGGGCCTTTGCATTTTCAGAATTAAAACAGGGAAAGCGTTTAGGTAGGGGCAGATCCCCGTGTCTGCCCCAGTTTGGGCGCACACGGGGGTGCGCCCCTACGGTAATTTGCGAATTGGTGCTAAAGATTGGTCAACTTTGGCAACCTGGCTTACGATCAGCGCCATTACCGATGCAACAGCAACAAAGAGCTAAATAGTTATGTCAACAAATAAGCTGGACACGCCCCTGGCGGCAGAAATTTTATCGTTTTTAGGCGTCAAAGCGACGGCGCCAACCTTGCCCGTGCTGGAAGCATTGCTGGCGGCGTATTACCAAACGGTGCCGTGGGAAAGTGTGTTTCGCATTGTGCAGCGAGCAGACCAGGGCACACCACGCTGGCCCGAGCAATTCTGGCACGAAGCAATGACGCAAGGCAGTGGCGGCACCTGCTTTGAGAGCAACTACGCCTTCTTTGCCCTGCTGCAAACACTCGGCTACGAGGGCTACCTGACGCTCAACAACATGGGGGATTCCATCGGCTGCCACACGGCAATTGTGATTGTGCTGGACGGCCGTAAATGGCTGGTAGACGTCGGGCTGCCGATTTATGCACTGCTGCCCATCAGCAGCCGGGGCGTGATGCACCGCAGCTCCCCCTTTTTGCATTACACGGTGCGCCCGGACGGCAGCCAACAGGCCGCCACATACCAAATCGAACGCCGCCCGCATCCCAAACAAAACGCGTTCACGTTGATCGATGAACCGGTGGACGACGCCACCTATCGCGCCGCCGCCGCAAATGATTACGGCGAAAATGGCCTCTTCCTCGATTTTGTCATTATCAACAAGGTGATTAACCAACAGGCGTGGCGCTTCAACATGGTGGAACGGCCGTGGGCGCTGAACCGCTTTGAATGGGGCCAGAAGTTTGATACAGTTCTGGGAAACAATGCAGCAACAGACGTAGCAAAACATTTTGGGATGGAAACGGCCGTTGTGCAACGCGCCTTTGCCCTCACCCAACACAACTTTCCTAATAAACAAATCACCGCGGAGAACGCAGAGGACGCGAAGGAATTTTAGAAAAAGCTCTGGGAACTCTGCGCACTCTGCGGTAAAAATAAATATGCGAAAACCAAAACCATACAAAAGTAAACCCAAAAAGAAGATCGTTCCACGCCAGCGCAACGGCGATTACCGCATTTTTGTGGGGGCCTTCCCTGAAGGGGAAGAAATCGAGCAAATCCAGGCGCTGCGCGAACAGTTCGACTGGAAAACATCCCAGATCACCCCGCCGCACGTAACCTTGGCCGGCACCTACTGGCGCACGGGCCAGCCCAACGCAACCAATGAAGGGCTGCTCATTGAAAAACTAACGGCCCTGGCTCCCTACCTCAAACCGCTGACGCTGCACCTGGGTGGCATCTACACCTTCGGCCAGCGCGTCATTTATTTGGGGGTGCAGCCCACAGACAATATGCTGGCTATCCGAAATTCACTCCTGAGCCTGATGGGTAAAGACAAGCACCGCCAGTTTAAGCCGCACCTGACGCTGGCCATGCGGCTGGAAGGGGAACCATTCAACGCAGCGTTGGCCGAATTGCAGCGGACAGAGTGGGAAAACGGCCGTTTCACCACCCCCATCCACGAACTGCGCCTGATGCAGCGTGGCCCCAGCGACCCCGCCTGGCGCACCATCCACACCATTCCGCTCAAGGCACAGGCACCCGCCTGATGCCGCCCACCATCCAGCTGCGCGATGTGGTGGACGCCGATATGCCCATCTTTTTTGCCCAGCAAAAAGAGCCCGCCGGGGTGCAGATGGCCGCCTTCACCGCCAAAGACCCCAACGATCGGGTCGCTTTTGACAGCCAGTGGGCCAGCATTCGGGCCGATAGAGGCATTACGCTGCAAACCATTCTCTACGAAGAAGCAGTTGCGGGCACCATTCTGTGCCACAGCTGGTTTGGCGCACCGGAAATCAGCTATTGGTTGGGAGAGGCGTTTTGGGGCAAGGGCATTGCCACGGCCGCTTTGCAACAGTTCCTCAAGCAAGTGACGGTACGGCCGTTGCTGGCCCGCGTCGCCCACGATAACGTTGGCTCCCTGCGCGTGCTGCAAAAGTGCAACTTTGTCATCACCGCCCAGGAAAAAGGCTTTGCCCAGGCGCGCGGCCAAAAAATCCCCGAATACATTCTCACGCTCAATGATGCCTGAACCGCAGCAGCGAACCCTCAACGGCGTGTCGTACAGCGCCAGCCAAACCGGCCCCGCAGATGCCCCCGCCCTGCTTTTGCTGCATGGCTTCACCGGCAGCAGCGAAAATTGGGCCGCGCATCAGGCCGTATTCAGTGAGCAGTTTTCCGTGGTCAGTGTGGATATTTTGGGACACGGCCGTTCCGCCTCTCCGCCTGATCCTAATCGCTACACGATGTCCCACGTGGCAGCTGACCTGATCGCCCTGCTAGACCAATGGCAAATTGCGCAAACGAACCTGTTGGGCTATTCGATGGGCGGACGACTGGCGCTTTATCTAGCCTGCCACTATCCAGAGCGATTTAGTCGGCTCATTCTGGAAAGCAGCTCGCCGGGCCTGGCCACGGCGGCGGAACAAATTGCCCGTCGCCAAAGCGATGAGGCGCTGGCCGACTGGATTGAAACACACGGCATTGACGCTTTTGTCGCACGCTGGGAAGCGCTGCCGCTGTGGGCCAGCCAGGCCCAACTGACTGAGGCGGTGCGCCAACGGCTGCACCAGCAGCGACGGCAAAACAACCCGCAGGGATTGGCCAACTCGCTGCGCGGCATGGGCACGGGAGCGCAGCCCTCGCTTTGGCCCTGCCTGCCCTCGCTGCCACTGCCCACCCTGCTGCTCGCCGGAGAGCTGGACAGCAAATTTGTAGCGATTAATGAGCAAATGGTGGCGCAATTACCCAACGGCCGTCTGCACATCATTCCCCAGGCCGGGCACACCACGCACCTGGAACGGCCGCTTTTGTTTCAAACGGCCGTTACCGATTTTTTGGGCTAACCCTGGCAGCAAATCATGTGGGAGCGGAAGGGAATTTGGGTACGGCCGTTCGCCTCGTACTGCTGCAACGTATCCGCCACTGTTTCGATGACGGCCTGCTGCTTGGCGGCGCTGGCGTTGTTAAACCCGTTGGCCATCGGCGTGGCCTGGACGTGGCGCGGCACAAATTCCCGCAGCGCAGGCAGCGGCAAATCGAGCTGCACAGTTTGCATGTCCACCTGCTCAAAGCCCGCTTCCGCCAGCAGCTCCCGAATCTGCTCGCCGTCGGACAAAGCAAACGCCGCGCCGAGGCCTACGGCCGTTTCCGGGCCAACATGCTCCGCCATCGCCCCCACTAACGTGTGAAAGTAAGGGTTGTCTTCGATGGGCGTCCACAAGCTGATGGTGATACGGCCGTTTGCCTTCACCACTCGCTTCATCTCCACCAAACTGGCTAACTTGTCCGGCAAAAATTGCAGCGTCTGGGCACAAAGCACCACGTCTGTCTGCGCTTCGGGCACGGGCAGGTCCGTGGCGTTGGCCACATGCCAGGCAACGGGTGCCCCCGCCACCGCGGGCAGCGCACGGGCCACCTCAATCATGCTGGCATTCACATCCACGCCAGCCACCTGCCCTAACGGCCCAACAACGGGCGCGGCAAAGCGCGCCGCCGCCCCCGTGCCGCAGCCTACATCCACCACGCGCTCGCCCGGCTGCAAGTCGGCAAACTCAACCAAGGCCTGGGCAAAGGGGCCTAAAATACTGGGGGTCAGAATGGTTTGATAACGCTCGGCAGAATCACGCGCCAACTGCCATTGATCCGAAGTTTTCATGGGTCACTTTTCCTCCGTATTGCCACTAAATTTTTGGGGAAACGGCCGTTCTGGTTGAACGGTACAAGTTGTTCCACGGTTTTAAGAGGATAGCGGGAATGTGCCTGGTTGTATAGTTCAAAGATTGAACTAGAGCGCTATCTGCCCTAAAATGGAGCGTAAGACTCGCGGTACAGGAGTAAGTTAATGTACAAATACGGACAATATTGCCCCATTGCCAAAGCGGTGGAAATTTTGGGTGACCGCTGGACGTTGCTCATCGTGCGCGATTTGCTAACCGGCACGCATCATTTTAACGAGCTGGAGCGGGGCCTGCCCGGCATTTCGCGCGGCTTGCTGGCCGACCGCTTGCGCCGTTTGCAGCGGCTGGAACTGGTCGAGAAAGTTGAACTGGAAAACGGCCGTCAGCGCACCGCCTACTATCTCACCCAAGCAGGCCAGGAATTAAAAACAGTGGTCGATTCGCTGCTGGTTTGGGGGGCACGCTGGGCTTTTGAAGAGCCGGAAGAAGACGAGTTGGACCCGGTGCTGCTCATGTGGTGGATTCGAGGACGCGTGCGGCAGGATCAGCTGCCAGATGAACAGGTCGTGGTGCGCTTCGATTTTCAGGGCCCTAGACCGGAAACCTTCTGGCTGCTGCTCAACCGGACAGATGTCTCTATTTGCCTGACCGATCCTGGTTTTGACCTTGATCTTTGGGTAACGGCCGATCTGGCCGCGTTTTACCAGGTTTGGCTGGGCCGGCTCACCTTTGCCGAGGTGTTGGCCACCAAACAAGTGATCGTCGATGGCATTCCGGCCCTGGCGGAAGCGCTGCCCAACTGGTTTGCCTACAGTCTGGCCGCCCCCGCCGTGCGCGCTGCCCAGGAACATTAAGCAATGACCGAACAGTTAATTCAGCCGCCGTTTATGATTTATGATGGTGACTGCGGCTTTTGAGAAAAATCAGCACGACTTGTAGAGTCGTGGACAAATGGCAAAGTCAGCCTGCGTCCGTGGCAGGCCATCCCGCAAACGATGGCCCAGCTAGGGCTTACCGATGAAGATGGTTTAACGCAGGCGTGGTTTGTGGATCAAAACGGGCGTCTTTCCGGTGGGGCAGAGGCGGTGAATCAGTCATTGCGCTATTGCTGGTGGTTACGGCCGTTTACCTACTTTTACCCCTTACCCGGCATTCGCCCGCTGCAAGATCGCATATATCGTTGGGTTGCCGAAAATCGGTACCGCCTGCCGGGCAGCACGCCTCAATGCGCACTGCCGCCACCAAACAGTAAAAGGTAAATCACTAAGCGATCCATTGGCAAAAAGATTGGATCAATTTGTTCAGATGGTGCTTGATCATGATACACAATTGGTCCAATCTCTGCTTTTATGGTTATGCCGCGTTTAGCTGGTCTTGCAAATAGCCCAGCAGTTGATCCACACTGACGCGCTCTTGCGCCGTCGTATCCCGATGGCGAACGGTGACGCTGTTCTGCTCCAAGGTCTCAAAATCAATCGTAATGCAAAACGGCGTGCCGATTTCGTCCTGGTAGTAGTAACGCTTGCCGATGTTGCCCCGATCGTCCCAGGTGGTGGTGTGGTGCTGCGCCACCAGTTCATAGACAGCCTGGGCTTTTTGCACCAGTTCTGGCTTATTGCGCAAGAGGGGGAATACGGCCGTTTTATACGGCGCTAAATCCGGCTTAAAACGCAAAACCGTGCGCTTGTTTTCGGCATCGTGCCAGTACGCATCGCACATCAGCATGAGGAAGAGGCGGTTGATGCCCACCGCTGGCTCGATGACGTGCGGCACAAACGTCTTGCCGCTGAACGGGTCGGTGTAAGTCAGCTTCGCCCCGGAATGTTCGATGTGCTGCTGCAAATCATAATCCGTGCGGTAAGCCACGCCCCACAGCTCCTTGAAGCCAAACGGGAAGCGATAATCCAGGTCGTACGTTTCACGACTGTAATGGCTGCGCTCCTTGTCAGAATGCCGCCGCCAGCGCAGATTTTCCTCGCGCACGCCCAGCGTGTTGGCCACAAAATCCCACATGCGGTTTTGCCAATCCTGGAACAGTTCCTGCCAATCAGTCTGCTCCGGGTCAAAGAAATATTCAATTTCGGCCTGTTCAAATTCCAGCGTGCGGAAGACAAACTGCCCGGTGGTGATCTCGTTGCGGAAGCTTTTGCCAATCTGGCCAATGCCAAACGGCAGCTTTACCCGCGATGAATCCAGCACTTGCCGGAAGTTGGTGAAGATGCCCTGGGCGGTTTCCCCGCGTAAATACACTTTGGACTTTTCACCTTCGATAGCGCCAACGGCCGTTTCAAACAAAATATTAAACGCTTTCGGCTCAGTCACGGGATTACCGTCCGGGCTGAGAATCTTGTTTTCGGCAATGAACGCCCCCATCGCCGCCACATCTAACTCTTCCACCACCAGTGCAGGCGGATTGGGCTGCTTGGCCAGCCACAGCTCAATCAGATGGTCAGCGCGATACCGCTTGTGCGTTACCTTGTCTTCCACCAACGGGTCGGTGAAGGAGGCGACGTGCCCGGAGGCCACCCAGGTTTGTGGATGCAGCAAAATCTGTGAATCCAGGCCGATCATGTCCGCCTTTTTGCGGATCATCTCCTGCCACCATTTGTCCTTGATGTTGCGCAAAAGCTCGGTGCCCAGCGGGCCGTAGTCGTAGGAGCTGGCCAGGCCGCCGTAAATTTCGGAGGTTTGGTAAACAAAGCCGCGCCGCTTGGCCAGCGCGGTGATGGTGTCTAAAGTGAATTCAGTCATTGTCTTCTCCCTCGTAGCCGCGCATTCTTTGCGCGATTTGGCGCGGTAAGAAACCGCGGCTACTGCATAAATAAAAAAATCCCTGCAACACAATAATTGTGTTGCAGGGACGGCTTTTTCAAGTCGCGGTTCCACCCTGCTTCCGCTTGCCCACATTGGGCTTGCGGCACTTTCTTGGGTTTGCAGCTCCCGCTTGCCAAAGGCGATCATTGCTGCTAGTTTTTTTGCCACAGAGGTCACAGAGGGTAAAGAGAAATTCTCTTAAATCTCGGTGTTCTCTGTGGCTAATTTTACGGCATGGGGGTTAGCTGTCAAGGGTATCGGACGGTTGGGGCAGGCGGTGTTCGTCGAGATACGGCCGTATCGTAATAATCTCCCCCGCCTCAATGCGCTGCTGCGTTTCCCGCCAAAAATGCACATCCAGCAAATCGCTGTGGTGCTGCAAAAATGTCTCTTTCACATTGTTGGGCAGCCCCATAAAATGGAGGAACTCTTCAGGAAACACATCCTTTTCACCAATGTGGAACCAGGGTTCGGCCGCCAGTTCGTCTTCGTAAGTCATCGCCTGAGGAAATTTGCGGAAGTTGCATTCGGTTAACGGCCGTAATTCATCATAATCGTAAAAAACAATGCGCTCATGCCGCGTCACGCCAAAATTTTTCAGCAGCATGTCCCCGGCAAAAATGTTGGTTACCGCCAAATCTTTAATCGTCTGCCCGTAGTCAATAATGGCGCGATTGGCTGCCGCTTCATCCGCCTCCTGCAAAAACAGATCCAGTGGCGTCACCTGCCGCTCTACGTAGCCATGATCAACCACCACCAGATTGTTTGCGGCGCTAACCGTGTTGGCCGCCACTTCCAGCAGTTCCGCCAGCAGCTCATCGGTGAAACGCTCACGCTTAAACTGCAAAAACTCAAACGATTGGGCATCGATCAGCCGGCCCGCCCGGTCGTGGCGGAAGACCATCTCGTAATTATTAATGACATCCTGGCGCGTCGTTTTCTTGGGCGGGGCAAAGCGATCTTTGATCAGCTTGAAAACAATATCAAAATCGGGCAGGGTAAACACGATCATCACCATACCCCGCTGCCCTGGCGCAATCTCAAACTGCGCTTCTGATTGCTTGAGATGGTTCAGCAGGTCGCGGTACAGCTCGGTTTTGCCATGTTTATTGTACCCCAGCGAGATATAAATTTCGGCGATGCGCTTGCGGGGCAAAATGGAACGAATGAACTGAACGAGGGCAGACGGCCGTTCCACCATCACATGAAAATACGCCCGGGCAAAGCTAAACAAGATGCTCACGCTGTTTTCGTCTAGCAGCACCGCATCAATAAAGATGCCCTTGCGCCCTTGTAGCAGCACCAGTGCCAGCGGAATCAAGCCCTGCGGCGTGTACATTCGCCCAATCAAATAGGCGCCCTTTCCCCGGAAGAACAATGATTTCACCACATCAATGCGGTAAACCGAGGTTTGTTGTGCCTGCAAAAAGCAGGCAACCCGCTCACTGATTTGGCGGCAATCCTCTGCAAAGTCAGCAAAAGGCACCTGAAGCTGGCAGGCCAACAGGATTTGCGTGGTAGTCTCTTCCAGGTCGTCGGGATAATAAGTTGTGTACAATGATTGAGGATCAGTTAAAGGCGGCAGGTCAAAATCTGGATCAACAAACTCAATTTGGGCATCCACGCCCACGGTGGTGAAAATGCGGCGCGTAATCGAGTTGAAGAATGTTTCAGCCAGCTCCCAATCGGCCTTCTCGCCAATCAGCCCAGAATACACAGCCTTCATGCTCACCCACACCATCTTGCGCGTCAGCCGCTCCCCCAGCAGTTCCTGCACCATCACCACCACGCGATCCACAATTTGGCGGTACAGGTTTAGCCGCTCCAGCGCATCGGCACGTTGGGCGTGCCAATCTTGCTGCTCAAAACGCTGCTGCGCCTGGCAAGTAATCTCGCGAAAACGGCGGCAGTAGCGAGCATAGCCATCATAAATTTGCCGCGCGGCCAAATTGGCCAGTCGGCTGTCAGTTAGACGAGAGGCAGGGGAAATGGGTGGCATGCTGGCATTGTAAAAGCAGTCACGCAGATCGGACAAGTACTAAAAATCACATTGTTCCGGCAAAAGAGAATTTTGCGCTATGTTTTTGCTGGCTCCTTGGTGAGACCCAACATTTTCTTCAACCGCTCGCGCCCTTTGGCAATCTCCAGGCTGCGCAGCCGCCAGGTTCCCACAATGCCGTAGGGCAAAAAGAGAACGATGGACACATAAATCGCGCCGAGCAAGAAGTTAGCTGCATCGCCAAACCAACGGTCCAGGAAGAACTCCAGCAGCCGGAAAACGGCCGCTCCCACCAATGCACCGCTCAACGTCCCTACCCCACCAATCAAAATGATGAGCAGCGCCGAGACGGTCCAGCCCAGGCTGGCTACATTGGGGCTGACGATGGGTTGGTGAATGGTGTGGAAGAATCCGGCCAGAACGGCCGTTAATGAAGCCACCACCAGTGCCACCAGCTTGAACAAGAAAGTGTTGTAGCCCAGCATCAACGCCCGATCTTCATTCTCACGGATGGCAATGCACACGCGCCCCGTAGGCGAGTCCACAAAACGACGGTAAATCAGATACACCAAAAACGTGGTCACCAGCGTCAGCAAATAAAGCTGAAAACGAGCCGTGTTGGTGTTGAGCCACTCAGGGGCAATCACACCCTGCAACCCCACATCAGCACCGGTCCATTCCACCATTTCAGTGGATTGCACCACAATGTGAAAGACCGACGCTAAGCCCAACGTCACCAGAGCAAAGGTGATGCCTTTAACGCGCGGCAGCACCACCCCAAACAGCAGCGCCTGCACCACGGCCACCACAATCAACCCCAAAAGCGTTTGCCCGGCTCCCCAGCCAAAATTTTTGAAAGCGATACCGGTAAAGTACGCGCCGGAGGCAAAAAACATGGCATGGCCAAACGAGAGCAGACCCGTCACGCCCAAAATCAAATCATAGCTGAGGGCGTAAATGGCCAGAATAAACACCTCGATCAGCAAACCCTGCATGAATTTGGCGTTGCCCGCCTCATTGGCCAGCACAGATCCAATAGATTGGCCTTCGACCAGGGCCAGCAAAAAGGGAAAGAGGAGCAGAAGTAAGAGCAGGCCCAACAGCCCGCGATTGGCGGCAAACCAGCCAGCCAAACTTGTTTTTTCAGTTGTGCGGTTGGCTACAGTTGATTGCATTCAAATTCTCCGCAAAATGCGTAACTGCGTAATTAGATAATTACTCAATTACATTGCTTTCTATTCATTCCGCCCAAATAACCCTTGGGGCAAGATGAGCAAAATAATGACCATCAGCAGCACGGTGGAGGCAGGCACCAGCGGCGGCGATGGCTTGAACGGTTCGGCCAAAAAGGGCAGATTAATGCCAATCTGGCCATATTTAATGATAAATTGCTGCAACAGCCCCACCAAAATCGCCCCAGCCGCCGCGCCGGGGAAGCTGGTAAGCCCACCAATAGCCAGAGCAATCAGGGCCAACAGCAGCAGTCGGGTGCCCATGTCGGTGGATAGGCCGATTGACGGGGCAGCCAGCACGCCACCCAGCGTAGCCAGCGCCACACCCATGGCAAAGACGAAGGTGAACACCTGGCGCACGTTGATGCCCAGCGCCTCAACCATTTCGCTGTCTTGCACACCGGCGCGAATGATCATGCCGATGCGGGTGCGCTGCAAAATGAGCCAGACCAGCGCCAACACAATCAGCCCAACCAGGATGATGAACACTTCATTGTAGGTACGAATACGGCCGTCAAACAAAATAATCGTTGAGCATTGGTGGGCAATCAAATCGCCAAAGGTAGTTGCCGGGCAGCCATCGCCGCTGCCGTTGAACAGCGCAGCTTTGGGCATGGTAAATTCCGGGCGCCCCCAGATAGCGCGAACCACCTCAATGACAATAAAGCTCAGCCCCAGGGTGATCATCAGTTGGTAGATGGGACGGTCGTATAACGGCCGTATCAACACCACCTCAATCAAACCCCCAATTACAAAACCCAGCCCCGTGGCCACGGCCATCGCCACAAAAAAGCGCGCCGTGGTGCTGATATTCAGCAAAAAGTTGGTGATGTTGGAGTTCACAAAAAATGTGACCAGACCAAGCACCAGCAAAACGGCCGCTGTAATCCACGTACTGCGCGAAATGTAGCGGTTAACGGTGCCCGCCTGCTGCCGCAGCCCAAACCCGGCAATTGCCAGCCCCAGCAGCGATCCCCCAATCAACGTGCCGAGCAATCCCAAGGGCCAACCCGCCGCGGGTGGCATGGTGTTTAGCACCAGGTTGTCCTGGCTTAACGCCAGCGAGTAGGTGATGGGGCTTTCCGCGTACACATCCGGGTTCCAGATGGCCAGGGGGAAGCGAGCGTAAGCGATCCACAGCAGCCCAGCGCCCAAAATCAGGGCCAGCCAGGGCCAGATACGCGCCTGCTTTTGCAAAAATGGCACCTTTTGAATCCAGACCCGCCACACCGGCAGCAGCACAAAGCCCACAATCGTCAGCAGCAGCGGGGACAAAATATCCACAAACGTGTCGGGACGCACAAACACCGTCCAGCCCACATACGCGCCCACCATAAACATCTCGCCATGTGCCAGATTAAGCACGTCCATCAAGCCCAAAATTAGCGACAAACCCGCAGCCACCAAGAAGGTGATCATGCCTACGCTCAGCCCGCGCAAAATGGTGATGACCCAATCTTCGGTTTCCATGCCTTGAACGGCCGTAAAAAACAAAAACGCCAACACCGCCAGCGTAATCAACCGCGTCCGGTTTGCCTTTAATGTGCCTAGTACATCCATGTTTTCTCCGTAATCAGTGAACGGTAATTGGTAATTGGTAATTGGCTAACAACTACTCACCCGTTCACCTTGTCACCTTGTCATTCCTACGCTGCGCCCAAATACCGGTGAATGGTCGCCTTGTCCTGCACCAGATCAGCCATCAGGCCATGCTGTACAGAATGTCCTTCGTCAATAATCACATATCGCTGCGCCAGCTTGCTGGCCACCACAAAATTTTGCTCCACCAGCAGCACGGTAGACTGTGCCGAAAGCTGCTGAATGGCGGCCATCATCTGCTCGATGATTACCGGGGCCAACCCTTCGCTCGGTTCGTCAATGAGCAGCAGTTCGTTATCCGGCACCAGGGCGCGAGCCACGGCCAGCATCTGCTGCTGCCCACCCGATAGATTGGTGCCCGGCAGCTTAATCAGCCGCTTCAAATCAGGGAACAGCTCAAAGATGAACTGCTCCTTGCGCTCAAAATCACCCTTCTTTCGCTCAGCGATGCGCAAATTTTCCAGCACGCTCAAATCACGAAAAATGGCACGATGTTCCGGCACAAAGCCAATGCCCAATGCCGCAATGTCAAAGCTGCGTCGTCCCTGAATTGGATGACCCTTGAACAACACAGCCCCTTCGCGCGGCGGCGTCAACCCCAAAATGGATTTAAGCGTGGTTGTTTTGCCTGCCCCGTTACGCCCCAGCAGCGCCGTAATGCTCCCCTGCGGGACTGTCAGCGACACACCTTCCAAAATATGAAACTGACCAATAAAGGTGTGAATGTTGGAGACTTCTAAAAGATTTTCCATCAATGATTCCAGGTTAAATAATTACAAAAGGCTTTCGCCCGTCATGTCCGCCTGCGCGAATGTGACAGAGCAAGCTTGTTAGTTGGCAACGGCCGTATCCTCATACAAATGACCCAAATACGCCGTCTGCACCGTCTCGTTGGCCGAAATTTCCGCCGGGCTGCCCTCAGCCAACACCGCACCGTGATGCATCACCGTGATCGTGTCCGACACGCTCATCACCACATTCATGTTGTGTTCCACCAACATCACGGTTTTGTGCCCCGCTTCCTGAATTTTCTGAATGAGGGCCATTAACTCCGGCACCTGCTCCGAAGCCATACCCGCTGTCGGCTCATCCAGCAGCAGAATTTCCGGGTCTGGGGCCAAAATCATGCCCAGCTCCAGCTTACGCTGCGCGCCATGGGGCAACGTACGCGCGGGCAGCAGCGCCTCATTGACCAGCCCCACCTGCTCCACCACTTCCCAGGCCCGTGCCTCATACTTGGGAAAAGCACGATACGAGCGAAACAGGCGAAAACTATCTTTGCCCAACGCCTGGGCCGCCAAACGAATGTTTTCCAGCACCGTCAGATTCGGAAAGATATTGGTAATCTGGAAAGAACGGCCGATTCCCATGTGCACCGTTTTGTACAGCGGCATATTTGTGATGTCCTTACCCCGCAGCAGCACCTTGCCGCTGGTAGGCGGAATATTGCCGCTCAGCAAGTTAAAAAACGTTGTTTTCCCCGCCCCATTTGGCCCAATGATGGAATGCAGCGATCCGGCCTTTACCTGAAGACTCACATCAGCCACGGCCACCAACGCTCCAAATTCCCGTCGGAGATTCTGCGCTTCCAGAATAATTTCGTTTGGCATCTCTTTTTCCTGAAGGGGTGAAAGGGTGAACAGGTGAAGGGATGAGTCTTGTCACCCCTTCATCCTGTCACCCCCTCACCTTGTCATTATTCGCCGCTCAGGCTGCCAACTGGCAAATCACCACAGCGGTCTACCAACTCGTCTGGCAGCAGACAGGGTACGTCTGGCCGGTTGGTTTCTACAAGTTCGTAATAGTTGAATTCCGGATCGTCCACATTCAGCAAAGTAACGATGTACATATCCTGAATGGCAACATGATCCTCAGGACGAATGTAAATGGTACCCTTCGGTCCTTCAAACTCCATGCCTTCCATGGCGTCGATGAGCGCAGCAGAGCTGGTGTCGCCAGCCGTTGCCTTCAGGGCCTCGACGATCATGATAGCGGCATTGGCAGCATCCGCATCAAACAGGTCCGGGAAGGTGCCAAATTGCGCCTGGGTTTGTTCTACCAGCCAATCATTGATTTCATTGTCTGGCAAAGCATAGTGATACAGGATACCACTGGTGGAGCCAATGGCATTGCTGAAGAAGGCCGGCATAACCACGTTGTCCACAAAACCAGCGGCCAACGGAACTTCGTCCGCAGCGCCAGAGTCGATGTACGCCTGGTAGAGCGGCACAAAGCCACCGCCAGCCCAGGTTACCAGGAAGGCCTGCGCACCACTATCAACGGCACCCAAAACCTCATCCATGTATGGGGTGAAGTCGGTGGTGTCTGCTGGAGCAAAGATGTCGTCTACAACAAATTCGCCGCCAAACAGGGTACAGGCATCACGGAAAGCTTGAGCGCCACCGTAACCAAAGGAGTAGTCGGGAGCAATCTGCACAAAGCTGCTGTATTGGGTCGTCAGGTATTCACAGATATTTACTGCATCCTGGTAATTGTTACGGCTGGTGCGGAAGGTGTACTCGTTGAAGGTCACGCCAGTGATGTCATTGGCGGCGGCAGGTGCCACAACCAGAACTACATCATTTTCACGAGCCAGCTCTTGCAGGGTAGCCGTAGCGCCGGAGCTAACGGTACCAACCAGAATGTCTACGCCTTCTACTTCGATCAGTTCACGACCTACAGTAGCGGTGGTTTCTGGGTTGCTCTGGTCATCACGCTTGAAGACCTGAATTTCACAGCCGTCCATCATGTAAGAAGTATAGCCATCGCCTTCGGTGCCAGCAGCACCCGTTGCATATTCCATGCCAAGCGGGAAACCACGCAGCACGTGTGCGCCGTAGATAGCCAGGGCACCCGTTTCGTCGGTGATCAGACCCACTTTAATTGGTTCTTCGCAGGTCAGTTCGCCCATGGCTTCTTCATCCATTGCTTCTTCTTCGGCCATGTCTTCGGCATCTTCCTCAGCCATATCTTCTTCACCACCATCGGTGGCTTCTTCCACGGCTGCTTCTAGCGTCGGCTGAATTTCTTCAGCAGCGGCTTCCAAGGTTGGCTGAATTTCTTCAGCGGCTGCTTCCAAGGTGGGTGCCAGCGTTTCGGCAGCATCCTGCACCTGCTCGGCGGCATCGTTAATGGCTTCTTCGGTGGCCGCATCACAGGCGGACAGCACAAAAGAGAGGCCCAACAGCATAACCAGTAAAACTAAAAGTGTACGACGTTTCATATTTTTCTTTCCTCCAGATATTTCACGTTTTGGGATGAAACTTTTTTCGATCAGTGTAGATTTTCCTTCCTGTTTGAGACTCATTTCATAAACACCTCCGTTGAGACATTTCTAGCTCGCCGTCAAATCTTTTACCAAAACAAGCGCCTCGCCTTCACAGACGACGGTGCCCGCCAGAGTAACACAAGTTGTGCGCAGGTTAACCAGCGCTTTTTCGGGGCGCAGGCGGGTGATCTGGACAACGGCCGTTACCACCTCATCCACCTTTGCCACCGCTGGAAACCGCAGCGACTGCTTCAGCCAGTTGGTGCCTGGACCGGGCAGCTGCGTCCCCAGCAAATCAGAAAACATGCCGCTGAGCAGCGGGCCGGGCACGGTGGCCGAACTATCTGTCGTGCCAAAGCCTAGCCCCACATCGCCGGACAGCACGCGATAAGCAGCCACATCATCAGCGGTAAAGGTACGGCTGGCGCGGGCTTCCTGGCCTACGGCAAGATGGTTCATGCCACCACTGCCTTACGCCGCTGGTTCACAAAATCGCGGAAGCCGTCAATCGCTTCCGGCGTCACCATCTGCTGGACAAAATGATCCAGCTCCGCGCCTAATCGGGCCGCAATTTCCGCGCGGTCCAGGTGCAGTAGCTGTTTGGTGTGGCGAATGCTGCCCTGCTTTTTGGCGGCAATGGCCTCAGCAATTGCCAATGCCTCAGCCTGAATTTGTTCGGCCGCGACGACGCGATTGGCTAGACCCCAGGCAACGGCCGTTTCCGCATCAATCGCCTCATTCAAATATAAAACTTCTGCTGTCCGTCGTGGTCCAATCACCAAAGGCAGCAGCACCGCCCAACCACCATCCGGGCTGGGGCCAACCTCGCTGTAAAATGGGGCGAAGCTGGCTTCCGGGGCCACCAGCACAATGTCTGACCCCAAAACAAAGCCCAACGAACCGCCGGTGACAATGCCATGAACGGCCGTAATTACCGGCACCGGTAAATCAATCAGCGCCAAAATCACCTGGTTCAGTAGCCCCACAATCTCGCGGGCGTACGGTTCCATGTTGTCGGCGTGCTGCACAAAGCCCAACGCATCGCCGCCCGTGGAGAAGGAACGGCCGTTTGCCCGCAGCACCAACGCCCGCACCGATTCATCTGCCGCCACCTCGGCCAGTACGTCCAACATTTCGCGCAGCAGGGCCGGTACCAGGCTGTTGTGCCGCTGGGGACGGTTGAGGGTGACAACGGCCGTTGTTCCCACAAAATCGAGCAAAACCAGTTCGTTGGCCTGGGTCATAACAAAATCACCGTCTCGCCGGTCAGGGTCGCCTCACCTGCCGGATTTCTCATTTCGGTTAGCAATCGCAGTTGCGGTCCATCTTGTGCCAAAAGCTCAAGATGGATGGTCATCGGCTCGTCGGCATAGGTGGGTGCCGGAAACTTGAGTTCCTGCGAGAGCTGCACCGCGCCGGGAAAATGGCGGCTGATCGCGCCGCAAAGCACGCTGTAGAGCAGCATCCCGTGGGCCACCGTGCGGCCAAAGCGCGTCCGCGCCGAAAATTCAGGATCGACATGGATCGGATTGTCATCCCCGCTCAGCTGGGCAAAAGCGTCAAACTCCGCCTGGCTGAATGTCTTCTGCTCCTGAATGATTGTCTGCAAATCTGAATTCATATCATTTTATTGGACACGGATAAACACTGGTTTACACAGATAAAAGCAAGAATCAGTGTAAATCTGCGAAAATCAGTGTCCGACCATTTAAGAATCAACGGTCACCATTTCGCGCAGCTCACGCTTGAGCACTTTGCCAGCGGCCGTGCGCGGCAGTTCTTTCATAAAGCGCACCTGCTTGGGAATCTTGTAGCGGGCCAGTTTGCCCTGGCAAAAATCAATCACCTCCTGCTCTGTCAGCGACGCGCCCTCTTTGACGACCACCAGTGCCAGCCCGACCTCTTGCCACTTGGGATCGGGGATGCCGATAACGGCCGTTTCTGCCACGCTCGGGTGCTGATAAATCACATTCTCAACTTCCGCCGGATACACATTTTCGCCGCCAGAGATGAACATGTCCTTCCACCGATCAACAATCGTGTAGAACCCTTCGTCGTCGTACATGGCCGCGTCGCCAGAGTGCAGCCAGCCGCCACGCAGCGCTTCGGCCGTTGCTTCGGGCAGATTCCAGTAGCCGGTGGTGACGTTGCCGCCGCAAACGCACAGCTCGTCCACTTCGTTGGGGCCGAGCAAATTGCCGTCTCGATCCATGATGCAAACGTCCGTGTGGAGTACCGGCTTGCCAACCGAGCCAGCCTTGCGCACGGCATCCACTTTGGGCACCAGGAACACCGTCGGCCCGGTTTCCGTCATGCCAAACCCTTGCTGGATAATGATGCCCCGGCTGGCGTAATCGTGCACCACTGAGGGCGGCAGCGAAGAGCCACCGCTGGCCCAGCTACGCACGCTGCTGAGATCGTACTGGCTGAAATCGGCCGTTTGCGCCAGCATCAGGTAAATGGCGGGGACCAGCAAAAGCACGCTCACCTGCCACTGCTCGATGAGCTGCAGCAGTTGCTCCGGCTCGAACTGGCGCATCACCACCAGCGTGCCGCCGGTGTGGAAAATTGGCCCGGCATATAGTCCCAACCCGCCCGCGTGGAAGCAAGGCAACACGTTCAAATTCACGTCCCGCGAGGATAAATCAATTGCCTGGCCCATGCCCACGGCGTTGTAGAAAAAGTTGCCGTAAGTCACCTGCGCGCCCTTGGGGCGACCCGTCGTGCCGCTGGTGTACAAGATGGCCCAGGTGTCTTCATAGCGCAATCGCGGATCGGGCACGCCCGTCGGGTCGCCCGCGGCCAGGGTGGCTTCATCGCCCACGGTGAGCCAGTGTTCGATCTGGACGACTTTTTGCAGGGAAACGGCCGTTTCCGCAAACGCCTCATCCACCAAAATCGCGCGGGGTTGGCAATCGTTAAGAATGTATTCCAACTCCGGCACGGACAGCCGCCAATTGAGGGTGTTCAAAATGGTGCCGCTCTTGGCGCAGGCAAACAGGGCGACGTAATAATCGGCGCTGTTGTGGGCCAAAATGGAGACGCGATCGCCCGTTTGTAGGCCGAGCTGGTGCACAAAAACGTGCGCCAATCGGTTAGCCCGCTCATTGAATTGGGCGTAGGTGAACTGCTGCCCGCTATGGGCATCTACGAGGGCTAATTTGTCTGGGGTGCGTTCAGCATGCCGCTGAATCCAGTCGGAGTGGTACATGGTTATCCTTGCAAAAAGTTAGTAACAATAGTGACGGCCGTTTCCGGCTGTTCAAATGGGAAAAAGTGACCGGCCTGGTTGATAACGGCCGTTTCTGCGTGCGGAATTGCGGCCTTGAGCAAATCTATGTTGGCGGGTGGCACCACCTTATCCTCTGCGCCGGACAAAAGGAGCGTGGGGGCGGTGATGGCCGACAGCTTGTGCTCAAAACACGCCTCTTCCGACATGAGCGACAGCCCAATGCCCATTTGGGCCTGGTAGCCTGCCGGGTCGATGGGATGGCTGGCGCGGTAGGCCAACCACTCATCCACAATTTCTGGATGACGCTCGCCAAACCCTGCCGCGCAGCTGATGAGGATGCCGTTGCGCAGGCGGGTGAGCGGCTCGGTTGTGGTGTCCATGAGCACAGCCAACGCTTCTTGCGTTACCGGCACGTGGCGCGGCCCGCCAAAGTTGGTGGCGGACAAAATTAATTTGCTAACTTTCTCCGGGTAGGCGAGGGCAAAGGCTTGGGCGATAAAACCACCCATTGAATGTCCGAAAACGGCCGTTTCCCCCCACCCCAGCGCCTCTAGGAAACAAGACAAATCTTCGGCGAGCAGTTGGGCGGTGTATGGCCCGGCTGGCTTGTCCGTTTCGCCCACGCCGCGATTATCGTAGCTGAGCACGGTAAAATGTTTGGTCAGTCCGGGCACCATCTTGTGCCACATCCAGCGGCTGTAGCCCAATCCCGCTACCAACACCAGCGGCGGCCCACTGCCTTCAAGCTCATATGAAATTGTGATGCCGTTCGCAGATACTGTTGCCATTTTGCTTCCTGTTTGGATTTCCCCGGAAAATCACGAAAATGAAAGTTGCCGTCAGAACATTTTCCGGGGAAATGGTTCAACTCAATTTAACAATTCCCTAAGCTCCGCTTTGATCACTTTGCCGTAGGGCGAGTAAGGCAGAGCGTCGGTGAAGATGACGCGCTTGGGGATTTTGTAGCGGGCCAACTTGCCCTGGCAATGCTGGATCAACTCTGCTTCGGTAGCAGCTTCGCCATTGGCCTTGACCACCACCATCACGCCCACCTCACCCCACTTCTCGTCTGGCTGGCCGATGAGCGCCGCCTCGGCAACCGCTTCATGGGCCACAAAAACCGCTTCCACCTCGGCGGCGTACACGTTCTCACCACCGCTGATGATCATATCCTTGAAGCGCCCAGCGATATAGAAGTAGCCATCCTCGTCCATTTTGGCCATGTCACCGGTGTGGAACCAGCCATCGCGCAGCGCTTCAGCCGTGGCTTCGGGGTTTTTCCAGTAGCCAGTGGTAACGTGCGGCCCTTTGATAATCAGTTCACCGGTTTGGTTGGGGGGAACGGTACGGCCGTTTTCATCCACCAACTTCATCTCACTGTGAAAAATCGGCTGGCCCACCGTACCGGGCTTCTTTTCTGGATCGTCATCGTTCATGGTGAAGCAGTTGGTGCCCACTTCGGTGAGGCCATATCCCTGGCGGAACGGCTTGCCGGTGGCCTGCCGCCAGGCCGCAATGAGCGACACCGGGCAAGGCGCACCACCGCTGATAAACCAGCGAATGGCGCTGAAATCGGTTTCGGCCAGCTCTGGCGTGTTGAGCCATACCTGGAAAATGGTAGGCACCCCCAGCAGCACGGTGCATTTCTCATCCACAATCTGACGTAGGGTTTCCACCGGATCAAACTGGCGCATCAGCACAATGCGCCCGCCCACGTAAAACAGCGGCGTAAGAAAAACAAACAGCCCACCAGAGTGGAACATTGGGGTAAAAATTGGCGAGATGTCGTCCTCCGTTAGTCCCCAACTCACGATGGTGTTGATCGAATTCCACAAAATTTGGCGGTGGGGAATCATGGCCCCTTTTGGCTTCCCGGTGGTTCCAGAGGTGTACAAAATGCAGGCGGTGTCATCGGGTGAGAGCAACGGCCGTTCCGGTTCCCCATCATCTGCTTTGGCCAGTTCATCTTCATAAATCAACGCGCCCGCAATCTCTGCCCCTTCGACGCTGACCAGATGATCCACGGCAATGTTGGGCAGCATTTCGGCAAGCGTTTCCGTAAATTCCGGCCCACAAATCAGCACCCTGGAGCCACAATTTTGCACGATGTAAGCCAGTTCATCAGCCACCAGCCGCCAGTTCAGCGGCGCAAAAATCGCCCCGATCTTGGTCGCGGCATACATCAAATCAACGTAGACAACGCTGTTGTGCGCCAGCAGCGACACCACATCCCCATGCTGCACGCCCAGCTTCTGCAAAAAGTGGCAGGCGCGGTTCACCCGCGCGTTAAGCTGGGCAAAGGTGTAGCTCTGGCCGGTGGCCATTTCGCGCAAGGCCACGCGGTTGGGGGTTAGTTCGGCTCGTTTGCTGAGTAAATTGCTTGCATCCATAAGATCATTGAACATTGATTAACGCCGATGCCGCAGATTTCTTGTTTTGGAGAATCGGCGTTATCGGCGTGTTTTTGCTTAATTTTCTTCTAAAACAAACTTCTTTCTTGGAACAACATCGCCATATTGTGGCTAAACATCATCGTCATATGATTGCGGGGCACGGCTTTGTTGCGACAGTTGGGCAAAATGGTGACCATGCGATTAACACGGCCGTTTAGCGGGCGAAAGTTGAAGGTATGATTCTGGAAGATAACGGCCGTTTTGTGTGGACGGTAGGTTGCGTGTCGGGGTAGCAAAGTCCCGATATTCACGTGCATAAAAATCCCTCGTTTGCTTTCTGCCTCTTCCCAAGACAATCATCAAAATGGGTTGCTGCTTATCCGTTTGGGCAGTTTACCAAAGCGAGGTTGCCTAAAAGTAACAAAACTGCCCAATTAATTGCTCAATGTGGATGAATTGAAGCGCAAGACACACAAAGAACGCAAAGGTTTTTCTTTTCTACCTTTGCGTTCTCTGCCTCTTTTGCGGTATAGCGAGGGTATCAGGCGGGGATGGATGCTTCGACGGGAAGGAGCATTTCTACGAGAGCGTCTAATTCAGCTTCGTGCTCGTCGGCCAGCTGCACGCCGAGGGCCAGCAGGCGGTTCATGTTGGCGGGCGTCACGTTGTCCAGCTCGGCCAGATCGGTATCCTCTTTGGCAATGTTGGCCTGGAGCCGCAAATAGCTGCTGGAACGGCCGTGTGCCGCAAACAGCTGGCGCATCTGGTAATCCACCGTCTCCGACGCCCCAGCCATCATGATGTCGATAAGCGGCTTGAGCCAGGCCACCACGCCCCAATTTTTGACGCTTTGATAGGCGTACGATTTAGCAATCTGCCCGGTGCCCAGCGAGAGGATGACCATGTTTTCGGCCGTGGGCTTGCCCGCCAGCTTGCGATACGCCTCCACATAGGCGCACATGGTGGGGTTATTGGCGAACAAACCACCATCGACGTAAGCGTAAGGGGCACGGCCGTTTTCGCCCGGCATAGCTTCAAAGTACGTTGGCGCTGCCGACGTGGCCCGCGCCACCACCTTCACCGGATAATCCTTGTCGTCGTTGCGCGCGTCGTGCTGGGTGAAGAATTTGGCTTTGCGCCGGGTGACATCGTAGGCAGTGATGAGGCAAGGTTTGATGAGCTGGCTAAGCCACAAGTCGCCCACACGATCCTCGATGAGCTGTTCCAGACCACGCGACTCGTACCGCTCATCCCACAGCCCGTTCATCGAGCGAATGCGCTTGAGCAGCGGCGCGGCAAAAATCTCCGCACCGTGGTTCAGGTACAAATCCACGATTTCCTGCGCGGTAAAGGCCGGCGTCCACTCATTTTCGCCCGGTGCCAGCAGCAGGCAGGTAATCAGGCCGCCCGTGCTGGTGCCCGCAATCAGGTCGAAGAATTCGGCCAGACGAGCGTCAGCGCGGCCCGTGCGCTGTTGCAGCTTGCGCTCCAGGCTTACCAAAATCCGTGCCGGAATCAGACCACGGATCCCACCCCCATCAATTGTTAGAATTCGCGTCTGTTTGTTCATGATAACCTCCTGTAACCATGAACGAAGCTACGGCCGTTTTTGCGGGACTTCTTGTGTGAAAGGAGGGTGAACCTTAAACGATGACGGTGTACAACGTGATCTCGGTGCGGTTCCAGTCAAACAAATCCTGCACAGATTGCAGCCAGCCCTGGTAGCCTGCGTCGGTGGCTGCCCAGCTGTTCAGCGCCTCAAATTGAGCCAGCGTGACAAAATGGGAAACCACATGAATGCGAAAGCTGTCTCCGGCAAAATTACTCAAAATTTCAGTAGTGGCGCCATAACTGTTTAACAGGTGGCATAACTGCTTCAGTTTTTCGATGCCCTCGTTGCGTCTTTCGGGCAGGTGGTACACGGTCACAGTGCGGTAATAGCCCATTTTCTCTCTCCTTCGTCACTTCCCCAGCAGCAGCTATCCAAGAAAATAGCCGCCACCTTTCCCCAAAATTAGCAGGGCTTACGCAGATTGGACCAATTTGCTTTCAACTAAAATTGGCCCAATCTTTTAGGGAACGCCCAACTAAGCAGGAATGCCTGGCATCGGGATGGGCAACAGGAATGTGTTCATTTGTGTTCTCCTTTGAACAATTTGTTGGATAAGATGGAAGTAGCATAAAAAACGGCCGTCAGCAATTCGTGAACAGGTCTCGCATAAAGTAAACGGCCGTCTTACAATCTGGCATGGCTCAACTCGCCCTTTCCTTTTTAGGCACATTTCAGGTGGTGCTGGGGGATGATCTCATCACCAAATTTCGCTCGGCCAACGTGCAGGGGCTGCTGGTCTATCTGGCGCTGCATCCGGGGCGGGCGCTGTCGCGTGATGTGTTGGCAGCGCTATTTTGGCCCGACGAGCCAGACAGCACGGCACGCACCAACTTCCGCCAAACGCTGTACCAATTGCGCAAACTGTTGGAAAAAGGAGAGGACGCGGAACGGTCGTTTCTCATCGTCACCCGCCAAACCGTGCATTTCAACCCCGACAGTGACCACACTTGCGACGTTACTGCCTTTTTGCAGGCGCTCAAGTTGGGGGATTTGGCAACGGCCGTTACCACCTACACAGATGATCTACTGCCCGGCTTCACCTGCGACAGCCTGGAATTTGAAGATTGGCTGCGTCGCGAGCGGGAACGGCTGCACGGGCTGGCGCTGGATGCGCTGCAACAGCGCACCGATTGGCTGCTGGGCAGCGGCAATCTGGCCGAGGCCAAGGCGTTGGCCCAGCGGCAGCTGACCCTGGAACCGTGGCGCGAAATGGCTCACCGCCAGCTGATGCAGGCCCATGCTCTGGGCGGCGACCGGCAAGCGGCGCTGGCCCAGTTTGAAAGCTGCCAGGCCATTTTGTGGGAAGAACTCGCCGTCGAGCCAGAGGAAGAAACGGCCGTTCTCGCTGAAAAAATTGCCGCCGGAGAAACGCTCGCCCCGCAAACCCGCCCACAGCACAACCTCATTGCCCCCGTAACCGCCTTCTTTGGCCGCGAGAACGATTTGACTGCCGTGCGCGCCCGTATCACCAATCGGGCTACCCGGTTGGTGACGCTGGTGGGCGAAGGCGGCATCGGCAAGTCGCGGTTGGCGCTGGAGGTGGCCTGGCAATTGCGTGAGCAGTTTGCCGATGGCGTTTGGTTCGTGCCGCTGGTGGGGCTGGAACATTTGGGAGGTAGCGCAGCCGGGAGCAATCCCCCGGAGGTTATCGCCACGGCCGTTCTGCAAGCTCTCGATCAGCCATTGGCCGGGCAACAATCGGCCAAAACGCAGCTGCTGACCTTTTTACGCCAGCGCAACCTGCTGCTGGTGCTGGACAATTTTGAGCCGCTGTTGGACGGCGCGCCGCTGGTGTTGGAACTACTCCAGCAAGCGCCGGGCTTGTGCGTCATCTGTACCTCACGCGAGCCGCTCAACTTTCAGGCAGAATGGGTGCTGCCGCTGGAACGATTGCCGCTGCCGCCCATCGCGGACCCGTTTTTGAACACAACGGCCGTTCCTCAAGACCCCACCACCTTTCCCGCCGTGCAGCTTTTTGCCGATCGAGCCGCGCGAGCAGACGGCCGTTTCCAACTCACCGACAAAAACGTGGCCGACGTGGTGACTTTGTGCCGCCTGCTGGCCGGTTTGCCGTTGGCGCTGGAATTGGCTGCCGCCGCACTGCGCCACCAAACGCTGCCCCAAATCATTGCCACCCTGCAAAATTCCATTGATACGCTGGCCACGCGACGACGCGACATCCCGCCGCGCCATCGCTCCATGCGCGCCGTGTTCGACAGCTCCTGGGCGCTGCTCACCCCGGCGGAGCAGGCGCAGCTGGCCAGCCTGTCGGTCTTTTTGGGGCCGTTCAGCGAGCGCGCAGCTGAGGCAGTGACGCAAGCGACGCTGTACGAGCTGCAAACGCTGGAGGAAAAATCGCTGCTGCAAAAGCAGGGGGATCGCTTTGTGCTGCACGCCCTATTGCGCCAGTTTGCTGGCGAAAAGCTGGCCGCTTTCCCCGAGAACGAGGCCATCGTGCGGCACAGCCACTACTATTTGCAGGCCTTGGCCGATTTAGGCGGGGCGCTCAACGGCGAGATGCCGCATCTGGCGGGGCAGCGGATCGCAAGGGCGTGGGAAAATGTGAAGGGGGCGTGGGAAACGGCCGTAACCCGTCATGATTTTGCTGCCATTTTGCCAGCAGTTGTGCCGCTCTCCGATTTTTGCCAAATTCGCGGCTTTTACCATGAAGGCGTGCGCCTGTTTGAGGCGGCGGCCAAAGCCGTGCGCCCAGCCGGACAGCCAGAGACGCTCGCCCAACTGCTGACGCAGCAGGCGGCCCTGCAAGTACGCCTGTCCAACTATGCGGCGGCCAACCAAATCGTGCAGGAAGCGCTGAGCCTGACGACAGATGCCTGGGTCAGAGCGCGCTTGCAGCTCACGGGAGGAGAAATTTTGTGGCGTCAGGGCGATTTGGCCACAGCTGCGGAACAAGTTCAGCAGGGCCTGGCTTTGGCGCAAAAAGAGGATTTTCGGCTGCTTCAGGCCGTTGCCACTTTTCATTTGGGCGTTGTTTTCGATTTACAAGGGGCGCACGAACAGTCGCTGTCCACGTTTGAACAGGCGTTAAACATTGCCCGACAAATAAAACATCGACGCCTGGTAGGCTTTGTATTAACCAGCCTTGGGCTGGTTGCACGTCGTCTTTCCCGTCTGGAAGCGGCACAAACGGCGCTGGCTGAAGCGCTGCAAATTAGCCAGGCCAACAACGATCGGCAGGGGCAAGCAATGGCCCTGAATAATTTGAGCGCGCTGGCCACGCTAAGCGATGATTTTGCGGCGGCGCAGGGCTATTTGCTGCAGGCGATTGCGCTGGCGGAAGCGGCAGGTGGGCCGGGTGCACAGGCGCCGCTGTATCATAATTTGGGCTGGAATGGGCTAAAGGCGGGTTGGCTTGAAGAAGCGGAGCAGTACACGGCGCAAGCCTTGCAGCTGCACCGCCAAATTGGCGATCGGGCGGGGGAAGGGAATGCTTTGCGGCTGTTGGGGGATATTTTGGCGGCAAACGGCCGTTCCCCAGAAGCCCTCACTTGTTACCAAACCGCCCTATCGCTCAGCCAAGCAGTGGGCGATCGCCATAATGAAACGTTGATCCGCCAGGGAATCGGGAAGCTAAATGCAGCAGACAACAAAAAACGGGAGTGAAACTGATTTCACTCCCGTGTAAACGGATAGGTTAACTTGACGTTTTAGATGCCGCAGTGGCCGCTTGAACCTCCGTCACACAGCAGGCTGCCAATGACGATAAGTGGTTTGATGACCAGCATGGCTTGTGACAAAAATAGAACACCCGAAATGGCTACGCTAAACATTTTAATCTCCTTTACGAACTGATTGTTCCGTTACAAGTTGTGGGCATTGGGTGTTCCGGCCGGTTGTCCCGTTGCTTAATGAATTACAAGCAGGATAGCGAACGGCCGTCTTCAGTTCGTCAGCAGATTTCGGGGATAACGTCAGCGGATCGTCAGCAGGGAAAATTGGGGCACTACACAAAAAAGAGCACCGCCGAAACGGTGCTCTTGGGAAGAGGGAGCCTCAAGTTTAAGGCTTTGAATTTGTTTTGTTCAGGGGTTAGGCAATTGGCGAAAAGATTGGACCAATTTATTGATAGAGCCTATGAACAATTCTCAACTGAAATTGGTCCAATCTGCGTTGGTTAGGCGGCTACGGTGTGCTTGTGGCCGTTGGCAACAAGCGGTAGCTCAAGTGGCGTGGGAACTGGTTCAATTGGGCCTATGTTAGCATTCACCGTCGCAAAAACTGAGCGCAGGGGAGCAGATGTCAACTCTTTGGCATTGGGTTCCCCGGTGTCATCTGGCCAGCGAATGAGGCGGATACGGCCGTCTACAATTTCCAACCCCGTAATCTTGCCATCAGAAAAGCTGCAACAGCCGCTGTTGAAGTAGCACGATTTTTCCGCTTCTGGATACGCCTCGTCAGCTTGAGGCGGTTGTGAGCCTTGGGCGCGAACCCATTCCAGCTCGGCGGCAACGGCAGCTCGATCGGCCGGTGTGGCCGCCCGTTCTAAGGCTTCTACCAGCTGCGCCTCGTGGGTTTTGGATTCGAAGACGGGATAATGTGTGTGTCCCGTCACCAGCACCAGATTTTCTTGAGCCGCTGCCCAGTTGTACATGGCAATATTGGTGAGCTGGCGTTTTTGCCAGTTGGTGGCTGGAGTGTTGAGCCGCTTTTTGGTAATTCCCTGGAAAACGCGCCAGATGTAGCGCACAAAGATGCGCGACAGGCGGGTCAGGTAATCGCTCTCAATGGAGCCTTGGTGGCCGTGTACCAGATAAAATTCACCAATATCTTCCCCATTCTGCTGCACGGGGATGCGCAGGCTTTCATACACGATGAGCTTCTTGGCACCAAAGGTGCTTTGTAAATAATGTTCCACGAGGCGAGCAGATTTCCAGATGTCGTCATGGTTGCCAAAGACGCGATGATAACGGCCGTGTTCATGGAACTTCGCTTCTAATTCCAAAGAGCGGGTGTAATTTCTGAGCACTTTGGACGGCCGTTCCTCCCACAACTCCTCCACATCACCCAGGGCAATCAGGTGATAGCCCATCTCAAAGTAGTAAGCCAGCGCCGCGTTGTACGCCCGCTCCGACGCCTGAAAGTCGTCGGCACCATTCCGTGCCCCGCGATGCTGATCCGAAAAGATGATGTATTTGGGATGCTCAGCATCCAGGTCAATGGCGGGCAGCGCTGCCAGGCTATCATGATTTTGGTACGCCTTATCCAGTCCAGCCAAAATGTTGATTTCCAGGAAATGTTTCCAACCAGCTTTTAACGATTTTTCTTGCCACATAATTTTGATGGCTTGCTTGATTCGTTGCCACATGAGATTCCTCCAATATGTACGTAACACAAAAACGCGATTGCTAAGATAATAAACGAGAAGTAGGACAAATTTCCAGCAAGATCAGGGCTAAGCGACGGCCCGGTTGTGCTGTAATTTTGGCTGAATGGTGAACAGAGACGGCCGTTTCCGTTCAATTTCTTGTTGCAGGCTATTCAGTTGGTTCAGGCGAGCGCACAAAGCGACCAGTTCACGGGCCTTGTTGCCCTGGCCAGAGAAGGGCAAATCTTCGTAATCCACACCCAGGTCAAAACACAGTTCGCGCAGCTCTTGTTCATTAAAGTAGGTGTCCAGCATGTCGTGCAATGTTGTTTGCACCTTGCTATTTAGCTTAGACGGTTGCAACGTGGTAACAGAAGCCTGCTGGCTTTTACCCTGGCGGTAGGTCAGGTAGGTAAACGTCATGCTAAACAGACTGAACAGAAACAGCAGCCAGCTGGCAAAAGCGGGGGTAGCCTGGGTTAAAATGACAACTTCTTTTGCCTGATTATCAAGTGAGAGACGATTTGTTACTTGGCGCATCCGATTACTCCTTTTGTGCGAAAAACCATTCCATTACATCACTGCCTGTTACTTTAATGGGCTAGCGTCAGCAGATCGTCAGCAGATGTCGCCGATAGTTAGGACGTTGCGGTAAAATGGTTCATGCCCCGGCTAGAAGTGTCGTTTTTTGGACCTTTTCAAGCTGAATTGGATGGGGTTCCCCTAACCAATTTTCGCTCGGTGAACACGCAAGGCTTGTTTGCCTACCTCATCCTGCAAGCGGAACGGCCGTTCTCCCGCGACCTCCTCGCCACCCTCTTCTGGCCCGACGTGCCAGACAGCACCGCCAAGAAAAACCTGCGCCAAACCCTTTACCAGCTGCGCCAACTGCTCAACGATAGCGATGAGGTAGACGAACCTTTTTTGCTCGTCAGTCGCCAAAATATTCAGTGGAATCCGGAAAGTGATTACACGTTGGACGTGCAGGCATTTTTGGCCGCGTTGGCGCATGGGGAATTGGCAACGGCCGTTGGCCATCCCGATGGCTATTATCAAGGGGAACTGCTGCCTGGTTTCACTTGCGACAGCCTGGAATTTGAAAATTGGCTGCGCCAGGAGCGGGAACGGCTGCACCAGCTAGCCCTCACCGCCCTCAACGATCTCACCGCGCGGCAGCTGACCCAGGCAGATTTTGTCGCCGCCCAAGCCAGCGCCCGTCGCCAGTTGGCGCTGGAGCCGTGGCGCGAACCAGCCCATCGCCAGCTCATGCTGGCCCTGGCCCTGGCGGGCGACCGCAGCGGCGCACTGGCCCAGGTGGATCGCTGCGAAGCGGTGCTGGCTGACGAACTCGGTGCGCCGCTCTCCGATGAGACGATTGCCCTGGCCCGACAAATCGAGGCGGGTACGTTGCAGCAGGCGGAACCAGATTTGTTGGTGGGGCGCTTTTCCATTGGTGAAGAGATTGGCCGGGGCGGCATGGGCGTGGTGTACAAGGGGCTGGATCAGCAAACCGGCCAGCCCGTAGCGATTAAAATGTTGGATACGGCCGTTACCGCCGAAAATCCTGAACTGCTGGCCCGCTTCCGCCGTGAAGGCGACCTATTGCGTCAGCTCGACCATCCGCACATCGTCAAGCTACTGGCCACCGCAGAGCGCGACGGTCAGCATTTCCTCATCATGAACTACGTGTCAGGCGGCGATTTGCGCCAACGCCTGGCGCAGCAAAAATCATTGCCATTGGCTGAAGCGCTGCGCCTGGGCCTGGGGTTGGCCGATGCGCTGGCTCGCGTGCACCAGTTGGGCATTTTGCATCGTGACTTGAAGCCCGCCAACGTCCTGCTAGACAGCGACGGGAAGCCCACCCTCACCGATTTTGGCGCGGCCCGCCTGAACGAAACTTCCGATTTGACCCAAACCGGGGCGATAATCGGCACGACCGTGTATCTAAGCCCGGAAGCATGTCTGGGTCAGCCCTTGGAACCATCCAGCGACATCTGGAGCCTGGGGCTGCTGCTGGTGGAAATGTTGACCGGGGAACGGCCGTTTGCCCGCCCCACGCCCGCCGCCACCTATCTCGCCATCCTTAACGAGCCGCTGCCCGATTTGCATCAGTCAGACCTGCCGTTGCCGTTGGTGACGCTGCTGGAGGCGATGTTGCAAAAAGAGCCGGGTGCGCGTCTTGGCTCGATGCGGCAGGTGGGCGCTGTGCTGGAAGCGTTACAGCGCGGTGACGATGGGGCGACTGTGGCCAAGCTGATGGGCACGGTCCTTGTCCCCAACCCGGCTCTAGCCGCACCGGTCCCTCAGGCAATTGTCTGGCCTAAGCCACAAACTAGCTTCGTGGGACGTACGGCCGAAATTAGCCAGTTGGTGCAGACGCTGAGCCAGCCGAACGGCCGTTTGCTCACTATCGTCGGCGCGGGAGGTGTGGGCAAAACCCGGCTGGCGGTGCAGGTGGCCCAACTGTTCCAGGTGCAAACCAAGCAACCAGCCCATTTTGTCTCTTTAGTGGAGATGACAACGCTGGTGCAGGTGGAAACGGCCGTTGCCGCCGCCTTTGGTTTGCCAACTCAGAGCAAGCTTCCCGAACTGGCCGAGGCGGTAGACAATCGATCGGCGCTGCTGCTGTTGGACAACGTCGAGCCGCTGCTGGCTACCGCTGGCGACGAAATTATTGGCTGGCTAGCCGAGTTGCGTGAGGCCGTGCCCGCGCTGCGTTTGCTGCTCACCTCGCGTCAACCGCTGCAAGTTCAGGCTGAATGGGTGGTGTCGCTGTCCGGCTTGCCCGTGCCAAACAACAATCTGCCGCTGGCGCAGGCGCAGCAGTACGAGGCGATTGCTCTCATTGCCCAGCGTGCTCAGCAGGCCAACAGCGCCTTCCGCCTCAATGAGCAAAATTTGGGGTCGCTCAACCGGCTTTGCCAACTGCTGGAAGGATCCCCGTTGGGGCTGGAGCTGGCGGCGGCCCAACTGCGCCACTACAGTCTGGCTGAACTCGTGCAGATGTTGGAATCCGACATGGCTGATCTGGCCGCCAATCTGACCGATTTGCCAGAGCGCCATCGCAGCTTGTTTACCGTTTTTGAGCATTCGTGGCGACTTTTGACTCTGGAAGAACAAGGTCTTTTGGCGAATACGGCCGTTTTCCACAATGGGTTCAGCCGCGCAGCCGCCACGGCCGTTTTGGCCGCCACTGCCCCGCAGCTCGAAGCGTTGGCTGATAAATCACTGCTGGTGCGGCAGGAGACGCCGCTGGGATTGCACCGCGTGCGCTATCGCTTGCCGCCGCTGCTGCGCTTCTACCTGCTGGCCCACCACGAGCCGGACGTCACGATTTACGATCGACACGCCGCCTACTTCCTGGAATGGGCCGTCGATTACCGTGACCAGCTGGCAGCTGAACTGCCCAACGTGCGCGCCGCCTGGACCTGGGCGCAGGCAAGACGGCAGGTCACCGTGCCTCGTCGCTTCCGGCCCGATTGGTTGGCTGCGGCTGAGGTGGAAACGGCCGTTCCTCCTCCAATATTTTTGCTATCCAAACCAGCCGAACAAACCTTCTTGGTTGGGCGCGACCAGGAGCTAGACACGCTGCGAAGCGCATTGCAGCCGCTGCACAGCGGGCAAAATGGCGGACTCATCACGGTGCTGGGGCAGGCGGGGCTGGGCAAAAGCCATCTGGTCGCCCAGCTCAAAACGGAAAGCGAGCGGCTGTCCTGGTTTGATTGCCCCTGTGACGCCCAGCAGATGCAATCGTTACGGCCGTTTCGCGTTTGGCTGGCTGGTTATTTTCGGCAGGAGGCAGGTGGGGAAACGGCCGTTAATCGAGCCTCTTTCCGGGCGCGGCTGGTGGATTTGGTACAGGCGACGCCCGATCCCGCGCTGGCGGCGGAGCTAGAGCGACTGCATTCGTTTCTGGCGGCGCTGGTGGATTTGGTGCTGCCGGATTCGCTTTACGGCCGTTTGCGACCAGAGCAGCGCGGCGAAAATTTCCAGCAAGCGCTCAAGGCACTGATCCAGGCGGAAAGTTTGCTCCAGCCGCTGGTGCTGCACATCGAAGATGCCCACTGGTTGGATGCCGAATCGCGCACGCTGCTGGAAAATCTGCTGCGTCACGCCGTGAATTTCCCTTTTGCCATCGTAGCTACAGCCAGACCAGAGGGGTTTGCCCCGCTGGGTCTATTGGACGGGCGGCAAACCACGCTGCGCCTGACGCTGCTGGACAAAATGGCGGTTAGCCAGCTGGCTAACCATCATCTGGGCGTGTCGCCGGAGGCGGATTTGCTGGAACTGCTGCAAAGGCATGGGGGTGGCAATCCATTCCACACGGAGCAGCTGCTGCGCTATTTGCGCGAAAATGGTCTCGTTAAGGATGGGCGGCTGGTGCGGGGCAGCAGTCGGGCGCGGCTGGACGCGCTGCTGCCCGTGGATGTGCAAAATTTGCTGGTGGCGCGGCTGGGTCAGTTGGATACGGCCGTACGGGATGTGGTCGTGCAGGCGGCGGTGCTGGGTCATGAATTTTCGCTCCCCGTTTTGCGGCAGATGGTGCCGGATGCGGTACTGGCCGCGGGTTTGGCTGAGGCGCAATCGGCAGCAATCTGGCAGCCGCTGGGTGAGGACCGATTTGTCTTTAGCCATGCGCTGCTGCGTGAAGCGGCGACGGCGGCCCAGTTTACGGAGAAGCGGCAGGAACTACACAAAGAGGCGGCGCGGGCGGTAACGGCCGTTGCTACCCGTGAACAGCCCCAGCTGGCCACCATCGCTTACCACCACGACGAGGCGGGGAATGTGCGGCAGGCGGTGGCCTATTACTTGAAGGCGGGCGATGAGGCGCAGGCCAACTACTTCATCCGCGAGGCACACGATTACTACTCACGCGGCCTGGAGTTGGCAGAGACAGACAAGCAGCGGCAGCCGCTGCTGCTGGGCCGGGAGGCGGTGAACCATTGGCTAGGCAATCGCGAGGAGCAAAAGGAAGATTTGCAGCAGCTCAGGGTACTTACCAGCGAGAATGCAGAACAGGCAGTGGTGGCCGATATTACGTTGCGTCAGGCGACTTATTCTTTGGCGGTGACAGAGTATGAAACGGCCGTAAAACAAGCCCAAAAAGCCACTGCCCTGGCTGCTGCCATTCCAGATCGGGGCTTGGAGGCGCAGGCTTATCATCGCTGGGGGCGTGCTTTGTGGGAATCGGGCCGGATTCAGGCGGCGGAACCGTTGTTAAAGCGGGCACATCGGTTGGCTCGTTCGGCGGAGGATACGGCCGTTCAAGCCGTCTGCATGTTTGATTTGGGTGTTCTTGCTTTTTACACAAACAAATTTGATGCGGCACGCCAGAAGATTGAAGCGGCTGTCGAACTGTTTGAGCTGGATAACGACAAGCGAAATATTATCCGCTGTGCCGATAATTTGGGGACGATGGCTGCCATTGAGGGGGATTATGACGTGGCGGCGCAGCATTTTGAAAAAGCGATGGCGCTGTGCCGCTCGGTTGATTGGCCCTATGGCGAAGTTCATGTGCTGGCACACCTGGGCAATACCTATTTCCAGCTTGGGAAATACGCTCATTGCCGAGAAATGCACCAGCAGTCGTTGGCGCTGGCCAGAACGTTGGGTGAGCGACGCGCTGAAGTTGTGAGCCTGGACACGATTGGGCTGGCTTATCAATTTGAGGGCGATGTGGCCCAGGCGCAGCACTGTTTTGAACTGGCTCTAACGCTGCACGATGAGATTAACTATCCCAGAGGCAAAGCGTTTGTGCAGACGCACCTAGGCCTGCTGTTGGCCAACATGGAAGAGACGGAACAAGCCGCTGTGTATTTGTATGATGCCCTCACCACGCGCAGTAGCGACGGGGCCAAACAGATCAGCATGGACACCGAACTGGCACTGGCCTGGCTGGATATGGCTCGTGGCGATTCCGAGTTTGCTCTGGAACGAGCCCGTGAAATTGGGGCGTGGCTGCAAGAAAATGGGGCAGATGGCTTGGAGCTGCCCATGTTGGTGTATTGGCACTGCTTCACCATTCTCAATATGCTCGGCAGCACCGATGAGGCGTCTGACTTATTAGAGGAGGCCCACACATATTTGCAGGAAAAAGCTGCCCGCATTCAAGATGATGATACGCGGGACAGCTTTTTGCAGAATGTGCCTTACCACCGGCAAATTATGGCGGCGTGGCGGGCAAATCAGCCACAAAATTGATGAGTTCCGTGCAGTTAGGTAGGGTGCCATCTGGCAGTCGGCGCGGCGGGGCAAACTGTGGTGTCATGTCTGGCCCTTCTGTGATGTAAATCCAGTAGACATGGCCTGGCTGTAGCGCCTCCACGGCAACTGGGTCCTGCATCTCATTTGGCAGCAGAGCTGGAATCTGGTTTGTGCCATTGGATGGCACTAAGCCAATAAAGTTTATTGAAGCGAGAGCATCATCGCTGCATTGGGCGCGGGAGGTGTTGAGAACGGCCGTTTCTGCCTCTGTTAGCGCGTTGTTTTCAATGGCATCAGCCAACTTCCCGTCTGGATCGCAATCTACGAAAACGCAGCGGATGTCTGGCAACGGATAGGCCAACAGGTTCCAACTGTTCGCTGTGAGTGGTGGCATATCATCGAGCGAGGCCATGACGGCGTAGGTCCCGTCTTCATTTTTGAGTGGGCCTACAATGAGATTTTCTACCAGACCTACGGTGTTGGTTATCAGTTCCCAAGATGTGCCGCCTTCTGGCAAGAAGTAAATTTTCAGCGTGTGTTCATAGCCTTCTGGCACTTCTCTTTGTAGATACGTGAAAGAGATAAATCGTTCTGTTTCCTGTTCAGACAGTTTGACGCGATATGCTTGACCAACGGGGACCAACCAGGGGTGGGCGGTTTGTTCAGGTATAGTGGCCAATGCTTGCAGACTTTCCACACCGTTGTCGGCAAAAAAGCCAGCCCGACTGTAGATGACAACCTGAGCGTCGGCTGAGAGTATTGGGGCATTGAGGGTGCGTGAGGCAGCACCGATTGGGCTATTGTCGCCGCTGCTCATGGTGATACTGTTTGCATTTCCGAGCAGACTGGCGCCGCCAGGAGAGATTGAATTGGCACTGCCAAGAAGAATTTGCTCTGTACCGCCAATGGCCGTCCAATCTGGCCCGCCGATGGCTGTCCAGTCGGGATTGCCGATGAAGATTGCGCCACCGATGGCTGTCCAATCAGGTCCACCGATAGCCGTCCAGTCGGGACCACCGATAGCTGTCCAATCGGGGCCGCCGATGGCTGTCCAGTCCGGTCCACCAATAGCCGTCCAGTCGGGACCACCGATGGCTGTCCAATCAGGTCCGCCAATGGCCGTCCAATCGGGGCCAGCAGCAAAGGGTGTGTAATAGAGTTGTGGGGTGTGGATGGATTCGGCAGTTTCCGCATCTGGCGGTTCAATCTCCCAATTTTCTGGATTGAGGCGCAGCACGGTGATTGCTTCGCGCAGGCAGGTGAAGTTTTCTGGATCATTGTTTGTCTGGAGGCAACTGTCATTGTCTTCGACCCAGATACGCACGGCAAACTCGTAGGCTGGCAGGCGAGTGGTTAGGATTTGAGTGTGGCTGCTGTTGCTATTGTTGCTCACCATAAGTGCTGCTGGCGCGTTACCCGCTACCGAACCGTAGTGCGTAGGATAAAGCTGCACAAACAGCTGCTCGCCCGGCAGTAACGCCTGCGTTACCGTAACGGAAATGGTGTAGGGTGAAGCCGCATAGGCAAGGATGTTGGGCTGCCATTCCGGGAAGTCTGGATGCAGCGGCAACGCCGGAATGGCAACTGTGTTGGCGGAAACTGCCTCAATGCACCCAGCGTAAAATTGATTTTCCTGGGTATCAAAGAGGCATAAACGATCTCCTGGTTCTGCGCCGCGTACGCTTAGCCGGTCGCCGCCACCGGTGGGTGTGCCTAAAGCGATGACCCTATCGTCTTCCAAATATTCCAAGCTTGTTGCATTATCAGGGTCGGGGGTAGTGGAACCTGATGTTTTGATTAGAAATGCCTGGGCTGTAGGTAGGCGCAATCTTTCCTGCTCCTGATCGCGAATATCAAAGTTGCGCTCTGGAAAGGGAAGCATGCCATCGATGCTTGCCCAGGGGACCAAATGAGTCACATTTAGCGGTAAATCAGGGGGGCCGCCGACAGGTGGATTTTCAGGCTCTTGCAGCATCGGATAAAAGCGATTGATGGTTTCCCAATCGGTGCGCCCGGTGGTTTCTTGGGCAAGGGTGCGGGTACAGCCGTCTTTCCATTCGCCTCGTGTTAAAAATTCGCTAAAGCTGGGGTCACTGGTGGTGGTCATGAAGCTGCCAGGGCAAACCACGCGCTGGAAGATGCCATCTTCAACGCCGAGGTAATTATCCGGGAGGAACAGGAGATAGTGGGAGAGTTCATGGGCCAAGGCACGGGTCCAATCTTCGCCCAGGTCGGCAATATTTTCGCCGTATGGGTCCCAAGAGGTGCCCATACGGATTTGGCCTGGCAGGTAGTTGGCGTCTGCAATGTCTGGATCGTTGAAGGAGGTGTTGACGACGCCGCCAATGGCCGCAGACGGCCGTAAACTGTTGTCGGCAAATATCACAATGTCGGCCGCGCCCCAGTATGCCTTGTCGTGGAAGAGGTTAATTTGCCCTAAGGCGACCTGCCCATTAGTCACGTCGTACAAGATGGCGGATGCCCGGCGGATGCTGTCTTCCAGCTGCTGCAAAAAGAGGGTATCGTTACGGCCGTCCCACTCTAGCGACACATCCAGGTTGAAGAGAATGAGCGGGTTGTCGGCGGATACGGTTAAGGTTTGGACGCCGGGGGTGGATACGGCCGTAAAGCCCACACCCTCTTCGGTAACGGGGGCACTGGTGTGGTAAAGCGTGTACAGAGGTTTGAAGCCAATTGTCGCCTGGTTATAAAGTATGGCATTGTTCTGATTGCCGCTAAGATCAGACAAGATTTCAGAATCGGTGTCGCCAACAGGCCAATACCCAATGAGATCGGCTTGAGCTCCAGGCTGAATCGTGAGCAGGTTGCTGTCCGAGGTGATAAACGGGCCGCTGGAGGTGGTAAGCGTTTCGCTTATTTGGGCTGCGTCGCGGACGGTTTGCCACAGGCGAATTTCGTCTAGAGAGCCGGTGAACCCTTGACCTATGATCAGGTTGGTACTGGAAAGAGAGTCTCTGGCTGCCAATGTAGCTGAGAAAACTGGTGTGCCATCTAAATAGAGGATGCTGTTCTCGTTGGTAACCTGGCTGTCCCAACTAAAGGCCAGATGATGTGGATATCCGTTTTGGATGGCGGGTATTGTTGCTGTAACCGAATCGTTTTTGACGGTCAGGGTCAGGGTGGTTGTTTCAGCTTGCGTACTGTAGCGCCAGGAAAAATCGGTTCCTAGCTCCAGGAAGGTTCCTTCGGTACTCGTGGGATACAGCCAAAACTCTGCTGTGAATGCTGTGTCAGGTGGCTGATTCAATGCGGCCACTTCGGCGTAACTGCTACCATCGAGCAGGAGCTGGGGGGGAATGCGGTAGGTTGTGCTAACAGGCAACAAGGCCATCAGTTGATTATGAAGGTCGAGGAGGGAACGGC
>JACKBN010000018.1 GCA_020634565.1 Ardenticatenaceae bacterium
CGTATTCGCGTACCCCATCCCAGAATGCCCATTGCAGGTCAGTGTCGATGTTCATCTTGACTGCGCCGTAGGAGATTGCTTCGGCAATTTCTTCTGGGCTGGAGCCAGAACCACCGTGGAAGACGAAGTTGATCGGTTTTGCTTCGGTGCCAAATTTTTCCTGCACGTACACCTGGGAATTGTTGAGAATGATGGGGCGCAACTTTACATTGCCCGGTTTGTAAACACCGTGCACGTTACCAAACGCAGCGGCGATGGTGAACTTGTCGCTGACTTTCATCAGCTCTTCGTAGGCGTAGGCCACTTCTTCGGGCTGGGTGTAGAGGCGGGAACTGTCTACGTCGGTGTTGTCTACGCCGTCTTCCTCACCGCCGGTGATGCCCAGTTCGATTTCCAGCGTCATGCCCATTTTGCTCATGCGTTCCAGGTAGCGCTTGCTGATTTCAATGTTTTCAGCAATTGGTTCTTCGGACAAATCCAGCATGTGGGAACTGTAAAGCGGAATGCCGTGTACTTTATAGAATGCTTCGCCAGCGTCTAGCATGCCATCTACCCAGGGCAGCAACTTTTTGGCGGCATGGTCAGTGTGCAAGATGACGCGGGTGCCGTACAAAGCAGCAACCTGATGCACATGATGTGCGCCGGAAACAGCCCCGGCAACGGCCGCTTTTTGGCCATCATTGTTCATCGCTTTACCGGCAAAAAAGACAGCGCCGCCATTTGAAAATTGCAAAATAACGGGGGAATTGACGTCACGGGCCGTTTCTAGCACGGCGTTGACGCTGTTGGTGCCAACACAGTTGGCGGCGGGTAAGGCATATTTGTTGGCTTTGGCGTGGGCGAAAACTTCCTGAACCTGATCGCCGGTGAGAACACCAGCGGGCAAATGGCTTATTCCAGACATTTTTACTCTCCTTGGTAATCAATACAGAGATGGAGGGACGCAACAGGCAGATTGAGCACCTGCAAATTGCTCATCTCTTTCAAATTGTAATTAATAATACCAGCTAATTGCGGTAACTGTATAAGTATGCAGAGATTTGCCTTAAAAAACCACTCTTTTTGGCATGACTCTGCCTGTCATTTATCATGATTGCAGGCTGTTTTCTACTTAATCGCTCGTGTAAGAAAGGATCGTTACTGTAAACGCCAAACTACACGAGCAATGACGTAATGAAAAGCATATGAAAACGGCCGAATTCCAAACCATCTCAGACGCAGCTACCAACCAAAACCAACAGCCGCGTCGGCACAGGAGCGTTATGTATCAGCGAATTGTTGTAAAACTGGGCACCAGTGTGCTTACCGGCGGTACGCCCAAGCTGGATCATCCCCATATGGTGGAGCTGGTGCGCCAATGTGCTGAACTGTACAAGCAGGGTAAGGACATTATCATTTGCACCTCGGGCGCAATTGCGGTGGGGCGGCACCGGCTGGGCTTTCCCGAAATACCAAACACTGTAGCCAATAAGCAAATGTTTGCGGCCGTGGGCCAGAGTCGCCTGATGCAAATGTGGGAACGCTATTTTGAGATTTATGGGATTCACGTGGGGCAAATTTTGCTAACGCGAGCCGATGTAACCAACCGCAAACGGTATCTCAATGCGCGGGACACGCTGCAAACCTTGCTGGAAAATCGCATTGTACCGGTGATTAATGAAAATGATGCCGTGGCTACCGAAGAAATCAAGGTGGGCGACAACGACAATCTCTCCGCACTGGTTTCTACGCTGGCAGAGGCAGATTTACTGCTGCTGCTAACGGATCAACCGGGTCTGTTTACGGCCGATCCGCGCACTAATCCCGATGCCCAACTCATTTCCGAAGTGAACAAGATTGATGAGACGGTGAAGGCGTTGGCTGGCGGCAGCGTCAGCGGCCTGGGTGTGGGCGGCATGGCCACCAAGCTGCAAGCCGCCGACGTAGCCCGGCGAGCCGGGGCGGATGTGGTGATTGCGGCTGGCAGCGCGCCTAACGTCATTGCCCGCATCGCCAGCGGTGAATCGGTGGGAACGCGCTTCCCGGCGTTGGAAAATCCGCTGGAAAACCGCAAGCGCTGGATTTTTGCCGGGCGCAAACCACAAGGTTGTGTGGTGATTGATGCAGGAGCGGCGCAGGCGTTGTTGACCAACGGCCGTTCCCTCCTTCCTGCGGGTATTACGGCCATCACGGGCGCTTTTTACCGGGGGGACACGATTTGCATCAAAGGGCCAGATGATAAAGAATTGGCGCGGGGCATTGCTCGCTACTCCAGCGATGATTTGCAGCAAATCGCTGGACTACAATCCGACCAGATCGAGGCTCAACTGGGTTATGGGTACGGGCCAGTGGTGGTTCACCGGAACGATTTAATTTTGTTATAAGAAATTGGCCACAGAGAGCACAGAGATTTAAGAGAGCTTTTTCTCTTTTTCCTCTGTGCTCTCTGTGGCAAAAAGTTTTTGGAGAAGAAGATGACTGATTTAGTAGCGATGGGGAAAGCGGCCAAGGCGGCGGGTCGTAAGCTGGCCACCCTGACAACCGATGAAAAAAACCGGGCGCTGTTGGCCATTGCGGACGAACTGGAAGCGCAAACGGCCGTTGTGCTGGCGCAAAACGCTTTGGATATTGAAGACGGCCGTAAAAAAGGACTCAGCGATGGTTTGCTGGATCGCTTGCTGCTCACCGAAGCGCGCATGGCTGGCCTGGCCGCCGACACGCGCAACGTGGTTGGCTTACCCGATCCAGTGGGCGCGGAATTTGACAGCCGCGTGCTGCCCAACGGCCTGCGCCTCAGCCGCCGCCGCATTCCCGTGGGCGTGCTCGGTGTCATTTATGAAGCCCGTCCCAACGTCACCATCGACATCGCTACGCTCTGCCTGAAGACGGGCAACGCGGCCATCATGCGCGGCGGCAGCGAAACGCTGCGCAGCAATCTGGCGCTGGTAAACGTGATTCAAAGTGCGCTAGAGAAGGTGGGGCTGCCAAGTACGGCCGTTCAATACATCGACAATCCCGACCGCGCTCTGGTGGCCGAAATGATGCGGCTGGATCAGTACATCGACATGCTCATTCCGCGCGGTGGTGCGGGGCTGCACCGCCTCTGCCGCGAGCAGGCCACGATTCCGGTGATTACCGGCGGTATTGGCATTTGCCACGTCTTTGTGGATGAGAGCGCCGACCAGGAAAAAGCGGTGGACATCATCGAGAATGCCAAGGTGCAGCGCCCCAGCGTCTGTAATGCGCTAGACACGGTGCTGGTGCATCCGGCCATCGCCGACGAATTTTTGCCGAAAGTGGCGGCGCGGATGGCCCAAAACAAGGTGGAGCTGCGTCCGGCAGGCCGCGCCCTGGAAATTTTGAGCGGCAACGGCCACGGGGCCAAAGTGGTGCCGGCTGGTCCAGACGATTTCAGCACGGAGTGGATGAGCCTGATTTTGGGTATCAAAATTATGGAGCTGGACGAGGCGATTGACCACATCGACGCGCACAGCATGGATCACAGCGACAGCATCCTCACCAACAATTGGACGAACGCGACCAAATTTTTGAACGAGGTGAACAGTTCGGCCGTTTTTGTGAATGCCAGTACCCGTTTCAACGACGGCGGTCAGTTTGGCTTAGGCGCAGAGGTGGCCGTGAGTACGCAAAAACTGCACGCACGCGGCCCGATGGGATTGGAAGAACTCACCACTTATAAATGGGTTTGCATTGGGGACGGGCATATACGGCCGTAACCCATTTTCAATTACGAATTGACGCGAATAAAAAGCGCAAGGTGTAAAGTTCCTTGCGCTTTTTGCTTTCCAGCTAGAGAATTTTGCTGTGCGCCTCGAAATCGTTTGCGGTGTTGTACCAAATGATGACCCAGCAGGTGGGCCAGCCAAGCAGCTTCATCGCGCCGTAGCGCGTGTTGCCATCGCGGATGCTTAGCTCCCCGGCGCGGTATTCCACAATTAATGGCGGCAGTGCCGTCGGTGTGGTGAATGTTTCGGCTAATTGGCTGGTGCGCGCTTGCCAATAGGCCGGATCAACTTCGTATTCCAGTCCCGGCTCAGGGCCAACTGCCGGGGAAAGTTCGGTGAGTGGCAGCTCGACAGGCCCGTTCCACCACCGCTTTTCACGCTTCAACCCTTCCGAAAAGGCTGGATTTGAACGGCCGCCTGTGCCGCTGAGAAGGTATTTGTGAACCCACGCTTCAATATTTCCCGCTTCGGCCCACTTTTGCGCGGAGAGCGTATCCAGCTCCAACTGCCTAATTTCCTCAACGATATTTTCCATTATTTTGTCTCAATGTAGCTAAACGGGACATGTTCTACCAGCCAGACGTTGTTAGCCGTTTTGTAGAACAGGTAGCCGTCCTGGTGCATTTGGCGGGCGGCAATTTCCAGGATAAGGGGCTGGCCGTAGCGGCTGCCCACACTTTGGGCCACGGCTCTGGATTCGGTGAGGTGGACGTGATGACGCTTCATTTTGCTCAAGCCGGTGGCGGTGATGCTTGCCATGAAGCGTACGGCCGTTCCATGCAGCAAAATCTCCGGCGGCACAATGGGTTCCAGAGCCAGGTCGATGTTTTGGAGGGAATGACCCTGATTGGCGCGGATGAAACGGCCGTCTTCGCTGAAGCTGAAACGCTGCTTGTCATTCGTCTCCACGACTACATCTAACAGCTCACGCGTGAGCGGGTAAGCGGTTACTTTGCTCAGCAGTTCATCCACCGCAGCCCAGCCCTGAGCATCCAGCGTCAGGCTAATCGCTTCGGGCCGGTGCCGCAGCAGAAAGCTCAAATGTTTAGACAGATTCACAAGGTTTACAGAGTTCATTGTTGAAAGACCTTTGGGTGAACGGCCGTTACGCAAATTTCACGCTTTTTGCACGAAAAAAGAAGAAACCAAGACCACGCTCCCATTGAGTAATGATCGGGAGAATTATAACCTCTTATCAGGGGTTTTTACCGAAGCAAGTTGGGGAAAAGTAACGTATTTGCAATCGAGAAGGATCTATGAAGCGACTTTTTTCGGGCATCGGGTCAAAGATTGTTTTACCGTATCTGCTTTTGACGCTGACGGTAGCCGGTATTGGCGCGTTTGTGGTCGTGAACCTGGTAACAGGCACGTTGCACGAGCGGTTTAATAACCAGCTGCTCGATTCTGGCCGGGTGGTGGCCGAGAGCATGGTGCGCTACGAGGAAGACCGCCTGGCTGTGCTGCGTCAGGTAAGTAACACGGAAGGTGTGCCGGAAAGTGTCGCCAATCAAAACGAAAGCCAGCTAAATTTGCTGGTTCCCCAAATTATGGCTAACAGTCCCACCGATGTGCTGATTTTGCTGGATAAAAACGGCCGTTCCCTCTTTGCCTGGGATCGACTGTCTGGTTCGCAAACGGCCGTTGCCTACAAAGACATTGATTTTGCTCAAGTGGAAGATGTCGAGCTGGTGCTGTCCGATTTTGCCGATGAATTTGGCGACAAGCGGGCATTGTTGGCCGAAACGCCCTCTGGCACCGTGCTCTTTACGCTTGGCCCCGTCCTGCTGAATGATGAGGTCGTGGGCGCGGTGATGGTCGGAACGGCCGTGCGCAGCATGGTCTACGTGTTAACCGAAAACGCCGTGGCCCGAGTGACGCTGTATCGCCACAACGGTGAAGTGATTGGCACTACGCTGGGAAACGGCCGTGACAACATGACAGAGCTGCTCAACGAGTCGCCGGAACAATATGCTACCGTCATCAATCTGCTGGCTGAATCGCCGAACCGCTACCAGGTGGTGGCGGAACAGGCAGATACCCAGGTGCCCCTGCGGCGCGTGGAAGTGCTGAATCAGGAGTATCAGCTCGCCTTTGGCGATTGGCGGCTGCGCAACGAATCGTTTGGCTTGTTCAGCGTGGCGCTGCCCAGTAACTTCATCGTCAGCGCGGCGGCTACCAGCCGTAATTTGCTAAACGTCGTTTTTACTCTGGCTACGATTGCCGTGTTTATGATTGGCTTCTGGGTGGCGCGAAGCATCGCGACGCCGCTGAATCGGCTGGTGGATGTGACCACGGACGTGACCGAGGGCAACTTGAGCCAGCGAACCGGCATTTTGCGCAACGATGAAATTGGGGCGCTGGCGCTCTCCTTCGACACGATGACGGAGCGGCTGGATGAACGCAATCGCCAGCTTGTGGCCCAAAAGAGTGAGCTCATCGCCATCCTGAACTCCATTGCTGATGGTGTTATCGTGCTGGATAACGAGCACAACATGGTCAAGTCTAACCCTGCCGCCGCCCGCATGATTGAGGATTTGATGAGTGACAGTTCGGCGGTTCTGTTGCAAAAACTGTTGTCGGCCACGAATATGGCCGTAGACAGCGATGAAAATACGCGGCGGGTGGATTTAAACGGCCGTGTGCTTAGCGTTTCCTCTGCGCCTCTCAAAACACCAGAAGGCAGCCCCATCGGCACGGTTATGGTTTTGCGTGACATCACCCGCACCGCCGAAGCTGAGAGCCTCAAAGACGATTTCATCACCAATATGTCACACGAACTGCGGACGCCACTAACGGTGGTGAAGGTATACACTGACATGCTCAAGCGTTCGGCCAACGGCAGTCTGAATGAGCAACAGTACGTTTTTCTGGAGAAAATCGCCAAAAGCGGCGGTGAATTAGAAGAACATATTCAGAAGATGATCAGCATCTCCGAAATGCAGGCTGGCACGCTCAGCCTGAAAAAAGAGGAGTTTTCCTTCACCACCTTCATTTGCAACCTGGTTGAAGAATGGCGGGAGCAAATCGAAGCCAAAGGCATTTTCTTCCTGCTGCAAACGCCCAAAGACGAGCTACCCGTTCTGGCAGATGCCGGTCGGCTTCATTGGGCTATCTCCAATTTGATCGAAAATGCTCTGGATTACACCACCGAAAAAGGCAGTATCCAGTTAACCGTACACAAAGAAGGCAAACAGGTCTATCTAGAGATTAGCGACAGCGGCATTGGGATTCCACACAGCGACCAGCCGTATATTTTTGAGCGCTTTTTCCGCGCTAAAAACGATGTGAACTTTGCCAAGCGGGGCATTGGCCTGGGCCTGTTTATCGCCCGAGAGATATTTGAACTGCATGGCGGGCGCATTCGGTTGGAGAGTAAGGTGGGCGTGGGCAGCTCTTTCCATTGTGAACTGCCATTGCTGGTGGAAACGGCCGTCATCGAGGAGCTTGTTGCCCAATGACGCCAACCTTTGGAGATGAACAGACTTCGCGGCGCTGGTTATGGTTGCTACCGCTTGTGGCCCTGGTCTTAAGCGTCATGTGTGTGACCTCCTCCACCTTTTTGGCGCTGAGCCTGTGGCCCACGGAAATCAGCCAGGCCCAAATGTTGGCGGAAAGCGAAGCCGATTACGGTCGTGAGCCAGCCTCAGCCAAATTTGCTCCTCTTAGCCCGCAAATCATTTTTGAAGCCACCAACGACAGCCTGGGGCTGATGCTGACGCCCGCATCCTCGACTCAAGAGGCAACCGGCGCACCTGTCGCTGAACGCCCGGTGCAGCTATTGCCTACGCTAAAAGCAACCTCTGCTGATTTACCAACGGCCGTTGTTGTTATTGCCACCCTGACACCGCTGCCTACTGCCGGACCCACTTCTGAGCCTGACCGGCCCACACCTCGACCCACGACAACATCATCACCACCAACAGAGACCATTCCTCCGCTTACGGCGACCGCCACTGCCACCCAGTGGCCAACCGTCATTGCTAGTTCACTGCCCACGAATACGGCAACGGCCGTACCGCCCACCTATACTGCCACACCGCAGCCCATGCCTACACCGATTCCGACCCAGCTGCCATCGCCAACGCCGCAGCCTACTTCTTTGCCAACTCGAACCCCGCCACCACCCCCGCCTCTGCCCACGGTGACACCGACGGTAACGGCAACGCCAACGTCGCTACCTACAGCCACGCCAACGGCCAGCGCCACATCTACCCCGCTGCCTACGAACACACCAACGTTAACACCGACCCCAATCAACACACCGACGAACACGCCAGTGCCCTGTACCGGCAATATTCCTGGCGGTGAGCCCAATATCGGTTTGCCCAACGGCATCCTGGCACATATTGGCTGTGGTCAGAACCTTGTGGTTGATTTGGGAGCCGTGAAGGCGATTGCAGTGACGGGTAGTGCAGAACCCGCCTTCGATATTGTTTATTACGAACTTGAGAATCCGGCCACAAATGTCAATCTGGATTGGGTGATCGTAGAGATAGGCACCAGCCCTAGCGGCCCCTGGCATCAGGTCTTTTATTGGGGCGATGACATTTTGGACGCCAACACCAATATCGGCCAGCTTGGGTATGGGGCCGGCAGCGAGCCAGACAATCAGTCTATCCCCTTCGCCGATCTGTATGGGGGCAATTCGCCTGGCATAGCTATTGATGTGGATGCGGTGGTGCCTGCTGGCAATTACCGATGGGTGCGCATCACTGCCCCTTTGGGTGGAGCCAACGACGCCTCGGAAGTGGATTCTTTAGGGGTGCTGCCCTAGCAAAGAAAATAGGCGGTTGCCATTGCTGATGTGAGGCGGGCAGGGTATGATCTGCGCCCATGACTGATTTGACGCGGCGAGAGCCAAACAGCCCTATCGTGTTCGGGGTGGCAGGTGGTACAGCATCGGGAAAAACAACGGTAGCCAGAGCTATTTTGGAGGCAGTCGGTGCTTCCCAAATTGCCTACATGCCGCATGATGCCTACTATCGCGACCAGCCCAAGCTTTCCTTTGAAGAACGCTCCCAGCTTAATTACGATCATCCCAATTCCCTGGAAACCAAATTGATGGTGAAGCAGATCAAGCAGCTGCTAAAAGGTGAGACGGTTCACGTGCCCGTGTACGATTTCACAACCCACCGGCGCACCTCTGAGACGGTGGTGGTGGAGCCTGCCCCGATCATTTTGGTGGATGGGATTCTTATTTTTACCAAGCGGCGTCTGCGCGAACTCATGGACATCAAGGTGTATGTGGATACCGACTCAGATGTTCGGTTTATCCGCCGGTTACAGCGAGACATGGAAGAGCGCGGCCGTTCTTTGCAATCGGTGGTGACGCAATATTTGGAGACGGTGCGGCCCATGCACCTGAAATTTGTAGAGCCGAGCAAACGGTTTGCTGATGTAATCATCCCCAATGGCGGGCTGAACCGCGTGGCGATGGAGATGGTGGTTTCGCGGCTGCATGCGCTGCTGCCGCCCACCTGATTTAGGGTGCCAGTTGGCGGTAGTGGCTGAGGGTGGCCACGGCCGTTTTTTCCCAGGAAAAGTTTGCGGCTTGAACCAATCCCTTTTGGGCCAGTTCAGCCAACTTTGTGTCATCATGCACCAGCGTTACGAACAGCTTCGTCATTTGCTCAATGTCGGTTGGATCAAAATAGGCGACGGCATTCCCCCCCACTTCGGGTAAGCTGGAACTGTTGGCGCAGGCAACGGCCGTTCCACAAGCCATCGCCTCCAGGACAGGCAAACCAAACCCCTCCACCAGACTGGGAAAGACGAACAGCTTCGCGCCGCTGTAAAGAGCGGGCAGGTTGGCGTCGTCTATCCGGCCAATGAAAAAGATGTGGTGGTTGAGGTTTTGGGGCGAAACGGCCGTTTTTATACCCCCATATCGCTCATCCCATGCCCCGGCAATCACCAGCGGTGGCGCATCGGGCACCTCGCGAATCACCGTTTCCCACGCCTCTATCAAGCGAGCCAGGTTTTTGTGCGGCTTGTTGATGCCCAAATAAAGCACGTACCGTGTAGGCAGGTTAAGCTTGTGGCGCAGGGGAGCAACGGCCGTTTCTGGCTGTGGTTTGAATTTTTTGTCGGCAGCCAGGGGAACGGCCGTTATTTGGTTCGGATCGAGTGAATAGTGACTTAAAAACGCCTGTCGCGCTGCCTCTGAAATTGCCAGGAAATGATCGCCCGCCCGCAGCGCCAAGCGCGTGGCCAGCCGAGCAAACATCCGTGCTTGCAGCGAGACCAGCTGGGGAAACTGCTCTGGAATCAGGTCATAGAGCGTTACCAGTGTGGGAATGCCGGGTCGATAAGGCATCAGGTAGTAGACGCTGTGGTAGACAGTGGCCTCTAACTGGCGCAGCAGTTGGGGGATTTGCCACTGTTGGGTCAGCGAGAAGGGCGAAACGGCCGTGGCCACGCGTTTCACTTTGTCGGTGGTTTCTGGCAGCGTCCAGCCTGTGTTTTGTGGAGGATGCAGCAAGATGAGCTGTTCCTCGGCTGTGAGCAGCGGTTCCAGATGGCGAGCCAGCTGGCTGACGTAGCGGCCAATCCCCGGAAAATGCGTTGTGGCCGTGCGGGCATCCAAAACGTATCGTTTCATTGTGTACCTTCAACTATTTTTTGGAGGATGTTAGAGACGTGAACGGCCGTTTGCTGAATCGTGAAGTGGTCTGCCACGCGCTGCCGCCCGGCCTGCCCCAGCGTTTTGCGCAGCTGTGGGGCTTGCAACAGCTGGCCAACCGCCTCTGCCAAGGCCTCGATGTTATAGGGTGGCACCAGCAATCCCGTCTTCTCTTGTTTAATAATTTCTGGCAGCGCGCCGTGGCCAAAAGCGACCACTGGTTTGCCGGCGGCCATCGCTTCGATGTTTACCAACCCAAACGGCTCTGGATCGCCGCAATGCACAAAAACATCCATTGCGGCCAAAGCGTAGGTCGGGTCATCCAGATGACCGGTGAAGTGCATCTTCTCACCCAGCCCTTTTTCGGTGGCCAATTGGTGCAGCCTGTGGAGATAATCGCCCGCTTCGCCAAATGGCTGCCCGCCTACGATGACAAAATGTGCCTCGGGTTGGCTGGCTGCCAGAAGCGCTGCCATTTCAATGAAGTGATGCTGCCCTTTCCAGGGACGCAATCGCCCCACCGTGCCCACCAGGGTGGCATTAGGCGGAATGTTTTGTGTCTGGCGAAATGGGGTTCCATCTATGTTTTTGGGAAAGCGGCTCAGGTCGATGCCATTGGGAACGACCGTCACGTTGGTGCAGGGCAGATGTTGGGCGGTGGCCGCAGAGTTGGCGATAACGGCCGTAGCCCTGCGACAAATGACGCGCTTCAAAAAAGTGTCAAGCTGCGGGTAGCGAGGCTGGCCTTCACTAAGCCAAAAATCGCGCATGTACCAGACGAACGGCCGTTGTTCCAACTTACTCGCCAATGCCCCATAAAAAGTCGCCCGTACTGTATTGGTCACCATTACTTTTGCCCCGCTTTGTCGGGCAATACGTGCTACACTTGCTGCGCTCTGGAACCAGTCCCATAAAGCAAGCGGCGAGCGGCGCAGCCGGGGCAGTGGGACGTTGTGCCAGGGAATCCCCAATTGTTGTGCCGCGTTTGCCAATGCGCCAGCCGGACAGGCCAGCTGTGGCTGCCAGCGTGTGCGATCCAGGTGCTGCAACAGGAGCAGCAAACTGTATTCAGCGCCGCCCAGCGCCTGGCTGTGATCAAGAAATAACACGGTATTTGCAGTGTTCGCCTGTTGCGCCATTACCTGTAGTTTATCTCACCCTATGCACTTGCGAAAACACCATTGAAATAGTCTCGTCATGTTGATTGTGATAAATGATTGTTAGGTTGCTTATAGATAATTTGGTCTTTAGACTGCAAATCCCTTCAAATATTGGCTGCGGTATCACGTACAATTGCGCCGAAAAATTTCTACTAATCACCAAACAGGAGTTTAGCAGGGAGTAAGTACTGTTTTATTAACGGTGCATTCCTTTATAATTCATCGTAGCCATGAGCTTATCACTCCTTAATTCTCCCGTCTTAGATAGTTCAGCTGGCCAAAATTTGCGTATGTTGGCCCAGCGTCTTTCTGCCTATATTCCAGTAACGCTCACCCGAAAAATCTTGCAAGATGAGCCGATTGCCTTGGGCCAAACGGTGCCTATCAAGGCGGCCACGATGTTTGCCGATATGTCTGGGTTTACGCAGATGGCCGAGGCATTGTCGGTAAATGGCGCACGGGGCACAGAAGCCCTTAGTCGCGCCTTGCTCATGACCTTCACCTCCCTCATCAATGCCATCCAAGACGCGGGTGGCTCCGTGAGCCATTTTCACGGCGATGCGATGATGATTTACTTCCCCGACAGCGACGGCCGTGCGGCTTCGCGGGCGTTGGCTTCGGCGCAGTTTATGCAGCGCCTGATGCAAACCAATTTTGCCCAGGTGAACATGATGCAGAGCAGCCAGGCGGATGACAGCTACGGGCTGTCGATCAAGATTGGGGTGGGATACGGCCGTTGCGTGGAAATGGTGGTTGGTGATGCAGACAACATGGAATTTGTGTTGGCTGGCCAGGCGGTGGATGAGGCCGTGATGGCCCAGCTGCAAGCCGGTGCCGGGCAGGTTGTGGCTAGCCAGGCAGCCTTAAAAGCCGCTTCTCTCCCCGCCACAGAACCATTTCGCCTGGTGGATGAACTGCCGCCAGTGCCCAACGCGCAGGAGCGATTTTTTTGGGAGGCGTACGATCCGGCGGCCCTGCTGCGTTTGGTGACGGCCGTTCCCGCCTTTATTCCGCCCTCCTTGTTTGAACGCCTGCAAGATCGCAGCAGCCAATCCATTTCTGAACACCGTTCCGTTACCTCCATGTTTGTCCAATTCGATGGCATTGATTTTGATGGCCCCGAGGCGGGCACCCACATGCAGACTTATTACCAATGGGTCTGGCAAATGGTGCAGCGGTATGGTGGGCCAAACAGCCGCGTAAATCGTGTGCTCACTGGCGACAAAGGCAATCAACTGCACATTTTGTTTGGGGCGCCCATTGCCCCCGATGCGCCGGAGCAGGCATTGCGTTGCGCCCTGGCGCTGCAAGAACGACGGCCCGATTTTATTCGCTGCCAGCGTATCGGCCTTACTGTGGGCCGCGTCTTTGCCGGGGCCGTTGGTTCACTTAACCGGCGCGAATACACGATTGTGGGGCGTATGGTCAATTTGTCGGCGCGCCTCACTCAGATTTGCCCGCCGGATGGAATTTTGGTGGATGCGGAAACGGCCGTACGCACCCAGGCGCAAATCGTTGCCAAACCGTTGCCGTCCGTATCCCTCAAGGGTCATCGTGAGCCGGTGGCTATTTACCAGGTGTTGGGGGAGCAAACGGCCGTTACGCAGGCTCAGGCTCGTTTTCAGCAGTGGCAGCAGCCGCCCGCCGGACGAGATGCCGAACTGAAGGAACTGTTTGCCCAAATGTCGGCGGCGTTGGCTGGCGAGGGTGGGCTTACGGCCATTCATGGCTCTTACGGCAGTGGGCAGATGCCCTTTTTGGCGGCTGGCGTGCGTCATTGGTTGGATGCTGGAGGGCTTGCCCTGGTTGGCGTAAGCCAGCAGCACACTTCAGATGTGCCTTACGCGCCGTGGGTATCGGTCTGGCGGGACTTTTTTGAGCTGACGCCAGATATGACGTCCAGCGAGCAGGAGCATCAGGTTTACGATCGCGTCATGCAGTTGACGCCGGACATTCCTAATGCTATGAGTTTGTGGCGCGAACTGCTGGGCACGCCGTTGCGCTCGACGGCTTTGCTGGTGAATATACCCGCTGTGGTGCGGCAGATGCGCTTGTTTAAGCTGGTGGTCAACAGTGTCCGGCATGTGGTGCAGGAACGGCCGTATCTCATCGTGCTGGAAGATATTCACCTTGCCGATCAGGCGTCGCTGGATTTGCTGGATGCCCTGGCTAGGCAGGCCCAAGATTTACCGCTACTGCTGCTGGTAACGTACCGTTCTGGCATGGATTTTAATTTTCACGCCGTGAATCGCACCGCTGGCCGGGAAATCAAGCTGAGCGACTTTACGCCGCAGCAAGCACGTCGCCTTGTCCGGGAGCGACTAGGCACGGACCAACTGCCTGCGCTGCTGGAACAACGCCTGGGTTTGCGCGATCGGCAAGGGCGCGAATCGGCGGTAAATCCGCTCTTCTTGGAAGAAACGCTGCAAATGATGATGTCCACGGATGTGATTTCGGTGGACAAGAACAAGTATGGCGACGGCCGTTTACTCATCGACGAAGCCCGTCTGTCACAAATGCAGGTTTCTGACACCATTTATACGCTGCTGCTCTCCCGCCTGGATCAGCTGCCTGCTGCCGAGCGGGGGCTGCTGCAATTTGCCTCCGTCATTGGCCGCGAATTCGACTTGATAACGCTGGTGGCCATTTCACCGGGGTTAACTCGCGAAACGGCCGTTGAACTGCTGGAGGCGCTGGTCGAAGCAGATTTGGTGTTGCAGCTTTCTGGCGGCATGGTGCCCACCTATTTGTTCCAACACAATCTCATTCATCAGGTGGTGTACCAAAGCTTGACCTACGCCCGGCGGCAGTCGCTGCATGCGACGATTGCGGAGTTGATTATCCGCCAGAGTGATGAACTGCTGCCGACGCAATTTCCGGTGCTTGCCTATCATTTTAGCCAGACGAATCAGCACAAGGATGGTTTGAAGTACGCGCTGGCGGCGGCTGAGGATGCGGCAGTTACCTACAATTTTCGCGGTGCGGCCGAATTTTATAAGCAGGCAATGCATCATTTGGAGGGGTTGGGAGTTGATGCGCTGTGGGAAACGGCCGTTTCCATTGCCCAGGCCAGAACTCAAATTTTGCTGCGTTTGGGCCAGTTTGGGCAGGCGTGGCTGGTAGCCAGCGAAGCGTTGCAGCTTTGTCTGCGCCAGGATGCGCTGCTGCAAACTTTGCCCCTGTACAACTTTATGGCCGAGATTCGGCTGCGGCAGGCCAGGTATGCTGAAGTGCCTAACTTGACCGGCAAAGTCATTCATTCCCTGCTGCCAGAGATTCCGCCTGTGACGTTAGGGCGCGCTTATTTGCTTTGGGGGCAGGCGTTGTCTCTGTTGTCTGATTGGTCAGCCGCTGCTGAGAAGCTGGCTCGGGCGGAGGCAATTTTGCAGCCGTTAAATCAGCCGCTGGACCTGGTGCCGGTTTTGACGGTGCAGGCTACTGTGCAGTGCCAGCAGCGGCCCAGCGAGGCTTTGCCAGAAGCGTTGGAAAGAGCGCTATCCCTGTTAGAAAATGAATCGGATCCGCTGCTGTTTGGCCAGGTGCAATTAATGGTGGCTGAGCAGCAGATGCGTTTGGGTCGGGCTGATTTGGCGCTGGCTTCGGCGGAAACGGCCGTTGCCAATTTGCGACCAGCGGGAACAAACTGCCTGGCGTATGCCCTGCTGGCACGCGCGACGGCGCATATTTATCTGGGTGCATTTGAAGCTGCATTAGCTGATTTGCAGATGGCCAGCTCTTTGTTTGACGGCATGGATGATGTGCCGGGCCAGTTGAAGCTCTATCTCTTGTGGGGCTATGAATATTTTGGCGGTTTGGGCGATTGGCAGCAGGCGCGCCGCCGTTTGGTGCGCGTAAGCCAACTGCTTACGGCCCAGGCCAAAGATGAAGGTATGGTGGTGCAAGAGGGGATTCGGCTCTGGCTGGGGCTGAGCCATGTGGCACTAAACACAGGAAAATGGGAGAAGGCCGAGAAGCCGCTCAAGCAGGTCATGACGGCCGTTTCGCCCAGGCGATTGGTTTGGTGGCAGCCTGCCGCCTACTATGCCTGGGGTTTACTGCTGCTGGCTCGCTCTGCTGGTTTTGGCGCTGAGGAACGGAGAACGGCCGTTCGTGAAGCACATCGCGCCTTCCAAAAAGGATTCCAGGCGGTAGAAGCGGGCGGTTGCCCGGATGAACTACCGCTTATTCTGCTACAGCTGGGCCTGACAGCCCGTGAGTTAGAAGATGAACGGTGCTGGCATTATCTGGAAACGGCCGTGCAGACGGCTCAACAGCGTGCCCGTTTCAGCGATCGTCAGCATGTTTTGCAGCAAGCCAATATCGCCTTGCAAGATGCACCTGCGGCTCATTTGCGCCACCTTGCCAAATAAGCCGCCCGGTTATCATTCACCACGTTTCGCACGCTAGTTAGACAATCCATAAGCGCTGGGGAGCCAATATTCGGGTCGATGCTTTAGGTCGGCTGTTATAAAATAGAGCTTTATGATACCGAGTATTGAAAATATCGAATTCGAAGAAAATAAAGAACGCCTGAAGGTCGTCTTGCCCGTGAAAACCCATTGGGTTTACCTGCTGCTTTACAGCGTCATGCTGCTGGCTTGGGTGGGCATGGTTGTGTATGGCCTTATTTTTACCGTGCAGATGGCTTTTTCTGGAGAGCGGTTTGCCTTTGTTTTTACCGTGATGTTGGTCTTGCTGTTTTATCCTTTGTATCGGTTAGGCAAGATGATTTGGGGGCAGTGGCAATATTATGCAGCCAATCGTGAAATCTTGTTTGTGTACAAAGAGATGCTTATTGTGCGGCGACCCGTGTCAATTTTTGGAATCACAACGGCGTACGATCGGGCGCACGTGACGCCATTTTATTTCAGCGAGAAGCACAATTGTCCTGCATTTGATTATGGGCATCAGCATGTGTATTTTGGCAATGATTTGCCGGCTGATCCGGCCGCAAGACTAATTGGCTACTTGAATGCGCGCTACTATCCCCAGTATGATGAAGACGACGAGTGAAACGGCCGTTGGCGCATCGCCTATTTCCCTCATTTGTTGCGCCAGGCGAATGACCGATTGAAGTTTGTATTGCAGAAATCATGTCCACGAGTAAAGCAAGCGAGATTCCGTTGGTAACCGGCGTGGTGCTGCGCCAGCTGGCGGCTTATATTCCGGCCACGCTGGCAGACCGCATTTTGCGGCACGGTTTACCCACGCCAGGTGAACCCCGTGCGCTTAATGCCGCCACGCTGTTCTCTGATATTTCCGGGTTTACGGGAATGTCTGAGGAGCTGGCGTCTGACGGGCCGCGTGGCGCGGAAGAGCTGAATCGTGTGCTGCTGGTTACCTTTACGGCGATGATTGATGTGATTCACGAGCTGGGCGGGGCGGTCAATCATTTCTACGGGGATGCCATGTCAGTTTATTTCCCCGACACGGACGGAACGGCCGCACAGCGTGCACTGGTTTGTGCCCAGCGGATGCAGCAATTGATGCTGACAAGTTTTAGTCGCGTGGTTACTAATCGGCCGCCGGGCAAACATCCGTTTTTTGAGCTGACAATCAAAATTGGCGTGGGATACGGCCGTTGCCAGGAACTCGTTGTGGGCAATCCGCAGCGCAGCCTGGAATTTGTGTTGACTGGTACGGCCGTTGATGAGGCCGCAATGGCTGAGCGACAGGCCAGTTCCGGGGACATCATTGCCAGTGCAGCGGTGCTTGAGCAGGCAGGCTTGCCGGTAATCGAGCCATTTCAGAAGGTGGAAACGGCCGTTCCCCCACCCAACAACGCGCCCATCTTAAACTGGGAAACATATGATGAAGCCGCCCAACGCCGTTTGGCTGAGGTAATTTTGCCGTTTGTGCCCCCGGCGCTGTACCGGCGTCTGGTTTCTACGGGCGCTACCGAGATTGCCGAGCACCGACCCGTCACCACCATTTTTGTCCAGTTTGATTACAAAAACCGCCAGGATGATTCTTCGGCCATCGAAACGGCTGATATGGGGCAGCAGCTCCAGCAATATTACGAGTGGGCCAGTGAGGTGGTGGGCCGTTTTGGCCAGGAAAATGCGCGCGTCAACCGGGTGCTCACTGGCGACAAAGGCAATCAGCTGCATATCATGTTTGGTGCGCCAGTGGCGCCGGATGCGCCGGAGCAGGCGCTACGCTGCTTGCTGGTGTTACAGCGGGAAAAGCCGGATTTCATTGAAGCGCAGCGAATTGGCGTCTCGGTGGGCAAGGTGTTTGCCGGGCCGGTTGGCTCTTCGGCGCGGCGTGAGTACACAGTGGTGGGGGATGTGGTCAATCTGTCGGCCCGATTGATGCAGGTGTGCGAACCGGGAAATATTTTAACCGATCAGATGTCGGCGGAGCGCACCCGGCAGGTTATCGAATGTGACCCACTACCCACAATTCATCTCAAGGGCAAGCAAACGGCCGTTACCCCCTACCTGGTGCAGCGCGACCGGGCCGTCACGACGTTGATGAAAGCATATATCGATCGTTGGGAACGGCCGTTGGTTGGGCGTGAAGTAGAGCAGGATTTGCTCCTGGGGGGCATGGATGCGGCTTTGCGCGGCGTGGGTGGCGCAGCTGCCGTTTTTGGCGGCACAGGTGTCGGTAAATCGCGCCTGTTGGCGGCGGGTGTACACCATTGGCTGGGCAATGATGGGTTGGGTTTGATTGGCGTCTGTTATCCGCACACCAACGATACCCCTTACAGCCCCTGGCGTGACGTGTGGCGCGAATATTTTGGCCTGACGGACGGCATGAAGGTTGCCCAACAGGTGGCTCTGGTAAGGGCAAAAACGCAGGCACTGCTGCCTGATGTGGGTGAAGATGTCGGTTTGTGGCGTGAACTGCTCGGGTTGCCTATGCCGCAGGCTGCTGCCCTGAACGATCTAACGGCCGAAGCGCGGCAGGTGCGCTTGTTTACGCTGGTGCGGCGCTGCTGCCAGGCAATTGCGGCACATCAGCCGCTGCTCATCGTACTTGAGGGATTGCAGTGGGGCGATCAGGCCACTTTGGCCCTGTTGGATGATGTAAGCGCGCATCTTGATAACGAAGCTATTTTTCTGGCGTTCACCTTCCGCACGCGCGATGCGATGCAGCTTGCGACTTTGGAACGGCCGTCTTGCATTCCCATTCCACTGGTGGATTTGTCTCCGGCGTCAGCGCGGCAGATGTTGGCTCAGCTGGTGGGTACGGAAGAGCTGCCGCAGGCTGTCGAACAGCATTTGGGGATGCGCGATCGAGAGGGCCGTGACAGCCCGGTGAATCCGCTCTTTTTGGAAGAGGCGCTGAACGTGATGATTGGGGCGGGCGTGCTGCGGGTAAACGGCCGTGTGCAGGTGGATGAAACAGAGCTGGCCCGCATGCAGGTGCCCGATACCATTCACGGTTTGCTTTTGGCTCGATTGGACCGCTTGCCCCCGGCTGGTCGTGATTTATTGCAGGTTGCTTCGGTTATCGGCCGCCAATTTTCGGCCGAGCCACTGCAAGTGATTGCCGAAGCCCCCAAGCAGCAAACGGTGCTTAACCTGCTCACCGAATTATCTGAGTCTGAGATGACGCGGCTGATTACCGCCGATCCCGAGTGGACTTACCTGTTCCAACATGCCATGACGCACGAAGTAGCGTACGAAAGTTTGCCTTATGCTCGCAGGCAGCAGCTTCATGCGGCCGTTGCGCGCTGGTTGGCGGCCAAATATAAGCATAATCTCAAGCCGCTGCATTCGGTGCTGGCTTACCATTACAGTCGGGCAGACAATCATGCTAAAGCCGTGCAATATGCCATCCTTGCTGCTGATGAAGCCCGCAACATCTTTGCCAATCGCGAAGCCATTGATTTGTACACCCTGGCGGAAACACATCTTGCTGCGCTTAACGATGAAAAGTTGTGGGAAACGGCCGTACACCTCTATTTGTCTCGTGGTGCCGTGTTTATTTTGCTCGGCGAGCAATCTTTGGCTTTTGAGGATGCGGAAAAGGCTTTAGACCTTGCTAATCTTCATGAAGCGAATGAGGAAAAAATTGTTGCCTACAACTTGATGGCCGAAACGCGATATTTACAAAGAGCGTTTGAGGATGTTATTTCGTTGGTTTCTAAAATCACAGCTTTGGCGACAGAAAAAACAAGTCCTGATCAGTTGGCTAAAGCGCATATTTGGGCAGGCTGGGCAGAAAGTTCACAATTAAACTATGTGGCTGGGCTTAACCATCTAAACCTTGCTGAAAAAATCTGTAAAGAACAAAAAAATAATTACCTGCTAGCACGCGTGTATGAAGCCGTCGGATATGCCAGGTACTTGCAGAAAGAATTGACTTTATCTCTGGAAGCGATGCAGCAAAGTGTAGAACTCTCGCGAGAGTTTAGCACGCCTATCAACATTGGTATTGCCTTGAGTAATATTGGGTTTGTGCAATTTACGCTTGGCCTTTACGAAGAAGCTGTGGTTACCTTGTCGGAGGCGGTGAGGATTGGGCGCGATAGTGGGCGAAATTTGTTGGTATCAGCACTGATTAATCGGGCCGCGTCTCTGTCAAGAACAGGACGATTTGCTGAAGCAGAACAGGATTTTGAAGAAGCCAATTCGCTGTTAGCGGTAATGAATTATCCCGGTTTACAAGTTGAGACTTTGCTTTTTTGGGCTTTTGAACATAGCAGCGTGCTGCAAAAGTGGGAAAAAGCACGGAGTCAATACGAGGAAGTAAAAGAATATATTGAGCTTAAACCGGAAAGCTATATAGAAGAGCAGGCCCGTTTATATATTGGCTTAGGCCAAGTGGAATTAAACCTTCATCAGTTGAATGAGGCTGAAAGTTTTCTCGTGATGGCTGAAAGTATCATTCTGGAAAAAGATCTGATATGGTGGCGCCCCATCGCTGAATATTTATTGGGCTGCGTTTACAAGCAGCAAGAGGATTTTGCGAAGGCAGCGGAATACTTCGAGAAAAGTCTGCAAGCATCTCAAATAGGATGCCCTGATTTTAGGGCAGTTACGCTTTTGGAACTTGCCATCTTACAAAAAAGCAGCCAAAAGAAGGAGCAACTTCTCTATGAGAGCATCCAATATGCAAAAATTCGTGCTCGATATTTAGAGAAGCTATATTGTTTAGAACAGGGAGGTAGGCTTTTGTTGCTGAGCGAAGATCCTGAAATGCAGGATTTAGGAAGAGAGGTTCAAAAAGAGGCAAAAATATTGGAAGAGAGATTTTATAAAAAAGCCTGAGGATTTTAACCCTCAGGCTTTTTTGTTTTTTATTTTAACCTGTGCCAGGAATAAATCCTTTGGTTGTGCGGGAGCCCAGGCCACCAGCGAACTGGTCAAAATTTTCTTCGTCAAGATTTTCTAAGAGAGCTCGTTCTTCATCGGATATGGAGTAGCCTTCTAGGGCACGATCCAGGTCTTTGAAGAGAAGTGTACGAAATGCTTTGTCAGTTAAAGCGCGTTCTACAACTTGATCTAATGCTTCAGACACGGTTTTCCTCCCGTCAATTCTTCTAAAATTTCATTACTAACGATTGATGAACTCAGTATCATGGTTCCGCTGGTTTTTGTCAACGGTTCGCCATACATTCTTTATGTTATCTACTTAACTTTCACGGCTGCTTACGGTGGTTATTCCTCTTCATACGGCCGTTTCCACAACAAAAATAGCGTTAGCAGCAGCACCACCCCAATCATAATGAGCTGAATGGAGGCCGATGAGGTATCAATGCCCGCCACGATATTGTTGCTTGTTTTGGCCGCGCTGCCACCTTTGGGGAAAACGGCCGTATCTCCCTCACCAATCACTGTTGGGTTCTCCACGATTGTTGTGCCGTCCAGGGCCAGAAGATAAGCCACAATCGAATCTATCTGTTCTGCCGTGAGCCGCTGGCCATAATCCTGCGGCATGATGTTGGGCATGCAGGGGCCATTCGGGCAGGTTGGGGCCAGAGCATAATTCGGTTCTACAATAGATTGGCGCAAATATTCTTCGGCCGTCATGCCCGGAATGCGCCCCGTGGCTTCATAGCCAATTAGCGAGAGATTCGGCCCAACTTTATGCCCTTCGCCAATGGGGCCGATGGCATGGCAAGCCCCACAGCCCGCATTCAAGAGTACCTCTTCTACAGTGTTGCCCTGCACGGGACGAGGCGTGGGCGTGGGGGCGGGCGTAGCGGCCGGTTCTGTGGCGGCGGGTGTGGCTGTTGCTTGCATCTCTGCCAGCTCTTCGGCTGTGGGTTGGGGGAGTTCATCAGTGATTTGGGCGCGCAGAATGGCTTCACATTGGTTGATGCCCGGTTCTGGGTCTGGCATACACCAGAGCGGTTCCGTTTTGCGCGTTTTGAGCAGTGGCACATACCACAGCACAATATCTTCACCAAAAACCGGCTCATCGTTGAGCCATTGACGCGGCGGCTGGAAGGTGTCGCCGGGGCCGGGCGAGAGCGGTTGCTCACCCTCTAATTCGTTTTCTTGCAGGACAAAAACGCGCGCTTCATCCAGCCCCAAAGGATCGGTGGGTAGCAGCGCCCAACGGTAGAGCAAATCGCCACTGCCGGTGGCCAGCTTGAAGCCGTCTGGGCCGAGATTATCGACGAAGGGGAAGAGCTCGGTTTCGGTTTCCATCTCTGTCCATTCGGTATCTTGCCACAGCCAGACCTGATCGTCTTCCGGGCCATCCAAATCGAGATCAATGCGCCAAAACGGCCGATAGATCGACAAATCATCACAGCCAGGACCGTAGGAAATAAAGCGAGGCTCAAAGCTGCCGTCGGCGAAGAAGCGGATTATTTCCTCGTACCGGTAGCAGCAGATGCAGTTGGGCCAGCGGGTAAACTCCGTGAACAACTGGCGCACTTCAAAGCCATCGTCCAGTTCGTTGACAATGGTGTCGCCGAAAGGCGGGACGGTGGCGGAAAAGCCAATTTCATCGCGGTAGCCGCCAGGCCAGCTGGGGTACCATGCCTCGATTTGGGGGATTTTGATGTTGCTGAAGATGGGCGTGTCGTTGTAGGTGGCATCACGGAAGAGAACGCCATCGTGAGCGGTCATTTCCCAGCAGACATTCCAGCCATCTTGCTCGTGGCAGCCGTCTGTGAAGGCGGCTCGCTGCGAAACAGGGGCGGCCACATCGAGATCGGGTCGTCCGCGGGTGTAAAACGTGCGGGCTACAGTTTGCTGGCTCATATTGACGAAGACGTGGTAAATACGGCCGTCTCCATTCGGGCTATGAAAGGTTAAATCCACACACCAATCCTCACGGCAGGCATCATCGGCCAGCCAGGCTGACATGGGAATCATGGCTGGGTCACCTGCGCCAATGTCACCGAGAACGGCCGTTACCTCCGGATCGCCTGCCGCAATCTGGATCGCATCTTCTGCCACAAAACGACTGCCGCCGGGGCGGCTCAAATCATCCTGCCATTCAGCCAAAATGCTGTCGTCGGTAAGGGACATGATCTGGTTGACGGTACGGCCGTTTACCCGATCAAAGTAGGTGAGGTGAGCACAGTTGTTGACACCACAGCCCAACTCTTGCCAGGGGCGGGCCTCGGCCAGGCTGAGAGGTAGCGCATCGACAAAAATGAGATCAGAAACGGTCGTGTCCAGATTGTTGAGTTCAGCTTCAGACAATCCCACCGGTTGGCTGTCCATCATCATGTATATTTGCTGCCCCTTGGCGATGGCCAGGTTGATGGACGCCCGCTGCTGCCACACCGTGCGAATCAGATTGCCGATAAGCAAAAATAGTAAAACAAAACAAATACGCAGGACCAGGCGATGCAATTTTGGACTCAACGAAACTCTCCCATTTTGTGCGTGGATAGATCGGACGCGATTATAGCGCAATGCCTTTGTTTAGCAGGGCAGGTTGCGACTTTCTCATTTATCTGTTTGAAACAGGTAAAAAAAACGCCCTGCAATTTCTTGCAAGGCGTTTTAATTGTGAAATATTGTTTAGTTACAGTTTGGGACCAGCGTTAATGATCGCTTCGCTGCTGCCCGCTTGGTACTTCTCAAAATTCTTGATGAACAGATTGGCTAGTTTTTGTGCCTGTGCATCATATGCTTCGCCATTGGCCCAGGTATTCTTGGGAATGAGCAATTCATCTGGCACATTGGGGCAGGTGGTCGGAATGGACAGGCCAAAGATTGGATCGGTGACATACTCAACGTTGTCCAGGTCGCCATTGTGGATGGCGTCGATGATGGACCGGGTGTAAGCAAGCTTAATGCGAGAGCCGATGCCGTAAGGTCCACCAGTCCAGCCTGTGTTAATCAACCAGGCGGAAGCGCCATGTTGGGCCATTTTTTCGGCCAGCAGTTCAGCATATTTGCTGGGATGCCACACCATGAAAGCCGCGCCGAAGCAAGCGGAGAAGGTGGCTTGTGGTTCGGTGACGCCTACTTCTGTCCCCGCCACTTTGGCCGTGTAGCCGCTGATGAAATGATACATTGTCTGTTCTGGCGACAGTTTGCTTACGGGTGGCAGAACGCCAAAGGCATCGGCTGTAAGCAGAATAATGTTATGGGGGTGGCCACCCACGCAAGGAATTTTGGCGTTGGGAATGTACTCAATGGGGTACGCGGCCCGCGTGTTTTGGGTGATAGACGTGTCCGAAAAATCAACGGCATGTGTGTAATCATCGTAGACTACGTTTTCCAGTACGGTGCCAAACTTGATGGCGCCATAAATTTCCGGCTCTTTTTCGGCAGAAAGGTCAATCGCTTTGGCATAACAGCCGCCTTCGATGTTGAAAACGCCATCATCAGTCCAGCAATGTTCATCATCGCCGATGAGTTGGCGGCGAGCGTCAGCCGAGAGGGTGGTTTTGCCTGTGCCAGACAGGCCAAAGAAGATGGATACGTCGCCATCTTGTCCTTCATTGGCGGAACAGTGCATGGAAAGCACCTCTTTCTTGGGCATGATGTAGTTCATCACGGTGAAGATGCCTTTTTTCATTTCTCCGGCATATTCTGTACCCAAAATAACAACTTCTTTCTCTTCAAAAGAGAGATCGACGCTGGTTTTTGAGGTCATGCCCATGGTGTAGCGGTTGGCTGGGAACTGTCCGGCGTTGAAGACAACGTAGTCGGGTTCGCCGAAGTTTTCCAGCTCTTCAGCTGTGGGGCGGATGAGCATATTCCACATGAACAGGGCGTGATACGGCCGTGTACAAATAATCCGCACCTTGATCTGTTCTTTTTCATCCCAACCGGCAAAGCCGTCAACCACATACAACTTTTCGCGGGTATTCAGGTAATCAATGGCCCGTTCCCGATTAATTTCAAACGTGTGTTCATCAACGGCGACGTTGACGGCACCCCACCAAACATCCTTTTCCGAATCTGGATGTTTGACAATGCGTTTGTCGCTAGGGCTGCGGCCTGTCTTTTCGCCGGAGCGCACCATAATGGCGCCTGAATCTGCAATGGCTGCTTCTGCTTCATAAGCCAGCGCTTCCTGGTAAAGCTTGGCGGGCCTGGCATTGCGAACGATATTGCTAACCTCAATATTGTGCTGTTTAAGTGAAAAACTGTTAGTCAAGAGTAACCTCCCTTATGAATAGGTGTGAGATTTTGCTTTATGAAGTGCTGAAAGCTCGTTGGGATTCAGGGGTTTCTGGTCAAGCAACCTCTTGTTTGCTTGTCGTGGAACCAGAAAAATCGTTGTCATTATAACAAAAAATAGGCGCATATTATTGCAAAAAGTAATGCATATTGATAAACAAAACTCATAAATTGAGGTGAAGCCACTCTCCCAAAAATAGACAATGGCGGCAGAAATTGCAACCTGGCCAAACATGACTTGGAAAACTTTGGCGGTTTACGTACACTAGGCTTATGGACAAAATCACTCTGCTTACCGGAAAGCGTATTTTATTGGGTGTAACGGGCTCGATTGCCTGCTACAAGGCGATTGATCTGGCGTCTAAGTTGACGCAGGCAGGCGCTGAAGTAGACGTGATCTTGACGGAGGGGGCGCAAAAGTTTGTGACGCCCCTTACGTTTCGTTCGGTGACGGGACGGCCGTCTTACACCGATATGTGGAGCCTGGACGATCACGTGCGGCATGTGGGGCTGGGTGAAACGGCCGATCTCTTCGTAATTGCGCCCGCGACAGCCCACACCATTGCCAAGTTGGCCCATGGCCTGGCCGACAACCTGCTGACGGTGACGGCCCTGGCTGCACGTTGCCCCATCCTGGTGGCTCCGGCGATGGATGGCGGCATGTATGAACATGCTGCCACGCAGGCCAACGTGGCCACCTTGCGCGAACGCGGCATTCAGTTTGCTGGTCCCGCCGAGGGGCGCATGGCTTCTGGCCTCGCTGGTTTGGGGCGGATGGTGGAGCCAAACGATCTGCTGGGTTTTGTCCGGCAGGCGATAGCCCAAGATGGCCCACTGGTTGGGCGCAAGGTGGTGGTTTCTACTGGTCCCACGCGGGAGCCGCTGGATCCGGTGCGCTTTATCAGCAATCGCTCTACCGGGAAGCAGGGGCTGGCGGTGGCCCAAGCGGCACTGGACGCGGGCGCAGACGTCACAATCGTGCATGGTCCCATTTTTGAGCCGATTCCTTTTGGGGCAACGGCCGTTTCCGTGCAAACCACCGATCAAATGGGAGACGCGGTATTAGAGGCTGCCAAGGAAGCGGATGCGCTCTTTATGGTGGCGGCGGTGGCGGACTTCCGCCCCAACACGCAGTCGGACAAGAAAATCAAGAAAACAGATGAGCAGTGGGGCTTGGCTATCGGTTTGGAAGTGACGCTGGACATTTTGTCTGCCGTCAAAACGCAGCGAGACAAGAGCGGTTTCCCGCGGGTGGTGTTGGGCTTTGCGGCCGAAACACACAACGCGTTTGAATACGGCCGTGATAAACTGCTGCGTAAAGGACTCAACTTTATCGCCGTGAATGATGTGATGGACCGGGGCGCAGGCTTTGAGGTGGATACCAACAAGGTGCTGCTGCTCAGTTCGGCGGGTGTGGTGGAAGAGATTCCGCTGCAAAGCAAAACGGCCGTTGCTGAACGACTGGTGCATCATGTGGCGAAGAGTTTGAACGGGAATTAGTAAACAGTTAATCAGTAATTAGTGAAAGAAACTGATTACCGATTGTGGATTACTGATAACGGGAAAAATATGGATCGCGTACAGTTGCGGGAAGATATCTTAACAGTTTTTAACCTGGAAGAGTTCCAGGCATTGTGTCATCGGTTAGGGATTGAGTATGAACAGCTGCGAGGAAAAACGCAGCGGGATAAGGCCGCCCTGCTGATTGGCACGATGGAGCGGAACGGCCGTTTGCCTGAGTTGGTGCAAGAAGTGGTGCGCGAACGGCCGCATTTGGAAGAAACATACGGCGCTTACATCGCCATTGAAGCCGCTGCGCCGGAAGATCCGCTCAGCTGGCTAGACCGTCTGGCGCAAGGGGAAGGCCCCGCTATCGAGGAGCCGCCCACTATGCGCTGGCAAACAGAACGAATCGAGGAAGAAGAAAATGAGTAAGCTATTTATTATTTTGGGCGCAGCTTTCATGATGCTGGGCGTTGGGGCAGGCGCTTTTGGGGCGCACGGGTTAAGCAGCTATTTTGAAAAGTTCCCGGATATGGCAGCAACGTATGATACGGCCGTACGCTATCACGTTTATCATGCGCTGGGCCTGTTTGCCGCCGCCTGGCTGGCCGACAAATATCCTGTGAGCCTTACCACCTGGGGCGGCTATTTGTTGGTGGCTGGCATCGTCATTTTTTCTGGCAGTTTGTACCTGCTGGTGTTTACCCGGCAAAGCTGGCTAGGCGCCATTACGCCCATCGGCGGTGTAGCCTTTATTGCTGGCTGGGCTTGCTTGCTGCTGGCTGCCTGGCGCGCCTAATATTTCACTCGCACACTTAGAGAAAGGAAAATCTATGAACCCCTTCGGTGTCCCTGGCCTCTCTGTGCAGGAATTTGCTCAAAAACGTGCAGATGGTGCTGACTTTATGGTGCTAGATGTGCGCGAACCATATGAATTAACCTATGCCAATCTGGGTGATGGTGTTTTGCTGGCCCCACTGAGCGCTTTGGCCCAGGAAGGCCTTGATGCGTTGCCTGCCGAAGTGACGGCCGACAAAGAGGCAGAAATTGTGGTTATGTGCCATCATGGCAACCGCAGCGCCCAGGTAACGGCCTGGCTGCGCCAACAGGGCTGGACCAACGTGTTTAACCTGGATGGCGGCATCGACGCCTACGCTGGCGCGGTGGATCCCTCTGTCGGTCGGTACTAATCTACTTGCCCTGTGTAACGGCCGTTCGCAAAAACTATACCGTTGTATGGTAAAATCAAATCATACACTTTCCCGCAGGCTGACTCCCCACAACAGCCTGTACAAGTCAACAAACGGTATAGGTAGCCATGTCAGAATCCCTAAAGATTTATGAGGTTGGCCCGCGCGATGGTTTGCAAAATGAAGCCAATCTCATTGATACAACTCAAAAAAAGGCGCTGGTTGAAGGTCTGGTAGCCGCTGGTTTGCACCATATTGAGCTGACCAGTTTTGTGCATCCCCAGGCGGTGCCGCAAATGGCGGATGCGGATGATTTGATGCATTTTAGCCGTCAAAGCTGGCCCCAGACTGATTTTATTGGGCTGGTGTTTAACCAGCGCGGTTACGATCGCGCTTTGGCAGCGGGCTGTCGGGCGATGGCTTTTGGTGTGTCCGTGAGTGAAACCTTCAGCCAGAAAAACACCCGCATGTCGTCGCAGCGGGCTTACGAAATTACGCGCGATCTGATGGCGCAGGCTCGCCGCGATGGCCTGTGGACGCGCATTTATGTGATGACCGCCTGGGTGTGTCCGTTTGAAGGCCTGACGCCGCCACACCGCACCATTGCCCTGGCCGAAAAGCTGTGGCAGCTTGGCCCCGATGAACTGGCAATTGCCGATACCATCGGCCATGCCAATCCGCTGGATGTGGGGCATTTGATGGAATCGCTGGGACGTCGCCTGGAGATGCCTAAACTGGCGGTGCACCTGCATGATACGCAGGCAATGGGTCTGGCCAATGCCACCACGGCGCTGCAAGCAGGCGTGCGCATTTTCGATAGCAGCGTGGGTGGCCTGGGTGGCTGTCCTTTTGCCCCAGGGGCCGCAGGCAACCTGGCAACTGAGGATTTGGTGTTTTTGGCGTATAAAATGGGGCTGGGCTCAGGCGTAGATTTTGCGCGTTTATGGGATGTTGTGTATCAAATTGAGGCTTATGTGGGACGGCCGATTGGTGGTCGGATTCGGCAGTGGTGGGAAAGCCAATGCGCGCAGGAGCCTTCATTTTCATTTTGGTAGTGGATAACTTTCTGTCACCCCAAATTTTACTTTCGGCTTACTGTCAGGGCGTTTTCCCGATGGCGCATGAAGACGGCCGTATTTACTGGTATGATCCTGACCCCAGAGCTATCATTCCTTTAGATCGTTTCCATGTGTCACGCTCCCTCCGCCGGACCATTCGCCAGCAGCAGTTTGATATTCGTGTAGACAGTGCATTTACGGCCGTTATGGAAGCCTGCGCGGCCCCAGCGCCGGGTCGGGAAGAGACCTGGATTAGCGACGAAATTGTCGAAGCGTATACCCGACTGCACCAGCTGGGATTTGCCCACAGCGTGGAAGCGTGGCAAGGTAAAAAATTGGTAGGTGGTTTATACGGCGTGGCCATTGGCGGCTTCTTTGCCGGAGAAAGCATGTTTAGCATTGAGCGAGACGGCAGCAAAGTGTCTCTGGCTTTTCTGGTGGGGCATTTGAATGAACGAGGCTTCAGCTTGCTAGACACGCAGTTTATGACAGACCATTTGCAGCGCTTGGGCGCGATTGAGATTTCTGCCGCAGAGTACAAGCTGAGATTGAGCCGGGCACTGCTGCTGCCCACCACATTTTGAAAGAGAGAAAAGATGGCATAGAGGCAGTTGAGAAATTGGAAGGTTTTGCTGAACAATTCTCATTTTGTCTCATTTTTACATTTTTTGAGGAGGAAAGATGGAGCAACAAATAGACCCCAATGATGTACGGTTGTTTAGCGGCCGTTCAAATATTCCCTTAGCAAAAAATATCAGTGAACATTTAGGCATTCCCCTGGAAGAAACCAAGTTTTCCAAATTCAGTAATGACAATTTGTTTGTACAGCTCGGCGCAAGTGTGCGCGGCCGTGTTGTGTACATTGTGCAGTCGCTGACGCCGCCGGTTAGTGATCATCTGGTTGAGCTGTTGATGATGCTGGACATCGCCCAAAGTGCCGCCGCGCGCGAGGTTCATGCTGTCATTCCCTATTTTTCTTATGCTCGGTCAGACAAAAAAGATGCGCCGCGTATTTCGATTACGGCCCGGCTGATTGCCGACTTGTTGTGCACCGCGGGAGCTACGCATATTATGACGATGACGCTCCATTCACCGCAGGTGCACGGCTTCTTTAGCATCCCGGCTGATCCGCTGACGGCGCGCATGACGCTGGAGCAGTTTATTCGCCAGCGAGAGATCGATCCCAGCAAAGATGTGGTGGTGGCTCCAGATATGGGCCGCGCCAAACCGGCGGCGCGTTTTGCCGCTGGCATGGGGCTTTCCATTGCCTCTGCCGATAAAACGCGCGTTTCTGACACCGAGGTGAAGATTGGCGGCTTGATTGGGCGGCAGGTGCGGGGTTTTGAACATGCCTACGTGTACGATGATGAAATTGCCACGGCAGGTTCTGTGGTGGAGCTGAGTGAGGTGCTGATTGAAAGCGGCATCCAGCGCATCTCGTTGATTTGCACGCATGGCCTGTTTTTGGGGCCAGCGGTGGAACGCATCAAGGCGATTCCGCAAATTCAGGAAATTATTACGACGGATACGGTGCAACGGCCGTCTGAACGTCGTCCTCCCAATCTCACTGTGCTTTCCGTGGGCAACGTTTTTGCCGAAGCGATTCGCCAAAACTACCTGCGCCGCTCTATTGGTGAGCTGTTTGAGGGCATGGAAACATGAGTGACGGCCTCTGGGGCAAACTCAAAGGGCTGTTTCAATCGGACGAAACACCGCCAGCAGAACAACCGAAGATTGTGATTCCCGAGGTGGTATTAGAGAAAATGAGCGGCGGGGAAACGGCCGTTTCCCCACCGCCTATCACCACCATCGATCCTATCTTTTTGCGCCAACAAATGAGCAATCATTTGGACGATAACCAACTGGCCCACGTGGCAGAGGCGATTGCGTTGGATTACGCAGCTTTGCCTGGCGGCAAGGGGCGAAAAGTGCTGGAGCTGGTGACAGCTTTTGAAAAAGAAGGAAAATTAGACCAACTATTACAGCAATGTCGGGCCGAAAACAGCGATGTGGCCTGGCAAATGGAGAAAAAAGATGAGTGAAGAACGCGATGAAGATTTTGTGATGGCCTTCCAGGATTCCTGCGACCGGCCAGCATTGTTGTTGATCCACGGTTTCCCCCTCAGCAGCCAAATGTGGGAGCCGCAGCTAGACGATTTGGCGGAATTTGTGCGCGTGGTGGCCCCCGATTTGCGCGGCCACGGGCAGTCAGACAGCGTGCCAGGACCGTACACTATTTCCCAGATGGCAGACGATTGCGCCGATTTGCTGGGGCATCTGAACGTGGCGACGCCGTTTGTGGTGTGCGGCCTGTCGATGGGCGGCTACATCGCCCTGGAGTTTTACCGCCGTTATCCAGAACACGTGGCCGGGCTGATTTTGGCCGCCACCCGCGCCGGAGCCGATTCGCCAGAGGGCAAGGCAGGTCGGGATAAATCGGCAGAGCTGGCCAAGAATGAAGGAGCAACGGCCGTTTCTGCCGGAATGCTGCCCAAAATGTTAGCGCCCAGTACCTACGAAGATGACGAAGAACTGGTGGAGTATGTCGAAGATGTGATGAGCACCGCCTCGCTCAACGGCGTCGTGGGCGCGTTGGCCGCCATGCGTGACCGCGTGGATTCCACCCCCATGCTGGGCGACATCGCCGTGCCCGTCCTCATTCTCCACGGCGCGGATGACCAGCTGATTCCTGTTTCCGAAGCGGAAGCGATGTTCAAGGCAATTCCCAATGCCGAGCTGGTCATCGTGCCCGATGCGGGCCACCTGCCCAACCTGGAGCAGCCCGACATCTTCAACGACGCCGTGATTGATTTCCTCGAAGAGCTCTTCGGCGAAGAGGATGAAGATGAATAGGTGACAGGGTGAAGGGGTGACAAGGTAAACGGCCGTTTCTCACCCAAACCTCCGCTGCTTATCTCACCAACTTTAACTTGTCATGCTGAACGCAGTGAAGCATCCCCACCAAGTTGAACGGGATTCTTCATTGCGCTCCGCTCCATTCAGAATGGCAAAAGAATGATCCGTTGCTAGGTGATTTGATTATTCACACGGCCGTTTTAACCCATCCAAAATCCAGCAATCCATCCCCTGATCCAGCCAGGCCTGTGCGTCAATCCAGATGGCGTCTACCAGCAAATCCCAGTGCAGATGGTTGCCCGTAGACAGCCCCGTCGTGCCCACTTCGCCCACAATTTGGCCCGGCGTCACCACATCCCCCGGCGCAACGGCAATGCTGGACATGTGGTAAAAGCCGCTGTAAATCCCCAGCCCGTGGTCAATGATGACCGCACCGCCCCGCACGTACAAAACTTCCGCCACAACCACTGTGCCCCCCGCTGGAGCCAGCACCGGCGTGCCGCCGTATGCCGCAAAATCGACGCCCTCGTGGTAGGTGCGGTACGGCCCGCTGTTGTAAGAGCGCCGCGCGCCAAAAGTGGAGCTGATTTCCAAAAAGCTGTTAATCGGCAGTTGGAACGCTGCCTGCCACTGTGCTGGACCGCTATTTTGCTCCCAAATTTCAAACAGGCGCGCCCGCTCCTCGGCAATGGATTCCTGGTCAATCTGGGCGGCCGTTCCCGTGAGCGTGAGCTGCTGGTATTCCCAACTGGTTGGGTCGCGGAACTGCCACGGCTGCCGCCAGGGCGGGGCATCGCCCACCTGGATGCTCAGTTCCGGCTGCTGCGTGCCAAAAAAGGCGCCGGTGCCGGTTAGCCCCACCAGGTAGCGCTCGTTGCTGAACACATCCATCTCGTTGTCGCCGAGAACGGCCGTTACCACCCCCGCACTCACTACCTCCAACACCCCTCGCAGCCCAATTGCCTGCCCCGGCACGCCCACCAGCTGCGAAACCTCCAGCGTGGCAAACCCGGTGGGCAGTTCGCGCGGCGTCACGTCGGCGGCGGGGATGAAAATGGGTTGGTAGAGCGCAGGGCGGTGGGGATTTGATACGCCGTTGCGCAGAGCGATGCTCCAGGGGGATACGTTATGCGAGACGGCCGTTTCCAGCAAAGTTCCCCACGGTCGTAAAAAGGTGCCAGTTTGCGGAACGGCGGTTTCTGGCAAAGTCAGTTCTGTGCCGATGGCCGGCTGGCGCATGGGGTTCATGTGGGGATTTAAGCTGTGCAAAGTCGCTTCTGGCACTTGAAAGCGCACGGCTAGCGCGGCCCAGCTATCTCCGGGCTGAACCACAATCCGGGTTGCGGTTTCCTGGGCGACGGTGCGCTGCGTCATGAAGCTCAAAAAGAACAGTAGCAAAATGGGGGAAGCGAGCCAATATTTCATCGCCTCATTGTACGCTGCTCCTGTTTTTTGGCACGATTTGGGGCGGAGCGGTGCGGATTTTCTGGCGTATTTCTCATCGTTGGTATTAGTTTTTGTTATAGTTCACGCTAGCCAACTCATTGACATGAATGACGCGCTGTGTTATAAAGTTTGCCATACACCGAAGCGCAACAATTTGTGAAGTTTGTCTAATTGGATTTAACAAAAGGCACCATGCATTCGATTTTTTTGGGATTGGGCACAAATCTGGGCGACCGGATCGCTAATTTGCAGGCCGCACTTGCCGGACTGGCTAAAAAATTGGTGATTACGGCCGTTTCTCCCATCTACCAAACGCCACCTTGGGGCGATACAAACCAGCCTGATTTCTTGAATCTTTGCCTGGCTGCTGAAACCGATTTATCTCCTGAAGCGCTCCTTGTTTTCTTCAAAAATCTGGAAGTTGAACTGGGGCGAACGCCCACGCGACGTTGGGGTCCGCGCCTCATCGACATCGATCTTCTTTTTTACGCCGACCAAATTATAGAAACCGAAAAGCTAACGATTCCGCATCCGCGACTGGCTGAACGCGCTTTTGTCTTACGTCCGTTGGCCGACATTGCGCCCGACTTTGTGCATCCTGTGCTGGGTGAAACGATTGCCGATTTGGCCGTCCGCGTGGAGGATGAAGCGATACGGCCGTATCCCAATGCCCAGACTCTGCAACCCATAAACTAAAATTTTTTGGCTCAAAAATAAGTGTTCACTCATTTTTTGAGTGAACACTCAAAAAGAAAAACTTATGCTAGAAACCGAAACCACAACTCGCCGTGAGCGCCGCATCGCCGCCCGCAAGGCCCAGCTTTTGGACGCTGCTGCTCAGGTCTTCAGCCACAAGGGGTATGAAAAAGCGACCACTAAAGAAATTGCGGAACTGGCTGATGTGTCCGAAGGCACGTTGTTCAACTACTTTGCCACCAAGCGCGAACTGCTCATCGGCGTGGCCAAGGCGTACGCCGATGAGGTTGCCGCCGACATCGAATCGGTGCAGGGCGAGACGTTTGAAGACATGCTGGCCCAGCTAGCGGCCAACCGCTTCCGGCGTGGCCGTGAACGGCGGCTGTTCATGCTCTTTTTGTATGAATCCCGCCTCAACGCCGATGTGCATCAATATTACGTGGAGGAAGCGCTCCACCGCATTATTGACGTGTTAGAGCAGCGGCTAACGGCCTTGATTGATGCGGGCGTGATGCGCCCCGTCGATCCGGCCCTCACCGCCCGCATGATGAGCGCCACCACGATGGGCTTTGCCGCCCTGTTTGAGCTGGGCGTCTCGATGGGCACCACCTCACCAGAAACGTTAGGCGCAGCTGTGACCGACATTCATCTGAATGGTTTACGCAATCAAAACGGAGCCAATCAAGATGTTTGAGTGGGGTAAACGCACGTACGTGATGGGTATTTTGAACGTCACGCCAGATAGCTTTTCTGGCGATGGTATTTTGCAGCGCGAGGATCAGATTGCCGCTGCGGTGAGCCAGGCGCAACAGTTTGCTGAGGACGGGGCCGATATCATCGATATCGGCGGGGAGAGTACCCGTCCCGGCAGCACGCCTGTAACCGAGGCCGAGGAGTTGGCCCGGGTGGTTCCGGTGATTGAGGCGGTAAGGAGAGAAATTTCGCTGCCCATCTCTGTGGACACCTACCGGGCCAGTGTAGCCGAAGCCGCTTTGGCTGCCGGGGCCAACTGGATTAACGATGTGTGGGGCTTTCGCATGGATGCCCGCATTGCCCAAGTCGCCGCGCAAACCAATTGCCCCGTTGTGCTCATGCACAATCGCAGCAAGCCCAAAGATGTGGCCCAGGAAGAACGGCTTGGCGGTCGTTACGTGGGCGTGGACTATGATGGTCTGATTACCGACATCAAGCGTGAGCTGGGCGAGAGCATCGAGCTGGCGCTGCAAGCAGGTGTCAAGGAGGAGCATATCATCCTGGACCCCGGTGTGGGGTTTGGCAAAACCGTTTCCCAAAATTTACAGATTGTGGACCAACTGAATCAGTTCAAAACGATGGGGTATCCCATCTTGTTAGGCACCTCGCGCAAATCGTTTATCGGCTATACGCTCGATTTGCCGCCGGAGGAGCGGCTGGAAGGCACGGCCGCGACCGTGGCCATCGGCATTGACCGTGGCGCAGATATTGTGCGGGTGCATGATGTGAAATCAATTGTGCGGCTGGCAAAAATGACAGACGCGATTATTAGAAGTAAAGAGATTGGAAATTAGAGATTGGAGATTGGGGAAGCGTCGCGACGAAGGCGATCAATCTCCAATTAACTAATCTCCAATTTCCCCCAAAAGGGAGCAAAAATTATGTTAGATTTTCGCTTAGATGAAGAACAGAAGATGCTAACCGATGCCATTGCCCGTTACGCCAATGAGCGGATGCGCAAGGTGTTTCGGGATGCGGAGGAAGACGGCCGTATTCCTCCAGAGGTCGTGCAGGCAGGCTGGGAACTGGGCATTTTGCCCACCGGATTGCCGGAAGCGTACGGCGGCTTTGGCGAATACACGGCGCTGACCGGCGTGCTAGCCAGCGAAGCGCTTGCCTGGGGTGATTTGGCCATCGCCCTGAACGTGATGGTGCCCAATCTGGTCGCCGTGCCGGTGATGCTGTGCGGCACCGAGGTGCAAAAAGAGGCGTACCTGCCCCAGTTTTGCGACGAGGGAATGCCCGCCATGACGGCCGCTTTCACCGAGCCAATCGTCAAGTTTGACCCGTATAACCTGAAGACAACGGCCGTTCGCGATGGTGATGCGTATGTGTTGAATGGGATGAAAACGGCCGTGCCGCTGGCAGAAACGGCTGAACTCATCCTGGTCTACGCCAACGAAGATGGCAAAACGCAGGCGTTCCTTGTGCCCGCGGACGCGGCTGGTTTGTCCATCGACAAAAAAGCGAAGCTGATGGGGGTTAAAGGGCTGCCCACCTTCATGGTGACGCTGGCCAACTGCCGCGTTCCGGCCGAGAACAAGCTGGGCGGCGAAGATGGCATCGACTTTGGCCTGATTTTGAACCACAGCCGAATTGCCCTCGGTGCAGCGGCCGTCGGTGTGGCCCGCGCAGGCTACGAATATGCGCTCGATTACGCCAAGCAGCGCGTTCAGTTCGGTGAGCCGATTGCCCACAAGCAGTCCATCGCCTTCATGCTGGCCGACATGGCTACGGACATTGACGAAGCCCGCCTGCTGGTGTGGGAAGCAGCCTGGCAGATGGACCAGGGCAAGGACATCACCCGTGACGCCACGCTGATGAAGCAGCGCGTCGATGACATCGTGGTGCAGGTGGCCGACCGGGCGCTGCAAGTGCTGGGTGGCTACGGCTACATCCGCGAATATCCGGTGGAACTGTGGCTGCGTAACGCGCGTGGTTTTGCCTCATTTGATGGACTGGCGATTGTTTAGAGATTAGAGATTGGAGACTAGAGATTGCGCAATCTCCCATTCGCCAATCTCCAATCTCCGAAACGGAGTAGACAAAAATGATTAGTTTCGAGATTCCTGAATCAATTTTGAACCAAAGCCAGATGACCAAAATGGTGGCAGAGCAGGCGATGCGGCCGTTTTCCCGTGATTTGGATGAGCATGAGCACCAGCGGCCGGAAATGTTTGTGAATATGACCTGGCCTTTTGCCCAGCAGATGATGAAGTCCTCGCTGAAAAGCGTGGAAAAGCGCCTGAATGGCAATGGCACCAATGGCCATAATGGCCACTCTGCGCCCAAAGGGCCAGACTTTTCGATTTTGGGCTTCATTATGATGGTGGAGCAGATGAGCTGGGGCGATGCGGGGCAATACCTTTGCTTACCTCACCCGATGCTGGGTGGATCGGCCGTGCAGGCGGCGGGCACGCCAGAGCAGCAAATCCGCTTCCTGAAAAAGTTTACCGAAGGCGATCCCAAGTGGGGGGCGATGGCTATCACCGAGCCGGGGGCTGGTTCTGACAATAGTTCGATGCGGACAACGGCCGTTCTCGACCCCGACACCAACGAATGGATCCTTAATGGCGAGAAAATCTTCATCACCAACGGCAAGCTGGCCCTGGATGAGTCTGACGGGTTGTGCGTGGTTTGGGCCACAATTGACCCCAACGCAGGCCGCGCCGGTATCAAATCGTTTGTGGTAGAAGGACACACGCCGGGGGTTTCCATCGCCAAGCAGGAGCACAAGCTGGGCATCCGCGCCAGCGACACCGTGGCGCTGCACTTCGACAACGTGCGGCTGCCGCGTTTGAGAATATGCTGGGCACGCTGGACCCACAGCAGCCTGCGGCCAACAAGGGTTTCAAAGGTGCGATGAAGACGTTCGACGCCTCACGCCCGGCCGTGGCCGCCAGCGCGATGGGTATTGCCCGCGCCGCCCTGGAGTTCACCCGCGACAAGCTGGCGGAAGAAGGCATCGTGCTGGATTACACCAAGCCGCGCCATGAACTCACCGCCATCGAGCGCGACCTGATGGAGATGGAAGTGCGGCACAAAGGTGCCTGGCTGCTCACGCTGCGCGCCGTCGGCATGATGGCCCACGGCGAGAGCAACCGGCTGGCGGCCAGCATGTGCAAATTCCGCGCGGGTGAGGCCGTCACCTGGATCACCCAGAAGGGCGTAGAATTGCTTGGCCCGATGGGTTACTCGCGTGAATGGCTGGCCGAAAAGTGGATGCGCGATGCCAAAATCAACGACATCTACGAAGGTACGAAGCAGATCAACCAACTGATCATTGCCCGGTCGATTTTGGGCTACAGCCGACGGGAATTAAAGTAATCAGTATTCGGTAAACAGTAATCAGTTTGGGCGACTGGTGGTACACTCGCTTGAACTGATTACTGACCACTGACTCACTGAACAGAGCCTCACTGACAAGTCAAACGAAGGAGAAACAGATGACATATTCGATACGAAAAGCGGCCGTTATCGGGGCCGGGACGATGGGCGGGGGTATTGCCGCGCATCTGGCCAACATCGGTATTCCGGTGGTGCTGCTAGACATGGTTCCACCCAATCTGAGCGATGCCGAGAAAAACGATCCCAGGGCGCGCAATAAAATTGTGCAAAGTTTGTACGATCGCATGGCGAAGGCGCGTCCGGCGAATCTGGCCCGCAAGGACCGGGGTGATCTCATTACTCTGGGCAATTTGGAAGATGATTTTGACCTCCTCGCGGATTGTGACTGGATTGTCGAGGTCATTATTGAGCAGCTCGCGCCCAAGCAGGCGCTGATGGAGCGCATCGAGGCGGTGCGCAAGCCGGGCAGCATTGTCAGCAGCAACACGTCTGGGATTCCGATTAATGAGATTGCAGACGGCCGTTCCGACGAGTTCAAAGCTCATTTCCTGGGCACCCACTTTTTCAACCCGCCGCGCTACCTCAAGCTGCTGGAAGTAATTCCCACGCCAGACACCGATCCCGAAGTGGTGGACTTTATGGTGGAATTTGGCAGCGACGTGCTGGGCAAAGGCGTGGTGGTCTGCAAAGACACGCCCAACTTCATCGCTAACCGCTTCATTGCCATTGTGGGTTCGTATTTGGCCGAGTATGCGTTGGAGAATGGGTACACCATCGCTGAGGTGGACGCCATCACCGGGCCGCTGGTGGGCCATCCCAAAACCGCCACCTTCCGCCTGACGGATTTGGTGGGGCTGGACGTGATGATGCACGTCAACAACAACCTCTACCCGGCCATCGCCCATGACCCATACCGCGAAATTTTGAAAGGCCCCAAGAGCACGGCGCTGAACGAAAAGCTGGCGGCCAACAAATGGCTGGGCAACAAGAGCGGCCAGGGCTTTTACAAGCAGGTGCGCGTGGGCGGCAGTCGTGAATTCCACACGATTGACCCGGAAACACTGGAATATTCGAATCCGCCGAGCGTGCGGTTTGACTCCGTGGGGGCGGTGCGCAAGATTGAAGATTTGGGCGAGCGGCTGCGCAAGCTGCTGGAATTTGACGATCGCGCCGCCAATTTTGTGCGCGACACCACCTACTACATGCTGGCCTACGCGGGCTACGTCACGCCCGAAATTGCTCACTCCATTGTGGATGTGGACAACGCCAACCGCTGGGGGTTTGCTCATGAAGCCGGCCCATTCGAGATTTGGGACATGCTGGGCGTGGCCGACACCATCGAGAAGATGGAAGCGGCGGGTCTGGAAGTGGCCGATTGGGTGAAGGAGATGGTTGCGGCCGGGCACGAGAGCTTTTATAAAGACGGCCGTTACTACGACTTCCAAACCAAGCAGTACAGCCCTGTTCCGATTGACGAGAAAAATATCACCGTACTCGGGCTGCATGAGGCGAACAAAGAAATCGCCCGCAACGACAGCGCCAGCCTGCTAGACATGGGCGACGGCGTGCTGCTGTTTGAGTTCCATGCCAAAATGAACGCCATCGACGACGGCATTATTTCTATGGGGCATGAAGCGTTGGCGCGACTGGACAGCGACTTTGATGCGCTGGTGGTTGGTAACGATGCAGATAACTTCTGCGTGGGCGCCAATCTGTTTGCGGTGGGCGTTGCGGCTGCCAGCGGCATGTGGGATCAACTGAACCAGATGATTCATGGCCTGCAATCGTTGACGTTTGGCTTGCAACATGCACCAAAACCGGTGGTAACGGCCGTTCGTGGCATGGCCCTCGGGGGTGGCGTGGAGATGGCTTTGGCCGGTTGGGAAGCGGTCGCTGCCCACGAAAGCTACATGGGCCTCGTGGAAGTTGGCGTTGGTTTGATTCCTGCGGGCGGTGGCTGTAAAGAACTTTTGCGCCACAGAATTAACCCCGTGATGAAAACACCAAACGCTGATGTGCTGCCCGTTTTGCAAGAGGTGTTTACCCAGGTCGCTACCGCCAAAGTGGGCGAATCTGCCTGGCAGGCCAAAGAAATGGGCTACCTGCACGAAGAAGACCTGATTGTGATGAATTCCGATCATCGTTTGGCGGTGGCTAAGGCTCGTGCGTTGCAGTTGGTGGAAATCGGGGCGCGCCCGCCGGAAGCAGAGAAAATCTATGCCGCCGGGCGGGATGCGCTGTACGCCCTCAAGCTGGGCGTGCAGGGCTTCCTTTGGGGCAACTACGCCAGCGAACACGACGCGCTGATCAGCGGCAAGCTGGCGCACGTGCTCACTGGCGGTGACCTGAGCACCGGCACCTGGGTGGACCCGTGGTACATCCTCGATTTGGAGCGGGAAGCGTTCCTTTCGCTGCTGGGTGAAGAGAAAACCCGCGAGCGGATGACGCACATGCTGACGACTGGAAAACCACTACGCAATTAAAGGAGACAAATTATGACACGAGAAGCAGTCATTGTAGCGGCCAGTCGTACGGCCGTAGGAAAAGGTAAACGAGGCACCACCCGCAACTGGCGCTCCGACGAGATGGCCGCAGCCGTTGTGGCCGAAGTGATGCGGCAGGCGGAAGCGCTGAATCCGCAAGATGTGGATGACGTGATTATGGGCTGCGCCATGCCCGAAGGGGCGCAAGGGCTGAACTTTGCCCGCACCATCGCGCTCCGCGCCGGGCTACCGGTGGAAGTGCCGGGCATGACGGTGAATCGCTTTTGCTCCAGCGGCCTGCAAACCATCGCCCTGGCCGCTGAGCGCATTATTGCCAACGGGGCAGATGCAATTATCGCAGGTGGCGCGGAAACGATGAGCCTGGTGCCGATGACCGGTTTTCGAGTGAACCCGAATCCGTACATGGTGGAAAATGCACCCGAAGTGTACATGGGCATGGGGCTCACGGCCGAACGCGTTGCCGATGAGTACGAGGTGAGCCGTCAGGCGCAGGATGAGTTTGCCCTGCGCAGCCATCAACGGGCCATGGCCGCCTACGAAAAAGGGTTGTTCAAAGACGAGATTTTGCCCATCGAGATTGAAGAAGTAACGCCAGGGCCGGATGGTCCGCAGCGGCAAACCATCGTTTTTGACCGGGATGAGCACATCCGCCCAGAGACGACATTGGAAGGGCTGTCCAAGCTGCGCCCGGTGTTCAAAATGGGCGGTTCTGTCACCGCTGGGAACGCGTCGCCGTTAAGTGATGGGGCAGCGGCCGTTTTGGTGATGGAGCGCAGCAAAGCCGAAGCGTTGGGGCTGAAGCCGCTGGCTCGTTTTGTGGGCTTCAATGTGGGTGGTGTGCGTCCAGAAATTATGGGCGTGGGGCCGATTACGGCCGTTCCGCGTTTGCTGAAGCGCACCGGCATGGCGCTGAGCGACATCGACCTGATTGAGCTGAATGAAGCGTTTGCGGCGCAAGCTGTGGCCGTGATTCGTGAGTTGGGCTTTGATGAAGAGAAGACCAACGTGAACGGCGGCGCGATTGCTTTGGGGCATCCGTTGGGCTGCACCGGGGCCAAGCTGACGGTGCAAATCATCAACGAGATGAAGCGGCGCGGCAACCAGTTTGGCATGGTAACGATGTGCATCGGCGGCGGTATGGGTGCTGCGGGCATCTTTGAGAATTTGAATTAAGTTTGATTGGTTCGAGTGCATGCTTGAACTGGTTTTAATTGTATGAAACCAAATAAAAATGACCTGATTTTGTCAGGTCATTTTTATTTTGAGCCAAAACCGGGGGAGTTTTGTTCTACTTATTGACTGTCGGAATAAATATCTGGTAAGGATTGATGGTCACTGTGATGCTGCCGGTGACGGAATCGGTGCCGTCGGACAGGGTGTAGGTGAAGGTTTCGGTGCCGATGAAGCCTGGATTGGGTGTGTAGGTGATGCTGGTGCCGTCGGTGGTGGCTTGGCCGTGTGCGGGTCGGCTAACGGCCGTTACCACTAAACTGCTGCCTTCGACGGGGTCTTCATCATTTTCCAGCACCTGAATGGTGACTGGTGCGCCAGCCATCGTGGTGCCGGTGTCCAGATTGGCCTGGGGCAGATCGTTGACGGAGACGATGGTGATGTTCACCGTGGCGCTGTCGGTAAATTCACCGTCGCTGATGGTGTAGGTGAAGCTGTCGTGGCCGTGGTAGTTGGCGTCTGGCGTGTAGCGGATGTAGTTGCCTTGAATAACGGCCGTTCCGTGGGCAGCAGCGCTGATGTTAAGGATGGAAAGCGAATCGTTTTCGGGATCGCTGTCGTTGCTGAGCACGTAAATGAGGAGCGCAGAATCTTCCAGCGTTTCCGGCGTGTCGTTTTGCGCATGGGGGGCTGAGTTGCTGGCATCCACTTGCAAGTTGACGGTGACGGTAGCCGTGGCCGTACCGCCGTGCCCGTCGCTGATGGTGTAGGTGAAGGTTTCGCTGCCAGCAAAATCCAGCGCAGGCGTGTAGTCAATCAGGTTGCCATTGAGTACGGCCGTTCCGCCATGATTTGGCGTGCCGACGGATAGCAGCGTGAGGATGTCGTCTGTATCGGGATCGCTGTCATTGGCCAGGACGTTGAGCTGAATGGTGCTGCTGTTTTCGACGGCGGACTCGTTGTCGTCGTTGGCGATGGGTAGGTCGTTTACGGAGGTGATTTCAACCGTAACCGTCGTCGTGCTGGTACTGCCGCTGGCGTCGCTGATGGTGTAGGTAAAGACCTCTGTGCCAAAGAAGTTAAGCGCTGGTGTGTAGTCGATTTGGCTGCCGTTGAGAACGGCCGTACCGCCATTGTCCGCCTCGCCCACGGCGTCAATCGTCAGGGTGTCGCCTGCGTCTGGGTCGGTGTCGTTGGCGAGAACTGCGAACGAAGTTGTGTCGCTATCTTCGGCAACGGTTTCGCTGTCGGCAACGGCCGTTGGGGCATCGTTTTCAGGGGTAACGGTGACGGTGACGGTCGCAGTGTCGCTGCCGCCGTGCCCGTCGCTGATGGTGTAGGTAAAGGTTTCTGTGCCTGCAAAATTGAGGGCTGGCGTGTAGTGGATATGGCTGCCACTGATTACGGCCGTACCGCCCTGATCGGGTGTGCTAACAGAACTAATTGTCAGGCTGTCGCCTGTGTCTGGATCGCTGTCATTGGTGAGCACGGCGAAGGCAGTGGTGCCACTGTCCTCAGCGACGGTTTTGTTGTCATTTGTGGCCGTTGGGGCATCGTTGGCGCTGGTAACTTCAATAGTCACCGTTGCCCAATCAGAACCGCCGTTGCCGTCGCTGACGGTATAGGTAAACGTTTCGCTGCCGACGAAATTGGGGGCTGGTGTGTAGTCGATTTGGTTGTTGTTGAGTACGGCTGTTCCGCCTTCGCTTGTTGTCCCTACAGAGGTGATGGTTAGCGCATCATTTTCTACATCACTGTCGTTGGCCAAAACGTCTAGGGTGGTTGCGTTGCTATCCTCGGCGACTGTTTCGCTGTCGTCGTTGGCTATGGGCGCATCGTTCACAGAAGTGACGGTGACCGTTACGGTCGCTGTGCTGCTGCCGCCGTTGCCATCGCTGATGGTGTAGGTGAAGGTTTCACTGCCGAAGAAGTTAGCAGCGGGCGTGTAGTCAATTTGGTTGTTGTTGAGTACGGCCGTTCCGCCTTCACTTGTTGTCCCCACAGAAGTGATGGTTAACGAATCATTTTCCACGTCGCTGTCATTGGACAGTACGGAAAAGGTGGTTGTTGCACTATCTTCCGCAACCGTTTCGCTGTCGTCGTTGGCTATTGGGGCGTCGTTGACGGAGGTTACAGTTACAGTCACGGTGGCGGTGTCAGAGCCACCGTTGCCATCGCTGATGGTGTAGGTGAAGGTTTCGCTGCCGAAAAAGTTAGCGGCAGGTGTGTAATCGATCTGGTTGTTGTTGAGTACGGCCGTTCCACCGTTACTTGTTGCGCCCACAGACGTGATGGTTAGCGAATCATTTTCCACATCACTGTCGTTGGCCAAAACATCGAGGGTGGTAGCGTTGCTATCCTCGGCGACGGTTTCGCTGTCGTCATTTGCAGTTGGTGCGTCGTTGACGGAGGTTACGGTTACAGTCACGGTAGCGGTGTCGGAACCGCCATTGCCGTCGCTGATGGTGTAGGTGAAGGTTTCACTGCCGAAGAAGTTAGCGGCGGGTGTGTAATCGATCTGGTTGTTGTTGAGTACGGCCGTTCCGCCTTCACTTGTTGTCCCCACAGACGTGATGGTTAACGAATCATTTTCCACGTCGCTGTCATTGGACAGTACGGAAAAGGTAGTTGTTGCACTATCTTCCGCAACCGTTTCGCTGTCGTCGTTGGCCGTTGGGGCGTCGTTGACGGAGGTTACGGTTACAGTCACGGTGGCGGTGTCGGAGCCGCCGTTGCCATCGCTGATGGTGTAGGTGAAGGTTTCACTGCCGAAGAAGTTAGCGGCAGGTGTGTAGTCAATTTGGTTGTTGTTGAGTACGGCCGTTCCACCGTTACTTGTTGCGCCTACAGACGTGATGGTTAACGCATCATTTTCCATATCGCTGTCGTTGGCCAGAACGGCGAATGAGGTTGTGCCACTGTCTTCCGCGACGGTTTCATTGTCATTAACGGCCGTTGGCGCAACATTGATATGAAATGAAGTAAAGCTCCGCACAGATGATTGTGTGCTGCCCGTCACGTTGCTGGCCACAACTGTCCAGTAATACAGCGTGTCGGCTGTGAGGCCTGTAGCTGCAAAAGAAGTTGTCGTAATGCCACTTTGATCAATGAGTGGTGCGCTCAGGTCTGACTGTTCGGAAACGATTAATTGATATTCATCGGCATCAGAGGCTGCTTGCCAGGAAAAAGTTGGTGTTGCCGAAACCCCGGTTTCATCCTGATTGGGCGAGGTGAGTAGCGGAACCCCTGGCAATGGCGGTGGCGGATTGTTGCTGGCTGTGAAGCGCCACTGTTGAGACCAGGCCTGGTCGGTATCGTTGTGGGCAATAACAACCCAGTAATAGAGACCTTCGGCCAGGGGAGTGGTGGGGGTGAATGATGTGCCGGTGATGCCAGTTTCGTGAATCTCCAAAGAACCCATGTTGGGATTGTCATCCACGCGGATTTCGTAACTGGTGGCGTTTTCCGCAGCGCCCCAAGAAAAGGTGGGCGAAGTTGAAACGGTAGCACCTTTTAAGGGATTTGTTTGCACCGGAATGTCGGGCGTGGTTACTGCGCCTAATCCCAGCAAAACCGGTTCGTAACTATCGGTGGAAATGTCATATTTACCGTTATTACCAGGCGTGAACAGGATGACCTGTTCGCTGTCTAGCGATTCTTTGTTATAGGCGTATTGTGTGCCCCCGGTGCCATTTGCATTTTCCAGACCAACTGTTGCCGAATCCCCATGCGCCCGCACGTTGTCGCCAATGAGGTAACGATATTGGAGCTGTATGTTGTTGCTTCCTTCATACAGAATCACAAAAAATGTCCCTAATGGCGTGGGATCATCATAAAAACCAACATTGGTGTATTGAACGACAAGCATCCGATTGGGTGCGGTGCCGATGGTTTTGTATAGGACTCGTTGATCCAGGTTGTTGTAGACGGTGATGTCATCCCAAAACGGGGCGATGTAGTTATTTGGCCAATCGTTGTTGGAGATACGTTGGTTTGTGTAGTGTGGCCAATCGCCCCAGCTAGCTTGCTGCCGGTAGTCACTAAAGGTAATCATCCCGTTGGATGCCACATAAAATTGGTTGTAAGTATTGCCGTAAAACGTGAAGTCAAAGCCAATGGGCAGTGCGTCTGAACCATCATCGTCACCATTGACGCCGGTGTCGATGCCCTGATAATAAACTTCTGGCGGAAGGTCAGCGAGCGCTGGAGAAACGGCAGAATAGGCAAAAGCCAAAACGAGCAATAGGCAGACTACAGATGCTCTTTTTACCAAAGAAATGTAACTCGATTTTGCTGTTTTTGATTCAAATTTATTCATTAGATTGCTCGAAAAATTCTTGAAAAATACGGTTTCTTAAGGTCGAGCTTAAGAACGGCCGCTTGCGGAATTTGTTACATTTGAAGGGGTTGTATCCAAAGTACTACAGGTGGTCAGGGTTGCATAAAAAAGCCCTTTTGCATTTTTATATTACTCTGGCAAAAGGGCTTTTTTGCTATATTGTTTTTATGCTTAGAAAGCGACCCTGTTTTTGAAAAAGAGCCGAGCATCAACCGATACTTCAGGAAATTTGGGACTTATTTTGTAACCAGTGGCAGATAAGTATTGCTCGTTGATGATTGTATCCAGCCCCCAAAAATGTCCAACCCTTCAGCAGCCGTATCACTCTCTTCAACCCACATCATAAACACATTTCCATTCTCGCTCACTGTTAAGACGGGTGGGTGGCATATGCTTTCGGCTGTGGTGGTTTGGTTGAGGTTTATCTGGCCAGTGTCTGCACTCCAAAAATAGTTCACTTTGCTGATATCATCTTGCCAGGCCAAATAAATATTTCCAAAGTCATCTGCGACGTTTTTGTAAGAACGCCCAACTTCTGAGCAGGGCATACTTTCGCCTGCCAGATGAGTAGTATCTTTTTGGCTATCCCAAAGATACAAACCTTCTGGCCCACTTGCCAGAGAACCGTGCCACATGAAGTAAGGATCGCCATTATTCATGAAGTCCATTCTCATGTCTTCTATGTTATTGTTAAGCAGGTTTATGCTGCTTATACCCAACTCCGAAAAAAGATTTTGAGTTATGCTGGTGGCTGAATTCCAATAGAAATTTTGGTATGTGCCTGTGCTGCTATTTTGCTCAAACCACAAAGCATGAAGATTGCCGATTTGGTTCATATCCACTTGCCAGCTGCTAATTGGCGTAGCTGGTCCCGTTGATTGGCTGAGATTATTTGTGGAAAGAGTGGTTGAGTCCCAGTGAAAAAGATTGTGATCTGGCGGAGTCGTAGAATTATCTGTCTCTATCCAGGTAAAATGGGCGGGTGAATTGCCGTTGAAAACGGAAAGTTGTGGATTGTTTGCAAAATTCTCAACGGTTTTAATCTCAACTAATTCTGTCAGATCGCTTCTCCAGTATCTGAAACGTTGCCCTGAAGTACCTCCCGGTACATCGATCACTACAGCATGGAAACGATCACTACTGTCCATAACCAGTCTTGAAAAAGGTTCGCAATTTTCTCCAAGAGCAACGGCTTCAGTTGTTTTGTTTGTCGTATCCCAATGGGAGAGACATACGCTAGTGCCTGGCTCACTCCAAAAAATGTGAACTGTATTGTTGCTATCTGTGCGCGTGGCAAAACCTAAAATGAAGGTATTTGTTGATTCTGGAGAGGCCTGAATCGTTGTTTCGCTAGTCGTGGCCGAATTCCAATAATAAATTGGACCATCTGACCCAAAGAACCAGAAAATATGGGCTTCATTTCCAGCAACTGTAAAAGCTTTTATGTTTGGTAAAACGGTTGGTGTAGCTAAAGTTGAGTTCCAGTAGAAGTAAACGGCCGTAAGGCCGTCATTTCCATATTCTGCCCAAGTGACATGGGCTGTGCCGTTCTCCGCAATGATTAGGTTGTTGGGGCCGTAATTGACATCGCTTCCTTGCGTTTGGCTGCGATCTGTGAGCCGTCTTGTTCCTGTAATTGGATTCCAATAAAACAGGTCTTCACCTTCATCTGTGCCGGTTTCCTCATACCAGATCACATGAGGTGTACCATCGTTATCCAAAATTAAATTTAGCGTATGTTGAGCTGGCTGAACGTATCCTTCTGTTTGGCTATGGTCACTTAAGAGCAAGGTGCCTGTAGCCGAACTCCAGTAAAAGAGATCACCGGCTTCTGTAGTATTTGTGTCTTCGAGCCAAATCATATGGAATGTGCCATCTGACGCAACGGCTGTATCAAACCAAAAATGATTGACATCTCCATCTGAGCGTGTTGGATCTGACAAATGAATAGTGCTGCCTCCTGGAACTCGACGATAGAACAGGTCAGTGCCCTCCGTACCGTTTCCTGTTTCCTGCCAATAAAGATGCGCCACGCTGCCATGCGTTACTATGTTGTAACCGTAGATGTTGAAAAATGTATCTGCTTCTGTCAAGCTGTGATCGGATAACAGTTCAATATTTAGGGGGCTTCCTCCTGCGTGAATGATGTCAGGTATGTAAACAGGAATTAGAAAAAAAATGATTGAAAGAGGGATTAGTAAGAGTAAAGATGCACGTTTCATGGTAGAACTCCTTTTGATACTGGGTTAAATGAAAAACGGTCGCTTCCGTTAACTGGCATGGAATATTTGGACACAGCCGGAATTATAAGTAGCCTAATATAGGTGGACAATTGACATTCATCACCTTTTATGATCGGTTTTGGATCGTTAATTTGATAGACTAAAATTGGTTGACGTCAACGGCCGTTCCGTAGAAAATGTCCGTGGCGTTTGCCTGATTAATAAGGAGATGTTTTATGAGTGGACCCTGGCGTCAACGCAGCGGTTTGTGGCAGGCTGATATTGCCTCAATTGTGCTGCTCATCTTATTTGTGTTAGCTATCTTTGGGTTAGAAGCATGGCTGAAACCCCAATTTACCCCCACCACGTTGGTAATCACCGGCATACTTATGGCCCTGATACCGGCGGCCATCTGGCTGGCGTTCTTTTACCGCCGTGACCGGCTGGAGCCAGAACCCAAGAGTTTGGTGCTGCAAATGGTTATCCTCGGTAGTTTGTTGGCCAGTGCGGTGGGTTTGCCCGTGGTGAATGGACTTTTTGCTGTGCCAACCTGGTTAAGCAGCAGTCCGGCCTGGGCGCAGCTGCTGGGTGGCATTTTTATTGTGGGCATGACACAGGAGTTTTTGAAATATGCGGCCGTTCGCTTCACCGTTTATTATGCGCCCGATTTTGATGAATCGATTGATGGCATTATTTACACAACGGCCGTTGCCATTGGTTTTGCCGTCGTGCTCAACATTAACTTTGTGGTCAGCTCCGGCGGCGTGGATTTAGGCTCCGGGGCGATTCGCATGGTGTTGACGACATTGGCTCAGGCGAGTTTTGCCGGCGTGGTGGGCTACTTTTTAGGGCGGATGAAGTTTGAAAAACGGCCGCTTTGGTGGATGCCGCTCGGTTTAATGGTAGCGGCTACCCTCAATGGCCTGTTCTACTTCCTGCGTGGCTCGTTGAGCCAGGGCAGCCTGGGCACGGTGAACAGCTGGCTGGGATTGTTGTTAGCGGCCGTTTTGGCCGGTGTGGTCACCTGGTTCCTCTCTCGTTCCATCCAGCACGATCTGGCCATCCATGGAGGTCGCTAAAATGACGCCAATAAGCATTCCTCAAGAGAATTTGGCCCAGGAACGGCGTTCGGCCTTGCTAACCATTGGTTTGCTGCTGATCAGTTTGCTGTTGGGTTGGCAGGTGAAAACGGCCGTACAAAACGCCACGCGCACCGTCGAGCGGGATGGCTTCACCGCCGAAATTCCTGACGGCTGGCTGGTGCAGGACGGCGCGGGCGATCTGGTATTTGTGGCTCGCAACCCATTGGCGCTCGACCATCTGTATCGCGTTAGCCAGGTTGCGGCAGCGGACGATTTGGTGCTGCTGGCTGAAAATCGCAATTTGGAGCGGGGGCGGCTGGACGAGACGTTCCGCATTCTTGCGGCAGAACCCGTTGTGTTTGCGGGGCAGGATGCGTACAAAGTGAGTTTTGCCCGCGCAGACATTGATTCCCCCGGTTTGCCCCACGTCATCGAAGGCGTGGATTACTACTTTACCGAGGGCGACCAGGTTACTGTGCTGTCGTTGGAGGCGCAAACGGATGTCTTTGCCGATGTGCTGCCTGCCTTCCAAAATTTTGTGCAATCCGTTCACTACACCGCAGGAGAGTAAGGCGTGAAACGAATCCAAAACTCCCCTTTACAACTACTCTTTTTCTTGTTGATTCTCTTCTCTTTTACCGCTATGGCTTGCCAGTTGGGTTCTGCGCTGGAAGCGACGCCTACCCCGCGCGCTCGCGATGTGGACGATGATGAGGAAGAGGAACCAACACCAACCAATGAACCGGAACCAACCCCCATCGTGGCGGAGCCAACGCCAGAAGTTGGCGAAGAACCAGATAGCGGCAGCACGGCCGTTCCCATCGAGCGGCTTCAGGCGGCTACGGTGCAGATCTTTGCCAAACAGGTGATTAACGGCCGTATGCAAACCATCTGGACCGGCTCTGGCACAATCCTGTCGCCAGATGGCGTGATCTTGACCAACGCGCATGTGGCTGCGCCCACTTCGCCCGGCTTGGCCACGCTCTACAACGATCCCGAGCTGCTTTTTGGCGATGTGCCGGATCAGTTGGTGGTGGCCCTCAGCGCGGCGGCCGACCAGCCGCCCACCGAAACTTACATCGCTGAGCTGGCCGCCGCTGACGGGGCGCTGGATCTGGCCGTCATCAAAATTACGGCCGATCTAGACGGCAATGCGCTGAACAGCGCCGATCTCGATTTGCCGTTTGTGGAAGTGGGTGACTCCAACAGCATCAACCTGGGTGAAGAAATCCGCATTCTCGGCTACCCCGGTGCAGGTGGCGAAACCATCACCTTTACCCGAGGCAACGTTGCGGGCTTTGAAAGTCAAAACCGTGTGGGTGACCGCGCCTGGATTAAAACCGACGCCACGATTTCCCCCGGTAATTCTGGTGGCCTGGGCGTAAATGCTGCGGGCCAGATCATCGGCGTGCCCTCCTTTGGCCAGGAGGCCATTGGTGGAGCGATTAATCGCCTGCGGGCCATCAACTTTGCCCGACCCTTGCTGGATGCGGCCGCGGCTGGTACCAGCTATGAGAGCCCGTTTGTGGTAGCCAGTACGGGGCAGGAAACGTTTACGCACCTCACCTGGGCCGATGACTACAGCGACGAAGATCAATGCGCCATCGGGCCACGTGACAGCTATCCTGGCAACACCACGTTTGCGGTCTCCATTTTTGAGTACAGCGGTATGGCGGACGGCGAGCAGGTGTTGGTAGCCTGGTGGCTGGATGATGAGCTGATGACTACCTCCGTGTTTGAGTGGAGTGAAGGGCCTGCTGGCGACTGTACGGCGTTTTACTTCCACAATTACGGCGACCCAATTCCCGATGGGAATTATGCCGTGGAGATTTACACGGGTGGTGATCTGGAATTTGTCGGTATTGCGGAAACGGCCGTTGGCGGGGCAGTTGTCAACAATAACGGTAATAACGGCAGCACCAACACAGGCAGCAAAGGCGGCGTCCGGGTTGAAGGCGAAATTGTCGATGCAGATAGCGGCAAGCCGCTCAAAGGAGCTGTCATCTTCATCTTGCAGCCGGGCACCGATTTGGAAGCGTGGCTGGACAATCCCACCGACGCCGAAGTTTACGCTTATGCCGAAGCAGACCAGAAAGGCTACTTCTTCCTGCCTGAACCGCTTCTTCGTGACGTAGAATATCCCGGCGTTGCTGGCCTCAGCGGGTATCACAATTCTGAAGGCTACCTTCTCTTTACCGCTGAAGATCCGGATGATTTTTATCTCAATCTGGAATTGACCAAATAATCAAGAAGCTGATTTTATGAGAAAAGCGCGGCGCCAAACGGGGCCGCGCTTTTTTTGTTATAGGCCTATTTGCAACCAGAATTCAATTTGAGGCGTATAATGAACGAGTGACACGCTAAAAAGGACACAACTTGGATAAGCTTTTTGTACTTGCGCTTTTTTCCATACTGCTGCTGCCGTTCCGTTTTTATCTGCTAGACAGAGATTATCGGCGCATCCGTGCTTATTTGAGCAAGCGCGGTTGTGAGACATTGGATATTGTCTGGCAGCCTAACAATTTGTTTGCTTCTCGTTCGCGCGGCGGCTCATATGAGGTGGTTTACGTGAATGCAAAAAACGAGCTGTATCGGGCACGTTGTTTTGCGGATCATTATTCGGAACTTTTTTGGACGGAGGCCATTTTTTTGTATATGGCAACGCCAGAACGTTTGGAACGATTGCGCAGCTTGAGCCAGACTCGTACGGATGAAGAGCCATTTACGGCAAAATCAGAAAAAGAGAAAGTAATTGATGGGCTGGCCAGTGTTTATAAATATGAACGACTTTGGGCAGTAAATACATTGTCGCAGATGACATCGGTGGATGAACAGATGCTGCGCTTGCTGGAAACGCTGGCTCAACTTGATGAAGAACCAGAAGTGCGGGCGGCGGCGGCAGACACGATGAATAAGCTTCGAATATTAGAAGAAGGATAAATAATAATTATGCGTATTATTTTGTATTTAGGTAAAGGTGGTGTGGGTAAAACGACGGTGGCGGCGGCAACGGCCGTTCGCAGTGCCGAATTGGGTTACAAAACGCTGGTAGCCAGCACCGACATCGCCCACAGTCTGGCTGATTCGCTGAATGTACCGCTGGCGGCAACGCCAGTGGAGGTTGCCCCCAACTTGTGGGCGCAGGAAATCAGCGTGGTGGCTGACATCCACAACTATTGGGGCACCCTGCAAGATTTTGTCTCTGGCATGTTGCGGGATGGCAACAAGGTAAACAACGTCGTCGCCGATGAGCTTTCGGCTTTCCCCGGCATGGACGAAATTGTCAGTCTGTTGCACATCAACAAGCAGGCCAAAGAGCGCAACTTTGATCGCGTCATCATTGATGCGGCGCCCACGGGCGAAACGATTCGTCTGCTGACCATGCCAGACACCTTCCGCTGGTATGCGGGGCATCTTAGCCGGGGACGGAGCAAGGTGGTGAATGCGTTACGGCCGTTTGCCAGCCGCCTGTTGCAAGGTCCCGCCGAGGTGCTGGAAGCACTGGAAAAGCTGGATGCTGCCACAGGTGAACTGCGCGAAACGCTGAGCAATCCGGAAATTAGCAGCTACCGCGTGGTGTTACAGCCAGAAAAGATGGTGGTGCGCGAGGCCGAGCGGGCCGTCAGCTACCTCAGCTTGTTTAACTACCCGGTGGACAGCGTCATCATCAACCGCATCCTGCCTGAATCGGCTGCTGATGGCCCGTTTTATACCCAACGGCGTGAGCTACAGGCCAAATATCTGGAGATGATCGAAAATAACTTTAAGCCGCTGCCGCTGTGGCGCGCGCCGTATTACGCGCACGAGGTGGTGGGGGTGGAAGCGCTTGCTCAGCTGGCCCACGACTGTTTTGGCGAATCTGATCCCGGCGATGTTTTTTACCGGGGAGCGCTACAAGAGATTTTGGAACAGGAAGACGGCCGTTACCTGATGCGCCTGCCTATGCCGTTTGTAACCGGTGGCGACGTGAAGCTGCGCAAGCGTGGTGACGAAATGTTCATCACCATTGGCAACTTTAAGCGAGAGATGATCTTGCCCACCGTACTGGCTAAGCGTCGCGCCGGGGGCGGTTCGCTGCAAGATGGCGTTCTGGAAATCACCTTTTTGCCGCCAGAACCCGTTGCGGATGCAGTTGCCTGATCGGTAGCAGCACACCTCATTTTGCAAAAAAAAAGGCGTCCGTGACGATTTCGCGGACGCCTTTTTCTGTTTTTTCAGAACTTCTTCTTTTGATTACTTGCTAAATACTGCTCGTGGCTCCCCTCCGGCAGTCGTTGTTAATTGGCGGCAATCCCTACGGAGCCAGCCGGAACCGAAACGTTACCCAGGTTAATCAGGCTGCCATCCGCCGCGATGTGGAAAGCGGTCACGGTGCTCGTTCCGCCGCTCAACACGTACAGCGTTTCGCCATTGCTGCTGATGATGGCGTCAATCGGGCGGCTGCCGTCGCCAGTTTCACCGGTACGGCCGTCTGCATTGAGCAGTGCCAGGCTGCCGTTGGGGCCAACTTCCAAGCCCGTGACGGAGCTGCTGCCGGTGTTGGTGGTGTAGGCGTATTTGCCATCTGGGGTGACGATGACCCAGCAAGCGGCCGTTTGGTTGGTGGCGACGGTGCTGCTAATCACCTGCAGCTGGCCGTGGTTAAAGCCGTAGGAGGATGCGGTGCTGGCGTCGGTTGCGCCACCAAAAGCTTCGCTAACAATCAGCGCGCCGTCGGGGGTGAAGTCGAAACCAAAGGGGGTTACTCCTTCGGAGGCGTGAATCACGGGTGCCGTGGCTTGCCCAGAGCGGCGTACATCGTAGGTCAAAATCTGGTTGGTCGCTTTTTCGGTCACGATCAGCTGACGGCCGTCTGGTCTGAAGGAAACCTGAGCCGGGCCAGGTGCATCGCCTACGCCGTTGTTGCTGAGTGGTTGGGTAGAGGCGGGAATGGCGGATAAGGTGCCGTTCCGATGCAGGTAGAAGCCGGTGATGTTGCCGCTGCCAGCTGCGTTTAAAACGTAAAGCAAGTTGCCGTGCACCGTCAGGCTAACGGGGCGTTCGCCACCAGAAGCAACGGTATCGGTCAGGTGCAGGTCTGTGCCATTGGCGGCAAAAACCGAGATTTCATTGCTGCCCGCGTTGACGGCAAAGAGCCAGGCGCCGTCATCACTGGTGGCCAGTGCGCCTTGGGAACCCAGGCCGCCACCGGTGCCGACGCCGCCAGTGGGGTAAGCACCTGCTTCGCTGAGCGTGCCATCGGCGGCGCGTTCAAAAACCAGGACGGCGTTTGCGGTCGCATCGTTGTTCATCACGTAGACGGCATCAGCGGAACGGCCGTTGGCAAAAACCTGGCCGCTGCCGCCCAAAATTAACAAGGCCAACAGCAAGATGAAGGCCATCAGGCGTGATTTGGCCCGTGGTGCAGTGGAGCGATTTGTAAAAATTTGAGAAAGTTGCATGAGTTGCATCTCCTTATTATTTGTAGAGTTTTCTCTAAGTTCTGAACCAACGTTACTTACTTTAAAAGGAAGCTCTTACCGGCAGCTTTCAATTCGGTTACGCAATTCTTAACTGTGTTCAAGTCATTACCTGCGGTGATGACCTGGCTTTTTTATGGAAAAATACAATGTGTAGAGAATGTGTACATCTCATGAAAACCGCTTAATTGGGCAGTGGAAATGCAACTCACTCTGGATGCCTGCGTAAAGTTGGCATATCACGGTCAATTTAAGGAGAGTGAGAAATGTCAAATGAAACCGTATTAAAAGTCGAAGAAAGCCGTAAACTCCAGCGGCGTCAGGCATGGCCTGCTTACGGCGTTATCGGCATCGGGGTTGTTTTGTTGGCCAGCCAGATTTTTGGTTTTGAGATGATGGAGATTTTGTGGCCTGGCTTTGTGCTGGCTCCGGGTATGCTGCTGTTATGGCCCGCCTACAAAGCCACTCCAGAGCATCCCAGTCGCTTAAACTTTTTGGCAGTGCCCGGCGCTATGTTCCTGACTATCGGGGCTTTGCTCTGTGTCATGAACCTGAGCAACCATTTTGAGGCGTGGGCTTACAGTTGGCCACTGGTTTTTGCCTCGGTTGCCTGGGGGCTGATGTACATTCGTCGGTTTGATCCCACGCATGCGGTGCATACCAGCGGCTACAAGTTCATGCGATTTATGGTGCTGCTGTCGATGGGGTTGGTGGTGTTCTTTGAGGTCGTCGTTTTTGGCAGCGTGAACCCGCTGCTGCCACTGGGTGTCATCGCTTTTGGGGTTTATCTCCTGGTGAAAGAACGGCGGAACGGTAAGTAGTAATTGGTAATCAGTAATCAGTAATCTGTTTGGGGAATTAATCTCTAAACTCTCTGTGTCCTCTGTGGCACATTAATTAAAGGAGCATTTACAATGGCTAAGAAAAAAGAAGAAACTGTAGAAGAAGTAGAAATGGGCGAAGAAGTTGTGATTAATGAAGAGGATGTTGCCGAAGATGGTGGGTCCTGGACGGAAGAATTTGTGGCCGCAGGCGAGGATTTGGTGAATATGGTGAAGAGTTTGATGCATGAAACGGCCGTTCGCCGCGTCGTCGTTAAAAATGAAGCCCGGAACATTAACCTGTCGCTGCCGCTGGCCGTTGGGCTGCCGGGAATTGCCCTGGGCATCCTGTGGGCCCCGTTTATTGCCGCCGTCGCCGTGGTGGGCGCACTCATGATCGATTGCACCATCACCGTTGAGCGCGTTGCTGAAGAAAAAGAACCCGAAGTTACGCTCGCAGCTGAGTAAAAAGGGTCCCCTCTTTTTCACCGCAGAGTGCGTTGAGGGTGCAGAGGTTGAAAAGCTTCTGCGCTCTCCGCGTCCTCTGCGGTTTTTGTTTTTATGAACGGAGTTGGGTGGCGAGGGTCGCAATTTCCTGACGTAGCTGGACAATCTCCTGCGCTGATTTTTCATCCTGGAACAGCTTCCAGTGATGTTTACTGTAGGCCAGATGGCTGCACTGCAAAAAGAATTTTGCGGCGTGGCGGTTGGCCCGAAACCCCCGATTAAGCAGCGCGTTAAAAAGATACGCTGTCCGTTTACGACCTGAGCTGGCGGTGGTGTACTGACTCAGCGTAAGCGTACCTACGGCCACTTCCTCGGCCAGATATTGGCGCAGCCAGCGCCGCTCTTGCAGCAGCGCCCACACCATGATGCCCAACACCAGCAGCACGCCGCCCCAATCAAAAAACAAAGCAACCAGGATGAAAAAGTCACCAAAGGTGACGGTGAGGTTGTGCAGAAAATGGAGGAAAACGGCCGTCATCCAGCCCAATACCGGCAGCGCAAATTTGACGGACTGGCTGGTAGACAGCCGGGCGATGGCAATGCCCAAGCCGGCAAAGCTGCTAAACAGCGCGTGGTTCAAGCCAAAAATGACGGCGCGCAAAACAATGTTGACGCCCCACGCTTCGATACCTCCCTGATTAAACGTCTCCAAAAAATAGTAAACATTTTCCACCATGGCAAAGCCCATCCCCACCATGGCCCCGTAGATGATGCCATCCAGCGGACTATCGATCTCGTTGCGCCAAAAAATGAAGATGGCCACCAGGGCAATGCTTTTGATTGTCTCTTCGACAGGCGGCCCAATGAGCGGTGGCGCGGCGGCCATGCCCAACTCATCTCCCAAGACGAGGAGTAGCGGTGCGCTGAGCAGGGTGTTCAGGACAAAGGAGATGAGAATGGCCGGCACCGCGCCCCACAAAAAGGCGGCGGCGAGCAGCCACCACGGCTCCTTTTCGTAGCGATCAACCCAGTAAATGAGGCCGACGTACAGCACGGTGGGCAAAATGGCAGCCAGGATGGAGAGGAGGAAAACGGCCGTATCGCTCATCTTGCCCCTCTGCGAAAACCTGTCAGGTTTGTCATTAGAGGATCAACATCGCATCGCCAAAGGAGAAGAAGCGATATTGTTCGGCAACGGCCGTTTCATAAGCGCGCAGCATAAAGTCACGTCCGGCAAACGCGGCAACCAGCATGAGCAGGCTGGAGTGGGGCAGATGGAAATTAGTGACCATCGCGTCTACAGCGCGGAATTTGTAGCCGGGATAGATGAATAGATCGGTGGGGGCGGTGAAGGCGGCGACCGGCTTCCAGGGGCAGAAATTGCTGGTTTCACCGCTGGCATCGCGGGCGCTGATGTCTTGCAGGCTGCCGTTTAACCCTGCCGAGCGGAGCGCGCCGGTTTCCAACGTGCGCATGGTGGTGGTGCCCACGGCAATGAGGCGACCGCCCGCCAGTTTGGCTTCGTTAATGCGTTTGGCGCTTTCGGCCGTCAGGTTGGCCCATTCAGAATGGATAGTGTGTGCTTCCACCTTTTCTGCCTCGACCGGCTTGAAGGTGTCCAGCCCGACGTGCAGCGTCACCGTCTCAAAAATGACGCCTTTGTCGCGCAGCGCCAGCAGCAAATCGCCGGTAAAGTGCAACCCGGCAGTAGGCGCAGCGGCAGAGCCGGTGGGGCGGGAGTAGACGGTTTGGTACCGCTCGGCGTCATCCAGTGTTTCGTGGATGTAGGGGGGCAGCGGCGTGTGGCCGATGCTGTCCAGCCAATCGTAAAGCGGCTGGTTAAAGCTGAGTTCGCGCTGGGGGCCGTCGAGAACGGCCGTTACCGTAGCGACCAGTTCCGTTTCATTCTCATCGGTGTCCAGCAGTTGAATCTCGCTGCCTTCGTCCAGCCGTTTGCCGCCGACCATTGCTTGCCAGTGGCCATTGTCCAACTCGCTCAACAGCAAAATTTCGACTTTGCCGCCGGTGGGTTTACGGCCGTACAGTCGCGCCGGAATGACGCGGCTGTTGTTAGCCACCAGCACATCGCCTCGCTGAAAATAGTCAAGGACGTCGGTGAAAGTTTGGTGGGTAATGGTTTCTTCCGCCCGGTTGAGCACCATCAGGCGCGAGGCGTCTCGTTGGGTTAACGGCCGTTGGGCAATCAGCTCCGGCGGAAGGGTGTAGTTAAAATCAGATGTGTTCATGAGAATATTTTAGCGGGGAACGGCCGTTTGCAAAAGGGGAGTTCGCAAGGATTCAGGGTTTTTCAGTTTTCAGACAATAGGACGCGGATAAACGCGGAAAACGCGGATTTATAAGAAAAATCAGCGTCATCTGCGTTAATCTGCGTCCCATTTGATTGAGAAATTGGATTACTGAAAAGCCCTGCGCAAGGATTAATGTGGCATCATATTAACGAGCAACCATTGGTCAAAGTTGTATCCGCTCCTTAAAATCACCGCTGCCATTAACCGTACAACAAGCCATGCCTAACGAACTGGCAGGCGGCGTTAAAGGAAATTGCATGAATAAAAGTGAACAGTATGTATATGAAGCGATAAAAAACTGGGTATGGTCCGGATTTTACAATGAAGCTGATATCCAAGAAATGATGGATGATATTTTAGACGGTAATTGTGATGAAAAAATGCTGCTATCTCTTGTGTCTAAAGAATTCGAACTGCAAAAGCGTGAAGAAGCGAACTGGCCAGGCGCAACGGACTACGACAGATTGTCTAGGTTCTGTTGATATTTCAACGTAGCCAAATAAGTGCACCTGCAAAACTCAAGAAGCCAAGATAACGCTTGGCTAACTTCTCGAAACGAGAAAAGATGCGACGATAATGCTTGATCTTATTGATGAAACACTCCACCAAATGTCGTTCTTTATACCAATGTGTGTCGTATTCGCGCTGCTCCTTGCGATTGGCTCGTGGTGGAATAACCGCTTCAGCCCCTTGTTCGGCAATAAACTGCAGAATCTCATCAGCATCATACGATTTGTCCGCCAGAACTCGGTCATAGTCATAGCCATTCATCAAAGCTTGAGCCTGCGTAGAGTCATGCGTCTGACCAGGTGTCAAAATGAAACGCAAAGGATTGCCTAAGGCATCAACGCCAACATGGATTTTGGTACTGAACCCACCACGGCTGCGGCCCAGAGCTTGTTTAGCCTGACCGCCGTTTTTTTAAGGCACCAGCGGCACAAGGATGCGCCCGCACAACGGTGCTATCCAAAATCAAGTTTTCCATGTCTGGGTCATCGGCAAAATGTTGATGCATTTTTTGCCAGATATCCTTGTTGCACCAGCGGGCAAAGCGTTTATAGACGCTGTTCCAGTTACCATATTTCTCTGGTAACTCTCGCCACTGAGCACCTGTGCGTAATATCCAATGAACGCCGTCAAGGAAACGGCGACAGTCGGCTTCGTTGCCTGCATAAACATCAGGACAAAGGCAGAGGAAATCATAGATTTTAGACCATTGTAGTTCGTTTATCTGTGACATCTGGCAATTATCCACTAAATGTCAACAGAGCCTAGAGCATTTGATAAACTACATGAAGAAGGGGTGTGTGCCTTGCATAATGCAGGTTACACAATGTCTGATGGATTGGAAGCGGTTACTGAAGCAGTCGCTCAAGCCTCCACTAGTCGTTATCGGAGCTATTGTTTTTATCACAGTCAAGATATGGAAAGAGTGATTAACGGGAACGTATTGTACCTCGCTTTTGGGAGCCTTGATGGGGACGAAACGCTCTCCGTAGAAGTAGGAAAAGCCATCGTCTCTGCCCTTCAAGCTAACGGGCTTGAGGTTGAATGGAACGGTGGCGCGAAAGATAGAATATTTTTGCCTAAAATTGCCTGGCAAAAGAGGTCCAAAGCAAACTAATTTCGTAAAACTGGGCGGGGTATTGATTGAAGTGTCATTTGTCCAAGAACGGTTAGTAGCGATTGTTGAATAATTGTTAGGTGAATGAGGTTGTGACTACAGAATTTACAATTACTGAAGATGAGAAAGTTTTGACTGTTCGTGCAGTAAATAGTGCAGCTGATTATCTGTATTGGCGTATTACCAAATCCAATCCAACTGTTGTCTATTTTGAATCCCATGAGGAGCGTGGCCCAAGTATAGTCAAAGAGGTTACCGTGGATGGTGATGGTACTCACATTGTTTTGCAGGGTGGCAAAATGATCCATTTCTATTTCAGTATGGATGCTAGGGAGAACATTCAGGTGTTCAAAGAGGCATTAGCTAGAATCTATAGCAGCAATAAGAGAGTACTTGAAATTGTAGACTAAGAGGACCATCATTTCGTCGTGTGTGCAGGTTGTTATGGAGTCTAGTATGGCAGATGATAATGTAAGTAAACAAGTGGTGTTCCAACGCGTTCGAAATCGCATCATTGAATATTTTGAAGTTGCTTCTTCATTTGATGAACAGCAAAAATACCAAAAGGCTGTGCCATTGGTTAGTGTTCCAAGTGAGATGATCAATCAGTTTGAAGATTGGGTTCCAAATAAGGATGTTTTGGATGATTTTGGACTGCCTGTTTTTTCTATGGCCGAACAGGTAGCCCTCAGACGTTTTCATAGAATCTGGGAGGATGTTGCCCAAAATACGCCAAACCCTTTGCCCTCGCTTGTAGAGACTTTGAAATTGCCAAAGTGGAAGCAACTGCGGGAGGCTGCGGAAGAAACGCTCGTTGTTTTCTTGGATCGTGGCAAACTATCAGAAGATAAGGAAATTGAAATTTAGGTAACTTTCAATTCTTTGCGTTTCGGTTTGCGCTCCTTGAAACAAATTCTTACTTAGCTGGGAGGGGTTGGTAGCGGCTAAGCCAGATTTGTTCTTCGACGATGATTTCTTTGTCATGTGCCAGGCTGTTGAGCTGGTTTTCAATCTGCATGGCGACTAAATCTTCAATCCAGGCGTCTTGCCAATTTTGGCGCAGATGCTCCCGCAGTGTTTCCAAATCGGTGGCGTAGGTGGCAAAGGTGATGAGCTGTCGCTTTTCGCGGCGGAACCAGCCGCGCTGCACCGCTTCTTGCAGCGCGTCCTCCGCCTGGGCGTAGCTGATGTAGTCGCTTTCCTCCTGAATCCAGCCGGTGAGGTGACGCTCCTCGTTGAGGCGCACAAAAATGGGGGGTGGTTCGCCGTTGGGGTGGATGTCTAGGAGACGGCCGTTTCCCTTTAACAACCCTCGAATTTGCTTAAGAGCATGAACCATGCTCTCTGGAGCCATTCATCATAACGACCAACTGAGCAGCACCATGTCGAAGGTTTCACCGGGCGGCAAATCCTCCAATGCGAGGGCATGGTAGCTGATTTTGTGCGCCAACTCTGTGGGCAAATTCGCTTTGGCTTGCGCAATGCGCTCCTTGTTGGGGTCGATGGCGATGATTTGGGCGGCGTGAGGAGCGAGGTGGGTGGTGATACGGCCGTTGCCACAGCCCACTTCCAACACCCGTTGGCCAGTTAAATCCCCGGCCAATGCTAGCAGCGCCTCAAACTCTCTTTCCTCAGGATCAATTCGTATAGACAATTTGCTTTTTCCCGGCTGCTTTTTGGATTGGACACAGATAAGTGGAGAACAAAAAGTCCTTTAAAAAACGATCATCTTATTTGAGCTTTTTGTTCTCCTGAAAGTAAATCACATATTGTGCTCAAGTTTTCAAGCAACTTTTCGTGATTTACTTAAACACGGATTTTCACAGAAAAACAAAATCAGTGACAATCTGCGTTCATCCGTGTTCCATTTTTACGCTTTATTGTCCCAGGTGATCGTCTGGCCACCGGCAAAATTAGGCAAGGTGTGGCTGCCTGCTTGCGTCAACAGCTCTAGCAACGCCTGCATCTGGCTGGGACGAATTTGATTTTCCCAGGCTGACAGCAGCTTAGGATTTTCAGGCAAGCTGCTCAGATTTTGGCTGATGGCCAATTTAACGAGCGTTTCGAGCCGAAAAGCGTACAGCATGTCTTCAATCGTTTCCAGCAGTCGATCGCGCGGGGTGACGAGCGGACTGCCGCTGGCGGTGAGCTGCAATTGACTGTTGGCGGGAACGGTAAGTACGGCCGTTTCCCAACTTTCTTTCTGCTCATCATAAGCAGCCTCTAAATTCACCGGCTGCCCATCGAGCAATGCCGTAAGCGTGACGTTGGAGCTGAGGCCGCGCAGATGCAGGCGGTAGCTGCGGCTGGCAGGGACGTGGCTGGTGTCGCCGCTGGCAGGATGAATTGTGATGGTGGTTTTGTCTGCTTGCCACTTTTGCGTGAACTGGGTGAGGGCGTAACGGCCGTTTTGGTAGCCCAGCGTCTCGCCATCATCTTCGTACAGGGTGAATGCGCCGGAAGCCCCAGCAAAGCAGTGCAGATCGATGATTTCAGGATTGTCGATGCCACCCCAGCCAACTTTGGGGCCGAGGGGCACAATCGCTCCGGCTTTGGCAAAGAGGGGGATGTCGCGGAGACGGCCGTATTGCACCTGCCAGCACTCCCCCGCAAACTGCTCGCCAGTGAAAAAGTGATGCCACGTGCCCGGCGGCAGCCAGACCACTTGTCGGCTCAGCTGCGTGTCTGGGTCGGCGGGGGTAGTGTACGGGGCGGCAATCAGATCGGGGCCAAAGGTGTACTGCTGCGGGCAAAGATACGCTTCGTCGCGGGTGGGATAATCATGGTACATGGGCCGAATCGGCGCTTCGTGCTGGGTGTTGTTGCGCCAGGAGAGGCTGTACAGGTAAGGAATGAGGGCGTGGCGCAGCTGCATTGCATCGCGGGCGACCTGTAGAACTTCGGCATTGTGTCCCCAGGGGCGGCGATCGTGGTATTTAATTTTGGTGCTGTGCAGCCGGAAAATCGGGCTGAAGACGCCGTATTGCACCCAACGTGCGTACAGATCGGGCTCTTCCAGGCCAAACATGTGGCCGCCGATGTCGTGGCTCCACCAGCTGTAGCCGACGTTGGCGGCGGTGGCGGTGAAGTAGGGTTGGAAGTTAAGGCTGTTCCAATCCACATGCGTGTCACCAGAGAAGCCGATGGGATAGCGATGGTTGCCCAGGCCACCCCAGCGCGAAAAGACAAACGGCCGTTTGTCACCCGCCCGCGCAATATCATAAAAATGCAAATGGTTGAGCCACCAGAGCGGATCCAATCCTGGCAGGCTACTCAGTTCGCCCTGCTGCCAATCCATCCACCAAAAATTAATGCCGTCGGCCTCCTGCGGGTGGTGCAAAAGTTCAAAGTAGGCGTTAGCAAAATCTGGGTCGGCGATGTTGAAGGGGATGAACTTGCCATCTGCCTCTTGTCCGAGCCGTTGGGTCATCGCTTCGTATTGTTCCTCGTGGGGGCCAACGCCGTCGGCCGGATGCAGATTGAGCGCGGTCTTGAGTCCTTGTTCGTGTAGCCAGTTAATAAAGGCGGGTGGATCGGGGAAATAGTCGCGGTTCCAGGTGTAGCCGGTCCAGCCTGCCAAATGCCAATCAATGTCCACAATGCAGACGGAGAGGGGCACATCGTGAGCGCGAAAGTCGCGCATGAGCTGGGTGAGTTCTTCCTGGGTGTATTCCCAGTAGCGGCTCCACCAGTTGCCCAGCGCCCAGCGCGGCAGCAGCGGCACGGGGCCGGTGAGGGCGAAATAGTCGCGCAGGCAGGTGGCATACTCTTGGCCATAGCCAAAAAAGTAGAGGTCGAGGGCATTTGGGTTGGGGCGTGGTTCCAGCCAGCCGTCATCGTTGAAGATGAGCGTTTTAGAGTCATCTACCAGCGCCCAGCCGCTGCGGGAGAGCAGGCCGGGTTCCAGCGGGGTGCTGCCGCTGACTTCGTCCAGGGTGCGGTAGGTGCCCAGCAGGTTTTGTGGGTTCTCATCGCCAAAACGCCAGATGGTGCCGCTGTCTTTGAGTGTGATTTGCAAGTTCTTGGCGGTGAATTTTTTGCCAATCTTGTAAGTTAATTGGAGATGCTCAGTTTCGATGTGGAGACGGCCGTCTTTCACCACTTGCTCAAACTGCGGCACAGGCTGGTTGCGGTACCAGAATGGTTGGCTAGGTGCGTCTTGGAAACGGCCGTTCTCCTCATACTCCAGCCGAATCAGGCGGGAGGTAAACACGGTAAATCGGGCCGATCCGGCCACCACGATGGCTGCCGGGTTGGCGATGGGGTCAAAATTTAGTTGAAAATGGGAAGGAATTTGGGTCATCCGCTGCTCCTTGGTCGTTATAAGAGCAATATTGTAGCGGATTTAAGCTGGATAGGGTGAGTAAGATTTGGCATTCACTCACGTTTGCTTGCGCGCATTTAATTCATCAAAACGTGCTTTATCAAAGCCAAACTTTGGATAACTGCGTTGACATTGGTTGGCAAAATAGGTTGCTTCGATTGCCCGAGGGCTTAATTTTTCTGGTGAATAATGTGCTACCAGCGGCGCAGCCAGGAACAAAGCGATGCCTAAAATCCAGGTGTAAGGTTCTAGCGTGTCCCAGCCTAGCCGTTTGACTACGATGTCTAGCAGCAAGGAAACGAGCAGGACGATGGCAATAACAGAAACAATGTACCCATATTTCAATATCTTTGCCCGCGTTCTAATTGGTTGCTCAATGGAAGCTTTTTGAGCGGATAGCTTCTCAAGCTCTTTTTGGTCAGCCTCTGAGAAAATTGGGGCTGGCGGTGCTTGATTGGGCAATGGAGAAGTGGGTGCTTCCACTCTGGCCTGATTGCGTCTGCCAATGGCAACCCCGGCAGCTTGCGAAATGTCGCCCACTGTGGTTGTGTCTCCTCGTCCACCGCCATAATAATCGCCACCAATAAAAAATGCTTCTCTGCCTCGTTTGAGAAGTTCACGAGTTTCCAAGTCGATTGTTCTTTGTGAAGGGCTGATGACGCTGTCTAGTAGCTGGGAAACAGAGAAGGTTTTGCGTAACTTTCCGTGGAAATATTCTTCGCGTCCTTCGGCCTCGTACCCCAGCAGTTCATGATAATCTACCGAGAAATTTGGATGGTCTGGCAGGGGAATCAGTTCCTGCACATCCAGGTTTTCAAACTCACGGTTGAGATCGAGCAGGCAGTGACGAATGGCGGAAAAGTATTCCCGCTTGCGGTGTTCTTCTCCTGCAACGGTGATGCTGATTGATTTTTGCAGTTCATCTGCTTTGATTTTGGCACGGCATTGGGTGCCGGGGTTATGCAAAATCATGCCGGAGCGCCATTGTTGCCCATTTTCAATATCGTTTTTGAAGCGGAGCATGACGCGGGAGATGATGGGTGAAGGTAAATAATCGTACTTCATGATGAAGCGTAAGGGTGAGCCGTGCGCAAGCTCTGGTTCATGGTCGAGTTCTTGTGGCAGCAGGTTGGGTACGATGTAGAGGCGTTTTTGCCGGTTGTATTCGTAGCAGAGCTCAAACTGCATCATGATGTCGAGAATGTAGCGTTGTTCTTCAGGTGTATAAACGATCGCTTTCTCACGGGCGGGATCGTATTCGTCTTTTTTGATCTTTTCTTTGTTGAGGATGTAGTCCAGGTCTGTTTCTTTTAAGAGGCCATTGGTGATGCGCTCTGAGTTGATGATTTTGTAGACGCCAATGGTGACCCAGTGGGGATCCAGGACGTAGATGTTGGCGAGGTTGAGCTGCTCGAAGTAGAGGACGATGCCCAAATCGTGGAGGTATTTGAGCAGGGTGAGCTGGCTGCTTTCGTCAGGAACGTTATTTTCGCGGCAAATTTCCTCGAAGCGAGTCCGGTCGATGTAGCGGCTGGCGGCGGTTTCGGCGACCAGAGTGTCTTTAATTTTCATCCAGTTTACGCTGATTGCGCTGCCGAAGAGGGAGGTTTGGGGAATGGCCTGGGCGATGTAGCGCACCAAAGTGGGCAGCCCTTCATCTGTTTGGCAGGAGAGGCGCACAAAGCGGTTTTGAATGGTGGGGAAGGCATCGTTGATGCGCTTTTGCTCCACATTGTAGCTAGGATTTAAATCTACTTTGTTTAGCGCTACGATGAGGGGTGAGTCACCGCCAAATTTTTCGATGTGCTTGAGCCAGTGGTACTTTTTGTCGTCGGTGCGGCTGTCGATGACCAGAATGTAGAGGGCGCGTTCGCTGAGGAAAAATTGATGCGAGGCGTGCATGATTTCCTGGCCACCAAAATCCCAACAGTGCAGGGTGCATTCGTTTAAGCCGCCGTTTGGGGCCAGCCCGGGCAGCTGCTGTGCTGGGAAGGTGACAACATTGATGCCGTGCGTTTGTGATTCATTGGGGTCAAAATCCAGGTTTTGCAGCCGTTTAAGGACGGAGGTTTTGCCTGCCATGCCCTCCCCAACAAGAAGAATTTTGACTTCATTAAGCTGAACCGTTTCCTGACCTTCAAGAGAATGGAAGTAAGCCCGAATGGACTGCTTACCTCGTTGAACAATTTCAGGTGGTGGTATTTCAATGGGGTTATTGGGTAGTGTAATATCTCCATGTGGAGCCGAAGTATCTTCTGTAATACCAAGGCCGAGATCTGTAATCCACGGCGGTAGTTTTTTCAATTTGTTTTTGTCAAGATCGATTGATTCAAGCGATGACAAGTGCCGCAAAACTGATATATCGTTGATCTGATTGGAATATAAAGAGATTTTCTGTAAGTTGATGAGGTGCTGCAAAAACGAAATATCGCTGATTTGGTTAGAACTTAAATAGAGGGTCTGTAAGCCGGTCAGGTGCTGCAAAAACGAAATATCGCTGATTTGGTTAGAACTTAAATCGAGGGTCTGTAAGCCGGTCAGGTGCTGCAAAAACGAATAATCGCTGATTTGGTTAGAACTTAAATCGAGGGTCTGTAAGCCGGTCAGGTGCTGCAAAAACGAATAATCGCTGATTTGGTTAGAACTTAAATCGAGGGTCTGTAAGCCGGTCAGGTGCTGCAAAAACGAAATATCGCTGATTTGGTTAGAACTTAAATAGAGGGTCTGTAAGCCGGTCAGGTGCTGCAAAAACGAAATATCGCTGATTTGGTTATAACTTAAATCGAGGGTCTGTAAGCCGGTCAGGTGCTGCAAAAACGAATAATCGCTGATTTGGTTAGAACTTAAATAGAGGGTCTGTAAGCCGGTCAGGTGCTGCAAAAACGAATAATCGCTGATTTGGTTAGAACTTAAATAGAGGGTCTGTAAGCCGGTCAGGTGCTGCAAAAACGAAATATCGCTGATTTGGTTAGAACTTAAATAGAGGGTCTGTAAGCCGGTCAGGTGCTGCAAAAACGAAATATCGCTGATTTGGTTAGAACTTAAATCGAGGGTCTGTAAGCCGGTCAGGTGCTGCAAAAACGAATAATCGCTGATTTGGTTAGAACTTAAATAGAGGGTCTGTAAGCCGGTCAGGTGCTGCAAAAACGATATATCGCTGATTTGGTTGTTCCGTAGATTGAGGGACTGTAAGCTCGTCAGTCTTTCCAGGATAGGTACGATGTTATCAAGCTGGCGCAAGCTGCATTGTGGCAGGCCAACATGAATTACCTGCTCCTCCTGGTTGAGGCAATATGCTTTTTTGTTCCACAATTTATCTGGGTCAAATGGCTTAGCAAACAGCTTGCGGTCTAGTATCTGTTCCAGTTCTTTAATGACGTCAAGATCAGTCATGGGGAGCCTTTTTCATTTTGTGTGTTTAAAATATATGCTTGCCAACGTGACACTGCTGACAGTGTAACAATTTGTGCCTGTTTTTCCAACATCGGTTCAGCAAAAAAGCTGTTGATTCTTCACCAAAAAGTTTGGCTTCAGTGCAAGGCTGTATGGTGCCATTGGCTTTGCAGGTGATTTGCAGGCTTTTTGCCTGAAACGGTGGGCTAATTTGATATAGTAGCCTTAGTTGTTTGGTTTCAAGGTGCAGTGGATTCTTTTTTAGGGCTCAAATTGAATTTGGGGTGATGTTGGTGGGGAACGGCCGTGTGGGCCAGGAGGGTAAATGGACGGGTCAGAGCTGTTTATTCAGGAAGCAATCCGCAACAAATTGTTTTCTTTTGGGGAAGTCACCGCCAGCAAGTTTCAGGACAAAGCGGTTTATTATGCCGATATGCGGGCGATCTACACGTATCCCACCCTGTTAAATATGACAGTGGATTGGTGCAGTGCCGTCCTGGCGGGAAAATCCTATGATTTTATTTGTGGGGTGGAAACGGCCAGTTTGCCGTTGGTTGGGGCGTTGGCGTTTAAGCTGCAACAGCCTGCCCTGTACTTGCGCACAAAAGCCAAGGGTTACGGTTTGGATAAATGGCTGGAAGGTCATTTTCAGCCGGGGGATTCGATTTACCTGCTGGATGATTTGTCGGTGCGGGCGTATGAAAGTATGGAGTTTATCCGCCGGGCCGAGGGGGAAGGTGTGCGGGTGAAGGGACTCATCGTTCTTTATGAAAAAATGCACGCTTCATTGGGCCGCGACATTTTTGTGCAGGATGGGTACGAATATGAGAGCATGTTTTCCTACCTGGATGTGGCCCGAGTGATTGCAAAAGATCATGCTGAGTTGGGGGTTGCGCCAGAGATGGCGGCCGTTGTGCAGCGGTTTGGTGAAGATGTTTCACATTAACGACATTGCCGGGTGTTTTGAGCCTGCATTTGGCAAGCTTGTCTCCGTAAAAACGCCGCTGATTGTTCTGGGCGGCGTGTCTGGAGTGGGCAAAACCTCCGTTTCCTGGCTGCTGCGGCAGCGCCAGCCCACGCTTCATTTCATAAAAACCACAACAACCCGACCCCCGCGCGGCATAAAAAGCGAAGACATTCATTACCGATTTATTACCCAAGAGATGTTTAATACCTGGCAAGCGGCGCGTGAGTTTTTGTGCTTTACCGTTTGGGCAGGGAATGGACAGGGCTATGGGTTGGCAAAATCGGAGCTTCCTACGGCTGATGCGCCTTATTTGCGGCTGTTTGCGTCAACCTACTTTGGTGCGGCGCTGAAAGCGCAATCGCCGCACAAGGTGCTGCATTTGTGGTTGGCTTGCAGCGATAGTGGCGTGTTGGAACGTCGGTTGCGGCACCGGCTTGCGTCTGATGATTCTGAGCTGGAGCGGCGTTGTTCAACGGCCGTTGCGGAGCAGGCGTATGTGCTTCAGCATAAAAAGCAGTTGCTCGCCCAAAACAAGATCGATCGGGTCATTGACACCACCTACCGCTCCGTTGAGAAAGTAAGTCAGGTGGTTGAAGAAGAGATTGCTCGTTTTTTGTGGGCGGCCAACTTTTCCCCCGCCGAAGCGAAGCCGAATTGGCGAATGCGTTAGCCTTGTTCTGAGTCGCAAAAGAAACGAATATCGGCCGTATTTATTCAAGCTTTCCCCTTGTTTACCTAACAGAAGTTAGGTGTTACGCCCCTCATTTTAGGTAGTTACATACTTTCTTTGGCTGGCTGTGGTTACGGCCGTTATCTCCTACCCTGTAACCAATGAAAGCGGCAGACAGATAGCTGTCGCTAATTTACAAAAGGAAGTCGTAACGTGTTTAATTTGACCATTTTTAAGCAGAACGATCAGCTTATCGCTATTTTGAATTTTCAGGGAAATCTTGATCAGTCTACGTACCTCGAACTGATCAACAAAACCCAAACGCTCTATGATTCCGGCTATCGCAATCTTGTGTTTGATATGGACAGCATACCCAGCGTGGGGCTGTCTGGCGCGTTTGCGCTGTACAGTGCGGCCACCCTGTTCAACGGCGACACGCCACTGGACCCTGCCGGTGGCCTTCGGGCGCTTCATGCCATGGCCGACAAGGTCTTGAGCCAACCTGTGCGTCATTTCAAACTTTTGCGGCCACAGCCCGCTGTTAAAAAAGCGCTCTCCCAGTCTGGCTTGCCTGTTTATGAAGACATGGAATCTGTGCTGACCTCTTTTGGCCGTGATAGGCAATATTTCTTGCCGAATCAGTCCCGTGCCGCACGCTTTCATTGAGTCGGGCCAGATCCTGAAATTTTGGTGGGCGTTGTGGTAGCCAACAGCGGCGTAACGTGGCGTCTGACTCCTATCCTGGATTGGTTTCAGTATCGGCAGCGAGACGGCCGTTCAGCAAATGAGGAGAAAGAGCCATGAAAATTTATACGGTGCACTTTGATAATGTGGCTATTTTGTCGGTAAACGGCCGTTTGGACAGCATAACGGCTTCTCAACTATTGGCCACTATCGAGGAACAGGTTTCAGAGGATTACACACGCCTGGTGATAGATCTTCACAAGGTCAATTTCTTGAACACCATTGGCATTAAAGCCTTGTTGCAAGGGGCTGAGCTGGCACGGCAGCAAGGTGGTGATATTCGCCTTGCCAATGCCAAAACACATGTGAAATATGCCTTGACATTGGCCGGCGTTGATACGTTTCTCAAGCTGTACCCAACCGTCGTGTGGGCCACAGCCAGCTATTTTTCTGAACTAATCCGCTAGCTAGATTGCTCCGCTTCTTGCTGGATTACGGCGTGCCCAGCGCTTGTAACGACCAGGCGTCCAGGAACCAGCCGTTGTTGTGATTCACAAACCGGCTGCGGAAAGCGGCGCCAACCCGCACCTGCCCCTCGGCTTCAACGGTGAAGTCGTAGGTGAGCGTGGCGCGGCTGCCGGGCTGGGGAACCACCCAACCTGTACCGCCATCGTTGACGATGACGCGAGCCTCTGAAGAAAGTGCCTGCGTAGCCCAGACCTTGTTGCCGCCATTATAAGCGCCGACGATGTCTGGGAAGAAGTTAATCGACAGGCGGTACTGTCCTGGAGGTAATGTGACGTCGGTGAAGATGGCAAAGCTGGTGGGCGCACCGCCCTTAAATGCTTTGATCGTTTTCTGCCCGTCAAAGATGAACTGAGAATGTTCTGAGGCAGGAATATCGCTGCTGGGTACGACGCGAATTTCGGGGCGGAGGAAGTTGCCGCCGGAGCCGCCTTCAAGCGTGTTTGGCCCTTCATCCACGGCCAACAGCCAGCCATTGGGAATTTGCCACTCCGACACGCCCTGGAAGAAGTACCAATCTTCTTCAAATGACGGGTTGGGCAGCAGATTGGGGCCAACGGGGGTAAGTTCGGCCGTTTCGGTGCTGGGTGGCGCGGCTGTGGCTTCTGGATTGGCCGGTTGGGGGATGACGGCCACGATTTCACCATTCCAGCCCGGAATAATGAGTTCCTGGCCAATGTCTAGAAAGGAAGTGGTGGTGAGGTTGTTTGCGGCCAGAATGTCGGCGGCGGGTACGCCCGTTTTGGCGGCGATGAATGAGATGTTGTCACCGCTTTGCACGGTGTAGGTGCTGTTTCCGAGTGTGGGGGTGGGGGGAACGGCCGTTGCTTCCGTTTCCACCACTGTTTCTGTTGTTGGTGTTACCGGTACCTCAACCAGTCGGGTCACTTCCACGGGCACCTCAACCGTGCTCAGTTCCGTGACGATGCGGGTTACTTCCACGGGCACTTCAACTTCCTCAGTTACCAGGCGGGTTACTTCTACCGTGGTGGGGGTGGTGGCACAGGCGATCAACAGGGCGAGCGGCAGCAGCAAGAATAATATGCGTTTCATAGACTATTTTCCAAATCTCCTTCAACTTTATGGTTGTTGTTTTTTGTTTTGAGCCGCCTTTTAGCTGACCCAAACGGCCGATTCTAGCAGCGATTCAAAAAAAGCAGAAAGGTTGGCAGAAAACCGGACTTTTTGGTACTTGACAGAATAGTTCGGCGTAGTACAATTCTGTCTGTTAATAGTTAACCCGGCAGCACTGACCCATTTACTGGCAAGGTGCTGCCCTTTTTTGTGAGCTCAATGAGACATAACTGGTTGCAAAATAAAGATAGAAGACAAAGATGGATGCAGGTCATCCAAAACTTTCATCCTGAGATTGATCCGCAGACGGTTCGGTTGATGGATGAGTTGGGGCATGTATCCCGCTCGCTGTTTCATATGCGCGAGCAGAGTATTGATGAGGCCGGGCTTTCCTTTCCCCAGTATCAGGTGCTGATGCACCTTTTTTTCGCGGAGGAAATGGGGGGGCACGGCGAACTTAATCCGTCAGAAATTAGTGAGCGTCAGGGTGTAAGCCGCAACACCATGAGTTCCTTCATCCGTAATTTGGAAGATGAAGGGCTGGTGGAGCGCCGTTTGGACCCGGACGATCGCCGCCGCTTTAACATTAGCCTGACGGAAAACGGCCGTACGCTGGTTAGCCAATACATGCACGATCATCTGGCAACGGTGGATCATTGCTTTAGCGCGCTTACGCACGATGAGCAGGAGACATTGTTTAGATTGCTGCAGAAATTGGGCACCCATGTGACGGCCGTTCGTAAGGAATCGGTAGCCAGCAGTTAGTTATCAATTTGATTTCTACTGAATACTGACTCGCTGAAAACCGAATATTGGAATTTAGGAGATTCAACAACTATGCTTCGAATAAGAAGGTACTTGAAGCCATACATGTTTATGTTTTTGGCTTCGGTCATCCTGCTATTTATTCAGGCCAACCTCGATTTGGCCTTGCCCGACTATCTTTCGCGGATAGTGAACACGGGCATTCAACAGAGCGGTGTCGAAAGCACCGTACCAGAGGCGATGCGCCAGGGCACGCTGAACCATCTGGCTCTTTTCTTGAGCAATGAGGATGAAACGGCCGTACGCAGCGCCTACAGCCTCATTCAGCCCAACACCCTGGCAGCAGATCAGTACGTCGAGACGTATCCGTATCTGGAAAATGAGGCCATTTACGTGCGCAACGAACTCAGTGATGACGAAATTGAGGCGCTGAGCACCCCTATGGCCAAGGCGCTGCTGGTCGTTTCTGCCTTGCAGCAGGCGATGGACAATCCTGAAGCCGCCGCCCAGATGGGTGGCGACAGCCCGTTTGATCTTTCACGGCTGCCTGCCGGCACGGACCTGTTTGCCGTGTTGGGCAACCTGCCCGCCGCACAGCGCGACCAGATTGCCAGCACCATCAATGAGCGGTTTGCCACTTTGGGCGATTCCATGATTGAGCAAACGGCCGTTATCCAGGTAAGAGCCGAATATGAAGCGCTGGGCATGGACGTTGCCGGACTGCAAAACAGCTACATTTTGCGGATTGGCGCCCTGATGCTGGGCATTACGCTGCTCTCTGCCGCAGCCACAATTACTGTGGGTTATCTCTCCGCCAAAATTGCGGCTGGTGTTGGCCGTGATTTGCGCAGCGACGTTTTCCGCAAAGTTGAAAGCTTCTCCAGTGCGGAATTCGACAAATTCCCCACGGCGTCGCTCATCACCCGCTCCACCAACGACATTACCCAACTGCAAATGGTAACGATGTTTATGGTGCGCCTGGTCTTCTACGCCCCGATTATGGGCATTGGCGGGACAATCCGCGCTATTGGCAAAGGCTCCTCCATGTGGTGGACCATCGCCGTGGCCGTGTTGGTGCTGATTGGCGTCATTTCCATCATTGTGTCGATTGCCATGCCTCGTTTCCAAATTGTGCAGAAGCTCATCGACCGCATCAACCTGGTGGCGCGCGAAAACTTGTCTGGCATGATGGTCATTCGCGCCTTCAACATGCAGGGCTTTGAGGAAAAGCGGTTCGACAAGGCCAACGTGGACCTGACGGACAACACGCTCTTTATCGCCCGCGTCATGGCGATTATGATGCCCGTGATGATGTTCATTTTGAATGTGCTTTCGGTGGTCATTTTGTGGGTTGGCGCGCATCAGGTGGCTGAGGCCAATATGCAGGTGGGTGACGTGATGGCTTTCTTGCAGTACGCCATGCAAATCGTCTTCTCCTTCCTGATGTTGTCGATGCTGTTCATCATCCTGCCGCGCGCGTCCGTTTCGGCTGAACGTATCGCCGACGTGTTGGATACCGAGCCCATCATTACCGATCCGGCTAACCCGAAGGTGCTGAATGGTTCGACCAGCGGCATGGTTGAGTTCCGCAACGTGTCTTTCCGCTATCCGGGTGCAGACAAGGATGTGCTGAAGGATATAAGTTTTGTGGCCAGGCCCGGTGAAACCACCGCGTTTATTGGTTCGACTGGCTCTGGTAAATCCACGGTGGTGAACCTCATCCCGCGCTTTTACGATGTGACGGAAGGCCAGATTTTGGTGGACGACGTGGATATTCGCGACGTGACGCAGCACGATTTGCGGGAAAAGATTGGCTATGTGCCGCAGAAGGGAGTGTTGTTCTCAGGCACTATCGAGAGCAACCTGCGTTATGCGGATGAATTTGCCAGCCCGGAAGATTTGCAAACGGCCGTTGCCATTGCGCAGGCCTCTGAATTTGTAAACAGTAAACCAGAAGGGCTTCTGACAGAAATTGCCCAGGGCGGTACCAACGTCTCTGGTGGACAGCGGCAGCGGCTTTCCATTGCCCGCGCCCTTGTCAGAAAGCCACCTATCTTTATTTTCGACGATTCATTCTCGGCGCTGGACTTTAAGACAGACGCCGCCCTGCGTCGTGCGCTACACACCAATACGCAGGACAGCACTATCCTAATCGTGACACAGCGCGTTTCTACCGTGAAAAATGCGGAGCAAATCATTGTGCTGGATCAGGGTCGTGTGGTGGGCAAAGGCACCCATGAGGAACTCATGGAAACCTGTGAAACATACCAGGAAATTGCCCTGTCGCAGCTAAGTATGGAGGAACTCTCATCATGATGATGCACGGTAGAAGCCGAGGCTCAGGCGAAGGCGGTCCTATGGCCGCCATGCGCAAGGGCGACACGGCGCAAAACTTCAAACAAACCATGCGTAAGTTGGCCAGCTATTTGGCGGCTTACAAAATAAAATTAATTGTTGTCGCCATCTTTGCGGTGGCCTCCACAGTGTTCAATATTGTTGGTCCCAAAGTGTTGGGCAATGCCACCACAGCCCTGTTTGAAGGGGTGATGGCCGAAATTTCTGGAACTGGCTCAATCGACTTTGATTATATCGGCCGTATCCTGCTCATAATGTTGGTGCTGTACATTTTGTCCGCCCTGTTTGCTTATGTGATGGGCTGGATTATGGCCGGTGTCTCAACCGACATTTCTTATCGCTTCCGGCAGGCAATCTCTCAAAAGATCAACCGGATGCCGTTGAGCTACTTTGATCGCACCACGCAAGGTGAGGTGCTCTCACGCATCACCAACGATGTGGATACGGTAAATCAAACGCTTAGCCAGAGCCTGACGCAAATCATCACGTCCACCATCACTGTAGTAGGTGTGCTGGTGATGATGTTCTCCATCAGCTGGTTGATGACGTTGGTTTCGCTCATCATTATTCCGCTGACGCTGATTGTGGTTAGCGTCATCGTGCGGCGTTCACAGGTGTACTTTAAGGATCAGCAAGATTATTTGGGTCACGTGAACGGTCATGTAGAAGAAATGTTTGGCGGTCACCGCGTCATGAAGGCGTTTAACGGTGAGGCGCGCAGCATCGAGAAGTTTGAAGACTACAACGACACGCTGTACAGTGTGGCCTGGAGATCTCAATTCCTCTCTGGCCTCATGATGCCCATCATGACCTTCATCGGCAACCTGGGGTATGTGGCGGTTGTGGTGGTTGGCGGTTATTTGACGGTACGCAACACCATTTCTGTGGGCGACATTCAGGCGTTCATTCAATATGTGCGTAACTTCAATATGCCGTTGACGCAGCTGGCCAATATCTCTAATGTGTTGCAGCAAACGGCCGCTGCCGCTGAACGCGTCTTTGAATTCCTGGAAGAGCCGGAAGAAGTGAAAGAAGTAGAAAATCCGGTGGCGCTGGAGAGCGTCTCGGGGCATGTGGAGTTCCGCAATGTGCGCTTTGGCTACGACCCAGAAAAACCGGTCATTTACAACCTGTCTGGCGAAGCAAAGCCAGGGCAAAAGGTGGCTATTGTAGGCCCGACTGGGGCAGGCAAGACGACCATCGTGAAGCTGCTCATGCGCTTCTATGATGTGAATGACGGGGCAATTCTGGTGGATGGCCACGACATTCGGGACTTCCGGCGGCAGGATTTGCGGCGCTGGTTTGGTATGGTGCTGCAAGACACCTGGCTGTACAACGATACGATCATGGAGAATATCCGATACGGCCGTCCTGAAGCCAGCGATGCCGAAGTGGAAGCGGCGGCCCAGGCGGCCCATGTGGATCACTTCGTCCACACCTTGCCCGATGGTTACCAGATGGTTATCAACGAAGAGACGACCAACATCTCGCAGGGGCAGATGCAGCTGTTGACGATTGCCCGCGCCGTGCTGGCTGACCCCAAAATTCTAATTTTGGATGAGGCCACCAGCTCTGTGGACACACGTACGGAAGTGTTGATTCAACAGGCGATGGACCGGCTAATGGAAGGTCGCACGAGCTTTATCATTGCGCACCGGCTTTCCACCATTCGCAATGCTGACCTGATTTTGGTGATGCGCGAGGGTGATATTGTGGAGCAGGGGACGCATGAAGAGCTGCTGAAACGCGGCGAGTTCTATGCGGAACTCTACAACAGCCAATTCGAGCGGCCCGAAGAAGATGCACCAGAGCATATGCCGGAGCCGATGCCTGCGGATTAAACTGAAGCAGTCATTGACGACAAAAAAAGCCTGCCAAATTTTTGGCAGGCTTTTTTTATTGCTTAATCTTAAGTTGGACTGATTTTTAATCAAGCATTGAGCGCAGCATCCAGGCCATAGATTCGTGGCTGCGCATGGTACCGGTTAGCAAATCGGCCGTACCTTCGTCGCCAAATTCTTCGGCGGCGGCATCAATATCATCGCGCAGGCTGCTGATGATGTGCTCGTGATCGTCCAGCAGGTTGGCAATCATGTCCTTCGCATTCGGAATGGTGCCCGGATTTTCCGAGAGGCGGCTGTGCTCACTGAATTCGGCCATGGTGCCGATGGGGGTGCCGCCCAGCATACGGGCGCGTTCAGCTACCTCATCTGCAATCAGCTGAAGGCTGTTGTAATGCTGCTCAAACAGCTGGTGCAGGGGAGTGAAGTGAATGCCGGTTACGTTCCAATGGTAGTTGCGCGTCTTGGTGTAAAGCAGATGTTCGTCTGCCAACAGGGTGTTCAGGCGCTCAATCAAACCGGTGCGCTTCTCGGCTGATAGGCCAACGTTTACTTTTTCGAGATTTTTTGTTTTTGTGCTCATGGTTTTTTACTCCTTTTATCTGTTTATCTGTGCGTTGAATTGCTACGGGTTTCTTGCCAGTAACCTGGTTTAGGAGGTTGCTGCGTTTTTGCGAGAAAAGAAGTAAGTGAGAAAGGCTGCCGCAGCGGCGGTGAGCGCTACCACTGTGGTTTTATTGCGCACGAGCCAGTTGTTGCCGTAGGTTGCTTGCAGGTAGCCTTTGGTTTGCTCTTTTTTACCGGTACGGCGCAGGGAATCATTGTTGGTCACCTGGCCCCATACTTCTTTGGCGAGACCTTTTGCTTGGGTAAGACGGCCGTTTGCTACCGTTTGGCCCTTTTCCAGCGTATCTTTGGCGTCTGCCAGCACATGGTTGGCTTCAGCCTGTTTTTCTTGCAGCTTGCCTCGGGCCTCATTCAGCATTTTATTGGCTGAGTTTTGTTTTTCTTCGATCTTATCTTTTAACTGTGTCATTTTATGCTCCTTATTTCTATTTTTGAATTATTTTTGATTACAAAGAATTATGTAAAAGTGGGAAAGTCCTTTAAACAAACCAAAGCTATTTCTCCCGCTTTTACTTGAGCAAACCACAGAGAAATCGCTCTTCGTTTTTTAACGAACTTTCTGTGGTTTGCTTAATTGGCTTGCGCCAGTTCAGCGAATACTGCGTGGCGCATTTTCCAATCTGGTTGTGATTTTTCGCCCTCCGTCTCCGTAGCGTTGTTGTGTGCTGCAAGCAGAATGCTGTCTTGCGGAGAGGTTAAATCGATGAATATGTCCAGGCGCCCTAAGGCAGATGTAATCTTTTTGACTAGATGATCCGCCGGGTTCATTGTTTCCTGTTCTGGCATGAGCTCCTTTTCTGAAAAAAGAAGGAAGCGTTGCCCCAATGCTTCCACTTGTTGCTTCAAGCTCTGCAGCGCCTCAGTTGATTGACGCCGACAGAAAAGTGCGATGTCTGCACCTTTTTGCGCGAGTTGAATGACAAGTGTGTTAAGCACGGGCGTGTCATTGCCAATGAGCAGAACTACTTTGCCAACCAGATGATTGCGGGAAGCAATTGATTGGCCCAGACTTTTTTTATGAAAATTACCTAGTTGCATCTCGACCTCTTAAATTTAAAACAAAAGTTTGCGTATCCATTGTTGTTATTGTTAGTGTGTTTGTTGTTGCTGTCATTGATATTCATTCTAGTACCCGGCAGCTTGTTTGCTAATATATCTTGATAGGTATAGGGGGTATGGAAAGAGATATATACTCCCATAAGTTTTAGGTTCTAAGCTTCCGCCGTTTCGTGCAGCTGGGTTAAAAGTGTGGAGAGCCGGGAGGTTAAACTGCGCAGCTCTGGCGAAATCTCTTCGGTTTCGGTAACGGCCGTTTTCTGCATTAAGGTCTCATGGCGCGTTTGCAGGTCTTCGAACTTGACGAGCGCCGTGTTACGGTTGAGAGACGCCTGGTAGGCCTGCCCAATGAGCACCTCGATGGCGGCAGAGAGCGGTGGTGCCACTAGCAGCCCCCAAAGGCCAAATGCCTCCAGCAGCGGCACAATGATCAGAAATGTCAGCAAAAAGCCACGGCGCTCACGGGGCCAAAGGCGAGGCTCGATGAACATTTCCAGCCCCAGGAAGATGATGAGCGTGTAAACGGCCGCACCGATACCCAGGCCATAACTTTGCAGGCTGCCCAAACTGAAGGCAATCAGGGCAATTAGCAGGCCACCAAAGAGCGGAATAAAGGTAGCCACCGCGCCTAAAAAGGCCAGTAAGAAAGCCGGAAGTCCCAGAAAATAGCTGCCGACGCCCAGAAATAATGCGGCCAGAATGCTCTGTGCCGTTTGGCTGCGAATATAGCTGCCCACGGCTTCCTCAATTTTGCGCCAGGCATCGCGAGCATAGGCCCGGCTGCGCGGCGAGAGCAGCGAAAACCAGAGGCGCTCAAACCGGCTTTGGTCGGTACTCCAATAAACGCTCAGGGCGAGCAGCACCGCCAGGCTGCCCAGTCCGCCCGCAATGTTTTGGGTGAGGGCCAGCGCCACCGGCAGCATTTGTTCCAGTTCCATTGCCTGAGCATCGGCCGAGGTAAAGGGTGGGGGCAGTAAATTGGCCAATGTCTGCGTCCAACTATCGCTTGCTTGCCAGCTGCGATGAACCGCCTCATATTGAATGACGGCCTGATTGGCGGTGGCATTGAACTGCTGCAAAAGCAGATCGCCAGCCAGCAAAAACAGCACCAGAAAGATGCCAATGGCCAGGGCATACAGCAGCAGCTGGGCGGTGCCATTGGTGAGCCCCCATTGCATGAGCTTATTCACAAACGGCCGTATACCCGCGGCAACAAACAGCGACAGGATAAACAGCAGCAGTACCAGGCGGAACTGCCACAAGAGCGCCAAAACGAGCAGCGTGGCCAGGATGACGGCCGTATATTTCATAATGCGTTTCATGAGTGGTTTGACCTGCTTCGGAGCGCCAGATAATTTTCTAAATCAAGCGCGATTTCTTCGAGTTCATCTTCGATGGCATCTGTGGCGGCCGACGGGACGCCCTCTTTGTGGCGAATGTAATGCCGCACGTCCTGCACCAGTTGGTTGGTTTGGTACAGCATGCTGCTGTATTGGTCGCGGCCTATTTGCTGGGCTGGCAGATTTTCTTGATTGAGCAAATAGCGATCGAGCAGCAACTGTAAGACGGCGGCCAGCGGCAGGGCAATCAGCGCTCCCAAAACGCCAAACAGGGAACCAAAGGCTAATAGGGCGAGTAAGGTGACTAACGGCCGTATGCCAATGGCTCGCTTCATGACGCGGGGAACGAGAAAGCTGTTTTCCAGCTGCTGAATAATGGCGGTGGCCACCAGCACCCACAGGGCTGACGCCGGGGAGATGGAGAGACCGATGACCATAGCCGGGACGGCTCCCAAAAAGGGGCCGATGATGGGCACGGCTTCCAGTAATCCTGCAAAAACAGCGAGCAGCAGCGCATTGGGCAAGCCAATAATCAGATAAGCGATAAAAGCCAATACCCCAATAATCAGGCACAAAATGCCCTGACCCAGCAGATAATCTCTGACCTTTGTTTCAATGTGACTGATAAGTTCCCGCGTATCTTCTCGTTTTTCTAGCGGGACAAGCAGAAAAAAGGAATGCTTGAGGAAGTTACCTTCCAGGGTCCAGTAGAAGGTGAGCATGAGGATGGTGACAAACTGTACGGCCGTTGTTAGCAAATATTCGCCACGGTTTTCGGCGGCGGGCATGGAAAGCTCGGTTTCACTGATGGCGGCGGTGTTGGGCAAGAGTTGCGCCAGGTCATCTGGCAGAACAACGAGAAAGCGCTGTACCAAAATGTTGGGTACCCAATGCAAGCGATCGATGAGGAGCTTGTAGCCTTCGTTTAGGCTGCGCCCCATCGCTGCTACCTGCTGGCCCAATATCGGGATGCTGTACCAGATGAGCAGCCCTAGCAGCACGCCCACCACGCTAAAGATAATGACAATGCCCACTGGCCGGGCGATGCCTTTTGTTTCTAACCAGCTAACGCCGGGGCGAACGGCCGTACTCAAAATGACGGCCGCCAGCAGCAGCGGCACCACGTATTGAAACCGGATCAGCAGCCAAAATGCACCCACAACGGCCGTTGCTCCCAACGTCCAAGCGACAAGTTTTCTGGTTGGAATGTAAGGGATATTGATTTCCTGAATCATCTTTACTCTGGCAAGAGGTGTAAAAGCGAATGGAATGGCTCCCCATAACCCGCTTTTACAAAAAAAGCCCCTGCACCGAGGTGCAGAGGCTGCTTTTCATAAAATTATATTAGGCGGCACGTCGTACGACGCCGATGAGGAAGAGCAGAACGACTGAACCGATAATGGCCACAAAAAGCGTCCAAAGGTTAAAGCCAGTGTCACCAGCCAGGCCCAATGTATTGAACAGGAAACCACCCAAGACGGCCCCTACAATACCGACAATAATATTGGCCAAAGCGCCCATCTGAGCGTCACGTTTCATGATAATGCTGGCGATCCAACCGGCTGCAGCACCTAAGATAATCCATAAGATAATGTTTACTAACATGTTTTGCCTCCTTCGCAAAATTTATAAAATAAAATTATTCTGTGTTGTTGTTACTGAACACATCATACGTGAGGAGGCGGGCTAACTGAATGTGCCGAGGTATAGGCAGGGGGTACAGTTTTGTTGTATCTGGAGGGGGCTCTGGAATCAGGGGAGGCAGAGGATAGCGAAATTAGCCTTCTTGCTCTTGTTCATACAGCCTGGCTGCCTGGCGGCGGTTGGCAACACCAAGCTTTTTCAGAATGCTGTGGACGTGGTTTTTCACGGTGCCCACTTCAATATGCAGTTCAGCGGCTAATTCAGCGTTGGTTTTGTCTTTACTTAGCAAATCCAGGACTTCGATTTCGCGCGGGGAGAGGGTTTCCATGCCCTTTTGCAAGGCTTCCTGGTCGGCACAAGCGTCCGCCAGTTCGCTGAGCCGCTCAATGAGTTGGGCTACCATTTCAGGGTGGGCAAACGCTTTGCCTTCTGGCACCGCGCGAATTTGTTCCACCAGCACTTCCACAGAGAATTCTTTGAGAATGTAACCGGAGGCACCGGCTTCAATATATTTAAGGATGGTTTTGGGTGCTTTTTCTACGCCTGTAATGAGAACATGGGTATGGGGGCGTTTTCGTCCGACTTCCAAAGAGAGGGTGAGTGCCCCATCGTTAGGCAGCTCGGCATCTACCAGCATAATGTCGCATTTGTCAGCCAGTTCTATGGCCTGGTCAACGGCCGTTACCGTGCCCACCACCGCAATGTCTGGTTCTTCACGCAGCACGAGGGCGAGTAGATTACAGGTGAAAACTGCCTGGTTAACAATGAGTACATTTACCTTTTCCATTGATACGCTTCCTAGGGTTCTATTCTCAAAAATAAAATAGACTTCACAAGTATACGCAGATATAAAAATTGGCACAATTTCTTGAAAGCTGTTGGGGGTGGGATATATGCCATCGTGTGCAGACCAGTTGCCGGAGGTAGAACATGCAGGGGAGGAACGGCCGTTTGCCCCCATATTATCCGTTCCTTGGAAGACATATATCCTGGTAATCGTGTAAGCTACGTTGCCTCAATTTTGCCGATTTACCCCTTGATTTAGTCGATAACAGACCCATATTCAGATAAAATTATCGTTGGCATAATTTCTGTGCCACCCAGCTGTGAGCAGAAATTTAGGAGCAGAAGTACAAAGCAGCTGTGTGTCTTTATCGGTAAATAGAAAGGAAAATGATACCACCTGGAGGAGCCATATCTCTGGCGTGATTTGTGTTTTATGAGTGAAATGAATCATTATTCTGATCTCAATGAAGATCAAAGTTTGTTATTGCAGTTTTGTCAACTGCACCAGTTTATTACAGAAAAACGGGAAGGCGAGCGACAAAAACTAGCGCAAAAATTAAATGATGAGGTCATACAAACTTTGCTGGCCTTACAGATTCAACTGTCGGGGCAAATAGATCAGCCCAGTGAAGATTTGCGCGCTGAATTTGCGGATTCGCTTTCTTCGATTGCGGACCTGGTAGAGGAGCTAAAGCTGCTGGCGCGGGAGCTACGGCCGTTAGAAGTAGACACCCTCGATTTAGTGGACATTCTGGAACAGGAGTGTCTCATGTTTAGCGCCAGCACCGGCATTCCGGTAACGTTTGCTGCCGCGTCGCTGCCCGAACTGCCTGAGCGCATGGCCCTTTGCTTTTTTCGGCTGGTCCAGGCGGCGCTGAACAACATAAAAGAACATGCGTATGCTACCGGCGTGTGGGTGAATTTGTGGATTACAGAAAATACGGTGGTCTTAAAGATTGAGGACAACGGGCAAGGGTTAGAAACGGTTGGGGAGATTAATGAACTTGTTGATGCGCCTGGTCTTACTTTGTTTGACCGTATGCTGCGTTTTCAGCAATTGGGGGGCTACATGACGCTGCAATCTCATCCAGATGAGGGCACAAAGGTAACGGCCGTACTTCCCCTGCCATTAGATATCTAAACGGCTTGTCACCCGACACGGCGTGGTGAAATCCAATCTAGCACCAGGCCCGCCAGGATACCTACGGTAATGACTCCCATCGTGCCCAAAAAGGCAGCGATGATCCGGCCAGTTGTGGTGGTTGGCGTGATGTCACCATAGCCAATAGAAGATGCCGTGATAACCGACCAGTACAGCCCTTCCGAATAATCGAGCAGCTGGTAGCCGTCATCGCCAATGTTGACATCTGCCAGCGCCTCAACCTGTCTTTGCAGCTTGCCATTTTCCGCGTTGATAAACAGGAAGGGAAACACAAACAGCACCAGCAGGATTTGAAGGATCAGATAGCCGTACAAAAAGCGGCGGCTGCGCCGTACGCGCTTAATCTCGTAGGTGTTGGCCCGATATTGCAGGCGGCTTAGTTCCTCGTTTTGGCGCAGCAGGTAGGAGGGGGCCAACCGCATCAGCCGAAACATTTTTTCCATTTCTCCCTTTTGTTCATATTGGTATAGGGCATGGCGGAGCAAAATGCTGGCGTGATGGTCTAGCTGGGTGGCAAACTGCTCGTCTTCAATGGGTGAGTGGTAGAGTGATTCGCTGAAGCGCATCATGTGGCTTGGGGATTCCCACTCTAGATCAGCAATTTCTTCAGGATCAATTTGCTGTACTAAAAAGCTGGCAATCTCTCGCTGGTTAAGCCGGACCGGGTTTGTCTTGAGACCTTTCAAAAAGGAACGGCGTAAGGCAACGGCCGTTTCCGACTTTTTATCATCCAGGTGTTCGTAGAGTTCAATAATTTGATTCAGCTCCAGGGAATCTGGATGTTCGAGTCGTTGGTCAGATTTTGTCTGGGACAAGCTGCTGAACGCTTTCTCTTCTGTAGGGATTGGGGGTGAAACTGTTGCATCTTTTGTCATAGCGCTCACTATACGGTTGTTCGCACAACGGCAGAATAGGATCGGGTACAGGGGCCAGGTATAAAGTAGGTACACGCGGGTTGGTAATGGGGGAGAAACGGCCGTTTTATACCCCCTGTTATGTCCGCCTCCTATACCCGGGTACATATCATCTTTGGCCAATTTCCCAACAATTATATTTTGACTAAATGACAAGGTTAGGAGGCTCTCTTAATTAGATGAAACGCGTAATATTATTTGTAATTGATGCCTTGACTGGTCCGCTTTTGCAAGAAGAAATGGCAAACGGCCGTTACCCCAACTTCCAAAAACTACAGGCAGCTGGCAAAATGTTTGAACAATGTGTCAGCATCTTTCCTTCTATAACCCATGCGGCTTTAACCAGCATTGCCACTGGCCAATATCCTGTGCAGCACGGCGTTGTTGGCTCCCACTGGTACGATGTTGATCGAGAAAAGGTGGTTTACTTTAGCGGCAGCCTGGGGATGGTTTTGCAAAAAGGCATGGGCAACTTTTTCCGCGAATTTTTGCTGGACTTGAACAACGAGCATCTGGAAGCGCTCACCATTTTTCAACAATTGGAGCGGGAAGGATTAGATACAGCCTGCATCAATTTCCCACTTTATCGCGGCGATGTGGAGCACAAAGTAAACATGCCCCTGTTGCTAAAACTGCTGCCCGGCTTACCGAATGACACCGTGGTTAAAGGGCCTAAAAAGCTGATTCTGGGTGATTTGTTGACCAATCCCAACGATTTGGACATCGAAGCCTCCTTCACGGGCGTGGCCCACTGGTTTGGTTTTCGGGATGAAAATACGATTGATCTGGTGTTGCAGCTGGCCAAATGTGATGAATTCCCTAATTTTACGCTGGCTTATTTCCCCGAAAATGATTATCGGGCGCATGATCATGGCCCGGTAGAAGCGCACCATCATTTAGACGACCTGGATGACATGCTGGGCGAACTGTTCAATATCTACGGCGGGATCGATTCGTTTTTGGCGCAGTTTGCCCTGGTTATCACGGGCGATCATTCGCAAAGCGGCACTGCCGAGAATAGCGCAGAAGAGGGTATCAACCTGCAAGAAGTTATTGCCAGCCACAAGATGGCGAAAGCGGGTCAGCCCTGGTGCTCAGAAGAAGAAATTATGCCGTGCCCCAATCTGCGTGCTTCCCAACTCTATTTCAAAAACCCCACGCCTACCAAAATTATGGATGTAACCAACGAACTTTTGGCAGATGCGCGCACCGATCAGGTGATCTACAAAGCTGCTTTTGTGGATGAAGGGGAGGGATATATCGTGCATCAGGGCAACCAGCGGCTGCACTTTTGGCGCGCTTTAAAAGAGGCTACCAGCGATCTCTATGGCAATTTATGGCAGTGGGAAGGTGATTTGGGGGTCGTAGACGGCCGTATTCAGGACGATATGCTCGTTTTTCATGATTATCCCAATGCCTTTGAGCGCATTGCCGGGGTATTGGATGCCGCCGACAGCGGCCAAATCTGGTCCACGGCCAAGCTCGGGCATGAAATTTATGTGCCCCCGATGAAGTTGTACACCAATGGTGGTTCGCACGCTTCTTTGCACCGGCTCGATTCGCAGCCGCCTTTGCTGCTGGCTGGTATTCCCGAAGGTGTGCCCATTCCGCAATACCCACGCATTGTTGATGTGGCGCCACTTTGCCGTGCCTGCTTGCAGCAAGATGGGTAACGGCCGTATGGCAGCCCGTTTCTCTTAGCGAAACCAAATCATTTTTTCTTACCGCGGCGAATGGGTTAAAATCCTGTCGAGAATTCTTTACTCGCTTCCAACACAGAGGAGTCAATGACCCAGGAAATATCCCCTAATCAAAACCAGGCTGAAAAAACAAAAGTGCCTCAGCTCCTCACCTTGCTGCAAGATGTCATGCTGGTTTTGGAGGATGCCCGCACGGCCGAAGCGGCGTTTACTTATGCGCTGGCCCACATTTGCCGGTTTATGAACTGGCCGCTGGCGCATGTGTACATCTGGTCGGACGCCGCCAACGCCTTGGTCTCTAGCAAAGTCTGGTATGAGGCTCATGCCGGCGACTTTGACTCTTTTCGCAGCCTCAGCGAACAGCAAGAATACGCCCCCGGCAAGGGCGTCCCCGGCCAGATTCGGGAAACAGGTGAGGCAATCGTGGTGACCGAAATGCGTGAAGATCCGCGTTTTGCCCAACGGCGACCCACATTTCGGGAAGATATTCACGGCTACATGGCCTTCCCGGTTAAATCAAACGGGATGGTAAAGGCCGTTCTCGAATTTTTCTGCTCCAGTTTGGCTACCCCCAGCCCAGACACAACGGCCATTGTGCAGCATATTTGCAGCTTGTTGGAAGTGGCTTTACATAAACAGCAGACACTCACCCAGCTCACCAGAAGTGAAGCCCAACTTGCCGAAGCCCAGCGCACCGCGCACGTGGGGCATTGGGAATGGGATATGACCAATGGCCAAATCACCTGGTCTGAAGAGCTGTACCGCATTTTTGGCCTCTCCCCAGACAGCTATGAAGTAGATTTAGAATCTATTTTCACTTTTGTTCACCCCGATGACGAAAAGTATGTCCGGCTCAAGCTCCAGCAGTCCCAGGAAACGGGGACAGCCTTCGATTACTTTCACCGCATTATACGCCCCGATCAACGCGAGCGGGTGGTTCATGCTCGCGGGCAGGCAATTTATGATCAGGTAGGCAACTTTGTCAAGCTGTATGGCACGGTGCAAGATATGACTCGCCAGAAGGAAGCGGAGCTAAAGCTGGCCCAAACCGTACGCCAGCTCACGGCGATGATGGAGATCGGGCAGGCGGTGACCAGTACCCTGGATATCACTGAACTGTATGCCAAGGTGCTGACGTTGGTACGGCCGTTAGTTGGGGCCAAAACCTTGCTGCTCTTTTTGCACAATAAAGGCACGCTGGAAGTGGTGGCCCATGTCAACGAAAGCCAGCTCGATTTGCAAGGGTTCAGCCTGTCTCTGGTAGCCGAGATTGAAGGGGAAGTGTGGCGCAGCCGTCGGGCGCTGCTGCTGCAAGAAGATGAGTGCCAAGATCGTTTGCTGCCGCACCACAAGGAGCGTACCGGCTTTCAACCCAAATCATTAGCCCTGGTGCCCATTCTTCTTTCCGATGAGACTTTGGGTGTGCTGGAAGCGGCACACCCGGAAGATGGGGCTTTTACTGCCCAGGATTTACGCTTGCTGGAAATCACCAGCGCCTGGACGGCCATCGCCATCGACAATGCCCGGAAATATTTCCAGCTACAGCGCCGCCTTCAGGAAAGTGACGCCATTGCTGAAGTATCCACTGCCTTAACCGAAACGCTGGACCTGGAATCCCTCCTCCAGTTGATTGTAGACCGTGCCCACGATATTGTGCCCAATGCGGAATGGTCCACGATTCATTTGTTTCAACCGCAGGACGGCCGTTTAGAACTGGCTGCCAGCGCGGGTCGGCAAGTAAATCCGGCAGAGTATCTCATTGAAAAAGGGGAAGGCATTACCGGTTACGTTATGGCCGAGGGCGGGGTGGCTAATGTAGCCGATGTGCAATCCGATCCCCGCCGCCTGCCGATTAATATGGCTATGAATGTGCGCTCCATGCTGGTGGTTCCTGTGGAAAGCCGGCGGCGGCGCATTGGGACCCTGAGCGTACAGTGCACCCAGCCCTCCATCTTTACCGAAGATGATGAACGGTTGCTCTCCATTTTTGGCGTGCAGGCGGGTATTACCCTGGAAAACGCTCGCCTGTACAAGACGCAGCAGCGGGCGCGCCGTCTGGCTGAAAAGCAGCGTGAACGGATGCGCAAGCTGGCCCAGCGCGTTGTTGAAGCCCAGGAAGAAGAAAGAGAGCGTATTGCCCGTGAACTGCATGATGAATCGGGGCAGTCGCTCACGTCATTGAAAATCAGCCTGGATATGATTCGCATGATGATTCCTGAGGAAATGGCCGACATTAAAGAAGGGCTGTCTGATGTTTTGGACCTGACCGACAAAACGATGAGCAACCTGCGTCTGCTGTCGCACAATTTACGGCCGCCTGGGCTGGATGTGTATGGTTTGGATGCGGCGCTTGAAGGGTTGTGTCAGGATATGGATAATCATTTGCTGTTTAACCTTCATTATTCAGGGGTTGAAATTCCTGATTTGGATCCGCTTTCCGCCCTTTCCCTTTACCGTTTTGCTCAGGAAGCCATTACCAATGCGGCGAAGCATGCCCAAGCTTCAGAAATACAGGTGAAGCTCAGGCAAGATTCAGATATGATTGTTCTGATTGTGGCGGATGATGGGGTTGGTTTTGAGCCACCAGATTTAGAGGAGTATGTTCCCGCTAGCGGAGCCGGTTTGGTGGGCATGATAGAGCGTTTAGAAATGGTGGGCGGTTCCTTGCAGATTGAATCAAAGCCAGGAGAAGGTAGCCGTTTAACGGCCGTAATTCCAGCCCACAAAGATTAGGACGAAGAAATGATTCGGGTGATTATTGCAGAAGATCATAACCTGGTGCGTCAGGGAATACGGGCGCTGTTGGAGCGAAGTGGTTCGGTGCATGTGGTGGCTGAAGCGGCCACAGGGCAAGAAGCGGTGGAACTAACGGAAACACACCAGCCAGATGTTGTGGTGATGGATCTTTCGATGCCGCGTATGGATGGAGCCCAGGCGGCTGAACGTATTTTAGAGCTGGGTTTACCAACCGAGGTGATTATCCTTTCGATGCATGCTGATACGACGATGGTGCAGCAGCTGCTGCGGCGCGGCGTAAAAGGGTATTTGCTAAAGGATGCGGTGACCGAAGAGTTGATGCTGGCCATTAACTCCGTCAGCCGCGGCAAAATGTTTCTCAGCCCCACGATATCCGATTCAGTGATGACCTTGCTGCTTTCGCCGCCGGATGCGGATGCAGAAAGAGCGGCAGACCTGCTCACCCCGCGAGAGCGAGAAGTTTTGCAGCTCGTGGCTGAAGGGCACACCAATAGCTCTATTGCCGAAGTGCTGAGCATCAGCGTAAAGACGGTTGAGAAACATCGTGCCAATGTCATGACCAAGCTGGGCGTTAAAGACCTTGCTTCTTTGGTGAGAGAGGCTATCAGACAGGGGCTTGTGTTATTAGATGAATAGAGTTCCGTTCTTTTTGCACTGGTCCCGAAAAGACAGACCTGGAAGAATGGCTAAATACGGCTTTTTTTAGTTGAATGGTAGGGTATTCCCCCATTTGAGAAACATGTCGATTGTGTAAAACTGAACATACAAGAAAGGCTTCTCTGAAGTGAGCAAGTTTGAACAATTTATTTTAAAGCCATTATGTATGTAAGTATTAAACAACAAAAACCTTTATTTATGTCAAACCAATCTATTCGTATCGTCGTTGCCGATGACCATACGTTAGTACGTAAGAGCATAGTTGCCTTATTAAATAGAGAACCAGATATGGAGGTTGTGGGAACGGCCGAAAACGGCCGTGATGCTGTTGAAACAGCTAGAGAAACCTCTCCCGACATCATTGTCATGGATATCTCTATGCCAGAACTAGATGGTATTCGGGCGGCAGGTGAAATTAAGCGATTGGGTTTGCCCACAAGAATCATCATGTTATCTATGCATCACAGTTCCGCCCTGTTGCAGCAGGCTCGTAAAAACGGCGCGACCGATTACATCATAAAGCAGCAGGCCAATACGGAGCTCATTCCGGCTATAAGAGCCGCCTTCAACGGCCCCGTGGCTGGCTAGAACAGCCTCCTGTTTTAGTTTCGCTTTTTCTCACTCAAGTGACCTTTCTTAGCCTTGCAATTGCAAGGCTTTTTTCTTTAATTTAGGCCCCTTCTACTGCTGTTTTTCCCCAAAAGGTAGGGTAAATCCCCATCAGAAAGTAGGTGTAGTCCCCATAGTGGAAACGGCCGTTTCCACCGATACTTAAGGCATAGCTGAGACAAAAAACATTTCAGAACAGAAAAGAAAACAGTAACTAAACTACTACCTTCAAAGCTACACAAAAGGAGAACTGGAAAATGATACGTATTTTGCTTGCCCATCCCTCCCGACTTGTTTGTGATTCACTGCGTACTGCTTTAGATAATCAGGAAAATATATACGTCGTTGGATGTGCTACCACCGCAGAAGAGCTTCATTTTCTCTTGCCCCACGGCAACCTCGTCCTGCTTGGTACAGAGCTAAATGGGGAAAATGCAGTTGATGTATTGGAAGAGATTCGCACCACGTACCCTGAAACCAAAGTATTGATAATGGGCGTCAGCGAACAGCCCGAGGTTATTATTCGTTATATTGAAGCTGGCGCAACCGGATACATCCTCCAGAACGAATCTGTAGAAGACATGATGAACAAGCTGGAAGCAGCGCATGAAGAGAAAGCAATTGTTTCTCCCGCTATGGCCGCGGCAATGATGGACCGCCTGACCCATTTGGCCAACCTGGACACGCCGCTGGCTTACATTGAAGCGCGCGGTACCCAGTTTGACGAACTGACAAGCCGTGAAGAAGAAGTTCTTAACCTGATTACTGAAGGCTGCACCAATCGTGAGATTGCGAACAAGCTCATCATTGAATGCGGTACCGTAAAAAACCACGTTCACAATATTCTGAAGAAACTTGAAGTGAACAATCGGCATGAAGCTGCATCAATTTACCAGGTTCACGCTCAATCTTCTCCTATGGCTATGGCCGCATAAATTATTCCCCTTTTAATCAGGCAGCGGCATTTTGTTGCCGCTGCCTGTTCTACATTTTTCCTTTCCCACCGTCCCGCACCTAACATCGAAAAGGACATACTTGTGCTCAAAAATATCTTTAATGAATTTAAGTCTTTCGCCCTGCGTGGCAATATGGTTGATTTGGCCGTTGGTTTTACGGTTGGTACAGCCTTTAGCACCATCGCTAAATCGCTGGTTAGCGACATCATTATGCCGCCCATCGGGCTTTTGGTTGGCCAAAGCGAAGTTTCGGATATGTACTGGCTGCTGAAAGCGGGCAGCGAACAGGCGCCACCCTACGCGACATTGGCAGATGCTCAGGCTGCGGGCGCCGTGACCATGAATTACGGCGTTTTTATCAACAACGTTATTGCGTTTTTGGTTGTGGCCGTGGTGATGTTTGTTCTGATTCGCTCCATTAATCGTCTGGAAAATGTCATTGAAGATGAATTTGGAGCCGGGGAAAAGCAGGTAACGCCAACGACGAAAAAATGCCCCTACTGTCTTTCAACCATTCCGTTGCAGGCTACGCGCTGCCCAGAATGCACATCGAAGCTGGAAGAATGGGAACCAGTTCCTGCGGTTTAAGTCAGTGCCTGAGCCGCGTTTTATCTAATTTGTAAAAAACTGAGGAAATAATGCCAGAAACAACCGCTACTTTTGAAGAAAATCGCACCATTCAAGCGCAAAATTCTTATGGTTTTGTTGTGTTAAATCCTGCCTCTGGTGAGGGGAACCCAGATAAGGTGCGGTCGCAGTTGCGTTCGGCTTTGGGCGAAGATAGCTATGATTTGCATGAAACGGCCGTAAACGAAAACTTACGCCAGGTTGTGCAAACGGCCGTACGTGACCACGACTACGATTGGGTAGCGGCTGTGGGTGGCGATGGCACCGTCTCCCAGGTGGCGGACGGGCTGGTGGGAACGGATGTGCCTCTGCTTATCATCCCTGCTGGTACAGGCAATGTGCTGGCGCGAACCCTGGAGCTGCCCGAGCAGCTAGACGCTGCGGCCAGCGTGGTGCGCGAGCCGCACACCATTCGTGAACTGGATGGCATTCAGCTAGGCGAGCATTATTTCTTCTTGCAGGTTGGCATTGGCCTGGAATCCGTCACGATGGAGAAGACCTCTTCCAACCAAAAGAATCGGTGGGGATTGGCAGCCTATTTGTGGACGGCCGTAAAAGAAGCCTTTGGCTGGCAGCCATTTCATCTGACGCTTACCATCGACGGGACACCGCACCAGCTTTCCGTAACGGAACTGGTGATTGCCAATGCCAGCAAAATTGGCGTGGGCAGCCTGGAGTGGGATGAGCAAATTTACCCGGATGACGGCCGTATTGATATTGCCGTCACCAGCGCCCGTTCCCTGGGGGATTACCTGCAACTTATCATCGATCTGGTGCGCGGAACGCAGCGCAAATCACGCAAGATCCAGTTTTTTGCGGCCACCGAGAGCATTCGCCTGAATGCTGCCGAATCGCTGCCTCTGCATGGCGATGGCGAGAAGCTGGCACAGAAATTGCCGCTAGACATGCGCGTCATCCCTGGAGCGCTCAAGGTGATTGTGCCTGCCTAAGCGACCCACATCATTCCCTGCACTTGACTTGAATAGTAAAATGCGTGCATGAAAAATTCAGTTCAGAAATATCTGCTCGCCACTGTTTTACTGCTGCTTGTATTGCTGATTAGTCGCTGGTCAACGGCCGTTTCCGCCGGAAGCGACCACACCACATTCCTCCCCCTCATAACTTACGACACAAACGATCCCGTGCCTTTTGGTCCAGTGCATTCGGGCGAAGGCACCTACTACTTTGTCACGGGCGCTGGCAATTGCAGCTTCGATCCTTCGCCGCAAAACCTGATGGTGGCTGCCCTAAACCAGGTGGATTACGCCAGTTCCGCTTTGTGCGGGGCGTTCATCCAGGTAGATGGTCCACAGGGCAGCGTGATGGTGCGCATTGTGGATCAATGCCCCGAATGTCCCGAGGGCGATGTGGACCTCAGCCAGGAAGCGTTTGCCGAAATTGCGCCGCTTTCCGCCGGGCGGGTGGACATTACCTGGCAGTTGGTGAGTCCGCCGCTGGAAGGCCCCATTGTGTACCATTTTAAGGATGGGAGTAATCAATGGTGGACGGCCGTTCAAATCCGCAATCATCGCAATCCGATTGCCAAAGTAGAATTCTTCGATGGCAGTAACTTTCAGAATATGCCGCGCGCCCAGTACAACTATTTCATCTTGTCTAATATGGGGGAAGGGCCGTACACCTTTCGCGTAACCGATACGCTGGGAAACGTGCTGGTAGACAGCAACATTCCCCTGACACCTGACGGCGACGTTAGCGGCAGCGGGCAATTTCCCCCACCTTAATCTGCCGTTGTGGGCATCTCCTCAAGAATTGCTTCGATGCGCTTTTTGATGGGGCCTTTTACATTTTTGATCTGCTCTAGCTCCCCACGCGCCGCCACTGCTTCGATGGGTTCCTTGAGGTTTTGAATATTTTGGGCCGCCCAAAAGAGCGTTTCCCAACTTTGGCCGAACATTTGCCGTTCAAACGAGACGTTTAGCATGCGCTCGGCAATGCGGTAGTTGGTTTTACGGTAATCGTTGGGAATAAAGCGGCGAATGCGGTGAGGCAGTTGGTGTTTGTTGCTCAGCGCAAAAAGCCGCTCGTGCTGCTGCCGCATGTAATCACCGCCGGGCAGATAACGGCCGTTATACGCTTCACCATCAGGCGTAAACTGGTACAGGTCCACATACTGTTGGTAAACGGCTGGTTCCGCTTCGCGTAGATGTTGCAAAAACCAGTCAGCCTGGCGGTTGCGCAGGGTCATAGCGCCACCAAACATCAGATAATCAGCGCCAGTGGCTTTTACGGCCGTAAACAACTGCTCAACTTGTGCCTCATCATCACACAGTACGGGAATTAGGGGCATGAGCAGCGCGCCGGTTTGCACATGAGGCGCCTTGGTTTTGATCTGGCGCAGTACCTCCAACCGTTTTGCGGGTGAGGGGGCAAATTTTTCCAAAAATCGAGATTTTTCGGCATCGGTCGTGGTGATTGTGACGGAAACTGTACACCAGGTTTGTTGGGCAATTTCCTCCAGCAGCGGCAGGTCGCGCAAAATCAGGGTTGATTTGGTGATCAAATGCACCGGATACTGGTGTTTGGCCAACACCGACAGAATGCTGCGCGTATTTTCATACTTCTTCTCAGCTGGTTGATAGCTGTCCGTGACGCCGCCGATGCCCACCACATCTGGTAAAAACGTTCGCGCCCGCGTAATGCGCTGATCCAGCATTTGGCCCACGTTTTGCTTGACCAGAATCTCATTCTCAAAATCCTGGGGCATGTGGTAATGCTCACTGCGCGCATCACAGTAGATGCAGCCAAATTGGCAGCCATTGTACGGATTGATAGCGTAGCGCGTCCAAAACCAATGATCAATGTATTTGTTTTTGTTGATGATTGATTTGTACTGCTTTTCAATAAATTTAGGCATCGTTAACGCAAATAATAGCAGATTTCAGGAAACCAAGGCGAAGACCAAAACTTTGCTAAAATAGCGGTATGACTAACGAAACGAACGCCCCCTTAATTGTTGCCTTTGTGGCTGACTTGATGTTTACCACCCGCATTCAAAATGTGGTGAATCATTTGGGTTGGCGGATTAAGTGGCTAGAAACGGCCGCTTCCGTTGGCCCCACACATTCTCCAGATATAGCCGAACGACCTGGCGAATCCCTCTATGGCACCGAAGGCAAGCTGTTTGAGCAGATTACCGTTTGGCAGCCAGCCTTGCTGCTGTTTGATCTCAACAATAAGCAAATTCCCTGGCGTCGCTGGATGCCCATTCTCAAATCTTCACCAGCTACGCGCCGGGTGCCTATTTTGGCTTTTGGCCCCCACGAAGATGCCGACACGATGACAGATGCCAAAAAGCTCGGGGCTAACTTTGTGGTGGGTCGTTCTCGCTTTACTTCCGCCATGCCCAAATTGCTGCAAAAATACGCTCGCGTGCCCGACCAGGACGCCCTGACTACCAGCTGCGACGAACCGCTGGCTGAGCTGGCCAAAGAGGGTCTGGCGCTGTTCAATCAAGGTGAATATTACAAATGCCATGATGCGCTGGAAGAAGCGTGGCGGCAAGATCAAGGTCCGGCGCGTGAGCTGTACCGGGGCATTTTGCAGGCGGGCATTGCCTATTACCAGATTCAGCGCGGCAATTATCGCGGCGCGGTGAAGATGCTGCTGCGGCTGCACCAATGGCTTGATCCGCTGCCGCCTGTGTGCCGGGGGGTGAATGTGGCCAAAGTGCGGCAAAATGCAGCCGAAGTGCAGGCCATCCTTACAGAATTAGGGCCGGAGCGATTGGGGGAATTTGATACGGCCGTTATCCAACCCATCGAATACCAAGCCTGAAATTCGCGCTTGACTTTGACACTGTGTCAACCTGTAAGCTCCTGACATAGACAATTAATTCAGGAGAAAACAATGAGCACGCAGGTAAAAAACGTAATTTTGGGAACTGGCCAGCTGGGTCTGGCTATCATGGATGAATTGGTGGCCGCCGGGCAGTCTGTAAAAATGGTGAACCGCAGCGGCAACGTGGCCGAACTTTTGCCCGACGGCGTTTCTCTGGAAACGGCCGATTGTTACGATGCACAGGCTGTGGCCAAAGTAACAGCCGGGGCAGAAACCGTGTATTTCTGCGTGCAGCCCGCCTATCATCAATGGCCCGAAAAATTTCCACCTCTGGCTGCCAGCATTATTCAAGGCGTGTCTGACCGGGGCATCAAGCTGGTTTTTGGCAGCAATTTGTACATGTATGGCCCCACCAACGGCGAACCGATTCACGAAGAACGGCCGTATGCGGCCCAGACGCGCAAAGGGTTAGCCCGGGCCACGGTGGCCAACATGCTCATGGCAGCGCATGAGGGCGGTCAGGTGCAAGTCACCATCGGGCGGGCCTCCGATTTTTACGGACCGCGCGTCACGGATTCGTTTGTGGGCGATTTGCTTTTTGAGGCGGCCTTGGCGGGCAAAACCGCCAATCTCACCGGCAATCTGGATTTGCCACACACGCTTACCTATATTCGAGATTTTGCTCGCGCGCTGGTGACCTTGAGCCAGCATGAAGAAGCGTACGGCCGTTGGTGGCATGTACCCAATGCGCCTACCATCACGCCCCGGCAGTTTATCGCACTGGTGGAGGCTGAGATTGGACAATCCATCAAAGTGCGCACGGCAGGCAAGTTGATGATGCGCCTGGTGGGGCTGTTTAATCCAGCAGCCGGAGAAGTGGTCGAGATGATGTATGAATTTGAGGAGCCTTTTGTGGTGGATCATAGCCGGTATACGGCCGTTTTTGGCGGCCATGTAACCCCACACGAAGAGGCGATTCGGGAGACGGTGGCCTGGTATCGCCACAAAAATAGGGAGCAGGCAAGCGCACATGTTTAGGATTGGTGAATTTTCGCGACTGGGGCAGGTGTCCACGCGCATGCTGCGTCATTACGATAAGTTGGGGCTGCTGGTGCCCAGTCACACAGACGAATGGACCAACTATCGTTATTACACGCTGGATCAGCTGTCCCAGCTCCATCGCATCATCGCGCTTAAGGAGCTGGGCTTTAGCCTGCAAGACATTGCCGACCTGCTGCAAAAAGAAGCATCGCTCTCCCTGGCGGAGATGCGGGGCATGCTGCTGCTGAAGCAGCGTGAAGTGCGCCAGGAAATTAGTGAAGCTCACTGGCGCTTGCAGCAAATCGAGGCCAGATTGGCGCGCCTGGAAGCAGAAGGCCAGCCATCCCCGTATGAGATTGTGGTGAAGCCGGTTTCGGCAACGGCCGTTGCCACCGTGCATACTGTTGTCCCCTCCATTCATGAGATGAATTTCTATTGCGAGAAATTGATCCGGCAGGTGTACGAGGGCCTGGCCAAATTGGGCGTGCAGCCGCTTCAGCCTGAACTGGTGCTTTATCATTCAGAAGAGTATCGAGAAGAAGATGTTGAGGTGGAAGCGGCCGTTGCTGTCCATCCCAAATATTTGCGCCAAACCATGCCAGATGTGGGCTTGCAGTTTCGCCAGTTGCCCGCTTACGATACGGTTGCCAGCTTGATTTACGAGGGTGAGTTGCAAGAAATGATTCCAGCTGTTTTGACATTGCTCAGCTGGATTGCTGCTTCCCACCATGTGCCGGTGGGTCCACTGCGTGAGGTGCATTTATCCGGTAATGTACACGATCCAGATGTTGACCCGGCCGATCTGGTGACGGAGCTGCAAGTTCCTATTAATCCCGCCACAAACGCAACCTAAAATCAGGCAAACATAAATTACTCTTTGATCGCTGTGGTTGCCCGTTCACCACTTTCCCGATCACCGCTGCCCGTTGCCCCTCATATGTACCCATTTTGCAACAAGTAAAACCGCGAGACGCCGCAAGAGATGATGGCAGATGCACGCTGCTGCTGGTAAACTTGGCGAGATACGGCCGTGTGCCGTCAGCCTGGCGCAGCAGACAAAAACAGGGCTGCTGCCGCTCTGAATGATGGGCAAATTCACCGGTCATTTGGGCAGAAAGTTTACAAAATTTGGCTTTACCCCTATTTCTTTTGGCGAGGGGTGCCCAATTGCTTTCCTCCCTGTTGCGAATCTTTGGGAAAGCAAATACAGGAGAACGAATGAAAACCGATCACGCATACAAGAATGCAAACTTGCCTCCGGCGGAACGTGCCGCCGATTTGTTATCGCATTTAACGCTTGCCGAAAAAATTGGGCAAATGACCCAGGTAGAGAAAAATAGTATTGATTTGGAAGACATTACCAAGTTGGGTATTGGTTCCCTTTTGAGCGGTGGCGGTGGCGTGCCCGAACCAAATACAGCTGCTGCCTGGCGCAAGATGATAGGCGAGTTTCAGCAGAAGGCGCTGGCTTCCCGCCTGGGCATTCCTCTGCTTTACGGCGTGGATGCTGTGCATGGGCACAACAATGTGCATGGGGCGACCATTTTCCCGCACAACATTGGCCTGGGCGCTACGCGTAATGCAGACCTGGTGCGACGTATCGGTCGCGCAACGGCCGTTGAATTAGCGGCCACCGACATTCGCTGGGATTTTGCCCCGGCGGTTTCTATTCCTCAGGATATTCGTTGGGGGCGCTCTTACGAAGGGTACAGTCAGGATAGCAAGCTGGTAAGCGAACTGGCAGTGGCCTATGTGCAAGGGCTGCAAGGGGAAGATTTGGCTGGGGAAACGGCCGTACTTCCCTCCGTTAAACATTTTATCGCCGATGCGGCCACCACCTGGGGCACCTCCAAGCGCATCAACCGCGAAGAATTAGCGGCCGTCGCTGTGGATGAGACGTTGGCCAATGCCCATGTGAGCGATATGCAGCGCGCCGTGGCGTTGGGCGCCTGGCAAATTGATCAGGGTGTCACCGAGATTGATGAGGCGACGCTGCGGGCGGTTCATTTGCCACCATATCTGGCCGCCATCAAGGCAGGGGCGCTGAACATTATGGTGTCGTACAGCAGTTGGGGCGGCTTGCGGATGCATGCCCAAAAGTATCTGCTCACCGACGTGTTGAAAGGGGAATATGGCTTTTCTGGCTTCCTGGTGAGTGATTGGGAAGCCGTCCAGCAAATTGATCCCGACCTGAAAACCAGTGTTGTTACCTCCATCAATGCCGGATTGGACATGGTAATGGTGCCGTTCCACTACCATGATTTTATGGCTACCTTAACCGAAGCGGTCGAATCGGGTGATGTGCCCATGAGCCGGATTGATGATGCAGTACAGCGTATTTTGATGGTGAAGTTTGCGATGGGGCTGTTTGAACGGCCGTTTACGCAAACGCCGCTCGATCTGATGGGCTGCGCCGAACATCGGGCGCTGGCGGGCGAAGCGGCCCAACAGTCGGCTGTGCTGCTCAAGAATGAAGGCAATCTGCTGCCATTTCCCAAGACGCTGCCCCGTTTGTTGGTGGCTGGTACGCCCGCAGACGACATCGGCTACCAATGTGGCGGCTGGACGATCAGCTGGATGGGTGCGCCAGGGCCAATTACCAAGGGCAGCACCCTTTTGGAAGGCATTCGTGAAGCGGCTGAGGATACGGCCGTTATCTACGATCCGGCCAGTGAGCAAACTACCCGGGCCGAGGTGGGGTTGGTGGTTTTGGCAGAAGAACCTTATGCCGAAGGCATGGGTGACCGGTATGACCTTCACCTGACGCCGGAGCAGTTGGCGCTGCTGGAGCGCGTGCGTCAACGTGTGGACAAGCTGGTGGTGCTGCTATTCTCGGGCCGCCCCCTCATTGTGACGGAGCCGCTGGCTGAGTGGGATGCGTTTATCGCTGCCTGGCTGCCCGGTTCAGAAGCAAGTGCGTTAGGCGAGGTTTTGTTTGGGGAACGGCCGTTTACCGGCAAACTCTCTTTCCATTGGCCACGTTCAATGAACGATATTCCGTTGGGTTCAACGGATGCCGAACCGCTGTGGCCTTTGGGTTTTGGCCTGTCAACTGCCGCAGCTTTTGCTGATTAGCAGCCCGTCATACAGAAATTAGCAGTAAACAACAAAAGGCCCGCTTCTTGTTGCCAGGAAGCGGGCCTTTTTTCAATGTCTCAAATTCGCGCTCTATTCAGAGCTTCTATTGAAAAATTTTGAAAGCTCTACCGCGACAAAGACGACGAGGCTGGTAACCAAAGCAATAAGCAGGTCTGTCAGCGACAGTGCCTCGGTGCTGAAGAAATCTTGCAAAAACGGCATGTAGATGAGCGCCATTTGCAGCAAGAAGGTGGTGAGCACCGCCACCAGCATTAAGCGGTTGGAGAAGAAGCCTATCTTGAAAATGGAATCAACGTTGGAACGAGTGGCTAGCGCATTGCCCATTTGGGCCAGCGTCAGCGTGGTGAACACCATCGTTTGCCACGGGCCATTGGGATCTCGCAGCCAGTAGACGTAGCCAATTCCCAAAGAAACCAGCCCCATCAAGAAGCCAATCCACAGGATTTGTTTACCCATGCCCCGGCTGAAAATGCTCTCTTTGGGGTGGAAGGGAGAGCGTTTCATGATGCCCCGCTCGCCATCCTCCACGGCCAAAGCCAGTCCGGGCAGACCGTCTGTGACCAGATTGATCCACAAGATTTGCAGCGGCAGCAGCGGCAGCGGCATGCCCAGGAACGGGCCGATGAGCATGACAAAAAGCTCACCCGTGTTGCTGGAGAGGGTATACTTCACAAACTTGCGAATGTTGTCGAAGATTTTGCGCCCTTCTTCTACGGCGGCCACGATGGTGGCAAAGTTGTCATCCAGCAGCACCATATCGGCGGCTTCTTTGGAGACATCGGTGCCGGTAATGCCCATGGCCACGCCAATATCGGCGCGCTTGAGGGCAGGGGCATCGTTGACGCCATCGCCCGTCATGGCCACGATGTGGCCTTTGTCTTGCAGCGCTTCCACAATGTTGAGCTTGTGTTCTGGGGAAACACGAGCGTAAACGGAAATGTCTTCGACTTGTTTCTCCAGGGCAGGTGTGTCCATGCGGGCCAGCTCATAGCCCGTCAGATTCGTATCATTTTGGGTGATGTCCAAATCTTTGGCGATGTTTTGCGCGGTGAGGGGATGGTCGCCGGTTATCATGACGGGGCGGATGCCTGCTTCTTTGGCAATGGCAACGGCCGTTTTTACCTCAGGTCGTGGCGGGTCAATCATGCCGACCAACCCGATGAGAATGGCGTTCTTTTCGCGTGGCTCATCAACATTGTCTAGCGGCCGGAAAGCCAGAGCCAGGACGCGCTGCCCTTCGCTAGCCATCCGTGCGTTGCCTTCCAGAATACGCTCTCGCCATGCTTCATCCAGCGGCACAAACTCGTCTTGTTTGCCTGTCCAAATGCGGTCAGAAATCTCTAGCAAGCTGTCTACGGCCCCTTTAGAAAACGCGACGTAATCCGAGGCATCCCAGGGCGCATCCGTATCATCTTCTTCCACCTTCACTTTGTGGATGGTGGTCATGCGCTTGCGTTCTGAGGTGAACGGGATTTCTGCGACACGTGGCCAGCGCTCTTCCAATTCCGCTTTGCGGTAGCCTAGCGTTGCGGCTGCTACCACCAAAGCACCCTCAGTCGGGTCGCCGATAGCCCGCTCGACGCCACCATCATCTGTTTCCAGAACCGCATCATTGCACAGCGCGCCAGCCTTAAGCAGCAAGCTTTGGGCGCGGCGATGGGCGTCCAGATCGGGTTTAAGCTCAGCATTGATGATGGCACCTTTGGCATCGCGCAGGGTTTCAATCGTTTCAGTGTGGTCGGTGACATCCAGCACGGTGACGGTCATTTTGTTTTCGGTGAGCGTACCGGTTTTGTCGGAGCAGATGACGGTGACAGAGCCAAGTGTTTCTACGGCAGGTAGCTTGCGGATGAGGGCGTTGCGCTTGAGCATGCGCTGTGAACCCAGCGCCAGCGTAATGGTGACGACGGCAGGCAGTCCTTCAGGAACGGCCGCTACGGCCATGCTGATGCCGGTCAGGAACAAGACTTCAAGCGTTTCAATGAGTTCCTGATTCGGATCGCGGAGGAGGAAGCCGGTGATGACCACAACGCCCACGATACCCAAGGCAACCCAGGCCAGCTTTTTGCCCAGGTCATCCAGGCGACGCTGGAGTGGCGTTTGTTCTTGCTCTACGCCCTGGATCAGCTCGGCGATATTGCCCAGTTCGGTGTTCATGCCGGTTTCGGTGATTACGGCCGTTCCGCGGCCATAGGTGATCACTGTACCCATAAACACCATGTTCTTGCGGTCGCCAATGGGCAGCTCTGCTTTTTCGATGGGGTCGATGATCTTGTCTACGGGTTCTGATTCACCGGTGAGGGCGGCTTCTTCCACTTTGAGGTTGATGCTCTCCAGCAGACGAGCGTCTGCAGGTACCAAATTGCCCGCTTCCAGTATAACCACATCGCCGGGCACTAATTCGCGCGCGGAAATTTCTACCAGGTGGCCGTCACGGCGCACTTTGACAGTGGGGACCGCCAGCTTTTTCAGCGCGGCGATGGCTTGCTCGGCGCGGTACTCCTGGGAAAAGCCGATAGCGGCGTTCAGCACCACAATCGCCAGGATGACGACCACGTCTTTGAAATCGCCCAAAAAGCCAGACACAATGGCGGCAATGATCAAAATGATGACCATGGCATCCTTCACCTGGTCTAGCAAGATGAGCCAGGGGCTTTTGGTGCCTTTTTCTACTAATTCGTTTAAGCCGTATTGCTCAAGTCGGCTTTGTGCTTCAGAGGCGCTAAGGCCAGTTTTGGGGTTGGTGTTAAGTTCTTCTAGGGTAGTATCTACATCCTGTTGGAACCAGGTCATAGGGAATTCCTCTCTTTCAGGCCGGGGCATTAAAAGGTGACAAGCAGCACAGGAGCGATGGTTAGAAAACGGCCGTATCTCTTTTTGCCCTAAAGTTTTTGGACCTTGCTCCAATCTCTTTGGAATTTTGCTTGAATAGCGAAGCAATTAAGGTGGGTTGGTCAAGGTCCGATGGTCGCACCAGCTTTGTGCTGCGGGGTGACATAACCAGTATAGCACAACCGACGCTCTCTGTTTATAGTGTCCTGGTACGAGATAGGGATACATTTTGTTTCCTAATTGTTCCTGAATCTGTCCTTTTGATCATACGCAAGCGGAATTGCGTCCGGTATAATCCACCACAGAAAGAAACTACATTGGAGGCATACAAGCAATCATGAGTAACACCTATGTTCCAGAGCGGGCAATGTTCATTTTTGCCCATCCGGATGATATTGAGTTTAGTGTAGCCGGAACGGCCGCAAAATGGGCCAAATACGGTTGTGAAAACACCTACGTCGTTATTACCGATGGCAATGCTGGCTCCCATGAACCAGGCATGACCCGTGGGGAAATTGGGCACATTCGTCGGGAAGAGCAAACCGCAGCGGCCAAAGTGGCTGGGGCCACCCACTGCATCTTCCTCGGCTATGATGATGGTTCGTTGGAGCCATCTTTGGAATTACGCAAAGATTTGGTGAAGCTTATCCGCCAGCATAGGCCAAACGCGGTGGTATGTGGCGACCCGAACATGTTTTTCCGGGGCGAACGTTTGAACCACCCTGACCACCGGGCAGCGGCACGGGCGGCGCTGGATTCCGTCTTTCCTACCTGTGAAATGCGCCTGCTCTACCCGGAATTTGAAGCAGAGGGTATCGAGCCGCATAAAGTCAATTTTGTTTACGTTTCTACCGATCAGGAATTGAACCATTACGAAGATGTGTCTGAATCGTTGGATACGAAACTGTTGGCGTTGAAAGAGCATAAAAGCCAGGTGGGAGATAATGATTATTCTGACCGGCTGCGGGAGCGAGCCGCCAATGTGGGCAAGCAGGTCGGGCTGGCTTATGCAGAGGCTTTTCGGCGCTTTACCGTGACGCCGCTGCCCACTCCCCAGGAGGAGGTGCTGTAATGAAAAGTGCCAATGAGTATATTCCGGCTCGCGCCATGTTTATTTTTGCTCACCCCGATGATATTGAGTTTGGCTCTGCGGGAACGGCCGCAAAATGGTCGCGGCATGGCAGTGAAGTGACCTACGTGGTGTTGACCGATGGCAACATCGGCAGCCGCGAAGAGGGCATGACGGCCGAAAAGTTAGCCGAAATTCGCCGTCGGGAACAGAGCGAGGCCGCTGAAGTGGCCGGTGTGGCGCGTTGTTTGTTTATGGGTGAGCCAGACGGCCGTTTGCAGCCCACCCTCGAACTGCGCAAAAAGTTAGTCCGGCTGATTCGCCAGTACACACCCAACGTGGTGGTTTGTGGCGATCCTCAATTTTTCTACAGCGATGGCTACATTAACCACCCCGATCATCGTAATGCGGGTCAGGTGGCGATGGAAGCCGTTTTCCCTTCAGGTGATTCGCCGCTGCTCTTTCCCGAGTTGGTTGAGGAAGGCTATGCACCGCACAAGGTGAATTACGTCTACATTTCGTTTGGCCGCCGTGAAGCCAATATGTACATTGACATCACAGAAACCATTGACACCAAAATTGCAGCTTTGCGCAAGCATGTGAGCCAGCTCGGCGATTGGGACCCTGAAGAGCGCATGCGCGAATGGGCATCAGAAACCGGCAAGCGGGTTGGGTATGAATATGCCGAAGGCTATTTTCGTATTACGCTGCAAGAAATTGAGGAAGAAACAGAGCCTGAACCCGAAACGGAACTTGAGGCCCAGGCCGAAGCAGGGGATTGATCTGTAATCCGTGAACGGTATTCCGTAATCGGCTGTAATTTTTTTTAACGATTACGGAATACCGATTACCGCTTACTGGTTAAGTTGGTACTGGCGCACTTCGTTGCTGTTGCGGTCCATTACGAGCAAATCATTGTCGTCGGTGATGACCATGTCAAAGCTGACGCCGGGTGATTCAAGGGTGGTGAGGTAACGGCCGTTTCCCTCAAACACCTTGATACCCCAAAAATCGTCCACAAAAATGCGCCCCTTGCCATCCACGGCAATAGAGCGGGGCGAAGTGAAAAACTGATCCTCTTCTTCACCTTTGCTACCGATTTGATCCACAAATTGGCCCTGTGAATTGAGTTTGTAAATGGTTTCGCTGCCCAGTACATAAATATTTCCGGCCCCGTCCACGGCCGCATCGTTTTGCGTCGTGGCAAAATCGGGAATATTTTCAAATGGATTGGCAATGTCCAGGGCCACGCTGCCGCTGTTGTCCAGACGCACCAGCCGGTCATCGGCTACCAGATAAACGCTGCCGTCGGGGCCGGTTGCGGCCGTTCTAAAGTAGGTTCTTCCACCGGGCAGCGCGACCGTGCCTAAAAACTCACCCGTCATGCCGTTAAATTTTTCTATTGTGTCTGACTTGATCACGTAGGCTGTGCCACTGCGGTCCACCGTCATGCCAATCATGTACAGGTCTTCACCAGCGTTCCAGGTAGCCAGAAATTCGCCATTTTCATCAAAAACCTGAATACGGCCGCCGCTGTAATCCCCTGTGTAAATATTGCCCTGGCCGTCAACAGCCAGTCGGCGCGTGTCATTAAAAAAGCCGGGGCCGGTGCCTTCTTCGCCGCCAATACTCAGTACAACTTCGGCAAAGTCAGGGTCCGTATTTACTTGGGACACGCCCGGCACGGAAGCTTCTACCGTAGAAATGATCGTGTTGATTTCATCTTCAACGTTGAGTGTCTCCGTTTGAGACTCGGTGATAGTGGTCGTGATGGTGGTAATGTTGGTGATGGTGTCAATCGCATCAAAGCTGGCTGGTCGCATAAAGAAGTAAGCGCCCGCGCCAATGCCGATGAGCACCAGCACCGCAAGAAACAGCACGCAGCCACGTCCGCTGCTGGTTTGGACGGTGGGTGCGGTGTTGTAAGAGGTAACGGTGACGGATTCGGTGTGAAAATCGGTGCCGCCGAGCAGGATGTTTTCATGGCGGCCCACGGCATCTACAACTTCTTTGGCTTCTTTGAGGCTGACATTAAAGGTTTCGCGGAATAGTTTGATGGCCTCGATTTTACGGCCGTTTTGGGTCAATCGGACAACCTCGGCCAACACTTCACGGGATTGGCCACTTTGACGAGGCTGGTTGCGTAAGGAATCGGGCACAATGACCGTGCTGCTGCAATAGGGACAGCGCACCGTAACGGCCGTTGTTTGGGCGTCATAGTCGAGTGAGGCCTGACAATTGGGACAGTCAAAGCTTTCTAGCATGAGGGATTTGCCTCCAGTTGAAGTGAATATTCGTTCCTTAAATCAGCAAAATTTATGATGCGGAACAGCGATAGCGCGCATTGTAAATTATTCGCTCACGTAAAAGCAATCAACTGGTTAACAAATTTTTGAGATAGTGCCTGTCGATTTTAGGCCGAATTGAGTGATTTTTGCTGGGGGATGTAAAGCGTGAAGGTGCTGCCCTGGTTAAGTCCGGGGGAAACGGCCGTAACCGTGCCATCCATTGCCTGTGCCAGCCGCTTGGCCAGATACAAGCCCAGACCCATGCCCTGTTTGTCCAGCGCATTGTCGGCCCGGTAAAACAGCTCCCAAATTTGCCCCATTGCTTCGGGGGTGATGCCAATACCGGCGTCGGTTACCGAGATTGTTAACTGGTCGTTGCGCTGGAGCTTAACCGTGACGGGGCTTGCTTTAGGCGAATATTGCAGGGCATTGGTCAGAAAAATGTGGATAGAACGATAGGTGAAGTCATAGTCCAGGCAAACGGCCGTGTCATCTGCCTCATCATATTCAAAAGAAACATTTTGCGGATCGTGCGTCTTGTGCAGCAAATCCTTTTTGAGCCGTTGACTCAGCGCATTAAAGGGAATGGAATCTATATTTGCCTGAAACCCCTGAGAGTAAGCCTTATTTACCAATGAAGCATCCCGAAGCAGCTCGGTGAGATAATCAATAGAATCATCAATTCGTTTGTGGATGGTTTGCTGTTTGGCCTCATCGAAACTATCGGCAAAGCGGGTTAGCAGTTCAACCGAGTTGCTGATGACCGTAAGCGGGGTGCGGAACTCATGAGAAACGGTTGTGATAATTTGGGATTTCATCCGGCTTAACTCAATTTCGCGCTCGTGCGCCTGGTTGAGTTCTTCCAGCAGTTTTTGTTCCCGGGCAAAGGCCTCAGTCAGTCGATTTCTTTCTGCCGCCAGCAGAGACAATGCTTCTGTTTCTCGTTTCCAGGCGATGGCAAACCCATCAAAAAAATACCAGATCACCAGCAAAAAGATGCCGGTGTAAAACAACCAATCTACGTAGATGGCGGCAATCTGCCAGAAAGAGCTGGAAAAAGGTTCGAGCCCGGCTACAGGCTCGGTGGCGCCGGCATCAAAACGTAAATTCATGATCAAAATCGAGAACAGGCTGATTAAAAGCGCTGTCAGCCCGCCGCGCCTTCCTAGCAATAGCGTAGTCATGACCACAAATGAAAACAATGGCACCAGCGTGAATACGCTGAGTTCCGTGTATAAATGTCCAAAAAGATAGAGATAAGCCACGCCCACCAGGGCATAGCTTTGGGTACGGTAATGAACCCGTTTATTTAGACCCATTAAGACCACGGTGAAATAAGCGATATTACCGATTATGATGGAGAACCAGTTTTGTGATTGCCAGGCGGCAATGGAACCAATCAACACGGCCGGGAACCCCAGCATAATACAGGCCCGAATGAGCAAGATAACCACGCGCTCCCGTACATAGGCGAGGATGTCGCCAGTTGCAGCAGTTGGGGAGAATTCTTTTAGTGGGGGCAGTAAGAATCGTAGAATGTAGGGCAATTTTTTCATGGGCAAGAACGGTGATCTAAGCGTTGAATTTAAAAGTCAACCTAAGCATCTTACTGTTTCCAGTTGGCAAACATTCTGACGATACGCAGTAAAAACAACGGCCGTTTCACCTGTTGCCAACTTTGCCATGCCTTAATCCGCCCTGATTCAGCATCACCTGCGTAGCGCCGCTGCATGTACAGGTTGGTGAGCTGAGTAAGGTGCGGACGCAGCCGTTCGATTTGCCGCGCCAGCCGAGGGGATTGTCCAAAATGACTCAGTGCAGTTTGCAGCATCGCCAGAAATTCCTGCGGTGTCTGGCTCGGCTGGGGGCCTTGGCCCAGCTTTACGGCCGTGTCCTCTAAACGGCCGTAGCTCCAGATCACTGCATCCGCCCCGGCTGGCAGCTGCCCCCGCCGCCACCAGGCGTAAACAAGCCCGAAAAGCCCCGCTGCTGCCAGGACGAGTGCCCAGGGAAACGGCCGTTCCTCACTTTCTTCCGGTGGGATGGGGGGGATTTCCAGCGGCTGGGATTCGGCAAAGTCGGGCATCTGGGTGCCAAATGTGGGGGATGGCTCCGAAAAAGCGTGTGGTGAGACAAAAGCGGGCGTAGGCTCAAATTCAACCCAGCCATACTCGGCAAAATAAACCTCTGCCCAGGAATGGCCATTGATCTGGTACACGGTTTGGACCCCGTTTTCATCCGTGGGCTGGGCCAGATAGCCAACGGCCAGCCGAGCAGGCAAGCCCACAGCCCGTGCCAGCACCACCATCGCCGATGCATAGAAATCGCAGTAACCGGCCCGCTGTTCAAATAAAAAGTGGTCCACCGGGTCAACCTCGCGCGGTGGCGTTTGCACTTCCAGCGAGTACGGATATTGGCGCAAAAATTGCTCGATGGCGTGCGCCTGATCGTACGGATTGCTTTGGTTGTCAGCAATTTCGGTCGCCAGATCCAACACCCGTTGGGGAATGCTGTCGGGCAGGCGTGTGTAGCGCGCCAGAAGGGCGGGGGGTACATCGGCCACGGCCGTTCCGCGCAGCATGGTTGGGGTCGCCTGTGAAACTTGGGAAACGGCCGTATACACCGTGTTGGCGCTGTTGATCCGCACCAAATCTGTTTGCCCTCGCCAGAAGACCGTGGCCTCTTGCTCAAGCTGTTGGGGCAGGCCAAGCGTGTAGCGGGTCAGCCGCTTATCCAGCACCCAATGAACGGTTTGGCTGACGGTAGCCGCTGCCTCAACGGCTGGTAAAGCGATGGCGGTGTCGGCGTCCAATGGTTCGGTGCGCTCTTCAGACAAGGCCCAGCCCCGTCCGGTGTACACGTCGTAGCTCAAGGCGCGCCAATGCAGCCCCGTCAGGTTGGCCTCGCTTTGCACAACGGCCGTCATTACCACGGTTTCGGCCAGTTCTGGCGGCGCATCCAGCAAAAAGCTGCGGGGCAGAATACCACTGCCGCCCACGCCATCGGGACCGCTAGGCTGGCCACCGGCACGGTTTTCCACCCCGCCAAACGCACGCTCTAGCGCTGCTTCGGTTTGCTGCACCACCGGCTGGGCCTGGAAGCGCTGCACCAGCCGCCGGATGCTGAAGCTGGGCAATGTCAATGCCAGCACCAGCAAAATGGCGGCAATGGCTGAAGCGTGCAGCAAAAGATCCATACGCAGCTCACCCGAATAATCGACCTGGTGTTTGTCCCACGCTTCGGTAAGGGCAAAGTGGTGCATCATGGCCGTCAATAAAGCGGTCAGGCCGACAAACGTGGCCAGCCACCAGATTTGCCCGCCGCCAAAATAACCGTTAAATGCCAGCCCTAGTCCCAGGGCTAGAAGGCCCGGCAGTGGCCGATGTTGTCGGAACAGTTGCCAGCTGGCAAAGGCGGTTAAAAAGTAGCTGAGCAAGGCCAGGCCGAGGGTAAAGGCGATGGTTTCCTGGCTGCTTTGGTTGCTGAATACGGCCGTTCCCCAACTACCCATCCGATCCAGAAACAGCGCCCCGTTTTGCAGCCAATACGGCCGTAGCGATGCCCAGCCTCCCAGCCAGGCTGACCAGGTAGGCCAAAGCTGGGCGGTGCCAATGAGAGGAATTGCCACACCATAGAGGGTAATCAAAATCCAGGCACTTATGGGGGAAAGCGGCCGTTTCGCCAGAATCGTGCCCAGCAAAAAGCCGCCCAGCGCTGCGGGAATCACCACGCCATCATCCGGCACCCAGGCAACTTCGAGAACGGCCGTAATGACGCAGCCCACAATGGCCGCCAGCAGTAACAGGGGCAGCCAGCCCTCTCGCGGTTTTATTCGCTGGATTACCAAATCAACGGCACGTGCCATTTGTTAGGGGGACCTGGGGCCGAAGCCCCAGGCTGCAATTGCCAGGATCTGTTTCCCTGGCTAAATGATTTTCTGCTTATTCTCAAAGACCGGCGCATTTTCCAGGATGCGTCGCGGCGAAAAGATGGAGAGATCCAGTGTAGGCGGCTGACCCAGGATACATTCTGCCAGATAGCGGCCTACGGCGTGACACTGCTGGAAGCCGTGCCCGGAGAAGCCATTCACCAGGTAAAAGCCCCGCAGTTCTGGCCATTCGCCCAAAATGGCATTGCCGTCGAAGGTGTTGACGGCGTACAGGCCAGCCCAGCCGTCCACCACGCGCAGCGAGTCAAAAGCGGGCATAAATTCTGCTAGCTCCGGCCAGATGCGATCCTCAAATTTGTGGCGCTGCCAGCTAAAGTCGGTTGTCGTTATGGGATCGTCGGCGAACGAGTGGGCGGTCATAAAAACGCCATGCCCTTCATGAATGATGTAGGTGCCAGACGGCAGCAGCAGCAGTGGGAGGACTTTTTCGGGCTGTACGGCCGTTTCCACAATATAAACCTGCCGCATCACGGGCTCCATAGGAATCTCCACGCCACAAGTTTTGGCCAGCTGGGTGCCCCACGCTCCCGCACTGTTGACCACGATGCCTGCCTGTAGCACCTCGCCGCTTTTGAGCTGGACGCCGGTGACCTGACCGTTTTGGTGGTGAACGGCCGTTACCTCCGCCTCGATCAGTTCTGCACCCAAAGCCACCGCTTTCTTTTTGTATGCTTCAAGCACCGCCTGGGGCAGCATCGTGCCGTCGTCGCGGCCAAATGTAGCCCCCACAAACAAGCCATCCGCCACGTTCAAAAGTGGATAGATTTCTTTTGCTTCACTTGGCGTCAGCCAGGAAACATTGCAGCCCAGACTTTGCTGCAAAGCCAGCCCGGCCTCCACTTCGGCGCGGCCTGCTTCGTCCGTGAGGAACAGGTTGCCTTGCTGCCGAAAAGCGACATCCGGCACCTCGCCAGCCACCGTCATATCTTCGGCAAATGTTTTCAGCACTTCCAGAGCGTACAGCGACATCTGGATGTTTTCTTTCACGTTAAACTGCACGCGGCTGTTGCCGTCTGACAAAACGGTGGAGGAGTAGCGGTAGGTTAAATCTTTTTCGATGAGAGCGATTTTGAGCTGATTGTCGCGCTGTAGCAGATGGGTGGCAATGGCGCAGCCCATCACGCCCGCGCCCGCAAAAATAACGTCGTAATATTGGTTAGTCATGCAATGTGTTCCTCTATTGATGTGGAAGATGGTAATTGAGTAATTGGGCAATTCGGTGAATTACTCAATTACCTAATACCCAATTACCCCTCTAAACCGACCGGGTAATGCCGCCATCTACGCGGATGTTTTGCCCGGTAATGTAGCCCGCGCCGTCGGAAAGCAAGAAGCGAACCGTTTGGGCAATTTCGGCCACGGTGCCGTATCGTCCCGCCGGAATACGCTGGCGATTTTCCTCGGTCTCCGGGTAGCTGTCGATGAAGCCGGGCAAGACGTTGTTCATGCGGATGCCCTGGCTGGCGTATTCATCGGCGTACAGCTTGGTGTAGCTGGCCAGCGCCGCCCGCAGCGTAGAACTGACGGGAAAAGTCGCCTCTGGCTCAAAGGCGGCGTAGGTGGAAATATTAACAATCGCTCCGCCACCCTGCGCGATCATGATTGGCGTGACCAGTCGGGCCATGCGGGCCACGTTTAGCATTACCAAATCGAGCCCCGTGTGCCAATCTTCATCGGGGATTTCCAGGATTTGGCCTTTGGGTGGGTGGCCTGTGTTGTTGACGACGGCGTCGATACGGCCGTATCGCTCCAGTGCCGTATCCACCAGTTTTTGCAAATCAGCGCTGCTGGTGACCGAACCTGTCAGGCCAAAGCCACCCAACTCCTCGGCCACCGCTTCTGCGCCGCCAGAGGCTGAGAGAAGCGCCAGATTGTAGCCAGCGCTGGCCAGTTCACGCGCGATGGCGGCTCCCATCCCTTTGCCTGCCGCTGTGATGACGGCCGTTTTCTTTGTTGTCATGCTGCATTCCTTTTGTGGTCCTGAGGCCGAAACCCCAGGCTAGATTTTGATTGTTGAATATTGTTCACGGCTTACCGCAAACTGAACTTATGATTTCCCGAAAACTGGTATAGCTGCGCCGTGAATGTCTCGGGCGGCCGGGGAGGCCAGGAAGAGAATCACGTCGGCCAGCGATTCGGGCTGGACCCAATTGTCCGCATTGGCGTTGGGCATTGCTTCCCGGTTTTGTGGCGTGTCGATGGTGCCCGGAATAATAGCGTTGACGTTGATGCCTGCTGATTTCACCTCGGCCGCTGCGCTTTCAGTCAATCGCAAAACGGCCGCTTTGGCCGCACTGTAAGCCGACATATTTTTGTTGCCTTGAAAAGCGGGCCGGGCCGCAATGTTGATAATTTTGCCGCTGCCTTGGGGCACCATCTTTTTTAGAACGGCCTGGTTGGTAATGAACGTCGTTTTGGCATTGATTGTCAGCATGAATTCCAGCTTGTCCAACGGTGTTTCATGCAGCGGTGGCCCAGAAAAGAAGCCGCCAACCGTGTGCACCAGCACGTCAATTCGGCCAAACTTTTCAATGATTTTTTCGACAACGGCCGTAACCGCCGTTTCGCTCGTTAAATCCGCATTTTCTGTAAGGAATCGTTCTGATTCCGACACCAACTCGGGAAAGCGTTCCGCCAGCCGCTCCGGCTGCCGGTCGATCAGCGCCAGATTGGCTCCTGCATCGACAAACGCCCTCGTGACCGCGCTGCCCAAATTGCCCGACGCGCCCGTCACCATTACCACTTTGTCTTTAAATTGAGTCATCGTTGTTGTTCCTGTAATTTGGTAATCAGGCAAATTCAATTACCCAATTACTTGTTTTCATCGTGCTGCTGGCGTTTTCACCGCCACGACCTTCCCCGTGCCGCTGACGCGGAATTCCCAGAAGCCGCGCCGCTGTTGTTCTTCCAGTGGTGTGCCAATTTCACCTTGACGAATGACCTGGCAAGGAAAACCCAACTGTCGTACGGCCGTTGCCAACCCCTCGCTGTTTTCTTCACCGCCGAAACTTTGCCGATCCAGCAAAACCACGTTGCTTTCTACGCCGCGCTGTACCAGCCGGGCCAGCTCTGGCAGCCAACCGCCACTGCCGCTGGGTGTGATAATGATAACGGCCGTGCCCCGTTTGGTAATGCGCCCTAAATCAAACAGCGCCGTTTGCAGATCGGTTGCGCCATCGGCATCTAGCAGGGCCAATGCCCGCAGAATGCGCCATTGCTGCCCCTGACCGCTGCCCGTGTGCACAATTTGGGGCGAACGGCCGTATCCTGCCAGCCCCACCGCCCGATTCTGCCGCACGGCCCGTGCCGCCAGCGAGGCGCCCAACAGCACCGCCTGCTCAATCGTGCGTTCGGCACCGCTGCCCAGCTGTACCGCTGCCTCACAATCCAGCAAAATCCAGATGTCGCCCGTGGCGTCTTGATCAAATTCGCGTACGTATAGGCTGTTTTTGTGGGCCGAAATGGGCCAATGAATCCAGCGTTGGGGATCGCCGATTTGGTAATCGCGCACGGAAGCGGCATTGGTGGTGGCCTGCCAGCTGCGCTGCCGCACCCGCGCCTGCCCGCTGCTGGTGCCTGTGGGCAGTGGAATCGGGAGCTGGCCATGGATTGGCGGATGAATGATGATTTCTTCGGTTTGGGTGTAGAAGCGAGTCATTTGGAACAGGCCAAAGGGGTCGCTGCTGCGGATGGCCCACGGTCCCAGGGAAAACATGCCCCGCTGCTGGCAAACGGCCGTTTCCCGCCAATGATCGCTGCTTTGGGCCGGTACGCTGCGCACAACGGCCGTTCGGTAACCGGGAATGTTGGTGTAATCAATGATCTCCACCCACAAAGCGGGGATGAAACTGTCGTTGAACAGGTCAAATCGCTCTTCCAGCCGGTCGCCCACAGCCACCCAACCATACCGCAGCTGGCGACTGCCGTGCAGATGTTTGGCTAACTGTCGCACCCACACATACCCCACTAAAAACAATCCGCCCAGGCCAATGAGCAAGGTGTTCCAAACCTGGTTGGGCAGCAGCAAAGCGGCTACCAGCAAAAACAGAAAGGAAATGACCGGCAGGCGCAGCCGCAGTTTGATAATCACTTTGTCTTCAGCTGGAATGGTAGACGGCCGTTCGTCCATAAAACGATTTTGACACAATTGCCCAATTTCGCAATGGATTGTGGCCTGGCTAAGCTGAGTTTGACGGATTACTCGCGCAAGTTTTGGGCCAGGAAGCGTCGCAGCCGCTTGCTCATCAGTTCAGGATCGGTTTCAAAGAGATTGTTGTGGCCCGCTTCGGGGATGAGCAGGCGTTCTTTGGGGGAAACGGCCGTATCGTACAGCGTCGAGCCGTTGCTCACGTGTACTGTTTTGTCATGCCCGCCCTGAATAAACAGGCTGGGGCGGGGCGACAGGGAAGCTACTTCTTGCAACGGCGCGAGTTGGCGGCTGTCTACACCGGCAATCCACTCTGCCCAAGGCATAATCAGCGGCGCTGTCCACTCGGGCAGGCGCGCAAAGGAGACGGTTAATCGTCGCGTATTGTTAGCAAAATTCGTATAGGCACTTTCGGCCACCACCAGCCGCAGCTCTGGCAGTTGGGCCGCCGCCCGAATGGCAATGGCCCCGCCCATTGAATGCCCGATGATGCCAATTTTGTTGGGGTTAACGGCCGTTTGCCTTTGCAAAAAGGCCAGCGCCGCCTGTACGTCAGCCACTTCGGTTAGACCCCAACTGCTTTTTTCGCCTTCAGAACGGCCGTGTGCCCGCAAATCAAACAGCAGTGCGCCATACCCTTGCTCGGCCAGCATCGCTGCCTGATCCAGCAGGGCGCTGCGGTTGCTGCCCAGACCATGCACATAAATCAGCGCAGCCCCATCTTCCGTTTGCGGTGGAATGTACCAGCCAGAGAGCTGCAAACCATCGTCTGTGCGAAACGTGACCTCTTCCCATGTGGCAATGCCAAAATCGGAGGGCGTTTGGTGGGTGATGTTTCGGGGTGGGGCCACCAGCCGCCGGGCGCGGCTGTGGACAAAACCCGCCAGGGCGGCCAGCAAAAGCAAAACAATGGCGACAGGGAGTTTGTAACCTAACTTGGGCATGATTGAGATACGGTACGATAAAACGGCCGTATTTTCCACAACCCACATGCCCAAAATAGATCACTTGTGTGCTTGACGTCGGTGCGAGTCAATTAGCCCAAAATTTTAAGACTGAATTCAGGTAATTTTGGCGCGTCTGTTTGGCAAAAGTCTGATAGACTAGAGTCGTTTTGCCTGCTTCTGGCAGAAAAATTGGAAGTAACACCTTGGAATTTGTCAGACCTTTTAGGTGGAGAACAAAAAGTAACTTGTGAACAAATCCCTCATTAGCTCTTTTTGTTCTCCTGAAAGTAATTTTCATTTGCCCAATGGGCATTCACGATATTCATTGAAAATTACTTAAGCGTATGACGCAGCAGCGCTGAAAGCGTGAAGTAAAATCAACAAATTTCGCAGCACGCGACTTTGATCAGCGTTCATCTGCGTCCCATTTTAGAGGAGATGCGATGCAACAAAAGCTTGTTCCTGCTTTACTCGCGTTAGAAGATGGCACTTTGTGGCCAGGTTTTGGCTTTGGTGCCATTGGTCAAACTAGCGGCGAAATCGTCTTCAACACCAGCCTTACTGGCTACCAGGAAATCCTCACCGATCCCTCCTACCACGGCCAACTGATCACCATGACTATGCCCCACATCGGCAACATTGGCACGACGCCGGAAGATGACGAGAGCAGCCGCGTTTGGGCTGCTGGGCTGATCATCCGCCAATTAAGCCCCATCGTCAGCAACTGGCGCTCTCGCCAGCCACTACCCGATTATCTGGCCGAGCGCGGCGTCGTAGCCATCACCGATGTGGATACCCGCGCTTTGGTGCACTACATTCGTACTCACGGTGCGATGCGGGCCGCTATTTCCAGCGCCACAGTCGAACCGGAGGAAGTGCTGGCCCTGGCCCGCGCCGCCCGCGATATGAATGGCCTGGATCTGGCCCGCGAGGTGAGCTGTGCGGAGCCGTATCATTGGGCCGAGGCGCAAGATTGGTGGCAGCCGGACATCAGTAATCAGTCGTCAGTGATCGGTAAGCAGTATCATGTGGTGGCGTATGATTTTGGCATTAAGCGGAATATTTTGCGGCTGCTGGGGGCGCAGGGCTGCCGGGTGACGGTGGTGCCTGCCACAACTTCAGCCGCAGACGTGTTGGCTTTGAACCCGGACGGCGTTTTTCTCTCAAACGGTCCTGGCGATCCGGCAGCATGCGATTATGCCGTTGAATCGGTGCGGGAACTGTTGGGCCAAAAACCGATTTTTGGCATTTGCCTGGGGCACCAAATTTTGGGGCTGGCGCTGGGCGCAGAAACGTACAAGCTCAAGTTTGGACATCGCGGGGGTAACCAGCCGGTGCAGGTGACGGCCACTGACGAGGTGCAGATTTCTAGCCATAACCATGGTTTTGCCGTCGATGCCAGCACCTTGCCCGCCAACGTCACGGTTTCCCACCTTAACCTCAATGACAACTGCTGCGAAGGACTTATTGCGCCAGAACACAAAGCGTACTCCGTGCAGTATCACCCGGAAAGCTCTCCTGGACCCCATGATTCTGATGAACTCTTTGAGCGTTTTGTGCAAATGATGCAAGAGGCGTAGGGATGGAACGGGATGCTTTGATTTCGTTCTGGAAAGAGGAAGAACGAGCGCCATTTCAGGGTTGGGATTTTTCGCATGTACACGGCCGTTGGCACGAAGAAAAACCGCCCTGGTCATATATGGCAATGGTGCGGGAATGCTTGCCCCAAGCCGATTCATTGCTGGACTTGGGCACAGGGGGCGGTGAGCGGTTGCTGAAGTTGCAAGATTTGTGGCCAGCGACAACTGTGGCTACCGAGGAGTGGGAGCCTAACTTCTTGCTGGCCTCAGAACGGCTAAAGCCTTTTGGTGTGGAGGTGGTGAATGTGGCCAGTGATGAGATACGGCCGTTACCTTTCCCCGACAACAGTTTTGATCTGGTGATTAGCCGCCACACTGCTTACAACCTGGCCGAAGTCGAGCGCATTTTGCAGCCGGGTGGCACTTTTTTAACGCAGCAGGTGAACGGCCGTTGGCTGCAAGATCTCATTGGCTTTATGGGCGGAACACCGCAATGGCCATATTTCAATCTCAAATACACATTAGATAAACTTTTTCGTGAGACCAACTTGCACCTGCAAATGGCCGAAAGCTGGACCGGCACCCTCACTTTCTATGACATTGGCGCTTTGGTCTACTATTTGAAGGCTGTCCCCTGGTTGGTAGAGAATTTTTCCGTAGACACACATTTAGACAAGTTGCTGGCTCTACAAGCACGTTTAGATCAAGGCGAGCGCTTACGCTTCAAAATTGGTAAGTTGATAGTTAAAGCAATAAATGGAGACCCATGGGTAAACGAACTGATATAAAAACGATATTGATTCTTGGCTCTGGCCCGATTGTGATTGGGCAAGGGTGTGAATTTGATTACTCCGGCGTGCAGGCGTGTAAGGTGCTGCGCCGCGAAGGGTACCGCGTCGTTTTGGTCAACTCCAATCCGGCAACCATCATGACTGACCCCGAATTTGCCGATGCGACCTATATTGAGCCGCTGACGGCCGAACTCGTTGAAAAAATCATAATTGCGGAACAACCAGATGCGGTGCTGCCCACCGTAGGTGGCCAAACCGGCCTGAATCTGGCCGTAGAGCTGGCTGAATCTGGCATTTTGGACAAGTATGGCGTGCAACTCATTGGCGCTGATCTGCGCGCGATTCGGCTGGCTGAAGATCGCTCCAAGTTTAAGCAGGCGATGATTGAGGCGGGCGTGCCTGTTCCAGTGAGCCATTTTGTGCATTCGCTGGAAGAAGCCGAAGCCGTGGTCGATGAAATTGGTTTCCCGATGCTGGTGCGGGCCTCATTTACGCTGGGCGGCACAGGCGGCGGTGTGGCTTATTCGCGAGAGCAGTTTGAGGCTGTTGTCCAACACGGCTTGCGCTCTAGCCCCGTCAACGAGGTACTCATCGAACGGTCGCTGCTGGGCTGGAAGGAGTACGAACTGGAAGTGATGCGCGACAAGGCCGACAACTTTGTGGTGGTCTGCTCCATCGAAAATGTGGACCCGATGGGGGTGCATACCGGCGACAGCATCACGGTGGCTCCTGCGCAAACGCTAACCGACAAGGAATATCAATATTTGCGTGACCTGGCCAAAACAATTATGCGCGCTGTCGGTGTGGAGACGGGCGGTAGCAACGTGCAGTTTGCGGTGAATCCCGAAAATGGCGAGGTGATTGTCATCGAGATGAATCCGCGCGTTTCTCGTTCGTCGGCGTTGGCCAGTAAGGCGACGGGTTTTCCCATTGCCAAGATTGCCGCACTGCTGGCGGTGGGCTACACGCTGGACGAGATTCCCAACGACATTACGCGCGTGACGCCGGCTAGCTTTGAGCCAAGTATTGATTATTGCGTGGTCAAAATTCCACGCTGGAACTTTGAGAAATTCCCCGGCGTGGACGCCACGCTTGGCCCGCAGATGAAGAGCGTGGGTGAGGTGATGGCCATCGGCCGTACCTTCACCGAAGCGCTGAACAAAGCAATTCGCGGGCTGGACATCGGCATTCCGGGCTTCAGCCAGGCCTTAGCCGAGCAGTCGTCAGAGGCGGCATTAAGCGTGCCTACGGCACAGCGACTGTTTCAGATGGCGGTGGCGATGGGAAACGGCCGTTCCTCTCAGGAAATTATTGCCGAAACAGCCATCGATCCCTGGTTTGTGGTGCAGTTGCAAGAGATTTTGGAAATTGAAGCAGAATTGATCGCTTTGGGCTCGCAGCCAGAAGATGCGGCGTTGGCACCCTTACTGCGTCAGGCAAAGCGGCACGGTTTTTCTGATGTGGTAATTGCTAAGGCGTTGGGATGGTCGGAAACGGCCGTACGCCAAAAACGTTTGGCGCTGGGCATCACCCCCGTTTACTACCGCGTTGATACCTGTGCGGCTGAATTTGAAGCACACACGCCTTACCTGTATTCCACTTATGAATCTGCCTGCGAAGCCGATCCAACGAATCGCAAAAAAGTGATGATTTTAGGTGGCGGGCCAAATCGGATTGGCCAGGGTATCGAGTTTGATTACTGCTGCGTACAGGCGTGTTGGGCTCTGCGAGAGCTGGGGTACGAAACCATTATGGTGAACTGTAACCCGGAAACGGTTAGCACCGATTACGATACGGCCGATCGCCTCTACTTTGAATCGCTTACTCTGGAAGATGTGCTGAACATTGTTGATTTGGAGCAGCCAGAAGGGGTGATTGTGCAGTTTGGCGGTCAGACGCCCATCAATCTGACGGCTGGTTTGGCCGCTGCCGGGGTGCCTATTTGGGGCACGCCGCCCGACAGTATTGACCTGGCTGAAGCGCGCGGCCGTTTTGGCGATTTGCTGCATAGGCTGGAAATCGACCATCCGGCGTGGGGCCTGGCTAACTCGATGGAAGAGGCGCTGGAAGTGGTTCATGAGATTGGCTATCCGGTGCTGGTACGGCCGTCTTTTGTGCTGGGCGGTCGGGCTATGGCCATCGCTTACGATGACGATTCGCTGCGCAGCTTTTTGGCCGAGGCGGCACGAGTCTCTCCTGGCAATCCAGTGCTCATTGACCAGTTTATTGAAGATGCGTTTGAGGTGGATGTAGATGCGGTAGCTGATGGCGAACGGGTGGTGATGGCTGGCGTGATGCAGCACATTGAAGAGGCGGGCATCCATTCAGGCGACAGCGCCTGTGTGCTGCCGCCCTATAAAATCAGCCTCTATCACCTGAGCATCATTCAGGATTACACAGAAAAGTTGGGGTTGGCTCTGAATGTGCGGGGCTTAATGAACGTGCAATTTGCCATTAAGGATGATGTGGTGTACGTCATTGAGGTCAATCCGCGGGCCAGCCGAACTGTACCCTTTGTCAGTAAAGCCACGGGGTTGCCTGTGGCTCGTATTGCGGCTCAGGTGCAGGCAGGCTGCCAACTGGCAGAGCTGAATTTTACGCACATGCCCCCGATTGATGGCTTCTTTGTGAAGGAAGCGGTGCTGCCTTTTAACAAGCTCCCCGGTGCGGACACGCGTCTGGGGCCAGAAATGCGCAGCACGGGTGAAGTGATGGGGCATGCCTCCCAATTTGGCCATGCCTTTGCCAAGTCGCAGCTGGCCGTGGGAACACCGCTGCCATTAACCGGCGCTGTGCTTATTACCGTGAATGATTTTGACAAATCAACTGCCCTCAAGATTGCGCGTGATTTGCATCGGATGGGATTTAAATTGTACGCGACAGAGGGAACGGCCGTAACACTGGAACAGGTGAACTTGCCGGTAACATTGGTGCCAAAAGCAAGTGAGCCGGGCTTAAATACAGTCCGGCTCATCTCGTCAGGTGGGGTTCAGTTGATCATCAATACGCCGTTGGGTCAACAAGCGCATGAGGATCAGGCGGCGCTGCGGGCGGCAGCGATTCGGCACAACATTTTGCTCATTTCAACGATGTCTGCCGCCCAGGCCGCAGTGAGTGGGATCAAGGCGTTGCGCAAAAAGGAACTGCGAGTACGCAGCTTACAGCAACATCATGCTGCTTCAGCTTCGCCCTCGCTCCATTCGTGAATAACAACCATGCTAAAAATGTCAGACTCGGTGATAATGCCCGCCAGCTTGCCATCCTTGCCTACAACTGGTAATCCGCTTACGCGATGTTCCAACATCGTGCGAGCGGCATTGCCAATGGTGGCATCGGGATCAATGGTCATGGGCTGCGGGGTCATGATTTTTTCAACAGACAGGCTAGATAGCAGATAATTTAGCTCCCAAATGCTCAAAGATGTGGCAGGCGAGGGTTGGGCACCGCGCACATCACCCAGGGTAACAATCCCCACCAAATTGTTTTCATCATCTACTACCGGCAGACGGCGAATTTCCTCATCCATCATGATTTGATGGGCTTCGGGGAGGGACGTTTCGGGTTTCACTGTAATGACATCCTGGGTCATCCAGTTACGAACCAACTCTTTCTTCATGGAATAATCTCCTGTACGCGTTTGTGCTGGCGGTTCTGTGTTTGCTTGAGCCACTTTGGCCAACAGCTATGTTAGCATGGTACCGTTCAGGGTAACTGTCCAGCAAGAACAAAAGTCACACATTGACGATGACAACTGCAACGGCCGTATTTTGGTTTGAGCTTTTGTTTGGGGGAATGTGCCTAAAAGGAGAGACGCCGTGCGGGGAGCACGGCGTCTGGAGCAGAATAAGCTTTAATTAAGCGTGAAGAAGTTAATTAATACGTTAAGTTCAATTTCTTACGAAACATCTGACAGCGCAAAGATGATGAAAAAATGGCAGCGCCGCAAACAAAAATGAAGCCGTATCCTGAGCATCATACAACCTTGGGAGAGGAGGTTGTGCGGCGCTACCTTAACTATTTACTATAGAGAGGGTTACTTACAACGCGGGTTACATATGGGGAGGGACAGGTAGCAGGCAGAAAAATAGCGCTCTTTATGGGAGCGCTATTTTTCAAAAAGAAAAAAGGAATGTAAAAATGAAAATTGGTTGAATGAAACATAATCCTTATGACTTACGTACTGCATTACAGTCTGAATGAAAGATCAAGGTGATTTTGAAAAACAATAAGGAGTAACCGGATGGGTATTTTAGCGTGGATTATTTTTGGGGCGTTGGCCGGTGGGGTAGCCGGCATGGTTGCGGGCAGCAAACGTTCTGGTTGTCTTTACAACATCGTCATTGGTGTGGTTGGGGCGTTTGTCGGCGGCTTGATCATGCAGTTTATTACGGGCGAATCGTTTAATTTTGCCTTTAACTGGCCTAGTTTCCTGGTTGCCGTGATAGGGGCCGTGATCTTGCTGGTGGTTACCGGAGCAACGAAGCGGAAGTAGTCACCTTGTTTTGCTTATTGCGGAGTAACCAGATAATACCGAGGACGATGGTGTAGGAAACGGCCGTTACCAATCCCGCAATAATCAAATTCCCTACCAAGAATCCCTGCACAAATGAAATTACCTGTGCCTGCCACTGTGCTGTAACGGAAGCGGTGGCAGGTGCGGGGAATAACCAATTCCCCAAACGGTAGCTCAGCGCAAAAAATGGCGCGGTCACAAACACATTCCAGATAGCCAAAGAGAGCAAAACGGTGGCTTTGTGAAGCCGGAACCAGCTTGCCAGCAGCAGCGCCAGGGCCATGTTTACGCCGGGCGTGGGCAGCAAGCTAATAAACGTACCAAGAGCGAATCCCATCGCTTGGTTTTGCGCCGAGGTTTCTGCGTTGAGCAAGGACGTCACTTTTTCCTTAGCTGTTTTTAGCAGGCTTGAGAGGTGTATTTGGTTCTGGGACAAATCAACTTTCATTTCCATATTTGCAGTTTACACAAACCTAATAGTTGAAAATGGTCTGAAACCATACGCCAACCCAGTGTAAACCTGACGCTAACCTGAGAAACGTAAACGGCTAACACCGCGCGGTGTTAGCCGTTTACGTTTCTCAGGTTAGCGTCAGGTTTACACTGGGTTGGCGTATGGTTTCAGACCATTTTCAACTATTAGGTTTGTGTAAACTGCAAATATGGAAATGAAAGTTGATTTGTCCCAGAACCAAATACACCTCTCAAGCCTGCTAAAAACAGCTAAGGAAAAAGTGACGTCCTTGCTCAACGCAGAAACCTCGGCGCAAAACCAAGCGATGGGATTCGCTCTTGGTACGTTTATTAGCTTGCTGCCCACGCCCGGCGTAAACATGGCCCTGGCGCTGCTGCTGGCAAGCTGGTTCCGGCTTCACAAAGCCACCGTTTTGCTCTCTTTGGCTATCTGGAATGTGTTTGTGACCGCGCCATTTTTTGCGCTGAGCTACCGTTTGGGGAATTGGTTATTCCCCGCACCTGCCACCGCTTCCGTTACAGCACAGTGGCAGGCACAGGTAATTTCATTTGTGCAGGGATTCTTGGTAGGGAATTTGATTATTGCGGGATTGGTAACGGCCGTTTCCTACACCATCGTCCTCGGTATTATCTGGTTACTCCGCAATAAGCAAAACAAGGTGACTACTTCCGCTTCGTTGCTCCGGTAACCACCAGCAAGATCACGGCCCCTATCACGGCAACCAGGAAACTAGGCCAGTTAAAGGCAAAATTAAACGATTCGCCCGTAATAAACTGCATGATCAAGCCGCCGACAAACGCCCCAACCACACCAATGACGATGTTGTAAAGACAACCAGAACGTTTGCTGCCCGCAACCATGCCGGCTACCCCACCGGCCAACGCCCCAAAAATAATCCACGCTAAAATACCCATCCGGTTACTCCTTATTGTTTTTCAAAATCACCTTGATCTTTCATTCAGACTGTAATGCAGTACGTAAGTCATAAGGATTATGTTTCATTCAACCAATTTTCATTTTTACATTCCTTTTTTCTTTTTGAAAAATAGCGCTCCCATAAAGAGCGCTATTTTTCTGCCTGCTACCTGTCCCTCCCCATATGTAACCCGCGTTGTAAGTAACCCTCTCTATAGTAAATAGTTAAGGTAGCGCCGCACAACCTCCTCTCCCAAGGTTGTATGATGCTCAGGATACGGCTTCATTTTTGTTTGCGGCGCTGCCATTTTTTCATCATCTTTGCGCTGTCAGATGTTTCGTAAGAAATTGAACTTAACGTATTAATTAACTTCTTCACGCTTAATTAAAGCTTATTCTGCTCCAGACGCCGTGCTCCCCGCACGGCGTCTCTCCTTTTAGGCACATTCCCCCAAACAAAAGCTCAAACCAAAATACGGCCGTTGCAGTTGTCATCGTCAATGTGTGACTTTTGTTCTTGCTGGACAGTTACCCTGAACGGTACCATGCTAACATAGCTGTTGGCCAAAGTGGCTCAAGCAAACACAGAACCGCCAGCACAAACGCGTACAGGAGATTATTCCATGAAGAAAGAGTTGGTTCGTAACTGGATGACCCAGGATGTCATTACAGTGAAACCCGAAACGTCCCTCCCCGAAGCCCATCAAATCATGATGGATGAGGAAATTCGCCGTCTGCCGGTAGTAGATGATGAAAACAATTTGGTGGGGATTGTTACCCTGGGTGATGTGCGCGGTGCCCAACCCTCGCCTGCCACATCTTTGAGCATTTGGGAGCTAAATTATCTGCTATCTAGCCTGTCTGTTGAAAAAATCATGACCCCGCAGCCCATGACCATTGATCCCGATGCCACCATTGGCAATGCCGCTCGCACGATGTTGGAACATCGCGTAAGCGGATTACCAGTTGTAGGCAAGGATGGCAAGCTGGCGGGCATTATCACCGAGTCTGACATTTTTAGCATGGTTGTTATTCACGAATGGAGCGAGGGCGAAGCTGAAGCAGCATGATGTTGCTGTAAGCTGCGTACTCGCAGTTCCTTTTTGCGCAACGCCTTGATCCCACTCACTGCGGCCTGGGCGGCAGACATCGTTGAAATGAGCAAAATGTTGTGCCGAATCGCTGCCGCCCGCAGCGCCGCCTGATCCTCATGCGCTTGTTGACCCAACGGCGTATTGATGATCAACTGAACCCCACCTGACGAGATGAGCCGGACTGTATTTAAGCCCGGCTCACTTGCTTTTGGCACCAATGTTACCGGCAAGTTCACCTGTTCCAGTGTTACGGCCGTTCCCTCTGTCGCGTACAATTTAAATCCCATCCGATGCAAATCACGCGCAATCTTGAGGGCAGTTGATTTGTCAAAATCATTCACGGTAATAAGCACAGCGCCGGTTAATGGCAGCGGTGTTCCCACGGCCAGCTGCGACTTGGCAAAGGCATGGCCAAATTGGGAGGCATGCCCCATCACTTCACCCGTGCTGCGCATTTCTGGCCCCAGACGCGTGTCCGCACCGGGGAGCTTGTTAAAAGGCAGCACCGCTTCCTTCACAAAGAAGCCATCAATCGGGGGCATGTGCGTAAAATTCAGCTCTGCCAGTTGGCAGCCTGCCTGCACCTGAGCCGCAATACGAGCCACAGGCAACCCCGTGGCTTTACTGACAAAGGGTACAGTTCGGCTGGCCCGCGGATTGACCTCAATGACGTACACCACATCATCCTTAATGGCAAATTGCACGTTCATTAAGCCCCGCACATTCAGAGCCAACCCCAACTTTTCTGTGTAATCCTGAATGATGCTCAGGTGATAGAGGCTGATTTTATAGGGCGGCAGCACACAGGCGCTGTCGCCTGAATGGATGCCCGCCTCTTCAATGTGCTGCATCACGCCAGCCATCACCACCCGTTCGCCATCAGCTACCGCATCTACATCCACCTCAAACGCATCTTCAATAAACTGGTCAATGAGCACTGGATTGCCAGGAGAGACTCGTGCCGCCTCGGCCAAAAAGCTGCGCAGCGAATCGTCATCGTAAGCGATGGCCATAGCCCGACCGCCCAGCACAAAAGACGGCCGTACCAGCACCGGATAGCCAATCTCATGAACCACTTCCAGCGCCTCTTCCATCGAGTTAGCCAGGCCCCACGCCGGATGGTCGATTTCCAGCCTATGCAGCAAATCGCCAAAACGGCCGCGCGCTTCAGCCAGGTCAATACTGTCGGGCGGCGTGCCCCAAATAGGCACCCCGGCAGCGGCCAAACCAGCCGTCAGATTGATGGGCGTCTGACCGCCAAACTGCACAATCACCCCTTCTGGCTGCTCCAAATCAACAATGTTCAGCACATCTTCCAGAGTAAGCGATTCAAAGTAGAGGCGATCGGCCGTATCGTAATCGGTGCTAACCGTTTCCGGGTTACAGTTCACCATAATGGTTTCGTACCCCAGCTCTCGCAGAGCCCAACACGCCTGTACGCAGCAGTAATCAAACTCGATACCCTGGCCAATCCGATTTGGCCCGCCACCTAAAATCATCACTTTTTTGCGATTCGTTGGATCGGCTTCGCAGGCAGATTCATAAGTGGAATACAGGTAAGGCGTGTGTGCTTCAAATTCAGCCGCACAGGTATCAACGCGGTAGTAAACGGGGGTGATGCCCAGCGCCAAACGTTTTTGGCGTACGGCCGTTTCCGACCATCCCAACGCCTTAGCAATTACCACATCAGAAAAACCGTGCCGCTTTGCCTGACGCAGTAAGGGTGCCAACGCCGCATCTTCTGGCTGCGAGCCCAAAGCGATCAATTCTGCTTCAATTTCCAAAATCTCTTGCAACTGCACCACAAACCAGGGATCGATGGCTGTTTCGGCAATAATTTCCTGAGAGGAACGGCCGTTTCCCATCGCCACCGCCATCTGAAACAGTCGCTGTGCCGTAGGCACGCTTAATGCCGCCTCTGACGACTGCTCGGCTAAGGCCTGGCTGAAGCCCGGAATGCCGATGTCCAGCCCGCGAATTGCTTTGTTCAGCGCTTCGGTGAAGGTACGGCCGATGGCCATCACCTCACCCACGCTCTTCATCTGCGGGCCAAGCGTGGCGTCCACGCCGGGGAATTTCTCAAAGTTCCAGCGTGGAATTTTGACCACGCAATAATCAATACTTGGCTCAAAGCTAGCCGGCGTCACGCGCGTAATGTCGTTGGGAATCTCGTCCAGCGTGTAGCCCACCGCCAGCAGTGCGGCAATCTTGGCAATGGGAAAACCCGTCGCCTTACTGGCCAACGCCGACGAACGAGAAACGCGCGGATTCATCTCGATGACAATCACCTCGCCATTTTCGGGATTCACCGCAAACTGCACGTTGCTACCGCCCGTCTCCACACCGACAGCGCGCATAATTGTTTTGGCCAGGTCACGCAAATATTGATATTCCTTGTCGGTTAGCGTTTGCGCAGGAGCCACCGTGATGCTGTCGCCGGTATGCACCCCCATCGGGTCCACATTTTCGATGGAGCAGACCACCACAAAGTTGTCGGCCTTGTCGCGCATCACTTCCAGTTCGTACTCCTTCCAGCCCAGCAGCGACCGTTCGATGAGTACCTCGTTGACGGGGCTAGAGCGCAAGCCGTGTTGGACAACAGCCTCAAACTGCTCTCGCGAATAAGCCACACCGCCGCCTGTGCCGCCCAGCGTAAATGAGGCCCGCACCAGCATCGGGAAACCAATTTCATCGACCACGGCTTCGGCTTCTTCCAGCGAATGCACAAAATGGCTCACTGGAACAGGCACGCCCGCCTCAATCATCGCCTGCTTAAACTTGGAGCGATCTTCAGCCAGCCGAATCGCGCGCAGATCAGCGCCAATGAGTTGCACGCCATACTTGTCCAAAATGCCAGATTCAGCCAGCTCTACGGCCAGATTCAGGCCGGTTTGGCCACCTACGGTGGGCAGCACCGCATCTGGTTGTTCCGCAATTATGATTTTTTCAACGAGTTCGGCCGTCAGCGGCTCAATATAGGTCGCATCGGCAAATTCGGGGTCAGTCATGATGGTTGCCGGATTGGAGTTGACCAAAACGACGCGGTACCCTTCGCGGCGCAGCACCTTACACGCCTGCACGCCGGAGTAATCAAATTCACACCCTTGCCCAATCACAATCGGGCCAGAGCCAAGAATCAATATCGTTTTTATATCAGTTCGTTTACCCATGGGTCTCCATTTATTGCTTTAACTATCAACTTACCAATTTTGAAGCGTAAGCGCTCGCCTTGATCTAAACGTGCTTGTAGAGCCAGCAACTTGTCTAAATGTGTGTCTACGGAAAAATTCTCTACCAACCAGGGGACAGCCTTCAAATAGTAGACCAAAGCGCCAATGTCATAGAAAGTGAGGGTGCCGGTCCAGCTTTCGGCCATTTGCAGGTGCAAGTTGGTCTCACGAAAAAGTTTATCTAATGTGTATTTGAGATTGAAATATGGCCATTGCGGTGTTCCGCCCATAAAGCCAATGAGATCTTGCAGCCAACGGCCGTTCACCTGCTGCGTTAAAAAAGTGCCACCCGGCTGCAAAATGCGCTCGACTTCGGCCAGGTTGTAAGCAGTGTGGCGGCTAATCACCAGATCAAAACTGTTGTCGGGGAAAGGTAACGGCCGTATCTCATCACTCGCCGCATTCACCACCTCTACCCCCAAGGGCGTCAGCCGCTCAGAAGCCAACAAAAAGTTCGGCTCCCACTCCTCGGTGGCCACAGTTGTCGCTGGCCATAAATCCTGCAACTTCAGCAACCGCTCACCGCCCCCTGTGCCCAAGTCCAGCAATGAATCGGCTTGGGGCAAGCATTCCCGCACCATTGCCATATATGACCAGGGCGGTTTTTCTTCGTGCCAACGGCCGTGTACATGCGAAAAATCCCAACCCTGAAAAGGCGCTCGTTCTTCCTCTTTCCAGAACGAAATCAAAGCATCCCGTTCCATCCCTACGCCTCTTGCATCATTTGCACAAAACGCTCAAAGAGTTCATCAGAATCATGGGGTCCAGGAGAGCTTTCCGGGTGATACTGCACGGAGTACGCTTTGTGCTCTGGCGCAATAAGTCCTTCGCAGCAGTTGTCATTGAGGTTAAGGTGGGAAACCGTGACGTTGGCGGGCAAGGTGCTGGCATCAACGGCAAAACCGTGGTTATGGCTAGAAATCTGCACCTCGTCAGTGGCCGTCACCTGCACCGGCTGGTTGCCCCCGCGATGACCAAACTTGAGCTTGTACGTTTCTGCGCCCAGCGCCAGCCCCAAAATTTGGTGCCCCAGGCAAATGCCAAAAATCGGTTTTTGACCCAACAGTTCTCGCACCGATTCAACCGCATAATCGCATGCTGCCGGATCGCCCGGCCCGTTTGAGAGAAACACGCCGTCCGGGTTCAAAGCCAACACTTCTGCGGCTGAAGTTGTGGCAGGCACCACCGTCACCCGGCAGCCCTGCGCCCCCAGCAGCCGCAAAATATTCCGCTTAATGCCAAAATCATACGCCACCACATGATACTGCTTACCGATCACTGACGACTGATTACTGATGTCCGGCTGCCACCAATCTTGCGCCTCGGCCCAATGATACGGCTCCGCACAGCTCACCTCGCGGGCCAGATCCAGGCCATTCATATCGCGGGCGGCGCGGGCCAGGGCCAGCACTTCCTCCGGTTCGACTGTGGCGCTGGAAATAGCGGCCCGCATCGCACCGTGAGTACGAATGTAGTGCACCAAAGCGCGGGTATCCACATCGGTGATGGCTACGACGCCGCGCTCGGCCAGATAATCGGGTAGTGGCTGGCGAGAGCGCCAGTTGCTGACGATGGGGCTTAATTGGCGGATGATCAGCCCAGCAGCCCAAACGCGGCTGCTCTCGTCATCTTCCGGCGTCGTGCCAATGTTGCCGATGTGGGGCATAGTCATGGTGATCAGTTGGCCGTGGTAGGAGGGATCGGTGAGGATTTCCTGGTAGCCAGTAAGGCTGGTGTTGAAGACGATTTCGCCGCTAGTTTGACCAATGGCACCAAAGCCAAAACCTGGCCACAAAGTGCCATCTTCTAACGCGAGTAAAGCAGGAACAAGCTTTTGTTGCATCGCATCTCCTCTAAAATGGGACGCAGATGAACGCTGATCAAAGTCGCGTGCTGCGAAATTTGTTGATTTTACTTCACGCTTTCAGCGCTGCTGCGTCATACGCTTAAGTAATTTT
>JACKBN010000019.1 GCA_020634565.1 Ardenticatenaceae bacterium
CTGGCTCCTTCTCCCTGGCAGGGAGAGGGCTGGGGTGAGGGTGAAGAATTGAGGAGATCACAACTATGACAACCTTGAGTTCACCAAAATCAGAAACGCGTAGAGGATTACGAACGTTAACCTCGCGCGTAGCGAAGGATTATGTCAATCCGTATTATGCGGGCATATTGCTGGGCGTGGTGCTGTTTGGCGCGTTTTTCCTGACGGGCAACGGCCTGGGCGCATCTGGTGGTCTGAATCGACTGCTGCTGGTGGTGGAAGATGCCATCGCCCCAGAACATGTAGATCGCACCGCTTACCTGCTGACGATGGCAGGCGGCGATACCAATCCGCTGGACAGTTGGATTGTGTTCCTGACGGTGGGCACGGTAATTGGCGGGTTTTTTGCGGGCTGGCGCAACGGCCGTATCAAGCTAGAAACCAACAAAGGCCCCCAAATTTCTTCCCGGCAGCGCTGGGCCATGGCCTTCATCGGCGGCACCTTGATGGGCTACGGGGCACGCTTTGCTCGTGGCTGCACCTCTGGACAGGCCTTGTCTGGCGGTGCGGTGCTTTCTGTGGGCAGTTGGGCGTTTATGTTTGCCGTTTTTGGCGGTGGCTACGCCCTGGCTTATTTTGTTCGCAAACTGTGGAACTAAAAGAGTTGCCGCGGATGTACACAGATTTCTCTATTTTCTCTGTGTCCTCTATGGCAAAAATTTGAGGTGAATGATGGCTCCTTTTCCCTTACCACTCGGTGAACTCCTCGGACATTGGGGTTCGTACGTTGTTTATTTATTTATTGGCATTGCCTTTGGCTACGTGTTGGAAATTGCCGGTTTTGGCAATTCCAAGAAGCTGGCAGCCCAATTTTATTTCAAAGAAATGACCGTGCTCAAGGTGATGTTCAGCGCCATTGTGGTGGCGATGGTCCTCATCTTTCTGGCGTCTGCGTTTGGGCTCCTGGACTACAACTTGATTTATGTCAATACAACTTATCTGTGGCCCGGCATTGTCGGTGGTCTGATTATGGGCGTCGGTTTCATTGTTGGCGGCTTTTGTCCTGGCACCTCGCTGGTGGCGGCGGCTACGCTGAAGCTGGACGGCATTTTCTTTGTGCTGGGCGTCTTTTTCGGCATTTTCCTCTTTGGGGAGACCGTTGGCGGATTCGACATGTTCTGGAACTCCTCCTACATGGGGCGCTACACCTTGATGGATTGGCTGGGCTTACCCACGGGCACGGTGGTGCTGCTGGTAGTGCTGATGGCGCTGTTCATGTTCTGGAGTGCCGAAAAGTTGGAACAATATTTTGGCGGCAAAGAGGCGTCTGATGAACCCAAATGGCGCATCGGGGCTGGCGGCGCGTTGGCGCTGGCAGCCGTTGGCCTGATCATCATTGGCCAGCCGACGACGTTGGATCGCTGGAACCGGATTGCTGATGAAAAGACGGCCGTTCTTGATGAGCGGGCCGTACAGGTACATCCAGCTGAAATGCTGGAGCACATGCACGATCCCAAGCTCAAGGTGATCATGCTGGATGTGCGCAGTGAGGCCGATTACAACCAGTTCCACATTTTAGATGCCCGGCACGTGCCGCTGGAAAATTTGCCCGGTCTGGTGCCAGAGTTTCATCTGGAACCCGCCAACACGGTCTTTTTTGTGATGAGTAACGACGAAACGGCCGCAACGGCCGCCTGGAAAACGCTGCAAGCCGAAAGTGTGCCCAATGTGTACATTTTGGAAGGGGGCGTCAACAATTGGCTAGCCCTCTTTGGCAACGATGAATTCCTGGCGGCCAACCCACGCGTGACGCATGGGGATGATGAACTGGCCTATGCCTTCCCGGCGGCGCTGGGCGCCCGCCAATTCCCGGCAGAGCCTGATCCGCACCAGTATGAGTTTGTCTTTGAACCGAAAGTCGTGCTTGAGCTTAAACGCGCTCCCACGAGCGGCGGCTGCGGTTGATCGAACGTTTCATGTGATACTCCTTTTGGCAAACGGATGCTTCTTGCGGGAAGCATCCGTTTTGCTTTGTACCACATAGGGGAATTGGCGATTTTACAATTGCCAGGGCACGTCGGGGCGGATTTTTTGGCCGAAATTAATCAGCTCATCAATTCGATTGGTGCGTTCGAGCAACTGCACAAGGTTCAGCACCTTTAGGCGATGCTCATCGCCGGACAGATTTTCGTAAGGCACATCCAGGTCAAAACAAAGCGTTTGTAGATCGCTCGGGCTAAAACGGTCTGCTAGCACCTGGCGCAGGTGGACAAGAAGGTTGTGGGGGACTTGCGGTTGGGTAACGGCCGTTTCGCCCCGCGCTTTCTCTTTTTCTTTCTGCGCCTGATACGCCTCCACCCGCCGCTTCCAATCTGTAAACACCATCTGAAACTCATCGCTGGCCAGCAAATTAACATCTGGCTTGATGTGCATGACGTACCAATCGTACCCTTTTTCCAGCAGCCCTTCGTATTTCAGGCCATCTTCCACCATCACCATCAGCGGATGCCCCAGCGTGTAGGCCATCGCCGCCTCAATCTGGTTCCAGACGGTGGGCAGGTTCAGCCCTTGCAAATGCGCCTCTTGCGAACTGCCCCGCTTTTCAATCGCCTCCACCAGGTGCGTACGCTCATACGCCATGATGATCGACCCGGCACACTCATGCATCAGTTCTTTGATGGCCACCAGCGGCTGCTTGCTGGAAAAATATGTCCGCCCGACGGTTTGCGGCAGCAAATCATTCATTTTCAGGTAACTTTCAACGGTTTCAACCAGCTGCTGGTGCTGCTTGTTTTCTGTACGGCCGATGCTTAAAAAGATTTTGGCTGCGGGCATAGGTATCTCCTAAATATTTCAACGCAGAGGAAAGACAGGTTGGTGACTGTATTGTAGCAGGGAGAGAGGGGGATGGGTAAACGGCCGTTTTTACCTGCGAGAATCAGACGGCCGTATTCTCCAAACGATGCGGCATCAACTGGTATCCCATTGCCCGCATGATGGCGTTAATGTTATCCAACCGTGGATTACCTTTGGCCGAGAGTGCCTTTTGCAAACCCTGCCACGTTATTTCTTTTTCTAATTGAGGCAATCAATCAATGAGAAAGTCAGTTTGTTTGTGAAAGAGTATGCTTGTACTGTGCTAAAATAACTTATTCCAGTTTACTAAGCCAACATAGCTAGACAAATATTTTTAATATCCATCAAGTAAACGCAAAAATTGGCAAATGAATAAGATAAATAACATAAGGGTCAAGATTGATAGAAGACGTGCTGAAGAATCTCTTGAGTATTTCAGAAGAAATGCAATTGTAGGGGAGAATGGGAAAGTATCATTTAGAGTTTCCCCAGAAGAAACACTCGCGCGTCAGCTTTTGTACGCGTCTGTATCTATAAGTGTTGAGATTCCAGAAGAGACGAAAGCTAGAATCGTGAATTTAGCCCTAAGTCGTTGCCAACTGGCACCTGAATATGAGAGAGCGCGCGACTTAATTAACTCTTTCAAACAGAATTTTATAGAGGTCTATAATGAATTTCAGGGTAATAAATCCTATTTCAAGTGCCTTACGTTTCTAAATCTTGACGTACAGCCACCCTGTCATTTTCAAATACTTGACATAGAAGCTAATTTCATCACATGGGAGGAATTAGAAAATAGTTTTGAACTATATCCTCTATGGAAAGAGGTTTATAAAAGGCAGACTCTATTTTCTTTTCCGTACAAATTTGTTACTAAGCTTACAGATGGTTTGAAGGAAAACACTTATTCAGTAAACAAAAAGGCTTTTTTCCCTGTACTGATGGAATTTGAAACCTACGGTACTCTTGCTGCACAAACTATAGTCGCCAACAGAATAAATTTACTTCGAGCTGTTCTGAACATTAGTGAAGATATTCGGCTAAATTGGTGGTATTCAGCTGCTGCAAGTCCGATTTCCAAAATACTTGAATCACCTGTTTACGTAGTGTATCAGGATAACGAAAGCCCCGAAATTTTTTTGCACATACCTGTTGGAGATTATCAATACAAAGTACATAGCCCAGATACCAAGACAATCGAATTTGCTAAAGGCTTGCTCAAAGATTTCAAGGATTCAGAAGAAGGCGATATTAAAAACTTAATTATGCAGCTAATGATTCAATACCAACAAGCCTTTGATTTATCATTCTCAAACTTAATTTATTTAGCACTATGGCAAGTGCTTGAACGAGCAACGCTAAATGATCCGGCTAAGAAATCACAAATTGAAGCAAGAGTGATTACTTTGTTAGGTCTTAACGGTAAGAGAATATGGGAAAATGGAATCAGCTTAATTAATGAAACACGAAATAAGTTGGTTCATGATGGCGTTTTTCCAGATTATGCGGAAGATCTGTTATTTAGCCTAAAAGGAATTGTTGATGGAATTATCTTAAGGCTATTAGAACTATCAAAGCCTCTAGAAACAGTTGAAAAGTTAGGCGAGTTTTTTCAGCTAGCGACAAAACCTAATAATTCTCTTAGGATTGAAAAAGAGCAACTAGAAGTAAAAAGAAGTGTCATTGATTTTATTGAAAATTCACGAATCTGATTGTTGTTCCTTTTAAAATGATTGAAGATTTTGAATCCATCGAATTGACCCCCACCCAACAGGCCGCCATCGCGGCGGAACAGACCAGTTTTTTGCTTGGCCCAGCGGGCACGGGCAAAAGTTTTGCCCTGCGACAGCGCCTCCTGCGCCTGCTGCAAGATGGCGAACCGGCGTACACGCTGCTGGTCATCGTGGCGGAGCCGGACCAGGCGGGCAGCTACCTGGATGCGGTGCACCAGTCTGGCCTGGGGCCGTACGCCGACCTGAAGATCACCACCTACAACCAGATGGCGATGGAGATGGTGAAGCTGTTTTGGCCGCTGGTGGCGCGTCCGGCGGGGTTTGAACGGCCGTATCATCCCCCCACCTTCCTCAGCTACGATCTGGCTCAACTGCTGATGTGGCACATCATCACCCCCATGCTCAACGAGGGCGCCTTTGCCGACCTGCGCCTGCGCCCCCAGCAAATCGTCAGCCAGCTGCTGGACACACTCAATCGGGCCGCACTCAACAGCCTCAGCCTCGATGACGCCATCGAGCGGCAAATTCGCACCTGGGCCGGCGAGCCAGAACGCATCCGCCATCTGACCGAAGCGGCCGAGGCGGCTCGCCAATTTCGCGCCACCTGCCTGCGCGACAGCCTGCTCGATCTGTCGCTGGCTGTGGAAGTGTTCGATACCCAGCTGGTGCAGCATCCCGAATTCCACAAATATTTCAGCGAGCGGTACCGTCACCTCATCGTCGATAACATCGAGGAACAAACCCCCGCCGGACAAAATTTTATCGCTGAACTGATGAACGAAACGGTAACAACGGCCGTATCCTACGACGCCGCTGGTGGTTACAAACGATTCCTCGCCGCCGACCCGCTAGGCGCCAACAAATTCCGCAGCCTCAGCGCCTACGCCTTCGATTTCAAAGAGTCGTTTATCACCAACGTGCCGCTGACCCATTTGGCCAACATGGTGGAAAACCAGCTCATGTTCACCAACAAACCATTTGCCGAAGCGACTCAGGCCATCCTGGGCACCGTTGGTGGCCGCTACCGGCGCGAGATGGTCATCCAGTTGGCCGAAGCGCTGGGCGAACTGATGAACGCGCACAACCTGCACCCATCCGAAATTGCGATTATTGCCCCGTACCTGGACGGCGCGCTGCGCTACATGCTGGGCAACGCCTTCCGCGACGCCGGCCTGCCCTACTACCTGCTGCGCCGCCGCTCCAGCCCGCGCGACGAACCGCGCGTGCGCGCCTGGCTCACCTGGCTGGCGCTGGCCCATCCCGATTGGGACTTGCCACCCAGCCCGTTCGACATCGCCGAGGCGCTCACCCTCAGCATTGCTGGCCTGGATGCCGCCCGCGCCGAACTGCTGACCGAATGGCTCTACCAGCCCGACACAGCCCACCTGCTGCCCATTTCTGAACTGCCGGAGCGCATCGAGCGACGCGTGGGTATGGATTTTGTGGGCTTGTACGAGGAGATTCGCCTCTGGTTGGAGGGGCAAGATGGCAGCGCCAGCATCGACGTGTTTCTGCACCGGCTCTTCACCTTGCTCTCCGAGCGCCGTTTTCAGCCGGAACCAGACGTGGCGGCAGCGGCCGTTTGTGATTGGTTGGTCCAGGCAGCGACGCGGCTGCGCCAATCGGCCGAGGCGATTGGGCTATACACGCCCGCCGCCGTAGGCCACGCCTTCATCGACGGCATCAACCAGGGCTTGGTGACGGCCAATCCGCCAGAATTGGGTGATCCGCCCGACCCCAACGGCATCATGATTTCCACGATTTACGGCTACCTTTTGGCGGGTAGGCCAGTGCGGGTGCAGGTGTGGCTAGAAACGGCCGCAACTGGCTGGTGGGACATCCCCAACCAACCCCTGAGCAACGCCTTCGTGCTGGCGCAAAGCTACGACCCCAGCCAGCCGTGGACCATTGACAACGATTTCCACATCCGCAACCAGCTGCTCAGCCGCATTGTGCGCGGCCTGACGGCGCGCTGCTCCGAGGGCATTTTGCTGGCCACCAGCGACCTGGACCGGCGCGGCGTGCGGCAAGATGGGCCGCTGTGGCGGGCGCTGCAAGCAGTACGCTAGTCCATTTCCCTTACTAATTTCCCTGTGAACAGACGGTAAAAATTACTTTTGGCCCAGAAACGGCCGTCCGGCCCTATGCTATACTGATCGAAAGCCACCATTGTTAAGATGGATTGATACCTTGCAAGGTACACTGCATGTTAGAAAGATGTTCAGCGAGCAAGGTTAGCATGTGGCAAACGGCCGTACGCAAATCGGTCGCCCGCCCCGGAACCCCACCGTTTCGAGCGAGCAAAAAAGAGCGACGAGGGCAAATCATGGCAGCAAAATCACAAACCGTTTTGGTTATCGAAGATGATCCGGTTATCCGAGAAATCCTGGAACTGAACCTGACTGATGCTGGTTACACCATCCTGACCGCCGACGACGGTATGGAAGGCGTCCGTGTGGCGCTGAGCCAAAAGCCAGGCATTATTTTGATGGACATTCGCCTGCCTAGCATCACTGGCTGGGAAGCCACCCGCCGGTTGAAAGCCGAACCAGAAACGGCCAACATCCCGATTATTGCCCTTACCGCACAATCTACGTCTAAAGATTTGCACCGCTGCTTTGAAGCAGGGTGCGATGCTTATATGACCAAACCAATCCAATTCACCCAGCTTTTTACCAAGATCGAGATGCTGCTAAAGCGCTCGGTAAATGTAATCGAATAAATTTTCAAACGCTAAATAAAGAATGAACGAAGATCGAGCCCGTATCCTTATTGTAGATGACAGTGAAATCAACCGCGATTTACTCGCCAGCCGCTTGATGCGTGTTGGTCATGAGGTGGTTGAAGCTGAAGACGGCCGTGATGCTCTGGACAAGCTGACGACTCACTGTGTAGACATTATCCTGCTAGACATCATGATGCCCGTTATGAGCGGATTTGAGCTGCTGCCCATCCTTAAAGATGATCCCAAACTGCGAAACATCCCCGTCATTATCGTTTCCGCCGCAGATGATACCGAAAGCATCGTGCAGGGCATTGAACTGGGCGCTGAGGATTATTTGCCCAAGCCGTTCAATTTACCGCTGCTCAAAGCCCGCATCAATTCCAGCCTGTCGCGCAAGCGCCTCTTCGACAAGGAACAAGCTCGACTGGAAGAAATTGCCATTCTGCAAGATATAGATGCCGAATTGAACGCCACGCTGGATATGCGCCGCGTCATGGAAATCACGTTGAGTCGGGCGCTGCGGCAGGTGGGTGGCGATGCCGGCCTGATGGGCACCATCAGCGAAGACCGGCTGCATGTTTTGACGTCCGAAGGCTACACCTACGAAATTTATGAGGATTCCCCCTTTGTGCTGCTTGATCAGCTACCAGCGGCCCAGGAAGCCCTTAATTCTGGCAAGCTGGCTTATGAAGCAGAAACAAAAGCTGGCCTGCTGGCCCGCACCCAAAGCCAAATTGTGCTGCCGCTTTACCGGGAAACGGCCGTAATTGCCCTGCTCATACTGGAAAGCACCCAAGCTCACCAGTGGCAGCCGGAACAGCTCACCTTTTTGCAGCGCCTGGGTAATCATGCGGCCATCGCCGTAGCCAATGCCCAGCTGGTTGAAGCAATGAAAGTGGCAAATCAGGCCAAAAGCGAATTTGTCTCTTTTGTGTCCCACGAACTAAAAATCCCCATGACCTCCATCAAAGGATATGCAGATTTGCTGCTCTCGGGCAATTTTGGCCCCATCAACGAAGCCCAAACCACGTTTCTAGACACTATCCGTAATAACATTAACCGGATGAGCCGTCTGGTTACAGATCTGACCGATGTCTCCCGACTGGAATCGGGGCAACTGCATCTGGAAACACAGCCCATCCAACTGGCCGAAGTGGTGACAGAGGTTGTTTCTTCCACGCGGGCGCAAATCGAGGAAAAGCAGCAAACGCTGCTGCTCACCGTGCCGAACAATCTGCCCGATGTCTGGGCTGACCGCACCCGTCTGGCCCAAATCCTCACTAATCTGGTGAGCAATGCATACAAGTACACACCGGCAAACGGCCGTATCACCATTTGCGCCGAAGAAATGAACAGCGTCAACGAGGACGCCGAAGTCCAGCCCATGATCCACGTGTCTGTAGCCGATACCGGCCTGGGCATTAAGGACGAGGAACAAAAAGCGATTTTCAGCAAGTTCTTCCGGGGCAGCGACGACGAGGCACTTCAGTCGCCGGGTACAGGGTTGGGACTAAACATCACGAAGAATCTGGTGGAACTGCATGACGGCCGTATCTGGTTCGAAAGCAAATACCGCGAAGGCACCACCTTTCACTTCATCATCCCCGTGGCCAATGGTCACCAACGATAAGTTTGAATTGTGAATAATTAATTGTGAATTGTGAATCATGCCGGTCTGGCATCTCATTAACAATTCACGATTCTAAATTCTCTATTCACAATTACTCCGCTTCTTCCAACGCTTCCAAAATAGGCTCCGCAATGCGCGCCAGCGCTGGGTCTTGCTGCTGACCTAACAATGTTTGCAAATCGGTGATGGCGCGCGGCAGTTGATCCTCATTGCCATCGTAGCGGGCCACTAGCGTCAAACCCGCCGCATATGCTTCTTCTGCCAGCTCAAATTGCTCCAGGCGCAGTGCCGTCAATCCAGCCTTGAACACCGCTTCGGTGAGATCATTCAGCGCGTTCTCGCTGGTGGGCTGGATGAGCTGGGTCGCCTGCAAATAATCTCCCAACGCTTCCTGGTAGCTGCCCGCCTCATAGCGCGTGTCACCGCGCCGCAGATAATGCCAGCCCAGGTTGGCATCTACAAAAAAGTCGCGCCATGTTTGGTGTTCGGTGGGGTTCAGGGCATAGGCTCGCTCCACATCGGCGATGATTTGTGTGTAAACACGGGCCGCACCTTCTTCCCAACCCGGCTGAGCCACAAACAGGTCGCGCACCAGACGGAAGCCATATTCGGCCCGGTAGCGCCAATACAAATCGGGGCGATCCAGTTGAGCGACGGCCGTTTCCCGACTGCGTACATCATCGACCAATGGCCAATACCACTGCGCCAGACTCACATCGTCATAGCTTAGGCCAAAGGCGGCCAGATTAGCCCCTGCCTCACGTACCACGCCAATGTCCCGAGCAGCCACCGCCAGTTCCAATCCCAAATTGCCTAACAGCGCGGCCCGCTGCCAACGGCCGTCTAGCAAAGCCGCCTGAGCCAAAGCAAACGCCGTCGCTGCATCATCAATGTCTGCCGGATCGATTTCGACCTCACTATCCCGCAGCAGGGTGAGCAACGGCCGTACATCCACATCAATGCGGTCGGCCAGCTGCACCAAGTCCGCTTCTGCCAGCAAAATGGCAGCCCCGTCCTCGACCATTTCCGCCCGAGTTAGCCCTTGCCGATACCACGCTTCCGCCTGCGCCAGGTTGCCCAGAGCCACCGACGCCAGACCCGCCTTAAACGGCGCGCGCACCACTTCCGGCGCACGATTGGCCACCAGTTGGTAATAGCCAAGCGCCACATCGTATTCACCATTGGCAAAACGACTGTCGCCCTGCGCCAGTGAGCCATCCACCGCGCGAGGATAAATCAATTCGCGCCAGCGATTCGGCTGGTAGTCGCCTAAATCGGTGGGATTAAAAGCGAGGGCCGCGTCGGTATCATCCAGGGCATCAAAAAGCCAGACACGCGCCGATGGCCCGGTTCCGGCGGGCAGATTCAGCCAGATGCCATAGGCGGTACGGCCACGCACGTGCCAATAATTTGCATTGGCGGGATCGCGTTCAAGAGCCGCTGTATAGCTATCAATAGTGGCCTCGAGGACGCCAACCAAATCATAACCGGGACAGTTACGCAGCAAGTATTGCACCCGCGCCAGTGATTGATAGGTAGCCGCCACGTCAACCGGATCACGACCCGGCAGGGAAACGGCCGTTTGAAAATTCTCAATCGCCAGCAGCAGTTCGGCGGCAGAGGCCAGCTTTTGCTCGTCACTCAAATCGGGATCGGCACAGCGATCCTGAGCCAGCGTATTTTGCCCATCTTGCAGCATGCCCAGCCGCCAGTGCAGCGTGCCTAATGAAAGATAGATGGTGGGATCATCGGGGATAAGTTCGGCCGTTTTGTTCCACGCTTCCAGCGCCTTGTCGTACTCACGCAGGGAGTAGTAGCTAAAACCGAGGCCCAGGTACGCTTCATCGGAATTGTCATTGAGGGAAACGGCCGTTTCAAACCGTTCCACCGCCGCCTCAAACCGATTTTGCCCGTAGGCCAGCCAGCCCAGCCCCGTCCACGCCTGCACCTGGCTTTGCGTATCCAGCGCCCGCTCGCCAGAAATATCTAGCGCATCCTGATAATTTGTTTCCGCTGCCCCCACATCACCCAAAATATGGTAGGTGACGCCGCGCCACAGCCGATAGTACGCATTGTCTGGCCGCGAAGCGATGAGCTGCCCCTGCTCTTTGAGAATGGTTTGGAAGTCGGGCGATTCCGTATTGGCCTGCGTGCTGAAGCCCAGCCGGGCCAGATTACGACTGGCCAGCAGCTCGGAGCTGTTGGCAAAATTGAGCAGCACATCATAATCGTCCAGCGCGGCGGCAAAATCGCCCAGCTGCATGTAAATGGCGGCCCGGTTGGACTCCGCCTGGAACCAGACGGCTTGAGTGGGTCGCAAAATCGGAGAGAGCAGTTCAACAGCTGCACGCGTGTCTACCACGCCCAAAATTTTGCGCTGGGCAATCTCAATCGAGCGGTTGTAGGCGATCACGGCGTTATTGCTGAGGCGTACGGCCGTTTCCTGTTCACTTTCCTGCAAGGAACGATCGCGCAGGCTGTTGCCCACAATGAGGAAATGATAGCTGCTCACCTCGCGCAGCAGGTGCCCGCCCATCACAAACCAGGTAAATAGAGCCAGGCCCAGACCCACAAACCGCACCCAGCCGGGATACGTGCGTGGTTTGTTGGGCCAGAGGCGCGTCTGCCAAAAAGCGCGTGCGGCTCCCAAGATCATCAGCAAAATGCCCAGCGAGGGGTAAATATCGGGCAGGGTAAACCAGGGCACAAAGAGCGACCCCAGCCGTAGCAGCAGCAAAAACAAGCCGGCCAGACCAATCCAGGCGGCGAGGCGGCTGTCTTCATACATTTGGTGGCGAATTTGCAACGGCCGTAACACAAACGCCCACAGCGGCGGCACAAAGAGCCCCAGGTAAAGGTACGGATACAAATCGGCCAAACTGTACGGCGTGCCGGGGAAATCAAAGTTGAGCAGATTGGGGAAACTGCTGCCCAACACCGCCAAAATTGAGAGAACGGCCGCACTGCCAATGTACCAGGCACCCATCCGACTGTAGACCAGCTTGTAGCTCCAATCCTGGCGCGGCAGTGAAGCGGGCAGATAGCTAGCAGCGCGCTGGCGCACAGTTTCATAACGCGCCGTGTTGCCCGGCACAATGATCTGTGCCGTGTCGCTGTTTAGGGCAAAAGCAGCGTCATCGACCAACGGTTCACGCACCAGCTTGAGATCGGCAATCACCATTTTGGTCACGTCGTCCCAGGCCATCTCCTGGCTGTTCACGCGTAGACCGTGGCTGTTCAGACGTACACGCCCGCGACCGGCCTGCTGCAAAGTGGTCAGCGGCGTAAAAACCAGGGCCGCAATGCCCACAATCGTGGAAAGCAGCACATAGCCTAACAGCAGCCCAATGCCCAGCTGGAGCGCCACACCGGTATCGGTGGAGGGCACAGCGTTGACAGCCAGCCCCGCATCCCCCACAGCTGGACGGAATTGGAGCGGAGCGGCCGTATTGCCCACGGCGGGCGAATCGGTATCAATTTCAGTGTCTGGGTCTGCCTGGGTGGCATCCAACTCTTCAATGATGAGGGCGGGCCACAGCACAAATTCGCGCCCCTGGAAGGTGATAGCCGGCGAAACCAGGCTGCCGGTATCCAGCCGAATCGTATACAGCGGCAGGATAAAAATCACCACGGAAAGCAGGATGAAAACGGCGTGGCGGAAAAGCACGGTGGCCCGGTGGCGGTAGCGAATGGGATAGGTGTATTCGGTAACGGCCGTTCCCACCCGGCGGGCCGCTTCCTGCTGGTTTTCATCCAGCGCGTCATCCTCAGCAATGGCCCGCAGGCGATCGGCAATCTCTGTAACCCAGAGGGGATCGTTTTGCTCCTGGTACAGGCTCAGCGCGCGCTCAAACTGGAGAATTGCTTCCTGCACTTCGCTATCGTCCGTGGCGGCCAATCCCAAATGGGCTTCGGCCAGCAGCACGCGAGCACGGGCCTCCAGCAAATCATCTTCGTACTGACCAATTTCGGGCACCGCTTCGCCCGCATAGTGGCGCGCGGCTTCCGGTTCGCCCTGCCCCAGCAGCGCTTCAGACAAGCCCAGGTTCACCGAAAGCCGCCGGTAGCTGCCCAACGGCGCGTCTTCTTCCGCCAGCAGCCGCCGGAAAAGCGTTTCCGCCTGCTGGTTGTCATCCAGACTCAGGTAAAGGTAAGCCAGCTTCTCATCAGCTGCCACGCTTTCAATCGGTTCGCCATACTGCTCCAGCAGTTTGTCGGCCAGCTGGTATTGGTGTGCCCCGCTGACAAACAATCGGGTGACAATCCAGTCCAGATTAAGCAGCGTGGGCCAAAAGCGCGGGTGCCAGACACGCCGTCCCAGATAAAAGCTCATATAAAAAAGCAGCGGCAAGGAGAGTAAAAAGACGACAAAATCGCGCAGTTGGTGCAGCAGGTTGGGCGGTTCTGGCAGGAGGGGGGGATTATGTTCGCGCGTGGCTTCAGCCAGCCCCACGTACGCATCTCCCAGGGCCAGGCGCGTGTAGGCACGCTCAATGCGGATGCGGGTCTCATCGGTGACGCCGCTAATGACTTGTGGTTGGCTGGAAACGGCCGTTTCCGGGGCCAACAAGCGCTGTTCTTCGGCATCAAATAGGGTGAGCGTTTCCTGGTACGCCGCAATCGCTTCCACAAACAGCCCCACATGCGCCAATGATTCCCCGTGAGCACGCGTCACATACGGCAGCAGCAACGGCGACAGGTCTGGCTTGTGGCGCAGCTCTTCCAACGTGTCCAGGCTGCTGCCCCATAAACCGCGCATCTGGTTCAGACGCGCCCACATGTGGCGCAGCAAATCATCCAGCAGCGTCAAATCTTCTTTGAGCATCACCAGGTAAAAGCGGGCATCGGTGACGGTGTCGAGCAGGCGCTCAATTTCGGTGATTTGCCGCTCTTTTTGGTAAGCACGGAAAGCGTCAATAAGGTAATTAATGCCCGCCGTGCGATCAACAAAGAGCAGGTGATAAAGCACCAGACGGCGCTGCCGCTGTAAATTCGGGTCAGGGTTTTCTTGCCAGTAGACGAGGGCACGCTGATGAGCGGCGAGGTATGCTGCACGGTCGCGGGCAATCCAGCGGCGCTGTAAAAAGACGCGCTCGTCGGGGCGCACCGAGTAGGTGGTGAGTTCATTCTCCTCATCGGGCAGGGTACGTACAAAGGAGTACTGCAGCAAGCGCTCAATGAGACCTTCGTTACGACCGTCTTCCGTCTGGCGCATGGCGGCAAACAGCTCAGCATTGAACCAGACGGGCACCGCCGCCAGGTACAGCGCTTCGGCCATCAGCGGATGCACTTCATCCAGAATGCGATCCAGGTAGGTTGCGGTTGTGGCGGTAACGTCGCTGCTCATAAATTTGTTTTGCCACAGAGAACACAGAGATTTAGGCGTGAACCTCGCTGTTTTCTCTGTGGCCTCTGTGGCTTAAAGATCATTGAAAAAGTCGTCATCGGCGCTGGTGGTGGCCATGGCGTGGTCAGCCATCATGGCCAGCGCACCGGGCACGCCGCCGCTGGTCAGCACAATTGTGCGCCAATCCAGCCCGGCGATGACCAGCTTGCGCCGCTCTTCAAAATATTCCCGCACGATTGTTTCGTCGAACGGTTCTAGCTGGGTTTTCACCAGCAGATTATTCATGTTCAAGTCGCTCAAATCCGGTGTTTGCCGTCCGGTAATGATGATGACCAGCTCACTGAGATGGCTGTCTCGCAAGCGCGTCAACAGTTCTTCACGCAGCCAGCGGTCGGCGTCTGGCTTGATCGCTTCGTAAGAGTCAAACAGCAGCACCACAGGCGCACGTTCAGCCACCAAATCGACCAGGGCAGCAAAAAAAGCGTCGTTGATCTGGCGCGCAATGCGGGTCTGGTCAGCGGCGCTGTCTGTGCGCAGGAAGCCCATGTTATCTTCGGTGATGACGGCGTCGGTGGGCTGCTCAGCCACAACCGTACCAGGACGAAACGCATCCAACCCATCCCACCAGTTGAGATGGCCACGCAGTTCGGCACAGCGGGTGACAAGCACAGTCAACAGCTGGCGACGCTGGCAGTAAGCCACCAGCGAACCAGCCCGGGATGAAAGCGTCTCGCCAGCCAGCTCTTCATAATTGATGGTAATGTCCAGGCAAATGTCGCGAATTTCATCCAGGTTAAAACTGGCCACAATATTTTGCCGCAAGAGACCCAAACCAGACACCGCCCCAACGGGCGCATCGCTGTAGCTGTTGATGATTTCGTTAAGCTGGTTGAAATAGGTGGGCTGATCCAACTGCTGCCGGATGAGGCGCACCAGGCCCAAAAAGTCGTGGTGATCCTGCTTGGGGTTGCGAAAATCGACATAGACGGCCGGTAAATTGATGGCTGGTTCCTGACAGTGGTGCTGCATACGCCCGGCCAGCCACGTTTTGCCCATGTCCTTGGTGGCCTGGATCAGCATGACTGCCTGCCGCGTTTCGGGGCGCAGCAGTTTTTGAAAGCCGAGGAATTTGCGTTCCTGGTTAACAAATAAGGCAGGATTGTAAATATTGCTCATACACTTCTGCAATTTTTGTACGGCAATCACTTTGGTGAGATACCCTGTAATTGGGCAATTGAGTAATTATCCAAGGTGATGCCAGCAGCATTTTCAACAATTCAGTACACTATTGGCGCATTTTATGTAGCGGGTAACATTGTAACATTCCCCTAGGAACGGGTAAAGACGCAGTTTTATGTAAAACTCCGGGCGCGGATGAGGGAGCAGAGAAGCAGCATGGGCATTGAAAAGCCACATCGTTTTTATAGATGGCCAGTTCGCAAGCAGTGGGCGTTTTTTGCGTTGGTGATTAGCCTGGCCATTATTTTGTTCGTTGGGATGATACTGTTAACTGTGGTGCTGAAAAGTCCGTTTTCATTTTTGCTCTGGCCACTGTTTACGCTGCTGCCCCCATTTTTGGATACGCCACAGGGGAAAAAGAGCGGCTCTCTTACCTATTATGCGCCGCTTTTTATTGTGGCTAAATCATCGAAGAAGTATGTCATTCATGGTGGCACGCTGTTTGATTATTTGTTTGTGTTTGGTTGGCGGGGAAACGGCCGTTCCCAGCGTACCATCGTTCTGTACAATTTTGTGGCTGGTCTGATCAATCTGATTGAGGAACTGGAACAAAATCCGGCAAAGCAGGTGAAAATTGAAGGGACTTCTTACTTTTTCAACGAGCGCAATGCCCACCGACTAGGCTTTACGACTAGCAAACCAGATGCAGGCCAAACAATTATTTTAGCACTCAACTATCTGCCCTTGCTGGTTAGCTACTCGCTGGCACAGGGCAAGCTGAGCTTTCCCCGCTTGACCCATATTCTCAAGGCAGAAACCAGCAGCGCTGAACTGATTCAGCACAAGGCGCGGTTGGTGAAAATGCGGGAGAGGTTGCAGGGGAACGGCCGTATTCCCCCGCAATTTATCACCATGATGCCGCACGACGCGGCCGACCCGCATCAAACAGCTTGATGAGCGCCAGACCGGCAATGAAGCCGCCGATGTGAGCAGCGTAGGCAACTCCATCGCTGCCGCCACCGAGTACACCTAAGCCACCCACCAATTGCAGTACAAACCAAAGCCCCACGGCAAAAATGGCCCGCACCTGGGTAACAACACGCACCAGGATCACCGTGACGCGGCGGCGGGGGAACAGCAGCAAGTAGCCACCCAACACGCCGGCAATCGCCCCGGACGCACCCAGGCTGGGAATTTGCAGGTTGTCACCGATGAGCACAGAAGCAAAAACATGCGCCAGGGAAGCGAGCAGCCCCACCAGCAAATAAAAGATCAGGTAACGGCCGTGTCCCAACCTGTCCTCCAAATTATCGCCAAAAATCCACAGGTACAGCATATTGCCCAGAATATGCGCCCAGCCGCCGTGCATAAACATGGAGGTGAACAGCGTGATGTAAACGGAGATGGGCGTCGGCTGCAAGCCGGGTAAAACGTACACCTGCCCTGTGCTGGGATCGCGGACTTGTTGGCTTTGCGTCACAATATCCTCACCGGTGATGATTTCTTGCGGCACGGTCGAAAAGGCGTAGGTGAATTCCAGGTTGTTGCCCATGCCCTGAAAAACCACAAAGACAAGCAGGTTAATCGCAATGAGAACGTAGTTTACGTAAGGGGTAATGGTCCGGTCACGGTTGTCGTCACCAATTGGAATCATTTTCTGCTCCTGTTATTTTTACCGCGAAGAGCGCGGAGGACGCTGAGAAAAGCATATCTTCTCTGTGCGCTGTGCGCTCTGCGCTCTCCGCGGTCAAATTTAATATGGGCCACGGATGTGATCGGTGACTTTTTCTTGGTAGAAAGTGGACAGGGTTTGGTGCAGGTCGGGTGAGAGGGGCGGGAGTTGGGAAACGGCCGTATTCCATCCCACCTGTTCTGCCCGTGTAGCCCCCGTAATGACGGTTGTCACCGCTGGGAAGTCCAGCACCCAACGCTGCGCCATTTGGGCCATCGTCATGCCCGCAGGCACCAGCGGCTTGAGCTGATCCGCCAGGGAAACGCCCAGCTTAAACGGCAACCCGGCAAACGTCTCGCCCACGTTAAACGCGTCGCCATCCCGATTGTAGTTGCGATGATCATCTTCGGGGAAAGTGGTGTCGGCGCTGAATTTGCCCGCCAGCAAACCCGAGGCCAGCGGCAGCCGCACGATGATGGCCACACCTTTGGCCTGCGCCTTCTCAAACAGCGTGTGAATTGGCTTCTGGCGGAAAATGTTGAAGATGATTTGCAGCGACGCCAGCCCATCCTGCTCCAGGCAGATGAGCGCCTCTTCCATCGATTCCACGCTGGCCCCAAACCGCTTGATTTTGCCTTCCTGCTGGAGGGTGCGCAGGTGGTCAAACACATCGCCGCGCTTCAGTTCCTCGGTAGGAATGCAGTGCAGTTGGGTGAGGTCTAGCGCTTCTACCTGCAAGCGGCGCAGAGACGCTTCGGTATGCTGGCGCATGGTGGCCATCGTAAAGTTCTGTGGCCAACCGGGGTCGCCAGATCGGCCAAGTTTGGTGGCCACAAACACATTCCCCTCGTGCTGCTGCAAAAAGCGGGCAATGCGCTGCTCGCTAACACCACCGCCGTACACATCAGCCGTATCGAAGAAAGTGACGCCATGGTCAACGGCCGTTTGCAAAATTTCTTCAGCCGCCTTGTCCGTGACGCTGCCCCAGTCGCCGCCAAGCTGCCAGGTGCCCAGCCCAATTTCTGATACCGTGATCGTTTCGTTGCCAAACGGCCGTTCTTTCATCGTTAGCTCCTTATGGTCTGTTTAACGCAGTGACGCAAATGCGTAGCACAGTAGCTGCGCCACCTGCGGATATTTTGGTTCTATTCATAGCATGAAACCGGGGAATGGGCGAGTGTACAAGGCATATTTTTGCTTATGCTAAAATCTGCCAGAAAAAACAAACAGAGGATTGAACACCATGAAGCAACTGGAAGCGCAATGTCGCACTTATTTACAGCAGCAAATGAAAACCGATGCCGCCCACGACATGCAGCATATCGAACGGGTGGTGCTCATGGCGCGGCGGCTGGCCGAGGCCGAAGGTGCGGATCTAGCCATCGTGCTGCCCGCCGCCTGGCTGCACGACTGCGTAACCCTGCCCAAAAATGCGCCCAACCGGCACGAAGCATCCCGACTGGCAGCGGCGGAAGCAGTGCGCTTTTTGCAATCCATTGCGTATCCGGCGCAATATTTGGATGGCATTGCCCACGCCATTCTGGCCCACAGCTTTAGCGCCAACATTCCGCCCACCACATTAGAGGCCAAAGTGGTGCAGGATGCCGACCGGCTGGATGCGATTGGGGCGATTGGAGTGGCGCGCTGCCTGATGCTGGGTGGGGTTCTGGAACGGCCGTTATACAACCCCACCGATCCCTTTTGTGAAACCCGCGAACCGGACGATCTCACCTACACCATCGACCACTTTTACCGCAAGCTGCTCAAAATAGGCCAGACGCTGCACACAACGGCCGCTCGCGCCGAAGCCGAACGACGCAATGCTTTCATGACCACTTTTCTGAGTCAGCTGCGTCACGAAATCCCTGCCTAAACAGAGATTGGACTTCTCAATAAGTCAGCGACTTAATCTTCCTCAAATTGGGTCAGGAACATGGCGTTGACCTGTTCCATGTAGGCCAAATCAACCTCCGGCGGGGGCAGCACCTGCACAGGCACAAACTGGCGAAAAGCATCGGTGGCAAAGAGGATTTTTTCGTGCATGTAGGGCGCCTGAAAAGCAATACGCCGGTTGATCACTTTTTCAAACTGGGTCATGGGCTCGGCACCAAACTGATCCGGCGCGACAAGCTTGAGGCCGCGCATCTCCAGGCTGGTCACCAGGGCGTGATGGACATCCTTCACGGTAGGCGGCTGCTCATTGACAATGTTAAACAGATGGGTCTGGTTGGCATCCAGCTCGACGCAGTGGGCCAGGTACACCATGCTGTCTACCACAAAATCGATGGGCACCAGATTGAGCGGCGTGTCGGGGTTGCCCTGCAGGCGGGTTTGCACGTTGCCATCAAACAAATCACCCTGGTTGCGCTCTAACACAGTGCGCAGGCGGCGGCATTCGGTGAGCACCTGGTAATAGCCGGAGTTACAAAGTACGGCCGTTTCTGGCGTCCCAATCACAATTGAAGGCCGGAAAATCGCCACGTCCAGGCGACCGGCCTGCTGGTAATGATCCACCAACCGCTCGGCGTTGTGTTTGGACCATTCATAAATGGAGCGGAAGCCGGTGACTTTGTCGGGGATTGCCTCGGGCACGGGCTCATTAAATTCGCTGCCCAGGCAGTAAGCGGTACTGATGTAGAAAAATCGCGGCGGCGTTTCGGCGTTAATCAGGCAGGCCAACTCCAGTTGGTGGCGCGTGCCTTCGATGTTGGTGGCTTCCACAAGCGGCCGTTCCCGCTCCTTAAAGTTAAAAATGGCGGCACTATGCCACAGCTCATCAATGGGGCCGCTAAACTGCGACCGGATGGCGGTGGCCAGCGTCTCGGCCGACTCTTCTACCGTGCCGGGGATAGCAACCAGATTCGCCAGCATTTCCGGCGCCAGGGCACCAACTTCGGTAACGGCCGTTTCAATCCGCGCCTGCACCGACTGTCCATTTTTCGGCCGTACCAACGCCAAAACCGTGTGTCCATCTGTTAAAAATTTATGTGCCAGGTGACAACCCACATAGCCCGTTGCCCCGGTTAGAAAAATCGTTTTTGCCATAACCTTCTTCCCAATTTTGAATCTCTACAGCGTGTTTTGCTCGTTTACGATAAGCACAGCCTATCATAAACGCCTCTTCCAAATCCAGCCAACTATCCAGCACAGGCGGTTACCGGCTGTCTACCATGTAAAGAAATGCCAAACAGGGTAAAAAGTTACGAAAAAGCGAAAACTCAATGAAATGGAGCTACGAGAAAAAGTTCGCGATCACTTCTTCCAAAGGGAACGATATTTTATTTATGGCGTGAGGTGTGTGCGCAGTTGAAACGGCCGTTCACCCCCGAAAAATGGCCCACATCCCCATTGGTTTAAAGGATTAGGCTGGCTGAATTTCAATGACAACCTGGGCATCCTGGTTGCCCCGCAGACGCCCGAACAGCAGGAACAGGCGCGCCATCAGGCCATACTTCTTCACCAGCCGCTGGCGCATCTTTGCTTTCTCCTCTGGGGTGTCCAAAATGCGTGCCTGAGCCGAGACCCATTCACCAGACGTTTGGCCCCGCTGATCGCTCCGGGCCAGACGCACCTGGCTGTTGTTGCGAATCCGCTTCACCTTCCAGCTAGAGCCCTGCGTCCAGACATACAGCTTGTCCCCGTCGCCAACCACCCAGACGGGCGTCTTGACCCCTTGTCCACTTTTACGAAAAGTCTCTAGCGAAATGTATTGTTCCTGCCCTAATTCCAGTAATGTTGCCACAATCGCTCCTTCTAGTAGCCAATTTTGCAACTGATTATAGCCATGATTGGGGGAAAGATTGGACGAATTTACTTACTCGAAGTTGGAACTGTGCTTAACAGAAACTGGTCCAATCTGCGTAAGGCTAGCTAATTTTCTTCTGGGGTGAGCAAAATAACGGGGATACGGCGGCTGGTGCGCCGTTCGTAGGCAGCGTAGCCGGGATACGTGGCCAGGGCAGCTTGCCAGCAGGCAACCCGCTCTTCTTCCTCGGTTTCGCGCGCCAGGTAGGCTTGGGAACGGCCGTCTCGCGTCACCGTTACCTGGGGATGAGCCACAATGTTGTGATACCAGGCGGGATGTTTGGCCTGGCCCCAGTTAGAGGCAATAACCACCAGTTGATTGGCTTCGTAGGGAATGGCTACCAGCGGCACCGTGCGGGGCTGGCCACTTTTCGCCCCCGTGGTCGTCAGGTTGAGAATTTGCATCCCGGTGAGCAAGGTGGCCGCCGTGGAACGGCCGTTGCTCAGCCGCAGCACGAATCTGTCCAAATGATGCATCGTCCGCGCCAACAGTTGGGCGCCAACCGCCGACATCGCAATACGCGTATTTACCTTTTGCAGCCAGTTTTTGTTTGAGGACATGCGCCCCATTTTACGAAATATGCCGCAAAAACACAGACCCGGTAAAATCCCCGCCGATGAGTTGCAAAAACCAGCACAATGGAGCATGAATGAGCCAGCTTAAAGCGATTGTTTTTGATATGGACGGCCTGATGGTGGACAGCGAACCGTTGTCACAGCAGGCGTGGGATGAATATTTACGGCCGTATGGCCACAAGCTCACCGAAGAAATTGTCAGCAGCATCATTGGCCTGCGCGGTGATGTCAGCACCCCGTACATTAAAGAACTGTTCAACTTGCCCGAACCCGTGCCCACCATCATCAGCAAGCGCGCCGCCATCTACAGCCAGATTCGGGCCAACGGCGTGCCCACCATGCCCGGTCTACACGAACTGCAAGCCGAAATTAACCGACGGCAAATTCCCTGGGCGGTGGCCACTTCCAGCCCGCGCCACCACGCCGAAGAAATCTTGCAGCAGCTCAATTTGCAAGATCAGTGCCGGGCCATCGCCGCCGGTGATGAAGTCACCCACGGCAAGCCCCACCCGGACATTTACCTGCTGGCTGCTGAACGATTGGGCATTCCCCCGCAAAACTGCCTGGCCCTGGAAGATTCTGGCCCCGGTAGTCAGGCCGCCGCGGCCGCAGGCATGACGGCCGTTGCCATCCCCAACGCCCAAACCAACACGGCCGATTTCAGCCACGTGCATTATCGCTACAGCTCCCTGCACGACGTGTTGGCCAATTTAGATTACTTTTTTGGTCACTCAGTTTGAGAATTCGGCTGGCTTCTTTCCGAGAGGGCTTGCAAAACGGCCGTCCGCGTCACCATGCCAATCACACAACCTTCATCGTCCAGCACCACCAGCGGATCGTCGGAAACGGCCGTTAAGCCAATGAGAGATTCCAGCGTGGTATCAGCATGGACGGACACATGGTCGCTGCCCGCCTCCGTTGCCGCCACTGTCATGATCGTTTTGGCCGTGAGAATCTTCACCCGAGGCACATCCCGCGTAAATTCCCGCACGTAATCATTCACCGGATGGGCCACAATCTCTTCCGGCTTGCCCAGCTGCACAATCTCCCCATCCTTCATGATGGCGATGTGGTGGCCCAGCTTCAACGCCTCCAAAAAGTCGTGAGTGATAAACACCAGCGTCTTGTTGAGTGTCTTTTGCAGCCGCAGCAGCTCATCCTGCATCTCCCGCCGGATGAGCGGATCCAGCGCGCTGAACGGCTCGTCGCACAGCAAAATTTCCGGATCGACGGCCAGGGCGCGGGCCAGGCCGACCCGCTGCTGCATCCCCCCGCTGAGCTCGTGCGGGTAGTAAGTTTCCCACCCTTTCAGGCCCACCATCTCCAGCACCTGCCGTGCGTGCGCATACCGCGGCTCTTTTTTGATGCCCTGAATCTCCAACCCGTAGCTCACATTGTCCAAAATAGTTCGGTGCGGAAACAGACCAAAGCGCTGAAACACCATGCTCATTTTGTGGCGGCGCAGTTCGCGCAGCTGGGCGGCGTCAAAATTCACCACATTTTGGCCATCGACAACAATTTCGCCTTCGGTTGGTTCAATCAGCCGGGAAAGGCAGCGAATGAGCGTGGATTTGCCGCTGCCGGAGAGACCCATCACCACAAAAATCTCGCCCGGTCGCACATCAAACGACACATCCCGCACGGCAATGACGTGCCCGGTCTGGGCCAAAATCTCACTGCGTGACAAGCCCTGGTTGAGCAACGGCCGTACCACACCCGGATTTGGCCCAAAAATCTTCCAAACCTTACGGCAAGAGATGGTGAATTGTTGTGGTTGGGTCATCAACTATCCTTAAAATGTGTTCAGGTGTTTAAGTGTTCAGGTGTCATGAACCTGAACACCTGACACTTGTTCACTTGAGTACAAAATCCGCACACCGCTCCCCAATCACAAAGCAGGTCAGGTTCGGATTCACGCCAATCATGGTGGGGAAGATGGAAGCGTCGGCGATACGGATATTTTCCAGACCACGCAGGCGCAGTTGGGGATCGACAACGGCCGTTTCATCCCCATCAGCCCCCATTTTGCAGGTGCCCGCCGGATGGTACACCGTGTTGGCCGTGCGCCGCACATATTCCGAGATGGCCTCATCCGTCTGCACCGCTGGCCCTGGCGATAGTTCCTGCTTGATCCACTGCTTCAGGGCAGGCTGTTCCGCCAGCTCACGCGCCAGCTTCACCCCCGCCACCAACACCTGCTCATCGTGTCCTTCTGGGTCGGTGAAATAGGCAAAATCAATACGCGGTGGATCGGCTGGATTCGCCGAGCGCAGCTGCACCGTGCCCCGGCTCTTGGCGCGGGTCACATTCGGCGTCAGGGCAAAGCCGTTGGTCGTCGTCGGATACCCTTCCGGCACCGTGTTCATGTCAAACGGCTCCGTGCCAAAATGGAACATCACGTCGGGTGCGTCCAGCCCTGGCTGGGTAAAGGCAAACAGCCCCACTTCCCACAGCTGAGTCGTCTCCTGCGGCACCGGGCGGGTGGATTCCCAGTTCACCACCCCTTCGGGATGGTCCAGCAAATTTTGGCCGATGCCCGGCAGATGGTGCCGCACCTCAATGCCCACTTCCCGCAAATGATCGCCCGGGCCAATGCCAGAAAGCATCAGCAGCTTGGGCGTGTCAAACGCGCCGCAGCACAAAATAACTTCGCGCTCGGCAAAAACAGGGCCATCCGGCGTTTGCACGCCAATGGCCCGATTGCCGTCTAGCAAAACCTGGCTCACCGTGCAGTTAACATAAAATTGAATACGGCCGTCCCACTGCGCCAGCGGATGCAAATAGGCCACGGAGCTGGACTGCCTCACCTGCCCCTTTTTGTTGAGCATAAACCAGCCTACGCCCGGCGTCACCGGATCGCGATCAAAGTAGAGCAGGGGAAAGCCAGCCTCTTGGGCCGCATTCAAAAAAGCCATCCCCAGATGGTTGACCGGCTCAGGAAATTCCAGGTTCACTTTTTCACGGACGCGCTGGAGGAACGGCCGTACAGAATCTGGCCCCCAACCTTCCGCCCCGGCGGCTTCCCAGGTGCGCAAATCCTCATCCGGCGGCCAAAAAGCAATGCAGGAGTTGTGTGAGCTGCAACCACCCAGCATTTTACCGCGCGCATGGCGGATACGGCCGTTGCCCCGTGGTTGTGGCTCGATCAGATAATCAAAATCGAGCGGCGTGCGCAGCAGTTGGGGCCAGTTACGCAAAGTCAGGATGGCTTCATCCCCTTCGTCGCTGGGACCCGCTTCAAACAGCGCCACACGCACCCCTGGCTGCTCAGCCAATCGGGCTGCCACAACGGCGCCAGATGCGCCCCCACCTACAACAATGTAATCAAATTGAGATTTCTTCACGCGCTTCCTCTTCAAAGTGTCCGTAGTGTACCTGCCTTGCTTCATTTTGCCATTGCTCAAGTTGTGCCAAAATGGAGAGCCTATATAATTTTGGCACTATGTTTCTCAAAATTCTCCGACTTGTATGCCGCTTTATTTTGCGGATTATTGCCCGAGTTGATGCCACCGAAATGGAGCGCATTCCGGCCAATGGGGCCTGCCTGGCCGTCAGCAACCATCTCGGCCGTCTCGACGCAATGTTGGCCATGGTTTTGTCCGATCGGGACGACATCATCATGATGATTGCCGAAAAATATCAAGCGTACTGGATTTGGCGCTGGGTGGCGCGCAATCTGGATGCACTCTGGCTGGATCGACACACGACCGATTTTCGCACGCTGCGCGAGGTGCAAAAGCGGCTCAAGGCGGGAGGCATTGCCGCCATCGCCCCGGAAGGCACCCGCAGCGCCACCGGGCAAATGCAGGCGGGCAAGCCGGGCGCGGCGTATTTGGCAGCCAAAACGGGCGCACCCATCATCCCCATGGCCATCACCGGCACGGGAGATAAGGAAGTGTATCGGCGCTTAAAACGATTCCGGCGGCTGGACATCACCATTCGCGTCGGCGAACCGTTCACCGTGTCGCCACTGCCCCGCCACAACAAGGATGAATTTCTGCAGCAAGCGACCGATGAAATGATGTGCCGCATCGCCGCCCTGCTGCCGCCGCAACATCGCGGTGTTTACGCCACGCATCCCCGGTTGCAAGAGCTGCTGCAAAATCAGTTAGAAAAGGAGACTGGAGATTAGAGATTGGAGATTGCGAGAAATCTAATCTCCAATCTCCAGTCTCCAATCTGCCCACAAAATGCGCATTGCAATGGTTGGCCCCTTTGGCCTGCACCCCAACAAAACGATGGCTAGCCGGGCGCTGGGTCTGGCACGGCCGTTTATCCAGCAAGGCCACGCGGTTAAACTGTTCATGCCCCCCTGGCAAACCCCCGACGAAGCAGACAAAAGCTGGCAGGAAGATGGCGTTGAGCTGCGCTACGTGCCGCTGGCAGGAGGGGTTTTGGGCATTACACGCCGAATGGTGCGCGAGATTCTGGATTGGCAGCCAGACGTGGTGCACTGCTTCAAGCCGAAGGCGTACAGCGGGCTGGTGGCCTGGTGGCTATGGCAGTTTCATCGCTCCAAACTGCGCCTCATCATAGACACCGACGATTGGGAAGGCTGGGGCGGCTGGAATGAGTTGGCCCCGTACTCGCCGCTGCAAAAGCACTTTTTTGCCTGGCAAGAGCAGTGGGGCATGCGCCACTGCCACGCCCTCACCGTCGCCAGCCGTGCCTTGCAAACGCTGGCCTGGGGCATGGGCCTCCCGCGAGAAAGTGTTGTCTACGTCCCCAACGGCCCCGGCATTTCACCCCTTCACCCCCTCACCCCTTCACCATCATCCCAAACACAACCCACACTCCTCATCTACAGTCGTTTGTTTGAGTTTGATACGGGGCGATTGGTAGAGATTTTGCGCGGGGTGAAGACGGCCGTTCCGCAACTACGCATTCTCATGGTGGGCGCCGGTCTTTATGAAGAAGACGCTGCCAACTTCCGGCAGCAGGCCGAGGCGGTGGGCATTTGGGACGCCATTGAAGATGCTGGCTGGGTGGAACTAGAGGCGCTGCCTGCGCTGCTAGCTCAGGCCCACGTGGGCATTTACCTGATGGAAGATACGCTGCTCAACCGCACCAAATGCCCCGTCAAGTTGGCAGACATGCTGGCGGTTGGCATCCCCGTCGTGGCCGAGGCGGTGGGGCAGGTGACGGAATATGTGGTAAACGGCCGTTCCGGCACCACTTTCCCCACAGGCGACATCACCGGCATCACCCAGGAACTGATCCACATTCTGCAAAACCCAGAGCGGCAGGCCCAACTTTCCGCTGGCGCCAAAGCCCACATTGCCGCAAATTTCAGTTGGGAGCATTTAGCCGCCCGACTGCTCCCCATCTACAAACATTAATGCCCGCCAAGTGTTCAGTTAGCATTCCTTAAAGATCAGCCCTGACTGGAAATTCATCGTTTACACTGAAAGGGATGGTTTTGCGCAGGGTACGCACTGCCACCATTCTCCCCACTCAACATCGTTACACCCTGTTCCACTAATTTGGCCACAAAACACCATCCACTGTTGTGGTCGTAAACCTTACTGAAGGAGTAAACCGCATGAAGAAGTTAAGACGAACTGTTATTGGCCTGATCCTGCTGGTAATAACGGCCGTTCTGGCCAACCCCGTCGCCGCCCAAAATTATCCAGAGGTCATTCCCCTGCCCAACGGCTTCCAACCAGAAGGCATCGTCGTGGGTGAAGGCAACACCGCCTATGCTGGCTCACTGGCCAATGGCGACATTTACGCTGCCGATCTGGAAAGTGGCGAGGGACACATTGCCATTGAAGGCCCCGGCACGCCTGCCGTTGGGTTAGATTATGACCGCAGAACAGGCTATTTGTTTGTCTCCGGTGGTCCGAATGGAGACGGCCGTATTTACAACACCCACACTGGCGAACTGGTTGCCGCTTATGATTTCGGCGGCGGCTTCGTCAACGACGTCATCGTCACGCCCCATGCCGCTTACTTCACCGATTCCTTCGCGCCCAACCTGTACTCAGTTGCGCTAGACGGTGCTGGCGAGCCTGGCGCTCACACCACGATACCGCTGAGTGGCGAGTTTGTCTTTGTACCCGGCGGTTTCAACACCAACGGCATCGTCGCCACACCAAATGGCAACGGCTTGATCATTGTGCATTCCAGCCGGGGCGAACTTTACTTTGTGAATCCGCAAACGGGTGAAGCCGCCCTCATCGATCTCGGCGGCGACAACGTGAACAGCGGCGATGGCTTGCTGCTGCTTGATCGCACCTTGTTTGTAGTGCAAAACAGCCTCAACCAGATTGCCCAGTTCCAACTTAACCGGAATTATTCCGCAGCACGGCTGCAACAGCTCATCACCGATGACGATTTTGACGTGCCCACAACCGTGAGCAACCAGGGCACCCGACTTTACGCCGTCAATGCCCGCTTCGGCACCACCCCCGGCCCCGATGTTGAATACGACATCGTCCGCGTAAGCCCATAATCCACACAGTTCGGTGACGGGCACTTTGAGAAGTGCCCGTCACCTTTTTTTAGTCCCAAACACCTTCATCCAACAATTTTGAAATGCGTTCGTGGTAGGTTTTGTCCCGATTGGGCATTTCCGGCGCAATTTTGGCCCCTTCGGCCCAAAAATGCGCTTTGCCGCGACCCATCTTTTGGCCGTCGCCGGTGTGCATGTCCAGGGCGTAGTCGGGGATGGTGGCGCGCAGTGTGCCTGCGGCCACGCCATGAATCATCCAGTTGATCATCTCATCGCTGGCTCGATCTTTTTGCGCCAAACAAAGGTAGCGCACGGCGTGTATGGCAAATAGTTTGCGCTCACCAACGCTGCGGTCGAAGCGATCCAGCATTTGCACCATTGAGTTAATCAAAACTGGCGCTTGCGGATCGCCAAAGCCGATGTCCTCGACGGAGATAACCATTAGCCGCTGCCAAAGGTAATCTTCCATGGCGGGACTGGTGAGCACCATTTCGTAGGCGAGCAGGGCGGCGTTTTCCGTGTTGCCGCGCCGAATCTCTTTTTGCAGAGCGGAGATGACGTGATCGGCAGGAAAATCGTGGATTGTTTTGACATTTTGCCAGGGGTCGCGGGGTAAATCGCTCATTGTTTTCTCCTGTTAGTTAGAAGCGGAACACAGAGTTTCGCAGAGAAAACGCAGAGTTACACAGAGAGTTAATCTGTGAAATCTGCGAAATCTGTGGATAAATAATCTTTGATGATGGTGGCGTAAAGTACGGCCGTTTCCGCCAAACTTGCCACATCTACCCACTCATCCGGGGCGTGGGCATTGCCACCGGTAGGGCCGAAGCCGGGCAGGGTGGGGATGCCCGCGCCGATGAGCATGTAGCCTTCGTTGGCCGGACCTGCGCCGCGAATGGGCCAAGGCTGGCCAGTGATGGCCTGGGCGTGCCGCTGGGCAATTTGCGCCAGTGGATGTTCGGCAGGGATGGCGGCGGCAGGCAGGCGGTTTTTCACCTGGATGCTCACCTGCAGGCCGGGCCGCTTGGCGCATTCGGCGTCGATGATGGCTTGCACGGCGTCGATCACCATTTCCGGGGTTTGGCCGGGCATGAGGCGGCAGTCGAGAACGGCCGTTGCCGATGCAGGCACCATACTTTCAAACTCACCACCATTGAACAGCGTGCCGGGCGTCATCGTGAAGCCGAGATGGTTGAAGGCGGGATGTGGTTCGTAGGGCAGGTTCAGCTTCTCCAGCTCTAACAAAATTGCCGCCAACCCGGTGACGGCGTTGATACCGCCCTCGCCCCGGCTCCATTCGTCGCTGCCAGAGTGAACGGCCGTTCCCTGCGCCTCCAGCACCAGCCGCAGCAGCCCACGATGCCCCACACAAACGATGTCGCTGGCGTAGGTATAAATCGCGCCCTGCACGGGCAGGTGGCCCTCGTCCAGCAGATAGCGCATCCCCAGCTCACTGCTCGCACCGGACTCTTCGTCCACGACGCCTGCGACGATGAGCGTGACTTCGTCCGGGTTGAGCTGGCCCTGGTCACGCAGGGCGGCGAGGGTGTAGAGGCCTATCGCCAGCCCGGCTTTGTTGTCCGATGTGCCGCGTCCGTAGAGACGGCCGTTCCTTACCTCAGGCACAAACGGTGGCGAGGCCCACAGGCTGGCATCTCCAGCGGCGACAGTGTCCATGTGGCCCACTAAGGCAAAGCCGCGCGGGCCGTGGCCCCAGCTTACCAGCGCATTCGGTCGCAGCGATTCTTTGGCAACGAGACGGCCGTTCAATCCAAGCTTCTCCGCCTCGGCCACAATGCGCTCGGCAACGGCTTGCTCGGCGTGACGGCCGTTCACCGACTTCAGCCGCACCAAATCCTGCAAAAACGCCAGCAGCGGCGCTTCGTGTTTTCTGACTAGATTCTCTAAGCTAGACATCGTTTTGGGTGAAAGTGCTCAGGTTTTCAGGTGTTCAAGTGAGACGTATCTACCTGGCACTTGAACACTAAAAAACTTGAACACTCGTAAACTATTTCAATCCCTGTTCCATCAAGGCGAAGAAGCGGTCGATGTCGAGTTCCAGGATGATGTTGGTGTTAGCGGTACGGCCGTTGCGCTGACCCCAATCGGTCGTGGTTTGGCCACGAGTGTACATACCCGTTAGCTCCACGGAGACGTGCCGCACTTCCGCCTTGGTCACGATGTCGGGTTCCAAGGCGACGGCCATCGCCAGCGGGTCCGCGCCAAACATCATCGTGCGGCCCATGTATTGGCGAATAAACTCCATCGTCTTGGCCGAAATCTCTTTGTAGAAGCGGGATTTGGGTGTGTCTAGCGCGTGCCAATGCTGAATCACTTCTTCCGGAATGCCGTGGCGCATCGTCGCTTCCCAATCGACCAATTCAATCAGCCCGCCGTACGCTTCCCACGCTTCAAACACCACGTGCGCCGCTTCCGGGTCATGGTAAATGTTGAACTCGGCAGAGACGTTGCTGGTATTGCCATGCGCCGTCACGGCCCCACCCATCACGATAAAGCGCTTCAGCTTTTCGGGCAATTTGGGATCCAATTTGAGGGCCACAGCAATATTGGTCAGCGGGCCGATGGCCACGAGCGTGTATTCGCCGGGGGCTTCGTTGGCCATGCGTAGCAGAGCGAGGGCGGCGTGTTCACTTTCGGCCGTGCGCGTTTTGGGCACGTAGCCCACATCGCCCAGGCCGTCTTCACCGTGGACGTGGGCCGCATCCTCCTGAAAGATGACCAGTGGTTTGGCGCAGCCTGCGTAGACGGGAATGTCTTGCCCGAGCGCTTCGACGATGGTGAGGCTGTTGCGCACGGTGTGCTCTAGCCCCACGTTGCCGCCCACGGCCAAAATGGCGGCGATGGTGGCGTTGGGATGGGCGGCGGCCATGAGGATGGCTTCGGCGTCGTCAACGCCAGGGTCGGTATCGATGATTAGTTTTTCCATGAGCAGTTCTTCTCCTGTGAATGGAGATTGGAGATTAGAGACTGGAGATTGAAGCGCTCGCAATCTCTAATCTCCAATCTCTAATCTCTTCTTTTTGCTAATTCAGCGTAGCTGGTTTCTAGGTCTTGGCGAGCTTGTTGATAGTTGATGGTTTGGAAACGGCCGTCTCTCAACAACCATTCCCCTGCCACCATCACATCCCGCACGTGCATGCCGGAGATGCTGTAGACGAGCGCGGTGTAAACATCTTGCCCGTTGCTGGGTGTCCAGCCGATTTCGTCCAGGTCCAGGGCGATGAGATCGGCCTGTTTGCCCGGTTCCAGCGAGCCGATTTGGTCCGCCAGGCCGAGCGCCTGCGCCCCACCGAGCGTGGCCATGTGCAAAATGGTGCGGGTGGGCAGGGCGTTGGGTGTGCGATGATGCAGGGCCATCAGCTTGCCCACAATTTGCATCTCTTTAAACATGTCGTAGCTGTTGTTGTTGGTTACATTGTCGGTGCCCAGCGCCAGATTGATGCCTGCGTCCAACATGCCGCAAGCGTCGGCGACTCCGGCCGCATTGCGCATGGCGGAGGATGGGTTGATCGATGCGCTGAACGGTACGTTGGCCAGCAGCGGATAATCTTCGGGCGGGACGGTGAGGCAGTGGGCAGCGAGGATGGGGCGTTGCAGCATGCCCATTTTGGCGAGTTGTTGGATGGCGGAACGGCCGTATTTCTCCAAACAGTACCGGTCTTCCTCGCCGCTGGTGCTGAGGTGGATGTGGAAGCCGGTGTTGAATTCGATGGCCAAATCCAGCTCAATTTCCATGGCCGCTTCGCTGTTGTCTACGAAAAAGGCGTGTGGGCCGACCCAGCCCTGAATGAGCGGATCGTGGGCGACGGATTGCAGAAATTGGGTGGCAGCGTCCAGCTCGCGCTGACGTGCTTCTTCTTCGCCTAGCTCGACGACGCCGTAACCGAGCGCGGCGCGCAATCCGCTCTGGCGCACGGCGGGCACGATTTGCTCCATCCAGAAATATTGGTCGGCAAAGGTGGTGGTGCCGGTGCGGATCATCTCGGCGCAGGAGACGAGCACGGCGGCGGGGATCATCTCTGGCGTCATCACCTCTTCCACAACGCGGATAGTGTTGTACCAGCCGTCGAAGTCGAACAGCGAATGCCCCTCGGCCAGCCCGCGGAAGAGAACCATCGGCGTGTGGGTGTGGGCGTTGACCAGCCCCGGCATGAGCAGCTTGTTGCCCAGGTCAACGGCCGTTCCCGCAAAATCATCTGGTGGTGTGGCCGCGATGGATTGGATACGGCCGTCTTCAACCAACAAATAGCCCGGTTCAAAAATCGTATCCTGGGCATCTAAACAAACAATCTTGGCAGCTTTGAGTAATGTTTTCATAGAAAGAATTTCGCCACAGATTTCGCAGATTACACAGATTTTTTGATTCTAATCTGCGAAATCTGTGTAATCTGTGGATGATCTATTTTTTGAGAAGGGCTTCCAATTCCGCGCGGGTGGGCATGGAGGAGCTGGCACCCGGTTTGGTGGTGGCCAGTGCTCCGGCGGCGGCACCCCAGCGGATCGCTGCGGCGAGCGGTTGGCCTTCGGACAGGGCCACAGCCAGACCACCGTTAAACGCATCTCCGGCGGCTACCGTGTCGATGGATTTGACGGTGAACGGTTCCACGAAGCCGGATTCGGTGGCGGATTGATAGTAAACACCTTGCGCGCCGAGTTTGATTACGGCCGTTTCCACCCCCCTCTCTCGCAAAATTTTAGCCGCCTGCGCTGCCTCATCCTGGTTGGTGGGGCGAAAACCAATAAGCATCTCGGTTTCCAGTTCGTTGGGCGTCATGAAGTGAGCCAGTTGATACGCTTCTGGCGGCAGTGTTTTGGCTGGAGCAGGGTCTAGAATGACGATCTTGCCCAATTCCCGAGCCACTTCAGCCGCAGCCAATGTCGTTTCTAGCGGGGTTTCCAACTGCAAGAGCAGCACATTTGCCGTGGCCAGCGCCTGGCGAGTACGCGCCACTTCGCGTGCATCATGGGCCATGTTGGCACCAGAAACCACAATGATGGTATTTTCCGCATCGTCATCGACGTTGATGACGGCCAGTCCGGTACCGCTCTCTGGATCAACCAAAATGCCGCTGGTGTCGATCGGTTCGTCGGCAATCATCTCCAGTACGCCTGCGCCGAAGGCATCATCCCCGATGCGGCCAATAAAGTGGGTGACGGCTCCCAATCGGCCAGAGGCAGTGGCCTGGTTGAACCCTTTGCCGCCGGGCACGGTGATGAAGGAACTGCCAAACAGCGTCTCCCCAGGCGCAGGTAAGCGGGGAACGTAGGTGGTCAAATCCATGTTGATGCTGCCCTGAATGACAACTGCCATCGGAACTCTCCCTGGATGATATTGTTTGCAAGTGGGCAAGTAAGCAAGTGCTCAAGTGTCAGGAGATTTACAGCCGTGACACCTGAAAACCTAAGCACTTAAACACCTGACCACTTTTTTAGCTCGTTCGCCACGCTTCGCTGCTGTTGTGGCGGGGCAAATCGCGCACACGCAGGCCGCTTTTGGCGGGATCTTCGTATCTGGTGAAAAAGCCTTCTAGTCGTTCAATGAAGGCTTGAACGATGGTCTGCATATCTTCTCGATTGATGATGTTGTTCATTTCGCGGGGATCAGCGGCCAGATCAAACAGCTCGTTTGGACCATCGGGATAGCGGTAGACGAGCTTGTGGCGTGAGGTGCGCAGCATCCGCACGTTGCCGTATTCGCCAAACTGCACGGCGCGCCACTCGGGAATGGTCTGGTTGTGCAGCAGTCGCTGGTAGGTGCGGCCAACGTAATTTTTGTCTGGCGGGGCGATGCCAGCCACGTCCAAAATCGTGAGGAAGGTGTCAAGATGATCGACAAATTCGGTGCGGATCTGTGGCAGCGGGACGTCGGCACTTGCAGAACGGCCGTCATACCAGATCAGCGGTACGCGAATGGATTCCTCTACCATATTGAGCGGCAGGGTGCCGTTACCCTTGCCCCAAATGCCGTGGTGCCCGGTGTTTAGCCCATGGTCTGCGGTGTAGATGATGATGGTGTTTTCCAACTGTCCTAAGCTTTCCAACTCGTCGATGAGGCGACCAACGGCCGTATCTATCTCGGTGACGGCGGCATAATATTGGGCCAGCGCCTCGCGCGGATTGTGGCGCGTCTCGTTCAGCGATTCCAACGCTTGGCGACCAAAGGGATAGGTTTCATTTTGCGGCACGTCGGCAAAGGTGGCGTTGCGGTAGGAGGCGGCCAATCGTTCCGACTGCCCTTGCCACGGGCTATGCGTGGCGTAATAACCAACCGTCATGAAAAACGGCCGTTCCGCATCCCGCGCTCGTAAAAATTGGGCAGCATGTTCGGTAATGTTGTGGCTAATGCGGCCGGGGAGGGTTTGGAAACGGCCGTTCACCCCATAACGAAACGGCCCTTCATGTGGAATCGGATAATCCCGCCCCAGCGAGAACCATTCATCGTAGCCAGCGGCGGCGTGTTCATCCTGCCCCAGGTGCCATTTGCCAAACTGCCCAGTCTGGTAGCCCGCCGCCTGAAAAAGCTGCGCCAGCGTCGTCTCGTTTTCCAGCCAATGAATGCTATTAACGGCGGGATCATTAGAATTCAAATAGTCATGCAGGCCGTGCTGAGAGGCAAGCCGCCCGGTGTGCAAGCAGGCGCGCGCCGGGGAGCAGACGGGTATGGGCGTAAAGGCGTTGGCAAAACGAGTGCCATTTTGGGCCAAATAATCAAACGTAGGCGTGCGCAGTTCGCTGTTGCCAGCACAACCCATTGCCCATTGGGCATGGTCGTCGGTCAAAAAGAGGAGGATGTTGGGTGCTGTTGCCATTTTAATTTTTGCCACAAAGCACACAGAGGTTTTAAAGACAAGGTGTGGCGTTTTGGATTTGTTTTCGTTGTTAGTGAATCATGCTGCTAATATTATGCGGCAATAGCCATAATTCGACGAAAAATCTTTTTAGGGCATGGCAACCCTCAAACTGTAAGCTGCATGCAAGATTCAAAACTGTCCACCTATGATCTGATGGAAATGCATATTCGGGCATTGTACGTTCATGATGAACAGGGATGCCTCCTCTCTAACAACGATTGGCAGCGCGGACCCGCTCCACGGTTTTTTCTGGGGCGAACCAGTCAGGGGAATGTATGGCGCTTTCGGCATGATTTGCCAAAGACAGTTTGTGACGAACTCAGCGCACTTTGTAAAGAGGAAGAATTTTCAACGTCAGCCCCACCCGCGTATCAAAATGAGTATCTACAAATTCTTGCCGCCCACGCACCAATCGACAAAATATGGCTTGGTTCCGCTTATTGGTTTGCCCAGCCCGTGAGAGACTCTGGTGGAACCACATTTATTGAAGCCCAGAACGCCCATCTGCTTCAAGGTGGGCCGGAAGAGTGGATACCAGATATGGCTTATCAACAGCCTGCGGTGGCATTACTTGTCGATGGCCAGGCAGTTGCGATTTGCGCTAGTGTGCGCATTACAGAAGATGCCCATGAAGCTGGCGTGGAGACGGTGCAAGCGCAGCGCAGAAAGGGGTACGCGGTTAAGGTGGTTGCCGCGTGGGCCAGGGAAGTAAAAAGACGGGGGGCACTGCCTCTTTACAGCTTGTCTGACGAAAATATTGCATCCCAAAACGTTGCCCAGCGGCTGGGAATGGCTAAATTTGGCACTGATTTTCATATTACTTAACATAATTATCGAGCTGGCACATGATGTATGAACCTCAAGAACTTTTACTGGCCGAACTGGATCTGCGTGAACAGCAGGGGGTTGATGCCCTGTTGTTAGCTGAACTGCGTACGGCCGTTTCCCAAGCCCCACTCTCCCCCACCACAGCAGAACCGTTCTGGCAGCAGCTTGCCAATCTGCCCGCACCCGCCAACTGGCCTTATGACGAACCAGATGATTTGGATGCGATTCAGCAAAGTTGCGAATCTCTTGAACTGCCGACTGTGGATGAAACGGCCACTTCGGCAAGCTCAGTGCAAGCCGTTCTCACCAAAATTCACGGTGGGCTGCTAGGCCGCTTTGCCGGGATGATGCTGGGCAAACCGCTGGAAGGCACCTGGCCCGCCGCCCAAATCTGGCGCTATTTGGAATTGGCAGACGCATATCCACTGCGCGATTATGTGCCGCTGCTGGAACCGTTCCCCGACGGCTTCCCGCTGCCGGTATGGAGCCGCTGGCACGACACCACGCGCGGCAGCATCACCCGCGTCGTGCAAGATGACGATGTGGAGTACACGCTGGCGGCGCTGCTCATCTTGCAGCAGCATGGTTTTGCGTTTACTCCAGCGGATGTGGGGCAGTTTTGGCTGGACAATTTTGCCTACGGCCGTGTTTTCACCGCCGAGCGCGTGGTGTACCGTCATCTGGTGAATGGAGTTGCGGCAGAAACGGCAGGCGCTTTACATAATCCCTATCGCGAATGGATTGGCGCGCAAATTCGGGCCGATGTGTATGGCTACGTTTGCCCAGGCAATCCACGCCGGGCAGCGGCGTTGGCGTACCAAGATGCCAGCCTCTCCCACCGGCGCAACGGCGTTTACGGTGCAATGTGGGTGGCGGCGATGGTGGCCACCGCGTTTGTGCTGGACGAGCCAGAGGCAATCATCCGCGCCGGGCTGGCGGAAATTCCACCGCAATGCCGTCTGCACGAAGCGGTGGAAAAGGTGATTGGCTGGGTGAAACAGGAGCCAACCTGGGAAGATGCGTTCCGCCAGATTCGAGAATTTAACAATCGTTACTACAATGCCGACGTGGGCGAAAACTGGATTCACACGATTCCCAACGCCTGTTTGGTGGCGCTGGGATTGCTGTTTGGTGCGGAAGATTTTTCGGCGGGGGTGGGAACGGCCGTTTCCTGTGGTTGGGATACAGATTGCAACGGCGCGACGGTTGGCTCCATTTTGGGCGTGATGCTTGGTGCTGAGAGCATTCCGCCCCACTGGACCACCCCTTTACATGACGAAATTGAGAGCTACATTCCGGGGCAAAACGGCCGTACCATCAGCGACCTCGCCCAACAAATTTATAAATTGGCCCACCAAAAGAAATAATCCACAGATTTCGCAGATTACACAGATTTCGTTTTTCTCTGTGCAACTCTGTGGCATCTCTGTGAAACTCTGCGTTCCGCTTTTTATTTACAAAGGAGCAAACAAGATGGAATGGCATATTCAATGTGATCCCAAAGAGATTTCCCGCTACGTTTTTTGCCCTGGCGACCAGGCGCGCGCCAGGAAAATTGCTGCGCACCTGGACGATAGCTATCTGGTGACAGACAGTCGCGGCTACGTTGTCTTTTCCGGCCACTACAAAGATGTCTTCATGACCGTCTGCGGCACGGGAATGGGCGGCCCAACAGTGGCCATCGCCCTGGAAGAACTGGCCCACATGGGCACAGACACCTTCATCCGCGTGGGGTCCTGCGGCGTTTTTCAGGATGGGCAGAAACCGGGGGATGTGATCATCGCCAGCGGCACCTTTCGCGCGGGCGGCACGGCCAATGCCTATCTGCCACCAAACTTTCCCGCAGTGCCCACCTTTGCCGTCTTGCGCGAGCTGGGCGAAGCGGCTGAAGCGCTGGAGATTCCGCACACCGTTGGCGTTGGCGTGGCTGGAGATGCATTTTACGCGCCGCGCGAACCCGGTTCTGGTGATCTATTCAAAACGGCTGGACTGGTTTCGGTGGAGATGGAGAGCGACACCCTGTTTGTGGTCGGCGCGTATCGCGGCTGGCGCACCGGGGCTCTGTACGCCTCCGACGGCGCGCCGGGCGTCATCAAGCCAGAGTGGGGCGAAGCTGATTACCGGCAGGGCGAGCAGCAAATTATCCAAATTGGGCTGGAAGCGATGTGGCATCTGGCGCAAAAAGATTAGCGAGATTGAGATAACCAACCGATGAAACCCGCTCCCGTTCTTCAATCTTTCCTCGCGGTTGCGCTGAGCCTGGGGCTGGGCTTGCTCATCGTTTTGCCCACGGGCGAAAATCCATTCCTGGCCTACCGGCTTTGGTTTGCCGCTGGCTTTGGCTGCGCGGGCAGCGGCGGCTTTTGCGCGATTTGGACCGCCTTGCAATACGCCACCCCGATGATTTTGAGTGGCCTATCAGCAATGGTAGCCTTTCGTTCTGGCCTGATCAGCATTGGTCAGTTCGGGCAAATGGTTTGCGGCGCAGGCATGACGACGTTTCTGGTGGTCACGCTGCCGGGTGCGCCCTGGCTGCGCATCAGCGTGGGGCTGCTCGGCGGCATCGTCGCGGGCGGCATCTGGAGCGCCATTCCGGGGGCGCTGCGCGCCTACCTCAACATCAACGAGGTCATCACGACGCTGATTTTTAACGCGTTGGCACTGGCGGCCACGGGGCGCGTCAGTTTTTGGCGCATCCCGACCGAGGTGCGATTACTCCCGCTCATCCCTACCACAAAATTGACGGTGGCCTTTTTCATTGCATTGGGAACGGCCGTTTTCATCTACCTTTATCTCTGGCGGCGGGGTGCAGGGCTAGAAATTCGGATGGCCGGGCAAGCCGGCTTGTTTGCCAAGTTTTCCGGCCTGAATGCGCGGCGCGCCGTGGTGCGCGGCATGTTCATCAGCGGCGGTTTGGCCGGGCTGGCGGGCGGGCTGGAAGTGCTGGCCGTCCATTACCGTTTTGTTTCCAGCTTTTCCACCATTGATCAATTTGACGGCATCATTGTGAGCCTGCTGGGTCAGCTGCATCCGTTGGGGATTTTGTTCAGCGCGTTCTTGTTGGGTGGGCTGCGTCTGGGGTCGTTGAATGGGTTGCAATTGCAAACGGCCGTACCGCGCCAGCTCAGCAACATCATCATCAGCTTCATGATGATACTAATGGTGATGCCCGCCATAGCCCGGTGGCTAGCCGCTAATCTCTCTAAAAAAGATGCGTAAAAACATAAGCATGCTATACTGTCCGCCATTATCAGCAAAGTTAAAAAGAAGAGCGTAATTTCTCCAATCGTCTGGAGTACACGCTGGCATTACAACCTCTAGTTACATTCGGTAATTTTCAATTCTACGAAAGGGTCCCTGTCGATGAACGCTACGCCCAAAAGTGCGACTCAGCCGACCATTAGAAATTACCCCGTCCCCACCATGCCCTGGCGCCCGCTGGTTCTCACAAATCGCGAAAACCAACCAACTTTATCTGTTAAAAGCCGCATTCGCGCGCTTTTTTCACTTTTTAATGGGCTCTTGATATTTCCAAGAAGGAGGAACCTATGAGACAAAGAACCCTTTTATTGATCCTGGCAATGCTTTTTGCCCTGTTGTTTACAGCTTGTGGTGGTGACGCGGCAGAAGATAGCGCCGAAGATACTGCCTCGGAAGCCAGCAGTGATGAGGCTATGGCCGAAGAGGAAGCCGCACCAGACAACGCCGACTTTAGCTTTGCGTTGGTGCTGCCCGGTGCCTTAGGCGACCGCTCTTTCTCTGACTCGGCCAACCGTGGTGCCGAGCGCGCGATAGAAGAATTGGGCGTTTCCGGCACCGTCATTGAAACGGCTGGTATTACGGAGCATGAAGCTGCCATGCGCGGTGCCATTCTCGCCGGGAATGACATCGTTTTGCCCCTGGCGCTGGATGCCGAACTGGTACTGACGCTGGCCGAAGAATTTCCCGACCAAAAGTTTGGCGCTCCCTCCGACGTTTTCGCCGAAACGTTGCCGGATAACTTCGCCGCTTTCCAGATTAACGTACACGAATCCAGCTTCCTGGCGGGCCTCATTGCCGGGTCGATGACGGAAACCAAAGTTGTAGGCGCTGTTGTTGGTGGTGATGCCCCCGCTTTGAACCAATTCTTCTATGGCTACAAGCAAGGTGTGTTAGAAGTTTGCCCCGATTGTGAAGTACTGGTTGGCTACCTGGGCTTTGATTTTGAGAACCCAACATTGGGTCTGGAAACCGCCCTGGGTCAGTATGAGCAAGGTGCGGACATTGTTTACCAGGTTGCTGGACGTTCTGGTGAAGGCGTTCTGGAAGCCGCCGCCCAAACCGGCAATTATGCCATCGGTGTCGATTCCAATCAGGATTGGATTCAACCCGGTCACGTGATTGTTTCCATGATCAAGCGCGTTGACATTGCCACCTACACGCTAATTGAGTGGGCCTTAAATGACACCTTCCAGGGTGGGTTTAACCAATTAGGGATGGCAGATGGTGCCGCTGGTATTTCCTGGGATGAAGGATCAACCACCTTTAAAGATGAAGGACCAGCCGAGATGGTAGACAAGCTGCCTGACGTGGAAGCAACGGTAGAAGAGTATCGTGCCAACATTTTGTCTGGCGACTATGTGGTCTGTGATGCACTGGTTGACCCCGAGCTTACCTCGGATGCTTGTGCTCCCCTGAAATAAAATCAAATAACCAATAAGAAAGCGCACGACGTAATACTGCTCGGTATTGCGTCGTGCGCCCTGTGGAAAGCTCATGGCAAATGCTATAGAACTACGAAATATCACCAAATATTTCCCCTCTTCTAACGTGCTAGCCAATAATGATGTGACGCTCTCGGTTGCCGAAGGGGAAGTCCATGCGTTGGTGGGCGAAAATGGTGCAGGCAAGACAACGCTGATGAATATTCTTTACGGTCTGCACCGGCCTGATTCAGGGGAAATTTTGGTTTATGGTCAGCCCGCAGAGATTCATCATCCTGATGATGCAATTAACCTGGGCATCGGCATGGTACATCAACATTTCAAGTTGGTGCCGTCTTTCACCATTGCCGAAAATATCATGCTAGGCATCGAACCCAACCGGTACGGCATGCTGCAAAAGAAAGATGAAGCGGAGATGGTGCGCCAGTTGGCCGACAATTTTGGCCTGCCTGTTGATCCGTATGCCCGCATCCGTGATTTGCCGGTGGGCATGCAGCAGCGGGTGGAAATTTTGAAGGCGCTGCAACGTGAGGCGAAGATTTTAATTTTGGATGAGCCAACGGCCGTTCTCACACCGCAAGAAGTGAAAGAACTGCTGGCCGTCGTGCGTAAGCTGGCAGAACGGGGCCGCACCATTATTTTTATCACCCACAAATTGGTGGAAGTGAAAGATGTGGCGGATCGCCTTAGCGTGATGCGCGGCGGCAAAATGATCGGCTCGCGCACCGTGGCCGAAACCAGCATTCCTGACATGGCCCGCATGATGGTGGGGCGCTCTGTGCTGCTGGAGCTGGATAAAAAACCTGCCACGCCGGGCGAGGTTGTTTTTGAAGCCGACAACATCACCGTAACCGATGCCAGCGGATTGCCTGCCGTGCGCCACATGTCATTTGCGGTGCGCGAAGGAGAGATTTTGGGCATTGCTGGCGTCAGTGGCAATGGCCAAACGGAACTGGTGGAAGCAATTTCTGGGATGCGCCCGGTGGAAGGGGGCACTATCACCTTTCAGGGGCAGGAGATTACCCGGCGCAACGTGGGCGAACGCCGCAAGCGGGGCATGGCTCACATTCCCGAAGACCGGATCAAAATTGGGCTGAATTTAGAGACAAACCTGGATGAAAATCTGGTTGTGAACCGATATAAGCTGCCAGAGTTTAACAGGATGGGATTCATGATTAAGTCGGCGATGAGGCAGTTTGCTTCATTGGCTATTAAACAGTTTTCCATTGCGGCGGCCCAGCCGGGCGAGATGATCGCCACGCTTTCTGGTGGCAATATGCAGAAGGTGGTTTTGGCGCGTGAGCTTTCTGGCGAGCCGAAGTTTGTCATTGCCAACCAGCCAACGCGTGGGCTGGACGTGGGCAGCATCGAATTTGTGCATCGCTCACTGGTTGAGGTGCGCGACCGGCAGGCGGCGGTGCTGCTAATTTCGGTGGAGCTGGACGAGATTTTGTCGCTTAGTGACCGGGTGCTGGTGATGTACCGGGGAATGATTGCAGGCGAGGTCGATCCCCAAACGGTGACGAAAGAGGAGATCGGTTTGTTGATGGGCGGGAGTTCTTTGCATGAAACGGCCGTACCTCAACCGCAAAAGGAGGTTGTCGCTTAGCATCATGGACAATTACCACCGACAACAACGGATTAACACGTTTTTAGTGCCGCTGCTGGCCATTCTTTCTGGCCTGGTGGTGGCGGCTGTACTTATTTTGTTCACGGGCAATTCGCCGCTGGCTGCTTTTGAGGAACTGTTTAAGGCCGGATTTGGCTGTTCGGCGCTTAATCGCTGCGCCTTTTTCACCACGCTGGAACGCGCCACCCCGCTAATGCTGACGGGCCTCTCCGCCGTGGTGGCGTTTCGCTCCGGCATGTTTAGCATTGGCCAGGAAGGGCAGTTTGCGCTGGGAGCGTTAACCGCCGCGTGGCTCGGTTTTGCCATCGATCTGCCGCCAGTTATCCACCCCATCTTCATCATGCTTGTGGCGATGATTGTGGGCGGCATTTATGGCTGGATTCCCGGCGTGCTCAAGGTGAAGTTGAACATCAACGAGGTGATCACCACCATCGTGATGAACGAGATTGCCGCGCTGTTTTTGGTTTATATGGTGAACTTTCCGCTGCGGGCCGACCGCGGCACCACCGCGTTTTCTCCGGTGATTAACGAAGCTGCCAAACTGCCAATTTTTATGCCCGGTTCCAAATGGGGCATGGGTTTTGTCATCGCGGTGGCGGCGGTCATCATTGTTTACCTTTATCTCTGGCGCTCGGCACCGGGCTATGAACAGCGCATGGCGGGGCAATCTTCGCTGTTTGCCCTTTTTGGCGGCATCCGCAACGACCGCGCGGCCATTCGCGGCATGTTTATTAGTGGGGCGCTGGCTGGCCTGGCTGGAGCCATTGAGGTGATTGGCGTGCATTACCGCATCAATCAGGATTTTGCTCCCGGTTTGGGCTTTACGGGGCTTTCTGTGGCCATTTTGGGGCAGGTGCATCCGTTTGGCGTGTTCCTGGTGGCAATTCTGTTTGCCGGGGTTGGCCTGGGTGCGCAATTGGGTTTGCAGATTAATTTGGGCATTCCCCGCGAATTGGGGGGCACGGTTATCGCTTTGATGATCTTGTTTGTGGCGGCCGAGAAGTTTTATGTGGGGGGCATTGCCGGTCTTCGTGAGCGATGGGCAAGGTTCCGTGGACAGAAAACGGCCGTTGAGCTGGCCATGGAGGAGAGAGAATAATGGATGGCGAACTGTTTACAGTGGCGCTGCTGAGCAGCGGTTTACGACTGGCAACACCTATCATCCTCGCGGCGCTGGGCGGCGCCTTCTGCGCCCGCGCTGGCGTGCTAAATCTGGCGTTGGAGGGGAAGATGCTGTTGGGTGCGTTTGTGGCTATTGTGGCCACCTATTATTTGGGCACAACGTTGGGCGGCATTTTAGTGGCCATCATTTTTGGTGGTTTGCTGGGATATATGTTTGCCTTTTTCTACTTAAAGTATGAAGTCAACCTGATCATCCTGGCGCTGGCGATTAATTTGCTGATTGCCGAGCTAACGGTGTATGTGATGCGCGTTTTGTTTGGCAACGTTGGCTCCTGGTCAGACCCCAGCATTCAGCGGCTGCCAGACTTTGAAATCCCGATTTTGAACCAGATCCCGATCCTGGGAGATATTCTCAGCGGCTACAATTTCATCGTTTATTTTTCCTGGGCGGCGTGCATCATCGGCTACATTGTGCTGTTCCACAGTAAATTTGGGCGGCACATTCGCGCCGTGGGTGAAAATAAACAGGCGGCAGAAACGTTGGGCATTAACGTGCGCCGGGTGCAGGTGTCGGCAATGGTGATCGCGGGGATGCTCTGTGCCCTGGGCGGCGCGTTCCTCTCCGTGGGGCACCTCTCGCTGTTCACGCGCAACATGAGCAACGGGCTAGGCTGGGTGGCCGTGACGGCCAACATTTTTGGCTTCCAGCATCCCATTGGCGTGTTGATTACGGGTTACTTCTTTGGTTTGGCAGAGGCATTTGCGGTACGCATCCAGAACGTGACCGACTTGCCGCCGAACCTGATTCAGCTGCTGCCACAGTTTGCCACGCTGGCCGCGCTCATCCTGGTAGCTTTGCGCGAAAAAGCGAACCTGGCTTTGATTCGCCGTCGCTTCCGCCGCCAACTGGCGCGGGGCGAGATGCAGACGCCGGTAGCAGGGGACTGACGGTAATTGGTAATCCGTAATCGGTGAACGGTAAAACCGATTACCGATAACCGTTCACGGGTTACGGGAAAATGGATCAAACAAACTGGTGGCAGGAAATTGAGCCTGAGCAGTTAGATTTGCTCAAAGAGGTGTGGATTCCGGTGGGGACGCCGGGGTTTGCGGGGATTGCCAAAGCGAAATGGCAGGAGGTGCTAGACGGCCGTTTCGGAGCCAACAACTGGCGCATTCAGTATATCGTGCGGGGGAAAAGCGTTCCCTTTCGTGAAGCCATTCTAGAGTATGAGGCGGCCTACCGGCATTTTTTGCGGGCCAATCCGGCGCTGGTGCGGTTTTTAACGGCCGTTTGCGGCAACGTTTACGATGACAATATCACCAACGTGTACGACGACAGCTACGAGCAGCCTCACACGGCGATGAACCATTATCAAGACATCTCGGTGCGGCGGGTGATTGCGGAGTTGGTTGAGGATGAGGAATGGCCAGATGTGGTGGATACGGCCGTAACCGAGATCGACCTCATCGACTTAACCGACGGCCAAACTCACCACCTACCCCGTGCCCGTGGCTTCCGGGGCAATTATTTATTCCAGGTGCGGGAGCCGCTTTCGCCGGGCTTTTGCCTCAATCCGGCCGTGGTGCCCGTGCACGATCCCGCGCTCATCACCAGCCTGCCCAATCGTGAAGGTTGGTACCATAAAGAAGGGTGCGCCCATCTTTCCGTGGAAGCATTCTGGCAAATGAGCAAGGTCATCGAGGTGCGCTACGACAAGTTTTTAGCTTTGGGGCCAGAGCGGGCTAATCCGCTGGCTGGTTTGTAATTTTTACCGCGGAGAGCGCGGAGAACGCGGAGTTTTTTAGTTCTCTGCGCCCTCCGCGCTCTCTGCGGTTAGGTTTTTAGGTTGATTTGGGGCAACAGCATGGAGATGAGCAGCCCCAGAATGGCAAAACCGGCAAACCAGAGGAAGACGTGTTGGTAGGCGGCAACTTGGGAGGTGCCGCTTTGGTCCAGGTAAACCTGGAGCAGAACACCGCCAAACGCCGCGCCGCAGGCAGACCCCAAAAAACGAATCATGCTGTAAATGCCAGAAGCGGTGCCCAGATCGTTAGCTGGCACCTCATCGAGGGCGGCCTGGTGCAGGACAGCCAGCATCAGGCCAGTACCGGTGCCAAACACAAACAGCAGCAACACAATCAGCCAGTGGGCGGCGTTGCCGGGGAGTTGGGAGAAGATGAGCATAACGGCCGTAATAATCCCAAACCCACCTACGCCAATCACCCGGCTGCCAAAGCGATCCGACAGACGGGGACCATAGCGCACAAACAGGGTCATGGCCACGGGATTCACCATCAGGTAAAAACCGGAGCGCGTGGGATCGAGCTGCACCACATCGGCAAAGTAGAGCGGCATGAGGAAACCCAGTCCGCCACCCAACGCCAACATGCGCAGGCCGGCGCTAATCGAGCCAATGACCAGGGCGCGATTCTGGAAGATGTGTAGATTGATAAAGGGATCGGCGCGTCGCTTTTCGTAGCGGATGAACAGCCACAGGAAGAAGACGGTGGCTAAAATCAGCCGCCAATCTTGCAGTGGCGGCCGCCCGGTGATGGGACGGCTGGAAAAGAAAAACAGCAGTGAAACCAGCGTAGCTGACAGGAGCACCACGCCAAGCCAATCGAACCGTTTTAAGAATTCATATTGGGTCTGCCGGGCGCTGGCGGGGGTCATAAAATGGATAGCCAGAATGCTCACCACGGAAATAATCACGCCGGGCACAAAGCCGATGCGCCAGCCCCAGGCGGCCACAATGACGCCAGCCAGAATGGGGCTGATGACACCCAGCACGGGGCCGACGGTGCTCCACAAACCCATCGCCTGGCTGCGCTTTGAAGGTGGGAAAACGCCGGTGATGAGCGCCAGCGAAAGCGGCAGCAGGCCAGCCACGCCCACACCTTGAATGACGCGGGCAACCATCAGGCTAGCGAGGCTGGTGGAAAACGTGGCCAGCAGCGAACCGACAATGAAGATGCAAATACCCATGATGAGCAGGCGTCGGCGGCTGAGGCTGTCGCTGATACGGCCGTAAACCGGCATCAGCATCATGAATGGCAAGGTAAACGCCGTGGCAATCCAGGCGGCGGAATCGGCGGCAATGCCAAAATCATCGCGGATGATGGGCAGCGAAACGGACAGTATCCATTCTGAAAGCGGCAAAATGATGGCGGTGATCATGAGGGCGTAGAGAAGCTGGTTGGGGTTCTCGATTGAGGATGAGGCGGAGGCTTGTTGTTCGGTGGTTTCCATCGCGCAATTGTAATGTTTACTGGCCGTGGTGGCGACTTTGAGATTGGATGGCAGGAATTTGTTAATGGGACGCAGATAAACGTGGATTTACATTGATTTTTTCAATCCGCGTCATCTGCGTTTATCCGCGTCCTGAAATTTTTGGAGAAGGGAAATGGCTGAGGCAAATACGATTTTATTGGGGGCGGCGAGTTTGGATATTTATAAGGCAGACGGCCGTATTCTGCCCGGTGGTGGCTGCCTGAATATGGCCTACCATTGGCGGCAGTTGGGGTTGCCGCATCAGTTTCTGACACGCATTGGGACGGATGGGGAGCCGGTGTTTCGCGACTTTTTCCAGCGGCATGGCATTGCTTATTTGCCGGAGAGCTTGGTGGGGAACGGCCGTACGCCCAGCATCGACATCGCCTTTTTGCCTGACGGTCAGATTTACATGGACAACTTTGTGGAAGGCGTGTTGGCTGATTTTCGGCTGACGCCTGCTGAAGAAGCGGTAGTAACTCAAGCGGAGCAGGTGCATGCCGTGTTGGTAAACAACATTGAGCGCGAAGTGCATCGTTTGGCAGAAAAAGGAGTGTGGGAACGGCCGTTTCGCTCTGCAGATTTTCTCGATTTTCGCCACTTTACTATGGAGCGCTTTACCAAGATGATGTCGCTAGTCGATTTAGGTTTCATTGGCTGGCCAAAGGAATTGGATGATCCGATGCTGCCCCAGCTAAGGCAAGTTGTCTTTGACTTGGGCAAGCTGCTGGTAGTGACGTTGGGGTCGCGCGGTGTGTGGGTGTGGGACGGCCGTTCCCAGCCGCAAGAATGGTTTTACAATGTCGAGGCGATTCCCGTGCAGGGCAGCACCGTCGGCTGCGGCGATACGTTCATTGCGTACTTTTTGGCATCATTTTGGCGGGATGGGGATTTAAATGCGGCGGTGGCGCAGGGCAAGTTGGGTGGAAAGATGGCGACGGAATGGAAACGGCCGTTGCCTGAGTCTGCCTATGAGCCAAATTGAGATTGGGCCAATCTTCTAAAAGTTCATCGCGAAGCGAAGTCGGTTGTCAAAGATTGGACCAATCTAAGACGGTAATCATCATCTTCTGTTAACTGTTCGCTCCCCTGCTGACTGTGCTATAATACGCATTCAACATCCCAATTATTGGATTGAAATTTGTAATAAAAGTTGGAGAGTAACTATGTCTGGACATTCCAAGTGGTCCACCATCAAGCATAAAAAGGCGGCTACGGATAAAAAGCGCGGCAAGATTTTTACCCAGCTGACCAAAGAATTAACCATCGCTGCACGTGAAGGCGGCGGCGATCCCAATTTCAACACCCGGCTGGCGCTGGCCATTGACAAAGCCAAAGCCAATAACATGCCCAAAGACAACATCGAACGGGCTGTCAAGCGCGGCACGGGCGAGTTGGAAGGCAGTGAGCTATTTGAGCTGATGTACGAAGCCTACGCGCCTAACGGCATCGGCCTGCTGGTCGAAGTAGTCACCGACAACAAAAACCGCGCCATCGCCGATTTGCGCCATGCGCTCAGCAAAAATGGCGGCAACATGGCTGAATCTGGTTCTGTTGCCTGGCAGTTCACCCGCAAAGGGTACATCGCCGTGGGTGGCAGTGTCGATCAAGACGAACTGTTCATGGTGGCGGCCGACGCAGGTGCCGATGACATTCAGTTTGGCGAAGTGGCTGAAGTGTACACCGAGTTAGAAAACTTCCAGGCCGTGCGTGAAGCCATTAAAGGCGCGGGCATGGCGGTTGAAGAAGCCAGCATGGTGTATGAGCCGAACAATGCCATCGAATTAGGCGAATCCGATGCGCTTCAGGTGATGCGCGTGATCGAAGTGATTGAAGATTTAGACGACGTGCAAAGCGTCTACTCCACGCTGGAAATCAGCGACGAAGCCATCGCCGCCATGGAAACAGCGTAGGTAATTGTGAATTGTGAACGGTTAATTGTGAATTGTGAACTGGTAATCATTCACAATTCACAATTCATTATTCACAATTAAATATTCTTCATGCGCATCTTGGGATTAGACCCCGGCACGGCAACCACTGGGTACGGCATTGTGGATGTGGAGGAGGGGGAATTTACGGCCGTTGCCTACGGCGTCATCTCCACACCCGCCAAAACCCCCATGCCCCAGCGCTTGCAGCAAATCCAGCAAGAACTGCAACAATTAATTGAGACGTACCAGCCAGACAGCGTAGGCATCGAAGAGGTCTTTTTCGGCCGTAACGTGACCACCGCCATTACGGTGGGGCAGGCACGTGGCGTGCTGCTGCTCACCATTGCTAATGCTGGCTTACCCATCGGCGAATATTCCCCACCAAAAATCAAGGATGCGGTCACGGGCTATGGCAAAGCAGATAAAGCACAAGTGCAGCTCATGGTGCGCAACCTGCTCGATCTGGAAGAAACACCCCGCCCCGACGACGCCGCCGACGGTCTGGCAGTGGCCATCACCCATTACCATTATCAACGGTTTGAGAATTTGTACGATTGATCAAAATAGCAATTGAGTAATTGGGTAATTCGTAATTAAGTAATTGCCCAATTGCTAATTACCCGATTACTTCTTATGATAGCTTCTCTCAGTGGAACCATTCTAAAAATTGAAGAAAACAGCCTGGTGGTAAACGTGGGCGGTGTAGGGGTGCGTGTCTTTGTGCCCAAGACGGTACTGGAAGATGTGGGCGGTGTGGGTCGCCCAGTGCGGCTGCACACGCATCTCATCGTGCGGGAGCAGGAATTATCACTGTACGGCTTTGAAACGGAAGAGGATTTGCAGCTGTTTGAGGTGCTGCTGGGCGTCAACGGCGTCGGGCCGAAAGTGGCGCTCTCCATTTTGGCGACGTTGAGTCCAGAACTGCTGAAAAGTGCCATTATGCGAGAAGAAACGGCCGTTCTCCAGCGCGTCCCCGGTATTGGCAAGAAAACGGCCGAACGGATCATGTTCCAACTGCGCGACAAGCTGGATTTGTCTCTGGTGAGTACGGCCGTACCGCTCGTTAGTGATGTGGATGCCGACGTAATCGATTTCCTCACCGGGCTGGGCTTCAGCATCGTGGAAGCCCAATCTGCCCTGCAAAACATCCCCCGCGACGTCAAATCTTTTGACGAGCGCGTACAAATGGCGCTGCAACATCTGGACCAAGGATAATTATGAGCGACTTAGAACAAGAAATGTGGGACTTTTTGCACCGGCACATTCAGAGCATTTTCAGCAAGGATGTAGCCACTTACAAAGCAACTACGGCCGAAGATTTATCGCTGTACGAGTGGTTTGTGACGCCACACCGCCAAGACGGGCTGGACTTTCACCTGTTCATGATTGACCACAGTTGGGCGGGCACAAACACTGATTTTCGCTACGATTTATGGGAGCCACGGGTGCAGCTTTATGGGGAAGGGCAAGAAGTGGTAACGGCCGTTGTTTCCTACACCTTCATGCTTTCCATCGCTACCGAAGCGGGCATCCAGCACCGCAGCCACAACGAAAGCCGCGTCCTCATCAAAGACGCGGCTGGGTGGAAAGTGGTTCACGTCCACAAGTCACCAATAGAAGGTAATCGGTGAACGGTTAACGGTAATCGGTAACACTTTCTGTTTACCGATTACCGATAACGGATAACCGCTCACGAAACCCGCGCTCGCTGCCAGGGCCACAACCCCACCGTCAGGTCGCGGCGCTGGAAGAAGAAGAGCGCCAAAGCAAAGCTAACCAGACCAACCGCCAGCAGCACCAGCATATCCCCCGCCGCCTGACCTTCCATAACGGCCGTTCCCGATGCATCCAAATAGTTAAACAGGAACAACGGCTCGAAGGGTTCCAAGGCGCTGGTTGAAGCAGCCAGATTGTTGCCAAAGTAGCCTACCACCAGCACAGCCGCCGCAATAATCGAGGCAAAACGCCGGTTGGCGCAGAACGCGGCCAGGAACATGCTCAACATGCCCACGGCAAACACAATCGGCCACGCCATGAGAACGGCCGTAAACAAATCCATCGCCAGCATTTCCGTCTCTACCTGGCTTTCGATGGCCTGGAAGACAAACACCGACACCACAGCCACCACCAAAAACATGATGATCGACGAAATGATAAACGCAATCGCCTTGGCCACCACAATTTGCCAGCGAGGTAAGGGCAGAGTGACAATCATTTCCAAACGGCCGTCTTCTTCTTCGCCTGCCAACGTACCCGTACCGTTGATGATGCCGTAGATAGCTGCCACCAGCGGCATGAAAACGATCAAAATCGAGCCAACCCAATCAGGGAACGTCCCCAAACTCATGCCCATCGCCTGGTAAATTTCCAGGTCGGCCAACCCGGCCATCTCATCCGCTACGGATGGGTAAATGGCAATGTAAACCAGCGGGAAAAAGCACAAGCCCAGGCTCCAACCAATAATCGCATTACGCCGAAAAACCAACTCTTGCCACAGTAACCTAAGCATGATTCCCTCCATTCCCCTTGCCGTAGTAGGTCAGGAAGATTTCTTCCAGACTCACATTAATTGTCTCGATATCCTGAATATTGTTTTGCGCGGCCACGGTAAGCACCTGCGGCAGATTTTCCTGCACTTCCAGCATCACGCCGCGCTCGCTGCGGCTCAATTCTGCCACGCCGTCAATTTGGAACGCAGCAGCAGGTGGTAACTCCGCAAAAGTAAGATGCAGGCGCGTCACGCGCTGGGTCACCAGCTCTTCTACGCGTTGCGTCGTCACCAACTGGCCATCCCGAATGATGCCCACTCGGTCAGCCACGGCCTGTACTTCGGGCAAAATGTGGGACGAGAAGAAGATAGTACGGCCGTCTGCTTTCGCCTCGCGCACCATCTCCAGCACCGTTTGCTGGACAAGAGGGTCTAAACCACCCGTTGGTTCATCCAAAATCAGCAGATCCGGCTTGTTCATAAACGCGGCCACAATCCCCACTTTTTGCTTGTTACCACGCGAAAAGTTGCCAATTTTGCGGCTTGTGTCCAGGTCGAGCCGTTCCGCCAGCTCGCGCCAATACCCTTTGCTGCCATTTTCTTCCCGCAGAAATTCATACATCTTGAAGAACTGGCTCGCCTTCATATTTTTGTACAGCGCCAATTCCCCCGGCAGGTAACCGATTCGCTTGCGGATTTCCACGCCCTGCGCCTGACAATCCAGACCAAAAATGGTCGCCTTGCCCGACGTGGGGCGAATAATGTCTAGCAGCACGCGCTGAGTGGTAGTTTTGCCGGCTCCATTCGGGCCAAGAAAGCCAAACACCTCACCCTGCTCGATGGTTAAATCCACATCGAGGATGCCGCGATGACGGCCGTAATAAACCGTCAAACCGCTCGTTTCAATCACATGTTTACTCATAGTTTTTCTCCATGCACTTGGTGCACACCTGGTGCAAACCGTTTAGGTGCACAATTGGCGAGCTGGTGGTTGCCCAATTGCCCTGCGCTGCTCGCGGAATAGACAAAGAAAAGCCAAGCTTGAATTCCGTTACCTTTTCTTTAGCTACGAAGCGAGTTTGAAGCGGGGTTAACTCTTTTGGCGAGATTCTAACCAGCGTTGGGTCAATTTTGGCAGTTCCGCTTCCAAAAAAGCGTATAAATCGTACATTTCCTGTAGGCGTTCTCGGCGCTCGGTTGCCTCTTCGGGCAACAACGCCAGGCCACGTGCCGCCATCTGCTTCATCTGATTGGTCTGGTTGTTTTTGGTTTCCCAGCCCTGAATCCAGGCATACTCCCCCACGCGATAATAATCTTTGCGCTCACCGGGGAAGCTCACTTTACTCACCAGGCCAATATGAATCAGCAATCGGCTCATGGTGCTGATGGAGCTTTTGCTTACCTGCAACGCCTCGACCAATTCGTCCATCGTCTGGTGCGGCGGGTCACAAACAAGCAGCCAACCCAACATGCGCCCGGCCGTACGTGCCAACCCAAATTGCTCAAAGTACAGGCCAAAATCTTCGACGTAATGCAGCAATTGTTCGTCTGGAACAGTCAAAAGTAGCCATCCTCCTTCCGTGTGATGGCTAAAATATTAGTAGATTCTGTTTGTTCAGTCAATACCGAACAAACAGAATTTTGTCATATTTGGGGCGTGACAAAACTCATTTTCGCAGGATTTTCCCGGAAACTGCTCCGATGCGAATACTCACAATCGAAGTTTCCGGGAAAATGCAGCTAGCTTAGGCGAAGGGCGCTAAACCCTTTGCGCTTTTTGCGTTTTTGGGGATGGAGCAGCTTGTTTTTCTTGACTTGCTGTTCCACTTGGGAAATGAGGTGCGAATTGGCGGCGATAAGGATGGTGCCGTTAGGCGCCAGCTTTTCGGCCAGCAAGTTGAGACGGGCCGCAGCCAGTTTGGGGCCTTCACTGTCCCGCAACGGATGGAGGATAAGAGTGGCGCGCGTTTCCAGCGGTGGCAACCCGATTTGATGGTGGCTGTGGATACGGGCAGCCGGGCAGCCATTTTGCTGCAAATTGTAGGTGGTGGTTTTGAGGGCCAGCAAATCCCGGTCTACCAGGGTGATCTGTTGGGGTTGTAAGGAAAGCCAGGCAGCAACGGCCGTATGCCCCTGCCCCGGATTCACCACCAACAAATGCTCGATGGGGTTATCGGGCAATTCATTGAGCAAGTTGAAAATCAGTCGGGTCGTAAACCCAAGCGTATCAAATTCGGGTAGACCAACGGCCGTTTGCATACCAAATTTTAGCTTTTTGTAGTCCACTTCCAGTTGGTCCCGCCAGAAGAGGCCGTTGGCAAAAGCGGGCTGTGGGGCTTCATCCACAGTGTCCGTAAAATGGTAGTGGAAAACGGTGTGGTTGGCCGTGGCTTCCTGGAGAGTGACGGCGCAATTTGGCATTTCGCTCAGCGTTTGTTCCACCAGCGGCACTAGCGGGGTCACCACCACAATGGCCACATGACCAGTTGGGCTGAGAAACGGCCGTGCGCCCCGCACCAAATGGGCAATCACCTCATCCCCCGCCTTGCCGGGAATGTTGGAAACAATCAGATCAAATTCACGCGCAGTGACAGCATCGTAGCCCAAGCTGCCGCCAGCTGAAACATTATGTAAATCATTGAGCGCCGCGTTTTGTTGGGTAAAATCTACAGCCAGCGCATCACGGTCTACTAACTGCACCGTGCGGCGTTTTTCTAGCTTGGCCAGCGTCAGCCCCAGCGGACCGTAACCGCAGCCCACATCAAGCACACGCCGCATATCTGCGAGAGGCAATTGATCCAGCGTGCGCAGCAAAAAGCGGCTGCCCGCATCCACCTCATAGCTGCTAAACAGCTCTTGCGACACGCGAAATTGCAGCGTCTTGTCGTCGTGCTTGAAGGTGAGCATTTTTTTGAAGTAAGCGTTTTGCATGATGAAACCGTTATAGGGGCAGGTCTGAGACCTTGCCCCTACCCTAAAAGGGTTCGCACTTCGGCCACATCGGCGGCGATCTGGGTTTTGAGCGCGTCCAGGCCAGCGAATTTCATTTCGGGGCGAATGCGGTCGATGAATTCCAGGCGGAGGGTACGGCCGTAAATATCCGCATCAAAATCAAGCAGGTGGGCTTCTACAGTAACGGCGCTGCCGTTCACGGTGGGCCGCACGCCGACGTTGGTGGCAGCCAGATGGCGCTCATCGCCCAGCCAGGCGTAGGTGGCGTAGACACCATTGGCTGGCAGCAATTGTTCCTCCCAAAAGTCAATGTTGGCTGTGGGGAAACCAATCGTATGCCCCAATCGTTTGCCCGCGACGATGATACCGCTGACGCCATACGGCCGTCCCAAACAACCATTCACCTCAGCCATATCCCCTTCCAGCAAACTACGCCGGATGCGGCTGCTGCTGACCCGTTCGCCCTGCCACGGTACCATCGCTTCTACCTGCTGCACCGTGTAGCCGCGCGTTTCGCCCAGCTGACGCAGCGTGGGGATGTCCCCTTCGCGCTTGTAGCCCAGGGCAAAGTTGCCGCCCCACAGTTGGCGCATGTCCAGGTAGCGGCATAAATCGTCTACGAAGGTGGCGGCGCGGGTGTGGCGCACGTCATCGTTAAAGGGATGGGTGATGATGAGGTCGATGCCCAGGCTAGCTAGCAGGGCCACGCGCTCGTCGAGCGTGCCCAGATAGTACGGCTCGGTCATTTGCTGGATCACGCGCTTGGGATGGGGGAAAAAGGTGAGAACGGCCGTTCGTGCCCTCACGGCTTTTGCTTCAGAAATCATGGCATTCAGCACCGCTCGGTGTCCCAAATGGACGCCATCAAATGAACCCACAGCCACAAAGGTGGGCACGTGCTCAGTCACGTCAGAAAGTTTGTCTACTCGGATTGCAGTTTGCGTCATAGGGGCGAATTGTATCAAAATGATCAGGTGACGGCAGGGAACATTTTACGGGCACGCCATTGGGCGTCTTCGGCGGCAACCACGCCCAGAAATTCCCCATCTGGCCCGTAGGCGCGAAGCAGTTCGGCCGATGACTCACCAGTTTGCGGGATTGGCTTGCCTTGCAGAATGTCGGCAGCGGCCGTTTCTGACAAATCGAGGCGGGGCAGGTGGCGTACGGCCGTTTCCGGTGGCAGCAAATAATCGGTAATGTTGTCTGGGGTGAGATCGTTGAGGGGAACGGCCGTTTCCAGCCCAAAATCCCCCACAGACAGCCGCCGCAGTTCGCTCAGATGACCGCCGCAGCCCAACGCTTCGCCCAAATCATGCCCCAGCGAGCGAATGTAGGTGCCAGAGGAACAGTGAATGCGCAGCGAAAGATGGGGCGGTTCCCAATTGAGCAGGGTCAGTTCGTGAATGGTGACGGGGCGATACGGCCGTTCCACTTCTGTTTTGCCCTGCCTTGCTAGTTTGTACAGCGGCTGTCCATCCTTTTTGATGGCTGAGTAGATCGGTGGCTGCTGCAAAATGTCGCCGCGAAATGGTTCCAAGGCTGCTTCAATTTGGGGGAGAGTGAGGTGGGTGAACGGCCGTTCCTCAAGCACATCTCCCTCTGCATCATAGGTGGCTGTGGTTTGGCCTAAGCGCACGGTGGTTTCATACACCTTGTCATGCCCCACCAGATACTCAATCAGACGTGTGGCACGACCCAAAGCCAGCAGCAGCACGCCGGTGGCCAGCGGATCCAACGTGCCCGCGTGCCCCACGCGTCGCAGCCCAGCCACGCGCCGCACCCGCCCCACCACGTCATGCGAGGTGATGCCCAGCGGTTTATCGACGCACAAAATGCCGCTTAAATCATTCATCGTTGGCTTCCCGAATAGCGTTTAGGAAAATAGAGGTAAACGGAGTTTCACAGAGAGAACAATTACCTGCGAAATCTGCGGCTTAATCCTGGGCAAAACTGGCTTGCTGCTGGCGAATCGTTTCCTTGGCCATGGCCACAACCAGCGCTTCGGCTTTGTCCAGCGGGCCATCTAGCGAACAGCCAGCGGCCAGCGGATGACCGCCACCGCCCAGGTTCAGCGCCAGTTCAGAGACGCTGTACGGCGGATTGCAGCGGAAACCCACACGCACCGTGCCATCACCCATTTCTAGCAAAACCGCACTGATGGCCGCCTGGTTCACATTGCCCATAAAGTTGACCAGGCCACCGGTGCTGGTGTTGTGGTAGCCAATCGCTTCTCGCTGGGTATTGTTGATTTTTGTCCAGATGAGACCCTCTTCCAGGCGCATATGATTGAGGCCAATTTGCCACAATTGTGCGGTGGAAAAAGGATGGCGGCTGAGTCCTTGCATGTTAATAAGCGGCAAATCCGCTCCAGCTTCCACCAGTTCGCTGGCAATGCGCAGCGTTTTGGCTTTGACGCCCACGGTGCGAAAGCCGAGCGTGTCTGTTACCACGCCGGTGAGCAAACACATGGCCAGATCGGTCGAAATATTGAGACCCATGTCGCAAAACAGGTCATACAAAATCTCGGTGGCAGAAACGGCTTCGGGCACAACATGCTGAATGTCGCCAAAGTAGGTGTTGGTCACGTGATGGTCAATGTTAATAACCATTGGTGCCGGATCAGGCAAGCTAGCATAGCTTTGCCCCATGCGGGTTTCATCACCGCAATCTACGGCAATGAGCAAATCATACCGGGTAGATCGGTTTTCGTTGGGCGGCTGGATTTGGTCTGCTAACGGCAGGTAGCTAAATCGTTCGGGGACGGGATCATCACAGAGCAAGGTGGCATGTTTGCCCATTTGGCGTAGGGCGACGCCTACGGCCGTAATTGATCCCAACGCATCGCCATCAGGTCCCACATGGGTGATGACTAATATTTTGTCTGCCTGCTGAACGGCCGTAAAAATTGCTTTTTCTGTTGGATGCAAAGGAATTCCTTTTGTTGTTATTCAGATTGCTCGTCGTCGGCCGGAGGAATATCCAGATTGTCCAGAATTGACTCCACTTCCTGAATGTGCGCCAGCGATGGGTCCCAATGGAAATGAAGCTGCGGCACCTTACGCAGACGGATACGGCTGGCCAGTTCTCGACGCAAGAAACCTTCGGCACTGCCCAGCGCCGCCATCACATCAGGCTTGCGAGACTCATCGCCCAGAGCGCTCACGTAAATGTCGGCATGCTCCAGCTCACGATCAATGTCCAGCTTGGTGATGGTGATCCCGTGCAGGCGCGGGTCGCTTAGCTCACGCAGAAACAGTTCGCTAAGCACCACCCGCAGTTGTTCGGCCGTTCGTTGCTGCCGTATCTTACTCATTCTCGACTCGCTCGGTCACATAAAACTCAATGATGTCACCCGGCTGATAGTCACTCCAACCATCCAGACTCACACCAAACTCAAAGCCGGTGCGCACTTCACGCACGTTGTCTTGATGGTGTTTCAAACTGCCCACCTTGCCATCGAAGAGGAGCTTGTTTTGGCGGATGAGGCGGGCCTTGGCGTTACGACGTGCTTCGCCTGTACGCATGTAGGAACCGGCAATGGCGCCCACGCTGCGGATGCGGAACACTTCGCGGATTTCGGCCCGGCCAATGATGCGGTCGGCGTATACCGGAGCCAGCATACCGCGCATAGATTTTTCAACATCCTCAAACAGCTTGTAGATGACGTCGTAGGTGTTGATTTGCACCTGCTCGCTGTTGGCGGCGTTGCGGGCGATGGGATCTGCGCCCACATTAAAGCCCAAGATCACCGCATCGGAAGCGGAGGCCAGCATCACGTCAAACTCGGTGATGTTGCCGGTATTCGCCAGCAAGATGTCCAGGGAAACCTCTTCATTAGCGGCGCCAATCTTCTTGAGGCTGTTCACGATGGGTTCAAGCGAACCCTGCACATCGGCCTTCACGATCAGGTTGAGCGTTTTGCTTTCGCCTTCTTGCAGACGGCTAAAGAAATCTTCCAGGCTGACTTTGCGGCTGGTATCGACGATCCCTGTGCGGGCTTGTTCTTCCATTTCAGCCACGATTTTGCGGGCATCTTTCTCTGACTTGACCACGGTGAATTGATCACCAGCCTCGGGCATGCCGTTCAACCCAGCCACCGAAACGGGGGTGGAAGGGCCAGCCGATTTGGTGTTCTGCCCACGGAAATCGAACATGGCTTTGATACGGCCGTAATGCTCGCCAATCAACAAGGTATCCCCATGCTTCAGGGTGCCGTTCTGCACCAGCAAGGTCGCCATAATGCCACGGCCGCGCTCAATGCGCGCTTCCAGCACCGTGCCCGTAGCCGATGCTTTCGGGTTGGCGCGCGGCTGAATATCTTCGGCAACCAGCAAAATACCTTCCAGCAAATCATCAATGCCCAGTTTTTCCTTGGCAGAAACGGGCACAACCATCGTGTCACCATCCCACTCGTCCGGCACCAGGCCGATCTCGCTGAGTTGTTGGAAAACCTTGTTGGGATTTGCGCTGGGCAAATCAATCTTGTTCATGGCCACGATGATCGGCACGCGGGCAGCGCGGGCATGGTCAGCCGCTTCACGCGTTTGGGGCATGACGCCGTCGTCTGCCGCCACCACCAGGATAGCGATGTCTGTAGCTTGGGCACCACGGGCGCGCATGGAAGTGAACGCCTCATGACCGGGCGTATCGAGGAAGGTGATGAGCTGGCCATTCTTCTCAGCCTGGTAGGCACCGATGTGCTGAGTAATGCCACCCGCTTCACCTTCTTGCACCTTCGCCTCGCGGATAACGTCTAGCAAGGAGGTTTTGCCGTGGTCTACATGACCCAACATGGTGATGACCGGCGGACGAGATTGGAGATCCGACTCTTTTTCACCAGCTAGAACCTGCCGCCATTTAGGCTGCTCAGCCACATCGACAACTTCTTCCTCTTCTTCAACACTTTCGGAAACAACTTCGAAGCCCATTTCTTCGGCCACAATCGCGGCCGTATCGAAGTCGATCTCCTGGTTGATGTTGGCCATGATGCCATTGTTCATCAATTCTTTGATGACATTAATTGGGCTAACGCCCATCAGTTCAGACAGTTCACGGACTGAAATGAAGCTTGGTAGTTGTATTGGTGCTTTTGTCGTCGTCATTTTTCACTCTTCCTCATACAAACTGGAATTCAGTTTATCCTATTATGCCCCCTCGGGGGATTTTTCTGCCGGGCGGTGTGTGGCAATGGCAGCCAAATCCTCCGCAGTTACCGTTGTTTTAAGCGCCTGGTTTAGTAAACGGCCGTTACTCAGCAAAACCTTGTCCCAGCAAGCCGGATCATCACACAGGTAAGCACCACGGCCGTTTTGCTTGCCCGTTGGGTCTACCACAACCGAGCCTTCAGGCGTACGCACCAAGCGGGTTAGCTGCCGTTTATCGCGCTTTTGGCGGCAAACAAAGCAGGTTCGCTGAGGCACATGTTTTGGACGTGCAGGCTGCTTCTTTTTCTTACTCATTTTTCAATATTGCTAAGTTTCTACAAACCTGACAGAAAGATTTCTCTCTCAGCAGAAAAACCATCAAGTTTTGTGCCGGTCATTTGAAAATATGAAGCCACCCAGGTTGCCAAACTACGGCCGTTTCCTGCGTGGCTCAAGTACAAAGTTGTTCAGGTACAGTGTGGTGTGCCTGCTGGCAAAGGCCAGCCGCTACTTAAATTCTCACATCACTGTCTCCAGCAATCTGCAATCAGACATTGCGCAATCGACATCAGAGAAAACGGCCGTTGAGCCACCGCTCAACCGTTGACTGCTGGGTTTAAAAATCATCAATGTCGTATTCTTCCCATTCGGGACGACGGCGGCTGCCCTTACGCTTACGCTTCACGACAACCTCACCAGACTCTTCATCCAGGACCAACTGCTTGCCTTTGCGGCTGCGCCGACGGTCGTCCTCCGATTCCACAACAGGTGTACTGGTAGGACGGGCAATAACCACAGCTGGTTTTTCTTCCTCTTTTTTCTTTTTCTTCTCTGGTACTTCGATGGGCGCCGCTTCAATAAGAGATTGCGACAGGTCATCGAGCAGCGGTTCGACTTCTTCCTCAACCTCTGCTTCTTCGACTTCCTCAGCTACGGCCGTTTCTTCTTCCTCGGCTACCGCTTCTTCAGCTTCCGCTTCAGCCACAACTTCGGCCTCTTCTTCCACTTCTTCTTCAATCTCAACTTCGGCTTCAACTTCCTCAGCTACCAGTTCAGCTTCTTCAGCCACTTCTTCGGCTTCAGTTTCTGCTTCCTCAACGGCTTCGGCAGTTTCTTCCGGCACTTCAGCTTCTGCCGGCTCTTCAACCCAGCCATCATAGTTGGCCAGGTGCTCTTGCACCGTTTCCAGCGCTACATCACCCAATCCCTTGATTTTGAGGAATTCTTCCTCACCCAGGGAAAGTGTCATCATCAATGCGCCAACAGTTTCAATTTCCGCATCCAGCAGCAAGTTATGAATACGTCCGGGCAAATCCAGCTCTTCCAGGTCAAGCTGCCAGGCCTGATCCGGAATCGCCTTACGGGCCTCAACACGCGCCTTGCGTTCCTCTTCAAAGACGGCCGCACGGGAAGCAATAATTCTACCCTCAACGCCACCTACCAGACGGTCCAGGTTGTAATAATCTTCAGATGTGATGGGCCGCCCAGCTTCTTTCTTGGCCAGCACCTGCCGTACCGAATCGATGAGCTTCTCATTCTTCACCACAGCCTGATCCGCTGCCGGATGATCCAGGTTGTTTAATGACTCAGAAGCAGCTTCGGTCAGGCTCTTGATGTCAATGCGCCAGCCGGTGAGCTTGGCACCCAACCGTGCATTTTGGCCCTCACGCCCAATGGCCAGCGAGAGCTGATCGTCGGGCACAATGACAACGGCCGTTTTCCCATCAATAAAGCTTTCTTCCAAAAATACATGAGAAACCCGCGCCGGGCTGAGCGCCTTGGCAATAAAGGTTTGCTGGTTCGGGTCCCACTCAATAACGTCAATCTTTTCGTCGTTCAGTTCCCGCACAATGCTTTGGATACGCACACCGCGCATACCCACACAGGCGCCTACCGGGTCTACGCCCGGCTGTAAGGCCAGCACCGCCACCTTGGAACGCTGTCCAGCCTCGCGGGCGATGCTCTTGATTTCCACCTGCCCGTTATAAATTTCCGGCACTTCCAGTTCCAGCAGGCGGCGCAGCAAATTGCGATGATTCCGGCTCACAAAGATTTGCGGGCCACGATTGGTACGACGCACTTCCAGTACATAAACGCGAATTTTATCGTGGGCGCGGTAACGTTCCCCAGGCACCTGCTGACTCTTGGGCAAAATCGCTTCGGTGCGGCCCAGACCAATGGTCAGGTGCTGCCCGCTTACGCTCTGCACAGTACCGTTCACTAACTCGCCTTCACGACCAGAGAAATCTTCATACAGCTGTTCCCGCTCGGCTTCACGAACGCGTTGGAGCAGCACCTGCTTGGCGGTTTGGGCCGCAATACGGCCGAATCCAGCAGTTGTACTGTCTACCATAACCAGGTCGCCATATTCCGCATCCGTATGACCTTCACGCTTGGCTTGCTCCAGCAGCACTTCCGTACGGTTATCAATAATGGAATCCACCACCTCTTTTTCTGTATAGATGGTTGGTTCGCCAGTACGCGGATCGATATCAACCGATACTTTTTGCTGGGCGCTAATGTTGGTATCACGCCGGTACGCAGAAACAAGCGCGGTTTTTAAGGCTTCAAAGACTTCGTCTTTGGGCAGCCCGCGCTGTTCGCATATTTCGTTAAAGGCTAAAATAAATTCGCTTTTCATAGTGCAAAAACCTTATCTGCAATTTTCGATATTGATTCAGGAAACAAAAAAAGTGGGGTGTGCCCACTTTCCGCGTCGTACTCGTCAAATGTGTCGAAAGTATAGCATGGGTTTCTCCAGTTGGCAAAATTTTTTATGGGAGTTACAGGTGAAAAGTTAATGAGCTTCGCCATGTGCTGCGGAGTTGATTACAATGGGCTGATGGAAGCATATTTATTCGAAAAACGGCCGTCTGAAATACCAATCGTCGTGCTAGACACAGAAACCACAGGCCTGTATCCTGGCTTGGGACATCGCATCGTGGAAATTGGCGCGATCCGCCTGGAAAATTGGCGGGAAGTGGGGCAGGTCAGCACCCTCATCCAGCCGGGGCGCAAAATGGACCCCAAAGCCAGCAGCGTCAACGGCATTTCAGATGCCGATTTGCGGGGGCAACCCACCTTTGGCGATGTGGCTGGTGACTTGCTAACGCTGCTGGAAGGGGCAGTGGTGGTGGCTCACAATGCCGAGTTCGATGCCGGTTTTTTGGGGCAGGAACTGCTAATTCATGGATTGCAAACCAGTGGCCAACCCGTCACGCTGCCCAACCCCTGGCTCTGCACTCTGCTGCTGGCGCGCCGTCATTTCCACTTTGGCCGGAACAATCTCAGCTACATTGCCCAGCATTTGGGCGTCCGCATGGGGCGCGCCCATCGCGCACTGAACGATGTGTACATGACGGCCGAAATTCTCAAACGAATGGTGCGAACGCTGGAACAGCGACGGCTGGAAACCATCGGCGATTTGCTGCACGCGCAGGGCGACCCGATTTATACACCCGCCTACCAGGGGCAGCTGCCGGATGTGGTGGCGGAAGCGTTGACCAACGGCCGTAACCTGCGCCTGCTCTATTTAGGCCAAAGTGGGGAATCGAACCGCGAAATCACGCCGCTTTATCCGAGTCAGCATCGCGGCGTGGATTATTTGGTAGCGTACTGCCACCTGGCAAACGATCAGCGCACCTTCCGCATTGATCGCATTTTTAGCGCCGAACTGCTCTAACAACGCGTTTATCCGCTCCATTTCTGCAAATTTGTGAGGCAATCGTAACAAAGCTGCACTATCTGTTGCTTTTGACCGTACTGAGCATTATGATGTCGAGAAATTTTTACGAACCTAGCTCACAGGAACGACGGCCATGTCTGACCCATCTTCATTTTCTTTAACGGACTCCCGAAACGGCCGTATGCTGCTGTTTGGCTCCCTCTACTTTGCCCAAGGGGCAATTGCCACCTACGTCCTGGTTTTCAACAATTTGTATTTACGCGCTTTTGGCGCCGCAGCGTGGCAGCTTTCCCTGCTCAACGGACTGCTGGTTTTGCCCTTCATTCTTAAGATCGGCATTGGTTTGTTAAGCGACAAAGTGAAGCTGCACCTCCCCTTGCTGGGCAAAGGGTATCGACGGCCGTACATCAGCCTGGGCCTGATTTTTATTTCCGTAGGCGGCATCGCCGCGGCCTTCGTTCCGCCAGTAGACATGTATCCACTGTTTGTGGTGACCGCCCTGTTTATTGCCCTGGGGTTGGCGCTTTACGACACCGTCGCCGATGGCTACGCTATTGACGTGACGCCCCCCGAAGAACAGGGGCAAATTCAAGGTGTGATGGTGGTGAGCCGCGCTTTTGGCCTGGTGCTGTTGGCATCTGTTTACGGCCGTATCATCAATTTATTTGGCTGGACCGTCATTTTTATTGTTGTTGCGCTGCTCACTCTGCTGCCGCAAATTTTGCTCTTTTTCACCCGCGAACCAGACCAGCGCAGCCAGTCACAAACCTTCAGCTGGGAAGCGCTGCGCAGCCTGTGGCGACCCGATGTGTTCCGCTTTAGTTTGTACGCTGTCGTTTACTCGATAGCCATTTATGGGGCCAATGCCATTGTGGCCCTGTTTGCCAATGAGGGGCTGGGCCAATCGCTGGTGCAGGTGGGAGACGTCGCCGCGCTGGGGGGCATTGGCATGGTGATAGGCGGCTTGGTGGCCACCTACACCATTCGGCGGCCCAACATTTCTATCTGGCAGCAAGGTGTCTGGACAGCAACGGGCGTCTTCACCATTCTGTTGTTGATGGCCCTGGTGGCCACAGAAAGCAATATTGTCCTCATGTTTGTGCTGTGGGGCTTTTGCATGTCTGCCTCCGAATTGATTTACATAACGTTAGCGATGGCCAAAGCAGACCGGCGTATGGGTGCAGGACAATATGCCATCTTCATGGCGGTTTCCAACATCGGGGTAGGCTTAGGACAATCCGCTTCTACGGGCTTAATTGATCAAGTTGATTTTCGCTGGATTTTTGTGGGGCTGGCGGTCATTAGCCTGCTCTCCTTTCCCCTGCTGGCCGCCATGCGCCAGGACGATGAGCGCGATCCCAATCCGCTGTTAACGGCCGTTTCCGGCAGCTAACCCACCATGCGCATAAAAGGAGTTCCCCGACAGCAAGGCAAACGGCCGTATCTCATCGCCGGGCTGGTGCTGTTACTCATCCTGCTCCTTATTCATCGTTATGTCTACAATCTCAACCTCTTCCCCGCCACCTGGGACGTACATCTGCGCGAACCGCTAGACGCCTTTAAACAGTGGTCCATCCGCAACCGCACCACCCATCCCCTCTTCCTTTACTTTTTTGAACCGCTCAGCAACGGCATTGATTTTGCCCTGCGCCGCGTAGAGACGTGGCTGCTGTGGCTGCCCTGGCCGGTGTTGGCAACGGCCGTCTTCCTGCTCGCTCAAAAGATTGCCAATCTACGCATTGCCCTGCTCACCACCTTTTGCCTGCTGTTTATGGGGTTGGTCAGGTTGTGGACCGAAAGCATGCAAACCCTGGCGCTGGTCGCCGTCTCCGTAGGCCTTGCCCTGCTGCTGGGCATACCCCTGGGCATTTGGGCCGCCCGCAATAAAAGGGTCGAACGCAGCCTACGGCCGTTCCTCGATGCCATGCAAACCATGCCCGCCTTTGTTTATTTGCTGCCTGTGGTTCTCTTTTTTGGCATTGCCCGCGTTCCCAGCGTGGTGGCCACCGTCATTTATGCGCTGCCGCCCGCCATTCGCCTCACCACCTTGGGCATCCGCGAAGTGCCGCAGGAGATTGTGGAGGCTGCCCGCGCTTTTGGTTCAACGCCGCGCCAGATTTTGTTCAAGGTGCAGCTGCCGCTGGCCTTGCCTACCATCATGGCTGGCGTGAACCAAACGATTATGATGTCGTTGGGCATTGTGGTGATTGCCGCGCTGATTGGTGCCGGTGGCCTGGGCAAAGTGGTGCTGGATTCGCTGCGCGGCCTCCGGGTGGGGCTGGCGCTGGAAGCCGGACTGGCAATTGTTTTTTTGGCGGTGCTGCTGGATCGGCTGAGTGAAGCATTTTCAGCCCGTAATCGAACCGGCGCGGTGGTGGCAAACGGCCGTTTCTTCCCCAAAAACTGGCAAACCAACCAATTTATCACCCGCCTGGAAGCGGCTCTGGACAAACTCTACACAATCAGCGGCAAAGCGCTGGCGCGACTGGCTGGCCTCAGCCGCAGCGCGTTTGTGCAGCAGCACGCTTACCTGCTGGCCAGCCTGCTGCTGGTGGGTGGGCTGCTTTGGCTGGGCCGTACATTGGCCTGGACTGAATTTCCCCAGGCGTGGCGCTTAAATTTGCAAGAACCGGTGGATACGGCCGTTCTCTGGGTGCGCGATAATTTATTTGAGCGGCAGGTGGGGCCGTTGCTGCTGGGCACACGGCCGTTGAGCAACTTCATCATCATCCGCCTGCTAGACCCATTGGACCGGCTGCTGCAAGAGCAGCTTTCCTGGCCAGTGATTGTGCTGCTGGCGGGGCTGCTGGGTTACTGGGTTTCTGGTTGGCGGCTGGCGCTGGGCGGTACGGCCGTTCTTTTTGCCGTCGGGCTGCTAGGCATGTGGGAACTGGCCATGGTCACACTCAGCCAGGTGATTGTCGCTGTTTTCTTCTCGCTGCTCATCGCCATTCCCCTGGGCATTTGGGCGGCACGGAATGATGTGGTAACGGCCGTTTTGCGCCCCGTTCTCGACTTTTTACAAACTATCCCCGCTTTTGTCTATCTGGTGCCGGTGGTGATGCTGTTTAATGTGGGGCGCGTGCCCGGCATTATGGCCTCGGTGCTGTACGCGCTGCCGCCCGCCATCCGCCTGACCAATTTGGGCATTCGCCAGGCCAACCCAGAAGCGGTAGAAGCCGCCCAGGCGTTTGGCTCCACCCGCCGCCAGCTGCTGTTCAAAGTGCAGCTGCCGCTGGCGCTACCTTCCATCATGGCGGGCATCAACCAGACGGTGATGATGGTGCTGGCGATGGTCGTTGTGGCGGGCATGGTGGGCGGCGCCGGGCTGGGTTTGGAAGCGGTAAATGGCTTGGCGCGCAATCAGTTGGGGCAGGGCATCGAGGCGGGATTGGCCATCGTCATTTTGGCCGTGGTTATTGACCGACTGCTGCTGGCGGGCGCAGCAAGGACATCGGTGAATGGGAATCGGTAAGCAGTAAGCAGTAATCGGTGATCAGATTAGCCTGGGGCTTCAGCTCCAGCTCTCGTGGGCATCCAGCCCCGTCAGCCAGCGTGTGATGCCAAAAGCCACCACCGCCAACCCCAACAGAATGAGCGCAGTAATAAAAGTGATGCGCAAATCGCGCTCCAGCGAGGCGTAGACTAACAGCGGCATCGTTTGCGTCGTGCCTTGCAGATTGCCCGCAAACAAAATCGTCGCGCCAAATTCTCCCAGCGCCCTTGCCCAACTTAAAATCAGCCCGGCCAGCAGCCCGTTCCGGCTTAGCGGCAGCATAATATACCAGAAGATTTGCCAGCTGTTGGCGCCATCCACGGCAGCGGCATCTTCAAATTCGCGAGGGAGCGCAGCAAACCGGCTCTGGGCTGCGCGAATGTAGAAGGGGGAGGCCACAAACAGCTGGGCCAGAACAACGGCCGTTCCCGAAAAGGTAATCGTAATGCCCAGTTCAGCCAGCGGCAGCCCCAGCAACCCCCGTCGGCCAAACACAGCCAACAGCCCCAGACCCGCCACCACCGGCGGCATCACAATGGGCAGCTCAATAAAAACGGTAATCAGCCGTTTAAAGGGAAGCGGGTAGCGCGCCAGGCAAAAAGCCAGGGGCGTGCCAAACAAGATGATCAGCAGAATGCTAACGGCCGTCGTGGAAAAACTCAGGAGAACGGCCGTACCAATGCTGTTCTGGTCTAAAACGGCCGTACCGGGCAACGTCAACGCCCGCCAGACCAACCCCACCAGCGGCACAATGAGGAAAAACGCCATGATGCAGGCCAGCGCAGTGGTAATGCGCCGCAGCCAAATGGCAGATGCAGGCGTGGCCGGAGGTTGTTTAGCCGAGTCAGTCATAAATCATTGAACGGGGGCCGGGCCAAAACCCCACCGCGCCAAAATCGCCTGACCATCCGCACTGAGGACAAAGTCGATAAACTGCTGGGCCACTTCCGGCTGGGGCGCATCCGCCACCCGGCCGATGGGGTAGAAGGCCACCACATTTTGCCCTTCGGGCAGCGCAATTTGCTCCAGACTGTCAGCCATGCCGGGGGTCACATCCGAGCTGTAAACGATACCCGCATCCGCTTCACCTAAAGCAATTTGGGCCACTACCTGCCGCACGTTTTGCCCTTCGGAAACCAGGTTGGCGTAAAATCGGGCCTGAAAATCCGCAGCCATTGTTTGCACCAGCGCGTCGGTGTAGTCGCGCACCGGCACGCCGGGCAGCGCCAGCAGCAGCTTCACGCCGGGATTGGCCAGATCAGCCAGAGCGGCAATGTTGGCTGGATTATCTGTGGGGACGATGATGGTGAGCTGATTGGTGGCAAAGATTTGAATGGTGTCGGCCTGAATGCGGTTGGCAGAAACGGCCGTCATCATCTGGGTTTCGTTGGCGGAGGCAAACACGTCGGCCACGGTGCCTTCCTGAAGCTGTACCGCCAGCTTGGAGGAGCCAGCAAAGCTAAAAGAAAGATCGACACCATTCCCATGCATTTTGGCAAAAGCCTGCCCCACCTCGGTAAACGCATCCGTCAGGGAAGCGGCGGCCAAAATAGTGATGTGCGGCAATTCCTGAGACGGTTCAGTGGAAACGGCCGTGCAGCCCAGCAAACCACCGCACAGCCATAAAAACAGAACCAGCCATCGACCTGCTAATTTCATCAAGCCACTCCTTGCCTGACTTACCGAAAACACAATAAAAAAAGCGGGCATTTGCCAGGGCAGCAACCCGCTTTATCTCTTAACTATTGTCTACAAAAGAGCCAGTAACCAGCTCTAGTAAGACGATTTTACGTGCATAATTATTACGGCAGCCAGGCGCGCCACACGTCCTCGTTGGCATCCAGCCAGGCTTGTGCCGCTTCATCTACGGACTGTCCGTCGATTTCTACCGCCGCAATCATGCTGATCTGATCTTCCGTGGTGTAATTCATGTTAGCGAGCAGCGTGTGGGCATCGGGAGCTGCTTCTGCCAAGCCAGACCAGAAGATTTTGAACAAATCATCCCCAGGATAGTCACAAGCAACGCCACCAGAGTCAGCTTCGGCATAGCAGTCGTCACTGTATTCGGGCAGTTCCACGCGGGTCAGATCATATTTGGCATGGATGGAATGGGGCGTCCAAAAGTAGAAGAGCACGGGTTCTTCGCGGCTGTAGGCCGAGTCCAACTGGGCCAAAATGGCTTCTTCGGAACCCGCATACACAACCTCAAACGGCAGGCTCAGGTTGGTGATGATGTCGGCATCGTACTGCACAAAGCTGGGGTCGCCACCCAAAAATTGACCGTTGTCGCCCGTTTCGGCCGTGGCAAAAAGCGCCGCTGCTTCTGGGCTGGTAAAACCTTCCCAGGTGGTCAGTTCAGGGTGATCGTTCAGCAGGTAGCTGGGCATATACCAACCAATGCGGCCCACAGGCCCGAGCAGCCCGCCATTTTCTACCGTGCCTGCGCCGTCAATGTATTCGGCGACGTTGGCGGCGTGGCCAGACGGCCATACTTCCAGGCTGGCGTGGGCATCACCCGCCGCCAGAGCAGGCCATTGGGCATTTTCATCCAGCGAGATAATTTCTACCGGGTAACCCAGTTCGTTTTCCAGCAAGATTTTGGCCACAGCTACGTTCAGTTCTGAAGCAGACCAGGCATTTTCCACCAGGATGATGGTCATCTTTTCGCCAGAATCGGCCATTTCTTCTGTTGTATCGGCCGTATCGTTGGCCGCTGTTTCGCCTGTGGTATCGGCTACGGGTTCATCCCCACCGGAGCCACAAGCGGCGAGCAGCAAGACAACCAAAAACAAGAGGAGCACACTTCCATTTTTCCATTTCATTTGTATCACTTTCTCCTTCCGCGCGAATGTCAACCTTAAACAAAGGTCGAGTATAACAGTCAAAAATCAGAAGGGCGACAAAATGGCAAGGGGGTGGTTGGGGGAACGGCCGTCTTTCATTTACAATTCCTGCCAGCTGAAACACAAGCCCACTTTTATGAGCGCCAGATGAGAACGGCGCTCTAGTTGTCATTCTGGCTCCACCCTCGCCGACGTTTTCATAGAGCGGCACACAGTTACCGCTATTCAACAATTCATAAGCGAAAAGGAGCTTGTTATGACTCAAATGAAAACGAAATCCAAGAAAACCGATGGTTTTACAGATGCCGAAAAGGCCGCCATGCAGGAACGGGCCAAAGAGCTAAAAGCAGAAAAGCAGGGCAAGAAAAAAGCGGACGGGGAAAGCGATTTGCTGGCAAAGGTTGCTGAAATGCCCGAACCAGATCGCACCATGGCCACCCAACTCCATGAGATCATGAAAGCCAACGCGCCCGGCCTTTCGCCCAAAACCTGGTACGGCATGCCTGCCTACGCCAACGAAGAGGGCAAAGTGGTCTGCTTCTTCCAAAGCGCGGCCAAGTTCAACGCCCGCTACGCCACATTTGGCTTCCAAGACACGGCCAATCTGGACGACGGCAACTTTTGGCCCACGTCCTTTGCCTTGAAGGAGCTGACCGACAGCGTAGAAGCCAAGATCATTGCCCTCGTGCAACAAGCGGTAAAATCGTAGGTCGGATTGGCAATCCGACTCACCGACCAAGGAAAAAATCATGAAATATATGCTTTTGATGTACGCCAGCGAGACCGATTCGCCCGATTTTACACCCGAAGAGCTGCAAGCCATCGGCCAGGAATGGCAAACCTTATTGAAGGAGGCCAAAGCAGCCGGAGTGCTGCTAGCCAACAACGGGCTGGCTCCCATCGCCACCGCCACCACCGTACGCCTGCGCGAGGGCAAAGCGCTAACCGTAGATGGCCCATTTGCCGAAACGCATGAGCAGCTGGGCGGATTTTTAATAGTAAACTGCCGGGATTTGGATGAAGCGATTGCGTGGGCCCAAAAGATACCCCAGGCGCGATATGGCTCGGTGGAAATACGGCCGCTTTGGGATCAAGTTTAGCCACAGCACTCAAGGATGACCGTACCAACGCAGATTGAAGCGACTTTTCGTGAGGAATACGGCCGTGTTATGGCCACCCTCATCAGCCAGCTGGGCGATTTCGCCCTGGCGGAAGATGCGCTGCAAGATGCCCTGGTGAATGCGCTGGAACGCTGGCCCAACGACGGCGTTCCGCGCAATCCGGGTGCCTGGTTAACGGCCGTTGCCAAACGACGCGCCATCGACCGCCTGCGCCGGACCAATACCCAGGAACGCCACACCGCCAATCTTGATTTAGCTGGAATTTTTGCCACAGAGTTCACAGAGGGTTTAGAGGCGGAGGTGCATTTCTCAGATTCCTCTTTTTCCTCTGTGGCTTCTTCAGATAAATTCTTACTCGCCCAGGATGAACCCGACATGGACGAATCCATTCCCGACGAACGGCTCAAGCTGATGTTCACCTGCTGCCATCCCGCCCTGGCGCTGGAAGCACAGGTCGCGTTGACGCTGCACACGCTCGGCGGCTTATCCACGCCGGAAGTGGCCCGTGCCTTCCTGGTGCCCGCGCCCACAATGGCCCAGCGACTGGCCCGCGCCCGGCGCAAAATCCGCGACGCGGGCATCCCCTACCGCGTGCCGCCAGCCGAGCTGCTGCCGGAAAGGCTGGACGCCCTACTGGCCGTCATCTACCTCATCTTTAACGAGGGGTATGTGGCCACCAGCGGGACAGACGCAGAGAGTTTGACCCGACGCGACCTTTGCCGCGAGGCAATTCGCCTGGGTCGCATTCTGGTGGACTTACTGCCGCAAAGCGCCGAGGCCTGGGGCTTGCTGGCGCTGATGCTGCTGCATGATTCGCGGCGCGAGGCGCGGCTGAACGCGGCAGGTGAGCTGGTTTTGCTAGAAAATCAAGATCGCAGCTGTTGGGATCGCGCCAAAATCGAGGAAGGCACGGCGGCGTTGGACACGGCGCTGACCCTGTTTGCCCCCGGCCCGTACCAGGTTCAGGCGGCCATCAGTGCGCTCCATGCAGAGGCAGAAACGGCCGTTTCCACCGATTGGCCCCAAATTGTGGCGCTTTACAACACCTTATCCGTCATGATTCCCTCGCCCGTGGTGGCGGTAAATCGCGCTGTGGCGGTAGCCATGGCCCAAAGCCCTGCCGCCGGATTGGCCCTGCTGCTGCGGATTGAAGGCGCAGAGGATTTTTATCCCTACCACGCTGCCCGCGCCGATTTGCTGCGCCGCACCAACCAGATCGAGGCGGCTACCGAGGCGTATGAACAAGCCATCACCCTCTGTGGCAACGGCGCCGAGCGGGCTCATTTGCAGCGGCAGCTAGACCAATTGCTAGACCATCCGTAAGTCGGATTGGCAATCCGACCCACATTTTAGAGGAGAAAACATGAGTAGTTGGCACGAATTCACCCAACAAGCTCCAGAACTCGCTCAGTTTGGCCAAAGTCGCTTTGAAAACGGCGTCGCCTATCTGGGCACGATTCGCCCCGATGGCGGGCCGCGCGTGCATCCGGTGACCCCTATCATCGGCAAGCAGCTATTTTTGTTTATGGAGCCGACTTCGCCCAAGGGCAAAGATTTGCAACGCGACCCGCGCTACACGCTGCACTGCGCCGTCGAAGATTCCGGCGGTGGGAGTGGCGAGTTTTACGTGCGTGGCCAAGCGACGCTGGTGCAAGACCCGGCGCTACGAGCACAGGCGGTGCAAGCTGCATCTTACAGTCCCGCAGATCGCTACATTTTGTTTGTGCTTACCGTTGATTTTGCCTTCATGAACGTCTACAGCGAAGGGCGAGTCAATCCGCAACGCTGGCAAAATGGGGAATAGGACGCTGATTAACGCGGATGACGCAGATTTTTTTGATCCGCGTCATCTGCGTCTATCTGCGTCCCATTTTTGCTCCCAACCCCGTGATTTCTCCCAAAGTAAGACAATTGCGTCTGTTCAATTTATAATTCCGCCATGACTATTGATTGGCATGCCATTTTTGTTCCCAGCGCTCCCATTTTAGAAACAGTTATTCGCGGCACGGTGATGTATTTGGTGCTGTTTGTGGTTTTGCGGCTGACGTTTAAACGCATCGGCAGCAGTTCCATTGGCCTGGGAGATGTGCTGATGATTGCTCTGGTAGCGGCGGCTTCGCAAAACGCGATGGCGCGGGAGCATGTCTCGGTGACGGACGGCATTATTTTGGTGGCTACCATCTCCGGCTGGAGCTATGCGCTGGATTGGCTGGGCACGCGCTGGCCGCGCTTCCAGCGGTTTTACAACCCACCGGCGCTGCTTTTGGTGAAGAACGGCCGTCTCCTCCACAAAAACATGCGCCAAGAACTAATCACCGAAGATGAGCTCCTCAGCCACCTGCACCACGCTGGCCTGGAAGACATCCGCCAAGTGCGTGAGGCGTACATGGAAGGCGACGGCACGATTACGTTTATTCGCAGGCGGGAGTAGGTGGGAGAGGGGAACGGCCGTGTTTTGCTTATACTTATCATTAATCCTAATCAATTATGGGGTGTCTTAAGAAATGACTACCTATGACTTTCTCGAATTTATCCATGACCAACTGAGCCGGATGGCTTCTTTGAATGAAGTCACAGATGAGTTAACCCAAGAAGATGGTAACCTACTGAGTGCGATTGGCGGCACAGCAGAGGTTATCATGGAATATGCAAATCGAACTAAAGACAGCGATCTCTACCAAATTGGAGATGATTTTGAGTATTCCGTTAATCACATTGGCATGAGAGCATACTTCAAAGCAGCGGACGTCTTGAAAGAAACAAAACTTAAGATTGAAGCTTATAAATGAAAGCGAAGAAGGTTTCAAAATCGCCAAAGCTGTGCGGTTGGGTAAAATCGGGGCATGGCTTTGAATGAACCGACGATTAGCAGCAACGGCATTGTCCGCCCCACCTACATTGAAGTGAATCTGACCCGTCTGACGGAAAATTACCGGGCCATCGAACGCGCCGTCGCGCCCGCCACGGTGATGCCCATCCTGAAGGCGAATGCGTATGGGCACGGGCTGGTGGAAGTGGCCCGGCATGTGGTCTCGCTGGGGGCACCGTACCTGGGGGTGGCCTTTTTGGAAGAGGGCATTTTGCTGCGCGAGGCGAGCATCACCGCGCCGATTCTGGTGCTGGGTGGCATCATCGGCAACCAGGTGCCGCTCTTTTTGCAGCATAACCTCACCCTTACCGCCTCCTCCATTGAAAAGCTGACCCAAATTGATGAAGCGGCTGCCAAAATGGGCGTGCAGGCCAAAGTCCACCTGAAAATCGACACGGGAATGGAACGCATCGGGGTGCATTATTACAATGCAGATTCGCTGCTGGAGGCGGCGCTCAACTGTGAGCATTGTCTGGTGGAGGGGATTTATTCACACTTTGCCAATGCGGATACGGCCGTTCTCCAATCTGCCCAAACTCAACTAGACCGCTTCAACGAGGTGCTCTCGTTTTACGAATCGCGCGGGCTGCCGCCGCCCCCGCTGCGCCACATGGCCAACTCCGGAGCGATCTTGCAGCTGCCGGGCAGCCATTTCGACATGGTGCGCGCCGGAATTTTGCTCTACGGCGTCTACCCCTCGGACGAAGTGGCCAAAACGGTGACCGTGCGTCCGGTGCTAAGCTGGAAGTCGCGTGTGGTTTACTTCAAGGTGGTGCAGCCGGATCACCCGGTAAGCTATGGCTCCACCTGGCAGACCGACCACATGGTGCGGGTCGTCACAGTGCCCGTCGGCTACGGCGACGGCTATTTCCGGCGCATGTCGGGGCAAGCGCAGGTGATTTTGCGGGGGAAGCGGTATCCAGTAATCGGCCGTATTTGCATGGACCAGCTCATGGTCAACATCGAGTGGGACAGCGCCTACAACAACGACGAAGTGGTGCTGCTGGGCGAAAGTGAAGACGGCAACGTTGTTATTCGCTGTGAAGAACTGGCAGAATGGGCGGGCACCATCCCCTACGAAATCCTCACCAACATTAACACGCGCGTCTCCCGCCTTTACGTGACCGGGTAAGAATTTCAAACAGGACACTGCTTAAGACAGATTTACACTGATTTTTTGCATTTATCTGTGAAAATCAGTGTTTATCAGTGTCCTGTATCATAAAACAAAAGGGGCGCGACCAAACGAATTTGATCACGCCCCCCAGAAAGCGTTCGACCCCGGCCAGGAGGGAGAACCGGGGTCGAAACACTTCTTTTGGCGACTTCTGATTATTAGAATAGCCGCCTAACTTAAGCCAAACCTGAGACAAAGTTAAATGGTTTATAAGTGAATGCTACGTGGCCAGTTGAAAAACAGCCTAACGGACGGCTACAGGGGAGGCAATTGGCCCAAAACATTGAGGATGTGAGCCCGCATGGGCGCGCTTTGCCACATGGCTGAAATATGTCCGGCGGGGATAGTGACTAACGGCCGTTCCGCAAACAAACTTGCATGATTTTCCATTCGAAAGAACATGTCGTCCTCACCCAGCAGCGGGAAAACACGGTCTGGCGCGCATTGCTCGTAATATTCAGTGAAGTCCAGATGCTGCCGCAAGGTTTCCTGAGTAAGCTGCATAGGTCGGTTAAAGAGATCAGAGATGTCCCAAATGACCTGCGCCAGATTGGGGGAAGATAACATGGGAATCACAACCCGCGTTTGCTGCAAAATGCCTTCGTACAACATGCTGGTGATGCCGCCCCAACTCACACCAGCGGCAGCTGTGTAAGCAGCCCCTTCCGTGATGAACTGCTGCTGCACCAATTCCATCAGGCGCAGCGATCCGGCAAAAATCTGGTAGACGCTTTGCACGGAGGCGAACCCTTTTTTGATTGGGTCCAGCCAGTTGTCGTGAAAAGGTGCCTGAATGCAGACGGTATGAAAGGGCAAAGGCACAGATTGGGGAAACAGCCGCTGCCAGGAGTTGGTGTATGGGTATTCGTTAATGCCATGATGGAACAACAGCAGCGGCGCATTAGGGTCTACAGCGGGGCGGACCTTGACGCGGCACACAATTTCCCCCAGGGGTGTTTGCAAAACGACAGGATGTTCACCTGGGGCAGTGAGTTGGTAAACGGCCGTTTGCCGCATATCCACCCGCGTTTCAGCCAGCACCTGTTCAAAGGTAGGGGCCTGCGCCACGCTGGTTTCCAGCGAATCAGGCACCCGCCGATTAAGGCTGTACAGCACCGCTTTATCAATTTGTTGAACGACTGTTTGGCGTAAACTCATCGCCTAACCTTAACATTCACCAGTTCATTCGCCAACAAAACCAATCATCGACAAAAATTCACTCATCTTTCACTCTAATACGGCCGTTTGTAACAGCTTTCGTCAGCCGATTCGCGCATTCTTGGCTTGTAGCTTACTTCGTGCCATTGTTAGAATAGGACTAAAGACCGCATCTCTTTTCGCATTGATTGTCTATAATGAAATGTATCGTTGTCGTGCGGATAAGGAAGAGACGTAAAATGAACCTACTTACAACTGCGAAACTTAATTGGCTGGATGATGGCTGTTGCGATGTCAAATACCTGGACATCTGGAACAATGCGCCAGTCTCTTATCAACCGGGGCAGCCGATCGACAGCAGTTGGCATGTAGATACCTACGAATTATCGTTGGGCCTGGATGAAGACGGCCGTCTCTTCAACAAAGCCGCCGACCACCTGATGCGCTACCATTTTTATCCCCAGGACATCCTTAGCCAAACCAGCGATTTCAGCCTGTGGAACCGTTGGCTGCAAGTTGGCGACCGCATCCTGCAGCGTATCCACCTCTTCTCCTTTTTGGGCAAACCCATTCTGGACGTATTGACCATGACCGAAGTGCGCCAGGTCACGGCCGAGCCGCGTCGCTACGGCTTCACCCTGGTCACCGTAAACGCCCACGTTGAGCAAGGGGAATGGTCCGCCTACCTAAATTGGCGCGAAGACAATGAACTGATCCTCACCGTTAAAGCCATCTCCCGTCCCGTCCCCGAAGAACCCAATCGCAACCACAATTTCATGCGCACCAAACAACAGGCAGCCCACCAGCTCGGCCTGGCGCACTTCAAACAACTCGTCCTCAGCTAAACAACGCTTCTAATTTTCAACTTGAGTGAAGCCGCCTAACAACTTGCTGAATGCTAGATTGTGTTAAAGTCGGTACAATCGGCGCATGACAACCACACTTTACTCCTGGAATGTAAATGGCCTGCGGGCCGCCCATAAAAAAGGATTTCTTGACTGGTTTAAGGCAACCCAGCCCGACATCCTCAGCCTGCAAGAAACCAAATGCCACCCCGATCAACTTGAACCCGAGCTGCGCCAGCCCGATGGCTACCACACCTACTGGGCCTGGGCCGAGAAAAAAGGGTACAGCGGCGTGGCCCTCTACAGCAAAACAGAGCCAAACAACGTGCAAATTGGCCTGGGCATCGCAGAATACGACCGCGAAGGACGCACCATCGTGGCCGAGTATGACGATTTTGTGTTCATTGGCGCTTACTTCCCCAACGGCAGCCGCGACCACAGCCGGGTGCCCTTCAAGATGGCGTACAAAGCGGCGTTTCTCGATTTTTGCAATGAGCTGATTAGCTCTGGCAAGTCGGTGATTTTTTGTGGGGATGTGAACACCTCGCACAAGGAAATCGATCTGGCGCGGCCCAAGCAAAACCGCCAAACAACCGGCTTTTTGCTGGAAGAGTGCGCCTGGCTGGATGAAATTGTGGCGCAAGGGTACGTGGACAGCTTCCGGCATCTCTATCCGGAGCAAACCGGGGCGTATTCCTGGTGGAGCTACATTGGCGGGGCACGAGGCCGCAACGTTGGCTGGCGGCTGGATTACTTCTTCACCAGCCCAGACTTAGCCCCTCGCATCGCCGCAGCCACCATCCATGCCGATGTGATGGGATCGGATCATTGTCCGGTGAGTTTGACTTTGCAGGGGTGAACGGGTGATGCGTTCTATGAACGCCGGTGAACGGGTGACAAGGTGATTAGGCCCTTTTTAGAGGGGAACGGCCGTATTCCTTCACCACCTCATCCAACAATTTTTGTGCCAGCTTACCCAGCGGCTCCCCGGTTTGCGGATGGGGAAAATCGGGCAGCAGGTCAGCCACGGGGACGGCGACGTGGGGGAATTTCGCTAAGTCAGGGTCAGGAATCGGGCGGGAACGGCCGTCGCCACCATCATACTCAAACACTGCATCGTTAAACATCACAATGTCTGCATCAATGGTGCGCGGCGCATTTTTATCGGCCTGCCGCACCCGCTTGAGCTGTGTTTCGATGGTGCCGATGATTTGCTGCTTAATCTGGCTGGCGCTGAGATCGGTGTGGATGAGAACGGCCGTGTTCCAAAAGTTGGGCTGGTTGAGCAAGCCGACTGGTTCCGTTTCGTAGATGGGGGAAACGGCCGTAACCTCACACATCTCCCGCAGCAGTTCAAGCGCTCGCGGCAGATTTTGCTCCTTCTCAATATTCGATCCCAGCGCAATGACAACTTGGTTTGGCATGAGGCTCTCAATTTCCCCGGAAACTACGCCGCAAATAAAGCTTTAACTGAACAGTTTCCGGGGAAATCCGCTCACTCAAAATCAGCCCGAGTGCGCTCGATTTCGATGCCGACTGATTCGGCAAAACGCAGCGCGGTTGGTTTTTCCACCCGCACCATCACCCGCTCCACGCCATACTCCATGATGATCAGACGGGCAATATCCGTCACCAGTTTCTCCACCAAAAAGTCCGATGAATCTTCTACGTGCTGGATAACGCGTTTGGTGATGGTTTTGTAATCGACCGCGTCTTCAATGGCGTCGCTGACGGCCGCTTTACGAATATCGGCCCAGATAACGATGTTAATCAGAATATCTTGCAGCTTCACGCGCTCATCGGGATTAATGCCGATGATGCCGCGCAGCAGCAAATCACGAATGATAATTTTGTCCATGTTCTACTCTTAAATGTTGTTGAAATCAATAATTTTTTAGCTCATAGTTTCATAGCCCGCACCTGAATACGCTTATGGTTCTTCATCAAGGAGCCAAGGAACTATGACTGAAAACTGAATGTTAAGTTTTGGGGACTTTCCCAAAATATCCAAGCCAAAATTTCGATTTGGCTCATACTCTCTAGGGGATCGGATAACAGTTCCTACAAAGTCGTAATTTCCAACATATTGATGATCATGCTCTTTGGCCCTGTACACTTCTGAAATATGGAATGGCTTACAAGGATCAATTCCCATTTCCTCCAGGGCTTCCAAAAACTTTTTGGGGAAATGTTCTGGGATAGTTGCTAGAAAGTTACGACAATACGCACAATCACAAATATCTGTCGGTGACGTTTCATAGTAAGAAGCAGTCGCCTCAGTATCTACTTGAAGTTCCCACCCCGAGAGATTAATTTGCTTCATCAGTATCTTCCAACTAAATGTTAAAGATGCGCTTCTAGCCATTGCTCAATATCGGCAATGACCTGGTCGCGGTGAGTGTCGTTGTGCGACTCGTGCACGCCACCTTCGTACACGATGAGCTTTTTATCTGGCTGCGGCACTTGGGCAAAAAAGTTGCGGCTGGCCGAAACGTTCACAATATTGTCGCTGTCGCCGTGAATCATAAGCAGCGGCGGTTTGAATTCCGCGGCGTGGGCCATGGCCCATTCGGCCGAGGTGGGTAGCTCCACACCAAAGCGAGGCGTAGCAAACGTTTGGATGAGCGGATCGTCGCCGTACGCCTGGGCTTCCACCGGATCGCGGGAGATGTCGCTGAGTTCCAGATTGGTTTTTACCTGCATGGACGGCGCCAATTTAGACATAATTTTGCTGATAAAGGCCAAAATGGGCGGCACATCCAGCTTGCCTATTGCCGGGGCGGAGGCGATGACAGCGTTGTAGCCCTCAGGATTGCGCAGGACATAGTTGAGGGTGATATTGCCCCCCATGCTGTGCCCGTAGAGGAAGAACGGCCGTCCCACCCACTTACTCTTCACGAGTTTAATAAACAACCCCAAATCATCCAGATATTCTGACCATTTATTCACAAACATGCGCTTGCCTGGGGAACGGCCGTGTCCGCGATGATCGGCCGCGTAAATGGCGTACCCTTTGGGCACCAGCGCATTAACCACGTGCCGGTAGCGGCCACCGTATTCGCCCATGCCGTGCACAATCACAATGACCGCTTTGGGTTCACCCTCCGGCAGCCAGCTTTGGTAATACAAATCCAGCCCGTCGGCACTTTTGAAGGTTGCTTCTTCGTGTTTCATCTTTTCACCTAATAATGGGACACTGATTAACACAGATTCACACTGATTTATTCTATCCAATCTGTGTAAATCAGTGTGAATCTGTGTCCAAATAAAATTATTTCAACGTGAGCGTACCCCAGGTGGTGGGGTTGGTCAGGGTACGGTTGGGCATGTGGGAGACCATTACTTCTTGTACGGCCGTTCCCGCCGTATCATTATCATTCGCATTCAAAGCCAACCCAATCGTCAGCCCCTCGCTTGCCACTAAATTGAGATCAGACCAGGGAATGGCCGCCTCCAATGTGTAGCCGCTGGCCGTCTGCTGCGCCGCTACAGTGACGATGTTGCCGCCCGGCGCGTCCAAAATCGCCCCGCTAGCCGTGCCCTGGTAGCGAAAGGCCGTCGGTCCACTGCCCGCAAAATCCCCCGGCGACAGGGTAATCTGAAAATCGTCAGGGCTAAGGCCATCGCCAAAGTCGGCGTCGCGAGCGGTGTCGAACTGCATATCTACGCTGTCGCCCCGGAAAATCTGGTTGCCGCTGGCGGTTTGCACGTGCGTATCATCCGTCACCATAACGGCGACGTACAGGTTGCCGTTATCCCAGGTGAGCTGCCAAACGGCCGTTACATCCTCACTGCCATCCCAACCCGCCACGTTGTACACACGATTGTTGGAACTGGCGGCAATATTACCCGCCCAGTCGCTTAGGTTCCCATCAATCGTGGGCGGCGTGGTGGTGAAATTGGCGGTAACCGCGCCGCTGCCAGGGAGAATTTGGGTGGCAACGGCCGTTGCCGGTAAAGTGCTCGTGGGCGCAATGTCCACCGTTTCTGTGGGTGGTATGGTGGCCTCAATCGTGGGCGCGACCTCAGCAAGGGGCTCATCTTCCGTGGTCCGTGCGCGAAATTGTGACCAGATCATGGAGACAGCGACCACGCACACGACCAATCCAAACAAGACCACAATGCCAATACCGGCATACAGCATCGTGCGTGACCCTGCCCGCCGCTGTGTCGGATCCAATCCGTCCCAATCTTCATCCAGGTTGCGTTGTGGTTCGTGCATGAGAAATCCTTTTGGTGGTTCGTTGTTGAGGCTGGTCGTTTGTTACCAACCACGAGCCGCTAACCGCCAGCCACTGCCCCTGTAATTATGCGCCTTTCCCCAGCTCATGGGCAAATACTGACAACTTTCGCGCGATCCTTTATAATTTTTGTAATGAGTAGCTTTTCTGCTCCAAAGCGTCCTCGCATCGTAACTATTACCTTTTGGAGTGTTATTTTTTTAGGAACTTGGAATCTTGGGCGAGCCATTGCCATTGGCCAGCAGCTCGATTTACAAGGCATTTTACACCTACAACCAGACCCCCGCCTGCGTTTGGCGATGGCGGGACTTTTTACATTTTTGTTTTTTTTATTGGCGTGGCAGCTCTGGCGTAAACGGCCGTTTACCATCCGTGCCATTCCCATTACCATTGGTTCGTATACCCTGTATGAGACGGCCGTCTGGCTCATTTTTGCCCAGCCGCCGCGCAATTGGTCCTTGTGGTTCATCAGTAGTTTGTTGCTGATTGGCACCATCCTATTCACACGGTGGGCGCTCCGGCGCGCCGCCCAAACCTACTTTTCATTATGAACGAGAAACTACAGAAATTACAACAGCTTCGGCACGAGTCACAACAAGGCGGCGGCCCGGAACGTGTTGCCCGCCACAAAGAAAAGGGCAAGATGACCGCCCGCGAGCGCATCAACCTTTTGCTAGACAAAGGCTCTTTTCGCGAGATCGACGCCTTTGTCACCCATCGCGAGCGCAACTTTGGCATGGACAAGCAAAAGTACCTGGGCGACAGTGTGGTAACCGGTTGGGGAACGGTAGACGGCCGTCTCGTCTACGTCTTCAGCCAGGATTTCACCGTCTTTGGCGGCAGCCTCAGCCAGGTTCATGCGGAGAAAATCTGCAAAATCATGGACATGGCCATGCGCAACGGCGCCCCCGTCATCGGCCTCAACGACTCCGGCGGGGCGCGCATTCAGGAAGGCGTCGTCAGCCTCGGTGGCTACGCAGACATCTTCCTGCGCAACACCCTGGCCTCCGGCGTAATTCCCCAAATCAGCGCCATTATGGGGCCGTGCGCCGGCGGTGCAGTTTACTCCCCCGCCCTCACCGACTTCATCTACATGGTTAAAGAGAGCAGCTACATGTTCATCACCGGGCCAGATGTGGTGAAGGCCGTCACTGGCGAAGAAGTCTCCTTTGAAGAGCTGGGCGGAGCCATGACCCACAACGAAAAAAGCGGCGTGGCCCACATGGCCGCCGAATCGGAAGCCGATGCGCTCTACCTTATTCGCGAATTGATGAGCTACCTGCCTTCCAACAACATGGAAGACCCGCCCTTCGTTCCCACCAAGGATGACAGCCTGCGCACCGAAGCGTCGCTCAACAGCATCGTGCCCGATAACCCCAACAAACCATACGATATTAAGGATGTCATTCATCTGATTATGGATGATGGCATTTTTTATGAGATTCAAGAGCATTTTGCCCAGAACATTGTGGTTGGCTTTGCCCGCTTGGGTGGCTTCTCCGTAGGCATTGTGGCTAACCAACCAATGGTCTTGGCCGGCGTGCTAGACATCGCCGCCAGCGAAAAAGCGGGCCGCTTTGTCCGCTTCTGCGACAGCTTCAACATCCCCCTGATTGTATTTGAGGATGTGCCCGGCTTCTTGCCCGGCATCAACCAGGAACACGGCGGCATCATTCGCCACGGGGCCAAGCTGCTCTACGCCTTCTGCGAAGCAACCGTGCCCAAAATCACCGTGGTCACGCGCAAAGCGTACGGCGGCGCCTACTGCGTCATGAACAGCAAGCACATCCGCTCAGACCTCAACCTGGCCTGGCCTACGGCCGAAGTCGCCGTAATGGGGCCAGACGGGGCGGTCAATATCATTTTCCGGCGTGAGCTAAAAGATGCTGAAGACCCGGTTGAGCGCAAAGCAGAGCTGGTTGAGGATTACCGCGAACAGTTTGCTAATCCATACGAAGCTGCCCGGCGCGGCTACGTGGACGACGTGATCGAACCCAGCCAAACGCGCCCTCGCCTGATCAACGCGCTGAACATGCTGCAAAACAAGCGCGACCACAACCCACCGAAAAAGCATGGGAATATTCCCCTTTAGACGGTAATCCGTAAACGGTAAACCGTAATCAGTGAACGTTCACCGAACACCAATTACGGACCACCGCTTACCGATCACCGACCACTGATTACCGAAAAAATGGCTACAGACAGTTTACTACCCAAGAGATTCAACAAATTACTCATCGCCAACCGAGGCGAGATTGCCATGCGCATTTTGCGGGCGTGCCATGAGTTGGGCATCAGCACGGTGGCGGTTTTCTCCGATGCGGATCGGAATGCGCTGCACGTGCGCTATGCCACGGAGGCGTACCACATCGGCCCATCAGCGGCGCGCGACAGCTATTTGCGCATGGACAAGATTATCGAAATTGCCAAACTGTCCGGCGCGGAGGCGATTCATCCCGGCTACGGCTTTTTGTCGGAGCGGGCGGAGTTTGCCCAGATGTGCGTGGACAATGGCATTGTGTTTGTGGGGCCACCGCCAGAAGCCATCGAGATTATGGGGGACAAGCAGACGGCCCGGGAAACGGCCGTTGCTGCTGGTGTGCCCATTGTTCCCGGTGCTTCTGGCGAAACGGACGAAGAGCTGATTGAAGCGGCTAAAACCGTCGGCTTCCCGCTGCTGGTGAAGGCGTCGGCTGGCGGTGGCGGCAAGGGGATGCGCCCCGTCTACAAGTCGGCTGATTTGCCAGACGCATTGGCGGCAGCCCGGCGCGAAGCGAAAGCCGCCTTTGGCGATGACACAGTTTACCTGGAGCGATTGATTGAAAACGGCCGTCACATCGAAATTCAGGTTCTGGCCGACATGCACGGCAACGTCATCCACCTGGGCGAGCGCGAATGCTCCTTGCAGCGTCGCCACCAAAAAGTAATCGAGGAAAGCCCCAGCTTTGTGGTGGATGAAGAGCTGCGCCAGCGCATGGGCGCTATCGCCGTCGCTGCCGCAAAAGCCGTAGATTACGTCAGCGCAGGCACCATTGAATTCTTGCTGGACCGCGACAAAAACTTCTACTTTTTGGAGATGAACACCCGCGTCCAGGTAGAGCATCCCATCACCGAGCTGGTAACTGGCGTGGACATTGTGCAGGAGCAGCTGCGCATCGCCCGCGGGCGGCGGCTGCGCTTCAACCAAGAAGATATCAAAATGAAGGGTTGGGCCATCGAATGCCGCATCAACGCCGAAGACCCGTACAACAATTATCTGCCCTCCACCGGCATGATCACCGTGAGTCGCCTGCCCACAGGCCCCGGCGTACGCATCGACACCGGCGTTTTTCCTGGTTCTGAAATCACCCCATACTATGATTCCATGATCAGCAAGCTGATTTGCTACGGCGAGACGCGCGGCGAGGCCATTTTGCGCATGCGTCGTGCCCTGGAGGAGTATCGCGTGATGGGGGTAAAAACCAACATCCCCTTCCACCAGCACATGATGGACAGCCATCGCTTTTTAACCGGTCAGTTCGACACCCATTTTGTTGAAGAGCGCTTCTCCATGAGCGATCGCGAAGCGCCGTTGGTGATGGAAGCCGCGATTCTGGCCACGCTAATGGCGCATGAACAAGGCCAAAAGGCCAGCCAAATTGTGGCCCCTGGCGATCGCGACGCCAGCAACTGGAAATGGTACAGCCGCTGGGAGCGTCTACGGAAATAATTACCAATTACTCAATTACTCAATTACTCAATTACGATTTGTAATCAGGTAATCAGGTAATGAGGTAATTGGGCAGTTGGAAAGCCCATGAAATACATAACAACGGTAAACGACGAAGAATTTATTATCGAGATTGAGCACAATAACCAGATTCTGGTCAACGGCGTGCGCTACGACATTGATTTTCAGCATTCGCCAGAAGCGGATGCGCTGTCGCTGCTGCTGAATCATCGCTCGTTTGAAGCGGTGGTGGAGGAGCGGGATGACGTCTGGGAAGTGCTCACCAAAGGCGAGCTGTACACCGTGAAGGTGCAGGATGAACGCGCCTACCGCCTGGCCAAAGCACGCGGCGTCGCCAGCGATGTGACCGGTGAAGCCCAAATGAAATCCCCCATGCCCGGCCTGATTGTGGCCGTGCCCGTGTCTGAAGGACAGCACGTGGAGAAAGGGGACAAGGTCATCATTCTGGAATCGATGAAGATGGAGAATGAGCTGCGCGCGCCCAAAGCTGGCATCGTGGCCCGGATCAGCGTGGAAGCTGGGGCCAGCGTGGAAAAAGACCAGGTGCTGGCGGTGATTGTGGATGAGGAAGAAGAGTAGCCGGTAATCGGTATTCAGTAAGCAGTAATCGGTAATCAGTAGGGGCGAGGCGATTGGGAATAGACTTAGCAGAGCAAATAACCTTTGCTCCCAATCGCCTCGCCCTTTCTTGTGTGAAAAGTGAAACGTGGCAAACAACCAAAACAATTTAGAAGTTGAAGTGAAGTTTTTCATCCCAGAGCTGGCGGCATTTCGGGAACGGCTGCTGGCAGCAGGAGCAGAACTGGCCAAGCCGCGCATTTATGAGCGGAACGTCCGTTTCGATACCGAAGATGAGCGACTGTACAAGGAGCTTTCATTGCTCAGATTGCGGCAGGATACGGCCGTTACCCTCACCTACAAAGGCACGCCAGAAAATCTACCCCACAGCGAAGCCAAAGTGCGCGAAGAGCTGGAGCTACAGGTAAGCGATTTTGACACATTGGCCGAAATTTTTACCCGACTGGGCTTTGCGCCGCGGCAAGTGTATGAAAAATATCGCGAAACGTTTACCTGGCAAGATGTGGAAATTGTGCTGGATGAATTGCCCTACGGCAATTTTATCGAGTTGGAGGGGGACGAAGCGGGAATTAAAACGGCCGTTTCCCACCTCAACCTCAACTGGCAAGAGCGCATCCTGGGTAACTACCTCGGCCTGATGGCCCAGCTCAAAGCACACCACAACCTGCCCTTTAACGACCTCACCTTTGCCAACTTTGCTGACCGCGACATCTCCATTGCGGACATTTTGCCTTATTGAGAAGCCAGTTCAAGATTGGACCATTTTTGCTCGCGATGAAAGCCCATTCAGCAAAGAAAATGGTCCAATCTCCGCACGTCCAGCTTTATTCCCCACTAACTGCACTGGCAACGACACGATCAATCATCGCCTGGACGCTGCCCAGGTAGTTGGCTTCGCTCCCAATTTTCTCCCAATCTAGCGACACATCAGTTTTCTCACGCACCACATCTACCAAATGCCGCTGTTGGGCAAATGCCTCCTGACACGCCTCCTTCACCAACGCTTGAGCCGCCGCCCGCCCGAGCGGTTGGCTCAAAGCCAAGGAAATCGGTTCGGCCAGCATCAGCCCGTTGGAGGCGGCTACGTTTTGGCGCATTTTGTCTTCGTTTACCACCAGATTTTGGCTCAAGAAGTGGGCTTTGCGCAGCGCAGCGGCCGTGTAGACAAACATCGTCGGTAGGGTCAGCCATTCCATTTGCCAGCCGTGGGTGCCCCGCTCGTGCTCCTGAATTTGCGCCTGGTGCAGGGTGGCCAATAAGCTTGCATTGGCCCGAGCAATGGCGATGATGCCTTCGCTGATAATGGGGTTGCTCTTTTGGGGCATGGTGCTGGAACCGCCGCGCTTCGGATCGGCCGTTTCGCGCAGTTCGCCTACTTCGGATTGGGCTAGCAGGATGATGTCTTGAGCCATTTTGGCCAGGCTGCCGCTGAGCAGCGACAGCCAGCCCGCACATTCGGCCAAATTATCCCGCTGAGTGTGCCACGTGATGGTCGGCACGTTCAAATTCAGGGCAGCGGCGAGGGCTTGCTGTACGGCCGTTCCCCTCTCCCCCAACGCCGCCAACGTGCCCACCGCGCCGCCAAACTGAAGCTGCAACAGGCGCGGCTTTAGCTCTTGCAAACGCTGTTGATGGCGCAGCAAGGGGGCCATCCAGCCCGCCACTTTATAGCCAAAGGTGATGGGCAGCGCCTGCTGCGAATGGGTGCGCCCGACCATGAGCGTGTGGCACTGCGCATCAGCCAATCGAGCCAAATTTGTAATTGTTTCTTGTAACGCGGGTTCGAGTTCGTTCAGGGCATGGCGGATTTGCAGGATAACGGCCGTATCCATCACATCTTGCGTGGTGGCGCCCCAATGCACAAACGATGCTGCCTCGCCACCAACGTGCTGCCGCAGTTGGCGCACCAGTTCCGGCACCGGCACCCCGGCACGCTCAACACCAGCTTGCAGTTGGGGCAAATCCGGCACAAACGTATCCAGAGCCGCGACGATGGCAGCCGCCGCGGCATCGGGAATCACGCCCAGCTGGCCCTGCCCCGCCGCCAGCGTCCGCTCCACGAGCACCATCTGCTCCATAAAAGCGGCATCAGAAAAGATCTGCTGCATCTTTTCATCGCCAAACAGCGGATTTAGCAGGGCGTTGGAGATCATAGATCGAAGAAAACCGTCTCCTGCTCGCCTTGCAGGTGAATGTCAAAGCGATAGGTGGGGAAGCCGGGCACATCTTCTGGGGCGGCGATGAGGGTGTCTCGCCGGTCGGCGGGTACGGCGCTGAGCACATCATCGCTGGCGTTGCCAGCCTCGTCGGCAAAGTAGAGGCGGGTGACGGCGTGAATGAGCATGCCACGGGCAAAAACGCGCACGTTGATGTACGGCGTTTGCTCGCCCGGAATAATGCCGGGTTTGATGGTGTGGAAGGTGAAACGGCCGTAATCGGCCGTTTCTGCGCGCCCAAATCCGTGAAAATTCGGATCGGCCTGTGCCTGGTTGGGGTCTTCGGGATGGTTAAAGTAGCCATTGGCATCTGCCTGCCAGATTTCCACCATGGCGTCCGGCACTGGCTGGCCATCGCCATCCAAGACTTGCCCCTGGATGACAATGTGCTGCCCCTGCGTTTGGGGCGTGGTCAGGCTGTTTTCGCCGCCGCGAATCAGGCAGTTATGAAAAAATGGGCCAACCGTTTGGCTGGGAGATTGTATGGGCATCTTATACCTCCTTCGTTTCAAATGGTGTCTCGCGCTGGCCGCAGACGACGATGTCAAAGCGATAGCCCAAGGCCCACTCCGGCGAGGTGATGTCGTGGGCGTATTGGGAGATGAGGCGCTGACGGCCGTTTTCATCTGGAATCCCGTTGTAGATGGGGTCCAGCGCCAGCAGCGGATCGCCAGGGAAATACATTTGCGTCACCAATCGCTGCAAAAAGTTGCGGCCAAACACCGAAAAATGGATGTGCGGCGGTCGCCAGGCGTTGTTGTGGTTGCGCCAGGGATACGCACCGGGCTTGATGGTGGTAAAGCGGTAATCGCCGTTGGCATCGGTCAGGACGCGCCCCGTGCCGGTGAAGTTGGGGTCCAGCGGCGCATCGTGCTGGTCGTTTTTGTGGATGTACCGGCCGCAGGCGTTGGCCTGCCACACTTCCAGCAAGGCATTGGGGATGGGACGGCCGTTTTCATCCAGCAGCTTGCCCACCACGATGATCCGTTCCCCAATTGGCTCGCCATTAACAACGGCATTGCGCGTGAGATCGTTGTCTAACGGCCGTAAATCATCCTCACCATACACTGGCCCCGTCAGCTCCGACATTTTTTGGGAGACCACCACCAGTCGCTTTTGCGGCGAGCGCTTCACCGTTGAAGCATACGCTGGATGCAGATAAGGCGGCTGCACCTGCCAGTCGAGTGAATTATAAGGTTGGTTCTTTTTCATAACATCCTCCAATTACCTGTTTAGGCCTTAGGCAGATTGGACCAATTTTAGTCAGGAATAGTCCAAACGCTTCACAATTAAATTGGTCCAATCTTTTCGCTACTTGCGGAAGTCCTGCCGTTTTCTGCCAATATTTGTTTGGCAATGCCAATGGCCGTGTTGGCCGCCGGAACGCCTGCGTAAATGGCCACTTGCAGCAAAGCTTCTTTTAACTGTTCGGGCGTGACGCCCGTGTTTTGCGTGGCGCGAATGTGCATCGCCAGCTCATGCTCCTTGCCCAGCGCCGCTAACATGGCGATGGTGATCAGGTGGCGCGTGGGCAGATCCAGCGCTGTGCCCTGCCACGCCGTGCCCCAGGCAAATTCGGTGATCATTTGCTGGAAATCCGCATCAAACGCCGTCTTGTTGGCTTCGGCCCGGTCCACATGGGCGTCGCCCAACACAGCGCGCCGCGTTTTCATCCCTTTTTCAAATTTGTCGTTGGGCATCATCCTTCCCCCGCGATTTACGCTTGCAGAAATGTTTGGATGTGAACGGCCGTTACTTCCGGCTGTTCCACACAGGGCAAATGCCCCGCCTTGGCAATTTCTTGATAACGCGCATTGGGCAGCAGCGCCGCCAACCCGCGCACCATCTCTGTTGTGGTCGCCCCATCTTCCGCCCCGCACAACACCAACGTCGGCGCCTGGATCGTGCGGGTGGCCTCGGTCAGATCGGCGTCGCGAATCGCTTCACAGGTGCCGGTGTAGCCGGTGACGGGCGTGCGGGTAAGCATGTGGCGATAACCCTGGTAGGCAACCGGCTGTTGGCTCTGAAACCCGGGCGCAAACCAGCGGCTGAGGATAGGGTCGGCCAAGGCTTCCATCCCCTCAGCGCGCAGGGTGTCGATGCGCTTGTTCCACATTTCAGCCGTGCCGATCTTGGCCGCCGTGTCGCACAGCACCAGCTTGTTGACCCGTTCGGGCCACGCAGCAGCCACCTCCTGCGCAATCATGCCGCCCACTGAAATGCCAATGAAGACGGCCGTTGACTCAATATTTGTTGAGTTCACCCCCAACACATCCAGCAAGGCCACCAAATCATCCGCATGATCGCGTATCGAATACGGCGCGGACGGGCAGTCCGACAGCCCATGCCCCCGCTTGTCATACCGCACCACGCGGTAATTTTGCTCAAACCGGGGCACCACCTCATCCCAAATCCGCAAATCTGTGCCCAGCGAATTCACAAACACCAGCGGCACACCGTCTGGATTACCAGAGAGGCAGCAATTCAAAACAACGTTATTGGCTTGAATAAACGGCATAGCTACTCGAAAACTTCAAACGGCAGACCCACATAATTCTCAGACATGACCGTTCGCGCTGCGTCCGAGCCAGTCAAATAATCGAGTTCTGCCACCTGCAAGCGATAATTAATGGGATCATCATCACCAAAACGGTGCATCAGGCTGGTAAACCACCAGGAAAACCGAATCGCTTTCCAGGCACGACGTAAAGCCGCCTCCGAATATCGATCCAGTAAATCGGTGCGCTTTTCGTTGTAGTAAGCAATCAAGGCACGGGAAAGATAGTAAATATCTGAAGCCGCCAGATTGAGCCCTTTGGCACCAGTTGGCGGCACAATGTGCCCGGCATCACCCGCCAAGAACATATTGCCAAAGCGTAAAGGTTCCACCACAAAGCTGCGCAGCGGGGCGATGCTCATCTCCAAGCGTGGGCCAGTAATTACCCTTTCGGCAACTTCATCCGGCAAACGCCGCCGTAGTTCGTCCCAAAAGGCATCATCGGTCCAGTTAGCCACGTCATCATTGACATCGCACTGCACATAGTAGCGGCTACGCGTGTGCGAGCGCAGGCTGCACAAAGCAAACCCACGCTCATGATTGGCGTAGATGATCTCCTCTTCCACTGGCGGCACATCCGATAAAATGCCCAACCAGCCAAATGGGTACGTTTTCTCAAACAAGCTAATTTTTTCAGCAGGCACACTTTTGCGCGCAATGCCATGATACCCATCACAGCCAGCGACAAAGTCACAAATAAGTTCTTGCCGCTGCCCATTCTGCTCATAAATAATGCGCGGCTGATCTGTTGTGTAATCTTCCACGGCCAAGGCAGGCGATTCGTAATGAATAATGCCACCTGCCGCCAGATGCGCCTCTACCAAATCCTTCGTCACCTCTGTCTGGCCGTAAATCATGACCACTTGACCATCGGTGTGGGCAGCCAGATCGATGCGCTCCATCCGGCCAGAAAAGGCGAGGTGAATGCCGCCGTGCACCAGACCTTCCTGATCCATGCGCGCACCCACCTGGGCTTCACGCAGCAGTCTGGCCATGCCTTCTTCCAAAACGCCAGCGCGAATACGGCCGAGTACGTGTTCCTTGCTTTGCCGCTCAATAATCACGCTCTCGATGCCCTGCAAAGCCAACAGCCGCGCCAGCAGCAAACCGGAAGGGCCAGCACCGATGATGCCAACTTGTGTTCTCATTCTTACTCCTCAACAGATCAAATAACAGGTGATGCCTCGTGAGTTTTAGGCCACCCGCCAGCCGCCGGCATATTCTTCTCGTGCCATTCGCGAAAAAGGCGTGGGGCTGACGACAACCCGAATTTCGGTTTGCTGATGTCGCTCAACGGTGGTTTTCATGGAGCCACCATCTTCTTCACCCCACACGAGGACGAGCTCATCGCCAATCTCAACATCGGGGTCCACGGAACCTAAGGAAATCATCGTCCGGTCGTTGAACGTGTACCCACTGAACATGGAGAACCCAACAATTTTCCCGTCGCGCATCACGCGATCGTAGGTGGCTGATGTGTAGTTTGAGAGCGGAAGGTCAATGTATTTGTAGTTGACTTCCCCCGGCTCAAACATGGAGCGAAAGATTCGCATCACATCGTCACTGTTCCAGGCAAACGTAACTTTTTTGCGCTGCGGCTCATTTGCCATCTTTTCTAAGGCTTCCCGGCCAATAAAGTCGTGGTCGAATTTGATAAATGGCCCGTACCCGAGAGAATGCGGCGTCATGTAATAATCTTCGATGTTGTCTGAGTAGAAGCTGCCGCCAATGGAGCCAGTGGCTTCATAGCTTTTGTCGGACAGCCACTCGCGGTACGGTTTCATCTGTTCGCCCGTGTAAATGGCTGGCAACGGCGAGGGAATCCAGCCGGATTCCAGGGTGTTGGTGGCATACGCCCGTGAACCGACCTGAACAATGCCAAATTCCTGCCCGGCTTCTAAAATGGCATCCCGGATTTCATCCCCTTCGGCGTATGGCCCCCAAATTTCCAGACCCGGGGCACCAGCCATGCCATGGCGCAAGGCACGCACTTGTCGCCCCGCAAGGTTGATGTGCCCCATGTTGAAAAATTTAATTTCGGGCAAGGGACCGCCATTTAACTTTTCGATAAGCTGCTCGGCGTTTGGCCCTTGAATTTGATAGCGGTAGGAGATGCGCGTGACCGGTTTGCCCATTGGGCGCGAAGGGGAGCGATCATCGCGGATGATGGAAACATCGTATCCGCCCGTCTCGGCGTGGAATTGAATCCAGTTGGCTGTGGGTGCGCGTCCCACAAAAAGCAATTTGTTCTCTTCCAGGTAGAAAAGAATGCCATCGCCGATGACGTACCCATCGTAGCTGCAGGGCACAAATTGTTTGGCTTTATTAACCGTAAAGTTTTTGAAGCTGTTGATGGTGAGGTAGGAAAGGAGTTTAAGCGCATCTGGCCCTTCGACGTAAATATCTACCATGTGGTGAGATTGATCGTAAAGGACGCAGGTGTTGCGCCAGCCTTGCTGTTCATCACGCCAGTTGGTGAATTCGGAGGGAACAACGGGGTAGACGTAGGCGCCAATTTGCGAATTGCGCAACATTTCAGCGGTATTTTTGACTGACTGGAGTTTTTCTTCAAGATTTTTGTAAGACATAAAGCGCTCCTTGTGTGAATGCGAGGACGGTGTGAAAGATCGGGACAGAACTTACAGAGATTGGACCAATTTCGGTTGAGAATAGTCTGTAGACGCTTGTCATTAAATTGGTCCAATCTTTGGCGAGTTTGTAAAACTAAACCAATTACCTTGTTTTGTTCTAAGCCTGTGCGCAAATAATCCGCAGGTGGCACAGATTTTGCAGATAAACTCATCTGTGCGACCTGCGGATTTTTGTTCTTGATGGGCCTTTGTTACGGCGTCTGGTCGATGGCCCGGTCTAACAAGGATTGTGGCAGTTCGATGCCCTGTGCTTCGGCACCGGCGCGGTTGATGAAGTAGTCGTAGACACTCACTTTGGAAATGTCCGTTGTGGCCAAGTCCAGCGTGCCATTCATGAAGGCAACAGCCATTTCACCAGCAACACGGCCGTCTTCCCGCAGAGAAGCACCGACAGCAACCGCACCACCCTTGGCTACCGTGGGGATGTCGTTGGTGATAATCGGGATGCCATTGTCGTTGGCGACCTGCACAATGGCTTCAGAACCGGAAGAGACGGTGCTGTCCTGAGTGAAGTAGAAGAAGTCGATACCACGGGCGGCCAGGGATTCAGCGGCCGTTTTAATTTCAGAACTATTGCTCACGGTGGCAATTTCCAGCGTGATGCCGCGTTCCTCGGCAATGCGCGTGACCTCTGCCGTTTGGGCTGCGGAGTTGGCTTCGGCTGGGTTGTAAAGGTGCCCGATAACGGCCGTATCCGGGTTGATCTCAAACATCGTGTCGAAGGTTGCTTCCAGCGGCGGGAAAAGCTGCGAACCGGTCATCCAGGCAGGATGATCATCGGGGGCAGCGGCAATGCCAGCGGCATAGGGATCGGTCACGGTGGTGAAGATGATCGGAATGGGCTCGGTCAGGTCCTGGGTGGCATTCAAGGCCGCCTGGGCTGCCGGGGTGCTGGTGGTGACGATGAGGTCCACACCCTCGTCCACAAACTGCTGGGCAATGGTGTTCAGGGTGGCAATATCCCCTTCGGCGTTGGCCTTGATAATGGTCAGGTTTTCACCTTCCACATACCCGCCCGCGGCCAGCGTGTCGATGAAAGATTGCTGCACGGTTTCCAGGGCCGGAATGGGGGCGATGACCATCATGCCGATGGTGAATTCGGCCATTGCTTCATCAGCCATCTCCTCGTCGGCCATTTCCTCGTCAGCCATTTCTTCATCGCTGGCTTCGGTTTCAGCGGCCGTTTCTGCGGCGGCATCTGTTTGCTCATCGGCGGTGTCGGCTGACTCAGTGTCGGTGCTTGAGGAAGAACCACAGGCTGCCAGGAACAGGAGCAAGGCAATTACAAGAAACAGGGGGAAACGTTTTTTCTTCATTTTATCTCCTTACACATGTAAAATAAGGGAAGGTAACTGACCAATTTTGGCGAATTGGTTAGCTATCGTTCCATTCGTGCCACAGGTAAGGGTTTGCGCTTTCACCTGTGGCACGTTAATAAATATGTTTGGACTGATGCGAGTTGAGGACTGGCAGTTTGGTCCGCCAGCTTCCAAAGCTTATTCAAGCTTAATATCTAGCCACAGAGAAAAAAGAGAAACCTGAGAAATACGCTCGCGCCTCTAAGCTCTCTGTGAACTCTGTGGCAACTATTCAGACAGCAGTTATTCGTTAGAAAGAAGCAGTTCATCATCCATGAGCGCTTCTTGTTTTACTTCACTAAATTTGTCTACCAATCCCTGCACGGTTAAGCCACGTCGTTCTTCCTGAGCAATATTCAGCACAATTTGGCCCTTGTGCAGCATCAACGTTCGGGTGCCAAAGGTGAGGGCTTGCTGCATATTGTGGGTAATCATCAGGGTGGTGAGCTTTTGTTCGGCGACCACAGTTTGGGTAATTTCCAGGATGCGTACGGCCGTTGCCGGATCCAGTGCCGCCGTGTGTTCGTCCAGCAGCAGCAGTTTGGGCGATGATAGCGAGGCCATGAGCAGGGTCATAGCTTGACGTTGGCCACCGCTCAGTAAATCCACTTTGTCATTCAAGCGATCTTCCAGCCCCAGCCCGATTGGCTCTAGCAAATCGGCCAGTTTTTGGCGGCGCAGGCGGCCAACACCCAGGCGCAGCCCCAACCGCTGGCGGCGCAGCATGGCCAGCGACATGTTTTCAGCGATGGTCATGTGTGCGGCCGTTCCGTGGTAAGGGTTCTGGAACACGCGGCCAATCAGGGCCGCGCGCCGGTATTCGGGCCAGCGGGTTACGTCAATGTCGTCGATGAGGATACGGCCGTTTGACGGCGTAAATTCACCCGCAATGGCGTTAAACAGCGTACTTTTGCCCGCGCCATTGCTGCCAATAATAGTCACAAACTCTTCGGCTTCCAGGTGTAGATCAATCCCGCGCAGCGCTTTGACCTCGTTAATCTCGCCAGCGTTAAATGTTTGATGAAGGGACTCTAACCGTAACATTATCGCCCTCCCCGCTTTTTTCTGACGTTGGTGAGCCAGAGCACAATCAATACCAGCAGCGCCGTGGCCAGCTTAACGTCGGTCGCTTCCACGCGGAAGGTCTGCCCGCCGGGCAGCGTAAAGCGCAGGCTAAGCGCCGCCGCAATGGCGATGCGATACATGACCATGCCGATAATCGCCGATAAAGTGGCCCGCTGCACGCTCGTGGGCGGTAGGAGCGTTTCACCCACAATGACTGCCGCCAGACCAGAAATGATCAGGCCCAGCCCCATGTTGACATCGGCAAAGCCCTGGAATTGGGCCACAATGGCCCCGGCCAGCCCCACCATCGCGTTGCTGATGGCCACGCCCATAATCAAAAAGTAGTCTGGGTTGCGTCCCAAGGCGCGAATCATCTTGCGGTTGTCACCCGTGGCCCGCATGGCCATGCCAATTTCGGTTCGGGTGAAGCGGTCAAACGCCAGCTTGCACAAAATGATGATGACACCAACCAAAAGAATGGTGAGCAAATTATTGGCATGCCGCGCCGCCTCATCACCAAAACGAGCCACCACAAATTCCCGGAAGCCGGGGGCAAAGGGTGAGAAGATCGTTGCTTCGTTGAGCAAGGGGATGTTGGCCCGCCCCATCAGGCGCAGGTTGATGCTCACCAACCCCGTGGCGACGATAATCGAGGCCAAGAGGCTGTGAATTTTGAATTTGGTGGCAATAACGGCCGTTATCGCCCCAAACAACCCGCCCATCACAAAAGCAGCAGGCAATGTTAGCCAGGGTGAATAGCCGTTGATGATCATGATGGCCGCAAACGCAGCGCCCAGCGGATAGGTGCCATCAATCGTTAAATCCGGGAAATCGAGAATACGAAAGGTGATGTAAACGCCGACGCCAACCAGCGCCAGACTCAAACCCGTGGCCGTTGCGCCCAGCCAAATGCCCAGCGAATTGGTGCCCCCGATGAGAAACAGGGCCAAAATGATGGGCAAAATAACAACCAGAATGGGGGCTATTCTGGACTGCAACAGCCGGGCTAGGGGCTTTTGGGTCGGTGGGGAAGCGGTTGTGTCGCTCATACTGGTTCCTGACTAGGCCCCGACAGAGGTGCCGCCGTCAACAAACAAGGTTTGTCCGGTGATATAAGATGCTTCTTTGGAAGAGAGAAACGCATGAGCCGCGGCAATCTCGTCTGGTTCGGCAAAGCGACGGAAGGGAATGCCTTCCAGCAAACGCTCTACGATTTTTTCGGGAATGGTTTGGGTCATGCTGGTGTTGACCCCGCCAGGAGCCACGCAGTTCACGGCAATGCCGTACCGGGCAAATTCCAGCGCCAGCGTCTTGGTGAGGCCGATGATGCCCGCTTTAGACGCTGAATAGTTGGCCTGGCCGATGTTGCCCAGGGCGGCAATGGAAGCGGTGTTGACGATACGGCCGTAACCCGCCGCAATCATGGGCACCGCCGCCAGTTGGCTGCACAACCAGGACCCTTTCAAATTCACGTTGAGCACCGCATCCCACTTCTCATCTGACATCAGTTGCGGTTGGCCTTCTTTGATGCGGGTGGTGAGGCCATCGCGGGTGATGCCTGCGTTGTTGATGAGGATGGAGAGCTTGCCGTAGGTATTAACGGCCGTATCCACCATCTTTTGCACATCAGCCCGGTCGGCCACGTTGCCGACAACAATCGTTGCCTCGCCGCCAGCCGCTTCGACCAGCTCTTTGGTGGCCGCCAGACCCTTTTCATCCAGATCGGCCAGAACCACCTTCGCCCCTTCTTTGGCAAAGCGAACGGCCGTTGCCTGCCCAATGCCATTTCCAGCCCCGGTAATCAGGGCAACTTCATTATTTAGCAGCATTAGCTTTCTCCTCCCTGGCGCGTCATGAGTTGTGTCCAAACCATGTCTACCACCAGTTCATCCCGCTGGTTGAGCATACGCGCGGCCAGCTTCACAATGCCCCGGTCCGGTTTTGACGTTTCTCGTTTTTCAATCACTTCCATTTGCAGACGAACGGTGTCGCCAAACTTCACGGCGCTTTTGTACTTGATGTTTTGCTCCATAAGCGCAATCGTGGTGCCAGCCATCAGGCCCGTCATGTTGGCCATACCGGTAGAAATAGCCACCGTCAACATGCCGTGGGCAATGCGTTCGCCAAAAGGCCCATTTTTAGCCGCCTCGGCATCGGTATGAATGGGATTGAAATCGCCAGACAGCCCGGCAAATGTCACAACATCCGCCTCGGTAATCGTGCGCGCCTGTCCGTTATAAATGGCACCAAGTTCAAATTCTTCGTAGGTGAGCCCCATTTCGTCTCCTTGTGTTTCGTTAATCTGTCCCCCAGCGCAGGCTGGTGGGCAATAATGATCAATCAGTTACCGGAAGCAATACCATCAAAGAAGAGGGTCACAATTGAATTGGCCATCTCTTCCGGACCGCCTAGCCGTAGACGGCCGTATTCATGTAAAGAAACCTCAACCACCGCCACATGCTGCCAGGACAACAAGCGCGCATCCATGTTGATGACCTCTCCGTTGGTAATGCCCTCTGCCAACAGCGACTCAATCTGCTCCGGCAGCGCCGCCTGATACGCCTGCACCAATTCCGTGCGCACCGGCTCCTGAAAAATATTGATATTGCGCCGAATAGAGCGCATGATGGCCAACGTTTCATCTGGCAAGCGCAAAAAGCTGCTAAGCGATAGATACAGCCGCGTGCGGCAGCTCTCGCCGTGACTGCTGGCCAATGATTGTTCGGTGGCCTGCTTCACCTCATCCAGACAGCGGTAAATCGTTTGCAAATACAGTTCTTCTTTGGTGGAAAAATGATGATACAAAGCCCCTTTGGTAACGCCAGCAATTTGCGTAATTTCCCGTAAAGAAACATCCGCATACTGCTTTTCAATAAAAAGGGTTCGGGCCGCATCCAAAATATTATTAATTGTTGCGACGGATCTGTCTTGCATGAATGCCTTTTGCTTAACGTGTTGGATTTACGCAATTACACTAAAGATTGGACCAATTTAATCATAGAGCCTACAGACTGTTCTCAACTGAAATTGGTCCAATCTCGTAAACCATGATTTGTCTATTTTTTTATTGTCGAAACTGTGAACCTGAGTTGTTGTAGTTGATCAAATCGGAATAGTTTGTATAATGTGTACAAAAACCGGTCAACCGGTATGTTTTTCATCATAGCACGAACCAAAAGCAACGTCAAATTTTTTGCAGCCGAAAATTGAAGTAAGTAAGCACCACCCGTCTAGCAACAAAAACGAATCACAAAAGCAAGTGAAACCATGATGTACATTACGCAGGGATTAAAACGCGCTGTCCTGGTTAATGCGCAGGGCATGGCCACCATTGATGGCGACCGCCAACAGACGTGGCAAGAGTTTGCCGATCTCGTGGCCAAATTGGCTGGAGCTTTGCAAACGTTGGGGCTGGAGGAAAACGGCCGTGTTGCCATGCTGGCCCTCAACAGCGACAGGCATCTAGCATATTATTTCGCCACTATCTGGGCTGGCGGCATCTTTGTGCCGCTCAACACCCGCCTCGCTCCGCGCGAAATCGCCACCATCCTCACCGACGCCGGGGCCACCATCCTGGTTGTCGATGATGCGCTGCAGGAAAAAGTGCCCGATATTTTGGCGCATACGCAAATCCCGCAGCAGATCATTTTTGCCGGGGATGGCGAACCGGCGGCTGATTTACACCATCATGATGAGCTGGTAAAAGCAGCGCAGCCAATACCAGACATGAACCGAGGCGGCGATGACGTAGCACTCCTCATTTACACAGGCGGCACCACCGGAAAGTCTAAAGGCGTTATGCTGACGCACAACAATGCGGTCAGCAACGCGCTCTCCATCCTGTCCGTGATGTATGAGGGCGAACCTTGGACCTATTTGCACACAGCCCCCATGTTTCACATTGCAGATGCTCAATGGAACACGGGCGTCACCATGCACGGCGGCACACACGTATTCACCCAAAAATTTGTCCCAGAAGAGATGCTGACGCTTATCAGCCAAAAGCAAATCACCCACACCGCCCTCGTCCCCACCATGATCAACATGTTGTGCAATGTGCCCGATGCCGCTACGTACGATGTCTCCAGCCTGCGCAAAATAAACTTTGGCGGCTCCTCCATTGCCCCAGCCGTCATCCGACGAGCCAGGGCGTTGTTCCCTAACTGCCAGTTCCTTCAAGGGTATGGCCAGACAGAAACATCGCCAAACATCAGCATGCTGCTCGACAGATACAACACCGACGAAGGCCCGTATGCCGGCAAAATCGAGTCGGCCGGGCAGCCAATGTTTGCCATGGGCGTAAAGATTTTTGACCTGAACGATGAGGAAGTGCCGACCGGCACGGTTGGCGAGATCGTGGCCAGAGGCCCGCACGTGATGGCTGGCTATTGGAACAAACCAGAAGAAACGGCCTACGCCCTGCGCCGCGGCTGGATGCACACCGGGGACATTGGCTACCTTGATGAAGATGGCTTTCTTTTTATTGTGGACCGTGTTAAAGATATGATTATCAGCGGCGGGGAAAATATTTATTCGACGGAAGTGGAAGCTGTTATTTACCAACATACGGCCGTTGCCGAATGCGCCGTCATTGGCATCCCCAACAAAAAATGGGGCGAATCGGTTCACGCCATTGTGGTGCCCAAACGCGGCCACACCCTAACCGAAGAAGAAATTATCGCCCACTGCCGCGAGCATATTGCTGGTTATAAATGTCCGCGCAGCATCGATATTCACCTGGACCCGCTGCCGATGAGCGGTGCCGGGAAGATTCTCAAAAAGGTTTTGCGCGAGCCATTTTGGGAAAGTAAAGAGCGCCAGATCAATTAATTTTATAAAAACAAAACTTACGCACATTGGACCAATTTAATTTATAGCGTCTACAAACTGTTCTTTACTGAAATTGGTCCAATCTTTTAGACAATTTCGCAAGATAAAAAGGGGAAAAGCATGAAAGCAATTGATATTCACGTACACGTACCAGACCCGCCCGGGCATCCAGCAGCAAAAGAAAAAGAAGACATGGCCGAATATTTCGGCATCAAAGATTTGCCCAAAACGCCAGAGGAACTATACGAAAAATACAAATCGCTCGACATTTTTGCCGTGATTTTTTCGATAGACGCCGAAACGAACACAGGCGTGCCCTACATCGGCAATGATTATGTGGCGGAAGTGGCTCACAAATATTCGGACCAGTTTATGGGTTTTGCTTCGGTTGATCCGTGGAAGGGAAAAGCGGCCGTACAAGAACTGCGCCGCGCCGTAAACGATTTAGGCTTACGTGGCCTCAAACTGCACCCCACCACCCAGGCATTTTTCCCCAACGATCCCCAGTTCTACCCACTGTGGGAAGCCGCCGCCGATTTAGACATCCCGGTGCTGTTTCACTCCGGACAAACCGGCGTGGGTGCCCGCGAACCAGGCGGCGGTGGCTTTAAGCTCAAATATTGCCAGCCCATTCCCTACTTTGACGATGTCGCCGCTGATTTCCCCACGCTCACCGTCATCATGGCCCATCCCGCCGTGCCGTGGCAGGAAGAACAGCTCTCGGTAGCCCTACACAAACAAAATGTATACATTGATCTGTCCGGCTGGTCTCCCAAATATTTCCGCCCCATCTTGCAGCAGTACATGAAATCGCTGCTCAAAGACAAAGTGCTGTTTGGCTCCGACTATCCTGTATTAATGCCGGAACGATGGCTGAAAGATTTTGAAACGCTGGAACTCAAAGAGGACGTTCGCCAGAAAATTTTGCTGGAAAACGCGCGCAAAATCCTCAAGATTTAGCCGCTCATTTCAGATTTGTCTCGCGTGACAGTACCCCGGTTAGCCTTGTGAAAAGGTGAGCTAACGAAATAGATGCGAATAGAGCAAACTATCAGCAATGGAGATAGTTTGCTCTATTTTTATCGAAAAACGCCTCGCTGACTAAAAGCTTAGCTGCATCAATACTGCTCTGGGCTTTCTGCAAAAGGGCAGATTGCTCAGGCATCATACCGCAATTCCCTCACGACGGATGTTTAGCAAAAGCGGGCTATTTTCTTGAATATACCGTGCCTCCGAAACGTAGACGCAAGAAATGACAATATCGTGCTCCAGGGATAAAGCGGCCGTAATTGGCGAAACGCGCTCAATTTCTGCGGCAGGTTCTACAGGCCCAGCCAGAACAACCAGCACATCAACATCAGACCCAGGCAAAGCATCCCTCGCGCCTGTGACCCGTACAGAACAAGGTGAACAAGGCGTGATCCGTACAGTTCTTCAAGCTGGCTGCGCAATTCAGCAAGAATATTGTTGAGTTTTTGGGTAGACAGCCTCTGTAGTTCCATGAATCACATTGTAAATGACAAATTCGTAAAACTGAAAAGTAGTGGAAGAAAAATCACTATTGCTCCCAAGGCAATGGTGCGTATTTGTCACAATGACTCTCTCTAGCAATGGAACCATCTGGCAAACGAGTACATTCCAAATCGGCGCGATTTAATTGCGCTTGAGACACAATTGCTCCAAACAAATCAGCTCCGCTCAAGTTAGCATTTTGCAAATTAACATCTGTCAGATTTGCATTAAGAAAAACTGCTCCGTGAAGATCCACATCTCGCAAATTCGCTCCAGACAAATTGGCATTTGTGAAATTAGCTGACGATAGATGTGCGTCTTCAAGCTCAGTCCCCAAAAGTACCGCACCCGTAAAATCAGTACCGCCCAAATAAGCACGACTCATATCATAGCCGGAATAATCCTGTCCAGCTCCGTCCAAAGTTACCAAAACATCAATAATCCGAGCCCATTTTTCGTCTAACTTTGCGCCCGTAAAATTAGCATCCAGAAGTAAGGCAAGATCAAGCTTTGCACCTCGGAGATCTGAGTCACTAAAGTCTGTATTATCGAGTAACGCACCGGTAAAATTTGCATCCTGAAGATTTTTCCCGGATAAATCATTGTCGTACAAGGCGCAGTAACTGAAATCTCTACCGGAAAGGTCTTTTTCTGAAATACCTTCATAGCACCATGCTGGACTATCGCATGCCAAAGCTGGTAGAACGAGAAACGCAATAAATATTCCCCACCAGAAATTTATATTAAGATTTTGATCCATAGAGCCCCCTTTTCGGCTGAAAGTAAATTTACTGTAGCAATCTTGCACGCCTTCTTTCCCGAACTAGCCAAAACCCACAATTCATATTGCCGATTCCGCGCTCCCTCTCTATGATCAGGGCATTGCAGTGATTCTTTAACGCAAAGTCTGCAAAGCTGCAAAGCATTTTTCTTTGCACTTTGGCGTCAAATAATTTCCGGGAGATTTTATGGAACGAGAACGCCCCGATTTAAGCAACGTTAGCCCCGACGTGCTGGCCTACATCGAAGCGCTGGAGGCAGAACTGCTCAGTGCCCAATCCAGCCCGCCTACCCGCCGCCGCAGCGCCGAAGTGGAACCGAGCGAACCACCGACCACGCAGCAAATCATCACCATTAGCCAGCGCGGCGTGGCCAAGCGGACGGCACGGCATTTGTACGGCCGTCAGCGGCGCAGTGGCATCGGTGTGTTTGATCTGGAAGTGGATGAGCATGACTTTCCGGCGCACATCGCCGTGGCCGATGAGAGCGAACGGCTGCTGCTGTTCAGCAACTTAGGGCGCGTCTTCCCGCTCGCTGTGGCCGACATCCACCAAACCGATGAGCTGCGCGCCCCTGGCGAAAGCCTCATCGACAAGTTCCCCTTCCACGGCAACGAACACATCATCGGAGCGCTGCCCGCCGAGGCCGGGCAGTACGTGGTGTTGGCCAGCCAGCGCGGTTGGGTACAACGCGTCGCCGCCAGCTACTTTGGCAAAAATCTCATCCCCGGCATGTCATTTCATGACGTGAAGCAAGGAGGGCAGATTACGGCCGTTACCTGGACCAACGGCTCCGACGAAATCCTCCTGGCCACTCAGCAGGCGCAGGGCATCCGCTTCCGCGAGACACAGGTGCCTGCCCGTGGCGGCTGTTTGGGACTGCGCGTCGATCCCAGCGACGAGGTGGTCGCCGTTGCCAGCGTGACGGAGCGCAGCGGCGTTTTTGTGGTCGGCCACGACGGCAAAGGCACCATTCGCCTGATGAGCGGCTTCCGCATGAACAAAGCACCCGGCGCAGGCGGCAAAGCAATTTTCAAGGCGGATCAGCTTATCGGCGCGGTGACCGTTGACGAAAAAGACGACATTTTCATTATCGCCCAGGGTGGCAAAATGATTCGCTTCCAGGCCAGCGAAGTGCCGCCGAAAGAGGGCGTGGTGCAGGGCGTTAACTGCATGGAAGTGCGCAATGATGTGGTTACGGCCGTTGCCGTCGCCACTTTGGAGAATTGATGAGCCTCCCCTTTGACAGTGGTGAAGAATATATCGAACAGCAGTTCAGCGGGCTATCTGTTTTGCAGGAAGAGGTAACGGCCGTTACCTTTGAGGAATGCCGCTTCACTGACTGCAACTTTAGCGAAACCCTGTTCAAACGCTGCACCTTTCGCGACTGCCAGTTCCAAAACTGCGACCTCACCCTGCTGGATGTAGATTACAGTCGTTTTCAGCGCTGCAAATTTACTGAATGCAAGCTGATTGGCGTCAACTGGGCTAAAGCGGGGCAGATACAGTGGATCGAATTCCACGATTGCAACCTGAGCTACTGCACTTTCATGGAGCTGGATTTGAGCAAAGCGGTGCTCAGCCACTGCCTGGCCAAAGAAGCCACTTTTGCCGAAACAAACCTGACCGACGCCAACTGCACGTTTACTGATTTTGAAGACGGCCGTTTCATTCACACCAACCTCACCCGCGCCGATTTTCGCGGGGCCAAAAATTACGCCATCGCCGCTACCGAAAACACGCTCAAGCAAACCAAATTTTCCCTGCCAGAGGCCATCGCCCTGCTGGACGGGCTAGACATTATTCTGGAAAATCCCGCATCATAAACGTTGGTAGGGGCAGGTCTGAGACCTGCCCCTACGTAAAAAGGAACCAACATGTTAGACAAAGCCAAAGCCTTACAAGACGAACTCATCCGCTTGCGGCGCGACATCCACGCCCATCCCGAACTTGGGTTCCAGGAATTCAGAACGGCCGCACTCGTCGCCGACACGCTCACTGAGCTGGGCATTGACGTGAAAACCGGCGTCGGGCGCACCGGCGTGGTGGGCCAGATAGGCACGGGCGAAGGCCCCACCATCGCCATTCGCGCCGATATGGACGCCCTGCCCATCTTGCAAAAATCCGACGCATCGTATAAATCGCAAAATCCTGGCGTGATGCACGCCTGCGGCCACGATTCGCATACCGCTATGCTGCTGGGCGCGGCCCATCTGCTCAAGCAAAGCCTGGCCGACGGCGGCTGGCAGGGCAACGTGCGCTTCCTCTTCCAACCTTCCGAAGAAGCGTTTGACGAAAACGGCATCAGCGGGGCCACGGCGATGATCAGCGACGGCGCACTGGAAGATGTGGACGCAGTGATCGCTTTGCACGTCGCCTCCGATTACCCCTCCGGCCAGATTCGCTTGCAGGATGGGTACGCTTTGGCCAATGTGGATTCATTCAAAGCGTGGGTGCGCGGCGACGGCGGTCACGGCGCTTATCCGCACACCGGCAGCGATCCACTGCACATGCTCAGCGTCATTTTGCCCGCTATTTACGCCATCCCGTCCCGCCGCATCAACCCGCTGCGCGGCTGCGTGGTGAGTTTGGGCCAAATCAGCGGCGGTGCCGCCCCCAACGTCATCCCCAACGAAGTGTACATTCAGGGCACCATCCGCTCCTTCCACGACGATGTGCGGGAGCAGCTGCAAGTTGAGGTAGAAAATGCCTTTAAGCTGGCGGAGCAAATGGGCGGCAGCTATAAGTTCGATCTCACCAAAGGATATCCGGCGATGTTCAACGATGCAGAGGTGAACGGTTGGATGCGGGACGTGGCGCAAGAGATGGTGGCGGATACGGCCGTTATCAACACCGAATTTGGCATGGGGGCCGAAGATTTTGCCTACATGACCCGGCAGGCCAAAGGCGCCATGTTCATGCTCGGTGCCGCTATTGATGACGGCGTTGAACGCCATCACCACACTGACATTTTTGATATTGACGAAAGCGTCCTGCCGCTGGGCGCGGCCATTTTGGCCGAAACGGCCCATCGTTTTGTCACTGGCAAGATACGCTAATAAGGAGATTAGAGATTGGAGATTAGAAACCAAGCAATCTCCAATCTCCAATCCCCAATCTCCCTCATGGAAATTACCCGCCACTTCACTGCCACCACCTTTGTGGTGTATAAAAACAAGGTGCTGCTGCACCAGCATAAAAAGTTTGGCACCTGGCTGCCCGCGGGCGGCCACATTGAGCGGGATGAACTGCCGGAAGAAGCGGCCGTTCGCGAAGTGAAAGAGGAAACCGGCCTGGATGTCACGCTGTATAATCCCGATACGCCGCTTTTTCCGGCCGATGAGGAATCCTGCCAGCTGCACCGCCCGATGCACCTGATGCTGGAAAATATCAATCCGTACCATCAGCACATTGATTTCATTTATTACGCAACGGCCGTTTCCAACATACTCAATCCGGCCACAGGCGAAACCAGGCGCATCAAATGGTTTGACCAAAATGACCTGGAAAACACCCAAATGCCCACCAATGTGCAGGTTTGTGCCCAGGAAGCATTAGCACTCTTGGGCCAAAAAGATTGACACATCGCAACAAATGTGCAGAATTTGTCATAATTGTCATAAACATAAACAAGGGTGTGTGAAGATAAAGAGGTTGTACTATAATAGCGCAGTATTAAGTAGTTTATCGCTATCACCCACCTTGTGTTCAAGTCGTTGGAGGTAAATATGGCTGGTCCAGCAAACGATGATAAGTATTACCCAAACCGATGGGTTCGCATTATTTTAATTGCCACGGAAGAAATCGTTGGCAAAAATGGTGTTAATGCCCTGCTCAATATGGGTGGACTATCTAGCTACATCGACAATTATCCAGCAGACAATATGAAAAAAGAGGTGCCATTCTCCCATGTAGGTCAGCTGCAGCAGGCATTCTGGGATATGTATGGCGCACGTGGCGCACGCGCCTTTGCCGTGCGCGCTGGCAAGAAAACGTTTAATGATGGCCTGGACAGCTTTGGTTCTGTGGCCACAGCGGCACGTGCAGCCATGAAAATTGGCTCTATGGAACGCCGTATTGGTCTTGGTTTGCAATTCTTTGCCAAATTTTTCAACCAGGTAAGCGATCAAGAAGTATCGCTGACTGATGATGATAAGTCTTGGTACTGGAACATTCTTGTGTGCCCCATGTGCACCAATCGGGATACGGATTCACCCGTGTGTCACCTGGCCGTGGGTGTTTTGCAGGGCGCACTGGAAAACTTCGTCGATACAGATGCCCGTTTCAACGTTTCGCCAACGCACTGCATTGGCCAGGGCGATGAAACTGGTATTGTCGCTATCGACAAAGAGCCTCTATAAATCCGACGCTTTACCCACAAACAGCTTACAAAAGCGCCTCCTCTCAGGGGCGCTTTTTTGTTACCTCTGCCCAGGAACGGCTGTTCTATAGAAATTCACCTCATATTTTTTATATAATGCCGCTACCGTATTGTTCAGTTTGCCCCTTTGGCAAACGACTCATTGCAGGAGGGACTGACCAATCAATTTGTGTCCTTGATATGTGACCCAACCGGCTAGAGGGATTTAATTTTTTAATTAAACAGTCGGCTTCACAGTTTCACCCTACCCCTGCACCGCACCAATAGGAGGTTCTCAATGTTTCATTCCATATTCTCGCCCACGCAATTCGGCCGTTTTTGGCGACACAAAGCAGGAGCCGTTGTCCTGCTCCTGGTCGTTTTGTTGCTGGGTGCAGGCACGGCGGCTTCCAGCACACTCGCCATCCCCACCATCAGCATTACCAGTGTCAAGGCTGGTGAAAGCGTCACCATTCAAACGTACAATTACCCTGCGGGGCAAACCTTTACCGTGCGTATGAATGCGATGGGGACGTTAGGGGCAGGTGGCACCATTGTGGGATCGCTGGACTCAGGCGCAGGCGGCTCGATGTCGGCAACGTTCCCCATTCCTGATGGCTTGAAGGCCAATGCCCAGATTGCCATTCGGCTAGACAGTCCGCAAGGCTATTACAGCTACAACTGGTTCTACAACAATACAACGGGTACGGTTGTCACACCTGGCAATCCCGGTCCGATTTATACCGGCATTCCGACGTTTAAGATTACGGCCGTTACCGAAGGCAAAGACGTCACCATTGAGACCAACAACTTCCCGGCCAACATGAGCTTTAACGTAACGATGGGCAAAATGTACACGCGCGGCATTGGGGGCATTAGCGTCGGCACGCTGAATTCTGGCAACGGCGGTACCTTAACCGCCACCTTTGAAATCCCAGCCGAGCTTGTCAATGACAATCGCATCTCTATCCGTGCCCAAACCGCCCACGCCAATCCGTTCTACGCCTACAACTGGTTCTACAACAACAGCACCGATGTCGATAACAATAATAGCGACAGCGGCAACAGTAACAGTGGCAATGGAACAGGTGGGGCAACGGCCGTTTACACCGGCATTCCTACCTTCACTGTTTGCACCGTCAACAAAGACAGCGAGGTGACGATTCTCACCAAGAACTTCCCTACCAATCAATCTTTCGCTGTCACGATGGGTCCAATGTACACGAGCGGCATCGGTGGTTATTATGTAAAGCAGCTGGAAAATGGAGATAAAGCGAGCGACCGTTACACATTTACCATCCCCACTGAGCTAAAAGGCTCTTACCGCATTTCAATTCGCACACAAACAGCGCATGCTTATCCGTACTACTCGTACAACTGGTTCTACAACAACTCCACCACCATGGATCACTGCCAGTAAACACCGCACAGTCAGGAAATATCTGACTCCCCCGCTTGGTTAAATAAAAAGTCCCCGGCAAACTGTCGGGGACTTTTTTTGGGCATTCTTTTTGTTTTCTTGCTAAACTTGTTCCAATGATAGAAATTCACCAGCTGCAAAAAGTAGTTCAGCAAAACACCGTGATCGATATCCCCGAACTAACCGTGGCGGCTGGAGAAATTGCGGCCGTTTCCGGTCTTACCGGGCTGCATAAGGACACCTTTTTACAGCTGGTTACGGGCCAAACGCCTCCCACCGCTGGCCAGATTCGCCTGGATGGTATCGATCCGTTTCAGGAACGGACCCTGTTTGCCCAAAAAGTCGGGTTTCTGCCCGCTGAAGATGGCCTGTATGAGCGGCTCACCGTGCGGCAAAACCTGGAATTTTACTGCCGCCTTTATGGCCTGCCCCTTAATCGTGCCCTGGAACAGCTCGCCCTGGTGGGGCTGCAAGATCAGGCACAGATTCGTGCCCAACACCTTACACCAGAACTGTCCCGACGGTTGGCGCTAGGCAGAGCTTTGTTGCACCGGCCCCAAATGCTCATTTTGGTGGACCCCTTTCACCGCAGCAATCCGGCCTCGGTGGAGATCATTACCAAGCTACTGCGGCAGCAAGCAGAAGATGGAGCGGCCATCTTGCTGGTCGCGGACGAGAGTGCGGCAGCTACGGCCGTTTGCCACACCATCACCATTATGAACCAGGGACGGCCCAGCCACAGCTACCAGCCCAGCGACCAGGCCACGCCGCCCAACCTGCCCTTCAAGATTCCCGCCCGGCTGGAAGGCAAGGTGGCCTTGGTGAACCCCTCAGACATTTTGTACGCTACCAGCGATGACGGCCGTACTTATCTTTACACCGAAGACGGCCGTATTCCCACCCATCTCACCCTCAGCGAAGTAGAAAGCCGCCTGGCGCGTAGCGGCTTCTTCCGCGCCCATCGCAGCTATCTGGTCAACTTGCAGCACATCAAAGAAATGATCTCCTACACGCGCGACAGCTACACCCTCATTTTGGACGGCAATGAACTTGATGCGGTTGAGCCGATCGAAATTCCCCTCAGCAAAAACGCCGCCCGCGACCTGCGCGAACTCCTCGATTTTTAGCTTTCTGTCTCCCTAAAATTAAACTCATAAAAAAGCAAACCTTGACAGGATCGTTTTCTCTTTGCTAATATGTCGCTAAACGACATATTGTTACCCGACATATAGCGAAGCGTAGGTAAGCAATGGAACCCGAACAAAATTTGCCCCTTGGTGAAGCAACCTTCTTCATTTTGCTGAGCCTGATGCCATCACCACGGCACGGCTACAGCATCATGAAAACGGTAGAAGAAATGAGCAACGGCCGTCTCCAACTAAGTACGGGCACGCTGTATGGTGCGCTCAAGCGCATGCTGGAACAGGCATGGATCGAGCGGTACGAAGCGGCTGATGACAATGATAACGGCCGTATTCGCAAAACGTATCGCCTCACTGATCTCGGACGACGCATTCTAGATGCTGAAATTGCCCGAATGGACAGTCTGGTGGCCACGGCGCGCCAGATTTCTGGAGGTATCGCATGAAAACCTGGCTACTGAGCCGCACGCCAGCCCAACCAGAGGAACCACAGCACAAGGCAACCCTCATCGCCACCAGCTAATCGTTCCCACAAGGCTAACTCATGACACGCCTGGCGCTTCTGGTTTACCATACGCTGCTCCAGCTGTACCCGCCCCATTTTCGCGCAGATTTTGGAGATGAAATGCTGGCGGTTTTTGCAGAAAAACTAGCGGACCGAGAGGTTACAGATTGGTGGGGCCAACTCCTCGTGCTGCTGCAAGAACTACGCGACTGGCCCGCCGCCTGTCTGCAAGCCCACTGGCAAGGACGGCACGAGATGCAGCTTCCCTTCAAAAGAATCGCGAAATGGTCTGTTTTAGTATTGGCGCTGGCGGCGATTGGTTGGTTGGTCGCATTTTTGGGGCTCATCTCTCAGGCAGAAAGCCCCAAAACGCGGGCCATCGCTCTGGCCGATTTGGACGGCGACGGTGATTTGGACGCGTTTTTGAACAATCGAGGGCATGAAACGCCAGCCCCTGCGGCCGTTTTATTGAATGAAGGAAACGGCCGTTTCCGCCAACTCTCCCAAAATTTATTCTCGGCCCCCAGCGAAGATCTGCTTTTATACGATGCGGACAATGACGGCGACATGGATGCCCTGCAAAGCAACCGGGATTCCATGGCTGACAGCCCCTACAATTCTGTCTTCTGGCTCAATGATGGCAGCGGACAGTTCCACCAATCGGGCCATCTAACCTTGCAAGACAGCGGCGACAAGTTTGTTGGTGACTCGTCGCGCCACTTTGCCGTGGGCGACCTCAACGGCGACGGCCTGCCTGATTTGTTTAGCGTAGGCTGCTGCGGCGGCTCCTATCAAATTGAATCGCCAAGTGAAAAAATGGTATTCACCGTACCCAACCGGCGTGTTTGGCTGGGACAGGCCGAAGGGCTGCCGCAGGACAGTGGCCAGGTATTGGCTGGCCCTAACGCCGAAGCGGTGGCTCTGGGTGACCTGGACGGCGATGGGGATCTGGATGCGTTTGTTGCCAGCAATTCTATTCCTCGCCTTACGGCACCTTCTGATCCAGCACCAAACGGGGTGTGGCTAAATGATGGTACGGCCGTTTTCCAAAATAGCGGCCAGCAGTTAGGTAATTTGCGCAGCTTTGCCGTCGCCCTGGGGGATGTGGATGGCGATGGCGATTTGGATGCCGCCGTAGGCAATATCGGCCCGGATGAAATTTGGCTCAACGACGGCGCGGGACAGTTCCGCGACAGCGGCCAAAAGTTCGCCAACCATTGGACCGACAGCATCTTTTTGGTGGATGTAGATACCGACGGCGATCTGGACCTGATCACTGATATGGAATCTCGTCGCACTTTCCCACTCTTTCCCCTGAGCCGAATTGGGTATGTGTGGCTAAATGACGGGGACGGCCGTTTCTCGTCCAACCCTCAGCTAATCACCTACCCAACACGCGGCAAGCTAACGGTCGGCGATGTCAACAACGATGAAGCCCCGGATATTGTGGTTGGGCTGGTGAACAAGGCCACCGTGTATCTCAACAACGGCACAGGCCATTTCACGCACCAAACGGTATGGAGCCAAAGCGTTTTATGGCTGCTTGGGGCTCTTGGTCTCAGCCTCGCTTTTGGTTGGTGGCGTCGCCGTTCGCGGCTTCAATCCGCCAAATAACCCCTTTTTCGACCAATTCAGGTGCTATTCAACCCGATTTTGGGGCCATTCAGCACAGTTTTCCGCTGTTCAGCCCTAAAATAATGCGTGCGGCGTGCCGTTCTGCTATCGTTGTGTTTGTCTCGAACAGGCACTAAAATCAGCCGGGAACGTTCGACTGACAGGCAAACGAATATGACGACAGGAATCGAATCGCTAACAGGACAAACGAAAAAAAGCACCCGGCCGCATCACGGGCGTGTTGTGTGGGCGATCGCTCGCAAGGATTTAGCGGAAATTGCAACCAACACGCAGTTCATCGTGACCGGGCTGCTGCCCGTAATTCTCTTCTTGCTGTACCGTCTGCTGATTGTTAGCGTCAATAACTCCAGCATACTCGACATTGCCGTGTACGATCTGGGCAATTCGCAATTGGTAGCCGCCATGCAAGAAGATCCGACCCTGGAACTGCACATCGTGGCCAGCGAAGCCGCGCTGCAAGAACAAATTAACGAAGGGCCGATGAGCGGCGTACAAATTCCGGCCAATTTTGATGCCGATGTTGCTGCCGGTCTAAAGCCCGAGCTGAAAATTTGGCTAAATCCAGAACGAGGCATGAGTTCGGAAACGCTGCAATGGCAGCACGCCATCGAAACAGAAATTATGCAGTTAGGTCAGCAAACCCTACCGGCACAAATCGAACGGATCGACCTTGAAAACGGCGCTTTTTCTTCCGACTTGGCCCTGAATAGCTTCTTGCTCATTATCACCCTGACCATGATCTTTTTTATTTCCGGAGCCAATCTTGTGGCCCTGCTTATTACGGAAGAAAAGGAGAAACAAATGGGTGTCGTGCTGATTAACTCGCCAGCTAATCCTTACCACGTGGTTTTGGGCAAAGCGCTGGCCGGTTCAGTCAGTATTATCATTGTGCTGGTCATTGTGGTGCTGCTCAATGGTGGGTTAACGGGTAACTGGCCGCTGGCGCTGCTCTATCTGGTCATCGCCTTGCCCGTGTCGCTCAGCATCAGCATCCTTACGGGCAGCCTGGCACAATCCAGCAAGCAGTGCAACAGTTGGCTAGGCCTGGTCATGATCCTTTTTCTGGTCCCGGCCTGGTTTTCCACACTGTTGGAGCTGCCAGAACCGTTTAACACGATTTTCTCGGTGATGCCGACCCATTTTTTGGTCAGCGGTCTTGATGATGCCCTCAACAACAGTGGTGTGTCTGAGGCAAACAGCCTTAATTTAACTGTGTGGCTGGCGTTTATGGTGGTCATCGTGGGCATCACATTCTGGCGGCTTCGCCAAAGTCCCAAAAGCGTTGTGGCTTCCCACTGAGGCTGATTTTTTGCACACAAAACTCTATTTTTTGCGTATGGTAAATATCCTTTACTGTTGGTCTGCCGCGTCATCAGACCAGGATCTGTTACTTTTTTCAGGAGTATAAACGATGATTGAAGTTAAGAATTTGAAGAAATATTACGGCGACGACAACAGCATCAAAGCTGTTGACGATGTCTCATTCACCTGCCCGGATGGTCAGATTACCGGGCTGTTGGGTCCGAACGGCGCGGGCAAAACCACCACGCTGCGCATGATTTCTGGCTTGATCAAACCGATGGATGGCACCGTCATCGTCGATGAGCACGATGTACGAAATGATTCTCGCGGTGTGCGCCGGGCATTGGGTGTGCAGGCAGACATGGATGGTGTTTATCCGCGATTGACGCCTCGTGAACAGTTTCGCTATTACGGCCGTTTCTACGGTCTCAAAGGCAAAGAGCTGGAAAATCGCATCGACGCCATCATTGCCGAACTGAACATGGAAGAGATTGCTGATCGCCGGGCCGAAGGGTTCAGCCGTGGCCAGCGCCAGAAAATTGTGCTGGGGCGCGCCCTGGTACACAACCCGCCCAACATCATCATGGATGAGCCCACCAACGGGCTGGACGTGATGGCCGTGCGGGAAACGCGCAACAGCATCCGCGCTATGCGCGACCAGGGGCGCTGCGTGCTCTTTAGCACCCACTACATGGATGAAGCGGAGCGGCTGTGTGACAACATTGCCATTATCGTTGGCGGCAAGATTGTGGCCTATGGCACCCCCGCCGAACTGATGGCCCGCACCGGCAAAGACAATCTGGAAGATGCGTTTGTCGCCCTCGCTGGTCGGGAAGGGTTGCAGCGGAGTGAATACGGCCGTATGCAAGAGAGTGGCAAGTAAGCAAGTAAAGCACTTGCCCACTCGCAAACAGGCAAACTTGCAAACTGAAAAAGGAAAAATCATGTTCAACAACATTTTAAACATCTGGCAAAAAGAAATTTTAGACATCATCCGCGACCGCAAAGGGCTGCGCCAAACGCTCGTTGTGCCGCTTATCCTGGGTGTATTCTACGCCGTGCTCAATCCGCTGTTAGGCTCACTGGTTGAATCGCGCCAGGAAGACACGCTCATCCTGCCCGTACAAGGGCTGGAGTATGCCGGTCAGGATTTTATCGACACCTTTGCGGCTTTTGACATTGAGCTACAGCCTTACGAAGGGGATCTGGAAGCCACCATCACCAGCGCCGAAGAAGCGGCCGGGCTGATCTTTACCCCTGGTTTTAGCGATAACGTGACCGCTGAAGAAGATGCCAAGTTAATTGTGCGTACCAACAGCACCTCTGGCGGCCTGTTCGGTGGCGGCATTTCGCTCAACCGGCTGGAGCTGGCGCTGAATGCGTACAATCAGCAAATCACCGTGCAGCGGCTTAATGAGCGCCAGGTCGATTTGTCGGTACTGGCGCCCGTTACGCTGGATGCCGAGGATTTGGCTTCTCCTGCCCAGCGGGCCGGAGCGACAGCCTCATTCTTCCTGCCCATTTTGGTAGCCATTAGCGCCGTACAGGGCGGCATGTTCATCGCCATCGACGTAACGGCTGGCGAAAAAGAGCGCGGCACGCTGGAATCCTTACTGGCGACACCAAGCAGTGATGTGGAGATCTTTGTAGGGAAATTGGCATCTGTGTTCACGATTACGGCCGTTCCCATCATTCTCACGCTTTTGGGTTTTTGGGGAGCCAGCGTCTTGCTGCCCGAGTCCATGACTGATGGTGCCGGGGCGCTGCCCCTGAGCGTGATTGTGCAGGCGATCTTCGTATCGCTGCCTTTGGCGCTGTTTGCCAACGTCATTCTCATGGTCATCAGCATCCGCACCAAAACCTTTAAGGATGCGCAATCGGCTCTGACGCCAGTGATGTTTGGGGTGATGTTTACCGCCATGGCCGCCGCTTTTGTGCCCCCCACCGGAGCCAGCCTGGCCTATCTGCTGCCTGTCTACGGCACCTCGGCGGTGGTGGGGACGCTCACGCTGGGTGGCATCATTCCGGCCAATGCGGTGCTGTTTAGCATCATCGGCAATATTCTGGCAACGGTAGTAGGCATCTTTTTCGCCCTGCAAATCTTCAATCGGGAACGGTTGCTGTACAGCATGTAACCTAACAGGCGGATTGATCATCCAATAATTGAATCCTGTAGTTAGCTAAAACCTGACAGCTCGACAAGGGGTGTCAGGTTTTTTCTGTTAGAAGCGAAAAGCACACGAGGGCACTATGAAATGGTTTTCATTTGGTAACAAAAAGAATAAGAAATCGGCAGCGGAAGTTTCTGTTTTAGAAGTGACGGACCGCTCCTTTGAGGTGCAGGTCATCAACCGCTCTTACAAAACGCCCGTGATGGTCGATTTCTGGGCCGCGTGGTGTGGTCCTTGCCGCGCCCTTGGCCCGGTTCTGGAGAAATTGGCCGAAGAAGCAGATAGTCCATTTGTTTTGGCCAAGTTGGATACTGAGCACAACCAGCAAATGGCGGCCAAGTATGGCATTCGTTCGATTCCGGCGGTGAAAATGTTTCGGAACGGCCGTGTTGTCGATGAATTTACCGGCGCCCGTCCCGAAATGTTGGTGCGCCGTTTTGTCAACAAAGCGGTCACGGCTCCGGCTCCCCCGCTGGGCTTTCAGGGCAGCGATGACCCAACCGAGCGGCTGGAACAGGCTAAAAGCCAGCTAAAAAAGGGGAACGGCCTCCAGGCATTTACCTTGCTCAACGATTTTCCCGATAGCGCTGAAGCCGATGCGGCTCAGGCTTTGCTGCCCATGGCCCGCTTCATGGTGGATGTAGCCGACGGCGATGCGCTCACTGGCGTGGACTCGCTGGACAAACGCTATCAACAGGCAGCCCTGGCTCTGGAACGTCGCAACCCCAAAAAGGCGTTGACCCTGCTGGCGGAAGCCTGGGAAGCAGGCGAATCATTCGACAGGCCGTACATTGCCGATGTGATGAATGCGCTCTTTACCCTGCTAGGCGAAAATCACCAGTTAACGAAGCAATATCAGGAATTGGTAACGGCCGTTTCCTCATAAGCCAATTAGCGGTATGATCAGTGCATGATCTTGCTGCGCAGCCTCGTCTTTTTAATTGGCCTCTTTTTGGCCGCCTATACCTTCATCTCAGCCGCCCGCACCTTTGTGCTGCCCCGCAGCGCCTCGGTAAAACTCACGTGGGTGGTTTTTGTGTCCGTACGCAAGCTGTTCAACCTGATGATGAAAGCGCTGCCCACTTATGAGCAGCGCGACAGCCTGATGGCGATCTACGCGCCGATTAGCCTGCTGCTGATGGTACCCACCTGGCTGCTGCTGACCACGATTGGCTTTGCGGGCATGTTTTGGGCATTGGGCATCACATCCTGGGAGCAGGCTTTTTTGCTTAGCGGCTCGTCCATCCTTACCCTGGGGTTTGCCACAGCGGAAACGATACCCCAAACCATTCTCGCCTTCATCGAATCCACCGTTGGCCTGATTTTGGTGGCGATGCTCATTTCTTATCTGCCCACCATGTACACGGCTTTTTCCCAGCGGGAAGAGGCGGTTTCGCTGCTGCAAGTACGCGCTGGCACACCACCTACGGCCCCAGAGCTGGTTTGGCGGCTGCAAATGTGGAGCAACGCGCAATTGGCCTATGATTTTTGGAATTATTGGGAGCGCTGGTTTACGCAGCTCGATGAGACGCACACCTCTCTATCGGCGCTGGTCTTTTTTCGCTCGCCGCAGGCACGGCAAAGCTGGGTGGTGGCTGCCGGGACGGTGCTGGATGCGGCCGCGCTGCACCTGAGCGCCATCAAGCAGTCTGAGGCCGCAGGGTTGTCACAAGGGTTGGTCATCCGCGCCGGAAATATTGCGCTGCGCCACATCGCCAACATGTTTCGCGTTTCCTACAATGTTGATCCGCATTATCCTGACGATCCCGTTCATGTGACCCAAGCGGAATTCAACGAAGCGTATGAACGGTTGGCGAGCCAGGGCATAACGATGCAACCGGATCGCGAACTGGCCTGGCGCAATTTTGCGGGCTGGCGAGTGAACTATGACAGCGTGTTGGTGGCGTTGGCTCACCTGACCATGGCCCCGGAAACACCGTGGCTGTCGGATTACACGTTTGTGCCTGCCAATACGGAATTGGGGGAAACAAGCGGCCGTTTGCGTAAAGTACGGTGATCGGTGTTCGGTAAACGGTAATCAGAAAATTTCACCGGGGCGTTTTGTGGGGGAACGGCCGTTGCCACCAAACTTCTGCTAAAATTCCAGTCATCAAGATCGCAAATCAAGCGGTGTGTGGGGTTTTGCGCCTGCAAAAGAATACGCTTGATCAAAGGTCTCAACGATCAGAAAACTCACGTCTTTTTTAGGTTGATACGAACAATAAAAGGACATTTCATGCCTATTTTAATTTCAGTTCTTTTTATTTTCTTGGGATTAGTAATGGTTGTAGCGGGTATACGCTTTCATCTTGGGCATTTCCGTAAGCCATTGGTTTATTAGTCTACTTTTTCTAGTGCAGTATATGCGACAGCTCCTT
>JACKBN010000002.1 GCA_020634565.1 Ardenticatenaceae bacterium
GTTCTGTGCTTGTTGGAGTCACTGTACATCTTAGAGCGCGCTCTAAGTCAAGGAGCAATTTTGCAAGGGAGAACCATGGGACGCAGATAAACGCGGATGACGCTGATTTTTTGATCTGCGTTATCTGCGTCCTATTAAAAAACTGGGCTTACTCGTGTTTGTGTGGGTAGCCCAGTTCAGCCAGATCGTGGGCGATTTCTTCCAAAATGGCCGGATTGTCGATGGTGGCAGGCATGCGGTATGTTTCCCCGTCGGCAATCTTTTTCATGGTGCCGCGCAGCACTTTGCCGGAGCGAGTTTTGGGCAGCCGCTCAACGACCGTGGCAATTTTGAAGGAGGCCACCGGACCAATCTTTTCACGCACCATTTGGATCAGCTCTTTGATAATGTCCTCATGCGGCCGTATCACACCTGCTTTTAACACCACCGTGCCCAGCGGAATTTCTCCCTTCAGCTCATCCGCCACACCGATGACGGCACATTCGGCCACATCGGGATGGGAGGCCAGCACTTCCTCCATCGCCCCCGTAGAAAGGCGGTGCCCCGCCACGTTGATGATGTCATCCGTGCGGCTCATGATCCACAAATAACCATCTTTGTCCTTGAAACCGGCATCGGCCGTGCTGTAGTAGCCGGGGAAATTGCTCAGGTAGGTTTGCTTGTACCCATCATCGTTATGCCAGAGCGTGGGCAGGCAGCCAGGCGGCAGTGGCAGCTTGATGACGATGCTGCCAATTTCATCTACCTCGGCTTCCTCTTCGTACACGTTCAAAATGCGCACGTCGTAACCGGGCACAGGCACCGTAGCAGAACCAGGCTTGATGGGCAGCTGCTCCAGCCCCATCAAATTGGCGCAAATCGGCCAGCCAGTTTCTGTTTGCCACCAATGGTCGATGACGGGGACGCCCAGCTTTTCTTCGGCCCATTCCAGCGTCGCCGGATCGCACCGTTCGCCGGCCAAAAACAGGGTGCGGAAATGGCTGAGATCGTACGGTTCCAGGTAGGTGGCTTCTGGATCGTCCCGCTTGATGGCCCGGAAGGCGGTGGGGGCGGTAAACAGCACGTTCACCTTGTGGTCAGAAATGACGCGCCAAAACGCGCCGGGATCGGGCGTGCCGACGGGCTTGCCTTCGTACAAAATGGTGGTGCAGCCATGAAACAGCGGCGCGTAGACGATGTAGGAATGGCCAACCACCCAGCCTACGTCGGAGGCGGCCCAGTACACGTCGCCTGGTTTCACGCCGTAGATGTACTCCATGCTCCACTTGAGGGCGACCAGATGGCCGCCGTTGTCGCGCACCACGCCTTTGGGCATGCCGGTGGTGCCGGAAGTGTACAAAATGTACAGCGGGTCGGTAGCGGCAACGGGGACGCAATCGGCGGGTTGGGCTTGCTGCATCGCTTCTTGCCAATCCACATCGCGGCCAGCGATCATGGTGGCTTCCGCTTGCGGCCGTTGCAAAATGACGCAGGCTTGTGGCTTGTGCGTAGATAGCTCGATGGCCTGATCAAGCAGCGGTTTGTACTCGATGACGCGGGCGATCTCGATGCCGCAGGAAGCGCTGATGATGAGCTTGGGCTTGGCGTCGTCGATGCGGGTGGCCAGTTCCTTGGCAGCAAAGCCGCCGAAGACGACGGAGTGAATCGCGCCGATGCGGGCGCAGGCCAGCATGGCGATGACGGCTTCGGGCACCATCGGCATGTAAATGACGATGCGATCCCCTTTTTCTGCGCCGTTTTGCTGCAAAACGCCAGCAAAGCGGGCGACCTCATCCAGCAGTTCGGCGTAGGTGTATTTTTTGACGGTGTCGGTGACGGGGCTGTCGTAGATGAGGGCGAGTTGGTCAGAACGGCCGTTCTCAACGTGTCGATCCAGCGCATTGTAACAACTGTTCACTTCCGCGCCGCTAAACCAACGGTAAATGGGCGCTTCGGATTCATCCAAAATGGTGTCCCATTTCTTGTACCAATCAATTGCTTCTGCCGCTTCCGCCCAAAAACCGAGCGGATCATTTTGCCATTTTTGGTAAATTGAATGATAGGTGTGGGACATAGTTTTTCCTCCAATTTGGGTTATTTGAAAAGAAATTTGCCGGGACAGTACGACATTTTGCGGCGATGTGTGGGATACGGCCGTTGCCTCATCAACAATGTCGGCAGTATAAAGTGTGTGGCGCTGATTAACAACACCTTTTTTGTTGTTTTTTGAGAGGCAGTAGGTGAACCGTTTGCTTTCTGTTGTTTCGCCGGTTGGTGGAATACCGTAAACTTTGTAGCAGATTATTCACCCCAAAAGAGGAGGACTTTATGAAAATTGCCGTCACGGGAGCCGCAGGATACATCGGGTCACATTTAGCGGAAACATTAGCCAAACAGGGGCATGAGGTGGTGGGCATTGATTGCTTCACGGATTATTATGCTGCCGCACTCAAGCAGGTAAATGCAGATGACATTGAAGCCGCCGGTGTGACTTTACATCGTCTGGATTTGGCGACGGATGATCTTTCGTCGGCGCTGGCCGATGTGGAATTTGTGTTTCATCTGGCGGGGCAGCCGGGTATTTCAGCCACGACGCCGCTGGCGGATTATGTGCGGAACAATATTGTGGCTACGGACAAGTTGCTGACGGCCTGCCACCAGCAGGATTCGCTGCGCTGTTTTGTGAATGTGTCTACGTCGTCGGTATACGGCCGTCACGCTTACGACCCCGAAACAGAACCGCCCAAACCCACCTCGTACTACGGCGTTACCAAATTAGCCGCCGAGCAGTTGGCACTGGCTTTGCATCGTGAAAAAGGGTTTCCTGCCGGATCACTGCGCATTTTTTCTGTTTACGGCCCGCGCGAACGGCCAGAAAAGCTCTATCCCAAACTGATTCGCAGCATTCTCACCGATACGCCGTTCCCCCTGTTTGAGGGCAGCGAAACGCACTCACGCAGCTACACCTTTGTGGGCGATATCATCGAAGGCTTTGTTTCTGTGCTGGATCAGCCAGAGAAGCTGATTGGCGAAATTATCAACATGGGCAGCGATGTGGAGATGACCACTGGCGAAGGTATTGCCCTCATCGAGGAAATCATGAGAAAAAAGGCAAAGCTGGACATCAAGCCCAAACGACCCGGCGACCAACTGCACACTTGCGCCAACATCGGCAAGGCCAGACAGTTGCTAAATTACGCGCCGCACACCCAACTGAAGGATGGACTGAAAGCCGAGGTCGATTGGTACGTCAATCGCATTTATGCCAATGGCTTGCACAATGTTTAGCCGAAAGTTTTTATCCTGCTGCAACCATTTCAACTCTGCTGCGTAAACAGTACCAGAACAACAAATGAATTTTGGGCAGATAAATTCTGCTTTACTTGTGGAGGTATTGAAATGAATGTAAAAGATAATCGTTTGCGACGACAAAATGGCATTTTTGCAGGTGTCTGTGGTGGCTTGGCTGCCTGGACGGGCATTAACGTTTTCTGGTTCCGGCTGCTCTTCTTCATCCTGCTGTTGCCAGGTGGCGCATCGGCAATTCCGTACTTCATTTTGTGGCTAGTGATGCCGAAAAAATAGCGAATGGTGAATAATTAATCGTGAATTGTGAACGGCTTTGCTCCTTCACAATTCACAATTCACCATTTTCAATTCACAATTCCTCTAAGATTTCCCCTAACGTTTTCACCAAAAAATCAGCATTTTCTTCTGTAAATACCAGTGGTGGCTTGATTTTTAGCACGTTGTGCAGCGGCCCATCGGTGCTGATGAGGATGCCCTTATCACGCATGCGGTTGGCGATGTACGAGGCTTCTGCGGCGGCTGGTTCCAGCGTTTGCTGGTTGCGCACTAACTCTGCGCCGATGTAGAGCCCCAGTCCGCGCACATCGCCGATGAGCGGGAATTTGGTTTGCAACTCGCGCAAGCCAGCCAGCAACCGATTGCCCACATCTCGGGCGTGATATTGTAATTTTCCAAAAATTAGCACGTCCAAAACAGCCAGCCCGATGGCACAAGAAACTGGATTGCCGCCAAAGGTGTTGAAATACTCCATGCCGTTGGCAAACGATTCTGCTATCTCTGGCGTGGTCACTACTGCAGCCAGCGGGTGTCCATTGCCGATGGGTTTGCCCAGCGTGACGATGTCCGGCACGACGCCCTGCGTCTCGAAGGCCCACATGTGGCTGCCCACACGGCCGAATCCCACCTGCACCTCATCGGCAATGCAAACGCCGCCTGCCGCGCGAATAATTGGGAACAGCGCCTGGAAGTAGCCGTCGGGCAGCACAATCTGGCCGCCGCAGCCCAGCAGCGGTTCGCCAATGAAGCCGGCAATGCCTTTGCCCTGCGCTTGCAGTTCCTCGATGATTTCCTGGGCGTGTTGGGCGTAAAGACGGCCGTTTCCCACCCCACTCCCCCGATACAACCCCCGATACGGGTCCGGCATCGGCAGCACGTGCACATGATCCGGCTTGCCTGCGCCGCCAGGACCATCAAACTTGTAGGAGCTGATGTCGATGAGAGCGGCCGTATTGCCGTGATACGCGCCGTCCAACACCAGCAGATCCTGTTGGCCAGTGTGGGTGCGGGCCATGCGTAAGGCCAACTCGTTCGCTTCGCTGCCGCTGCACACAAAGTAGCAAACCGAGAGCGGCTCCGGCAGCGTGGCGGTGAGCCGTGCGGCGTATTCCACCAGGTTGTCGTGCAGGTAGCGGGTGTTGGTATTGAGAACGGCCGTTTGCAACTGCGCCGCCTTTACCACCTGGGGATGATTGTGCCCCACGTGCGGCACGTTGTTCACCGCGTCCAGGTAAGGCTGGTTGTTCTCGTCGTACAAATATTGCCCCTGGCCGCGCACGATGTGCAGCGGTTTTTGGTAAGAAATGCTGAGCGATGGTCCCAGATGCTTGTGCCGCAAAGCCAAAATTTCGTCTTTGCTGCGGGCGGGCGGTGGGAATAATTCTTCTGGGATGCCTAGCAGCAGGTTCGGATCGGGGCAGAGGCTGCGCCAGATGGCGCGTTGGCTGGGGGCGGCGACGCCGGGGAGGTCGGTGACCGGGTGTGCGATGGGGACATCGCTGGGTGACAAGGTGAAGGGGTGACAGGGAATGTCAACCAGGATTTGGAGGTGGAGGTGGGGGGGCCAGTCGCCGTTTGCGGGGAAGTTGCCGATTTCGGCGAATTTTTGGCCTTGGGCGATAGGCTGGCCGATGGTGAGGCCATTGAGCGAAGACTCGCTGAGGTGGCCATAGAGAGTGTAAAAGGTGAGGTCATCGTCCACATCGTGCTGCAAAACGATGACGGGGCCGTAGTCGAGGCGGTCGGTGTTGTTGGCGAAGCTGTGGATGGTGGCGGGGAGGGGGGCGTGAACGGCCGTTCCTACCGCCGCAAACAAATCAATCCCCATGTGAATGGTGCGCCACTCATCCCGCTCGTTGCCGGGGATGCGGAAACTGTCGGCCGTGTAAATCCGGCGCGGCTCATCGTAGCGGCCAATGCCTATTTTGGCCACAGAGGGCACAGAGGGTTGAGAGATTAGTTGGTTAAAGAGCAGGTCGGTGAACGCCTGGGTGTCATCTGGATTGGTAAGCTGGCCGAGGAGCAGGCTGCCGGGGGTGAGATCGAAAACGATTGGTTGGGTTTCCTGCCAATTTGTGTTGAGTACATTGGCAAATTGGCCATTGTTTTCGCGTAGCCAATTTGCGACCTGCGTCGATTTGGCTACAGGTTCCCAGCCGCAGGCGTGGCGAAAGGTGGCTTCGGCTAGCAGCGGGCTTGTGTTGGCTAGGATAGCCAACGTTTGCCAGGCGGGCGCGGCCGAAATTTGCAGGTAGTCGTTATCCGGTTCCTGGGTGGCCTGGTAGGCGCTCATTGTCACGCTAACGCAGAGGCGCATGGCGATGAGCGAGAAGAGCAGAGAGACTTCTTCTTTCGTGAGGGGATGAGCCGTGTGGTAGCCGCGTACGACGTGAGCCGCTGCGGCCAACGGGTCTGGCTTGTGCAAAATGGCGTAGGCGGCAGCGATGGCCAACTCGTTGATGGTGGCGGTGTGCAGCGCGTCGCCAAAGTCGAAGATGCCGCTGATCTGCTGCTTGGCGGTGACCACGTTGTAATCGTTGGCGTCGTTGTGGATGATGCTGTGGCGCAGGTTTGCCAGCTGAGGCTGCGTGTGCTGAACGAACTGGTTGAGTAAGCCGCCAACCAGTTCTCGCCCCGCTGCATCGGGAATAAATTGCAGGTAATCGGCGATGAAATCGGCGCGGTTGAGGTCCCAGCGCAGGGTACGGTGGGCAGCGGGATGGTCAAAATTGGCCAGAGCGACGTCTAACTGGCCGAGGGTGTAGCCCAGGCTGCGCAGCAGCGCCGGACTGTGTGGCTTGGTGTGTGCCAGCAGCGTGCCGGGCAGATGGGTAATGAGCCGGACGGGAAATTGGGTGCCGCCGGGGGCGGTGGCGTAGGTGATTGATTGGCCGTTGGTTGCCAAAACGAGATGGGGGAAGAGACTGGAGATTGGAGATTGGAGATTCAGGTGGTTGATGAGGGCGTTTTCAAGCTCCAGAGTGGCCAGGGTCTCGGTGCGTCCGGCGATTTTGAGGATGTATTGACGGCCGTCGGTGGCGGTGAGGTGGAAGTTTTGGTCGCGTTCGCTGGGCAGGGTGCGGGCGGTGACGGTGAGGTTGTAGTAGGTGTGGGCGATCTGAACGGCCTGCTCAATGCTGAAATTTGGCCGCAAAATGGTGACGTCAGGCATAAAAATACCCCCTTCAATTGGTTGAAAGGGGTATTGTAGCCAGCGGCGCTATTTTGGCACAGCCTGCGCGTGATGAGGCAAATTAGTTGCGCCAGGCCAGGGCATTGATCTGTTCGCCGATGCACTTTCCCTGGGCGACGCCCAGTTCAATGGCTGGTAGGTAATGAATCCCGCCATACAGGCGAGAAATGGCGGCTTCCTCAGCCGCGTGCCAAAAGGAGTTGTAGGTGCGCTCGGGTAGGCCACGATCGCGGTGGCTACGATCCGTAAAATGGTACTCTTCACCAAAAATGTCCGTCAGGACTTCGGCCACGGCGCCGGACTGGACGGAGTGACCGGAAGGATATTCCGGGAAGGGTGGCGTAATTACTGGGTCGGTGATTTCGGGTGTATTCCAGGTTGGATCAATGATTGCCTGAATGTAGCTGATCGGGCGTATTAAATTGTAGGTGTATTTGGCGTCCCAGCAGCCAATAAAGGCGTCGGTTACGGCAAGCCCGACTCTGGCATATGTTTCGGCTGCCAGAGCCAGGTCCGCATTTTCCTGCTGTAAAACCTGGGTGGCAATGGCGATGGAGTGGCCGGGTGGGGTAAAGGTCGCGCCCGGATCATCGGCCCAGAAGAGGGCAATGGCTTCCTGTTCTGGCGTCAGGTTTTGCACAGTGGCGTAAACGATCAGGTTTTCGGCGTAGAAGAGGGAGAGCGGATCCTCAGAGTATTCGGTGGGGGGCGGTACGGTGCAGCCCGTGTGGGTCACAAAGGGGCGATTTTGCCCCCAGTATGGCTGCAACGCTGCCTGAAAATTGGGTGGGGTGGGAACCCACTTGCCGGGGCCGGCAACTGGCGTGTAGGTGTCGGGGAAGTTGCTGGCGTACCCTTCATGGCCGCCGTCGCTGCGGGACCAGTCGAAAATGGCCTCGGCTACAGCCTGGCCGTAGGCGACTGATTGGGTAAACACGACTTGTCCGGCTTCGGCTGCGTACTGTTCGGCATACTGCTGTTCGTGGGCGTCAATTGCCGCCAGATTTTCTGGCGTGGCGGTAGGATAGAGCAGGCGCACAATGGTGGCCAACGCGCTGTTGGCGGCTGCGGCCCAATGAATAGCTTGATTAGGGTCTGGTTGGGGGAGGGTGTCCAGTCCGTTGAGCTGCCCTACCAGGGAGTTGTGATCGGGCATGTTGGGAACGGCCGTTTCATACAGCGTCAGCCCGGCATAACCAAATGCGCGCGAAGCCACTGGCGGGGTGAACCCTGGCGTTTCTTTCACCAGCTTTAGCTGGAGTTCAAACCAGCCGGTAGCCATCTCGGCAGCGTTGTCATCTGAGGATTGGGGAAGGGTTGGTTCATCCTGGCAGGCGATGAGCAGGCTCAAAAAAAGCAACAGAATCAACCAGGTTGCCCGACTTTTGTATGGCATCTTTTTCTCCTCAAGAAACAGTTTGCGCCGCTTGTTCACCCTGACCATCGTGTGCCGTAACAAACCGGCTGCCACATGCCAGGCCATTGTGCCCGATTGTTGGGCATCCGTCCAGCGTGGCCGGGAACCGAGGTTGCAGGCAAAAAAACACCCCCCTTCAATCAACCAAGAAGGGGGGTGTTGTAGAGACGTTGCATTGCAACGTCTCTACCGGCGCGGAAAGAATCCGCGGCTACGGCTCGAAGCGGTAAACGTCGTTGGGAAAGTCTACGTGTGGTGAAACGGCAGCTAGTGCGGCTTCATCTGGATTTGCCTGGGGAGACTCCAGCCGCAGATCGAGCATCCAGGTGGAGGGTTCATCTGGTTCGAGTGGCTCAAACTCAAAGGAGTAGGTTAGCTCGCCGCTGCCACGCTCAATAATTTGCTGGTCGTTGCCTAAAACGGCCGCTCCGCCAAAAGCTGGCAGCAGGGTGGTATTGAGGTTAGCGGTGTCCATGGAAGTGAGTTCGTAAAAAACCGTGATGGTGAAGGTGGTACGGCCGTTTAATACAGAGCCAACTGGTGGTGAAACATCGAGGATGCCGAGCCTGTCTAGAGTGTTAGTTACGGATGAATTTGACTGGTAGCTAACTTCTTCAAGTGCTTGCACATTAAAAGCCATTTCCTGGTCAAAGCTGATGAGAATGGGGACTTCATTGTTTTCACCCACGCCCCAAAGCCCTGTCATTAGCTTGAATTCATCGGAGTTTATGGCGGAGGTGATGTTTTCTGGTTCGATAGTCGCTGTGATGGTTACAAAACCCGTGCCTGCCTGTACTCGTTGTTCATCTCCCAAAGCGTGGCCGAAGCCGTATTGAATTGTTTCTTGTGTTGGGTGAATAAAACTGAGACTCAGCATCGCTTCAGCAGCGCTTTCCAATTTGTAACCGACAGTTACTTCAAGGGTGATAGCCTCGTCGGGATCGGAGCGGGGGAGTTGCGTTGCTTCGGTGATCCAAAGGCGATTGTCTGGCGGCACGGGCATTGTTTCAGCCATATCCATTTGGTAGGTAACTTCTGCCGTGCTGGTTAGGTCCAGGGTGAAGTTTGGCATGGCTTCCATGGTAACTTCGCTGGTCGGTTCACCGTTTTCGTCTAGATGCCTGATCTGCATGACGAGAACTGGATAATCGGTGCCTACAATGTCGCGCATGACGGCTGGATTTTCCACAAAGGTAATGGATTTATTACCGAACGTGTTGATCGAGCCATCCAGAACGATCTCATCGCCTAAGCCATCAATGGGGAGACGGCCGTCTTCTGCCATTTCCCAATCAGGATGAGCGTAGAGCGGTTTGAGAATGACTTTTTCACCATAATCGAGCTGGTAAGCGATGTCGATGATGAGCGTGATCGGGTCGTTAGCTGAGGTGCGCGGATACTGTGTTGCGGAAGTGAGCCAGACGCAGGGGCATTGGTCAGAGATTACGGCCGTTTCAACCAACATTTCTTTCAAGGTTAATGAATTGATCCGAGCACCCGTCGTTGCATCGTAAGGAATTACAGCAAGCGTATAGCTACTGTCAACGGCCGTTTCTGGAATTGGAAGCGTGAGCTGCATGATGTTAGAAAATGGCTCATCCACTTGGCTCAACAAAGTGCCGTTGCTGTCTGTGAGATGAACGGCAATCGTTGTATTTGCGGCTGTCTGATTTTCCCAATCCAGGATTATTGCCAGTTCCTCACCTGGGTTCACCTCTGCCGCTGAGAGATGACGGGTGATGATTGTCGGATCGTTGGCTGTGCTTGGTGTAGTCGTATCTTCTTCAAGGCGGGCAATTTCGGCTGCAATTTGGGCCAGCGCCTGTTCTAGCTGGGCCAATCGCTCGCCGTTGGTTTCGGGGAGCAAGGCTTGTAGTTCAGCTTGATAGGTGCGCAGGATGGTGAGCTGGGTGGGGATAGGAACGGCCGTTGGCAATTCACTCGTATCCAAATCCGCTACCTGGCCATCGCTGGTGAGCGGCCATTGCAGATTGGCTTCATTCACCCAGCCCTGGCCCATATCCTGCACGGAAACGTATTGCCAAGTGATGCCGTCGCGGACGACAGCCAGTTGGTTGTTCATGAGACCGCTGAGGGTAACCTGCGTGCCTTCGGCCAAGGTAGCTTCCGCTGCGCCGTTTGGTTCAGTCAGCAGCGGCGTTTCGGTTGTGACTTGACCTTCGGGCAGCACAAAGGAGACGCCCATTCCCGCTGGTAGGTGGGTAAATTGATCCTCTGGGAAGTCGGCGCTGGTCATGAGCTGGCGGCTGACGCGCTCCAGGCGGCGCAGCAGGGTATCGCCGTCGTAGTCGGCGATCTCGACGACGGTGTCGGTGGTGCTATCCAATTTCACTAGCCGGTATTGGCTGCCCGCAACGCCATCCTGGTTGGGGGAGTAGTCGATGCGGTAGGTGGTGAGGGAACGGCCGTTCCCCGTCGTCTCCATACCAATTTGTGAAATCGCAAAACCGTATGGCTCGTATACCCCGCCTCGGCTGTTTACGCCCAGCGGCGGCTCGACCAGATATTTTTCGACGCAATCGCTGCCGCTGCATTGCCAATCCAGCCGGACGACAGATTGCACCAGCCCGTCCCAGCCGACGTCGTCATAGAAAGGTGGGGTGGTGAAGTTGCCCGCCCGGCCTTCGGCCTGGGCCAGGGCGTGGTAAACGTCGAAGTATTGCAGCGAGACAGTTTCCATGCGCTCGACGTTGCTGTCGTAGGTGCCGCGCCAGAGGAATTGGCCGTCACCCTGGGCAAAGATGCGCTGTTTGTTGTTAGCATCCACCAGTTCGCCGCGGAAAAAGGTGCCGTCGAGCGACTGCCATGATTCGGCCGTCATCTCGGCCCAACCGTCATCCAGCTCAACCCACATAGGGAATTCCAGCCGCAGCTGGTCATAGATGATGAACTCATCCCGACCGGGCACGTCTACGGTGCCCATTTGGGCGCTGATGGTAGCTGGCTGTTGGCTGAAGCTGAACCAGCTGAAATATACGACAAGGGCTAGAACAGTGAAGGCAACGGCCGTTCCCGCCAATCGTCCCAAGTTTGCCAGGGAAAAGCGGGATTGTTCGTACTGGTTTAGCAGGTTGCCGCGTAGTTCTTGTTTGAAGGCGCGGGGAGGATACGGCCGTTCGTCAGACCGCTGCAATTCATCAATGAGATCATCAAATTGGTTAAGTTTATCGTTACGAGACATGTGGATTTACCTCTCTCACAGGCGCGGGCAGGTCGCTTTCTAGCTCGGCGCGGAGCCGGGCCAGGGCGCGATGCAGGCGCACGTACACATTGTCGGGGGAACAGGCCAGGATTTCGGCGACTTCTTCGCTGGGCAGCTCTTCCAGGTAGCGCAAGACGATGATGTCGCGGTCTTTGGGGCGCAGGCGGGCCAGGGCGCGGTGGATGGTTTGGCGGGTCTGGCGGGTTTGCACGGCCGTTTCCGTCGCGCGCAGTTCTGTACTGCCAAACCAGCTTTTGGGCGAGAGCCACTTTTGCCGCCGCAGCTTCGACAGCGCCTCGTTGCGGGCGATGCGGTAGAGCCAGGGGCCAAAGCCGTGATCTTGCCATTCGTAGCGCCGAATCTGTTTGAGCGCTTTTTCAAAGGTAACGGCCGTTACGTCTTGGGCCGCTGCCTCATCCTGCATGAGCCGGGCCGTGTAGGCAAAAATGCGGTCCACGTAATGGTCATACAGCGCCGCGAACGCCGCCGGATTCTGCCGGGCCTGTTCGACAAGCAATTTTTCGTTATCAAGCATAAAAACCTCAAATCTGGAGATTGGTTGATTGGAGATTGGAGATTTTGAACCAGATTTTTTAATCTCCAGTCTCCAATCTCTAATCTCCATTTCTGCCTGTATAACGCCTGAGCAAGGTAAATCTTGCAAAAATGGTTAGAGATTAATTGTAATTGGTTGCTGGCGTCGTGCCATTTGCTGGTTTGGGTATATACTTCCTGCTTTGTTATGCGTAGATTACTTGTTATTTGTGTGCTTGGCTGCTGGCTGTTGACCGCCTGCCAGCAGGATAGTGAGGGGGAGACGGTGCCGACGGAAACGGCCGTTTTCACCCCCACACCTCAAATTGGCGTCTCTTTTGCCACGCGCGCTGCACCAACAACGGCCGTTATCCAAACCACCCCCACGCCTTTGCCTACCCCAACGGCAACCCCCACGCCCACGCCCATCGTTTACCAGATTGAGTCCGGGGATACGCTGCTGGGCATTGCCATTCAGCGCGGCACGACGGTAGAGGAGATTGAGGCGCTCAATCCGGGCATTGTGCCGGAGAATTTGCAGATTGGTCAGGCGGTGGTGCTGCCGCCGCCCCCGACGGTGAATCCGCTGCTGGCACCGGGCACGCCAATACCCATCCAGGTGGCGGTGACCAAAATTCAGGCGTACCAGACGCCCATCGGCAGCTTGTGGCTGCTGGGGGAAGTGACCAATGAGGGGGAAACGGCCGTTGAGAACATCCAGGTGGAGATTGGCTTGCTGGCAGCAGACGGCCGTATCGTGGGGAATGCCACCATCTGGGTAGCGACCTCGGTGATTTTGCCGGGCGAGCGCGGGCCATTTGGCGTGCTCATCAATGAACCACCCGCCGACTTCGCCCAGCCAACGGTGGCGATTGTCGGCGGTCAGGCCGTGGTGGAGTTGGGCACGCGCACGCTGGATCTGACCATGCGCGACACCGCTCTCATGACCGAGGATGACAGCGTGGCGCTGAGCGGCACCGTGGTAAACAGCGGCGAAACGGCAGCCGCCCAGGTGACACTGATAGCTACTTTTTATGATGCGCAGGGCAACGTCACGGGCTTTCAGCAGCAGGTGGTGGCGGAGCAGTTGTTAGTGGGTGAGGAACGGCCGTTCCTGCTCGAAGCGGCCCCACCCGGTGGCGCGACCGTCACCTATCAGCTCCACGCCGAAGCGCAAACAATAAACAATTAACCATTTACAATTCACCATTACACATTATCATTCTGCCATGTTTCGATACCAACTTATCCGTGCTGCCATGCACGTTACACGCACAATTTTGCTTACCCGGATGGAAGTTTTTGGCCGGGAAAATATTCCCGCCAGTGGCCCGTACATCGTGACCCTGAACCACATGAGCGTGGCCGATACGCCGCTGCTGCTAATGGCTTTTCCACTGGTGGAATGGGCCTTTTTTGCCGGAGAAAAGTGGCGCAGCCATCCGATTTACGGACCGATTATGGCCTGGCTGGGGGCGATTTATATCAATCGGGGTGAGGTGGACCGGCAGGGGCTGCGGGATGCGATGGCGGCGATTGAGCGCGGCGTGGTGTTTGGCCTGGCGCCAGAAGGTAGCCGCAGCAAAAATGGGCAAATGCAGGAGGCTAAAGTGGGCGCGGCTTACCTGGCCAGTCGCTCAGGCGTACCCATTTTGCCCGTGAGTTTTGAAAACAATGACAGGTTGTTTGCCAATTTCAAACGGGGTCGCTTCACGGACATTAAGCTGCGTGTGGGAGAACCGTATACGTTGCCAGAAATCGGCCGTCGGGCCAAGGGTGCCGATTTGGCGGCCTACACGCACCTGATCATGGTGAAGATTGCCGCGCTGCTGCCGCCGCGCTACTGGGGCGTTTATGCCGACAGTCCCGCGCTGGCAGCCCTGCTAGCCGGTGAAGATCCATGGCCTGCTTGCCAAACGGCCGTTCCTGACTAATTTTCCACGAAATCTAGAGGTGCGACGCACTTAAAAAAGCGCATCGCACCTAAGCGCTTGCGAAACTTGTGGCTTTTTTAGTTTTCTAAAGTCGCAAACGCTGCTTCAAACAGCGCGGCTTCGGTGTAGCCGGGCCACGTTTGCAGCACTTCGCCCTCTGCATCCACCAGGACAAAGTAAGGTTGGTAGCGGAAGCCATATTCCTGCTTGGCGGCTGCCGAATTAGGATCATCAGTGTTGATTTTTACGAACTCAATGTCGCTGCCATACTCATTTTCGAGCCCATTCACGATGGGCTGCATCGCCTGGCAGGTCGGTCACCAATTGGCGTAAAACTCAATGAGCTGTGGCTTGGCGGCGACGGTTTGTACGTCGGGTTCGGCCTCCGTTTGCACGTCCGTGGCTGTTGGTTCAGGCTGTACGGGTTCGCTTTCGGGGGCGTCGGTGGGCTGGACGGGAACGGCCGTTGCCGGTACCGTCTCACCGCCACAGGCTGCTGCTAGCAGCAATAGCAAGCAGGAAATAATCAAGTAAACAAGTTTTCGCATAAGAATCTCCTTTTTTAATAGGACGCTGATGAACGCGGAAAACGCAGATTTTTTTCTCTGCGCCCCCGTTGATGGCGACGTGCCATTCATTCCATTTTTACGGACCGTAGCTAATCCGGTAAATCGCGCTGTTGATGTAATCACCCACATAAAGTGCGCCATCTGGCCCAACGATGAGCGGTAGGGAACGGCCGTCTGGCCATTGGGCAAACCAGCTCACCGTGCTCTGGTAGCTGTCGCCGTCTGGCGTCAACTGCACGCGGGCGATGCCGGTTTGCACGCCATCGGTTAAAAAGGTGCCAAAGATGGCCACAAAGGCGTTGTTTTGGTACTCAGCCGGGAACTGGTCGCCTGTGTAAAAATCGAGCCCGTTGGCAGAGGAATGCGGTTCGAAGAAGGCAACGGCCGTTTGCGTGCCGGTACAATTGCTGCCTTCGCCGTTGTTCCAGCAGCTTGGCCAGCCATAATTGCCGCCAATGGTGATGTGGTTGAGTTCTTCATTAGGTGCATCCAGGCCGAGATCGTCACGGCCGTTGTCGGTAGCGAACAGATCGCCGGTGGCGGGATGAAAGGCGAGGTCGTATGGGTTGCGCAGGCCGCTGGCGATGATTTCGCTTTCTCCCGTGTCTACGTTGAAGCGCATGATGGTGGCACTGCGGCTGTCGCTTTCGGCGCAGGCGTCGCAGGTGGAGCCAACGCCCATGTAGAGCCAGCCATCGGGGCCAAACTTGAGGTTGTCGTTTTGGTGCAGGCCGGTGGGCAAGCCGCTGACAACCGGTTCGCGCACGTCGGCCTGGTCGTCGCCGTCGGTGTCGCGCAGCAGGGCAATCTGGCCGTTGCTGGAAACGTAGACGTCGTTGGTGCCGGGGCGGATGGTGATGCCCAGCGCGGTGCTGAAGCCGGTGGCAAAAACGGTGTCGCTGTCGGAACGGCCGTCGCCGTCCACATCCTGCAAAATATGCACCGTGCCGTCGAAGGAGGTCATAAAAAGCCGTCCCGCGTCGTCAAAGGTGAGGCTGGTAGGACGATAGATGCTGGCAAAGGTTTTGAAGCTAAAGCCAGGCGGCACGATGGCACCTGCTAAATCAATCACAGCTTCGGGCGTAGGGCCGGAATTGATGGGAGCAGGTGTCGGTGTGTCGGTGGGTGCGGCCGTTTCTGTGGCGGGTAGATTGGTGGCGGGAACGGCCGTATCGAGCGCCGTAGCTGGCAACGTGGCTGTTGGTGTGGCTGCGGGATTGGTGCAGGCAACGGCCGTTAGCAAGATAAGCCCCAGCAAAATGGTTTGAAGGTTTCCCAATTTCGGCAAAAGACGCCCTCCGCAGGTGTTTCGGTTCGGTTTTGGATGGTTGGCAATTGAATCGGCTGTCGGCATAATACATCATTTGCGCGGCCTTGACACGACCGTGAAGCTTGCCTTCAGCTAGTAGCAATTCTTACAATACAATTAAACACCAGAGATGCCTAGAAGCTGTAACAGTGCTGTAATATTTTTCAGCTAAAACAGGAAGGCAGGAGTACAAAGTATGACAATCAATCAATCATTTAGTGAATATGGCGACATTTTGGTTGTGGATGATGAAGCCTCAGTGGTCGAAGTGGTCGCCCTTTATTTAAAACGAGAAGGATTTACCGTGCGCGTGGCGCGAGACGGCCGTTCGGCCCTCGGTGCCATCCGTGAAAAATTACCCGCTTTGGTGGTGCTGGATCTGATGTTGCCGGAAATTGACGGCCTGGAAATTGTGCGCCGCCTGCGTGATGATGCTGGCTCTGATGTGCCGGTGATCATGCTCACGGCGCGGCGGCAGGAAACCGACCGCATTTATGGTCTGGAGCTGGGGGCCGATGATTACGTGACCAAGCCGTTTTCGCCGGCGGAGCTCGTGTCTCGCGTGAAGGCGGTACTGCGGCGCACCAAGGGGAACAGTGGCGGCGAGAAGGGGGAACGGCCGTTGCAATTCAACGACCTTTCTATTGACCCTAAAACCCGCATTGTGACCGTGCGCGGCGATTCAATTGATCTGACCGCCACCGAGTTTAATCTGCTCTGGTTCATGGTGAGCCATCCGCGGCAGGTGTTTAAGCGCGACCAGCTGTTGGAAAACGTCTGGGGTTTCTCTGAGTACGTCGATCCCAGCACCGTTACCGTTCATATTCGCCGCCTGCGCGAAAAAATAGAAGTTGATCCCAGCGACCCCACCCATTTGCTGACCGTGTGGGGCGTTGGTTATAAATTTGATCCCGGATAGTCTGATGGTAAATACCCTAAACTCTAATAATTACGCTCAGAGAATTAGCCGCACGCCGTGGCGCTTGTTTGCCATTGGTGTGGTAGCGGCGCTGACGGTGGTAGCCATTCTGATGGTGGCCTTAATGCGGGCACCGCTTCAGGAAATCACCACGCTGATGTATTGGCTGAGCATTTCGTCGCTGCTCTCTTTGGTGGTGGGCTACATCCTGTACCGGCGCGGCCTGACGCGCTCGCCTTCGTTGACGCTGACGCTGGTGCTAACCTATGGTTGGGCGGCCATTGTCATTTTGGTCAACGTCTGGATTATGTCTGAGCGCATGTTCCTGAATGATGAACATGATCTTATTTTGAGCGGGGTGCTGCTGCTGTTTGCGGCCATCATTGCCACCACGTTTGGTATTTTTGTGGCGGCTAGCGTAACGGATGGATTGCGTTTGTTGGCGCGGACGGCGCAGCAAATTGCCGAAGGGCATCTGGAAGCGCGGGTACCTATTTCTGGCCGGGATGAGGTGGCGATGGTGGGGCAAACGTTCAACCAGATGGCTACCCAATTGCAGCAGGCGGCGCAGGAGCGTGAGGAATTGGAGCAGATGCGCAAGGACCTCATTGCCTGGACGTCTCACGATTTGCGCACACCGCTCACCAGCATCCGGGCCATGATCGAGGCGCTGCATGATGGCGTGGTGGATGATCCGGCGACGGTGCGGCGTTATTACAGCACCATCCGCAGCGACATTATTGCCTTTAACGACATCATTGATGATTTGTTTGAGCTGGCCCAGCTGGATGCGGGCGGCCTGACGCTGGATATGGCGCGCCATGCGCTGGCGGATCTGGTTTCTGATACGCTGGAAAGTTTTGAGGTAATTGCGCAGGATCAGGAAATCAGTTTGCGGGGCGAAGTGGCTCAGGATTTGGGGCTGGTGTGGATGTGTGCGCCCAAGATTGGCCGGGTGTTGTCTAATTTGGTGAGCAATGCGCTGCGCTATACGCCTGCCGGGGGCACGGTGCAGGTAACGGCCGTTCGCCACCCCAATGAAGTTGTGGTTACTGTTCAGGATTCCGGCTCTGGTTTTGCGCCCGAAGATTTGGGCCGCGTGTTTGAGCAGTTTTACCGGGGCGAGCAGGCGCGCAGCCGGACGTCGGGCAGCGGAGCGGGGCTGGGGTTGGCCATTGCTCAGGGAATTGTGACGGCGCACAACGGCCGTATTTGGGCCGAAAACGCGCCGGAAGGTGGGGCGATTGTCGGCTTTAGCCTGCCCAATTAGGCGTGAGTCTCAGCTTTGTAACAACAGTTACGTAAACGGCCGTTTGACCATGCTATCATCCCCACATGAAACACACCCTCACTGTTTACCTTTCTGATGACTGCTGGAGCTGCGAGGAAACGCACCGCATTTTAGATGAGGTAACGCCCCAATTTCCGAATTTGCTGCTGCGGCGGATTGATACCCGGCAGGAGCCTTTGCCAGAAGGTGTTTTTGCTATTCCCACCTACTTGTTGGATGGCAAGGTGATCTCTTTAGGTAATCCAACGCGGGCCGCGTTGCAAAAACGGTTGGCTGCCTTGTTTAGACTGGAGGGTGGGTAAGAACGGCCGTTTTCAAGCCATCTGTATACCAAGCAGATTTTTGAAGAGGCCAAAATCTTATGCTCCAAACAAACAGCGTAAAAGTTGATTATCTTTCCAGCATTCAGGTCTTTCGCGACCTGACTCCCAACGAATTAATGCAAATGGATCGGCAGGTAACGATGTCTACTTGCCAGCCTGGCAAGATTTTTTACATGCCAGAAGACAGCGGCGAAGTGCTCTTTTTGCTCAAAAAGGGGCGCGTTCAGCTGTATCGCATTGCGCCCAACGGCAAAAAATTGGTGGTGGCCACGCTGGGGGCCGGAGCCATCTTTGGCGAAATGTCGCTGGTGGGTCAGGGAATGCACAATACCTTTGCCGAATCGGTGGATGAATGTGTGCTGTGCGTGATGAGCCGGTCTGATGTAGAGCGACTCATTCAGGAAAAGCCAGAGGTCGCCTTTCGCTTTGTTGAGGCGCTGGGGCAGCGTTTAACGCAGTTGGAGGAGCGACTGGAGGATATCGCTTTTAAGAGCATTGCTTCACGGCTGGCATTGCTGCTGCTAAAGCTAAATGAGGAGCAGGGTGGGCGGCAAACGGTGACAGGCTACACCCATCAGGATTTTAGCGAGATGTTGGGCACTTACCGGGAGACTGTGACGCAAACGCTGAATGATTTGAAGGCCGAAAGATTGGTTGGGATTGCGCGCAAGCAGGTTACGCTGTTAAACATGCGACGCCTCCGTCAACTCGCAGATTCCTGATCTGAATGAAAAAAGACGCTGCTAAACCCCGCTGCCCCAGATTTTTATCCGGCGCTTAGCGGTGTTCAGCAGCGTCTCCTGCAATTTACTGGTTACCGATTACTGACTACTGACTACATCTCTTCGCGGTAGCTAAAGTTGTGCCGCTTGCGAGCTTCCAGCACGGCGCGGCGCAAAATTTCATAGACGCCGTTGGGGTCTTGCACGTTGCGCAGCACAATTTCTGGGTGGCTGGGATCGTGGCTGCGCACGGTGATGTCGCCAATTTTTAGGACGCGCTCGCCAAAGGTTTGACTGTGGTCAATGTCTTGTATGCGGATAAGCTCGACATTTTCATGCGCCTTGCCCAGCAAACCAGAGGTGATTTTGATGCGCTCATTGGTGATGGTGTAGTCCATGACTAACGAGAGAAACGGCCGTCCTTGCCACAAGATGCTTTCCTTAAATTCATCGTTGTCATCGTCATCTTCAAGGGTATCGCTGGACAAGCTTTCCAGTTTTGAGGCATCCAGTTCGCTGTCAATCTCTAACAGGGCAGATTCAGTCACCAGATCCACAAAAGATTCCAAGGTTTCTTTGTCCAGTGCTGAAAGGTCTAAGTTTGCTTGAGCAACCGATTGCCAAACACGCGCCTTGATTCGAGCTTGTGCTTCCTTAATGGTCATTGAGTTTTCTCCCTAAATTTTGAAATCAGCTTATTTTGCTAACAAAAAATTAACAAAATGGTTGTAGCATAGTCGCCGTCTGGTTGTCAAATAAGTGAACGGCCGTTACAATAAAAATTCGGTCTTTTGACCAACAGAAATTATCTTTTGAAGAGGTGGGGAAACGGCCGTTTCCCCAGAGAACTCGCTGGAAAGTAGAAAATGCCAACATATACGTATCGATGCAACAATTGTGACTACCAATTTGATATCAAGCAGCGCATGGCAGATGATCCGCTGACGGATTGCCCGGAATGCGACGCAGAAAATTCTTTGCGCAAAGTGCTCAATTCTGTAGGGATTGTGTTTAAGGGGAGCGGCTTCTACGTGACAGACAGCCGGGGTAAATCGAGCACCGCTGTACCCCCAGCTAACGGCAAGGCCAGCGAGAATGGAACCAGCGCCAACGGAGCCAGCGCGAATGGCTCCTCGGCACCAAAAGAAGCTGAATCTACCTCTACCTCTGCTTCCACCTCTACGAGCAGCAGCAAGGCTGACAGTTCGGCCAATGGTTCTGGTAAGGGGAAGAGTGAGAAAACGGCCGTTTAGCCGCTCACCGACAATCTAACGAGAAACAAAAAGACCCGCCATGAGCGGGTCTTTTGCATTTGTGTGGAAAAACGACGGCTTAAATCTGGAAGCCACCTGTGGCGGAAATCACCTTCTGGCTGAAATTTTCTACAAACTGCTGTAGTTTGTCGTTAAGCTGGTCCCAGCCGGGGCTGGTCAGGGCGGCCTGCATTTTATCTGTGTTTTCCGCAATGCCGCTGGCCAGCTTTTGTTCGCAATCACCGTACTGCGTGTACCAAACTTGAATATCGCTAATGCCTAGCTTGTTTAGACCTGGAATAAATTCGTGAACCAGGAACTCAAAATATTCAGATTCTGTTTCGGGACGAACGTCCCAGCGCATGAGAAGTTTTGCAGCCATAAGTCTCTCTAAAATTTCGGTGTGAGGATGACGGTTTCAGTTTCTTCGGGCAAATTGGTGAGTGAAATTTTTAAACTGTCCTCTTCAGTGGGGTCTGTAACCCCCATTTCTTTCAGGAAGCGGTCCAACTCGTCTAGTTCCAAATTGATGTCGGGCAGTTTGTAATGCATGGGCACCACAATGTTGGGCTCCAGCATGGAAACCAGCTCGGACGCCTGCGCGGCATTGAGGCTGTTTCCGCCGCCAACGGGCAGCAACAGAACGTTGACTTCTTCCAATGCTTCCAGTTCCGTTTGGGAAGGCACTTTGTCCAGATCGCCTAAGTGAGCCACTTTCAGCCCGTCATAATCAAAAAGGAAAATGACGTTGTTGGCCTTGGCTGAGCTTTTGGTGACGATGCCGGTAATAAACACGTTACCAATTTCGTATTCACCGGGGCCATCCAGGGTGTGTTGCATCCCGCTAACGGCCGACACATAATTGTGCCCAGGCGCGTCGTGGCTAACGGTGACGACATCTGCCTTGAGTTTAAGGGCGGGCAGGCCCGTCTTGCCATTGTAGGGATCGGTTATCACAGACGCATGTTTGCGTTCGTTTAATCGAAAGCAGCTTAATCCATACCAAGTTAGTTCCATAAAAAATGTTCTCCTTGCAGACCGTAATTATACCTGATAATTGGCTAAGCGGATAATGAGTCAACCCAAAAACAAGTCTAAATTTCGATTGTTGGAGATGAATGGCGGCGAGGTGCGGGGCGAACGGCCGTTTGCCAACAACCCTTTCCAACTCTACCTGCCTATTTGCCCTGTTGGCTACACCGACGCCCAAATTGACGACTGTGTGGGGTCGCGCAAGGTGTATCCGTGGCGGCCTGGCACAACGCTTGCTCTGCGGGCGCGCTTTTCGCATGAGGCGAATGAACTGGTGGGCACGGCGGGCTTTGGCTTTTGGAATGCCCCTTTTGGCGATCCCAGTAAGCCGGTGCCTACTTTACCGCAGGCAGCCTGGTTCTTCTTTGGCTCGCCGCCCAACGATTTGCCGCTGGCGCCAAACGGGCCGGGGCAAGGCTGGTTTGGCGCCACGCTAGACGCAACTACCTGGCGGGCCCTGCGGATTGCGCCGCTGGCCCCGGCGGTGCTGCTGCTGAACCAGTTGGCCCCGCTGCGCCGCAAAATCTGGCCGTGGGTGCAAAAGCAGCTGCAAATTTCCTTCCAGCCCATCGCGCCAAGTATGACGGATTGGCACGATTACAAGCTGGTTTGGCGTAAAAATGGCTGCCAATTTTGGGTGGACGGCCGTCTCATTCACCAAACGCCGTTCAGCCCGCGCGGGCCGCTGGGGTTTGTCTGCTGGATTGATAATCAGTATATGGTGGCCACGAGTAACGGCCGTTTCCGCTGGGGCACAATTCCCGTCACTTCTCCCCAATTTCTAGAAATAGACAATCTCCAAATTGAGGCAATTTAGCAGGACGCTGATGAACGCAGATTGACGCGGATTAGAAGAAAAATCGGCGTCATCAGCGTTAATCTGCGTCCTATTCTTGACTTGGTAGGGTGCGCTCTTTGGGCCAGGTACGGCCGATATTGGTTTGCATCTTCTCCAGGTACGCTTTTTCCAGGTCGATGCCGGCATAGTTGGCGATCTTGAGCGTATAGGCTAGCAAATCGGCCAGTTCGCTGCGCAGCTTGGGCCGGTGCTTGTCCAGGGCCAGTTGATGAGCTTCGTCAGGCGTACGGCCGTTGCCAACCAACTGCTTTGTCTCTCCCCAAATTTTCACCAGTTCGCTGGCAACTTCGCCCACTTCTTCGGTGAGCAGAATGTAGTTAAAGAAGAGATCCGGATCAAAGTTTTTGGCCGTGTCTAGCTGACGGTGGAAGGTTTGAAAGTCGGGTAAACGGCCGTTTTGCAGCAGTTTCAGGGGCGTATCAGCCGGAGGGCTGCTGGGGCCTTGGGCATCGAGGGCTTGCTGAATGAGCGTGGCCACATGGTTCAGATCATCTGGGTCAGAGAGGTAGTCGAGGCTGTTGACGTTGATGGTGAGAACGGCCGTATCCTGCACATTGCTCAACCACGCTTCGTAAGCCGACGCCAGCTTGCGGATGTATTCGGGGTCCATGTCCCGCTCATACGGCCGATCACGCAGGGCGATGCGGCGCATGATCACTTCATGGTCAGCTTGCAGGTAGACAATCAGATCTGGTTTGGGGATTTTTTCACCGAGGGCGGCGTGCACACGGCCGTACATCGCCAACTCGTCATCCTTCAGATTGAGCCAGGCAAACAGCTCATCTTTGGCAAACGTGTAATCGGCAATGAGCATGCCCTGCCGCAAGGCGTTGGGTACAGCTTCATGCTGCTGATGGTAGCGGCTCAGCAGGAAAAATAGCTGCGTCTGAAACGCCAGGCTCTCTCGATCTTTGTAAAAACCGGCCAAAAATGGATTTTCTTCAAACACTTCTAGCAGCACGGCGGCGTTTTCAAACTTGTTTTGCAGCAGGCGGGTCAACGTGGTTTTGCCCACGCCAATGACGCCTTCAATGGCAACGAATTTTTGGTTCATGTTTTAGTCCAATGCTTATGGAGATATGGGCGTAAAAAGTGAAAAGTCGTAATTGAAATTCTACTTTTTGTCACTTTTAACTGGCTTTCTCTCGTTTTTCAATGTCAGCCCGAAGCAGCGCAACTTGCTCCGGCTTGTCGGCATCCATAGCAATTTCTGCGTTGGGGTTGAGCAGCACGGAACACGGCCGTCCGGTAATGCGTAAGGCGGCTTGTTCAATGTCGGCAAAGCTGAGCTGCCGCAGCAGAAATTTGAACAAAAAGCGAAAACCAACCACACGCGCCAGCTGCCACGCGTGCTTGCGGGCATTGGTTAATGCTTCCCACATGTCCTGGTTGGTGTCCGCCAGATCTGCCTGGATGAGCGTCATGTCACCCCCGGCAATCAGCCCATCTTTCAGCTTCACGTAAGTGCGTTTGGAACCAGGAAAACGAGCTTCCAGCGTTGCTTTGTCTACAAAGTTGTAAACCATCCCTTTGTCGTACGGGGCGCAGCTGGCAATAAAATCATCCACAATTTGGGGGGTCAGGGTGGGAATATCGGCAGAGCAGAGCAGCACCAGATTGGTTTCTGGGTGCAGTTCGCGCATTTTGTCGAGGCCTGCCAGCGCATTTTTGAGCAAACTGCCGTGGTCGGTGGTGTGGTAGACGGGTTTGTGGAACTGCATCCCTAAATCGCTGCCCAATCCCACAACAACAATCTCGCCGATGCTGTGCGAATCTTGCAGAGCATCCACGACGCGTTCCAGCATGGTACGGCCGTTCATGTCCAGCAGCGCCTTGCTTTTTCCTTGAGTGAGTTCATACATGGGGTCGCCCGGCTGGGCTAAGCCGCCCGCCAGGATCACACAGTTGATGGTGGTCACGTGGTTTCTACTGCCTCCAGATTGTGTACAGTTGGTTTCAGGTTAAGTTGGGTGAGCATCTCGCTGAGTTCGGCATCGGTGAGGGGGCGATTCTTGCCAGCAACGGCCGTTAAGGCCGCTTCCATCATGTTGGTGCCAAAGGAACGGCCGTCCAGCACCGGCGTAGTGGTAAGCACATGGGTCACACCCCGCTCTTTAAACATCTGCATATCCTTAGGCGTGGTGGTATTGGTGACAATCACCTTGCCCGCCAGATTATCCGGCATGTGCCGCTTGATGTAATGGCAATCGCCCGCAATTACCGTGGCCCACTCATACCATTTGGTGAATTTGGGAATAATCTTGTCCTGCTTGTCACCAGTGGGGTAAATCACGCTGATGGGGAGTTTGGTGGCAGGAGCTGCCAGCAAACCAGCAACAACCTTAAACGTGCTGAATTTGTGAATGGCAATGGGCACGCCCAGGGCAAACATCAAATCACCAAAGACCATCTCATACCCCTGCGCCACAAACGATTTGGTCATGCCAAAGCGGTCGATGGCGGCGGTGAGCAACACGCGCCCTTGCGCGTAGCCAGCACCAAGCTCGGCAACCAGCGTTTGCGCCGCGTGGGCTTCCAGCGTGTTTTTTAGCCCGCTGCCGTCCACAATCGGGGTATGCTTCACGCCCTGGATGAGCTTGTGGGCGGCGGAGATGTTCCACGTTTTGCCGTCCATCTTCACCCACAAATCAATACCGCCAACGCCCAGCGCATCCACCTGGCCATCCAGCTCGGTGAAGAGCGCGGTGGCTTTGGCGATATCGCCGTCGGTGCCGCGTCGCTCTACGCTGACGCGTTCGCCGAGCAGCTCAACTTCTACTTTTTTGTCTCGTTCGGAACTACCTAAACTGACACTTACGGCCCGTTTCATTTTTCCCATCCATTATGTGTAAGGGCGAGGCAATCGGATGGGAGGTTTTTTATTGTGGGTAGGTTGTGGCCGATTGCCTCGCCCCTACCAAATTTTTCTCTTCCAGACGGGATTTTACCGGATTATTCGCTTACGGAAAATGGCAGGTACAGCTTGATTGGGAATTGGGTCAAAATGGCCTCGAAGGCTTGAATACGGCCGTATCCATACACATGATTAGGCACATCCGTGGGACCATCGCCGCCGCAGCCCTGGGCACTTGTGCGGGGAACGGCCGTATCGCGCAAAATTGCCTCAATGGCATCCACATCCCCTGCCAAACTGGGGTTCGCCGAGATGAGCAGCGCCACCAGCCCGGCCACATGTGGGGCCGCCATGCTGGTGCCTTGATTAACGCCATAAAGTCCGTTGCGCACAGTGGAGCGAATGTTCACGCCAGGTGCAGAAATGTCCGGTTTCAGGCCGCCATCGAAGGTAGATGGGCCACGTTCGCTAAAGCTGGCAATATTGTCATTGAAGTCAGTTGCGCCAACGGTAAACGAGGCTGGATAAGTGGCGGCAGGGTCTGTTATCGTGTTGCAGTCAGCGTTTGTCATGTTGCCTGCTGAATGGACGGTAACGATGCCCGCTGCACGAACGTTGTTGACCACTGTTTCCAGCGAATCTGGCGCGCAACCTTCAGAAGGTGGGCAGCCCCAGGAGTTGTTGATAACGTGCGGTGCTTTGTTTGGGTCGCCGTCGGTCATGGGATTGCCACCAAGAGGGTACGGGGCTACAAACCATTCGTAACATTCAGTGTAACTAGTAGGTGTACCATTCCCAAGGCTGTTCATATTGCGGCAGCCAATCCACTGAGCACCGGGGGCTACGCCAATGGCATTTTGGGCTGCTTCGGGCCAGCTGTCAGCCGTAGGAGCAAGATCGTTGCCCACCATCGTGCCCATGGTGTGAGTGCCGTGACTGCCAGAATAACCATCGCAAGGGAATTCTGAGTCAGGAAAGCAATAAATTGTGACAGCGTCACTGTGGATGGCATCGTGCCAGTTGTAGTTGTGGTCAGCTGTGCTGCCGTCCCAGCCGCGATACTGGTTTTTTAGCGCGGGATGGTCCCAATCGTAGCCAGTATCTTGCCCGCCGATGACGACGCCTTGCCCAGTGTAGCCCAGCTCCCAAACAGCATCTGCCCCAATTTTGCTGATGTTCCACTCGATGGTGTTCACAGCATCTGTCCTCAATCCAGTTGCCGCATCCGGCGGCAGCACATCCAGCGCTATTTGGGGATTGGCATAGAGCTTGGCCACGTCGCTGCGCTGGGCAACGGTGGCCAGCGTATCCCAATCGCTGCGCACCCAGACCATGTTTGTGATCCAGAACGGCCGTACATCTGCCACGCCCATGTCATTTAGTTGGGCTAACAGAGGGGCCTGTGTTTGTTGGGCAACGGCCGTTAGTTGCTCATACACAAATGTGCCTTTGGTCAGCTTACCCTCAAGCTCTGCCGCCGCCGACAAATCTGCCTGGACCGCCATCGTGACTAAAAACTCAATTGGCACATTCGCGTCAGTCTCGGGTCTGGCCTGCATCTGGGCCAGCAAAAAAGGATCGACTTTAGCCCACCAATCTGGCTCCGCCCCCGCCTGCGCGCCAAAAATGAGCGTGATAAAAATGAGACCAATTGTGACGATGATCTGCCGTTGTCTACGTTGCACCATTAACTATTCACCATTAATTATTCACAATTCGCAATTAACTATGTACCCCAATCCCGCAGGTAGCGGAAGTCGTGGGTAATGGAGCGGTCGCTAATTTTGGGGATGATGGGCATGGTGCGTTTGTATTGGGATCGCTGCACCATTTTGAGGACGCGCTCGACAAACGGCCGTTCAAAACCCGCCGCCACCGCTTCATCAGGCGAATACCGCTCGTCCAGCATCAGGTAAAGCAGCTGGTCCACCCATTCATAGGTAAAGCCAAAATCATCCTCATCCGTCTGGCCGGGCATGAGATCGGCTGAAGGCGCTTTGTCGATAATGATGTCCGGTACACCCAGCGCGCGAGAAAGCTGCCGCACCTGCGTTTTGTACAGGTCGCCAATCGGGTTCACTGCCGAAGCCAAATCGCCGAAGATGGTGCCGTAGCCCAGCATCAGCTCTGTCTTGTTGCTGGTGCCGATGACCAATGCGCTTTCACGCAGGGAGCGATCGAAAATGATGGTCATGCGGGCGCGGGCCATTACGTTTCCTTTGCGATGGGCATTCATGTCCGGCGAGGCATCGGCCAGGGATTCGACCATGCCGGTAATCTCCACCGTCTCGCTGCGGATGCCCAGCGCCTCGATGACCAGATCAGCATGGGCCAGGCTTTCGCCAGAGGAAACTTTGTGCGGCAGCCGGAGCGCCAACACGTTTTCTGGCCCCAGCGCTTTGGTGACGAGGTAGCAAGAAAGCGCCGAATCGATGCCGCCCGACAGTCCCAGCACCGCTTTGCTAAAGCCTGCCTTGCCGATTTCGTTTTCCAGAAATTTGGTCAGCACCAGCTCGGCCACTTTTGGCTCGATGTGTAATTTTTTAAGGAATTGGTTGGTTACGGCCGTTGTGGTCATAGGTTCACCTTTCAAAGGACAAAATTAGACTCGCAAAGAAAATGGTGCCAGAAAAAGTGGCTTGTTGTTAAATGCCTGCAAGCGCTCCGGGGCCAATAAGTTGGTGACAGTTTCGGCAATTTCAAATGGCTGTGGCGTGATGTAGCGGGTGTTTTTGGCAAATAAGTTCACCACGGGAATATCGTGGGTGGCCGGATTGGGTAGGTCTGCCAGTTCGGCCAGTTTGTGTATCGCGTCGATGAAGTCACCGTGGCTGTCTACTAGCTGATGCGCCAATGCTTGCCGACCAGTCCAAACACGGCCGTTGCAAATCTCATCTAGCTCATCATACGGTAATCCTCGCCCGGCGGCGACCACCTGCTTAAACTGCTGATACGCTTCTACGATGGACGCATGGAAGGCGGTTTCTTCTTCCGGCGTGAGCGGTCCCATCCCCGTGTAAATATTGGTGCGTTCACCCCGATCCAGCCCGATGCGGCGCACGCCAATCTTTTGGTACAGCCCTTCGGTGTACAGACGCAGAGCAAACACGCCAATGGACCCCGTTGTGGTGAGCGCTTGGCTCATGATGTGGTTGGCGTAAGCACTGACGTAATAGCCGCCGGAAGCGGCCGTACCGCCCATGTAGACCAGCACCGGCTTCTTTTGGCGCAGCCGCTGAATTTCGCGACCAATCAGGTCAGACGCAAGGGCTGAGCCACCAGGCGAATCGACGTGGAAGATGAGCCCCGCCATATCATCCAGTTGTTCAGCCCGGCGCAGCAGGTAAACCAGGGTTTCTTCACCAGCCGTGGTTCCGCCTACCAGCGGAATGGGCAGGTCGATGGGTGGGTTTTGGCTGCTGCCCATCATGATGGTGCCTTCCAGGCTAATGACGCCAATAAATTTCCGACTGCGGTGGCGCGCTTTTTCGGTGAGCAAACGACTGGCCTTGGACCAATCGAGCAGGGCGGCCTGTGGCGGATCGCTTTTTTCTTTTTCGGGCTCTTCTTCTGGAGTGGATTCGGCCGTTTCGGTGACTTCTTCGTTTACGGCCGTTTCCTCTTCCTCTACTTCATCATCGCTCTGGGCTAACAGCGTGGCGAGTTCATCCTGGTAAGCGATGTCATCGACCAGTCCAGCCGCCAGGGCCGTTTCGGCGGAGAAGGGAATCTGGTTTATCAGTTCCTTTATGCGTTCCTGGCTGAGCGAACGGCCGTTGGCAAAAGCGGCCGTAAACTGATCGTAGAAATCATCCAGCAGCCAATCAATCTGCTCCTGCTGTTCTGGCGTAATGTCTTCCTTGATGAACATGTTGGGAGCCGATTTGTAGGGTGAAATTTGCACCGCCTCCACGCCAATGCCTATTTTTTCCAGCGCGGGTTTCAGAAAACTGACTTCTGAGTGCAGGCCAAACACCTCAAAATTGGCCGAAGGCGGCACAATGATGCGATTCGCGGCGGTGGCCAGATAATAATGGCGCAAATCCAGGTAGGGTGTATACACCACTACGGTTTTGCCCGCCGCTTTCAGCCGCTCCAGTGAACGGCGCAAGTTTTGCATCACCGCGGAGCCAGCAGTGATGCCATTGCAGATCAGCAAAACGCCGTGTACGTTGTCGGCATCGGCAATGCGGGCAATACGTTTGTTGAACTGTTCCAGGCTAAAGGCCGGCTCGGGCAGGGGTAGCTGCCGCTCGATAAAGCTGCGGGGTGGCTCGGCTCGTTCTGGCAGCGGGCCACTAAGCTCCAGCACCACATAATCTATTTTGGCTCGTCGCATTTGCCGCAGACCGTTGCGTAGGGAAACGGCCGTTTGCCGCCAACCATCCGCCAAACTTTGCCAAATTGCTTTTAATTCATCGCCCAAAACGGAGAAAAAATCGTTGTTGTTATCAGAATCGCTCATTCACTGCCTCATTTTAATTATGGAGCAAATAATAGCGGATAAGCCACAACGGTACAATCTGACCGAATGGTAAGATGGCAAGAAATTCGTTGCCGCAACTTCATTCTCACATAGCCTACCCATGTTCAAAATTGAGGAAAGCGTCTGTTACTTTTAACCTGAATTTTCAATGAGGAATTCTGTATTGACGGGCAAAAAGTGGCGTGTTATACTTCGCGACCGGGTTGAAATGACCCCCTCCACAGCCTGGAGGGATGGCAGAGTGGACGATTGCGACGGTCTTGAAAACCGTAGTAGGCAACAGCCTACCGAGGGTTCGAATCCCTCTCCCTCCGCCTTAGTTTTACCAAGTGTAGGCCTTACCTGGCAGCAAGTTGGCTTTTAGGGGAGGTGCCAGAGTGGTCGATTGGGGCCGCCTGCTAAGCGGTTAACGGTGTAAAAATCGTTCAAGGGTTCGAATCCCTTCCTCCCCGCCTTAAAAGCCACAACATAGATATGCGCCCTTAGCTCAGTGGATTAGAGCGTCTGGCTACGAACCAGAAGGTCGGGAGTTCGAGTCTCTCAGGGCGTACTAACTTTTTGACCTCCATGTCTCAATAAGACATGGAGGTTTTTTGTTTTCATGTTGCCTTAATCTCGTGCTAACAGAAAGTAAACAGTTTTTCCATATCATCAATACTGTATTCGTAAATAAATATTCAGAGAACCTATCTCTGTGATTTGAGAGTCGGCGCTGTATGGCTCTCCCAAATGAAAGGAAGTAATTGATGAACAGCTCGTTGAAACTGTTTTCTGTACGTGGAATTGATATTCGCGTTCACCTGACATTCCCGCTAATTTTAATATGGGCGGCGTTTCAATTTGGCGTGCTGGGCGGTGGCGGTTTGGCCGGCGCCCTGTTTGGCGTCATCTCAATTTCGCTGTTGTTTGTGCTGGTGACTTTGCATGAATTGGGGCACAGTTTTGCTGCGCTTAACTATGGTGTCCCGGTGGAGCGCATTACCCTCTTGCCGATTGGTGGTGTGGCGCAACTGCGGCATATGCCAGACAATCCTAAACAGGAGTTTGTCATTGCGCTGGCTGGTCCGGCCGTGAACGTGGCGCTGGCGATTCTGATGGGCGGTACGGCCGTTCTCTTTGGCTTACCACTCACAAACCCATTAACCGGCGGCATCTCGTTGACGTTTGCTTCGCTATTCTCATATATCTTTTTCTACAACGTGATTTTGGCGTTGTTTAACATGATTCCCGCCTTCCCTATGGACGGGGGGCGCGTGTTGCGGGCAGCATTGGCCATGAAGCTAGATTACGCGCGGGCAACGAATATTGCCGCCAGCATTGGTCGTGCTTTAGCGGTGCTGTTCGGTATTTATGGCTTATTTAATGGCCAATTCTTTAGCGTGTTGATTGCCCTTTTTATCTTTTCTGGGGCAACCCAAGAGGCAAAGATGGTGCAGTTCCGCCAGCGTCTGCGCGGCTACACGGTGCAGCAGGCGTACAGCAATCAGGTGCCCGTTTTGGACCCGGCCGATAGTTTGCGGAATGTGGTGAACTGGACGGCGCGCGGTCTGACGGATTTCCCGGTGGCCCATTTTGGCACCTATGCGGGCTTCCTGGGGAATGAGCGGCTGATGACGGCTTTGCAACAGGATGGCCCAGACCAGACCGTTGCCTCAGTGATGGATCGAGATGTCCAGCCCGTGTCCCTCACGACCGATTTGTACGATGTGCAGCAACGTATGAGTCACGAACAGGTGGATGCGCTGCCGGTGGTTGAATACGGCCGTATTGTAGGCATCATCTCTGGCAGACATATTCGGCACATGCTGCGTATGGCAGCCATGCGGCCGGAGCTGTTCCCGCGTATCCAATCAGCCTGACCCGGTAATCGGTAATCAGTTTTCAGTAATCAGTAAAAGTCCGCTTCGGAATACCGGGGCGGATTTTTTTGTTAGTTGTCTGGGGCAGTGACGATATTGTGCATGGCGGCCCATTGGCGCAGATCACGGCCGTTTAGCACCGCGCCCATCAAATCGGGGAAAAGCTGGGGCGTGCAGGCAAAGGCGGGCACGCCCAGATTGACTAACTCTTGCGCCATTTGCCGGTCGAAGCGGGGAGCACCCTGGTCGTTCAGCGCCAGCAGGGTCACGATTTCCACGCCATCGCTCACCAGCGTAGCGATACGGCGGACCATGTTTTCCTTGTTGCCCCCTTCAAACAAATCTGTGAGTAGCACCAACACCGTCTCGCGCGGGCGGGTAACGAGCTGCTGGCAGTAGCCCAACGCCCGGTCGATGTTGGTGCCGCCGCCCAGCTTCAAACCAAACAGCAGCTCTACCGGATCGTCCAGCTGGTCACTCAGATCGACCACTTTGGTATCGAACATCACCAGTTTGGTGGCCAGCGCCGGAATCGAGGCCATGACGGAGGCGAAAATGGAGCCGTACACCACAGAGGTGGCCATCGAGCCGCTGCTGTCTAGGGCAATAATCACATCACGTAGGGCAGAGCGTTTACGGCCGTATCCCACCAACGTCTCCGGCACGACTGTCTTTTGCTCAACCTGATAATGCTTCAAGTTGGCCTGCACCGTGCGCCCCCAGTTGATTTCCTTGTGGCGCGGACGGCGGGCGCGCGTGGCCCGGTTCAAACTGCCAGAAATGGCCTGCTCTAACGGATAGCGCAGTTGCTCTAAAAGCTGCTCAACTACTTTACGTACCACCTCTTTGGCTGTCTCCTTCGTTTTGCTGGGCATTACCCGGCGCAAAGAAATCAGATTGGCCACCAGCTGCACATCTGGCTCAATTGCCTCTAGAAATTCCGGCTGGCTGAGCAGGCGGCGCAAATTCAGCTTGTTGAGGGCGTCTTGCTGCATCACCTGGACCACCTCGGCGGGGAAGTAGGTGCGGATGTCGCCCAGCCAGCGGGCGATGTCTGGGTTGGAGTCGCTCAGATCGCCGCCCGTGCTGTCGCCGTACAGAGCTTCCAGCGCTTCATCCATGGCTTGATCTTTTTCAGACAAGCCGCCTTGCGCTTGCTGCTCATCATCCTGGCCGTCGCCCTCGCCGGGTTGGGCTTGTTGCGTCTCTTCCTCCTGCTCTGTTTGGCCGAGGATGAGCCGCCAGCGACGGCCGTTTTCGTCCAAACTGTCAGCGGCGGAGAAAAAAGGTTGGTAGGTAGGTTCTGTTTTGTGCATATTTTTGTGGGGAGATTAGAGATTGGAGATTTGGTGGCATCTCCCAATCTCCAATCTCTAATCTCCAATCTCCTTAATTCCCAACAACTGCGCCACCAGCGGCAAAACTTTATCCGCCTGCGCTTCATCAAACGTCGGTGCGTGGCTGGGTTGATTGGCAGACGCACTGCCAAAGCGCACCCGCTCCATGAGCTGCTGGCGGGCGGCGTCGGAGAAGGTACTGAAGGTGCGGCGCAGTAGGGGCAGGATGGTTTGGAATCGCTCAGGATCGAGCTGCATCACCCAACCGTCGAGCAGTTGCCAGAGGGTTTGGTCGTGCAGCACCAGCAGGCCGCTGCCTTTGAGAAAGCCCTCAATCCAGAAGGCCATCTGAGTGAGCTGGTTGGCGTTGGTTGTGCTGCCCGATAGCACGCGCTCTAGCCGTATCGCTGCTTCGGCTGGCTGGAAAACGGCCGTATCCAACAAAAGCCGCGTCGATTTCCCGGCCAACAGTCCGTGGATAGCTGGCTGGTCGGCCAGCTGGCGCAAGGTTTGTTCCCAGGCGGCCAGATGATCTTCGTTTTGCTGGGTGGCGATGGTGGTGTGAACGGCCGTCATCTTGTCCAGCATCTCGGCGGCGGCATCATTGTCCAGGCTGGCGCAGGTGCTGGGCAAGCCGATGCAGATGCGCGTTACCAGCGTATCGACGACGTGGCGCACCAGTTCGGGATTGGTCTGGCGCACATCGCCGTAGCGCAGGACGCGGGCCAGCGGCAGCAGGGCGTCCATCATGTGCGGCACGTCGCTGGTGACGGCGGCTTGCGCCTCGATGCGTTCCAGCAGGCTTAATACCAGTTCGGGCAAATCAGCCAGCAGCGCCTGATCGAGCAAGTTGGTGAGCGTGGGCAAATCCTGTGCTTGTTGGGCTTGATCGGTGGCGAATTGGGTAACGGCCGTTTCCACCATATTGCCCCAGACGCCCGCCTCGATTACCCGCACCACAAATTCTGGCTTCCAGGCCAGCTGCCACACCTCTTGGTAGGTGCCAGTCTGGCCGCGAATGGGGGTGATTTTGCCCCAGGGCACGTTGAGCAGATTGAGCCGGTGCAGCAATTGGCTGCGTTCGCGGTGGGTGTCGGTGCGCAAATCCAGATTGAGCGTGGTGGGTTCCGGTTCGGGATGCAGGCGCAGGCGGCGCTGTTGCTGGTGCAGGTCCCGCTGGAGCGGAATCATGGGTGAGTCCGGTGGCACTGCGCCCATCCGCTCGCCGATGATGAGCCGCTTTTGAATCAGCTGCATCGGCGCGGCATCGCCAAAACAAAGCACGGTTTGGGTTGCTTCGTTTAGCTCCGGCAGGCCGGGGGCGGGCAAGCCGCGCAGCGCCGCCAGCGATTCTGCCAGCCGCACCGCCTCGATGATGTGGGCCGACGAGGCGTCCAAATCCTGGTCGCGCAGCAGCTGGGCGACATGGCTAAGCCAGTTGATGCTCATCTGCGTGGGCGTGGCCTGCTGCTGCCCCATCTGCCACAAATGATGGTACCAGCCAGGGGCGCGAATGCCTGCGCCGTAGCCAGTGGTGGCCGAGATTCGGCCGTATGTCCACGGCACCCAGGCCGTTTCTACGGCCACGCTTGGCAGATTTTCTAGCAGTGCATCATCATCGGCTTTGTTGTCCAGATCGCATAGGGTGGGGGCGTGCCATGCGCCGCAGACGACGGCGATCTGCCTACAGCCTTCGACGTAAGCTTGGCGGATGGCGCGGCGCATGTGGGCTTCGCGCTGCTGAGCTAATTTCTGGGAAACGGCCGTTTTCTCATCCATGTCACTTGGCGGCGTTTCTTCCGCAGCGGTGCGCATGGCGTGCATGAGTTCCAGAATGCCAGCGAACAGGTCGGTTTGATTTTGGCGCTGCTCGATGAGGGCGTTCCACCAACGTTCGTAATCTTCATGTCCCGTTGCCGAGGCAATTTGTTGGAAGACGGCCGTATCCGGCATCATCGGTTTGGCGGATTGGGCTAGCATGACCGACTGCGGCAAATCAAAAAAGCGAGTGACGATGTTGTGCTGCAAGCCATAGCGCAGCGCCTGAAATTCCGGTGAAAACTCGGCAAACGGGTAGGAGCCAGCTGCCTCTGGCTTGTCGGGGCGATACACCAGCAGGGCAATCGGCGGCTCCATATCTTCATGCCCCAGCCAGGGAATAATTTCGTTGGCATCCGCTGGCCCTTCCACCAAAATGGCGTCCGGCTGCAAGTCGCGCAGCGCGTCCAGCAGCGCCCGCGCCGAACCCGGCCCGTGGTGGCGGATGGGGAAGAGGTGCAAATAATTAGGTGGGTTCATTTCTGGTTCTAATCTGCAAAAATGACAAGGTGACCCGGTGACAAGGTGACAGGGTGAAAAATCATCGGTCACCTTGTCAGCCCTTCACCTTGTCATCTTGTCAAACTAAAGCGCGACACGCCTGATACAAATCCCCCCAATCATCCCGTTCGCGCACAATCGTTTCCAGATATTCGCGCCAGATGACGGTGTCGTGGATGGGGTCTTTGACGATGGCCCCGGTGAGGCTGGCGGCCAAATCTCCGGCGCGGAGGGTGCCATCGCCAAAATGCCCGGCCAGCGCCAGTCCGCTGTTGATAACGGAAATTGCTTCGGCGGTGCTGAGCGTGCTGCTGGGCGACTTGAGCTTGGCTTTGCCGTTTTCGGTCATGCCCTGGCGCAGTTCGCGGAAAATGGTGACGACGCGGCGAATTTCCGTCAGCGCGGGTGGTTCGGCAGGCAGTTCCAGCGCCTGGCCCAGGCTGTGGACGCGCTGCTGCACGATGGTGACTTCTTCATCGGCGGTGGCGGGCAGGGGCAGGACGACGGTGTTGAAGCGGCGCTTGAGGGCGCTGCTGAGGTCGTTGACGCCGCGGTCGCGGTCGTTGGCAGTGGCGATGACGTTGAACCCTTTGATCGCCTGCACTTCCTGGTTCAGCTCAGGGATGGGCAGCAGCTTTTCGGACAGGATGGTGATGAGCGCGTCCTGCACGTCGGCGGGGATACGGGTGAGCTCTTCGACGCGGGTGATTTGCCCCTTGCGCATAGCGACCATGACAGGGCTGGGAACCAGCGCTTCGGCCGTGGGGCCTTTGGCGATGAGGCTGGCGTAGTTCCAGCCATAGCGAATCGCTTCTTCGCTGGTTCCGGCCGTTCCTTGAACCAGCAATGTCGAGTCGCCAGAAATGGCGGCGGCGAGGTGCTCGGAGACCCAGGTTTTGCCGGTGCCGGGGATGCCCATGAGCAGCAGGGCGCGGTCGGTGGTGAGGGTGGCGATGGCGATTTCGATGAGACGGCCGTTGCCGATATATTTTGGCGCGATTTCAAAGCCGTTGTCCAGCGTGCCGCCTAAAATATAGGTGGCCAACGCCCAGGGGGATAGCCGCCAGTTGGTGGGGCGGGGGCGACGGTCGGCCTGTTCCAGTTCGTAAAGCTCGGCGGCAAACTGCTGCTCAGCGTGGGCGCGTAAGATTGATTCCATAATCTTCTCCTAAATTTTCACCGCAGAGGGCGCGGAGAGCGCAGAGAAAAAAGGAAAAACTCGGCGTTCTCCGCGTTCTCCGCGGTTAATAAGTTCAATGGTCAACATTCAAGCGGTGTATTTCTGCTAAAAGGTTGCGGCGGAGTAGGAGGGTTTCGCAGAGTAGGTTGACGGTTTTTTCCCAGGCGTTGTTGAGATCGGGGATGGTGGTGAGTTTGGTAACGGCCGTATCCGCCAATTGCGGGTCACACTTTTGGCCAAAGCGCTTGAAAATATTGTTGAGCGTGGGATCGGGTGCCTTTTCTTTGAACTGTTGCAAATGTTGGGCAAACATATCTAGCCAGAATTCGCCCAGTTCGGTGGGCCAGGGCTGCTGCCAATGCTGTAAAAATACGAACAGCGGTTGTGAGCGCTGCAAGCTGGTCGATTGCTTGGCGGCTTGCAGCACCAACACGTGGCAGCGGTCGGCAGGTAGTACCGGGATTAGCCGCCCGGTGGAGGTGTTGAATTCGTTGGCCAGGATGATTGCCTCGGCCCACGCAGCTTCGTTTTGGCGAATGGCGGCGGTGCTGAAACCGGCGATGAGCGTGCGTGGCCAGCCGCTATTCAGCGCGGCGTGGACAATCTCAGCAGGCGTTTTTTGCCACGTTTCGGTCCAATAGCTGAGCGGTACGCGATTGATGATTTGCGTCAGCAGGCGAGATTGCACTTTCCCTTTTTCTTCTGGTTTGAAGGTGGGAATGCCGTCGCGCAGCATGGCGGGTGTGATGGCTTTGGGTAGGCGGACGGTGATGGCTCGCTCGTGGTTGGGCGTCCAGGTGAGGATGCCTGCAACGTGCTGCGTCATGCGCTGGGCGAGGCGGGATTGGGGCAGCTTGGCCAGCAAATCGGCGGCGGCGCGGCGGGCCAGATGATCGCGGTCGTCCAGCGCCGCTTCCAAAAATGGTTCATCGTCCATGCTTAAGTTGACGTCCAGCGTTTTGATGGCCTGATTGCGCACGAGGCCGCTGTTGTTTTTCCAGGTGCGTTCCAGGATTTGGCGGCCGAGTTTGGGATGGGTGGCGCGCAGTTGGCGCAGCAGGGCGTGGCGCTGAACGGGTACGGCCGTTTCCCACATTTCCAAAAGCTTTACCCAATGTTCTACTTTTGGTGAGGCGTACTGCCAATCCGGGTTTTGCTCTGCCAGCCAGCGGCCACGCTGGCCCAGCACGAGCAGGATAGCCGGGCGCGCCTGCGACAGCTTTTTCCCTTTATCCAGCAAGCTGGGCAGCAAAAATTCCGGGGCGCGGTGGCCAGTTTGGGCCAACGCCTCCAGCATTTCGGGCAGCAGCAGCGCCTGTGTGCCCTCTAGCAGTGCGTCCAGTTGGTAAGCGATGTGCGGCTGGCAAACGGGCAAATCAGGCGGGTTTGTGGTGGGTGGAGTGGGTGCGTTCTGGCGGGGCTGCCAGCCGGTTTGCTGGTGCAGGGCGACGGTACCTGCCACGGTCAGTAAGCTGGCGGCATCTTCCTGTGGCGGCAGCTGGGTGAGCAGTTGGCCGAGGGCGTTGTTGCCGGGCAATGTGGGCAGCTTGGCCCGGTTGGTGCCCAGGAGTGCAGTTTTGATGGTGTCGTTCCAGGCGGTCATTTGACTCCTCGCCAGATGTGGATGTCTTGCCAAGTTTGCTGGATGTTGACGGAGAGGGGGTGATAGAAACGGCCGTTCCACACCCCAAAAATTGTCAGGTGAAAATGGCCGCCCGCCAGCGCCAGCAGATGCCAGCCGTGGTTGAATTTCTCTGGCAGCGGCAGCCAGGTGCCGCTTGGGTCTGCCAATTGCCAGCCGGATTCGGTGGGTTTGGGCTGGACGTTTTGCAGCAGCATGGGGAAATCTGCCAGCCACGGATTGACGGCCAGGGAACGGCCGTACGCCTGCGTAGCGTCCCGAATCGTGCCAAAGCCAGTGGGTGTGATGGCTGGGGAGTCAATCTCTTGTAATTGGCCGTGGCGGGTGGCGATTTGCGGTGAACCGCTGGGGGCAAAGCAAAGTGCGCCTTGCCAGACGGTGTTTGTCGGCAGCCAGCGGCCTTCGGGCACGGCGCTGCGGCTCAGGTCGATGAGTTGGGCAATGCGCTGGCTTTCTTGCCCCCACAGCCAGGCAGTGTGGCGAGTGTGGCTGCCTGCCGGTTCTTGCTGTCGTCCCAGTACCAGCCAGCTATCGTTAATGGGGGGATCTTCTGTAGAACTGGGCAGCCAGCCAACGGCCGTTTGCAAATCAGCTTGGGTGGTGGTGGGCAGCTGCTCAAATTGATGGAAACCCTGAATGATGAGGTAGAGACGGCCGATTTCTTGCAGGATTTGTTCGGGCCAGTCGGGTTGGGCTTTGGGCAGCTGGGCCAGACGGCGGATGGTTTGTGCCAGGGGAATGGCCTGGGCGTCGATGAGGCGGTCGGCCATGGTGTCCCAGTATGCTTTGGGGCGTTCGGGCAGTTGGGCCAGGCCGTGGCGCACCATGTCGAGCAGCCACAGTTCCAGAGCATCTAGCCCGATTTTGAGTTGCATTAGATTGTTGGGTTGGGAACGGCCGTTGGCCCGTTGCGGTTTGCTCTGTTCTCGTTTGGACCAGGCGGTGAGGTTGCGCTTGGGCGACTTCGGGCTGAATTGGGTAGCTTGTTGCTGCCAAAGTTGCAGCAGGGCCAGGCTGTGGCGGCAGGGGGCTTTGCGGCTGTTGCAGGTGCAGATGAAGCTGAAGGTGGGCAGGTAAACGGCCGTTTCGCCACTGTTGTTACGGCCGTTCGGATGAATGCCCCAAACGACATCGCCATCGTGATGTAAGGCGAGCCATTTTTGCGGCTCCGCCAGGCCACGCCCGGCGCGGAGGGTAAATTGATCAGGTGCCAGACCCAATATTTGTTCAGTGGTCCAATTCATTCGTTGCAAAATCCAAACAGTGAAGCAGCGCTTCTTACACGGGCCGCTCGGTTCTGTTTACGCGAATGGGGCGCAAACGTTGCAGCGGTCATGCGTTTGGTTAGACACGATTTTTGCATTCGTGTCACATTTTGGGACGCGGATGAGCGCGGATTCAAGAAAAATCAGCGTCATCTGCGTGCTATCTTGTGTAAAATGGGGGCATGAATGAAACGATTAGACTGTTTATTGCGATTGATTTGCCGGAGAAGGTGAAGGATGTGCTGATGGAAACGGCCGTTGCCCTCTCCGAAAATGTGCCAAACCGGGCGGTCCGTTGGGTGACGCGCGAGCAGATGCATTTGACGCTGCGCTTTTTGGGCGATACGGCCGTCTCTCAACTGCCCGATTTGCAGCGGGAGCTCGCCGAGCTGGTAGCGCGACACCAACCATTTCAATTGCAGCTGGGCGGCGTGGGAGCATTCCCTAACCAGAAACGGCCGCGCGTGGTGTGGGCGGGGTTGGCGGGGGATTTGACGCTGCTGCGAAAAATGCAGGCAGACATTGAGGAGTGGGTGGTGGCCTCGGGCTGGTCGCCTGAGAAATGGTCATACAATCCCCATCTCACGCTGGGGCGTGTCAAGGATCCGCAGCAGGTTCGTGGTCTTAATTGGGATACTAAGTTGGAGGAAGTGGGGTTTGGGGTTACGGCCGTTCAGCTGATGCAGAGTGAATTACGGCCGTCTGGGCCAGTTTATACAGTGCAACAAACAGTTCTGCTTTAATCCATAGGGACGCGAGCGACTTGTGGTTTACTGGCGGACATTTGCCGGCTGTGAATGAGCTTCAACGAAGGAAAATCCAGGGGAGCGCTCAAGAAATTATCGACATCGCGGGGCGATTTTAGCAGCACAACGTGTTTGTCACTGGCAATGGTGTTTAACTGCTGCATCACATACGGTTTGGCCCGATCGGGATAACTCAACACGTGGCGAATAAACTGGAAAAGCTGCGGATCGAACAGCGGCTCTTTACACCCTTCAGCGATATCGGGGCGGGGACGTCTGTGATATTGAATCCGGCGTTTGACGGCGCGCATGGCGCAAATCCAGGGGGGTAAATCCAGGAAAACCACAGAATCGGCCGCTTTTAGCCGCATGGGCAACGTGCCACGATAGTTGCCATCAATAATCCAGTTGTCGCGCTGCAGCAGGCGGCTGACGGTTTGCTGCCACAGTTCTTGCGGCGTGCCCACCCAGCCGGGATGCCAATAATGACGATCCAGGTGAATGACTGGTAGTTCTAATTTTGATCCGAGTTGGCGCGCTAGAGTGGATTTTCCAGAGCCACTAGAGCCTATGATGAGTACGCGCTTCATATCGATGCTGCCCTCCGTTGGGCGAGAAAATTGTGCCAGGTGCTTAAACGTCTGCTGTGTGCGATAATGACTTTTGGGCATTTCGGGAGCCACAGATTGCGCCCAACGATTTTCATTAATTAAAGAATTTTGAATGCTCATAGAACTACCAGTGAATGAACAAATCTGTTGTTGTCGTGGCTGGGATGCAAGGTTACGCTTGAAGACAACGGAAATAATATTTGATGTTAAATTGATAGGTGCATCCTAAAGCAAAGAGATCGAATTTTGAGTGAATTTGACGTTAATAGATCACAGCACACTGACCAAAGTACCACCAGTCGCTGGGTTTTATCCCACCTTTCGCACCATAAGTTATTAATTGCCGGCATGTTTATCGGGGCCTTTGGCAATGCGGCGCTGGCGGCGTTGGTTCCGGTTCTAATTGGTGTGGCGTTTGATGCGGCTTTGGCGTCGCCTGCCGATTTGCGCACCATTGGTTTGGTGGCGCTGGGCGTGATTGGTAGCCAGACGGTGCGGGCGGTGTTGCAGCTGGGGCGCAATTTCTCTAGTGCGGTGATGGGCGAGCGGCTTGAGCGTGATATGCGTGAAGAGCTGTACATCAGCTTGCTGGGCAAGAGCACCGCATTCCATGATTCGCAGCCGGTGGGCGATACGATGGCCAGGGCCACGAACGATGTGCATGAAGTGAACCTGCTAATGAATCCTGGGGTGAACCTGGTGGCGGGTTCGCTCAATTTCATGTTTATGCCGCTGCTGGTGGCGCCAAGTTACCATTTACAGTTGGTGGCGGCACCGTTGTTTTTCATTGTAACCTATATTTTTGCGGTTGTGCGTTATTTGCGCGTATTGCAAGGGATAGCAGATCGGGTGCGGCGTTCGTTTGGGACTTTAAACGGCCGTCTCGCTGAAGCCATTGATGGCATTGAGCTGGTAAAAAGCACCGCCCAGGAAACTCAGGAAATTGGCCTGTTTAACAACCACGCTTCCAGCTACCGGGATGCGGCGGTGGAGCAGGGTAAAATCGAAGCCCGCTTTTTGCCGCTGCTGCTGCTGGGTATCACCCAGGGATTGGGCTTTATGCACGCCCTTTACCTGTTTAATCTGGGGCAAATTGATGTTGGAGATGTGGTGGGGTACATGGGGCTGTTGGCGCTGTTTGGCTTCCCCACCTTTATTTCGCTGCTGGCGTATTCACGGGTGTCGTTGGGCCTGGCTGGGGCGCGGCGCATTTTGGAGCTCATGAATACCGAAACGCTGCTGGATGAAAATGCCTCTGGCCACCAGGCGGAAATTGAGGGCGCGGTGACGTTTGCAAACGTGACGTTTGGCTATGTGGCAGACGCGCCAGTGCTGCAAGACATTGATTTTAGCATTGTGCCGGGGCAGACGGTGGCGATTGTGGGGCAAACGGGCTCGGGCAAGAGCACGCTGGCCAAGCTGATTAACCGGACTTATGATGTGGGAAACGGCCGTCTCCTCATAGACGGCATTGATGTGCGAGAATGGAACCTGGCGGCGCTGCGGCGGCAAATCTCGATTATTGAGCAGGACATCTTTTTGTTCTCGCGCACGGTGGGGGAGAACATTGCTTTTGGTTGTCCTGATGCCACGCAAGAGATGATTGAAGAGGCGGCCAAAGCGGCCCAGGCGCACGACTTCATCCTCCACTTTAAGGATGGATACGAGACGGTGATTGGGGAGCGCGGCGTGACGCTTTCTGGGGGGCAGCGGCAGCGATTGGCGTTGGCGCGAGCCTTCCTGACGCGGCCGCGCATTCTTATTTTAGATGATTCTACCAGTGCGGTGGACAGCGCCACGGAGGACCAGATCCAGCAGGCGATTGTGCAGGCGGCTGCCCACCAGACGACGATTTTGATTACGCACCGGCTGTCGCAGATTCGCTGGGCTGACAAGGTGGTGGTGCTGCGTAAGGGGCGTATGGAAGCGGTGGGCACGCATGATGAGCTGATGGAGCGTTCTGTGGCTTACCGGCGCATTTTTGAGCAGTACGAGGCGATTGAAGAATGAAAGCTTTGGTTTATTATTGCCGCTGGCACAGTGCTAGTTTGAGATTACGGGGGCGGGATGAGACGGCCGTTTGGGGCCATCTGGTCACCAATGCTGAAACGCCCGACGAGACGATGCAGGAGTTTCGCTTTGAGCTAAAAACGTGGCGGCTGACGCTAAAAACGCCGGATGGGGACGAAACAGTACAGCTGGACGAGATGGGCGTGGTGCAGGCAGAGGCTTAGCGCGGCAACTGTTTGAGCCAGCGCTTCGTCTCGCGCGGCGAGCGGTGGTGAATCCAGCTAAGCTGCGGGTGTTGCTCGCTGTGCATCAGCTTGTGGTACTTTTGCCGCCGCTGGCGGTACGTCTGGTAAATATAGACAAATAAAGATTCTTTAGACAAAAATTGCTCGCGGAACGATTCGCGATTGTCGTTCCACAACACTTCTCGCCCAAAGACACGCTGCATGGTCCGCCGAACCATGCGCCAGTAATTCACCCAAACCGGATAATCTAACCAGATAATTGTGTCGGCGCGCGGCCAAAAGATGTGGCTGGATTTGCTGTAATTGCCGTCTATCACCCAAAACGGCCGTTGCGTTTCCCGGTCCACCTTTTCCAGAAAATCAGGCGCTTCGGTCCAGTTTGGCCCCCAATGCAAACTGTCCAACTCGATGTGAGGGTAGTTGAGCTGGACAGCAAGCTGCTGTGCCAGCGTTGTTTTACCCGAGCCACTTGTGCCAACAATGATGATACGTTCCATTACAGATAAAAATGGGTTAATTCAAAAAAGAATGATTACCAGCGCTGCCGGTGCGCCTCGATGACGTTGGGTAGCGACTCCAGCTTTTGCAGCAGCCAGTTGAGCTGCTCCAGGCTTTTTATTTCTACAATCAACGAGATGGTCATGATGTTGCCCACGGCGGTGGTTTTTGTTTTGGGCGTGTTGATGCGCTGCCCGCGCAGAATGGCCACGATTTCTTCGATAATGTTGGGCCGCCGGTACGCTTTAAGCACAATCGGGATGGGGTAAACGGCCGAATCATCTCCCCATTCCACGGTAATCAGCCGCTCCGGCTCTGTGGTATTTATTATCTCTTTGCAATCGGCGCGGTGAATGGTGACGCCTTGACCGCGCGTGATAAAACCCTGGATCGGTTCCGGCGGGATGGGCTGGCAGCATTTGGCCATGCGGGTATGAAGGCCGCTCACGCCGGTGATGGTGAGCCCTTGTTTTTTCGGCGGGGTTTGCAGGAGCAACGGCCGTAATTCGTCGTCCGGGTGCAGATTTTTCTCCATTAAGGCGATGGCCCCGCTGATTTGGCGGCTTTGAATGTCGCCAAAACCGACTTTGGCCAGGAACTGCTCCTCGTCGTCAAACTTCAGCGACTGGGCGATGTCAGAGACTGTGTAGGTGTCAGCCAGACCCAGGCGACGCAGTTCACGCTCTACCACCTCGCGGCCCTGCGTGATGTTTTGCTCTCGCTCCTGATTGCGGAACCATTGGCGGATTTTGCTGCGGGTGCGAGCGCTGCCCGTGTAGCCCAGGCTGCCGTTCATCCAGTCGCGGCTCGGGCCACCTCGGTTGGTCGTTAAAATCGAGACGCGCTCGCCGGATTTGAGCACATAATCGAGGCTCACCATCTTGCCATTTACCCGCGCGCCGCGGCAACGATGGCCGACCTCGGTGTGGATGGCGTAGGCAAAATCAATGGGCGTGGCGCCAGATGGCAGGTCAATCACATCCCCCTTCGGGGTAAAAACGTAGATGCGATCGGCCAGAATTTCATTTTCTAGCAGGTCGTCGTCATCATCTCCGCGGGAATCGTCCCGCAGCGTGGCCAGCAGCTCGCGCAAATTGTCGATGCGCTTTTTAACAGAGCTGGCCACCTTGCCGCCTTCTTCTTTGTAGGCCCAGTGGGCGGCCACTCCTTTTTCTGCTTCATCGTGCATGCGGCGGGTGCGGATTTGTACTTCCAGGTTTTCGCCTGTGGCGGTGTCGATAACGGCCGTATGCAGCGATTGGTAGCCATTGGCCTTGGGCGCAGCGATGTAATCATCAAACTCACGCGGGATGGGCTGCCACAGGCTATGCACCAGACCCAGCGCCTGGTAGCAAAGATGGCGATCCTCTTCCTCTTTTTCTTTGATAGATTTTTTGCTGTAGCTTTCAATATCCCCTGGTTCCAAGATGACGCGTAGCGCCTGAATATCAAAGATATGGTCGAAGTCGAGCTGTTTGCGCACCATTTTGCGGTAAATGGAGTAGATATGTTTGGAACGGCCGCTTACCGACCCTTTTAAGCCGCTGTTGCGAATGGCACGTTCTAATCGCAGGACCGCGTCCTCGATATTTTCCATCCGTTCGGCCCGCCGTGCGGCCAACTGGCTGGCAATCTCTTTGTATTTTTCTGGCTGCAAATAGCGAAAAGCCAGATCTTCCAGCTCCCACTTTAGCTGCCAGATGCCCAGCCGATTGGCCAGCGGCGCGTAAATATTCATCGCTTCGTTGGCGATGTGCTGGCGCTGCTCTTGGGGTAGATTGCTGGCTTTGCGTAAGTCTTGCAAACAGTCGGCCATGCGGATGAGGATAACGCGGATATCGCCTTCGATGATGGCCAGAACGGCGCGCCGCACCCCTTCCAATGTTTTGCGATCGGCTTCCGGGTCGCGGTGCTTCTTATACTGCTCCTCGCTGGCGTAGGCGTAGAGATGTTCCAAACCTTCGATGAGCGCGGCGGGTTCTTCGCCAAACTGCCGTTGAATCGTTTCTAGCGTTTGGCCGGTATGGGGCATTAGGCTGTCGTGCAGCATGCTGGCTACCAGGGTGGGTGTGTCTACCCCCAGCTTGCTCATGGTTTGGGTGACAGCCAGATCGTGTTCGATGAAGAGCTCACCCGATTCGCGCTGACGGCCGTTGTGGCTGTTTTGGGCGAATTCATAGGCCCGTTTTACCTGTTGGGCTGTTTGCCCGTTTGGTAGATGGTTAAGCAGCTCTGTGATAGAGACGAGTGAAATTTGGGTCATGGTGGGTTGTTGTGTAAAAAGCCAAATACGTGACTGTTGTTAGACAAATTCCTTTTGGCTTATACATGCAAAAAGGCGACTCCGGATGGGAGACGCCTGTCTGCAAATGGTTGGCAACGATGTATTGGTTGCCAGAGCCAAACGTTATGCGGTTACAGACTAAATGGTTTAGCGAATGTAAAGGAAAGCAAAATGGCTGTGGCGTTGGCAACAATGGGTGGAAACGGCCGTTTACCCCTCGCTTCCGTTGGCCTCTTCAACGTTGTTGCGATTGGTAATTTGGGAAGCCTGTTCTTTGCCTTTGTCCAACACGATTCGCGCCTGTTCCTGCACACGTCCCCCAACATCTTGTACCTGTTGGCGAGTGCTAGTAAGCGCGGAACCTGCCTTATCCAAATATTCCTGGCTAAAAGAGCCCGCGGATTCGCGAACTTGTTGCACTCTGGCTCCACCGGATTGCAACAGCTCGTTGCTCTTGTTGGCAAGTTGACTGCGGGTTTCCTGACCAGATTGCGGGGCCAAAATAATGGCGGTAGCGGCACCCACAAGGCCGCCAATAACAAATCCTGCTAAAAATGCACCGAGATCATTCGAATTGTCACTCATATCGTCTTTCTCCCAAAATTATACGTAGCGTTAGCGGGGAATATTGTTGCGCGGATTGCCAAACAGCGATTTTAGCGCCTGGCGCAGACCGGCCATTTGCACACGGGCTTCGGTGACCGGTTTGACCACATTTTTACTCACAAATGTGGTGGTGCCGCGAATGGTCCCCACGGTTTCATTGGTTTTTTCCAAGATTGGTTTGATTTCAAATTCCAACATGTTGACGAGGCGGATGATCATCAACAGCATGAACAGCAGCACCACGCCAAACAGGCAGGATTCCAGCGCCAGGGCGATAAGCAGCACGTCGCGCACCGCTTCGATGGCGGCGGCCTGCGTGCTGGCTAACCAGACAATGCCCCAAACCGCCCCACCTAGCAGGGCGATGACCAGAATCACGGCCAAAACAATGTAAACGGGCTTTACAGATATAAGTTTTTTTTGTTCTGGCATTGTGCCAGGCGTGTTTACGATATTGCTACTATCCACTGGTGGATGTTTCGCTCCTGATTACGGGTTTTGTTGGAAATCCAGAGGCAAGTATAGCATTAAAGCGTAGTGGCTTCAAAGTAGTAAGGCGATCGGTTTCATATTTAGCTTAATTTTTGCCACAGAGGGTAAAGATATTTTTGAGGAGGCGGTGCCAGACTTCGATTGTCTTGGTTGTGGGGGGCCACGATGGGTTACTCGCTTACGGCCGTATCTCCAGCCAGCCACCAACTCAAAATGAGGGCAAGCCACGCCCCTACGCTGGCGCTAAACAGCTGCAATGCCCCCAGGCGCAGCCAGTTGAGGTTGATCAAGTCGCCTACAAAATGACCAATGGCAAAGCCAATCCAGGCAGCCACCAGATACAGGATGATGCGTCGCGCCGGGCCACCGAGCAAAAAGTGAAAACCGGCGCCGTACGCCGTGGCCAGCAGAAAACCGAGAATGAGTCCAGAGGCAGCAACCGTCATGAAAGCACCTGAATATGGGCCAGTTCAAGGGAGGGGGATGTTTGTTGAGAAACGGCCGTTTCATCCAACATATTCACTCCATCGGCAATAATGCCACCGCCCAGGCAAACATCACCATCGTAAAAGACAGCCCCTTGTCCCGCCGTAACGCCAAAAACGGGTTCGTGGAAGGTGACTTGGGAACGGCCGTTGCCCAAATCCACCACTTCGCCCGCAATACCTTTGGCCTTGTAGCGAATTTTAATCTGGGCCGAAATGGGCCGCTGCGGCGGATTGCCGTCGATCCAGCTCACGTCGCGGGCAATCAGAATTTGCTGCCCCAGCTCAGACTTTGGCCCGACGATGAGCGCGTTGCGCGTCACGTCCTTGCGCAGCACAAATAGCGGTTCGCTGGCCGAGATGCCCAGCCCCTTGCGTTGGCCAATCGTGTAGAAGGGCAGCCCTTCATGCTGGCCCAGTTCTTCATCGCTGCTGGTGAGGATGGGGCCGGGCTGGCTTGCTTTTTGGCTGTACTCGTTGAGGAAGCGACGATAATCACCGTCGCCGAGGAAGCACAAATCCTGGCTCTCGCTCTTGCTGGCGACGGGTAGGCCAAACTTTTGCGCCAGTTCGCGCACCTCTGGCTTGGTGTAGCCGCCGATGGGGAAAAGCACTTTGCCTAATTTTTCCTGATCCAACACGTGCAGGACGTAAGATTGGTCCTTGTTGGGGTCTAATCCTTTGCGCAGCTGGTAGCCGTCTGGTGTGTTCACCACCTGGGCGTAATGGCCAGTCGCCAGATAGTCGGCGTCTAGGGCGAGGGCGCGTTCCAGCAGGTGGGTGAAGCGGATTTGGCGGTTGCATTCGATGCAGGGGTTGGGGGTACGGCCGTATGCGTGCTCATCAATAAAAAATTGCACAATCGTCTGCCGGAAATGGTCCTGCACGTCCACTACGTAGAACGGGATACCCAGCAGGCCCGCCACACGCCGCGCGTCGGCCATTTGGTCTGGGGTGCAGCAGCGGTTGGCGGGTGCTGTCGCACCGCTCGACGGCTCGCTCCACAGGCGCATCATCATCCCGATGACCTCATAGCCCTGCTCCACCAGCAGCGCGGCCGCCACGGAGCTGTCCACCCCGCCGCTCATCGCCACTACCACACGTTTTTTTGAATTATTGAGGATCATAAATTATTTTTTTTATTTTCGTTAATCTGGACTTTCACCAAATCGACAAATTTTTTCCAATCTTCTTCACCTTCAAAAATATGTTTTGGAAAAATATGAAATGAGTAAGGTGAATCATAAAGTAGTAATGATTTCGAAAACTTTTTGAATTTTACGTATCTCTTCCAATTTATTGTCTGATTTAAACTTGCTTGAGTAATCCTTATTTCTTCGGAGGTTGTCAAACCATTCATCGGTTCAAATACATGCTGTCTTTTAAAAACATGAAGCGTGAAAATCGTTAATAGACTTAAGATCAAAACCCAGACAATTGAACTTATAGTAAATATCCAAAAGCCTAAACAGGCAGAGTACTTTGATGGATCATTTATTTTAATATACCAAGAAAAACCAATAGAAATGAGTAAGTACTCTGTAACCTAAAGAAGTTCAACTTTCTTGAATTTGACATTCGCACCATTAACAATTGAATAATGAGAATTTAGCTTTTCACGCGCGGTCGCAATGGAAAACTGCCAGTTGATCTTGATTCGCTTGGCTGACCTTTCAGCCACAAGTGTTATCAATTCCGACTCCAATTGCTCCATCGTTGGTATCCGGCGATTCAAACATAAACGGGCCAAAGCTGAGAATTCAATCTCAATCATGTTGAGCCAACTGGCCGATTTGGGTGTGTAGAAAAACTCAAACCGCTGTGCCAGCGCAAGCGCCTCATCTGCAGGCAGGTTCTCATAAAATGCACTGGTGTTGTGGGTATTCAAGTTATCCAACACCAAGCGAATCTTGACTGCCTCTGGATAATGCGCAGCTACTGCCTGACAAAACGAGGCAAACTCTTTCTTCCGCCGCTGCTTGTGAATCTGAGCAATACGCTGACCGGTTAAGGGTTCAATGGCGGCAAACAGAGCGCAGGACCCCAGTTTTTCGTAGGCATAATGTTCTTTACGAACTTGACCGGTTTGCATAGCGATGGGCTCGACGATGTCGCCAATGAGAAAGCAGGGACGTTCATCCAGACAAACAACGGGATAATCTGGGTCATAGGGCAGCGCATACAACCAGAGAATCTGCTCCATGTGGGCCAAAAAGCGACTGGTTATCTTGCCAATGCACCAACAGCGTTTCAGGTGTGGCTTGAGTTCGTTTTTTTGAGAATACGATTGACATGGGTGTGGGAAATCTCTTCCACTAACTCCAATTCAACTGCTTTCTCAGCCAACAAACGCAATGACCACTGACCGTGCCCTTCTGGTGCATCGCTGCAAGCTAACGCGGTAATCCTGGCCCGTTCTTCTCCACTTATCGTAACGGGACGACCTGGTATGACTTTGTCATCCAGGCCAGCAAGACCCAGTTCTCGATATTTACTGGCCCAGGTAGAGACGCTTTGTAACGTTGCGCCAACGGTTTGGGCTACAGTTGTAAAGGTGCAACCACGGTCTAGCTCAAGAAGAGCTAAAATTCGTTTGAATTTACGGGCAGGCAAACTGCCCTGCTTTAACAATTTTTCAAGTTGTGTCCGTTCTGTTTCATTAAGTTGGATATGTTGCTTTTTCATCAACCCAGCTTATCTATTTTGGCCAAAACGCACAACAGATTATGAATTCTTTAAGTTACGCTGTAGTAAGTTTGCAATCAAAGAAATCAGAAAATTTCTTAACACGATCTGAATCCAGTCTGAATACTGTACTTGCCCTTGAATCTTGATTTCTGTGTTTTGCATAATAAGCTAATATGGTTTGCCAAATCAATTAGAAGTTGATCGGAATGGCAGAATTGCTCAACAATGGTAATGGTTGAAGGGCATTTGCCACGTAGTTTGAAACTTTATAGATCGGCAACTGTGAGCTCTGCTGCTAAGCCATTGAGGGTCACAACCAGCTGATTCAAAACGTCCCGGCCAATCAATCCTTCAGTCTCTGATTCAACAGCGACAGCATCAATCCCCTTGATGACGATATCGCCGATTTGGAGGCGCACCCGGTAGCGATCCCGTCGTTCAACCATGCCTGTGACACCGCTCATACGGACGGAATCCACATAGCTGGCCTGGATTTGGGTGAGAACGGCCGTTGGCAACATTGTCCCATCTGCACCAGAATCTACCATTGCCTGAATCGTGGCGGGTTGTGCATCATCAGAATAACCATCCACCGTCAGCGTGACGACTGGGGCTGGCGGCAGGTAGCTGCGATCATACTCAAACTGTGCGCTCATAGTTGCTGGAAGCGGGGTGAACGGAAGTGCAAAACCGGATCAGGATTTTCCAAGACTTGCCTTTGTAAAACAATTTCATTCGGAAAATTCTGCTTTACGCGAAAGAATAAAGCATCTTTATCAGCATCATGGTCAACAACTTGGCCGTTGTGAATGGCCACAAATTGACCCGCATACTGGCTTGCCAGTTGAGCGTGCATCTTCTTATACGCCTCAACTTCGCGTAACATTTTTTCCTGCGCAGGGGTCTCGGCGGACGCATCTGACACAAAAGCATTGGCAACAACGCCGTTTAATAGATCAGAAACGTTGGTGCGGCTTTGTTTGGCCTGCGCCAAAATCCGCCGATAAACCTTGCTGGAAACGGTAATTGTAATTTGCTCTGACATGCGCTAATTATACCAGACAATCAGAAAATTGTTCGCCTACATGGTAAAAACGGCCGTTGCTGTTCATCCTCACTTCCAGGCGAAATAGGGCTGGTCGAAGTGGGCGACGCGGGTTTGTTTGCCCAGGAGGCACACTTCGCGGAATTGGTAGAGGATGGCGGCGGTGGGGGCAGCGATGTAGCTTGTGCCCACGGGCATGAGCAAGATAGGGTGCTCGCTTTCGGGGGTGTTTTTGAGGATGGGCGCGTCGTCGCGCAGCAGCTCTGCTAGGGGAATGCGGTGGATGGATTGCACTTCGGCGGGATTGGCTTGCAGCTCGTTTACCCGGCCACCCCAGACCACCACCGGTTTAATGGTGAAGCCGGAGCGGGTGGTGTAATCATCTAAACGGCCGATTACTCGTTCCCTCCCCAATTCCAAACCAACCTCTTCGGCCATCTCGCGCAGGGCGGTTTCTTCGGCCGTTTCGCCCGCCTCGATGCGGCCACCGGGCAAGGCCCACTGCCCCGCATGTTTTTTCAATTTCAGCGAGCGACGGGTGATGAGAACGGCCGCATCTTCTTCCGAACCTGCTTCAAACGGAATGTCATACACAGTGGGCTGGTGTGCAACGTGCACGATGGTGATGGCCACGGCCGCCGCCCGCTTGCCTGCCTCTGTTTTGCCCGAATGGAAAGTGAAATTTTCCAGATTGGCCGTGATGCTTTGACGCAGCGCCGCGTTACATTCCATTAATGGTTGCTGCCTGCATCGGCCCGCCAGAGTGCCCGCAAACGATGCGCGGCCAACTTGGGCCGGCGGTCGCGCGTGAAAACGCCCTTGAGATTCATGGCCCCGACGCGCAAAACCCCCTGCGAGGTCTTAAAATCGCACATGTTCCACACATGCTCACCCACCACAAACGGCTTGCGGCGCAGCACGTCGATGTATTGCTCCAGGATCGCGGCCTGATACTCTTCGCTAAACATTTCCGGCGGGTGGGCGTGATGGCCAGCCACCGTATCCGCGCCAAATTCGCTCAGGATGAGGGGCTTTTTGAATTTGGCATACATCGCGTCGATTTCGTCCGTTAAGCTCGCCACGCCTTCGTCCAATCGCCCCGATTCCGAATACCAGCCCGCGTAGCGATTGAGCGACATCACATCACAAAAGGCAAAGGACTCTTCATCGACCCCGCGATAGGTGGTTAAGGTGACTGGGCGCATTGGGTCCAGCTCTTTGCACAAGTCATAGAGATTGCGCAGGAACGGAACGGCCGTTGCTGGCGAAGAATGCGGTTCGTTGGCAATGCTCCACATGATCACGCTGGGATGGTTCTTGTCGCGGCTGATCAGCTCTTCCACATATTGACGGCAGAGCTGCAATCGCCGCTTTAGCCCTTTTTTGGCAAAAAACAAACCGACGGCGGGTGTCTCATCAATCACCAAAAAGCCGAGCCGATCGGCCAGGCGCATCATTTCTTCCGAGTAGGGGTAATGGGTGGTGCGGAAGGAGTTGGCCCCGATCCATTTCATCAGCGCGTAATCTTTAACAATCACGGCTGGCACAAAGCCGCGCCCGGTCACCGGGAAGTCGATATGTCGGCCGAATCCAGTCAGGTAAATGGGACGGCCGTTTAGCAACAGCGCATCTCCCTCCACCTTGATTTCACGAATGCCAATGGGCAGCGTGTAGCGATCCGTGACCGCGCCGTCTTGTACAACCTCCACCGTCAGGTCATAGAGATGGGGCGTTTCGGGTGACCACAAAATGGCATCGGTGATGATGAACGAACATTCGGCCGTGTCTCCCTCCACCGGCGTTTCCGCCTGTACGGACGTGCCGCCTACCGAAAAGCGCACCGTGGTGGCAACTGCTTGCGTGAGCTTTGCTTGGACCTGAACCTGCCCCGGCAGTTTTGTCGTGACGGTTAAATCGGTAACGGCCGTTGCCGCTGTCGCCGTGAGCAAAACTGGCCGCTGGATGCCGCAAAAAGGGAAAAAATCAAACGAGGCAGGCGGGAAGTTTTGGCTTTGGTTCATGAACATATGCCGCGCATCACGCGGTGGATTGCCCGGTGGCACCCGGTCTGGCGCCAGGATACCTTCAACCCGCACGACCAGCAGGTTGTTTTCTGGCTGTACGTGTTGAGAAATAGCAAAGGCAAAAGGCAAGTGACCGCCTTCGTGTTCGCCCAGGTAACGGCCGTTTAGCCACACCTTCGCCAAATAGTTAACCGAGCCAAAGCGCACCGTGAGCTGCTTTTGTGGCGGTTCCCAGCCCCACGGCAGATCAAAGCGGGTTTGGTACCAGGTTGGCCCCAAATAATCGCGCCATTCGGCAAATTGGTCATTCCAACTGGCGGGCACGGCAACCGGCTGACTATCGCTAAATCCGTTGCCCCAGCCAGCCTGTTCTCCCTGATCGTCAGGGTCAAAACGCAGCTCCCAAAATCCTGAAAGATCAACCAATTGACGATAGGGATTGGCTTGCGGAAATAGCATACCGGTTCTCGCTTTTGGCCAGGAACGGCCGTTTGGGATTAAAGTTCCATGCAGAAGGGAACTTACAGGGAAATAAGCTGGCTAACTTTGCGCACTTTTTCTACGATGGTGGGCATGGCTTGAATGACGCGCTCAATATCGGCGGGCGTGTTTTGGCTGCCGACGGTGAAGCGCAAACCGCCTTTGGTCCAGGCGGGGTCCAGGCCAATCATTTCTAAAATGGCAGATGGCTTGGGATCGCCAGTTTTGCAGGCGGAACCGCTGCTGGCGCTGATGCCCGCCATGTCCAAATGCATCAGCAGGTCGTTGCCGCTGAGGTTTTTGAGGGCAAAGCTGGCGTGATGCGGCAGCCGCTCGATGGGGTGCCCGGTGAGGATGATCTCGTCGGCGGGCACGGCGGCCAACACGCCTGCGATGAGTTGGTCACGCAGGCGTGTGTAATGAGCCACATGCGCGTCAACATTTTCTTGCGCTAATTTAAACGCTTCCGCCGCGCCAACCGCAAAAGCGACATTCACCGTGCCAGAGCGACGGCCGTCTTCTTGCCCACCGCCCGTTAACGCCGAAACCAGTTCAACGCCGTCCCGCACGTACAAAATCCCGACGCCCTTGGGGCCGTAAAATTTGTGCGGGGCCATGCTGAGCAAATCGATGGGCATATTGGCCATGTCCCAGCGGGTGGTGGCGGCGGCTTGCACTGCATCGGTGTGGAACAAAATGCCGTGCTCACGGGCCAATGCGCCAATCTCCTGGATGGGCTGCATCGTGCCAATTTCGTTGTTGGCGGCCATGATGGAAATGAGCGCCGTGTCGGCCCGGATGGCGGCGGCGACGTCTTCTACGGAAACACGGCCGTATTCATCCACACCTAAAATCGTCACGTCGAAGTCGAAATGGTCGCGCAGCTGAACGGCCGTTTCAATCACTGCCTCATGCTCAATGGCGCTGGTGATGAGATGGTTGCCGCTGCCGTTTTTGCGCGCTGTCCACATCACACCGCGCACGGCCAGGTTGTCGCTTTCTGAGCCGCAGCCGGTGAAAACAATCTCTTTTGCCTTCGCGTTCATTAGCTGGGCGATGGTCAGCCGCGCTTCGTCCAGGGCAAATCCAGCGGAACGGCCGTGTGCGTGCGACGACGAGGGATTGCCGTAATGTTCCGTCCAGAAGGGCATCATTTGTTCAATAACTTGGGGATTAACTGGCGTTGAGGCGCCATGATCGAGGTAGATATGTGTTGACATAATTAAGTAATTTGGTAATTGGGCAATTACGCAATTACTTAATTACCCAATACTATGTTTCGGCGATGGGGAGTTTGACCGTAAACGTGGTGCCCTTGCCCGCCGTGCTTTTTACCTGAATGGTGCCATTATAGTTTTCGACGGCGACTTTGACCATGTAAAGGCCGAGTCCGGTGCCCGCAATGCCCCGCTCAACGGCCGTTTGCGCCCGGAAGAAGCGGCCAAACAAATTAGGCAGCGCCTGCTTAGGAATGCCAATACCATCATCTTTCACTTGCACAATGACCTGGCCATTTTCCGGGTACGCTTCTACGCGTACCGTGCCAGACAGGGTGAACTTGACGGCATTGTCGATCAGGTTCTTGAAAATGAGATGGTAGGTATCCTGGTTGCCCAAGACCGGTTCCATGCTGGGGGTAATGCGCTGGCGGAAGGTGAGCCCTTTTTCGGTGGCGCGATCGGCCAGCGGGGGCAAAATTTCGTCAAACAATTCGTTCAGGCTAACCAGATCATTGCTGCGCTGGAATTCGCTGGCTTCCATTTTTACCACTTCCAGCATCTGGCGCACCATCTTTTGCAGACGGTCACTTTCTCGTTCGATAACGCCGAGGAAGCGGTCGGCCTTCTCTTTTTGCTGTGCTTTGCCTTCGCGCAGCAGGCGAGCGTACATCAAAATTGTGGCCAGCGGCGTGCGCAGTTCGTGGATGATGCCGTGGAAGAAGTCGTCGCGCAGTCGTTCTACTTCGCGAATTTGGCTCAGGTCGCTAAACACAAAAATGATTTCGGTGGCGACACCTTTTTCATCGTGGATGGGTGCGCCGCTGAGCAAAATGGGGACGGTGCTGCCCCCTTGCTGGATCATCTCGGTGGCCAGCTGCGGATATTCTTCTCTGGCGCTGAGAACGCGCTGCATGAAGTCGTTGAGGCTGCTGTTGGTGAAGCGAATCATGTCGTTCGCTTTTTGCCCTAACAGCGAGGGCAAATTGCGGAAGAGCATGCTGAGCAGCGAATCGTTGGCGTGGGTAATCAGGCCGTCGGCATCGACGGTCATCATGCCTTCGGACATGTTGGCGAAGATGGTTTCGATGCGGCGCTTTTCGGCCAGAACGGCCGTGTGCAAACTCGCATTTTCAATCGCCGCCGCCAACGGCCCGCCAATGGCTTGCAGCAGACGCAAATCATTCTCATTAAAGTCGCCGTTCTGCTTGTTGATCGCCTGCAAAATACCGATAACACGATCCTCAATTTGCAGCGGGATACAGATCATGTTGCTGGTTTGGAAGCCCGATTGGCGATCTACCCGCGAGTAAAACCGCTGGTCGGAATACACATCGTTGATGATGACCGACTGGCGATTTTCAGAGACCCAACCGGCAATACCCTGACCTTTTTTCAGGCGAATGGTGGGCAAATCTTTGAACAGATCGCCCATCAGCATATCCACAAAAATGATGTCGCCAGATGGTTGGTCAATGAGGCCAACGGAGACGGACCCGACGTTAAGTGTGCGGCGTACTGGCTCCATGAGCTGCCGGTAAATGTTTTGCAAGCTCAGGGTAGAGGTGAGCGCGTAGCTAATTTCGGAAACAACGGCAAACTCGATGTCCTGCCGGTCTACCGTCTGGCGCAAATAAGCACGATCCAGCGCCGTGGTGACATGCGTAGCCAGGGCAGACAGATTGTCTGGATCGGTGAGCGGCATTTCGTCATCGGGGTCAATCAGGCAAAGAATGCCAGGAGGCGTAACGGGGGCATATCGGCCCGGCGCTGGCAGCGGCACGGCCATAATGCGCTCGCGGGGAATTTGCCACAGTTCGCTGCGGATGAGTTCGGCTGGTGGCTGGTTGAATTTTTCCTGGACGATAGGCCTTCCGGCGGCCAAAAAGCTGGCAAAAGAGGCATGTTCTTTGTTCCAACGTGTTTGCTGAATACGGCCGTCTTTATCACACACCCACACGTCAAAATATTTACGCTGGGGATCGCTGACGCCCACAACGGCGGTGGTTTGAGCGAAGACGGCCGTTTCGTTGGCCACCACTGCACAAACCCCGTGGGCATCAAAAATATTGAGTAGCTCTTCAGCCAGTTTTTGCCACAAGCTGTGAATCTGATTGGTATCTACGGAAATCGTTTCGCTCATGCCTGCCCGTTTGTGGAAGCCAGTGGCTGGTTGTTGCCAGATAGTTTCATATGCAGAAATTTATAACCGGGGGCTGCCCTATTGACAAGAGGACATTCGGTATAATTTTATGACATTCGGCATACAGATTAGGGTTGATTTTGTTTGCCCGAACCTGATAGCTTCTGTATAGTCTGCCATAGCATCCACTGTAACTGCAAACGCACAAATTAACAATAACAATAGGATGAGTTCCTGTTTAATACACTAAGGAGTGAAAATGTCTTACATAGAATCTATTCGCGGACGAGAAGTTTTGGATTCTCGTGGGAATCCTACGGTAGAAGTAGAAGTTCAATTATTTGACGGCAGCTTTGGCCGGGCCATTGTGCCGTCTGGCGCTTCCACTGGTATACATGAAGCGTGGGAAAAGCGCGACAGCGACAAGGGTCGCTATGTAGGTAAAGGCGTACAAGGGGCCGTAACGGCCGTAAACGAAGATATCGCCGAAGCCATCGTAGGTTGGGACGCTACCGACCAGGTTGGTATCGATCAGGTCATGATTGAGCTGGATGGCAGCGAAAACAAGAAAAATCTGGGCGCCAATGCCATTTTGGGCGTCTCCCTGGCCGTGGCTCACGCTGCCGCCGACAGTCTGGAAGTGCCCCTCTATCGCTACCTGGGTGGCGTCTACGCTCGCACCCTGCCCGTGCCCATGATGAACATCATGAATGGCGGCAAGCACGCTGCCGGGGCCACCGACCTGCAAGAGTACATGATTATGCCCGTGGGCGCCCCTACCTTTGCCGAAGGGCTGCGCTGGGGCGCAGAAATCTACCACAGCCTCAAGAAAGTGCTGGCCAGCAAGGGTTACGGCACGACTGTTGGTGACGAGGGTGGCTTCGCTCCCCGCGTGAAAAACAACAGTGAACCCTTTGAACTGATGTTGGAAGCCATCGAGAAAGCTGGTTACAAACCGGGCGAGCAAATCATGTTTGCGATGGACCCTGCTGCCTCAGAAATTTATGAAGACGGTATGTACAACATGAAGGTCGAAGGCAAAAAGCTGACCGGCGCAGAGATGGTTGATTTCTACGTAAACCTCGTCAACAAATACCCCATCATCTCTATTGAAGATGGCCTGGGTGAAGACGACTGGGAAGCCTGGGCGCTGATGATGGAAAAACTGGGCGACAAAATCCAGATTGTGGGCGATGACTTGCTGGTAACCAACGTGAAGCGCATTGAGATGGCCATTGAGCGCAAGGCAGCGAACAGCCTGCTGTGCAAGGTGAACCAGATTGGTACGCTAACCGAAGCGATCAAATCGGTAGAAATGGTGCAGCGTCATGGCTGGACGGCCGTTACCTCCCATCGTTCTGGTGAAAGTGAAGACGCCACCATCGCCGACCTGGCTGTGGCGCTGAACACCGGCCAGATTAAAACGGGTGCCCCCGCCCGCAGCGACCGCGTGGCCAAATACAACCAACTCCTCCGCATTGAGGACGATTTGGGCGATTCGGCCATTTACCCTGGTTTGAAGGCATTTACGAATTTGCGCCTCTAGTTAGTAATTGGTAATCAGTATTCGGTAATCAGTATTCGGTAATCCGTTGAATGACTGAATGCTGATTACCTTTAACTGAATATTGTTTACCTGAATCTAATCTTTACGCGGTACACTCTGCCCACTATTGCTAAAAACATACAGTTAAGGATACAACCATGATTCGATTTGAAGACGAACAAGAAACGGCCGAAAACCAGGAAAAACCAAAGAAAAGCATGATGGATCGGCTGTTGGAAACACGAACCATCACGATTTTTGGCGAGATTAACATGAAGCTGGCGCAGGAAGTTACCGAAAAATTGATGCTGCTGGCGGCCGATTCTGATGAGGACATCAAAATCTTCATCAACTCTCCAGGTGGTCACGTGGAATCTGGCGACACCATTTTTGACATGATTCGCTTTGTCAAACCAAAAGTGAAAATTGTGGGGACGGGCTGGGTGGCCAGTGCGGGTGCGCTCATCTATGCGTCTGCTGACCGGGAAAATCGGTATAGCTTGCCCAACACCCGCTTTTTGCTGCACCAACCAATGGGTGGCGTACGTGGTCAGGCGCAAGACATTAAGATTGAAGCGGAAGAAATCATCAAGATGCGCGAGCGCTTAAACCGTATTTTCTCTGAGCAGACTGGTCAACCACTGGAAAAAGTGACTAAGGACACGGAGCGCAACTTTTGGATGTCGGCCAAGGAAGCGATTGATTACGGTTTAGTGGGGCAAATCATCAACTCCGCCGACGAAGTTTAGTAGCTTATCATCTGTTATTTCTGCGAAAGTGGGAATTCAGACAAGCAGCAAAAATAAATATAGTTGTTAGCTTAGACCTCAGAGGTTCACCAAACCTCTGAGGTTTTTTATTTTTGCCGCCGGGCCAGGGCATTCATGACCATAATAAAGGCGGTAATCATCCCCAGCATGAAGGTGATGGCAATGATGATGAGTAATGTTGTGAGCGGGATGAACATTTTTTACTCCTGTGTGTGATGAGATTGGGCCATTTTTGTTTTCAGTTGCCAACCTTCTACAATCGAAAAATGGCCCAATCTATTGCTCAACTTAGCTGAACATACCTGCCGGCATTGCCCCTTGTTGGCTCATGTTGACCGTTGACTGCGATACCAGGTTGAAAATGCGGCGCAGTTCCTGGTGGCTGAGGCCAGCGGCGAGCACTTCGGGGAAACCAATTTCGTCAGCCAGGCGGCGTAGTTCAATAGGATCGATGCCCCCATTGCGAAAGCCAACGTAAGCCAGCGTGTAGATTTCGTGCTTGAGCAGCTCGGTAGCTGCGCGGCGAATTTGCTTGGCGCGCTGTTTGGAAGCGTTGTCGCCACCATCGGAGTAGACGATGACGATGCAGCGCACCATGACACCACTTTGGCGCAGCTGCTGGGCATAAAGCACCATGTTGGTGAAGCCACCGGCCACGGCATCGTAGAGGGCGGTGGAGCCGCTGGGCGCGTAGCTGCTTCGGCTGAGCGGTGGTACATCCTTGAGGGGCATGTAGCCGTGTAGCAGGGTGACGTCCTGGTTGAAGACGATGGTGCTCATGAGGATGTCATCGGCGGCGCTGGAGCCAAGCATGGCGGCCAGGTACTCATTGTTGTAGGCGGTGACAAGATCGCTGGCGTGTGGCCCCATGGAGCCGCTCATGTCGATGATGTTCATGGCCAGAGTGACTTCGTTGCTGGTGAGCTGGTTGAGGGGCGTGCCAACGGCCGTTGCCATCGTTGGCCCGTTCAAGTTGGAAACCACCAAATCCATCGTGTTGTTTGTTAAACCATCTGCTTGCGCGGATTGGAATAAATTGTCTAGATTACCAAGTCCGTTGTTGTTGGTCATGTTGTTCTCCTTAAAGATAAAAAGCGGAACACAGAGATTCACAGAGGTGACACAGAGTTACGCAGAGAAAATCCGTGTCCCATTTCTTAGAATGGCAGCTTGTCGGTGCTGTCGATGAAGTTGACGCCTTGCTTCTCAAAATCGGCGAAGCGAGCCTGGGCGATGGCGTGGAAGTCTACATCTGGATGCAGCACCGGCGAGGTGCAGTCACGCAGGAAGTAGATCTTCTGCAACGCTTCGGGCTGGCTGCTGAAATCTTCGACCAGGTCTTCAACGGTTTCCAGCACGCAGTGGCTTTCGGCTTCCCCGGCGATGACGACGACGTCTGCCTGGGACAGCGTGTCCAGGAATGGCTTGTTTTTGCCGCCCATCGGGTGGTTGGGCACGGGCACCTCTGGCTGAATGATAGAGTAATGCTCGGTGAGCGGGATGCTGCCTTTGGTGAGCCAGGTGGGCTGGGTTTTACGGGCGATGCTGTGGTAGAGAACGGCCGTAAACAATTCCGGGTCCAGCGCATTGCCAATCGAACCAATCATGACGTGGTAAGGCCAGATAGTGAGCTGCTTTTTGGCTTCTTGCTCCAGCTGCTTCACATAGTTGGTAGACTGCACTGGCGCAACCAGCGGCCGCCATTTGCCCTGCTTGATGTCATCGTAGGTGATGAGCGTAAATGGCGCGGGATGGTTGCCCGCTTCGTCGGCCCACCAGGCTGGGTGAAAGATTTGATGGGGCAGGTGGGAATCCAGCGAGCAGGTAATATTGGTGATGCGCTCGGCATTGTTGTAGATAAATTCGATGGTACGTTGAATGTCGCCCATCGCGCCGGGCACATAGAGGCTGCCATTTTGGTGGCAAAAATCTACCTGCATGTCGATGATGACCAGATGGACATTTTCTTTGTCCTCGACGGCTGGTTTGAGGCCAGCGTTGGTCGCTTCGGCGGCGATGGTAGCTACATCGGGATAGTACAACGTGCCGATGCGGCTGGGATCGTAAAAACTGGGGAGGTTGCTCATTTCGGGCTCCTTTCTGTTGATATTTAGAAATCACAATAAGTGTTTGAATTACACTAAGTAATATGTCGATAGTATAGTGTATGAAATACACTTTGTCAAGCGGCAAATATCAGCTTCGCTTTTGGCGATGTTGGAAGCTATCAAATTGGCGGTGCTAACCAAACGATATGTGGCTACAAAGTTTTAGCGATGACGATGCTGGCGTGGGCGGTGGCGTCGTGCTGGGGTGCGCCATCGATGTCGATAATAGTGGTAAAACCGGATTTGATCCAAAAGCGGAGGGCTGGCCAGTTTTTGAGGAAGACTTCCAGCCAGATGGCGCAGTGGCTGGCCGTTTTGGCTTGCTGGGCCAGTCCGGCAAGCAGCTCCGTGCCATAACCGCCTTTTTGATAGTCGGGGTGCAACACAAACATAGAAATGAGGAGAACGTTTGGCTGTGGCTGGTGGTGATGGCAGTGGAAGTAGCCGATGGGTTGGTTGTTTGAACAAAAGAGTTGTAGTTGAAAACGGCCGTTTTCCATCTCATCTTTCAAACTTTGCTGCACCAACCCGGCAAACTCTTCCTTCGGGTAAATCTTAAACGTCGGGTCCCAGGGTTCGATGTGGCTGCATGCGTTAAAAATGTGCATCAGTTGCGGCACGTCTTCCAGAGTGCCATCGGTAACGTGCAGCCGCTCGGTGCGCCAGCTAGCGGACAAGCGGCTCATTCACCTGCCTCTGGTGGAATGCGCCAGTAGACGTTTTTTTCGCGGGCCATTAGGTGGTGATCAATGAGATAGCGGCGCAAAGAGGCAAAATCTTCATTGAGTTCCTTGAGGCGCTCGTTTAGTTCGGCTTCAGGATAGCGTACATCGTACTCAAACTGGTCTACCACCCACTGCATAATGACGAGCTGTTTTTTGCGGCGGGAAGGAAGTTGGATGATACGGCCGTTTTCCACAAACGTGCTCAAAACCTTCTGCTCCCAACGATCGGCGCCTTCGGTGGGGGCAATATCCGCCAGTTTGGCCTGTGACAAAATATCCTTGCTCATGCTTTCCAACGCTTTTGCATTGAGCCAGTAAATGCGATTGTTGCCTTCAGCCCGCACATTCACCAGGTCCAGCTCCTTCATGGCGGCTAGATGATGAGACACGGTGGGTTCGCGCAAGTCCAGCAGGGCAGCCAATTCACCGACGCTGCGTTCCTGGTTAGCCAGTAGCCCTAAAATTTTCAGGCGGCTTTCGTTGCCCAACACTTTAAAAAAGCTCAGCAACTGTTGAAACTGTTCCTCACCCATTTTATTTTTCTACCTTCTTGTAAATGCCCCGGCTGCGGGTCATCAAGCCATAATCCACCAGTAAACGGCGCATTTCAGCGTAATCCGGATGGGCTTGTAGCAGGCGCTCGTTGACCTCTTTTTCAGGATACTCAACGCCGGCTTCAAATAATTCAGCCAGCCAATCAGCCACTTCGCGCAGTTCCTCCTCGTTTTCAGGCAGCTTTTTCAGGCGAGAACCGTCGGTGTAATGGCGCAAAACGCGCTGGCGCAGCGTTTCCTTATTTTGCGAATCGCCACGATGGAAGACGGTGCGGTTGAGTTGTTCCAGCCCGTCTTGATTAAACTGATAGGTGTAGGGTCCAACCTCCCGTACCAGGTCAGCCGCTTGGAGACGCTTGAGGTGTTTGAGTACGGCCGTTCCCTTCACGCCCAATCGCCGGGCCAATTCAGGCACAGCGGCCGTTTGCTCTGCCAGGATGCCCAGAATATGCAGGCGCTCGCGCTGCCCCGCTGCTTGTAAAAAAAGTTGTAACGCTTCAATCTTTGGTGCGTCCATATGTTTATCCTCAAAACTATTTAGATAAAAATCTAAATAGAAGAATATCTAAATAGTTTAACATTGTCAAAAACTGATTTGCTTTTGGCACTTTCCCCTTCGTACAATTCGCTTATGACGTTAACCAGCCTCATTTTGCAAACGATCTTGTTCTTCCTCACTTTTTGGTTGGGCTGCTACCTGATTGCCCGCGATCCGGGCCGGTTGCAGCTATGGCTGGCCGGGGCGGGGATGCTGACGTTTGCCTGTGGCACGGCGGCCACTTTGTTGGGTGCGTTTGCTCCCTCAATTAGCCTGGCGCTGACCCTGTACCGCCTTCAGCGCTTATGTGTGGTGCTGCCCGCGCTCTTTTGGCTGGCGGCGATGATCTGGCTGATTCCCAATCGGGCGGCGTGGGTGGAGCGATACGGCCGTCAGCAACTGCTGCTCGGTTTGAGCATGGCCTGCATTCTGGCTTATGGTCTGGTGATTAGCTTCATCATCATTCCCCCCAATCCCATCTTACCAGGCTGGATAGCCACCTTTATTGGCCTCGATTTGTTCATTTTTGGCCTGGTTGTCACCCAACTTGATGCGTCGGATAAGGGGGAAGCGTGGCTTTACCACTTTTTACGGGCGCTGGATTATTCATTTTTTACGGCGCTCATCTTTGGCGCGCAGATTGTGTTGGTGATGCGTTTTGGGATTGGGCTTAACTATCCGCTGGTTGTGCTGCTGTTGAGCAGCGTGGCCGCTTCCGTGCTGATTCAAACGTTTTCGGGTCCGGTACAAAGCCTAATCGACCAGATTGCCTTCTTTAACGCACCGCAGCTACGCCGTTCGCGTGCCGTGCAGCGCGCCGAAGATAATGCCGCCCAGCGGCTGGACGCATCGTTGAGTCCGCTTGAGCTGGCGCCGCAGGAGTTTGAACGGCTCACGCGTCGGGCGCTAAGCCAGATGGGTAATTTGCCAAAACTAGCCAGCAGCCCGCTCACGCGCCTGCCGTTGGTTACGCATCGGCTGGCACAAAACGGTCAGGCAGATGGCACACTGGCCCGCGCCAATGAGCTGAAAACACTGCTGGGGGAATCCATCACCAAGCTCCAACCTCGCGATGAGGGCGAATTTGGCACGACGGATGCGTGGCGGCATTACAATGCGCTGCATTTTCCGTATGTGTTGGGTTTACGGCCGTATAGCCGCCGCGCCTTCCATGATGACGAATACCAGGAGGTGCTGGACTGGTTTCGCAGTCAGGTACCTGAACGCACCCTCTACAATTGGCAAACGGCCGCTGCTCGCCTGGTAGCACGCGACCTGCGCGAACGCTCCCGACGCCTCAGTCCGTAATCAGTATTTGGTTAGCAGTAATCAGTTTTTTGCAGCCCACTGATTACCGATTACTGAACAGTGATTACCGAATATTGGCACCATTTGGCACTACTTTTCATAGACCTGGCAGTTAGAAAAGCGGTATGTTGCTGGCATTAACCGTTCGTAAAACTGGTCACTATGGAGGTAACCAAATGCAATCCCGATTACTATCTAATCAAGATGTTTCTGTAGACAATGCCGCGCTGCTGCGCCGCGCTTTGCAAAGTAACGCGCTCTTTTCCCTGCTAAGCGCCCTGGCGTTTATTTTAGCTTCAGGCCCCGTGGCGCGTTTTCTCGGCCCGGCTGTACCCAGTTGGCTTATCCTGGCGATTGGTGTGAGCTTTTTGCCATTTGTCTACGGTGTTTATGGGGTGAGTTCGGATATTGCTGGGCGTTGGCGATACGGCCGTATCATCACCGCAATGGACGCTACCTGGGTTGTCGCCAGCTACCTGGTTTTATGGTTGGCCTGGTCGCAGTTCACTGTTGCCGGGCGCTGGTTCATTGCTCTACAAGCCGAAGTTATTTTTCTCTTTGCCGTGCTGCAAATGATGGGGCTGCGCCGTTTGCAGAAGTAGCATCATCCCCACATAAAAAATGTGTAGGAGAGCCTGTCATACAGTGGCAGGCTCTTTTTCTTGTGTGCTATACTTCACTTCGCTATTTTATTCGTACCAAAATCTGTGTAAAAAGCAGATTTTGTTGGTTGTGTTGTAAGGAAGCAATATGAGATTAAAAAACGCTAAAGCAATCTCCCGCATGCGCGATTCTGGGCGCATGGTGGCTGAATGCTTTGCTTTGCTGGAAGAAAATATTCGTCCTGGCGTGAGCATTCGTATGCTCGACCAGAAGGTAGAACAGTACATCGCCGATCGGGGCGCGGAGCCGTTATACAAAGGGTACAAGGGCAGCGGCAGCAACCATCCGCCGTTTCCCGGTGTCATTTGTGCTTCTGTTAATCATGAGATTTGCCACGGCCTGCCGGATGATCGCATTTTGAACGAAGGTGACATTATCGGGGTGGACATCGGGCTGAAATACAATGGCTATTGTGGTGACGCTTGCTACACGTTCCCCGTCGGGCAAATTGCGCCTGCGACCGAGCGGCTGCTTGAAGTCGCGAAAGAGGCGTTGGCAGTCGGCATTCAGGCTGTAAAGCCCGGCGGTTACCTGAATGATATTGGCCGCGCCATTCATGATTTTGCCGACAGTAAGGGTGTTTCTGTGGTGCGTGAGTGGGGTGGGCATGGAATCGGCCGTATTTTGCATGATTCCCCCTCTGTACTGCACATTCGCCAATCCAGTCCAGGGCCAAAGCTGCGCCCCGGCATGACCTTCACCATCGAACCGATGATCAACCAGGGCGGGCATGAATGGATTATGCTCAAGGATGGCTGGACGGTGATCACCAAAGATGGCTCGTTGTCGGCACAGTATGAACACACAGTGGCCGTCACCCAATCAGGCGTAGAGATTTTGACGCAGCTGTAATACTCGTCGATTTAAAATGTTTAGCCCCAGAATTCTGATGGATTCTGGGGCTTTTTGTTTTAATCGGTGGATTTAGCGGCGGGAGTGGTGGTGGATTCGGCCGTTTTTTTCTCGTTGGTGGTATCAATGATTTTTGAAGCCATTTGGGTGTTATCGGCCCAGGGATCCATTTTGAACAACTTGAAGTACGTGTACCGGCTAATCACGGCAATGGAACCCAACACGGGCACAATGATCAGTGCCGTCAGGATACCAGCCAGCGAGAGAGAGCCGACAATCGCAATAAAAATGATGGCCGGATGAATCCGCACGCTGGAGCTCATAATGCGGGGGCGCAGCCAGATGTTTTCCAGACCCTGAATGCCCAGAAACACCGCCAAAATCACCAGAGCAAACAGCGGATTGGAAATATCCAGCGTGTTGGAACCAGCCAGCAGCGCCACAATCATGGCAATCGCCATGATGATGGCCGGGCCAACCGAAAGTAACACGTCAAAAATGGCCGAGAAAACGCCAAACAAGATCGCGCCGGGCAGCCCCACAATGAGAGAGCCTGCACCCGTGAGCAAGCCCACGATGATGGAAAGACGCAGCTGCCCGCGAAAATAGCGATTCCACACCAGCTTAATCTCATCGTATAAACGGCGGAAATCAGATTCAAACGGCTCGGGTGCCCAGCTAAAGAGCCAATCACGCAATTTGCCCCAATCTTGCAATAAGTAGTAAGTTGCCACCAGCACGACGGCAATCCAGCCCAGGTTTGTGGTGCTGGTTTGCAGCAGCTCCACAATAATGTCCGCTCGGATAAAAGAAGACACCAATTCAGAAAGGTCTGCTTCAGGCAGCAAGCCATCGAGATGAATTTCCGTATTTAAGATTGTGATTGGCTCGGCTAAATAATCGGCCTGGGTTTGCGTCATTAATTCCTGCATATCGGCCAAAAAGCTGGCGGTTTGTTCAGGAATTGCCGGAATGAAGATGATGGTGACGGTGATGATCGCTCCCAAGGAGAGCAAGTAGACGAAAAAGACGACCAGGGAACGGGCAACGCGGGCGCGTTCATTGACCAGGGTCACAATCGGATTGAGCAAATAAGCCAGCAGGGCAGAGATGGCAATCGCTCCGATTAATGCCTGGGCAGCGGTGATGAACCAGATGAAGCCGGCTAACACCAGGGCAAAAACAAAATAGCGTGTTGTGGTACTCCACTCTTTACTCATAGATACAGGCAATTTGTAACAAGATAGGCAGCCGATTTGTGGAACTAACAAACCTCGCTGCTGGGAAGTTAAAAAGGAAAAGGTGCAAAGCTTAGGCGGATTCTAGCCAATTTTAGGGTAACTGGTCAACTTCTTCAGCGCTAATTGAACGGTCTCCATTATGCGGCTGGCCACGACTTGAGACAAGTATAACTGCCTGATCTTAAGGTCAGGCTGTTGACCTGTCCTTTTTAAGGGGTGTTTTTCTGGACGGCTGCCGGGGGTGGGTAAACGGCCGTTCTCCTACAATCAAGCCATCACACAAAAACCAACCAAATTGGAGAGTTCCCATGAATACCCAAACAAAAACCGCCCTGATTACCGGTGCTTCTCGCGGCCTGGGCCTGGCCCTGGCGACGGCACTGGCCCAAGATGGCTGGCAGCTCATCATCAATGCTCGCGGCGAAGCTGCATTGCAGCAAGCCCATCACCAATTAGAACGATGGACAACGGTAACGGCCGTTACGGGCGACATTAGCCAAAAAGCCCACCGGCAAGCGTTGGCGGTGGCCGCCCGTGCCGCTGGCGGGCTGGATTTGGTGGTTAACAACGCTGGAATCCTGGGGCCAAGCCCGCAGCCAGCCCTGCTGGATTATCCGCTGGACGTACTGGAAGATGTGTTCCGCGTCAATGTAATTGCTCAATTAGGGGTCTTGCAGGCCGTACAGGAGAGCTTGAAGCCGAACGGCCGTATCCTCAACATTAGCAGCGACGCCGCCGTGGAACCGTATGAAGGTTGGGGTGGGTACGGGGCCAGCAAAGCCGCCTTTGAGCAGATTTCGGCCGTTTTGGCGGCAGAGCTGGCGGCGCAGCGGCCCGATCTGCGCGTTTACTGGGTTGATCCCGGCGATATGCGCACCCAGATGCACCAAGCTGCGTTCCCCGGCGAGGATATCAGCGACCGGCCTTTGCCGGAAGCGAGCGTACCTGGTTTGCTGCAACTGATCAATGGCGAGTGGGCAAACGGCCGTTACCAGGCCCAAAATTTTCCGGTGGAGGCAGCCGCATGATGCGTTTACTGCAAGCGAACCCACCAACGACAAAAACGGCCGTTCCGCCGCAGTTGCCAGCGCTGGAATTTGAGCTGCCGCCCACGTTGGAGGCCAGCGAACCACCCGAAGCACGCGGCCTGGCGCGCGACGACGTGCGGTTGATGGTGTCTCATTATCAGACTGATCGGGTGGCGCACACGCAATTTCGGCAGATTGGTGATCATTTGCAGGCGGGTGATTTGCTGGTGCTCAACACCAGCCGCACGCTGAATGCGGCTTTGCCGGCCACGCTGCCCGATGGCACCGAACTGCGGCTGCACCTTTCCACGCAGCTTCCGGCTGGTTTGTGGAGCGTGGAGTTAAGACGGCCGTCTGGCGCGGCCACCAAACCTTATCGCGATGGGCAGGCTGGCATGCAGCTCACCTTGCCCGCAGGCGGCACGGCCAAATTGCTCACGCCGCACAATCCGGCGCTGCGCTACTGTGCTAATCAACCTGTGCGATTGTGGTTGGCGACGCTGCATTTGCCGCTGCCGCTCACCAGCTATCTGGCCACGCATGGTAGCCCGATTCGCTACAGCTACGTGCCCGAATCGTGGCCGCTGGATTATTACCAGACGGTGTTTGCCCACGAGCCGGGCAGCGCGGAGATGCCGTCGGCGGGTCGAGCCTTCACCTCGGAACTGATTACGCAATTGGTGACCCGAGGCGTGCAGTTTGCGCCGCTGCTGCTGCACACGGGTGTGGCTAGCCTGGAGGATCATGAAGCGCCGTATGAGGAATATTATCGGGTGTCGGCAGAAACGGCCGTGCAGGTGAACCAGGCGCGGCGGCAGGGGCGACGAGTCATTGCCGTGGGTACCACCGTCATCCGGGCGTTGGAAACGGTGACAGACGATTCGGGCACCACCCATGCAGGTGCTGGCTGGACCGATTTGTTCATCACGCCGCAGCGGGGCATTCGTGCGGTGGATGGCTTGCTGACGGGGCTGCACGAGCCGCGCGCCACCCATCTGGCGATGCTGGCTGCTCTGGCCGACAGTTGCCATCTCTCATTGGCTTATGAACAGGCATTGCAGCACCGCTACCTCTGGCACGAATTTGGCGATTTGCATTTGCTGCTCCCTTAAAATTTTTGACGCAAAGGCGCGAAGGGGCAAAGGGTTTTTGATTTTTTAGACACGCTTTGCCCCTTTTGTTTCTTGGCTTCTTTGCGTTAAACTGCCCCCCTTAGAAATTTCATGACACAGGGTGCGGTATGTTTTTGTATCTTTTGCAGGGGTTGGGGTATGGGGGCGCAGCAGCAGCGCAGCCGGGACCGTTTCAGGCGTATTTGCTGTCGCAAACGCTCAAAAATGGGCTGCGCAGCACGCTGGTGGCGGCGCTGGCCCCGTTGATGAGCGACGGGCCGATTGTGCTGCTGGTGCTGCTGGTGCTGACGCAGATGCCGGACTGGTTTGTGGCGGCATTGCGCTTTGGCGGGGGCTTCTTTTTACTGTATCTGGCGTACAAAGCGTTTCGGTCGGCGCGGGAGATGGTGGTAACGGCCGTTACCCAACCCACAACCGAAAAGCGGCAAAGCATCCGTGAAGCCGCCCTCATGAACATGCTTAGCCCGAATGCCTACATTTTTTGGAGTACCATCGCTGGACCCATCTTTTTGGAGGGATGGCGACAGGCACCCACGCATGGCCTGGCCTTCATGATTGGTTTTTACGGGGCGCTGATTGGTGGTTTTATGGGCTTTGTGGTGCTGTTTGGTGTGCTAGGGCAGGCCAGCCCCAAGCTGAATCGGGTTTTGGGCTTTGTATCGGCCGTGGCGCTGTTTGGCTTTGGCTTGTATCAAATCTGGCTCGGTGCCCAGCGATTTTTGGTTTAGTTTGTGGCACTGGCGACAAGCACTAGAGATCCCGCTGCTACCTCAAACTTCCACAACTCCGAGCGACCAAAATTGAAGTAGAAGGCCGTTCCACCCGGCAGCCAGGCGAAATTTTGGAAGCCATCAGTGCCTTCGGCAGTGGCAAGCAGGGTGGGTTCGCTGGCTTCTGTCTGCCAGAGGGTGAGGTGGCTTTGGTTAGCGGCCTCGTCCACGGTGCTGTAGATGAAGAAACGGCCGTCTTCGCTCCACTTACCGCTTATAAAAGTGTATCGATTTGGGGGAGTAATTATTTCTATTACAGGTGCACCGGGTATCCAATAAGTTAAGCGTGTCAACCCATCACTCATAATTTCATTAGTTGTAGGTTGGCTACTAAGCCGCCAGTCAACAATTTGGTTATTGGGACGTTGGCTTTGAAGAAAACCCCATCTATCAATGATCATTAGCTCCGTATCTTCACTTCCTTCTTGCTCGGTTTGAACATGCATAGCAATAAAATTTCCATCTGGGGAAATTTCCACGCTTGTTGCGGGGACAATTTGATAGGAATAATGGCTTTCAATTTCAAAAGTTTCCGGATCGAAACGATAAAAAACAGCAAATTCATTCATTTTTTCGTCTGGCTCTAGAATGACGAGTAGTTTGCCAGATTCAGAAAATCCCAAAACACCAGCATTGCCTCCCTCGATTCCCCAAGGCCGAGTATTTGGAAAGCTCCATAGTATTTTCCCATCCAAATCATAAACATGAAGCTCATTTGCCCAGCTTCCTAAGCGGTCCTGAATCATCAAGTTTTCGTTCGGCAGCTCCCAAAATTCATGTGCCATAAAAACATGTATAGGCGTTGAAAACTGACTTGTCTTGAGGTCGAGGATCGAAATTGTCCCTTCAATAATTTCCCAGAACAGTATTTTTTCGCCGTTCTGCATCCATCTTGGCGTCCCTAAATAGCTGGATGGCAAATTCAGGATTGTGTGACTCAGATTTAGAATCGAATTGGTTTCTGAGTGGAATAGGAGCCAGATTGGTTCCAAGCAGTAAGCTTGATTGGTAAGGTCGCAGGTTTCTAAAAGCAGTTTGTCGCCTTGGGGAGACCAGGATGCAGACGCGATGCTGCTGTGGATTTCGCTAAAAGTTCCTGTGTTTACGGCCGTTTCCACAAAAAGCGTTTCATTCTTGATGTAGGCTAACTGTCCCTGGCTGCTCATAATCGGGGCTGAAACTGCCAGAAACGGGGTTGGTGTGGCAGTTTGAGTCGCTGTTGGGGAAGGTGTACTGGTGGGTACGGCCGTTTCAACAATGCGTGGTGTTTCCGTCACAAAAATCGTCGGGGCGGGCGTATGGCTAGGTTGGCTGGTTGCTGCGGCTAGCGGCGTGGCTGGTTTGTTGGTTTGGCAAGCGGTGAGGAGGAAAACGGCCGTACCCCAAATCACCAGCAATAGCTTCGTGTAGACAGTCATGTGCTTCATAGATCCCCCATTAGCAACTGGTCATTGCCGTTAGTTTAGCACAATCGGGGCAGCAATTGGGGAGCAAAAAGGCGGTTTTGTGTAGGCCATTGTGTCCCAGTAAAAATGTATCCACCTCTATACCTGGACACATTGAAAACCAGAGGTGACTCGGCTAAATTCCCTACCATGCACAGGAGTAATTTATGAATCATTCTTTTAACGAAAAAGTAGCTTTGGTCACGGGGGCGGGTTCGGGCATTGGCCGAGCTGCGGCGTTGCTGCTGGCTGAACGCGGCGCACGGGTCGCCTTGCTGGGTCGCACCCGGTCGGAGCTGGCAGAAACGGCCGCTCTCATCGCCCAAAAATGTGGTGAAGGGCAGGCGCTGATAGTGGAAGCCGATATTTCCGACTATGCCGCCATGGAAACGGCCGTTAGCCAAATCATAGAAACCTGGGGACGATTGGACATTGTTTTTGCCAACGCGGGGGTAAACGGCGTGTGGGCTCCCATCGATCAGCTTGATCCCGACGAATGGCAAAAAACGATGCAGATTAATCTGAACGGCACCTTTTTCACGGTAAAAACGGCCGTACCCCATCTTAAAAAACAAGGCGGGGCCATTGTCATAACCGCCTCAGTCAACGGCACGCGCATTTTTAGCAACACAGGGGCCACCGCATATGCCACCACCAAAGCGGGGCAGGTAGCGATGGCCAAAATGCTAGCGTTGGAGCTGGCCAAACATCGCATTCGTATCAATGTCATTTGCCCGGGTGCCATCGAAACAAGCATTGGCGACAATACAGAAAAACAAGGTTTGGCGGACGCTCAGGAACCTGTGAACTTTCCCGAAGGGCGCATTCCCTTAACCGATGGCAAACCAGGCACGGCCGAAGATGTCGCTGAACTGGTTGCCTTTTTGGCCTCGGATGCGGCCCGGCACATCACCGGCACGGAAATGTGGATAGACGGGGCAGAATCACTGCTGCAAGGATAAGAGAAGTCACCCATGATAAAAATAAGTTCGCTAAAATTCCTGGTAACAGAATCATTTAAGGAGTGGAGCGATGACAATGCTTCACGATTGGCCGCGTCTCTGGCGTATTACACCATTTTCTCCATGCCGCCGCTGTTGATCATTGCTATTGCCATTGCGGCTCAACTGTTTGACCGTACGGCCGTACAGCAACAGCTCATGGGGCAGATTAGCGGCCTCGTGGGCAGCAATGGGGCCGATGCCATCGCGGCAATTTTGGACAATGGCACTGATTCCGGTGATTCCCTGCTGGCAACCATCATAAGCGTGGTCACTTTATTGCTGGGTGCCTCAGGCGTTTTTGGGGCGCTGCACAGCGCGCTCAACAGTATTTGGGAAGTCAAACCCAAACCAGGACGCGGCATCCTCGGCACGCTGAAAGATCGGTTTCTTTCTTTCACGATGGTGCTGGGCGTAGGCTTTTTGCTGCTGGTTTCGCTGGTGCTGAGCAGCGTGCTGGCAGCCTTTAGCGATTTTGTGAACAATGCACTCCCCAGCCTGGTCATTTTGGCGCAGGTCATTAATTTTGTTGTCTCTTTTGGGGTGATTACAATCCTGTTTGCGCTTATTTACAAGATCGTGCCCGACGTTAAAATTGCCTGGCGCGATGTATGGATTGGCGCTTTGGTGACGGCCTTTTTGTTCACCGTGGGTAAATTTGCCATCGGTCTTTATTTGGGGAACAGCGCGCCTGGTTCCACCTATGGCGCGGCCGGTTCGCTGATTGTGCTGCTGCTCTGGGTTTATTATTCGGCGCAGATTCTCTTTTTTGGCGCGGAGTTTACGCAGGTGCCAACAAGTTTGGCTCCCGTATCGTAGCGGATGAAGATGCGATTGGCCTGTCGCCTGAGGCTCGCCGTGAGCCGGGCGAACATGGTTCCACAGAGCGGACAGTTTATAAGCCAGACAAGGATGCCAGAACGGCCGTTGTCACCCAGGCGGCTATTTCTCGTCCTATTTTGCCTACGTCGGCAGCACTTGTAGAAGAACGGGCTGTTGAGCCACATCCGGCTCTGCAAACCGCTGAAGCCTGGGCTGGTCAAGTGCATCATTATGTGGTGCAGGTGCTGGCTGTCGGCCTGGCAGGCTGGAAATTTCTTACCAGACGGCTTTTTAAACAACAGGCATCTTAGGTGCAAAAAATTCTCGACAAACAAAAAAGTAAAGATTAAAAAGATTGCATAGATTTTTATCGGAAACTTTTAGAACATTGCAAAATACCATGGCAGACGTTGTAGAAAAAACAGACAAAACACCCTCAGAGGAAGAATCGAAGCCAGAAGACAGACATTATCTTTTCGGTCTGGCCCGGGCGATTGGACGAGGCTTTTGGGAGTTGTTGCGCTCCGGTGAGCGCTTATTGCAGCAGCCCCGCCTGGAGTGGGAACATTCGGTGCTGGAAGCGGGCAGCGAGGCGGAAATTGAAGCCCACGCCTTGAAAATTGCCGCCAGCAACGTGAAACATTGTATCGAGCCGCGGCTGCTGTTGAACGGGCAGGAGAAGCTTGTGTTGTGCGCGGGCGTGCGCAACTTCCGCGAGCCGTGGGCGCGTGATTTTGGCTTTGCCACCTTTGGCCTGATGGCCATGGGGGAGTTTCAGGTGGTACGGGAATGTTTGGAAGCGTTTTTGCTCTATCAAAAAGCGTCCGGGCAGTTCCCGGTAAAGCTTCATTCCACAACGGTGGTGGAACGATATTTGCACTCGCTGTTTAAGCGAGAGCAGCCTACTTACAAGCCGCTGCGTCCCAAATACCAGACGGCGCATCGCACCATTTCGCTGGACGGCAACAGCCTGCTGGTGATTGCGGCGCTGCATTATGCGCGGCAAAGTGGCGATGCGGCGTTTGTGCGGGAGCATTGGGCTGGCTTGTGTCGGGCGATTAGCTGGCTGGAAGTTCATGCGCGGGGTGATGACGGGTTGCTGCACCAGGGTGCCTACACGGATTGGGCCGACAGTGTGGCCCGTACGGGGCGCATCTTATACACCAATGTACTTTACTGGAAAGCGGTATCCGATTTGGCGGAAGCGGCCGTTTTGGCCGAGGATTCCGACGGGCAGCAATTTTGGCAGGAAAAGGCTGCTGAGCTGTACGAGCAGATTCAGACCCATTTTTGGCGCGATGAGCTGGGCTATTTTGTTACCGGCGAGCGATACCACAATTTGAGCACCAGCGGCAATGCGCTGGCGGTGGCCTGGGGTCTGGCTACGGCACAACAGGCCAGCGCCATTTTGGACACGATGGAGCGATTGGGCATGGCGGACCCGGTGCCGACGCAGGTGGTGAGTTACGGCTACCGGCGGCGCGATGTGGCCGTGGAAAATCATCTGGCGCGCATTCCACATTACCACACCAGTGCGGCGTGGCTGTGGTTGGGTGCCTGGCATGCGGTGGCGTTGGCGCGGCATGGAAGCGAGCCTGCGGCGCAGGAACTCATCGCGCGGATGAGCAAAGCCATTGTGCGGGACGGGGTAGTGCATGAGGTATATGGCAAGAACGGCCGTTTTCTTTCCACCATGCTCTACACCTCCGAAGCGCCGCTCACCTGGAACGCCAGCATGGTTATTTACGCCTTTTCAATTTGCAGCGAAATCGGTAAAAAGTTTCTGAGTGAAAAGCAGCACAGCCCCAAGGGTAAACGGTAGCTGCCTCACAAATCCATTGCGAGCAGCCCTGGCTGTTCCACCAAAAAGGACTCAAACATGCATATTGCGCATTTCACCAACACTTACCATCCCGTCACCAGTGGCGTGGTTCGTTCCGTGAGTACGTTTCGTCAGGCATTGACCAATTTGGGGCATAACGTTTTTGTTTTTGCCCAAACAGACCGTGAGTATGAGGATGAAGAGCCGTTTGTTTTTCGCTATCCGGCCCTGCATCTCCCTTTGCAGGAGTATCCGTTGACGATTCCGGTTTCCAATTTTGTAGACACGCTGCTGCCTTCGCTCAAGCTAAACGTGATTCATGCCCATCACCCGGCGCTGCTGGGTCAGGTGGCGGCACGTAAGGCAGAGGCAATGCACATCCCGCTGGTGTTTACCCACCACACGCGTTACCGTGAATACAGCCATTACGCGTTTGGCGTGCCCAAAAATTTGGCAAAGCAGGTGATTGAACGCTGGATTGGCGATTACATGAGCCAATGTCAGCACATTGTGGTGCCCAGCGAAAGCATCAAAAAGATTTTGACGGAAACATATGGGGTAACTGAGGGGATTACGGCCGTTCCCACCGGCATTGATGTGGCAACTTACCAGCAGGCAGAGGCGGGCGATGTGCGCCAGGAGCATGGTTGGTCCGACGATGACATTCTGTTGATTTCTGTGGGGCGGTTGGCCAAAGAGAAAAATTTCGAGACGTTGATAACGGCCGTTGCCCCTGTCATCGAAAAACATTCCAAGGTACGCTTGGTCATTTTGGGCGAAGGCGAAGAACGGACGGGCCTGGAAAATCTGGCAAAGGCGTTAGGTGTGGCCGAGCGTGTGAATCTCATTGGCAACGTGCCGTTTAAGCAGGTGCCCAATTATCTTAAGGCGGCCAACATTTTCTGCTTTGCCTCGGTGACCGAGACACAAGGTCTGGTCACGCTGGAAGCAATGGCTGCCGGGCTACCTGTTGTGGCCGTCGATGCCACCGGCACCTCGGATGCCGTCACGGATGGCGTAGAGGGGTTGCTGACAGAAAACGATCCGGCTGCGCTGACTCAGGCGATGTTACGGATGTTGCAGGATGAAGCGTTGCCGGCACAACTGGCCGAAGCGGCGAGCCAAAAGGCCGTTGATTTTGATATTGAAAAGCAGGCCAAGCGCCTGGTTCAAGTGTATGAAGAAGCGATTGAGGCCAAAAAAGCGGGTTTTCACGTGAAAACAGACGTGCAGAAACCTATTTTCAGCCTGGATTGGCGGCAGCTGCTGGAAACCAGCACTGCAGAAAAATAGAAACTACGGCGGAGTTTAATGCTTCGCCTTCAGTAAAAGGAGTATTGTCTATGTTGTTATCCTTGAGAGTATTACCCAATCTGGTAAATCCGCATTACTGGAAGAAGATTTGGACTGAAATTAAACTGGTGGGGCAGCTCATGAAAGACGGCCGTGTGCCCATCTATGCCAAAGTTCTGCCTGTTGTGGTAGGGCTTTACCTGCTGTCTCCCTTTGATCTGATTCCCGGCTTTTTGCCAGTGATCGGTCAGCTAGATGATTTTGGCCTGCTGCTGATGGGCTTGTCTACCTTTATTCGCCTGGCGCCCGCTGAGGTGATTGAAGAGTACACGCCCCGCGATGTAGAGATTCAGGCAAAACTTAACAAATAATTCGGGTGATGAGGTCCCGTTCTATGGCAAAACGATCAAAAACAAAACCGAAATTGCAACCCGGCATGGGCGCTATTCCGCATGCCGGGGGTGTTACTTTTCGTGTCTGGGCACCCTTTGCCGACGAGGTGAGGGTGGTTGGCACATTTAATGAGTGGGATGAAACGGCCGTTTCTCTGCAACAAGAAGAGGCTGGCTATTGGGCGGTTAACGTGCCCCAGGCCAAACCTGGCCACGAATACAAATATCTGATTGTGAGTGGGGATGATGAATATTCCCGGCTCGATCCGTATGCGCGACAGGTCACCAATTCGGTGGGTAACAGCGTGGTTCATGACCCCGAATTTGATTGGGGGGAAAGCGAAAACTTTCAGATTGCCCCCTGGAATGAATTAGTGATCTACGAGATGCACGTCGGCACGTTTAACGATGATCCTGGTGGCGAACCGGGCACATTCTACACGGCGCGGCAAAAGCTGCCGTATCTGCAACAGCTCGGCGTCAATGCGGTGCAGGTAATGCCGCCAATGGAGTTCCCCGGTGGCTTTTCCTGGGGCTACAATCCGGCGCTGCCGTTTGCCATTGAAACCGACTACGGTGGCCCGCGCGCCTTTAAAGCGTTTGTCAAAGCCGCGCACGAGCTGGGTATGGCGGTGATTTTGGACGTGGTTTACAACCATCTGGGACCCGGCGACCTGGATTTGTGGCAGTTTGACGGCTGGCAAGAAAATGAGGGTGGCGGCATTTATTTTTACAATGATCACCGGGCTGATACGCCTTGGGGCCACACACGACCCGATTACGGCCGTCCCGAAGTGCGCCAATATCTGCGAGACAATGCCCTTATGTGGCTGGCTGAATATCATGTGGATGGCCTGCGCTGGGATGCCACCGCCTACATTCGCAATGTAGAGGGCAACGACCTGAACCCTGCCAATGAACTACCAGAGGGCTGGAGCCTGATGCAGTGGATCAACGAAGAGATTCAGGCGAATTTCCCCGGCAAAATCAGCATCGCCGAGGATTTACGCGGCAACGAGTGGCTGGTAAAAGATACAGGAGCAGGGGGCGCGGGTTTTGGCAGCCAGTGGGATAGTAATTTTGTGCATCCCATTCGCGCCGCCATTATTTCCGGCGATGATCAATTTCGTGATTTAGACGCCGTTTCTAATGCTCTGTCGGCGCATTACGATGGCGATCCTTTTAAGCGGGTCATTTACACCGAATCCCACGATGAGGTCGCCAATGGCAAGGCTCGCGTCCCAGAAGAAATCTGGCCAGATAACAGCCTGAGCTGGTTTGCCAAAAAGCGCTCCACGCTGGGCGCTGCCTGCGTATTTACAGCGCCGGGCATCCCCATGATTTTCCAGGGCCAGGAGTTTTTGGAAGACAAATGGTTCAATGACCAAGATCCGCTGGATTGGGATCGGGCTAAGGAGTTGGGCGGATTTGTGCAGCTTTACAGCGATCTGATTCGCTTGCGGCTTAACAGAGACGGCTTCACCAAGGGGCTTACCGGCAGCGCCATTGATATTTTTCATGTGGATCATGAGAATAAACTGCTGGCTTATCATCGCTGGGCTGAAGGTGGTCCAGGGGATAGTGTGGTTGTCGTCCTGAATTTTGCCAACAGCAGTTTGCAGGATTACGCACTAAACTTCCCGGCAGAGGGGGAATGGCAACTGCGCTTCGACAGTCACTTTGCCGGGTATGATGAGTCATACGAAGGGCAGGTAAGTGGGTCTGTCACGGCCGAAGGTGACATACCGCAGGCTTCAATCGCCATTGCCCCTTACAGCGCCTTAATTTACTCGCAGTAGATAAATCTGGACTGGTAGTCCTGAACAATATCCAACAAAAAAGAGCGTTTCTTTTGCAGAAGCGCTCTTTTTTATTTGATTGAATTAAACTGTAACTGCTTGAGAAATCAGTTGAAGATTAGACCATTTCACTGACGATAAAAGCGGATTCAGCAAAATGGTCCGATCTTGGTTTGATTTACCCATTAGGCGTGTTTAAACATCATGGTTTCACTTTTGGTGCTGCGCAGCTTAAAGCCCAGATAAATCATCAACGCGCCAAAGGCAATGGCATAAGCGCCGATGAGCCAGACAATGGCCAGTGCTCCAGTTCCGGGGAAGATTACCAGCGCCACGCCCAGCAAAATGGAAAGCAGACCGCTTAAGCCAAGCGCCCACTCGCCGTCGATTACTTCACGCAGGCGAATGGCGGCTGTAATTTCCAGTATGCCAGTCAGGATAGCCCAGGCAGCAATGAAGTAGAGAAGGAGTACGGCCGTAATGCCCGGATACACAATGGTCAATACACCGGCCGCGACGCCGACCACCCCCTCCAGCATGGTGACCCACCAGCGATCGTTGGTGGTGCGCTGGCTAAATCCGGCAACCAGGCTGGTGACGCCGTCTACGATGACGTACACGCCAAACAGAAGGACCAACACCCCAATGGTGAGCCCCGGCCACACAAAGGCCAGAACACCGAACAAAATGGCGGCCACACCCCGCAGGGCCAACAGCCACCAGTAGCGAGAAAGATTGTTAAGCATCATTTTGTTTTCTCCTTATTTATCGCCAAATTGCGTTCACTGCAAAATGGCGAAACATGTTTTTGTTGCTACCCAATAGGATAGATCGTCAGTGTCAGAATTTGGATAGATCTGGATATACGGCCGTGGTATGTTCGGGGATATATGCCGTTTATTCGCGTCTCATTTGGCGGGCCAGACGGAACCAGGCCAGCAGCAGCACAATCAGGGCAAAGCCGTAAAGCGCCAGGGTGAGCAGAGCCTGCGGCGCTTCCCCACGCAGCATCACATCTTGCAGCAAAACGGTGCCGTAGGTAGCCGGCAGCAGCCAGGAGAAGAAGCGGACAAACAGCGATAGCCGGTAGAGGGGCAGGAAGAAACCGCTAAAGAAGATGGAGGCCAGCAAGGTGAGCATCCCGTACTGAATTGCCTGGCTGTCACTGCGTGCCGAAAGTGAAATGTGAAAACCGATGCCCAACGATGCCAGAATCAGCGCCAGGATGACCAGGATGTAATTTCCCCATGGCCCCAGCTGTGGCATGCCTAAGCCATACACTACCAGAGCGGTTAAAACGGCCGCTAAGCTCCCGATGATCAGCGTATAGCTGAGATATTTGCCAAACAACATCTCAAAAGCGGTGACGGGTGCCGCGCGGAAAATTTCCATGGCACCACGCAGTTTTTCCCGAATGACGCTAAGCCCCGCCAGCGTAATGGCCAAATGCTGGAGCAGCAGGGCAATGACGCCGGGGATGTAAAAGTGCATGGGCTGCATTTGGGCCTCTGTGATGCTCAATGTTTCGCTGCGAAACGGGGCAACCAGAACAGTTGGATCGATATCCTGAAATGTTTCTAGCATGGTATCTACTTCTTCTAGAGAGTTTTCAATATCGGCTGCGGTAGCCTGGCCTTCGCTTAAAGCCGTGCTGGTTTCATTTTCTGTCAGGGCCATCACCTCATCAATCTGGCTTTGGACTGTTTCCATTTCATGAAGCAGCTCGGAGGTTGTGCCCGATTGCCCGTTGGCTTCTTCCAGGCTGGCCAGCATGCCTACTCCAGAGCCAAGCGCAAGTTCCAGCAGCGTGAGTTGATTTTTTAGCTCTTCAGCCGAGGCGTGCGCAACGGCCGTATCGCCAGCTTCTAGCGCCTGTCGTACAGAAGCAGCCTGCGTTTTGGCTTCTGCTACATTGTTCTCCCACTGATTGGCATCTTCCTGGCTGCTGGACAAAGCGGTGAGCAAAACCTGCTGGTTAATTTCTTCTACGTATCGTTGCCCCAACACTTGAATGTACACTTCTTCGTATGGATCAATCTCGGAATGATAAAGGGCGAATTTGGACTGTTCGTCATTTTCCCAATCGGCCATGGGGTCGCCGGGGGTGACGACAACCAGATCAACTTCATGGTCTCGCAGCCGACGGTCCGCTTCTGCGGCATCATGAACAATGCCCGCAAATTCGATGCGGCTGCCCAGAGACGTGGCATATGCCTCAACCTGTGCCTGAAGCTCGCTGCCTTCCGGCACGACAAAGAGTGTGGTGAGTGTGCGGGGCGTATCGCGGTAGCCCAGGCCAAAGATCAGCAAAATGAGAAATGGCCCCAGAATAAGCGAAAATACAAGCCGGGGCTGGTGCAGAATGGTGCGCACTTCTTTGCCCACAAAGGAAAATATGCGAATGATTGCTTGCCAAAGTTGGTTTGCGAGCTTATTGAACATTGCTGGCCTCCATTTCTTCTTTTTCGGCCGTTTCTTGCCGGATTAGCTCGACAAAAACATCGTCGAAAACGGGTACATATTCACTGGCGGATTCCACGCCAATATCCTGGCTATGACACCAATCCAGCAAAATGGGGAGGGCGACGCTGGCATCTTCTACCACAATTTCGACGCCATGATCGCGCAGCCGGTTTACCTTGTCTAGCACAAAGGGCTGTTCCTGTAATGAAGCAAAAGTGGCCCGGTCCATCACGTTTTTGGTGTGCAAGTGAAGTACATCGCCGCCTAAGGCCCGACGACGTAACCCTTGTGGCGTTTCTACCATGAGCAAACGGCCGTTTGCCATAATGCCCACGTAATCACAATAAGCCGCCTCGCTAACGTATTGCGTGGTGATAAACAGCGTATGTCCTTCTGCTTTTAGCTGCTGGAAGTAATCCCAAAACTTGCGGCGCAGCACCGGATCGATGCCAGAGGTTGGCTCATCCAAAAAGATGAGCTGCGGATCGTGTACGATGGAGGCTGCCAGGCTCAGCCGCCGCTGCATCCCCCCAGAAAGATCGCGCACTTTTTTGCTTTCGTGCCCGTTTAGCTCCACCAACTCCAAAAGCTCATTTAAGCGCTCCTTGCGGCGCAGCGGTACGCCATAGAGCGAAGCCGCAAAATTAAGATTTTCCCAGACGCTTAATTCTGGATAGAGAACAAATTGCTGGGGCATATAGCCAATCTGGGCGCGTTCAGCGCGCCCAAAATTTTGCGGATCTTTTTGCAATACGGTCACATTGCCGCTGGTGGGGGTGTAAATGCCTACCAGCAGCCGTACGCTGGTGGTTTTGCCGCAGCCGCTCGGGCCAATAAAGCCAAAGATAGCGCCAGAAGGTACTTCGAGATGAAGATCATCGACTACTGTGGTGCCCGCGAAGACTTTGGTCAGCCCATCTGCATAAATGCTGTTTGTGGGGGTGGCAACTTCTGCCATGAGGCCTCCTTATTCTGAAAAAAACACCTCTGTACGTGGCGTACAGAGGTGTTCAAATTTACTTCGTTAAGTTATTGCGGTGAATTATGCGGCGCGGCGCAAAACGCCTACCAGGAAGAGGAGCACGACGGAGCCAACAATGGCCACGAACAGTGTCCACAAGTTGAAGCCGGTGTCTCCAGTCAAGCCAACCAGATTAAACAGGAAGCCACCCAAAACAGCCCCAACGATACCGACAATAATATTAGCCAGGGCGCCCATCTGAGCATCCCGTTTCATGATCATGCTAGCAATCCAACCAGCGACGCCACCCAAAATAACCCATAGAATAATGTTAATAAGCATGTTTGTCTCCTTCGTAAATATGTTTGTTGGTTCAATAAAGTTAAAAAATATGATTTTTTGTTACTACGCTGCCCATCTTACGATTGGCGAGGTGCTTTTTCTATGTGTCTGGGTATAGCTGCGGGATATAAATCGCTTATGCCTGCCCCGGAAAAGCTGATTTGGCGCAAATTTGTCTTTCGCCGTATCTGTGAAAGTAATATAAAATATCAATATGACTCAACTTATGAATGCGTTAGCGGGTCGGGGCGTAAAGCACAATCCCCAAACACCTTCGCTGCAAATGACAGATGTGGCTGTGGCTTATGCGGCTGGTTTGCAAGAGGTGTCATTGGGCAGCGGCGGTAACGGCCGTGTTTACGCCCTCCAAGAAATCAGCTTTACCGCCCAGAAAGGGGAGCGCATCGCTGTGGTTGGTCCTAACGGGGCGGGGAAAAGCACCCTGTTTAAGCTTATCGTGGGCACCGTGAAGCCCAGCTTGGGGCAGGTGCAAATCTTTGGGCATGGTCCCGATGGCCACATTTGCATAGGTTATGTGCCGCAGCGCAACGAAATTGATTGGTCCTTTCCTGTGACGGTGGAAGATGTGGTGATGATGGGCCGGGTGGGGCAAATTGGCCTTTTCCGCTGGCCGCGCCGCGCTGATTGGGAGGTGGTTCGGACCAGTTTGGCTCGGGTGAGCGCTACGCATCTGGCCAAAAAGCAAATTGGCGAACTTTCTGGTGGGCAGCAGCAGCGCATTTTTATTGCTCGTGCCCTGGCACAAGAGGCGGAGCTTCTGCTGCTGGATGAGCCGCTCAATGGCTTGGACGTGCCGAGCCAGCAAGCCATCTTCGATGTGCTAGACGGTCTGCGCCCCGACGGCGTGACCGTGTTGGTGGCGACCCATGATTTGCAGCTGGCGGCCGATCGCTTTGACAAAATCATGTTGCTGAATCACCGTATTGTGGCCTTTGCGGAGCCAACGGCCGTTCTCACCTCGGACAATTTGCTGCAAGCATATGGCGGCCACATGCACCACCTGCCAAACAGTGAGGAAAACATCCTGGTAGATGATTGCTGTGGACATGATCACCATTAGGATTCGCTTTCAACCGGCTTCTGACGAAACATGCATTTACTTCTAGACCCTCTTCAATTTTCTTTCATTCTGCGCGGCCTGATTGCGGCCGTTTTGGTAGGTATTGTTTGTTCCGTGCTAGGTACCTATGTGGTTTTGCGCGGCATGGCTTTTTTTGGTGATGCCTTGGCGCACACCATTTTGCCCGGGGTGGTGGTGGCTTTTTTGCTGGGCTGGCCGTTGGCAGTGGGGGCGTTGGTGATGGGTGTATTTACGGCCGTTGGCATTGGTGCCCTTAGCAGCCGCGGCGTGGTGAAAGAAGATACCGCCATTGGCGTGATTTTTGCCGGTGCGTTTGCTTTAGGCGTGGCTTTACTGTCGGCAACCGGCAATTACACAGTCGATTTGGCCCACTTTTTATTTGGCAACCTGTTAGGCGTTTCTACGGCCGATTTGTGGGTGACGGCAGGGCTGGGCCTCGGCGTTTTATTGATCGTTTTCTTTTTTTTCAAAGAGTTTATGGTCATCTCTTTTGATCCCGTTTTGGCCACGACGCTCCGTTTGCCCGCCACCTTTTTGCGCTACTTGCTGTTGGTACTTATCGCCATCACCATTGTGGTATCGCTGCAAGTGGTGGGCATTGCCCTGATGGTGGCCATGCTGGTGACTCCGGCTGCGGCGGCTTCGCTTCTCACGCGCCGCCTGACGCCGATGATGTTTGTTTCTGCGGCCATTGGTGCGTTTTCCGGTGCGGCTGGTCTGTATACCTCTTATTACCTTGATATTGCTTCTGGCCCGGCCGTCGTGTTGGTAGCCACCGCCATTTTTGCGCTGGCCTTTCTGTTTGCCCCGGAACGCGGTTTGGTCTGGCGGCGCGCATGATCCGTACAGGTAACGAATTTATGATAGAAGATGCAAAGCTGGACGAAAAAGTTAACGAAATTCAGGCTGCTTTAAAAGAGAAAGGGTACCGGCTTACCAGCTCTCGCCAGAAAATTGTGCGGGCGCTGCTGGGCTGTGGGGGGCACGTGACGGCCGATGGCTTGCTGGAAGAGGTGCATGGGATCGACACCACAGTTGGGCGCATGACCGTGTATCGCACGCTGGAATTGCTGAGCGAGCTGGGGCTGATTCGTCCGGTGTATCAGGGAACTGGTGCAGCACATTACATCTTGTTGGATGGGGGACATCACCACCACCTGATTTGCTCAGGCTGCGACGCAGTTATTGAGTTTGAAGAGTGTGGTTTGCAAGAGGTGGGCAAGCTGCTGGCGGAGCGGTTTGATTTTGCTATTGAGGGACATCTGGTGGAGTTTTACGGCCGTTGCCAAAATTGCCAGTAAAGCCACAGCAGCGCTACCTGACCTAGCACAATCCCCCAAAATTTCCACAAAAATGAAAGTTTCCGCGTCTTGTGGCGCGGCTTCATGAGATACATGGCGAGGTACGCCGCTGGTGAGCCGCCAATCAGAGCCAGCAGCAGCAAATTTCTTTCCCGCACCCGCGAACGGCCGTTGCCTGCCCTCACTTTGTCTAACCGGTATGTCACCACCGTAACAATGTTAATGGCCAACAGCCAGATGATGATGGCTTCTGCACTGCTCATTTTTTCCCTGCGCTATGAAATAAAAAAGGCCCTGGAATTTCTCCCAGAGCCTTGTATGGATTAACTTGCGTTTAGTTGGTAACGGGTAGGCTGTTCAGCGGGGTGGCCGTGTCGATGTAGGCGGCATTGACCCAGCCCACGGTGCCTTCACTCAGGCGCACCTTGAGCCAGCTTGTGTCCGCGTTACGACCCAACAGCGCCACGCCTTGATCCTGGTAAACAACGGCCGTTACGCCATATGTCACACCTGGACCTGTACGCACATTCAGCGCCGCCGTCGTTACCAATCCCGATGCGGACAGCGTTTGCACATTTTCTACGGGCAAACTGCTCACTGCCACGCTAGACGTAAGCAGTTCCGCGTTGATCCAGCCTTGCGTGCCATTCGACAGTTGAATCTTTACCCAACTGCTGAGGTTGTTGCGCGCCAACATGGAAACGGTCTGCCCCTGATTGGCCACCGCGACGATGCCGTAGCCAATGCCCGGCCCAGAACGCACGTTGGCGGCTCCGGTGGAAACCGTCGCGGCGTTGGCTACCGGGGTAGCCGTGGCGCTAGTCGTTGGCGTGCTGCCATCCATCACGGGCAAATTGCCTACGGGGATAGTAAGCTGCACGTACTGCGCACCAATCCAACCTTGCTGTCCATCACTGAGCTGTACTTTAATCCAGGTGCTGTTGGCATTGCGACCTACAGCATTAACTTGTAGACCCTGGTAAACGGAACCGGTAACCGGGTAATTCGAGCCAGGTCCAGAGCGCAGGCTCAGGACGGCACTGGGCGCTACCGGTACGGGCGGCTCTGGTGCCGCGGGGCTGTCAGCCACAGGCAAGCTGCTAATGCTCACGCTAGGGGTGATAAGAGAAGCGTTGACCCAGCCTTCGGTGCCATTGCCCAGGCGGATTTTTACCCAGCTGCTGTTGGCATTGCGGCCCAAAAGAATAACCGTTTGACCTTGCGAGGCTACGGTCAGTACGCTGTAAGTGACCGCAGGTCCAGAGCGTACGTTCAGGGCACCGGTTGAAACAAGGGCTGTGGCTGAACTGCTGGGCGCAGTGGCGGAGTCCACGACGGGCAAGCTGCTAATACTCACGTTTGGTGCAATGTAAGCCCCATCGGCGTTCACCCAGCCTTCGGTGCCGTTGCTGAGCCGGATTTTGGCCCAACTGCTATCTGCATTGCGACCGATTAAGCTCACCACGGTGCCCTGGTTAATGACGGCAACCGGGCCGTAGGCCAGACTAGGACCGCTGCGCACGTTGAGTGCTCCGGTAACGACTGTGGCTGCTGCGCCAGATACGGCCGTTGCTGTTGGTGTCGGTGTTGAAGTTGAAGTAGGAGCCGGTGTTGTTGTCGTCGTTGTCGTTGTTGTTGGTGTGGGGGTGTTGGTAGCTGTAGCCGTCGGTGCGGGTGTGGTTGTTCCGTCTGTTACCACATCAAGTGAGTTGATAGGGACACTGGGGGTAATGTAAGCCGGATTGGAGCTGACCCATCCTTTTGCGGCGGCAGCCGTTTGAATATAGACCCAGCTGCTGTCTTCGTTGCGCCCCAACAGGGTAACGGTGCTACCCCCGCTCACAGTGGTGACGACGCCGTATTCAACGCCTGGACCTGAGCGGACGTTGAGCAACCCTGTCGTGACAAAGGCCGTTGCTGTTTGAACGTCACTTTGTTTTGCAAAAACCTGGCTTGTCAAAAACAACATTGCCAAGAGAAATAAGCCTAAAAACCATTTTTTCCCGTGAACTGAACTCAATCGGCTCATACTGACCTCCTTTAGGTGACATAAAGTCTCGACACAGTATAGACCAGAAGCCTATAGTACCGCAAGGGGGAGTTCGGATGTTTTTCAGGCTCTCGCAAAACCACAGGCCACTCGGTATAATCACGGATCGTATTGATAACCTGCAAATCCCACTTTATCTTGGAGCAGAAACGCTTATGGAAAAGCCCACTCCGCGCATTTTAATTGCCAAGCCGGGGTTAGATGGACACGACCGCGGGGCAAAAGTTGTCGCCAGAGCATTGCGCGATGCTGGTATGGAAGTGATCTATACAGGTCTGCGGCAAACCCCCGAAATGGTTGTTGAAGCCGCGCTGCATGAGGATGCCGACGCCATCGGCCTTAGCATTTTGTCTGGGGCGCACATGCCCCTGGTGAAGCGTATTGTGGAACTCCTGCATGAGCAGGAAATGCAAGACGTGCCGCTCTTTCTAGGCGGCATTATTCCCAATGAGGACGTACCTGTTCTAAAAGAGTTAGGCGTGGCGGGCATTTTTGGTCCAGGCGCCAACATGGACGACATCATTGCCTTCATTTGGGACGCGGTTGGTGGCACCTCCCTTGAGGATGCGGCGTGAAAGAGCTGCTAGATCAGGTCCGGCAAGGCCAGATTCGGGCGATCGCCCGGCTCATTACGCGCGTGGAAAACAATCCCCAAATTGCCGAAGAAGCCATTCAGGCCCTTTATCCGTTTACCGGGCAAGCGCATATCATCGGGATTACTGGCTCGCCTGGCGCGGGCAAAAGCACGGTGGTTAATGCGTTGGTCAAAACGCTGCGCCAGCAAGATGCGCGTGTAGGCATCATTGCGGTTGATCCCAGCAGTCCGTTTACCGGCGGTGCTCTTTTGGGCGACCGGGTGCGGATGCGCGATTTATCGGGTGACTCAGGAGTGTTTATTCGCAGCATGGCTTCGCGGGGCAGCCTGGGTGGTCTGGCCCGAGCTACCGCTTCGGTGATTAAGGTGCTGGATGCGGCGGGCTATGATTTTATTTTGGTGGAAACGGTTGGTGCGGGGCAAGCCGAAGTGGATATTGCCAATGCCGCTCACACGACTGTCGTGGTTGAAGCACCTGGCATGGGCGATGAAATTCAGTCGATCAAGGCCGGTATTTTAGAAATTGCCGATATTTTGGTGGTGAACAAGGCGGATCGGCCAGGTGCTGACCGGACTGTGCGCTCGTTAAAAATGATGCTGCATTTGGGGCCTGTGGGTGGTACGCGCAAAAGCGGCCGTATTTCCTCTCCATCTGCCGAGCATAATGTTCAGAATGGGTCTGCTGGCTGGGACATCCCGGTGCTGGAAACCGTTGCTACTGAGGAAACGGGCATGGCAGAACTGGCGAAAATGGTGAATCGTCATATGATTCATTTGCGGGAAAGCGGTGAATGGCTCCAGCGGGAAAAAGAGCGCAGCTGGCGCGAGGTGGAGATGCTGCTCCAGCTCCGTTTTATGCGCCAATTTCAGGCGTCGGTTCCGTCGGAGATGCGCGATTCGTTGTTAACGGCCGTTGCTGAGCGCAAAGTGGATCCGTATACGGCCGTTAACCAGCTTTTATCAAAATCAGCAGAAAACCTGTAGAGTAGAGGATCTGGGAAAAGTATTGAACTATGATGGCATACGGAGATATTAAACTGTTCGCTGGTTCGGGTTGCCCTGAACTGGCCAAGCGCATTGCCGACTATATCAAAATCCCGCTGGGCGAGTGGGACATTGTAGAATTCCCCAATGAGAATTTATTTGTAAAACTTCATGGTAGTGTGCGCGGTCAGGATGTGTACCTGATTCAGAGCCATTCGCGACCGGTACATCGCAATATCATGGAGACGCTCATTGCGATTGATTGTCTAAAGCGGGACTCCGCCTCGCGCGTGACGGTGGTCGTGCCTTACATGGCCTACTCGCAAAGCGACAAAAAAGATCAGCCTCGCGTGCCTATTTCGGCACGTTTGCTGGCCGATATGATTGAGGTGGCCGGGGCGGACCGTTGGATAACCATTGACCTGCACGCGCAGCAAATTCAGGGTTTTTACAAAATTCCCGGCGATTCGTTAACAGCGTTTCACATTTTGGTGGAATACTTTCTCGAGAAAAATTTAGATGCGGTGGTGGTAACACCGGATTTGGGCTTTGCCAAGCGAGGCCGGAATTTTGCGGCGGAGCTTAACTTGCCCCTGGCTTTTGTGGAAAAACGGCGCATTGGCAATCAGAATGAACGCGAGGCGCTTTCTTTAATCGGGAATGTGACGGGCAAAGACGTGATTATCGTGGATGATCTGGTAGACACTGCTGGTTCGATGGAGCAGGCGGTGCAGTTGGTGAAGTCGGAAGGGGCCAAAGACGTCTATGTGACGTTTACCCATCCCGTGCTGTCTTATCCTGCTACCAAACGGCTGGGTAGTCTGGACATTAAAGAAATTGTGACCACGGACACGATTCCGATTCCACCCGAAAAGATGCTGCCGAACATCAAGGTTTTGTCGGTGGCGGGGCTGTTGGGTGAAGTGATTTTGCGTTCTCATGAGGGACGCAGTGTCGGTGAATTGTTTAACGAGTAGATAATTGATAGGGAAACGGCCGTTTCTCTCTAACAAAAAATTAAGGGATAGCTGTTACACTAAACCTCTTTTGTGTAAATAACCTGTAGAAGTGGGCTTATGTTTAAGAAACTAGTATCTAAAATCGTTGGAGATCCCAACCAAAAAATTATTGAAAATTTAAAACCCGTTGTAGATAAGGTGGCTGCTTTAGAGCCTCAGCTCGAACAACTGTCTGTTGATGAGCTGCGGGCAAAAACGGCCGAACTCAAAGAGCGCTACGCCAATGGGGAATCTCTGGATGATCTGCTGCCCGAAGCATTTGCCTTGGTGCGCGAAGCTTCAGTGCGCACTACCGGACTGCGGCATTACGACGTGCAGATAATGGGTGGTTTGCTGCTGCACCGTGGCGATGTGGTAGAGATGCGTACCGGTGAAGGTAAAACGCTGGTAGGAACCTTGCCCCTCTTTTTGAATGCGCTGACCGGTGAAGGTGTCCATCTCGTAACCGTAAATGAATACCTGGCCCGCCGTGATGGTGGTTGGATGGGTAAAATCTTCCATCTGCTAGGTCTAACGGTTGGCTGTATTGGCCCTCAGAAATTCTCTGCTCTTTATGATCCCGACTACGTGAATCCCGGTGCCGAGCTGGAAGATGAACGTCTGGTCCATTGGCGACCTAGCACGCGCAAGCAAGCTTATCTGGCTGATATCACCTATGGCATCAGCAGCGAATTTGGTTTTGACTACCTGCGCGATAACATGGCCACCAGCCGCGACAAGCTGGTTCAGCGCGATCTGGTTTATGCTATCATCGACGAGGTTGACAACGTGCTGATTGATGAGGCACGGACCCCGTTGATTATTTCTGGCCCGGCAGATCGTTCGGGCAAGGAATACAGTCGCTTTTCGGATTATGTGCGTCGCCTCAAGCAAAATACGGCCGAAGAAGACGAAGAACCAAACGGCCATTATGATCTGGATGAAAAGAGCCGCACCATCAGCCTGACGGACATGGGTATTGCTGAAATCGAACAGCGCATTCCCGAAATTGATACCGACGCTGGTGATAGCCTCTACGATCCCCGCTTTTTCCACCTGACCTACTACCTGGATAATGCCCTCAAGGCGCAATATCTCTACAAACGAGACGTGCAGTACGTGGTGCAAAATGGCGAAGTTGTCATTGTGGATGACTTTACGGGTCGTTTGATGGCTGGTCGGCGTTACTCGGAGGGTTTGCACGAAGCGATTGAAGCGAAAGAAGGTGTGCAAATCAAACGTGAGACGGTCACGGTGGCCACCATCACGTTGCAAAATTACTTCCGTCTATTTGAGAAGCTGGCTGGTATGACCGGTACGGCCCTTACCGATGCCGAAGAGTTTGACAAGATTTATGAACTGGGCGTTACGCCGCTGCCTACCAATGTGCAGTACATTGTCGATAACAATCTGCTGGGTCTGGAAGAGAAAAAAGAAAAAGTTGAGAATTCGGACCAGATTGTTTACGTAGATCCACAAACGAAAGCGCCCAAGTTTTATAAGCGGCTTGACTTTCCTGACCAGATTTATGGAACGGAAGAGGCCAAGGATAAAGCGATTGTGCGTGAAGTGCAGCGCACGGTTGAGTCTGGGCGGCCCGTTTTGGTGGGTACAACTTCTGTTGAGCATTCGGAAACGATTGATCGCTTGCTGAATGAAGCCAAAATCAAACATTCGGTGCTGAACGCCAAGATCCATCAATCGGAGGCGTTGGTGGTGGCGCAGGCAGGTCGCAAAGGCGCGGTGACCATCTCCACCAATATGGCTGGCCGTGGTACGGATATTTTGCTGGGTGGCAACCCGGAAGGTTTGGCGGCTGAATTGCTAGAACGCGAGATGTTTAAACGGCCGTTACTTATCCAGCTCATCTTCAAATACCTGGAAGAAGGAGAAGCTGCCGCCAAGGAATATACCAGCCGCAACAGCAAGCTCGACGATGATCTGGTTCCCTGGATTATTGCTGAAAAGGCCAAGCTGGATGCCGCCCTGACCGAAATTGAAGATGTGCAGGTCATGGGTTACCTCACGCGGATTTTGGGTGAACAGTACGAGCTGGATTACGATGAAATTCGCCAGGCTTTGCGAATGGTGACCAGCGGCAATTTAGGTGAAGCGCGTGAATACCTCGAAGAATTAGATAAAGACGTTGCTCTGGTTGAGGAAGCATTGCGTCTGCGAGACATGTATGTTGGTTACCAACGCGCCCAAGGCGACAATGGTTTGCTGGCCCAATTCCTGGGTGAGATTCTGTTTGAGCAGCATTACATTGCTCGCGCTGCGCTTGTTCGGGCCGTGCTGAGTGATGAGCATGAAGAAGCCCAAAAAGTTGTTAAGGCCATTCCAGGCATTTCTAGCCAGTGGATTACCAAGATTGCCGGGCTGCGTAAAGAAACGGAAGTTGAGCGTGAAGAAGTTTGGCGGCTGGGTGGTTTGCATGTGATTGGGTCTGAGCGACATGAGTCTCGGCGCATTGACAATCAGCTGCGTGGTCGTGCTGCCCGGCAGGGCGATCCTGGCTCTTCCCGCTTCTTCCTCTCGCTGGAAGACGATTTGATGCGCCGATTTGGCGGCGAACGATTGAAAAGCTGGATGTCTAAGGGGCTGCTGGCTAGCATTCCAGAAGATATGCCGCTGGAGTTTGGCGTGCTGGACCGCATGATTGAAAGCGCGCAAGAGCGTGTTGAGGGGTACAACTTCGACATTCGGAAAAACATCGTAGAGTATGACGATGTGATGAACCGGCAGCGTATGGCTGTTTACGGCGAACGCCGGGCCATTTTGATGGGCGAAGGCGTTGATTACGACGCCAGGATTGACGATGCTTTTGCCAGTGCTATCGCGCAGCTGGTAGACAATTACGTTGAAAATTACACAACTTTCTTGCGCGGCGAGATTGAGCGCGTGGTCACAGAGTTTACTACGGAAGCGACCGATGAAATTAATCTCAACGCCGTGGTGGCCCGCCTGCGCGGTTTTCTGCCAGACATCCTTACACTAGACAAGGCTGAACTAGGCCAACTGTCCAGTGAAAAGCTGGTTGAGCGCTTGATGGTGATGGTCTACGAAAACGAAGAAAACGGGGCCAATATTTACCAACTTCTGCGGGCAATGGGGCGCTTTTTACCTCTACTGCCGCCAATTCCTAATTTGGCGATACTGGCTTCCCGCAAATCAGGGCAGGTGGCTTCTAAGGAAAATACCCGGCGTGATTATGTGGCCAGCGTACAAAACTTTTACAATGAGTTTGTCGCTGATCACGTGGAGATGCCCGCCGAGGAACGGGATGCCATTTGGGAGAAATCTGAGGCAGAGCTGAATCAGGCGTTCTCCCAGTTTTCGTTGGATGGTCTTTCGCTGAAAACGGCCGAATATCGGCAAACGCGTTTCTCCAATCAGGCCAACGCCGCTCTGCGTGACCTGTTGCTGGATACACTCTCCGCTTTGGATGGGGAGCAGCTAGAAGTTGCCTTAAAGGCTTACGTAAGCAAGCAGCAGGAAAAGTGGCGTAATCAAATTGGGGAAGAAGAATATCGTAACTTCCAACGCTTGCTGTTGTTAAACTCAATTGATCGCGAATGGCGCGATTATCTCACGGCTGCTGACGATCTGCGGCGTGAAATTGGTCTGGAAGCGGTTGGTCAGCGCGATCCGAAAGTGCAATACAAGATTCGCTCGGCCCAAATGTTCCAGGATATGCGGAACAACATTGAGCAGAACATTGTCGATCGCTTCTTCTTCCAGGTAGAACAGCATCGAGCGTTTATTCAGCGGCAAGAAGCGGAAATCGCTTACCAGACCCAAGCGCGTGATGCTGGTTACCAGGTGGTGAAGCGGGATAAAGGCCAGGGCGTGGAACTCCGTCGCGACATGCCCAAAGTTGGCCGAAACGATCCTTGCCCTTGTGGCAGTGGTAAAAAGTACAAACATTGTCATCTCAAGCAAGACACGGCTAATTCACCAAATGGCCAGTCTACGCACACAACAAGTGGTTCGGGCAAAAAGCGTCGCCGCCGTCGTTAGACGGAAGGACAGAGATAATTGAGATACTTGTGGGGTTAAGTAACTTTTTACGTCTCTTTCACTGCGGATAATTGACGACTTTTTCAAAACATGGTTTCATGATGGAGCGTGATGAACGATTGCGTTCATCGCGCTCACATTAGCATTGCTGCTATGAAAAACTTTTATCAAATTAGCAGGATATCATGTATCTTATAACCCAAAAATATAGGACACGAAACCGATTGGCCTATGCCCCACAGTAATGATCAGCTTCAAGCCCTGAATGCTTTGCAAAAAAAATTACAAACGACATCTTCCTGGGATGCGGTTTTATCTGCGCTGCAACCATTTGCTGTTGAGACGTTGGCCGTAGATTCTGTGTTAGTTGTGCCCGCGACGGGAAACGGTGGCGTTTTGTGCCCGGTTGGCCAAAGTGGCCTGGCGCTGCAATTCCAGCCGCCTACGGTAGATGAGAACTTGGCGGCGCTAACGGCCGTACTTGTCTCAACCGCACCATTTTTGCAGCAGCACCCCGCTTTATCCCCAGCCCAACAAACCTTACTTGCCCAAATTAGCCAGACGATCACAGAGCAGCAGCAGCTGGATGTGATAACGGGTCGCATAGATGCGGCTTTTAATGACGCCTTTCCTGCTTGCCAGGGGCGTTTGGTTTTACGGAAACCGGGGGCGACTCAGCGCTCGCTTTATGCGATATTTGGTTCGAGAGAGGGCTGGCTGCCGGTTGAAGCGGATAAGAATCTGGAAAAAGTGGCCAAAACAACGCTGGTGGAAGCGGAACGGCAGCTGTTGTTGCCTGTGAGAGCGAACAATGGTCATGTGCAAGCAATTTTACAAGTCATGTCGCCTGAGGTGGATATCCTGCGCCGGAATACGGCCGTTCTCTCCCTGATTGCTGGTTATTTGGGAATTGCCCTAAGCCAGCAGCAGCTGCTCAAGCAAGCCTGGCAGCGTGCCAATCAGCTGGAGACCATTTACCGCGTGACGGAATCTGTGCGGGTATTGAAACCGCTTCAGCAAACCCTGCAAGAGATTCATGATCAGCTGCTCCACATTTTTACGCCTCCTACCTGCTACATTGCCCTGGTCGATCCGAGTGAGGATATTATCGAGTTCCCCTGTGTGCTGGAAAATCACCAGCGCATTACGCGCCAGCCCATCCCGCTGAGCAACAAAGATAGTTTGGTGGCCTGGGTCATCAACAATAATCTGCCTTTTGCTACGGACAGCTGGTCATACGAAGAAAAGCCGGTTCCGGGCATTAATGGTGATGGCATACCCCAAACGATCATTTGCGTGCCAATGCGCTTGCATGGCGAGGTATTGGGTGCCATTTCCATCCAAAGCGATGTGGCCGATGCGTTTGATGCGTCCGATTTCCAAACATTAACGGCCGTTGCCGCCCATGTCACCGTTATCATCAAAAATGCTCGCTTGTTCAGCCAAACCCGAGAGTTGGTGGACCGAGGCGCCCATGATTACCAAACGGCCGTTGCCCTGCGTCAGGCTATCGCTGTAATTAGCACCTCTTTGCAGGCGGAATCAGTGGTCAACCATCTGCTTCTTGCCCTGGGGAATGTGGTTTCTTACCACAACGCGTTTGCCTTTTTGCTGGAAGATGAAAAATTAAACCTCATTTCCAGCCGCGATTTTTATGATCGGACGGTGTCCGTCAGTGCCGAAGAAGCCGAGCATGTTTGGCGAAATCATCCCCTGGTGCAGAGCATTATCAAGCATGAAAAGGTGATCCGCATTGATGATGTACGTGCAGATGCTCGTTGGCAGCCCATCCCGCATATGGAAAGTACCCGTTCTTGGATGGGCGTGCCTTTGGCTGCTGGTGGCGTTTTGCTGGGCATTCTTATCTTTGACAGCCAGATTGCCAGCGCCTTTGACCAGCGTGTTGAGTGGCTCTCTTCGACATTGGCGGCGCATGCTTCGGTTGCCATTCAAAATGCCATGTTGTTCCAGCAGACTGAGCAGCAGTTGGCGGAGCTAAGTACGCTTTACCAGGCCAGCGCCACGATGACTGCCAATCTGGATCAAGATTTTGTGCTGCAAACGGTGGTTTCGGAGATGGTACGGGCACTTCAGGTGGAGAGCTGTACCATTTTTGTTTGGGATCAAGACTTCCAAAAATTGTACCCTGCGGCACACAAGAATCAGACGTATATTAAGCATCTTAGCCAAAAAGATGAAGCGTTGATTGGCTTAAGCCGCATCGATAATCTGGCTTCATACAGCGTGGTGCAGCGTGTTTTTGAAACCCACCAAATTGCCCAACTGGCTGGGCACGATTCAGAAAACCCCGGCGCAGTAGAGTTACTACAGGCGGCAGGGTTAGAATCCGTAATTTTGGTGCCGCTGGTGCGTCGTAACAAGGTTTTGGGCATGTTGGCCTTGGGTGATGTCACAGAGTCAAGGAGCTATACCCAAGGGCAGCTGCGGTTGGCGCAAAATTTGGCGGGGCAAGCGGCCGTAGCCATTGAACATGCGCATCTCTTCAGCCAGGCACAACGGCGCGTTGAGGAACTCTCTACCTTCCATGATATTGTGCTGCGCCTGAATGAGCCATTGCAGCTCAATGTAGTGCTGGACACAATTACTGAATCAGCGCTTAAGCTTATTCCAGCGACCAATTTGCATATCTTCCTATACGATTCTGATACCAAGACTTTTTCTAAGGGATCGGCATTGTGGCGAGACGGCCGTCGGACGGCCGCTGTGACCAAATTGCGACCAGTAGGTTCTGGGCTAACTTCTACCGTCGTTCAGGAAGGTCGCCCCATCGTCATTAATGATGCCCCCAACCATCCGTTTTATCAGAGTGGGGATGCCAGAAACTGGGGCATTTGTGCCATCGCTGGGTTCCCCCTGAAGTATGGTGAAAAGATCATTGGGGCTTTTACGGCCACGTATTTGTATCAACACACTTTTAGCGAAGATGAACTGCTGCTGCTGAATTTGTTGGCCGAGCAAGCGGCCGTTGCTATTCGCAATGCCAGCTCTTTTGCTGAATCGCAGCGCCGTCTGCGCGACATGTCTGCCCTGGTGGACATGGCGAAGCAGGTAACCGGTAATTTGAAGCTGCAATCTGTGTTGCAAACCACCGTGCAAATTTTGCAGGGGCTGCTAAATGCTCGGGCCAGCACCATCACCATGCTTACAGATGATGGCGAAGGATTGATTGTAAAAGCGGCCGTTGGCATTAATCCTGAATTTATGAACGCCCGCATGCAGCTCAAAGACAGTATTTCTGGTGTGGTCGTGCAAAACGCAGCTCTCGTTTACATTCGAGACTCCTACTCTGATCCAGATTTTCTCTTTTTTGATGAAGTTGTGCGCAGTTTGCTGGTTGTGCCCCTGATTGTGCGGGACAAGCCTGTGGGGACGCTAACAATTGACAGCGATCGGGCACATGCTTTCACGGAATCGGATACGCAGCTTATGACTATTGCGGCGGCTCAGGTGAGTGTGGCTATTGCCAACGCTCGCTTGTTTGAAGAGCTAGAAGAGCGGGCTGCTGAATTAGCTGTGGCTTACGAGGAGTTAAAAGAGAGCGATCGCCTGAAAGATGAGCTGGTACAAAACGTATCGCATGAACTGCGTACGCCGCTCACATTTGTGAAGGGCTATGTGGATTTGCTGATGGACGGCGATAAGGGGTTGTTAACCTCTGAGCAGCAAGAATATCTGCAAATTGTCTCTGATAAGACAGACGATATCACCCGCATCATCGAAGATATCATTACGTTGCAGCGGATTGATTCCGGAAATTTGCAGTTAGAAACGATGTCTATGGCGGATGTCTTGAAAACGGCCGCTGCCAACCATCGTATCGTCGCTGACAAAAAGGGCCTATCCATTGCGTGTCAGATTCCGGAAGGGCAAAAAGGGTTGGTGCGCATTGATAAGGGACGCATGAACCAGGTGTTGGACAATCTCATTGGCAACGCCTTTAAGTTTAGCCCGGATGGCGGCACAATCAGACTGTCGATGGCTGAACATGAGCAACATGTATTGATTTCTGTAGTGGATGAAGGTATTGGTATGCCGGCTGAAAAGCACCAGCGTATTTTTGAGCGTTTCTATCAAATTGACGGCTCCTCACGCCGACGATTTGGCGGTACTGGTATTGGGCTGGCCATTGTAAAGCGAATTATTGATGCGCATGAAGGCAAAATTTGGGTAGAAAGCGAGTTAAATAAGGGAAGCGCTTTCTTCTTTACGCTGCCGATTGTAAAACAGGATATTGTTGAGATTGTGCCAGAAGTGTAATAATGTACTACGCACGAGCGATGACACATCTGTAAAACGTACTATAATCAAAACTCGCGCCGAATAAGAGTTTTATTGAAGTAAAAAGAGAGCAAATTGTGGCTGATTTGAAGACGCTGCCCAAAATTGATCTGCACAGGCACCTTGAAGGGTCTTTAAGATTAGAAACATTATTGGAAATAGCCCGCAAATATAATTTGAAGGTGCCAAGCACGACGTTAGAAGCGTTACGGCCGTTTGTTCAAGTAACAAATGATCCTGCTACCCACGAAGCGTTTTTAGGCAAATTTGAAGTTTTGCGTCACTTTTACCGCACACCGGAGATGATTCGTCGTTTGGTGTATGAAGCAGTGGTCGATGCGGCTGAAGACAATGTCAAATATCTTGAGCTGCGTTTTAGTCCACAGGCGCTTTCTCGGGTTCGCGGGTTTTCGATGGCAGATGCAGCGGACTGGGTGATTGAATCTGTGGCCCAGGCTGAAGCCGATTATGATATTCAGGTTGGCTTAATTGTCACCCTGGTTCGTCACGACCCGGTGCCCCAGGCAACTCAGGTGGCCGAAATTGCTTTTGAGCGATTTGGCAAAGGGATTGTTGGCCTGGATTTGGCGGGTGACGAGGTTAAGTTCCCCTCACGGCCGTTTACTCCCCTGTTTGAAGAAGCTAAAAAAGTCGGCCTGGGCATTACTGTGCATGCTGGCGAATGGGCCAGTGCCTACGGGGTGCGCGAAGCGATTCTGGATTTATTTGCCGATCGTATTGGGCACGGGGTTCGTACACTGGAAAACTCCGAGATTTTGCAGTTGGTGCGCGACCATCAAACGGCTTTTGAGGTTTGCCTGACCAGCAATTTGCAAACTGGCGTTGTGCATCAAATGAACCACCATCCGTTGGTGGACATGCTGGATTTGGGGCTGTTGGCTACCATCAACACAGATGATCCCAGCATCAGCAACTGCACGCTGACAGATGAGTATGAAATTGCGCTTAACAAGTTGAAAATTAGCTACCCAACTTTGCGTCAAACCATTTTGACGGCCGCAAATTCAGCGTTTTTGCCAGAGGATAAGCGAGCTGCTCTGGTGCAAAAGTTTGATTCGCTGTTGCCCCAGCCGGAATCTTTTACGACCATTCACAGCTAGCGGTAAGGAACGGCCGTTTCCCCCATCAATTGGATTCCCACTCTTTCAATGCTCTTTTGATCATCACCTGAATTTTTGGATCATCGATATCACGTGGCCGTTCATATCGCTGTCCGTCCACCTCGATGATTAGCCCTCCCTTGGCATCTTGCACCAGATGAATTTTGCGTTGCGCTAAATCCGGGTCGGCGAGCAGATGCCGCTGCAAAATGGCATCAACCTGTTCTACCAAACTCAACATCTTGTTGGCGCTTGCTTCGTTAGAAGCTGGACGCCGACGCAAATTGGTTAAAAGAGAAGGCGAAGGTTTGGGACCAGAAGTCTTCAGCACGTCCCGTTCTTCCTCCATCCGGTTGATAAACCGCTCTGCTTCGGCAGTTTCTTCTTGAACGGACGGTGTGGGAGACGGCCGTACTGAGGCGGGTTGGGTTAAGGGGGGTGCAACACCAGCATCGACAAGCTTTTGATAACCGCCAGCAAAGGTAATCAACTCGCCGATGGCGGCTTGCATTAACTGGCGCACGTTGGCTTCAGACACTTCGGCAATGGATTCATAGCGCTGCCCATTAAAGCTAACAACGAGTTTGCCCATAGGTGGCACTCGTAAAACCCGCATGACTTCAATTTCGTTCTGCATAATTTCCTCTTTGTTAACTGCGTAAACTATTTTTGACAGTTTGAGCAAAAATGAGTGCTTCGCCCACCCAAAACGATGCGTTCAATAGGACGGCCGCATTCATAACACGGATCTCCCGTCCGCCGAAAAACAGCGACGGCATTTTGCATATCCCCTTTGCTGCCATCTGGCTTGACATACAGCTCAATGCTGGCGCCTTCTCGCTCAATGCCCATGTTAAGCACTTTTTGAATGGCACTGTGTAAGGCTGTGATTTCATGCTGGCTCAGCGTATTGGCGGGGCGGGTTGGGTGCAGTTTAGCGTAAAACAGCGCCTCATCTGCGTAAATGTTGCCTATGCCAGCAATCAACTCCTGATCTAGAAGCAGAGGTTTGAGGGCACGGGTACGGCCGTTGAGCCTATCGCGCAGCACCTCTGGGGTAAAGCCAGACTCAAGCGGTTCCGGACCCAGCTTGCCTAAAATCACCTCAGGGTTTTGCACCAGATAGACGCGCCCAAATTTGCGAATGTCCCGAAAGCGTAATTCTTGATTGTTATCCAGCTCAAAAATGGTGTGGACATGTTTGTCGGCCGGTTTGGCAGCGTCCACCACGGCCAAATGCCCCGACATTTTTAGATGCACGATCAGGGTTTCGCCTTGTGTAAGGGTAAAAACCAGATATTTGGCGCGTCGATTAATGGCTTGAAATTGGCAACCTTGAATACGGACCCGCAGTTCATCGAGGCCTGGCGTGCCAATGTGACGTGGCCAATCGTTGCGCACCCCGGTAACGGTACGGCCGATTAACGGCTGGCGTAAAGCACGGACAACAGTTTCAACTTCTGGTAGTTCAGGCATAGTTTCCTTTTTAATTCAACCTGGGCGTATTATACCCAGAACGGGCCAACGTCTCCACGGGAAACGGCCGTTTATCAGACAGTTTTCACGCACATTTTCAGAAGAAAAGATACCTTTTGGCAAATTCGGCGGCTCTCATCTACACTTGAGGCTTCAATTTTCTCGTGGGGAAAGTTCATATGTATCCAGAAGATCGCGTCTTGGTGGCGTATGTGCCACAGCCTGATGATTTTGAGATTCTAAAAACAGAAGGTTGGTACCGCGTGCCACAGAAACATGCGCCAAAAGGCTTGCATGCAGAATATTTTGCCTTTTACTTTGGGCGTCGCTTTGGGCCAGAAAAGTGGGCTATCCATTACTATGCGCCGCAAGTCGGCAATGAATTGACGACACGTCTGGCTTTGTTTCCAGAGCAACCTGACCACCCACGCGCGCAGGAGATGTATTACAAAGTGCAGTTTGGCCCTTTGCAAAAGCTAGCCCAGCCCATTGTGAGCTTGCGCTGGCGGCGCGTCACCTTTATCCACACAACCTGGGATCGCTTTCAGGATGCCACAGAAATTAATGATTTATTTGTAGATGGCGAGCCGTATGTGGATCGTTTGTACGCGACGTTGAAAGAGCAAGGTGTTCAGGCTGAGCGCCAATACAAGATTAAAGAGTCCGGCGTTGTCTACGAACTGCCGCTGACGATATTTTGCCGCAACGGCCGTATCGATCTCACCACAGCCCAATTGGCCCAACACCAGACAGACGTTGATGCACTGGCCAGACAGCTTGTCCAACAGGTAGCTTTACATGGCGGCCAGGCACCTGAGGCGGATACCCCGGCCCAAGTGTAATAAAAATCTTAACCATTGCCCTTCAATATGTGTGTACCTGATTTTGTTTTTTCAGGATCAGGCTTGTCGTCCTATAATAAGCTGAAGTGAAGAAGAAAAATGTAGCCATGCAGCAAACATTTCATTGATCCCCAGCATGCTATATTTTTAAGCCGTTTGGTGAAGTAGAAAACCAGGCTGGCCAAACGATACGAACCGTTGTAACAGTAGCCAAATGTATTTACACAGTATTGTCAGCGATATTGATGATTTATTGCCACAATCTCCCTTCGTGCGTGATGGAGGCAGCTTGCTCATGATGGTAGGGCTGCCCGGTACGGGTAAATCCTCCGTCGTAGAAGGGTTGCAGCAGTTCATGTCATTTGTTGTCGTGAGCACCGACAATATTCGTCTCCACCTACGCAATCAACCTACCTATACCGCTGCGGAGATGATGCTGGTTTATGAAGTATGCTATTCCATCATCGAATCTCGTTTGCGAGATGGGCAGCGGGTGATCTTTGACGCCTCTAATTATCTGGCAGCCCGCCGCGAGCATTTGATGAAGATTGGTAAACGAGCGGGTGCGCCGGTGGCAGTTTGTTACGTTCAGGCGGCCCAGGATGCGATTCGTGAGCGGCTGTTTAAGCGCAACAGTGGGCAGCGGCGAAAAACCGATTTGTCAGATGCGGATTGGTCTGTGTATAAATGGATGGTCGAAGCTCAGGAACCCGTGGTGGGTGAGCACCTTATTTTAGATACCACTGATACGCCGCCAAACGTTTTGGCGGAAAGATTATTCTACTACTGGTTAAAGTGTGAAGAAACCGGCGCAAGCGACCCTGATATACAATCCTCTAGCTGGGCCCGCCAATTTAGCAGCGCCGATGGCCTTGGTAGCTGACCTATGGCAGGCGCGTGGCTGGCGCGTGACTATCCAGCCAACCCAAGCTCCCGGACACGCAACAGAATTAGCGCAACAAGCGGCAACCGACGGCTGCCAGGTGGTTATCGCTGCTGGCGGGGATGGCACGCTGGGTGAGGTCGCCAACGGCTTGGCTGAGACGGAAACTATTATGGCTCCCCTGCCTGTGGGAACGGCCAACTCCTTTGCCCGTGAACTGCATATGCCTTTGCCTCTTTTGCGGGGCAAACACCAACTATTAAAGGCGTCGCAATTGCTGCTAAACGGCCGTATTCACCACATGGACCTCGGCTATACCACCAACAGCGAAGGGGAGGGGCGTTACTGGCTGCTCTGGTCTGGCGCTGGCGCAGATGGTTACCTGGTAGAACACATTGAGCCGCGTCCCAAATGGTCCAAAAAGATTGGGCGCTTAGGCTATATGTTGCAGGGCATTGCGCTTACTCTGAATTATCCGCGCGTGGCGGGCACTGTGGAGATAGACGGCCGTATGTACCAGGATGATTATTTGTTGGCCTTGGTTAGCAACTGCCGCCTCTATGCGGGTGGGGGCATCACCATTAGCCCGCAGGCCAAACTGGATGATGGCTTATTTGAGGTTTGGCTGTTTCGTGGCCAACACATCCTCAAAATGTTTCAGTACGGTGCGTTGATGAAAATGGGTCAGCGTGAGTATGAGGGGATGGAATTGGTGTACGGCCGTTCCATCACCATCCACATGGAGCCAGAAATGCCTTGCCAAACCGATGGAGAGCCAGGTGGCTTCACGCCGCTCACCTGCACCCTCAGACCAGGGGCTTTGCGCTTGCTGGTGCCCGCCTCCGCGCCTGACGATCTGTTTAAAAAGCCAGGACGCCCCCTCGAACACCCCTCGTCATAATTTCACTGCGATTTCCTCGACTCCATACGCCTATCCCCAATTTCTCAATTTAAGATGAGGCGGCGCTGAAAGACGGCCGTTTGCCCCCACAATCTTGCCTATATCTCTTTACAAAACATGGACAATAATGTAATATATGGACAATATCGCGACAAATTGAGTTTGTAAGGAGAATTTAGTGGCAGCAAACGTACAAACAACCCAAAAACGAAACGAAAATAGCGCAATGACCAGTTCTAAAGCGCTGTGGGGCGGAGTTATTTTCAGCTTTTTGTTCACTGGCCTCATCTGGCTGCTGCGCGGCGCACTGCCGCAGGTTGACTTTTTGCCAGACCAAGGCGCTTCCTGGTATTACTGGAAATTGCCAGAACCTACTTTCTGGACCCGAGCCACCGCATGGAGCGGCTACTTGCTGCACCAGGCCGCCATCTGGGGTCTTATCTACTACGGACAGAAAAACAAGACCAAATACACCAATGGCCTGCACCGCCTGAACGTGATTGCCCTGGCGGTGAACGCTGTTTTTATCGTGCTTCACCTGTTGCAAACCATCTTTTTCTATGATGGCCTGGCACAGGACGTGTCCATCTGGAGCTCGCAGGGTTCTGTGGTGCTCATGCTGGTCATGATCCTGTTAATGGAAAACCAGCGGCGTGGCCTCTTTTTTGGCAAGAAAGTGGGTTTCCTTAAAGAAACGGCACGGATTGCTCGTAAATATCACGGCTATATTTTTGCCTGGGGTGTCATTTACACCTTCTGGTATCACCCAATGGAAGCGACCATGGGGCACTTGTTGGGCTTTATCTACACCTTTTTCCTGATGGTGCAGGGCAGCCTCATGTTTACCCGCGCCCACCTGAACAAATGGTGGACACTCGTGTTGGAAGTAAGCGTGTTGGTCCACGGTACGCTTGTAGCCATGCAAACCAACACCATGTGGCCGATGTTCTTCTTCGGTTTTGCCGGTATTTTCGTTGTGACGCAAATGTATGGGCTCGGCCTGAACAAATATTGGCGCTGGGGCTTTATTGCAGCCTACATTGCTGGCGTGGCGATTGTGTACAGCAGCCGCGGCTGGGCCAGCGTCAATGAAATTGTGCGCATTCCGGTGATTGAGTACCTGCTGGTCTTTGTCCTTGCACTCATCATCTGGCTCATTATGCGGGTTGTGGGCCTGTTTACCGGACGCACCAAACAACGTATTAGCTCTCGCCGCGCGGCAGCCGCGGGCGATTAATTCTCATTTCATTCTCCTTTCTTTGTAAACGGCCGTTTCCCCATCAGTTAGGAAACGGCCGTTTCGTTTCCCAACCCGCGCACCCCAAAATAAACGCCAATCTGCGCTGCTTTTTCCCGCCTCCTGTTTGCCAAAAATATAATATTACGTAAACTTCAAGCATGGATAGAATCGACTTTCGTTCCGATACCGTCAGCTGGCCCATGCCCTCCATGCGTGAGGCAATGGCCAACGCGCCGGTAGGCGATGACGTCTACGGCGAAGACCCCACTGTGAATAAGCTGGAAGCAATGGCTGCCGAAATGGTGGGCAAAGAAGCTGGCTTGTTTGTTGCCAGCGGCACGATGGGCAACCTGACCGCCATTTTGACGCACGGCCGTCGCGGGGATGGGACCATTGTGGGCGAGGATTCCCACACTTTCCGCGCCGAGGCGGGTGGCATGGCGGTATTGGGTGGCATTGTGCCCAATCCACTACCAACGGATGTATACGGCCGTATGGACCTCACCACGCTCGAAAAAGCCATTTACCCCGATGATCCCCATTACCCCAACAACCGTCTCATCCTGGTGGAAAACAGCTATGGAGCCAAAGGTGGCTATCCGATTGAACGAGACTATTTCCAGCAAATCCGCCACATCGCCGACAAAAATAGCATGATTGTACACATGGACGGCGCGCGCATTTTTAATGCGGCCGTTGCCCTGAATTTAGACCCGCGCGAAATCACCCAGCATGTCGATTCAGTTACGTTTTGTCTAAGCAAAGGGCTGTGTGCGCCGGTGGGTTCCGTGCTGTGTGGATCGACAGAGTTCATTGCTCAGGCCCGCCGCGCTCGCAAGCTGGTCGGTGGGGCGATGCGTCAGGCTGGCATCTTGGCCGCCGCAGGCATTGTCTCCCTCACCGAGATGGTAGAGCGGCTGGCTGATGATCATGCCCACGCCAAAATGCTGGCTGATGGCCTTGCCCAGATTCCCGGCATTGTGCTGGAGCCAGACTTGGTTAAAACCAACATGTTCTTCTTTGAGCTGGCTGAATCTGCCCCAGTGACGCCTGCCGAATTTGTGCAGCGGCTGCGCGATGAGGCCAACATCTGGCTATCTGGCGGCTACTCGCGCCGCTTCCGGGCGGTAACCCATTATTGGATTCAGGAAGCCGATGTGGCGCTCTTTTTACAAACCGCACGCGCCATTTTGCAGTAGGAGGGAAGATGTCTAACACGCTGATCGGTCATACGATAAACGGCCGTTACCGGCTGGAATCCTTGCTGGGGGATGGCGGCATGGGCACCGTCTACCGCGCCTACGATGTGAACCTGGATCGTCAGGTGGCGCTCAAGCTCATGCACGCCCATTTCGCTCGCCAGGAAGAGTTTCGGGCTCGCCTCATCCAGGAGGCCCGCACCGCCGCCCAGCTAGACCATCCCTCCGTTGTGCAAATTTACGATTTTGGCGACTCCCCCGAAGGGCTGTTTATCGCCATGGAATTTGTGAACGGTGGCAGCCTGCGCGACCATTTGCGGCGGCTCCAGCGGATGCGCAAATTTTTGCCGCTGGCCCAAAGCTTGCAAATCGGGGCTCAAATTGCCGAGGCGCTCGACTATGCCTACCGGCGCGGCATCGTGCACCGCGATATCAAGCCGGGCAACATCATGCTCAAGCGGCTTAACCGCCCCGATGAGCCAGACGAGCAGCCGTTCCGCGCCTTGCTGACCGATTTTGGCTTGGTGAAGCTGCATGAAGGCTCACAATTGACCCAAAGCGGCACCACGTTGGGCACGCCCACCTACATGTCTCCAGAACAGTGCAAAGGTGACAAACTAGACGGCCGTGCCGACCTGTACGCCCTTGGGGTGGTGCTCTACGAGCTGTTTACCAACCGACTGCCATTTGAATTTAAGACGTTATCGGATGCGATTGCCGTGCACACACGTGGCGAGATGCCCACGCCCGCCCGCGAAATCCGCAGTGACATACCAGCTATCATCGACTCGATTTTGGTGCGCTCCCTGGCTAAAAATCCAGATGACCGCTACGCTGATGGAGCCGAGATGGCCGATGCTCTGCGCAGCGCTATGGTGGCCCTGGAAGGCGCACCTACCCAAATCATGCTGCGCGAAGAGATGAATATTTTGGAGCGGGTGTCTGAGCCGCCGCCGGGGCATGAACTGGTCATTAACACGCCAGGGCATCCCCCTAGCACCGTGCCGCTCACTCAAGCGGTCATCACCTTAGGCCGCCACGCGGACAACGAGATTGTGCTGCCCGCCGAAGGTGTCTCTCGCCACCATTCGCGGCTGCAAGCGACGGCGCTTGGTTGGGAACTGGTCGATTTGGGTGGCATCAACGGCACCTTCCTCAACGATCGTCGTTTGCGAGCGGATGATCCCACGCCAGTAGCGCCTGGTTCGCGCATTCGCATTGGGCCGTATGAGCTGACGCTGCAAGGGCCGGAGATTGCCGTCTTTGAGCAAGAAGCACCGACGTACCAGCAGGAACGGCCGTCTCTCGGTGGTACCACACCCCAAATGACACCAACCCAGGTGGCGACCAGCGAACCATTGGGCCTCTTTTTGCCTAGTGACCAGATCAGTGTGGAACCCGGTCAGCAGGTCCAGTTCAAAGTGGAAGTAGTCAATCGCAGTGCGGTGGACGACCGGGTGAGCTTGCGTGTTCATGGCTTGCCGGGCAATTGGGCAATGCCGCCGAGCGAATTTCGTAATTTGCCCGCGGGCGAAACTATTCAGCTGAGCATAACGCTGCGACCGCCTAAGCATCGCAGCACGCCGACGGGACGACAGCGTTTTCGTATAGAACTTGTTTCACAGCAGCACCCCAACATGAAGGTGGGCACTTCTGCCTCATTGATTATCAGCACGTTTGTGGCGTTTGAAGCCAGCATGGACCCGAATCAGGTGCGGCTGCCGGGTAGTGTAACTGTATCTGTGCACAATACGGGCAATGCGCCGGGTGATTTCAGCGTGGTAGCCCGTGACCGGCAGGGTGGGTTACGCTTTAAAGGGGAACGCGGCCGTATTCGCTTACAATCCGGGCAAGTAGCCAACGTGGAGTTGGCGCTGGAGGCAGATCGCTCCAGCTGGTTGGGCAGCGGTGAACTGTATCCCTTTGAGGTTGCCGTAGCTTCGGCCGCGGGTGGACGGCAGACATTGTCTGGTGAGGCGCAGGCTGGCCCTTCCATTCCTCCCTGGCTGATGTATGGCGCGGTGTTGGCCATCACTTTTGCTTGCGCGATTAGCTTCTTTATTTTTACTTTTGGCGAAAATGGCATCTTTCGGCGGACTGGCAGTACGCCTACCGTGGCGATTGAATTGGCCGCCACGGAAACGGCGATTGCCGCCAGCAATTTCCAAACGGTGACGGCCATTGCGGCCACGGCCGCTGTTGAAGGAGATGCTGACGGTGATGGCCTGAGTAATGCCCAGGAAACCAACATTCTGCAAACCGATCCCAATAACCCGGATACGGATGGTGATGGGCTGACCGATGGCGAAGAAGCCCTGACGCTGGGTACTAACCCGAAGCTGGCCGACACAGATTCCGACTTGATTCCCGATGGTGAGGAAGTGAACGTGTATGGCACCAATCCTTTGTTGGCTGATACTGACGGGGACGGGATTAATGATGTGGTGGAAATTTCGCAGGGCACTGATCCGCTGGCGACGCCTATTGTGACCGAAACGCCGTCGGCCACGCCCACGCTGGGCACGCCGACGGTGACGCCGACACCTTCCAACACGCCGCAGCCTTCTACAACGCCAACCTCTACCAATACGGCGACGGTGACAAACACGCCGCCACCTTCCTCGACGCCGACAAACACGGCAACGGCGACGACGACGCCCACGGCCACGCAGTCACCAACGGCAACCAACACGCCTACAATTACCCCAACGTCAACCAATACACCGCTGCCGAACCCTGATTTGGCTTGTATTGGCACGCCGCCTCTGATAGATGGCACGTTTAATCCGGCAGAGTGGACCAATTCACCGTTGATACAGTTTTATCCGCCAGACAACAATACCGACTTGGTGCAGGTCTATTTTGTGCGGGATGCGACCAATTTGTACCTGGCATTCTTGATCAATGATCCCACCACTGATTTGTCGGATGCGATGCGTCTTTACTTTGACACGACAGGCAATCGGGGTGATCCGGATACGGCCGATCGCTTCTTCTTTGTGGTGCGTGACGGCACGGCCAGCGTTCAGGCGGGTATTGGCTCTAACAGCGACGGCAATATTTGGGATTCCAACTACAGCAGCAGCAACTGGACGGCCGAAATTGGTGGCCAGCAAGGTCAATGGGTAATTGAAATGCGGATTAACGCATCGTCCGAGATGGCGGCTTTGGCCAATCCCTTTGGCATGATGATGCAGGTGTTGTACACGGGCGACCTGGCCGTTTGGCCGGAAGGTGGCGGCTCGAACAGCCCATCTACCTGGCAGTTTGTCAATAATGTAAGCTGTCCATAGACTGTCAAAAGCGAAAAAGCAAAAGTAATAAGTGAGGTAAAAGTGACTGATTTGCTTTTGCCTCACTTTTTTGCTGGTAAGTGAGCTTACGTTACCTGCGGTTTTTGCCGGTAAAATAACGAAAATTTCAACAATTGGAGAGAATAATGCTTGATTTAACCCCTGTGCGGAACAAGGAAATGAGCTACGCAGAACTGGTGGCCGATTTAACGGTGACCGATTTGCGTGATTTGACAAACGAGATGATTGATTACCAGCTCAATTTGCTGGCGACGTGTACCGATGCGGATGTGGTTTTTGTGCCAGTAGACCCGAACGCCGATGATCCTTATGCGGCGGAGGATGCGGACAAAGATATTGCCTGGACGTTGGGGCATTTGATTGTGCATGTGACGGCTTCCTCAGAGGAGAGTGCGGCGTTGGCGGCAGAGATGGCGCGCGGCGTGGAGCGAGACGGCCGTTCCCGCAGCGAGATTCCCTGGGAAACGGTAACAACGGTGGCGCAGTGCCGCCAACGTCTGGAAGAAAGCCGCCGGATGCGCCTGGCCAGCCTGGATATGTGGCCGGATGAACCGTACCTGGACAACACCGTCACGCCGTGGGCGGCCATTGGCGAGATTGATGCGTACGGCCGTTTTGTCCTCGGGTTGGCGCATGACCAAGGGCATCTGGCGCAAATCGAGGATGTGATTGCCCAGGCCAAAGCGGCCCGCTAGCTAGCAGTGCTTAGCACCTTGTGTGGGCTGAAATGAGGCACTCCAAGTCCCTTCGGTACGATCTGCTGGCTGGCTTGTTTTTAGCCGTGCTGGTCATCTTGCTGTACGGTCAAGCCGTGTTCACACCCGGAGAATTGGCGTACGGTCAGGACACTAGCTACTTTTACCCACATGAGGTGATTCTTCAAGCTTCCGGTTTTGGGGCTGACTTTCCCCTTTGGAACCCCTATTTTGGCGCGGGCGCCCCTGGATTGGGCAAAATTCAGGTGGGGATGCTTTATCCCCCACTGGTGATCCTGCGTGCCCTGTTTGACGTAGAAATGACGCTGGACCTGGATGCGGCGCTGCATCTGTTTTTGGCGGGGCTGGGCATTTATTTGCTCATGCGCCAGCTAAAGGTTGGGCAGATACCGGCGCTGTTTACGGCCGTTGCTTTTATGCTGTCTGGCTCGTTTACTCCCCGTATTCTGGCTGGGCATGCGTCCGTTTTGCGCGTGCTCGCCTGGAGCGGCTGGCTGCTTTGGGCGTATATTCGGCTGCTCAAGCGCGGAACCCTGCTGAACATCATTTTAACGGCTCTCATCATTGGTTTTGTGATTTTGGGCGGGCATCCTCAAATGAGCCTTATGGTACTGCTATTGCCCTTGGGCTACTTTGGCGTTTACTTCCTGCCGGGCCGTATTCGCACCAAAAAGTGGCGTGAATTGGCGGCGGGATTTGGCCGGTCTGTGGGGGTTGTGGGGCTGGCGCTGGGATTAACGGCCGTACAAATCTTGCCTTATCTCGCTTGGGTAGGGCAGACGGTCAGATCCGCCGGCAACGCTTTTGACAGCTTTGACCTGCTGATACGTCACTCAGTTTGGTGGCATGATTTCCTCTCTTTCATCATGCCCACAATCTGGTTTGAGCCGGCTGGTCGCATCTCTTTGGGCGCAGAAAATCCACCCTTTTTTTGGGAAATCTCGGCGTTTACCGGCGTTTTGACGCTGTTGATAATTGGGATCGGCCTCGTGCTGCGCTCTAATATTCATCGAGGCCACCGCTGGTTTTTTGGCGGCGTGGCGGTGGTTGGCCTGGTGTTGAGCATGGGGACAATCAATCCGCTTTACGAATTTGTCTTTGAGGCCATGCCTTACTTTCGGGCGCCGGGTCGGTTTATGTTTTTGTGGGCATTGGCAACGGCCGTTTTGGCTGGTCTCGTTTTAGATATCTGGCTAAAAAACCCCTCAACTTTGCCCCGATTAAACAAGCTGGTTGTGGGCTTGGCTGCCGCTGCACTGCTGCTGTTGGCTGGCTGGCGATTGCTGCAACCCACACTGCCGGATTTGCTGCAAAATTATCTGCACTTTACGCGTGAGGCGGCGCTGGTGGCTCCGCAAACAGTTGGCCAAAATGTGAACGCGTTGGCGGTGAAACTAGGCATCTTGGCCATCTTGTTTTTGCCTGTAGGGCGCTGGCGGGAATACGGCCGTTACCTGGGTCTGCTGTTGGTTATCGCGCTGACCGTTGAAATGAGCGTGTTCACCCGGGAATTCACCGAACCAATGCCGCTAACCACCCTGTATCTTCCCGGCTCACGCTATTCACAGCTCGATTATTCAGTCGCAGCGCATCGCTTCGACGGCTACCGGCAGCCACCGCTGTATCTCGTTGCATCCTTGACCCAGCTTCATAATGGCGAGGAGAGCAGCAAGTTGGACAATCTGCTACAAAGCGACAATGGTTTGAACTTGCTGGCGGCCAATTTCATCATTACGGAGGGCGATTTTGCTGATGGACAGCTGGTGCAGACCAAAAATGGCTGGAATCTGTTCTCTCACTGGCAGAATTTGCCCCGGATTTATGCGGCGCCAACTGTGCAGTTGGTGTCCGATGAAGCCGCTGCCCTGCAACTTGTGGGGGATGCGGCTTTTTCCGGTTGGCAAGAAGCCATTGTGGTTCAAACAGAAGACCAGGAGCAAGCGGCTCAGCTGGAGCTGCTTTTGGCCAAACCCGAGAATGGCGAACCAGCTGACTTCTCGGGGCGCTATCTCACGTATGGCAACAACCGATTGGTGGCAGAAGTTACCACCTCGCAGCCGATGATGGTTGTTTTTAGCGAGATGTACGATGCGGATTGGCAGGCTGAGGTGAACGGCCGTTCCGCAAACTTATGGCTGGTTAACTATGCCTTTCGCGGGGTGATTGTTGAGCCAGGCACCAGCACCATTGTGATGCAGTACCGTCCGCAGGCGTACCGGCTGGGTGCCGTGATTTCTGGCGGAACTGGCCTGTTGCTACTCGCTGCTGCCCTTTACCAATTTGTGATGTGGCGGCGCGGCATGATCAGGCGCAAAGGAGCCGCATGAAAAAGCGTTGGCTAACTTTGGCCGCTTACCTTGGTTTGGCATCAGGCGCAGCTGAAAAGATATGGTTCGATTTGGTGGCGGCATATGGGGCCGACGGCCGTTTCTACCACAATCTCACCCACATCAAACACGCTTTAGACGTGGCCGAACAGTTGCAAGCGGTGGCAGTGGATTTTACGGCCGTTCAGCTAGCCATTTGGTTTCATGACGTGGTGTACGATCCGCGTCGCAGCGACAACGAAGCCGAAAGTGCCGCTTATGCCGAGCGGATGTTACGGCCGTTGGGCGTGCCCGATGAGCTGCTGGCCAAAGTCCGCACGCTCATTTTGGCAACAAAAACTCATGAAGCTGCTGCTGAACCGGATGTGTGGGTGATGCTGGATGCGGATTTGGCGATTTTGAGCGCGCCGCCGGAACAGTACGACACGTATGCGCAGACGATTAGGCAGGAGTATAGCTTTGTACCCGAGGATCAGTATGTGCTGGGGCGAACGGCCGTCTTGCAAACGTTCCTGGTGCGCTCACCGTTTTACTTTACAGAGCAGATGCAAGAGCGGGGGGATACGGCCGTTTACGAAAATCTTGGCCGTGAGTTGGCGCAGTTGAAAAAGCGGAACACAGAGGGGCGCTGAGAAGCACGGAGCTACACAGAGATCGTTGCCGGTGATGTGCTGGCGGCAAACGGCGATATTCAAACAAACAGATTATGCCGGGGAGAAAATCCCCATACTGCTCTTTGATCTTTTGCTGTTTTTCGGCCGTGCCTATGGCCGAGCGAACGATTTGCATTTTGGAGGCCTGTTCAGGGCAGGATTACTCACCTAACGCTTCCAGCGGGCCAATCCATGTTTCGGCAAAGGCCAAAAAGGCTGTGCTGGAAAACTGCCCATCCGCTGCCTGAGTTACCCGTGCTTCTCCCGCTATTCGTTTGCCATTCAGCTGAATCTGACCCATCTGGCAAGGACAAATGACAGTTGTCAGGTCGTAGGCCGCTTCACCTGCTGGAAATCGTGGCCAGATAACTTGTTTGCGCTCCAATAGTTTGTGCCATTCTATCTCTATTGGTATCTGCGGCGTCTGACACTTAACCTGGTAACGATGGCTGTCAAAGGTGTGGTCACATTGTGCTTCTACGGTGGACAAGGTGTTGATAGGCACATCCTGAAATTCAGGGAAATGCTGGGTCAGATTGTTTACCAATACCTGGGCCAGGTTGCGGTTATCTGTAAAAATGCCTCCGTGACCGATCTCAGCGACCGGCGTGGTCGCCGGATTCAACCAGAGTACAAGCACATGCCCGACCCCAAAGGGACTGTCGGTGCAATACCAGTAACTGACGACAGCAATTGCCTGTTCGGTGCCCGGAAGGTATAAGGTCATCCCTGGGTTTTCCCCGCTAAAGAAGACGGGGCGCTTTATTTCATTCATGGCCACAACTTTACCTCGTTGCAAAGTATTGCCGTTATTCTATCTAAAATCGGCGCGCAGAAGGGTGATGAGAACGGCCGTATTCAACACCAACCGCACAAAGCCCAATAACCGTACCCGCTGTTTCGCCACCGCAAAATAGAAACCGTAGAACTGCAGGAAGCGAAGTGAGTGCCTGATCATGGTGAAGCGAACGGTTATATCTTCTTGAGCACGATGGCGAAAAACAAAACCCATGCCTGCGGTCATTTCCAGGACGCTTTTTACCAGGCCAACCCCCAGCAGCGGCACAAAAGCAACAAACAGATAGAACGTTTCAGTTGGCGCTTCTTGAAAGAAACGCGCGGTGGCCACAACAGAAAGCGGCAGCCAGAGAATTAAAAAGAGCTTGTAGCCGCTCACCAGACGTTCTTTTTCAGGATGGGCTGCCAGGAACTGCGCCTGGTTTTGCCAGCGAATGCTGTCGAAGCTGCTGCTGGCCACCACCGTGCCGTCGGGTGACCAGGTAACGGCCGTTACCGTGTTGTTATGCCCGGCAAAACTTTGCACCATGCGGCCCGAATCCGCCTGCCAGACGCGCACCAGCTCATCCGAGGTGCCGTTGCTAGCGATGAGCGCTCCGTCAGGTGACCAGACGACCAACTTGACGCCGCCATCGTGCCCGCCCAAAACCTGCTCGATGCGCTGCTCGGCAACCGACCAGATCAGAATCGTGCCGCCAGTTGTGCCCACGGCCACCTGACTGTTGTCGGGCGACCAGCTGACAGAGGTTGCTTCCTGATATTGTGCGTACTGGTTGAGAACGGCCGTTTGCCCCCCATCCGCCGCGTCCCACAAAACCCACCGTGCCATCTCGGCTGCCTCGCGACAGAAGCTGGTTGCTGTCCGCCAGCCAGAATAAGCTGCGGCACGCCCGCCTGATTGCCAAACGTTTGTAAAGGCTGGCGTTCGTTAATGTCGCAGATGCGAATCTGGCCATCTTCGCTGCCGGTGGACAGTGTGCTGTCGTCCAGCCAGACAATCGAGAGCGGGTCGCCGCCGCTGCAGTTGACGCTTTGCAGCTGGCCATTGCTCACCGTTTCCAGCCGCACCGTGCCGTCCACGCCCGCCGTGGCCAAGCGGCTGCCATTGGGCGACCAGGCCAGGTCGTGCACCGTTCTGGCGGAAGGAGCTGCCTTCGTTCCCCGTGCCGTCCACGCTGCGGAACCAGATGGTGCTGCTGTTGCTGCCAGAGGCAAAGCGCTTGCCGTCGGGTGACCAGGCGATCTGGTTGATCGGGCTGCTGTGGTCACCCAACTGCTGCTACTGGTGGCTTCGGCGATGGGCCAGAGGGCAACCTGCCCGTTGGCGTGGGCCGATGAGCAGCTGTTCACTGTTGGGTCCCCAGGCGAGGGCGGTGGCACCGCCTGCCAGCTGGTTCACCACACTGCCATCGCTGCTGTCCCAGATGAAAACGGTTTGGTTAGAACCACTGCCTGCAATAAAACGGCCGTCTGGTGACCAGGCAGTCGCCCCCACATTCCCTTCTACGATAGTGTTCAGTGGGGCAAAATCGGGCAGCTGGTATAGGGTGAGTCCTGCGCTTGGTGGCGGCTGCCAGTCGCGAACCATCTGGGCTGACGGCGACGGTGTTCAGCGACGTATCGCTGGCAGTCAGCTGCATCGTCTCCGCCAGATTTTGAATGTTGTCCAGGCTGATGACGGCGGCGACGGGCGCAGGCGTGGCGGTGGCAGTGGGGGTAGACGTTGGCAGTTCGGGCAGCGGTTCGATGGTGGGGCTGGGGGAACGGTCGTATTCGTGGGGGCATTGGTGGCTGTTGCAGAAACGGCCGTTGCTGCAGTGGGCGTGCTCGTGTCGGCATCTACCGCAGCGGCAAGGGGCGTGGCGGTGGGCAATGGCTCATCACCCCCGCCGCGTAGCAGCAAAAAAGCGACAGCAGCTACAGCCAGCACGCCGCCCACGATCGAAACTATCGGAAAACGACGCTTTTGCAGAGGTAATGCTTCTGGCTCAATAGGTAAAATTTCAGTCAGAGTGATCGGACGGGTTTCGCCTGATTCCCGGTTGAGCGTCTCGATTTGCTCTGGGCTGAAAGATTTCACTCTTGCCAGATCGGCCACCATAGCAGCAACGTTTTGGTAACGTTTTCGGGTTGCTTGTGTAGCGCCTTTGCGTAGAATGCTTTCGCGCATCCTTCCGGTAGCTCCGGTTTAATCTCTAAAATGGACGGAGGCTGCTCCATCACGTGCTTCAGGGCCAGGGCGAGGCGGGTGTCTGCGTCGAACGGCCGTTGCCCTGTGAGCATCTGGAACAAAATAATGCCCAGCGAGTAAATGTCGGAACGGCCGTCAATTGTCTCTTTACTACTGACCTGCTCCGGCTCATGTACGCGGGCGTGCCCACAATGCCACCTGCTGTCAACGTCATCGTGCTCTCCGCCGACTTCACGATGCCAAAATCAGCAATGTGCGCCTTGCCGTACTTGTCGAACAAAATATTGTCCGGTTTCATGTCCCGGTGCACCATTTTTTAGTCTGTGGGTCATGTCCAGCGCCGGAGCCAGCTGCCGCAAAATGTCGGTCGCTTCATCTAGCGAGAGGGCCGTTTTCTAGCTTGTTGGTCAGTGTACCGCCTTCCATCAGCGGCATCACCAAAAGAGCGCCCCTCATCTTCGCCAAAGTCGTAAATGGGTACGATGCCTGGGTGGTCGATTTTGGCTACGGCTCGTGCTTCTCGCTCAAACCGCTGGCGGAATTTCTGGTCGTGCAACAGCCGTTTGTCTAACAGCTTCAGCGCCACATCGCGCCGAAAAATTGGGGTCGTAGGCGTGATAAACGCTGCCCATGCCCCCCTGTCCCAGCTTGCTTTTGATTTGGTAACGGCCGAATGTTTCTTCGTTGGTCATATTTTTTGTTTATGGTGCGATCATTATAATTTGTACCGATTGGCCGCCACTCGCCACCACCACCAACCGTTGCCCGTTGGGCGACAGGGGCCAAATGGCGGTGCTGCCCTTCAAAACTGCTGCGGCGGCCTTCCACGTAGCCAGAGGCGATTTCTGTGGGGATGGGATTGGTGGATGGGGTGATACGGCCGTTCCCCGGCTGCCAAATCTGTAAATCTCCACTGCACCCCAGCGTCAGCAGCGTGACGCCGTCTGGCAGGAGAGTCATGCCCCACAGGCTGCGGCTGTCTACCCCACTGATCAGATCGTTCAGGAACTGCTGGTGCGATCAAACACGGTAGCGTTCCAGATTTGCACATCGCGCTTGGTCTCAGGCAGCAGAAGTAGATGCGGGTGCCGTCCACTGTCAGAAGAAGTCGGCGACGTCCAGCTGGCGGTTCACCAGCTGCAAAAAGCTTAGCGAGTTGCCAGTTTGAGCATCGTGGATTTCGATGCCGCCACTGCCCGACCAGCCGCCCACGGCCAAATAGCTGTTGTCGGGTGAGAAGGCGACGCCAGAGACGCGAATCATCGGGTGGCTGCGCCGCCAAACGGAGCTGCGTGTGTCCAGATTCCAGATCTGGACGTGCCCCCGCCTCGTCCCACTCGTCGCTGGTGACGGCAGCGAGCAGCAGTTGCCACGCTCTGACCAGGCGATACTGCGCACGGGTGCTTCTTCGGCCAGCATGTAGAGCTGCTGCCCGGTGACGGCGTCCCAAATGCGGATTGTTTCATCGGCACCGGCTGTGGCTAAAAACGGCCGTCTGGCGACCAAACTACATCGGTCACGGGTTGGTAGGCGTTGCTGCTGCCTACGCGTGGCCCACGGATGACATGTCCCACCAGTGCCTGCACCACTTGCCCGGTGACGGCATCCCAAAGGCGCACCACGTCGTCGCTACCCAGTACTGCCAACTGCATGTTGTCTGGCGACCAGGTGATGGTACGAATTTCGCCCGTGCTGCCATAGTTGCCCAGCAGGGCCACCTGCTGGTTGGCGCTCACGTCCCACACCCGCACCAGATTATCGGAGCCACCCAGAGTGAGCAGTTCGTTATTGTTCATCCAGATGGCCGCGCTGGTTTGGAAATGGCCAGGCAGTTGGTCACGTTCGTTGCCAGAGGCCGCATCCCACAGCCGCACCGAGGTGAGGTCAGCGGAGACGATGGCGCTGCCGTCAGGCGACCATTCAGCCAGCTCGATTGGCTCGTTGTGGCCCGAAAAAATTTGCGGAGTGGCCGGGCTGGTGATGTCCCACAAGCGCATCGTTTCGTCGTCGCTGATAGAGAGCAGTTGGTTGGGATTGGCGGGCGACCAGCTGAGGCGGCTGATGGTGGCGGTGTGGCCGCTGAGGGTGTAGTCGGCGCTGCCTGCGGCGGTGCGCACTTCGATGTTGTTGCCCACGGCCAGGGCGATGCGACTGCTGTCAGGGAACCAGGCGATGGTGGTGACGTTGATGCGACGGTCCAGATTGGTGCCGCTGGCTACGTCCCACCACATGGTGAGTGTGCCGAAGTTGCTGTGCAGCGCTATTTTGCTGCCATCGGGCGACCAGAGCACATGATTGACGTTGGTGGCCATGCCGCTGTAGGTATCTTGCTCGGTGGCAACCAGCGGATTGGTGCTGATTTGCCAGAGGCGGCCAGTGTCATCGGTGCTGCCGGAGGCGAGCAGGCTGGAGTCGGTGGGTGACCAGGCGAGATCGGTGATTTGTTCGCGGTGGCCTTCCAGCACGACGGGGACGTTCCAGTTGTCCGCTTGCCAGAGATAAATTTGTCCATTTTGCAGACCAGCGGTGAGGAAACGGCCGTCCTCAGACCACAGTAATTTTCTTACCGGACTGCTGGCCTCCAGTAAAGTTGACAGGCTGGCACTGTCCCGCTGCCACAGGCTAAGTCCACCTGTGCTGGTAGCCACGGCCAGCCGGTTGCTGTCGGCGGCCCAGGCAGTTAGGCTGGTGGTGTCGGGCAGCAGCGGGTTGGCGGGCAGCGGCTGTAAATCGGGCAGGCTGAACAAGTTGATGCCGGTGCTGCCAGCGATGGCGGCAATCTGCCCATCAGGCGAGACGCTGAGGTCGGAGAGGGTGCCAGCGGTTTGCAGGGTGCGAACGGCCGTTAATCGCTCCTGGTTGTTAAAGCCCAGGCTGGCCGGAGTCGGTGTTGGTGGGATGGGTGTGGGGGTGAATTCCGGCGTGTCAGTGGGCGTGGGTGTGTTTGTAGGTGTCAACGTCGGTGTTGGCGTGGGGGAAGGGGGCGTCGATCGAAGGTGGGCGTCGATGTAGGGGTAAACGTTGGTGTGGGCGTAGGGGTGAAGGTCGGTGTAAAGGTGGGCGTCGGTGTGTAGGTGCTGGTTGGGGTGAGAACGCCGGCGGCAATCAGGGCATCGGGGGCGGATTCGGCACCGATGACGCCCTGGTTGAGTATCCACCAACCGCCACCGCCAATCAGCAGGACGGCTAGCAGCAGCATCACCGATCCACAGTCCCCAGCGGCGTTGCGTTTGGCGGCGCTACGTTGAGATTTTATCTGGCATAGGCCTGGATTTCGTCAATGCGGCCCGCTTCGTATGCTTTTTTGACAATTTGCCAATCGTCGCGCCGGTTAAAAAATAGCGCACAGTAATTACGCTGAATTTGCGTGCCGTTAAACAAAAAATATTCAACTCTGGCAAGACCGGCTTCACTTTCCACAAAGCTCAACGCGTAATCCACAAATCGCGTCATGGAAAAAGTCGCGTCTGGGGTTAAATGGTTCAAGATGTAATCCACATCTTCTGCCGTTCCCCTGGTGGCGCTATCAATTAACTCTTTTACTTTGCCAGAGAAGCCCTGCTTGGCCATGATGACTCGCTGCCTTTCTGTGTTGGCTTTTATGCCTACGAATATAAAAGGACGCGGAATTATACCGGAAAAAAGCGGCTGGCTCGCACCTTTAATAAGTGTCACTCCACGTGGGCGGGAGTCTAGTGGATGCCCGCCTACGCGGGCATGACGTGTATCATCCGTGTGACAACTTCAGGCTTTGGGAAAAATAGGTTTGGGTAGCATAATGATCCGCACATTCCCCAAGAAGCGAATCTTTTTGTATAATCGCAACCCGCAAGAAATTGATTCCAAATAAGGGTAATAAGATGGATGAAACACAGCAGCAATATGTCATATCGATCATGTGTCGCGACCGGGTGGGACTGGTGTATGAAATCACCAACGCCATCAGCGAATTAGGGGGCAATATCGCCGACCTGCGCCAGAGTGTGCTGTGCGGCTATTTCACCATGATTCTGCTGGCCGCCTTTCCCGCCAACGTCAGCAAACGAACCATCGAGCGCAAGTTTGCCGAGGTGGATTCCAAAAGCGAGACGGTGATCGATACGGCCGTTGAAAAAGTACCCCCACAACTTCCCGCCACCGCCACTTCTGCACCCGAAAATGTATACGTACTCACCGCCACCGGCAGCGACCGCGTGGGCCTTGTGGCCACCGTCACTGGCTTTTGCGCCGAACACAATATTTTGATTCTGGATGCGTCAACGGCCGTTTCCGCCGGTGAATACGTCATGATTTTGATGATTGAGCTGGACGACCGCCGCGCTATCGGGCAGGTGCGTACCGAATTGCAGCAGTATGCTGAGGCCAACAACCTCAAAGTCGTCTTGCAGCACCACGACATCTTCCAGGCCGTCAACGAAATCAACTTACCTCTGTTTTAAGAGATATGTTTTGTTGATAACAGACTAACTAAAAATAGGACGCTGATGAACGCGGATAAACGCTGATAAGAAAGAAAATCAGCGTCATCTGCGTTTATCCGCGTCCCCTATTTCAGGAAAAGCAACCATGATTCGATCCGATCAAATTCTCAACACCGTACACATGATCCAGAAGGAAAATCTGGACGTGCGCGCCGTCACCATGGGCATCAGCCTGCTCGATTGCCATCGCTCCAACGTAGACCGCACCTGCCAGGCCATTAAAGACAAAATCGAGGCCAACGCCGCCAAACTGGTAGCCACCTGCGAAGCCATCAGCACCGAATACGCCATTCCCGTCGTCAACAAACGCATTGCCGTCACGCCCATTGCTCACGTCGGGGCCGGGTTTGACGCGGCGGGCTTTGTGAAGATTGCCCAAGCGCTGGATGCGGCGGCAACGGCCGTTGGCGTTGATATTCTGGGTGGTTTTTCCGCTGACGTGGCGGCGGGCATGACCAAAGGGGACGCGGCGCTCATCGAAGCGATTCCCGAAGCATTGACCAGTACACAAAAAGTATGCGCTTCGGTTAATGTCGGCACCACCCGCGCTGGCATTAACATGGATGCCGTGGCGCGGCTGGGGCAAACCATCAAAATTTTGGCCGAGCAAAGCGCCGATCAGGGTGGCTTTGGTGCCGCCAAGTTTGTCGTGTTCACCAACCAGCCGGGGGACAATCCGTTTATGGCTGGGGCGATTCACGGCCTGGAGCAGCACGAAGTGGCCATCAACGTCGGCGTCAGTGGCCCCGGCGTTATTGCCCGCGCTCTGGAGCGCAAAATCGCCGAGGCCAATGGCGACAACCTCGGCCTGCACGATTTGGCCGACGAGATCAAGCGTACTGCCTTCCGCGTAACGCGCAGCGGTGAGCTGATTGGGCGACGTGTCGCCAAGGCGCTCGGCGTGCCCTTCGGCGTGGTCGATTTATCCCTTGCGCCCACGCCCAACGTCGGCGACAGCATTGGTGAGATCTTAAAAATCATGGGGGTCGATGCCATCGGTGCGCCCGGTTCGACGGCAATCATCGGCATGTTGAATGATGCGGTGAAAAAGGGTGGTTCCTTTGCCAGCCAAAGCGTGGGCGGCCTGAGCGGCGCGTTCATCCCCGTCTGTGAAGATCAGGTGCTGGCCGACGCGGTGGGCGACGGCAGCCTGACGCTGGAGAAGCTGGAAGCGATGACCAGCGTCTGCTCCGTAGGGCTAGACATGATCGCTATCCCCGGTTCCGTCGATGCCAGCACCATCGCCGCCATTATTGCCGATGAGATGGTGATTGGGATGATTAACTCGAAGACAACGGCCGTTCGCGTCATCCCCGTGCCCAATAAGGAAGCAGGGGAGTTTGTTTCGTTTGGCGGCTTATTTGGCGAAAGCGCCATCGCTCAGGTGCGCAATGCAGGTCAATCGTCCCGCTTTATAAATTTCGGCGGCAAAATCCCCGCGCCCATTCACAGTCTGAAAAATTAATACTGTCGGTCGGATTGCCAATCCGACCGACCAGCGTACTCAATCATCATGACAGCAAACGCGAAATAAGGAAGGCGAGAAGCTGGGCCAGCAGTAAAGCGATAACAGAGGCAATAGCCACAGGCCAGCCTAAACGCCTGGCTTCGTCTCTGACCAGCGTTATGCCCCAAACCGCACCAGCAATGAGCAAGATCAGCAGCGGCGGCAGCAGCCGGGCGTCAAAACCGGGAAACGTTACCTGCGTCATCGTCACCACCAGCCAGATGGCGCTGACAAGGGCCATGATCATCGACCCATATTCAAGAAAGCGAGAGGCGTTTGGCTTGTCCGGCTCATCCTTCCGTTTCACCGCTTGTTCTCCTTGCTCTTAAATTCTCCTGTTGAGGTGTCTACTTACGCTGATGATACGTAAGCGCCAATTGAATACAGTCGCGCAGGGCGGCGATGGGCAGCGGCGCGTGGGCATCCAAAATAATGGCGCGGCTGCCTTCGGTGGTGAGGTGTGGATGCAGCTGGCGGTATGTGGCGATGAGGCTGGTCTGGCAGTGAACGTACAGGCCAATTTGCCCCTGGTTCACATTGTGCGCGTCCAGCCGGATGGTGGTGCCGCTTTTGGGTTTGACCGTCAGGTAGCTGGGCTGCCCCCATTTGAGGGTTTCCACAATTTCACCAACGCCAGGGGTGGATACGGCCGTTGCCAGCACCAGTTCCCGTAGTTCCCACAGTTTGTCACGGATGGGTTGGGGGTAGCGGTTGAAAACGGCCGTTACTTCTGTAAATTGGGGGAGTTCGCTTTTTTCAGTCATAGAAACATTGTAACAGGAATTGTTGTCAGCTTCTGTCAGGTTTCATGGGGCTGTTTCTGTTTCCCACCGCGGCTGGATAATTCTGTTTGAACTTAGAACTTGTTTCTTTGCTGTGCTGTCTGTGTTTATGCTTCTACGGGTCTTTCAAAGATCACTTCATAATGGTGCTGGTCTCTGAAAAAGCCCGTGGGCGGGGGCGAAAAGATTTGCACAAACCGCCACCCCTGTGCTGCCATTCGCTCAATCAGGGCCTGATGATTCATTTTGGGGTCCAAATTTGATTCATCCAGTTCAACGGTTACAAACTTATACTCGTATTTTGGGTTTGCCATCGTGGGTTCCTTGTCAAGCCGAAAATATATTGCCCATTGTAGAGACGTTGCATTGCAACGTCTCTACAATCATTTTTGTTAGGCAGGGAGCCGTTTTTCAATCTGCTCTTCTAGCAGGTCGATCATCTGCCCGACCATGTCATGGTCGTAGGCAAACTGAACGTTGGCGGTTTGGTATAGTGCGGGCAGCGTTTGCGTGCCGCCTTGGGCCAGCGCCAGCCGGTAATCTTCCACTGCCTGCGCCTGATCCTGCATGGCGTTGCGCCAAATTTGCAGTGCGCCCAGCTGGGCCAGACCATATTCAATATAGTAAAACGGCGCACGGAAGATGTGCTGCTTGCGGTGCCAGCCGGTGTCCAGCACGTCCTCAAAGCCGCTGAAGTCGATTTGGGGCACATACGTCTGCCACAGTTCGCACCATTTGGCATCTGCTTTGCTGGCGTCGATGGCGTCGTCGATGTGCAAATAAGCCCAATGCTGGAACGCATCCACCACAGCCATGTAGGGCCAGAAAAGCACGATTTTTTCCAGGTGGGTAACAAACCAGCTGTCGGCATCTTCTTGCGTGAAAAACCCATCTTTGTTTTTAGTAATGTAGGGCGCGGTGAGCAATTCCATCGCCATAGAAGCGACTTCGTTGAACTCCATCGGAGAGCCTTTTTGCGGCTGGTAGGGCAGCTTGTTGCGCTCGAAGTTGTGGAAGGCGTGGCCTGCTTCGTGGAACAGCGTGCGGATGTCGGAGCCGGTGCCGGTGCTGTTCATGAAGATAAACGGCCGTTCCGAAGCCGGATAATTGGTGCAGTATGCCCCCGGCGCTTTGCCTTTGCGATTGGGCATGTCTAGCAGCTCTTCCTGCCGCATGATGTCAAAATAGTCGCCCAGAACGGGGTCCACCTGCCGGAAAACTGTGGCAGACGTTTGGGCCAGTTCATCGGTGTTGGCAAACGGCCGTAACGCGGGCAGCGCATACAAAAAGACGTCGGCACTCACGTCCCAGGGGCGCAGCGTTTCCACCCCCAGCTTTTGCCGGTACCGTTCATAGACGCGGCTGGCGGCAGGCACCACCACATCGGCGATGGCTTGATGGAAAACGGCCGCATCTGCTGGTGTGTAGTCAAACCGTTTCTTTTGCTGCCAGGTGTAGGCCCGAAAATCGGAGTAGCCTGCGTTTTGGGCGATTTGGTGCCGCTGGGGCAACAGCTCGGCCCACAAATCGTTTAGCGCCTCCCGATCTTCCAGACGGCGTTCCGCGCTGAGTCGCCAGCCGCGCTCGCGCAGGTCACGGTCCGGGTTTTCTAGCTTGGTGGCCAGCTGGGTCAATGTCAGCTCTTCACCTTCCCACTCCACCGACTGTGAGCCGATGATCCGGTTGTACACCTGGCTGCGCTTCATTTGTTCGCTGATGAGCGGCAAGTTTTCCTCGGTGAACAGCTCCGCCTCGGCGCGCATGTTGCGCAGCGGGATGGCCATGCCATCTGGCTCCAAACCACTGTCCAGCAGCCGCTGTTGCAGGCTGTTTTCCGCCTTTTGCACGTGAGGGAACAGCGCGTCCAGAAACTGGTTCATGGCGGCTTCGGCCACGTCGTCATGCGTATCCTGTGTGGTAGCCACGCGCAGCCGGGCGGCCCGTTCAGACAGCAGGTCGCTCAGTTTGGTCCAGTCGGCTAGCCATTGGTCGATGGTGTTGGGCGTTAACGGCCGTTCCTGCAAATCGGCATAAAACGGGGCAATTTTGTCCCAGGGCCAATTCTTGAATTCCTCGATTGTGGGGGGGAGTTGGGTAAACATGATCGCTCCAGTTGAATGGTTTGTTTAACTTGACTTAATCATTTAAATAATTTTAAATGCACGGCGATAATAAATGAAAACGAGGGATTGTCAAGGTTTTTAGGTATCTGTGGGCAGGGTATCACCGAAGGAACGGCCGTACCAAATGAGGAAAATGATCAGTCCGAAAGGCCCGGTCATTAGCGTGAAAAGCAGGGCGGGGATGCGCACCCAAGCGGGCGCGTTTAGGCGGCGGCACTGGCGGAAAATCCACGCGCCGGTGAACAAATCGAGCGCCAGCATGTGCGCCCAGCCTGCCAGCGCGCCCTGTGGACTGCTCAACCCGGTGCGCACGCCCTCCAAGCTCATGATGTCCAGCTTGACCTCGCCACCGCTGTTTTGGTCCTGCCGCACGGCGTTGATGATCGCCAGGACGTAATGCGCTGCAGCGATGGCCAACACGCTGCTGGAGCGGCTGGCCCGCTCGGTGAGGGGATGGTTGGGGGCAAACATCATCGCCAGCCAGAGCGGCATGGGGAACGTGTTGAGATATTTGAAGAAGGTTTCCATCAAAGTCATCCTTTTTGGAATGGGACGCAGATAAACGCTGATGACGCGGATTTTTTTTGATCTGCGTTAATCCGCGTTTATCAGCGTTCTATTTTGAGTTTGGGAAAAACCATGCTGCCAAAAGCGAAACGGCCGTTCCATCCGACTCATTCTTTCCACCAAATTGGCCACGCGCAGGCCGCCCAGCGTGACGCCCGCGGTGGATTGGCCGGGGAAGATGGAGTCGCCCACCAGCCACACATTGTCGATGCCAGTAGATGGTCCGCGCGCCTGCAAGATTGATTTTTGCGCAAAACCACCCACCATGCCAGACGGCCGTCTCGTGTAAAACTCAAACGTCACTGGCGTACCCGGCAGGCAGAGGGTGATGGCGTTGCGCAGGCCGGGCAGAGCGGTCTCGGCAGCGGTAAGCAGGCGTTCCGTGTACTCGTCGCGGCGGGCGTGGTAAGCGGCCTTGTCACCGTGACGCAGCTGCCACCAGGGGGCAATCGCCGTGTGCGTTGAAAGCGTGAGGGCGCGATGGCCTGCCGGCGCGCGGCTGGCATCTTCGGGATCGGACATGGACACAAAGACGGAGTTACCTTCGCCTAACGGCCGTTCCGCATCCACAATAATTTGGTGATGTCCGGCGCTTGTTTGCGGCAGTTTTGCCGCGTCTACGCCCAGATACAGCGTGAACGCACCCCAGGTAGCTTCCCGCTGGCGTACTTCTTTGGCCATTTTGGCTGGCGCATTTTCGCCCAGCACATTGCGCAGCGCCCACGGGGTGAGGTTGGCCAGAATGTTGTCGGCCTCGACGCGTAATCCTTTATTGGTGCGGACGGCGGCGGCACGGCCGTTTTTCATCTCAATTTCCGTTACCTGCTGGCGGAAAAGCACCTCGCCGCTGTTTTGGCGAATCCAGTTCACCAGCGTGTCCGCCAGCGCGCCGATGCCACCTCGGACGTGGTTGACGCCGCGCCGGGGTAAATCGAGCGCCGCGCTGCCGTAAAGCGCGTTCGCTTCACTGCTGGTGGTTTGGGCGGAGATAAGCAGTTGGGCATCGACAAAGGCGTGGAAGAGCGGATCGTTGCTGGGCATGAGGCTGCCAATGGTGCGTAGCAGGTAGGGCAAGGAGCGCAAAGTTTGGGGACGCACGGCACGAGCTAGTGTGTAAATGTCGTGTAGCGATTCTGGTGGCCAGGGAAACGGTCGTGACGAGACGTCCCAGGAAATATCGGCGAGCATTTCTAGCGTTTGCCAGAAGCGTTCGGTGCCGGGGAAGGCGGCTTGGCGTTCGGCTTGCCACTGCTGCGCATCGGCCCATTGGGTGACGGAACGGCCGTCTGGCAAATGCACCACCCACGCCGGATCAATGGGATGGATGGGCCAGGTCAGCCCCAGCGCTTCGGCCACGCGGGCGTGAGGGCCACCGGAAGCAAAGCCGCCCGCCAGCGTCGCGCCCGCATCGAAGCGGAACTTTTGGTGATAAAAGGTGCCAGCGCAGCCGCCAGGATAGACGTGTGCTTCCAGCACAGTGACGCGGTGTCCAGCCTTGAGTAGCAGCGCCCCAGCGGTCAATCCGCCAATGCCGGCGCCAATTATGAGGGTGTGAGGGGAGGAGTTTGTCATAGGTTTAGTTGCTGGTGAGTTTGCAAGTGTGCAAGTCTTCAAGTTTGCAAGTGAAATGCACGATTGTGGATCACTTGCTTACTTGCCCCTTGCAAACTTGCTACTCTCTTGCGCTTTACCTGCCTGCTGCCCCACGTACCAGCGGGTGAGCAGCTTGCGGGCGGTGAACAGGCCCCATAGGCCGGATTTGTTGAACAATATGCGGGTAAGCAGTCCGGTTAGACCTGGTTTGTGGCGATATTCGATATGTTCGTGAACTTCGGTTTTTTGGGGAGAAACGGCCGTAAACCGGTGCGTATGCTGCCAAAATTCAAGCGGCCCTTTGGCTTGCGTGTCGGTAAAGCCATTGACGGACACATTGGAATGGATCGCCAGCCAGCGCAGCGGCAGCGGCCCAAACCAGAGGGTGAATTCCGCCTCGGAGCCTTCGCCCAACGGCTCAAAGCGGTGAATTTGCACAAAGATAGGCGGCGGCGACAGCTTTTTCAGGATGCGCGTGTCGTGGTGGAAGTTGGAAACGGCCGTTACTGGCGCGTCTACGGTGAATTTATAGTCGAATACAGGCATGAGATTTTCCAATTAGGACGCTGATGAACGCGGATAAACGCTGATTTTTTCTAATCTGTGAAAATCTGTGTTTATCAGTGTCCTATTCTTTTTGTTAAACTAAATCCAGTTGGCCGCTGTGACCTTTTTCGTAGGCGGCGAGGATGCGCTTGGCGACTTTCTCGGGTGGGGCGGCGTCTTTGGGAAGGCGCAGTGGCAGTTTGTCCCAGAATGGTGTAGCGACCGCGCCGGGTCGCACCAGGGTGATTTTCTTACCGCGCAGCTCTTTTTGCAGCGAGGCGACAAATGCTTCCAGCCCCGCTTTAGCGGCCACGTAAGCGGAAAATTTGGGCAGCTTCAATCGCTCGCTGACCGCGCCAAGGTAAACCAGATGGGCGTCATCGGCCAGCAGGGGGAGGCTGTGTTTGGTGGCTAAAAAGGGGCCGGTGAGATTGGCTTCTAGCTGTCGCTGCCAGCTGGCGCTGTCCAGGTCGGCAACGGCCGTTGTTTCAATATCTCCCACGGCGTAAATCCACAAATCAATTTGGTCCACTTCGAGGCTAGCGGCGCGAACGGCCGTTTGCACCTCAAACTCACGGCTCACGTCAGCCGCTAAGACATGTTCAACCAGACCTTCCATCTCAGTTGGCTGGCGGCAAATGCCAATGGTGGTCCAGCCTGCGTGTTTGAGTTCTGTGGCGATGGCGCGGCCAATGCCGCCGTTGACGCCCCAAATCATTGCCGTTTTGTTCATAAAGAATTGCCTCCAAGATGGTTAAAATTATAGCAATTGCACAACTTTTGTCAATATATCGACCGGAATATGGACAAATTCTAATCGGAAATGTGGACAAAAAAAGAATGCGCCCTGGCAATCCCAGGGCGCATTCAGATTAGTGAGGAGAAATTTATTATCCTGTATTTCCCCGGAAAACGTTCGAGAATACGATGTTTACAGGAGCATTTTCCGGGGAAATGTTGTGCTTACTATGGCAGCAGCACGCCGTCGATGACGTGAATGATGCCGTTGGATGCTTGAATATCGGTGATGATGACTTGCACGGTGTCGTTGAGGAAGACTTCGCCATCTTCTGTGACGGTGATGGTGACATCAGCGCCGTTCAGCGTGGTGGCCGATTCCAGCGTGACAACCGTTTCGGCCGGTACTGCGCCGTCAACCACGTGGTACAGCAGGATGTCGGTCAGGGCGCCTTCCGGATCTTCCAATAGACCTTCTACAGTGCCCTCAGGCAGTGCGGCAAAGGCGTCATCGGTTGGGGCGAAAACGGTGAATTCACCTTCGCCAGAGAGGGTTTCCACCAGGCCAGCAGCGTCTAAAGCGGCGACCAGAGTGGTGAAACGGCCGTCTTCCACAGCAATTTCAGCGATGGAGGGTGCATCTTCCATCATTTCTTCTTCAGCAGACATGCTCGGCGGCAGCAGCACGGTGTCGATGACGTGAATTACACCATTGGATGCTTCGATGTCGGTGATGATGACCTGGGTGGTCTCATTCAGGAACACGTTGCCGTCCGCAACGGTGATGGCGACATCTTCGCCTTGGAGCGTGGTAGCGGACTCCAGCGTCACTACCGTTTCAGCCATGACGGCACCGTCAACAACGTGGTAAAGCAGCACGTCGGTCAGGGCGCCTTCGGGGTCAGCCAGCAGGCTGTCCAGGGTGCCCTCGGGCAATGCGGCAAAGGCATCGTCGGTGGGGGCAAATACGGTGAAGGAACCTTCGCCGGAGAGTGTTTCAGCCAGGCCAGCCGCTTCAACGGCCGTAACCAGCGTAGTAAAACGGCCGTCTGCAACCGCAATGTCCACGATGCTGTTCATTTCTTCCATTGATTCTTCTTCCATCGGTTCTGCGGTTGGTTCTTCAGCCATTGCTTCTTCGGTCGGGGCTGCTTCCGTTGTTGGCTCAGCAGTCGGCTCGGTGACTTCTTCGCTGCCGCCACAGGCTACCAGCACAAGGCTAAGTATCAAGAGAACAATAAGCGTTTTTAGGTTTTTCATGATGTTCTTCTACTCCATTTTGTTTGTGATCGAACACAGCAAGTGTGAATTTTTAGTGTGGCTGTGTTCTAAAGCTTTTTTGTAAAATGATTGGTTTTTGTGCGCACAAATACCATTTTTTGCCGATTTTCTGGCTTGGGCGATTTGTCCGCCCTTTGCACAGAATTACGACCGGCTGTCCGTTTTGTACTTATTCTGCAATGGTTTTGTTAAGGTTTAGCTCATAAACGGAGTAGAAACAGGCACAAAAAACGGTCGTTCCTCCTGTAAATTGCTTAAACACAAGATAGTGGGGGAACGGCCGTTTTCTTTTTTGGCCACAGAGAACACAGAGGAAAAAGAGAAAACCCCTCTTAAATCTCTGTGCCCTCTGTGGCAAGATTTATTTAAACAGTCTTCAAATATTCGCGGATGAGCAAAGCGGCCGTGGCCCCTTCGCCTGCGGCGCTGGCGACCTGTTTGGTGCTGCCCGCTCGTACGTCTCCGGCGGCAAAAATGCCCGGTACGCTCGTTTCCAATGCGGACGGTTCACGACCGTCAAACTGGGGCAGCGGCTCATCGTGGACCAAATCATGGCCGGTGACCATGAAGCCCCACTGGTTAAGCTGCACGTCACTTTCTGCCAAAAAGCCCGTGTTGGGCGTGAGTCCAATAAAAATGAAGGTGCCGTCTACGGCCAACGTTTCTTCACTGTTGGTTTGGCTGTTGCGCAGCGTCAGCGCGTTCAATTTTGAATTGGCTCCGCTGAACTCAGCGACCTCGGTGTGCCAGCGGACCTCGATTTTTGGCTCGCTTAGCACCTTTTCCTGGATGATTTTGCTGGCGGTAAATTCGCCGCCGCGTACCAACAGGGTCACCTTGTCGGCAAACTTGGTTAGCAGCAAGCTCTCTTCCGTGGCGCTGTTGCCGCCGCCCACCACGGCAATCTCCTTGCCTTTGTAGAACGGGCCATCACAAGTGGCGCAAAAATGCACGCCCGCGCCGATGTAGTCGGATTCGCCCGGTACGTTGAGGCGGCGGTAGCGGCTGCCCGTGGCAATGAGCAGGGCGCGCCCGCTGTATTCGCTGCCGTCGGCGGTGGTGACGCAATGGTAATTGTCGTGGCTGTGGATGCCCGTGACGTCCTGCGCTTGCAGCAGCTCGACGCCGAATTTTTCGGCCTGCTGCCGCAGCCGGTTGGCAAAGTCGATGCCCTGGATGCTTTCCGGGAAGCCGGGCATGTTGTCCAGCTTTTCGGTGGCAGCAGCTTGTCCGCCTAGCGCGGCGCGCTCAATCACCAGCGTGTCGATGCCTTCGCGGGCGGTGTAGAGGGCGGTGGTTAGTCCGGCTGGCCCACCACCGACGATGACAAGATCATAATGGTGGCGGCTGGCGGTGGTTTTGAGGCCGAGCTTCTGGGCCAGGTCAGCGTTGCTGGGTTCGGTAAGATGGCTGCCGTCGCCAAAAACGATGGTGGGGATGATGCGCTTGCCACCGTTGGTGTCGATGACAAACTGCTCGGCGTCGGCGTCTTGCTCGATGTCGATCCAGTTGTAGGGGATTTGGTGTTCCCCCAGGAATTGCTTGCTGCGGCGGCAGTCGGGGCACCAGTAGGCGCCATAAACGGTGATGGTTGGTTCGGACATGGATTCTCCTTGTGTAAATGGGACGCAGATTTATACAGATTGAATCAATTTCAGTTGAGGATAAATAAATTGATCCAATCTTTCCGTCAATTGCGTAAGTCGTTTGTTTATTATTTTGGGAACATTACAGCTGTGTCGTCTCTGCCTCAATAGATGGCGTGTCTGCGCGAAAAATTACGAACCAGTTTGCAAATTGCTTTCTTTGAAGAGGGAGGCGAAGTGGTGGAAGCGATCGGCATTGGAGAGAACATCGGTGTTGTCGCAAAGCTGGTCCAGATTGCCGAGGCCGTGCGGCAGGGCACGCACGGTGGGGTCCTGAATCTGGCTGTAGAGGGCGCTGGCGTATTGGTCGCTGTGAATGATGCGATACGGCCGTTCATGAAAAAAGTGTACCTCAGCCGGTAACGGCTCAGTTAATTGCAATTCATTGTGCCATCGTGCCAGGTACAGGTACGCCTCGTTGAGAGCGGCTTCGCGCGTTTGCCAATTGTCAGCTTGCCAGACTTTGGCAAATAGCGGTTGCAGATCGCTGGCGCAGGTGAGGCGGGCGAAGGCGGTGCCGAACCATTTAGGGTAAGGGGCGTACTTCTTCTCCAGCAAAAAGGCGAGCCGCATGATATTCTGCACCTGCCGCGCCGCCAAAATGCGGGAGCCAAGATCGTCGCCTACGTCGCCAGTGCGGCTGACAAATACATCTTCCTGGGCGATGCGGGTCCATTGCCCGGCTAGCAGGTAGAGCCAGAGGTCGTGCGGGTAAAAGTGCAGCGTTTGGCGCAGTTGGGTCATCTCGCCGAGGCTGTCGTGGAAGAGACGGCCGTTTCTTACCGTGCCTAACATCTGTGACGGCAAACACAACCAATCGACGGGTTGCATGGGCTGGTTGAGATTCAGGGCCAGATAACTGTGGGCAAAGCGGGCGGCAGTGGTTATTTTGATGGCGTGGTTGACGGGTGGCGCGTCAATGAAGGTGAGGTTGAGCGTGTTGTCATCATGACGGCCGTAATGGGTGGGATAGCCGCGAAAAGTGAGGGGCAGCTCATTTTTGAGCAGCGCGTCGATGGCGGGGGCCATTTCGACAAAATCCGCTTCGGCCAGAAAGATGGTGCCGCGCGGTCCCCAATCGTGGTCGCGGGATTGGGGGGTGTCGAAGCCGAGCACATCGGAGCCGCCGCCGAGCCGCCCGGCAGCGTAGCGCAGGTTGGGGAAATGGTGGTCGAGTAACGGCCGTACCGCTTCCGCAAAAAATTGCTCGCACAAATCCAGCCCTTTGATAAAGGGCAATTTCAAAATCTCGTTCATTTTAGCCTCCGTTGATCCGAATTTAATTCTAGCCAATCCTTGCTATAATCCTAATCTGGAACTTTCGTGGAGACTCAAAAGATGGCAGAAGAATACCCAGAATTTGTTTCGCAGCGGTTGGCTCAGGCGCGGGCCTTGCTGCAAGAAGATGATTATGGCCAGATGGACGCGGCGGCCCTTTGTTTTGAAGTGCTGGCTGATTTTCCTGACCTGGATGAGGCGTCGGAACTGGTTTTGCAGGCGTTTAGCGATCCGTGGCTGATTCGCGATAATCGCAAGGCGATTGGGCGGCATGTGGATGAATGGGATGACCGCGCCTGGCAGCAGCGGCGGCGACTGGCGCTTTCGTTTCGCTACACCAGCCGCTGGGACGGCCGTTTTCGCCAATATGATGAAACGGTAGAGATGGATGACGTAATGCCCGCCGACGTGCGCGACATGCTGGACGAGGGGCGCGGCCAACTGCTGCAAGATTATTTGCTGGGGCAGTCGCGCGGCAGCGAGATGGCCTGGCCTATCTTTTTGGAAGCGTTCAAGCGCACCGAAAAACCAGAAATTACGATGCTCTGGGTGGGGCATCTGTATGCCGACCAAGGCTATTTTGCCGAGGCGGTGGACGTGTTGGAGATGCTGCTGGCACAGTTCCCGAATTCCGAAGACGGCCGCCGCCTGTGGGCCGAAGTGCGTTGGTGGCGTAACTACCAGGATCGCATCCCCTGGATTCCGCCGCGTAACAGTTCAAACGGCCGTCGCTACCGCCAGATGATGGCCCAAATCGATCCCGACTTTGCCGCTGAGCCAGACGTTTACGACGCGCCCTTTGAGCATATTCCCCCCAACATGGAAAATTTGCCGGATGATTTTGCGCTGCCCAAACCGGTGCAGGCTGAGCTGATTGCGCGGGTGGATGAGGTGTTGGCTGGTTTAACGGAGGAGGTGGGCTGGGAAACGGCCGTTGACTGGAGCTACCTCGACAAGCTGGAAAGCGGCGACATCGACAGCAGCCAATTCCCCGAATGGGCTCAATATTTACTGCTAGAAATTGACGATCCGCAGCAGGAGTTGTTCCTCAAACAATACCTGCTCAGCTACCTCTCCAACCCACCCCTCTACGACGACAATGACGACGAAGAGGGCGACGACTTTTTCCCCGATTAAGCGGCTGGTACAAAGTTTTTTATCAACAGATTTCGCAGATTTTAGGAAAATCTATCTAATCTGCGAAATCTTTTAAATCTTTGATAGATTATTTTCTCAAACTCCAAATATATTTTTATGCCTGATTTTCTCCAATTACCACAATACCCGCCGCAGTTTTGGCTGGCGGCGGTGACGACGGCGCTGCTGATTGGCATTGCCAAGGCGGGGTTTGGTGGCGGGCCGGGCGTGATCGCCACGCCGCTGCTCTCGTTGGTGATGCCGGTGCCGGAAGCGGCGGCACTGCTGCTGCCCATCCTGCTGCTGGCGGACGTGTTTGCCGTGCGTCACTATTACAATCAAGTTGACAAAGCCAGCCTGCGGGCACTGCTGCCAGGGGCGTTGTTGGGCATCGTGCTGGGCGCGCTCTTTTTCCGCCAGTTCAGCGACCAGGAGCGGGTGCTGAAGCTGGGGATGGGGATTTTGGCACTGGCGTTTGTGCTGTACCAGGTGGTGCGCAGTCGGCTGTTGCAGGTGGTGGAGGGGAAACGGCCGTCTCCCATTGCTGGCTTCATTTTGGGCACAACCACAGGCTTCACCTCCACCCTGGCCCATGTCGGTGGCCCACCGGCGATGGTGTACCTGCTGCCACAAAAGCTGCCCCGGAATTTGTTTGTGGGAACAACGGCCGTTTTCTTCTTCATCGTCAATTTGGTCAAGCTTGTGCCTTATGCGCTGTTGGGTTTGCTGGCGGTGGGCAACCTGGGCATTACGGTGCTGCTGCTGCCAGTGCTGTTTGTGGGCACCCGGCTGGGCGTCTGGCTCAATAAGCGTTTTAGCGAAGTGTGGTTCAATCGCGTCGTGTACGTTATTTTGCTGCTGGTTGGCTTGCAGCTCATCCTTGGCCAAAGCTTTGTCAGCCTCATTTTTGGGTAATTTGCCACAGCGCTCACAGAGATTTTAGAGATTTTTCTCTTTCTGCTCTGTGACCTCTGTGGCCAAACCCAGTATAATCCCCCGCATGATTCGAGCTTTAATTTTTGACTTTGACGGCCTGATCTTCGACTCGGAAACCCCTGATTTTATCTCCTGGCAAGAAACGTACGCCGCGCATGGCGTTGAACTTTCGCGCGAGGTGTGGAACGCCCATATCGGGGCCATTACCTTCAATCCGTATTTGCATTTGGAAGAATTGCTGGGACGGCCGATTGATCGGGATGCGGTTTGGGCCAAGCGCAAAGCGCGGGACAATGAACTGATCGCGGCCCAAACCATCATGCCCGGCGTGGAGGCGTATCTGGCTGAAGCGCAAGCATTGGGGCTGAAAATCGCCATCGCTTCCAGCTCTGACCACAACTGGGTGGATACTCATTTGCAGCGATTGGGGCTGTTTGACCAGTTTGAGCATATTTTCTGCAACGATGACGTGGGCGGCGTGGGCAAGCCAGACCCGGCAGTGTACCGTGCGGCCGTTTCTGCCTTGAACATCGCGCCCCATGAAGGATTGGCCCTGGAAGATTCACCCAACGGGGTGACGGCGGCGAAGGGAGCGGGGTTATGGTGTACGGCCGTTCCCAACGGCATGACCCGCGATCTTAACTTTGACCACGCCGACTACCGCTTAACCGCACTCACCGACATGCCTTTAGCACAATTGATCACCGAGGTAACGAATGGAACCAACTAAATCGCCTGTCCCCCAACCGGGGTTGACAAACGCCCAGAAAATTGTGGAATTTCATGCTGCCGTCGGTGCGCCGGTGCCGGGGAAACCGGTTGTGCCGCCGCTGGAAATTTTGCAGCTGCGCCAAAAGCTGCTCCAGGAGGAGTTTGAGGAAGCAACTGAGGCATTGGGGGAATTAACGGCCGTTCTTCAATCCGATAAACCCGTTCAGCCCGCCGATGTAACCGAGTGGGTGCATGAACTGGCCGACCTGCTCTACGTCACCTACGGCGCGATTCTGGCCTGCGGTGTTGATCCTGACCCCGTGTTTGCCGAAGTGCATCGCGCCAACCTGAGCAAAGCGGGTGGCCCGACCCGCGAAGATGGCAAAGTTCTCAAGCCCCCGGGCTGGCAGCCCGCTGACGTGCGTGGTGTTATCCAGCAACAAGTTCTTAAAGATACCTAAAATTTTTTCGATCATGGCAATTACAAGTAAAACCCGAAAAATATTATGGGGACTTTCTGGTAATCGCTGTGCGATTTGTAGAAGGGAACTTGTCATGTCGATCAAAGAAGCCGACAAGCATTCGGTCATTGGGGAAGAATGTCACATAGTTGCACGGGAAAAAAACGGACCACGAGGGGATTCGGCACTTCCTGATAAATTTCGGGATTACCCCGATAATTTGATTCTACTTTGTAGAATCCATCACAAAATCATTGATGATCAACCACAGATTTTTGCGGTTGAGGTACTGTTTGATATCAAATCCACACACCGTGCATGGGTGCGTGCCTGATCACTTTCTCAGAAGCAAATCAATCGCCTTAATTATGCCTATCGAATTGACAATGGTACTCAGCTCTGGAATGACCACAGTCATTCAATGTGATGCCTATACATTCGATAATCCGCATCCGAAGACCCCGAGAAAGAAGCTGAATTAATAGGCGATTTTACAACGCAGACAATAGTTGATTTCATATGGCGACATTTTCAATGAAATAAATAACCGTGACAAGCTCCAAATGCAGTTAGAGCTGGATAAGCTGATTCAAGCTATGGAGGATGCAGGCTTTCTCATTTATGCTGCAGCACAACTTGAGCAATTGTCTTCCAAAACAGTAGAGTCATTCAAAATATTGATAGGTTTCGTGTTAATTCTAGAAAAAGATAATCCAATCGTACAACGGAAAGATGATGAAATCGAATTAACGATGATGACAGTTGGGCAGACAAAAACTAATTTCAGTAATTTTGTCCCTTTTGTTCATGATGCGAAGAATTTTAAGTTTGTTTGATTTCCTTCCGAAAGCATTAGCTCTCCAAACAGGTGAGATTTTCAATTATGAAACTGAGCGAACGTGCCTTAAAAGATCAGCTTTATGAGATTGCCGATAATGAGTTTGAGCTGCCGGAACAGGCCAAAGCGCTGCCCCGTGCTCTGGAAATGCTGCCCCACCTGGGCAGCCCGGACGCGGAACTGCGGGATGATTTGATCTATTCCACGTTGGCCACCTGGATTTTGGCCGACAAGTTTGAGGATGACGATCTCAAAACGTTGCTGAAAGAATTGCTCACAGAGGAGCATCTGTTTCACCAGCTGGGCGAAGTGGATACGGATTCGGTGTTCATGCGCAGTTTTTCAGCGCTGCTCATCCCCTTGATTTTGAACTGCCATCGGAAACGGCCGTTCCTCATGCCCTACGAACTGCGCGAACTAAAGGTAAAGCTGCTGGATTACCTGGAGCGTGAACAGGATTTGCGCGGTTTTGTGCTGGAAGAAGACGAAGCAGGCGAGGCCAAAGGGTGGGCCCATGCCATCGCCCACACGGCCGATGCGTTGGATGAACTGGTGCAGTGCAAAGATATCGGCAACGAGGAGCTGCTGGAGATTTTAGACGCCATCCGGCAGCGCGTAGCGGAGCCAAAGCTGGTGTTTGTGCATTTGGAGGATGAGCGGTTGGTGACGCCCGTCATCGCTGCGTTGGGGCGCAAACTGCTGACGCCAGCGGATGTGCAACGCTGGCTGGATGGCTTTGTGCCGCTGGCCCAGCAAGCAGAGCCATTCCCCGACTGTTACCGTCAGGCGCAAAACGTGAAGAACTTTTTGCGCAGCCTCTACTTCCGCGCCCGCAAGCCGGAAACGGCCGTACAAATCGGCGACAACAGCGCCAACGCCCTGGCCGAACTAGTGGGTAAAACCCTGCAAACCATCGCACTGTTCTGAAAATTGGACGCGGATAAACGCCGATGACGCGGATTAAATCTAAAAATCAGCGTTTATCCGCGTTCATCCGCGTCCCTTAAAATTAAAATATCTGCTCGTAATGCTCTACTATGGGGAATGGGTCGTAAAAATGGTGCAGCAGTGCCTTCCACTGCTGGTATTCGGCAGATTGGCGGAAGCCGACAGTGTGGTCTTCCAGCGTTTGCCAGTGCACCAACAAAATGTATTGGTTGGGAACCTCCAGGCATTTTTGCAGCTCATGATTCACGTACCCCGCCATGCCCGCAATGATTTTCTGTGCTTCGGCAAAGGCGGCTTCAAAAGCGGCCGTTTCCCCCGCCTTCACATTCAAAATAGCCACTTCTAAAATCATAATTGCCTCCTTTAGGCTTCGCGGATGACCTGGAGCATTGGCTCGTGTAAACGGCCGTTGCTCACCACCAATGACAGCTTCCGGGCCATCTTCACTGGTGACCCATCCATCAGCGTGACGATGCCGCCCGCTTCTTCGGCAATGAGGCGCGCCGCTGCCATGTCCCAGCAGTGCAGCTTAAACTCCCAATAGCCGTCCAGCCGTCCCGCCGCCACGTAGGCAATGTCCAGCGCGGCGGAACCGGGCCGCCGGATGCCCTGCGCCACCTGCAAAAACGCCGCCAATTGACGCACGTTGTTCTCGTCGCTTGTTTGCCGGTCGTAAGGAAAACCGGTAGCCAGCAAACTGCTGATTAACTCCGTTTCTCTGGAGACATGGAGCTGTTGTTTACGGCCGTCTGCCGTGGTGAGAAATGCGCCCTGTTGCGAAACGGCCGTAAAACATTCCCCGCGCGTCGGATCAAACAGCACGCCCAGCAGCGGCTTTTCACCCTGGTACAGCGCAATCGAGACGCAAAAAATGGGGAAGCCGTGGGCAAAATTATTGGTGCCGTCCAGCGGATCGACATACCATGTGTACGCTTCGGTTCCTTCCGTTTCGGTGCCCTCTTCACCGATGAAGCTGTGGTTGGGATATTCTGCCCGCAGTCGGGAGAAGATTAGCTCCTCGGCGGCTTTGTCGTACTGTGTTACCCAATCAATCGCCGAACTTTTGCGTTCGACTGTTTTTTGCTGGCTAAAGCCATCTAAAAGTAACTGTCCTGCTTCTCTGGCAATGGCAACGGCCGTTGCCAATCCATCTTCTAAATTCATTATTACCCTTCCCAAAAATTGATGGAGCGATTAACGCAGATTCCGCCAGATTAAGCAAATCAAAAACCAGCAATGGGCCGCTGCGACGTTAATTTTAGGCTTTCCGTTGTATATTTTTGATGTTGACGAGATCCCGGGAATTTCCTACAATTTTACAGCTTCAGTAATCAATTCCCGGGAAGATTAAACGCTGCACAATTCGATTCTTGAATCGGGTTGCTTCCACAAATTCCATAGTTTATTGATGTCAATTGAAGAAGGAGGAAGGAAATGTTCAACAAGTTCTTACCCAAGAATGATGACAACAGGTTACGCCGTGTGCTGTTGCTCCTATTGCTGCTGGTGTTGGTGATAGGAACCACCCAATGCACCTCGTCAGAAGAGGATGCGATGGATACAGATGAGGTGACAGACACCACCGATTCTGCTGGTGGTTCCACCGATGCCGCAGACACCGAAGAGACAACAGAAACGGCAGACGACACCATCACCCTGGCCATTGAGCACTTCAGTGTTATTGAAGGCACAACCTGGTCTGGTGCCCATGACCGGGCTGGTGAACGATTGGCGGAAAAGTATGACAACGTCGAGTACGTTTTCCGCGAAGAAGTAGGCCCTGATCTCACGGTTCCTTACGCCGAGGAACTGATTTCCAGCGGGGCCGATATTGTCATTGGTAATGCCGAATTTATGGGCTTGCCGCTGCAAGATATCACCGAAAAATATCCTGACGTTTACTTTGGCTCCATTATTGCCAGTGACCTGGCTACCGAGCGCAACTTCATCCGTCTCTTCCCGCGTCAATACCAGGCGCTTTACCTGGAAGGGCTGATTGCCGGTGCCCTGACCGAGACGGGCAACATCGGTATCGTTTCTGCTTTCCCCTCGGTGCAGGTGATTCGCCGCACCAACGGCTTTGTGCTGGGTGTGCAGGATGCGGCCGAAATGCTGGGCAAAGATATCAACATCTACGTGCGGTACGCTGGTGATTGGTTCCTGCCGCCAGAAGAACGCGGTATCGCCGAAACCTTGATTAGCGAATACGATGTGGATGTGATTACCCAGCAAACCGATTCGGGTTCCCCGCTGGATGTGGCTGTCGAGCAAGGCATCTGGTTTGTGGGTAAAGATATGGACATCGTGGGTTTCTACGGCTGGGCTGATACCAATACGGTAGCCGTTTCCTTCGATACGCGCTGGGAAGTTCTCTACGACCAGATGATCAATGACTTCATGGCTGGTGAGCAAAATCCTGAGACGGTTTTGTACCTGGGTATGGATAGTTCGATTACGCTGGCCGATGGCACGGAAGTGCCCACAGTGGACATCATGAATGATGGCAAGGTGGGTATCGACGCTATTAGCCCGGCAGCCCTGCCGTTGATTCCGCAAGAGATTTTGGATTTGGTAGCGCAGCGCCGCGAGCAGATGATTGCTGGCGAGTGGGACCCCTTCACCGAGCATGCTTTCATCAGCAACGGTACGGGTCTGGAGCTGGAAGGGCTGCCCGTTCCGGCGGCTGGTGAAGAAGTGAAACCAGCGGGTGAAGAACCCACGGCCGAATGGCTGCTGTCTCAGTTTAACTTTGATTTGCAGGGCGTGACGATTCTGGAGTAACGGCCGTTTCGCTCCCATGTCCTGACAAAGCGTAACGTTTTCAAAATAAGATGAGGCTCCCACCCTGGGGGCCTCATCGCTTAACAATTACAAAGGCTCATTGTGCTACTGCAACAGTTAAAACGTGGCGATACGGTGTTAGAAGCCAGGGGAATCACCAAGCGTTTTCCCGGCGTTGTGGCCAACGAAGACATTGATTTTGCCATCAAAGCTGGCGAAATCCACGCCATTTTGGGGGAAAACGGGGCGGGCAAATCCACCCTCATGAAAATCCTCTTTGGCCAATACCAGCCGGACGAAGGTGAAATTTACCTGGCTGGTGAGAAGGTGAAGTTTAGCTCTCCGCTGGATGCCATCGATCGGGGCATTGGCATGGTGCACCAGCACCGCAAGCTGGTACCTGCCCACACCGTCATTGAAAACATTATCCTGGGGCATCCCCGCGCCGGGAAAATTCTGGACTACAAACGAACCACCCGCGAAATTCATGATTTGTGTGAAAAGTTTGGCTTCTCGATTGATTTGAAGGCCAAAGTGTGGCAGCTCTCCGAAGGCGAAAAGCAGATCGTCGAAATTCTCAAAGCGCTCTATCGTGGTGCTGAGCTGCTGATCATGGATGAGCCAACGGCCGCTTTAACCCCCATCGAAACTGAAAAGCTGCTCACCTCCATTGAAGCGATGGCCAAAGATAACGTCGCCATCGTGCCCTTCATCACCCACAAATTGCCCATTGTCTTGCGCATTAGCCACCGCGTGACGGTGCTGCGCCGGGGCAAGGTTGTTTCCTGCATTGAGACGGAACACGCCACTGAAAAGAGCCTGGCCACAGAACTGGTTGGGCGGGAAGTGCTGTTTAACGTCCAGCGAGAAAAGGCGCCCAAAGGGGAGACGATCCTTCAGGTAGATAATTTGAAAGCCCAAAGCGATAAGGGTGTGCGGGCGCTGGAAGGCGTCTCTTTTGCCATTCGCGAAGGGGAGATTTTTGGCATTGCCGGGGTGTCTGGCAACGGGCAGCGGGAGCTGGTGGAATGCCTGGCAGGAATGCGGACCGTTGAGGCGGGCAAAATTACGCTCGACGGCAAAGAGATTACCACGGCTTCCAGCTATGCGCGCTGGAAAGCGGGTCTGGGCTACATCCCCGCCGACCGCAACCACCTGGGTTCCATTGCCGACTTTTCGCTCGTTGAAAACATGACGATGAATTACTACTTTGATGAGCAGTACCAGCATCGTGGCACATTGGATTACCACAAAATTCGCCAGCTAACCGAAGAAGTCATTGAGGAATACGCGGTCAAAACGCCCAATGCGGATGTCAAGGCCAAAAATCTGTCTGGCGGCAACTTGCAGAAGCTGATTTTGGCTCGCGTGCTTTCACGCAATCCGCGTTTGGTTATTGCCGATCTACCGTCGCAGGGACTGGATATCGGGGCGATTGAGTTTGTGCGCAATAAGTTGAATGAGGCGAAGTTTAAGAATGCGGCCGTTTTGCTCATTTCCGAAGATTTAGACGAAATATTCTCCTTATGTGACTGGATTGCGCCCATCTACGAAGGGCGGCTCATGGGCATTCTTCCGGTTGAAGAAGCACACCGTGAAGAAGTCGGTGCAATGATGGCCGGAATTGAAATGGCAGGAGACGAACAATGAGAGTCGGTAACTATCGCCTTGAGTTGGTAAAAAGGACTGTTTTAAAGCCGTGGCAAGCGCTGCTAAATGCGGTGTTGGCCATTGTGGCGGCGCTGTTTTTATTTGGCTTTATCTTCATTTTGGCCGGTTTGAGCCCGGTTGATGCCTACCGGCAAATTTTTGACTATGCCTTTTTTAACGAATTTGGCCTGCCGCTGACGCTGAACCGCTTTGTTTTTCTGCTGCTCTGTACTTACGCCTTTATTATTCCTTTTCGGGCCGGGTTGTGGAACATTGGCATGACGGGGCAGTTATATATCGGGGCGCTTACCGCGTTTGCTGTTTTTTATGCTTTTGGCGTGAATCAGCTTAATGCGCCACATCCACCCGCGATTTGGCTGGTGCCGCTGGCGATGTTGGGAGCGGCCGTTGGCGGGGCGTTAACCGGTGTGATTGCGGGTTATCTCAGGGGTCGCTACAACATCAACGAAATTGTCGTCACCATGATGCTGAACTTTATGGCCTACTGGTTTGTCTCCTTCATGATCAAGGATGGCGGCATCTTCATGAATGCTGGCGGACGTGGCGAGAGCTTTGAACTGCCCGATGCGTTCCACATGCCGCTGCTGTTTGATGTGCCGATTACGATTTTTATTGCCCTGGCCGTTGGCCTCTTTTTGTCTTACCTTTTTGCCCGGATGCGGCTGGGGTTTGAAATTCGCGCCTACGGGCAAAACCCTAACGCGGCCGCTTATGCAGGGATTAGTCGCCGTCGTGTGCCGGTGTTGGTCTTTGTGTTGGGCGGGGTTTTGGCAGGATTGGCTGGGTATCATTATTTTGCGGCCGTTCCCGGTGTGTACAAAATCGCCCGCAACTACGCCTTTTTTGGTGATATGGCCTTCTACGGCATCATTTGCGGTCTCATTTCGCAGGGGAACCCGATTGGGGCGATTCCGGTGGCTTTTTTGTTTGGTGGATTGTCGGTAGGCGGCCGTTTTGTGCAGGGCGCGTTGGGCATGAGCTTTGGTGTTGATTATGCGCTACTGGGGGTGTTGATGATTACCCTGGTTGCATTCCAGTTTTTCTATCGCTACAAAATTGCCGTGGTTAAATTGGACAAGCTGGAAACGAAGGTTTTATCCACGGATTAACCCTGGTGATGCGGGAAACAAGGAATCGGACTGGTTAAAAAAGCAGATGTTGCGCTTAGCAAATCAATACACAAATTGTCATTCCGAACCCTTCGACACCTCAGAGCAGGCTGTCTTCGGAGTGAGGAATCCCGTTCTACTTGCTAACCGGTTGGGATTTCTCGGAGGACCTCGAAATGACATGTGAATATTGGATTTGCGGAGATTAAACGATCATTTTTGAACCTTGCAGAAAGTGATTGCAAATAATGGTTTTTCTTAAACTTGGAGAAAGTCGATGTGGGAGTTTTGGGTTCGAAGTCTTGATGCCTCAACAATCTTTCTAATTGCTGGGACTGGCGAGTTGTATGGCCAGCGTTCTGGTATCCTCAACGTGGGTGTGGAAGGCGTGATGCTCTTTGGGGCCACGATTGGCTTTATCGTGGCCAAAACGACGGGTAGCTACTTGCTCGGTTTTGCTGCCGCTATTGCCATTGGGGCGCTGCTGGGCATTTTGCACGGGTTTTTCTCCATCACGCTGGGCGGCGATCAGGTGGTAAGCGGCATGGGCATCTGGATTTTGGGCTTTGGCCTGACCACTTACATGGGCTCCCCATTTACCGGGCCTCTAGGTCTGGATCGTATCCCCACGATTTTTGGCTTGTCGCCGTTTTTCTTCATTGGGCTCATTTTGGCGGGCATCATCTGGTTTGTGCTGAACCGCACCAGCCTGGGTTTGCAGATTCGCTCGGTGGGTGAGAATCCATCTGTGGCCGAAGTGTCGGGGATTAGCGTGAGCAAAACCCGCTACTTATGCGTGACAGTGAGCGGCATGCTGATGGGCTTTGCCGGAGCGGTGTATGCCCTCGATTACAATCCGGTCTGGAGCTACAACTTCCTGCTGGGCTGGGGCTTTATTGCCCTGGCGCTGGTCTTCTTCTCGATGTGGAATCCGCTCATTTTGCTGGGTGGTTCGTTGCTGTTTGGCACGATGTGGCAGCTTTCGCTCAGCCCGGAGCTGGTGCTGCCCGGTGTGTTATCCCGCTACGTGTGGCGGATGGTGCCGTTTGCCATTACGCTGATTGTGCTGCTGTTCATGTCTACCAAGCGGTTTCGCACCCGCTGGGGGGCGGCCAGGCCGGAAGCGTTGGGTCAGCCGTTTTTGAAGGAAGAATAACTTTACACTGCCCGCCGACGGCCGATTTCTTCCCGAACCACTGGCGCAACTTTGGTACCCAGTAATTCAATCGCGTGTAGCATCTTGTCGTGCGGCATGGTGCCGACGCTTAATTGCATCAAGAAGCGGTCGTGGTTGAATAGCTCGTGCTGAAACAAAATCTTCTCGATTATCTCATCTGGACTACCCACAAAATTAGCGCCGCGTAAGGTGCAGGAAGCGTCAAACTGCTGGCGGCTCATGGGCGGCCAGCCGCGCTCACGGCCGATTTTGTTCATCACCTGGGCAAAGGGCGGGAAGGCGACATCGCGTGCTTCCTGGGCGCTGTCGGCAATGAAGCCGTGAGAGTTGATGCTAAGCGCCAGCTTGCTGCGGTCGTGGCCTACCTGGGCCACGGCGCGATTGTATAAATCGACCATGGGTACAAACTGCTCGGGGTAGCCACCGATGATGGCCAGCGCCAGCGGCAGACCGAACGTGGCCGTGCGCACGACCGATTCTGGCGTGCCGCCGACAGCAATCCAGACCGGCAGCGGGTCTTGGATGGGGCGAGGATAGACGCCCTGTCCGGTCAGCGCGGCGCGATGCTGACCTTGCCAATGCACTTCCACGTCTTCCCGAATTTTGAGGAGCAGCTCCAGTTTTTCGGCAAAAAGTGTATGGTAATCGCGCAAATCGTAGCCGAAGAGGGGGAATGATTCGATAAATGAACCACGACCGGCCATGATTTCGGAACGGCCGTTTGACAGCAAATCCAGCGTGGCAAACTGTTGAAATACGCGCACCGGGTCATCAGAGCTAAGCACGGAGACGGCGCTGCTGAGGCGAATGTTTTTGGTGCGAGCCGCGGCAGCGGCCAAAATGACTGCCGGAGCAGACGAAACGTAATCGGGTCGATGATGCTCCCCCAGGCCAAACACATCCAGCCCCACCTGATCGGCCAATTCAATTGTTTCTAGCAGCTCTTCCAACCGCTGTGCGGGCGTGATGAGTTCGCCTGTTTTTGGGTCAGGCGTCAATTCGGCAAAGGAGTAGATGCCAATTTCGAATGGTTTAGGTATTTGTTTGTCCATGATGGTTTCTCGGGTTGTAGGTCCGCCGAGGGATAAATCCCACGGCTAGTTGTGGAAGCCCCAAGGGGCTTTTCATAACTAGCCAGTCCGTTTACGGGTTGGCGATCTTGGCAATTTTTACGCTTTTTCCAGTCGCTGCGCAATCGTGTCTTTTACCAATTCTACGTCCGCAGGCAAATTCACGGGCGGATTGGCGAACTGGCTTTCGGCTTCGGGCAGCGTGCCTTCGTGGTATTTCACCTTGAATTGGGTGAACTTCAGGCCGTGAGCGGTGCTGATGACAACGGTGCGGTCATTTTTCTGGATGATGCCTTTTTCTTTTAGTTTGAAGAGGGCGGCGAGGGCAACGGCCGTATGCGGACAGGTGTACATCCCGGTGCGATCGGCCAGCGCGGCCGCATTCGCCAATTCATGCTCCGACGCCTGCTCCACGATGCCGTTGGTGGCCTGAATCGCCTGTACCGCCTTCTCGTAGCTCACAGGGTCGCCAATGCGGATGGCTGAGGCTTGCGTGTCTTGTGCCGCCAGCGACACTTTGCTCTCGAAGCCATTCAGGTAGCTCTGGTAGAACGGAGTCGCCTTGGCTGCTTGCGCCGCCACCAGCCGGGGCATCTTGTCGATAATGTCCAGTTCGTAGAGCAGCTTGAGCCCTTTGTAGGTGGCGCTGATGTTGCCCAGGTTGCCTACCGGCAAAATGATCCAGTCCGGCACTTGCCAATCAAACTGGCGCACAATTTCGATGCCTACCGTCTTTTGCCCCTCAATGCGCAGGCTGTTCATCGAGTTGGCCAGGTAGATGCTGTTATCCTTCGTCAGCTCCTTGACGATGCGCATGCAGCCGTCAAAGTCCGTGTCCAGGGCCAGGACGTGTGCGCCGTTGGCGATGGGCTGGATGAGCTGGGCAGCGCTCACCTTGTTTTGCGGCAAAAAGACGATAGATGGAATACCCGCCGCCGCGGCGTAAGCGGCCAATGCCGCGCTGGTGTCGCCAGTGCTGGCGCAGGCGACGGCTTTTACCGGATTGTCTGGCAGCGTCATCATCTGCTTGACCACGCTGACCAGAACGGTCATGCCCAAATCTTTGAAGCTGCCAGTGTGGCTGTTGCCGCACAGCTTAATCCATAGGTCGGACAAGCCAATTTGCTGTCCTAGCCGCTCAGCCCAAAACAGGTTGGAGTTACCCTCAAACATGCTGACGACGTTGTCGTCGGCCAGGTCGGGGATGACCCACTCTTTCATGGCCCAGACGCCGCTGCCGTAGGGCCACTGGGTGCTGCCGGCGCGCTGGTCGAGTAGGGTTTGCCACTGCTCCGCGCTGCGCTGGCGCAGGGGTTGCAGGTCGTGGTGGACCTCCAGCAAGCCGCCGCAGGTGGGGCAGGTGTAGATGACATCGTAAATGGAGTAGCTGCCGGGGCAGCCCCGGAAACAGCGAAAGGTAGCTTGTGTGTTCATGGGGTGGATTTTACTTTGTTTGGTGGGATTGCTCCACAGGAAAAGAGCGGAACACAGAGTTGCGCAGAGGGGGCAGGGAAGTTACACGGAGAAGAGGCCAAAACAGCTTAGCCAAGGGAAATTTTACTCTTTAGATAAGGAATGGCGCCTTAGATACTCTTTCGGCATCAATTCGTCTGGTAGTTCACTTTCAACATCTAGCGCAGCATCCCAGCCAAGCTGGTAAAGTTTAGTGAGGGTTGCGTGATATTCTTCGATAACCTTCTGTGCAGAATATTTGTGCATCCGATACTTGGCGGCCAAGTTACCAAGATGAAACTCTAAAGCGCGAAGCTCTGGATCAAGCGGATAGCCCATTTCGTCAGTTTCGTAGGATTTCATAATTATCTTCTGTTTGTCTATTCTAATGTTCAAACTTTGGATTTATCGATTTAGCTCAAACAACTCACGTAATTTCTGGTTTACTTCTTCTTGTTGCTTTGGGGAAAGCACCCCCAATTCCCGGCGAACTAATTCTGTAATAACGGTCACTAAGCGATGCAATCGTATGGCTGATGAAACGCGCAGCCCTGTTGAGGCAAAACCTTCTGCGTTTATATGGAGGATCACATCGCTCGATTCTGGGTTTTGGGGAAGGCGACTGGTTATGAACGCTAGAACAACATGTTTGTGCTGCCCGATTGGCTCCGTCAGGCAAACAGCCGGACGCACTTTGCTGCTTGAAAGATCGTCAAATGGGAAGGGAACGAGAACGATTTTATTTTTCAACTTCGATTGGTTTGCCATCATCCAGGGTATAGATGTCTTCTCCCGCGTCGTGGAGGAACTGGAAAGCGGGATTTCTAGACGCCGCCTTTAGCCATTCTTCTTCAGAAATTTCTTCTTCAACTGTTGTTAGCACAATCACGCGCACACGTTTGGGGCCAGTGATGGGTAATTTGTCGTCCAAATGGAGCTGGTTGTGCTCATCAATTGTTCCGGTCATTTCAACGGCCGTCATTTGTGTTTGCATCATTTCCTCTTTAAAAGCTACCTTTACTTGTTGACTGTCACGACAGCATTATAGCATACCTTTCTACAATCTTGCTGCTCAATCCGCCCAAAATGCAAAATATAGTTGACATTATGCAAAATATATTTTACAATGCGGCCATGCGTGATATTCAGATTGGCAATAAGGTGCGATTAGCCCGGATTGAAGCAAACCTGACCCAGCAGGAACTGGCGGAGCAGGTGAGCGTGACCCGGCAGACGATTGGCCTTATTGAAAGCGACAAGTACAACCCGACAATCAAACTGTGCCTGATGCTGGCGCATGTGCTGGGCAAGCGTCTGGATGAGCTGTTCTGGATTGCCGAGCTGACGGAGGATTGAGATGAAAATTGATGAACGTTCGCAGGTGGTAGCCGGGCAAAGCGCCATGATCATGCTGGGCTTAACGCAGGTGGCGCTGGGCGCGGTATTGATGATTCGACTCTACGTCTTTGACCAGCCAGATGCCGAACTACGGGATATTCAGTGGGTGCTGCTGGGCTCGATTGTGGGCTATTTTGCGCTCCGCTCGTTTTTGGGTGGAATCATGCCCGTACCGACGATGAAGCAAGCGGTTTTGGCTTATCTGGGCATGACCGTCTTCTTGTTTGTGGTGTTGAGCTTGTGGCTGGGTCTACCGGATTTGTCTGACTGGACCAACAATGTGCTGCCGGCCATTTTGGGACCAGCGATCATTGTGGGGGGCTATTGGTTGATTGCAGCGTTAGGCAAGCGGCGCGTTGAGCGGGAGATTTTTGATTAAGTTTTGCCACAGAGAACACAGAGACTTATGAGAAGGGGAACGGCCGTTTACAACCGTTCTCCTTCTTTTTTTATTCCGCAATCGAGGATTCCATTAGCGCCAGCACCATTTGTTCCGTGGCGGCAGCGCGGGCTTGCCAGGGCTGGATGAAGAGGGCCGTTTTAGGATACTGGTTGATGAGCTCCTGGTAGCCGCTTTGCCAGCTGCGACACATTTCTTGCAGCGTTCTGAGGAGTGGGGGAAGGGCGTCATACTGTACGGCCGTTCTCAACAAATTCAGTAGCATCGTTTCCCGGCTGCCAAAACCGCGTGGCAGGTCAAATTGGCGGCCTAGCTGGCCAATGGTGTCTCGGCTGAGGTAAATGCCGCTGAGCGCAGGCAGCAGCAGAAAGTGGACAATCTCTTTGAAGCCTGTTTTGTCGTTGGCCAGGATGTCGGGCACGGGCGGCAGAAAGGCCGGCGGCGCAGAGGCGCTGCGGGCCAGCTCATCTGCATGGGAGAGCAGCAGGTTCAGCGTCACCTGGGCCAGTTCCGCAAAAAAGGGATTGGCTTGCTGCTGGATGGCCAGCAAGCAGGTGGGTGCCCAGCGCAGCAGATGGCTTTGCAGGAAAAACTGCTGCTTTGTCTGCCAATCGTTCGCGGCCGCCAGCTGGTCAGATTCGGATGCTTCGGCTTCTTGGGTGACTAAAAAAGCGAGGCAGGCCAGTTCGTGCCCCAGATGATCGGCCTGGTTGTTGGTTACGGCCGTTTGCCAGCCGAGTTGAAATGCGTGTTGGTTGACAACGGCCGTCACATCACCCCCTACCAGTCCATCTTCCCCTAAAAAGAAGCTCTCGTAAGGAAAAATGTTGAACTGGAACAGCTCGTGATGGTTGGCGGCTGCGTTATCGGCGATATATGGTTTGGGTAAAACGGCCGTTAATTCTGGAATTTGTTGAATGTAAGGCAGTGAAACGGCCGTAATCCCTTGTAAAAAGAGTTCGCTAAATAAGCGGTAACTGTAACTTCTAGCTCGCGCCAGTTGAGCCTGGCTTAAGCCGGACCCACTCGGTGTGGGGGAGCCGGGATTGGAAAAAGGCATACAAGTACATTCCTGTCATAGCGCCCATGAACGTAAAAATCATTAAAAAGTTACCGGCTCCAATGTAGGCGTAAATGGGGCCGGGGCACGCGCCGGTAATGGCCCAGCCCATGCCAAAAATAGTGCCACCGATGACATTGCCGGGATGAAACGGCCGTTGCTTAATTACAATGGCCTCCCCTTCAATTGTCCGCGCTTCAAAGCGCCGAATCAAGAAAATGGAGACAGCCCCCACCGCAATCGCCGAGCAAATCACCAGATACATATACGGGTCTTTAAAATGGAACATATCGTTGATGTTAAACCACGAAATGACCTGTGACTTAACCAACACGATTCCAAAATAGATACCAACCAGCAGCGTCATTAGTTTGTTTTTGAAGGTCATGATTATCTCCTAGTTGATAAAGAGCGGCATAATAAACCAGGTGGAAATTAAGCCGCCCACGAAGAAAAAGATCGTGGCTACCAGGCTAGACAAATTCAGGGAAGAAATCCCCATGATGGTATGGCCAGATGTGCAGCCCCCCGCATACCGCGTGCCAAAGCCAATCAGGATGCCGCCAGCAAACAAACCTAAAGCACCCAGCGGCGACGCATAAAAGGTGGGCAGAAAATTGCCTGGCTCTGTAGAGAGTAAAAAATTGCCGACAAAACCGCCAATCAACACCCCCAGCACAAAAATGAGGCTGCCGATGTGATCCCGCCAGTTGTAATTTTTACTCAAATAGGGGAGTTTGGTGTTGGGCATGCAGGCTGCACCAAGGTGGCGCAAACTGCTGGAGATGCCAAAGTTCCGACCGGTTAGCAGCAGCAAGATGGGGACCGTGAGGCCAATCAGGGGACCGGAAATATACCAGGGCCACGGTTCAAGAAGCCATTCTAACATCTTTCTCTCCTTGTTAAGTTGTTGCGGATGCCCTCTCAAAATGGGAGAAGGCACCCCAGGTTACAGGTGTTTGCTACAGTTGATGGCTTTCACTTTTGTGGTGCTGGGCACGCAATGGACTACAGCGAAAGCCCATTTGGGGGAGTGCCACGCACCTGGTTTATGAATGCCAACGGAGCAGGAAGGTCCAGTCACCCAGATCCTTCCTGCTCCACAATCCTCTTCTTCTCTACTTGCCAAAACGACTAAATATTACAGACTTTTCCTTCACCATCTCGCATGGGGAACCCAGCTGCTTCCCATGCTTCCATACCGCCAGTGACGTTGTACAGATGCTTGAAGCCTTCCCGCTTCATCACGCTGATGGCGGTGCTGGAGCGCTTGCCCGTGGCGCAAGTGACGGCAATGTGCTGCTCTTTGCCGAGGGACAGCGTGGGCAGCATGGCTGGGCTGGTGAGTTGTTCTACCATGCGCGTGTAGGTCAGAAGGTGGGCTTTTTCGATGTGGCCTTCGTCCCATTCTTCCTCGTCGCGCACGTCCAGCACTTGCAGGCCGTTGGTAGACAGTTTGTGATGCAGATCATGGACATCCATCTGCGGTACACACTCGGCATGATTGCCCGCTTCCATCCAGGCATCAATGCCGCCTTCCAGGAATCCGGCGACGCGGCTGTGCAGGGCAATGAAGGCCATTTTGTAGATTGCTTCCTGGGCCTCTTCATCTTTGTCCATCAGCAAAATCAGCGGCGCATCGTCGGGGGTCATCCAGCCGACACGCTGCTCAAATTCACTGCTGGAAAGCTGCACGTTAAACGAACCGGGGATATGGCCTGCGCCAAATGTTGCGGAGGAACGGCCGTCTACAACCACGGCACCCTCGTTCATCATCGCTTTGACCTGAACGGCCGTTAGCGGTTTGGCTGTGGGAATCTCTTTGGTGAGCGGAATTTTGCCCTGATTGGTCGCCACAATGTTCAGGATATTGGCCGGTTTCAGCGGCTGATCTTCCTGCATGTAATGGACAAATCGCTCTTTATCTTTAAATTTCAGGGAATCGTTGAAGCGTCGTTCGTACCCAACCGTAGTGGCAACCTTGCCACTTGTGACGCGTCCTCAGGTAGACCCGGCGAGATGGCCGGGATAAACCTCAACGTGGTCGGGTAAATTTAAGAAGCGGGGGATGGCCACGTCAAACAAAACGGGCGCCCCTTCATCGCCAGCCTGGGCCAGATCAGGCCGAGCTACATCACCCACAAGCACAAAATCGGCCGTGAGGATGAACCACGGCTCGTCGCCGCGAGGGAAATCGTAGACGAGCAGGTTGATTTGCTCCGGGCGGTGGCCGGGCACATGAACAATCTCCAGACCTACGCCACCCATGCGAATCATGTCGCCATGCTTCACGCGTGTTGCTTCATAAGCGATGTCTGCCAATTCGGGCAGAATTAGTTCCGCACCCGTAGCTTCGGCCAGCCAGGTGGCGCCGGAAACGTGGTCGGCATGGCTGTGCGAATCAATGACGTAGCGGATTTTCGACTTTTTCTCTTTGGCCATGTCGAGGTAAGGCTGAATATCCCACAGCGGGTCAAAAACGGCGCACTCGCCCGTTTGCTGACAGCCGATCATGTAGGTGGCACAGCCCGTCTCTTCACGGATTAAGGTTTCAAACCACATATGATCTTTCCTCTTTCCTATTCGGTCAGTTCAGTGAAACTTGTAAAAGTGGGTACTAGTGTACTAATTCGATGCAAATTGCTGGTAAGGGCAATGTAAAGATTTGGTAAGGAACTTTCGGAGGTAATTGGTTAATTGAGTAATTAGGCAATTGAGTAATTCGACTGTAATTACTCAATTACCAGTTACCCAATTACATGCCTACGCCCGCCCGCGCAGCATACCGTGCCAATAAATGCGGGGTAGCCCGTGGGCCTTGAGCGCGTACATGCTGTACCGTTCTTCGGATTGGTCGAAGGGGAAGGTTTCTTGTGGCTGCTTGTCGTAGCCAAACTCGGCCAGGATGAGCGTGCCATAACCGGTAACCAATGGGCAGGAGGTGTAGCCATCGTAATGTCCGGTTAACGGCCGTCCGGCCATCGCCGCCAACAAATTTTCCACCAAAACAGGGGCCTGCTTGCGGATGGCTGCGCCCGTCTTGGAGGTGGGCATGCTGCTGGAATCACCGCAGGAGAAGACGTTGGGGTAGCGCACGTGCTGTGTGGTGTGCTGATCAACATCTACCCAACCCGTCGAGGCGGCCAATTTGCTCTTCTTAATGAAATCTGGCGCGCTTTGGCGTGGTGTCACGTGAATCATGTCATACTTCATTACAATTTGGTCGCCGCCACCCACTGGCTCAAAAATCGCTTCTTTGCTGTCTGGGCGCAGGGCCACCAGTTCAGTGTTGTAGTGCGCTTCGATGCCTTTGCGGTCAATGACCCGATTCAATGAATCGGCATACTTTTTCACGCCAAAGATGCTGCCCGTGCCGGAGACAAACTTCACATTGATGTTGTTGCGCACGCCAGAGCGGCGGAAATGATCTTCAGCCAAATAGCAGATTTTTTGCGGCGCCCCGGCGCATTTTACGCCCGTGCTGGGCTGGGTGAAGATAGCCGTGCCGCTCTTTAAGCTTTTAATATTTTCCCAGGTGGAATTAACGGTTTCCCAGGAGTAATTGCTGCATACGCCGGTGCCGGGCTGGCCCACGCTTTCTTTCAGGCCGGGAATGGCGTCCCAATCAATTTGGATACCGGCGGTGACAATTAAATAATCGTAGCTAATGGTGTTGCCACTGGCGGTGGTGACGGTGTTGTTATCGGGGTCGAAGGTGTCTACGCGGTCTTGAATCCAATCGACGCCAGCGGGAACGTAATCGCGTTCATCCCGCTCGGTGACGGAGCGGTCAAAGACGCCTGCACCAACCAATGTCCACAGTGGTTGGTAGTAATGTTTGCTGGACGGTTCAATAAGGCCCATATCGGGGGCATTAGGCAGCAAAGCCAGTTTGGAGGCGACGGTTAAACCGGCGGTGCCACCGCCAACGATGAGTACCTGATAATGATCTTTCATGTGGGAATCTCCTTGGATTTTGAGTAACTTTTTCTCGCTTGTCATGCCCGCGCAGGCGGGTGTTCATTTTTTACAAACTACGGCCGAATCGTTTACCGAAATTCAGCAAAAAGCCGAGCGCATTTTGGATGTCGGGGTCGTTCAGGCTGCGCAGCAGGGCAAAGAGGCCAACTTTTTCGCGGGGGTCGCTTTTGGCGGCGACCATGGACTGAGCCATTGACCCTAACGTGCGCACTGCTTCTGGACTGAGCATGCCGGATTCGGCTTCCAGCAGCACCTCGAACATTTCGCCCAGCTGGGCCAGATTGGCGGGCTGTGTCGCTTTTTCGGCGATTTGCAGCCCCATTTTCAGGCGGGATTCGAGGTCGAGGGAAACGGCCGTTTCATCCACCATATCCCCCACCATCGCTACCAAACCTGGTGCCTCATCAGCGAAGGCCAGCAGTTGATCCAGCTTGGCCACCATCTCCGGCGCGGTCAGCTTTTCGGCGATGGCCAGCCCGGCGCGCAGGCGGGCTTCGATGTCCACACCACGAGCCGCAGCGCTGCGCACCGTCTCGTCCACCATGTCGCCGACCATCGCGGCCATGCCTGGCCCCTGCTGCACCAGGTCGGCTAGCGTGTTCACCGTCTGCTCCAGCGACTCGATCCGGTCGAGCAGGCGGGTGAGCGCGGCCACGGTTTGCGGTTCGTTGAGCTTGGCTTGCAAGGTCGCCGAACCATTCATTGGCATGCTTTGCATAGTCACCTCCTTCCAAGCGGAACCATGCCGGGTTCGCGCCGGAAATTAAGTTGATAAACAGTATTCAGTTAATGAAGCTGCTTGGTTTTATTCGCGCCCGAATGGTTTTTCGGGCAGTTTGTAGGCTTCCTTGATCGGTTTGAGTGGACGCTTGAGCCAGAACGGCCGTCTCGTGCCGTCCGGGCTGGTGTCAATGGCTGAGCGCGTTAGCCCCTTCCACTCTTCATAAACCTGCATCGAGCGGGTGGTATCCACCCAGACGTCGCCATGCTTGTCATGCGGCTTCGCTTTGGTCACATTGACTGCCTTTTGCAGCCAGCAGTGCGCGCCACTAAGCGGGTCTGGATGTACGGCGTGGGTCAAATTCTGGTGTACACCCACATCCTTCCACCAGATACGCTCGGTGTCCGGGTCAAACGTGCTCCAGGCTGAGCCACCTTTGAGGATGTTTAGCTTGTGCTCCGTGCCGTTTTCCTCTAGCCGGGCCAGGGCCGACATGCCGGGGTTCACGCCCATGTCTTCCTGCAACCGCCAGCGGCCCAGATGGTGGCTCATCGCCACGACACCTGGCTTGATGCCCTCGGTGACCCATACCTTGTCTACAAAGTAGCCAATTTCGGTTTCCACGCGGATGAGGTCGCCGGTGGCCACGCCCAGCCGCTGGGCATCGCTGGGATGCATCCAGACCGGGTTTTTGTGGCTGATTTCGTAGAGCCACTTGGCGTTGGCGCTGCGGGTGTGGATCAGCGTCGGCAGACGGAAGTTGGGCAGCAGCAGCATTTCGCCCTTGCTGCGGTCGATGTTGTCGGGATGCACGTGGCTCTTGAGCGGCCAGGGAATGGTGTAATCTTTTTCCGGCCAGCCCCATTCATGCATGGTTGGGCTGAAAAACTCCAGCTTGCGGCTGGGCGTGCCCAGACCGGTTTTGGCTTTGCCGTCAACAACAACGCCGACGACTTTGCCATCTTGTTGAATGCGCTTTTTCTCGTCAATTTGGAGATTGGGGATTGGAGATTGGAGATTGCCTGCGGTATCCATCTCTAATCTCCAATCTCCAATCTCTTTTTCATACGGCACGTAGTTGTGAGATTTCACTTCAAAGACGCCGTATTTGCGCATGTAGGCCAGCGGCGTGAGCCCTTCGGCGGCGGCGGCTTCCGGTAGGCCGGGCACGCTGTTCTCGAAAATCCACTGGTGATATTCGTCCTGGGTGATGACTTCGCCGGGGCGGTATGGGCTTTCAAAATATTGGCGGATGCCCAGGCTGCCGTCCGGGTCCATATTCACGGACAGCTCGACCCACAGCTCGTTTTCTTCCCACACCTCGCCGGGATTGGCTTCCCAGGTGTATTTCACTTTTTGGCCGAGACGCTCCATGGCCACGCGGCGCACCGGTTGGCGGAAGGCCAGCCATTGGCCAGAGTGGGTTTCCTGGCTCATCAAATCGTGCCGCTCGCCGGAGTGACCCATCGGCAAGATGTAGTCGGCAAACCAGGCGGATTCGTTCCAGGTGGGGGTGAGGGCAACGTGGCATTTGATTTGCTCTTCATTGCGCAGTGATTTGAGCCACATGAAGCCGTCGGGATTGATCCACATTGGGTTGTAGACGCGGGTGAAGTAAACGTCGATGTCGCCGCGCCCTTCTTCCAGGAAGTGGGGTAGGAGGAAGCTCATTTCATAATGGGCAAAGGTCCATTCGTGGGGCAGATGCAGCTCGTTCCAGGTGTCGCCAGCGGGGGGGCTTTTGAACGGCTTGGGCACAAATTTGCTCCAGCTGTTGGCGTTCACGCCACCGGGCGTGCCGACGCTGCCGGTGAGCACGTTGAGGAAAAACAGGCAACGAGCGACTTGCCAACCACCCAGGTTACCGATGCTTGCGCTGCGCCAGGTGTGGGTAGCTAAACGGCCGTCGCAATTTGCCACCAATCTTGCCGTCTCGGCAATCCGCTCAACGGGTACTTGTGACTCTTCGGCCGCACGTTCAAACGTGAATTCGGCGTAGAGGGATTTGAGTGCTTTGTCGAAATATTCGAAATCGGGAGATTGGAGATTGGAGATTTGAGATTGCAGGGCAGAATCTCCAATCTCCAATCTCCCGTCTCCAATTGCTTCTAAAGTCTCTTCCCAATTCACCCAACGGCGCACAAAATCTTTGTTGTACTGGCCGGTTTGCAGCAGGTGGTTGGCGATGGCGAGCAGGACGGTTTGTTCGCTGCCGGGCCAGGTGGGCAGCCAGACGTCGCTGAGGCTGGCGGTGTTGCTGAGGCGCGGGTCGAAGGTGATGAGCTTGGCCCCATCCATTTTGCCCTCAATGATGCGCTGGGCGTGCGGGTTGAAGTAGTGGCCTGTTTCAGGTGGCTGGAGATGAGCAGGATGACGCGGGCGTTGGCATGGTCCGGGCTGGGGCGGTCGAAAGCGCCCCAGAGGTAATAGCCCAGCCGTGCCCCGGCGGAGCAGATGTTGGTGTGGCTGTTGTGCCCATCGACGCCCCAGGCCTGGATGGCGCGGTTGGTGTAATGATCCTCACCGGGACGGCCGACATGGTACATGATGCCGTCTTTGCGCTTCAGGCGGCTCTCGCGCATTTTGGCCGAAATTTCGCTGACGGCTTCATCCCAGGTGATGCGCTTCCACTTGCCTTCGCCGCGTGCGCCAACGCGCTTGAGCGGGTAGAGGATGCGTTCGGGATCGTAAATCTGGTTGTGGGTGGCGGGGCCTTTGGCGCAGTTGCGGCCGCGGCTGCCGGGATGTTTGGGATTGCCTTCAAACTTCTTGATTTCCAGCGTGGTTTTGTCCACGTAAGCCAGCAGGCCGCAGGCACTTTCGCAGTTGAAGCAGATGGTGGGGACGAGCATGTAGCGGCGGGCGATTTTTGCGGCCACGCCTTGCCGTCGTACTCGACCCAGTTGTCCCAATATTCCACCGGAGGATACTGGCTGAGACGGCCGTCTGGCTGTTTCACCGTCAGCATGTGCACGTCGGACGGGGGCTTCATCAAATTCCGGTAAGGCTTGTCCGGCGACGTTGGTTTGTTGGGTGGGTAACGGCCGTTTCCGTTCCGGCGGCGCACCGACCTTGAGCATGTTGCTGAGAAAGTTGATTACTGAACGATTTTCACTCATTTGTTTTACCGTAGTTTGTTTTGTAGCCTTTGCTGGTACTCTTTCAGCAGGCGAGATATTTCTTCAAGCTGTCGTGAAATATCTTTCTGAAACTCTCGTTGTTTCTCTTCGGATAGTGGGATTTCTAATTGAAACAATTCACAGTAACCTAAACCGTTGTTTGTAGGTACCCGCAGATCATGAATAAAGAGGGAAATTAGATCCACTAAATCGATGTTGTCATCGGGTTGGTGATGGGATGTATCACTCATTAACTGTTCTGAATTTCCTGTGGTGCCATGACAAAGGCGTATTCGTACAGGTAGAGACCCCCCGCGGCAAAAACGGCCGCAAGTGCGCCAACCACTGCCACATCTGCCAGCAGCCAAACCATCAGCAACGGCAGGACGTGTCCCAGACCGATGCTGCCCAGCCAAAAATGATTCTTGTAGTGACCGTGGCTGATTTCGTGCGCGGCCTTGGCGGCCACTTCGCTGGCGTGGGGGATGGAGAATTCACCAACCAGGGTGACAAACAAATCGACAATCAAGGCGACGATGAAGAGGGTGGCGCTCACTTCGGGCATGTCGCGGGGCAGCTCCATGAACAGGTTGAGCAGCAGCATCATGCCGGAACCCATCATCAGCGCCTGTACGACGAGGTGGAACGGCAGCAGCGGACTTTGCCACATGTCGCGCCCTTCGGCCTGGGCAAAGAGGAAAGCGGTGTAAACGGCCGTTCCAATCGCAAAGGGCAAGCCAATCCACAAGAAGATGGTGCGCACAATCGGGACATCATAATCAAAGAGTGAGCCACCAACTTCGTATAACCACCAGAGGCCGGTGATGGTGCTCAAACCGATGAGCAGAACTGCGCCACGAGCCAGCCAGCTTTTCCACTGGGGCCGCAGCAAAATGTAGAGGAATCGCTCTGGCTTCTCCAAATCGTAGACGAGGAAGGCGGTGGTGAGGCCGACAAAGAGCAGGGAAAGGAAACCAGCAGCGATGGCGACGGCTGAATCGAAGTTAAACCAATCCAATCCCCAGCCCAGCGCCAACACCATGAAAATGCCTGCGCCGATGCCCTTCGTGACTAGATAGGCGGGGACCGGCCAATGCCACGGGATTTTGTGCTGGGCGTTGTAGCCGACCTGAACCATTTGCTCTGCCATACGGCCGTTGCCAAACTGAATCGGTCCGGCCCACGGTTGCCCCTGGCCTTGTGGTTGGCGCAAAGCCGTGCCGTTGCTATGGGTGTTGCCAGCAGGGACAGATTTTGTAGCCGCATGGCCATTACCGTTGCTCACGGCCACGTCGTGCAGCGGAATCACATCGGCCCACATGAAAGTTTCCGGTGCGCGTTCCGTAGCGGTGGGGTGCATCACCACGTCGTTGCCTTCAATGTAGAACAGTTTGGGCGCGGTGCCCTGCTCTGGCTTGCGGACCGTCACCCGTTGGCGCGCCAGCGTGCGGCTGATTTCGCTCTCGGGATCGTTCATATCCCCGGCGATGATGGCGTGTTCCGGGCAAACCACCACGCAGGCTGGCTCCAGGCCGATGTCGGTGCGGTGGGCGCAGTAGTGGCATTTGGCGGCGGTGCCGCTGTTGGGGTCGATGTAGATGGCATCGTAGGGGCAGGCTTGCATACACGCTTTACAGCCAATGCAGACGCTGTTGTCGAACTCGACAATGCCATCGGCGCGTTGGTACATGGCCTGGGTGGGGCAGATGCGCACGCAGGGCGGGTTGGCGCAGTGGTTACAGCGCGTCACCTGAAAATGGCGAGCGGCATCTGGGTAAACACCTGTTTCTACATACTTTACCCAGGTGCGGTAAACGCCCAGCGGCACTTCATTTTCGCTTTTGCAGGCGGTAGAACAGGCGTGACAACCGATGCATTTGCGATTGTCGATGACAAAGCCGTAATTTTTATTGGCCACCGAGGGCAGGGAGGAACTAGAGAGAAAATTCTCTTTACCCTCTGTGTTCTCTGTGGCCAAATTCACATTTGCGGTCATAGAACCTCTTCTTGGTTGAAAGATGGTGATGCGGCAGATACGTGTTGGGCGCGCTGGAGGTAGAAGATGAAACGGCCGTTTTCTTCATACATTTCCAGCAGGGTGTGGCCGCTTTGTCTGGCCCAGGCCGAGACGTTGGAGGGTGCGGTCAGATCGTTGGCAATCACCTGAAGAATTTGTGGGTGGCGCATGGGGCGCAGGGCGGCGATGATGGCGATGACCAGATTGGGGCAGCGCAAACCGGTCAGGTCAATCGTTTGATCGGGCTTGGGCGTGTCGGTCATACGCTCTCCAACGTGGGAAAATCTGTGCGCGTCCAATGGTAATGGTGCCGATTGTACCTCGGAATGGGGAGGGCTGTGTCATAACAATTGCTAATGCCTTGTCATTATTTTTAGGGACAAACGGCCGTAAATCGAGGCAAAAAGGTAGATTTCACCGCAAAGAGCGCCAAGGACGCAAAAGTTTTTATTGATCTTCGCGTTCTTCGCGCACTTTGCGGTGAATGATCTTCTTGCTGCAAAAATCAGGCATCCGGCTGCTCTTCTAGATCAATGAGGTTGAGACGAAGAGCAGTGATAACGGCCTGGGTGCGGGTGGGTTGATTGAGCTTGGTGAAGATGCGCTTGACGTAGGTGTGCACCGTCGCGTCGCTGAGGTTGAGGCGGAAGGCCATCTCTTTGTAGGTGGCGGCGGTGGCCATTAGAGCCAGGATTTCCAATTCGCGCGGAGAGAGATTGGGCGAGGAGGTGTCTACTGGTTCGGGGCGGCGGCTGCGCTCCAGCAGCGCCTGGGTGATTTCGGGGCCGAGGTACCGCTTGCCCGCCGCCACCTGCCGGATGGCGTGAGCCAACCCTTGCGGCGATACATCTTTGTGCACAAAGCCATCAACACCATTTTCCAGCGCGTCCAGCGCGGCGGCTTCTACGGGTGCACCAGATAAGATGAGGGTGTGAATCCAATCGACAGACTGCTTCATTTGTGCGGCCGTTTCCAACCCATCCAGCCCTGGCATTTTCCAATCCAGCAAGGCCACATCGGGCAGGCTGTCATAAATGAGGCTGAGGGCATCACGGCCGTTTTCAGCCTCGGCCACCACCTCAAAATCCGGCTCCTGGCGCAGCACCAGCTTCAGCCCGTGCCGTACCACCACATGATCATCCGCAATCAAAATCCGAATTTTCTTCATAAAAACCATTTACCGCAGAGAGCGCGGAGGACGCAAAGATTTTGTTTGTCTCTGTGCTCTCTGCGCTCTCCGCGGTGAAAAATATTAACCATTTGCCCCATTGCCTTGCCAGGCGGCGGGGATGTCGATGACGATGGAGGTGCCCGCTTCGGGCTGGCTAAAAATATCGCAGGTGCCGCCCAGGCTGTAGGCCCGATTTTGCATGCCGCGCAGGCCAAAATGCTCCTGGCCATGCTCCTGCGCCAACGCGATGTCCGGTTCAAAGCCACGGCCGTTATCGCGCACGACGAGTCGGGCACGGCCGTTTTCCACATCCACACATACTTTTGCCTCTGTTGCCGCCGCGTGGTGCACGATGTTGGTCAGGCATTCTTGCGTCATGCGGTATAGGCTGCGGCAGGCGCGTGGCGAGAGCGTGTTGAAGCTGCCGCGAATATCGAACTGCAGGTCTAGAGTATTGGCTTGCAGCACGTCGTTGGCGTACCGGTGCAGATCGGTTTGAAACGCTTCCGGCGTGATCTCTTCCGACCACAAATCATGAATGGCGCGGCGAATTTCCTGGCGGGCGGATTCGGCCGTTTCTCTGGCCCACAGCAGTTCGGTGCGAATGTCAGTTGGCTCGGCGCTGTCGAGCAGTTTTTCCGCGCCATCCAGCGTAAAGACAATGCCAAACAGCGATTGAGAAAGCGTGTCGTGCATTTCCAGGGCAATGCGGGCCCGTTCGGCCTGTACGGCCGTTTCCTTGGCGCGTCGTAATCTGGCTTGCATCATGCTCATGGCAACGGCCGTTTGCCGGGCCAGCGCTTCCAGCGAACGCCGCCGAGTAGCGTCCACCCCGTCTGGACCTGTTTCTACCAGCAGCAGACCAATGGGCTGGATACCCCAGAGCAGCGGTACGGGCAGGCAGTGGCTCATCTCAAACGTTTGGCAAAGCTCCGTGGCGGCCAGCCCGGCCTGAAACTGGGTCAGTGACAATGTGGCGGTGTACGGCACGGTGCTGGGCGCTTTTGGGTCCGATTGGTGGGTGCAGTGCAGCCAGCCGGTCATCTGCCCCTGCTCATCGGCCAGGCCGATGAGGGCGCGGCTAAAGCCTAACTCGGTGGTGACGGCTTTGAGCACCACTTCCTGAATCGCGTCCACATCGGCAGCCTGATGCAGCGCGGCCGTAAAATTGTGCAGCACTTCCAAATTCTGGTTGGCCTGCTGCTGATTGCTGCTGAGGCGCTGTAACTGGTGCAGCAAAACGGCCGCATAGCCAAAAGCGCCGCTGATCAGGTAAAATCCCGTCACGTTGACAACGACCGCCAGCCAGTTGATGGGTGTGTTGGTGAGCTGGACGTGGAGTAGGAGAACGGCCGTATACAGCGGCAAAAACAGCGTGGTGGCAATAATCGCTCCGCGCAGCTGGAAGAAAAATCCGGCGGCAATCAACGGGCTGAGGGCATATAAATAGTAGGGCGATTGTTCACCGCCAGATAAGCCGAGACAGGCAGCCACCAGCAAAAAATCGGCCAGCAGCAGCCAGGGGCGATGCTGAAGCCATTGGTTGAGCTGGCTGGAATAGAAAGTGATGAGCAAGTTGGGCAGCAGCGAGATGACCAGCAGGGCGGCCAATCGCCCTTGATTTTGCCCGGCGGTGAAGATAAAAAGCAGGGGTGGAATGAGGCTGAGCCAGCGGTACAAAATGAGCAGCCGAAACACCAGGCGCGGATCGCCCGGATTTTCTACCTGATTGGCACGCGCTGTCAGCGGATTCATAGACGCTCCATTATGCGGTTTCTAGGGTGATTTACAAATATGTGGTGTTGGTTTTGCTAAACTATTGCCACATCCTTACACAATCTTTACAGATGAAAACAACAGCCAAAATTTTAGTTGTAGAAGATGAAATGAGTATCCAAACCATTGTGCGCACCTACCTGGAGAGCGCGGGTTTTGCCGTGACGTTGGTAGACAATGGCCCTGAAGCGCTGACCCAGGCGCAGCTGCTCCAGCCCGATTTGATCGTGCTCGACTTAAACCTGCCGGGCATGGATGGCATGGAGGTGGCAGCCCGTCTGCGTGAAGAATCAGAAGTGTACATTCTCATGCTTTCGGCGCGCGGGAAGAGGCAGACCGGGTGGCGGGGCTGCGCATCGGCGCGGACGATTTTATGACGAAGCCATTTAGTCCGCGTGAGTTGGTAGCGCGGGTGGAGGCAGTGTTACGGAGACGGCGGGAAACGGCCGTTTCCCATATCACGACGTATACCTTCCAACATTTATCCATTAACCCGGACAGCCACGAGGCCATCGCCGCCGAGCAGGCCCTGGACCTCACCGCCACCGAATTTCAGGTACTGCTGGAGCTGGCCAAAAATGCAGGCCGCGTCCTGACGCGCGATCAGCTATTGGCTCTGGTTTGGGGCAGCGATTACTACGGTAATGACCGCGTCGTGGACGTGTACGTAGGCCAGGTGCGCCGCAAGCTGCAAGACGCCACCGGCCTGCTGCTCATCGAGACGGTGCGGGGGATTGGGTATAAGTTTGTAGATCAGAAGAAGATGGGGTGAACGGGTGACAGGGTGAAGGGGTGACAATTTTCACCCTGTCACCTTGTCACCCTTTCATCTTGCGAGGTTCTATGCCCTGGTACAAACGACTCCGCTGGCGCTTGATTGGCTCCCAATTTTTGGTGGCGCTGGTGGGGGTTAGCATCATGATGCTGGCGACGCGTGTCATTATCATCAACATGGCGCCGGTGGTGATACGGCCGTTGCTCGAAACGCTCATCCAAAACCCCGGCAACCTGCTGCAAACTGAGGCTGACCTCATCATTGCTTTTCGCAATGCGGTGCTGTTTTCGGTGCTGTTTGCCGCGCTGGGGGCAATTGTGGCGGGGGTATTTTCCTCGGTTTTGCTATGGGGCACCATCATCAATCCGCTGCGACAGGTGGCCGACAGCAGCCAGAGAATTGCAGACGGCCGTTTCGATGAGCGGGTCACCGTGCCGGAGAGCAGCGGCGTGGCGATGGCTCAATTGGTCACCAGCTTCAACCAGATGACCGCCACGCTGGAAGAGGTGGAACAGCAGCGGGTCGCCTTGCTAGGCAACATCGCCCATGAGCTGCGTACGCCACTGACCGGATTGAAGGGGTATCTGGAGGGGCTGCTTGATGGCCTTTTCCCGGCTAACGAAGAAACCTTTGCCTGGATGACGCAGGAAGTGGATCGGCTGGGGCGGCTGGTAGATGACATTCAATATTTATCGCGTATTGAGTCGGGTCAGTTCAAGCTGGATTTCCAAAAGGTGGATGTGGGGCAGCTGGTGCAGCGCGTGACGGCCCAGCTCGGCTTCCAGGCGCAAAGCAAGCAGATTGATTTGCAGGTGCTGCCGTTCAGACAGCCGGTTCTGGCTCTGGCTGATGCCGATCGGGCAGCGCAGATTTTGATCAATTTGGTGGGGAATGCCATCCGCTACACACCGGAAGGCGGCACTGTGCGCGTGCGGGTGACCGTAGCGGATAATTTTGCTGAAATTTGCGTCGAGGACGATGGAATTGGCATTCCTGCGGAGGCATTGCCGCTGCTGTTTGAGCGATTTTATCGGGTGGATCAATCCCGCTCACGCACCAGCGGTGGCACCGGCATTGGGCTGACCATTTCGCGTCATTTGGTGTGGGCCATGGGTGGGGAGTTAACGGCCGTTTCAGATGGTCCTAACCAGGGCAGCTGTTTTACCTTCACACTGCCCCTTGCTTAACCTTAAAATCTATCTGAAAAAGCCACAGAGGGAAAAGAGAAATCTTAGAAATGAGTTCCCGCCTTTAAGCTCTCTGTGGACTCTGTGGCGAATATTCGGACAGGCGGTTAAATAATTTCCATTATCGTTTGAAAGTACGGCCGTTTGAGATAATCTTATCTTGGAAGAAGAGTGAAAAATCCAGTACGGAGCAACTTACAATGTTAAATTTTCTGCCTGCCCGCATCATCGGTGGCCTGGCTTCGATTGCCATTTTCCTTAATACACTGTTTTGGTGTCTACTTTTGTATGTGGCTGCAATATTCAAGCTCATTGTGCCACTTAGGGGATGGCGCAAGCAGTGGACCAAAATTGCTATCTGGTTGGCCGAAGCGTGGATTAGTGGAAACAGCGCCTGGATGTGGCTTACTCAGCGCACAAAGTGGCAGGTGACTGGCCTGGAGGGGTTGAGCTACGACGATTGGTATTTGGTCATTAGCAACCATCAATCCTGGGTAGATATTTTTGTTTTACAGCACGTCTTCAACAAGAAAATCCCCTTCCTTAAATTTTTCCTCAAACAGGAATTGATCTGGGTGCCGGTGATTGGGCTGGCCTGGTGGGCGCTTGATTTTCCCTTTATGAAGCGATATTCCAAAGAGCAGATCGCTCGTAATCCTGAACTACGCGGTAAAGATTTAGAAACCACGCGCAAAGCTTGTGAACGGTTTAAAACCACGCCCGTCTCCGTGATGAACTTTTTGGAAGGTACGCGCATTACCCCGGCGAAACATCAGAAACAGGAGTCGCCGTACCGGCATTTGCTCAAACCGAAAGCTGGCGGTATCGGCTTTGTGTTGGGCGCAATGGGCGACCAGATTGATACGATGCTGGATGTGACCATCGTGTACCCGCAAGGGATTCCTGATGCGTGGGCTTTTTTGCGGGGTGAGCTAAAAGAAGTGGAAGTGATTATCCAAGAACGGCCGATTCCCGCCGAATACCGCAACCAGGATTACCAAAATGATGATGCATTTCGGGAGGGATTTCAGTCCTGGGTTCGCGATTTGTGGTGGGAGAAAGACCATCTGCTCAGTGAGCGTTTGGGGCTGCCTGAACCGCAAAATTAGGTCTTTACACAATCCTTACATCCTTTTTACGTGCTGTTTGCAATGGCTTGTTATGCTTGAGGCCATATTGTGAAAAAATTATCAAGTTCAAGAAAAAGAGGAAGCGACTGTGTTTAAATCATTATTTGGTCAGGTGATGGGGGGAACGGCCGTAAACAATGTTACCCCAGCTGAAGTACAAGAAAAACTCACGAAAAAAGAGCAGGTGATTGTTTTAGACGTTCGCCAGCCAGAAGAATATGCTTACGATGGTCACATCAAAGGTTCGCGGCTGATGCCCTTAGGGAGCTTGCGTGACCGCGTCAGCGAACTGCCCGCCGACACCCCAATTATTTGCGTTTGCCGCTCTGGGGCACGCAGCCGGACCGCTTGTGAACTGCTGGTGCGCAACGGATTTGAAAACGTCTCCAACATGGGCGGTGGTATGATCGCCTGGAAACGCGCCCACTTGCCGTTTATGTAATCGCTCAATTCAGGGTTTGGTCTACGGACCGCCTTTTGTGGGACGCTGATGAACGCTGACAACGCTGATTTAAATTTGCGTTTGCGGCATTCATCAGCGTCCCATTTTTGTTTAACTATTTGCCCCAATTCCCGTTTACTTAAGGACAATCAGTAATGGCCCGATCTCAAGACCACACGCTTACCACCGCTGCCAGCGCGCGCTGGCGCGCTATCTTGCCTGCCGGACATTGGCTAAAACAGTATCCCCGAGAATATTTGGTGGGTGATTTGCTGGCGGGTTTTATTGTGGCTGTCATGCTGGTGCCCCAGGGGATGGCTTACGCGCTTTTAGCAGGCTTGCCGCCAGAAGTGGGCCTGTACGCCAGTATTCTGCCGCTCATCATTTATGGGTTGTTAGGTAGCAGCCGTACGCTGGCTGTTGGTCCGGTGGCGATTGTGTCGCTGCTGGTGGCAACGGGAATTGCCCCGTTGGCCGAAGCAGGCAGCGGCGCCTATTTGCAGTTGGCAGTTGTGTTGGCCCTGCTGGTTGGCGTCATTCAGGTGGTGATGGGACTGGTGCGGCTTGGTTTTTTGGTCAACTTTTTGAGCCATCCGGTGCTGGCTGGTTTTAGCAGCGCGGCGGCGTTGGTCATTGGGTTTAGCCAGCTTAAACATTTGTTGGGCATTGGCATGCCACGCGGGGAATTTTTTGAGCTTTTGCACTATGCGCTTACCCATTTTACAGAAACCAACCTGGTGACATTCGCAATCGGTGGGAGCAGCATTTTGATTTTGCTCTTTTTCAAGCGGAATCTGGGGCTACTGTTGAAACGATGGGGCCTGCCGGCTCACTGGATTTTGCCGATTACCAAATCGGCACCGCTGGTGATTGTGGTGCTGGGAACGGCCCTGGTGTGGGGGCTGCATCTGGAGCAGCGGGCTGGCGTGGCGATTGTGGGAGATGTGCCCGCAGGTCTGCCGCCGCTGACGCTGCCTACCTTTGATCTGAGTTTATGGCAGCATTTGCTACCCACGGCGTTGGTGATTAGTTTTGTGGGGTATATGGAGAGCATTGCCGTGGCCAAATCGTTGGCGAGCAAGCGGCGGCAAAAAGTGGGGGCCAATCAGGAGCTAATCGCTCTGGGGGCGGCCAATTTGGGTGCAATGTTTACGGGTGGCTATCCGGTAACGGGTGGATTTAGCCGCTCGGTGGTGAATTATGATGCGGGGGCTAACAGTGGGCTGGCTTCGATTATTACGGCCGTTCTCATCGCCCTCACCGTTATTTTTCTGACACCTGTCTTTTACTTTTTACCTCAAGCTGTGCTGGCAGCCATTGTGATCGTGGCGGTGGCTGGGTTGGTCGATGTGAAAACATTCCGGCACGTGTGGCAGTATAACAAAGCGGATGCCGCCTCGTTTCTGGTGACCTTTTTTGCGGTGCTGGCGGTGGGCGTTGAAAATGGCATTTTGTACGGCGTGGCGGTGGCGATGCTGCTGTTCATCTGGCGCAGCAGCCGCCCGCATGTGGCGGTGGTGGGCCGACTTGGCGACAGCGAGATTTATCGCAACGTGCTGCGACACAAGGTGCAATGCTGGCCCAATGTGGTGGCCGTGCGCATCGATGAGAGCCTCTATTTTGCCAACAGTAAGTTTTTGGAAGATACGGTTTTGGGCCTCATTGCGGATCAGCCTGAGGTGGACCATTTTGTGTTGATTGGAACGGCCGTTAACTTCATTGATGCCAGTGCGCTAGAAACCCTGGAATCTTTAGAGCGCCAGTTGAAAGATGCCGGGGTGCAGCTGCATTTGGCAGCAATTAAGGGACCGGTGCTGGATCGACTGCGGGCCATCGGCTTTGTTGAGCATTTGGGCGAGCAGTTTGTGCATCTGACCACCCACGACGCGATGCGGGCGATTGGCGTGGTTGTGGAATAAACCCCGCCAGGAGCTGAAGCCCCCCGGCTGCACAATAGAAGGTCCGTTGGACCGTAGGTTTAGCCCCTTTGGGGGCTTTCATTTTTTTGCCAGGCCGTTGGCGGCCTGGTAATGTTTTGCCCTCACCCGATTACCTGAAATCCCCGGTAAAAAAGTAGAAATGAACAACTCAATTCGTTTATAATGCAGCTGTGCCTGTAATCGTGCGCACGTTTCATTGTAGATTTCGTTCTTTTCACTGCCAGGGAGCCTCATGACAAATTCACTTACTCGCCGCATTTTGGGAACTGTTCTGTTTATCGGGACGCTTCTGTTTTTCCTCGCTTCACTGAGCTGGTCGGCATTTTCGCAAACGCAGCCACATGTGCCACGGCCGTATCTTGTCGCCGACATCAACCCTGGGCCTGACGCATCCAATCCAGATTTTCTAACTGCGGGCAGCGAAACCTTATACGCTTTTGCCAGCGACCCAGACCAGCGCGGCGTTTGGGCCACAGATGGTAGCGAAGAAGGCACACGCTTTTTAGCAGAGATTTACCCAAATTATCCTAATGAATATTATGTGCCTGCGATTCTGTATCCCACGCCAGTTGCCGAATATGGTGCTCCTGTTGCTGTTGGCGACGACTTGTTTTTCGTCAACAAAAGCGATGGTGAATTTGATGAGCTTTGGCACAGTGATGGTTCACCGACAGGAACGATGCTGATCAATGACACTTTGTCTGGCACCTTAGGGTATCCAGGATATTTCATGGGCAGTTTAACTCCTTTCAACCAAAAGGAATTGATGTTCCGTGGCAGTGATGCAGAACATGGTACTGAACTTTGGATTAGTGACGGTACATTAAGCCAAACGCACATTCTTACTGATCTCGTACCAGGCTTAACAGGTTCATTGCCTTATAGTTTGATTCATGTAGATGAGCATATTTACTTTCGAGCAGACGATGCCACATTAGGAGACGTATTATGGCGCACGGACGGAACACCAGAAGGAACCGAATTAGTGGTGGATATTCCAGGTGATTGTGCATTTCTGTGTAACGTGACCTATGTGAATGGACTGTTTTCTTTATTGGTAACGATCAACATATGGCTATGAATATTGGCGTAGTGATGGGACGCAGGCAGGTACTGGCTATTAAAGATATTGCGTCAGGCAGTTTGAGTTCATTTCGTATCATGAGAGCAATTCCATTGGTTTTGAGGGCAACTTTTATTTCTATGCCGATGATCGCAGCACGTATAGAGGCGAAATATGGCGGTCAGATGGCACAGAGGCAAACACTGTTTTGCTGAAGATATTAACGCAGGCACTGCTAGTTCGTCAGCTAACCGCTTTGCCGTGGTAGACGGCCGTTATTTTTACGGCCGACGATGGCCACACGGCCGTGAATTATGGATCAGCGACGGCACGGAAATCGGCACCAGCATGGTTTTGGATATTAATGCCACTGGTGGTGCAATCAATTACTCTTATTATTCCTATCCAGATTTTGCTAGCTTTGATGGACTTTACTTCTTTGCGGCGAATGATGGGGTAAACGGCTTAGAGTTGTGGCAAAGTGATGGCACGGCCGCTGGTACCGTCATGGTTATGGATATTATTCCTGGCCCTGTAGGTTCGGAGCCAAGAGGATTTGCCGTCTTGGGCAATACGCTCTACTTTACGGCCGATGACGGTGTGCATGGCCGCGAAATTTGGGCGTTGAGTCATGATGCCATCGCCGAAGACGATACTGTTATCACCCGCATGGGGCAGCCCGCCACCATCCTCTTCCTGGAAAACGACAACTACCTTGACCCAGACCAGCTACAGATTGCCATTGCCAGCCAGCCGCAGCACGGTAGCGTGGCGCTCAACAACTTCGCCTTCCTCTACACGCCAGAGATGGGCTACATTGGCCCCGACAGCTTCACCTACACCCTCAGCGACGGCGTTAGCGCTCCGGAAGCGGCTACTGTTACCATTACTGTAGAAGGTCATAGCGTGTATCTGCCCATCATGTTCAGGTCACCACTTCTAGAATAAGGGAACGGGTTCACCATATACCATACTTCATCACTTCATCGACGTTTCGTTCTTTTCACTGCCAGGAGCCTCATGACAAATTCACTTACTCGCCGCATTTTGGGAACTGTTCTGTTTATCGGGACGCTGCTGTTTTCCTCGCTTCACTAAGCTGGTCGGCACTTTCGCAAGCCCAGCCGCATGTGCCACGCCGTATCTCGTCGCCGACATCAACCCAGGGCCTGACGCATCATCTCCAACTTTTTGACTGCGGGTAGCGAAACTTTATATGCTTTTGCTAGTGATCCTGAAAGCGTGGTTTATGGGCGACAGATGGCACCGAAGAAAACACTCGCTTTCTGCATGAAATGTATCCTAATGAACCTAATTCGTCCTACGTGCCCTATTATCCAACGCCAGTTGCATTGTCTGGAGCAACAGCTGCTGTCGGAGATAAATTGTTTTATATAAACGACGATGGCGTTTCTGGTGAAGAGCTTTGGATTAGTGATGGCTCGCCAACAGGCACAATGATGGTCAAAGACACTATGCCTGGCGCAGCTTCGTCTTATCCTCGAAACTTAGTGGCCTTTAATGACAGTGAAGTAATTTATCGGACTCAAGATGAAGCGCATGGTGCTGAGATTTGGATAAGTGATGGCACGATAACATCTACTCAAATTCTCACAGATATTGTGCCTGGAGTGGGTAGTTCAGACCCATATGGATTTATTCGAGTAGATAATCTTGTCTACTTTGTTGCTGACGATTCAACATTAGGCGACGCACTCTGGCAAAGTGATGGGACGGCTAGTGGAACTAAATTGTTGGCGAGTATTGCACCTTGGTCTGGTAGTGGATTTATAAACACGTTGACTTACGTCAATGGGCTGCTCTTTTTATAACTATCATCCTTCGTTTGGTTTTGAATATTGGCGCAGCGATGGGACGCAAGCCGGCACATGGTTGTTAAAGGATATTAATTCAGGCGTTGGCAGTTCTATGCAGTTCGATACAAGCAACCATATTGGTTTTGGTGGGAATTTTATTTTACGCGAATGATCATAGCGAGTACGGTGGGGAGCTATGGCGTTCAGACGGCAGCCAGGAAAATACAATTTTGCTAAAGGATATTAATTCAGGCAGCGCTAGTTCTGATTCTATGCGTTTTGCAATTGCCAACAGCCGTCTCTTTTTTACAGCAAATGACGGGGTGCATGGCCGTGAATTATGGATCAGCGACGGCACGGAAATCGGCACCAGCATGGTTTTGGATATTAATGCCACTGGTGGTGCAATCAATTACTCTTATTATTCCTATCCAGATTTTGCTAGCTTTGATGGACTTTACTTCTTTGCGGCGAATGATGGGGTAAACGGCTTAGAGTTGTGGCAAAGTGATGGCACGGCCGAGGGTACCGTCATGGTCATGGATATTAACCCAGGCGATGGTAGTTCACAGCCTAGCAACTTTGCCGTTATAGGCAATACACTTTACTTTGCAGCCGATGACGGCGTGCATGGCCGCGAAATTTGGGCGTTGAGTCATGATGCCATCGCCGAAGACGACACCGTCATCACCCGCATGGGGCAGCCCGCTACCATCCTCTTCCTGGAAAACGACAACTACCTCGATCCAGACCAGTTGCAAATCGCCATTGCCAGCCAGCCGCAGCACGGCAGCGTGGCGCTCAATAACTTTGCCTTCCTCTACACGCCAGAGATGGGCTACATTGGCCCCGACAGCTTCACCTACACCCTTAGCGACGGCGTCAGCGCGCCGGAGGCGGCTACCGTTATTATCAATGTAGAGGGGACGCGGCTGTTTTTACCCTACATCGTCAAGTTTAATCTGGTTGATTTGCCAGATTGAGCACAGTAAGTTCAGCCTTGGCGTGAATTATTTGAGATGAAGAATCCTTTTTTGCAACGGCCGTTTCCCGTCAGCCCGTCCATGAACCAGGTGCGCATCATGGATTTGCCGGGGGTGAGTTTACCAGCCTGGGTCAAAGGCAAGCGCAGTTTTGAGTTGCTCTCCAGCTTTGCCCTGCGCCAGCGGGTGCAAGCAGTCGCCGACGCGCTGCAATTAGACCCGGACGATCCCCACCTGCTGGAAAAATTTGATGGTTGTCTGACGGCCGTTTCTCCCGAAATCCGCACCGCCGCCCACAAAATCGCTGAGGATTACGGCCGTTCCCTGGCTTACCACCTGCTCACCCTCAAGCGAGGTGACGCGATTAACCAACAGGCACGGCCCGATTGGCAGCCGGTGCACTGGGCTTTTTGGCGGCAAATTGAATCGGTCTGGCTAGGCGGCGGGCTGCTGTCGGGGAATCTGGGACAAACGGCAGTACCGTTGGCGCGACAACTCATTCGCCAAAACGGCTTCCCGGATTTTCAGCTCAAATTGTCGCCCTACGGCCGTCATCTGCCGCTGCTCGGCGTGGCGCGCACAGCTCCACCCGAGGCCCAGGCGATGCTGGTGTTTGATTTTGGGCAAACGGCCGTTAAGCGCGCCGTTGCCCAGTACTGTAATTCTCGATTAGTGGCAATAAAATTGCTGTCCAGTCTACCTGCCCCTTGTGAGACGGTGCTGGTCGCCAGCCAGGATGAGGCCGAAATTACCCAGTTTGCGGCGGGGCTGCTGGATTTAGTGGCAGAGACGTGGCGGGAAACGGCCGTATCGCAACCAGATCTTTCCCACACCGTGGGTCTTAGCCTGGCCTGCTACTTGCTGGATGGCCAGCCGCGCCCGGAAGATGTAGGCTGTTACGGCCGTATGCAGCATCTTTCTCCCAACCTCCAACAATTCCTGAAAGAGGGTTTGTGCCAGCGGCTGAATGCACCCATGTCAATCAATTTGTGGCATGATGGGTCGGCGGCGGGCCTGACCCACGCGAGTGACTTGCAGACGGCCGTTCTCACCTTTGGCACGGCGATGGGCGTTGGTTTTGCGCCCCTTACGTTGGCAAATTTACGCCCCGTTAGCCCAACTTTGATCATTCAAAGCATAGTCTGATACACTACGGCCATGCCTGAATTTTTTAATGTTCTTCCCCCTGATGAAGCCCGCGCGCTGCTGTTGCAACAGCTAACGGCCGTCTTGCCCTCAGAGACGCTACCCACGCACCAGGCAAACGGCCGTGTGACCAGCAAAACCATCTTTGCCCCGCATGCGCTGCCCCAATTTCGTCGCAGCACGATGGACGGCTATGCTGTTCGCGCCGCCGACACCTTTGGCGCCTCTGAAAGCTTACCCGCATTTTTGCAGGTGGTCGGTGAGGTGCCGATGGGTAAGGCGGCTGAAGTGGCTCTGGGCGTGGGACAGGCGGCCATCGTTCATACGGGCGGCATGATTCCTGGTTCTGCCAATGCGGTGGTACAGATTGAGCATACGCAAACCGTGAGCGGTAATCCGTTGTCGGTAATCGGTGAGCAGTTGTTCCCGTTTGAGATTGAAGTGTTGCGGTCGGTGGCGGTGGGGCAAAACGTGCTGCAAGTGGGGGAAGATGTCGGTTTACAGGCGGAGATTTTACCGGCGGGGCACATTTTGCGGCCTCAGGATTTGGGGGGCTTGCTGGCGTTGGGCATTACGGCCGTTTCCGTCGTGCGCCGTCCGCGGGTGGGCATTTTGGCCACGGGGGATGAAGTCGTTCATCCGGAGAAAAAGGCTGGGCCAGGGCAAATTCGAGACATCAACAGCTACACGGTGGCTGGTTTGGTGGAGCAAGCCGGCGGGGTGCCTGTGCTGGGGGGCATTATTCGTGATGATCTGGCTGCCTTGGAAACGGCCGCTGCCAGCTTGCTGGCCGAAACCGACATGCTGGTCATGTCAGCCGGTTCATCCGTAAGCGTGCGTGACATGACGGTAGCGGTGATTGATGGGCTGGGCAAACCGGGCGTGCTGCTGCACGGGGTGGCCACCCGCCCTGGCAAACCGACGATTGTCGGTGCCGTGCAAAACAAGCCGGTGCTGGGTCTGCCGGGCAATCCGGTTTCGGCGATGGTGCAGTTTGACATGTTTGGTGTGCCGGCCATTTACCATTTGCAGGGGGTGCAGCAAATGCCCCGCCGGGGGCTGGTGTGGGCGCGTCTCGGTCAGAATATCGCCAGTGAAAGCGGCCGGGAAGATTATGTGCCTGCTCGTCTGGAAGATGGTGATGAGGGGCTGCTGGCTGTGCCCGTGTTTGGCAAAAGCAATCTCATCTACACGCTGGTAAATGCCGATGGCCTCATCAAAGTGCCGCTGAACAAGGGCGGTCTGCTGGCTGGCGAGTGGGTGGAAGTTCGCCTTTTTTAATTTTCTACGTTGTCCCTAATAGCAGATTGACAAACCGGCGCGCCGTGTGCTTACTTACCTGCGGCTGCGGCGAAGCGTGTCGATAATGTAAATGGGGGCACCGAGGAAGCCAGACAGGCGCTCGATGGCAAAAACAAGCAGGGTGAGGGCCACGGCCTGTTCACCACTGAGGCCCGCGCTGGCAAAAAGCAGGGGGGCTAACCCTTCGCGAATGCCCAGCCCGCCGATGGAAGGCATGAGGATTGCCAGAGAAAGGAAGGGGATGACCAGAAAGTAGTGGCTAAAGGGAACGTGGTAGCCTAGCGCCAACCCCGCTGCAGCAAACCAGCAGATTTGCATCAGGTTGAAGATGATAGAGATGCCCAGGGCTTGCCAAACGGCCGTCCAGCCACACGCTTGCACAGCCAGGATGACCCCATCCACTTTGTGCCATAGGGATTGTAACCGCTGCGGGACAAAGCGACCTATCAGCCGCACCAGCCGGCCTTCCAACACGGCAAACCCACCGATGAGACCGATGAGGCAAACGGCCGTTGTCTGCCAAAATAAATCCTGGGGAAAGTTATCGGGGCGGAAGGGGAGTGCAGCCAGGCCAATCATGAACAGCGCCAGCAAGCCCGTGGCCCGATCAACCAGGACGGTGCCTGCGGCCGTTTGGGCGGGCACGTCCTGGGCCGCTTCCACAGCTCGCACCACATCGCCGCTAAAGCCGGAAGGCAGCACCGAATTGAAAAAATTGGCGGCAAAGTAGAGCGAAACGAGTCGGCCAAACTTGATGGGCGCCCCGATGCCGCGTAGCAGCAGCAGCCAGCGGTAGGCCCGCACAATCAGGCTGGAATTAACCAGCAGGAAGCCCACAAGCACCCAGCTGAGCCTGGCTTGCAGCAGCCGCTGCCCAATGTCCGCTAGATCGACCTTGCTGGAAACGTACCACAATGCCAGAAGCGTGATGCCAATTTTGATAATAGTGCCTAGATGTTTACGCATAAAACTTTAGTGCTGGTGTTGTGGGGAAAGTCACGCTTTAGATTTAGATAGGTTGCGGCCGTGGCGCTCTAACTTTGGGATAGGTAATAGCTGCCGTGCGCGGTCCAACAGCATCTTCTTGCTGCGCATCGGGCAGGGGGATGTCTAGCCGCTGACCGACGTACAGTTGGGTATCCGGTTTGTTGTTGTACACCTGGATGGCACGCCAGCGCAAGGAGTCGCCGTAAAAGCGGCGGGCCAGCCCGCTGTAGGTGTTGCCGTGCACGACCGTGTGGGTTTTGATTTCTTTGCCCCAGTCGCCCAGATGGTTGAGCCAGTAAACGGCCGTTTCCCCATCCTCCAAATTCGGCATGACTTCCCCTTCGTAAGCGGCTAGCGACAGGATGCGACGGCGCAGTTCGCCATCAACGGCCAGGGCATTGAGCGCATTTTGTGCTTCTTTTTCCGCCTCGGTCAGTTCAGGCACTTCAGGAACGTCGCCCTCAAAAGGATAGCTGTAATCGGGAATGAGGCAGCCAAAGTTCTGGTTTTCGGTGTAATGGAAGCCGCCCCAGCCATCTAGAAATTGCTTGTTGGTGAAGCGGAAATATTCCCCTTTTTCGCGGCGCGCCCACAGGCCAAACAGCGGATCGTGGACAAAAACGTGGCCGTCATCATAGCCCGTGACCACTAGAAAATGGCCATATTCAAACTGATTGCCGGTGAGCTTGATCCAGGGCTTGTACTTGACGAGGGCGATGAAAGCGTGTCCATCGTCTATATTTTTGCGCAGTTCTTGCAGCGCCTGGCTGCTGTTGGCATACGCTTTGTAGGTGAGGTTAAGCTGGCCTGCACCCCAGGCGGCATTTTTAAGGTCGGGAATGTAGGTGAATTTGGGGCGGACGCCAATGTAGGTGTAAAGCTCATCGGGCGTGATGGCGACGCGCTTGCCGTTGAGCAGCATGGCCACACTCGTGGGGCCACAATCCGCGGAATGATCTTTGGCGTCGCTGTCCCATTGGGAGCGGTAAGGGATTTTCAATTTTTTCTCGGCCATGTCACTACTCCTTTGTCTTTGACCTGGAGAAAAGCTGCATGTTCGGTACGCTGAACGGCCGTCATTTTATCTGCTTTGCGATCCAGTTGCCATTGACAGTTCTAGTACATTCGTTGTCACTTTTGCGGGCTGGCTCTTATAATCGGCTGCCTATGGCAATCTTGGAGAAAAAGTTGGGGCGTCTGGGGCTGGTGGTGTTGGCCGTCTGGCTGTTTTTCTTCCTGGCACTGGACAGCATGGTGCATGACAGCCCCACGATGGATGAGCAGAATCATTTGGCGCGGGGGGCTGCTTTTGTAAAAACGGCCGATCCGCGCCTGAGCCTGGAGCATCCCCCCTTGATCAACAGCCTGAGCGGGCTGCCGCTGCTGTTGCTGCCTGATTTGCAATACCCCTTCGACCATCCCAGCTGGACCGATTTGCAGCCGCCGGATATTTACTGGTATGACTTTGCCGACCAGTTTGTCTGGCGCATGAATCATGACGTAACGCGCATGATCTTTTTGGGGCGGCTGCCCATCGTTTTTTTGACGCTGGGTTTGGCGCTGGTGGGTTTCCATTTTGCCCGCGAATTTTGGGGACGGCCGTCTGGCATCCTGGCTTTCATATTGCTGCTGTTTGAGCCGAATGTGCTGGCAAACGGCCGTTTAATCACCACGGATTTAGGCGGCACACTGTTTATCACTTTGGCGCTGCTGCTGATGTGGCGGTTGTGGTCTACGTCCGATTGGGCCTGGAAGCGCTGGCTGGCGGCTGGTGTTGGGTTAGGGTTGGCTTTTGGCAGCAAACTTTCCATGCTTACCTTTGTGCCGATTTTGGGTTGCCTTGCTTTGTTGCCAATTTTTGACGCAAAGGCGCAAAGGCGCAGCGGGGTTTTTAAGCGAGTAACTCAGCTAGGCACAGCCGGGTTGTTGTCAATTTTGGTGGTGTGGGCGCTTTATGGGTTTGAATGGGGGATGTTTCGCTTTCCCTCGGAGACGTTGGCCGGATTGAACCAGTTCAGCGGGCCGATGCCCACTTTTTGGGCCGGGCTGGATCAGATTGTGAACGTGAGCCGTGGTGGTCGGGCGGCATTTTTGCTGGGTGAAACATCGACCGACGGCTTTTTGCTCTTTTTCCCGGTGGCTTTTTTGGTGAAGACGCCGCTGGTGCTGCTGGTTGGGCTGCTGGGGGTGATGTGGTGGGGGTGGCAACGGCCGTCTGTGCGACCCAAGCTGCTTTTTCTGTTTGTGCCTGCCGTGTTGTATTTTGGGGTAAGCGTGCTGAGCGGTATCAATATTGGCTACCGGCATTTGCTGCCCATTTTGCCACTGATTATCGTGGGTGTGAGTGGCTTGCCTACAGCTTTTGCGGTGCGGTCGAACGGCCGTCGCCTGGTGTCGCTGGGTTTGGCCTTGGGTATTTTGCTGCCCACTTTGTGGATTCATCCGCATTATTTGAGCTACTTCAATTTGGCAGCGGGCGGTCCGGCTAACGGCGCATCCATTTTGGCGGACAGCAGTAATGATTGGGGCCAAGATTTGCTGCGCTTGCAGGATTGGCTGGTCGAAAACGATGTCGTCTCGATTAAATTGGGCTGGTTTGGTATTGCCGATCCCGCTTATTATGGCATCGCGTATGAGCCACTGCCCGGCTTTCCACGGGCTGAATTTTTGAGCATTTGGGACACTCCGCCGTTTAATCCGGCTATGCCGGAGCCTGGCTTATACGCCATTAGCGCCAGCAGCTTGTGGGAATCACACCGCAGCGAAAAGAGCGTGTACGCCTGGTTCCGCCAGCGCGAGCCTGAGGCGCGCATTGGCTACTCAATTTATATTTTCCGGGTGCCGTAATGGCCCTGCCTGATAGCGAGGATTTTGTGACAACAACGACGGGTTTGCTGAAAAAAAAGCAAGAGATGTGGCTGCTGGTTGGGCTGCTGCTGCTTGCTTTTGGGCTGCGGATCGTGTCGTTGGACAATGCGCCGCCCGGTTTGCGCTACGATGAGCTGCAAAATTATTTAATGGCGGGGCGTGTGGTGGCTGGTGAACGGCCGCTTTATTTTGCAGAGTCGTGGGGGCATGAGCCGCTCTATCATTATTTGCAGGCGGGCATTCTTTGGCTGGTTGGTGAATCGGATTGGAGCTTGCGGCTGCCTTCGGTGTTTTTGGGCATGGTGGAGCTGGCGGCAACCTGGCTGGTGGCCAAGGAATTGCTGGGCCGTCAGGTTGGCTTAATGGCGACCGCGTTTTTGACCCTCTCGTTTTGGGCGATTTTTTACAGTCGGGTGGGGCTGCGTGTGGGCGCGGTGACGGCCTTTGCCTCGTTGATGATTTATTTTTTGTGGCGCTGCTGGAAACGGCCGTCCTCACAATTTTGGCCCGGACTGGGTGATGGCGTACTAAGCGGTATCTTTTTGGCGGCTGGTGTGTATACCTATCTGGCGGGGCGGGTGTTGCCCGCGATTTTTGTGGGATTTGTGTTGTTTACGGCCGTTTTTCATTGGCAGCAGTTCAAAACCCGGTGGCCACGATTTGCGCTGGGGGCGGTGGTAGCCGGGCTGCTTTGCTGGCCGCTGGCGCAGGCCATTGCGGTCAATCCCACTGGCGAGCAGCGGCTGGAGCTGTTGAATCAGGCCATTGTGGCTTTACGCCAGGGTGACCCGCTGCCGGTCCTCAATTTGACGGTGCGGGCGCTGGGCATGTACGTGATTCAGGGCGAGCAGGATTGGTTGTACAACGAATACGGCCGTCCTATCTTTGGCGTGTTAACTGTTTTCTTTTTCCTGGGTGGGCTGCTGTGGGTGCTGCGGCGCTGGCGTCAGCCCAAATTTGCGCTGTTGCTGCTCTGGTTTTTTGGTGGCACTGGCCCTTCGATGATTGCTCCGCCCGCGGCCAGCGTGACGCACAGCATTGTAGCCCAACCGGTGGCCTACATTTTCCTGGGGTTGGGCGTGGCCCAAATGTGGCACTGGCTGGCGATACAAGAACGGCGACCCCAACTAGCAACGGCGTTTATTGCCCTGATGATCATCGTGCCGGGTGTGGAGGCTGGCTTGTCGTTTTTCCAGACGTGGAATCGGCAGCCAGAGGTGGTGGAATTGTATCAAGCGGGGATTACGGCCGTTGCCGATGCCGTGCAACAAGATGCGCCAGAGGGTGCTGTGCTGGTGGGTGGCCCATACATCAGTTATTGGCAGCCGTGGAATGCCGTTGCTTTTGATTTGGCGTCGCCGGGGGACAGTACGGCCGTGCGCTGGTTTAACCCGGCAGGGGCGTGGGTGTGGCCCGCCGGTGTGCTGCCCGCGACCTACTATTTTCCCAGAGCGCCGTTAGCGCCGCAGCAGTTTGAAGCAGAATTGGTCGATCTGTTTTTGGCAGATGTGCCCGCTGGGGAGCAGAATTTTGTGAACTATGTAAGCAACTCGCTGCCGGATGTGGCCCAGTTTGAAGCGCATTTGGCGAACGTGGCGGCAGAAACGGCCGTTGCCTGGCCATCTGATTTTGCTCAGTTACCCGCGCCGCAGCTACCCATTCATTTTGATAATCGGTTGCATCTGTTAGCTGCCTCTCAGCCTGTGGTAGCGGGGGATGCGGTGCGCTTTTTCACTTACTGGCGTGTGGAAGTGGCGGATGCCACGCCGCTGGTAGCCTTTGTCCATCTGCTGGGCAAAGGAGAGACCATTTGGGGGCAGCAGGATTGGCTGGACGTGCGCATGGCGGGTTTGCAGCCGGGCGATCGGTTTGTGCAGGTGCATAACGTGCCGATTGATCCCAATGCACCAGCGGGTGAGTATCGGCTACAGCTGGGCGTTTATCGGCCAGACACGCTGGTCCGCTTGCCCATCCGGGTAGATGGCGATGCCGTGGCGGACCGGATTTTGGTAGGAGCGATTGTCCTTGAACGGTAAGCTGCGTTGGGGTTTGGCTGTAGGGGTGGTGGGAACGGCCGTGTTGCTCTGGTTTGTGCCCAATTTTGCGCTGCGGCAAACTCTGGCTTTTACGCTGCTGGCGCTCTGGCCCATCCTGACGGGGGTCTTTCTGTTTGAAGGTGGCTGGTTGGCACGGATGGTGAGCGCGGGTGGCTTGGCGCTGTTGGGGCAGATTTTTGTGGCGCTGCTGGTGCATTATCTGCCGGGTGAACCGCCGCGAATTTTGTTGTTGGCGGGCATGACGTTGGTTTGCCTGCTGCCGTTGTTCTTTCCCGCAAAACCTTTGCCTAAACTGCCTGCCTGGCGCACAAAATATGGTTGGCTGCTGGCTGCGGCGCTCGTTTTGTTTGTGCTGCTGCGCTGGCCTAATCTGGGCTACAAAGAGTTTCAGGGGGACGAGGGGATTATCATGGCGCGGGCTGCGGCCATGCTAACGGGCGATGACGCGGAGCTTTTTCTGCACCAAAAAGGGCCAGTAGAGATTTTGCTGCCATTTTTGCTGTGGGGCGTTGGCGGGGAAGTGACGGAATTTTGGGTGCGGCTGCCGTTTTGGTGGGCGAGTTTGCTGATGGTTGGGGCGCTGGTCTGGTTAGGCCGCTGCTGGTTTTCCCCTCTGATTGGGCTGTTGGCAGGGCTGCTTTTTGCGCTCAATGGGTTTGGCGTGGCGTTTAGTCGCATTGTGCAGTACCAGTCGTTTGTGATGTTGTGGGGCACTCTGGCAGTTGTCTTTGCGGATTTGTATCGTGAGAACGGCCGTGCGTACCAGCTTTGGTTAACGGCCGTTTTTCTGGCGGGTGGCTTGCTGGCTCATTATGATGCGATTTTGGTATTGCCGGTCATCATCTGGCTGGTTTGGCCACGATTTATGCCAATTTCGCGGTTGGCCTGGCGGGATTGGGCAGGCGGTTTACTGTTAGGTGCTGGGCTGTTGGGACTCTTTTATGTTCCCTTTTTGTTGAACCCGAATTTTGGCCGCACGGGCAGTTATTTGCTTGGGGATCGTTTGGGTGGGTCGCTGTTGAGCTGGAGCGGCCCACAGCTGTGGCAAATGACTGTTTTTTATAATTCGATTTACTACGTGGCGGGGATGATTATTTTGCTGGTGGCGGCAATTTGGTTGAAGAACGGCCGTACGTATAGTCGAGTCGCCGCCTGGCTTTACTTTTTGGTGCCGCTGTTTTTTTATCTGTTCATTGTGGCTGATCCGCGTACCCATTTGTACACATTTTTTCCGGGAGCGGCCGTTTTGGCGGCGGTGGGTCTGGTTAATTTAGATAGATGGTTCAGGGGAAGGGGAACGGCCGTGCTGCGCATCGGATATGGCCTGCTGATTTTGTTTGTTTTGGCTTCGGCTTTGTACCCCTTTTTACTGTTTGTGGACATGCATGTGGAACGGCAGCGCAATTGGGCAGAATTGCGTCCCGCTGGCTATCTGACGAACCTCGTTGAGCCGCCGCTGTTTGGCCTGTTTGGCTTTCCCTACCAGGCGGGCTGGCGCGCCGTCGCGCAGCTACCTCTGGTTGGCCCGATTGCCAGCAATGAGGAAGAGGAGATTACGAATGTGTATCTCGGCCCGGCGGCTCGGACGTTTTGCCCTGATGCCAACACGTTCATTTTGGCTGAAAATGTGCAGGATTCCGTGCCTTATGATCCGGCCCTGTTCGCGGATTGGGATTTGCAATATCAGGTGATGGTGAACGGCCGTAACACCATGCGCATCTATTCACGACAGCCCGTAGCGGCGGCTCAAACTATAGAAGCTGGGGATGCGAGGTTATGGTTGGGGGAAACGGCCGTTGCTCAACCCACTTACACACCTTCACAAAGCCTGAACACTTTCTTAGGAACCCGCGGAAATGATGAAGTCCAGTTGATAGGTTACGATATTAGTGATACAAACGCGCACCCTGGCGGTGAAATTACGCTGACCCTGTATTGGAAAACGTTAACTCCTATTTCAAAAAATTATCAGGTATTTGTTCATCTGGTTCGTGACGAACTCCTGAGCCAAAATGACAGCACACCTGAGTGTGGTGTTAATCCCACGATCCGGTGGGAACCTGGACAGGTAATCCTTGACACCCATATCATCCCCATTAATTTAGATGTGCGCCCTGGTCTGAGCGTGATCAAGATAGGCATGTATGATCTAGAGACGCTGGATCGGATGGCAATCGAAGGTGAATCGGATAACAGCTTGACGCTCACTGAAGTGATAATCAAACCCTAAACAGTCTGTTTTAAACATTTTTGACAATCTCAGCGCTTGACCTTAAACAATTTGTTAGCGACAAGCCATGTTGACGAAAGTAGATGGATAGATAGAATTCCAGGCTGTTGCTAATTTTTTGGCATGAGAATAGGTAAAAAATTTAAGGCTTACTTTCGGAGGAAATTGTACATGCAGTTAAGAAAACGTTCGCTATTAGTAATGATTTATTTGCTATTAGCACTTGCTTTAGGCACGATTACAACTCAGATAATCGTTGCTGGCGTTGCGGGACCAGATCTGAGTACCTCATCTTTATCGGTAGATAAAAGCACCACCATTGCTGGTAATACAGTAAAGTACACAGTAGTTGTAAATAATACGGGCGATACGGTTGCCAACAATGTGATCGTTACAAATACGCTGCCAGATGAAGTTACCTATCTGGCGGATTCCTTCAATTCCGAGACAGCGGGAGCAACAACCCTAAGCCACAGTGATTCAGGAAATGTCATCACCTGGTCGGGAGATGTAGAAAGCCTCGGGTCTGCCACGCTAACATATTCAGCAAAAGTAGCAGATAATGTGGCACTTGATCAAGTTATTACTAACAAAGTAGAAATTGCTGGTGAAGGTGAGCTGTTTGAACAGTCTGTGGGGACAGTGGTTGGCTCCTCAGCTGAAATCTTCATGCCTCTAATTTTTCAAACAGTACCGGCACCGGTACTTGACCCAATTACCGGTCCTATAGCAAGCAGCAATTCATGGACAGCTTCTTGGAATCAGCCGGCTCTTGAAATAACTGGTTATCAAGTGCAGGAAGCTCAGACGGCCTCTTTTACCAGTCCTGTTTTATATGATGTTGGCAATACTAATTCCAGAACATTCTCCTATTCTGCGACTACGAGTAATCTTTACTGTTATCGTGTCCGTGCTTTGGTAGGTTCACTGGCCGGGGGGTGGTCCAACGTGGAATGTGCTGTTGGTAACTACAATGATGATTTCACAGATCCCGGTTCTGGTTGGCTGTTGCGTCAGGAAGATACAGACGATACAGAAAATTCAACCTATTACGAAAACAACCAGTTTGTAGTTAAGATTGGCGGTCGTTGGGATTATGCTCTTGCTTCTCCACTGGCCCAAGCACCAAAGCCGCCGTATGCAATTGAGACAAGTATTCGCTTCGACGAAAGTGTTGATAATTTACATGGTTATGGGATCGTTTTTGGTGGGAACTGGAATGGCCAGCCTTGCCCAAATGGCAGTAACTACGGAAACTGTTTTACTCACTATTATCGCTTTTTAGTGGTTTGGTATGGTCCACTTGATAGTTTCCGTATTCAGCTAAAACGTATCGATTATAACGATGCTCTTGATAACATTGGGCGCGGAGTAACCCTTGATGGCTTCAAGGATATCTATGTTCCCAATTCCAAGGGCTTTAATGTATGGCGTGTTGAAGTGGGTGCAGATGGAGGGATTCGAATCCTTCTGAATGGCTCACAAGTTATGTCTGTAAATGATTCAACTTATATCAATAGCCCGTACTTTGGCGTTATGGCGTCGTCAGATGAATATCTGGGGGCTGAGCCTCATTTGGATTGGTACCGAGTGATCAAACAGTAGACTTGATGTCTGCCCTTTAGAGACTGTGCTGCCTAATTAGGCAGCACAGTCTCTATTTATTTCACCATAATGAAATGAAACTTTCAGGTTTTATACAGCGTTACGAAACGAAGTTGTTTCTTTTGTTCGTTTTTTTGCTGCTTATTTATTTGGCGATTGCTTATTTTATTCATTGGCCAGCGGGCTATTATGGCTCGCTAGAGCAGCCGCGTTTTGCAGATCCCTGGATAGCGAGAACTGAAACAATTTTGTCAGGAGGATTGCTGTATCGGGATGTTTTTACGACGACACCGCCACTGACAAATTTTCTTTTAATCCCCCCTGCCTATTTAGCGGGTAAACTTGGGCATGTAAATCCTTGGGCGACGTTGTCTTTCATGCTCTATTTTTCGCTATTCAATTATTTTGGCGCTCTGGTGTTGCTTTATATGGGTGAGACCCGACGGGAAGGTTTCTTGACGGCCGTATTCTTTCTCCTCAATCCGCTCACCTTTGGCAATACAATCTTGCGCCGCCAGGATGAATCGGTCGTCGTGTTCTTCATCGGCGTGGCGCTGTTGCTTTTTTTGAAGCGCAAACATTTGTCTGCGGCCGTTTCTATGGGACTGGCTGTGTTGGTGAAACTGACCGGAGGCATTGTCTTGCCTATCGCTTTTTTGCACAGTCGCAAGTGGCATTATCTGGTCATTCCGGCAGTGGTGTTTTTTACGGCCGTTTCCCCCTTCCTCATTTTGGCTGGCCGAGCGGCAATGTTTTGGGACTTCTCCCAGCAAGAAGGTGAGCATCCTTTCCAGTTTGGCGGCGTTAGTTTGGTTGCCTTGTGGAACCAGTTTCACGAAGGAACGCAGCTTGTTGGTTTAGAGATGCCTTCCATTCTTTTTGTCCTTGGCGTGGGGGCGGTTTTATTATTTATTGCCTGGAAGCGCATCGGCGTGGTCGAGGATTTAACCATTCTCATCGCGGTCATTCTGCTGTTGACACCTAAGCTGCACACCGGTTATTTTTCGATGCTGGCCTTTTCTATGGCCCCGCTTCTTAAGAAATATCGCCTCTTTTGGATTTACTATTTGTTTGGCGGTCTGGCCATTATTGCCGATTACTACAAATGGCCCATCGAAAATTTCCCAATTGCTTTTTACCTGATGGTGGCTGTTGTTGTTTTGCTGATAATCGCCGTGATCAAAATCATTTGGCAAGGGTTAAGGCAGGAACGGCCGTTGTTCGTGTTAAATCCAGAAGCATCATGACCTCTGGCCAGATTGTTTGCTTCCCCAGTTTTCTTTAACCACACATCTCATCTGGTTCTGTTATGAGAGATGCTACCCAAGCCTCAAAATCACTCATTCTAACCCGGCTTGTGCCTGTGATGCTGCTTTTGCTCATGTTTTGGGCGGCGCTTAGCTCAATTCAGGTAACGGCAGGCACCTACGATGAGTACGAATACATTTCTCGCGGCTACACCTACCTGAAAACCGGCAATACAAACCTCAAGCTGCGCCATCCAGTGCTGTTGGATTCGTTGGCGGCGGTGCCGCTGTTGCTGCTGCCTGATGTCCAGCTTCCGCTAGATTCGCCAGCGCTGGCAGCTGGCGATTTTCATGTTTATGCCCGCAATTTTATGTGGGAAGCCAATGCGGCAATCGCGAACAAAATTTACTTTTTAGCCCGATTGCCCGTGATGGCGCTTTCATTGCTGCAGTCAACGGCCGTTTTCGCCTGGACCCGTCAAAAGTTTGGCACGATGGCTGGGTTGGTCGCCCTGACGTTGGTGGTTTTTGATCCAAACTGGTTGGCACACGGCCGTTTAGTTACCCCTGATGTCGGCCAAAGCACACTCATCTTTCTGTCGGTTTATACATGGTGGCGCTACCTGCAAAAATTGGCCTGGCCGCGTTTGCTGCTGGCCGGTGTTGTGCTGGGGCTGGCCCAAACCGCTGGATTCCCCGCCCTCATCCTTTATCCGATTCTCTTTTTGATCACGATGGTTCACCTTTACCAGCGGCGGAAGTTGCGTGCACTGGCCTGGCCCTGGCTGCTGCGCTTGGTCGGCCTGGGGCTACTGAGTTTGCTGACCATCTGGGCGGTGTACGGCTTTGCCTGGGGGCCGCTGCCCTGGCTCAATTTGTCCGGCCCAGCACCGTACCATTGGGCTGAATTTCAGGATTTGCTGGCCCGGTTGGACCGTCAGGATTTGGCTTACTTAAATGGCGAAGTGTATCGAGGTGGGAAGCTAGTCTTTTTTGTTGTGGCCCTGCTGTTCAAAACGCCGCTTTCTGTGCTGCTGTTGGCTCTTGCTGGGTTGATTGCCCTGCTGCGCCGGGGCTGGCTGGCAGAGATTTCGCTCTGGCTGGTGCCTGCAATTTATTACGCTACTTCGCTCACCAGTTCGTTGAACATTGGCTACCGGCATATTTTGCCGATGCTGCCCTTTTTGTACGTGTGGGGCGGAACGGCCGTTCTTGTCGCAAAACAGCGCTGGCAAAAAGTGGTCGGATTGGCTTTGCTGGGCTGGCTCCTTGTGGCTTCAATGAGCATTCGCCCATACTACCTTACTTACTTCAACGAGCTGGCCGGCGGCCCAAGCAACGGCCTGAACCATCTGGTCGTGTCCGACCTGGATTGGGGTCAGGATTTACCGGGTTTGGCCGATTATTTGGGCGATCAGGAAGTCTATCTGAGCTACTTCGGCACCACACCGCCGGAGCAGTTTGGCATCCGCTACCAGCCGATTCCCGCCTGGCCACCGCGCGGCATCCCCCAGCAGTGGCCGTACCACCCGGATTATCCGCTGCCGGGCACTTATGCCATTAGCGCGGCTAATCTGGTGGGGGCGCGCTTCGAGGAAAATCCCGACACGCTGGCCTGGTTCCGCCGCCAGACGCCGCAAGCGGTCATTGGCAACTCAATTTACGTGTACGAGGTGCCGCGTTTACTGAATGCCAACGCGCCACAGGTCAATTTACTGCTCTCTGGCCTGGCGCTGGCGGATGTGCCGGGCGAATTTATTGCCGATGAGCTGCACACCAATGATGTGCAGCCGCGCTGGTTTGATGCGCAGCAAGCGCTGCTGTTGGCGACCGAAAATGGCGTGCTGCTATTGCCGGGCAGCCAACCCATCGACCCATTTTTCCAGGCAACGGTGCTGGCTTCACAAACACCGTGGCAGACGTTTACGGCCGTTTCCTCCACCAATGTCCACGCCTACCAGCTCGAGACAACGGCCGTTCTGCCCCAATTTCTCGCCGCGCAAGCCAGCGATCGCGCCTACACCAGCCCGGTTCTGGTGCCCGCGCCAGATGAAGCCCAGCTTGTAACTTTGCCGGTTGCGTTGGATACGGCCGTTTCCTTCCTTGGCTGGCAAATTATCGAACCAGGCCAGCCGGGCCAAACCATGAAAGTGATGACTGTCTGGCGGTTTGAGGAAGCACCGGCGCAGCGCTTGGCTATCTTCATGCACTTGCTGGCCCCGGATGGCACCATCCTGGCTCAGTTTGACGGCTTGGGTGCCGCCAGCGAGACGCTGCGCGCGGGCGATGTGCTCATTCAACTGCATGAGTTGGCGCTTCCGGCCAATCTGCCGGAAAATACCCGTTGGCTCAACGTGGGCATGTATTACCCGGACAGCCTGACGCGCCTCACCTTGCCCAACGGCGCGGGCGACCGGCTGCTGCTGCCCTTGACGCCTATCGAGGAAGAGTAAAAGGAACCGATGCTGCGAACTGCCCAACAACCATCTGCCCCCGCGCCTGCCTGGACCATGCCGCTCTGGCTGGAGATTGTCCTGTTGCTGCTGTTGTTGGCCGGGGCGCTCTTTTTGCGATTGTGGCAGTTAACGGCCGTTCCCCCCGGTTTCCATTTTGACGAAGCGATTGATCTGCGGCAGGCGCTGAACATTGTGAACGGCGCACGCCCGATTTACATCACCGAAGGTTGGGGGCGCGAGGCGTTATATTACTACTTGGTCGCCTTTGTCCTGCAAATTGTGCCCTACAACCCGCTGGCGCTGCGCGTTTCGGCAGTGATTTGCGGCATGGGGCTGTTGGTTGTGACATATTTGTTTGTGCGGCGCTGGTACGGCCGTCTCCCCGCCTGGATTTCCGTGGCCTGGCTCAGCTTACTCTACTGGCCGCTCTCCGCCAGCCGTTTTGGCGTACGCCACATTTCGCTGCCCTTTGTCTTTGGTCTGGCGGTGTGGGCCTTCTGGTGGGCTTGGGGTAATGATGAGGACAAGCCGGTTTCCAAGCCCCGTTTTGCCCTGGCCGGATTTTTACTGGGGCTGACGCTGTATACTTACCAGCCCGCCCGCTTTGTGCCCTTCATCTTTGTCGCCTTTTTTGCTTACCTCTGGTTGTTTCATCGCGCTGCACTGCGGCGACGGTTGACGGCGCTGGCGCTGTGGGGTGGCGTGGCTTTGCTGGTCGTGCTGCCCCTGATTGTCATTTTGCAGCAAAATAGGGGGCTGGAATCGGGCGAGCGTGCCTTTACCATCGAGCCATTAACCCAGTTGCTGGACGGTAATCCGCAGCCGGTGCTGGAAAACCTGCTGGCTACAGCCAAAGTGTTCACCATCAGTGGCGACCCGTTGGAATCGTATAACGTGCCCGACCGGCCGATTTTTGTGCCCGCCTGGTCGGGGCTGTTCTTTTACGCGGGGCTGCTCATTGCCCTGTGGCGCTGGCGACAGCCGCTGCCCATGTTTTTGCTGCTTTGGCTGCTGCTGATGCTGGCGCCTACGGTACTCACTCTCAGCGCGCCCAACTTCAACCGCATGGTCGCCGCCCAAACGCCCATGGCCATCATCGCAGCCCTTCCCTTTGTCGAGCTGGCCAAACTGCGCCGACCCCAAACTGATCACCGTTCACTGTTTACTGATTACCGACTACTGATTACCGATTACTGGCCAACGGCCGTTCCCTTCCTAATCCTCCTCCTTGCCCTGGGCCTAACCACCGCCGCCACCTGGGAAGATTACTTCACTACCTGGCCCAACCATCCTGGCACGGTGGCGCCGCTGGGGCGCAACGTGGCGGCAATTGCCCACTACCTGGAGTTTGATCCCAGCAGTGCGCCCGCCGTCATCAGCAGTGCCAATCTGGAGGATGCCGCGCCGTACGTGGTAGAAGTCAGTCTGGATCGTGACGATTTCCCGATTCGCTGGGTGGATTCGGGGCAGGCGATGGTGCTGCCTGCCGGAGTGGCAAACGGCCGTCTCGTCGTTGCTGCCGACCGCTGGATTGATGATGACATTCGCGCCTTCTGGCACATTCCCAACGAACCGATTACGCAAACGGCCGAATTTGCCGTCTACACCTTCCAACAGCCCGATTTTGCGCTGGCTGATGCTGCGCCATTTTGGGCCATCGCACCGGGTGCGCCGTGGGATGGTGAAGGGGGTGAACCGCCCCTGCAAAGCAGCTTCCCGGCTGAATTTTGTGGCTGCCAGGGGGATGATAACGGCCGTCTCACCCTGCAAACCATCAGCCTCACCAGCGACACGGCCCAAGTTGGCACAACGCTGACGGCGCTTTCCGTCTGGCAGGTGGAGACAGACGGCGAACCCGCTTCCCTGGCGACTTTTGCCCATTTACTCGACGCCAGCGGCCAGATTGTGGCCCAGCAGGATGGCCTGGGTTATCCGCCGCACACCTGGCGCGTGGGCGATATTTTTACACAAGCACACCATTTAACGCTGGATGGCAGTTTACCGTCGGGGCAATACTGGCTGCAACTGGGGCTGTATCGCCGCGAGACGGGCAACCGCTGGCTGCTGCTGGACGGCAACGGCGATCCGCTGGCTGACCGCATTTTGATTCCGGTGGAGGTAACCGCCACGCCATGAGCCGTTTGCTAAATCGCCTGCGCCGGATTGATCCTGGCTTTGCTGTGGTGCTGCTGCTCAGCCTGGTGGCCATCTGGCCGCTAGTGGCTCGCGCCAGCCTGCCGCAAGAGACGGACACCGAGCTACACGTCTTCCGCCTGATGGAGCTGAGCTATCTGGTGCGCAGCGGCGAATTTTACCCGCGCTGGGCGCCCGATTTTTACCACGGTTACGGCTATCCCATCTTTAACTACTATGCGCCGCTGACCTACTACATCGGCTTGATCGTTGATTTGATGCCGAAGCTGGGTCCGGTGGCGGGCATCAAATTTGTCCTGATTTTGGGCTTTTTGCTGGGGGCTTTGGGTCTGTACGGTTTTGTACGGGACAATTGGGGCCGTGTGGGCGGCTATGTGGCTGCGGCCGTTTTTATGTACGCGCCCTACATCCAATATGTGGACCCACACGTGCGCGGCGCGGTGCCGGAATCGTTTAGCTTTGGCGTGTTCCCGCTGGCGCTGTGGTGCGTGGACCGCTTTTGGCGAGAGCAGACGGGGTGGCGTTGGGTAACGGCCGTTTTCACCGTTGCCGCCGTCATTTTGACCCATAACCTGATGGCGCTGCTCTTTTTTGGCTTGCTGGCCGCCTGGGTGGCGTGGCGCGTGGGCGAACTTTGGCTGGCGGAAGGGCGAACGGCCGCTTTGCGCAAGGCCCGCGGCGTGGGGGGTATTCTGTTACTGGGGCTGGGCTTGGCCGCTTTCTTCTGGCTGCCCGTCATTTTGGAACGCAACGCCGTCACCCTGAATACGCTCATCGGTGACAACGACAACTACGACTTCCGCACCCACTTTTTGTCCTTGCGCGAGATGTTTGCCTTCTCTAGCCGGATTGATTGGGGGGCGACCGAGCCGATTTTCCGCTTCAACCTGGGCGTGGCGCAGTGGCTGTTGGGCGGCATGGGACTCGTTTTGCTGCTGCGACGGCGCATGACGCAGGCCGGGCATCTGCTATTTTTTGCTCTGGCGTTTGTGGCGCTGCTGTTTATGCAGCTGCCGCAATCCAAGTTTTTGTGGGAAGCGACGCCGATTTTGCCCTTTTTCCAGTTCCCGTGGCGCATGTTGGGCGGTACGGTGATCATGCTGGCGGTGCTGGCCGGGGCGGGAACGGCCGTTTGGGTTCAACGTACGCCCCGATTTGCCAACTGGATCACGGTGGCTGCCCTGGCTTTGCCGCTGCTGTTGGCCCTGCCTTTAAGCCAGCCATCTCCCTGGCCCGATTTTGGCGAGGTCAATCGGCTGCGTTTGACGCTGATCGAGCTGCGCGGGCGCTGGTTGGGTACGACCTCCACTTCCGACTACGTGCCCGCCACGGTGGATGCCGTGCCCCGTCGCGAAGGCGCAGTGGTGGATGGCTTTTTTGTGAATCAGCCGCTGGATCGGGTGAATCGGCCGTCGCTGCCGCAAGGTGTGACCGTCGAAACAGAAAATATCACGCCGCTGCATATCCGCTACCAGGTTAACGCGCCAGAGAAATTTCGCCTGCGCCTGTTCATTTTTGATTTTCCGGGCTGGCACGTGACGGTGGATGGGGAACCGTCGGAAACGGAGTTGGGTTTGCCAGAGGGGTTCATCGTGGTGAAGGTGCCGGCAGGTGAACATGCGGTGGAGGTGCGTTTTGGCAGTACGCCCGCCCGCACGACCGCCTGGGTGATTACGGCCGTTTCGCTGCTCATCACGCTGTTGGTGGGGTGGCGGCTACGTAATCGAACTGAAACCGCCTCTGCGGTATCGTGGGCGGAGTTGGATAAGTGGGCGGTGGGCACGATTGGGGTGATAACGGCCGTTACCTTGCTCATCCTGCAACCTAGCCAGTTGCTGCACGATGCTTCATCTGGCTGGACGGCTGAACCCGCCCAGGTAGACACATTTGCCAACTTCGGCGGGCAGATTGCTCTCATTGGTTATGATCTGGCGCAAGAAACTGCCCAGCCGGGGGATGCAATCTCCCTGAACCTTTACTGGAAGGCTCAGCAGCCACTAGACATCAACTATCAATCCTTTGTCCATCTGCTGCGGGCGGATGGCTCATTGGCGACACAGTCTGACCATTTGAATCCTGGTGAGTATCCGACGCGTCGCTGGCCGCTGGACAAATACGTGCGGGATGAGCATATTTTGCAGATTCCGCCTGATTTGCCACCGGGCGAATACCGGATCAGTGCCGGGCTGTGGGTGCAGGCCGAAGGCTGGCGCTTGCCATTGATAGATGAGGCGGGGGCGCAGGTGGACGATAAAGCTGTGCTGATGACGTTGATTGTGGAAGAGTAATCGTGAGTGAACTAGCCATCGTACCCCTGGCTGCGGCACATATAAGCCAACTGCCGAGCCTGATTCTGGGGTACACGACCAGCGAAAAATACCGCATTGAGCGACAGGAAACGCCGGAGGAAGTTGTGTTTCGTTTGCAGCTTATCCGTTTGCCAGAACCCGTCCGGATTTCCTATAGTCATTTAGATGAGACTGAACTGGCGCGGTACGCTGGGCTGGCAAACAATGGTTGCTGTTTTGTCGCTTTAAATGAGGAGCAACTAGTCGGTGTTGTCATTGCCGAACCGCAGGCGTGGAACAATGTGCTTAACGTGTGGGAATTCCATGTGGCTCCAGATTTTCAGCGGCGTGGTGTGGGGCGGTTGTTGATGGGTCGGTTGGTTGAAACGGCCGTTTCCCTTCAGCTGCGCGCGTTGATGTGTGAAACCCAAAGCCTCAATGTGCCCGCTATTCGCTTTTACCGCAAAATGGGGTTTACGCTCGATGGCATTGATCTTTCCTACTACACTAACGAAGATTACGATCCCACGCAGAATGTGGCGATCTTTATGAAGTACAAAATTCCAGATGTTGGCAAATAAATGATGACCTTTTTTCGTAAACGGCCGTTTCTTACCCTCACGTTAGCCCTTTTTCTGCTAGCGGCGCTGTTTTTGCACCGGGTGCTGTTTCCTGCAGCGGGGATGGCGCTGGCGGGGTTGGATGCGCGCAGTTTGTTTGTGCCGTGGTGGGAGTTTGCAAGAACGGCCGTACTCTCCGGGAATTTGCCGCTGTGGGACGCCAACAGCTTTAGCGGCTACCCCTTTTTGAGCAATCCGCAGGTGGCCTTGTTTTACCCGCTCAACTGGCCGCTGCTGTTGCTGCCGGTGCGCTTTGGCCTGAGCTGGCACGTGCTGGTGCATCTGGTTGTGGCGGGGTTGGGGATGTTTTTGCTGGTGCGGCAGCTCAGCGGCAGCAAGGCCGGGGCGTGGCTGGCGGCGTTGGCCTTTGCCTTCAGCGGCTTCATCTCGGCCCGGATTTGGGCAGGACACATTGGCCTCATCGCCACGGACGTCTGGCTGCCCTGGCTGATTTTGGCCACGGCTTGGAGTGTCCAGCGCAAGAGCGTTTGGGCAGCAATCATCGGCGGCGTGCCGTTGGGCCTGGCGATTTTGGCGGGGCACACCACCTCGCTGCTGTACATCGGGCTGGCGTGGGGGCTGTTTGCCGTGTATCTGCTGCTGACCACGCCCAACCGCTGGCTGGTCATCCGCCAAATGGCGATTATGACGGTGCTGGGCTTTTTGCTGGCAGGCGTGCAGCTGGTGCCGCTGGCCGAATTTTCCACCGTCTCCTCTCGCGCCGCTGAACCGAGCTTTGAGTTTGCCACGGCGTACTCGCTGCCGCCGTCGCACATCATCACCTGGTTGCTACCGGAGTTTTTTGGCGAGCCGACGCGGGCGGGTTACTGGAGCGTGCCCGCCTTCGACGAGCTGACTTATTACGTCGGGCTGCTGCCACTGCTGGGATTGGCTTTGGCGCTGCGCAAGCCGTCGAAACTGAGCTGGTTTTATCTGGCGCTGCTGGTGCTGGGCTTTTTGCTGGCGCTGGGCAGCTACGGTTTCCTCTACGGCATCTTTTACGATTTACTGCCGCCATTCCGCCTGGCGCGTGCACCGGGTCGGGCGGCGTTTTTGCTGGTTTTTGCCTTGCCGGCGCTGCTGGGCGAAGCGGTGGCCCAGTGGGAACGAATCGAGTGGACAGAAAAGCAAGCTGGCTTTATGCGCTGGCTGGTGGGGGGAACGGCCGTTGCCATCCTCACCTCACTTGCTGCCACCGGAGCTGTTTTTGCTGCCCAACACCCCACCGACACAAGCGGTCGTTTGTGGCATCAGTTGGGTGGTTGGGGGATTGCGTTGGTTGGGGTCGTGGCTGGCGGTTGGTTGCTCGTGCGGTTCTTTGCGGAAGCAGATGCAACACGGAAAAAGTGGTGGTTGGGGGGCTTGACGCTGCTGCTGGTGGCGGATTTGTGGATTTTTGGCTTTAAGCTGGTCGGTGTGGGCAGTACGGCCGTTGATCCTCTGTGGCCCGACGCCAAGCAAATTATCGGTGAGACGGAGCTGCGGGTGCTGCCCTGGGGCATCTCCATTTTTGAGCAGAATGGGGCAGCGCAGGTGGGGCTGGGTTCGGTGTTTGGCTACAACGCGCTGGAGGTGGGGGCCAACATCGCTTTTGCCTCGTCGGTGCCCGACCCGCGCTCGACGGCGTACGATATTTTGGGCGCGGGCTACGTCGTGGCCACCAATCCATTGCAGGGCGTGGAGGAGGGGGAACGGCCGTTAACCTTGCTGGGCAATACGGATCGCGTCTGGGTGTACCAGCGGGGCCGCACGCTGCCGCTGGCGCGTTTGGTAACGCAGGCAGAAATTATCCCAGATACGGCCGCCGCGACCGCCCGTGTGCACCAGCCCGATTTTGAACCCGCGATGACGGCGATTTTGGAAGCAGAGCCGGATTGTGCATTGGCAGGTGGGGTGCCGGGAACGGCCGTTATCACCGAAAAATCAAATGGGTATTGGCAAATTCAAACCGACAGCGCCTTGCCTGCGCTGCTGGTTCTAAGCGAGACGGCGTATCCGGGCTGGCGGGTGTTTGTGGATAGTGTGGAGCAGGAGTGGTTGACGGCGTATACGGCCGTACGTGCCACCTGCGTCCCCGCCGGAGAACATGTCATTGAATGGCGCTACCAGCCCCGCAGCTACGCCATCGGGGGGATTTTGTCGCTGCTGGGGCTGGTTTTGGTGGGAACGGCCGTTTCGCGTAAACCTTGGTAGAGACGTTGCATTGCAACGCCTCTACAGATGCGGTTAGGCAGTAGCCAATTGTGGGCTGGGCAGGCCGAACAGGGCGTCATAGGGGAAGTCGCTGCCGAGTTTTGCCAGTTCTGCGCGGCAATGGTCGTCGATTTTTTGCTGCTGGGCCAGCGTGAGCAGTTCGCTTGAATTCCCCACTTTTCCCTGACGCATCATCTCGCCCTTGGGATTGCTCCACGGCGTGAGGCGGTTCGGGAAAAATTTGTGATTGATGGCTCGCATATGGGCAAATGAGCATTGGTCAGCCACCAGTTTCACTTCCTCCGGCGTCAGCGACACATCCATAAACTCGGCTAGCTGGTGCACCAGCCCTTCACCCTTTTCCTTCATTTCGGGATATAGCATAAACAGCACATTAGGTTTGTGCCGGACGGCCCAAAACGTGGCGGCGTGTCTGGCCCAGGAGCCAAACAAAAAGTTGTCGGATAAAAACACATCCAGAAAAACGTCCAGCGAGGGATTTAGCGGCCCAAAGCTGGTGTCGCGCGAAAAATGGTAGCCGGAGACCAGCACTTCTTTGGGATCTCTGACCACGCAGACGTACCGTGCCTCCTCACTAAATGGAATGTGGTCGAGCGGTAAGTGGGATTTGATGATGCGCAGGTTAGTCGGTGCGTTTTGCCAGACGGTATCGTGCTGAATTTCCAGTGCATAACCGGGCATGCCGTCAGGCCAGGGGATCACGTCGTGAACGTGCTCAAATTCTGCTTGGCCACGATTGGCAATGAGATGGGCCATCTGCATGGTCCAGTTGGTGCCGCTTTTGTAGTAGGCGCTGACAATTACGTCTTGCGGTTTGGGTTCATAACCGGCAAAGCTGGCTTCCCACTGAGTCTTCTCTTTGAGCATGATGTTGAGTTTGATGAAGAGAGGTACCATCAGGCCAGCTTTTTCGATGAGCCAGAACAAGGGAACAAGCAAAAGGTGGGTGGGTAACCAGAAAATTTTGGCGGCTATCGCCATTTTTTGATCGTCCCGCCGACGTTTTTCCTGTTGAATCAGGATCGGGTTTAGCTGTGTCATGTGTACTCCTTCCATAGGGTTTGCCTATTATACGCCGGAATACAGATGCGCCAGTTTTTGGCCTGCAAATTGGCCTTAAAGTTGCTTCAATTGTTGGGGGTTGTTTGGGGGATGGCAAACGGCCGTAGAGACGTTGCAATACAACGTCTCTACGGGGTGGCCTGTTAAATGACAGAATTATCGGGAATCACGGCACTTTTAGGCACGATCACCAAACCCTCTCGGGATACCCAATTTCCTGAGTCTTCATCTGGTCTATCAGGCAAATTGCGAATGTGAACATTACGGCCGATTCGTGCATTTTTGTCTATGATCGCATTTTCAATAATCGACCCCGAAGCGATGCCTACATCGGGCCTGCCTATTTTTGCATTGTGAGCCTTTTCGGCTGCATCCTCATAATAATCGGCTCCCATCAACACAGATGAGCGAATGGTCACATCTGGCCCAATGATGCTGCGCAAACCAATGATGCTGTGGCTAATGTCGGAGTGATGGATATGGCACCCATCAGCCAAAAGCACTTCATCAATTAAGGTTTTACGAATTTCTGAAGGCGGCAGGAAACGCGGACGGGTAAACATCAGGCGATGTGAGTCAAAAATGTTAAATGGGGGATTGTCCATGGTTAATTCCAAGTTTACTTCGTAAAAACGACGAATGGTCCCAATGTCAGCCCAGTAGCCATCATAGACATAGCCCATTACATGATATTTATTTAAAGCGGCTGGAATGATGTCCTTACCAAAATCGTCGCCCGATTCTTGAAGCAGCGCGTGTAAAAGTTCCGATGAAAAGACATAGATGCCCATCGAAGCCATATACGGTTTGTCTGAATCGGGCATGCTTGCCAGATCGCCCAAGGCAGCGACCGGGGGTTTTTCCGTAAAACGAACGATCTGGCCATTTTCGTCCCGTTTCAGTATGCCAAACCCAGGTGCCTCTGCTGCACTTACGGGTTGAACGGCGAGCGTGATGTCGGCTCCGGTTGACTCATGATAATTGACGAAGTCGCCGTAATCCATGTCGTACAGATGATCCCCGGCCAGGATGAGGACATATTTTGTGTGGGCATTCTTGATTTCCACCCACTGCTGGCGCACTGCATCGGCCGTTCCCTGATACCAATCTGGCCTTTCACCCGTTTGTTCAGCCGCTAATATTTCTACCCATCCTTTGGTAAACATGTCCCGATGGTAGGTCCGCAAAATATGGCGGTGCAGGGAGACCGATTTAAATTGGGTCAGCACCGCGATTTTATGAATACCGGCATGGATACAGTTGCTCAGGGGGATGTCTATCAACCGATATTTGCCGGCCAACGGAACGGCCGGTTTTGCTCGTTTATCGGTCAGCGGGTATAGACGCGTTCCCCGTCCACCGCCGAGAATGAGCCCTAAAACGTTTGTCATGTCTGCCATCAAGTTTTCTCCTCTAATCCAAGGGCCGACAAACAACTATGCCTCTTCATAGCAACAAGGCCGTGGTTTTGCTTGCCGAACCCAATGAGCCTAAATATTGCTTTAGCATGCAGATAATACCATAGATCAGGTGTAGATTAATTCCAATTGGCAGTCATCTACCAGCCAGAGTTTGGTGGCAAACTGCTCAATGAAATAGCGGTCGTGCACGACGGCGAGGATGGTGCCTTCGAACTGGCTGAGTGCTTCCTCGAACATGGTGCGAGAGGGAATGTCCAGGTGGTTGGTGGGTTCGTCCAGCAGGAGGAAGTTGCAGCCGGAGGCGACTAATCGGGCCAGGGCCAGCCGCGCCCGTTCTCCGTAGCTAAGCTGCCCATTGGGCCGCAGCGAATCATCCCCCGTGAACAAAAAGTAGTGCAAAAAGGAGCGCGCATCCGTTTCGTTGAGTGGGGCGACGGCCTGGATGGTTCTGAGCGGTGTGTCGTCGGCGTCGAGCAGTTCTTGCTCCTGGGACATGTAGCCAAGCTGGACGCTTTGCCCCAGACGAACGCGCCCGGCCATTGGCGTTAGCTCCCCGGCGATGGTGCGCAGCAGGGTGGTTTTGCCGCTGCCGTTCTCCCCGGTGAGGATGATGCGCTCGCCCGCCTGGGCTTGCAGGTTGATTTGCGTGAGCAGCGGCGCGTGGCCGGGGTAACCGACGGCCAAATCTTCCAGAAAGAGCACGTCTTTGCCGAGGTGGGGAGCTTCATCCAAATCTAGCTTCATTTGCCAACTGCGCAGCGGTTTTTCCACGCGCTCGTCAGATTCCAGGTAGCGGTCCAGCTTTTTCTCGCGGGATTGGCTTTGTTGGCCACCTTTTTTGCGAGGCGGCGCACGTTGGGCTGGCGCGGCGTGGTGGTGCGTTCCACCGAGCGGGCCTGCTCAAAAGTGCGCTGGATGTCCTGCTTCATGCGGCGGATTTCGTACTGCTGATCTTTCCAGGTGGACAGGTGTTTTTCTTGCTCGACGAGGTATTGGCGCAGGTAGTCGGTGTAGTTGCCGGGGTAATCGCGGATGGTGTGCGTGTGCGGGTTGAGATCGAGGATGCGGGTGGTGGTTTGGTCTCAAAAGGCGCGGTCGTGGGAGACGATGAGAACGCCGCCGTTGAAGCCGCGCAGCCATGCTTCCAGCCATTCCAGCATGCCGATGTCCAGGTGGTTGGTTGGCTCGTCGAGGAGGAGCAGTTGGGGTTCATCCAGCAGGATGAGGACGAGGGCCAGGCGCGTTTTTGGCCGCCGCTGAGGCTGCGCACGAGCAAATCGTCGCTGAGGTGGTCCAGTTGGAAGGTGGCGAGGAGGGGTTGGATACGGCCGTAATCCGCCCGATTCAATTTCTCCAACACTGCATCATACGCCAGATGAAGATCTTCCCGGTTAGGCTGCTCCGCCAGCGCCAGGGCCAGCTCACCCAAGCTCCGCTTCCAGCTCATCTGGATCGCCAACGGTTTGGTGCAGCAGTTCGCCCAGCGTCTGGTCTTCATCGGGCAAGAAGCCCTGCGCCAGATAACCGATGCGCAAGTTGGGCGGGTTGAGCATGATGCTGCCGCGATCCGGCCGTTCCTGACCGGTGAGCAGGTGCATGAGCGTGCTTTTGCCGCTGCCGTTGGGGCCAATCAGTCCGACGCGCTCGCCAGCGTTGATGGAAAATGTGATGTTTTCAAGAATGGGAGAAAGCCCGTAGGCTTTAGAAAGGTTATGTGCCGTTAGCATGAGTTTACCCAGTGCCAGCTGCTAAAATGCCAGCCAGCGATGTCCCGCGTGCGGGAGTGTCTAGAAATCAGGAAGAACGTTTTGGGTAACTCAGTCTATCATTGGCCAACCTCGTATGAAGATGAACCTATTATCCAGAACCACGCCGATCTGGCAAATTTTGAAAGGGACGCAGATTAACGCGGATGCCGCGGATTAAAAAGATCTGCGTTTATCTGCGTTTATCCGTGGCCGATTTCCATTCGTTTTTTAGGATGGAATAAATTGCCGTATCCCACCATTCCCCGCGAAAAAATTGGGTTTGGCGCAGGATGCCGTCGAGCTGCATGCCTAGATGTTCGGCCAGGGCGCGGGCGCGTGTGTTTTTGGCTTTGGTGTCGGCGTAGATGCGGTGGATGTTTAGCTGCTCAAAGGCGAAGTCGAACAGGGTGCGACAGGCTTCCGTGGCGTAACCGTGGCCCCAGAACGGCCGTCCGATGGCGCAGCCGAATGAGGCCTGTTGGTTGGCGGCATCCTCCAGCCGCACGCCGCCCGTGCCAATAAGGGTGCCGTCGGGCAGGCAGATGGCCAGCTGATAGCTGGCGCGGGGCGTCTCGGCTGTGCCTTCCAGGATGTGCGTGAAGATTTTTTGCCAAAACGGCCGTGTCATCTCCTCTTCCGCATAAAATTGCTGGTACTCTGGATCGTTGGTTGTAGCAAAAAAGGCCTCAAAATCGCCTGGCTGAAAATCCCGCAAAATCAATCGCTCGGTTTGTAGTGTGAACATGATCACCTCCGCGTAGATTTTAATGCAAGATCGCCGAAGGCTAAAGCCATCCGGCTAATTGTGGAAGCCCATTTGGGCTACTTTTCAGGCCCACAGGGCCTTCCACATCTAGCGGTGGCGTTTACGCCTCCGCGAACATGGGCAAAATTCGTGCATTTTCTGTGTTCGTGGTAGACTTCTGCCCGCTGGATTGCTTCCAGTAGCTTATCAACAAGATGTTTTGAAAATTCCAGGTGGTGGCCCGATACAATTTGGTCGGGTTCTTTTTTTGCCACAGACACGCTCTGAATTCGATTGGACACGGGGTACGAGCAGGCTGTGGGCAGGATTTTGGCTGGTGAACCGCAAGGTCGCAGCCGCACAGTGGACGACTCAAAGCCTTTTTTGCCACAGAAAACACAGACAGTTTAGGAAAAACTCTGTGCCCTCTGCGGCCAATCGAATCGAGACTCGCTGTCTCAGGAGCATGTCATGACAACCGAATTTACTGATTTAAATCTGCACCCGCAGCTGGTGCAGGCTGTAACCGAGCGTGGTTATACCACGCCAACCCCCATCCAGGCGGGCGTGATTCCCGTGATGCTGACCGGCAAAGATATTTTGGGTCAGGCACAAACGGGTACTGGCAAAACGGCCGCATTTTCCCTCCCATTCTGCATAATATTACCCCCGGACTTGGCCACGTGCAGGCGTTGGTTATGGCGCCAACCCGTGAGTTGGGTTTGCAGGTGGCCGAAGCAATGGAAGAATACGGCCGTTTACGCAATGTCTCCGTGTTGGCTGTGTACGGTGGCACGGCATATGGTCCGCAAATTGGCGCGCTGCGCCGGGGGGTGGATGTGGTCGTCGGCACACCAGGCCGCCTGCTTGATTTGCTCAAGAGCAACAAGCTGGATTTAAGCCAGGTGCAAACCGTCGTGTTGGATGAAGCGGACGAGATGCTCAGCATGGGCTTCATCGAAGATATTGAAGCGATTCTGCAAGCTACACCTGCTGAACGGCAAACGGCCCTCTTTTCCGCTACGCTGCCCCGCCAAATTCGCCAGTTGGCAGACAATTACATGAACAACCCAGAAGCGATCACCATTGAGCGGTCGCAGCGCACCGTGGAAGCGATTGAGCAGCGGGCTTATCTGGTGAACGAGCAGGACAAGCTCGCCGCGTTGACGCGCCTTTTTGAGGTGGAACCGATTACCAGCGCCCTCATTTTTGCCAAAACACGATTGGGTACGGCCGAATTGGCCAATGAACTTACCGTGCGCGGCTTCCCTGCCGAGGCACTGAATGGCGATCTCAGCCAGCAGGCGCGTGAACAGGTGTTGAATCGCTTCCGCAACAATCAGATCAAGGTGCTGGTGGCGACCGATGTGGCTGCCCGCGGTCTGGACATTGACGATATTTCTCACGTTTTCAACTTTGATTTGCCGCAAGATGCCGAAATTTACGTACACCGTGTAGGGCGTACCGGGCGTGCTGGCCGCACCGGCACGGCGTTGACGCTGCTCACCCCGCGTGAGCAGTGGCGACTGCGCAAAATTGAGCAGTACACGCGCCAGCAAATCACGCTGGCCGACCTGCCAACCATTGAGGCGATTCACAATCGTCGCGAAGCAGAACTGCTGGAGAAGATGGCTGTCTGGCTGAAGCGTGGTCGCTGCGCTCGTGAACGAGAACTGGTTGCGGAATTAGCGGAGCAGGGACACGATCTGTTGGAGATTGCTGCCGTGGCGCTTAAGCTGGCCCGCGCAGAGGAAAAACAGCGCCCCATCGCCCGGATCAGCGAGGTGGTGGCAGAGCCATCGCGCCAGGAGAGAGGCGGTCGTGGGCGGAACGGCCGTTCTCGCCAAAGCAAAAAGCGGTCAGACAATGGCCGGGGTGAGAATGCTAACCATCGCTCACACGAGCGTGGCATGGTGCGCCTGAGCCTTAGCGCTGGCAAGGTAGATGGCCTGCGGGTGAACGATGTGGTTGGCACCATCGCCTTCCACGCCGATATTCCCGGCTCCACCATCGGGGCGATTCACATTCAGGAAGATCACACGTTGGTGGACGTTCCTGAACGCTTTGCTCAGCAGGTGTTGGCCAAAACAGGTAATTATCGCGTTCGCAAAAAGAAGCTGAGCATCGAACGAGCTTAAAATTTTGGCCACAGAGAACATAGAGACAAACAGAGTTAACTCTCCAAAATCTCTGTGTTCTCTGTGGCTTTTTGATTTTTTACGATAAAGCAGCCGCGACGCGCTTCAATTTCTCTTCTGCGTCACAAGCAACGGCTTCCAATTCTGGATTGTCTACCACGCCGAGCATTTGCTGTGGGTTGACGATGCTCACGAGAATACGGCCGTCCTCTTCTTGTGCCACCGTCACATTGCAGGGCAGCATCAAGCCTACTTCTGGTACCAGGCTGAGCGCTTTGTGGGCCAGCACAGGGTTACACGCCCCCAAAATTTTGTACGGCCGAAAATCCACATCCAGCTTCTTTTTCAGCGTCGCCTTCACGTCAATTTCCGTCAGAACGCCAAACCCTTCTTTTTTGAGCTCTTCAGTAACGGCCGTAATGGCCTCGTCGTAAGAGCTGTTCAAATAAACGTCAAATCCAAGTGGTGTACTCATGAAAGTCCTCTAAATGTTGGTGCCGCAGTTGGGTTGCGGCGTAAAAGCCTGCCTGTTGTGTGCCAAAGACTGGCTTGTTAGAAATAAAATTCGCTGCCAAATTTTACGATCGAACAAAAAGTGGGTAAAGACAAAAAGCAAACCGAACTGGTTTGCTTCTGAAAAATTAATTTGGGTGCGCCAGATAGATTTTAGGAGACGGGAGCGCTGTACATGGATGATTTAATCTCCATGCAGTCGCGGCGAATTGTGGAATCCGCGTCAATGAGCGTGGCGATTTTCTCATAGCCGTAAAGCACCGTGGTGTGGTCCCGGTTGCCCAGCTTTTCACCGATTTGGGGCAGGGAGGCATTGGTTTCGGTGCGAGCCAGATACATGGCCATTTGGCGAGGGTAGGCGATGGTTTTCTTACGGCTGGAACCAACCAGATCGTCATTGGTGACATTGTAATATTTGCAGACAGCTTCGAAGACATGCTCCAACGTTAGCTGATCTGGGCGATGCATGAGGTCTGCCAGCGCCATGTTGACCAGGTCCATGTTAACTCGACCACCAGACAGATGGGCATAAGCCATCACTTTGTTAAATGCCCCTTCCAGTTCGCGAATGGAATGGCGTACCTGCTGGGCAATGAAATCCATCAGCTCATCTGGCACGGCCAGGCCGTTGGCTTCGGCTTTGGTTTGCAAAATTGCTTTGCGGGTTTCAATGTCTGGCATTTGAATATCGGCCATGAGCCCCCACTCAAAGCGGGATTGCAGCCGTTCTTCCAAGGTTGCCATTGCCTTTGGTGCGCGGTCACTGGAGATGACCACCTGTTTGCCCTGGCTGTGCAGCTCGTTGAAGGTGTGAAACAGTTCTTCCTGGGTGCTTTCTTTACCGGCGATGAATTGAATGTCATCAATGAGCAGCACATCGGGCGTACGATAACGTTCGCGGAACTGTTCCATCTGTTTATTGCGGATGGATTGCACCAGATCGTTGGTGAAGGTTTCGGAGGGGATATAGCAGACGGAGAGACCTTCTTGCTGGCATTTATGGCCAATGGCATGTAGCAGATGGGTTTTGCCCAGGCCAACCCCACCATAAATGAAGAGCGGGTTGTAGGTTTGGCCGGGATGCTCGGCTACGGAGAGGGCGGCGGCATGGGCCAGCCGGTTGCTCGGCCCGACGACAAAGCTGCCAAAGGTGAAGCGGCGGGTGAGGTTATTGTTGGTTTGGGTAGGGGGTAAGGCTTTGGATTTAACGGCCGTTTTAACAACCGATTTCTCGTTGGGCATGTCCTGAGCCGTGTCGGCTTCATCTTCTTCAAGCATGGTTTCCAGCGGGACTTCATCTGTCCAAACCATAAATTGAATGTCTACCTGCGCATTTACAATGGCAGATAGGGTTCGTAGAATGGTGTCGCGCAACCGGTTTTCTAGCCAATCTTTGGCATAGGCATTGCGCACGCCGACAACGTAAAGGTTGTCTTTGTGGCGCAACAGGCAGGTATCCTTCAACCAGGTGTTGAAGGTGGCTTTGGTCATCTGGAGTTCCAGTTCACCCAGGGTTGCTTTCCACGCATTCTCAGGAATCATATCTTGCACCATACGGAATAAACGAGTGCAATCAACATTGACAACAGGCGCGCAAATAGAAACGGCCGTTTGGCCCTCGTCAATACTAAATTGCACAATCGAAAAATTTATAGGCCGTTTAGCACAAGTGCGGGTGTTGCGAAGTCCCTCTACCCAAAAGAATGCTGATTTCACTTTTTGCCGGACAGGACGCATCAGAATGAAGAAAGCGTGCTGATGCTGGCTCCGTTTCGGACTAGAGACAAAAAGAAAATTGATAGCCCCTCTTGGCCTCAATTTACTGTCAGCGTTACTATGCAGATTATTGTGCAACGGCATAATCATTCTAGCAGAACGGCGCATGTGATGCAATGGAATTTTCGCGATTTTGCCTTAAAAGCTGGGAGATTTTTAGAGTTGCAAAACCTTAAAAATTGTTTTTTTTAAGGTTAAGAACTTGACAAGAACGAATGGTGCCAACATATAGGTTGACCTGGATGTGCCGCCCCATATATGTGGGGTTTTGCTATTGAAAATGAATGCAGTTTCCCATATTTTCCGCCTTTTTCGGCAAGAGGGCGGCGCTATTTTAGGGTCTTAAAATGCGTATTTGTGTATTAGCTATGAAAAATTTGCGCGGCGTATAGGGTTTATAAACCCTGTACGCCGCGCTGGTAACTTTATGTTATGCCCCCTAAAAACAAACCGGATACGTTATGTTTATGGCTCAGCAATAACGAGGGGAAGGAAGAGCGTAAACTCATTGCCCAACGGTCCGCCTGAGTCGCATTCACCGTCTAGATCGTCTGTGAGCAGCCACGGTACGAAGGTTACCAGGTCGCTAACAGCATCACCAGTGCCGGTGCCGCTGCCAGATGGTCCATCGGCGCTGCCCCACCAATTGCAGGCTGCGTTGATGGCCGTATCGTCGCCAGCAAAGAGGATATTGCTGTCCGCTCTTAAGCCAAATTCCCCATTACCGCTGATATGGTTTTGCTGCACAACGATATTGGTGTAGGGGCCATCCAGGCTTTGGCCATTAAACCGGATGCCATCTCGAATCAGGTTGGTAAGCACGTTCTTTTCGATGGTCAGGTTTGAATGGGAGCTAATGGGCGTTAAAGAGCCAGCCTGGGTGCGAATGCCAAAAATCAGGTCGCTAAAGCTGTTGTTGCTGATTGTGGCGTTGTTTAACTCACCGTTGCCCAGAGTGGCAATACCATCGTAAGCGCCGCCAAAACTGTTGTTGTCGATAGTGAGGTTAAAGCTGCTGCGGTTGCTCATGGACAACTGTAGAGCGTATTGGGCGGCGTTGAAAACGGCCGTCTGGTCCGTAAAGTCAGTAACGCCCAAATCGATGTCGTTGTTACTCACAACAGCATCGCGAATACCGTCCAGATTGATACCGCGCCGGCCAAGCACGCTGCCGGTATGGCGCAGGTAATTGTTGGTGATGGTAACGCCGGTGGTGTTGAAGAGCACAACGGCCGTTGCCTCGCTGCTGGTAAGATCATTGATGCGATTGTGGCTCACCGTCCAATCGGTACTGCTGCCGCCGCCAAAGCCCAGGCCATGCCGCACGGCACTCTGTCCGATGTTGACAAAATCATTCCATTGCACGGTAATGCCGCTGTGGGATTCTGTGCCTGCGGCCGAACGCACGCCGTATTCCCCATCTTGAATGGTGAAACCGGCGATAGTGACATCATTCACACCTGCATCCAAAGCAACCACGCCACTGATGATGGCTTCAAAGTCGCGCGTGTCGTACTGCGGATGGCTGCCGACGTTGGGACCCAGCAGTGCAAGGCTTTTGCTGATCGTGACGTCTTCAATATACAGACCAGGGGCTACTTGTAGGGTGTGGCCGTTTAGCGTGCTGGCATCGTCAATGGCTTCTTGGATGCCACAGAAGGCTGTGTTGGTGTCCACGTTCTGCACCAGACCCGCAGTTGGGCCAACGGTGCGGAAGTCTGCGCCATTGTCGCTGTAGCTGTTGCTGGTAACGGCCGTACACGCCACTGGTGAATTGCCCCGTCCAAAGTAATCGTCATCCAGGTTGGATTGATCGCCATCGACCGAGGCATTGGCGGTGTAGGGTAGATGGCCTGCTTGGGACTGCACGCCGACGTCATTGTTGTTGAGCGTGTTGCCCGTGACCACCATGTTGGTGCCTTCGACCACAATGCCGAAGCCGGTGCTGGTTGAGCCGACGTTTGTTTGCGTATAGCCACTGACTGTATTGCCCCGGATGATAACGCCGGTGGGGATGTCTACATTATTATTGGCCGCCAGATAGCTGCGGCGGAAGGCGGCAATCCCGGCATAGTCGCGCAGGTCGGTGGGCAGGGTGGTGAGCGAAACGATGTTGTTTTCAATCACGATGCTGCCGTCGCCGCTGTCTAGCCCGGTGCCGTCGGGGAGCTTGATTTCGATGCCGAAACGGCCGTTGCTGTCTAGCACGTTATTGGCGATGAGGTTAGGGCCTGCACCCGAGGTGAGCCCCACAGCCGACATGCCGCTGTCGCCGTTGTTCATGACTGTGTTGCCCGTCATTGTCACGCCGGAGGCGGTGCCATCTTGCAGCTCAATGCCGCAGCAGTTGTTGTTCTGCACGTCATTGTTGGTGATGGTGATATTGGTTTTGAAGCCGTTCCAGATGACGATACCGCGACCCGTGTTGTTGTGGGCCGTTACGTTGTCGATGAGCACGTTGTCCACCGGGCCGTTCATGTAAATCCCACCAGCGGCGGCGATGAAGCCGGGGCCGTTGTTGTTTGTGGTCACATTTTGCACGGTGAAATTGTTGTTTTGACCAGCGGCCCAGATGCCGGTGCCGCTGGGATTGGCGTAATTTTGAATGCGCAACGCTTCAATCATTACGTCGGTGATGCCGCTGTTGATGAAAATGCCGCGACCCGTGAGGCCGGTGCCGTCCAGAATAGTGTTGGTCAGCGGATCATCCCCGTCGCCAGCGCCGGTCAGCGTCAGTGATCTGTCGATGGTGATGGTTTCTGCGTAGGTGCCGGGCAGTCCGTGAATGGTGTCTCCGGCGGTGGCGTGAGCAACGGCCGTTTGGAAAGTCATCGAATTAGCGTCATCTTGACCGACCCAAAAGTCGCCGCTGGCAATCTCGTTCACGTAGGAATCTTCAGGCGTGGCCAGGGACAGGGCAAAGGCAATGGCGTCACTCTGGCTGATCTGGTAGAAGGTGAAGTTCTCCCCACCGGTGCGGAAGGTGTCGTTCATCACCGTGTAGTCAAAGCCGTTGACCGTCAGGTTGGTGACGGGTTCGGGATTGCCGGGATCGTTGTAGTTGCCCCGTTCCACGTACACTTTGTTCTCTTCGCCAAAGCTGTTGACGCCTTGAATGGTGACATTGTCAGAGCCGAGGGGGAAGTAACGGCCGTACGTGTAAATGGCCAGGCCACCCCAGGCGTTGTTGCTGGTGGTGATGTTTTCAAACACGATGTCGTTGACATCGGTGATGGACAGGCCGTTGCCGCTGGGCACATTTTGCACTTCAACATCTTTGATGAGTGCGCCATCCACGCCGTTGAGGTCTACGCCGGTGCGATAGCTGTTCAGCACCAGCACGTTCTCGACGGTGAAGTTGGTGATGCGAGCGGGCGTGTTGCCTGCGGCTTTGATGCCGTAAGTGCCCGCGGAGGTGCCATTGCCGATTAGCGTGAAATCTTGCAGCGTGATGTTGTCTACGCTGACGTCCAGGCTGTAGTCTGTGAAGCTGCTGGCATTAATCAGGGTGCTGGTTCGGCTTTCGCCATCCAGCGTGAGGCCACTTTTGTTGACGTCAAGCGTTTCCGGGTAGGTGCCATTGGCGATGTGCACCGTGCCGTTAGGCTCTACGACATCAATGGCCCGCTGGATGGTGGCGAAGGGGCTGTCGCTGGTGCCACCGTTCAGGTCGTTGCCGGTGCTGGCGTCCACGTAGCAGTCGGAGCCACAGGCGGGGCCAGAATGGAGCTGCACGTTGTCAATGAGGAAGCCGTTGCCAGATGTATCGGGTGCGGCCGTTCCTGAGGAGCGGAATAGCAGCGAGTCCACGGTACGGGAGTTTGGCGGTTCACAGTTGCGGAAGTAGTCTTCCCAGGTTTTGCCTGTGTGTACCAAAACGCCATCAATGTAGACGTTCATGACGTCGTTGTTGATGCCGTCGGCAAATGCCATGGTGACGCGAATATTGTGCGGTACGGTACGATCCAGCCCGGTGGCTACCGTTGCGTAGACGAAGTTATCAAGGTCACCACAGGTGCCACCTAACGTTGTGTCATAACCGTAGAAGTTAACTTCCAGGCCAGCAGGTGTGTCGGCCATTTGAATCCAGCTCATGCGGGCACCATCGCCGCGATCGGGGCTGACGATGATGCTCAAGCCGGGCTGTTCCGCCCCCGGGGTTGTTGAGGCGAAATCCCATGAAGCTGCGAAATACGCCTGGCGTGTGCCGCCAGACAGTCCGCCATTTTCGGCGTCCGTTTCGCCCGCTTCATCAACCAGGGATTGGGAGAAAAGATGATCACCAAATGAGCCACTGGTGACGGCGTTGGAAATGCGCAGGCTTTGGTCGCCAAAGGTAGCATAACCGTAGCCGGTGGCGTCTACAATCTCCACATCATAGCCGCCAGTGATGCCCCAACCATCCTGGCCATCAACAGATCCAAGATTAAATGATTCAAAATCAATCGATATGGTATCTGCCTGAACTTGAAGGGTGAAAACGGCCGTTACTAACACAACTAGCAACGCCAAATAGGCACTTCTTCTTTGGTGAAAAAGCGCGGATGAATATTGTTTCAGGGTGTGCACAAGGTTCTCCTTATGGGTTCGTTACTACTGTTTGTCTATAATGCTCTTCAGAAAATAAGTAGCTGTTTTGGGAAAGTTTGGTAACTGGAAAAGAACACGCAACGCTGCTAATCTAGCATGAATGGCTTAAGAACGGCGTTACAGGGATGTTCCTTGACAGCCCTTTTTGCCTGTGTTAGATTGACTTAAATTTGTTATTGGATAGAGCTAAAAAAGGTGCGTTATGCCGGAAATTGAATCATTGCCAGATGGTACGTCACATCAGCGGAACAATTTAAACCATCAGGCAATTGAAGATTATTTGAAGACTATCTACACGCTGGCACAAGAAGAGTCGCCGGTTTCTACGTCGCGTATTGCTGATGCCAGGGAAGTGAAACCAGCTTCGGCCACCAGCATGATCAAGCGTCTGGCGAACTTGAAGATGGTGGATTATGAGAAGCATTATGGAGTCACGTTAACGCCGTCCGGCGAGAAGTTGGCTCTGGAAGTGATTCGACACCATCGGCTCATTGAGCTTTATCTGATGGAAGCGCTAGGTTTTTCCTGGGATGAGGTGCACGAGCAGGCGGATATTTTGGAGCACGTGATTAGTGAGAAACTGGAGGAGCGTATTGCTGCGGCGCTTAATTACCCGGAATTTGATCCGCATGGCGATCCGATTCCGGCCAAAGATGGCAGCATCACCGCGATTGATGTGGAACTGCTTTCGGCGGTGCCCTCGGGGAGTACGGTGTGGGTACGCCGCATTATTGATGATGCGAACAGTGAGCTTTTACGCTATCTGGCTGAGATGGGACTAACGCCAGGAACGGCCGTTACTGTCCAATCTGTGGCTCCGTTTGAAGGCCCGCTGACGCTGCTGATTGCTGATGAAACGCGGGTAATCGGCCGTAATGTGGCGGCTTCCGTCTTGGTGGAGTTCGCCTAATCCCCCTTACGCATACACAAAATTAAAGTCTGCCTCCTCTAATGGAGGCAGTTTTTGATCCCGAACCGAAAGCAACGGGCTGGCGACAGGCCACGCCACGCCAATCTGTGCGTCATTCCAGATGATGCCTTTTTCGCTTTCGGGATGATAGTAATCTGTGGTTTTGTAGATGAGATCGGCCGTTTCACTGAGCACACAGAAGCCGTGGGCAAAACCGGGGGGTACGTAGAGGAGACGGCCGTTTTCAGCTGACAACACCTCTCCGACCCATTGACCAAACGTTGGCGATCCCCGACGAATATCAACCGCTACATCAAAAACTTCCCCAACCACTACCTTTAGCAATTTCCCCTGGGCAAACGGATCCTTTTGATAATGTAAACCACGCAGCACACCGTGTGCCGAACGGGAATGATTATCCTGCACAAAGCGAGGCGTAATGCCGTTGGCGGCAAACGTTTCATATTGATAGGTTTCCATGAAAAAACCGCGCGCATCACCTAAGCGTTGCGGTTCTACCAAAATGACTTCGGGGATAGCTAGTGGGCGAAATTGAAAAGGCATGGATGAGATCCTCCAGGGTTGATATTTACAGAGACGGCCGAATTATAGCATTCTGTCCGCACCTGTGTAAGTGGGCTGTGTTTGAAGCCAAACTCAATTTGTATCGCTTATGTATATCCATGCACATTTCGCTTTTTGCACCCTCCGTTAGAGTGATATTGAAGAAAGAAAAAAGCGTAATTCTGCCCGCAGCGCACAAGGCGCTGCGGGCTTTTTTGCTTTTATTGGCTACAATCAGCCCGCTTGACGCAAATGAATCTGGCAACCGAAATTCTCAAGGAGTAACCATGGATCCAATCCGCCAGCAGCATCTGGAACTCACGGATGTTGTGCAATTTCCCTTACCGGGTCTGAATATCCCCGGCTCACTGACATTTAGCCCAGACGGCCGTTTCCTAACTTACCTCTTCAGTCCCGATGGTGGCCTTGTGCGGCAGCTCTACGGCTATGACTTTGCTGCTGGCACGGCCCAACTGCTCATCGCCCCTGGCGAGCGAAGCGGCAGCGAGGAAAACTTGTCGCTGGAAGAGAAGTTGCGGCGGGAACGGTTGCGCCAGCGCGAGCTTGGCATCACCCGCTATGAATGGTCGGCCAAAACGGGCCATATTTTGATTCCGCAGCCGGACGGATTGTATGTTTTTGTGGGAGAAGGGGAACCATTACGGCCGTTACTCACCAATCCCGCCAAACCGATTCAGGACGCCCACTTTTCGCCCAATGGCCAGTGGGTTTCCTTTGTGCAGGATGCCGAACTGTACGTCATGCCCGCCGCCGGGGGTGAACCCCAGCAAATTACCAGCGGCGCGCGCGGTACGGGCAAAACCAACGGTCTGGCTGAGTATATTGCTCAGGAAGAGCTGGCCCGGCGGCACGGCTACTGGTGGTCACCAGACAGCCAAAAGCTGGCGTTTGTGGAGGTGGACGAGACCCACATTCCCATCTACCGCATCATGCATCAGGGGAAAGATGCAGTGGGCGACGCGGCGCAAGAAGATCATCGTTATCCGTTTGCGGGTATGCCCAATGCGCGGGTGCGCCTGGGTGTGGTGGGCCGCGAGGGCGGCGAGGTGCAGTGGCTGGATTTGGGCGACGATGAGGATATTTATTTGGCGCGGGTGAAGTGGCTGCCAAACGGCCGTCTCACTGCCCAAATTCTCAATCGGGAGCAAACGCAGCTGGATTTGCTGGCATTTGATCTGCAAACCGGCGACAAACAACAATTGCTGCGTGAAACCAGCGATGTCTGGGTCAATCTGCACCATATTTTCCATCCGTTGAAAAAACTATCGGAACACGCAAGTGGCGGCTTCATTTGGGCTTCAGAACGAACCGGCTTTCGCCATCTTTATTTGTTTGATGCGGATGGGCAGGAGATACGGCCGTTAACCCACGGCGACTGGCAAGTTGATAGCCTGGCCGGGGTGGATGCTGAAAACGAGGTCGTCTACTTCATGGCGACCAAAGAGATACCTACCGAGAGCCACCTTTACCAGGTGTCATTGCTGGGTGGCGAGCCTCACCGGCTTACCACAGAACCCGGCCTGCACAGCGTGGTGCTGGATGTGAAGCGTGGCCGATTTGTTGACGTGCAGCAGTCGATTGAGCAGCCACCCTCGATTACCTTGCACTCGTTGGCAGACGGCCGTTCGCTGGTCACCATCTTTGCTCAGCCAGACGAGCGATTAGACCAGCTTCCCTTACCCACGCCAGAAATTGTGACGCTGCAAAATCGCGATGGCGTGCTGCTGTACGGGGCGATCTATCGTCCGCCGGCCAGCTTTGGGCAGGGGCCATTCCCCACTATTGTGAGCGTGTACGGCGGCCCCCATGCGCAGCGCGTGACCAACAACTGGTTCCTCACCGTAGACATGCGCGCCCAATATCTGGCCAGCCAGGGCTTCCTGGTGTTCAAGCTCGACAATCAGGGCAGCGCCCGGCGTGGGCTGGCGTTTGAGGCGCCGCTTAAGCACAACATGGGCGACGTGGAAGTGGCCGATCAGGTAGATGGCGTGCGCTGGCTGGTGGCCCAAGGCTTGACTGATCCAGACCATGTGGGGATTTATGGCTGGAGCTACGGCGGCTACATGTCGCTGATGTGCCTGGCCCGGGCCGCAGATACCTTCCGGGTGGCGGTGGCGGGTGCGCCCGTCACCCATTGGGATGGCTACGACACTGGCTATACAGAGCGATATATGGGTCTGCCGCAGCAAAACCTGGCTGGCTACGAGGTGTCCAGCGTGATGCACCATCTGGACAAAATCACAGGCAAATTGCTGTTGGTGCATGGTCTTATTGATGAAAATGTCCATTTTCGCCACACGGCCCGGCTGATCAATGCCCTCATCGCCACCCGCAAGACGTACGATTTGCTGCTGTTCCCAGATGAACGCCACATGCCGCGCAAGGCAGACGGCCGTCTTTACATGGAAGAGCAAATAGCTAACTATTTTAAGAAACACCTTTAATGAGATTGGACCAATTTTACAGCCTTCACGTTACAGTGGATTTCGTCTGAAATTGGTCTAATCTGGGTAGGACTAGCATATGATTCAAGCACTTATTTTTGATATGGATGGCACCATCGTAGACAACATGGGGGTGCATACGGCCGTTTGGCTGGAGCTGCTGTCTGAATATGGGTTGGAGATGACGCCCCTGCAATTTCAGGCAGCGACGGCAGGGAACACCAACGGTCAACTGCTGCGCAGCCTCATCGATCCAGAGATGAGTGATGCTGAAGTGGCGGCTATTGCGCACAAGAAAGAGATTCTGTATCGGGAGCGGTTTCGGCCGTTTTTAAAGCCGGTAGCGGGTCTGGTGCCACTTTTGGAGGAAGCGCAGCGGGCCAATGTGACCCTGGCCGTGGCCACAGCCGCTAATCAGCCCAACATTGAATACGTGCTGGATGGGTTAAACTTGCGTCATTACTTTGCTACGGTTGTGGGTGCCGATGATGTTTTGCACGGCAAGCCGGAACCGGATCTGTTTTTGCTTGTGGCGGAACGGCTAAGTTTGGACCCAAAGGTGTGCCTGGTGTTTGAAGATTCACTGGCCGGACTGGAAGCAGCTCATCGCGCAGGGATGCAGTCGGTGGCGGTCACCACTTCGCATGGAGCCGAAGAAATGATGATCCACCCCACGGTCCGCCAGGCTATTCCCGACTTTACCCATTTTCAGCTTGGGGATTTTGTGAATCTGTAACAAAGCAGATAAACACGGATCGATAGTAATTCGCGTTTATCTGTGTTTGTCAGTGCCTAATTTCTATTTTTGCAGAAGCAGATTGATGACGCCCATATTTTGCATGAGCTGCTCAGTGAGGTTTTGAAGATGGTCTGGCTGATGGGTGAGATCAGTTAAACGGCCGTCCAACTCAATCGCTTCCACTTTAGCAAACCCAAACGATTGCACCTCTTGCAGGGCGTCAATCGGATCATGGCCAAACGCTTTCAGCGCCTGCGGATTGTATTCCATCACCAACTTCAGGTTGGGTGAATTGGCAATCGTTTGCTGCATGCCGCGCAGCGCCCCAATCTCTGCCCCCTCAATATCCATCTTCACCAAATCGACCTGGGTAATGCCCTGCGTCGCCAAAAAATGGTCAACCGGCGTGGTGCGCACGGTGAAGGATTGCGCCGCAAAAGTTTGCCCAATGCGTGGGGCGATATCGGTGTCGTGGGTTTGGGCTTTTTGCAAAGCGGCCATCGACTCATCGTAATGCAGGGAGCCGCTGGCGGACATCATCAGGTAGTCGTACAGTTCGGCCGTGCCTTCCTGGTCGGCCAGGGCAAGCTGTACGGCCGTTACCTGCGGCAGTCGTTTCACATTGTGTTGCAGCGTGGCAAAAGTGCGCGGATGCGGTTCAAAGGCAAAGATACGGCCGTTCTCGCCCAAAATCTTGGCGTAGCGGCGAGAGTAGTAACCCACATGCGCCCCGATGTCCAACATCGTCATGCCGGGGGCAGCCAACTGGTCGAGCTGACCGATGGTTTCTACCTCGTGCCGGTTGGTAAGCAGCTCCAGCCGAAACCAGAACGGATCATCAGGCATGGTGCGGAAGCCGCTGCTCTTTTCCAGAATCGGTATCGCCCCGTGGGTCATCAGCCAATGGGTCGCCACGTGCGCCGAACGAAATCGTTTAAGGGTTTTGCGGTAAAGTTTAAGGCTAAAATCTGAGATGCTCATGCCCCCACTTTTACCAGAAAACAGCCTTGTGAGCGAATTTTGCGTCTCTATAAACCACTAAATGATGAACTGCTGGACAAAGAAACCAAACGAGGGATAATTCTGGCTCATTTACAAAATTCCATGCGTGCCAGGTTCCTGTGTTACAGAGTGGAAAAGACATTCTGAAACCGCCCGTATAAGGATTGGCGGTTTCCTGTTAGGAGAACAAAACTTTGTCTAAGAAAATTTATGTTGGAAATTTGTCGTTTAAGGCAACAGAGGAAGATGTGCGCGATCTGTTTGAGGCACACGGCACGGTGGAATCCGTTGCCATGATCAACGATCGGGACACGGGTCGTTTTCGTGGCTTCTGCTTTGTAGAGATGGATGATAATGAAGCTCTGGCAGCCATCGAGGCGCTGGACGGGTACGAGCATGATGGTCGTGCTCTGCGCGTCAATGAAGCACGTCCCCGTGAAGAGCGTGGTGGCGGCGGCTTCCGCAGTGGCGGTGGCAATCGTGGCGGCGGTGGCCCGCGCGGCGGTGGTGGTCCCCGTAGCGGCGGTGGCGGCCCCCGTGGTGGTGGCAATCGTGGCGGCGGTAGCCGTGATGGCGGCAATCGTGGTCCGCGCCGGGATGACTTCGGCGACGGCGGCGGTCGCAGCTGGGGCTAAACCCCGCACATAATTAGTAAGTCAGAAAGACCAGGCTGCACGGCCTGGTCTTTTTTTGTCTCTGGGCAAGATCATAGTTAGCGATTGATCAATTAAAAATGATCCGTGGTTCAGTCCAGGATGAAATTCCGATCACTTTATTGGTAACGCGAGGAAAATTTTAGATTAACAGATTGTGTAGATTTCTCTCCTCAAATCCTTACTATTGAGACCCGTAAACATCAATCAACAACTTGTTTTATGAGGTTAGGAGAGAATATGAAATATTCATTGCGACTATTGTCGATCTTGTTATTGTTAGGCGCGTTTTTAACTGCCTGTAGCAGCACCACTGCCGATACAGAAGTTGAAACGGAGCAACCTGCCGCTGAGTCAACCGCCGAACTGGAAGCCCTGAAAGCCGAGGTGGTGGCCAACTACGCCGATATGGTGTATGCCAATTATGTGGATGCGTATGAAACGGCCGTTACCCTGCAAACCGCGCTGCAAACCTTTGTCGCCAACCCCAGCGAAGAAACCCACCAGGCTGCTAAAGACGCCTGGCTGGCCGCCCGCGAGCCGTATGGCCAAACTGAGGTGTACCGCTTTTACGGCGGCCCCATCGACGATGCCGATGGCCCGGAAGGCTTGATCAACGCCTGGCCACTGGATGAAGCGTACGTGGATTACGTTGAGGGTGCGCCAGAGGCGGGCATCATCAACAACGTGGCTGAATACCCAGAGATCAACGCCGAACTGCTGGCATCTCTCAACGAAGTGGGTGCCGAAGAAAACATCAGCACCGGCTACCATGCGATTGAGTTTTTGCTGTGGGGTCAGGATTTAAGCGCCGACGGCAATGGCGACCGCAGCTACACGGATTACACCGACGCGGCCAACGCCGAGCGTCGTGGCCAATATTTGCTGGCGGCTGCTGACCTGCTAGTGGGCCATCTGGGCGACCTGGTCGCTGCCTGGGACCCCAACGTAAGCGACAACTACCGTGCCGAATTCCTGGCCCAGCCCGTCGATGAGGCCATCCAGAAGATGCTGACCGGCATGGGCGTGCTAAGTAAATCGGAACTGGCGGGTGAGCGCATCTTTGTGGCTTACGACAACCAGGACCAGGAAGACGAGCATTCCTGCTTCAGCGACAACACCCATCGGGACATCATCACCAATGCGCAGGGCATCTTGAATATGTACAGCGGCAGCTACACGCGCGTCGATGGCACGGTGGTGAGCGGCGCATCGTTGGCAGATTTGGTTGCGGAATTGGATGCAGATTTGGCGGCGGAGATGGATAGTTTGGCGGAAACGGCAGTTGCCAGTACACAAACCATCCACGTTCCCTTTGACCAGGCCATTGTGGTGGCCGAGCACCGTCCGGTTGTGTTGGAATCGGTGAACGCTCTGCAAGACCAGGGTGACAAGCTGGCGGAAGTTGCCAGCCTGCTCGGTGTGGCCATCAACACCAGCTTACCTGAATAAGAACATTTAACCGCGGGGAACGCGGAGAATACAGAGATGTTTGTAGAAATCTCTGCGCTCTCCGCGTTCTCTGCGGTGGAGTAAAAAAAATGGCAAAATCGTTGTGCAAAATGAAAAAATCGCTGCGCATAGACCTGAATGAGTACATGCTTTGCGTCAATAACCCTACCCATGTTTGCACCAAATGCGGCCGGGTGGCGAACAAGAAAAAGCAGTTGTGCAGCCCCAAGAAAATTACAGTGTAGAGGGTGTTTCGTGTTTGGAATTAATCGACTCAATTTTTGCCGGGTTTGCCTGGCTTTTGTGCTTTTTATCACCCTCGCGGGCTGCCAGAGCGAGACGGCGGCACCCAATCCGCGCGATTATTTGGAGGAAGGGGAGGAGCTATCTGGCGGGCAGGCAACCGTGTTCGACATCACGCCCAACGCCTTCAGCCAACCTGTTCCTGGCCTGGAGCGGGAGCAAGAGCTGCTCTTTTTTGTGGGCAACTCCTTCTTTAACCAAAATTGGGTGACCGCGCCTGCTTCCACCACAGCGCGAGACGGCCTGGGGCCATTTTTCAACGCCCGCTCCTGCGCCAGCTGCCACTTCAAAGACGGCCGTGGTCGGGCGCCTGCGTTTGACGGCGAGACGCCCACTGGCTTTTTGCTGCGCCTGAGCCTGCCGGGTACCAATGCGTACGGCGAACCGCTGCCCGAGCCAACTTACGGCGGCCAATTGCAGGATCAGGCGATCATGGGGCTTGAGCCGGAGGGGCTGGTGACCATCATTTATGAAGAAGTCCCCTTCACTTTTCCCGATGGCGCAACGATCATGCTGCGCCAGCCCAGCTATGAACTGAGCGATTTGGCCTATGGTGCGCTGCCAGCCGAGCTGCAAACATCCCCGCGCGTGGCCAACCAGATGATCGGCATGGGGCTGTTGGAGGCGGTACCGGAAGCGACGCTGTTGGCCCTGGCCGACCCAGATGACGCGAACGAGGATGGCATTTCGGGACGGCCGAATTACGTCTGGGATGCGCAGACCAACCAGGAGGAGATCGGCCGTTTTGGTTGGAAAGCCAACCAACCGACTGTGGCGCAGCAGGTGGCGGGCGCATTTTTGGGTGATATTGGCATTACCACGCCGCTGTTCACGGTGGAAAATTGCACCGAAGCGGTGGCAGGCTGCGTCAACGCCGTCAATGGCGGTGTGCCAGAGATTGATCCAGACGATTTTCTGAAGGTGGTGCTGTACAGCAGTGCGCTAGCAGTGCCTGCCCGGCGGGATTGGGAAGAGCCGCAGGTGCTGGAAGGCAAGATGCTGTTTAACCAGATTGGCTGTGCCGCTTGCCACACGCCGCTGCTGGAGACGGGTGAGCATCCCATCATTCCCGCGCTGTCTGGGCAGACGATACGGCCGTACACGGACCTGCTGCTGCATGACATGGGTGATGGGTTGGCAGACGCCCGTCCTGATTTCTTGGCGACGGGCAGCGAATGGCGCACGCCGCCGCTGTGGGGCATCGGCCTCATCGAGACGGTGAATGGGCACACGAGCTTTTTGCACGATGGCCGGGCGCGCAACCTGACCGAAGCCATCCTGTGGCATGGCGGCGAAGCGGAGCAATCGCGGGACAATTTTGCCAATCTCACCCCGTCCGAACGCGAGGCGCTGCTGCGCTTTTTAAATTCTTTGTAGAGAGAGGAACGCAAAGTTACGCAGAGGAGACGCAGAGCGGCGCAGAGATTTTCTCTGTGAAACTCTGCGCCCCCTCCGCGCCTCTCTGTGTTCCGCATTTTTTAGGCGACAATCACATGAAGAAACTCATTTTTTTAATTGCAATATTTCTACTCATTGGCTGTGGTGCGGAAACGGCCGTTCCCACACCCACCAACACCCCATCCGGCTTTGACCGACAGGCGCTGCTGGAAAATATCACCAACCAGATAGCCATCCCGGCCCATGAACAGTTTGTGGCGGCGGCTGAGGGATTGGAAACGGCCGTAACCACCTTCACCAATACTCCCACGCTGGCCAATCTGGAAGCTGCGCAGGAAGCGTGGCGTACTGCGGCCGTGGCTCGCACCAGCCTGCTCACCTTCCGCCTGGGGCTGGTGGATGATAGTCGGCTGCACAGCAGGCTGGATAATCGCCCCGCCCGCGTCAGCTTCATCGAAGACACCATCGCTGGGGACGTGACCATCGATGCTGCGTTTATTGACTCGATTGGCTCCTCCTCAATTGGGCTGGGCACGCTGGAATATCTGCTGTTCGACCCCGAAGGCGGCAACGAGGTGGTGCTGGTGCGCTTTACCGAAGCGGAAAATGCCGAGCGCCGCCGCGATTATTTGCTGGGCGTGGCGCAAAATTTGCCACTGAAGGCCAATGACCTGCTGCAAGTTTGGCTGCCGGAGGGCGAAAATTATGCCCAGTTGTTCATCGCGGCGGATATGGACGGGGGCGAGCTGCAAGGCTCGATGAACATGCTGGTGAACCAGATGGTGGCCGATTTGGAGGAAATTTTGGGGACACGGATGGGCAAGCCGACGGGAAACAACTCCAACGGCCAGGCGCGGCCTGATCTGGTGGAGTCGCCGTTTGCCTTCTGGTCGCTGCCGCGCATCGAAGCCACGCTGGAGATGATGCACACCATCTACACGGGTGGCGACGGCCTGGGTTTTGACGATTATCTCGATTTTGTGGCGGCCAAGGGGGAAGGGGGTGTGCCGCTGTCACAGGTGATCGATGCGCAGTTTGCCACGACGCGGGCGGCTTTTGATGAAATTGAGGGGAGTTTGCATACGGCCGTTACCGATCAACCAGATCAGGTCAATGCCGCCTACGATGAAGTGCGCACGCTGCTGGTGCTGATCAAAGCCGACATGGCCAACCACCTCGGCGTCACCCTCACCTTCAACGACAATGACGGGGATTGATTTGGCCACTGAGGCAAAAAAGAATTGGCGAAGTTTTCAAAGTTTGTGATGAATGGGACGCGGATAAACGCAGATAACGCTGATCTTTTTAAATCTGCGTCATCGGCGTTCATCCGCGTGCTATTTTCTCCGGTGAATATTGGGCCGTTGGTGGTGCTGCGGGTGGCGTTTGGGCTGTTGATGTTTGCCAGCATGGTACGTTTTATGGCGCGCGGCTGGGTGACGGAGCTGTACGTTTTGCCGCAGTTTCATTTTACCTATGCGGCATTTGGCTGGATACGGCCGTTACCTCCCAGCGGTATGTGGCTCATCTTCATTATTTTGGCTGTGCTGGGGCTAACCATCGCCGCCGGTTTTCTAACGCGGTTCAGCCTGATCGGCTTCTTTTTGCTGTTCACCTACGTCGAGCTGATCGACAAAAGTTATTACCTCAATCATTACTACTTTGTTTCGCTGTTTAGCTTCTTGCTGATTTTTTTGCCTCTGGGGGCGGCGTGGTCGGTGGACGGCCGTTTGGGCTGGGTGCCGCAGCGACAAACTGTACCCGTCTGGATGGTGTGGTTAGCGCGGGCGCAGTTGGGCTTGGTCTACTTTTTTGCCGGCGTGGCCAAAATCAATGCGGATTGGCTGCTGGCGGCCCAACCGCTGACCATCTGGCTGCATGCCCGCACCGGCACGCCGTTTCTTGGCGTGCTGTTTGACCAGCCCTGGTTCCCTTACTTCATGAGCTGGGCAGGGATGCTGTTCGATTTGACGATTCCGTTTTGGTTGAGCTGGCGTAAAACGCGGCTGGTGGCCTACCTGGCAGTGATTGTGTTTCATGGGCTGACGGGTTTGCTGTTCAACATCGGCATGTTTCCCTGGATTATGATTGCCTGCACGTTGGTCTTTTTTGATTGGCAGATTGAGGTGAATGAGGTGGTAGAAAGTCGGTGGGAACGGCCGTCTCCCTGGCTCAGAACGTTGCTCACCCTCTTCTTTCTGGTGCAGCTTTTGCTGCCGCTGCGCCACTGGCTCTATCCCGGTAATGTGAATTGGACCGAAGAGGGGTTTCGCTTTGCCTGGCGGGTGATGCTGGTGGAAAAAACGGGACAGGTCACCTTTTTTGTGCGCGACCCGGCCAGCGGTGCGGAATGGCTGGTACTGCCCAGCGACTATTTGACGCTCCAGCAAGAAAAACAGATGTCCTTTCAGCCGGACATGATTGTCCAGTTTGCCCACTTTTTGGCGGAACAGCATTCCCAGCCAGTAGAGGTGCGGGCGGAGGCGTATGTGAGTTGGAACGGCCGTCCCAGCCGCCTGCTGCTTGACCCAACCGTGAATCTAGCGGCCGAGCCATTTAGCCAGGTACCCAAAAATTACATTTTGCCAAACTGAGGATTTACAAATTCTTCGCCAGCAGATTGCTCAAGCTTACCAGGTCAGGCGGTTTTGGCAGCCAACCAGCCAACCCCATTTCCCGCAGATTTTCCATCTCGTTGCTGAGCGGGTGCCCTGTCAGCAATACGACGGGTATGGTCAGATGCTGCTCGTTCATGGCGTGAAACAAGGCAACGCCGCCCATTTCCGGCATGACCACATCACTTAGAACCAGATCGATTTGGGCGGCCTGCGTGGCCAGGATAGCCAGGGCTTCACGGCCGTTTTTAGCTAGCACCACATCATAATTTAATTGAGCCAGGCTGTCTCGCAGCGCGCCACGTGTCGCCGTGTCATCTTCAACCAGCAAGATTTTCTGGCCTTGCCCCGACTGCAACGTGCCTTTGACGGGCATCTCTATGACGTTGGAGCCAATCGTGAGCGCCGGAAAATACAAAACGAAAGTTGTGCCCTCTCCAATCTTCGTGGCGACATCAATATAGCCCTCATGTTGCTGGACAATTCCATAAACCTGGGCCAGTCCCAAACCGGTGCCTGCGCCCACCTCCTTGGTTGTAAAGAACGGTTCAAAAATGTGGGAAAGTACGTCTTGGGTAATCCCGTCTCCGCTATCGGCTACTTCAATCTGAATCCAGTCACCCGGTGGCAGGTTCTGGACGGATATTGGTTTCGGTTTCTTTGTTTGCACATGCTCCAAACTGATTTTCAGATAGCCACCATCAGGCATTGCGTCACGGGCATTGACGGCCAAATTCATGACCACCTGCTGAATTCGTGAAGGGTCGGCCTGGATGAAGTACGCTTCGGCAACATGGTCCAGTTCAATCTGGATATTCTCGGGCAGGGCACGCTCCAGAAGCTTAACCAGGTTTTCCATAAAGGGAAGTAAATTAACTGGCTGTCGTTCCAGTACGGATTGGCGACTGAAGTCGAGGATTTGTTGAATTAAATCGGTTGCCCGCGATATTTGCTGCTCGACGGTGTGCAATCGTTCTTGAACGCGTGCCGGCATTTCTACGGTGCGTGAGATGAGCTGGGTGTAGAGCGCAATGACCGCGAGGATGTTATTAAAATCGTGGGCAATGCCAGCGGCCAGTTGCCCCACGGCGGCCAGGCGTTCTTGTCGCTGGATGCGCTCTTGAATATCCCGTTCTTGCGTGATGTCGCGCAGAACCAGCACCCACCCACCGTTGCGGGGACCATTTTCCACTGGGCGTGTTATGGCTTCAAAGACGAGATTGTCAATTGTGATTTCGTGCCACAATCCTTTTGGGGGAGAGGTGAGTATTTCATGTAACGGCCGTTCGCCTAGCTGAGTTAAACGGCCGTTCTCAAAATCCGGTGCCAACAAGGCAAGGAACTGCCTCGCTACAGGGTTGGTTAGCGTGACCAGTTGATCCTTGTTAAGCAAAACAACACCCTCTGGAACCGTGTCAATAATGTTTTGCACCTGTTTTGCTTGTTCTTGAATTTTAACCAGCAGCCGATTTTGTTCTATCTCAGCCTGTTTGCGGTCAGCGATATCGCGAACAATCGCAAGAATATAGTCACGGTCCAGGCGGATATAGTTAATATTGATTTCAACAGGGATGATTGAGCCATCTTTACGCCGATGTTGACTTTCACGTGCCAGAAAGCCTTTGCTCTGAATTTCTTCCAGGGATTTTTGCCAGCTTTGCGTCCCCACCACGACGTTAATGTCAGAGACACTGAGATTCATAAACTCTTCGCGCGTGTAACCCAGGTTTTGGTACGCCTGTTCATTCGCATCAAGGAATTTGCCTGTTGCCGGATCAATTACCTCAATCGCGTCAGTGGTTTGGTCAACGAGCGTGCGGAACAGGGTTAGTGCCTCTTGGGTGCGTTTACGGGTTATGAGATGCCCCAACGTGGTGGCAAACAACCGCAACACTTCAAGCTGGCGCTCCGTAATCGGTTGCTGCGATAAAAGATTATCAACACTAATGATGCCGATCGCCCGGTCGCCATCCCAAAGCGCAGCCATGGCGTTGTCCCCTTCGCCGACGATATCTCCTTCATGGTTGTACAAAAGTTGACGTACAACCAGCGCCTTTGATTCTTTCTGGGTGAACACCTGCCAGGAGAGTTCTGTTGGTCTGAAGGCAAGTTTAGCCTTCCGTTCGTCCCGTAATTGGCCATGCTCATCTATGCCAAACGAGCCCTGCATCATGCTTTGATCTTCACCAACAAACCAAATGCCGATGCGATCAAATCCAAAGTGCGTATGCGCCAGCTGCACCGCTTGCCGACACAAATCATCCGTTGAACTTGCTTTAGAAAGCTCGTTGGTTACGCCTTGCAAAACCGTTAACTGCTGCGAGAAGTGCAGCGTTGCTTCACGGTTTTGCCGCAGCTCGTCTTCGACCTGTTTTCGTTTGGTAATATCGTTGGAATGGGCCAAAACACAGCTTTCCCCATTGATCGTAATAAGCGTCGCTGAGGTGAGTGCATAACCCAACTGCCCGTTTTTCTTTTGGAACAAGAACTCGAAATCATTAACGGCTCCTTGTTCTTTAAACAGTTGCCAGAACAGCCGCCTCTGTTCTGGCTTCGCCCACAAGTTTAGTTCTTTGCCGGTATGTCCAATGACATCTGCATAGGTATAACCGGTGGCTTGTAAAAAGCCATCGTTCACTTCCAGATAGATTTCATCTTTAAGCGAGACCACCGACAAAGCGGATGGACTATATTGGAATGCAACGGAAAACTTCTCTTCGCTTTCAAGCAAATTGCGGTATGTCAACAGGCTGGTTAGGCTGTCAGCCAACCGTCTACCAATTTCGTGAAAGAGCCATTGTTCTTCCGGCGTCCAGACGCGCGGGTAAGTAGATTGGTACAAACCGATAGACCAGGGACGGCTTACTTTGGGATAAAGCGCCAGACTGAGGGAAGATTGGACACCAAGCCCCTGAGCCAATTCTGTTGGGACTGGATGTTCTGCATGAGGGCCAAATTGCACCGGGCCGTTGGCGGCCTCCAGTATTTTGAATACTTCAACACCTTCAGGTTCTAGAGATAGTTCACTTCCTATGGGGAAAGCAACCGGTTGACCCAGCCGAGACCTTTCCATCATTAGCCGCCATGTAGCTGCTTCTGTATCGAATGGATGCACTAACCAGGCTTGGTCACAATCGAAAATCGAAAGCATCAGGTCAAGCACCCCGCTCATCATCTGATCCAGATCGTTTGTTCCTTGCATAGTCCGGTTCACGCTATCCAGGCTTTCCAGGAACCAGAGGTGGGTCTGGCGGTCTTCCTCTGCCGCCTTCCATTTGGAAATGTCGAACGTGACGCCCATCATCCGGGAGGGCTTCCCTTCAGCGTTGTAGTAAACATTGCCCCGTGAGGCTGTCCAGTGGATTGTGCCATCTGGCCAAACGTTGCGTTTCTGCTCGTCGTAATCCACATTTTCTTCAACTGCGCGATTCAAAGCGTTACTAATACGCTCTCGATCTTCAGGGTGGATGGCTTCCATGAACCGCTCATAATTTATTTGGGTATCAGGCGGCAGGCCGTACAGGGCCAGACATTTTTTAGACCAGACAACATCACCTGTGATGATGTCCCAATACCACAGACCCATTTGGGCGGCATCTAATGCTAATTGCAACTGTTCTTCACTGGCGCGCAGTGCGTTTTCTACTTGTTTGCGTTCGGTAATGTCTATGAGCGTGCCAATTAAGCCTATTTGCCCGTCATACTCAATACGCCGACCATGTACATCGACATCGATCACGCCACCATCTTTGCGCAGGCCGCGGAAATCGTGACGGAAGGCGTCGTCTTCACCTAGAATGCTGCGGCGAATACTTTCGGATATCGCAGGTCGATCGTCTATATAAATCAGATCCATGGGGCCAAGTTTGTCAACGATTTCTTCTACATCGTAGCCAAAAATATGGGCCAGTGCCGGGTTGACATGGCGAAAGAGGTTGTCCACGATGAGGTAGATGCCGGTGAGTGAGGATTCGGCTAGCAGGCGAAAGCGTTCGTTGCTTTCGCGGAGCTGTTTTTCTGCCTGGCGGCGTTTGCTGACGTCTCGCACAATGCCTAGGTAACGGCCGTCTGTCAGCATCTGGGCACTAATTTCTACGGGGAGTAAACGGCCGTCTTTACAGCGAAAGAGGCGCTCCTTAAGCAGAGGACTATCAACGCCCACCTTATCTATTTGCAGCGGATCGCGTGCCAGGTCTTCAACCCGAATCAGATCATTCATCGAGAAGCCCATGAGCTCTTCCCGCGTGTAGCCTAGCATCTCACAACCGTGCTTGTTAACGTCTATACAACGCCCTTGACTATCGGCAATAAAGATGCCATCAGCAGCTTGTTCAAACAGCGCTTGATACAGTTCTTCTGAAGCTTGGTATGGCTGGCTGTCACTATTGTTTTTAGTGGATCTTTGGCTCATTGGTGCACCTTTCCAATGCTGCGTCTGCTAACACCATTTTGGGAACAAAGCCAATATAACTCTTCCCTTTCCGTAGAAAATATGATGAAAAGATTGAGGTAACTTCAAATTACATTATGAATCATACATGTAGAAGCGTCAATCTGACTTTGGTCGAGTATGCATCCTGAAATTTGATTACTCTAGAGGAGAAGATTTGCGGTAGATTTGCAGTAATTTTAGCGCCGCGGCCGTAGGCGGGAGGATGTTTTGGCGTACGGCCGTTTCCAATTCAGGCAGCGCGTCTTGTACAGCTGGTTGAGTGTAGAAACTTTGTTGGAGCTGTTCGGCGATGATTGTGTGCAGCCACGCTTGCTGCTGTGCCTCGCGGCGCGCCTGCCACGCGCCGGAAGCTGTCATCTTTTCCTGGAACGACTCGATAATTTCCCACAGCTTGTCGATGCCTGCATCTTCCAGCGCTGAGGCGGTGTAGGCACGCGGTCGCCAATTTTCGGTGGCTGGTGTGAGGTAATGCAGCGCCCGATTGTACTCGGCGCGTGCCGCTTCGGCGGGCACTTTGTTCTCGCCATCTGCCTTGTTAATCAAGATGGCATCCGCAATTTCGACCACGCCTTTTTTGATACCTTGCAGCTCGTCGCCGGCACCAGGCACCAGCAGCAGCAGGAAAAAGTCCACCATCGAGCGCACCGTGATTTCGCTTTGTCCGGTGCCGACGGTTTCCACCAAAATCACGTCGTAGCCCGCCGCTTCACACACCAGGATGGACTCGCGCGTTTTGCGGGCCACGCCGCCCAACATGCCGCCGGTGGGAGACGGCCGTACAAACGCATTTTGTTCGCGGGTGAGCATTTCCATCCGCGTTTTGTCACCCAAAATGGAGCCTTTGCTGATGGAACTGGTGGGGTCCACGGCCAAAACTGCCACTTTGTGCCCTGTCTGCACCAGTTTCAGCCCTAGCGTCTCAATCAGGGTCGATTTGCCCGCGCCGGGCACACCGGTAATGCCCACTCGGATCGATTGGCCGGTGTGGGGCAGCAGTTTGCCCAACACCTCCTGGGCTTGCTCAAAATGGCGCTGGGCGTTGCTTTCTACCAGGGTGATGGTGCGGGCCAGCAGTACGCGGTCGCCCGCCAGCACACCCTGGACGAAATCCTCGGTGGTGAGTTTGCTCATGGGGACAATGGTAGCGGAAACGGCCGTTCCCGCACACCATCAAAAAATAAAAATAGGACGCGGATGGACGCAGATAACGCTGATCTTTATTGGATCTGCGTCATCAGCGTTTATCAGCGTCCCTTTTATTAAGGAACCCAGGCCAAAAATATTGCGCCGTCGGGCCACTCGATTTGTGTAAGTTGGTTGCTTGTCGCGTCGTAAACAAAATAGAGTTGCGGCACATTCCATTCTGGTCGGATGAGAATCTGGTCGTTAGGACCCAGGTGTGTTGCTCCAATCCGGATGGGGAGCTCAACGGCCGTTTCCGTACCATCCTCTACCGAAATAAGAAAAAATCCCTGCCACGCCAGAGATCGTGTGCGGGTGGTCAGAAAACGCGTGCTGTCGCTTAGCCAGCGGCTGAATACTTGCTCCGAACGTAGCAGTTCACGGCCGTCTGCCTGAAAAATGATGGTTGGTCCCCCATAAAGATTAACATGGGCAAAGAAACGGCCGTCTGGTGACCAACGCACGGATGGCAGTGGTCCATCCGCTGTGTAGGTGATGAGATCGGGCAGGATTTGGGTGGTGCTGCTTTCCAAATCCAGCAGAGCGATGCCCATTGTGTTGCTATACAACGTGGTGGTCTGCAAATCAGCAAATTGCCAGGCGAGCAAACGGCCGTCTGGCGACCAGCTTGGTGAAAAATAGGCACGGTCAGTAGGTAGGTTGTATGCGGCGAGATCAAGGGGTTGGGAACGGCCGTTGGCGTACAACAGCAGCGGCTCACCATTATTTGTGGCAGCGATGACTGCCTCCGTGGGATGCTGGTCAAAATCGTTCCACAATTCCACCCCATCGGCCAGGGCTCGCCAATTGGTGCCGTCTCGGTTGGCCAGCGCCAGCCCAGAGCGATAATGATCCCCGTCCAGGCTAAAGAGCACAATGATTTCTTCTGGTTGGCCTGGCCACCAGGTTAAATCACGCATGTAGCCAGGCACGTCGGGTTGCTCAGTGATATCAAAAACGGTGCGCTCACCGCTCGCCAAATCCACCAAAAACGTCTCGTTGCGCACATCTTGCACAACGAGCGAGTCGCCTTGTGGTGAAATTTTTGCCCGCGCCGTGTCGCTGCTGAGCGCAGGCGAGCTAAAAAGCAGGCGAGGGGTTCCCTCTACTGTGTTTTGCCAGATGTCGTTGCCCGTCTGGTACACAATGCCAGCCGGCAAGCTCCCTTGCGGTACGCGCGTGGGTGCGGGAATCAACGTGGCGGTGGGGATAGCGGTTGGCTGAGTGGTGGGTGGAATGGGCGTTGCCGCTGGTTGGGTGGGGGTGGAAACGGCCGTTTCTGTTGGAACTGGTTCCGCTGTTGGGCTAATTTCGGTTGTGGCACATCCAATTGCAAAAAGCACCATGCCAAGCAAATACCATTTTAGGTGCAAAACAAAACCTCCTGAATTTGGGGATGCTGTTTATTTTGGCATATTTTGTGCAGGACAAATTTATGCTTTTGCGTTGTTTTGGCTACGTTTTCGCTCTGACTAATCAGCGTTGATTTCCATCGGAGTAATGATGCGGTCAAAAGCCTCTGGTCGCCACCAGCACGCTCTGGATAAAATCTTCAGTGGTGAGTTTGCTCATGGAAATAATGGTGGCGGAAACGGCCTTACTTGCACATTGGCTGTTGCGGCTGTTTTTTATGGAAGACCAGCCGATTTTAGGTTAAAATTTCTTCGTCTCTTGTATTTGTGGGTGGGGCCAATCCCCCATAATTTCAAAAACAACATCTTTCCAATGCATGCAAAAATGGAGTCTTTGTGATGAAAAATTGTTTTAAACCAGCCCATATGCGGTTTGTTGTTTGGGCGATCCTGTTTGTTACGTTGATGAGCGTTTTAGGTGGTGGGGGAACGGCCGTGTTGGCTAAGCCATTTGCTTTATCGCAATCTCACCCCCCCAACGATCAGCAGCTTCCTTTAGAAAAATTACTCACCAGCAATGGTTCACTGGATTTGACCACAGGTTTCAATGGGTCTTTAGACACTACCGGCTGGCAAATCAAATTGGGAGAAGATGGCGAGCCCCTTTTTGAGCCTGTTGAGCGAGCAACTGCTAATGAATTCCAATCTACCACAAATGCATCGCTATGGGATGATAGATTCCACCCGCCGGGTTTGAGCATTGGCGGATGCCAATATGGGGGTTACTGTCATGCCACGGCCTATGCTATTGTCGTCATTGGCACCGACGTCTATGTAGGTGGCGATTTTACTCACGCAGGCGCTTCCCAAGTGAATTACATTGCCAAATGGAATGGGAATACGTGGTCTTCTTTGGGAGAAGGCGTTAATGGAGTGGTTCGAACAATCGTTGCTGATGGAAATGATCTTTACGTTGGGGGTAACTTTACCCAGGCAGGCGGCGTTCAAGCCAATTACATTGCAAAATGGAATGGCACGAGTTGGTCTTCCCTAGGAGTTGGTTTAAACGATCAGGTATATGCGGTAAAAGTTTTTCCTGGTGGACTATATGCAGCAGGTGCTTTTACAGAAGCAGGTGGTAGCTCGGCCAATTATGTCGCGGAATGGAATGGTAACTCTTGGGTGGCGCTTGGCGGAGGTACAAACAATACCGTTCGAGATATAGAGATAGTTGGCAACACGCTTTTTGCGGGTGGCTTCTTTACAATGGCGGATGGTGTGTCAGCCAGCTACATTGCTCAATGGAATGGCCAAAATTGGCTTCCTGTGGGTTCTGGAGGTCCAGCAAGTTCTGTATACGCCTTAACGGCTAGTGGCGGCAATCTCTATGCTGGCGGAAGCAGTATCGTTATGTGGGACGGAATAAATTGGACATCTATGGTGGCCTCCACAGATGGGACAATCTATGATTTACTGATCCAAGGTTCTGAACTATATGTTGTTGGGAAGTTCTTTACTCTTGATGGTCAATCAATCACTAACTTTGCCCATTGGAATGGTTCAGATTGGTCATGGGCTGGCAATATTGGACCCCAACTCCACACGATTGCTTATGCCGACGGTGCCTATTATTTGGGTGGAATTCTGATGTTTGGTATTGATGATGATGCCGATGACTGGATTGCGGGTATTGCTAAATGGGATGGTACCAACTGGTATGCATTGGATGATGGCATTGCCGGTGGTTTGCATGCTGTTGGTCAGCCAAGCGCTAGTGGTTTGGCAGTAGCTATAGATGGCAATAATGTCTACGTCGCAGGAAATTTTTCGCGGGCTGGAGCAATTGCTATTGATAAAGTGGCTCAGTGGGATGGCAGCACCTGGTCGTCTTTAGGTGTCGGATTTGAAGACGTGACTTACAACTTTGGACGCATTGATACAATTGCCATCTTTGAGCAAGAGGTATATGTTGGCGGCTATTTCTCCTCTATTGGTGGTGTAGCAGTAAATAGTTTTGCCAAATGGGATGGCAATCAATGGTCTGATTTGGGCGGTGGTGTGCTAAATTCGAGCGATGAGCCGGGTGCTGTGAACGATCTTGTCGTTGCAGGAAGTGAGCTGTATGTTGGGGGAAATTTTGTTTCCATTGGTGGGGTTGCTGCTAATTCTGTTGCTAAGTGGAATGGCAGCCAATGGGTAGCTATCGATCAAGGTTTTTCTACAGGTTTTGCTTACAAGCTGTTAAAGGCTGATGACACACTCTACTTGGGTGGCTATCTTATCCTTGATGGTAGCAGTAATCCGGTTTATGTGGCGCGCTTCAATGGAACCAGTTGGCAGGCAATGGGCGATGGTTTAAACGATGAAGTGTACGCTCTCGTTATGCATAACGGCGAACTAATTGCAGGCGGCCGTTTTTCAATGTCTGGCACCACACCTATCAATCGTGTTGCCCGGTGGGATGGCCAAGTATGGCATCCACTTGGTAATGGCTTGGGTGGCAACCCGAATGAAAAGGTGCTTGACTTGGAAAGTCATGGCCAGCTGTTTGCTGCGGGATCTTTTACCACGACCGGCAGCGAAGCATCTGCGGGTTTGGCAACATGGAATGGCTCAGACTGGAATACATTTACGACCGCGGTAGAAAACCCAACATCGGCACCTGTGATCGTCAATGATATTGCCTTTCAGGGAAATACACTGTTTATCACCGGTACGTTTTTGGAATTTGGTGGTCAGCCCGCGGTAAATTTTGCGCGTTGGGGGGTGGATGTGTCAACTTATTTGCCGATGATCCTGCGGTGAGCTAGAAAACGTGATAGAAGGTCTTTGGCTACTTCTTCTCTCAGCTATACAATTTTGCTTTTAAGCTATCATGAAGAGGTAACCATGCGGCCTAGCCTAAACGTCATTTCCCCTGAACTTATCGGCCAGATTTTGGATGAAGCCAAGCGCATTTTAAGCGAGATTGGTATCGAAGTGCGGGGCCCTGCCCTGCGCCAGCGACTGTTGGATCATGGCCTCAAGCTAGATGCTGCTGGCGAACGTATTCTCTTTCCTGCCGATGTGGTGGAGTGGGCGATCGAGGCTGCCCCATCGTCATTTACTTTGTTTGATCGTGAAGGCAATCCACATGCAGAACTTGGCGGCAACAAGGTGCATTTTGTGCCGGGTTCCAGCGGCCTCAAGGTGCTGGACCACCGCACCGGGGAGACACGGCTGGCCAATACGGCCGATTTTGTCGAATATGTGCGCCTCACCGACGGCTTGGAGCACATTGCTTACCTGGCCACCGCCTTTTCCACAAATGACGATATCGAAGCGGCCGTTTCCGATGCGTGGCGACTCTATCTCTGCCTGACCAACTCGCGCAAGCCAGTGGTCTCTGGGGCATTTACGGAGCACGGCGTGCCGCGCATGGCGGAGATGATGTCCCTTTTCCGCCAAGATCGGGCCGATTTGATTGCTCGCCCCCTGTCGATTTTTACCATCACGGCTACGGGCAACTTTCGCTACAGCGAAGATTCTTGCCAAAATTTGCTGGACTGCGTGGAGGCGGGCATCCCCGTCGAGATTGTGCCAGTCACGCTGATGGGGCTCATCGCCCCGGTGACGCTGGTGGGGGCCACGGTGTTCCACACGGCCGACGTGCTGGCCGGGCTAACGATGGCCCAAATTGTGAAGCCGGGCGCGCCGGTGCTGTTCGGCGGTGCACCAGCTACCTTCCACATGAAGGCGGCCACTTCGCCGATGGTGGCGATTGAGGCGTTAAAGTTGGATGCGGCGTATACGGCCGTTGGCAAGCACCTCAACTTGCCCACCCAGGCGTACATGGCGCTCAGCGATGGCAAGTTTTTGGACGCACAAGCCGGCGCAGAGACGTTTGGTAGCGCGCTGCTGGCGGCATTGGCGGGGGTCAATTCTGTGTCGGGGCCGGGGATGTTGGATTATGTGCTCGTGTTCAGCCTGGAAAAGCTGGTGTTGGATAACGATTTATGCGGTCAGGCATTGCATTTTGTGCAGGAGATGGGGGTGCAGGCAGATTTGCCCACGGTGGATTTGGCGCGCCAGCTTTTGAACGAGCAGCATCTCATCACCGCTGAACATACCCTGAGCCATTGGCCGCAGTCGCTCTATCTGCCGGATGGGGTAATTGACCGGCAAAATCGGGAAAATTGGGAAAAGGCTGGCTCACCCACTTTAGCGGAACGAGCGAAAACGGCCGTAAACCAGCGCCTCACCGCCTATACCCCCATCGACACCGATCCCCGGCTTGATGCTGAACTGCGCCGCCTTATACAGACGGGCATGAAGACAGACCAGCCGCTGCCCACTGTGCCGAGACATTCTGGGGGAGAAACGGCCGTATCCAACCGTCGCGCCCGCCGCTTCCGCCGCTGATTAAAGCGAAAACTGAACTTTCATCCGCTGCGGATCTTCTTGCGCCAGACGCAGCCCTTCGGCAAACGCGTCAAGCGGCAGCTGGTGGGAAACGATCGGTTCCAGGTTAATCTTGCCGCTTTGCAGCAGCATGATGGCTTCATGAAAGGTGCGGTTCACGGCAAAACTGCCGATGATCGACAAGTCCCGCTTGAAAATATCGTAGGGGCTAAAAGAGACCATTGCATTGTCCGGAGCCACGCCAAAAATCCAGATTTTGCCGCGTGCGCGCGCGTAGCCAGGCGTTTGTTGAATGACAGCGGGTACGCCGGTGGCATCCACCACCACATCATACCCCTTTGGGGCAAATGCTTTGGCGTTTTTGGGCAGATCGTCCGACAGCACAGCGTGCGTGACGCCCAAATCTTCCATCACGGAGAGCCGCCAGGGATTGACATCAGTGATGTCTACCTGCGACGCACCGGCGGCGGAGACAGCCTGCGCCAGCAAAGCGCCCATCGGCCCCGCGCCAAAGATGAGCACGCGGTCGCCCGCTTGAATTTGCACGCGCTTTAAGCCCCAAGCCACGCAGGCCAACGGCTCGATGAGCGCTGCATCGCTGTAGGACAAATCGCCGATGGGGAAGACGACGGATTCGGGTGCGGACACGTATTCAGCAAAGCCACCATCGCGGGTGACGCCGATGGCGGCCAGATTTTCGCATTGATTGGGTTCGTTGCGTTGGCAGTTTTCGCAGCGATTGCAGGGGATGTTAGGATCGGCCGTGACGCGGTCGCCAAGCTGGAAGCGGGTGACGTTGGCGCCTACGGCGGCGATTTCGCCGCTAAATTCATGCCCCGGCACCATTGGGAACTGCGCCAGGGCATATTCGCCCTTGAGAATATGAATGTCCGTGCCGCAAATTCCGGCGGCTTTGACCCGAATTAGTACATCATCGGTGCCGATGGCTGGCTGCGGGATGTCAACAACTTCGGTATGCAGTGGTTTGGTAAATCTTGCGGCTTTCATGGGAAAATCCTTTCAAAAAATACGCTTCTTTGCAATTTTATAGGGTGGGGGCGTAACCTCATATGCGCCCAGCGCGGGCAGACACGGGGGTCTGCCCCTACAAGGTGGCGCTACCCTGAAATTACGAAAAAATTATGCGTCCAGTTGATATTCGGGCAAGCTCGTGGGCAGGGGCAACGGCCGTTCACAAGCACTCTCTACCTCCACATGCCGCCCACTGCTGGATGCTTCTAGCACGCCATGCATCACATCCAGGACATGGTAGGCCATTTCGCCGTTGGCTCGGTGGGAACGGCCGTTCCGTAACGCATACGCCATATCTGCCACACCCAGTCCACGGCTGTTGCTGGTGTAACTGTGGTTCACCGGCATCTCGCGCCACGCTTTTTCATTCAGGCCGCGCACGCGAACCGGGCCGTCGAACGTGTTGGGATCGGGCAGGCAGAGTGTGCCCTTGGTGCCTTGAATTTCCAGCAAAGCGCCACCCACATCGTACAAATTGATGGCTGCACCGGCCGAAACGGATACGTCGAAGCTGGTGGTCAGGGTGGCGACGGGGCCGCTGGCAAAGTCGAGGATGCTGGCGATGTGGGTGGGCGTGCCCACGGTGAAATTGTTGCCCTGCTTGGGGCCACTGCCGATGGTGCGTTCCTCATACGTTTTGCGTGCCGAGCCGGTGACGCGGCGAATCGGGCCGAGCAGCGAAATGAGGGCGGTGAGGTAGTAGGGGCCAATGTCAAACATGGGACCCGCGCCAACCTGGAAGAGGAATTCGGGGCTGGGGTGCCACCGTTCGGGGCCTTGAATGAGCATGAACGCTTGCGCAGCGACTGGCGTGCCAATTTCGCCAGAGTCCAGAATTTGGCGGCAGGTTTGCAGGCCGCCACCCAAAAAGGTGTCGGGGGCACAGCCGACCAGCAGGTCACGAGATTTGGCTTCTTGCAGCAGGAGACGGCCGTCTTCACGACTAATCGCCAACGGTTTTTCATTGTAGACTGATTTGCCCGCCCGCAGCGCCGCAAGGGCGATTTCGGCATGTACGTCTGGCGTGGTCAGGTTGATAATCAGCTCAATTTCTGGATCGGCCAGCACGTCGTCGATCGGTTTGGCCTGGGGCACGTTGTACTTTTCGGCCTGGCTTTGGGCGCGGGGCAAGGTGCGGTTGGCTAAGGCCACCAGGTCCAAAATTTCCCACTTCGCCGCGTTTTGAATGTAAATGTCGCTAATGTTGCCACAGCCGATAACGGCCGTTTTTACTGGTTTTGTCGTCATAATTCATCCTTCCGTAGGTCGGATTGTCAATCCGACCGCAAATATGTATAAGGCCACTCCTCCCACTCAGAAACCAACCCTGCTTTCACAGGATTATTCAGCACATACCGCACTATTCTCTCCCATTCCGCCTCATCCCGCACAATATGGTCATAGCTTTCAGCCTGCCAAAATGCACCCTGGCGGCCGAGCAGCTTGTTGCATTCTTGCGCTGTATGTCGCTTTAGCGATTGCATAATTTTCGACAGTTTGTGAAATTGCGTTGTGTCATCTAGATGCACACCCTTTTGCAGAGGTGCAAACACGACGTGGACATGGTTTGATAAGATGGTAAATGCGTCTAATCGGTAGACGCCCTGGTCGCGGTGATGGAGGCTGTCGGCCACAATTTGGGCAAGCGCTGGCTGTTGGAGGTAGTGCGGGCCAGTTGATTGATGCAATTGTTCATCGAAACGGCCGAAATGCCGCCTTTCTGCCAAATACCGTTCTTCGTTTGTTGTGGCGACGTGCATTTCAGTTTCCCGCGCTGCTCTTAATTGAGCAATAGCCGCCTGTGGCAACGACCCGGCAAGGCGAAACGTTACGAACAAGGTGGCGCCTTTGGGTTGCATATGGGGGAGCTTTCGCTTGTAAAATTCTTCCATATGATTGTGGGTCGGATTGTCAATCCGACCTACGATTACGCTTTTAGTTGCGCAATGACGCGACCTTTTGGGGTGGTCGGATTATCAATCCGACCTACGATTTGAGTCGGTAAGAGACAAATGCGATGGTGCGGTTATCTGGGGACCAGGAGTTGACGTTCATCGTACCCTGTCCGCCGAACAGCTTGACGATGGTTTTGGATGCACCACCCTCGGCTGGAATTAGCCGCAACTCCACGTTTTTGTTGGGTGGATGATCCCCCGGTTCCACATCCCCCTTGGCGTAGGCGATGTAGGTGACGAAACGGCCGTTTGGCGACACGTGCGGGAACCAACAGTTGGCTTCTTCCTGCACCATGTGCGTCTGGTTCGATCCGTCCACATCCATGCGCCACACCTGCATCAGGCCGCTGCGGGTAGAGTTGAACCAGATGTGTTTGCCATCTGGTGAATATTCCGGCCCGTCATCTAGTCCTGGCTCGTTGGTGAGCTGTGTTTCCGGGCCACCGTTTATGGAAATGGTGTAGATGTCGTACTGGCCGCCGCGCTCGGCGCAGTAAGCCAGTCGTTCGCCGTCGGGCGACCAGCCGTGCAGGTAGCTGGGGCCTTTGTCGGTGACGAGCGTGGGTGTGCCGCCGCTAATCGGCACGATGTAGATGCGCGAGGTGGCGTCTTCGTTGGTGAAATGGCTGACGGCAAGCTCCGTGTTGTCTGGCGAGAGGACGTGATCGTTGTTGCAGTCGATAGCGAAGCCGGTGTCGATCTCTTTGTCTTCGCCGGTGGCCAGCTCATAGCTGAACATTTTGCCACCTTTGTTGTAGATGAGGAAACGGCCGTTGCTCGTCCAGTTCGGCGCTTCAATCACGGTGTCGTATTCTTTGAGCACCGTGCGTTCGCCGGTGTGCACATCCACCGTCTCCAAAATGCTGTAGGAGTCGCGCTGGGCAATCCATTGACGTAAGGTTTCGATATCCATAGTATCTCCAATCTGCGTTACGCTTACTGTTATTTTAGTTCGTCGAGGGGAACGGCCGTTCCGTTCAACAACGCCGCAAACAGCGCCTTATAATCGCCCCCGTGGTTTACGCTAAGTTCAATGCCCAACTGATCTTTGGCATCCACGTAACTGTACGATCCTTGGGGGAAATAGCCAATGTGGTAGGGTAGATCGACGCCAATCTCGGCCAGCGTCTGCTGAAAAACCTTGCGATCATCAACCAGGACGCAAAAATGGAAAACGCCTGGCCCATTTTTCTCCAAAAAAGCACGCCAGGGGCTGGGCGTGGGTGCTGGCTGGAGCAGTTCTAGTACGAAATTGCCCAGCTCGTATTTGGCAACCTGGATACCTTTGTACTCGGCCGGATCGGTGTGGGCGTAATGCAGAATGCCATCGGGGAAGATGGTGGCAATTGTTTCTTCGGGCTTGCCCAACACTTTGGCCCAATTGGCATTGGCCTTTTGCACATCTTCTACAACGATGCAGATTTGGGTGATGATTCTGTTTTCTGCCATTTTGAATTTTCCTTTGTAAACGTGGGTCGGATTAACAATCCGACCCACGACTTTGTTCACGATGTTGACCTGGTGCTCGTGAAGTTTCCTTTGTTACTCGTCCCCATCTGGTAAGTGAGCAGCATATTCTAGCTCTGTTTGGGACGGCCGTTTCCGTTCCGCCCGTTCTCGATACAAAACATACATTCCACTGCCCAACGTCAGTGCCGCGCCAGCCAGCGTCATCCAGGTGGGAATCTCGCGCCAGATGAGGAAGCCCCACAGGATGTTAATTGGCAGTGACACGTACTCAAACGGCGCTGCTACGGAAGCCTGCGCCAAACTATACGCGCGGGACAACAGATACATCCAAATTGCCCAAATAACGCCCAGCCCGGCCATAATCAGCCCATCCATCAAGGTTGGCATACTCCAGGGACGAATAAGAAAGGCGATGCTGGGATGCGCGTTGGGCACGTCGCCGACAATAGCGGGCAGCGGCACCAGAACAAGTGCCGCTAACAGATAGACTAGCGAGCTGAAATAGGCCATCGTTGCGCTGCTGTCTTCCGCCTGCAGCTTGCGCGTGAGGATCGCCACCAGCGCATAGAAGAGCACCGAGATGAGCACAAACACAGAGCCAAAATTGAAGCTGGCCGAACCGGGCTGGACAATCAGCAGCACGCCCAGGAAGCCGATGATTAGCGCCACCCAGCGGCGTGGCCCAACGGTCTCGCCCAACATCACCACAGACAAGAAGGTGATCATCAGCGGCCCGGAAAAGCGAATCGCCTCAATTTGCGCCAGCGGCAACGCGGCCAGTCCCATCATAAACGTCGTGTAGGAGAGGAACAGGAAAAGGCCACGAACAAACTCCAGCATGGGCAGCTTTGTGGTGGGCAAGCCGCGCCGCCCTTCGTAGCGGAAAAACAGCAGCGTGCCGGGCAAGGCCACCATGCTGCGCACAGCGACGATTTCCAGCGCTGAATAATCGCCGCCAATCCATCTGATGATGATGTTTTGGATAGAAATGACAAATGCGGCCGATACAAGAAAGGCGATGCCTTTAACATTTGAACTTAATTTCATGATGCATGTTCCTTAATGGGTTTCATCGTTCAATGATGGGGAGAATGAGATGGGACGGCCGTTCCTTATCATGATAAATGCGATTTACGGCCGTTTCATACTGATCAGCCGTCTCTGTTGTAATGTCCCCGCCCGTGTTGCTGTTGCGGTCAAAGCGGGGGAAATTGCTGCTAGACACCTCCAACCGGATGCGGTGCCCTGGCAAAAAGACGTTCGACGTTGCCCACAAATTGAGCCGCAGCTCGTAAATCTCGCCTGGTTCTAATAACGCCAGTTCGGTAAAAGAGTTACGGTAACGCGCCCGCAAAATGCCTTCGGTGAGGATGATGGAACGGCCGTCTGGAAACACATCCACCAGCTTCCCCGTAAAATCCGTATCCCGCGCCGAAGAGGAGACGAACAGGCACAGTTCGATTGGCCCCGTCACTTCTACTGGCTGGTTCAGCACAGGCGTGCTGTAAACCAGCACATCATCCCGCAGCTCAACCTCGCGCTGGTCGCGCGGCCCCATCGCATTGCCGCCCGGCAAAATCACCTGCCCGCCCACCGTCGGCACTGGCCGCAGCGGATTGTACAGATACACATCCGCTGGCTCCTCACCCGGCGCGGTGGTGGAAAGCGAACCATCGCCGTGCAGTGTGTTCGCCTGACCGCCGCTGTGCAGGTAGTAGGAACGATAATTTGTGTCAGGCAGCGGCCAATCTGCTTCGCTGCGCCACTCATCCACGCCCATCACAAAAATCAGCACCGGCAGCTCTTTGTCGATGCCGTTTTCCTCGCCTTTCAACCAACGATCAAACCAGCGCAGATGGATGCCGGGCAAATCAATCGCCATCGCGCTGCCTGCCCAGCCAAACTCCCGCTCCGGGAAACTGCCGCTAAAATTCATGTGCGTCCACGGCCCGATGATGATCTTTTGGTTGCGGCGCGCCATTTCCGAGCCGCCGCGCTCTCGCATCCCCTTGAAATTCTCAAAGGTACTCCACGGGAAGATGTCGTACCAGCCGCTGATGTTCAGCGCAGGCACAGTGATCTGCTCATAGCTGTCGCTCATGGACGATTGCTGCCAGTAATCACCATCGCTGCGGTGCGTCAGCCAATCGCGGTAAAACCCAGCATACTTCTGAATGAACGGATGAGTTGCCAGCGGCAGTTCGCTGAAGGCGCCATCCACATCCAGCGGACTATCACTCTCTAAAATTGTTTTGCCCCGTGCGCGACGGCGCTCAATTTCTGCGGGCACAATGTTAGCCACCACCCAGCGCAGGTCGTGCAGCACTTTAGTCCCGCCCTGGTAAGAACAGCCCTCATACCCTGCGGAGAAGGTAATAGCGGGAGCTATTGCCTGCAAAGCGGGGGGCTGTTTGCGGGCCGGCAGCCATTGCGTGCCGCCCAGGTACGATCCGCCGAAAGTGCCAATTTTGCCATTGTACCAGGGCTGCTCGGCGACCCAGGCAAGCATATCCACGCCATCATCGGTCTCTTGAATGTGCGGGTTAAACGCCCCTTCCGAGGCGTACCGACCCCGCACATCTTGGGTGACGACCGTGTAGCCAGCCTGCACCGCTCGCAAAATGTTAAAAGTTTCGCCACCGGCCAACATGCCGTCTTTGTTGTATGGCGTGCGGGCCACCAGTGCGGGCGTGGCCCCCGCATCTTCCAACCGGTAGATGTCGGTGGCGAGCTTCACCCCATCCCGCAGCGGCACCATCACGTTCTTTTCAATCACAATCTTGGACATAGCTACTTTTCCCTTCTGGTGCTACGCAATGCGTGACAATCCGTTTAATAGCGGTTGCCAACGACATTGATGTTGGCCATGGCCGCTTCGATATCGCTCAGATCATTTGGCGTCAATTCCAGCTCCAATGCGCCGAGGTTGTCATCCAGATGAGACAGCTTACGCGAACCGGGGATGGGCACAATCCACGGCTTTTGGGCCAGCACCCAGGCCAAAGCAACCTGTGCCGGGGTCGCACCCCCTTTTTCAGTACCGATTCGTTGCAGTAGCTCAATCACCACCCGGTTGGCTTTGATCGCTTCCTGCGTAAAACGTGGGTTGCGGCTGCGGATATCCACGCTGGCAAACTCCGTGTTTTCGTTGATTGCGCCGGTGAGGTAGCCGCGTCCCAACGGGCTGTAGGGCACTAGGCCAATGCCCAACTCTTCACACGTTGCCAGGACACCGTTCTCTTCGATGGTTGTCCACCAAATGGAGTATTCGCTCTGGAGGGCAGTCACTGGCTGCACCGCGTGGGCGCGCCGGATAAGGTCTGCCGGGGATTCGGACAGCCCAAAATGTTTAACTTTGCCTTCCTGAATGAGATCTTTTACCGTGCCAGCTACATCTTCCACCGGCACGTTGGGGTCTGGCCGGTGCTGGTAGAAAATATCGATGGCCTCGACGCGCAGTCGCTTCAGCGACGCTTCGGCCACCCGCCGGATGCGCTCGGGGCTGCTGTCCAAGCCATGATGCGTACCATACTCACCGAGATTAAAGCCAAACTTGGTGGCGATGATCACCTCATCTTTGAACGGTTCCAGGGCTTCACCCACCAATTCTTCATTGATGAAGGGGCCATACACTTCGGCCGTATCGAAGAAGGTGATGCCCCGCTCAACGGCCGTATGGATAAACGCAATCATTTCCTGTTTGTCGGGCAGGGGGTCTTCATCATGGCTCATGCGCATGCAGCCCAGACCCATTGCCGACACTTCCAGGTTGCTGTTGCCAAGTTTGCGCGTTTGCATTTTTGAACTCCTTTTTTAAGGTTTCTAAGAATCTGTAAATGTTAGAGTGATCCAATCAGTTGAGCCAGGTCAGACCATTCCTGTGATTGGTTTTCAACGGTGACGGATTGCAGTAGCAGTTCATTCAAACCGCTGGACAGTAGTTCACGTAATCTGTTCGCGATAGTCTGCTTATCGCCAGAGACGACCAGGTTGTCAATGAGCGCTTCGGGAAGCTCTCCACCTTCTGGCACAGGATAGCCCGCGTCAGCAAACATGCGCCGGTAGAAAGGTAACTGCCCATACAATCCATATTGGTTCCGGGCGGCGGCGAGCACTGCCTGCCGATCTGTACTGTACGCGACCGGGATGTGGGCGACAAGCGGTGGTGCAGACCGGCCAGCTTGTTTAGCACCTTCCTCAAGTGCAGGCAGTGCCGTGTTTAGCAAATAAGGTACCGGGCAGTTCCAGGAAATCGCGCCGTCGCTTACTTCTCCTGCTGCTTTGAACGCACCTTTGCCTAGTGCAGAGTTTAGTATGGGGGTGGGAACTGGCGTTGGCAGCGTGGCAGACACGTTATAGAAGCGCCCCTGATGGTCAACTTTGCCTTCCCAAAGCGCCGCACGCAGCACGTAGATATATTCGCGCGTGTGCGACAGTGGTGCATCCATCGGAATGCCATACATGCCTTCAATTGTGGGGCGATGGCTAGCCCCAATCCCTAATCTGAGGCGGTCGGGAGCGAGTTCGTGGATGGCACGCGCTTGGGCCACCATTGCGAGCGGATGGCGTGGATAGGTGGGGAAGATGGAGGTACCCAGCCGAATCGTTGATGTTTGGGCGGCGGCGACGGCATAGATGCTCAATATGTCTGTTGTTGTGGGGGCTTGAGTGGACCAAATCTGCCGTACGCCGTGTTGTTCGGCGTCGATGATGGCTTGAACGGCACTGCGGGCCTCGCCGGTATTCAGTGCCAGACCAATCCGATCCCGAATAGGTAGTGCGTTCACGGCGCTGGCAGATAGCATTTCTTTTGCGGGTATCATTGTTTGTTTCCTTTGATTGTTACTGTAGGTCGGATTGCCAATCCGACCTACAAAAGTTGCTAGGGGGTGTATGGAATTAATCCTACAACTGGATGGGGGGTGTAGGGTTCTTCCAGATAGGTCATTTCCTCTGGGGTTAATTTGACAGAGACCGAAGCGACCGCGTCTTCAAGGTGCGCGATTTTGGTGGCACCGATGATCGGCGCGACGACGGGCTTTTTATGCAAGAGCCAGGCCAGGGCGATATGGGCCATGGGCACACCGTGATTTTTGGCAATTTCAGCGACGCGATCAACTATTTGTTTATCAACATCGGCCGTGGCATCGTATTTTTGCTTGGCGATGGGATCTGTTTCCAGCCGCGTTGTTGTCTCTGACCAATCACGCGCCAATCGGCCAGCAGCCAGGGGGCTGTAAGGCGTCACGGCGATTTTTTCTTCCGCGCAGAGTGGCATCATTTCTCGTTCTTCTTCGCGGTAGATGAGGCTGTAATGATTCTGCATGGAGATAAAGCGGGTCCAGCCGTTCTTCTCAGCTACGTAGAGCGCTTTTTGGAACTGCCAGGCATACATGGCCGAAGCGCCGATGTGGTGGACTTTGCCTGCTTTTACCACATCGTGCAGTGCTTCCATCGTTTCTTCGATTGGGGTGTTGTAATCCCAGCGGTGGATGATGTAGAGGTCTACGTAATCGGTGCCTAGCCGTTTGAGGCTGGCATCGATTTGGCTCATGATGTGTTTGCGTGAGAGGCCGCTGCTGTTGGGACCCTGACCCATGGGCATAAACACCTTGGTGGCAATGACAACTTCATCCCGGTTGGCGTAATCTTTTAAGGCGCGTCCGAGGATTTCTTCACTGATTCCGTGGACGTAGATGTTGGCGGTGTCGAAGAAGTTAACGCCTAAATCCAGCGCCCGTTTGATGATGGCGCGGCTATCTTCTTCGTTCAGCCCCCACTGGTTGTGAACCCATCCTTCCTTGGTGCCAAAGCTCATGCAGCCGAGGCTGATGGGGGAGACATCCAGGCCGGTATTGCCAAGTTTTACGTATTCCATTTTCCCTCTCCTTGTGACGATAAAGCGTTAGTTGGTTCTGCTGCTGAGGACGTGGGTTAAAACGGCCGTTGCTCCCCCTGCTTCCTGTTGCCCAACTTTCTCTTTAAGCACGTCGATAAAGGCGTGTATCTGTGCTTCACTCAGGCCGGTATTCATGGCTGCGCCTAAGTGGAAGTAGAGCTGGCCTGCCGTGCCGGTCATGCTGGCCAGGGCGGCGATGGTTACCAGTTCCCGACTTTGGAAATCGAGCACATCGCGGGCAAAAATATCGGCGAAGAGATGCTCTTTGAGATAGGTGTCGATGATGGGGGCAAACAGTTGATACCCTCCGGGCGGGGGAATCGTTTCCCAGCCAGCCAGCTTGGCGCGCACGTTGGCGCCATAGGCATCTTTGTCCATGTCGGCGGGCAGGGGGCTGGCTTCGGGGCCGGTTTCATCTTCAATGCCTTGTTCCTGGCGCTCTTTGAGGAGGGCCATAAAGGTATTGATGCCGTTGAGGCTGCGGGGGAAACCGGTGTAAGCGTAGAGGTGCACCAGAATTTCCTTGATTTCATTTACGGTTAACCCGGCTGCCAATCCTTCTTGCAGCGCGGTTTTTAGCTTGTCTAAATCCCCATTTGCCGTGAAAGCGGAAATGGGAATGATGCTTTGTTGTTTACTGCTTAATGTTTGATTTTCGTTCATGTTTTGTAACTCCTATCTGTTGAAAAACGCATCCATTATGCGTTGTCTATGCGGGAACGAGTTTTAACGTTGTGGCTCGTCCTTCGTTGTTTACCAGGGGGGCGACGTATTGGGGATAACGGCCGTATTTCTCCTGATAAGCCGCATCCACCGCATCATTAACGTCCGCATCGGTTTCCGCCACAAAGGTGACATCTTTTTGCACGCCGCCAGCCTGAATTTGGCCTGCTTGGCTTCTTTGCGCGGCGCGGAACCAGGAACCGTTTGGTCCCCGGAAAGAGCGCACGTAAAGATCGTCGCCCACGCGGACGACCCAAATCGGTAACGGGTTGCGCAGCGTGCCGTCGCTCCGTTGCGGGGCAATGCGCAATTCAGACGCGTTGCCAATTTTATTCAGTTCATTTTCTTTCCATGTTGTCATGAGGTGTCTCCTCGTAAATCTTTGTGAATTCTGTGTCTAAAATCTGGATGGGTTCTTACTTGTTGAAGAACTCATCGTGGAACGTGTAGCGTGCACGGTGTGGCTCTACCATAACGTGCGGTTCCACATCCCAAACCATTGCCTGCATTTTTGTGCTGGCATCCATCCGTGGCCATTCGGGCAAACCCGGGCCATTTGGATTGCCGGTTTTAACGAAATTGGCGTAATAGCCCTGCATCAGCGCCGAGACTTGCTTATCCTCAGCGGTCCAGGCATAAACTTTGTTGGTTGCCAGGTTGCCCATGGCGTATTCGATGTCTGCCGAATGCACTGCGCCTTTGGCGGGGGGCATGATGATCGCTTCTTCGGCCGCTGCCGCATCCTCGATGATGCCACCGGCCAAGCCCGCTATGGCATTGGCCATTTCAGGAACCATCGGGGGGCGCGGATGGGCGTAGTAGTAACGGTAGACCGGATTGCCACTTTGTTGGTGATCTTCTGCCCATTTCCAGGTGCTATAAACCAAAAAGCGGTCGCCAGCCAGATCGGTAGCCGACTGCTCAACTTCCTCCTGCGTTGTGCCTGGGTAGAGCTTGAGAATTTGGTCTGCCTGATCGCCGTATAGTTCTTGCACGATGGCTGCGTAGTTCTCTGGAGTTGGGGGTTGATTGCCAAACAGAGCCAGGTAGGGCATTTCTTCGGAGTTCCAGCCTACCATCAGAGGCACTTGGGCGCCTTTTCCAGCGGCAAGCGCTTCCAAAGGAGCATCGGGGAAAAACGCCCCATCAATGACGCTCGGAAACTCAGGCGGAGCCATGCCTTCGGTGGCTTCCAGCAACTTTTGGGCGGGCAGGGCGCGTAACTGTGCTAGCGATTGCGCCTTCACTTTTTTGGCAAATGCTTGCCCAATCTGCTCCGCTTCTGCTAACGGCCGTGGCGACAGTGTGCCCAGTCCGCCACTGGCACCAATGGCCCCCGCGAACAACTCTTTTGACAGGGGAGAAACCATGTGCGCATTGACAGACATCGAACCCGCGGACTCCCCGGCGATTGTTACGCGGTTGGGATCGCCGCCAAAGGCAGCAATATTGTCGCGCACCCACAGCAGGGCGGCGTTTTGGTCGAGAAAGCCGTAGTTTCCAGAGGCGTGGTGCGACGCTGCGGCGCTCAGCTCTGGATGTGAAAAGAAGCCGAAGATGTTCAAACGGTAGTTAACTGTCACGGCCACAATCCCTTTGCGCGCCATTTGGGTGCCGTCGTAGCGTGGCTCAGAGCCGTCCCCGGCTATGAACCCGCCACCGTAGAAGTAGACCAACACTGGCAGTTGCGAATGGGCCGAGGGATCAGGTGTCCAGACGTTGAGATAGAGGCAATCTTCGCTCATTCCGTTTGAGCGGAAGTTCATGTCGCCGAAGACGGGCAGCTGCATGGCGCGGGGGCCAAAATCGGTTGCCTGGCGAATGCCGTCCCAGGCGGCCATTGGTTGAGGGGCTTGCCAGCGCAGTTCGCCAACGGGTGGGGCGGCAAACGGGATGCCTTTGAATTGGTAAACGGCCGTATCCGCCTCAAACATCCCCTGCAATTTACCTTGTGCTGTTTGCACGATAGTGGTCATCGTTCCTGTCTCCTAACTGTGGGCGATCACTGGATGTGGGCGATAGGGTTCTTCTAACCGTGCCACTTCGTCATCCGTGAGCTTCACGGAGAGCGCGGCGAGGGCATCGTCCAGGTGGTGGGGTTTGGTTGTGCCTACGATGGGGGAAGCAATGTTCGGTTTGGTATACATCCAGGCCAGGGCGACCTGTGCCATCGGAATGCCGCGTGCTGCTGCAATTTCCTGCACGCGTTCGACGGTAGTCAGATTATCTTCCTGTTCGTAGCGGCTTTTAGCTAGAGAGTCGCTCTGATAGCGGGTGGTTCCATCCACCTGTTCTGGTAGGCGTGCTAACACGCCACGCGCTAGCGGCGAGAAGGGAATGACGCCCACGCCCTGATCTTCGCAGAAAGGCAGCAGTTCGCGCTCGTCTTCACGGTAAATCAGGTTGTAATGATTTTGCATGGCCACAAAGCGCGTCCAGCCATGTAGGTCGGCGGTGTATTGCGCTTTAGCAAACTGCCAGGCAAACATGGCAGACGCGCCGATGTAGCGCACTTTGCCCGCCTTGACGATGTCATGCAGGGCTTCCATCGTTTCTTCGATGGGCGTTTCATAATCCCAGCGATGAATTTGGTATAAATCGACGTAATCGGTGCCCAGACGTTTTAGGCTGGCATCGATGGCGCTCATAATGTGCTTGCGCGAAAGTCCGTAATCGTTGGGGCCTGGGCCCATCGGAAAACGCACTTTAGTCGCGATGACGACTTCATCTCGCTTGGCAAAATCACGCAGGGCGTTGCCTGTAATGATCTCGCTCGTTCCGCCTGAATAGACATTGGCGGTGTCGAAGAAGTTGATGCCTGCTTCCAGCGCGCGCTGAATGTAAGGGCGGCTTTGTTCTTCATCCAGCACCCAGGGATTGTGCTCCGCTGGCTGCCCAAAACTCATGCATCCCAGGCAAACGCGTGAGACTTTTAAACCTGATGATCCTAGTCGAATATATTCCATTGTTCTCTCCTTATTTTTACTTTCCCTAGTGAATCTGTGAGCACATTATCTTGTATGATTTCACCGACGCTGTCCACTATGATAGTACCCGATTTTGGGTTTTTAATGGAGATAACATGCCCCTTAATATCTGCATTCACGTCTGAATATTCAAAGGCTAGATCTGTGTCTTCCATGGTGCAATTGATAAGCGTGAGGTTTTTGCAATAACAGAGTGGCTGGGTGCCAATGATCTGGCAGTCAATTAACGTTAGATTTTCTGAAAACCAACCGAGATATTCACCTTTTACGATGGAGTTTTCTACGGTCACATTTTTGCTGTGCCAAAAAGCGTCTTTGGTATCCAGCACAGAATCGCTGATGTGCAATTGCTCCACATACTGGAAGGAGTATTTGCCTTGCATATGCAGGTGATCGATTGTGATGTTGCGGCTATCCAACAGCAAATACTCTGATTCGATTTCACTGTTGGCAATGGCAATGTTGTTGCACTTCCAGCCAAATTCTGGTGAATGGATGGTGCAATCTTCTACCTCAATGTTCTGGCATTCCCGGAGGAGTTTGATCCCCTCTAGCTGACATTCGCTAATTTTGCCATCTTGCGCATACCAGATGGGGGCTCTGGAGTTTCCGTCCATTTCGGAGCCAACCAGACTAAATTTTACGGCATGCCACAAAGGGTAGCGGAGGGAGAATTGGCAATTGATAACGTTAATGTCCCTGACCTCTTTTAAGACAGATTCGCCATCGGCCGGGCCGGCGAAGGTGCAGTTGATGACGTCTGACTCTTTGAGGTTGTACAAAGCACGCTCTTCATCAAATCGCTGATTCTCTATTTTTGTTGCATGTGGTTGGTTGATATTGATTGCTAACATTGGATATGGCCTTTACGCTTCTGGTTTTACGGTGTGCTGCTGGGCGGCGGAGATCCCCTCCCAGCCTCAATTCTTCACAGTAAGCAACGCCTACGGTAAAGAAAGGGTGACGGTTACATTGCCTGCACCGAGAATTTCTCTCAGTTCTGCGGCGGTGACGTTGTCGATCTTGCCCAGTCTGGTGAAGTTCCAGGAATTGGGTGCGTAATAAATGACAAACGCGCTGCCCTGAAACAGAATGATGTCTCCGGCCTCTGTGGTGATTGGTTCGTCGTTTCTGGGTAAATTCATACCAAGTGGACCGACTTTCTCCATGCGGTCGTAGTCACGCATGTTTATGGTTATTGGGCCTTCGGCCAGCGCTTCCTTCAGCGCCGCTGCCGAGGAGTTTGTAGCCAGTGTGGCTGTGAGTACACGATCGCCAATATTGATATTCATAAGATTATCCTCGCTTATAGTTGTGTTTTCCTGATTGGTATCCGTTTCCGTTTCTATTTCGGCCGTTGCGGGCACTGTGGCTGTGGCGAGTGGTGCGGTGGGAGACGGCCGTATTTCAGTAGCAGTAACCGTTGGCGGCAAATTTATTGCTGGCACTGCCGTGGGAACGGCCGTAGGCGTTGGCGCGGCCTCGCACGCGGTAATAAAAAGTAGTGCAATGCTGAGCACGATGATTGATTGATAAAACTTGGTCATTTTCAACTTCTTTTAATTTCATTCAGGATTACCCGTCCGAATATTTGCCACGGGCTTGGCGGCATAGCTTCTTTTCTTTTTTTCTTCTTCGGCTGCGCTCAGCACAAGCCTGTGGCTTTTTCGGATGAATTTCTAGTCGATACTAACTAACTCATATTGGCGATTGCCGAAACCAATTGCCTCGGCATGTTCCAGAATATGAGTGCCGTTACGAGATTCGATTCGTTGGATCACATCTTCGCCATCTGGGGCTGCATAAATCAAATCAACACAAGCCTGATCCAAGGCCACGGGGTCAAAGGAGGCCAGGATGCCAATATCGGCCATCGTGGGGGGCGTTGGATTACCCACGCAGTCACAATCTACCGACAGGTTGTACATCACATCGATGTAGAAGATGTTTTCCCCCATGTAATTGGCGATGCCTTTGGCCGCTTCCGCCATAGATTCTAGAAAATCATCTTGTGCTGTTCCCAGGCCGAAGCCTGTTGTTTGCGCACCCGCGCTATGCACAAGGCTCTTTCCATTTGAGGCGGCCATCCCGATTGCCATATTTTTGAGAACACCGCCAAAGCCACCCATCATGTGCCCTTTGAAGTGTGCTAGATTGACGACAAAGTCATAATCAGCCAAATGAGAACCAACAATCACTTCCTGTAGATGTTTGCCTCCCTCAATGGGCAGGCTCATCGTGCCCTCTGCTTCCATGATGTCCACGGGGGCAATCGCCGTAAAACCATGCTCTTCCATAACTTGCTGATGCGACTCCGTTGTGGAACGGCGGCCACCATAGGCGGTATTGCATTCGACGATGGTGCCGTTGACTTCGTGTACAAAGGGCGCAATAAACTCAGGTTGCAGGAAATAATTTCCGCCTGGTTCACCACTGTGCAGTTTCACAGCCACATTGCCACTTGGTTTCCGCTCAAGCGCTTCGTATATCTGCATCAATCCAGCGGAGCTGATGTTTTTGGTCATGTAAACCGTTGCCATGCCCTGGGCAACCGGCGTATCCACTTCTGGCGCACTTTCTGCCTCTACCGTTGCCGTTGGCTCAGGTGGCTGCGTAGCGGTTGCTGCGGGCGCCTCGGTTGGTATTTGCGTCGGTGTGTCTGAAGGTGTTTGTGACGATGTTGGTGCAGGTTCCTGCGATGGCGTGGGCAAGATGTTTCTGGTGCGATTCGCACAGGAAACGAGAAAAGCAGTTGCCGCTGACACCATTAATTGTATTGCTTCACGACGGGATATGTTACCTTTCATCTTTTTACTCCAACTATGAAATGACGGGAGCTACTTACCTAATGAGTAACGATATATTCTGGACGCCATCAGGGTGTTTAGGATGCCACCGCCTCCAGCACGTATTCTGGCTTAAATGGCAGCCGCCGCAGACGTGTTCCGGTCAGGGCAAAGAAAGCATTGCCTACGGCCGCTGCAATCGGCCCCATCGGGGGTTCGCCCATGCCGCGCGGCTGTCCATCTGACTCTAGCAAAATCACCTCAATCTCAGGTGTTCTGTCTATTGTCATTAGTGGATAACGGCCGAAGTTATCTGCTTCAACCGCACCATTTCTGACTGTAATTTCTTCGATCAGTGTTGAGCTGAGTCCCATGATGATCGCCCCTTCTGTTTGGGCAATAGCTCCGTCTGGGTTAATAAACAGTCCTGCATCTACAGCGCAGGTTACTTTGTGGATCTGAATTTCACCGCTGGTCTCGTCAAGCGACAGTTCAACGACTTGCGCTACCACTGTGTCTACGTCGGTGGCACAGGCAATGCCGTGGGCGTGACCTTCTGGCAGCGCTTCACCCCAATGGGCCTGTGCGGCTGCGGCCATCAACACGCCGCGCATCCGTTCGCTAAACGGGTCGCTGCCCAAATGATTAAGCCGGAATTGGAGTGGATCAACTTGCGCTGTATAGGCCAGTTCATCCATAAAGCTCTCAGTAGCAAAGACATTGGCTAACAATCCCAAACCGCGCCACCAGCCGGTACGGATGGGGAAATCTATTAACCAGGTCGTAAACCGGCGGTTTTCAATGCCTTGATAAAAATTAAAAGCACCACGCCATGAGCCGATGTCGGTGCCCATTACAAACTGCATGGGTGTGGGAAAGAACGGAAAGGCAACAGGACCGCTGGCATGATCATGATTGATGGCTGAAATACGGCCGTTTTCAAGTCTTGCACTCATTTGGCTGCGGGTTGGTGGCCGGAAATAGCCGTTGCGCATATCTTCCACCCGAAACCAGCCTACGTGGACTGGTGCCCCAACCGCTTGCGAAAGGCGCACCGCCTCATTCGCTACCTCAGTGTTTAAACGGCGGCCAAAGCCCCCGCCGAGATAAGTTGGAACCACATTGATATTTTCAGGTTCGATGCCGGTAAGGCTGGACACTTCGCTCTGGATGGTGCCCTGTGCTTGCGTTGCGCAGTAAATTGTTACCGAGTCAGCCTGTACATCCGCCATGGCAGCTTGCGGTTCAAGATGCGCATGGGCAGCAAAAGGGGTGAAATATTCGGCCGAGACAGTTGGCTCATCACCAATGACGCTCGCCGCATCCCCATCTTCCTGAATCGTGTAGCCATCGCGCTCGTTCTCAAAGCTGAGAAGCGCTTCCAGTTCTTCTTGCTGCCACAGCCGACCCTCGTCCCACTCAATGTCAAGTGCGCGTACGGCCGCTTGTGCTTGCAGCCGCGTTCTGGCAACTACCCCGGCAAAACGCGCCTCTTCATCGATGACCACCTGCACAGCGCCTGGCATATCGGCGGCATCGCCAGCTCTGGCCGACTGCATGGTGGCGCCAATTGTCGGTGGGCGGGCAACCGCTCCATAGAGCATGCCCTCGACCTGCACATCGTAGCCATAGATGGCGGTGCCGGTCAGCTTGCTCTCAAAATCAACTCGTGGGAGTGATTTGCCAATAAACTCAAATTCACTGGATGGTTTCAGTTCGATTGTCTCTACATCGATTTCTGGCCATTCTGTCACATCGTCAACGACTTCCCCATAAGTCATGCTTTCATTGGGGTTTGCCTTGACGTAGATGGCTGCCTCTTTGGCTTCTAAATCAGCCGCCGGGACGCCCATTTTTTCGGCTGCTTTCAGAATGAGCATTTCCCGCATCATGGCAGCGGCCTGACGCACGGGCACATAGGTCGAGGAAACTGACGTGCTGCCGCCTGTGTTTGTGTTGGGGCCGCGCAGCGAACCGCTTTGCCGGATGGTGAGCTGATCCCAGCGCACTCCTAGCTCTTCGGCTGCCATTTGGGCAATGGATGTGTGTACGCCCTGTCCCATTTCTACTTTGCTTATATAAATGGTGATTTCATTGTCGGGCAAGATTTCAATCCAGGTAAAGGGATCATTGTCCAAACCACCTACGGCCATATTTTCCGCTGACATGCCTGACGCCATACCGGCTATAAAACGGTAAAACGGCCGTCTGCCAACTGCCACACCTATTGCCAAAGCAGCACCGGTTGCGCCAGCTCCTATCAAAAAACCGCGTCGGGTAACTCGCCATTTGCGTTGGGATTGTGTTTTTGGGTCGCTCATGCTGCTCCCACTGTCGTTTTGTTCTGTGCCATGACATCGGCTGCTGTGCTCACTGCATCTTTAATACGCACATAGCAACCACAGCGACAATAATTCTCTTTCATTGCTTCCACGATCTCTTCTTCCGTGGGATTACTTGTTTCTTCTAAAAAGGCTACGGCTTGCATAATCTGGCCACTCATACACCAGGCACATTGCGGCACCTGTTTGTCGATAAACGCTTGCTGCACCGGATGCAGTTCGCCCTCTGGCGAAGCTAACCCTTCAATCGTACGGATTTCAGTGCCAACAACAGCCTGAACGGCCGTCATGCAGGCCCGTGTTGCTACTCCATCTACATGTACCGTGCAGGACCCACAAAAACCGGCTCCACACCCAAAACGGGTGCCCATCAGACCAAGGTTGTCACGCAGAACCCAGAGTAAATTGCCAGACTCGTATGCTTCATCGACTTCGTAGGTTTGTCCGTTAATACGCAATTCCATAGCTTTTTTGCCTCTCAATGATTATCGGGATGTTAAAGTGCTTGTCCGAATAGAGGCCACAGAGTTCATAAAGAGACTGTGATGGATCTCAACCCGCACTCTTTATGCTCTGTAGCTTTTTCGGATGATTTTAAGTTTACCGGGCAGACAGTTTGTCGTAATCCTCATCACGAACGGCCTCGTGCCATTCGTTTTTGCTGTCATCCCCTGGTACGGCAATGGCAACGTGCGAGAACCAGCTGTCCGCTTTAGCTCCATGCCAATGCTTGACCCCTGCGGGGATATAAACAATAGAGCCTTCCTGCAAACTCACAGCTTCTTTGCCTTCTTCCTGGTACCAGCCTTCTCCGGCTGTACAGATCAGTATCTGCCCGCCAGCCTTTGTGGCGTGATGAATATGCCAATTGTTGCGGCACCCTGGTTCAAACGTGACGTTGGTTAAGAACAGGGGCGCTCTACCTGGCGTGGTTATCATTTTCAGGTAGGAACGGCCGCTAAAATATTTGGACAGCATAAAGTTACGCATGCCTGTGCCAAACATATTCGCTTTGTCGAACGCTTTTTTATTGGTGTATTTGCCCTGTCCGCGTTCAATCTGCTTGCTTTTTGTAGCTGGTAGTTGGCTGTAAGCCTCGTCAGAAACCGTCTCAAGCCATTCATTGCTGGTTTCTACACCAGGAATTTCCACAGAGATATGGCTAAACCAGCTGTCCGCTTTGGCCCCATGCCAATGCTTTACCCCGGCGGGGATGTGCACAAAAGAGCCTTCAGCCAGGCTAACCGGCTTTTTACCTTCTTGCTGGTACCAACCCTCGCCTGCGGTGCAGATGAGCATTTGCCCGCCGCCGCTTTTTGCATGATGAATATGCCAGTTGTTGCGGCAGCCCGGTTCAAAAGTCACGTTGGCCAAAAACAAAGGCCATTCTCCAGGTTTTGCAAACAGGTTCAAAAAGGAATTGCCAATAAAATATTTGGCAAACATCTCGTTTGGCATACCAGTGCCAAACATATTTACTTTTTCAAATTCTTGAATATTTTTGTATTTCATTAGTTTTGCTTCCCTCGGCTGCTTTTAACCACGAATGGAACGCCATACCATTGAAAGCATGGAGCGCAAATTCAGCTTGCCGCCGTAAACGGGCATCATGCTGGCATCGCCATAATCTTCGATTTGTGGCACGTTCTGCAAAACAGTCATGTCCGCCTCAGAGATGACAAAATCGACAGCTGCGTTGGATTTCATGTGGGCCGGATTGGCTGTCTTTGGCAGCGGCAGCAGACCAAGCTCCAAACAGTAGCGAATGCTGAGTTGGGGCACGGAAACGCCGTATTTTTGAGCCATTGCGGTAACTTCTTGATTCTTCATCAGCTCGCCGTGGGCAATGGGTGAATAGGCTTCTACCAAAATCCCCTGGTCTTGCGTGTATTGAATCAGCTCTGTTGGTGTATTGCTGATGTGCGCCAAAATTTGGTTGACCATCGGCTTAACGGAGCAGGAGTCAAGGATGTTCTTTAGATCGGCTTGTTCAAAGTTGGAAAGGCCGATAGCGCGCAGTTTGCCTGCTTTATATGCTTCTTCGAGCGCGCGCCACGCTTCACGGTTTCCTTCAAAAAACCGGTCGTCGCCACGGAATTTGCGCCAGGGTTGGGGGCTGTGGATGATCATCATGTCGATGTAATCAAGCCCCATTGTTTTGAGCGAGTTGTCTATGGAGGAAACGGCCGTATTATAAGATTTCACTTCTGCCGCCAGTTTTGTGGTGATAAACATCTCTTCTCGTTTGACACCAGAAGCGCGAACGCCCTCGCCCACGCCGCTTTCGTTACGGTATGCCTGGGCAGTATCAATATGCCGATACCCAAGTTCGGTTGCATTCTTCACCGCCTGGACAACGTCTTTGTTGCTAATAAACCAGGTGCCAAGACCGAGTTTCGGAATCTCGACCCCATTCGATAGTGTGTATTTTTCTTCCAAAATCATGATCATTTTCCTTGTAGATAGAAGGAGTGGCTCCCCTTCAAATTTGTCTATCTTTGTTGCTGTGTTTCAGTCAATTTACAACCGTGCCATCCAGGAAACCCCGGATGGCACGATGACTAGCTAGAGAAAATTAATGATTAACTCAGCTTCCCGCCGTACACAGGGAACATGCTGGCCTCGCCATAATTTTCGATTTGTTCTATGTTTTTCAGGAATTCCATATCTTCGTCTGAAATCACAAAATCGACAGCTGCGTTGGATTTCATGTGGGCAGGATTTGCCGTTTTGGGCAATGGTAGCAGATCGAGTTGCAGCACGTAGCGAATACTCAACTGCGGCACGGAAACGCCATATTTTTCAGCCATATTGATGACGTCCTCATTTTTCATCAGCTCGCCGTGGGCAATAGGTGAATACGCTTCTACCAGGATGCCGTTGTCTTGCGAATATTGGATCAACTCTTTTGGCGTGTTGCTGATGTGGGCCAAAATTTGGTTGACCATTGGCTTCACCGTGCAAGATTCCAGGATATTGTCCAGATCTTCTTTTTCGAAGTTTGAAACACCAATGGCCCGCAGTTTGCCAGCTTTGTATGCTTCTTCGAGCGCACGCCATGCTTCACGGTTGCCGTCAGCATAGGCATCTTCTTTGTGGAACTCCATCCACGGCTTGGGGCTGTGGATAATCATCAGGTCAATGTAATCAAGGCCCATTGTCTTCAGTGATTGATCAATAGAGGCAACGGCCGCTTCATAAGACTTTACTTCTGCGGCCAGTTTGGTGGTTACAAAAATTTCTTCACGTTTGACACCAGCTTCTCTAATGCCTTCACCCACGCCGCGTTCATTTTGATACGCTTGTGCCGTGTCGATGTGACGATAGCCAAGTTTTACAGCCTCTTTCACGGCTTCAACGACGTCCGTGTCGTTGATGAACCAGGTGCCCAGGCCAAGTTTCGGAATTTCTACCCCATTGGATAGTGTGAATGTTTCATTTAAAATCATGCTAATTCTTCCTTTGAAATATTAATTTCACTTATTTGTTTACAGGTATGTTGATTGTTGTTTACCAGGGTTGATTGGATGGACCAATTGTAAATTCATTTACGGTTGTGTCTTCCGGCAGATCGATGGCAAACGCCACCACATCAGCGACACGCTTCGGTGAAATGCCATACTGCTGATACAGAGCTGTCATGCCAGCGGACATGTTTTCATCCGTAATCGTATTCAACAATTCGGTGTTAATCGCGGCCGGATAAATAGTTGCCGTGCGAATATTGGTTCCTTCCTGAGCTGACTCCATGCGTAATACTTCCATAAAATCACGCACAAACCATTTTGTTCCACCATATACTGCCCCGCCAGGATATGCTTTCAATCCGGCGACCGATGAGTTAGCGATAATATGTCCAGACTTCTGATTAATGAATGTTGGCAGTACAGCCGCAACACCATTGAGGACACCTTTGATGTTGACATCAACCATTTGATGCCATTCATCAGTTTTCAGTGCTGAAAGTGGTGAGTTCGGCATTAAGCCAGCGTTCAGGAAAATTGCATCAAGCCGGCCAAACGTTTTCTGAGCCAGTTCAACGATTGTGTCGTTATCTGCTGGATCAACCACATCCATTACCTGATAGACAGCTTGTCCACCAGCGCTTTGAATTTCAGCTACCAATTGTTTCAGTTTCTCTTCGCGCCGTGCGCCCAATACAACTTTTGCGCCTTTGCTAGCAAGTAGTTTTGCAGTTGCCGCACCAATTCCTGATGATGCACCGGTAATAATGACAACTTTGTCTTTAATCATGATAACTCTCCTTCACAAGCGTTTGCTTCACTTTTGATACTGTTCATCGCTAACGTGTTCTAACCAATCAACGGCTTTGCCGTCGAGGGCTTCTTGCAGGGCAATGTGGCTCATGGCGGTGGTTGCACTGGCTCCGTGCCAATGTTTTTCACCTGGGGCAAATTGAACGACATCACCGGGATGGACTTCCTCAATTGGACCGTCCCAACGTTGTACCCAACCGCAGCCAGCCGTGATGATCAGGGTCTGGCCTAGCGGATGTGTGTGCCAGGCAGTGCGTGCGCCTGGCTCGAAGGTGACGCCAGCGCCACCCATGCGTGCAGGTTCCTTAGCGCCGAATAGCGGATCAATCCGCACCGTACCAGTAAACCAGTCGGCTGGTCCGGCGACAGAAGGTTGTGCACCGATTCTATTAATTTCCATTTCGGACTCCTTTGATAATCCTGTCTAAAGGGCAGTTTGCCTTGAACAAAAATCCAATGTACTAGGATTATCTCTCTTATCTTTAAATTTATTTTACTCCTTTGAGCGACTGAGTGATATAATAATCCTCGATAATCATTGTACAATTCTGCAAGTTTTGTAAATTTGAGCTTGAGAGCAAGCTTATAGAGGTTACTATGGATTTAATGAATTCTCATCAATCTGACCGTGAGGCACAACGGGTGCAGGCAAACCGAGAAGAGCTGGTTGAACGGATGATGCGGGCCTGCCCAGTAGATGGGCCATCACGGCCGTTGGATGGCGTTTTTTGTTACCGATCTTCTGTGCCAACAGAGCTAAACCCCACGTTGTCTGATCCCGCATTGGCGGTTATTGCGCAGGGTAGCAAGGAACTTTATTTGGGTGAGGAGCGCTTCCAGTATGATCCGTATCATTACTGTTTGGGTACGTTGGAACTGCCTGTTTCCAGCCATGTGATTGAGGCGACGCCGGAACGGCCGTATCTCAGTTTAAGCTTTGCGCTGGACCCCATCCTCATTGGCTCGATCATGACAGAGTTGGGCCACACTGAAAAACCAAAGCGGGCTGATTTGAAAGCGATGGACGTAAGCGCGCTCGATGCCGGTTTGCTAGACGCCATCGTGCGGCTTGTGCGGTTGATAGAGACCCCCGTCGAAGCACCCGTTTTGGCGCCGCTGATTAAGCGGGAGATCATTTGCCGGCTCTTGTTGGGCGCGCAAGGGGACCGGCTGTTCCATATTGCTACTGTGGGTGGTTATACAACGCCAATTGCCAGAGCCATTGAACGGCTTCGTGAAGCGTATGATCAACAAATTCGCATCGAAGAAGTTGCGGAAGAGGTTGGCCTGAGTGTTTCCAGCTTCCATCACCAATTTAAGGCGGTGACCGCGCTGACCCCCTTGCAATTCCAAAAGCGGCTGCGGCTTCAAGAAGCGCGTCGGCTGATGGTGGGCGAGGATTTGGATGCGACGACCACCGCTTTTCGGGTTGGTTATAATGATGCTTCGCACTTTAACCGGGAGTACAAAAGACTCTTCGGCTTGCCGCCCATGCGTGACGTGGAGCGGGTGCGTGAATACACTCAGGGCAACGCGGGTATGGTAGTTAACTAAAAGCTGCTGCTCCCCTCAGATTGAGCACAGGGTTGGCAAAGTTCCACGGAGCTTTGCCAACCCTGTGTTTGTTTATTGCCCTTTTACGTACCTATCGAAAAATTCCACAGTGCGCCCCATCGCCGTGCCGTAATTGACAACGATGTTGTGGTTGTCATCCGGGTAGGTGAAAAATTCATAGGATGAGTTGCCAATGGCCTCAAGCTCTGCTACCAGCGTTTCCGACCAGGCCAGCGGCACCATTTCATCGGTAACGCTGTGATGCAGTTGAATGGGGCCGGAAAGATCCGTCAGATAGCTGTTGGGCGAAATTGTGTCCCAGAAGGTTGGGTTTTCATCTGGTTCACCATAAATAGCGGCGAAATCATTTACCCAGCCGCTGAAATTGCGCAGCCAGTTGCCCGCTGATGATTCGGGTGTGTTAGAGAAGTTTTCTACCATCTCCGGGGGGAAATTCGGGTTTCTGGTGAAATCCCAGCGGGTGATGACATCAGGATACGGGGAGACGACGCCACCCCAGATAACGCCTGCTTTAATGTCTGGCGAAACCACCATGGCGCGCAAGGTGATTTGCCCGCCCATCGAATGCCCCCACATGCCAATACGATTAGGGTCGGCATCGGGATATGCTTGCAGGGAGGCGACGGCGTTGAGCACGTCAGCCGTGTACTCTGGCAAGCCGTAGCCGCCGCCGACTGTTTCTACGCCATCGGAACGGCCGTGTCCGCGATAATCCGACTTAAACACGATGTAGCCATTGCTGGCCAGCATATCCATGTACGGCACGTAGTTGCCCGTGGTACTGTATTCCGAAGGCTGAACGTACCCGTGATTGAATACAATCACCGGCCAGCCAGTATCTGGCACGGGACCAATTGGAACTGTCATCAACGCATAAATTTTGAGCCCATCGGATTGGTAAGACACAACATACTTGTTGTAGGTTTCCTCTGGCTCTAACGTTTGCTCGAAAATGATTTCGCTGCCTGGATACGCCTGCTGCCGCATGACCTCAATCTGCAAAGGATGCGGCTCCGCTGACCAGCGTGTGGCGGTCGGCGTTGCGGTTACGGTGGGGGTGTTCGTTGCCGTTGCTGTTGGCGTCTGTATCATCGTGGGGGTAGGTGTAGCGGGCAGTGGGGTGGCGGTGTTGGTGGGCAACACGGCCTCGGTCACGGCGATGGTTGCTTGGGTGGTTGGTGGTGCTTGGGAAACGGCCGTTTCCTCTTCCGCATCCGACGCACAAGCCACTAGCCCCAAAAGCAGCGCCAATATGATAAAACTCAAGTAAAAGCGTGAAGCGCTCACGCTTTTTATCGCTGTTGGTACGTTATTCATGGTGTAGCTCCCTTTATCAGACTCTCTTCCCGGCAACCGTGTCAGGAAAAGATTTTTGTAGAATCAGCAACAGATTTTAGCATATGGAGTTAACTCCAGGTCAAGGGGAATTTCAAAACTGGTTTTGGTTAGGCGGGGGGATGTAGGTTGATTTGTAAACGGCCGTTACTGAGGTGTGTGAGTAACGGCCGTTTACAACTAATTTTTACAGCTTCGATTCGTTATAAGTAATCGACACAAATGGAACCTCTGCAAAATTCACACCCTCAAGATTGAGCATATGAAAAGGCTGGGTTGCCAGATCGAGCGTCTCCAAATTCAAACTTTCCTTAAGCGCATCCAGGCCCTCAAAATACATAAGCCCCTTTTCAATATCATCGAATGGCGGTTCAAAGGGGACGCTGTTCTCTGGAGTGATGTTTTCGGCACAGTGAATCAGGCGATCAATCATCTCATTCGGCAGTAAATCCGGAACGTGTGCGGCCACAATCGCATCGTACTGTGCGCTCAAATTCTTGAGCTTTTGCAACGACTGAATATAAGTCGCGATGCTGGTAGATTCCTGCAAAAGCATCCAAACATGGGGCGAAATCGCATCACCAGAGAATAACAAACGATCCCGATCATCTACCAAAGCAATACCCCCTGCTGTATGTCCAGGCACAAGGTAGACAGTCAGACGCACCCCGCCAAGGTCAATAACATCCCCTTCATTGATAGGAATAATTTTAGTTTTAAACTCAGCCAAATAATCTTCAGCAGAGAAATCGGCGGGGAAAAGCTCTGGCTGGATGGTTTGCAGGCCGACAATGGCTTGTCTTCTAGCTTGCATGGTGTGCTCTTGATAGAGATCAAAATCTGCTGGATGAAGATACGCCTCATCAAAAAAGCGATTGCCCAAAACGTGATCCAAATGCCCGTGTGAATTGACCAGCATTACCGGCAGGTCCGTGAGTTGAGCAACGGTCTTGTCTAAATGACCAAGGCCATAGCCTGTATCGAGGAGCAGCGCTTTTTCTTCACCCAGGATGAGGGTCATGAATACACCCATCGGGTCAGCAATATGGTAAATATTTGGCTTAAGTTGCAAAACAGAGTAAGTCATTGCTTTTTCCTGTTGGTTTTATCTATGGTTGGTTGATTGCCGCGAATGCTTGGTTCATCAATACAACAGCTTCTTCATGATTTGAAAGCATCATGAGCGCCTCGCGCAACGGCAGATTGCGTTCATGCAACAGCATCCCCATGAGAAAGCCAGGCGCCTCAATCTGCTGCAAAATATCCATGAGCGTCTTACGGGCAGTAGGATCGTAGGAAATATCACCGATTAGATCATCTACCGTATAGGAGCCGCGCGCATACGGATCTTGATATGGCACTGCCCACTGCCACGACCCCGAGCCAACTTCAATTGGGTCCGATTTGTCACCGGGCAAGGAGACAAATGCCGTTGTGTTCGGGGGAATGAGAACACTCAGGTTAAATGTGCCATCTTCGATTTTCCAGGCAGATTTCACCATTCCGTATGGTGTGCGATGTCGGACTGTTGCCTGGGTCAGACCACCGCCTGGTTTGGGTGAAATGCTCAAGTGACGGTAGCCCGGTTCTATCGGTGCTAATCCACCAATCGTACGGTGCATCCAATCTGCCACGGCACCAAGCGCATAATGATTAAAGGATGTCATTTCGCCAGAATTAATCGAGCCATCGGGAAGCATAGAATCCCATCGTTCCCAGATGGTTGTGGCCCCCATTGTGACGGGATAAAGCCATGAGGGGCATTCTTGCTGTAGCAACAGCCGGTATGCCGTGGCGTAATGGCCTGTGCTGCATAGCGCATCACAAATCAGCGGCGTCCCCACAAAACCGGTGCGGATATGATAACCACTTTCGCGCACCAATTCGGCTAGCCGGTCCCCGGCATGCTGTGCCTGCTCCGCGTTGCTGAACAAATTGAAAGTCAGGGCAAGGGCGTAGGCTGTTTCAGCATCGTTCATCAACCGTCCGGCCGGGGTAATATATTCTTGGGCAAACGCGACCCGAGCCTGCTCTGCGACTTGGCAATAATATTCATGGTCGTTATGGTGCCCCAGCAGTGCAGCGGCCTGCGCCACCAATTCAGCCGAACGGACATAGTAGGCGCTGGCCACAATGGCTTTGTTGGTGCGTGCCTGCCCTGGATTATGAGGCGGGGCGGTAGGGTCAAGCCAATCGCCAAATTGGAAGCCCGTGTCCCACAGATGATTATCGCCAGCGGCTTCAATCACATAATCTGTCCAGGCTTTCATGCTTTCATATTGATCGGCAATAATCTGCACGTCTCCAAAACGTTGGTACAGAACCCAGGGGACAATGGTTGCCGCATCGGACCAGGCTGCCCCAGGCATGGGGCGATCTAACACCATTGGCACCACCTGGGGAACCATGCCGCCCGCTTTACATTGTTCAATTGCCAGATCCTTAAGCCATGACTGGAGAAAACCTGTGACATCGTAGAGAAAGGATGCGGTTGGGGAAAAGACCTGTAAGTCACCTGTCCAGCCGAGGCGTTCATCACGTTGGGGGCAATCTGTGGGCACATCCAGGAAATTGCCGCGCATGCCCCAAACCACGTTTTCGTGCAGACGGTTGAGCAGCGGGTCTGAACATTCAAACCAACCGATGCGTTCCATGTCTGAGTGGATAATTACGGCCGTTACATCATCAACGCTAAACTCACCAGGCCAATTATTCACTTCCACATAGCGAAAACCATGGAAGGTAAAGCGAGGTTCCCAGGTTTCTAGGTCACCTCCTTTCAACGTGTAATGATCTGTAGCATCGGCAAAACGAAGGGGACGCGTTCCCAACTCACCCTCTTCGAGCACTTCCGCGTGGCGCAAGGTCACCATATGCCCGGCTGGTCCTTTCAACCTGATGGATAACCAGCCCACCAGATTCTGACCAAAATCCACAATTGTTTTACCAGATGGAGAGGTATGGACAGATACCGGATTTACTGTTCCTACACGGCGTACCGGTGGACCCAGCGGCGCTTTCAGCGCATTCATGTTCCACTCAATCGTTCGCACACCATTCCAGGCTGAATCATCGAAGCCAGGCGATGACCAGCCAGCTTGTTCAAGTCGGGCATCGTAAGTTTCGCCATCATAAATGCTATTCATCAGGATCGGTCCGGTTGCAGCCCGCCAATTTTCATCAGTGACAATACGCTCCCACGAACCATCGGTATAATGGACTTCAAGTTGGGCTAGGAGCGCCAATTGTTCACCGTAAATATTTCGCTGACCGCCGCCAAAACCAATGCGTCCCCGGAACCAGCCATCACCCAAAGTCGCCCCGATAACATTGTTCCCTTCGTTTACCATTTCCGTAACATCGAAGGTTTGATAGCGCAAGTGCTCATCGTAAACCGTCCAACCAGGCGAAAAAACCTGGTTGCCAACGACCTGCCCATTAAGTTCAGCCTCATATAACCCCAAAGAGCTGATATACAGTCTGGCTGATGTAATGCCCGCACGAAGTTCAAATGCACGGCGCAAATAAGGGGCAGGGTTAGATTTGATTGTGTCTTCATCCCAGTCAGGGGCAATAAATTGGGCATGCCAATCTTCAGAGTGCAAAAGACCTGCTTCTATAGACGCAGATTCACTCCAATCGGATACCTGCTCATCTGCTCCCCAAACCCGTACCCGAACGGAGACACGCTGACAAGATGACAGCGGGGCAAAGGGCCAAGCAACCAGGATTGATTGGTCAGACTCAATGTATCCAGTTTGCTCCGTTAACTTACCGTCTGCGTCATAGATTTCGATTTCGTAGCCTTTTTGGTACCATCCCTTGGTCTCAGTCTGAATCAACCAGGACAGTCTTGGTTGTTCCACGCCAATGCCCAAGGCCTCTTGAAGATGTTCAACTTGGAGCCTTCCGATAGATATTTGAGTCATTTTTTTCACTTTTTTTGGTCGCTGAAAATAGACAACATGGCAAGACACTGAGGTGCATGGAATTGGGCATCTCTTACTGGTAAGTAGTATTCTGCTGTTTGTGCAAAATATGTCTGCTTTATCCCTTTACTGCTCCCGTTGTCATGCCAGAAACTATTTGCTTTTGGAAAAACATAAATAGGATCAACGGTGGAATGGTAATGAGAACCACATCTGCAAAAACCATGTTCCACTGCGAGTTATACTGGCTCATGAAACTAAAGAGTGTCATTTGTGCAGTAACGTTATCGGTACCTGGCAAAAAATACAGTGGGTTAGAAAAGTCGTTATAGATGGCCACAGAGGATGTAACAATAATGGTCACAATCGCAGGCTTGAGGAGCGGCATAATAATCGAGAAGAAAAGGCGTAATGGTGAGGCTCCATCCATAATGGCTGCTTCGTCAATTTCGCGAGGAATCGTGCCAATGAAGGCTCGTAAAATGATTGTGGCAAAAGGCAAAGCTAAGGCAACTTCAATAAAGATGAGGCTGAGCAATGTCTTGTAGATACCAAGCGTTTGCATCCAGAAAACAGTAGGCACCACCGCTGGTGGCAGTACCAAACCCGCAAACATCATTGCATTGACCAGATTGGCTATTTTATCGTTGCGCCTTTGCATCACATACGCCACAAGAGCCGCAAATATAACAATCAAAGTGACCGAAGCAACTGTCAGGACCGCACTGTTTCGCAGGGCTCGAAGCATAATGTAATTATTGGATTGAATAACAGCAACCAGATTGTCGAACAGCAGAAATTCACTTGGCCAGGTGAATTCAAAGAGCCCCGCTTCCTGTCGTGGCTTTGACGCGATCGATAAGATAAAGCCGAAGGGCACAATAAATATGATCCCAATAACAACTAAGAAAAAAGCATCGACCCAATAGGCTTTAAAGGGATTTTCTGTTTTTCTCATAATTCAATCTCCCTTCGGTTGAAGAAACGCATCATAGGATAGGCAATGAGCGTGACAAGTAGGAACATGACGACATTTCCGGCCGTCGATAGACCGTAAAATCCAGCCTGGTATTGCTTGAAAATGACGGATGTTAACACGTCAGATGCGAACCCAGGTCCACCACCAGTCATTGCCCAGATGAGGTCAAAAGTCCGTAAGCCGCCAATAAACGAAAGTAAAATGATAGTAAACGTTGCATTACGGCTGAGGGGAAGAATCACATGGCGGAACTTGATCCAGGCGCCACCTTCCAGGCGAGCTGCATCAAAATATTCGGAAGGGATGGATAAAATCCCTGCCATGAAGAGCACCATGGCAATGCCAATTCCTTTCCACACATCTACAAAGATTACCGAGTAGAGGGCAATTTCTGGGTCTCCAAGCCAATCGAGTCCAGAAATTCCCAGTTTGGTAAGCGTGACATTAATTAGCCCGGTAGACGGCTGCATGAGTGCAAAGAATGTAATGCCTACTGCCACTGTACTGATGAGAACGGGAAAGTAGATAACGCTGCGGAAGAAGCCAGAGAATTTAATTCTGGATGTCAACAACATAGCCAACGGTAGCCCCAAAACCACTTTTGCACCGCTAGTTAGAATGGCATAAATAATGGTGTTGCGAAAAGCAAGCTTGAGCTGTGCATCTTGCAGGAAAGTTTGGTAATTGTCTAGACCGATAAAAGTTGAATCAAACAATGTCCAGCGCGTTAGGCTGTAATAAAAGGACATCGCTGTTGGTATTAAGAAGAATACAACAAACAGGAGCGCTGCTGGGAGATAGAACACATAGGGATACGAGCGCAAAATGCTTTTTGCCTGAAGTTGGTTTTCCATACAACCTCACATTCCAAAAAATTAGGAGGTAAAAATAGAGGGCTGGATCATTTGTGCCATCCAGCCCCCTATATTCTTAATTCTTAGTTATCCCAGCCGGGTAATCCTAGCTGTTGGGCTTGTTTTACTACGTCTTCATCGTAGGCAGCAGCACCTTCTGCCGCACTCATTTGTCCAGTTCCGACAGCGACACAAATCTGTTCAAGATTGGGTCCTTTTACCGGGGAAAGGAACTCGAGTGCCGGATATGCGTTACCAGCCTCAATGTAGCTGTTCAGATCTTTTACAAACGGGGCAACTTCATCAGGAAGGGTTGCGCCTTTGATGAGGTATGGACCAGATGGTAATACTGCATCATTGATTACATCTACACCATCTGTTGAGGCAACAAAGGCAAAGAAATCTTTAACCACATCAATATGTTCGCTGGTTTTGGGGGCATAGAATGCAAGCGGCATCCAGATGGTCGTGCCTGGGGTGGAGCCATCGGGGCCTGGCAAACCAAAATAGCCGAAGTCATTCACTTTGTCGGGGTATGTTTCTGCAATGGCGGGCATCACAAAGGTACCCATCGCCCAATGTGCAACTTCGCCATTAGCAATTAAGTCGATCCCTTGGGTAAACAATGTGGTGGCAAAGTCTGCCTGGTACCAATCTTTTTCGTAGCCTTCCTGGAGATAACTAAACCCAGCCATAGCTTCAGCTGAATCTGCATATTTCGCTTGATTGTTTGTATAGTCTTCTGCAAAAGTTGGGTTGGCTTGAGCGACGTTGTACATATCAGCGAGCACAAATAACTGAGCCGTCCAGGTATCACCAAAGGTCTGAAGCACAGGTGCATAGCCAGCCTCTTTGATGGCTTCGTTATTCGCGGCGAATTCATCCCAGGTTGTTGGAATGCTTAGGCCAAGTTCTTCATAGATGTTCTTGTTGTACAAAATGCCGCCACCGCTGGCAAAGCCGACGGGCACACCGAAAATACCATCATTTTGTGACACAGTTGGTTTAAAAGCATCGTCAATGTTGGCCATGAACGGTTCATTTGCAAGATCAACAAGCGTTTGCGATGGATTCAATGCCTGAAGTAACGCGCCAGAATTGTAGTAGAAGATATCGTTCATTTCGCCCGTGGCCAGACGTGTTTTAACGAGGTTGTCTACTTCAGAGCCGCCGCTGGCCGCTACTTCGATTTCAAAGGTTACGTTGGGGTGTAGGGCTGTATAGGCATTTGTAAGTGCTTCTACCATTAATGCGTCATTTGGATTAGCTGGTCCAAGTAAGCTAATGGTGACAGGTTCTGGGGCTGCTTCTTCAGCTACTTCTTCGGCCGTGCCGGATTCTTCAGCTGAACTTGCATCTTCGGCGGCAGGATTTTCTTCTTCTGATGAAGTTTCGGACGTTGTAGGGGAGCAGGCTACAAGTAACAGGCTGAAAATGGTTAGGATGCACAAAATAACTGACAGCAATTTATGCTTTCTCATGATCTCCTCCGAGATAATCTAACTGGTTTGGGTTAAATGGAAATATGAATTAGAATGGGTAATGGTTCATATCCTAAACGCCATAGGCATCGCCTCCTTTTGAATTTGAGTCTGAGTCCCTGTGCCAACAAGTTCAGCTCAAGTAAAGGTCTCTGGTCCGATCTCAAGTCTTTGCTGACGAGATTGTCGGAGTGGTTAGTGGGTATGGACCTTTTTTGTCGGTCATCCCAACGTACTACCAATAAAGTTAAATGGTTACGGGCCTTCTAAAACGGGGCCCGACCAGTTGACTCGCGAATGATCAGTTTTGTCGGTAATTTGGTGAATTGGCGAGGTAGTTTTGGATTCTGCATTCTCGCCATCAATATTTCAAAGGCTGTTTGTCCCGCAGTAAAAGTATCTTTTGTTACCGTGGTGAGGCGTGGCAAAAGATAGTTGGCCATTGGAATATCATCGTACCCGATGATGGAAAGGTCATCCGGTATGCACATGCCTAGATCGCCTGCGGCTCGCATGGTGCCAATTGCGAGCAAGTCATTGATGGCGATGATAGCGGTTGGTCGAGGGTCGCGTTGGAGTAATTTAAGCGCTCCTTGATAGCCATCCTCGATTGTTGGCCCGCATTTGATCACTAGACCGGGGTCCAGGGCTACACCAACTGCTTGCAGACTTTCTTCATACGAGCTCAATCGATCTAGACCAAGTTCATATCCGCCTGTGCCTACGCCATACACAAACCCAATGCGACGATGTCCCAACGATACCAGATGGGAGATGACTTCTTTGGTTGCTTCGGTGTAGTCGGCGGAAATGGTATCTACATTATTGATGTCACTAAATTCCACAATGGGGAGCCCGCGCTTGTGAATACGAGCCAGAATTTCCCGGGATTCTTTGGATTTTAAGATGAAGTGGCTGGCGAGAATGAGGCCATCAAACCGACGCCGTACGAGATCTTTAAAAACATCTACGGCGTATTCATCGCTGATGAGGGTGGTGCTGGAGAGGAGAAAATGATAATCAGCTGCCCGTGCGGCTTCTTCGACACCGGATGCAAATTCGGAGAAATGGGGGTTTCGAAGGTCGGGGATGATGAGGGCAATGGTGTTTGTTTTTCCGGAGCTTAGGGCTTGGGCACGAGCATCTGGCTCGTAGCCTAATTCTTCAATCGCGTCTAAAACTCGTTTTCGAGTTTCGTCGGAGATCGGAATTTTGCCATCGGTCAAGCCATTGATGACGTACGAGACCGTAGCTCTAGATACACCTGCACGCTGGGCAACGTCGGTTTGAGTGGGCTGATTCATTTTTCTTAGTTGTGACTAGGCAGATAATCCGCTTACGCGGATCACCTTACGCGGGTAAGTGATTGTTTTCATTATACAATGATTTTAATGGCAGTCAAGATGTGAAACTTAACTACCATTAATCTTTGTGTAAGAAGTTATGGAAGTGGTTGTTAGAGGGAGTGGGGAGGGAACGGCCGTATCACCACCACTCCCCCTACATCAGCAAGAAAAAGAAAGGGGCATAAACCCATCATTATTTCGACCTATGAAATGATGGCCTCATGCCCCAGAAAAGCATTTTTGCTTGGCGCTAAATAGCTACATGGACATCTGATTTAGAGTTCTTCTGCTGCCGGGATGATCTCTTTGGCAAAGGTTTCCAGCGGTGTGATTTCGTACACATCCGGCATGTTGAAAATCGCGTGGCTGAAGCCCATCTCTGAAAGCTCTTTGAGGCGCTTCAGAGTGCCCTCTACCGTGTCGTCTGCGGAAAGATGCACCGTACCGAGGGATGTCTTTTCGATGGTGTCATAATCGCGTCCGAGCCGCTCGCAGTGCGCTTTCAGCGTGTCGATTGCTTTGCGCATGTTGTTCATACCCGCCCCTTCAAAGAAGTTACAGGCATCGGCATATTGAGCCACCATGCGCAGCGTTTTCTTCGGCCCCATGCCGCCAATCATGATGCGCGGATGGGGGGTGGAGACCGGGCGGGGATTGTTGGTAATGGCAGGTGCCGAAAAGTGTTGGCCTGCAAAAGAGGTCTCATCATTGGCCCACAGCGCTTTGGCTAACTTTAAGTTATCTTCTAGCTGCTCGAAGCGTTCTGAGGTGGATGGGTAGGGGATGCCAAACCCTTTGGCTTCTTCTTCGTACCAGGCGGCACCGATGCCCAGGTAAGCACGCCCGCCAGAGAGGATGTCTAGTGAATTGACCATTTTCAGCAGCACGGACGGATAGCGATAGATAACACCGGTCACCAAAACGCCCAGATACGCTTTTTCGGTGAGTCCCGCAAAATAGCCGAGCGTGGTGTAGCTTTCTAGCATGGGGTCAGTGTACGCTTCGCCAAACAATCCCTTAATCTGGTAATAATGATCCATGACCCAGAGGCTGTGAAACCCTGCCTCTTCGGCGGTGGTGACAATTTCTTTGAGCTTGGGACGGATAACGGCCGTTCCCCCAGGATACTTAAACGACGGAATTTGTAAGCCAATCTGCATGATTACTCTCCTTTAATCATTGATTCAAAACTTTTAGGACTTACGCAGATTGGACCAATTTTAGTCGCAAGCAGTTTGCAAGCTGTATGAACAAATTGGTCCAATCTTTCGGATACCTACGTCAGCCCCAACTTTATAACCATTCAAGAAGCTGAATGAACACGCCATCAGGATCGGTGGTAACAATCGTCTTGATACCTCCGAAGGATTGCGGTTCCTCGCTCAAAAAAGTAATGCCCCGCTCTCGCAAAGACGTAGTGGTCGCCTCGATATCTGTGACACGAAACGCCAGGCGGTTGATACCCACATTGTCCAACGTTGGATAAGGCACGCCACTGGACGGCGGTTTAACCCACTGCACCAAGTCAATAAACATTTTACCGGTCGCCTGCGGCGGGGCCAAATGCACCACTTTCAGCTGGCCTGCGGGCAGTTGAAACGCCCGTGCAATGCCCGCCTCATCCAGTTCAAGGAGCGGGGTCGTAACCGTAAGCCCAATCTTCTCATAAAACTGAATGCTCTTTTCGAGGTCTTTACAGGTGATGCATATATGCTGAAATTCTTCAATCATTTGTTACACCGCCTCTTCTACCCATTTTTTCAATGCTTTGTCCATAATGAGCATCCCAGACTTCATTTTTTCTACTTTCTTAAATATCACCAGCAGACCCGCGAAGGTTTCCCGGTCCACAAATCGAATCCTTTGCTCATCTATCTGTTCAACTCGAAATATATGCTCTCCCCGATAGAGGAAGGGCGTTCTCTCATAAAACTTCCACGAAAATTCATGTGGTGGGTCAAGCCGTGCAATTTCACAGGTGAATATTTGTTCCTCTTTTCCCTTGTTTACGAAAATTTGGACCTTTTCGCCTACTTCTAATTTTCCCTCTACACGATGGATCAGTGGGTTCCATTTAGAATATTGGGCAAAATTGGTCAATGTTTCCCATGCTTCTGCAACGGTTCCCTGAATAACAACTTCATTTCGGTTTTCCTTCATCATCTGTTTGACCCATTTATACGGTAGCACCCCCGTCAACAACCAGCGCATGGCCGATGACGAAACTGGCACCTGGGCTGCACAGCCAAAGGACGGCTGAGGCAATCTCTTCTGGCCGGCCGATTCGCTGAATGGGCAGATTGCCAATCATGTCATCCATCGTGATCCAGCCCTTCTCGATCATATCCGCGACCATCGGCGTTTCGATGCTTCCTGGGCAGACGGCATTGATGCGAATGCCTTTGGCGGCATATTCAACGGCCGTACTTTTTGTCAGACCGAGGACGCCGTATTTGGTGGCCGCGTAGCTGGCACGAGTCGGCGCGCTACTGACACCGGCAATAGATGAGTTATTGACGATGGCTCCGCTGCCTTGCGTGAGCATTTGGCGCAGTTCATGCTTCATACAGTTCCACACGCCGCGCAGATTAATGGCGGTCACGCGATCAAAATCCTCGTTGGTGGCGTCTGCGGTGGCGACGGCGGGTATCATAATGCCTGCGTTGTTGAAGGCCGCATCTAAACGGCCGTATGTCGCCACCGTCTGCTCAATCATAGCCATCACCTCAGCCTCGTCGCTGACATCACAGTGGATGGCCAATGCTTGATGGCCAGCGGCAATAAGTTCTGCTGTGGCCGCCTGCAGCGCTTCCTCATTGTAATCTGCCAGCACCACCGCCGCGCCCGCTTCGGCAAACGCTTTGGCCGTGGCCAGCCCCATGCCCATCGCGGCTCCTGTAACCAGAGCCACTTTGTTCTCAAAAGAGAAGTTCATAAAGCCTCCTTCAATTTGTATAGGAATTCATTAAAAGCCGTTGTTGGCAATTACGTCCTTGTACCATAGGGCGCTGTCTTTGGGGATGCGCTCCTGCGTGTCGTAATCTACCCACACAAGTCCAAAGCGCTTATCATACCCTTCCGCCCACTCGAAGTTGTCCAGCATGGACCAGACCATATAGCCAGCGAGCGGCACACCATTTTGTATGGCGCGATGGGCAGCAGCAAAATGACGTTTCAGGTAGCTCAAGCGGCGAGTGTCGGCAACACGGCCGTTTGCGTCAGGACCATCATTGTAGCAGGCACCGTTTTCGGTAATGTACAGCTTGGGCGGCTGGTAATCAAAATGGAGTCGGTTGAGCAAGTTGTAGAGGCCCTCGGGATAAACTTCCCAGTCAAAGTCAGTTAGTTCACTTTCCTGCGGCGGTATACGGCGTGAGCCCATATTGTGGGGGTCGGTATCATCGTTTGTCAGGGTGCGGGTGTAATAGTTGATGCCCAGAAAATCGGTTGGGGCTGTGATGATGTCCCAATCGCCAGGTTGCACAAAATCCAACCCATTTGGCAGGTAGCCCTGTTCGGTGTAAGTGGCTACCATATCGGCGGGATAGCGACGGCCGTATAGCGGGTCGAGGAACCAGCGATTAAGGTACCCATCAAAGTAGCGGGCCGTCTGGTAACTTGTCGGGGTGGCGGCTTCGGCCCAGGTAAAGTTGAGGGTGATGCCGACTTCAGCATCCGGGCTGTTTTGGCGAATCACCGGCACCGCCTGCCCATGTGAGATTAGCAGATGATGCGCGGCTTTGAGCGCGGCGTTCCAATCTTGCAAACCCGGCGCGTGAATGCCCACTTGGTTGCCCAGAAAAGCGACCACCCACGGCTCGTTGTGGGTAATCCAATGTTTGACGCGGTCGCCCAGGTGGCGGCTGACGACATCGGCGTACTCAACAAAGGCGTCGGCCGTGCTGCGCGCGGGCCAGCCCCCTTCATCTTGCAACGCCTGCGGCAAATCCCAATGGTACAAGGTAACAAAGGGGACAATGTCAGCTTCCAGCAGCCCATCGACCAGCCGACTGTAAAAATCCAGCCCGGCTTGATTAACGGTGCCGCGCCCCGTGGGCAAAATGCGTGGCCAGCCAATGGAAAAACGATACGTTTGGAAATTGAGCGCTTTCATCAAGGCAATATCTTCAGGCCAGCGGTGATAATGGTCGCAGGCCACATCACCCGTATCGCCATTTTGCACATTGCCAGCCGCGTGCGAGAAGGTATCCCAGATAGATACCCCTTTGCCATCTTCGTTCCACGCCCCTTCAATCTGGTAGGAAGCGGTCGCCGCTCCCCACAAAAAATCTTGCGGAAATTGAATTTGTGACATCAGCAAACCTCATATATTCAGGAAATTTATTTCCTGATTTTATAGTGGAAACTTTTAAGCCCCACATATTTGCAACCTCTAATACCGGTAGCCAACCACACGGCAGACATGTTCACCATAGATTCTCCTACTAAACTTAGCCGAGGTGCGGGTGCTTGGCATCGCTTAACTTGATGCTGAACGTGGTGAAATCTATCTCGCCGACTGTTTTATCGCCGTCGTATAGCGCTAACAAAAACTGTGCCATTTCAGCGGCTGTATGGAAACGGCCGTGTTTTTCACCATAATCCACCGGTTCGTCAAGCTCATTGGCCGTTTGCTCAAATTCCGTTTCTGTGGAAGCGGGGGCCAGCACTTTAGCGCGCAGCTTGTAGCCGCCAGCCCGCATTTCATGATCAATGCCTTCAGTAAGTGCGCTGACAAAAAACTTGGTCGCGCAATACAGGGTAGCGCCGGGAACAACGAGATAGCCGCCAATGGAGGAGACATTGATCAACTGTGCGCCTTCTCTATCTTTGTAATCTCTAACGTAGAGCGAAGAGAAGATCGCCACAGCATCCATGTTGAGATGGAGCATGCCCAGCGAGTGGCTCAGATTGGGTGCTGCAATATCCCCGTGATCGCCGCGCCCGGCGTTGTTGACCCAGGTTTCGATATTGTACTCAGCCAGCGATTCGTAGAGGGCAATCGCCTCGTCGTTCGATGAGAGATCCGCTTCCCGAATGACGACCTCGACTGTTGGCGCAATCGTCTGAATTTCCTTTTGCAACGCTTCTAGCCGCTCCTGGCGGCGGGCGGTCACAATGACGTTTTTGCCACGGGCGGCAAATGCTTTGGCCGTTTCGTACCCAATGCCGGAACTGGCTCCGGTTATAACGGTATATTTTTTTGTAGACATCATGTATTTTCCCTCGCTCGCTCTTTCTCTTTTACCAACGACAAACAAACCAGGCCAAAAACGGCCGATAGAGACCAGAAGGCAAAAGGTGCACCCGGCCACCATGCGGCCAGGCTGTTGCCAATTGGCGGGGCAATGAGGTTGCCTATGCTGGTGAGGGCCATGGTGAAGCCAACGGCCGTTCCTGCATAAAGCGGCCCTACCCGCTCACTCTCAATCACCATTGTCTGGAAAATCGCCATAAACCCATCTCGTACCGACCCCGCCAGCAGCACCGCTGCCCACACCACAACGCCCCCGACAAAACTGAGCAAGCCCACCCCCGTGGCAATCATCACGCCAGCCGTCAGCAAGAGCGGCTTGCGAAATCTCAAGCGATCAGACCACAGCGCAACGGGCAAGACGAAGATCATGCTGACGGTGTGGAAGGCCGAAAGCGCACCATCTGCCTGAAGTGGCTCCCAGCCCACTTCGCGCAGGTACAGTGGCAAAAAACCGAGCGTCCCCTGCACGGCCCCGCTGATGCCAAAAAGCCCCAGGCCAAGCAGCCAAACATTTCGCAATCCGGCGACATGCCGCACTGCTTCTCCAATGGAAAGTGAATTGCCGTCTGCGGAATAGGCGGTGTTGACTTTGGTAAACAGCCAGGGGATGCTCAAAGCAGCGCCAATCAGCCCATAAGCAATCAGCACGTTGCGCCAGCCGCCTAGCCAGGGCGAAAACGTGGTGGCGCTCAACAATGAACCCAGCATGAAGCCTAGCGCCATGCTCATCGCCTGTGCCCCATTGGCCAGGCCCAACTGCTGCGGTGGGAACCATTGGCCCAAAACTTTGATGCCGTTCATGAGCACAACCGGCAACACCACGCCCATCAGTAAGGTAATGATTGTCAGAGACAAAAAGCCACCTGCCAACCCACGTGCTGCCCCCAGCAGACCACCCAACAGAGCGCCTGCCACCAGCGCCCGCTTGGGGCCAATCTTGTCGCCGATGGCTCCGCCCAACAGGCTGGTGATAATGCCTGGCAAGGCGCTTACGCCCCAGATAATGCCTACCTGTACCAGCGTCAAATTCAGGTCATCTGAGATTTCCTTAGCCAGAACCGACATGCCCATCATGGGAATGGCAATAATGAACATATTGGTCAACACAACCAGAATGAGAATGTACCATTTGTAGTTTTGAGTCTCATTAATCATGCTTTCTAATCCTACAATTTTGCTGCTGCTGGGATAATCTTATTGGCAAAGATCGCTATTTGGATTATTTTTTGAATACTTCTTTTGCTACCAGGATAGCAGAGATGGCCCGAGGCCAGCCCGTATAAAATGCCAGGTGGGTCATAACTTCGGCAAGCTCAGCTTCCGAGAGGCCATTTGCCTTCGCCCGTTGTAGATGGCCTGTAAGTTGTGCCGTATTTCCGTTGGCAATGAGTGCCGCCACCGTGACCAGGCTGCGGTCGCGCGGTGACAATTCTTCGCGTGCCCACACATCGCCAAATAGAACGTCATCCGTAAGTTCTGCCAATTTGGGGGCAAAGTCACCCATAAGTTGTTGGGCCCGTGATTGTTCTTTTGCGTCAGACATCTTTGATCTCCTTAAACATCCAGCTTTCTTTCGCCCAACCATTTCACCATTTTAGGGTCGCGATGGTCAAAGAAGCTGCTGGTTTTGGTGTCCAGCGTCGCAATCGTCGCCATATCTTCGGCGCTTAATTCAAAATCAAAGATGCTGATATTTTCGATCATCCTTTCTTTGCGGACGGTTTTGGCCAGCGTAATAATGCCTCTTTGCACAACCCAGCGCAGAATGACCTGACCCACGCTTTTGTTGTATTTTGCACCAATGGATTGCAGCAGTTCATTTTGGAAAATATTGTTGCGCCCTTCAGCAAATGGTGCCCAGGCTTCAGCCACTACGCCGTTTTTTTCCAAAAACGACTGTGTCTCGATCTGTTGGTGGAAAGGATTGACTTCGATCTGGTTGATGGTGGGTGTGATCTTGTTGTGGATCATCAAATCCATGATCCGGTCTGGCTGAAAGTTGGATACACCGATGGCTCTGATTTTACCCTGCTCGTACAGTTCCTCCATCGCCCGCCATTCACCGTACACATCGCCGTACGGTTGGTGAATCAGGTACAAATCAATGTAATCCAGCTGCAAGCGGTTCAAGGAGTTGTCAAACGCTTTGAGTGTGCCTTCGTAGCCCTGGCTCTGAATCCAAAGCTTGGTGGTGATGAACAAATCTTCTCTGGCGACGCCGCTTTGCTGGATGCCTTTGCCGACTGATTCTTCGTTTTGGTAGGAAGCGGCCGTATCTATGTGACCGTACCCCGTTTGAATCGCGTCAACCACACTGCGCACACATTCATCTGGGTCCGTTATCTGAAAAACACCAAAGCCCAAAATCGGAATTTCAACGCCATTGTTTAATTTTACGGTTTGCATGATTTATCCCTCCGAAGGTAAGCCGGATTGTCAATCCGGCTTACGAATTTAGTAGCGGTGGCCAACCACATTGATGTTCGCCATTGCTTCCCTAATTTCGCTGAGATCGTCGGCCGTCAATTCGATGTTGACTGCGCCGAGATTTTCATCCAGGCGGTGCAGCTTGCGCGTGCCGGGGATGGGCACAATCCACGGCTTTTGCGCCAACAGCCAGGCGAGGGCAATCTGGCCCGGCGTGGCGTCGTGCTGCTGACCGATTCGCGCCAGCAAATCTACCACTGCTTGGTTCGCCTTAATCGCCTCTGGCGTGAAGCGTGGGTTGCGGCTGCGGATGTCTGAGCTGTCGTAGGTGGTTTCGGTGGTGATTTTGCCGGTGAGGAAGCCACGCCCCAACGGGCTGTAAGGCACCAGGCCAATGCCCAGTTCCTCAACGGTGGCCAATACGTTATTCTGTTCGATTTCTGTCCACCAAATCGAATATTCACTCTGCAAAGCGGCTACTGGCTGCACCGTGTGCGCCTGGCGAATTTGCTCAGCGCTGGCTTCAGACAGGCCAAAATGTTTTACCTTGCCTTCTTGAATTAAATCCTTGACGGCTCCAGCGACTTCTGCCATCGGTACGTCTGGGTCGGGACGATGCTGGTAGAACAGGTCAATCACATCTACGCGCAGCCGCTTGAGCGATTCCTCGGCGACCCGCTTGATTTGCTCAGGACGACTGTCCAGACCAACTCCGGGGAGTGGCCCTTTGTCGCCGTCGTGCTTGAAGCCAAATTTGGTGGCAATGACAACCTGGCCTTTGAATGGTTCTAGTGCCTCACCGACCAATAGTTCATTGGTGAAGGGGCCGTATACTTCGGCCGTATCGAAGAAGGTGATGCCTCGTTCCACCGATTTGTGCAAGAGGTCGATCATCTCTTGCTTGTCGGTAGGCGTGTCGCCAAAGCTCATGCGCATACACCCCAGACCGAGGGCGGAAACTTCTAGATTGCTATTGCCAAGTTTACGAGTTTTCATAATTGTTCCTTTTGTGGGGATTGAAGATTAGAGATTAGGCCAATCTCCAGTCTCTAATCTCTAATCTCTTTGATTTCTTTCGTAGACAAAACGCGCTGAGTTGCGCTGATCACGACTAAAACAATGAATACAAATGTGCCAAACGCGAGGTACATGCCTTGTGCGCCGAGGCTTTCAAATAACAAACCGCCGCCAAAACCGCCCAGCGCAGCGCCAATGCCTCCGGTGGCGGTGTTGAACAATCCCTGTGCGGTGGCGCGAAACCCTTCGGGGGCGTGTTCGTCGGCGAAGGTGATTCCGGCCACCGTCAGCAGGGGGTAATTGAGGCCGTTGAGTAGTTGAATCCACAAAACGAGCGTGGGGCTGGTGGCGATGCCCAACAACAAAAAGCGCAGACCAGTCATGGCAAGGGCAAACAGGATGATGTTGAATGCCTTGTACCGTTTGATGAATTGCCCGGCAAAGAACAAGGCTGGCACTTCAGAGATTGTGCCGATGGTGAGCGCCAATCCCATTGTGGCTTTTTTCGCGCCAACCGCTTTCATGTAGGGAAAGAGGTAGGCGTTGAGCGTGGCAAAGGAGATGCCGCCGGAGAGACTGAGCAGTAAAAAGAGCAAAAATTGTGGGTTTTTGAGCAATTTACCTACACGGTTCCAGTTGGCCGGTTTGCCGCTTTCTTTGTCGCTGTGTGTCAGCTTTTGGCTGACGAGGAAGCTGAGGAACAGGATACCTGCCCCGCTCCAGAAGGCGATTTTCAAGCCGTGATTTTCAACTAAGATGCCTGCCACGGTGGCTACCAGGCTGAATCCGAGCGTGCCGCCGAGACGGATACGGCCGTATCCCTCTTTCCACTCCCCCAACATAAACATTGAAGCACTGTTAGCCAGCGCCATGCCAGGCGAGAAGAAAATACTGATGAGGATGGTGATGAGAAACAAGGCCGCAAATGTTTTTAGATAGGTATAGGCGATAAGGCCCACAATCACGAGCAACAGGGAGACGCTCATGATGAGTTTGTGCCGTTTGGTGCGGTCGGCAAAACCAGTGATGAGTGGCAAGCTAACCAGCGTGACCAGCGGTGCGACGCCAGTCAGTAGTCCGATTTGCGCACCGGTAAGTTCCAGAGATTGGAAGTACAGGACACGATAGGGACCATGCGCGGCCACGCCTGCGAAAAGTAGGAAATAGAAGCCAAATGGCCAGAGTAGCTGTTTGTTCTTCATCATTGCCTTTCTGTTTTGGCTGCCTTGAATTCTGCTTTAGTCGGACAGTTTTTGTTCTTTCGTCAAAACCAGATTTTCGTACACGTCAATTTTGTGGTTGAGTAAATCCAGGGTTTCCTGCATTTCGGCCATACGGGCCAACAGCTGGGTACGCTGCCCTACCAAAATGGCTTTGCGGGCGTCCACGGTATCATCGCCTTGCTGCACCAGCGCGTAATACTCGATGAGCACTTCAACTGGCAGCCCGGCGGCCCGCATACATTTGATGAAGCCCACGCGCCGCACATCCAGCTCGTTGAAATCGCGGATGCCGCTTTCGGTGCGGTTGACTGGGGGGAGTAGGCCAATTTTTTCGTAGTAGCGCAGGGTGTCGATGGAAAGTCCCGATTGTTCACTCACTTCTGAAATTTTCATGATTTGCACCTCCAGGATGCAGTGTACAACCTGGAGTTAACTCTAAGTCAAGGATTTTTCGGAAATTGGTTGGAATTGGGGTTCAGGTGCGACTCACTTTTGGGGTAAGCTTAACAAAAAGGGGAAAGGGGCTTGGAGGAGGTGAAGATTGAGGGGGAACGGCCGTTTCCAGCCATCGCCCTCGTTGTTTTCACCGTGAGTTAGGGGCGCAGATTTTCCACAGTTTGTGCCAATGCCACCGCAAGCTGCAATCTGTCGCGCATGATGTTGGGGTCTCCCTGCACATCTTTTTCAGAAACGGTGACTTGATCTTTGTTGATGTATACCACCGGATAATTCAGCGCCATAATTTTTTGCCGCACGGCCGGATCGCTAAAGACATTGCGGGCGACGGCTTCTTTGGCAAACGAAATTTGGAATTTTTCGTCGAAATCTGGGTCGCCTACTTCTCTATCCCCGCGCAGAAAAATATCATCATCGACTTCCAGGCGTAAAATGGGCATTTTGCCGTTGCTGTGGAAGGCGGTGTAATGGGTTTGGGCTGGCGTGGAGCGTGTGTTGCCGCCGCCGGATGCGGGGCTACCTTGCAGTTTAACACTGTAATTGGCAAATTGGCCTTCCAAAATGGGGTAGCCGACGCGCGGTTGCTTGTAAGTGAGGCCCAGCGCCATTTCTGCTTGCCGCCAATTCTCTACAACTTCCTTTTTTGGCCGCAACAACCAAATGGCTAAATAAATGAGCCCGCCGACCACCAAAAAGATGCCGCCATAGACAGCAAATGCAAAAAGATAATCACCGATTGTTTCCACAGAGATCCTCCACAATTTTATTGATTAGAATAGTCTAGCCGGTGTACGATCATAAATCGATCAGAGAAAGCGGAAATTTGGCTCGCGTTGGGGCAAATCGACATTTTGCAGCTTGACTTGCACAATGCTGTCGAGCGGATTAGGCGTTTTGGCGTAGATGCTGGTTTCGGTGCCCAATTCTGGCAGCAGGATCAAGTCGCGCTTGCCGCGCTGGTCGATGACGATGCCTTCGCCTGTCCATTCGGGGTTACGCAAGAGGTAAACGGCCGTCCAGTGACCATTCGACAATCGTTCTGCATAGCGAATATCACCGCTGACGGCATAAGCCGCGCCGACACGTTCCATAACAGCTTGCTCATCGAGGAGAGGTTCGCCATTGAGGTAGGCGCGCAGCTGCTGGTGCACGACCAAATCGAGGTAGCGGCGCAGCGGGCTGGTGGTTTGCACGTACTGGTCTAGTCCTAGCCCGGCGTGGCGACCGGGGGTGCTGCCCGGCTGGCTGCCGGTCATCGTTTTGCGGCGGGCAAAGTTGGCCGAGGGGGTGTCGCCCTCCACGATTTCAGTGGGGGCGTCCTGCGTGGTGTAGGGGATGGGGATGTTGTGCTGCTGGGCAAATTGGGCCACGGCTTCGCCGGTCATCAGCATCGCTTCGCGGACGAGATCGCGGCTTTGTAGGGGAGGTAACGGCCGTATTTCCACCTCGCCATCTTGAGCCAACCGAATTTTCACCTCGGGTAGATTGATTTGTACCGCGCCGTTGGCTTCGCGCCGTGCTTCAAAGGCCTGGGCGATGGCTAACAGTTCACTGAAGGGGGATTCGTCCAGGCGGGTTTGCGCTTCGTCGTAGCTGAGGCGGGTGACACGCACGGTGCTGGGCACGATTTCCAGGTTGATGAGCGTGCCGTCGGCCATCACGTCGAGGCCAAAGGAAAGGGCGGGGGAGGTGTCGTCCAGTCCCAGAGCCAGGGCCGCGGTGGCGGCTTCGGGTAGCATGTGGATGGTGCCTTCGGGCAGGTAGAGGTTGGCGCCACGGGCGCGGGCTTCCAGATCGGCGGGGCTGTCCGGTGGAATGAGCGCGGCCACATCGGCAATATGCACCCAAAGACGGCCACTTCGACTTTGCTCAGTGCAGGCTTCTTCCCAACTCAGCGCATCATCTGGGTCGCGACTGCCTTCATCGTCGATGGCCAGGGCTACGAGGTGTGTCAAATCGCGCCGCTCTTCTTCGGGCAGGGCGGGGATAGCATAGTCGGGCTGGCTGGTGTTGACCCCCAGGCGGCTGGGGTACGGGTTGACGGTTTCGTCCCAGTAGCCCAGGCTGAGCAGCAGGGCGTGGGCATTTTCGGGGGTTTCGCTCTGGTTCAAATTGCGCAATACCTGGCTGCGTTCTTGTTGTCCCATGGCTACGGCAGCGATTTCTTGCAGGAAACGGCCGTCTTCTTCCAAAAATGTGCCGGCATTGACCCGTTCCACAAACGCATTCCACGCTTCCGCTTCGGCGGCTTTGGCAGCGCGGGTTTCTTCTTCTGCGGCGACTTGTTCGGGGGTGTGGACGGTGATTTCGGTGAGCGTGCCGCTAAAACGGAGGCCATCGTCTACCGCTTGCCAGATGGCCCAGGCGGTGGCGGGGGTGAACTCATCGTAGGCAAGTTCGGACAGCTCTTCCAGGTTGGTGGTTTCGCCCGCCAGAAGTTCCCAGGCGGTGAGCAGTTCGCCCTGTGGTTTGGCCAGTTGGCCAAAATTGGCCAGCGGACCGGGGTGGAGCAGTTCAATATCTTTGGGTCGCACGGAAACGGCCGTACCGTCCTGGGTGACGATGTTGATCTTTTTAGCGCCGACGTTGGTGACGCGGGCGGCTTGGTTTTTATAGAGAACAAGGTTGTCGGCACGAAAATTTTCACTCATGCCGCAATTGTAATGAGCGGGGGTGAATTGCGCTATTCAGGTTTTGAGAATTAATAGGACGCGGATAAACGCGGATGACGCGGATTAAAAGAAAAAAAATCAGCGTTTATTTGTGTTCATCTGCGTCCTGTTTTGCAGTTTTATTCGCAGATGATGGGGTCGCGATAGGTGACGGGGACGTTGTGCAAAATGATGATTTCGTGGGTTTCGCTGATGGTGACGCGACCAAACTTGTTCTCAAACGGCCGTTCGTAGCTGGTGCTGATCTGATTGCCGTTTTGCTCTCCTTGCCACAGGGTTGTCGTGTAGGTTTTGCCCAGATCGATGATGTAGAACGTGAAAGCCGTGTCCAGTGCCAGCGGCACGGGGTATTCCGTCACATCATTGTTGAGAATGTTTTCGCGGGTGTTGGAGCCACCGGTGCTGAGGCTGATGCCGGAATAATCCATCAGCACCGCATACGCGGCGCGGGATGAAAGCTGATTGCCGGCAATGGTGAGCTGTTCGCCATCAAAAGAGAAGTTGCCGCAATGGTCCAGCTGGCGGAGGGGCGTCTCTAAGCCGCGTCCGTCGTGGGCAACGTCTTCATCATCGGCGGCGAGGGTGGCGTTGATGAGAATGAGATCAATCGTGGGGATTTCTGGGTCGGTGGGAGACGGCCGTTCCTCAAAATTCAACTCATCAATGAGGGGTTCGTCAAATTGTTCGCCAGAGGACGACTCCTCCTCAGAATTCAATTCGCCAACGAGCGGTTCGTCAAATTGCTCGCTCGGTTGGGCATCTGCCTCCGGGGTGCAGCCTGTCAAAAAGGCCAAAATGAGGATCAAAAAAGCAAAAATAATCAAACAGCGGTCAAATAGTCTTTGGGTCATCGCAAAACTCCTTTTCTTCAGTTCCACTTTTACAACGTCACTGCACCAAATTTGGTTCCAATCAAGGTCATATGACTGTCATGTGACGACTGGCACTGCTGGATGTGACCGTGCCTCCGCTAAAGTGACAGTATGGAATTCAACAACCGAACTTTGGAGGTAAACGAAATGAGTACCCTGACAACTCGAATGGAACAAAATAGCAATGAAACAGACCTGTGGCGGCGCGTTTTGGGCACCGACCGCTTTTTAACCTGGTCATTTGTGGGCAGCATGATGCTGTTTTTAGCCACAATTGTGCTCTCGATTTTTGATTCTCGGCTGGTGACTGGCGCACCAGTTTGGGTGAAGCCGATGAAGTTTGCCATCTCGATTACGCTGTACACGGGCACGCTCGCCTGGCTGCTGAGCTACGTGGAAGGGCATCCGCGGCTGGTGCGCTGGATTGGTGGCCTGACGGCGCTCGGCTTTTTGGTAGAGATTGTGGGCATTTTTGTGCAGGCAGCACGCGGCGTGGGCAGCCATTTTAACGTGGCCACTCCGTTTGATGCGGCGATTTTCTCGCTGATGGGCACCTTTGTGATGGTGATTTGGGTGATGAACATTGCCACGGCCGTTCTGCTCATGCGGCAAAAAATGGACAACCAGCCATTTGCCTGGGCGCTGCGTTTGGGGCTGTTGGTAACGGCCGTTGGCGCCATTCTCGGCTTTTTGATGACGTCGCCCACGGCAGAGCAGCTTTCGGCCATGGAAGCTGGCGAGGTGGTGACGGTAATGGGCGCGCACAGCGTGGGCGTGGACGATGGCGGGGCGGGTCTGCCCTTCGTCGGCTGGAGTACCGAAGGCGGCGACATTCGTCCCGCGCACTTTGTGGGGCTGCATGCACTGCAAATCATTCCGCTGCTGGGCATCTTTGTGAATCGTCGCTATGGCAAGCGTTTGTCAAACGGCCGTCGCACGGCGCTGGTGGTGACAGGTGGATTGGGCTACTTGGGCATGGTTCTGCTGCTGCTGTGGCAGGCGCTGCGGGCTCAACCGCTCATCGCTCCGGATGGCTTGACGCTGGCAGCCTTAGCTGGTTTGATTGGCGTGGTGAGTTTGGTGGGAACGGCCGTTTTCCTGAAAAAATAGGGTTGCTCAAAAGATTGGATCAATTTCCTTTCATGAGGAACGCACACATGCGCAATAAATTGGTCCAATCTAGGCGAACCATCTAAAAAACAGTGGAGTAACAAAATGAGTTTACAACTAAAATCTCAGCAAGTTTGGCAAGCGATTGAAAAAGAGATTTTTGCCGTGCTGGGCATGGTGACGGCCAAAAATGAAGCGCGAACGGTGGGCGTGGTTTACATTGTGCAGGATCACAAGCTGTACATCGGCACGGGCATTAACTCCTGGAAGGCACGGCACATTGCGGCGAATTCGGCCGTTTCTATCACCATTCCCATTGCCAAGCGCATTCCCATCATGCCCTGGATCAAGATTCCGGCGGCGACCATCACCTTTTCCGGCAAGGCACGGGTTCTGCCCGCCAACGAAGCCGCAGAGCCAATTTTGCGCGCAGCTTTTCGGGATTTAGCCGACGATGCGGCCCAAATGAGTGAATCTTGCCTGATTGAGGTGACGCCGGAGAAAGAGTTTATCACCTATGGCATTGGCATCCCGCTGCGGCAAATGCGTCATCCAGACCAATCGCGGGGGCGTGCTCCTGTGGTTTGAGGCTTTTGGTTTAAGATTGGACCATTTTCTTCTCATTGAAAGTCGATTTCATGTTTAAGAAAAATGGTCCAATCTCTGTTGGCGAAATTGATAGATAAGGAATGAACCATGAATTTTGAGACGATATTTTCTTTGAGCAGCTTGCTGGTGATGCCGTTTTGGGTGCTGCTCATTTTCTTGCCGCGCTGGCGGGTGACGGAACGATTGATGGCCGGGCCGTGGCTGGCGGTTCCGGCGGCGCTTTTGTATGCCGTGCTGGTGCTGCCCCGTTTTGCTGAGGTGTTTACGGCCGTTTCCAACCCCACACTCACTGGCATCACTGCCTTACTGGGTAGCTCTGCTGGAGCAACAATTGCCTGGGTGCACTTCCTGGCCTTTGATTTGTTCGTGGCGCGTTGGGTGTATCTGGACGGCCGTTCCCGCAACATCTCGTCCTGGTTTGTCTCACCCACGCTTTTCTTTGTGCTGATGCTGGGGCCGGTTGGTTTTTTACTTTATTTGGTGGTGCGAACGGCCGTTGCGCGCCAATCTCAACCCGTCGTTTCCGCAGATGCCATTTCTGGCCTATAATCGTCCCATGACTTCCTTCATCCGACATCGTTCCAACTATAGCTTTTGGCTGCTCAACGCGGCGGCTTACCTCACCTGGCTCGGCATTCTCGTATCAGCCTTGCCAGAACTGGAAGGCGAGCCCAATCGGACCCTGGTTTTGGTGCTGTTTGGTCTCTTTTTTGTGGGGCTGAGCGTGTACGCTTTTTTGGAGGAACGGCCGTTCCTGGTGCATCTCTATTTGCTATACCAGCTGATTATCGCCGTGACCATTTCCATGCTGGTGCCCGAAAAAACGGCTTCTGGCATTTCTACCTTTCTCTTTATTTTAAGCGCCCAGGCGATGTTGTTTTTACCCATGTTGCCCGGCTTGGCCTTGATTGTAGTGTTCATTTTAGTCACATTGGGCGCTTCGTTTTTTGCCTTTGATGGCCTGCATGCTAACGATTTTGTGGCGATTTTGGGTGGTTATCTCTTTTTTGGCACGTTTGGGGCGGGTTTGCGTCAGGCCAACGAGGCACGGCAGCACAGCCAGGAGCTTTTGGCTGAGTTGCAGACGGCTCATGAGCAGCTCAAGGCGTACACTTCACAGGCGCAGCAATTGGCTGTGGCCGAAGAGCGCAACCGGTTGGCGCGGGAAATGCACGACGCGTTGGGCCACCGGCTGACGGTGGCGGTGGTGCAGCTGGAGGGGGCGCAGCGGCTCATTCCCACCAATCCAGAGCGATCGGCTAGCATGATTGAGGCAATGCGCGCCCAGCTGAAGCAGGCACTGGCGGAACTACGCCAAACCGTGTCGGCGCTGCGCTCTCCGGAGAATGGCTCTGTGCTGCCAGGCTCTTTGGCAACGGCCGTTTCCCATCTGGTGCAAACTTTTCAGGAGGCGACGGGTCTGCCAGTGCACATGACATTGCCGGATGAATTGCCTCTGCTGCCAGAAGCGCACCGGCTGGCGCTGTATCGTGCGGCGCAGGAGTCGTTGACCAACGTGCAGCGGCATGCTAACGCCCAACAAGCGTGGCTTACCCTGGAAGCTAATGATGAGCAGGTGACGCTCACCGTGGCTGATGATGGGCAGGGCTTCCACGATGAGGTTGCAGACGGCCGTTTTGGGCTGGTTGGGCTGCACGAACGAACCAAGCAGCTAGATGGCGTGTTTGCGCTAGGTCAGGCAGAGCAGGGAGGCGCGCAACTGCGCTTGCAGCTGCCCATTCCGCATGTGGAGGCCGCCGATGCCTGAGCCAATTCGCGTTTTGTTGGTAGATGATCAGCGCTTGATGCGTGATGGTTTGCGCACGCTGCTGGAGCTGGAGCCGGATTTGGACGTGGTAGGGGAGGCGAGCAACGGTCAGGAAGCGGTGCAAATTTACAGCGAGCTTCAACCTCAGGTGGTGCTGATGGATATTCGCATGCCAGTGATGAACGGCGTGGAGGCCACTGAGCGGCTGTGCCAGGATTGGCCCGATGCCAAAATCATCATTCTCACCACGTTTGATGATGACGAGTATGTTTTTGACGGTATCCGGGCTGGGGCCAAAGGATATTTGTTGAAGGATGTTTCGGGGGAAGAGTTGGCAACGGCCGTACGTGCTGTGGCGGGTGGTAGTGCGCTGCTGGGTTCGTCCGTAGCGCAGCGGGTGCTGGCCCAATTTGCTGGATTGGCGTCTGCTAAACCAACCGCTGCGTTGCCCGAGCCGCTGTCTGATCGTGAGTTAGAAATTCTGCAGCTCATTGCTGAAGGTCTCAGCAATCCAGAAATTGCCGCGCGGCTGTTTCTGGCCGAGGGGACGGTGAAGAATTACGTCTCTAACATTTTACAGAAAACAGAGACACGGGATCGAACGCAGGCGGTGCTTAAGGCCCAATCATTGGGACTGCTGAAAATGTAGAATCGAGACGACCTTTTGTTTAGCCGTCTCGACTTCAAACACTTAATCCAGTTTTATTTCAATTAATACTACATCTTTCGCATAGCCAGGAAGGTAAAAAGAGTCACTGGCACCAAGCTGTTCACCTTCAACGGCTGTCAATAGTAGCCAGCGGAAGGGGCCGGTGCCGTAATTTTCTGGCGCTACCCACCAGCCTACATAGCCTTCGGTGAGTTGGCTTTGCCAACCCGTTACATCGTGCCAGCCACCGTTGGCGTCTTGCCACTGCACCACTGTCCAGGCATCTGGGGGTGCATTGTACACTTGCAAAATGAGCGTGCCGCCAACCGGGAGCAGGGGCGGTACGGCCGTTGGCGCAGGCGTGCCTAGTGGCGTGGCGGTCGGCAGTGGATTGCCTTGAGCTTCAATGGATGAAGGGTTGACGAGTAGGCTCAGGCAGAGCAGCATAAACCCGCTGAGCAAAGTATAAAGCGCTGCTTTTTGCTTATTCATGAGTCACCTCCAGATCGCGCGTATTGTTCATTTCGTACTCTTCTGTCACTGTGTCGTACGGATCGGCCCAGGCGCGGATGGTGTGGGTACCCGCGGTCAGGGTGATTTGTCCGGTACAGGTGTAGTTTTGCCCCGCGCCAAACCATTTGCCTTGCATGCTGCATACCAATATCGGATTGCTCAGATTACTGGTGAGGTAGGCGTTAACAAAAAAGTTGTTGTTGTCAGCCACTGCTTCCGTTGAAGGGTTTTCCACGGTAATTTTCACGCTATAGATATTGTTGCTAATCTGGCTGACGCTGAGTGATTTGATGGTCAGATCGGGATAGCTGTAGGGTGGATGGTAGTTATTCAGCGTGACGGGCAAGAAGGTGTGCGTTAGCCCGATGTAGGCATCTGCTTGGGCGATGTGGTAGTTGGCATCACTGTCCTCGTAGTCGGCCGGGGTATAACCGGAGAGGGTGAAATTTTGATTGGGTTCGCCGGGAACGGCCGTTCCCACACAGGTGTAGGTAATGCTTTCGCCAGGAGCCAGATCAGCCAGTGTTTGAGCACAATCGGTGCTGAGGCCAGTAGGTCTGTTGGCTGCCGATGTGTTGTTGACAGTTACGCCAGTTAGCGTGTCGGTGATGAGGTTGTTGGTGGCGGTAATGGTGAACGTGACGGGGGCACTTTCGGCAATGATCAGGTAGTTGGGCGAGACTTCGATGTCAACAAGCGAATGGGCGTTGAGGGTGGTGTGATTTACGGCCGTTACTGCCAAATTGTTAAGCAAGGCCGAGGCTGTCATGGTGTAGGTGTCGTCTGTGGTTAACAGCGTCGTCTCGCATTGGAACTGGTAGCTTTCACCACTGTTCAGATCGGGCAAGCTGCCTGCGCTGCGATTAAACGCGGGAAAATCTGTTGAAGCCAGCGCCAAATTCGTTAGTGATAAATCATCCAAATTGCGCAGCGTCACGGTTAAATCGGTGCTGGCATTGGAAGCCACGATTTGCTCATCGGGTGATATTTCTAGCGCTAATCCTTTCACGCTGTCCAAAAAGAGATACGCTTTCTCAGATACAGCAATCGTGCCGTCCACCGTGGCGGCAATGTCAACAACCACTTCCTCATCTTCATAAAGATTGGTCGTTTCACAGCTAAATGAGGTGGATTGCCCGGCGCTGAGAGCGGGTAAGTCGCCAACTTGCCGCATGCAATCTGCAAGCGAACTATCTATAGGCGTGACGGAAATGTTTGTCATTTCCCATGGCCCGGTATTGGTGATGTTGAGCGTGAGGAGTGCCGTGTCGCCATAGCCAACGGCCTGAATCTCGGTGTCAAATTGAGCCGCGAGGTGCTCCGCATGTACCACAACATCGATCTCTTCTGGGCCAATGCTATCGCCACTCTCTGTTTCTGCGGTGAGGCTGAGCGTGTCCTCAATATCTTCACCGATTGGGTCATAGGTTGAGCAGGAGAAAGTATAAGATTCACCCGGCTCCAGAATGAGAGGCCCGTAGTAAAAGGGGTTCGTTTTCTGAACATAGATGGGATTTCGGGCGCAATTATTTAACTGGTTTGCCCGTATAACAAAGTTGGTTAAAGAAATTGCTCCGGTGTTGGTAATGGCAATGGAAAATTGCGGAAAGCCAACAGGGATAATGGCCTGCTCTGTGGGCGTCACAACAAATTCCAGCGATGTTTGTGCTTCTGTGTGGAAAGGAAACAGCAGAAACAGGGAGAGCAAAATGCCGCTGCCCAGCAGTGCCGGTAAGATAAACCAGGCCAAACGTTTTAATCTATGAGAAACCATGTGCTTGTTCTCCTAAATTATTGGTCTTGGCTGGGGTTGTTGAGCATTGCTTCTAACGCATCTAAACGAGCCATGATGTCCGCGTTTTGCTGTTGCAGCCGCTCGTTTTGCTCGGTGAGCTGCTCAATCGTGGCGTTTTGTGCCAGAAGCTGCTGGTTTAGGGCTTGAATCGCTACCAAAGCCACGCCGCCGGTGTCAATTGAGGAGATGTGTTGGTCATCGACGCCTACGCCAAACGCGGCGTAGAAATCCTGGGCGGTGGGGCCAATGTGCGTTGAATCGGGGTCTGAGATGTAGTTCCAACTGGTGATGTTGAGTTCGTTGAGGCGCATGAGGATTTCTTGGGGGGAAACGGCCGTAAAATTCTCTTTCACATTCACGTCTGATACCTGGTTTACCACACCTTCTACGGTCACGTTGCCATTGACGTGCAATCGTTCGCTGGGAGAAGTGGTGCCGATGCCCACGTTGCCATCCGCCATGATGCGCAGCAGGCTGGTGTTCGCTGTGGCGTTATCAATACTGAAGTAATTGTCGCCACCATTGAACGTATCATTGATGGTGATGCGCCAATCTGTGCTGGGAAAAGAACCGGAATTGGATGTGTCAAAAAAATGGATGCGAAGATTGTTTTCTTTTAGGCGCAACGTATCAAAACTAAAATTTTCGCCATTAACACAATCCTGACCAATACACTCGCTGCCATATACGATGAGATCATCAGTCAAGAAAGTGTCAGAAGGGGCAGCAGGGGTATCTGGTTGGGGATCTTGATCTTGCCCGGCAACTGAAAAGCTGGCAATGCCTGCAAGAATGATGGCCAAGGCGGAAACAATAAAAAGGCGTTTAAACGTCATCTAAGTACTCTCCTGATAAGGAATATCTTTATATTTGGGTGGAATGTTTGACTTATAGCTCCCTAGAGTGAGGGGGGCGTGTCTGAATAATTATGCGGTCTGAGGTGATGAGACCTAATAGCGTCTTTGTCATGGGAGAATTGGACTGGCAATTGAACGAGGGTGGGGAACGGCCGTAAATCACCTGTGTTGTCGTTGGCCAAAGCCAGAAATGGGGTCTCTTTTGGCCAAATAGTAGGGTTTACCCGCATTCTGCTAGATGCCATTTTGTGCGATTCTCTTAGCAAGTAAGCAATCGGATAGGTTCTCAGTAAAGCAAAATAAAGATTGCCCGGAGGTATAAAAATGACGCAAAAAGTGATTACGCGCGAAGAAAATGTTTATGAAAATGAAGGTGGCTTGCCCCACCGAGAGGTCCGTGTGGTGCAGGAAAAAGTGTCCACACGCAGAAGTTCCTCGCAGCAAGCCGTTATGAAGGCCAGCCAATTTTTCTGGCTCATTCTAGGCATGCTGGAAGCGTTGCTGGGTATGCGTGTCTTTCTCAAGATTATTGCCGCCAATCCGCAAAGTGGCTTTGCCCGACTTGTGTATGGCATCTCAGATGTTTTTCTGCTGCCTTTCTTTGGGCTCACGCAAACACCGTCGGCTAACGGCTCCGTTTTGGAGATTTCCACGCTGATTGCGATGGTTGTGTATGCAATTCTGTTTGCTTTTATCGTTTATATCGTCCGTCTCATTGGCGAGCGTTAGCATTATTTTCTAAATCATCTCTTCTCTTCTTTCCAACTGCAAGACGGCCGTTTCCCCACAAAATTCAGGGAAACGGCCGTCTTGCACTTTCTTTGCCCGATGCGTGTTTAGTAATTGTCCATATTAATATAAACAAATACTTGACAAACGTATAAATTTTCCTTATAGTGCATATGGATTCATTACAACTCGCAACAGCAAATTTTCACCATCGAAACCCAACAAAATAAATCCTGTCAGCACATCCAATCCTGTAAGTCATTGGCTATTTGCCGGTTCAATTAGCCATTTTTTTAGCGATACCCTCTGTAAACAAGCGGTTTTGGAATAAGGAGAGCAAAATGAGCAGCCAGGAAACAATTCGTACCTTGAAAAAGCTTCACAAAATTTGCAAGGCTGGGGAGCGTGGCTTCAATACCATTGCCAAGTCAGTGAACAACCGGGGCTTGAAAGTGATGTTGAAGAGCTATGCCCAGCAGCGTCACCAGATGGCCGATGAACTTAAGGCCATGGTTGATGAGCTTGGTGGGGCGGTTTCGGCGCATCGTGGCTTTTTAGGCATGATTCATCGTGGCCGGATTGCCATCATGTCCACCCTGGCTATTCGCCCTTCGGAAACGGAGATGGTGGTGTTGCGTGAAGCGGTACTTGGTGAGAAAACGGCCGTAAAAGCATACCAAAACGCCCTCAAGAAAAATCTAACCCCGGAAGCCCAAAAATTAGTCGAGGCACAATACGCACAGGTGCAAGACGTGAGCGTAAAAGTGAAGCGTTTGCGCGGCTTGCCTAGCGACCGGCTGGTCGTGCGTCTCTTTAACTCCCAACGGGATGCGGAGACTGCCATTTCTGCCTTGCAAAACGTCAATTTTTCCCAGGATGCCATCGAGACGCTTAACCTGAGCCAGACCAACGAATTTGCTCGGCAGTATGAGGAAAATGAATCAGTGACCGAAGAGGCGACGTTGTCTGGTGGGTTTGGTGGGGCTATTTGGGGCAGCATCATTGGCGCAATTGCCGGCATTGGCCTGCTGCAATTTCCGGGACTGGAACCGTTTGGCGCGGCCAGCCTGGAAGCAACTTGGGGATTTATGGCCCTTAGCGGCACGGTGGGTGGCATGATCATTGGTGCCGTGCTGGGTTTCTTCATTGGCCTTGGCGTTTCAGAGCAGGATGCTTACCTTTATGATGCCAGCATCAAGCGCGGCACGACAATGGTGTTGCTCAACACGAATCCTCGCCGCGCGCCGGAAGCATCACAAATCATGCGGCAGGTGAACATTGTTGCCGCTGCCGCTGCGCCGCAATCTGGTGATTAAGATGGGCTGAATTGATTCGCAGAGATTGGACCAATTTAGCAACAGAAGTTGCAGGTTTCCCTTAACTGAAATTGGTCCAATCTTTATACTCCTTAACGGCCGTTCCCGCCCAGGGACGGCCGTTTTTGTTGCCCCTTGACTCTCCCCTTAGGGTAGGTTGTATCATTCTGCTAGTTCTGGCCGGAACAAAGTTGTTAAACAAACAGGAGTGAATGATGCTCAAGATTGGGGAGTTTGCCCAAGAAACCCAGGTGACCGTGAAAACGCTGCGTTACTATGCCAAATTGGGTTTGCTAAAGCCCATCTGGATCGATCGGTTTACCGGTTACCGCTACTACTCGCGCGAGCAGATGTCGCGGCTGGATCGCATTCTGGCGCTGAAAGACCTCGGCTTTTCGCTAGAGCAGATTGGCCAGGTTTTGCAGCAAGAACTGACGCTGGAGGAACTGCGCGGCATGCTGCGGCTGAAACATGCCGAGCTAGCCCAGCACATCCGTGAAGAGCAGGCGCGGCTCACCCGAATTGAAGATCGGCTGCACCGCATCGAGCAGGCAGATGACGCCCTCTTGAGCTTCGTGACACTACAAAAGGAGCAATTAGACATGGAACCTGAAATTGTTAATAAACCCGCGTTTACGGCCGTTGGCCTGAAATATTTCGGCAAGAATGAAAACAAAGAGATCCCGCATCTGTGGGGTGAACTGAACCCACGGGCGGGCGAGATTGCCCACAAGACCGGTATTGCCTACGGCGTGTGTGGCGAGATGGAAGAAAACGGCCGTTTCCACTACCTGGCTGGCTACGGCGTAACGGACACAAGCAACCTCCCCGCTGGCATGGAGACGTGGGACGTGCCCGCCCAAAAGTACGCCGTCTTCCCTTGCAACATGGATGCTATCCACCAGACATACCAGTACATCTTCGACACCTGGTTCCCGCAATCCGGCTACCAAAAAGCCGAGGGGCCAGACTTTGAGTGGTACGGTGAAAACTTTAATGTGGAAACTGGCGAAGGCATGGCGATTTACATGCCGGTGAAGTAGCAAGAAAGTAGATGTGAGTTGAATTGAAAACGGCCGTTCCCTTCCAGAAACGGCCGTTTTTGCTTTCCGATGAAAAATCCTGCTTGTTGGCGTATACTTGGCTTACATAAACCAAAACCAACTGCCAGCAAGCATATGAATGTCGATACCGCCAAACTCCGCCAATTTATCAACGAGTATTTCGGACCAGATGATCTCAGGACCTTCCTGTTTGACTACTTTCGCTCCGTCTATGACGATTTGACCGATGGCCTGACGAAAAGCAGGCAAATTGCTCTGCTGTTGGAATATTGCCACAAGTACAAAAAATTTCTGGATTTGCTGGCAGCGATTCAGCGGGAGCGCCCTTTTTTTCAAGCCGACGACTACGTGCTGGGCCAAAAGGCACCCACCGCTGCCCTACAACCACAAGCAATCATTACCCGCAACCCGCGCCAAATCTTCATCAGCCACGCCCACCAGGATGCCGAGGTGGCCCAACGGCTGGCCCGTGACCTGGAAGCCCACGGCTACGCCATTTGGATTGCCCCGGACAGCATTCGCCCCGGCGAAAAATGGGTCGAAGCCATCAACCGTGGCCTGGAAGAAAGCGGTATTTTTGTTTTGTTGCTTTCTCCTGATGCCGTTACTTCCCGCTGGGTGCAAATGGAGACCAACGTCGCCATCACCTACACCCACGAAGATGAAATGCAGCTTTACCCCCTCATGCTCAAAGCGTGCAGACTGCCAGCGTTGTGGCGAGCTTTTCAGCATATTTCGTTTCGCGAAGGTTATAAAATGGGATTTCAAACGCTGGCTGATGTTTTGAATCAAACAACACGAAAATCAATTGTCGTGGCTGCGCAGCGTGAAGCTAGTGAGGCAACTTTTTTCCATGGAAGAACTGGCAAAGAGTTTGTAAGAGTTCCTTCCGGCCACTTTTTCTTTGGCACAGAGAAGACAATGCCAACATATTTAGGCGCATTTTGGATTGCCAAAACTTTGGTTACAAATGCTGAATACGCACAATTTTTGAACGAATTAGGCGCAAACGAGATGATGAAGTTGCGAATTCAACCTCCGAAGCATTGGCGTGGCATGATGCCGCCTTTGCATTTGGTTGATCATCCGGTAGTTTTTGTTTCTTGGCATGAAGCAAACGAATACGCAAAATGGGCTGGTGCTGAGTTGCCAACAGAGCATCAATGGGAAAAAGCAGCAAGAGGATGGGATGGTAGGAAATATCCCTGGGGAAATTATTGGACAGAAGGTTGCTGCAATTCTATGGAAAGCGGAATAAATACAACAACATCGGTTGGTCAGTATTCCCCTCAGGGGGACAGTCCGTATGGGTGTTCAGATTTAGTAGGGAATGTTTGGGAATGGACTAGAAGTAAATGGCAATTAGACTCTCCATGGATTGTCCGTCGAGGGGGTTCTTGGCATCTCAGTAGCCTGGATTTGGTGGTGGCAAACGCGCGAAATAATAACGCGCCCTTTGATAAATATGAAAGTCTTGGATTCCGTATAATTCTGACCAATGTCTAATTGTCACAACGACAAACTTAGTCAGTTAAATAGGAAATTAGGGAATCTAAGCTATGGGTATGGATAGGGTCTTCTTGCGCTGTGGCAGGTGTCTCACATCGCCACTATCCTCGTTTACCGTGAAGTTTGCTTACCAAATCACCAAAAGCAAAAGTGCGACGCACCTCGGAGGTGCGTCGCACTTGTTGGTTTAGGAGTGCATGGCCTCATGTACCCGCTGGGGCGTGAAGGGAATGCGGCGGAGGCGGGTGCCGGTGGCATCGTAGACGGCGTTGGCGATGGCCGGAGCGACACCGTCTTTGGGGATTTCGGCAATCGCTTTAGCCCCGAATGGACCGGTTGGCTCGTTGGTTTGTACCAGGATTGCCTGCATCCAGGGCATCTCGTCGGCGCGGTAGATGTGGTAGGGGCCAAACTGGTCGTTGACCAGGTTGCCCGTCTCGTCGTAGGCCATCTCTTCGCAGTGGCCGTAGCCCAGCGCCTGCACCATGCCGCCCTCCACCTGGCCGCTAGCGGTGATGGGGTTAATCGGCACGCCCGCATCCACAGCCATCACCAGCTTGGTGACAGTGACCTGGCCAGTCTCGGTGTCTACTTCCACCTCGGCAAACTGTCCGGCAAACGGCGGCGGTGAATCCATGCTGACAAAGCTGGCGGTAGCCATGATTTGCCGCTGCTGGTCCTGGTGCAGGCTGTGCAGGCCAATCGCTTCCATGCTGACGCTACGGCCGTCTCCCGCAATCGCATGTCTATTTTCCAAGCGAATATCGTGCCAGCTATCTAATTCCAGCATGAGCGCCGCCCGTTCCTTGATTTGCTCGGCTACCTGTTCGGCGGCCCGTTTTACGGCCGTTCCCGAAATATATGTCGTGCTGCTGGCATAAGCGCCCGTGTCGAACGGCGTCATGTCCGTGTCGCTGGAGTAAATGATGATGTCCTCCAGCGGCACGCCCAGTACCTCGGCGGCAATCTGGCTGAGCACCGTGTCGGAGCCTGTGCCTAAATCCGTTGCGCCAACGAGCACGTTAAACGAGCCGTCGTCGTTGATTTTGACCGACGCGCCACCCATGTCCAGCCCTGGGATGGCCGTGCCGTGCATGCACATCGCCGCGCCCAGGCCGCGCCGCAGATGGGGTTTGCCGGGCACCTCGTGCCAGCCAGCTTCAAACTTGCGCTCCCAACCGATGGCTTTCATGCCCTGCTCAAAACATTCATTCAGGCCGCACGATTCAATCAGCGGCACGGTGATGACCGTCTCTTTTTCGCCTTCGCCCAGCAGCGGGGCGATGGGCATCAGGTCACCCGCCTGCACCCAATTTTTGCGGCGGAATTCGATGGGATCGAGCTTGAGCGCGGCGGCAATCTCATCCATGAGGCATTCCAATGAGAAGAGCGCCTGCGGCCCGCCGTAACCGCGGTACGCGCCGGGGACGGGCAAATTGGTGTAGGCGACGATGCAGTCGAACTCCCGATTTTGCAGTTGTAGCTGCTCAGGCCGCGCAGGCCGGTGACGGTTTGCACCGTCAGGCCGTGGGTGCCGTACGCGCCGGTGTTGGCCACGATTTTCATCTGCATCGAGTGCAGCGTGCCGTCCGCCATGACACCCGCTTTCCAGGTGATGCTTTGCGGATGGCGGTGCGGCTGCTGCGAAACTCCTCGCTGCGCGTCAGTTCCAATCGAACCGGGCGGCCGGTAGCAATGGTGAGGTGCCCCACAATATCTTCGATAAGCATCTCTTGCTTCACGCCAAAGCCGCCGCCGATGCGCGGCTTGATGACCCGAATGCGGCGCACGGGTAAATCCAGCAGCGGAGCGACCATGCGGCGCACGTGGAACGGCACCTGCGTGCTGGTGCGAATCACCAGCCGTTCGTCGCTGTCCCACCAACTAATGGCGATGTGTGGCTCAATGGGCGTTTGCTGCACCTGGTGCACGTAGTAGCTGTGCTCAAACACATGGTCCGCCTCGGCAAAACCTTGTTCCACATCGCCCACTTCCGCCTGGATGTGGTGCACGATATTGCGGCTGGCGTCGTGAATTTCCTCAGTGTCGTCTTCGTCGTGGATGATGGGTGCGCCCGGTTTAATCGCCTCGTTTTCGTCGAAAACGGCCGTTAAGATTTTGTATTCTACTTTGATCAGCTTCAGCGCGGCTTCCGCAATCGCTTCGCTTTCGGCAGCCACGGCAGCGACGCGATCGCCCACGTAACGCACCTTGTTGTCGAAGCTGACCTGATCGTGCGGCGGCGGGTTGGGGTAGCTTTGCCCACCGGAGGCGTACTTGATGCGCTTGACGTTTTTGTAATGGATGACAGCGTGCACGCCGGGCAGCGCTTCCGCTTCGCTGGCATCAATGTCCAAAATGCGGGCGTGGGCGTGCGGGCTGGTGAGCAGTTTGGCGTACAGCATCCCGCGCAAGTCGATGTCGTCCACGAAGGCGGGATTGCCTTTGGTGAGTTTGACCGCATCCACTTTGGTTTCTGGTTTGCCGACAACGGCCGTTTCCGGCACGCCAGAAGTCAGTAAAATGTCGGTTTTGGGTTTGGTTTCGGTTTGTACCCCGCTCTCGCCACCGGTTAGCTCTGGCCCGGCATCTTCGTCGGGCGCGGTTGGATTTTCTACAAAAAAAGTAGCGTCGATGATGGGCGGGCCATCGTAGGGAGGCACCTCTTCGCCGCGCAGGTAGGCGGCGGCGCGCAGCACCGCCTGGACCGGCTTTACGTAGCCCGTTTCGCGACACAAAATGCCGGAAAACGCTTCGCGTACCTCGGCCTCGATGGGGTTGGGTTCTTGTGCTAGCAGCGCTTTTGCGGCCAAAATCATGGCTGGCGTGCTGTAACCAGACTGGATCGCGCCGGTTTCCACAAACGCTTTCTGGATGGGGTGCAGTTCGTTGACGCCGGGATTGAGTCCTTCGACGGTCTCGATTTTGTGCCCGACGGCTTGCCCGGCCAGCATGACATCGCTGTTGACGAGCTGGCCATCAACCAAAACGGCCGCTGCACCCGTCTGCCCATCGTGACTACCAAAACGCACGCTAAAAAAGCCCGCGCTGCGCAACGCAGCCAGCAGCGTATCGGTGGGTCTGGCTGAAATATCGAAATCTTTGCCGTTAATGTTTAGTGGGAGGGTCATTATTCTTCCTTTGGGGAGGACGAAATTGGGTAATTGAGTAATTGGTAATTGGCTGATGTTCAGCCCTCAATTACTTAATGACCCAATTACTAATTACTTTTTTAGCTTCTTTTTACAAGTTCTTTCACTGCCTGCACCAGCTCATCCACCGTCTGGTAGCGGTCTTCTGGCTTTTTGGCCAGGGCTTTGTAGAGGATTTCATCCCAGGGGGGGAGGAGGGTGGGAATCGCTTCCTGGACGCTGGGGACGGGATTGCTTAGGTGGGCCATCACGATGCTGACGATGGAATCCCCTTTGAAGGGCAGATGCCCGGTGAGCATAAAAAAGAGGACGATGCCGAGGGCGTAGATGTCGGTACGGCCGTCTAGCTCCCTGGAACCCTGAATTTGCTCGGGGCTCATGTACTCCACGGTGCCAATCATCACGCCCGTGCCGGTGATCCCTTTGGCGGCCTGCAAATTTTTAGCGGTGCCAAAGTCAGAGAGGAACGGTTCATTACGGCCGTTAAACAAAATGTTGGCTGGCTTGATGTCCCGGTGCAGGATGCCCTTCTCGTGCGCCTCGGCCAGCGCAGAGCCAACGCGCTCCATGACAAAACCAACTTCATCCAGCGGCAGGGCGCCATTTTGCAAGCGATCTTCCAGCGTGCCGCCCGGCATGTAGCGCATCACAATGTAGCTCAAATCGCCCTGGTGGCCGAAATCGTAAATGGGAATGACGGCCGAATGTTCCAGCGCGGCAATCGTTTCTGCCTCTTGTTGGAAGCGGTCGTAATAATTGGGATCCTCTTCCAAAAGCCGGTTTGAGAGCACCTTTATGGCGACTTTGCGCCGGATGAGCGGATCTTCTGCCAAAAAAACGGCCGCCATGCCGCCTCTGGCGATTTCTTCAATAATTTTGTAGCGTCCTATTCTTTCTGGAGTCATGGTTCTTCCCGGAATGTGTGGGGTGTTCAATAACTGGATTTTATTCCATTGTGAGGCGGGTTTCAAATTAACCCTGGCGTCCGCAAACCAGTCCGAGCCGCCATGCGAATTGCCGCGCTGGTCGCCGTTTTTATGGCTCGATGGGCTGATGTTCGCCAGATGGCAGCGTAAACCAGAAGAGGCTCCCGGTGCTTTCTTGGGTTTCTACGCCGACCTCTCCACCCAGTTTGGTGACAATCCGATGCACAATGGACAAACCTAACCCATGCCCATCACCTATTGCCTCATCCGGCCGGTCGAACAAGGTGAAGAGGCGTCCGCGCAAATCTGGCGGGACACCATTGCCGTTGTCTCGCACCCAATAGCGAATGGCGTTAGAGGCAGACTCGCATTCATCTTGGCTCGTATCGGCACCTAGCTCAATCTTGGGTGGTTGCCCGCCATACTTCAGCGCATTGCTGAGATAATTGACCCATACTTCTTCCACCCAGGGTGCGTGTCCGTACGCTTCCGGCCATTGCGGCGGGTAAAGGATTTCTGCTTGAAGCGTTGTGATGTCGCTTTCCAGACGTTGCGCCGCTTCCGCCACAATCGTTTCCATTTTCAAGGGTTCCACAGCAACATCTTTTGTCCGTACTACAGAGAAAAACAGAAGCTCATTGATGATGCTCTGCATCTTGTGGCCGGATTGGATGATCCGCTCAGCGATGGCGTTTGCTTTGGTGTCGTCTGATATCTCTTGCAGGAATTCAGCATAACCAACAACGGCCGTTACCGGGTTCTTTAGATCATGGGCGACCGTATGTGCATAAGCATCCAGCTCTTTGTTGCGCGCTTCTAGCTGCGCAGCATAATGTTGTAGCTCCGCTTCGGCCTCTTTGCGCGCCGTGATGTCTCGCAGCACCACTAGCTGACCACGCTCCTGCCCTTGTCGGTTAAACAGCCGTGTGATCCGCAAATCATAATAGTGCTGCTTGTTATGGAACTTTAAGCTAATTTCATCCTCAACTTCACCGGATGCGACGATATGTTGCAAAAGGATAGGATGTGCAGCCAGTGCGTTTGTCGCTGCCTTTCCCACAATTTGGTGAGATTCAAGCTGTAGTGCAGTTTCGGCTGCCGGATTTAGATCGATAACACGCCCCTGATGGTCCAACGCCAGCATGAGATCGCCCATGCTGTCTACAAGCAGATCGCGCGCCACTGGGCGCACATCCAACAGCTGGTCACGAACAACGCCAATGATCAAAATCAATGCCGATAGGGCAAAGCTTATCGGTGTGTAATCCTTTTTCAACTCTGGAATTGGGTTGACGATATAGAACAAGTTTGTCAGCACAGGGACAAGCGCACCGATGATCAAATAGGCTGCCTGACGCCAGTAGACGGCAAAGGTGCGCAGCGCCTGGCGAATGATGAGGAAGGCAGCCACAAAGACCAAAATATACGAATGCACAATATGCAGCCAGAAAAAAGGACCATGTTCCACGCTGAAAGCAAGCAAGTTGCCGACAGGCGTAAAAATGTATTCTCGCCACAGCAGATGGTGTAATTCGTTCGTGTAGGCAGCCAGTGTCACAATGCCCGGCACCAGAAAGAAGATGAAAAAACGTTTTGGCTGTAGCCAGCGGATATTGTTGGTGTATTGCAGGGCAAACGCGAGCCAGAACACGGGGGTCAAGGTTATAAAGGCATAACTCACTTTGGCCCAGAAAACCGATGCTTCAGGGGACGCAGAAGCCAGTTCCAGTGAATTGAAAATCAGCCAGCCAGCAATTGCGAGGACGAGGTAGCTTAACGATCGGGTCAGACGGCTGGGGTAGCGACGCGCAAAGATAAAGGTCACACTCAGTGAGACGATGGTAATTACGGGCGAGAGTACGAGAAAAAGGATGTATTGTGCTGGAAATTCCATTTTATTAATCCAATTCGGTTAGATTATACCCTCTACAGTACTACTTCATAGTAGGAATTTTGTTTCAATAATTCAAGCCCTCTAGGGAAAATTCGCTTTTTGTTTCTATCTTGGCTATGGCTGGTGGGTCGCTTTAAACGCAAAAAAGCCAGCAATTGCTCAATTGCTGGCCTGAAAATTTAGAAAAGGAGCGTCAGTTAACGGCCGTTTTCCTCCGGAGACAACAGCGCGAATAACCCCACAATACCCATGTTGCTAAACAGCAGCGGCGACATAAACGGTGCGCCGCGCAAAAAACGTTCTGGCACGATGGTGCTCTGGCTGGTGAGATCGGCCTGAATGTGGAAGTACGCGCCTACCATGCCCACCACAATGAGCATCACCATGGCGGCGATGTAGATGGTGACATCCTCTGGCGTAAGTTTGCGGCTAATTGCACCCATACCGGCAGAAACGGCCGTGGCAAACACCCCCACAACAAGCGGCAGCCACAGCCACGGATTGTCCCAGGGATGGCGGGCATGATCGAGCACGCTGCTTACCAATGCCACCAGCGTGCCTAAACTCACCAAAAAGAAGTAGGCGCGGGTTTTGCTGTAGGGCATCTGCACCATGAGATTAAAGGGCAATTTGAGCCGTCCGCTGTCGTGGGGCACTTCTTCCCAGGCGGCGCTGATGCCCAACACACCAATCCCGGCAAAGGCAAACGGTGCCAGAAACGGCGGTGCCCACACCAGCAGCTGCAACGTTACGCGTTGGCCCAATGGCGCAGAAGGCAAGATGCCGCGCACAAAGTGGAAATAAGCCCCCAGCACGCCTACGATGATGCTGGCTAGGAAAACGGCCGTTGCTAACCAAGCGGCCGTTTTCCGATTACGCAGCGCAATTAAACCAGCCACTAGCAGCAAAACACCTGCCGTCGGGCCAAAAATGATGGGAATCCACTCACGCGGCTGGATAGTATTGTTGAGTACATGCGCCAGTAGCGTGTCCAACCCCAACATAATTTCATTAAAGGCCGCCATCAACAACATTGCCTGGTCACGGGAGACTGGCAACTGCCTGCGGCCAACTTTTGGAAAAACTGTTGCTAAATAATTCATAGCTTATTTTGCCAAAAATAGCTGGTGGGCTATCAGACTCACCAGCTATCCTATCATTTATTCTTCCAGTGGTCCCGGTGGACCTGGGTCTATGGGTTCCAGACCAGCTTCTTCCAGCTTGTCATTCACCATTTCCAGCAGTTCGGCACGCTCATGCAAGATTTCGTACGCTCCGTGCCACTGCACATAGTCTGCCCCCTGCATCCAGGTGCCAAACTTGGCGGTACGGCCCCAATGATGCCACAGGTTAAAGTAAACAAAATCGATCGGCTCATCAAACGGCTGGTCGGTGAGCAAGCCGTTATCTTTGAGCGGTTGGATAATCTCATCACTTTCCGCTACCCAGGCGTTGACCTGCGCCACGACTCTGTCCGCATCGCTGTAGAATGTCTCAATGAAGTTGTTGTTGTGGCATTCTGAGCAAACGCCTTGCATCCGCGTCATGTTGTCTTGCCAGGCGGGACGGCGCTGGCTAATGGGTGCTGCCAAATACCAGGTAAGCCGGTCGCCCACATCATGCGTGGTGGCCGTGGGGCCAAACCCACTCATGTGGCAGGTGGCGCAAGTGGGTGCAGGGAAGTTGGTTGTGTCCAGCGTGCCTGGCTCTGCTTCCCAATCCCAGGTATGGCCATTGGTAGCATAGGCAATGCCGTGGGGAGATTCCTGGTAAATTTCCCACTGCGGATGGTCGGGACCGATGTGGCAGGCGTTACAAGTTTCTGGCTTGCGCACTTGTTCCAGGCTGAACTCGTGGCGTAAATGGCAATCCTGGCATTGGCCAATGGAGCCATCAGCCGCTGGTGCGCCGATGTTGTGGCAGCTCTCGCAAGCAAATTTGGTTACAGCTGGCCCTTCGATGACGTGCAATGAATTACGGGCACGGAAGACTTCTGGCAAGGCGCCGCCTTCAGGAATGTTTTGATACAACGCCTGTAATTCATCATTAAGCCCTTCTGAACCAGCAAAAGCCACGTATGCGGGCAAGCCATGACGACTCTGATTGTATTGGGCCACTTCGTTTTCATGGCAAGTTTCGCACATGGCGGTTGTGGGCTGATTCAGCACGAATGTGCCTTCATGCTCTACGCTACCAGGGTAGCCATTTTCTACTTCGTGACAATCGCGGCAGGTAACTTCTGCGGCGGCCATTGTGCTGTGACCATATTGCTCAACAATGCCGGGTGTGTTCCGTTCGTGGCATTGCACACATTCGTCATCGCTGTCTGCCAGCACATTTACGCGCTCTTCGCTGCTGCTGGCTTCGGTGCCTGCATTGCTTACGGCCATGATGACTAGAATAAGCCCGGCCACAATGAGTACGGCGATGATGCCCAAAACAAGCAGCCGAAAGGCGCTGTTGTTATTGGTAGATACTTCTTGACTCATAAACTTTCCTCCAGTTCAGTTTTTTCTGGGAATCTATTTTCTTCCAGGCGCAGTTTAGCCATTCTGGCTGATTTTTTCTTTGCGCTAGCGCAAAAACGGCCGTTTATTCCCAAACTATTTAGAGGAAGTAGGCGTAGGCAAGGCTAGTAAGCGTTAAAGGGGGAGGCGGACAGGGGACGGTTGTCCTCAGCAATTCTTTGTAAGGCTTCCTCATTTTTAAGGAGCAAAGAACGCCGGTTTGTTTGCAAGAGGTTTTCTTTTTCCCACTGGCTGCAAATACGGCTCACCGTGTACAGCGTGGTTCCTGTCATTTCTGCAATTTGTTGGCGAGACGGTGAAGGGGTGAGCCGCACGCCGTTTTTGACGGTTTTGCCTGTTTTCGCCGCAATTTGCAGGATGGTGCGGGCGATGCGTTGTTCCACACGCTCTGTTGCCAGTTGACGAAACTGATTTTGCAAAGTAATAAACCGTTCAGTCATCATTTGCAGAGCGTTTAGGGCAATTTGAGGGTACTTTTTTACAAGTTCAGACATTGTTTCCCCAGACCATTTGAGGATGGTGCAGTTTGCGGCGGCAACGGCCGTTACTGGATACACCTGGTCGGGAAATAAGGACAAAATACCAATTTCATCGCCTGGGCTCAGGTAATGCATGATCACCTGCTGCCCTTTGGGCGTTAGCTGGTTTAGATGAACAACCCCTTCTAGCAGAACAAAAACATGGTTGGCCGGATCGTTTGCATGAAAAAGGTAGCTTTCCTTATCAAAATGGTGCACGGTTGCGGCATTACAGAGCGTTTCCAGCTCTTTTTCTTTTAGCGCTTTAAAGAGAAGGCTTTCTTTGAGCAGCGCAGTAATTTCTTCCACTGGGAATTGGGGATGATTTAGCATAGTTCCTTATAGTATTCAACGATCTAATGGTTTTTAGGGGAGGCTCATTACGGCTCTTTTTCAAGGACGGCCGTATAATCCACACCGTTTTCTCGCGGCACAATTTGGGCGATGTGCCAGCCTGTTCCGGCGACAATTTCCGCCATTTCTTCCGGGGAAACCATCAGGTATTCAAACCAGGCACCAATCATCGTTTTGTAGCGGACGCGCAGGCGCAGCTGCCCCGGTAAGCGTCCCAGTTTGCGGTTGCGCTCGTGGAAGGCAAGATGATCGGGATCGTCCGTTTTGTAGATGTTGCGCGACTCGGCCAGGATACGGCCGTTCTCACTCGTCATCCCGTAAAAACGGCGCAGTAGCCATTTTGCCCGTTTGGGATTGCCAAAGAGGCCAAAGTTGTTGCCAAACATTACGATCGTATCGAAGACGCCTAACGTTTTGCGGCTTGCCTGCGTAATTGATAGCAGGCGAGCATCCTTAACGCCGCGTAGTTGGGCCGTTTTGATCGCCAGCGGGGAGTTGTCGATGCCAGTGACTTCGTACCCTTTTTCTTGCAGGAAAAGGCATACGCGGCCCGGCCCACAACCTACGTCCAAAACACGACCTTGGATCAGCGAGAGTACGGCCGTTTGGTTATCCGTCCACTCGTCTACAGGTCTAAAATAAGCGGCTGCCCCACCAGAAATGCCAATATGCCCATCATCTCGCTCAATAATTTCGATGACCGGCTCACCCCTGAAATGGTCGTACACCCCTTTTCCAAAAGCATCTTGTTCCGGTTTCATCACTTTAATCCGCTTTTTTCAGAAAAGTGCCGCCAAGCGGAGGCAGGGTGATGACAATCGAATACGGTTGATCGTGCCAGGGTATTTCCTCAGCAACAAACTTGCCTTCATTAATAACGTCACTGCCGGCAAATTGGGCCGCATCGCTGTTGAGCAGCTCACGGTAGATGCCCGGCTGCGGCACGCCCAAACGATAGCCTTCACGCACGACGGGCGTAAAGTTTAGGCCCACAAGCAATATTTCATTTTTGCCCGGCGCAACACGCATGAACGAAAGAAGGCTGCGCTGCGCATCGCGGAAATCCAGCCATTGGAACCCTTCCCAGCTGTTGTCTTCTTCATAAAGAGCCGGTTCCGTAAGGTAAAGATGATTAAGCGCCTTTACAAAATCGTGCAGACCCTGATGCTCTTTGTTTTCTAACAGGTACCAATCTAGGCTGCGGGCCTCGCTCCACTCCTGCCACTGGCCGATATCGCCGCCCATAAAGAGCAACTTTTTGCCAGGATGTCCCCACATGTAGCTGTACAGCAGGCGCAGATTGGCGAACTTTCGCCACAGATCCCCTGGCATTTTATCCAGCAGGCTCTTTTTCAGATGCACCACCTCATCATGAGAGAGGGGCAGGGCGAATTTTTCGCTAAAAGCATACAGCATGGAAAACGTCAGCGAGCCTTGATGATAGGCGCGATAAACGGGGTCGTTTTTGAAATAACGCAGCGTGTCATGCATCCAGCCCATGTTCCACTTCAAGTCAAACCCCAGATTTTGCGGATTGCCGTCGGTGGGGTGGGTGACTCCGGGCCAGGAAGTGGATTCCTCGGCGATGGTGAGGGTATGGGGGTACAGGGCGTGAACACGTTCGTTGAAGGTGCGCAAAAATTGCAGCGCCTCAATGTTTTCCCGACCACCATACCGGTTGGGCAGCCATTCGCCATCCTCGCGGGAGAAATCCAGGTAGAGCATGGAGGCCACGGCATCCACGCGCAGGCCGTCGATGTGGTATTTGTCCAGCCAGAAAAGCGCGTTGCTAATCAGGAATTGGCGGACTTCGTTACGGCCGAAATTGAAAATATAGGTGCCCCAATCAGGATGAGCGCCCAGGCGCGGGTCCTCATGTTCATAGAGATGCGTGCCGTCGAAAAAGCCCAGGCCGTGTTGGTCCATCGGGAAGTGAGCCGGAACCCAATCCAAAATGACGCCAATATCTGCCTGATGACAGGCATCTACGAAGGCCATAAAGTCATCGGGGGTGCCGAAGCGGCTGGTAGGGGCAAAATAGCCGGTCACCTGATAGCCCCAGGAACCGTCAAAGGGATGTTCGGCCACGGGCAGCAGCTCAATGTGCGTGTAGCCCATCTCTTTGATGTAAGGGATCAGTTCATCAATCAGCTCACGGTAGGTGAGCCATTCCCAGCCGTCTTTGAGTTTCCAGGAGCCAAGATGCAGTTCGTAAATGGAGATGGGGCCGTTGAGCCCGTTGTGCTGCTGGCGATTTTCCATCCAGGCGTTGTCTTGCCAGCTGTGGTTATTGATTTCCCAGACCATCGAAGCGGTGTCGGGGCGCATCTGGCTGGCAAAGGCTACCGGGTCTGCTTTGGCGACGGTGTAATCTTTGTAGTTGGTTTTGATTTCGTACTTGTACAGTTCACCCTGGGCCAGGCCGGGAATGAAGATTTCCCAGAGGCCGCTGCCGGGATGAAAACGCATGGGATGGCGACGGCCGTCCCAACTGTTGAAGTTGCCGATGACGCTGACCCGCTGGGCGTTGGGTGCCCAGACCAAAAAGCGCGTCCCGCTAACGCCGTTGACGGTTAGCAGATGTGCCCCAAGGTGCTCGTATGCTTTTTCGTGGGTGCCTTCTGCCAGCAGGTAACGATCGGTGTCGGATAAGGTGCTGCCAAAAGCATATGGATCTTCGTATAGAGATTCACCCCCGCCATGCCGATACACTTGAAACTGATAAGGCATGCCTAACGTCGCTTCTGGTACGACAACTTCAAAAAAACCATCCCAATGGCGGCGGGTGAGGGGGAGCATCTGATTCTGAATTTGGACAGACACATTCTCTGCTTGGGGAAAGAAGGCGCGAATCGCCAATCCTCCGGCCACTTCATGAGGCCCCAACACAGCAAACGGGTTGCTGTGATACCCGCTGACGATAGCTTCGATATCTTCTGCGCTGACAGTTGCAGCTTGTTTCTCTTCTGGAGACATATTCACTTCCTAAAATTCTTGGTGAAAGACATTCTGCTTAGATGATATTGTACTCGATTCAACCCAACGCCCAAACCGTTAGTGCCCAATGAGCAAATTAACGCCAGCCCCAATAATGAGCAGCGCCAGCACGGTACGCACCACGCGCCGATCCAGGCGGTTGATGGCGTGCGCACCCAGCCAGGCCCCTGGCAGTGACCCAATCAGCAGCCGGCTCACCAGCGACCAATCTGTCTGGCCAGACATGGCATAGGTGAGTGCGGCCACGGTGGCCAGCAGCGCGCCATGCAGCACGTCTAGCCCAACCAGATACTGAATGGGAATCGTAAAAAAGATCATGAGCAGGGCCATGATGACGGTTCCGCCGCCGATAGAGGTCATGCCCACCAGAAAGCCACCTACCACACCAATGGAAACCATGGCCAGCGGGCGCGGCCAGACAAGTTCGGCACTGGTGCGCGGGTGAATCAGCTCTAGCGCCTGGGCCATGATGATGCCGCCAATGAGAATGAGGACGCTGCCCAGCATGATAGGCAAGGTGGTTTGGATAATATGTGGCGGTAAACGTAGAACAAGCTGGGCGCTGGCAAAGGAGGAGGGTAGGCTGCCAAGAGCCATCCAGGCAACCTGTTTGGGCGAGATATGACCATGACGATAATGCTGGGCGCTGCCAACCACTTTGGTAATAGCGGCAAAAGCCAGATCGGTACCGATGGCGGTGACGGGGTTCAGTTTCATCACTAAAAGCAGAAAGGGGGTCATGAGGGCGCCGCCGCCCATGCCTGTTAAACCAATCAGAAACCCGATAAGCAAACCAGCCCCAATTGGTAACAATGTATTCATATTTCTGCTCTTGTTGTTAGAATGATTAAATTATGCCAAGAAGAAATGCAGACAACACTTTGCAGCTATTTTACTAGATTTTTGGCTTCGGCGTCCAATCCAGAGAAGCCAGAGCAGGTGGGTAAGGGAAACGGCCGTTCCTCAACACAAAAACGTCGGCGGCACTTTCTCGCTTTTCAATAGGAACCAACTACAATTTCGGCCAAATTTTTGTAAGGAGATTTGGCGGTCTGCTGCCTGTTTGTCTTTTCCCCGATGCCGCCAGGAAATAAATGACAAAACAACGTAAGTCCTTTCCACGATTGCTTGCCTGGTTGATTTTGCTTTTTCTGATTGCCGTGGTTGTCGTGGGGCCAGAGCTGTTTCCCGGCAACTCTAAGCTGTACGATGCGATTGAAGTAGGTGATGTTCAGGCGGCGCGGGCCATTCTGGAATCTGGCAATGACCCAGACGGCCGTTCGCGTGGCCTCGATCCGACTGAGACGGAACGATACAAGTACACGCCGCTGGAGTACGCGCTGCGCTACAACGAACCTGAGATCGCTTACCTGCTGATTGATGCTGGCGCTGACCCCAACCAACGCACCCTTGAGAAGGTGCCGGTGCTGATTGAAGCGGTGAATGCGGGCATGGTAGATGTGGTGAGAATTTTGATTGAAAAAGGGGCAGATGTGGCAGCGGCGAGCAATTTAGGCGAAACGCCGCTGCACTTTGGCGGCACCATCAGCGGACAGTACAAAGATTTTTTAGACCCGGAAATTATTGCCATGCTTGAGGAAGCGGGGGCTAAGTAGGCGAAAAACGGCCGTTTCCCTCACAAAGTCGCTGGCGTGGTAAACGTCTGTACCTGCATCTCGCCGTAGTCGGGGATAGGCTCGATGCGGTCCATGAAACGGCCGTTTGTGTACCCATCTATCACCTTGCGCCAAAATTGCTGCGCGGGAAGGTTTTCTAACAGCTGGCGCACCTGCCAGTTGCCCGAAAAGCGATCAAAAACTGCGTGCGCTACCCGCTGGCCCAAACCGTGACGGCGAAACTTGCGCAAGATGAAAAATTCACCGATGTCGTTGAGCTGCACCCCATCTTTGTTGAACAGCCGCACCAGGCAAAAGCCCGCAATCTCGCCATCAACCAAAACCTTGTAGCCCAGGCCTGTCCAGCCCTCCGGCCAGAGCGCATCGGGATTGTCTGGTATTCGGCCAAAGTAGTAAGGCTGATCATCCACGCCGCCAAAAAGGCCATTTTCCGGGCAGGGCCAGCCCATAAACTCCGACATGTCGTAGACGTAAAAGCGAATCAGGTTTTGGATGAGCGTATAATCAGATTCCGTCAGGTCAATGAGGGTAAAATTCAAGGCAGGCCTCCTTTGATTAAGTATCTGTCCGAATATTAGCCACAGAGAGCACAGAGGATTTTGAGGCGAAGGTTCATTTCTCATATCTCTCTTTTTCCTCTGTGGCTTTTTCGGATAGATTCTAAGGTATGATACCCTAAGCACGGAAAAGTATTGGACCAATGTAGTTTCAGAGCTTGTGACCGATTCCTGGCTAAAATTGGCCCAATTTGCGTAAGCCCTAACCAATTTAATACAGAGGAAAATTATGGACCGCAATCGCCAGGAAATTATTCGACAATGTACCCGTTTTGTAGGGGGGCATTACCCCGTAACGCCACAAGAGATGCTGGCAAACCTCGCCGCCTTCACGCCGCCAGAGACCAGAAGCGATCATTACGGCGCTGGCGAACTGATAGCCAATTTTGAAGCAGAGATCGCGCAACTGTTGGGGAAGGAAACGGCCGTTTTCATGCCGTCAGGTACCATGGCCCAACAAATTGCCCTGCGCATCCACGCCAACCGCAGCGGCAACAAGACGGTGGCCTTTCACCCCACGTGCCACCTGGAAATGCACGAACAGCACGCTTACCGCGAACTGCACCAGCTCAGCGGCGTCCTGGTGAGCAATCCGCATTATTTAATGACGCTGGATGACCTGAAAGCGGTCAAAGTGCCAATCGGTACCTTACTCATCGAGCTGCCGCAGCGGGAAATTGGCGGCATGCTGCCCACCTGGGAGGAACTCACCGAATTGGTGGCGTATGCGCGGGAGCAGGGGATGGCGGTGCATTTGGATGGAGCCCGTTTGTGGGAATGCCAGCCGTTTTACGGCCGTTCCTACACGGAAATTTGCGCGCTGTTCGATTCCGTCTACGTCTCGTTTTACAAAACGCTCAATGGCATTACCGGGGCGATGCTGTTGGGGGAAAAGTCGCTCATCGACGAAGCGAAGGTGTGGCAGCGCCGCCACGGTGGCAACCTGATCCGCATGTATCCCTTTGTCTTGTCGGCCAAGCTGGGACTGGAGCAACATTTGCCAAACATGCAGGCGTATTACGACAAAACGGTAGAGATTGCGGCGGCGATTTCGCAAATTGAGGGCATTGAACTCAAGCCGACGGTGCCACACTGCAACCGGCTCTTTGTCTACTTCCGACGGGACAGCCAGCGCCTGAACGACGCCTTGCTGGACATTGCCAGCGAAACAAAAACGCTGCTGTTTCACGGCACCCGGCCCAGCCCCATCCCCGCTTACGCCATGACCGAACTATGGTTTGGCAACGCCGCCCTGGATTTGTCCACAGAGGAAATTGCCGAGTTATTTGCTGAGCTTATGCGTCGTTCGGCTGGGTGAACTTTCGTATAGTAGGATTTTGTGGTGATTTTGGTGAGAAACGGCCGTTTCTCACCAGGGTGGAGTGTGTTGATCGAACCCATCCTAACCTAGTCTTAGTTTTTCCTCCAAAAAACTTTCTAGATGCCGCAGTTGCTGTTTATCAATGCCTTGCTTAGGGATAATTATGGCTGATCCCACGCTAACATACACAAATATATGATCAGCTGTTAAAGACATTTTTTCAACAACTTCCCAGGTGTGTTTACATTCAAAATACTCATTGCGCACGGTTATAGTATTTGAATCTAAAATAAGCTCTTGATAACCTAACAAGGCTAGATTTTTGCCTTGGGAATAAAGGTTTCTTGCTCTCGTTCTTAAAGAGCGCTGGGTCGATCTTGGGATGAAAGCATAAATCAGCAAGCCAGGACCGACGCAAAGCAGAGATATGAAAATACCGAGCAAATAACGAGATGATGAATTTGAGTCATCTGTGAATGCAGGGAGAGCAAAAACTATTCCTCCGAGGATAAATGGGGCTAGCACCAAGAGTCTTTCTCTTCGGAATCTTTTTTGGAGACTTTCCGATTTTAGAAAGTAGTCTTCGTTAAATGCTACCAAATCTTCGATTTCGACCGTGTAATTTGTAATTAGTGAAGTCACAGATAATTTGGCCTTCTGTAAGCGGGTTTTAGTGTACTGGCTATCGTGCAAAGATACTTTAGCAACGTAGTTGTGTCAATGGTGGTGTTGCCATTTCTTCTGTGATACTTTATACTCCTGATAATGTTTATTAATACGAGTATATGGTATAATTCACAGCATGACGCAGAAACACAACAAAACCCTCCCCTGCTCCGACCGGGAAATCCCCAATGAGCACCCATTTCCCCAACTGACGCTTTTCCTGCGCGAGGTTGGGCTTAACAGCGAGCGCACTGAGCGCGCGTACCGTGCTGGCCTGCGCGCCTTTGCCGACTGGCTGCAAACCCACGGTCCGTGCCACGATCTGGCAGAAACCTGGCCGCTGGACCCCGCACCGCTGCAAACAGCCGATGTGCTGTCGTTTCGCAGCTGGCTGCTGGCCAATCGGGCCATGGCCACCACCACCACGTACATTGCGGCCGTTCTCAACTATCTCCACTTTTTGGACGGTATTGATCAGCTACCCGAGGGCATTCAGCTAGGCAAACTGGCCCAGCAGCGCAGACGGCGACGCGTGGAGCGCAATCAGGCCGCTTCCGTCGTCGATTTGGACGAGGCGCGCCAGAAGATGCCACAGGTGGTCGGCTACTACAACAATACCCCCCTGCCCCCGCACAACGATGTGTACAATCGGCGACTGTCGCTGCTGCGCAATCGGGCGTTGGTGACGCTGCTTTACTCCACAGCTGCACGTCTATCCGAAATTTTGGCGCTTAATCGGACCCAGGTGGGCAACGGCCGTTCCCAAACCGCCACCATCATCGGCAAAGGCCAGCGCCCGCGCACGCTGCACATCATGCCCTATGCCCAGGAAGCGCTTCAAGCCTACCTGCGCGAGCGCACCGATAGCAATCCCGCTCTGTTTGTCTCCCACAGCCGCAACGCCCACGGGGCGCGCCTCACGCAATCCGGCGCACACAACGTCGTCAAGAAGGCGGTCAAAGCGCTGCGGCTGGAACCGTCGCTCTCCGCCCACGATTTTCGCCATTACCGCGCCACCCAACTGCTGCGTGACGGCATGCCGCTGGAGGTCGTCCAGGAACTGCTGGGCCATGCCGATGTCTCTACAACTCGCTCCATTTACGCGCCAGTGCTGGGCGTGCAGCTGGTGCGCGAATGGCTGGACAATGTGGATCAACCGCCGCAAGATGTCAGTGAGTGATAAAGATTGGACCAATTTGCTGGCAAGCGATTTGCACGAACCTCAACTGAAATTGGTCCAATCTAGGCGAATCCTGATGCTATCTTCCCCTGGTGACAATGAACATGGGCAATGGTGACGTTTGTTACTACGGCCGTTTGCCCCCAAATTCTATACTCACCACGATGCGCATCCAGCATGCGCTGCTTTACACTGTTAACCCTCCCGTGGTTCTTCCAGGATGGCGACTATTATCGGAGGCCATGGGAGGGTTACGCTTTTTTAGAGGAGTACAAGATGGATTTTGGCGTACCACGAGAAGTCCGTGATTTAGAATCACGCGTGGGCCTGTCGCCAGCCGGGGTGTTTACTCTGGCCCGCGCAGGACACGCGGTGTATGTAGAAGCCGGAGCTGGTGTCGGCGCAGGCTTTTCTGATGAAGATTACCGGGATGCCGGTGGCCACATCGTCTACTCGGCTCAAGAAGCGTACGGCCGTGCCGATGTGGTGGCCAAAGTTACCCGTCCCACCGCCGACGAACACACGCTGTTCCGCCCCGGACAAACTATTTTTTCGTTCCTGCACCTGCCCGTTTCCTCCCCAGATTTGCTAGAAGCGCTCACGGAACACGAAATTACGGCCGTTTCCTACGAATTAATCGAAGAAGCGGACGGCACCCGTCCGGTGTTGCTGCCTGCCAGCATCGTCGCCGGACGCATGGCCCCCATTGTGGCGGGTCGCCTGCTGCGCAGCGATTACGATGGGCGCGGCATTTTGCTCAGCGGCTTGCCGGGTGTGCCCGCAGCCGCTGTGGTCATCGTCGGTGGCGGCACGCTGGGCACCAATGCGGCCCGCGCCTTCATTGGCGTTGGCGCCGAGGTCACCGTGCTGGACACAGACCCCATCAAACTTCAGCGGCTGTACGACACGTTAAACGGCCGTATCACCACTATGTTTGCCAATGAACTCAACCTGAAGCGAGCGGCTCGTTTTGCTGATGTGTTGATCGGTGCAGCCTCCAAATCTGGCCGCCGTGCGCCCACCGTGGTTACCCGCGAAATGGTCAAGCAAATGCGGCCCGGCTCTGTCATCATCGACTACGCCATTGACGAGGGCGGCTGTGTTGAAACTAGCCGTCCGACCACGCTGCGCAACACCACCTTTGTGGCCGAGGGCATCATTCATCACTGCGTGCCCAACATGACGGCGGCATACGGCCGTACCACCAGCTATGCCATCACCAACGCCGCCCTCCCCTACTTGCTCGCCGTTGGCGACGAGGATTTGCAGGCAGCCAGTGAACAAATGCCTGCCTTGGCCCGGGGTGTGACGTTGGTAAACGGCCGTTTGGTTCATCCAGAAGTCGCCCAGGCACTGGGCAAAACCATCTAAAAACAAATCGCAGAGTTGTTATCTCCGCGTTCTCCGCGCCCGCCGCGGTTAAAAAATGAGATTCACTATGAATTGGGAAAATATCTACCGTCGCAAAGTAACCGACGTTTCAACGGCACTTAGCCACATTCAATCCGGTCACCGCCTGTACGTGGGCGGTGGCGCTGGCGTGCCGGTGCTGCTCACCCAGGGGCTCACCGAAAAAGCACCCGATTTGCGCGATGTGGAGCTAACCCACATCCTCACCTTTGCCGAAGCGCCCTACGTTGCCCCGGAATACAGCGAAAACTTCCGCGTCAACGCCCTCTTTATCGGCTCCAACGTGCGCAAAGCCGTCGCCGAAGGCCGGGCTGACTTCACCCCTATCTTTTTGTCGGAGATTCCCGGCTTGTTCAAAAACGGCATCCTGCCTATTGACGCGGCCCTGATTTCCGTTTCCCCACCGGATGAGCACGGTTTTTGCAGCTTTGGCGTGGAGGTGGGCACCACCAAACCCGCCGCCGAATCCGCCAAGATCATCATCGCCGAGGTGAACCAGCAAATGCCCCGCACCCATGGCGACAGCTTCATCCATGTCAGCCGCCTGCATCACATCATCGAAACCAACTACCCGCTGCCAGAATCCCCACAGGGCGGCAGTTCGGAAGGCCATTCGAAGATCGGCGAATACATCGCCGAAATGATTCCCGATGGCGCCACGTTGCAAATGGGCATCGGCAGCATTCCCGACGCCGTTTTGAATTGCCTGGGCAACCACAAAGATTTGGGCATTCACACCGAGCTATTTTCCGATGGCGTCATTGAAATGGTGGAAAATGGGGTCATTACCTGCGCTCGCAAGACGTTCCATCCCGGCAAAATCGTGGCTGGCTTTCTCTTTGGCACCCAGCGGCTGTATGATTTCATCGACAACAATCCGCTTATCGAAATGCACCCCACCGATTACGTAAACGATCCGTTCAACATCGCCCAAAATGAGAAAATGGTGGCCATTAACGCCGCACTGCAAATTGACCTTACCGGCCAGGTTTGCGCCGATTCGATTGGTCCCCGCTTTTACAGCGGCGTTGGCGGGCAGATTGACTTCATTCGCGGAGCAGCGCGCTCCAAAGGGGGCTTGCCCATCATTGCCTGCCTCTCCACGGCGATGGGCGGCAAGGTGAGCCGCATCGTGCCCATGCTCAACGAAGGCGCGGGCGTGGTCACCACCCGCAACGACGTGCATTACGTGGTAACCGAGCATGGCGTAGCCAACCTGTACGGCAAATCCATTCGGGAGCGAGCCAAAGCATTGATTAGCATTTCTGCGCCGGAATTCAGGGATGAGTTAACGGCCGTTGCCCACCAGCTAGGTTATTTTTAATTAGTTACACCAGAGATTGGACCATTTACTTTGCTAAACTGGCTTTCGTCGTGAGCAAAAATGGTCCAATCTTTAACGAACTTCGACTAACTTCTCAATTAGACATACCGCGCCGTGATAGACTGCTTGGACTGCTTTAAGTCAGCAGGGGTACCGGCAAACATCACCTCCCCACCCTTGCTGCCGCCTTCCGGTCCCATATCAATAACCCAATCGGCGTTGCGCACCATATCCATGTTGTGTTCAATCACAATGACGGTGTTGCCCCCATCCACCAACTTGTTCATCAGTTCCAACAGGTGCGCTGTGTCCGACTTGTGCAAGCCGGTCGTAGGCTCGTCCATCACGTAGATGCTGCCTTTCTTGTGCAGCTCACTGGCCAGCTTAATGCGCTGGCATTCGCCGCCGGAAAGTGTATTGAGCGGCTGGCCCAATGTCAGGTAGTGTAAGCCAACATCGCTCATCGTTTGCAGCGTCCGGGTAATCTCGGGAATGGTGAAAAAGTCCAGCGCCTGCTGCACGGTCATATCCAATACATCAACGATGGATTTCCCGTCTAGTCTGTACGCCAGCACCTCATCTTTAAAACGCTTGCCGCCACACACCTCGCAGGGGGATTTCACGCTTTCAAAGAAGGATAAATCGGTGTACACCACGCCCAGGCCGTTGCAATTTTCGCAGGCGCCTTTGGAGTTGAAGCTAAACAAGCCGGCGTTCACATTATTGGCCTTGGCGAATGCCTTGCGCGCATCATCCATAATGCCTGTGTAGGTGGCTGGGTTCGAGCGTGGATTGGTGCCAACGGCCGTTTGGTCCACCACAATCGCCTCGGGAAATTGCGACACAAATGCCTCGCTGATTAGTGAGCTCTTGCCGGAGCCAGCCACCCCAGTCACCAACGTCAGCACCGCTTTGGGGATGTCCACAGTTACGTTCTTCAGGTTATTGCGGTTCACCTTGCTTAACGTGAACTGCCCTTTAGCCTGCCGGAATGCCTCTTTGATGGGCATTTCCTCTTTCATGAACTTGCCCGTTAGCGTATCTGCCTTCAGCAGGCCACCGTAGTCGCCTTCATAGACAATTTCGCCACCCTGCGTGCCGGCGTGCGGGCCAAGGTCAACAATGTGATCTGCCACCTTGATTACGTCAGGATCGTGCTCCACAACCAGCACCGTGTTTCCTCTATCGCGCAGTTTTTGCAGCATTTCATTGAGCTGGTGTATGTCCTGAGGATGCAAACCCACGCTCGGCTCGTCAAAAATGTACATCACGTCGATCAGGCTGCTGCCCAGGTTCTTCACCAGCTTCACGCGCTGCGATTCGCCACCGGAAAGCGTATCGGTTTCCCGGTTGAGCGTTAAATAATCCAGGCCGATGTCAATCAAATTTTGTAGGCGACGCACCAGGTCTTCCACAATCTCTTGGGCTGCCGGGTCGTCGATCTCCTTAATCACCCCAATCAGGTCCCCCACCTCCATAGCAGAAAGTTCGGCGATGTTACGGCCGTTCACCTTACAGCTCAGCACAGACTTGTTGAGGCGTCCCCCTTTACAGGCAGGGCAAGGACCTTCGATGAGATATTGCCTGATTTTTTCTTGCGTTTTCTCCGAGCGTGTTTTCAGGTCGCGTTCGATGTAGGAACGGCTGAAATTGGTGATCACGCCGCGATAGGTACGATTCATGCCGTCATATTCAAACTTCTGCTCCTCACCGTGCAGGAGCAAATCCATCTCCGCCTCGCTAAAATCGCCAAGCTTCCTGTCATTGTCAAAGAAGCCGCTGGTCGGGTAGATGCTCTCATCAAAGATTGGTCCCTGGAGCGCCCCTTCGTTCAGCGATTTAGCTGGATCGTAAAATTTTTCCACGATTGGCTGCAATTTACGCCCTAGCCCATTGCACTCTGGGCACATCCCGATGGGTTCGTTAAAGGAAAAAGCATTGGCATAACCAATAAATGGTTCACCAATAAGTGAAAAGATCTGGCGCAGCAAGGTGTAAGTATCTGTAATCGTACCCATGGTCGAATGCGAACCGCCACCTAAACGCTTTTGGTCCACCACAATGGCCATACCCAGGTTCCGAATCGAATCGGCATCCGGCTGCGAATAGCGCGGCAGGAAGGTGCGCACCATCATGCTAAAGTTTTCATACAGCTGGCGCTGCGCTTCGGTAGCAATGGTGTCAAACAGGATGGATGATTTGCCAGAGCCAGACACGCCCGTAAAAACGGTAATTTTGCGCTTGGGAATGCGCAGCGTGATGTTTTTTAAATTGTTTTCGCGTGCGCCACGAATCTCAATATATTCTTGGACTTTTTCTTGAGCCATTATTGCTTCACCTATGCTTTGGTCAGATAATCAGCGAGCGTTTCCAGTGCCTGCATGGCACCAACAATTGCACCATATTTTACTGCTTGTTTGCGCTCGGCCGCAGTAGCAAACATCAGCTGCAAAGTAACCTTGGTTTTTCCATCTTCTTCTTCAAAGGTCACGGTGGTGCGAGCGGGTTCAGACGCGTTAGCCGAGTCGGTTCCATAGTCGTACACTAGCCGTATTGGCTTGATAATTTCGATAAATTCAACCTTGAAGGGCTGATCCGTACCCCGGATGGGCTGGCTATAACGCCAAAGACCACCAGGTTTTACGTCCATTTCGTGTGTTGTCGCTCCTTTGGGCGCCCACCATTGTTCAATATGCTCTGGTTCCGTAAACGCGGCAAAGACGAGTTCGCGCGGGGCGTCGAACAGCCGTGTCACAACGATCTCCCGATCTTTTGTCCTATTTGTCATTCCGTATTTTCCTTTTGGCTTGACCAGGTGACTACACTAACTTTTCTGTTCCTCTTGAAGCTTTCGTAAATATTCGTCCAGGCGATCCAGATTTTCTTCCCAATGCTGACGATAACTCTCCAGCCATTGGGCCGCATCCTTCAATGGCGCGGCTTGCAGCTGTGCCGGGCGCCACTGTGCTTCCCTCCCCCGCTCAATCAGCCCGGCATGTTCCAGAACCTTCAAATGTTTGGAGATGGCCGGCAAGCTGATGGCGAACGGTTCGGCAAGCTCCTTGACTGTGGCTGGACCCTGGGCAAGCCGGTCCAGCATGGCCCGACGGGTGGCGTCGGCCAGGGCAGAAAACGTCAGGCTAAGCGTATCGTTCACAGGTTTCACAATCTCCTGGTTAACTATTTAACTAAGTAGTTAAATGCTAATGCGTAGCGAGCGAATTGTCAAGGAGGATTAGAGATTACGAGAAGGAAATTTGAGGTACGGCCGTTTCCCAACAAAAAAGCCTGACAGTGGTACATAAACCACTGCCAGGCTCGCAAAAAAACAAATTGGCTAAATTTTAGGCAGGTTGCGTCATCTGTGTGGCCGCGCGGAAGCCCTCGTGCAGCACATCCAGGTTGCTGGGCAAGAACTTTTGCTTGGCCTCCGGCAGATGATCCCGCAGCGCTGCCTCCAGCGCCGTGACCGGCAGCACGTCATGATGAGCCAGCATCGCCCCAATCATGGCCATGTTCAGCATCTTGGCGGTGCCAAATTCATTGGCAATTTCGTTGGCGGGAATTTGCACCAGGTTGATATCCGCTCGTGACACCTCTGGCGTAACGATGCTGCTGTTGACCACCAGCAAGCCGCCGGATTTGACCAGCGGCGCATACTTGTCGTAGGAAGGTTGGTTGAACACCAGGGCAATGTCTGGTTGGGCCACAATGGGCGCGCCCACCGGATCATGGCTGACGATGACGGTGCAGTTGGCGGTACCGCCGCGCATCTCTGGCCCATACGAGGGAATCCAGGTGACGAAACGGCCGTTATCCATCCCCGCATACGCCAATAACTGACCCGCAAACAAGACTCCCTGTCCGCCAAAACCGGAAATAACAATTGAAGTTTCCATTTTTGTATCCTCAAATTACGATTTTCCCGGAAAATGCCAAACTGTTTTTCACGCAATCAGCTAATTATTTTCCGGGAAAATGAATGATCATTTTCTAAAAAGCCAAAGCTGGCGCTGGGTCCAGCACGGCTTGCAGCACTTGTCCCAACCGAGCAATGCCTTCCTCAATTTCTTCAGGACGGGCATTGGAGAAGTTGAGGCGGAAGCTGTTGTGGCTGTCGCTGTTGGGGTAGAACGTTTCGCCGGGCACAAAGGCCACATTATTGGCAATGGCTTGTTCAAGAACGGCCGTACTATCTAACCCTTCCGGCAGCGTCACCCACAGGAACAGACCACCCTGCGGTCGTGTCCAGGTGACGCCGGGCGGGAAATGTTCGCTCATCGCTGCCAGCATGATGTCGCGCCGCTCGCGGTACACCTCGCGAATTTTGCGGACGTGTTCGGTTAAAAAACCATCCTTGGCTACTTCGTACGCCACCATCTGCACAAAGGAACTGGTGTGCAAATCCATGCCCTGCTTGGTCATGATGCAATGCTGAATGACGCTCTGCGGGGCCACAATCCAGCCCAAGCGCAAGCCGGGAGCCAGCGTCTTGGAGAAGGTGCTCATGTAGATGACATTGCCCTTGAAATAGCTGTGATGATCATCTTGATTGGTGTATTGACGGCCGTTTAGCTTATCTGCATCCAACACCACCAGCGGCGGCAGATGTTCTCCTTCAAAGCGCAGCTCGCCGTACGGGTCATCCTCGATGATGGGCACGCCGTAATGATCGGCAATGTCAATTAGCTTGAGCCTCCGCTCGTAGGAAAGCGTGACGCCGCCTGGATTTTGGAAGTTGGGCAGCACATACATAAATTTGGGACCGCCGCAAAGCGCTTCTTCCAGCAAATCTACCCGCAGCCCGTCGTCGTCAATCGGCACGGTGCTGAATTCAGCCTGGTAAGCCCGCCATGCCTGAAGTGCGCCCAGATAAGACGGCCGTTCCGTCAAAATGAGGTCGCCGGGGTTGATGAGCAGCTTGCCGATGAGGTCCAGCGCCTGCTGCGAGCCGCTGGTAATCAGCACATTATCCACCGACGCCTCAATGCCATATCGACCCATTTTTTCCACGATTAGTTCGCGCAGGGGCAAGTAGCCTTCTGTGGTGCTGTATTGCAGCGCCTGGCTGCCGTGCTGCCGCAACACGCGGCTGCTGGCGGCTTCAAATTCCTCTACCGGGAACATTTCTGGGGCAGGCAAGCCACCGGCAAACGAGATAATCTCGGGTCGCTGGGTCAGCTTGAGCAATTCACGAATCATAGAGCTGCCCATGCGCTGGGTGCGCTGAGCGTAACGATGATGCCAGGGGGTACTCATGAATGCGCTCCTTTTTTGCCTTGCAGGCGTTCATCCACTTTGTAATCGCCCAGCGGGTAAAACGGCACCATTTCCTCTTCTACCCATTTGAGGGCGTCGTTGGGCGTCATGCCCCAGTTGGTGGGGCAGCTGGAGAGCAGTTCTACTACGCTAAAGCCCAGATTGTCGATTTGCGCCTGGAAGGCCGTGTGGATTGCTTTTTTGGCTTGCAGCACATGACGCGCATCATGCAAACTGCGGCGGGCGCTGTACACCACGCCGGGTAATTGGGCCAGCAGTTCCGCCATGTGCATTGGTTTACCCGTCAGATCGGCGTTACGCCCAAAGGGTGATGAGGTGGTTTTCTGGCCAATCAGGCTGGTGGGGGCCATTTGCCCGCCCGTCATGCCGTAAATGGCGTTGTTGATGAAGATGACGGTGATTTTCTCGCCACGGGCGGCGGCGTGAATGATTTCGGCCGTACCAATGGAGGCCAGATCGCCGTCCCCCTGGTAGGTGAAAACGATTTTGTCGGGATTAACCCGCTTGACGCCGGTGGCCATTGCCGGGGCACGGCCGTGGGCGGCTTCACAAGCATCCACATTGAAGTAATTGTAAGAGAAAACGGAACAGCCGACGGAAGAAACCAGAATTGTATCTTCCAAAATGCCCAGCTCGTCGATTACTTCGGCAACCAGCCGGTGGGCGGTGCCGTGGGTGCAACCAGGGCAGTAGTGGGTAGAGATGTTGCACAGGCTAGACGGCCGTTCGTAAGTGATTTTTTCTAATGGTTTAAGGGTGACTTGTTCTTGTTCTTGAATTAAAGTGTCCATTTGTGGGTCCTTAAAAAATCTGGAACACAGAGTTTCACAGAGAAATTACAGAGCTACACGGAGAAAAACCTATGAATCTGCGAAATCTGTTGATTTACGTTCCTAGAAATTAGGCAGTGGTAGCTAATTGCTCCAGCAGTGCTTCAGTCTCGCGTTCAACTTCTTCGGGCAGCGGAATGCGGCCGCCCATGCGTCCCAGGAATTTGACTGGCTTGTGAATGCCCGCCACCATGCGCACATCGTGCAGCATTTGGCCAGCGTTCATCTCTACAACAAACAGCGCTTTGGCTTTTTGGGCTACGTCAGCCAGCTCTTTTTCCGGGAAAGGCCACAAGGTGATGGGGCGGAACAACCCCACTGGCAAACCACGATCGCGCAAACGCTTTACGGCCGTTTGCACCACGCGTGCGGCTGTCCCAAAAGCAACCAAAACCACCTCAGCATCTTCCACAAACTGGGTTTCATACCGCACTTCTTGCTGCTGGATGAGGTTCAGCTTGGTTTGCAAGGTCTGGTTGAGCAGTTCCAGGTTATCTGCACCCATGTAGAGCGAGTTCACCAGGTTTCTTTCGCGGTTTTTGGCACCGGTTAAGGCCCAAGACGGCCGTTCCACAGGCAGGTCACGCATCGGGGGGAGTTCTGCCGGTTCCATCATCTGGCCGATGGCCCCATCTGCCACCACAAAGACCAACGTGCGGTATTTGTCGGCTAAATCAAAGGCCAGCACCGTGAAATCAATCGCTTCCTGCACATTGGCGGGAGCCAACACGATGGGATGAAAATCGCCATGTCCGGCGCTTTTGGTCACCTGGTTGTAATCTGACTGGCTGGGTTGAATATTGCCCAAACCCGGCCCGCCGCGCATCACGTCGATGATGACCACGGGCACTTCAGAACCAGCAATGTAGCTGAAGCCTTCCTGCATCAGGCTAATGCCGGGGCTGCTGGAAGAGGTCATGACGCGCACGCCAGCGGCGGCGGCACCGTACACCATATTGATTGCCGCCACTTCGCTTTCTGCCTGCAAAAAGACGCGGTCCAGCTCGATCATTCGTTTGGACATATGCTCCAGCAATTCTGTCTGGGGCGTGATGGGATAACCAAAATATGCTTCACAGCCAGCACGAACGGCCGCTTCGGCAAAAGCTACGTTTCCTTTCAGCAGTTGCTTAGACATGAGCCATCGCCTCCTGCTTATGATGATTAATATGTTTTAAGGGGATGTCGCGGAACACTGTGATGCAACCATCCGGGCAGACCACCGCACACAAAGCACAGCCGGTACACGCGTGTGCCGCATCGACATACGCAGCGGGGCGGTATCCTTTTGTGTTGAGGCTATCTGCCAGTTGGATAACAGATTGGGGACAAGCGGGGCGGCACAGTTCACACCCTTTACAACGTTCGGCATCTATGACAATACGTCCAGTAGCCATTTAATGAAACCTCCATGTTGCTTAGAGAATAGGAAATAGTGGAAACACTGCCAACAAGTGTGGGATTTTAGGGTTGGCAGCATTCTCTGGGAACAAAAAAAGCTGGCCAGAAACCTGGACAGCCTGATGGTTTATTAACGTTCAAGACAATAATCCAACAATGGAAGTATGCCCTCTTCACCCCATTTTCTTTAGTGAAGAAGTGCCCATATCGTTGTGAGGAATGTCATAAACTGTTTACTGACTATGCGATTGTTGTAAAGCCCATTAATCAAACGATTGGGCACCTGTCCAGGAAGGCCGCAGGTAGATAAACCAGTAAGCCAAACCGACCATGAGCGCGCCCCCAATGATGTTGCCAATGGTGACCGGCAGCAGGTTAACCAGGAAAAAGTTGCCCCAGGTGAGAGAGGGATAGGATACGGCCGTACTGCCAATCCCTTCCCAAAACTCTGCTGGTGCGCCCGCCTTGATGAGCAAACCCATGGGAATGAAATACATGTTGGCCACGCTGTGTTCAAACCCAGCGGCCACAAACGCGGTGATGGGGAAAATGATCGCCAGAATTTTATCGGTGGCGCTGCGGGCACCCATGCACAGCCACACCGCCAGGCACACCAGCGCATTACACATAATGCCCAGCACCAGCGCTTGCCCAAATTCCAAATTCACTTTGCCGTTGGCGATGTTAAGGGCGTTCTGGCCGAGGGCTCCATTGGCAAAGGTGTACTGGCGGCTGAAAAACATCATAACGGCCGTTGCCACCGAGCCGACAAAATTGCCCAAATACACAATGATCCAGTTGCGTAGGACTTGCCAGGTGGTGATTTTGCGATCGGCCCAGGCCAGCACAATTAAATTATTGCCGGTGAACAGTTCGGCTCCGGCCCCAACCACCAGAATTAGCCCCAGGCAAAAGACCAGCCCGCCGAGCAGCTTGGTAAGGCCAAATGAGAGGGTGCTGCCCGTAGTAACGGTGGTTGCAAAAATGGCGCCCAGAGCGATAAAAGCCCCAGCCAACACAGCCAGGGCAAACATTCGAAAAGGACCAAGCGTTGCTTTGGCAACCCCCGCTGCTTCTGCTTTATGCGCCATTGCTTTGGGCACCAGCGCATCTACATTAAAACCAATGTGTTCAGTTGTCATTGCGGTTTCTCCCTCGAACCGCAGACAAAACTGTTATACGATGGATTCTATCCCTTGAACGGGCAGCTCTTCGCGTCGGCTGTGGCGTCCGGCGATGAAGCTGGGCGTACGATCCCAGGTTTCTTCCTGAACCGTGCTCATCGTTTCAGTCAGATAAATCTTTCTTGCCGCAGCATCATACTCATCAATAAAGTCAGTCGGAATGTAGCTGTGCCCGCCAAATTCAACGCTCCATACTTCCAGATAGCTGGCGTACAGGCGCAGTTCGGGGTTTATTTCTGCTTCGTCTTCGCGATGGTGGATGCGTAACAGCTCGCCTAAAACAATCTCATCTGCGGTTACGACTTTGTCATATTTTTTAAAATTCATTTCCTGCATCATCGAGTCTCCTCATTGATTCTCTTCTCGCGTTGTATTTTGTTATGGGTACGGCCGTTCGCCAAGTGACGAAACGTGCCCAAATCGACGCGAAATGTCATTGACCTTTTTCTGAAGCCAAACCGGGCAGCAAGCTAACCGATTGCGCGTGGCGCACCCCGTTACGAATGGCTTCAGCAACCACTTCCACCGCCACATTGGCCACCAAATCAAACGAGGCTTCTACCTGCCCGGTAGCCAGAGCATAGGCGGTGTCGCCATCGTGGGTAGTGTGCACTGGCCGGATAGCAATGGCAAAGCCATCATGTGCTCGCTGGGCCAGGCGATGTGCTTCAATTTTACTCAATTTGGCGTTGGTAAACAGCACCACCAGGGTGGTGTTGGTACCCACAGGGGTTTGTGGCAATGAAGGGAATTGGCGGTATGGATTGGTTTCTACTAGCCAACGGCCGTTTGCCTGCCGTGCGCCTGCCAACACCGTGCCATCTGGATTAACCACGTCGCCAATGGCATTCACTACAGCCCCGGCCCCCACAACCACGCCATCCACCTCGACGCTGTGCAGGCCAAAGCCCCCTTTCATGATTGTTTGGAAACCACCCCATTTGCCTACGGTAACCCCAGCCCCTGCACCCACATTGCCTTGGGGCACATTGGCATCGCTGGCATTTTGGCAGGCTTGGTAGCCCATGGCGGCATCCGGCGTGCGCTGTCCATCATTCATAAACAGGTCATAGACAACGGCCGTTGGCACCAACGGCACAGGCCGAATAGGGGTTGTGTGGCCAATACCCAATTCGGCCAGATAGCGCATAGCGCCATCTGCCGTGGCCAGGCCAAAGGCGCTGCCACCAGTTAGCATGACTGCCTGGATAAACGGAATGGGTTTGTCTGGCTGCAAAAGCACCGCTTCACGGCTACCCGGTGCCGGACCGCGCACATCGACGCTGGCCACGGTGTTTGGTGGGCAAAGAAAAACGGTACAACCTGTGTGAAACTGTTCATCAGTGGCGTGTCCAATTTTGAGTCCAGCTAAATTCAACACGCACCTTCCCTACTTTGCATTTATGACTTCCTTGTTGTTAGTTTTTGTTGTTCAGTATATGGCTATGCGAATTATTTCCAGCGCGTTAAAATGGCTTCCCGCTGAAACAGTTTAATTGTTAGGTACATCATCAAAATATCCAGAAATACGAGGACAACGGCCGTTACCACAATCAAATCCTGGCTCAGCAAAAACAGGCCAAACGACTGCCCCATCATTACGAGAATCACGGGCAGCACCACTGCCCCCGAGAGCTGTTCAGCCGTGCGTGGATCAGACACGCGGGATGAGACCATCATGGCCGCACACACCGCAAACAAGGCCAACAGCGGCCCAACGATGAAGACAGCAAGCAGCCACATCGGGTCGATCATTCGGGCAAAGACCACCTCATTTGTCATGAAGCGCACCCCCACCACATAAATACCAAAAGAAAGCCAGGTAACCACAATAGCAGGCAAAACGGCCGCAGCCGCCTTGCCTATAAGTAGTTCCACTGTGGTGATGGGCGTGGCGAGTAATGGCTCCAGGCTGCGCGTCGATTTTTCGCCGACAATGCTGTACGCAGCAATGGTTACCGGCACCATCACGGGCAAAATCATAAACAGCAGCGTAAAGATATTGAGCATATAAACCATCGTGCAGTCCACTTCATTTAGCCCAATACAGGCATCGCCAAAAAAGGCATCCGGTGCATTTTGCGTCGAGCCCATTTCTTCAGGCGAAAGGCCCTGCATAGAGTAAATGGTAATCAACGGCAGGATTGTTAGCATCAAAGGCAAAAAAGCCACAGAAAAGAGCACCAGCTTATTCTTAAATACTTCAGCCCACTCTTTATCAATAATCGTTTTAATTTTGTCCATTCGATTCCTCCACAGCTTCCCGACTAATCAGCTGTAGGTAGATTTCTTCCAAAGAATGGCGCAGCTCGCCCACAAACTGGATCTCCTGGCCATTGTTCACCAACAGGCGAATCATTTCCGCGTTATGCGCTTCAGGATCATCAACTGCGACAACCAGTTTGTTATCTACCGCATCAATCTTTTTAACAAAGGGCAGATTTTGCAAAACAGGCAGCCCTGACGCGGCTTCATGAGCCAGATGAAACACCACCTGACGGCCGTACAACTGTTTGCGCAATCCCTCAGGCGTATCTAACACCTGTAGGCGCGTCTTGAAGACGGCAATACGGTCACATAAACGGTCCGCTTCATCCAAGTTGTGGGTGGTGAGGAAGATGGTGCGCCCCTGCCCTTTCACCTCGCCCACAAAATCACGCACCAGCCGCGAGGCTTCCGGGTCTAAACCTGCCGTTGGCTCATCCAAAAAGAGAATGCGTGGCTCATGCAGCAAGGCGCGAGCAATGGCCAGCTTTTGGCGCATTCCCTTGCTAAAAGTGCCGGTGGCATCATGCCGTCGATCCCACAGACCCAGCATCTTCAAATATTTTTCAACCTGACCATCGATATCTTTGACTTCATAAAGTCGGGCATAAATAGTGAGGTTTTTGAGGGCAGAAAGCCGCTCGTACATGCCGGGCGTTTCAGTGAGAATGCCCACGTTGCGCCGAATCTCAATGTCCGCCTCGCCCAACTTGTGCCCCAGCAGCGTGGCGCTGCCCGCTGTAGGCGAAATCAAACCGGCCAACATGCGCACCGTTGTGGTCTTCCCCGCCCCGTTTGGCCCCAAAAAGCCAAACACTTCGCCTTCAGGAATGGAGATTGTCAAGCGATCAACGGCCGTATTATCGCCAAACTTTTTTGTTAAATTGGTTGTCTCAATCATATTTATCTCTAGCCTTATTCGCTATGCGAATTCAACTCGTGTATTTGCTGCGATCCAATGAATCGACGGCAACTTCTATGGGTGCCAGCGGTTTTAGCGCAGGCAATGGCACAACTTCCGGTTCCTCAGGCTCTGGCTGGCGCAGGCCAAAGATGATAGCCAGGCTAATCAAACTCATACCACCCAGCACCAATTCGGCCGTTACCCCGCCCCAGCGCGTAACCACATACACCAGCACCCCGTCAATAACGGCGTGCCACAAAATGCCAGCCGCCAGCCAACGCAGCTGCTGCCGCACAAAAACCTGCATCACCAGCAGCGTCGCCGCCAGGTGAAGCAGAATTGCAAAAATGCGCTCAATGGCTCCCAGCAGCGCCATAGAGGCAGGCACACCAAACAGTGCGTTTATTTGCTGATCAACCAGATAAAGTTGATCCTCAGGCACCGAAGCCAAAACATTTTGGAAATATCCTTGCTTTAGGCCAAACAAAATGGTGAAATTGAGCAAGCCTAACACGCCCAGCAAAATCGCCTCAATGCCACCGTGGCCTGCCCCCACCATCAAACCTTTGCCCCAGGTTCGGGCATCTTTTGCCCAAAAGCGGAGGACCAGGTAACGAGCTATCCCCTCTAAAGTTCCGGCTGAGAGCCCCAAAAACGCAGCGTAAACGATCAGGTTGCTGGCATTGACCCAGCCTAACTGCTGTAAAACAAGCCAGTTAAACGGCAGGTGCCCCACCTGTGACAGCACAAACGCGACCGCTCCAACGCCGAACAGACCCCATCTAGCCTGACGCCGCCGGGCAATCCAGCGGGCCAGAAAGATAGGGACAGCAATCATGAGCGAAAAATTTAGGGCAAGCAAAGCGGTCACCATTGGCATCACCTCACCTGCAAATTGTATCACGGAATTTGTTCGTTATAATGGATCGGCTACCCCACCGTTGAGCCAACTACTGGTCTCTTTTTACAAAACGGCCGTTCCCTTCCAATTATTTAGGAGTGTCCCTTATGGATGAGGCATTGAACTTCCCCCCAATTGAAGATATTGAAAAAATGGCAGCAGAAGGCAAGCTCGATGAGCTGCAAGGTGAGCTAGAGCGCGTCCATCCCGCTGATATTGCTGTGTTATTGGATGAGCTGGAAACGGAAACGGCCGTTGCCCTCTTTGAAATGCTCCCCATCGAAATTGCCAGTGAAGTGCTGGATGAAACCGGTGGCCAGGTTCGGCAAGAGCTCGTTGAAAAAGTAGACGACGAGCGGCTGGCTGACCTGCTGGATGAACTGCCCATGGACGATGCGGCTGAGTTCCTCGAAGATTTGCCCGATGAAATCTCCGACCGGCTCATCGGCCTGATGGAGCCAGAAGAAGCGGCCGAAGTTCAGGAACTGCTGGCCTACGAGGAAGAAACGGCCGGTCGTCTCATGACGCGGGACGTGGTTGCTCTGCGCCGCCAATGGACCGTCAACGAAACGTTTGAGTATTTGCGCTCGCTAGAAGACGCCGAAACCTTGCACTACTTGTACGTAGTTGACCGCGACAACAAGCTGATTGGCGTCGTACCCCTACGCACACTAATCCTCTCCCAACCGAACGCGACAATCGAATCGCTCATGAGCCGCGATGTCGCCTCCATACCCGTAACGGCCGATCAGGAAGAGCTGGCCGAATTTGTGACGCGGTATGACTACTTCGTGGTGCCTGTTGTCAGCGAAGAGAACGAGCTGCTTGGCGTCGTAACCGTCGATGACGTGCTTGATATCTTTGAGGAAGAGGTCACGGAGGATATTCAGCGCTTAGGTGGTTCTGAACCGCTCGACCAGCCTTATTTTGCAGTCTCGGTTTTCCAGATTGTGCGCAAGCGGATTGGCTGGCTGCTGCTGCTGTTTGTCGCTTCTACCCTCAGCGGCGAAGTGATTCGTTTGTTTCAAAACGAGCTAGATTTGGTGGTTGCTCTGGGCTTTTTCATCACGCTAATCACTGGTACCGGCGGTAATGCCGGTTCGCAAACGGTGGCCACGATCATTCGCGCCATTACCTTGGATGAAGTTCGCCTGAGCAACCTTACATCCGCCTGGCGCCGGGAAGTCACTGTGGGCCTCATACTGGGGTTGGTGATGGGTGCCGTAGGCATTTTGCGGGCGCTGCTGTGGCATACGGGATTTGAAGTGGCCATGGTGGTGGCGCTCACACTACCCATCATCGTAATTTGGTCCACAACTGTAGCCACTGTTATCCCCATTCTGGCCGATCGGTTTCATATTGATCCCACCGTCATCAGTGGGCCAATGATTGCCACCATTGTGGACGCCACTGGCCTGCTGATCTACTTCTCGCTGGCTAAATGGATATTGGGGATTTAGCTTCTAGTAAGCAAACTAAACCTGGCTAATATGACAAAGATCATATCTATTTAATGCAAAAATCAATTGACTTACAGGCGTCTGGTATTTAGACTATACTTAATCTTATAGGAATAAAGTACTAACGTACTTAAGCTTATGAGATAGAGGAAGCTCCGAGAAATTGGATGGTTCTTTTACCGAAGTTGCGGAATCTTGAACTTAAATTTCAAAATATCACCCGATATGATGAAAGATAAGAACAAGGCCAAGACAAGACTTCCTGATAATTAGTAGGAAAGCCATTCCACAAAATGGTTGGAATACAAAAATCGGGCGGCAAGTTCCAAAAGTAAACGAGAGGCAAACGGTCACTCAAACACTTGCGGGAGCGGTAAATAACTAGAAGGTTACTTGGAGCTCCTCGCATTTTAGCGCACCCAATTAGGTGCGCTTTTTTTGCGTCTCGCTCAGGGATTGAATATTTCTGGCTTGAGCAACCCCAAAAAAGGCAAATTGCGATATTTGCCTCGATAATCGAGACCGTACCCGACAACAAAACGATCGGGCAGGTCAAAACCGATGTATTTGAGCGGCAAGTTGATCAGACGGCGGCGTGGTTTGTTGAACAAGGTGCATACCTCAATGCTGGCCGGTTCCCGCGCACGCAGATTTTGCAGCAAGTAGTTTAAGGTTAGGCCGGTATCGACCATATCTTCCACAAACAGGATGTGTCTATCCTTTATGGTTTCATCCAAATCTTTTTCCAGGCGCACCAAACCGCGAGCGCGCGTTTCTGCTGAGTAGCTGGCCACGGCCAAATAATCGACCTCGACAGGAATGGTGATTGCGCGCAAAAGATCGGCCATGAACGGCACGACTCCATTCAAGACACCAACTAGCAGAGGGAAACGGCCGTTATAATCCGCAGAAATTTGCTTTCCCAGCGCATACACTTTGGCCTCAATCGCCTCGGCCGTAAAAAGCACCCTGGTAATTCCCTCATTCAGTTCACCGTAGGCTTCGGGAGGTAATGACTTGATCATGTCTCATTTTCCTGTGCATCTGTACCCACAATGGGGGCAGCATGACCATCCAAACCAAATTTGATCATCAGATTACGCAGATCATCACGCTTAAAAAGTTTAATATTAATTTCGGGGTACAATTCGCTCATCTGGCGAAGTTTACGGTTTTTGTGGCGAATGAGTTTGGGTCGCAAGGTGGTTAATTCCACGTATAAATCCTGGCCAGGCAAATAAAAATCTGGAGAAAAGGCGGTAATGACGTTACCCTCATCATCCCATTCCAGAGGAAAAGTGCGCGGCTCATATTGCCACTCGATCCCGTAATAATCCAGGATTTGGGCAAACTCAGCTTCAATTTCGTGGGCAAACTGTGGATTTTGGGAGGTTTCTCTGCTCAAAATGCAGCTCCAATTGGAAGAATAGTGATGCTCCCATTATAAAGAAAATAAGATGGTAGACAATTTCGATATTCCAGATTCGGTTTTACAGAAAATAGGGACAGCCAGACATGTGGCCGTTTTGACTGGGGCTGGCATTTCTGCGGAAAGTGGCGTACCCACCTTCCGCGAGGCGCAAACGGGCCTTTGGGCCAAATACGACCCACAAGAATTGGCCACCCCAGAGGCGTTTCAACGAAATCCCAGACTGGTTTGGGAATGGTATGCCTGGCGGCGCGAACTCGTGAATAAAGCTGCACCCAACGCGGGGCACCAGGCTTTGGTAGCGCTGGCAAAACTGGTGCCGCAATTCACGCTTATCACCCAAAATGTGGATGGCCTACACCAACGGGCGGGCAGCCAGAATGTGATTTGCCTGCATGGCAACATCATGGAAACGAAATGTTTTGCCCTCGGACATCGGATCACTGACTGGCCGGAAAGTGATGAACTGCCTCCCCGCTGCCCTGAATGTGGCAGTTTGCTACGGCCGAATGTGGTTTGGTTTGGGGAAAATTTACCGGCTGATGCGTTGGAAACGGCCGTTCACGCCGCCCGATCTTGTGACGTTTTCTTGTCTATTGGCACCTCTGCCCTGGTGCACCCGGCCGCCTCGCTGCCTTTGCTGGCCATAGAAAACAGTGCCTTTCTCATCGAAATCAATCCGCAACCCACCCCACTCTCACGCTGGGCCGATGTAACGCTTAGCGGAGCTGCGGGCGAAATCTTGCCGCTTTTGCTGGCGCGGCTACAAAAATAAAACGATCATTGCTTTACATAAGCCATTTTGTGGTTTATACTGGTGCCGTAATCGGCCGTCTTTTGGCAGGCAGTTGGCGTAAAAATACAAATGGCAAAGCAAGCTTCTGATGAAAAAGTTGTTCCACTGGGTATTGTTCTCATCACAATAGGTGTCATTGTGACGGCAACTGCTGCCTCAATCCTTTTGTTGCAACCCTCATCAGCGCAAACGGCCATTGTCAAGACACCGCCCCTGCCAGTTACGGTGGTGGTCACCCCGATACCAAACGCGACGGAAACGGCCGTTGACTCAAGCACCGAAATTACTCTGCCAGAAGGATTTGTATCCCTGGACGATGCCCCATCCGGCAGTTTGAGCAACCAGCCCCGCCGCATTGTCATCCCCAGCATTGAAGTGGATGCGCCTGTTGTTGATGTGGGCATGACTGCCCTACAAAACAACGGGCAAACAGTCTACCAATGGCAGGTGCCACAAGGATATGAAGCTGGCTGGCATAACACCAGCGCCCCACTTGGACAGGTCGGCAATACCGTTCTAAACGGTCATCACAACATTTTTGGCGAAGTATTCGGTAGCCTGGTTGATTTAGAGGTCGGCGCAGAAATCATCGTCTATGATGCAGAATCACCACACGATTATACGGTTGCCGAAGTGCAGATTTTGCCTGAGCGCGACCAGCCGTTAGAAGTGCGGCAAGAAAACGCTCACTGGATCCAACCGACCAGCGATGAAAGGCTAACTTTGGTCACTTGTTGGCCCCATTCAGACAATTCCCATCGCCTTATCGTGGTGGCTTATCCCACCAATACCAGCACAAATTGATTATTGGCTTACTTTTAGGAGGTTCATGATGAAGCAAAAAACACGTACCGGTCTGGCAATTCTTTTGCTTAGCGCTCTCTTTTTGCTAGCAGTCAGCACTGTGCAAGCCCAATCCGACGCTCGCGGTTCAATTAGCGGGGCCGTTTATAAAGATGTCAATGGGGATGGGCGCTGTATTGATACTGGCGTCACTGGTGAAGATCCGGTAGAGGGTGTGACCATTGAGTTTGTTAGCAGCGATGAGGCCACTGTGGTAACGCTCACTACGGCCGATAATGGCACTTACGGTCTGGCTGCGGCTGGGCAAAGCTATTGGCGCGTCACGGCCAAACCAGATGCAGCCAAATATGTGGTTACCTCAGAAAATCCACTGTATGCCCCCGTGCTCCCGGAAAGTGGTCTGGTGCAAACTGGCTACAATTTCTGCGTCAGTGAAGGCACAAACGCTGTCATCATTTTGCCAGAATCTGGGGCAGCAGCGACGAATAACAGTTTGTTTGTGTGGATAACGGCCGTTTTCGGATTAGCGCTCGTTGGCGTCGGAATTGTGCTGGAAGTTAAGCGCCACACTGCATAACAAAAAATTACTGGCTCCTGCCTTCTTCAATGAACAGGAGCCAGTTCCTCTAGCTTTAGGGGAGCAGCAACACCTTGCCGATATTGCGTCGGTCCTGCAAATAATGATGGGCGTTTGCCGCTTCAGCAAATGAAAAGGTTCGGTCAATTTTAGGCCGGAAGAGTGCCTCATCGTACCAGGCAATAATTTGTGCCATCCACGGTTGCATCATGCCAGCATGCTCCCACATGTGCCCTAGATTAATCCCAATAATAGCTTTATTGTCATTCATCAGCTTGAGCGGCGTATAAAATGGCAGCATGATCATACCGCGCAGCATCGTCAAAAAAGAACGGCGCTTGCCTGGCGCTAAACTACTCGCTCCAAAATGAATTAAACGGCCGCTTGGCATCAGCAACCGGTAATTCTTAGGCCAATGCACGCCGCCCAGCGGGTCCAGCACGACATTAACCCCCTTGCCCCCTGTTAAATCCATCACCACACGTTCATAATCACGGTTCCGATAATCAATTGCGTGATTCAGACCATGCGCCAATAAATATTCATGTTTTCCGGGCGAAGCGGTGCCAAAGGTTTCGGCTCCCAAGATGCGGCATAAATCCAGGGCAGCCAACCCTACCCCGCCGGCAGCGCCATGAATTAACACTTTATCGCCTGCCCGCAGCGAGCCCATAACAACCAGCATCATATAGGCCGTTAGATAGGCCAAGGGAAGCGCCGCTGCATCTTGCGCGTTCATCCAGTCGAGCCGCTTAAACACCTGTTTGTAAGGTACGCAAACCACATTGCTGTAGCCGCCAAACTGCGTCAGCGCAAAAACGGCGTCTCCCTCACGCAGATTGGGTACGCCCTGCCCTAACAAATCAACCTTGCCACTCACTTCATAGCCCGGCACATATGGCAGCGGCGGCGCGTCAGGATACACGCCCATCCGCCCCAGAATATCAGCAAAATTAACGCCAACAGCTTCTACGCGAATGCGCACTTCCCCACTACGCGGAATTGGGTCTGGGCCATCCTGCATTTGCAGCACTTCAGGGGTACCTGCTTTTTGTATCCAAATCTGTTGCATAATCAAATTATTTGAGGCCCTAGGTGCTTTTGCCTATAAGCCCGTTAGATAAACCGTCAAATCTTTCCCATACTTTATTGTATGCAGCAAATAAAAAACAAACTAGACGAAAAGAAGCCTGTTATCTGCGTAGTACAGAAGCAGGAGTGCCTCCCAAATCTGCGAAGCATAGAATAATCAAGAAGATCAGGCCTGAAACTCCGGCTCTGAAGGGGATTTTTATGACAAATATGAACAACAATATTTCGCAAACGGCCGTTTCTACAGCCACCATTCGCCAGTTACAACAAGACGTGAAAAACGCGCTGGAAGAAGTAATGGGTGATTCTTCTCCGGAGATGCTAAACGAGATGGCCTCCATATTCCTGGAAGATGCCGTTCCGCTAATTGAACAAATTAAAAATGGAAGCGTAACGCAAGATCCGCCATCCATCATTCTGGCCGCCCACACGCTAAAAGGCAGCAGTGCGACCATTGGACTGGGAAAATTTGCCCAACTGTGCTTATCATTAGAGACGAGCGGAAAACAAGATGATATTGATACACTTAACAGCCTGATTCCTGTTCTGGAAGCAGAATACGAGCAAGTGCAGGCCGCTTTACGTGGATTCCTGTTTTGATACTTGATAAGATTCAGTAAGTAACCTAATTTAACCCGAATGCCTAAAGCAAGCCAAAATAAACACACCATACCATACAAACAGCCACAACAAACCAAACATTAAACGATAGGCAAGTTGCTCTAAAAATTATGCAACCAAACAAACTTCAGTCCCAACTGGAAAATCTGAAGCTCGACAGCGCCACACCACCTTCAGCAGATGAGTGGCATCAATTTTTAGAGCAGGTCCAACAAACCTATCAGTCATACGATCAAGAACTCTCAGCCAACGAACTGATTAGCGACCTCCTGGCGAAAGCCTCATCAAGCATAAATCCCATAGAAATTCTGGAAGCAATTTGCGAAAGAGTGGCCAATTTTTTTGACGTACCGCAAGCTGCTGTGGCCATGCTCAACACGGAGGGCACTGAAGTTCACGTCGTGGCGGAGTATTTGTCATCGGGACGGCCGTCTGGGCTAGGGCTAGTCTTCCCCGTAAACGGAAATGAAGCAACCCAAACCGTGCTTAAAACGGGCAAACCTTTAGTTGTACAAAACGTTCAGACCGACCCTTCGATGACTTCCTCCCGCCACACCCTGAAATTCCGCGGCACAGTGACACTGCTCATCGCTCCAATCATCGTTGGCGGTAATGTCATTGGCACCTTTGGCCTGGATTCTTTAACAGAGCGAATCTTCACAGATGAAGATATTGACTTGATACAGCGCGCCATGATCACTGCCGGACAGGCGGTAACCAACGCAAGGCTCTACACCAAACTTCAAGATGAGCTTGCCGCTCGTAAACAAGCCGAGGCTGAAATTTCCTCACTTTATCGGGCGGCAACGCAGCTGCTAACCTATGCCAATCTTTACGATCAGGCGCAGCAAATTGCGGAAAATCTCATCGAAGAGTTTGACTTTGCCGATTGCAGCGTGCTCCTTCTAGAAAATCCACTTCGGCTTAAAAACAATGTGGTCCGGCGGCAAGATTGGAACGATACGAAACTGGTGCGCCACGCGTTTTCAGGCGAATTTAGCCATGAAGTAGCCCCAACTATCGAACTCAACGGAGCTGGTCTCATCGCCGCCTCCGTACGTACAAATCAAGTCATCTACAGTCCAGATGTGCGCCACGACCCTCGTTACATGCAGTTTGACAACAAAACCATTTCAGAACTAGTCATTCCCTTGCGTGTGGGCGATCTCATGTTGGGTGCATTGGATATGCAAAGCCCTGACAAAGATGCTTTTAACGGCAAAGCCATGGCTATTGCCCAGGTATTTGCCGAGCACGCAAGCCTGGCGCTGTTAAACAGCTTCCTCACCACACAGCTGCAACAGCGCGCAGAGGAGTTACTTGAGGCCAAAGAAATCGCCGAAGAAGCAAATCGGGCGAAATCAGCCTTTTTGGCCAACATGAGTCACGAAATCCGTACCCCCCTCAATGCCATCATCGGATTGACAAACTTGCTGCTGGACACGTCACTTTCTCCTGAACAACAGGATTTCGTGGAAACCACACACCGCAGTGGTGAAGCGCTTCTCAGCATCTTGAATGACATTCTGGATTTTTCCAAAATTGAAGCGGATAAAATGGAACTGGAAGAGCAACCCTTCCAACTAAGAAACTGCATTGAAGAAGCATTAGATTTACTGGCTTCTAAAGCAGTAGCAAAAGGTCTCAATCTGGCATATTTTATTGAGGAAGATGTGCCGCACTGTGTGAAGGGAGACATCACCCGCCTGAGGCAAATTTTGGTAAATCTGCTAGGCAATGCCATCAAGTTTACGCACGAGGGAGATGTGACTGTATTTGTCTCAAGCGAAAAACTGGACAGCCAGAATCATGAAATCCATTTTTCTGTCAAAGACACAGGCATCGGCATCCCCAAGGATCGAATTGATAGATTGTTCCTCTCTTTTAGCCAGGTAGATGCTTCTACAACACGTCAGTATGGAGGAACAGGTTTGGGTCTGGCCATTTCCAAGCGACTCACCAATCTTATGGGCGGGCACATGTGGGTTGAAAGTGAAATGGACAAAGGTTCAATTTTCCATTTCACCATCCGTGTGCCAGAAACCGAGCATATGAATCAGGCGATCAAACTGCCCGCCAAGGAAGTATTAGCTGGCCGACACGTTCTCATCGTGGATGACAACTTTACGAATCGCACAATTCTCTCTAAACAGGCAGAAGCGTGGCGGATGATTCCTCATACATACAGCACAAGTGCTGAAGCATTATCGGCATTAAATGCCAATATCAAATTTGATATAGGCATTTTGGATATGCAAATGCCGCAGATTGACGGCAAAATGTTGGCGCAAATTATTCGTAAAAAGCATTCCCAGGCGAATTTGCCTCTGATTTTGCTTTCCTCTTTAGGGCAGACAGTGGATGAAGATTACCGAGAGTTATTTGCAGCTTGCTTAACCAAGCCAGTAAAATCTTCCACACTGCTAAATGTGCTGGTGGAGCTATTTTCCGAAGAAGAGGAGGCCGCTGTACCAAGTACAAAAAGCATGATGTTCGATGCACAAGTGGGTGAGGAATATCCGCTGCGCATCTTGCTGGCTGAAGATAACACTATCAACCAGAAGGTGGCGCTGCGTATGCTGGAGAGGCTCGGCTACCGGGCAGATGTTGCCAGCAATGGGCTGGAAGTTGTGGAGGCAGTTTTGCAACGGCCGTACGATGTCATCTTGATGGACGTGCAAATGCCAGAAATGGATGGCGTTAAAGCCACCATTCATATCCGCGAGCAGTTGTTGAATATTCAACAACCTTACATCATTGCTATGACGGCGAACGCGCTTGCGGGCGATAAAGAAAACTATCTAAGCCAGGGCATGAACGATTACGTGAGCAAGCCAGTTCGCGTCAATGATCTTGTTGATGCATTGCGAAATGGCTATGCTTACGTACGAAAAACAATCAAATAAGCTTTCTGCACCTTCCCATCTGCTCTATCTGTTTTCATATCCTGCCAATAACCAATTTATGGGGCTCTTAGCTAGCAGAGTTTATGGTGCCACTTTAAATCATACTGTCAGTTATTTTGTAACCACAAAGGTTTACACATAAAATAGCAACGACAATATTTTTTGATTTCTGCTAATGACAACTATTGCAACCACGGGCAATCCCTACCATCTGAATGGAACGACCAGCCATCTTTTTTTTGGCAGGCAAGCTTTGTTCACCTGGATCAGAGAGCAACTCTCTTCAGATTTAACGGCCGATCAGCCGTTAATCTTGCTTGGCGCACCCAAAATTGGCAAAACGGCCGTTCTCAAACAAATAGAATCTGGCGCTCTAAATCCACCCTTCATTGGTGTCTATCTCGACTTTGCCCAAATCGCCCTGGACAGCCTCAGCGCTCTTTACTGGGAAATTGCTACGGCAGGATTAAACACGCTGGCCAAACAAAATATTGAGCTAGACACGCTGAACCACACCGATTTCATTGCCGATCCGGCAAAAGCATTACAGCATCAATTTTTACTTCCCGCTGAAAAATTACTCCAGGAAAAGCGCGCGTTCCAAAAATCTAGCGGGCGGCGCTTATTATTTTTATTTGATAACACCCAACTGTTGCTTGATCAAGCAGAGAATGAAGCACTGCCAGCAGACAGCCTGACCCATTTACACCAGCACCTTACCCAAGACAGATCGGCGCATACCATTTTTGCGGTGACTGATGAGGGGAACGGCCGTATCACTGAACACCCGGCACTGCAAGAGGGGCTTTTCTACCACCTGTCGCCTCTGAATGAAGATGAAACAATCTCCCTGGTGCGTCAACCGGTCACATTTACCCTGGTGCAAGACGTAGCCCACTACATTTACAATGTTACTGAGGGCCATCCCTACAAAACGCAACAGCTTTGCCACGCCCTATACGAACATCAGCAGCAGTACAATCTGGGCCAAATTACCGTGGCAGATGTGGCTACCGTTCACAAATTTGCCAATAACAATGGCACATCGGCTCTGCCCAGTTACGATATTGAAGGGAATCGGGCGGTCACACAAGCGTTCCGATTAGCTCAACAGTGGGATTTCTGGAAAAGTCGCTCATTTTATATGTTGCTGGCCGCCATTGTGCTGCTCTTTGCTTCCATTAGATTGTTTGCCTTGGCAGGAAATTCGCCATTCAGCCAACAGCTTGCAGGTATGCTGGGGGTTCCTACGCCAACAGCAACGGCCGTTCCGCCTACCCCTACCATTCAGGAACAGGTTGAAGCTGAAATCGCCGTCCTGCCACCAACCGAAACACCACTGCCCACCAGCACGCCCACGCCATTGCCCACCGAAACAGCTACACCCACGCCATCCATCACACCCACCAGCACGCCTACGGCCACGCCAGAACGCTATCCGCCTGTTATCACCCGGGAGCAGGATGGGATGGAAATGCTCCTTGTGCCCGAAGGCACTTTTTTGATGGGCGCAGCCGAAAATGACTTTTCTTCTGCAGCAGATGAACGACCGCAGCATGAAGTACATCTACCACAGTTCTACATGGACAAATACGAGGTCAATGTAGAACAGTATGCGGCCTTTCTTAACCGCTTGGGCTCATATGAGCGAGCCTGTGAAGGAGTTGACTGCGCCTGGCCACAAGAATTGGCTGGCTACACCAGCTACCTTGCCCGACAAGATATTGGTGACGGCAGCGTGCAATACTTTGCCGTCACCGGTTTTGCCAACTATCCTATCAATCACGTAAGCTGGTTTGGTGCCAAAACTTACTGTGAATCGGTAGGAGCGCGCCTACCTACCGAAGCAGAATGGGAATATGCAGCTCGGGGCACAGACGGCCGTATCTATCCCTGGGGCAATCTCACACCTGATCCCGAAGGGGACTTGGCCATTTTCCAAAGCGAAAGTTATGAGCAATTGCTGCCTGTAGATGGCCTGCCTAATGGAGTCAGTCCATTTGGCATTTATGCCATGGCTGGCAGCATGTGGGAATGGACGGCCGATTGGTACAACGAAGATTATTACGAAGAAAGTGAAATCAATGATCCGGCTGGCCCCGAAACGGGATTTGCCCGCGTCATTCGAGGGGGCGCCTGGCCATTTAACAATCAGGCTGACCGCATTCGGTCCACGAACCGCAGTTCCCTTTCGCCAGATTTCATTAGTTCGGCCGTGGGCTTCCGCTGCGTGCGTGCCCCGTAGCGCAGCGCCGCCAAAGCTTGCTACTTTCGCGAAGATGCGTATGATTGCCAAATACACGGCCTGGCCAAAAGCACGGCTTATTTTACAAACAATCTGAACACTTAAAAGCGAAAAACGTTTACACCCGCTTCAAATCGGGTCTAAAAGCGAGGAACTTCATGACAAATACCAGCGACTTACCTATCAGCCCACAACTGCTTGAGATTTTACGCTGCCCTATGGCCGTTCAATCCACTGAATTTGGTGATGATCCGGGAAAGTTAGAGTTGGTTCACAATTGTTGGCTGGTATGTGCCGATACCAACATGAAATATCCCATTCGGGATGGCATTCCTGTAATGCTTATTGATGAAGGGATGAAATGGCGCGATACGGCCGTTGCCGATTTGCCCGTTCCTCCCCCACCAGCTTGATGATTTGATAAACAATGAAAACAATATTGCAGATTGAAGACAATCACGCGAACCGGCTGTTAGTAGAGCGCGTCCTCGAACCGCACAACTACCGCCTGCTCCATGCCGAAGATGGGGAAACAGGTGTCGCGCTTGCCCTCGATGAAAAGCCTGACCTGATTTTGGTTGACATGGGCCTACCAGATGTTGATGGGCAAACCGTGGTTACCCTTTTGAAGCAAATTCCCGAAATGGAAAATATTCCAATTGTGGCCATCACCGCCTGGCCTCCTGATAAAGCCCTGGAAATGGCCCGGCAGTATGGCTGCGACGGCTGCATCACCAAACCTATCAACGTTAAAAGCTTTGCCCAACAAGTTGCCGCCTATTTTGATAATGTCACTTAAGTCCGCTATCGAGCAATCAACATCACCATCGCGCATGGATCTTCACCCAGCAAGTAAATTTACTTTTGAGCAGCTAACCAACGCGTACAATGAAACGCGCGTGGATTACCTGGTCCCTATGCCCATGAACGTGGCTCGGCTTATGGAATACTGCCGGGTGTACGATGTTTCCCTGGAGCATTCCTGCGTGGCTGTGGAGGGCGATGTGATGTTGGGTCTGGGCATGTTGGGTGTGCGGCAGGGACGCGGCTGGATTACACGCCTGGGTGTCCTGCCCGCTGGTCGCCGTAAAGGCACAGGCAGCGCCTTGATGGAGGGTCTCATTGGTGCCGCTCAAGACGAAGGGTTAGACATGATGTGGCTGGAGGTGATCAAGGGCAACGATCCTGCTTATCAGCTATTCCAAAAGTATGGCTTCAAAGAGACACGAGAACTTATAGTCGCCCGACGTGCCCCCAAAACACAGTTCAACCAGGAAGTTTTTGACAAAGTAAAGCGTATCACAACCCTTAACCATGAAGATGCCATTATTTTGCTGGCCCATCGCGAAGAACGGCCGAATTGGCTCAACGAAACAGAATCCCAACAAAACGTGCGGAATTTGTCTGCCCTGCTGGTAGAGCTTAAGAATGGCGGACGTGGCTGGGTTACGTATCACGCCGGCCTTTTGCAGCTCACGCGCCTCATTGTGGAAGTTACCGTAGGCGACCCCGTCGAAGTGACTGAAGCTATCCTCACCGTGCTGCACCAACGACACAGGCGGCAGGACTCTATCGCCGAAAATCTGTGCGAAGACCAAACGTGGCTCGGCTTTCAAAAAGCGGGCTATTTTGACTCCTTCCGGCGCATCGAGATGAAACGGCCGTTATAAATCACTCCCAAAGCTGAGATAAAAATGACCCTACAGATTCCTGAGCCAACGGCCGTTTTAGAAGCCGCCACCCGCATTAAAGGACTGGCTAACCACACGCCTGTTCACACCTCACGCACGCTCAATCAGCAAACTGGTCACCAAATCTACCTCAAATGCGAAAACTTTCAGCGTGTAGGGGCATTTAAATTTCGCGGCGCGTACAATGCCGTCAGCCAGCTCAGCGAAGCACAAAAAGAAGCGGGCGTCGTCACCCATTCCAGCGGCAATCACGCCCAAGGATTGGCTTTGGCGGCCAAACTACTTGGCGTCAAAGCCACCATCGTCATGCCAGATAATGCCCCGGCTATCAAAAAAGCAGCCACAGCAGGATACGGCGCCACCATCGTCACCTGCCCAGCCATCGAGCGGGAAAATGTGTGTGCTCAGCTCATCGCCGACCATGGCTACACGCTGATTCACCCCTATGACAATCCCAACATTATTGCCGGAGCAGGTACGGCCGCTTTAGAGCTGCTGCAAGAAACAGGGCCGCTGGATCTGCTGTTTACCCCAGTTGGCGGCGGCGGATTGCTCAGCGGCACAGCTTTAGCTGCAGCGGCCACGCAGCCAGATTGCCGCGTGATTGGCGTAGAACCTGCTACCGCCAACGACGCCCAAAGATCTTGGCAGACAGGTGAGATTGTGCGCTTAACGGTCGTTCCCGACACCCTCGCCGACGGCCTGCGCACCCGATTTGTAGGTGAACACAACCTGCCCATTATGCGCCAATACGTCAGCGACATGCTTACCGTCACCGAAGAGGAAATTATCGCCACCCTGCAATTTTTATGGACACGGCTCAAACTTGTCGTAGAACCCAGCGCGGCTGTGGCCCTGGCCCCCGCCTTCACCGGCAAAATCAGCCAACCTGGGCAGCGCATTGGCGTCATTCTCAGCGGCGGCAACGTAGATGTATCCCAAATCGGGCAGCTTTTTGCCAGCTGATTCATTACGCGCTGGCCAATCCTAAGCGTTCCAAAAGACACCAAACAATCTCCTTGTAAACGGCTAAATCTTGTCAGTATAATCGCCCCCATGACAAGATTATTTGCGCGCCTAACTGCCTTTTTCCGCTGGTTCATCAATCCCCAACACCGTTTGCTTAAAGCGGCGGGGCTTCTTATTACGGCCGTCTTTATCCTCTATTTAGCCAACCGTGCGCTTGGCTTTTTACGCTTGCTCACCGATCCGCGCAGCCAAACATTTTTGCAATGGTCGCAGGGCAGCGATTCTGAACGGGCCGCGCTTATCACTACTCAGCGAGATGCCTGCCCCGGCGCTCCCTTTGTTCTGCCCACAGATGGCTTTATTGGCCTGCTCTACGAAGATCCGCGCGGCCCCTATTCCAGCAGCAATCCCCACCAGGGACTCGACATTTTCAGCGAGGGTGAACCAGGCGTTACGCCCGTTTACGCCGCTTACGATGGCTATATCACTCGCGATGCCGGCTGGCGCAGCGCCGTTATCCAGCGCGTCCCCGAAGACCCACTGCGACCCGGCGAGCAAATCTGGCTGTACTACGCGCACATGGCCGACCGGGATGGCAACAGCTTTATCGAGCCTGCATTTCCCCCCGGCACCTCGGAACTGTTTGTGGAACAGGGGACTTTGTTAGGCTACACAGGCGATTACAATGGCAACGCAGCTCGCACCATCTGGGTGCATCTCCACTTTTCGATTGTAAAGGATGATGGCAACGGCCGTTTCCTGAACGAACTTGAATTTTCCAATACGCTGGACCCATCTCCCTACCTGGGCATGGCCTTAAATTACGAATGTGGTGGCGCAGCATCCGGCTGTACGGCCCAGCCCAGCTGCGATAGTTAACCAATGGCTGACCGTCTAAAAACCATTGTCGAGCGTTGGAGCCGCCAGCGATTGCCCCAGCTGAACGGCCGTCTCTACCTGCAACCACTTCAGGGCAACGTCACCATCCGCCGCGACCGCTGGGGCATCCCCCACATCCACGCCCAAACCCGCCGCGATTTGTTTCTGGCGCAAGGCTTTGTCCACGCCCAGGATCGATTCTGGCAAATGGAGCTCAACCGCCGTGCGGCCACCGGGACGCTTTCGGCCGTGTTTGGCCCCCTCACCCTGGAAACCGATCGACTCAGCCGCACATTTGGCTTTGCCCGTCTGGCTCAAGCCACCCTGCAAGCCCTGGAGCAACAAGCATTCGATGACCTCACTGCGTATACAGAAGGCGTCAATGCCTTTTTAGGCAGCAATTCGCTGCTGCCGATTGAATTTGCCGTGGTGCAGCACCGCCCACAACCGTGGCAGCTGCTGGATTCAATTGCTTACGCCCATCTGCAAATGTGGGCGCTCACGCATGGCGCGTTTGCCGAACTGGTGAAAGCTCAAATCATGCAGCAGGTTGATGCTGCGGTCGTTGAAGATTTACTGTTTAACTACCCCGACGCTTTTCCTGCCACCCTGCCCGACGGCATCGAAGAAAACGCACAATGGATCGACGCCTGGCGCGGTACGGCCGTTCCCTGGCACAATCCCTTCCACGGCAAAGGCAACCTGGATGGCACCGGCCGCGGCAGCAACGGCTGGGTCATTGCCCCTGAGTACAGCCAAAGCGGCGGTGCTATTTTATGCAACGACATGCATTTGCCGGTGGGCACCCCCTCGATCTGGCATTTCCAACATTTGCGCAGCGATGATGGGTTTAATGTGGCTGGTTTTACCCAACCCGGCTTGCCTTACGTGATGGTAGGGCACAACGGCCGTATCGCCTGGGGTGCCACCCTGGCCTACACCGATTGTGAAGACCTCTTCATCGAAAAATTGCATCCTGAAGATCCCACTCGCTATCAGTTTGGCGACAAATGGCTGCCCGTCCAGCAAATTGAAGAGCACATTGAGGTGCGCTTTCAAAAACCGCATACAGAGGTCATTGGCGTCACACACCACGGCCCGCTCATTCATGCGTTGCTAGAAGGCAGTGCGCAACCGCTTGCTTTCAGCTCCACCGCCTTGCAGCCCGGGATCACAATGGATGGTTTTGGCTGGTTCAATACGGCCGTAAACTGGGATGATTTTGTAACGGCCGTTTCGCGCATCCACGCTCCTTCCCTCAACCTGCTCTACGCCGACCGCCAGGGCAACATCGGCCACTGGGTCACCGGCCGGGTGCCCATTCGGGCCGCTGGCGACGGCAGCCTACCTGCACCCGGCTGGGATGGGCAACATGAGTGGATTGGCACCATCCCTATCGACGAAATGCCCCACGCCCTTAACCCAAAATCTGGCTACATCATCTCCGCCAACCACCGCCTGCTGCCGCCAAACCAATATGCACACAACTTGGGGCAGATGTGGCGCAACGGCTACCGCGCCGAGCGCATTCGCCAATTGCTGCACAGCCAGCCTCAACATTCGCTGGAAGATTGTCGTCGCTACCAACTAGATCAGTTGAGCCTGCCCGGTTTGCAATTGCGGGATCTGCTGGCAGACTTGCCAACGGACAGCCCAACTGCCCAACTCGCCCTGGATCTGCTGCAACAGTGGGATGGCTATCTACACGCCGACAGCGTGGGCGGAGCTGTGTTTGAAGTGCTCATCGAACAGCTAACTACCACCCTGCTTCCCGCCAAAGTCTCCCCCAGCTTGCTGCCTCACCTGCTTGGCCAGGGCATCAACGAAAACCTGCATCCGGTAAATGAGTTTCAGGGTTACTGGCTGGTTAACATGCTGCAAATTTTGGCTGAGGCACCGCGCCATTGGTTTGATTCACTGGCTACGCGAAACAAGCTAATCATTCAATGTCTGGAAGAGACAACGGCCGTTCTCCAGCAAACCCTTAGCGAAGATCCAGCTGAATGGCAATGGGGACGATTGCACACAGTCACTTTTCAGCATGCCTTGGGCCGCATCAGCACCTTTGAGGGCATTTTTAGCGTGGGTCCACTGCCACTGCCGGGAGATGGCAATACAGTGGCTCAGGCAGGAATGCGACCCGGCAGTTTTGCCTGCAATGGCGTCTCTGTTTCCTCCCGCTTATTGGTAGACCTGAGCGCCCTTGATCAAGCCGAAGCCATGCTTGCTCCCGGTCAATCAGGTCATTTGGGCAGCCCCCATTATCGTGATTTGGCCCCTCTGTGGCAGCGCGGGGAAAACTTCCCTATTCTCTGGCACGAGGCAGCCATTCAAGCTGAAACGGTGCATACGCTTACCCTTACCAAACGCCCATGATGAATCTCATGGCTCAATAGTGACAAACATCAGGTGAACCGTTCTCCCCGACTGTTACAATCTGTTTGTAACTTTTATCACAAAGTTACTCGGGGCTCCTCTTTCTTTTCTGAGGCAAACGGCGCAACCTAGGTTGCGCCGTTTGTGCATCACCTGAGCTATGCTGCTAAAATGCCACCTCTATGAAGAATCAAAAATCAGCTAAACGCTTCAAAAGCAAACGCTTTTGGTATTCCGTGATGCCCCTGTTGCTAATGGTGGGCGTTATCGCACTTATTAATTTGCTACCCACCTCTTCGGCAGAAACGCCAGTGGAAAGTAATGAGAATACGGCCGTTTCTGCCCAGGTAAGCCAGCCACTCTTAACCGGAACGCTCCCGCCCATCTTGCAAGCAACCGTTTTGCCCAGCCCCACACCAACCATAACGCCCCGCCCCAACGTACCGGATGAGGCCACCATCGTTCTGTTGGGACCGCCAGCAGCAAGCTTTTTGCCATTTGACAACCAAATTGTTTTTTACTGGAGCTACTCTGAAGCGCTCGCGCCAGGCCAGGAATTTACGCTCACGGTGCACCAGGATACGGCCGTACTAACAACAGCCACTTTAACCAACCCAAATTTCGGCAACAGCTATCGGGTCACCTTGAATTTGGGAGAAGAGGTGGCGGCTGGTGAAGTAGAATGGCAGGTTGCTTTACAATGGCCAGATCAGCCAGAATCGCTGCTTACCAGCGAAACGCGCAGCTTCACTTTATTGCCGGAAAGTTAATTTTTGCAGTATTTTTATTCTGTGCCGCCTAAGAATGTGTATAATGGTGCGGTTAAGTTTTCTACACGAGCAGTAACCCGTGCATCAGTTCAAACCTGCAAAAGTTAAATTATGGCCTCTACACACAACAAGCAAGACAGTGACAATCTGATCAGTCATTACACCTTAAACGAACTGCTCGTCGAACAACCGGTAAGCGTAATTTATCGAGCGCAAGATAAAAAAAATGGCGACGCTGTTTTTTTGTTAACGCTTCAACCAGACGCAGTCAAGTCAAACGACCTGACTGAGCGTTTTCTGCGGCGAGCCGAAACGCTATCGCAACTAAAGCACGCGTCCCTTTTGCCAATTCTTGATTATGGCCAGGATGGGAAACGGCCGTATGCCATCATGCCCTATCGCTCCGGCCAATTTCTGGCGGCAAAGTTAGCTAAATCCCCAAAACCAAGCGAAGACAAAGCTGAAATCATTGCTAACCTCAACCTGACAAAGCGGATCGCGGCTGGGTTAAGTGTGGCGCACCCCAACGGCCTGATTCACCATGATTTGCGTCCAGAAAACATCTACCTGGATGACGCCGGGCAGCCTTATTTACTCGACTTGGCAGTGCCTCCTACACCGCCAGTGGTACCCTATGTTGAAGAGGCGCCTCCTACCGAACTGGATTTTCAATCGCCAGAACAGCAGGCAGGTAAGGCGCTTTCGGGTAGAAGCAATATTTTTTCCTTAGGCGTGCTGCTATATCGGCTATTGGCAGGCCAAAACCCCGCACTACCGACGTCCGAATGGGACATCTTTGAGCACAAAGGCATGGCGCGCGAGCAACCCCTCAAGCAGGTGCGCACTGATTTAACGCCAGAAACGTATACGGCCGTACAAGACAGTATCTGGCAAAAAGAGTGGAGCCGATACGAGACGGTTGACGCTCAAATCGAGGCAATCGATCGTGCCATTGCGGCTGAATCCGCCCCGCCACCTCCGCCACCTCCAGCATGGGCGAAGCTGCTAGACCAGGTTCGCCACGCCAACTTGGGCAAATTTATCATTCCCGCCGCCGTCCTTTTGTTGCTGCTTATTTTGGCAATGATGTTTTTACGAGCCCGCGCCAACCGCCAGAGCAACACAACCCCAACGCCGGATGCCACCGCGCTACCGCAAGAGAGCGCACCGGAAGAAGCGATTTCCCCCAGCGAAACACCGCAGATAACAATCGAAGAAGACGCTGAAGCAGAAAACGATCCCGTTTTGATTGTTGAAGAGACGGAAACGCCCACGGCACGACCCAGCTCAACGGCAACGGCCGTTCCACCCACGGCAACAGCGACATCTACCGCCACATCCCTCCCCACTCTTGAGCCATCACCCACCGCTACCCAAACAGAGACTCCCACACTGGAGCCAACAACCGAAGCTTGCTTCATCTCGCCACCTTTTGGCTGGGTACGTTACGCTATCCAACCCAATGATTCCCTCTCATCATTGGGCGAGACCACAAACACCACGGTTGAGCAAATCATGCAAGTGAATTGCCTGGACAGCATTTTGTTGAGTATTGGTCAGGAAATCTGGCTGCCACCAGTACCCTAAGCACCTGTTCCTCTCACCTCGAACAACAATTGCAAGCCAGCAAGCAATTTAAGCTGCCTATCTCCCTTCATAGTTCGTAAGACAGATTGAAACTTTCTCTTGTTACGCTAAGGGTAATAAGTGTACTTATTTTATTGTGGGAGCAGTCTGCCAGATTGGCGTCAAGCTGATTAGGCTTTCAGGAAGAGAATGACCCACGATTCTAGTGAATCGGCAACCATTGGACATAGAAGTAAAACCTACGAGCCGCACTGCCATTACACCTCACTCGCTCGGGGACTTTATGTACCCAATCAGTACATTTTATGTCATTCTTAAGCTATAATGCCTTAGCTGAGTTTGCATAAAATTAGCAATTTTTATTAGGGATAAATGGACACCCAGAAAGAGCAGGCGAAGCCGTCCAATTTATATGATCAGCTTATTGATCAATATAAATTAGAAGCCCACATCAGCCAGACGGCCGTTACCGATCTTTATCGGGCTTTTGATGTAGATGAAAATCGCCCTGTAGCGATTGAAATTTTGCTGCCTGTTTTTAATAACAAAAAGCAATATGTGGAACAGTTCATCAGCAAGATGAACAAAGTGTCACAAATCAAGCACCCCAACATTGCTGAAGTTCATCAGATTGGCCTTACTCCCAACGACCGACCTTACATAGCCCGCGATCTCGTCGAGGGTATTACACTACGTGAACGGCTCTCGCAGCTGGCAGAACAACCTACCCCCGTCAACAGCATCTATGGGCTTAAGATTGTGCGGCAGTTGGCCGAAGCGCTGGAATTAGCCGAACGTCTGGACATTTACCATTACCATCTCTCGCCAGACAATATCATGCTGAGGCAAGATGGCACGGTGGTGCTGGTTGATTTGGGTATTCCGGCAGCAGAAAACGGAACGGCCGTAAAGCTCACGCCCCATATGGACAATGCCTACATGGCCCCCGAGCAGTTACAAGGCAAACCGGTAGACAGTCGGGGCCAGATTTATGCGTTGGGCGTTATTCTCCATGAAATTTTGGCGGGCCAACGACCGGCAGAACCCATAACCTTTTGGCAATCAATGGGGCGGCCCTTCGGGCCCAAAAACACAATTCTAAAAGAAACCCGATCCGACCTTGCAGCTCAAACCTATGCCCTGATTGAAAAAAGTATTCGCAAAGAGCCGTGGGGACGTTACGCCAATATCAAAGAATTTCTGGAAGCCATCAACGAAGCTTTACAAAATGAACGGCTGCTAATTCAAACCAGGGGAGAAACGGCCGTATCATCTCCTCCAACTCCTAGCCGTTCCAAAGCGCCGTTGTGGGTGATAGCCTTGGTTCTGGTTCTTGTTTTGATTCTTGGCGGCACTGCTGTATGGGCCATTAGGCAAAACAGCACGGAAGCAGAGCCTACCAGTCAGCCTGTGGCGGTAGATGCCAGCGCGACCAATACACAAGCCCCCACCCCAACCCTGGCGCAAACCAGCAATGTGGCTGTGCCCCAAGAACCGTCACCGACTGAAAATGCTGGCGTTGCGGGCACGATCACTATTTTGGCGCCCTCAAACGCCACTGAATTTCAGGCGGGCGAAACGGCCAACTTCCGCTGGAGTTGGAGCAGCACCCTAACAGAAAATCAACGCTTCTCCGTTTATTTGCTTTCGGAGAACGGCCGTTCCCTGCTTGGCAGCGTAAGCACCCCCAGTAGTGACGGCAATTACAGCTTGCAAACTCTGCTGCCACCAACCGGCAGCAACGCCATGGCCGAATGGCAAATCGTGCTGGAAGATTTGGCCACCAATCGTGAAATTGCCACCAGCAGCAACCAACAAATTGCTATAAAACCAGCGTCAACCACGCCCACCTTTACGCCCACGGCTACGCAAACCGCCACGCCCACCTTCACAGCCTCACCAACCCCGATTCCTCAGGTAGAGGTGTCTGTCAGTTCCGCCAGTCTGCGCCAGGGACCGGGAACTATTTACCCTATCTTGCGCTACCTGTATGAGGGAGATGTTGTTGGCGTAATCGGCCTGGACAGTCCACAAGGTGAGTGGTACAACGTGATTCTGGACGATGGCTCCCGGGGCTGGCTAGCATCTGTGGCCTGTCGCGCTTTAGATGGTAATATTAACGGTGTCGTTATTGCTGCCACCATTCCACCACGGCCAACCAACACGCCCACACCAACGCCAACCAATACACCAACACCTACTTTTACACCCACGCCAATTCCTGGCGGCGGTGGTAACAATCCTCCACCATCTACACAGCCACCACCAACAAACACCCCACCACCTCCACCTCCGGGTGGATAAAGTGAGGTCTACGTTATTTATTGTCTGGCAATGAATAACAAGAAGTATCGATAGAGTATCGGTATGCGGAGAAATCGTGTCCTTATCGTTTTTGCACTGCTGTCTGCCATAGGCGTTCTCACGCTGTGGTTAGGCAATGTCATGGCTGCGGCCTTGCTGGACCTGAATGAGGGATTAACCGTCAGTGAAGGAGGCAGTGGCACCATAGACGATACCCTCCTACTCGTCACAGATCCAGACGCCCCTGGCGTAATCGTCACCTATACCCTGGTTACCACTCCCGCAAATGGCACGCTGGCGCTCAATAGCGTCACGCTAACGCCCACAGCCCAATTTAACCAGGCAGATATCAACAACAACTTGCTTGTTTATACCCACGACGGCAGCGAAACGTCAGCAGACAGCTTTGATTTCACGGCCGCAACCATCACGGATACCATCCCGCAAGCAACATTTGACATTACAATCACCCCCGTCTTTGACCAACCGCCTGTCGTTGCCGATCAATCATTTAGCGTTGCGGAAAACAGCGCCACAAGCACCTCAGTTGGCACCATTGCTGCGACAGATGCCGATGCCGGGGACAGCCTGACTTACACCGTTATTGCCGGTAATGGTGACTCTGCCTTTGCCGTCGGCAGCAGCGATGGAACCATAACTGTAGACAGCCCTACCCCTCTCAATTTTGAGATAAATCCAGTACTTTCATTTACGATTCAGGTGGAAGATCTGGGGAATTTGATGGATACGGCCGTTATCACCGTGAACGTCACCGACCAAAACGATCCGCCCGTTATCTCTCCAGCTGGCCCATTTTCCATACCAGAAAACAGTGCCAACACCACGGCCGTTGGCACTCCCATTCCGGCAACCGATGAAGATTTGGGCGCTGGCGACACGCTCCAATTCACGATTATTGGTGGCAATACAGACAATGCCTTTGCTATTGGGTTAAACGATGGCCAAATCACGGTCGCAGACGGCAGCAAACTCGATTTTGAAACCGCCCCCACAAGCTATAATCTAACGATTCAGGTAGAGGACAGCATTGGCGCGACAGATAGCGAAGTTGTCACAGTAAACGTCACCAACGTCAACGAAGCACCGACCATCAATCCGGCTACATTTACGGTCGCGGAAAACAGTCCAATCGGAACCAGCGTCAACACGCCTACAGCCACCGATCCCGAAAACGACAGCTTGATTTACAGCATTACGGCAGGCGATCCAGACAATGTGTTTGACATTGATCCAAACACTGGTGAAATTACGGTAGCAGACAACACCCCGCTAAATTTTGAAGCGCTGGGAAGCACCCCCCATTTCACCCTGACCGTCCAAGTTGATGACGGCGAATTTACCGACACAGCAACAATTACCATCAACGTCACCGATGCGCAGGAACCTCCCACCGTCAACGACGCCACGTTCAGCATTAATGAAAACACCAGTAACGGCACCCTCGTAGGCACGGTGGTAGCCACAGACCCTGACGCAGCCGATGCCGGCAACCTTGTGCTAGATATTCTTACAGGCAATACAGGTGGGGCTTTTGCTATCAACAACAACGGCCAAATCACGGTGGCAGATAGTAACCAACTAGATTACGAAACAACACAAAGTTTCATGTTGGGCATCATCGTGACAGACACCGCTGATTTAGATAACACCGCTAATGTGACAATTAACCTCAATAACCTCTACGATGTCGCACCAACGGTAAATAATGCCGTGTTCTCAGTCAATGAAGGCAGTGCCAATGGGGTTGTCGTCGGCACCGTCACGGCAACCGATCCAGAATTTGCCAGTGGTGACGCGTTAACTTTTTCCATCATCGGGGGCAATACAGGCACGGTCTTTGCGATTAACAGCAGCAGCGGCCAAATTACGGTCCCAGACACCAGCAAGCTGGATTCTGGTACCATGCCAACCTTCAACTTAACTGTGCAAGCTACAGATAAGGGTGGCAAACTGGATACAGGCACCATTACAATTAATGTCACACCATTGCCCATAACCTATGTGTATCTGCCAGTTTTGCTCAACAATTATCCGCCTATCGAACCCAACAATAATTGTGGACAGGCCTATCCCATTGGCATCGGCACCAATTACGAGTTTACGTCTGACGACGTGGAAGATTGGTATGCCATCACGCTCACCAGCCAGCAAAATGTGACCGTTGTTCTCTCCAGCTTTGAGTCAGTTCAGGGGCAGTTGCTTGCCTATGGTGGCACCTGTGGTGGTTCACTGCAACTGCTGCAAAACGACGGCTCGCCCTCAACCACAAAGACCCTCAATTTGAACAATTTGGCACCAGGTACGTATTACATTCGGGTTTACAGCGATCCGGTGACCAATACAACCTACAGGCTGCAAGTGACCTTCAACTAGCTGCACAGAACTGCCAAACTTGTCTTATAAATCAAAAATAGGCACCGCTGGGTGCCTATTTTCATTATGGAATTGCGGCGGATTCTGTTCACAAGCAGAACCCGCCATTTCTTTGTGTGCCTATAAATTTAAAATGTGGCGGGCAATAACCAACCGCTGAATTTCACTGGTACCTTCACCAATGGTCATGAGGCGCGTATCACGATACATACGCTCCACTTCAAATTCGCTGCTGTAACCGTAGCCTCCGTGAATCTGAATGGCGTTGCGGCACACACGTTCGCTTACCTCGGTGGCAAATAGCTTGGCCATTGCCGCTTCCTTGGTGTACCGCTGGCCTGCGCCCTTCAGCGACGCAGCCCAATAAACCATCAGCCGGGCCGCCTGGAGTTCGGTAGCAGCATCTGCCAGCATCCACTGCACGGCTTGATGCTGGGCAATGGGCTTGCCAAATGTTTCGCGCTCGTGGGCATAGTTTACGGCCGTTTCATATGCCGCCTGTCCCAAACCAACCGCCAACGCACCAATACCCACGCGACCACTGTCCAGCGTGGCCAGCGTTTGCTGCAAACCGCGCCCTTCTTCACCCAACAGGTTTTCCAGGGGCACCCGCACCTCATCAAAGGTAACGGCATGCGTGGGTGAGCCTTTCAGCCCCATCTTCTTTTCTGCTGGCCCAATCGTAATGCCAGGCGTGTCTGTCGGCACAATGATGTGGCTCAACGAATGACTGCCGCCCGCCGAATCGGTACGGACAAGCACGACCATCAGATCAGAGATGGAGGCGTTGGTCATCCACATTTTGGCCCCGTCAATGATCCAGGAATCGCCTTCTTTTACGGCCGTTGTGCGCACCCCACCCTGCAAATCAGAGCCAGCACCCGGTTCTGTAAGCGAAAGGCAGCCCAGCTTACCAGCGCCAGTAGCCAGGGGCGGCAGCCACTTCTCCTTCTGCGCCTCGTTACCGTATTTCACAATCGGCCCCAGCGCCAGCCCATTGTGGGCCGAGACGGCCAGCGCCGTGGAGCCACAGCCCCAGCCTAGTTCCTCAATAGCAATAGCAGCGCTCAAGGCGTCAACAGCCGCGCCACCGTACTGCTCAGGCACTTCCAGACCGAGCAATCCAATTGGCCCCATCTTTTTAACGGCCGTCCAGTTAAACGTTCCCTTCTCATCCGTCTCGCGAGCCATCGGCTTAAGCTCTTTGGCCACAAACTCATGGACAATATGTTGAAACTCGCGCTGTTCCTCGTTTAATTCAAAGTTCATGACTTACTCCCAAAATGTTTTTGATTCAGTAGAAAATAGTGGTGTTGTTTTCCCAGAAACTATCTTTATCCAACTTGATTAACAAGAAGCTTCCAAAGGAATAGTGGGGACAATTTCGTTAAATGCCAGCCGCCGACAGGGTTAGCAGCAAAAGCTGGCTCATCCCGGTGGACAGGTAGGTGCTGTCCATGTACTCATCCAGTCGATGAGCGTTACCTGACTCTGTAAGGCCGATGCAAACGGCCGTATACCCCAAACTCAGCGGTACATTGGCATCCGTACTGCTGGCGATGTAGCTAATCTTGTGGCAGCCAACATGGTGCAGCGCCGCTACCGCCTGCTTGACAAGCGGGGCGTCACGTCGCAGTTGGCCTGCCGGCCGATCGCCAATTTGGGTCATCTGCACTGTTACATCCGCCTGGCCCTGATGCAGCGCCACCAGCTTCTCTGCTTCTGCCACCAAAATCGCCAGCTGCTCCGGATCTTCCGAACGCAAATCCAGCAGCATTTTGGCCGATTGGGCGATGGTGTTGATGGAGGTGCCGCCTTCAATCACGCCAACGTTGAAGGTGGTTTTGGGTCGGGCTGGCACTTTTAGCTTGCTAATGGCAGCAATGAGAGCGCCTAATTCATGAATGGCACTGCGCTGGCCAAAATTCCCCCAGGAATGCCCACCTGCCGTCTGAATGTGCACTTCGTACCGCTTCACACCAATCGCTTTGTGCGAAATTTGGCCGTACAGCCCACCCTCAATCACCAGATAGATGGCCTTGCCGCCAAACCGCTGCACAATGGCGCGCATCCCGCGCAAATCGCCCAAACCTTCTTCGCCCACATTGGCCACAAACCAGAGGTCGGCTAACGGCCGTATTTCATACCGCTGCAATACTTCGGCCAGGCTGATAATGCCCGCCACGCCGGTGGAATTGTCACCAATGCCGGGGCCGTAAATCAGATTATTTTCACGCTTCACGGTCAGATCAGTTGCGGCGGGGAAAACGGTGTCGCTGTGTGCCGAAATAATGACGGGGGAATGCGATCCTGGTTGGCTGCCGGGGAAACGGCCGTACACATTGTGCAGGTCATCCTGACTCACGTCTTGCAGGCCAATTTCCGCAAAACGACGCTCCAGGTAAGCAGCCCGTTCCGCTTCTTCAAACGTAGGTGCAGGAATTTGCTGAATGGCAATAGCCTGTTCCACGATTTCCGAAACAGCCTGGGGAAAATAGGACAACGCAGCCTGCACACGGCCGTTTTGAGCAATCGTTTCAATGGGAATCATGCGCCACAACCTGATTTGCGGGGTAAATAAAGCTGGGAAAGAATGTACGAACGGTTGGTTAGGTTAACGGCCGTATCACGAGCAAACCAATCAAGCTGATAATCAACCCAAGATGCAGCAAAATATTCCGGTCAACAAACCAGTTCCCCGGAAAAAGCTGTAAAACCAGGTTGACAACAATCAGTACCAGACCCAATATGGGCAGCAGGCCCGGATATTTGCTGAGGAATTCGCTAACTTTATCTAGAAAATCATTCATCGGCTATTTGCTGTCCATCCATGTAAGGTTGAAAATAGGGTATCAATCGTTTGGGTAAACGGCCGTGCACAATCACGCCATCGGCCGTATGCTCTTCACCATCCACCTGCCCCCGCTCGTACATCAGCGAAAGCAAATCACCCCGCTTGTAAGGCAGCAACACGGACAGCGGCTGCAAATAGCGCACCATCGCCGCATCAATTGCCACCAGCAGCTCGGGAATGCCTTCCCCGGAAACGGCCGAAACCGGTATCACCGGATATGGCAAATCAAACAGTTTGGTCGGATTCACATCGTCAGGCAGCATGTCGATTTTATTGAGCGCCACAACCGTCGGTAGATGATCCACCTCCAATTCTGCCAGCGTATCTTCCACCGACTCGAGTTGAGCCGCCGCGTGAGGATGCGTAGCATCGACCACGTGCAACAGCATGTCCGCCTCAGTGATTTCTTCCAAGGTCGCTCGAAAAGCCGCCACGATGTCGGTAGGCAGCTTTTGAATAAAGCCCACCGTATCGGTGAAGAGCAGTTCACGCCCGCCGGGCATATCAACTTTGCGCGTGGTGGGATCCAGCGTGGCAAACAACATGTCAGCCGACAGCACATTCGCATCACTCAACTTGTTGAGCAGCGTGGATTTGCCCGCGTTGGTATACCCCACAATGGCCACCACCTGAAGCTCCGTTTGCTGCCGTTTGGCCCGATGCCGCTCGCGATGCGCCCGCACGTTCTCCAACTGGTCTTTGATGTAAGAGATGCGCCGTCCAATTTCGCGGCGGTCCGTTTCCAGCTGGGTTTCACCAGGGCCACGCAAGCCCACGCCACCGCCCATGCCGCCAACCCGTCCACCCGCCTGCCGGGCAAGATGGGTCCACATGCGCGTCAGGCGCGGTACACGGTACTCTAGCTGCGCCAACTCCACCTGGAGCTTGCCTTCGCGCGTCTGAGCATGCTGAGCAAAGATGTCCAGAATCAGCGCCGTGCGGTCAATGACCTTCACATCTTCGCCAAACTCTTTTTCCAGCTCACGCTGGTGGCGAGGCGTCAGTTCATCATCAAAGAGCACAACCGTCGCGTCCATCTCTTCAATCAACATCTTAACTTCTTCAACTTTGCCGGAGCCAATGTAGGTTGCGCTGTCTGGCCGGTCGAATCGCTGGATGGTTTTACCAACCACGTTTAACCCGGCGGTATCCGCCAGGCGTTCCAGTTCCTGCAAACTATCTTCAACGGGCAGTAACGGCCGTCCAAATTTCAATTCAGCCCCAACCAAAAAAGCGCGTTCTTTTGGCTGGGCGGTTTCGTAAAATTTTTGGGAAATAGGAGCCTCCGTCTAATCCAATAAACCCGTGACTTGCAAATTGCGCGGATGTTCAACGGTGTATTCATAACGCACGGTTTCTTCGGCACCGCCGGGCAAATTCAGCTGCCATTCCAGCAGGTTCAAATCTGTTTGTTCAGCGGGCTGCGGCCGTACGTCATCTAATTTTACCCTGATCTGCTCGTGACGCGAAACGGGAATGTGATCCTTCACCACAACCTTGGCGGCGGTGGGCAACAAATTCTTCACAGCGATGGTGTAACCATAGCGCAACTGCCGCTGATCGCGCAGCAATTTCTTGTCCACATCTCGTCGGGCCAGCTTGCGCTCCACAGTAATGCGATCCTCAACGCCTAACAGCAATTCCAGCTCATCTCCTGGGGCGGTAAACTTGATTTGCGTCTGCCCAATGTATTCTTCGCCCACAAAAAGGCTGGCAGAACCGGGCAGCAGTGGCCCCGCTTCCTGGTAAGCTACGGTGGCGCGCCGAAAAGCCGCATCACTGTATTTGGGGATGGTTAAATAATCCAGCCTGGGGTCCAGGCGCATTTGCTGTAGGGTAATTTTATGTGGCGAGCCATCGTTGGGAATGTCTGTGCTGCCGGGGGCCTTAAAGGTAACGGCCGTTCCCTCACTTTGTACCGTCGCTGAAGCGATTTCAGCTATTACCGGCTCCTCCGCAACTTCGGGAGCTGGTGCGGGTGCTGCATCCGCCACCATCATCTCCATTTTAGCGGCGGCCATTGGTTTGGCGCTGCGCACCATCTGGCGTGGCTGTGGCGGCTGATATTCGCGAATGAACCAGGGCTGAATCTCTGGCAGTTTCTGGTTGAGCGCCGGACGGGCCGTAGAAACGGCCAAATTCACCTGCTGCCACGTTTGCCCAGTACGCTGGATGATTTGGGCGAGGTAATTGATCTCCAGCGTGGTACGGCCGTTTTCTTCCAGCAGGCGAATGTCGTAGAGCGGCTGCCAACCGGCCTGGTTGACAACGTAGCTCACTTCTGGCTGGAAACGGCCGTCGTTCAGCACTTCCACCTCAATGTGGGCCTGGTACTGCTGCGGTGGCTTGGTTGCCCGAATCTGCTGGAGCTCTTGCTGCAATTTTTGCAAACGCCGCATAAGGGTTCTTTGCTCTTGATCGAGTTGGCGAACGGCCGTACGCATCTCGGCATCCTGTTCCTGCAAAAAGGCAATCACCTGCTGCTGCTCAGCAACGGTTGTTTTTCCTCGCGAGAGACCTTTGGCAAATTCGGCCGTAGCCTGCCGGATGCCATCCAGATACGTACCATGTGCCTGCCAACCTGCCTTTTGATCCTCCAGGGCCCGAATAGACTCCTGTACTTCCTCAATTTGGGCTTCCAACTCTCGCACGGCTTCCGCCGGCGATTCCTCAAAAAATTGGCGCTTCACCTCTACGCCCAGCAGGCGCACCTTTGCCGTGCCGCTACCCCGCACTCGAATGGAATTGCTGTCCATAGTCAACGGCAAATTGGGCACAATCAGACGATGCCGACCAGCCGTTACCTCGCAATCGCCCACGCCAGAAACACGAGCACGATCTGGGTACACCGTCACATCTTTCACTACAATTTCTGCAGAAAAATCCATTCAGTCACCTTATCTTTATCGCTACGCCAAATTTTCCGGGGGTTTTAGCCAGATGGGCAGCTCCACGTGAAAAGTGCTGCCAGGGCATTTTTCGTCGTCATGGCCGGGGCTTTCTGCCCAAACCCGGCCACCATGCGCTTCTACAATACCGCGCGCAATGGGTAGCCCCAGACCTGGGCCGCCACCCTTAAACTTTGTCTTGCTTGATGAATGCAAACTGGCGTCGGCAATGCTGCCAAACTTTTCAAAAATTGATTCCAGATTCTCAGGATCAATCCCGATGCCGGTATCCATTACCTGAATATCGACAAAGCCAGCCATATCATCGGTTACTTCATCTTGCCGCACCGGACTGCCAGAGACAACCACCTCACCGCCATCTGGCGTGTATTTCAGCCCGTTCATCAAAATCTTGCCCAATGCTTTTTGCAATTTTTCCGGATCGCCGTAGGTTATATTATCAAATTCAAAGGGCATAATTTTCAGCTCAACCCGACGCGTCGCATAATAACGATCAACGTTATCGGCCACCATCAGGGCCAGCTTTTCCAGGCTGATTTCTTGATACTTTAGCTCAACGGTACGCAAATCCAGCAGCGAAACATCCAGCATATCGCCAATGATCTCATGCATACGGCGAAAACCATTGCCCAACCCTTCCAGGTAAATATGCAGTTGGGGATCGCTCTGGGTTTCAGCACGCAAAATGTTCGTGTACCCCTCCAAAATGGTAAGGGGGGTTTTAAGCTCGTGAGCAGCCACGGCAATAAATTTCGTCTTGCTTTCCTTAAATTTTTCTTGCTGGCTGCGCAACTGCGTCATGTGGCCTAATAGTTCAGCCCGCTGCATGTCTGAGGCCAACTGTGTGGCTTCAATGATGGCATAAATCAACACGTCATCAATCTGACGCCAGGCCGCCAATACTTCATCGGGGGGAAATTGGTTTTCCAGGCTACGGCCGATTTCCTCTTTGAGCACGCGCAGCAAAACCATCCAATCATAGGCGGCCGGGGCATCATGCCCAATGGCCATGAGCGCCCAGGACTGCACGGCAGCCAATTGCAATTCTGGCAAGGTGCCCACGCTGTTCACCAACACCGAAAGAAACTGAATCAGGTCGTCCTCATCCGGCAGCATATTTGGTACCCGGTTTAGGGTGACGGCACATAGCATGGCAGATCGTTGGCGCAGCCAGAGTTTCAGGTTTTCGGTCAACTGGCCTCTCCTGACAACGAGGTCATCTCTTCAGCCAAATTTGATTCCGCAATGTCGCGATCGTAGGCAATGTCATTGTTCCGGGCAAACCGGCGCATGGATGTGAGGGCACGTTCGCTGTACCAGCGATAACGCTCCCCTTTGGACATCTTGTTTTGCGGTTGCTCAAACAAGCCAAAATTGGCCTTCATCGGTTGAAAATCTTTCATGCTGGCGTGGGTGACGTAATGGCACAACGCCCCCAGCATGGTGTTGGTGGGGAATATGACGGGCATTTTACCTTTGAGCAATCGTGCCGCGTTTAACCCAGCGACCAGCCCGGTAGCGGCATTGCCCATGTAGCCTTCAACGCCAGTAATTTGCCCGGCAAACAGAAGATCGGCGCGACCCCGGTATTGCAAGGTGGGTTGGAGCAGCTGCGGCGCATTAATGTACGTGTTACGATGCATCATGCCATAGCGCAAAAATTCGGCGTTTTCCAGGCCGGGGATAAGCCGTAGAACGCGCCGCTGCTCACCCCACTTGAGGTTGGTCTGGAAACCCACAATATTGTACAAGGAACCAACGAGGTTATCTTGCCGCAGCTGGACGACGGCGTACGGCCGTTTGCCATTGCGCGGATCGATCAAACCCACGGGACGCATCGGTCCAAACGCCAACGCTTTACGCCCGCGCTGGGCCATCACTTCCACCGGCATGCAGCCCTCAAAAAAGTGGGGATCTTCCTGCTCAAACTGCTTGAGCGTGATTGTTTCAGCAGCCAGCAGCGCATCGCAGAAGCGCTCGTACTCCTCTTTGGTCATGGGGCAGTTGATGTAGTCGCCTTCTTCCTGCCCATCGTCGTAGCGAGATTGGCGGAAGGCGATGTTCAAATCAATGGAGTCATGATCCACTATGGGCGAGACGGCATCGTAGAAGTAGAGGTACTGCTCCCCGGTGAGTTGGCTAATGCTGGCAGTGAGTGCCGAGGAGGTCAGCGGGCCGCTGGCAATAATGGTGGGCGTGTCGGGAACTGCCGTTACTTCCTCACGAATCAGCGCAATGTTGGGGTGAGCTGCAATTTTAGCCGTGACCAGCTCTGCAAATTTGTCACGATCGACAGCCAGCGAGGACCCGGCGGGAACGGCCGTTTCTGCCGCGCAGGCCAAAATCATCGAACCCAGGCCACGCAGTTCTGCCTTGAGCAAACCAGGCGCTTTGTGCGGCAGCATGGAGCCGAGAGAGTTACTACAAACAAGTTCAGCGAGTTGATTGGTGACGTGAGCGGGTGTTGATCGCTGCGGGCGCATTTCATACAGTTTTACCTGTACGCCCTGTTCGGCCAGTTGCCACGCTGCTTCTGTTCCAGCTAACCCACCACCAATAACCACAAGAGATTGGCTCATAGGGCCAATTGTATCACAACCAACCAGAGAGCACCGCGAAAATCTACCCTATTTGGGCAATTATGATGGGCATGTTTCCAGAGAAAAGAAACTACTCCGGATAATGCAGTGAACCAGACAAGATGGTTCCATTGGGAATGTGGATTGGCTCCTCCGTTTCATTGCACAGATGCACATCTCCCTGACAAACAACATCTTTGCCAAAGCGAAAATCGCCCTTTACCACCAGGCTTCTATTTTTCACCAACGAAGGCACGCCATGCGGGAATCGGGCATCCAGATCGCTGACGTATTTGTAGAAACGGCCGTCCAGCGCAATGTTGAACTGTCGCATCCGGCGGCTAGCGCTGGGCACGATGCGGAAATCATCGGTCAACGTATACGCATCCGAGCGCACGGCCAATAAATCATCGCTGGTTTTGACTGGCGCAAACCGGCTGCGCGGCACGCGAATAGCTTCTGCGCCGCTAAACACAGCAATGGCTGACCCCATCGCCGTTTCTAGTTGGTAAACTGGCGTAGAGTCCGGGTCGCGGGGATCAACGGTTTTGCTATTACGAATCATCGGCAAACCGAGGCGGTAATCGTGCTCTTTCATTTGGCGGTATAGCGTGGGCAAATGGAACCAGAGGTTGTTGGTGTTGAAATATTTGTGGCGCTTAATGTTTTGGAATTCGGCCGTATTTTCTGGTGGGCATTGCGCCGATTCACGCAAAATAAGCTGCCCATCTAATCGCTGGGCCAGATGCCCACCCTTTTTATCCATCTCGGTGCGGTCAGCCACTTCCATCATAAAGGGAATCTCGTTATCCACCAGATAACCCAAAATCGACGTATCAATCACAGCACCCAAATTATCCGCATTGGAAACAAATGCATACGCGTACCCTTGGTCCAGCAGCGCCTCCAGCATTCCGCTGGTAACCAGGGCGGTGTAAATATCGCCATGACCAGGTGGGCACCACTCCAGTTCGGGATTTTCCGGCCATTCAACCGGCATTAAATTGTCTCGTTGTACTTTAGGTTCTTTGTGCTGCAAAAAACTGTGCGGCAGGTCATGGTTTAAATCCGGATATTTCTCTAGAAGAGCCAGCGAATCGGCTTCGGTGGTGAAGCTGTTCATGAGCAGCAACGGCACATTGGCCAACTGCGCCTGCCGGGCAATGATGTCCAAAAAGGTGAGGCCGTCTTTAACTTTCAGTAAGGATTTGGCTTTTTCCAGGCCCATGCTGGTGCCTAAGCCGCCATTGAGTTTGATAACGGCCGTTTTGCGCAAAGCGTGTTCACCAATCTTCTCTAGATATGGAGGAAACTGCTCCACATCCGGAAGCTCACGCACGGGCTGGATCTCATCTTCAGCAATGTAACCAGTCTGTCCGGTTACCAGCTGCTCATAATAATAAGCAAATGTTTGTATAAAAATAGGAGGCAAATCTTCAGCCTCCATGCGGGTTGAAAAAGGGGAAAAAGTAGAAATCATGGTTGTCATTGGCTTACCCGTCTCCCAGATAATTGGTTAGTTTATTCATGTTGATGTTTCTTGTGAGGAACGGCCGTTCAACTCTCGCAGCTTCTTGATCAAATTCCTGGCATCCTGATCATTTGGATTTGCCTGAAGGGCACGCTCAAACCAGTTAATCGCCAGGTCATATTCGCGCCGATCACGATAGATCAGCCCGATGTTATAAGCAACATTCGGCGCAATCGGATCAATTTGCAGCGCCTGCTTAAAAGCCGCAATCGCCTGAAGTTGTTCATCATCTCGTGACAAGATTGGATTGCCCAAATAAGCTGCGCCTAAATTGGTCCATACCATCACATTGTTTGGCGCTTGATCGCGCAGCTGCTCCAAGAGCACTACCGCCTGCTTAAATTTTTTTGTTAAGATGTATGCACCGCTTAAATTCAGCATCGTGTCAAAATGTCCCGGCTTAAGGTCGTTTGCCTTTTGCAATACGGGAACAGCTTCTTGCGCTTTACCCTGATGCAACAGTTCACTCCCCCGCCGAAACAAAGCCTCAAATTTCAGATCGTCTTTATTTTTAGAGTTCTTTTTCATTTCTCTATTTCTCTACACAACCATCCTAAAGGACTCGCTTACAACCGTCCATTTTCGTTAAATTGGGTCACTCCCCGCACCCTAAAACCAGAAGCCAAAATCGCTGCAAGCGCAATAATACCAGATCGTCCGCTTTATATCCGAAACTGTCATAGTCAGTTTAACTGTGCCAAAACCAGCATATTTACGCCTACACGAAATTTCGCATTCGCATAGCACAAAACGACTATGCCGTAACGAATCATTATGTTGATTTATATTTGATCTTATGAAAAGTAATTGTTATAATGCGCCTAGTTTAACTTACATAATCTTAATTTAAGTTGTCCGATATCATTTTCATCTGGCACTTTCTGGCTCAGCACTAAAACAAAACTTTTGAGTGGCTCCTCTCGGTTCCAGGCAAAAAGATCACCTGCATACTATTGATCTTTTGCTATACGAATTATCAAAGCCCTCAAAATGGCTCTGGGCATAGCAAGGAGTGTGAGGCGATGGAAGAACAGCTGCTCGCCTTCCTGAAGTTCCTTCAACAAGAATACAATTATTCCAACAACACAATAGCTGCCTACAAGAACGACCTTGGCCAGTTTATGTCCTACCTACAAGAGCACAATTTAAACAGCTCAGGTAGTTGGCGATCAATTGGTGCCGAGAAAATCAATGAGTATGTCTCCTACATGAAGGATCAGCCTTATGCTTCCTCTTCGGTAGCGCGTAAGGTGGCAGCCGTAAAATCTTTCTTTAATTTTCTGCACTCAAACCAGATTATTGACGAAAATCCTACATCCGATATTGATTCTCCTAAAGTAAAGAAGCGCTTGCCCAAAACCTTGTCCTCAGACGAAGTAGAAAGGCTTTTACAGGCGCCGTCCAACAAAAAATCCCCTAAAAATTTACGGGATATGGCCCTGTTAAATATGCTCTACTCCACCGGCATGCGGGTGACAGAAGTGGTTTCGCTTCGCCTAGAAGATGTGGACTTAGAGAACAAAGTGCTTTACTGCCCCGGTAAAGAGGAGCAGGTGCGCGAACTGCCGTTTGATCAATACACGAAAAATATTCTGGAAAACTACATCGAAGAAGGACGGCCGTTTCTCGTCAAAGACAAAGATGAAACCGCCATGTTCCTTAACCACCGCGGCCAACAGTTAACCCGCCAGGGTCTGTGGCTCATAATTAAAGCGTATGCTAAAGAGGCTGCCCTCAGCGTGGCTGTAACACCGCATACGTTGCGACACAGTTTTGCCGCCCACAAGCTGGAAAGTGGCTCCGATTTGCAGGAAGTGCAGAAGCTGCTGGGACATGCCAACATCTCCACAACACAAATTTACACACAGCTGGAAGAAAGCGAACTAACCGAATAAACCCCGAACTTATTTCTAAAAATGTAAGCGCCACGACCTCACCCGTCGTGGCCTTTAGTTTTTATAAGGCAATCAGATGACAACCACAGAAACCGCTAAACAAGTAGAAACGGCCGTTCTGGCCATTCGCCAACATACCAAGTACCAACCCACCGTCGGGCTGGTGTTGGGTTCTGGTCTCAGTGAATTGGCTAACAGCATCCAAAACCCTGACATCATTCCCTACGAACAAATCCCTGGCTGGCCCCGCTCAACCGTGGTGGGCCACAGCGGCCGTTTAGTCATTGGCACGCTAGAGGGCAAAACGGTACTCGTGCAGCAAGGTCGTGCCCATTACTACGAAGGGTACGATATGGACCAAATCACCTTGCCGGTACGGGTGATGCATGCGCTGGGCATTAAAACGTTGATTGTGACCAATGCCGCAGGTGGCATTAACGCCAGTTTCAACCCGGGCGATCTGATGCTCATCACCGATCACATCAACTTTTTGGGGATGGCCGGGCTCAATCCGCTGCGTGGCCCCAATGATGACAGCGTTGGCCCTCGCTTCTCAGATATGATTGGTACGTATGATTTGGGATTGCGAAAGTTGGCCCAGGAAACGGCCGTAGCCAATAACTTCACTCTGCAAGAAGGTACCTATGCCTATGTAGCTGGCCCCAGCTTTGAAACGCCCGCCGAACTGCGCTTCTTGCGCACGGTTGGCGCTGATGCTGTAGGCATGTCTACCGTACCTACCGTCGTCGTGGCCCGCCACGCAGGCTTGAAAATCATGGGCATCTCCTCTATCACCAACAAAGCAGTGCCAGACCCGGAACCCGGTACAGTGCTGGACCACGAAGAAGTATTAGAAACTGGCAAACAAATTATTCCCAAACTGACTGCTCTCCTTCGCGGTATTCTGCAACAACTCTAATTCCACGATACAATAACCCCCAGGCAAAAGCCTGCAAATCAGTTAAAATCGAGTGGCGCACAAGTTTGTGCGCCACCTGTTTGTGTATGAAACTTGCGAAGCCATCATGAATCAATTCTACGTCTTCATCCTCCGCAATGATGTGTGGATTTATATCGTCTCAGCCCTGGGGCTTTTCTGGTATGTGAGCCAATTCATTCGTGCCCAACAACAGCTGCGTGTGGCCGTTTTTAACCTGGAACGAGAAACAAACACACAAACCCGCAACACAGCGCTCATCGCGATTGTGCTTCTGGCAAGCATTATGGGCGGGGTTTATTACGTGAACGATCAGATTGCCCCCACGCTGCCAGAAACGCTATTTCGGGACCCAACCCCCACACCCGACATTTTCCGCACGCCGCTTGCTTCTCCCACACCTTTGCTGACACGCCAACCTACGTCCACACCGCCGCTAGTGCCTACGATCACCCTGGCCAGCAATCCGGGCGAACCAGCCCCAAATCCCGCCGAAGAAGCCACGCCAGAAGAAACGGCAACGGCCGTTGGCACACCACTTCCCCCACCCACACCATCAGTTGGCTGCACGGTGCAGCTCAACATCATCGAACCGCGCAACGGCTCGGTCGTGGCAGGGACGATTACCTTTAACGGCACAGTTGATTTTGAGGACTTCGGCTACTACACTCTGGAAGCCAACGGGCCACAAACCAGCGGCCAATGGGCCTCGCTGCTGGGGCGCAACATTGAGCAAACCGTGCAAGATGGCTTTTTAGGCAGCGTCAACTTAAGCCAATGGGCATCTGGCCCTTATCTCATCCGACTCTCGGCCGCAGACCAGACAGACAATATTATTGCCCAATGCGTCATTCAGGTGACGCTACAGCAATAGGCGTTATTCTTCTTCAAGCTGCTCGTAAAAGCAGAGTTGGGTGTTGCCGTAAGTACGGCTGTCGTACAAAGTCAGATTTTGCAGGGTGAGGGGTTCATACTCTTTGGGGTCGATTTGCACCGCAACAATGCCAGCAGTAGTTAGCCAGGCAGACGGCCGTTCATCCAACACAGCCATCACTTTTTGCCACAAACCCAAATATTGTGGGGGAGCGACGTAGATTAGGTGGAAACGGCCGTTTCCCGCCCCCATTGCGCTCCGGTTCAAATAATCAAACGCATCCGCCTGCACTATTTTAGCACGATCTTGCAGCCGTGTTGTTTTCAGATTGGCTTCGATGGTTTTGATGGCCGGGCGCACCTTGTCGATAAAAACGACCTCGCCCGCCCCCCGACTAAGCGCTTCAATGCCCACCTGCCCCGTGCCAGCAAACAGGTCCAGCCACACTTCACCATCCACCTTGCCCAAAATATTGAACAGGCTTTCCTTGACGCGATCCATGATGGGACGGGTAGAATCCCCCGGCACACGCTTGAGTCGGCTTCCCCTGGCACTCCCGCTAATGACACGCATTTTTAGTGAACAGTAAATCAGTAGTCAGTAGGTCAGTAATCAGTAGTCAGTAATAATTAACTGATTACTGACTACTGTTTCACTGATTACCGATTATTGTCGCTCAGCGACAATCTTGGCAATATCGTCTGGATTATCGGCGACGCGAACGCCAGCCGCGCGCAAAGCTTCAACTTTGCTTTCGGCGGTGCCGCTCTTGCCCTCAACGATCGCCCCGGCATGCCCCATTCGCTTGCCTGGAGGGGCCGTGCGACCCGCAATGAACGAGGTCACCGGCTTGGTCACATGCTGGGCAATGTACGCCGCAGCCTGCTCTTCTGCATTACCGCCAATCTCGCCAATCATCACAATTTGCTCTGTATCAGGGTCCTCCTCAAACAGAGCCAACACATCAATGAAATTGGTTCCGGCAATTGGGTCGCCGCCAATACCCACACAGGTGGATTGGCCAATACCCAGCTTGGTGAGTGCGTCAATCACCTCGTAGGTGAGCGTACCGCTTTTGGAAACCACACCCACATTGCCCGGAATGGCAATTGAGCCAGGAATAATACCGACTTTGGCCTGACCTGGAGTCAGCAAGCCAGGGCAATTTGGCCCGATCAGGCGTGCATCTAAAGTATCCAAGTAAGCACGCGCCGCAATCATGTCCAGAACCGGAATATGCTCCGTGAGGCAAATTATCAGCTCAATGCCCGCGTCAGCTGCCTCATAAATAGCATCAACAGCAAAACGAGCGGGCACAAAAATAAGGGAGGTATTGGCGTCAGTCGCCTCAACTGCCTCTTTAACGGTATCAAAAACGGGCACTTTTTTGTCGTCGGTGCTGAACCATTGGCCACCTTTGCCGGGGGTCACACCGGCAACAACGTTGGTGCCATAGTCAATCATTTGATTTGTATGGAAGGTGCCCTCTCGGCCCGTGATTCCCTGAACAACCAGGCGTGTGTTTTTATCAACAAGAATGCTCATTACATGGCCCCCTTTGCGGCGGCGACCGCTTTTTGGGCTGCATCAGAAAGCGTAGCGGCCGTTTCCATATCTGAATCCGCCAAAATTGCCATCCCTTCCGCAGCGTTTGTTCCAGCCAGGCGCACCACCATCGGTACATCTGTATCTACCTGCTTTAATGCCTCAATAATGCCCTTGGCCACCTCATCACCCCGAGTGATACCCCCAAAGATGTTGATCAGCACAGCTTTTACGCTCTTATCCGACAAAATGAGACGCAGCGCGGTGGCCACCTGCTCGGCTTTGGCCCCACCGCCAATATCCAGGAAGTTGGCCGGAGCACAACCGTACTCTTCACCAAATTTCTTCACCACATCCATGGTGGCCATGGCCAAACCGGCTCCGTTAACCATACAGCCAATGTTGCCTTCTAGCTGGATAAAGTTAATGCCACTGAGACGCGCTTCTTTTTCTGCGGCCGTTTCTTCATCCACATCCCGCATCTCAGCCAGTTTGGGTTGGCGGAACAGGCCATTGTCATCAATAGACATCTTGCCATCCAGCGCCATGAGCTTGCCGCTGCCGGTAATAACCAATGGGTTAATTTCGGTCAGTGAAGCATCATTTGCCTTGAAGCAAGAGTATAGACCCACAACAATTTTGTGAAAGTCACGCCACAGTTCACGCGGCAAATCCATGGCCGAAGCCAGATAAGTGGTCTGGTAGCTGCGTACACCTAAAGCTGGCTCAATGTAAACCCGGAAAATTTTCTCTGGGCTGGTTTCATTTACCTCTTCGATGTCCATACCACCTTCAGCGGAGGCCATCACCATGGCGCGGCGCTTGGCACGATCAATGAGCACCGCCAGGTAAATTTCCTGATCAATGCCGCCGGGTGATTGTTCATCAATAAGGACTTTGTTTACTTGAAAGCCCTTGATGTCCATGCCCAAAATCTGACCTGCTAATTCTTCAGCCTCATCGGGATTGCTAGCCAGCTTAATACCGCCAGCTTTGCCGCGACCACCGATTAAAACTTGGGATTTCACCACAACTTTGCCACCTAATTCCCGGGCAACCTCGCGCGCCTCTGCTGGTGTTGAGGCCACGTCACCTTTGGGAATCGGCACGCCGTGTTCGGCAAACAAACGTTTTGCTTGATATTCGTGCAGATTCACGTATTCACTCCTTTAGTGGGGATTTTCCATCAAAAGTTGTTGAATGGATTGGTTTGTTTTGGAATATGCGAACGCATTGTACTGTTCGCTATTGGTCTTGAAAAAGAACCAGAAAATTATAACACGGCCGTTCTTGATGGGCGAGTGACCGGCGATGTCCTAGACCATAAGTCACGTTGACCCTATCTCCGCTCACCCTCAATAATTTGGCTATGACAGCAACCCTTTCACCCATCACCACCATGACTCCCGAAGGAAACACGGAGCTGCTCCTTATCACCCATCCCACGCTGCGTGCCAACCTGCTGCAAGCTCGCCTGGTCGATGACCTGAGTGCCCGGTGCGTGATACAGCGAGGCGAACAAGTGTATTTGTCCCTTCGGGAAATTGCTGACCCGGCGCAACGCCTTGAGGTCAATTGGGCTGTGGTGCGCCTGCAAATGGGCGCCAAGCTGCAACCGCAAGAGCTGCCCGAACCGTTGAAATCTGCGCTAACGGCCGTTTCCACCGGATTTTCGCCACTATTGGAAGCGCTCGTTTGGGGTTCGGCATTTGGTGTGGTGGGCGGTGTTCTGGTGATGGCCATTGTACGACTCATCATCACAATTTCCACGGTGCCCTCCGAATCCTATGTGGGCATCATGGCCACAGCCATCGCTTTTGTCTTTGCGGGAGCCGTCTTCGGCTTAAGCGCCACTTTTTACTTTTGGCGAAAGCTGGCCCAACGAACGTCCAATTCCCCCATCATTCACTCATCCAGCGATTCTAAATAATCCCAAATAGCTTCGGCTGCCAGATCATTGCCTGCCTGATTCCAATGCGGATCACCGTAATGATACAGCTCGCCCTCTTGAATACTCTTTTCCCAAAAAATCGGGGCCAGATCCAAGAAGTGAATTCCGGCCTCACTCGTGAAATCGCTCATGAGCTGCTCCTGCGCCTGCGTTGTCTCACCAAAACGGTCAAAGCTCAGGTAATTCGGCTCCCATTGCAGATAGCCCGAATCCCCATCGCTTAATGTCACCGTCACCGTGCGCTCCAGCACATGGTTCACATCCACCGGGTCCCACACGCGCGACCAGAGAATATGCTCTTTGCTGGGAATATAAACGACCACGAGTTCTGCACCTTGAGCCGCCACTTCTTCGTTCAGAGCAATCAGGGTGGATTTTACGGCCGTAAACTCATCAGAAGCCGCCAGGGTCTCATGATCAGCACTCAGGGGAAGCAAATGCACATCCTTAAACACCGTCTCGATTGGCCCCGCTTCCGTGCTGGCCTCGACAGGATACCGGTAGTTAGGCGCAGTTTCTTCTTCTGGTGGGAAAAGCTTTTGCCAAAGATAGGTAACAAAGTGAGGTGTGAGCAGTCGCCGGTAAAAAGAGACATCCTGCATGTCATACTCGCGCCAATCCAGGCCGCTGTCCCGGCGCTCCAGATATTGCTGGGTATTGATAATGTCATTCCCCTCAAAAAACATGAGCAAGACATATTTCGGCTGCTTATCCAGGCCAAACTGGCGAATTGCTTCTGCCTCATTAAGCGTGCTCCAGCTGGGGGCGCCCAGCGCCAATATCTCCTGGCCAGAAAACTGCTCCAGGCGCTCAATCCAGGTGACCGACGCAGTGCGAATGGTAAAAGAATCGCCAGCAAGCACGATGTCGTATTGATCCTGCCAGACGGCTGGCTCATTCGGAAAGCCATAATCATCCGTCACAAAGCGGTATTCAAACGAATCGTCCCGGTCGCTAGGCGCGGTGCTGTTGTCTGAATTGGCTAAGTACGGATTGGCCGGATTCCATAATCCTTCCAGCTTAAAATTGGGCACATACCGGTAACCAATACGCACGGGTTTGTCATATTCAAAGTAGGGTTGGCAAACGTACGTACCGATAATCGGATCGGAGGCGCAAACTTCAATGGGAATAAGCTGGTAAAACAGGCGAAAGCCAATTTCAATCGCCAGCACAAGGGTCACTAACGTCACAACGATGGGGCCGATGATGTTAACGGCCGTTTTCCACCGCGTTTTTTTCACTTCAGATTCTGCTAACGTTGTCATGATTTGTGATTAATTCGCTGGCGCATGACTTCAAACGAGACGATAGCGGCGGAAGCCACCACGCCCAGCGACTGTTGAAAGTTTGGCTGCTGGTACGGTATCTGCAAAATGAGATCCGCCTGGGCCAAAAATGAGCGGGTGATACCCCGCTTTTCACCCCCGAGCAGCAAAAAAAGAGGCCTGGTCAGGTCCGCTTCATACAAGGAAACCGCATCCTTGTTGCTGGTTGCGGCCACGCTCAAACCAAGCTGGCGATAAGTCTCGGCGGCCAGTTCAGCCGTTTCAGCAATGGCAATGGGCATTTGCTCAGACACGCCCGCCGAAGCCCGGGCCACAATCCCGGCGGCCGTAAACCAGTTGCGCGGCCGAACCACCACCCCCGACACGCCCGCTGCATAAAGCGAACGCAGCGCCTGGCCAAAGTTAAATGGATCTTCAATGCCATCCAGCATCACTACAAACGGCCGTTCCTCATTCACCACTAGCGATTCTAAAGAGACAAACTCGCGAGGTCCTGCTTCTGCCACCACCCCACCATGCGAATTACCTGTGGTCCGCTCAGCAATAAATGATTCATCCACCAGCGTAAGCGGCACCTTTTTGCGCGCCGTCAGCTGCTGTAGCCTGGACAAACGCCGGTCCCAGCGACGGCCGTCGCCGCGCTGCACATAAACCGCTGCCACCTGCCGATAATCGCTCAACAGCGCAGCCTCGGTGGATATACTACCTTCTAACCAGATCGTTTCTTCATCCATCTGCACGATTTTGCCCCAACTGCCCTAGAACGCAAATAGGGGTAGGCCAGCAAAGACCTACCCCTATCTCAAATGAAAACAAACTCGCTGTTTAACCGCCGCCAGCGGCCGTGGTTGGCGTTGGCGTCAGTGGCGAGGTGAAGATTGGGTCCAGAATTGGGTTCGTGGGCGTACGACCCCGATCATACTCAGTAAACGTGAGATTACCCGTTAGCTGCTCGTCAATGAAGGTTGCCAGGTTTTCCAGCTCTAACGTTTGCAGTTCTGAGGAAGATAACGGCCGTTCTTCACGTCCACTCACCTGAATCAGATAATACTGCGTCGTATCGGCAGCAACCGTACGGGAAATGATGTCACTGGTTTCACCAATGGACAGGCTGAAGGCAGCGTCTGCCACCTCCGCACCTACGTTGTTGGCCACAGCATCTTGCGTCTGCCACAAAACCTCAGTCGCAGCTGCCGTCGAACCTGATTCCGGATCGGGCACTACGCTGCGAATTTCGTTCCAGACGGAAAGATAATCGCTTTCAGCAACTAAAGCCTGAGCCTCATTGGCCTCCGCTTCCGTGCCAAACTGCATCACATAGAAGCTGGCCTTTTCGGCCTGATCAGACAGCTCATCTTCAACAAACAACGCTTCTAGCAGCCGCTCGCGATAAATTTGCGTCCGTACAATTTCGCGATACTGCTCCTCAGAGACACCCAACTCCTCAAACTGATCCATGAAGGTGCTAAATTCTTCCTGGAACGCTTCAGACGAAACGGGGGTCGCCGTAGGCGCCGGTGTATTGGTTGGCAAAAGCGTGGCCGTCGGCGATGGGGTATTGGTAGGCACAACGTCCGTGATTACGGCCGTTGGCAGTGGCGTAATGGAAGGCGTCGGCGGTACTGTAGCGGTAGCTGTGGGGAACGGGGTTGGCAAACCGCCATCAAAAAAGTTAAACGTCGCCCCAATTTCCGCATCCACATCGGCATCGGTTACGGTAATCCCCCGCGCCTCTGCTGCCTGACGAATCACAACCTCGTCAATCATTTGGTTCAGTGCGGCCTGACCCAACTGCTCCGTCTGAAACAGCTCGCTAATGGTCTGGCCAGCAAACTGCTGCACAATGCCCACGTTGCCCGCAAATGCATCTAGCTGATTCTCCAGCAGAATGATCCGCTGTGCTCGCTCAAAACGCACCCGATCCTGCCAATCTTTCAGGCTAATTTCCTCGTCATTGACAATAGCCACAGGGCGATTGGGGGCAAGAAATAGCTCATTAACAACTGCGGCGCCAAGAATGAGAAGCAGCAAGCCGCCCACAATGGCTATACCCAGGCGAATCTGGCGCGTTTGTTGTGCCTGCTTACGCGCCAGCAACACCTCTTTACGAGACTGCCGCTGCGCGTCGTTTGATGTATCTTGTTTCTTTGCCATATTTTCTCTTCTGTGAAACTCTCTCGGTTTGCATTGGTTGACCGCAAAAATCCTCCCAGAAATGTCTTTACACTTCCAGGAGGATAGCAATCACCATATCATTGATGCTGAATTTCGTTGATTACTCGTCTGCAAACGGCAGCAAAGCGATGTGACGCGCCCGTTTGATGGCTACTGCCAGGGTACGCTGGTGCTTGGCACAGGTTCCTGTTTGACGACGCGGACGGATACGGCCGAATTCATTTACATACCGGCTCAGCATCTCGTGCTGCTTGTAATCAATCACCTTCACACCATCTGCACAAAAGCTGCAAGACCGTCTTCTTTTTGTTGAAACACGATTTTTACGCATGTTATTATCCTCTTAAAAGTAACAAAATCCCCAAACGAATGGTTAAATGCTGTCTTCTGCCAGGGCAATCAGTTCATGGGCAATCACTTCGGTGCGAAAATGTTTATGGCCGTTGTTGTCATCCCAGCTTCGGGTTTGCAACCGGCCCTCCACATAAACTTGCTGTCCATTGGTCAGCCGCTTCCCGCTGATTTCCGCCAAACTACCCCAGGCGATTACATTAAACCATTCCGTCTCTTCATGCCTGGCCCCATCTGAAGAAGTCCAGGAGCGAGAGGTAGCCACACTGAATGAAGCAACCGGCCGGCCATTGGGCGTCTCGCGCACTTCTGGCTCACCATCGACCCAACCAATAATCATTACTTTATTCAGCCCCTTGTTCATGACACACTCCCAACAATAGGGGATTTACCCGTTGTTCGCTTGTTAAAAATTAACTACTGGTTAAAAAACAGTTGCACAATCAAAGTTAAAAATAACCAGTTTTTATTGTTCCTTGCGCACAATCATGTAACGCAAAATATCATCGTTATACTGCATATTCCGTTCAATATCGTTCAAACGGGTTGGATCCAGTTTGGCATCGAACAGAATATAGTAACCTTCGTTGTTGTTCTCAATGGGATATGCTAAGCGACGTTGCCCCCAGATGTTTTGGACAGGCTTATCCGCCTCATCCTCTCCGTGGGTCAACCAATCGGAAACACGTCCTACCACCGCAGAACGAGCCTCATCATCTAAATTTGTCTGAAAAATAACGGTAACTTCGTACTCTCGCACGTTGCTAACCTCCTTTCCTTGGAATTACTCTGGCGAGCTCTGCCCTTAATTCTTGATTAAGAGCGGAAAGCAGCAGATGTATAAAATTTTTGCTGTGCAACGGTGGAGAATAATAGCAGACCTGGCCGGTTTTGCAAACCTGACAGCACAAACTGCTAACGATATAATGCATGCCTATGATTTCACAACAAAAAAGAACCTTCATTAGCTGGCATCACGGCCTGCTATTTCTTTGTATTGGATTATTTGCGCTGTTTATTGGCAAACCATCCGTCGCGCCAACCGTGCAGGCCCAAGGGCAAACTCGATTGGTGCTGGCTTTTTATTATGCCTGGTACAGTCCCAACAGCTTTGGACCGGGGCTTACTCCCTTCACACCTACCAATCCTTACTACTCCAGCGACACCGGCACCATTCAGCGCCAGGTAAACGAGGCCCAATCTGCAGGAATTGATGGCTTTGTGCAAAGCTGGTACGGGCCAGAAACCACAAACAATCAAACCGAGACCAACTTCCAGGCACTCCTAAACATTGCTTCGGCTACTGGGTTTAAAGCGGCCGTTGATTTTGAAACAGCCAGCCCATTTTTCGCCAGCAACGAGGATCGCATTAATGCTCTGCGCACCTTGCTCAGCACCCATGCCCAACATCCCGCCTACCTGCGGGTGGATGGCAAGCCCGTTGTCTTTTTCTGGGCCAACTGGATTTTGTCGCCTGCCGATTGGGTAGTGATTCGCAACACCGTAGACCCAGACCGCAACAGCATCTGGATTGCTGAAGGCGGCGACACCACCTATCTGGATGCGTTTGACGGGCTGCATCTGTACAACGTTGCCTGGTCTGGCAACCCTGCTGGAACGGCCGCAACTTGGGCAGCCAACACGCGAGCAGCAGCCCAAACCTACGGAGGCTACAAATATTGGGTAGGCACTGCCATGCCGGGTTGGGATGCCAGCCTCATTGGCTCCAGCACCGCTCCGCGTGACCGCGCTAATGGGGATTTTTACCGCTCTACGTTTGGCGGCGCGGCGGCCAGCTCTCCCGATATGCTCATCATCACCTCATTTAATGAGTGGGTTGAAGGCAGCCAGCTCGAGCCGAGCGTCGAGTATGGCAACTTTTATTTGCAACTTACGGCCGAATTAAGCGCCGCCTACAAAAATGGCAGTATCGCGGCCCCACCGCCGCCTACCTTGCCGCCGCCACCCCCAACAACCGATCCCAACGCGACGGCGACTGCTACCCAACCACCACCAGCCACGTTCACCCCAGGGCCATCGCCCACACCATTGCCGCCTACCCTGACGCCGACGCCACAACCAAGCCCCACACCCCTGGCTTCACCCACAGCACAGCCAGACGGCCGTATCCTGTACACCGTCCAAACAGGCGACACCTTGATTACCCTGGCCGATCAATATGATGTCTCGCTAGAAAATTTGTACGCCTGGAATAATTTGCTGCCCAACAGCCTGCTCTCTGTAGGGCAAACACTGATCATCGGCTACACGGTGCTGCCGGATGGTTCCACGCCGCTGACCGGTTTCCCCGATGCCCGCGTCAAGCCAGATGGCACGATTGTGCACATCGTGGGCAATGGCGATACGCTGCTGCTCATCGCTGCCACTTACGATTTAACCCTGGATGAACTGTACGAAGTGAGCGGTCTGGAAGAAGGTGCGCTGCTCCAGCTAGGACAAGAGATCATTGTGGGGCATCGTCCGCAGCCAGCCACCATCGGCGGCTCGTCAGAGGACCCGGAGCTGGCAATCAGAAGTTTGAACGAGGTAACAACCAATGCTTCGCCCACGGCCGAATTGCAACCCACCGCTACCGCAACGCCAACGGCCACGGCAACCGTAACCCCAACATCGGAACCAACGGCCGTTCCTACCCAGGAAATTGCCGCAGCGAACATGGCTGAAGAGAGCGCAGGGCTGGAAACGGCCGTACCCGCCACACCAGCACCGGCTGATCCCGTGCAACAAACCAGTAATTTGCTCTGGCTGCTCATCGGGGCTGTGGCTGTGCTGCTGGTTGCCAGCGGCATCTTAATCATTGTGGCACGGCGAGGATGACACTGAGCAAGCTCAACTTTTCTCAAGAAACCAAAATTTTCAAAGAAGGAACATTTGTTATAATCGCCCGCGATGCGTGATGTGACGAGAATTACCTACACATTTTGGGCACTGCTTCTGCTTGTTGTGATGCTCATTGGTTCACCACTGTCTGGCTTTGGTTGCCAAACCATTGTTCCCGAACAGCTCCAGGTGAACTGCGAGACCAGCCCGGGCGGAACGGCCGTTCAATCCAACTTCTTGCAAACCACACCCACCACGCTGGTTCTTTTCGTCACTATGGCCATTGCCTGTTGGCTGCGGCCTCGTTATCAATCCCCCAAAGAAATCTACCTCACGCCCCCATTGCATCCACCCCGCCCGTTCGTTTAACGCCAACCAGACGCACACAATTTTATTTTTTAACTTTACAACTGGAGATAAACGAATGAAAAAAGCACTGTTTTTACTGGCACTTTTGTTATTAACGGCCGTTGCCTGCTCAGGTGGCGAAGATGAAGGTATTACCGTAACCGATCCGTGGGGACGCACTTCCCCTGCCGCCGCCGAAAATGGCGCGTTCTACATGATGCTCACCAACAACGGCAGCAGCGACGACACGCTGCTTTCGGCCAGCACCGATGCCTGCGGCATGGTGGAACTGCATGAAATGTACGACAAAGGGGACGGCGTCATGGGTATGCGCCCGGTTGAAGGTGGCAACATCCCGGTTCCTGCTGGCGGTTCCGCTGAGTTGAAACCAGGTGGTCTGCACGTCATGTGCATGATGAAACAAGTGGACTTTGAAGCGGGCACCGAAGTTCCGATCACCCTGACGTTTGAAAATGCGGGGGATATGGAAGTAACGGCCGTTATCCGCGACAACTAACCACAATTAACACGACCTGACAGGTTTACGAACCTTCTACAAAGCAAAATCTGTCAGGTCTACCAAGCTCCCAACTACCCTTTAATTAAAGCCACATCAATCGCTTCCGCCAGATTGCGGCAGCCAACCAGCTCCAGCCCGTTAGGCGGCTCCACCAGGCGGCGCTGAGCCGTTTTGGGGATAACACAGCGTTTAAAACCCAGCTTCAACGCTTCCTTCAAGCGCGCTTCCAGCTGACTCACCGCCCGCAGTTCACCGCTTAGCCCCACTTCCCCCACAAACGCCATATCCGCATGCACCGATTGGTCTTTCACACTGCTGGCAATAGAAACGGCGATAGCCAAATCGGCGGCAGGTTCATCAATCTGTAAACCGCCAATCACGTTGACAAACACATCTTTATCGTGCAATTTCACACGAACGCGGCGGGTAAGAACGGCCGTAATCAACAACAACCGATTGTAATCAACCCCATTTGCCGTGCGCCGTGGATTAGAAAACGTGGTCGAACTGGCCAGCGCCTGCACTTCCACCAGCAGCGGACGCGTCCCCTCCATCGTTACCGCAATCGTGGAGCCAGGGGCATTGATTTGGCGCTCCGCCAAAAACGCCTCCGACGGATTCGGCACCTCAACCATGCCCTTCTCCACCATCTCAAACACGCCCACCTCGCTGGTCGCGCCAAAACGATTTTTGACGCTGCGCAGCAGCCGGTAGCGGTGAAACGGATCGCCTTCCAAATACAACACGGTATCTACGATATGCTCCAGCACGCGCGGCCCGGCAATGGTGCCCTCTTTAGTCACGTGCCCCACCAAAAAGATGCTGATGCCCGATGTCTTGGCCAGCTCCTGAAAGCGGCTGGCACATTCCCGCACCTGGCTTACGCTGCCCGCCGCCGAGGTTAAATCTTCGGCAAAGGTGGTCTGAATACTATCCACAATCACCAGCGTCGGCTGAAGCTGATCCACATGGTTCAAAATCGCTTGCAGCTTCGTCTCGGTCACCAAGTACAAATCGTCGGCGGTGATGCCCAACCGGTCGGCGCGCATCTTGATTTGGCGGCTGCTCTCTTCGCCCGAAACATAGAGCGTCGTGCCATGCGCATTGGCCGTCATCGCCGACACGTCCAGCAGCAGCGTCGATTTGCCAATGCCAGGGTCACCACCCACCAGCACCAGCGAACCGGGCACAATGCCGCCACCCAACACCCGACCAAATTCCGGCAGCGGCAGTGGCAGTCGCTCAAAGCCATCGGCGGTTATTTCGCCCAGGCGTTGGGGCTGGCTGTCACTCTGTCCGGCAGCCCGGCGATTGCGCTGGCTGGGCGGCGCTTCGGCCACCAGCACCTCTTCTTCCATTGTGTCGAATTCGCCGCATTTGGGGCACTTGCCTACGTAAGCGGCCGTTACGCGGCCACAATTGCTGCAAACATAGCGGGATCGGGTTTTGGCCATAGGTGTTTCCTCGTGTTTACCAAGCGTGTCAGGTTTTTTAGGCGCTTAGCTTGTGGCGATTTTAACATATGCTATACTTTTTCGCCGTGATTGATTGGCGATCTGTCTGGACGAATGGGCTTTGGATTTTGGGAACGGCCGTCTTACTAGGAACGTTTAGTTACGCGTACTGGCTTTCCCGTACCAGCCTCCAATCAATCGGGGAAGTTTACCAAAAACCGCCCTATGCCCAGCTGTTTTGGTCCGGCTTTTTGCTGGTTTTGTTGGGGCTTATTTTTACATCTTCCCGCTGGTGGGAAACGGCCGTTTGGCTGCTGTTCACCGGTTGGGCCTTGTTTAACCTGATTGCGTCACTGCGAAGTGCCAAATGAAACTTGTTCTGAAGAAATCGTCATTCTGCTTTTTGTTGTTAGCGCTGGCCGCAATATTGCTGCTGCCCACTCAACCGGCCAACGCCCAGGCCGATCCATCGGCCACACCAGCTGAAGGGTATCCACCACCGGCCACACCCACCCAGCCAGATAGCGCCTATCCAGCCCAGCCAGAGCTGCCTGCCGCCACCCCAACCGATGAATCTTATGTTCCGCCGCCTACGGCCGTTCTCTCCACCAATCCACCTGCCGTAGTAGGTGAAAACGCGCCAGAGGCAACGGTCTCTGCCACCCTACCCATCAGCCAGAGCACGCTGGTGCGCAACCGAGTCATTTTATGGGCGGGCTTTTTGATCACCCTGCTCATTTTTGCGCTGGCAGTGTACGGAGCAATGCTCATGTACACGCGGCCACGCAACTGATTTTGGCTACCCTTCGTGTCCTCCCCCGCAGAAACTGAACCCGCAACCACCCCCTCGCGCTGGCGCAGAGCCTGGCCTTGGATCAATGGGATTTTAACGGCCGTTCTGCTCATCGGCGGCATCTGGTATCTGTCCCACACGATTGATTTCCGTGATGTACAGGAGGCTATGGGCAGCGCCAATCTCTGGCTGATCGTGCTGGCTCTGCTCACGTTTGTGGTGAATGGCGCGGTTAAAGCGTGGCGGTGGCGGGTACTACTGGCTCCGGATCAAGAGAAAGAGGTGGCATTTTCGGCCGTATTTTGGGCTATCTGGCTCGGTCAGTTTGTCAATGTTATCCTACCCTTTCTGCGTTTAGGGGAAATTGCCCGGGCTTACGCCATTAACCAGCAAACCGGATTCAGTAAAGTGCGTGGCCTTAGCACCGTGGTCGTGGAAAAAAGCCTGGAACTGGTGATGTTGGGCCTGGTAGTGCTAGTACTTCTGCCCATTTTGGCGCTGCCGGAGAACATGCAGGGCAGCGGGCTTACCTTGTTACTTATTGCCGGTGCCGTCATGGTGGGTCTGAGCATCGTCGCGTACCAGACAAACTGGGTCATTTCTCAGCTGCGCCGATTATTTCATCTATTGCCACAATCCATTGAGGCCAAACTTACAAACCTACTCATTGGTGGGTTAGAAGGATTAGCCTCGCTGCGATCTAGCGCGGCTTTGGGGCGACTGTTGGCTTCATCCGTATTGCTGGCTTTGCTAGGATTGCTCACGCCATATTTGCTGTTCCTGGCCTTTCATATTCCCTTAGGTCTAGCCGAAGCGGCCGTTACCGATTCAGCTCTTAGCTTAACCACCTCTGCCCCCAGCACGCCCGGCCAGCTGGGGATTTTTGAAGGCACGGTTGTGTTGGTGTTGTACCAGTTTGGCCAAACCAACCAGGCCATCACCTTGAGCTATGCCGTGGTGTATCATCTAGCGGTGCTGCTGCCAAAAATTGTGTTGGGCGGGCTGGCAGCTAGCCGCACCAACTGGCGCTGGCGACAAGACAAATCTTAAAGTGGCCTCTCAATCCTTTCAACAGGTCAAACCGAAGACGTCTTTGCCTCCGCTAGCTGTTTTTTTGGCTGTGCTGCTGGTATATGGGGTAACGGCCGTTCCCGACCTCACTTTTGCTTTCGATAGTGGCGATGGGGGCGAGCTGATAACGGCCGTTCTAACCAGCGGCGTCCCCCACCCGCCAGGGTATCCCACTTACCTGATTTTGAGCCAGTTGACCACACTGCTCCCGATAACGCCAATGGCCTACCGGTTCTCGCTCTTTTCCGCTTTTTGCGGTGCCTTGGCAGCAGCCATAACCAGCGCCACCAGCCGATCACTGGGGCTAAAAGGGTGGCAGACAGCGCTGCCCGGTCTGACGCTGGCCTTTATGCCGCTGGTCTGGCAGCAGGCGGTGGTGACGGAAGTGTATGCGCTAAACCTGGCATTCGTTTCACTATTCTTATGGAGTTTGTTGGGAAAACGGCAGTCTTGGCTGGTTGGCCTTTTGTTGGGACTATCACTCACCACGCACCTTACCTCCATTTTATTACTGCCGCTAACCTTGCTGCTGACTCCAGCAAAAAAGTGGTCCCATCTGGTAACCGGCATTGCTTTGGGATTAACACCATACATTTTGCTACCGTGGCTGGCCCAAGCAGATAGTCCAGTAGTGTGGGGCCGCCCGAATACCTTGGACGGCTGGTGGTGGCTGGTAAGCGCACAGCTGTACTGGCCCAACCAACTGTCATTGCCGCCAGCAAAAGTATTCCCGCGTCTAAAAGAATGGTCCGAGGCTGGCTTGCAACAGCTGCTATTTGCCGGATGGCTGCTGCTGCCCTGGAGCGGCTGGCTAGAAACAGAAAAAAAACGTTGGTGGCTGCTGGTGGGAACGGCCGTTTTCTACCTGCTATATGCCTTTTCATATGACACTAGCGACGCCCTGGTGAACATGTTGCCCGCCTGGCTATTGCTGAGTCTGTCATTAACAGCCGGCTTTAAACGGCTTGGCTCCTGGGGATTTGTGTTGCCGTTCGCCCTTGTTTTGTTAAACTTCAGTCCAATCAATCGTGTAGAAGTTCACAAAGTACGGCCGTTTGCCGAACAAGTTCTGCACAGTTCGCCGCCCGATGCAATTCTCATCACTTCAGGCGATCCGGATATTTTTGCTTTGTGGTACTTCCATTTTGTTGAGGGGCAACGACCCGATGTGGTCGTGATTGATGATCAGCTATTTGCATTTGATTGGTATAGGGAGAGAGTCCAAGCGCTTTACCCAGACCTGCAAGGTCTAACGATTGATGACGTGCCTGCCTTTCGCACCCTAAATGCCAACCAGCGACCTGTCTGCACTGTTGCTCTGATAGACAATGGAACGATGCTAGCTAGCAACAGCTGTAGTGAGGAACCGTAGTATGACGACAGAGGCCAACAAACTCCCTATCAGTGAGTCGCCCCTGATGACCTGGGCCAGGCTTCGGCTGGTGCTGCTCATCGCTTTGGCCCTGCTTTTCATTTGGCTGGGGGTCAAAGCTTGGCGCATTGGCCGGGCAGTGCAGTCGTTATTGAACCAACAAGCGGCTGCTGAAACGCTCATGGCCGAAGGAATTACCGGCATTGACCCGGACCTGGCTGACGAAATGGTATATACGATTCGCCGTAATGTGGTGACGTTGCGCAATGAAACGGCCGTCTTCATGCCCATCACCCCCTACCTGAGTTGGCTGCCCAAGGTTGGCCCCCTGGCCGTCAACGCCCCTGAGCTGATGGAGATGGCCGACGCCGGTACGGAAACGGCCGTGTACGCCTTCACCGGGTTAAAACCCGCACTGACGCTGCTGCAAGAAGATACGGGTGGCTCTCCGCTGCCTCAGCTGGTGAACGTTTTGGCCGAGGCGCGGCCCGATCTGGCCCTGGCACAGCAATCTTTCCAGCGCCTGGTCAGGGCGCGCGGCCACATCACCAACGAAGCCGCTTTCCCCGAACGCATTCAAAGCGCATTTGCTCTGTTCGACGAATGGCTGCCCCTGGCCCAGGATGGCTTTGCCATGGTGCCAGTGCTGCCCACCATTTTAGGCCACGACGGCCCGCGCAGTTACCTGCTGCTGGCCCAAAACGAAGATGAACTCCGAGCCACTGGCGGCTTCATTTCCGGCGTTGGGCTGCTCACGGTGGACAATGGCAACATTTTAGCGCTCGATTTTGAAGATGCCTCGCCATTTGATCGGCAGGCGCTCATTGAAAATTCGTCTGCATATGACTATCCTCCCCTGCCTCTGCAAGAGTTAATGGGCTCCGATTATCTGCTGCTGCGCGATACCAATTATTGGCCAGACTTCCCCTACTCAGCGGAAAAAGCGATTGAGCTGTACCAGAAGGTGGAAATGGAAACGGCCGTTGACGGCGTCATCGCTATTGACCAGCAGTTTATTGCCATGCTGGTCGAAGCCACTGGTCCGATTAATGTGGCGGGAACTGACACGGTCATTACGGCAGCCAACACAGTAAACAGCTTCCGCAACGCATTCAATATCAAAGACGGGCAGTCCTATGCTGAATGGTTCGATAATCGCAAGGCGTTTTTGTCTACGTTCTCAGCCGCCATCCGGCAAAAAGTCGAGATGGAACCAGCTTCGTTGGACATGGTAACGTTGGTGCGGAATATGTTCACCGCCCTCGACGAACGCCATTTGCAGCTTTATGTGCGCAATCCAGAGGTAACGGCCGTACTAACTCAATTGGATTGGGACGGCCGTTTAGAAAACCCCACGGGCCAGGACTTTCTACTCGTCCTGGACACCAACATGGGCTTCAACAAATCCAACCTGCACATGGAACGCAACTTCACGTACGATCTGGACTTATCCACCAGCCAACCCACCGCCCACCTCACAGTGAACTACCACCACACCGGTGCCGACAACAAAGTTCCTTGCTTCCAGTACGTCTACTACGACAACGCGCCCACGTACCAGGAAGTAGCCGACCAATGTTACTTTAACTATTTGCGTGTCTACGCTCCGGCAGCCAGCCAGCTGAACTGGATGACAGGTCATTACATTCCTGGCGAAATGCTGCTGATGGGCAACACATGGGATCGCAGTGGGGAAGCAGTACAAGAATTTGCTGACTTTCAGACCTTCACGAATTTCATGATGGTGCCGCGCAGCGGTATGGTCACCTCGGAGGTGACTTACACGCTGCCTGAGAATGTGGTGCAGCAGCAAGAGAACCGGCACGTATACCAACTGTGGCTGCGCAAACAAGCCGGAGCCGCGCCAGAACCGGTCACCATTACGGCCACACTACCCGAAGGCGCGGTGCTCATTGATTCACAAGCACCACAACTGCCACAGGTAGACGGCCGTATCGTCACCTTCACCTTTGATCTGACAGAAGACACGCTCATTGTTCTGGAATATCAATAAACCATTGCTAGCCTGGAGAACTCCTTGCGCATTCTGCTTAATGACCGCCCTGGTCATCCCTTTCAAGTTCAATTCAGCCGACAATTGGCCGCACGTGGCCACATCGTCCAGCACTGTTATGGCGAGTTTTTCCAAAGCCCACGCGGCAATTTGCAAAAAACGGCCGATGATCCCCCAAATCTGGAAATCATCGGCATCAAGCTAAACAAGCCGTTTGCCAAATACGCCTTCTTCAAACGCATTTTTCAGGAAATCACTTACAGCCAGCTGCTCATTAACCAGATTCAATCTTTTCAGCCCGATCTGGTAATCTTTGCCAATACACCCTCAGAAGCAATGTGGTTCGTCTACCGTAGTTTGCGGCACAGTGGCATCCGTTTTCTCTTTTGGGTGCAAGATATGTACGGGGTGGCTATCAATAAAATCCTCAGCAAGCGACTCTCAGTCGTGGGACGATTGGTCGGTAAGCTGTACATGGCAATAGACCGTTACTTGCTGCAAAAAAGCGACCAGATTGTGTTGATCACACAAGATTTTCAGCCGCTGCTAGATAGTTGGGGCATTGAGCGGGCCAAAACCCACGTGATTCCCAACTGGGCCACCCTGACTGATTTGCCCGTTGGCCCTAAAAACAATCCGTGGGCGCAGACCCACACTCTGGCCGACAAATTTTGCTTTTTATACTCCGGCACGCTGGGCATGAAACACAATCCGGAACTGCTGCTCAAGTTAGCCATTACTTTTCAAGACGATCCTACGGCAAGGGTGGTTGTTATTTCTGAAGGCCTGGGGGCCGATTGGCTGGCCGAACAGCAGGCAGCGCTGGGCGTGGCCAATCTCATTTTGCTACCATACCAGCCTTTTGAAGATTTAGCGCATGTTTTGGCAACGGCGGATGTACTGATTGCCATTTTAGAGCCGGACGCTGGCGTATTTTCAGTGCCTTCTAAAGTGCTCTCTTATTTATGTGCGCAACGGCCGTTGCTGCTTGCCGTTCCCCCGGAAAACCTAGCTGCAAAAATTGTGATGGAACAGGAAGCTGGGTTAGTGGTGCCGCCGGACGATACGGCCGCTTTTATTCAGCAAGCAGACCATTTGCGACATCATAGCCATGTTCGAGACAAATTAGGTAAAAACGGCCGTAACTATGCCGAAGCGCATTTTAATATTGAAATGATTACGGAACAGTTCGAGGCTATTATTCAAAAAACAAGCCGGGCCACATGATCCGTATGCAGCGGCCCGAACGATTATAACTTTGCTCTCGGCTCTTGTGGTGCTGACGACGCTGCCGCTCAATTAGCTGATATAATTGGCGCCTGTTGTGTTGAATTGCAATAAAACAAAATGATCCGGCATCTGGTCACCCGAAGGGTTCTTTAGCTAAATTCTCTTTCCTTTACGAATTATATTAAACGGGTTTGTAACGGCCGTTTGCCGCCTTGAAAACTTATGATTAAGCCAAAACCACGATTTCTCATCACACTGTTAGCTCTCACTCTGCTGCTGCTGGGCAGTGCTGTATTTGTCTCCCCAGTTTGGGGCGCTGACCCCAGCCAAACCATTCCTACCCGCACACCTACCCCCGTACCACCCACTGCGACACAGTCGGGCGGTGGCAACAATAACCCCACCGCGACGCATACACCTGCACCCAACCAACCCACGCCAACCTCCACCTTGCTGCCGGTAAATATTGCCCCTACGCCAGTTGGTGGTTTTTTACCAACGGCCGTTCCCTGCGGCAACAGCCCTACCATTCAAACCTTGGGGGCAACCAACGTGCGCAGCGGTCCGGGTCTGGAATATGAGGTGATTGGCGAGCTGGTTTATCTGGAAGTGCGTTACATTGTAGGTCGGGCAGAAACGGCCGAATGGTGGCTCATTCAGTTTAATAATGGCCAGTTTGGCTGGGTTGCCAACGATATTGTGTTGGTTCAGGGCTACACGCCGATTGTTCCCATTGTGGAAGCGCCCGCCCTTAACGGCAGCACGCCCACGCCGGGTGCGGCCTGGAGCCCTACGCCTATCCCCTTCTGCACCGTTACCCCTCCGCCAACGGACACCCCCATAGCTGCGGTCACGGCTGTCAGCACAGAGTTGGCCGAAGAAATTCCTGCAGAAACACCGACGCCAACAGAGCCAGCCCCGACTGAAGTTCGCCCCACCAACACGCCAATTGTGCAAGCAACGGCCGTTCCCCTCAATCCCACAGCCACACTTGCAGCCACTGACGGGACAACCGACCCACCAGCTGAAGGAAGTGGCAGCCTGGGACTCATCGTACTGGGAGCTGCGGCGGTGTTGGGTATCGGCGGATTTTTCTTCTTCAGGCGGCAACGCGGCTAACTGAATCATGTTTACCCGGCAGCGCGCCCGACAGCTTTTTGCCTTTGCCGTTTTCATTATCCTCGCCTCGCTGGACAATGCTGCTATGGGTGTGCTGCCTCCGCTCTATGCCATCATTGCCCGTGACTTGCAGGCTAGCGATGCTGCGTTGGGGTCGGTTACGGCCGTTTACCTGCTGGTTGTAGCCGGAGCGGCCGTTTTGTGGGGCTACCGGGGCGACCAACAAAAACGGAAGCCACTGCTCTTTTGGGGCACCCTGGTTTGGGTAGCTGCCATGCTGCTTACCACCCTCTCGACCAATATCACCCAATTTTTACTGTTTCAGATGATAACGGCCGTTGGCGTCGGCGGTATTAGTTCGCTTGGCTTTAGCGTTGTTAGCGACCTGGTGCCCGCGCGTCGTCGCGGGCTGGCGCTGAGTTTGTGGAGCGTGTCGCAAGGCATCGGGGCTTCATTTGGCGCTTTGCTGGCGGGCACGGTAGGCGCATTTGACTGGCGCTATCCGTTTTGGACGATTGCCGCCATCGGCCTATTGTTTGCCCTGCTCTTCCTGTTGACCCGCGAACCCCTGCGTGGACGGGCTGAACCTGAGCTGGAACCAATTTTTGCCCAAGGCAAACAATACAACTTCCGCATCAGCCGATCAGATATCAAGCTGATTTTGCAGCAAGCCTCCAACCGCTGGCTGCTGCTGCAAAGCTTTTTCTATGCGCTCGCTTACGGCTCCACCGTCTGGATTCCGCGCTGGGCGATTGCCCGCGTGCAGGCCGAAGGCTACGACCTGGAAACAGCCACCATCGTGGGCAATCTCATCATCGCTTTGCTAAGTTTGGGTGGGTTTACGGCCGTTCTCTCCGGGCATTTGGGCGACTGGTGGCAACAGCGCAGCAGCCGCGGGCGCGTCAAACTGGCTATGATTGGCACCTTCGTTTCCGCGCCGCTGTACGTCTGGCTGTACCTCATCCCTTTCCGAAATCTTGATTTGCCTGAACCAGCCACGCTTTGGCAATTGGTGACGGCCGTTCTCCAGGCATTTGTGACCAATGAATGGGTCATCCTGGCCTTTTTGGTGGCGTTTACGGCCGTTACCTTCCAATCAGCCGATCCGCCCAATTGGTCTGCCATGATCACTGACGTCAACCTGCCAGAACATCGCGGCACCGTTATTGGCCTCAGCCGAGTATTCCGCGCCGTGGGTAACGCCATTAGCGTTTGGCTGGCAGGCTGGCTATTTGCCTTCCTCACGGGCCAACTGCCCGAACCAGATAATTACGCGGTGGGCCTCTCGCTTTTCCAGATTTTAGTCATCCCCGCTCTGCTTTGTTACCTCATTTTGCAAAGACATATCGCCGCAGATCGACAGGCGGTTATTCAAAAATTAACCAGCCGCGCGCAAAACCCTGAAAACTGATTGAAGCAATCGCTTGCGTCACAGAATGCATGTGTTACTATTGCGCCAGTCTAGATATATCAGTGATATATCAGAACCGGAAGGATGCAACCCGACCTATGAGCATTCATGATGCGCCGCAACGCTCCTTAAGTGAGCAAGCTTACGAACAGATCCGGCAGAAAATTGTCACCCTTGCCCTCATGCCCAACGCCGTCATAGATGAAGGTCAGCTGCAAGAAGAGTTGTGTCTGGGACGCACGCCTATCCGAGAAGCCCTAAAACGCCTGGAACTCGAACGTCTTGTCAACATCATCCCCCGGCGAGGCATTTTTGTCACGCCGATCAACCTGACCGATTTGCAACGCCTGTATGAAGTGCGCCTGAATTTGGAATGCCTGGCAACGGAATTAGCAGCCCAGCGCGGTACGGCCGTTCACTGGCAAGAAATGGCCCAAGTGCTGCAACAAGCAAATACCCCCAACAACATCTCGCCGGCTCAGCTCATCGCCATCGACGACCAATGCCACCGCCTGATCTACCAGGCCGCCGACAACCAGTTTCTGGAGCAAACGCTCATGGCGCTCTACCCGCTCAGCTTGCGCATGTGGAATATGGCGCTGGCCAAGCTGGGCGACAAACAAGAGAATGTCGTGAAACATGAACACATTGTCGAGCACGAACTCATCATGGTTGCCCTGCAAAACGGGGATGTATCCGAATCCGTTGCCTTAATGCGTCGCCACATCGAAGCGTATCAACAATATATTCAAAATGTAATTTTAGGTAAATCAGCCCAGCTAACGGCCGCTTGATTTTGCCCATCTACCCACTTTTTGTCATGCTGAGCAGGAGGAACGCCTATGAGCTCTGATAGACGAAAACGCCGAGTAAACCGCCGCGACCGCTATCAAGTCGATCCAGAAACGGCCGTTGTTGCCAAAATCACCCAACCCATCAACACCCTGCCCCCCTACGAACTCCTCAACGACGAAGGCCTCGAAAAAATACACAACGCTTCACTAGAAATTTTGTCCGACGTGGGCATTGATTTCTACGATGATGAAGCACAGGCCATTCTGAAACAGCACGGCGTTCGCCTGGAAGGCGATACCGCTTTTTTTGATCGCGAGATGATCGCCGAATATGTGGCTAAAACGCCCAGCCAGTTCACCCAAATGGCCCGCAACCCGGCACGCAATGTCGTCATGGGTGGTAATCATATTTGCTTTGCCCCCGTTTACGGCCCGCCCTTTGTGGTCAGTCTGGATCGCGGCCGTCGCGATGCGACGCTGGAAGATTTTCGCAACTTTGTCAAGCTCACCTACATGAGCGACTGGCTGCACCATTCAGGCGGCACCATCGTGGAACCAACCGACGAGCCTACCCACACGCGCCACCTGGACATGATTTACAGCCACGTCAAATACAGCGACAAACCATTCATGGGCTCTGTCACCTCAGCCAACAACGCCGCCGACAGCGTTAAAATGGCCGAAATAGTCTTCGGCGCAGACGCCATCCGCGAGCAGCCAGCCTTGCTTTCTCTTATCAACATCAGCAGCCCCCGCCGCCTGGATGATCGCATGCTGGGCGCGCTAAAAGTGTACGCCAAGGCGCGTCAGGCCGTGATCATCACGCCATTTCTTTTCTCTGGAGCGATGGCACCGGTAAGCCTGGCGGGCACGCTGGTGCAGCTTAATGCCGAAGCGCTGGCAGGTGTGGTGTTCACCCAAATGGTGAATCCCGGTTCACCCGTGATTTTTGGCGCGTTCCAAACCAACATTGATCTGCGCAGTGGCGCACCCGTGTTTGGCTCGCCAGAAAGCCAGATTGCACTGTACGTAGCCGCACAACTGGCCCGTAAACACAAGCTGCCCTTCCGCAGCGGCGGCATGTTCGCCAGCAGCAAAGTCGCCGATGCCCAGGCTGCCTACGAATCGGTCATGGTCATGCTGCCCACGGTGCAGGCCGGCGTGAACTTTGTGCTGCATGCAGCCGGTTGGTTAGAAGGCGGTCTAGCTGCTGGCTATGAGAAATTCGTGATGGACAACGAGCTGCTGGGCATGTTCCACAAATTCGTGCAGGGGCTGGATTTATCTGAAAACGGTATGGCAATGGAATCGTTGCGCACCGTTCCCACTGATGCACACCATTTAGGCACGCCACACACCATGCAAAACTTCCGTCACGCCTTCCATCGCTCCGATTTTTTTGATTACAACTCGTTTGAGCAGTGGCGGGATGAAGGTGGCATTACCGCAACGGAGAAGGCAAACGGCCGTTACAAACAGCTCCTCCGCCAATACCAACCACCCGAACTCGACCCCGCCATCGACGAGGCGCTGCAAGCCTTCATGGCCAAGCGCAAAGAAGAAATTGAACCGGAATATTAACAAAAGTAATTGGTAATTAAGTAATTAGGTAATTGGCAAGAAAAATTACTCAATTACCCAATTACCCAATTACTCCCCAAAGAAAGGAGTTTTGAACATGAGTGACTTACCAAAAAAAGCAAAAATCGTCGTCATTGGGGCGGGGATCGTAGGCAACAGCCTGGTTTACCATCTGGCCAAGCACGGCTGGAAGAACATTGTCCTGCTGGATAAAGGCCCCCTGCCCAACCCGGGCGGCTCCACTGGCCATGCCTCCAACTTCATCTTCCCGGTGGATCATTCCAAAGAGATGACGATGATCACCCTGGACAGCGTGCGCCAGTACAAAGAGCTGGGCGTTTTCACCGAGAGCGGCGGCATCGAAGTGGCACGCACCGACGAGCGCATGGAAGAGCTGCGGCGGCGCATGGCGTCCGCCAAAGCGTGGGGCGTTGAGTCCAAAATGCTGACGCCCGATGAGGTAGAAGAATTGGTGCCTTACCTGGATAAAAGCATCATCAAGGGTGGTTTTTACACCCCCAGCGTCGGCGTGGTCGATTCGCTGCGGGCGGGCACGCTGATGCGCGAATACGCCATTGAGCAGGGCGCGTTGCAAGTGTTCCCAAACACGGAAATTGAAGATTTAGTCGTCAAGAAAGGAAAAATCAAGGCCGTTAAAACCAGTCGAGGCAAAATTAAAGCGAAATACGTGATGATCGCTACGGGCTGCTGGAGTCCGAAACTGGCCGAAATGGCTGGCGCAACCATTCCGCTGACCCCCGCCGTGCACCAGATGATCAGCGTGGGGCCGCTGGCGCTCATGGAAAAAACGTCCAGCGAAATTGAATACCCCATCGTGCGCGACATGGACACCTTCTGCTACGAGCGGCAAAATGGTAACGACATGGAAGTCGGTTCCTACGCCCACCGCCCCATTTTGATGGACGCCAAAGAGATTCCTTCCATCGAAGAATCCGCCATGTCCCCCACCGAACTGCCCTTTACCGAAGACGATTTTGAACCACAGTTGGAGCAAGCGCTGGAGCTGATGCCCGAAATTTTGGGCGACGAGAAGGCGGGCATTCGTCACGCCATCAACGGCCTGCTCTCGCTCACGCCAGATGGCGCACCCATCATTGGCGAAACGGTTGAGGTGAAGAATTTGTGGTCGGTGGCGGCCATCTGGATTAAGGAAGCGCCTGGCTTTGCCAAAGCGGCCGTTGAATGGTTCACTGAAGGTGCCTCAGAAATTGATATTCACGCTACAGATATTGCCCGATTTTATGGATACGGCCGTACCAAACACCACATCAACGCCCGCACTTCCGAAGCCTTCAACAAAACGTATGGCATCGTGCACCCACGTGAGCAGTACGAATCCAACCGCAACGTGCGCGTCAGCCCCTTCTACATTCGCGAAAAAGAGCTGGGGGCTGAATTTTTTGAGACGGCTGGCTGGGAACGGCCGCAATGGTACAACAGCAATGAAAAACTGCTGGAAGAGTACAAAGACCAAATCACGGAACGGCCGCATGAATGGGACGCCCGCTGGTGGTCCCCTATCATCAACGCCGAGCACCTGGCCATGCGCGACCGCGTCGCTATGGTCGATCTCACCGCTTTTGCCCAATTTGATGTGGAAGGTCCAGGCGTCGTCGATTACATTGAAAAGATGGCCGTTAACAAGATGGATGTACCCGTAGGGCGCGGCGTCTACACGCCCATTCTGAACCCACACGGCGGCTTCAAATCTGACCTCACCATTTTGCGTCTGGCCAAAAACAAATACCGCATCATCACCGGCGGCAGCGACGGCGGGCGCGATAAGAAATGGTTCCAGGACAACCTGCCCAAAGACCATTCGGTCACCCTGACTGACCTCACTTCCGCCATCTGCACCGTGGGGCTGTGGGGACCACACGCTCGTGACGTGCTGCAATCCGTCACCGCCGCTGACGTCTCCAACGAAGCGTTCCCCTACGGCACAACGCAGGAACTGATCATCAACGGCATTCCCGTCACCGCCTTCCGCATCTCCTACGTGGGCGAGTTGGGCTGGGAGCTGAGCACCAACATGGAGCACGGCCTCAAGCTGTGGGACACGCTTTGGGAAGCGGGTCAAAAATATGGCATCGTCCCCGTGGGCATCGGCGTTTATGGCACGACGGGGCGCTTGGAAAAAGGGTACCGTCTCATGGGGCATGAACTGGAAGGCGAATACACTCCCGTCGAAGCTGGGCTGGAGCGCCGCCTGGTGAAGAAAGCACACTTCATCGGCAAGGAAGCGTATCTGAAAGCGCGCGAAGAAGGGCCGGCGGCCATTTTGTGCACGCTCACGGTAGATGATCACACGTCTGCCAGCGGCATGAAGCGGTACATGAACGGCGGCGAACCAATCGTCACGCCAGATGGGGAACGTATTGTGGATAGCAAGGGACGGCCGTCTTACGTCACCAGCGCCGGAGCAGGACCATCCGTCGGCAAACATCTGTTGCTGGCCTACCTGCCCACGGAGATGGCCAAAGAAGGCACCAAGCTGGCCGTCGAATACATGACTGAGCTGTACCCGGTCACGGTCGCCGTCGCTGGCAGTCGCCCGCTGTTCGACCCGGATAATGAGAGAATGAAGCAGTAATCGGTGATCAGTAATCGGTAATCGGAGAGAAGTTATTCACCGATTACCGATAACCGATTACGGATTACCGAAAAAGGTGATCAGATGGACATTTTAGTATGCGTCAAGCGCGTCCCCACCACGGGAGCCAGAATTGTGCTCACGGAGGATGCTAGAGGGATTGAAACGCGCAATTTAGGTTTTACCGTCAGTCCGCATGAGGAGTGCGCCGTGGAAGAGGCGGTGCAGCTTGTGGAAAAACATGGCGGCAGCGTCACCGTGCTCACGCTGGGCAGCAGCGAGTCCACCCAGCAAATTCGGGATGCAATGGCGGTGGGTGCCGACAAGGGCATTCTGCTAGAAACTGACGGTGGCGAATGGGATCCGATGGCCACCGCCAACGCAATTGTGGACGCGGTGCAAGCGTCTGAAGAAAAGTTCGACCTGCTTCTGTTTGGCAACGAAGCGGCCGATAGTGGTGATTATCAGGTGGGCGTCCGCGTGGCGCACGCGCTGGATCTGCCCTGTGTGACTGGCGTAAAAGCGCTGGAAATCAATGGCGATACAGCCACCGCCCGGCGCGAAGCTGGCGGCGGCTTTGAACTGTACGAAGTCGGCCTGCCTGCGGTCATCACCGTGAAAGAAGGCATCAACCTGCCCCGCTATCCTTCCGTACCAGGGCGTTTGCGCGCCAAAAAGAAGCCGCTGGAAACGAGTACACCAGAAAATAACGGTGGCGGTTTGGAAATGGTGAAGTTGGTCACCCCACCCGAGCAAAGCAAAACGGCCGAAGTTTTAGGTGAAGGAACGGCCGCTGTGCCGCGAATTGTTGAACTTTTACGGGAAATGAAATTTTTAGAGTGAAAAGTAAAAAGTGATAAGTGTAAGAGACCCACTTTTTACTTTTCACTTATCACTTTTCACTTCAACTTAGAAGTGAGATACAAATGATTTTAGGCATTATCGAACACGACCGGGGACAGTTAAACAATCAATCTTTGGAAATGCTCACGCTAGCGCGGCAGGTGGCGGCAGATGAGGGTGTGGGGATTACGGCCGTTCTCATTGGCAACAATTCCGCACATTTAGCAGACAACCTCGCCGCCTATGGCGTTAGCCAGGCCATTGTGGCCAGCCACGACGGGCTAGACGAGTATGCACCAGCAGCGTGGGCCGCAGCCGTAGCCCAAATTGCCCAGGCCAATACGCCCAAAGCGATCATGGCCACCGGCACTGACCGGGGCAATGAACTCATGGCACATGTCGCTGCGCAGCTAAATTTGGCGATGGCCGCCAACGTTACCCAGGTGACCGTCGGCGACAGCTACGACATCACCCGCGTGCGCTGGGGCGGCAGCCTCTTTGAAGAGGCCAAACTACACGGCAACATCAAGCTGCTCACCGTCGCCCCACTGGTGCAAGAAGTGAGCGAAGCGCCCAGCGGCGGCGTGACGGTAGAAACGTTCAGCCCAGAACTGGACGACAAGCATTTCCGCGTGCGCGTTACCTCGCGTGAAGCGCCAGAAGCCGATAAAATTTCGCTGGCCGAAGCGCGACTGGTCGTAGGCGGTGGTCGCGGCGTGGGCAGTGCTGAAGGCTTTGCCGTGCTGGATGAGTTGGCGGAACTACTCAACGGCGCGGTGGGCGGCTCCCGGGTGGCCACTAACCTGGGCTGGCGGCCTCATCACGACCAGGTCGGGCAAACTGGCACCCGCATCGCGCCGGATTTGTACATCGCCTGCGGCATCAGCGGCGCAATCCAACATTGGGTCGGCTGCAAAGGCTCCAAGAAAATCCTGGCTATCAATACCGACCCCGAAGCTCCCATGATGACCAAAGCCGATTACGCTGTCATTGGCAACCTGCACGAAGTTTTACCAGCATTAATTGCCGAATTGAAAAAGTGAACGCCGTAAAACCATTACGGGCTCCGTTCCACGAACAATATGCGAAACCAAGACAAACAACAAGTTTTCAGAGAAACCAATGGAAATTGTGCCAGGTGAAGGTTTAGGACCCATTAAATTTGGAATGTCCCCAAGTGAAGTGATTTCCATAATGGGAGAGAAGCAAGTTTATGAATCATGGATGCGTGGTAACCTTAATGATTCACTTGTATATCCAGGGATCGTGATTATTTTTGATGTATATAACTCAGCGGGTCCATTAGCAAACAGCCAGGTGGAAGAATTTGAGATTAGTGAGTCTTTTATCGAGGTCAAATTTAAGGGGCTAAGCATCTTCAAAGAAAGCAAACAAGCGATAGAAAACGCGCTAACATCACATAGCATTCCATACCAAATAAACGAACCAGACATATCAATAAGCGCAATTGGTTTAGCACTTGGGTTCAATAATTTGGGAAAAGTTGACAACATATCTTTTTGGAACACCGGTAAAAAATCACAAACCGGCAACATTACACAATTGCAAAAGCTAGATGAACTTATTAGATTTCTAGAAACGTCTATGCCTGGTTGGCCACAATATTTTGAACGTCTTGAAGCAATTAGAGAGCTAGAACAAATTGGCGATCCCAAAGCTATTGCAATTTTAACCAAAATAACACGCGATGATACCCAGGAGTTTGACGCTTGGGGTCTGGATGCAGGTTTCTCGATGGCTTACTTTGCCCAAGAGGCTATCAAAAACATTCAGGCGAGAAATCAATTAAATCCCAATATTGAAGTAGTTGCCTCCTTTGTTGAATTTTTCAAGGATGTCCCTTACCACGTAGGAGTAGTTAAAGCTGCGTTTTCAAGATACGAAAATCCAGGGTGGGATAGACATTGGATTAGCGCAAAAAAAATCATCGTTGAACGAAAATTATCAGTTGGTGAGCCTCTAGAAATTGTAACAGTTATTGGTGGTCAAAATTTAAGCAAAAAACTAGATGAGGATGCTTACAAATGGCTAGAAAAAATGGTTTCTGATGTCGATAAGCAGAATTAAGAATCAAGTCTGGTTAGTTGAATCATCTTTGGAAACGGCACTCAAAGTGTCGAAAGGTACTTTTCGGCAAAGATTGGCACGGTTGATACAATTCCTGTTATGCATAACATTCTTGGCAATACAGGTAGCAAGTGCATTTATGGCAAAGTATCAAATTCTATTTTGGCATGATATTCCCATGCAGGTACGCGCTGGGGGACGGCGCGATCGGGTGAGTGCAGAACTTCCACAACGGTTTCAACTGGCGGTAGATAATGCAGCGATGGCGGCGAATCTCACCGGTACGGATGCGTATCTTGAGGGCTTTCGCTGGGGAGATTCCCAGGAACGTGAAGGAACGCCCGAAGAAGTGGCCAATGCGGTTGCCGCCGAATTGGATGCTCAATTTGCGAAGATTGATTGGCGGAATACGGCCGTTAACCTGACGAATCCCCAGGCTGATGAATAATTATGACTGACCACAGCCACAACGAACCGCTCGTCATTTTTATGCCCTCTGGACGCCGGGGGCGTGTCCCCGCTGGAACCCTCGTTTTGGATGCTGCCCGCCAGCTTGGCGTGGAGATTGAAAGCATCTGCGGCGGACGGCTGACCTGCAATAAATGCCGCATCCGTGTTGAAGAAGGTCAATTTGCCAAACATGGCATTAGCTCGGCCAGCAGCCATCTTTCCCCCGCCAGCGCAGACGAAACGCGCTTGCTAGAGAAGTTGGAAAGTCTGGATTGTCGTCTATCTTGCAATGCCCAGATTTTGGACGACGCCCTGATTTTTGTGCCAGAAGAAAGTCGCGCCCACAAGCAGGTGGTGCGCAAAGCAGCCACCGAACGTGTTATTGATCTGTTCCCGGCGGTGCGCCAGGTGTTTGTAGAAGTGGATCAGGCGCAGTTGGGTGAGCACCGCGGGGATTGGGGACGCTTGCAGGATGCGCTGGCGGCAAAGTGGGATTTGCATAATCTCACCATTGACTTGCCTGCGCTGCGTGAGCTGCAAGCCAATCTGCGCAGCGGCAAATGGGCCGTGACGGTGACGCTGTGGCAGGATCACGAAGTGATCGATGTGCAGCCGGGCTACCAGGAAGGCGTTTACGGGCTGGCGGTGGACATTGGCTCCACCACCATTGCCGGGTTCCTGTGCAATTTGCGCACCGGCGAAATTTTAGCCACCGACTCGATGATGAACCCGCAAGTGACCTACGGCGAAGATTTGATGAGCCGCATCTCGTATGCGATGATGCACAATAATGGTCTGGACAAGATGCATACGGCCGTTATCGAAGCCCTCAACCATTTGGCGGCAAGCACCGCCCGCGAAGCTGGCATTCGCCAACGGCAAATTCAGGAAGCGGTATTTGTGGGCAACACCACGATGACCCACATTTTGCTGGGCATCAGCCCGGTAGAGTTAGGCGGCGCGCCGTTTGCGCTAGCCAATCGGGCTGCCATGGACGTGAAAGCGCGTGAATTGGGTTTGCGGCTGCACCGTGGCGCCAATATTCATGTGCTGCCAGCCGAAGCTGGGCACGTTGGGGCAGACAATGTTGCTGCCCTTATCGCCGAAGAGCCATACAATCAGGAAGATGTTACGCTGCTGGTGGACGTGGGCACCAATGCAGAAATTGTGCTGGGCAACAAAGAGTGGATGCTAAGCGCCTCCAGCCCGACCGGCCCGGCCTTTGAAGGGGCGCAAATCCGGTTTGGCATGCGGGCTGCGCCAGGGGCCATTGAGCGGGTTCGCATCGACCCGGAAACTTGGGAAGCCCGTTTCCGCGTGATTGGCGAGGAAGGCTGGTCTGACAGCTGGCACATCGGCGTAGAATTTCCGGTTGAGGAACAGCCCAAACATTTGGCAGCAGGCATTTGCGGCTCAGGCATCATCGAAGTCGTGGCGGAGATGTTTTTGGCGGGCATTTTGCAGCCAGACGGCCGTTTTAACCCGGACCTGCCCCATGAACGCATCCGCTGGGACGGCAAGCGGGGTGAATACATTCTGGCCACCGCCGAACAGTCCACCATGGGCATGCCGGTCGTGGTAACGCAAGACGATGTGCGCAACATTCAGCTGGCCAAAGCGGCACTGTACGCAGGCATCAAACTATTGATGAACGAAGCGGAGCTGGAAACTGTCGATCGTATCGTGCTGGCAGGTGCCTTCGGCAGCTATATCGATCCCAAGTACGCCATGATTTTGGGCTTGATTCCTGATTGTGATCTGGAGAAGGTAACGGCCGTTGGCAATGCCGCTGGTGATGGCGCCCGGATTGCCTTGCTCAACAAGCACAAACGGACAGAGGCGCAGCGCATTTCTGAATGGGTCACTTATGTAGAAACGGCCGTTCATCCCCAGTTTCAGGAAGAGTTTGTCGGCGCGATTCATTTGCCCCACGCCAGCGATGCCTTTCCCCATTTGAATGGATTGCTGCCAGAACTAAAATCTGGGAGTGAGTTGAATGGAAACGGCCGTATCGAACGCAGGCGGCGCCGCAGAGCCAGAAACCCAGAGATTGGCGATTAGATTCCCACAATCGCCCCAATTTTTAGCCAAGAGGATAAGGTAATGAGCGAAGACCAAGAAGATATCATCCTTGAAGAACTTTCATTAGAAGAGCTGTATGAGCTCATGCATGAAGATTTATACGACGGCTATGCCGAAGAAATCGAAGAAGAAGTGCATGAAGCGCTCAGCCGGGACATTGCTCCCTACGACATTTTGACCTACGGTCTGGTGGCCGGCATGGACATCGTTGGTGTGGATTTCCGCGACGGAATTTTGTTTGTGCCGGAAGTGCTGATGGCCGCCAAGGCAATGAAAGCGGGGATGGCTATTTTACGGCCGTTGCTCGCTGAAACCGGCGCACCGAAAATGGGCACCCTGGTCATCGGCACCGTCAAGGGTGACATCCACGACATTGGCCAAAACCTGGTCAGCATGATGATGGAAGGCGCAGGCTTCGAGGTGATCAACATCGGCATCAACAATTCTGTTGAAGATTATTTTGCCGCCATCAAGGAACACAATCCCGACATTTTGGGGATGAGCGCCCTGCTCACCACCACCATGCCGTACATGCGCGTCGTGATCAATGCCCTCAAGGAAGAAGGCATTCGCAACGATATCGTGGTGTTGGTGGGTGGTGCCCCGCTTAACGAAGCATTTGCTGAAGATATCGAGGCCGACGCCTACTGTCGGGATGCGGCCGTTGCCGTTGAAACCGCCAAAAAGTTTATGGAGATCCGCAAAGCCAAAGGCTAAACCGGAAAAGGACAAAATCATGGGACTGCTGCGTCGTCTGCAAAACCATCCAGCTTTTCTGGAAAGAGTTTATGATCTGACGCATACGGCCGTATCCACCCTGCACCCCCTTATTAAACGATTTGGCTATGAACGGGCCAACCGCTGGGTCAAAGGGGTAGAAGAATGGGGTAAAAGCGCCGTGTTCGACTGCCACATGTGCGGCCAATGCATCCTACACTCCACCGGCATGACCTGCTCCATGAGTTGCCCCAAAAATTTGCGCAACGGCCCCTGCGGCGGCGTCCGCGCCAACGGGCACTGCGAAGTCAAGCCAGAAATGCGCTGCGTTTGGGTGCAGGCGTTTGAACGTTCCCGCCAGATGCCCACCTACGGCGATGAAATTTTATGGATCCAGCCCCCGGTTAACCGCCGCCTGGAAGGCGAATCCGCCTGGATTACCATGCTCACCGGCGTAGACATGGAAACACCGAAGGGCTGGGTAGGGACATCTTCAATTTCAGTAAAATAATCGGTGATCAGTAATCAGTGAGTCAGTTACCAGTTTGCTGAATACTGATATCTGGACAGTAACATGACTGAATACAAATCCGGCAGCCGATTGGAACGTGTTTTACGCTCCGGTCGGTTTGCTGTAACCGCCGAGCTAAATCCCCCCGACAGCGCCGATCCGCAAAAGGTATACGAAGCCGCCCTGGTGCTGTCTGAAGTGTGCGACGGTATCAACGCCACCGATGCCTCGGGCGCGCACTGCCACATGTCTAGCGTCGCCATCTGCGCCCTTCTCACGCGTGCCGGGTACGAACCCGTTTTTCAAGTCTCCTGCCGCGACCGCAACCGCATTGCCATCCAGGGTGATTTGTTGGGCGCAGCCGCCATGGGCGTCAAAAACGTCCTTTGCCTCACCGGCGACGATGTGACTGCCGGTGACCAACCCCAAGCCAAACGCGTCTTTGACTTCGATTCGATTCAGCTGTTGCGCACGGCCAAAATTATGCGGGATGAGGGGGTATTTTTAAGCGGCCGTAAACTCACTGATCCCCCGCGCCTCTTTTTGGGTGCCGCCTCCAACCCATTTGTGCAGCCATTCGACTGGCGCCCGCTGCGCCTCGCCAAAAAAATCGAGGCCGGAGCCGATTTTATTCAATCTCAATACTGTTTTGATGTGCCCCGCTTCAAAGAATTTATGCAGCGCGTCCGCGATCTTGGCCTACACGAAAAAGCATTTTATCTGGTGGGAGTGGGGCCGCTTCGTTCAGAAAAAGCGGCCGAATTTATGCGCACCAATGTTCCTGGCGTTCGCATTCCCGATGAAATTATCGAACGGCTGCGCAAAACGCCCAAAGAGAAAAAGCGGGAAGAAGGCAAGAAAATTTGCATCGAAATTATTCAGCAGGTGCGTGAAATTGAAGGCGTTTCTGGCGTTCACGTGATGGCTTACCGCCAGGAAGAGCTTGTGGCTGAAATCATTGAAGAATCTGGCCTGTTGCCCCGACCGATGCAAACCGGTTTTGACGGCGGGCAGGAAAAAGCGCGCATGCGCAAAAAGAAAAGTGACCAGTGATCGGTAAACAGTGTTCAGTAAAACAGTAATCAGTATTTCGACTCGCCATCGTTCACGGATTACTCGCCACTGATAATTGATTACTGCGTTCCCAAAAAGGAAATAAGGAAGAACATGGAGACAATCATCAGTTCAAAAACAAAAACGGTCATCATTGGGCCGGAACGGCCGTTTACCATCATCGGTGAACGCATCAACCCTACCGGGCGCAAGCTGCTGGCCCGCGAAATGGCCGCCGACAACTACGAGCGAGTCATCAGCGATGCCATTGCCCAGGTGGAAGCAGGCGCGCACATGCTGGACGTTAACGCTGGCATCCCCCTGGCCGATGAACCGGCCATCATGGCCAAAGCAATCAAAATTGTGCAGTCCGTGGTAGACGTGCCCATTTCCATCGACTCCTCCGTGGTGGAAGCGCTGCAAAGCGGCCTGGAAGCCTACGAAGGCAAACCCCTGGTTAACTCCGTCACCGGCGAGGATGAGCGATTGGAAAGCGTACTGCCGCTGGTCAAAAAATATGGCGCGGCCGTCATCGGCATTTCCAACGACGAAACCGGCATCTCCCAAGACCCGGATGTCCGTTTTGCCGTCGCCAAAAAGATTGTAGAACGGGCCATGGACCACGGCATTCCGCGAGAAGACGTCATTATCGACCCCCTGGTGATGCCCATTGGGGCGATGCAGTTCGCCGGTCGCCAGGTTTTCCGCATTCTGGAGCGCTGCCTCAACGAGCTAAAAGTTAACACCTGCTGCGGCGGCAGCAATATTTCATTTGGTTTGCCCAATCGCCCGCCGCTCAATGCCCACTTCCTGGCGATGGCCATCTCCCACGGACTGACCTCCGCCATTACCAACCCCATCGAAAGCGAAATCAAGCAGGGCGTTCTGGTGGCCGACGTCATGATGGGCAACGATGAAAACTGTACCAACTGGATCGTCGCCAACCGCGCCCCAGATGAGGATGGCGGCACACGGCGGGCGCGCCGTCGCCGCCGTCGCGAATAATCACCTGCCAAACGATTGACATTTGTCACTTGGCAGCGCATTAAACTTTGGCAAACTTGACCACAGGTTAAGTTTGACCATCTTACTATTTTCGCAACGCCTCGGCGTTAGCTTCTAAGGAGTGAATCCACTATGCCCCATAAACTGCAAAATTTGAAAACGGCCGTTCCCAGCGACATCGAAATTGCCCAGGAAGCCACCCCCCTGCCCATTACCCAAATTGCTGAAGAAGTTGGCCTGCTGCCCGAAGAGTTGGTCCCCTACGGCACCGACAAAGCCAAAGTCAAACTGTCTGTGCGGGATCGTCTGGCAGACCGCCCCAACGGCAAATACATCGACGTGACAGCTATTACCCCCACCCCCTTGGGCGAAGGCAAAACCACCACCACCGTCGGCCTGAGCCAGGCGTTGGGCGCTCACCTGGGCCAAAAAGTGTTCACCTGCATTCGCCAGCCCAGCCAGGGTCCGACCTTTGGCATCAAGGGTGGCGCGGCCGGTGGCGGCTACAGCCAAATCATCCCCATGGAAGATTTCAACCTGCATTTGACGGGCGATATTCACGCCATTACGGCCGCCAATAACCTGCTCGCCGCCGCCATTGACGTGCGGATGCACCATGAATCATACCAGGACGATATGCGGCTCTTTAACGCCCTCTTCCCGGAAAACAAAGACGGCAGCCGCAAAATCTCCCCGGTACAAATCAAACGGCTCAAAAAATTGGGCATCGACAAAACCGACCCCAACGAACTGACCGAAGAAGAAATCAGCAAATTTGTGCGGCTGGACATTGACATGGACACCATCACCTGGCGGCGCGTGGTAGACACCAACGACCGCTTCCTGCGCGGCATCACCATTGGCCGTGGCCCACAAGAAAAGTTCGAGCGGGAAACGGGCTTTGACATCACCGTAGCCAGCGAAATCATGGCCATCTTGGCCCTGACGACGGATTTGGCTGACATGCGTGAACGGTTGGGCAATATGGTCATCGGCCAAAGCAAAGCGGGCGACGCCATCACCGCTGATGATTTAGGCGTCGGCGGCGCACTGACCGTCCTCATGAAGGACGCCATCATGCCCACCCTGATGCAGACGCTGGAAGGCACCCCGGCGCTGGTTCATGCTGGGCCGTTTGCCAACATCGCTCACGGCAACAGCTCCATCGTGGCCGACCAAATCGCGCTCAAGCTGGTGGGGCCAGATGGCTATGTTCTGACGGAATCCGGCTTTGGTGCCGACATTGGCATGGAGAAATTCTTCGACATCAAGTGCCGCTATAGCGGGTTGATTCCCAACGTGGTGGTGCTGGTGGCCACGATTCGCGCCCTGAAGATGCACGGCGGTGGCCCCAAAGTGGTGGCCGGCAAGCCACTCGATCCAGCCTACACGGAAGAAAATCTAGAACTGCTGGAGAAAGGCTGCGTCAACATGGTGGCTCACATCCATAACGCGCTGCGCTTTGGTATTCCGGTGGTTGTGGCCGTCAACCGCTTTAAAGACGACACGGACAACGAAGTCGCTTTGGTACGCAAAATTGCGATAGAAGCCGGGGCGGAAGATGCGGTGATGTCTAACCATTGGGCCGAAGGCGGCAAAGGCTCTGTGGAACTGGGCAAGGCGGTGATGGCGGCCTGTGAAAAGCCAAGTGATTTCAAGTTCCTCTATCCGCTGGAACTCACAATCAAAGAGAAAATTGAGACGATTGCCAAAGAGATTTACGGGGCAGATGGCGTTGAATACTCCGAGAAAGCGGAAGAGCAGATTGCCGATTACAACCGTCTGGGCTTCGACAAGCTGCCGATGTGCATGGCCAAAACGCACCTGAGCCTGAGCCACGACCCGAATTTGAAGGGTCGTCCCACCGGCTTCACGATTCCCATTCGTGAGATTCGGGCCAGCGTCGGGGCAGGCTTCCTCTATCCGCTGGTTGGCGCGATGAGCACGATGCCTGGTTTGCCCACACGGCCGTCTTTCTACGACGTCGATCTCGATTTGGAAACTGGCAAGGTGGTTGGTTTGTTCTAATTTGCCACAGAGATCACAGAGGTCGTAGAGAGATCGGCGACTTTTTGTGCAGCTTGCTAAAAAATTTGCAGTAGAATTTTGAGGAGAAGGCCACAATCAGCCTTCTCCTTTTTTCTTATGCGACCCAAACTGTTTCTCTTGTTCATTTGTGTGATTGGTTTAATTGGCTGCCTGCCTGAGCAGGAGCCGGTGACGGTGACGCGCCCGATAGTGGTGACGGAAATGCCGACGGAAGTTAGTGTGAGTACTGCCGTTCCTCCCACCAACACCCCACTACCCACAGCCACCCAAGTGGCTGCCGCCACCGCAACACCCACAACCATCCCCTTGCCTACCAGCACACCAGAGCCCGCCTGGCCCACAACCCCCATTTTGTTTGTGCGCGACAACATCTTGCACCGTTGGCTACCGCAAACTAACGAAGTTGAGTTGCTCGCTGAACGTGTCGATTCCTTCCGAGTTTATGCCCCAGATATTGCCGTATTTATGCGGGAAGTAGTGCCTCAGGAAACGTACGCTCTTATCGTTTTCCACATTCCTACGCAGACAGAAGTTGAAATCGTTCGCTTACCTGCCGTAAAAGACTTTAATCCCAATTCCGGTGTAACATCTTTTGTACCACCCTTAAAAAATGCAGTTACAGTTTCACCAAATAGCAAATGGATCGGCTTTGTGTCTGAGAATGATGACATGTTATCCCTCACACTTCACGAGCTAGTCTTTGAGAATTCCGTTGTTGATGCGCGTCAACTCCTATCAATACCAACAGACATTCGCAAAGATTCTTCCATCTATCTTGCCTACTTTTCCTGGAACCAAGAGAATCAGCTTAGTTGGTCAACCGGTTCCGGCATATGGGAACTAGACCTTGCAAATGATTCAGTAGAACCAAAAATTATTATTCAACCTAGCCTGAACACTTACAATCATCCTGGATCTGTGGATGAAAATGGCGATTACTTACCTGTACGAACCCGGCTTTCAACCTATCGTTGGTCGCCAGACGGCCGTTACTTAATTGCAAGAGAAGCTGCTTATGAAGGTGGCGCGTTTAGGATAATTGAAAGAGAAACAGATCGAACAGTGGTCATTCCTGATGCATATTACGGAGCTTACAGCGACGCCCTTATCTGGATAACAAACGACAGCTTTATACAATTCAATTTGAATGGAACAATTACGCATTGGCAAGTTCAAACTGAAGAGCCATTTTCCCTGGCTGAGATAACATCCTTTCAATTTGAGCGTGGATTCTTTGATAATTTAAGCCAGATTTCTGGCAATCACATCCGATTTAGTTACTCGCTTTTGTCTGGCCCAGCCACTAGCTGGATTTATGATCTAAATTTTGAAACGGGCGAGTTTACGAAGCTAAGTTCGGATTTGGAATCAAGAGAAATTGTTGTTTACTGGACACCAAACAATGAAGAAATATTGTGGCAACCTACCAACGGTCCATCCACATCAATTTTCTATGATTCTCTTGATGGACAGGCTTCCGTAAATTTGGATGAAGTTTTGGGCACAGATTCCTGCTGCTGGTCTTGGGAACGCACCAGTTCAGAGTAGCTAGCCTACTATGGCAAGCGGCTATTCTCCCGCATTTAATCAAGTGTCATAGCTCCCTGGCGTCCAGCAGAATGCCAGGGAGCTTTTTGTAGGTTGATCCGCAGCGGGACATCAGTTAAATTCGGTCGCTGGCAAAATGATGAAGGGCGAATTTATGACAAAGCAGGGATTCAGAGAAAAACGCTGGCATGTAGTGGGGAACGGCCGTTCCTTCTCCATCTTCCTCGTCTATGCCCTGCTCACCCTCTTCATGACCTGGCCCACGGTGGTTGAGCTGGGCCAGGCAATCCCCGGCCAGTTGGGTGACGCCTTTGTCCATTTGTGGATTTTTGAGTGGCTCAAAACTGCCCTGCTCAACGGCGATAATCTGTTCCAAACCCAGCTCATCTTTTACCCCACTGGCGTCTCGCTGCTGAACCACAACATTGCCTGGGTCAACTTTGCTTTGTGGCTGCCGCTGCAAGCGTTGTTTGGCGGCGAAATCGCCTACAGCATATCTTTTTTGCTCATTTTTCCGCTGAATGGACTGGCCGTCTACCTGTTCGTCAAAGAGCTGCTGCCCGTCGGTCGGATTGATAATCCGACGACTGGGGCAGAAACGGCCGCTTTCGTCGCCGGTCTCATTGCTGCCTTTTGGCCCTACAACCTGTCCCACCACGACCATCCCAACCTGATTTTGGTGGCCTGGGTGCCGCTAGCCATGCTGTTCATGGCCCGATTGGTGCAGCGCCGCCGCTGGACGGACGCGCTGCTGACCGGCCTGTTTGTGGCCCTCATTGGCCTGACGCGCTGGCAGCTTTTACTCATGGCCGCACCGCTGCTGGCGTTGTGGGGCGGCTGGCTGCTCTGGCAAAATCGCCCGCTGCCCCTCAAGCTGCTGCTGCCCCGGCTGCTGCTGGCGGTGGGCACGGCGCTGCTGATCAGCCTGCCCTTTTTTGTGCCGCTGCTGCGCTACCAGATGTCCCGCACCGATCCGGAAGCGGTGCTGGTGGAGGAACGCGCCTACGCCACGGATTTAGCGGCGTACGTCACGCCCGGCAGCTACCATCCCCTCTGGGGCGAGGCGATCATGCCCATCACGCAGGGGTTTGAGGGCAATCCGATTTACGTACGCTTTGTGGGCTTTGCGGCGCTCATTTTGGCCGGGCTGGCGGCGTGGCGGCGGTGGCGCAGAAGTCGGTTTTGGCTGTTGGCAACGGCCGTTTACCTCCTCCTCGCTCTGGGACCCACCCTGTACCTGGCCGGGTCGCCCACTATCCCATTGCCCTATCGCCTGATCGATGGCTCCTTTTTGCTACAAACCATTCGCTTCCCCGACCGGTTTAATGTGCTGCTGGGCCTGCCCCTGAGCGTTTTGGCCGGTTTAGGGATGATGGTGGTGCTGGAACGGCCGTTTCCCCAACGCCACCGCATTCTCTCCACCCTGCTCATTTCTGGACTGATTCTGTTTGAGTATGCTAACCAGTTCGCTATGCTTTCCCTGGCGACCCCGCACTGGTTCCAGCAAATCGCCGCCAGCGACGAAGAATTCGCCATTGTAGACATCCCCGCCTTCAGCAACGAGGCGTACAACAAGCAATACATGCGCTACCAGTTGGTACACCAAAAAGCGCTGGTGGAAGGTCGCGTTGCCCGCCCGCCGGAATCGGCCACGGCGTTTGTGGAAGGGGTGCCGTTTTTAGACAACTTGCTCACCAGCAAAGTGCCACCAACGGATTTAGCCGACCAAAGCCAGCAAATTGAGCAATTGGCGGAAGCAAACGTGCAATATATTGTGCTGCACCGCCAATTTCTTTCGGAGGAGGAGCTGGCTGCGTGGCGCAGCTGGTTTGTCCGCGCACCCATTTACGAGGGTGAAAATGTGGTGGTGTTTTCAACGGATCGATTGGACTTGAAAACGGCCGTTCCCTGGCAAATCCAGCTACCAAACCCCGTGGGCAACGGTGAGATTGGCCTGCTAAAACTGAACTATCCCTCCCAGCTTGCAGCTGGAGAATGGCTCACCATCCAGACAGTTTGGGGCAGTACGGAACCGATAGGGCAAGATTTAACCGTCTGCTTGCAGCTGCAAAATGCGACAGGCGATCTGGCCGACCAGCGGTGCCAGCCCGTCTCGGGAAGCTGGCCGACAGCGCAGTGGCAGGCCAACGAGATCGTGCGCGAAACATACAACCTGCCAATCGATCCGTTTGCCGCAGGCGGCTCTTACCAGCTCAACTTTCAACTCGTGGATGAGGCAGGAATGGCAAGCGCAGCAACGGCCGTTGGCCCAATCGAGGTGGCCGCCCTGCCCAGAACATTTACCCCCAGCCAGCCAGAATTTGAGCAAACGGCCGTTTGGCAAAACCTGCTCCAGCTCAATGGCTACGACCTTGATCCAACCGCCGGACAGCTCACCGTCACCCTGCACTGGCAGGCGTTGGCCCGTCCCGACCGCTCCTACAAATTTTTCCTGCATCTGATAAACACGGCCACCGGAGAACTGGTGGCCCAGGCCGACTACATTCCCCGCGACTGGACCTACCCAACAGATTGGTGGGCAGCAGGTGAGTTTGTGGTGGATACGGCCGTTCTCCCGCTAAACGACGTCGGCAGCGGCACCTACCAACTGCTGCTTGGCCTCTACGACCCGGACACTGGCCAACGCCTGCTAGCCACCAGCGAAGACAGCAGCACCCCGATGGATGCCATCAGCCTCACTGAGATTTCTCGCTAATAGAGTTGTTCCCGAATAACAATTGTCATTCCCGCGCAGGCGGGAATCCATTTGGTTTCAGGAGTGGACACTCGCATTCGCGGGTGTGACAGGGCAGAAATATTTATAAAGGAACAACTCTAATAAATCTTATGCTCTTGCAGATGGCGCTGCAAAAGCAAGACATTTTTATATGAATCATTGTCACGCAAATCGGAGATTACAAATTTATGGAGGATAGTTCGATTACAAACCTCATTCGATGGCATGATGTAAGTACATTCCAACAAAATGCGACGGCCGTCTATCACAATTGAATCAATTCTATAAAGCATTCCTGTTTGCATTCGATACCAAAAATCATTGATTTGGGGAATATCCTCAAAGCTCTTAGCCAAAACCATTACATTTGACCTGAGTTTAATTGGCCCAAGTTTGAGCATTCTAAAAATGATGATGGCCTTCTCAGTGAACAGAAGCTCGGCATAAAAATCTCGCCTCCTAGCAAAAATATCGTATTTGTATCGATTATGGAGTGCATTGAGCCACGTTTCTATGTGCCCTATCGGTGTTTTTTGATTAACAACCAACATGATCTTTCCCCGAATGCGCAAATCTGCGACATGGCTCAAAAGAAAAATAGTAAGAAGAAACAGAATGATCCACATTTCATTCACCCAAAACATTTAGCAGAACGGGCAGCGGGAACGCATCACGGCCGTCTGGCAAAGTGAGCCGCGCACCGGTAGCCGGATCGTACAGGCCAACAATGATTTGCCCCTCGCCCGTGAAGCTCATTTCGCGCCAGCGCAGTTGGTGGGCATCCTGAATGTACTCGCCCTCAACCCAGCCCGTGGTGGGTCGGAAGCCGTTGTCGGGGGTGGCATCATGCTGGGCCACGAGACGGCCGTCTGCCACCGCCAGCACCTGAGCAAACACCGTGTAGCTCACCGACTCCCCCGTGCCCAGCGCCTGCCAGTACAGCGTCAGCGGAATCGGCTGACCGGCGGGCACCTGCGCTGCTGGCGGATCCACGCCCACTAGCCGGGCCACATCGCCAAAGGTTACGTCCAGCGGCACCTGCGGCGTCGGCGGCACAAACGAGCGCTCATCCACAATAATTTCCACTTCGCCTAAAGCCACACTGACGTCATCCAATTCCACAAAAAGCGTGGCCGGGCCAGAAACGGCCGTTGGCGGCACGGTCAACAAACGCTGCTCCCACACAAATTCGCCCGCTCGCCACAAATCGGTCGGATACTGATTCTGGGCCGGGGCGCTGGCATCGATCACCAGCGGTTGGCCATCTTGCCGCAGCACAAATTGGGGGCGCAGGTCAGGCAGGGGTTGGCTGCTTTGCCAGCCCAGCTCCAAGTCTAGATTTTGCCCAGGGCGCAAAAACGAGTTCGCCATTAAAACGTGCGTTAGCTGCAAGCCAGTCGCCAACTGGATGGGCTCCGACAATGGGCCGTAGGGATGCCGGGAACCGTAGACGTGGGTTTGCGTGGGCAACGGCCGTTCCACCTGCACCTGACCCAGCAGCACATTTTGCCCCTGCGGCGTGCCCGCACTGTCGATCAAATCCAGCGTCTGCACCTCACCCCGAACGATGTAAACGCGCATATTCACAGCGTAAGCCAGCGGCGGCGTGCCATACTTGAACGGCACAAAATGGTAGGTAGTTACGACTTCGCCCACCTCCCAACGGTTGGTGGGACGGCCGTTTGCCGCCACCAACTGCTCATCCCAACCCGCTACCTCCAGACCCGTACCATCCGTCACGTCCAGAACGATGGCGTAGTTGTGCGTCACCGGGGCCAGCAGCTGCCACTGCAAAGCGATGGTCACCCCGTCGGCCGAGGTGGCAGTTGGCCCGACCCAACTGCCCAGGAAAGCGATGTCGCCAAAACGGCCGTCTTGCGGCGCCAATTCCGGCTGGCGCACCGGCCGATCCAACCGATACTGGCTCAAAATCAAATCATCCACCCGCCAACGCTGCACCAAATTGCCCGCACTTTCCAAAGCAAAGGGCACCACGCCCTGAAAATCGTAAAAATTGTCGGCGTAGTCCAATGTGTAAACGTGTGTCGGGCCGTCGGTCCAGGCGGCCAAAGCGGGCCACAGCTGCGCCTGGTCAAAGGCGTCTACCATCTGGATTGGCGTGTCGCCAGCGTACACAAATGACAGGCTCCAGTCAGTGCGCGGAATCAAAATCAGGTCCGATGGCGCGGCTTCGGCCTCTAAAATGGCGGCAATCTGGCGCAGGTCGTCCTTGGCAAAGGCGGGGTCAAAAAAGTAATGCTGCAACCCCCAGCCGCTCAACCCGATGAAGAGAACGGCCGTTCCCAACCGCAGCCCGTTTGCCAAAAAATCCGCTAGCGAACGTCCGCCCAGGCGCGGCGTGAGCAAATAGGCCAACAGCAAAATAAGGCCATAAGCAAACATACCGATGTAGCGGGGATGGGAAAACGAGCGGCCAAACCAGAGCATCAGCCCCAAACTCAGCGGCGCGGCCCAGATGGCCCAAAGCCACGGCCCCCACCAACTGTCCCGCTGTAACCACACCCAGACCAGCAGCAGCGGCAGCAGCACCATCAGTAAAATGGCTGCCAACCGCACCGACGCATCATCAAACACGTTCACCAGCCCGGTAAGCTGGAAGCCCCACACCTGCGGCAGCACAAACGACCAGGACGGCCGTTGCGTTACAAAACCTGCCAGCCGCGCCTCGGCCTGCACGGCGGGCCAATTCAGCAGCACGCCGACGGCCCAGGGCAGGCTGGCCAACGCGACGCCTAATTGCACCTTGAGCCAGGGCCAAAAGCGGGGCTGCCGCCAAAACTTAACCAACAGCCAGCCATTCACAAAAACGAGCAAAAAGAGCGAATTGTAGTGCAGATGCAGTGCCACCCATTCTGCCACACCCAGCGCCAGCCAAAGGCGGCGCGTCGGCTGTTCTTGAGCAACGCGGTGGGCCAGCAACAAAATCAGCAGGTAGGTCAGCGGCAAAAAGGCGTAGACGCGTACCTCCTGGGCATACACGATCGAGAGTGACCAAACGGCCGTAAGCACCATGCCGATAACGGCCGTGCGCCGCCCAAACCAATCCCGCAGCAGCGCATATACCAGCGCCACCTGCAAAAAGCTGGCCAGCACCGAAAAGTAGCGGGCGGCAAAAGACGTCGTGCCGGTGAGCGTTACCCAAATTTTTAGCAGAAAAAAGTAGAGCGGCGGGTGAATATTGGCGGCGCGATTGACCACAATCTCAGCAAAGCTGGAGGTGGCCAAATGCAGACTGATCCCCTCATCCCACCACAAACTTTGGCCGTCCAGCAAAAAGAGGCGCAGCCAGAAGGCGGGCAGCAAAATCAGCAGCAGAAGGAACAGCCAGCGCCGTCGGCTCATCGCGCCACCTCCAGCGGCAGCGGCAGCACAAACTGGTCCCCCAGCACCACGCCATCTTCAGCAGTGATGGGCAGGCGCTGGCCGTTGGCAGGCGCATAAATCCCTAGCACAATTTGGTAGCTGCCCAGTGGCGCATCTTCCGGCAGTTGGATGGCGTACTCGTCGATGATCACCTGCCCATTTGCCCAGGTGTTGCTGGGCAAACCGCCCGGCCATTGATCCCCCTGCACCACAATTTGCCCATCTGGCCCCACCAGATGCACAAACGTCGAGTAAATTTCGGCTGGCTGGCGTTCAACTTGCCAGAAAAGGGTGAGTTCAACAGGATTGCCAGGAACGGCCGTTTCCTGCGCCACATCATAGCCACGTAAGCTCACCAAATCACCAAAGTGCAGCCAGATAGGTTGGCCAACATCGTCAGGCAGATTAAACAAACGGTCTGGCGAAACCACCTCAATCGTGCCTAAAGAGATGGGAGGGGCGAGGGAACGGCCGTCTTCAGCCACAACTTCTACCTGCAATTCATACAATCCAGCCGCCAACTCCGCCGGCACAGGCACGCGATACTTTTCCTGGATCAACTGGCCTATTTGCCATAAACCAGTGTCGAAGCGACTAAGCGGCAGCGTGCCCAGCGGCACCTCATCACCCCAGAATTGGAGCTGCAAATTGGCGGGCAAATCGACCATCCCTTGCCAAAACAGATCAACTGAAAAATTGCTAGCGGTCAGGACGCTCTCTGGCAATTCGTTTTGGCCTAAAAGGGTTAACGCGCCATCCAGCAGCGGTTTTGGTTCTGCGTCCAGCGCCAGCGGCTCGGTTTGGAAGAGGGGTGGTGGGGTTAAATCGCGTTCCATAATTGTTTGCGTGACACCTGCGAAACGGCCGTCCGGCCCGACCACTGGCAATTGTGCCCCACTTTCATCTGCAAACAGGGAAAGCTCAACGTAGTAGGTGGCAGGCGATAGGCCAAGTGGCAGTGTCAGCGAATAGCGCCAAATAGGCTGCTCATCTAACTGCCAATTTTCGGGGTAAAAGTAAACTTCATTCAGCAGCGGCATTTCTAGCTGGGACCAAAGCTGGTCATTTTCATCCAGCAGGCGCAGTTGGACGTTAAAACGGCCGTTTGTCGGCTGCAACAATTCCCATTTTAGCCATACGTCAAGGTGATCCTCATTTACGGCCGTTCCCGCCGCCACCAGTTCAATCTGCCCACCAAACTGGTTTTCTTGCGGCTGCCATGCAATCTGTGGTGCGATGGGATCATCTACGGCAAAAATCCAGGCCTGGTCCTGACCATCGAAGCGAATGGTGTGCAGCAGCGTCTGCCCAGAGCGAAGATGCTGCGGACCAAATTGATCGTCCTGGTAACCCGTCAAGGTTTCCACCACAAAATCGGCTTCGCGCCAGTTGTCACCATCACGCAAAATAGTTTTACCGGGGAAAAATGGGGCAAACGCGGGACCAATACCGGCAACGGCCGTTTTCTGCGCTGCGTCGGGTTGTTCAGCCAGCCACTGCCCGGCGGCGCTCACGGCCTCACCCCAGCCCAAAGGCATCACGTATTTAGCCGTGCGTTGCCCGCCCACCAATGGATTGTAAGCGTTGAGCAGGTACGGAACGGCCGTTCCGACATAAACCAGCGCCAGTAATGCGCCACCAATCGTGATGGGACGGGTGAGGGACGGCCGTTTTTGCAGCAGTTGGCTCCAGCCCCACGCCCCCAGGAAAAAGAGCAGCGGCAGCGCAGGCAGCAAGTAACGATCATACTTTTTGGTCGCTAGGGTAAGCACCAAAATGAAGAAGATGGGCCAGGTGGTAGCGAGGAGTGGGAACGGCCGTTGCCACCATTTTTCAGCTCGTTTTTGCCAACCAAACCAACCCGCCAATAGCAAGCCCAGCAAAACCAGCCAATTCAAACGGAACAGCAACGCCACGGGATAAAACAGTATCCCCGGCGCCTGGCTCACGCTGCCCAGGAAAAACGTTGGCGGCAGCACCTCTTCCGTCTCATGGAAAATGGTCCCGATGATGGTTTGGTAGCTGCCAATGGGATTCACCCACAAGGCAGGCAGCAACACAAACTGAACGGCCGTCAGTGTAACCAACCAAACCAGCCCAAGCCCAACTATCTGTTGCCAGCGATCGCGCCACGCCAAAAGCGCCACGCCAAAAGCCAATCCTGCAAACGGCAGCACCGTCAGCCCCGCCGACTTAGTCAGAATGGCACACCCGGCAGCGGCCCCAGAAACGGCCGTAAGCCAAAATGGGAAGCGGATAAACGTGGACGAACGTGGATTCGTGTCAGTTTTTTCTCTGCGGACTCCGCGCTCTCTGCGGTTATTTTCTATCAACTGGTTAAATACAACGGCCAATGCCAAAAGGGAAATCGTGGTGAAGGTGGTCATCAGGCCATCTACATGCAGCAAACCCGATAAGCCTGCCACAAATGGATCCAGCGCCAGCAGCAACACAGTCACCGCAGCGGGCAAATCTCCTACCAGCCGCCGCCCCAGGCCAAAAATGACGACCAGCCCCAGACTGTTCGCAATGGCCACAGCCACGCGACCAGCGCTTAAAAATGTAGCCAGCTGGGGAAATGCAGCCGTATTTTCTGGAGCGAGCCAGGCGAGATGGGTGATCCAATCGTAAACGGCCGTATCAGACGGCCGTAACCAAAGCTGCGCCTGAATCCCCAACGCCCCCAGCCAGGTAATTAGCACCCCTGGATGTCCCGTCGTCAACGTGGCGGCCCACTCACCTCGCCCCAGCGCCTGATGAAAGATCACCGATCGGTGCACCCAATTCAGCTCATCGGGCGTAATGTATTGACCCAAAGCCAACAGACGAGGCAGCAATGCAATGACAAACAAAATGGGCAGCAAAATACGTGATTTTGGGGGAACAAACGGCCGTTGCCACGGTAAAAACGATCTCATCCCCCCAATCATATCGCAAAGCGGGTCAGGTGGTTACTATTTTATTGGTGAGAAAGGAGATGGGAATACGGCCGTAAGCAAAAATGGAAATTCTCCACAAGTTCCACAGATCGTGACAAAAAGGTACTATATGAACATCATTAACAGGAGTAATGTTATATTGCCAGCAATATCAAACTCAGTATAATCGGGGAAAATGCCCAAGTGGTAAATGAAAGTGAGGACGAAGAGTTTTGAGTGACAACGTAGCAAGTGTAGGAGGGGGCGATCAAAGCCACCCAATGGATTTTCTTCTGGCAGAGGAGTTAAATCTGCCCAAAATTGGCGAAACCCGCCAGGGATGGGTTATTGAGAATCGAGCCAACGCTATCTTAATTGACATTGGTGCCAAGTCAGAAGGTGTCATCTCCGGTTCTGAATTGCAAAACATGGATGATGAAACCCGCGAGCTGCTGGCTGAAGGTAATGAAGTGACGGTTTACATCGTCAATACCGAAGACCAGCATGGAAATGTGGTTGTTTCCTATGCCAAGGCAGCTGAAGAACTTGATTGGAACAAAGCTGAAGATCTGCTTGCCTCTCAAGATGTTTACAAAGGGCGCGTCATTGGCCAAAACAAAGGTGGACTTCTCGTAAAGTTGGGTCAACTGCGTGGATTTGTACCAAATTCACAAGTCAGCCGCCGCAGCAATTTTGATGATAAAAACAAATCATCAAATTTCATTCAAACCAAGGTCATTGAGGTAGATCGTAAGAGAGGCCGTTTAATATTGTCTGAACGGGCTGCTGAAAAAGAAGCACGCCAGGCAAAACGAGCCGAAATTCTCAGCAAGCTGGAAGAAGGCGCAGTTTTGAAAGGACGCGTAATTAATCTGGCAGACTTTGGTGCTTTTATTGATGTGGGTGGTGTAGAAGGCCTGGTTCATTTGTCTGAACTTAGCTGGAAACGTGTAAATGCTCCAGCCGATATTCTGGAAGTTGGCGATGAGGTTGAGGTTTACATTCTTAACATTGATCAGGATCGTGAGCGTCTGGCCTTGAGCCTCAAGCGACTGGAACCAGATCCCTGGACTATCATTGATGAGTATTATCAAGTCGGTCAACTGCTTGAAGCAAGCATTACTAAATTAACAAAATATGGCGCATTTGCTCGACTGGATGATGATTACGCGCTGGAAGGATTGATCCATATCTCAGAATTGTCTGAGAATCATGTGAATCATCCAAGAGATGTAGTACAACCACAGCAAACAGTGACCGTCCGCATTATACGTGTGGACAAAGACCAACGTCAGTTGGGTCTGAGTATTAAACAAGTTGTTTCTGACAAATTCGTCGAGGCAGACCTGGAAAAATTAACAACTATCCAAGATTAGTCGGAGGTGGTGGGGAGCCACAAGTAGCCTAAAGAAACGGCCGCAGCCGCTGAAACTGGAAAGTTGTTCACCCAGTCTGCAATCACGAATAGTAAGAACCGAGGTGAGCACGGGTGAACTCTAAAAATTGGGAACGTTTTACGCAACGCGCCAGACGCGTTTTGAGTTTAGCGCAGGAAGAAGCCGAAAGGCTGAATCATAATTATATTGGTAGTGAGCATGTCCTTATTGGCCTGCTCCGCGAAGAAGGTGGTGTTGCGGGACGGGTACTCCGAGAGCTAGGGCTTGATGCGGTTCGCGTACAAGCCATGGTCGAAAGATTATCTGGCGGGCCAGGGACCAGAACCCCCTTCACAAAAATCGAGCTTTCCCCCAGCACCAAACGTGTGCTTGAGCTGGCGGTAGAAGAAGCCCGCCGTATGGGGCAACACTACATCAGTACAGAGCATCTGTTGCTGGGTTTGGCTCGCCAAAATGAAGGGTTGGCCATCGATGTGTTGCGCAAGTTTGGCATCAGTGCTGAACAGATTCGGCGTCAAACGCGCCGGATGCTGCGTGAAAGCCCAGTGGCTACCAGTGAAAGCAGCAGCTCGACGCCACGCCGTTCTGCCAAAAAGGAAAAAAGTAAAACACCAATGGTCGATCAACTGGCCACCGACCTCACCGCTTTGGCTGAGGAAAACAAGCTTGACCCCGTTATTGGACGCAGTACCGAAATTGAGCGCGTTATCCAGATTCTGGCCCGTCGTACCAAAAACAATCCCGCTCTCATTGGCGAGCCCGGTGTTGGCAAAACTGCCATTATCGAGGGATTGGCTCAACGCATCATAGACGGCCGTGTGCCCGATATTCTGCATAACAAGCGTGTGCTGCAACTGGATGTTGGTAGCTTGGTTGCTGGTACCATGTACCGTGGCCAGTTTGAAGAACGCCTCAAGCGCGTTATTGAAGAACTGAAATCCAGTGATGCCATTCTGTTTATTGATGAGGTGCACATGCTGGTTGGGGCTGGCTCCGCGGGCAGCTCTGTTGACGCCGCCAATATCCTTAAACCAGCGCTTGCACGTGGTGAACTGCAAACCATTGGGGCCACCACGCTGGAAGAGTACCGCAAATACATTGAAAGTGACGCGGCTTTGGAACGTCGTTTCCAGCCCATTCACGTAGATGAACCCTCACCGGAAGAAAGCATCGAGATTTTGCACGGTATCAAGGGTGCCTACGAGAAGCATCACAATCTGTTTATTACCGAAGAAGCGATTGAAGCGGCCGTTAACCTTTCTACACGCTACGTAACTGACCGCTTTTTGCCTGACAAAGCCATTGATCTGATTGATGAGAGCGCCTCGCGTGTGCGCATGTACCGTGTGCCGCAACCTGCTGATATTCGTGAAGCGTACGACACGCTGCGCGACATTCGCTCGGAACGTGTCGCGGCTGAAGACGAAGGCCGCACTGAAGATGTAATGCATCTGAATGAACGTGAAGAGGAAATTCAGCGGCAGCTGGATCAATTACGCGCCGGCAGTGCCGAAAAAGAGAAGTCGGTGAGCGTTACAGCTGAGGACATTGCTGAAGTGCTTTCCATGTGGACCGGCATTCCGATTTACCAATTTACACAGGAAGAATCAGCCCGACTGCTGGAAATGGAAAATGATCTGCGCCAGCAAATTGTTGGTCAAGGTGAAGCCATTGAAGCCATTGCCAAGGCAGTTCGTCGTGCCCGCGCTGGCTTAAAAGACCCACAGCGCCCCATTGGTTCATTCATTTTCCTTGGCCCCACGGGTGTCGGCAAGACAGAGCTTACCAAAGCATTGGCCAAGTTCTTGTTTGGCAGTGAAGATGCCTTGGTTCAGCTGGATATGTCTGAATTCATGGAGCGTCACAATGTAGCTCGTCTGGTTGGCTCACCGCCCGGATATGTGGGCTACGAAGATGCTGGACAGTTAACAGAAGCTGTGCGGAGACGGCCGTATTCCATCGTCGTCTTTGATGAAATTGAAAAGGCGCATCCAGAAACGTTCAACATCTTGTTGCAAATTATGGAAGAAGGCCATCTGTCCGATGCCAAAGGCCAAAAAATCAACTTCCGCAACACGATCATCATCATGACCTCGAATGTAGGTGCAGATACGATCCGCCGCGGTCCGAACCTGGGCTTTGCCTTCCAGCGTGATGATGCCATGGTTGAGAAAGAGCAGTACAAAGAAATGCGCAAGACGCTGATGGATGAGCTCAAGCGCAAATTCCGGCCTGAATTTATCAATCGTGTGGATAGCATCGTTGTTTTCCGGCAGCTGTCAAAAGAAGATATTCGCAAGATTGTGGATATTATTTTGAGCGAAGTGAACGAGCGGCTGCAAGAACACGAACTCTCTATCACGGCTACTGACGGCGCGCGGGATTGGCTAGGCAACCACGGTTACGATGCTGAATTTGGCGCACGGCCGTTACGTCGGCTTGTCCAAACAGAAGTTGAGGACCGACTTTCTGACGCGGTGCTAGCTGGTAAGTTTGCCAGCGGGGATGTCGTGCAGATTGATGTAGAGGATGATTCAATTGTCCTCAATCAGGAAACGGAATCGGCCGTTCCTACCACATAGCAAGCAATTTCCTCTAAAGTATTAGATATCAAAAAGCCCTGGCAAAATTGCCAGGGCTTTTAATTTTCATGTTTAAGTCTACTGTTACAGCCTATTGCTTACTCGCAAGGGGGAATGTAAAGTACCTGCCCCACATAAATAAGATTGTAATTGTAAATGCGGTTTGAATCAGCAAGGAATTTTGTATCCACATCATACTGCGCCGCAATCTGCCCCATGGTTTCACCTGCCTGAACAATGTGAATAGCTCGCGTCTCGACAGGAGAAATGTGACCACCAACCCCCATCGGCCCAGGTGTATATGTTGGAGGCAGCGTGGGCGTGGCCGTTACTTCAACTCGCGGTGCCTCTTCTTCGGCCGTTTCTTGTGCGGACTCATCATTATTGTTGTTTGATGCGCCATTATTTTGCAACTGCGCACACCCCACAGTCGCCAAAATAAGTAAAAGAACAAAAAATAGATATTTTCGCATGATGTCTCCTCATTTGCCTTAAGAGAGCCACATCCCTAAAAACTCTCGTCAGAAAAATGCCCCATTACCGGGGGTACCACATTAGTTTTTTACAGATGCTTTCTTCACAAACATTGATAATCGAAAGATTAGTTAAACATAATCTTAAAACATTATAACAGAGACAATTCAATTTTTGAAGAAGCAATAGTAACCTTAAGGTAACATAACCATACTTAAATCAAGAAGAGATGTCAAAATCGGGGCTGTAACACAAAATTCTCACAGATAATCTGAACCCAAAATAGGCACTGTTAGAAGATTAGGACGTTTGTACTAACCCCAAGCGTGAATAAGGCGCAAATTCACGTTGGAACTGTCTCCAGGCAGTTTATATAATTTTTGCATAATGATACCTAAAACGATCGGTCGTTACCGAATCAAAGCAGAACTCGGTCGTGGTGGGATGTCAACAGTGTATCTGGCACATGATCCACGCTTTGAACGGGACGTTGCCATCAAACTGCTGCCTCTCGAGTTACTTCATCAACCTACTTTCCGTCGGCGGTTCGAGCGGGAGGCGAAAGTGGTTGCGTCTCTGGATCATCCAGCAATTGTGCCAGTGTATGATTTTGGGGAAGAAGATGGGCAGCCTTTTCTGGTAATGCGTTTCATGACGGGCGGCTCTTTAGGTGAACGGCTTAAGCAAGGTGCCATCTCCATTGCCGAATCCGCTCGTATTATGGCCAAGCTGGCTCCAGCGTTAGACGAAGTCCATTCCCACGGCGTTATCCACCGCGATTTAAAACCTAGCAATGTCCTCTTTGATCAGCGAAACGAGCCCTATATTTCAGACTTTGGCACAGCCAAACTGAAATACGCACACACCAAACTCACCGATACCGGTGGGGCTGTAGGCACGCCTGCCTACATGAGCCCAGAACAAATTCAGGGAGATTCTGAGCTAGACGGCCGTTCCGACATCTACTCGCTTGGTGTAATTCTGTTTGAAATGCTGACCGGCAAACACCCCTATCAAACTAACACGCCAATTGCGGTGGCGGTCAAACACATGTTTGAACCTGTACCCAATTTGCAGGAAATGGAACCAAGTCTGCCAATGGCTTGCCAGGAAGTGATTGTGCAGGCCATGGCCAAACAAAAAGAGCAGAGATATCGCACCGCAATTGAATTTGCCAACGCCTTGGAAACTGTCTCCCAGACCGTTGAAGAAACGCGGGCCCTCATTCCCTCAGAAAAAGCATCGAGTGAGCGGTACGCCCTCATCATAGCCAACTATGAATATGATGATCCAACGCTGGCACAGTTAATCAAACCCACCGCCAATATCCACACGCTAGCCTATGTATTACAAAATCCCGCAGTCGGTGGTTTTTGCGAAGTCAATACGCTCATCAATGAATCAGCTGACGGCGTCCGCCGGGCCATCTCCCAATTTTTTGCTGACCGTGGAAAAGACGATCTATTACTGCTTTACTTTTTAGGGCATGCAGCGTTAGGTACACGTGGGCAGCTTTATCTGGCAGCAAAAGATACCAAACACGAATTGCTACGGGGGACCGCGATTCCCGCAAATTTCATCGCCGATGAAATGGATAACAGCGCTTCAGAGCAGCAAATTCTAGTAATGGATTGCTATTACAGCGATACAGTACCCTCAGAATCATCAGGGACAGTGGGCCGTAATGTGAATACATCCGACACATTTGCCCACAGCGGATTTAAGCGGGTAGTTGTCACGGCCAATGACAGCACTCAATACAACTGGGCCAAAGGCAATGTTAAAGGGGAAGCCGAACCGTCGTTATTCACAGAGCATTTTGTGCAGGGCTTGCTTAGCGGCGCAGCAGATGCAGATTATGATGGCAATATCACGATTGATGATCTTTTTGCCTACATCAAGCAACAGCTCACGACCTCTCTTTCTGAAAAACCATCCCAAGTACCGCGCAAGTGGGTACCCTATGCCTATCAGGACGCATCAGACCTGGTCATTGCTCAAAATCCAAATTATCAAATTGCTCAGGCCATTGAGCAGGAAAAAGCTTCTTCTATAGGTCTTAATTATCTTAATGAGGAAGTTCAGATGCGCACACGGCCGTTTCTCCCCCCCATCTCGCATCTCGTAAAGCGACCAGCTTTGTGGCTGGCGGGACTGGCTATGCTGGCAACAGTCGTCATCATTTTGTTGGCTGGCCAGCCATGGCGCGTTGATGCAGAAAATTTATTAGCCGATGCTGGCACCAGCACCGTTGCCACCGGAACTGGTGAGAACGCGTCTGTTGCCGCAACCGCTTTAGATACAGAATTAACGCCAACGGCCGTTGCCAGCAAAACGGCCACACTAATTAATCCCACACAGACGAGTCAGCCATCCGCTCAGCCGACGACCACCAGTTCTCCACCCCCAACGGTTGCGCCCACCACAACTGTTGTCACAGAAGCTAGCGAGGCCGCCTATTCCCAAGCCACCGCCTTGCTGTCGTCCAGTTTGTACATTGGCCCCGACAGCAACGCACAAGAAGTAACCTTCATTGGTGTGGGTGAGATTGTTACCGTTTTAGGGCGCTCGGAACATGGCGATTGGTTTTATGTCCAAAATGCGGACGGGCAAGAAGGCTTTGTCTACGGGCCACGGCTCGAGTGGGCGGGCGATTTTGCATCATTGACAATTGTAAACGGCGCAACGGCCGTTAACACGACCAGTTCTACTACCACCAGCAGTTGCTCTGGCAGCGCTTGCCCTACCCTTGCCATGAATCTCTATCCGTTGCCCGGCACCCGCTGCGAAGGCACCATGAAATATCGGACCGTATTTATTCAAGGCACGGGAGGAAACGGCCGTTACACATACTACTGGAACGGCCAAAAAGTAGGTGGCCCCATCTCTGATGGTTTCGCCTTTGACGTGAGCAGCAGCGACGGATCGGCCGTCATCGGCATGGGCAAAGTTGTGTCTGGTGATGGGCAAGCCATCGAAAAAGAGCTTTATGTTGGCGATTTTAGCTGCAATTAGTTGACATCTCTACCATCCTTTGTTACACTGCCGCCCGATGAATACAAATTCAAGCGCAACCCTAACCCTGAAGAAGGCCAAGAAGCAAAACGGAGACAAAAGCGTCATCTGGTAGTTGTGCTTGCCTAAACTGAATTTTCAAGCGCCCCACCAATGACGGTGGGGCGCTTTTTATTTACCTAAAAATCGACAAATGAATCAACAAATTATCATCAAGAAGCAGAACAAGAAGAACAAGCCAGAACATTTCTGGTGAGTCTTGCTTGCTGCAAATTTGTCGCAAGAATCGTCTTTCAGGCGGGCTTACCAGAAAAAGGTGAGCCCGCTTTTTTATTTTATGGCTCGAAAAGCCAAACAAACCGGAGGTTTAAATCATGGAAACTGTAAATTGTGTAGAGTGTGCGGGTGAAGTTGAAATCGCTAACGATGTGATGGTTGGTGAAATTGTTGAATGCCCGGAATGCGGTGCCGAACTAGAGGTAGTTAGCACCAACCCCATCACCATCGCTCTGGCCCCAGAAGTTGAAGAGGATTGGGGAGAATAACCGATGCGCGTTGGCATTTTGTTTTCACGAATCAGATTAGAAGAAAAACTGATCATCCAGGCGCTTGATGCACGCGGCGTTAATTACGCCATGATTGACGTGCGCGAAGCCGTGTTTGATTTGAATGATCCTTCCCCCTGGCAGCAGTATGATGTCATTCTAGAACGATGTGTCAGCCATTCGCGAGCACATGCAGCGCTGCAAATCTTGGGCAGTTGGGGCATTCCCTGCGTGAACAATGCCCATGTGGCCCAGGTGTGCGGCAGCAAACTGGAAACATCGCTGGCGCTGGCCGCAGCAGGCGTGCCAATGCCGCAGGTAAAAATTGCTACTACAGAAGAGGCTGCGCTCAACGCCATTGAAGAAATGGGCTACCCGGTTGTCCTAAAACCAGCAGTTGGCTCCTGGGGGCGGCTGCTGGCCAAAGTAAACGATCGCGAAGCCGCCGAGGCCATTTTGGAGCACAAAAGCACGCTCGGCACATACCAACATTCGATCTTCTACATTCAAGAATACATCGCCAAACCAGATCGGGACATCCGCAGCTTTGTGGTGGGAGATGAAACAATTTGTGCCATCACCCGCCACTCAGCCCACTGGATTACCAACACCGCACGGGGTGGCTCTGCCGAGAATTGCCCCATCACGCCAGAGCTAGACCGACTGTCACGGGCGGCGGCCCAGGCGGTGGGTGGTGGCGTGGTTGCGGTTGATTTGCTGGAAGATGCAAACGGCCGTCTTCTTGTCAACGAAGTCAACTACACCATGGAGTTCCGTAACAGTATTGAACCGACTGGCGTAGATATTCCCGGACGCATTGTGAAATACACCATACAGATGGGCGAGCACGGGCACCACACGCCCCTAAGCACGGTACCAACCGTTGCCGGCGAGGTGGCCGCATGAGCGTGACGACTTCCATAGTGGGTGGCTCTGGCTACGTGGGCGGCGAACTGCTGCGACTGCTGCTGGGGCATCCAGAGGTGACTGTGCAGCAGATCACTTCGCAGCAGCACGCGGGACGCTTTGTGCATGGGGTGCATCCCAACCTGCGCGGCGCAACACGGCTCAAATTCAGCCCCGTCGAAGCGCTGGAACCGTGCGACCTGCTCTTTTTGGCCCTGCCCCACGGCCGCGCCGCTGAGCAAATTGAACAGTTTGCTGCGTTAGCTCCCCGCATCATTGACCTTTCAGCGGACTTTCGGCTGAATGATCCGGCAGCGTATGAAGAGTGGTACGGCCGTTCTCATCCCACTCCCGAATGGCTGAACAAGTTTGTCTATGGTTTACCCGAACTGCACAGAGACTCACTACGCGAAGCAAATTATGTCAGTGGGGTTGGCTGTAACGCAACGGCCGTAAATCTGGCATTATCTCCGCTCACCCGTGAAGGCCTCATTCAACAGGCAATCATCGAGGTCAAAGTTGGATCTTCTGAAGGCGGCAACAGCTTCAGCGCCGCCAGCCATCACCCAGAACGAAGTGGTGCACTGCGCTCGTTTGCCCCTACTGGCCACCGCCATCAAGCAGAAATGCGGCAGGAGTTAGGCGAATTTGAGCTGCACTTTTCGGCAACGGCCGTTGAGTTAGTACGCGGCATTTTGTGTACCGCCCACGTCTTCCTAAACCAGGATTTGCCCGAAATAGAACTATGGAAATTGTACCGCGCGGCGTACGGCGATGAGCCATTCGTGCGGCTGGTAAACGAACGCCGAGGCATCTATCGCTATCCAGAACCAAAAATTCTAGCGGGCAGCAACTTCTGCGACGTCGGTTTTGCCAAAGACGAACGCAGCGGGCGCATTGTGGTACTGAGCGCGATTGATAATTTGATGAAGGGTGCGGCGGGAACGGCCGTTCAGGCCATGAACCTGATGCTCGGCTACCCCGAAACCACCGCTCTCACCTTCACCGGCCTCCACCCGATCTAAAAAGGACACAGATAAACACTGATTTTCACAGATTAAAAATCTGCGTAATCTGCGAAATCTGTGGATAAATTCAAGGAGAAGCAAGATGATTATTGTAAAAGTTGGCGGCGGCGAAGGCATTAACTACGACGCCGTTTGCGACGACATCGCCCAACTGTGGCAAGAAGGGCAGCGGCTCATTTTTGTGCATGGCGGTTCCCATCGCACCAACCAGGTAGCTGAGGCGCTGGGCCATCCGCCCCAGTTCGTCACCTCGCCCTCAGGCTACACCAGCCGCCTCACAGACCGGGCCACGCTGGAAATTTTCCAGATGGTGTACTGCGGCCAGATCAACAAAACGTTGGTCGAGCGCTTGCAGCGGCGCGGCGTGAACGCGGTTGGATTATCAGGAGTGGACGGCCGTATCTGGCAAGGTCCCCGCAAAAAAGTGATCAAAGTGGTGGAAGACGGCCGTACCCGCATCCTGCGCAACAATTTCACCGGCAAAGTCACCGAAGTAAACCGCGATTTTCTACAAACCTTGCTCGACGCAAACTGCCTGCCCGTACTCACCCCACCCGCCATCAGTTTTGAAGGCGAGGCGATGAACGTAGATGGCGACCGCGCCGCCGCCGCCACAGCCGCCGCTTTCCAGGCAGACGAACTGCTCATCCTCTCCAACGTGCCCGGTGTCCTGCGCCAATTTCCCGACGAAAACAGCCTCATCTCCCAGCTCACCGCCGACGAAATCGACCACGTGTCGGAGACGTTTGCCGAGGGACGGATGCGCATCAAGCTGCTAGGCGCACAAGAAGCGCTCACCGCTGGCGTGCGTCGCGTCGTGCTGGGCGATGCCCGCGGCGACCAGCCCATCCTCCGCGCCCTCGATGGCTGGGGCACGGTCATCACACCAGCACAGCCAGAGGGAGCAGCATGAAATTAATATCCACAGATTTCGCAGATTACACAGATTTTTCTCGGCGTCCCCTGCGTTCTCTGCGGTTAATCTATTTCCAGAGGAGACAGTATGAGCAGCATCATTCAGCATGAGGATAAATTTGGCAGCGGCGTTTACGCCAAGCGAGAGATGGCGATTGTGCGCGGGCAAGGCACGACGGTTTGGGATGAAAACGGCCGTTCCTACCTCGATTGTGCCGCAGGCATTGGCGTAGCCAACGTCGGACACTGCCATCCGCAGGTGGTGGCCGCCATCACCGCCCAGGCCAGCCAGCTCATCACCTGCCAGGAAATGTTCTACAACGACCAGCGCGCCACATTCGAAGCTCGCTTGGCCGCCAACCTTGCCCGGCGATTTGAACCGCGTTTATCTCTGCAATTCCGGCACCGAAGCGGTCGAAGCGGCGATCAAGTTTGCCCGCCTCAGCACCGGTCGCCCCGGCATTGTGGCCGCCATGCGCGGCTTTCACGGCCGGACGCTCGGCGCACTGTCCGCCACGCACAACAAAAAGTACCGCCAACCATTTGAACCGCTGGTGAGCCAGTTCAGCCACGTGCCCTTTGGCAACAGCGAACGGCTCGATGAAGCCATCACCGAACAAACAGCGGCCGTTTTGCTGGAAATTGTGCAGGGTGAAGGCGGCGTTCGTCTGGCTGGCGCCGACTACTTCCACGAAGCCCAACGCCTCTGCCAAGAACGCGGAACACTGTTGATCATCGACGAGGTGCAGACAGGATACGGCCGTACCGGACACCTTTTCGCCTGCGAACATTACGATCTGGTGCCCGACCTCATTTGTCTGGGCAAAGCGATGGCGGGCGGACTGCCGATGGGGGCCGTGGGCATTGGTCCCCGCGTGCAAAATCTGGCTCCAGGGCTGCACGGCTCTACTTTTTGGCGGCAATCCATTGGCCTGTGCGGCGGGAACGGCCGTTCTCGACATCTTCCAGCAAACCGACCTAGCCAGCCGCGCCGCCGAGCTAGGCGACCAGTTTCGCCGCCAAATCGAAACGCTGGAGCTGCCGCTAGTGCGTGAAGTGCGCGGCCTCGGCCTTATGACCGGCATCGAGCTGCGCCAGCGAGCCATGCCCTACGTGCAGGCACTCAGCGACTTGGGCATCATCGCACTGACAGCAGGCAGCACCGTCATCCGGCTACTGCCCCCGCTCACCATCACCGCCGAGGAACTAGACCAAGTTGTCGCCGCTTTGAAGCAAGTGCTGACGGTCGAGGAAAGGAGCAGTGCCAATGAGCAGCTTCCCGCTTAACACAGACGTCGGTGCGGTGGACTTTTTGCAGCGGCTGGTGGAAATTCGGAGCCTGTCTGGGAAGGAAACGGCCGTTGCCCAGTTCCTCGTCACCCAAATGCAGCAATCTGGCTTCACCGCCTACGTAGATGCCGCAGGCAACGCCGTGGGCGAACGGTGCTGCCCCGATGCTGACGGGCAAATCACGCAGGAAATTGTGCTGCTGGGCCACATGGACACCGTCCCCGGCGACATTCCCGTGCGGCAGGAAGATGGCAAGTTATTCGGCCGTGGCAGCGTCGATGCCAAAGGGCCGCTGGCCAGCTTCATCGTCGCCGCGGCTCGGGCCAACCTGCCACCAGGCACCCGCCTCGTCGTGGTCGGTGCAGTAGAAGAAGAAGCCGCGACCTCCAAAGGAGCGCGCCACGTGGCTAGTCAACTGCAACCTGATTTGTGCATCATCGGCGAACCCAGCGGCTGGGATGGCATCACGCTCGGCTACAAAGGACGGCTGCTCATCGACGCCACGTTTGCCCAGCCAATGAGCCACACCGCCGGATCAGAATCTGGCGCGGCGGAACTGGGGCTGGCCTGGTACAACGCGGTCATGGCCTACATTAACCAGTTCAACACCGAGCAGTCGCGGCTGTTCGACCAACTGCTGCCCTCGGTACGCCATCTGCACACCAGCAGTGACGGCCTGCAAAACCAACTGGAGATGAAATTGGGCATTCGCCTGCCGCCCAACTTTGACGTGGCGGAATTTGAAAGCTGGCTGCGCAACCAGGCTGGCAAGGCGGGCACGCTGCGCAGCTACGCCCACGAACCCGCCATCCAGACCAAACGGACCAATCCACTGGCGCAGGCGCTCAATCGAGCCATTCGGCAGGCGGGCGGCGTGCCCACCTACAAACTCAAAACCGGCACCTCAGACATGAACGTGGTGGGGCCGGTGTGGCGCTGTCCCATCGTGGCTTACGGGCCGGGCGACAGCGCGCTGGACCACACGCCCGACGAACACATCATCATCGCCGAATATTTGCAGGCAATCGAGGTGCTGGAAACAGTGCTGACTAATCTGTAGCCGCGCTTTCTTAGCGAGTTAAGGCGCGGATTGGAATCCGCGGCTACGACGGGAAAATCGTATGAGCATAGAAAATTTTTCGATAATTGAATCCACCCTGCGTGAGGGAGAGCAGTTTGTCAATGCGTTTTTCAGCATCGAGGAGAAGATTCGCATTGCCACGCTGCTGGATGCGTTTGGCGTGGAATATCTGGAGCTGACCTCGCCGCTGGCCTCGCCACAAAGCGCCAAGGATTGCACGACGATTGCCAAAATGGGGCTAAACGCCCGGATTTTGACGCACACGCGCTGCAATTTGGAAGATGCCAAGCGGGCGGTCGATTGCGGCGTGGATGGTGTGGATGTGGTCATCGGCACCTCGTCTTATTTGCGCGATTTCAGCCACGGGCTGAGCATTCCGCAAATTCTGGAGTTGGCGCAAGAAGTGGTGGCGTATTTGCTAAGCCAGGGCGTGGAAACGCGCTTCAGCACGGAGGACAGTCTGCGCAGCAATTTTGAGGACATCCTGCAAATTTACAAGGCGGTGGACCAGCTTGGCGTGCACCGGGTGGGCGTGGCGGACACGGTGGGCGTGGGCACGCCACACCAAATTTACGACATCGTGGCCACGCTGCGACAAAACATTCAGTGCGATATTGAGTTTCACGGACACAATGATTCGGGCTGCGCCATTGCCAATGCATACGCAGCTTTGGAAGCGGGCGCAACGCACATCGACACCAGCATCTTGGGCATCGGTGAGCGGAACGGCATTACGCCGCTGGGCGGTTTTGTGGCCCGACTTTACGCCACGGACAGGTCATTGGTGAAGAAATACAACCTGCCGCTGATCCGCAATCTGGATCAGACAATCGCCCATTTGGTGCAGGTGGAAATTCCGTTCAACAATTACATCACGGGGTTTGCCAGCTTCACGCACAAGGCGGGCATTCATGCCAAAGCGGTGCTAAATAACCCCAGCACGTACGAAATTTTAAGTCCGGAAGATTTTGGGCTGACGCGGTACGTACACGTGGCGCACCGGCTCACGGGCTGGAATGCGATCAAAAGCCGAGCGGATCAGTTAGGCTTGGAACTGGACAAGGCACAGCTCCGGCAGTTGGCAGAACAAATTAAGATATTGGCGGATAACGGCCGTATCACTCTGGAAGATGTTGATGATTTGCTGTATGAGGCGGCGGAACGGCAAAAGATAGCAATTTAGGAACACAGAGTTTCGCAGAGAAGGCACGGAGTATCACAGAGAAAGGAAAAGGAAAAATGGGACAAACATTAGCTGAACAAATTTTGAGCCAGAAAGCGGGAACGGCCGTTTCCCCTGGTGATTTGGTCGTGATAGAGCCGGATGTGGCGATGGGGCATGATTCGCTCTCGCCGGGGATCATCAACATTATGCACGACCGGCTGAAAGCCGAGCGGGTACACAATCCGGAGCAGGTGGTGCTGGTGATGGATCATGTCGCGCCGGCCTCGACCGTGGGCGTGGCCGACAACCAGAACAAGGTGCGGCGTTTTGCCCGCGAGCAAGGGGCGCGGCTGTTTGAGATTGGTCGCGGCATTTGCCACCAGGTGCTGGTGGAAGAAGGCATCGCCCAGCCAGGGCGGGTCATCATCGGCTCCGATTCACACTCGACGAGCTACGGCGCGGTGGGCGCGTTTGGCAGCGGCATGGGCTCCACGGACATCGCGCTGGCCTGGGCCACGGGCAAAACGTGGCTGCGCGTGCCGGAGACGATTCGGGTGGTGGCAAACGGCCGTTTCCAACCCGGCGTCGATGCCAAAGATTTTGCCCTGAAGCTGTGCCGCGTCCTGGGCATTGGCGGGGCGACGTACAAAGCGGTGGAGTATCACGGTTTGGACTGGCTGCCGCTGAACGGCCGTCAAACCGTGAGCAGCATGGCGATTGAGCTGGGGGCCAAGGCGGGCATCTTCCCGCCCGATGGCGCAGTGGCCCAGCGATATGAGGTGCCGGAGTGGCTATTTGTCGATCCGCAAGCCAACTATGAGCAAACCATTGAAATCGATCTGGACAGCTTGCAGCCACAGGTCGCGATTCCGCATTCGGTGGATGACGTGGTGGATTTGGGCGAGGTGGCTGGCACGAAGGTGGATGTGATCTTTTTGGGGACGTGTACAAACGGCCGTTACGAAGATATGCGCGAAGCGGCCGAAATTTTGCGCGGTCGCCAGCTGGCCAGCGGCGTGCGGCTCATCGTCAGCCCGGCCAGCCGGTTAGAGCTGCAACGGGCCATCGGCGACGACACGATGAACACGCTGCTCGAATCGGGCGCGACGCTGACAACCCCCGGCTGCGGTCCCTGCATGGGGCGGCATCAGGGCACGCTGGGTCAGGGCGATGTTTGCCTCTCTACCGGCAACCGCAACTTTCGCGGGCGGATGGGGCATCCCACGTCGCAAATTTATCTGTCCAGCCCGGCAGTGGCGCGGCGTCGGCCATCACCGGCCACATCACCGACCCACGAGAGATTTAATCATCCACAGATTTCGCAGATTACACAGATTTTCCCCTTGCTCTCTGTGAATCTCTGTGTCTTCTCTGCGCAACTCTGTGTTCCACTTTTAAGGAGCAAAAAAATGACAAGAATATGGAAATTTGGCAAAGATGTCGATACCGATCAGATCGTTCCGGGACGGTATGCGCCGTACATGTTGAAAGAAGGACAAGACGTAAAAGATTATGCCTTTTGCGAGGCGCGGCCTGATTTTGCCGCCGACGCCCAGCTGGGCGACATCATCGTGGCCGATGAAAATTTTGGCTGCGGTTCGTCGCGGGAATACGCGCCAGAAGCACTGCGCCGCCGTGAGATTGGGGGGATTATTGCGCCCAGCTTCGCCCGCATCTTTTTCCGCAACGCAATTAATTTGGGCATCCCGCTGTATGAATCTAAAGAGGCGCATGGATTGGTTGAGGATGGCGAGGAAGCGGCGCTAGATTTGGTTAATAACCAGCTACAAACAGCCAACACGACGCTGAATTTACCCAGCCTGCCTGCCTTTGCCCAGGAAATTATGCAGGCGGGTGGCATTGTGCCGTATGTGCGTGAGAACGGCCGTTTCCCTGGCGAAGCGTAAAATTTTATCCACAGATTACGCAGATTACACAGATTAATAACTGTTGAATCTGCGTAATCTTTGATTCTTTCACACCAAAAAGAGTTTGATATGCCAAAATTATGCGTCATGCCCGGCGATGGCATCGGGCAAGAAGTGATTCCGGCAGCAGTGACCATCTTGCAAGCCGCCCTGCCCAACCTGGAAATTGTGGAGGCCGAAGCGGGCTGGGGCTGTTTTGAAAAACACGGCGCGTCCGTGCCAGATGCCACTTTAGACATGATTCGCGAGTGCGGGGCGGGACTGTTTGGCGCGGTCTCGTCGCCATCGCGCAAGGTGGCGGGCTACCGCAGCGCCATCCTGACGATGCGGCAGGAGCTTAACCTCTATGCGAATATCCGCCCGGTGCAAAGCTGGCCCCGCGTCTCCCCCCGCCCCGATGTGAACCTGATTGTGGTGCGGGAGAACAGCGAGGGATTGTACGTGGGAAAGGAGGAGTCGGATGGGGAAACGGCCGTTGCCCAGCGCATCATCACCCGCACAGCCAGCCAGCGCATCGGCCAAAAAACGGCCGAACTGGTGCAAGCGCTCGGCCGCCAAAAAGTGACCATCGTGCACAAAGCCAACGTGCTGCCCCTCACTGATGGCCTGTTCCGGGACACGGTGCGGCAGGAAATTGCGCAAGGTGCTCCAGAGGCGGAAATCAACGAACTGCTGGTGGATGTGGCCGCGCTGAAGATGGTGGGCTCACCGGAAATCTTTGATGTGATTGTGACAACCAATTTGTTTGGCGATATTTTGTCCGACGCGGCGGCGCATTGGGGCGGCGGGATGGGTCTGGCGGCGTCGCTGAACTGGGGGGATGGGCTGGCCATCGCCGAACCGGTGCACGGCTCTGCGCCGGACATTGCGGGACAGGGCATCGCCAATCCGCTGGCGGCGGTGCTGAGTACGGCGCTGCTGGCTCGGTTTGTGTGGGGTCTGGGGGATGTGGCGGATCGGTTGGAAACAGCCGTTCAGCAAACCCTCGCCGCCGACAATTACCCCCAACTCACCGCCACCCGCGCCATTCAAGATGCAGTCCTGGTCAATCTTAGATAGGAAGGAAAAAACCACAGATTTCGCAGATTACGCAGATTTTTCTTTGCTTTTATGCAACTTTGAGACTTTCTGTGAGTTTTTACAAGCAAAAAATCAGCGTTTATCTGCGTTCATCTGCGTCCCATTCTGTTCTTCCACGCCGAGGCGGGTAACGGCCGTTGCCAAGCCAACCAGCAGCCAAAACGCCGTCACCGCGTGGTGAAATTCCAGATTGAAGAGGTAATGGTCAAAAATACCGGCCGCCAGCCCGCCGACGATGGCCGCGTGCAGCCCCAGCCAGAGCGCGTCCAAATCCTCACGCGCCTTGAAAATGTGGCGGTGGGACAGCCCGTAAAAAAAGAGGGTGCCAATCACGGCGAAAAACGCCAGCAGCCCGACGAGCCCCATCACCTGGGCAATGGTCAGGTAAACGTTGGCCACACCGAGGTAAAGGTCGATATCGGGCGTACCGGCAAAGCCCACGCCGATGACGGGATAGCGCAAAATCAGGGTGATGGCGTCCTGGTATTCGCCAAAGCGCATTTGGGTGGCCAAATCCTGCCCCTGAATGCCCTCCACAAAGCGCTCGATGTAGGTTTGGGCTACGGGCAGCAGCAGCAAGAGCAGACCACCGCCGAACATGTAAGGAATCAGACGCCGGTAGCGCAAGATGGCGATGAAGCCCAAGCCAGCCGCCAGACCGAACATCGCCCCGCGCGAAAAGGTGAGCACGACGCCAAGGAAAATCGAGCCGACAATGCCCCAGGTGAGCCAACGGGGAAACAACGGCCGTTTCGCCACCAGCTGCGGGCCAGCCAGAGCGCCAATCATCAACAGAAGTCCACCCAGCACGTTTGGGTCTACGGAAGTGCCAATAGCCCGGACGGACAGTTCCGGGTTTTCCTCGATGTAGCGAATGACCCAGCCGCCAGGATAGCCAATGCGGGTGAGAAAGTTCAAAATGGTGTTGGCGGTATCTTCCGGCAAAAGCCAAAAAACGATACCCAAAACGGCCGCTCCCGCCCCGGTCAGCAGCACCACCTTCACCAATCGCTCCAACCGTTCCTGCGTGCGGCAATAATCGACGATGATGTAGACAAAGCCGAGGCTCAGCAGCAGCTCGGCGAATTTGCGCAGCAGCGTGGGGGTGAGCGGCCCGTTGCTCAGGCCAAAAATGAAGGCAAAGATGGCTACCAAAATGAAGATGAGCAGCGGCACGGCGATGGGCGCCGTCACCAAATCGCGCTGCGCGCCAGTGACAATGGCTAGCAACCAAACACCCACCACCGCGCCAAGTGCCAAATCCAAAAAGGTGGGCGTGAGGCCAATGTCCACGGGAAGAGTGGCAAACGGCAGCAGGCAGACCACGGCGATGACGCCCCAAAAGCCAATCTCGATGTCGCGCAAAACCACGTAGGCGACGATGATGGCGATAACGAACGCAGCCCCAGCCAGCGGCCCGCCAAAGCCGAGAATGACGCCGCCGAGTACGGCCGTAATCCCCACCAACAGGCCCAACATCCATTTTGACTTGGTGGGGTCAACTGAATCGGGGGTGAGAAACGGCCGTTTTCTGCCTTCAGGTTCTTGTGTTGCGGTTGCCATTAATCAATAAATCCTTCTGCTTTCAGCCGCCTGTGTGATTGCTCTATCGAGGCAGCTAGTTCAGCTTCAATGCCGTAATGCACGGCCAACGTGAGGGCACAACGCAGCACATCCTGCACCTCTTTGGCCAGCTTGATTGTATCTGGTTCGCCCAACTTTTGCCGCTTGACGCCGCTAGCCTCAAAATGATTTACCTGCGCTGCCAACTCGCCGCACTCCTCCGCCAGCCGCGTCACCATTTGGAATGGATCGTCACCGTCGGGAAAGCGTTTCATCAAGCCGTGGGTGATTTGGTACAGTTTTTCCATAATTTTGCTGCCGGTAGAGACGTTGCAATGCAACGTCTCTACGGTCCCACGCGAAGCAAGGTAAGTTCCAAAAAGTCGTCGGTAGGACGGCCGTCTGCGGCAATAATCTGCAAACGATCAAATTCGCCCGCTTCCGTTACATTGTAAAGGCCCAAATGAATGGGATACACATTGGCGGGCGCATCGGGTTTGATGGGAATGGTGACGAGGGATCGCCTGCAATTCCCCAGGTTCCCAAAGCGATGTCGATTGCCCTAAATTGACGTTGGCCCAAAGTGTTGTGTCTTTATCGACAACCTGCACAAACAGACGTGTAGTCGGTGGTTAACGGCCGTTTCGCCCGCCAATACAAAGTTAAATCCACCGTCTCGCCTGCCGCTACCTGGCGTGGATCCAGCTCAAAACCAACCAGCTCCAGTTCATTTTCAAAGTTCACCAGCGTCGGATTAGGCACATCACCGGGTGCTGGTTCCAGCGCCAACCGAGCCAGGGCCACCGAATCCTCGCCGTTTGTCAAAGGCAGACGCTCCTGCTCAGCGGTGTAAAAATCATAGAGCCCCACACTTAACACGAGTTCTGCAGGCGCAACGGCCGTTTCGGGAATCACAAGCTGGTAATAATTAAAAATCGTCTCGCCCGGTTCAAGCAGCGAGGTGGGCTGCAAACCCTGGTCCAAAAACATGTCCCGCTGGGCAATCGGTACGCCAATCACCGGGTCGTTGAGATGAACAAAACGCTCCAGTTTCGGTCCATCGGGGCCAGAATTTCCCACTCCAGCAGTAAATCGATCGTGTCGCCGGGTTGATAGGTGGTTTTTTGTTGGGCAACGGCCGTTTGACCCAATCAAAATCCCACCAACCGCAGCTTGTTATCAAAATTGGCATTCACCGACTGCTGTACCAACCACGGTGCGGTGATCTGGTTCAAGCGCATACGCCGGGCGAATCCAGGCCAGCGGAGCCATTGCCGCCAGCACAAACAAAAAGCCCGCCACACCCACAATCACACGTTGGCCGATTTTACGCGGTAGCCAACCAATCAACCCCGCCACCAGCAGCACATTCAGCCGACATCGCCGTAAACACCAACCGCCCCTGCGACGACCAAGTCGTGGTAGCCCACTGAATCAGGCCGACAACAACAGCAGCAACAAACAGTAAGCAGACGACGAGGGCAAATTTATTCGTCACAAAATCAAGGAGATTGGAGATTACGGTTTGGAGATTAGAGATTGGAGATTGGAGATTGCGCCGAATCTCTAATCTCCAATCTCTAATCTCCCTGGCTAGATAAATAACAAAACCGCCCACGCCAACAACCACAATGCCGTTCAAAATATGATACAGCCACAGCGGCATCGGCACATTTACGCCGCCAAACAAGCCCCAGTAGGAAAGCATAAAGCCCCAGCGCTCGCTCCATAGCTGCGCCAACGAAGCCGGATGGGCGCGCTGGCCAAGAACAGCGATAAACGCATTCCAACCCAAAAAATCATCGTACAGCACAATATTGCGCCAATACCACCAGCCCGCAATTAAAATCACGGGGAGCAAGAGGATGAGGAAGGAAACGGCCGTCCACCCCAAATTCCTAAAAATATCCCCCCAAAAAACCTCTCTTTTCTCTGCGTAACTCTGCGGCTCTCCGTGTAACTCTGCGTTCCGCTTCCCCTTCCAGTAAGCAATAAAAATCGTACCCAACGCCAACGGCAGCAGCCCAAACGTGCCCTCCTTCGTCAGAATTGCGAGACCGATGACGGTGCCGATGAGAAGCCAGGTTTTCCAGTAATCCGTTATCGGTAATCCGTTATCCGTAATCCAATTACCGCTCACCGATAACCGACCACCGACCGCGCGTATCATCAGCAAAATCGCCAGCGAGGCCAGTGGAATGGCCAAATTATCATTATTCACCGCGCCGCTGATGAAGAGGAACATCGGCGTGAAGGCATTTAGCGCCGCTGCACCGAGGGCGATTTCGGGCCGATTGGGGGCCAATTCCTTGCCGATGAGGTAGGTCAGATAGACGGTCGCCGCGCCGAGTAGCACCGAAAAGAGGCGGACGATACGCACCGCCAGCAGCGTGCCCTGCCACGGATTCCAATCTGGGTTTTTGATGGTGAGGTTGATGTTACCGTCGGCGGTGATGATGCCGTTATTGACGTGCGGATTTTCCCAGCGAATGGTTTCCATGTCGCTGGCGTCGATCCAGAAGGTGAGCGCCGCGCCGAGGTAGTAGTAGAGCGGCGGCTGGCTGGCTTCCTGCTTCCACGGGCCAGCCTGAGCCGGATCAAACACCTGCACCGGCAGCGGGTTACCGTCGGCCAGATGACGGATCATGGGATAATGCCATAGTTCGTCTGAGGCTTCAAAGACAGGGGTCACGAGAGCATACATCGCCCCCAAAAGTACAAACAGCCCCAAAATGAGGCGCAGCCACCGTTTTTCTTGGTTCTCATTCATCGCGGCTGATTGTACCCATCTGAGGCTGTGCTGCCACCTGCGTTAAGGCTTCGTTTACGGTACGGCCGTCTTTTCCGGTAATCAGTATTCAGTGAGCAGTAATCAGTTGGAAACACCGTGCCCATTTCAGTGGCTAATCGTGCGGTAGGTTACGGCCGTTTCCGTACAATATCTCTATCTTGCGCGATGTTGGAGGTGCTATGATGCTCCCTAAAAAGTTTGTCTTTCGCTTCTTTTACTGCTGTATCGCCTTGCTGGCGCTGGCTGCTTGTGTGCCCACTGATCTGGAAACGGCAGTTACCGTGACGCCCATCCCCTCAGCCACAATGAGTAACAACCCTGACCCCACAACTGCCATTTCTACCCCGTTGGCTACACTGCCCGTCTTGCCTACAAACCAGGGTCAGCCCCTGCCCGATTTGCCGACACCCACACCGTTGCCAGCAACGGCCGTCCCAGAATCCCCGTCAATATTTTCGGGAGCACCAGTAAAAGTGGGACGCGGCCAAATTCTAGACGCCGCCTTTCTACCGGATGGCGACAGCCAGGCGATTGCCCTGGGCTGGGCCAACGGCGTCTCGCTGGTCACGCTAGACGGCACTGAAAAGTGGTGGCAGCCGACAAATGCGCTGCTCATTGCCCTGGACGCCTCGCCGCAAGGTGACCAGATTGCCGCTGTTTTGGAAGACGGCAGCGTGGTTATTTTGGCCGCTGAAACGGGCGCAATGCAGCAATATGCTGCCAGCAGACCGTACGTTTACTGGAGCGACATTGCCTTTTCACCAGACGGGCAGCAAGTAGCATTTCAATCCATCGGTCCCCAGCGAGGCGACCCGATTTACCTGCTGAATATGCATACTGGCGAACTCCAAGAGGTGCCGCAATCGCGGATTGACTCAACGATACGGCCGTTTCTCGTCTGGTCACCTGACGGGCAAACCATAACCCAGGCCGCTCTTGGTGAAGAATGTTCACGCCTTGTGAACTTAAACTCAGGTGAAACTGAGCTTACTCTAAAAACAGAGACCACCTGCTATGCGCCCTGGACAATCGCCTTTGCTCCCGACGGACAAAAAATAGCCGTAGCCTTGCCGACAGGGGGTGATCCGGCCATCAGCATTGATTTTTTGCAGCCAGATAATGGAGAAGTCATAGCCAGTTTTGCGGGTAATGTCTTAACGCTACCAGACCAGACTGCCCACATCTTGCATTTCAGCCCTGACGGCCGTTGGCTGGCCACACCCGGCGGCTTCTCCTACTACGGGGAAGCTTATCCAGCGGTGGTTTGGGCTGTTGAGAGTGGACTCGTTCAAGCTGAATTGCCGCCGACGGACAGAACCCGTCTGCGGGCGCAAAGCTTTGCTGGCGATACGATGCTGCGATTTTACGAAGACGGCCGTATCACCCGCTGGCTCTTTACCGAAAACAATTCGACGGAAACGGCCGTTGCCCAAATCCCCGTTGTAGCGCCCTACCTGGAATTTGTCTGGTCGGCCAGCAGCAACCGGCTGGCAGCGCCGCTGCGCTTTGGCGGCGTGGCCGTGTGGGAAGCGGCGACGGGCGCACAGGTGGCCCAATTTCCCGCGCCGCTGGCGATCCCAGATTGAGCCCAGACGGCCGTTTACTCGCCCTCCGCAACCTCGATACCCAGGAAATCAGCCTGCACAATGTGGACAGCGGACAGCTAATCACCACCATTCCCACTGCCACAACTTTGCCCGCGCCAGACCCGTTTTCCCCAGATGGCCAATGGCTGGCTTACGGTAGCGGCAGCAAGCTGCACCTGTTGCAGCTAAACAGCGGTCAAACTGTCATCTTAGACGGCTATCCCGCTGACCGAACCCTTGTCAACGTCATCTGGTCGCCACAAAGCGATGCCCTGGTCGCTGCCAGCAGCGCCATTAATGATAATCCAGGCACGGTTATTTTGTGGGAGAAAACAGGTGATGATGCGTTTACGGCCGTTTACCAAACCGAATCAACCCGCACAGGCTACCCTAATTTTGTCACCATCGCCGCCTTTAGCCCCAACGGGACACGGGTCGCATTTGAGCGATTTTCCAGTTATGAAGCCACCAGCTTCGTGGTTGAAGTGTACGACCGCCAACTGGGCGAACTGATTTTAGAGGCACCAGAGCATGAGCTAAACGCCTGGCAAAGTGAAGACACACTGCTAACCAACGAGGCGCAGTATGACACACGGTTAACAATTTGGCATGTAATCAATGGGCAAAAAACCGTTTCGGCCGTTGGCGCGCCTGGCGGCAGCGAAGTTTACGCCCCAAACGGACTTTATTACGCCGATGTCGCCGGGCCAAATATTGGCCGATCCCTCAAGGTGCAGCAGTGGGACGCCAACCTGGCAGCGGACAAAGTTAATTTTGGCAATGACATGATTTTGCGCTGGTCACCAGACGGCCGTTGGCTGGCCGCCTTAGCAACGGATAGCTCGCTGTGGCTGTGGCCCATCACCTTGCCAGAGGAATGAGTTTGAGTAATCGGTATTCAGTAAGCAGTAATCAGTTAACGGCCGTCCAGGTTACCAGTTCCAAACCAGCGGGAAGATTGAGCGGTCGTAAGGTACGCGTTTCCACATCAAATAGCTGGTCGCCAATGAGGACGGTACGGCCGTCTGGGCTTTTGATGATGGGTCCTGATAGTCTAATCGTGTCCACTATGGAGACTGTATCTTCGGCCAAATTTTCAATCAGTATCTCGGCGCGCATGTAGGCAGCATTCGCGTCGCGAGGCAGTTCGCGGATGGTGAGGTACGTGTCTCCGCCCAGCAGCTGCACAAGTTGCGTCCCGGCAATGAAGCTAAATTCGCCCGTCGGCCAATGCAGCAGCGCCGTGCGATACTGCCAGGCATCGGGGCCAGATGTTTCCGGGTCGCCAGTCTCAAAGATGATGCCATACGCGATCAAAGTTTCATCATCCAACCAGCGCATAGCGGGAACGTAGCCGTGGTCTGATGCGGAGAAAATGATATTGGGAATGGTTACGGCCGTCCCCGTCTGCAAATCAAACACCGCCACGCCAAACTCCCACTGGTCCGGCTCATATCCCTCCCACAGTTGGTAATCTTTAATGTGCCAGGCCAGAAAACGGCCGTTGGGCGAGAACACCGGATTGCGTAGCGATTGTTGAGTATTGCCCACCAACGCGAGACCATAATTTGCGGGGTTGAACGGCCGTAAACCCTCCTCAAAACGATACAGATACCCTTCGCCCTGCATGTCAAAGGCAATCTGCCCACCAGCCGGAGACACAGCAGGGCTGGTGCCCAACTGACGGCTCGGGTCCGGGTCCGGCACGAGTTCAACCAGCTCCTGATTATCCAGCCCTAACAGCAAGGGAAGCCCACCACCAAAAAACGCATTTACGTAGTCGAATGTCGGGGAAAAACTCAGTAGCGCCCACTCTGGTTCAACGGTCCACCAGCTTTCGATTTGCACAGCAGGCACGGGACCAGCCAATATTTTTGTGTCCGTTCCCAGCGTGAGATTACGCAAGTAAACGTCCCCAGATTCGCGTTCAGTGTAGGCCAGATAACGGCCGTCTGGCGCAAAGCTCAGAACAAACGCATCTGGATGTTCAAAAACGGTCTGCAATTCACCGTCATTATCCACACGAAGATAGACGCCATCTTGCAAAAACACCATGCCAGGAAACAAATCGTTCGGTGGGATGGGCGTGGCCGTAGGCACAAATGTCGCAGTTGGCGTAGGCTCTACCGTTGCCGTAGCGGTCGGCTGTGATGTGGGTGTATTGGCCGGAATTAATGTGGCAGTGGACTGGATGGAGGTTGTCGGTACGGCCGTTTGCCCGCGGCTTAATGGCGGTTGCGTCGGTTCAACAACATCGACAGGTGCACACGCAGCGCATAACAAGACAAACAAAAGTGGAAGCAAGGCGATTTTTTTCATGCTTCCACTTTAGTTTATTGATTCATGCTGAAATGTACGGCCGTTCAACGCCTTACCGCTGTTTGGTCGCTTGCACTTAATCCAGCCCAGCAAAAGCAGCGGCGGCGGCAACAACCGTCTTTTCAACCTCTTCCGTGCCATGCTGCGTAGATAAAAAGCCTGCCTCAAACTGGGAAGGTGCCAGATAAATACCCTGCGCCAGCATAGATCGGAAATATTGAGCAAATCGATCCGTGTTGGCCCGGCTGGCCGTCTCCCAATTGGTCACCGGCGCATCGGCGAAAAAGAGGCCAAACATGGTGCCGATTCGATTTGGCTGGATGGGGATATTTGCTTCAGAAGCGGCCGTTTTCAACCCTTCCATCAGCTGCGACCCGTGAGCGACCAACATTTCCCACACGCCCGGCTCCTGCAACCCTTTCAGCGTTTCCAGCCCCGCGGTCATCGCCAATGGATTGCCAGAGAGCGTGCCGGCCTGATACATCGGCCCAACAGGGGCCACCATCTCCATGATGTCGCGGCGGCCACCGTATGCGCCGACAGGTAGCCCGCCGCCAATCACCTTGCCCAGCGCGGTGATGTCTGGCTTGATTTTGTACAGCGTTTGCGCCCCGCCGGGATGCACCCGAAACCCTGTCATCACCTCGTCGAAGATGAGCAGCGCGCCGTCGTTGGCCGACACCTCGCGCAAGCCTTGCAAAAAGCCTTCGACCGGCGGCACGAGGCCCATGTTGCCGCTCACTGGCTCTACAATCACGGCAGCAATCTCGCCAGGAAACTGAGCAAACAACTGTTTGACCGCTTCGATGTCGTTGTAAGGCGCAACCAGCGTATCGGCAGTGGTGGCCTGGGGCACGCCGGGCGAATCCGGCAAGCCCAGCGTGGCCACGCCAGAACCCGCCTGAACCAGCAGCATATCAGCATGGCCGTGGTAATTGCCGCGGAACTTCACAATTTTGCTGCGCTGAGTAAAGGCCCGCGCCAACCGCAGGGCGCTCATCGTCGCTTCTGTACCGGAGTTGACAAAGCGAATCATTTCGATGTTGGGCATCAGGCGCATGACCTGTTTGGCCAATTCATTTTCTAGCGGGCTGGGTGCGCCGTAGCTAGTGCCGTGGGTAACGGCCGTTTGCAAAGCCTGCACCACCCGCGGATGGGCATGACCCAAAATCAGCGGCCCCCACGACAGCACGTAGTCAATGTAGCGATTGCCGTCTACATCGGTCAGATAAGCGCCTTCGCCCCGTTCAATGAACAGCGGCTGACCGCCAACGGCACGAAATGCGCGTACGGGTGAATCCACACCACCGGGCAGCAATTTTTTTGCCTCAGCAAATAATTCTTTCGACTTCTCAATATTCATTTCGACTCCTGCAAGATAAAAGGAACACGGAGTTGCACAGAGGAGACACAGAGTTACACAGAGAAAAATGAGGCAATCTGTTCAATCTGCGAAATCTTTGATTGTCATCTACGCGTTTTTTCTTGGACATAGGCTACCAGCCGCTTCACGGTGTCGGTGGGAACTGTGGGGAAGATGCCATGGCCGAGGTTGAAGATGTGGCCAGAACGGCCGTTCACCCGCCCCAACACATCATCCACCCGCTCCTGCACAAACGCCCACTCCGTCAACAGCACCGTCGGGTCCAAATTACCCTGCACGGCCCGGTCATAGCCCACCTTTTCCCAGGCCACGTCCAGCGGAATGCGCCAGTCCACGCCGATGACCGACCCACCGCAAGCCGCCACCTGATCCAAATAATGCGCCGTGCCCGTGCTGAAATTGATCGTCGGCACATTGGCTTTTTCCAGTTCCGCAAAGATGAGTTGGTTGTACGGCCGTATGTAACGCACGTAATCCTGCATCCCCAACGCCAGCCCAGCCCACGAATCAAATAATTGCAGCGCCGAAGCGCCAGCCTGCGCCTGTTTGCACAAATAATCGGCCTGCACCGTCGCCAGCTTGCGCATCAGCATGTCCCACGCATCCGGGAATTGGTACATCAGCGCCTTGGTCTTCTCGTAATTTTTGCTGCTGCCGCCCTCGATGGCATAGCTGGCCAGGGTAAACGGTGCACCCGCGAAGCCAACCAGCGGGATGCCGCGTGGCGTCAGCTCAGCGGTCACCAGCCGGATGGCTTCCAGGGTGAAACCCATGTTGGCCTCGGCGGGCGGCGTTTGCAGCTTTTCAATATCCTCAGTTGTGCGGATTGGGTTGTAGATGACCGGCCCTTCGCCTTTCACAAACTCCAAATCCAGCCCCATGCCCACCAGCGGCGGCAAAATGTCGGAAAAGATGATGGCGGCGTCCATGCCAAACGCATTGATGGGCTGGAGCGTGATTTCCGCGGCCAGCTCCGGCGTACGAATCACGTCTAGCATGGAATGTTTGGCACGAATAGCGCGGTATTCCGGCATGTACCGCCCCGCCTGGCGCATGAGCCAAATGGGCGTGTGGTCCACTGCCTCCCGACGGCAAGCGCGTAAAAAGTTGGAATTTTGCAGTTGATTTGTCATGAAAAACCTTTGGAATAATGAATGGTGAACAATTAATTGTGAATGGTGAAGTAAGCCTCATTCGCAATTCGCTATTCACCATTCACAATTATTTCAGCCAGGCCGCGGCTGCTAAAGCGTGATAGGTGATAATCAGATCGGCCCCCGCACGCTTGATGCCGGTGAGCGTTTCCAGCACGGCGCGCTCCTCGTCTAGCCAGCCGTTGGCGGCAGCGGCCTTGAGCATGGTGTACTCGCCGCTGACGTTGTAGGCGGCCAGGGGCAGCTCGGGAAAGTTGTCGCGCAGCTGGCGGATGATGTCCAGGTAAGCCAACGCAGGTTTCACCATGAGGAAATCAGCCCCTTCAGCGACATCCAAAGCCGCTTCACGCAACGCTTCACGGCCGTTTCCGGGGTCCATCTGGTGCGTCTTGCGATCACCAAACTTGGGTGCGCCGTCGGCGGCATCGCGGAATGGGCCATAGAAGGCAGAGGCGTATTTGACGGCGTAGGACATGATGGGCAATTGGCTAAAGCCAGCCACATCCAAACCCGCGCGAATTGCCGCCACCATGCCGTCCATCATGCCGCTTGGGGCCACAACATCGGCACCCGCTTCGGCGTGGGAGATGGCTACGTCGGCCAAAATGGGCAGCGTCTCGTCGTTAAGCACGTGGCCGTGGTCATCCAGCAAGCCGCAGTGGCCGTGGTCGGTGTATTCGCACAGGCAAACGTCGGTAATGACCACCATTTCGGGGAACGCTTGCTTGATGGCCCGAATTGCCTGCTGCACAATGCCATCGGTCGCAAAATTTTCTTCACCAATGGGGTCTTTGTGGGCCGGCAAGCCAAAAAGGAGTACGGCGGGGATGTTAAGTTCGGCCGTTTTTTCTGCCTCTCGCACCGCCTCATCCACCGACAGCTGGGCAATGCCCGGCATGGTGGCGATGGGTTGGCGAATTTTATGGCCGTGTGTGACAAAAATCGGGTAGATGAAATCGGCAGGATTCAGCTCAGTTTCGCGCACCATGCGGCGCAGTCCGGGTGTGGCCCGCAAACGTCGGGGGCGGATCGGCAACTCTAGCGTGGTCGCCTGGGTGAGAACGCGTTCAATCATGTGTTGTTACCTCGAAAAAAGCATTTTTTAGCTGCTGTACCATCCCGTCGATGGTGTACTCAGTGGGAATCAAAATTGCAGTCAAACCAGCTTCTTCTGCGGCTTCAGCCGTAACGGGGCCGATGCAAACAACCGCAACCTGACCCAGCATTTTGTCCAGCGGCGCGATGAGGCGGGCTGGATAATCGGCCATGATTTTGAAGAAGTTGCGCACGCTGGACGGGCTGGTGAAGGTGATAGCCTCAACGCCGCGATTAAATTCAGTCCAGGCTTTGGGGGTTGGAACGGCCGTTACCGTATCATACAGCGCCACCTCGACCAGCTCAGCGCCCTGGCTTTGCAGCAGATCGGCAATTTCGGGACGGCCGATTTTGGCGCGAGGCAGCAGCACCTTTTGGCCGGTCAGGTCGCCAAGACCCAGCACCAGTTCCGTGCCGACAAACTCGTCGGGCATGTAATCAATGGAAATGCCGCGTTCTGTTAGCTGGCGCGCTGTGGCCGAACCGACGGCAGCTACGCGGGGTAGCTTACCTACCGCCAGTTCCAACGCATCAAACCGGCGCAAGAAAAAATCGACGGCGTTGCCGCTGGTGAAAATGAGCCAGTCGAAGGTGGCTAGCTGTGCCAGCGCTTCATTCACCGGCTCGGAGGGCAGCGGTTCGAGCTGGATTGTGGGAAATTCCACGGGGGTGAAGCCCGCCGCCGCCAATCTCTGGCTAAAGGCCGCAGCCTGATTGGGCGTGCGGGTTACCAGCACGCGCGGTGCCTCAGGCATAGGTCAAAATCTCCTGCGCACCTTTGGCAATCGCTTCGTGAGCCATCGCCTGGCCCAACGTTTTGGCATCGCTGCCGCTGCCCGTGACGCGAATTGTCACCGAGCCGTCAACTGAACCAACGTAGCCCGTGAACTGCAACCGGCCGTCTGCCTCCACCACATGCGCCGCCACCGGCGTGGCACAACCACCACCCAACGCATTCAAAAAGACGCGCTCAGCCGTAACCGCCGCCGCCACCTCTGACTGGTGAATCGCGGCCAGGAGGCCCAGCGTTTCTGTGTCGTCGGCGCGGCACTGCACGGCGAGGGCACCCTGGCCCGGCGCAGGCAGCATTTTATCCAGCGGCAGCCATTCGGCGATGTGCGCATCCAGGCCCAGGCGAGTTACGCCAGCTGCGGCCAAAATGGTGGCGTCGTACTGGCCCTCGTGGACTTTGCGGATGCGGGTTTCGACGTTGCCGCGAATGGAGCGCACGTCCAAATCGGGGCGCAGGCGGCGCAGTTGGGACTGGCGGCGCAGGCTGCTGGTGCCGACGATGGCATTTTGCGGCAGTTCGGCCAGGCTACGGCCGTCTCTTGCCACCAGCACATCGCGCACATCGGCCCGGCCCACAATCGCGCCCAACGTCAAGCCGGGGCTGTCTTCCACGGGCAAATCTTTGAGGGAATGGACGGCGAAGTGGATACGGCCGTCTAACAAGGCCTGCTCCAATTCCAGCGTAAACAGCCCCTTGCCACCAATTTGCGGCAGCGGTTTGTCCAACGTTTTGTCGCCCTGGGTCACAAACGATTCGGGCCGACAAAAAACATCCGGGCGCACCTGCCCAAGTAGGGCGATGATGTGCCGGGTTTGCCACAGCGCCAACTGTGACGTGCGGGTGCCAATGATGCGTTCAATCATAATTTTGAGAAATGGTGGTCTCATTGAGACCAAATAAATCGCGGACGGTGCTGGCGTAAACGGCAGCTTTGTCGTCCACGGCCTTGTCGCGCAGGCAAAGGGTGGGTTCGTGCAGCAGCTTGTTCACCAGCGAGCGCGAAAAATGTTGAATATGGGCCAGCGTCACCTCATCCAGCTCGCCCAGATAGCGCAACGTGCGGTCCAGCTCCTGCTGGCGAATCGTTTCTGCCTTGTGGCGCAGGTCCACAATGACGGGGCGCACGGTTAAGCCGCGCAGGGCCACGGACAACGCGTCCAGCTCCTCGGAAATGATTGCTTCGATGGCCGGGACCGCCTGCTGTCGCGCCGCCAGCGCTTCATCCAGGCTCTGCTTTAGATCGTCGGCGTCAAACAGGTGCACGTTGGCAATTTGGCGCACGGCGGGGTCGATGTCGCGCGGCACGGCAATGTCTAGCAGGATTAACGGCCGTTCCGCCCGCTGCCGCATCACGTTTTCGATAAGTTGGTAGGTCAGGATGGGTTGATCAGCAGATGTAGCGCTGATGACGACATCGGTTTGGGAAACGGCCGTTGCCAGCTCATCCAGGTCAAACACGGTGAGCTTTTCCTCGGCGGCCAGCGCTTCAGCCCGTGCCCGGCTGCGATTGGCGAGGGCAATGTTCGTAGCCCCACGCGCCCGCAGCACCTTCAGCGCCAGGTGGCCCATCTCCCCCGCACCGATGATGAGGTGCTGTCGCTGGCTCAAATCGCCCAAAATCGCTTGGGCCTGGGCCACGGCCATCGAGCTGGTGCTGACGGGGTTTTGGCTGATGGCGGTTTCACTCCGTGCCCGCTTGCCGCAGCGGATGGCGGTGCGGAACAAGGCGGTCAGCGCGGGACCAATCGTTTTGGCTTCGGTCGCGGCGATGAAGGCGTCGGTCACCTGTCCTAAAATCTGCGGCTCGCCCAACACCTGCGAATCCAGCCCCGCCGCCACGCGACAAAGATGCTCTGCCGCTGGCAAGCCCACGTGCAGGTAAAGATGTTCGGCAAAGCTGGCTTTGTCCACGCCTTTAATGCGCGCCAACAAATCAGCCAGCAACGCCTGCGCATCCAACCCAGGGCAGTTGACGCGGGCAATCAGCTCGGTGCGGTTGCAGGTGGAGAGAATTGCCAGTTCCTGAATGGCGGCAAAGCGATTGTCCAAAGTTTGCCAATTGGGCGGCAAGTTGGCCAGGGAACAGCTAACTTGTTCGCGCAGGGCAATGGGTGCCGTGCGGTAGCTCAGGCCAAGCAGAACCAGTCGCGCGGAAGCTGTTGTTGTTTCCATTAGACGGATTGGGAAAAGACGCGGGTGTCGGGTTTGTTGCGGCGCAGGCGTAGGTCCAGGGCCATGGCGGCGTTGCGTAGAAACGGCCGTCCGCGCTCGGTCATCGCCAGTTCGGTGCCGTCAATCGTTACCAGGCCGTCATGCAGCAGTTCGGCCAGATAATCACGCACATCTTCGGCCTGCGCAGGGCCGGCCAAGGCCACATGCTGCTGCGTCATGAACTGGAGAATTTGCTCGCGCTGCCGCTGGTCCTCTTCATCCAGCAAATGACCGCGCAGGGTGGGAATTTCGCCAGCCAGCGCCCGCTTTTTGTAGGTGCTGATGAGCTTCTCGTTTTGGTGGAAGCAGGTGGGCGCTTCCGAAATGGCGCTGACGCCGAGACCGAGCAAAATGTCGGTGCGCATGTCGGTGTAGCCCATGAAGTTGCGGTGCAGTTCGCCCTGCTCGTACGCCTGGTAGAGGTTGTCATCGGGCAAGGCAAAATGGTCTAGGCCCAATTCCATGTAACCCGCTTCCAAGAAAAGCTCCCGGGCAATTTCGTACAGGGCGCGTTTGTCGGCCCCTTTGGGCAAATCGTCTTCGGTGAAGAGGCGGTGCGCTTTTTTAATCCAGGGCACAAAAGCAAAGCTGTAGAGGGCGATGCGGTCGGGGCGGAGGCTGGTGGTGGTTACGGCCGTTTCTCGAAAAGATTCCAGCGTTTGGGCGGGTAAGCCATAAATCAGGTCATAGTTCACCGACTCAAAACCCACTTCCCGCGCCAGCAAGGTGAGATCACGCGTCATTTTGTACGGCTGGATGCGGTTGATGAGGTGCTGCACCTCGGGATTAAAATCCTGCACGCCCATGCTGATGCGCTGGAAACCCAACTCACGTAGCGCTTCCAAATGATCCCGGTCGGTCACGCGCGGCCCCACTTCGATGGAACCTTCGAACTTGGCCGGGTCGATGTTGACCATGGCCATAATCGGTTCCAGCAGCCGCTTCAGGCTCTTGCCGCTGAAAAATGTGGGTGTACCGCCACCCAGATGAATCTGACGAATAGGGGCGGTTTTTAGCTGCGGCACCTGGGCCACGTAGCTTCCCCACTCCTGGTGGATCGCTTTGGTGTAGGTGCGCTCGTTGTCGTGGTTTTGGGTGATGAAGGTGTTGCAGCCGCAGAACGTGCACAGCGATTCGCAAAAGGGAATGTGAATGTAGAGCGACCAGGCGGTTTGGGGATTGTCGGCAAAGGTCTTTTGCAGGGCGGCAATCCATTGTTCGCTGGTGGGGTTTTCTGACCAATACGGGACGGTGGGATAGCTGGTGTAGCGCGGGGCAGGCACATCGTATTTGGCCAACAGTTGGGTGCGGGTTTGTTCTTTTAACATGTACTTCCTCTTGAATTAGGCAACGGCCGTTTCTTTTACATGGCCATTTTTATGCGCGGCAAAAGCCTGGGCACTGGCGCGGACAGCCTCTCCCGGCGCTGGCTCCCAGCCTTGCAAATGGCGCTGGGCCAGATTGGTAAACAGCTTTAACTGGGCGTCGCTGTCATTGAGACAAGGGATGTATTGATACTGCTGACCACCCGCTTCCAGAAAAATCTCGCGATTTTGTTCGGCCATTTCTTCAAGCGTTTCCAGGCAGTCCACAGCAAAACCGGGGCAAAGCGTGTCTACGCTGGTCAAGCCGTCGTGGGCCCACTGCTCCAGCGTTTTGTCGGTGTAAGGCTGGAGCCACTCTTCCGGGCCAAAGCGTGATTGGAAGCAAAGCTGGTATTCATCGTCACTCAGGCCCAGATTTTCAGAGACCAGCCGGGCCGTTTTCTGGCAAAAACAGTAGTAGGGATCGCCCTTCTCAAAGTAGCTTTTAGGGATGCCGTGGAAGGAGTAGAGCAGTTTGGCGGAACGGCCGTTTTCAGCCCAAAACGTGCGAATGCTGTCGGCCAACGCCTGGATATAGAGCGGGTTATCGTGGTAATCGGTCACGGTGCGCAGCTCGGGCATCCAGCGGTAGCGGCGCAACTCATCAAAAACGATGTCGTAGATGGTGGCGGTGGTCGTTGCCGAATATTGCGGAAAGAGTGGCAAGACGAGGATGCGCTGCACGTTGGCAGCGCGGAATTCGGCCAATTTATCGGCAATGGAAGGACGGCCGTAACGCATCGCCAGGGCCACCCGAATGTTGTCGCCCCACTCAGCCTGCAAGTTGGCTTGCAGCTTGTTGGCCAAATTTTGCGAGTAAACCAGCAGCGGCGACCCATCTTTGGTCCAGATGGATTGATACAGTTTGGCCGATTTTTTGGGTCGCACGTTGAGGATGATGCCGTTGAGAATCAGTTTCCACAGCCAGGCAGGCCATTCGATGACGCGGGGGTCACCGAGGAATTGGCGGAGATACGGCCGTAATGCCTGTGCCGTAGGTTCTTCCGGTGTGCCTAGATTAACCAGTAGAATCCCCGTCCGCTGCGGCTCGCCATGTGCATACGCTGACTGTCTAATATAGTTTGCCATGTAGCTCCTCTTCCTGTTTTTTGCGCTTAGGAATGCTTAGAAATGTGGCGTTTATCGGTCAAAAACCGTCTAAAATCGCACTATAATTCTTAGCAATCGCCACCAAATCTATGTAAATCTATGCATCACGAGGGGTATTCTACTAATTTGCACAAGGGGCGTCAACCGCAATTAGAAACACAGGAAGAATGTCACAAATTGATCGTGACACTGATCTAAGTTACAAAATTGCCTAGATATACGCTAAAAAGTAAAATTTTGTCAATTCTTGTGCAAGCCATTTCAAAGGGTGAAGTTTCATGAATCAAATATTTTCATTTTGGGATCTTTTTGCAACGCTAATAATAATTATTGGTGATTTTTTAGTTATCTTTACTTTGCTACCAGCGATTTTTTATTTTCTTGTAAAAATAGTTTTGCACAAAAAAATCTCTTCAATTGCAAACTTGTTAGCCGGGGGGAGTTTAGCTTTAACAGTTACTATTTTGGGGCTTTTAGGAAAATTGATTACAGGTGAATGGAATACTTTTGACAACGGATTGATGTTTCAAATTAGCGATACGCTAATGGCGTTTATTGTAAGTATCGTTTTGATAATATATCTAGGTACTCTATTGCTCTCAAAAATTGAGAGTAATTAACGGAATAAAAAATTATAAAATTCGGCCGTTTCTGCCGCAATTTTCCCCCAGCTAAACTGTTCAGCTAACTGAGCCGCACCCTGCCCCAATTTTTCTCGCAGGGCAACATCATTGGCGAGAGTTTGTACGGCCGTACGCAATGCCCCCACATCCCCCACCGGCACCAGCCAACAATTTTCGCCAGACACTAGCTGCGGCGTGGGCGCCGTGGGCGCGGTGGTGATAAGCGGACGGCCGTGCGCCAGGGCGGCCATCAGGGTTCCTCGACGCAAGGAAGCACCATCCCGATAAGGCATCACCAACATGTCTGCCGCCTGCAAATGGGCAGAGACGCGCGCATCGCTGAGGAAGCCGGTCCAATGAACCCGCTCGGTCACACCTAACGACTCAATCTGCGCTTGCAAGCCGTCCAGAAACGATTGGTTGTTGGCGGCATCGCTGGCCCCTGTTTGCCCGCCAATGAAGACGAGATGGAAACGACCATCCAACCCCGCCAACGCCTCAATCAGCGTATCAGCACCTTTGCTTTCATTCAAAAATCCAAAATAACCCAACAACGCGTCCTGGGGCTGAAGCCCCAGACTATGGCGGATGTCTTCTGTTTCGATGTGGTTGGTGGGATGCACGGTAATGTTGCTGCCGATGGCAATCTGAGCCACCTTTGGCGTCTTCGCGCCTTTGCGTTGAAAAAAAGAGGGAGATTGGAGATTGGAGATTAGAGATTGGTAGTCAGCGGGATTGGTGGCGATGATACCATCGGCGGAGCGAGCCAGGAAGTTTACGGCCGTTTGCCGCAGCGGACCGACTTTTGGGAAAAGATAGGGCACCCGAAGATCGTGGAAAGTAACGGCCGTTTTCACCATATTCTTCAGCCTCCAGGGGAGAAAATTGATCGCGGCACTTTTCATGTTGTAGGCGGCGGGCTGGTATTGAATGTTCACCACATCCAGTTCATAGCGCAACACAATGTCCGCAATAACCGCCAGTGACGGCCAACGCCAGCGATTAAGGCGCGGATGCAATTGGGCAAAACCAATGTCGATGGGCTCAATGGCTGAGGTAAACGTACGGGGTGCATCAGAAGGGCGCGCCTCGCGGCTGGTGATAATGTGGACGGTGTGACCCAGTTCATGCAGCGCTTTGGCCAATTCGGCCGTAAACGCGCCCACGCCGCCCTCCATAGGTGGGTACTCACCCGTCACTAAACCAATTTTCAGCATCTTCAAGGGGAGAAAAGCAATTGCCTAATTACTCAATCACTTAATTACAGATCACTAGGTAATTGAGTAATTAGGCAATAGGGTAATTAAAACAGTTCGTAATGGTCAATTGGATGGCCGCGCCAACGCAGCAAAGAAAGTGCATAGGTACGGCGCAGAGCCAAGAAGTCGGCTTTTTTATACAGCTCCCCTTTCCCTTTAGGCGCAGGCCAGTCACCATCAACCACTTTCATCAAATCACGGTCGCTAAGGGCATTGAGGCCTAACAATTCTTCATGAAACGCATCAGGCACCTTAGTCAGCGAGGGGGGCATGCCACATTTGATACATTGAATGGCTACCTCTTCGATGGGCCATTTGCAGGCATCGGCCACTTCTTTTAACAGGTTGTAATCTGTCGTTGATAAATCCAATGTGATTTTATTTCTCATCCTGTCACCTCAAGAAAATTTTTCAATAGCCTGCCGGTTTTAACCCTGAGCGTAAAACCATCCAGTAGGCCTTTACCCGCTGCCAGCGCAACGGCCGTTTATGCCCCACTGCTCCCTTGATGGCCTCCAAAGTTAACTGCCAACCATAGCTTGCCAATAAAAAAACACGCAGTATACCCGCGGCCAAACGGCCGTGATACTTGCGAAAATAACGCAGTTTTGCCTGGTTAAAGTTAATGTGCCGGTAGGTCACTGCCTGCTCGCTGCTTTTGCCAGACAAGTGCGTTACCTGCGCCTGCGGATAGTATACCACTTGCCACCCCGCCGCGTGAACCCTACGACAGTAATCCAACTCTTCGGAATACATGAAGTAGGCTTCATCCAAACCACCGACCTGAGCCACCACTTCCTGCCGGGTCATCAGGCAAGCCCCCATGACCCAATCAACAACGGCCGTTTCGTCATCAGCCACATCCTGCACGTAATACTGATCCAGCAAAGCCTGCGGTGCATACGGCTGTAGCCAGGTGCTCTCAAAAAACGCCGTCTTCACCGTGGGAAAACGCCGCCGAGAGGACTGCACAGAGCCATCATCATTGAGCAACTGCGGCCCCACCACACCTACCTGGGAATTTTCCTCCAAATAGGACACCATTTGGGCCAACGCGTCACCATGAACAATGGTATCGGGATTGAGCAGGAGAATGTAACGGCCGTTCGCCCGTTCCAATCCCAGATTATTCCCTCGCGGAAAGCCCACATTCTCCTGGCAAGCAACCAATTCAACCTCAGGGAATTGCTCAGCCACCATTGCCGCACTGCCGTCAGACGAAGCACCATCAACCACAATGATTTGCAGCGTCAGCGCAGACTGCCCGACAATCGAGCGCAAACAGCCTTCGAGCAGCTCCCGCACGTTCCAGCTAACGATGATGATGGATAGGTCGGATTGGGTCATCGGTAAACGGTTATCCGTAATCGGTAAACGCTAAACATTTCGGTCGGATCACCGATTACTGTTCACCGATTACCGAAAAAAGCCTTTGGGCATTCGCAGTCGTTTGTTGGGCAAATACGGCCGTACTCACCCCACGCTCCTCAGCCAATCTTTCGGCCACATAGGCCACGTAGGCCGGCTCATTGCGCTTGCCCCGGAATGGGTGCGGCGTCAGGAATGGGGCGTCGGTTTCCACCAAAATGCGATCATTCGGCACTTTTTTGGCAATTTCGCGCAGGTCATCTGCTTTTTTGAAGGTAACCGGACCAGTGAAGCCGAGATAGTAACCAAGGTTTAGGGCAGAAACGGCCGTTTCCCAGTCCGCCGCAAACGAGTGCAGTACACCCGGATTCACCCGCCCCACTAGCGGCGACTCAGACAGCATTTGAATCACGTCCGCATTCGACTCCCGATTATGAATAATGACCGGCAGGTTCAGCTCCGCCGCCAGCTCTAGCTGCGAACCCAGCGCCCGCTGCTGTACCGCTTTGGGCGACTTGTCCCAATAATAATCCAGCCCAATCTCGCCAATCGCCACCACCTTGGGATGCTGCGCTAGGTCACGCAGCACGCCAATCCAGCTATCCTGCCATTCTGCTGATGAGTTTGGATGAATACCAACGGCAGCAAAAACCCCTTCATACTTGTCCGTAAGGGCCAACACGGTGCGGCAGTTGTCCAAATCGAGTGCGGGAACAATGATCTGCGTCACGCCAGCTTTAGAGGCACGCTGCACAATCGCGTCACGGTCTTCATCAAACCGCTCGAAATCCAGGTGACAATGGGTGTCGATGAGCAAACTACTGGCCCCAATTTTCCGGCAGGCGCACGGCAATCACTTCGCCACGCACGCACACCTCACCATCGGCCAGCAAGTCGATGGCCACGACCACTTTGCGCGGCTTGATCTCCTTGACCGTGCCACGCAGTTCTAGCTCCGGCCCGAGCGGCGTGGGCCGCAGATAATCCACTTTTAGCGATCCGGTAACAAAGCGAATAGCTGGTTCAGAATCCATTTCCCGGTTTTCAGCACGAGCGGTGGCCGCAGCGGCCGTTCCTGTGCCGTGGCAGTCAATTAGCGAAGCCAGCAAGCCACCGTAGACGTAGCCCGGAATCGCCATATGTTCTGGGCGAGGCACATACCGCGCAACGGATTGCTCACCATCCCAATAGCTCTTGATTTGCAGACCTTTCTCATTTAAACGGCCGCAACCATAACAATAGCTCGTATCTTCCGGGTAAAAATCCTGAAACGCTTTCATCACACCATTTATCCACAGATGCCACAGATTTTGCAGATAAAAATCTGTGGCTTGGTTTAAATCTTAACTCAGTCCAGCAAGTTTCATGCCGTCGTCCAGGATGGCCTGCACTTTGTCTTCGTGGGTGGTTTCGCAGTAGACGCGGATGACAGGCTCGGTGCCACTAAAGCGTACCAGCAGCCAGCCGCCATCTTCCATAATGAACTGATGTCCATCAATCGTCACAATGTCGGTCACTTTCAAACCACCAATCGTTTCGGGGCGAGCCTGGGCCACATTCTGCTGAATTTCTGCTTTGCGATCGGCATCAAAATAAGTGTCGATGCGATTGTAGAAATGCGCGCCCACCTTATCAAACAGATCGGCCAGTAGTTCAGAGGGCTTTTTGCCGGTTTTCATCATCATGTCCAGCATAAATAAACCTGCCAAAATGCCGTCCCGCTCCGGTACGTGCCCGTGGAAAGCATAACCGCCGCTCTCCTCGCCACCAACCAGGGCATCCACTTCCACCATTTTAGGCGCGATGTATTTGAAGCCCACGCCGGTTTCATACACCGGCACGTCGTACAGCTTGCCCAGCTTGTTCAGCATTTTGGTGGTGGAGATTGTTTTGACAATGGGGCCGCGCTCGCCACGTACTTCCAGCAAATAGTAGCCCATCAGCCCATACACGCGCAGTTGGTCCATGAAGTTGCCGTTTTCATCGCCAAAACCCACGCGATCCGCGTCGCCATCATTGATGATGACCACATCAGCGCCCACTTCTTTGGTAAAGCTCAGCCCGTGATCCACATTCGGCGGAATCGGTTCTGGGCGAGTCATGTACGGATAGATGGGATTGCGCTCGTTGTGCACTTCTTTAACGGTGGTTTTGCCGCCAGCCAGCAGCCGAGGGAACCAGCCAGCGCCGTTGCCCCACATGCAGTCCACCAGCAGCGTAAAGCCAGCTTCTTTGATGGCCTCGATGTCTACCAGCCGGTTGAGTTGGGCAATATAGGCAGGTGCGGCATCGAACAGCTCTACCATGCCTGATTTTTTCGCGTCTTCGAGCTTGGTGGTTTTTACGGCCGTAATCTCCGGAATCGCGGCCTCAATCTTCTTCAAATCATCCGGAGGAATCGCCCCACCGTTCACGTCGCGAACTTTAAAGCCGCAGTCCCAGGGCGGATTGTGGCTGGCGGTGATGTTGATCGCACCGCCTGCCTGCTTGTCCACCACCGAGTAGGAAATGGTGGGGGTCGGTGTGGCGGTTTCCGTGAGCCAGACGTGGATGCCATTGGCGGCCATCACTTCTGCGGCCGTGGCCGCAAAATATTCCGCCTGGAAGCGTTTGTCATAGCCAATGATGACGCCTTTTTCCGCCAGACCTTGCTCCTGCATAAAAGTAGCAAAACCCTGCGTGCAGCGCCGTACGTTGTCAAACGTGTAATCTTCGGCAATGCGCCCCCGCCAGCCATCCGTCCCAAATTTAATTGTTGTCATGTTGCTCTCCTGAATCTAAACGTCGTGTAGAAATTTGGTCTTCAATCCAACTAAACTTACACAGCCACTCGACCGGCTTGCAGCAGTTTGATATCGGCATCGACCATCATTTGCACGAGTTGTTCAAATGAGACATCTGGCTCCCAACCCAATTTGCGACCCGCTTTACCGGGATCGCCCACCAGCAGATCAACCTCTGCCGGGCGCATGAAACGCGGGTCCTGAACCACATAATCATGCCAATCCAGGTTGACGTAGCCAAAGGCAACATTTAAGAACTCTTCAACCGAATGTGTTTCACCAGTGGCAATCACATAATCTTCGGGATTGTCTTGCTGCAACATCAGCCACATCGCTTTGACGTAATCGCCTGCGTAGCCCCAATCACGCCGCGCATCCAGGTTGCCTAAGCGCAGTTCGTTGGCGAGGCCCAGCTTGATTTTTGCCACATGGTGCGTAATTTTGCGCGTCACAAACTCCAGGCCACGCCGTGGCGATTCATGATTGAACAAAATACCAGAGGTGGCATGCATATCGTAGCTTTCGCGGTAATTGATGGTGATCCAGTGACCATACACTTTGGCTACCCCATACGGACTGCGGGGGTAAAAGGGTGTTGTCTCTCGTTGCGGCACCTCAACAACTTTGCCAAACATCTCGCTGGAACTGGCCTGGTAAAAGCGAATTTTGGGGTCCACAAAGCGGATGGCATCCAGCAAGCGCGTCACGCCTAGGGCGGTGACATCGCCTGTAAAAACGGGCTGATTCCAGCTCGTTTGCACAAAGGATTGGGCCGCCAGATTATAAACTTCTTCGGGACGATGCTCTTCGAGCAGGTGAATCATGGAAACCTGATCACCCAGATCGCCAGGAATCAAGGTTACTTTATCTTGGATGTGGGAAATACGATGAAAATTGATTGTACTGGTACGCCGCACCATGCCGATGACGTCGTACCCCTTTTCGAGCAAAAACTCGGCCAGATAAGAACCATCCTGACCCGTAATGCCGGTAATTAATGCTTTGGGCATATGACCTTCCTAAAAACTATTTGTCTATTAAGTGGGTTTTGCTCCCGAGGAGCTTGCCGATTATAGCCTAGCCAGCAAGTTGCGTAAAACAAAAAGGGGCGAATGCCAATTTGCATTCACCCCTCATTAAAAGCGACGGTTCAATTTTTAACGGCCGTTCATCGTTCCACCAGCGGCAAGAACTGCTGCGAGCCATTTACCAGCAAGTAAAGGTTCATCGTACGCTCGATGCCGTCACCCGTAACCGTTATAGGAACAGCATACAAGCCACCGACCGTTTGGCTGGGGTCTGTGTGGCTAATGGTGATATTTTTGCTGCCGGGAGGCGCAACGGTCCCCGGTGGCACTGTGACATTAACACCAGCTGGTACATTGCCAACTTGGAAGGAAACGGCCGTATTAAACCCACCCGTCGGCGACACAGTCACCTGGTATTGGGCAGCGTCGCCCGGATCAGCCATTTGCAGCGGCGTACCGCTCAGCAAAAAGCCGTAGAGCGAGCCGTAGGTAATCTCCAGGGTCGGGCGGCGATCTGGCACAAACGTTTCTGATGAGCTGAAATATTTGCCACTGTGGCGGGCGCTGTCGGCCGAGTACAGCGCCAGGCGCAGCGGCTGGCCATTGGCATAGGCTTCGGCCACGGCAGCGCTCAAATCCCAGGTAATGTATTGACCAGCCCCACCCAGCGGCAGCGGATTGACCCAGGTGCGAGCCACATTTTCCACCGCCAGCGGCGCATTGTTCCACACCAGCGTGTTTTCATTCCAATCTTCATCCACCGTAAAGACCTGAATCAATGAAGGCTGTGCCTCAGACGGCAGCGAGTTACCAAAATGATACATCCTCAAGTTTGCAGAAATGACACCCTGATCAGCGGGCAGCGCATCCAGAGGAAATGTAATGTAATATTTGGAGAAACAGCCCCAATCACCCAAATTCCACTGGTTCTGAATGTTGATTTCGTAATCGCCAGCATAGTTGAAGTTGCCCCAGGTGTTCCAAAATGGCGGGTAGCCACCGCAGTTTGTCGCGCCACCCACGTGTCCATCAGGCACGGTTGCGCCATTTTCCCCGTGGCGAATCGTGACGGTATTGCTGCCAGTAACGCCGCTAGGCGGTGTGTAGGTAGGCAGGCCGAAGCGCATCTGCCCCCAAGTGCTCTGGTTGGTGCTGCTCAAACCTTCGGGCCAGTTACGGTTTTCATGAGCCGTGCCGTCTTCATCGTGGGTGGTTAAGCCTAAGCCCCAAACGGTGCCCGGCGCAGGCGGCCCAGACAAGCCCAAGCTGCTCCAGGGAATGCGGAAGGTGATGTTCCAGCCGGCATCATCCTGTTGGTTGTTGAGGCCAGTGGTGGTTTGGGTACCAACGGCCGTTTCAAAAGCCAACCCCGTTTGCGACCAGCCCGATCCATTGCCCACGTAAGCAAAATCATAATTGGGTCGCTGATCTTGCTGGTTGGCATTCAGGGCATCAAGCTGGCCAATGAAGCGAAACGCATCATTGTCGGGAGCGCTACCAACATTGCCGTCTAAATCCAGATAAAGTGTGGCGGCATCCCAGTTAGGCATCTCGCCTGCCGTGGGTGTCGGATCGTAATACAGATACCGATCAATAATGTGAAAAACGACGTGCAGCTTTTCGTTATTGTAGATAATGCGCACGTCTGAGTAGCTTGGCGTCGTAGGCCCTACCTCGCCATACCAGAGGATGGCGCGTTCAGCAGCGGGAATGTCTGGCTCAACGGCCGTTGTAAAGGGCACATTGATCCGGCGCGTGGGAGAAGCACCTGTGGGTTGGGCGTGAACGGCCATTTCCCCCGATCGCCCCATTACCAACAGTGGAAATCCCAAAAGCAAACTTAAAATAATCAAGCGGATTGCACTTTTCATTTCGTTACCTTCTGTAAAAAAGCGAAAAGCAAGAAGTGAAACTGGTTCACTCCCTACTTTTCGCTTGAATAATTTGATTATTTGTTAGACACAATGGGCAAGAATGATTCTTCGCCGTTAATCAGCATGCGCAGCTCAATGGTTTTCTGAATGCCATCGCCGGTTGCCGTGACGGTGACCACATACCAACGAGTGTCATCACCCGTTGAATTGTCGTCCAAGGTTACCGTCATGTTTCCTGGTGGTGTGAGGGTCGTAGAGGCTGGGCTGGCCACCAATGTGCCATAATTTTCCGTCACCTGAATGTTAATAGGTGCAACAAAGCCACCCGTACCAGCAACAGAAATTTGGTAGTTGGCGCTGCCGCCAGAATCAACATTGGCCACTGCTGGCTTAACATTAAGCGAAAATCCGTAAACCTGATTATCAATAGCGGCCGTTAACTTTTGAATGTAAAACAGATCGCCAGTTGGGAAACCGGGCACATCCAGATATTGCGCCAGTTCGTCCCCGGTGGCTTCCAGGATGAGCGCTTTAGCCATGAAGATGGAATGCGCATCATACAGCGGCACAATCGCGTTTTCCGCATACGCTCCAGAGAAAAAGGTGACAAACCAGTACGGGGCCACCGTTTCATACTCTGCCAGGGCACTGTTCACCCCACCAAGGGCATTGTTGCGCAGATATTCAGCCAGCTCTGGCACCAGATACATAAAGTTGCTGGCCACATTAAGCGTGCGGCAGTAAGGACCGCCATTTGTCACCAACTGGTAAGCCGTATCTTTGGTGAAATTATTGGCCCGCAGCGCTTTCAGCCGGTTCAGCTCACCATTTACGCTGCTGGAAACCGTTTGCCCAGCCAGCTTTTGCAGTTCGACATAGCCTGTGTAACCGGCAATATAGGCATTGTGCACCAGAGGCATTTTGAGCAAAAGACCATCTGAAGGCTGCCCATTAAACTCTTCCATGAAAGCTGATTGGCTGGCTGAAAGAATGCCGCTGGCCCCACCAAACTCCTCTGCATACTTCCACAAGGCGTACCAGGCAAACGGATTTCGGCCCCAAACGCCTTCGCCGCCCCAGCCACCATTATTTTGCAGCGTGAAGTTCTTCGTTTCTGGTCCGGTAAGGGCAGCCACAATTTCGGGCGGCATGGTGTACGCTTCACGCTGTGCTCCATTGCTCCAACCGACATGGTTGTACTGGTACGGTGGATAATTAGCGTATTCGTTTTGCAAGTAGGTGCGTACGGTTTGCTGCAAGCCTGGTGACAAATGAGGCAAGGCCATCAGCAAGGTGTACAGCGTGTCGCCCGGATTGCTCCAGTAAGCCACCAGATTATCGCCACAGGTGTTGCCCGCGCTGTTGTCAAACAGGCCGTGGCTCATGAAGCCGGGACGCAAATGCCCTGCCTCTACAATTTTGCTTACCTCGGCTTCCAGTTCGGCAATCAGCTCATCCTGGTCGGGAATGTCCATATTGGCCGGGGGGGGCGTGCGCTTGGTTGCGGTCGGGAGCGCGGTGGCTCCATTGCCGCTGGGCGAGAAGGCCATAATGGTATTGCTACGCTGGATGTAAACACGGCCGTTATACGGAATTGGCGGCGATACATCCCCATGAAAACCATAGACGCCATTTACCGTGCCAAAATTGGAGTATGGTTTGGTGTAATTATCTGGCTGGGCCGAGTAATACAAGAAGTTGTACCCTGGCGCCCAACTCAGCAAGTTGTAACCGTAGTAGATCCACTCCCGGTTGGGGTCCACGCCGCCGTTAGGGAAGCTGCTGTTCGGCTTGGTAATATCAATCGAGCCAGACTGACGGTCACAGCAAAGATTCCAGTAAATCAGGTTGCCGCCACCAGAAACTGCATGTGGCTCATCCACCGCAGCCACATCACCGCTGATGTTGGTGATGTAGGGATTGTCCGGCTGCCAACCCGCAACGTGTCCGCGGGCAATCGACGCGTCAGAGATGTAATTATTTTGCTGGTACAGCACCCCATCCACCCCAATGACCGGCGGATAGCGCGTGCCGCTGCCTGTTCCCGTCCACAAAACCGGCGCGGTGACATTTTCAGCTCCGTTAGACTGGTTGAGCACAAACACGGTGCGCCGCCATGGCTTGGCATCGAAGTAATTGTAGATGCGGCCGGCATTGATGGTGGGCGTGCCAGAAACCCAATCACCGGCCGCCGTACTCACGCCGCCAATAATCGCCCCAGGCGGCACGCCCTGATTGACATATAGTTCCTGCAATTCTATTTTGGACATTTGCCCGCTGCCCGGCCAGCTAATAGCGGTGGTATAGGCATTGCTACCAGAGAAGATCACCTTGTCTTCATAAACCACGGGCCAGTAGGAAAAGAAGCCAGCGCCGGGCAGTTTAGCCGATTTCCAAACCAGGCTGCCGCTGTTGGCGTTCAGCGCATAGGCAAAGCTGTCATTGGAAGCAAAGTAAATATTGCCGTTGTTATAAGCAGCGGAAAACAGAACAGGACCGCCCGTCTGGTAACTCCAAGCGAGCTTGCCCGTGTTTGCGCCTGAAATGGTGATGGCGTACATCTTGCCATCCCGGTTTCCGGCGTACAAGATATCGTTGATGATCAAAGGATTGGTTTCAAAGCCACCACCACCGCTAAAGGTCCACAAGCCAACACCGCTGTTGGCGTCGATGGCGTGGATTTTGTTGTCCAACCCGCCTACGTAGGCCACGCCATTGTAGATGGTTGGAGAATGGCCAAGCGGCATTTCGGTGGCGTAAACCCACTTTTCGGCACCGGTCGCGGCATCAATAGCGTAGAGACCACTGGCGGTTGATATGTAGAGTGTGTTGTTTGCGGCGATGATTTGTACGTGGGGTGGAATGAAGGCTTCGAAGGGTTTGTACCATTCTGGACGGAGCTGGCCACCAACTTCTTCAGGGGTCCAGGAGGTACGCTGCGGATTGGCGGCTACCATTGGCCATTCGGCCGTTCCTGCCGCCACGGGGGAAACGGCCGTTTCGCCCCGCTGTCCCAATAAGATGATTCCCAGTAAAAGAGGAAATCCTGTTAGGAAAAAAATAATTCGCTTCTTCACGCTTGTAAGGTTCATAACAAAACTCCTGCCAGATGCTCTGCAAAACATCAGGCATTCAGTAACTTCTTTTTAACTAAGGCTATTTTGGAAATGTTCCACCTCTCCCAAGGCTGGCTCAGACGCGTACATTTCACCAAAATGTGCAGGCCCAAACAATAGTGCCTAAGTCCTATCTAGCCTCTTTTCACTCAATTTTTATGACTTTTGTCAGGGGAGTTGTCAGAAAGATGGTAGCAAATGTGGGGTTGCCACTCATTTATTTCTCAGAATTATGCGGGGAAAAGAGCGCTTACGCTGAGCGAGAAAAGACCTGCTGAATCGTTTGGGGAATGGTCGAGATGTCTGGTGACAGGTGCAGTACATAGGCTGGGGCGGCCTCCACAAGCTGGCGCAAAATGTGAAGGTGTCGCGGAATCATCGCTTTGTCCCACTGCTCCACCGCATGGGGCAGCAGCTTGGCCAGCGCGACAGGTTTGGCCAGAGGGGTTAACGCATGGCTCTGTCGTGCCTCAATTTGGGGGAAACAGATGGCCCGAACCGGCGCTTCCGCCAACCACACCGCAGGCCAAATCGATTCAGCCGTGACGCTAATTTTGCGACGGCCGTTTCCCCTATCACGCTCCTCCGCCAAATGAGCCAACGACCCAAAATGGGCAAACGATTCCGGATACGCGGCCAACACGCCGGGATATTGCTGGATACGGCCGTTTGCCACCACCACCGGCGAATCATTGGAAAGTAACTGCCAGCCCGCATCGAGTAAAGAAAGGCCCGTCGTGGTTTTACCAGCGCCGATGCCCCCCACCAGTAGCACCGCCTGTCCGTCAAAAGCGGCGGCAAAAGCGTGCAGCAAAAACTTGTGGCGGCGGCGCAGGTGCGGCGACAGGCTGATGGCGATTAAATCCTCTAAAATGGCATACGTCTGCCCCGCCGCAGGCACCACCTGGCCACGCGTCCACCCTTCAACCAAATTCAGATGTAACTGTCCGTAGCGCGGAAAATGAGCAATCACCTGATCGCCATCAACAAAATAATGCAGCAAATCGCCCTGCTGAAAATCAGGGGCACGATTGGGTGGAGCAGGCACGGTAGCAACAGTTTGCAGGGTGACGGAGAGGTGAGGAACGGCCGTTGCCACCGGCAATGAGCTGAACGATTCTAACCAACCCTGCCACAAAGTTGCATCATCCGCGTTCCCTTCGATAATTAGATCGTGAAATTGCCACCGCAATGTGTTCATGCACAAAAGTATAAAACCGAAACGAGTAATTGAGTAATTGGTAATTTGGTAGTTCGGCACAACAATTACTGAATTACCAATTACATCTCTCCGGGAGAACAAGTTGAACAAAGATTCCATTCTGCAGCGCGCCGAAAGCGTCACTTTTGAAGTGGTGGCCGACGAGGCCATTTTAATCGATATCAACACGGGCACCTATTTTTCCCTGAATGAGGTGGGCACTGAGTTTTGGCAAATGCTCGACGGCGAGCAAACAATCGAGCAGCACGCGCAAACCATCGCCAACAAGTATGAAGTGGAAACCGACATGGTGGTGGATGATTTGCTGGAACTGGCCAGTGAGATGGCCAAAGACGATCTAATTATTATCAAGTAAACCCCATGAACAGCCTGCTGACTCGTCTGCGCCATCTGTTACTGGGGCTGCGCCTGCTGCCCGATCTGCTGCGCAATGCCCAGCAGCGGCAGCTCCTGGCCGAGATGCGCGTGCTGGGTCACCAACTGCCTGGCATCCTCAAACAACCGCTCCCCCAGGCGATGGCCGAACTGGAAATGATGCGGCTGGAACGGCCGTTTCCCCTCCCTTCTGAAAGCAAAACCCGCCAACTAACCGATCTCGCCGCCCTGCTGGATCGCCAATCGCCACTGGGGCTGTGCTTACGCCGCTCGCTGCTGCGCTACCGCTACCTGCATGAGCTAGACGTGCCCGTTACCGTGCTGTTTGGGGCCAAATTTGCACCGGGTGAAACGCCAGACAAAAAGAAGATTACGGGACATGCGTGGCTGGTTTTGGCGGAACGGCCGTACCATGAAGACGACGAAAATTGGCAAGGCTACACCGTTATGCTCCGCTGGCCAAACTCATAAAATTTTTACCGCGGAGAGCGCGGAGGACGCGGAGTTTTATTTCTGTTTTCTCTGCGATCTCCGCGGTTACATTTTTATTAACGCGGGGTGTAGATGGTTAACGGCCGTATCACTGGCTCGTTCAGCGTCGGGGACGATTGTGTTGGGGGCAGTGTTGCCACCGCCTCATAATGCGCCAGCAGCAGCTCCAAGAAGGCTGGCTCTGTCTCGAAAAAGTCACTTTCATCAGAAATAATCTGGGCAAATTGCTCCTGCTCGATCAACTCCACCAGGTCTGATGACAGAGGATCGGCCCCGCGCTGGCGGGCGTGCCAGAGGGATTGCAGGTGGGCATACGGCCGTTTCCCCGCCCGCACCGCCACACTCGGATGCATCAACAACCACACCTCGCCCGGTTCCGCTGCTACTCGCTCAACCAACGCATTTCCCGCTGCTCGCATTTCGGCCGTTGGCAAAAATTGCGGCGGTAACCCACTATTCAACGGGAAAGTGACCAAAACAAACTGAACGAGCATGGCGACTACCCAAGTTACTCTCGAACTCATTTTATCAACAGATTCCGCAGATTGAGCAGATTCTTTTGCCCTTTGCCCCTTCGCGCCTTTGCGTTGAAAATTCCAACTCAGGGCGGGGATAAGACAAAGAAAGGCATAGCCAATCAGCATGTTGTTCAAATTGCCACCCACCGTGCTACGACCGGCGATGGAGATAAAAACGGCCGTTCCCACAAACACCAACCACGGGTTATTGGAGATTAGAGATTGGAGATTGACGGCGACTAATCTCCAATCTCTAATCTCCAATCTCCTAAACTGCTGCATCACCAAAAGAGCAGCCAACCCCACCAACACCCCCATTCCCGCGCCCAACTCCCACAGAAAAATGTTCCGCAATCGCCCCAAATCCAGCGGGCTGGCATAAGCAATCGTCACCACGTAATAGCTAAACCAGCCCCCGCTCACTTGCTGCAAGATCAAAACCGGCACCACGGCAACAGCGGCAAATGGAATTACAAAATAAATTAGGACGCGGATGAACGCTGATAACGCAGATTTTTTGTTTTTCTTCGCGTCCTCCGCGCTCTCCGCGGTAAAAAAACAAAACCCTGCCACCGCCGCCAAAAGCAACCCATTCTGCTTCGTTAAAAAGGCTAACCCCAACAGAACCGCTCCTAAAACAACCCAAACCTCTGTGCCCCTCTGTGTCTCCTCTGCGTAGCTCTGCGTTCCTCTCCTCCTTCTATGAACCAACAGTACCAACCCCGCCAAACTCAAAAACGCAAACAACGCATCCACCCGCGCCAAATCGTACCAGCCACCTACCAGCCGGTAGCCGCCCAAAAACAAACCGCTGCCCACAAAAGCGGCCGTTTTGCTTCTAGACTCTCGCCAACCAATAATGAAGATGAGAACGGCCGTTCCCACCACACTCAAAAAAGAGATTAACCGCAGCGGCCAAAAAACAAACCCCGTCAAGTGCATCAACTGGCCCCCCAGCCAGGTAAACAGCGGCATGTACACCTGCGGCACAAATTCTGCATTGGGCGGCACAAAAACGGGCAGATTCTGCGCCACCCGCCACGCCTGCATCACCATCCCCTCTTCCACTAAATCTAGCGCGTACGGATAAAACACCCGCGCCAACCCCAGCCGCAAATATGCGAAACTAGCCGCCAGAGAAATGAGTAGCAGAACGGCCGTACCAATATTTTCAACGCTGAGACGCGGAGGCGCAGAGAAAAACGGTTGCTTTGCAGGATGATTAACTTTGCTCATAGCAGGTAAATTGTATACCATCCGCCACTGGGCATGAATGCCTAGGCTAAAAATCACCAATTACCCAATTACTCAATTACCCCATGTGCGGAATCACCGGCATCCTCTCCCCCCAAATCAATCGCGAACGGCTGGAACAAGCCAATGACCTACTGCACCATCGCGGGCCAGACGACGCGGGCATTTTCATCGCCGACGGCATCGGACTGGCGGCCCGGCGGCTCAGCATCATTGATTTGGCGCACGGGCACCAGCCGCTGAGCAACGAAGATGGCACTATTTGGATCGCCTACAACGGCGAAGTGATGAACGCTCCCGCCCTGCGCACCCAGCTAGAAGCCGCCGGACACCAGTTCCGCACCCGCACCGACACCGAAACCATCGTTCACGCCTACGAAGAGTGGGGCACGGATGCGTTTATGCGGCTGCGCGGCATGTTTGCTTTTGCCCTGTGGGACGGCCGTTCCCAAACTCTCCTCCTCGTCCGCGACCGTTTTGGCATTAAACCGCTGCACTACGCGAAAGTTGGTAACGAACTGGCCTTCGCCTCCGAGATTCGCCCCATTTTCCACCTCCTGCCCATGCTCAGCCGTCGCACCAATCGGCAGGCACTCATGGATCTGTTCACGATTGGTTTTGTGCCCACACCAAACACCATGTTTGCCGATGTGTACAAGCTGCCCGCCGCCCACATGCTCATCGCGCAAAATGGGTCTATGGAAATACGGCCGTATCACCACCTCACCTTCCCCGACCACCCAAACTACCGCCAAATCAGCGAAGCCGACGCCGTAGACGAATTCATGGCCCACCTGCGCGACGCCGTGTCCGCCTGGCGACTGAGCGACGTGCCCGTCGGCTCCCTGCTTAGCGGCGGCATTGATTCCAGCGCCCTGGCCACCTTGCTCACCGCGATTAGCGGCCAGCCAATCCACACCTTCAATATCGCTTTCAGCGCCGCTAGCCACGACGAATCCGCCTACGCCCAGGCCGTCGCCCAGCGCATCGGCAGCCAGCACCACGCCCTGCATTTCGGCCCCGAAGCGTTCGACCTGCTGCCGCAAATCGTGGCCCAGCTCGAAGAGCCGCAATGCTCGGCCACCAGCCTGCCCATCTACCTGCTATACAAAGCGTGCCGCGAGGCGGGCTTCAAAGTCATCCTCACGGGTGAAGGGGCGGATGAGCTGCTAGGCGGTTATCACTGGTTCGATGGCGATCGGCGGATACGGCCGTTCCTCGCCATCCCCCAACCCATCCGCCAGCTACTTAGCCACCTGCCCCTGCCCGGTTCCACCGCCGGACAGCGCGTCCTCGCCCACGGCACCCGCGATCCACTAGCCCGCTTCGCCCTCTGGCACCAGGTCATGCCACCACCGCTACTGCAAAAACTTTTTAACCGCAGAGAGCGCGGAGGGCGCGAAGAAAAAAACTCTGCGCTCTCCGCGCTCTCCGCGGTAAATTCTTATCACCCCCTCAATCAATTTTTGGCCCTGGAAGCACAAACGCGCATGGTGGATTTTATCAATTTTGAGGTGGATCGGATGAGCATGGCCAACTCCGTCGAAGCGCGGCCACCTTTTTTGGACCACAGGCTGTGGGAATTTTGCGCCACGCTGCCACCCGACTTCAAGCTCAATGCAGCGATGAACAAGGTTTTGCTACGTCGAGGCATGAAAGAGCTGCTGCCAACGGCCGTTACCAATCGCACCAAACAAGGACTCGCCACCCCCCACGCCGCCTGGTGGCGCAGCGGAAAACTACCCGCCTGGGCCGAAGAGTGCCTCCAATCATCCTCGCTACGCGAAGCCGGCTACTTTAATATGGAAACGGTGGCAAAATTGAGGGATGCACATCGGAACGGCCGTACCGACCACAGCCGCATTCTTACCGGCATCCTCACCACCCAACTCTGGCACCAGGAAATGAAGGTAATTGAATAACAAATGTTTAACGGCTGTTCCGACCAAACCTAAACTAAAATGCAAAAATTCAGCAAGGACAAAGCGGGCAGCGCGTTGAGATTTCGGCCTGCAGCCAGATATGGAGTATTAACAAATGCTAGAAATTTTTCGTGTTCCTGATTCAGTTCAGCTAGAGTATTTCATTACGACTCAAGGGAAAGGTCATAACCTAGAAGAAATTCGACTTGGAAAAATTAGTCTTGAGCAGCATCTTAGACTTGGAAAAATACTCCCTCATTTAGAAAAAATCTCACATTTTGAAGACAACCACATTGATTCGATTGAAACTAAAAAATTATATAAAGCTTGTAATATTATCCTCACTATGGGCAAAGTTTCAGATGAAGATCTTTCCATATTGAGTGATTTCTACCTGATTTTAGAAAAGGCTGTAAAGTTCAAAGATGGAATAATTACTATTTGCGACTAAATAAAGATATTCCTGCATAATGAGAAACTCATTGTTGTGGTATGGACTACATCATGCTTCCCCAAACTGTGAACCCTCTCAAAATTCTCACCTATAATCTTGAATTTGGCGGGCGCAAGCAGCTAGAAAGCATCCACGCTGTCCTGGCCCATATCAATGCCGACGTCATCGGCCTCACCGAAGCCGACGACCATGAGGTGGTCAAAATTCTGGCCGAACGATTAGAAATGCATCACGCCTGGGGTCACGGCAGCGGCGAGCGGCACATTGCCCTACTCTCCCGCTCTCCAATCAAGGCATGGCAAATTTACAATCAGCCGCCACTCACCCAGGCCGCGCTGGAGGCAAACCTAGACACGCCCAGCGGGCCGCTGACCGTCTACAACGTCCACTTTTTACCCTTTTTGCTGCTACCCTTTGAGATTCGCCGCTGGCAGGCGGTGGGGAAATTGTTGGAGATTATTGGGAAACGGCCGTCCACACCCCATCTCATCATCGGCGACGTCAATGCCATTGGCCCCGGCGACCGCGTGTTGCAGCACAAAAACCCGGCCCGCATGCGGCGCGTGATGTTGCTGCAACTTCGTCTCATCTTCCGGCTGGCCATCCCCCGATTGTTACGCGCAGGCTACACCGACTGCTTCCGCCACCTGCACCCCCAAGCCGACGGCTTCACCTGGTGGACCATCAACCCCACCACCCGCTACGACTACATCTTCGCCGACCCAAACATGCTGCCCCGCCTGCAAACCTGCCGCGTCGTAGACGACCACCCCGCCATCCGCCACGCCTCCGACCATTTCCCCCTTCTAGCAGAATTCAGCTCGTAGCCGCGCTTTCTTAGCGCGAAAATCGCGGTTTGGAAACCGCGGCTACTGGATAGCAATATCCACAAACGCAGTCATGCCCCAACGCAGGGGCAGATCGGCCGTTTCTTGCAAATCAATCGTCACCGTGTAGACCACATCGCCACGTGCCACGTTGGGAACGATGGCAACGGCCGTTACCACTCCACTCAATTCCGCATCCGGCAGCGCATCCACCCGCACCGTCACGGGCGCACCAGCGGCCACCAGCGCCACATCCAGCTCCGTCAGGTCAGTTGTTTCGATTTGCCACGCGCCAAAGTTGGCCAGCGTCAGGGCTGGAAAACCTGGAGCCGCCAGTTCGCCTGCGCTCAGTGCCACAGAAACTACCGTGCCGTCAAACGCCGCGCGTAAAAAGGTGCGTTCCAGCGCCAATTCCGCGCTTTCCACACCAGTTTCAGCCAGAGAAACGGCCGTTTCCGCCACCGCCACCCTCGCCACAGCCTGCTCAATCCGCACTTCCGCCTGCTGGACACCTACCTGTGCCTGCTCCACCGCCACCTCCGCCAGACGAATCTGCTCTGGCGTAGCCCCCGCTTGCAGCAAATCCAGCTGCGCCTGAGCGATGGCCAGGTTCGCCTGCGCGACACCCACCTGAGCATTGGCCGCCTGCCGCTGCGCAGGGGTAGCCCCGTTTTGCAACGCCTCCAGCGCCGCCTGCGCCGCTGACTGGTTCAATCGAGCGGCATCGAGCTGCTGCCGCGTCTGCTCCTCAACGGGGCCGTAGAGCGGACACACTTCGCCATCGGGTGTGTCGAAGCAGCTGTCCAAAATCTCCTGGTACGCCTCTTCCAGTGCCTGCACCTCAGCTTGCGCCGCCGCTACGGCCGCTTCCGCCGCCAAAATATCCGATTCATCCACAATGTCCAACGCCGCATCCCGACTGCCAATCGCTTGCGTAACGGCCGCTTCGGCAGCGGCCACGCGGCTCTCGGCAGCGGTGATCTGTTCCGGCTGCGCCCCCGCTTCCACCAAAGCCAGATTCGCTTGGGCTACCTCTAAACGAGATTGGGCAGTGGCAACGGCCGTTTCTGCCAGCCCTTGCTCATTTTGCGCCGCCAACAGGCCAGATTGCGCCGTCGCCAATCGTGCCTGTGCTTGCTGCAAACCAAGTTCAGCCGCTGCGGGGTCCAATTGCAGCAGCGGATCACCTGCTTGCACCCTGTCTCCTTCCGCCACAAAAACCGTCTCCACCGTCCCGCCTGTTTGGAAAGCCAACGCAATTTGTTCTGTGGGCACCACCTGCCCTTCGGCAGAAACGATACCGGCGGCAGGTTGGGCCTGAACGGCCGTACCCACATTCGCCAAAAGAAAAATGATTACTAGTGCAAGTAATTTTTTGTTACACAGAGTTTCACAGAGATGCCGCAGAGATTCACAGAGATTTCTCTGCGCAACTCTGTGCCTCCTCTGTGCACCTCTGTGTTCCTTAAAAATTCTCAATATACTCATCTCTCCCCTCATTGGTTCCGCTCAATGGTGATAAACACGGACATGCCCCAGCGCAGCGGCAAATCCGTTTCCGGCAACGCTAGCGTCACCACGTACGTTTGGTCGCCGCGTACTTCAGCCGCCAACTCGGCAATCTCCACGATGCGTCCGGTGAGCGACTGGTCAGCAAAGGCATCGACCTGCACCTGAGCCACGTCATCCCGCGCCAGAGCCACCACATCGGCCTCGATAAGATCGCTGGTTTCCACCTGCCAGCCGGACAAATCCGCCACGATGGCCACCGGCTGGCCCGCTGTTACCGTCTCGCCTACATCCACCAGCACATCGGCAACGGTGCCACTAAACGGAGCGGTGAGGCTCCGTTTTTCCAGAGCGAGTTGAGCCGCATCTACCTGGGTTTGGGCTTCCTGAACGGCCGTTTCTGCCTGAGCAACGGCCGTTTCTGCCTGATCTGCTTGCAAACTCACCTCGGTCAAAAGCTGCTGCGCCGCGTTGATTTCCGCTTGCGCCACGGCCAATCGCTCCGCCTGGGTACCCGCTTGCAGCAGCGCCAACTCCGCTTCGGCAGCAGATTGCTCATTTTGGGCCGCCTGCACGCCACCGGCCGCAGCAATTTGTTCCGCACTGCTTGCCCCTGCTTGCGCCTCATCCAGCGCCGCCTGCGCCGATTGCAAATTGGCCAGCGCCGCATTGAGCTGAAGCTGGGCCTGCTCACGATCTTCGGCAGATGCGCCGTCATCTTGGACCATCGGCTCGTATTGGTCACGGGCGGCGATGTAGAACGCTTCGGCCGCAGCCACGGCCGCTTCTGCCGCGCGAATTTGGGCCGATGTGCTGCCTTCCAACGTCACGCTCTGGCTGCCGATGGCCAAGCCGACGTTGGCTTCCGCCGCACCGACCAACGCTTCGTTTAGTGCCAGCTGCGCCTCGGTAGGATTTGCCGCCAGCAGCGCGTAATTGGCTTCGGCCTGGGCCACACCAACTTCGGCAGCAGAGACGGCCGTTTCTGCCGCCAACACCCCCGTTTCAGCCAGTTTCACATTTGCCTCCGCCTGAGCCAATAACGCCTCTGCCTGGCGCAGGGCAATCTCTTGCTCGGCTGTGTCCAGCATCAACAGCGTGGCCCCTTTCTCCACAAAATCGCCCGGCTGCACGGCCACCGTTGTGACCACGCCGCTGCCAGTAAACGTTAAATTTGCCTGAGCCAAAGGTACAATATTGCCCTCGGCGGTGATGGTGGTTGGGGTGGTGCTGGTCGGATTGGTTACGGCCGTATCCACCCCATCCCCCGTCCCCGGTGCCAAAAATTGTAGATAAATCCAATATCCCAACGCGCTTAACAACAGCACGATGCCAACTGAAAGTAAGAGTCGCTTGGTTGTCATCAAATAGTTCACCTCATTTGTTTATTATCTCAACACCCCACCCAATGACAACAAAAAACTGCCACCTGAACATTCAGGTGGCAGTTAAATAGGAGGTAATAAACAGCAACTAGCAATGTGTAATCGACAAAAGATTTATAGACGTAGCAAACCGAAAATTTGGCCGATTACATAAGCTAACTACAAAAAACGCTAGTCAAATGATTGTGGCATGGTTCGCATACCGTAATCATCAGCATAGCTGCTCAGAACGCGCATGTAGTTGGCCCGTTCAAAGGCAGCCGGTTCAGCACAATTCACCTGGCTCAAGCTGCCGCGCAGCTGATCCAGCGATTCATACTCATTTTCTTCCAGCCATTGCACCACACCTTCGCGCAGCACTTCAAGCCGCCCCACACCATTACGCAGCAGCTCAGAAGCCACCATTGTGATCGATGCCCCAGCAGCCAGACCCTTCAAAACGTCTGTCACGTTGTGTACACCAGATGTAAGGGCAAGATCGGCTTGAATACGGCCGTATAAAATAGCAATCCAGCGCAAAGGCAGCCGCAGCTCAGTCGAGTTGCTCAACACCAGATTTGGCACAACCTCCAGGTTCTCCAAATCCAGATCCGGTTGGTAAAACCGGTTAAACAACACCAGACCATCCGCACCAGCATCCACCAGACGCTTGGCCATGTTGCCCATGGCGCTAAAGTATGGGCTCAACTTCATCGCGACCGGAATAGAAACCGCTTGCTTCACATGCGTCAGCGCATCCAGGTAAAGTGCTTCCACCTCCGCACTGCTCTCGTCCAGACTGGTTGGCACATAATAAATATTCAGCTCCAGCGCATCAGCCCCGGCCTGCTCAATATCTTTGGCATATTTAATCCACCAACCATCCGAAACGCCATTTAAGCTGGCAATAACCGGAATATTCAGCGCCTCTTTGGCCCGACGAATATGCTTCAAATACACATCTGGCCCATGTTGATACTCTGGTGCCTCTGGGAAATAATCCAACGCCTCGGCAAAGCTCTCAGTTCCTTGCAGCAAATGCTCATTCAGCGTGTGCGCTTCTTGTAAAATCTGCTCCTCAAACAAAGAGTAAAGCACCACGGCGCTGGCTCCGGCATCTTCCATCTGCCGCAAACCATCTAGCGTACGCGATAATGGCGATGAGGATGGCACCAACGGACTTTCCAACTCCAGGCCCAGATATTTTGTCTTTAAATTCATTTCAGCCTCCAATGAAGATTGTCGAACCTCCCGCAGCTTCGCGCCACGGGAGGCTTTCATCTTAGTCAGACGAACCGTTGATACCGGCCAACTGCTTGTAAGTAACCCAACGATCAGCCACGTCTTGCTTGGCAAGTTCCAACAGCCGCTCAGCAGCTTGCGGGTTGCTTTGCTGCAAGATGCGGTAGCGTCCTTCGCGGTAGATGTAGCTTTCCAGCGTTTGCGAAGGCGGACGGCTGTCCAAGGCGAATGGATTTTGTCCCGTCTCGGCCAAATCTGGATTGAAACGATAGAGTGGCCAATGACCGCTACCAACCGCCGCTGCCTGCTGTTCCAGACCAAACTTCATGTCATAGCCATGAGCAATACAATGGCTGTAAGCAATAATCAACGACGGACCATCGTAAGCTTCCGCTTCCTGGAAGGCGCGCACCGTTTGCGCATCCTTGGCCCCAAAGGCAACTTTCGCCACGTAGATGTTGCCGTAGCTAATCGCCAACAGACCCAAATCCTTCTTAGGCATTGGTTTACCAGCCGCCGCAAACTTGGCTACTGCACCGCGCGGCGTCGATTTGGACATTTGCCCACCAGTATTGGAGTAAACTTCCGTATCCAACACCAGAACGTTCACGTTACGACCAGAGGCCAGTACGTGGTCCAAACCACCAAAGCCAATATCGTAAGCCCAGCCGTCACCACCAACAATCCAAACGCTCTTCTTAACGAGGATGTCAGCCATGCTCAGTAGGTTGGCCAAACGGCCCTGGAAGTTCCCAACGCCATGCTCTTTGCCAGCCAGCAAATCTTTGATGCGTGTCTTTAGCTCTTCCACGCGACCACGCTGTGCCTGGATATCGGCATCGGTCATTTGGTCGGCGTAAAGAATGCTGTCTACCAGAACGCTACCTAACACGTCACGCATGTCGCGCAGTGTATTGGTTGCGGCTTCCAGCCGTTGGTCCAGCGCGACGCGCATGCCCATGCCAAATTCCGCATTGTCTTCAAACAAGGAATTGGACCAGGCGGGGCCACGGCCTTCTGCATTTTGCGCCCATGGCGTTGTGGGCAGATTACCGCCGTAGATCGAGGAACAGCCCGTAGCGTTGGCAATGACTGCCCGGTCGCCAAAGAGGCGGCTGAGCAAACCCAGGTATGGTGTTTCACCACAACCAGCACACGCCCCAGAGAACTCAAACAGCGGGTCGAGCAGCTGGTTGTATTTCACCTGGTTCAACGGGATGGTGGTGCGATCTACCTGTGGTAGTTCAAGGAAGAAGTTCCAGTTCTCCCGCTCTTGTTCGCGCAGCGGCGCTTGCGGCTGCATGTTAATCGCTTTGAACTTCGGTTGGCGCTTGTTCTTCACCGGGCAAACTTCTACACAGAGGCTACAACCGGTGCAATCTTCGGGGGCTACCTGAAGCGTAAATGCCTGTCCCTTAAATTCTTTGTAACGAGCCTCGGTCGATTTGAAGGTCTCTGGTGCGTCAGCCAATTTGTCTGTGTCGTACACTTTCATGCGAATGACGGCATGCGGACACACAAAGGCACATTTACCACATTGAATACAAATGTCCGGGTCCCAAACGGGAATTTCGGTAGCAATGTTGCGTTTTTCCCATTTGGTGGTGCCAGTTGGGTACGTGCCATCAACCGGCAAAGCGCTTACCGGCAGTGAATCACCAACACCTTCGATGATACGTGCCGTGACGGACTGAATAAATTCTGGCGCGTAATCGGGAACGATAGACGGCCGTTCAAAATCACTCGTTGCTGCCGAGGGAACTTCGACCTCATACAGGTGCGCCAGGGCAGAGTCTACAGCATCGTAATTTTGCTGCACGACCGCCTCGCCACGCTTGCCGTAGGTCTTCTTGATGGCTGTCTTGATGGCAGCAATCGCTTCATCCGTGGGTAACACACCACTAAGGGCGAAGAAGCAGGTTTGCATGATGGTGTTGATACGCCGACCCATCTTGGTTTCTTTGGCCACCTGGTAACCATCCACCACGTAGAATTTCAAATTCTTGTCGATGATGGCCTGCTGAGTGCTGCGGGGCATCATGTCCCACACATCGTTTGGCCCGTAGGGGCTGTTGAGCAGGAAAGTGGCTCCAGGGGCAGCCAGTCGCAGCACATCGTACCGCTCCAGGAAGGTGAACTGATGTACACCGACAAAGCTGGCGCTTTCAATCAAATACGGGGCATGAATTGGCTGCTTACCAAAGCGAAGGTGAGAAACCGTCACCGAACCCGCTTTCTTGGAATCGTATACAAAGTAAGCCTGGGCGTGATTCGGGGTATCTTCACCGATGATTTTGATGGAGTTTTTGTTAGCCCCAACAGTACCGTCCGAACCGAGGCCGTAAAAAACGGCGCGAACCACGTCATCACTTTCAATACCAAACGATTTGTCCCAGTTCAGGCTGGTGTTGGTTACGTCATCGTTGATGCCGACCGTGAAATGATTCTTGGGGCTTGGCTTGGCCAACTCATCGAGGACGGCTTTAACCATACCGGGGGTGAACTCTTTGGAGGAGAGCCCGTACCGCCCACCGATGATGCGGGGCATCGTCTCGAACGGTGCTTTGCCTTCAGCCACAGCCTCAACCACGGCCGACATGATATCCAGGTACATGGGTTCGCCAGAAGCGCCGGGCTCTTTGGTGCGATCCAAAGCAGCGATGGCCTTCACGGTTGGGGGCAGGACGTTCACAAAAGCGTCTACAGCAAACGGCCGATACAAACGAACCTTGACTGCACCTACTTTTTCGCCACGTTCTGCCAGGTATTTGATGGTGGATTCGGCCGTTTCTGCACCAGAACCCATCAACACAATCACGCGCTCAGCATCGGGCGCACCAACATATTCAAACAGTTGGTATTGGCGACCCGTCAGCTCAGCAAATTTATCCATGGCTGCCTGTACAATGCCAGGACAAGCTGCATAGAATGGATTCACGCTTTCCCGTGCCTGGAAGAAGACGTCCGGGTTCTGCGCCGTACCGCGCAAAACTGGGCTGTCTGGCGTCAGGCCACGGGCCCGGTGCGCCCGCACCAGCTCATCGTTAATCATGGCGCGCAGCACGTCATCGCCCAATGGCTCGATTTTGCTGATTTCATGTGAGGTACGGAAGCCGTCAAAGAAGTGCAAGAAAGGCACGCGGGCTTCCAGCGTTGCAGCGGAAGCAATCAGAGCAAAGTCGGTGACTTCCTGCACAGAGTTGGCTGCCAGCAAAGCAAAACCGGTGTTCCGAGCGGCCATCACGTCGGAATGGTCGCCAAAAATGGACAGTGCCTGAGCAGCCAAAGAGCGTGCCGCAATGTGGAATACGGTGGATGTCAGTTCCCCAGCGATTTTGTACATGTTGGGGATCATCAACAGCAAACCTTGAGAAGCGGTAAATGTGGTGGTGAGCGCACCGGCTTGCAATGCTCCGTGCACAGCACCAGCCGCGCCACCTTCGGCCTGCATTTCTACGACCAGCGGCGTGGAGCCCCAAATATTGGGCTTGCCTTCCGCTGACCATTGGTCAGCCCACTCACCCATCGGAGAAGATGGGGTAATGGGGTAGATGGCAATGACTTCATTAATCCTGTGCGCGACTCTGGCAGCCGCCTCGTTGCCATCGATGGTTATCATCTGTTTGGTCATAATCGGTTCTCCTTCGTTCTTGGTGAAAACGGAAGTGAATTTACGGTCTCGGGGTAATCTTTTGTGGGAAGATCACAATCAATATTTTTGGTGCGATTACCGTTCAAAGTATCCTGAAAACAGCAGTACCCCTGTAGTGACAAACGGCCGTTATGGGAATGCAGAATGTCATTAAGGAAAAATAAAAGGAGTGGCCCACAAAAGCCACCCCTTTTATTAACATAAGTAAACCTTATCTCGTCCTATTTATCCGCCAGCGCAGCATGTGCCGCAGCCAGTCGGGCAATCGGTACACGGAAGGGGGAGCAGGAAACATAGTTCAGGCCAAGCTTGTGGCAAATGGCGATGCTCTTGGGGTCGCCACCGTGCTCACCGCAAATACCCACTTCGAGGTCCTCACGAGCGGAACGGCCGTCTCCTACCGCAATTTCCATCAACCGACCCACACCATTCGGGTCAATCGAGGCAAACGGATTGTCTTTCAAGATACCTTTTTGCTGGTACTCCATCAAGAAACCAGATTCAGCATCGTCACGGGAAATACCAAACGTCGTCTGCGTCAGGTCGTTGGTACCAAAGGAGAAGAACTGCGCTACCTCGGCAATTTCGCCAGCCGTCAGAGCCGCACGCGGAATCTCGATCATGGTGCCAAATTTGTAGGTGATCTCGATACCTTGCTCTTCCATCACGGCTTTGGCTTCTGCTTCCAGCGCGGATTGTTGCACTTTCAGCTCATTCACGTGGGAAATCAACGGAATCATCACCTCAGGATGCACATCCACACCCTCTTTGGCACATTTACAAGCTGCTTCAAAGATGGCCCGTACCTGCATCTTGGTCAGTTCAGGGATGAGGATACCCAGGCGCACACCACGCGTACCCAACATCGGGTTCATCTCGCGCAAAGCCTCAACGCGCTCCAGATAATCTTGTTTAATGCGGATCTCGGCCAGCGCAGTGTCAATCTCGCTTAGGGTATGGTAATGCTGCGTCCGAACCTTCAGGTCGGCCAAATCTTGTACCAACTCCTCAAATGAGGGCAGGAACTCATGCAAAGGCGGGTCGATCAGGCGGATGATAACCGGCAGGCCGTCCATAGCCCGGAAGAGACCCTCAAAATCGCCGCGCTGCAAAGGCAGCAGTTGGTCAAGAGCGTCCTTACGGTCCACAGAATACTTGGCCATGATCATCTTCTGCACGATGGGCATACGCTCAGCTTCAAAGAACATGTGCTCCGTACGGCAAAGGCCAATGCCTTGCGCGCCGTATTCACGAGCGCGTTCTGCATCACGCGGGTAGTCAGCGTTGGCCCAAACACCCAGCTTGCGGATTTCGTCGGCCCAGCTCAGCAATTTGATGAGATGCGGGTTCTTGATGTCTGGCACTACGGTGGGCAACTTGCCCAGGTAAACGACACCCTGTGTGCCATCCAGCGACAGCCAGTCACCTTCGTGGATTTCCATATCCTCGCCAACCATCATGCGACGGCCAACGAGATCCAGTTCCAGTTCGCTTACGCCAACCACAGCGGGCTTACCAAATTGGCGAGCTACCAGTGCAGCATGGCTGGTACGGCCGCCTTTGCTGGTGAGAATACCTTGAGCAGCCAACATACCGTGTACGTCATCTGGCTTGGTTTCTGGCCGCACCATGATGACCTGCTTGCCTTCTTCTTTGGCCCATTTTTCGGCCGTATCCGCATCAAAAGCAATCATACCAACCGCAGCACCAGGTGATACGTTCAAACCGGTGGCGATCTTGGTGGCTTCTTTTACAGCTTCGGCGTCCAATTGCGGATGGAGGAAGAAATCAACCTGGGCTGGTTTTACGCGAGCCACAGCTTCTTCTTTGGTGATGAGACCTTCTTCGACCTGGTCTACAGCAATCCGTACTTCAGCTTGAGCAGTACGCTTGCCATCACGAGTTTGCAGCAGCCACAACTTGCCACGGTCAATGGTGAATTCCATGTCCTGCATGTTGCGGTAATGTTTTTCCAGTTTCTGAGCAATTTCTTCAAACTGGGCGTAAACCTCGGGCATTTCTTTCTTGAGGTCGCTGATGGGCTGGGTGATGCGAATACCAGCTACCACATCTTCACCCTGAGCGTTCATCAGGAAGTCGCCTTCCAGCTCTTTCTCGCCAGTAGAAGCGTTGCGGGACATGGCCACACCGGTACCAGCATCTGGGGAGATGTTGCCGTAGACCATGGTTTGGATATTTACGGCCGTTCCCAAATTGTGCGGAATCCCGGCCGCATTACGGTAAGCAAAAGCCCGCTTGCTGTTCCATGATTTGAAAACAGCTTCCGTAGCACGCTTCATTTGTTCGTAGGGATCTTGTGGGAAATCCTCTCTGGTGTAGGTCTTGTAAATCTGCTTGAACTGCTCGGTGACCAGTTTCCAGTCATCGGCGCTCATTTCCGTGTCACTCTTCACATCCGCAGCTTTGCGTTGAGCTTCAATTACTGCCTCGAACACCTCATCCGGTACTTCCATAACCACAGAACCAAACATCTGGATTAGACGACGGTAAATGTCGTAAACAAAACGCGGGCCGGTACGCTTAATCATTTCTTCAGCCACAGCGTCGTTCATACCGATATTGAGAACGGTGTCCATCATACCGGGCATGGAGAACTTGGCGCCAGAACGGCAGGAAACCAGCAGCGGTTTCTGCAAGTCGCCAATTTTCTTGCCCATTGCTTTTTCAACTTCTTTAATGCTTGCCAAAACTTGTTCCCACATGCCTTCGGGGAACTTTTCGCCAGCTTCCAGGTAAGCGTTGCATGCTTCAGTAGAAACAGTCAACCCAGGAGGTACGGGAACGCCCAAACGGGTCATGTCGGCCAGGTTCGCACCTTTACCGCCCAACAAACCACGGACATCTTCCCAGGAACCACCAACATGTTCTTCAGCCTGGTTTACCTCGCTAAAGAGATAAACATATTTTTGATTGCTCTTCGCTTGCTGCTCTTTTTCCGGAGCCATTGCAGTTGTCATGAGTCTATTCCTCCCATGGAATATAAATTACGTCTTGATTTAGAAAGTCTTCTTAGCCTTATGTGCGTGGGGGAGATTTGGTGGAAGGTGTGCCTGTTCTTACTCCCCCAAGTTAATGGGTTGACACAACCGTGTTCATTGTAGGGATCGCACCTATATGCAGACAGTGACAAAGTACATTGTCACTTATGACAAACATCACCGATCGAATTGCGGAAAAATTCACAAACTTTCCGCTGGAAACAAGGACCAACAATACTCACTATAGCAGGTTTTTCGGTTGTTTTTCAAGAGGGCTTGTCTAAAATTGAGCTATCTAGCAAAGTAGACAAACTTCATGGAGGTTAGAGATGGATCCAATTGGACAAATCGTTTTTGCCCTGATTATTTTGCTCGTTGCGGCGGCAATTATTATTCCCCAACTGCAAAAGCGCGACGAGTAAAAAAACAGGTAAGTGGCTTTGCCCCGCTAGCGGCCACTTACCAAACTCAACAGGTTTAGCTGCCGACAAAATTTATTCGCTGGGAAGGTCAATAGTGATAAGGTTGAGCTGGTCGTTGGGCTGAGAAACGCCATCTACCACCACTGGCAGACGCGTGCCATCGCTGGCTGTGTACAGGCCTATCGCCAATGTGTACTGGCCGGTGGGCGCATCCGCGTGAACAGGAATGGCACGCTCATCGATCACAATTTCTCCGGGCAACCAGGTGCGGGTAATCCAGGCATCTCCGACCGGTGGACTATCAAATTGTCCCCAAATTTGTCCATCGCTGCCCAAAAGCTGATTAAAAACGGTGTAGTTATCTGTTGGCGTAGTTAATGCCTGCCAATAAAGCGTCAGGCCAATAACACCACCCGCCTGCGCCTGACTGATATCCAGATCATAACCCAGCAATTGAATTGATTCGCCAAATTGCACTGAAGTTGGCTGGCTGATTACCGGCACATCAAAAAGACGCTCGCGCAAATCTAGCGTCAGGTCAGCCAGTTTGTTGCTTCCCTGGGTTATGGGTAGGGAACGGCCGTCTGCATCAAGCAAGAAAAGGCGCAACTCTGGGGCAACCTCCGTGGGCATATCAAGCGGAATATCTAACCGGTGTAGGCTGATCACCGGCTCATTTACCTGCCACTGAGACGGCGGGTAAAGATCCGGCCAAATGGCAAACTGCTGACGCAAAAATGGCTCCGTCGCCCCAGGCTGGATAAGCTGTAATTCAACTTGATAATCCTCAGCTGGCGGCTGCAAAGTCACCCAATTCAAGGAAATGTTCAAGGGGAGACCCGGCGCGATTAGCGTGCTAAAGGTGCTGGCTTGCAGGGCAATCTCTCCGTTGAAGACGAGCATATCGGCCGTTGGGGTAAAGTTTACCAGAGGGCGACTGCGCACAAGATGAGGGCCAAACCGATTGGCCTTGTCATCCAGGCGTTCATAGTTGACGCCTGCGGCATCATGAACAAAGAAGCGCAGAAAAACGGACCCAGGCGGCATCCCTTCCGGGATAGGCAGTTCCAATCTTTGCACGATGCGATCACCTGTTTGCCAATGCTCCTGCGGGTAGCCGAATAGTTTGCTATCACTGGCCCATAGGTTGCCATTACCATCCAACAATTCAGCCCGAACAAAAGTGAGCTGATTGGGCAGCTGCGGCATATCAGCAGGAAGTTGCCAGTGGGTCAGCAGCGAGATCGTATCGCCTCGATACAGTTCCTCTGGCAGATCATATCCTATGAATTCAGGCGCGTTGCGAAAGGAGAGAACGGCCGTATGCTGCGGCGTCCAGTCCAGCTGACCCGGCTCAAGCTGAAATTGCAAAGCGGCCGTTTGTCCATCCGCATAAGTCACCGGCGTGACGGCCGCATCCAGGCCAATTTGCGCCGCTATTTCTGCCGGTATCGGTTCAGCCTGCGAGAAAAAATACCAGGCGGGCCGTTCATTAGACCAGACTAAACTGTTGTCGGGATTAAACCAGTCCACGGTGCGATCTTGATAATAGGCAAAGGTTTGCGGCGCCAAATCATGGGCATATTGGCGCGCCACAAAAACACGGGTTCCCTCAGGCGCGGGGGTCGTTTGCAAAAAACGGCCGACTTGCGCCAGTTCTGCCTGATAAATGTGACGCACTTCAGCATTGGTATTCCAAGTAGAAAAGTAGTCGTGCCAGCTGCGCCCAAAAATGAGAATGAGGCCAAGTGCAATTAAAAGAGGCACGCCCAGTTTGAGTTGAGGCCAGCGTTGGGTTATCTCTTGGGCGATGAGGTCAAAACCAACGGCCGTAATCAAGTAAATCGGCACAATTGCACCCGCCGCCCGCAAAAAAGAGGAGTTGGCTTCAAGAATGAGGTTCGGCGTCAACATGGCCCCCAACCACAAAAGCAGCAGGGCATACATGGGCTGACTACCAATCTTGATTGATGCGTCCGTGCGCTTTTTACGCCGAAAAGCCAGCCAAATGCAGCTTAAAACACCAGCGTAAAAGAAGAGCCCTGTCCCCCAATCAAAAACAGGCTGGCCAGATAGATGATAGCGCCACTCTTCATCGCCATGAATGGTAAACATGCGCAGCACGCCGCCCACAGAGTCGCCCAGTTTGTCCCACTCGCCTTCATTGAGCGCATCCTCCAGCGCCACGCTTAAGCCCGCGATGCGCTGGTTAACTTTGTCGGGATTTTGCCAGATGTAACGGCCGTATGGCGCAAAAACCAGCAGCGTAACCAGCAAACTGACGGCCATCTTGCGCCACTGCTGGCGAAATTTGTCGCGCTCAAACCAGTACAGCCAGCCAAACCAGACCAAAACCACGGCGGGGAAAACGCGGCTGGGGATATAGGTGTACAAAGTGAGGCCGTGGGCCACACCACCCAACAGCCATTCACGCCAACGGCCGTTCCGCCAACCAAGCAGCAGCCAATACAGCGTCAGGGCAGTTAAGAAAGTCAGACTCACGGCCCGCAGCGCCCAGCGCGATTCCATGACGGGCCAGAGGGAAACGGCCGTTAGTCCCGCAGCAATCAAACCTACACGCCGGTTAAACCCCAGGTTCCCCAGGCCATAGGCCAGCGGAATACACCCCAGGCCCAACAGCACCGAAGGCAGGCGCATGGCAAAAACAGTATCCCCAAACAGCTGTTGCGAAAGGGCAATCAGGTAAAAGAAAAACGCCTCACGGCCGTTATTCCCCTCAAAATAAACAGGCCAGTTTCCGCGACCAATCTGCGCCGCATCAATGGCATTAAACAGCTCGTCCCCGTTGAGGCCGGGCGGCGCGGTTGTCAGCCGAAAAACGCGAATCAAAAGCCCCGCCACAAGGATGAGGCCCAGAAAAATATAAGGCTGATACGGTTTCAGTTTCGTCACATCAAAGTGTCGGTTGGCTTAAACTGCGTCTCGTAAAGATTGGCGTATAAACCACCCCGTGCCAGCAAGGTTTCGTGCGTTCCTTGCTCCACAAGCTCTCCTTTTTCCATGACCAGGATTTTATCTGCGGCCAAAATAGTGGACAACCGGTGCGCAATCACCAGGCTGCTGCGCCCCTGCATCACTTTGCCCAGCGCTTCCTGAATCAACGCTTCAGACAAGGAATCTAGATGAGAAGTCGCTTCGTCCAACACCAGAATGCTGGGGTCTTTCAGCACCACGCGGGCAATAGCAATGCGCTGACGCTCGCCCCCGCTGAGCCGGTAGCCACGCTCGCCCACCACGGTATCGTAACCATCCGGCAGTTGAGCAATGAAATCATGGATGTTGGCCGCTTTGGCAGCGGCAATCATTTGCTCATCGGTGGCATCTGGGCGGGCGTAAAGCAGATTGGCCCGAATCGTGTCAAAGAAAAGGTAGGTTTCCTGCGTCACCATGCCGATGTTTTCGGCCAGGCTGTTCAGGGTAACATCGCGCAGGTCATGATTGTCGATGGTGATACGGCCGTCCGACGGATCATACAAACGGGGAATGAGGTAAGTGATCGTGGTTTTGCCGGCGCCGCTGGGGCCAACCAGGGCCACCAGCTCACCCGGCTCGATGGTAAAACTCACGTTTTGCAAGGCCCAGCGCTGTTCCGACTCTGCAGCCGCCCCATTTTCGGCCGTTTCGCCATTTTCTTTGGCTTTGCCGCGCTTGAGCAACGACGCGCTGCCGTGCCGGTTAAAGCGGGTAATTTCCCGCAGCCCGCCCTTCTCTGCATCAATGTAGGTAAAAGAGATATCGTGGAATTGAATACGGCCGTCCACCTTTTCCAGATGAACCGCATCTGGCTTTTCCGCAATTTCCACCGGAATATCGAGCGCCTCAAATACACGCTCGAAGCTGACCATGCTTTGGGCAAACTCCACCGGCGCGTTGGTCAGAGCCATCAACGGCCCATACAGCTGGGCCAGATAACTGCCAAAAGCCACAATCGTGCCGATGGTGAACGCATCTTGCAGCACCAGATAACCGCCTACCCAATAGACAACGGCCGTTCCCACTGCGCCAATAATGCTCAACATCATAAAAAACCAGCGCCCAATCACCGCTGAACGCACGCCAATGTCGCGCACGTCAGCCGCATCGTCCGCAAAGCGCTTCATTTCCCGCTCCTGGCGACCAAACAGCTTCACCAGTAATGCGCCGCTCACGTTAAGCGTCTCGTTCATTGTGGCGTTCATCTCCGCACTGATTTCCAGCGATTTGCGACGCAAATCCCGCAGAACGCGCCCCACGCGCCGGGCAGGCAGCACAAACAGCGGCAAGATGGCCAAGCCCAGCAGCGTCAGCCGCCACTCCAGCGTGAGCAAAATCGCCATTGTGCCCACCAACGAAACAATGTTGGAAATGATGGTCACAATCGTGTCGCTGATGGCCCGCTGCGCCCCAACCACATCGTTGTTCAGGCGCGACATCAGCTCACCCGTGCGAGACTGTGTAAAAAAGCGCAGCGACATGCTCTGCATATGCTCGTACAGGGCGCGGCGCAAATCGTAGATGACGCCTTCCCCAATTTGAGAATTGAGGCTGCGCTGGAAGACGCCAATGCCGCCGTTGACAATGGGAATAGCCACCATGCCCGCTGCCAACAGCGTCAGCAGCCGATAATTCTCGTTGGGAATGGCATTGTCAATAAGTGAGCGCACCAGCAGCGGCGACACCAGCGACAGGCCAGTAATGATCAAAATAGTTAGCAGCAAAAGAATTATTTTTAGACGATACGGCCGGGCAAATTCCCAGACGCGCAGCAGCAGTTCCCGCGTAATCGCGGGACGCTCCTGCTTTTCGTCGTGGGAGATGTAAGCCCACCAACCACCACCGTGAAAACCCATACATTCCTCCGGGGAAATTCGCCACAGAGAGCACAGAGAACAAAGAGAAAAACCTCTTTAACAGCCGTGTCTTCTGTGGCTTTTCTTCTAAATGAGGGGTAAGTATGGCGGAAAACGGCCGTTTTGGGTACTGTCCAATTGGGTAGGAAAGACCTGACAGGGTTGGCAGCTTGGGATAAGATTGCGCACCCGATTACCTGACTGTAGCCGCGGATTCTTTCCGCGTTACCAATTCTCTAAAAACCAGGACACTGATTCACACAGATAAACACTGATTTTCGATCTGTGCAAACCCGTGTGAATCAGTGTCTAATCCATAATGAGAGTTCCCATGCCCATAACCGACCTGGCTTACGCCCAACAGCTTGATGCTCAAGACCCCTTGGCCCATTTTCGCGATCAGTTTGTCATTGATGACCCCGACTTGATTTACCTGGACGGCAATTCGCTGGGGCGCTTACTCAAGCGCAGCCGCGACGTGGCGCAGGATTTGGTAGACCGGCAGTGGGGCAAGCAGCTGATTCGTGGCTGGAATGAAGGCTGGATCGATCTGCAAAGCCAGATTGGCGGCAAAATCGGCCAGCTCATCGGTGCGGATGCCGATGAAGTGATTGTGGCCGATTCGACGTCTATTAATCTCTTCAAACTGGCGTTGGCGGCGGTGAATTTCAACAACGGCCGTTCCAAAATCATCACCGACGATCTCAACTTTCCCTCCGATTTGTACATTTTGCAGGGAGTGGCGCGGCTGGCGAAACGGCCGTTGCAGCTACAAATCATCCCCTCAGATGACATTCACGGCCCGGTTGAAGCATTGGCCGCCGCGATTGACGACGACACCGCTCTCGTTGCCCTCAGTCACACCGTTTTCAAAAGCAGCTACACCTACGACATGGCCAAAATCACCCAACTGGCCCACAATGCCGGGGCACTGATGCTGTGGGACATGAGCCACTCCGTCGGCTCTGTCCCGGCCGATTTGCACGCAGCCAACGCCCCGTTGGCCGTCGGCTGCACTTACAAATACCTCAACGGCGGACCCGGCTCCCCGGCATTTTTGTACGTCCAGCGCAACTGGCAGCGCAAGCTGGGCAATCCCATTACCGGCTGGATGGGGCACGAAAGCATGTTTGATTTTGCGCTGGATTATGAGCGTGACGCTGGCCTGCGCCACTTCCTTACCGGCACGCCGCCCGTGCTCTCCACCGCGCTCATCGAGCCGGGTGTGGATCTGCTGCTGGAGGCGGGGATGGACAGGCTGCGGGACAAATCGGTTCAGCAAACCAGCTACCTGCTGGATTTGTGGCGTGAATGGCTGGCACCGCTTGGTTTCCGGCTCAACTCACCGGCAGAGGCGGCGCAGCGCGGCTCACACATCTCGTTGGGGCATGACGACAGCTGGCGCATTAGTCAGGCGCTCATCAACGAGATGCGCGTCATCCCCGACTTCCGCAAGCCAGATAATATTCGCCTGGGCATCGCCCCCATCTACACGCGCTATACCGACATTTACGAGGCGATGCACCGCTTGCGCCAGGTTATGCTTGAAAAACTTTATGAACGCTACAGTTCGATGGAAAATACCTTCACCTGATTTATTTACCCACAACTCAGAAAGGAGCAAAAATGGTAGACAAGAAGCTGGAGATCGTAAAAAAGCTCAATGACGAACGGCAGTCGTTGATTTTGTTTTTTGAACAGTTGGAAGATAGCGAGTGGGAAACGGCCGTTTACCATGAAGAAACCGAATGGACCATCACCGATATCCTGCGCCACCTGGTTGATTCCGAACGGGGCATGACAGGCATGATGGCCCAGTGGCAGCAAGGCAACAATCCGGTGCCGCCAGATTTTGATCTGGAACGATGGAACAATCGCGCCATCCAAAAACGAGCCGACAAAGGGCCAGAAGAACTCCTGGCCGACTTACGCGCCAACCGCATCGACCTGCTCAGCTTCATTGATGCGCTTCGAGACGATGATTGGGAAAAACAGGGGCGTCATGGCAGCCTGCGCATCATGAGCATTGAAGAAGTGTGCCATCTCATTGCTGATCATGAATTGAGCCATTTACACGTTATGAAAGAGGCTTTGGCTTCTGAATAGAACCTAAAATTGGGTATAAAAAATGAGATGCCCCACGAGCAGGCGCTCATGGGGCATCTCTCGGGGGGGAGCCATGTACAGTGTAACAAAATTAATTTGTTAAGCAACAATGTGAAATTTTTTACAGACCAACTGCTTTTCAGAGGGAAACACCTACAACATTTTGCCCCTGCTTGCGTAAAAATAAGTAAATTTCAGTTATTTGTTACCGTAGGAGTAAATGATGGGCAAAGCAAATGTAGAAAAACTTCTGGCTGATGAGTTTGTCTGTAGCCATTGCAAAAGCAGCGGGGCACACGTAGAAAAATTAGCGATGACGGGTACTGGCATTTCCCGCTTTTTGGAAATTCAACCTTACCGCTACGCTTTTGTCTCTTGCAACCACTGTGGCTTTACAGAAGTGTTTAATCTGAAGGTGCTTGAAGGCAAAGATGATCTTGGTACATTTTTGGACATCTTGTTTGCCAATTAAGCCAACCCCGGATCAAAAAGAGGACACCAATTGGTGTCCTCACGTTTTTTAGCTGCTATTTGGGCTGGTTAGTTAGTGGGAATATTCAACGGCCGTATCTTCAACCCCACTTTGTAAACGATGGTAGGCAAACACGCCCTGAATGCCCCGAAAGAAAAAGTAAGCAAAAACGGCCGCAATCGGAATACCTAAAAATACTCCGTAAAATATCCAGATGTAGATTTTGCCTACCACATAATAAACAAACAGCGTCACGGCACTGGCCCGATGCTTTTTATAAAGGCCATAGGTCAAGGCCAACATCAAAGCGATGTCTACCCAATTCCACCAATCTACCTGTGCCAGCGACGCCCCTGTCGAGTAAATCCAGGTCAGGGAAACTGTAACCCCGATAGAAATAAGTGACATTTTCCAGGCTGTGCGAATAGCTGCATTTGCTTGTTCAAGATTCACGTGTTTGTCTCCTAACTTCCAGTTCTGATGCTTTGGGTTGCTGCCACAAGTATGTTCAGCCCCATTTTTCTCCGTAGTGACAAACCACACGTGGATAAGGTGCGGTTTGTCACATATTGTGGAGTAGATTGGGTAACAATTATGGCTGCAAGAAAGCAAGGAGACAAATGCCAGCAAGTTACTCCGCTTATCAGTTGATGGTATCCGGCACAAGCTTCTCCCAATCGCTGCGCTCCGGGAAAAGATGCCAGACGTTATTGTCCAACGCTTTCAGATAGGTGTGATTGTATTTGTAATAGGACGTGCGCTGAACGGCCGTATCTCCCCCAGCTTCCGGCGCTACAGCCCAACCCAAACGGTCCCGCACCATCGGCTGCTCACGCCAAATCAGGCCAAAGCCGCGCTGCGGCTGGTAAAAGCCAGGCGGTGGCACAATGGTGGGATCGTCAACCGGGTCACCTTCCTGCCACTCATCGGTAAAAGCATTCCACCCGTCTGTATAAATCGTGTCATCATACAGCACGTAAATGCGATCCTCTTCGCCCACCCAGATCATCACGCCATGCTCAAACTGCTGCTCCGCCGAAGCGGAAAGCAGCGCCGCTTCCTGCGGGCAAACATCAGGTTCCGGCGAGAAGAACCAGGTAAACGGGCAGGTCAACGGCACGGTTAGCGAAGCAGAGGCATACATTTCCTCGTAACCACTGGCGTACAGGGCGAAGGTTTCATAGTTGCGGCTGCTGGTGCTAATGGTGTACGTCATCGAACCCGTGGGGGCTACTTCCCAAAACGAACCAAAGACGCCCCCCACCAAATGGTACAGGGTCACGGCCGTCGCGTGGCTGGTTTCCCAACTCAAGGTAATCGTCTCACCGGGGTCTGCAATGGGCACGTTGGCGGTAAAGCTAAGAATTTGGGGTGGCTGTGCCGGTGAAAAAACAAGGGGTAGATAAACGGAGACATCACTTTGGGGCACGGCCGTTTCGGCCCAAACCACACTGCTTAAAACGGCCGTTGCCAACACAAAAGTGACTAGTAAAATACCAATACGCTTAAACATAAGACGCCTCCAGCCCTGGCGCAAGGAGCATCTGAAACCAGAGCATACAAAGTCACAATCGTGAAAACCGATACAATCATTTTAATTAAAAATATAGCTGATCCATAGTGATAAACATCAACTTCCGCTACACTATCTGTCAATGGAAGTAATACGAAAGGGACTTTGACAGGAAGGCTACCTATAATCTCGCAGGTTTAGGTACAAAAATACAACCCATTTACCGACCATCCCACCACAATTAACAGTTATCACCTCCTGCAAGTACGAACCAAAACCCTGGCTCGGCTGTAGGCAATCTATTTTGAGAGAACAGAATGGCAAAGAAAACTAGCGGCACTTTTGTAATTGGCCACATCAACCCCGATACAGACTCTATTGCTTCAGCCATGGGCTACGCCTGGCTGTTACAAAATCAGGAAGAAGAACCCGTCGTGGCCGCCCGGGCCGGGCATCTTAATCCCCAAACAGCCTGGGTGCTCGAAAAACTAAAGCTGGATCCCCCCATGCTCTTACCAGACGCTTCCCCTCGATTTGAGCATGTGATTTACCGTTTCAACACCACCACACCGGATCGCCCTTTGCGCGATGTGTGGGCCATTGCCAATCGCACTGGCGGTGTAGCCCCGGTAGTGCACGAAGATGGCACGCCGTACGGACTGGTAACAGTGCTCAGCCTGTTCCGCTTCTTGAAAGAATCCGTTGGGGCGCATCCCCGGCGCGAAGAGATGCGTATTGCCGAAATTATGGAGCGGCCGTGTTCCGAAGCCTGCGACACCGATGTACCCCGATTTAACGCCGGCAGCCGCATCCGGGACGTCCTGCCCCGCATTTTGCATGAAGAGCGCAGCGAATTTTGGGTAGTCGATGATGAAGGCCACTACCAGGGCATCTGCCGCCAGCGGGATGCGCTGAATCCGCCACGTTACCGGCTTATTCTGGTGGATCATAACGAGGTGGGGCAGGCGCTTGGCGCACTGGATGAAGCCGATCTGATTGAAGTGCTCGATCATCACCGGCTGGACAATGCCCCCACCCGTACCCCGATTCGTTTTACCATTGATGTGGTGGGCAGCACCTGCACCCTCGTCAGCGAACGGATCAATGAAGCGGGTCTAAGCGCCCCACCTGCCCTGGCTGGTTTGCTACTGGCAGGCATCATGTCAGACACACTCATCCTCAATTCGCCCACCACGACCAACCGAGACCGGGAAGCAGCCGAACGGCTATTGCGCTGGGCGAAAGTTGGCGATTCACCACTGGCTGGAGAATCCGTGCAAACTTTTGGGGAACAGGTGCTGCAAGCAGGGGCTGGTCTGGCCTCACGAACGCCAGAAGAAATCGTCAACACCGACTTTAAACAGTACGAAGCTGGCGGCCTGAAATTCGGCATCTCGCAAGTAGAGGTAACCAACCGCAGTCAGTTGGCCGAATACTCCAACGCGCTGGGAGACGCTCTCATCAAGCAGCGCGACAGCAATGGCCTTAATTTTGCCATGCTGATGGTAACCGACGTTGTGCGCCGGGGCAGTCGCTTGCTCATTACCGATGATATCGCCGCCCTGGAAGGTTTGCCCTATCCCAAGCGGGAGGATGGCACGCTCAATGCAGATGGCGTGGTATCACGCAAAATGCAGCTGCTGCCAACAATTTTGGGTGCGCTAGAGGGGTAGCTCCCGTTTCCCCCTAAGGCTGAGTAACTTGCTCGGTTTGGGGATGGGCGACGGCTTCTAAAAGCTCGCGAGCGATTTCAATAACGGTGATTGGGGCGGCTATCATTTTTTCAAAACGGCCGTCTACAATCACCGTCGGATCAGCTTTGATGACTGCTTTGCGCAGGCCAGTCAGTTTAGACTTCATCTTCTCGTTTTCCAAACGGGCAATATCAATCATATTTTTCTCCTTTTGGTAGTGGTCGAAAAGTAAGTGATGGATAAACTGGATACATGATCCAAGAAACTATCACTCACCGCTGTCGCGTCTGCGACAGCACCAATATTGTTAAAAATGGCACCAACCGCTGTGGTAACCAGCAGTATTGGTGCAAAGCGTGTGGCGCCCGGCGCGTCTTACAGCCCAAACGCCATCCGTCGTCTGAAAAAAAGAAACCGCATTGAACGTCTACAAAGAACGGGCCAGTATGCGTGGCGTTCAGCGGGCTCTCGGTGTGCATCGTCATACCTTGGCTATCTGGTTATTAGAGCTAATTGTTCGCCTACCAGCCTTTCGCACTTCAGTGAAGCCAGCCCAGTCAGATGACGTGCTTGAACTGGATGAACTCTGGTCTTTTGTCGGTCAGCGACGCCAGAAACGTTGGCTTTGGGTGGCTCTCTGTCGTCGAACACGTCAAATAGTCGCCTTTGTCATTGGTGACCGCAGTGCAAAAACATGTCGTAAACTGTGGAAACGTATTCCTAAAGCGTATCAACAGTGCCGTTCTTTCAGCGACTTCTGGCATGCTTATCAGCAGGTGATTAACACAGGTAAGCACAGTTCAGTTGGTAAAGAAAGCGGCGAAACAGCTCATGTGGAGCGGTGGAATAACACCCTGCGTCAGCGAATCAGTCGCTATGTTCGTAAATCGTTATCGTTTTCGAAAAATGATAAGTTTCATCATTTAGTAACCAAGTGGTACATCTATGAATACAACTTATCACTTACCACCTAGCCACTACCCTCCTTTTTAGCTACAGATCATTCCTGATATCTGGCTTCTAATGGATGGCCGCATTGGCAACGGCCGTTTCCACGACTGGTAGGCTGGCGGGCACCACTAACCCCGTATCTTTTTCCTCACCGTTCCACCGCCATTCCCCTAAAATGGGCATGGCATGGAAAGCCGTTAGATCCAGTTCCAGGGGCGTTACGGAAGCAAAACCGGCAAAAATAGCACCAACGTCTGTTCCCTCATGGGGGACGCCGGTGGGGCGATCACCGCCAATCCAGTAATAATCATTGCCGCGCGGGTCCGTGCGTTTGTCCAACCGATCCCGATAAACGCGCAACCCCTGCCGCGTCAGGCGAATGCCTTTGAATGCCTCAATCGGCACGTTAGGCACATTAACATTGAGAAACGTGCCCGAAGGCAGCTCATTTTGCAAGACAGTACGCACTACGTCAGCCGCAACTTTAACGGCCAGCGTGTAATCCAATTCTAGAGAGTGCGAGGAACGGGCGTCTAGCGACACTGCCACCCCCGGAACACCCCAGATAATGCCTTCCATAACGGCCGTTACCGTGCCGGAATAAGTGACATCGTGGCCCAAATTTGCGGCCGTATTTACGCCAGAAACAACCAGGTCAACTTTGTCCTTCAGCAACCCCATCAACGCCAGAGCCACACAATCTGAGGGCGCGCCGTCGCTGGTGAGTGCGTCGCTGCCATCGGCTAACTTGACGCGGCGTACGCGCAAGGGCCGATTCAACGTTTTCACATGGCCCCCGCCAGACCAATCATGATCGGGGGCCACAACGCTTACCTTACCAAATTGGCGCATCGCCTGGGCCAAAGCCAGCAAACCAGGTGCAGTAACGCCATCATCATTTGTTACGAGAATATGCATAGTTTTTCCTTTTTTTCCTATTTTTGAGTTAGCGTAACGGCTGGGCATTAAGTTGGCATCAACAGCGAGTTAAGAAGCGAATAAGGGTTTGTTAAGGGGGAGTTAACGGCCGTTTCCTGCTTGACAGTCCTCATAAGATGCACGAAACTTGCGCCATGCGCGCTGACCGACTGATATCCATATTGATGTTGCTGCAAACAAACGGCCGAATGACGGCGGATGATCTGGCTGAACGGCTAGAAGTCTCCCCCCGTACCATTTACCGCGATTTGGATGCGCTGAGCGGCGCGGGCGTGCCCGTTTACGCCGAGCGCGGCCCCAACGGCGGCTGCATGTTGATGGAAAGCTACCGCACCAACCTGACCGGTCTGAATGAAAAAGAGGTCCAGGCGCTGTTCATGTTTACCGTGCCGGGGCTGCTGGCTGATTTGGGTGCGGATAAAGCCTCGGAAGCGGCCATGCTCAAGCTGATGGCCTCCCTCCCCGCACCGTTTCAACAAGATGCGGCCTTTGTGCAGAAGCGGCTGCATCTGGACCCCGGCGCCTGGTTTCAATCCGAGGAAGAGGTGCCGTATTTGTCGCTGGTGCAAACGGCCGTTTGGCAAAACCAGCGGCTGCGGCTCAACTATCGGCGTGGGGATGGCCAATGGGTCAAGCGACTCATCGATCCGTACGGGCTGGTGGCCAAAGCCAGCATCTGGTATGTGGTGGGCGGCATTCGCGGCGAAAAAATTCAGGTGTACCGCGTCTCGCGCATCATGGATGCCGAGCTAACGGGCAGCAATTTTGAGCGGCCTGCCGATTTTGATTTGGCCGCCTACTGGCAAAGCTGGCGCGACCAGTTTGAAGCCCGGCAAAACCGGCTGACGGTCCAGTTAAGGGTGCCGCCCAGCAGCGGGCCGCTGCTGGCGCTGGTCTTTGGCGAAGGCATTGTTGCCGCTCTCCTAACCGCCCCATCCGCCGAAGATACGGCTGGCAACGTACTGCTCTCTGTCACCTTCGATTCGTTGGAAACCGCCGGCCGACAGCTATTGGGTTTGGGAACGGCCGTTGACGTCATCTCCCCCCCTGAATTGCGCCAGCATCTTTTTGACCGGGCGCAGCAAGCGGTTCAACAATACCAACACCCGTGATTCACCCCGTAAGAAACCACCAACAGTTCCACAAGAATTTCGTAATACTCCTTTGGTACCTTTGCGTCATTCACCAATCATTGATGTAAATGGCCGGGAAGAAACGGAGAAACGGCCGTTTACCCTATTCCAAAGGAGAAACCGAAATGAATATAAAGAAACGTCTTGTTGTCCTGTTACTGCTTGCCTTCTCGCTGCTGACCGCCTCTTTGGCTGCGGCCCAAGGGCAGGAAGCCTCCCGTGAGCGCGGGAAAGTGGTTGTCGCCAACCGCGCCTCCGGCACCATTTCCGTCATCAGCGCCGAAACCGATGAACTGCTCGGCAACTATGATTTACCCGCTGGGGAAAACACCCCAGAGCCAATGTACGTCGTGTTTACCCGGACTGGCAACCGCGTTTTTGTGGGCGATCGCGCCAATAATCGGGTTGTCGTCTTTAGCGCGCGCGACTTCAGCGTGGAAGATGTCATTCCCGCAGGCGCTGGCGTCTTTCACATGTGGGCCGACGGCCGTGGCGAACGACTTTGGGTCAACAACGACATCGACAACACCTTTACCGTTATCGACACGCGCAATCTGACCGTCGTGGCCACTGTTGCGCTGCCTGCCGATTTGGTGGCAATGGGCGGCAAGCCGCACGACGTTATTCTGGATGCGGAAGGCAACAATGCGTATGTCACTCTGCTGGGCTTCGCTGGCGACAACGACTACCTCGTTCATTACGATGCCCACACCTTTGCCGAACTTAACCGCGCCCCTGTCGGTAAAGACCCGCATGTCTCTCTGACTTTCCACAATGAGTTTATCTACGTACCGGCTCAGAACAGCAATCTGGTTTCCGTGTTTAATCGGCACACGCTGGAACTGGTAGACGAGATTGCGGCTCCTGGCGCACATGGTGCGGGGATGCCACTGAGTGGTCAGGTCTTCTACACCACTAACTTGACCGGCGGCGGCACCGATGGACTAATCGCCATTGACCTGCGCACCAACACCATCCTTGGCACCACGGACACGCCGTATGCTGTGCCCCACAATATCGCCCTCACCGCTGCTGGCGACAAGCTGTACGTGACGCATTCCGGTGGCACCTCAGACAAAGTAACCGTTTATGAAATTGGTCATGACGATCTACCCGTGTACCAGGGCGAAGTGACCGTAGAATTCAATCCTTTTGGCTTGACCTACGTTCCATAAAGCGTTAGCCGTTCGTTCTAGCTAATCCATAAGAGACGGCCGTTTCGCCCCAACTCATCAGGTGAAACGGCCGTCTTTTTTCGTCTATCCTATCAATCTTCATACCGCCAAATGGGCTTTGTTTTCTCCATTATCAAATTATCGTGAATTTGTAAGGCTTTTGTTTCCGCTAAGTGATAGGTGACGATGGCGATTAACCAGCCCATAATTGTAGGTGCTGAAATCTACAGGAGGGCAAAATGTCAATCGCCATCACTCAAACTATACATGTTTTACAAATAATCGTACAAACCGTACCCGTGGGTACGAATCTCGCACTTTTACAATTGATGTGGACGATTCTAAATGGCTCATTTGTGCAAAGCCGAGGCGCGATTTTCCCCGCCTTGAAAGCAAATGGGTTTTCATCGGAAGAAAGCCGACGGATATGGAGAGCCTTCCGTCATGGTGTCTGGTATATCAATGAATGCCTTGCCCGATGGCACAGCTATGTTTTGTCTGAAGGAAAATGGCAAAGCCATGAATATGAAGGGTATCGACCAGTTGCCGTTGACTGGACAGCATTTTGGCGGTTCAAACTTAAAGGATGGACGGGAAAGATGTTTCACAGCTTGGCAGGACGAGCACTATGTGGTGTTGGTTTTGGTGTTATTTGCCAGGTTGGGCAGGTTGACGGGCAACGCATTCCGCTGCTACGTCAAATCATTCGCACCAACAAGAAAGACCGAAGCGAAGCCACACTCAAAGCTGATACCTTGCGCTGGGTCAAGCATCATTTGGCTGAGGGCGAAGTGGCGATTGCCGATGCGGGTGTGGAAATCAGTGACATGCAGGCGGTTGGTATGGGGCAATATGTGATTCGGCTGGCCCTTAACTGCACAGGTCGTCGTAATTACTTGCCAGAATACAAAGGACGCGGCTGCCGACCCAAATGGGGTGAAAAAGTCCGCCCCTTGCCACGCACCCATCTGGAAAAAGAGATAGAAGCGACTCCACCTGATAGAGAAGAAGTCATTCATTTTCAGGGGCGCGAAATCGTTGCCCAGGGCTGGGTTGAGTTGATTCCATCAACATACAAACCGGGGCAAGCACCTGAAACCTTCACGTTTTGGGTTTTCTTCGACCCTTTGTATGACAAGCCGCTGGTTTTGGGAACCAATCTGCAGCAGGCAGACCCTTTGACCATCTTCTGCCTGTATCAAGACCGGTGGTCGGTAGAGCAAATCCCGTTGGTAGCCAAGCAGATGTTAGGCTTGCACCGTCAATTCGTCTTTGCTCCAGAGTCTTGTGCTCGTTTGCCAGAACTGGCTTTATTGATGGCCAATATCTTGACCTATCTGGTGACCGTCTTACCCCCGATGCCAACTGGCTTTTGGGATAGACGCCCAAAAAAACATCTGGCCGTCTGCGTCGGGTCTTAGCGGGCGAGTTTTTTCCTAAAGATACCCTCTCTGACCCCCAACTTCGCAAAAAAGCATCGGTTACGGCGCATTTGCCCAAGGGAGTAGCGGCGCATCGGCGGCAAAAAGCGCCGACTTAACCATTCACATCAATTTGACACGGTTTTACAACCGATTTTTCAATGTTCACCGCTTTGAGCTATCGCTCAAAGTCTTTTGTCAATGCCGCGTTAGCGGAAACTAGAGTAAGGTCTGTTCTAGGGAACGGCCGTTCTCTATGCTAAAATAAATTCATCGTAATTTCAGTTCAGCCAGTCCACATCACCACCTCAATGACCTAAGTTTGCATTTAGCGATTAACAGGCAACCTTCTTCAATGAGTGGCATTGTGCAAGGGAATAAGGAGAAAAAATGAATACCATTTGGCAATCACGCTGGAGTGCTTTAGATGCGCAGCTGCAAAGCATGCTCACGCAATATGCAGCCACGCCCAATCCTGTTAACAACTGTCTGCACGCCCTAACAGACAGTTTACAGACGTTTGGTGCAGATCAATTCAACTTCTTTTGGGACGGATTTGATACGGGGCAGCTGCTGCCAGCCATGATGATCCCAGAAGAACACGTTCTGCGCGCCACGCTGGATCAGGTCGCATTTGACATCAACCTCATCCAGCGAATTTTTGAACAGCGTCAGCAAACCGCTCTTACTGCCAAGCTAACCAAAGCAGATGAATTAGCTCAGGCAGCCCTGGATGTTGCGGTTCAAAGCGGCTTACTACCCCAATGTGGCGTCCTTACCTATTTCAACAAGTCGGCCAACATCCGCATCATTCCTTATGCACCAATTGCCCTGGTTGGCGTGCCCTACACAGCCACAACCGCCGATTTGGATTTCCTGGCGATTCCGCATGAGGTGGCTCACTACGTTTATCATCATGCCCCCGGTCTGGCGGCGAATTTGCACAATCTGATTCCACTCTATCCTGACTGGGTGAATCATTGGACCGAAGAAATTTTTGCCGACGTGTTTGGCGTACTGATCGCCGGGCCAATCATGGGTTACAGCTTTCAACAACTGTTGCTGGATAATGCGCAAGAAAAATTCGTAGCTGACGACGGCGAACATCCACCAGACGCCATACGGCCGTACGGCTGCAACCAGGCCCTGCGACAATTGGGCTACACCAAAGCAGCCAACAAACTGGATGAAACCTGGGCCAGTTCGTTGGCCCAGCGACATTATCCTGCTGAATTTACGCCTCGCGGCAGCAGCACCCCAGCCAGCCTGACTGATGCCCAGCAGATCATCAGCCAAACAGCAGACCTTTTTGTAGATTACCTGGTAAACGTGCGTCAGGTGACCCAATCGAGCCCGTGGTCCAGCGATACCAACAATCTGGCAACGTTAGAGCCAGACTTTTCGACCTGGCTGGCCCAGACGCTGCAAGTCGATCATTATTTGCTAACGGCCGTTGGTAGTGAAGTCGGTGTGGCAACGGGTGGCGGAACGGCCGTAAATCTGCGGGCCAAAGGCAGCACCCAAACCTGGCGCGACTGGCTAAAAGAAGATGTACGCAACAATCCCACCGTCTTAATACCAGCACAGGCATGGCTACCGCTATTCACGGCAGGACATTGGCCGGTTAAAGGACCGGAGAGCAACAGCAATGGGGGAATTTAATTTCAGAAGTTAGCCCTTATCAGGCCAGGCCGTTGGCGCCCCGCAAGCGTTCGTTCAGCTTGCCAACCAAATCGTGATTACCGACTTTAGTGGCGAATTCGAGTGAATCTCGCCACTTTTGTACGGCCGTATCCTTGTCATCCCAAAAATTGTAAATGTCTCCCTGGTGGCCCAGGCAATAGGCCACGTGGAAATCGTCTTTGAGACGTTTGTATTCAACAAGGCACGCCTCTGCCAGAGACAACGCCTCTTCATAGTTTTTTTCGGAGCGTTTGATCAGGAGCTGCACAAAGCGAACGGCCGTCATCGCCTGCCGGTCCCCCATCTTTTCCAGGAGGGCATAGCTTTCATCTGCGAACTGATTGGCTTCTTCAAAATAACCCATCTGAAGGTAAACAGAGGCCAGGCTTCTTTTCGCCATGGCAATCTCACCCAAATCATCCAGCTCCTTGGCCAAAGCCATGACTTGGTTGGCATAACGGAAAGCCTCCTTGTTCTGTTTGAGTTCAATCAAAACTGACACCAACAAACGCAAGCTGCGACATTCACCCAAATAATCGCCCAACCGCCGCTGCATCTCTGCCGCCTCCAAGGCCAAGGAACGCGCTGTCTCATTATCCTTTTGGCGATGCCGCAGCCGCGCAAAGCGGTACAAGGCCAACGCAATCCCTTTTTCATCATTCTGGGTCTGGCGCAGCACCGTAATTCTGTTCAGCCGACGTTCCGCATCTTCTAGCTGCGACTGCTCAATGTCCAGACGGGCCAATTCATATTCCGCATCGGCAATACCCACGCCATCTGCAAGCTCGTCGTACAAACTGAGTGCTTGCTGTAGCCAATTGCGCGCTTCATCCGGATCGCCTTGTTCCAGGCAAGCCTGCCCCCACCACAGCCAGTTTCGGGCCAGCTTGGGCTCATCTTCCAGGCGAACGGCCGCATGAAAAGCCAGTTCAAACGCCTGCCGGGCCTCATCAAAACGACCACGAGCAAACCAGGCATCTTTGAGAACGGCCGTAAACCGCAGCAGCTCCGGCCACTGTTGGGTATGTTCGGCAAATTTTACGGCCGTATCCAAGTTGCCCCACTCCAGATGCAGCCGCTGATAATTGGCCGCCTCACGCTCGGCAAAGTGGGCAAAATAACGCACGTAATGCCCTTGCGCAGCCGTGGCATCTTCCAGCTTGTCCTGGGCAAAAGTGGCCAGCAAGCTGTGCTGCCGATACCGCTGATTGCCCTCATCATGCAGCAAAGAAAGCTGCACCAGCGATTGCAGCTTGTCCTCAAACCGGAACAGCTTTTCTGGCGAGGCAAAATCTACCTCAGCAATTGCGGCAATCGCTTCCAGGGAAAAGGAACGGCCGTCAAACAGCCCAAGGAGAGAAAAAAGATTGGTTTGCGCCTCTTCCAGATGGTTCCAGCTCAGCTCAAATGTTTCCCGAATCCGCTGGGCATCCTCCGCCAGATTTAGCGGCTCGATGCGCTGCTTCAAAAGCGTCACAAAATCGGTCAGCGAACGATACGGCCGATACGCCAGGTAGCTGCCCGCAATGTTGATGGCTAGCGGCAAATTCCCCACCAGCTGGCAAATTTCATCCACCGCCTCAGGCTCAACAATGGCCCGATCATCTTGAAGATGGTGCAGCAGCAGGCGACGGCCGTTTTCCAAAGCAAATTGGGCCAGCTCTACCGGCTGCGCCCCCACGCTGCGTACCACACGCTCGGCCCGACTGGTAATCAGAATGGCGCAGGCACCCTCGTCTGGCAGTAAACGCCGAATTTTTGCGCCAGTCCACACATCATCCAAAATGAGCAGCGCACATTTCTCCGCTATCAAATCACGCACCACAGCCAACCGCTCTTCACCGGAACGCTGCTGGCTCAGATCAAACCCATAGGCAGCAGCCCATTGCGTCGCAATTTCTTCCGGCTGGGCGTCCGCGACATTGGCCCACAGCACGCCATCGGGAAAGTGGCTGCGCAAGCGATGAGCCACATGAAGCGCCAGCGTGGTTTTACCAATGCCGCCCATCCCGACAATTCCCAGGCGGGGCGAGCTCGTCTTATCCAGCAATGCCTGTTCCAATCGCTCAAGCGGTTCCGTCCGGCCCACAAAATACGGCCGTTGCCCTGGCACCAAAAACGGCGGGGCATCTTTGGCGACGGTACGCTGCAACGGTGGCAAGGGCCGCGTCTCAGCCTTAAACGAGTCGTGATTTTTAATCTCTAGCAGCAGTTCTGTTGTTTCGGGGGCTGGATCTGCGTCAAAATAAAGTTTCAGCGCTTCGCGGCAGCGTTCATACTGCATAATGGCCGCCGCTTTTTGGCCCTTGTGCGCAAAAAACCACATCAGATACCGATGGGCCGCTTCACGCCAGGGAGCTAGAGCCAAGGCCCGCTTGGCATACTGAATGCCTGTATCAAAATCGGCTGCCTCCCCCATCGTGGATTCAATGATTACTTCCAACGCATCCCAAACCAAATCATCCAAACGTTGCCGGATGGTAACAATTTCTTCGTCAAATGTGTTGAGATCGGGAATGGAAAAGCCTTGCAGAAATTCACCTTGGTAAATGGCAACGGCCTTTTTGAGAGCGGGAATATCTGGCGTTTCTTCACGACTGCTTTTGCTTAACAGCGCGTCAAAGGCTTGCACATCAAACCAGTAACCAGCCTGTGGGGAAAAGCCAATGTGCGTGCGCGACGCATCCAGATAATCTTCTAGCCCAGCGCCGCGCAGTTTATTAAGCGCCACGCGCAAGTTGGCCAAAGCCAACTGGGAATCGGGCCAAAACAACGCCGCCAACTTTTCCCGTTTGTGCAAACGGGGATTCATGGCCAGATAACCCAACAGCGCTCTCGGTTTTTCTGGAATTTCCGCGGTAAAAAAGACCTGGGAACGGCCGTCTCCCCAAGCTAGCTCAAACCCACCCAGCATTGTAATTCGCAGCTCTTTTTGGCTCATAAAGACGCTTTCTCTCCAGAACTCACAAACCGCCCCCTCATTTTGTTGCAGGCAATTTACGGTACATTAACGATAGCCTATTATGCTATGGTGTAAATCTTCTAGAGAAGGTTCTGGGATTATAGAACAGCTATCACAAGACGCAATAATTTTGATAGCATGGCAAGCTTAAAAAAACTGTTACTGCTGCCGCGAGCATCGCTAACAAGCACCAGGAGAAAATGCGTATTTTTCGGAGGAGTTAGGCAGCAAAAACAGGTTCCAGGAGGGTAAAAGGATAACGACCGTCAGCCAGGGCGGTCGTTTTCCTTTTCAGCAACAAGTACTGAAGCGGCTGACCAGCCAGGCGACCCCAGGTACGGCCGTAAATCTTCATCCCCCAGCACGGCACGCACACTATCTTCCAAACTAATCTCACCCGCCAACACCGCCTCTTGGTAGCGGCTAGCCCAACGATACACCAACCCGCCGGCACGGCGCAGCTCCACCAACATTAACTGCGCCAGTGGCCCCGCCTCAGTCAAAAATCCCGAAGTTTGATAATCTTCTTCAATCTGGGCAAAGTTGTAGGGAAGCCGCACAATCTCGACTGACCATTCGTTTTCTGGCGTCCAGGTGAAACGGCCGTAACTCAACGCGCGATTGCCATCAAAAGAAGCGCCCACTGAACCAATGTTGACCACGGTTGTGCCATCAATCTCCCGAATGAGTGGCCGATGGGTATGCCCCGTCACAAAAATGCGCGGCGCTGGCGCAATCTGCTGCCGTAGTTCCTCGTCTGTGGTGTTGGGGTAAACGCCGTCCCGATTGTCTCGCATCGAACCATGCACCACCCGCAGCTCCGAGCCGTCGGGAGCAAAGATAGAAAATTGCTCAGGCAGCTTGGCGATTACGGGCACGTAATCAATCACTTGCTGGTAGGTCCAATAAGCAAATTGGCTTACCTGATAAGTGGGTTCATCAACCTGGCCGTTGGGCGTGGCGCACTCCAGCACATAATCTTCATGATTCCCCTTTACCAGGTGCCAATCTTCACTTTTTTGCCGGGTTAAAACCCACTCTAATGCCTGCCGAGAAAGTGGCCCACGGTTCACAATATCGCCGTCTACCACCACCTGATCTGGCTGCCATTTTTCAATATCTGCGGTAACTGCCTCCAGGGCAGGAATATTTCCATGAATGTCTGAGATGATTGCTATTTTCACATGCTTGTCCTGTCAATTAAATAAGAGCACAAGTCTAACAAGAACGGCCGTATTGCTCAAACTCCTGACAAAAGATGTCATGAACTGCCTCTATAGTGAAAAGTAAAAAGTGATAAGTAAATAGTTTGACCCGCTTTTCACGCAAGAACGGAGGCGAGACATGCCCAACTTCCAACTCGAATCACATTACCAACCCACTGGCGACCAACCGCAAGCGATTGCCGGATTGGTCGATGGTCTGCAAAACGGTTTGCACCAACAGCTTCTGCTCGGAGCCACAGGCACGGGCAAAACGTTTACCATCGCCAACATCGTCCAGCAGACGCAGCGCCCCACCCTCATTTTGGCCCACAACAAAACGCTGGCTGCCCAGCTTTACAGCGAGTTCTCGCAATTCTTTCCACGTAATGCAGTCAGCTATTTTGTGAGCTACTACGACTATTACCAGCCCGAAGCCTACATTCCCCGCACCGACACCTACATCGAAAAGACCACCGAAATCAACGAGGAGATTGAGCGGATGCGGTTGGCAGCCACACAATCATTGGCTACACGAAGAGATGTGATTGTGGTGGCCAGCGTCAGCGCCATTTATGGGCTGGGCGATCCGGTGCGCTACGACCAGGTGCGGGTGCCCTTTGCCGTGGGCGAAGTAAAGCAGCGGCAGAAAACCTTGCGCCAGCTCATCGGCATACAGTATGAGCGGAACGAGATGGACTTCAAGATTGGCAGCTTTCGGGTGCGCGGGGATGTGCTGGAGATACGGCCGTCTTACACCGAATCCGCCTATCGCATTACCTTCTGGGGAGACGAGGTAGAGCAAATCACCGAGATTGACCCGCTGACAGGTGAACTACTGGCCGAGCTGGACAGCCTCACCATCCACCCGGCGCGCCACTTCATCCCACCTGCCGACGAGATGGAAGAAGCGATTGCCCATATCGAGGCCGAGCTAGAAACGCGGCTGGATCAGCTGGGCGAAGAGAATAATCTGCTGGCGCAGCAGCGGCTGGAGCAACGCACCCGCTACGACATCGAAATGCTGCGCGAGTTGGGGTACTGCCAGGGCATCGAAAATTACAGCCTGCACTTCTCACCCAATCGCCTGCCCGGCAGCCCGCCGTGGACGCTGCTGGATTACTTCCCCGACGATTACCTGATGGTGGTGGACGAGAGCCACATGACCATCCCGCAGCTCAGGGCGATGTACAACGGCGACCGGCAGCGCAAAGAAACGCTCGTCGAGCACGGCTTTCGCCTGCCCAGCGCCCTGGACAATCGCCCGCTCACTTTCGACGAGTGGACCGAGCGCGCTTACCAGGTGATTTACACCTCGGCCACGCCAGGGCCATACGAACTGGCCCAAACCGAGCGAACTGTCGAGCAAATCATCCGCCCCACTGGCCTGCTGGACCCGGAAATTGAAATACGGCCGATTCGCGGCCAGGTCGATGATTTGCTGTTTGAACTGAAAAAGCGGGTGGCCATCGGCCAGCGCGCCCTCATTACCACGCTCACCAAACGCATGGCTGAGGATTTATCCCAGTATCTACGCGAAATGGACATGAAAGTGCATTATCTGCACAGCGAAGTGGACACGTTCGAGCGGGTGGAAATTCTGCAAGATTTGCGGGCCGGTATTTATGATGCGGTGGTAGGCATCAATCTGCTGCGCGAGGGGCTGGATTTGCCAGAAGTGTCGCTGGTGGCGATTCTGGATGCAGACAAGGAAGGCTTTTTGCGCTCCGACCGGGCGCTTATCCAGACGATGGGCCGGGCGGCGCGGCATGAGGCTGGGCAAGTGATCATGTATGCTGACCGAGTCACCGATTCGATGCAGCGAGCCATCGACGAAACGAATCGGCGGCGGGCGAAACAAGAGGCGTTCAACGCGGCGCACGGCATCGTGCCGCAGACGATTGTGAAGCAGTTGGACAAGTTGCTAAAAGCGCGAGGCGAGGAAACGGCCGTTGCTGAACCCGCTCCACGCTATCAAACCGACGATATTTTGGTGCAGATCGATGAACTGGAACTGGCCATGAAAACGGCCGCTGCCAACCTGGAATTTGAGAAAGCCGCCCGCCTGCGCGACCAAATCATTACCCTGCGCCTGCTACTGAAACCAGCGTAAGAAGAATTGATCCTCAGATTACGCAGATCAAAGGCAGAAAAAATCTGTGTCATCTGTGAAATCTGTGGAAGTTTTGAACCTAATCAACAGCGACAATGAAGTCGCTAAATTCGTACCCTTTGACGGTGTCGTTGTAGGTGACGGTGGGTGGCTTTTCGATGCGCAGGCCTTCTACTTGCAGCAGGCGGCACAGGAAAATATCGCTCTCTTGAATGGCAATGTAAGCACCGGGACAGCGATGAGCGCCATCGCCAAAGCTCATCACAGAATCGGCGACCCGTGGTTTGCGCTCCACCATTTCGCGGCCCGGGCAGACTTGCGACGGCCGTTCGCCCACCACCTGCTCATCCGTGTTCACCAGGTAGACAGGTAGGTCAATCAATGCCCCGGCAGGAATGGTGACGGTTTGGCCACCGCTTTCAATGGCAAGTTCGGCCGTGGTGCGGCGCAGCAGATGGCCCACCACCGGCTCCAGGCGCAGCAGCTCATGCAAAAAGCCGTAGCGTGTCTCTTGATCGGCCGTCAACATCAGCGTGCGGTATTCGGGGTTTTCCAGGATGTGCCACAGGGCCACGACGATAAATTCGCGTGTAGTGGCCATGCCCGCCACGCCGTAGGTAATGCACTCGGTCACGATTTCAAGGTTTTTGTAGCCGGAATCGAGCAAGTGGGAAATGACGTCCTCACGCGGAGTTTTGCGCCGCACTTTGATGGCTGGTTGAATATCGAGCAAAAAGAAAAGCAGGAGATTGAGCTGGGTTTGTACATATTTTTTCAGTTGGGCAAGACGGCCGTTTTCAACAATCTTGCGCCGGACAAAACGATCTACCCGGCGATCAATGCCGGGCAGACGGCTGTTGGTTAACCCCACCACCTGCGAGGCAACCCGCACCGCCATCTTCATGCTCAACTGCGTCAGATCAACTCGCTTACGCCGGACAAACTCCTGCACCAGCTCATCGGCGTACTGCTGCATCATCTGGCGATATTGGCTGTCGGTAGTGCGGGGTGTAAAAAAGCGGGCCGTTTGCCGCCGCTGTTCGTGGTGTGGCTTGCCCTCCAAATACAGGATGGGCGGATTGATACCCGTGGGCATCTTGTCCAGGAATTCAGCGCGAAAGCCAGCCTGGCGCACCGCATCTGAGCGCAACACCGCTTCAGCTTCGGCATAGCCATGCACATGCCAGACGCCAAATTCATCCTGCTCAAGAGGCGAACTGACGAGCTTGTCATTTAAATCCGCATACTGTTTGGAATATTGCGCGTGGTCAACCGGGCAGGCGTCGGCCGACTTGGTCTGTTGTTGGGCAAGATTCATCATGGTTTCTCCTTGAGCTATCAACGCTTTGATTTTAGCAAGATGGAAACGGCCGTCAAAATATGTTCACCTACTCCTAAATTGTGACAAAAATTGTCGCTGGTGGCCGAAGTGAGTCATCACAAACTAAAAATTCCAGCTAAACTAATGGCTACTATCCCGGTTTCTATAAATTTCTTGGAGGTGGAAAATGGATTTTGCAGCGTGTCAGGAACAGCTTCGGCAAAATGGGGACCTCATTCGGCAGTTGGTGGCCGACATCACCGAAGCCCAGGCCAAACTAAAGCCCTCCCCCGGCGATTGGTCTATTCTGGAAGTGTTAAACCATCTGTACGACGAAGAGCGCGAAGATTTTCGACAGCGGCTGGATTACATTTTGCACCGCCCTGGCGAGCCGTGGCCTCCCACAGACCCACAGGGCTGGGTCACTTCGCGCCAGTACAATGCGCGTGATTTGTCCAGTTCCTTGCAAAACTTCCTCGACGAGCGACAAAAGTCGTTAGCCTGGCTGGCCAGTCTGGATCATCCCAACCTGGACCAAACCGAGACGCATCCCGTTATGGGTGATTTTCAGGCGGGCGATATGCTGGGTTCCTGGGTGGTTCACGATATTTTGCACCTGCGTCAGCTGATCGAGCTGAAGCATTTCTTACTGGAAACGTTGGTACGGCCGTACGACACACGTTACGCCGGCGAGTGGTAGACGGAGTTCGGCCAGAGAATTTTGCCTTTTGACCACAGCGCGCGTAAAATCAGAACAATTGTTCCAATAAAGACAAATCACAAAACTATGAGCGAAAATAAACTATTCAAAGATTATTTTGATGAAGAATTGGCACGACGGATGGCCACGATGATTACGGCCGTTCATCCCCAATTTCCTGCCGACGCTTTCGTGAACCAGATTGCCCCGCAGCTAGATGGCCTGGAAATGAAGCAGCGCTCCACCGTGTTTGTCCAGGCGCTGCGCGACCATTTGCCCGCAGGTTTTGCCAACGCCTGGGCGGTGCTGGAAGCGGCACTAGGTGCGGAACTTAGCGACGAAGATGGCGTGTTTGCTGACGGCTGGCATCATTGGCCGATTGCCCAGTTCATCGAAACGTTTGGTTTGGAAGATTTTGACGTGGGCGTGCGGGCGATGCACGAGATTACCAAACGACACACGGCCGAATTTGCGATACGGCCGTTCCTCATCCACCATCAAGAGCAAATGCTGGCCATTTTGCACAGCTGGGCCACAGACGAAAACCCGCATGTGCGCCGACTGGTCAGCGAAGGCACCCGCCCGCGCCTGCCCTGGGCGGGTCGCCTGGTCGCCTTCATCGACGACCCCAGCCCAAGTTTGGCGCTGCTGGAAAAACTCAAGGATGATCCTTCCGAATATGTGCGCCGATCAGTCAGCAACCACCTCAACGACATTGCCAAGGATCATCCACAGCTGGTCATTCAAACCTGCGCCCGCTGGTGGGCCGATGGCTCGCCCGAGCGTCGCTGGATTGTACAACGCGCCCTGCGCACCCTGGTGAAAGATGGCGATCCGGACGCGCTGGCCGTGCTGGGCTACGGGCCACCGCAAGTTGCCCTTCATGAATTTGTCGTCTCGCCCGACCCGCTGCACCTCGGCGACAAGCTCAATCTTAGCTTCACGCTGCAAAGCAAAGCAGAGCATGAGCAAAATCTGGTCATCGACTTTGTGATTCATTTTATGAAGGCAAATGGACAAACGAGTGGCAAGGTGTTTAAGCTGAAAACGGCCGTACTCGCCCCCAACCAATCGCTCACCATCGAAAAAAGCCATCCTATCAAGCCCATCACCACCCGCACCTACTACCCCGGCACCCATCTCGTAGAAATCCAGGTCAACGGCCAGCGCCTCGGCGAACGCAGTTTTGAGCTAGTTTTGCCTTCGTAAGGAGAGGCCATATGCCAAACAAATACCTCCCCATTGACCAAATACTGACAATTCTAAAGGGTACCCCGCCACGGCTGGCCGAGCTTACCGCCGGATTAACACCAAGCCAATTACAGACCGCCCCCAATGCAGATGCGTGGTCAATCAACGATATCTTTGCTCACCTGCGGGCATGCAGTGATGTCTGGGGCGACTACTATATTTTGACGATCCTCGCCCAGGATAAGCCGACAATCAAAGCCAAGAATCCGCGCACGTGGATCAAAAGTACAGATTATCTCGAACAGGAATTTCAACTTTCGCTGACTGCCTTTACCAATCAACGGGAAAAGCTGCTGGCCCGGTTAGAGTCGTTACAACCTACAGACTGGACACGCACAAACACACTCATTGGGGCAGGAAAACCTCTCGAACAGACGCTGCTCTCTCACGCAGATGGCATGGCTCGTCATGAACGGGCACACCTCAAGCAAATCGTGCGCATTTTCAACGCACTACAAACTGCTTCATAAAGCAATGATCATGGAGGAAAAACATGAAAATAGAAGCTAATAATTTAGAAGCGAACGCCCATCTGGCCGTGCCAGCCAGCGGCAGTGGCCCCGGCGTACTGGTGCTGCATCCCTGGTGGGGCCTGAATGAGGACATCAAAAACGTGGCTGACCGGCTGGCAGAGGCAGGATTTGTGGCGCTGGCTCCGGATTTGTATAACGGCCGTATTGCCACCACCATCGAGCAGGCAGGGGAATACGCCGATGCACTGGACGAAGATGCAGCCAGAGCCATCGTCCAGGCGGCAGCCGCTGCCTTGCAGAACCACGATGCCTGTTTACCTGGGCCGATTGGTGTCATTGGCTTTTCGCTGGGCGCGATGTTTGGTATTTGGCTGGCCCATGCCCAACCGGAGCAGGTGAGCGCGGTTGTGCTGTTTTACGGCCTCGGCTGGACGAACCACACCAACACACAAGCCAGCTACCTGGGCCATTTTGCAGAAAATGACCAGTATGAAGATGACGACTATCGGGATGAATTTGAGAAAGCGCTGCAAGAAAACGGCCGTCCCACCATCTTCCACATCTACCCCAACACCGGCCACTGGTTCTTTGAACCGTCCCGCCCCGATGCGTATGATGCGGCAGCCTCCGAATTAGCCTGGGAACGCACATTGGCATTCCTGAACGAAACGCTTGGGTAAGTTCTTGTGGCCGCGGTTTCTTACCGCGAAATTTTGCGCAGTAAGAAACTGCGGCTACGATGATATGATAGTTTGCATGAAGTCGAGGGTAACGGCCGTAATCTCATCCAGCTCGCCTTCTAGCAAAATGACGTGGCCAGAGTTCTCCCACCAATGCTGCTCTGCCCGCTCCGACAAAACGCCCTCCAAAATAATCTCGCCCACATCTTCGGAGACCGTTTTATCATTGCGCCCCTGCATCACCAGCACCGGCTGGCTGATTTCAGGCAGTTGGCGGCGCACCTCTAGCCCCAGCCGCACCAATTCCATCACCGCCCGCAGCGGATTGACGCGGTAGCCCTGCCAAAATTCATTGCTGCCCACATTGTCCTTGGGCATTGAGTTGACCAGCGGCGCGGCCACGTACAGCCGCACCATGTTATGCGTGGGAATGGCCAATTTGATGGCTGGCGCATAGCACAGCACGCCCGCAATCTCTTTGTGCTGCGCCGCCAGATAGAGTGCCAACGCGCCCCCCGTTGATTCGCCGCCCACAAACACCTGATCGCACACCGTGGCCAGATATTGGTACGCCTTTTCGGCCGCCCAGGCCCAATCGTGCCAGGTCGTTTCGTTGAGGTCGTCGGGATGGGTGCCGTGACCAGGCAGCAGCGGCGCGGAGATGGTGTACCCTTCCGCGTGCAGCTTTTCGGCCAGCAGGCGCACCTCGGCGGTGGTCGCCGTCAGGCCGTGTAACAACAGCACGCCAGTTTCGTTCCCCTGCCAAAAGAAGGTATCACCTTCCAGATGCGGGTTGTGGATGGGACCATCTTGCCCCAGGTAAATTTGCACCACATTAAGATTTTCTTCGGGTGTGGGTGGCTCAAAAATGGGAATGAAGCGATCCAATTCAGCAACGGGGATGGCGTGCGCCCCGGGCGGCAGCGCGGCGTTGCGCGCCTCTAGCCGTTGGCGCAGCACCACGGGGGGAATATTGAGGTAGTAGAGGGTGTAATCAGCGCCCATCTCGGTAATACGGCCGATCCATTTTTGGCGGCGTTCCTGGCTCCACAAGCTCCAATCGAGGATGACATCGGTGCCCTGTTGCAGGAGGGGGACGGCCGTTTGCCAAAACAGCTCCTTTAGCTTCTGGGCCATCTCACCATATTCTGCATCAAAAATGGTGGCATCGGTCAAATTGATCATCCACTCATCCAGCGAAAAGCGGATGGCTTTGTGATTTTCTTCCAGCTCTTTGGCAAACGTAGTTTTGCCCGAAGTGGGCAAGCCACAAAAGAGATGAACGGTTGCGTCTAATTTTTCCTGCGCCATAATGCCAATCCTTGCTCTATTGAAAAATATTTAACCGCGGAGAGCGCGGAGAACGCAGAGAAAAAATTAGGCGTTCTCCAAATCCATAACGGTCAAAGATGAAGGTGCAAGGTATAGACCAGGTAAATTTAATTGTCAAAATTTTGGTGAGAGGGGAAGGGATTTATACGAAGGCACGAAGGGAAGAAGGAACAAAGGGAAGATTTTTTTCCTTCGTTCCTCTGTTTCTTCGTCCCTTCGTAATAAAAAAGAGGAACAATTATGGAAAAAGTAAATTTGGCGCAAAAGTTAACGCTGTTTAACGACCATTGGCATCCGCGCATTGTGGGGGAGCTGAACGATGCACACGTGAAGCTGGTGAAGGTTCAGGGGGAGTTTGTCTGGCACCACCACGAGCATGAGGATGAGCTGTTTTTGGTGCTAAACGGCCGTCTGCAAATGCAGTTCCGTGACAAAGATGTGTGGTTGGAAGCAGGCGAATTCATCATCGTGCCGCGCGGCGTGGAGCACCGCCCAGTAGCGCCCGAAGAAGTGCAGCTGCTCCTGCTAGAACCCAAATCTACGCTAAACACGGGCAATGTGACGGACGAGAAAACGGCCGTTGCTGAGTGGATTTAGACTCAAAGCGAGTTGCTCGCACCAGGTCTTTTTGCCGAATCACTCATTTGGCAAAGGTGGCGTCATCGTCTGCGCCTGAGGCCTGTTTTTTGCAGCAGGTTTGACAAACTGCCCGCGGTTTGAAGCTTGCTTTAGCAAAATTAGGCCAGCCGCTAAACAGACAACAACGGCAACAATGGAAGCCTCCGCACCAAATTGACCCCCAGAGAGAAAATCTGGGCCGGTTAGCGTGGATCGTAATAAGCCTTGCGCTTCATTGCCGGAGACAGCAACACCAAAGATGCCACCTTGGACAAAATTCCAGGCAAAATGAATCCCTATTGCCAGCCAAAGGCGGCGGGTGAAGATGTAAGCCGCACCCAAAAGCACCCCCGCCTCCAGGGCAATAGCGATCCCTGCCACAAGCGTCGCATTCGGGTTAAACAGGTGTATCAGCCCAAAAAAGAGCGAGGTGATGCCTAAAGCCAGCCAGGTGCCCCATCGTTCTTCAACGATGCGAAAGAAAATGCCCCTGAATAGCAGCTCTTCTATTACTCCAGCAGAAACGGCCGTTGTCAACACAGGCACAACAACAGCTAACTTATTCACGCCAACGACATCGTAATAACCAAGCAGCCACAAAATGCCAATCGTCGTTCCAAAGAGCAAAGTGCCGACACCAATGCCGATGGCTGTCTCCCGAAGCGCTCCCACAAACGACAACTCCGTCACAGCGCGCTTTTCCATGATTCGCACAAAGGCAACGTACGCAAGGAAGGCAACCAGGATTACCAGACCCGTAGCAAGCAGGGCCATCAGTGGGCTATCGGCAGCAGTCAAAAAACCAACAACCATCTGAGCAATACCCACAGCTGCAATTAAGCTGATGGCACCTATCACGATTCTAACGATGGGAAACTGCAAAAATTTCCGCCAGGTTCCGCTATTCTCAATTTGCTCATTCACAATATGTTTCCTCCACAGCAGGTGTTATGGGATGAGCATACAGGCCATCTTGTTTTTACGCCTAACAATTGGCTAACCATAACCCATCCATTCCCACTACCTGGCGTATTTCTCGTCACAGCTGGCAAACAGTAGCCAATTCACCGCACCAACCAATTCCTTTCATCACGGAACCTGACAAAAGATGTCAGGAATTGCCAGTATGTTGGAAATGTTTAAGGTTGAGCAGTAGCGGCCGTTTCCCGGTCATGCTACAATTGCGCCAACTGTTATAGAACAGATGTCCTAAACGACCCACCCCAGAGAAAGGAGTCTTTGCGTATGGCAAGGCAGCCTGAACCAACATTGATCGAATTCGTCCGGTACAATCAGTGGGCGAACCAACAGCTGCTGGCCATCTGCCTGAAACTGGATGAGAGCTTGCTTACCGTTGATATTCAGGGCACGGCGGGTTCAATCAGGCAAACGTTTGAACATCTACTGCGGGCTGAGGCTGGCTTTCTCAAGCGGATTCACGGCACAGGCCCACAGCCCAGCTTTAAATGGGAAGACGAACCCAGCCTGGCGCAAATGGCGGATTTTGCGGCTGAAGTGTCTGAGGCATTTATGAGCACGATACAGCACGTTCCTCCAACCCAGAACGTGCATGAAGAGGCCCCCGGCTGGACTTTTGACTATCAGGCACGGCTCATCTTCATGTCCCTGGTCTACCACGGCATTGCCCACCGCACTGATATTACGACCTTCCTCAACAACCAGGGCGTGGCGTTACCCGAACTGGATGTGTGGGGCTATCAGGAGGCGTATCCAGACCGATTTCAAGCAAAACTGGCAAAAGTAGTTGGCCATTAACGGATAAACCACGAAAATTTGTAAAGGATTTTCATCTTATGGAACCCCAGAATATCGTTGTGCGTGGTGCACAACAACACAATTTGAAACATATCGACGTGACAATTCCCCGCAACAAGCTGGTGGTGCTCACCGGCGTCAGCGGCAGCGGCAAATCATCGTTGGCCTTCGACACCATTTACGCCGAAGGGCAGCGGCGCTACGTCGAGAGCCTGTCCTCCTACGCCCGGCAGTTTTTGGGGCAGATGGAAAAACCCAAAATTGACGCCATCACTGGCCTCAGCCCAGCTATCGCCATTGAGCAGAAAGCCGTGAGTAAAAATCCGCGCTCAACGGTGGGCACCGTGACCGAGGTGATGGATTATTTGCGGGTGCTGTTTGCCCGGGTTGGCACACCCCACTGCCCAGATTGCGGAACGGCCGTTACGCCCCAAACACCCCAACAAATTGCCAACCAACTCGCTGCCCTGCCCGCTGGCACCAAGTTCCAGCTGCTGGCCCCCATCGCCCGCAACCGCAAAGGCACCCACGCCGACGCCCTCAAGCAGGCGCGGCAGGATGGATTCATCCGCGCCCGCGTCAATGGCGAACTGGTCGATCTCTCCGGCAAGCTGCCCAATCTAAGCAAAAAACACAAGCACAACATCGAGCTCATCATCGACCGGCTGGCTGTACCCGATGAACTTGATGAAGCATTCATGACCCGCCTGGTCGATTCCGTAGAAACCACGCTGCGCGCCGGCGAAGGACTGCTCTTAGCTGATTTAGGCGAAGAAACAATTACCTTGAGCGAGCACAACGCCTGCACCACTTGCGGTTTCAGCTTCCCGGAACTGTCGCCGCAGCTGTTCAGCTTCAACTCGCCGCTGGGTATGTGCCCCGACTGCAACGGCATTGGCACGCAAATGCAGGTGGACCCGGACCTCATCATCGAGGACGAAATGCTGTCCATCATGGATGGGGCGCTGCGCTGGTATGGCAACGTGCGCAAGAAGAAAAACAAGTGGACCACCTCCCAGCTCAAAGCAATCGCTGAACATTTTGGTGTGGATTTGGACACGCCGTGGCAAGATCTGCCAGAATCGTTCCGCCACAAGCTGTTTTACGGCGCGGGCGACGAGCTGATCCATTTCAAATATTCCAGCGAAAGCGAAGATGCTTCCTGGTCGGGTGAATCAAAACGGCCGCTTCGCGGCATTGTCTTTCACATCAACCGGCTGTTCCACCAAACCAGCTCTGAATACACCCGCCGCTGGTACGCCAGCTTTATGAACCAGCTCCCCTGCCACACCTGCGGCGGTACCCGGATGCGCCCTGAAGCCCGCGCCGTCACCGTCGGCGGCAAGACGCTGGACGAGGTGGGCCAGTTGGCCATTGATGAGGCGTTTGCCTGGGTGACAAGCCTCGGTAATCAGTCATCAGTAATCGGTGAACGGTTATCGGTAAACGGTAATGGCAAACACCAACCAGCAGCCACTAGCAACTCGCAACTCAACGAGGAGCAGTTTGAAATTGCCGAAGAAGTGCTGAAGGAAATTCGCGACCGTCTGCAATTTATGCTGAACGTGGGGCTGCATTACCTGACGCTGGACCGATCCGCGCCGAGCTTGTCCGGCGGCGAGGGGCAGCGCATTCGGCTGGCCAGCCAGATTGGCTGCGGCTTGGTCGGCGTGCTGTACATCCTCGATGAGCCGTCGATTGGGCTGCACGCTCGCGACAATCGCGCCCTGCTAGATACACTGCACCAGCTGCGCGACATGGGCAACACCGTTCTCGTCGTGGAGCATGACGAAGAAACGATGGTGGAATCGGACTGGCTGATCGATTTGGGTCCGGGCGCAGGTGTAAAGGGTGGCGAGATTATCGCCGCAGGCACGCCAGCGCAGGTGCAGGCCAATCCAGATTCATTGACCGGCAAATATTTGTCGGGAACTTTGCGGATTGAGGCACCAAACGGCCGTACCCGCCGCAATCCCAACATTGGCCAACTCGAACTCATCGGGGCCAGCCTGCACAACTTACGCCACGTCACCGCCACCTTCCCACTGGGCACAATGATTGTGGTCACCGGTGTCAGTGGCAGCGGCAAAAGCAGCCTCATCTCCGAAACGCTGCATCCAGCGCTGTCCCGGGCGCTGCACCAGGCGCAAAGCACCCCCGGCCCACACAAAGCGCTGCACGGCCTGGAGCATCTGGACAAGGTGATCAACATCACCCAGGACCCCATCGGCCGGACGCCGCGCTCCAATCCAGCCACTTACGTGAAGCTATTTGACGAGATTCGCAGCGTGTTTGCCCAAACCAACGAGGCAAAAGCGCGGGGCTACAAGTCGGGGCGGTTTAGTTTTAACGTGAAGGGCGGACGGTGTGAGGCATGTGCCGGATACGGCCGTCGCAAAGTGGAGATGCACTTTTTGTCCGACGTCTGGGTGCTGTGCCGCGAATGCAACGGGCAGCGGTTCAACCGCGAAACGCTGGCCGTGAAGTACAAAGGCAAAAACATCGCCGACGTGCTGGACATGGACGTGCAGGACGCGCTGGACTTTTTCGCCAACCATCCTAAGATCAGCCGCATCCTGCAAACGCTGCACGACGTGGGGTTGGATTACGTGAAGCTAGGGCAAAGCGCCCTCACCCTCAGCGGCGGCGAGGCGCAGCGCATCAAGCTGTCCAAAGAGCTGAGCCGCGTGGCCACCGGGCGCACCGTCTATATTTTGGACGAGCCAACCACCGGCCTGCACTTTGCCGACGTGCAAAAGTTGCTCGATGTGCTGCACCGGCTGGTGGACGCAGGCAACACGGTGATTGTGATTGAGCATAACATGGACGTGATAAAAACGGCCGATTGGCTCATCGATCTCGGCCCCGAAGGCGGCGAAGGCGGCGGGCAAATCATCGCCCAAGGCACGCCGGAACAGATAGCCCAGGTTGAGCAAAGCTACACGGGCCAGTTCCTGCGTGAAATTTTGCAGCCAATGGCATTGTAATAGACAAGAAAACATAGGGGAAAAGATGCAGAAGCAAAACCAATCGACGCTAAACGTGATTTATGAGAATTGGCAAGTTTATAATGAAAAGTTGTGCAACTGTGTCGCACCGTTGACGAATGAGCAACTTTCCCTACAACCAGCCCCGCAAATGTGGCCGCTGGGACAGATGATACAGCATATCATTTCGGTCAGAGCCGGCTGGTTTAGCGGCACCTTGCAGGAAGATGACGAAGTGATGAATGCGTATATGTGGTGGGGCCAACGTGACTCGCCAGCACGTAGCCCGGCAGAGCTGGTCCAGGGCCTTAAGGAGACTTGGTCATTCATCGAAGCATGTTTGCAGCGCTGGTCACCTGAGGAGTGCACCCAAACTTTCCCAGATGAATGGGATGGTAAAGTGTATGAGTTATCGCGCAGTTGGGTGATTTATCATGTAATGGAACATGATATGCATCATGGTGGCGAGGTTTCCTTGCTCCTCGGAATGCATGGCCTGGAGGCGCTAGACCTTTAAACAAGCGCAGGGAGGAAGTGCCGATATGGGCAACGTCGATAAGCGAAATATCCTTGATGACGAAGTTTTTACGTACCGGGAAGGCAAAGACCAGAAGGTTTTCATCTACTGGTACGGCAAGCTGGTTAAAATCCTGAAAGGCAAGCCCGCGCAGAAATTTTTGGCCCAAATTGCCGGTCTGGAACACAAGGAAGCACAATTGGTGATGGCCAAAGCCACGGGCAATTTCAAACGCGGCAATGAACGACAAAACAAATGATCTCAAAAAGTGCTGTGTGGTGGTGAAACGGCCGTAACCAACTGAAAAATTGAGAAAACAGAACGATGGCAGAACAATCAGCATCCAACGAAGAAATATTGTCCGCATTCACCTCAAGCGCAGACAAGATGCAGGCTTTGGTCCAAAACTTGTCGGAGCCAGATTTAGATTGGGTCAGCGAAATAGATGGCTGGAGTGTTCGCCAAATTGTGCATCACGTCGCAGATGATTGTGATGTCTGGTCCCTGTGCATCAAAAAAGCCATCGCGACGCCCGGTGTTATGGTTCGATTTGAAGGATTCCCCGGTAATGAAGCGTGGGCACAGGGGTTAGCATTCGAACAACGCGAGATAGGACCGGCCATTAACCTGATGACAGCACACAGGCAATACATTGCTCACCTGTTGACACATTTTCCTGACGTGTGGGAGCAATCTGTAAAATTTGGGGATGCCAAAGGTGACATAGTGGGCGAAATGACGGTTCGCGGGATGGTAAAAATGCTCACAGAGCATATGCTTGAACACGTAGAAGCCGTGGCGGCAATAATAGGCGGTAATTCGGCAGGAGCATAATAAAAATGAGCTGGAACAAAATCATCTGGCAGCAATTTGGAGCAGCCATTGACATGCTGGACAATGCCCTTGAGGCGTGCCCGGATGAGCTGTGGCAGGCGCGGCTGTTTCCTGACTCAATCCCTGAATTTGCGGAGTTTTGGTGCATTGCTTACCATTGCCTCTTCTGGCTAGACTTTTATCTCTCGGAAACGGCCGAAAATTTTGCCCCGCCTGCCCCGTTTACCCTGTCGGAGTTTGAGTCTGGGCGGCTGCCAGAGCGGGTTTACACGAAGGAAGAGCTGCGGGAGTATTTGGCATACGGCCGTTCCAAATGCCGCACCACCATTGAAGCGATGACCGATTTTATGGCCCCACAGCAAGTGCGCCCCAATTGGCGCATCGAAAGCGTGGGCGAACTGCACCTCTACAACCTGCGCCACGTGCAGGAACACGCCGCCCAACTGGCCTTGTTTCTCGGGCAAAATGTGGGCACTGCTCCCGGCTGGGTCGGCACAGCCAAAGAGTAATCTCAAACGAAATGACAAACAGATTTGTGGTAAACGAAGCGTTATTAGCCGCCGCCAATACAAAATTGGCCAATCGCCCAAATGTTTATTGGCTGGTTGGCGGCTCCGGCTCCGGCTCTGGCAAAACAACCATCTGCCAGGCGTTGGCCCAGCAGTACAACCTGCCAATTTACGACATGGATGCCCATATTTACGGGGAATACCACAGCCGTTTCTCCCCCGCACGCCATCCCGTCAACAGCGAGTGGGCCGCGGCCCCCAACGGGTTGGCCTGGCTGCTAGAGATGAGCTGGGCGGAGTTTGACGCGTTTAACCAGGCGGCCGTTCCTGAATACCTCGACTTGCTAGCGGAAGATTTGGAAAAGCTGCCGCTGGATGCCGGGCTGTTAATTGATGGCGGGATTGTGAATACGGCCGTTGCCGCCCAAGCCTTCCCCGCCAGCCAAATGGTTTGCCTCTCGCGTCCCGGCTTCACTAGCAGTGAAGTTTGGCAAGAAACGCCCGAACGGTTGGAAATGAAGGCGATGTTTGACCAATTCCCTAACCCAGAAAAAATGTGGCAGAAATTTCTCGATTTTGACGCCAAAATCAACCAAACCATTTTGCACGAAAGCCAATCGGCCCAAATTCCCATCTGCATACGCGCTGAAGCGGCTTCCGTCGCTTTGCTGGCACAGCGTGTGGCCCAGGTCTTAAGGTTATAAAGCCCGTGACACCCGAACAGCAGCTTGAGCGCGTGCGCAAACTCTGTTTTGCCTTCCCGGAAACCAGCGAACGCCTCTCGCATGGCGAACCGACTTTTTTTGTGCGTGGCAAGAAGGTATTTGTGATGTTTGCCGACGATCATCATGAAGACGGCCGTATCGCCGTCTGGTTGCCCGCTTCGCCCGGCCTTCAAGAAGTGCTGGTTGAAACGCAACCTGAAACGTTCTTCAAGCCACCCTACGTCGGCGTGCGCGGCTGGATTGGCATCGACCTCAACCAAATCAGCGATGAGGATTTGCAGTTTTACATCCGCAGTGGCTGGTTTTTGATTGCCCCCAAGAAATTACAGGCCCAATTTAACGAAACTCAATAACCTAAGGAAAATGAACCTATGAGTGAGCCAAACGATCGAAACAAACAAGTCATCGCAGAATTTCGCGCCAACGAAGGCCAGGTTGGTGGCTTTTTTGCAGACAAACAACTACTGCTACTGCACACCATCGGAGCCAAAAGCGGCCAGCCCCGCATCAATCCCCTGGTTTACATGCCCGATGGCGACCGCTTTATCATCATCGCCTCCAAAGCTGGTGCCCCCAGCCACCCCGACTGGTACTACAACCTTGTCGCCAACCCGGACGTGCGCATTGAAGTTGGCACTGAAGAGCTGCCCGTCCAAGCCACAGTAGCCGAGGAACCGGAACGCAGCCAACTGTACGATAAAATCGCTGCCAAATACGATTTCTTCGCTGAGTACGCGCGCAAAGTCACCACGCGCGTCATCCCTGTCATCGTTTTAACCCGGAAGTAAACATTTCAAGACTTACGCAATTAGCTCAAAGATTGGACCAATTTAACTGCAGAGTCAGCAAACTATTCTCGACTAAAATTGGTCCAATCTACGTAAGTCACCAATTCAACTAAAGGACACATAAAATGAAAGCAACTGGCACATTTGAAATTAAGCTGCTTCCCCTGGAACCCTATGCCGTTGGCAGTGATGGTGTTAACCTGGGTCGCCTATCCATTGACAAAACCTTTCAGGGCGATTTGACCGCTCAAAGCCAGGGTGAAATGCTCTCCGCCCTGACGCCCACGGAAGGTTCGGCCGGGTATGTGGCGATTGAACAGGTCAGCGGCAGTTTGCACGGCAAAAAAGGTAGCTTTGTGCTGCAACACTTTGGCATCTCCGAAGCCGAAGGGCAGCGCCTCATTTTGGAAGTCGTGCCTGATTCCGGCACGGGCAAACTGGTTGGCCTCAGCGGCAAAATGGCGATTCTCATCGAGGATGGCCAACATTTTTACGAATTCGAGTATCTCTAGTTTCCGCTAACGCGGCATTGACAAAAGACTTTGAGCGATAGCTCAAAGCGGTGAACATTGAAAAATCGGTTGTAAAACCGTGTCAAATTGATGTGAATGGTTAAGTCGGCGCTTTTTGCCGCCGATGCGCCGCTACTCCCTTGGGCAAATGCGCCGTAACCGATGCTTTTTTGCGAAGTTGGGGGTCAGAGAGGGTATCTTTAGGAAAAAACTCGCCCGCTAAGACCCGACGCAGACGGCCAGATGTTTTTTTGGGCGTCTATCCCAAAAGCCAGTTGGCATCGGGGGTAAGACGGTCACCAGATAGGTCAAGATATTGGCCATCAATAAAGCCAGTTCTGGCAAACGAGCACAAGACTCTGGAGCAAAGACGAATTGACGGTGCAAGCCTAACATCTGCTTGGCTACCAACGGGATTTGCTCTACCGACCACCGGTCTTGATACAGGCAGAAGATGGTCAAAGGGTCTGCCTGCTGCAGATTGGTTCCCAAAACCAGCGGCTTGTCATACAAAGGGTCGAAGAAAACCCAAAACGTGAAGGTTTCAGGTGCTTGCCCCGGTTTGTATGTTGATGGAATCAACTCAACCCAGCCCTGGGCAACGATTTCGCGCCCCTGAAAATGAATGACTTCTTCTCTATCAGGTGGAGTCGCTTCTATCTCTTTTTCCAGATGGGTGCGTGGCAAGGGGCGGACTTTTTCACCCCATTTGGGTCGGCAGCCGCGTCCTTTGTATTCTGGCAAGTAATTACGACGACCTGTGCAGTTAAGGGCCAGCCGAATCACATATTGCCCCATACCAACCGCCTGCATGTCACTGATTTCCACACCCGCATCGGCAATCGCCACTTCGCCCTCAGCCAAATGATGCTTGACCCAGCGCAAGGTATCAGCTTTGAGTGTGGCTTCGCTTCGGTCTTTCTTGTTGGTGCGAATGATTTGACGTAGCAGCGGAATGCGTTGCCCGTCAACCTGCCCAACCTGGCAAATAACACCAAAACCAACACCACATAGTGCTCGTCCTGCCAAGCTGTGAAACATCTTTCCCGTCCATCCTTTAAGTTTGAACCGCCAAAATGCTGTCCAGTCAACGGCAACTGGTCGATACCCTTCATATTCATGGCTTTGCCATTTTCCTTCAGACAAAACATAGCTGTGCCATCGGGCAAGGCATTCATTGATATACCAGACACCATGACGGAAGGCTCTCCATATCCGTCGGCTTTCTTCCGATGAAAACCCATTTGCTTTCAAGGCGGGGAAAATCGCGCCTCGGCTTTGCACAAATGAGCCATTTAGAATCGTCCACATCAATTGTAAAAGTGCGAGATTCGTACCCACGGGTACGGTTTGTACGATTATTTGTAAAACATGTATAGTTTGAGTGATGGCGATTGACATTTTGCCCTCCTGTAGATTTCAGCACCTACAATTATGGGCTGGTTAATCGCCATCGTCACCTATCACTTAGCGGAAACAAAAGAGTATTCGCTAGCATAGATTTCTGAGTGCCAACCAAATATTCTGGCATTAGGAGACCAAAATGAACCGCATTCTGTTAGGAATAGTTGTTGGTATTCTTTTTGGAATAATCGATGTGCTGCTTATGATCCCCATCTCATTTCCTGACGCAGCTGACAAACGGGTAGCTATGACCGGCGCATTTTTTGACCGTTTTGCCATTGGTGCATTAATCGGGGCGACCAACTTGCCCGTGGCGCCCTGGCTTCAGGGGATCATCGTTAGTGTTTTGGTTAGCCTTCCCAGCGCCATTATCACTCGTTCCTATATCCCAATTTTGGCTGTTGGCGTGGCAGGCGGCGCCCTGGCTGGATTTGTAATCGGTGTATGGGGCCTATGAAACTATCCAACATAGCCCAACTGCGACTGCGCTGTCAGCATCTTGCTTCAGCGCCATTAAATGAGCCGGTAGATGTGGTGCGGTGGTTAACGGCCGTTCAAGCCCAGGATTACTACGGCGCCAAATGGGCGCTCGGCCTGCGCCTGCCCAATGTGGTGGAAGCTGATTTAGACGCCGCTTACAACACGGGGGCCATCCTGCGCACCCACGTTTTGCGCCCTACCTGGCATTTTGTCGCCCCAGAAGACATCCGCTGGCTGCTTCAGCTAACCGGGCCGCGCGTCCACGCCAAAAATGGTACTGCATACCGCCAGACGGAACTGGACGAAAAAACGCGCCATCGCTGCTACGAGGTGTTGGCGAAGGCATTGCAGAACGGCCGTTATCTGACGCGCCATGAGCTGGGGGAAGCACTGCAACAAGCAGGCATCAAAAATGCCGAATCGGGGCGACGCCTGACGTACATCGTGATGAGCGCCGAGCTGGACGGCATTTTGTGTAACGGCCCCCGGCGCGGCAATCAGTTCACCTATGCCTTGCTGGAAGAATGGGTATCGCCTGCCACAGAGCGAACCCATGATGAAGCTTTGGCTGAACTCACTCGCCGTTTCTTTTTAAGCCACGGCCCAGCCACAGAGTACGATTTTGCCAACTGGTCGGGGTTGACGCTGGCAGACGGCCGTACGGGCCTGGACATCGTGCAAAAGAAGCTGGAACAGGCGGAAATTGACGGCCAAACGTACTGGTTTTCCCCTGAGATCCCCACTGAAGTTAAACGGCCGTCCCGCGCCTACATTCTGTCCGTTTTTGATGAATATTTCATCGGCTACAAAGACCGCCGCGCCATTATGAATGAAGAGACCGAGGCCCGCCTAGGCAACTTGGGCAACGCGCTCACTTACATTCTGGTGCTGGATGGGCAGGTCGTTGGCACCTGCCGCCGCAGCTTGCAGAAAAACAGAGCAACCGTTGAAGCTACCCTTTACCCTTCCCTCTCCCCCAATGAGCAGGACGCTCTTGTCGCCGCATCGCAGCAATTTGGTGCATTTTTAGAAAAAGACGTTGCGTTTATTAATAAAAAATAATAAAAGACCCCTGAAACGTTGCAATCTTAAATAAGTTTTACTTATAGTAATCTGTAAGTTCTACCAATCGCGTTCCAGGGGTTTCAACATGTTTTCTTTTGCCAGATTCCGTCTCGTGGGTCTTTTGTTTGTATTAGCTGCCGTACTTATGGTTACCCTCATTAAAAACGAGCCTGTTCAAGCAGGGTTTGTTCGCAATGAGGACAACTACTGGAACATGGGCAGTCGCCCTTTGCCCAGTGACGGCAATGGAGAAATCAAACATTGCACCTTAGAGAGCAATAACCTTAAACTGCCTAACAACTCTGTGGGTATTAACGTTTACACTCCGCCCAACTACAACAACAATAGCCTCGACTATCCCGTGATTTATTTACTACATGGTCTTAACGGCGATGAATACAATTATCTTTCCTATTTCAGCGGCAGCGACCTATTTAACAGCAACGGTAGTCTGCCGGGCTTGATTGATAATGGATTAACAGACGAAGCAATCGTTGTCTTGGTCAACGGTGGTGCACAGAGCTTTTACAATGATTGGAGCGATAGCACCGACTATGGCCCCAGTTCTAACTTTCCCATCCTTTCCGAATCGGTCATCATGGAAGATATCATTCCCTTCGTGGATGCCAACTTTCGCACGATTGACAATCGAAACGGCCGTGCTATCGAAGGATTTTCTATGGGAGGACGAGGCGCACTCAAGCTAGCCTTTAATCACCCTGACCAGTTCTGCTCAACCATTGCTTACGCTGGGGCAGCCTATGAATCAATTCCTGGATCGGCGATAGGTAATCCCAGCATTGGTCCACATGAGCCAGCCAACCAAATTTCAACCATTGCAGAAGTAAAAGCCGCTGACATTCTAGCAAATGCGCTGCAAATTCGGCTGGTGGATGGCAGTGGTGATGGAGCAGCAGGTCAGGGTGGCGGCAGTGACAACCTGAGTATTCAGCTTGATGAGTTAGGGATTGCTCACGAATTTGAACCCAGCCAAATTGGGGTTTCATCACATAATTGGGCGCAGTATCATCAAGCTGCTGGCGCGTATGGCCTTGAATTCCATTTTCAATGCTTTAACAACAATGCTGTAGCCACAACTATCGTTACGGCAGTTGCTAAAGATGAAACAATTGACAGAGAACCTTTGCCAACGAAGCCAAGCAATCCCAGATTTACGACAACCCCCACATCAACATTGCTGCCTACATCTACCTCAACATTGCCACCAACCTCTACAGCTACACTCTCGCCAACCAACACCGCAACACTGCCGCCTACTTCCACGGCAACGATACAACCCACAGCCACTGCTACCCTTTTCCCGACGGTCACACTATCACCAACTGTGACCGCAACACTGCTACCCACTTTCACGGCAACGGCGCAACCCACAGCCACTGCTACCCTTTTTCCGACGGTCACACTATCATCAACTGTAACCGCAACACTGCTACCCACTTTCACGGCAACGGCGCAACCCACAGCCACTACTACCCTTTTTCCAACCGCCACACTGTCACCAACTGTAACTTCAACATCGCTGCCTACGTCTACGCCAACAGTACAACCCATGTCTACAGCAACGCTTTTGCCAACGAGCACAGTGTCGTCTACAGTGACTTCAACACCACTGCCAACAGCCACGCTAACACCAACAATATCAGCAACATTCACTCCAACCCTGATTGTTTCATCTGTGCCTGTGGGTTTTTGCAACTGAGTTCACACGCAGCGCCACTTGCTAACAAATCTAGCGCTTCTCAAGCACCATAGAAGGTCACGTTTACCAGTTTGTTATGTACAATTGGTAGTGATTTCTCTATAATGACGACGTTATTAAATAAGGTTGGGAAGGCAAGACGTGGCATTGCAAGCGGGACCAGAAGTTCAAGAACAGCTTGAAGCGATGAGCAGCTCGATCGAAAAGATTGATCTCCTCAATCAGCATGCCCGCCTCCTCTCAGACAGAGATCCCCAGCAAGGTTTAGCCTACAGCCAGCAAGCATATGAATTGGCCCAACTGCCCCCACCCTACGTGCATGGCCTCTACAGCAGTTTACTCAACTTAGCCATTTGCAATTTACGTTTGGGCAATGTTGAAGCCGCCATAAAACAAGCGATGCAGGTTTATTCAATGGCGGAGAATCGTAACAGCGTAAAAGCAACACCCTCTCTTTTTATCCTCTTAGGCTCCTTGTACAAAGATTTAGGTGAGCATAAAGAAGCCCTTAACTTTTATTTTCAGGCGCTTGAGCAAATTGGGAAAGCGGTTAACGCTGAAAAAGCTAACATCTTTGTGAACCTGGGCATTCTCTATCATTTTCTAGGGGATTTTCAGGAGGAGCTGGCGCAGTACGAAAAAGCGCTCGAAATCCACCAGCAGCTAGGGCGCGAATCCTCAACAGCCGCGGTGCTCAACAATATGGCGATGTCTTATCAGGCACTGGGGGAATTGGATACGGCCGTTACCAAGGCCCAACAAAGCCTGCAAGTTGCTCAAGCGCATAACCTCACCATGGTAGAGGCCAACACCCTATGTACGCTCGGCGAACTACACCTGGATAAGGGTGATATTTCTCAGGCACGGCGCTATCTGGAAGAAAGTGCGGAATTAGCCAGCTCCCTAGGATTTCGCTATGTAGAAACATACAGCATTCGGAAAATTGGCGAAGCACTAACGCATCAGGGCAAATACGAGGATGCTCTGCCCTTTTTACAAAGAGCCGCCAACTTGGCCGAACAGCTGCAAAATCAGGCAGAACTAGCCGCCTGCCATCGCACCCTGGCCCAGGCATACAAAAACCTTGATCTCCCCAGCGAAGCATTAGAACACTTTGAAAAGTTTCACGAACTGGACAAAAAGGTCTACCGCGAGCAGGCAGATCGGCATGTGCGCCAGCTGCAAATTGTGCATGAAACCAAAAGCGTCCAGCAAGAAGCCAAAATCTACAAACAAAAAACGGCCGAACTTGACACTTATGCACGCTCTGTAGCCCATGACCTCAAGCAGCCGGTTGCCGCCCTGTTGGGCTATTCTGAGCTGTTGCTGGAGATGCAAGCAGAGGAATTGCCGGATATGCTGCCCACCAATATCCTGGAGAAAATGGCACAATCGGCCGAATTTGCGTCGCAGATCATAGATGCCTTACTGCTGTTGGCCACCATCGACAAAACGGAAGTGAACCTCAGGCCCATCAACATGGAAACGGCCCTTGGCAACGTCCTGCTGCGCTTGCAGCCGATGATCGAACAACATCAAGGTCGCATCATCCTGCCAGACACGTGGGAAACGGCCGTTGGCTACCAGCCCTGGGTTGAAGAAATTTGGGCCAACTACCTGAGCAATGGGCTAAAATATGGTGGCGAAGCGCCCGTGATCACCATTAGCTGCGAGCCTTACTCTACCAACATGATCCGCTATTGGGTAAAAGACAACGGCCCCGGCATCCCGCTAGAGCTCAGCGACAAGCTATTTGATGAGCTGAAACGCCCCCGCCTTGCCAAAAACAGCCACGGCTTTGGCCTCTCCATCGTGCGGCGTATTGTGGACAAATTGGGCGGCACAGTCGGCTTCAAAAGTGAACCAGCGCAAGGCAGCCAGTTCTTTTTCACCCTTCCCCGCACCCGCTAAACACCTGACAAACTACACGGCAAGGCGTGACGTTCGTTAGCAGTAAAACCCCCTTCGGTAGATAAACTGGGCACAAGCAAACGGTGAAATTCACCCTTTGCCAACCCACATTTCTTTACTGAGGAGGTCTTTATGACTACGCAAAACCGCCAGCGAGTGCTCATCATGGGTGCGGCTGGTCGCGATTTTCATGACTTTAACACCGCCCTGCGCAACAACGATCAGGTGGAAGTGGTGGCTTTTACCGCCACGCAAATCCCCAACATAGACGGCCGTCGCTATCCGCCTGAACTCTCTGGGCCACTCTACCCCGAAGGCATTCCCATCTTCCCCGAAAATCAGCTAGAAGAACTGATTCGCCAGCACCAGATTGACGATGTGTATTTTTCCTATTCCGACGTTTCGCACGAGTACGTCATGCACATTGCCTCTCGCGTGTTGGCTGCGGGCGCTGGCTTCCGCCTGATGAATCCGCGCCTGACCATGCTTAAATCAAGCAAACCGATTGTTTCGGTGTGTGCCGTGCGCACCGGCTGTGGCAAAAGCCAGACCTCACGCTACGTGCTCAACGTGCTGCAAAATGAGCTGGGTTACAAAAACGTGGTTGCCATTCGCCACCCCATGCCCTATGGCAACCTGGCGGCCCAAGCTGTACAGCGTTTCGCCACTTATCAAGACATGGATCGACACGACTGCACCATCGAGGAGCGCGAGGAGTATGAACCATACGTGGAGCGTGGCGCGGTCATTTATGCCGGGGTAGATTACGAAGCTATTTTGCGCGAAGCAGAAAAAGAAGCGGACATCATCATCTGGGACGGTGGCAACAACGATTTGCCCTTTTACCTATCTAACTTTCACATTGTGGTGACAGATCCGCACCGGCCGGGGCATGAGCTGCGCTATCATCCAGGCGAGACAAATTTGCGCTTGGCAGCGGCCGTTGTCATTAACAAAGTCGATACGGCCGATTTCCAAAACATCCTCACCGTGCAGAAAAATATCCGCACTGTGAACCCTAATGCCACCATCATCCAGGCCGCTTCGCCCATTTTTGTGGATGATCCGGCCGCAATTCGCGGTAAGCGTGTACTGGTTGTAGAAGATGGACCCACGCTCACGCACGGGGAGATGGCTTACGGCGCAGGCGTGGTAGCTGCCCAAAAGTTTGGCGCGGCAGAGATTCTGGATCCACGGCCGTTTGCTGTTCGTTCCATTGCGGCCACCTACCAAAAATATCCTGGCACCGGAGCTGTGCTGCCCGCAATGGGCTACGGCGGTGACCAAATTGCCGATTTGGAAGAAACCATCAACCAATCAGATGCAGAACTGGTTATCATCGCCACGCCCATTGACCTGGGCAAGCTGATTAACATCAAGCTGCCCAGCCAGCGAGTCCGCTATGAATACCAGGGCATCGGCCAACCAGCTTTGGCAGACTTGCTCAAGGCTCACTTTAGCCAATCCCGCTAGCAAAACATAGCTGTAAAGAAAAACAGACCGGGCTGAAAAAGACCCGGTCTGTTCTGTTTAAGGAGCTACTACAGTGTACCGTCGGCGAAAAATGTAAGTCGTTTGCCCTGTGGCATCTGTCTGGCTCAAGCCGATGAAGCTATATTAGCGAATAACCATCGGCAGAAATACCTCAAAATTACCGTTACTAACAACAATTTTCTGGGTGAATGGCGGAGGGCTGCCAAATTCATCGCTGCTGAGAATCACCACGTTTTCCAAAATTGTGCCTGGCTGCAAATTCTCGGCCAGAATCGTGGGGATGGTGATAATTACTTGCTCGCCCGGCCCGATGGTTAAACCACTGGCCACCAACGGAGGCACGCTGCCCAAACTGCCAGAAACGGCCGTTTCCGTCTCAACCACTACATTGCCATTGAGCAACAACCCATCTGCCAGGTAAAAATTAATAACTGCATTGGTCGCCGTAATGGTTTCATTATTGGTCACAATAACCTGAAAATTAAGTGCGTCCCCTGGCTGTGGCTTCTGGTTATCCACGTTCTGTGATGCGCTCAAACCGCTGGGTACACAGCTAAAGCTTACATCGTCAATGCCGTAACCATCGCCTATGCTAATATTTTCCGGGGTAAAAGAGAAGTTATCATAGAAGCTAAATTTTATCTGGAAGCGCTCCGTTAAGGTTAAACCATTGTTGGTCGCTGCGGCCTTTAAATCAACCAAACCCGTCTGATAGTCATCGTGGAAACTGCCTGCAAAATCATACACTTTTACCCAAGCAGCCTCTGGTTGTTCCCGCACAAACACACCGTCACGCGCAGCGTCATATTCATCACCCAAATCGTACCAGCTAAAGTTAAGTTCTACTTCAGATTGTCCTGTGAGATCAGCCGTGAGGATGATGGCCGCGTCGGAAACGGCGCCACCCGCCACGCTGTCATCGAGCACAACGCTGTAATTACCGCTGTGTGGCAAAGCAGACAGGACCCGTACGCGACCTTCGTTGGTTACGGCCGTTTCCCACGCCGCACTCAAATTACCCGTCTCAAAACCATCAACGAAGTCACAACCCACCACCTCGGTAACATTCAGAGAAGCTATATCCTGCCGGGCTTCGTCCATGTTGGGTGAATCGGCCGTGGCTGTGAGGAAAATGGTGCCAACGGCCGTACTGCTTACCGTAAACGTCGCTGTCCGGCTAAGCGATTGGCCCGGTTGCAGCGTCTGACCCGTTGCCCAGGTAATGGTGCTGTTGGCCAACGTTGCGCCGCCGCTCAATGAAGCTCCATCCAAAACCAGCGTCTGCGGCACCGGTAAAGAAAGCGCCACCTGACCAGCCGCCGTTCCCGTATTGTTTGTCGCCGATACGGTAATCTGCACCGTGTCGTTGGGCAATAAATAATATTTAGAGGCTGTCACATCCACCGTAAGGCCAGACACAAAAGAGTTAATCGCCTCATTCACATTAATGCGAGCCAGATCGGTTTCAATACCACCGGAGCGATTATCATCCACTAAAACAGCGCCTGCCTGGAAGGCATCTAGCGCTTCATCAACCGATGCACCAGGAACGGCCTGCTTAAACAAAGCCCAGGCACCCGCAACGTGCGGCGTAGCCATTGAAGTGCCTTGCTTAATGCCCTCGCCACCGGGAACGGCCGCATAAATGCTAACGCCCGGGGCCATGAAATCAATCAACGGCGAAACGTTGGAGAAATAAGCCACGTTGTCAACATCATCCGTGGCGCCCACGCTAATTGCCGAAGAAATACAGGCTGGCGCGCTGATGCTGGTGCGAGAACCATCATTGCCCGCAGCAACCACGGTGGCAATGCCCACGGCCCGCAAATTGTCGATAGCCGCCTTGCGACTGTCGGTGTCACAAACACCAGTAGAGGGACTACCACCCAGGCTCATATTAACGCTGGCAATATCGAACGTGTCACGCAGTTCGTAAACGCGCTCCAATGCGGAAACCTGGTCGCTCGTGAAGGTCAGCACACAGTTGCTGTAACCACTACAGTAGGAAGTGCTGTTGAAAAGTGAGAATACCTGGATGGCAATGATGTTGGCATCAGGAGCCACACCCACAATGGAGCCACCGTTGTCACCTGCGGCAATGCTGGCCACATGAGTGCCGTGACTGCAATCAGATTGGGCTTTGCTGTTGCTGACCCCTACAGCGGCGGTACAGTCAACCCCAGAGCCGGGCGCGGTCGTTTCTTGCACGCCACCAGGACAAACGCTGGTGGCACCATAGCTTGAATTGGTCGTGGAATAACAGCCTTCAGAAACAATTCGGTTGCCGCCAGTGGTGAAAGCGGCATGATCGGTGTCTACGCCCGTGTCCAGAATGGCCACCGTTTGGCCCGCGCCTGTGTAGCCAGCGGCCCATGCCTGGTTGGCCCCGATAACCGGCGTGCTGCTGCTTAGCGCGGGGGGCACGGGCACATCTTCTTCAATGGCCACAACCTGGGGCAGATTAGCCAAAGCCTCTAAGGCGTTGGCGTCTAATTCTAAAGCGAGGTAAGGAATGTATTTGTAGGTGGCAATTACGGCCGTATTCGTATCGGCCAATTGTGAAAGCACCCCTTCTTGGAGGCTAGCAATGCCATCTTGCTGTGCCGCTACGGCATTCACATCTTGCAAATCCCCTTCGGGACGAAAGGGCAAATCTAGCTGAACCAGTACGCGTACGCTGCCATTTTCTTCAGCAATGGCCGAGAGTTGGGAAACCCCATCAATTTGTTGTCTTTCGCTTGCTTGCACGGAAACGGCCGTTCTTTGGCTCAGCAACACACACAACCAAACAAATCCTCCCATCAATAAAAAAAACGAACGAAATCTACCAGAGTGATTTTTTGCCAACTTCACGAATCATTCTCCATGCAAATAACGATCTTGCCGTTGCAAGTTCGCTAGACTTTTCAAATTGAAACCAAATTATTGAGAATAGCTCCAACCGTCCCCATAAAATGGTTCAGAAATCGAGGCAGATTTCATCCTGCCAGAAGCATAAAGAAATCATAAAGTTGTTGCGGGATATCAGGTATAGGGATTCCGTCATAGCACCCGTGTCCCGGTACCCATAGCAGAAAAATTGTTAACAAGCTAACCATACTTTATAATCCGCTACACACGGTTGCTTTTGACAGTTTGGCAAAATGGAAAGAAGGAAGCAATCGTTCAGGCTGCGTTTCAAGCAATCCGAAACGCGCATCCAACACAAAAGGAGACGTTGATCTTATGCTGCCTTCGGTAAATGTAGACAGGATGGTGAGTTTTTTAACCGAATTGCTCCAAATCCCCAGCCCCACAGGCGATACAGATCGTGCCGTTGCCTGGTTAGCGCAACGTTTTGCAGCGGATTTTTCCACCCAGCCAATCACCACCACCAAAACGCCAAAAGGCTTGCTTGTTACGCACTGGCCTGGCAAAAAAAGCGACGCTCCGCGCGGGCTAACAGCCCACGTAGACACGTTGGGGGCAATGGTGAGGCAAATTAAGCGAAACGGCCGTCTCCGTATTACGCAGCTCGGCGGTTGGAGCTGGACATCAGTCGAAGGCGAAGGCGTCACCATTTTTGCCAGCAACGGCAAAACCTACCGCGGCACCATTCTCCCCACCCACGCCTCCATCCATGCCCACGCCGCCAAAGAGCGGAATGCCCCCCGCGACGACACCAACATGGAAGTGCGCATTGATGCCCACACCAACTGCGAAAAAGAAACCAAAGAACTGGGCATTCGCGTCGGCGACATTATTGCTGTAGATCCTCGCGTAGAAGTGAGCGACACAGGCTTTATCCGCTCCCGCCACCTGGATGACAAAGCCAGCATCGCCAGCATGTACGGCGCTATGCTAGCCCTGGCTGAAGCCGGGCTGCAACCCGCCCAGGACAGCTATTTCCACATCAGCAACTATGAAGAAGTTGGGCACGGGGCCGCCACGGGCTTTCCCGCCAATCTCTCCGACCTCATTTCCATCGACATGGCCGTAGTGGCCCCTCAACAAACTTCAGATGAGTATTCCGTAACGATTTGTGCCAAAGATTCCGCAGGTCCGTACCATATGCAGCTGCGCCGCGAGCTTGAAGCTTTGGCTGAAGCCAACAATTTGCGCTATGCAACCGACATCTATCCCTATTACGGATCTGATGGCGAAGCATTCTGGCGCGCAGGGGGCGATGTGCGTGTGGGGCTAATTGGCCCTGGTGTGGATGCCTCCCACCATTATGAACGCACCCATCGCGACGCGTTAGAAAACAGCGCCAAGTTGCTCGTGGCCTATTTGCTATCTGAATAATATTTTATCCAACCACGGCGACTTCCTATTCACAGATATAGGAGAAGAATTTGTATGAAGAAACTTGTACTTTTACTCACTCTGCTTTTGATAGCTGGCCTGACGGCCTGCGGCAGTGATGAGCCACAAACAGATGACAGTACCCCCACGACTGTGGCAGACACGCCAACGGCCGTTACCGTTGATACGCCCTTACAACAAGAAGCAACCGTAGACAGCATTGAAATCCTGATCCTGGAATCCTTCCCCGTACAGGTAAACGTCCGCGCCCGAGGCGATTTGCCCGACGGCTGCACCTCAATTGATTCTGTTGAGACCTCGCAAACCGGCACCACGTTCAACATCAACATCACCACCATGCGGGAAACTGGCGAACTTTGCACCGAGGCACTTGTGCCTTTTGAAGAGACCATTTCGCTCGATGTACTAGGCTTGAGCGCTGGGACCTACAGCGTTAATGTCAACGGCATCAATGGCTCATTTACCCTGCAAGTAGACAACGTCGCCCAAGCAGAAGAGCCCACACCCACGGCCGAACCCGCCGACAGCAACATGGGTATCATCAACGGAACGGTCTGGCACGATCTGTGTGCCGTTGCTGGGGGTGAAGGTGAGGAAGACGCCGTACCGTCTGAAGGCTGCATTGCCCTGCCGGAAGGTGGCTTCCAGGCCAACAGCCTGCTCGAAGAAGGCGAACCCGGCCTGCCCAACGTATTGGTCAGTCTTGGCGAAGGCGAATGTCCTGCCCCAGCCACCATCACCACCGCAACCACGGATGAAGATGGCGACTACGTGTTCACCGATTTGGCCGCAGGCACCTACTGCGTTTCCGTAGATGCGCTCGACGTTGAAAATGAGCAGCTGCTGCCCGGTGGGTGGACATTCCCGGACACGGATGTGAGTAATACCACCCTGACTCTGACCGACGGGGAGCTCATCACGGGCATCAACTTTGGCTGGGATTACCAGTTCCTGCCTGTGCCTGAAGTTGATCTGGCCACCTGCACCAACAGCATTGCGTTTGTACAGGACATCAGCGTGCCAGATGATACCGTGTTTGCCCCCGGCGACTCTTTTGAGAAGACCTGGCGGCTGCGCAACATTGGCACTTGCCCCTGGACCACTGATTACAACCTCATCTTTGCCGGCGGCGATGATTTGGGTGGTGAGCTAAGCGTGCCGCTGCCTAGCGCCGTAGTGCCTGGCCAAACCATCGACCTGAGCGCCGCGCTGACCGCGCCAGAGACAGTTGGCACGTACCGTGCTGATTATCTGCTGGCCGATTCGGCAGGCAATCCCTTTGGCGTCGATGGCTTTGATGATCAAGTTATTTGGGTGCAAATTGAGGTTGGTATTCCTGACCCGACACCGGAACCGAATTCGGCCGCTATTGGCGGCGTGGTCTGGGAAGACGTTTGTTTCTTCACCACCAGCGGAAATCCGTCTGCGGGTTGTGTGGATGTTAGTGCCGATGGTTCGGGCTTCTACCGTGGCGATGGTGAGCTGATCAATGAGCCTCGGCTGGCTGGCATTACCGTGAAGCTGGCGGCCGGCGCATGCCCGGCGGATGCCATTGTGCCTGATAATACGGTTTTGGCAACGGCCGTTACCGGCGATGACGGCCTCTACCGGTTCGAAGGGCTGGAAGCGGGGCTTTACTGCGTCGCCATTGAGCCTTTCAGCTCAGACAACGTGGATCTGTTGATTCCAGGCGACTGGACCTGGCCCAACTATGGTGTTGGGTTGCAGGGAATCAATCTGGCCGACGGTGAAGAGCGGTTGGAAGTTGATTTTGGTTGGGAATTTCAATAAGTTTTGATTAACTCAGAACGGCTCCATGCTTAGGTGTGGAGCCGTTCTGGTTTTGTGCTATGGAACCTGTTTCTGACTTTCTTTTTGCCGCAGCTACTGACGCCAAGTTTCCTGGAAAGACCCAAAACCAGGATGCGATTCTGGCTGCAATGGGGCAAACGGGCGGCGGTATTCCGTACGGGTTGTTTGTGGTGGCGGATGGTGTCGGCGGGCTAAAAGATGGCAGCCGCGCCAGCCAGACGGTTATCGCAACCTTAGCCGAGCATTTCGAGCCGATTTGGCCGGTTATTACGGCCGTTTCTGATCAAACCATCACCCGACTGCGACAGCAGTTAAAGAAAGCCATCCTCAAAGCCAATGCCGCTATTCAGAATCTGGCGGCAATTGATGAGGAGCGGATGGCCAGCACCATCACCTGTGCCATCACGCTGGACAAGGCGATGATTGCCGCCAACGCAGGCGACAGCCGCACCTACCTTTTCCGGCAAAACCAACTCAAGCAAATTACCCAAGATCATTCATTGGTGGCCTGGCTTTTGCGACAGGAACACATCACCGCGGAGCAGGCGCTGACGCATCCTTACAAAAATGTGCTTATGCAGGCGCTAGGCGCCACAGACAAGCCCCAAATTGATTTGTTCACGCAGCGGCTCTTTCCGGGCGATTGGCTGCTGCTGTGCAGCGACGGCATCTGGGGCACACTGACAGATGAGCAGCTAACGGACTATTTGCAAACGGCCGTCTCGCCAGAACAACTCGTGCCCATTCTCATGCAAGATGCCCAGAACCACAGCGATGATCTTTCCGTTGTTCTGATTCACTTGCCGGTGACATAAATAGGCCACAAAATACACAGTATGATATACTCGCAAACGGTACAATCTGACATTTTACCAGAGGTAACACGGTTAGAAAGTGCCCGCCGCGAGCATAAACGACCTCGCAGAAAACATTCCAGGATAAAAACGTGATTGAGATTCAAAACGTCAGCAAACAATTTTACTCGCTAAAGGCGCTAGATGGCGTATCGCTGCGAATCGGGCGAGGAGAAGTTGTGGGCTTGTTAGGCCCGAACGGGGCTGGCAAAACGACTTTGTTCAAGCTGGTTGCGGGTTTGCTGCACCCCGATCTCGGGAAAATTCGGCCCACAAACGGCCGTTGGCCCACCATTGGCTACAAACCGGATCGGCTGCTTTTCCCCGACCGGCTGCGCGTCAGTGAATATCTAAAAATGGTGGCCAATTTGTGCGGCATTCGCCCAGAAGCGCAAGAAAAGGCCGTCTTTGATGTGCTGGTCCAGGTGGATTTGATTAGTCAGGCAGACAAACGGATCAGAGATTGTTCTAAAGGCATGCGCCAGCGGCTCGGTTTTGCCCAGGCGATGCTAGGCGATCCGCCGCTGCTGTTGCTGGATGAGCCGTCAAACGGGCTGGACCCCAACGGGCAAGCCAGCATGCAGGAGCTCATCCGGAAGCTGCATGCGGCGGGTAAAACCATCTTGATGAGTTCCCATCAACTGGAAGAAGTGACGGCCGTTTGCACCCAGCTCGTAATATTGAACAATGGGCAGGTGCATTACCAAAATAGCATGGTGGAAGCGCTCACCATCAGCCCCCACACGCTTATTCAGGCCGACCGTGATTTGGCGGGAATTGCCGACATGATTCGGGCACAGCATCCAGAAATTCAGGTACAGGATAATAAAATCCTGCTGCGAGGTGAAGCAATGGCGCTGCGGCGCGAAATTTTGGCCCTGCTGCTGCAAGCGCAATACGATGTGCTGCACGTGGAGCAAAAACACGTCACGCTGGCTGAAATCTATGCGAGGGCGGTCCGATGATTCAACGCATTTTCACTTTAACACGCTACTTTGTTCAAACCATCCTTTTTTCACTTACCGGTGTTTTTTATCTGCTGCTGACGCTGGCTTTTTGGTATCTGTTGTTTAGCCCCCGGCAGCAAACACCCGATGTGGCTTACTATCAGCTGCTCATTGGGGCCTTTGGGGCAGCCATGGCATTTTTGGTTACGCTTAGCATCGCGGCCAGAGCCAATGATGCCCAACATTACCCCTTTTTGGTGCGCCTGAAGAGCCGAGTAGAGTTTGTAACGGCCGTTCTGCTCAGCAGCCTGTTGGTCACCTTGTTTTACCAAATCTTGCTCAGTTTGCTGGCACTTGTTAATGGGCCATCGCTGACGCTTGGCGTCCTGCTAGAGATTCCCCCGCTCTGGCTGGCGCCGATGATTATGACGGCCGTACTCGCCCTGCACGCCTCCGATTTTATTACTATCGGCTGGTCACGCATTTACGTCTTTGGCATTCTGGCCATCTTTCTTTTTGGCCAGGGATTAAAAAATGACAGTCTGGCGAGCTTTTCCACGTCGCTCAGCCGTTATGCCATCAACCAGGGCTGGATAGATTTGAGTACCCGACTGGAAAACTACGCCAACACGCTCAGCCAAACGGACGACAACATGATCAGCCGCATCTTTGGCTTTGTCTTTTGGCCTTTCAAAGCCCTGGCCGATGGCGTGACCAATGGGTATTTCACCGCCAATCAAGCCCTGGCTCCCGCCATTCTGCTGTTGTACGCAACTGTATTGTATTTGTTGGCCGTGGATTTGTTTGCCAACAAAGATTTAGAGTTTACGGAGTAAGTCGGAGAACAAAATGGAATGCTGGCACTGTGAAAGACCGGCTCACGCCGCCTGTAAGTTTTGCGGACGTGCTGTTTGCAAAACCCACGCCGAAGAAAAACCGTACATCATTCATTCATACCGCACCACAACTGGCAGCTATAAAGCTTTTGTCGTTGCCGGTGCTGTGTGGTGCGGCGTTTGCACGCCGCACCAGGACCCCGTCACGCTGAAAGATCTGGATTAATTTTTTAATTCGCCAGTTTCGCAGAAATTGAGCCAGCCAGCTGTGTGGCAAAGGTTATCTCTGAGAAACGGCCGTTATCTCATTAACGAATCGTCGGGCGTGCCAAAGTAACACCCACAATCAGCCCAATAATCACGGCTATCAAGAACAATATGACCAAAAACGCAAAAGTTACCTGAATCATTGCTTACTCCTTTTGCCAATACCTGTTATCCCATCCTGTCATCGCCAAAGAAGATTCTATGATGCTTGGTAAGTTAAAGTCTGTCAGCCCGCTGAACATTACCTGTTGCTTTTATGATAAAGCTGACAAGCATTAGCCAAACTGCGTTGTTGATTGTCACTTCCTACTTCCGGTCCTGTCACTTCTAATAGTTTCTTTATACCATAAGATGTGAACAGAACTCTGTCAGGATTCTGTCAATTGCCCAACAGAAGGAATGGGGGATCCAAAAAGTGATGTCAGAAGTGAAGAAAAAGGAAGGAAATGAAGGGAATATTTAAACTTTCCCGGAAACCACCTTGTCAAACGACACGCTCAAAAGCAGTTTCCGGGAAATAACGTTAACGAAATTTTTCGCGGAGGGCGCGTTCTACCTGGCGCTGGCTATCGCGGCTGGCCAGGGTTTGGCGCTTATCGTGTAATTTTTTACCTCGCGCCAGGGCAAATTCCAGCTTGGCACGGCCGTTTTTCAAATAGAGGCTGGTGGGAACGGCCGTTAACCCCTTTTGCCCCAATGCGTCTAGCACCTTGCCAATTTCGCGGCGATGCAGCAGCAGCTTACGCGGCCGGGTTGGCTCATGATTTTGCTGGTTGCCATGCTCATATTCCGCAATATGCGCTTCCACCAGCCATAGCTCACCGTCGCGCGGCTGCACATAGCTGCGGGCCAGGCTCACCCGGTTGGCCCGGACTGACTTGATTTCTGTGCCAGTCAGCACCAGCCCTGCCTCAAAAAACTCCAGCAGTTCATAATCGTGACGGGCTCGTTTGTTGGTGGCAATCATCTTTTTGCCAGTTGCTTTCTGTGTCATCTTGCTTATCGTTCTCGTCAAACCCTCCGAAGCTCAGGGCAGCTTTGCCGTACCAAGCTCTCGGAAAATTATATCGCTAAATCTTATTCGCCATCCTGCAAAAACTCGATGGCGCGCTGTAGCTGAATGTCCTCTTCAGCGTCAAATTCCATCTCTACAATGATATCAGGCGTTACGCCTTCCTTATCAATGCTGCTGTTGCTGGGCGTATACCAACGGGCAATCGTGACGCGCATCTCGGAGCCATCGGTGAGCTGATACACTTGCTGCACAGAGCCTTTGCCAAAGGTCACGTCACCAATAAGGACCGCACGGCCGTTATCCTTAATGGCCCCCGACACAATTTCGGAAGCGCTGGCGCTGCCGCCATTCACCAGAACCACCAGCGGCAAATCTTCGCCTAAATCCCCATCATCAGCCCGGAAAACCTGATCCAACCCTTCATTGTTGCGCTCGTACAGCACCACGCTCTCGGCCAGGAACAAATCAGCGATACTGATCGACTGGTTCAAAAAGCCACCAGGATTGTCTCGCAGGTCAAAAATAACGCTCTCCGCGCCTTGATCCAGCAGCGTTTGCAGAGCTTCCACCGTTTTCTCGGTCGCGGTTTGGTCAAACGTAGTGAGCTTGATGTACGCAATGTTGCCTTCCAGCATTTCTGATTCTACCGTGGCAATCTCAAATCGCACGCGAGTAATGGTAAATTCAAGCGGTTCGGACTCGCCTTCGCGGGCAATGGTAAGCGTCACGTCTGTGCCGCGCGGCCCACGCACGCGCAAAATCACTTCGTCAAAGGAAAGGTCTTCGACAGATTCCCCATCTACGGCCACCACAATATCGCCGGGCAGCAGCCCGACCAGTTCAGCCGGCTGGCCAGAAATGGGCCGAACGATTTCAAACATACCATCTTCGGTTTCTTGCACAAAAGCGCCAATGCCTTCTACCGAACCACCGGCATCCTCACGCAGACGGGCGGCCACATCCGGGCGAATAAAGCGGGTGTATTCGTCACCCAAAGTGTCCAGAGAACCTTCGATGGCGGAGTAAAGAATTTCCTGATTGTCTGGAATATCACCATCAAAGCCATTTTCCACCAAATTCCAGGCCTCAAAGAACAGCTCAAAATCAATGTCTTCAACTTCATCCAGGCGCGGCACGGCCGTTTCACTATCAGGGTCTTGGGTTGCTTCATCATCCGCATCGTTGCTTGGCAGCGCCGCACTATCGCCGTTATCGGATTCTTCGTTGGCTTCACTGGTATCACCGCTGACAATGGCTGACACTTCGACTTCGCGAGTCACTTCAACTTCACGCGTCACCTCACGCAAGTCAGTCAAGGTTTGCTGCCTGGCTGTTGACTGGCCAATGACAAAACCGGCAACGGCCGTTAACCCACACAATAGCAAGCCAGCCACCGCCAGCACAAAAAGCAGCGTCCGATTACTGCCGCCTGATTGATTTGTTTCATTGTTCTCGTAACTCATCACAAATTCCTTACTCGCCCAGCTGTGCCAGACGCTGAAGTTCCATTACTGCTTGATTCAAAACGGCATCACGGCCGTTATCAATGTCTTCCTGGGTTACCGTCACCAAGACATCTGGCTGCAAGCCCTGCTGATCCAGTTGGTGATGGTCGGGCGTGTACCAGCGCGATGCCGTCACGTGTACCGAAGAGCCATCACTCAGATCATACACCAACTGCACGGAGCCTTTGCCAAAAGTCGGCGTGCTGCCCACCAGCTGTGCCCGGCCTCGATCTTGCAGTGCCCCGGCCAAAATCTCGGAAGAACTGGCTGTTCCTCCATCCACCAACACCATAATGGGAATATCGGGCGCTAACGTCTCGGCTGTGGCTTCGTAGACGCGTTCATCCTGGCCGCGTGACTGCTGATACAGGATAGGCCCATCATCCAAAAAGTGGTCAGCGACGGAAACGGCCGCATCCAGTAACCCACCGCCATTGCCACGCAAATCCAAAATGAGCTGGGTTGCCCCTTGAGATTGCAGGTCGAGAACGGCCGTTTCAATCTCATTGGCGCTTTCACCACTAAACCGCGTCAGTTGAATATAACCCACCTGATCATTCTCACGCAACAGGCGGTAAGCCACCGACGGAATCAAAATATCGCCGCGCTCAATCTCAATGTCTACCGACTCTGTCTCATCCGGGTGGCGGACCGTGAGCACCACAATCGTACCTTTTTCGCCGCGCACCATTTCGGCAACCGCCTGAACGGTCATCTCCGGTGTCACCGATTCACCATCTACCGCCAACAGCTCATCGCCAGACAAAATCCCCGCCGCTTCCGCCGGATTGCCGGGGATGGGTTCCAGGTAAATTGGCCCACCTTCTTCCGGACGCGTCACGTTGGCCCCTATGCCCCCAAACGTACCCTGCAGCGACTGACGCTCGATTTCGCGGTCAATCGGTTCCACAAAAAAGGTGTACGGATCGCCCAACAGGGCAATCGATCCTTGAATGGCACCGTATGTCATCTCTTTGGCTGTGGGCAGCTCACCTATAAAATTATCCTCGATACGGCCCCACGCTTCCCAAAATAGACCAAATTCAGAAGCATCATCCGTTTGTACGGTAACCACACCCCGGCGCACTTCAACAAAGTCGTTGGTGAAGTAACCGGCCACAAACGCGCTCAGCGCGAGCAGGATTAACAAAAGTGTAGCAAAAACATTGCGTAGACGTTCAGACATATGATTTCTCGGCTGGGATTAATGAAAGTTTGTACTCCCCAGATAATTTTTACATTATGGTTCAGTGGTGGTGAATGTAAACCAAAATCGCACAAGAAACTGTGTTCACTTAACGAATTCACAGAATCAGGCAACAAATCGGGCAGATTAGATAAGATAAATAAAAATTGTAGCACAGGTGATAGGTCTAGCAATCTACTGTATAATCAAGCTTGTCGGATCGCTTTCCCACTGCTGCCCACCAAAACGGCCGTTTTCTTTGAGCCTTTTTCGCTGGTCAACGTGTGGACTGAGCAAAAACGCCGCTTTGCCTCACCGATCCGCCGCAAGCACAAACAATAAATAATACTGGGAGCAATGTTCATCTTGAGCACAGGTTTGCAGCGTGTGAAAAATAGTTGGCGTAAGTGGAGAACGGCCGTATTTTTGGCCCTCGTTCTCTTGCTGAACGTTAGCGCCATCTCGCTCCAGGCTCAAGATGAACCCCCTGTTGATGAAACACCCGCACCTGGCGAACGGCTGGCGCTGGCCCAAAGCATTCTCGATGAGATGAGCGTCTCCGAACGTGTCGGGCAGCTCTTTCTGGTGACCTTTGAAGGAGACCAGGCCACCCTCGACAGCGACATCACCGATCTCATCACCAACTACCACATTGGTGGCGTGGTGCTCTCTGCCGCCAACGACAACATCACTGGCTACGGCGACTTAACCAACATCCCCGACCAAACGGCCGAACTCACCCGCAACCTGCAAAATCTGGCGCTAGAAGGCCACCCCCTACTCAACATCGACGCCTCCGCATTGGAAGAAGGCATTGTGCCCCCCACGCCGGAGCCAATTGCCCCCTTCACGCCCGTCCCAATCTTTATCGCCGTGGCGCATGAAGGAGATGGCTATCCTTACACCGCCATCCTCAATGGGCTGACAAACGTGCCCAGCAACATGGCCATCGGCGCCACCTGGCACCCCCAAATGGCCGAGCAAGTTGGCCAAGTTGTAGGCAGCGAGCTGTCCCGATTGGGTATCAACATGCTGTTTGGCCCGTCGCTAGACGTGCTGGAAAACCCCGATCCCTTCAGCCCCAGTGATTTGGGCGTGCGCTCCTTTGGCGGCGATCCGTACTGGGTTGGCGTGATGGGCAGCGCCTACACCGCAGGTATTCACCAGGGCAGCGACAACCAGATTGCCGTCATTCCCAAGCATTTCCCTGGCTTTGGCGGCAGCGACCGCCCGCTGCATGAAGAAGTGCCCACCGTCCGCAAATCGCTAGAACAGCTGCGCCAGATTGAACTGGCTCCCTTCTTTGCCGTAACAGGCGACGCCATGCGCCCCGAAGCCATTGCCGATGGCCTACTGACCACTCACATTCGTTACCAGGGCTTTCAAGGCAACATCCGGGCCACCACAAACCCCGTCAGCCTGGACCCGCTGGCGCTATCTGCCCTCATGTCGCAGGAAGAGCTGAGCATCTGGCGCGACGGGGGTGGCCTGATTGTGTCCGATGCCTTGGGGGTACGAGCCGTTGAGCGCTTTTATGGCCAGGATCAGGGCTTCCCTCACCGCGTGGTGGCTAAAGATGCCTTTCTGGCGGGAAACGATCTGCTCTACCTGTCCGAATTTGCTCTGGGTGAAGCACCTTACGCCGATCAGTTGGTCAATATCATTGATACAATTCTCTGGTTCCAGGATCGGTACACCACAGATGTGGCCTTTCAGCAGCAGGTAGATACGGCCGTTCTGCGCATCCTCCAGCTTAAATTACGCCTCTATGATGACAATTTTGCGCCAGACAACGTTTTGGCCAATGAAGACGCAGTGGCATCAGACAGTGCCGAAACCGCAGGCGACGCAATCACCATCGACGTCGCCCAATCCGGCCTGACCCTTATCGCCCCAGACCCCGAAGAGTTGATTGAACGGCTGGTGCGTCCGCCGACAGCCAATGAAAATATTGTCATCTTCACCGACATGCGTGAATTCCAGCAGTGCAGCTTCTGCGAACCACAGCCCCTCATTGGCTTAACGGCCGTTCAAGAACGCATGTTGGCTCTTTATGGCCCTCAGGCCAGCGCCCAAATTCAGCCGCAGCAAATTAGCAGCCACAGCTTTGCCGATCTGCAAGCATTTATTGATGCCGGACCGGAACCCATTGTCTACAACACCACGCCCGTACCGCCTACGCCAGTGCCCGGCAACACACCGACACCGGAAGAAGGGATAACGCCCACGCCACTGCCTACACCCACCCCACCGCCCGCCTTTTTGGTACAGGAAGACTTAAATCAGGCAGACTGGATCATCTTTGCCATGCTGGATCGCACCGGGCTAAATTCGTTGGCGTTGAACAACTTTTTAGCGCAGCGCCCCGATCTAGTGCGCGAACAACGCGTGGTGGTTTTTGCTTTTAACGCGCCTTACTACTTGGACTCCACCGAGATCACACAGCTGGCGGCGCTGTTTGGTCTGTACAGTCACAACGATGCAGCGATTGATACGGCCGTACGTGCCCTTTTCCAGGAACTGCCATTTTCGGGGGCATCGCCAGTAAACATTGCCGGGGCCAGCTACGATCTCTTTTTGCAAACACAGCCCGCCGCCAACCAGGTCATTGGCCTCGCTGTTACCAACCAAAGCGCCGATTCGTCCGCTGCCGCAGATGAACCGTTCCCGGTTTCTGTCGGTGATACGCTGCGACTGCAAACGGGTGTGATTCTGGACAACAACGGCAACCCCGTGCCAGATGGCACCGTGGTGCGTTTTCGCCAGCGGGACCGGGTTGCCGGTGTGGAGAACATTCTGGGCGAAGTGCCTACCGTAAATGGCGTGGCCCAGCTGGATTATGTGCTGGAAGCACGAACCGAGGGTGGGCAGTTCCGCATTGTGGCCGAATCCGGCGCGGCAACCGTTTCACAAGAAGTGGATATCAAGGTGGGAGGCACAGAATCCGGTGGCGGTGCCCAAATTCAGATTATTGACCCGACGCCACAGCCTACCGCAACCGCCACAGCCAGCCCCACGCCAACGGCTACCGCCACAACCCCGGCAACCGACGCGCCGGAACCCACCAGCACGTTAGCCCAACCGCCCCTACCGCCCGAAGAACCGGGCATTCGTATTGAGCTGTCGGAATTTTGGTTGCTAACGGCCGTATTCACCGGCCTTCTTGTCTCTGGCGGGGCAGCATTTACGCTGGGGCGGCAGCAAAACGTGGCGCTGGAGCAGCAAATTGGCTGGCCGCTGTGGGCCATCGTGGCGGGTTTACTTACTTACATTTACTTCAAGCTGGGCTTGCCGGGCACCACTGCCCTTGGCGAGATGGAAATGTGGCGCGGCTTCCTCATCACCCTGGTGGGTGGCTTGGTTGGCGCAATCCTTTACTGGCTGCGCCAAAAATTCAGTTAAGCGAAATAGAACTGGCAGGCAGTTCAGGCGTTTCTTCCCTCACCGTCTCCGCTTCACGATGCAGCGTAATATCTTCCCAGGACACCGGGTCTTCCACGGGTTCTAAATGAGTAAATACTGATACGGGGGCAACCGCCTGGCGTAAATCCCGCTCAATGGCTTCCAACAGCGTGTGTCCCCGCTGCACCGTCCACGCCCCCGGCACCTGCACATGCACCGACACAAAACGGTAGGCGCCCGATTCGCGCGTACGCAGCGCATGGTACTGCACTTCTTCACTGCAATAGCCGTCCAGCACAGCCCGCACCTTGGCAACTTCTGCCGCGGGTAAAGAGCGATCCATCAGGCCATTAACGGCCGTTTTCACCAACAGCACGCCCGTCCGCACAATATGCAGAGCAACCAGCAGCGCCAACAGCGGGTCCAGCCACTGCCAGCCCGTCCACGTCACGGCCAACACGCCGACAATCACGCCAATTGAGGTCCAAACGTCGGTTAGCAAATGCGAGGCGTTGGCAGTAAGCGTTAGCGAATTGTGCTGGCGACCCACACGCAGCAGCACCAGGGCCGTCAGGCCATTGCCCAGCGCCGCCAGCACCGAGACAAACAAACCGATGCCTACCTGCTCCAAAGGTTGGGGGTGCAGCAGACGCTGAACGGCCGTAAAGCCAATGGCCAGCGCCGCAAACAAGATGAGGCTGCCTTCAATGCCCCCCGCAAAATATTCCGCCTTGCTGTGGCCGTATTCATGCTCCGCATCCGGCGGCTGAGCCGCAATCGTAAGGATGATGAGGGCAAAAACGGCCGTTATCAGGTTCACCCCAGACTCCAGGGCGTCGGACAACAGCCCAACGGAGCCAGTCAGCCAGTAGGCCGCGGCCTTCAAGCCAATGGTGAGAACGGCCGTCGCAATGGAAAGCCAGGCAAAACGAGTGAGGTCATGTCGATCGTGCATCCCCTGATTGTGACGGATCTGGCTCCCAATTTCTACCCCACGCGATCATCTTTGGTTTAGTTTGACCTAAGCCAAGAACAAGTTGTGCTTAATACGGCCGTTTTACCTAACTAAAAAACATCTCGTTAGTGATACATCTGCCGGATATTGGGCACCAAATATTCTTCAAAAGCTCGTTCAACGTCGTACTCCGGGTGCCAACCCCAATCCTTGCGCGCCTGCTTGTCATTCAGGCCCGCGGGCCAGCTGTCTACAATGCCCTGCCGATGATGATCTGGCGCAAACGTAATTTCCGCCTGAGGAAACTGTCGCTGTACCTCAACCATAAACTCAGCCGCCGACAGGCTAAAGCTGGTAACGTTATACACCAGACGGCTCAGGGTATGGCGCGGCGCCTGCCACAGTTGCAGCAGCGAAACAATCGCGTCGGGCATGGCCATGAAGGGGATGGTGCTATCTTCACGTACGAAACAGCGGTAGGGCAAACCTTTGGCGGCGGCGTGCAGCATTTCCGGCCCATAATCGCTGGTGCCGCCAGACGGAACCGTAAAGGCGCTAATCAAACCGGGGAAACGCACGCTGCGAAAGTCGAGCATGGTGGGATCGGTTTCCGCCAGCTGCTGGTAGTTTTGGCTATAGTAGCTGCCCAACTGCTCACAGTACAGCTTGTTACAGCCGTACATCGTGGTGGGATAGTTCCAATCCCACTCGCGCACACTAAAATCGCGAGCTTTGGTGTCCAGATCGGGCAGTCCGTACACGGCAATGGAGCTGGGAAACATGAAGCGTACCGGCTTGCCGCGCTGCTGCGACTGATCAGCCGCCAGTTGTAGCAGGTTCAAGGTGCCGTTAACGTTGACCTGATGGGCCAATTCCGGGGAAAATTCGCTGCGAGTAGACAGCAGTGCCGCCAGATGAAAAATCGTGTCCAGTTCATATTCGGTTACCAGCCGGGCAAACAGCTTCTGGTCCAAAATATCACCGATGATGTGGGTGGAACGGCCGTTTAACCGTTCTGGCAGCTGCTGCAAATCCAATGTCAACAGTGTATATTCGCCGTGGGCAGCAGATAAATGCTCCACCAGCGCCTGCCCAATTTCACCGGCCGCACCGGTAATCAAAATTGCCTTCTTGCGCATTCATTCCTCTCTTTTGCAGATTCATGGGCCAGCCCAAAACTGGCCCCAATGGTTCAGTAGGATGGCGCAATCATATCACGATCTGTGCAACACACACGCGAAATTGACGTAGTTGTAAAGCATGTGATAATCTCCTATCTGAACCTGAGGAAACCTGAATGACCCAAAAACAACCGTTGCCAAATTCACCTAGCCCGCCCGAATCGCCGCCCTGGTCACGCAGCACCAAAGTCATCGTGACGGTGGCTGCCCTGGTGCTGGTAATCTGGCTCACCTACCGTTTTCAATCGCTCATTTCGCAGATTGTGATGGCCGCTATTCTGGCCTACATTCTCAATCCGCTCATCGTTCAGCTGGATAAGCGCACGGCGCTCAAACGCAGCCACGGCATTCTGATTGCCTATTTGCTGCTGGCTGTGGCCGTCATTGGCGGGTTCGTCGCCCTGGGTTTTGCCGCCTTTGACCAAATTAATTCGCTTATCCAACAAGTGCCCCTGTTCATCGAGGACATTACCGCATCTGTTCTACGCTTCACCGGGGAAGCAAATGTTCTCAGATTTGGGCCGTTTGTGTTTGACCCCAGCACCATCAACCTGGATCTCATCCAGCAGCAGCTCATTGGCATGGTAGAACCAGCCTTAAGCCAGGGCGGTCAGTTGGTGACCAATGTGGCCACCGCCACCATCAACACCGTGGGGATGCTTTTCTTCATTTTTGTCATGTCCATCTACCTGGCCATTGAAATCCCTCAACTGGGCGGCCGTATTGCCAACATGGCGCAACTACCCGGCTACCGGCAAGATACGGAGCGGCTTTTACGTGAATTCGGCCGTATTTGGAGCGCCTACCTGCGCGGTCAGGTCATTCTGGGTCTGGTGATTTTCCTTGTGGTCTGGCTGGGGCTGGCGCTGTTGGGTGTGCAAAATGCCCTGGCGTTGGGCTTGCTGTCTGGGTTGCTAGAGTTTATTCCCGTCCTGGGACCAATTATTGGGGCAGGCGCCGCCATCATTGTGGCCCTGTTTCAGCCGGACACGTTGGGACAAATGGCTAACTGGCAGTTTGCGGGCCTTGTGCTAATTTACATGCTGATTGTGCAGCAGCTGGAAAACAATTTCTTGGTGCCGCGCATTGTGGGAGAATCGCTTGATTTGCATCCGTTGATTGTGATTATTGGGGTGTTTATGGGCAGCAGTTTAGCCGGGATTTTAGGTGCGATTTTAGCCGCACCCGTGGTTGCCACCCTAAAACTGGTGGGCATCTACGCCTGGCGCAAAATGTTTGACCAGCCCCCTTTCCCGCACCCAGAGAAGGAGCCGGGTGAATCGACCTCAGCCAAGCTGCTGAAGCGCGGGCAGGAGCTTCTGCCCAAGCGCAAGAAGGAAAGCAAGCCCGACGCGCCAAAATAGCAGCATTCCGTTAACCTGACAGTTGGGGTCGCCAAGTTATGACAGAAGCTGATTTGTTCAAAACGGCCGTAAAAAAAGCCAAAGCAGGTGAGCGCCAGGAAGCACGCGCCTTGCTGCTGGAATTGGTGAAAAATCAGCCGTCCCACGAATTGGCCTGGCTGTGGCTCAGCCAGTTGGTTGAAGACCCCGAAGACAAGATTATCGCCCTGGAAAATGCGCTAACCATCAACCCCCAGCGCAGCGAGGCCCGCAGCCGTTTAGAAAAGCTGCAAGAACAATACGGCCGTAACCGTCCCCCAATTGAAGACCATTTTTCCCATAACGGCGCAGCTTCACCCCTGGTTCTCACCGAAGAAGAAAGTGAATTTGCCGCCATTGAGGCGCTGTTTGCCCAGGGCGAAACGAACAAGGCCAGACACGATCTGGCCGCTTTTTTGCGCCGCTATTCCAACCATGAAGCGGGCTGGTGGCTGATGGTGCAGCACGCTGATTCGCAGGCCAATCTGCTGACGGCGCTGGACCATTTGCTGCGACTCAATGCCCAACATCCGCAAGCGCCCGAATATCTGGGGCGCATTCGCCCCACAAACGAACAATATTTGCAGATGGGTCGCCTCTTTGAGCGGTTGGAACGGTGGGAAACGGCCGTTTCCTACTACAAACGCGCCCTTAAATCCCCCAACAACGCCGACCGGCTGCTGGCTCAAAAACAACTGCCGCATGTGAAAGAACAGGTCAAGCTAGACAAAATAAAGGTGACCAGCCCCACCGCCACCGTGCTGCGGCTGGCCACCGGCCCCACCCTCCTCTATGCCATGCTGGTTCTGGTTCAGGCGGGACTCAATCCGCTCCACGCTTCACCCACGCTTTGCCTGGGCAACATGGCCTTTTTAGCGGGCATGCTGCTCATCAGCGGGCTCTCCTATGCACCAGATCATCGTTGGCTGCGACAGTTAAGAGAAACGGCCGTCTTCCAAAACAAAACAACCCTGCGCGCCTTAAGCATTGCCTTGGTGCTGCTGCCCATCCTACTGCTGCTGCTCATGTCACTCGAACGGCTGAGCGCCTTCCACCTGGATTTAACTGGCACATGATCCCCTTAACCGATTTGCAGCCCAACCGGTATACCAGCTTCCCCATCATGACCATGCTGCTCATCGTCGTCAACATGCTGGCCTTAATTGGTCAATTCCTACTGTTAGAATTTAACTACGATGGCTATGTTGAACTGATTTACCTGTTTGGCTCCGTGCCCACTTTTGTCATCAACCAACAGGCGGCTGGGGCCGTGGCCACCCTTTCCTCCATCTTTTTGCATGGCGGCATCCTGCACCTGGCCGGTAACATGCTGGCACTGTGGGCCTTTGGCCAGCGCGTGGAAGATGCCTGCGGCCCGTGGCGCTATTTGGCCTTTTACCTGTTCTGCGGCGTCGTAGCCGACATCATCAGCACCATGAGCCGTTCCACGGAAAGCATTCCGGGCATTGGTGCCAGCGGCGCAGTCTATGGCCTGATGGCCGCCTATTTGATTTTGTACCCGCGTGGAAAAATTAAAATGTTGATCTTCTATGGTTTTGGCTTCTGGCGCGTGCCGTTCCGGGCGTACTGGGTCATCCTATTTTTCTTCCTCACCGAAATCCCCAATGCGCTGGATGTATTGCTGATTAACGTGGAATCCAGCGTGGCCCACTGGGCACATTTGGGTGGATTTTTCGCCGGGACGCTCATCTTCCTCTTTCTGCGCCCCGACGCCTTTCACCGCTTCCGCAACGAACTTCCCCTCTAACGCTTATTTTTCGCTTTTTGGCTCTGGTTTAACATCAGCTCCAGGTTGAACAAGTAAAATCACTTTGCCGATGTTTTGGTTTTGGGCCACGTAAGCATGGGCTTCCTGAGCCTGCTCAATGGGGAAAGCGGTGTCGATGATCGGCTTAAGCTCGCCAGAACGGAGCAGCGGCCAGTAACCTGCCTGAAACTGTTCGGTAATCTTGATTTTCTCGGCTGGCGAACGGGAGCGCAGCGTAGAACCAACAATGCGCAGCCGCTTGCTCAGCACCAGCCCCATGTTCATCTCGCCATGCGCACCGCCCAACTGGCCAATGTTCACCAAACGGCCGAATCGCTTCAACGCCCGCACATTTCTATCTAGATAGCCACCACCCACCGGGTCCAAAATCAGATCCACGCCCTGATCCTGCGTGGCGGCCAAAACTCGCGCCAAAAAATCGTCCTGCTTGTAATTAATGGTTAGCTCCGCTCCCAACTTGCGACAGGCCAATAATTTTTCATCGCTGCCCGCCGTGACAAAAGCGGTGGCCTCGGCGGCGTTGGCCAGCTGGATGGCTGCCGTGCCTACGCCGCTGGCCCCGGCATGGATAAGCACCGTCTCCCCCGCCACCAAATCTCCCTCCAAAAAGAGATTGACATACGCGGTGTACCAGACTTCGGGAACGGCCGTTCCCATAGCAAAAGACCACGCGCGAGGCAGACGCAGCAGCATACCGGCGGGCACAGCCACCTGTTCGGCGTAGCCGCCGCCTGGCAATAGGGCGCACACTCGATCCCCCACCTGCCACTCTTCCACATCCTCACCGACAGCGGCAATGGTGCCAGCCATTTCCAGGCCCAAAATCTCGCTGGCGCCAGCTGGCGGCGCATAGCCACCACGCGCTTGCAACAAATCTGCCCGATTAACGGCCGTTGCCTGCACATTCACCAGCACCTCATCCGGCCCATATTCCACGTCTGGCACCGTTTCCCACACCAGCACCGGATTTTGTCTGTCTCCCTTCACGACAATTGCTTTCATAATCTTCTGCCTTCACTCGCCAAACCGGATGCCATTCACCAGACATTCGGGTAAACTAAGCGCGTTTACTGCTGGTGGCTAATAAACCAACCAGCCACTACCTTTTTAGGAGATTATCACAAGATGAGTGAACGCGAAACTTACACGGTGAAAGTTGCTGGCATTACCCGCCACCTGCCTCTTTTTGAGGTTGCGCCCGGCGTACGCATTGCCATCTTCAACATGCTGGGCGACACCATTGTGGTGAAAGCCACGGCCGCGGCCCTGGCCGAGCAGCTTAAAGACACCCCGGCCAACGTGCTGGTGACGGCCGAAGCCAAAGGCATCCCGCTCATTTACGAGATGAGCGCCCTGATGGGCCTGCCCTATATGGTCCTGCGTAAATCGTACAAAAGCTATATGGGCAACGCCCTCAGCGCCGAAACGGTTTCCATCACCACCGGCAAACCGCAAACGCTGTACATGGATGAAAAAGATACATTGTTCATCAAGGGCAAAAAGGTCATTCTAGTAGACGATGTGATCAGCACCGGCAGCACGCTCAAAGGCATGGAAAAGGTGGTTGAACAAGCAGGTGGCGAAATCTTGAAGACGGCGGCCGTTTTCACCGAAGGCGACGCCGATTGGAGCCACATCGTGGCTTTGGACAATCTACCCGTCTTTGCAGAGTAATTACAAATTACCAATTACTCAATTACATTTCCCCATGAGTAAACCAACGGCCGTTTCCCTCTCCATTTTCCGCTACCTATTCGCCTCCGTCGCGGAAGAAATGGGCGTGACGTTGGGACGCGCCGCCTACAGCCCCAACATCAAAGAACGGTTAGATTTTAGCTGTGCCCTCTTTTTGGGCGACGGCCGAATGTTGGCCCAAGCCGCCCACATTCCGGTACATTTGGGCGCGATGCCCGCCTCTGTGCAAGCCGCCATCACCCAATGCGCCCCCTTCGCCCCCGGCGACGTCGTCATCGTCAACGACCCGTACCAGGGCGGCAACCACCTGCCCGACATCACCCTCGTCTCCCCCGTCTTTTTCAGTAATCAGTATTCAGTAAACAGTAATCAGTCAGTCGAACCGGTCACCTTGTCACCCGGTCACCAGCGTTCGCAGAACGCCGTCACCCCTTCATTCTTCGTCGCCAGCCGCGCCCACCACGCCGATGTCGGCGGCATGTCGCCCGGCTCTATGCCCCTCTCCACCGAGATTTACCAGGAGGGCATCATTATTCCCCCCATCAAGCTGGTAGCCGCGGGACAGCGCAATGAAGCCGTCTGGCAGCTTATCTTGCGTAACGTGCGCACGCCGGAGGAACGCAACGGCGATTTAGCCGCCCAACTGGCGGCCCACGCCATTGGTGAAAAGCGGCTGGCGGAAATTATCGAGCGGTACAGTCTGACCGAAGCGCTGGCCCACGCCGACGCACTGATTGATTATGCGAAAACACTAACCGAAACGGCCGTTTCCCAAATTCCAGACGGCCGTTACACCTTCACCGACTATCTGGATGACGACGGCCAGCCGGACAGCTCGCCTATCCCCATCCAAGTAACGATGACAGTAGACGGCAGCCAAATGCACGTAGACTTTACCGGCACCGCGCCTGCCGTACGCGGCAATTTGAACGCGGTACCCGCCATCGCCAAATCGGCTGTGGCTTACTGCCTGCGCTGCACCGCCCTGGCGCTGGTGCAAACCGACCTGCCGATGAACGACGGCGCCTTTGCCCCACTCAGCATTACCATTCCGCCCGGTTCACTGCTGGACCCGCCGCAACCGCACGCCGTCGCGGCTGGCAATGTAGAAACCTCACAGCGCATCACCGACGCCGTATTTGGCGCGCTGGCTCAGGCGCTGCCCCAGCTCATCCCGGCTGCCAGCCAGGGCACGATGAATAATTTAACCTTTGGCGGCAAAATGCCCGAAAGCGGACGGCCGTTTGCCTACTACGAAACGATCGGGGGCGGGGCTGGGGCCGGACCAACTGCCGACGGTGGCAGCGGGATGCACGTGCACATGAGCAACACGCTCAACACGCCGGTAGAAGCGCTGGAATACAGCTTCCCGCTGCGCGTAGAGCAGTACAGTCTGCGCTCCAACTCTGGCGGCGATGGGCTGCTCCAGGGCGGCGATGGCCTCGTACGCAGCATCCGCTTCCTCACGCCCGTCACGGTGACGGTGACGAGCGAGCGGCGGCAGCGGGGGGCATATGGCTTGCAGGGGGGCGAAGACGGCCGTCCTGGCCGCAATCAGCTCATTCAAGGGGAAACCCGCACCGACCTGCCGGGCAAATTCACCCGCCAGCTAAAGGCTGACGATATTTTGCAAATTGAAACGCCGGGGGGCGGCGGTTGGGGGGAACTAGGTAATTAAGTAATTGGGTAATTGAGCAATTATTTAATTACCCAATTACCCAATTACATCTCTTCAATCTACGGGTTAACGATCACAACCTGGCTGGCAACGGCCGTTTGCCCACTGCGGGTCGTCGCTCGGAGCGTAATCACATGCTCGCCAGGGGCTAAATCGTGCAGGAAGAGGGCGGAAGCCGCAACTTCATCACCATCATCCACTGACCAGACAAAATTGCTCAGCGCACCATCCTCGGCATCGGAGCCGAAGGCGTAGAGTGCAGCAGGTGCGCCTGCGGAGACGATTTCTGGCCCGCTGATCCAGGTAGTGGGCTGCTTGTCGCTCAGCGGCGTGGCCAGTGCCACCTCAAAGCGGGTTGGCACACCCTGATCGGCCAGGATAATTTGGAAACGGCCGTTCGCCCCACCCGGTAAAGTTGTCAGGTCCACGTCCAGGCTGCCACCCAGCACGTTCAGGCCGACGGTGATCCAGGTGAGGCCATTGTCGGCCGTGTAGCGCACGTTGGCTGGCACATCGGCGATGCCCCAGTTCACGGTGGCCGTTTCGCTGCGCTGGGCCAATGTAGCATTGACGGCCATGCCGCTAGTGGCGAGGGTGCGATTGGCGACGGCCGTTCCCGTGGCCGCTTCAACTACTCGAATTTCGGCTACCGGCACGTCTGGAGCAGGTACCGCACCGCGAATGGCACGAGCAGATACACCTTCCTCTTCAGCCACCATCAGGTCTACGGGATGCGAGGCAATCACGTTACCAGACGCATCTAGCAGTTCCACCCGGTAGAGGCCATTTTGGGGCGATACGGCCGTTGTCGGCAGTATGTAGACCGGTTTGAGAGTAACCGTGCCGTCATCAGCAACGGAACCACTGATGAGCAGGTTCTCGGTCTGCGGCGCCCAGATATACGCGCCATTGTTCACCTGATCGGTGTACAGCGCTTTGTAAGTGTAATCAGACACCCAAACCGGATCACAGTAGCTCATCATATCTACGTAATCAATTGGGTTGAGCAGCTTCAAGGCACCGCCGATGTGATCCAGGCCATACTGCCCAATAGAAGCCCCCGCGTAAGGATAATTGACATCCCCACTAACGTTACAGGGTGCATGGTAACGGCCAAAGTTATGCCCAATTTCATGCCCGGCGAGTTCGCCCGTCGCTTCAGGACCAAAGCCCAAAGGTAAGTTATGAATACCAACCGATTCCCGATAGCCAATCCAGCCAATGCCAGCAATACCACCTTGGCAGTTAAACCAGGTATCATCACAGCTTGAGCCAAAATTGACGTAGGCATAATACACAGTCGAATCTGGTGAGACCCCATTCTTTAGCTCAGACATTTTCTCAAGCAATCTTACCCAATCATCTCCACTTTCCCGAAGGTTTCCGGTAAACACTTCCGGCGGATGAAATGTTATATTCATATTGCTTAGGGGGTAGGCTCGCATCATCCAATCACTAATCTGCTCACTTGTTGGTGGCAGGTAAGTACCATTACCTGCTGCTGCACCAATCTGCGTGTAATGGATGGGCACAACCATCACGTTCAGCGTCGGGACGCTGTTAAACGTCATCGTTGTGCTGTAGTTACCGCCGGACTGCCCGGCCACTCGGGCTGTCATCTGCACCGTACCAGACAGCCAATCCGCAGGCAGCGTCATGTTAAACGTACTGCTCAAACTGCTGCGGCTGGAAGCGCTGGAAGCCGTCTTGGGGGCGGAGACCACCTGAGTCAAAGTCGAGCCGTTGCGCGTGGCTGTAAGCGTGATGGTGGTATTGGGCACGCTGTTGCCACTGTTGGTGGCGGTGTAAACGCGCACAACCGTGGGCCGATTGGCCACCAGCGGCACGGTGTTGTTGGCATCCTGTACGGATTGGCTAATTTCCAACCCGGTAATGTACAAATCGTCTGGTTTGGCGATGAGTGGCAGGTAGGTAAGCAGGCTGGCACCTTCTGGCGCGGCAGCCGACTGACGTGTATCCATGCCCAGGCCCACAACCAACGCAGTGGCCAAGACGAAAAATGACAGGAGTGAAGCAAGTCGAAGTTTCATTACATTTTCCTTTACATCAAGAAAGTTTGGGAAATCATTGAAATTTTTGGCTCAATAGGCTCGATAAACAATTCACGCCAACATTTTAGCAATTCCCCCCCTACTTGTCTCTATTGTGCTGGTACTAATTCAGCTACGATTCATCAACGGCACGGCGGCGTTTACAGACAAAAAAATTCCCCGGAAACGTTTTGCAGCAAACGGCCGTTTCCGGGGAAATCAATTATCTTTTTTGTGGGAACCGTTGGGCTAATCGGCGGCAGCTTTCTCCTTGACGCCTTGTTTTAGCCCACAAGCCACACATTCGGTTTCATTTTCGTTTTTCTGCACCACCAGCCCGGTGCAGCTGTTGTTGGGATCGGGCACGGGCTTGGTCCAGCTGCTAAATTCGCAGTCGGGGTAGCGTGAGCAGCCGTAGAAGACACGACCGCGCTTGGTGCGCCGTTCCACCATCTCGCCGCCATTGGGGCAGGTGACGCCAATCTTGTTGAGCAGCTGCTCGGTATGCCGACATTTGGGGAAGTTGGAGCAGCCGATGAAACGGCCGTATCGTCCCTCACGGTAGACCAACTCACTGCCACACTCGGGGCAATCCCGCCCGACTGATTCCACTTCTGGCTTCAAATCAATCTTAGGAATGGATTCATCTGCCACTTCCAGATTCTCGGAAAATTGGCCGTAAAAGCTGCCAATGACGGGCACCCACGGCTCACCTTCGGCAATCTTGTCCAGCTCATCTTCCAGCCGGGCCGTAAAATCTACAGACAGAATGTTGGGGAAATATTCCACCAGCAGATCGTTCACAATCTGGCCTGTCTCGGTGGGCTGAAGACGTTTGTCTACTCGCTCAATATACCCGCGATTCTGAATAGTAGAAATGATCGAGGCGTAGGTACTGGGACGGCCAATGCCGTGCTCTTCCATCCCTTTTACCAGCGTAGCCTCGCTGTAGCGCGGCGGCGGCTGGGTAAAATGCTGCTCCGGCAGCAGGCGGAGTAAATCCAGCATTTCCCCTTCTTTCAGGTCCGAAGGCACCTGATTCTGGTCATCGTCAGGCCGGTCTTCGGGGCGACTTTCTTCATACAGGGCCAAAAAGCCGGGGAAGGTCATCACGGAACCAGTGGCGCGGAAGAGATACGGCCGTTTAGCCACGGCCACCTTCTCATCCCCCGCCATAATGTCCACCGACACCGTGTCGTACCGCGCTGGTGACATCTGGCTAGACACAAAGCGATCCCAGATGAGCCGGTACAGGCGGTACTGGTCTCGCGACAGATGTTCTTTGATTTGCTTGGGCACGCGGGGAACGGCCGTGGGGCGGACTGCCTCATGCGCTTCCTGTGCCAACTTGGATTTGGTCTTGTACTGGGGCGGCTTTACGGGCACGTAATTTGGCCCAAACTGTTTGCCCACATAGGCGCGGGCTTCGGTTTCCGCCTCTTTGCTCACGCTGACGCTATCCGTACGCATGTAGGTGATCAAACCAACAGCGCCCTCGTCACCGCCCAAATCAATGCCTTCGTACAGCTGTTGGGCAATGCGCATCGTCTTGGTGGTGTTAAAGCCAAGCCGCCGAGACGCCTCCTGCTGCATGGTGCTGGTGGTAAATGGTGCGGCAGGACGCCGCGTCCGCTTGCCAATGCGCACCTCGCCAATTTCCCAGACGCTTTTTTCCAAGGCATCTAGATGGGGTCGGACATCTTCTTCGCTTTGCAGCACAGGATCTTCGCCATTTAATTTGAACAGACGCGCCTGGAAGAACGGCCGTTCCTTTGCATCACGGTCCTGTTCCCGGCTAAGCTCCGCGCCGAGTGTCCAATACTCTTCAGAGACAAACTCATTGATTTCGCGTTCGCGCTCCACCACCAACCGCACGGCCACAGATTGCACCCGCCCGGCAGACAAACGGCCGCGCACCTTGCGCCACAGCAGCGGGCTCAGCTTGTAGCCCACCAACCGGTCCAAAATGCGCCGCGCCTGCTGCGCATTCACCCGATCCATGTCAATATCGCGCGGCTCTAAAAACGCCTTCTCAATCGCCGGCTTGGTAATTTCATGAAATACCACCCGCTGGGTAATTTCCGGGTCCATTTCCGCCGATTCCAGCACGTGCCAGGCAATGGCTTCCCCTTCGCGATCAGGGTCTGTAGCCAGGTAGATTTCTTTGGCTTTGGCAGCGGCCGCCTTTAGCTCTTTTACCACGTCCCGCTTTTCGTTGGGCACGCGGTACTCTGGTTCAAAATCATTATCCGTGTCCACGCTCAGGCGAGATTTCAGCAAATCGCGCACGTGCCCCACGCTAGATTTCACCGTATAGCCCCGCCCCAAATAACGGCCGATCGTTTTGGCCTTGGCGGGAGATTCCACAACAACCAGCTTGCCGCTGCGGCGTGTTTTGGATTTGCTGCGCGTAGTACTACTGCTCTTCTTTTTATTAGTAGTACTGCTCTTCTTTTTCTTCTTTTTGGGCTTGGCAGTTATTTCTGGTTTGGGCAGATTATCATGGGCTGGTGTGTAACCCGCCTTGTAGATGGTGCCGCCACAGTTGGCACAGGTGCCACGCGTGCCCGGAGAACCATTGGCAGCCCACTCTGCCTTTGCATCCAGCATTTCATGCTTTTCACGGCAGCTAAAACAATATCCAATCAATTTTTCTTCATTACTCATAAAAATTCTCTATAAAACACAAAACGTAAAACGTGAATGTACGTTTTACGTTTTGTATTCCAGCAAAACGAGTTTCACCCTATTCCAGACCAACAAGGCGGAAAAGGTGCCGTCAATCTGGGAATATATTAACTATAAGATTCTAAATCAGTGCCTTCCAGGTTATCCACAACCTGCTTAACCAGCGGAATATTATCTTTGTGCACAACCAGGATGGCATCATCCGTATTTACCACAATCATACCTTCCAGGCCAATAACTGTTACCAACTTGTCAGCTTCGTAATTGTAAACCAGGCAATCTTTTGACTCGTTTACGACCACTTTACCTTTCGTCACGTTGGCCTTGATGTCTGGGTTGATAGCTTCTTTTAAGGCGTACAGCGTTCCGGGATCGCTCCAACCCATTTCACCATGCAGCACCAGCGCATCTTCCGGATCGACATGATGCAAAATCGCATCATCGAAGCTCAACACTTCAAAATTGGGATAGACGCGGTACAAAGTCTCCTGGTAATCGGGTTGTCCAATCGCGTCTTCTATTTCCTTAAGACCAGCCCACATTTTGGGTTGCAGCTTTTGGTATTGTTTGCGCACAAAACCGATCGTGGTTACGAAGTAGCCAGTATTCCACACATGTGTATTTTCGGCAAACATCTGTTGGCACTCGTTCAAAGGAGGCCGGTAACGCAAGGATTTGAAGGCGTAATAGGAACGGCCGTTTACCGTACCCTGCACCTCGCCCAAACCAATCCAACCCAATTGATCATTGGCAAAACGCGGGGTCTCACCCATGAACAATATTTTCGCTTTCCGGTTGGCAATCAGCTTTTCCGCACCATCTAACACGCGGCGGAACACATCCACCTGGTCCATGTAATTATCGCCCCACAAAATAGCCACCGGCTCCGTTTCCAGCTTGTCTTCTGGTGTCGCTTTGGCCAGATGGGCCATGGCCAGGCCCACGGCCGCCGCCAAATCGCGCCGGGTTGGCTCACCAATGACGTTTTCGGTGGGCAGCTCTGGCAAATGGTCACGTACCATGTCAGCATACCGTTCATTGGTGGAAATAAAAATATTCTCGGGGCCATACACGTCTGCCACGCGGTCTACCGCCAGCCGCAGTGTCGATTTTTCGCCAATGATGGGCTCAAACTGCTTGGGGGATTTTTTACGGCTAATCGGCCATAAACGGCGGCCTGAGCCACCGGCAAAAATAATGATCTTCATGTGTTATCCTCGCTTTCGCTTGTGTTGTAAATGGGCAGCTCTTCGCGCAGCAGAACATAATTCATGCCGCCAACCTGCTGCACCATCCCTTTGAGTTCCATTAAGGTTAACGTGCTGCTCACCAGAGCGCTGGGCAAGCCAGTCGCCCGGCTCAACTCATCAATGTGAACCGGCTGGCCAGAAAGCTGTGTATAGAGCGCAATTTCTTCGGCCGTTTCTGGGAGCACCAGCTGTACGGCCGTTCGCTCTGCCACCATGTGCAAATTCAGCTCTTCAAGCACATCCTCCACGCGGGTCACCAACTTGGCGCCTTCCTGGATGAGCTTGTTTGGTCCCTGGCTGGCTGGGCTGTTAATGTTGCCGGGCACGGCAAAAACTTCGCGATCCTGTTCTAAAGCAAAATTCGTGGTAATCAGCGCACCGCTGCGCGTGCCTGCCTCCACAATGATCACGCCCAGCGAAAGCCCGCTGATGATCCGGTTGCGTGGCGGGAAGTTTTTTGCCTCCGGCTGCACGCCCAGCCCGTACTCGCTGATAATAGCCCCGTGTCCTTGCGCTATTTCTTGCGCCAACGTGCGGTTATCTGCCGGGTAAATACAATCCAGGCCGGAACCTAATACAGCTAACGTGCGGCCGCCCAGGTCAACGGCCGTTTTGTGAGCAATGGCATCAATCCCCCGAGCCAGCCCACTAACAACCGTAATGTTGTTCTGTACCAGACCCGCTACCAAGTCTTTCGTCACCTGACGGCCGTACGCCGTCAAGCGCCGCGTGCCTACCACCGCCACAGCCCATCGATCCTGCTCTAAAATCTCACCCTGGTAATAAATCAGTGGCGGCGGATTGGGAATCTCACGCAGGTAGCTGGGGTATTTTTCCGTTTCCCAGGTCAGTAAGGAAATATTAGCCCGCTCTAGCCGAGCCAATTCCATATCAAGGTCAATTTCCTGGCGTGTTTTGAGGAAGGTATTGATAGCCCGCTTGTCGAGGCCAATCTTTTGTAGCTCAAACTCATTGGCCTGCCACGCATTGGCCAACGAGCCATAATAATCCAGTAAGGCCTGGACTTTTGCGGGGCCAATGCCTTTAACCAGATTAAAACCAAGCCAATATTTCATATCGGGCATAGGGCAAGCATACCTTTTACAGTTGGGTTGTCAATGCAAGTTTAACTGAGAGAAACGGTAAGACAGTCAGTTGTTAGTATTCAGTCAACAGTAAGCCTTTGGTTGGTAGCATCACTGTTGACTGAATATTAAATCAATCCGGGCAGCAGCGTTACAAGCATACGGCCGTTTTCAAAATCAATCTCTTGAACCACATCTTCAATGTCGGGCAAGAGCAATTCGCCTTGATCACCCTGCACCACAAACACATTGTTGGCCCCGGTTTCAATGATGCTGGTGATTGTACCCAGCGTTTCCCCGGTAGTGGTTTCTACAGTCAGCCCTTCGAGCTGGTATAAAAAGTACTCGCCTTCTTCCAGAGGAATGGCTTCTTCTTCAGGCACCAGCAACCATTCACCACGCAGGGATTCAGCAGCAGTTCGGTCATTAACGGCCGTTAGCTTGAGCAAAATCATACCCTGATGCACCCGTGCCTGCTCCACCGCCATCGGCTGAGGGGCGTCAGCGCCCACATAAACCTGTTCCAGCCAGGTAAACCGGGCTGGCTCGTCGGTATGCGGCTTAACCCGCACCTCACCGCGCACACCATGCGGCTTGGTAATCTGCCCAATCACAATAAAATCATCGGCGTCTGGTATTTCAGACACCAGCGACATCTTATTTTTCATAGTCAAAAAACTCTAAACGACAAAAACCTCGCCAAGGCGAGGTCATTTATCACTCTTGTGAGCCTGACAAAGTAGCCAACAAGCAGAGAGGTAAGGACGCTAGCGATCTCCGGTTTCGACCAGTTCTACCGAAACACGTTTGCCTTGTTTGGCCGCCGACACCTGCGCCAGCGTACGAATAGCGTTAATCACTCGCCCGCTTTTGCCAATGACACGCCCCATGTCTGAGCCAGCAACCGTTAGCTCCAGAACCGTTTCGTCCGATTCTTCAAATTCATCGATCGAAACTTCGTCCGGTGCTTCCACTAACGATTTTACAACGTACTCTACGAGGTCTTTCATTGGATTCTCAATTACTCGTTGTCTTCTTCGGCGTCTTCATCATCGTCGCCGTCAACTGCATCTTCAACAGCGTCCACGACCGCTTCGACAGCGTCTTCAACTTTCTCGGCAACGTTAGAAGCTGTTTCTTTTACAGTTTCTATAATCTCAGCAACAACCGATTGTTCTTCCTCAGCTTCATCTTCTTCAGCTGAAACTTCGACAGCTTCAGGAGCCACCACAACTGCGCCAGAAACCTCTGCAGCCAAAACTGCCAGGGATTCCCCAGCACGCATCCGGCCCAAACGATCGAAGGTGCCTTGTTTGTCCAGCAAACGCCGTACAGCGTCGGTGGGCTGCGCGCCAACGTTCAGCCAATGCAAAGCGCGGTCTTCCTGAATGGAAAACTCTGCGGGATCGGTCAAAGGATTATAATGACCAATTCGCTCGACGATACGGCCGTCTCGCTTGGAATTTACATCTGCTACAACCACGCGGTAGCTCGGTTGTCTTTTCTTGCCTCTACGGCTTAAACGAATCTTTAGCATTTATCTTACTCTCCACTTACTTCAAGATAATATTTGAAATTATAGTCGAAACTCTTAATTCTACATCAAACAGTCGCAACAGGCCGGAATAATTAGGAATGATTAGAAACCAAAACCACCCATTCCGCCGCCGCCACCAAGCAAATTGCGCAACCCACGGCCACGCCCCTTGGTTAACTGCTGCATCATTTTCTTCATTTCCTGGAACTGCTTCAACAGTTGGTTCACTTCCTGCACCGTCGTTCCAGAACCGGCCGCCACGCGTCGCTTGCGGCTGGCCTTCAAAATCTTCGGATTGCGCCGCTCTTGCGGCGTCATTGAGCGAATAATCGCCTCAATCCGCTTCAAATCACCTTCCGCTCCGCTCAAATCGACATCTTTGGTCATCTTGTTCATGCCCGGAATCATTTCCAGCAGTTGACCAATCGGCCCCAGGCGTTTGATTTGCTGCATCTGGTTCAGAAAATCTTCCAGATTAAACTCCCCTTGCAGCATCCGGCGGCCTGCTTTTTCAGCCTCTTCCTGGTCCATCTCTTCCTGGGCACGCTCGATGAGCGTTAGCACATCACCCATGCCCAAAATACGGCTGGACAACCGGTCGGGATGAAACTCCTCGATGGCGTTAAGTTTTTCGCCGGTACCCAGGAATTTAATGGGGACGCCGGTCACCTCACGCATGGAGATGGCCGCACCACCCCGAGCATCACCATCAATTTTGGTCATGATGAGGCCCGTAATCTGCACCGCGTCATTAAAGTCCGTGGCGACGCGAACCGCTTCCTGCCCTGTCATGGCATCCGCCACCAGCAACGTTTCAATCGGATTGACCTTGGCTTTGATGGACTTGATTTCGCCCATCATCATCTCATCAATGTTGAGACGACCGGCCGTATCCAAAATAACAGTTGTAGCCCCGGTGGCCACCGCTTTCTTGACGCCGTTGACACACACGTCTACCGGATTGCCCTCTGGCCCTTCATCATAGACGGGGATATCCAGCTGGCGACCCAGCGTTTGCAGCTGATCAATTGCGGCGGGACGATAAACGTCAGCCCCTACCAGTAACGGCCGTCTACCCTGTTTGCGCAAATGGAGGGCCAGCTTGCCCGCCATGGTGGTTTTACCGGCACCTTGCAAGCCAACCAGCATGATCACCGCCGGAGACTGCATGCCCAGGTTCAAACGACCCGGCTCACCCAGCGTCTCCACCAGCTCTTCCTGCACGATTTTCACCACCTGCTGACCAGGCGTCAGGCTGCGCATCACTTCCTGGCCAATGGCGCGCTCGCGCACGCGGGCCACAAAGTTCTTCACAACCTTGAAGTTTACGTCTGCTTCCAACAAAGCCAGACGCACTTCGCGCATTGCCTTATCAACATCATCTTCGGTGAGCTTGCCCCGCCGCTGCAAACCATCAAAAACGGATTGCAGGCGGTTGCCTAATGACTCAAACACGGTATCTCCTTAGAGACAAAAATAAACGGGTCAATATTGGTATTAACCCGTTGGCAGTTACGTTCTATTGGTTAAAGATTGATCTGCTTGCTGCAAGACACATTATGTTGCTTTGCAGACGCGCAATTCTAGCCCAGGCAGCAGGCTGCGTCAAGCTTTCACCGCTTCTCCAGCGCCAACATCCGCAAAATGTCTGTCATCGGCCCCAAATGGCTCAAGCCGAGGCGCCTGAGTAAAAGCGAATGCCATAGCGCCAAAACAAACGAGCCACGATGAACAGACCCACGGCCAAAGCAATTGCCAGCCCCAGATTACGGCCGTTTAGCTGACCAATTAACCCTTGCGCCGGCACCGTCACCGCAAAGGCCACCGGCACCAAAAAGGTGAGGATGAAGCGCAGCCACTGTGGATAAATGCCCACCGGCCAGCGCCCGGCGCTGTACATGCTCTGAAAAATGACCAGAATATTCTCTACACGCACAAACCAGAAGGAGCAAGTTGCCAGAATGAGCCAGAAGCTGTACACAATGGTCGCCCCGCAGAAGAGCGCCACAGTGAAGACGGCAGTTTCCCCCCAACCAATTGCGCTCTGCAACCGCACCAGCGCCACGCCAATCACCGCCAGCCCCATCACCACATCAACCATCTTCCAGATTTCCACCCGTTGCACGCTAACCAACAGCTGAGAATCGGCCGGTTTAACCAGCGTAAAGTCAAGCGTGCCTTTGCGCACGTCCTGCATAAAACGTTCCATGCTCGGATTAATAACCAGGTTAATCAATCCACCCACCAGCAGGTAAATGCCAACCAACGCTATCAGCTGATCCGGCGACCAGCCGCCCAGATTTTCAGTGTGAGCGAACACCACCGTTAAGCCACCCAGCGCCACCACCAACCCCAAAATCGACTCAAACACCTGGATGAAAAAGTTGGCCCGGTACTCCAATTCGCCCAAAACACCCAGGCGAAAGTAAGTGGCAATGATGCGAACGTTTCTCAACATGACTACGATCCAAATGCGCTGTAGCGGCGCACCCCCGCCTGCCAGAGCAATCTAACGGCCAGTATGCTCAACCCAACCCAGATGAGCTGCACCAACAAACCGGTGTAAACGGCCGTTCCCGCCACCCGACCCAGCAGCAGCTCCACCGGAAAGGAAATCATCCAGCGAAAAGGTGAAATCGAAGCCACAGTTTGCAGCCAGACAGGCAGCAGCGAAAGCGGCGAAAGCTGCCCCGCCAAAAACAGCTTGCCCAAAAAGTAAATTCGGTTCACAGCCGAAATACGCGTCGTCCAAAAAGCAGCCATCGCCAGCGCCCAACCCATCATAAACTGAATGAGGAAGGCCATAATAAGCGCGGGAATAAAAGCGAGCAGTTGGCCCGTTTCTGGCTGCCAACTCGGCCTAAAAATGAGCATCAGCACGAGCGTAGTCGGCACCACAACAATCGACGTGGTGACTTTATAGGCCATGTTCTCGGCCAAATCGGCATGAATAGGGTGCATGGGGCGCAGCAGACGGGCCGAAAGTTCCCCCTGCCGGATGATGTAATCGTACTCCCACATGTGCCAGCAAAAGGTAAGATGGTTCACCACCATCGCGGCGATAAAGTAAGCGGCAAAGCCAGCTCGATCGTAGCCGCCTACGCTGCCGCCACTGGCTGCGGCTACGTTAGACCATACCACCAAATACACCACCGGCTCGATAATGATGCCAATGAGCCAAATGATCATGGCTACACGATATTGCAGTTGAACGGCCGTCCAGACCTTAAACTGTGCCTGATAAATTGCCAGGTGCCGCGTGAAGCTGTTTTGCATTATGGTTGGCTACGGCCGTATTCCTCCGGCACACCCTGCACCCCCACCTCATCCAATTTGTCGTAAATGTGATGCACATCTGGCGCATGGAAACGGGCTACCATGCCCGAAGGTGGCAGCGGCTCATCGTAGAAAAAGTCGGGCAGATTGTCATCTTCTTCGGTAAAACCGGCCGCCAAATTAAACTCGCGCTCCAGCCGCAGCGTGGCCCGGCCAATATATTGAAAGAAGCTGGGATCAAGATCAGTGCCGACGGCCGCATTTACCGCATTCGCCAAAAATTCCACGTTGGGGTTAGTCACCGTACGGCCGAAAATGCAGATGCCCAACGAATCCACCGCCGCGCAGCCAATTTGTGCCTCCAAACTGAGGTTGTTGAGCGCCTCCACATCCTTGCTGCGCGAATCCAGCCGGGGCACATTGCCTGCGGTGTGATCTGCGCCTTGCGCCGTGGTCATCATGGAAATGCCCGTCACCTCGATGACGCGCGGATCGTAAGCAGAGATGGCCTGCTTTTTGATGCACGGCACGCGATGGATGCCATAATGCTCCCCCACCCGCGCAGTGCCTTGGGCCCAAAGACGGCCGTCTTCAGACCCCGCCTTCAACTCCAAAAAGACCCGCCGCATAAAATCCAGATCGCCAAACTCGGCCAGCCCCGCATCCATCAGCACGGCAATCATCGCCCCAGTTTCAATCGTGTCGATGCCCAGCTCATTGCAATACTGATTCATCTCTGCCAAATCGTCCGGCTCACGCAGGCCGCAGTTGGTACCCAACAGCGCCAGCGTCTCATACTCCACCGGCGAGGTAATTTCCTTGCCCTCCGCATTCACATACACATTACTGCACTGAATGGCACAGCCCGGCATGCAGGCGTGCGTGTGGTTGCCCCCGCGCGAATTGTTCAGCTCAGTAATGTAGGTGCCGCCCATCTTGAAAGTCTCTTCCGAATCATTCACCTGCGCGCCAAGTGTGAAGTTGTTGACGGGAATGCCGCCGATGTGGTTGGTGTAATCGGCCATCGCCATTGTGCCAACGGGAGCATACGTGTTTTGAATCGCCGGATCTTCCTGCATCCATTTGGCGTAAGTGCGCACCGCTTCCAGCGTCTTTTTGCGGTCATGCAAATTGGGCATCTTGTGCAACTCGATGACAATCGCCTTCACTTTCTTGCTGCCCATCACCGCGCCTACGCCCCCGCGCGCTGCCAGCCGCGAAGCGCGTCCATCGCTATCGCTGATGGTGATGCCCGCCAGCAAACCCTGGTATTCACCGACGGGACCGCACAGGGCAAAGGCAATCTTCTTGCCATATTTTTCAAAAAGCAATTCGGCCGTTTCCGTATTATTTTTGCCAAGATATGGCGCAGCATCTTCAAAAGTGAGTTTGCCCTCTTTATCAAAGTGCAAAACCACCCACTCATCCGACTGGCCATGCAGGGTAAACCCGGCCACCTCGATGCGGCCCATCCCGTAGGCCAGCGTGCCACCTGCGTTGGCTTCCTTGATGCCACCCGTTAGCGGACTTTTACAGCCGACGCTCAGCCGGTTGGCGTTGGAAAAGGTGGTCCCGGCAAATGGCCCCGCCGAAAAAATAAGCGTATTATCTGGCCCCAGCGGGTCCACGGTAGCCGTGCCGCTTTCCACCAGCGTCTTGGCGATGAGATAACGCCCGGCCATTACCAATTCTTCGCCTACCATTGGCTGCTTGGTCACGGTTTGGTTGTTCAGGTGAATGTGTAGATAGTTGCGCATCAGGTTCCTCTTTTAAGATTTCCCCAAAACTGTCCTACAGCGCTTTTACACGTCAAAGTTTCCGGGGAAATGGGTCATCGGGATGCTTACAAGGTTATCACAAAACGGCCGTTCCGCCTCCAACATCCGCCGTCATTTTCCGATCCTTTCATGTGAAAAAACCACCTAATGCGCAGACAAAATTGTGATAAGATTCGGGCATGAACAAAAAACCTCAACTTTCCCTGGAAACGGCCGTTTCCCACATCAAAAACGGCGACACCATCCTCGTTGGCGGCTTTGGCATGACGGGCAACCCCGTGCACCTGCTGCACGCTCTGGCCGAAACCGACATACACGATCTCACCTACGTGGCCAACAACGTCGGCGAGCCCGGCCTGGGCGGCGGGCGCCTGCTGCGCAACGGGCAAATCAAAAAAGCAATCGGCTCCTTCTTCACCAGCAACAAAGAGGCGGTGGCCGCTGCTCAATCCGGTGCGATTGAGGTGGAACTCATCCCCCAAGGCTCGCTGGCCGAAGCGATGCGCGCTGCCGGAGCGGGCATTGGCGGTTTTTACACCCCCACCTCAGCGGGCACTGTCCTGGCCGAGGGCAAAGAAACCAAAGAAATCAACGGCGTACAGCACGTCTTCCAAGCTGCCCTGCGCGGCAACGTAGCCCTCATCCGCGCCTGGCGCGCCGACGAGGCAGGCAACCTCGTCTACCGCATGACCGAGCAAAACTTCAACAAAGCAATGGCCACCGCTGCCGATTTGGTCATTGTGGAAGCGGAAGAAATTGTGCCGCTGGGCGCGCTCGATCCCAACGAAATTCACACGCCCGGCTGCTATGTAGACATTCTGGTGCGGGCTCATACCACTCTGGAAGACCTCGGTTCCTCCGCTTCCATTGACGGTGGGGCCAAGAAGGCTGGTGACGTGCGCATGCTCATCGCCGAACGCGCTCTGCAAGAGCTAAAACCGGGTGATGTGGTCAACCTGGGTGTGGGCATTCCCACCCTGGTGGCCGATCTCATTACGCCGGAGCACGGCATCATTTTGCACACAGAAAATGGCATGTTGGGCGTCGGTCCCGCGCCAGAAGCAGGCGGGGCACTGGATTACCCGGTGAACGCGGGCAAAATCCCGGTGACGGCCCTGCCCGGCAGCAGCTACTTCGACAGCGCCGACTCCTTTGCCATGATTCGCGGCGGGCATGTGGATGTGGCCATCATGGGTGGCCTACAGGTGGATGAAGCGGGCAATCTGGCCAACTGGGCCGTACCGGGCAAGCCACTGCTGGGCGTCGGCGGAGCGATGGATTTGGCCTCTGGGGCCAAGCGGCTGATCATCACCATGACGCACGCCAGCCGGGACGGCGCGGCCAAAATTGTGCCGGAATGCACTCTGCCGCTCACGGCGCTCGGCGCGGTGGACATGGTCATCACCGATTTGGCGGTCTTTGGCTTTGTGGATGGGCAGCTCACCCTGCTGGAACTTATGCCAGGGGCTACGATTGAAGAAGTTGAGGCGAAGACAACGGCCGTTTTCGCCATCCGCTAACAAAAAGCCGACACGGGTGAATTCACCCAAAGTGTCGGCTTTCCCTCCTTCACTTTTGCGTTTCTTTTCACAAAGTTGATTCGCCCTGACAAATCTTTTATCCTTATCCTATCCGTTTGTGTCCACATTATTTATTTGTACTGTTGTATTCGGATTTTTATCCAACACATAGCCCAGAATCGATTGATTACAATTTGCGGTCAACAACCTACCATTTGAGCAGTTGCAGCCAATTTCTGGCAGACCACCGCCTCAACCTTAACGCAAATTTTCGATTCCCAGTCGCAGCGAAGTAACATGAGTCGTATCCAGCAACGCCAAACGAATCATCCCCAAAATAGACGCAACTGCGCATCTCTTCATTTCTCTGAAACTGACAAATTCATGCTCTTTACGCTGACAATTCAAACGGCCGTTGCCGGTGGCTTTTACGCTGGCAACGGCTGAGTAACGATAAAGTAACGATCGTCCATTAAATTTCTTACTGTTCATCCCCAATTGATCTTGACAGGAGGCAACATGAGTACACACGCAAACAAGAACCAGGCCGAAGCAGCGGGATTTGAGGCCCTGGATGCTGATTTGGACAATGTTCGAGCAGGACAGCCATTCCAGGTAAAGTGGAGCTTCAAAAATACGGGCCAGACAACCTGGGGCCAGGATTACAAGTTTGTGTACACGCTCTCGCCACACCCGGAGACGGCAAATGTGCCGCGTTCGCCATTGGGCGGGCCATCGGTGCAGCCGCTGGGTCAGATTTCTAACCTCAGGAGCGTAAAGCCTGGGGAAACATGTTCGCTCACCGTCCGTTTTACGGCCCCAAATGCGCCCGGTACCTATGCCACCAACTGGCAGCTGCAAACGGCCGATGGGCAGCGTTTTGGCCCGGTGCGCTGGATGCGGTTGGTGGTCCCAGAAACGGTCGGCACGCCGCTGGCCTACAGTTCTATTGGTTTTAAAAACAGCGTAGAGAATTTCAATAATATGCAGCCGGGCCAGCAGTTTACGGCCGTTTGGACGCTGCAAAATACGGGAACGGCCGTTTGGAGCGGTGACTTCCAAATAGCGTATCTGGAAACAGGCGTGCCCGACACGCAAAACCGCATGGCCAACCCGATGGGCGCTCCAGCCACCACCAGCCTGCGCGCCCTCACCGGCCGCGAACGGGTCAATCCCGGCGAAACGGTCAACATCGAAATGCGCCTCACCGCGCCGACAACCGCTGGCGCGTACGCCTTCCACTGGCAAATGCGTAACGCCAACGGCCAGCCCTTTGGCGATACCCGCTGGCTGGTCATCGGCGTCGGGCGGCAGCTGCCCACGGAAATCCCCATCAAACCCACCAGCGACAAGCAGGTACAGTTCGGCATGAACGTCAACATCAACGGGGGGCATCCACTAGACGCCGACCGCATGGCAGGGCTGCGCTGGGTGCGATTTGTCTTTTGGGCCTCCCGCCGGGAAATGACTCCAGAGCAGGCCTACCAGGAATACTATCGCAAAATTATTCAAACCTATGCCAGCCAGGGCATCGGCTCGCTGATTATTTTGCACCAGGACACCCATTGGGGAAATGCACCCTGGCAAAATGGGGGCTGGGAAGCGTATGCACAGCAATTTGGCGAAGCGTGTGGCCGCGTGGCCCGCGTCTGCTCCGAATTTGGCGACATGGTTGCCTACCAAATTTATAACGAACAGGACAGTGGCTTTGGCAGCGACGCGGGCAACCCAAATCATTCCGCGATTGGCTTTGGCCCGGACGATTATGCCAAAGTGTTGCAGCACGCCTCCGCCGCGATCCGGCAATCGCATCCGGGCGCTTCCATTATTTTTGGCGGGTTAAAAACGGGGCCAGACAACGCCATCAAGTACGTACAGCAAGTACAGCGGGCGCTGGGCGGCAAGCTACCCGTTGACGCGCTCGCTTATCATCCATACGGCCGTTACGTCAATTTTGCCCTGTTTAACTATGCCAGCATCGGCAAACTGGGGGATGCCCTGAACATGTTCAAGCGCGCCTACCCCAAACTGCCGCTGTGGATCACCGAAGTCGGCGCGGCCGCCGACATACACATCGGGCCAGAGCATTACGCCAATATCGCCACCTACATGCGCGAATTTGTGAACGAGGTGGCCACCAACTACAACGATTACGTACAGGCGCTCATCTGGTTTGGCTGGACCGACGTCATGCGCAATTCAGGCATTCTCACGGCAGATAACCAGCCAAAGTCCCACGTGTTTGACGCCTTTGTGGCCATGCGGGATCGTTACAAAGGCATGGCCAAGTCGGTTGATCTGTTTGCCGAGGTGTCTGAGGCAACATTTGAATCCTTCACCTCCACGCAAGCTGATCTGGATGCCGTCCCGGCGGGTGCCTCTTTTACCTGCCGCTGGACCTTCAAAAACACAGGCACCACCACCTGGGACAAAAACTTCAAGCTGGTGTACGTGCCGCGCGGCACCAATCCCAACCCGATGATGGCCAAAAAGAGTCTGCCGCTCTCTGAAGCGGGCGGTTTTACCGAGTTAGAGCCAGACGGTACGGCCGTTTTCACCCTCAACCTGACCGCACCGGAGCAAGACGGCCGTATTTACCGCAGCTTCTGGCAAATTCGCGACCCCAAAGGCAAAGCGTTTGCCCACTTTTACGTGGACGCCACCGTTGTGCCCGCCCCGCCGGTTGGCACCTCGGCCCGCACGCCAGACATGCAATTTGTGGCTGACCACACCATCCCCGATTTTGAGCAAATCGTGGCCGGGACAGATTTTAACAAGCAGTGGCGCGTCAAAAACACGGGCACGCGGCAGTGGGGCGATGGCTTCCATCTGGTGTATGTGGCCGGTAATTTTGAAATGGCGCGCAGCAACGCCTCACACGTGGTACCAGTGGCCAAACCAGGCGACGAGGTGATCTTGACCGTGCCGATGACGGCCCCGCAAGGCACGCAGGGTGAAGTCTCCTCCGTCTGGAGGCTTAAGGATGATCGGGGCAACTTCTTTGGCGATCCGCTGTGGGTAAAAATCATGGTGACAGCGGCCGTTTCGGACAGCGCCACCGCCACCACCCCACTCGCCCGCCTGCTTGCCGACGGCACCATGTGGTATTCGCAGGTCGATCCGCGCTGGCGCGGCGATCAGCTTGGTTTTGGTTCGCAAAGCATTGGCACCTGGGGCTGCCTGATGACCTGCATGGCGATGGCGCTTTCGGCCTACGGCACGCGGCTAAATCCACAGGAACTCAATCAAAAGCTCAAGAATTTGCCGCCCAATCAGGGTGGATTCCAGCAAGGCAGTTCGGTTACCGCATTTGCGGTGCCAGCTTTCCTTGGCGGTTTAAACAACAACCGCAATGTGAAATCCTGGCCTAACAAACAGGTCGATTGGGCAGAGTGGACCGGTGAAAATCCCATCAGCCGAATTGATCGTGCTCTGGCGCAGGGTCACATTGTGGTGGCACAGGTAGATACGCAGTTGAATACGGCCGTTGTTGATCAGCATTGGGTGGTCATTGTCAAACGGTCTGGGGATGATTACCAGATCATCGATCCCCTCACGCCACCAAGCGCCGGCAACCGCATCACTTCGCTCAAAGCCAGATACATGCGCTACGTACCTTCGGATTCAGCCGAAACCAATTTGCGCAACGCCATCATCTCGACAATGGTCTACACCAAAGGCAGCGGCGCAGGCAGTTAGCAAAACCCAATTCACCGCATCTCCCCGGAAACTGATTTTTAAGCATGAAGTGGCCGGGGAAACACAAAGGAGAACCGAATGTTAAAAAATGGCAATTTCATGGACGGCTGGGAAACATTACCTGCCCTGGCAGAAGCCAATTACTTAAAAAACCAACGGCCGAATCATTGGCAGCTTGAATGGCTTAACAAAGGCGACCCGCTTTACGACGATCCCAACAGCAAGGTCAACGGCATCCCGGAATGTGTGCACAAACTCAGCAAGCAACTGCCCGTCGATGAGCAGCTTGGCGGGGCAAGAGCGCTCATCCTGGATGGGGATACCACTTACAAAATCTTCAGCGCCAGCGCCATTTTTGGGGCCTCACTTTCCCAAACGGTAAGCGGGCTGGCCCCAGGCAGCCAGGCCACGCTCACCGTGCCCATTCAGGTGCATCTACGCGGCGAAACAGACGCCTATGGCGCAGAAAGCGGCGTTTGGGTCAATGGCGAGGGCGGCTGGGTCAACGGCTTCGACATGGGCGACCGCCAATGGTATCGACACATCATCACCTTTACCGTGCCAGATTCCGGCGAGGCGGAAATTGTCATTCGCGTGAAGAGCAAATGGCCCAAAGGCAAAGATTTCTTCTTCGATGGCCTGAAGCTGGAAGCGCAAATTTCTACCACAGACGATGGAGATGGCAGCGACGAGGTTGTGGTAGAAAGCGGTGGCGGAGAAACGGCCGTAACTGGCGATCAGGTCATCTACGTGCAGATTCCGGCAGGATTTGAGCTAAAAACGGGCACCAGCCAAAAAGCCAATGTCATTGAAATTAATGTGCCAGCAGGGGTCTCTGTCCAGTCCCTTTAATTGCTAAAAGCTATCGGGAGTTTGCCCATTGGGGGCAGGCTCCCATTCCCCAGCAGGAGGGTTTATGAGTACCGAATCGACAGCCAACCAGGCGAAGGCCGCCGGGTTTATGCGCGGCACCGACCTGACAGTTTTGGCGCCGGGCACCACGTTCCCCGTCACCTGGACTTTTGAAAATACGGGCAGCAGCACGTGGGACGGCCGTTACGAACTTGTCTACAGCGAAACAGCCCATCCAGCCACAGAAGGGTTGCCGCGTGGCCCATTAAGCTGGCGTACCGCGTATTCCATCACCCAAATTGGTGCACCTGCCGCCGTACCGCCCGGTGGCTATGCCCAGCTCACCATCACCATTGTGGTGCCAGAAACGGTGGGCACACACGCCACCAACTGGCAGCTACAAGCGCCAGACGGCAGTCGCTTTGGCCCTATCCGCTGGGTGCAGGTGGAAGTTGGTGCGCAAGCTGCCCAACCGGAGCCGGAACCACAAAAACCCAGCAGTGGCGAATCCACCCCGCCAGACACGCAGCCAGCGCCAGACCCCGACGAGACGGCTCCGCTAGAAACCATCGACCTGCTGCCGTTTTTGCGGGGAGACGGCCGTCAGTACGAAGTAAAAAATGCGTGGGGCAGCCAGGAACGGGTGCAAACGCAAGTGGATGGCAACCATTTTTACCACGTGAAGAATGCGCAATGGGAACAGTTCTTCTTCGATGATGAGTTTATTTATCGGGATATCGACTGCTCGCCGGGAAACGGCCGTTTTTACCGCATGAAGGATGCCGACCTGCCCCGAGGCAGCCGCTGGCTGCGGCGGTTCATGGCTATTGGCGAGGCGTTTACTCAAAGTCGCAACGTGCAATTTTATAACAAGGCCACCGGTGCCAAATCAGATGCCAACAGCGGCAACGTCACCGACACGATGAAACTGATCGCGCACCACGCCACACATCGCTTCCCTACTGGCATCGAACTTAATGAGGTGATCGAGCTGGAATGGGTAAACGGCCGTGAACGCTACTTCTATGCCAAAAACTACGGCCTCGTGGGCTGGGCGCGCAAGCACGACGATCCGCACACGCCGCCCTGGAGCGCCATCTCCGAAATTCACAAACAAGGCACCCGCGAACCATTCGTCCGCGAACGGATAGCGGTTAGCTGGTAAACAAAACCACAGGTATCAACTACCAAATCAAACAGCATTCAACAGGAGAACAAAATGCCCCAACTGAATATTCCTTACCGCTCCCAATGGGACGATGACGCCAAATTTAATAATTCTGACTGCGGCCCCACCTGTACCGCCATGCTCCTAAACTATTTTGGCAAAACCGCCACGCCAGACAGCATCTATGACGATCTTCCAGCCAAAGGCCCCAACGACTTCACTTTTGTCTGGGAACTGGTGAACGTTCTTAAAAAGCATCAGGTAGCCGTGACTAACATTCAATACGACAGTCAAGCAACCGCTTTTTATCATCTGCGGGCCAACATTGATGCGGGTAAACCGATGATCGCTCTCGTTAAATACCAGCCGTGGATTTCTGCTACCGGAAACAGTTACAAATGGGGGCATTTTGTGGTCATCTCTGGCTATACAGACACGCATGTGCTGATGCATGATCCGCTCTTTGGCTTATGGGTGAAACCAAAGAGCAAAGGTGCTTATTTTGCGCTCCCAAATGATGTGTTCGCTGCCGGTTGGGGGGGCTTCACCAACAATGAAAATCCCAACTGGGTCTGCATTATTGCTGGAAATGGCCAGCCCGCCGCAGCGGTGGAAGCTGCTCCAACGCCCGCGCCTGCCCCGGTGACGCCGCCAACGCCCACGGCCCCAGCCGCTCCGGTTACACCTGCCGCAGCTGCCGAACCAGCTGCCGACGAAGATCGGCGTATGCGTACGCTGGCGGCATACCGCTGGACGGAACCACCCGTTACCGAAGCAGAAAAGCAGCTCTGGCGCACCCATCTCGGCGACTTTGCGGAAGCATACGACACCTACACTGTAAAAGGTGGCGATACGCTGGTCGGGCTCGCCGCCCGCTTTTATGGTGAGCAGCATCGTTGGCCAACTATCAAAACCTTCAACAATTTGACGCGCGAGGGGTTAATGCTGGGTGAAAAGCTCCTCATCCCGAAATTGGGGTCGAGCGGTGCAGGCAAAAACCCAGCCCTGCCCAGCGACACAATTGATCAGGCAAAGGCATTGGGCTTGGAGGAAATCGTCAACCCGGATTTGCCTGCGTTGGATTACAACGAGCTGGGCAAAAACTCGATGGGTATTGGTTTTGCAGAAGGTGAGGATTAGTTTTGTGGCAGACTGTTACCAAACCCATGTAAAAAGTGACCTGGCAACAGTCTGCTACGAATCAGGAAGTTAAAAATGAGTCATGTGCAGGAGGAAACCATTACGGCCGTTTCTCATCCCGAAAACGGATCACAAACAGTCGTAGGAAATATTGGAGGTAGCCAAGGGGTGGCTATTGGTGAGGGCGCAACGGCCGTTCACATTGAAGCGATGGGCAATGTAGGGGATGTGGTGACAGGCACAAAAATAAGCCTGATTAACCAAACCGCTGCCATTCGTATTGCCAGCAAACGCCAGATATCTGCCCCTCCCAACGGTTATATTGAACGACCTGAAGCCGAAACGGCGTTGAGAGAATTGCTCACAAAACAAACAGATGGCTTGCAAGTTGTTCATCTTCACGGCCTGACAGGTGTGGGAAAAAGCTGGCTAGCTCGGAAGGTTGCCACAGAATTGGAAGATTTCTTTGTCGATGGCATGCTTTGGACAAATTTGGAACAAACGAAATTTCGCACAGCTATCAAGCATTTTATTGAGCCTTACAATCCAAAAATCAACCACAACAGTCTGCGCAGCAACAGCGAATACGTCGCTGCCATGGCTGAGGCTTTTGGCGATCAGCAAATTTTGGTTGTGTTGGATCAAATTGATGATAGTCGCGATGGCATCAAAGAGTGGCTTCCTTATCAATGCCCAAACTGTGTTTTTCTGCTTATTTCTCAGCAGCAATCGATCAGTGCAAATAAGTTTGAGGACGATTATCGACTGTTGGGCATGACCGAAGGTGAGGCGCTACAGTTGTTTGCGCCGTTATTATCCGAAGCGGTCGTCGCTCGGGCCCAAGATGACACCGTTCTGCTAGAGTTGGCCGGAAAATTAGATCGCAATCCTGGGGCAATGACCAGAGTGTTGAAGGATATCACGACAAGACAGATATCACCTCAACACTATTTGGAAGAGCTGTCGAATCAAAACGAAAATGGAGCCCTGGATCAAAACCATTTACTGAGCCTGGAAAACATCTATGAAAATCTGCCCAATGAGGGCAAGGAAGTTTTTCCCTTTTTAGGGATCTTGCACACCGTTCCCTGGACAATCGACGACCTGTTTACGATTTCACGAAAAAACAGCCAGGTTATTCAGCAAGGGTTGGTTCAGCTAACCCGCGCAGGCTTAATAGAAAAGGGAGAACGGCAGCATGTGGGACAAAAACGGCCGTTTATCCACTACCACACGCCCACGATTATCAGCAACTTTGCCTACAACAAACTGATCGAACTCGGAGGGCAGCAACTTATTGCGGCCATGACGGTCTTACAAGCATCAGACACGATGCGAAAAGTGGAAATGGTTTTACGTTACCTGCGCGAAGCCCTTCTCAGAGAATGCTGGCAAGATGAAAATAGCCAAGACCTGTTAATGGAGAGCATTAACAAACAGTTCACCAATCCCATTTCAACAATCAATCAAAAGTCCGAAGAAGATAGAATTAGCATATTTGCCGTCCCCCGCGATCCGCTTTTAGACTTCTTCGAGAATCTGATATTGTCTAATGAGAGTTATGCCGCGCGCTGGCTAAGTATGTTGCGTGCCACAGATTTTTACATCTTGCGCAATCAGCTCGATGAAGTTTTTGACAAAGCCTTAGAAAACGAAGATTGGCCCCTGCTTCGACAATTTGCCACCAATATTAATGTCAATACAAGATGGATAATAGATAAAAAGTTTGAACAAGCAGATGGGGGAAACTGGGATAATTTTTGCTATCGGTTCCCATTATTGAAAAAACTAGAAGTTAACAACATTGAATTGATCAACGTTACGCTAAAATCACCCAATATCAAGACGACTTATTGGCAACAGTGCCAATTTATCGCCACAAAATGGTTGGGGGCTTACATTTTCTCCTCTACATTCGATAATATTGATATGGTAGGAGTTGAAATGCCCGGAGGGATCATAACCAACTGCCGATTCAAATCGGTCGATGCCCGATATGGTGACTTTCGGGGCACAATGTTCCAGAAGTGTATTTTCGATGACGTTAATTTTCGCGGCGCAAAGTTTGAAAAAACACAATTCATTGATTGCTATTTTTTCAATAGCGTTGATTTCCGACTAACCCAAGTTGAAGAAATGTTTAAACAATATTCGTGACTTTGATTTTAATAAGCCCAAAACAAACAATGCCTTCTGGAGGAAACAATGAGTGAAATATTTGAACATGGCTATGCAGTTGTCATTGGCGTAGATGAAAACAATATTGGGCGGTTGGCGCTGCCCACGGTGGCCAAAGATGTGCAAGCAGTGCATGATGTGTTGGTGCATCCTGAACGGTGTGCCTACAAGCCAGACAATGTAAAGTTTCTCAAAGGTGCGGACTCAACCAAATCTGAGATTTTGGAAGCGCTGTTCTGGTTGCAAGAAAAAGTAAAGGAAGATGCGGAAGCAACGGCCGTAATCTACTACTCCGGTCACGGCATGGTAGACAAAGCAACAAACACCTATTATCTCATCCCCTATAACATTAGCTCTATGAGCCGCGTGCGCCTCGATGCCATCAAAGCTGAAGAACTAACCGCCCAAATCAGTGACATCAAGGCCAAGCGGATGCTGGCCATCCTCGATTGCTGCCATGCGGCGGGCATGGATGTGAAGGATGTTGAGCTAGACGGCCCAGAGGTTGATGCCGCGCCCTTCCCGCTGGACTTACCAGAAACCAAAGACATACCCGATTTAGACATTGAACCGGGTGGCAAAGCGGTCAGCGATTTGATTGATGGCGAGGGACGCGCCATTCTCAACTCGTCAACTGGCTCCCAATCTTCATACATTCGCACCGACGGGGCGATGAGCCTGTTCACCTACCACCTCATCGAAGCGCTAACAGGGCACGCGCCGCATCCAGATGATGCCACCGTCGTTTACGTGACAGACGTGATGAGCTGGGTCACGCACAAGGTTAAGCAGTCGGCCAAAGAGCAAAACCGCGATCAAACACCCGTGATGCGCACTTCTGGTGTCTTTCCCGTAGCGCAGCTCATCGGTGGCCAGGGCGTGGCCAAAGGTATCGGCGCTATGCCACCCGATCCATTGGCTCCATTACCCTCCATTAATGTTGAAGTCGGCAGCGGTGCAGCCGCTGTTGGTGACAACAACACAGTTATCGGCGAACGCGGTGTTAATGCACAAGGCAATGTTGGCGGCTCCATTGTGACAGGGGATAGTAACACCATCCAGACGACAACTTATCAAGGCCCTGTGGATCAATCAACGACAACCTTTAATCAGGGAGAGCAGACAGTGGAAGGTAATCAGATCAATGCTGGCGGCAATGTAAATGTTGAACATATGGGGGACACAATACATGGCGATAAGGTCGGTGGAGACAAAGTAGGGGGAGATAAAATCTCAGTTGGCAATATTAGCGGTTCATCCGGTATTGCCATTGGGCGCGGGGCGAGTGCCACGGTTAATCAGGGCATCAGTGGTTCAGAGCTAACCCAGTTGTTTGCTCCACTGTTGCAGCAAGTGGCCCAAGCGAACCCCGCAGCCGTTCCCCAAGTAAATCAGCTCAAAGAAGAAGCTGGCAAAGGGGAAGGTGCTGATGACGAAAAGATGGCTGATCTGATTAGTGCCATTGCTGAGGCTGCGCCAACGGCCGTTGAAGGCATCGTTAATCTGTTTACCAACTCCATCATAGCCAAAGCTGCTGGCGCAGCCACCAACTACGTACTCAAGCGCATCCGTAAGTAGCAAGATCACAGAGAAGCACGGCTTACATCGCCCAGGAGAGCATGATGCCCCAAGATACAGAATTGAATGATTTGCGGTCTATCGTGGAGGAATCAACAAACTCCGTCGATAGGATTGATGCGGGAATCAAGTCTCTTTACCCGCTTATCGCTACGCTAAAACAAAATCCAGACGGCGAAAAATACACAAAGTTGGTAGAAGCCATTGATGAAATCGTCAAGACGTGGCAAGTGGTAGACGATGCCTTTACCAAAGTATTTTTGCTCTTTAGCCCCAAAGGCGATCTTCTGGATGCCTTGCCCGATCTGCTAGATATCGACGCTGACCAGCTCGGTGCCACCGTGCGAGAAGGGCGCGGTCACTGCCATCGCATTGGCGAAATTTACTGGCTCCATATCAAAGATTGGGGCGATTCTGTGCTGACAATCGATGAGCAACAAACCTTAGGCCATGCTTTTGAGCTTCTGGGCAATGCCGATCTGGATGTTTTCCAACCGATGGAGGCATTAGCGGCCGAGACTGGCAGCGTGGCCAGCAAAATTGTGGCGCGGGTCATGGCCGATCAATCCGACGAGGCGCGTCAAGTCGCCAAGGGTTTATACGCGCTTGTCACACCTTTTCGACGCCAAATCACCATCTCGCTTTCAGAATTGAAGCGATTTCAACAACAATTTGCCGAAATCGCACCAGAAGAAATGCAGTTGCCGCAGATCATCATCGGTGAGGGTGGCGTATATGTGGGCGGCGATCAAATTACAGTGGGTGACATTATCGATTCTCAAGGGATTGCCATTGGTAACGCAGCCGAAGCAAATGTTGTTGTAGATTATGAGCAGATGGTCGTAGCCGAATTTGATGCAGAACCCCAAATGATTGAGGTTCAACCTCTGCAAGAAGCGTATGAGGCGATGCCCGCCAGTGTCGTAGAACCAATGGAAGAGATGGCCAGCAATGACGGTGCCAAAGGGATCGAACTGCCAGAGCAAGACGAAACAGTTTGGCAAACGCGTCGGGTCGATTTGGCAATGCCATCCACAGCCACCATAAACGAAACAACTGAACTGCGCGCCCTGATTGCCCTGCTCGGTTCGGATGGCTTGCGCAAGCATTTGCCGGATTTTACGGAAGGAGGTGCCCTCATTAGGGATGATGATGTGCGAGACGATGCCCAGGTCGATTTGCAATTTCCAGCAGATAATCGGCCGTTAATCATCTACATGCGCCCGGAACCTAACGTCGATGATTTTGAAGTGATCACCAAGACGCGCCGCATTGTGCTTTTTCCCGACCGCGACAGCAACCAGCTCACCTTTTTGCTCAAACCCTTGCGTGCGCTTGGCACCGCCTATGTGCCTGTGGAACTTTATGCAGATGCAGAATGCACAGAGCCGTTAGGCAGCGCTGGCACGGCTTCGATTCAGGTGATTACGGCCGTTTCTTCCACCGCCACGCACACGCCACAACCAGAAACCCCAGCGCCAGTTACCTATGTGATCAACGGCGGCACAGTCACTTTTGGCGATGTCACCACCGTGGGCAACATCACCGGCAGCAGCGGCATTGCCATCGGCACCCAGGCCACCGTCACCATCACTAACCAGTTTGAGCCACTGCAAACTATCGCTGCCACCCTACCCTCGGCCGAAACCCGCGCCAACGTTGAGCAAAAGATTGATCTGTTACAGCGTGAGGTTGAAAAGGGAGAGTCGGCTGATGACGAAAAGATGGCCGATTTGATTGATGCAATTGTAGAAGCTGCGCCAACGGCCGTTCAAACCATCGTCAACTTGTTCACCAACGCCGTCATCGCCAAAGCCGCCGGAGCCGCCACCAAATACGTACTCAAGCGCATTAGCAAGTAAGGAGCATGCCATGACAACATCCATTGGTTTTCATACGGCCGAACAATCCGTCTTCCAATCCGCCTTTCTGGAAGTATTGGCTGAAGAGAGTGCGCAACCGGATGGTTTGGAAAAATCAGTTTTCGACGCTGCTGGCTTGGGCATCAAGGCAGAAAATGATGTGATGCAGACGCTGGCCAACGTGCTGGACCCCCACGCCAAAGGCGGCGACGATCTGTTTAGCACGATGGGGGTTTGCGTGCAGTACACGCTGGAATTGGCCAAAGCGAAAGCGTTTAAGCAAGAGGATGAAATCGAACGGCTGCAAAACATCCTCACGGCCAGCATGTGCGATGCGATTAACTGGGCCAAAATCGCCACCGTGGCGGCAGGCTACTACAAACTAAGTGGCAACAAACCCGTTTACCGCAAGCCTGCTAACAATGACGATTTTGTCTATCCCCTGCCAGCCGGCCAGGATGAGACCTTAACCATCGGCCTAATTGCCGATTGGGGCTCAGGTGAGCGCGTGGCAGAGTTAGTTTTTGAAGAAATGTGCCTGCACAAGCCAGAAGCCATCATTCATTTGGGGGATGTGTATTATTCGGGCACGGCCAAGGAGCAAGCAGAAAACTTCACCGATATCGTCAACCGCATTCGCGAAGATCATCCGTGTGCGCTGTACAATTTACCCGGCAACCACGATTATTACGCAGGCGGTGCCGCCTTCTACGATGAGCTACCCCGCCTCAACCAGCCGCCCGCCGCTCCCGCCAGCACACCACAGCAAGAAGCCAGCTTCTTCTGCCTGCGCAACGATCATTGGCAAATTCATGGGCTAGACACCGGCTATCATGACCATGATTACTTCAAACACGCCGTGGATAACACGCGCAAACTGCTGCAAGGCATCGGCCCCGACCATGAAACCTATCTCACCGATGAAGAATTGGCCTGGCATCAGGATAAGCTCAATACCAAGGGCAATCGTCGGGTGATTTTCCTCTCGCACCATCAACTGTTTTCAGCCTATGGCAAGATTGGCAAAGCGTATGTAAACAACCATCTGCGGGAACAATTCAGTGATGCGCTGCAAAATCAGGAAATCGACGCCTGGTTTTGGGGACATGAGCATACGCTACAGATTTACGGATCACATCTGGGTTTAGACAAAGGACGCTGTATTGGCTACGGCGCCTTTCCTATTTTTGCTCAGGAAAATCCATATGAACTTGGCGAGGATTTGCCGGAAGAAATGAAAAAGGAACTGATTGACGCGATGGAGCGAATCGAGCTATCCGTAGATTCGAGGTCTGGCGTGTATGAACACGGCTATGTGATTTTGAAGTTACGGCCGTCCGGCCAACCCTCCCAAGCAATTTATTACACGGTGCCGGGGGATGGCAGCCAAGCCATCAGCACCGAAATTTTCCGCGAAACGTTATAAGAAGGGCAAGGTAAAAATGGCAACCAACAGTGCAAAATATCTCTCCACGCTGCACAAGCAGATTGACCAATATTTTAGTTTCAGTGAAGTGCGCACGCTTTGTTTCAATTTAGGCGTCGATTACGAAAATATTCCTGGCGACCACCGCTCGGCATTTATTCGCAATTTGATTGTGTCGCTGGCGAAGCAGAATCGGCTGCAAGAATTGATTGAAGAGGTGCGAGCCGAACGTGCTTTTGTCGATTGGCAAGATGTCCCGGCTAATTTTGAGCTGCCTTCCAATATTGCTCAAGAAAACATTCAACAAGTTGTGAATTACCATGTGTACAGCGGGGATGTGATTCATGGAAATGTTGACAAATCAACAACTTATAATCAACAAGGGCAAATTGTACATGGCCCTCAAATCAATGCCGCTGGGGACGCTAACATCGGCCAGATTGGTGACAAGATCGATACTGGCGGGGGCGATTACGTCGGCGGCGACAAATTTCAGGGTGACAAGGTTGGTGGAGACAAAATTAGCGTGGGCAACATTGAAAATGCGCAAGGCGTTGCCATTGGTGGTGGCGCTTCAGCAAATGTGAATAGAGACGCGGCTCCGGCGGAACGGCCGTCTCCCACCCACACAGCGCCAACAATCAGCAACATCACCGTGCAAGAAGCCGTAGACAAGGTAAATCGCTACCTGCAAATGGCCTCCGATGGCCAAAAAGAAGCAGCAGTCGAATTGACCAACGGCATGAACCTCATTCTCAGGTTGGCGGCGCAGCAGCCAGCCGATGCCCTACACCTAAAACTGATCTGCCTGGGTCAGCAGCAGCTAGCTCAAGAACTTGCCAGTGATGTGGCGGGGCTTGATCTAGTGGTGGCGCAGTTTGTAACGGCCGTTCAAAACCAATAACCGCATTTCCCCGGAAACTTCTACTATGAGTGAAACTGATCCACAAACCAGTGGCGACCACATCGAAGTTGGCAAAATAAAAAATGGCAAAGCGATCGCCATTGGTCGGGGCGCAACGGCCGTTTACCAGGGACTGACGTATGATGAAGTCGTTGCCCTACTCGCTGAACTCAAAAATCAGGACCAACCAACGGTATGGAACGGCCGTATCCCCTACCTTGGCCTCAGTGCATACCAGGAAGCCGACGCCCGCTACTTTTTTGGCCGGGAAAGCTTGGTGGAGCAACTGCTCCAGCGCGTGCAGACTGCCAACTTCATCACCATTGCCGGGCCGTCCGGCAGCGGCAAATCGTCGGTGGCGCGGGCTGGATTGTTTCATGCGCTGCGCCAGGGCACCAAGATTGAAAACAGCGACCGCTGGCGGTTGGCCACCATGCAGCCCAAAGGCAATCCCATCGAGCAGTTGGCCCAGGCCATCGAGCGGCTTACCAAAACGCCCGGCACAGGCGACCATCTGCGCCAAAACAGCCAGAAAAACCCGCTGGCGCTGCACCAGCAGGCCGAAACCTTGCTCAGCGAAGACCCCAGCCAACGCTTTGTCCTACTGGTAGACCAGTTTGAGGAGCTGTTCACCCAAACCAAAGACGCTGCCGTGCGCCAGACGTTTATCAACCTGCTCACCGAGGCGGCGCAAGCAGCAGACAGTCGCTGCCGCATCCTCATCTCCCTGCGCTCCGATTTTGTTTCTAACTGCGCCAGCCACGAGCAGCTGCGCGAGCTGATGAGTCAACAGTTCCAGTTGGTAGGCGCGATGGCCCCGCGCGACCTGGCCAAAGCGATTACCCTGCCCGCCCTGGAAGTGGGCGCCGAAATTGACCCCAAGCTCGTTTCCCAAATCATTGCCGACATGAAAGGCTCCCCCGACGCGCTGCCGCTGATGAGCTTTGCCCTGCGTGACTTGTTTGAAGTGGAGAAAACCCAAAAGGGCAAACCAATGGATTTGACCCTGCCCGAATACGTACAGCGTGGCGGTCTGGAAAAAGCGCTGGAAGAACACGCCAACAAAGTGTTCAACAACTTCACCGCTGAGCAAAAAGAGATTGCCAAAAACATCTTCTCCAAGCTGATTGAGGTGGGGCAAGGGCGCGTAGACACCCGCCGCACCGCCACTTTTGCCGAACTGGTGCCCGCAGGCAGCAGCGCCGCCGCCGTCACCACCGTCCTGAGCGATTTGGCCGACGTGCGTCTGGTAACCACCAGCGACCTGGCTGTGGTGGAAGGCCAACCCGTTACCACCAGCAGTCAGGAAGCCACCGTCACCATCGCTCATGAAAAAATGATAGACGCCTGGCCCTGGCTGCGCACCCTGGTAGACGAAAACCGCGACCTCATTGCCCTGCAAAACCAGATTAACAATGATGCCAAGGCGTGGGCGAAAGAGCAGGACAAAGGTTACTTGTATCGCGGAGCACGTTTGGCCCAAATGAAAGCCAAACTGGCAGAACTGAAGCCGGGCCTAAATAATTTAGCTGAAACGTTTATCCAGGCTTGTTTGGAGGAAGAAGAAGCGGAGCGCAAAGCGAAAGAGGAGCGCATTCAAAAAGAGGAGGCTTTGAGACAGGAGCAGGCAAATGCAGGCCGCTTTCGTCGCTTAACGCGATGGTTAACGGTTGCTGCTGTTATCGCTGTCATTGCCACGATTGTTGCCCTCATATTTCTAAATAATTCAGTAAGACAAACCTATGCAGCCAGACAAGCGCAAGGCGAAGCTGTTGCCAATCAACAAGAAGCTGTCGCAGCCCGAGCCACCTCAGATTTTAATGCGGCGGTTGCCTCCACCCGTGAGACGGATGCACTTGCGGCCGAAGCGGAAGCCCGCATGGCGGAAGCTACTTCAGAAGCAAATGCCAGTTTAGCTAGTACCCGTGAAGCAGAGGCTCTTGCCGCGGAAGCAGAAGTGCAGCAGCTAAAAACTATTATTCAAGCTAATCAATTGGCAGGATTAGTGCCCTTCGAGGTAGAGAATGATCCAGAAAGAGCCCTGTTGATGGCGGTGGCCGGTTTTCGCCTGAGCCAACAACCAAATACGTACAGTTCATTGGTAACAGCCTTACAAACGCCTTACCGAACCAGCTTGCGCGGTCATAAAGATGCTGTCTGGTCAGCAACTTTTAGCCCCGATGGGGAGCGGATCGTGACAGCCAGCTCAGACGGGACGGTGCGGATGTGGGACCTAGTGGGGAATGAACTGGCGGTGCTGAGCGGACATGGGGGTTGGGTCAGGTCAGCAACTTTTAGCCCCAATGGGGAGCGGATCGTGACAGCCACTGACGGGACGGTGAGGCTGTGGGATCAGGTGGGGAACGAACTGGTGGTGCTCAGTGTGAATGGGGTCAGGTCGGCAACTTTTAGCCCTGATGGAGAGCAGATCGTGACGGCTAGCCGGGACGGGACTGCGCGGCTGTGGGACTTGGCAGGAGACGAACTAGCGGTGCTGAATGGACATGGGGATTGGGTCAACTCAGCAACATTTAGTCCTGATGGAAAGCAGATCATGACAGCTAGTGATGATGGGACGGTACGGCTGTGGGACTTGGCGGGGAACGAACTTGCTATGCTAAGCGGATTCGGAGATTTGGTCAACTCAGCAACATTTAGCCTGGATTTGGAGCGGGTTGTAACAGCCAACGGGGACAGGACAGCGCGGCTATGGGACTTGGCAGGAAATGAACTGGGAAAGTTCAGCGGACATGGGAGTGAAGTCTACTCAGCAACTTTTAGCCCCAATGGAGAGCAGATTGTGACAGCTAATGATGACGGTACGGCACGGCTGTGGGACTTGGCGGGGAACGAACTCGCAGTGCTGAATGGGCATGAAGGTGGGGTTTGGTCAGCAACTTTTAGCCCTGATGGAAAGCAGATCTTGACGGCTAGCCGGGACGGGACGGCGCGGCTATGGGACTTGGCAGGAGACGAACTAGCGGTGCTGAATGGACATGGGGATTGGGTCAACTCAGCAACATTTAGTCCTGATGGAAAGCAGATCATGACAGCTAGTGATGATGGGACGGTACGGCTGTGGGACTTGGCGGGGAACGAACTCGCAGTGCTGAATGGGCATGAGGGTGGGGTTTGGTCAGCAACTTTTAGCCCCGATGGAGAGCAGATCGTGACGGCTAGCCGGGACGGGACGGCGCGGCTATGGGACTTGGCAGGGTACGAACTAGCAGTACTGATTGGGCATGAGGATTGGGTCAACTCGGCAACATTCAGTCCTGATGGAGAACGGATCGTGACGGCTAGCCGGGATGGGACCGTGCGGGTGTGGGACTTGGCAGGAAATGAACTAGCGATACTAAGTGGGAACGGGGGTGGAGTCTGGTCAGCGATGTTTAGCCCTGATGGTGAGCAGATTGTTACGGCTGGCGACGACGGGACAGCACGGCTGTGGGACTTGACGGGGAACGAACTGGTGACATTTAATGGACATATGAATGTGGTCAACTTAGCGACATTCAGCCCAGATGGAGAACGCATCGTGACGGCTAGCCGGGACTGGGATGCACGGCTGTGGGACCTAGCAGGGAACGCATTGGCTATACTGAACAGACATGGGGATTGGGTTCGAACAGCAACTTTTAGCCCCGATGGAGAGCAGATACTGACCGCAAGCGATGACGGGACGGCGCGGCTGTGGGACCTGGCGGGGAACGAATTAATGGTGCTGAACGAACATGAGAAATGGGTCTGGTCAGCAATGTTTAGCCCTGATGGAGAGCGGATCGTTACTGCCAATTGGGACTGGACAGCGCGAATATGGCCAAACTACACAAAAAATTATATTGTTAGCCAGGCTTTCAATCGGACTCAGCGTGGTTTAAATGAAACGGAATGTCAGCAATATTTTCGAGATGATTTGGAGGCTTGCCCACGCAGCAAGCGGGCGCTTTTTGAGCCGTTGGTTGCATACCTCACACCGGAACAGCAAGCGGATTGGCAAAGCCTGAAAGAATAAGCTCAAAATATCCAGCAGGCTCTGCCAAAAATCGGTCCGCTACCGCCCCATGACCCGCGCCAGGGTGTCGCAGGCGGGGCAGCCGCCGTTTTTGCGGATCATGGCGTAGCCTGCTTGGGGGTCGTCACCCCACTGAGTGAAGTCCACATTAAAGACGATAATCAGCCGCACCTTGCCCGTATTGGCCGCCACGCTCACCGCTTCGGCCAGCCAGGCGGCGTGTTGGTCTACCGTGGTGTTGGCCGCCCAGCCAAACCGCTCCGGTACGCCACCGTAATCCTGGCCAGACAAGTAGCCCAACTCGGTAAAACAAACAGGTCGGCCCAATTGAGCATACACGTTCAGAGTGGGCAGCAAATACCAGCTGTAATGTGCGCTGCCCGTGGGATGCCCGGAAACCGTCGAGGGTGAGCTGGCCCCGGCGTTGTAATGCGCCCCAATGCAGTCGGCGTAGCTGGCCCCACCTGCGGCCAGCATTCCGGCCATGTAGCGATTATCGGCCCAGGCGTTGGTGCCGTTGTCAAAGCCAGTCGGCGCGGGTGCCCCGCTAATCACCATCACGTTGGGATTGGCCGCTTTGATGGCGTTATAGGCGGGGGCCAGCATGTTGTTCACGTAGCTGGCGGGGTCAATTTGCCCGGCGGGCCATTCAAAGTCGATATTCATCTCATTCCACACTTCGATGGCATCTGGCCCCAACGCGGCCACACCGGCCAGAAATTCCACGTACGCGCCAAAGTTGATGCTCTCCGGGTAGGTGTTGGCCCCAGGAATGCTGAGCAGCACCTTAAAGCCGAGGGCATGGGCATCGTTGATGCGCCCGGCCAGATCGTTGGGATTGCCGCCTTCCCCCCATTTGTGCTGGAACTTCACCCAGGTCATGCCGGAAGCGGCCATGAGATGCGGCGCGCTGAAGCTGTGCGTTTGCCCACCCAATTCAAAGCCGCCCACGGCCACTGGCGGGGCGGAAACCGGTGGTGGTGGCCCGGCTGGCGGCGCGGACGGCACTTCGCCCGCAACGGGATCGTCGGCAGGGGCTGGTGCGGGGGCAGGCGCTGCGGCCACGGTGGTGGCGGGAGCCTCCACGATGGTCTCAGACATATCGGCCAGCGCGCTCACTTCAACTGAGGGGTCTAATTCCACCAGAGAGGCAGCAATCCAACCCGTTTGCTCGCCGTCGCTATTTTCAAAGGGGATGTAGAACCAGTAGCCAAATTCATCCCGCCCGAGGATTTCAAGTTCGCTGTCGCGGAGGAGAACGCCGGGGAATTTGTCATACCCTTCGCCAGGGCCGATGCGCACGAATGCGTTTACCTTCAAAATCCCGGTCACGGTTTCGGTATCTTCATCACCTTCGGCTACAACTTCGGCTTCGTCAGCGGCAGCAACGGTGATGGGCAACGTGCCTAAAGCAACGGTTTCGCTGCCGGACACAAACTCAGCTTGCAGCGTAAATTCGCCAGGATCGGCAGTGCCCGCCCAGCTAAAGGCGGTTTCACCACCGCTTTCGCTGGCGACGGCATTTTCTTCATCATCCAAAATGGTCCAGACGATGGTGGGGTCGCTGTTTTGATCGGCATCGAGTTGGACGGCGGTGGTGAAGGCAACGCCCTGAAGGTTGTGAGAAACGGCCGTTTCCACCCACCCCATCAAAGTCTCCACACCAACCAACCAAACTGTCTCCTCATCCACGGTGTAGCGATAAGCAGCCGCGTCTTCATCCCATTCAATTTCCGACACATCACCCGAAAACGCCACTTCAACGGCCGTTTCCGGCAAAATGGGTTCCGCATCGTCCACAAATTCAAGCGCGCCAAACTGCGCAGCTAAATCCTCGGCAGACAAAGCTACCCAACTGTCGCCAGACTGCATGACTGGCCCGCTGGGAATAACCGCCACCAGCTTGCGCCGATCGATGTTGTCCGTGGCCCAAGTGATAATTTGCTCGATTGTGCCATCTTTGTACGCCTGTGGATCAAGTGGGAGTTGGAGGTAAACGGTGTCGGCGCTTTCGCCCAGGGCAATCAACGCTTCATCCAGGCCGCTGGCATCTTCCGGCGCAGATAAGGTGAAGTCAGCCATGTCTTCGCTCCAAACGCCACCGATTGTGGGCGCATCTGGCGCGTCGGCTTGGACCAGAGCAACGGCCGTAATCGAACTCTGATTCGGCGCGTGGCGCTGCCCGGTAGCGGCAGCAAACGTTGAGGGCAAGAATACCCAACGGGTGCCGTCCCAGCCGTACAGATCGAGCAAGTTTGCTTCAGCATCGGCGGGAACGTCCACGGCGATTTCATCGCCATCAACCGCCTGCACCTCACCCACCAGATTGAGTCCGTCTGGCAGGGAATCAGCAGTCATTTCCGGAGTGGTTTCGGCGGATCCTATGGTGGGAACGGCCGTTTCATCTGCCTCACTCCCGGTTGCCGCCGTGTCAGTGGACACGGTTTCCGTGACCGCGACCTGCTCATCATCCGCTTGTTCTTCCTGACAAGCAACAACAAATAGCAGCAGAGCTATTAAAGCGGCTATGAACAAGATTTGATGCTTTTGGCTGTCCCGATTGGCTGGTTTTGTCAGCTTTTCTCCCATGATTCGCGACCTCCGTGGTCCATTTTACAGGCTCATTTGTCTATGAAACGTACGTTTTGTTTTCCGAAAATCAAAGCTGAAGTTGAATGTTTACTGCAACGCAAGGCCGCTAGATTCTAGCACAAATCGAGCTACGGCCATCATCCCTCGTTAAAAACTTGCTCGATGACTTCCTCGATGGGTGGATCTTGAATGGTGAGATCGTTGACGGTGAGATTGGTAAGCAGCTTGGTGGTGACAACGGCCGTCTCCGCCTTGGCTACCCGCAGTACCGCCTGCCCTTCTGTGTAAGAGACGACTTCGCCAAACGGCCGTAACGCGTCTGCCCCGCGTCCATTCGTGGCACCCGGTGCCAAATCAACCACGATCGTTTTGTGCGGCGAAAATTTTTGTATCAGGGCTGTCAAATCACCGTCGAATAAAATACGGCCGTGATGAATCACAATCACCCGCTGGCACAACGCCTCTACATCCGCCATGTAATGGCTGGTCAACAAAACGGATGCCCCATACCGTTGATTATATTCCGCCACAAACTGGCGGATACGCCTTTGCGCCGTCACATCCAAGCCAATCGTTGGCTCGTCCAGAAACAGCACCTTGGGCCGATGCAACAGCGCCCCCGCAATTTCGCACTTCATCCGCTCCCCCAGAGACAAGTTTCGCACGGGTTTTTGAATCAATGGCCCTAAATCAAGCAGTTCTGTCAATTCAGCCAATGTCTCACGATATTCGTCTTCGGGGATGCTGAAAATCACCCGATTTAGCTCAAACGAATCGGCCGCAGGAATATCCCAAATGAGTTGATTTCTCTGGCCAAGCACCAATGTGATCTTGCGCAAAAATTCATTCTTCCGTTGCCATGGGGTGAAACCCAATACATCTGCCTGGCCCCCGCTGGGGTGCAGCAGCCCGGTTAGCATTTTCAGGGTGGTGGTTTTGCCTGCACCGTTCGGCCCCAAAAAACCCACAATCTCGCCAGGAGCCACCGAAAACGAAATGTCATCTACGGCTCGAACTTCTTTCGCTTTGCGATGAAAAAGACTGTGCATGGCCGCGCCCAAGCCAGCCTCTCGTTCATGAATAGTATAAACTTTTTGCAGATTTTGAATGGAGATGTGGGGGGATGTTGTGACCATAAGTAGATTATGGCATAGGTTAGTAATCAAGCAAATATCACAAGAGATCTAAATCATACCTAATATCATCTCTGATGGGAGAGATAGCCATCTCTCCCATCATGCACATCACTTCAATTTCCCGTTACTCGGTTTTGAATAGAACAGGTAGCAGACGGTAGATTAGAACACCTATAGCAACCATTCCAATCACAGCCACAATCTCAACCCAGCTTGGGGAATACACACCTTGCTGCCCAGGCATCCAGGGAAACGCCGACCCGGCAGCCAGCATCCAGACCTTCTCTGCCAGCACCCCAAACACTGCCAGGATGGCAGCTAGCCCCACAGAGGTTTTCCGAGCCAGCAGTGCCATTGGCACCAGCAGACCCACTACCAACTGCAACCAGAAAGCCGGTGCAGCAAAACCCGTCAGGACCAAACTTATCTCTTCCTCGCCCCCCACGAGCCCTGTCAGCACCTCTACCACTGCAAACACCAGACTCAGGCCAAGGGCGACTTTCAGCCATCCCAGCAGCTTCTCGTTCGTCATGTCACCGAGCAAAGCAACCGATATGCCCGCAATTCCGGCACCAAGCAGGAAGGTCAACACCGTCAGCCCTGACCCCCACATCGGATGAGCCGCTTGGGCAGACAACATCCAGCCTTCCACGATCACCACAACCATTCCGGACAGAATTCCTAGCATTCCCCAAACCTTCTGTGCTTTGTTTCCCCGCGCGGCTAACAGGTAAACTAAAACCACCACCGCAGCGATCGCCAGCAGCCAGAAGTCCCAGGTCATCATCGACGAAAACTTGAAAGCCGTAATGATCCGCCAGATCTGCACCGGGTTGCCTACATCCAGAGTGATCAGCAAGCCGCCCACCACAAGGCTAGAGAACGACAGGTACAGTGTTCGTACACGCTTCTCACTGGGTATCACAGGCAAGTACTCAGACACACCAGTCAATACCAGCAATCCAGCCCCGGTACCCACAGCGGTGAAGAAGGCCGCTATGTATAGCCCCCACACGATCTGGTTTCCCAGCCCGGTAACTTGCATTCCCGCAGTCAGCTGATACACCCAGGCACCGATCCCGACCAACGCAAGTATGAGGGCTGCAATCAGCCCGGTATTATCTTTTTTCATGGTAACTGTTGTTGTAGTCATATCTCACCTCCTATCAGCGAATGTAAAATACCGAGGGGTTCGTGCCCAATTCGGGATGTAGTGGCGTCGCACCATGTTCAGCAATCAGCTTAGAAACCTCGCTCTCGGGGTCATCCAGGTCACCGAAGATACGAGCATAGGTCGGACAAGTAGCTACACACGCCGGTTCCTCTCCCGCATCAATTCGGTCCACACACATCGTGCATTTGCTCACCGTGCCAGTAGCCCGCCCTTCCTGACGGGCTGCTTCTAGAGGAGTCAGCTCCATTTCAGGAAAGTATGTTTCGTTGCCACCAAAATCAAAGTATCGTGCATTGTAAGGGCAGGCAACCATGCAATAGCGGCAGCCGATGCATTTATCCTGGTCAATAAGCACAATCCCATCTTCGCGTTGATAGCTTGCACCGGTTGGGCAGACTTCCACACAAGGCGCATCTGCACAATGCATGCATAACGCCGGTGTGTACTGACGTCGTGCTGTCGGGTACTCGCCTACCTCTTCGACATACACCTTTGCCCAGAAGACGCCGGGCGGCGTCCCATTTGTCTGCTTACAGGCAACCGTACATGCGTTGCAACCAAAGCACCTTCTTGTATCAATTACTATTCCATATCTCATGGTCCAATCTCCTCAAAGTCCTAAATCTTCGACACTTTTACCGGAGGGGATATCACAATCGATCCGGTTAACATAAGATCATTTTCTTTCATCGAAAGTAGCGGATTGTAGTTCGTTCCTTGTCGGGTTCGTGGGTTCATATGTTTTGACCAGTGTCCAGCCTGGCCAGGGAAGCCCAGAATGTTCTGCCCAATCAGGCCGGTGGTTTTGATCACGCCCTCGACAGTGCCGCCAAATACAGACTCTACAAGAATACGATCACCGGTTTTAAGTCCTTTCTCCCTAGCTGTGGCACTGTTGATTTGGATATACAGATCATCAAAATCCCAATTCTCCACAATCTCACGGAGAAAGACGTTGTCATCCTGAGCGCCGTTCCCCATGTTACGCACAGATTGTTTCCAATTGACTGCATACATATCAAATTCAGTTGGAGGAGAGACCTGCCAATTATCGCGCCACTCAACAATTGCTTTGTATTCTCTTAGTGGCGCCTCTGGATCATCCCAACCGGGAATATTCACATTGAATTCTTCCAGATTTCTGCGGACCATTTTCCCCGTCTGCATGGCAGAATAGTTGTAAACGCCTATTCTGGCATTTCGTTCTTTCAAGCGGCAGTATTCATAGCAATCTTCGACCGGCAATTCGTGGATGTAGAATCCATGTTCAATGAAGTACTCTAATCCTTTGTCATTATCGCCAGTAAACGACCGTAGATAAGCATCTACCATATCCTTGTAGGCATATTTCGTAGTCGGATTGAGCGCATTTTCTGGAGACAACCCAACCATACCGCTGAACATACCGTTAAGGGCAGGCAGCAGCCCTACTCGATCTGCTAACTCAATCAACATATCTTCAAATTGGGCCGTATCGTAGAGTGGCTTATCAAGCACAGGCGTCTTTGCATGAATCCCATGGAGATGCATTTTCTCTTTATCAACGGCCATATCTTCGCCGATCATTCGTGCCTGATAACGTTCATAATTTGAATTCTCTGGCAGAAGGATATCAGCCCAGTAAGATGGTTCGTCAAAGTTGTAGGCAATCCCAACCGTGAACGGGATCTTGGATAAAGCTGCCTCAACAAGTTCTGGGTTTGTATCTGCCACCAAGGCATTAAAACCATAGTAAATGAACGTATCGATCTCGTAATCCAGATAATACTTTTCAGGATCAACAATAGCTGCCCAGGTTGAGCCCAACGGAGGAACGTGTGCTGCAGGATAAAACTGTGACATGTTATAGTCGTTCTGTGGAATTTTGAAGTCAACTTCACGAACAACAAGCCGATGGCTTGTAGCCACCCCGTCAATTACTTCAAACGTCGGCGGCGGGGCACAGAGCATAGATCCCGGCACGCCCATCCCACCCATCATCATATTGATGGTGTCGGCCACAACATAAAAATCCTTACCTTGCATCTGGTTGGCGGAACCTCTGCCAACGGCCAGCGCGGCAGGCCGGTAAGGCAACTCAACCCCATCAATCACGATGGTAGCGCCAATGCGAGCTTCTTCGATGAACCGCTCGGTGATGTCGCGAATTTTTGCTGCCTTGATACCGGTTAATTCTTCTGCCCATTCAGGAGTCGTATCCACAACTGATTGTTTCAAAAGAACAAAAGCAGGGACGGCTTCAACACCATTAACAGTATAGGTGCCTTCTAAGGCCACGTCGCCTAAGCTTGGGTCGTCATGGGTCTTGGCAACGCCATCGTCCATATCCCACAAGAGAGGTTTGTTGGTTTCAGCATCTCGGACGTACTCGCCTTCTGCATCAATCAGGTAAGGCATATTCGTACGGGTTTTCAAAGCCTCAACATCATATTTCTGAATCTCGTGCAAAATCAGATGCAGCATGGCCATACCAAATGCCAAGTCAGTTGCTGGCTTGATCGGTACCCATTCACCCTTACTGGCTTCTGGGGAAACATGCGGGTCAATGACAATCAATTCCATCCCGCGGGCAAGTGCATTTGCCAATGCCCGGCTACCGCCGCTACCAAACATGACCGATCCACCAGTGTTACGTCCAAATTCGATCAGGAAGTTGCAGTGCTCGAAATCGATGCGGTCTACCATGGATTGATTAAAAACATAGGGACCGTAATGTACGTCGCACAATGGACCAGCAGAAAAGACCGTATTGGGCGAACCAAGCAAGGCCGCAGTCGCCATTACCAAGGGTGCTTCGTGGAGATTAGAGGCAAAGCCAATACCCATCAAAAGTTGCCGAGGGTCAGTTTCCTGGAGCTTCTTCAGGCGTTCAGCCACCGTGGAATATGCTTCTTCCCAGGAGATCTCCACCCAACCGGGATCGATATCTTTCCCTTTTTCAGGATTGGTGCGCTTCATGGGCGCTTTTACACGATAAGGGTTGTACAGGCTCATCAACAAGGCATTGCCACGGGGGCACAAGGTACCTTTATTAAAAGGGTGTTCTTTGTTTCCACGCAACCTCAATGCGACACCATCAACCACATTGACCTCGGTGCCGCAGTTGGGCCATATACAAGACGAACAATAAGATTTGACCCATTCCGCTCTAGCTGCTTCGGAGAGGGCAAATCCCGGTATCAATGTTTTTCTGCTGGCGGGCATCAAGTGTGTGCCAAAGGCAGCTGCACCAGCTAGCGCCAGGCTACCTTGCAAAAAACCGCGCCTGGTTATATCTTTTTCATTAGTGTTTTTCATACCACTCCTCGCTTAGGCTCATTGAGCACAAACTGAAGGTAACATCTGCTACTGTTTCCTGCAGAAGCAGCAAAAATCCTGAATAGAAACTGGTTTGCGCATGCTCTGCCGCCCGGGCACAGAAATCGCCAATCCAGGTGGAAAGATGTTCTCTCAAAAATTCACAAATATCATTCTGATAGCTTCTTTCTTCCTCTATTTGTCCTCCTTCTTGTGCATGAATTGCTTGTTCAGATAGATATCTCATAAAATCCAGCTCATAACCTAAATAATCACTGCGGTCACGATGCTGTCCTATCAATAGTCCATGCTTGGTATATGCTTTGTTTACATCTTGGACGATCGTCACGCCTATCCCATCTTTTATCCTATACACGCCCTCATAAGGTGGCGGAGGGCCATAAGTGGAATTAAGACCACGAAAAAGCCGGGTCCAATCAATAGCTAGCTCCTGAATCATCTCATGAACTGGGGTATCCTCATGTTCATTGAAGTAGTCTGAAATTTGCTTTCTGCCAATGTGCGAGTCATCTGTTGATGAGAATGGAGCTGGGCCAAGAAACTGCGTTCTCAGCTGATTAATGAAATCCTCTTCGGGAGGGTTGTTGAGAATGTATGCAAAAAATTCAAACGCCTGCTGAATTTCTTCCCAAGAGATAAGCGTCGCTAACATTTATGCCTCCGTAGCTTGATGGCCATCCGCAAATAAGTTAGCGGAATTGCGCGGATGGTTTAGCAGTAAACGGCTACAAAAATAGGGAGTTAGTAACGGCCGTTTACTCAGAATGGAATACGTCTATCGTTCGTTATCACGATCAGCGGTAACAGAAAGCAAAATCGCCACAAATGGACAGATTGCCTTGTCAATATCGCGATAGTGATAATTTTCACAATAATAGCGCGGGGCAACTATCAGGAGGTAGCATCAGAGGAATAGCTTTTGGGGATGCTTTAGGAGAATGGAGAGTACACGAAAGTAGATAGGCTATTTTTTGTTGACAAGCCCCTCACGGACGGCATACATTGCGGCTTCCACTCGGTTATTCAAATGGAGTTTTTCCATAATGTTGTGCAGGTACTTCTTGATTGTATTCTCGCTCAAATCAAGCTCAACGCCGATGAGTTTATTGCTCAAGCCTTGAGCAACGAGTTGCAAAACCTGACGTTCACGTTCTGTAAGCGGCTCAATATTGGCCGCAACAGGGCCAGGAGATTGTGTTTCCCAAGAGCGGTTGAATTCGTGCAGTATTTTGGTGGCCATAACACCTGCGATTGGTGATTCGCCACGCATAACGCCACGCAGCAAGTCATGAAGCTTGCGGCCAGGAACTTTTTTTAATACATAGCCACACGCTCCCCCTTTAATGGCTTCAAAAAGATATTTTTCTTCTTCAGAAGAAGTTAATATGACGACACGTGTGGAGGGTAATTCCCGGGTAATACGCCGAGTCGCTTCAACGCCATTAAGAACCGGCATCGAAATATCCATTAAGACGATATCTGGCAGAAGTTCACGTGCTAAGTGCACTGCCTCCACTCCGTTGGATGCTTCGCCGACAATTTCAGCATCGTCCCAGCGGGAAATTATGCTTTGGAGTCCTTCTCTGAATAAAAGATGGTCGTCAACTAGTAATAGCGAAATCATTCAACTCTCCTGGAAATAATTCCGGTTTTGTGCCGCGGTATTTCAACTTGTATTTTTGTGCCTGAACCTGGTTCAGATTCTAGCTTTATCGTTCCTTCTACGCTGGCGATCCGTTCACGCATGATATTCAGGCCAAGATGATTACCCTCAACTTCATTAATCTTAAAGCCCTGACCATTATCTTCAATTTTTATAGTGAGATGTTGTTCATCCGCTAAAATGTTTATGGTGACTTTGGTGGCTTGGGCATGGCGACGGACGTTTGTCATGCTCTCTTGAATTACTCGCAATAATTGAACTTCTGCAGCAGGAGAGATTATTTGACTGATTTTTAAATCCTCAGATATTAATTCTACTTCTATACCCCACTGACGTTTAAAGCGGCTTAGATATTCGCGAATTACAGAAAGTAAATCACGATCTGAATCGAACGTGTCGCGTAATCCAAGTAATTCTTCTCGTAAACTTGCATAGGCATCGCTTGAAAGGGCTTCTATTTGAGATATAGCAACTTGCATTGCCGGATAGTCTTCGGCAGTGAATGCCTCTTGTGCTTCCTGAGACCACATATTGATTGAGCCGATTAGCTGAACCAATCCATCATGTAGTTCTTGCGCTAGCCGCGAACGTTCTTGCAATGCTGCAAAGTCGCGGAGATGTTCGGTAAGACGAACTTGATGGACGATGGAGCCGATGGCTCGCCCAACCAATGCCAGCCAACGCAATTCATCCTGGCTCCAATGATGTGGCATTTTGGAGCCAAGTTCTATTGTGCCAATAAGTATTTCACCAGAGACGAGCGGTATACAAACCAGACTGCGAAATCCGCTTACCGTGGGACTGATTCCAATCATAGAGACATCTTCTGCTGCCAAATCGTTTATGGGAACAGGCCAAAATGAACGAGACGCTTCACCTAAGATCGGATTCGTGATATGGGAAACGGCTAATTCATTCTCCATTGCAAGGGACATGCCCTGTTGGGCGGCAATTCTAAAAGTCTGTGTTTTTTCATCATATAAGCGAATGACAACGGTATTAAAGCCAGTTACTTCTTGGACTACACGCAACGCATGATGAAAAACCTGATCCAGCGGCAAGAAATTTCCTCTCGTTTCGGAGATTGATAAGAGAGCTGCAATACTTTTTTGCTGGAAGGCTAAGTCAGCCTCGTAAGATTTTACGGCCCCGCTGGACTTTGCAGGATTCTTTGATCTGATTAAGGGCAAGGCTTGATTAAGCAGCGGCTGAGTCATCACAATAAATAACCCCACAAACATCGCTACAAATACGCTGAGGATCAAATAATATTCAGTTTTGGAAATGCTTCTATTTGGCTGTTCAAGTAAAAAATTGTTAGTAAGCAGCGCAGCGCCAATAAAAATAGAAAGCAGCAGCAAACCTCCGCCAAGGAGTAAGAGTGTTCGCTGGAATTTAGAATTTCTGAACAAGAAACCACCCTTTTGTGTCGGTAAGATCCTTTCATTGTAATATAAAGATTAGCCTAATTATATGACTAAACCTCACCGGAGGTCGCAAAGATGCTTAATCCCTTAAAAGTTGATCATTCCACAGCACCCTGCTGCCTGCCTATTTATCTGCGCGTTAATGATTGTGTAAATCCGGTGGGGGTGGGAGAACGGCCGTATTTCGGCTGGCATCTCCAAGATTCACGACCCAACCAGGTGCAAACCCATTACCAAATTTTGGTTGGCACTGATCCTGCTTTTGCGGCGGGTGAGGTATGGGGCAGCGGCCAGGTGGCCAGCGATACGCAAAACCATGTGGTGTACGAGGGCAGGCCGCTCTCAGCCAACACGCGCTACTTCTGGACCGTCCGCATCTGGGACGGCGATGGCCAACCCGGCCCCTACGCCGAACCCGCCAGCTTCGTCACCGGCCTGCTGACCCACGACAATTGGCGCGGTGCCAACTGGATCAAGCGGGACAACGACGAGCCAGATGATTACACCTACTACCGGAAATCGTTTGCCTTACCGGCGGGCGAAATTGGGCAGGCGATTGTTTTTGTAACGGCCGTTCACCAATACGAACTTTTCCTCAACGGTCAAAAAATCGGCCGTGGCCCCGCTTACCATTACCCTCAATACCAATATTTCAACGCCTACGACGTTCGCCAGCAGCTTGTGCCCGGCACGGAAAATTTGCTGGCAGTGTTCACCCATTGGTTTGGCGGCGGGCAGGGGCGACCGGCCAGCGCACGAGGATTGTTGCTGAAACTGGTGGTGAATTTTGTAGACGGCCGTTCCCTCACCATTGGCACAGACGGCAGTTGGCGCTGCCGTCGCGCCAACGCCTGGCTACCCGGGCAGCCCCAGCGTGAACCCGGCGAAGGTGTCGGCTACGTGGAAGCCATCGACGCTGCGCAGCTCACCCCCGACTGGCATTTGCCCCATTTTGACGACAGTAATTGGTCACCCGTCACCGTCATCGGCGCGCACCCCACGCCGCCCTGGACTGGTCCGCTACGCCCCGATTTGACGCGCCTGGTTGAATATCCGATTCAGCCGGTGCAGATTTGGGAGTGGGGAAACGGCCGTTACCTGCTCGATCTAGGCAAAGTCTACCCAGGCCGTCCCCAAATCAGTTTTAGCGGCGGACAGCCCGGGCAGAAAATTAGCATGCTGGGCGGCTACACGCTGCAAGAAGATGGCACCATCAACCAGGCCCACAATCAGGGCACAGACTTGCGCTATTTTGCCATCGCCAACGGCCGCGATTTCACCTTTTTGCCGCAGGAATATGTGGGGCTGCGCTATTTTGAGATGACCAACAGCCCGATGCCGCTAACGGCCGAAAACTTCACCTTCCTCGTGCGCCATGCCGAGCTGGATGACACACGTGCCACCTTCATCTCCGATAACGAGACGCTCAACCAGGTTTTGAGCTTCCTCAAACGCTCCATCACCGTGGCTGCGCAGGAGCAGTTTTTAGACACGCCCACCCGCGAAAAAGGCGGCTTTTTAGTAGACAGTCTAAACGAAAGTCTGGTAGCCATGGCCGCTTTTGGCGAACGCAAACTCACCTACCGCACCCTGCACGAATTTCTCGATTCGATGGAGCATTACTGGTCGGGCGAGGCTGACTGGGGGCGGCTGAATGCCGTCTATCCCAACGGCGACGGCGCGCGCGACATCCCCGATTTTACGCAGGCGTATCTTGTCTGGGTCTGGCATTATTTCATGCAGACGGGCGATGTGGCTTTTCTGCGACACAACTTCGCCAAGCTCAAAGCCATCGCCGATTTTGTCCATCGCCATCGGGACGACAAGACGGGGCTGATTCACCTGCTCACCGGCGGGAACGGCCTGTACCAGCACGGCATTATTGATTGGCCGCCGACGATGCGCTATGGCTATGACATGACGGCCGTTTCCCGCACCGTCATCAACGCCTACGCCTACGCCGACTACGATATCATCGCCAAAATTGCGGCCGTGCTGGGGGAAACGGCCGTTCAACACACCTACCGCAGCCGCGCCGAGAATATCGCCGCCGCCATCAACCAGCACCTCCTCACCAAGGCGGGCATTTATTGTGATGGCTTGCTGGCCGACGGCAGCCAAAGCAGCCACGCATCCCAGCAGGCCAACGCCTTCCCCCTGGCGCTGGGCATCGTGCCGCCGGACAAACAGGACACCGTTTTACAGCATATCCAAAGCCTCAAAATGAGCGTCGGCATGCCCACAGTTTATTGGCTCATCCGCGCCGTCGGCGAGATGGGCGCGGGCGACCATTTGCTGGATTTATACACGCGGGCCGATTGGGATGGTTGGGCCAAGAACCTGACGCAGGGCGCGACTTGCACCTGGGAAGGCTGGGATTCAGATACCCAAACCGGGCAAAGTTTGTCCCATCCCTGGGGCGCGATTGGGCTGCTGGGCCTGCAAGAATATGTTTTGGGCGTGCAGCCGTTGGCACCGCAATATGCCCGGGTGCAGATTAAGCCGCTCTGGTTTGGCGACAGGCTGCATCAGGCCAGCGGCAAGTTGCCCACCGAACGCGGCCCCATTGAGGTAGCCTGGCAGAGAGAGGACCGTCGCTTTAGGCTCAGTCTAACTTTGCCGCCGAATGTGAAAGCGGCCGTTTACCTGCCCACTCCTCAAAGCCATATCTTTGTAGGAGAAGTTGGCTCCGGCACGCACCAATTTTCTGGCGACACGACGACAGTATGAATGTGCGGGTTAACTGGAAGAATTGGTGGGAACGGCCGTTAACTACCAACTCGCAATCCGGCGAAACCGCGAAAAACAAACCGCAAAGACGCAGAGAACGCAAAGAAAAAAAGACTTTGCGCGCTTTGCGTCTTTGCGGTGAAATTTAGCACCCCATCGTCATTTTGCAGGCACGAGTCGCAGCGTCACAATTTGGAATGGCTTGACATAAAGCTTGATTTCGTGGCCATTGGCCTCAACGGTTTGCAGCGTTTCTTCTAGCAAATTGCATAGATACGCCTCGGCTACGGGAAAGCTGGTGGTGAACGTCAGCCAACCGCGCTGTCGGTTGCACTCGTAACCGCGCACGATGAGGCCGTGGCCATCTTCAGCCTGCTTCACCGTTTCTACGATGAAGTTGGCTGGCGTTTGGATCAGTGAGGAAGACGGCCGTTCCACCCCACCCGTTCCCTCCACCACCAGCAGCGGATCATTGAACGCATACGCCAACTGGGCAATCTCCGCTGGGTTGACCACGCTGCCCCCATTGGCGTGCGGATAGAGCGCGTAGGCAAACTGATGTCGTCCCTGATCCGCTTCCGGGTCAGGGCTGGTCGGCGCGCGCAGCAGCGAAAGGCGCATCACGTTGTTGTGGATGTCGTGGCCGTATTTGCAATCGTTGAGCAGGGCCACGCCATAGCCACCCTCGCTGAGATCGACCCATTTTTGAGCGGCCGTTTCAAAGCGCGCCCAATCCCAGGAGCTGTTGCGATGGGTGGGCCGCTGGACGCTACCCCACTGAATTTCGTAGGTGGCCACGGGCGACAGTACCTCCACTGGGAACGCCGTCTTGAGCAAAATATGCTGCTCCTGCCACTCAATCGTCGTATCGAAGCGCAACAGCGGGCTGTTGTAGCTGAGTGAAATGTGCTGCGTAAATTCACTGTTGAGAATGCGCCGCTGGACCGCCAGGGTCGCTCGCAAGGGACCACTCTCCACTACCGTCACCTGGCTGGCTGGTTCCGCCAGGTACAGCTTGTCGTCGTAATAAATTTCAATATCCCAGGCATCATAATTTAGCGGGCGATCCACAAACGCCTGGACCTGATTGCCAATTGCCCCCGATGGCAAGATCTCTCGCTGCTGCGCCTTGTCGTAGATGCGGCAAATGTCGCCCGCTTCATTGAACTCAACGCGCAGGTAGGCATTTTCTAGCAAATTTGGCGTGGCAATGAGCGGGTGGTCTGGCTGTGAGGACTGACCGTTGGTGAATGTGAACGGCCGTATCGCCAAGCCATCCATCTCCACCCCACCCAACAATGTCCCTTCATCAACTTCCTGCGTCAACACGCCAGCCAGTTGCTGCCCGTCCGGCAATCTACCTGCCCAAAATGCCAAATCGTTGCGGGCAAAACCAGTCGGGTTGATGAGCAATAAGTCGCCGCCGCTGTGCTGTTGAATAACTTGAAGGGCGGTTTGGGAAACGGCCGTTGCCATCGCCCCAATCTCTGCATAATCTCTGGCCGAATCTTCATACACCTGCTGGATGCTGCTGCCGGGAATAATGTCGTGGAACTGCTGCAAACATTGTCGCTGCCACGCCTCGCGCATTGTTTCATGTGGATAGGCAAATGTACCATCCAGCAGCGCCGCTTGTGCTGCCAGGAACTCCGCATCGTGCAGCAGAAATTCGCTTTTGCGATGGTCGCGTTTGTTGCGGCTTTGGCTCGTAAACGTCCCGCGATGAAACTCCAGATACAGCTCGGCGTTCCAGGTGGGCAGTTCTGGGCCACTTTCTGCTTCCAGCCGCCGGAAGAAGTCGATCACCTTGCCCTGCTGCACGCGGGGCTGGCCAGGGAAATCGGCCAGCCACTGCGCGTTCTCATTCATTTCGCGCGTGGGACCGCCACCGCCATCGCCGTAACCGTAGCTCATCAGCAGCACGTTTTGCGACTCTTTGTGCTGCAATTTAGCCCACGAACCGAGCGCGGTAAAGGCACGCAGTTGGGCGTTGTAGGTGGCTGAGTTGAATAAATCCAACGGTTTGGGCGCGTCGCTGGGCACGGTAGGGCTGGTGCTAAAATGCGTCAACACTTGCGTGCCGTCGATGCCTTGCCACCAAAACGAATCGTAGGGCATCTTGTTGGCCTGGTTCCAGCCAATTTTGATGGTGAAAAAGTAATCCAGCCCGGCCAATTTGATGAGTTGGGGCAGGCTCCAGCTGTAGCCGAACACATCTGGCAGCCAGAGCAGCGGCGACTCAGCCTCCACGCCAAAATGCTCGCGGAAGAAGGTACGGCCCAGCAAAAATTGGCGCGCCAGGGATTCTGAACCGGTGATGTTGCAGTCAGCTTCCACCCACATGCCGCCGATGGGTTCCCAACGGCCGTCTGCCACCCGCTCTTTTATTGCCTCAAACAAGGCCGGATAATCCTGCCGCACGTAGTCGTAAAGCTGGGGCTGACTTTGGGTGAAATGATAGTTGGGGAACTGCTCCATCAGGCGCAGCACGTTGGTGAAGGTGCGCCCTGCTTTGCGTCGCGTTTCGGCTAGCGGCCACAGCCAGGCGACGTCGATATGGGCATGCCCGGCGGCAATTAGATCGACGTCCAGTGCGGCCCCAGCTTGAGCAATCTCTTCTCGCAAAGTGGCCAGCGCCTCCGGTACGCTGTTGTAAAATGCGTCGCCAAACGGTTCGCGCAAATCGAGCAATTTATAAGCAGCATCCAGCGCGTTGAGCAGGCGCATCTTGGCGGGATGGGCGGCGTCGAGCAGTTCCACAGTTTCCAGTGCGGTGCGTGAGCCAACCAGAAACTCGCGGGTGGGCGAATCAATCTGCACCACGGCGCATTCCCCCAGCAGCAGCTGCTTGCCCGCTTCATAACCGTCGTTCCGTTTCCAGTGCAGCAGGCTGGTCCAGCCCCAGAGAAGGAGTTGATGGGAACGGCCGTCTCGCAATTCTGGCGGCAGCAAAATTTCCTGGTGGTGCCGATCCACCGCCGCGTACGGCTGGCCATCCAGGTAAACCAGCGCTTCGGGATGGCTAAACTGGCCGGTTTCCCCCAGAGGTAAATGCAGGGCGACGGGCGCATCTGCCGTAAAATTGGCGGGCACGGTGAAGCGGCTGCGCAGCACAAAATGGGTGTCGGCTCCGCCCCAGTAAGTGTGGGGTGCCAGCACCTGCCAGTCGCTGTCGTCGAATTGGGGCGAAAGCAGTGCGGGGTCCAATTCAGGCATCGCCTGGTAGCGAAAGGGCGCCAGCGCCGCTTGTTGCCGGTAAACTTGCGCAGCCACAAGGGTTTGATAACGGCCGATTTTTTGTTGGGTAAAACGAATGGTGTGCTTCATAAACTCTCCACTGAATGAGGTGGTTGTGATTTTATGGGACGCGGATGAACGCGGATGAACGCGGATTTGAAGATGGTTTAATTCGCAATTACCTTGCGGGTAGACTGGCTATAGTTTCACGGTAAATGTGTATTGGCCAGAGCCAACTTCGATAAAGAGTTGGTCATCGCTGTGGTAGAAGCTGCGGAGATCCGGTGCGTTTGTTAACGGCCGTTCTCCCGCAAAAATCGCTGCCGGGTCTGGGTTGGGCAACACAATGGTGGCTGTGGTGTTGGGCGGAATGGTGACCTCCAGCGTGAAGGTTTCATCAGTGAGCTGCCAGCGGCTGGCGAGACGGCCGTATCCCGTTATCAACTCCGCCCTGGCAAAATCCAAATCGCCCCCGATTTGCGGCTGGATCACCGTGTGTTTGTAGCCCGGCCTGGTGGCATCAATTTGCAATCCCGCCACAGCGCTGTAGAGCCAATGACCAATCGCTCCGTATGCATAATGGTTAAACGAATTCATCTCCGGGTTTTGCAGGGTACCATCGGGCCGGATGCCGTCCCAGCGCTCCCAAATGGTGGTCGCACCCTGGGTGACGGGGTAAAGCCACGACGGGCAGCTCTCTTGCAGGAGCAGGTCGTAAGCAACATCCAGGTAGCCAAAGCGGGTGAGGACGTGGCACAGGTAGGGCGTGCCAAGGAAGCCGGTGGCCAGATGGGTGTCGCGCTCGCGAATGTTGGCGACGAGGCGGCGGGCGGCATCAGGGCGTTGCTCTTCTGGCAGCAGGTCAAACATGAGGGCTAGAACGTAGGCGGTTTGGGTGTTTGTTCCGATACGGCCGTTCACCGTCACAAACTCATCACAAAAAGCGGCGCGTACCTGCTCGGCAACGGCCTCATACGTTTCCACATCTGCCTCCCGCTTTAGCACGCGGGCAATCTTGGCCAGGAGCGTGGCGCTGTAAGCGTAAAAGGCGGTAGCAATCAGATCCGTCTCTGTCATGCCATAGGGCGTGCCCAAATCATCCCGATCCCGCGCCAACCAATCCCCAAAGTGAAAATCGCCGGACCAGATGAAATCGTCGCCTGCCCGATTGTACACATAGGCCAGCCAGCGCTGCATCGCCGGATAATTTTCGGCGAGGACGCGTTTGTCGCCGTAGCTTAAATAAATGGTCCAGGGCACGATGATCGCCGCATCGGCCCAGCCCGCCGCGCCAAAAGCGTGATCGGGCAGCACATGCGGCGCAACATGGGGCACCGCGCCATCGGCCCGCTGATCGTCGCGCAAATTTTGCAGCCAGCGAGTGAAAAAGGTGGCAACGTTCATGTTGAAGCAGGCAGTAGCGGCAAACGCCTGCGCGTCTCCCGTCCAACCCAGCCGCTCGTCCCGCTGCGGGCAGTCGGTGGGCACCTCCAGAAAGTTGCCGCGCTGGCCCCAGACAATGTTTTGCTGGAGCTGGTTGATGAGGGGATGGGAACATTCAAATAGGCCCGTGGCGTTGAGATCGGAGTAGAGGACAACGGCCGTAATCGCTTCTGCCGTCAGTTCAATTCCCTCAACCGCCACGTAGCGGAATCCCTGAAAGGTAAAATGAGGTTCATAAATTTCAGCACCGCCGCCGCGCAAAATGTAAGTTACTTTTTGTTCAGCGGCGCGGAGGTTGGCGGTGTACAGATTGCCATCTGCGTCCAGCACCTCGGCGTGACGCAGGGTGACGATGGTGCCTGCCTCTCCCGTTAGCTGAAGGCGCACCCGCCCAACAAGATTTTGGCCAAAGTCCACAATCGTGACGCCAGATGGGGCCTTTGTGAGACTTACAGGTGCGAGGGTGTGCATGGGGCGAACGGCCGTTCCCGTTTGCGCTACCAATTTCCCCGTTACCTCTTCATAAACACGGACCCCAGCCCAACTTGTGTCGTCAAAGCCGGGCGAATCCCAGCCGGGTTGTTTGCGGCGGGCGTCGTATCGCTCGCCCATGTAGATGTCACTGTAGCTGATGGGGCCGTCGGCAGTGGCCCGCCAGTCGGGGTTAGTGGTGATGGTTTGGGAACGGCCGTCGGCGTACTGCAATTCCAGCTGGCACAGGAAGGCCAACGTGTCTCCATATTTGTTACGCCCCTGGCCAGAAAAGTTAGCCAGATAGCCACGATGCCAGCCATCCCCCAGGATAACGCCAAGTGCATTTTGCCCGACGGTTAGCTGATCCGTCACATCGTATGTTTGGTATTGAATGCGCTTGTGGGTGTTGGTCCAGCCGGGGGTGAAGCAATCAGGGGTGGGGAAACGGCCGTTTAACCGCAGTTCGTACAACCCTAACGCCGTCACGTACAGTCGCGCCGACACCAACTCCTCGGCTACGGCAAACTCCGTGCGCAGCAGGGGACAGGGCTGCATTTCATCTTTGTTTTCCGCGATGTCGGGCGTGATCCACTGCGCTTGCCAATCATCCGCTGCCAGCAAGCCCATCTCCCAAAACGCGGGTTCGCTCCAGGCTGTGCGCTGGTTCCGCTCATCCCACACAATCACTTTCCAGTAATAGCGCTGCCGCGATTGCAGGGCTGGCCCCTTGTAGTGACGCAGGAGCGACTCATTGGACGTGACCAATTTGCTGTCCCAAATGTTGCCTTTGTTGGTGGCCAACTGTTCCAGGCTATCGGCCACGATGAGGCGGTAAGCGGTTTGGGCAATGCCGCGCCGGTCGCCCGACAACTGCCAACTCAGGCGCGGTCGCGCTACGTCGAGGCCAATGGGGTTTGTTGCGTATTCACAAAGGAGGGAGTGGATTTGGGTTGCCATGTGGGCGATTTATATCTCATAACGATGGAGTTGGCACTCGTTGACTTGTTGACAACCAGGCAAACTTTGCTACCCTACGCGCCCATTATTTGAGGAGAAGAGTGTACATGCCCAAACCCGCCGTCCTTTCACAACCCGAAGCCGCTGTTCATTTGAAGCGGGGCTTTGACCAATTGGCCGATTTGCTGGCGATTACGCTGGGTCCCACGCAGGGCGTCATTCTGAATGATTCTAAAAATCGGAAAGAGCCGCAGATGTTGGAGGATGCTGCGACGGCGGCACGGCGGATGATTGCGCTGCCAGACCGGCGTGAAGATGTGGGGGCGATGCTGCTGCGCCATCTGGTGTGGCGGGTTCATGAAGAAGTGGGGGATGGGTCGGCGACAACGGCCGTTCTGGCCAAAGCACTCCTCAGCGAAGGGACCAAAATGGTGGCGGCGGGCGCCAACGTCATGCGCGTGCTGGCCGGAATGCGGCAGGCGGTGCAGATTGCCCTGGAAGCGATGGAGGCGATGGCCCAGCCGGTGGTTGGGCAAGAACAGTTGGCGGCGGTCGCAACGGCCGTTACCAATGAACCCGATCTCGCCTGGGTGATCGGCGAGATGTACCACTTGCTGGGTGTGGATGCGTACATCACCATCGAAAATTTTGTGTCCCCCTATTTAGAGCGCGTCTATTTGGAAGGTGGCTTCTGGCCGGGCAATCTGGTCTCCCCCTACTTAATTACCGCCCACGGTATCCAACGGGCCATTCAGTCGGATTGTTGGGTGCTTTTGTACGACGACCATTTGCAATCAACCGACGGGTTAGCCCACATCCTGCAACTCATCTCCGAGCAAGAGAAGCAAAACCTGCTGTTTGTAGCTCACCAAATGAATGCGGAAGCAGTCACCTATTTGGTGGCAGCTCACAGCCATCCCCAGAACAAAATTAAGATTGTGGCCACGGCGCTAAGCGTAGGCGGCGAATCAGGACGGCAAGCATTGGCTGATTTGGCTTTGCTCACGGGGGCAGAGATTTTAGGTGGTGTGGCGGGACGGCCGTTAGCCAGCGTTACGCTCGAAGATTTGGGCACTGCCAAACGCGTCGAATCCGACAAAAACGGGCTGCACGTCATCGGTGGCGGGGGGGATAAACGGGCCATCCGCGACGAGATTGAAGCGCTGCAAACCCAGCTCAACAATCTGGATGCCAGGGCGGAAGAGCGAGAAGAGTTGCAAAAACGGCTGGCGCGCTTCTCTGGTAGCTCCGGCGTGTTGAAAATTGGCGCTCGCACCAAAGCAGAGCGACAGGTGCTGCGCCGCAAAGCAGAGCAGGGCATCAAGGCGGTGGCGGCCACCCTGGAAGGGGGCGTACTGCCCGGCGGTGGCATCGCTTATGCGCTGGCAGCCGAAAAGATCGACCCGACTTCGGCGAAAGAAATTGAAGTGCAAATGGGGATGCGGGCGGTGAAAAATGCCCTGCCCGCTCCTTTTTATCGCATTTGTGAAAACGGCAAAAAGCCTGCACCGGCGGTGGCCCTGCAACAGGTTATGGCGGCAGGGGATGGCTATGTGTTTGACATTTTGCGTGACTGCATCGAGCCGGCCCAAGTGGCAGGGGTGATGGATGCGACTAAAGTGCTGTGCCGGGCGCTGGAAACGGCCGCCAGCGGCGCAGAAATGGCGCTCAGTGTGGATGTGACAATTTTGAAGAAAACCCCACGCACGAATTTGGGGTATGAGCCGTAATTAATTGAGAACTTCTACCCCCACCCTAACCCTCCCCCTGACAGGGGGAGGGAACGGCTCCCTCTCCCTTTGAGGGAGAGGGCTGGGGTGAGGGTGAAAAGGTGACAACAATTAGCGCACAACATTTTGACTGGGAATTAAAAGGGACGGTAGCCACCGGGGGCACGGTGCTCAAGGTGATGGGGGATGCGCAAGAGAAGTTGTGGGTGGCCTCCCCTGCCGGATTATTTTGTGGTGACGGCGAGCGCTGGCAGGCGGTGCGGCGCGGGGTGCCATTTTGGCGGCTGAATACGGTGTGTGTGAACGGCCGTAACCTGTGGGCCGCAGGCATGCCGGGTGGCATCATTCGCTCCAGCAATAGCGGCCAATCGTGGAGCGACTGCTGGATTGAGCAAACCGAAGCGCCTATCTTGGCCATTGCCGCTTCGCCTGACTATGCTACGGATCGCGTTTTGCTAGCCGCCACGGATGGCGATGGCATCCTGCGCTCGACAGATGGCGGGCGGCATTGGGAGCTGTCTAATTTTGGCCTGCGCGAATTTGCAGTTTTAGATGTGCTATTGGCTCCAAAAATCGGCCGTTACGAACACGCTTTTGCCATTAGCGAAACGGGCTTTTACCAGTCGCCCAATGGGGGGCGCGCCTGGCAGCTGGTTGATTTGGGCGACATTGAGCCGGCGGCGCTGGCACTCAGCCCCACTTTTGTCGAGGATCGAACCGTTTGGCTGGCTATGCTGGATGGGGCGTTATTCAAATCGGAGGATGCGGGGCAAAGTTTTGCGCTGGTGACGGACAGGTTTGAGGCGATCAACGCCCTCACCTTTGCGCCAGACGGTACGCTGCTCATTGGCACGATGGCTGGCATCGAAAGCGTTGAGGCACCAATCGCTCCGCTCCCCTCTCCAGTTTTGAGTTTGAACGTGGTAAATGGGGCCGTTTATGCCGGATTGCTGGATGGTTTGAGCGTGTCGTTGGCTAACGGCCGTTCCTGGCAATCTGTTCCGGTTCTGGCGGCGCGTCGTCTTACCTGGTATCTGCCCCAAGCGGCTGGTACCTGGTTGGCCGTCGGCCCTGAGGAAGGGGTCTGGCAAACGGCCGATGGCAGCCAAAGTTGGCAATCCATTTGGGAAGATTTGCCGGTGCTGGCCGTGGCCGCCACGGCAGACACGGTTTGGGTGAGCGGGGTAGATGGAGTGGCCGTTTCGGCAAACCAGAGGAACACGTGGCAGATCGTTTGGCAGCCGGAAGTGGCGGTGACGGCGTTGGCGGTGGTGAACGGCCGTCTCTGGGCCGGTGATGCATCCGGGCAAGTGTGGCAGCAAGTTGATGGGACGTGGGTGAAAACGGCCGTTCCCTTTGCGGGGCAGCAGTTGGTTGGCTTCCTCATGCCAAAGCCCGATCAATTGTTAGCCGTCAGCTGGTCGGCAAGTAGCCAGATGCTGCAACTGTGGCTGCTGGCAGAAAACGCATCTGAGTGGTCGCTCTGGTTTGAGCAAAAAGCGGGCGCGGTGCTGCCCCACGTAGCGTTGGGTGCAGCAAGTAGCTTAGTGGGGCTTGGCTCGTATGTTTATCATCTGGCGGAGGGACGCGTGCAGCGGGAGAAAGTGGGGAGTGTGGCGGGGCCGGTAACGGCCGTTTGTGCGTTGCCTGGTGGGGGGTGGGTAACGGCCGTTACGGACAAGCTGCTCTATTCCGAAGATGGCAAAGCGTGGGCAACTCGGGAAAATGAGTTGCCGGGTGAAGCGGTGGTGTCGCTGCAAGTATTGGGCAATCAGCTCATGGCGGGAACCACCGAGGGGAAGATTTGGATAACTCCTCTGCCATAAGTTGGGGTGTAAGATGGCCATTGATTTTTCGGCGGCACGTTGGCAACAGATTAAAGAGACCTACCGGCAATGGTGGGCAGGGCAATTAGAACGGCCGATTGTTCCCATTCAGCTAGCCGGGCGCGATCCGGGCCGCCCAAAACCAAAGACACCATTGTTGACCCAGGCCACCTGTACCGATTTTTCTCTTTCCGCAGAAGATATTATCGACCGCATTGATTACGAATTATCCACTTATCTCTATCTGGGTGACGCGTTCCCCTACTTCAACATGGATTGCTTTGGGCCGGGGATTTTGGCGGGCATGTTGGGGGCGAAGGTAGACAACAGCAGCGGACACGTTTGGTTTTCCCCTACAGAAGATTTGCCTATCAGCGAAATTCACTTTGCTTTCGATCCTGACAATGTGTGGTATCGGCGGTTACAGGAAATTTATGCAGCCGGTATGGAACGATGGCAAGGCATGGTGTTGCTGGGAATGACGGATTTGGGCGGCATTCTGGATGTGCTGTCTACGTTTCGCCCCAGTGAGCGGCTGTTGTTGGACCTGTATGATTATCCCGAGGAAGTGAAACGGCTCACCTGGGAAGCGCACGAAGCCTGGCACCAGGCTTACGCAGGGCTGAATGAGGTGTTGCAACCCCTGAATCCAGGCTACTCAGATTGGTCGGGCATTTACAGTGATGTACCCTCCTACATATTGCAGAGCGATTTTTGCTACATGATTAGCCCGGCAATGTTTAACGAGTTTGTCAAGCCAGAGCTGGAAGCAGCTTGCCAGCGTCTGCCTCGGAGTTTCTATCATTTGGACGGCGTGGGGCAGATACGGCATCTGCCTTATTTGCTGGAAATCGAGGCCCTGGATGGGGTGCAGTGGATTCCAGGAGCTGGCAAGCCAGGCTGTGGTGAGTGGCCGGAACTGTACCAGCAGATTCAGGCTGCGGGGAAGAAAATTCAGGTGTTTGAGGGGGGCTTTGATGTACTGGATACGGTAGTGGCGCAGATTGGGAGCAGTCGGGGCGTGCAGCATCATCTCATGACGGGTTCAATTGAAGAAGAGGCGAATGTGCGCCAACGTTTGGCTGATTATGGATTTGCGGTGTGAGTAGGGAAGCCTGTGGGCTTGGCTAGATGTTGTAATTTGTTTGGGGACTCGTGCGGAACTGGCTAGGGGATTTGCCAATAATCTTTTTGAAGAGACGAGAAAAATAGTAGGGATCGGTGTACCCCACGGCCAGGCTGATTTCGCGGATAGTTTGGCGGGTGAGGGTGAGCTGCATGCAGGCGTGCTGTAGTTTGAGATGGATGAAGTAATCCATAGGCGAATAGTCGGTTTGCTCTTTGAAGAGGCGGGCAAAGTGGGATTTGGAGAGCTGGGCATGGTTGGCCATCTGTTGCAGGGTGAGGGGTTTGTCGATGTTTTTGCGCAGATAATCCAGCGTGCCGTCTAAATTATGGAATTGACTGCTGCGTAAAGTGGGGGAAAAGAGACGATTGTTGAAGAAAAGATGGCCAAGCAGGTGCTGGACGGTTTGGGTGATAAAGATCATGCGCTGCTGGACAAAGCTGCCCATGATGGTGTCGTAACATTCGCGGAAATGGTGTTGGAGAACGGCCGTTAACTCCGCCGAAACGGGCACCGTATATACATTCTCAGGTAATAAGCTAAAAAAATAATCAGCAACCGTGCCCTGGAGGTGCACCCATTGGATGGACCAGGGATTTTTTTCGCTGGCACCGTAGATATGGGGCAGATTGCGGGGAATGAGGACGGCTTCCCGCGCCTGTATGGGATGGCGGACAGAGTTAACCTCTAGCCAGCCAGAACCGGCAACGCACAAAATCAGGATATGTTCTGGCGTGCCAGCGGGTCGTTCGCGGTAATGGTAGCGTGCTTCAGGATACCAGCCGATGTCGGTGACGATGAGCTGCCGGAGGAGGAAGTGCTGAGATAGCTCAGCCAGCAGGGGACGGGGGATGACGTGCAGAATTTGGCCAGCAAAGTCCTCTTCTTTACGAATGGTGGTCATAAGCGCCTCTAAATCAGAAGATAGTCCAGTATATCATAGCTTGTTCCATTGTCGTAGGGCGGCTGCCATGTTAGATTGTGTATACATTCTGTGCACACAGAATGCGAAGAGTGACCCATCTAAACAAACATAACTGCATAAAATTGAACCGATCTGCATAATTTTGGTTAGCAGGAACAGGAACAAATGGCGATGAACGAGCTTGAGATGCAAGGTGTGATAGCTGAAGCGAAGCAGGTGGTAATTCCGACGTATGCGGTAGGGGAACCGGAGAAGAATCCGCTGTTTTTGGAGAAGCGGGTGTACCAGGGCAGCAGCGGAGTTGTCTATCCGTATCCCGTGATTGAGTCGGTGGCGGATGAAAAGGTAGATCGGGAATATACGGCCGTTTTCCTGGAAAATCGCTATCTCAAATTGATGATCTTGCCGGAGCTGGGCGGCCGTTTGCAAATGGCCCTGGACAAAAGCAACGGCTATCACTTCATCTACTACAATCAGGTGATCAAACCAGCGCTGGTGGGACTGGCCGGGCCGTGGATTTCCGGGGGGATTGAGTTCAACTGGCCGCAGCATCACCGCCCCACAACCTTTATGCCCGTGGATTGGGAAATTGTGGAAAACGCAGACGGCAGCAAAACGGTCTGGTGTGCTGAAATTGAGCCGATGTTTAACACCAAAGGGATGCACGGCTTTACGCTCTATCCCGACCGGGCGTACGTGGAGATGCCGGTGCAGCTGTACAACCAGAGCAGCGAGCCGCAGACCTTTTTGTGGTGGGCCAATCCGGCCGTCTCTGTGAATGACGAGTACCAATCGATCTTCCCACCGGATGTGCACGCGGTCATGGATCATGGCAAGCGAGACGTGTCGGAATTTCCCATCGCCAGGGGCACGTATTACAAGATGGATTATTCCCCCGGCACCGATATTTCGCGCTACAAAAACATTCCGGTGCCCACCTCGTTTATGGCCCACCATTCCGATTTTGATTTTATTGGCTGTTATGACCACGGCGTTGACGCGGGCATGATGCACGTGGCCAATCATCACGTGGTGCCGGGCAAGAAGCAGTGGACCTGGGGCAAAGGCGATTTTGGCGCAGCCTGGGACCGGCAGCTGACGGATGAGGATGGCCCGTACATCGAGCTGATGTGTGGCGCGTACACGGACAACCAGCCGGACTTTTCCTGGTTGATGCCGGGAGAAGAGAAGCGGTTTACGCAGATTTTCATGCCCTTTAAGTCGATTGGCGGGGCGAAGAATGCCAATCGGGAGGCGGTGGTGAATATGGCGATTGTGGGGGAAACGGCCGTTCTCGGCATTTACCTCACCAGTCCACAAAAAGTAACCATTGTGCTGACCCACGACGGGACCACGCTGCTGGCCGAAACGGCCGAACTGTCTCCGGCGCAAATATTTGAGCAGAAAGTGGCGCTGCCAGCAGGGTTTGTGGCGCAAAAGCTGGAATTGTGTGTGGTGGGGGAAAACGGCCGTGAATTGATAAGCTACACGCCGCTGCCCGATGAGCAGCATCCCATCCCCGAACCGGCCAAACCAGCCCCACCCCCAGCCGACGTAGCCACTAACGAAGAGTTGTTTTTGCACGGCTTACACCTGGAGCAATACCGCCACGCTACCTACGCGCCAGAGCCGTATTACGAAGAAGCGCTGCGGCGCGATCCGCTGGACAGCCGCTGTAACAATGCGTTGGGATTACTGCTTTTCCGGCGGGGCAAATTTGCCCAGGCAGAGCCGTATTTCCGCAAGGCGATTGAGCGCCTGACGCAGCGCAATCCCAATCCGTATGATGGGGAGCCACATTACAATTTGGGGCTGTCGCTCAAGATGCAGGGGCGGCTGGACGAGGCGTTTGACGCCTTTTACAAGGCAACGTGGAACGCGGCCTGGCAAGACCGAGCCTACTTTGAGCTGGCGCGGCTGGCGTGCCGGGCGGATCGTTTGGAAGAGGCGCTGGAATTGACAACGCAGGCGCTGTACCGCAACTGGCTGCACCATCAGGCGCGGCATTTGAAGACGGCCGTTCTGCGGCACTTAGGTAAAACAGATGAGGCATTGGCGGAAACGGCCGTCGCGTTGTCTCTGGACAAGATGGCCTACGGCGCAATGCGCGAGCGGGAGCTGCTAACGGGCGAGGCGCGGCTGGCCGACGTGGTGCAAAACAAGGCGCGCACCTTCGAGGCGTTGGCCATCGATTATGCCCAGGCGGGCTTGTACGATGAGGCGATTGCCCTGTTGCAGGGCGGGTTGGACGATGTGCTGGTGCCGTATTATTTGGCCTGGGTTCATGTGCTAGCGGGGCAAGAAGATGAGGCGATGGGGGTGTTGGAAACGGCCGTATCCCAATCACCCGACTTTGGTTTCCCTAACCGGCTGGAGAGCGTGTTGGCCTTGGGAACGGCGATGCAGCTCAATCCTCATGATGCGCACGCGCCTTACTTTTTGGGCAACTTCTGGTACGGGCACCGCCAGTATGAGGATGCAATTGCCTGCTGGGAGCGGTCGCGAGAACTGGATGATTCGCTTCCTACGGTGCAGCGCAATTTGGGGTTGGCCTACGTGAACAAGCGGGGGGATTTGCAGGCAGGCTTGGCGGCGTATGAGCGGGCCTTTGCCTTGGATCAGACGGCCGGCCGTGTTTTATTCGAGCTAGATCAACTGTACAAAAAATTAAACCGGACCCCACAAGAACGGCTAACGTTTTTGGCAAACTATCCACAGGTGGTGGCCCAGCGGGATGATTTGACGATTGTCTGGATTACGCTGCTGAACAGCGTTGGCCGTCATCAAGAAGCTTATGAGGCGTTGATGGCCCGCCAATTCCATCCCTGGGAAGGGGGCGAAGGCAAGAGTTCTGGGCAATATATTTTGAGCCTGGTGGAGCTGGCCAAGGCCGCCTTGGCCGATGGCTGTTATCAAGAGGCGATTGCCCATCTGCAAGCGGCGCGAGAGTATCCGCCCAATCTGGGCGAAGGCAAACTGGTCGGCGCGCAGGAGAACCACGTGCTTTACTACCTGGGCTGTGCCTATGAAGGATTGAGCGAGCAGGACAAGGCGCGCGCCTGCTGGCAGGCAGCCAGCACCGGCCTCAGCGAGCCAAGCTCGGCGATGTATTACAACGATCAGCCGCCGGACATGATTTTTTACCAGGGAGTGGCCTGGCAGAAGCTGGGCGAGGCGAACATGGCCCAGACGGTGTTTGGCAAGCTGGTTGAGTACGGCCGTTCCCACCTAAATGACGAGATCACGATGGATTATTTTGCCGTTTCCCTGCCGGACTTTGTGGTGTTTGATGATGATTTGACGCAGCGGAACCGGATTCATTGTCATTACATGATGGGTCTCGGAAACCTGGGTTTGGGCGAATCGGCAGAGGCAAGAACACAATTTGAATCGGTACTGGCGTTAGACAGGAATCACGTAGGCACATTGGTGCATGAGCGCATGTTGAGAGAGACAATTTTGTAGCGTACAGAAGAGACTTCACCGGCTGCTGCCGACTATTAGAGATGAGGTTCGTAGGTTGGATTGACAATCCGACCCACATTTACTGAGGAGTTAAGATCATGGCGATTGATTTGAGTGGAAGCTGGAAATTTGAACTAGATCGTGAGGATCAGGGTGTGGCGGATGCGTGGTGGCAACGGCCGTTAACCCAAGAAATTCAGCTGCCGGGCATTTTGCAGGCGCAGGGCTTTGGCGATGAGGTAACCGTCGAGACAGAATGGATTGGCGACATTTTTGATCCTTCCTTTTTTACCGACGAGCGGTACGCGCCGTATCGCGAACCGGGGAATGTGAAGTTTCCCTGCTGGCTGACGCCGGACAAATATTACATGGGTGCGGCCTGGTATCAGCGAGAGGTGGAGATTCCGGGCGACTGGGCGGGCAAGCGGCTGACGCTCTTTCTGGAACGGTCCCACTGGCAGAGCCGGGTTTGGTGGGATGATGTGGAGCTGGGCTCTGATTTGAGCCTGGGCACGCCGCATGTGTATGTATTGGGTACGGCCGTTTCCCCCGGCAAACATCGCCTGACGGTGCGGGTAGATAACCGCATGATTATCAACGTAGGCTCAAACGCGCACAGCATGTCCGACCATACGCAGGGCAACTGGAACGGGTTGGCGGGACGGCTGGAAATTCAGGTAGGCGATCCGGTATGGTTTGAATCGGTGCAGATTTACCCCAACGTGAGGACAAAGCGGCTGCTGGTAGAGGTTCGCCTCGGCAACAAGACGGGCGAGATTGTAGACGCGAAGATTCAGTTGCAGGCCAAAAGCTACAATTCCGCCGTTACGCATGAGGTCGCGGCGCTAGAAAAGGACGTCACGATTCCGCGCGGTGGGATGACCCTGCATCTCAACTATATGCTGGGGGAAGAAGCGCAGCTGTGGGATGAATTTTCGCCCGCACTGTATGAGTTGGACTGCCAGTTAACGTCGGACGCGGGGCAAGATCAGGTGAGCGAAACCTTTGGCCTGCGTGAGATCAAGGTGGAGGAGAAGCGGCTGGTGCTAAACGGCCGTCGGATTTTCCTGCGAGGCACGCTGGAATGCTCCATCTTCCCACTGACCGGGCATCCACCAACCGAGGTGGAAGCGTGGAAGCGCATCATTCGCGTCTGCCAATCTTATGGCTTAAACCATATCCGGTTTCACTCCCACTGCCCGCCGGAAGCGGCTTTTGTGGCGGCCGATGAGATGGGCTTTTACTACCAGGTGGAATGCTCCTCCTGGGCCAATCAAGGCTCGACGATTGGGGAAGGGCGGCCACTGGACAGCTGGCTGTATGAAGAAGGCGAGCGCATCGTTGCCGCCTATGGCAACCATCCTTCCTTTTTGATGATGGCTTACGGCAATGAGCCATCGGGTGATGACGCGGGCTATTTGGGCATGTGGGACAACTATTGGCGCGGGCATGATGCGCGCCGCATTCACACCAGCGGCGCAGGCTGGCCCATCATTCCTGAAAGCGATTATCACAATATTCCCCAGCCGCGTATTCACGCCTGGGGCGCGGGCCTAAATTCGCGCATCAACGGCCAACCGCCGGAAACGGTGACCGATTACACCGATTGGGTAGAAAAGCTGGCGCAGCCAATTGTGAGCCATGAAATTGGGCAATGGTGTGTTTACCCTGATTTTGATGAGATTGAAAAGTACACGGGCCATCTAAAGGCCAAGAATTTTGAGATTTTCCGCGACTTTTTGGACGCCAACCATATGGGCGATCAGGCGCGGGACTTTTTCATGGCCTCGGGCAAGCTGCAAACGCTGTGCTACAAAGAAGAGATTGAGTCGTCGCTGCGCACGCCCGGCTTTGGCGGCTTTCAGCTGCTGGACTTGCATGATTTTCCGGGGCAGGGAACAGCGCTGGTGGGCGTCGTCGATCCGTTTTGGAACAGCAAGCCGTATGTGTCGCCAGAGGAATACCGGCGCTTTGCCGGGGCAACGGTGCCGTTGGCGCGGCTGGCAAAGCGGTATTGGCGGGTGAGTGAGACGCTGACGGCCGTTCTCGACATCGCGCATTTTGGGGCGGCCGATTTGGTGGATGCCGTGGTTTATTGGCGGCTGGAAGATGGGACTGGAACGGCCGTTCAGTCAGGCGAATTAGCGCCGCAAACAATTGTGGCCGGTGAATTGAACCGCTGCGGCGAGATTGCCGTGAATTTGGCTGGCTGTGTGCCCGCGCAAGGGTACAAGCTGGTGGTAGGTATTGCCGACCAAGAGGCGGAGAATGATTGGGCGGTCTGGCTGTTTGCCGATGAAGTAGAAACGGCCGTACCAGACAATCTGCTCATCACCCATGAATTGGACCAGGCAACGTTGGATCATCTGGCGCAGGGCGGCAAGGCGCTTTACTTGGTGCCGCCGGAGCAGGTGAAGGTGGAATCACACATTGGCTTTTCCAGCGCTTTTTGGAACACCAGCTGGACGCAGGGACAGCTGCCGCACACGCTCGGTATTGTGTGCGATCCCGAACATCCCTTGTTTGCCCATTTCCCCACGGCGTATCACAGCGATTGGCAATGGTGGGACCTGATTCACGGCTCGCAGGCAATGGTGCTGGATGGGCTGGTGGGTGAATTACGGCCGTTGGTCCAACCGATTGATACCTGGTTTGAGGCGCGCCGTCTGGGCCTGCTGTTTGAGGCGCAGGTAAATGGTGGATCGCTGATGATCTGTTCGATGGACCTGGAAAGCAATTTGGATGAGCGGCTGGTAGCGCGGCAGATGCGGTTTAGCTTGCTGCAATATTTGGCCAGCGCCCAGTTTGCGCCAGCGGTTGTGCTGGAGACTGGGCAAATAGAGGAGATGATTGAGGCGCGTTAAGAATTGTACATTTTGTACAAAATGGAGGATGGATTTTGGGATTTTTTTGACAGTCTACGGGGAACGTGCTAAATTTCCGTGACCGGTAACGGAAAGAGGAGAAAACGCACTTAACATTAATACATTGAGTTTGCTTTGAGCAGGATTTATGTCCAAAAACGGCCGTATTACCATCAAAGAGATTGCTAAACAGGCTGGTGTATCCAAGCAAACCGTCTCCCGCGTCCTCAACAATCGTCCCGATGTCTCCCCTGAAACGAGACTCCTCATCCAAAAAATTATAGACAACAGTGATTATCGACCCAGCCGACTGGCGCGTGGCTTGTCGAGTGGCAGCACCAAGACGATTGGTGTGATTAGTTCTGATATTCGCTATGTGGGCCCTTCGCATACGCTAATTGGGATTGATGAGCAGGCCCATACAGCCGGATACACGATTTCACTCAATTTGCTTCATGAGCAGGATGAGTTGGGAATGGACGGGATTTTGCAAAATATGATGGAGCAACCGGTAGATGGCATTATCTGGACGGCCGTTAGTAAAAACGACAGCTATGAGCAAGTGTCGGCCAAGTTGCGGAACTTGCCCATACCGGTGGTGGTTGGTGGCGAGTTGAAAGCAGAAGGATTATCGGCCGTACATACCGATAGCTTTGTGGGGGCTCAGCGCGCCACGCAACATCTATTGGACCAGGGGTACAACACGGTGGCCATCATCACGGGACCCATGGACCAGTGGATTTCTGTCCAGCGTTTGACTGGCTGGCAGCAGACGGTGTCATCGCCGGACCAGAGTCTCGTGTTTGAGGGTGATTGGACAGCAGCAACCGGCTACAAAGGATTACAACAATTACTGAAACAGCGTCCAGATATTGACGCTGTTTTTGCTTCTAATGACCAGATGGCGTTGGGGGTTTTGAAAATGGCACGGGAAATGGGAAGAAGTGTGCCACAAGATTTAGGCATCGTGGGTTTTGATGACATTCCTGAAGCGATGTTTTTTACCCCATCCCTCACAACTGTACGTCAAAGTTTGGTGGAAAACGGCCGTCTGATGGTTCAAGAGCTAGAGTGGCAGATTGAGGCTCAGCAAAACAATGAGCCATATGAGCCCTGTGTGGTGCAAACGCCACCCGAGCTAATCGTACGCGGTAGTTCAATTCGACGGGCAGGAACGGCCGTGGAAGGAGAGGTCTATGGTGTGACCGATAATCAACCGGTAATCAATTGAAAGTGAACCCCAAATTTGATGATTACTTAATCGCGTAGCCGCAGGTTACGTACCATTCTCCAAGTGAGGAGCAACGATCTATGAAAGAGATGAGAAGTAAAAAAAATATAGTATCCCGGCGCGATTTTTTGCGTTTGGGAGGTATGTCGGCAGGAGCGGCCGTATTGGCTGCCTGTGGTGGCGGTGGTGACGCAGGAACCGACGGAGATGCTGATGAAGATGCCGCAGCAGAATCTGAAGAATCCGGTGATGCAGCTCCCGCGGCCGAAGGACAAAATATTGTTTGGTGGTTTGCCTGGGGTAACCTGGAAGCCGCTGTAACCGCCATCCAAGAACTCGACAGCTTCAAAGAGCATATTGGCAATGGCACGCTTGATTGGTTATCCAATACGGATAACGAGCAGGTTTTGACCGCATTGGCCGGTGGCGAACCACCGGATGGCGCTTCCAACCTGCAATACCCCATGTTCTGGTCACGTGGTGTGCTGATTCCTGTAGATGACCGTGTTGCCGGTAGCTCCATTATCGATTTGAATGACATCATTCCCGCGTTGGTGGATGGTGCAAAATATGATGGGCAAATGATTGGTGTGCCCGGTATCGAGTCATTCCTCTGGTGGGGCTTGAACTACAATGCAGAGCATGCCTTGGCCGCTGGTTTAGATCCAGACAGCCCGCCAACCACGGTTGAAGAAGGCCTGGAATGGCATCGTGCCCTGACCGAGTTCGATTCGGCCAACAACCTGGTGAAGATCGGCTTGGATCCGTACGACGCTATGGCTAGCGAAATCGATTACTCCGCCTTTGCCTATGGCCTGCGCTGGTGGGATGAAGAAAATGGCAAGATGGTTCTGGACGATCCGCGCCTGGCTGAAGCTGTGGACACGTTTGGCGAATTTTACCGTATTGCCGGGCCAGACAATATGACGGGTATGCGCAGTGTAGAAGGGCAAGGCACCTGGGGTGCATCCTACAATGCTGGTGTGCAGTCAATGATTATTGAAGGGTACTGGCATCCGGGCGAGACCCAGATTCAGCAGCCTGACGTGGCCCAACATAACCGGGCATCCTGGCCGTTGATTGCCGCAAACCGCGAAGGCGGCTCGAAGATTATGGCTACGGGGCCGCACTTTGTCATCATCTTCAAGGATGGCAAGAACCAGGAAGGTATCTTCAAGGTCGCTGAGTTCCTGCATACGCAAGAAGCGATGGACATCATCTTTAATGAGGTGGGTTGGCTGAACGGCCGTTTGTCCTATCTGGAAACCGTCCAGGGTGATGAATATCCAGGGCTGGACTTCTACCTGGCAGCAGCCGCTGAGGCAGATGACTATCTGGTGGGTCGTCGTTCGCCGATTCACGGTTTTGTGAACACCCAATGGACCGAGCTCCGTGAAGCTGTTTACCGTGATTTGATGACGCCGGCAGAGGCCGTCGCTGAATTGCAGAAGCGTGCTGACGATGAGTGGGAGGCACAAGGCTTAGGCTAAGATTCACGTATTTTGGATTGGTGCCAGCCACTGCGGTGGCTGGCACCAATAAGGAATCAGTATTATGTCCCTTCTATCATTTAACAAAAACCGGAAGCCAATGGGCATTCAGGAAAAGCGTAATTTACGTGTTGGCCTGTTGTTTGTCGCCCCCTGGATATTGGGGTTTCTGCTTTATGAGCTATATCCCCTGGGTGCTTCGTTCTATTACAGCTTAACGCGTTACGATATTATTCGAGACCCCGTATTTATTGGGTTTGAGAATTATATTGATTTGTTTACAGATGATGCGACGTTCCCGACGGTGCTGTGGAACACGCTTTATTATGTAGGCTTTGGGGTTCCCATTGGTATTGCCTTTGCCTTTATTGTGGCTAATTTGCTCAATACCAAGATAGTGGGGCGAGCCTTTTTCCGCGGGGTGATTTATTTGCCCTCGATTGTGCCAGCCGTGGCTTCAGCGATGATCTGGCAGTTTTTAATGAGCGTGCAGTACGGGGCCATCAACGGCATTTTACGCACGTTGAGTTTGCCAATTATTCCCTTTTTAGCCAATCCTTCCTGGGCCAAACCGTCGCTAATTTTGGTGTCGGTGTGGGCGCAAGGGGCGGCGGTGGTTATCTTTTTGGCGGCATTGCAGGATGTACCGCGCTCGCTGTACGAGGCAGCGACAGTGGATGGGGCCAATCGCTGGCAAAAATTTCTGAACGTTACCATTCCCATGACCTCGCCGATCATTTTGTTCAACTTGATCATCGGCTTTATCAATGGGTTTCAGAGCTTTACCGTGCCCTGGCTGTTAACAGAGGGTGGCCCGTTAAATTCAACAGAGTTCTTGCTCGTTCACCTGTACCGCAATGCATTCCAATATTTCCGCATGGGTAAGGCATCGGCAATAGCGTATGTGATGTTTGTGATCATTGTCATCTTCACGATTCTGATGTTTAGGTCTTCAGATCGTTGGGTGCATTATGGAGGTGAGTGATGGCAACGGCCGTTAATAAAACAAATCAATCTGTGCAACAAGAGCAGAATAGAAAACGGTGGCAGTTCACCTCCGTACTGGCTGAGATCGGCAAATATGCGCTGCTTATTCCCCTGGCTATTAGCTTTGTCTTTCCCCTTTACTGGATGCTGATATCAGGCTTGAAAAATGATCCCCAAGTCTTTCAGGTGCCACCCACTTTAATACCGAACCCTGCTTTTTGGAACAACTTTGTGGAGGCGTGGACAATCTTGCCCTTTAACACCTTCACCTACAATTCCATTTTCCGCTATTCACTGCCGGTTACCATTATTACCGTCATCTCCTCAACGATTGTGGCCTATGGCTTTTCCAAAATAAAATGGCCGGGTCGCGACAAACTGTTCTGGGTTGTGTTGGCGACCATGATGTTGCCCTGGGCGGTCAAAATGGTGCCGTTGTTCCTCACGTTCAAAACATTGGATTGGCTGGACACCTATAATCCTTGGGTCGTGCCAGCGCTTTTTGGCAGCCCTTATTACATCTTCCTGCTGCGTCAATTCTTCCGCACCATCCCCGAAGATTTGTCGGAAGCGGCCCGGATAGATGGCGCCAGTGAGCTAACCATTTTGTTTCGCATTCTAATACCTTTGGCCAGACCAGCTTTGACGGTGGTGGCGTTGTTTACCTTTATGGCGACGTGGAATGATTATTTGGGGCCAAAAATCTTCTTGCAGCATCAAGAGAATTACCCGCTGGCTTTGGGTATTGAACTGCTAGATAACATGTCCAATTCTGTAGGGAATACCCCTAATGCGATTCCTTATTTAATGGCGGCCAGCAGCGTGGTGACTTTGCCGATGGTGATTCTTTTCTTCCTGGCGCAGCGGACCTTTATTGAAGGTATTTCGTTAACGGGAACAAAGGGTTAGGGCATTAAGCAAGAAATTCAACTTTTGCCTTTGCCAGAAAACAGCTGGATGCAAAAAGTTGAATTTCTGGAAACTTAAGCAGTTATTGATTGATGGGGTGTGGAGTCACAGGGACATCTGATTCTGCAACAGGCATCGTCAGAGATGACGGTGCCTGTTGTATAAATGGGTAGAAGCAAGGGGTGATGCGTGGTTACGAAGGCACAAAAATCATGAGCGGTTCGGGCGAACGAAGGTTTTCTGGTTTTGGGCTGTATGTGCTGTGGACGCTGGTGCTGATTTTGTTTTACGTGTTGGTGGGGGCAGTTTTTAGTGTCCCCACGGTGAGGGAGCAAGGTGTGCCGCTGTGGCTAATTATCGGCCGTTTGCTGGTTTTGTCGGGGCTGTTTGGGGGATTGGTTGGCGTTTTAACCGGGCAGGCGTGGGGCATTTGGCTATTTTTCGCGTCGGCGATGGTGATGATTCCCATGAGTGTGACCTACACTTATTACTTCTTGTTGTTCAGTGAAGCAGGGTTTGAATTGACATCTGGCTGGATTGTGGGGAGTACGGTAAGAACGGCCGTTTTCGTCATGGTGATCGTATCGGTTGTGTTTTGGTCAATGCGTTCGAAAAAGGGAAGTTAGCGAATGGTGAATTGGGAGAGTAGAACCTGGAGATTGCTTCTAATTGGGCTGCTGGTTCTGTTATTTGGCTGCAACCGCCAACAAGAGGCAGCCGACGAACCGCCGCCTTCTTTGATTGTGCAGCAAGCGGAACTGCGGGAGAACCCAGGGTGTAGCGGGCAATTTGTGGCCCGATCGCTGCCCCATGTAACGGGAACGGCCGTTGAGCGAATCGGCTTCTTCTACAGCAACGGCGCGGGCTTAGCGGTCAACGATTTAGACAACGACGGCGACAACGACATTGTGCTGGGCAATCTGCTGGGCGAAAACCAGATTTTTTGGAACGATGGCGATTGGCGTTTCCGCCCCACGGTTTTGTTTGAAGGGAGTGCGCGGGCAATTTCGGCCGTGGATGTCGATGGCGATAGTTGGATTGACATTGTGGTCGCCACCCGCAGTGGTGATGTCCGTTTTTGGCGCAATTTGGGGGATGAGCAGTTTACGGAAGAGCGGCTTGTGGGCGTCACCGGCTATGCTTACAGCATGGACTGGGGCGACGTGGATCAGGACGGCGATCTGGATTTGCTGACCGCTTCTTATGACGCCTCTTTGGTCAAACAAAATCCGCTCTACCAGGAAGAGGATCGTGCGGGGGTTACCCTTTATTACCAGGAAAACAGCCAGTTTACAGGCACCAGATTGGCAGACGAAGCCCAGGCTTTGACGGCTCAGCTGGCCGATTTGAATGCAGACGGCCGTTTAGACATCCTCGTTGGCAATGATTTTGACGTGCCCGATTACGTCTGGCTGAACACTGCTGACGGCTTTCAGGCGAGCCAACCGTTTGCCGCCACCACGATGAGCACGATGAGCTTTACCTGGGGGGATGTGGACAATAACGGCCGTGCCGACCTGTTCGCTACGGACATGCACCCTTACTCCGAAGCGCCCGAAATTATGGAGCAGTGGCAGCCAGTGATGGACAACATGATGCACGACATGATGCCCGGCGATATCCAGCAGATGACCAACGTGCTGCAAATGTGGGGTGAGGATGGATCGGTGCAGGAAACGGCCGTTCAGCATGGCATTTCCGCTTCTGGTTGGACCTGGTCTAGCCAGTTTGGCGATCTAGATCAGGATGGCTTCCTCGATTTATACGTGGTCAACGGCATGCAGGCGATGGATAACTTTAGCCATCTGCCCAACGACGAACTCATTGAAGAAAACCAGGTGTACCGCAACGATGGGCAGGGCAATTTTGTCGCCATGCCCAGTTGGCGCTTGAACAGCATCTACGGTGGCCGCAGCATGGTCCTGGCCGACTTCGATTGGGATGGCGACTTAGACATCGTCATCAACAATCTGCAAAAACCGGCGCAGCTGTTTGAGAACCAGTTGTGCAGCGGCGAAAACCTGCTAGTGGACGTGCTTCAGCCTCAAACGTCGAATCCGTATGGCCTTGGCACGACCCTCATTTTGCACACCAGCACCGGCAGCTACCAACGATTGGTTCGCGCCAGCAGTGGCTATCTGTCCAGCAATCCCAGCCGCACCCATTTTGGCTTTCCCGCCGACAGCGAACTGCAATCCCTGCAAATCATTTGGCCCGACGGCACGGAATCGGTGATTGACAATTTACAAAAGGGCAACTGGATGCGGATTACAAGATAAGTTTTCAACCACCAATTATTCTTGTTCAATTCAAAAGGAGTTCCCATGAAACCCACCGAAATGGAAACCTATTTATTCGATTTGCGCGGCTACATCATTCTGAAAAATGCGCTTTCCCCAGAGGAAGTGGCAGAAATAAACGGCGCCATCAACGCGCTTTTGCCGATGGAACATGATGAATGGGATGGCTACGTTCACGCCACCAACTTTGGCGCGAAGGACGGGTTGAACTTGCAGCAAATTTATGAAGGGGGCGAACCGTTTGAAAAGCTGATCGACCATCCTTCCTGGTTTGAAAAGGTGAAACATTTTGTGGGCGGTGAGGGCACGTTTGATGCGCTGCATGGGCCGCTGTTCATTGACGAGGCGTTTGCCAACGTTCGTCGCCCTGGTGAAGCAATTCCGCTGCACTCCGGCGGGCATGAAGGGGTGAAACGAACCCAATATCTGTATAAAAACGGCCGTTTCATGTGCGGCCAGGTCAACATTCTCATTGCTTTAACAGACATGATGCCGGGTGATGGGGCGACGATGGTCATCCCCGGCAGCCACAAATCGAACTTTGCCCACCCCCATTTTGCCCAGCATGATTGGGAGTCGGCCCCGTCGGTGGATGATGTGGAAGGGGCCATCGAAGCGAACATGAAGGCGGGCGATGCTTTGCTATTTGTCGATGCCATCGCCCACGGTTCCGCCAAACGCACCAATCCTGGCGAACGGCGCATCATTGTGTACCGGTACGGGCCAAGTTGGGGCCATTTCCGACATGGCTATGAAGTATCGCCAGAACTTTTAGCGCGCCTCACGCCGCAGCGCCGTCAAATTGTGTGGCCGCACAAGCTCAAAGCGCGGGTGCCGCAGGTAAAGAGGAGTTAGGTTGATGGGCTTTTTTAGAGGGGGCGCCTGGCGCACGTCGATTTTCATTTTGCTTGGCCTGCTTTTGACCGGTTGTGTGGTGCAATCTGTCACCGAGCCGCACACCTTTGACCCTGATTTGGAGCCGACGCCGGTGCCCACGGCCGTTTCCGTGGCCAAACCCATCTACACCGTCGCCCGAGGCACCGTCTCGCGGCTGCTGACGTTGAGCGGGCGGGTGGTGCCAGCGCAAGAAACGGCCGTTTCCTTTGGGCTGAATGGGGTGGTAACGGCCGTCTTCGTGGCCAATGGCGATCTTGTCGAGGCGGGCGATCTGTTGGCTGAGTTAGACACGTCCGCCTATCTGGCTGAGTTGAAGCTGGCCGAATCAGCCCTGACCGTGGCCCAGGCGCGGGTAACGGCCGTCGAAACCCGGCAAGCCAACGACCGCCGCCGCGCCGAAATTGCCCTGGAGCAAAAACAGATTCAGCTTGATTTTGCCATCGCCCAGGCTGGCGGCAACCCCACTGCCACGCAGCAAATGTCGATTGATTTGCTGGCGCTGGACGTGGAATTGGCCCAGCTCGACCTGGACGAATTAAACGCGGGCGTTGATCCGGCGCTGCTGGCCGAAGTGGATCAAGCCCAGCTCCGTTTGGAAGAGATAGAAGCCCTCATCGCCAATGCCCAAATTGTGGCCCCCGTGTCGGGCACGGTGGTGCGGCTGTTGGTCGCGGCGGGGGACAATGTGGTGGCTGGAGAAACGGCCGTTGCCCTGGCCGATCTCACTCAGCTAGAAATCGAATCCCTGGTGCGCGATGTGGATTTGCGCGAAATGGTCGAGGGCATGGCAGCCGAAACCACCTTCGCTTCCCAGCCCGGCGACACCTACAACGTGACCCTTACCGCGCTGCCGCCCCCGTACGGCACGGCCGAAAATCTCGAAGAGACCACAGCCCGCTTTGCCTTCAATAATCCGGCCGATTTGGCCAACTTTGCCCTGGGCGATCGCCTGGTTCTGGAACTCATTGTGGCCCAAAACGACGATGCTTTGTGGCTGCCCCCCGCTGCCGTGCGTGACTTTCAGGGGCGCAACTTTGTGGTCATTCAAGAAGGGGATACACAGCGCCGCGTGGATGTGCAGCTGGGCATTGAGGGAGACGGCCGTACCGAAATTCTAGAAGGTGTCACTGAAGGCGACACTATAGTTGGTCCATAATTGGTGCCTTTCCTGGATTTATAATCAAAGATTTCGCAGATTGAAAAGATAAAAATCTGGTAAATCTGCGAAATCTGTTGCTAAAAAGTTGATCGTTTGGCAAAGAGCCAAATTTTACCGCAAGAGATTGATGATCATTTTTCACCGAATTCGCACGGCTCTACTCATTACCCTCAAGCGTCTTTGGGCGCAGCGGAGCATGACGGCCGTTACCACTATCGGCCTCACTGCTGCGGTGGCCATCATCATGGTCGTGCCCCTGTATGCCGATGCCGTTAGTTTTCGCATCCTCGAAGAAAAACTAAGCGAAGCCAGCGGCGAAAGTTCCCGCCCCTCCTTTGCCTACATGTTCAACTACATCGGCTCCTGGGCCGGCCCACTGCAATGGGAAGAAGTTGAACCGGCCGACAGCTATTTGATGGGTGAAGCGTCCACGACCCTCGGCTTGCCCCAAGAACTGGCCGTGCACCACTTTGAAACTAGCCTCTACCAACTGTTCGCCCCCGACACCACCAATTACGACAACGACCAGCTAACGCTGGTGCGACTGAGCTTTGCCACCACCAGCCACATCGCCGACTACATCACGCTCAACGAAGGGCAGTTCCCCAACACCACCACCGATCCCAACGCACCGCTCGAAATCCTCATCTCCCAAACCCTGGCCGACGAGACGGGCTGGCAGGTGGGTGAACAGTATGTGGCCTTCAACAACGAGGGCGAAGCGCAGTTTACCTTTCCAGTGCAGGTGGCGGGTATCTGGCAGCCCAATAATCCCAACGATGGCTTCTGGTTTTATGCGCCCTTCGTGTTTGATGATTTGATGTTGGTGGCGGAGGGGACGTTTAACGGCCGTATCGCCCCCACCCTCGACAACGAAATCAACCTGGCCACCTGGTATTGGATCATGGACGGCCGTCAGGTGGGCACCGATGATGTCAATCGTCTGATCAGCGGCGTTGGCCGCATTGAGCAGCAGCTGCAAAATCTACTGCCCGGCAGCTCCACCCTGCTCGCCCCCACCGACGAGCTAAATTCATACCGTCGCGACGTGGGTTCGCTCAGCGCATTGCTGCTGGCCTTCAACGTGCCGACGATTGGTCTGGTGTTGGCCTTTGTGGGGCTGGTGGGCAGTTTGGCCGCCAACCAGCGGCGCAATGAGTTTGCTGTGTTAAGGAGTCGGGGAGGAACGGCCGTTCAAGTCATCACCATCGCCCTCCTCGAATTTTTGCTGTTGGGAGCCATCGCTTACGTGCTGGGCACCGGGCTGGGGCTTCTCCTCACCCAAAGCGTCAGCCGCGCCCGCAGCTTCATGGACTTCTCCGCTGATGTTCCCCTGCGCGTGGCGCTTAATGGCGAAGCGCTGCAAGCGGGCCTTTTCGCCGTCATCCTGGCCGTCTTCGCCCAGCTCCTGCCCATCTTGGCCACCGCCCGCCACACCATCATCAGCTACAAACTCACCCAGGCCCGCTCCTTGCGGCCTCCGTGGTGGCAGCGTGCCTGGCTCGATCTCATCCTGATCGCCGTCACCGCCTACGGCCTCTACACGCTCAACCAACAGGGCAGCCTCATCGTTCAAACCGAAACGGGCGACCCTTTCCAAAACCCGCTGTTATTCTGGCTGCCCGCCATCACCATTTTTTCGGTGGCGCTCCTCTTTTTGCGCCTCCTGCCCTTCATCATGCGCCTGCTCACCTGGCTGCTGCAACAAACAAACAACGTCACCCTTTTGCAAGCAGCCCGCCATTTGGCCCGCACCCCGCACCATTACAACACGCCCCTCATTTTGCTCATCCTCACCGTCAGCTTTTCGGTTTTCACCGCTTCTCTGGCCCGCACTTTGGATTATTACCTGTACGACCAGGAATTTTACGCGGTTGGTTCCGATCTAAATCTGTATACGCCGTCTAACACCTTTGCGGGTATTGGTGGATTAGGCCAGGCCAGTGATGCTGAAAGCAGTTTCGTTTTTTTACCCATCTCCGAATATGAAACGATTGACGGCGTGCGCTCAGCAGCGCGGGTGGGCAGCTACGCCGCCGATGCCCACGTCGGCACAGACAATATTGATGTCAGCTATATGGGTATCGATCCGCTTGATTTTGGGCAAACGGCTTATTGGCGTTGGGATTTCTCACTCGCCCGCATCGGCACCTTGATGAATGGCTTGGGCAGCATCCCCGAAGGGGTGCTGGTTTCCAACAGCTTCCTGCGCCGCAACGGCCTGCGCGGCGGCGACAACATGCGCCTCACCGTTAATTTGGAAGGCGGCGAAATTGAACTGGAGACGCAAATCGTAGGTGTCTTCGACTATTTCCCCACCTGGAACCCTGATGAAGACGAGCCGCTGGTTGTGGGCAATTTGAACTATTTGTTTGAGCAAGCGGGCTCTGAATTCCCCTTCCGCGTGTTGCTCAAGACAGAAGGTCCTTTGTCTGAACGGGCCTTACGCGCGGCGCTCAATCAGCGGCAGCTGTTTGGCTCCTCATGGCAAGACCCCCAAGCAGCCATTGCCGCCGCGCTTTTACGGCCCGAGCGGCAGGGATTGTTTGGTTTATTGTCGGTGGGGTTTATCGCTGCGGCTGCTTTAACGGTGCTGGGGCTGCTGTTGTACGCCGTCTTTTCTTACCGGCGGCGGTTGGTGGAGCTGGGGATTTTGCGGGCGGTGGGCTTGTCCGCGCGGAAGATGACGGCGCTGGTGGGTTGGGAGTTGGTGCTGCTGATTTTGTCGGGGGTGGTGCTGGGCACCGTGCTGGGCATTGGCGTGAGCCGTCTGTTCATCCCCTATTTGCAGATTGGCACCAGTACAACCGCCTTGGTGCCGCCGTTTGTGGTAGAAATTGCCTGGGATGCCGTATCACAGGTGTATGTTTTGTTTGTGATGTTGTTCATTGTAGCCCTGATCAGCCTGGTGCTGTTGGGCATGCGGATGAAAATTTTTATGGCGATCAAGTTGGGTGAGACGGTGTAGGTATTGATTTAGTAATTAGGTAATTGGGTAATTGAATTACCTAATTACGCAATTACCCAATTACCAAACGACTATCAAAAGAAGGAAAAACATGTTCAAAGTAAATGGATTGAATGATTGGGAAAACCCACAGATGGTGGGTATCAATAAAGTGGCCGGGCATGCGGAAAGCGTGCCGTACGATAGCGCCGAGGCAGCACGCGCCGGGGATCGCAACAATTCCCCTTATTTTCAATTGTTGAATGGCGACTGGCAGTTTCAATTAGCGCCAAATCCGCAAAGCGTGCCAGAAGGATTTGGCGGCACGGATTATGACACGACGGGCTGGGACACGGTGCAGGTGCCGGGTAACTGGATGATGCAGGGGTACGACAAACCGATTTATACCAACGTGCAGATGCCCATCCCCAATACGCCGCCCTTTGTGCCCAAGGAGGATAATCCGACGGGTTTGTACCGTCGGACCTTTACCGTGCCTGAAGGATGGGATGGACGGCAAATTTTTGTTTGCTTTGAGGGGGTGGAATCCGCCTTTTATTTGTGGGTGAATGGGCAGGCGGTAGGCTACAGCCAGGATTCGCGGTTACCCGCCGAGTTTGACCTGACGGATTACGTGCAGGTGGGCGAGAATGAGCTGCGGGCCATGGTCATTCGCTGGTCCGACGGGAGTTTTGTGGAGGATCAGGATCATTGGCGCATGGGGGGCATCCATCGGGATGTCTTTTTGTATGCCACGCCGAAGGTGCATATTTTTGACTTTTTTGCCCGGCCAGAGCTGAACGATGATTTTGTAGATGGTACCTTGAAAGTGACGGCCCGCATTGAGAAGTTTACCGATAGGGTGATTGATGGGTATCAGGTGCGGGCAGAGCTGGTAGATGCGGAAGGAACGGCCGTCTTCCCCTCCATCACCACCAGTTTTTACGAAACCGACCATGTGCTGACTCAGGCAACCCTTGAGCAGACAATTGCCAATCCCCACAAATGGACGGCCGAAACGCCGTATCTGTACACTCTGGTTTTGTCTTTGCTGGATAAAGAAGGCAACTTCTTAGAAGCGGTGCGGACGCGCATCGGTTTCCGGCGCGTGGAAATTGTGGGCCGCGAGCTGCTTATCAACGGCAAAGTAGTGCTGATGAAAGGCGTCAATCGGCATGAGCATGACGAGCATTTGGGCAAAGTGGTCACCGAAGAGATGATGTTGAAGGATATTCACTTGATGAAGCAGTTCAACATCAACGCTGTGCGCACCTGCCATTATCCCGACTGCCAGCGCTGGTATGATTTGTGCGATGAGTACGGCATATACATCATTGATGAGGCCAATATCGAAACGCACTCCGTGTACAACCGCCTGTGCCATGATCCGCTCTGGCTGACGACGTTTACGGAGCGGGGCCAACGCCTGGTGCTGCGCGACAAAAACCATCCTTGCGTCATCTTTTGGTCATTGGGCAATGAGAGCGGCTATGGACCACACCACGACGCTCTGGCCGGTTGGATGCGCGGCTACGATGGCTCGCGGCCGATTCATTATGAAGGGGCGATTAGCCGCCACCTGGGCGAAGACCGTTGGCAACAAGGCCATTTGGCGACCGATGTGGTCTGCCCAATGTATCCAGAGGTGTCGGCAATTATTGAATATGCCAAAGATGAAACGAACGATCGGCCGTTGATCATGTGCGAATATGCTCACGCGATGGGCAACAGCTGCGGCAACTTGAAGGAGTATTGGGAGGCGATTCGCACCTATCAAGGGTTGCAGGGCGGTTTTATTTGGGATTGGGTCGATCAAGGTCTGGTGAAAGTGGACGAGAACGGCGTGGAATATTGGGCGTATGGTGGTGATTTTGGCGACACGATCAATGACGTCAATTTTTGCATCAATGGGCTGATTTTCCCGGACCGTACACCGCATCCGTCGCTGTGGGAATACAAAAAGGTGATTCAGCCGATCTTGGTGGCAGAGGTGGATGTACTGAACGGCCGTATCGCCATCACCAATGATCAATATTTCACAGATTTGTCCGGGTACAACGGCCGTTACGAACTCAGCGTCAATGGCTGCATTGTGCAAGAAGGTAGCTTTGACATTCCTGAGATTGCGCCGGGCGAAACGGCCGAAGTGACGTTGCCCATCAGCCAGCCAGAGATGCCCGCCGGTGGCGAAGCGTTTTTGAACGTGCGCTTCTCGCTGGCGGCAGACACAGCCTGGGCAGAAGCTGGGCATGAGGTCGCCTGGGAGCAGTTTGCCGTGCCGTATCCTGTGCCGGAAGCCGAGCCTGTGGGTGATTTGCCCGCTGTTAAACTAGCGCAGAGTGGCGGAACGGCCGTTATCAGCGGCGACAACTTCCAAATCAGTTTTGACACCAGCCAGGGCACCATCAGCCAATGGTCGGTGGGCGAGACGGAACTGCTGGCCAGCGGGCCGCTGCTCAACGTGTGGCGCGCCCCAACCGACAACGACGGCTTCAAGAAAGCGCCCGATTGGCGCAGCGACAAGGATTTGACGGCATGGCTGGCGGCCGGACTGAACGAGGTGACCCACACGGTGGAATCCGTCCAGGTGGAACAAACGGCCGATCACGAAGTGCAAATTCGCGTCGCCACGATTGTGGAATCGCCAAAATCGCCCGAAGCCTTTTTGCACCAGCAAACGGTGACCATTACCGGCGATGGCGCGGTGGAAATTGGCAACAACGTCAAAGCCAATGTAGACCTTAATTTGCCACGCGTGGGTTTGTCTTTGCAGCTGCCGGGTGGCTTTGAGCAGTTTAAATGGTACGGGCGCGGTCCCGTAGAAAATTACCAGGACCGGAAGGCAGGAACGGCCGTTGGTTTTTACAGCAGCACCGTCGATGAGCAGTACGTGCCGTACATCATGCCGCAGGAAAATGGCAACAAAACCGACGTGCGCTGGCTGTCGCTAACCAACGAGGATGGCGTGGGCTTGAAGGTAACGGCCGATTCCGCCTTGATGGAAGCCAGCGTCAGCCATTATTCGGCCGACGATTGTTCAAAGCAACGCACACCAATGAAGTGACGCGCCAGGAGGCCGTCATTTTGAACCTGGACCATGCCAGGCAGGTTTGGGTGGGGCCAGCTGTGGCCCAGCAACCCTGGAGCAGTACCGCCTGCGGCCTGGAGATTACAAATTCTCCTTCCGCTTGCAGCCTGTTGTACCGACAGGTGACTAAAGGCTTTGCGTCTGTCCGCTGGAGGCGTAAACGCCCCCGCTAGCTATGAAAGGCCCAAAGGGCCTCAGCCCGCAGGGCTTTCACAGCTAGCCGGATGGCTTCAGCCTCCGGCGGGCTAGCCACATATCGGTCTTAACAAAAAGAAAAATTGGACACTGATAAACACTGATTGACGCAGATAATAACCAAAAAATCAGTGTTTATCTTTGAAAATCAGTGTCCAATTCTAAAAATTTTTATGATTGAAAACGAAACCATAGCCATTGACGTGCGCCAGGTGAAGCGGGTGTACGGTGGCACCGTCACGGCGTTGGCCGAAATTGATTTGCAGATTCCCGTCGGCCGTTTTGTGGCGCTGAAAGGGCGCTCCGGCAGCGGTAAGACGACGCTGCTAAACTGCATCGGCGGGCTAGATCAGCCTACGTCTGGCGATATTTACGTGTATGACCACGCCGTGCATCAGTTGGATGATGAGGCGGCGACCGCGTGGCGGCAAAAGGAAGTGGGCTTTGTGTTCCAATCGTTTGGCTTGCTGCCCACCCTTTCGGCTTATGAAAATGTAGATTTGATGCTGCGAATTGCTGGGTTCCCGCGCCGGGAGCGGCAGCAGCGGGTGATGGAATGTTTGCAGCTGGTCGGCTTAGAGACGTGGATGCACCATCGGCCGTATGAACTGTCTGGTGGGCAGCAGCAGCGCATCGCCATTGCTCGGGCCATCGCCAACAAGCCGAAGGTGATTTTGGCCGACGAGGCCACGGGGGAGCTGGACAGCGAAACAGCGCGAGAGATTTTGTCGCTGCTGAAAAACATCGCCCATCAGGAGCGGGTAACCATTTTGCTGGCTTCGCACGATAGCTTAGTGGATGAGTATGTGGATGAGGTGGTGCATTTGGTAGACGGCCGTATTCACCACGAAAACGGCCACGTTCAGGCAGCGCCCAGGGTTCCCAAAGTTGCGCCTAAACCCATTGACCCCGCTCCACTTCCCGCCGCCAAAACCGAACCGCAAACGCTGGCCCCCACGTTTGTTGATGTTTTGCTGGCGGTTCTCGTGGGTGTGGTGGCCATGGGCGTTTACTTACGCACCCTGGCACCCGATATTTTGTACAGCGACAGCGCCGAGTTTCAGACGTTGGCTTATACGCTCGGTGTGGCCCATCCCACCGGCTACTCGGTCTACATGTTCATAGCCCGGCTGTTTGGCTTTTTGCCGATTGGGACGCTGGCCTGGCGCGTGAATTTGCTATCGGCGGTGGCCGCAGCGGGGACGGTGGCCGGGGTCTTTTTGCTGGGCTGTTACGTGACCAAGCGGCGCATAGCGGCCGTTTTTGGCAGTTTGGCGCTGCTCATCTCGTATACCTTTTGGTCGCAAGCGGTGATTGCCGAGGTGTACACGGTGGGCACGCTGTGGTGGGTGCTGGTGATGCTGGCGCTGTGGCATTGGGGGCAACGGCCGTTTGCCCGAAAATGGTGGCTTTTTGCGGCCGCGCTGCTCAGTGGAATCAGTTTGGGGCTGCATCTCTACTCCGTTTTGATTGCGCCAGCGGCGTTGTTTTATTTTGTCTGGATTGTGCGGCGGCGTGATGATTGGCGGCGGTTGGCGCTGTTGGGTGCGGTGGGAACGGCCGTTGGCCTGAGCCTCTTCCTGCTCTCGTTTTATGCCATCGACGTGCGCCAATCGGTGACGGGCTACGATTACGCGGCCCAATACACCTCGGGCACGGCCTGGGGCGTCACCGCCGCTGATATGCAAACATTTTGGCAGCGCCTGTACCAATCGATCACTGCCCCGCAATGGCAATCAGCCATGTTTCCCGGCGGATTGGGCTTTATGGCTTCCCGCTTCGGTAGTTATCTGTTCCGTCTGCTGGCCTTTGAGTTTGGGCTGATTAGCCTCGTCGCCGCCGTTGTTGGCTGGCGCGCCATTCGCCAACACAATCGCCCGATCTCTAACTTTTTATTGGTTGGCTTTTTAACCATCTTGATTTTGGTGATCAACTATGAGCCGGGAGACAAGCACATTTTCTACCTGCCCACCTACATCACGCTGGTGGTGGCGATGATGGCCGGGTTTGACCGGCTGTTAACCAGGGCTGAGCAGTGGTCGTGGACGCAGCAACGTTGGGGGCAAACGGCCGTAATCCTCCTCTTTGTCCTGCTCATCGGGCAACATTTTTGGCCCTCTCGCCTTGTTGCCTTAGCGGCTGGCAAAGCCAGCTTTGTGACTGAAACTTACCCCTACCCAGTAGAGGATTTAACAGAACCGCGCCACTATGCCGAAACGATTGCCAGCAGTTTGCCGGATGATGCCTTTGTCATGCTGGAGTGGCGCACTTTGTATGCCGTTTATTATGTAACGGCCGTTGAGCAGGAGCGCACGGGCATTCAGATGGTGGAACCAACGCCGTACCGCACCGAAGGCCAGGTGCAGCCCCCGTTGCTGGCCCAGATAGAAGCCAATTTGCGCAACGGCCGTCCGGTTTACACCGATGATTGGTACGATCTGGCTCAATATTTTAATCTGCAACGGGAGCGGAACGGCCTGTTTCGCCTTTCCCTACGTGAGTAATGCCGAAAATGGCATGAGCGTTTGGCTTTTCTCACGTCGAAGCTACCATCAATGAAAATCGTAGGTCGGATTGGCAATCCGACCCACATTTACGAAGGGAACGATATGCACGCAGGCTCAACACCATATATGAAAATCCACAGATTACACAGATTGTTCTCTGCGCCCTCCGTGTTCTCTACGGTTAAATTATTTTCAGAGGATCAGCGTGGATAACTTTATTCGTTGTGAGAATTTGGTCAAAATTTACCAGCTGGTAGACGACATCGAAGTGCAAGCCCTGCAAGGGTTAGATTTGACCGTGGCCCAAGGGGAAATGGTAGGCGTAGTTGGGGCCAGCGGCAGCGGCAAATCAACCTTGCTAAATGTGCTGGGTGGGCTGATTCGGCCCACAGGCGGACGAGTGATCGTGAACGGCCGTCGCCTCTTCAAACTATCCGCTGGCCAGTTGGACCGGTATCGCCGCGAAGAAGTTGGCTTTGTTTGGCAGCAAGGCGCGCGCAATCTCATCCCTTACTTAAACGCCCAAGAGAATGTCGAGTATCCGCTGCTGCTGGCCGGGCAATCCGGCGGCAAGGCGCGCCAGAAGGCTGAGCGCCTGCTGGAAATGGTTGGCTTGTCTGAGCGGCGTCACCACCAAATTGGCTCGCTGTCTGGTGGCGAGCAGCAGCGCATTGCTATTGCCATTGCCCTGGCCAACGATCCCTCCTTGCTGCTGGCCGATGAGCCAACCGGGGAGCTGGATTCGGTGACGGCGATACAGATTTACGAGATGTTCAAGCAGTTCAACCGTGAATTGGGGCTGACGACCTTGATTGTGAGCCACGATCCGGGAATTGCCCGGCACGTTGATCGGGTGATTGCCATTCGGGATGGGAAATTGGCCAGCGAGACGGTGCGGCGGGAACGGCCGTCTGACACCCCCACCGACGAGCCGCACGATGACCATTTTGAGGAACTCATTGTGCTCGATTCGGCTGGCCGCCTGCAAATTCCCAAAGCCCACCGCGAAGAGCTGCAAATTGGGCGACGCGTCACCTTAGAAGTGGTGCCAGAAGGCGTTTTGATCAAGCCAGTGCCAGAAGATGATGATCGGCAAAAACGCCAACAGCCAACGACCAGCAAATTGCCCCAAAAGAGTGCAAAATCCCGCTTGCATCAATGGGCTACAAAGGCTACAAAATGGAAGCGTAAATAATAATTTTAAATTTGGAGCACACATCGCTATGGCCAATTCTGAAACACAACTCCTTGCTTCCAAAGAGCAAACCTACCGCCGCAATTTCACCTATTTTCTAATTGACAGCATTCTTTTTACCGTGGGGATGGGCATTCTGGGAGCAACGACTGTTATCCCCGATTTTGTGCGCCGCCTCACCGACTCCGAAATCTTGATTGGGCTGGCCGGGAATATTTTCACCATTGGTTACACCTTGCCCCAACTGTTTATTGCCCGCCACATCGTCCGCTATGCCCGCAAAAAGTGGTGGTTTGTTGGTCCCAACATCCCCATGCGCTTTGTCATGCTGATCTTTGCGGCCATCATCGTCTGGCTCGGTCCAGCGCGGAGTGGGCTGATCCTGCTGGCGTTTTTCCTCTGCTACACCCTTTTTGCCTTTGGCGATGGCCTGGTTGGCGTTCCCTGGACGGATCTGGTGGGATCGAGCCTGGATAATCGCTGGCGGGCCCGTATGTTTGGCCTTTCCGCGGCCATTTCTGGGGTGATTATGCTGCTCATCGCCCCGTTGATCGGCAATATTCTGGGAGATGATGGGCTTGGCTTTCCCAATAATTATGCCATCCTGTTTGGCATTGCCGGGGTTACTTTTGCTGCTTCCATCTTGCCCGGCTTGTTTATCCACGAACTGCCTGGCGGTAAGGCGGTGGAGAAGCGGCCCACAATGGCTGAATTCTTGCCGCAGCTCGGCGAACTGCTGCGGGATGACATGCCATTTCGAGCCTACATCGTGGCCCGCATGTTCACCAATCTTTTTATGATGGCTGCCCCGTTTTACATTGGCTTTGCCACGGTGGATCTGGGGTTGTCCAGTGAAGTGGTGGTGCCTGTGCTGCTGGCAATGCAAACCGCGGGCAGCGTGATCGGCGCTTTGATTTATTCCTGGCTGGGGGCGCGCAATAATGCGCTGTACATTCACGTTTCGTTGGCCAGCTCGGCGCTGCTGCCCATTTGTGCGCTGCTGGCCGGGAGCGTTGGCCCCTGGCTGCTTTACGTTGGCTTTTTGGTGTCTGGCTTGGCGGCGGGCGCTAATCTGTTTATGGTATTTTTGAACTGGTTGGTGGGGTATGCGGAACCGGACAAACTGCCGGTTTATGCAGGGTTGTCGAATACGGTAACGGCCGTTGCCTCCTTCGTTACCCCGTTTATTGCCGGGCCGATCGCGCAAAACTGGGGCTACCGTCCGTTATTTGTGCTGTCGCTGCTCATGGCCTTTTGTGCTTTGTATGTGACCTTGCGCTACTTTCCCAAGGTCGAGGCGGCGGCAACAACCGTCCCCACCCAAATCTAGAAACAATGAAAGATGCGCTCGATACAGGGGAGCTGCCCACCGTCAGTAACCTCCTGACCAATTCCCACGACATTCGCCTGTCAGCCTGGGGACCGTACACTAAACGGTATATCGGTATCTCCCACATTCCTGCGGTGGCGGAAGGTTTGCGTTTTGATCTTAGCCTCTTTCCAGGACTGTACCGCCGCAACGTGCTTATCCCCAATGTGCGCTGGGACTCCGGCTATCATCCCTGGGCCGCGCTGCCTGACCTGAGCTATTTCAGCCACCGCCACAACATTATCGGGAAAGATAAACTTTACTGTGACATTGCTTATTATCGTGTGGATGAAACGGCCGTAATCACCCGCTGCAATTTCATCAACAACACCGACGAGGTGCAGAACCTGGCGCTGCACGCGGCCGCCTGGCTGAACTTTCCGCCTAAGCAAACCAATTCCAATGAATTGCTGCACATGAGCCGGGTAGATCTGCCGTCAGGCAGCGTCTGGGTTGATGCCTTGCCCTATGAGGAACTTGCAACCGTCCATGTTGAGCCTCAGGCGAACCTGACCTATGATGGGCACATCCGGGGCGAAATTCGCGCCGACGAGTTTGTGTGCGGAGTGGGGCTAGAATTTGGGCAGGCCAATGGCGACGCGGTGCGCTATCGCTTCACCGTGCCTCACGCGCTGCCGGAAGCTGTTTTGCTGCTGCGTTACCGGCTGGCACAGGATCGCGTCCTGCGCCTTTCGCTGTCGGGATTGGTTGAGGCAACAATCGAGCTGAAGGGGGCGGGAATGTTAACAACGGCCCGCCTTGACCTGACGGATGTGCTTGCAGGTGAGGTTGAATTGACGATGCGTTCGGGGGGCGGAACGGCCGTTGCTCTTGATGGTTTTGCCTTACTCCCCGCCAATCAAGTTGATGAGATTTGTTTTACGCCGATCCCCTGGAATCCCCAACCAGAGTTGTTGGCAGGACCGCGTTCCGGCGATACGCTCATCCTCAAATATGAGCATGTGGCTAACCATTATGGACTGGCCTGGGGCGGGCAGCCATCGGTGGTGCGCCAATTCCTCAGTGAGGATTTGGATTGGGTGCTGCGTAACAACGTACACGAACACGTGACCACCACCCTGACCGGTTCCGGCGAGGGGCATTTTACCGATGTGCTGATGCATCCCATCACGCTGGCGGCGCAGTCGGAGTGTGTGATCTATGGGCTGGTTTGTACCGGCAGCCAGGCAGATGTTTACCAGCAGCTGGCCGCTTTTGATCCCGCTTCGGCCGAATGGGAGCCGCTCTTCGTGCAAGCCCAGCAAAAGGCAAGCGAGTTGCTTGACGCCAAATCCTCCGGCGCAGCGTACCGCTTTAGCCAGGAACGAATGGCGGCGACGGTGGCGACCAACATCGTTTACCCAGTGCGCACGCATGGCACCTGGATTCGGCACTACACGCCGGGCCGCTGGTGGGACAGTCTCTACACCTGGGATTCCGGCTTTATCGGCCTGGGGCTGCTGGAGCTAGATACGAACAGGGCCATCGACAACCTTAATGCCTACGTCACCGAGCCGGGCGAACCGGATGCCGCGTTTATCCACCACGGCAGTCCAGTTCCTACCCAGTTTTATCTGTTCCATGAGCTGTGGAACCGGACCCAAGCACCGGAGCTGCTGGCGTATTTTTACCCACGCTTGCAGCAGTATCATCGTTTTATGGCCGGACGGCTGGGCAGTTCTACCACCCGCGGCCTGAGATCAAATCTGCTTAAAACCTGGGATTACTTTTACAACTCCGGCGGCTGGGACGACTATCCGCCGCAGGTGTATGTGCATCAAAACCGGCTGGAAGGCCGGGTGACGCCGGTGGTCACCACGGCGCATGTGATTCGCACGGCCAAATTGATGCGCATGGCTTCGCTGGCGCTGGGCCTGGATACGGCCGAATTCGACGAAGACATCACGCTGCTAGGTGAGGCGCTGCACCGCTACGCCTGGGATGAGGACGCCGGTTATTTTGGCTACGTGTGCCATGACGCGCAGGGCTATCCGGCTGGTCTTTTACGCCATGAAAGTGGCCAAAATTTCAACCAGGGGCTGGATGGAGTTTCGCCGCTGGTGGCGGGTATCTGCACCCCGGCGCAGGAGCAGCGGCTGGTGGGTCATCTCATGTCTAAAGGGGAATTGTGGACGGATTATGGGATAACGGCCGTTTCTCAATCCGCTGCCTACTACCGACCCGACGGCTACTGGAACGGGGCCGTGTGGATGGCCCACCAATGGTTTATGTGGCGGGCGCTGCTGGACCTGGGCCGTGCCGATGAGGCCCACCGGATTGCCCACACCGCCCTAACCGTTTGGCAGCGCGAGGTTGAAAGCAGCTACAACTGCGCCGAACATTTCCTGGTGCAAAACGGCCGTGGGGCAGGCTGGCATCACTTTGGCGGTCTTTCTGCGCCGGTGCTGAACTGGTACAGTGCTTATCACCGCGCCGGGCGGCTGTCGGTAGGATTGGACGCCTGGGTTGAAGCGATAGACTTTGCCGATGACCAGCGCTCAATGACGGCCCGGCTGAAATTCTACGGCCCGCCGCATCATGCGCCTCTGGTTATTGTTTCAGTGGCGGCAAGTTCTGGTTATGCTGTTACCTGGAATGGTGCGCCAGTGCTCTTCCACGAGCGTTATCCGGGCACGCTTGAAGTTCAACTGCCGACAAATCCAGCCTCAGGCAAGTTAAGGGTCAGCCAGGCTGCCAGCCCTGGTACAACGGATGATCGGGGGTGATGGGGAGGGAAACGGCCGTTTCCTTTCGTGCCGCATCGTACAGGGCAGTCAGTAACTCGGCCGACTGGCGGGCATCGGCCAGGGTCACCGGCAGGTTAGTTCCCTGCGTGAGCGATTGGTGGAAGCGGTAAAACTGCCCAACAAACCGCTCCGGCAGCGGCACGAACTCAGCCAGCACGGCGTCAATTTGCGCCTGAATTTCTGGCGTGTCGCCGTGAAACTGCCAGGGATCGCTGCTGCTATTGTAGGGAGTGGTATTGCTTTCGGCAGTTAAATTGGCAAAGCAGAAACGGTGGCGGCTGATTTCCCGGCTGGAGCCAGTGGTGACGGCCAGCGTCGCCAGCGAACCGTCGGCCATTTCCAGTGCGGCGGCCACAGTGTCTTCGGTTTCGATGGGGTTAACGGCCGTTTTCATTCGTACCGTCACATTTTTCACCGGCCCTAACACGTAACTCAAAATGTCGTGGGCATGAATTGCCAGCGTGACCAGCGCCCCGCCCATTTCGGTGTCCCATTTGCCGCGCCAGGGGCGGGCGTAATAGTCAGGGCGGCGTCGCCACAACGTTTCCACGGTGGTCAGATGCGCCTGCCCGGTTAGCCCGGCGGCTTGCAGCGCCTTTAGCTTTTGCAGTCCGTGGCCAAACCGGTATTGGAAGATGGGCATTGCCCGCTTGCCAGAGTCAGCTTCAGCCTGGATCAGCCGATCAATGTCGGCCAGTGAGCCGGCGACGGGTTTTTCCAGCACGACGTGTTTGCCTGCGGCCAGCGCTTGCAGCGCCATCGGCAAGTGCAAATGGTTGGGGGTACAAATGTTGATAATGTCCAGATCGTCGCGGGCGCAGAGCGTGTCAAAGTCGGCGGCGATGTGGGGGATGCTGAATTGTTGGGCGGTGTCCTGGGTTTCTTGGACGGAGGCGGTGGTAACGGCCGTTACCGCGAACATTTCTGGTAACTGCTGGTAGGCCTGAATGTGCTCCTTGCCAATGCCCGCCCCAACAATCCCTACGCTAAATGGTTTCATCAGACAATCCTCCCAATCTTGCGGCCTGCGCCTGCGCGGTCAGCGCCAGTTCCGATGCCAAAAAGCAGTGAGCCTGGGTCATCGCTGTTTCGGTGCGGTTGACCACGTCAGACAAAAATCGCCGGCCAAACGACAACTCTACGTCATCGCAGGGGATGCGGTAGGTGCCGTCTTGGTCAATGAGGAAGAGGTGGTTCGGCCCTGGCTGCCCGCCGATGTCTACGTTTTTGCGCACTTCGATGGTGCCATCCGTGCCTAAAATGGTGAGGCGGGTATCGCCCCACACGGCCGATCCCTCCGGCGTGAACCAATCGACGCGCACATAGCCCAAGCCGCCGTTGCCGCGCAGCAGGGCATCGCCAAAATCTTCCAGCTCCGGGTATTGTGGGTGATGAAAATTGCCCACTTGCGCGGCCACCACTTGCGCCTCGGTTGAGCCGGTGAAATACAAAAACTGGTCCATCTGGTGGGCCGCAATGTCGGTAAGAATGCCGCCATACTGTGCTTTTTTGAAGAACCAATCGGGACGGCCGTTTGGGTGCATGCGGTGCGGACCCAGCCCAACGGTTTGCAACACTTTGCCAATCGCCCCCGCTTTGACCAGTTCACCCGCTTTCACCGTTGCCGCGTTTTCAAACCGCTCGCCGTAAAAAACGGAATAGATGCGATTCGTCTCGGCCTGAACACGCTTCACCTCGGCTAATTGCTCTAACGATGTGAAGCCAGCCTTGTCTACAAAATAATCTTTGCCGCGCTGCATAGCCTCAATGCCCAGCGGCGCGCGCTCGTTGGGAATGATGGAGCTAGCAATGAGCTGGATGCTGTCGTCATCCAAAATCTCTTCCGGTGTGCGGGCTAGCGGCACGTCGGGATATTGGGCCTGAAACTGGGCCACTAGTTCCGGCTCTTTGGCGTAGAAAGCAGCCAGTTCCGCGCCCGCCTCAACCAGAGCCTGCACCATGCCATAAATGTGTCCGTGATTCACGCCGATGACGCCAAATCGAATAGTGGGTAGGGTAATCATACTTATTCCTCCAGCGAAAAGTAGACACTAAGTAGTGCGTTTTGCCAAATTGCGTTATGAGATTTCTGCACTCGTGGGAAATGGGGCAGGAAGAAACAGGCTTCGCTGCCCAGCACCACTATGATTTAGCGAAAGTCCCCCTGTTGTGATGATTCACATAGACAAAAATGACTTTTGTCACCCTCTTGTTTTTTATAGAAAGATGACAATAAGGGGTGAGCTTGTTAAAGAATCTATTATGTCTGATCGGCGGGGCCTAGCTAGATAACAGTAGCGGAAACATTAACAATAATTGCCGTTATTTATGCTCAGTCATGCTTTAGGGTGTAGCAAGTATAGATGATTGCAGTTTACTTTTTTTATGGTTTGGCGTTTTTTAGCCTGGGATTGGCGGCGAGTCTGCAATTACGTCACGAAGGAGATTTGCCCCTGCGTGGTCAAATTCCGTGGCTGGCAGCTTTTGGTATTGCCTACGCTTGTGTGGCCTGGCTGGACATGGTTCAAATCTATGGTGTCAATCCGCAGCTTGCTCCTGTAATCAATATATCCAGGATTATTCTCCAGCCCACCAGTGGTTTGCTGTTGTTGATTTTTGGCTGGGGCGTCCTGACAAAAATCACTCCACTCCCTGCCTGGACGCATCTTCTGCCTGGTTTGTTAATTGTTCCCATTGCCTTCGTTATTACGTATGCTTCCACTACTTTTATTACGCCCTCACCTATAGAGATTCCCATTGATATCTGGTCACGTTACCTGCTTTATTTACCGGGCAGCCTCATGGCTGGTTTCGGGTTTTTGCGGCAGTGGAAAGAGCAAAACGGCCGTGGCTACAATGACGTGGCCAAACTCATGCTGGCAACCGGATTGGCATTTTTGTTTGAAGCGTTTGTGGTGGGGTTGGTCGTTCCCGCCGCGCCTTACGGACCCGCATCTTACTACAATTACAATCGAACAGTTCACGATGCTTTTACCAGCGAACAAGCCGAATCAGACAGGCCTTTTGGGCTGGTTAGTTGGCTGGATTATGACCGTGTTTTGGAAACAACGGGGCTGCCTATTCAGTTTTGGCGGATGCTTTCGGCGTTTGCGGTAACGGCGCTAATCGTTAGAGGCCTGGATGTGTTTGATGCGATCCGCAAGCGGCAGATGCGTGAGCTGCAAGAGGAGCGGGATCGGGCGCAGCAGGCGGCTTTTGCTGCCCAAATCACCGCGCGGCAAACGGCCGAAAATTGGACAGAAGCGTTAATCAGCATCAGCCGGCACATTGCGGAACTGAACGATGTTGATGACATTTTGCTGTACATTGTGGATAACGGCCGTAAACTCTTACAATCCAATTTCATGGGGTTGGCCCTTCTCACTGGCGACCTGCCCGACCTGGAACTGAAATGTTACGCCAATGATCATCAGACCAATATTGTTGGCACCCCGATCAAAGTAGAAAACCCCCTGATTCTGAAGACCTTGTACCAGGCTGGCTTTTACTGTACTTCCGCCGACGATCCCCCGGCAAGCCTGGAGAATCTTTGCTTTTTTAGCGAAAAATCGGCCAGAACGGCCGTTATCGTTCAGCTTGATCTGGATGAGAAACCGATTGGCACCCTGTGGATTGCCCGCCACGAAGGGGAACCTTATACAGAAACCGACCGAATCTGGCTGGAATGTTTGGCTGACCAGGTAGTCATCGCCATTCAGCACGGGTTGATGACTTCCCAACTGCAATCCTTCTCCATTATTGAAGAACGCGGGCGTATCGCGCGCGAAATGCACGATGGGCTGGCCCAAGTCCTCGGCTATTTGAATTTGCAGGTGCAGACGTTAGAAACATTGCTCAAACGTGGCAAACAAGAAGCGCTGCAAGCTGAATTGGAGCAAATGCGCCAGGCCGTGCAGGCCGCCCATGCTGACGTTCGCGAAAATATCCTCAGCTTGCGCACCACACTCGCTAATGAAAAGGGGTTGGCTTCGGCCATTGATGAATATCTGAATGAATTTGGCATTCAAACCCGAATCGAGGCCCGATTTATAAATGAAGTAGAAGGGCCACTTAACCTGGCATCCTTGGCCGAGGTGCAGCTGGTTTGTATTTTGCAAGAGACGTTAACCAATGTGCGTAAACATGCCCAGGCCAACTTCGTCAGCGTACGGATCGCGCAAAAGCACAATGCCAACCAATGTGAATATCTCTTGATGGAAGTGGTTGACGATGGCGTGGGTTTTGTGAGCCAGACTGGTGGCAAGCGCAGCTTCGGTTTGCAAACGATGCACGAGCGGGCGCAAGCGGTTGGCGGAGAGCTGCAAGTGCAGTCGGTTCCCGGTCAGGGGACTTCCATCAGTTGTCGTCTACCCTGTTTGGCAGAGGAAAAACTGCGCAAGCAAAATTTAGTGTTGCAATAACGGCATCCTCAAAAAATTATGAATGTTCGTGAATGGGCTTTACCGGTTTATACAATTTTGATGCAGCTGGCCGTGGGGGCGCAGCTGGGGTTGTGGATCGTACGCGCGGCGGCTATCCGGCAACACGGCCGTTCCACCATCGATCATATCCTGCGCATCCCCATGCTGGCCGTCTTTCTCACCATTATTCTGGCCATCATTGGCTCCCATTTTCACCTGAGCCAGCCGATTTTTTCACTGCTAGCCGCGCTGAATTTAAGCAAATCCTGGTTAAGCCGCGAGATCATATTCACCATTTCTTTCTTGCTGCTTGTCGGTGGCATCCTCTATGTGCAGTGGTTTACATATGGTCACCCCCGGTTGATGACCGTACTGGGCTGGCTGGGGGTTTTGTCGGGCGGCCTAAGCGTGTATAGCATGTCGCACATTTACCTGCTACCAACCCACTCCTCATGGAATTCACCGTTGACCACCATTTCTTTCCTCTTATCAGCCCTGATTTTGGGCGTAACGGCCGTTGCTGTGCTGCTAGTGATGGATTTGAAGGTGTCAGAGGTGGCTGGGGCAGCGGAAACGGCCGTACGCCGCCAGATCGTTCACCAATCATTTGTCTGGTTGGCAGCTATTGCGGGCATTACGGCCGTTGTCACTTTAGTGGTTAACATTGTGCTGATCTTCCAATTGAGCCACGGAGAACTGTCAGCTCTGACCAGTTTATATCTCATGTTGGGCCTTTATCAGCCACTATTTGGGCTGCGCTATATTGCCCTGTTTACCGGCGTGAGCTGGTTTGGCCTCACCGCCTATATTTTATTGCGCCGCAGCAAGCCCAAATTTGAAATGACAACCCCCGTCTATCTGGCTTGCTTGCTGGTATTGATCTCCGAAATTTTGGGGCGATTTTTATTTTATGCCACCCATGTTCGGACCGGAATTTAAAAGATTGAGCCATTGCGGACCTGGCAGGTTTTACAAAAAATCTGTCTCGTCTAAGGAATATCGTCATGACGCTTAAAGTTGTTGTCGCCGATGATCACAAACTATTTCGCCAGGGGCTTATTGGCCTGATGCGCGCCCACGATGACATGGTTGAAGTGGTTGGCGAAGCCGCTTCCGGCCAGGAAGCCATTCAGTTAGCCCACCAGTTAAGGCCAGATGTCATCCTTATGGACATCCAAATGCCCGATAGAGATGGCTTAAACGCCACCCGTGAAATCCGGCAATCGCTGCCGGAGATTGCCATTGTCATGCTTACCGCCTCCGAGGAAGATGAGCATCTCAAAGAAGCCGTGCGCCTGGGTGTGGCCGGCTATCTGCTTAAGGATTTAGACGCGACCGAGCTATTTGATCTTTTAGCCGGAGTCACCCGCAATGAAGTAGCGATGACCCGAGCCATGGCCAGCCGCCTCTTAAAGATTATGGCCAACAACGGTAATGGCAATACACAAGCGGCCAACGAACTAACTGATCGTGAAATTGAGGTTCTGACTTTGTTGGCTCAGGGAGCCAGCAACCCCCAAATTGCGGAAGAGCTGTTTATTACCATCAACACGGTCAAGACCCATATCAGCCACATCCTGACAAAATTACAGTTGGAAAACCGCACGCAAGCAGCAACCTACGCTGTGCAAAAAGGGATTGTCTCCCCCGAATAGCCGACTTCCGCCCCATATCACCCAGGTGGGTGATATGGAATTCCTCTATAGCAGGATGTTTTGCCTGTCTATTCCCGGTATCCTGAAGATGTAACTTTTATAAAATTTGGGCCTATCGACTCAAAAGGCAGCATCTTCGGGAGGCAGCTATTGAAAAAGATCGAACGAGTGATTTAAGGGAAGTTTGGTTCATCAGGTAAAAGCCATATCCGTAACCAGGATAGTTCACAAAGTCTTCGGCTTTTACATCAGCAGTCAAGAGATTGACAATATCATGGAGGAGCATCACATGAGTGAAAATAATTTCCTCAACAAGGCCCTCGACAACACAGTTCTCAATCGGCGAAGTTTTCTAAAATGGAGTGGCGCGCTGGGCGGAACGGCCGTGTTAGCCGGGGGCATGAGCTACGGCTTTAAAGCAGTTGAGGCAGCCAGAGAAGCAGCACCCGCTGGAGAAACATGGGTGGCTGCGGCCTGCTGGCACAACTGCGGCGGGCGGTGTCTCTTGAAAGCCCAGGTGGTTGACGGCGTCGTCACCCGGGTCAAGACAGATGACACCCACCCGGACAGCCCCGATTATCCACAGCAAAGAGGTTGTGTACGCGGCCGTTCGCAGCGGATGCAAGTATTTGCCGCCGATCGGCTGAAGTACCCCATGAAGCGCAAGAATTGGGAACCCGGTGGTGGCCGCAAAGAGCTGCGTGGCAAAGACGAATGGGTACGCATTAGTTGGGACGAAGCCCTAGACATTGTTGCCAGCGAAACCAAGCGAATCGCAGAAAAGTACGGCAACGAATCCATCTACGCCGTTTCCCCTGGAGAAATCCAGCGCACACTGCGCCTGATGGGTGGTCATTCAACTGGCTGGGGCATGACATCGTGGGGTACCTGGACCGATACACCCAAGATCGTCGGTTCCTACGCAGTCAGCTATTCCAACACCGGCAATGACCGGCTGCGTTTACGCAAATCAAAACTTATCATTATGTGGGGAGCAAATCCGGCCGTTAGCAGTAATGGCAGCCCCACCTACAACTACCTGCAAGCCAAGAACGCGGGTGCCAAATTCATCTTTGTGGATCCCTATTACAACGAATCTGCCCAGGTGCTAGCCGATCAATGGATTCCCATCCGTCCGGCCACTGACCTGGCTATGTTGTTGGGTATGGCTTACGTCATGATCACGGAAGACAATCCGGTAACCAACCCGTTGATTGACTGGGAGTTCCTCAACCAGTGCACCGTTGGCTTTGATGCCGCACACATGCCGGAAGGGGCCGACCCCCAAGAAAACTTCAAAGATTACGTGTTAGGCACCTATGACGGGGTTCCCAAAGATCCAGCCTGGGCGGCTGAACGCTGCGGTGTTCCCCCAGAACAAATCCGTCAGTTGGCCATTGAGTATGCCATCACCAAACCCACCATGGTTATCTGTGGTGGTGCCACCACCCGTATCCATCGGGGTTCGAGCACGTCACAGGCCTTTATCACCCTGGCTTGCATGACCGGCAACATTGGCATTCCCGGTGCCGGCACAGGCCTCAGCTGCCACAACCGAGCTGGCAACGCTGGCCCGCCGCTGGTACGAGCAGGCGGTAGTGGCCTACCTGGCATCCCGAACCCAGTTGAAACGAACATTAACTACAACCAGGTTTGGAATACCGTGTTGGATGGCAAATATATCGCCGGCAAAGATGACATCCGGGATGTCAACATCCAGATGATCTATCATGGCGGCTATATCACGCTGAACCAATGCACTGGCCTGACTAAAGGCATTGAGGCACATCGCGCTGTTGAGTTTGTTGTTACGCAGGGCCATTTCTATAACACAGATGCCCGCTATTCGGATGTTGTTTTGCCGATTACCACGCAGTGGGAACGGTATGGCACATTCACCAGCGGCAACCGCGAAGCATTGTTCTTCTCCAGCCAGGTTGTTGAACCACTGTTTGAAACCAAAGACGACATGTGGGTGGCTGTAGAGCTTGCCAAGCGTTTGGGCCTGGATGCCAACGAGGTCGAGCCAATTTCCATTGAGCAACAGATCTTCAATCAATTGGCTGGGGCTCAGGTTGTTAAGGAAAACGGCGTTGATTTTGAACCGCTAGTAACCCTGACCGCCGCTGACATCGCGGAGATGGGAGTTGAGGGCGAACCGCAACAAGGCCGCATCTCCTACCGCGAATTCAAGGAAAGAGGTTCTTACCAGGTACCTCGTGCTGAGGGTGACAACTTTGGCTTTACGGAGTTTGAAGATTATCGCAACGATCCGGAAACCTTTGCCCGTGCAACCCCCAGCGGCAAAATTGAGATTCACTGCCAAAGCTATGCTGATACGGTTGAAGGGTATGGCTTTACGCCAAAATCACCGATTGCAACCTGGGATCACATTGAAGAAGGTATTGAAGACACCTTTGCTGATTGGGATAACAAAGTGAAGGGTGACTACCCGCTACAGCTCTACACGATCCATTACAAACGGCGGAGTCACTCGATTTTGGATAATGTTCCTTGGCTCAGGGAATTCTTCCCGCAAGAGTTCATGATGAACCCCATTGATGCCAGAACACGCGGGCTGCGGTCTGGGGATATCGTTCAGATTACCAGTCGCCACGGCACCGTGATCCGTCCGCTTTACGTGACGGAACGAATGATTCCTGGTGTTACTACTTTAGGTGAAGGCGCCTGGGTAGAAATGGATGAGGAAACTGGCGTGGACAAAGCTGGTGCTACCAACATCCTGAATGGGCCAATCGCTACTGACCAGGGCAACCTTGGCTTTAACAGCTGTAATGTCCAGGTTGAAAAATACAATGGACCAATTGACTTGAAACCTGATGTCGAATGGCCCAAACGAATCATTTTTGAGGAGGCATAAGCAATGAGTAAACAATTAGCCTTCTACTTGAATTCAAGCGCCTGTACAGACTGTAAAGCATGCATGGCGGCTTGCAAAGATAAAAACGATCTGCCGGTGGGGATTAACTGGCGGCGGGTCATTAAGTATGGTGGCGGTCACTGGCTACCTCATCGTATCAACAAGGAACTTTGGGTTCCCAGCAATGTGCATACTTACGCAATTTCGGTTGCCTGTATGCATTGCCAGAATCCTTTGTGTGTTGAAGTTTGCCCGGCTGGTGGTATTACCAAGCGGGAAGATGGGGTTGTGCTTATTGATCAAGATAATTGCATCGGCTGCCGCTATTGTGAATGGGCCTGCCCTTATGGGGCACCGCAGTTCGACGAAGAAGCTGGGGTGATGACCAAGTGCACGATGTGTGCTGATTTGTTGGACCAGGGTCAGAATCCGGCTTGTGTGGATGCCTGTGTGATGCGTGCTTTGGACTTTGGTGAGTTGGACGAACTGCGTGCCAAGTATGGCGATGTCAACGCGATTGAGCCGCTGCCAAGGGCCGATATTACCGAGCCATCTATTGTGATTACGCCTCACCGTGACGCGGAGATGAGTGGTAACGGCCGAGGCCGAATCATCAGTATGCCGGAGGAGGTGTGAAATGGAGGTCCGTGAACTATCGTTAGTTACGTTTACAATCTTGATACAGATGTCTGTCGGATCTTTCTTGGTTTTGGGTCTGGTGCACTTCTTTGTGGCCCGCAAGGCTGGCATGGAGCAAGCAGACCGGATGAGTGATCGGGCTTTGCTCGCCATTGGACCGATTGTGGTTTTGGCGATGATTGCCTCGCTCTTCCATCTGGGGAATCCGATGAATGCACCTCGCGCCATCACAAATCTGGCTACATCGTGGCTGAGCCGTGAGATTCTCTTCTCGCTGGTGTTTGTGATACTCGGCGGTGCGTTTGCACTGATGCAGTGGCGCAAAATCAGTTCGTTTGCCGTACGTAATGTGTTGGCCTGGGTAGCAACGGCCGTTGGCTTGGTGTTGGTTTACAGCATGGCGCACATTTACATGCTAGAAACGCAGCCAGCCTGGAACAGTTGGGCTACCGATGTGTCCTTCTTTGCCACCATGCTGCTGTTGGGCTTGCTGGCAGTGGGCGCCGCCCTGGTTGCCAATTACGCTTACGTAAAGCGGGAAGATTCTGACTGTGCTGAAGTGCAGTGTGGACTTCTGCGGGATACGTTGCGCTGGATTGCGGTTACGGCCGTTCTCGTTCTTGGCGTAGAGCTAGTTGTGGCCCCGATCTACCTGGCTACGCTTGCGGTGGGCAACGCTGCCGCCCAGGAAAGCGCACGGATCATGATCGAAGATTTTGGCACCCTGCTGGGGTTACGCCTGGGTCTTGCTTTCATTGGCGCCGGGGTGTTTGGCTTCTTCCTGTACCAAAATGCTTCAAGTCCTGGTCGGGAAAGAGTAATGGGCAACCTCGTGTACGCCGCCTTTGCCCTCGTGTTAGTGTCTGAAGTGTTAGGACGATTCCTGTTTTATGCCTCGCAAGCCAGCGTCGGCATTTAACCTGTAATTGCTTTCGTGTGGTGGCTGGTGCTCAAGCAATTGGGTGCCAGTCACCATTTTTCTGTAAATGGGCCAATACAGACAAAAACGAAAGCAAATATCGCAAAATGAAATGGGGAGATGGGAGCTGAGTGCCGTGGTTTGGGCAACCGTGGTGCTGGCAGGTCGTTGTGAATTAGACCACGAGGTTATTCTGCTGCGACTAGCTTCAATGTAATCCTGATTCTGCCTTAGCTGAACATCATGAGAAATCATCATCCAATTCGATACATTTGCCGCCTAAGTTTGCTGCTGCTGGTACCGGCTTTGCTTGGTTGCCGGGCTGAGGCAGTCCAGCCAACGCAGTCAGCAGAGCTGGCAGAGCCCGTAGATGTGGAGCCAACCATTGCCGAACCAACCGCTTTACCTACCGTTTCGCCACAAGTGGACTATTGGGTAGCCTGGGAAAGCAGTTCCCATGCCCAGACCTACTCTCTGGAAAAAGGCGCCTACGATGATTGTGCCCGCTGCCACTCACCGGAGAATTGGAATACGGCCGTAACGACAGATCCCCCCATCGACTGTACCTCCTCCGACTTTTCTAGCGAGTCAGCAATAAGCCCCGCCCCAGCCAATGTGCCTATTTCCGAGGACGAGTGGCAAGACATTGGCTGTGAAGTTTGCCACCGCATGGAAGAGGGTGTCACTGACTCTGAAATTCTCTGGCTGAACATGCGCACCAACAATTACGAAACAGTTACCTCAGCTACAGTTCTATGCGAAAAATGCCATGCAGATTCTGAAACATGGCAACACGGCCGTCATATCAGCGACAGCGTGCATGCTGACTTTACCTGTACCGATTGCCACGATGCGCACACCACCGCCGCCAGCTGCACCAGCGCCGGCTGCCACACCGATTTTACAACGCGCTACCCGGAGCTCATTCCTGAACACACTGATCAGGTAGATGACCAGGAATGCACGGAATGCCACTCAAGCGTTGCCGATATTCACATGAATAAATTGGATGAAACCCCGGTTGCCTGCTTAGATTGCCATGAATTTCAGATGGGTGAATATGCTCAAGTGCGCTATCAGGCTGCCCACAGCAACATCCACACCACGGTAACCTGCATCGCCTGCCATGATGGCTCAGAACTGGAAGCAGGGCCAATGCCCGACACCGAGCAGTGGATCACCTTCCGCACAACCTCCTTGTTGGGGCAAGCAACCACCGCCCCGTACCAATCACACAATGTGCAAAATGACGTGAACTGCATCCGCTGCCATTACCTGAACAATCCTTGGGAACTGCCGCTGGATATTGAGGAATTGCCCAATGAAAACAACGCCGGTTAGTTCTGATGGTAACTTTTTGCCCTGAATTGGCGTTGATGCGGCCCAAGATATTACGTTTATCACCTATTTTATGGGGCTGATATCTCTGTTCGCTGCTCCTTAGTTGGTTTTATACTTGGGGGTGGAAGAGTAAAGCCATTGACTGGACAAACCCTAACAGTTTGCTGCACGCCAAGCTAATTTTGGCAACAACAAACCCTTAGGTACTTATCTGTAGAAGAAGAGATGGGAGCTAATAATTATGATGATGGCAGAAAAACAAGAAGCCTCGGTATGGGAATTGCAGCTAACGGGCGAAATATTGCTCTTCAATTTGCTGGGAAAAATCCTTCAGGAAGTCCCCGCCAGAGCATGGCTGCAACCACTGGTTGATGATGAAGTTTTTACCGAATCCCCTTTTGCTGAAGCCCAACCGGATGTCGCAGCAGGGCTTGACTTGCTCAAAAAATGGTGTGACACCTTTCGGCAAGCTGGCCAAGATGACACTGTGCTTAAAGAGGTACAGGTCGATTACACAAACCTTTTTACCGGCATGCGGAAGCTGCCTGTTTCTCCTTGGGAGTCGGTTTACTTTAGCGATGAGCGCCTGGTTTTTCAGGAACAAACGATGGATGTGCGTGCCTGGTATAAGCAGTATGGCCTTGAAGTGATCAACCTCAAAAGAGAGCCAGACGACCATGTTGGTTTGGAACTGATTTTTGTGGGGCATCTGGCGCGGTTGGGCCTGGCCGCTTTGGAAGCAGGCAACGATCTGGAATTTAAGCAGCTGCTCGCGGCTCAGCGGGATTTTTTGGCTAAACATCTGTTCCGCTGGGTGCCACTTTGGTGCAAGCAAATATTGGAATATGCCAATACCGATTTTTATCGGGGGCTGGCGTTGCTGATTCGCGGAGCACTCATTGAACTGAGCCAGATGTTGGCTATGCCGGTACCGGCGGGGTTGCAATCGTGAACCTGTTGGCGCTTGCCGAGCGCTGGGGCGAGGCGCTAACCAGCAAACCGTTTGGCTTTGTTGCCGAGCGCTGCCTGCATTCAGCCGATAAATTTTCCACCTGTTCAGCTTGTTACGCTGTTTGTCCCGTCGATGCCATCCAGCCAGGGAAGCCACCGGTCTTTGACAGTGAAAGCTGTCAGGCTTGCCGAGCTTGCCTGCCTGTTTGCCCCATGGGTGCTTTTACCGCCGACGATGAAGTGCAGTCGTTGCTTGCCTGTGCTCCACGCATAGAGAATAAAGCATGCGAGGTTGTCTGTGGCTTGAATGCGCAGGCGGATGTGGGCGTTGCGGGGGTAACGGCCGTTCGCGTGCGTGGTTGTCTGGCTGGGCTGGGTGCGGCTGCGTATTTGAGTTTGGTGAGTGCGGGCATGGAAATTGTGGTGGTGCGGCTGGATGCCTGTGCCGATTGCCCCTGGAGCCAACTGCGGTCTCAGGTAGAAACGCAGGTGCAGCAAGCGCAAAGCGTGCTGGCGCTGTGGGACAAAGCAGATTCACTGATTTGCCTGGATAAACCGGCGGCTAACTTTGGCAAACGGCCGTTGTGGAATGCCGCCTCTCCCCCCGTGTCACGCCGCGGATTGTTCCGTACCCAAAATATCGAACCCCAATCAGCCGAGGCCAATGCAGACCCCCATCCTTTGCATGAACGGGTGCGCTTTTTGCGGGCCGTGAAACAGTTCCCGCTGCCAGAGCCGGAACAAACGACCACTTTAACCGATCTTGGCTTTGCGCTGCTCACCGTCAATGAGGATTGTTCGGCTTGCGGCACCTGTGTGCGGGCTTGCCCCACCGGTGCGCTGCAAATGGAGACGACAGAATCTCGCTTTCAGCTCACCTTTTCGCCGCAAATCTGCCTTGGCTGCGACATTTGCCATCATGTTTGCGTGCCAGATGCCATCACCCTCACGCATGATCCCACCTTTCACCAGGTTTTTGCTGGAGCCGCAGACCAAATTGTGCAGCAGGGCGAGTTAGCCTCGTGCAGCCGCTGCCGTGCGCCGTTTGCCGTGCGAGACGGCGCGGAGCTGTGCCCGATATGTGAAGCTCGTCGGCAAAATCCGTTTAGCTCAATTATGCCGCCTGGCCTGGCGACCAGACAGGGTAAGAACCCCGTAGAAGCGCGGAGGACAGAAAAGTGATTATTGACATCACGCAGGAAACGCACAAGCAGATAAAAAATCGGCGGTTGGCAGAGTATGCCGCCATCTATCTGGACATTTTTGATGGGTTTATGGAGCAGGTAGCGGCCACCGGCATCCAAATTGATGACACAGATTACAGCCAGGAAACTGCGGATCGCATTGAACAACTGCGCCAAAAGGGCGCGGTGCTGCGCAATAGCGACCGCAGCATTTACGTGAATGCGATTTCACCAGCCTGTGTCGCCTGCCAAAAGGGCGTGGGCAGTGCTACGTTCATTACTTCGCTGCAATGCCATCGGGATTGTTACTACTGCTTTAATCCCAACCAGGTGGAATACGAGTATTTCCAGCAACACAAAGTCGATCCGGCGCAAGAACTGGTGAAGATTGGCGCGGCTGGGCAAAGGGTAGACTATCTGGCGTTGACGGGTGGTGAACCGCTGCTGCACAAGGAGGAAGCCAACGCCTTCTTCCAAACGGCCACGGAAATTTTCCCCGAGGCGCACAAACGGTTGTATACCACGGGCGACCACGCCAACGAAGCCACCTTGCAGGAACTACAAGCTGCCGGGCTTGAGGAAATTCGCTTTAGCATTCGCATGCACGATCTGGCCAAGGGGCACCGCCTTACGTTTGAGCGCATCGCCCTGGCCAAACAGTACATTCCCATGGTGATGGTGGAGATGCCCATTTTGCCCGGTACGCTGGCAGTAATGAAAGAGGTGCTGCTAGAGCTAGAGCAGTTGCAAATTCACAGCATCAATCTGCTGGAGTTTTGCTATCCCTTTACCCAGGCGCAGGCGTACAACGAGCGCGGCTTTACGGTGAAGAAACGGCCGTTTCACATCCTTTACAATTATTGGTACGCAGGCGGCGTGCCCATCTCAGAAAGCGAACTGGTTTGCCTGGAGCTGATGGATTTTGCGCTGGAAAAGGAACTAACGATTGGGGTTCATTACTGCTCGCTCGAAAACAAGCTCACAGGGCAAAACTACCAGCAGAATTACGGCCGTTCCCTGCCCCCCACCGCCACCTTTTCCGAGAAAGATTATCTGCTCAAGAGCGCCAAGGTGTTTGGCGGCGATATTTCCAAAGCCCTCAACGTGTTTAACCGCAACGGATATCGTGGTTATCAGCGTAACCAGGAACATCGCTACCTGGAGTTCCATGTGGCGCAGATTCCCGAGTTGGTCGGCTTGAACATCGAAGTGGGCCTGTCTACCAGCACGCTGGAAATGCGTGAGAACGAGCTGGTTGTGCGCGAGCTGAAAGTGGATTTGGTCACACCCGAGTCGTTTGACATCGAGGATATTTAGGCATGATAGCGACAATGAGCCCAAAAGTTCAGCTTTTCAACCGTGAAGTTCTCACGCCGTTGCTAGACACATCGGCCGAGCGGCACCGCCATTTGTGCCCACGCCAGGTGTTGGGCATTCGCATGGGGCTATTTGGCCTGCGCCAATTGGGCCTGCTTGATACCGTTACTTACCGGTTTGATAATGAGAAAAAGCGGGTGATGACCATCATGGAAACGGATGGCTGTGGGGCCGACGGCGTCGCCGTAGCCACCGACTGCCACGTGGGGCGGCGCACGCTGCGCGTGGTCGATTACGGCAAGATGGCGGCCACGTTTGTCGATACAAAAACAGAACAGGCCATTCGGGTTGCGCCCAGCGCACAGTCACGTGAATTGGCTACCGAATTTGCACCGAACGCGCAAAGCCGCTGGCACGCGTATCTGGAAGCATACCAGGTGATGCCCGACGATCTGCTGCTAGTGTGGCAGCCGGTGCAATTAACGCCCTCCATCAGCGAACTCATCAGCCGCCCCGGCGTGTGTGTGATGTGTGCAGCCTGTGGTGAAGAGATTATCAATGAGCGCGAGGTGGTGGTAAACGGCAGTACCCTGTGCCACTCCTGCGCTGGCAACAGTTACTATCAACCGTTAGCGGTTAAACAAGACGATTAACAATTTAGCAAACCTCCGAGCCTCTTGACCTAAGGCGTTCAGCTATGGTCATTTGGCCCGTACTTTCTCTGATGCTGTTGTTTGGCATTTGTTATCAGGGAAAGTGAGGGACGGTAACGGAAACGGCCGTCCTCCCGAAGCCCCAAGTGAGTAACTGGGGTGGAATTGGAAAGGAGACAATGAAGCAACAACCTGCAAACTGGCCAGCATTTTTGCTGGATCATTTTCCATACGAAAAAAATCAAACGAATAATATCTGCCTGATCACAGGTGATAGCGGCGTCGGCAAGACGACCTGGTGCCAGCGCTGGCTCAATTTGGCGCGTGCTGCTGGCTGGCAGGTCGCTGGCTTGCTCTCGCCTCCGGTGTTGGAACAGGGACAAAAGGTGGGCATCGAGCTGGTTGATTTGGCCAGTGGCGAACGACGGCCGTTGGCGCAGCGACGGCCAAGTGAAGCGGAGGCCAACGACCTGATAACCAAGCAATGGTGGTTTGATACGGCCGTTCTCGACTGGGGCAACCACGTTTTGCAGCAGATTGGCACCGTCGATCTGCTCATCATTGATGAATTAGGGCCACTGGAATTTGAGCGGGGGCAGGGGCTGCAAGCCGCTTTTGATCTGTTGACGGCTGGGAATTACCGTTTGGCGGGGGTGGTGGTACGGCCGTCGCTCATCTCTCACGCTCAGCAGCGCTGGCCAGAAGCCCAAGCCATCCTGCCGCAAAGGAATTGAGCGATGATTCACGTTCGCGATTTGTCGCTGCAATTTGGTGCGGTGCCCGCGTTGCAAGAGGTCTCGCTGCACATTCCGGCTGGGCAATGTGTGCTCGTTACCGGGCCATCGGGCTGCGGCAAAAGCACATTGGCCAAAGCGCTAACCGGCCTCATCCCCCACGCCATTGATGCCACAATGTCTGGTTCCGTCCAGATTGCCGGGCTGGATACCCAAAAACAGACCATTCCTGAGCTGGCACAGCGGGTTGGGCTGGTTTTCCAAAATCCATCTACCCAGCTTTTTCATTTACGCGTGGCCGACGAGGTCGCTTTTGGCCCGCGCAATTTGGGGCTGGCCGAACCGGAAGTGCAGGCACGGGCCGATTGGGCGCTTAACGCAGTGGGCATTGCCAACCTCAAGGAGCGGAATCCCGCCCAGCTTTCCGGCGGGCAGAAGCAGTGTGTGGCTATTGCGGCGGTGCTGGCCATGCGGCCCGATGTCCTGGTTTTGGATGAGCCGACGGCTTCGCTGGATGTGCCCAACACGCGCCAGGTTTTGGCCGTCCTGCGCAACCTGCAAGCGTCGTTGGGCATCACCATTGTGCTGATTGAGCATCGTCTTTCGGCCGTGCTGCCTCAGGTGGATCGGGTGCTTTTGCTGGAAGCGGGTCGGATTGTGGCCGACGGCACACCGCAGGAACTGCTGTCGCAGCGAGAGCGTCGCCGCCAGTTGGGGCTGCGCCGTCCGGCAGAAGAAGCAATGGCTGCCTGGGCTGACCTCATCCAGCCCAACGAGCCCGTAACGCCTGAAACCCCGCCGCTGCTGACGCTGAACCAGATAAGCGCTGGCTACCATCGCAAAAATGTGGTTCATGAGGTGGATCTGGCCATTTATCCGGGTGATTTTATTGCTCTGGTGGGGGACAACGGCGCGGGCAAATCGACGCTGGCTCAGGTGGCGGCTGGTTTGCTTAAGCCAACTTCTGGCAAGGTGCGTTATCAAGGTGGTCATCGGCCCCGGCCAGGATTGGACGTGACGATGCTTTTCCAAAATCCGGCTGACCAGGTGTTTACCGATTCGGTAGACGAGGAAGTGCGTTTTGGGCCGGAAAATTACGGCCGTTTCAACCCCACCCAGCACCAAGAGCTCCTCACCGCAACCGATTTGCTGGCACTGCGCCAGCGCTGTCCCACGATGTTGTCGGTTGGCCAGCAGCAGCGCACGACGCTGGCGGCCTGCATGGCCCTCAAGCCCCGCCTCGTCATCCTCGATGAGCCAACGCTGGGTCAGGATTGGGGCCATTTGCAGCGCCTGATGGATTATTTGCAGCAGCTTAACCGGCAGGGAACGGCCGTTTTGCTCATTTCACACGATTACAAACTGGTTTTTCGCTATGCCCAGCGCGTGATCCTGATGGAAAAAGGACGCATCACCATGACGGGCCACTTTGCCGAAAAATTTAGTCAAAAGGATAAAAATCATGAAACTCTCTACACGTGAACTCGTAACCATCGCCGTTTTTGGCACGTTATGGGGCATTGTTGAAATAAGTCTGGGAACCGTTTTGAAATCTCTTAATGTGCCCCTGAGCGGCGTGATTCTGGCCGCGATTGGGCTAACGGTGGCCTTGGTTGGACGGCTGTTTGTACCCCGGCGCGGCGCGACGCTGTTTATTGGCATCATCGCCATGATCCTCAAGCTGTTCAGCCTGGGCGGCGTGATCATCGGGCCGATGGTGGGCATTTTCACCGAGGCGCTGGTGGCTGAACTGGTGCTGTCGCTCGGCGGCCGCCCACGCCGCTGGCTGTTTGTTATCGCTGGCGCTTTCGGTGTTTTGTGGACGCTGCTTCAACCATTTGTGACCGGACCGCTGTTGTTTGGCCGCTCTTTGTTTGTGGTTTGGCTGGATCTGGTTGACATGGGCAGCCGCTTCTTGGGCGTAAGCAGCAGCGTCGTCCTCTGGGGCGTGCTGGCGCTGGTGGCCGTCTACCTACTCATTGGCGGATTGGCTGGCTGGTTAAGCTGGGACGTGGGCCGACATTTACAGGCTCGGTTAGGGAAATCTTCCAATTCCGGCCTCAAACGTGGCTTGAATGTTTGAAAAATGGCTGCGTCAAAATTGTGTCTCCTTCAACATGGGGCAAATGGCGCAGAGCTCAATTGACAAATAAGGATAATGATGAAAAAAATAATTGTATTTACGCTTCTTGTAATGGTTTTTCTGGTTGGTTGTGCATCGGGTGAGGAAACGGCCGTTTCACCCGAAACACCGCTGCTTACCGTTGGTGATGGCCAAACCCAAAATACGTACACCGCTGCCGATCTGGAATCTTTGGCGGAGGTTGAAGCCAGCTTCAACGGTGTGGCCTATCTTGGCGTACCGCTGACGGCCTTGCTGGAAGACGCTGGCTTTGCTGTTGGCAATCTGCAAGCAGTCAAAGCGGTGGCGGCTGACGGCTACAGCGTCAATTACGATCTGGCTCAAATTCAAAAAGATGACGTGATTGTGGCTTATGCCCAGGCGGATGGGCCGCTGACCGAAGATGACGGCACGTTTCGCATGGTGCTGCCGGACGAAGAAGGCAGAGCAAACGTGCGTATGCTGGTAGAAATTCAGGCGGTACCTTGATGGGAATGCGCCTTGCTGCGCGGCTGCATCTGATGCAGGAAGTTGATCTCCGGCCCGGCCCCATTGGCCATTTGGCTATCTTTTTTTGGTCATTGGCGATGGTGATGCTGGCGCCCGTGGATAGGTTGGTGGGAACGGCCGTTCTCTGCCTGGTAGTCGCCGCAATTTTCTACCCTCACGCTTTCCAGCGCATTTTGCGGCTCCGTTTTCTGGTAATGCTGGCCTTGCTGGTTCTGCCGCCGCTGTTCTTGATAGCTGAGAATGGCGACCAACTGGCATTACAGATTGGATTGCGCTTTGTGGTGGTGTTAACGGCCGTAGATGGGTTCACCCATGCCGTTGATGTGGTCCAAATCGCTGGACTGCTGGAACGCTTAGGCTTGCGTGGCCTCGGTTTTTCGTTAGGCGTGGCGCTGAATCTGCTACCCAGTTTACAGCAGTCCAGCCTGCACGCCTGGCAAAGCTTGCGCATGCGTGGTGGGCTGCGCCAGAAAAAATGGCGCGGGCTGCGGCTGTTGGTGGTGACCATCATCACCAACGCCCTGCGCCGCGCTGAGGAAATCGCTCTGGCAGCTGAGTCCCGCGCCTTCTCGCCGGACACCTGCCGCCCTGCACCGCTGCCAATCAAACCTTTGGATCGAGTGTTACTACCGGCAGCGCTGCTCTGTTTGCTAGCTACCGTGCTGCTGCGATAGCAAACCATCAAAAAGGCTGTGCATGGCTGCACATAGCCGCCCCCAAACTGACATCTTATCGTGACTGGAGGCCTTCATAGAAAGTTGAGAGCCTCCAGTACAACTACTTTCTTAACCAGACACAAATCAAGCAGAATCAGCCGTTAATCGCTCCTCAACAGGCCCCGCTGATTTCATTTCCGCATCTTTAGGCGCGGTGCGCGTTTTGGCCTGTAGCTTCTTGCGGCTGGAGCTGAACAAACTTTGCACGCCAATGAAGATCAGGGTCAACGCACCCACGGCAATTCGCGTCCACCAGGAGCTTAAATTCCCATTAAACTGAATGAGCATCTGGATCAGGCCGGTCACTAAAACGCCAAACAAGGTGCCAAACACATAACCTTGCCCACCTGTCAGCAGCGTACCGCCAATCACCACAGAAGCAATCGCGTCCAGTTCCACATTGGTGGCGTACAAACCATGCCCGGAAAGCAGCGAAATGCTAAAGACAATTCCCGCCAGCGCAGAGCAAAACCCGTTCAGCGCATACACTGAAATTTTGATCCGTCCTACAGGCAAGCCCATCAGCAAGGCAGATTGCTCATCTCCACCGATGGCGTAAACGGTACGGCCGTATCGCGTGAAATGCGCAATGTACATGCCAATCACCAACACCACAATCGCAATAACCGCACTCAAACTCAAAAATGCCCGCTCAAAAAACGGCAGCTGAATCCGGGACAACGCCATCGTGCGATACAGCGGATCATGAATGGGAATTGCATCTAAACTGATGAAAAAGCACATTCCCCTGGCAAAAAACATCCCGGCCAGCGTCACAATAAAGGGCTGCACCTTAAAGTAATGGATGATGGCTCCCATCGTGCCGCCAAACACAATGCCCATCAGCAGCATCAGAGGAATGACAACATACGGACTCAGTCCCATATTCTCCAATAAAGCCGCCGAGGCTACCGACGTCAGCGCAATCATCGCGCCCACTGAAAGATCAATCCCTTCCGTGAAAATAACAAATGTCATGCCCACAGAAGTAATCAACAAAAACGCATTATTGATAAAGAGGTTGAAAAATGCCTGTGGCTGGCGCATGCCCTTGTACTCTAGAAAACCGTAAACATAGAGCACCACAAAAACCCCAAATGTGGCCAGCAGCGGCACAAATTTTCTGTTGATTTTTAGCCTGTTCATCATGATTGGATCCCCACTCTTTCAATGGCGCGCGTTATCACCAGCTTGGTTTGCTCTGAATACAGCAAAATTACCAACAAAACAACCAAGCCCTTAATGGCCGAAGCCGCCATAGGAGCCACCCCTATCGCATACATCGTGGTTGTGGTGCTCTGAATGACCAAAGCGCCAATCACGCTGGCCAACAAAGAAAAACGGCCGCCTGACATCAACGTCCCACCAATCACCACCGCCAAAATCGCGTCCAACTCCAACATCAACCCCGCATTATTGGCATCGGCACTCTTCACATTGGAGCTATAAATCAACCCGGCCACGCCAGCACAAAAGCCACAAAACGTATAAACAGCCAGCTTAATATTGGTTTCGCGAATGCCGCTCAAAAGGCTGGAACGCGGATTAATGCCGACAGACTCCACAAAGAGGCCAAACGCGGTTCGCCTCGCCCATAACCAGGCACAGAAGTAAACAAAAGCCACGATAAACAAAGTAAATGGCAGCCCCAAAACATACCCATTCCCAATGAAAAAGTAGGGGCTGTAATAAACAGTAATGATTTGCCCGTGCGTAATCAGTTGGGCGATGCCGCGACCAGCTACCATCAGCACCAGAGTCGCCACCATCGGCTGAATTTTCGCCTTAGAAACAAGCAGGCCGTTCCAAAAGCCGCACAAGGTTGCCACGAACAGGGCCGCCGCAATACACTGCCACAGCGGCGTGCTGGTCGCATCCTTAATAAGCTCCTCCGAGCTAATCAACTGCGTCGCCAGGGCCGGATTAATCAACACAGTGGCTGTCGCCGCCGAAATTGCCACGACTGCCCCCACAGAAAGATCCACACCGCCTGTCGCAATCACCATCGTCATGCCAATGGCCAACAGCATCAAGATGGAACCACGATTCAAAATGTCAATCAAAAAGCCAGACAAATGCCCATTTTTGATCTCAATATCATAAAACCCAGGGGTAAAGAACAAATTGAAGAGCATAATCAGCGCCAGAGCCAAAAGCGGCCAAAACAGCTGACTATCCCTCATTTTTTGCCATGAGAGGCCAAATCTTTTCATTATTCACTCCCTGCCATTGCTTGCATAACGGTTTGTTCATCCACTTCATCACTAAACTCAGTCACCTTGTGCTGATCCCGCAGCACCGCAATCCGGTGGCAGGTTCTTAGCACTTCCTCCAGCTCCGAGGAGATGAAAATACACGCCTTGCCCTCCTCGGCCAGTTCCAACACCAGTTTCTGAATTTCTGCTTTGGCCCCAATGTCAATGCCTCTGGTTGGCTCATCCAAAATCAATAGCTGTGGATTTGTAGCCAGCCAGCGGGCCAAAATAACCTTTTGCTGGTTACCCCCGCTCAAATTCTTAACGGCCTGATCCGCCGAGGGTGTGCTGATATTCAGCATACGGATGAATTTTTCAGCTACTTCATACTGCTGCTGCTTTGTCAGGCGCTTTGCCCAACCACGATTGGACTGAATCGCCAGGATAATGTTCTCCCTAACGGTCAACTCGTCTACAATGCCATCTGCCTTGCGGTCTTCAGGGCAAAAAGCAATGCCTTTACTAATTGAGTCAACGGGGGAAAAACTCTTCACCTCAGAACCTGCCATGGTGAGGGTGCCACTGTCTGGCTTATCAATACCAAACAAAAGCTGCGCCGTTTCTGTACGGCCGGAACCAAGCAAGCCAGCCAAGCCAACCACCTCACCCGCATACAAATCCAGGTCAAAGGGGGCAATGGAGCCAAATTTACCCAATCCTTTTGCGCGCAAAAGCGGTTCCCCGGTGTGCGCCTTGTCGCTTTTCAGTTTTATTTGCGTCATGTCATGAAAATCGCCAATGACGCGGCCAATCATTTGGGCAATTAATTCCAGACGAGGCAGCGCACTGGTTTCATGCGTACCCACCAGCTGTCCATTTCTGAGGATGGTGATGCGGTCTGTCACTTCGTAAATTTGATCCAAAAAATGGGTAATAAAAATAATTCCCAGACCCTCTTTTTTCAGCTTACGCATCACCTCAAAAAGCTGCGCCGTTTCATGCGCATCCAGACTAGATGTCGGCTCATCCAAAATAAGTATCTTGGCTTCAGAAATGTCTAGCGCCCGGGCGATGGCCGCCATTTGTTGCACGGCAAGCGAGTATTCACCCAAATCTTTGGTGACGTCGATATCGACACCCAGACGCTGAAGAATTTTGTTGGCCTTTTCCTGCATGCCGCGCCAATCAATTCGGCCAAATTTGCGTGGCTCGCGGCCCAGCAAAATATTCTCTGCAATGGAAAGATTTTCGCAGAGGTTAATTTCTTGGTAAACCGTGCTGATGCCTAATTCCTGGGCATGTTGCGGCGATTTGGTTTGGATCGGCTCCCCGTCTAAAGTAATGGTGCCGGCATCTGGTCGTTCAACACCTGTAATGATCTTAACCAGCGTCGATTTGCCTGCGCCATTTTCGCCGACCAGCGCGTGGATTTCACCCTTTCGGAGATCAAAATCGACGTTTTCAAGCGCCTGTACACCGGGAAATGCCTTGAAAACGCCTCGCATTGACAGCAGGTTGGTATTTTTGTCTGGCATTTCTTCTCCCTTCTAATGTTTGCCTTCTGTTGTTTAGTAGAATGAGGAGCGGCAACAAAAGTGCCGCTCCTCAAAGTTACCAACTAGCTACTTATAAAGAAACGCGTTCCTCGTTTTTAGTATTGACGTTCGGGTAGCAGTTCGCTGGCGTTATCGGGATAGTAAATGCTTTCTTCTGATGGTACCCATTCTGGCAGTTCTTCGCCGTTGACGGCGCGGAGGGCCAGTTCATAAAATTGCGGGCCAAGCAGAGGATTACATTCAACGGTTACGTTCAGCTTGCCATCAATCATGGCTTCAAAAGCACCACGAACAGCGTCGATGGAGACGATTTTGATGTCTACGCCAGGTTGCAGACCAAACTCTTCGATAGCCTGGATAGCGCCGATAGCCATGTCGTCATTGTGGGCATACAGACCAACGATTTCGTCGCCGTAGTTCTTGAGGAAGGCTTCCATCACTTCTTTACCGCCAGCGCGGGTGAAATCACCAGATTGAGAGTCGATAATTTCAATGTTGTCGGCCAGTGCTTCACGGAAACCAGAGTAGCGGTCATTGGCAGGTGCGGAGCCTACGGTACCGACTAATTCAACAATTTTACCACCGTCTGGCAATAGGTTGTTCATTTCGTTACCGGCTTTGCGGCCTTCTTCAACGAAATCGGAGCCCAAGTAGGTGGCATACAGTTCGCGCGGCACGTCGGCGCGGCGGTCAACCATGATCACGGGGATGCCAGCATCTTTGGCTTCTTGCAGAACTGTTTCCCAACCGGTCTCTACCACGGGGGAGAAGCCGATAACATCAACGCCTTCAGCGATGTAGGAACGAATGGCAGCAATCTGGTTTTCTTGTTTTTGCTGTGCATCAGAGAATTTGAGGTCAACGCCGAGTTGTTCGGCCGTTTCTTTGATGGAGGCGGTGTTGGCTGTGCGCCATTCACTTTCAGCGCCGATTTGGGCATACCCAACCACCAGGTTTTCCATGGTTTTTTCTTCTGCGGTTGATTCGGACGCGGCAGGGGCATCGGAGGCAGAGTCGTCTGAAGCGGGTTCATCTGAACCTGCATTACAGCTAATCAGTAAAAGCAACGCTATCATAATAGCAATAAGCGAACTTAGCTTTCTCATTTTCAATCTCCTTCTTTATAGTGTGGAATTGGTCAACGGATAAGGTTTCATTTTGCCCGGGATAAAATGAAACATGATGCACGCATTTTACCGGTCAAAATGGCCAATACTCAATGGATTTTTTTAGGCACTTTTTACAGAAAGGGCTTGAACTAGCGCACAATTAGTACTCTGGTACGGTAAACGTTAGATTTTATTCGATGGATGTAAGATTTCTTTGGATGATACGGCCGTTTCCCACCCCACCACGCCTTAATATTTCCGCGTCGGCAGCAGTTCCGCCGCGTTTTCGGGGAAAAACACTCTTTCTTCAGAAGGAATCCATTTGGGCACAGATTCCCCATTCACTACCTTCAGCGCCAGATCAAAAAATTGGGGGCCCAACAACGGATTACACTCGATAGTGGCATTTAGCTTGCCGTCAATCATCGCTTGAAACGCGTCGCGAATGGCGTCAATCGACACAATTTTGATGTCTTCGCCCGGTTTTAAACCGTAGGCTTCGATGGCACGAATGGCACCGATGGCCATGTCGTCATTATGGGCATAGACGGCATCAATTTCTGCACCATACTGCCGCAAAAAATCGCCCATGACTTCTTCGCCCTTGGCCCGCGTAAAATCGCCAGACTCCGAGGCAATAATTTGCATTTCCGGATATTCAGCCAGCACTTCGCGGAAGCCAGCATACCGATCAATGGCGGGCGCAGAACCAACTGTTCCCACTAGCTCTACAATATGGCCCTGACCTTCTAGCAAATCGGCCATCACTTTGGCGGCATTCCGCCCTTCTTCCACAAAGTCCGAACCTAAATAGGTTGCGTACAGCGCTTCATCCACATCGGCCCGCCGATCCACCAGAATAATGGGGATGCCCGCATCTTTGGCTTCCTGAAACACGGAGTCCCAACCGGTCTCGACGACGGGCGAAACGCCAATCACATCTACCTGCTGGGCAATAAAGGTGCGAATCGCTTTGATTTGATTTTCCTGCTTTTGCTGACCATCTGAGAAGATTAACGCCACCCCTAGATTTTCAGCTTCTTCTTTGATGGAGGCGGTGTTGCTGGTGCGCCATTCGCTCTCAGCGCCAATTTGGGAGTAGCCAACGACCAGTTCTTCATAGGTGATGATGTTGTCTTCTGTTTCGGGGATGTTGGTGGGGGATACGGCCGTATCATCCCCACTATCCGCCGCACAAGCCGCTAAAAAAATAACCGCGAAAAAAGTGCCCAACCACGCAAGTACCTTATTCATGGCCTTGTGTTCCCTCTGGCATCACCGCATGCTGTCGCGGTATGGTAATAGACACCTGTGTGCCACCCAGATAATGACTCTGTATAGATAGGCCATACGAACGGCCGTAATAAAGCTGAATGCGTTTGTTCACATTTGCCAGACCAAACCCACCCTCTTCATCCACAGAAACTTCACCCAAATCTTGCGCCAGCAGCTCCTCAATTTGGGCCAATTTGTACGGTGTAAATCCGACCCCATCATCCTGCACCACCAACGACACCTCATTCTCACCCACTTGTTTAGCCTGAATCACAATGGTGCCACCATTGCGCTTGGTTTTAATGCCATGATACAAGGCATTTTCCACCAGCGGTTGCAACGTCAATTTCAAGATAGTGCAGTCCAGCAGCGCTTCATCTACTTCTATACGAAAATCCAAAATGTCACGATAGCGCATTCGTTGAATCGTCAGGTAGCTGCTCACATGCTCAATCTCTTGCCGCAAAGGAATCCAATCCTTCCCCTTGCTCAGCGCAATTCTAAAGAAGCTGGATAGCGCTTTAACAATCTCAATAACCTGCACCGTTTTGCTAGATTCCGCCAGCCAAACAATAGTATCCAGCGTGTTGTACAAAAAGTGAGGGTTAATTTGGGCTTGCAGCACTTTCAGTTCCGCTTTTTTCAGATTTTCCTGCTCGCGGATTTTGGCATTCAGCAATTCCCGAATACGGCCGATCATAATATTGAAGCTAATGCCCAACTCGGTAATTTCATCCACATTGTGCGTGGTCATCAGCGCCTGCAAATCTTCCCCGGTAATGGTTGTGGTCACATCGTGTAATTTTTTGATGGGAATATAAATACTGGCAGAAATAATCCAGGCCGCCAAAATAGAAAAGCCAATGACCCCCGGAAGCAGCACCATGTACCAAATAGAAAGACGCGTGAAGCGGGCCTGATTCTCCTTGTAGCGCTGTTCAGCCTGATTAACCTCAAACAACATGTAATCCTGCACACTTGCCTCAACCACTTCCGACACGCCGCGAATATCTTCGAGCACCTGCTCATTCTCGGCCACGCGGCTGCCCGCTTCAATTTGCTGGCCCATCTTGTCGATGTAATGAACCAGGGTATTCATCGTTCGGTGAATCACTTCGAGCTTAATTCTGGATTTGTCCGATTCGGCCGTGGCCATCATCGTTTCAATTTGAGCATTCACCTGGTCAATAATTTCGTACTGCTGCCCCTCGGAAAATTCTGTTTTGCCAGCAACAATGTTCCACATTTCGGTGTCAATGGAGGGCTTGATATACCCGTTGATGCTGTTGGCGGTAGTAATGTTGGTAATGATGACATCGTATTGACGGTTAAAACGCAGTACTTCCATGATCAACACAACATTCACGGCGGAAAGCAACAAAATCACGGTAAAAAAGGAGAGCAATATTTTGTTGCGCAGCGAAAAGCGAATACTGGCAAACAGGTTTATAAACCTCTCCATGTAGCGAGGTGTTGGCTTGCTGGCAATTATTTGGGCATTCATCATGCTGCCTCTCTGGCAAATTTTGGGCTATGTCTGGGGCAATTGGCGGAATTGCTGTGGAGGTAGACCCGTGTTTTTGCGGAAAACATAGCTGAAATAGTGGGGATCGCTGTAACCGCTCTGATAAGCAACCTCAGAGCATTTCATATTCGTCGTGCGCAGCAGTTCTTTGGCCCGCTCAATTCTGATGCGGGTCAGATAATCCTTGAACGATTCGCCGGTCTCGCGGCCAAACACGACGCTGAAATGGCTGGGACTCAGATTAACCGTCGCCGCCACTTCATTGAGCAATAAATTCGGATCGGTGTAGTTGGCATCAATAAAATCTTTGGCCTGAAAAATGAGCTTGCTCTTCTCGTACTGCACCTGTTCGTTTCTAAACATCAAGGCGTGGCCAAAGAGCTGGCGCAGCGCTTCACGCATGCTTTCAATCGTGTCAATTTGCTCAAGAAACGGTTCGATCTTATCCATCTCTGGAATGATTTGGTGCGCATCACCATCCAAACTGGTGATGAACTGCGCCGCCGTCAAAATGAGGTCCACAAAAAAGTAATCCTTGAGCAAGGTGGATTGCAGCGCAATTTCGCCCGGCGCTTGCAAATTTTCGGCGAAGAAGGCGTCAAACTGCTCGATGAGGCCGCTTTTGAGATATTGCTCCACAATAGCGGCTTCAATTTTTACGCTGTCGATTTGTTGGCTGATTTTTGGGGTAGCGGGTGGTGGTGTTTGATTTACGGCCGTTACCGCCCCCGCAAACGAAAGTGAAATATCGGTCAAACGCTGCTGCACCTCCCCCACACCCACAGAGACCCGACAATCCATCTCTTGCTGCAAGTCCTGCTGAATGAGGTTGGCTAAAAACAGGCCATCTTGCTTCAATCCCTCAGGGTCATCCCCGCTCATAATCAGCAACAGTTCTTCGACACTTTTCTGGGTAAAAAAGGTGCCAGGATGCATCTCCACCAAATCACGCACCAGCTGTGGAATTTTTTGATACTGGGCAAAATCGGTGTGCCCGTTGCCCAGCTGCACCTGAACCTTAATGAGCAGCACCAAATATTGCTGGGCAATAATATCCAGCCCAATTTGGCGACATTGGGCAATCGCCTCGCTGGAAGAAACACCACCGCTCACCAGTTGCAGCAGCAGCCGCTCCTTGCGCAGCGTGAGGTTGTCTTTAATTTGGCTTTGCAGCTGCTTGAGGTTTTCCCGCTCTTCCCCTTCCTTATCTAGCACCGTAGCAACCGAGCGCAGCGCATTTTGGATGGCGTCGGCATTAATTGGCTTGAGCAGATATTCAGCCACTCCCAGCTTAATTGCCGACTGGGCATACTCAAACTCGTCATGCCCGCTGAGAATGACAATTTTCACCCAGGGCATTTGCTCACGGACAACTTTGCTCAACTGCAAGCCATCCATAAACGGCATTTTTATATCGGTGATGAGGACATCTGGTTGGGTTTTCTCAATGAGAGGCAGCGCAATTTCACCATCTGGCGCTTCGCCGCAAAATTCAAAGCCTGCCGCTTGCCAGTCTACATTGTCTCGAATGCCTTCCCGAGCTACGATCTCGTCTTCGACAAGAAAAACTCTGTACGACATCTCTCCTCTCCTTTGCTACAGCCAAGCCGGGCAGCTTGAGCCATTGTTTGGAAAACTTCTTCTCTATTTGGTACTGTCGCGCACTATTTATTCTGGTGGTATGTGGAGAACAAAAAGTAACTTGAGATTAAATCACTTCGTTAGCTCTTTTTGTTCTCCTAAAAGTAATTTTCATTTACCTGATTGGCATTCAAAAATATTTGTCGAAAATTACTTAACAAAAAGGCAGGGAAACGGCCGTTCCTCGCGGCGTGTTCTGGTTAACGGCCGTACCACCCACTTGCTTGGCTTTAATCCGGGCGAATGAGTGTCAACGGTAGGCAACTTAACTGCGGCTACGGCTCCCTTTACCAGACTCCACTGACGCTTCCCATGGATAACAAAGCCTGTTTGTTAACGTTAACAAAAATCAGTTTAACATACCCCATTTTCACTGTCAATTTTGCCACAACCCGCCAGCCATACAAACAAAATTTTCAAAAATCGATCGCCATGTTTCAAAAATCCATTGTCCGGCTAACCAAAATTATCTGATTTTGGCCAGGTCGTTAACGTTAACAGCGGGACGCTCCAGCCACTCTACCCACCAAGCTGTGCTAAAATTGGCGCATGGCAAATAAAGTGGATGTACTCATTGTAGGCGCAGGATTGGCTGGGCTGCTGGCCGCAACCCAACTGCAAGAAGCGGGAAAGTCGGTGCTGGTGGTAGAAAAAGCGCGGGGCGTCGGTGGCAGATTAGCTACCTGGCGGCTTGGCCCGGGGCGTGGGGATTACGGCGCACAATTTTTCACCGTGCGTAAACCCGGTTTCCAAAAGTTCGTCGATGCGTGGCAGCAAGCCGGGCTGGTGTTTGAATGGGCACGCGGCTGGGCGGCTGGCTCGGCCGTGGACACGCCGTTGGATGATGGCCATCCGCGCTATGCGGTGACAGGTGGCATGACGGCCGTTGCCAAACAGTTGGCCCAATCCCTCACTCTGCACAACCAGACCCGCCTGCAAACCATTCGTCTGGCTGGGGATGGTTGGGACGTGCTGGCGGAAAACGGCCGTTCCTACCAAACTGATGCCCTCATCCTCACCCCACCCGTGCCACAGTCGCTGGCACTGCTCAACGCCGGCCAAGTACCCCTAGCGGAAGCCGATCGCACCGCGCTGGAAAAAGTAGCTTACGCACCTTGCCTCTCTGGCCTGTTTTGGGTTGAAGGAGAGGTAGCGGTGCCATCACCTGGAGCCGTGCAGCAACCAGAGGCGCGCATCAGCTGGATTGCTGACAATCAACAAAAGGGGATTTCACCGGAAGCCACCATCATAACGGCGCATGCCAACCCGGAATTGAGCAAAATTTGGTATGAAGCCCCGAAGGGTGAATTGGTCGGTTTGTTTATGGGGGAATTACGGCCGTTTCTCGGCAAAAACTGCACCGTCAAAGAACATCACATCCACAAATGGCGTTACGCGCTGCCGACGGCGCTACATCCAGAACGCACGCTGCTGGCCGCAGGCTTGCCCTCGCTTGCCTTCGCCGGCGATGCTTTCAATGGCCCTCGCGTGGAAGGCGCCGCCCTCTCTGGCCTCGCCGCCGCCGCTGCCTTGCTCAAAGCCATCTAATCGCTGAGACAAACGCGGATGAACGCAGCTCAATATAATCAGCGTTATCTGCGTTCATCCGCGTGCCATTCAAAAAAGATCAACTTTCGGGAACAACTTCCGCACCGTGCAGGACGTGGGCGGGCTCGTCGTAGCGCCCTTTGAGTTCATCCAGTTCGGTACCTTCCCACAATGGCACGCCGTTGGTGTAGGCGGCTCGGCCAATCATGTGCGCCGACACGGGTGCAGTGAGCAACACAAAAATAATCGTCGCAATTGCCCGGCTGGCGATACCCAATTCGCCAAAAAAGAGAACTGTCCCCAACAAAATCAGCCCCAGCCCTAACGTGGACGCCTTGGTGGCGGCAGACATGCGCAGGTACAAATCCGGCATCCGCAGCAAGCCAATCCCGGCAATGAGAATAAGAAATACGCCAAAAAGCATCAAAATCGTGCCAATAATTTGTGCCATTTTGTTACTCCATCAAATCCACGTAGTAGGCAAAGGCAATCGTGCCCAAAAATGAGATGAGGGCCAGCACGGTGGCCACGTCCATAATCAGCGGTTGGTCCATAATCATGGCGTAAACGGCCGTTACCGCAATCCCCACCGTCGTTAACAAATCCAGCGCCACCACCCGGTCCGGCAAGCTTGGCCCCAGGCGCAAGCGCCAAAACGAGAAGCCGACCGTCACCATCAGCAGCGTCAGGGCAAAAAAACCAATCCACTCATTCATATCGCCAGCTCCAAAATGCGCTTTTCAAACCCGTTCTTGATGCTCGCTCGGAACAGCTCCGCATCACCAACGTCCATCGCGTGTACGTACATCGTGCTGCGATCGGTGGAGACGTCCAGCGTCAGCGTGCCCGGCGTCAGCGTAATCAGATTGCCCAGCATCGTAATCGCTGCTTCAGAGGTTACGGCCAGGGGGATGGCCACCACAGCAGGCCGCATCGCCATCTTGGGTGTAAGTACCACCACCACCACCCGCCAGCTAGAAATGACCAGTTCCTTCAAAAAGAAGCCGGTAAAAAAGAAGAGCAACCGCGCCCGACGAATATAGCGTACGGCCGTTTCCGAATGTTGGGTCAAGCGCAGCACCAGATAAGCCAGCACAAAGCCCACGGCAAAGTTGCTCGCCTCGTACTGCCCCGTCAGCGCCATCCAGGCGATGGCCAACAGCAAATTGAGTAACAGCATCAGTGCATCCCTCCCACAAACGTGCCAAACACCGTCTCCACATACAGCGACGGATTCAGCAGTTGATTAGCGGCCGTTTGGGCCACACCCAAGAAATATTCCGCGCCCAGCCCCAGCACGATGGTGCAGGCAGCCAGCAAAATCACCGGCGCAAAACGAATGCCCCAACCAATGCCACGCGGCGGCAACGGCCGTTCCGTCATCTCTGGTTGGGCCTTCCAATACGCCTGCGTCCAGATTTTAATCATCGAGTAAAGGGTCAGCAGGCTCACCAGCAGCGCCGTGGCCACAATCAGGTAAGATTGCGCCTCCAGCCCCGCCCGAATCAGCGTCAGCTTGGCCCAAAAGCCAGACAGCGGCGGCAACCCCGCCAGCGCCAGCGCCGAGACGAGGAACAGCCCCGCCAGCAGCGGCTGGCGCACGTACAGCCCACCCAGCTTCTTCAAATCATAGGAGCCACCGATCCACTCAGTGATGCCGCTAATCAAAAAGAGGTTGGTTTTGGCAATGATATTGTGCACGATGTACAGAATCGCCCCCGCCAGAGCCAGCGGCGTGAACAGCGCCAGACCCATCACCATGTAACCAATCTGGCTGGTGATGTGAAAGCTCAGGATGCGCCGATAATGATACTGCGACACGGCACCCAACCCACCCGTCACCATCGTCAGCGCAGCCAAAATGAGCAAGATGGCATGGGTATACGCCTGATCATGCACAAACAGCAGGGTAAAAACGCGCACAATGGCGTACACGCCCACCTTGGTCAGCAACCCGGAGAAAATGGCAGAAACGGCCGTTGGCGGGGTATGGTACGCTGCCGGCAACCAGCTAAACAGCGGAAACAATGCCGCCTTAATGCCAAAGGCCACCAAAAACATCATCGCCAGCGTGGTCACCACGCCGACCGGAGCCGTGCGCAGGCGCATTGCCAAGTCGGCCATATTGAGCGAACCAGCCACGCCATACAAAATGCCTGCCGCCGCCAAAAACAGCGCCGAAGCCATCAGGTTCAGCGTGACGTACTTGATCGCCCCTTCTAACTGCCGCCGCTCGCTGCCTAGCGCCAGCAGCACAAACGAAGCGATTAGCATCACCTCGAACCAGACGTACAAATTGAAGATATCGCCCGCCAAAAAGGAGCCGCAGACGCCCATGAGCAAAATCTGGTAAAGCGGATAAAAACCCAGCCGCTGGCGCATCTCGTCGATATTAGCCAGCGAATACAATCCCACCGCCAGTCCCAGCAGCCCGGCCATCACCAGCATGATGGCGGCAAACAGATCGGCGTAGAGCGTGATGCCAAACGGCGCTTGCCAGTTACCCACTTGCACCGCCTGCGGCCCGAAGCGCTCAATGCGCTGAAACAACAGCACCGTCACTACCAGCAACAAGCCAGAACCAATCAGGCTCACCACCCGCTGCAAATTGCGTTGGTGCCAGGAGAGCACCGCCAAAATGCCGGTGAGAAACGGCACCAAAATTGGCAAAATGAGAAGAAATTTGGTGGGTATCATCGTGTTCTGTCCGTGGCGATTAGCTGATCCATGTCATCGGTGCCAACACGCTGATAAACGCGCCGGATGAGCACAATGGCAAACGCCTGCGCGCCAAAGCCGATGACGATGGCGGTGAGGATGAGCGCCTGGGGCAGCGGGTCGGCCAGGCTGGTCAGGTCGATGCCTTCATGCAGCAGCGGCGGATTGCCCCGCACCAAATCGCCCATCGAAAAAATGAGCATGTTGGAGGCGTGCCCCAGCAGCCCCAAACCGATAATCAACTTCACCAAACTGCGCCGCCGAATCATGTACACGCCAGCGGCGTACAGCGTCCCGACAATAAGTGCCATAATAATTTCCATTAGATTGTCTCCTCTCCCTGATCACCGTCTTCCTCGGCCAGCGTCAACATGATGAGCATGGTGACGCCAATGACGGTGGTGTACACGCCGATGTCGAACATGAGCGGCGTGCCCAGCTTGCCTAAAGCAGCAAACTCTGTGTGACCCCAAATAGAGGTCATGAACGGCCGTCCCAACACAATCGGGGCAATGAGGCCGCTAGAAACGGCCGTTAGCAACCCCACCCCAATCAGCTTTAGCGGATCAAACAGCAGTACCCGCCGCGCTTCCGGCATCCCGTAGGCAAATCCGTACAGGGCAAATGCCGCCGAGGCCACTAAACCGCCAATAAAACCGCCACCGGGATCGTGATGACCACGGAACAGCAAAAAGACGGAAAAAAGGAGCATCAGCGGCAGCAGGTAGCGCGTGGCCGTCGTCAAAATCAAGGAGCGCATCAGACGGCCTCCTTTTGCGGGGCGATGGGTTCAGCGGCGGGATCGGGTTCAGTAACGGCCGTTTGCTCCGCCTGGGCCCGTTCCAGGTTAAAGGTGCGCGACTTGAGCAGCGCGTACACGCCAATCGCCGCCACGGAGAGCACCGTGATTTCCACCATCGTGTCGAAGCCACGAAAATCGACCAAAATGACGTTGACCACGTTGTGCCCACCCGCCAGCGCTTCCGTATTGCGAATGAAATAATCGGCCAGCGCCGACGCGCCGCGCACGTGCACTGATTGGGCCATCAGCGTGAGGCCCGCCATGAGCAACCCCACCGCGGCCGCCACCACACCATCGCGCACGCGCGTGTGGCGCGAACTAAACCGGTCGAAGCGAGGCAAGCGATACAGCACCAGCACAAACAAGATCACAGTCAACGTTTCGATGGCAAACTGGGTCATCGCCAGGTCAGGCGCGCTAAACAAAATGTAGAAGACAGCAATGCTGTAGCCCACCACGCCAAGGGCAGCAACGGCCGTTAACCGCGACTCCACCCGCACCACCACGCCAACGGCCGCCAGCAGCACCAGCGCCAAAATCACCTCCGGCAGGCGCAGCGGCGTCAGCTCCAGCCCTTCCCAAACGATGTCCGTGCGGAAGGCCAGCGTACCGCCCACCAGCACCAGCGCCGAGACCAAGACGTACATGAGGTAGTAGCGCAGCTTGCCATTTTGGAATTTTTCGGTGAACCAGCCTGCCAGCCCCAACATGCCATCCAGCAGCCAGCCGTACCATTTTTCGGGACCCACACGGCGAACGGCCGTATCCAATCGCACCACCCCCGGCTGCAAGCGCGTATGCACCACAAACAGCCCCACACCGCCCAGCAAAGTCACGCCGCTCAGCGCCAGCATCGGCGTCAGGCCATGCCACAGCGCCAAATGCACATGCAGTTCACTCCCCGCAATCGCCGAAACGGCGGGCGCAACCAGCGCCTCGCTAATCGCCTCGCTGCTGGCCAGCAGCCCCAGCAACAGCGCCAAACCGCCCAGCACAACCGGCCCCAGCCACATGTTGAACGGCGTTTTGTGGTGGGGATGTGCTTCTTTTGGCGAGCCGAAGAACGGCTGTATCAGCAAAATCAGCGCCGCCGTGACCATTAAAATATTGGTCAGCAACAGCACGCCGGTAAGCAGTTGGGAGTAGAACGACAGCTCCAGCGTGGTCTCGTACATCAGCTCCTTGCCGATGAAGCCTAAAAACGGCGGCAAACCGGACATGGAAAAGGCGGCTAACAAAACGGCCGTAAACGTCCAGGGCATTTGCCGCCACAGGCCACCTAATTCGCGCACGTCCCGCGTGCCCGTCTCGTGGTCGATGATGCCCGCCGCCATGAACAGCCCGCCTTTGTACAAAGCATGAACGAGGAGGAAGAGAACGGCCGTTTGCAACGCCAATTCCGTACCAATGCCAATTAGCAGCACCAACGTGCCCAAAGCGCTAATCGTCGAGTAGGCCAAAATCTCCTTCATGTCCGTCTTTTGCCAGGAGAGCCACGCGCCGAGCAGCGCCGTGACGGCTCCCACAATGGTGACGATGTAGAACCATTCGCTGCTTTGCCCCAGCGTCGGTTGCAAGCGGCCCAGCAGATAAACACCCGCCTTCACCATCGTGGCGGAATGCAGATAGGTGCTCACTGGCGCGGGGCCAGCCATCGCGTTGGGCAGCCAAAAGTGGAAGGGAAACTGGGCCGATTTGGTAAACGCGCCCAGCAAAATGAGTGCCAAAATCGGCAGGTAATACGGGCTTTGCAGAAGCGTCCCTGCCTGGGCGTGCAATTCTTGGAAGGAGCTGGTGCCGGAAACGGCCGTTAGCCCCACAAATCCAGCCAGCATCGCCAAACCACCGGTGCCCGTCACCAGCAGCGCTTGCAGCGCCGCCTTCTGCGATTTCTCTTTTTCATGGTAAAAGCCAATGAGGAAAAACGAAGCAATCGAGGTCAGCTCCCAGGCGATGAACATGAGGAAGATGTTGTCCGCCAGCACCAGCACCAGCATGGAAGCCATAAATATGAGGATGAAGGTGTAAAAACGGCCGATTGCTGGATTGCCCTGCAAATAGCTGCTGGCGTAAATAATCACCAGCGCGCCCATGCCGGTCACTACCAAAGCCAGGAACAAGCCCCACCCATCCACCACAAAGCTGAGGTTGACATTGAGGCTGGGCACCCAGGGGATATTTGCCGTCAAAATTTGTCCCTTGGCCACCTCATCCACCATTGTTAGAAATTGGACAAACAGGGCCAGCGGCAGCAGCGCCAGGAACCAGCCGGTCATCTGGCGCAGCACGCGGGTGAGCATGGGCACAATAAGCGAGAGCGTGTAGCCAGACAGCAGCGCAGGGACTAGTCCGGGATGAGCAATGGCGTCATGCATAGCTGGCTCCTTTGGCTTCTTGCATGGCGTAGGTGAGCAGGTCGTCGATGTGCAGGTCGTTGACAACACGGCCGTTTTCATCCACCACCGCCACCGCATCCTGGCTAGACAGCAACAGCGTGTCCAGGGCATCTTCTACGCTTTGCTCCACTGAAATGGTCATGCCCTGGCTGCTGGGAATTTGCAAATCGGCGGCCACGTGGGCACGCGCCAGGCGGCGCAGCTTGCGTTCTGACAATTTGAAGGGCACATTGAGCAGGCCCAAATGCAGCCAACCCCAAATCAGCAGCTCTTTCAGATTCACCACGCCAGCCAGCCGCTCCTGCTCATCAATCAGGAACACCGACTTGCGGGTTCGGTCGGCCAGCAGTTCTTCCAAAACCGCTTCCAACTGAGCATCTGGCGACACAAACAGCGCACGCTGCGGACTATTTTCAGCAATGACAGCTACGGGTAATTGATTCATCTTCTTTCTCTCTTCGCCCAATATTGTTAAAAAGCAAAAACCGACCCTTCCCCAGGAAGCGTCGGTTAGACTCTGGTTGGTGCCTCGTCCGGGAGGCAACAAACTATTTTTTTGCAAGCAATAAACTTGGTGCAAAAATATTGCACCATTACTAATTTAACTTACATTACGTCAGAAAGATATTGTGATTGTTGCGGAAAGTTCCCCGCTCCAATTGTCGATTATAAACAAATAAATGTTTCTTTTTGGCATTTATTCGCAATTTGCACATTCAAAACCAATTTCATTAAAACTCTCGAGTAAATATTCAAAGACATAAGGACTCACGAAGGTAATCCAGCCCCAGAAAACCAGAAACCAAAGGCCAAACCACAGCTTGTTACGATAAACCGTTAACCAAATGATACCTGCTGTAAGCGGCAGATATAGTAGAAAAGCTACCAAAGCGGTTTGCCAGTGCAAAAAAGCCAACGGCAATGCAATACCACTACAAGCAACTGTCAAAATGATCCAGGCTATTAAATCTTGCCGATTTCTTTTCACATGATCTCCTATTTTTTCCAGTATAAAACCGTCAATCCAATTTGCAACAGCCACTTGACGCACCTGCATAGGCAAGGTAAAAATAATCATTCGCTTTATTCGCAATTTTTGTTATTCAGATGGATAATTTTTTTATGACTGATTTAACCGCTTACTACGAAACCGTAAAAGACAAAGGGAGCCTGCGCACCCTGGACCATGCCCACCGCTGGAGTACGGCCGTTCTCAAAACACTCGGCTTTACCCTGGGCGGCAAAACCAAAAAGAAGCTGGCCAATGCTCTGCCCAAAGAGCTAGGCGACGACGTGAAGCGCGTCTTCTGGCTGGCCCACTTCAAAAATGACCAGCTCACCAGCCACGAATTCCAAAATCAAGTATCGCGGCGCAGCGGCAACAGCGACCCGCAGTTTGCCAAAATCCCGATTACGGCCGTTTTCCACGGCGTCAAGCAGATAGTCGATAGCAACGTTCAGCAAGCCGTCGCCGACGCCCTCTCGCCCGAAGTGCGCGAGCTGTGGGAAAACGCATAACGGTAATCGGTAAACCGTAATCAGTAATCGGTAACTCCCCACCGATCACCGATTACCGATCACCGATTACCGATTACCCAGCGTGATTAACAGAAACGCAACGACAAAGGCAGATGATCACCACTGGCACAAAGCCAGCAAATGGATCATCTGTCTTTTTTTGTTGCTGCTGGCGGGCTGTGCCCAGCCGAATGTGAGCCAAACCGGGGCAACGGCCGTTCCTCTCACGCTCCAGGTTGATGGCCAAACCTTTAACCTCACCACCAACAGCGCCACCGTGCGTGAACTGCTGGCCGAAGCGGGCGTGGAAGTCGGCGAGCTGGATGAAGTCGATCCGCCGTTGTTCACCCCTCTTACCCCTGAAATGTCCGTGCGCGTGGTGCGCGTTAGCGAGACGGTGGACGTCACCGAAGAGATCATCCCCTTTGAGCGCAAATTTGTGCGCACCGACACGATGAGCGCCGACGACCCACCGCAAATTGTGCAGGCTGGGCAAAACGGCAGCAAAGAGATCACCATTCGCATCGTCTATCGCGATGGGCAGGAGGTGAGCCGCATCCGCACCAACGAGGTGACCCTAACCCAGCCGCAGGACGAGCTGGTCATGATCGGCATTGGGGCCAACCGAGGCAATGTGGATTTTAGCGGCAGTCTGGCCATTATTTCTGGCGGAACGGCCGTTCTCATGCGCGGCAGTACGGCCGTTCCCGAAACGCTCAACACCGGCGAGGGTCTCGATGGCCGCGTCTTCACCCTGTCGCCCGACGGCGGCCAACTGCTCTACACCCGCGTCCTCACCGAGAGCGGCAGCTTTGGCAACAGTCTGTGGGTGATTGACACCCAGCGCGGCGCGCGCCCGCAAGAGTTAGGCGTTGAAAACGTGCTCTGGGCCGACTGGAATCCCAACCGCCTCAGCCCGTACCAAATTGCTTACACCACCGCCAATCCGGTAGACCAGCCACCCGGCTGGGAAGCCAATAATGACCTCTGGCTGGCGGATTGGTCCGACGATGCCGATTTTCTGTTTGAGCCAAGCCAGTTTATCGACACCTATCCAGCGCTGAATGGCTGGTGGGGTGGCAATTACGCCTGGTCGCCAGACGGCCGTATGCTGGCCTACGCCTACGCCAACGAAGTGGGGGTGATCGATACCTTCGCCGAAGAAAATGCGTTTAAGCGGCGGCAACTGCAAGAGTTCACGGCGTACAATACCCTGGCTGATTGGGTTTGGGTGCCTACACTCACCTGGTCGCCAGACGGCCGTTTTGTGGCCCTCACCAACCACGGCAGCGACGATGATCGCACAATGGAATTCAACAGCTGGGTGTTCGATATCTTCTCCAGCCTCAACGTGCAGCTGATTGACCAGACCGGCATGTGGGGTCACCTGCATTGGGTCACCAATCCCGACGCGAGCAGCATCGCCTTTTTGCGCACGGCCGATCCGGTGGACAGCCTGCGCAGCAACTACACCCTTTGGCTGATGGATCAGGACGGCAGCAACGCCCGCCAAATCTACCCACCGCTGGGCGAAAATAGCGCCTTCCCTCGCGACCGCCAATTCATGGCCTGGGGACCCAGCGGCCAGGACATCGCCTTCATTTTTAATGATGACTTGTTCGTGATGAATTTAGAAACATCGGTCGCCACCCAAATTACGGCCGATGACTTGCCCGCCAGCCATCCCACCTGGGCGCCCTACGGCCTCGGCCTACGCGTTGGCCCAACCACGGATGATGACACCCCGCTCAATCTGGCCCCCACCCTTGAACCCACGCGCCAAATCCTCCCCACAGAATAACAAACAAGCGCAGAAAAACGCTGATGCGAAAAATCTGCGTCATCAGCGTTAATCTGCGTCCCATTTCTTTGTATTGCACCAGGGCGAACGTTGTGGTTAATTGGACATGATGAAGTTGAGAAGGTCGTCCAACACCTCCTGGCGTACCACCAAGTTACCCTCACCCAGCGGCGTTTCCAGATTATGCCCGGACCCTTCATACACCTTGACGGTGATGTTGCTTTTGTTCAAAGTTTGCAGCCGGGCTTCACTTTCTAGAGCGGGCACATTGGTATCTTCCAGGCCAAAGATTGCCAGCGCAGGTACATCCAATTCTTCCCAATACGGCAGCGGGTCAAAGTCGCCAATGGCCTGCCAGAACGTCTTTTGCCGTACTTCGCGGATAGACCAGGCAGAAGGGTAAGCCAGCACGTCCGCAACAATGGGCAAGAAGCCTATCTGGCGCAAATTTTGTTGTTCTTCAAACAACAGTTGTTCACGAAGGGGCAGGGACGTGCCAGATAAGTCAACAATGAAATCAATCTCGTCAGATTGGCTGGCAATAAGTGGCGAGATATGCCCACCCTGGCTAGCGCCAATGATGCCCACGCGGGAAATCGGCAAATCATCTCGGGCCAACAAATAATCTACTGCGGCAACTGCGTCCATACCGAGCGCCTCAAAGCTGGCAGTTTCCCAATCTCCTTCGGAGCCATCGGCACCACGCTTGTCTGGCACCAACACCACGACGCCGTTATCCAGCAGATGTTTGGTCTCGGTTAAAATGATGCGATTACCCCGGAAGCTTGGGGCAGAGCCGTGCACAAAGACAACTGCGGGAAAAGGCCCATCGCCCTTTGGCACAAACAACATGCCTGCCAGCCGAATTTGCTCAGCTTCGTTATAAAACTCCACCTCTTCGTATGTGACGTCATCTAAAGTAACGCCTTCCCACTCGCGGGATTCTTTTGTTCGTAGCTGGGCTACCAGCACAGGCACCACCAAAATCAACAAAAATGCGATAGCTAAACCAACACCAATTGTTTTGTTCATGATATTTCTCCTTTGCAGAACGTAATAAATAACTGTCTGAATATTGGCCACAGAGGGCACAGAGAGCTTTGAGAAAGAGGTTCAATTCTCTGATCTCTCTTTTTCCTCTGTGGCTTTTTCGGATAGATTCAAAGTTGCCCTCAGTGTGGCAGATTGGCGTGGCTGGCACATCCACAAAGCGGTGGAAATGGCGCTCCTGAATTTTTGGGAACCGGTCTCCATAATTTTTAGGATGTACGGCCGTTCCCAATCCCCTATAATGTTCAGATGGTAAAACGACGTTGGTTCACGCGGCCGGGCGCTGGCACATTTTTGCTCATCAGCTTTTCCCTGTGGGGGGCCGTCAGCCTGCGCTGGATTACCGAGTTTATCGAGCAGCAGCATCCGCTCACCTGGGCCATCTCCCTCATTTTGCTTATCTTTGGCGCGGCGATGGGGCTGGAACCGCTGCTCACGCGCGGCTCTTCCCTACGAGCGCACATTTATCTGGCTGTGCAGATGATTTTGGTTTTTGTCGGCTCCCTCTTCTTTTACGAGCTCGACTTTTTTGCCATGCTGTACATTGTTTTGTGCGGGCAGGCGGCTTATTTGCTCTCGCGGCGGGACAGCTTAATTTGGACGGGGATTTTGGTGGTGGCAACGGCCGTTGCCCAAATCATCCAGTTTGGCATTCCGGTAGCCTTCTCTTTCATCCTGCTCTATGAAGCCGGGCTCATTTTTGTGGCCGCGTTTGTGCGGCTGGTGCTGCAAGCTGATGCCGCCCGCCAGCATAGCGAACAGCTGCTGGCCGACCTGCAAACCGCTCACCAACAGCTGCAAACCTACGCCAATCAGGCCGAAGAGCTGGCTGTGGCCAACGAGCGCACCCGCCTGGCACGGGATTTACACGATTCGGTTGCCCAAACCCTGTACGGCCTGACGTTGCAGGCAGAAGCCGCCAGCCGCAAGCTAACCGCCGGACAAAACGAAGCGGTGCAAGCCTATCTAGCAGCCATTCAGGAAGATGCCAAGCAAACGTTGCAAGAGACACGACTGCTTATCTTTGAGCTACGTCCGCCGATTTTGGAGAGCAGCGGACTGGCCGCCGCCTTGCAAGCCAGGCTGGACACGGTGGAAGCGCGCAGTGGGCTAACCATGCACGTGGCGCTGGAAGAAATCGGCCATTTACCAGCGAACCTCGAAACCGGCCTGTACCGCATCGCCCAGGAGGCGCTCAACAACAGTGCCAAATATGCCCAGGCCAGCACGCTGGATGTGCAGTTACGTCGCGAAAATGGCCAGGTTTGCCTAAAAATCGGGGATGACGGGATTGGGTTTGAACCAACGGCCGTTCCACCCGGCAGCGTTGGGTTGCAGGGGATGGCCGAACGAGTGGCACAGATGAACGGCCGTCTCACCATCAACAGCGCGCCCGGCCAGGGCACCCAAATTCTGGTGGAGGTGCCACTATGAGCGATTCCCAACCCATCCGCATTCTCATCGCCGACGACCACCACATTGTGCGGCGTGGCATTCGCGATCTGCTGGACACCGAGCCAGACATGACGATTGTGGGCGAAGCTAGCAACGGGGAAGAGGCGGTAACGGCCGTTGCCAGCCTGAACCCAGACGTGGTGCTGATGGATTTGGTCATGCCCGGCACAGACGGCATCGAAGCGACGCGCCAAATCAAAGCGGCGCAGCCGCAGATGAAAATTCTGGTGCTCACCAGCTTTGCCACCGATGACAAAGTTTTCCCGGCTATCAAAGCGGGGGCGTTGGGCTACCTGATCAAAGACACCGGGCCAGACGAGCTGCTGAATGCGATCCGGCAGGTGCACCGAGGCGAAGCATCCTTGCATCCCACCATCGCCCAGAAGTTGTTAGCCGAAGTTGCCCAGCCAGAGAAACGGCCGTCTCCCACCATCGTCGATCCCCTTACCGAGCGAGAAATGGACGTGCTCAAACTGCTGGCCCGTGGCCTCAGCAACCAGGAAATCGCGGAAATGCTCGTCATCGGCGTAACCACCGTCTACTCGCATGTCTCCAACATCCTCGGCAAGCTGCACCTGGCCACCCGCACCCAGGCCGCCCTGTACGCGCTCCGCGAAGGGTTTGTGCCTTTGCACGAGGATGAGAACGCGGCATAGGTTCTTTTTTGCCCACTATTTCACGCAGAACTTCACATCGGCCCCAGATGTTATAATGCTAAAATACGGCCTTATCTGGCAGCCCCGCCAGGCATCTCGTTGGTTGGATTGGCAATCCGACCTACCTTTTCTGAGGAGGAATCATGAATCAAAAACCTGACGCCATCATCATTGGAGCCGGACTCATCGGCTGTGCCACGGCCTATGAATTAACAAAACGCGGCTATAAAACGCTAAACATCGACAAACTGCCTGCCGCTGGTTTTGGCTCAACCAGCAATTCCTGTGCCATCGTGCGCTTTCATTACTCCACGCTCGACGGCGCCACCATGGCCTATGAAAATTATTTCTACTGGAAAGATTGGGAGAACTACATCGGCCCCGTTGATGAGCGCGGCTACGCCAAGTTTGTGGAATGCGGCTTTGTCATCTTCCGCAACGGGGATCCCAGTGAGCAAAATTTCATCAACTTGTTTGAGCAAATTGGCATTCCCTACGAAACGTGGAGCCTGGAAGCGCTGCGTGAACGGTTCCCCATTGGCGATTTGCATTCATTCTGGCCGCCGCAGCCCATTGATGATGAGACATTTTGGGACGAGCCGACCACGCCGCTCACCGGTGGCATTTACAATCCGCAAGGCGGCTACGTCAACGATCCGCAGTTGGCGACCTATAATTTGATGCAAGCGGCCCAGCGAAATGGCGGCGAGTTTTTGTTTAATGCGGAAGTGGTAGAGGTGCGGAAGGAAAACGGCCGTGTTTCTGGCATCACCCTCAGCGACGGCACCCAAATTGACGCGCCCGTTGTCGTCAATGCCGCCGGGCCACACTCCTTTATCATCAACAGGCTGGCAGGCGTGGAAGAGGGCATGAAGATTAAAACGAATGCCCTGCGCCGCGAAGTGCATCACGTCGCCTCGCCCAAACGGTTTAACTTCAACCAGGATGGCTTCGTCTTTTCCGACGCGGACAACGGCATCTACTTCCGCCCCGAAACCGGCAACAACATCCTCGTGGGCAGCGCCGACCCAGAATGCGACCCCAAAGAGTGGGTAGACAATCCCGATGAGTACCAAACAGAGCTCACCGACGAGCTGTGGAAAACCCAGGTGTACCGCCTGGCCCGCCGCATCCCGGAGCTAGAGATTCCCACAAAACCGAGCGGCATCGTCAGCATGTACGACGCTTCCAGCGATTGGATTCCCGTTTACGACCAATCTGATCTGCCAGGGTTTTATCTAGCGGTGGGCACCAGTGGCAACCAGTTCAAAAACGCAGCTGGCGTGGGCCACCTCATGGCCACGCTCATCGACGCGGTAGAGAAGGGTCAAAATCACGACGAAGATCACGTCCAGGTAAAAATGCCATACACGGGCGTAGTCCTCAACGCAGGCTTCTACTCCCGCCTCCGCGAGCTCAACACCGAAAGCAGCAATACCGTCATGGGATAGCACCCACATTTCCCCGGAAACTTGAAGTTTCCGGGGAAATACCGACCACCTACTAGTTGCGCAAACTCAAACACGTGGCAAAATCAGCAAACCAGTTACGCATTATCCCGGAAACTTAGAGTTTCCGGGATAATATAAGGAACATACCTCATGCCACGACGGAAAATCCAGTTTACCCAAGGACATTATTATCACATCTACAACCGGGGTGCAGGGCGGCATAATCTCTTCATTGAACAAGACAATTACCTCTATATTCTGCAGAAAATGAAGGAGTATCTAACCAAATTCTCTCTGGTTATGATTGCCTACTGCCTAATGCCCAACCATTATCACTTTTTGCTGCGGCAAGATGGCCAAATCTCAGCCAGCGAGCTTCCCAAGCGCCTATTCGGCGGCTACTCACGCGCCGTCCAGCGACGCTACGATTGGACAGGCACCCTATTTGAAGGTCGCTTCCAGGCCCGACACGTTGGCAATGAAAATTACCTGCGCCATTTATGCCGCTACATTCATGCCAACCCTGTAAAAGATGGCCTAGTCCACCATTTAGAAGAATGGCCCTACTCTAATTATTTAGAATGGATTGGTGAGCGAGACGGCACGATTGTTGACCGTACTTTTATCCAAGACTTGTTCGGTAGTGGCCGGGAATACAAAGAGTTTGTGCAAGACTATTTGATTACGCGTCACTTACCCAATGAGTTGAACTACCTGGATTGGAATTAGCAGTCGGCCACTCATTTCCCCGGAAACTTGGAGTTTCCGGGGAAATACCAGACTCGTAGCTTAAGCGTAAGCAGATCATAGTTGCACCAAAAAAGTCTCGTGGCAAAATCAGGCGCATGAATGCTGCTCAGCGTGCCCGCCTATCGACTCTATTTTGGCTATTTCTTGCCCTCATCTCCTTGCTTGGCATTGGTGCACTCCAGTTTCGGCACAATTTCCTCACGCGGGGCATCCCCGATGGCCTGCCGGAGCCGGTGAACTTCGGCGGGGTGCAGCCCGGCCTCAACGTCACCCTCAACCAGTACGATGATGCGGCACTGGCCGATAATCTCCAACAGATTGCGGATTTGGGCGTGCAGTTTGTGAAGCAGCCGTTTTATTTCAGCGAGGATTTTGATTGGGCGGAGGCAGAGCGGCTGGTTACGGCCGTTTCCCAAAAAAACCTCACCCTCGTCCCCCTGCTAGATGGCAACCCTGACGATGCGTTTGCGCCGGTAGAAACGGCCGTTTTCGCGCAGTGGGCCGCCGAATTTGCTGCACGGTACGGGGATGTGGTCCAGTTCTACATCATCTGGGATGAACCCAATCTGGCCAGTCATTGGGGCAACCAGCCCCCCAACGCCGATGCGTACGGTGCGCTGCTCAGCGCAGCGGCCAGCGCCATCCGCACGGCTGATAGCGACGCGGCGATTGTAGCTGCGCCGCTGGCCCCCACCGTAGAAACCGGCCCCGATAACCTAGCTGATCACCTCTTCCTGCAACAGCTCTACGAAACCGAATGCCGCCAATGCGTTCGACATCGCCGCCGCCAAGCCGTACGGCTTCAACCGCCGCCTGGCGACCGCACCGTGGCCAACGAAACGCTCAACTTTAGCCGCCTCATCCTGCTGCGCGAGACGATGCTGCGCAACGGCGACGGCCACAAAGCGGTCTGGGCGGGCAACTGGGGCTGGAACAGCCTGCCCACCGACTGGCCCGGCGCGCCCTCCATCTGGGGCGAAGTCACCGCCGCGCAGCAAGCCGAGTACACCCTCGCGGCCCTGGAACGCGCGCGGCTGGAATGGCCCTGGCTCGGCGTCGCTTTCCTGGAAAATTGGCAGCCAGACGCGCCAGCAGACGATCCGCATTGGGGCTTTAGCATTGCGGGGTCAGAAGTGGCGACCGCTCTGCAAACCACCCTTGCTGAGCAGAATACGGCCGTTGCCCAACCCGGTTTCCATCTCGCCCAACCCAACGATCCGCCCCAAATTTATGAAGGCAATTGGGAATTTTCGCCCGAATTTGGGGCCGACATCGGCCAGCAGCCCGATGAGGTGCTGCTCGGCGACAAAGGTCACCTTCACCTTCACCGGCACCGATTTGGGGCTGCGGGTGCGCCGGGCCAACTTCCGCGCCCGCTTTTACATCACCATCGACGGCCAACCGGCCAACGCCCTGCCCCGCGATGAAAACGGGGCGATGCTCATCCTCACCTCGGCCGTGAAAAGCGACGACTACATCGCCACCGAACCGGTCGCCCGCAACCTGACCCCCGGCGTGCACACGGCGCAAATCATCGCCTCGCGCGGCTGGGACCAGTGGGCACTGAACGGTTTCAGTGTGGGCTACCAACCACCGGATGTGGTATCGCTGGGGGATATGGGTTTTGGCGGGAACGGCCGTTCTCTCACTCATACTGGCTATACGAATAAACAGGCGGGCAAATTGGCCCGATTGGTTCCGCAGCCAGCGGCAGCGGTTTGCGGCGTTGAACACGAGCTGGCAGTTGGGGGTAACGGCCGTAACCGCCACACTCGTCTTCCTGGCGGGCTGGTTCACCTGGGCTGAGCAAATGGGCGGGGTTTACCGCCGCCTGGGCGACGGCAGCCAACTCGCCCTCACCGCCGCTGTCGCCTCGATTTACTATGTCACGCCCACCTTCTTCATTTACGTCGCGGCGTTGGCGGTACTGTTTGTCTTGCTCTATTGGCGGCCTGTCTGGGGATTGGTTCTCATCGCCTTTTGCTTCCCCTTTTACGTCACTTTTGACTTCCTCTACTTCCCCTGCTCAAACCAATTCTCAACTACCGCTTCTCACCAGTGGAGGTATTCACCCTCGTCACCTTCGCCGCCTACGCCACCAACCGCCTCACCCACTACCTGTCCCGCATCAAAAATGGCCAACCGCTCACCGTTCACCGCTTACCGATTACCGATTACGGCATACTGCTCCTCACCGCCCTCGCCACCGCCTCCCTCTTCTTCACCAACCGCGCGATGTGGCCAGCAACGAATGGCGCGTGGTGATTTTGGAACCGGCGCTGTTTTACTGGGTGCTGCGCGGCACCGCCCCAAAAGCCAGCGAAATGTGGCGCATTTTGGATGGCTTTGTGCTGGGCGGCCTGGTCGTGGCGCTGTACGGTCTGTGGCAAATCGGCTTTGCCCGTGATGAACTGATCACCGCCGAGGGCGGCCTGCTGCGCCTGCGCTCGATTTACGGCTCGCCCAACAACGTGGCGCTTTATTTGGGGCGCATCGTGCCGCTGCTGGGGGCGATGGCGGTGCTGGGCAGTAAACAAATTCATGGCAAACGGTGGTGGATTTATACGGCCGTTCTCCTCCCCATCCTCCTCGCCTTCCTGCTTACCTTTAGCAAGGGAGGCCTCTTTTTAGGACTACCCGCCGCGTTTGTGATTATTTTTTGGCAGTGGCAGGTGGTAAACGGCCGTAAAACCTGGCCCTGGCTGCTCGTTTTTGGCGCGGCTGGCGTGGCCGGGCTGGTGGCCATCGAACAAATTCCCGCGCTGGCTGGACGGCTTAGCCTGACCGGGGAGACGGGCGTCTTCCGGTTGAGTTTGTGGCAGGCCAGCCTCAACATGGTGCGCGACCATCCCTGGTTTGGCGTGGGGCTAGACAACTTCTTGTACGAATATCGCGGCCGCTACATTTTAGAATCCGCCTGGCGCGACCCCAATTTGAGCCATCCGCACAATCTGTTCCTGGACTTCGCCACGCGCATCGGCCTGCCGGGGCTGTTGGTAGGTCTGTGGCTCATCGGCAATTTGGCCCGAACGCTGTGGCGGCTGCGCCCGCACGTTTCGGCCGAGTGGTTGCCCGTTGTGGTGGGCCTCAGCGCGGCGCTGGCAGACATGGTGGCGCATGGGTTAGTGGATCACAGCTTTTTCCTGGTGGACCTGGCGTTTGCCTTTTATTTGTTGGTGGGAACGGCCGTTTGGCTGCAAGATCAGCACTCAGACAAAACGAATTCTAATTTGGCGTAACTTCTCTGCGAAAGCAGTGTTTTTTACTGTGGCGCGGGCACTTTGCCGTCCGTAGAATGCTTGACAATTCGTGGCTTGATTCTACAATTGCCCACCAACTACACTTGAAAAATATACCCTGAAGGAGATTAGGATGAGCGATACCGAAGCACAGGTAAAAGAAATTATTATTGATTTGTTAGGCGTTGATGAAGATCAAATCGTCCCCAATGCACGTTTCCGCGAAGATTTGGAAGCCGATTCATTGGACTTGGTTGAGCTGATTATGGCTTTCGAAGAGAAGTTCGATGGCGAAATCTCAGACGAAGAAGCCCAGAAAATCACCACCGTTGGGGAAGCCGTAACTTATATCGACACCCACATGCGTGCGTAAAATGTAATTGCGTAATTAGGCAATTAGGTTATTCCAATTACTTAATTACCAATTACATCTTTCTCAATGCGCCCTCACCAACCACCGCAGGTTGGGGGCGCTATTTTTTTGCCAGCTGCCAGCCAGCTAGCAGCACAAGTGCGGCATGCCCCACCCCATTGAGCCAAAAGCCAGGCCCATACCCTAGCTGTAAACGCAGCAAATCGCTGACATACGGCCGTACTTCCAAATAAATCAGCGTAGGTAAAATGAAGCCGACCAATCCCGCCACCATCAGCAAAATACGGCTCACAGACAGCAACCACGGCCACTTCCGCTCGCCAAAAAAGGTAAGCAAACCCGCCACAACCACCACCAGCCCAATTGCCACCACGCGGGAAACATAATCGCGCCAGCTAGTGGGATCCATCAAATCTTCAAGCGCCGGAAAGGCTAACAAACTGACGACAACCGCCACGCCACGAAAGAGCCAGGTTTGCAAACGGCCGTTCGCCCACCCCACTGTAAAAAAGAGCATACTCAGCGCCAGCGTAATTGGCGGCAGGTAAAACCAGTTGCGCTTTACCCCCAGGCCAAAAAATTTGGTCCATTCCCCCATTTCAAAGCCCAATAGTTGCAAGCCCGCCGATGGTCCTGGCAGCCAGACCATAAAGTAGCCCACCAAAATCGTGGTGAAGCTGAGGAGAAAGAAAGTTTGCGTTTGTGGTTTTGTCATGGGAACTGCTTTTACTGGCTTTGCGCCTTTGCGTCAAAATTTTATGAATCAGGCATTTTTGCGTTGAAAACGGCCGTTAACACCGCATCCTCTTCTGACTGATCGGCAAAAAATTTGGCTAGCTCCGGGCTTTGCCGCTGGCGCAGGGCCAGCAAAGCAACAGCCTGCACATCCCCCGGCAGCACCTCGTCACGCTCATCGGCAGCAGCGTGGGCGCGGGCGGCTTCAAACAGAGTAATTTCTGCCCGATTGGAATCAATCGCCAGCTTCTCGACCAGCGCCAGCCCCAATTCACGGGCTGCATTACTCACCGTTACGCCAGGTAGACGGTCACGCGCCTGCTGAATTTCCTCAGCCAGGGCCAGCGTGCCGTCGGCAAAGGTGGCGGCAAACAGCTCGGGCTGCCGCTTGTAGGCCATAGCTCGCTCGTACGCCTGGTAACGCAGCGCCGAATCGTCCAAGCCGCGCACCACAGCCCGCAGGCCAAAGCGATCCATCAGCTGCGGGCGCAATCGACCCTCTTCCGGGTTCATCGAGCCGATGAGCATGAGGCGGGCGTTGTACGACATTTTTAGCGGGCCACGGCGCACCGTGTAATGTCCCTGCGCCGCCGCATCCAAAATCGCATCGGTGATGGTGTCATCGAGTAAATTCACCTCGTCGATGTACAAGATGTGCCGGTCCGCATGCCCCAAGATGCCCCGCTCTAGCCGTACCCGATTTTGCTCCAGCGCCACGCGCTCGTTGATGCCGCCAACCACATCCTCCAGCCGAGCATTTAGCGGCAGCTCAAAAATGCGCACTTTGTCCAGCGTGGTGAGCGGCTCGCCGTGGCCAAACTTGGTGGCACAATCGTTGCAGACACCATCCATGCCAAACTGCTCGATCATTTCTTCTGTACAGCCATGAACGCACAGGCTGTTTTTGACTGTCGGAAGCAAATCGGCCAGGGAGCGAACGGCCGTTGTTTTTGCCGTGCCTCGTGGTCCAATGAGCAGTACACCGCCCACCTCTGGATTGATAAGCGACAGGGTAAGCGCCAATTTCATTTCCGTTTGGCCCACAATCGCCAAAAAGGGGAAGGGTTCCGTTTCGGCACGGCCTAAATCCGCGTCGGGCAAATCGATGATTTTGGCGGCAGATGCCTGGCGCAAAATGTCCAGCAGTTTAGAGTGGCGTTCGCTCATAGATTTTCCTGCTGTCGCCTTTGCAAGCGTTGTGCTTGCCGTTGGGCCGCCCGCTCAAAGCGCGCTTTTTCCTCGTCGGTTTCTAAAATAAGAGAAGGGACAGGCACAGGACGGCCGTGTTCATCCAGCGCTACGTACACAAAATAGGCGGTATTGGTGTGGGTTACGGCCCCGGTGATCACATTTTCGGCGGTCACCACCACACGCGTTTCCATCGAGGTACGTCCCACCCAGGTCACTTCGGCCCGCACGGTCATCAGGTTGCCGATGTTGACAGGCGAGTGAAAGGTCATCGAATCCACGGTGACGGTGACTGCTGGGCGACGGGCATGTTTGGTGGCCGCCATGCCGCCCGCTTCGTCGCACAGCTTCATGATGAAGCCACCGTGCACATTGCCCAGCGTGTTGGCGTCAGTTGGACCCATCAGTTGGGTGAGGGTTACCTGTGATTGATACGGCCGTTTTTCTACCAATGAGTCCGTCCTTTCTGTTATTTGAGCTGCTTTTATTCCATATCCGGGCGTGTCTCAGACACATACATAAGGCGCTCCGGGTATTCTTCGAACATATCAATAATTTGATGCGGCAATGAGGGCAGCAGTGGAGCTAAAGGCATGTTCGCGGGCATATTCGGCCGTTCGGGGCGCGGCGGCGATTCTAATCTGAGCTTATCAACGGGTCGGGTACGCTTACGCAGCAAACGCTTATCATCGCTCAAAAAGCCAAGATAAAGTCCACCTGGATCATACACATCGCGCCCCACAGTAAAGCCTATCCATTCGCCGTCAACGTTAAAAAGATGCCCTTGCGTATAAACGGCCACCCATTCTCCATCCGTACGGTATATCGGTACCATTTTCGCCATCCTCAAAAAGTAGCGGCAAATATGCCCCTACCCTTTACAATTTTCAGCTATTTTCGGCTTGGTGCCTGCATTATAGTGGGGGGAACAGGTAGAATCAAGAAACCATCAACGCCAACAACAAAAGATGCCAGCTATACTCATCTTAGCTGGCATCTTGATCTATTTATTTGAAAGAGCGTGTCGGCAATTAGACAATATCACCGCGTTCGTAGCGAATGGCTTCTGTCAACCGCGTTAGATCGTGACGATTGCGCCAATAGTTGACCATTTCACGCGCCTTGGCTGGTTTGCTCTGCCCGGGCAATGATTCAAAATCCATCCCCAAATCAAAGCATAAGGTGCGCAGCTCATCCAGATCAAAAGAATCCACCAAAGCATGGCGAATGCGGGCCAATTCCGCGCCGGACGCAGGCTTGGCAGCAGCCGTAGTGGCCTCCAATTGGGCGTATTGTCGCAGCCAGGTTCGGAAGATACGGCCGTTTATAAAAGCTTCCTCATCTGCCATATAAAGTAAGCCATAGCTGTGCAGACGGCGCACAATACCATCCAGTTCCAGCGGTGAAAAATCGAGGTCGGTTAACGGCCGTTCCCCGGTAACCGCTAGAAGAATGGTGCGTTCATTGCTGGTCAAATTGTGCCACCATTGGTCAAAATAAGGTGCCAGATCTGCCGCCAACTGCTGCCGGGCCTCCTCAGCCTCTGGAGCGCTACCAGCCCGTTTATGCCGGAACCATTTAGCGGCCGTTGCCTGCACAAAAAAGGGTAAAGAGCCCGCCAACTCCTGAATCTCCCGCACCTCATCCTCAGAAAATGTCACCCCACCCTTGGCCGCTGGCGTATCAATCAATGAGGTCGCTTCGGTCAGTTCCAGGGAAGACATGTAAATCGGCGTCGGATAAAAAATGTTGTAAAAGGGAGACGTAGGCGGCAACCCCATCCGCGTACCCAAGGTGTACAAATCCCAATAAGAGGCGGTGACGCACGCCAAATCATAATCCAGCACGCCGGTCATGGCCCGCAGCTCGGTGAGAAAATCTTGCGTAAACGCCTCTGTGCGCAAATGATCGAACTCATCCAGCAGCAGCACGATGCGGGTATCGGGAAAGTGACACAGGTAGGCTTCCACGTCATACAGCTTGGTTTGCCCCTGCGGTGATTCTTTCCACAAAAAATCAGTCTTGGCCCGCCCCATGCTCACCTTTAGCCGCTGCAAAAGTCGGTGATAAAAATCCGAAGGCGTTTTGCAGGAAGACATGTCTACGTACACCATGGTGTACTCGTCGGGATTTGGCAGAAAATGGGCCATCGTGTCCGGATGAGCTACATACTGCAAAAAGGAGGTTTTACCCGCGCGGCGCAAGCCTAAAATGCTGACAGACTGTGCCTGCCGCCCACCTATAATTTCATAAAAGCGGGTTATTTGTTCATGACGGCCGTAAAAATCGGCCGGATGTTTAATTGGGTGTCCAACAATGTAAGACATAATTTATACAGAGCTCCGCCAAATAGAATCGCCCTAACCCAAACTGGCAAACAAGTTAAGGAGGCGATTCCTTGGGCAACGGCCGTTTCCCCCATCCCCATAAGGGAAACGAGCATTGCTTAAGTCGTCGATAAGAGTGATCCCAAAGGATGTTTACGCGCCACCCAGCGCCGTAGCAAGTCAAACGAAATGGCGTACGCGTAATCTTTGCTGATGAGCGTCGGTTCCCAACCATTTGGCTGCGCCAGACGGCGTTGAATCTGTCGCTCAACAGGCACCCGCGTCAGCAAACGCCGTACTTCCAACTGCTTAAGCGCCATATTGATCGCATCTTCAGAGTAGCTTGTTTCACGCAAGCGCGCCGAAATTTCCGCACGCGATACGTTTTCCTCGCCAATATCGTGTGTACCAGCCAATGACGCCATCACAAACCGCTCAACGGCCGTACTCTCGTTCCAAAGATGCTGCAAATGACTATCATCCTCTTCAATTACCAGGTTGATTGTGTCGCGCACATCTCCAATGGTAATCAGCTTACTGCGCCGCCCTTCCATGTTGGTCGAGCTTACCAAACGATGGCAGATCAACTGACTAAAATAGGGCTGCCCACGCGTTGTTAACCAGATGCGATCCACCGCCAAATCATCATACTGAATCATCGGGGCCACTGGCTCACGAATCAATTTTTCTGTCTCTTCACGACTTAAGAAATCTATCTCCCGGCTGATACCCACATGGAAGATAATGCTCCAATAATCTTCCACCAGCTGATTGGTGCCAGCCAAAATAAAGGTTACCCGCGACCGGTGCTGCATCAGCGACCGCAAATATGGGAAAATATCAGACGACAAACGCCCACGTTCTACACTTTCCTGCAGTTGCTCCAGTTCATCAATAATCAAAACCAGCAAACCTTTCGGCGGCAGCTTGTCTTCAATTTCATCCAAAAACTGATCGAATTCACTAAACAAAGTGCCATTGGTAGACCAGTTTTCACGAGGTGTGATAATAATGCCCCGCTTGTGCAAATTACGAATGATGTGCTGGCTCAAACGGGCAAAGAATTCCGGCATCTCACAACCCGCCAGCCGCTGCAAATCAATGTAAACCGGGTAAATGGGATATCCAGGATATTCGCGAATTGTTTTACCCCGCTTACCACCTACCAACTGATACAACGTTGACGTCTTGCCCATGCGACGCTGCCCATACAAAATGAGCGTATGAGGCTGCGTCTTACCTAGCAGATTCTCTTCAATCCACATGAACACGTCTTCACGACCCTGATACAGATCTTCAGATGCTGGCGTCAGCGGCTTACCCACTACGTATGGATTGTCAATGTGGAAGAGCGAACGCTCCTGCGCCTGGAAGTTAACCGGCTTTTCGATGAGCTGACGGTATTCGTGCCCGCGCACATCATAATAGGTCGCCCGAATGGTCAGGTTGGTCTGCTTTTCACGAGGCTGCAACCAGATAGACAGCGGAAATTCCTGCCCGGCATCCAGTGTGCCCACCGATATGATGGCCGAATCACGTTCTGTCTCATACCCATTGGAAGGCAAAATCTCCAGCGTCGCATTTTCCACCAGATTACCAAACAGCGGGTTGATCAGGCGTGCCAACACATTGGCCCGACCCCGGCTAACAACAACATCTTCATTTTCCAGCTCAAAATCGAGCGAAACTAGTAAATCAGAACCCACAGTGGCCGTAATTTCGCCCAGCTCTTGCAAGATCATCCGAGTAGTGTCGGAAATGGGCCGGTTGTCGATGGTGCGCAGCCGCTCAATTTCGGCGCGGGACACCAACACATTTTCGCGGTCAGTTGAGAAGCGCTGCGCATACCAGTCAAATTCCTCACGCGTGATGGGATGGCGTGGCAGCAGTTCAATCTGGAAAATACGGAATTCGTAATCCTTAAAGACAAATTCACGACGAGAGAATTGCCGTTTGTTGACCGGCTTAAATTCATGCACGATGCGGTAATCTTTGGGGTTGCGAATGCCCAATTCCTCTTGCAGTTCGCGCTGAATAGCTCGGGCAAAGGAGTCACGGTCGCCTTTTTGGTTGTCTACCTTACCACCCACCAGGTTGAACATGCCCCAGTTGCTGTTCCATTGGAGTAAGTATTTGCGATCTTCCCCACTGCCAACGGTAATGGCGGCGAAGGAACTGCGCTGACGCAAATTACTGAGCACTTCGGTGAGGTCAGACGGCCGTTCCCCACCCTCAATTGCCTGCTTACCAGAAACCAACGCGCTGCACAGTGCCAGGCGCTTGGCCCACGGCGCATCATCCAGCCCCTTAAACTTGAGGGCCGCCACGCTGTGGAAAAAGACCGCCACCGGGAAATGATACTTAAAGCGCTCTGGACTATACGTCTCAGCAATTTGCCGCAGCGAAAAGAGAAAGTAGAGCAGATTTTCCGAATACATCGGGAAATGCGTATACAGGTTATCGTACCATTCCGGCTGAAAATCACGCAGGTTCGAGAGAAAATCTTCAAAGGTGAATTCGGCCGTTTGCAGCAGCACATTTTCTACCAGCAAAGCAAACTGCGTCGCCGTGTTCTCATCCCACAATCCCTCATCCACCATCTCTTTATACAGGCGGTACAAAATGTGGGTGCGGAACTCCACTTCCAGCTTGGCCAGATCGAAATACACATGCCCTGGCCGTGCATCCGAAAAGTCAATGAACCAAACCGGCATCTCATCGCTAACTTCCACCAAAATATTGCTGGTGTTCAAATCCCCATGCACCACAGGCGACACCTGCGGAATCGGCACAATCATGTCCTCACGGCCGATTTCCCACAGCAAACAGCGCACATTGGTAATCGGTGACAAAAAGCGACCCGAAGCAAATTCAAAAGAATCGTTCTCAAAGTCAAAATCAGTGCCTGTAATGGATTTGATACTATCGGCCAAAATCGTTTCATCTGTAGCGGAAACGCGACCACGCACGCTAATCCGCTTGCCGCGACGGAACACGGGGTGGGTCAACATTTCCCGCTGTGACGCGCGCAGCCGAATCTTAAAGCGCAAAATAGGATGATTTTTGTCCTTCAGCAAATTAGAAATAGGATAGCGTGAGATCAAATCATCGTGAACGTACAAGACACCTTCTTTTGTGTCTAACTCCGCCACCTCAAAACCGCGCAGCACCACGGTGGGATGCTCTCCATTGCGCATTGCCTGGTGAATACCGCGCAAAGCTGGGTTCACCGGCACGGCTGAAAGTGTGGTCAATTCATCGGCAGAGATCACATAATCTGCGCCACCTTCTTCTGGATCGATCAAAACCGCATCATCAAGCGTTAGGCTTGGAGGCAATACGCGCGCATAGAGCGGTGCCCAATAGCGCAGCTCCGTGTCGGAGCTACCGGCATACAACTGCTCAAGGCTCAGACGCAATTGTGACAAAACTTTGTCGATGAGCTCTTTGCGCACCCGATTTTGATCACGCAAAAACTGTGTAAGCGTGATGGCATCTTTGTTGGAGCCAGCCAAGGTGTAACAAGCACCAGCTAAATGCTCCCCGCGAATCATCTTGCCCTGAATTTGGCCTACTGGCCGGTTCAGCCGAGGCTGAATGAGGCGTTCCTGTTTTTCTTGAACGGCCTCCAAACGGTCGGCCACATCAATTTTTAGAATACGCTTGAGCTGATGCGCTGGTTTGACAGTGTAAATACGAGACCCGCTAAATCCCTCATCCATGCGGAAAATTTGTACCACGTCACTTCCGGCAAACAACCGTTTGATGATGTACCGTTCTTCGGGGTTTTGGGTGAGCGCTTCCAGATCGGTATAGCTCAAGCCGGGTTCAATACGCGGCTTAAGCGTGTCGCTGGCATATTGGGCAAATAATTCTTGCCATTTTGTCGATGAAAAAACGTGCTTTTGCACCTGCTCTACCAGGCTGGACACGGTTGGTGACTCTTTTAAGAAATGCCAGGTTGCGCCAGCACGCATTAAATAACGCATGCGATCATCGGCATCGCTGGTAAAGACAACGATGGGCAATTTCGGCCGTATTTCGCGCGCCTGGGTCATGAACATGATGATCTCGGACAAAGAATCTTTATCGGCGTCAATAAAGATCAGATCAATATCACGATTGAGGTTAACGACGTCCAGGGCTTTATCAAAGGCGTTTTCTACGTAGAACTTAAAGATGTGTGTATGAACCAAAACATTGGCAGGAAAGGATGGCAAGGACTGTGTATTTTGCTGCTGGGAAAACGCGCCAGCAACACAAAGTGTTTTGAGTTTCATGACACCACGGAATAATCCAGATGTCATCTCTTCTGATCCTCCTAAGAGACTTACCACAATTGTTACCGCTCACGGGGCATGCAGTACCCTTGTTGTGAGAACATTCCAATTGACAAAAAGTGGACAAGCAATTGTGAATGACGGTTAACCGCCTAGAGAAACGGCCGTTTGGGTGGAACCCTTTATATTCAATTAGGTACTTCTCTGTGAACAAACCTTAAATAATTGTCACCATTATGCCCGGTACTAGAACGTATGCCTAGTTCACATAATAAGACGTTGGTACTACTAAATACCAGAGAAAATAGGCAATGGGTACTAATTTCAGGGAAATATCTTAAAATTTTATGAGTTTTGCCCAATGGCATGAGGGGATTGTTTAGGCCAAAAGGGTCAGCAGCTATGCGAACTGGCTGGCTAATGCAAACCAAATTGCTGGTAAATTTTTAACAATTGCTGGGCAGCAGTCTGCCAGGAAAACTGTTTTGCCTGGGTCAGTCCGGCAAGAACGAGCTTGTCACGTAGCTCAATGTCGGTCAGCAAGGCCAGCATATTTTCTGTCCAGGCAGCCTCATCTGTAGGCGGTAGTTGGCGAGCGGCCGTTCCAGCAACTTCGGGAAGTGAGGAACTGTTAGAGGTGAGTACGGCCGTTCCGCAACCCATCGCCTCAAGCAAAGGCAGCCCAAAGCCTTCGTATAAACTGGGGAAGACAAACAGATCCGCTTCGCTGTAAAGCGTAGGCAAATCGGCATCATCAACGAAGCCAATGAAGTGAACTCGTCCAGTCAGCCCCTGTCTTTCCACTTCGGCGAGCATCTCATCATAGAGCCAGCCTTTGCCACCGGAGATGACCAGATGATGAGGCACTTTATCGGCCAGCAGCGCAAAAGCGCGAATGAGCATCTGGTAATTTTTACGAGGTTGGAGTGTGCCCACACTGAGAATGTAGGGCCAATCTTGCAGGTGGTATTTGTGGCGAACGGCCGTTATCAGTGCCCCATCCTCCACCGGCTCAAAACGTTCGTGCACACCGCTGTACAACACTGTCACCTTCTCCGGCGGCACCTGCCAGATGTTGAGCAAATCCTGCCGGGTCGCGTCAGAATCGGCCAAAATGTGCGTGGCGCGGCCAATGGACCAGGGCACCACCTGATTCAGGTAAGTGACCAGTCGCTCGGGGAACACATGTGGGTAATGGACAAAAGAGAGATCATGGACGGTGAGCAGGGTGGGAATACGGCCGTTTACCGGCGGCAATACAAAATCTGGCGAATGGAACAAATCGATCTGACCCGTCACCCACTGGACGGGCAGCGGCAGCCGCAAACGGTACCATAAACGATACAGCCAGCGCTCATCCAAAGGCGCTGGCTTATGAACAAAATTTTTGGTTTGGGGCAACGGCTCAGGAACGGGCAGTGTGGCCGGTGGTTTTGCCGAAAACAACTGGTAGCTATTTTGCGCGTCAACCGCAGCCAACGCCTGCACCAATTCGCGCGTATAGCGCCCAATGCCCCCACCCTGCGTCAGCGCCGCCGTTACATCAATGCCAATACGCATCACAAAAAATGCTACTCAACGTCGTTATAAGTCCAATAGCGGTTGACGAAGAAATTCCAGAACATCACCACGATGACCGCCAACACCAACGCCAGGTTATCCCCGATGCGCACACTGTATGCTTCCAAAGCGGGGACGGTGGCCACCAGGTTGGTAAACGGGGTGTGGGTGTAGGTGATAATTGGCACGCGAATAACAATGCCCGCCACGCTAACCACGGTAAATTGCGCCAACTGCCGTCTTATTGACCGGGAACGGGAATCAGGATAGGTCCAGTAGCGGTTCCACAAAAAGTTACTCACAATCGCCGCAATAAACGAGAGTGTCGAGGCAAATGTTCGGGCCAATGAAATGGTTTGTTCATCATTGAGCCCTAAATTAACCAGAAAGTTATGAAAGGCCGTGCCGTTACTCAACAGGATTTCAAACGGCCGTAAACTCAAATTAAAAATGCCAAAATCAACAATAAACCCAATAGCGCCAACCACGGCAAATTTAAGAAAGCGTTCCGCCTCTTTTTCATTGACGCCAAATCGGCCAGCCATACCGGCAAGCATAGTAACCATATAATTCCTCTTTACAACGTAATTTCCCAGATTTTACGGCGATTTTCTGCTATAAAATCTGTATATCTTTCATCTAATAATTGTAGCAAGCCAAACAGTGCGCCCAATTGAATATAAATGTTGTTGACGTACAGCTTGTCTACCAGGTGATGCACCGTCAATGCCGTCCAAACGCCGAGCAAGCCCAAGGCCACGCCGCGCTGCCAACCATCGCCCTGTCGTATAACGCGAATGGTTTGCCAGAAAACGGCCGTCCATAACCCCAAATACACGACCAGGCCCAAAATCCCCGTCTCCGCCAGTAAGTTCAAATAATAGTTGTGCGCATGGCCCAAGGGATACGGCCAATTGATAAGCGCGTAATCGGCATAGGCAGGCTCATAATTGCCAAAACCCACGCCCAGCCACGGTTGATCTTCCGCCATGCTTACCGCCGCCTGCCAATGCGCCAGCCGCTCTAACACCGCATAATTCTCATCCGTCACATCCACGCCGCGCACATCGCCAAAGCGAAGATCTTCGCTAAAGCTGGTTATGCGCTCTGTGATTGAGGCAGGCACCAAACCCACCTGGCTGCCGCCCAAAAGCAACAAGCCACCTAGCAAAAGCAGCAGCATCCCCTGCCACAGCTTACGCGGCCAAAACAGCACCATAACGGCCGTTCCAACCCCCAAACTCAGCCACGCACCGCGGCTCCAGGAAGCAACCACTGCCGCCACAGCAACAGCTGCAACAAGACCCACAACCAGCGCAGGCAACCAATCCGCCAGACGCCATTCCCAACGCCGCACCACCGGCCACAAACCGGGCAAAAAGCTCAGCAAGATACCCAGGGCCAGCACGGCCGTTAAATTCATAAACCCGCCAAACGGATTCGGCTGATTAAACGTGCCGTACGCCCGATAAAAACGGCCCAGCACCAAAAAATGCTCCGGCCCATCGGGTTGAATAGCAAACTGGTAAATACCCAATGCTGCCTGACTCAAGCCAGCCACAAACAGTGCCCCCAGCAGCCAAATCAATGGCGACCGGCCACGAGCCGTGCGTCGCGCCCGCCACAGTGACACCCGATCCACAACCAGCAGCATAATGGCCAACATTTCTATCCACTTGAGTAGCTCTCTAAAGCCAAAGTTATAAGATGGCGCATCCACGACAGAAACGGCCGTAACACCCATAAACAGCGCCAACGGCACCGCCAAAAACGTACGCGGCACAAAAAGCCGTCGATCACGCAAACCGTGAGCCACCCAGGAAAGCAGGCTGAGCAGCAGATAAAGCTGCCCACTGTCCAGCAGCCCCGTCTCTGTCGCACCTAACGGCCCGGTAAGCAACGCCGCAAACAGCCCTGCCATCGGCTCGATGAGGATCAGCAGCAGAACGGCCGTACGCAGCAGCAATAACCCCGCCTCTGCCGGAGGTAGCTGCGTCAGCACACCACCAATCAGCACAGCCAGCAGCACAAATCCGGCTGGCTGCCATTTGGTCGGGCCAGCCAGCCGGGAAAAAATGTGTGGAGAATACGGCCGTAATCGCTGCAAAATAAGCTCTTAAAGACCCGTCAGGTCTGGAAAATCATCAAACCTTATCGCGGAAGAAGTCCAACGTCTGCGCCAGGCCATCGGCCAACGCGACCTTTGGTTCCCAGTCCAGCACGGCCTTGGCCTTGGTAATGTCTGGACGACGCTGCTTCGGATCGTCCGTAAACCGGTCATCCTTGGGCTGCACAAAAACAATCTCAGAGCTGCTTTGGGCCACGTCCACCACGGCGCGGGCAAACTCCAGAATGGTCATTTCATTCGGATTGCCAATGTTGACAGGCAAATCCTCATCGGAGTGCAGCAGGCGATAAATACCTTCCACCAAGTCGCTGTAATATTGGAAGGCACGCGTCTGGCTGCCATCCCCATAAACGGTAATCGGCTGGTTTGTCAGCGCCTGATGGATAAAGTTGGGCACTACACGGCCGTCATTTAAGCGCATCCGGGGGCCATAGGTGTTAAAAATACGCACAATGCGCGTTTCCAATCCATGATACCGCTGGTATGCCAACGTCATCGCCTCGGCAAAACGTTTGGCTTCATCATAAACACCGCGTGGGCCGATGGGATTGACATTGCCCCAATACGTCTCTGGCTGCGGATTCACTTGCGGGTCACCGTACACCTCTGACGTGGAGGCCAGCAAATAACGTGCCCCTTTGACTTTGGCCAAACCCAAGGTGTTGTGCGTGCCCAAAGAACCAACTTTTAAGGTGGGAATGGGATGCTCCAGATAATCGTTCGGGCTGGCAGGTGAGGCAAAATGGAGCACAGCATCAATTTCCCCCGGCACATAAATGTAATTGCTCACATCGTGCTTCATGAAGCTAAAGCGCTCATGCCCCATCAGGTGAGCGATATTGTCCATATTGCCGGTAATCAGGTTGTCCATACCCACAACGGTATGCCCTTCAGCAATAAAACGATCAGATAAGTGAGAACCGAGAAAGCCAGCTGCTCCGGTAATTAAAACGCGCATCATGTCTCCTTGTTGGCTTATTCACCGATACGGTCCGGCATTGGCTCATAAGCTTGTTTTAAGCCGGCCAAAGCGCAATTTTGTACAAATGGTGGAAGGGAGACGGCCGTTCATCAACCGAGGGCTGCGTCTGTTGGCTGGCACTTCAATGTGAGTTGTTCAGGTAGAGGGTATTGTATCTTAGCCACAGTGGGGTGACGAACGATACGGCCGTACATTCTGCAAGCGTCCCCCCTACGAAAAAGGTACGCTTACCGCCAACCATTTTACCCAAATAACACTTACACACCGTCTAAACATGCCAAAACTCATTGTCCCCGTTGATACTCGCAAAACCATCCCCGGCAAGGTATACTCGGCGGCAGATTAGGAGATATGGAGGGGTTTATGCCCAAAAGCAAAACGGCCGTTGTCAATCACACCGATCCCAACATCCACGAACGGCGCAAGGCGGATCACATCCGCATCAATCTGGAAGAGAACGTTTCCTTCAACAAACTCACAACCGGGTTAGAAAACTACTTCTTCATGCACCAGGCACTGCCGGAAATCGATCTAGCAGCGGTGGATATGGCCGTTTCCGTCTTTGGCAAATCGCTGAGCACCCCCCTGCTCATTTCCTCCATGACCGGCGGCACCGCCGAGGCCGGAAAAATCAACCGCATTCTGGCGGAAGCTGCACAAACGGTAGGCATCGCCATGGGGCTTGGCTCCCAGCGAGCCGCCATCGAAGACAGTTCCTTGGCCGACACCTACCACGTCCGCCAGGTCGCCCCCAACATTTTGCTTTTTGCCAACATTGGCGCGGTGCAGCTCAATTACAGCTACGGCCTCGAACAGTGCCGCCGCGCAGTAGACATGTGTGAAGCAGATGCTTTAATCTTGCACTTTAATGCCCTGCAAGAAGCCGTCCAGCCCGAAGGCGACGGCAATTTTGCCAACCTGCTCCACAAAATCGAGCAAATCTGCCGTGATTTACCGGTACCGGTCATTGCCAAAGAGGTGGGCTGGGGCTTTGCTGAAGAAACGGCCCGCCAACTAGCCAACGCGGGCGTAGCGGCCATCGACGTGGCCGGTGCAGGCGGCACTTCCTGGAGCCAGGTAGAGATGTACCGCGCGCCAACAGCGCGCCATGCCCGGGTCGCTGGTGCTTTTGTTGATTGGGGTATTCCGACGGCCGTTTCCATCCAATACTGTCGTCGGGCCGCGCCAGAGCTGCCCATCATCGCCAGCGGCGGCATCCGCAACGGCATTGACGTGGCCAAATCGATCGCCCTCGGTGCCAATCTGGTAGGCTTTGCTGGCGATTTTCTCCGCGCCGCCGATCAAAATGGCGTGGCTGGCGTCATCGAAATGGCCGAAACTGTCACGGACGAACTGCGCGTCGCCATGTTCTGCGCCGGGGCAGAAAATATTACGGCCCTCGGCAACACGCCGCTTCATACCACATACTTCAAGTAATCAGAGTTAAAAACAATCTCCAACGGCAGTTTTATGAACGAATTCAAACAACTTTCCCAACAAATGCGGCAGGCAGTCAACGCTGAAATGAAAGCCGTGCTCCACGCCGCCGAGACCCCGCCAGACCTGTATTATGGCATGATGCATTACCACATGGGCTGGCGTGATGAGCAGCTTCAACCAGCCGACGTGAATGCTGGCAAACAAATACGCCCTGTCATCTGCTTGCTAACTTGCCAGGCCGCTGGCGGCGATTGGGAGCAGGCAGTTCCGGCCGCGGCGGCCATCGAGCTGCTGCATAACTTTTCACTTATCCATGATGATATTGAAGATGGCAGCCCCACCCGGCGCGGGCGCAAAACTCTGTGGACTATTTGGGGCACAGAGCAGGCCATCAACGCGGGGGATTCCATGTTTGCCCTGGCTCACCTGGCATTAAATCGTCTGGTCGATCGTGGGGTGGCAGCGGAAACGGCCGTACACGCCCTCCGTCGCTTCGATGAAACCTGCGTACGCCTGACCCAAGGCCAGCACGCCGATATGGATTTTGAGAGGCGAGACGCCGTCAGTGTGGATGAATATCTGGCGATGATTACGGGGAAAACGGCCGTTCTGCTCTCGCTTTGTACCGAATTGGGTGCGCTCATTGCCGGTGTCGATGAAACGGCCGTTCACAACTACGCCCAGTTCGGCCTTAACCTTGGCCTGGCTTTCCAGGTCATAGACGATATTTTGGGCATTTGGGGTGATGAGGCGCTTATTGGCAAGTCTGCCTCAACCGACATTCTGACCAAAAAGAAAACATTGCCCATTCTTTACGGCCTCAGCCAGAATGGCACTTTGCGCCAGCTTTACGAGCAAGAAAACACCGATGAAGCGTTTGTCCAGCAAGCCATTGAAGTACTAAACACCACCGGTGCCCGTGAATATGCCTCTGAGCGCGCTACTTTTTATTCACAAACCTCTCTCCAGCACCTGGAAGAAGCCCAACCAACCGGGCCTGCCTTCACCGCGCTGAACCAGCTCTCGGCAATGCTGCTCAAGCGCGATTTCTAAGCGCTCAATCAAAACAGAATTTTATTTAGGCAACAAAAAACGGCGACCCATTTCTGAGTCGCCGTTTTACTTTATAACTTATAGACGAAAGTGCTCGTTACTCTTCGTCCTCAGACTCTGGCGCTTCGAGTTGTTCCTTGGTTGCTTCAGCCGCAGCTGCCTGAGCAATCGCCTCCAAAACGGCATCGTCGGTATTGTCATCAATCAACGTACCGGACAAATCTACCCCGTCTTCCAGGTATTCTTCATCCTCAACCATGCCCTCTTCTAACTCTTGCTGCTTCGTTGCATAGGCGTCAAAACCAGTGCCTGCCGGAATCAGCTTACCGATGATCACGTTCTCCTTCAGACCAATCAAATCATCTTCACGACCAGCAATCGCTGCGCTGGCCAGAACCTTGATGGTGTGCTGGAAGGAGCTTGCCGACAGGAAGCTATCCGTGTTCAAAGCACCCTTGGTGATACCCAGCAAAACAGGTTCAGCCTGAGCGGGCTGGCCACCCTCTTCCATAATTTCCTCATTGTTAGCCTGGAAAATTGAGGTTTCAATCAATTCACCGGGCAACATTTCGGTATCACCAGAGGAGGTAACCATGACCTTGCTCAACATCTTGCGGATAATCACTTCAAAGTGCTTGTCGTGAATATTCTGACCCTGCGGACGGTAAACCTGCTGCATTTCACGCAGCAAGTACTGTGTCACAGCATCGCGACCCAGAATCTCCAGAATGCGATGCGGGTTCTTGGAACCCTCGGTCAGCTGTTCACCAGCGCTCACTTCCTGTCCATCAGAGATGAGCAGGCGCATACCGGCAGGAATCTCGTTATCGCGTTCGTCTTTGCTTTCCCAGGTAACCTTCACCTCGTTACCAGAGCGACTCACGCGACCACCATGACGAGCCACAACAACTTCATCTTCATTCTCGGCCAAAACGCCACCAGATTCAATGACGTCATTGTCGCCAACTTTCACATCCCAGCCGTCGGTGATTTCGTAGATGTCGTCAACCAACCGCACATCGGTCACAAACACGTGCCGCACGCCATCAATCACACGAATATCAGCCAAACCACCGATCTCGGTGATTACCGCTTCACCCTTGGGGCGTTGACGGGCTTCAAACAGCTCTTCAACACGGGGCAAACCCTGAGTGATGTCACCACCCGCAGAGGCGGTACCACCGGTATGGAAGGTACGCAGTGTCAACTGTGTACCGGGTTCACCAATGGATTGAGCCGCCACGATACCAACGGCCGTTCCCAACTCCACCGGCTTACCACGCGCCAGATCAATCCCATAACATTTGGCACAGATACCCCGGCGCATTTCACAAGTCATCGGCGAATACACATACACTTCATCTGCGCCCATCTCATCAATGTGATCAGCAATGGTGTCTGTGTAATATTCACCCATTTGGATGACGATTTCACCCGTTTCAGGATCAGCCATCGGCGCGGCAGCAACACGTCCTAAAATTCGTTCAGCCAATGTTTGCTTGCCGAAATTATCAACACGGCGCACCCAAATACCTTTGGAAGTACCGCAATCATCATCCATCACGATCATTTCTTGGGCAATATCCACCAAACGACGAGTCAGATACCCAGCATCGGCCGTACGGAGTGCCGTATCAGCCAAACCTTTACGCGCACCATGTGTGGAGATGAAATATTCCAGCGTATCCAAACCCTGACGGAAGTTCGACTGAATCGGCACAGGAATAATTTTACCCTGAGGGTCAGCCATCAAACCACGCATACCAGCCAGCTGGGTGATGGGGCCAAAGCCACCTTTACCCGCACCCGAAAGGGCCATAACGGCAATCGGGCTGGCCGGATCCATCGCATCTCGCACAGCTTTCTCTACCTTGTCTTTGGCATCATTCCACTGTTCGATAGTGCGCTGATACTGCTCTTCTTCTGTCAACAAACCACGACGATATTGGCGGTCGATTTCGTTCACACGCTGCAACGCATCATCCAAAATGCCCTGGCGTTCCTCAGGAATTGTCAGGTCAGCCACAGCAATGGTTGTTCCCGAAATCGTGGCGTATTTAAAGCCAATGTTTTTGATGGCGTCCACCATATCAATAGTGGCTTCATCACCCACCAGGCGATAAACCCGATTGATAAGCGCGTTTACACCACCTTTGTCCAACACGCGGTTAACAAAGCGGAATTCCTCAGGCATGGCCATGTTGAATAGCACACGTCCTGGGGATGTTTCAACCATACGACGACGCGGTTTGCCATCGGCATAGCGGGTATGATCTTCTTTAAAGTAAGTTTCAACTTCCAGTTTAATTCTGGCATGAATGTCCAGGAAACCGAGCTCGTAGGCTGTCTCGACTTCTTCCATACTGCCAAAAACGCTGCCCTCACCTTTACGGCCGTCTACCACCAAGGTCAGGTAGTACACACCCAAAACCATATCCTTGGACGGACCCACAATAGGTTGACCATCGGACGGTTTCAGCAGGTTACGGGTGGCCATCATCAGGCTCTTCGCCTCATCAACGGCTTTCTGCGACAGCGGCACGTGCACAGCCATCTGGTCACCGTCAAAGTCAGCATTAAACGCGGCACATACCAGCGGATGAAGCTGAATTGCTTTGCCTTCTACCAAACCCGGCATGAAAGCCTGAATACCCAGACGATGCAAAGTGGGCGCACGGTTCAGCAAAATCGGCCGTCCCTGAATCACTTCTTCCAGCACTTCCCACACTTCCGGTGGCTGGCGCTCAATAAAGCGACGAGCACCCTTCACGTTGCTGGCATGACCATATTCAACCAATTTGCTAATCACAAAGGGTCGGAACAGCTCCAAAGCCATCGTCTTGGGCAGACCACACTGACCTAATTTCAGCGTCGGACCAACCACAATGACAGAACGGCCAGAGTAGTCAACACGCTTACCTAGCAAGTTGCGCCGGAAACGTCCCTTCTTGCCCTTGAGCATGTCAGACAGCGATTTCAGCTCACGGCGACCACGGCGGCTAAGCGCCTTGCCTCGCTGGCTGTTGTCAATCAGACTGTCCACAGCTTCCTGGAGCATACGCTTTTCATTACGCACGATTACGTCCGGCGCACCCAACTCCAGCAAACGCTTGAGGCGGTTATTCCGGTTAATCACGCGACGATAGAGGTCGTTCAGGTCAGAGGTGGCAAAACGGCCGCCATCCAACTGAACCATCGGGCGCAGGTCTGGCGGGATAACCGGCAGAACCGTCAAAATCATCCACTCGGGACGATTGCCGCTTTTGCGCAGCGATTCCACAACCTGCAAACGCTTCGTGGCGCGCTTGGCTGCCTGCTTGGAACGCGTGGTGCGTACTTCACGCCACAGCTCACGGGACAGTTTATCCAGATCCATCTTCTTCAAGATGTCATACAGCGCTTCTGCACCCATATCGGCACGGAAAACGTTGCCGAACTTGCTTTTCAGTTCGCGATAATCATTTTCATTGAGGAAAACCATTGGCTCCAGGCTTTCGAGCTGTTCCCGATTTGCCTGGGCTTGCTGACGCAAACGGGTCAGCTTTTGAGCCAACTCATCACGCATATCCACACCAACAGCCTCAGCTTCGGTGCGCAGCTCTTCAATTTCTTTTTGCATTGAAGCGACATCGCTTTGATGGTCTTCTTCACTTTCTTTCTGAACCTGCGTCAGGCGCTCGGAAGTCACTTCCTGTACCAGCACGCTATGTTCACGGCCCACCGTTTCGCCCTTCTTCACGATAACGGTATCGCCCAGAACGATATCCTCACTGGCGTCTGAACCTTTAAGGTTATCCAGGCGACGCTCAACCGACTGTGCTTCGGTTACCACAGTGTCAGTTGCAGAAGACAGGCGCTCATCGAAAGAATCATTCTGCTCTTTCAGACGAGCTTCCAGCTCATGCAGGCGAACTTGAGCATCTGAAGTTGCATCGCCAATGTTGGACTGCAAATCTTCTTCAAAGCGCAGCTCTGCTTCCGCCAGCTCTTCTTCCAAGCGCCTGAGCGCACGCTGACGTGCTTCTTCATCAACGCTGGTAATAACGTATTGAGCAAAATATAGAACGCGGTCTAAATTGCGGCGGGAAACGTTAAGCAGCAACCCCATGTGGCTGGGGACACGGCGGGTATACCAAACATGGGCCACGGGAGCGGCCAATTCGATATGACCCATCCGTTCACGCCGAACGGCCGAACGGGTTACTTCCACACCACATTTATCACAAACAATACCCTTGTAGCGAACGTTCTTATACTTGCCGCAGTAACATTGCCAGTCACGCGTCGGACCAAAAATAGCTTCACAAAACAGACCATCTTTTTCTGGACGTAAGCGGCGATAATTGATGGTTTCCGGTTTTGTAACTTCTCCGTAGGACCATGACCGCATGTGGTCTGGGGATGCTAAACTAATGCGTAACGAGCGGAATTCTGTTGTCTCCACCAGGTGACCTCCCAAATAGAATAAAGCTCCAACCCTAAATAAAAATGTAATGCATTACGGTGTGCGCACGAGCGAGTAGTGTTTCCCTCTTCTAATCTGTAAACACGGAAAAAGAGCGTATGGTCTGATCAGGACCAACGCTCTTAAAACGTCGTGGCAGTTTGTATTTTATGTATGGTGATTATATCGGTACCCGTCTATAAGTCAACCCATTTACATAAGAGCTATGTAAGCATCTTGCAAGCTTTGAATTATAGTTGAAACGGCCGTTCCCGACAAGCACCAAATTTTCCGTACCTACTCCTGGGCACGCACTGGCTGCACGGTTGCCCCGCAAAATTCGCAGGTGTAGACGGTCACACCACGAGGTTGATCAGGAATAGCGGCATAACAGCTCGGGCATTGTTCGGGGAAGCTGGCGCTGGTAATCTCGGCCGCTTCCAGCTCATCCAAATACTCTTCTGAGCGATCGCCGTCAATTTCGCCAGACTGGATGCGGTTGATCATGGCCGCCCAATCTTCTGAATCCTGACCATCCAAATGCAAACGCGCGCGGGAAAGATCAGCCGAAGAAGCAAAGACCAGTTCCAAAATATCATCTTTGCCCATGCCCAGGAAGCCACCTTCTTCCTTATGCGAAATCTGCTCAATCTCATGCACCTGCACAGCAATTTGCAACTTCTGCACCATCTCAGACTCGGCCTTGAAGATGCCAAACCGCTTTTTGGTCACTACCTCTTCACGCTGCTCAAACAGCAGCCGCTGATCGGTGAGGAAGAGATAGCCTTTAGGGCCATCTTCACCATCCTGCTGCCATTTTGCTTTGACGGCCAACAGCGGACCTTCAGCTTCCAGCAGGCGAATCTCTTGCGAACCAGCGAGCAAATCCAACATTTTGCCCACCTGCCCTAACGAATATTCAATCTGGTACAGTTCAGACTGCATATCATCATACAGGCCATCCAACGCGCGGCGGGCGGCAGTGATGCGGCTACCAAGGCTATCTACGGCCGAATCCACTGACTTTACAACTGCTGCATTGGCTTTGCTCAGGCGATCCACCTGCCGTTCTGTTTGATCCAGCTCCCGATCCAGCCGTTCAACCTGTTCGGCAATCGCTTTTTCTACACGGGGGCGCACCTCATCCCACTTGTCATCAAGCGCTTCCAGCTTGTCTTCCAGACGTCCTGAGTGAACATAGCCCCGATCGCGCAACGCTTCCAGGGTAAATGGCAGTTCGGTTAGCTGGCTATCAATCTTGCCAATGGCCGAAAAAATGTCTTCCAACTGGGCTTGCGATTCCAGCCGTTCAAATTTGTCCTGGATGCGCTCGATTTGGGAAGCTACTTCAGCAGAAACGGCCGTTCCCACTGCCGCTCGTTTTACAGGACGACGCGCCGGGGGAGTGGGCATGGGACGCTGATTGATAGCCGTTTTGCGGGCATTGGCTCTGGTAGACGGCCGTACGCGCTGCTTTTGGGATGCGCGATGCACCGCCGCACCCAATGAACCCGGTTTCCGGCTTGCGCCTGGACGTTTTTGTTTGGGATCGTTTGCCATAGTTTGCCTCCGTTACAAAATTAAGGTGTGGGTTCTTCGGTCTGGCCCACCTTTTGTTTTAAGTATGCTTCCATAAACTCATCCAAACGGCCGTCTAGCACCGCCTGGGCATTACCAACTTCATAATTGGTGCGATGATCCTTCACCATTTTGTAGGGATGCAGCACGTAGGAGCGAATCTGGCTGCCCCACGCTGCATCGACATCTTCACCCTTCAGCGCCGCCATTTCAGCTTCTTGCTTGCGCTGTTCCAGGTCAAAAAGCTGGGCCTTGAGGATTTTCATCGCCACTTCCCGGTTTTGCGTCAGCGAGCGCTGGTTTTGGCAAGAAACAACAATGCCGGTGGGAATATGGGTGATGCGTACGGCCGTTTCATTCTTCTGCACATGTTGGCCACCTGCCCCACTCGCCTTGAACCGGTCAATGCGTAAATCTTTCTCGTCGATATCAATCTCGATGTCTTCCGCCACATCGGGCCACACTTCTACCTTGGCAAAGGAAGTATGGCGACGGCTGGATGAATCATACGGCGAAATACGAACCAGACGATGCACACCACGCTCAGATTGAAGACGGCCGTAAACATAATTACCCCGAATCGCCATCATCACACTTTTAATGCCCGCCTCGTCACCAGGGCTTTCATCAACAATATCTACCACCATCTCGTGCGAATCAGCCCAGCGCATAAACATACGCTCCAACATCTGCGCCCAATCCTGCGCTTCTGTGCCGCCAGCGCCAGCATGGATTGCCAGAATGCAATTCTCATCATCGTACTCGCCAGAAAAGAGCGTTTCAAATTCCAGCTTGGCAACCTGCGCTTCCAACAGCTCTGTTTCTCGGGCAAGCTCGGGCAGCAGATCCTCGTCGCCTAACTCCGCCAATTCGGTCGCATCGCTTAGACGACGGCTCAATGCCTCCCAAACTGTCACCTGGTCACGCAGCTTCGTCAGCTCACGCATGATAGACTGCGCCTTGGTTGAATCATCCCAAAAGCCAGGGGCAGCAGCGACCTCCTCTAGCTGGGCAACTTTTAAAGCTTTGGCAGGTACGTCAAAGACGCCTCCGGAGCAAATTTACGGTTTGTTGTAAGTTGGTTAATTTTTCAGCCAATTCGTCCATATCCAGGTTTTCCTTCCATTATGGGGTCACAGCGATCTCAAAACGATCCTGCTCACATTAAAAAGCAAAGATTTCGCAGATTCAATCATTGAAACCCGCAAAATCTATTTAAGCGTTGCTAAAAATAATGCACAGCCTATTCAAACAGGCCGTTAATAAATTGATCCGGGTCGAAGGGAGCCAAATCTTCAATGCGCTCACCAGTACCAATAAAACGAACCGGCAAACCCAACTCACGGTAAATGGCAAACACCATGCCGCCTTTTGCCGTACTGTCCAGCTTGGTAAGAATAACCCCCGTCACATGCACCGATTCTTTGAATTTTTGCGCCTGCACCAAGGCATTTTGCCCGGTTGGCGCATCTAGCACCAGCAGCACCTCATGCGGTGCGGCGTGCACGCTCTTTTTGCAGACGCCGTACACTTTTTCCAACTCGCGCATCAGGTTAAATTTGGTATGCAAACGACCAGCAGTGTCGATGATGAGCAAATCGTACCCCCGCGCACGGGCAGCGCGAATGCCATCATAAGCAACCGCACCAGGGTCGGCGTTGGGCTGCCCGGCAATAACAGGCACGTTAGCCCGCTCACCCCACACCTTCAGCTGATCAATCGCCGCCGCCCGGAACGTGTCAGCCGCAGCCAGGATAAGCTTACGCCCTTTATTCTGGTAATGCCGGGCCAACTTGCCAATAGTGGTTGTCTTGCCAGAGCCGTTAACGCCGACAATCATAGCCACGGTGAGCTGACGTGGTGCCTCTAGTTCAAACGGTGGGGCATCCACCAGCACGCTGCGCAGCTCTTGTTTAAGCGCCTCAGTCAGCTGCTCAGCTTTGTACAGGCCATCTTTTTTGACACGTTCGCGCAATGACTCAACGACAGCCAGGGTGGTAGATACACCCACATCTGCCTGTACCAAAAGGGCTTCCAAATCTTCCCAGGTTTCTTCGGTAATATCACCCGTACCCAACACATTGGCAATCTGGCCAAAAACGGTGTTGCGAGTACGGCTTAATGAATCTCGAATACTTTTAAACAACGGTTATTCCTTTTTGCTTTGCTAACTTGTTACCCTTTGTAGGGATCTCTATCGGTAAGATAAGCAGTTAACCGATTCCCGTTAGGATGTTCCGCTAACCAATGACGAATCGATTTGATTTTTTCGTAATCTTCTGGCCCAAAAAGCTCTACATACATGTTCTCAAATCGCTGCTGCATCTCTTTGCCACGCAATTTTTCCTGCCACGCTTCGGTAAAGAAAATATTGATTTGCTTGTGCAAATTTTGAGCCTGCAAAGTTTGCCACTCGTTTCTATCAAACCAAATTCCGTTGCAGCTGCTGCACCTGTCAAGATGAAATTTACGATTTGGCCAAATTTGAAACCGCCGTAAAAAACGGCCGCAATCCGGGCACAATATTGCCTTGTTGTTATCGGCCACCGGATAAGGTGTGTCAAACTCGTGGGCTAAGTCAATTTCAGGGAGGGGATAGCTAAAATTGGGTGCCAGCCACGTCAAATATTCATTGGCAGAAACCCACAAGCCGTGACAATTGGAACAGCTAAATGCCGGTAAATTTGCTTCTAGTAAGGTACGGTTTAACGGTGTTGAACAGAGGGGACAATGCTTCATTTTTGTGATCCTTTTGTGCCTGGTTTCATTTTAGTTTTGGAAAAACGCATTGGTTTCTATACGTCCAAAACCCCAAATGAGTGCAAAAAAAGACAGCTTTCCCTCGACTATTCAACTAGATTAAAAATGACAACAGCGCCATTGGCGTGAAACATTTACGTCCAAGCTCTGTACGGTTTACCGAAATGAGTATAACGATTGTTGGGGGGGCTGACAATTGGCGTTAAAGGTCCAACTCGACAATCTCGCCATCGGTGGTGAGCTGTTCAATGCGGAGTGCGGCCGTTTCTAACTGTACATTGCACTGCTGAGCCAACTTTTGTCCTTTCTCAAACAGATCCAGCGATGCCTCCAGATTAAGATCGCCGGTTTCCAACTGAGCTACAATCTTCTCTAACTCAGCCAAGGCATCTTCAAACGATAATTTTTCTGCTTCTTCACTCATTATTTTCTCCAGAATTGAACACGGATAAATTTACCATTGGCCCGCTTCTGCTTGCGTACGGCCGTTCAAATATTCCGCAACTCGGTGGCGGGTGCCATGGGACGCATCTGGTGGCAGCTGGCGCAGAGGAAAGCGCTGCACGGCTCGAATTTCGGCCTTATCAGTCTGGCCCAGGGTGAAGTTTTGGCAGCAAAACACAGCAATGTGATCGCTTTTAGACATGGCAATATTGCTGTACAGGCCAAACAAGCTTACCTCTTGCAGATCTGCGCCCAACTCTTCACGCGCTTCACGACGTACGGCCGTTTCCAAACTTTCATTTCGCTTTGCCCCACCGCCCGGCAAGAACCAGCCGTGCTGGTAACTGTGCTGCACTAGCCAAATTGACTCTTCTTCAATGAGCATCACCTTGACGCCAATGGTAATCGGCCGAAAGATGAGCCAGTAAAGGCGAGCCAGCAGATAAAGAATGCGCCATTTAATACTCAACTTAGCTGCTCCGCATTGAGGGCGTTGGGTGGCGTATTGCCCGCCAGTCCAGCGATGAGGTTGGTTACGGCCGTTTCCACCATTTTCTCTCTCGTTTCCCCCGTCGCGCTGCCCAGGTGAGGCGCCACCACCAATCGCTCATGATAGTCCGCCAGCCCCGGCGTCATCTGCGGCTCCGCTTCAAAAACGTCCAGCGCCGCGCCCCAAATGATGCCTTCACGCAGCGCCGTCAGCAAATCATCTTCCTTGACGACAGGGCCACGCGCCGTGTTGATGAGACAGGCGGTCGGTTTCATCTGGCGCAAAGTGTCTAGCGTAAACAGATGGCGTGTTTCCGGCGTCAGCGGCACGTTGATGCTCACAAAATCGCTTTGGCGCAGCAGCTCTGGCAGGCTTACTTTTTGCGCGCCGAGAGATTGTGCAACGGCCGTTTTCTCACTGTTGGCTGTGTACAAAACCTTCATGCCAAACCCCAACGCCCCGCGACGAGCCACCGCGGCGCCAATGCGCCCCATCCCCACAATGCCCAACGTTTTGCCATACACGTCTAATCCCAACAGCGGCGGGAACATTTCAAACTTTTCGTACTTGCCCGCCCGCATAAACGCATCCGCCTCCGGGATGCGGCGAGCCAGGGCCAGCAGCAAGGCAAAAGCGTGGTCGGCGGTCGTTTCGGTAAGCACATCTGGCGTGTTGCTAACCAGGATGCCGCGTTCGGTAGCGGCGGGCACGTCGATGTTGTCGTAGCCGACGGCCACATTGGCGATCATTTTCAGATTTGGTGCGACGTCGAGTACGGCCGTATCCACCCGATCCGTCAGCAAACAAACCAAACCCTCAGCCGAGCGAACGGCCGTTTGCAGTTCAGCGGGCGTCATCGGTTCGGTCTCATTGCGATAGATCACGTCATGCCCGGCCTCGCGCAATGTCTGCACGCCTGCTTCGCCAATATGCTGTGTTACAAAAACCTTTGCCATCTCGAAATCCTTCAAATGGGACGCGGATTAAAATCTGTGCAATCTGCCTAATCTGTAGCTTACTCTTTTTCGGAAACCGTTACACCAAACTGGCCATCACGCACCTGGACAGTGAGCGAATCGCCGCTTTGAACGGCAGCGGGGGTACGAATAATACGGCCGTCTCCATCCCGCACAATCGCATAGCCTCGCTCCAAAGTCGCCGTGGGGCTAACGGCCGTTAGCCGCGTTTGCAGCAAATTTAGGCGGTGGTCCGATTGGTCCAGCCGCCGCTGCATGGCGCGCTCCAGCCGAGCTTGCCAGCCATCCAATCGCTGCCGGTTCCCCGCAATGCCCACCCGCGGACTCAAATGGTTGAGCGATCGCTTGAGCGTTTGCACCTGCCAACGATATTGCCCGATGCGCTCCAAAACGAGATTGCGCATCTGCTGCTGGACGGTGGTGAAATACGGCCGTAACTCACTCACATCCGGCACCGCCAGCTCCGCCGCCGCCGAGGGCGTGGGCGCGCGCAAATCGGCCACAAAATCAGCGATCGTGAAATCCACCTCATGCCCCACCCCGCTGATAACAGGATGCTGCGCCGCAAAAATGGCCCGCGCCACCCCCTCATCGTTAAACGCCCACAAATCTTCCATCGAGCCGCCACCCCGCGCCACGATGATGGTATCGATGTCAGTACGGCCGTCTAGCCAGCGCAGCGCCCGCACAATTTGCGGCGGCGCCTCAGCCCCCTGCACCAGCGTCGGCGCGATGAGCACAGACACCAGCGGATAACGGCGGCGCAGCACGTTGATGATGTCCCGCAAAGCGGCCGCATCCGCCGAGGTGACAATGCCAATCTTCTTGGGAAATGGGGGAATGGGTTTCTTAAATTCAGCGTCAAACAAGCCTTCGTCGGACAGTTTGGCTTTGAGCGCTTCAAAAGCGGCAGCCAGGTCGCCCTGCCCCACGGGGGACATCTGCTCGGCGTAGAGTTGGTACACGCCGCTGGCCTCGTAAACGGAAATACGGCCGTTTACCACCACCGCGTCTCCATCCTGCGGCTGCGCTTTCAGCCGCTCCGCCGCACTGCGCCACATCACGCACTTTAGCTGCGCCTTCTCATCCTTCAGCGTAAAGTACAAATGCCCCGACCGGGCGCGGGAAAAGTTGGAAATCTCGCCGCTCACTTCCAAATCTTGCAGGCGGTAATCAATCTCAAACAGTTCGCGAATGTATTGGGTTAACTCAGAAACGGACCACGAGTCTGAGGAAAAGCTGGTACTGCGTAAAAATGCCATAATCTTCTAAATTTTTCCCGGAAACTGTCCTAATGAATGTTGGCATTCCAGAAGTTTCCGGGAAAATCATGTTACTTGTTTTCGTTTTGGGCGCGCCATTCGTGGTATTCTGGCACATCTTCGCCTACGGACCAAAAGAAGAAGTAAGCGCCCATCGGCCCCATGAATTTGAACTTCTTGCAGAACTGCTTCTCGCGCTTGGCATACGGCTGACCGTCCATAGTGCGCAGGTAGTTATGGAAGGAACCATGCTCAGCGATGAGGTCCTGGCAGATGCGGGCGTTGCGGATAGTGGCTTCGATTTTACGGCCGTTCCGCACAATCCCCTTATCCTCTACCAATCGCTCCACATCCTCAGGCGTAAACGCCGCCACCTTGTCCACATCAAACTCGGCAAAAGCCCGCTGAAAGCCGGGCCATTTGCTGCGAATCACTTTCCAGCTAAATCCAGCCTGGAACACCGCTTGCGTGATCTTTTCCAAATAACCAGCATCATTTTCCGGTACGATCCGGGGTGGAATTTCATACTGAGGTTCAGACACGAGCATCTCCTTTATCATAGCTGCGGACTCTTTCCGCGCAAAGGGAGCGCAATTAGAAACTGCGGCTACCATCAACTCCATAGAACATTCGCTCTAATTGTAAGCGCCCCTGCCCCATGTGGCAACCGCAGCTTGTCAGCAGTTCCAGCTCCATGCTACAATCGCATCAGCTTATATCTGTCTAAAAATGCCATAGAGGTCAAAGAGAAACTGAGAATCAAGTCATCACCTCATAATCCTCTGTAATCTCTGTGGCAAATATCCAGAAAGACAGTAGGAAAACCTGGAGGTGAAAGTCTGGAAAGTTTAGAATTAGCTCATTTGCTAGTGGATACGATTGTAGATAAAAAAGGCAGCGAGATTACGCTGCTGGATTTACGGGAACAAGCTGTCTTCGCCGATTATTTCCTCATTTGCAGCGGCGACAACGACCGTCAGCTGCGGGCCATGGCCAACAGCATCGCTCAGGATGCCAAACAAAAAGCCAAAGCACGAGCCAGAAGCATTGAAGGCGATCCGGAATCTGGCTGGGTACTCGTGGATTTTGGCGATTTGCTCGTCCACTTATTTTCCCCCGACATGCGCCACTACTACGATTTGGAAGGCTTGTGGGACAACGCCCACGTTGTCATGCGGATGCAATAATTTCCACCCAAAAGCATTAAAAAACCAAAAGCCCGACCATGTCTTGAACAGGTCGGGCTTTTTTGATCAACTTACAATTGTCATTCTGAGTAAAACAAAGAATCCCGACCAAGTTGCATGGGATTCTTCATTTCGCCACGCTCCATTCAGAATGACGAATTTATTCGCAGATCCAGCTTTCGGTGGCGCGGGTCCAACTCACAAGTTCTTCTGGCTTGAAGAAGAGGTTGGCCTCTTTAACGCCATTCTCTGGGCTGTCGGAGCCGTGCACCAGGTTACGGCCGATTTCCATGCCGAAGTCGCCGCGGATGCTGCCGGGAGCAGCCTCTACGGGCTTGGTGGCGCCAATGGTGGACCGGGCAGCGGCAATGGCATCTTTGCCTTCCCATACCATCGCCAGCACGGGTCCGGAGGTGATGTAGGAAACGAGATCGTTGAAGAACGGCCGTTCCTTATGCACCGCGTAATGTTGGTTGGCCAACTCTTCGCTCATCTGGATGAACTTCATCCCCAGCAGTTTCAGGCCACGCCGCTCAAAACGGCTCACAATTTCACCCATCAGACCGCGCTGTACGCCGTCTGGTTTTACCAAGATTAATGTACGTTCCATGTCTATCACTCCATTTGTTGATTTTTGACGCAAAAAAAGGCAGCTTGCTCAAGCTTCGCTGCCTTTTCCAATTTGTAACTTACTTATGTTGTCACAAAAGGTGACAAATGTAATTGTCACCCAAAGCGATTAAATCCGCAAGCCGCAGCTTACATCTGATCCAACGCGGTACGATAGGACGCCAACGCTTTCTGCAGCTGACCATTGCGCATGTAGGCGTCGCCAAGCACCTGGTAAAGCGCTGGCGCTTTCGGATGGGCGTCTGCGGCCTGTTCCAGCTCGGCGATGATGGTCATCATGCCAGCCCCTTCGGCAACGAGTCCTTTGAATTGGCTGATTGCTTCATTCACACGGCCGTCTGACAAGGCCTTTTGCGCTACCTCCAATCTTGCTTCATCAACGTTGTACGCACCAGTTGTCGGTTCCAAAACAGGCTCGAATAAATCATCTATCGGTTCCGGGTCGGGCTCAATGACCGGCTGTGAGCGAAGTGGGCCTGTGTCGGGCACCGCAGGCTCTTCAACAGGGCCAGCGGTGGTCGCCTCTTCTTCGGCAGAAAGCCAGGTTTCCACATCCACTTCTGGCAAATTGGTGAGCCAGCCAGTTTGCCCAAAGCCACTCCCGGAATCATCGTCGCTGTCTAACCAATCTGGCATCTCAGCATCGACATCCTCGTCCAGCGCAATGGCCTCTTCAGACAGGCCCGATGTTACGGCCGTATCGTCCACAGCCTCAGTTTCTTCATCAACTTCATCTTCCAAATCAACCGACATCCAGTCCGGCATGCTTGGTTCTGCATCCGCATCAGTGACCGTGGGGAGTTCTTCCAAAGCCGCTCCCTGACGCGCCGCCAACTGCTCCAGCCAACGCGTGGCCTCATCGGATTCTTCGGGCATTTCAGCGATGATGTCCGTCTCCACATCCTCAGCGGCAATTTCGTCAGGCTCGGTTTCTGCCTGTAACGCGTCATCGGTCACAAACATGGCATCTTCGCTGGGCTTAATGGGCGGTGGCTCCATATCCACGTCCAGAGCCATGTCACCGCTCAGCATTTGTTCCAGCCAGGCTTCAGGATCATCTTCCAGATCAAAATCTGCCAAATCCAGCCCATCATCTTCTGTGACAGGGCTTTCTTCAAGGGTGATCGCTTCATCCTCAAATTCCGGCTCCGCTTCGACTTCGACCTCAGGTTCTGCCTCGATCTGTGGCGCATCATCAGTAACAAACACAGCATCTTCGCTCGGTTTGATAGGCGGTGGCTCCATGTCCACATCCAGAGCCATGTCACCGCTCAGCATTTGTTCCAGCCAGGCTTCGGGATCATCTTCCAGATCAATATCGCCCACATCCTCGGCTTCATCTTCTATAACTTCGGCAAACAGGCTTTCTTCGACAACGGCCGTTTCGCTTTCCGTTTCTACCTCAGCCTCAGGCTCGATTTCTGCTTGTGGCGCGTCATCGGTCACAAACATGGCATCTTCGCTGGGTTTGATGGGCGGCGGCTCCATATCCACTTCTAGATCTGTATCGCCACTGAGCATTTGCTCTAACCAGGCCTCGGGATCATCTTCCAGCGTGATGAAATCTTCTTCTGGTTCAGCTTCGGCCGTTTCATCCTCGCCTGCCATTTGGTCATACCAGGCAACAACTGCGTCAGGATCGTCGGGCATGTCCTCCAGAGAGATGTCGTCTAAGAGCAAATCCTGAACATCCGATTCCGCTTCCTCTTCAACAAACAAGTCTGCCTCGGCAGCGTCATCGGTGACAAACATGGCATCTTCGCTGGGTTTGATGGGCGGCGGCTCCATATCCACTTCCAGAGCCGTATCGCCGCTCAGCATCTGTTCCAACCAGGCTTCAGGATCGTCAGCCATTTGCGCCAGCGCATCCTCATCCGAAGTTTCTTCCAGCATCAGATTTTCCACGCGGGCTTCTGGCTCCTCAACGGGTGTGGGCTGCTCTTCTGTCTCAGCTTCCTCAATCCAATCAAGCGCAGCATTCAGCTCGTCTTGAGAAAGCGCAATGGGGAAAACGGCCGTATCCGGTACGTCGATCCCCTCATCTTTCACCTGCTGCTCCAGGCGGTTTAGGGCGAGGGTTAGCGCGTCTGGTTCTGGCGTTACCACCACGGTTTCTGGCTCTTCATCCATTTCCTGAGCCAGTCGGTGCGGGTCGGGAGGCGTTATGATGGTGGGTGGTGCCTCTTCGACTGGCTCCTCATCCTCGTTGCCATCTAGTTCATCCAGCCAGGCCAACGCTTCTTCCAGATCAGCTTCCGCCTCTTCCAGGCCATCATCGGGCTTCAAGGCATCAGTAACGCCTGTTACCTTGTAGGTTTCCGCATCATCGACCTCGAATTCATCAAGGGCAGCAATCTGTTCCGGCAACACTGGCTCAGATTCGGCCGTTTCTGGTTCATCAGCTTCATCCAGCCAATCAAGATCGCTCTCATCAAACACATCAGCATCATCAACGGCCGTTTCAAAAAGCTCTGAATCCAGCTCATCAAAGGCGTCTAAATCCGCCAGATCATCAATAGACTCAGACAGCAGATCAGATTCTGACAGCAAATCGTCGTCAAAGCCATCCCCCGTCTCATCAGACAGAGTAATCTCGTCCAGCCAGGCCGATTCTTCTGAATCCAGCTCGTCAACTTCCAGTTCCGCGGGCATGGTTTCAGCAGGTTTAACCGCCGTCTCAATTTCATCAACGGCCGTATCAGCCAACTGCCCGGTCGCTAATTCATCCAGCCAGGAAAGCTCTTCATCGTCGTCTGTCAGATCGTCCAGGCCAGCAAACGTGGCTTCATTGGCCTCAGGCAGAAAATCATCGACCATTTCCTCGTCTATCTCTTCTGCTTCATCCAGGCTGAACAGATCATCCGGCTCGCCACTGTCCAGACCCGCTAAAGAGCCCGTGTCGCCTGTTAACTCCGACAGCCAATCCATGTCCTCGTCTTCGTCATCTTCATCCGCCATAGAGGCGGCAGCTTGAAGCGATTCGGCCGTATCCAGCTCTTCATCCAACATATTTTCGGCCACGCTAGGCAATTCCCCAACAGGTTCGTCTCGCTGCGCTGCCAGCTCTTCCAGCCAGGACATGGCATCGTTCCAATCTGCGGGCGTGCTGTCGCCCTCTTCCACAACCTCTGGCTCAGATTGCTCGGGAACGGCCGTTTCCATCTCCGGTTCTGGTTCGGGTTCAGGCTCAGCTTCTTCTGGCACCGTCAACCAGTCAAGTCCGGTCTCTTCGGCCATGTCAAAATCATCTTCTTCCTGAAGGGCACCCGTATCGGCTTCCAGTTGATCCAGCCAGGTGGTATCTTCCGCAGAGATAAATTGTGGTTCTTCATCCTCGTCTTCAGACGGCATGCCCATGTCGGACAAAATTTCCGTTAGCGAAGGCTCCACAGGTTCTACATCCAGCTCGGGGAAATTCGGTTCAGAGTCGATGGCATCTTCGGCATAATCAATGCCCGCCAACAGTTCCGTCAAGCCCAGATCATCTGCCGAGCTATCGCTTAAGCCCGCCAATGAATCAGGCTCTGCGACCTCAGATGGCTCCTCATCATCCGGCCACAGGTTGGCCAACATGCCGGTCACGCTGAGTTCGCCCTCAGCCTCTTCCTCCGGATCGTCTTCGTCCTCGTCATCATCCATCTCTGACAAATCCGCTAGCCAGCTGTCTACCGTTTCCTCTGCGGCTGGCTCACCGGGTGTTGTTTCTTCATCTTCAAAATCGGAGAGCATGGCCGTCAGACTAAACTCTTCCTCATCCAACCCATCCAGATCTTCTAGCCCAACCGCACCTTCGCTTTCGTCGCCTGATTCTGATGCGTCATCCCACAACAGGCCACTCAAATCATCATCCGCCTCGGCAAACATGTCGGCAAGGAAATCATCTTCTTCGTCTGCCATTTCAGGTTCAGACGGAACCTCATCGAGTTTGAGATTAGACAGCAAGCCAGTAAGACCTACTTCTTCGGGTTCTTCGAATTCATCGGGAACGGCCGTTTCCACCTCTTCCAGTTCCGGCATATCAAAAAGGGAATCTAGGGTATCTTCAGGCGTGGCCTCCGCATCTTGCATATCAAAATCGCCCAACAAGTCCATCAGGCTGCCATCGGCATCTTCATCGACCCAATCCGTCAGCAAGGAATCCATATCATCCATCGACAGCGGTTCTTCTTCGTCGGACTCCATCTCCATGCCAGCGAGCAAGCCCGTCAAGCCGGAAATCCCACTCTCTTCCGCCTCACCCAGCACCGTGTCATCATCCAAATCAGCTAGTTCAACTGGCTCTTGCAGCCAATCGGGGATATTGGCCGACTCAGAATCCCATTCATCGACAACTTCAACACCCTCTTCCTGTTCCGCATCTTCCAGCCAGCTGGGCATACCTTCAGTTTCAATCGGGGGATCCAATGAAAAATCGGCCGTTTTCTCAGCATCGGTGGACTCGTCAGATGTTAGATTTTCAAGCCAATCCAGCGCATCTGGCAAACTATCTGCACGGCTTGCAGGCTTAGCGGGTTCCGAACTATGCTCTTCCGGCTTCGGTTCCTCTTGGGGGTCTTTCTCACTACTCACGGCGGCCTCCGATTCCTCTGAAAGGTCAAGATTGTCATTGTCGAGCCAATCTGGAATGTCCAGATTTCCTGTCCCTTCTATTTCCGGGATTGAGAGATTGGGAAATTCTTCATCCTCTTCTTCTGTCGCTCCCAAGATAGCATCTAGATCAATGGCAGCAGATTCCAGCCAATCATCCGCATCGCTTAAAGCTGCCAATTCTTCTGTGCTGGCGTTAATATGTATCTCTTCTGGGCTTTCGCTGACCAAGTTGTCATCATCCCAGGTTATTTCATCGGCGATACCGCCTTCGGTTAAGGCAGAAAGCCAATCATCGTCATCACCCAGTTGGTCGGTATCCAGTGCAACGACGGGTTCATCATCTTCTTCATTCTCAGCCTGTTCTTCTGGGAGCAGAACGGCCGTTGGTCCCATCTCACTCTCATCTACATGGATTACCGCTTCCGATGGCACGTCTTCCAGCCAATCCAAATCGTCATCCAGGTCAGATAACGCTTCTGACGTTTCGGCTATCTCGTCCAGATCAAACTCAGCAGCTTCATCCTCTGCTTCGGGTTCAAGAACGTCCTCTTCTTCGCTCAGCCAGTCAAGCGCCTCATCAGGATTTAACTCCAGCGCGGCCATTTCATTGCCGGCCATTTCAGAAAGCCAGAATGGCGTTTTAGGCTCTTCTACCACATGTGGCTCATTATTCGGCTCTATCCAATCTAATAGTTTGTCGTCGATCAGATTGGTAGAATCAATTTCCAGCGATGAACCACTGTCTTCTCCCTCAAATTCCGCCAACGCATCGAGCCATTCATTGTCATCTTCTTCTGACAGATCCTCTGCACCCTGAATTGCTTCATCAGCAAACGCCTCATCTATGGACATTCCCTCTGAAGCCTCATCTGATTCGGCAAACCAATCGGTTTCATCATCGCCAAATTCCTGGAGAGCATCCATTTCTAATGGTTGGAAGCCGGTATCTTCTTCCTCGTTGGCAACACCGCCGCGCAAATCAGCCAACCAATCAGACTGAAGTTCCCCTGTGGTAAGGTTGAGCGCACTTTTAGCACTCTCGTCGGAGAACCATTCGGCCTCGCTGCCAATTTCCTCGGATTCGGCCGATTCACTCTTATCGGAATCGCCAATATCTGCCAGCCAATCATAACTGTGCATGCCGCTTTCTGGCTCCAGCACAACCTGATCCAGCTCTTCCTCACCGGCTGATTCATCAAAGCTCACCTGCCCCACCCAGTCAGCGGTCGGCGCTGCTGGTTCTTGAGAAATAACGGTTCCGGTTTCCAGATACTCAAGCGTAGCTTTTTCAGGTAGCTGAAATGCACCCTCTGTAGCAAAAGCTTGCCCGGCGATCGACTCTAAATCCAGGGATTGTTGTGTTTCACAGGTTAAACTGTGCAAACGTCGCAAATATTTTTGCGCTTCTGGAATGCGGCCCGTTTGCAGCCAAATCTCAGACAGAATCGCATTAACCACAATGCAGTTTGGCAGTTCTTCTAAAACATTGAGGCAAACTTCTTCCGCATCAATACGCTGATCATCGCGCCAGAGCGCTTCTGCCAGCAATACCTGTAAATCCATGCGGTCAGGCTCTTCAGCTAAAATGCGGCGCAGTTCAGAGATGGCTTGCTGGTAAAGCTCACCTTTCATGTAGAGGCGAGCCAAAGCACCGCGTGTCAGAGGGATCACGCCAGGACGCGTTTCGGTCTCAACGGCATAAAGCTGCCGCAATTCACCTTGAATGGCCACGTTATAGGGCTGAATTTCGTAGGCTCTCTCCAGATGCCAGAGCGCCTGATCGTATTGGCTTTCTTCCTTATAAATAATGGAAAGACCAACATGACTAATAAAATCGTTGGGATCCGTGCCTAAAATACGCAGGAACAGGTCAGTGGCAGCATCATAATCATGCTTTTCCAGCAGAGCTTTTCCCATTGCGCGGTAGGTATCAATGTGGCGAGGATAATGATGCAAAATGTGGCGACAATGTTCAATCGCCTCAACCAGGCGATTGTTGTCAATCAACTTATTTACTTGCTCGACATAGTCGTGTAAAAGGATAGAAGTCACTTTTCGCCTCTAAAACTGCGAAAGAAAGCGTTACATCTGTTTCTTTCTAATTATCAGGTGGCCGTTTACATAAGTATTATGCAAAGTTTAATCTAATAAATCAAGTGATGACGCTTGAGGTGATGTAGGAGCTGAGTAATGTCTTCTTCTGGTTGAGGCATAGCGCCTAAGGGATCTTCGATTTTATCCTGGCCGGTCAGGGCATAAAAGGTATTCAATATGCCGTAAGATAAAGCCTGTACCTGGTAACCGCCTTCCAGAACAAAAAGGATACGGCCGTTCGTCAACTCATCGGCCAGGCTTACCAGATATTGAGCCATATGGGCAAATCCAGTAAGGCTTAATCCCGCCATCGCCAGAGGGTCTTGCCAATGCGCATCATACCCGGCAGACACCAGGAGCAGCTCTGGTTTAAATTGCAACGCCAGCGGGCGGACCAGTTCGGTGAGAATACGGCCGTATCCCTTATCACCCACATTCGGCACCAAGGGCACATTAATGGTGTAACCGTGACCAAACCCATTGCCGAGCTCTTTCATATCCCCCGTGCCTGGGTAAAACATGCGGGGCAAGAAAAGATGCGTCGAAATGAACATCACCGAATCATCATCATAAAAGATGTCTTGGGTGCCATTGCCATGATGCACATCAAAATCGAGAATGAGAATGCGCTTTACGCCATGCACCGCCTGCGCCTGCCGGGCTGCCGCGGCAACGTTGTTAAACAGGCAAAAACCACTAATCCGGTTATATTCCGCATGATGCCCCGGTGGCCGCACCAACGCAAACCCATTGTTTGCCCGACCCGTCAGAATGTGATCAACGGCCGTAATTGTCGCCCCCGCCGCCTTCCGTGCTAGTTCATAACTTTGCGGCGTTGCATACGTGTCACCATGATCCAACAAGCCGCCTCCGGTAGCCGCCACTTCGCGAATCCGTTCAATGAGAGGGGGCGCATGTACCCGCCGCAGCTGCTTGACCGTTGCCAACTCAGGCTCTAAAAGTTGTAGATCTGCCAAAATGCCGGCATCATCCAAAAAGGGCAAAATTTGGCGAATACGACTTTGGTTTTCAGGGTGTCCAGCTTTGTTATGGGCAAGGGCAGGAACATGAACGGCAACAGTGGTCATGGTGACTCCAATTCGTAAAGATACGGCATTGCACCAATTATAACGCAGAACAGTAAGTGCGCTGGTTAGTGTATAAAGAAAAAGGTACGGCCGAAAACGGCCGTACCTCTCAAAAATCTAGTAAACAATTGTCTGGTCAGGCAAAAATCAGCCGCCAAACCACAAAGAAATCAAACCAGCGCCATTACCAAAGAATGTAATCAGGCCAGCAAACACCACAGAAGCCATCGACATCAGCTTGATGAGGATGTTCAAGGAAGGACCAGACGTATCTTTAAAAGGATCGCCTACCGTATCCCCAATAACCGCGCCTTTGTGCGCCTCTGAACCTTTACCACCATGATTGCCTTCTTCAATATACTTTTTGGCATTGTCCCAGGCACCACCCGCGTTGGCCATCATCACCGCCAGGGCAAAACCAGCCGTAAGCGTACCGGCAAGCAGTCCCAACACGCCAGCCACACCAAAGAGAACGCCCACCACTACAGGCACAATCAGCGCCAAAATGGAAGGGGCGATCATTTCCCGTTGCGCAGCGGCCGTACTGATTTCTACACAGCGAGCATAATCAGGACGCGCTGTGCCTTGCAGAATGCCAGGAAATTCACGGAACTGGCGACGCACTTCTTCAACCATACCGCCTGCGGCACGGCCAACAGCCCGCATCGTCATCGCAGCAAAGTAGAACGCCGTGGTAGCCCCAATGAAAACGCCAATCAGCACAGCCGGATTCAGGATAGTCACGTTGTAAAAGGTCATGAAGTCCTGCATGGTCCAAATTTCAACAGAACGGCCGTTTACCATCAAATCGCCCCCGCCGCCATGCAAAGTTAATGAAAGGCGAATCTCTTCCAGGTAAGCAGACAACAGAGCCAACGAGGTGAGTGCAGCAGAGCCAATGGCAAACCCTTTACCCATCGCGGCGGTCGTATTACCTACAGCGTCCAGTTGGTCAGTCTTTTCACGAACGCTCGGGTCCAGACCCGCCATTTCTGCATTACCACCAGCATTATCAGCGATAGGACCGTAAGCATCCGTGGCCAGGGTGAAGCCCAACGTCGAGAGCATACCCACAGCGGCAATACCTACGCCGTACAAACCCATCGACACATTGCCACCATCCCACATCGAGTAAAAACTGACAGCAATACCAGCCACAATAGCCAAAACGGGGATACCAGCCGATTCCATACCCACGGCCAAACCTTCAATAAGCAAGGTAGCCGGGCTGGTCACAGCCTGTTCTGCAATATAACGTGTCGGCTTGAAGGCATGAGAGGTGTAATACTCCGTCGCCTTCCCAACGATAATACCCACAATCAGGCCAACCAGAATGGAGAGCCATACCTGGAACCAGTTGGGCAGCTCCAGAATGATAACGACGGGCAGTGACAACAGAGCAATGCCGATGGAACTGCCATACAAACCGCGGCTCAAGGCATTAATCAGCTGGCCCTGGGTTGCCCCATCATCAGCGCGTACCAGGTACACACCCATGATAGACAGCGCCACACCAATAGCAGCGATGACAATCGGCGCGGCCATATACTTCAGCTGCAAATCCATCTGCTGCACCACGCTGGGGGTATCGCCACCAAACAAGTCAGTACCACCCACAATAACCGCAGCCACACCCAAAGCGGCCGTTGCCAAAATGGAGCCAGCGTAGGATTCGTACAAGTCGGCACCCATACCAGCCACATCACCCACATTGTCGCCTACGTTGTCGGCGATGGTGGCGGGGTTACGCGGATCATCTTCTGGAATACCAGCTTCCACCTTACCAACCAGGTCAGCGCCAACGTCAGCGGCCTTGGTGTAGATGCCACCACCCACGCGGGCAAAGAGCGCCTGCGTAGAAGCACCCATACCAAAGCTCAGCATTGTGGCCGTAATTTGGGGCAGCGGATTAATCGCTTCGCGGATAAATTCAGCGGGGGGAATGAAATACAGGATCAGGAACCAAACAGTAATGTCCAACAGGGCAAAGCCAACAACAACCAAACCCATCACGGCACCAGCGCGCAAAGCAATTTGCAAGCCGCCGTTCAGGCTACCACGAGCAGCATTAGCAGCCCGCGCAGAGGCGTTGGTGGCCGTCTTCATACCAAAGAAGCCGCACAATGCGGAGAAAAAGCCACCAGTCAAAAAAGCTACTGGAACAATCGGATTTTGCAGATCCAGCAGCGCTAAAATAACAAAAATGATAAACAAGCCACCAAATACCAGACCTACAGCCCGATACTGACGCCGCAAATATGCCATGGCGCCCTCACGTACCGCCTGGGCAATTTCGATCATTTTGGGCGTGCCTTCACTTTCTTTCATTACCTGCGAATAAAAGTACCAGGCATAACCCAGAGCCAAAACAGCGCCAATGGGACCAAGCCACCATAACCAGGGCAGACTGGCTCGTTCATTTGCCGCTTGTGCTAGAAAAAATGCGTGTTGCATGAACTGTCTTTCGCCTCCTCTTCTCTAAAATCTTAAATCAAACTATTTGGACAAATAAAAAGCGGGCTAGGTGTTCGCTGTAAATAAACATTGCAGCTAAACACGTGGGTTAAAGCAAACGCGACCTTTGCCTGTAACAAAAACGTTCACCTTAACACTAGACCCGCTTTTCTCTGTTTGGATTTAAAATGCCCCCAGAGGTGGAGGCATGGACGCACGATTGTAACGAATTGCACAAGCTATGTCAAAAATCATTACAGGGGGTAGAACGGGGAGAAACGGCCGTCTTTAGCAACGGCCGTACCACAAAAAAAGAGCCTAAAAAGTGATTTTCAGGCTCTTTACATCAACATGATTGGCTAAAATCAACCCTGATTGGCCGAACGCCACCAGCGGTAATATTTGCCGCGCAGTTCATCCCGCGATGGCAATGGATAGTAAACAAAGTTATCGCCATTGCCCAGATAAATACCATTCTTGATCATGCGATAAGGATACTCAACTGATTCCACACGGTTCACAATCTTGGAATGAATCTGTTTTCCCCGCACCTCCAGCAAACATTCCCGCAGGTGGTGGATAAAACCATAGGGCAAGTCACGAATCGCGCCGTGCTCAGGATCTTCAGCCAGTTCACCCAGCTGCAAGTCTACAAAACAAACCGCAGGAAAATGAACCAGGCTGTTCGGATTTTGGGTCAGGAATTCGTAATATTGCTTGGGATTCAGTGTACTGACCACCAGGGGATGCACAGGAGCAATTTCCTGATACATGTTTAACTCATCCAATTTTCCCGGCAAAGTCGGGCTGGGATCCAGGCCCAATACTTCACCATAGGACGTAACTAGATAAAGCTTCTGCATGGCTTCAACAGGTACATGCTCCAACACACGATAGGTGGAAATGTATACAGAGCGTTTTGGCATACCGTTTGGATGCGGCACACAACGCTCGATACCGGCGTCAATCTTAAAAAATTCGTGCCGGAAATCCGGGTCCAGTTCAATAAACATGGCCTGGCCATGGAGTTTTTTGTGGGTGCCAACGGCATAATAGGTGCCAAATTCATCAGGCGGCAGCATGGAAGCAATGAGAGCTTCAGGGATGAGCGAAAAATACAAATGTACAGTCATGAGGTCCAACTTCCTTTTCTTCCAAGGGTGAGGTCTAACAAAATCTGGTGCCTATATTCATAGTTTTAGGCAAATCACAATAGTAACAATAGGCGGAAAGTGGAGGTGATAATTGTCACGTATCAGTAATTATGGGGGTAAACGGCCGTTTTTGCCACTCGCAAGCCACATTTTACTGTATTTGACTGAAAATTCCTGTCTCCTTAACTAAACCGATCGGCAGCAGCTGCGTTACGGCCGTTTGATACTGCCACAAAGAAGTTCGCTGCACCGGCAACCTGGCACAAAAAAAGGCTGGCGTTCGTACAAACGCCAGCCCTTGCTCACCAAACTAAATCCAGGCTAATCCGCCAGGGTAGACAAATCCCCTTCGTCTTGACCCATGACGCGGGCCTTGAGAATGCGGCGCATGATCTTGCCAGAGCGAGTCTTGGGCAAACTATCCACAAACTCCACTGTCGCGGGTTTGGCAATCGGCCCCATCTCGTGGCCAACATGATCACGCAAGGCCATCGAGAGCTTCTCGCTGGGTTCGTACCCCTGCCGCAAAATGCAGTACGCCTTGATGATATTACCCTTCACCTCATTCGGATCGGGCACACCAATGCAGGCCGCTTCGGCCACCGCCTCGTGACTCACCAGGGCGCTCTCAATTTCGGCCGTGCCCAGCCGGTAGCCAGACACCTTAATCACATCGTCAATACGGCCGATTACCCAAATGTAGCCATCCTCATCCTTTTTGGCGCTGTCGCCCGGCAGGTACCAACCCTGGTCAGCAAAACGCGACCAATACTGCGTTACATACCGGTCCGGGTCCTGGAAGATGGTGCGCAGCATGCCTGGCCAGGGGCTTTTTACCACCAAATACCCTTCTTCATTGGCAGGAACGGGATCACCTTCTTCATCAACCACATCAATCTGCACACCGGGGAAGGCGCGGGTGGCAGAACCGGGCTTCAGCGGCACACTGGGTAACGGCGTAATCATGTAGCCGCCCGTTTCTGTTTGCCACCACGTATCCATAATGGGGCAGCGCTCCTTGCCGATGACGCGGTAATACCACTTCCAGGCCTCTGGATTGATCGGCTCACCCACGGAACCAAGTAGGCGCAGGCTGGAAAGATCATGCTTATCGGGCCAGCTTTCGCCAAAGCGCATCAGGCCGCGAATGGCAGTAGGTGCCGTGTACAGAATGGTAATGTGGTATTTGGCTACTAGCGACCACCAGCGATCCGGATATGGATGCGTTGGCGCACCTTCATACATGAAGCTGGTTGCCCCCAAAATCAGCGGCGCGTAAACAATGTAGCTGTGGCCAGTAATCCAGCCAGGGTCCGCCGCACACCACCAAATGTCCTCCGGCCGAATATCAAATACCCATTTCAAGGTAGTCGATGTCCACACCATGTAACCGCCATGTGTGTGCAAAATCGCTTTGGGCTTGCCGGTGGTACCAGAGGTGTACAGGATAAACAGCGGATCTTCCGCATCCATCACCTCGGTTTTGGCGCTGGCATCCGCGACCGGTAAGCTCATGAGATCGTGATACCAGTAGTCACGGCCGTGTACCATTTCCACATCGTGCCCGGTGCGCTTCACGCAAATGACGGATTGAATGGTTCCAGCCCGATCAACCGCTTCGTTGGCGATTTTCTTGAGCTCAATAATATCACCGCGCAGCCAGGCACCGTCACAGGTGATAAGCAGCTTGGAACGGCTGTCGTCAATGCGGCCTAGCAGCGCTTCGGTAGAAAAGCCACCATAAACAACAGAATGCATTGCCCCAATTTTGGCACAGGCCAGCATGGCAATCATCAGTTCCGGGATGCGGCCCATATAAATGGTGACCCGATCCCCTTTGCCAATACCCATCGAGCGGAGGACGCTGGCAAATTTGCAAACTTCGTGGTTGAGCTGCTGGTAGGTGTAGACGCGGCTGTCTCCTTTTTCACCCTCGAAGATGAGGGCAGCTTTGTTGCGCGTGGCGGTGCGCATGTGCCGATCCAGGGCATTGTGGATGATGTTCACTTTGGCATTAACAAACCATTTGTAGAAGGGGGCATTGCTATCATCCAGCACAGTTTCCCAAGGCTTGTACCATTCATAATTCTCAGCAGCGATTTTCCCCCAAAATCCGGCTAAATCGGCCGTAGCAGCTGCATGAACTTTCTCGTAATCTGGAACATGTGCTCGTTGGATAATTTCAGGTGCGGGATAGTACACATCACCTGTCATGCCATCGTTATCTGCCATTAAAAAACCTCCTTACGGGAATATGAATGGGTTGAATGAGTTACTGGTATTGAATCAGGCTATAGCCATGATTAGTCGGGTCATCTAGCCTGGTAAAAATACCGGCCAGTGGAGTAAATTTCTCTTTCTTTAGTATAGGTCGAAATTTTGGAATCGTAAAACTTTTGTTAGCAGAAATGTCTTATTTAACGCTAAGTTTTTGTTTGTTATGATTTTTTTATGCGAGCCAGTGGTTTGCTATTACGCAAAGACAAGTGACTTTTCTGATTTTGTCATGTCACCCATTTGATTTGGCAATTATATTCAAATGAACCAAGTACCCTTAGCTCTCTTTTCGGCCGTCTTACCGCTAATTTTTATTGGCATGCTTACTGGCGTGCTGGCCATCTTCACCTGGTCCAAACGGCGACATGCTAACTGGACGGTGGAGATTACGCTGCTGCTATTTTTCTTGTTTATTTGGACTTTTGGTTACGCGGCTGAACTTTCACTTGAACCACTTAGCAGAAAGTTGGTCATGGCTCAGGTGCAATATATTGGCATTACGGCCGTTCCCTTCTTCTGGCTCACCTTTGCCCTCAAATTTTCTGGTTACGGCCGTTGGCTTACCCAAAAGCATGTCATCCTCCTCTCCGTTGTCCCCATTGTCACCCTGATGCTGGCCATTACCAACCAGTGGCACGGCCTGATCTGGCAGCACATGACGCTGGACGATTCCGGCCCCATTGTCATCATGAAGCTTACGCATGGCATTTGGTTTTGGGTGTTTAACATTATTGCCCAAATTTACGTGGTGGTTGGCTCCTTCATTTTGTTGGTTCACCTGAACAGCATCCATGCCCGGCATCACTGGCGGGTCAGGCTGCTGGCATTCTTGCCGCTCATTCCGCTCATTGGCAATCTCATCTATTTGCTTGATCTGGTGCCAATTCCTGGCCTGGATTTAACGCCCTATGCATTTGCCGTCAGTGGCTTTCTGGTGGCCTGGGGCATCTACCGGTTGGAACTGTTTGATATCAATCCGATTGCCCGACAAACGGCCGTTGGCAGCATTCGGGATGGGTTGATGGTTCTAGACAACCAGCAGCGCATCATCGACATTAATCCGGCAGCCAGTTTGATTGTGGGCAAAGCCGCCAACGAGGTGATTGGCAAACATATCCTCTCGGTCATTCGCAGCAAGCCAGAGCTTACAGCCACCTACAAGCGCATTATGGAAGCCACCAGCGCATCCGTTTTTGATCTGACGTTTAACGGCCGTTCTTACGACATCAGCCTTTCCAAAGTAAAAGGGGAGCTGGATGTTCAGCGTGGGTGGATTATCGCCTTACGCGACATTACCGAACGCAAACAAGCGGAAAGAGCCCTGGCCCATCAAAAGGCCATCTTTGAAGGGATTGCCAAAATTGCCCGTGCCCTGGCGGAAGGCCTGGAACCGAAAGTCCGATTCCAAAATGCAGTAAACGCCACCGCTGAACTGGCTGGCGCTGAAAACAGCAGCCTGTTTCTGTTTAATGAACGGAAAGAAATCGTCCATATTTACTTCTCGCATGATGCAACGCCAGACGCAACCCTAAAAGGTTTTCTAAGACAAGTAATCACCACCGGGTTATTAGGCTGGATATTAAAACATAAGTCATTGGTCATTATTCGGAATACGAATGAAGACGATCGCTGGGTGAAAGCAGGGCACAATGCGCGGGAAACATTATCTGTGCTGGCAATTCCTATCATCAACAAAGAACATCTAATTGGCATTCTCATGCTTGAGCATTCGCAGCCAGACTACTTTAAGCCAGAAATGGCTGAAGTGCTGGAAGCAACTACCAACCAATTGGCCTTGGCGCTGGAAAATGTGCGCATTTCCGAGCTGGAAATTCAGCACGCCGCCCAACAAAAGACCTTGTATCAGGTCCTGCGCCAGTTAAATTTGCATCTGGATTCCCAGACGGTGATTCAAAACACGGTGAATATTATTCAGGAGCATATTGCCTGGACGGCCGTTCACATCATCGTGCCCAAAGAAGATGAAACTGGCTTTGTTGTGGAAGCCACAACCTGCAAAAATGCCCAAAACGCTCTGCTGCTCGCCGAATCCAAAAAAGTTCAGGACATCATTCAAGATGCTTTCATTTCCGGGAAAACCAAAACGGTTGCCAACATGAAAGCTCTGACGACTAAAGAGAAGGCACTGCCCTTCAACAGCATGATTGTTGTACCCATGATCTATCAGAAGGAAAAATTGGGGGTATTTGTCGCGCAGGATGCGAAGACGGCCGTTTTTAACACCGAAGAATCCTGGCTGGCTGAATCTTTAGCTGAAGCATGCGCCCTGGCCTTGAGCAATGCCCAGTTGCATAATCAAACCAAGTTGCAGCTGCGTGAGCAAACCGCCATTCGGCAGGCAGTAGCAGCCATCACCTCCACGCTGGACCTGCCTACCCTGTTGGAACAGCTTGCTCAGCAAATGGGCGAGGCCGTCCATGCCACCAGCGTGCTGATTCACGCCTACGAATCGACCACCAAACGGTCCCAAATTTTGGCCCGCTTCCATTCCGACGACGCGACTGTAGAAGAGCGTACCCGGTGCGAACAATGGCGGCAGCAAATCAATACCAACCACCTCACCGACAAGCTCAAAAGAACCCTCATTCTCAATAATCCTAAAAATAAAAATGGCGCGGCCCAAAACGGTGAAGTCAATCCGATCGTGACCCTGCCCCTGCATGTGGGCCATAAAACCATCGCGTTTGCGGAGCTGTGGAACAGCCGTGGCAAACGTGATTTTACCCAGAAAGAGATCGGCCTGGCACGCACCATCGCCCAGCATGCCGCCATCGCCATCGAAAACGCCAACCTGTTCCAGGCAATTGACGAAGAGCAAGGTCGCCTGAACGCCCTCATCCAGGCCAGTCGGGATGGCATTATTCTTGTGGGAACCAACCGCCGCATCCTGATTGGCAATGAAATGGCGCAGCAAATGCTGGCGCAGCCAGATATGCCCACTGAATGGTACGATCTGCCGCTGGCCCGCGTGTTGAAACCGCTAAAAGAAAAGTACGCCCAAGAAGTGCGGCAGATGCAGATGATTCCTGTTGAGCAAGAGATGAAAACCGGTGAATTTGAGCTGAACGGGAAAATTATTTGCTGGCAAAATATTCCCGTGAATGCCGATGAGCAGTCCATTGGCCATCTATTGCTGCTGCGTGATGTGACGGATGAGCGACTGCTCGAAAGAATGCGTGATGATCTAACCCGCACCATGGTTCATGATTTGCGCAATCCGATTGGGGCTACCAAAATGTCGCTCGACCTGCTCATGATGACGGGCCGGAAAGAGATGTCAGAAAACAGCCTCTCGCTGGTTGAACGCGCCCAAAGCATCACCGAAAGAACGCTGGATCTGGTTAATCAGATTCTGGACATTAGCCAGTTAGAAAATGGCAAAATGCCGATTGAATATAAATCGTTTAATTTGCGTGCCCTGGTTAATGAAATACTGAATGTACAAACGCCCATCGCCACAGAAAAGAATATTTTGCTCGAAGTGAGCCTCCCTAACGACCTCCCACCGGTGTGGGCAGACCGCAAACTGATGGGCCGTGTTTTGCAAAATATTGTGGGCAATGCGCTGAAGTTTACGCCTGAGGGTGGTACGATAGCTATTGGGTTGAGAAACGGCCGTCTTCAACCCAACCACCCCATCGAACTGACCATCTCAGACACAGGCGCTGGCATCCCGGCCAACTTGCGCCCGCGCCTCTTCCACAAGTTTGCCACTGGTGAACAGGTGGAACGCGGCAATGGGTTGGGCCTCGCCTTCTGCAAGATGGTGCAAGACAATCATGGGGAAAAAATAGAAATTCTGGATTCTGGTCCCCAAGGCACCACCTTTTTGTTGACACTATCCACCACGGGGCCAGAAAAAGTTTTGGCCTCCTCCACCCTGGAAGCCATAAGCGTCTAAAAGCCCTTAGCCTCTCAAAAACGAAAAGCCGGCGCAACCAAACGCTGCGCCGGCTCAAATCAAACTATTAGCAAAAGAAATTTAGCCACCCACATGGTTCATCGGGCGAACCAGATTTCCCTGACCACTGATGGTATAAACGTGATATTCCCAGGTGCCCCAAATAGCCCAGTCGGGATTGCCCGTGTAGCGCGGGTCTGTTTCGTGGACAATCAGGTAGTTGTACTGGCCATTGTCATCATAGCCGCTGCAATTAATGTGATTCTGAATCCAGCCAGAGTCCATAAAGGGATTATTCTCAAATGAACCACGGTAGTTAACCACGTAATCACAGCTTGTAAGGGTCGCCTGATCAAGCTCGGCTACAGAGCCTACAGTGCCTTGAATACGGCCGTCTCCCAAATCCCAGTAGTAATCACCATTGGCGTCATAGGCGTACAAAGACGTGTAATGTCCATTGACTTTCACTCCTTCATCTGGGTAACCATTGTCGTCAGCATCCCATTTGCCATCATGGCCAGGAACGGTTGTACCCGCAAAAGCAGCGGGAACAGCAACCAAAATACCAAACAAAACTGCCAGTAAAATTACCAAACGATACTTTTTCATGTTTTCCTCCAAACATTACAAGGACTAGCAAACACAGCGGAACATTGCGTCTGCAAATTTATAAAATAAGCAAACAAATGAAGCGCATCACCTCCTTCCTCTCTCTAAAATAAGCATATGAAGTTGTAAGGATAAATGGTTGGCCAGTTCGAGAGTCAGATGTCTCATTTTGATAGATCTGACGAAATTAAAAGACAGGCACGAATTGCATTACAAGAACAAATTTTATGACTTTTTTATAATAGGAAGTTGAACTTACGCTAACTGTTACAGATGGCTGATCGCATCTCAACATTTTGCAATTGAACTTTTTTTGTTACAGTATTTCGCATCCTGAATGACAAATAAGGCGACAAAAGGAATCGTTATGCCCCACACTCATCGCTTAATGGCGGAACGGCCGTTTAACCTGGAAGCTCTCCCTACAGATGGAAAACAGTTTCATCCCAACCGGGATGAGGCTGAAACCGAATTTAAGGCGCTGCGTAAAGAGTTCGTCCAGCTGCAGCGGCAGCTATATGCTGAAGGCAAACAAAAGCTGCTGATTGTGCTGCAAGCGATGGACGCTGGTGGCAAGGACGGCACCATTCGCAACATCCTCAAGGGCGTCAATCCCCAGGGGGTGCGCGTGCATTCCTTTAAAGTGCCTTCAAAAGAAGAGCTGGCACACGACTTTTTGTGGCGCATCCACAAAGCGGTACCAGCCCAAGGCATGATTGGCGTGTTCAATCGGTCTCATTACGAAGATGTGTTGGTGGTTCGGGTGCATGACATCGTGCCAGAAGCCGTATGGCGGCCACGCTACGAGCAAATCAATAATTTTGAAAAGCTGCTGCATGACACCGGCACGCGAATCCTAAAATTTTATCTGCACATCTCAAAAGATGAGCAAAAAGAGCGGTTTCAATCACGACTGGATGAGCCAGAGAAAAATTGGAAATTTTCTTTGGAGGATCTGGAAAAACGCAAGTTCTGGCCCCATTACATGACCGCCTATGAGGAGATGTTACAGCAATGCAGCACAGAGTGGGCACCGTGGTATGTAGTGCCCGCCAACCAAAAATGGTATCGCAATCTCACCATTATGCGCACCATTGTGCAAACATTACGCGACATGAATCCGCAATACCCAGAAGCAGAAGCGAATCTGGATCAGGTTGTCATTGAGTAGCGCGTTGACAGACGGCCGTCTCAATGGCATCATTATCCATCTTTTAATACACAATTTCTTGAGGGAGAGAAATGGCTGATTTATTTACCGCACAAAACTTTGTGGCCTTCTTAACATTGCTGGCGTTGGAAACGGTGCTGGGCATCGACAATGTCATCTTTATCTCGATTTTGTCAGGCAAGCTGCCTGAACATGAGCAAGCCAGAGGTCGCCAGTTAGGTATTGGCTTTGCCGTTATCAGCCGTATTATTTTGCTGCTGGCCATCACCTGGGTACAGCGTTTGGAAGGCACGCACCTGCTCACCATCTTTGGCAACCATATATCCGGTAAGGATTTGGTTTTGCTGCTAGGTGGCCTCTTCCTCATTGGCAAAAGCACCTACGAAATTCACGAGAAGCTCGATACCGAAGACGTCGGATCGCACTCCGTCAGTGAGGGCAAGCTTACCCTGTCCGGCATGATTGCCCAGGTATTACTGATTGATGTGGTGTTCTCGCTGGATTCGGTGATTACGGCCGTTGGCATCTCCAATTCGCTGGTGGTGATGATTTCTGCCATCATTTTGGCCGCGGTCATCATGGTCATCTTCTCAGGCCAGGTCAGCGCTTTCATCGAGCGGCATCCCTCCATGAAGATTTTGGCGCTCTCGTTCCTCATCCTCATCGGCTCTATGCTGGTTATCGAAGGCTGGGCACACGAAGCAGCCGAAGATTTGCATCTGAAGAACTACATCTACTTTGCAATGGCCTTCGCCGTAATTGTGGATTTCTTACAGCTGCGTTTGAAAACAAAAGAGAATAAGCCGGTCAAGCTGCACAACCAGCCCACCCTCACAGAAGGTGGCGACTAAACAAAACGTCAAAATCCCCGAAGCTTAACCAAGTTTCGGGGATTTTTTTTAACTATTGATATCCTGGCGGCGGAAAAGTAACGCGGTTCCCCCCAATAAGCCCACTAACCAGGCTAGTAAAATCAGCAGAGAGGCCCACATGGGCAGTACGGCCGTAAAGCCCGGAAACCCACCAAAATTAGACCCCACGCCATCCACCACCCAACTGCGCACATTCTCCAAATTGTACGTAGGGCTGCCCACGACCACATTCACCATTTCAGGTTTTTGCAACACCTGACTCACCAGCAGCAGCAGCAGTGAGGCAGAAAATTCCAGAATGCTTACGCCGACGCTCAGCAACAAGCTGGCAATAATGGACCGGCTGTACATGGCAATCAATGCAGCATAAGCCGCCACAATCAGCGTGCCCACAAACGTCACAAACACCTGCATGAGCAGCCCCTGCAAATAAGTTGCCACATCAACTTCAGACAAAGCAGGTCCGTAGGGTACATCCACCAACAGGGTTTGCAGCCAACCACCACCCGTTACCACCAGAGAAGTGAGCGTCAAAGACAGCAGCATGAGAAAGCCCAAAACCAGAAACTTGCTCAAAATGAGGGTCGTGCGAGATTGGCGGGGCACAATGTTTTTCCAGGTGCCCCACTGATATTCACCAGCAAACGCCGTGGCAATAAACGCCAAAAAAGGCATGCGCAAAAAGGTGCCACCGGGAAAGCCATTCATCGCATTCCACACCGAAAGCAAATCCTCTGTCCACAGCGGTGGACTGGCCACTGCCAAATCGCGGGCCGCCTCAATGAACAGGCCGGGCAAAATGTTTATCAAGAGCACCAAAATCAATGCACCAATGGGATAGATCCACACCAGAAAAGCAACGGCTTTGGTATGCCCCAACAATTTACGCCACTCGGCAGCCAAGGCATCACGCATTTTCTGAATCCTCCCCAGGGGAATCGGCCGTTGCCGCCAAAAACAGATCTTCCAGGCTTTGCTGCTGCACCACCATCTGGAAAATTTGCACTTCGGCAGCCACTAGCTGCTGCACAATTTCTGGCCCGGCTTCACGCGGGGCTTGCACTTCTAGCCAACGGCCGTTTTCCTTGGTAGGCCATTTGGGCAGCAGCAAACCCAACGCCCGGTCCGCAGGCATTACTTCCAGCCGGATAACTGCCTGGGAAGAGAGCAGTTCCGCCACATTGCCCGTTTGCACCAAACGGCCGTTGCTAATAATCCCAACCTGATCGCAAACCTGTTCCACTTCACTCAGCAAATGGCTAGACAAAAAGACCGTCTTGCCCTGTTTCTCCGCCAAATTGCGGATAAAGTGGCGGACATCCTGAATGCCTGCCGGGTCCAGTCCATTGGTTGGCTCATCCAAAATCACCAAATCCGGGTCGTTGAGCAAAGCCGCCGCCAGGCCAAGACGCTGTTTCATGCCCGTAGAATATCCCTGCACCCGACGATCGGCTCGACCGGCCATGCCCACCTGCTCCAGCAGCGTCTGGATACGCGCCTCATCGTAACAACCGCCGCTGCGGGCCAGCACCTCCAAATTTTTGCGTCCGGTGAGGAAATCGTAAAAAGTCGCGCCCTCAACCAATGCGCCCACCCGGCGCAGCAAAGGCAGGTTGTTTTGCACCGGTTGGCCAAACAAGAGGACACTGCCGGCAGACGGCCGTATCAAATCCATCATCATGCGGATAGTGGTGCTTTTGCCCGCCCCGTTTGGCCCCAAAAAGCCAAACACCTGCCCGGCAGAAACGTCCAGGCTAAGCTGACGCACCGCCTCCACCCGTTTACGACGACGGCCAAATATTTTGCTGACATTTTCTAGCTGAATCGCACTGGATTGTGACATGTTTTTTGTTAAGCCGCCGAATGATTGGGCAATGTTCAGCGGCTCAATAAATCATTGACTCGATTACAGTTCAGTTTCACCCACGGGATTTACTGTGGATTCTGTTTCACTTTCTTCTGGTTCTGGCAGTGGTTCAGGTGGGGCAACGGCCGTATCCACCACATTCGCTTTGTACGGATCAACCGCATGGTTGCCACAGTAAGGGCATAAATTCCATTGCAGCTCCAGCAAAGAATTGCAGTCAGGACACGCTTTTTTCAGGCGAGTATGGCAGTAAGGGCACAACAGCCATTTGTCATCAATCACGCGGGAACAACCAGGGCAATGCGGCCGTTCTTCAATCTCTTGCAGCAGCGCTTCTTCTTCCAATGCCCGCTCGTATGCTTCAGCCAATGTTTCTGGCGGCCGCAAAATAAAGTAGATGACAATACCCACCACAGGCAATGCGGCTACCAATAAAGCCGCCAAAATCTGGGCAAAAGGATCGCGTGAACGGGCCCGCATATCGCGAAATGCCCAAATCACCAGGCTCAGCCACAACGCCGCCAACAGCGCGCCCATAACGGCGGCTACGATGGTTAAATAGGAAACTAGCGTCTCAAGGGTAGGCAAACTCATACGGCACAGATTATAACACCGGGCAAAAAAAAAGACGCCCCCAACAAGGGAGCGCCTTTTTTCAGCTTAGTTGGCTATAACATCACCAACCAAACGTGACACGGCTGTACATGTTGCCAATTTGAGGGCCAAACAGCGAAAGGATCGCAATGATCACCACCGCTATCAGGACAAGAACAAGAGCGTATTCCATTAACCCTTGCCCTTCTTGTCCCTCGTTCTTCAGGAATAACATAATGTCCTCTCAAAAAAGATAAAAAATGGGTAAATATACTATGAATAGCACCATAAAAACATGAAAATCTTACAGAGCTAATAACAATACAATTTACCCACCACTTTGAGATGGACATGGCCAACGTGTATTTTGTTTTCTTGTAACCGACCCAAAATCGTGACGCTTCAACTTTAATGAAGAGTCTTGGTCCATTGGTGCCAAAGTTTAACTTTTCTTAGCCGCTCCAGAAATTGCCGTTAGGAACTACAATCCAAGGTAGATCCCGCATAGAATCGTTGTTGGCTGCCCCATCGGAGTCGGCAATAGCTACTCCTTCGCTTTGGTTAGCGACTGGCAGCAGACCACTTCCAGCCAATAGCACAGCGGCCAAGGCAGCAGCGGCAATAAGACGTTTAATAGTTGTCATAGTTGGTTTGAAATTCATGATTCCCCCGAGTCCAAAATACAGTGTTTTGTGTGGACTTTATGATTATAGAATCGGCTCAAATTCTCACATTACTTCTTGTTTTATAAAATTCAGGGCTTACAAAAATTGTTTCAAACCGTCTCTTACACCGGCAACTAGTACAAAAGTGCTAACGGCCGTTCCCCCGCATTTCACACGACTCATTTGCCATTTTATAAGTGCTCTCCACCACTTAGGAAACCATCGCAAAAAGCCCACAGGTAACCTATATGCGAAGCGCGGATTTTGCCAGTATACGTGTTGCATCGATTTGTACGCTGATCTTACAAGGCCGACAACTTGATTTTTAGCAAGTTGAACGGCTAAACTGAAGGCTGCAACGTCTTTCTCAAACTAATCCAAAGGAAAATTCAAACATGAAAAAACTCGTTTCGTTTGTCTTATTGCTTATCATCCTGGCTGCATGTGGCGGTGGTGATGCACCGATTGAAGAAAGAATTATTGGCGAATGGTCGGGCCTACAAACATCAACAAACGGGGAAGAGGTTCCCGCAACATGGGAATTTCTTGAAGATGGCACCATGATCGTCAAAATTGGTACGCTCAGCTATGGAGCCGAATGGTCAGTTGAAGGCAATCGAGTAAACATTGCCGCGGGGTTTGATCCAGCCAACCCAACATATAGAGATGTTGAGTTTGTTTCTGATGATGTCATGCGCTTGACCAAAGAAGATATTGAAGAAACATGGTCAAGGGTTGAAGAGTAACCATAAAAGAAAATGACGACATGATCAGCTACGGCTTATAGAAGCAGCTAGCGTGTGAAACGGCCGTCCTGGGACAACTTGGGGCGGCTTTTTGCTGTCTACCTCACCATCGAAACGGGACCCTGTTTCGCTCGATGAATGAACTCTATAAGAATTGGTGAATCAATAACTCCACCCAGCATTATCATGGTTTTACTGCTAGAAGAGTAATAGACAACGGTCGCTACCTGGAAAGATAACGGCCGTTCCCCACATCACCTACCCTTCATTATCCATTTTGTTTTGTAATCGCTCTCAGCCAACTTGGAAAACCATTACAAAAATGATAGCATTGCCCCGCTCGTCCGCGAGAAGAGGGACGACTGGAATCAAGCAATGATAGAACTCGCGGGTAACATGCATATGCACACGCCCTATAGCGACGGGGAGAAATGGCACGCGGAAATTGCGCAGGACGCAATCGCCGCCGGGCTGGATTTCATCATCGTTACGGACCACAACGTGTGGGTGGACGGGTTAGAAGGCTATTACGGGGATGAAAACGGCCGTCTCCTCCTGCTTGCTGGCGAAGAAGTACATAACGTCCGGCGGGAACCGCAAGCCAGTCACTTGCTGGTATACGGGGCTGAAGCCGAAATGGCCGAATGCGCCCCCAATCCGCAGCAGCTCATCGACGCAGTAAACGCACGCGGTGGCTACAGCTTTCTGGCCCATCCTCATGAAAAAGATTGCCGCCTCTTCCCCTACCCCAATCTGGGCTGGCATGATTGGCCCGTCGATAACTTTACCGGGCTAGAAATCTGGAACTATATGTCCAGCTTCATCAATGCGTTGGTAGAAGCGTTGGAAAGCCTACCCGTGCAAATTGATCTGATTGACAAGCTAACGGCCGTTCGCCTGGCCTTTAATCCCGACAAATTTATTGTTGGGCCACAGCCGCACACGCTGGCCTTATGGGATGAACTATTGGCCCAAGGGAAGCGGATCACGGGCGTAGGCAACAGCGACGCCCACGCCACCCCCATGAGCTTTGGCCCATTCAAGCGCATTATTTTCCCCTATGAATTTTTATTTCGCGCGGTGAACACACATATTTTGTTGGAACGGCCGTTAACCGGCGATCTCACACAGGACAAAAAGATGATCCTGCGCGCCATCGGCAAGGGCAACAGCTGGATAGGTTACGACCTGCCCCACAGCACCAAAGGTTTTCGTTTTAGTGCCGCCAGCAAAGGCAAAAGCATTATGGGTGAGGCAGCACACCTGGATGCCGGGGCTACGCTGCAAATTAGCACACCCACACGCTGCAACATTCGCCTGGTTCGGCATGGCGAAGTTGTCGCCAGCATCAACAACGACACGCACCTGACCCACATCCCCACAGAACGCGGCGCTTATCGCGTCGAATGCTCGCTAAACTATAAAGGCCAGGAACGCGGCTGGATTTACAGCAATCCCATTTACCTCTTGTAACACAGTTGAGGGTTCCCATGTCATTTATTCGCGGCTATTACCGATTATCACTTTCTGCGCTCATTCTCACTTTTTTTGCCGTCTTCATCGTTCTCACCTCGTTTTTACCCATTACCATTAAAGATGTGCCCCTTTCCTTACGCCTGGCCCAAATCATGGTGCGGGCGATTCTTTGGGTGCTGAATGTGCGCGTTAACTGCGAGGAAAAAGAACAATTAGTTGGCTTTGATGGCTTTTTCTTTCCCAACCATGTTTCATACCTGGAAGTATTGGCCTTGTTTAGCCTCATGCCCACGCGCTTCCTGGCCAAAGCAGAAATTCGTGGCTGGCCCGTAGTGGGACCGATTGCCGCTGCGGTGGGCTGCGTCTTTGTGCAGCGCGGCGACAAGGCATCACGGCGCGAAGCGCGAATGGCGCTGACACAGGTGAACACCTTTCCGCCCATCACCATCTTCCCGGAAGGCAAGCGGGGACCAGGTGACCAGCTGCTGCCTTTCCGCTACGGCGCGTTTGAGATTGTGACCCAGGGTGGCTTTGCTTTTTTGCCCATCGCCGCCTCTTATAACCATCCGGAAATTGCTATTTGGCGGCGCAAGGAGAACATTGTGGCTGCCCTGTGGCGCCTGTCCAGCCAGCCGGAGCGCATTGAAGTGAAGCTACAACCCCTGCAACCCCACCATCCTACCCCTGAAGACGACCCAATCACTTTGGCAGAAAAGGTACACGCAGAATTAACGGCCGTTCTTTACCCATCACCCTAAAAGGCAACCTCTATGAGAATCATTCGCGGCACACTACGGCTCCTCGCTTTTTTCCTACTTCTTATCGTGGTGACGCTGCTGGTGCTGGCCACCGCCTGGATTCCCCTGCGCGTGCGGGGTGCAAGGCTGTCGGCCTGGCTGCTGCCATCCGTATGCCGCCTTTTGCTCCCCCTGTTTAATGTCGAATTTACCGCTCTGGAAGCGGAACGCATTACCAAACATGATGGGTTTATCTTCCCCAACCATCTTTCGTTTCTAGATATCATCTTGCTTGTTTCTATCTTCCCTGTGCGCTTTTTGAGCAAGGCAGAGATTGCCAACTGGCCGTTTATTGGCTGGATTGCTCGCGCCGTAGACACCGTGTTTGTCAATCGAGAAAATAAAGAATCGCGTGAACTCGCACGCCAGGCGTTAGAAAATCTGCACACATTTCCGGCCGTGGCGCTGTTTCCTGAGGGCGGCATCTACCAGCCGCCGACAGAGCTGAAACCGTTTCGCTACGGCGCTTTTGAGATTGCTCAGGCGGGCAATATTCCTTTTATTCCCGCAGTTTTCATTTATGAGCCGCTGGATATTGTGTTTTGGCGGGATGAACCTTTGCTAACGGCCGTTTGGCGTTTTGCCAGCCGTCCCGAACCGATCAAAGCCAGGCTGTTCTTGCTGCGCACCGTCCAGCCCGGCCCGGAAGATGATCCGCGCCAGCTTGCTTTGGAAACGCATGGCGCCATGGCTGCTGTCTATAAACATGCTAATAGTCATGGTAAGGATGTGGTTCAGTCAGGAATTTAGTGACCTATTTGTGGTAAAATGCCACCTATTCAGTGAATTACTGAACAAGCAAAAGGCAAGACAAAGATTATGACATCAACATCTTCCACACCCCAAACCCGCCCCCTAGAACCGCAAAAGTGCGCCATTGTCATTGGTGCCTCGTCGGGCATTGGGGCAGCGCTGGTGCGGGAGCTGGCGCACAATGGCTACCGCGTGGCAGCCGTGGCCCGACGTGAAGCAAAATTGCAAGAATTGAGCGACTCGGTAAATACGGCCGTTTCGCCCAATACCGTCCTCCCCTACAGTCACAACGTCACCGACTATGACGAAATCCCCACCCTCTTCCAAACCATCGTGCAGGCGCTTGGTGGGCTAGACATGATTATCTACAACGCGGGCGTACAGCCCCGCGTCACCCTCAATGAGTACGACTTTGAAAAAGATCACAAAATGATTGAGGTCAATCTGCTGGGAGCTATCGCCTGGCTCAACCAGGCCGCGCTGCGCTTTGAGCGGGCCGGACAGGGACAAATCGTCGGCATCGGCTCCGTAGCTGGCGACCGGGGACGCGTGGGATCACCTGTTTACAACACCAGCAAAGCAGGCTTGGCCACTTATCTGGAATCGCTGCGCAATCGCCTCACACGGCAAGGCATCAGTGTAACCACCATTAAGCCCGGCTTTGTAGACACGGTACTGCTAGAGGAAAATGCCACCAGAACCTTTTGGGTCATTTCGCCGCAAGAAGCTGCCAGCCAAATTCTCAAAGCCGCCAAACGGCGCAAACAAACCGTCTACGTGCCCGGGCGCTGGCGATTGCTGATGCTCATCATTCGCCACATTCCCTCCTTCGTTTTCAGACGACTTAGTTTTTAATTGGACACAGATTAACACTGATAAACACTGATTTAGATAGGGCCGGGGCTACATGATTTATAAACATGAAGATTTAACAAGAGCAATTATTCAAGCTTTTTACAATGTTTATAACCATCTGGGTTACGGTTTCTTAGAACAAGTCTATGAAAAAGCAATGGTCATTGAACTGCAAGCTGCACACATAAAAGTCGAACATCAGAAACCGATCAAAGTTCGCTACTGTGGCCAAATTATCGGTGATTATTTTGCAGATCTGGTAATAGAAGACAAAGTAATCGTTGAATTAAAAGCAGTGCCAAAACTCCTTCCTATTCACGAAGCTCAACTACTTAACTATCTTAAAGCAACACCTTATGAAATTGGCCTTCTGCTCAACTTTGGTCCAACGGCGACAAAAAAACGCAAGATCTTTGACAATAATAAAAAGCCAAATTTGCAATTTAATAAGTAACTTTGGGGCAGACAGTAAATCTGTGAAAATCAGTGTTTATCTGTGTCCCATAAAATAACAAATCATGATCGAACAAACAATTCAGAACGAAACAGAAATTCAATCGCAAAAGCCACTGCCAGCCGATCGGTTGGAGGCGGTGGCCGGTTGGGGCGGCGCCAACAGCGGCATGGGCTACGTGTATCGGCCCAGCACGGTCGCCCAACTGCGCCAAATTTTTGAGTGGGCCGCGCAAAACAATCGCTCGATTGGCTTGCGTGGCGGCGGCAACAGCTACGGCGATGCCGCCATGAACGACGAGAGCATTGTTCTCGACCTGACCCGGATGAATCGCATTTTGGACTGGGACCCGGAAAACGGCCGTATCAAAGTCGAACCCGGCGTAACCCTTAATCGCGTCTGGGAATATGTGGTCGAAGATGGCTGGTGGGTGCCTGTGGCCACAGGGACAGCCAAAATCACTATCGGCGGTGGCGCGGCCATGAATGTGCACGGCAAAAACGCCTGGAAAATGGGCACCTTTGGCGAACACATCTACGAATTTGACCTGATGCTGCCCAACGGCAAGATTAAAACATGCAGCCGCGAGCAAAACAGCGACCTCTTCCATGCTGCCATTGGCGGCTTTGGCATGCTGGGCTGCTTCACCAGCCTCACGCTGCATCTCAAGCGCGTGTACTCCGGTCTGCTTCACGTAGAAGCGCTGACAAAACCCAACCTAGGCAGCACCATGCAGTGGTTTGAAGACCATCTGCACAATTCCGATTATTTGGTGGGCTGGCTGGATGCGTTTAGCACAGGCCAACGGTTGGGGCGCAGTGAACTGCATCGCGGTATTTACCTCAAACCAGGTGAAGATCCCAATCCGCAGCAAACTTTGCGCCTGGAAACCCAACGCATCGACCCGGACATTATGGGCTTTTTCCCCCGTTCGGCGCTGTGGCGGTTTCAACGGCCGTTCTGGAACCATTTTGGCATGCGCTTCGTGAACATCGGCAAATTTTACGCCGCGCGACTGCGAGACGGGGCAAGCTACCGTGAACCGCACGCCCACTTCCACTTTTTGCTCGACTCGCTCGACTGGAAAAAACCGTTTGGTCCCGGCGGGCTGATTCAATACCAGCCCTTCATCCCGGCGGAAAATGCAGAAGCCGCCTTTACCCAAATTTTGCAGCTGTGCCAGCAGCGTGGTCTGCCCAACTTCCTCACCGTGATGAAGCGGCACCGGCCAGATCCATTCTGGCTAACCCACGGGCTGGATGGCTTCTCGCTGGCGATGGATTTCCGTATCACCCAGCGCAACCGGGAGCGGATGGTATCGTTAGCTCGGGAATTGGATGAGATTGTGTTGGCGGCAAACGGCCGTTTCTACCTGGCCAAAGACAGCACCCTGCGTCCCGAAGTCACTCGCGCTTACCTGGGCACGGAAACTGTCAACAAATTCCTGGCGCTCAAGCAAAAAGTTGATCCCGAATATCGCTTCCAAACCAACATGTGGCGACGCTTATTTGGGCCGCTCTAAGCTGGAATCCCCTGCAAAAGCAGGAATGACAGGCTAAAATTCAATTGCTTGCTACAATTTGCCAACGGCAATAAAAACTCGCTTGCCTCATCTTCAGGAGAAATACTATGTCGCGTACCTACATTTCTGTGCTGGCCCTGGCTGTTCTTTTTTTGCTGATGGGTATCCTCGCACCCCTGGCCCATGCGGATTCGCCCCAGCCAAATGGTTCTGTTCCCGCCCTGCTGCTGCAGGATGAGCCCGTTGAAGATTCGCCGACCACAACCGGTAATTCCTTTTTCGACGGCGTGGGGGCCATTTTTGCCACGCTGGGCGTATATGTGGTGACCATGTTCACTATGGCCATTGGCACAGAAATTGTGGTAGACATTTTTAAAGGCATTATGGGCAAGCCGCTCGGCCTGAAAAGCCAGCCAAATGCCCGCAAAACGCTGACAGAATACCAGGCTTTTTTGCCGGGCCAGCTAGAAGATTTGGGCATCTCTGCCGAAGCCAAACTAAAAATTGAAAAGCAGATTGACCAGCTAAACAAGCTGCTGGAACCGGCATTTACGGCCGAAGCCGTGGTGAACCATCTGCGCCAGAAGGAATTTACGGCCGCTCTCGCCGCCGTTGGCCTGGAAAATTTTGGGGATGACCAGATTAACCAGGTCAAAGAAATCACCCAGACCGAACTGGCCAATATCGTAGCTCGTATTGACACCACTTCCTCGCTGGGCAAAGCGGTGCAAGTGGCGCTCACTCGCGGTGATCTGGTAGAAAAAGCAAACAGGGCGATTGATCGGCTGGCGCGGCAGGCAACGGCCGTTACGGCCGAACAGCTCTATCAGGCCACCGCCACGCTGGTAACCGGGGAAATCGCCGACGGCGTAACGGCCTGGACCCGCGCCTACTTCAACAGCATGCAAGAAGAAAGCTACGAAGCCGCCCTCTCCATGTACGAAAATCAGCTCAAACCTCAGATTCTAGCCTTTGGTTTGCCCGAAAAATTGCAGCTACAGCTGATCGGCCAGTTCGAAAAATATCTAGAAAACCTGCGTACCTATCGCGGCACCGATGTTTACCTCACGTCGCTCAACCGGCTATTGTCTGAACTGGAACAACAGCGGGATGAGGTACGCAGCTGGATTGGCCAAATGTGGAGCAAGTTTGTGAACTGGTTCAAGCGCATGCTGATTCGGGCGCCCCGCATTCAAGATCCTGCCCTAAAACCGCAAACGTACGACCCGCAAATCAAGGACAGCACCGAGGCCGCTGCCAAGCTCATCGACCTGGAGCGCTATGACAAGGAACGCGAGAATAAACGCATCCGGCGCACCCGCTTCCTCTCGGTGCTGGTCGGCATTTTCCTGGCTTACATGCTGCAAATCGATTCAGCGGATTTACTCAAGGATTTGTTCCCGGCGGATTCCAGCTTTCTCACGCTTGTAGTTGTGCCAGCGGCATTTTTCGGCCGTTTTGGACTTTCGCTCAGTGAATTAACGGCGGGGGTTATCTTAACTGGCCTGGCAGCCAGCGCAGGCTCCAGCTTTTGGCACGATCAGCTCTCGCGACTGCAAACCATCAAGAAAGGCGTGGATCAGGCCCAAGCGGCACTCCAGCCCATCATCATTCAATCTGAAGCGCGGGCTACCGCAGAAGGTGATTCATAATCAGTCAAACATGGTTCGGGCCAAATCACTGATTACTGATTATCTTTTACTGGCTACTGTTTACTGTTTCGGTAATTTATAACGGTTGTAACGGGTGAAAAAATCGTGCTCGCCAATGAGGGTGGTGAGCCGCATGTGGAGGGCACGGCCGTCTTCCACTTCATAAGCTAAAGTTACCTGGTTGCCAATAATCTCACGCACCAGCACCCAGTAAGGAATCGTCATTTCTTCCTTGGGCCGCATCTCCCCATCTTTTGACTCTTGCCGGCCCGCCAACAGTTCATCCAGACGCACAAAATATTTATCCGCTTGCGGAATAAGATCCAGAATTTCCGCGCGGAAAATAGCACGAATATAATCCCCGTCTGGCAGTTTCCAAACGAACTGCACCGGAAACCACTCCCCCACTTGTCGCTTCGCTTCAGGCATAAACTTCCTCAATAAGCCACAGAGTTCCATAAATTCTGTGGGTATACGCTATAAATAAAAAAGCCGTCTCCCATAGTTATGAGAGACGGCCGTTTCTAAGCAAAGTTAACTTAACGGATAGCTTCTTCCGTGTTCTTGTCGAAGATGTGCATGTTGGTCATGTCCATCACCAACCCAATCTTGTTGCCAAAACCAACGCTCATGCGCGGGTCTACCGTAGCAACCAGACTGTTGCGGCCAGCGTTGACAAACAAATGCTGCTCATGGCCCAACAATTCAACCACCTCAACCGTTCCTTCCATCGGCGCAGCCTGGATGTTCGGCGGGGCAAATTCGGGGGCATGGACGTGCTCCGGACGCATACCAAAGATCACCTCTTTGCCCACGTAATTGCTATAAGCGTTCTTACGGTCTTCTGGCACCTGCACGCGGAAGTCGCCTGTATCGAGGTACAAATTACCTTCTTCACCAACCAGTGTAGAATCGAAGAAGTTCATGCTGGGGCTGCCGATGAAACCAGCTACAAAAACATTAGCGGGTGTATTGTACAGGTTGCGAGGGGAATCAATCTGCATTAACTTGCCATCGCTCAAAACGGCAATGCGGTCGCCCATCGTCATCGCTTCTACCTGATCATGGGTAACGTAGATGAATGTGGTGCCCAACCGCTTGTGCAGTTTGCTAATTTCAGCGCGAGCAGTGACGCGCAGTTTTGCATCCAGGTTAGACAGGGGCTCGTCCATCAAGAAAACGGCTGGTTCACGAACAATCGCACGACCAACAGCCACACGCTGACGCTGACCACCAGACAATGCCTTGGGCTTGCGGTCCAGCAGTTGGGCCAAACCCAAAATGTCGGCTGCTTCTTTTACGCGGCGGTCGATTTCAGCTTTGGGTGTCTTGCGCAGCTTCAGGCCGAAGGCCATGTTGTCGTAAACAGACATGTGCGGGTAAAGCGCGTAGCTCTGGAAAACCATGGCAATGTCGCGGTCTTTCGGGGGCACGTCGTTCACAACGCGGTCACCGATGAGGATTTCGCCTTCGGAGATCTCTTCCAGACCGGCTAACATACGCAGGTTGGTAGATTTACCGCAGCCGGAAGGGCCTACAAAAACCACAAACTCTTTGTCCGCGATTTCCATGCTCAGGTCGGTAACTACGGTTACGTCACCGAATCGCTTATACACATGCCGATAACTTACACTAGCCATTTGTATCTCCTTGTGTGATGGGTCTTATGGGTTGACTTCTCTTCACGCTTGCAAACGGCCGTCTACGCGAGGCAGACGTCTGCTGAAATGCTCGGAACAATTCTGAGCCGTTTGTAAAATTATTGATAGTTCTATGGGTGGCAAAAACCACTTTGCATAATCTATTCATACGAGGTCGCTAAAATATAACGGCCGTTTCCCCTACTGTCAAAAAAAAATAGTAAAATGTCTAAACGCGTGGTGTTAAAGCGCGCTTACTCATCTTCCAACGCCAAAATATCTGCCAGATCGCCATCCAGAGCCGCCATTTCCAGGATGCTGGGCGGCAAATCAGGCGGCAAATAGTTGGCATAGCTGTTGATCCAGTTGGCCACGGTCTGATGATTAACCGCCAGCAGACGCCCAATCAACCGCAAACTCAACCCTTCCAAATGCAATGCCAATGCCTGGTAACGCACTTCTTCATCGTATCCTTGATCCTGGGGATTGGGCGTGTAGCGGCAACCGCACAGTTTGCAGCGCATGCGCTGGCTACCAGCGGCCGTATAGCCGTGTTTGATCTGCTTGGTTTTGGCAAAACATTTTGGGCAGCTCATAGGATGGTCAAAATAACGGCGATAAAGAACAACACGAAGGCCGCCAACAGCGCAATCCAGTTGGCCTGTAGCGCAGCGCCCAGACCCGCCGGGCTAGGATTGGGCAAGCGCGTCCCGGGGCGCGGCTGTAGGCCAAAAAACACCTGGCGAAACTGCTCCACGGTAGACGGCCGTTCATCCGGATGCATCTCCATCGCCCACTGAATAGCGTCAGACACATGCGGCGAAATATCTTGATTCAAGCGGCGGGGTGGCGGCAGCGAGGCCGGATTCAAAAAGCGAGCCTTGGCATCTGGCGGGGGAAAGTCGGTCAGCAAGTGGTAAAAAGTGGCCCCCAGCGCATAAATATCGGAGCGCACATCGGTATGGCCCCCATCGCCGCCGTATTGCTCCAGGGGCGTGTACAGCGCCGTGCCCCGCCCTTGCACCACCGTGATTGTCCGCTCATCGTCAGTGGCCATCAGCTTAACCAGCCCAAAATCCACCAGCTTGATGCGCCTGTCCAGCGTCAGCTTAATGTTGGCAGGTTTAATGTCACGATGTAAAACAGGTGGGGTTTGCCGATGCAGATAGGCCAACGCGTCAATGATCTGATCGGCCCAGGTTATAATATCTTCTTCTGGCAGCGGTCCTTCATTTTCTTGCAGCATCTGCCGCAGGTCCTTGCCCGTGACAAAATCCATCACTAGATAATCACGGCCGTTTTCCGTAAAAAAGTCCGACACTTTAGGCAGGCTGGGATGATCAAGTTGGGCTAGAATACTGGCTTCCTGCAAAAATTGGCTCTGCGCCTGCTGCCGGTACGCTTCATCGGCATTGGGATCAGGCTGAACTTCTTTGATGGCACACAGCCGTCCTGGCAGGCGTAAATCCTCTGCACGGTAGACGCTGCCCATGCCACCCTGACCAACAATGTTGGTCAGCTTGTAACGTTCACGTAAAATAACACCACTTTCGAGCGTAACAAACATTGGTTATAGTATACTGTACCTGTTCTGCCAAACAACTATTGAGGAATGATTATCATGAATGAAAAACCGGTTTTAGTGGCTCGCGAAGGACAGCTAGTGGGTCAACGCTGGACCATTGACAATGATGAATTTTTGATTGGCCGAGGTTCCGATTGTCAAATTGTGCTGCCAGAACGGCAGGTGTCTCGTCACCACGTCAAGATTACGCAGGAAAACGGCCGTTACACCGTACACGATCTAGGCAGTCGAAATGGCACCCACCTGAACGGTCAACAAATTGAAGGGCAAGCGGTACTGCAAGATGGCGATGAAATCTCCATCGCCCTGGCTGTTAAGCTGGTTTTTGTCGGAACAGATGCGACAATCCCACTCACTTTTGAACCGCCCACAGAAGAAGGCAACCTGCAAATTGATGAGGCCGCCCGCGCAGTCATCATCAACGGCAAAGAGCTGGATCCGCCGCTGTCGCTGGCCCAGTTCCGCCTGCTAGAGCTGCTCTACAATGCGGAAGGCGCCGTGTGCAGCCGCGACGCTATCGTCGAGATAGTTTGGCCCGGCACCGACGGCCTCGGCGTTTCCGAGCAAGCCATCGACGCCCTGGTGCGCCGCCTGCGTGACCGTCTGGCCGAGCTGGACGAATACAACTACATCGTTACCGTACGCGGTCACGGCTTCCGCATCGACAACGAACCGCATTAAGCAAACGCTCGATCATCTTTTTCGAGCATAATGCCCAAACAAAAAAAGCGTTGCCGCTAAACGCAGCAACGCTTTTTATTTTCCTCAGTTAGCTACCGGCTAATTTTCTGCCCGCAAAGAAATTTGTATCTCGTCATTATCCAAACGGGTAACGGTCACGTGTATCTCGTCCCCTTCAGAAAAATTGTCTTCAATCCAATGGTGCACAGACGGACTTAGAACAATCCGAGCCATGTCATTGGGCAGCATACGCCACACGGCACTGTCTTTGTCGTAGACACCATCATAATAAATGGTAACAGGCCGCGTCTCTGTACGGGAATTCAGGGCAAAAAATGGCCAGTGCGTTGAAGTTAAGTTGATAAAGCCCCGGCGCAGATGCAATGGTTTCAAAGTGGCAACATGAGTAAAGCCATCTTCAGGTTTTAGCACGGTTTCCAGGGAAGATTCGGCCGTTTCATCATCTACCTTGCCACCCATCATGGGTTTGACGGTGCGTGCCTTGGGCTTGGCCTTACGCTTACTGCTGCTGGCCCGCCGCCCGGTCAAAAAGTGAATCAAGGGTAGCAGTTCATCAATTTGCTCAGTAAGCACATCAGCAACCTTCAGGCCCATCGCAGCGGCCTGCTCAGCTGGATAACGGCGGCTGAGGAAGAACGGCGTGACCCACTTGTCTTCGCTATTTAGATAAGAAGCCTTGCTCATTACCTCAGCAGAAACCTCAGGCAGCAGCGCCGTGATACTATCCTTAAAAATGTCCTGGTAATGGGCCTGCTCGCCGCTCTCCTCATCTACCTGCACCTGCTGCAAGCGCAAAGACCACTCGGCTCCTAACTCTGTGATGAGCCGATGCGCCATTACGGGCTGCGCTTCTGCATTTTTGAGCGCTTTGGCCAATGCTTTGGTGTCGGTAATGGCCACCTGCATTTCCAGGCTCAGCGGACGGGCAAAAAAGGCGATGTGCAAATCTTCCTCTGGCACCTCGCTCGCCGCGATATACACAGATTGGTTGGCCCGGCTAAGACCGGCAAAAGGTAAATCACCTTTGGCCTGACGGGATAGGTTATTGTGCAGTAAGTGGACAAACTGCTCTAGTTGGTCTAGGGCATAATTGATGGCTGTCTCTTCACCCGCCCAGCCAAATGCGGTGAACACGGGCATAGACAAGCCAGTAAATGCTGTTTTAGATGACATTGGTAATTCCTCACTCAGTCAGAAAATGATGTGGCCGCAAAACGAACAACTACCTGACGATGTTTTGTTATGGGGATGCGTGATAAAGAGGATAATTCCTGCTCCCACCTATTTATAGCCTACGTTTATTTCTTGTCAAATTTCTACCCCAGCTATTAGCTTTGCAGATTGGACCAATTTGTACTGCCAACATTCAACAAAAATTGGTCCAATCTTTCACCCGAGTTTATTTGATGCGATGTCCCTGGTAATCATTGTTGAAGAGCCAGGCGACAACAGAGCCGATTTCGATGGTTTCGGGCAGGTAGGTTTTCATGGTGACAGAGGAAGTGCCGCGGGTGTGCAGCATGTGCTGAGTGCGGCGCATGCGCTCGAACCGATCTTGCCAGGTTTTGCAGTTAGACGGCCGTAAATCCACCCACCCCTTTTGCGCCCAGGCATCTACATTTTCGTCAGTCAAGTCTACTTCATGGTAAATACTTTCCGGGATGTTTAAACGCGGGCCACGGATGAGAGAACGGCCGTCTGGCGTCAGAATCGGCACGCCAATGGAAGTGATTTGCGTACGCAGCAACTCGTTCTCAGTGATGAAATGGTAGAGCGTCTCCGACAATTCGCTGGCGGGTGTTTCCAGCACGTTGCGCAAGGTGCGGTAGTTGAGCCGCAGCAGATGCGCCTCGTAGAGCAATTTGGACAGCTCCGGCGGGCCAAGCTGCCCCAGCGCCACGCTGTGGCTCTGCGTTTCTTCCTCGATGCGGGCCAGCTTATCCAGCGCCGTTTGGCGCAGCACCCCAGCGCGGAAGCTGGGATTGATGATGCTGCTGTCTACCCCAGCAATCACGTCGTAGCCAGTGTTGCTGCCTTTGATTTCCAGCAAGGCTTGCTGGGCGATCTCTTCCGGCGTCACAAATTCCATCTGGTTGATGTGGGTAATCGCTTCAAATTCGCCGCGGGCAAAAAAGCCATTTTCGCCCGTGTCTACGCCCGCCATGTGCAGCTTGCCAATGCGATTGTACTGGTTCTCATCGCCACGCAGGGTGAGACGGCCGTTTAACCCCTGCATCTGGCTCTCATAGCGAAACTGGGGCATGCCCCGCACCTTGATCGCCTTGTACGCCACGCGCCGGTAGCCAATCATCGCACCGGGCTTAAGCTCTTTCACCAGCGGGCCGTTGGGCGTGCGCGCCATCAAAAAGAGCAAGCCGGTATGAGCAAAGGCAACGGCCGTTTTGCTCATCAACTTGGCCGAGGGGCGATCTTCGCTGTGGGTGTAGGGAATGTTCAGCCCCATGCCGCCGGTGCCGGTGGTGCCAATTTTCAGGTAAAGGCGCGTGCCCACTTCGCACATGGCGCGGTGAATCATCTGCACGTGGCGGATGAGCTGCGGCACCGATTGGGAGATGAGCAGCGTGCTCACGTTTTGCTCCAGCGCCTTGCCCAGCGCATCCAGCCCCTCCAAATCTTGATGGTCCACAATTTGGCGCAGCTGCTGCAAAATGTCGTAGGTTTGCTGGCTCAGGCTCTCCACATCCTGGTAGCTGATGGCCGTGGCGGTGTTAATGCTGTCTACAATCACGTCCGGTTGGTGCTGCTGAATGAGCTGAACGAGTGCGGAACGGCCGTATGCGGCCTCCAACTTGCCAAACAGATCATCGTACAGCATGTCGCGGCGATGGCTGCTTTGCAGCAAACGGCGGCGGCGCTCCAGACTAAACTCATCCCGCACAAACACATCCCCCCAAGCCCCGACAAACTCGATGTGGGGAAACTCTTTGCGCACGTCGTACAAAAATTCGCGCACTTCACCGCGAAACAGGCTGGCAACGACGATTTTCTCTGGCTCCATGGCCCGCGCCACGGTACGCACAATTTGCGCACCAACGAGCCCCGAGCCTCCTAAAACTAAAAAGCAACGGTCAGACATAATACCTCCAGTGGAAATAGTGGATACATTTTTACAAACACCTATAATTTCATGTCACTGATCACTGATGTGTCCTCTGAAATTAACGACGAATTGATAGCAACCTGCTTTTATCTCAAGGAAATTTTAATATGAACTAAATGAAACTTATTGAGCGTCAATAAGATGACGCAAGTTAATCATTGCAAAGGCAATGTGATGCCCACCCAAAAAGTAAGCGTCACGTCGCTCGAACCTTAACAACAAAGCGCGAAACTTATCCACCCAGGCAAAGGTGCGCTCACTCGTAAAACGCCGCTTGTACACTTCCGCATCGAACAGACGCTTGCGGCCGCGTTTCTTGCTTTTCCGATTCCGCTTGTTCTCAGCCATATTGGGAATCAAGCCATGATTAAAGCAGGTTTTTCGAGCAGCTTTCGTGTCAAACGCTTTGTCTGCATTGAAAAAAGCACCCTCAATGTCCAAGCCTAGCCTTTTCATCGACTTGAAAGCTGTCTGCAAATGTTCCTTTAGGTTCAAAGCATCGTGGCGATTACCAGCAATCAAGCCAGTGGAGGCGATGATAAAACCAGAGCCATCTGTCATAGGCAAGATGTTGGTCGTCTTTGCCTTTTTACGCCCTTGATAGGCAACTGATTCACCACCTTTTTTGGCAATGGCGTGTGACCCATCCAGATTGATTTCAGATAAATTCAATTGCTCAACAATGGTCACAATGCTCCCTTGCCACACCCTTTCCAGGCTGCCATCCCGGCTCCACTTGCGAAAATGATAGTAAACAGCATCATGACTGATTTCTTTTTTTCTGGGTCGCTACTATCCGGGGCGATGGGGAGTTGACCCCATTGGCAACCGGTGTGCAGACGGTACAGGATGTAGTTAAAGAGCCTATACAACGGAATTTTGCATACAAAACCGCGCTTTGCTGTTGAAATGTAGGGCAGAACATGTTGATTGAACTGTTTTTCAGTTAAACTTGTTGGTATCGTGCTCATGGTTGAACTCCTTTATGAGTTGGTATCAACAACCATGATGCACGATTTTTTGCCTTTTAGAAAGTTTCAGTTACTTCTATGACAACTTTTGAAAATAGATCACATGAATTACCAGATAATTGGTGGGCTTACCAATCAACTTGTGAAATTTTGGCTGGCTGGTTCCAAAAGCATCTAGTTGGACTTCTAATTTCTATTTCAAAAAACGAAAAAGCTCATAATAATCTTGTTTTTACAGGTTTCTTGCTATTTTATCGTGAAAGACTACTGTGGATAACCGCTGGGCATGTCATCGACAAAATTCAAGAAGTACTCCAAGAACCGAATTATGACATTGTAACAATGCAATGGCTTGACGGGGGGAAAATTCCTGGCGCGGAATCAGTTATTGTCCACAATAGAGATTTGCAATTCTTTTCCACATACGAGAATGACGTTGATTTCGGGTGTGTAATGATCGAAGGCCTAGACGCGGCAAATATCCTGCAAAATAATGAGGTCAAAGTCGTAACTGAACAGATTTGGAAAAACATTCATCTTTCAAATCCCGAGGGCTATTATATCGTAGGGTATCCTGAAGAATGGGTAGAAACAGACCTAGAATCGTCTTCCAATAACATCATGATAAATAAGCTATTTGCCCGAGTTGCGTGCCTTCCTGTTGAAAAAACAGATCATCCTGGGAAAAGTGTAGACCCCTTTTGGAACAATCCCGAAGCATTTTATGGGAAGATTCTAGATTATTCTGACCAAAACCAACCTAATAGTATATCTGGCATGAGTGGAGGCCCATTACTTTCCATCGAAAGAGATCAAAATGGTGAGCTTAGATATTATTTGTTTGGATTGCAACACGGTTGGGATAAAAATAAAAGAATTATTCGTGCTGAATCGATACAGACAATACTTCAAATTATTAGCTAAAGGTTCTAAAACCATTCAAACCCTATTTTTCACAACTCAACAAGATCAAGCAATTGCCAAAATGATACCCTCGTTGGGGCGAAGTTGCAGGGTGGTGGCTGTGAGGGCTGGCAGGGTAGATTCCGTAGTGAGGAGAACGGCCGTTGCCCCACTCGCTTCTGGTAATGTCCACGATTTGGCTGCGCCCGTCAGGTTCAGCACCACCCAGCGGATTTGCGCACCATGCTGCCGCGCAAAAGCCAACACGCCATCAGGCGCAGGCAGGCTGCGATAACTGCCCTGGTTGAGAGCGGCCGTTTCGCGGCGCAGTTGAATCAATTTCTCGGTAAAAATCAGCATCGAATCCGGGTCGCTGCGCTGGCTGGCGACGTTGACGGTGTCTGCTTCCGCATTGAGCGGCAGCCAGGGCGTGGCCTCCGGTGGACAAAAACCGGCGTTGGGGGCATCGGTCCAGGGCATGGGCGTGCGTTCGGGGTCGCGACCGAGGCCCAGCCCCGGCACCTTCTTTTCCCATGGGTCCTGCACCATCTCTGGCGGGATCTCGCCGTCGAGCATGCCCAGCTCGTCGCCATAGTACATGGTGGGCGTGCCGCGCAGGGTGAGCAGGAGCAGCATCGCCACCCGCGCCTGATCCGCCCCCACCCGGCTGGCGATGCGGTGCTGGTCGTGGTTGCCCAGCACCCAGTTGGGCCAGGCACCTTGCGGCAACACCCCTTCGTACGTTTCGATGAGTTGGCGAACGGCCGTTGCTTCCCACGGCGTGTAGATGAGGTTGAAGTTGAAGGGGAGATGGAGTCCGTCGAGGGAACGGCCGTAATGGGCTACTAACTCATGCGGCGGTAAATTAATCTCCCCAATCAGCACGCGGTCATCGTACTCATCCGACACCTCGCGCAGCCAGCGGTTGAAATGCTCAATATCCGGTGTGTTCCGCGTATACCGCTCAATGACCCGCTTGAATGGGTCCATCCCCTCGCGCCAGTTGGGGTTTGGCGGATTATCGCGGAACTGTGCATCCTTCATTGAGCGGTAGCTCACGTCGATGCGAAAGCCATCCACGCCCTTGTCGAACCAAAAGCGCAGCACGTTTAGCATCGCCGCCCGCAACTCTGGATTGCGCCAATTCACGTCTGGCTGCTCCGCCAGAAAAGAGTGCAAATAATATTGCTCCGTTGGCGCATCCCACTCCCAGGCAGATTTGCCATCAAAGCGGGCCAGCCAATTGTTGGGCGGGCCGCCATCTGGTGCCGGATCGCGCCAGATGTACCAGTCGCGCTTGGGATTGTCCCGCGAGCTGCGCGATTCTAAAAACCAGGGATGCTCGTTGGAGGTATGGTTGGGCACAAAATCGAGGATGAGCTTGAGATTGTGGTCGTGTGCGGCGGCGATGAGCCGGTCCATGTCGGCCATCGTGCCAAACAGCGGATGGATGTCGGTGTAATCGCTCACATCATAGCCAAAATCGGCCATTGGCGAGGGGTAAATAGGCGAAATCCAGATGGCGTCCACACCCAATTCACGTAAGTAACCCAACCGCCGCTCGATGCCGGGCAAATCGCCAACGCCGTCGCCATTGCTATCCTGAAAGCTGCGTGGGTAAATTTGGTACACAATCCCGGTTTGCCACCAGTTGCTCATAAAACCTCCGTTTGTTGGGAATCGATCAAGACAAAAGCATTATACCGTAGCCGCGGTTTCTTACCGCGCCGCCCAAACGCGGTAAGAAACCGCGGCTACGTTGGGCAAACAAAAAAAGAGCACCTTCAGCAATTTGAAGATGCTCTTTTGGATGTGATTAAAGGTTCGCTTATTCTAGTTCAATGGCCAGAGCAACCGCTTCGCCGCCGCCGAGGCAGAGGGAGGCGATACCGCGCTTGAGATCGCGCTGCTGCAAAGCGTGGATGAGCGTCACCAAAATACGTGCGCCGCTGGCCCCGATGGGATGCCCCAGGGCAATTGCGCCACCGTTAACGTTTACTTTGTCCCAATCCCACTTATACCCTTTTTGCACCAGTTCGACGCCGTTGGCCAGCACCTGGGCGGCAAACGCTTCGTTTAGCTCAAACAGGTCCACATCGCCCATTTCCCAGCCGATTTTGTCCAACAAGCGGGGCACGGCACGGGCGGGCGCGGCAAAGAGCCATTTGGGCTCCACGGCGTAATGGGTGTAGCCGACAATGCGGGCAATGGGCGCAGCACTTTGTTGTTCCGCCACGGCGCGGCTGCTAAGGACCAAAGCAGCACCACCATCATTGAGGCCGGGGGCGTTGCCCGCGGTGACCTGACCATCTTTGACAAAAGCGGGGGGCAGTTTGCCCAACCCTTCGACGCTGGTTTGCATCTCGTAGCTGCCGTTGCTGAAGCTGGCGCGGATCGGCTCGTCGGTGTCTACAATGACGCTGCCTTTACGGCTTTTGAGCTCGATGGGGACGATTTCGGCCTGGAAACGGCCGTTTGCCGTGGCCTGCGCTGCTTTTTCATGGCTGCGATAGGCAAATTCGTCCATCTCTTCGCGGGTCACTTCGTACTGCTGGGCAATAAACTCGGCGGCGTTGCCCATCGGCCAATCCTGGAAAGAACACCAAAGGCCGTCGGCCAGCAGCGAATCTTGCATTTCTACGTGGCCGTAGCGCAATCCCTGGCGTGCCTTGGGCAGCAGGTAAGGCGCGTTGGACATGCTCTCCATGCCGCCGGCCACGTACACGTCGCCTTCCCCAGCGATGATGCCGTTGGAGGCGAGCATGACGGCTTTGAGGCCGGAGCCGCACACTTTGTTGACGCTGGCTGCGCCGACTGTGTTGGGCAGTCCGCCGCGCAGGGCAGCTTGCCGCGCCGGGGCCTGGCCTACACCCGCAGCCACCACGTTACCCATGATCACTTCGTACACGGTATTGGGATCGATGCCCGAACGCTCGACGGCCGCTTTTACGGCCGTTGCGCCCAGGTCGGGTGCTTTCTGGCTGGTCAGGGTGCCAGACATTTTACCCGTTGGCGTGCGGGCGGCACTTAAAATAACAACATCATTTGCACTTTTTTGGCTCATTTAATCGCTCCTACGCAGATGAGAAATAGTCTTGGTTTCAATAGAAATATTGTACACGATGGGAGTTGCAATTTAGGAACGGCCGTAAATTCCCTCAACACGTAAGTGCTTGCCACCGATTTGTATAAATGCGATGATTGCTGAAATAACGTTTAGTTGAAAGGAGCAGCATCATTCGTAACAGAATTATCTATGGGATTGCCATCGTCGTGACGATGCTGATTGGTTTATTTTCGCGGGCGGGGCTGGTGCCTATGCCGAGGTTTGTGGTGCTGTACGTGGGGGATGGCATTTGGGCGCTGCTGGTGTTTTGGCTAGCCTGCTTCTTCAAGCCCGCGTGGCCGCTCAAATATCGCGTCGCGGCGGCCCTAGCGTTTGCCTATGCCATCGAATTCTCCCAATTTTACCAGGCAGATTGGATCAACCAGATTCGCCAGACACGCCTTGGCGGGCTCGTTTTGGGCTTCAGCTTTTTGCCCAGTGATTTGGTGGCGTACACGATTGGCATTGCCGCTGGTGCCATTCTGGATTATCTGGTCAGATCAAAATGGGACGCGGATGAACGCGGATGACGCTGATTTTTCTCATCAACATCATTTGCGTTGGGTTTGAAAGGATGTGTTGTGCAAGATGATTCGTAAATATCGAGAAGAAGATTTAGAAGCGGTTTTGGAGCTGTGGTATGAGGCGTCGTTGGTGGCGCATTGGTTCCTCACGGCCGAATTTTTGCAGGCGGAACGAATAAAGCTGCGCAATGTGTTCCTGCCACAATCAGAAACCTGGGTGTACGAACTGGATGGCGCAGTGGCGGGCTTTCTGTCGCTAGTGGAGAATGAGGTAGGTGGGTTGTTTATACGGCCGTCTGCCCAGCGCCAAGGCATCGGCAAAGCACTCATGGACAAGGCTACCTGTCTGCATCCTGTGCTGGTTTTGGATGTGTTTGAGAAGAACGGCGTGGGACGGCCGTTTTACGCCAAATACGGTTTCACTCAGGTCAGTAAACAGCGGGACGCCACCACTGGAGAAATGATGCTACGCCTTCGCTACAACTCTCAAACTTAGACGCGCTGTAGGTCAACAGCCACGATTTTCCCAGGCTCATTTCTGTTTGAAGTTGCAATTATTTTTTGTATACTGCTTGCGCGTTTTTTGTTTAGCTTGGCAAGTTTATTATGCATACATGCAGGCTAATATATGTTGGGTGGCAAGGATATAAGTTGGGAGAATATAGTGTGAGACAACCAAACTACAAATTTGACTGGTTTATCCCAGAGCAGATCATCGGGCTGACCCATTTTCATGCGGCTGTAACCGAAGAAGATATTATGGGGGTGATGCAAAAAGGACAGCAGCTAACAGAAAACCTTGCGCGAGAGTTTCATGTGTTGATTGATAATCGGGTGATAAATATGCCGGGGCTCATGAGTTTGGCACAGATGAAACAGATGGTTCCATACGTAAACCACCCCCAGCTAAAATGGATTGTGATCATCAAACCCGAGAGCCTTGTAACAGATACTGGGAGCTTACCAATTGAAGAAGATGGGAGTCAGAGTCTTAAAAACGTTGCTAGTTTGCCAGAAGCGCTTGAATTTTTGATGACAGAAAGACCAGAAATCGGATGGGAACGAGCAGCGAGTGATTTTTTCCCGAACAGCGAAATCGAAGATTTTCTGAGAAGGAAGAAAAAATAATCGCGAACGAAGACGGCCGTTCCCCACCCAAAGCATTTTTCCTGAGAAACGGCCGTCTCCACAGCACCCTTCCTTACTGCCCCACTAGACACACTTTGCAGACCAAAAGCCTTGTTTTTTTAGGCTCACTTCTTGAAGTTGCAACTGTTTTTAGTATACTGCTCGTGCGCGTTTTTATTCAGTGTGGCAGGTTTATCATATATGTGCGCAGACTAATTCTAATCCTCATTTCCACATATTTTGAATACCTGAAATTTGTGCCACATAAATGACAAATAGCAAAATACAAGTGAGGTAACCTTGAACAAGAAAAAGCCAACAATATTTAACAAACGAATATTGATAGGTATAAGTGCTCTTATCCTTATTGGCTTAAGCCTCTATATCATCCTGTCTATGACGCCTACAGTCCAAAACATAGAATCTGATAAAGAAAAGATTAGCGTGATTATTGATGAACTAATGTCTGCGTTAGTTGCAAGAGACACAGACCATGCATACGGGATGTTTTCACCAGACGCAAGAAATGATGAATTGCGCAAGTCGTTGACGGCTATGAATGATGAGGTTAATTATGCAGTTTTGGACTCGTATAACAGAATTGAGATAGTCCACCTTGAAATAGGTCCCGTGTTCACTTTGGAATTCGGTGGAACTTTGGCGCGTGTAGATGGAATAATATATTACACTAATGATTATACTGGAGAATTCTCGGCTGAATTGGTGCCTAATGGGCAAGACTGGGATTTGGTATCGTTCCATCCAAGGGTCCCACCCACGAAGTACGAAGAATATCTTAATAGAGAGAATTAGGTAGGAGTCAATACTTCTGCTCACGCCTATGGCTATAGTCTATTTTTTGGAGATATAAGTGTTATGTGTGGCCGTTTCCTCCGAAGCATTTCCCCGAGAAACGGCCGTTCCCACATCACCCTCTACTGCCCCACAAGACATGCTTTGCAGGCCAACAGCCACGTTTTTTTAGGCTAACTTCTGTTTGAAGTTGCAACTGTTTTTTGTATACTGTTTGCGCGCGTTTTTATTTAGTTTGGCAAGTTTATCTGCCGCATAAACCTAAAAAATCAAGCTTATGCCGCAGAATGTGCAGATATTTGTTGAAACTCACAGGTTTATCATCCAAAATGCGCCGTATAACAATAAATTTGCAAGTTTATCAGGCAATTGTGCAGGCTAATATATGTTAGCAGGACGCCGACCACAGCGGCCAGCGGAAGACCACTCCAGAGCAGGCTTAAATTCCAAACAAACGTTTCGCTCTAGACCGGCTTAGTTCAACAATGATTATGCGGCGGCTTAGGTGTTGGTTGTTGAAGGTTTCGCTTGATCGCGCCGCACCAATCCTTAAACGTTAGGCTTATCGAATACAATATTAAGAGCAGACACAATCGGAAAAGGTTAGATTATATCAATGGGACATGAATCAATAGTTTATGGTTGTATTCTGGGAAGAGGATGGAAACGACCTAAAATGAGATACCTTCAAAGGCTAAATCGAGAATATCTTTATTCTCTTCCAGTGCAAGATAGTTGGCCACCTCTGACAAGAGATATGTTTTCTATTCAGGGTGAAGAAAGTGATGAATATCCAGTAGCTGGAAGATATAAGCATCAAGCTATCCACTTCGGAGGTACTTACAAGGAAATAGAATTCACGTGGGAAAACTGGCTCGAAAAGTTTGAAAAAATTTTAGCCAACTTGTATTGGGAGCAAGCATTTTTGCATTTGCGAACGGAATTAGTAGGAAATTATGATTATCTATATAAAGCCAGTTATCTAAATGAACCACAAAACGAACTCCCTCCTCTTTCTGAAGTCTGTGAGTTACGCGGTGGACCAAGAAAATTTGTATGGCAAGAAGATCCAACGATGTATGGGGACGAGAAATCTGTCTGGATTTATGATAACGGAACTTGGCAGGCAAAATAACAAAATGGTATGGTGTGAAAATCAGCAAATAAAAGAGCTATATGCCTAACAAAGCGTCAACCTAATTTGCGAGCACGGGCTTATTTGCCTTTATTGTATGTGGGTTTTTAAGGTGTCTCGCAAACGGGTTACGCAGGCGTTAGGACGGCCGTTTCTCACCCCAAGCATCCCCCCTGAGAAACGGCCGTCTCCACACCCCCCTACTGCCCCACCGGACAAACCGATTCGGCCGTCAGGCTGGGCAGTGCGTAGCCCAAATCCGCCAACGGGCCAGTCGGGTTGGGCAGCGTGTTAAGAATGTGCGTTACGGCCGTACACCCCATCCCCACATCATGATTAAAGTTGTAATCCTCCCAAAACGTCAGCGTCGCATCCTCAAACGGGGACGTTTCGTGATTGAAGTAAATCCAGTCGGACCAGGTCAGCGCACTATCCATATCACCTAGCTGCATGTACGCCAGCACCAGCCGGAACGCCGCAAACTGGCGCGTCACGTCATACGTGCTGGTCGGATCAATTAGTCCCACGCCATCTTCCAAACTTTCATTTTCCACCACCTCGATGTACTTGGGAATCGCCGCGCTGTAATCGCCAGCGGCAAACAGATCGTTGGCCTCGTACAGCAGGTGGAAGCGATAGTTGGACGGGTCCAAGATGGTTTCCGCCAGAGCAAACTGGCTTTGCGCCCCATCCCAGGCCCAAACTTCGGTGTAGCCGCGCTGGTATGGGCCAGCCCCCACGGAACTGATGAACCCGCCATGCTGGATGAGATCGGTACGGCCGTCTCCCGTGCCATCGGCAAACGTAACCTCGCTGCTCATCATGCCAATTGCCGGACGCGGATACTCGCTCACCGCCGGAACCAGACTCTGCACCGCGCCGTTGGGCGCACCGACGATGTCGTAGAAATGGGTGCAGGTGTGCGCCCCACAAAACTGCGTCTCGATGGCCACGTCGGGCAAATTGTCGCCCGTCATATCCCCGTAATAGGCGATGGTCGGCATTCTGTCCCCATCGTTCACAAAATGGGCGTAATGCCGATAGACCAGACCAGCCGGGGAAACCACAATCGCATCCCCTTCCGGCCCAAACACCGAATCGCTGGCCATTTGCAAGACAGCAATCCACTCAACCTCGCCGTCGCCCGTCAGATCTACCTCATGCCACTCCGCCAGGTAATCATTGGCATTGAGCGTTTGCTGCACCACCAGCGCATTGACGCCGTTGTGCCGCTGCTGCCCCACCCACCCGGCCAATTCGGGCAAGGTTTGCGGCAGCGCCTGCTCGCCGGGGTAGATGGTGAGTAGCAAGGTGTAATCAAGCGGGCGCGTCAGGCTGGTAACGGTAATTTGGTACTCGCCTGAGCTAAGCAGCGTGCCGCTCCAACTGCGGTCCTCATTCTCGAACCGCTTGTACGGCTGGCCATCGGCCAAGCCAACTAGCGAAAAGTTGGCGCTCTCGTTGTTAGAAATGACGGCAATTTCAGCAAACTGGTCGGCTGCGGCCCAAAACACAAACTGATCGTTTTGGCCCACGGCCAGGGTGCGCTGCAACGTGGTGGAGATTTCCCCCGCGTTAAACACAATTTGCATCGGCTGGGGCGTTGTGTCGCCAGTAGGTACGGCCGTTGCCGAGGGCACAGGGGTCACTGTAGGCACACTCGTTTCGGTTGCGGTGGGAACGGCCGTTACTTCTGTGTTGGCGGCTACCGTGGGCGTGGGATTATCCGCAATCTGTGTGGCGGGTGGCGTGTAAGCCAGCGTGGGCACAGGCTGCGCCGGTTCGTCCGTAGGCGTGCAGGCAGCCAGCGCCAATCCTAGCACAAGCAAAACCCACATGAAGCCAAATTTCGGTTTTCTCAACTGCTTGTTGTTTGAAGTTAACGGTACAGTACGCATTGTCATTCTCTCGCTTGGCCCCACAGCTTAGACGCAGCGGGGCGTTATAAACCAATACACATCGGGTTGGGCGGCTGACCGCCCAGCTATCCTTAGTGTGTATTATGCAAAATGGGAAATCAAGCAGCATCTAACAATCGATGGGATTTCGCCTGCAATGCGTAAGATTGGGGAAGCTAACTATTGGTGGGGAACGGCCGTTCCCCACCAGCAGTTACAGAGAATTTAGCTTGTACAGAAAGCGCATCTGATACCACGCAATCATTTTGTCGAGATGAATGATTGCTGCGTTTGCCACTCATAAAAGTACATGAGCCCACCAACAACCACAAATACCGATCCAACCAAAAAGTAATAAACCGGATAAGCGGTATCAGCGCCAGCAATATCAATAATGCCTTGCAAAAGGCTGCCCACCGTCAACGTAGCAATACCCGCATTGTAAAGATTAAACGCCATTCGATTGGCTAAATTTAGCCAGCCCACGGCCAGAAAGCCGCCAACGCCCAGTACCAAGCTAAATATAAACGCATAACTCATAAACGGAGAGGCAACACCGTGGCCAAACAATGAATAAACATAGTTAAAAACGATACAAAGAAGCGTTGTGAAAATATAAACCTTTACGGTTCCGTTTGTGTTCATAAGTTTTCTCCAATATAGATAATGTCGCTCACTCTTCGCTCGCCGTTGGAACGGCCGTCTGTCGGGTTATTCACCACTTCTCCATTAAACACCATCGTGGAGGAGCCGCCGCCGTCGAGGTTGTAAGCCTCTGTTGCCCCGTACGATTGCATAATTTCAGCCAATTCAAGCAGAGACAGCCCCGCACTTTGCGACGTTCTGCCATCGGAAACCACGAAGATATAATGCAACGGATCGATCATACCGATGGCGGTTCTGGGATTGCTCGACCTGGATTTTGACACTTCAGAATCACTCGTGACCGCAATCTCGCCATTTTCAATGAGACCGGGTCCAAACGAAAAGACCTGAAGCGCACCTGCATCATAAAGCGCCTGTGCATCTGAACGGCTCTCATCTACAATTTCAAAACTTCCATCCGCCTGCACCACCAAAGCATCATTAGATCCACTTCTAGCAGCCGTCCGGTACAACACGCCGTTTCGAATCACAAAACCCGTATTTCTAAACCCATAATAGTCACCATTGATCGCCAAAATGGCCTCATGTTCCGCGGCTATGGTTGATGTGGTGTCTTTAACATTGGTCCCAAAGGTATTTTGCGCCAGCGCCGTTTTTAGATAGGCCACATTGCTCACCACCACATCCGCGATGTAAATATCTGTGTCATAGGCACGAATCGTCTCAATACTGATTTGAATATTGGCATCTTGATAAGAAGTTTCCGTGATAATAGGAAATTCGCTGTTGCTTTCCGTATCATCACCTGAGGCACTATCAGCAACGGCAACAGATTCGTCCAAGGCGCTATCCGAGACAGTGCTAAGAGCCAGCTCATTCACAGCGCTCGCCAAGCCGCTATCTGAAGCAAGCGCTTCAACATTATTTTCCGACGCGCCAACAGAAGCAGACGCGTTTTCCAAATCCAGAAAAATGCTTGTATTGGCGGTGCTCTCATCTACAACCGTGATTTTGTCCGCGATGACAAACGTGTCCAGCAAGCTCCAGACGGTGGCAGCAATTAATAGCAATGTATAAAAAATAGCAAAGGTATGTTTTTTCATTTTGGTGTACTCAATTCCATTCTGGATGGGAAAATCCAAAAGCGTTGCACAATAAAGTTAGTCACAAACAAGAAACAATCGACCAAAATCTTGAGCAAAAGAAGGTTGTTATTGAAGATAGGCGCAGTACTCAGCACCTCGGTTAACAATCCACTAAAAATCATTTGCATAGTGAACAAGGTCAGGTATTTCAAAGATTCATTTCGGGTGTTATGCGAATCTTTCATGTCGAACACCCAAATTTTATTGAGTGAAAAATTGAAGATGCCCGACAGCGCCCTGGCGAACACCGTGGCTAAAAATATGCCGCTGCCTATCTGAACCCACAGCATAAAAGCGGTAATATCCACGATGGCTGAGAGCAATGACGAAGCAATGTTCTTGATAAATGGCTTATAAATTACGTAGGAATCGTTGACAGCACGAAAATGCGTCACGCGATCCTCGCCATAGATTGTTTCGATATCCACGGTGCGATACTCAATGTTTTTTTCGTTCATCTGCTCTAAAAAGCGCATCTCGTAATCATACCGATCGCCCATCACGTCCAAGGCAAAATCAAAATGTTGTCGGGGGATTCCTCGCAGACCAGTTTGGGTATCTTTTAACAAGCGACCCGTCTTAAATTTGAAATAAATGGTGGAAAACAGGTTGCCCAGCTTACTGGTTAATGGCACATCGGGGCGCGAGAGATCTCGCGTGCCCAACACAATCGAATCACCAGCGGCCAATGCTTTGGCAACTTTCAAAATGTCTTTGGCTGCGTGTTGCCCGTCTGCATCTGCGGTAACTATGCCTATGGTGCGCGGCTGATGTTCCTTTATCAGCTCAATGCCTGTCTTCAAAGCCGCTCCCTTGCCTCGGTTCTGCTCGTGACGATAAACGGTAGCTCGATACATCTCCACCTCATCAAAAACTGACTGTGCTGAATTTTCAGAACCATCATCTATTACAATGACATTCACAAGACCCAGCCGGTTTAGCTCTTTAACCAGGTCCACCAGTTTGTTATTGGGATTAAGTGCCGGAATCAAGACTGCAATATTTTCCAAAATCATCTCGATACTCCTCTGTATTCGTACAATTTCTATTAAGAGTGTCAGCGTACGATATGAGTTTGAAGGAAAGGCTAAGAAGTTATTTGGAAAATGTTGAGTTACTATGAGGGCGCGTTAAATGAACGGTGGGGAAACGGCCGTTTCCCACCAATACCGCTTCATCCCGGTAAGCAAACAACCAGCCGCAGGTCAAGTTTTGTTTGAGGTTGCGACTAATATTTGTATACTGTTCTTGCGCGTTTTTATTCAGCCTCGCAGGTAACCAAATGAACGGGTTCCCAGTAATGAGGCTAGAATTGACAAAAAAGGCGGCATTTATGGCAAAGGCAAACGGCAAATCCGGGTTACGCTTACTGTCCACTCTGCTTGTTGGCGCAGGTGCCCTCTACATACATCGCATCTTCCGTACAGAAAAACACCAGAGGCTGGCCTGGCTTCGCAGCAAAAGTCAGGTTATCACCACGAAGCACGGAACGGTCGAATACAGTGTAATCGGGCAGGGTCAGCCCTTGCTCTACTTTCATGGTGGTATGGGGGGATATGAGCAAGGGCTTGCGTTGGCCGAAATGCTTCCCCTCGATGATTTTCAGCTCATCACATTTTCGCGACCAGGTTATCGTCGCACAGATATTGCAAATGGGGGAACGCTTCCTGAACAGGCAGATGTCGCGTGTGAACTACTCGATCATTTAGGTATCAGGACGGCAACAATTTTAGGGCTTTCTGCAGGCGGCATGTCCGCCTTGCAATTTGCCCAGAACCACCCTAAACGTTGTGAACAGCTGATTTTATTGATGGCTCAAGGGCCAGAATTAGCAAAATCACAACCTTCGCCATTCTGGTTATGGCTGATGGATTTGATGATGGCCTCTGATTTTTTTGTCTGGCTATTGATGGAAGGTAGTTTGAACGTCTTAACGCGCTTGCTGCGCGTTCAAGGATCGGGCAATACGATGCGCAACGTGAAGGAGTTTTTTGCTGGCGTATTTCCGGCAAGTGATTGGCGTCTTGGCACGGCAAATGATGTCGAACAACTTCTCAACCAGCGCACAATCAATCTGACAACCATTGCGGCACCAACGCTTGTTCTGCATGGAACACAAGATGTCATTGTGCCGCCTATTGTCGCCAAAGATAATGCGGCGAAGATAAGCAATTCGCAGCTCATAATGGTTGATGGTGGGTCGCATATGATGATAGCAACCCATGCGGACACCATCAGGCAATTAATTCGCCAATTTGTTATGCCCCACCAAGTAAATAACCGTTGATTGGGGTGGCTTCGCGCTACCATTTACAAAATCCCTACCCTGTGTTAAACCTGCGGCATGACAGAAGCTTGGCAAACTATCCTCACGATGATTGAACGCACCGCCACCACCAAAGGGCGGGCGGCGTCTGGCTGCTTCTCCATTGAGGGCACGCGGCTGCACGAGCGGGCACTGCGGGCAGGCGTCTGTCCCGAAGTAGTACTGGTGGCAGAAACTGTGTGGCAAGCTCCAGGGGAACGCGAAACGGCCGTTCTCCACCACCTATCCCAGCAAAATATACCCGTCCATCCTATCCCCGACGCCGAAATGGAACGCCTGACGCAAGGCCGCAGGCTAGGTGGACTGCTAGGGCTGGTGCCGCTGCCACCGCCGCTCAATCTGGCCGATTGGCTGGCCAACCACCCCGTCCCCACGCTGCTGGTCGCGGTAAACGTGGTAGACCCCGGTAACATCGGCGGCATGATTCGCTCGGCGCACGCACTGGGCGCGGATCTGTTTGTGGCCGTGGACAGCAGCGACCCGTACCATCCCCGCGCCGTGCGCACCTCGATGGGCAGCATCTTCAAGCTGCCACAGGTAACCAGCACCCTGCCCGACCTGTTTGCGGCATTGCGAGAAACGGCCGTACAAACCATCGGCACCGTGTCTGAGGGAGGGATTGCTTTGCCAGATTTTGTAGCCAGCGAGAGGGGAACGGCCGTTTTCATGGGCAGCGAATATTTTGGCCTGCCCGATGAGATGCTGGCCCAACTGGACCAGCAGGTCACCATTCCCATGACGGCCGGCATCGACTCGTTTTCCGTCAATGCCGCCGCCGCCATTGTGCTATACGAAGTCAAACGGCAGCGTGCTTAAACAAAAATACCGCCCTCAAAATGAAGGCGGCATTTTCTCAAGAAGGAGGAGGAAAAAGCGATCTTGTGACTCGCTTGCTGTTTAGACGGGTCTGGACGGCCGTTTCTTACCTCCGAATAGGACGCGGATAGACGCGGATTAACGCAGATAAAAATCAGCGTCATCAGCGTTCATCAGCGTCCCATTTATTTTGTGATGAAGGCATTCACGCATCAAGTAACTTACCCACCACTCCGCCCAACTGAGCCACACCTTGCTCAATATCTGGTTCACTTAAACCGCTAAAGCCCAACAAAATGGCAGGCGGCGACGGCTGCCTCATGAAGTAAGGGGCCGCCGGATACACCCCCACACCGGCTTCAGCGGCAGCCGTAATAACGGCCGTTTCCGCCAACGCTTCCGGCAAATAAAGCATCACGTGCAGTCCAGCAGGTTCGTCGGCGTAACGCACCAGATTAGGCAAATGCGTTTGCAGCGCCGCCACCAACGTTTCCCGCCGCTCACCATACGCCTGCCGCAAATGGCGCAAATGCCGCTCAAAATGTCCCTCCAACATAAAATCGGCCACCGCTGCCTGGGTTAAGGTCGGCGCCCCCCGGTCGATGAGCTGTTTGGCCTGCACAAACGGCAGTACCAACGCCGTCGGCAGCACCACATAAGACAATCTCAGCGCAGGAAACAGCACCTTGGAAAACGTGCCCAGGTAAATCACCCGCTCGTCAGCCGACAATCCTTGCAGCGCCGCCAATGGTCGCCCGTCGTAGCGCAGTTCGCCATCGTAATCATCCTCGATGATGAGGGCATCATGCTGCTGTGCCCACTGCAACAGGGCCAGGCGGCGTGCCAACGGCAGCGTGCCCCCATGCGGAAACTGGTTCGACGGTGTGACAAAGGCCAATCGCGCCTGACTATGGGCTGGAATCCGATCCACGCAAAAACCGGCATCATCGACGGGAACGGCCGTTAACCGGGCACCGTTCAGGGCAAAAAGCGCGGCGGCATCTGCATAACCGGGCGTTTCCACCAGCACCTCATCGCCTGGCTCCAGCAGCAGCCGGGCCAAAATATCCAGCGCCTGCTGCGCCCCATTGACAATGACCACCTGCTCCGCCTGGCAAACCACCCCACGCCAGCGCGTCAGGTAATCGGCCAGTGCTTCGCGCAGCGGATGAAAGCCCGCCACCGAACCGTAGCGGGAGAGCATGACGTCATCGGTACTCAGGTAGCGGGCCAGCAGCTTGCGCCAGATGTCGTAGGGGAAAATATGGGGGAAGGAGCGGCCAAAGCCAAAATCAATTTCCGGGCGCGGCGTTTTGCTGGCGGTGGCCACGGCCGTTTGCCGTACCCGCTCACCCCAAGAAGAAAAGTTGGGTTGAAACGGCCGTACGTTTGCCTGTGTCTCCTCTACCAGCGACAGCGGCACCTGAGGCGCAATAAAGGTGCCCGCCCCGGAACGCTGCACCACAAACCCTTCCGCCGCCAGCTGATCATATGCCTGAGAAACGGTCACGCGGGCCATGTCCAGCGCATCGGCCAGGGCACGGCTGGGTGGCAGGCGACGCTGCGAGCCAAAGTCGCCCTGCAAAATTGCTTCGCGTAGCTGCTGATACAATTGCAGGTATAATGGTATCTGGCTCTGCCGATCAAACGTCCAATCGTTAAAATTCATAGGCCACTTTCCTGCGCGCTATCCACCAAATGGTCTAATATTCATTCTTGACTCAAGCAGATAAAGCACACTATCTTTTGTGTAAAAGCGGACACGTTTTCCGCAAGGATTTGTAAAATCGTAATGGCTTACCGAAGCAGTGACAAGACCCGTCAGAAGAAAGATGCCAAACGCACAGCGATGATGCAAGCGGCCGTTCAGGTGTTTGCCGAAAAAGGGTATTACGCCGCTACGGTCCGTGACATCGTACAAGCTGCGGAAGTAGCCATTGGCACATTTTACTTTTATTTCCCCGATAAAGAGACTTTATTTGTTCATCTTTATGAAGAAACGGCCGATTTTTTGCTGCAAACGATTGATCAGGCCGTGCGCAGCCGCACTGAAGTAGCCCAGCAAATCTCGCGCGGCATCCAGGCGTATGTGAACATTGCCATCTATGAACCGGCTGTCGTGCAGCTGCTGCTGGTGGGCGGCGTGGGCGCGGTGCCTTCGCTGGAGGCCAAACGCAGCACGTTTCGTGAGCGGCTGGTGCGTTTGTGGCAACGGCCGTTAGACCAGGCCATTGACCAGGGCACCATCCCCGACCAAAACAGCCGCCGCGTGGCCGAAGCGTTTGCCGGGGCCTTTGATGAAGTCGTCTTGCAGCTTCTGGCATTGCCAGAACCAGAACAGGCAGCCGTTTCGGCCGTGCAGGAGCTAACTCTGTTTAGCCTGCGAGCCATCGCCTTTCGGGGAAACCCGCCATAAGTTCAAAACATCTATAGCAACAAAGTGCATTATCAGTAAATGGAAGACCACAATAAAACCAGAGATGAGCTGATCCGCGAGTTAAAGCAATTAAGGTCTCAGTTAGATGAGAAAGACCAATCCTCACACGCCGCTTCCGCAAACCTAGAACAGCTAAATACACTCACCAAAGTCGCCGAGACGTTGATCAACGTGCATGATTTTGCCACGCTTTGGCCCCGGGTAAAAACGGCCGTACAACAAACCCTCCAGCCAGACCGCATGGCCGTTTACCTGTATGATAACGAAACCCATACGCTCAATTGCCCCTTCTCCTATGGCTTATCAAAATCCTTTACGGACCAGGCGAATGAAATGATCAGCAAAGCGCCGGGCAACACGCAGTTTTACCGGCTGACGCCTCTTTGGACAGAGGATGCGCAAACAGACCCAAACTTCGCCAAAGCCCACCAACGCCTGCGCAATGAAGGCATCCACACGCTGGCCGTTTTCCCTCTCATCCACAGTAAAGGTCGTGCGGGGGGGGCAATGGCTTTGTACTGGAATGAAAAACGGCCGTTATCCGCCGAAAACATTAGCACCGGATTCACACTGGCCCACATGATCGCCCTGGCACTAAGCACCATCACCCTGTTTGACCAAACCAACCAAAGCCTCCTGCGTGAAAAACAGCTCAATGAAATTAGCCGGATGCTCAGTACCACACTCGATTTGCCAAACTTATTGAGCAATATTGTCAAATTGGTGGCAGATTTGGTCCGGGCCGATGGCGGCCTGCTGGGCTTGGTCATCGACAGGGATATCATGACCTTCTATCCCTACAACGTACCCAACTGGATGAATTTGCGCCCGGCCCCACGCCCTCGCGGCCTGGCCTGGCAAATTGTTGATACCTGCGAACCCGTCCTGCTAACCGACTATCCCAGCCACCCTGAAGCCATGCAAAAATGGGTCGAAGCAGGCGTGCTCACCTTTTTGGGTGTGCCACTCCGCGCTGGCACCAACTGCCTGGGCATGTTGGCTCTGTTCAATCTCCATAAATCGCCCCGCATCTTTAATGAGCGGGATCTGGACCTGGTGGAATCCATTGGCCAGCAAGCCGGCATTGCCATCCAAAATTTACGCCTGATCGCCGAAACGCAGCAGCGTGCCGCCGCCTTGGCCGCCACGCTCAACCGCCAGGCTGAGCTGGACTTGATGAAAAACAACTTCACCCAAAGCGTTTCGCATGAACTCCGCTCGCCGCTGGGCATTATTTACGGACACGCTGAGCTGCTCGTTAGTGAAAGCCTGGGCAGCCTGAATGACGAGCAAAAAGAGTCGGGTGAAATTATCATGCGCCGGGTGTTAATGCTGACCAATCTCGTGGATGATCTCACGGCATTGCTGGCTGCCGAAACGCAGGAACTGCGCCGCGAAGAAATTGACACCATCATGTTACTCTATTCGCTGCTGGCCGATTACCGCATGCGAGCCGATGAGCTAAATATCTCGCTGGAAGCCGACATCGAAGAAAAAATACCCTGGATTCTGGGTGACAGCACCCATCTGCGCCGCGTCTTTGATAATTTGGTCTCCAATGCGTTTAAATTTACGCCGGCAAACGGCCGTATTATTTTGCGCCTGAAAGCCGTGGGCGAAGATGTAGAAATCGAGGTTGAAGACAGCGGCGAGGGCATTCCAGAGGATCAGCTAAACCGCATCTTTGAACGTTTTTACCAGGTTGAAGGCGGCTCAAAACGCCGCCACAAAGGTACGGGACTTGGCCTTACCCTGGTCAAAGAAATTGTAGAAGCGCATCGTGGCACAGTGAGCGTGCGCAGCGAGGTGGGCAAAGGCACCATCTTCACCATTCTCATTCCCGGTTTTTGGCCAGATTGACCAGAATGATCGGATAGCCGTTTGCTGGTAGAATTTGTTCATGGCCAAGACAAAAAAGAAATCATCCACCAAAAATAAACCCTGGCGTAAAACAGTTAAAAAGGCAATGTTACAGGCCACCGAAGAGGAAGCGAAGCAGCGCTTTGGCACGACGCAACCCCTGTTTAACTATCGCTGGGAGCATGTAACGGCCGTTGTCACTCTGGCCCTTAAATTAGCTGAACTCACCGGAGCGGACGCCGAAGTGGTAGAAGCCGCCGCCTGGCTGCACGACATCCGCAAAGAAGCCGGAGCCAAACATCCGCAAGAAGGGGCCAAAGTGGCCCATGAAATTTTGCCCACTACAGATTTCCCCCAAGAGAAGATCGGGCATGTGGCCAGAGCGATTCGCTCCCACCAGGGTTTGTGGCGGCGCAAACCGCTGCAAGATTTGGAGTCGCAGGTGCTGTGGGATGCCGACAAGCTGGCCAAAATTGGCCTGACGTCACTGTTTCATTTTATGCCGCTGATGTTGATGAAAGGCAATGCCCGTACCACCGAAGAATTCATTGCCAATGCCCGCAGCAACAACAAGTGGCTGCCTAAAACCGTCGCCAGCATGCATACCGCCCCGGCCCAAAAAGCCGCCAAAAAACGGCTCAAACAATTTAACAAGCTGTTGAATCGACTGGAAGCGGAGCTAAACGGCGCTGATTTGTCTGTGTAGAAAGCCTCATCCAGGCAAAGAAATGGCCCGCCAAACGGCCGTTGCAATAATATTTTTCGCCTCGTCCAGAGCCAGTTCTTGCATGCCTCCCAGCCAGCGGCGGGAAAATTCATGGGCTGGCCCCATGATAATTGCATCGTAAGCCCAGGGCGGCAGCCGCAGCAGTTCCCCACTTTCTACAAAAGGCAGCATCCAGGCAAAAATATCCGCGTAAAAGGCTCCCTTGAAAGCAACAATCTCTGCCTGGTAGCTGCGCAGCAACGTACCTTGCGAAGCTTCGTAAATAAAAGCAGCCCGCGCCGGATTGGCAGCCACCCACTCCAGATAGGTATGCACGAGCGCTTCGATACCGACCTGTGCTTCATGGGTTGCCAAAACGGCCGTACGCAATTGCCCAAAACAATCTGCAAAACAGTCCCGGTACAGCGCGTACAGCACCCCTTCCCGGTCCTTAAAGTGATGATACACGCTGCCCACGCTGGCTCCGGAGCGCGTGCAGATGTCGTTCATGGTAACGGCCGTTACCCCTTTTTCGCCCACCAATGCTAACGTAGCAGTTAAGATGGCGGCCTGCCGTACGGCCGTTGCGGTTTGCCTGGTTTGTTCACTCATGGTTTCTTCTTGTAAATATTAGAATATTATTCTAGAATATTACTCTAGAATATGGTTCAACAACAAAGAGCAGTCTATCAATTTAGACGGCCGTAAGCAACTCTGGAGAAAAACTGATGAACGATCGGGTTTGTGTGGTAACAGGCGGCAATGCGGGCATTGGCCGGGCGATTGTGGAAGCGCTGGCGCAGCAGCAGGCGCGGGTAGTATTGGTCAGTCGGGATAAAATGCGGGGGGAAACGGCCGTTCAAGAAATCCACAGCGCCCTGCCCCAGGCAAACATTGATCTGGTCGTAGGCGATCTCAGCAGCGTAGACAAGACTCGGCAGTTGGCCCAAACCTTGCTCAACCGCTACCCGGCCATTCATCTGCTCGTCAACAATGCTGGCGTCTGGCCCACCCAAAAACAGCTCAATGAAGACGGTCTGGAAATGGGCTTCATGGTGAACCATCTGGCACCGTTTATGCTGAATCAGCTGCTGCAAGAGCGACTTCGGGCCAGCGCCCCCGCCCGAATTGTGAATGTGAGCGCGGGCTTGTATGTAAACGGCCGTGTGGATCTGCAAAAAACGCCTTACGGTCACGATTTCCACCCCATTCGCACCTACGCCAGCACCAAGCTGTGTAATCTTCTGTGCCTGCCCCTGGAAGCGGCACAGTTAGCGGGCAGCGGCGTCACCATCAACGCCGTGCATCCCGGCGTTATCAACACCAAGCTGGGCATCATGCGCGGGCCGCTGGGCTGGCTGATGAAGCTGGTCAAGCGCAGTTGGGCCACGCCCGAACAAGGAGCCATCGTCCCCGTCTGGCTGGCCACGGCACCGGAACTGGCTGAAGTAAACGGCCGTTACTTTAACGAAAAAGAGGAAACACCGCTGGCAGAAGTAGCCCAAAACACGGAGCTGGCAACGCAGCTCTGGCAGCTCAGCCTGGACTTAACACAAATAACGGCAGCTATCAGTTAATGGGAATTTTCGTAGAAGAAATCGGTGACGGCGGGATGAACGGAACCTGGTTTAAACAGCGCCTGCCATTCCCAGGTGCCATCGTGGGCGCCACCGGCACGGTTAGCGATGAGCCAGTAGCTAAAGGCCAGGAAGTAAGGCTCTGCATCCCGCATGTAGGTGTACTGGTAGCGAATGAGATCCACCTCTACATTGCGGTTGACGCTGTAGGAGCCACCTTCGGTGCCAATCATGGGCAGGGAACGTCCCAGGTGACTTTGCACAATCTCATCGTATTTGCGGAAGAGTAAAAAGCCATCGGGGTCATCATACGGCCGTGTGCCGTGGTAATTGTGCACCGACAGCCAGGTTCGGTTTAGCAGCGCTTCGTCCCCATTGAACTTTATCGCCTGCAAGGTGCGTGCCAAAAAATCGTAATGATTGTACTCGCCGCCAGGGCTTAAGGCGCCGATACCGGGGAAGCCACCGTTGGCAATCACCTCACGAGCGGCTGCCGCCCACGCCTCTGCATATTGGTTTGGATTGGCAAACCCCTGATGATTTTCGATGTTGACATTGGGCTCGTTGTACAGTTGAAAATAGTAAACGCCCTTGGCGCGGTAATGCGCCACCATCGGCCCGATGTTGCCATCGTAAGGCAGTACACCGGAGCGGTAAAGTCGCATCACCGGCATGATACCGTTAGCCACCAACCGCTCCACCAGGTAATCATTGTCGCCAATCTGGGTGCCCTCGTTCAAAAAAACGACCCACTTGATGTGCATCCGCACCGCTTCCGCCACAAACTGATCCACCACGCCGCGTTCCTGGCTTACGGTGGGAATCCAGTGCATGCCCCAGCCATTGTTATTTGCCGGTACCGGAAACGCCTGGAACGGTATCACTTCGCTAAGGCTGTACTGGTTTAGCGGCTTGATGACCGGCGTGGGCGTGCCAATCGGGGTTTCGGTGGGCGTGTTGGTGGGCGTCGATGTCGGGGTAACGGGCGTGTTGGTGGGAATCGGCAGCGGGGTGCTGGTGGGTGGCAGGCCGTTTAGCAGGCCAGATTGGTTGGTTTGCATGTGGGCAACGGCCGTTTCTGGCAAAGGTGTAAACGTAACAGGAATCGCCGTGGATTCACCCGGCAGCGCAATTGCCTGGGCACGTGTGGGCAGTGGCTCCAACTCCATAAACTGGAACTGGCAGCCCATCAAAAAACTCCACAAAACCAAACTAAGGCCAAAAAACAAGCGGGATCGTCTCATTCGCTGCCCATTGTAAACGATCTACGCTTTATGTCTAGCAAAAACAGGGAAATTTTAACGTTTGGTCACAGGACATGAGTACTGTCTTTCCCGCTGAAAAGAAAAATGAGACGGCGACCCCTACTGATTTCTTTTACACAGCAGAGGGCGGCGTCCCATTTCAAACGATCTTCAAATTAGTTAGGTTTGATTTAGGCAGGCGCGTCGTATTCCAGCGTAGCGATCTTCACACAAAGCGCCACCACTTCCATTGCCTGAGCTACTTCTTCCACCGGTGGGCGGCTAGGCGAGAGGCGAATGTTGCTGTTGTTGGGGTCATTCTTGTGCGGATAGGTAGCCCCAGCTGGCGTCAGAGCCACACCCGCCCCTTTGGCCAATTCCACCACGCGGTCGGCTACCGGGCAGCTCGTATCCAGGCTGACAAAGTAACCGCCTTTGGGATTGGTCCAGGTGGCGTAACGGCCGTCTTCACCCAACTCCCGGCCCAACACTTCCTGCACGGCATCAAATTTTGGCCGCAGCAGCGTGGCGTGATCGCTCATCAAACCTTCCACCCCACCCGGATATTGGCTGATGAACTTCACGTGCCGGTACTGTTCAATCTTGTTGGGGCCAATAGATTGGAAACCCGTCAACTTGGTAATATAAGCCACATTTGCCTCGCTGCAAGCCATAAAGCCAATGCCCGCCCCGGCAAAAGTGATCTTTGAGGTGGAACCGAACAGATAGACACGGTCTGGATTGCCTGCTTCCTCAGCGGCACGCAGCAAATTCAGCGGATCGTGCTGCTCCTCATCGTCCAGATGGTGTACGCGGTAAGCATCATCGGCAAAAATAGTGAAATCGGGAGCGGCCGTTTTCATGCGGGCCAACCGTTTGACTGTTTCATCAGATACGGTATCGCCGGTGGGATTGCTGTACGTAGGCACAAACATAATGCCCTTCACCGACGCATCGCTGGCGGCCAGCTTCTCGACCGCATCCATGTCTGGGCCGTCGGGCGTGATGGCCACGCTGATCAGCTCAAAACCGAGCGCATCCAGCAGCGAAAAATGGCGATCATACCCCGGCACCGTCACAATCATCTTGGGCGATTGGTTGACCCAAGGCCCGTCGCTGTGCTTCAAACCACGCAGCAAAGCCCACATCAGCGTGTTGCTCATCAGTTTGAGGCTGGCATTGTTGCCCACGATCATCTCGCTCGGGCGCACGCCCAACACGGTCGCGAACAGTTCGCGCGCTTCCAGCAAACCAGTTTGCCCCCCAGGGTAATTGCGGAGCGCAACGCCGCTGGGAGTCACCAGCTCTTCTTCCGTCAAGACGGTTAACATGGGGTTCGACAAATCAAAATCGGCGTCAGAGGGTTGGCCGCGCTGCATGTTTAGATTGAGATTCATCGCCTGGATGGCCTGATATTTTTCACGTAATGCTTGTAGAGAATCCATAATTTGTGCTCCGTCAACAAAGTCTTATAAAAGCAGGCACCCAAACGGTACCAAAGGGGGCTGAAATGAGGTAGTGTAGCAGGTGTGGGTAGCGATCTTTTGTAGCACAAACGGCCGTTTGTGCAACATTTCACCAAAGGTCTATTTTTATTAGCGGGGGTGTGCATTTCAATTTACAACGACGCGCCAAAACCTGAGTATAATTTCTCTATGGATATGCCCAAACACACCCCCACAATTCAAGAACTGATTAACCTTCCCACACTCGAAACGGCCCAAATTTCACCAGACGGCCGTTTCATTGCTTACCAACAATCCACCCCAGATTGGGAAAAAGATGCGTATATTTCGCAAATCTGGTTGGTGAACAGTGAAGGTGAGCCAGAACCGCGCCAGCTTACGTTTACCCCAAACGGCAGCAGCCAACCCCACTGGTCACCAGACGGCCGTTTCCTCAGCTTCATCTCCAAGCGCGAAGAGGATAAGGTGAGCCAGATTTACCGCCTGGCCATTGCCGGCGGCGAAGCAGAACAGCTCACCCAGGCAGAAACCGACGTACAGCAGTTCCGCTGGGCCTCGGATGGTCAGTCGTTGGCCTTTGTGGCGGCGGACCCCGAAAGCGAAGCAGACAAAGAGCGGGAGAAAACGTTCGGCAAATACCAGGTGGAAAACGAAGATTACAGCTTCAGTCACCTGTGGCAGCTCACCCTGGATGATAAAAAGCTGCGTCGGCTAACCGGCGGCAGGCAATTTACGGTGCGCCATTTCCGCTGGTCGCCAGACGGCCGTTCCCTCGCTTTTGGGGCCACCCCCACCCCAGACATGGATCGTTACGAAGAGATCCGCCTCTACCAGATCGACGTTGCTGACCTCAATTTGAAGCCGTTAACGCCCGTTGGCTATTCGACGCCGCTCTACTCCCCAGACGGCCGTACGCTCTTTTGCCTCCAGGTACCCGATTTTTATTACGAGCCGGAACCACCTTGCCTGATTAATTTAGAAACTGGTGACATCCAGACAATCTCCGTAGAGTTTGGTGAAAATATGCAGCCGCTGGCCTGGGTGCCAAATGGGTTACTGTTTACGGCCGTTCAGCGCACCAACGTTCATCTTTTCCGGCTAAATCCGCACAGCGGCGATATCCAGCAGCTTACGCCCGATTTGGACGACGGCTGGGTCAGTTTTGCATTTACAGGGAGCGTGATGACAGACGGCCGTTTCGCCGCGCTCATCATGGATAACGGCAGCCAACTGGGCGAAGTTGTGCTGTTCGATCTACAAACGGGCGACTGGCGCAACCTCACCAATCTGAGCCAGGATGTGAAAGAGTGGCCACTCGGTCAGCCCGAACCCTACCAATGGCAAGCCAGCGACGGCACAGTGGTAGAGGGCACCCTCACCAAGCCGGTGGATTTTGACCCGCAAAAGAAATATCCGCTGCTGGTGGCCATTCATGGCGGCCCCAGCTGGGTTTCGCTGCGGCAAAAGCTGGCTCGCTTCGACCGCCGCTTCTACCCCATGCCGCTGTGGGTTGCCAAAGGAGCCATCATTTTGCAGCCCAACTACCGGGGCAGCATCGGCTACGGCGCAGATTTCCAGGCGCACAACGTGCGTAACTTAGGCTTGGGCGACTACGAAGACGTTATCAGCGGCGTGGATGCGCTCATCAACGAAGGTTGGGTTGACCGCGACCGCGTCGGCTCAATGGGCTGGAGCCAGGGCGGCTACATCTCCATGTTCATCTCAACCTACAGCGACCGGTTCCACGCCATTTCGGCCGGGGCAGGCATTTCCAATTGGATGACGTATTATGTCAACACAGACGTGCATCCGTTCACCCGCCACTATCTAAAGGCAACACCCTGGGACGAGATGGAAATCTACGAAAAAACGTCCCCCATGACCTACATCAAAAATGCGCAAACACCGACGCTGATTCAACACGGCCGTAATGATGCCCGCGTCCCCCTGCCCAACGCCTACGAACTGTACCAGGGCTTGCGTGACATGGACGTGCCCGCTCGGCTGGTCACTTACCCCGGTATGGGGCACGGCCCATCCAAACCGCGCCAATCTCGCCAGATCATGCAGGATAATCTGGACTGGTTTAACAAGTGGATTTGGGGCGAAGAAGCAAGTGTGGCGAAACGGCCGTGTTACATCGGCTATGGCAGTGCAGCACAGCTAGAAGAGCTGCGCCATTGGGCCATCCGAGACGACGCGCACTGCCTTGCCCTTTCCACCCAAGATGGCCTGATTCCCCCAGAAAATATTGAAACACTCACCGAGCTGGCGCTGTCAGAAGCCGTAACATTGGCGAGAAAAATCGCTGATCAGTTAGCGGCGCTCAACTGTAGCAAAGTGGTGCTGTATTCAGAGAAGGCGGGGGAACGGCCGTCTGCCCAAACCGTGCTTGGCTGCCTGCATCTGGCTGCGGCCGAGGCTGGCGGGCTCAAAGTGGTGCATGAAGAAGCGTGGGAATGATGTGGTGACAAGGTGAACGGGTGACAAGGTGACAGAACTTCAGATTGCAGTTCTGTCGCTTTTTACTAATCACTTCATCACTGTTTTGTTCCGTCCGGCAGCGTGGCGTTTTTAAGCGACTTCACCGTCGCCAACTGCTCCGGCGTGACGCGAGCGCCGGTCAGGTCCGCACCGCTCAGGTCTGCGCCGGTCAAATCCGCGTTGAACAAATAAGCGCCTCGCAAATTGGTCCAGTTCAGGTAAGCACTGCTTAGGTTGGCCCCATTCAGGTTTGCTTTTTCCAGATTGGCCTCGCTCAAGGTAGCGCCCTTCAAATTGACAAAGTGCAGCTTGGCCTTGGCCAACTGCGCTTTACGCAAGCTGGAACCGCGCAAATCTAGGCCATTTACCTTGGCCTCGGTCAGGTTGATTTCGTCCAGATTGGCGCTGTTGATTTCTGCGCCAAACAGATTCACGTTACGCAAATCCTGCCCCGTGAGCTTGACGCCCGTCAGGTCGGCACGGGCAAAATGGGCGTCCGCCAGCTTGGCCTCACGCAAATCGGTTTCCTCCATTTTGGCCCCTTCAAACGACACACCGGTCAAATCGGCCTGGCGAAAATCAACCTTGTTAAGCTGAGCACGCTCAAAGTTGGCCCCAACAAACGAAGTACCAGATAGAACCGCGTTGTTCAGGTTGGCCTCCACAAAGCTGGCGGCGTGCAACGAGCCATCGGCCAGCCAGCCCTCGGCACGCAGTTCGGCCACGGCGCGCAAGGCGATGGCGTTGCTGGTGCTGCCCAACTCACGCGTGAGCAGTTCCTTGCGCCGCTGATCCTCACGCCGCTCGTTCAGGTAATCAATGAGCAAAACGGTCGTGGCAATACTAAACAGCTCTGAGCTGATGTTGGCGTAAAAATCTTCGACTACATCACTAAATGTAATCCGCCCCGGATGCTGGTTTATAAAGCCAGAAACACCCATTATCAGCGCCAAAAACAGGAAAATGACGCCAACCAGCCGGGTGATGTTCATCGTTTTGAGGTTGAATTTGCCCATCTTAATACTCCAAACAATGAACCGCAAAGGACGCGGAGAACGCAGAGTTTTTTAACCCTTGCGTTCTTTGCGTTCTTTGCGGTTAAAAACTTAAGGGTGCAGTTCTACGGCCGAATTTGACAGCACCACCTCATCCCGCTCAGCCACTTTGCTCTGGAAAATGATGCGCGTGTCCGATTCGCGCCACATTTCGGTGACGATGGTTTCGCCGGGGAAAACGTGTTTGCTAAAGCGCACCTTGATGCTCTTGAAGCGGGCGGGATCGTTGTCGGCGAAATGTTTGAGCACGGCGCGTCCGGCAAAGCCGAAGGTGCACAATCCATGCAAAATGGGCTGGCGGAAGCCGCCCATCGCTGCCATTTGCGGGTCAGCGTGCAGCGGGTTGCCGTCGCCGGAGCTGAGGCGGTAAAGCAGCGCCTGGTCGGGGCGGGTTTGTTGGGTGTGCACAGCATCTGGCGGGCGGTTGGGCGGCAGATTTTCTTCGCTGGTGGAGGGGCCGCGATCGCCGCCAAAACTACCGAGGCCGCGAATGTAAACCGAGGATTGGTTGAAGGCGACTTCGTTGCCCTGGCTGTCGGTGCTAATTGTGTCTGTGAGGAGGACGGCGCCTTTGCCTTTGTCGTAAACGGCCGTAATCTTTGCCGTATTGTGAATGGTGGCCGAGTTGGGTAACGGCCGTTTCAGTTCCAAATATTGCTCGCCGTGCAGCAGCATCATCGGATTAAACTCCAAGCCTGGCACCTGCGTAATTTGCCAGAACAGCACAAAGGGAAAGACCACCGCCATCGTCGGCAGCGGCGCAAACTCATTGCTCAGCTCGTAGACAAACTTCAGCTCCTCCGGGTCCACCGGATCGGCCGCCGCCCCTACCGACAGCGCGTACAGGCTAACATCTCGCTCCGTGTAAACGTAATCCGCCGGTTTATATTCATGGCCTAATACTTTTTCTAAATCAATTGACATCTTGTACTCCAGAAAATTACTCAGTTACCCAGTTACTAAATTACATGCTGGTGATTAGGTAATTGAGTAATTGGGTAATTATTGTTGCAGCTTGGGATTGTTTGCGTGGCGATCTTTGTCGCGGGTGGTTTTCTTGTCCATGTTTTTGTGAAAAGCGGCCGTTAAATCAATCCCAGTCTGGTTGGCAATGCAGGTGAGCACAAAGAGCACGTCCGCAATTTCGTCGGCCAGGTTGACCGTTTCGTCGCTCTTTTTGAAGCTTTGGTCGCCATACTGCCGGGCCATGATGCGGGCCACTTCGCCGACTTCTTCCATGAGAACGGCCGTATTCGTCAGCTCCGAGTAATAGCGCACCCCAATCGTCCGCACCCACTCGTCTACCGTTTTCTGCATTTGCCGGATGGTCACGTCGCTCATAGATTTTTCGCCTCACGCGGCCGCTGCGCCAGCCAGCGCAAATACACACAATATTCGTTTTTGTCCGACACCGAAGCAATTTCCAGCAGCTCCTTCGCCCCGATGTACCCTTTACGGTACGCAATCTCTTCCACACAGCCGACCTTCAGCCCCTGCCGGTGTTCAATCGTCTGCACGTAATTGCTGGCTTCCAGCAGGCTGTCGTGTGTGCCGGTGTCCATCCAGGCATACCCGCGACCCAGCAGTTGCACCTTTAGCTTGCCCCGCTTGAGATATTCGTTGTTCACATCCGTAATTTCGTACTCGTGACGGGCCGATGGTTTGAGGTTTTTGGCAATCTCCACCACGTCCTTATCATAAAAATAGAGGCCAGTCACGGCGTAGTTAGATTTTGGCTCCGCCGGTTTTTCCTCGATGCTGATCGCTTTGTAATCCTTATCGAACTCCACCACGCCATACCGTTCTGGATCGCGCACGTAGTAGGCAAACACCAGACCACCATCATCCAGCTTGCCAGCGCTTTGCAAAATTTCAGATAGGCCAGGGCCGTACAGGAAATTGTCGCCCAAAATCAGGGCACACGGTTCGCCATTGATAAACTCTTCACCAATGACAAACGCCTGGGCAATGCCGCGCGGCTCTGGCTGGATGGCATACTCAATGTTGAGGCCCAGCCGTGAGCCATCGCCAAACAGCTCCTGGTACAGCTCGATGTGATGAGGCGTGGAAATGATGAGAATGTCCCGAATGTCGGCCAACATAAAGACCGAGAGGGGATAGTAGATCATTGGTTTGTTAAACAGGGGGAGGATTTGCTTGGAGAGGGAAATAGTCAGTGGGTACAGACGTGTGCCGCTGCCACCCGACAGGATGATGCCTTTCATATCTGTTCTGTCCTTGTTAAGAATTGGATTTCGGTAACGGCCGTTTCCACGACCAGCTACCAGTTTGTCGGAACTCGCTTAAAGTTCAGCTTCCGATTGTACCAAACCTGCCGGATGAGGTTCAAACGTGCGTGCCAAAGCGCAGGATGTGGCCGTTGTTGTCCTCAATCGTGAATTCACGCAAGCCCCACGGGTACGTTTCTGGCGCACGGCGAATGGTTACTCTCTGCGTCCGGAAGGTCTCAAAAAGCGCATCAATATCACGCCCCACAAAAATGTACAGGTAACCAGATGGCTCAAGACTCTGCTCCGGCGGCACCTGCGACAATTGCAGCACCACACCGCTACCCGTCCAACTGCTACGCGAGATGCCCGCGTGTGTGGGCGGATTGCCATACAAAAAGTCGATGTGGAAGCCTAACTTGTTCTGGTAGAAAACGGCCGTTTCCCGCACATCTTGCACCAAAAGAACCGGCTCCATCCGGTAAAACGGCGTAGCTCTGTCTGGCACTGGCTCGCCGCGCCATTCATGCGCCCACAAGCCAAACACCAACATCAGATGCTCTTGTGCTTCATGGGCATACTTGAGCGGAATGCGACTCTTGAGTCGAAAATTGAGCTTTTGCGCCACCCGCTGCGAGGCAAAGTTGGTCTGGTCAATCCACAACTCCACCCGATCGTAGCCCAGCACGTCAAAGCCATAACCCAGCACCGCCCGGCACGCCTCGGCAGCGATCCCCTGCCCCCAAAATTCGCGCCGGATGATGTAACCCATGCCCGGTACGCGCGTGCCGCCCAGGTAATTCACCACGCCAATCGCCTCGTTGCTTCCTTTCAGGCAAACCACCCAAAGATACGCTTCGGGATGGCTCATCATTTGTGCCATTTCTTGCTCAGTGGCAACCATATCGGCATGGGGCAGCGAAGGCATGAAGCGCATGGTAGGCCCATCGCTGAACATTTGGTGCAAATCGGGTAGGTGGTGGGAGTGGAACGGCCGTAACTACAACCGCTCCGTCTCCAAAATTTTATTCATAGCCAGTTATGTGGAGAACAAAAAGAGCTAATGAGCGATTTAATCTCAAGTTACTTTTTGTGCTCCTAAAAGTAGTTTTCATTTGCCTGATCGGCATTCATGATATTTGTTGAAAATTACTTAAAAACCAAGCGAACGGCCGATTATTTCTTTCATCACCTCGTTCGTCCCCGCATAAATCGGCTGGACGCGGGCATCCAGGTAAAACTTAGCGATGGGATATTCCAGCATGTAGCCATAGCCGCCATGCAGCTGCAAACATTGGTCCATCACTCGCACTTGCAAATCGGTGGTCCACCATTTGGCCATGGCCGCTTCTTCGGCCGTCAGATTGCCATCGTTCAGCTCCATGATGCAGCGATCCACAAACACCCGCGCAACTTCAATCTCGGTTTTCATTTCGGCCAGCTTGAAGCGGGAATTTTGGAACTTGCCGATGGGCTGGCCAAAGGCGGTGCGCTCCTGGCAGTAGTTGATCGTCATGTCCAGAGCGGCTTCACAGGCGGCCACGGCAATCACCGCCACCGAAAGCCGCTCCTGCGGCAGCGAACCCATCAGGTAATAAAATCCTTTGCCTTCTTCACCCATCAAGTTTTCCACCGGCACTTTGACGTTGTTGAAGAATAATTCGGCCGTATCCTGCGCTTTCAGGCCAATTTTTTCCAAATTGCGGCCCCGCTCGAAGCCTTCCATGCCCCGCTCAATCACCAGCAGGCTGATGCCCGCGTGGCCCTTGTCGGGGTCGGTTTTTACCACGGTGATGACGGCATCGCTGTTGATGCCGTTGGTGATGAACGTTTTCTGGCCGTTGACGATGTAATGATCGCCCTGGCGAACGGCCGTTGTTCGAACCCCTTTCAAATCACTGCCAGCACCCGGTTCGGTCATGGCAATCGCCGTAATCATCTCGCCGGAGATCATCTTGGGCAGCCAGCGCTGCTTCTGCGCGTCGGTAGTGTATTTGAGGAAGTAAGGCATATTCACATCGTTGTGCAGGCCAAACCCCACGCCCGATGCCCCAGCCCGCGTCAGCTCTTCCGTAACGATGGCATTGTAGCGAAAATCGTTAATTTCCAGGCCGCCGTATGCCTCCGGCGCATCCATGCACAAAAAACCGAGTTCGCCCGCCTTCAACCAAATGTCGCGCGGCACGATGCCGTCATGCTCCCACTGCTCATGGTAAGGCACAATCTCGTTCTGCACAAAACGGCGCACAGCATCACGGAACATGTCGTGTTCATCATCAAAAATGGTGCGTTTCATGGTTCCTCTTCTAGTTTTTAGCCACAGATTGCCCAGATGAGACAGATTTTAAGAACCTATCTGTGACATCTGTAGGTGTTTTATAAATTTGTCAGTTGGGCGCTGACTTCCCAGAGGCGGCGGGCTGTGTCTACGTCTTGAGAAGCAATGGAGCTATCTCGTTCGCGGCTGTTGGCAAAATATTTGCCCGAAACCCCAGCAACCTCCGGCGAGGTAGCCAGATAAATTGAGGTTTGAGCCGCTTCCTGCAATTTAGCAAAGCTGGCGCTGGCTGGCATTTCACGTCCAGAATAATTTTTGCTTAGTTTGGTAGCGGGTACGCCGGGATGCAGGGCATTGGCCGTTACGCCGCTGCCGGCCAACCGCCGCGCCAGCTCTTTGGTGAAGAGAACATTCATCAGTTTGGTACGGCCGTATACTTCCGAGCGTCGATACCGCTTGTTGCTCTGCAAATCTGCAAAATCAATCTGCGCCGCCGCGTGAACACCGGATGAGACATTTACAATTCGGGATGGGGCGCTGGCTTTTAGAGCATCAAGCAGCAAATTGGTCAGCAAAAAGGGCGCCAGATGATTCACAGCAAACTGCCGCTCCAGCCCATCTACCGTCTCTTCGCGCTTTAAGGTAATGACGGCCGCATTGTTGATAAGCACGTCCAGCCGGTCAAACTGCTGCTTAAACGTTGCCGCCACCTGCCGCACTTCTGCCAAGGAAGCCAGATCAGCCAGCAGCAAATGCACCGCATCGTTGCCGGTACGCTCCTGAACTTCTTGCAGAGCCGCTTCCCCACGCGCCTGACTGCGGCAGACCATAACCACGGTGGCACCCAACTCGGCCAGGCCAACGGCCGTTGCCAAACCAATTCCTGCGTTGGCTCCCGTTACAATACAAACTTTTCCGTCCATAAAACCCCCAAACGCAAAGACGCAAAGGAGAAAAAGAGGCAAAGAACTTCCTTGTTCACTTTGCTTCTTCGCTCCTTTGCGTCAAAAATCGTCTTAAGAGATGCCGGCCTCCAGGGTTGCTGCGGCATCGAGCAAAGCCGCTTCTGCACCAGGGGCACAAGCGAGCATAATGCCCGGCACCAGTCCGGTTTCCGGGTCTGTGTCCTTCCAGGCAGGCACGGTGATGGCGGGTAAATTCATGTAGTTGCAGAAGGTCATCGCCGTGACGGTGCCGTTGACGCCGGGGCGCAGCGAAGCGCGGTTCATCTGGCCGTGCGGTGGCGCCAGGACGCCCAACGTGGGCAGCAGCAGCACGCCATCCTGGCCCAAAAGCTGGTACAGATCCGCGCGCGCCTGTTCGTAGGTATGAATAATTTCAGCCACGCGCCCTGCTTTGCGCGGCTTAATCACCGGAATGATGGCGATAAGCTGGAAGAGGCCGCCATAAATCGTGCCGCGCCCCACCGCCTGCTTAAGCGTCTCAACGGCCAGATTAAATTTCTGACCGTTGGCGGTGACCAGCATTTTGTAGAAGGGATCTTCCAGTTCAGCCGCCAGGATTTGCTGCAAGTTAAGGAAGTGGGTTTTGACATCGGGAAACGGCCGTTCCTCCGCCACCAATCCCGCCACTTCCAACACCGTCTGAGCCATCGTGTAAGCCGCATTGATACAGTCCGCCTTCGCCTCCAGCTCAAACTGGCGCGGCATGACAAGGCGCAGCCCTTTGGGCGATTTGGCCTCCCGCAGCGGCGTCTCGGCAATGACGTTGTACACCAGTCGTGCATCCCGTACGGAGCGGGTAATAGGCCCCACGCCCAGCCAGGAATCAAGGAACAGCCCCGTCAAATCGGGCCAGATGCCTTGTTTGTTGACGGCACCAGAAGCGGGCTTAAAGCCCACAACGCCGCAAAACGAAGCAGGGATGCGAATGCTGCCCAAAATATCGGTGCCCACGCCAAAAACCGTGGAGCCGGAACCTACCAGCGCCCCCTCACCGCCGGAGGAACCGCCAGGCGTGCGGCTTTCATCGAGTGGGTTGTTGGTACGGCCGTAAATCAAGTTGTCCGTTTCGCCCGCCATGGCAAATTCCGGTACGTTGCTGCGCGCCAGGATAATCGCCCCAGCCTCACGCAGCTTTTGCACCACAGGCGCATCTTCGGCGCAGGCAAGGGGTGGCATCCGTTTGGAGCCAGCGGTGATGGTTTGCCCACCAATGCCAATCGTCTCTTTGACGCTGATGGGCAGGCCAGACAGGGGACCGGGACGCGGGTTTTTGGCTTCCGCCAGTGCCTCGTCTTTGAAAACGTGAACGGCCGCATTCAAACGGGCGTGGTTAGCCTCCAGCCGCTCGATATGCTCAGTAACAAGGGAAACGGCCGTGCGCTCCCCGCTTTGCATTTGCCGCAGCAGCTCTGTGGCATCAGTTTGAATTTTGGGCATTGCTATTGTTCCACAGAGCCAAGATCGCCCAGGGAAATATCAATGCGGGAAAGGGTGACAGGGGAATCCCAGCGCAGTTTCAGATTGGCTTGCAGAGCCGCTGCCGGCACAATAAAAACGTGGTTGGCGGATGCGTTATTCCCCTGGGTAATAGAATCTGGCATTGTTTGGAGCGCCGAGCCAAAAGCGACGTTGGTTTGCCAGGATTCATACTCGTTCAGGTATTCATCCACCAGGGAAAAGTCACGATTGGAAACGGCCGTTTCATTCTGGTTGGTGACGTTCACCGTGGGCACTACGTAGACGTAGCCTGAGGCAATATTGCCGTCGCTGGCATACACTTCCACGTCCGTGACCTGGATGACCACACCGCTCAGTGCGACCGAGAAATTCAGCTCACCCGCCGCATAGTTGTAGTCGGTAAGCAGTGCTTCCGGCACGGGCTGGGCTTCGCTACAGGCTGCTATAAACAGGAGCATTACCGCCAAAAATAGTACACTTCTTAATTTCACCGTTGTCTCCTCCTAACGTGTTATTTGGTTATTTGAAATGGGGCTACGCCAGAATGATACCTTATTTCACAAATCTTGTGCCAACACCAATGCATCAGCTGGGTCGATGGCCTGGATTTGGTTGATAGCTGTTTGGGCAAAACGGCAAGCAGCGGCCCGCGGACGGCCGTCTTCTTCCACACCCAGCGACCATTGCGCCTGCTCAATGAGTTTGGCCAATGCGAGCGATCGGCCCAAAGTGAGGGCAAAGCGACGCGCCCCCGTTTCCAGCGCGTTTCGATCCGATAGGTTGCTTTGTAACCAGTTGATAGCGGCGGCAACGGCCGTTTGCGCCACGGAACCAGCTGCTTGTAAACGGCCGTCTATTGCCAGTTTGGCGCAGCGATTCACCTCGGCGGCCAGCGCTTGCAGCGGTTCGCCGCTTTTGCCCAGCGCCCGCAGCGCGTCCAGCGAGAGCACGTTGGTGGTGCCTTCCCAGATGGGTAACACCTGGCTGTCGCGCAGCAGCAGCGGCAGGCCGGTGTCCTCCACGTAGCCCGCACCGCCAAACGATTCCAGCACCTCGCTGGCGACCACCACCGCCTGCTTGCCCGTGGTCAGCTTGGCCAACGAGGTGAGCAGCCGCAGTAAATGTTCTTCCTCTTCACTGATGACTTCGGCCTCGTCCTTGCCAATCAACTCCACCAGGAAAAAGGTGAGGTGGAAAGCAGCTTCCGTTTCCGCCTGCATCCAGCCCAGCGTGTCGATGTGCAGCGGCTTTTCGGACAGCGGCGCGCCAAAGGCGACGCGCTTTTGGGCGTAGCTGCGGGCCAGCGCCATGCCGCGCCGCATAAACGAGGCCGCCGAGACGCTGTTCCAGGTGCGCGTCAGGTGCAGCATGGGCACGATGTTGCGCACGCCGTTGTTGAGTCCCCTCACGGGCATGGCTGTCGTGCCGGTCAGCATCAGTTCGGCCGTGGGCACCTTGCGCGTGCCCAATTTGTCCTTCAAGCGCAGCACCTCGATGTTCTGCAGCGAGCCATCTTCTTCGTGGGTTTCCAGATAAAACAGCGCCAGCCCCTTGCCCCCTGCCGGATTGCCTTCCGGGCGAGCCAGAGTCAGTGTCATTTGCGAGGTAGCGGCGGAGGTAAACCATTTACGGCCGTACAGCAGCCACTCTTCCTGTTCATTTAGCTTGGCAATCGTTTCAGACAAGCCCACATCGGAACCACCGGTCGATTCGGTCATCCATTGGCCGCTGGTCCAAAATTGGCCCGGATCGCGGCTGGTGAGATGGGGCACGGCGCGGTCGATCAGTTCCTGGTTACCAGAGGTCACCAGCGTACGAGCTGCGCCGTCGGTCATCGCCAGGGGGCAGGTGTAGACGTCGGTGGAGGGATGGAAGAGGTAGACGAGGGCAAACTGGTAAATGCGGTCGAAACGGCCGTATTTACCCTCATACGCCGCCGCCACCACGCCGTGCTCGGCTGCAAACTTTTCCGCCTTTTGCCACAGCGGCGACACTTCGATTTGGTCGAGGCGGTTGCCCCACGGGTCCCACTGGGTCAGCACGGGATCGTTGAGCCGGTCAGCCAGCTGCATCTGGTACAGTTCGCCCCCGGCTAAACGGCCCATCTCTTTGAGGGATGGCTCGATTTCGGCCAGCAATTCCGGCGACAGTACCCGCCGCAAATAGCTGCGCAGGACGCGGTCATCATGGTATTGATTGCCCAAAGTGGGCGCGGGCTGGTTAAATGGTTGGATTTGCATGGTTCCCTCTTTTTGGTGATCGGTTAACGGTAAACCGTAATCGGTAAGATCGAACCGATTACCGACCACCGTTCACGGATTACGGCCGCATCACACCGCAAAGCGGGGCGACCCAATCTAGCTGGCTGTGTTCGGCCACAAATTGGTCAATTTGGCTGGCTATTTCTGCTGGGAAGGGTGACGTGCGGCGGGTGTCGCGGTTGGCGTGGGAGGCGATGACCTCCAGCGTGGCGGCCAGTTTGCCGGTGCTTTCATTGAGCATAAAGTGCATAAAATGGATGCGTTTGGCGGTACGGCCGTTTACCCGCGTATGAATCGCCACCGTTTCCCCCAAATGCACCTCTGCCAGATAACGGACATGGTGTTCTAACGCAAAGGCCGCGCTGCTGCTGTTTAGAATAAACGCCTCCGTCATCCCAAACGCATGAAAAAAGCCCCAGGCCGCCTCATCAAACAACCCCATGTAGTGGCGAATGTTCATATGCCCCATCACGTCCAGGTACGCCTCAGGAATGGTGGCACGGTAGAAGCAGGGAAGCTGATGAATTTGCGCGGGAGAAAGTTCAGTCATTTACAAATTACTTGTTTACAGAATATCGCCAAACACCATCTACCGTTTCCACCCCGATCTTTCCTTCCGCCAGGAGCAAATCCAGGTAGCCGATAAGCATCCACAATCCGGCAAAACGGAACGCAGGCGGGTGATGGGCATACATCTGGTTCATGAGATCATACGCCGTGTGGTGCCCCTGCTGAATGAGCGCAAACGTCTCACCTTTGCGCCGGTGAATGCGCTGGCACTGTTTCTGGATGAGTTCACGGTGATTTTGAAATGGCTCACCGTGTCCGGGGTAAACGGTGTCGATCTCTAACGCCTCACAGCGGCTAAGCGATTCCATTAAAATGGGCAAGCTGGGCTGGCGGGGTTGGTTGGGTAACGGCCGTTCTACAATTGGCGTCGGGGTTTTGTGCAGCAGCATATCGGCGGCCAAAAATTGCTGGCTCTCTGGCTGGTAGAAGCAGGTTTGATGCCTGGCATGGCCCGGCATGTGCAGCACCTGCCAGTTGGCCCCGCCCATCTCTAGCCAATCGCCAACCTTAAATGTTTGTACCGAGTCGGCAGGCACTGGCGTTGTGTCCGACCCAACATAAACGTAATACGCCTGCACCATTTCCGACAATTCTTTGGGAATGCCAGCCTCACGCAAGAAGTGGTCGCGATAATAGTCAGCACGCAGACCAAACATTTTTTTGGGGTCAACGAGCCATTCATAGCCGAGATCCGCAATCCAAACCTGGCAATCGCTCAAAGCAGCAATCTTGGCCGCCTGTCCGGAATGGTCAATGTGCGGATGGGTGATCACCACGCGGCGAAGGTCGGCGGGGGTCAGGCTGTATTGTGCCAAAGCCGCCAGCAGCGCCTCCCAACTCTCGGTTGTACCGACGCCGCAATCCACCAAAATGGGTTCTGGCTCGGTGAAGAGGTAGCAATTTACCGGACCAACATCTAATCCGGTAGGAAGTTCAATGCGAATCGGTTTTATATGGGACTTCATAAGGCGATTGTACTCGGTTTTGTGAGGAAATTCAGACATTTTCCATTGAATAAATGTGCAAAGAATATTTAGAGCGGGGGTTGCAAAACGGCCGTTTCCAGCCAATCATCCGCTAATACACGAGACAATTTAACGGCCCGGCGCAGCATCCACAAATGGGTAGAAAAGTGTAGCTGGGCTTTTTGTTGCGCCACGGCCGTTTCCAATTCTGCCAGCCCCCACCACTTGAAGTCGCTGCCAATCATGTCATCGCCGGGAATCACTGCGCCGCCCTCGTAACGGAGCAAATAGTAGATGCCCACCATGAACGGCACATTTTCGTCGTAGTGAAAAGTGTGGCTGTGGAGGACGGCTAACGGCCGTACGGCAATCTCCCCCACCTCCTCCCGCACTTCGCGCAGCATCCCCTCCAGAATCGTCTCGCCCGCTTCCAGCCCACCGCTCACAGTTTGCCAACCATGATCGCCACGACGGACAGAAGACAGCAGCAGCAACTCTTCAGCTTCGTTGATGATGATCCCTTGCAGGGCGATGGCGGAGGTGGCGAATTGGCGTCCGCGCTGGCTTACAACAACTGGCTGTTTTTCCATAGATTGACTTCCTGAAAGAAACTGGGACGCTGATCGGCCTGATTTTATTCTTTGATCAGGATAATCAGGGCGATCAGCGTCCCATTCTTAATTCTCTTGGGCCAGACAGTGCAGCATGGCTCGAATTTGCTCAGCGTGGCCGCCGGTTTTGTAATAGTTGTGTACGTTTTGCCATGCTTCCGTATCGGGAACGGCCGTTTCCCACGGACAATCTACCAACGTCAACACATCAACATCTTCACTCAACTCTGGGAGAAGCCCTTGCGCCTGCGCCGCACGGCAAGCCGCCTCGATAGCGTTAAAGTAAGCGATGTTGTCCAGCAGCAGCTGTCGTCCCGCAGTGACCGGCGCATGGCAGTACAGCACCGTTTCGGCAGGCAGCGCCGCCAGCTTCGCCAGCGATTCACGCATCGCTGACAAGCCATCCGGCGTGCGCGCCATCGGGTACGGCATTTCGGCGGCATCGGCCGCCAGCAGCGTCGCAATTTCAGGAATGAACAGCGAGTAATGATCGTCGGTGTGGCCCGGCGTGGGCAACAGTTCCAGCGTCAAATCGCCACCATCGATGACAAATTTATCCTGAATAAGCAGAGTCGGCGGCGTAAACACCACCTCGCCAAACACCTCTGGCTCCAGCTCCTTCATTTTGGCCAAATAAGTCGCCGCTTCTTCCTGCTGGAACTTGGGCGGGCTGAGATGGCTGCCGATGATGGGGGCGGGCTGTACGGCCGTTTCTCCCGCAAACAACTGGTTCCCCCAGCAATGGTCATAATCCGCATGGGTATTGACGACCAAAAGCTGACGGCCGTTTGTGAGATGCGGCTGCGCCCAGGCCAACATTTGTACGGCCGTTTGCGGATTGATCACCGTGTCCACCAGCACCACAAAGCGCTCAGTCACCACGATGAAGGTATCCACCAACTTTCCGTTGCGACAAACGATAATTCGCTCGTCCCAACCTTGATTTTCAATTAATTGCAGTTCGTTTGTATGGGGCATAAGTTTTCAAGTATGCAAGTGTGCAAGTTTTCAAGTGTGCAAGTTTGTACAGTCATAAACACCTGAGCACTTGAACACTTAACCACCTAAACACAGTTTGATTTGAATCAAATAACAACTGGCAAGGTAAACACAAACCGGCTGCCGACACCATCTGGGCCGGGTTCCACCCAAATACGGCCGTTGTGCGCCTCAATCGCCAGCTTGCAGTAAGACAAACCAAGGCCAAAGCCACGTGGCCGAATGCCACCCGCTTCCGCCTGGGCAAAGCGGTCAAAGATGCGCTCCCGCTCTTCTGGCGCCACACCGGGACCAGCATCCACCACGCTCACCTCGACCATGCTGCCTTGGCGAACGGCCGTAATCGTCAGCGGGCCACCTTTGGGCGAATACTTAATGGCGTTGTCGATCAAGTTGGTAATCACCCGCCGAATTTGATTCGGATCAGCCAGAACGGGTGGCAGATCTTCGGGGAAATTTTGCGCCAGCGTCATTTCCCGTTTGTCCAGGGCAAACGCGTTCAGCTGCGTCACTTCCCCCATTAACGAGGCCACATTGGTTGGTTCACGCTCGCCTAACGGCCGTCCCGCCTCAATTTGGGCAATGTCCAACAGCGAATCCACCAAATCCTGCATGCGCAAATGGGATAGGCGGGCAATTTCCAACAGCTCACGGTTTTCTTCCAGCACAGCTTCCGGCAGCACCAGCTCCAGCATGTTCAACGCGCTAAACAGATTGCCCAGCGGATTGCGCAAATCGTGCACCACCAGCTCGCTCAATTCCTGCCGCCGCTGTTCCATCTGGCGCAGCGCTTCATTCTCCGATTGCAGCACTTCCACTTCGGCACTTAGCTCGCGCCCGATGGCCGTATTCACCCGCGACATTTCTTCGGCGGCCCGCAGCCGATTGCTCAAAATCTCCATCATGTTGGTGCTGAAGTTGGGATCAATTTGCAGCAGCTCAAAAAAGTCATTGCGGTGAATGCCCAGCAGGCGCACATCATCCAGAGCCACAATGGAGGCGGAGCGCGGCTTGTTGTCAATGAGGGACATCTCGCCCACGACTTCGCCCGGCCCACGATAATTGACGCTGGAGGGATTGGCAAAATCGCCCTGCACCACGGCCACGCGCCCTGACCAGATCAGGTAGGCAATATCGCCGTACTGCCCTTCGTACACCACAATCTCGCCAGGCGTGTAACGATGCTCAACCATGACCTGATCCAGCACTTTGCGGTCCAACGAGGAAAGCAAACTGACAACGGTGGAACCTGCGGCCGTTTCCGAGGGATCAATAGGTGCCGGTTGGGCGGCGCGAACAATATTAAACTCCTCGTCAGGTAATTTCTGAGTCCTCATCATGTTGTCACTTGCTTTTGACGCCACAGGCGCGCTTTGTTTTCAATTTCAAGAATAAACGGTGTTTTGCTTTCGGTGTACTGGCTGACGTCAGCAACATATTGCTGCGCCAGCGATTCTTTCAGTTGGCTGTACGCTGTGGCCGCCGCGGGATGATGCCGTAAATAATCACGAAAGTCCAGATGGCGGGCAATCTCTGGATGGTTTTCCGCATAGACGTGCACGTGATGGGTATGGTGTTCATCGCTGCCTTTGCGAAAGTAATGTCTGCCAGGAATGCCATTTTCGCCTTTACTGATATAGCTCAGGTCAGCCATCGGTTGAATGAAGGCATCAACGGCCGTAATCTCCGTCACCTCAATCATGATGTCAATGATAGGCTTGGCTTTAATGCCGGGAACGGCCGTACTGCCAATATGGTGCATAGCAACGAGAATAGGTTGAAAAACGGCCGTTAATTGTGCGGCTTCCGCTTTGTACTGCTCAATCCAGGCCGGATCGTGTGGCGTTAAAACAACTTTTCTTCCCATTTTACGGCCGTTATTATGCCGCATTCCCCCCAATGCTGCATACTACCTGAAAAGATTGAGCCATTTGGGGACAGGCGCGTCCATTTTAGAATGAATTACACCTAAAACGCCCCAATCTAAAACTCAAATCCGTCATACGGTTTTGGCGCGTTGTCATGTTCTTCAATTTCCCACGTTTTGCGCCAAAGAGAACTAGCTCCATCAATCCGAATAGATTCACCGCTGACGTAATTGGCCCCCGGCGAAAGCAAAAAGACGATAACAGCGGCCGTTTCACTCTCCGTGCCCATCCGCTTAAAAGGAATATCCTGCACCACACTCTGAATAAATTCTTTGGCCACGTCCGGGTAGTTGTCCAATCCACTGGATTCGATTAGTCCAGGCGCGACGGCGTTGATGCGCACGCCGGAGCGCGCCCATTCCACCGCCAGCGTCTTGGTGAGGTTCTCAATACCCGCCCGCGCTGCCGCCGAATGGACCATGCCGGGAAAACCGCGCCAATTTTCCATCAGCATGTTCACAATCACGCCGCCGTGGTCGCGCATTGCCTGGTTGTACGCCTCGCGGCACATCAAAAAAGTGCCGGTGAGATTGGTCTCCACTACCGCGTGAAACCCCTTTTTGCTGATAAATTCGGCCGGACTGAGGAATTGTCCACCGGCGTTGTTCACCAGCGCGTGAATGCGACCACGAGCCGCCAACACGTCGGCAAACAGCGCCTGCACCTGCTCTTCCTCGCGAATGTTGCAGGTGAAGGTGGAGGATTCCCCACCCATTTGTGCGATTTCTTGGGAAACGGCCGTTAACTTTTCCAGCGTACGCCCCACCAGCACCACATGCGCACCCAGGCTAGCCAACTCAATTGCCGTGGCCCGGCCAATACCGCTGCCCCCACCCGTCACGATGATGGTTTGGCCTGCAAAAAGATCGTCTCTAAAAATGGAATGGTAATTCATAAATTTTATTTTCTCTTTTTAGGACACAGATGCACACGGATTGCCACAGATTTGGAGAAAATCTGCGTTCATCCGTGTTTTTCTGTGTCCGATTCATTCGTGGAAGTTTCATCTGAAGACGGCCGTTTTCCTCGATTTTTGATCCGCGTCAGCAACGTTGGCGAATCCGTCGTTTGGTGATAGTTGGCCAGCAGTAACAAAAAGCTGGAAAGCACACCCAGCCCCAGGATGATGTAGACAATGGTGAAGATTTTGCCAACGGCCGTTTGCGGCGAAAAATCACCATACCCCACCGTCGTCAAGGTAATGACGCTAAAGTAAAACGCATCCAACCAGCTCCACCCCTCCACGGTGTGGTAAAACCAGGTGCCCGCCAACAAAATAAGCACCACCGACCAAAACAGCCCGCGAAACTCCGGCTCCTTCAGCCCATCCCGAATGCCCCGAATGAGGCGTAGTAGAAAAATAAACAGTGCTGGCATAAAGATCTTTTTTGGGCCACAGAGAACACAGAGGTTTTAGAGAGGTTACTTACAAGATTGGACCATTTTCTGTACCAACATTTCACAATTAAACGTATCCCAAAATGGTCCTATCTCTAACAATTCCTCTTAGTTCTCTGTGTCCTCTGTGGCAAGAATTATCCTTTCATCACCTCAACGGCCGCTTTCGCCATCAGCGGAATCATCGGGCCAAACGCAGCAAACCGCTCATCTTGCGTTTGCCCCCGCGCATACCTTATGTAAATCTGAGCGATGATCACCACCAGGCGGAACAGCCCCAACGTGTGGTAAAAACTAATATTGTGCACGGAACGGCCGCTTTTCTGCGCATACCGTTCTACCAATTCCCGCCGGGTCAAAAAGCCCAACTCACCCGTCGGCATCATCGCCATTTGCTGGAAGTACGGCGCGTCCGTCGGCTCCGTCCAATAGCACAGCAGCGCCCCCAAATCAGACATCGGGTCGCCCAACGTGCACATGTCCCAATCAAAAATCGCCACCAACTGCCCCGGATCGTCCTCAGCCAGCATCACGTTGTCCAGCTTGTAGTCGTTATGCACCAGCGAAACATCAGACGAAGTTGGCAAATTCGCTTTTAGCCACTCATAAACCGCATCCATCTCCGACAAATCCGCCTCTTTGGCCGCGTGCCACCGCTTGTACCACCCCTCTACCTGCCGCTCGATGAACCCTTCTGGCTTGCCCAAATCACTCAGGCCCAGCGCCGCGTAATCCACCGCGTGGAGTTCTGCCAGCGCATCGACCATCGCTTCACTCATGCGGCGGGGTGCGTCAGGCATCTCGGCAAACTGCGGTGGAATCTTGCGGCGCACCACCACGCCCTTGCGCCGCTCCATCACAAAAAAGTCGGCTCCGATGAGCGCCGGATCGTCGCAGTACAAAAATGCGCGCGGCGCGAAGGGCAGCGCCTGATGCAGCACCGAGAGCACTTTGTATTCGCGCCCCATGTCGTGGGCCGATTTGGCCACCGGCCCCAGCGGCGGGCGGCGCAAAACATATTCGTGGCTGCCGTAATCCAGCAGGTAGGTCAGGTTGGCCGCGCCACCACCAAACTGCCGCACACTCAACTGGTTTTCACTGCCCGGCAGCTTACCCCGCAAATATTCCGCTAATCGCGCCTCATCAAACTGTTCATCTGGTCGCACTTCAATCGTGTCTTTCATGTTTTCCCATTCCGTCTGACGCACCGTACACTTAATTTAGCGACCCAACTGAGAAAAAGAATGGGACGCTGATTAACGCTGATGACGCTGATTTTTCTTCTTTTTATCCGCGTTATCCGCGTCCATCTGCGTCCTATTTTTAAAATGACTTCAAGCCAGCTTACCGATTACTGAATACCGTTTACGGATCACCGATTACTGATACTTGGCAAAAATTCGCCGCGCCACCGACCATTTATGCACCTCATCCGGGCCGTCGTAGATGCGGGCGGCGCGCTCGTGGCGGAACCAATAGGCCAGCGGCGTGTCGTCGGTCATGCCCAGGCCGCCATGCACCTGAATGGCGCGATCCAGCACTGCTTGCAGCACATTCGCCACGTGGAATTTGATTAGCGAAATGTCGTCGCGGGCGGCGTACTGCCCCTCTTCGTCGATGCGTTTGGCCGTGGCCAGCACCATCAGGCGGGCGGCGTTGATCTCGGCGCGGCTCTCGGCAACCCAGTTTTGGATGGTTTGCTGCCCCGCCAACGGCCGTCCCGGAGCCACCTCTCGTTTGAGCGCATATCTGCACATCATCTCGAAGGCACGTTCGCAAATGCCAATCCAGCGCATGCAGTGGTGAATCCGCCCCGGCCCCAGTCGTTCCTGCGCGATGGCAAAGCCTTCCCCCTCTGCGCCCAACACGTTGGTCAACGGCACCTGCACATCTTCATAGCGCACCTCGGCATGGCTGGCCCAACCTTCACCCGGCTCGCCCATCACGGAAATGTTGCGCACTAGGGTGAAGCCCGGCGTATCCAGCGGCACGATGATTTGGCTGGCGCGGGCATGGCGGCTCGCTTCCGGGTTGGTAATCGCCATCACCACTGCAAACGCGGCCCCGTCGTCTGAGCTGGTGAACCATTTGTGGCCGTCAATGATGTAAGAGTCGCCTTCGCGAACGGCCGTTGTGCTCATCATCGTCGGGTTAGAGCCAGCGTGCTCCGGTTCCGTCATCGAAAAGCAGCTGCGAATCTCACCGCGCAGCAGCGGCATCAAATATTTTTCCTTCTGCTCTGGCGTGCCGTGGTCAATGAGGATTTCCATGTTGCCGGAATCGGGGGCCTGACAGTTAAACACAAAATGGCCAATGGGCGTCTGGCCAAGCTCCTGGCTCATCAGGCCATGCTCAAACAGACTCAGCCCCAGGCCGCCATACTCCTTGGAAACTTGCGGCAGCCAGAGGCCCAAATCTTTCACCATTTGCCGCTTTTGCTGCAAAACGGGCTCCATTGCGTTGAACCCTTTGGCCAGAAAATCACGCTCCAGGGGAATCAACTCTTCACGCACAAACTCGCGCGCTGTGGCTAAATTTTTCTTGAGTTCAGGGGAGATATTGAACACTTTTTTACTCCATTTGAGGGAGTAATTATGTAATTAGTAATTGGTAATTTGTAATTATTTAATTACCCAATTACTAGTTACCAATTACCCAATTGCGTTGCCAATAAACTGCCCGCCATCAATCAACATCGTCGCGCCGGTGGTGAAGCTAGACGCGCCAGAGGCGAGGTAAAGGGCCATGCCGGTCAGCTCTTCCGGCTCTGCCATGCGGCCCTGGGGAATTTGCTTCATGACGGCATCGTTGATAGCTGAATTGCTCCAGATGGCGGCGCTAAATTTCGTTTTGATGAAGCCGGGGGCGATGGCGTTGACCTGGATGTTGTCGGCTGCTAATTCCGCCGCCAAAACTTGAGTGAGCATAAGAACGGCCGCTTTGCTCACACAATAGACCCCCATCCCCGGCTGCGGTGCCAAACCGGCAATGGAGGCAATGTTGATGATTTTCCCCCCGCCCCGCGCCTTCATGCTGGACGCACAGCCTTTGGCTACGCGAAAATAACCTTTCACGTTCACGTCCATAATTTTGTCCCAATGGCTCTCTTCGGCCGTCATCACTGGGCCAAAATGGGGATTGGTGGCCGCGTTGTTCACGGCAATGTCGATGCCACCGTACGCCTCGGTTGCTTTGGCGACCAGTTCGTTCACGGCGTCATCGTCGCCCGTGTGGGCGGCAATGGGCAGCGCCTCACCGCCGTTACCGCGAATGATTTCCGCGACCTCGTCCAGCGCTTCCTGCTTACGGCTGGCTAACACCACTTTCGCCCCTGCGGCAGCGTACGCCTCGGCAATGGCCTGCCCAATGCCGCGTGATGCGCCAGTGATCAGCGCTACTTTTCCGGTAAGATCAAAATCTGGCTGCTTGCTCATGCTGTCCCTCGCTTGTAGAAAGTTTGTGGAATGTGCCAAACTATAAACGGCGGCGAGCATTTGCGCAAAAACGGCCGTTCCCGACAAAAGATGTCAAGAATTTTGCGGTAAACTCTCCATCAAACCATTTCCCCGGAAAATTAAGGAGCAAACAGTCATGAAATATGGATTTGTGATTCCCAGCGGCGACGCCCGCACCGTGGCCGAACTGGCGAAAACGGCCGAATCTGCCAACTGGGACGCCATCTTTGTTTGGGAACCGGTCTGGGGTATCGACGCCTGGGTTAGCCTGACGGCCGCGGCGATGGTCACTGAGCGAATTCGTTTGGGCACGATGATCACCCCGATTTCGCGGATGCGCCCCTGGAAGCTGGCCAGCGAAACGGCCACGCTGGACAATCTCTCTGGCGGGCGCGTCATTTTAGGTGTGGGCTTGGGCGCCGTGGACACCGGCTTCCACGCCTTCGGCGAAGTCACCGACCGCAAAATGCGCGCTGAACTGCTGGACGAGGGGCTGGACATCCTCACCGGGCTGTGGCGCGGCCAGCCGTTCAGCTACAGCGGCAAACATTATCAGGTGGCCGAATGCGACTTTTTCCCGCCACCGCCGCCCGTGCAACAACCGCGCATTCCCATCTGGATGGTCGGTGCCTGGAACTGGCCCAAAAGCATGGCCCGGGTTCTGCGCTACGATGGCCTACTGCCCAACGTGCTCGATGCAAAAAAGAACCACCAACCGCTCACACCAGAAGCCGTCGCCGAAATGGCAGCCTTCATCCGGCAAGAAAAGCCCAATGAGCCATTCGAACTTGTGGTGGAAGGGGAAACGCCGGGGGAAAAACCGGATGAGGCGGTGGAAGTGGTACGGCCGTACATCCAAGCAGGCGCAACCTGGTGGCTAGAAACCCGCTGGCAAACTGACCTTAAGGCAGACGTGCGACAAATCGTAGCCGAGCGCATTGCCCAGGGACCGCCTAAGATAAATGGTGTTCAGTAATCGGTAATCAAAACAGGACACGGATAAGCACAGATTTTCACAGATAAAAGCAAAAACCAGTGTTAATCCGTGAAAATCAGTGTCCAATTTCTTCTCCATCATTTCACGAACTTTAGCAAGAATTAGTTTTCGGCCGCCGCTTTTTCAGCAACCTCGACCAGTAGTTCGTAAGGCTGCGCGCCAGTAACGAGGTATTTGTTGTTGTAGACCATTGCCGGAACGCCACTGAGGCCGTATTGGAACGCTTGCTGCACGTCAGCGAGCATCGCGTTTTGGTACTGTGGATCGTCCAGGGCAGCTAGGAATTCGTCGCGGTTGAGGCCAACGGCCGTTGCCACTTCAGCCAACACGTCCACATCCTCAATATTTTTAGCATCCTGCCAATACGTGCGGAACATCGCGTTATGGTACGCCTCGCCCACGCCCTGCGCCTCGGCAAACTTGGCCCCGACCAGCGCCGGACGGCTGTTGATGCCAAACGGGCCAGGGTTCATTTCCAGCCCGTATCGTTCGCGAGCCATTGCTTCTAGCTGCGGCCGTCCCGCTTCGATGCGGGCACGATATTCCGGCGGCATCGGCGGGGAGCCTTCGGGGCGCAGTTCATACGAACGCCATTGAATTTGAACATTGTGCGCTTGCTTGAGCTTCTCCAAACTGGAGGAGACGAGGAAGCAAAATGGTCAAACAAAGTCTGACCAAACGTCGATGGTCACTTGATTTTGGGTCATGGAATTCCTTTTTTAACGCAAAGACCGCAAAGAATAAAAGGGAGCAAAGAAATATTCTTTCTATTCTTGTTCTATCTTGGCCACTTTGCGCCTTTGCGTCAAATTTTTTGCAATTATTTAGCCTGACATTTGGGACAGTAGTAGAGTCGTCGTCCGCCGATGCTGTCTTTGATGATGGCGGTGCCACAGTTGTAGCAGGGACGGCCGTCTCGATCAAACACCCAGAAGCGATAATCGCGGTAACTTTGCCCCTCTTTTTTCAACTTCTCGGCTAATTTCAGATCGTTGGTGATGCCTTTGGTTTGGTACGATTGGCGCGTGAGGGAAACGGCCGCTTCTGCCAGCGCCCCGATTTGTTCATTCGTGCAATCCATCGGGCGCAAGCTGGGATGAACGCGGGCCACAAACAGCACCTCGCTGCGCAGATAGTTGCCCAGCCCCGCCAAAAACCCCTGATCCAGCAGCAGCGAGGTCAACCGCCGCCGCCGAAATTGATCCGAGGCAAAGCGTTTGGCCACCTGCGGCACGATCACCGATTCTTCCAGCAAATCCGGCCCCAGCTTGCTGAGGAACGGGTGGCTGTCCAGTTCGCCATCTTGCAGCACGGCGATGTCCGAGGCACTGTAGAGCAGTGCCGATTTCTCTTCATTGTGAATGGCTAGCCGGAGCTGGCGGTTCGTCTCGGGGAAATCGTGAGCGTCACGCACCATCCATTTGCCGTAGAGCTGGTTGTGGCTGTAGATGTTGTAGCCGTTGGCAAACCGGGTGAGCATCGCTTTGCCGCGCGCCTGTACGGCCGTTACTTCCACCCCGGTCAAAATCTCTTCGTACTTCTTGAGCTGGTCAAAGGCAAAGGAAACGGCCGTTGTCGGACGACCAATAATTGCGGCACCAACCTTGTTTGCCGCCAGCTGAATTTCTGGCCCTTCGGGCATTTTGTTTACTCCCAGATGTTTTTGTGACTCAAAGATTGGACCATTTTTGAACGGATCAAACATTGAGCAGACTATCTTGTTAAAATGGTCCAATCTACTTACTGTGTCGATCTTACCAAACTTTGGGAGGATTGCCGTTATTCGTCAGAATTGGTTAATTCTGATGAGTCATCGAGGAAGAGGGCCAGCTCTGTTTCGCTGAGGGGTTCGGCGGATTCCACGGCATAAAAGCCCGTTTCCCACAGGCTGCCCTTCAGCTCAAACGCCTGTTGGATGGTTTGCTCGGAGCCATTTTTGAAGAGGTAGGCAGCCCAGGAATCATCGCGCCCGGGCGGCACGGTGACCACCATATGCACCAGATCGGCCTGTACCTGCACGTGGGTCAGAATGCAGGCATTGGCCACGGCCAGACGGCTCATGGCCCGGCGCAGCGGAATATGCAGATGGTTAGGCAGCAGTCCCACCGGCCGCCAGACAATGACGTAAGACGGCCGTTTGCCCAAACCAAACCCATTGCCCAAAAGCCCCGTATGCGCCAACACGCGCCCTTCGACAGTGGCTTTCAACTTCTTGGCCATGCGCCGCGCCTGCTGCCGCACTTCGGTAAGCGGCGTTTCGGGCAGGCCAATCAGCGTGACCAAATAATCGCCAGTCACCTGGTGGGTAAACAGCAGCAAATCGCCAGCACGGGCCGGTAAATGGATAAACTGCAAGCGAGAAGGCAGGTTATCCCCCGTCCAGCCATCGCCCACGTACAAAGCCACCGTCGCGGCTTCCCCTTCGTTGACCTCGCCCCAGTAAGCCAGCAGCTTGCTGCCCTCGGCAAACACCACCGCCTGCACCAGGCGGCTCAGATGGGTTTCTTGTAGGGTTGAAATGAGGGTGGCCGTGTCCAGAGAACGAATGGCGTTTTGGAGAACGGCCGTACCGGCCAGCTGCCCCGTCTGCACCATCGGCCGGCGGGCCACATTTTCCAGCAGTGTTTCCAGCTCCACATCCACCAACGATTTGATCAGCACGCCTTGCACCGTGCCGGAATAGGTAACGGGAATCTCTTCATCGCCAGAGGGCATCACCAAAATGACGCGTAAATCAGGCTGTACCGCCCGCAGCGAACGTATAATCTTCGCCCCCTCAGCCACCGGCACAAAAGCCAAATCCTGATCGGTTTGCACGAGCTGCAAACACGCCTCCTTCAGCGTAGGCACGATGGAGACGTTGAAATCGCCGGTGCGACCCAGCGCGTGCGTCAGGCGTAAAGCAAAGGTACGATCTGGCTCCAAAACAAGGATGTGCTTAATCTGCGAAGGCATGGCTTGATTCTAAAGGATGGGCGAAGGCAAAAGCAATGGCCTCCCCCCACGGCTTCATAAATCCACCGTGAAAATTAGCCTCAGATCTCGCAGATGAAAAACAAATCCGCTCGAAAGGCGCAGCAAGAAACTGCGGCTACAATTTTCTCCGCACAAACAAGACGGCCGTTCCGCCAACCACCACCAGCAAACCAGCCACCAACCACCACAACCAACCACGAGCAGCGTCATCGGGGTGCTCAATCGGTTCGATGTTAATGGGCGTGGGGCTGGGAACGGCCGTTCCGTCCAAACGCGGCTCCGGCGTGGGCAGCGCATCCAAGTTCAAGATAAGCAGCGGCAAATCATGATCCGTCGTTTTGAAGAGCAGTGCTTCTGGCGAAACGTTCACCGCCAGTGCGTCGGGATAATCCGCGTTAACATGCAAAATCATGACGTCGGCCACATCGTCTTGCAGGGCTGGCGTAATGAAGATGCCATCGATAAGCTGCGACACGCCGCCGAAGACGTAACTGTAGCGCGTTTCATCTGGCAGGCGCAGCAGCACGTTTTCCATGTTGCCATTTTCGGCTAAAGCCAGCAGCGGCGGAGCTTGCTCGTAATCGTTGAAGTCACCCAAAACAACCACGTTTGCCTCTGGATTTTCAGCCAAGATGTCCGTGACCAGCCCGGCGACGTGGTTAGCCTGGGCCAGTCGCCAAGGGGCCGTTTCGGCCTCACCGCCGAGCTTGGATTTGAAGTGGTTGACGATGAGGGTGAACGGCCGTTCCGCGACCAACAATTTCACCAGCAGCGGGGGGCGCGAAAACAGCACATCCTGCCCCGCCGGGCACTCCACGCGAGCATCGCTAACACCGGTTTCCAGCACCGTGCAGGTTTGCATGAGCTGGGCAGATTCGACCGTGACGAGGTTGGGATTGCTCAACAGAGCCACGTCGATGCCGCGCACGTCGGCGCTTTCCAGGTGGGTGACGGTGTACGTGAAGCCGCAGCCATCTGCCGCCAGCAGGGCCAGCTCGTCGAGCAGGGTGCCCTTTTCCACCTCCTGCACGGCGACCAGCGTGGGGCAACCCAGCGTGTGCGTGAGCGCGGCGGCTAATTTTTGCTGCTTGAGGCGCAGTTCCAGCTCCAAAGGTTTTGGCTCGGCATCGTCGCCCGTGTCGTCAATGAGGTCGAAATAATTTTCCATGTTGAAGCTGGCGATGCTGATTTGGTCGGGCTGCAACGCAGGCGCGGCGACAGGTTCCGTGAGCGGTTCGGCCAACACCACCAACTCATCCCCCGCCTGCTGCACAATTTTGAACTGGTCGAAGTTGTAAGTGAGTGGGCCGACGAGTCCGCTTACCAGATCGCCGGTTTTGACGTGGGGAAAGCCGTCGCAGAACTGGTCGGACTGGTACAAGATTGGCACCACCTGGCCGATGGGATCGGCCAAAACGCGGCGGAAAATGCGCGGCGTGGTGACGCTGGAGCTGACGACGGCAAAGCCGCAGCTGCTAAACGTCGGCCCCACCACCCGCGCCGGATCGGCAAGCTGCACGCGCATCCCTTCCAGCGGCTCAAAGTAGGCAGCCAACGCCTCAGTCGCGGCGGGCGGGTCGATGAGGATGGGGTCGGGCAGGGGCTGGTCGCTCAACTCCACCCGAATTTCCAGATCATTGTCGTCCAGCTCGGTGAGGCCGAAAAACTCCGTCACCAGCCCAGAAACGCGGATTTGATCGCCGGTTTGGAAAGACGGCCGTCCGCGACCAAAAAAGAGCGCAATGCCGTCAGACGTTGCCGGATCGCCATCTTCAAAGCCGGGGATGTCCTGCACGAAGGCGGTGTAGAAGGTGGTGCCCGCGGCGTTGCGGTCCTCGTACACACCGGTGACGATGCCGCGAAAGGTGACGGTTTGGTTGATGGCAGCGGCCACCTCGCCCGCGCCCTGAATGGTGCCGATGGGCGGCAGTGCTTCCAGCTCGGCGGGGTTGAGCGGGGCGCGGCAGGCGTCGTCGAACTGGACGACGCCGGGAGTCGGCGGCTGCTGCGGCTGCCAGTCGGTGGCGGTGTCGGTGTCGCAGTTGGCGGGGTTGCGCTCGATGGATTGGTTCTCGAATACGGCCGTTACCGCTGGCGCAAAAAAGGTGTCCCGGTCACCGTAATTCACGCTGTCGATGATCAGGTTGCGCTCGTTGAGCAGCACCAGTTCGTCTCCGTCGTTGGCCAGGGCGATGTCGCCCGTCGCCCAGAGTAGGTAGTTGCGCATGTCGGGCACGTTGGGGTCGGAGTCGGTCAGTTCAAAGTCTGGGTTGGTGCCGTAGAGGAAGCGGAAGCCAACGGCCGTTTGGGCCACCACCAGCGCCTGTTCGGGTTCCAGCAGGGTGCCAGCCGGAAAGCGGCGCATCCCCTCGCCGCCACCGCTCTGCTCTTCGTCACCAATTTTGATATCGCTGAGGTCGAGAACGGCCGTACCGACGTTGGCAATCTCGATCCATTCCCGCGCCGACTCCTCACCGGGCGGATTGTAGAACACCTCGGTGATGAGCAGGCCGGGGTTGGGAATTTGGGCGTGGGTGGGTTGAAAAATGGTGGTGAGCAAGAGAACGGCCGTTACCCCTAGCAGCAGCCATCGCCAAACAAACTTCTGGTGCATGATTCTTTTCCCTCCAAACTGTTAGGAGGGATTTTACCGCAGAGGGCGCGGAGGGCACAGAGTTATTTTGTTTTCTCAGCGTTCGCCGCGGCCTCTGCGGTGAATTATTCTAGCGGGAGGGGGAGCTGCCAGAGTTTGCTGGTGCGGTTAAGGCGGAGGTGGGTGATCCATTTGACCCACTCGACGCCGCGCTGGTCGGGGGCGACGAGGCGGAGGGGGAAACCGTGGCCGTGGGAGAGGGGCGCATCGGCCACGTCGAGCGCCAGGGCGTAGCGACTGGCTTGTTCCAATGTCAGCCGCCGCTGGTAGCCGGTGACGGAAATGATGGAGAGGCTAACGGCCGTTTCGTCCAGATCGGCCAGTTGCAACAGTTGGGTCAGGGAGACGCCACGCCACAACTGTTCCGCATACCAGCCGCCGGTGCAATCGAGTACGGCCGTTCCTTCCCAATCCATCATGTCGCGCAGTTGGGCGTAGGTGAGGGTATACGGCCGTTTGACCGCGCCATCCACTCGCAGCTGCCAATTGGCCACGTCGATGAGTGGAGGGTTGTCGTTGATCCAGCTAACGACGGGGAAGCGGTTGGAGAAGCTGCCGTTTTCGTAGGAGCCAGTGAAGCGGCGGGCGGCACCGGGCAGGGCCAACTCGTCTTTGCCCCAGTCGGCGGTGCGCCAAAAAACGAGGCCGAGGAGGGAGGAAACGGCCGTACCCATAAACAGTCGTCGCCCCACCGTGCCCGGCACGCGCCAGATGAAGCGCATGTGCCAGGCGTGCCAGGCCATGAGCCCCAGCAGCGGCACCGCCAGGTAGATGTGCAGGCTCACCAGGCTAAAACCGCCCAGATAAATCGGCCCGCTGAACGTCCACAGCAGGCCAGAGCCGATGACGACGAGCAGCAAAACCAACATCCCGGCGAAGGCAATACGGCGGCGAGTCCACACCGTTTTGCGGCGGATGGCGTCGAGGACGATACCGCCTTTCCAGTAGAGCAGGAACAGCAGCGCATACGCGCCGATGCCGTGTGCCCCCAAAATCCAGGCGCGGGAGAGACGGCCGTTCACCATGCCAAAATAGCCGGTGACGGCCTGCACCAGAATCAAAATGAGCAAGACCACATTGGCCCAGGGTGTTTTCATGGACGGTAGTTTAGCAGATACGGCCGTAGCTCACCTTCAGACAATATTCACCATTCGTTTGAGGCATCATCTAATTTTTGTATACTCACCTTCGGTCTATTTTTTCTGGCGAAAAAACACAATATCCAAATAAATGAGTTTCACGTAGTAGAGGGAAACATGAGCTTAGACACAAAGCTTGTTTTGATCGATGATCAGAGCGGAAATTCTCACTTTATTAACGAGGATATCCACTTGCATGATTACTTAACTGACAATGCTGACTGGAATGCAGAATATTGGGATTTCGACGAAGAATATCTGCAAGAGTATGCAAAGAAATTAGAACGAATTTACTGTTCATCGGGATATGGGTTTGAGTTTCAGGCACTTTGGGTTGGGGAATATCCAACCGAAATTCGCCACATTTCGATTGATGACTTCTTGAAAATTGTCAAAGGGAACCAGATTAGTACAAAAACCAGATACGTGGTGAGGAAACCCACATAACAGAAATCTCAACTTGAAAAGAAACCCGGTAACTGCCTGCACCACCACCAAAATGAGCAAGACCACGTTAGCCCAGGGTGTTTTCATGGGGGTAGTTTAGCAGAAACGGCCGTAGCTCAATTCTTAACCCAGCCAACCTTCATCTTTTGTTTGAAGTTGCGGCTACATTTTGTATACTGTTCGAGCGCGTTTTTATTCAGTCTGGCAGGTTATTACGCACTCGTGCAGGCTAGACTACTTTAACACTCCTGAATCAATTAAAAATCACAGAGGCCAAAATGGAAAATCCTAATATTGATGATATTACCCCAGACGAAGTTGCCGAGGCTGAAGTATCCTCTGAGCTTGAAGAAGCAAAAAGCTTTGCCAAAACGTTGAACATAGAAGATGTCAAAAGTGGACAATGGTTTATCGCACTCTTACAGAAAGTTGTCGAAAGTTATAATCGTAATGTCAGAGTTGAATACTTTCAACAAAAATATCCTGGGCTAACACCGGATGAAATTGCAGATAAATTGATTTCCATTACCGTCAAGTATGCTACCATCGCCGGTGCGGTTACAGGGACAGCGACGACCGCAAATCAAATCGCGGCTTTGAGTTCTGCGGGGATGACAATAGCCTTAATGACCGGCGCGATTGGTGCGGAGATGGTTTACTTGGCTCGTATCCAAATGCGATTGATACTTGACCTTTCGGTTGCATATGATTTACAGCTTGATCCAGACGATCCGGAAGATATTTTGATGGTTTTTGGGTATGCAATGGGTGTTGCTCCAGTCGAGGCGGTAGGAAAAGGATTGCAAATGGCCGCACGAGGTGGAACACAATATGCGGTTAAGAAATACGTTAGCAAAGGAACCCTCAAAGCAATTCAAGATTTTGGCAAACGCATCGGTATCAAAATACTGCAAAAGTCCATTCTAAAATATACTGTACCGGTTGTTTCAGCATTAGCAGGGAGTAGTTATAACTACGTTGCAACCAAATCCGTTGGTGGAATTGCCAAAAATCATCTCAAAAATCGGGGGAAAGTTACCGAAGAATTACGCCAACTTGTATCGCGTCAAAATACCTATGACCTCGCGTTCCCAGCAGCGGCAATGTATCTTGCTCAGATAGATGGAGAATTTTCTGCCAAAGAAAAGGAATTTTACCGAGCGATATTATCTCGAATGGCATTTGAGGAACACACTCAAGCCGAATTTAAAAAGCTGATAGCGGACGAAGATAATATTATTAGCGCAATTGCCAATATAGAGGAGGATGAGGTCAAAAGCAATTTGGTTGAAGTCCTGGTGTTGATGGCTATTTATGATGGTAAGTTGGTTGAAAAAGAGCGTGATTTTCTGATTAAGGCAGCGGTAGAACTGAATGTGCCGTTGGATATTGATGAAGTCGAACGACGAACCGAAGACTACAGGACTGTAATTGAAAAGAATATTTTTCAAAAAGCCCTAAGTAATACGAAGGAAAGTGTATCCAAAGCGGCAGGTATCGCTGGACAAACCACTAGTAATGTAAAAGTAACTGCCGTGTCAGCCGGTAGTAAAGTTTCAGGAGCTTTGGGTAACGTTTTGCGACGAACGAAAGACAAAGGAGCAAATACAGGAGCAGATGCTGCTACAGAGAATTAATAGCAACGTAGAAAAAGCATTCCGCATCAAGGAGAAAGCACAAGCTAGCTCAGCGTGTTGCTGACCGTACTGGATCACAGAGCATAGGTCAGTCTGTTTTTGGCAACGGCCGTTTCCCACATCCCCACATTTCCCTCACCAACTTGGCGAGAAACGGCCGTTTCTTCCCTATCGAGATAGCCAGAACTGCCAAATTTTGACAATATTTGAAAGATGAATACCCAAAAGAGTTGGATCGCTTTCATAGTTATCATATTTCTAACCAGTGGAATAGTGTCTGCTTGTTCAACCCGCATATCCAGACAAAATTCGATAATTGATCTGGGCACGGAGCTAAAATTACAGGAAATCGTGGCCAGCGGAGAACTACCCTCGGTTCAAATCGCCATTATCGATCAAAACCAACTCATTTGGTCTGAGACTCTCGGGCAAAATAGCGATAACAACCATGTATATATGAATGGCTCCGTACAAAAAGTGGTTGATGCCACTGCGGTTCTTCAATTGTATGAAAAGGGCCAGATTGATCTCGATGCCGACATTAACGACTATATCCCCTTCGCCGTAAAGCATCCTGAATATCCAGATATTCCAGTCACTATTCGCATGTTGCTTTCGCACCGGTCGGGTTTGGATGCCATTGGCGATCAATTTTCCTGGGATACCGAGTGTCTGTTCCGGGACTATCGACCGAATTGCAATTTGGAAACGCTACAGATGTCACCAGAAGAATATTTTATAGCCTCATTTACTCCCGGTGGAGCGAATTACAATCCCCAAATGTGGCTCAATAAACCCGGAGAAAAATATCATTACTCGGTATCCGCCTATCCTTTGCTAAGATACCTGATTGAACAGGTATCAGCTCAATCATATCCAGAGTACATGCATGAGAATATTTTCGCGCCACTAGGCATGCTGAACACGGGGTTTGTGGCCGAAGATTTTGCGGGGCGATATGCCTTCCCATTTACGCGCATTGATGGAATCAACATCGAGTTACCCGTTTGGAATGGGAATGGCTATATGATGCGCACCACGGCAGAAGATATGGGGAAATTCATGTTAGCCCACATGAACAATGGCAGCTACAACCAGTTCCAACTTTTACAACCCGAAACAATTCAGATGATGCAGGCCAAGGAAAGCGAAGGGAGAACGATTTTAAATCGCGATACTGAACTGAGCGATGCCGGCTATGGATTAGGGATTATTCATTATGCAAATGGCTGGCTAGGACATGGGGGGTCAACAGTAGGGTACCAAACTCTATGGCAGTTCAATCCGGCAAAACAGTGCGGCATAATCATCTCCACAAATGTAAATGGCATATTGGGAGATGAAGATGATTTCATGTCTGTTTGGGAGCACGTTGCTGAGATTCGAGATCTTCTTGTGAAGCGATTAGACCCTCTTTCAACGATTAGGTCTTTTCCATGGGGCTTAATCCTTACTTGGGCTGTGGTAATTATTCTGAGTAGCATAATCATGCGCCGGCGGCGAAGTAAGTGAGAAAAGCGGGTCGGTCAGTTTTTGATAACGGCCGTTTCCCTCACCTCACATTCCCCTACCAACTTGGCGAGAAACGGCCGTTCCCCAACCCTCACCTTTTATTTGAAGTTGCACCTATATTTTGTATACTGGCTATTCATATTCATGTAATGGAATTACGGTCATTTCAATTGATTATGGATAGAGACATCCTCACATTCATTGATCGTCGGGCTTGGCGAGCCTGGTTGCTTTCTCATTCTGCCACTGTTTCCGAGGCCTGGCTTGGTATTCGCAAGAAGCACTCTCCTCTACCTGGCCTATCTTTAGCTGATGCTGTTGAAGAAGCGCTCTGCTTTGGTTGGATTGATAGCACCCTTAACACCCTTGACGATCAATCCTACCTGCTCAGATTCTCCCCCCGTAAGCCAAACAGTGTCTGGTCGTTGACCAATATCCGCAGAGTCGAGGAGCTTCAAAGAAACGGGCTCATGACTCAAGCCGGTCTGGCCGCTGTTCAAGCAGCTCAAGAATGTGGTCAGTGGCAAGCCGCTTTCGAAAGGGAGGATGCTGAGAATATCCCTTCCGATCTTGAAGACGCTCTTCAGCGAAAGAAGGGAGCAATGAAAGCCTTTCACACACTTCCTCCTTCCAAGAAGAAGCAATATGTCTACTGGCTGCAAAGTGCAAAACGCGAGGACACAAGGCAAAAGCGAATTGATGAGATCGTCAGGTTGGCAATGAGCGCACAATAATCGAAGGTGCCTAACAACGCTTGCCGCGGAGCGGCGAGAACTGGGCTCATTTGATTTATTTGGTATGCAAACTTGACCGCCCGCTGAAGCTGGCGTTAATCTGAAAGAAAGTGGGGCAGTCTGTTTTTGGCAACGGCCGTTCCCCACAAAACTGATGAAAACAGCACAAAACAACTATTCAGACGCACAAACAGCGGCCCAAATTAGCGACTTTCTAGCCGAGTTCCAAAATATTGTGCTGCATGGGCCAACGCAAACGCCAAACGCTCACCACTCAGTTTTTGTGCATCCCCCCTACATGATGCAAAGCGTCCGATTGATAGAGAACGTGCAGCAGTTTGCCCGGCTTGCAGAGCGTCACCAGCTCCGTTTGCAAAAAGTAAAAGCCGCTCGCGACAATGCCAACGATAAAATAAAGCAATTCCTACGCGCTCAATTTTATGATGAAAACAATCAGGAGAAATTGCTGGCCAATGGGCGGGCTACCCTAGCAGAAATCAAACAACTACTGCAAGAAGCAGTTGATCAAAAAATCATTCCCTGGTCAGAAGATAGGCGAGCATACCGGGCCTGGTTAAAAACCTTTGGCCTGGGCATTGATTGTTCTGGCTTTGTGGAGCAGGCCTTACAAAGGTTGGTCGAAATCAGATACGGGGAACGCGAACTTGAACAGATTCCCAAAGTGCCATTTCTAAGATCTGGTTGGGTTTGCCAGAGCATCCTGGGCAAAACCGAACGGGAGAACGGCAAATTTGATGTGGTTTTACGGCCGTTTCAAGCCAAACCCGGCGATATTTTGGTCAATCAGCACCATATGCGCATTATCATAAACACCCATTTTTTGGATGATGGCATCATTTTTGAAGCGGCAGAATCCACCTCCGCCATGGATATTCCGGCTGGGCAAACGGAAGAAGAAAATGACATTGGCCCCCGACGCATCTTGCTAAAGTATCCCCATCCTGACCAACCAATCGTCAAACAAACGCCCTTAAAAAGACGGGGCATAGACCCGCAATTTGCGCCTGATACAGACGAAAAAACATACCTCATCGGCAGATACCAACTATTAAATTATGGGGGTTAACGGCCGTTTCCCACACCCTCACCAACTTGGCGAGAAACGGCCGTTGCTCAATCCCCAACCCAGCCAACCCTCATCTTTTGTTTGAAGTAGCGACTATTTTATGTATACTGCCCTGGATCGTGCTTATCGTCAGAATAGGTTTTTATCCAGCATTAGTAAATAATTAGGCAGCAGAAGGAAGAAGGAGTTTAAAGTGTATCTTAATTTTACGGAGCGTTTATTACGCGATGCCGGAATAGTTCCGGGTATGAACGTGCTTGATATTGGTTGCGGCTCAGGAGAAGTCAGCTTTATTGTTTCAAGGCTAGTGGGTAACTCAGGACAAGTAGTTGGGGTAGACACGAATGAAAAAGCAATTGCAATGGCACAATCACGAGCACTAAAGCAAAACTGTGCCAATGTTAGCTTTATTCAAACTAATCTAACCGAAATTTCAACCGAATTAGGTTCGTTTGATGCTGTAGTCGGAAGACGCATATTGATGTATCTAAAAAATCCTGTTGCGGTCATGAATAATATATTGGAAGCCGTGAAGACAAATGGTTTGCTTATTTTCCAGGAAAGCGATTTAACCATAGGTACACAATCGAGTGTCCCTATGCCATTACACGATAAAGTATTTAATTGGATAGCAAAAACTGTTGCCTCAGAAGGCGCCGATATTAATTTCGGTTTGAAGTTAGGGGCTAAAATGCAAGAAGCTGGCATTCTCGTAAAGCATATACGTGCCGAACCAAACATCCAAGGACAAGGTGATCACAACTCTTTGTATTTTACCATGCGCAACATTTTGCCTCGGATCACAAGTAAAGGTATTGCCAGCCAACAGGAAATAGAGATCGAAACCCTAGAAAGACGCTTACTAGAAGAACGAGTAAACAATCATATTTATATTGGCGATGTAGCATTTGGTGCATGGGGACATAAACCGTCAGCGTAATACCTGACAAAACTTCCACTGGACTGACAGGCACGGATCTCACTTAGTTTTTTGCTTTAGGCTAAGTAAAGATGAAAGGCATTATCTTTCTTCTTCTATAAACAGCGTGCGCAGGTCATTCGGCCAAGCCAACGCAAACTCAGGCAGGTGTCACCTTGCCAGACATTCCAGCCTTCATCCAACGTCTCAACACCCTCCGGGAAGCCGCCAACATCCCGGGATTGTCCGTAGCCGTTGTGCAGGATCGAGCGATCGTGCTTGCGACGGGATTAGGGTACGCCGATGTCGAACATCGGATTCCCGCGATGGCCCCGACGCGCTCTACGCGCGGTGAGGCGCTTCCGTATGGCATTGGCTGGTTCGTGCAAAAATACCAGGGGCACACGTTTGTTTGGCACTCGGGGTGGTGGCCCGCTGCCTACTCCGCGCTGTACCTGAAGATCCCAACACTCAAGCTCACGTTTATCCTCTTGGCCAACAGCGATGGCGTCTGGTGGGACAACCCACTCGATCGAGCAGCGGTCGAGCGTTCCCAGTTCGCTCAGGCATTTCTGCACGCGTTTGTTTTTGATTAGTTGCCCGTATGGTACCGCCTAACAAGTAGCTTCAACGGCCGTTCCCCACACCCTCACCAACTTGGCGAGAAACGGCCGTTACCCACTCCCAAATTACGGCGCACCCCCATCTAACCAGGCACCAACAGCATCCTCAAACTGAGTAGGGCACTCCTCCTGAGGCACATGCCCGCACGCAGCCAGGACCACGTACTCGGCATTGGGCAGCGCGTTGGCCAGGCGTTCACTATCGGCCGGGGGAATTACCGCGTCGCCATCCCCGGTGAGCACCAGCGCAGGCTGCGCCACCCCGGCCACCTTTGCCGACACGTCCAGCGGCACCGTGCCCCACTCCTGTAAATAGGCCCACATCGCTTCATCCCAGGCCGCCACTTCCGTGTGGATGAGCGTCAGGCGCATCCGGTTGTCGTCAATGGCCGCCGGGTCCAGGTACGTCTGGCGCACAAACGCCTCGCTGCCGCCAATCATCTGGCCCAACAGCGGGCCAAGCCGCTGCACCTGCGGCAAATTCATCACCCAGGCGGGCATACTTTCCTGCACATAAACGGCCGAATCCGCCAAAATCAACCCATCCACCCGCTCTGGATAGGCAAGAGCCGTTTCCAGAGCCAGCACGGAGCCGTAAGAGTTGCCCACCAGGATCACTTTTTCTGCCTCCAGCGTGTCCAGCAGGGTGATTAACTGTTCAACAGCAGCGTCGGCGGAATAGGGATTACGGCCGTTCCAATCCCCCTCAACCAGCTTTTCACTCAACCCATACGGAATTTGGTCGTAGGCAATCACGCGACCCCGCGCGTCGAAAAAGTCGAACACCTCGTTCCAGGTGAACGCATTAAAAACAGAGCCGTGCAGCAAAACAAACGTCGGCTCATCTTCTGCCTGCGGCTCATCGGCCAGATAATGAATCTCAATGCCGTCCGTGCCCTCAAAGGGGATCGTCACAAACTGGCTCTCCGGCGGGGCCACCGCCTGGGCCGTTTGCAGATTTTCTAACGGTTCAACCGGAACCAGAAACGGCACAATGGCCAGCAGCAGCAATAAAATCAGCAGGGCGATCCCACCCCACTTGGCAATCGGTTTCATACGCTTCATTTAAGCGTCTCCTTAAGAGAATGGGACGCAGATTAACGCGGATAAACGCGGATTAAATCCGAGTGAAATCTGCGCAAATCTGCGAAATCTGTTGATTTTTATTAGTGGGGGATTACCCAGGTGTCCATAACGGTGTAGAAATCGGCCGTGGCGTCTTGCATTGCCGTGTCGAACATTTGTTGAACGGCCGTTTTGCTATGAAATTCCTGCATGGGTGGGGATTTCAGAAACGCTTGAAAATCGTCTTGGGAACGCCAGATGGAGATAATGACAAATGGCTTTTCGGGCTTGGGTGGCTCCAGGCAGATGGCTTGCTGCACGCCGGGCGCCGCTTTGGTCAGCGCCAACGAATCGCGGCAAATCGCTTTCATCTGCTCATATTGTCCTTGGTGAGCAAGGAACGTGGCATAAAGGGTAAATTGTCCAGTTTCGATCATTGTTATGTTTCCTTTTTAAGTTTCTCAATCAAATCTTGCAGCAAGGATTGCTCCAGTTCGGTGAGCCGAACCAGAAAATCCAACCCGGGATGGGATGCGCGGATGTCGTCTGAGAAACCGTCAAAGGTTGCACAACGAGCGGCGAGGCGCTTGGCGCGCTGTTCCAGCAGCGGAACAGACACGTCAGGAGAGAGTACGTCCATAAAGTTCAACGAGATACCGTCGGGATATTCCAGCGGTTGGTAATCAGCTAGCTGCTCTTGCAGCAGCCGGGCAAATTCCGCCTGCCCTGCTTCGGTAATGGTGTAAACGGTGCGCGGCGGCCGATTGTCAACCCGCTCTTCCTGCCCGGCAATCAGCCCATCACTTTCCAGCTTGCCCAGAATTTGATACGCGTTTGCCTTGCCAATGCGGATGCCATTCGCCTCCGATTTGAGCAGTTCGTTTAGCTCATAACCGTGCAGGCTGTGGGTGCTTAAAATACCCAGCAACAATAGTCGTTTATCTTGCAGTGTACTCATTGGTCATAATTATAATAGTCACTTATAACTAAGTCAAGAGAAAAAACGGCCGTTTGTTACCGTCCCTCTCCAAAAAGGATACAATCCACTATGTTTACCCACCCCATCAACGACAATCTGCTCTTACGGCTCCCCGAAGAAAGGGATGCTGAGGCGATGCTGGCGCTTTTTGAAAACGGCCGTAACTATTTCACCTACTGGAGCGATTGGCCCAAACGCATGCAAACCGTCGCCGACTGCCAGGCACTTATTCTGCGCCACCGGCGCGCCTTTGCCGAAGAAAAAGAAATACCCGCCGCCATGATTTACCAGGGACAGTTTGCGGGCATCAGCTCGCTGGAAATTCAGGAACGGTACGTGGTCAAAAAAGGGGAGCTTTCTTACTGGCTGGGTGAACAGTTCCAAGGTAAGGGCATCGTGACCCAATCCTGCCGGGTGCTGCTGGCACATGCGTTTAACGATTTGGGGCTGAATCGCCTCTTTCTGCGCTTCAAGCACGCCTCGCCCGACGATGAAAACAGCGGCAGCCGTCGCGTGGCGGAGCGATTGGGCTTTGTGCAGGAAGGTGTGCAGCGGCAGGGCGGCGTGGCCAGAGGGCAATTTATGGACATGATTGTCTACTCCCTCCTTGCCGAGGAGTGGCAAACGGGGCGATAATAATCAGATGCGGCAGTTCCTCTACTAAAGGAGAAGGAGACAATAGCACGAGAATAGCAGATAGAAAACGGCCAAGCGTCTTTCTTGCCACCAGGTTCTGCAAAATCGCGTATTACCTGCCAGAAACGCAATCGCTTACAAATGGTTTATGTTCAAGGAGAGTTTCAAGATGGATAAAATAGTGGACAATGAATTTGTGACGGTATGGGTATATCCTGACAAAAAGATTGTACGTCACGAATTTCACAAATTTATTTATGGCGAAACATTTCGAGATGCCCTGACAAAAGGGGCCGAGGCCTTTGAAAAACATCACTGTGTGAAGTGGTTATCGGACGACCGCAACAATTCAGCCCTGCTGCCAGAAGACACCGAATGGGGGGAGGAAATTTGGGAGCCTCGCATTATGAAAGCTGGCTGGAAGTATTGGGCTTTAATATTGCCAGAAAAGGTCGTGGGCCAAATGAATATGAATCGCCTGATAAATCGCTACAGCGCCTCAGGTGTGCATGTTCAGGTCTTCAGCGATCCAACAGCAGCCTTCAATTGGCTTGAAGGCCAATAAAGCCCCACAAACCGCACATCATTTGGCTGGGGTGATCTAGGCATTGGCAGGCGCTTGCAGCTTTTGGCAACGGCCGTTTCCCCACCCCACAGCCTCTAAACTCTCTGTGAACTCTGCGGCAACTATCCCGACAGGTATTTCATGAGAAAAGTACCCCCATATTTGATTACGGCCGTTTTCCTGATCATTTTAGTTAGCCTCACCGGATGTGAACGAACTGTCACCGGCAGCGAAAAAGCGGCGGTGCTGGCCTTTAGCGAAGCAACCACAGACAACCTCCTGGCTGGTCTGGCCGCTAACGACTATACGCAGTTCTCTCGTGACTTCGATGACGAATTGCAGGCGAGATTACCCTCCGCCGACTTCACGACTCTGACCCAGGATGTAGACATCATCCTGGGAAGTTATCTTTCACGCAACGTTACCCAGGTGACTAAAGCAGATGAATTTTACGTGGTGGCGTATCAAGCCAGGTTTGAACAGGCCGAAGCGGTCACCATCACGGTTGCTTTCCACGACACGATCCACTCTATTGCCACCTTGTCGATTGATTCGGCAGAAATGTCCTGGTCGGCTTTTCAAAACAGGTGAACGATTGTGCGCGAGCAACGGCCGTACTACCAACCGGCCCATTTAAGTTGATCGTTCTAAGAGTTCTCTCCTAAATCCATAGGTATACGTCTCACAAACCACAAAATTTCACGCCTTTTCCATAGGTCTATAGTCCAGCAGATATTGAAAATGAAAGAAACTCTTTCTATACTGTTCACATCAGCTTTAACTGGGAAGTGGGGTTTAAAACAACAATCTTTCAACAATGGGAGCTTGTTCAAATCAGTTTTTATCCCGGCACAAAACATCTATTAAATTCAGGAAACAAGTATCAGCATTTTGGTGCGGAAGGATAGAAGGTCACGCCATGCTCGCTGCCCCTATCAGTTACTTATCCCGCGATGTACCATCCCGCCGTTAGCGGACGGGGTTCCCTGGAGAATTTTATTCAATCAACCACCGCACAGCGGCAAATGTATCCAACCTACTGGGGAATAAAAGCACCATACTAGCCAGTTCAGGAGATAAGTGATGAACACCCGACTACTATATTTTGAACAACAACCAGAAATGATCGACCTGGTTCAGCAGGAAATCCAAAAGGGATTCCCTGACTGCGGGTGGCAGGTAGTAAAAACCCGTCCAGAATTCCTTGAAGCATTATCTGCTGCTCAGCAAGACCTGATCATCACTGCATTTCATCTGCCACAGTATGATGCGCTTGCCCTGTTAGCTGACGTAAAGAAACAGTCACCGCACACGCCCGTCATTGTGTTCACTCAACCCGTCAACGAAGCAACGGCCGTTGCCTGCCTGAAAGCGGGCGCCGTGGATTACCTTACCACAGATCAGATAAGCGATTTGGGAACGGCCGTACGCCAGGCCCTGCAAAAAAAGGAACAGGCACAACAGTCGGCGGCACTTATTGAAAATTCCGAATGGGAAACCGAAGCTTTTATCAAAAAATCGCAAATCCTTACCCAAATTGGCACCTACGGGTTTGATGTAAAAACGGGCCAATGGGAAAGCTCCTCCACATTCGACCAAATCTTGGGCATCGACCAAACCTATCCTAGAGATATTGATGGCTGGAAAGCGCTCGTCCATCCGGCATATCAAGCCAAAATACACCAACAACTCACCGAGTTTATTCTCGAAGGCAACACCGAATACGAAAACGAATATCCAATCATCCGGCCAAGCGACGGCGAAGAACGCTGGATTTATACTGAACGGGGTCTAGAATTCAACGAAAAAGGCAAAGCCGTCAAGATGATTGGCACAGTACAGGACATTACCCAGCGCAAACAGACAGAAGAAGCGCTGCGGGACAGCGAATACTTTTTACGCAAAACCCAATCCGTCGCCAAAATTGGTTCCTACGTACTTGATTTTAAAACCGGCCTCTACACAGTTTCTGAAACCACCGACGTACTCTTTGGCATAGATGCAACATATCCAAGAGGTCTCCCCGGTTGGACAGATATCGTTCACCCAGATTACCGTGAAGAACTGCTAAACTATACAAACCAGCATGTTTTGCGTGACCACAATCGCTTCGATTATAAATATCCAATTATTCGCCAAAACGATAAACAACTGCGTTGGGTACACGGCTTGGCCGAAGTTGAGCTTGATGAAAACGGCGAGGCCATCAGATTAGTAGGGACCATCCAAGACATTACAAGCCAGCACCAGGCGGAAGAAGCGCTCCAGTTAACACGCTTTACCGTAGACAACGTCGCAGATGCCGTTTATTGGATAACCAGGGAAGCCAAATTCATCGACGTGAATGAAACCGCCTGTAAACAACTAGGTTACACGCGCGAAGAAATGCTCAAATTGTCCATTGGCGATGTAGACCCCAACTTTGTTGAAGATGACTGGATACCCAATTGGAAAAAAAGTCAGAAACTCACTAAAAGAATTTTTGAAACCCAACATAAAACCAAAGAAGGGGTGCTTTTCCCTGTAGAAGTTGTAACCAACTACCTAATATTCAACGGGGAGGAACTCAGTTGTGCTGTTGTCCGTGACATTACCACCCGCAAGGTGGCCGAAGCCGAACTGCATAAATCAGAAGAACGGCTGCAAAAATTTTCGGCCGTCACGAATGAGGGCATCCTTTTCCACCATAATGGAATCATTCGAGATGCAAATGATTCCTTAAGGGCCATGTTTGGCTATCAGCTAGAAGAAGTTATCGGCCGTTCGCTTTTAGACTTCATTCCCGCAGAGGAACACGCATTGGTTCTGCAAAAAGTCGCAGAAAAAGAAGAACAACCTTATGAATCCCTGGGAAAACGTAAAGACGGCACAGTTTTCCCCGTCGAAACCATCGCCCGCGAATTGGAGTTTCGCGGAGAACATCTGCGGGTCGCCTCTCTACGCGACATCACTGAAAGAAAGCAGGCTGAGCTTGAACGCCTGGAAAATTTGAAGTTTTTTGAAAACCTCGATCGGATTAATCGCACCTTCCAGAAAGCAGACGATATCGATCGACTCATGATTGAAACGCTTGATGAAGTGCTTTCCATATTCAACTGCGACCGTGCCTATTTAATGTACCCAGTTGATTTGGAGGTCTCCACACTAGAAGTACGTATGGAACGTACAACGTCAGAATATCCAGGTGCCTTTGAGATAAATAAACTCGTGCCGCTTGCGCCCCAACTAAAGCAAATAATTAGGCAATTCAGCCGGGATGGACAACCCAGTCAACTCGTTGAAGGAAAAGAGCTAGATCCCGAGCAAGAGCCGTGGAAAAGCTACAGCATTAAATCCATACTGGCCATCCCCTTGTACCCTAAGGTTGGCAAACCCTGGATGTTTGGCCTGCACCAATGTGCCTATGCGCGCGAATGGACAACCGCGGAAGAAAAATTGTTTCAGGCAATCAGTAGACGCCTGGCTGATGCCCTTACTGCAATGCTCGTAAATCAGGAACTGCGCGAAAGTGAGGCACGGTACCGCGAAGCACAGCGTATCGCCCAAATGGGGCATTGGACTTACGATCCCTACGCTCGGCAGCCGCTTTGGTGGTCAGAAGAAACCTTCCGCCTCCATGGTCTGGATCCAGCTCAGAATCACCCAACCAACGAACAATTTTTCGCTCAGATTCATCCTGATGATCAAGCAATTTTTCGAGAATATTTAACCCGAACCTTGCAAACCGGAGAGCCTTTAGCCTTTGAATATCGGACGCCGCTAGGAAACGGGGAATTCCGTACGTTGGAAGCACGAGGCATTGCACACCTCGATGCCAATCAGCAGATCGCACTACTGACCGGCACAGTGCTGGACATCACCAAGCAAAAACAGGCTGCAGAACGGCTTCGCTACCAGGCGATATTGTTGCAAAACATCAATGACGCCATCATCGCTTCCGACTTGGAATATAACATTACTAGTTGGAACGAGGCGGCAGAAGCACTTTACGGCTGGTCTGCTGACGAAGCTGTTGGCAAAAGTTTCCCTGAGCTAGTTCCTGTCAGGCTTGTTGAAGAATCGGCAAAATTCCCAAGCCAAGTACTGCTAAAAGAAGGAAAATGGCAAGGTGAGCTTCTTCATCAGCATAAAGATGGCAGTGAACTTCATATCCTGGCGTCTACGGCCCTCATTGTTGATGATAATAACCAGCCTACCGGTATTGTCACCGTCAACCGCGACATTACCGAACGCAAACAAATAGAAGCGGCACTACAGCAAAGTGAAGAGCGGTTAAGACAAGCCATTCAGGTTGCTAACATTGGCACATTTGACCACGATCATATTAATGATTTTATTTACTTTTCACCAGAGCTACGCCAAATGTGGGACCTGCCTTCATCGCAAGATGTTCGTCTAGATTCTTTAGATTTTGAAAAAGTTCATCCTGACGACCGAGAACGGGTCTTGCAGGCTATGGCCGAAGCACATTCCCCATCTGGAGACGGATCATTTGAAATTGAGCAAAGGTTGGTGCATAGCGATCAATCTGTTCATTGGATCTCAGTACGTTCCCGTACTTTTTTTGCGGGAGAGGGTGAAGAGAGACATCCTGTGCGCACCATAGGCGCAGTTGTCGATTTAACAGAAGCGAAATTAGCAGAAGAATCCCGAGCGAAGCTTGAGGAACAGCTGCGCCAGGCCCAAAAATTAGAAAGCTTAGGCCGTCTGGCTGGCGGCATTGCTCACGATTTCAACAATTTACTTGTGCCCATGATTGGGTATACCGAGTTGGGGCAAATGCGGCTCTCTGCAGATAACAAAGCTCACGCTTATTTTGAGAAAATTGGCAATGCGGCTACGCGGGCTGCGGATCTCACCAAACAGATTTTAGCATTTAGCCGCCGCCAGATGCTGGAAATGGGTTTGTTTGATCTCAACGATGTTGTGGGCGAGTTCAGAGATATGCTGGAACGTCTGATTGGCGAAGATATCCAGATGAAAATTTTCTTAGCGCCAACACCCTGCCCTATCACGGCCGATCGCACACAGATAGAACAGATTCTAATGAACCTGGTCCTTAATGCGCGGGATGCCATGCCCACCGGCGGGCAGCTTATCGTAGAGACAGACACGGTTTTTCTTGACGAAAGTTATGTGCGGACGCATCCGGACACAACGCCAGGTCATTATGCGATGCTGTCCATCAGCGATACGGGGTTAGGCATGGACAGCGAAACGCAACAAAGCATGTTTGATCCGTTTTTTACCACCAAGGAAAGGGGCAAAGGGACCGGCCTGGGCCTGGCTACGGTTTTTGGGATTGTAAAGCAGCATGGGGGCAACATTTGGGTTTACAGCGAGCCAAATGAAGGCACAACGTTTAAAATTTACCTGCCGCGTCCCGAAGATGCTACCCAGCTTAGCAGCGCAATCGCCCCAGAAATGCCGACAGTTTATGGAACGGAAACCGTTCTGGTTGTCGAGGATGAACCGATGGTTCGCAGGTTGGCCTGTGAAACGTTGGCCACCTATGGCTACAATGTATTGGAAGGGGAAAATCCTTTCCATGGCATAAAAATTGCTGACACCCATCCAGAGAAAATTGACCTGCTGTTAACAGATGTAATTATGCCGGAGATGAACGGCCGTGAGCTACACGACAAATTACTCAATATCCGACCTGACATCAAAGTGCTGTTTATGTCGGGGTATACCGATAATGTGATTGTGCATCATGGGGTTTTGGATGAGGGGGTAAACTTCCTGGAGAAGCCTTTTACGATCCGCCACTTTATCCAAAAGGTGCGCCGGGTGCTGGATGAATAGTTTGGCGCCACAAGCTCAAGCAACGGCCGTAATGAACAGTTCTGTATGAATGATTTGGCTTATTTGCTAAGACGGGACGTGAATCATCTGGTTGATGCGGAGCAGGATGCATGGCTGCTTGATAAATTTGAGGGCTATGCCAACGTCTCGTTTGGCCTGCAAAGATCATATGAAGATGTTTTGCCTACGCCGCTACGATTTGGCACCACATTTGATCTGTTGGCCTGGAATGATTATCCGAGCACAGATGTAAAGTGGCCGATTATGTCGCAAAAGATGCTGGGTGTGCTGCAATCTGTGGGTGAGTTTGAGCACCGCACGATTCCGGTGATTATGGTAGACAAACGTTTGGCGCGGGGTGTGGCGGACCAAGCCGTACCGCTTGACGCGGAAAATCACGACTATAAGGTGGTGCAATTGCTTGAACATTTGGAAGCGTTTGATTGGGAAGCCTCAACGTACACACCGCATCCACGCCTGCCAAATTATGTGAGACGTGTGCAAAAGCTCCATCTCAAGACACCCTCTGGTGGATTCCCGCCACTCTTTCGTTTAACTGTTTCCCCAGCTTATTTATTTGTTTCTGCAGCGGCCAAGTTGGCATTGGAAGCGGCAAAGGTCGGCGGGGTTCAGTTTATCCCGCTGCCGGATGTTCGATTGTGAGCAGCTTAAATCGGCGATGACATGTGGCCAAATGTTATTAGGCGTCGTCTATTCATCGAGTGAATGATATGAGCGAAATTCTTAAATGTACGTGTGGGTCAGAGCGGTGCGCCCGGATTTTATACGGCCGTATTGCCCACACCGCACAGCTACAAAAGGATTTAGCCTCTGGCAAGGTGGTGCTGGGAGGCTGTATCATCTTTGCTGGCATGCCAGATTGGCGCTGCCTGGATTGTGGCCGGGAATGGGCAGAAGAAGCCGACGCCAGCGAGCAGCAGCAAAAAGAGAGTTAAACGGCAACCTGGCCGTTCCCCCAATGATGCTTTAGAAAAATTTTCACCCTCTATCTCTGCAAGTTACCTGCTAAAGTGATGATTGTGAACCTATTTTTGTAAAAATGGCTCTAATCGTCGTGTGCAAGCCCCCTATTTAAACAAACTGTCTCTGATCATGGTGATCAAGGTCTGTTTCTTAAAAAAGAGTCTCTGATCAGTGTGATCATGAACTGTTTTTATGCAGACGGTTGCTGTGCATCATGATCACGCTCTGTTTGTATACAAAAGGTGCTTGCACATGGTGATCACGGTCTATTTTTAAACAAACTGTCTTTGATCATCATGATCACGCGCTTCTTTTTAAAAAAGTATGCCTGATCATCTTGTTTATGGGTTATTTTTTAGCAAGAAGGTTATGTTTCTGGCGTGCAGCATCCCCTCTTGAGAAATACCTGAAAATAAATTATGCTGTAGCCAGTCGTTTATCTTTTGCTGACAGTTTCATCTTTCTGGCAGCCAATTTGTTTGGAGGCAATATGGTCGCAGCTCGATTTGATTCAATGGGTTCGCTTACCCTGCGCTGGCCGTCTAATTATCGGGCGGTGGTGGCGTTGGCGGAGGCGTACATTGCGTATGAAGGCAGTTTACCCCCAGAGGCACAGTTACAGGATATTTCGCTAACGATGATTGAGGCGGCCTTGGCTGAGGCCAAAGTTGCAATTGCGGCCGCACAAAAAGGGGAGCAGGCGCGCGCCGCGGCGGGCGAGACGGTACAGCAGACGCACAAAACAATCAAACCGCTGCTGGATCGGGCGATTATGCAGCTAAAAGCGCAGCATTTTAACCAGTTGGCGGCGCTGGAGCAGTGGGGGCTGAATACGGTGATGCAGCAGGGCAAGGTACGGGTGCGTAAGCCGCGCACGCAGCGGCAGTGGTGGGAACTGTTGCAGGCGTATGTGGCGCAAGAGGCCAGCTTGCCCCCGGCGGAGCAAATTAGCAATCCGCCGCTGGTGGTGATGCAGGCGCATTGGCAAATGCTGCAATTGGGGCTTACCCAGCGCACCGGTGGACGCGATCAGCGGGAAGTGCATGTGGAGGCTCGGAATACGGCCGTTTTGCGGCTGCTGGATTTACTAAAGGCGGCGGCAGTGCTCCGTCTGGTGGCCGATTACAACGGGGTGCTGACAAATGAGTTGCAATTGTGGGGGTATCGGGTGAATGAACGGCCGTAGTTCATCAGCAGGATGATGGGCAACTCTGCTACAAACTGTGCCAACCCAACCTTGAATTTGCCCCAATATTTTGTAAACTGTCCCTACGCGTTTTTGTTTTTCTACGCTGCCACAGATTGACACATATTAGATACGTGAAAACGATATGAGTTTTAATTCTCAAATAAGCAAAGTCAGAAATAAAGAAATTGGCCTAAATCAGAAATGCAGCCACTTGCGATCTTGCGCACTTTTGTACGCGCAGCTGCGGGAGGTTGAGCGTTCTCAAGTAATTGATGAAATTGCATCCAAAACGGGTGTCAACATTTTACACAATGATTTAAATGACGAAGAACTGGAGCGTGCGTTGAACTTTCTTATTAAGGAACGCAATCGTTTTCTTGAGAACGTCACCAGCTAGTTTGAACTATGGTATCCCCGTCTTGCGGCTGCTGGATTTGCTAAAGGCGGCGGCGGTTATCCGGATGGTGGCAAATTACAACGGAGTGCTGACAAATGAGTTGCAATTGTGGGGGTATCGGGTGAACGGCCGTAGTTCATCTGTAGGATGAGCAGATACCCCCACCCCAAACCGTGCCAAAACAACTTTGAATTTGCCTCTATTTTTTGTAAACTGCCCCTGCGCGTTTTTGCTTATCTTAGTAAGCCTATAATAATGGAAGTGTGCAGCATAAGCTTAAAAATCAGTAGCTTTTTTACTGAGTTGATGAGGCAAACAGAGGCTAGCCTGAAAAAACTATGATGAAAAAATTAAGGTTCGGCATAGAAGATGGGAAAATATATGAAGTAGCTGACTCTACATTACTTGTCTTTATAGATGAGACTGGAGCACCATCAAGATCAGATCCTAATGCACCGATTTTTGGGGTAGGCGGCTTGATAGTAGAAGGGAATAAATATTTTGATGAGGTTGAGATACCTTGGCACAATATGAAAAATCGCTATTTTTCTGGATTCAAAACGCCACTACATGCAGCAGACATCAGGCAACCAACCAAAAAACAAATAAAAGCATTAAATCAATTTTTCCTGTCACATGATTTTGGACGTTTTGCTAATACCTGTGTCGATAAGACAGTAAACAATTCTGGACACAATATTGAACATATTTTGATGACATTACTCTGGGATAGAATCAGAGAAGTCGCAAACAAAATGAGATGGGTAGACATTTTTATCATCTTTGAAGAAAACCATCACCTGATCCCATCCTTTAAACAAGAATTTATGTCTAAAACACCTAAAACAAAAAGCGGGCAATCTATCAAGGTCACCTACTATACACATTTGAAGGACCCAGTTTTTGCCGGTATGGAGGTGGCAGATTTTATTATTCATACAGCAGGTAGGGAAGCTAGACTTTTACGGGATCAACTTTTTGAAAAGACTGTTTCCGAATCTCAACCTGACTTTAAAAATGTATTTGATAAAAAATGGCCTAATTCGTATTTCAATTTATCAAGGGCAACTATCAATGAATCGAGTTAATAATCAAATCAATGGTGTACAGAGAACAAACTACACTTTGCGCCACGCTTCGCGGCGGGTGTGCTGTTCATGAATCTCGTGTACGTGGGCTACTTTTTCGGCAATGCCTGCTTCCAGCCAGCGACGGCCGAATCAAAAAACTTTTACAATCACCCAATTCGCCGCAATTTGAGATACAGGTGTTAGGAAACGGCCGATTTACTCAGTCTGGCGGTTTTTCATGCACACAAGTACGCTAAAATATGTCCGGTAGCTGGCATTGGTTTTGCTGATGCACCCAGTTTAGTTTGATTAAAGCGTTGAGTTTTGGAGGAAGGCAATGAGTGAAAAAGCTATGACGAATAAAGAGAGAAAAGAAAACGGCTTACCTTATCGCTACGATGACCCATCCATCATGGGTGAGCAGTTAACTTATCAGGAAAAATTGTGTGACTTCAATGCGACACGGCCTTTAGAGCATGAAAAGAAGCAACGATTACTCCAAGAAATGTTTGCCGAAATTGGCGATGGCTGCCACGTCGAGATTCCGCTCCATGCCAATTGGGGGTGTCATAACGTCCATTTTGGGCGTGGGATTTATTGCAATTCCAACGTAACTTTTGTCGATGATGCCGATATCTACATTGGTGATGATTGTCTGATTTCACCGAATGTGGTGATTACCACATCGGGACATCCCATTTTGCCGATATTGCGAGAACACAACTATGTGTACAATTTATCGGTGCACATCGGTAAAAATGTTTGGATTGGCTCCGGCGTTCAGATTCTTCCAGGGGTAACCATCGGGAACAACTCAGTCATTGGGGCAGGCAGTGTGGTAACGGCGGACATACCAGCAAATGTAGTTGCTTTCGGCAATCCGTGCCGCGTTATTCGGGAAATTGGCGAGAAAGACAGGAAATACTTCTTCAAGGACAAAGAATTAGATGTATGGGAATAATCGCCGGTCGCTTAATGCTACACGGGCTTTGGCTGTTTAGGGAGCAACAGCAAACAGACATTTGAGGTAGGCACCCTCAGGGAAGCCAATGGGATGGTCCAAGGCATGGCCTGTGCGCTCGATTTCTTGCAACGGCCGTCCCACACCCAGCGCCGTTTTGTGCACCAACTCAAAAAATTGGTCCGCTGTCACCCGGCTGGTACAGGACGCCATCACCAACACGCCACCGGGTCGCAATAACTTCAGGCCGAGGCGTACCAGACGGCCGTATGCCGTCAACGCCCGTTCCACCTCATCCTGCCGCTTGGCAAACGCAGGCGGGTCGATAATCACCATCTCAAAGCGGCGCTTGTTGGCAATGAGCTGCTGCATCGTCAGAAAGGCATCCCCCACCAACAGCTCATGGTCGGCGGCAGCCACCGCCTCATGCGCCCGATTTAGCTTAAAGTTGCGCATCGCATTGGCCAATGCGGGCTGACTAAGGTCCAGACTGACCACCTCTTTGGCCCCGCCCCGCGCCGCGTACAGCGAAAATCCCCCCGTGTAGGCAAACACATTGAGAACACGCTTGCCCGCCGCCAGCTTTTCCACCCGCGCCCGATTATTTCGCTGGTCCAAAAAGAAACCGGTTTTCTGCCCGTGCACCACATCCGCCTCAAAATAAAGCCCGTTTTCCAGGAACAGGACACCGTCATTGCGCACCGGCTGGCCCCACAGCAGCTGGCCATCGAACAAACCATACAAATCAGCTTCCTGGCGCTGCACGAAGCGGCTTAACCGTAAAACGATGCGCTTGGGTGGCAAAACGGCCGTTACCGCCCGCAGCTCATCCCGCAAATGAGGCACCCAGGCCGTGGTGTACAGCTTCAGCACCAATGTCTCGCCATACCGATCAATGACCAGCCCCGGCAAACCATCGTTTTCACCATGCACCAACCGGTAGCCCGTGGTGTTGGTTTGCAAAAGGGGCAGACGCTGCTCTGCGGCCGTTTCCACTTTGTACATAAACCAGTCCGCATCAATTTGGGCAGGCTGCCCATGCGCCAGGATGCGCACCCGAATAGGCGACGCCGGCGCGTACAGCCCAATCGCCAAAAAGCGGTTTTTGCGATCAAAAATAACGGCCAGGTCACCGGGGCTGCCGTCCACATTTTGCTGCCGGATCGCCTTGTCGAACACCCAGGGATGCCCACTGCGAATGGCGCGCTCTGCTGCCGGGCTCACCCGCAGCGCCAGCCGTCTCCCCGACGGCCTCGGTAAATTTGCCAGTTCTCGTTCAAAATCCATATCTTTATTAGACACCAATAAACGCAGATTTTCACAAATCAGAATAAAAGCAAGATTTATCTATGTAAATGAGTGTTCCATCTTTATTTTTTCGTAGCTCCGCGCATTCTAGCGTAAAATGAAGAGCAACGCCGATATAAAACACACTTTTTTGAGAACTTCCATGAATAAACAAGTAACCATCACCGTACCTGCCACTTCCGCCAATCTTGGCCCTGGCTTCGACTGCCTGGGTCTGGCCCTGGCTTTGTACAATCGGGTGACGTTTACGGCCGTTTCCACCCCCACCCTCACCATCGAAGTCACCGGCCTGGACGTCGAGAAAGTGCCCACAGACGAAAGCAACCTCATCTACCAGACCGCCAACTGCCTGTTTGAGCGCCTGGGCAAACGGCCGTCTGGTCTGCACATCCAGCAAGAAAACAATATTCCCGTCGGCAGCGGCCTGGGCAGCAGCTCAACGGCCGTACTTGCCGGGCTGCTGGGCGCTAACGCGCTGATGGACGGCACTTTTACACGATCTGACCTGCTGGCCCTGGCCACGGCAGAAGAAGGCCACCCAGACAACGTAGCCCCGGCTCTGCTGGGCGGCCTCGTTCTGGGCGTAATGGATGGCACAGCCGTTCACATCGAGCCGCTGCCGATTGCCCCGCAGCAAGTGGTCATCGTGACGCCCGATTTTCAGCTGCTCACCAAAGATGCCCGCGCTGCCCTGCCCACGCAAATCAGCCGCCAGGATGCCATCTTCAACGCCAGCCGCCTGCCGCTGCTCATTCGCGCCCTGCAAACGGCCGATTACGACAAATTAGCCATGGCCATGCAGGATCGGCTGCACCAACCGTACCGCCTGCCGCTCATCCCAGGCATGGCCGACGCCTTCGCTGCCGCCACTGCTGCCGGGGCCGCAGGCGTGGCCCTCAGCGGTGCGGGTCCCAGCCTCATCGCCTTTGCCCCTGACCATCATACCGAGATTGCAGCGGCTGTAACGGCCGTTTTCCAACAAAATCATCTCACCAGCCGCAGCTGGATTTTACCCATCGAAACCAGTGGAACGCAGATTAATAAACTCGCCAGTCAGGGCACAATTTGATAAACTAAATGGTTGTTGATATAGCAACCAACTGGCAAAAAAAGGGTTTGCTAAAACAGCTACCAAAAAGTTCGACACGAACAGAACCCCACCGGGTTTTGCAAAAGTAGATAAGCACTCGCTGTCTTGTCACTTTACTAACGTAAACAACCTATTTCCCGATGGTTGGCAAAACGGTTCCTCTCCCACAATCAGGTTCCGTTTTGTGGAAAATGGTCGTTTGTTTTGTATTGATGTAGGGAAACGGCCGTATCCGCCAACAACAACCAAATACCATACAGCACCTACCAAGGCTTACTAAGGAGATTTGAATGGACAAAGATACGCTACTCGATTGGTACCGCCAGATGGTACTCATTCGTCGCTTCGAAGAGCGCAGCGATGAACTGTATCAGCTGGAAGGTAAAATTAAGGGCTTCCTCCATCTTTACATTGGGCAGGAAGCCGTTGCTGTCGGCAGCATCGCTGCCCGCAAAGAAGGCGACCACATCATCACCGCCTACCGCGACCATGGCCACGCCCTGGCCGTAGGCCTCTCTGCCAACGAAGTCATGGCCGAACTCATGGGCAAAGCAACCGGCGTGGTTGGTGGCCGTGGTGGTTCCATGCACATGGCCAGCAAAGAACGCACCTTTTGGGGCGGCTACGGCATCGTGGGCGCCCACATTTCATTAGGCACGGGCCTCGCCCTGGCCGAACAATACAAAGGCACCGACAACGTTTGCCTCTGCTACTTTGGCGACGGCGCCACCAACATCGGCTACTTCCACGAATCGCTCAACATGGCGGCCGTCTGGGATTTGCCCATCGTCTTCATCTGCGAAAACAACAAATACGGCATGGGCACCTCCATTGAAAAAGCCTCCGCTGCCGTCAAAATGATCGACAAGGCCAAAGCCTACAAAATTCCTGGCAAACAGATCGACGGCATGGACATCTTCGCCGTCCACGAAGCCACCCAAAAAGCAATTGAAGCCTGCCGCAAAGGCAAAGGCCCGCAGTTCCTGGAAATGATGACCTACCGCTACGAAGGGCACAGCATCGGCGACCGCACCCGCTATCGCCCCGAAGGCGAGCTGGATAAATGGCGCGATGAGAAAGACCCTATCGCTACGCTGCAAAAGCATCTGCTCAGCGAATTTGACGTGACCGAAGAAGAGCTCATCGCCATCGACGAAGCGATCATGAAAGAAGTAGATGAAGCGGTTAAATTCTCCGATGAGTCACCGCTACCGGCTCTCGACACGCTCTTTGACCACATCTACCCCAGCAACGCGGAGGCAAACTAAACATGGCCCGTTTAACTTTACGAGAAGCAATCACAGAAGCGCTGCGCGAAGAAATGCGCCGCGATGAAAATGTATTTATCATGGGTGAAGAAGTGGGTGCCTGGGGTGGCACCTACGCCGTCACCAAAGGCTTTCTGGAAGAGTTTGGTGAACGACGCGTGCGCGACACACCAATTTCAGAGATGGCCATTGCTGGCGCTGCTACCGCCGCTGCCATGGCTGGCACCCGCCCCGTTGCCGAATTTATGACCATCAACTTTGCTTTTGTCGCCTTTGACGCCATCGTTAACCATGCAGCCAAAGTCAGCTACATGTTTAATGGTCAATTCGACTGCCCGGTTGTCTTTCGCGCACCGGGCGGTGGCGGCAAACAATTGGGTGCTACCCACAGCCATACGCCAGACGTGATCTTTGCCCATTTTCCTGGGCTAAAAGTTGTCTGCCCCGCCACACCGTACGATGCCAAAGGTCTGCTTAAATCTGCCATTCGGGACAACAGCCCGGTGATGTTCATCGAACCGGTGGCGTTGTACACCTCACCCAAAGTGCGAGATGAGGTACCAGACGAAGAGTTCACCGTGCCCATCGGCGTTTCCGATGTGAAGCGGGAAGGCTCCGATGTGACCATTATTACGTATGGTGAAGGGCTGCATGTTTCTCTGGATGCGGCGAAAAGTTTGGCTGAAGAAGGCATCGAAGCGGAAGTTGTGGATTTGCGAACGCTGCAACCCCTGGACATGGGTCCCGTGATTGACTCGTTCAAGAAGACGTTCAAAGCGGTTGTCGTTGAGTTTGGTCATCAAACTTACGGTATTGGCGCTGAAATTGCGGCGCGCCTGCAAGAAGAGGCTTTTGACTACATTGACGCGCCGATTAAGCGGGTGGCTCAATATGATGTGCCTGCCCCCTACTCTGGCGAGCTGGAACGGGCTGCGTTACCCAACGCCGACCGCGTTATTGCGGCAGTGAAGGAGATTTTATAATGGCTGAATTTATCAAAATGCCCACGCTGGGCTTCGATATGGAAGAGGGCACCATGGGCACCTGGCTTAAACAGGTGGGTGACTCGGTGAACAAAGGAGATGTCCTGGCCGAAATCGAGTCCGATAAGGTAACCCAGGAGCTAACGGCGCGTGCCGAAGGTGTCCTGCTGGCCCAGTTGGTCAACACGGGTGATCAGGTGCCCGTTGGGGACAACCTGGGTGTTATCGGCGAGGAAGGCGAAGATATTTCTGATATGGTGGGTGGCGCTGGCAAAAGCAGCAATGGGGCCAAGGCGCCTGCTGAAAAAGCACCAGTTGAAGCTGAGGAAACGGCCGTATCTCCCCAACCTACATCCACCACCCAAGCGGCAGAACCTGCCCCCGCTCCGAGCGAGTTAGACGGCGAATTCCCTGGCGGAGTCAAAGCCACACCGGTAGCCCGCCGCATGGCAGAAGAGCACGCGGTCGATCTAACCCGCGTTGGTGGCAGCGGTCCCGGTGGACGCGTGCGCAAAGCTGATGTTGAAGCGTACCTGGAGAATCCTCCGGCAGCGGCGGCGGCTCCGGCCAAAGCAAAACCTGCTGCACCAGCTGTGGAGTCTATTCCCACACCCGCTTCGGCTACCGAAAAACCGCTCACGCGAATGCGTCAGGCCATCGCCCGCCGCATGACGGAAAGCAAAACGACAACGCCGCATTTCTACGTCACCACCGAGATCGACATGGCTCCGGCGCTCAAGCTGCGCAAGCAAATTAATGAAGCGCTTGCGCCTGAACAAAAAGTGTCTGTGAATGACTTGGTGGTGAAGGCTGCGGCCCTGGCTTTGCGGCAGTATCCCAACATCAATGCCAGCTTTGGCGGCGACAAGATCATCCTGCACAACGAGATCAATGTTGGCTCAGCGGTTGCGGTTGAAGGTGGCCTGCTCACCATCGTGCAGAAAGGCACGGATGGAGCCAGCATCTCCAAGATTGCCCAGGATCACAAAGAGATGATCGGGCGCGCCCGCGAAGGCAAAATGAAGCCAGAAGATGTGGAAGGCGCCACTTTTACCGTGAGCAACCTGGGAGCGTTTGATGTAGATCACTTTGTGGCCATCATCAACCCGCCACACGCGGCTATTCTGGCGGTTGGCTCGGCCAAGCAGGTGCCGGTAGTTGTTGATGGTGAGCTAACCGTGGGCACGCGCATGAAAGCAACCATTTCAGCGGATCATCGGGTCACCGATGGCGCAGAGGCGGCTCAGTATATGCAAACCTTAAAAGATATTTTGGAAGACCCGCTGCGCCTGCTCATCTAATACACAATCTAAAACCTTCGGATTAAAAGTTTTCCAACGTTGGATCCTGCTTTTATTCCGAAGGTTTATTATTTTGAGGACCAATCATCACCTAAAATCTGCTATACTAACGCAAGCAGATTCACATAAGGTGATTTTTTGTAATCATAAAGGAGCGGCGGCACTACAGCTGGGTCGCTTCGCAGCCAGAGGAGTACACATGGCCACCATTCTTGTAATTGATGATGACGAACTGGTTTCCCGCACCTTGCAGCGTGCTTTGAAACTGTATGGTTACCATGTTATGGTATCTAACAGTGGTACGGAAGGGCTGCAACTCGCACGGCGTCATCGCCCCGATCTGTTTATTCTGGATATTATGATGCCTGGTGCCGATGGTTACCAGGTGTGCCGGCAAATCCGGGGGGATCCATTGCTGCAAGACTTGCCTGTTCTCTTCTTAACAGCTAAAGCCAAGGATGAAGACAAAATTGAAGGATTCCGGGCTGGCGCTGATGATTATTTGAGCAAACCTTTCAATATGGAAGAGTTGCAGCTGCGTGTGCGGGCAATTTTACGCCGGGTGGTGCCCAAACAAGTAAAAGAGGAAAAGCCACCGGAAGTGATTGCTGGCCAGGTTATTTTGGATTGTCGCAGCTTTAAGGTGACAACCCCAAGCGGCACGGCACTGCTTACCAATGTGCAGTTTGATTTGCTCTATCACCTGATGAGCAATGCAGATCAGGTTTTTAACAGCCAGCAGCTCTTACAAGATGTGTGGGATTACCCACGCGATACGGGCAGTCCGGAACTGGTACGTGCCCATATCAAGAATTTACGGGAAAAGATTGAGCCTGTACCCAGCGATCCTAAGTATATTCGTACGATTCAGGGACATGGGTACACCTTTACGTCAGAACCGGATCTCTAATTGAGAAAGCAGGTATTTGCTAAATGACGGTATCGGAACATAGAGGGGTGGATACGGCCGTATTCAATCCCTCTTTACCCGAAAAAAGATCGCATATTTTGATCGTCGATGACGAACCAGAAATTGCCGAATCTCTGGCCGACTTTTTAATCAAGAAGGCAGATTTTCAGGTCTCTTCAGCGCGGGATGGTCAGGAAGCCATTGATTTGCTCCAATCCACCGTAGCTGATGATGCCGTCGAGATTGATCTGGTGCTGTTAGACATGCGCATGCCCAATCTTTCTGGGCTGGATGTATTGAACTGGATTCGCGACCACGCGATGCTAAAATACACACGCGTGGTACTGCTCACCGCGGCGGCGGGCAGCAGCGAAAAGGTGGAAGCGCTCACTGCTGGTGCCGATGATTACATCACCAAGCCGTATCGCCCTCAGGAATTATTGGCGCGAGTCAACACCATCCTGCGTACCCAACAGCTAGAAAAGCAGCTCCAGCGGCAAAGCCAGCAGTTGGCTGCGCTCAACCGCATTGGGCAAACCGTAGCGGCCACGCTGGAAGTTTCTGAAGTGCTAGCAGCCGCCGTTGAAGGGGTCGATCCGCTGCTAGGAGTTGAGCTGTCGGGCGTCCTTATGGTTGAAGGGGGCAGTCATTTACGGTACCAGAATTTACATGGCCGGGGTGGACCACTGCCCGTAACGGCCGTACCCACCATTCCCGTCGGTCGCGGCATTTTTGGCACCGCCTACGAAGAACAGAAGTCTGTTATTTTGAACCAGCCAGAAGGAGACGGCCGTTTCCGACCCGATGTTGACGCCCCACCCAACTTCCAGGTAAACACCCTCATTGCCGCACCACTGGTGGTGCGTGGACGTCCGGTTGGTCTTATCAATGCGTTCAACAAGACAGACGGCCGTTTCACCGAAGTTGATTTAGATCTCTTTGCCTCACTGGCCAGCTCCATTAGCGAAGCCATTGAAAATGCATGGCTCTTCACCCGCATCCGGCAGCGCCAGCAAGAACTGCTGGAAAGCCGCAACACCTTACAAGCCCTCATTGATGGGATTCCCCACCCAATCTACACCATCAACGACGATTGGCGACTCATTGGCATCAACAAAAGCAAAGCCGATGAGTTGGATACCGTGCCAGAACATCTGGTAAACAAAGTTTGCTACGAAACATTTTTTAACCGCAGCCAGCCGTGCTCCCACTGCAGGGCCGAACAAACCCTGGCTCAAAAACAAGCCCAGCGCTGGACGATTAACTGGAAAGGCGATGATCACCTTCCCCGCGAATGGGACGTAAACGCCTATCCAATTCCCAGCCGGCAAGCCAGCTCGGCCAGAGCCGTCATTCTCTGGCAAGATCGCACCGAAGAACGGCGGCTGGAGAGTTCACTGCTGCAAGCTGGCAAACTCGCTGCCATTGGTCAACTAGCCGCTGGCGTCGCCCACGAAATCAACAACCCACTCACCGCCATTAATGCCAACGCTGAAATGCTCAAAATGTTCATTCCGCAAGAGGATGAAAATTATGAGGCCGTAGATCTCATCGCCCGTGCCGGCGATAGGGCGACTAAAGTCGTACGCGGTTTGCTCGATTTTGCAAGGCAGGAGCATTACAATCTGACGACAGGTGATGTCAATGGCTCAATTCAGCAAACTCTGGACCTGGTCCGTTATCAGCTCACTTCTGCCGATGCCGAAGTGATTCGTGATATGGCAGAAAATCTGCCGCCCATTGTGGGCAGCTGGGAGCATCTAAAAAGTGTCTGGCTTAATCTCATCGTAAACGCCCGAGATGCCATCTACCAGATGCCCGCGCCGCGCCAAATATCTATCAGCACACGGCTGGATAACGAAGAAGAGCACGTACAAGTCATCATCCAGGACAATGGCAAAGGGATGTCGGAAGCCGAATTGGTACACATCTTTGAGCCTTTTTATACGACGAAAGACCCGGGGAAGGGAACTGGTTTGGGCCTGGCAACGACTCACCGCATTATTGAACAGCATGGCGGAGATATTAACGTTGTCAGCGCGCCAAATGAAGGCACTACCTTTATTATCCGTCTTCCGGTCAATGGAAATGGCAATTCAAACGCATGAACGAACAAGCATTAGATCAAATTACAATTAGCGATTTGCTTCGTTTGGCGCTGCCGTTAAATACGGCCGCTTTAGGGGGAGCAGAACAAGCCCGACGCACAGTTGAGTGGGTTGTGTTATTAACCAGTTGGGATGGCGTAGAAGAGCAAGTACAGCTGAACGATCTCGTCATCGTTCCTCCCTCACTGCAAGCCAAAATCAATGAAACGGTGCTCAAGCAAAAGCTGGCCCTGATGGCAGAAATCAACGTCGCTGGCCTTTTGCTCTTCAATCCGGTATCGGATGATGTAGGCGAACAAGCCAACAAACTCAACACCCACCTGCTCATCGTGCCAGAAAGCACTTCCGTGCGCGAAGTCAATCGCGCCGTGGCTGCCTTGCTGGTAGACCGGCAATCTGCCACCAGCGAACGAGGTATGCAGCTTTACCGCACCCTCTCCGAAATGTCCCGAGAAGATCAGGGTCTTGACGCAATGACCGAGCTCATTGCCAAACTCACTGGCAAGATTGTGGTTGTGCAAGACAAACGCATGGACATTCAAGCCATCGCCCTGCCCCAAAACAATGAAATCGCTCTGGAGCCTCTGCAAGAAATGCTGCAACAGCGGGATGAGTTACCGCCAGTGTTGCGTAATCGCAAAGCAGCGGCCCATGCCCGACAAAGCCATTGGCAACAGTTCCTGCCCATCGAAAACGTAGGCCGACTGGTCAGCCCCATCATCTCTGGCGATCGCGCTAGAGGGTATCTCTCGGTCATTGGCCCGGCCGACCAGCTGGATTTGCTAGACAAGCTGGCTGTAGAACACGGCGCTGCGGCTTGCGCCCTGGAAATGGCCAAAGCCAAAGCCATTAGTGAAGCCAAGAAGGCGCTGCGGGGTAACTTTTTGGAAGGCCTATTGGCCGGCACCATGCCACGTAAGGAAATTGAGAGGCTTGAAGGTCGCCTGGATCACAATACCAGCCAGCCACATGCCGTGTTGGCCCTAAAATGGGCCGATCCGCCTCTTTATTCGTTGCGCCGCCTGGAAACGACCGTCAACTGGGTGCTGAATAACCATAGCCGCTCCGCGTTGGTACACGTGTATGGTGACAAACATGTATGCGTTTTCCAGCAGCTAAAACATGCTGAGGATATGGAAACAGCGCACGAGTTGGGCCGTCGCATCGAAGAACAGGTTAAAACGGAATATCCGGACGCAGTTTTGGTTGCGGGCATGAGCGGTCCTGCCCCCACCCTGACAGAATGGCCAGACGTCTATGATGAAGCTTTGCAGGCAATGCAGCTGGCAGAACGTTTGCAAATCAAACGAGTGGTGCAATTTAGCAGCCTGGGTGTGTACCAACTGTTGGTGCAGCTTGAGGAAATTCCTACGGTCCGCAACTTCACAGATCAGGTGATTGGTCCGCTGGTGGAATATGATGAGCAGCACAACAGCAGCCTGGTCAAAACGATGGACGCTTATTTTGAGCATCATGGCAATATTAGCCAAACGGCCGAATCGCTCTTCATCCACCGCAACACGCTGCTCTACCGCCTGGAACGCATCCAGGAATTGACAGGGCACGACCTGAATCAATCCAACATGCGGTTGGCACTGCACCTATCGTTAAAGCTATGGCAGCTACGGCCTTAATTAGTCAAACACGCCAAATTTTGGGGAAGAACGGCCGTTTTCTAAGCCATCAATCCACAATTTGGAGCAGCCAAAAAGCCAACTGTACAAATCTCACAAATGGACTTGTGTCGACTTTGGCGATAATAACCGTAGAAATGACACTTACGATCCCCTATACTCATAGAGACTTGTGCTGAAATGCGCGGTTCAGTGGGAAATAGTGGGAATCAAGGCGGAAAACGTTTAGGCGTTTTCCGCCTTGGTGTTTCTAGGCATATTGACCCCAAATTTGTCGCCCCACCCCATTTGTGCAAAATGGCACAAACAAATGGCCCTCAATTTCATAAAAAATATCCATAGAGACGCAGCCAACAATTCAGTATACTCATAGAGACTTGTGCTGAAATGCGCGGTTCAGTGGGAAATAGTGGGAATCAAGGCGGAAAACGTTTAGGCGTTTTCCGCCTTGGTGTTTTTGGGCATATTGACCCCAAATTTGTTGCCCCACCCCATTTGTGCAAAATGGCACAAACAAATGGCCCTCAATTTCATAAAAAATATCCATAGAGACGCAGCCAACAATTCAGTATACTCATAGAGACTTGTGCTGAAATGCGCGGTTCAGTGGGAAATAGTGGGAATCAAGGCGGAAAATGTTTAGGCATTTTCCGCCTTGGTGTTTCTAGACAAGCTACAGCTACTTTCCAAGCAAGCCCGTATTTCGTTTTTTGCACATGACCAAGCGCACATTGGCGAATGGAGCACTGTTCGGTATAATCTCGCCTCATTGTACAAAGCGCACAAGAAACGACCTTTTTCTTTTGGCAATTTGTCACTGGCAGAACCTTTAGCAGCCTGTACACTTGTGAAACATTAATCAAGTGCAAAAATAATATGTTTACACTCTTTCACATCATTATTAGCCTTATCCTTCTTAGCCTGGTCCTTATTATTGTCAATAAGGAAGCGATGCCTGTTGGGTAAGGAAAGAGTGAACACTCTATTTGGATGAAACCAAGCCGCCCAGCAGGGCGGCTTTTTTTTTGGATTTTTTTGAGGACGTTGGTTTAAATCATGATTAGTTCATCTCAGCAGCAGAAGCAGATGCATACTTGTGGCGAAACGGCCGTTTCCACCACCTGCGCCTGCCAGCAGCAAACCAACCAGGCACCATATTCCGTCTACCCAAGCAGCAAACAAAGACAATTTGTTTGCTGCTTTTTTTTTGGCCTTCCAGGTAAGCTAATCTGTTAAAAAGAGAGTAAAGGACCATATATTCAACTCTCAAGGAGAAGATTTTATGAGCGAAATGAAAACTGGTGGACAAATCATTTGGGAAAGCCTCATGCACGAAGGTGTCGAAGTCGTGTTTGGGCTACCCGGTGGTGCCATCCTCCCCACCTATGATGACTTAGCCAAATATGAATATCCCATTCACCACGTGCTGGTTACCCATGAGCAAGGAGCTTCGCACATGGCCGACGGCTATGCTCGCGCCACAGGCAAGGTCGGCGTTTGCATTGCCACTTCCGGGCCAGGTGCCACCAACCTGATCACAGGTCTGGCGACAGCCTATATGGATTCCACTCCTGTCGTGGCTATTACCGGACAAGTAGCTACCTCTCTGCTGGGACGCGATGGCTTTCAAGAAGCCGACGTGCAAGGGGTGAGCCTGCCGGTGACCAAGCACAACTACCTCATCACCGACATTCGGGAGCTGCCGGACGCTATCAAAGAGGCATTCTACATTGCCCGGACAGGACGCCCCGGCCCCGTACTGGTTGATGTGTGTAAAGATGTGCAGCAAGCGTCGATGCCCTTTAAATACCCGGAGACGGTTAATTTGCCAGGGTACAATCCCAACATCAATGCGCCGGAGGAAACGGCCGTTTCTCGCGCTGCCCGTCTCATCAATGAAGCCAAAAAGCCAGTGATCGTCGCTGGGCAAGGTGTTTCCATTGCCAAAGCTGAAGCTGAGCTGCGTCAGCTGGCCGAAAAGGCCAACATTCCCGTGGCAACCAGCTTGCTGGGCATTGGCGCATTTCCCGGCACACATCCACTTTCGATTAGCTGGGGTGGTATGCACGGTGAGGCATACTGCAACTATGCCCTGCAAGAATGTGATGTGCTCTTCGCCATCGGCGCCCGTCTGGATGATCGGCTCACAGGAGCATTCGACACCTTTGCCCCTAATGCAAAAATCATCCATGTAGACCTGGATCCGGCGGAAATGGGTAAAAACATCACCATTGACACCCCGGTCGTAGGCGATGCCCTGCTAACCCTGCGTCGCTTGCTGCCCCAGGTTGAAACAAACGAGCATCCCACCTGGCTGGAACAAATTGCCGAGTGGAAAGCTGAGACCAGCGACCGTGACATCCTGGCTCAAGAAACAGATGAACTCATCGCGCCATACGTCATGCGCGCGCTCTGGCACGCGACTGGCGAGGGCAATGCCACCGTCGTGAGTGATGTAGGGCAGCACCAGATGTGGGAAGCCCAGTATTATCATCACACCAAACGGCGCAGCCTGCTCACCTCCGGCGGTTTGGGCACGATGGGTTATGGCCTACCTGCTGCCATCGGCGCCCAAATGGGCTTGCCCGACGAGGAAATCTGGGTAGTCGCAGGTGATGGCGGTTTCCAGATGACCATGATCGAGCTGTCCACCGTGGTGCAGGAAAAACTACCCATCAAAATCGCCATCATCAACAATGGTTATTTGGGAATGGTGCGCCAGTGGCAAGACGTGTTCTACAACAAACGTCATGCTGGCACCCCCTTGTTCAATCCCGATTTTGTGAAGATTGCCGAAGCATATGGTATTCCCGCCCGCGCAGTGACAACCAAGGAAGAAGCATTAGACGCCATCCGCGAAGCACAAGCGTATGATGGTCCTTATCTGCTGGACTTCCACGTAGAAGAATTCACCAATGTTTACCCAATGGTTACCCCTGGCAAGAGCAATGCGGACATGATTCGCCGCCCCAGCAGCATGACCCCTCAAGGAGAGTAAAATGAGCGAGCCACAGTTGAAACGACACACAATTAATGCCTGGATGGAAGACAAACCAGGTGTTTTGAACCGGGTGGCTGGCCTGTTCCGCCGCCGCAACTTTAACATTGAAAGTTTGGCCGTGGGGCACAGCGAAACGCCGGGCATCAGCCGCATGACCTTTGTGGCGTACGGCACCGACCGTGACATGAGCCAGATTCGGACGCAGTTGGACAAGTTGATCAATGTGACCCACATTGAAGATGTGACCCACCTGCCCGCGGTTTCACGCGAGCTGGCGCTGATCAAGGTGAAAGCCGACAGTCATACGCGTGCCGAAGTGATGCAGTTGGTCGATATTTACCGCGCCAGCATTGTGGATGTGGACATGGAATCGCTGATTATTCAAATTGTAGGCAAGGAAAATCAGGTAGACTCGCTCATCAAGCTGCTGCAAGGCTTTGGCATTCAAGAAATGGTACGAACCGGGCGTGTAGCCATGGTACGTGGCCAACACGATCGGGAAACAGGCGGCACAAATACGGCCGTTCCCAACCAAAACGGTCATCATTAATTAACAATCGGCTTACCGATTGCCAACCAAGGAGAAAGGAATTTTGGCTAACATTTACTATGATAAAGATGCAGACCTTAGTCTGCTCGATGGCAAGAAGATCGCAGTGCTTGGCTACGGCAGCCAGGGACACGCGCATTCGCTTAACCTACAAGACTCCGGCGCCGATGTGCGCGTTGGTCTGTACGAAGGCAGTCCCTCCTGGGCCAAAGCTGAGGCTGATGGCTTGAAGGTGATGGAAACGGGCGCAGCTTGTGCCGAGGCCGATGTGATCATGGTTTTAACACCAGATACCAAACAGGCAGCCATCTACAAAGAATCCATCGCGCCGCACCTGAGCGCAGGCAAAACCCTGATGTTTGGGCACGGCTTCAACATTCGCTTTGGCCAGATCGTGCCGCCCAAAGATGTGGATGTGAGCATGATTGCCCCCAAAGCCCCCGGCCATCGCGTACGGGAGGTGTACACAGAAGGCAGCGGTACCCCCGCCCTGCTCGCCGTTGAACAAGATGCCAGCGGTAACGCCAAAGCATTTGCCATGGCTTATGCCAAAGGATTGGGCTGCACCCGCGCCGGTGTCATCGAAACCACCTTTGCCGAAGAAACCGAGACAGACCTGTTTGGTGAGCAAGCGGTTTTGTGCGGTGGCGTATCCGCGTTGGTAGAAGCTGGTTTTAACACGCTGGTAGAAGCGGGTTACCAACCAGAAATCGCCTACTTTGAATGTTTGCACGAGCTAAAACTCATCGTGGATCTGTTCTACCAGGGTGGTTTGAGCTACATGCGCTACAGCGTCAGCGACACGGCCGAACATGGCGATTACACCGGCGGCCCCAAAATCATCACCGATGAAACCCGTCAGGCGATGAAGGACATGCTGCAAGACATCCGCAGTGGCTCTTATGCTGAACAGTGGATCGATGAAAATGTAAACGGCCGTCCCTGGTTCAACGATCGCCGCAAAGCAGCCCGCAGCAGCCAGATTGAGCAGGTCGGCAAAGAACTGCGCAAGATGATGCCGTTCTTGAAAGCAGTTGAGATTGAATAACAAGATGACAAGGTGAAGGGGTGACAAGGTGAGATTTACTATTCACCTTGTCACCTTGTCACCAAATCACCTTGTCAAAATGAGGAGTGTAAAAATGGACGACGATGGTGTCGATATTCAGGAAACAGTGGTTATTTTTGATACAACGCTGCGAGATGGCGAACAATCGCCCGGCGCAACGCTAAACGTAGACGAAAAGCTGGAAATTGCCCGGCAGCTTTCCCGCCTTGGCGTAGACATCTGCGAGGCTGGCTTTCCCATCGCCTCCCCCGGCGACTTTGACGCCGTGCGGCGCATCGCCGAGGAAGTGGGACCGCTTACCGAAGGACGCAAAAACGGTCAGCCGATGGTCATCGCCGGACTGGCCCGCGCCAACAAACAAGACATCCAGCGCGCCTACGACGCCGTGAAAGTGGCCCCGCGCCACCGCATCCACACCTTCCTGGCTACCAGCGACATCCATCTGGAACACAAGCTGAAAATCGACCGCGAGGAGTGCATTGAGCAAACCATCGAAGCGGTCACCTTTGCCCGCAGCCTGTGCGACGATGTGGAATTTTCACCCGAAGATGCGGGCCGCTCTGACCCAGATTTTTTGGTGCAGGTACTGACGGAAGCAATAAAGGCAGGCGCTACGACGCTGAACATCCCGGATACCGTTGGCTACGTCGCACCAGAGGAATACGGCCGTCTCATCGAATACCTCATCAAAAATACCCCCGGCTCGGAAACCGTCGTCTGGTCCACCCACTGCCACAACGATTTGGGGCTGGCAACGGCCAACACCCTGGCGGGCGTGCAAGGTGGCGCACGACAAGTCGAGGTCACCATCAACGGCATCGGAGAACGAGCGGGCAATACCTCCCTGGAAGAAGTGGCGATGGCTATTCACACCCGGCCCAACTTCTTCAACTTCAACACCAACATCGACACCACGCAGCTCACCCGCACCAGCCGCATGGTCAGCGCCTACACCGGCATGGTTGTCCAGCCCAACAAAGCAATTGTCGGGGCCAACGCCTTTGCCCATGAAGCAGGCATTCATCAGGATGGCATGCTGAAAAACCAGATGACCTACGAAATCATGCGGCCTGAAACAGTAGGGCTGCACGCCTCAACGCTGGTGCTGGGCAAACATTCTGGTCGCCACGCCTTCCGCGTAAGACTGGAAGATATGGGCTACGGCGACCTAGAAAAAGATGAGCTAGAGCAAGCATTCCAGCGCTTCAAGCGGCTGGCTGACAAGAAAAAAGTGGTCACCGACGCCGACATCGAAGCGATCATTGCAGATGAGATTTACCAGCCGCCGGAAATCTGGAAGCTGAACCACATTCAAGTGTCATGCGGCGATCACAGCATCCCCACCGTCTCTGTCAGCCTGACAGGGCCGGATGGCGAAACGTACAAGGATGCGGCTCTGGGCACCGGGCCAGTTGATGCAGCGTATCAAGCCATCAACCGGATTATCGGTGAATCACCCAAGCTGACGGAATTTTCCATCAGTGCCGTGACCGAAGGGCTGGATGCCCAGGCAGAAGCAACGATTCGCATCCAACCAGACAAAGAGGACAACAAATACGCCCTGAATCCGCAAACCAATCAGCATTACGCCCGCACGTTTAGTGGTCACGGGGCCAGCACCGACATTGTGGTGGCCAGCGCCCGCGCTTACTTGAGCGCGTTAAACAAGATGCTGGCCGCCAGCACGGAAACATCCAGCGTGGTTGAACAAGTAGCGGTCGCAGGGGATTAGAAAATGACGTAGCCGCAGATTCTTTCTGCGCTTTCATATCACAAAACACGCGGATTGGAATCCGCGGCTACAAATTCGGAAGGAAAGTTTATGAGTAACCAACCAAAGACCATCATCGACAAGATTTGGGAAAACCATCTGGTCATTGACGAGCCGGGCAGCCCGGCTGTGCTGTACATTGATTTGCACCTGATTCATGAGGTAACCTCGCCACAGGCATTTTCTGGCTTGCGCGAACGAGGGCTGACGGTGAAACGGCCGTCGCAAACCATCGCCACCATGGACCACAGCATCCCCACCACCCCGATTGGCATCCCGATTCAGGACGCCATCGCCGCCAAGCAAATTGCCACGCTAGAAGAAAACTGCCGCGAGTTTGGCATTGAGCTATTTGGCATGGAGAGCCCCAATCGAGGCATTGTGCACGTCATCGGGCCAGAGCTGGGGCTAACCCAACCGGGCATGACGATTGTGTGCGGCGACAGCCACACCGCCACCCACGGCGCGTTTGGCGCGTTGGCCTTTGGCATCGGCACCAGCGAAGTGGAACACGTGCTGGCGACGCAATGTTTGCTGCAAACCAAGCCCAAGACGTACGCCGTGAATGTAAGCGGCCGTTTACCGGAAGGTTGCGCATCCAAAGATATCATCCTGGCGCTGCTGGCCAAAATTGGCGTCGGCGGCGGCACGGGGCACGTGTTTGAGTATCGCGGCGAGGCGATTCGGGCTCTGACAATGGAGCAGCGCATGACCATCTGCAACATGAGCATCGAAGGTGGCGCACGCGCCGGGCTGGTCGCGCCAGACGAGACCACATTCGAGTACATCAAGGGCAAGAAGCATGCGCCGCAGGGTGCTGCCTGGGATGAAGCAGTCGCCTACTGGCGCAGCTTGGCCTCCGACGAAGGGGCCGTGTACGACAAAGAGATCGACATCGATGCCAGCGCTCTGGAACCGATGATTACCTACGGCACCAATCCGGGCCTGGGCATGAAAATCACCGAGATGATTCCTGATCCGATGAGCATTGGCAACCTGAGCGAGCGGCAGACGGTGGAAAAGGCGCTGGCCTACATGGGCTTGGAGCCTAACAAACCGCTGCTGGGTCAACCTGTGGACGTGGTATTTATTGGCAGCTGCACCAATTCGCGCATTTCTGATTTGCGTGAGGCGGCGGCGATTTTTAACGGCCGTTCCATCGCCGAAAACGTGCGCGTGATGGTGGTGCCAGGGTCGCAAGATGTGAAGAAGCAGGCCGAAGCCGAAGGGCTGGACCGCATCTTTAAAGAGGCCGGAGCCGAGTGGCGCGAAGCAGGCTGCTCGATGTGTATTGCCATGAACGGCGATCAGCTCCAGCCAGGGCAGTACGCCGTCAGCACCAGCAATCGTAACTTTGAAGGCCGTCAGGGCAAGGGCGGACGCACCTTCCTGGCCAGCCCGTTGACCGCAGCCGCAACGGCCGTTACCGGCCGCGTGACGGATGTGCGAACGCTTTCGTAACTAGTAATTGGTAATTTGTAATTAGGACGAATTACCAATTACGAATTACTAATTACCATTCCCAAATGACATACTAAGGAGAGACAAAATGGAACACCCAACCTATCAACTAAACGTACGCTACGCCGTTGAATGCGTGAAGCAGCTCCTGCCGCAGGTCGATGCGGCGACGTCGCTTATTTTGGTTGGGGACCTCTCCCAATGCCGTTTTGGCAAGCTGGATGGCGTGATTCGCGAGGCCATCGAGGTGGACAATCCGGTGTTTAGTGAAAGTTACGGCCGTCTCGCCGTGCCCTTGAGCGGCGTGAATAAGTACGAACTGAAGAAGAATCTGCTGCATCGCATTGGCCTGCGCCAGCTCATCACCGAGGTGCAGTTGGAACGATACGGCCGTCTCCTCTTCCATGCACCGAACAAATTCAGTGATCCGGCGCAGCTCAGCGACTGGTTCCGTCCGCACTTTGTGCAGGAACTGGCCCATGAGGGCATCTTAACCATCACAGAATCCCGTACCCATGCGACGACAACTGTGGGGGAACGGCCGTTCCGCTTTCAGTTTGCTTACCAATAATTGT
>JACKBN010000020.1 GCA_020634565.1 Ardenticatenaceae bacterium
AAGGAAACGAGGGCAATGGCCAGCACAGCCAGAATGAAAAATTGGATGCGCAAGGCAAAATCAGCACCTACGTAGGCAATCAGAGCAAAAAGGAGAGCAACGGCCGTTGCCACTAAGCGCGGATCAATATGCTGAAAAAATTCAATCGCCAGCAGCGCCTCGGTGAAACCGATGATGTAAAACGCAATGGAAATTGCCTGGGAGAGAAAAAGCGGAATGCCAATTGCGCCACCCACTTCCAGCCCTAGCGAGCGGGAGATGAGATAGTAGTTGCCGCCCGCGCGCACGTCCATGCTGGTGGCAATGGCGGAAAGCGACAATCCGGTGAGGAAGGAGATGAGGTTCGCCAAAACCACAATGGCCAGCGCCCCCCACAGACCTGCCTGGCCAACCACCCAGCCGACGCGCAAAAAGAGGATGATGCCTAAAATTGTGAGAATATTGGGCGTGAAAACGCCCGTAAATGTACCAAATCGTCCTGCCGGTGCTGCATTGAGATTGTTCTTGACAGTCATCGACCTACCTTGTGTTATTGAAATCGAGCGCAATCGAGTTTAGGCAAAGGTCATTGATTTGGCAACTGGAAAACCTAAAAGTGGGTCAAAACCTGACAGATTTTAAGATGACTATATGAGAAGTTGGGTTGCTTCACGAGGTCTCTTTGGGCAAAGTTTCTGTGTAAACCTGTCAGGTTTGGTAAGGCAGATCACGTGCGCAGGTAGGAAGCGCCGTTGACGTCGATAATGGCGCCGGTGAGGAATTGAGTGCCTTCTGCGGCCAGGAACAGTACCGGGTAGGCGACCTCGTCCGGGGTGGCGACGCGGTTAAGCGGACTTTGTCCACGAATGCTGGCCCCAATTTCACCCACCAGAAATTCTTCGGCCATGTCGGTTTCCACAAAGCCGGGGGCCACCACGCCGACAAAAATGTTGTAAGGGGCCAAATATTTGGCCAGCGACTGGCTCATGGCGTTTAGCCCCGCTTTGCTGGCACCGTAAGCGGGGGCGGTGGGTTCGCCCCTAAAGGCGCCGCGCGAAGAGACGTTGACGATACGGCCGTATCCCTGCTTAATCATCTGCTGCCCTACCAAATAACTTAAATTGGCCACGCCCACCAAATTGACCGCCAGCGTGTTGTGCCAGGCTGTTTGCCACGCCGCAAAGCTCACCTCAGCCAGCGGATGCTCTTCATAAATGCCCGCATTGTTGACGAGGATGTCGATACGGCCGTACTTTTCCACCACCTCCGCTACCAACCGCTCCAACGCTGCCGGATCAGCCATTTCTGCCTGGGCGATGTGATGGTTACTGCCCTGGAGAGAAGCGGCCGTTTCTTCTGCAGCGGCCCGATTGCTGTGGTAATGCACCACCACTTGTGCCCCGTGCTGGGCAAACTGCTGGCAAATTGCCCGCCCAATGCCGCGCGACCCACCAGTGACCAAAACTACTTTTTCTGAAAAATCCATCATCTTCTCCTGAAAGATTATTGTTTAAGTTCTACAGATATAAAAAAGACCTGCCAGAATTTTGCTCTGGCAGGTCTGGAATTTTAGCCAAACGGCCGTTTAATTCTCATCGCTGGGTGGTTGGGTGGGGGCAACGGCTTCTGTGGGCGCGATTTCGGTTGGCTCAACGGCCGTATCTTCTGCCCCATTATCTGTTTCTTCAACCGGTTCCTCACTGGCGTCGTCAGCCGGTACATCCTCCTCTAGCGGTTCCTCGATCGATTCTTCATCTGGCGCGTCGATTGGTTCCTCTTCAAACGGCTCTTGCACAGGCTGTTCGATGGGTTGCGCGGGCGCAAAAATCGGCCCATATTTCAGCACGCGGTTATTGTTCGCATCCGCAATGTAGATGTTGTCCTGGTCGTCAATAAAGATGCCGTTGATCAGGTTAAAGCTGTTGACATCGGTGCCAAACTGGCCGAACTTGCCGATGTAGTTGCCCAGTTGGTCAAAAATCAGCACGCGCGGTGTTTCCGGATCCGTCACGTAAACGCGACCGCCGCTGTCAACTGCCAGGTATGGCTTGTTGTTCACCGAGCTATTGGCGGGCCAGCCTGTGTCCAGCAGCCATTCATTCACCGGAATCAAATCGGAAGTAAGCTGTTGGATACGGCCGTTCCACGTATCGGCCACGTACACAAAACCGTCATTCCCCACGGCAATGCCTACCGGCTCATAAAACTGCCCCAGGGCCGAGCCAAACTGGTCGCCACCTGCGCCCAGTTGGCCAATGAAGTTGCCGCTCTGGTCCATCACCTGAATGCGATGATGACCGGTGTCAGTAACCAGCACAAGGCCATCGGCCGTCAGCGCCACTTCACGGGGTCCAAAGAACAGTCCCAGCCCCTGACCAGACGGATCGTCTGGCGTGTTGCCTGCCATGCCATAGCTGCCTACAAACTGCCCATCCAGCGTAAATTTCTGCACGCGATGGTTCCAGGTGTCGGCCACATACACAAAGTTGTCGTCGATATTCAGACCCCACGGGCCTTGCCCGTCGGCGCTAAACTGGCCACTGCCTGTGCCGGTGCTGCCGAAGCTGTCTACAAATTGGCCGTCGGCGTTGAACACCTGTACCCGCTGGTTGCCAGAATCGAGCACGTAGATACGGCCGTCGGCGCTCACCGCCACGTTGCGCGGAGCAGATAGTTGGTCATCGGCTGAGCCAGCCACGCCGCTGGGGTTGATAACCAGCGAAGGCAGTACGGAAATTTCGCCTTCTTCATAAGGCGGTTCCAGACTGCTAGCCCCCACAGCTTCCAAACCGTAATCCCAAAGGTCGGCCAGCACGTCGCGGCGGATGTAGAGGCGCAAATCGTCTCGCAATGGCCATTGGCCATCCGTCAGCGTGCCGCCAAACACCTGACTGTACTTGCTAAAATCGCGGTAGAAGAAGATGTCCCACATGGCTTCACGCACGTTGGGATTTAACAAGCCGCGCCGCTCCTGGCCCTCTGGTCGGTTCGGGTTGCCCAGAATGGCGGCCCAATTAATGTTGCGATAATCCTCCATCGGCCACCAGAGGTAGGTGTAGGTGCGATAGGTGTAATTACTGCCCAAGATGCGGTCTACCTCATCCCAATTGCTGCGGCCCACCAGCACCACCGGAGATTCGTTCAGGGTGGGGGATGGACTTTCGCCGAAGTAGGTGCTGTTGGGATATTCACGCATGTACCAGGTGAACGGCCAGGAAACGCCGCTGCCGCCAAAGGCTACCCGAATGCTTTTGTCGCCGTTGAGCCGCATGGACAGGGTTTCGAGTTGATCCAGCACCATGCTTTTGGCTGCGGGTGCGCCGTGGGCATACACCATAAATTCGCGGGCATAATCGGCATTGGGCCAGCTGGATAAATACATGAAGCGCACGGTAAGCAGGCTCAGCAGGGTAAAGATGCTCAATACGACGAGGGGCCGGCGGAGACGGCCGTTTACCTCCTCCCGTACTTGCTGCCAGAACCAGAACACCACCGCCGCCAGTACAATGCCGCCCAATACCTGACCCAGCTGGGTTAGATTATTGAGCTGCTGGTTGCCTAGCTGCACTTTGCCTAGCAAGACGGGTCCCAGCGCCACAAAAACGGAAATGATCAGCCCTAGCGTCAGCCCGGCAAACAGCAGCGCCTGCCGCGAGACTAGCTCGCGCCAATGAATATCTTTGAACCGCTCATTGATGTACCAGCCTGCCAGCAGCCCCATAGGAATGACAAAATGGGTGCTCAGCCACGGCATCTTTTCTCCGGCGATGCTGTAGGCTGCCCAGGTAAGCACGAGCCACCAGCTCACAAAGGCCACAAACTCGCACATAATGTCGCGGGCCAGCAGCTCCATCAGATTTGTCTCCACTCCATGGGCGCGCATAATTTGCCCCCGCCGAATGAAGAACCAGACCAAAATCGCCACGCCCAAAATGAGCAGCCCGATTAAAATGCCCGGCAGGCGGCTGATTTCCTGGCCGCTGAATACGTTATCCAGATTGAACACCCAGTTTCCCAAACTGTAGGCAAGCAGGGCGATGAGAACGGCCGTAAGCCAGTACCCCGTCACCTGATTCAAACGCTGTTTGATTAGCCAAAAGCGAATAGCCAGCAGCGAAAAGATCAGCGGCAAGAACTCATAGAAGGGCACCACAAAGAAGTAGTAGAAAGGCGGCTGATTGCCGCGCGCCACCTCCTGCTGCTCTAGCCAGTAGCCCAGCGAGCCAATCGTACCGCTAAACCAGCCATCCCGAATGTTGGTGAAAACGGAGGTGTACAGCACGAAGAAAATAACGTGGTAAATGACGGCAGCAATAATCCAGCGGCGCCGATCCCACCACAGCCCGACCAAAATGGCTGCGGCCAGAGTGAAGACCAGAAAGAGTATCGTCAAAAAGAGGGAGGAACCGACAAAATCACCCCAGCAGGTGGCGTTAAACGCGCGGCCAAAGAAAATTTGCACCGACGACATCGCCTCCTGCCCCGGCAAGAAGCAAGTTGCCATGGGGTTGCTGTCTTCCAGCGGTTTGCCCCCGGCAAGCACCACAAATAGCGGCGCTGCCATTGGCAAAATAAGGGTGGTAAACAGCAAAATCAGGTCAAACTCCGCGTAGTTTTTCAAAAACGGCCGAAAACGAGCCGCCATCCAAAATAAACCACCAGCCAGGGCAAAGATGCCCACAATTTCCACCCAGCCGAGCCGCTGTTCCACAATCGTGAGCGCCTCGTTGGTAGACGAAACAAAGGCATCTTCTACAGGATCGGCCGCAAAAACGCCGCTGTCTTCGGACAAAACGGGTTCTTCCATTTGGGTCGCAAATCGCTGCCCCAGAAGCCCGCCGCTGAGCATGAGTAGCCCCAGCAGCACCAGCAGCACGGGCGAGGTGAGCCTGTCCAGATTGTTACGCAGCCACGGGGCCATCCAAATTTGGGGCAGCAGGCGCAAAATCAAAAAGCTGCCAAAGATGGCCACGTAAATAAACGACACTTCCTTGGTGGAAAACATGAGCGCATTACCCGCGGCAAACCACCACAAATATTTATCTTCCCGCGTCTGGAAGTAATGCCAGATGGCGATGAAAATAATCATCGCCCAGACGATCACGTAAATGTCGTGGCGAATGTAGCGTGAGTAGTAGGTGAGGTAAGGCGAAATGAGGAAGATGAAGCTGGTGGCCAGCGCGCCCACCTTGCCAAGCCAGGGCCGCAAAAAGTAGGGCATGGCTACTAAAATGATGCCAAAAATTGCCACGGGCACCCGCGCCGAAAAATCACTATCGCCTAACAGCCAGTAAAAAATGGGCGTGATGTGGAACAAAAAGGGGCCGTGCATTAGCGGCGTGTGGTTGAAACCATCCCCGATAAAAAATTGGTACGAAAATTGGGTGTGCAGGCTTTCATCATGGCTCATGACGCGGTCGCCCAGCCCCCAGAAGCGGGTCACAATGGCCACCAGCAAAATCGCGAGGTAAGCTGCTTTTTCCCAATCAATGTACAGGCTGGCCAGCAGCGGCCGGGATAGAAAATCGGTTTTCGGTTCAGGCGTTGTCAATTCACTCATAATGGGTTCAATTTGTGTTGATAGGTACGGCCGCTACCGGTGTGGGCAGCGGAGCCGGGGTGGAGACAAAGTTGGGTTCCGGGTCGATTTGATTGGCGACGGCCGTTTCCGTCGGCATGGTTTGCGTTTCGGTGGCGGCGGGCGTGTGGGTCATGGTAGCGGTGACGGCTACCATGGTGGGTGGCGAGGGCCATAACGATGGTTGGCCACTGTTAAACCACTGCCAGCCGCCCAACAGGAGCACTAGCAGCATGGCCACCGCTGCTAACTGCCGTCCCAGCTGGCGTGGGGCAAAGCCTGGCCGGGTCAACCGCCGGCGCTGCGGTATGGTGGGCATGAGCTGTACAAGACGGCCGTTATCAACGGCCGTTGCCTTTTGCAGCGTTTGCCTGACCAACTGCCCCACCTGCCGCTCCTGCTGCACCGCAGCCAGCAGGTCCGGGTCCTGGCTGATTTGGCGCGTTAGCAGCTCTTTTTCCGCAGCGGGCAGCAAATCAAGTACATACTCTTGCAGCAGATTTGTGCTTTTTCTGGTTTCAATCATGATCAATCTGCTCCGCCAGCGCCTCACGCAAAGCGTTGTGCGCCAGCCGCATACGGGATTCGGCAGTTTTAGTGGGAACCCCCAAAATCTGGCCAATTTCCACGTAAGTTAGCCCTTCGTAATAACGGAGAACGGCCGTTTCCCGCAGTTTGCCCGATAAATTCTGGATGGCCGTCCACACGACTTGTTGTTTTTCCGTGAGCTGCATCGTCTCGGCCGGCGTAGGCAAATCGCGATCCGGCACATCTTGGCTCATCAACTGCCCTAGTGAAAACGTGGGCAGCCATTTGCGCCGCCGTTTGTTGTGGCAGCGGCTCACGGCAATCTGGTACAGCCACGTTTTCAACGCCGATTTGGTGGCGTCATACTGCTCCAGGCGACGAAAAGCATACTCAAAGCTGTCTTGCAGGACTTCTTCGGCATCTTCCCGATTTTGCAGAAGGCTGTAACAGAGCCGGTAAATCATGCCTGCATACAGGTTATACAGCGCCACATAGGCCGTATCCTCACCCGCCAGGCAGCGCCGGATGAGCGCCTGACTTTGTTCGTCGGCGTAAGCAGGCGTTTCTGCGCCCCACGAGAGGGTGCCTTGGTCAGAAAAGGAACTCATGTTAGGGCTGTCCTGTCAATAAATCGGCCCGCACCCAGACAATAGCCCGCTCTACAGGCGTAACGGCCGTTGACTGATGAAAAAACCACCAGCGAAACGTGTCGTACAAAATGGTGGCCGATGGTTCGGTAAGTGGGATGGGCTCCAGACGACGGATGGCAAAATCGCTGCCGCTGTAGCTGACCGCCAGCGGTAACTCTGGATTGGCGTCGGTAATGATGACTTGCTGCGTGGGTGTTAGCGGCAGCGCGTTGAGCTGCTCCAGTCGGGGATACGCTTTCAGGTACCAGTTCAGCGCTGGCACATCCAGCCGGGTGCCAATTTGCAGCTGCGTATCAGAATTGGCCAGCTGGCGCGATAGGTCGCGCACGGTGGTATCCAGTTCACGCATGGCAAAATCGGTGCCGCTGCTGACCCAGCGCTCGCGCGGATCGTTGGCTCCTTCCTGAGCCAGCCACCAGCCCGTGCCCCATTGGTAAAAAATGAAAAAGCCTAAAATGGCCAGCAAGACGCCTTGGGGAACGGCCGTTGCATCTTCCGAAGCGGTAAAATAGAGCACCAGCCCCACAAACAAAATCGCAAGCAAAATGACCATCAAATAAATGGTGCTTTCTGGTGGATTTACCTGGGCTACACGTCCTAGACGAGCCAGATTTACAAAAATCACAAACGAACCAGCCAGGCTGACACCCCCAGCAATGCCGCTGAACCAATCCCACCGGCGACGCCAGGCCGCGTTGACCAAAATGCCTGCCAGTAAGGCGGTGGGCAGGGTGAGCAGCAGCCCATTGCTCATGAACGCTCGCTGGAGCAGCAGCAAAATCAGGCTGCCGCTGAACCAGTAAACGGCAAACAGCGCCAGCGGTTCACTGCGGACGATGGCCCAAATCAGGCCAAAAACCACCAAAATGACAAGGGCTGGCTCGTACCGCACAAAAGCGAGCAGCGGATCGAGCGTGCGTGCGCCGCCGAACTGCTGGAACCATTCGCCTGCGAGTCTGGCAGAACCACCCAACCCATTGGGCAGCAGCAAAAAGAAGGTGCTTAGCAGCAAAAACACGACGATGCCAACGGCCGTTCCCTTGCGCCAGTTGGTTTCGGTTGGTTTTACGTGCCAGCCTTCTACAAATAGCGAAAGCCCCAGTCGCGAATGGACAAACCAGGCTAGCAGCAGCGTCACCAGGCCGCTGTAAAACAGGGCTGAACTGCTCAATCCGAGGCCCAGCGCGGCAAAAAGCGTGTACAGCCAGCGCACAGCGGCCGTTTCCTGGTAGCGAATAAAGGCGATGAGCATCAGCAGCAGGGCAAAGAGGGCAATGCTGTCGCCGCCAACCGTGCGGGAGGCAATGGTATTGAGGGGAGAGATGGCCAGGAGAACGGCCGTTACCAACGCGCCTTGGGTGCCCAAACGATGGCGCAGCAGCCAGGGCAGGCCGATGAGACCCAGCCCAAACAAGGCTGGAATCAAGCGCATGACCCCATCGCCAAAGCCAAACACCTGTGTGAGCCAGCTGGTGAGGCTGAAATAGGCAGGGCTTCCTGCGCTGAGCATGACCGCCTCCGGCTGCCAGAAGCGCCACACTTCCAGCGCTTGCAGCGCTTCAGTATCGGACAAGGGTAGATAACCAAGATTTGCCAGGCGCAAAATCGCGGCTGCCAGCAAGATAAGGCCCAGCAAGCCATCCGCCAGCGTCAGGCGGCTTAACCAACCGCTAATCGGCTGGCGATGCACAACTTGGGGCGTGGGAAATATCTCCAATCTCTACTCTCCGATTTTCAATAATCAGTGTTCAGGCCAATTACTGACTTACTGCGTACTGTTCTGCCAACGATAGATGGTAACAGAGCCGTTCTGGTAGGCAACTTCGAGCTGCTCGTTGAACTTGCTGGCACCGGGCAAACGGCCGTTCACGCCGTAAGTATCCCGCTCCAGCCCACCAACGTAAATGTAAGCCACATCATAGGCATCGAGCACATTGGCAATGTTGTTGTTGTCCCAGTTGGGCAGCGTGTAAATTTCTCGCACAATGGGATCGCGCTCGGAAGGTTCAGGCGTGCTGTAGCCGCGCCACTGGTATTCATGCCCGGCCCAACCTAGCAGGGTGGGAATGCCAGTGCTAGCCGAGATACGGCCGTACGCCGAATATTGACCGCCCACTGCCTCAACAATTGTGGGTGTGCCATCTACATTGTCACGCAGCCACATGATTGCCGCGTACTCATCTGGGTTGAAACTGGCTGTCTGTGCCAAGCCATTTAGCGTAGGTGGTTGCCGATTGACGGAGTCAACCGGCCCGCGAAACTCGATAGCACGAGTTTGGACGGCAAGAATAGGAAAAAGCAAGGTTCCTATGAAAACGGCCGTATACACCACGGTCACGCCCGCAGGTACCAACTTGTGACCGCTTTCTCGCGCCACTAGCCACAAGTAAGAGAGACTAAATAACCCCGCAACGCCAAACATCACCCACGTCTGGTAATAGAATTTAAAAACTGTGTTTAGCCGCACGCCAAAATTATCGCGCAAATAGACAAACTCTGGCCCAAGAGTGAGCAGAGCGCCAGTAGCGATGAGGAGGAGGATAAATGGGAGCGGCGAGGGGCTGACCTTTGCCGCAACCGGCACGCTGATTGGTTCTACCGCTTCCTCAGCGAAATTGTCCGCATCTTCCGGCTGGGTTTCTGTTGCGGTAGCTTCGTCTTCTGCCCCAAATAGTCCTTGCCAGGCCATCACGACCAGCCCCAGCAAAGCTGCCAGCATGAGCGTGACGCCGGGGATGGCCACTTTGGCCTGCACAATGGCGGGAAGAATGGCAAATACGGCCGTAGCACCCCAGCCAAACGCCACATTTCCTTCTGGACGGGGTGCCAGAGTGAGACCCAGTTCATTAGCCAAGCCTACAATTCTGCCTGCCCCGTCGGCGCTGCTGGCAACAATTAGCCCCAGCAGCACCGCCAGCACAAACAAACCAAGAATGAGCGAAACGGCCGTTATCACCCCCGCCTTCCACTGCTTAAACTTGTAGCGACTGACCAAACTCAACACCAATGTCCAAATACTCAGCAGCGGTAGACCAAAAATAATCAAAAATTGCGGCAGACGTGTGGGGCGTACCAGCGTAGGCAGCAAATAAGGCGCGCCCGCCTGCGAGCGAAAGCCCAAATAAAATGGCAGGTAAAGAAAAATCGCGGGAATAACCAGCAAAATGGCCAGCCATATCGCCTCGGTAAGCCACTGGTTGCGCCAGCCAAAGCGTCGCCAGCGGTTCAGTATAAACGCCCCCAGCACCACAAATAGATGAACCAGCACATCCCACGTGTTGAGGAAGGACAATCCGCCCAGAATCAGCACGGTAATTGCCCAAAGCGGCTTGTTTGGTACAAGAGATTGGAGATTAGAGATTATAGATTGATTGCTAGCCTTAATCTCCAATCTGAGGTCTCCGGTCTCCTTTTCTTGTAGCCACCACAAGAACGCCACCGCCAGACTCAAAAAGGCAAATGGCAGTGCCATGACATGGGGGTGCATATCGCCCAAAATAAAGCTAAAGCCGGGAAATTCTGCAATGGGTTCTAGCCCCTCGATCACTTGGCCAGACAAGGAATATTCATTAATGACGCGGGAACTGCGCCACCACCATAAATATCGTGGACTTTCTATATCAACTGCTGGTCCATTAATGTTGCGTACGTCGAGCCATGCCCAAAATTCGGTGGAACCTATGCCATTCCCGTGTAACGTTTCCAGGATGACCTGTAGGTTTCCCGCTATAGGTAAAGCAATCGCCGCCATCAGTCCCAAAGTCAGCGCCAGACGAGACGCGGCCTGTTTGAGGTGTTGCCCGTAACTGAGCACAAGATTATAAACAAGCCCAAATGCACCCACGCCCGTACCTGCAAGTAGCCAGGCAATGCCTAAATTAAAGGCAACTGGTTCAGAAACGGCCGCTAATCGAGCCAGCACCGAGGTCATCACATAACCAAAATAGTAGTAGCTAATGGCATAGCCAGAGAGCCATGGATCGACCGGAGGGAAGACTGGGCTGCGGCTGGCTGCGTTGAGAAAAGCAAACTCCATTGGTTTTTCGGTTCCGACGATGGCCGGGTTTTGAGCGCGCACCCAAACCCACAGGCCAAACAGCACCGCAAAAATCAGCTCGGTGAGCAGAATGTGCCGCCAACTGTCGCTGAGCCAGGTGCGCAGTTCGGTGCCTGTGTGGCGATATGCCCAGTAAGAAAGGCCCACCACCAGCGCCACCGCCAGCAAAATTCCGCCCAGATTATTTTGCAAAAAGCCCAGGCTGCCCAGCATCCAGAAAAGGTAGCTCACCAGCAGCAGCGACAGCATCTTGACAAACGCATAGCCGCGATCAGGCAGCTTTTTGAAGAGGGTGAAGGCCAGGGGGGTAACGGCCGTTCCCAACAGCAACAGCACAGCCCACCATCGAATCGCCGCAAAAATGTCTTCCCAAGCTAGCATAGAATTACCTAATTACTCAACGAAATCGCACTGCCATCCAAAACTTTATAAATACTTGTCCCAGCGTTGCGATAAACTTCCTCTAAAACGCCCATTTCAACCATCTGGTCAAACTTGTTCAATCCGGCGGGTGTGTACAGCACCCACTCCAACTGGCCAACGTAGATGTAGCTCACGTCATACTTGGCCAGGATGTTTTGCGCTTCTGGCACGTTGGTGCTGTTGTACAGCGTAGCCACATCCCGCAGCCGCTGGTCGATAAACTGGCCGGGCAAAATGGCCCGCTGCTGCCGCTGATGGCCACTCCAGCCAATGATGCCGGGCAGGCCCGTGTACATCGCTACGCGGTTGGTGATGGAGCGATAGTAGTTGTCGCTGTACCCCTCGGCCACCACGGGTGAGCCAGGGATGTTTTGCTGCATCCACTTCAATGCTTCGTAATCGAAGGAGAGCGGTACGTTACCCCCGCCAGCCGCTCCCTGGCTTTCAAAATAGTTGGCGTAAGGCATGAAGGCCATACCGTCTAGCGTCACGGGCGCTTCCTGGCTGAGGCGCACTTCCCACTTGGCCTTGGTGGCCAAAATTGGGTAGAGGGCCGCGGCAGCAACGAGGACACCCAGCACTGCCAGCCACGTTTTGCGTCTGATCTCTTTCTTTTGGATAGAAGGCCAGGCCCAAACGGCCGTTACGCCCCCCACCACGCTTAAAATCAGCCACACCTGCATGTAAAACTTGAAGACGGTGTTCATGCGCCCGACCGTGTTTTCCACCACAAAAAACTCGACAAACAGGGTGATGGCCAACGCCGAGGCGATCAAAATGAGCACGATGCGGCGGGCGGTGGGCAAATTGGGCTGCAAACCAAGCAGTCCGGCTATCACCGTGAGCGTTAGCACAACGGGAGCAATCCAATAACCCATGCGGAACAAAATCAGCAGCAGGATGATGTACAGGCCCAGCGCCAGGAGCATTGGCGCTGCCGCCGGTTCCCATTGCCGCAAACCATCTTGCGTCCAGCTTTTGGTCCAGGCGCGAAACTCTCGGGCCAAATGGGTCAGAACGAAAAACAGGAACAGGCCGTAGATGACCAGATAATTTCCCAAATAGCTGGTTGACCCGTCCCAAGGGGCAAGTGAGTTGAAACCAGCGCCGAAGTTGCTGCTAAACGGCCAAAAGAGCAAGAAGGCCAGGCCGATGAGTACGGCCGTTTTCAGCCCAATCTGGCCCAAAAGTTGCAGGTTAAAGGTACGGCCGTTCTCCTCAATCACCGCATAAACCACCGCCAACACGCCAATCACGGCGTAGGTCGGCAAATCCCAAATGTTGGTCGCTTGCAGCACGCCAATGGCCAGCGCCCCCACAAACCAGATGAGCGCCGTTTCCCACCAGGCTGTACCTACAGCATCCGATTTGTTTTTGGCTTTTAGCGCCAGCGAAATGGCCCAGGCCAGCGCCAGCATTGTCAGCGGCAGGGCAATCATGTGGGCGTGCAAATCGCCGTAGAGGAAGGTGAAGAAAGGAAATTCAGTGATGGGGCCAGCTTCGCCTTCGTTAAAGTTAAGGGCACGGGAGGCGAGAAAGAACCAGTCGCCGGGATAAATCGGCGCGGGTGTGCCGCTCAGCACTTTGAAACCGCCGTCCAGGGTGCGAACAGCCGTTCCCACCAGCGGAATGTTCTCTTCCAGCGTCGGATTGCCCGCCTTGTACCACGCATCGGTTAGCACCCCCACCTCCGCCAGGTTGCCCAGGAGGATGGCCAGGGTGATGGCGATCAAGCCAGCGTAAATACTTGTTCTTTGACCTGGAGACAGGGTGATAAGGTGACGGGGTGACGGTTCATTCACCTTGTCACCTTGTCTCCGGGTCACCTTGTCACTAGAAGACACTAAATCATACGCTATGGAGAACACCGCCATGCCCGTAAAGCTGAACAGCATGGACAAATTCAGGTTGTAGGCAATGGTCGGGACGATGCCTAAAATTTTGGTTAGCACGCCAGCATAGACGAAGCCGTAGTAGTAGTAATTGATGTAGCCGCCCGCAAACCAGGGATCGTAAGGAGGGAAGCTGGTGGATTTGAGAACGGCCGTAAAATAAGTCAGGTCCATCGGTTTTTCGCCGCCCCAGATCACGTCCCAGACGTCCGGGTTGCGCACGCGGATGAGGATGGCAATCAGGTACAGCGCCACCGCAATGAGTTCCACCACGCCAATAAACGCCAGATTCTCCCGCACCCAGGTGCGAATTTCGCCACCGCGCCGGATGAGCACCAGCCCGCTCAAAATCACGATGATCAGCAGGGCCAGCAGGTGCGTGCCGCGCGAATTTTGGAACAGCTGCATGCTGGCCGTCAGCCAGACAAAGTAAGAGATCAGCAAAATGGAGAGAATGCGCGAGATGATGTAGCCTCGGCTGGGCAGCCAGCGGAAGATGGCAAAGGTGAGCGGAAACGTAAGCAGGCCCAACGCAATAACCGCCAGCCACCAAACGGCCGCTGCCAGCCCCGAATTCTGCGATAGTGCGCCATCCGGGTTAAAGATGTTGCTAAAGGTGCCATTGGCCCGCTGGGTTGCCGCGGCGGTTTCCGACAGCATCAGCCCATTCACCGCTTCTGTCGCCTGGCCGGGATTCATAAACACCGCCTGGCTCAAATCCACTTCGCCCAAAATAGTGGCCGTGTTTTCCCGACTGTACGCCTCGGTTTTGGCAAAAATCCAGACCGGCGGATGGTCGTAGACGCTAAACGCTTCTTCAGCAGCCAGATCGCCCGGCGGCGGCCAGCCAATCTCTGGCATTTCACCCCAGCCTACTTGCCCGGTGGTGTCGCTGATGTACAGCGGCCCGATTTGCAGCGGCGCGTGAAATTCAGCCACCAAGTCAAAACCCAGCTCGCCGTTGAACAGCGCTTCGTAGTAGCGGGTGGTCATAGGGTAGGTGAGCGGCAGGCGGGGCAGCGACCAGATGGCGCGCTGGCTGCTCAACACCACGTAATCGGCTTCGTCGAGCCAGGCTACCATCTCTTCCCGCTTTTCCGGGCCGTCGGGATTGGTGATGGGGCGCTGTCCGCCAGTGATTTCGGTGAAATGTGAACCGTAGGCAGAACGGCCGTCTACGTCAAACGGTAAAATGCCGTCCCAATGCTCATTCATGAGCAAGCTGGTTTGGGCGCGCACGGTTGTGTTCCCGGCAGTGAGTTCCAGCATGAGTTGTTGCGGCGTGTTGGCGGGAACGGCCGTATCTGCCAAATCTAGCAGGTAGCTTGCTTCCTCTTCCGTCACCACCAGATCAGTGGTTTCGCTGGAGCCGTTGATCAGACCCGCCCGTATGCTAATCTCCTGGCTTTGCCCGGTGCGCAGCCCTGCTGGATCGCTGGGGATGAACAGTTTATTGAGGCGAACGGCCGTTAGCGTACCGTCTTCAGGCAATGCCGTCAGCAAAAGAGGGGTTGCCACCTACTTGAAAATCGTACCCTTTCAGGGCAGCGTCAGCTCTTTGGTTTCGCCGTTGGCTTCATAAATGAGGGTTGCGCCCGTGGGAATATTCTCAAACATCCACTTGGAGGCAGCAATGCGGGTAACCGGCTCCCGGTAAATCTGCACGAAGGCATTGGCCCACAAAAAGCTGGGAATCACAACCAGGGCAATCAGGCCAGCGGCCAGGGCTTGTTTCAGTGCGCGCCGCTGCTCGCTCTGCCGCGCGCGCTGCCAGATGGCCCACAGCGCCCAGCCACCCAGCAAAAAGAGGGTGGGTAAATCGGCAAAAAGTAGCGGATTGATTTGACCCAGCGGGTAGCCATGAACAAAAAGTAGAGCAGGCTCCAGCTAACGGGGATGGCGTGGGCCAGCCAATCGGGCCAGGCGCGCACGATGCGCCACAGCGCCCAAAACAGTCCCGCCCAGGCAGTCAATCCAGCGGCGATGCCCATGCCATACAGCACCATGTTGGTAAACGGGAAAACAATGGCATCGCGATCGGTCCATTGCAGCGCGGGTGGAAGGAAGCTTCCGGCTTTGCTGCTGCTGGATTTCATCCATGTTGCTGCGCCACTGCGGGTTGAAGCCCATGAGGGAACGCAGCCAGACCGAGAGTGTGCCCGGTTCCTCACCCGTTTGGGTGATGATTTCATTGCGGGCAATGGTGGCATCGGCGAAGGCGTATGGCTGGGCCAGGCGGAACACCACCAGCGAGACGGTGGCGGCGACCAATACGCCCAAAAAGACGCGCTGAAAATTGAGCGCGCCAATGCTGGTATGGCGGATGCTTTGCCAGGTGTGCCCCGGCGTACCAGCCAGGCCACGGCCGAAATGTTGATGATCACCGCCAGCGGCGCGACGTTGATGCGGGAAGCCACCGCCAAGCCTAAACTGAGGCCAAACAAAAGCCACCAGTGGATTTGCCACTTCGCTTTGTCATCGCCAAATCCTGCGGCGCGTACGGCTGTATACACGCCCAACGCCGTAAAAAAGGCAGCCCAATTGTCCATTGTGAAAAAGTGGGATTGTTGAATGGCCATAACGGCCGTTCCCTGAAAAAATGCCGCCAGTAAGCCCGCCTGCCAACTATACAGTCGGCGGCCAATCAGATAGGTGAGCAAAACAGTGAACAAATCAACGAGGGCTGAGAGGAAACGGCCGCTTTGCTGCAGGCCATAAAAGCTGTTGTAGGTTTGGGCGCACAGGTCCGGGAAGTTGTTGCAGGCGGAAGCGGCCCATTCGGCAAAGTAGCGCGTAAACGTCATGGGGAAGTTGCCGTAGACGTAGAATCCCTTGTCCACATTGTACGGATTCAGCGGCGACTCGGAGGTGCGCATGTATTCAAAGAAGCTGTCGGCTGGCTGCAAACGGCTGGCGACGTCCATCAGGAAAAATTCGTCGGGGTGTAAGAAGTTGCCTTCGCCCCACGTTAGTCCGGTGAAGCGAAAATAAGCCGCCATGGCCAGGATGAGTAGCAAAATGAGGACGCTGAGTGATTCCCAGGAAAGGCGTTGTTTGGTTTCTGCTGGAGATTCTATTGTTTCAGGAACGGCCGTTTCGGTTTCCAGTTCCTGCTTCTCTTCTGCCACAGTGGTCATAAGCAATCATTTTGACTTTGGTGGATTGGTTTTCGCAAGCTTCTTACTGTTATACACACTCACCCTTTCATTTTTCTTACAAATTGATGAGTACCTGCCCAAAATAAAGTGTATGCCAGCACAAGGGCTGAATTTTAGCGGAAAGTGGCATCTTTTCCAACGCGCGCCCACGCTTGAGAAGGGTTTTCGGCAGCAAGAAGCTGAAAATCGCTACCTGCTCTGGTACCCGTCTAGCGATTCAGCACCAGCAGTAAAATGACGGCAAACAATGCCCAGAATCCTAGCTGCGCCACAGAAAAAAAGAGCATCCAGATGAGGCGCTTCATGCCGCTAAAAATGGGCGTTTGGCGAAAGACTAAAAAGATGCCGATTCCCGCGACCAACAGCTGTAAGAGAACCAGCAGGAATACGGCCGTTTCCGTCGTTGCAATGGACGCTTTTTCAAGGGCCACCGCTGCGGTGATAATGAGCAAACCGGAAAAGATAACGGTTAAGGCCCAGGTAACGGCCGTATAAATCGCGACCTTTTTTGTTGACATAAATAATCTTTTACTTTTCCTTTTTATTGAGGAGGTGGCCAAATTTGGCGTAAGTAGGGTTCGATGCCGCGCTCTGGCTGCCAGTTTTGCGGATAGCCCAGCGACACTTCCTCGAAGCGCACGCCGTCCCGAAGGTGTGTGCCGCGAATGTGCAGATGGCCGTAAACAACGGCCGTTATCGGAAAACGCCTGTGCCAATCTTCCGTCAGTTTACTGCCGCACCAGAGGGAAAAGCGGGGAATGAGCCGCAAATTCACCAGGTCATAGCGCAGGGGGTAATGGTTGATGAGGATGATGCTGCCGTGAACGGCCGTTTCCGTGAGCCTGTCCTCTGTATAGCGGCAGCGCGCCTGGCACCACGCCTGTCGTGACGGGTAAGGGTCAGGGTGCAGGATGATTTCATCCGTGGCCACCACACCAGCCGCTTCGGCCCAGGCCAGCGCCTCCTCGTCGGGGATTTCGTCCGGGCGAAAGCTGTAATCATAAAGCGTAAAGGTAGGGGCAATAAAAAGGGGCGATTCGCTATCGGGCCAGGGCACAAATGGATCTTCTGGCGTGTGCACCCCAAATTCCCGGCAAATTTGCACCAGCTGAAAATATTTGCCGAGGCCGCGCTTGCTTTCTTGATCAGAAGGGATGGTCCAGAGATCGTGGTTGCCGGGCGTCCAGAAAATCCTGCCGAAGCGATGACTCAGCAAATCCATTGCGCGCCGAAAATCACGAATCTTTTCGGCCACATCACCAGCAACAATGAGCCAATCGTCTGGATAGGCAGCCATCCGGCTGAGCGCCGCCCAATTTTCTGCGTGATTCAGGTGCAGGTCGCTAATGGCGAGTAAACGCATGACCTGGGGTCAGTAATGGGTAAGCCAGTAATCAGTGAGCCGATTTAACGCATACGGAACACGGTTACCGATTCACTGGTTACTGGTTAGATAGAGCCGCCGGAGATTTGAATGAGGTTTTGCAGCTCGTCTTCATCGAGGATGGTGAATTTACGGCCGCTTACTCTTACCCAGCCCGCGCGCCGGAAGCGCCCCAGCGCTTTGTTAATGCTGACGCGCGTTGCGCCAGTCATTTCTGCCAGATCCGTTTGCGTCAGGGAAAGCTCAATGCGAATGCCGTCGTCTGTTTTTTGGCCATGCTGAGAAGCCAGTTGCAGCAGCTGGCGGGCCAATCGGGCGGGCAAATCGAGGAAGAAGATGTCGCTGATTTGGTTGTTGAGCCGTCTGATATGTTGGGCCAGCGTGTGCAGCACATGCAGGGCAAAATCAGGATTGTCGCCTATGTAGCGAATAAATTCTTCGCGATGCAGGGTCAATGTTTCTGTTTCTTCCAGCGCCTCTGCGGTGGCGGAGCGGGGAGAGTCATCTAAAAGAGCCAGTTCGCCAAAGAAATCACCGGCGCCAAAGATGGCTAGCATTGCTTCTTGCCCATCCAATGTGGTGTGGGTAATTTTCACTTTGCCGTTAACGATTATGTAAAGCAGCCCGCCAGGATCGCCATGATGAAAGATAACCTGATCAGGTCCAAAGCGACGCAAAACCAATCGTTTGGAGAGGTTTTTGGCTTCATCATCTTGCAGATTATTGAAAAACGGAACAAGTTGTAACGCTTGTTTGGCGGCGAATTTCTGGTTTCTCATAACATCTCTTCCTGTGGGTGCGTAAACTCTTCTTGTGTTGCCCTAGCCAAATTTAGGGATGCTGCTGGCGAAGTTATTCATTGCCATTGGCTAATTGTATCTCATCATAAACATGTTCCAAACTATATTTTAGCTGCTTTTTAAGCCACTCCTGCGGCAGAGGTGGGTCGGGGTAGAGGGTTAAAAAGTCTCGTAGATAGCTGTGAATTTCCTCGCGGGGGCGTTGTTCTGCGATGTGGACTTGCAGGCGCTCACGCATGGTTTGGATGTAGTTGGATACGGCCGTTAGCGCATCCAGGCTGCACGGTTTGCCTCGTCCTGGCACAATATGTTGGATCGGATCGGGCCAATTTTCAAGTTGCTTGAGCGTTTCCAGCCATGCGGCCGTATCTGCTTCGACCAGTAGCGGGGGGCAGTCAGTCACCACGCAGTCGCCGGTAAACATGACGCCACTTTGCGGTAAGTAAACACCAATGCTGCCCGCCGTGGGGCCAGGCGCAGCAAACATCTGAATTTCGACCCCACCTTTCCAGATTTGCATGAATTTGGTAAAGCTCATGCTGGCATGTTCTACCGGGCTTTGGCTTAGCTCGCGGCCAAATTCAGGGTTGCGGCTGCTAAGGCTTTCCAGCAGCTGCTGTGGATATCGTTTGTCATAGCTGCGCAATCTATCAGCTGTGGTTTCGTGGGCCACAACGGGTGCATTGAGCCAGCGCGCATTCATAATGCGATCGCCGTGATAATCTGTAAGAATCGTGTATTGCACGGAGCGGGGAGACAGAGCGTGCAGCCGCATGGCCCAGTCGCGGGCCTGACGCGGATAGGAAGGTGCGTCTATGGCAATGATGCCGCGCCGGGTACGGATTGCCCCAACATTCACTCCTTCGTACTCTGTTTCTATGAAGATGTTTTCCGCTATTTCTTGCATAAGCTTCCTGTAAGTGGGTAATTGGCGATTGATTCTAACGAATCTGGCCAACGAGCAGCCGTTCTGCTTTTTCGATCGCTTGCTCTACGCGTTCTTTGTCAGTCGCCGGGCCACCGCCTTGGGCCATGATGGGGGAACCACCTCCGGCGGCTGAGCCCAAGATTTGCAGGGCGGGTTTGAGGAGCTGGTTCATTTCGCCAGGGGCATCTTTGGCGCGGCAAAAGAGCAGCTGTGATTTCTCTCCGGCCAGGCCCAGTAGGGCAACAACCTGGCTGTTTTGGGTGAGATGGCTGCCTAAAATGCGCAGTTGGCCGGGATCACACTCATTGTCAGAAAAAACTCGGGTGATAACGGCCGTTTGTCCCACCATTTTGCTATTTTTGAGCATCTCAGCCGCTTCAAAAAAGAGCAGCTGCTCCTGCTGCTTTTTGAGCTGGCGGCGATTTTCCTTGTTTTCTTCTTTGGCCCGCAGCACGCTGGGCACCACATCTTCAATGCCGGTGGTCAGCTCATTGGTTAACTGATTAACGATACCATTTTTAAGGCGATAATCCTGCAAAGCCCGTTTGCCGCAGGCAAACTCAACGCGCAGCTGGTTGTTTTGTCGCTCTAGCTTAACCACCTTGATCATGCCCACTTCCCCTGTGTGGCTCACATGGGTGCCGCCACAGGCGGTCAGGTCAAACTTTTCGATCTCGATGAGCCGCAATTTGCCCTGACGCACGGGTGGCAGTTTACGCAGCGACAGCTTTTTTGCCTCTTCTAGCGAAACGCTGCGAATATGAATGGGCCGGTTTTGCCAGATGATCTGGTTGGCCAAATATTCAGCTTCTTCCACCTGGGTGGGGCTAAGCTGGGCCGTGTGCAAATCAATGGTGAGGCTGTTGTCGCTTAAATGAAAGCCCACCGTTTCTGCCTGGGCCACCTGGATAAAGGATTGAGACAGGATGTGCTGCCCGGTATGCTGCTGCATGTGGTCGAAGCGTCGCGTCCAGTTGATGTGGGCGCTAATTTTATCGTCCCACAACTCTCTGGTGTCTAGCCAATGGAGAATGGCTTCATCTTTCTCGCGAATAGAAACGTTGGTTACAGGAATGTTGTTGATGGTGCCAATGTCGAAGGGCTGCCCGCCTGAGGTGGGGTAAAAGTAGGTTTGGTCGAGAACAACGGCCGTTTGCCCCTCATCTCTTACCCGTTCTACGATGGTGGCTTCAAAGCGGATGTTATACGCGTTTTGGTAGTAGAGCCTTTTGCTTATCATGCTACGGTTTCCACTGTGTGGGATTGGTGCGTTTAGAATGAAGACAATAATACCAGAATAATGCGCAGGTGCATCTATACGGTACTTAAGGGCAAACGAAGTACGCTATGGAGAGGTGGAATTTGCCAGTGGGATCAGGAGGGAATTATTCTGGTGCCAGGGGTAGCGTGAAGTTAAACCGGGCACCGCCTGTTGGCGCATCATCGACCCAAATACGGCCGTTATGCGCTTCCACAGCTAAACGGCAAAAGGCCAAACCCAGTCCCAATCCCTTGGCATTGCTGTCTTTGGACTGAATACGCTCGAACTTTTCAAAGATAGATTCTCTGAACTGCGGAGGAATCCCATGCCCTTGGTCGCTAATGGATATCTGAAGGCGTTTGGCATCTACTTGCAACTCACCACTCAAGGTAATCGTCTGGTCTTCGGAACTGTACTTGAGAGCGTTATTAATCAAATTGACCAAAACGCGCCGAATCATATCTTCTTCAGCATACACATGCGGTAAATCATCGGGCAGTGAGTTGGCGAAGTGAATACGCCGCTGCTCAAAGTTAGGCAGTTCAATTTCGTACACTTCCTGAACCAGATTGTTGATGTTGACACGCACTTGTTCGGTAATCGGTTGGCCAGCTTCAAGTCGGTTAATATCCAACAAGGAGCGAATGAGCGTTTCCAACCGACGGCTGCTCCGTCGAGCAATGTCCAACATGGCGTACAGCGGCGAATTGGCCGATTCTGGTGGAATTTCGTAAGCCAGCAGTTCCAGGCTGGAGATAACGTTGCCCAGCGGACTTTGCAAGTCATGGAACAACATGGCGGTTAAATCTTCCCGCATTTTTTCCAGCTCAACTTGTTCGGTAATGTCGTGGTGAATCCATTGCAGCAGTTGGTCATCTCCGTGAATGGTCCGTTTGGTGTAGACCTCCATCGGAATGGGGGAAGCGTTTTTAGCTCGAACTTTGCTTTGGAACATCAAAACTTTGTCTGAGCGGATTTTCTTGGCTTTGGGGAGTACGGCCGTATCCGGGTGTAAATCCTGAATCGACATGTGTAACAATTCGTTCCGTGTGTAACCCAGCAGATCCGACGACCGACGATTTGCTTCCACAACACGGCCGCGCATATCTGTCAAAATAATCGGGTCCACCGTATCCTGGAACAAGCTGTTGTAGTGCGTTTCAGCGGCCACAGTTCGGGCATACTGCTGGGCATTGGCAATAGCCGTGCTGGCAATATTGGCCAGATTAACCAGCACATCTAAATCTTCTTCCGTAAAGGTGCTGTCAATGGGATTGATCGCTTGAACGGTACCCAGCACCTCGCCTTTGAAGATCATGGGGGCGCAAATCATTCCCAATGTTTTGTAGCCGGTGCGTTCATCACCCAGGTTGTGAAAACGCGGGTCCATTCGCGTTTCAGCCACCAGAGCTGGTTCTGCGTGCTGCACCACCCAGCCAGATAAACCTTGATTGCTGGGTAAGCGCAGCCCTACAATTTCCTTGGCGCCAATCCCCTCGGAAACTTGATATACCAATTCATTGGTCTGAACATCAACCAGCGCAATGGAGATGGCTTCTGCATTGAGGAAATCATTCATTTGCGCCAGTAGAGATTGCATAATCTCGTTAATGTCGAGCGACGAGTTAATGACGCGGCTGGCTTCATTGAGCAAGTCAGAAATTTTTAGCTGACGTTGTGAATCTTCATAAAGGCGTGCATTTTCAATACTGCTGGCTGCCTGGTTAGAGATAGCGGTAAGCAGATTCAGATCACGGTCGTCAAATTGATTGATGCCCACTTTATGAATGGTAATGGTACCAATCACGCGATTTCTAACAGAAAATGGGGTGCAAATGACAGACCAGGAGGTGGTGCTGGTGATGTGCCCAGGTCGAGGCAGCCAGCGTTCGTCTGTTTGGGTATCGCTAATGATGCATGGTTCGTGGTTTCTGATCACCCAGCCAGCAACACCGCTGTCCATAATGGTTTCCAGGAACTCTTCAGACTGAGCAAAGTGAGCGTTTTCTCCCGTGAGCCAGGCATATTCCACTTTCTGTGCTTCATTGACAACAATAATGCTGCCATCATTGGCTTCTAATTGCTGTACAGAAAGATTGAGGACCCTGGGAAGAATGAGATTAATGTTGAGACCATCAGCTTCCACCTGCTTAAGCATGTCATTGACGACATAGAGGGTGTGCAGACGGTCGCTGTCTCTCAGCTCTGGGGTATATTCCGCGTCTTTAATAGAGTGTGCCATTGGAAACATAATACCATGTTATTCGACGATATTTCTACTATCTGGTTTACAGTTAATAGTAATAATTTTTATTCAATCTGCCTGTAACCAGCTTAACTAATGATATGGTGCTGGGCGTTTTCGTTTGGTAGCCTATCTCGTGGGAGGATGTTTAGGTGAGCTGTAGGCTGGGAATGACGTCCAGATTTAAGGGATCCTGACGGCCGTTTACAAAATGCCAATGAGCCGCTGCTCCAATCATAGCAGCATTGTCAGTGCAGAGAATAGGAGGGGGGTAACGCACCGGAATGGTGAGCGTTTCAGACATGGTGCGCCTGAGTTCTCGGTTGGCCGAGACACCACCCGCCAGATGCACGGCCGTTACGCCATGCGTTTCAGCCGCCCAGGCTGTCTTGGTAACCAACGCCTCGATGACGGCCGTTTGGAAGCTGGCAGCTAAATCCTCTACCGGCAGTTTTTTCTTGTCAAAATGTTTGATTTGTCGGGAAACGGCCGTCTTCAAGCCGCTGAAACTAAAATTGTAGCCATCATCCATAACGGCCCGCGGAAATTTAAATGCGGTCGCATTGCCCGAGGGAGCCAGCTTGTCAATGGCCGGGCCACCGGGGAACGGCAAGCCCAAAACGCGTCCCACTTTGTCAAACGCCTCACCGGCGGCGTCGTCTAGCGTGCCACCCAGATGTTGGTACTGACCATGACCCGTCATTAGATACAATTCTGTGTGTCCACCGCTTACAACCAACGTCAGTAGGGGAAATTCGATCTCATCTACCTGTTCGGTAAGCCAAAGCGAGTAAATGTGCCCCTCGATGTGGTTGATGCCCAAAAATGGTTTATTGCGCGCCACAGCCAATCCCTTGGCCATGTTTACGCCGACTAGTAGCGATCCCACCAAGCCGGGACCACGGGTTACGGCAATGCAATCGATGTCATCCAGCCCCATGTGGGCCTCTTCCAAGGCTTGCTGCACCACGGCATGAATGACTTCTACATGTTTGCGCGAGGCAACTTCGGGAAAAACGCCACCAAATTGGGCGTGCAGGTCTACCTGGCTGGCAATGATGTTGCTGAGGATGGTACGGCCGTCTTCCACGACAGCCGCAGAGGTTTCATCGCACGAAGTCTCGATAGCCAAAATACGGCTGTGTTGATCTGTTTTGGTCATAAATGTTGCTAGTAAACGTTTTGATCACTCTTAAACTGGTTTTGGCAGTTTAACATCAAAACGATAATTAAAATAAGAAGTTTAGCTTATGCGTGCAATTAGCAAAACTTTTCCGCAAGAGGTATGAAATGATGATTTTTGTTGAACGAAGTCAAAAAGATGGTTTGGTGTGATTCGCGCGAATTTGACTTCTATCTACTGTCCAGTGTTACAGTTTACCAGCGATCGCAGTAATATTTCAACCTGTTCGGGCAAAATAGTACGAGGGTCTATTAAGAAACGGCCGTCTTGAATACGTCCAATCACCGGGATTTTCTCTTGGCGCAGGCGGGCTGCCAGCTGATCTGGATCATCATGATTGATGGCCACAACGCGGCTAGGAAGACTGGTGCCAGGTAAGCTGCCGCCGCCCACGGTGGAACGGCCGTCTACCACTTCTGCCTGAATCCCCTGTTCTTGCAACCGGGCTGCCCAGGTATCCGCCTCTGGTCCAATTTTGTCCAGCGGACGCGAAATCATGCGCCAGACGAGAATCTCCTCCAGCGCATTTTCGGTGAGGTAATGGGTGAGTGTAGCGGAGAGCCCTGCCAGACAAAGCTTGTCGGCGCGCACGGCGCGGGCCAGCGGATGTTTTTTGAGCCGCGCCACCAAATCCTGCCGCCCGACCAAGATGCCCGCCTGCGGCCCGCCTAACAGCTTGTCGCCACTGAAAGCCACCACATCGGCCCCCGCCGCCAGGCCATCAAGCACGGTCGGTTCTGGTTCCAGACCGTACGGACTGCTGTCTAGCAGGGCGCCGCTGCCCTGATCATACAGCAGGGGTAGGTTGTGTTCGTGGGCCAATTCAGCCAGTTCGGCCAATGTGGGTTCACTTGTGAAGCCGATGACTTTGTAGTTGGAGTGGTGAGCTACGAGCAGAGCGGCCGTGTTTTCCGTAATTGCATTTTGGTAATCGCGCAGATGGGTGCGGTTGGTGGTGCCCACTTCTACTAATTTAGCGCCGGATTGGGCCATCACGTCGGGAATGCGGAAGCCGCCACCAATTTCGACCAGTTGCCCCCGGCTGATGATCACTTCTTTGCCCTGACAGAGCGTGGTGAGCATGAGCAAAACGGCCGCTGCGTTATTGTTCACCACCAGCGCCGCCTCAGCGTCGGTGATGCGAGTAAGTAGCTGTTCCGCATGCACAGTGCGGGAACCGCGCTGGCCGCTGGGCAGATCATATTCCAAGGTGCTGTACCCTTTGGCCGCATCTTCGATGGCCTGACGCGCGGCGGCGCTAAGCGGCGCACGCCCCAAATTGGTATGCACAATCACACCCGTGCCGTTGATGACGGGTTGCAGGGTGGGGGCAAGATAACTTTCCAGCCAGACACGGGCATCATCTACCAGCATGGCGTTCATCGGCGCGTAGCTGGCTTTGCCGCCGAGAATAGAGCTGCGAGCGGCCTCCAAACTTTGGCGCAAGCTTTCTACGGTGAGGGAACGGCCGTACGCCAGCATCATATCCACCGCCATCGCCGTATTCAACAAACGATCGACACTGGGGAGTTCACGCAGCAAGGTTTGTGTTTTTTCTTTGCTTGGGGATTGCTCTTTCATAATCAGGTAATCGGTTATCGGTGAACGGTAATCGGTGTTTTTACGGATAACTGATAACCGATTACCGTTTACGAGTTACTGCAAGTTCGCTTGTGCCGTGCGGCTGCGAATTTGTAGCAGGATTTCAAATAAAATAAGAACGGCCGCAACCAATAACGCGACCGCCAGTCCAAACGTGCGGTTCATTTGCAGCCAAAGGCAAAATGCCACCCAGATGCCCGCCGCCATCGCCTGGCGCAGCGCCACCATCAGCCGGGAAGATTCGATGCGACCAAAGCGGCGGTCTGTAAAAGCGGTAAAGCGGCGATTCAGCAGGTAGGAAATGGGCAGCGTGAGTCCGGTAACGGCCGTTAACACCGTCGCCAAAAAGACCAGAATAATTTCATAGTTGGCCGCCTCCAGCAGTGAGGCGGCGTCGGCGCGACCTTCAGCAGCGGCACGCACCAAATCCAGCCGGTTGATGTCGATAGGCCACCAATTGTTGATGACGTATTCCATCGCCAGCAGCCCCACGGCTATCAAAAGTACGCCTAAAATGAGGGCGGAGATAAAGCCAAACCGATCTTTTCCTTCCATAAGGTCCATAAGGTTTATTATACCTTGTTTGTCGCTACTCAAAGATTGGGCCAATTTGCTTAGTCGCGAACACTTCTTTCATAAATTACGCAATTGGTTGTTGGAGCAATTCAAGCAGTGCCTGACCATACGCTTCGCTGGGATCAACGGCCGTAAACTGCACTCTCTTCCCACCTAACGAAATTTCACAGGCATACGCTTCGTCTTGCCGCTGGAGCTGAAGGAAACGGCCGTTTCGCGCCGCCAACTCTTCCTCTAAATTTTCCCGCAGCTGGCTTTCGGTGGGCATCCAGACCGCTTCATGCGTCAGCAAATAATCCATCGCCCACTCCGATGTGCCGTGGAACATCATCGCGGGCCAGCCGCGCAGCAGTTCCATTGTCACCATCATGTCTGAGAGTACAAAGATACGGCCGTCCATATCCCGATCAGGAATGGCAAAAAAATCATGCACCGAAGTGTGCCACACCAATCCAGCTTCTTTCAACTGCACTGCCAACGCTTGAGAAATCATCCAGCTTCCTTTTTAACCTATCTTTTCTTACATGAATGAGGACACAGATTTACACAGATGGACACGGATAAAAATAAAAAATCAGTGCAAATTTGTGTTTATCAGTGTCCCATCTTAAGCGAAAAAGCCCTTGCCAATAACCGCTCTCGAACATATGATCCAAAATGCATGAACGAAACCTTCACCCATCTACGCGTCCATTCCCATTATACCCTGTTGGGCGCAACTGCCACTGTGGAGCAGCTGGTTGCCCGTGCCGCTAACCAGGCGCTGCCTGCGCTGGCCCTCACCGACGGCGCGGCGCTGTACGGCGCAGTTGCCTTCAACCGCGCCTGCCTCGCCGCTGGTATTCAGCCAGTGTTGGGTATGACCCTGCGCGTCACGCTGCCGGAAGCGATGAACTTGCCGGGGCCGGGCTGGGGCGAACTGGTGCTGCTGGCCAAAGACTCGGTGGGCTATCGCTCATTGTGCGGCCTTTCTTCGCTGATGCAGGGCAGCGGACAGCGAGAGCAGATTTTGCGGCAGGGGCTGGATTGGGATGAATTACGGCCGTTTACCCCCCATCTCATCGCCATCGACAGCGGCAAAACCGGCTGGCTGGCCCGACTGGTTGCTGCCGGACAACCTAAACTGGCCGCGCGGTATGCTTCTCGCCTGGCCGGGCTGTTCGAGTCAGATGGTTACCTGGGCGTCACGATTCAACAGCCCGCCGACGTGGCCCTGGCGCGGGAAGCCAGCAGCGTGGCGGCTCGATTTGGTTTGCAAGCGGCGGCGCTCCAGCCCATTTTTTGCCTGGAACCAGACGAAGCGCCCCGACTGCGCCTGCTGGCGGCGATTGACCAGAACTGCCATCTCACGGAGGTGCCTGCCGAATCACTGCCCGGTGGTGGTGGGGCCGATGCGGAGCTGCATTGGCTACCTGCCGAAACGGTAGCGGAACGATTTGCCGATCTGCCGGAAGCAGTGGCCACGGTAGGCAAAATTGTGGCCAAATGCGAACCGGCGCTGCCGGACGGCCGTCCCATCTGGCCCAAGCTGGATTTACCAGCGGAGCAGACGGTGGAGGATGCGCTGGCGGCAGCGGCGCAGGCTGGATTGCGCGAGAAATATGGCCCTTCCCCCGATTCTTCAATTTTTGCTCGGCTGGAAAAAGAAATCGCCTCCATCAATCGGTACGGTTTTGCCCCGCTCTTTTTGCTGGTGGCCGACATCACCCGCTTTGCCCGCGAAACGGCCGTACCCGTGAACACGCGCGGCAGCGTGGCCAACTCGCTGGTGGCCTACTGCCTGGGCATCACCCAGGTGGACCCCATTGCCAACGAGCTGCTGTTTGAGCGGTTTCTTAACCCGGCGCGGGCTAATTTGCCCGATATCGACCTTGATTTTTGCAGCCGCCGCCGGGACGAGGTGCTGAATTACGTGCGCGAAAAGTATGGCGAAGACCGCGTCGCCCTCGTGGCCACGATTAGCACCATGCAGCCCACATCGGCCGTGCGGGAGACGGCCAAAGCCCACGGTTTGCCCGAAGCGGAGATCAAGGCGCTGACGGCGCTGCTGCCCCGTGGCTGGGCATCCCGCTCCGCGCCGCCGCAGCGAAAAACCGCTGGACGATGTGCGGGCCGAGGTGGAAGACGTGGCGCAGCATAAAGTTCTCGCCGATGCTTTTTCCCTCATCGGGCAGCCGCATCATCTGAGCATTCATCCCGGCGGCATCGTCATTTCGCCGGGGCCGATGACCGACTACGTGCCGGTGCAACTTGCCCCCAAAGGGTTTCTCATCACCCAATACGACCATCGGGACGTGGAGAAAATTGGCCTGCCCAAGATTGATTTGCTGGGCATCCGCGCCCTCACGGTGCTGGCGGACACGGCCGAAGCGATTCGCACCACGCTGGACCCTGCGTTTGATTTGCTAAACATACCGCCAGACGATGAGGAAACGGCCGTTCACCTGCAAACCGGCCAAACCATCGGTGTTTTTCAATGCGAAAGCTCCGGGGCGCGGCGCACGCTGCGGCAATTGAATGCTGCCAATCTGCGCGATTTGGCGGTGGCCAACGCTTTCTTCAAGCCAGGCCCAGCCACGGGCGGCATGGCCCAGGCCTTTGTGCGGCGCTATCGCGGCGAGGAGCAGGTCGCTTTTTTGCATCCGGCGCTGGAACCCATTTTGGGCAGCACCCAGGGCGTCATGCTGTTTCAGGAGCAAGTTTTGCGTGTAGCCACTGAGATTGCGCATCTTAGTTGGGCTGAAGCGGATCATTTGCGGCGCGGTATGAGCAAATTCAAGGCGGATGAGATGGCGGCGATGCGACAGCGTTTTGTGCTGGGCTGCCAGGAGAAAAGTGACTTTAGCAAAGAACAGGCAACCACGCTTTGGGATCAGGTGATGCCCTTTGCGGGCTATGGTTTTAATCAGGGGCACGCCACGGCTTATGCGGATGTTAGTTATCGCTCGGCTTATTTGAAGGCGCATTATCCGGCGCAGTTTTTGTGCGCTCGGCTGCGCGATTATGGCGGCTTTCACCATCCGGCCATTTATATTGCTGAAGCGCAGCGGTTGGGCATTGGGGTGCGTCCGCCGCATGTGAATTTTAGCGGGCGCAAGTTTACGCTGACAACCGGCGAGCCATCCCCGATTTTGTGGATGGGGTTGGGGCAGGTGCGGGATTTGCGGCGGTCGGCGGTGCGGGCGATTGTGCAGGCGCGGGAGGAACGGCCGTTCACGAACCTCCACGATCTGCTTAGCCGGGTCGATCTGCAAAAGAAAGAAATCAGCCACCTGATCCAGTGTGGCGGATTGGATGGCCTGGGCGAAAGCCGCGCCGCGCTGCTGGCGGAGGCGGCGGATGTGGCTCGGGCGGGCAGCGCGCACCAGTTGGGTTTTGATTTGGGCTTGAAAACCAAAATTGAGGCGGAAAGTTTAGCGGAGCGTTTGGCCTGGGAAACGGCCGTTCTTGGTTGGCCTGTTTCGGCTAGTCCGGTGGCAGTGGTGCAAGATCAGGCTGCGGATGATGTGCCGCTGCGCTATGTGCCTCGTTTGCGTAACCAAAAAACGACGGTGGCTGGGGTTCGCTTGCCGGGCTGGACAGGTGGACGCGGCTTCTATTTTGGCGATGGTGATAGTTTTGAAATTGTGCAGCTGCAAAAAACGGCCGTTGCCAAAAGCAAGATTAAAGCGTGGCTGCCAGCGCGCCTGACAGGGTATTGGCGGGAAGATGCCTGGGGCGGTGGGTGGTTCGAAGCGGTAGATGTTGCTATCCTCTTATAAACAACCCATAAAATTTGTGACTTGAATTCTATGTGGGGGTTCTAACTTGGGGACGCAAAATGGGCGTCATTTAATCTGGTAAATTGGAGGAAAAAGGAAAATGTTTAAAGAGTTTCGGGCGTTTATTGCCAAAGGAAATGTGCTGGATTTGGCCGTGGCGGTCATTATCGGTGGTGCGTTTGGCGCGATTGTGACTTCATTGGTTAATGACATTATCATGCCGTTAATCGGGGTGATTTTGGGAGGTGTTGATTTCACCTCATTGGCTATTCAAGCGGGCGATGCCAGTATCACTTACGGTAATTTCATTCAAGCCATTATCAATTTCTTGATTATCGCCTTTGTCATTTTCATGATTGTGCGGACGGCCGACAATATGAAAAAGAAAGAAGAGGCAGCCCCTGCACCGCCCGCCGGACCCACCACTGAAGAACTTCTGGTGCAAATTCGTGATTTGCTAAAAGAAAAGGCTTAGCTTTTCGCTTCGTTCTTGTTTTGAAACCCCACACAGGCAAACGGCCGCTTCCAGTTTTAATTGGAAGCGGCCGTTTTGCTTTTACGCTGCCGGCGCCAACAGCCGTTCGATGAGGGCTGAAAACTCCATGACGTGCAGCGGTTTGGCCACAAAATAGTCACAGCCGTTGGCCAGCAAAAACGCTTCATCAAATTGAAACGCGTGGGCGGTTAAGGCTATCAGCGGCACATCGGGGCCAATGAGCTGGCGTAAGGGGAAAAGCAGTTGGCTGTGCGCTTCTTCGATGCTGTTGTCTGGCAGTAAAATGTCAGTGAGTACGAGGTTGTACTGCTTGGTTTGAACAAGTTGCAGGGCAGAAACGGCCGTTGTTGCCCGATCCACCTCTAATCCCAAACGATTTAAAATACGCTCCACCAGGCGGAAATTGTCATCATTGTCCTCGATGTACAGGATTTGCTGATTACTCATCAGGCGTGTCGCTTTCTGACAGATTGCGTGGCAGCGTGACCACAAACTTGGAGCCTTGCCCCACTATACTCTCCACAGCGATTGATCCCCCGTGGAGCTGTATCAAATCGCGGGCAATTGGCAGCCCCAGGCCCGTTCCGCGCAGGGTGCGGTTTTTGGGTGTGTCTACCTGGGTAAAGGTCTCGAATAAGGCAGACATCTGATCGGCAGGGATACCAATGCCGTTGTCTTCGACGATGAACTGAATAGAAACGGCCGTTGCCTCAGCCGTCAACTTCACCCAGCCCTCATCGGTGAACTTGAACGCATTGCTCAGCAAATTGAGCAAAACTTGTTTGATACGCATTGTGTCTACAATGAATTCAGGTAACTCAGGATCGGCGATTACAATAAATTCCACACCATTTTTGGCTGAGCGGGCTACCACATCAGCCACCTCATGCACAATTAGCCAGGGAGAGGCGCGTTCTGGGTAAATAACCAGCTTACCCGTTTCAATCTTGGCCATATCCAACACTTCGTTGACCAATTCCAACAGGTGTAGACCATTTTTGTGGATGCGCTGAACATCTTCTACCAGCATCAAATTTTGCTGCTCAGTCAGCTCCAGCTCAATAAGTTCCGCAAAACCGATAATAGAGTTGAGCGGCGTGCGCAGCTCGTGACTCATTGTCGCCAAAAACCGGCTTTTGGCCTGACTGGCCTGAAGAGCTTGTTCCTCGGCTCGTTTGCGTTCTTGAATTTCTCGCTCTAACTCTTTGGCTTTTTGTTGAAGCAGTTCAGCTTCACGGTGGGCTGCCTCTGTACGATAAGCTACTTCCAGATCATGCCGTGCTTGTTTTGATTTTTCATCGAAAACAATCTCTTTGAGTTTGTGAAATTGTTGGAAGCAGTGCAGCGCCCGCTCAAAATTGCCCATGCCTTTGTATGCTTCAGCCAGTTTTTCATACACTTCGAAAATGAACTGTTTGCCTGCTGAAGATTTGGCAATTTCTAGCGATTCCTCAAGATGTTTAACTGCTTCTGGATAGCGGTGCTGTAAAATACAAAGCTTACCCAGATTCCATAAGGAATGGAGACGGCGCGGTTTCAAGCTCTCAGTTTGCAAAAAGTCTAAATTTTGCTGAAAGTAGGTAACTGCCTGCTCTAGCTGGCCTAAGCCCATGTATCCTTCACCAATCCGATTTCTGGCAAAAACTGCGCTGAACAGATTGTTATTGGACAGGGTGATGGCCAGTGCCCGCTGACCGTATGCCAATGCCTGCGCAAACTCACCGATTTTCACGTATTCCAGGGCGCAGTTGTTAAGCGCGAATTCAACTCCCGGTAAATTGTGGGCTTCTTTGAGTGTCAGAACCTGGTTCAGGTGGCGCAGCGCTTGCTCACTGTTGCCCATCTCCCCATACACCAGCCCAATGCCGCTTAGCGCCTCGGCTTCGGCCAGAAGATTCTCTTCCCGGCGGCTCAGTTCCAACGCTTGAAGGTAGTAAGACAATGCTTCCGTAAAGTTGCCCAACTCCATTTGCACAAAACCGAGCAGCCGCAAAATGCTGGCTTTCTGCACGTTTTCGTGATGCGCTTCTGTCAGTGCAGCCGCTTTTTCTAGGTAATGGATAGCGGCCTCATTGTTGCGCAGATCGTTGAACAAGCTGCCGATTTGTTTAAAAATGGGGATGGAAAGCTTCGGGTCGAGGTTGTGTGTTTCTACGATTTCCTGGGCTTTGTTTAGATGAACGATCGCCTCTTGGAAATCAAAGGTGGCAAAGTAATCAGCCAACTCGTGCAGCGCAGTGACTGTTTGTAGCGGGGTTTCGGCGTGGGTTACGGCCGTCTGGAGTTGTTCTAGCGTTTGGTTCATAGATTTTGGGTTGTGTAACTAGAAAATGGGTTCACAACGGCCGTATGGCTCTGCCCCTCGTATTGCGCCCCGAAAGTTCGCATCAGGTTTATGAAAATGGCGCAATACTTAAACAGTCCGGCAAACTCGACATAATGAAGTCATTTAGATTTGCGCCGGACTGTACTAGTATAGTTTTTTAACCCAAGATCGCCAGTGAATTTTGCCAGAAATTACAGAATCTCCACAAACCCTTCATCCCCATGTACGCGAATGTGCTGCCCAGTTTGTATTTGCCGCGTAGCATCCGCTACGCCGACGACGGCGGGGATGCCATATTCGCGGGCCACTACCGAGCCGTGGGTCATCAGGCCACCCACTTCCATTACTAGGGCGGCAGCGTTAATAAACAGCGGTGTCCAGCCCGGATCGGTGAATGGGGCAATGAGGATTTCGCCCTTGGCCAGCACATCTTTGGTGGGGTCCATTACGACTTTGGCAATGCCCTCGATGGTGCCACTGGAAGCAGCGCTGCCCACCAGCGCACCTTCGGGCAGGCCTTCCCGGCTGATTTTGGCCTGCACAATTTCGCCGTCGCTGGTGAGCAGGCGGGGCGGGGTGAGCTTGTGGCAGCGGGCAAATTCTGCCTGGCGCTGCGAGATAAGCGGCCGTATTTCCAGTTCCGGGTTGGCGGCAAACTGAATCAACTCGGCCAGGTCGAGGTGGTAAATGTCGTCGGGGTGGGTGATACGGCCGTTTTCAACCAATCGCCCCGCCTCTTCCTGCAAAATTGGCTTGACCATGCCCAACAGCTTGATGATGCAAAACTTGGGATGCTCTCGCCCCGGTGTGTAGCCGCGCACTGTTTTCACCAGGCGGCGCACCAGCGGACGGCGCACAAAACCAAACAATCCTTGCCCGGCTGCGGCGATGAGCCGCTGGCCAGCCGCTTCGCCTGCGGCAGACATTTGGGCGTGGTGGGCGCGATGGCTGCCCGGTTCTTTGTGCTGCAAGTTGCCAATCACAAATTGCAACAACGAGGTGGGGTCTTCGCGCCAGCGGAGGCGCGAAATGTCAATTTCTGACGGGCCACGCATGCCATAGCGAGCCAGAAAATCGGCCCAGCCCGCCAGAAATGGGGCGCTGCCGGGCACGCTGGCGGCGCTGGCCAATGCCTGTGCTGGCGGATTGTTTTGAAAATGAGCGACCAGTTCGGGTGACTGTCGCACCAAATCGGCCAAATCGCCAACGGCGAGGTCCATTTCGGTGGTGACATTGCCAGAGAGTCCGCGGGCAACGGCCGTTAAATCATCCGGGTTGGCGCGCTGGCTCATGAGCTTAGCCAGCAGCCGCTGCGAAGCGATGCCGCTGGCCACCAGGGCGGCAAAATCGGGGAGTAGGAAGTTAAAGACGCCACCAATTTCTTGCTCGATTTGTTGCAGGCGGGCGGCTCCCGCTGGTTGGGCCAAAATGCGCTGCTGGCTGGCTGCTACCAGTGTGTCCATCCGGTCGGTTAGCTCCTGGAGCGTGGCTTGTGGCTCGCGTCGCAGCACAAATTTGAAGACCGTTTTGATGATGGGGCCGAGGTAGGAAAATACGTCCCGCAGGTGCGTTTTGGGATGAAGTTGGGCCAGGCGCTGCCGAAATTCAGGCCGCTCGATTGCCGCCCGAATGCCTGCGGCAATTTGCTCATCGGCCAGGGTGAGGAAGATGGGTACCAGCTTGCGGCCCAGGCGCAGGTTGAGTAGGGGCGTTGTGTCAATGTACATGCGGCCGCCGGCTGCGGCGACGCTTTGGCTGCGGCTAGTCGGGCCAGCGATCTTTTGCGTGGGGAACATCAGCCGCCAAAAGTCCAGCCCCAGTCGCTTGACGGGGTCCAGCATCACCTGGGCGTGGCTCAGGCTGACGTAGAGGTGGAGTGCGTCATCCTGCGGCTGCGGTTCGGGCAGGGGGAAAAGCGTGGTGATGGGGCGGGTTTGCAGCAGGTAGATTTCCCCGTCGGCGATGGCCCATTCGATGTCTTGTGGCTTGTGGTAATGGGCTTCGATGCGCTTGCCCAGCTTTGCCAGGGCGATGGCTTGCGCTTGGCTGAGGACCTGGGCGTGGCGCTGGTCATCGCTGAGGGTTTCCTGGATGGTGCCGCCTTGGGGTAACGGCCGTATCGCCAACTGCTTGTCCCCAATTTTTGTTTCGATGAGCTGATGGGTGCGGCTGTCTACTCGGTACAAATCGGCCGTGACCAGCCCGGCGACAAGTGCTTCACCCAAGCCGTAGCTGGCGTCGATAGAGCAGATGTGGCGATGCTGGCTGACTGGATCGGCGGTGAACAGGATGCCGGAGATGTCTGGCAACACCATTTGCTGCACCACGACGGAGAGGGCAACCTCTTCATGAGCAAAGCCGTTGCGCTGGCGGTACAAAATCGCCCGATCGGTGAAAAGCGATGCCCAGCAGCGGCGCACGGCATCCAAAATATCGGCTTCGCCCTGCACGTTGAGGTAGGTGTCTTGCTGCCCGGCAAAGGAAGCGTCGGGCAAATCTTCGGCGGTGGCGCTGGAACGCACGGCGTAGGCGGCGTTAGGGTCGAGGTGATGGAGAGTTTGAGTAACGGCCGTACCAATCGCATCGGGTATGGCTGTTTCATGCAGCGCCTGGCGAATTTGCTCGCCAACTTTGCGCGTAGTCACTAAATCTTCCGCTGGGATGGCGTCCAGGGCGGCGTAAAAATCGGACATTTGCGGGCAGGCGGCCACAAAATCGTGGAAGGCACGGGTAGTAACGCAGAAGCCGGGCGGCACGGGGAAGCTGGCCCGGGACATTTCGCCCAGGTTGGCTCCCTTGCCGCCGACCAGCGGCAGATCAGCGGCGGAAATTTGTTGAAAGGGAAGTGTGTAGGGAATATGGTTTGTCATGATTTATCCTCAATGGTTTTGCCCGAAAATGGTGGTTTGGGGGTGAAATTCGCTCCAGCCCAGCCAAAATTGGCGTTGGATGGGGAGGGGTTGGGTGGTGTCGAGACGGCCGTCTTCCGTTTGGCGGTAGGCGTGCAGGCGGTCATTTGGGGCATCATAAAACACCGTTACCAGCACGCCACCGAGTGTGTCAGGAATTAGCTTTGCATTTTTTAGGTGGGTTAAAGGGTAAGCGCGCGCTTCGCCGTTGAGCAGTAGCCCCCCCACTTCTTCATGGGAGGGCAGGCGGGTGTCGTTGCGGTTGAGACCGGGAGTTTTGTAGCTGCCGGTGAATTTCTCTAGCAAAAACTCAAGCTGTTGAAAAGAAAGTAATCCTTGGGGCGGATTGGTTGGTTCGATGGAAACGGCCGTTTGTGGATGTCGCCTTACCCAATCGTGCCAGGTGGTTTGCTCGCCGCCGATGAGTTCAAGCTGCGCGCCTTTGAGCGGCCCATGCAGCGCTTCACCCGTGGCTTGCTGCCAAATGGTGCCCGTTTCACGATCCTGCATGATGAGATTTCGTCGCCAGACGCCGAGCACCTCAAAGGTGAGTCGCTGGCCATTGACCGTGGCGGCGTACACGAGGCCGCTGCGGCAAGCCGCTCAGTAAGCTGCCAGAACGGGTATTTGCCCAATGACATCGTTGATGAGGTGGCGCGGCACTAAATTGGCGTAGTCCCAGGCGTGGGGCTGCTCCCCGACAAGTGTGCCAAGGATGACGGCCGTATTTGTCAGATTCACTCTTTTGGCAGGGGCGTGGGGTGGATCGATTAGGTCCACAAAAATGCGGCGCGGTTCTAAAAATTGGGATTGCAGGGCAAAGATGGTGCCGGGCAGCAGCATCAATCCACGACGCAGTGAAGGTGCCTTGCGCCAATTCTGCCAAATGAGCAGCCAACCCAGCAGCCCCAACGTGCGCCGCAGCGGATTGACGTTGCCCAGGCGAGCCAGGGTGCCAATGCCTAGCTGGGGCAGAAATGCGGGAAACATAGGGGCAAGGCCCCCGATGGCGGCTAAAAGCACGCCCAAAAATGATTTCATTTTTCTCTTCTATGGTTCTGAACTTACGCAGATTGGACCAATTTTAGTTGGGAATAGGTCGCAGGCTCGGTAATTAAATTGGTCCAATCTTTTATCAATGGCGTCAGTCTTATGGTTGTTTTAGACCGTCTAAAAATAGTTCGGTGATGAAAACGGCCGTTTCTTGCGGCTCTGGGTTGGGCAGCTTGTAGTAGATAGGCATGATTAAACCGAACGACAAAATCATCCCCGTCAAGGCGGTGGCCGCTTGCTGCGGATCGATGGGACGGAGCTGCCCGGCATCCATTTGGCTTTGTAAAAAGTTGGCCACCCGGCTGAGACTGCGCTGCTGAAACGGCCGTAAATTCATCAACTCATCGCGCCATTCGCGGGCATTGCTAAAGCTGTGCTGCACCATATCCTGATGCTCCAGAATGAACCGGATCATCGTTTCGACCAACTGCGCCAAATCATGTCGCAAATCACCCGTCAATTCATGTTCTGTTACCGGCAAATGCGGGTGAAATGCCTGCAAGAAGGCGCGCAGCAGCCCGGTTTTGTCACCAAAATGGCGATACACGGTGGCCACACCGACGTTGGCTTCCTCTGCGATTTGCTCCATCGTGGGGATCATCAGGCCTTGCTGGGCAAACAGGGTGCGCGCAGCCTGCAAAATGCGGTTCGGCGCATCTTGCTGTTCCAGATCGTCCAGGCCGTGCTCGGTGGCCAGCCGCTTGAGGATCGCTTTTTTGCCGCCAAGCTGGCGGTAAAGGGTGGCGCGGGAAACACCAGCTTTTGCGGCGAGCTGGTCCATGGTGAAGGAAACGGCCGTTTCCTCCGCCAATTCTCGCGCGGCGTTCAGTACCTGCTTTTCATCTAATTCGCTTTGAGATGACATGATAGATATTTTATCTATCGTTTCGTATCATGTCAATAGCTGCGTAAAAACGGGGTTGCCCAGGGTGAGTGCCGCTCTTACAATCAGGAGATGCAACTTTATATGATCAGACACGCACAATCGGAAAATAATGAATTGTGGGCGCGAACGGGCAGCAGCAACGGCCGTTCGCCGGACCCCCTTTTAACGGAAATTGGTGAGCAACAAGCGGCACATTTAGCCCAGCAAATCGCCCAAAATTGGGAGAATGCCGACCCAGACAACGATCTGCACAATCGCCGTGGTTACCAGTTCACACACCTGTACAGCAGCCTCATGGTGCGGGCCATCACCACCGGCATGGCGATTGCCGAACAGGTGGGTATGCCCTTAGTCGCCTGGGAAACGATTCACGAATTTGGCGGTATTTTTGAACGGGATCACGAAACGGAGGAGCGCACAGGTCTGCCAGGGCCCAATCGGCCGTTTTTTGCCAAACATTATCCAAACGTCGTCTTGCCAGATTATTTGGGCGAGGCGGGCTGGTGGGAACGGCCGTATGAAACGCGCGAGCAGGGGATGCAGCGTGCCCAACTTTTTTTGGATGAGCTGCAAGAACGGCATCAGCCCGAAGACCGCGTGGCGATTGTGACCCATGGCGGCTTTTTTGTGGCGGTGCTGCGTACCTTGTTTGGCTATACAACCATGGATAATTCTGAAGCTCAGAATCGCATCTGGCTGCATGCCAACAATACCTCCATCTCCCGGCTGGATTTTAATGAAGAGCGGGTGGAACTTGTTTATCTAAACCGGGTCGATCATTTACCGATTGACCTCATTACCTGAGCCTGACGGCATGAAAGCGATCAACTTCAAGAAAACGATTCAGATTGGGGCGACGGCAACGGCCGTTTATGAGCATCTCGCCAACATCCAGAACCATCCTGGCTTGCAGCCGCTGGTTGTGGCCACAGAAGAAATCGCGCGCCGTGTGGATGCGGCTGGCCACACGGTTGTGGAATTTTACGCGGTTGAATTGTTCCGCTTTCTGGGGATTTTGTCCTATCGCAACAAAATTCGGGTGACGATGACGCAGCTGCCAGCAGAAAACCTGCTGATTCAGGCGGTAGATAGCTTCCCCAACATTCGTTTGGTGAGCCGGACCGTGTTTGTGGAAGTGGCTGGCGGAACGGCCGTTACCGAAACCATCGACATTGAATCCCCCAATTTGGTGGCCAACTTTGTGGCAAAAACGGCCGATTCAGCCCATGAAACTCTGCTACAAAACTTGAAAAAACGTTTAGAAGCAGGTTAGCCGCCCATCCAGAAGGTGATCTCAGCTACTAAACGATTGGATAAAAAGAGACTATGTTTAATTTAGCCAACTCCCATCGCTCTATTCGCGCCTACACCAACCAGGATGTAGACGACAGTTTATTGAATGAACTGCTCATGACCGGTTTGCGCAGCTCAAGCTCTGGCAATATGCAAACCTGGTCGGTCATTGTCACCAGAGACGAAGCCGCCAAACAGAAGCTTTACGAAGCCCATTATGAACAGCCAATGGTTTTGCAGGCCCCCATCGTACTGACCTTTTGCTCGGATGTGTTCCGCATGCGGGAATGGATTCGGGTGAATCAGTCCAAGCAAAGCTTTGATGACTTTTTGGGTTTTCTCACCGGCGCTGTCGATGCTGTGATTGCCGCGCAAACTATCTACCTGGCGGCCGAATCGAAGGGGCTGGGCATCTGCTACATGGGCACCACTTGGTGGTCGGCCGATGACATCATCGAGATTTTGGGGCTGCCGCAGGGCGTTTTTCCGGTGACCAGCATTGTGCTGGGGCATCCCGCCGAAGACCCCGCACTGCGCGATCGCCTGCCGCTGGAACTGTTAGTGCATCGGGAGCGGTATCACATTTTGTCCGACGCGGAAATCAAAGCGCAGCACGCGGCGCGGGAGAAAAATGCGTGGGCGCGCTACAACGCCAATGAGGAACTGCGTGACACACTGGCGGCAGCGGGCATTACCAAAGTGACCGATTTTTACACGTCGGAATACAAATATTCCAAAGAGCTGCACCAGCGCGTCAGCGAAATGTTGGTAGCAACGTTACAAAAGCAAGGTTTGTGGCTGTAGTCTAAGCCACTTACATTGAGATGGAGCCTTTGCGGAAATCGGTCTTGCCAATCATGACGTTGATCAGGACGGGACGGCCGTTTTCTGCCACCGCTTTCCCCTGAGCCAAAATCTCATTCAATTGCACTGGATCATCGACACAAAAACCATCGCCGCCGTATCCTTGGGCGACGACATGGTAGTTGGTTTGGGCCAGATCTGTGCCCAGCGGCGTGCCTAAAATTTCCACCTGGTCTCTGGCAATTTGCGCCCACGAGGCGTCGTTGCCAATCAGGGCAATAATGGCCACGCCGTGCCGGGCAAACGTGTCGAATTCCGCCAACGAATACCCTGCGGAGCCATCCCCATAGAGCAGCCACACTTCCGCATCGGGACGGCACAGCTTGGCGGCCAGGGCAAAGCCACCGCCCGCACCCAGCGTGCCAAAGGCGCCGGGGTCCAGCCAGCTCAGCGGCCCGCGTGGCCGCACGATGTAGCTGGCCGTGGCCACAAAATCGCCGCCATCGCCAATGAGAACGCTGTCTTCGGCAACGGCCGTTTCCAACTGCTGGCACAACCAAACCGGATTCACCAGCCCGGTCTCTTCTTCGGCTGTCTGGCTGATTTCAGCATCCCGCGCGGCATCGCGTTCGATGAGCGTGTTGTGCCACGTTTGCCAGCTGTTGTCTGGCTGCCAGTTGGCCGCCAGCGTACGCAAAAATGCGCCGGGATCGGCGAGAATGCCGATGTCGGGCCGGCGGTTTTTGTTCAAATCTTCTTCACTTCGGTTGATTGAGATGTAGGTAGCCCGTTTGGGAATGGAACGGCCGTATCCCAGTCGGAAATCGGCGGGCACACCGGCCAAAATAATCACATCCGCCTCGCGCAGCGCCTTGCTGCGCTTGTGCCGCAAATGCAGCGCGTCCCGCCCCAATAATCCCCGGGCCATGCCAGAAAGGTAGGTGGGGATGTTTAGCTTTTGCACCGCTGCTTGCAAAGCGTCCCCCTGTGCGGCGTCAATCAATGCCTGGCTGCCGATGATGAGTAACGGCCGTTTGGCTCCGGCCAGTGCTTTGGCCACCTGCTGCACCTCGCCGCTGGCGGGTAGTGAGGGGATGACCAGCGGCGGCTCGCTGGCGCGCTGCTCCCAGGCGCGGCCAAACGTGCGGCGCAGATGGGTCTCAAAGTAAAGCGACATCGCTTTGCCTGCCAGCCCTTTGCCGCTGGAACCCATCGTCCAGCTGCGCACCACATCCTCTGGGTAAAGCAAATCAATCGGAATTTCCAGGAAAACGGGGCCGGGCACGCCCTGCTGGCACGTTTGGAACGCTTCTTCGAGCAAAGGCACGATGTCGCGCACTTTTTTGGCGGCGCGTGCCCACTTGACGATAGGCCGCACCAGCGCCAGTTGGTCGATGTCTTGCAGCGCGCCACGTCCTTTGAGCAGCGTTGCCGCCGAGCCGCCAATCAGCACCAGCGGCGATTGGGCCATTTGCGCATTTTTGAGGGCGGTGATCGTGTTGGTGACGCCTGGCCCGGCGGTGACGGCGGCCACACCGGGCACACCGGTTAATCGGGCCGTGGCGTCGGCGGCAAAAACGGCCGTTGCCTCATGCCGCACATCAATGACCCGGATGCCTTGTGCTTCGGCCCCCACCAAAATCGGCGAAATGTGCCCACCGCAGAGCGTATACAAAAATTGCACACCTTGCTTTTGCAGCACCTCGCCAACCAACACGCCACCATTCATTTCTACTGCCATACCCTACTCCTTTGCGATTTGGAACACAGATAGACGCAGATTTCACGGATTTTTAGATTTATCTGTGTTTATCTGTGGAAATCCGTGTCCTATTTTATCATGCGGAGAGGGGTAGGGTGAGGGTGAAGCTGCTGCCCTGATTGAGTCCGGGGGAAACGGCCGTAACTTCCCCACCATGCGCCTTGGCAATCGCCCGCACGATGGCCAGCCCCAGGCCCGTGCCGCCGCTTTCCCGGCTGCGCGACGGGTCGGCGCGGTAAAACCGGTCGAAGACGTGGCTGATCTGCTCGGGCGTCATGCCGCTGCCGCTGTCCTGCACTCGAATTTCGAGCACCTCATTGACCTGCTCCACGGCCAACAAAATGTGGCCGCCTGCGGGCGTGTGGCGCAGGGCGTTGCCTACCAGATTGTGCAGGCTTTGGCGCAATCGCGCCTCATCTGCCTGAATGGGGGGCAGATGGCCGAGCAGTTCGGCATGCAGCTCCACTTCCTGCGTTTGGGCGATGGGTTGGAAGGCAACGGCCGTTTCCTTCACCAAAGTCGCCACGTCCACGGTTGCCATGTTTAGCGACAATTGGGACGCTTCTGCCTGGGCCAGCTCGCGCAAATCGTCGATGAGGCGCGTGAGCAGGCGGGTTTGCTCGTACAGGCGGGCCACTTCTTCTTTTTCCAGCGGATACACATCGTCCAAAATGGCCCGCAAATTGCCCTGGATGACGGTGACGGGCGTGCGCAGCTCGTGGGCCACGTCGGCCAGCAGATTGCGCCGCAGCGTTTCGGCTTCTTCCAGCCGCCCGGCCATCTCGTTAAACGCATCGGCCAGGGCGACGATTTCTTCGCTGCCGCTGACCTGCACGCGCTGGCTCAGGTTGCGGCTGCCAAAACTGCGGGCGGCGGCGGCCAGTTTGTCTAACGGCCGTACCAGTGACCGCGCCAGAAAAATCCCCATCACCAGCCCCACCGTCCCGCCGCCGATGATAAAAATGGCAATCTGCCGTGGAATAAACTCGCGGAAAAACAGTTGGAACTGGGCCACCGTTTCGGCGGGCAGCGTTTCCAGCGCGGCAATCAGTTCGGGCGTTGGCTCCACCAGGTTAAACGTGCGCATCAAAGCGGAAAAGGTGAGCGGGATGAGCATCACCAAAAAAATGACGCTGACAAAGGCCAGAATAAAGCGCGTTTGCAGCCGGTTCATGGTTGCTCCACCAGGCGGTAACCCACGCCATAAACGGTCTGAATCAGGGAGGGATTTTTGGGATCTGGCTCAATTTTGCGCCGTAGATTTTTGATGTGGCTGTCCAGCGTGCGGTCCATGCCGATGTACTCTTGCCCCAGCCCGTGCTCAATCAGTTCGCTGCGAGTGAAAACGAAGCCGGGGTTTTCTAGCATGGTTTGCAGCAAGCTAAATTCGGAAGGGGTGAGATCGACGGCACGGCCGTTTACCGACACCGTGCGCCGACCTGTGTCCAAATGAATCCCGCTGACCTGGAAGACGGCCGTTTCCAATCCCTCATCACTACTGATTAACCGGCTTTTGGCGCGCAGCTGGGCGCGGACCCGGGCCACCACCTCGGCCGGATTAAACGGCTTGGTCACGTAATCATCCGCGCCCAACTCCAGCCCCACGATTTTGTCGCTATCCTCGACTCGCGCCGTGAGCATGATGATGGGCATGGGTCGCAGCGTTTCTTCTTGCCGCACCAGCCGGGTGATGTCGTAGCCATCCATGTCTGGCAGCATCAGGTCCAGCACGAGTAAATCCGGCTTTTCCCGGCGCAGGCTGTGAACGGCCGTACGGCCGTCATGCGCCACCAGCACGTCAAACCCCGCCTTTTCCAGATACCCCCGCAGCAGCCGGGCAATCTCTTTATCGTCGTCAACTACCAGAATTTGTTGCTTTTTCATGGTCTTTGTAATTTGGTAATTGAGTAATTGGGTAATTCACCCCTTCACCCGTTCACCTTGTCACCAAGCGTTCGAAGAACGCAGTCACCCCTTCACCTTGTCAAAACTATATCACTCATACCGCAGTGCTTCAATCGGCCGTAACCCAGCGGCCCGCCAGGCCGGATAAATGCCAAACGCCAGACCCACGCCAGCAGCAAACCCGGTGGCCAGCAGCACCGTGCTCGCTTCGACAACCGGCTCGATATCCAGCGCCGGGCCGGTGACAGAAGCAATCAGTACGCCCAAGGTGATGCCCAAAGCGCCACCCAACAGGCTCAGCAGCAGCGACTCCAGCAAAAACTGGGCGAGAATATCCCGCTTGAGGGCCCCCACTGCCTTGCGGATGCCAATCTCTCGCGTCCGTTCCGTTACGCTTACCAGCATGATGTTCATAATGCCGATGCCGCCCACCAGCAGCGAAATGCCGGCGATGGCGCCGAGGAAGGCCGTCAGCGTGGCCGTGACTGTATCAAAGGTGGCAATCAGGTCTGTCTGGCTGAAGATGGAAAAATCATCTTCGCCAGCGTAAGCAATGCGGTGTTCCTCGCGTAGAATGTCCGTTACCTGAGTGATGGCCGCATCTGTTTGATCTTCGCTGACAACCTGAGCCAGGATGCTGTTGACCGCTTTGTCGCCGCTGCGGGTGCGCGTGGGATACAGGCGGCTTTGCGCCGTGGAGATGGGAATGTAGACCGTTTCGTCTGGGCTGTTGCCCAGGCCCAGGCCCTGCTGAGCCAAAACGCCCACCACTTCATAGCTGACGCCGCTGATTTTGACCGATTTGCCTACCGGGTACTCGTCGCCAAATAGCTCGGTCACCACGTTGGAACCCAGTACCGCCACGCGGGCGCTGGTTTCGATGTCGTTGTCGGTGAGACCATCGCCCGCCGTGAAGTCGGTCAGGTTGGTGAGGGCAAAGTAGTTGGCAGTGACGCCATTGACGGATTGTGAGGCAGAGCCGCCTGCGTAAACAATTTCTTGCTGCCCGGCAACGCTGGCACCCACCTGGGCAATGTCTGGCGCATAGAGCGGGTCAGACAGCGCATCAACATCATCCAGGCTCAGCGAGGGCAGGCCGCCGCTGTTTTCTAGGTCGGTGCTGATGGTGAGCAGGTTGGAGCCGATGCTCTGGATTTCACTGGTGACAGAGGCGCTGACGCCGCTGCCAATGGCCATCAAGGCAATCACGGCCGCTACGCCAATAATCACGCCCAGCATGGTCAAAATTGCTCGCATTTTGTTGGCCATCAAGCTATCAACGGCCGTTAAAAAACTTTCTGAAAGATTCATGATTTCCTCTAAAAATTAGTCACAGATTTCGCAGATTACACAGATTTTTGATACAAAATTGAATCTGCGAAATCTGTGGATTATAAATGCTCCACGATCACGCCGTCGCGAATCCAGATGGTGCGTTGGGCGTGTTCGGCCACTTCGGGGTCGTGGGTGATCATCACAATGGTCATTCCCTTGGCGTGCAGGTCCTTGAAGATGTTCAGGATTTCTTCACCCGATTGGGTATCCAGCGCGCCGGTTGGCTCGTCGGCCAGGATGATGCTGGGGGTGGTTGCCAGGGCGCGGGCGATAGCCACACGCTGCTGCTGCCCACCAGACAGTTCGTCTGGTTTGTGGTCGATTCGTTGGCCTAACCCTACGGCCGTTAATGCTTCTTTGGCTCGTTCTAAGCGTTCGGAACGGCCGTAACCGCCATACATCAAAGGCAGGGCGACTTGTTTTTCGGCCGTGGTGCGCGGCAGCAAATTAAACTGCTGGAAGACAAAACCAATGCGCTGGTTGCGTACTTTGGCTTGCTCATCGTCGCTCATCTGGCTGACGTCGATGCCGTCCAGCGTGTAGCGCCCGCCGGATGGGATATCCAGACAGCCAATCACGTTCATCAGCGTGCTTTTGCCCGAGCCAGACGGCCCCATGATGGCCACAAATTCGCCTTCGTTGATGGTCAGGTCCACGCCGCGCAGGGCATGTACCATCATCTCACCCATCTCGTATGACTTGGTAATGTTGGTTAGTTCAATCATTTTACGTTCCTGATTCTTATCAACAGATTTCACAGATTAAAAAGATTAAATCTGTAAAATCTGCGAAATCTTTGATTCTTTCCTTTCTTAATTTCCGCTGAACGGACCATTACCGGGCGTAAACAAATCATCCACGGGAACGGCCGTTTCAATCAACAGTTCATCTCCAGCGGTTAAGCCGCTGGTAATTTGCGTATATTCATCATCGCGCAGGCCGATGGTCACTTCAATCACCTCGCCGTCGGCGCGGGTCACATAAAATTTGTCAGCGGCGCGATCCTGAGTGATGGCGCGGTTGGGCACCAGCAGCACGTCGCTGCGCTGGGCGGTGATCAGGTTCGCATTGGCCGTCATGCCGACGCGGATGGGCAGGTTGGTGTCGCCCAGCGCCAGGTAAACGGCGTAGGTAACCAGCCCGCTGCCCTGGGAAGCCGTGTTGCGTGGCGCAATCGAAACCACCGTGGCCTCAATTTCTTCGTCCGGCCAGGTTTCCAGGGTGATGACGGCCTGTTGGTCCAGAATGATGTTGCTGATGTCTACCTCGTCCACATCCAGCACCAGCTCCAGGCTGTCGGGATTAAACATCTCGACCACCACGCCGCTGGCCTGCTCGCCGATGCTGACGTTTACGGCCGTAATCACCCCGGCATATGGCGCGGTCAACGTGGCGTTGGCCAGATTTTGCTCGGCGCGGGCCAGATTGGTTTGCGCCTGGATGAGTTGCGCCTCAGCAATGGCAATTTGCTCGTCGGAGGCGCCGCGCACCAGCCGATCCAGCGTGGCTTCCGCTGAGGCCAGCGTCGCTTCGGCCTGGGCAATTTGCACGTCGGAGGCGCCTTCTTGCACCTGTTGTAGACGCAGTTCGGCCGTTTTCAGTGAAGCTGAGGCCAGACTCACCGATGCCTGGGCAGCGGCAATCGAGTTTGGATCGCCGTTGAGCAGTTCGTTCAGCGTTTCCTGGGCGGCTTGTAGTTCGGCGTTGGCTTGCAAAGCGGCCGTTCGTGCCGCTAGTTCCATGTTCGCCAGCTGATCTTCAGAGATGTAGTCGTTTTCCGTTACCAAAACGGTGCTGTGCTGCTCGGCGGCTTGCGTAGCGGCCGTTTGGGCCAGTTCCAGCTGAATTTGGGCGGCGGCGATCGCTTCGGCATCGGCTGCGGCTCTCAAGTCAGACAGGCGAGCGTAGGCGGCGTTAAGTTCTGCCTGAGCCGCCTGGACATCGGCTTCGGCAGCAGCGATGTCGTTGGCATTGGGGCCGTCCAGTAAATCAGCCAGATTGGCTTCGGCGCTGGCGACGCTGGCTTCGGCGGCGGCCAAATCAGCCTCGGTGGCGGGTTCTTGCAGCGTGTCCAGGTTGGTTTCCTGAATGATGACGGCTTGGGTAGCATTGGCGACATCGCGTTCGAGAGCGGCCGTTTCCAGCTGCAAAAGTGGTTGTCCGGCGGTGACGGAATCACCCACCGCCACGTAGATTTCCGCTACCGTGCCGCCGCGCAGCAGCGCGAGAGCGGCCGTTTGCTCGGCCTCAATGTTGCCGCTGGCGGTGGCGCTGGCTGATAAATCGCCGATGAAAGCGGTGACGATGTCACCGGTTTGCGGCTCCTGTGCGGCGGCGCTGCGCTGTCCCTGCTGCACAAAAAACAGGGCGGTGATGAGCGCTAATGTGCCAATGCCAATTAAAAACCATCTGCTTCGTAGTAACTTTTTCATGAGATTATTCCTTTTACCCGCCAAACGGTCCTGGTCGGTTGAATTCTTCAGTTGGCTGGCTGCTGACGAGGCGCAAGACGTCGCCTTCGACCAGGCCAGCGGTAATTTGCGTGTTTTCGCCGTCGCGCAGGCCAATCGACACTTCCACCTGGCGGAAGCTGCCGTCCGACTGCTGTACATCGACAAAATATTTGCCTGCGGCGCGGTCGGGCGTGATGGCGGCGTTGGGCACCAGCAGCACGTCTTCGCGTTGGGCTGTAATCAGGTTGGCGTTGGCCGTCAGGCCGATGAGCGTGGGCAGGTCGTCGGCCTGGTAAGCCAGGTGCACCTCGTAGGTGACCAGCGCGCTGTTTTGGTTGCTGGCGCTGGGGGCGATGGTCACGATTTCGCTGTCGAATTCGCGCTCCGGCCACGCTTCCAGCGTCACAATGGCGGGCTGACCGACGTCGAAGCTGCCAATGTCTACCTCATCCACACTCAGGACCAGCTCCAGGCTGCTGCTGTCTACCAGCTCCACCACGGGGCCGCTGGCAATTTCACCTTCGCTGACGTAAACGGCCGTTACTACCCCGGCAAATGGGGCCACAATCGAGGCGTCGGCCAACGCTTCTTGCGCCTCAGCCAGCGTCAGTTCCGCTTGGGCGACTTCTGCTTCGGCAGCACGGATTTCTTCGGTAGTGGGGCCAGCCTGTAAATTGGACAAATTGGCCTGGGCTTGAGCAACGGCCGCTTCTGCATTGGCGATATTGGCGGCTGTGGCACCGGCCAGCGTGCTGTCCAGATCGATCTGGCTGCCAGCGACGCGGGCATTGGCGGCAGCGACGCTGCTTTGCGCGGCGTTGGTGCTGGGGCCAGCTTGCAGCGTATCCAGCTGCGCTTGAGCGTTGGCTACGGCTTGTTCAGCTTGCAGCCGCGCCTGGTGATTGGCCTCATTCGGGTTGTCTTCGTTGATTTCGATGGCGCGATCCAGCTGCTGCTGTGCGGCCAGCAAGTTTGCTTCGGCGGCGGTAATTTGGGATTGGCTAATGCTGCTCTGGCTGTTGTTCAAATCGGCAACGGAGGCATTGAGTTGGGCCTGAGCGGAGGCAACGGCCGTTTCGCCAAGTGCGATTTCTGTTTCTGTGGGGCCAGCTAACAGATTGTCTAGCTGAGTTTGGGCGCTGGCCAGGGCGGCCTGGGCGCTGGCAATTTCGGCGTCGGTGGCTGGAGCTAGCAAATTATCCAGACGGGCCTGAGCCAGCACCACCGTTTGGGCGGCGTTGTCTACAGTAAATTGCAAATCGGTGCTGTCTAGCTGGACCAGCAGATCGCCGGGCTGGACGACATCGCCCAGCCGCACGGCCACGGTGGTGACGCGAGCGGGGCTGCTGGCAGTGAGTACCGCCTCGCGCTGGGGCAGTACCTGCCCGCTGGCCGTGGCGCTGGCTGATAGATCGCCGATGGTGGCAACGGCCGTTTCTGTCTCTGGCGCGGCGCTGGAATTGGTGGCGGTGCAGCTAATCAGCAGCGCGGCCAAAATGGTGAAGACTGTGCCCAGGGCCAGCCATCTTTTTTTGTTCATCGTGATGCTCCTCAAGATTTCGTTGAGACCGGACAGGTTTACTGCGTTGGCTGCTGGAGAAGATATTTTGCTCGGCAAAGTTTCTGAAGTGAGACGTTGCTTTGTAAACCTGTCGGGTCTTGTAAATTTCGTATGATGAACAGTTTAGCGGGCGAATCTGGAGAAGTTATGGAGAAGTGTGGTAGATAGTTTGCAAATGATGCCGGTTGGGCGACAGCGTGAGAAGGGCAGCAACTGCCGGTCGCCGTTTGGGGGAAACGGCCGTAACCAATTCATGGTTTTCAAGTGCTCGGAGGTCACCAATAGGGCGACGCACATCTGTGGTGTTTTGCTACAAGTGCGTCGCCCTGACTCAAGGTGGTTAGGCGGGATGGGTTGGGGTGTTGTGCAGGGCCTGAACGGAGCGGAAGTTGCCTAGCGCCAGATCTTGGGTAACGGCCGTTTGTGTTTCTTCGTCCAGGTAGCGCCAGAGGGGCTGTTCCAGACTGTTGAGCTGGCCCAGGGCGGCGCTGAGTTGGGCATCCCATTGGTGAACGAGGGCGGTGAAGTCAGACGGCCGTATGCTGCCACGGCAGGCCGCATGGCCACAGGCGCAGGGCATGTCGTAGGGCAGATTGAATTGGCCGTAATCATCGGTGATTTCTTCGCCTGGCTGGATGTCGCGCACGGCAATCTCAAAGCCGTAGCCGGTGCTCAGGGCATTACTCTGACAGCTGTGGTTTACGTATCGGGCAATGTCCCAGCTCAGCAGGCGAGAGCCGTCTTTTTCAACCGTGCTGTACTTGTCCAGAATGGGCTGGTAGATGTCGGCGGTAAGCAGGGGGTGGTCGGCGGGAAGAACAATTTCCAGTGCATCCTGGACGTAAACGATGGTGCCTTGGGGGATGAAGGTGGTGGCAAAAACGCCAAAGCCAATCGAGGGGCTGATGTAGCGTAATTCGGTTGCCGGATGAATCATAGAGTTGCTTGTCTTGCTCCTTGTTCTTGCAAAAGAACGAAAAAAGTTTCTCGCAGTATAGCGCAACTGAGGCGCTTTTCAAGCAATTTGGACGCAACGGGAACGGCCGTTTTTGCGTACAGTTTGCCAGGAGTGTGAGAAATGATTAACCAATGGCGAACGCGTGAAGGTGATCTGTTTATGGCTTCGATTGTGGCTGGAATTCTGGCGGCTGGCGGGCTGATGTGGTTGTTTCGCCTGCACTTTTTTCTGGCGCTGATTGTCTTTTTAATCGTCTTTGTGTTTACCTTTGACCGGACGCGTCTTTACCACAAAACAATGGTGAAAGTGTTTGCCGCTTCCTTCGCAGATACGCGTCAAATTGTGCACAATGTCCTCAAGGAAAAAGGATTGCCGTTCTTGCCTATGGGCAGCGATCAATACCTGATCGAGGATGAGGTGAGCATTAAGTTGATGCCCTTTAATAAGCAAGGATTTCAAGGAACGGCAGTTTCCCTCATTCCCCAAAACCACGAGAGCCAGCAACTCATCTTCAGCCTGCGCAACAAGCTGGATGAAGCCTTTCGTCCGCGTGGTTTGTGAGACCCTACGCCAAATCTTCTAACACCAATTCAGCCGCCACCTTGCCGGAGAGTGTGACCATCGGGACGCCGCCGCCAGGGTGGGTGGTGCCCCCGGCAAAATAAAGCCCTGCAATTTGGTTGGAGCGGTTGTGCGGCCGTTTAAAAGCAGCCCAACGTGAATTTGGGGACGCGCCATACAGCGCTCCCTGCCACGCGCCGCTGCCTGCGGCCAAATCGTGCGGCGTCAAAATCTGCTCGGTAACGATGTGATCTCGCACGTCAAAGCCAAAGTTAGCAATTTTTTGCAGGATGAGATCGCGGTAATTTTGTTGGTTCGTGTGCCAATCGAAACGGCCGTCTAGCGGCGGCGCGTTGACCAGCACAAACCAGTTTTCGCCACCCTCCGGCGCGTGCTCTGGGTCGGTTTTGCTGGTGATGGCGATGTAGATGGTGGGATCATCTGGCGGTTGGCCTTGCGCAAAGATGGCCTCAAATTCGGCCGGGTAATCCGGCGAGAAGAGTATGTTGTGGTGCGCCAGTTCGGGAAACTGCTTGTTGATGCCCAGCAGGAGGATGAAGCCGGAGCAAGATGGGTCGAATTGTGAATTGTGAATGGTGGATTGTGAATTTTTAAGTAAGTGTTTTTGGGTGGTGGTGACGTCGAGGTTGCTGACGACGGCCGTTCCCTTTACTTTTTCCCCGTTTTCCAGGATGAGGTGGGAGAAACGGCCGTTAACCACCCCGATTTCCTGCACGCCGCAGTTGGTATGAATCGTCACGCCCAGTTCCTTGGCCAGCCTGGCCATCGCCTGGGCAATGGCGTAGATGCCGCCGCGCGGGTACCAGACGCCGCCGTTCAGCTCCACGTGGGCGATGACGTTGAGTGTGGCCGGGGCCAGGTATGGGCTGCCGCCGACGTAGGTGGCAAAGCGGCCCAAAAGCTGCCGCAGCTCTGGCGATTGCACATGATTTTCAATCGCCTGCTGCATCGTGCGCAGGCCGTCAATCTTGAACCAGTCTGGGAAGGGCACGCGCAGAAAACTGCGCCAGGTAGGTGGTCGGTCGTAGATGAAGACGGGGCCGGTGATGCGGTGAATTTGCTCAGCGTAGCGCAAATACTTCTCATAGCCAGCCACATCTTCTGCGGCGATTTTGCGGATTTGCGTGGCCATCGCTTCCGGGTTTTCCTTGGCGTCGAGGACGGTGCCGTTAGGGTAAAAGTATCGTGTCAGCGGATCGACGGGTTCGAGCGTGAGGTAATCTTCTAGGCGGCGTCCGGCGCTGGTGAATAGCTCCTCAAACACGTGCCGCATGGTGATTACCGACGGGCCAATATCCCAGCGGAAGCCGTCGGCCTCGATTTGGCCCATCTTGCCACCCACTTGTGGGTTCTTTTCGTAAATCGTGACGCGCTGCCCGGCGGCCGCCAGCCGGATGGCTGTGCTCAGTCCGCCGATGCCTGCGCCGATGATGAGGATTTCGTTCATAGGTAATTGGGGAGATTGGAGACTGGAGATTGGAGATTAAAAAGTCTCCAGTTTCTAATCTCCAATCTCCAATCTCCTGCCTTTCCACTCTGCCGTGCCGTGCCGCTGCCACTGAATTGATTGGAAGGCGATGCGGGTCATCATCAGGACGGAGATGGGCATGAGCAGGGCATCAAGGGGGCGTTGGTGGGTGAAAACGGCCGTTCCGCCCCGCAACACCACGCCAGCCAATCCCAAACCCAACGGCCACACATCCAAAGTGGTGGCAAACCAGAGCCAGGGAAACAGAAAAATGATCCAGTGAAATACGGTCGAGAGCAGCAAAAAAGGGATGCTGTTGCCGTGCCCGGCCAGAATATTTTTGGCAAAGCCCGCCCGTACTTCTGGCCAATTTTGGTACATGCGGCAGCTTACCAGCCGGTTGCCATCGGCCATGCGCAGCCGCAATTTGTGCGCTTTGATAGCTTTGGCCAGGGCTACATCCTCGATGACGTTGTTGTGAACGGCCGTATGCCCCCCCACTTTTTCATACGCCTCGCGCCGGAACAGCAAGCATTGCCCGTTGGCAGCGGCGAAGGCGGGCAGATTTGTGTAATGCACCGGCAGGATAGGCAGATAACACAAAATGGCAAAGCTCATGAGGGGCACAACGAGTCGTTCTGGCCAGGTTTCTGTTTGCTGCGTGGGCCAGACGGTGAGCAGGTCGGCCTGCTCGGTTTGGGCCAGGGCCAGCAGCGCCGCCAGCGCGTTAGGTGCCCAGCGCACGTCCGCATCTGCGAAGAGCAAGTACTCCCCGGTGGCGGCCTGGCTGAGCTGGTGACAGGCCCAATTTTTGCCCAACCAGCCGGGTGGCAGCGGCGTGCCAGACAGCAACCGGAAGCGGGCGTCGCCATTAGCGGCTTGGGTGGCGATGGCTCCGGTGCCGTCGTCGGACTGGTCGTCGAGGAGGATGAGTTCAAAGTTGGTGACCGTTTGCGCCAATAAAGCCCGAATCGTTTGGCCGATAACGACCGCTTCGTTACGCGCTGGTATCAAAATAGAGAGTTTGGGCTGCTGCGCCAGTTGGGTTGCCTTGAGGCGGGGGAAGAAGAGGAAGTTGGAAACGGCCGTTATCCCCAAAATCAGCAGTGCGAATGAAGTGAATCCCCCGAGTATCGTTAAAATCATGGGTTTGTTTTTTTGCGGCGACGAGACGGCCGTTTTCCCAAATCCGCCCGGTGATTGTACGCCAGTAACCCCATCTGCACCGCCCACACGCCCAGTAAAACTGGGTCATCGAACCAGACGAGCAGCGCGATGAGCATGCCCACCATTGTCAGCATCACCGCCCAGCCGGACGGCGTGATGAGCAGCGTAAACAGAATCAGCAGCGAGAGTGAAATGGGCGGCATTGTCCAAATGGTGATGCCGATCCAGACGCCAAATGCGGAGGCAATCGCTTTGCCCCCGCGCCAGTTGAGAAAAGGTGAAAAAGTGTGTCCTAAGGGTGGGGCCAACGAAATTGGAATGAGCGGCCAGCCTTCCACGCCAAAAATGTGTACTGCCAATCCCAGCGGCAGCGCCCCCTTCGCGATATCCAACATGAGCGCCAAAATGAAAGGCGGCATCCCGCCCGCGCGTAGCACGTTGGTCGCCCCAGGATTTTTGTCGCCGAATTGGCGAATATCTTTGCCCAGCATTAATTTGCCCACCCAAACAGAAAACGGCAGCGCGCCGAGCGTAAAACCGAAGAGGGTCCAGAGGAGGGTGGGGAGGAGTTGGTTCATAAGAAAGTGTGCAAGTGAGCAAGTGAACTGATTACCGATTACTGCTTACTGAATACCGAGCGCCAGCCTAGCCAAACAAATAAACCCATCACCGTGCCGCCGACGAGGGCGGGGCCGACCAGACCCCAGAAGAAGAGCAGGCCGAATGTTTCCAGAAACCAGGTGATGGTGTAGATGATCAGCAGCGGGCGGGCGGGTAGATTTTGCGGTCGGATGAGGGCGGTGAGCAGTACGGCCGTTCCTAACCATCCCACATAATTGACCCAGGGAATACCAAAATAGCCGCTGGGTTCATGCCAGACCCACAATCCCCAACTAACCATTTGCGGATCGAGAAACAAATCCCAGGCGGTGAAGGCTAGTCCGGCCAGCAGCAGGTACAGCCAGCGATTGTTGGCCCATCTGCCGGGCAGCTGCGCTTGCATGAGACGGGCCACGACCCAGGCGGCGGGCAGCATCATGAACCAGGCGAAGGGAATAAGTACTGGCACGTGGGCAATTTGCGGCTGCATCAAATCGGTGTAGCTGTAGCTGCCGAAGGGGAAGCCGGTGGTGGAGCCGAGCCATTCTACAAACAGGGTCAGTGCAGCGATGAGTACGGCCGTTCCCATCGTTTTGGGCCAGCCCCAGGAATCACGCACCATTAGGAAAACGGCCGTTGCTTGCAGCAACACGCCCAACGTCAGCCCCAGCGGAATGATTTCCGGCCCCCAAATCCACTTCATGATGGGCAGGCTGATCATGGCCAGCACCCAGAGGGCGATGAGGGTGGTGGTTAGAGATGGGGAGCCGGTAATCAGTGATCGGTAATCAGTAATCAGTTGCGGTTGGACTCGTTTGCTTTCCACTTTTTATTTTTCACTCGTTACGGGTAGCCGGTTGATACGCCATTGGGAGACGGCCGTTTTCATCTGTGCCAACCGTTCCTGACTTTCTGTTGCTAAAAACAGCGTCATGCCGAAGGTGACCAGGACGTTGGTGATGAGGAAGAAGAGAAACTCTTCAAAGGGCAGAATGCCGCCAAGATACCAATTTAGCGTTTGGGCCGGGTCAATGGTCCAGATGCCGTCGTAGATGGCCAGGGCGTCGGCAGCAGCGAGGAAAAGGGTGGGGGGTACCAGTCCCAGCAGCACGATTTTACGGTGCTGCCACAGAATATCGCCGCCAAAGCCTACTTGCAGCATGATGGGCAGCAGCGCCCAGGCTAGAATCAGGGCCATGTAGGTGCCGGGTGCCCAACTGGTGACCAGGATAGCAACCATGATGACCCAAATAATGCCTAAAATGGTGAGGGCGGTGTAACGGAAACGGCCGTTTTCCCATCCCTTCTGCACTGTGTCCGGCTGACGCCGCAGCCAAAACAGCAGCCACAGCCCCGTCATGATTGGCTGCACAAGGAAAAAGGTGTACTCCTCGATGGGCACATAGCCGAATACAATGCCGGTCACCTTCGCCTGGTCGTACCACCAAACGGAAGTTGCCACCAGATAGTTATCCCACGGCGTGGTGTAGACCAAAGCCATTGCCAAATGCAGCGCCAAAATCGCATAAGGTGGATAGCTGGCAAAGCACCGGGGCACCTGGCGGCCCAAACGGGCATCGCGCCAGGTAAGCCCCAGCAATATCACAATGGGAATGGCCAAGAAGAGGCTGAGAAAGCCGAAGTAGGTCATGTTTTTCCGTTATCGGTAATCCGTTATCGGTAATCCGTGAACCGTGAACGGTAATCGGTAAGCGTTTTTATCGTTTACCGACCACCGATTACTGATTACCGTTTACCGAACACTGACAGGCGCGCCCATGATCAAATCTTCCGCAATTTTGCTGGAGGAGAGCACACCGGGCAAACCTGCGCCGGGGTGCGTACCTGCACCGACAAAGTAGAGATTGTCGATATCTTCCGAGCGGTTGTGCGGACGGAACCAGGCCGACTGCGTCAAAATTGGTTCGACGGAGAAGGCGGAGCCGAGATGGCTGTTGAGATTCCCCTGGAAGTGGCGGGGGTCAATGTGCCGCTCGGTGACGATGTTGGCCTGCAAATCGGGCAGGTAATTGTCTTCCAGAAACTGCATGATGGCGTCGCGATATGGCTTGGCCGTTTTGTCCCAGTCGATGCCGGAACCAAGGTGCGGCACGGGGGACAGGACGTAGAATCCTTCGTGCCCTTCGGGCGCAATGCTGGGGTCCGTCGTCGTGGGCATGTGTAGGTAAAGCGAAAAGTCATCGGACAGCTGCTTGTTTTTGAAGATGTCTTGTAGCAACCCTTTGTACCGTTCGCTAAGAATGATGTTGTGGTGGGCCAGATGGCCGTCGTTGTACCGCTTTTTCGTCCCAAAATAAATCACAAAGAGGGACATGCTGTAGCGCGTCAGGTTTTTGTAGCGGAAGTCGGAGTTGCGCAGGCTGCGGTTTTTGCTGTCGATGAGTTGGGTGTAGGTGAAGGCGACATCAGCGTTGGAGATGACGTGGTCGGCATAATGCACGGTGCCGTCCTTGAGACGAATGCCAGTGGCGCGTTTGTTTTCTACGAGAATTTCATCTACTTCGGCGTTGAGGTGGAAACGGCCGTTTAACTCCTCAATCAAGCGTCCAAAGGCACGTACTAAGGCTCCGGTGCCGCCCATCACGTAATGCACACCCCATTCCCGCTCCAGGTAATGGATCATGGCGTAAATGGAGGTGGTGTCGAACGGGTTGCCGCCCACCAGCAGCGGATGGAACGAGAAGCAGCGGCGCAAAAATTCATTCTCGATGAACTGCGAGGCGTAATTGTAGACCGTTTTGTGCGACTGCAAGCGCAGCAGGTCAGGAATGACGCGAATCATGTCATTGACAGACAAAAATGGTTGGTCGGCCAGCTCCACGAACCCTTTTTCAAAGATCGCTTTGGTGGTAGCCATAAACCGCTTGTACCCTTCACGGTCGGCCCGGTTCCACTTCTCAATCTGGTTGAGGATGAATTCTTCGTCGTTGTTGTAGTCTAGATAACGGCCGTTATGGTCAAAGATGCGGTAGAACGGATCGCAGGCCACAAACTCCACGTAATCTTCCCGCTTGCGCCCCGCCAGCTCAAAAATATCGTCGAACATGAACGGCGCGGTGATGACCGTCGGGCCAGCATCAAACTTGAAGCCGTCTTGCTCAAAGACGTAGGCCCGGCCACCGGGCTGGTCCAATTTCTCAAAAATATCGACCTGGTAACCTTGTGCGGCCAGCCGTGCGGCTGCGCCCAAACCACCAAATCCACTGCCAATGATGATAACTTTTTCTTTCATGATTTCGCTTTTCTGGGAGTACATCCCAGGCTAAAGTTGGGGGATGTTTTACTCTACCCCGCTGGTAAAATGATATTTTTGCAGCAGGAAAAAGTGATGGCTCCACCCTTTTCCCTACTTCCCTCTTTTTACTTCGATTAAATAAGTTTATAGAAGTTCAACTTTTGGCTAATTACGGCGTTGCGTCGTTGAGAAAAAGTTGAACTTCTCTCTTAACACCGTATTTACCCTTGCGGCACCGCATACAAATTTTCAGTTTCGATGGGTGATTGATGCGAACAGGCAACCAGCGCTGGCTGGGTGTGGACCGGTTTGTCTACCAAATGGATGTACTGGTTGGTTTTGGAACGCCACCAGATGCCGGGCAGATGGGCCATTTTTTCTTGCTTGGTTGTGTGGGCGCGGCGGCTGAAAACATCGTAATCGTGCGCTTCGATGTCGTCCAGGATGGCACGGTACAGTTCGGCGGCGGCGGCAATGGCGAAACGGCCGTTTTTACCCAACATAGCCACCCCTGGCAGCGCCTCCGCGTAAAGCTGCCGCGCCCGCCGAATCTGGAAGCGCATGAAGGCGCGCCAGCGGTGGTCGATAATGCCTGCGGCAATATCCTCTTCTGTCAGATTAAACATGCGTAATTCTTCAAGGGGGAGGTAGAGACGGCCGTTTTCCCAATCTTCCTGCACATCACGCAAAATATTGGTAAGTTGCAGCGCTACGCCCAGCTTAATGGCATAAGGAATCGCTTTGTGCCCGTCGTAACCCACAATGTGCATGGCCATCAGGCCCACTGTGGAGGCCACGCCATAGCAATATTGGGCCAGCTCACTGAACGTTTCGTAACGGCTGTGAACCAGGTCAGATGTGACCCCGTCTAGCAACTGCTCCGCATAGCGGCGCGGAATGTTGAAATTGGCGCGCGTATCGGCCCAGGCCAGCGCCACCAAATTGTAAATGGGGGGGTGATTAGCCAAACTTTCTTGCCGCCATTGCAAAATGCGCTGGTGCTGATTTTCGCTTTCTTTGTCTACCAAATCATCACTAACGCGGCAAAAAGCGTACAAAGCACGCGCAGCTTGCCGTTGGTCTTTAGGAAGAAGTCCAGATGCCAAATAAAACGTGCGGCTGTGATGTTTGGTGATGACGGCGCAATATTCATACGCTTGGGCCAGGTGTTCGCGGCCATTATAAACAGGCTCATTAATGCTCTCATGATCCAGGGCGTGATGAGCTAAGCGCAGTAAACGTGTTTCCCAAACTGTTGGTTCTAAAGTTTCTAACGCCATCTCTTCCTCCTTCAAAAACTGATTGCCTCAAAAATAAGTGCGCAAGTTGTCGGGGGCGTCTAAATAGAAAACAGCTTTTTAGAAGCTTGAGAAGATGTTAGCCCACTCAATTTATTTTGTCAAGGTATTGTTTATATTTTGGATTGATTTTTGCGGTTTTCGGCCTAGTTCGCCTTGAATAGTTGTGCAAAACATGCGTTTGAACAGGTTTTGTAGAGCGTGCCTGGAAAATGTGCAGGTAGCAAATTGCCTCAAACGGCCGTTACAAATCCCTACTTTGCCCAACCCAGGCCAATACGGCCGCGCGCCTCGTCGATGGACTGAATGGAAACGGTGAGAATGTCGCCCACGCTGAGTTCTTCACCACGCGGGATTTGGCTGCGGTGCAGCAAGCCATCTTGCTTCACGCCAATGTCGATGAACGCGCCAAAGTCCACCACATTGCGCACGGTGCCTTTGAGCTGCATCCCAGGCTTCAAATCACTAAGAGATAGTACGTCACTGCGCAAAATTGGTTTCGGCAAATCTTCGCGGGGGTCGCGACCAGGGCGCACGAGCTGTTCCAGAATGTCTGTCAGCGTGGGCACGCCGGTGCTGAGCTGATTAGCCAGTTCGGGCACAGGGGGCAGCTTGGCGAGGACGGCCGTTCGCCCTTCCGGCGGCGTGCTAAGCTTGAGGTTGGCTTTTTTGAGAACGGCCGTAGCCACTTTGTAACTTTCAGGATGGATGGCGCTAGCGTCCAGCGGATTATCGCCATCGCGCACGCGCAGGAATCCGGCAGATTGTTCAAACGCTTTCGGCCCGAGGCCAGACACATCTTTGAGGGTGGCGCGGTTGGGGAAACGGCCGTTGGCCTCCCGATACGCCACAATATTTTCCGCCAGCTTGGGGCCAATGCCTGCCACATGCGTCAGCAGCGCCGGGGATGCGGTGTTCACATCCACGCCCACCTGGTTCACCACCGACTCCACCACGCCATCCAGCGAATCGGAGAGCTGCTTCTGGTTTACATCATGCTGGTACAGCCCCACGCCGATGGACTTGGGGTCGATTTTCACCAATTCGGCCAGCGGGTCCTGAGCGCGGCGGGCAATGGAAACCGCCCCGCGCAGCGTCACGTCCAGCTCGGGTAGCTCCGCTTTGGCCAGCGGGCTGGCGCTGTAGACGCTGGCCCCGGCCTCGTTGACGATGAGGTAATGCACGTCGGCCATCTGCCGCGTGAGTTCTGCTACCAGCTGTTCCGTCTCCCGCGAGGCGGTGCCGTTGCCAATGGTGATGAGGCTGATGTGGTGCTTTTGCACCAGCGCAGCCAGCGTTTTCAGCGCTTCTTCGCGCTTGTTTTGTGGCTGATGGGGGTAAACGGCCGTTGTCTCCAACACCTTGCCCGTGGCATCCACCACCGCCACCTTGCAGCCGGTGCGGTAGGCCGGATCGATGCCCATGACGTTGTGGCCGGCCAGCGGCGGTTGGGTAAGCAGGCCACGCATGTTGTCAGCAAATACCTGGATGGCGTGGGCTTCGGCCTGCTCGCTGAGGCTGCGGCGCACGTCTCGCTCGATGGCGGGCACCAGTAGCCGCTTGGCAGCATCTTCCATTGCTAATTGCAGTTGTTCGGCCAGCGGGGAGCGGCGGTCGGTGCGGTAGCTGGTGCGCATGGCCAGAATCCAGTCTCGCTCGGCAATATCTACGCTAACGCGCAAAATTTTCTCCGCTTCGCCCCGGTTGATAGCCAGAATTTGGTGTGGCCGCAGGCGATCAATGCGCTGCTCATACTCGTAGTACAGCTTGTAGACGGCCCGCTCGTCTTCAGCATCTTTCACTTTTTCGCTGCGCAGCAGGCCAAATTGCAGCGCCTTGTCGCGCAAAGTTTGGCGCACCTGCGGCGTATCGCTAATCGTTTCAGCCACGATGTCACACGCGCCAGCCAGGGCGTCGTCGGCTGTGGGGACTTCTTCATTTATAAAGGGGGCGGCAATTTGAACGGCCGTTTGCCTGGTCACCAACTGTCCCAAAATAAACTCCGCTAGCGGCTCCAGCCCTTTTTCGCGGGCAATCATCGCTTTGGTGCGTCGCTTGGGTTTGTACGGCTGGTACAAATCTTCCAGCTCGGTCATGGTGCTGGCGGATTTAATCGCCTTTTCCAGCTCCGGCGTCAGCTTTTCCTGGCTGGCGATTGATTCCAGGATGGTGCTGCGCCGTTCGTCCAGGGCGCGCAGCTTGTTGAGCTGCTCTTCGATGTGGCGAATTTGCTCTTCGTCCAGGCTGCCGGTCGCTTCTTTGCGGTAGCGGGCGATGAAGGGGATGGTGTTGCCGTCGTCGAGGAGGGTGATAACGGCCGTTACCTGACTGGGCTTTACGTTTAAGTTGGAGGCAATTGTTTGAGCGTAGGACATTTTTTTTAGTTAAAAGTAAAAAGTAACAAGTGGCACTTTTTACGCCTGAATTTTTGGTAATAAGTGGGCTACCACGTCGGCATCGTTTTGCGGAGTGGGGACATTGTTGAAAAGCTGCCATGTTTCGGTGTGGCTGGCGGTGGCGTCTGGTTCTAGCCGCACCAGCGGTGCGAGGCTTTCCAACTCCATGATCTCGTTGTTGGTGAACAGTTCAGCCGAACAGTTGCGGTCTGGATAGTTAGCCTGTGGATCGTGAGGCGGGAATGTTTTGAGGAAGAAACGGCCGTTGTGTACATATCCCAACCAACCCGGAAAATTGTCGCTGCCGATCTTTTGCGGTGTGGCTGCCTCTGGGTCTTGACGCAGCAAAATGAACTGCTCGCCCCAGGTCCAGCGTGGGTCCGCCATGTTGGTGTAGGCCCAGGTGACGAGGTTTCCGGTGGGCAGCAGGTTGCCTTCGTGACTGCCGCGCGGGGGAAGAGGGAATACGGCCGTTCCCCCCGTCGTCATCACCGAGAGCGCCCAAGGCGCCAGCTCTACAGCCCATGGATTCAGATTTTGCACGGTGTGCGTTAACGTGACTTTCGCCTCTTGCGGGTCAAGGGCAATGTCGATGATTTTTTGCATGCGTGTAGTGGTTTCTACGGGGGCGATGAAGCGGACAAACGCGCCATGATCTTCCACCGTGACCGGATTGTTATCCGGGTAGTATGTGCGCGGCTGCTGTTCAGGGGCCAGCCAGAAGCGGTGGCCACCATAGCTCTGCCATTCGGCATCCCCTGTGCGGCCAACCTGGCCCGCAAGTTCGGCAAAGATATTTTCTCCGCCGACAAAGCTGAAGTGAATAATGCGGGGGCCAACATCGGCCGTCACGACAAGTTCGATCTGTTGGTTGCTGAGCTGAATGCAGTTTTCCCAGCCGAGAAAGGATATCTGTTTCACACTAACTCCTTGGAATCTTTTTTAGCGCAGAGTTACAGAGGTGCAGAGGTAAAAATGGGTGCTGCGTCTGTACCGCACCCGGAAATTTTACTATGAATGGCGGGGAAATGCAGGAGAACGGCCGTAATCCCAAAATTCCCTTTTAAGCAACCGCCCCCTCACTTGTCATTTCGAGGTCCTCCGAGAAATCCCATTCAAAATTCACCTAAAGTTACCTTCATTAAGTAAGCCATTCTCAATTTCACTCCCACCCCCAATCCTCACTTAAATCCTGCCATTTTGGGTTCATTCCACACGCGACGCCCTAAGTGCCGACGTAGAGGGTGCCGCTAAGGCTGCTCATGATGTAGAAGTAGTATTGTTTCATGGTTTGGGTGGCAGTTGATTGGGATTTCTCCCGATGGTCGAAATGACAAGAGTGTGTTGTGTTGCTTTGAGTTTTTCGCTTACCAAAATCACCTTGTCACCCTGTCACCTTGTCACAAACGCTTCCGGCGCGAAACCCACACCCATACGCCCGCCAGTGCCAGCAGACCCGGCGTGAGGAAAATGCTAACCAATTGCAGCAGCGTGAGCTGGCTTTGGGTGATGGTCACCTGTCGCGGGATCGATTCGCGGGCGGAGAGTTGAATCGAGACGACGTCATCCACCAGCCAATTGGCAGCATTTTCAAAGAGGAAGCTATTGCCGCCCTGCTGAATGAAGCTGTTGCTTAGGAAATCGGTGTCGCCGAAGACGACGAGGCGGGCGCCGCTGGTGGTGTTGAGCGCGCTCAAGGCGACGGTCAGTTGGCCGGCAGCGTCTTCTGCGTCTGGGGAGACTTCACCGGCATTGATCATCTGCTCAAAGTTGGTTTCGCCCCAAGCCAGTTCGCTAGTGGTGATGAGATTTACGGCCGTTACATCCCCCGGTAGTTCTGTCGCAATGGAGCGGGCCACGTTGAAAATGGTGCCAAACTGCGCCAAATCCTGAGTGATGGGGCTGTCACCGTATTGTGCCCCGATGAACGTGAGGCCAATTGTTTGCCCCGCCTGCGCCAGCGAAGCGTCGATAATCAAGTCATTGCGCAGAGTGATGCCCCAGCTATCTTGCAGCCAGGCCAGCAGTCCGTCATCTTCGGCAGCGATGCGACCTTCGGTATCGACTGCGTCGCGGGCCAGGAAGAGGGCGCCGCCGCTGTCTACGTAGCGGGTGAGGGCGTCCAGTTCGGCAGCGGCCAGCGGGGCTTGCTGATCAATCAAGAAAACGGCGCTGGCGTCGGCTGGAACCTCGCCTTCGGTGAACAAATTGAGCGATTGGATGGTGAAGCCGCTTTCTTGCAGGAGGGTAACGGCCGTTCCAATCCCCTCTTCGCTAAAATCTTGCCAATCCCGCTCGCCGTGCCCCGTGAGGAAGTAGGCGATTTTGACAGTGGGATTGAGCGTGCGCACCAGGGCGGTATGCAAATCCCGGTCGGTGAGGGTGGACGCTTTGGCGAAGCTGCCATCATCACGGGTAAAGACCAGCGTCCCAGCAAAAGAAAGATCATACTGCTCCGCCAGCAGCGGGTTTTCATTGGGATCGATAAACTCATAGCTGAGCTGGTCGCTGTACGCCTGCATCGTTTGCAGGGCGGCTTCCGCCTGGCTTTGCTGCAAGGCGGTTTCGGCCGTGTAAAAACCGATAACGTGAATAGGCTCGTCTAAACTTTGCAGCAGCGTGACGGTTTCTGGCAGCGGGGTGAGGGCGTTGTCGGCGGTGGTATCGTAGCGCCAGCCAGGGTTTTGGAAGGTGAAGACGTAGAGCAGGCCGAAAATGGCGATCGTTCCCGCCAATTTTGCCCAATCCAATGTGGCCAATCGCCCCCGCTTGCTTTTGAGGATGAGCGTGGTGGCTAGCAGGAAAACGGCCGTTATCGCCACAAAATAGAGCCCATCCTTTGCCAGCAGCACGCCGCGGAAAAAGTTGTCTTGGTGGTTGGCCAGAGAGAGTTCGGTTAGGAGGGTAACGGCCGTTTCGCCCACAGCAAACGCCTGGGCCACAATGGTGAGCAGATACAGCAGCAGCGTGATGCCTAGCGCCACGATGAAGGCCACAATCTGGTTTTCCGTGAGCGCAGAGGCCAGCAGGCCAATGCCCAGCAGCGCTGCGCCGTAGAGCAGCACGCCCAGATAGGCGGACCAAATCGGGCCAGGGTCAGGATTGCCAAAGATGAACAGAATGAGCGGAAACACAAAGGTGAGGGCGGCGGTAAGCGCGTAAAACAAGAATCCCGCCAAAAATTTGCCCAGCACCAGTTCGCCATCTCGGATGGGTAGGGAGAGCAGCAGTTCCAGCGTGCCGCTGCGCTGCTCTTCGGCCAGCAGGCGCATGGTGAGTGCAGGCGTGGCAAACAGATAAAGGAAGGTGAACAGTCCGAGCACGCTTTGTACGTCTAGCGGTAATACGCCGGGTTGGGTGGCATGAACGAACAGCTCGGAGGCAAAAATGTAGCCGGTTAGCAGTAGTAGTACCACGCCAAAAACGTAGGCCAGCGGCTGGGCAAACAGGGCACCCAGTTCCCGCCGGGCAATTTGCCAGACGTTATGCATTGGTGGCCTCGCGGGGGATTTTTAACGCAAAGGCGCAAAGGCGCAGCGGTGGGGTGTTCATGAGGGCACCTTGTTTTCTTCGAAGGGAATGGGGGCGGTTTGGGCTTCCTTGAGCTTTTCCAGGAAGAGGGTTTCCAGACTGAGCCGGTTGGTTTTCAGTTCGAGTAGGCCCCAATTTTGAGACACGGCCGTTTCGGCCACCAGTTGTTTCGTTTCATCTCGGCCGTCGAAGCTGAGCAGGAATTGGTTGGGGGTGTCGGGATAAACGGCCGTTACGCCCGCAATGCTTTGCAAAATGTCGTAGCTGTTTTCGGCTGGATTGGCTAGCTGGAGGGTGAGCTGGCTGCTGCCCTGTTTGATTTGGCTCATGGGTAGGTCGGCCTGAATACGGCCGTTCATCAACAAAATCACCCGGTTGCATACTTGCTCTACCTCGGCCAGCAGGTGCGTGCTTAGCAGCACCGTGCGCTGGCGGCCCACCGTGGCAATCAGTTGGCGAATGTCCACAATTTGCGCCGGGTCGAGGCCAATCGTTGGCTCATCGAGGATGAGTACATCTGGATCATGCAGCAGCGCTTGCGCCAGGCCGACACGCTGGCGCATCCCTTTAGACAGTTTGCCGATGAAGCTTTCGGCGCGGTCGAGCAAGCCGACCGCTTCCAGCACCTCGTCCACGCGGTCCCACACGTCGTCCAGCCGCCGCACCTGGCCGATAAAGTGCAGATAGCCTTCCACCGTCATCTCCGGGTAGAGGGGGACGGTTTCAGGCAGGTAGCCTAAATGCCGTCGTGCCTGCAAACTGTCATTGACGGTGTGGTGTCCGGCGATAAATGCTTCGCCAGCGCTGGGCGGCAGATAGCCGGTGAGCAGGCGCATGGTGGTGGTTTTGCCTGCGCCGTTTGGTCCCAGCAGCCCCACAATCTCCCCCGGTTGGCAGGAGAAGGTGAGGTTGGAAACGGCCGTTTGGCCACCATATCGCTTGGTTAAGTTGTTTGCTTGAATCATGCTCGGCTGGTCTGATTGACTTTTTTGCACTGCTGCCTGCCTTCGATTTCCACTTTCTTGGAAGGATAATATCTGACTTTGCCAAGCTGCAAAGTTGGGCTGCGCCTAGATGGGCAAACATTACCCATTTTTTCATTTGTAAGGTTGTCTGAATAAAATCTGATAGTTCGGCAAACGGCCGTTCCCTTTATTCGACGCACATGAATCAGGCTGATATAATCCTCACTTGGTTTTTGCAGGGAGTAAGAGGCGACTTGTATCGCCTAAATTTAATCATAGAGGAAGAATTAGATGAATTTGCAACCACTAGCGCCCTATTTTGGGTTCGCTGAGATTATTTTGGCAATTGCTTTAACTGTATTGGTTTTGCTGCAAACAAAAGGGTCCGATTTAGGCGGCTTTTTTGGCGGCAGTGGTGATTCCAGCGGCAGCTTCCGTACGCGCCGCGGTGTCGAAGCAACGATGCATAAAGTAACGATTGCCTGTGCTGTGTTGTTCTTCATTTGCACCGTTTTTTCGTTTTTGGCCTGGGGTCAGGCAGTTTAATTAAGTAATTCAGGTAGTTGTAATTATCTGCTTTATTTACTTGTAAACTTATCGTTTTGTAAGATGGAAACGTGAACCGCTAGGGCAATTTGCCCTACGATTCACGTTTTATTATTTATGAAACTGCATTTACGTTGGCAACTGTTATTGGCGCTGGTGGGCTTTGGGCTTATTCTGGCGATACTTTCCTTCCAGGTGCAATCTGCTGGTTTGTGCACCACGCGGGTACCTTCCTCTGGTGGTGTTTTTGCCGAGGGAATGGTGGGTGCGCCGCAACACCTCAATCCGCTGCTAAGCGATGCATTCCCCGTAGACCAGGAATTGGTTAACCTGCTGTTTGATGGCCTGGTGCAGTACGATCATGCCGGGCGGTTCATTCCGGCTTTGGCTGAGAATTGGACGGTGAGTGAAGACGGCCGTTCCCTGCAATTTACCTTGCGCAGCGGCCTGGTCTGGCATGATGGTGAACCGCTGACCACGGCTGACGTCGCGTTTAGTTACGGCCTGCTGCAAAATGAGGCGTTTCCCGCAGCCGCGCCGGTGAAAGCATTGTGGCAAACGGTCACCATCAACGTGATTGATGAGCGCACCATAGAATTTGTGCTGGCAGAACCGTACGCGCCTTTCCTGGAAGCAACCATGCGGGGCATTGTTCCGGCCCATTTGCTGCAAGATGTGCCGCCAGCAGAATTGGCCCAACACTCCTTCAATCAGCAGCCGGTGGGCAGCGGTCCCTGGCGTATAGCTCCCGGGCAGGATTGGGCGGCAACGCGCAGCTTGCGCCTGATTCCGAACCCGCTCTCCTGGCGTGAAGGGACACAAATTCCGGCGCTGGATTTCCGCTTTTATCCCGATGAAGAAAGCCTGCTCACGGCTTTTGCCAATGGCGACATTCAGGCTATCAATTCGGTGTCGTACAACCTGCTGCCGGAAGTAACGGCCGTTCCCCAGGCGCGTCTTTTTACCACCGTGGCTCCGCAATACACGCAGCTCATCTTTAATCAGAGCGAAACGGGCTTTGATGCGCTTAAGTTAGCTGAAGTGCGGCGAGGATTGGCAGCGAGCATCAACCGTGAGCAGCTGGTGGATCGGGCTTTGAATGGGCAGGGTGTGCCGTTAACCGGCCCGTATCTGCCAGACTCCTGGGCTAATGACCAGACTGTCTTTGCCGCAGCGGGGGTGAACGGCGCTAATGCCAATGAATTGTTGAACAGCGCGGGCTGGACGCTGCCCGAAGGCGCTTCTGTCCGTCAGGCGGATGGCGAATCGTTTGTGCTGCGGCTGCTGGCGCTGGATACGGCCGTTCAGCAGCAAGTAGCGCAAGAAGTAGCCGCACAATGGGCGCAGTTGGGTGTGGAAACTGTGATAGAAACGGCCGTTTCCATCACCGATTTGCGCGAAAAGCTGGCGGTCCGCGATTTTGACGTGGTTCTGGTAGACATCACGCCTTCGATTGATCCGGATCTGTATGATTTCTGGAGCCAGGAAGCGATTATTCGCGGGCAAAATTATGGTGCCTGGAACAACCGTCGGGCTAGCGAGGCGCTGGAGGCGGCGCGGCAAACCTGGGCTGTGGGGGATAGACGGCCGTATTACAACACCTTCCTTAGCATTTATGCCGATCAGGTGCCTGCCGTGACTTTGTACCAGCACGTTTACACTTACGCGCTCAGCAGTGAAGTCAACCAGGCTGAAATCGGCCCCATTTACGAGCCGCGTGACCGGTATCAAACGTTTGCTAACTGGTTTTTGCTGTATCGAGATGTGACCATTAGCTGTACAGAAGAAGCAGGTAGTTAAATTTACAGGAAAGAATATGAGTCGAATTGTTCATGTAGACAGCCCCACAAAAGTCCGCAACCGCAACATGCGCAGCATTGCTGAAATGCTGCGTCAGCTGATGCAAAAGCCGCAAATGGATGCCGAGGCGCGCGATATGGCGTCGATGATCACGCTGCTGCTGTGGGAAATTGCCGATGGCGTGGAGCAGTCGGCCAAGGCGTGGGAAAAGCGGGATTACTGGATGAAGGCGGAGCGTTTTATCCGCGACTGGAAGTGGACGGCCGAAATTGCGGCCAATCTGGAAGATGTGATCCGCAACGAGGCGTGGGATTTGGTGCCGGAATTAATGGCTGATCTGTATCCCAATTTCACCGGCATTCAAATCAAAACGATGACGCGCAAAGCCTCTTTGTGGCAAGGCGCATACAAGAAATTGCTGTCTGACCCTCCGCGTGAATACCCCTGGTAAGATGAAATGAATCCCTCGAGGCGGGCAATCGGGTTGCTGTTACTCGTTTTGGGCCTGATTGCCTGTAAAACGGCCGTTCCGCTGCCAACGGCCGTTGCTCCCCTTACCCTCACACAAGATTCAACGACTGTTCCCCCCTCTGCCGTGCCGACGGAAACGGCCGTACCCACTCTTATACCTACAGCGACTCTGCCGCCTGCGGCAACCCCTTGCGCCACACCGGGGCGTATCGAAACCGGCACCTATCCCAGCGTCACTGCGGGCTCTATGAATTACCGGATTTATTTGCCGCCTTGTTATGGAGTAGACGGCCGTAACTATCCCACCCTGTACTTGCTGGGCGGCAACATTCATACGGAAGCCATTTGGGATGAGCTGGGCGTGGACGAAGCCGCTGAAGCCGGTATTTTGGCGAAGCAGTGGCCAGCTATGCTCATTGTGCTGCCCGATGGCGGTTGGATTGCCAACAACAGCTCCGGTGGCCCTGGTTCTTTTGAGAGCGTGATCATGGATGAGCTGATGCCGTACGTGGAGCAAACCTATTGCGCCTGGCCAGCGCCTGCCGGGCGGGCGATTGGTGGGTTGTCACGTGGCGGCTACTGGGCTTTGGAGATTGCTTTTCGTTTTCCGGAGGCGTTTGCCAGCGTGGGGGGGCACAGTGCGGCCTTGATTGATCAATATGCTTGGCCAGCCGTTAATCCGCAGTATACGGGGCTCAGCCAGGATTTAGGTGATTTGCGCATCTACTTGGATATTGGCGCGAATGATTACGTGATCAACAATATTCGCCAACTGCATCTGGACATGGAAACGGCCGTTCCGCCCGTCCCGCACACCTGGATTCTCAATGAAGGCCGCCACGAAGAAGCGTACTGGCAGGCTCACATCCCCGACTATCTTGAATGGTATACCGAACCGTGGCCGATGGATCGAGCTGCATATCCCCTCTGTGAGCCCTAGATCAAAAAAAGCCAGGCAGTTCGCCTGGCTTTTCGTTTATAAAATAGAGAAACTACTTGGCTGCTTTCAGTTTTTGGTCAATCAGCGAGTCCAGTGAGGGGGAGGCAGAATCGTTTTTCTGCATACGCCGCAAGACAACGCGTAAATTCTCAATTTGATCGGAAAGCACCTTGGAGTTAGCTAAAGCTTGCATATTTAAAGAGGTATTTCCATTACCGTTACCAAATGTTAAATGACTTTTCATTGTTGAATCCACTTCCTTAATTACATTACTTCTTCGTTACTTCCGGTATATATTCCAGTACTCTAGTACTGTAGAACTATACCAATTTTACCTGACAAAATCTGTTACAGTGTAACAGGACCTGCCTCATAGGTGTAAAATTCATCACAGTTTAATCCTTGGCGGAGGTAGTTGCCAAGGGGTGATTGGTACGGGTGGTGAGCCAGGCCAGCAGAATCAGAACGGCCGTTGCCAACAGCAGCCACAAGCCAATTTTCAATAACCTGCTTTGCACAAAAATGGCCACTAGCCCAAAGGCAATGGCTGTGACGTAGTAGCCAAGTACAATGCCTCGTACCGGCAGCCCGCGATCCAGCAAACGAAAATGTAAATGCCGCCGATCTCCCTGGAAAGGATGCTGGCCCCGGCGCAGGCGCGTAACGATCAGCCAGGCGACATCCAAAATGGGCACAGCCATCACCAGCAGCGCGGTCGAGAGCTTGGCGGGAGCTAAAATAGAGAGCGTGGCCAAGTTGTAGCCCAGCAGCCAGGCACCCGTTGTGCCCAAAAAGATAGAGGCGGGGGCAAAGTTGAAGCCTAAAAACCCGACCAAAGCGCCAGCCAATGCCAGGGGGAACAGGGTGACGGGCGTCAGTCCTGTCAGTTGGAAGCTGTGCAGGGCAAACATTAGGGCGGCGATGGTGCCCACGCCGCCGGCCAGCCCGTCGAGTCCATCTAGAAAGTTGACGGCGTTGATCATGCCCAACACCCAAAAGAGTGAGATGATGTAGACGAGAAACGGCCGTATCACCACAATATTCGGATCGAAGGCATCCAGGCTGAAAAATAGAGAAACAAAACCACCTTGCCAAAAATCGGTGGTTGGCAAGGGGTTGGTGAACCGCTCAATAAAGACAGTGTGGCTAATAGCAATGACGGCGGCCACAATTTGGAAGGTAAACTGCCAGCGGGGCGGCAAATCCAGCCGATCGTCAATAAAAGCGCCGACGAAGATGACGACACTGCCCAAAATGACACCGCGCAGCCGCAGCGCATCGCCACCTTGCGGGGGCAGCAGCCAGTAAATGAGGGCAATGCTGACGAGGTAGCCTGCCATGATGGGGACGCCGCCCAGCTTGGCAATCATGCCGCTGTGCTGGCGGCGTCCACCTGGTGTGGCTTCAATCCCCCAACGATGTGCCAGCTTACGCACGGGTGGGGTGAACAATACGGCCGTTGCCAGCGCCACCCCGAAAATTAGCAAATAAATCATTTACCCCGTGCCAAACTGGCGGTCACCGGCATCGCCCAGCCCGGGCACAATGAAGCCGATGTCATTTAAATGTGAATCAATTTGGGCAATATGGATGGGCACATCGGGATGGGCCTTTTGCAGGGCTTCAATGCCCTCCGGTGCGGCCAGCAGGCCCATAAATTTGATGCGCTGTGCGCCCCATTTTTTCAAAATATCAATGGTGGCGATGGCTGAACCGCCAGTGGCCAGCATCGGGTCCAGCACCAGGCAAACTTGCACCGTGGGGAAGGTGGGCAGCTTGTTGTAATAAGAAACCGGTTGCAGCGTCTCCTCATCCCGGTAGAGTCCGATATGCCATACTTCCGCTCCGGGCATCATCTCCCAAATGCCATCCACCATGCCCAAACCGGCCCGGAGAATGGGAATGAGGCCGATTTTCTCGCTGAGCTCTTGTCCAGCGGCCGTTCCCATGGGTGTTTTGACCTCGATGGCGGTTGTGCCCAGATCGGCGGTGGCTTCGTAGCAGAGCAGCATGGCCACTTCACGAATCAGCTCGCGGAACTTTTTGGGCTTTGTTTCGACACTGCGCATCAGTGACAATTTATGTTTTACCAGCGGATGTTTTGACTCAAAAACCATTCCTTCCTCCTCATAAAGACAGGTGCTGCGAAAACACAGCGTTCAGGGCGATTCCATCTGGACAATCTGCGTTTTCGTGTATCATGATGCCTGGTTGTGGCCGCGGGCGGCAAAGACGGCCGTTACGCATTCAGGCTCAGTTATCGTATAATCCCACGCATACAGTTTGTTGGCAACAGATAATTTATGAAAGACGACGCATCAACCAAACGAACCATATCACCCGGCAAAAAGCGCGAAGACGGCCGTCTCGATGGCCTGCTCCGTCCCCAACAGTTGTCCGAATTCACGGGGCAAGAACGGCTCAAGACGAATCTTTCTATTTTGATTGAAGCCGCCAAGGGACGGCAGGAGTCATTGGATCACGTTTTGTTTCATGGCCCGCCAGGGTTGGGTAAAACCACGTTGGCGCATGTGGTGGCCAATGAGATGAACGTCAATATTCGGATTACAGCCGGGCCAGCCATTGAAAGGGCTGGCGATTTGGCTGCCATTCTCACTAACATGCGGGCTGGCGACATCTTGTTTATTGATGAAGTGCATCGTCTGGGGCGGGCGGTTGAAGAGATTTTGTATCCGGCAATGGAAGATTTTGTGCTGGATATTGTGGTGGGCAAAGGGCCGGGGGCGAAAAATGTGCGGCTGAAGCTGCCAAAATTTACGGTTATCGGGGCCACCACGCGGCTGGCGCTGCTGACGGCACCGCTGCGAGCTCGCTTTGGGGCGCTCTACCGCATGGATTTTTACGAGCAGGAAGCGATAGAATCCATTGTGACGCGTGGCGCGGGCATCTTGCAGGTGCCCATTGAGCCAGCCGGTGCTTCTGAGATTGCCCGCCGGTCACGGGGTACGCCCCGGGTGGCGCTGCGTCTGTTGCGACGGGTGCGTGATTATGCCGAGGTGCGGGCAAAAGGTGAGATTACGGGCGAAACGGCCGTTGCTGCGCTTAACCTGCTAGAAATTGATGGTCTGGGTCTGGATGATCTGGACCGGCGTGTGCTGCGGGCCATCATCGAGAAGTTTGGTGGCGGCCCTGTGGGATTGGACACGATCGGCGCCTCCATCAGCGAAGAGTCCGACACGATTATGGATGTGGTAGAACCATACTTGTTGCAATTGGGCTTTTTAGAGCGCACGTCACGGGGGCGGATGGCCACACCTCATGCTTATGCTCATCTGAACTTGCCGCTGCCGCAGCATGTGGTGGCGTCCAAACTGAACCAGCCAAGCCTCTTTGCCTCTCCCACTGAGGCGGATGAAGACGAAGAGGAGGAAGGGTAGTCAATTGCGCATGGTGGAATTCGGCCGTTTACTGTTGATTATTGGGGGCACAATCGCTTTTGCGGGCATCCTGGTGCTGATTGCCGCCAAGTATTTCCCCTGGCTGGGCAACCTGCCTGGCGACTTTGAAATCGAGGGAGATAATTACCGCATTTACTTTCCGCTGGCGACCATGATTTTGGTAAGTTTGTTAGGCACAATTTTGTTGAATATTGTTATTCGCATTTTTCAGCGTTAATGTCTGCGCTGTTTGACCATTCCCCAGCCCTGTTTTATAATTTTTGATAGCATATTCTTGAGAAAATTCTTGATGCAATCAACAACAAATGTAAGTAACTTCGCCGTGCGCTATTTTAGCCAATCTTGCTTGTCACCAATTCGGGGTTTTACCGGTTGGTGGCTGTGTTCTTGGTTGCCGCCTCGGTTTTTTATGAGGGGGATCCGTTGACCGACTCTATTGTTGAGCCGCCTGACCCTCCTCACCCAGTTTCCCCGGTGTGTCTGAGCAATTTATTATTGGTATCCCACCCCATGAGGTGGGAATTTTGCGTATCTGGTATTTGGACCAGTAAAAATAGCTGATGTTTTTAACAATTCTTTCGATTGTGGCCGTTGTGGCCATTATGATTTTTTTCAACGCGCTGTATGTGGCGGCGGAATTTGCCACTGTTTCATCGCGGCGCACCCGCGTTAGCCAGTTGGCCGGGCAGGGAAACCGCATGGCGCAGCTGCTGCTGCCCATCATGCAGGACAGCAAGAAATTGGATACCTATGTGGCGACCTGCCAGATTGGTATTACCATTTCTTCACTGGTGGTGGGTGCTTACGGACAAAGTGTGATTGCCCAACTTTTGGTTGGTCCATTTGCTAATTTGCTCACGGCCTTGGAGCCTACGCTGGCCTCAATCGGCATTGAGTCTACGGCGGGATGGGCGGAGCCAGCGGCTACCTCCATCTCTGTCACGCTGGTTTTGATAGCCATCACGATCTTGCAGGTCATTATGGGTGAACTGTTCCCCAAATCGGTGGCTATTCAATATCCTGAAACAGTGGCGCTGGCCGTAACGGTGCCCATGCGCATTACGCAGATGATTATTACCTACACGGGGCTGATTGCTTTGTTTAATGGCAGCGGTAATCTGCTTTTGCGTTTATTGGGACGGTCGATCAAGGAAAAAAGCGGTCACGCTCATTCTCCAGAAGAGATTGAGCTGCTCGTTACCGAAAGTCATGAGCAGGATTTGCTGAGCGATGAAGAACGCCGCCTGCTGCGTAACACATTCCGGCTGCGTGATTTGACGGCTAAGCAAGTGATGCTGCATCGCACCAAACTCATTGCTGCCCCCATGAGCAGCAGCGTTTCGGAACTCATGCAGATTTCTTTGGATGCTGGCTTCTCGCGGATTCCTATTTACAAAGAATCCATTGATGACATCAGCGGCTTTGTGCATGTGAAGGATTTGTTCCGCCTGTACAACCAGCAAAGTGAAGATATTGACTCGATTTTGCGTGAAGTGGTCTTTGTGCCAGAGACAATTCCGGTTTCGGATTTGTGGAAGCGCTTGAACAGCCGTCGCAAATATCTGGCGATTGTTTTTGATGAGTATGGCGGCACCGTTGGGCTTATCACCTTTGAGGATTTGATTGAAGAGATCTTCGGTGAATTGCAGGATGAGTTTGACAATGAAACGGCGTTGATTGCCAAAGATAAGGACGGCCGTATTTATTTGCGAGCCGATTTGCTGGTGGCCGACGTCAATGAATACCTGGAGCTGCACTTGCCAGAAGAGAACGCAGATACGCTTGGCGGTCTCGTCTTTAGCGAATTGGGTCGTCCACCCGCAGTGGGGGATACTGCAGCCTTTGGCGACATCACCATTCGGGTAGAGGCGATGTCCGATCCAGGGGTCTCGGAAGTTTCCTTGAAGCTGCCGCCCACCCAAACGACAGAAGATCCATTTATTGAATGGGAGGTGGCCGATCATGACTAAATATCTGCTGCTGGCTGCCTCCATACCGGGTTTGGGAATACTGGCCTCGGCTGCTGCTCAGGAAGCGACAGGTTCGGCCGTGGGCACGCTATTGGTCGCTCTACTGGTGATCTTCTTGCTCGTTCTTCTGAACGGTCTGTTTGTAATGGCTGAATTTTCTATCATTGGGGTGCGCCCGACGCAGCTGGAACAAATGGTAGATGAGGGCGTGAGTCGGGCCCAAAACGTGCTGGATATTGTGGAATCCCGGCAGAAGCAAGATCAATATATCGCCACAGCCCAGCTAGGCATTACGATTGCTTCGTTGGGTTTGGCCATGTATGGTGAGCCGCAAATTGCCCATTTTATTGAGCCTTATCTAGAAGGATTGTGGTTTGAGCCTTCGCCTGAGCTGGTGCAGAGCATTGGCTATGTAATTGCTTTGGGGCTGCTCACGTATTTGCATGTAGTTGTGGGCGAAATGGTGCCCAAATCGCTGGCGCTCTCTGATGCGCCGCGCATGGTGCTGGTGTTGAGCCGGCCGATGGCTTTTGCCCGCTGGATATTGTCTTTGCCAGTGACAATCTTGAACCGGATTGGGGTCAGTATGTTGAGGCTGTTCCGTGTACCACCGGCTGAGGGGCATGAACGCGTTTTGTCGCCGGAAGAGCTTGAACTGATTGTGACGGAGAGTACTGAGGGCGGTTTGTTGAATGAAGAAGAGCAGGAAATGATCCTGAACATCTTTGATTTTAGCGACCGTACCGTCTCCCAGGTGATGACGCCGCGCACCAAAGTTGAGGCCATTCCGCTGGATGTGTCTCGCCAGGAAATCCTAAACTTTGTGACCGACAGCCGCCACAGCCGTTTCCCGGTTTATGATGGCGATCGCGATCACATTGTGGGCATTCTGCATTTAAAGGATTTGGTGAAGCAAACGCTGAAAACCGAAAGCCGTTTTGATTTGCGCCTGATTTTGCGCTCGGCTCCGGCGGTGCCCGAAGATTTGCCGGTGCAGACGCTGTTGGCCGCCTTTAAGCGCCAGAAGCTGCATATGGCTATCGTGCTGGATGAGTTTGGCGGGATGGATGGCATTGTGACGCTGGAAGATCTTGTGGAAGAGGTCGTCGGCGAGGTGCGCGACGAGTTTGACCTGGAGAAAGAGCCTTACATTGTTTTGGGACCCGGCATGATTGAAGCTGAGGGCGAGTACCTGGTTGATGATTTTGACGATGGCTTTTGGGGAAATGAAGATGATTTACCTGATGTAGAAACGGTTGGTGGATTGGTCATTTCCAAGCTGGGTCGTCCGCCGGTTGTAGGGGATGAAGTGACCTACAACGATAAGATTCTAATTCGTGTTTTAGCAGTTGAGGGGCGAGCGGTGTCACGGGTTTTGGTTGAGTATCCTGACCCGAATAAGTTGGTGGAAGAGGAAAAGGACAATACGGCCGTTCCCCCCGATGCAGAATAAATAATTAAAAAAGGAGAATTTTGTGGATATTGTTCGCACAATTCATGGTGAAGTGCGCTGGCTCGTAGCCATCGTAGCCATCATCGTTATTGTAAAATTTGCCATCGGCCTGATTCAGAAATCTGAGTATAAGTCGATGGATCGTGGCCTGATGTCTGGTCTGGTTGGCTTGATTGATATTAACTTTTTGCTGGGCCTGATTTTGCTCTTTAGTCTGGGGTTTGACAGCCGGACACGATTAGAGCATGCCGGGACGATGTTTGTAGCGGTTTTGTTGGCCCATAGCAATGCCGCCTGGCGTAAGTCAGAAGATAGTGCCAAAAAGTTCCGCAACAATTTGATTTTGGTGATTGTGGTGTTGGCCCTAGTGTTTGCCGGTGTCACAGTCATTCGGGGTGGCTTCTTCTAGTAAAAAAACTACCGCTGAGAGCGCAGAGGCCACAGAGCTGAACAAAGCTCTGCAACTTCCGCGAACTCAGCGGTAATCCCTTTGTTAATTTCCTAAAGCTCGTAAATTTCGCTAAATTTTTCGGTGACGTAGCGGATGAATGGTTCATACGTCAGCGATTCACCGGTGGCTTTTTGAACCAGTTCGGCGGGGGTGAATTTACGGCCGTATTGATGAATTTTCTTCCGCAGCCAGGTTAGCAGCGCATCGGTTTTGCCCTGGGCCATTTCCTCGGCGATAGTGGGATTTTGGGAAACGGCCGTTTCGTAAAACTGCGCCGCATACAAATTGCCCAGCGCGTAAGTGGGGAAATAGCCAAAGCCAGGCCGCGTCCAATGCACATCTTGTAAACAGCCCTCTGTATCTGTTGGCGGCACGACGCCTAACAATTCCTGCATCTTGTCATTCCACGCCGTAGGCAAATCCGCGATGGCCAATTCTCCATTCAGCATGGCCTGTTCCAATTCAAACCGCAAAATGATGTGAAAGTTATACGTCAACTCATCGGCTTCTACGCGAATGTAGGAGGGCTGCACTTTGTTAATGGCCCGATAAAAAGCGTTGACATCATGATTACCTAGCTGTTCCGGGAAGAGTGATTGCAATTTAGGATAATGTGCCTGCCAGAAGCCCAGGCTCCGCCCCACGACATTTTCAATCATGCGTGACTGCGATTCGTGAATGCCGCTGGAGGTGCCGCGTGCTAGCGGTGTGCGGGCCAGGTTTGGATGGGTTCCCTGTTCATACATGGCATGACCTGATTCATGTAGTGTGCCAAACAGCGATGGGTTCAGGAAATCTGGATACCAGCGTGTGGTGATGCGGGCATCGTTTCGGCTGAAGCTGGTGGCAAAGGGATGCACCACAGTGCCCAGATGGCCGCGACTAAAATCGTAGCCTACCGCGTCCGCAATGTAGCGGGCAAACGCTTTCTGCTTGTCAACGGGAAAGGGTTGGTGAACGAGACCATCATCAACTTGCGAACCCCGCTCTACAATGGCTTCTCGCAAGGGAACCAACGCCTCTTTGACGGCGTTAAAGGTGGCCCGCACTTCGGCGGTTTTCATGCCGTGTTCGTACTGGTCCAAAAGCGGATCGTATTTTTCATCTTCATAGCCGAGCAGCTCCGCCATTTCCTTCACTAACTGCAACACTTCTTCCAGATGAGGTTGAAAATGAGCAAAATCATTGTTTTCGCGGGCTTCAACCCAGGCGGGATGTGCCTTGCCGCTTACCTCACTGACACGCCGCACAAATTCGGGCGGCAGTTGGCGGGCTTCGGCATAGCTGCGGCGCAGGTAGCGAATTAAACTGGCTTCGTCACTTTCGTAGGGCAGATCGGCCGTTTCGTTGGCCGCTTTTTCAATCAGCTCGCCCATCTCGTCGGCGGTGAATTTGCCGTGGCTAAGGCGGCGCAGCGTGGTCATTTGCTGAATGCGGGCCTCGGTGCCTGCTTTGGGCATGTTGGTTTCTTTGTCCCAGCTTAAAACGCCAAGCGCTTTGTCGATATCGTGGATTTCGTAAACTTTATCAAGCAGATTTTGGAAATGTGATTGCATGACTGCCATCCTTTCGTGGGTAGGTATATCAATGGTTGGAGAAAATCAAGGTACATTTTAAGAGAAAAGAGTTTAGCCAAAAACGGCCGTATCGCCAATGAAGTCCGGTAACAAGGCGGAGTTGTTAAATTGTGCAAAACCTTGACAAAACTTGGTTTAAGACTATACTTCAATTTGTGGAAAACTATAATATTTTTAGAGGTAACCGCCAACTATGACCTCATATAATGAAAATCCAACCTACAATTTAAGAGTTGTTGTCAACGAAACCGACATCAAGCCAGATACATTGCGCGCCTGGGAGCGGCGTTATGGCTTGCCAGCGCCCGATCGGACGTCAGGCGGTCATCGCCTCTATTCCGAAAAGGATATTGCCATTATCAAATGGCTGATGGCCCGCCAGGAAGAAGGTTTGAGCATTAGCCGCGCCGTGAAATTGTGGCGCAGCTTGGAAGCGGAGGGGAAATCGCCGCTGCTTGTGCCGGAATACCAGGAAATGCGCCAACCTTCCCGGGATACGGCCGTTCTAACCAGCAACAAAATCGATGATATGCGTGCTGCCTGGATTGACGCCTGCCTGAAGTTTGATGAGCCAACCGCCGAGCGCATTCTGACCCAAGCCTTCGCGCTTTATCAACCAGAAACCGTGCTCACCCAGCTATTGCAAAAAGCGTTGGCCACCATTGGCGAGCTCTGGTTTAAAGATGAAGCATCGGTGCAGCAGGAGCATTTTGCGTCTGCCCTGGCCATGCGCCGCCTGAATACGCTGTTGGCGGCTTCGCCTGCGCCGACACGGCAGGGGCGAGTGCTTATTGGCTGCCCGCCGCATGAAGACCATACCTTTGCCCCGCTTACGCTGACCATTATGCTGCGCTACCGCGGTTGGAGCGTGATCTATTTGGGGGCCAATGTGCCGCAAAGCCGCTTCATTTCTACCGTCGAATCGATCAAGCCAGACCTTATTATTTTGACGGCGCAGCAGCTTTTTACAGCTGCCAAACTGTTTGAGGTTGCCAAAAATGTCGCTGATGAAAACAATGTGATGCTGGCCTTTGGCGGTCGTGTCTTTAACTCTGTGCCGCGGCTGCGGCAGCGCATTCCGGGCTATTTTCTGGGCGATACGATGGATAATGCCGCCCAAACCGTCGATCGGCTGCTGACGTTTGGCATGCAAGCGCCAACGATTAAGCGGGTTCCCGAATTTTATCAGCGCGCTTTGGAAACTTTTCGCGAAAAGCAAGCCTTTATTGAAGGGCGTGCCTGGTCTTTGTTAAAAGCCGAGGGGATTTCCTACGAACATTACACCAATGCCAATTTGCATCTTTCGCGCGATATTTATGCGGCGCTGACCTTTGGCGACATTGAGTTTTTGAGTGCCGAGATTGCCTGGGCGGAAAAGCTGCTGCTGAATTACAGCATGCCGCCAGAAACGCTCCGCAATTATTTACATGCCTATCATCTCGCTGCCGCCGAATTTTTAGAAGGTCCAGCGGAGTTGGTTGTGGATTGGCTGTTTGAGGTCTCGAAAAATCCTGCCCTTATTTCTACAGCTGCTTAGTACGGGCCCTAACCTCAACATTACTTATTTCAAGGATAACAAACTATGAAAACGGCCGTCTGGTGGATTCGCCGTGATTTGCGCCTGACAGATAACCAGGCGCTGGCGGCAGCGATGGATGCTGCCGATCAGGTAGTTCCACTTTTTATTGTTGATCCCTTTTTTGAGAACTCAGAGTACGTGGGCGATAAACGCCGCGCTTTTTTGTGGGCCGGTTTGCGTCAGTTAGATGCAGATTTGCGAGAGCGGGGCAGCCGCTTGGTGGTGCGATACGGCCGCCCCCAACAAATCCTGACTCAACTGCTGGAGGAAAGTGGCGCAGAAGCGATCTTTGCTGAGGAAGATTTCACCAGCTATGCCCGCCACCGCGACCAACAAATTGCCGAGGCACTGCCGCTCACGCTAACGGCGGGTGTGGTGGTGCATCCACCAGGCACCGTACTCAAAGACGACGGTGAGCCGTACATTGTGTTTACGCCTTTTAAGAAGAATGCGTGGCTGAAACGGCCGTTGCCCAAATCATCGGATATCCTGCCTGCACCGGACAAAATTAATACACCCGATTACATCAACTCCGAAGATATTCCCATCAAGCCAGAGCTGCCGGAAGCGATTCCCTTTAAGCCCGGCGAAGCCGAAGCGCAGCGCCGCTTGAAGGCGTTTGCTCAGGATAGTATCGACCAGTACGCGCAAGATCGTGACATGGTGGCCCTGGATGGCACCTCGCAGCTGTCGCCGTACCTGCGTTTTGGCATGATTTCAGCACGGCAGGCGGTGGTAACGGCCGTTTCCTGCTGCAACAACGCTCCTGATAAAGACGCCCGCAAAGGAGCCGATACCTGGCTGAGTGAACTCATCTGGCGCGAGTTTTACGTCCACATTTTGTATCACTACCCGCACGTCCTCCAGCGCAGCTTCCGCCCGGAATACGACGACATCGTTTGGCGCAACAAGGAGGATGAGTTTGAGGCTTGGAAGAACGGCCGTACTGGTTACCCCATCGTCGATGCTGCGATGCGCCAGCTCACCACCAGCGGCTGGATGCACAACCGTGCCCGCATGATCGTTGCCTCATTTTTGGTGAAAGATTTGCTCATCAACTGGCAGTGGGGCGAGGCATTTTTTATGCAGCATTTGGTGGATGGCGATCCGGCGGCCAACAACGGCGGCTGGCAGTGGACCGCTGGCACTGGCACCGACGCCGCGCCTTATTTCCGCATCTTTAACCCCATTTCGCAGTCCAAAAAGTTTGACCCCACCGGTGCGTACATCCGCCGTTGGGTGCCTGAACTGGCCGACGTGCCCAACGATTACATCCACGAGCCGTGGGAGATGCCGCCCATGGTGCAAAAATCGGCCAACTGCCAGATTGGCAGCGATTATCCTATGCGCATTGTGGACCATTCCGACGCCCGCGACTGGACGCTCGCTGCCTACAAACAAGCCCGCGAAGCCGACCCTCGCCAAGACGCGTAGTTTTGCCACAGAGGCACAGAGAGGAAAGATTTTTTTCTCTGTGAAATCTCTGTATCTTCTCTGCGCAACTCTGTGTTCCGCTTTTTAGATCAACAAAAGCACAATTTGGGGCAAAAAGGCACCCGCTTCAGGCACGCGATACTGCCAGCCTAGCACCTCTAGCATGATGTAATCCGCAATGGCCCACAGGCCAAAACAGCCAATCGAGAAGAAGATAATGGCAATAGCAATGGCTACCAGCAGGCAGCCTTGCCCGCAGCCAAACCGGCGAGCGGTGCGTTGGATGCGCGTAGGGTTAGTAACTGGTTGTTGGTTGTTGGGCGGTTGACTTTCGGGTTGTGGCGGGGGTGGTTCTGGGGCAGGGGCATCGGGCGATTCAATTTCGCCACGGCCACGACAGCCGTAGGCGGCACATTTGTTGCCGTTGGCCCGCCAGCAGTGCGTGTGGTGGCGGCTGCCGTCATCTGGGCAAACGATGACCTCATCCCCTGGCGCAAACGGATTCTTGCACAGGGCACACTCTTCACCTAAAAATGGCGATTGTTTGGTGATGGTGACGGGGGAAAGCATGAGGGGAGATCGGAGATTGGAGACTTAATCTCCAATCTCGTTTAGCCGATTCGTATTTGATCCAAGAGCCATTGGAACAGGCGGCGCAGCAAACTAGGACGGCGCAGTTGTTCGACCTGACGGCGCTGTTGCTCTTTGAGCTGCTTGGTTTGCTGGCTGGAACGGCCGTTCACTGACGGCTTCGGCAAATCTGTGTATTTAATACTCAGCACCGGGCTGGCGGGCACCCCGTGTACTTTGAATTTGTCGTGGCCGCAGCCGAGCACGGCGCATTTGCCGCCGCCCTGTTCCCAACACGTTTTGTGGTACAGCGTGCCGCATTTGGCGCATATCACCGGCTGCAAATCCGTGTCTTCCACAAATTTCTCTACCGGATTGGCGCAAATGGGGCAGTGCAGGCTCAGTTGATTGGCCTCTTGAATGTCGTTATTCGTGATGGTGAGGGGTGGCATTTCCTGTTCGTCCATTTTGAGCATTATAGCAGAACGGTAATCGGTTAACAGTAATCAGTTATCGGTAAAAGCGAACACTCATTTCCGTTTACCGTTTACTGATTACCGACTCACCAACTCCCCGCTGCCCAGTCTGGCCAATGAAAATTATGGCGGGAGACTTGCGTTTTCTCGCGGTTCCAGCTGAAAAAGCCGCTGGTTTGGGCACGCGGATCCAGCACAAAAGCCACGTGCCAGATTTGCGTGAAAAAGTTCTGGTGAATAAATAAATCCATCCCCGACAAAAAGATGCCAAAGCCGGGATGGGTGTGATACCAGCCGACGATAACGGCCGTTTCATCTGGATACCGTTCGTGCAGCTTGTCGGTCATGTAGCGCCAGCTTTCTGGTGTGTAGGTGACGCTGGCCCCGTGCATCACCGTGTACTTGGCGATGATCGTGTCCAGGATGTGTACCCGATAACGGCCGTCTGGCTGTTTCTCTGGGCGCGGTCCGATAAGCACCCCGGCCACTTCGCGGTTCATGCTGCTGAGCGCGTGTGCCTGCGAAGCCCGCAGCGCCGGTTCTTCAATGGTGATGTCTACGGCAGCGGGCGTCGGATCGCCTATGGGCAGATACCGACCCGCAAGGCGCACCCGCGCCCGACTGGGAGCGATGACTGCCCCGCTTTCGGTCGTGTCTGGCTGGGCCTCTACCTCTTCATGAACCGGCTCCGGCTCCGACACCACGATGTTGTCTACGTCACCTTTGGCTTCAGCAACGGGTTCCGATGGCTCTGGTGCAGGTTCCGGTTCGGGCTCAGGCGTAACGGCCGTTTCTTCCACAATTTCTTCAACCGATTCATCCGATTCGGACTTGATTTCCTCAGTTGCTTCATCTTCGACGATTTTTGCTTCAGGGATGGAAACGGCCGTTTCCACCACCATTTTAGCCAACCACTCGCGTGATGGGGCAACTGGTTCGCCAGCAGGATCTACCACGTCCATCGCCATCTTGATGGTGCTGTCTTTGACCAGATCCGCTAGCTTGATTTCGCCATACGTTTGCCAGATTTCGGCTTCGGTCTGGTCGGCGAACGCTTGCAGTTCGGCCAGGGTGCATTCATGCAGCGTTTTGTAGCTGCCATCCACCGGCACCAGTTCAGTGGGCGTCAGGCGGATATTGGCGGATACGGCCGTTTCTTGCCCCGGCAAATGTATTTGAATAATCGCCACATAATGGGTCATAGTTGATTCGGTCATAAATAAGTCCAGAAAAAATAATCGGACGCTGATTTGCCTGATCAAACTGATTTTTGATGCTTTATCAGGGAAATCAGGGTAATCTGCGTCCTATTAAGGGGTTAGCTCTAAAGTGATTTGGCAGCTTGCTACGTTTGCCAGAGGGATATTTTGTCGATCAACGGCCGTTAACCGCACATCATAAACTCCCAAAGGTAGCTCACGCGTGTCCCAATTGAGCAACAAGCCGAGGTCGGTTTGGCGACGCTGTACGCCTGCCAGTTCCCACAGTTCGCTGCCCGCGGGACGAATTTCAATTTGGTAGCGAGCGGCGTTGGTTAGATCGGCCGTACCAAAAATCGCTACCTTGCCACCGCCCTGCACACTGCTTTCAACTGTGGGAGCCAGGATGCGTAGGCTGGGGTTGGGGCAAACGGCCGCATTCAGCGACGTTTCATCTGCCAGCGTGGCGACGACGCTTTCCAGGCTGTTGACCTGCTGATTGAGCGCCACCACCCAGCCAAAAAGCAAAAAAAACCCAATGACAAAGCCAACAATCCCCAACAATACGCCGTTAGAAATCGGCAGCGCGTGGGACAGCCGGTACGAGGCAGACATGACGTCGGCATCCTCGCTGCGGCCTTCATAGGAAGCGTAAAATTGCTCCGTTTCCCGCGTGTGCCACACTTCGGTTTTGGCCACGCGCCAGGGCACGATCGGTTTTTCTTGCGTGTCTAGCTGCTCAAAATAGCCAGGGATGGGGGCGAGACGGCCGTCTTGCCAGCCAAAATAGCTCGCTTCATTGCCCAACGGATCGACCACCAGCCCCACGTGCCAGGGCAGGGTGAAAGCGGCCGTATGCACCACCACATCATCGCTGGAGTAAAAAACACCCAGCCCCGGATGCGTATGGAACCAGCCGACAATCTCCAAATCGGGATATTGCGCCGCCCGTTCGTGATGGATCTGGCTCCAGGCATCGGCGGTGAAGGTGAAATGGATCGGCCCATGATCGTCGTTGCGAGCGGGCAGGGCAGCAATCACTTCCACCAGCATTTGCTCGCCATCGCGGTAAGCATGGCCTAGCAGCACGCCGCCCAGCTCTGAGCGCAAATTGCTGATGCTGTGCGCCCGAATCTGGCTCAGCGCTTGCTGACGATGGCTCACGACCACCTGATTGGCAGCGGGTTGGTGACCATGCAGATGAGGCGTTGCGGGTCAGGTCGGTTAACGGCCGTTCCGGCAAACTGTCTATTTCTGGCTGGCCAATCATCGGTTCGGCGTCTGTGGTGGTGGAACGGCCGTTAAAGGAAGTTGATGCCGAGTTCATCCGATTCTTCCTCCCCCAGCTTAATCAAATCTTCCAGCGATTGCCCTTTCAGGCTGCGCCGGTCGATGGGGAAAAGCTGCTTATTGCGCATAGCCCAGGCAGCCGCCTTCGAGTTCATCGGATCCTTGGGATCGTAGTTTTTGTACTGGATCATCTCACCCAGCGTCAGCAGCAGCTCATCCAACGTTTTGGCTGCCCACCACGCACCGATGCAAACGGCCCCGGTTACATGAATGTTGGGATGGAAGATAGGCGTATGCCACTTGAGCTGCGGTTGCTTCAGCGGGTACTCGGCATGGAGGTAAATGCTCACCTCATGCACGTCCCGCAGCTGCGGCTTCCCGGCGGAATTGATCTTCTCCACCCCGTTACAGGTGAAGCGAATCAGATACTTCTCTACCGGATCGCCTTCCGTGGTGAGAATATGAATAAACTCGCTGCGATTGACAAGCGCCCGAATCCGTTCATGGTCGTTGCGCAGTCTGGTTTCACGAATATCAAAGGACATGGTTTTATCAATTTAGAGACTGGAGATTAGAGATTGGAGATTGAGCAAATTGGCTTGCTGTCTCCATTCTCCAGTCTCAAAGTCTCTCATAATCTTTTTCAGTTTGTTTTTACTGATTACTGCTCACTGCTTACCGAATACTGTTTAACCGGCGGTAACTTCCGGGAACAGGCTCAGGATATCGTCTTCGACCACGCCGGCATCGGACAATGATTCGTCTTCGCTTAGCCGCTTGCCGGAGGAACGATGGTCCAGGCGGTAGGTGATTGGGTTTGCACCCTGGCTGGTGGGGAGTCCCATTTTGCTAACCAGCGCAGGAATCAAACGCCGCATCGGCACGTCGTCTGGTAGTTCAACCGGGGTCTTTTTTGAGCCGGTGGGATCGTAGATAATTGTTTTTATGCTTGCCATTTTATGATAGCCTCCATTCTAATGGGTTGAATTGTTTCTCGGGCCACGCGCCAGGTTTGCGGTGGAATAGGATCAAATCAACTTGGTAATTCACTTTCTAATACGTAGTTTTCTGCCGGGGGTTGCACTCAGTTAGAAGTTGAACTTTTGGAAAAAGTTCAACTTCTCTTTCCCGCTAGTCAAACTTCAAAAACGTCTCTTTATCGCCTGTCAGCTCCAGGTAAATGCTTTCTTTTTTGCTGGCGCTGCGGGCGCGAATAATGCCCAAGGGCGGTACGTCCATCTCTGCCAAGGTGCGATCCAGGAAATCCTCGCTGCCGTCGATGCGGTGGGTCATGCGCATTTCACGCCTTCCGCCGCAGTTGGGACAAACGGATTCGTTTTCGTACAGCCGCGCCATCTTTTTGAAGATGGGGAAACGCTTCGCCGCAGTCCAGGCAGTGCATGGTGGTCACAATTTCGCCGTCGAATTCGAGCACAGCGTCATCGGCCAGCTTTTCGTGGGCGATGGTGAGTAAATCGGAGAGGGTGGTGGAAACGGCCGTACCGTCCTCAACCTCCACAATTGGCTCCAGCCGCGAATGACTCATGCAGCCCTCTTTGACAGGGTATTCTGTGGTGTAAATGTCGTTGGTCAGGCCGTTGATCATCACCGCCTTGCCCGGCTGCACTTCCATGTTGTGGATCAGCTTGAGCGCTTCCTGCGTTTGCATCGCCGCCACAATCGAGGCGCTGGTGGGCGTGGTGGGCACCTTGCCCTGCAAAATGTTTTGCCGCGCCAGCAGCGGGCAGGAGTAGCGCAGATTGATGATCTGGTAATCCATGTCCGTGAGGGTGCATTCGTAGCAGGCGCCCTGGCCGGGCCAGAAAACGCGCACGATGCCCATCAGCTCCTGAATGGCCCCATCGACCCACGGCCGATTTATTTGCCAGCTAAAGCGATTGATGGAGAGGCGCGCCTCGCGGTTGTCCAGGCAGCCGATGATGGCGTCTACGTGGCGAAACACGCCCAGCCCCATCTCAAAATTGATGTTGCCGTGCCATGTTTTCACGTTGACGTCCGGGTTGAGTTCCTTTACGCGCTCGGCGGCGGCGTCTACCTTGCGGCGGCCCCGGTCCGAGGCGCGGAACAGCACGGAGCGGCTGAGATTGCTGTCTTCGATGGTGTCGAAGTCGGCGATGATGATGTTGCCAATGCCCATGAGGGCTAGATTTTTGAGTACCTCGTTGCCGAGTGCCCCCGCGCCGACCACCAGAATGGTGGCGTTGCGCACCACTTCCTGCTGCCACCAGCTGATGTAGCCAAAGGTGTGGTACCGGTCGCTATCGGGATCGGTGATGATGATTGGTTCGGTTGTTTCAGTCATAATGTTTTACGATTTTGGGTTGTTGTCAGTGTCCAAGTGTTTAGGTGTTCAAGTGTCAGGTTTTAATTTCATGAACACGTGACACTTGAAAACTTAAGCACTTTTTTATGAAAGCCGCCGGAAAAAGGGCAGCTTAAATTCGGTGCGATCTACGTTTAGCGTGACCGATTTGCGCTCGACTTCGCCGCCCAGGTCGCGGGGCCAGGTGATGTCCACGTCGTAGGTTAGGCCGGAGTGAACGCGCACGGGCAGCTCGCACAAAAAGACGCCGTCGCGGTTGGTGGTGCCAGCCACGTGGGCGTTGATCCCTTTGCAGCGCACCTGCACCTGAATGCCGTACAGTCCGGGGCCATCCTGCACATCCTGCACGATGATGCGGAGTTTGGTGCTGCGCAATGGTTCTTTGTCCCGCTTGAATCGTTGACGCACGGCCGTTCCCAAATTCTCGCCACTGCTGCTTGGCTGTGGTCGGGATTGCGTTGGCCGCGATTGTCGTCCTTGCGGCACCTGGTCGGCGCGAATGCGAATCTCTGGCATGCGCACGGGCCGCTGGTTGGCGGGCTGAATGTCGTCGCTGGTGATGGTGAGCGGCGCGTTGCGCGTCACGTTGCCCTGATTCGATGTTTGCTCATTTTCGTTGACCTGCAGCGTTTCCCGCGATACTTCCGGGTAGCGCACCGGAATCGGTGGGCGGAAGTGCGGCGGCACCGGGGCGATGGGTTGGCTGTTGGGCATGGTTTCCAGCGAAGGCGTGCCGTCGCCGGGGTTGTAGGCCAGTTTTTTGCCCAGCTTGTCCCGCTCGGTGGCGCTGCGCTGGATTTGCTGCCGCAAAAAGGTGGCCGCCCGCTTGATGAGCTGTCCCGCCGGGCTGTATTCGCCAGGAGGCGAAGCCGGGTCGAGCTGGTAGAGTGGGTAGCCACTTTTCCAGGCGTGGGCAGCGATGCTCAGAGATAGCCAGGAGATGGATCGGAGACTGGAGATTGGAGATGGCGGCGCTGGTCGTTGACCAGGGCGGTTACTTCTTCATCCTCAATCAGGCCAGTTTCATCAAGCAAATCGTGGAGGGCGAGGCGAACGGCCGTACCGCCGCCATCGACCAACCGCGCAAAATCGTGCAGGGTGGGATCATCCACCACGCCCGCCGCGCGCAGCAGCGCTTTGGCCCGCGATTCGGTGAAATCGGGGGCGATTCCCGAATCGCCCCTACTGGCGTTTAGGTCAGTAATGAGCCAGTTGGTCAGCCGCACGGCAAAAACCGGCAGGTGGGCGTCATCGAGTTGTTTTAGTAAATGGTTGTGTGGCAAGGTCTGTCATGAGACGTTCCTAATTTGTAGGGGCAGGTCTCAGACCTGCCCCTACCGTGATACGATTTTAGATAGCTAAGCTATTTTCCAGCTTGTGCAGCCCGTCCCAGACGCGCATCAGCTCTTCGAGGTCGGACACGTTTTCCAGGTCCATTTCCATCGCTTCGCGCAGTTCCGGTTTTTGCAGGTTGCGGTCGTGCTGCTTCAGCATCGGCTTGACGATGTGGGTGTTGAAGTCCCGCTCGGCCTTGGTGGCTTCCAGCCAGAAGAGGCGGCGCAGCCGAGGCAGCAGGTCGTCGTCGCTGAACAGGTCGTTGAGAATCTCGCCAAAGATGCGGTTCACCTTCACGGCGACGTTGTCCAGCTTGTCGGCGTAGCTCATCTCCAGATCAGCTTGCGGCGTGGCGCTGCCAGAGTCGCCAATCAAGCTAATGCCCAGGTCTTCCGGTTGGGCCGGTTCATCCAGGATGGAGATGTTGATTTCTGGTTCGTCGGCAACAGCGGCGGGTGCGGCAGCAGCCTGCGTGCTGTTAGCCGAGGGCATGTTAGCCGCCATTTCACGACGGACTGACTCTACACCGTTGAGAGCCACGTCCAGCAATCGCTCGTTGGTATTCAGCGACAGTTCCCGCTCGCCTTCGTCCAGCCGATGGTGTACGGAGCGTTCTGGTTTCATCAGCTCGTACATCGTGGCCTGCTGGCAAACGTGGCGGAAGTTGCGCTCGACGCGCTCCACCAAAACGTTAAACGCCTCATCGAGATTCAAGCCATCGGCCGTTTCGCCAGGGATGGCGTAGTTGTATTCCTGCTCGTAGGCGGCGCGGCGCAGGCGGCTCAGGATTTCATGAGCCTCTAGCGTGCGTTCCAATTCGGCCGTAATCACTTCGGCGGCTTCGGGCATGAACTTGGAGACGGAATCCTGCATGATCAGCTCTACCTGGAACAGGATGCGCTTGATCGGGATTTCGATGCCGCTGCTGCCCCAGATGAGGTTGTCGTAGGTGACGTCGCGGTCGTCCCAATATTCGGTGCCGTAATTTTCTAGCAGCGTTTCCACTTCACGCTGCACGGCGTCTTGGACCATGCCCTTGATGCCGTTGAGGGTGGGGCGCAGGATGTTGCGGAAACGGCCGTCGCTGTTTGTCCGATTGTTCAGCTCCAGCAGCGCGTTGTGGAAAGCACGCGGCAGCTCTTTTGCTGGCGAATGATAACGTTCTCGAAGCGGCGTTCTTGCAGCTGCTCCCAGCTGTTGGCAAAGGGCGGGTGTACGCCGCGATGGGCCAGCTGTTTTTCATAGTAGAAGCGCAGCGCTTGCAGGCTGTTGCGGATGCGGGTGGCCGCTTCGCGCAGCTGGCTGCGCACGCGCTCGGTTTTAATGAAGGTGATCAGCTTTTCGCGCAGCAGCGGCACTTCGCTCAGTTTGAGGAGGGCAGCGGCTGTTTCCGGATCGAGCGGATCGCTGGCGTTGACCTGACCCAACTGGTCACGGAATACCTTGATGATGCGCTCGGTTTCGCTGGCGAATTCGTCTGGCGCGTTGTCCGGGTCCTGCACGTACAGGGCGCGGGTGGAGCCATCACCAGGAAGTAGGGCCGATTGTGGCCGCGATCCCGGTACCGTTCCCAGTAGTTGGGGGCGATGTAGCGGGTGACCTCTTTCACTTCCAGCTCTGCTTCTGGCAGGCCAGAGTTCAGGCGGTCGAAGGCTTGGCGCACGTTGCCACCATTGACGGCCAGGAAGATTTTGCTGGCGGCTTCATCCAAATCGCCACCGCTCAGGCCGAAGAGGCGATTTTCTTTAATCCAGTTGACAGCGGAGAGCGATTTCAGCTCGTCCACGCGCTGGCGACCGGCGTCGGTGACGAGGACGATCATGGCGTCTTCGCGCTTCATTTCTTCGAGGGTGATCGCTTCGTGCAGCTTCATGCCTGCGCCCAAACCGGGCACATCGACAATGCGCAGGTAGCCGTTCATCAGCAAGCTTTCTTGCCCGTTTTTGGGCTGAATCTTGAAGGTGGCGGATTTGATGAGCCGGATTTGGCGCTGCTGGCTGCCTTTGAAGCCGTCTTCGCGCAGGTGGCGCAGGGAATCTTCGTTGTCCAGGGCCAGGCTGCGCGGCGCGGGCGGGGGCCATCGGCGTAGAGCGCTTTGTTGTGCTCGTAGGAGTCGATGCAGTCGATGAGGATTTCGAGATATTCATCGCGCTCGGTTTTGGCGTTGTCGGCCCCATCGGCCATGATTTGCTGGATGGCTTCGCGGGCTTGCTCGCGCTCGCCGTCGTTGATGATGTCGAAGCCGTCAATCTCGGCCAGTTGGCAGAGGCGGCGGACGCGCTGGGCAAATTCATCCTGCGTCCAGTAGGTGAGGACGAGGGATTCGGCTTCGCCTTCTTTGGCTTGTTCGATGTAGACGATGGTGCCGGTAACGGCCGTTACGGCCCCAGTGGGCAGCAAATTACGCCCCAGCAAGCCGTTGATGAGGGTGCTTTTGCCTACGCCCGTACCGCCGAAAAAGACGAGGGTGTAGGTGCGCTGGGCCAGAATCTTTTGCGCTTCGTCCACGCTTTGCTGTGCCTGGGGCACGGCGCGGATGAGGTAATCGCGCGTCTGGTCGAGTACTTTTTGCATGTGGACCCAGTGTTCAACCTGGGTTGGGCTAATGTGGGGGAGTGTTTCTAAGGATGTTTTGAGTTCTTCGTACTTATCGGTTTGCTTTTTCGGGCTCATGTTTGCGTTACCTTCCTTGCAAAAATTTTTATCCACAGATTTCGCAGATTAATGAGTTCGTGCGCTGCTGGATGTTGGTTACTAATTTGGTGCCACAGGTGTGGCAAGCGCCACGTTGTGGCGTTACATTGGTTTATACGCAGGGTTTGGAGAAAGGTTGCAAAGGGGGGGGAAACGGCCAAAACGGCCATTTCCACCCCCATAAATTTGATGACGAAGGAAGCTACATCCCTGTGGCGCGTATTGTTTAGGGTTTTAGGAGGAGGGGCAGGAAGATATATTGCTCACTTGAACTTTGGAATTCATAAGACCCCACATCGCAAACGGCCGTACCGTCGTCATCACCATCAAACGGCCGTGTTACACCCCTTTGGTCTGTTGCAGGACAGATACTTTCTTCTGCCGCGTCTATTGCGAGACTGGTACTAAGTAAAGCATGAGTTTCCGTATTGCCACCGTTGTTTTGCAATGGACCCAGCATTGGTGCTGTATTAATTTGATCACCTATTCCAACAAAACCGCAATCGTTTCTGTCTTCCAGACTATAGCTTGTGGCTGTGAGTACCAAATTGCAATTTTCTACGCCATTGTTGGCAATAATCGTGTTAGTAATCGTTACCGATGTAAAGTCCGCAAGGTAGATACCGCTTCCGCTTGGTGCATCGTTTTCAGCCAATGTTACGTTTATTAAAGTGACATCATTAGATCCTGTAGCGCCATGCCGGACACCTCCCCCCTCTGAAGAGGCAGTATTATTGCTAACTGTTGCGTTCGTCGCATCAAGCAAGCCATCATTGTAAATACCTCCGCCAGATGCCGCAGAGTTATAGCTAAGGGTTGAGGAAGTTATGAAGGCCATAGATGTGGAATCTATAAATAAACCTCCTCCTTCTGTGATGGCAGAATTATAGGAAAGTGTGGAATCTTGCATTGTTGCATGGGATGTATTGAAAAGCCCAATACCAGCGGCGCGATTTGCCTGATTATTTTGGATGGTGCTAGTTGTGATGGTTAAGGTTGCGCCATCCACATAGATTCCGCCCCCTTCCTGTGCTAAATTGTCAGAGATTTCACTTTGCTCCACTAAGAATGGCTTGATTGTGTAGATTCCTCCACCCATTGTGGTGGCCACATTGCCCGAGATGACGCTGTTGTTTAATAATAATTCACCATCTTCCAGGTGGATACCTCCGCCGATGTCAGCGCTGTTACTGTAAACGGTCGAATTACTAATATCGAAGACGCCGTTGGAAATGGCGATGCCTCCGCCAATAGCAAGTCCTTTTGCCGTGTTATGGTGAACCTTACTGTTGTTCAGATAGAAAATGCCAAAATTGCTAATGCCCCCACCCGGACTGGTGCTATTGTCGTTGTTACGGATGATGCTATTGGTAACTGTAATCGTGCCAAAATTAAATATTCCCCCTCCATTTAGATACACTGTATTGCTAAAAATATCGACATTATCCAATGTTGCTACGCCAGTTGGACTATTATGGACACCGCCGCCAGCATAAGAGTAATTGTTGTGGAATGCAGTTCCATTTACATCTAATTTGCCTGTGTTGTAAATGGTTCCACCAGGTCCAGCAAATTCAATTGAGTTAAAACCAAAATCACTATTTGTTACGACTAGATCGCCTGAGTTGTAAAGGCCATGCCCGCCGGGGCTACCATTGGTAAATACATTGGTGTTACTAATCTGTAAAGAGCCAGCATTGTAGATGGCACCCCCACGTCCGGAGAAGGAAGAACCAAATGCCCGATTATTTAGAAAGATTGTATCTATAATAGAAACTGTTGCTTCTTGCTGAGGAATATAAATACCACCCCCATTTGGCTCGGCAACGTCCGAAACCTCATCAAAAACGCCATTTTGTATGGTTATGTCGCTCATTGAGACATTGATGCTGCCTGTAGAAATGATATGAAAGATGCGATCATTTCCCGAACCATTAATTATAGTTGTCAGGGCATTATCACCATTTAGAAATAGATCGTCTGTGATGTCAAGATCGCCAGTTTCTGCTAAATCTTCCTCTTCTCCTGAAATTGTGAGATTGTAGGTGTTGCTTGGGAGAGTGATAGTATCTTGGCCGGTTAAGGCGTTGGCTTCCATAACGGCCGCTCGTAAAGTGCACTGGTCAGTTACGGCCGTTTCACACACACCATCTCCCGGATTTGCATCCACAGCATCGACGGTGCTATTGACGATAAATGTAGCGGTTGGGCTAGCATTGGTTTGTAAGGTGGTGAAAAAGAGGCTAAGCAGGATGAATGGCAATGTGATCGTTAAAAGTATCTGTGTATGTTTCATTGAACCCTCCGATTTGGCTGTATTGAAACTGGTTGGTAAAACGGCCGTTACCCGCGTTGGCAAAACGGACACAGCAGACAGTATAAATTTTGTACTCAGGTCCGACAATTGACATTTATCACGTTTCGAAATGGGTGTTCTGTTGCTCGGAGAGTAGGGCGTTTAGATTGATCTGGGGAGGATGAGATATAGAAATAATGGCGCGGAAAACGGCCGTATTAGTATAAATTTCCCTCAGACAGCGTTCTCTTTCTGACATCTTGCTTATTGATCACGGCCGTTTTCTATGATAATCTTCTGACTCAATAACGCACCGCGTTATAATTTCGGAGGTATTGTTTGGCAACACGAGCAGCACGATTAGCAAAACGTTTTATGGCCAAAGATGGTGTAGCTGTCTGGGTTCGTTTACTGCGCCAGAAGGACGCGCCCCATTTGGTCGATCTTTTTGAGCACATGAGCTCAGAAAGTCGCTATCGGCGCTTTCACCAACCAACAGACAACGTGCCCCCGCAACAAGTGTGGGCAGAAGCAAACAAGATAGCAACGGCCGTTCCCGATGAACAGCTTGGGCTCATAGCATTTTCCGTATTGCCCGGTGAAGGAGAAGTGACCGTTGGCGTGGCACGAATTGTGTGGCTCTCTGACAGCATAGCCGAAGTAGCCATGTCTGTACGTGATGATCGGCAAGGTCAGGGCATCGGGAAGCGCTTGCTGACCATGATTTTGGAATTGGCACAGATTACGGGAGCAGAAAAAGTCATCGGCATGGTGCAAAATGACAACACGCCAATGTGGTACCTCTTTGATAACTTGCCCTATCCCATCGAGCGTATGATTGACGGCACCGAGTCTGAAATTATCATTGATTTATCGCACACACCTGCGGAATGGTGATACTGCACCAAAAGTTGGCAGCTACAAAAAAAAAGACCTGATTTTCAGGTCTTTTTAATTTCTACTAAATGGTTGTGCAATATAGATTTTAGCCGTTATGCTGAACTTGAAGCGTGCGGCTAAGAATATCTTCCTGCTGAGACCGACTCTTGTCCCGTTTGCGTCTTTTCTTGCCACCTTGTTTTCTGGTACGAACTGGCAAATCGTCACCCATTGCCTGGCGTAGGGCGAATTCCATAGCTGTTGGCATTTCTTCTTCGATTTCTTCCTCGAATTCGTAAACTTCAGCAGGAGTTGCCTCGTTGGCAGCCGATTCCGGTTTCTCAAGCAGATTTTTGATGCTCAAGTCAATGCGGCGCTTGCGCTTGCTAAAGCCCAATACCTGAACCTGAACCTCATCGCCTGCGGTAAGCACTTCAGAGGGATGTTTCACATAGTTGTGGCTCAACTCGCTGATATGTACCAGACCTTCGCGCTCGGCGCCAATGTCTATAAAGGCACCAAAATTTTCCAGGCGCTTTACGGTACCCGTATACACTTGTCCTTTATCCAGTTCATTCCATTCCACGTCGAGCGGCGGAATCATGGTCACCATGATTTGCTCACGCTGCGGGTCAACTTTGTCTACCCAAACCGAAACCTCATCGCCAATGTTCAATACATCAGCAACGCGGTTTACATGTTCTTTACCCAGTTGAGAAATGTGGATCAGGGCATTGGTACCAATACCCAAGTCAATGAAGGCCCCGTACAGTTCCAACCGATTCACGGTGCCTTTAAGTTGCATTTTTGGTTTGAGATCGTTGATGCTGGTTGGTGTGACCTCTGGAGCAGCGGACTCCATTGTTTCGGCGGTTTCTTCACTCATGACAAGATTCTCCTACGCGAGAACAGCTAAATGGTCTATTCTGCGTTTTTTAATGTTAAATTTTCGTTGTTCGTTGGGGACAAAACACAGCAAATTTTGTAGAGTTATGCCCAGAATTGAGTCTGTTGCAATTATAGCAAGCCTCTATGTCATGTCAAAAAGAGGGCAAAGCAATAAAAAAGGTCTGCCAGATAAACCATGCAGACCTTTTTTAGATACATTTTTGATTTTTTCTATGCTCTGTTAGAAAACCGCGTCTTCAGCCACAGCGCCATTTTCTACTTGCACGTTTTCAAAATCTGTCGTGGGGAGCCCAGCTTCGCGCCGAATAAGGAATTCGAGTTCATCCAGTATTTCTGGGTTTTCAGCCAGGAACACCTTCGCATTTTCACGGCCTTGCCCCAACAGGGTTTCGCCATAACGGAAATAGGCACCTCGCTTATCTACAATGCTGTATTCAACAGCAAGATCCAGTACGTCGCCCGTGAGTGAGATACCTTCGTTGTACATGATGTCAAATTCACATTCGGTGAAGGGAGCAGCCACTTTATTCTTTTTCACCTTAACACGTGTGCGGTTGCCAATGACATCGTTGCCCGCTTTGATGGACTGAATACGACGAATGTCGAGCCGTACGGAGGCATAAAATTTTAGGGCATTGCCACCGCTGGTCGTCTCTGGGCTGCCAAACATGACGCCAATTTTGGAACGGAGCTGATTGGTGAAAATAACAATGGTGTTTGTTTGCTTAATCACGCCGGACAGTTTACGCAGCGCTTGTGACATGAGTCGCGCTTGCAAACCGACATGGGAGTCGCCCATTTCGCCTTCAATTTCTGCCCGAGGGACCAATGCCGCCACGGAGTCTACAACAACCACGTCCATCGTGCCGGAACGTATGAGTGCTTCCGCAATTTCTAACGCCTGTTCACCTGTATCAGGTTGAGAGACATATAAATCATCAATATTCACCCCGATTTTGGCAGCATAGTTGGGGTCGAGGGCGTGCTCCATGTCAATGAATGCACAAAGGCCGCCGCGCTGTTGCGCTTCAGCTATGACGTGTTGACAAAGTGTGGTTTTACCTGAGGATTCTGGCCCGTATACTTCGATGACTCGCCCGCGGGGCAAACCGCCCACGCCGAGAGCAATGTCTAAGGATATGGAGCCAGTGGGAATGGTTTCCACCTGCATGCTGTGTGCTTCTCCCAAACGCATAATTGTGCCTTCGCCGAATCGTTTGGTAATGGAATCTAGCGTTTTTTCCAGGGTGCTGTTACGGCCGTCTCCATTGTTGTCTGATTTTTTTGCCATGAGAACTCTCCTTTGGTCGCAATGCAGCAGGAAAGATGGCCAGCCTTATGGCAGGAACAAAAACTGCATTGAGTAATTAATCTAGTTGGGGTGTGACTTCGAGGAGTTTAGCACGAACGTTCTAAAGTGTCAAGATCGAGTTTTGTTTATTGAACTTGTGTTCAGAGATTGTCTTTTAATCCGTTTGGCAGCATGAAAATGGGCAGAAATAATGCTTAAACCGGCTGTTTGCGCAGCAGGCGAAGCAGCGCCGGAATCTCTTTGCCGCCCAGCAATAGGTTCAAAGCGATGTAGCTCACGGTGCCAACGGTTCCGCCGACGAGCAGGAAAATAATGGACGAGGCAATGAGGGGGCGGATGATGAGGATGAGAAGGGTGAGAACGGCCGTTCCCGCCAAAGCACGCCCCACAACCGGAAGCAACGGGCGGAGAGCCAACTTGTTAAGCCAGAAGAGCACCGCTGATAACACGGTGAACGCCACTGTGCTTGCCA
>JACKBN010000021.1 GCA_020634565.1 Ardenticatenaceae bacterium
GACGGCCGTTCTGTGTCCCGCGCGTCTACTCAAATTGGCAATGCCGGTAATGTACTCCAGCGGAGCACGGCGCACAATGTCTTTGCCCAGCGGCACGGGGCGGCCAAAATGGCGTCCACGCAGCACCAGGCCGATAAAAATGATGGCCAGTACCAGCAGCAGCGCCCGCCCGCCTGGGGTGCGCTGGAGCCAGTTGCTAGAAGTAAGTTCCCCTTCGGTTTCGGGGCGAATGCCGTGGTGCCACTCGTTGAACCAAATGCTGGTGACATCCGGCGCGGCGTTGATGAGATTCAGCACCAATTCCGCGTTGCCCTCTGTTTGCAGCCCCAGATTGCTGAATGGTTCGGCGATGGTGGTGAGGATGATACGGCCGTTTCCCTCGGCAAAAGCAATCGCGGTGGGTTGGCCCGTCTGGTTGGCCAGCAGCGTCACAAAATCGTCGCGGTCAGGTCGCAAATAGTAGCGCGTTTCTGCCTGGATGGTGTTGAGGCTCGGCGCTTGCAGGAACGGGGTTTGGTTAGAAACGGCCGTATCCGTCGAAGGGGCCAATGAATAATTAACATCCACTTCTCGCGCCAGCGTGATGATGTTGTTGCCACTGCCGACGAGAAGCAGCGTGCCGCCATCCTCTACCCAGCCGTGCAGCAGTTCCCATTCGCCAGCGGTAAAAGCGACCGTCGGCTCTAAAACCAGGGCCAGGTCGATGCCAGAGGGCACCTCAAAAGCGCTGCCTACAGAATCTGTCAGCTTGATTTTCTGCGACTCCAGGTAAAGCCACAGCGCCCGGCTACCCTGCGGCTGTGTGGAAAAGGAGGCCAGCGGCGGGTCCACCAAGGCTGCTTGCGCTTGCTGAATGACGCTGATGGTGGTGAAAATGGCCAGCAGCAGGAAGAGAATTAAAGCCAACCAGGCATCCCGGCTAAGGCCGCGACTCAAACGGTTCATCGCGTCTCCTTTTGCTGCCGGAGCGTTTCTACACGCCGGGCATACGTGTCGTATTCGCTGGCGCTGAGCGTTTGGAAGCCGTACCAGACGCGGTCGAAGACGTCGATGACCTCGCGTAAAGTGGCAGCCAGTTCAGGCCGATTGGCGACGCTGCGCAAATATTCGCGGTTGGTGAGTGAGCGATCGTAGCGCAGCAAGCCGCGCTCTTCTAGCAGCAGCAGGGCAGAGAGGTAGAGGTAGCGTACGGCCGTTCGATAATCCCCCTCAGAAGAAAGCGTTTGGGCTTTTTGCAGGGCCGTTTCGGCCGAGAGCGGTTCACCGCCCAGCTCCTCCTCGGCGCTCATGGCGGCATCGGCTGTGAAATCGGTGATGAGGCCGCGCATGGCGTAGGCCAGCACGCCAATGACCAACACCGCTGCCAAAATAACCAGCAAGTCACTGATGGGCAAGTTGCTACCGCTGCCTTCTGGAAACAAATTCAGGAAAAAATCTTCAATGCGCTGGCGAATATCTTGCCACAGCCTTTGAAAAAAGTTGGGTTCTTCTGGGGTGTAATCAAATTCCGGCTGGCTCAAAATATTGTCCAGCGCCGCTTCATCTAATTGGGGCAGGCTGGGTTCTGGCCAGCCTAATCGGCTGCCATGATAGACAGTAAACAACGTGGCCAGCGCCTCGTTGCTCACCGCCTCGTTTTCCAGCTGGCGAATAAAATAGCTGTGGTCGATGGGTTGCATACGGCCGTCTGCCAGTTCGATTTGGGTAATGTTGCTGAGGGTGGAAACGGCCGTTTCGCGGACGGCCGTCTCGTCTTCAGCGGCGCTGTTGAGCTCGTCCCGAATCTGGGCGATGGTTTGCCAATATTCATCCAGCGGCATGGCGCCTGGCTGTGCCCAGACTATTTTTCCGCTTAGTAGCAAACTGATTACAAGCAGCCCCCAAAGAAAACGGCCGATTTTCCCCCAACGTTCCATCAAAGCCCGCCTATTCCCAGCGAAAGCACCACAACGCCCAGCACGAGGGCAATATAAAGAACCACAAAAGCCACTGTGATCAGCGCAAAATAACCAAACTCTTCCCAGCTAGGCATTATGCTCTGGCCAAGGCCCGGGGCTGTGAGCGCCAGATTGTCGGCGTTGGCGTCATCGCTGAGCGCCAGCACCGCCAGATCGAACCCTTCGGTGCGCACGCGCATGTCGAAATAAAGCAGCGTCACGCAGGCCAACCGCAGCGGCAGGTAGATGAGGTTGAGCAGCAAAGAAATGACCTGCTGCACCAGATTGGCGGTGTTGCTGTCCAGGCCACTGCCAAAACTTCCCTGCACAATAAAGACGGAGAGCAGCGCCGGGCCAGTGACAATTAGCTGCCCAAACAGCCCCAGCAGCAGCATAAAGCCAATAATCCACCAGAAGCGCCGCCGGGCCAGGTTCCAGGCACGTTTGATACCTTCTAGCGCGGTGCGCCGTTCCAGCACGATGACTGGCGCAATCAGCGGCAGTACGATGCCTGAAAAGAAAAAGAGAATGCCAAAGCCGGTAAACCAGCCCAGGCAAGGCACCACCAGCCACCAGATGACAATGGCAATAATCAAAACGACACCCACAAAGGTGGCCAGAAGTAGCGTCAGGCCAGAACGGCCGATTTTGCGGTAGGCATCAAACAAGCCAATTTTGTGGCCCAAAAAGTTCTCAGCCACGGCTTTGGTCATGGCGGCGGTGGCTAGCTGCACCAGCAGCAAGGTGATGAGCCGCCCCAGCCACACCCAGGGATTGTTACCCAGGCCCGCGCTCTCTAACGTTTGCAGCCAGATGTCCGTTACAGAGGCGGCGGGCGAGAAGTTGAGTTCTGGCGTTGGGGCTAACCAGAGGCCAATCATGTTTACGGCCGTTGCTGGAATCTGGGCGATGGCCACAATGCCCACAAAGATAAGAAAGTTATTGCGGTATAGCCGAATGGCTCTGTCTAACAGTTGAGACATGCTCATCGGCTGCAAATTGTTGGTTAAAGCGGTCATAGGCTTGTTTTACTCGTTAAATCGGAGGCGTCAACCAGGGTTGAATCGCCAGTTTCGGCCAGCACCAGAAGGTCAAAGCCTTCAAAACGGATGCGCAGATCAAAATACATGAGTGTGATGGCAGTTAGCTCAATTGGTAAAAACAGTGCTGAAAAAAGCAAATTCCCCGTCTGTTGAACGATACTCTGGGTCATCAAATTTGCATTGCCAGCTAAATAATTAAAAAGTGATTGTAACAAAATTGTTGGCCCGTCAATAGTCAGGGTGGAGAATAGGCCAAGAAGAATCAAATAGCCCAAAATCCAGCCCATGCGCTTTTTCGCTAATTCCCAGGCCCGTCTGGTGGCCTCGCCAGCGCTTTTCTTTTCCAGCACGACAACTGGAGTAACCAGAGAAGTCAGCACAATGCCCATCAGCATAACGGCTACCGCGCCCGCAAAACCTACCACCTGGCCGATACAGGGAATAAAAAAGACCAAAATGAAGGGAACTGCCGTTGCCCCAATTACCAGCCCCGCCACCATCAGGGCCAAGATCAAGGTGAGCCAGGAACGGCCGATTCGCTGGAATGCAGACAGGGTAGAAACTTTGCGGCCCAGGTAATTGTCTGAAATAGCTTGAATGAGAGCCGCCGCGCCGATTTGCGTGAACAAGGTGCTCACGATGATGTGCAAGATAGCCAGCAAGCTGACAGGCCCTTCCAACACATCTGAGAATTCCGCCAGGTCAGCCGTGCTTGCCCCCTGCGTCATCAGCAGGATGAGTTGAAAAGCAAAAAGAGGCAGTTGTGTCAGGGCCACAATGCCCAGAAAGGTGCCAAAGTTTTGACGATAGAGGCGAAAGGATCGATCAAACAGCTCCGCAATGGATAACGGCCGTAAATTCTGGGCAAAAGCGGTCATAACAGCGATTGGTTGGGCAGGTCGGAGGCATTGTTGCTGGCTGATTCCCCTGCTTTGGCCAGCACCATGAGGTCAAACCCTTCAAAGCGAATGCGCAAATCAAAGTACATCAGCGTAATGGCGGCGATGCGAATGGGGAGGAAAACGGCCGTTAGCACCAACGTCGCTGACTGCTGCACAATGCTTTGCACCAGGATGCTTGTGCCTCCCAGCATCGTGCCCAGGGCAAAGCCCAGCACAGCCGAAGGCCCAAAAATGATGACGACGGTTAAGATGGTGAGCAAAACCAGATAGCCCAGCACCCACCAAAAGCGAAGTCTGCTTAAGGTCCAGGCCCGTTTTACGGCCTCTAGCGCGCCGGCTCTTTCCAGAACCACTACGGGTGGCAGCAGCGATACCAGAATGCTGGCAATCGCGCCGATGAAGAAAAACCCAACCAGAGCCACTAACGCGCCCAGGCAGGGAATAAACGAAACCAAAAGGATGGGAATGGTGAGGCCAAAAATGAATAACCCTGCCACAAATGAGGCCAGAATAAGCGTGAACCAGGTGTTGCCCATGCGGCTAAAGGCATTGTCGAAGCTGACTTTGCGGCCCAAGTAGCTATCGGCCACGGCTTGGGTGAGGGCGGCCATGCCCACTTGGGTAACGATGAAAGAGACAAAGGCAATGCCAAAGCTAACCAACAGCGTTGGGCCTAGAATCTCGGTATTAAGAAAGGGATTTTGTGCGGTTGGGTCGAAAACAATATTGTTGGTCAGGTTATTCACGAGCAGGGCCGAGGCAATTTGCAAGACGGCCACCGGCAGCTGCATGATGATCGCAATTAGAATGAAGGTCACAAAGTGCCTGCGGAAAAGGCGAAACGTTCTATCAAATAGTTCGCCAATGGATAACGGCCGTAAATCCAGCAAATTTGTCGCGTTCATAACATCCTCCGTGTTTGTTGTGAGCAGAAAGTAAGGACTGGCATGGCGAAAATTATACCCGAAAGCGAACCCTCTCCACAATAAAAAATGGCTCACTTCAGCCGATTTAACGCTTGCTGGAACTGTTTGGCCCCGCCATGTGAGGGATGGCGAACGGCCGTATGGGCCACTTCCCATTTGGTGAGAGCTATGGCTGCTTTTTGCCCCACTGCGACCACAGCCGTTTGAGGGAAAAGTTGGCGAAGTTGATGGAGAAACGGCCGTCCCAACACAATCTCGCTGGCTTTGGGGGTGCGATTGGATTGGGATTGGTCTGGTTGGTATGGGTGAAAGGGGAAGATGTTCCACAGCAGGGGCAGCGGCTCCCAACTGCCAATGCTGCGCCAGACGATGGTAGCGCTTGCCTCTCGCTGGATGTCTGGCCACTCGGCGGGATGCTGGAACTTCGTGTATTCAGTGGGTAGATGGGTGGCTAACGTGTGAAGATGGTGCGGACTGGTGAAGGGAATGCCGGTCAGGCGACAGCCACGATAGCCGGGCGCTTCGCCCACGAGCAGATACTTAGGCTGCTGCTGCGCCATCCAGCTGAGATAAGTTTGCAAATTATGGCGACGTTCACTGGCAAACGGCCGTTCATCCGCATAGGGGTTGGCACAGTTGGGTGGGGGAACGGCCGTTGCCAGCCCGTGTACAAATTCAGCGATATTCATTCAGGCAGAAGATTGGAGACAAGCAGTTTGATTTTGAATCGCCTGTCTCCAATCTTCGTTTTAGCTAGAAGCGAAGCAGCGCCCCAATCTTGCCTGCATTGTCCAAATCAGGGTCATCGCGAATGACCTCAACATGGGCACCCTGACTCAGACTGAGGGTAAAGGCACTGTCAATCACATCATCTACGGCCGTTAGCTCTTTGTCGCTGAGCGGGCTTTTGGCCAGATTGGCCACCACAAAACCGGAATTGCGATCCACAAAACCAGGCATGCGGAAGCCATCGCTAATCACCAGCGTTTGCACCCGCCGGTTACTCACCGCTTGCAGCGTATCATCCAGTCCCAAAACGGCCGCACCGCCGCCAGCATTGGCCCCGATGAGCGTTTTCACCAGTTTCTTTTCCCGTTCGGCATTGGCTTCTTGCAGCAGATCGAGGGCAGCTTTACGCACCTCGTGTTCGCTGGCGTTCATGTCCATGGCAAACGTGCCTGCCAGGCAGCTTTGCATCTGTTTGGGCAGCAAATCACGGAATTGCGCTGTGGTTTCGGCCGTGCCGCCCAAAAATAGGCGACGAATTTGCTTGTTACCAAAAAAGCTGGCGGCGCTGCTGGCGGACTCGCGCAAATTGCGGCGGGCGTTTTCTTCTTCCCGGCTGCCACCGCCGGTGCCGCCGCGCCGTCCAATGGCCGCCGAACCGCGCCCTTGCTTCAGCTTATGGATTTCCTCACCCATGTAGCCTTCGCTTTCTTGCAGTTCGCCCAGGTGGTACACGTAGAATCGGGCGCCGACCCGGTCTACCAAAATGACGCCATAGTGCGCGTAGTAATCCAGCAGATGCCCCAGCGGTTTGAGGTAAGGCTTGTTGGTGATACGGAGGCGATTGCGGAAGGAAACGGCCGTTGGAAATGCCTCAAAATACTCTCCACCTCGGGAGCTAAAGACAACCAGCCCCGGAGATTTCCAGTCAAAACCGTGGTGGAGATAATTTTCGATCGCTGCCACATCATCATCAAGACCACAGGTGTCTCGGAGGAGGTTTTTGGCCTTTAGCTTAATGGTTTCAATTGGCTCCTCACCACCGTCTGTGCTCAGGTAAAGACTAAGCACCTGTTTCTCGGTAGGTTCAAAAGACAACAATTCCTGGAATTTTTCCTGGGTAATCATATGACCTCCTCTGTCTATCTAAAAAAATAAAAGTACACACATTTGTGATAAGGCAGTGGTTTTGTGGAATGTTAGGCTGAGAGGTGGAGCGAAAACCACTACGTTAGCAAGAAGGGAAAATTGGAGGGAAGGCCGTGTGGGGTTACGGCCGTTCCTCCAGCGTAAGCGGCAGCTTGATTTCTTCACCATCCCGGATGACGGTTAATTCGATCGTTTCACCAACCGTTGTTTCAAAAACGAGATAGCTAAGCAGTTCGTCAGAATTGCGCACCGGCTGATCGTTGATTGCCGTGATGTAATCACCATCAGCCGTGAAGGAAAGCGTGAGATTGTTGCCAATCAGGCCAGCTTTATCTGCGGGCGTGTCTTCAATGACGCCGGTCACGTAAACCCCATTGGGCGGCAAATCCAAGGCTTCTAACTGGCGCAACGTAAAGGCGTCCGAAAACATTCTGATGCCCAAATAAGGATAAGTGTATTCGCCATCAGCGATGAGAGCCGGCGCAATGTTGCGCACGGCGTTGACGGGGATCGAGAAGCCAACGCCGGAATTTTCGCCCGTGGTAGACAAAATGGCGCTGTTCACGCCAATGACTTCACCGCTCAAATTGAGCAGCGGCCCGCCAGAATTACCGGGATTGATGGCAGCATCGGTTTGAATCACCTGGGGAATAGAAAAAGAGCCGCCCGCCACAATGCGCTGGCTGTCGATGGTCCGACCCAGACCGCTGATAACGCCAATGGACATCGAGCTTTCTTCCCCAAAGGGGTTGCCGATGGCAATGACAAACTGACCTACTTGCAAGGCGCTGGAATCGCCTAAGGGCACAGGCGTGACCCCGCTGGGCAGTGATTCCACCTGGATGACCGCCAGATCGCTGTCAACATCGGCGCCGCTGAGAGCCGCGCGGCTGCGTTGGCCATTGGCAAACACAATTTCAAATTCGCCACCGCCAGCCACAACGTGGTTATTGGTTACAATGTGGCCCGACCCATCAATGACAAAGCCGCTTCCGGTGCCCAAGAACAGATTGTCGTCGTCATAGACAAAAATGTGAACCACGGCTGGATTTACCCGGTTGTAGATGTCGATGAACCGGTTTTCAAGATCGGAGGTGATAAGTTCTGTGGATTGGGGGGAATTGCTAATGTTGGCCAGTTCCGGTTGGGCAGAAATGGTGGCTACTGCCGCTGCCACAACTTCATCCTCGCTGACACTGTTTGCCGGCAGCATGGTTGCAGCCTGACAGCCCAGGCTCAAGAAACCAATTAGCAGAAAGATGGCAAACAGTGGATTGTGGCGAAGTTGTTTCATGCAGGACTGAATCCTAAATCTCCCCAGTAAGGAATGACTTTATTTTAGGTAACCGGAGGACGATGTGTCAAGGTAACGGCCGTATTTCACGTCAAATCTTCATATGATTTCATAAAGGTTTATTCCACATCATGCGATTGGTGGCCATTGGCCATCATCCGGGCGATCGGGCGTAATTGCATCCACCATTGCTGCTTGGGACGGCGATTCTCCATATCCATCAGGCGCGCCATGTCATGAAACTCCGTAAACGTGAAGGAGCCACTTTGCAAGCCAATGCAGGCGCTTGTCTGCTCTGGCTTGCCGATTTCTTCTTCCATGAAGCCAATGCATTTGGTGGCTAACCGCGTGGCCAAAATGCGGTCAAATGGCGTGGGGTTGCCGCCTTGCTGCATATGCCCCAGCACCGCTTTGCGCGATGTGAAATAATCGCCGCCTTCTTCTTCCAGCAGGGCGCACATAAAGTCTGTGGTGTAGGTGTCGTTGGCTCCCTCGCTGCGAATGATGACGCCCAGCCGCTTGCCTCCTTTGAAGCCATTCACCAGGGATTCAACGTCTTTGGCGAGATCCGTCAGGCGCATGCCTTCTTCATGCAGGTACACGCGCTCTGCACCGGAACCTAACGCACCCATGAGCGCCAAATAGCCGCAGCGCTCACCCATCACTTCCACCACAAACACGCGGCGTGAAGCCACGGCAGATTGCTTGATTTTATCCACGGAGTCGATGATGCTGTTGAGGGCGCTGTCAGCTCCAACGCTCAGCTCCGCACCGGGCAGATCGTTGTCTATGGTGGCCGGGAAGCAAACGATGGGAATGTTGAAGGCGGGGTAATTGTTGCGGCGTTGGTAAAGCTCCAGCGCAGAAATGTAGGCAGACCAGCCGCCAATGATGATCAAACCCTCGATATTGTGCTCTTCGATGTTGCGGGCAATCTTGTAGAAATCGCTGTTGGCTGGAATGTGCCGGTTGGTGCCCAATTCAGACCCGCCCAGGTAGGCCCAGCCGTTGACGCTCATCCAGTTAAATTCCTGAATCTCGCCAGCGGCAAACCCGCTAAACCCGTTGTTGATGCCTAGCATGACGTGGCCTTTGTCTAACCCCAGACGAACGGCCGCACGAACGGCCGTATTCATGCCCGGTGCGGGTGCGCCACCGTTAATCACTGCAATGCGCCGCTGCTTTTGACCTGGTTCCGGGTCATGGGGAATGGCCCGCACCAGCGTGCGCACCGTTTGGAACGCTTCCTGGAAGCCCCGACCCCGCAGCTCCATGGCGCGCGCAAAATCACAGCGTTTGATCGCTTCGCCCACTTCTTTGGTTTTGTGCAGGCACTCTTCCAGCGAATCATGGGTGATTTTGTTGCCTTTTAAGCCAATCAGCACCGCTTCACCCACAAATTGATCTGAGACGATGGCGTCTACGGCCGCGGCGCCCATCAGGGTGCTCAGGTTGCGGTCGAAGGCGCTGGGCGAACCGCCGCGCTGCACGTGTCCCAGAATGGTGACGCGCGCATCCTCTTGCAGACGATCTTCCAGCACTTGCTTCACATAGCCACAGCTAATTTCATTGCCATGCCGATCCTGCGCTCCTTCCGCCACAATGACGATGCTGTCACGACGGCCGTTTTCGCGACCATTCTTCAGCACAGAGCACATCTTGTTTTCCCATTCGTCCAGGTTTGGCGGCGCTTCGGGAATGAGTACCCAGTCGGCCCCGGTTGCAATGGCGCTCATCAGGGCCAGGTAGCCGCAGCGGCGACCCATCACTTCCACCACAAAGGAGCGCTGGTGGCTGGCAGCTGTGCTGGAGATAGCGTCAACCGCATCCGTGATGCGGCGCAGGGCCGTATCGGCACCGATGGAAATGTCGGTGCCCCACATGTCGTTGTCGATAGAGCCAATCAGCCCAACGATGGTAAGCTCTCGATGTACTTGGGCTAGTTCGTAGGAGATTTCGCCTTTTTCGACCAACTCGTCGAGCAAGCTGCTCCATTCCTGGCGGAAAATGTTGGCCCCGGTCAGGCTGCCGTCGCCGCCAATGACCACCAGGTTGTCAATGCCGTGAAGGAGCAGGTTTTTAGCCGCACGTAAACGGCCGTGTCGCTCCCGGAAATCATCGCAGCGGGCCGTGCCAATGATGGTGCCGCCCTTGTACAGAATGCCACCCACATCTTGCCAGACCATGCGCCGAATCCAGTCGGCCCCATCCACCATGCCCTGGTAACCTTCATAAATTGCGTAAACTTCGGCGCCTGCCGAAATGCCAGCGCGAACAACAGCCCGCACGGCCGCATTCATGCCGGGGGCGTCACCACCACTGGTTAAAACACCTATTTTTTTCATTTTTTAGTCTTCCCGTATTTAACGATAGTTCTGCGGTGTGGGAAATCGAATGTCGGGAATGAGTTGTGAATCGTGCTGTGATTGGTAACACTTATTTTTGCTGCGGGTTGCTCGTTGTTGGGTTGTGCAATCCGGCAACCGTTTGAATGGCTTCCCACCATTCCTGCAAAGTTTGCTGGTTTTCTGCCGCGTAGACGGCCCAATTGCCGCCGGGTATCTCTGGCTTGTCAGCTACCAGTTCTGGTTGTCCCAAATACAGCCAGGCGTCAGCGGAACGGCCGTCTGCCAGCGTTACGCTCACTTGTTGCCGAATGTACTCGGAGCTGTCGGGCTGGGCCGGATCGTACCCTTCTAGTACGTCCAGACGCTGCAAGACCGCTTCGTACGCTTCTGCCCGTACCGTGATGAGCTGCCCGTGAACGGCCGTTTCTACCTCTTCAACCACCAGCATCGGGTAAAAACCCATGTCGTACAGTTGACCACCCCAAAATTTTGCAGGCTGCATCTCTATGATGCTGTCGTCCCACAGGTAAAAGTTGGGTTGGTCTGGCAGCAGCGTGCCGTAAACAAAAAATGGTAATTGTTCAGATTGGTGCATTTACCGTCCAAAATTTTGTTTCTACACCTGGTTTACGCTACCATTGCACGCAAACAAAGTGGCAAAAAACCCGCCTGTATTATATGCATTCTGTGGGAAAATGCCGCAACTTTTAGGTAAGCGCCAGTTTTGAAATAGGTTTAGCTTATAGGAATCTGGCCCAAAATTTGCCCTCGTAGCTCAATGGATAGAGCAATCGCCTCCTAAGCGATAGATTCAGATTCGAGTTCTGACGGGGGTACTTTGTTAAATGGGACGCTGATGACGCCGATTTTTCATCCGCTTGAATCAGCGTCTCTTTTTCTCTGTGTAACTTTGTGCTTCTCCGCGAAACTCTGTGTTCCGTTTTCTACAATGTACTCACTGGATCAATGTCCACCATCCATTTTGGGGGGATGGGAAAGTCGGCCAGCAGTCGGTTGGGGTCTGGAGACCGCACGATGATTTGCCAACGGAAACGGCCGTCTACGCGGTTAAAAAATGGCGGCACAGGCCCCAAAATCTCCGACGCCGCCAGTGCCTTCTCCCGAATGTGCAGCCGCAGCCCCTTAGCCAGCGCCTCTGCCTCCCGCTTGCCCCGCTCATCCACCGGATCAATCAGCAGCAGCCGCGCCATGCGTCGGAACGGCGGCAGACTGTGCTGCGTGCGGAAGCGAATCTCGTCAATGTAAAACGAAGCAAAATCATGTTCGGCGGCCGCCTGAATGGCGTAATGCTCTGGCTTATAGGTTTGAATGATGACTCGGCCACCCAGCAAACCACGCCCGGCGCGTCCTGCCACCTGCGCCAAAATCTGGAAAGCGCGCTCCCCCGTTCGGTAATCCGGTAGCCCCAGCGACACATCGGCCGAAATGACGCCGACCAGCGTCACCAGCGGCAAATCCAGCCCTTTGGCAATCATCTGCGTGCCCACCAAAATGTCAGATTCATGATTGATAAAGCTGGCCAGCAGCGTTTCGTGGGTGTTGCGCCCGGCGGTGGTGTCCCGATCCCAGCGGGTGATGCGCGCCTCGGGCCAGCGCTGCTGCACACGATCGGCAACTTCCTCTGTGCCCAGGCCAAAAAACTTGATGCGCTTCGATTGGCATTGGGGGCATTCCGTCTGGTGCGGCTCGCGACGGCCGCAGTGATGGCAGACCAGCATCATGCTGTGGCGATGGTACGTGAGCGGCATGTCGCAGCGGGGGCAGGTGGCCACGTAACCGCAGTCGCGGCAAATCACAAACGTAGCCGAACCGCGCCGGTTGAGGAACAAAATCGCCTGTTCACCGCGCTCCAGCGTTTCGGTGATCGCTTTTTCCAACGCGCGGCTAAAAATCGAACGATTGCCTGCACGCAGTTCCTGCCGCAAATCCACAATCTGGATGGGGGGCAACGGAATCGTTAGCGCGTCGTCCGGGTCTTCGCCTTCATGTTGATAGTGATTTTGCAACTGTAGCCGTTCGGCCTGGCCCTCTAGCCGCTGGCGATGGCCCATGACGCGCTTTTGCAGCTCTAGCAGTTGGAAACGGCCGCTCTGTGCGCGATGGTAGGTCACAATGTCTGGCGTGGCGCTACCCATAATGACGGTGGCTCCGACAATTTGGGCCAGGGCAATGGCCGCTTCACGCGTGTGGTAGTAGGGCGGTGGCACGGGCGGCGTTTGCTTGTAGCTAGGGTCATGCTCTTCATCCAAAACGATGACGCCCAGATTGGGCAGCGGCGTAAACAGCGCACTGCGTGGCCCCACCACGATGTCGAACAAGCCTTGGCGGGCGCGTCGCCAGGTGTCGTACCGCTCGCCATCGGTGAGGCGGCTGTGCAGCACGGCTACGCGCCCCGGAAAGCGGGCGGCAAAGCGGCGCACCGTTTGCGGCGTCAGGGCAATTTCCGGCACCAACACAATCGCTTGCTGCCCTTCACTGAGGGCATAATCGATGGCTCGCATGTAGATTTCTGTTTTGCCGCTGCCGGTCACGCCATGCAGCAAGATCGGTGTGGGCGCGGCCACGGTGTACTCGTCTTCACCTTTTTCCATCACCTCTTCAGCCTGGATCATAGCCATTTTGACTCGACCCCAGACGCGGGCTTGGTCGGTGGTGAGCAGGGGCGGATCGGCGGGCACAAAATCCCGGTCGGCCAGGGGATCGCGCCAAACTTCTTCAGCGCCAAAACGGATGAGGTCCAGCTTGGCCAGCTTGCGCAAATGTTTGATGCTCGCTTTGGTTTGGGCGTAGATGTCCGTCAGGTTCACGGGTTGAGCGGCGCGGGCCAGCAGGGTGAGAACATCGTGGTAAGTGGTGGCCTGACGCAGCTCCAAAATGTGGCTGAGCACCTGCTTGGGTGGGATGGCGAGGCTGAGGGTGGCGGGTTCGTGGAGGCGTTCGATGAAACCCTCGGTTTCTAAATTGTAAATTGTGAATTGTGAATTGTTAAGTGCTAAGTTGGCTTCTGGTGCGGGCAGCTGGCTGAACCAGTCGCGGAGTTCGGCTGGCGGCTCTTTATCTGTGGGCAGGACGGTAGTTTGGGCGGGAATGCGGCTGATACGGCCGTCTTGTTCCAACTGCTCCAAATGATGTTCTTTGGCACCGGTGGCTTCGAGAACGGCCGTTTCTTCCGGCAAGGGATCGTCACTTTCCAGCAGGTAAAGCAGCACATCCGCTTGCTTGTTGGACCGGCCCAGGTGGGGCACGACGGCCTGTACGCGCTTGTCGCTGGCGATTAATTCAGCGGTGCGGATTTTCTTGGGGCGAAGGCGCGGCGGGTCGAGCACGGTGGCTTTGCGCAGGATGTTGCGTTTGTGGAGTTGATTTACGGCCGTTTGCCAATCAATCTTCTTCTTTGATTTACCATTTAGCTTACGCAGCGCCTTGTTGAGCTGCCGCCCGCGTAAATCGCCGCGCTCTTTGAGGATGGTGACGATTTGCTGCTGGAGTTGGGTAAGACGGCCGTTGCCGTCCCAGTAAGGATTGATGTCCACCGTTACGTCTGCCCAGCGGGTAAGGCCGGGTGGCAGCATCAGGCGTAGACAGGCGTTGAGCGGGGCTAGGTAGGTCTGGCTAAGCCACTGCGCTAGCTCCAGCTGCCACCAGAAGACCACCGGCTTCTCGTCAATCAGGGCAATGATTGGCTTCGTGTCTTCGATGGGGGCCGTGTCATCGAAGCGCAAAATGATGCCCTGCGCCAGCCGTCGCCCAAACTCCACTTCCACCAGATGGCCGACGCGCAGTTTGGGGCGCAGGTCGCTGGGGACGTGGTAATGAAAGGTGCCCTCCAGCGGCGCTTCAACGTTGATTACCAATTCAGCAAACATCTGTTCTAGCGTATTGCGCTTTGGGGTTTTGGTCAAGGGGAGAAAACTATTCAGCTGTTCTTGATGATTTTGACGTTTTTATAGCAATCCAGGCAGAATGGTCTTGCCATGGAACTGGCGTGAGAGTCACCACAAGCATGACAAAATTTTTCTTCGTAGGCCAAGTTTTTAAACTTATACCAGGATTTAAAGCAACTTATGCACAGCGGTTTATGCTGATTGAACGGAATTTGTGTGCCACAACGAATGCAAATTCCGGTATCTGGTTCGTAAAGCTTTTCGTTTAGTGTTCGATGTGCTTTTGATTCTTCGTGAGCTTGGTGGCAATCCCGGCATAAAACGGTGATGTCGCCTGGTAATTCATTCCCCAACCTTTCATAAGTACGATGATGAGCCTCTAGTTGAACTTCGGAGCAGGGGCGGTTGCAAAGCTGACACCGGTTTCCAGCTCTGACTTTGGCTGCTTCCGCTTTCTTTTTCCATTCTTTCGATCTGATATAAGCCTTGTAGTTAACATCGTCTGCTGATGTCACCTGACTTAAAAGCCCGCCGAGCGTACCCGTAAAACGTTTGGGTTTTTGACCTATTTCATGCTCAATGAATGATTGTAATTTGCGTTTGGTCGTGCCGTAAGCGAGGAGAAGTTTGCTACTAATTTCCCGAACCTGTTCGAAATCGGCTTGATGCTGTTTACAACTTGCGCTTAACAACTTTAGTTGCAGCTCTTTCTCTTCATCAAGTTTTATCGTGGGGTGGGTGATGTTCTTGCCTGCCGCTTTTTGATATTTTTTGTCGAGCCTGATGATTTCCAGACTGACTTGATCATTAAAGGTGTTCAAGAAGGTTTCTATTTTTTCGATTTTTGCAATTTGCTTTTGTGCTTCTTGTACTGTCGTAGGTTGGAAACTGCCCTTTGGTGGAACCAACTCAGATAATTTTGTTTTGTATTCTTTTATGTCAGCCATAACATCTCAAAAAGATAATGAAAATTTTCTAGCACTATAGAGTGGAATGTTCTGGGATTCAATGGGTAGAAAGGATGAATCCGTGTATCATTGGTTTGAGAATAATCAGAAAAAGTTACAATATTTGTTATGACGTTACAACAGATTTACCCAAAAGTTTTACATGCTGATCAAGAGCATTCAGGATTGCGTACGGCCGTATTTACCCTGCTTTTTGTCTCCCTGATTCTGGCTTTTTTTGGTTTGCGCGCTTTGTTGAGTGCTGGCGGATTGGGGTGGGTTGCGGATTATGCCTTTGCCCTTTCTTGTTTGGGTGCTTTTCCGGTAGCTGTGGGTGTTGTGTGGCTGGCTGAGCAATATATGAAGCGGTACTGGCCAAGCGGCCGTACCGTCACTTTGATGTCCAATGGCCTGAGCACGCAAACGGAGGCTGGTAGCACAGTCACATTGACCAAAGCACAAGGCATCGTGCCAATGGCCTGGTATTTTGATCTGCGTGGTTGGCAGCGAGGTGGGCGTGAACGGCGTGTGCCGCAGAACTGGCTTTGTTTGTCTGTCGAACTCAAGGCAGGCAAGGACAGTATTATCATTTTTACCTACCTGCCGGAAAGCCGCGCCGAGGGGTGGCTGGCCAAAGGAAATAAGCCCACTTTTTATCAGATTCATCCGCAAAATGTGTATGACAATTCGCTGCGAACACGTCTGGCAGGCCCAAGCCGCCCCGAGATACCGCCGGATGTCATCACTGGTAAGGATGGGCCGTATTGGCTGGCTGAACGTCGGCGCTGGCTGGATGGGTTTGAACTGCCGCCGGAAGAATTTGAGACGTTTATGGACCACATTCGAACAACCTTGAAATTGTGAATTGTGAATAATTAATTGTGGATTGTGAATGGGTGTCTTTCTTCACAATTCAAACTTCACAATTCGCCACTTACGATTATTTTGGAGGATTTCCTACGATGTTTGATTTTATTACTGAAGAACACAAGATGATTCAGCAGGAAGCGCGCCGCTTTGCCCAAAATGAAGTGGCCCCTGTGGCGGAACATCATGACCAGACTGGCGAATTTCCCATTAAAACGGTGCGCAAAATGGGCGAGCTGGGCTTTATGGGCATTGAGGTGCCTGAAGAGTATGGCGGCATTGGCATGGATACGCTGGCCTATTCAATGGCGCTGACGGAAATTTGTAAAGCCGATGCCAGCCACGGCACGGTGATGTCCGTGAATAATTCGCTGTACTGCCACGGTATTCTCAAGTTTGGCACCGAAGAGCAAATTCAAAAGTATGTGGTGCCGGTGGCCAGCGGCCAAAAAATTGGTGCCTACAGCCTGACGGAGCCTATGTCGGGCAGCGATGCGGGCACGATGAAAAGCCGCGCTATGCTGAATGACGAAGGGACGCATTATGTGATAAACGGCCGTAAATCCTGGGTCACCTCTGCACCCTATGCCGATTACATTGTGCTGTTTACCATGACCCAGCCGGAACTCAAGCACAAAGGCGTCACTGCTTTTTTGATTGAGACCGATCATCAAGGGTTTGAGCGCGGCAAAACGGAGCCCAAGCTGGGCATCCGTGCCAGCGCCACCAGCGAAATCATCTTCGATAATTATGAATGCCCGGTAGAAAACCGGCTGGGGAAAGAAGGCGATGGTTTCAAAATTGCCATGACTGTTCTGGACGCAGGGCGCATCGGCATTGCTTCCCAGGCGTTGGGCATTGCGGAAGCGGCGTTGGAAGCCAGCGTGGCGTATGCTCAGGAGCGCGAAGCATTTGGCCAGAAAATCGGCCAATTCCAGATGATCCAGCAGAAATTAGCCGACATGAAATGCCGCGTGGATGCCAGTCGTTTGCTGATTTACCAGGCGTGTCTGGCCAAAAAAGCTGCCAAAGAGAACGGCGGACGCTACTCTATGGAGGCCAGCATGGCCAAGCTGTATGCCAGCGAGACGGCGATGTATGTCACAACCGAGGCAATTCAAATTCATGGTGGTATGGGGTACAGCAAAGAGATGCCGCTGGAGCGATATTTCCGCGATGCCAAGATCACAGAAATTTATGAAGGTACCAGTGAAATTCAGCGAATGGTGATTGCCCGCAGCTTAACGGGCTTGCGTTAACCATCTGCGATTAAGTGAGGTTCGATGATGTCTAAACCAAAATTGGGTTACAAAATCTTTGTAATTTTTATGTTGTTGCTGCTTGTGCTGCCCATTGTGCTGCAAATCTTTCAGTAGGCGAGTAGGTTAGCACGACATTCTTCGCTAGAAAATAGAAACGGTCCTGCGTCAGCACAATAAGCGCTGACGCAGGACCGTTTTATATTTATGCCATTCCGTATAAAAGATTTACGATAACCCCGCGCAGCAAATCCAGCCCGATTAAGACAATCAAAGGTGTAAAATCTAGGCCGCCCATGTTGGGCAAAATGTTGCGTATTGGCTGCATGATGGGTTCCGTTGCCTGGTAGACAAAGCGCAGGATGGGTCCCCAAGTGGGATGATACGGATCCACGCGAATCCACGAGAAAATGACTCGGGCAAAAATCAAAATGGTGTAGGCTCGAAAAATAAGGTTAATAGCGTCTGCAATAGCAATTATCATGTTGAAATCCTTCTACTTGTAACTTTTTAATGGGTATGCCGTTCGCCAAAAAGGGCGCGACCAACGCGCACATGGGTGGCACCTTCGGCGATGGCCAGTGGATAGTCGTCGGTCATGCCCATCGAGAGGGCTAACGGCCGTTCCAATTCCATCGCCTCAGCCAACCATTCCGCCAGCAGGCGGGTGCGCTTAAAAACGGTGCGGATGAACTCGAGCTCTGCATCCCAGGGGGCCATTGTCATCAGTCCCTGGAGGGTTAAACCCGGCAGCGCCGCGACCGTTTTGCTAAAGTTACGGATTTCTGCCCGCTGCGTCGCACTATTTTCCCAATCTACACAATTTACTCCTGATTTACTCATCTCGCCGGAGATATTGATTTCGAGGAAGGTTGGTAATGGGCGCGATTGCGCACGGCCGTTTTCCACCAGCCGGTTCGAGAGGCGATTGGCAATCTTTAGCCGGTCCAGGGCGTGGAAAACGTCGGCATGGTCGGCGATGGGGTTGGTTTTGCGACTTTGCAGCGTGCCGATGAAGTGCCAGACGATGCCGCTATCTGGGCCAAGTTTTGCTTCGACGAACGGCCGTTTCTCTGCCAATTCTTCCGCCCGATTTTCACCAAAATGGCGCATCCCGGCAGCATAAGCTTCCAAAATGAGCTCAGCGGGCCATGTTTTGGTCACAGCCACGAGCGTAATGTCGTTTGGGTTGCGGTTGGCCTCAGCGGCGGATTGGGCAATCTGTTGCAGAACTTCCTGGTAGCGGGATTCGAGTGTGCTCATGAGTGAATTATAGCAGGGGAACGGTGGGGAAAAGTAATTGGTAATTGAGTAATTGCCCAATTACCAATTACCAATTTCAAATTACCCCGTGTAGCTAATCTGGAAAATGATGCCGGTCGCCCAGTCGGCCACGTACAGGCTGCCGTCTGGGCCGGTGACTACGTCAATCGGGGCGGCAAAGCCGGTGGCAAAGTTGACCGGGGCCGAGGAACCACCCGCGCCGATGTGCATGATTTTCTGTGCGCCCACAAAGGAGCTCCACAGCGCCACAAAGATGGCGTTGTTGTAGCCTGGGAATTGGCTGCCGTTGTAGACCGCTACCCCGGTGGGTGAAGCGCTGGGGGTAAACGTTGCCAGCGGCGGAATGACGGTGACGCCGGGCGGTGGGCTAAAGCAGACATCGCAATCGTAGTACGGATAGCCGTGCAGGCCGCCGGGCACGACGCGGTGCAGCCGTTCTGGCGGGTCGAAGTCTGGTGTGTTGTCGGTAGCCCACAGCTGGCCATTGCTGTCCCAGGCGATGTCGTAGGGATTGCGGAAGCCGGTGGCATAAACGGAGACTTCGCCCGTATCCGGGTTGAAGCGCAAAATGGAGGCTTCCAGCGGGTGCAGCTCATCTTGCTGCCCGGCATTGGGGCCATCCAAAATTTCGCCATGATCGGCACGGCCACCGACACCCACGTAGCCAAAGCCATCGGGGCCAAAAGCGATGCCGTTGGCGGCATGGAAGTAGGTGTAGCAGCAGGGCAGCCCGCCAATGAGCTGGCCGCGATTAACGATGGAAACTTGGGACTCGCCACCAACGTTTTCATCCCGCACGCGGCTGGAAACGTATAGTTGGTTGGTGCCTGGGCGGAAGGCGATGCCGGTGGGCACGGTGTAGCCGCCTGCGTAGGTGCTGATCCCGCCAGCACTATCCATTTTGTAGATGGTTCCCGCCTGGATAGCGATGTACAGTTGGCCATCTACGGGACTAAAGGCGATGCTGGTGGGTTGGCCTTCAACACGGCCGTAATATTTCACGCTAAATCCGGCCGGTACGCGAATACGATTTTCCCAGCCAGCGACATCGGTGTTGGCGGGATAGTTGTAGTCGGTGGGGGCTTCTACGCCGCCGGGTGAGGCAGGCGGCGGTGGGCTGCTGGGTGTGTTGGCTGCTGTTGGATTTGCTTCAACGGCCGTTGGCTGGGGCTGGTCTGCGGTAGGGTCTGGCTGAACGGCCGTTGGGCCGGGTTCTTCGGCTGTTGGTGACGGTTCCTCGGTGGGCGTACTGGTTGGGGGCGATGTCGCGGTGGGTGGTTCAGGTAAGGGTGTATTGGTGGCAGGAACGGCCGTGTCTGTTGCCGTAGGCGCGAGCGTGGCCGTGTCCGTAGCGGTGGGTTCCTCGATGACGGCTACCTCTGCGGTAGGCGGCGTGGTGGGCGTTGCCGTATCTGCCCCGCCACAGCTAACAATAAATGTGGTGAGAATCAGTAAAAAAGGCAAAAAATATTTGCGCATGACAGTTTTCCAATCCTTTATTGATCTGTGAATTTCTGAACGAATCAGAATATTTGATTTTTACCTCGTTTTGGGCAAAAACGCGATTTTTAATGGGGGGAGGTGGTGAGTGAAAGCGTAAAAGAGAACAGTTGACGATTTTCCAGTTCAGCTAGCGTTAGCTCCCCGCCGTGCTGCCTGACAATCTCTTTGGTTAGCTCCAGGAAGCTGGGGGCAATCATGCTTTCTGAGTCCATGAGGCTGTGAATGGTAAAGTGGAGCGTGTCTGTTTTTGCTTTTACGTGTACTGCGGGAAGATGGGTTTGTAAACGCGGGAGCTGCTGTTTGGTATCCCCGGCTGCCAGCATGGCCAGTGTGGCAGAAAGAATATAACTGTCGCACTGAATTTGAGGATCGCCATCTGTTACAAAAGTAATCTCTTCGATTTCGTAGCTATTCTTGAGCGTTTTTCTGACGTTGGCCAATAGTTCGGAGATGGGCGCAAGTTCAAATTTTAGCTGTCCAAAAGCAATCTGGTTGAGCAGCATCAGGCGATTGCTTTGATCGAGCAGGCGGGAAGTTGAATGATCAATGATTTCGACGAACTTGCGCTGGTCTTCGGTGAGCGGATCGGCCAAATCCTGCATGAGGATAGAAACGGCTGAGCGAATGTTGCTAAGTGGGGTACGCAAATCGTGATTGATTGCGTGGAGCAACTGCTCCAGGTATTCATTTTCAGAATGCTCAGCCATTTGCTGCTTCTCTTTCCAACATCAAGGTAACGGGACCGTCATTGTGAATATTAACCTGCATCATTGCGCCAAATTGGCCTGTGGCCACGGTGAGTCCTGTCTGGCGCAAGCAGTCACAAAAATAATCGACTAGAGGTTCAGCCTGTTCTGGTCGGGCGGCGGCGGTGAAAGACGGCCGTTTACCCTTGCGTGCATCGCCATAAAGCGTAAATTGAGAAACTACCAGCACATTGCCGTCCACATCGGCCAGCCCCAGATTCATTTTACCCGCCTCATCTTCAAACAGGCGCAGCCCGGCAACTTTGTTGGCCAACCAATCGGCTTCAGCCGTGGTGTCACTGTGGGTCACGCCCAGCAGAATGACAAAGCCACGCTCAATCTGACCGATGATACGGCCGTTGACGGTAACGTTAGCGGAGGAGACTCTTTGGAGTAAAGCGCGCATGTTTCTGAAAAGTAAAAAGTTATTGAGCAGTGATTTTAGGGTAAATAGTATGATTCGTCTATCAATTCTTTTGCCATTTGATGATCAACTTTTTGAAGAAGTAATATGTTTTTGAGCTAACATGTTCAAATCCGGCAGCAGCAATGGGCAGCATGAGCATATTTAGTGGCCAGCGAAAGCGACTTTCTGCAAACGTAATGAAATGGACGGCAGTCAGTGCAATGCTCCAAGCAACGAGATACCAGACAAATGGCGAGCGTCTCTGTTTCCATAAACCAGGTAGTAAAAAAAGGTAAAGAACCAGTGTGGCAATTATATTATCGTAATAAGGAACGATATCAGAAATAATGGCTCCGCTTGGCGTCCATTTAATTACCCCTGTAGCAAGTGGAACGTTCTGAGGTGTCCACAGTGCCCAGGATTTAGTAAGGCCCATTTTTAAAAAATGAAACGGCCGTTCCTGAATATATTGCATGCCGAGACTAAATAGATATTCGTTTTGCTCCACCTCAGACATTGTAGGCACATTTTTCAAGGAATTCCACCATCCCGATTCTGAGGGTATTTCAGTGAGAAGAGGAGTAAACAAATCGATTTCAAGTGTAGGATAAATATCCTTCGTGGCTGGATTGTTGCCTTTCCACAGGTTGATGCCGCTGGTGGTCGTGCTTAAGGAAAAAGTTCCCAATGCTTGCCAGTTGCGGATACCCCAGGGTAATAGTGTCAGTAAAAACGTGAGGAGAAATAGGGCGAGTCGCTTCGCCACTAGAATTTTCGATTTGTGAGTTCTGAGCAGCCACAAAAACCATATTCCGCTTGCCAACAGTACGGCAGGTGCCAACGGCCGTACCAAGCACGATAATCCCAAAACAAAACCTAGTGCCAGAACTTTTGTGGTGGTGTGTGCTTCCATTTCAGAAGTAAAAATATACCCCCCAAGCGTAAGTAAGAAAGTGAACAAGACCGTTTCATGTTGGACAACATTGTCAAGTGGAATAAAAATTCCCAAGGCAAACAAAAATATGATGACAAGTGTGGGCCAGGATTTTTTCGTGAAGCGGTAAGTGAGGAGTGTGAGTAGGGCAAACGTGAGTCCTGCAAATATCGATTGGGCCACAATGATGGGCTCTGGGTTGTTGGTGAATGACAAGAAGGCGGCTAGAAATAACGGATAAAGTGGGGGACGGTAGGCAGTTGGCGTAATTTGATCCAGGGAGAAAATGCCTTTTTCCGTAATTGAATGGGCAATTATGCCGTATGAGGGCGACCCAGATTGCCAGAAATCTTGTATATCCGTAAAAATAAAGTTGGCCAGCTGAATCTGGAAAATTGTGATGACGAGTGCCGTTACGATGGCAAGTAGAATGGCCTTGCGATCCTGGTTTTTTGATGAGTACGCGTCTCTTGGCAATGTGTTCAAAGGGGGTGTCACGGGTTAAGGCTCCAACTCGTTTTGGGTGGCTGAGGTGATTGAAAGAATAGTGACAGATTTATTTTGAAAGATTGGAGTCAGATAATCCACCTTATTTGGGTTAAAGTCGCCTAATGCTTGTTCACGCGGACCATACCAAATGTAATCAACGCCAAACTCCTGGAGCAGATTTTGCCGCCAGGCATCACTGGTTTGAGAGTCGAAGAATTCGTTTACGGCCGTTTCCTTCTCAGCAAAATCCACCGTTTCTGCCCAATGCCCTAGCATGACCCGCTGCCCGGCTCGGGCTGCTATTAGGTTCCCGGTTTGGTAACTGCCTAGCACAACGGCCGTACCCGGCGCGTTTTCGCGTAGCCAGTACGCCGCGCCCATTTCAGCTGTTGATCGAAAGAATAAGTCGGGCTGTTCCAGTGCGGCAATGCGTGTCACGTCCAGCCACAAGTAAATGTTGGACAGACTCATTCCTAACAAGAAGATCATAATGACAAAGCGGCGCAGTTTGGCAGTTTCATAGCGGGGGTGGGTGATTAGTTTTTGCCAGAAACGGCCGTTTTGCCAGCGAGGCAGCACCACATGTACAAATCCGGCGGCAGCCAGCAGCGCCAGCGGCACGTGCATGCCCTGAATAAAGCGGCGCTGTGGATTGAGCGGTGAATAAAGCAGTATGGCTGCCGTTAAAATCCACACCCACAAGATGGTGAATTGCGGCCGTTTTTCAGGATGTTTCCACCAAAACAGGCCAGCCAGCAGCAGCATTGGCCCAAAGGCGACGAGATAGTGAGGCCACGGAGCGGCGGGGGTGCCTGCTTGAGCATCCCACAGCCGGAACACTTCGTTGCTACGCCAGACCGCGAGGTAGTACAGGTAAAGCGGCGCGGGGATGAGGAACATCGTGGCGATTTGCCAGCCCGTGCGCCACAAAATTTGTCGTTTGCGGAAAACGAGAAGAAGGTAATAGAGGACGGACGTTCCCGCCACGATGTAAAGCAAAAATGGATAGGCAATGCCCAAAACGACATTGGCCAACCCTGCCAGCACGGCCCATGTCCACTGCTTACCATTTACGGAATTGTGAGCACCGATTTTGCGTAAAACCAGCATATCTCCCAAAATAACGGCCGTTCCCACGGAAATGTGAGGAAAGGTCAGCGCCGTAAAAAAGAGATGAGCCCCAGGTTGCTTAAAATCGACGGGGAAGGCACCCAGCCAATAGTTTTGCCCCAGCACAAACAGCAGCCAGCCTAGCCCGGAGCCGTAAAGAGCCAATAGGTATGCCGTCCAGCGAGAGCGTCGATCGGGCAAAAAAGCTGCGACAAAGCGAAACGTGGTCAGAAAGAGGATGATGCTGGCCACAAAGCGGCTGCCATGCCAAACGGCCGTTAGCGACACACCTAGGCCACGCGCCAACTGCCCCAGCCAGACGTAAAAAGTGCCCACCCCAGCTGCTGCGTGTGGCTCTGGGGTGAAGGGGATGGTGTACAGCCAGGCTCCATTAAACCCTTGCAGCATTTTGGCCCAGTAAGTTTGGGCATCTTCCGGGTTCATGATGATCTGCATATAGACCAGATTTTTAGCAGAAAGTAAGTTGCCGAGCCAGTAGGGCATGAGACCGATAACGGCAGTTGCTAACGCCACACCAAGGGCCACCAGCCACTCGCGCTGCGAAATTTTTGTGCTAGGGGATGACCAGTTGACCACCGATCACCTCCTCGCCCAAACGGCTGCGTTCGTCTGTATGGGCACCAAAAATGTGGTCTGCATCGTACCAGCCCACGGCTAGTGCATAGCTGCCAGCGGGCGTATCCTCGGGCAGCTCAAATTCAAACGCTTCAGTGATGATTTCACCAACTTGCCAGCTTTTGGGTGGCGCCACAATAGAAGCTGGCAGATGTACCAGCCGCATATGGCTTAGTCCTGTTATTTGGGTAACGGCAAATCGGTTTGGCGCATTTTCGAGTGGTTCGGTGAGCTGCCAGGTTGCTTCCAGACGATACCGATTGGGAGCAGTCTGCTCCACCGTGTAAGAGAGCAAGTTGATTTCTTCGAAAGAGGCAATTGGGTCGATATTTTCTATGCTGGTGGGGTAGGAAACGGCCGTTGCCAAGCCATCCCCCCCACGCCCAAATAGAAGCAATCCATCTTGCATAGCCAGCAGCTGAAAATCAGGTTGCGCCCGCATTGTACGTATGGTTTCGTATTCGTATCCCGCGCCGCCCTCAAAGATGCGTTCGCTTTCTACCGGATCGGCAATTGCCGCGTCGTAGAGGGCGTCAGTAACGACATAATTGACTTGAGGTAATAAGTCTACCAGCGGACGGCCGTCTACATAGTTGGTCAGGTACAAAATCTCTCTGTTGGTTAGCCGCACTGCTGAAAGCTGATCGGCGGCAAGCGGCGTGATTGCAGGCACATTGCTTGTCAACCAGTCGGCCTTAAATTCGTCGCGCGGAATAACGCCAAAGCGCGTGCTGCTCAATCCCTGCTCCAGTGCCGGACGATCTATGTAAAATTGGGGGCTGATTGGGGTGTCGATAAAGGCTAGATTGAAGATCAGCACCATGAACAGCGTGAGGCGCAATCGACCTTGCCAGGCTGGCTTTTTGCCATCTGGAACCGGATCGTTTAGCTGCTTTGCTGTGCCAAAAAGAACGGCAGTTACCAAAAAAGGCGCGGCTAAAGCGTAATGGTGAGTGCGATAACTGAATGACGGACCAAAATCGCTGCTTAGTAGCGCTGGCACTACGGTGACGGCGGCGGGCAGCAGCCAAAGCGGGGCGCGCCAGGCTAATAGCAACAGTGCAGGCATCAGCACAATAGTGGCATGAACCAGTCGGAGAACGGCCGTTTGCCCAATAAAGCCAAAGTTAAATCGGCTTGTCAAGTAGCCGAGCGTGCTCGACTGCACATTCACGGCTTGAGCGACCTCTGCGGCTGGCGGTGCAAAAGCGGCGCGGATGGCAAAAAAGGCAATCAGGCCATAACCAATTGCTGCCAGACTAGTGGCCAGCCCGGCGCGTCGCTCCCCTTTTAGCCAAAGCACCGCGCCCAACGCCGCTACAGGAGCCGCTACGTAAAATTTGCAGCTCAATGCCAACGCTAGCCAAATACCATAGCCACGCCATGCTTTGCGGTCGGCAGCTTCAATGGCCAAAAGCAAAAAGGAAGCAGCCAGCGTGTCTGAGTGGAATTCGGCAAGAACGGCCGTTTGTGCCACCGGGTAAAACAGGTGAATCGCGCTCACTACCAGCGCATAGCTGGGATTATTTAATTTGCGGCGGGCCAGACGATATAAGGGAATGCCACCCAAAGCGTAAAGCAGCGCCTGGATAACCAGTAATATTTGTGGCGTGGGGACCAATGCATAAATTGGTGCGATGGCGAAGTAAATTAACTCGACGTTCCGCGCCAACCGACTGATGGCGATGCCTTGTCCGGTGAAAACCAGCGGCAGTCCCTGCGTAGCGCTCCAGATGGCCTGGCTCATCGCCCCCAGGTCAAAATATTTGCTGTTGAAACCAGCAAACTTGGCCAGGCTCAGGTAGCTCATCTCCGCAAAGACGAAAAGAACCAAACCACCCAACACAAAAATAGGCCAGGCTTGAGATTTGAAGACGATGGGTGAATTTGCTTGCTTTCGTTTCATTCGTTCGGTTTTGTCAGGTCATACAGCGTAAGCCGAATACCTGGGAGTTGTAGTTGTTCTAGCGGCGCGAAACGGCCGTTTAGCCAGATTTGCGTCGGTGTCTCGACTGTGCTGGCTACCGCCGCATTGCGCACATTGGGGAATCCGTGTGGGTCAAAATTGTAAAACTGTTCGGCGTGCCAAGCCAAATTACCTTGTTCGGCAGCCTCAGTTAGCTGTTGGGCCATCGTTTCAGCAAATATGGGGGTGATTTCGTTGGTTTCTGGTGGCGGAATTTGCACAAAGGGAAAACGGCCGTTTCCGTAGTAACTCACTGGTAGTAACACATCTTTATGGCCGATGATAACGGCCGTTTCTGAGCTTATTGTTTCCATTTGGGCAAAAGCGGTTAGCCAGCCACTGCGAGCATAGGCGGAATTGTTTACCTGCTGCCACAGTCCCATACCGGAGATGAATGTGACGATCAGCAAAATCACGCCCAAAAGCGCTGGATATTTACGCCATCTCTGCCAACCTAGAGCTGTCAACAAAAGGAATGGTGGCAAAATGATGATCAGGTACCGGTCATGGAAAATGGAGAACCCGCTCGTGGGCAAAAGACCATTTTCTAACGAGACCAAAAAGGTGATGAGCAGAGGGACGATCAGCCAGATGAATAGCAGGCGAGTATGCAGTGTTTGGAGCGGTAATGCTGTGTTTTCTCTACTTTTGTTCCGGAAAAGTTTGAGGCTGCTACCAATGCCAAGCAGAAAAGCGCCAGCGCAAATCGCTGCTAACCAACTACCGCGCCCCAAGCCAAAGCCTGCCGCAAACACGGTGAGCGTCAGCGGCAGATCAACCCATTGAATATTGTTAATCCAGTCAGGAACGGCCGCACTGTAGCCACTTTTTTGCGTTATGACCCGATAAGCCCATGGGGTAAAGGCTGCCCCCACTAACATCATGGTGAGGAACCAACTGACTGTTTGGCGGCGGATTTGCCGTAAGTGCAGGACAAAAAAGATGTAATGAACCAGCACCATCAAAAAGGCAAAATAATGGGTGTATAAAGCAACTGTCATCGCTAGACCATAGCCCACCCATAGCCGCCAGCGATTGTTTTCCAGGATACGCAGCAGGTAGAGATGTGCCAATAGCAACAACGCGGGCAGCAAGGCATACATCCGCACTTCTTGCGAATACCAGATGTGAAAAGGGGAAATGGTCAGCAAAAATGCAGCAAGCAGGCCCATATCCGTTCCATTCAACCGACGGCCGATTTTATATAAAAGGGCCACGCTTACTGTTCCAAAGTAGACGGAGAAAAGGCGAAGGATGACTGCTTCGGTGCCGATTTGGCTCCAGAATCGCATGATCCAGTAATAAAAAGGAACCTGGTCACGAATGCTAATTAAGCCGGTTAGCATCTCGTCGAGCGGCATGGTGGCTCGTTCCCACGTTTTTAGCTCATCCCACCACAGACTTTGATTGGCCAACCCATATAAACGCAAGCCGAAAGCTAGCAGTAGAATAAAAAGGAGTGGAAGCAACGGCCGTTTCCGCCAATTGAACTGCCAATTCATCATTCCACCTGCTCAAACAAAAAGATGCGAATACCGCCAATTTCCTGCTCATCTAGCAAGGTGTGTGTGGCGGCAATGGCGCCATATTGAGCTTGCTGCCATTCGATGCTGTGTTCGAGTGCCACGACGACCCAAAAACGGCCGTTTGCTACCGACTCCAAATCTGCCAAAGACCATACCTGCCCGCCAAGCGCCGCATAAACTGCCTCTGGTTTGCGTGGGTCTGGATCACCGGCTAGCACGCCTTGCGTAAGCTGAGGCGCGTAGCGCAAAGCCGGAAGGTAGGAGCCGTCGCTGGTGTGCAGCACTGCCTCGCCGGGTTGGGCATTTTCGGTGACAAACGCAGTGGCATCCCGGTAGGGAGGCTTAACGTTCGTCCCAAAATGGTAGCCAATGCTACCTACCAACATGAGCAGCAGCGATAGACCAGTGAGGTAGGGCAGCGGCGACTGGCGGCGGGTTACTCCCCAGGCTAGCCAGATAATGAGAAAGGGTGCGGCAGCCGCTAAAGTACGCTCGGGAAGAAAAAACGGCCGTACAAAATAAACCCCCAGCGGCAATCCCAACACGCAAAAAATGACAAGCAGCGTTAGCCACAATCCTGACGGGACGTGTTGGCGTCCCAGCTTGCGCAGCTCCATCAAAAAGATAACGAGGTAAGCAAAGAAGATGAACAAGATGAGGCCGCTGTACCAGAAGCTGCTGGACATGCCAAATAGCAGAAAAACGGGTGCAGTGAGTGGTTTGAGCGGATTAAATTCGGAAGCTTGCTGTAACGGCCGTAAACTGCCCAATGCCGGTTCTGCTTCAGCCAACATCAGATTTAGCCAGGGAACGAAGCAAACGAGGATAACGGCCGTCATGATTGCCGTGGCCCAAAAGGCGCGTTTGTTTTGTCGGGAGGTGAGCAGGGCATGAACGCCCACACCAGCCAGCGCCAAAAAGGCAAACAAATGCGTGTAAACGGCCAATAAAAATAAGCCACCGGCCACAAACCACCAGCCGCTGCTACTTTTTTGACGAGCATGAACGGTAACGGCCGTTGCTGTCACGACTAGCAGCATTAACAAGGTGTACATGCGCAGTTCGTGGCTGTAGAGAATGTGGAAGGGAGATACGGCCGTTAGCGCCGCGGCCGTCAGGGAAATGGCGCGGTTTTTGAACAGCTCTTGGCTCAATAGGTAGATTGCGGGAATGAGCAGGATACCAAAGATGGTGCTGAGAAGTTTTACGGCCGTATCGGAATCCGGCACGATTTGCAGCCAAAAATGGAGCAGCAGGTAGTAAAAAGGGGGGTGGCTTGACTGAACCGTGTTGTTAAAAATTTGAGACACCGGCAGCTTGGCTGCCAAATAGCTAATCGCTTCATCTAACCACAGACTATCACGCCCTAAGGTGATAAGGCGAACAAGAATTGCAATGACTAAAATCAAAGCAAACATTCCTCTTAACTGTAGCTTGGCGGTTGTTTTTATAGGCAAGTTCATGGCAATGGGCAGGCCGTAAGGATCAATGGCCCGTTTTGGAACAAGATGTCCTCTTTGGCTATGTTTTCGAGTGCGAAATTACTGTCGGTGGACAAGGCTTGCTGCATGTGTGTGTCAAATGGCTCAAATAGGAATTCGCCCTTCTGAATATAGCTATCTGAAAAGGTGTCTTGATTGATGAGAAGGTAATCCACATCGTATTTTTCGCAAAATTGATTAACTGTTTGCCGATCTGCGGCATAGTAACTTTCTAATGCTTCCTGCATGAGAAGCTGGTTGGTATGTGGTGTCTCACAGCTAAACAAAATCATTCTTTTGGCATAGAGAGGAATATTGTCTAGGCTGCACGGATTTCCTGCGAGGCGAATATCTTTGGGTATAGTTTCCAGGTAAGCAAACAATTCCTGTTCGGCTTCAGAGGGCTTTGTGTTTTCATCGAGAATACGGCCGTAGAGTACTAGCCCTACAAATATGAAAAAGCCTAGAATAATCCAGTTCTTTGTAGAAATATTGGTATCACGTTCTGCAGTAATTTTTGATGATGGTAGGTCATCACGCCGGAAATTTCGAGCCAATAATAATATGACGAGAATGAGCCATAATAGGGCAAAGGCGATAGAGAAGTTGAAGAACAATTGCCTATCGGGAAATCGGTACCACCCGTAAACAATAACAGGCAGTATGATTAGAGTGACCCCAATGATTAATGTAAGTGGCTTCTGACTATACTGGGCTATCTTTTTCGCTGCCTCGTGCATGGCTGCTTCCCCATTTAGCACAATGTAAAAAAGCACAACAAGGACAATCGTTGTTTGTGTATACCGGCTAGGGAAATAAAGCGGAAACGATTTGACTAAAAAAATTCCTATCCAGGCAAACACAAAGCAGATAAGGCTAGCACTAAGTAATACAGTGAGGATACGTGGCAGAGGACGAGCTTGTGAACCCAATAAAAATTTTATAGCAAGGGAGAGTAATCCCAGAATTAGAGCGTTGAGTGCATCACTGCCAAAAACAAACAGGCCTCCCGGTCCAGTATAAGGAAAAATCACAAATAAGGGATAGCGACCTTCTGTAAGCGGGCCGAGGTCAAAAAACGAGCTGGCTTGGTTAATGCTGGTGGCAACTTGGTCATTTCCCTGTGCCAGCAGAGCCGGTAATAACAAGAGCGCACTTAGAAGAACGGCCGTAGCCAAAGGCAACAATGGTTTCCATGTGATGGAAAATTTTTTCTGTTGGCTCTTATTGGGAAGTTGAAGCAAAGATAAACCAAATGTGGCGGCTCCTAAAATAAAAATCGGGGGATAAATAGTGCTGCTCAAAAAGATTATCAAAGCAGCACGCCAATAATGCTTTTCGGTCAAATAATAAAGCAGCGTTATTAATAAAGGTAAGGCAAACGAGCGTTGCAAACCGGCAGTAACGGAAATGTTGCTAGAGAAAACAAGGTTCAAAAAGATAAAACCGATGCAGAGTCCCAGTGTATTTTTGTTTGTTAATAATGTTTGCCCCAGTCGGTATAAGTAGAAAACCAAAACCAGCATTAAGGGAAAAATGAGGAGCTTGCTTAATAGAACAACGGAATTTGTCAATCCGCTGAGGAAAAACAAAATACCATATCCTGGACTGAATTTGCTAATAACAAAGCTCCGCTCCAAGAATTCAAATTCGATAAGTTGATGACCAACTAGCGTGTCATTGGTAAAAAGTGTTGGATCGGTTATGCGGTGTAACCAATAAAGATTGCGCAGATCATCATTTACTTTGTAGGCGTCGGTCAGGAGTGGCCATTGGATCCACAGAGCAATAAGCAAGCCTAAGCCAAGCGCAGCCCAAAACGGCTGCCTAGAATGGTTAGAGTTATATAGTTTATTCACTAGTTGGATCCTGCTTTTGGGCGATGTTATTGGTTAGTTCGATGATTTTTTTTTCTTGTTCGTTCAGTTTCCAATTTAGAATACCCACATGTTGAGCCAAGTCTTTGTTTTTGCGACTGAGTTTGGTGATGATAACAGAAAATTGCAGCATGATGAGCAAAAAGAAGCCAAAACCAATAACAAACAGGGCTGCTGGTGGATAAAAAATGCCCATAAGAGAGGCAAGCACATCCAGTAATTCTCGCCAAAGTGAAAGGATGAGGAGGGCAACGGCCGTTAATAGCCAAAGTAGCGCATAATTTTCAGCAACTTGCCGCCGCCGCACCATTTCCAAAATAAGCCCTAGCAAAAAGATTGTTCCCAAAATAGCAATAATTTCAACTTGCGCCATGTGAATCTCCTACTTATCTTGTTACCGGTTTGCGCATTGCTTCTAGTAAAACGGATAGCAAAACTTTTGCTACATAATAAAACGAATGAAGTGGCGTGATGGAAGAACTGCCGTGCTGGCGGGGCTTCATGGTCACGGAAACTTCACAGACGCGAAAGTTTGCCCGTGAAAGCATAACCAATCCTTCAATTTCGGGATAATCGGACGGTAAATGGTTAGCGAGAATTGCCATTGCGGCATGGTTAACCATCCAGAAGCCGGAGGTGGTATCAGTGAACCGTTGCTTTGTGATGCGTGAAACAACTTTGGCAAATAATTTGATGCCGACAGCCCTGGACACAGAAGCCGTATAGCCTGCGCCCTCTTTGTAACGTGAACCGATGACTACATCAGCCTCACCGGAGCTGATATTTTGATAGAGCTCTGGCAAATGGCGAGCATCGTGCTGCCCATCACCATCTAGACGACCAACGATGTCATACCCCATCTCATAGGCGAAGCGGTAGCCGGTTTGCACTGCCCCGCCGATGCCCAGGTTGTAGGGTAAATCGACGACGAATGCGCCATTGTTTCTAGCGACAACGGCCGTATCATCCACAGATCCATCATTTACCACCAAAATATCAACATCCAGTGGCTGACGGCGAATATCGGCAATAACGGCTGGCAGATTTTGGGCTTCGTTGTACGCTGGGATCATGATAACTATTTTTTTATGGCGATTTGTCATAATAGTGTCCAACTTGTATTTATAATCGGTCAGTTGCTTGGATTTTCTATGTTCCGTTGCGTTTGTATAAAATCTGCCAGTAAGAATGTGCCCCCAATCAAGCTAGTGATAATGACAAGCAGGGAAGTTGAAAGAGAAAGTGCTAGCGCCTGCGACCCATCAATATTGATACTGGTTAATAGGCCAACAAGCCCTACTTCACGGATGCCAATGCCGTTAAATGAAATAGGCAAAATAAGAGCAATACCCACAATTGAGAGGCAAAGCAGCAACTGTGTCCAATTAATTGGTATGTCAATAGCCTTCGCAAGTACCCAAACTGCCCAGGCACTTGTTAGTTGAGCCAAAACACTGACCAAGAGCACTAGCAGTAGGGTATATGCGTGACCATGTAATTTTTGATGTATCTCACCAAGTTTTGTGGTTAGCAGAGTTATCCACGGTATTCTATTTTTTTTAACTTGTTGTAGTACAGATCTTTTATTGAAGAAGCTCAGCAGAGGTATGGCAATTAGTAAAAAGATAGTTAGCCCAGCACCTAGATTTTGCGACTGTTTACCCCAGTTTACGGTATCAGCCCAACCCCAAATCATTACCCCGGCTAAAAGCAGAATAGCATATAGCATAACGATGCGGCTGATGAAAACTGACAGCGTAGCGTCCATTATTCTTTGGCGGGAACGGCTAACCTGATAGACACGTAAAGAATCGCCTCCAACAAAGGTAGCGAAGTTGTTGATAAAAAGGGATTGGAAGAATAACTTGCATACGATCAGGAACGATAGATCAAATCTCAAAATATGTAAGGCGATGGCCCAGGCAGCCGCGAAAAGGATATTGCTCAGCGCAAAAATGAGGAAACTGCCTGCAAGTGCGGCCGGGGAAATCTGTTGCAAATTCTGCCACATTTCTGCCAGGGGTATTGTTTTGAGGAGATAGGCTAGCAAAATGGCCGTGCCGCCAATTTTTAGCCACCCTTGCCACCGCTGCCAAAACCTGGAAAGACTTTGCATACTGGTTTAGGCCTTTACAAAAACAGCGCGCAACTCACAAAAGTAGAGCAACTTGCCCGGCCATTCCAGGCGGAAAGGGTAAAAATAGCTCTGCTGTGGCTGAAGATTGAAGCGCTCGGCAATTTTGGCCAGGTCTGCCTGTCTCAACAAGTTCACATGGGTATCATCATGTTTAAAACCAGCTTCTTGGGGGACCGTGATGGCGAGAATGCCACCTGATTTAAGTACCCGAGCCGCTTCGGCAACGGCCGTTTCTACCGAATCTAGATGCTCCAAGATGTTAGAAGCTAACACACCGTCAAATGAATGATCGGCAAAGGGGAGGGGGTAGGCACCGCTTATGCAGCAGGTAAGACCTTGCTGCTGACAATATGAAACCGCGAACGGATTGATATCTATCCCAAGGCTAGAAGTGTGGTATTGCTTTAAAAACTCACCAATACCACATCCTACATCCAAGACTTGCCCGTGAAAATGGCGGACTAAATCCTGAACAAAAAAGCGCCGAATCCAAAAACTAAAGCGGCTGCGATTCAATAAATAATCATGATAAGATTTGTGGTCTTGGCTCATCTGTAAATCCATTTTGCTAATCTTAAACCTGGCGCTGCTACTAGCCGAACGGCCGTTTCTACCACCCATATCAAAGCTGGGCTTTTGTCCGAAACATAATGGGCGTTTAGCTGAGGGCTAAAAATCCTGATTAAGTTTTGCGGATGATGACAAGTTCGTTCTTTCCGCCGGTTTAGTATCCATTTTCTTTCTGAAAAAAGGGCTATCCAAGCACGCCACTTTGCTTTGAAATCGTTTTTGCCTTGCAAAACAGCATACCCCCAAGAGACAATCTCCATTAGAAAAATAGAAGGTGCCATTAACAATAGCAGCCAGCCATTCAACAAGCTAAACAATGAGAGATAGCGATTACGTTCCAAATAAAACATTTTTTGCGGCGAAAAACTGGGAGTGTAAGCATGGCGGACAATAGAATTGGGTACGACCGTACATACATACCCTGCACACCAAATCCGTAATGATAAATCAGTATCTTCGTAATACATAAAAAACTTTTCTGCAAACCCGCCCAGTGTTTGGAATAAAGCCCGTGGCATGATAAAAGCGGCCCCGCTAACAGCACTAACTGGATATGGTGGTGCCTGTGAGATTAGTTTGCCATAGCCTTCGCAATAAGTTAGTCCGGAAAAATGGATCGTGTTGCCACAGGTGTTTATATAATTTGGTTTGTCGGCAAAAACAACTTGGGGCGTTGCTGCGCCAATGGTTTTGTCCGCTGCCAAAGTCTCCAGCAAGGGTGGCAGCCAACTTTGCTCTACCAAGGTATCTGGATTCAAAAAAGCAATGTATTCTCCAGTTGCCAAATACGTCGCACGATTGTTGGCTGCGGCAAATCCAATGTTTGTTTTGCTCTCTTGGATACAAACGGCTGTAAACTTTTCCCGAATGAGTTGTACCGTATCGTCGCTAGAAGCGTTGTCGAACACAATAATTTCATAGGGTTTGTGCGTGTTAGCTTGAAGTGCCTCTAAGCAGTCTACGATGTACTGGCTGCTGTTATACGTTACGATAATCACCGATACGATGGGATTATCGGCTTTGATGTTTGTATCAATCGATGGAAGATTCATCTGGAATTATTGCTGAATTAGCAGTTGTTATGGTGCTGCTGGCTCTACGGGTTTTGGCAACCACGAAGAAATAAAAAAGGATACCTGTTATAAGCGGCACGGTTGCCGTAAATGTGTCGCTTTTACGGCTATCAGCTAGCCAGAGTGTGCCCCACGGCATGATGAATGCTAATAGCAGCCAAGCCAAAGCTGCTGCGCCACGTTTACGTGTAATCAGGAAAACAAGCGTTGCTGGAATGAGCAGCAGCAAATGTTCATACACCCAGGCATATGGTGTGATGAGCAAAGAACCAATCAAGGTCAGAGGCATGACTTCTGTTTCTGTAAGGCTGGTATTGCGGAAAATGATTAGCCCGATGACGGCCGTTACCCCCACCACAAACACCAATCCCAACGCTGCCCACCATTCCGGCAAGATTTCATAAGCCAATCCCCACACGGTAGGCGTAATGGCCGTGACTTCCGTTTTCCCCGTGACGTTGAGCCATTCAGAGAGCCAGCCAGGCAACACCAGCCAGCTGATCAACAGCATGGCCAGACCACCAGTTGCCGCTCCCGCAATGATTTGCCAGCGCCGCTGCCATAACAGCCACAGTCCAAAAGCGGGTACAAACAGCACAAATGCATTCGGTTTTATGATAATGAAAGAGAGTGCAATGCCTGCTAGAAACGGCCGTTCCTGCCGCACCAACCACAAAAACAGGGCCAAAACAAAAAAGAGCAAAAACGTGATTTGCCCGTTATTCATGCTCACCAGTACTGCGCGATAGGTGAATGTAAACAGGGCCACGAGGCCAAACTCTGCTACCGGCAGCGGCTTTGGATAATAAGCGTTTATCAGCAGAAACAAGCCGCCGCCCAGCACACAAAGCGAAAATGCCAGCCAGGCGGCTGCCCCCCAGCCCAAGTCTAGCGCGGCAAACGGCAATACCAACAGCAGCGTCCACAAGGGAAATGGTGTGCGATCGTCGGGCATCCAGGTGCTGCCCAACTCGGCTCGCAGCGGACTCCATACGGCCGGATCATACGGGTCCAGGCCACGCAGAATGGCTTTGCCGCCCGCATACAGGCTCATAAAATCGCGATTGTTGTAGCGTGCTGGCCCGGTAAGCATTTCGTACATGCCCCAGGTTAGCAAGCCAAAAACAACAATCAGTAAAATGATCACGATGCCTTTTTGTTGCGCTTTGTTTTGTGAAGCTTCGACTGTGGTCATAGACGTCAGTTTAACGCAGTACTATTTTTTATGGGATAGCCAATAAGATTTACCAAAATTGTTTCAGGATGGTGGCACAATGTAATGGTTGGTCTAGCCACATCGTGCAATAAGCATCTGACGGTTTTGCTTACCATAACTCAGGCCAGATACAAGCAAAATGTAGCATATCCTGCCGATAAAATGAAAAAACCCAGGTACTAAAAGACCTGGGTTCGCACAAATATTCGAATTTTGGGTGAACTTAACCGTAGTACGCTTCCATTGAGCTATCAAAAGGCGCATTGGTTAATGTTGCCCCAATGATGTTGACGTGGGCTTTTTGCAGAATTTCCTTGGCGCGCTCTGCGTGTTCCCGTCTGGTTTTGCCTGCACTTAGGACCAACAGAACGCCATCAACCTTGGCTCCCAAAACGGCCGCATCCGTTACCGCATTCACCGGCGGCGCATCAAATAAAATGATGTCCACCTTTTCTTGCAGCCGCGCGATCAGTTGATCTACCTGTGGCGTGCCCAAAATATCGGCGGGATTGGGTGGTTTGGTTCCGGCGGTAATTAACCACAGGTTTTCTACGGCCGTTTCCTGCAAACGCGGTTCATCATTGTGCAAAATCGCATCCGTGAAGCCAGGTTCTGCATTCAGATTAAAGAATGTGTGTAAAGACGGCCGTCTTAAATCACAATCCACCAGCACTGTTTTACGGCCGCTTTGGGCCATCGTCACTGCCAGATTTGCCACCGTGCTGCTCTTGCCTTCACCCGTTACCGGCGATGTCACCACCAGAGAGCGCAGCGGGGATTCCAGACTATAAAAAGAAAGATTCGTTCGCAGCGTGCGAAATGCTTCACTTAATGGCGAACGCGGGTTTGTTATTGTTACTAAATCCATAATGCACCAAATTTTTGTTGTTTGATTGACTGATTACCGATTACTGTCCAGGAATCCGGCCAACCACCGGAATTTCCAAATACCGTTCTACATCTTCAGCGCGGCGCACCACGCCAGACTCGATCCATTCCAGCACAAAAATAACGATAATACCCAAGATTGCACCCAGAACACCGCCTGCGGCCGTATTGATCTTCACGTTGGGCGTCACCCCCACCACTTTGGGATCATCCTGGAACTCAATGGTAATCCGGTCTTCCTGCCGATTTTTGTCGTTTTCCTCATTTTGCCACTGGATGAGCAGGTCGCCCCAAGTGCGTACAATGTCGTTGCCCAAATCGGGATCGGTGTTTTCTACATTAAGCTGTAGCACCAGCCCCAACCGGTCTGAGGAAACCGTTACATCTCCCAACAGGTCATTGGCTTCCATGTCCAGCTTTAAGATATTGATGACGTCTTGGGCGCGATAGCTGCTGCTGAGCCATTGCTCATAGTTGCCCAGCAACTCCCGTGCTGCCTGAGATTGACCAAAATCGGTGCGGGCGGGACGTACCAGCAGCTTGAGGCTGGATTCGTACACGACTGGCTGGATGCGGCTAAAGCCATAGGCTGCTCCGGCAGTCAAAATCGCCAGCAAAATGATGATCCAGCCCCGCTGGCGCAAAATTCTAAAATAATCGCTTAATTCCATAATTCATTCCCCATGAGGTTGAAGCCCCAGGCTAAAGAGTGTCTATTTCTGCTTGGGAATTTCGCCCAAAATGGCAAATCCCATCGCTTCTGCTTCTTCGCGGCTGCGGATGGTGGGGTCAAGGTATTCCACCAGAAGCGCCAGCCCTACTCCGGCTGCCAGACCAATCGCGATACGCAGCGGGATGTCCAGCAGGCTGCTCAGGCTGCGTGGCAAGGGGGTCACAAATGGCTCGTCAAGCAGGGTAAGTACGGCCGTTTCTCCCCCCAACTGCGGCAAAGCGTCTGCATTCTGCTCGCGCAGCACAGTGATGGCTGCGTTCACAATCTGGGCCAAAGTCTCGGCATCCCCATGCTGGATAGAAATCTGGAGTCGGCTGCGTACGTTTTCTGCGCCAACGCTGAAGCTGCCGGGTGGAACTTCCAGGCCTTCTTGAGCGAGTTGATTGGAAACGGCCGTCTTAAAACTCCCGCTCACCGCCCAATCCGTCAGCCCATTCACAATGTACTCCGAGCTGAGCCAGTTGTAATACCGTTCCTGGTCTGCCAAATCGGCGCTCGGCGTAGGCGGTTGGGCCACAAGAAAGTTGACCCCCACGTTGTAACCGGGTGCGGGCGGCGACTGGTAAGTGACGGCGCTAAACAAGGCCACCACCAATGGTGGAATCAGCACCAGCAGCCAGCGCCGCCGAAAAATTGCGTAAAAAGCTCGTAGTTCCATAAATTTCTGTGGTAATTCGCCAGGATTTGAAGCTGTAATTGGGTAACTGAATCATTGCTTGCGCTCCCAATTACTTAATTACATCTTATCCAATCCCTGCCAAATCTTCCATTTTCTCTGCCACCAGCGCCTGAATTTGGGCCTTGAAGTGGCTTACATCATACTGCTCGGCATGTTGGCGAATGCGCTGGGGATCCACGTTCTCGGTATCAAACCCCTCAACCGCCTGGATAATAGCAGCAACCGACTGCTCTGCAAAAAGGGTGCCGGTCACGCCGGGCAAAACGGTCTCTAAAGCGCCACCCGCAGCATAGGCAATCACCGGGCGTCCGGCGGCCATTGCCTGGATGGGGGCAATGCCAAAATCTTCCTCGCCCGGAAACATGAAGGCGCGACATTTGGCCAGCAGCGACGGCAGTTCCTCATCCGGCACATAGCCCAGGAACTCAATCGTCGGGCCAGCCATCGCTTCCAGTCTGGCTCTGTCACGACCACTGCCCGCAATGCGAAGCGGCCGTTTCATTTTGTTAAATGCTTCAATGAGCAAATCAATGCGCCGGTACGGTACCAATCGACCCACCAGCAAATAATAATCCTCAACTTCATCGCCAGGAACAAAGCGGGCCGTGTCCACCGGCGGATAGATGATAACCGATTCTCGCCGGTAAACTTTTGCGATTCGCCGACGGACTTCCTGCGAAATTGCCACGAAATGGTCTACGCGATCGGCCGCCAAACGGTCCCATTGGCGCAGCTTCGTCAAAAACGGGGGCAAAATCGTCCGCGTGAGCCTACCAAGCTGCTCCTGTTCGGCATATTGGTGATAGCGCCACACATATCGGGTCGGCGTGAGGCAGTAACAAATATGCACCGTATCTGGCCCGGTGATCACTCCGTGGCAAAAGCCACTCTTGTTGCTGATGACCAGATCGTAACCGCGCAAATCGTGCTGCTCAAATGAGAATGGATAGAGAGGGAAATAAAGCTGCTGCTTACGATGAGAAAACGGCAGCTTATCAATAAAATTGGTGCGGATGTCCCAGGTTTGCCAATGGGCTGGCATCTTATCGGGCGCGTAAAGCGAAGTGTGGATGGGAGCAGTTGGGAACAGATCGACAAGCGCTTCCAGCACATCTTCTGCGCCCCCGATTTGATTCATCCAGTCATGGACCAACGCCACTTTCATGGGGTCTAAATGCCCAGGCGGTTCATGCGTTCGGCCAGGGCAGATTCCACTTCCAGGCTTTGCATGGCGTCATCCAGTTGATTATCCAGGCTGCTGGCCTGCACTTCCCAGGCGGCATCGGCATGGTCCAGGCGGCTGCGGATGTTTTCGGCCGCGGTGGCTACCTCGCTGTCCCCCTGGCTCATCAACGAATCTAAGGAGCGCATTGCCTTAGCCGAAATCTCTTTGGATTTGGCCAATTGCAGCAAAAAGCCCAGCTCCTGCCGTTCTTGTTTGGCGATGGCCAGCCGTCCTTCCAGCTTGACTTTTACATCGTCGAGTTTTTCCAGGGCTGAAACCTGTTTTTCTAGCGAGGCATCGTACGTTCTGATTAGTTCCATGGCAGACATGAACTGTTTTTGCGTGACCATTGCTTCCGTTTGTTTGCCCTGGCGCAAAAAGGTGTCGATGGCCAGATCGAGCCTGGCGGCTTCGTTGGCCAGCGCTTCACGGCGTCGGCGGGATGTTTTCACCTGGGCGTACATGGGGGCAATGGTTTGCTTGAATTCGTCAAGTTCGCGTTCTGCCTGACGGATGTAATCGTCGTAGACGGCGAGATCGCTTTTTTGCAGGGCCTTGTCGGCTGCTTCATGCAGTCTGGCTCTGAATAGGGTTCTAAGTTTTTGTAGTAATGAGGCCATGGGGCGATTATACAAAGTTAGGAGAGGGTGAGGCAAAAAAACGGCCGTTTCCTTCACACATTGGTGAGAAACGGCCGTTTGTCAAACTCGTCTGGCGCCAGGAGATGGGAAAGCCAGACAGGGTCAGCTTAGTTAATGACGATTTCTTCCTCGTCAAAAGCGTTGGCTTTGGCGACTGGCTCTTCATCAGTGGGCATCAGTACCCACAGAATCAGGTAAGCCAAAATGCCGTGGCCGCCACCCAGCGCCAGCAAAACAAAAACCAGGCGCACAATGACGGGGTCAATATTCAAATAGTTGGCCAAGCCACTGCATACGCCACCAACCATTTCATCATGTGTATTGCGAACTAAACGTTTGTTACTCATTTTCTAAATACCTCCACACAGTTGTGATTATTAACAAGTTGATATGCACACCATTACGTGGAAGGTTTTAAAAGGTTTCACTGATTTACCCGAATGGCCAAAATGCTACTCTTCTGATGCCACATTTTTGGGGCGACGCGGCAGCAGTTGCCACAGCCCCAGACCAATCAGCAGGAGGGGCCAGTAGCGGTCAATAGCGCCCAAGCCGCTAAAAAATGCGCCAAAAACTAAAAACAGCACGGCGCTAATGAACAGCAGGCGACCGCCTTCACGCCAGGAGCTGCGGCGTTTATGGCCTAGCGCCCCAGCGATAATCAGCCCAATGCCCACAAAGCCAGGAATGAGCGCCCAGGCATAAGACCAGCTTTCCCAGGCATTCGTTTGGTTTTGTACATACAAAAGCCCGCCAATGCCAGCAACGATGCTGCCGGGAATTGCCAATGTGGGGGTGCCCCAAACGGCGCTTAGGATCAGCAAGACCCCTACCGTAACGATTACTAAGGGCCACTGCTGGCTCAGGTCCAGGCTGGCGGCCAGGCCAGGGAAAAACTGGACAAATAAAAACAATACGCCGACCAGGATTAAGATGGTGCCAAAAATAATGGAATTTTGCTTGTGCATGTGATGTACCTCCGCGGCAGATGCACCGGAAATGCTCAGTCGTGAGAGAAGTGGGTGTGCTCTGCCTGAATGTTTGATGCTGAAGCTACTGTCAGGACACATTTTCCTATGGTAGCTTCTTGTTCTTCTTTTCCTCTTAAGACCATTACGCAATGCGTCGGTTATCGTCGCGCTCAGTATACCGGACGCTTTGTTTGTGTTAAACTCGATGCGAATTTTACCTTCACTTAGATGAATAAAACCGTTGCCGAACAATGAGAGATTAGCTATGAGACATGTGTTAATTACCGCTGCCTTTCCATCTCAACTGGTTGACAAAATTCGGGCCGTATCGCCCAATTTACAGATTGAGCAGCGTACTTTGCCAAACGGCCGTTGGCCTGAAGATTGGACCACCGAGGCCGAAATTTACTACGCTTATGGTGCTGTCCCCTCTGTGGCACAAGCACCCAACTTGCAGTGGGTACAAACCCATTATGCTGGCATAGACAGCCTCAAAACAAGCGATTTGTGGCACAGCGACGTCTTGATAACCACGGCCAGCGGAGTTCATGCCGCCAATATGGCCCAGTATGCGCTCACCCAAATTTTGGCTTGGGCACATCGGGTGCCTAACTGGTTCAACTACAAACAATCCAAAAGCTGGGCCAGAAACCGCTGGGAGACGTTTGTGCCTCAAGAGTTAAGTGGCAAAACGCTTGGCATTCTGGGCTATGGCAGTATTGGCCGCGAGTTGGCCCGCTTGGCAAAACCCTTTGGCATGAAGATTTTGGTCACCAAGCGGGATGCCCGGCAGCTGAAAGAGACAGGCTATGTTGCCCCAGGACAGGGTGATCCCGAAGGCACGTTGCCGGACAGAATTTACCCTAGTGAAGCGACACGTTCCATGATTGCCGAATGTGATTTTGTCGTGATCACATTGCCGTTAACTGAGCGCACCCATCACTTGTTTGACGACGACCTGTTTAAGGCCATGAAGCAAAATGCTTATTTGATCAACGTTGGTCGCGGGTCAATCATCAATGAAACCGCGCTGGTACGCGCCTTGCGGAAGAACTGGCTGGCTGGTGCCGGGCTGGATGTTTTTGAAACGGAGCCTCTACCCGAAGATAGCCCACTGTGGGAGATGAACAATGTCATCATGACGCCGCATGTAAGTGGTTTTACGCCCCATTATGATGAACGAGCAACGGACATTTTTGCGGAAAATATGCGACGTTATCTGGCTGGCGAGCCGCTGCTTAACCTTGTGAACCGTGCGGAAGGGTATTAGCTAACCCAGTTTTGATTTTGGCTGTTAATGTGCAGAGCCCCGGTTTCGCCGGGGCTCTTTTTGGTTCAGTGGTTGTGGTGCCGGATTCAATCAATCTGATCGAATCCGGCAGACTTGGTTAGTTGGGATATTTTAGCCAGCGCTCACCAGCAGGGATGAGGGGCGTGCCACCGCTCTGAATGGGGGTTCCGTCTACGCTGAGGGCATCCCAGCCGTCGCGGTCTGTGCTGCCGCGGTAGGCGGCTTTACAGGCGGTTTGGCCACAGTTGCCCACAGGGAACTGTTCGAAGCGAGTGGGTACACAGTCTAGGCCAGGTGCTGTACAGCCATCTACGATGTCGCCGTAGCGGTTGGTGTAGCCGTGGAAGGTGAAAGCCCCATTGCGAGCGCCATCTTCATCGTACTGGCTGCCATCCATCACGCTGGGCACGGCAATCCAGGCACGGAACAGGGCTTGTGCCGTGTTGTCGTTGCCGCCGGGATTGGACTGCGGATCACAGTTGAACAGCTTGGTTACCGGGTCTACACACCAGAAGTGCGTTTGCCGTTCGGACATGGGCACGCTGGCATTGCCTGGGTTTGTCATGCCGACGGATTCGCCTTGCAGCATGTGCAGGCCGTAGCCCACCATGATGCGCTGCTCACAATTCGGATCACCGTTCAAACAGTTGAACACGTTGCCTTCGGACTGCCAGGAGTCCAGGCTGTTCGGGTTGCTGTTGGGGTGAATGCGGTAAGGTGCAGCCTCTGGTGGCCCAAATTGGGCAAAGTTGGCAAATTGCGCATTGTCTGTGGGCAATGGCTGCAAAACGCCACGTTCTGGCCAGTTTAGACGGCCGAAATCGAGCCAGCCACCACCGCTACCAAAACCACAGCCTGCAAACTCGTTGGGGAATTGGTTGATGTTGTCCCGGGTGAGGGCGTAGAACTGACCATTGATGGTACGGCCGTATGCCCCTGCACCCCCGTTAAATTGCATCCGAGAAGCGCCTTCTGGCGTACAGGCAATACCTTCCGTGTAAACGCTGTGGAATCGCGTCAGGGCGCCCATTTCGCCACCAATCTGGTGTGTTTGTACACGGAACGAGTCAAAACATTGGTTGCCGAGCAGTAAAGATTGGTCGCAGATTTCCAGTCCATTGGTGAAGTAATGCCAGGCGTAACCCTGATGTTTGCCATCGTTTTCCATTGAAGCACCAGGAGCGGCCGTTTCAAAGTTTTCGCCAGCGCCAGAGTACGTTTGCCACGGGTACGATAGTTCGCCACCGGCCAGGCTGTAATATTCAGTGCCAAAAATCGAATCGACCAAATGCGGATTCTGCTTGTGTTCATGATCCCAATGGCAGCCATATTCGTAGCTCCAAATGCCGTGCCAGGCCCGGTTGTCATGGGCAATGCCGATGTCTTCACAGGCGGGTGCGCCAGCGAACGGTTGGATGTTGCCACCGGGAGGGGGTGGTGGAGGCGAGGTCGGTTGGGGTGGCGGGCTGGTTGGCTGCGGCGGAGGATTGGTGGGTTGCGGCGGCGGGTTTGTTGGCTGGGGTGGGGGATTGGTGGGTTCCGGTGCCGGGCTTGTAGGGGTTGGCGCTGGCGGTTGTGTCGGCTGTGGATTATCACTTGGCCCACTACAGATGATGTTAACGGCCGTACGGGACAACCGTTGGACCTGCATGCCTCGCCCGTCACAGGCGATTTCGGCATTGTCGCCGCCCATAAGGTTCACATTGAAGGATTGCGCCCAGGCGGAAACGGCCGCAATCAATACCACAATCAGGATGCTGCCCACCACAATCAGGCGGGTCTTCGGTTTTAGACGGTTAAGTTTTGCTTTTTCGGTGCCCGGAACCGGACGCCGTTCTGGCGTAACTCTTTGCTTATTCATGCTCTGCTCCATTATGGGTCACAAATCTGCAAATGGCATACTTTGTGACAATCTTCTTCCACTGGTTATTAAAAGATTTTTTCGCGTTTACTTATCTTTGTTGTCTGGGTTGTTGTTTATTTTCGCTTAATTGCTTAATTCGCTTTTCTTTTTTTAGATGGCAGCCTCCCTAAGCTTCTTCACGACTTTTGGAGACTGCCATCTTGCTTCTTCTTCGCTTTTGTCTGCTTCTTCACACTTACTTCTTCACGCTCAATTAAAGCTTATTGAGGTGGCATGCCTGTTGTCAGGCATTTTTACACTTGGTGACTGTATTTGCATCACCTCCTCTGAATCAATGAATTAAATTTGCACGCCGGATTTTGGGGGATTGTTGTTGGTTGGCTTGTTTGACGTATGCATGAATGTGTGAATGCGTTATGTCAAATCCGCGTTTGCTTATGGCCGCACTATAGCCATGCGCCAATTGCGGGTGAATAGGAAAAAACGCATAGTACGGCCGTCCTATTGCTGCCTGATTTGGGCTAAATTTGCGCTTTTTAGGCGGAATTTGGGGTCAAAACGGGGGTATTTGGGGTGTTTTGAGTCGAATGGAGCCTATTTACAAAAAGTTACAGAAATTCTTACAGAACTGTTTCTTTACGGTTTGTTCACGGGTGGTACGGCCGTTCTTATCTCGTACTTATTTTGCTGGGGGCTAAAATTCTAACTTGAAAGAAAGCTGTTGGGCTTCTGCCGGGGTGGGCTTTTGGGCGCGAACACAGTAAGAGAGCCCGGAGACATTCTTTTCGCTGCGCACGCGGTAACCGCTTTGTTGCAGCAGGGCGCGCCAATAGTCGGTTGTGGGCAGATTAAGCGCCGACAGACCCCGAATAAGCCAATTTGTCTGGCTGCGCACTGATTCAGCCAGCAGCAGCTGGCCTCGCGGCTTTAAGATGCGATACGCCTCTTGCAGCAGCGCCAGACGATCCCCATCCTGCCAAAATTCCCCGGCCACGTGACAAAGCATCACCGTATTGACACTCTCATCCGGCAGGGGCAGCAGGCTAAGATCGCCGTCGCGCCAGCTCAGGCGCGGATCGTTGGGCGGTGGCTTTTGCTGTACACGCCAGCGCACCAGCCATTGGCTCACTGTCCACTGTGGATTGTAAATGTCGATCACGATCACTTGCCCGGTGGTAAGGCGGCGTGACAGGCCGATGGGTGGCGTTTGTAGTCCTAAATCAACGTAGGCGAAGCGCTCGGTGGCCGGAATTTGGCCCATGTCGAACAGCACGTGGTGCGGCGTGATGCCATCAAAATCAAATCGTTTACGGGCTTCCCAGATGCCCGCAACAATGAAGTAGATTAAAATGAGGAAAACGGCCGTTGCCAACGGTATAAAGGAAAGCCAACCGCGCATGGCGCTGATGCCAATGATGATCAAGGCGGCAACCATACCCAGGTAGAGCAGCACAAAGCGGGGCCAGTTGGCCAGCAGATAGGTTTTGGTTCCGGTAAAACGGCCGTCTTTCATAAATGCTCAACAAGTTTGCCAGGATGCTAAAATTCAATGGTTTCCTCTGGCGAAATAGAAGTATACCCAAAATCAAGGTGAAGGATGAAAAATGGATCAGGAGCTGCAAGAGTCACTGGATCGCTTTACAGAACGATACAACAACGGCCAGATTCCCTGGGATGATGTGCTGCCTCCACCAGAGGTGCAGGCCTTGGTGGCCCAGCTGCCACCGGGACGAGCGCTGGATTTGGGTTGTGGTTACGGCCGTACTTCCATCTATCTGGCGCAAAACGGTTGGCAGGTGGATGGCGTGGATTTTGTGCCCCAGGCCATCGACGAGGCAAAAAGGCGCGCCGTGGCTGCAGGAGTCGCCGAAAAGACTCACTTTCACGTTGGTTCTGTGGCCGATTTGCACTTTTTGGCAGGCCCCTACGATTTAGCAATTGATATTGGCTGCATGCACGCTTTAAATCCCGCGATGCAGCAAAATTATCACGACGGCCTGCTGCGGCTGCTGCGCCCAGGCGCTACCTATCTGCTTTTTGCGCGCCTGCATGAAATCGAAGAAGCTGAATCTGAGGAAGAGCGGTTTAGCGGTCTGGGGGAAGATGAGGTGCTGGCTCTGTTTGCCGACTTCAAACTGGAAAATAGCGAATTTGGCGAGACGGCCGGTTCTGACTACAGCTGGCGCTCAGGCTGGTTTTGGTTCCGCCGCTAACTGACCTTACGGTTGAGGTTCGTGGCGGCGGGGCCACCAGGTGAGCAAGGTACTGCCATCGGTAAAGCCAAGCGGTACAAACGCTCCTAAAAAGAAAACGAGTAAGTTCTCCCAAAAAACAAAAGCCAGCAACACATAGCCAGCAGACCCTTGAGCTGGCCCTAAAAACAAAAAAAGTCCAGCCACGAGCGTAATCACCAGGCTGGCAGCTGGTCCGCCCAAGGCGCGCTTGATGTGGATGGTGGCGTGCAATGGGGGTTCATCCTTGGGGTAGCGGCTGGAGAACAGCACCAACCAGCTCATGACAGATTGCATCGGGTAACCAAGCCGGCGGGCCACCCAGCCATGCCCCATATGGTGCAATAAATCGCCGAGCCAGTGCAGCAGTACGGCCGTAAAGCCCACCACCACCGCCTGACCCAGCGACAATTCAAACAAGAGTGTGCCTGCCGCAGCAAAGATCAGCCACAGCAGGCCAGAAAGCAGCAGGGAATTCAAGGTAAACCAGATGGTGATGCCTTGAATTTGCCCTAGCTGCCACCGTTTCATGCCTTATTCCCCGCTTCCGTCTTCCTCAAGCAAATAAGCCACAGCATCAACAAACGTGCCGTAAGGCTGCGCCCCGGAGAGAAAATAGCCATTTAGGAAGAAAGCTGGTGTGCCGTTAATGCCAAAGCCAATGCCCTCATTCAGGTCTGCGTAAACGTCCTCTTCGTAGGTGCGGTTGGCCAGGCAGCTGGCAAACTGATCTTCATCCAGCCCCATATCTGCGGCGTACTGGTTGAAGATTGACTCTGCTTCCGGATTGCGATCCCACTCTTGTTGCTGGGCAAAAAGCGTATCGTGCATGGCCAGGTAGGCATCTTGCTCTCCGGCACAGCGGGCGGCATTGGCCGCCAGAACGGCATCTGGATGAATTTGTGTTAGGGGGAAATCCTTGAAGACGTAATAAACGACACCCGTGTCGATGTAATCTTCTTTGAGCTGCAAGAACGTTTGCTCGTAATGTCGGCTGCAATAGGGACATTGGAAGTCAGTGTATTCCACGATAGTAACTGGCGCACCCGGATCGCCAATGGCGTACGCGCCTTCAATGGGAACTTCAACTGGCCCCGACGGGGGTTGGGCTTGGGCTTCCTGGGCCGCTTGTGCTTGCGCCAACGCATAAGCCTGCTGCATTTGTGCTTCAAGCGTCGCTTCCAGTTCGCCATTTTCAATGAGTTCGGCCACGGCATCAAACACGTCGTAGGATTGCGCACCACGAAGCGGATAGCCGTTTATATAAAAGGTAGGGGTGCTGCTAACGCCGAGGGCCAGAGCTTCTTCCTGGTTCGCCAGAACCTGCGCACGCTGGTCGCCTTGCTCAATACAGCTGATGAGCGCTTCGCCATTCAGCCCCATCGTTTCGGCCAGGTCGGCAATGGCGTTGATAGCGGCCGTTTCGCCACTGCCACCCCAAATTGCCTGATTGGCAAAAACAGCGTCGTGCATCTCTTTGTAGGCATCTTGCTCACCAGCGCAGCGTACGGCCGTTCCCGCTACAATCGCCTCAGGGTGCAAACTGTCTAAAGGCAGATCCTTAATTGCGTAAAAAGCACGGCCGCTTTCAATCATTTCCGTGAAAAGCGTGGGGAATGTTTCCATGGCGTACTGTTGGCAGAACGGACATTGGTAATCGGTAAACTCCACAATCTGCACGGGGGCGTCTGGATTACCCGCTGACCAAGCCACATTTTCTGCTTCCACCGGAATGGCTACGGGCGTGGGCACTGCATATTCTGGTGGCAGCTCGCCGCTGTTTTCTGCTTCAGAGACGAGGCTTTCACCCTGGCCTATCAGGGCAATCGCTTCATTAAACGTTGCCAAAGGTTGCGCCCCAATGAGCGGCTGTTCATTGATGAAGAAGCTGGGCGTACTGCTGATGCCGCGAGACTGTCCGTGCTGCAAATCAGCCCGAATCTCTTGCTGATACCGGTTCTCTTCCAGGCAGCTGGTAAAAGAGAGCATTTCCAGGCCGAGCTCTTCACCGTAGCCGGTAAAAACGGTGACTGCCTGGCTGTGACTCCATTCAGCAATGTTGGAAAACAGCAGATCATGCATTTCCCAGTAGGCTACGGCTCCCTGTTCCCCGGCACAGCGGGCGGCGTTGGCGGCCACTTCTGCCTGGGGGTGGATGTTCAGCGGGAAATCGTAGAAGACCAGCAAGACTTCCCCATTGGCAATCTGATTATTATTGATGGATGGGAAAGTTTGCTCGAAGAAACGGCCGCAAAACGGGCATTGATAATCCGAATATTCTTCCATGAGTACGGGAGCATTGGGATCGCCACGATACGGCCGTCCATCTTCCGTGAAGCCTACCTGAATGCCATCTGCGTCCGTTTCTACTGTTTCCGCAGCAACGGTAATGAGGGGGGTGTTGGCAGCTTCAGCATTATCTTGCCCCAGCAGGCTGCTGCCATCTCGTGGCAGTAATTCTGCTTCACTGTCGTCTTGAACGGCCGTAGGATTCACATTGCCACAGCCGATGGTGAGTAATAAAAGGAAGGCAGCAAGCCACCATATCTTTTTTGTTGAATGAAACATTAAGCAAAACTCCGTCTATTCGTCTTAACTTTTAGGATGTGCTAGACTTTTATGTTTGTTTAGGCCAAGCAAAAATTTTGAGATGATCAATGGCTCGTATCTTAAACGAAAACAGGCTAAGACACCACTTAAAGCCCCGCTTTATTGGTTGCTCTTAACATTTGTGTGCTGCCTGCTGCTGCCGCCGGGAACGGCCGTGCTGGCTCAGGCGGGCAGCGGTATCACCCAACCTGCCTCCGGCGATACGATTTCCGGGGTGGTAGAAGTGGTGGGTACGGCCGTTCATCCCGATTATTTGCGCTATGAACTGGCCTTTTTGCGGCCGGATGTGCCTGGCGCTGAGTGGATTGTGTTTGCCGAAGGTGCTCAGCCAGTAACGAATGGCGTGTTGGCCATCTGGGACACCACGGTTGGACAAGCCATTGGCTCTCCTGTTTTCCCAGACGGCCGTTACCAACTGCGGCTGCGGGTGGTAAAAACCGACTTTAACTATGACGAATATTTCGTCATCGATTTAACAATACAAAACGAAGGCCCCACCGCCACGCCAACGCCAGACGAAACGGCCGTGGCTATGACGGCTACCGCTGTGGTGGCGCCTGCCCAGCCAACAGGCAGTACGGATAGCAGCTTTCAGCAGCCGACACCGCTGCCTTCGCTGACGCCGTTTCCCACGCCTACGCCGCCGCCAACGGTGGTTGGGGCCACACCTGTTGCTGCGCAAGATGGCAGCAGCGACAGCCAGACGGGCGGCCTCATCGGGCAGTTTGAAGCGGTGGAAACCGACCGGGTCGGCAGTGCATTTTGGCTGGGGATGCGTATAACGGCCGTTTTGTTCCTGGCTGGCGGACTGTATCTATTTTTACGCTGGGCGGGTCGCCGCCTGTGGCATTTTTACTGGACAAACAAAGGCAGTGAGAAGTGAGAAGTAAAGATTTGCGTGCTTTTACTTGTCGCTTTTGACTGTTTCATTTTAGAAGGAAGTAATCATCAACGTGAAGAAAACCCTACCGATTTTCTTGATTTTGCTGTTAATGTTTGCCCTGGCTGCTTGCCAAAATGAAGATCCCTTGCCCACACCCGTGGCGACATTGGCGGTTTCGTCGGTGGAAGGGGCAGAAGATGAGGCGGTTGAGGAGGCAACGGCCGTTCCTGAGGCCACCGATCTGCCAGAATCTACCGCAACTCCCGCGCCGCCGACCGCGACACCCTTGCCCCCAAAACCATTAACCGTCTGTTTAGGCGCAGAGCCGACCAGTTTGTTTTTGTACGGGGATGACAGTTTGGCGGCAACGGCCGTACGCCATGCCCTCTACGAAAATTTGTACACCACGCTCAACTACCAATACGAGCCGCAAGGTCTGCAAAAGCTGCCCAGCCTGGATGAAGGAGACGCCCGCATTGGTCTCGTTGAAGTGAATGAGGGTGACTTGATTGTCAATTCAGCCGGGAACGTCGTTTTTCTGGTGCCGGGTGTGCAGTTTGTGCGCGGCGATGGCGAGTTTATCACCTTCGACCGCACCCTGACCGGCGAAGGCGCGGAACCGCTGCTGATGCAGCAAATGACGGCCGATTTCACCTTCCAACCGATGACCTGGTCCGATGGCACACCCGTCACCGCCGCAGATTCGGTCTTTAGCTATGAAATTGCTGCTAGCCCGGACCTGCCCATCAATCAGGACAAAATTGAGCGCACCGCCAGCTACGAAGCAACCGGCGATTTGACGGTGACTTGGACCGGCTTGCCCGGCTTCCTCGATTTGGAATATTTCACCAACGTCTGGACGCCGCTGCCGCAGCACCAACTGGGCGATTTCACGGCTGCCGAACTGCTGGCCGAAGAATCATCTGCGCCGCAGCCGTTGAGCAGTGGGCCGTACGTAGTGGATGCGTGGCAGCGCGGCGAATCGCTCTTGCTGCGACCAAATCCAAACTACTACCGGGCCGACGCGGGTTTGCCCCACATTACTGAGCTGACGATGCGTTTTGATCTGGCGGGCGAAACGGCCGTTAACCAAATCGCCGCCGGCTGTGACATTGTGACCCACGATGCCATCACCCTCAGCCAGACGCCCGACGTGTTGGCCGCGGCTGAATCTGGTGAACTGCTGGCCACCTTTGTCTCCAACAACATCTTTGAGCATATCGACTTTGGCATCAACTCCTGGGAAAATTATGGAGATGGGAACCGGAACGGCCGTCCTGACTGGTTTGAAGACACACGCGTGCGACAGGCAATCACCCTGTGCACCAACCGTCAGCAGCTGGTGGATGAAATTACCTACGGCCAATCGCGCATTTTGCACGCCTACATCCCCGATGACCATCCGCTCTATCCAGCCGAAGCGCAGGCGTGGGATTACGATCCCGCAGCAGGCAACGGTCTGCTGGATGCGGTCGGTTTTGAGGATACTGATGGCAACGGCTTCCGTGAGCTGGTCGAGCGCGACCTGAGCGCCACCATCGTGGCCACCACCACCATGAGCATCACCCTCAGCACCAACAGCGAGAGCGACATCCGCCTGCGCATCAATGAGCTGGTCGCTGCCGATCTGGCTGAATGCGGCATCCAGGTGAACCTGACCGACGTGAACGCCAACGACTGGTTTGATGATGGCCCGTTTAGTCCGCTGTTCGGCCGTCGTTTTGACATGGCGACCTTTGCCTGGCGCACCAGCATTCATCCGCCGTGCGGCTTGTACCTGAGCAGCAACGTCACCGGGCCAGAGGAACGCGGTTTTGGCGGCTGGAGCAATATCAATGCCACCGGCTGGATCGATGAGGAATATGATGCCGCCTGTAATGCAGCGCTAGCCGCATTGCCCGGCACGCCGGAATACACCGAAAATCATCTGGCCGCTGCCCGAATTTTCACGGACGAACTACCGATTATTCCGCTGTTTGAGTATTTGAAAACGGCCGTTACTACCCCAACCGTCCTCAACTTTCAGCCAGACCCCTCCCAGCCATCCGAGCTGTGGAACCTGGCGGAGATTGATATCGACGAGTAGTTGGTTGTTCTGACCAAACCTGACAGGTCTACGAGCCAATTTCATGGCTCAACGGCTTTGATTTTCAAGGCTACTTAATGGCGAAGTAGATACAAAGACCTGTCAGGTTTCGAAGGCGCGATGAATATTTTACGAAAACTATTTGGCCGCCGGGACGAACCCGCGGATGACTTCGACGAAATGAACGACGCAGAACGATTTTTGATTGTCGGCCTGGGCAATCCAGGTCGCAAATACCGGGGAAACCGGCACAACATCGGCTTTATGGCGGTTGATGCGTTGGCGGCTGCCTACAAGATTGAAAGCAGCAAGGTGCAGAATAAGGCGATTGTGGGGAACGGCCGTATCCAATCCCAAAACGTCATCCTGGCCAAACCGCAAACCTACATGAACAGCAGCGGCGATGCCGTTGGCCCGCTGGCCCGCTACTACAAAGTGCCGCCCGAAAATGTCCTCGTTGTGTACGATGAGCTGGATTTGCCTTTTGGTACCATCCGCCTGCGCGAGAAGGGCGGGGCGGGTGGCCACAATGGCATGAAGTCGATTATCAATCATTTGGGGCAAGATTTTCCGCGCGTGCGGTTGGGAATCGGCCGTCCGCCGGGGCAAATGCCCGTGCCCGCCTATGTGCTGCAAGATTTTGGCAAAGATGACCTGCCGCTGCTCGACGACGTGCTGGCCGAAGCCATCCGCGCCATCGAAACCTACCTGCGCGAAGGCATTCAGCTGGCCATGTCGCGGCACAATGGCTCGCTTGTAAATGAAGATTCGTGACATGTAATTTAGTAATTGGGTAATTAAGTAATTGAATTACCCAATTACCCAATTACCAATGACCTAATTACCCACAATGACTGTTTCTGGACTCCTCAACATCTTCAACGAACTGCCCGCCTTTGGCCAGCTGGTGGCGGAACTGGACGAGAAAAAGTCGGTTCCGCCTCTAAACTTGCCAACGAGCGCGCGTACGGCCGTTCTCGCCCAGCTCTACCTGCAACGTAACGTGCCTGTAGTGCTCATCACCAGCAAAGTGGAGTCCGCCGCCGCCTGGATTCAGGCGCTGGAGATGTGGCTGCCGCCCGGCGACGTGATGCGCCGCCTGCCGGAGCCAACGCCGCTGCCTTACGATCGCGGCCCGTGGAGCGAGCGCAGCCGCGCCGACCGACTCACCGTGCTGACTAGGCTGATGGCGGGGCAGCATCCGCAAATGCCTGCGCTGGAACTGCCGCCGCTCGTCGTGACCTCGGCGCGCGCCTTTTTGCAAAAAACGCTGCCCAAACGTCGCTTCATGACCAGCACCCGCGTTTTGCGCGTGGGGCAAATCATCGACCTTGAAAAGTTAACCGAAACGTGGCTGGGCATTGGCTACGAGGAAGTGAGCGTGGTGGAAGCGGCGGGCCAGTTCAGCCGTCGCGGCGGCATCATCGACATTTTCCCCATCGCCACATCGTACCCGGTGCGTATTGAGCTGTTTGGCGATGAGATCGATACGATGCGCACCTTCGACCCGGCCACGCAGCGTTCCATCGAAGTGAACGGCAGCGCCAAGTCAGACACGATCATCGTGCCACCGACGCGGGAAGCGCTGCCCGGCGTCGCGGCGGAGTTTGCTCTCTCTTTGCCCGAATCGTTGAATCCGCAGCCGGAGGAAGCCAGTTTGCCGTCCTGGCAGGACGACATCCCAGATTTGCGCTCCGGCAAAGCGTTCCCGAACCTGGAATATTATTTGCCGCTGCTTTACCCGCAGCCGGCCAGCTTACTGGATTATTTGCCCAACGAGGCGTTGGTGGTGGTGGACGATTGGCGCGAGTTGGCAACGGCCGTTGCCGAACTCCACGAACATGCCGACCAGCTGGCCAACGAGCAAACCAGTTTGCCACCCAACTTCCAGAGTCCGCTGTTTGCCTGGGAAAATATCAAAGATGTGCTGAACTGGTGGCAGCCGCTCATTTTGGGTGATGGCCCAGAAGATGAGGAACCGGAACGGCCGTATCTCGATCTCGCTTCTTCGTTTGAACCGGGGCCACGTTACGGTGGGCAAGTACGGCCGTTGCTCACCCAGCTCAAGTCTGCCCAAAAAGAAGGTGACCGCGTCGTTGTGCTCAGCCAGCAATCTGCCCGCCTGCAAGACCTCTGGCGCGAAGAACTGCGCGACATCCCCCCGGAAAGCCTCATCCTGCGCGGCGGCATCACTACCGAAACCGACGAGTTGTCACCGGGTCACCCTGTCACCTTGTCCCCCAATCACCCATCGCAAACACTTTCCAGCTTACCCGACCCCGGCACCCTCACCTTCATCCAAGGCGCACTGCCCGAAGGTTTCGTCTTGGTGCGCCGCGAAGACGACGAAATTTTGCTCGATTTGCTGACCGACGCCGAGATTTTTGGCTGGAATCGGCCCGCGCCGCGCCGCTGGCGTTCGCCGCGCCCCATTGCCCCAGAAGCCCGCTTTGCCGACATTACTGCCGGGGACTACGTGGTGCATTTGGAGTATGGGATCGGCCGTTTTGCCGGGCTGGTAGTGCGCAATATTGGCGGCATGGAGCGGGAATATCTGCTCATGGAGTACGCCAATGGCGACACGCTCTACGTGCCCGCCCATCATGCCGACCGCCTGAGCAAATGGGTTGGCTCCGATGAAAGACCGCCCAACATGCATCGGCTGGGCGAAAAATCGTGGACGCAGGCCAAGGCGAAGGCGCAAAAAGCCGCCGACGAGTTGGCCGATGAGCTGCTCGATCTGTATGCCACTCGCGAAACCATCGCCGGACACGCTTTCGGCCCGGACACCGAATGGCAGGCAGAGCTGGAAGCTAGCTTCCCTTACCGCGAAACGGAAGACCAACTGCGCGTCATCGCCGAAGTGAAGACCGATATGGAGGATTCCCAGCCGATGGACCGGCTGATTTGCGGCGATGTGGGCTACGGCAAGACGGAAGTTGCCCTGCGGGCTGCCTTCAAAGCGGTGATGGATAGCAAGCAGGTGGCGATTTTGGTGCCAACCACCGTCTTGGCCCAGCAGCATTTCAACACATTTTATGAACGATTACGGCCGTTTCCTGTCAAAGTAGAAATGCTCTCTCGCTTCCGTACCCAGGCGCAACAGGACCGGATTGTGAAGAATTTACGGAACGGCCGTATCGACATCATCATCGGCACGCACCGGTTGCTGTCCGACGACATCTCGTTTAAGGATTTGGGGCTGGTGATTGTGGATGAGGAGCAGCGCTTTGGCGTGGCCCATAAGGAAAAGCTCAAGCAGTGGCGCACCGAGGTGGACGTGCTGACGATGACCGCCACGCCCATCCCGCGCACGCTCTATATGAGCCTCACCGGCGTGCGCGACATCAGCATCATCGACACGGCCCCCGCAGAGCGGCTGCCGGTACAAACCTATGTCGGTCCGTTCGATGAAACGCGGCTTAAGCGCGCCCTCCAGCGCGAGTTGGACCGGGGTGGGCAGGTGTTCCTGGTGCACAACCGGGTGCAAACCATTGACATCATCCAGAAGCAAATCGAGCGGCTGGTGCCGGAAGCGCGGGTGGCCATTGGCCACGGCCAGATGAGCGAGCGGCAGCTAGAGCAAATCATGACCGATTTTGATGAGGGTAAAATTGATGTGCTGATCAGCACCACCATCATCGAAAGCGGTCTGGATATCCCCAACGCCAACACCCTCATCGTGGATCGGGCGGATCGGTTTGGCCTGTCACAGATGTACCAGTTGCGTGGGCGGGTTGGTCGCGGGGCCAAGCGGGCCTACGCCTATTTCTTCCACGCCCCCTGGCGCACGCTGAATGAGGACGCTCGCCTGCGCCTGGAAACCATCGCCGAACAAACCGACCTGGGCGCCGGCTACCAGATCGCCCTGCGCGACATGGAAATTCGTGGCGCGGGTGATTTGCTGGGCGGGGCGCAAAGTGGACATATTTCGGCCGTGGGTTTTGATTTGTACACCAAGCTGCTGGCCAACGCTGTCAAGCGGCGCAAGGCGGAGCGCAAGGGCGAAATTCTGCCCGCCGAGATGCCCGAAGCCACGCTAATTGACGTGCCGTTGGCAGCGTACGTGCCGCCCGATTACGTGCCTGATCCGGCGCTGCGGCTGCGGCTGTACCGTCGCATGGCCATGCTGGGCAGCCTGACCGAGATTGACGAGATGGCCGTCGAACTGGCCGACCGCTTTGGCCCAATTCCCGATCCGGTACACCATTTGCTGTACCAGCTCAGAATCAAGGTTTTGGCAGAACGGGCGCAGGTAACGGCCGTTACCACCGAAGCAGGTCAGATTAAAATTCGCCTGCTGGATTTGGAAGGCATTGATCGCTTCCGCTTGCAGCGCTATTTAGGTGAAGCCGTGCGGGTTAGCCGCAAAGCGATCTGGATGCCCCGCGACCTGAGCACGAAAGAGTGGCAGGTGACGCTGGTGCAAGTGCTGGAGCGTTTGGCATCCTTTGAGCGGGATAAAATGAAGCTGGAGAAAAGTTAGAAGTGGCAAGTTTGCAAGTAGCAAGTTGCAGGTAACTTTTTGAGCCAATAGACTTGCAACTTGCAAACCTGCCTATTTGCAACACCAAAGGTAAATAATGGATATTAATTTTTTTGAGAACCCATTTGATGGGCCAAAGTCGCGCGAAGAGGTGCGGATTAAGCAGTTGGGTCTGTATATGCATGAAGACGGCCGTCGTGTGGCCGTAGGATTTGACATGACACCGTTTTTTGAACGGCCGTCTATTCAGGTCACGTTCATCAACGAGCGCGGCGAAGAGGCTGGATCGCTGCACGTCATCGAGACGCTGCAAACTAACTTTAGCCTGACGGTGCATTTGCGGGACAAGGAGCCAACGGATACGTATGAAGTAACGGCCGTTGTCTACTACGCCACCCCAGAAACCGAGCGCGTGAACGTGCACACCATCACCCGCACGTTGGATCGCACCAAACCCGGCGAGCAATAGCTTGGTAGGTTATGGCCATCGGTTTTATCAAGAGATTGCGTAGATTGAAAAGGTTTTATCTGTTTAATCTGCGGAATCTTTGATTTTTATATGCACGCCGAGGAGCTAAAAATAGCCATGTCGCTGGGGAGCAAATCACGTATAATTCCGCCAAATTTTCCTCTCACAATGCCCGAGAGATTGCAGGATTGAGCTGATGCGTTTAATGAAGTTACTGGTATTTTTGACATTAACGGCCGTTCTCGCTGCCTGCGCCGGAAATGGTTCTGGTGACGATCCCGCTGCCGCCGTAGAAACCTATTTGCAGGCCAAGGTGGCGGGCGATGGCGACACCATTCAGGCGCTGCTGTGCAGTGAGCAGGAGCAAAACCTGGCGCGTGAAAAGCAAACCTTTGCCAGCGTGGCTGAAGCGCATCTGGAAGATATGGCCTGTACCGATGCGGGTAACGGCCGTGTGACCTGCGAAGGCAAAATTGTCGCTCTCTACGGCACCGAAGAGACCGAATTTCCGCTAACCAACTATCGCGCCGTCAACGAAGATGGCGAATGGAAGTGGTGCGGTGAGACAGAGTAATGGTCGTTTGGCTACCTGGCTGCGCCGAATGTGGCCCCTGCCGGAGCGGCTCCAGGAAAACCTTTTGGCTGTTGTTCTTTGTCTCATCTTGATTCTGCTCATCATCACAACTGCAAACAGTGCGCCCCAATGGATTTACCAAAATTTCTAAAATTCTCTGCCGATTGGCGACCAAGCTCGACAAATCTCGTTTGGTTGTTCGCCGCTTTTCTTTTGTTAACGGCCTGTACCGCTTCTGCTGATGTTGGCGCAACGGCCGTTCCCGCAACCGTTCAGCTTTCTGCCATCGTGACGGCAACCCCGACTGCCACGCCGATTCCCACAGATGAGCCTGCTACGCAGCCATCCTCCACACCTTCTGAAGAGAAAGATGCGGTAAGCGAAACGGCCGTTCCATCCATGCCCACTGCACCCCCAACGGCCGTTCCCACCCCATCCCCCACCGATTTTGTCAATGGCGTTCCGGTAAGTGAGATTGTGATCCTGTCGCCGGAAACGGCCGTTCACATTCAGGAAATATTTGCGCAGGGGCAGGAATACGGCCGTAATGCCCACGCCTTCTCTAAGCTGGGCGACAGTGCCGTGCTGGTGGATAGTTTCCTGACTCGCTTTGATGATCCGACCAAGTACACCCTGGGTGAATGGGGCTTTTTGCAGCCGACGATTGATTATTACGCCGGGTCATTTCGGCGCTATGGCGTGGCCACGCGGGTGGGCTTAAGTTCGTGGGGCGTGATGGACCCGACCTGGGCCAACAAGGAATTTTGCAATCCCAACGAGGTGATGCTTGCCTGCGAAATCCGCCTGTTTAACCCCAGCGTCCTGCTCATTCACCTGGGCACCAACGACATTGGCGAAGCCGAGACGTTTGAGACCAACATGCGCACCATCGTCGAGTTTTGCATCATGCAGGGCATCATTCCCATCCTGGCCACCAAGGCAGACCGCTTTGAAGGCGACGACAACCACAACAACCAAATCCTGATCGATCTGGCAGCCGAATATCAGGTTCCGCTGTGGGATTTTGATGCCGTGGCCGAAACGCTGCCCGGTCGTGGCCTGGATGAAGATCAAATCCATCTCACCAAATCGCTAACCAACGATTACACCAATCCAGACATCTGGAACAGCGGCTATCCGGTGAGCGACCTCACCGCGCTGCTGATGCTGGACGCCGTGCGCCAGATTGTGGAGGATGTCCAGCCGTGAACGCGGGCCTGGCCACGATTGCCATCTTCGTGGCGCTGGCCATTGTCTATGCCTGGCTTCCGCTGCGCTGGCGGCCCACTTTTTTGCTGATTGTCAGCGTGCTGGCGATTTATGCGCTCCAACCGTTCAGCAACCTGCGCTTTGCCGCCTATTCCCTGCAAACGCTCACCATTTTGCTCACTCTGGCCACCTGGTGGCTCACCCAGCGGCTGGTGCCTGATGCGCCGACGCTGACCCGCCAGGACCGCGTTACGTTGCTGGTTCTGCTGGGTCTTGTGTTGCTCGTCACCGCCGACCGCCTATTGCCGGTGACGATGCGGCTGCTGCCGTACCGACCGCCACAGGTGGGTTGGGTGCTGCTAATTTTGATTGGTATGGCCGTTCTCTCCCTCCTCCTCGCCCAAATTTTACGCCGCCTGCCCTACCGCCATGTGCTCGCCGGAGCGATGCTGGTGTTGGTCGCCATCTTTGTGCTGCTGAAGTGGGCTCCGGCAGCAACGGCCGTTGCCGCCCTCTGGCGCAGCTGGACCGGTGAACAGGTTGCTCTGGCTGCCCCGTCTGACCTAGCCTGGCTGGGCTTTTCCTACGTTGCTTTCCGCCTCATCCACACCCTGCGCGACCGGCAAACCGGGCTGTTGCCCGCCTGCACCTTGCCTGAATTTGTCACCTACGTGCTCTTTTTCCCGGCCTACACCGCCGGTCCAATTGACCGTCTGGAGCGCTTTGTCGGCGATTTCCGTGCACTCGATGCCGTGCCTACGGCCACACGTTGGGGGCAGGGCGGCTGGCGCATTGCCGTCGGCCTGTTCAAAAAATTTGTCATTGCCGATTCGCTGGCGCTGGGGCTGTCGTTAACGGCCGTATCCGCCCAGCAGGCCACCTCCACCGCCGGACTCTGGCTGCTGCTCTACGGCTACGCCTTCCGCCTCTACTTTGATTTCAGCGGCTACAGCGACATCGCCATTGGCCTGGGCATCCTGTTTGGCATCAAACTGCCGGAAAATTTCCGCGCGCCGTATCTTAAAAGCAACCTCACCAGCTTTTGGCAAAGTTGGCACATCACCCTCAGCGATTGGGCGCGCTTTTACATTTTCACGCCGCTGTCGCGCAGCCTGCTGCGCCGCAAGCCGCGCCCCTCGCCGCAGCTCATTTTGCTCACCGCCCACCTCAGCACGATGCTGGTGATTGGCCTGTGGCACGGCATCACCGCCAACTTTGTGATTTGGGGGCTGTGGCATGGCGTGGGGCTGTTTGTCCACAAGCAGTGGTCCGACCGGACGCGCCGCTGGTATCGTTCCCTGGCTGACAAACCGGGGCAAAAACGGGCCTGGTCGCTGGTGGGTTGGTTCATCACCTTTCATTACGTCGTGCTGGGCTGGGTCTGGTTTGCCCTGCCCACCGTGCCGCTGGCGTGGCAGACGTTTGCTAAATTGATGGGAACGGCCGTATGAACGAATCGTCCCAAATCTTTACCTGGCGCTTTTTGCTGCGCGTCTTGCTAAAAACGGCATTGCTCTTTGTGGTTATCAATTTGCTTTTTGCTGTGGCGGTGACACCGGAAAGTTACGGCCGTCTTTCCCTTTACAACCATTTCTGGCCGGGGCGAGATCGGCTGCCCTACGGTGAAAATCCGGCCGAATCGTACAACCTGAGCCTGAACAATCTGCCCGCCATGTTTGCCAGCCACCGCTTGGCCCAGCCCAAAGCTGAGGATGAATTCCGTGTGCTGCTGTTGGGGGATTCGGCCGTGTGGGGCTGGCTGCTGCCCAACGCGGACACGCTGGCGGGTCAATTGAACCGGATGGATTTGCGCAGCGCGGACGGCCGTTCGCTCACTTTCTATAACCTGGGCTACCCGATTTTGTCGCTGAGCAAGGATTTACTGCTATTGGACGAGGCGCTGGCTTACGAACCAGACCTCATCGTCTGGCTGGTGACGCTGGATTCATTTGCCCCGGCGCAGCAGCTGAACCATCCGCTGCTGTGGCACAATGTGTCGCGCACGCGTGAGCTTATTCAAACCTACCAACTGCCGTTGGATGTGGCAGACGGCCGTTTCATCGAACCTAATTTTTGGCAGCGCACCCTGGTTGGACAGCGGCAGGAACTGGCCAATTGGCTGCGCTTGCAGCAGTTGGGCGTTGCCTGGCAGGCCACCAGAGTCGATCAATTTATCCCGCCAGAATACACGCCCCGCGCTTCTGATTTTGAGCCGGATGAAAGTTGGCAGGGGTTTGATACGGCCGTTCCCCTCACCGCCGCCGATTTGTCCTTCCCCATGCTGGCCGCTGGCGTGCAAATGGCAGCCGATGTGCCCGTCGTCATCGTGAATGAGCCGATTTTTGTCAGCGATGGGCAGAACAGCGATCTGCGCTACAATGCCTGGTATCCCCGCTGGGCCTATGACCAGTACCGGGAATTGTTGGCGGAAACGGCCGTTACCCACCAGTGGCCTTATCTCGATTTGTGGAATCTGGTGCCCGGTGATGAGTTTACGGACAGTCCGGTGCATTTAACGGCCGTTGGCAACAAAATGCTGGCGGATGAGATAGCTGTTTGGTTGACTGAAGAAGGGAGATTGGAGACTGGAGATTAGAGATTAGAGATTCACCAATCTCCAATCTCTAATCTCCAATCTCCCGATAAAGGAACGATAAATGAACGAAACAACGATACGCCGCCAGATGCGCGCGTTTATTTTGAATGAATTGGTCCGCGAGCCGGATTATCCGCTGCGCGACGATGAAGGCATTATCTCCAGCGGGCTGATGGATTCGTTTGCCCTGGCCGAACTGGGTGTGTACGTGGAAGATGTGTTTGATGTCTACATCCCCGACGCCGATTTGACCGTGGCCAAAATGGATTCGCTCCACCAGATGGTCGCGCGCGTGCTGCGCGATTTGCCTGCCTAATGCTGACCCTAGCCACTCGCGACACTTTTCACACGCTGCTAGACGCACGCACCTTTGCCGAGCCAAACGATGCCCCGGCCATCATTTTTGTAGCAACGGAGGCCGAGCCGGTTGTGGTGACGCGGCGGGAATTGGCAACGGCCGTTGCCCAACACGCCGCCGCCTTCCACTCCCTGGGCCTTCAACCCGGTGACCTGGTGCTCATCGCCCACACGCAAAATCTGGAGAGCATCTACGCCTTTTGGGGCGCGCTTTGGTTAGGGGCAATTCCTACACTCTTTCCCAGCCTCACGGAAAAGTTGGACGCCGACGTGTACCGTCGCAACATGGCTCAACTGATTGCCCTGTCGCAGGTAAAGGCGGTGCTCACCAGCGACGACTTTGCCGCCACCCTGCGCGATGTGGCCAGCTGTCCGGTTTATGGCACCTCCGATTTGCCGCTTGACGCGCCATCGCCCAGCTTCACCTCGCCCGATCCCGATGCCATTGCCTTTTTGCAGCACTCCTCCGGCACGACCGGTTTGCAGAAGGGGGTGGCGCTGGCGCATACGGCCGTTCTCAATCAACTTGCCGCCTACAGCGAAGCCATCGCTCTGCAAGCCGACGACGTGGTGGTGAGCTGGCTGCCGCTCTACCACGACATGGGCCTCATTGCCGGCTTTTTGCTGCCGCTGGTGCAGGGCGTGCCGCTGGTGCTGCTGTCGCCGTTTGATTGGGTGCAGCATCCCGCGCTGCTGCTGCAAGCGATTGATCGCTACCGGGGCACACTCTGTTGGCTGCCCAACTTTGCCTACAACCACTGCGCCCGGCGCATTCGCCGCCGGGATAAAGAGGCGGTGTCGTTGGCCTCGATGCGGCTGTTCATTAACTGTTCGGAGCCGGTGCGGCACAGCAGCCACCAGCTTTTCCTCGATGCGTTTGCGGCTCAGGGTGTGACGCCGGACATGCTTGGCGTGAGCTACGCCATGGCTGAAAACACGTTTGCTGTGACGCAAACGCCGCCGGGTCAGTCGGCTAACCTGGATTGGATCGACGGCCGAATTCTCGCTGAGCAAAAATTGGCTGAACCCGTCGAACCAACGCATGCTGACGCTGTGCCAATGGTTTCTTGCGGACGGCCGATTTGGGGGACGGCCGTTGCTATTGTAAATGAAGATGGCGAGTCACTGCCGCCGCGCCAGGTGGGCGAAATCGTGGTGCAAAGTGACTGTATGTTGACGGGCTACTACAAGCGGGATGATTTACGGCCGTTCCGCAACGGCTGGTATCACACGGGCGATCGTGGCTATCTGGCTGATGGTGAGCTGTACGTCATTGGCCGCAGCAAGGATTTGATCATCAACGCGGGCAAAAATGTTTACCCGCAAGATATTGAGGCGGTGGTGAATGAGGTGTCGGGCGTCTATCCAGGGCGGGCGGTGGTCTTTGGCGTGCCCGATGAGCGAGAAGGCACTGAGCTGATTGCGGTGGTTGCCGAAGTAGAAACGTCCGATCTTGAAGCGCAAAATCAGATTCGTTTGGCAATTCGGCAGGCGGTGGGGGCGGAAACGGCCGTAAGCGCCAGCTTTGTCACCCTGGTGCCGCGCCACTGGCTGCTCAAAACCTCCAGCGGCAAAATTGCCCGCGCCGAAAATCGGCGTAAATGGTTGGCTGAACGAAACACCCATTAGAACGCGAAAAGCCGCCGCTGTCCCCACAGCGGCGGCTTTTCAACAGGAAAACAATGTTTAAGTTACCCTTGTAACGTCATTGTTTGCCTAAAAGTTCCCTTTCTGACTTTTCGCTTTTCCCCAATAAACGATGACCGTTTGCTAATCGTCTGTTCCTACTTGCTCCGTCAAGCGTTCCAGCTTCGATTTTGTTTCACGCCAAGTGATTTTGGAGAGCCCCAACTTTTGCCGGATATCATCTGGCTCCTCTTTGGCGCGCCAGTCGCGCATGGTGGCGGCCCAACGCAGGTTTTCAAAGGAGAGCTGGCCGCGGTCTAGCCCAGCTTCGTCGCCCACATCACGCAGGATGTATTCCAGATTGCGAGGGGTGCAGGTGAACAGCGTATCCGGCGGTTCATATTGCGCCAAGTACTCATCGAGAACGTCCAGCCATTCTGGTTCCAGATAAAGTTTGCGCTCTTTGTAGCGCAAACGCGGGTTGGCATATCGAATGAACAGCATTGGCTGCTCGGTATCGCTGCGATCGACGTGGTTGGGCACGATGGCCATTGCTTCGCCCTTTTTGATGCCGGTTTGCAGCAGCAAGGTGAGCAGCAGGTGCGGTCGGGCATCTGGTTTTTGCTCCTGGCTACCTTCCCGGATTTGTTGGGTGACGGTTAGCGCCTTCGCTAAATCGTCCTCGCTGGGGATGGTGGGGAGGGGGCTTTTGACGCTGCGTTGAATGACGGCATTTGAGGGATCGTTTGGCAGCACGCCCGCTTCATGCAGCCAGCCAAAGAACACCTTTAGGGTGGTGACGCGCCGGGCGTATGATTTGGGGCTGCAAGGCACGCCGCGTTCTTCCAGCAACCATTGCAGAAAATCGTTTAAGTTTTTGGTGCCAATTTCACCAATGGGTTGGCCGATGCCCAAATATTTGCCTAAAAGCCGCACATCGCTGGCAAAAGCTTTCATGGTGTTGATGGCAAAGCCTTCATCCCGCATGTGGGTTTCAAACAGGCCCAAGGCGGCCTGGATGGACGCATCGGCCGAGAGTGGCGGGGCATCCTGGGCCGGAGGTAGTTTATCAGGGGAGATTAAAGGTTTTTGTTCGCTCACGCTTACCGCTCCTTTACGCGATTTTTCGTATAGACGCGAATATTAGAACAGATGAACCATTTTGTCAAGACGGCCGTTGCTCACCCAAACAAATATTGCATCTAGCGGGAGAAGCTATTAGAATGACACGTAAGCCGTATGTTATGTTTAGCAACTGTTTACTGTTTATAAGCCTCAAAACAATAGGTTCCGTATGAAAGAAAAACATTCCTTTAATTTTATGATTGGCTTGCTGATTGGCGGGCTGGTTGGTTTGCTGTTTTGGTATTGGCAAAAAAGCACGTCCGCCGAGGATGGGGCGCTATCGCTTCTGGATAAGCTAGCGGCGACGGAAAAACGGGTGCGCCAGCTAAAAATTGAGATGGAGAGCGGCGAGGCCGCGCCAGAAGCTTTGCGGAATATTCCGCTGCCGGGCCGGATTGCTGAAGTTCCTTCCTTTTTGCGTAAAGAGCGTGGCGGCGAGACAGACGCAGATGATTTAACGCAGGTGAAGGGGATTGGGGCGGTGTTAAACGGCCGTTTGCAAGAAGCTGGCATTCAAACGTTTGCTAAACTCAATGCGCTTTCTGCTGAAAAATTAGCCGATGTTCTGCAAATTCGTTTAGGGCGGGCAGAGAATATTCTGGCTGAGGCCAAAGCATTTTCATAGCAAGGCGGGTGAAGTATGACTGTTGAGTTGGTTCTGGCCGTTATTGTGGGTTTGGTGATTGGGGTGTTGATTGCACTTTATATCGACAGTCAAACGTTGGTGCGTCGGGTGCAGGAAGCCAGTTCAGAAAAGCAAACGGCGCAGGCTGCGTTGCAAAAGGTTCAAATTCAGCATCAGGCCTTAGTGCAAAAGATGCAATCGGCTGAAGCTGATCTAAAAACGGCCGTTGCCGAAAGAACCGAGCTAGAAGAGATGATTGCCAGGCAGCTGGCAGAAATCGAGGCCAGTCGCGAGCAGCTGCAAACCAGTATTCAAACCAATGAGGCGCTAAAAGAAAATATTCAAGAGACACAAGCCCGATTGGAAGAGCTGGAAGCCTTGCGATTTATGGCAGAAGAAAAATTAGCCACAGCCGATGCCGAAAACCAACGTTTGACAGGTGAAGGGCAGCTGATGGAGGCTGAAATTGCCCTGCTTGAGCAGAAAATCGACGGTTTAACTGCGGAGCAAGAACAAGCACAGCAGCAGCTCGCCGCGGTCGAAGCCCGATTTGCCGCTGTAGATGCCGAAAAAGATACGGCGCTGGTTCAACTACAGCAGGCAGAGTTGGCCAATGCGGAACAAATGGTCAAGATTGAAACGTTGCAAGAGCGTTTGTCTGAGATAGAGAAGCTGCGGCAAGAGCTGACAGTAACGAACGAGAAGTTACAGACATCTGATGCGCATCTTTCCCGACTGCAAGACACGATGGATGATGTCAAGACGAAGATGCATTACAGTGGCAAAAACCAGCTCCAGCTCATTCGCGGCATCGGCCCCGCCTATGCGCGTCGACTAAACGAATTTGGCATACAGACCTTTGCCGAACTGGCGGAATGTAATGCCGAGCAGGTGGCGAGCATCATCAAGAAGAAGAATTGGCAGGCGGCGAATATTCAAGATTGGCTGGAGGAAGCCAAAGCCCTAGCGGCCACGCTTGAAGATTAGTTGATTGGCTCAGCCACCGTTATCGTGCCATCTGGCTGAATGTGAATTTGTTGGTCTGTGTGGAGTGCCGCATACGCTTCTGGCGTTAAGACAAGCACGGGCGGCGATTGATCGTATATTTCCTGAGCCACAGCCGCACCCAACGCCAAAATCCCATCTGTTTCTGACGTAATAATTGCCGCTGGCGCTTTGCCTTGCCGGACAGCTTCCAGCAAGATGCTGCTGGCGCTGCTGGAGCCACGCCCTGACGGTAAGACGAGCACGCAGTCGGTAACGATTTGGCCTGCTTGTGGGTGTCGCTTGTCAATAATTTCGCCGGTTTCCGGGTTGAGGCCACCCCACAGGCTCAGCGGTTCTGTTAAAACCAGGGCTTTGCCAACGGCCGTACCTGCTACCAACGCCCTTGCCAGAAATGTTTGCTCAATCTCCAATCTTTAATCTCCAAGCTTGGTATTTCCCCGGAAACTCCAAGTTTCCGGGGAAATGTGTGTCCTTCTAATTGTCTGCCCAAAGCGACTTGTCGCGCCAAACTTCACCCTGTGCCGCTGAGCGCACGCACTCTTCCAGACTGCCAAAAATCACTTCCAGGCCGATGTTGCCGGGAGAGTAATGGGCAAACTTGCCGGAGTTGGTCATCAGCACGCCATGCTGGCGCACGATGGGCGTGACCACAACGCAGGTGTCTACGATGACGCGCACGCGGGCGGCGCGCAGTTGCTCAAGCCAGCCACGCTGTTGCAGCGCGCCCAGCGCTAGCCGGTTGGTGCACACAATAAAATCAACTTTGGGATGCGGCGGATATTTTTCGATGAGCGGCAGCAGCTTTTCAAACTCTGCCAGCGAAAAATGGGGGCTGCCGAGGGCGACAACGCCGATACGGCCGTCTTCAACCGTGGCCAATTTGCTCAGCGTACCGCGAATTTCAGCCATCGTTACGGTGCGTTCTGCGGCGGGGGGCTGATTTTGCAGCGCGTCGGTCAGGGTCGGCGCTTCGGGCGTTACCCCAACGGCGTGAAACAAGGCTACTGCGCCGGATGAAGCCGCCGCTGCGCCCAACGCTTTGAGCTGATCCTCGGTCGTTTCGGGTGGCAAACCCACGATGACGGGAATCTGGTTTTGGCTGTTGGCTCCGATGAAGTAGCCCAGCACCGGAAAGAAAACATCTTCGTGTAGCAAATCTGCGGGGATGTCGTTGAGGTGGAACACAATCTGGCCACGCCGGTTCTCTGGCAGATGCAGACCCACCGCAGGCGCGCGCCCCGTTAGCGCGGCGCAGATGTCGATGAAGTCGCCGTACCGGTTGGTGCGAGCGCCCAAAACGGAGTTGGCAAAGACGATGGCGTTACTCTCGGCCCAGGCGATTTGGCTGCCGAAGGCGGGACGGTGCATGGCCTGATAGGGAGCGCAGGTCCAAATCGGGGCGCAGCCCATCTGTTGGTAGGCGGCCATCAGGCGAGTGGCGCGGTCAGCCAGATCGGCCGTGCCCTGGAATTGATCCGGATGCATCAAATCTATTGCGCCGACATTAAGGGTGGTAGGCACGCGCACCTGCGCCCCGCCAGCTACCAGCCGCTCGGCAAAATCCAGGCCAGATTGGCCGTGGTAGAGGCATCCGTCAATGTGGGCAGATTCGATGTCGAGCAGTTCGGTGGCGCCGTAGACGTTGGCCATTGTGCTTAAAATGCGCATAGCCATTTTAGTGGCCTCGCCAAATTCGCCGTTGAGCATGGCCTGGTCTTGAGGGGAGAGGGTTAAAGTCATTAGTAATTGGGTAATTTGGGAACGCAGAGTTACGCGGAGAACCGCCCACGGGCGCAGAGATTTTATGTTTTTCTCTGTGAACCTCTGTGTCTCCTCAGCGCATCTCTGCGTTCCGCTTTTCTCTTACAATTTACTTTTGATGAGGTTTTGCACGGCCGTTTCAAAGCGTGTGTCTGGATTAAAATCGAGATGCAGGCGTTGGACGACGGCCGTTCTTGCATTCAAGTACGCTTGCAGCAGGTTGGCTAAATGAACGGCCGTTCCCTGCGGGTCTTGGTGACTAAACTGGGCACGCAGCAGTGGGGCGCGGGCGGGATCTTCGGGCGGCAAAATGTGCAGCAGGGAGGGCAGCGTGAAGTGCAGCAGCTCCAGGTAGATGGTGAATGGCTTGTCGCCATCGCCTCGCAGCAGCAGACGATAGGTGTCCCACAGCATAATCCAGAAACGCTCGTCCAGCGCGGTGAGTTCGGTGGCCGTCAGGCGGGGTTGCGGCATGAGGGCGCGGCCACAGTCGGCCTGATACTGCTCAGCCCAGCCGTTGCGGTCCTTCAAGATGCGAATGTCGCGATCCCACGGATTGGGTTCCAGCTCGGCTTGCAGTTCGTAGCGATAGTCGGCTTTGGTGCCGTTGCTGTAAAGGGCGATGTGGAAATACGGCCGTACATGTTCCCCATCAAAAGATTTGGCGGGCACGTACTGCATCACCGACTGCACAAACTCCCGCCGCTGCCGCCAGGCGCGCTCGCGGGCCGCTTCATCGGCAAACACCAGGGCCACGTCCATGTCGGAATAGGCGTCGTTTTCACGACGGCCGTATGACCCCGACAAAAAGCAGGCCACAATGTCGCCTTCACTCATAACGCGCTGCTGCAAACGCACCAGCACGCGATCTTGTTCAAACATCTATCAATCCCCAGGCAAAATAATTTGGGGCGATTATACCGATTTCTCGTAAATTTACTTCTTAATGATGGGCAGCCACAGCTCGCTGCGGCATTGGGCGGAGGTATGCACTTTGCCTGTGCCAACTGTGTTTCGTTTGTAGGTAAACGGCTGGTTGATTTTTGCGCCGCTGATGAAGTATTGCCCTTGCAAGACCAGGCGAAGCTCGTCCCCTTTGCGGAAGTAGGTGGCTGACGGTTCAAATTGCAGTTCCATTTTGGCAATCTCGCCCTTTTGCAGCGGCTTGAGGATCGCAAAGTCATGCTCTGGTGCGTAGGGCGTGCTTAATGTTTCGTTGACTGTGCGCAGGGCTACCCGTTGGGCGGTTTTGGTGACGATGTCGTTGGGGAAGCCATAGGTGCCGTCGAAGTTAACTTCTTTGCCGTCGTGGAACTTTTGGATTCCGGCAAAGATGTTGGCATCGTCACAACCATCGAGTTCGATGTAGAGGACCAGTTTCAAAGGCCCAACCACTTCGGTGTCACGCTTAAAAATGTAGGTGTATTGCAGACGGCCGTTTGCCAGTTCAAATGTTGCTGTTGCGTCAGGTAGCTCTGGCGTGCTGGACAGGATACCATTTTGACCATCCAGGTAAAACGGCGTCCAGACCACATTTTCTGGTGGCCACTGATTTTCGTAACGAACCTCTTTGACTTCATCGCCAAACTCGTGGATTTCCAGACGCACTTTGGGATGTTGCCGCATGCCGTTGTCTTCACCTTTTAGGAAGTGGTCGAAGAATTTGAGCATGAGCGCATTGACTTCGGCACTGTAGTAAGCCGTCCACTCGCCGCCGCGATGGGTGTAGAGCCATTTGTGTGCCGAACCTGCCCGCTCGTAAACACGCTGGCTGCCGCGAGTGTGCATCATTTGCGAGGCAAAGCTAATGCAGTTCAGCATGGGCACCGTGATTTTCTCAAAGTCGGCAACAAAAGATTGCCACCATTCATCCCTGGTTGGCCGGTCGCGTTGTTGTTTGCCCATGTCAAAACCGTCGCCAAAGGTTTGCAGTCGGCTAAAGAGAAAAGGCGTGAAGCCAACTTCCATCACCCCGCCGGGATAAAACCAATCTTTGTAGAGGTCTGACACGCCTTCCCAAGGAATAATCGCTTTAAGATGCGGTGGGTTCAGAGCTGCCACTCTGTATTGGTTGATTGCCAGATACGACACGCCAAGCAAGCCAACATGGCCATTGGACCAGGGCTGGACGGCAGCCCACTCAATTGCGTCGTAAATATCTTCAATTTCTTCTTCGCCAAAATAGACCTGCGGCTCTTTGCTTTTGGGCGACAGCCCAAAGCCCCGTTTGTCGATATTGATGACCGCGTACCCATTTGCGGCCCAAAAATCGGGGTCAGGGGCTTCAAAGCTGGTCTCGTTGGAGAAGCTAATCTGTCCTGGCTGGCGGGCTAGACGTAGCTGGATGTGCATGTAGCCATCTTTGCAAAGCACGTCTTTACGTGCTGGATGCAATGAAACGATGGCAGCAAACGCTCCTGCATAAGCGGGCATGTAGATGTTGGCGCTCAGGTAGCTGCCATCGCGGGTGGGAATGTGGACATCGCGCAAAATCTTGATTGCCGGGCTAATCTCTTTAATCATCACATTGGGCGGCTTGATCAGGCTCCGAAGCTTGCGCAGGATTTGTTTAGGGGAGTTCTTTTTTTGGACAATCATTTCGTGACTTCTTTGGTGGTTAAACGGCCGTTGCTGTACCATGCTTTTTGTAGAGCATCACACCAATAACCGGCAGGATCAGGTTAACTCCCAGACCAATCACCAGGTGAATGTTCAGGAAAATGTTGGGGAGGATGCCCTGATCGCTCAGGTAATATATTGACCAGGCCCCGACGGGGATATTTAACAGCAGGCTAATAATCAGGCCAGGGTTGTACAGTTTGTGTGCTTTGATACCCAGGCCGATGTGGGCCACGCCTGCAAAAAATGAGAAATAGGGAATCCACAATCCATACTGGTAATTTTGGATGGCGAGCAGACCAAACAGCGGCAAGATGATCCAAATCAGGATGACGTTGACGTTAAAGATGAAGTTTTCATCCACAGGTTTATCCGGGGTTTTCAGCTTGAAGATGTCCATATTGAAAAAACGGCCGAATCCGCCAGGAAAAATGTATTCCTCCGTTTCATGGAGCATGTAGAGCGGTGTTTGCAGAAGAAGCAGGAACAGGACGAAATCCGCCTCTTTAACAAAGGTAAATAGAAAAATAAACAGGTAAATCGAGAGAATGAAGCCTACTTTGGCCCACTCTCGTTTAAGCCAATGGAAGTATGCGGTGAGAGACATTTTGACTCCTTGTTATTTTTCTGTGGGTTGCAGCGAGGCCAAAAAAATACGCACAAACTCATTGGTCATTGCTTCACAGGGGATGTTTGCCGGCAGCCGCTCCTGGATGGTGTGCATACCCACCGCATAGCCAAAAAGCGCGCTCATGAAGGCTTGGGCCGTGATCTGTGGGTTTACAGCCCGCGCCTTGCCAGCATCTATCTGCACCTGGAAATAACGCTCAAGCAGTTCAATCATGGAGGCCGGATTTTGGGCAAGGGCGGCTTTCATCTCTGGGAAGTGGCTGGATTCAAACAGCAGCATGCGTATGGCGTCTTGCTGGGCCAGAAAAAAGTGCAGGGCGTGTTGGCTGATGAGGCGCAAATCTGCTGCCAGATCATGGGTTAGCTGTGCTTCAAGCAGTTCGATGTTTGGTCCACCGCCGATTTGGGGCAGGGCGGACCGAAAGAGCGTTTGTTTGTCGCCGAAATGACGGAAGAGGGTGACCTCGGCCACACCGGCTTTGGCCGCAATGGCCTGGGTGGTGGTGCGGGCGTAGCCTAATGTCTGAAACGATTCTGCGGCGGCTTCTAGGATGCGTTGGCGGGCATTTTCTTTAGCCATTTTGGTCCCTTTTGCGTGAGAAATGTTAGTAAGTACTAACATATATTCTAGTCGTTCCGTTGGGCTTGTCAAGTCACAAACTGGTGGGTAAATCATGTATACTGTGAGCAGTAATCCATGTGCTTTTTTAACGAGAGTTGGTGCCGATGGACGAGCGTGGGTTTAGACAATTCTTGAAGAAAGCGGGCAAAAAACCCCATGTGGTGGATGGCTTGGTGAGAGGAGTGGAAACGGCAGTTGCCCACTTTACCACCACACACCAAACGGGTCTAGATGAGGTGACGCCACCGTTGCTGCAAGCGTACGGCGAGTTGCTGCCACGTAAAGAGGCGAAGGCGCAAATGCGTGCCCTGGGCTTGTACTACAAGTTTGTTGGTAATGAACGCTTGGCCAAGGTAGCCGGGCAAATTCGGGAGGCAGGCATTGCCCAGACGCGGCGCACTTTTAAGCTGGCTGAATTTCGTGGCGTTAACCAGGCGGATGTAGCCAAACTGGCGGCACAGGGCATTGTGACGGTCGAGGAAATGCTTGCGGCTGGAAAAACGCCGCAGGAGCGACAGCAGTTGGCCGAGCAAACCGGCATTGCCTCAGAAACGATTCTGGAATTGGTGAAGTTGTCTGATTTGGCGCGGTTGGGAGCCGTGCGGGCGGTACGGGCACGACTGTATTACGAGGCTGGGCTGGATACACCAGATAAGTTTGTCGGCTGGGACCCGGAAGCCCTGCGCCAGAAGCTCATCGACTTTGTGGCCAAAACTGGCTTTGACGGCATTGCGCCGCTGCCCAAGGAACTGCGTCACGCGATTGCTGATGCTGAAAAGTTGCCGAAAATTGTGAGGTACTAGGCGAGAAACGGCCGTTTCCCCTGCATCCCCCTTAAGTCCTTTAAAAATTCATAAACAAATTTCCGTTTCGGTATATAATCTTGTTGTAGTCGGTTCATTTTACAATGCCAAAGGAGTTTGGAAGTGCCCCCTCAGTCTCAGTTTGACTTGCGCAAGTTTGTGGCTCCAGAGTTTGTTTTTGGTGTCGGGGCTCGCTTTTTAGCCGGGCAGTACGCCCATAACTTTGGCGCGCGTAAAGTTTTGATTGTGACAGATCCGGGCGTAACGGCCGTTGGGTGGACAGATGACATCAAGCAAAGCCTGGATGCCTATCGGATACCTTACACCGTCTTCGACAAAGTATCACCAAACCCCCGCACACACGAAGTAATGCTCGGAGCCGAGCTGTATCGCCGCGAAAAGTGCAACGTCATTGTTGCCGTCGGTGGTGGCAGCCCCCTTGATTGTGCCAAAGGCATTGGGATTGTTTGCTCAAACAATCAGGATATTCTGGCGTTCGAGGGCATTGATCAGGTGGAAATGCCCATTCCGCCCCTCATTTGCATCCCCACGACGGGAGGCACCGCCGCCGATGTCTCGCAGTTTGCCATCATTCTAAACCAGGAAGAGCGGGTAAAGTTTGCCATCATTAGCAAAGCCGTCATCCCCGATGCCGCCCTGGTTGACCCCGAAACGCTAACCACCATGGATCCGTACCTTTCAGCTTGTACGGGTATTGATGCCCTGGCCCACGGCATCGAGGCGTTTGTTTCCAATGCCCATTCGCCATTTACCGACATGCACGCATTGGAGGCGATCCGTTTGATTTCCTCCAATCTTGAAGCCTCGGTCAACAATCCCCTGGATTTGAGTCTGCGAGAGTTGATTATGCAGGGCAGCCTGGAAGCAGGGTTGGCGTTTTCCAATGCCAGCCTGGGGGCGGTTCATGCCATGGCTCACAGTTTGGGAGGGTATTTGGATTTGCCGCATGGTGAATGCAATGCCATATTGCTGCCCCATGTTTTTGCCTACAACTACAAGGTATCGGCAGATCGCTACCGCCTGGTGGGTGAGGCGATGGGGCTGGACATGCGGGGCATGAACACCAAAACGCAAAAGCAGGTGGTCTTTGCGGAATTCGAGCGGCTGCGGCGCGCGGTTAAAATTGAACACACTTTGGAGGATGTGGGGGTACACCTGTCCGACATTCCTACTCTGGCGGACAAAGCGATCAAGGATGCTTGCATGGTTACCAATCCGCGACAGCCTACCCGGCGAGACATTGAGGTTGTCTATGAAGAAGCCCTCTGACCCACCGGATGATTGGGACAACATGCGGGACAAAATCATTGGCTTGGGCGAACGGTCGCTGCGCAAAAGCTACTATCCTGAATTGCAGCGCCAGCTGGAGGCTGTTCAGCAGAGCGAAGAACGGTTTCGCCTGTTGGTTGAGCATACCCATGATGGCATTTTGATCATTGAGGGTGGTGCCATTCAATACGCCAATCCCCGCCTGAGCGAAATTCTGGGCGAGACAATCACAACGCTTTCTGAAGATTCGATGGTTGCCAAACTGTTGGCCAGTTTGGACATGGCCTCACTGGCTGAGTCTGATTTTCTGGGAGATGAGCTGTGGTTGACCTGCCCAAACGGCCGTAAACGGTTTTTAAATGTGCGCTCTTTTCGCCTGCATCTGGATGAATTGGGCGATCGTTTTCACGTCGTGGTGACGGACATGACGGCGCAGAAGCTGCGTGAAACGGCCTTGGAAGAGCGTGTGCAGGAACGTACGGCCGAATTGCAGGAAGCCAATGAGAAACTCAAAGAGCTGGATCAGCTCAAAAATGATTTTATCTCCAACGTTTCACATGATTTGCGCACGCCGTTGACCAATATTCAGCTCTATTCGCAGCTGCTGGAGCTGAACAAAAACCCCGAAAAGCAGGCACGTTACTGGTCGGTGCTGCATACCGAGGCGGCCCACCTGGAAATGCTCATCAATGATTTGCTCACGCTTTCTAGCCTGGAACACGGCCGTTTTCCCCATCAGCGGGAACGGACCGACATCAACCAACTGCTTAGCCACGAGCTGCAAGCCTTTCAGGCGCGAATCAAAAACAAGCAGCTTGCGGTGCACTTTGAGCCTCAAGGAGGTTTACCGCTGCTGCTGCTGGATAGGCACCAGATTCGGCAGGTTTTTGTTAATTTGTTGTCCAATGCGTTTGCCTATACGCCACAGCAAGGACGGGTTTGCATTTCTTGTACGGCCGTTTCCGACAATGCTTTGCCGGCCGTGTGCATAGAAATCCAAAATGATGGTCCCCCCATTCCTGAAGAAGACCTACCCAAGTTATTTCAGCGTTTTTATCGCGGGGAAAATGCGCGGGCCACTCGGGAGCATGGCACAGGTTTGGGCCTGGCAATCTGCAAGCAAATTGTGGAGCAGCACGCTGGCACGATCAGGGTGACTAGCAGTGAGCCGGAAGGCACCGCTGTGGTGGTATGTTTGCCGTTTTTGTTGGAAATTGAGTAAATGGGTCAGGCTTGTAAGAAGTTGACAATCCACTGGGCGAAGCGCTGATTATCGGGACGGCCGTTTTCGACGGAAGATACGGCCGTTTCATACAGTTCACTCCCCTGCAAAGCCACATGCCGTTTGAAGATATCCTGCATGATTTGCTGCGTAAATTCAGGATGCCCCTGCACCCCCAACACCTGCTCGCCAATGGCATACATCACATTTGGGCAAAAATCATTGCCCGCCAAATGCTCCGCCTGAGGTGGCAAATCAATCACCTGGTCCTGGTGAACAAAGTAGAGAGCACAATGTGGCACTGGCTCCGTCATCCATGATTTGCTGCCGGTCATGGCAAATGGTTTTAGCCCTAATCCCCACCCTTTAGCCGATTTTTCCACGTGCCCGCCCAGCGCCTGGGCAATGATTTGGTGGCCAAAGCAAATCCCCACCAGCTTTTTGCCTAACTGGTATGCCTGACGAACAAAATCCATCAGTTCCAAAATCCAGGGGTCTGTTTCATATGCGCCGCTGGGGCTACCGGTGATCACGTAGCCATCATACAAACTGGCATCAGCAGGGAATTCGCCCAAGGCCACCGTGTAGCCTTTAAAACCGAAGTTGTTGGGCGCGCTTTGCAAAAAGCGAACGTAGGCGTCTACGGGTGAACCACCCCAATTTACCTGGCTCTTGTCGGGATCTATCGCATTTAAAATGGCAACATTCATGATGGGATGTCCTATTCTAGGGCACAAAACAGCCAAAGGGCACAAGTATGAGCACAACGGCCGTTCCCAAGGCCAATCCTGCGGCGACCTGAGCCACGCTGTGCCGCTTGAGAAACAGTCGCACCCAGCAGACAGAAACCACCAGGGGGATTCCCACCAGCAGACCGGCCGTCCAGCCAAAGACGAGTGTGACGAGAACGGCCGTAGCCATTGCTCCTGTGGCGTGCAGACTAATCAACCAAAAATGGTTAATGACCGCCAGCCCAGCCAACTCAATGACGTTAAAGATGGCCAGGCAGCCCAGCAGCTCTGGGCCATCAAAGGCGGTAATCAAGCTGTAGGCAATGGCCGCAAACACAACGGCCGAAACATACGGAATGTTGCGTTCGCGGGTGTTGCTCATGTGCAGTTCAGCAATGCGGCCCGTTTTGAGCAAGTAAAGCACTACCAGGATGGGCGCCAGTGAGACAAGCAGCCCGTAAACGGCCGCCCACATAAAGCCAGTCCAGTTAGGCTCTGCATATAAACCAAAAGCCAGCCCGACGATGGCAAACATCACCGGTGGGCTGACCACGTTGGAGTAAATACGGGCTGTTCTGACGATCCCGACGCGGTTATGGGCCAGGAAGTCGAGGGGGCGTTGTTTCATGAGAGGGGGTGACAAGGTGAACGGGTGAACGGGTGAACGGGTGACAAGGTGATAGCCCATCACCCGTTCACCTGCGTTCGTAGAACGCAATCACCCGCTCACCCCTTCACAATTATGTACCTTCTTGCCAGGAGTTCAGGTATTTGGTCTGGCGCTCGGTGAGGGTGTCGATGTTGACGCCCATCGCCTGGAGCTTGATGCTGGCAATACGCTGATCAATCTCTTCGGGCACGGTGTACACTTTGTTTTCCAGTTGACCCTTATTGTCGGCCAGGTATTTGGCGCTGAGGGCTTGCCCGGCAAAGCTCATGTCCATCACGGAAGCCGGATGACCTTCGGCAGCAGCCAGGTTGATGAGACGGCCTTCGCCCAACAGGTTCAGTTTACGGCCGTCTTTCATGGTGTACTGGTCTACAAACGGCCGTACTCGCTTGGGTTCGCTCACCGCCATGTCGCGCAGCGCGCCTTTGTTCACTTCCACATCGAAGTGGCCGGAGTTGGCCAGCAGGGCGCCATCTTTCATGACTTCAAAGTGGTGGCGATCAAAGACATGGATGTTGCCCGTGGCGCTAACAAAAATGTCGCCAATCGGCGCAGCTTCCACCATCGGCATCACGCGGAAGCCATCCATCACGGCTTCCAAAGCCTTCAGCGGATCAACCTCGGTAACGACGACGTTGCCGCCCAAACCGCGTGCACGCATGGCGATACCGCGGCTGCACCAGCCGTAGCCAGCCACAACCACCACTTTACCAGCGATCAGGTAGTTGGTGGCGCGAATAACGCCGTCCATGGTGGATTGTCCGGTGCCGTAACGATTGTCAAACAAATGCTTGGTCATGGCATCGTTTACAGCCATCATGGGGAATTCCAGTGCGCCGTCGGCAGCCATCGCCCGCAGGCGGATGATGCCGGTGGTGGTTTCTTCCGTGCCGCCAATGACGTGTTCCATCACGTCGCGGCGGTCTCTGTGGATGGTGCTGGTGACATCGGAGCCATCATCCATAATGATGTTGGGCTTGTGGTCCAACACGGCCTGAATGTGTTTGTGATAGGTCTCGTTGTCCTCACCTTTGATGGCAAACACGGGGATTTCGTAGTGGGACACCAGGGAAGCGGCCACATCGTCCTGGGTGCTCAGCGGATTGCTGGCGCACAGCATCACGTCCGCACCACCAGCTTGCAGCGCCACAACCAGATTGGCGGTCTCGGTGGTTACGTGCATACAACCACTGATGCGCAGTCCGGCAAACGGCCGTTCATCGGCAAACTGGTCGTACACACCTTGCAAAACCGGCATCTCTTGGGATGCCCACTCAATCCGCAGCCGCCCTCCAGGAGCGAGATCGGGGTTTTTAATATCGAATTCCATCAGAAAATAATCTCCTTACTTCTACAAACTTCAAACCTGACAGGTTTAGAAAGATTCTTGTTGGCGTAAAACCTTTGCTAGAGGAACCAGCTTCAAGGTCAGCCAACTTTGTAAACCTGTCAGATTTTTACTAATTGGTTAATAAAACATCCAAAGCCCCGTCGTCGTCAAAATGTTGGCGGAAACGAGACACGAATTCTTGTGGTGAATAATGATGATTTTGCGGGCCAAGCTGCTCTAGCACATAGGTGGCGGCCAGCGCGCCCATCCGCCCGGAAATTTCCCAGGGCAGGCCAAGCTGCATGCCGCGCATCAGCCCGGCGCGGAAGGCGTCGCCTGCACCGGTGGGATCGGTAATTTCGTTTGGCGGTACGGCCGGAATGCGAATTTCTTCGCCGTCAATGACCAGTCGTGCCCCTTCAGCCGCCAGGGTTACCAGCAAAATACGTACGCGCTGCAAAATCTGGTCTTCGCTCAGGCCGGTTTTGTCCTGAATGAGCTTGTGTTCATACTCATTCACGGTGAGCATGTGTGCCCCGTTGAGCCCGTGCAGCAGTTCTTCGCCCGTGAAGCGAGCGGCTTGCTGGCTGGGATCGTAAATGAAGGGAATGCCCAACTGGCGGCACTCGTCGGCGTACTGTCCCATCGCGTCTGGGGCGTTGGGGGAGATGATGGCCAGGTCTGCATCGGCGGCGTGCTGGGCAAAGCTGAGTCGTGCAGCATGAGCCATCGCGCCCGTGTAAAAGCTGGCAATCTGATTTTGCGCCTGATCGGTGTTGACGAAGAAGGAGGCGCAAAAATCGTTCTCAATTTCTATGATGGCGGTGGTATCAACGCCGTGGCTTTCTAGCCAGGTGCGGTAGTCACCAAAATCTTGCCCGGCAGTAGCCATGACGCTGGGATGACCACCTAGCAAAGCGAGGGTGTAAGCGATGTTGGGGGCGGTGCCACCGCGCTGGCGGTTGAGTGTGTCCACCAAAAAGCTGAGGCTAACGGTGTGAAGCTGGTCGGCCACCAGCGAGTCGGTGAACTTGCCAGGGAACGACATGAGATAATCGTAGGCGATTGAGCCTGTCACTACTATTTTCATCTTAATTGGTCACTGTTTTGGAATTTTTTACGGCCGTATCAGCCGTTTTTTTTAACGTGGCACTAAGGCCCAAACGGTCGCGCAGCATGGTCATGATAATTTTGAAACCATCGGCGACGGTGATCTTTTTGCCTTCGGCATAGGTGCGCGGGTCGTAGTTGATGGGTACTTCGACGATGTTGTGGCCGCTAAGCAGCACCTTGTTGGTTAGCTCAAACTCCAGGTTAAAGCCGGTGAGGG
>JACKBN010000022.1 GCA_020634565.1 Ardenticatenaceae bacterium
AGAAGGTTCATTTTTCGGGTTTCTCTTTTTTCCTGCTTTGACTGCGTTTAGCACAAGCTTGTAGCTTTTTAATTAAAAAATTCAGCGTTACGACTCGACTGAATTGCTTGAAAACAAAAAGTCCCTATACTGTTTTATAACTTAATAAATTCACACGGGTCGAATAGCGGCCCTTTTTGCATTCCCGCTTTGCCACGCAAAATCAGCATAAATTGTGCAAAATGATCGTTTCCAGGTGAGATTCGGTACGGCCGTTTCTTCTGCTTGGCTTTGCTTATTTCTGGAAAGAATCTTTTGGGCACTGACGGGCAATGACATTTTCAATACGTAAAAGGAGTTATTTTGGGTTTATCAAATTTTCGTTTTTTTTCCTCAGATTTAGACGGTACGCTGCTAGGCGTTGCCGAAAGTGCAGCACAGTTTAAACAAATTTGGGAAAGAGAACCTGCGGGGGAACGGCCGTTGCTTTGCTACAACACCGGTCGCTTACTGGATGACGTTTTACAACTAATTGCTAATGGGCGACTGCCCCAGCCAGATTACATCATTAGCGGCGTGGGTACGTCGGTGTACGATACCGGTACCGGTCAGGTGCTTAAGCAGTTTACAGAGGTTTTGGACGAAGGCTGGAATCTGGAAACGGTAGAAAAGACGTTGAATCAACTGGATCTGCCACTAGAAAAACAGCCAGCCCATTACCAGAACGCGTATAAATCAAGCTGGTACCTGGATGATGCTTCTGAAGAAGCGTTGGAGACGGTGCAAACTGCGCTTGAAGCCACTGGCATTGAACTGCACATTGTGTATTCCAGCAGTCGGCATCTGGATATTTTGCCGAAGTGGGCCAACAAAGGGAACGCCCTGCGCTGGTTGTTGAGTCACCTTAACATCCCGACCGATGCCGTGCTGGTTGCCGGTGACAGCGGCAACGACAATGCGATGTTTCAGGTGAAGGGCGTGCGGGGCATCATTCCGGGCAATGCGCAGCCGGAATTGATTGCGCAGACGGAAGGCATGCCGCTCTACCAAGCCCCGCCCAGTGAGGTTTGCGCCCAGGCGGTGCTGGCGGGTCTGAAGCATTTTGAGGTTTTGCAGACGATTGAGGTGGGGGAACGGCCGTCTGAACAAGATTTGCTCTATGAAACCATTCGTACCTCCAGCGGCGATGAAGTGGAACATCTTTCTCAGGAGCAGTTGGCCTTCATTCGCCAGGGCTACCACAAAGCCATTGAAGCGCTCAAGAAAAACATCACCCCGTTGGGCTTTTCTGCCTGCTCCCTGGATGACAACGATGTCACCGGCACGGATGAAAATTACCGCAGCGTGTGGGCGCGTGACGGCGCACTCACCATTTTGGGTTCTCTGCCGCTTACCAGCCAGGATGAGGCCATTCACCAATGCCAGCGGCAAACATTAACAACCTTACTGTCGCACATCTCGCCCAATGGGCAGGTACCAGCCAATGTGCGCATTGATGATGAGAGCCCCGATTATTCCGGCGTGGGCGGGATCGCTTCCGTGGACAGTGGCTTGTGGGTGATTATTGCCTTCTATGCGTATGTTTCTCACACGCGCGACCATGAATTTTTGCGGCAGCACATTGGTCAGTTGCAGCGCATTATCGATTGGTTGGGTGCGCACGACAGCAACAACGACGCGCTGCTAGAGATTCCCGAAGCGGGCGATTGGACCGATTTGTTTGGGCGCAGCTACAACGTTTTATACGATGAGGTGCTTTGGTATCGCTGCAATGTTTGTTTCGGCCGTTTGCTGCAAATGACGGGCGATGAGCAGCGCGCGGGCGATTATTTCCGCTGGTCCCGCGTCATCAAGCGGGAGATTCGCCAGCGATTTTGGCCAACCACCCAAACCAATGGCGACCAGAATATTTCTTTTGCAGCCCGGCAATACTCATTGGGGGATGCGCGTTATTTAATTGCCCAAATTACCCCCTTCGATTTTAACTGGCGCTGCGACACGTTGGGCAATTTATTGGCCTTTTTATATGATGTGGTCGATCCGCAGCAGGCCAGCCAAACCTTCCGCTTTTTGTGGGGGGTGGGGGTGAATGAGCCATTTCCCATTGCCAATTTGTATCCCGCTGTGATGGCTGGCGACAGTGATTGGCGAGCCTATTACACAGTGAACCTACTCAATTTGCCGCACCATTACCACAACGGGGGCATCTGGCCTTTTGTGGGCGGGCATTGGGTGCGGTTTATCAACAAGCTGGGGCTGCGCGCATTGGCGCTGCAAGAACTGCACCGGCTAACAGAATTAAACAAATTAGGGAGCAATTACGAGTGGGAGTTTAATGAATGGGCACACGGCCGTACTGGCCGCCCCATGGGCAAAGCGTTTCAGGCGTGGTCTGCGTCTGAATTTATTCTTGCTTGCCACGAACTCCACATCATTGCTTAAAGTAAGAAAAAGGAGAGTACGTTCAAATGGATAAGTATGATCAACCAATGAACAATATTTTAATGATTTCGCTGCACGGTTACGTGGCAGCAGAGCCAGAACTAGGCAAGCCAGATACCGGCGGCCAGGTCGTGTATGTGTTGGAATTAGCCAAGCGCTTTAGCCGCCTAGGACGCCATGTGGATTTAGTCACACGCCGTTTTGAAGGCCAGCCAGAGTACGATGAAATCAACGAGAATCTGCACGTGTGGCGCATTCCTTTTGGTGGGCCTGATTTTATTCGCAAAGAAGATATGCATGATCATATTGGCGATTTTGTCACCAATCTGCTTTCTGCCATTCGCGCCCGCAACCTGCGTTATGATGTGATTTATTCGCATTATTGGGATGCGGGCTGGGCTGGCCAAAAAATTGCGGAAGAGCTGGAAGTTTTGCATGTGCATACGCCGCATTCGCTGGGTTGGTGGAAACAACAAACGATGGGTACGGACCTTAGCGAAGAGGAAATGGAAGAGCGGTATCGGTTTAAGGAGCGCATCCGCAAAGAATTTTTAGTGTACCAGATGTGTGATCATGTCATTGCAACGACTGAACCGCAGGCAGATCTTCTGAAGAGCGAATACGATTTGCTGCCGCAGCGCATGACAATTGTGCCGCCAGGTATGGATGAAAACCGCTTTTCCCCTATTCGTCAGGCGGAAATTAGAGCCTTGCAGGAAAAGTACGAGCTGCGTGAACATGATGTGCTGACGTTGGGACGGATGGCTCACAACAAAGGGTATGATTTGTTGATTCAGGCGCTGCCCACGCTGTTTGAGCTGGTGCCGGATGCCCGCCTGGTTGCCGCCGTAGGTGGTGAAGATTCGGAACAGGATGATGCCGGTGTGGCGACCTTAAAAGAGGTGGCCAATGAGCTGGGTATTGCGGACCGAATTGTGTGGCGGCAGTTTATTAAGGAGGATGAGTTGGCAGATTATTATCGCGCAGCGGCCGTTTTTTCTATGTCGTCGCGGTATGAGCCGTTTGGCATGGTGGCCATTGAGGCGATGAGCTGTGGCACACCCACCGTGGTGACGGTGCATGGCGGGTTGTATGAGCTGCTGGATTATGGCAAACACGCTTTGTATGCTGATCCCAATCGACCCATCGAGTTTGGGACGATGTTGTCCATCCCTATGCTGTACCCTGATTTAGGCCACCAGCTTTCGGTAGAGGGGGCACGGTTTGCCCGGCGTAACTTTGGCTGGACGGGCATTGCCAAGCAAATTTTGTCTATTTTTAATGCGGCCTCACAAGAAAGCGCCAGCAATGTATTGAAATCGTAAAGTGTATTTTGTTGGGGGGAAACTGCCGTTTCCCCCCTCGCCCCATTCCTCTTCTCAGCTTCTCCTAACCTGGTTTAGTACTTAAGTCACGCTGAAAAAACGAGCAGAAACCTGTACGCTGCATAAGCGTAGTTTTTATAGTTATGCCATGTATCGGAAGTAAAACATGGCCAGAGCCGCTGTTCAGCAACACAGCTCTTTGGCTAAAGAGCCAGGCAGAAACCCGTGAAGAAGGTTCCCCTCTGCCCAAAATTTATTTTTTGAATAATTGAATCCTCCGTAGTTCTAGTAGTTTTACGTAGGGCGTGTTGCGTAAACAGCATTCAATACAAAAGGAGCAGATACGCGATGGCTGAAACCAGCCGACGGGGATTATTCCGTCAATTATTCAACCCGCCAGATTTAACCCTGCAAGGCGCGGGGGGGGCGTTACGCAACAGCACCCTCACCACCGAGCAAGAAGCCTCTCGATTTTTGGCACAGGCCACGCTGGGCGCAGATTATGCGCTCATTCAGGCAGTGGCAACGATGGGCATTGAGCCGTGGATTGACGCCCAATTTGCCTTGCCCCAAAGCCAGCTTCTCACTTATTTGTACGGGGAACTGTACGACGAAAATGAAATTGGCAACAGCAGCCCGTGGCGTGAGCTATTCCGCTATGCGCTCTGGCAGACGACCATTTACGGGCAGGATTTGCTGCGGCAGCGGGTGGCCCTGGCGCTAAGCGAAATCTTTGTCATTTCTACAGAAACGGACGCGATTTATGGTGTAGCTAATGGTGCCGCAGATTGGTACGACATGCTGCTGCGCAATGCCTTTGGCAACTTTCGTGATCTCATGCAGGATGTGACGCTGCATCCGCTGATGGGCAGCTTCCTGAGCCATGCGGGCAACCGCAAAACCGATGTGGCTGCGAACCGTTTCCCCGATGAGAACTATGCCCGCGAAGTGATGCAGCTGTTCACCATCGGGCTCTTTTTGCTGAACGATGATGGCTCGTATATTTTGGACGGCAACAATGAGCCGATTCCCACCTACGACAACAGCCACATCACTGAGTTTGCCAAGATTTTTACGGGCTTGCAGTTTGATTTTGAAGGGGACCCGCACATTTGGTGGACAACCAGTTTTGAAAGCGGTTGGTTGAATCCGTATACGGCCGTTCGCACCCTAAAAATGTGGGATGAGGAGCATGAACCTGGCTCCAAAACCTTGCTCAATGGCTATGTGGTTCCCAATGGCCAGACCGGCATGGAAGATGTCAATGAGGCGCTGGATCATCTGTTTAATCACCCCAACGTGGGGCCATTCATTGGCAAACAGCTCATCCAGCGATTGGTGAAGTCGAACCCGTCGTCAGCGTACATTGGGCGGGTAACGGCCGCTTTTAACGACAATGGTTCTGGCGTGCGCGGCGATATGCAGGCTGTCATCAAAGCGATCTTGCTGGATGATGAGGCGCGCAACCCAACCCACATCACCGATCCGACGCACGGTAAGCTGCGCGAGCCGTTCTTCCGCTTTACCCAGCTGGTGCGCGCTTTCCATTACGCCAATCCACAAAGTAGATTTTGGGATGCGGGCTGGGGCGTTGAGAATGATTTGCGCCAATACATGTTTAATGCGCCCAGCGTCTTCAACTTTTTCTCCCCAGGCTACAGTCCGCCCGGCGCGTTAGGCGCTAACGGGCTCACCGGGCCGGAATTCCAGCTGATGAACAGCTACACGGCCATTTCGGTCGTTAACTTCTGGTATTCGCGGCTGTGGTGGGGCTACGTCATCGACTTGCCCTCGGATACGACTGAAATTAAAGGGCAAACTTACAATCTGGATCAGCCTCAGCCCGATTTAAGCTATGAGGTCACGCTGGTGGGCAATGTTTCTGATCTGATCAACTACCTGGATTTGCTGCTCACGTCTGGCACTTTGTCCACGGAAATGCGCGCGATTATTGAAACGGCCGTTACCGGCTATCAAAATTCCAGCGCGGCGGATATTGATGTGGTCAAGATGGCCATCTTTTTATTCATGACTTGTCCAGAGTATGCGGTGCAGGTGTAAGAAATATTAGCCACAGAGCGCGCAGAGGAAAGTGAGAAAGAACGTTCAACTCTCTGTCGCGAAAATCGGAGAAAATTATGCCACTCAAAATGAACCGACGACAATTTTTAGGTAGCGCCAGCTGTGCGGCCGTTGGCTCTGCCTCGCTTTTTTCGACCCTGATGAACCTGCGCATGGCCAATACGGCCGCTGCGCAAAACCTGCCCATCTCCCCACTGTCCGCCAATGCACTGGCGGGCGGCAATGATTACAAGGCGCTGGTCTGCATCTTTTTGGCGGGCGGCAACGACTCGTTCAATATGCTGGTGCCGCGTGGCAACAGCGAATACAGTGAATATGCCAACATTCGTGCCGATTTGGCGCTGCCGCAGGGAGAGTTGCTGCCCTTAAACGCGCTGGAGACAGACGGCCGTTCCTACGGTGTTCATCCCTCCATGCCGGAGGTAGCCCAGCTGTTCAATGCGGGCCAGCTGGCTTTTGTGGCCAACGTGGGCACGTTGGTGGAGCCTACGACACTGGCAGGCATCGAATCGGGCCTGGCCAAGCTGCCGTTGGGGCTGTATTCGCACAGCGACCAGATCATGCATTGGCAAACTTCTGTACCGGACAAACGCACCGGCTTCGGCTGGGGTGGGCGCACCGCCGATCTACTCAAGGCGCTCAACGATAACGACACGATTTCCATGAATATTTCTCTGGCGGGGACTAATCTCTTCCAGACCGGCACCACGATTACCGAGTACAGTGTGGTGCCCTGGGGTAGTGGTGCGGTACAGGTCATTGGCCATGACGATATCTGGTGGTCGCGACATGTCTTAAAAAATGCCGCCATCGAATCAATGCTGGATTTGGCTTACCAAAACATGTTCGATCAGACTTTTGCCAATGCTACCCGTTCGGCAATTGACGGCGCTGAATTATTTGCAACGGCCGTTGAGGGTTTACCACCCTTCACCACCCAGTTTTCAGACAATGAACTCTCCAACAGTTTGTCTATGGTAGCCAAGACGATTGCGGTGCGTAATACGTTGGGCTTTCGGCGGCAAACTTTCTTTGTGATGCTGGGCGGCTGGGACCATCATGATGAGGTGCTAGATAACCAACTGGCGATGCTTTCTGTGGTGAGCAAAGGGATGAAGGAGTTCCAGGATGCCTTGGGAGAGCTCGGCGTGCAAAACGATGTGGTCACCTTTACGGCGAGTGATTTCGGCCGTACGCTTACCTCCAACGGGCAAGGCTCGGACCATGCCTGGGGCGGCAACCACATGGTAATGGGTGGCCCCGTGCGCGGCAGCCGCATCTACGGCGACTTTCCATCATTGTACGAAGACAATCCGTTAGATACGGGGCGTGGGCGACTCATCCCCACCACCTCCTGCGACGAATATTTTGCTGAGCTGGCGCTCTGGTTTGGCGTGGCTCCCGGCGATTTGAGTGCCGTGTTCCCGAATATCGGCCGTTTTTACGACACAACCTCAGATGAAACCCCGCTCAACATGCTGGCCGACTTGTCCGAGCAGGTCTTCCTCCCCCTCATAACCCGGTAGCTGGGTTGCGCGAGGACCTGACAGGTTCTCAAGATGACTTGGCAATAAAGTTGCTTGGCATTTTAACGCTGTTTTATCTTGAGGATGGCTTGTAAACCTGTCAGGTCTTTGGCCTCGTGCGGTCGCGGATTTGCTGGATGTGGGCCGGGCCGGTGCGGCAGCAGCCGCCGACCAGTAGCGCACCCATCTTGCGCCATTCGCGGCTAATCGTGCCAAATTCGGACGGGTCTGATTGGCCTAGCCACGTTTTGGTTTCGGGGTCAAACGCCTCGCCGGAGTTGGGGTAGACGATGATTTGCTTGTCGGTGTGGGCCTGAACGGCCGTAATTAATTCCGGCAAAAAGCGGGGTGGGGTGCAGTTAATGCCCACCGCCACCAAATTGGGCACGTCGTTGAGCAGTTGGGCGCAGTCGGCAATGGGGGTGCCATCGTTGATGGAACGGCCGTCTCGGCAGGCAAAACTCATCCAGGCGGGCATCTCCGGCGTTTCTAGCAGCAGTTGGCGCAGCGCTTTGGCCTCGGCGAAGGAGGGGATCGTTTCGCAAGCTAGCAAATCGGCCCCGCTTGCTGCCAAAATTTCCCAGCGCGGTCGGTGCCATTCCAACAACCCTGCCTCATCCAAATTGTATTGGCCGGTGTATTCGGAGCCATCAGCCAGAAAAGCGCCGTATGGCCCCACGCTGGCAGCCACCAACGGCCGTAACCGACTTTGCCGGTTAGCCATCACTGCCCAAAACTGATCCCGCGCTTCAATGGCCAGCTGCACGGCAAAGCGAATCAGGTCTGCGGCTTCGTCCTGGCTGAGGCCGCGAGAGATGAGACCAGGCAGGCTGGCCTGGTAGCTGGCGCTGATGATACAGTCGGCCCCGGCCCAGAGGTAGTCGCTATGCACCTGGCGGATGGCCTCTGGTTGCTCCAGCAAAATTTTGGCAGACCAGAGCGGATCGTTCAGGTTGTGCCCTCGTTTTTCCAGCTCGGTGGCCAGCCCGCCATCGAGGATAAAGACGTTTTGGTGGTCGATAAACGGCCGTATCGGGTCAATCATCGCCCTTACCCCAGCCCCACAACCCAGGATGGTTTTTTGGGGAATAGGATGCTGCATAAAACGGCCGCTTCCGGCGTGCGCGGATAACAATCGGCATGAACCGCGTTGAGTTCTTCCCACGAATTGCGGCCAAATAGCAGCGAGAGGAAGGTGGTGTCTGGGAAGTGCAAGTCGCCATCTTCTACGCTTGTTGGTTCGTAACTGCCCACTTCTTGCAGCTTGCCCTGCTCAAAAACGAGGGTGAACTGCTGCTGGTACAGGTTGATGCGGCAGGTGCCACTGTGCCCGGCCAGCACGCTTTGGGCCAGTCGGTTTTCCAACACCGGGGCGATGTGGCGCAAGAAGGCGGGCAAATCGGGTACGCGGATGTACCAGGCATACGGCAGTCGCTGCTGTTCTAATTGGCGGCCCAATGCTTCGTAGACGGGATGAGCAATGCCCAGGCCAAAGGTGATGCCGCGCAGCCGCTTTTCTTCCTTTTCATACAGCACATCAGCCAGCTTTTTGAAGTAGCGGGTGAGAAACAGCCCCACGGCGCGCCAGGAATGGTCGGGACGCACGCCCAATTCGCGCACGTGGTAGGTGTTGCCAAACTGTTTGTACTCCACGTAAGCGACGGGTTGAGGCGTGGATTCGGCCGTTTCTACCAGGTAAAAGTGACGGGCATACACTGAGGTGGGGTGAGGAATGGTGAGTTCATAGCGCCAGGTGGCTTCGTTTCGCTGGCGGCTGATGAGGGCGCCTCGGTTGTGCGCTTCGTACAGCGTTTGCAGGATGGGCCAATCCGCTTCGGTGGCCGGGCGAATTTGGTACGCTTCTGTTTCCACTTTGGTGTCGTTGCCGGGACGGTCCCACAAAAAGTCGCGCCCGCCGCCTAAATCCAGGGACATGCCGTAGCCAAACAGGCGATAATACCAGGGGATGCCGGTGATGGCCTGGACCAGTTCACCTCGCGTGGCGCTTTTGGTGTGAACGGCCGTCATTTGTTTTCGTACCAAACCGCGCCGCCGGTATGCGGGATCGGTGGCTACCAACTCGGGGCGACCCACACCAAAGGGGATGTCCTCGTACAGCCAGGTTTGCGAGATGAGGTTGAGTGTGGAGACAATTTTGCCGTCTGCATTTTCATCTACCACCACGGTGAAATCGCTGGCGCTGGTGGTGGGATGGTCACCTCGCATCAAATCTTCTGTCCAGCGGGCCAGCCAGGTTTCTGGACTTTCCGGGTTGTCGCTGTGAATGTTGACGTTGAAAGCGGCTAATGCTTCTGTGTCGGCGGGTGTAGCCCAACGCAGCACGAGCCCATCGCCTAAATCTCTGGGTAAACCAAATTGATCGCTCATTGTTTTCCTTTGGGAACGGCCGTTTGTTGGGACCGTTCACCCGAGGGTATTGTAGAAGCTTCTCTCATCTTTGTGTAATCTAGCTGCCCCAATTGTAAGATTAGTGTTGGAAACAGGGTTATTTTGTTGACGTCACCTGGGCGAATGTGCCAAAATTTGTGCAAGTTAGTTTTATGATGAACAGGAAACAATGATGATTATTCCCATCTCCACATTTACTATAACTTTGATCAGCGGGGCAGCAGGCTTGTTTTTGATGAAGTGGCTGCAAGAACGGCCGCAAGCGCAACCTGCTTTGGTCCCTGCTGTAATTCAGAAATAACGAGGCTGAACGATGTTTTTTAACCCTCTCTATCTAGTTTTTGCCTTACCGGGATTGTTGCTGGGCCTTTGGGCTCAATCCCGCGTGAAGAGCAATTTTAATAAATATTCGAAGGTGCGTACGGCGCGTAACCTGACTGGCGCTGATGTGGCTCGGCAGCTATTGGATGCCCAGGGTTTGTACGATGTGGCTATCGAAGAGACGCAGGGCATGTTGAGCGATCATTATGATCCGCGCAGCAAGGTGCTACGGCTAAGCCCGGGTGTGTACCGTACGCCCAGCATTGCGGCAGCGGGCGTGGCGGCTCATGAAATGGGGCACGCTTTGCAGGATGCTGGCGGTTACTTTCCGCTGCAAATTCGCAGCACGCTGGTGCCTGCGGCCCAGTTTGGGAGTTCGTTGGCCCCCTGGCTGTTTATGGGTGGTCTGCTGTTGAACTTTACCAGTCTGGCCTGGGTTGGCGTCATCATGTTTGCTGCGGCCGTTTTGTTTACGCTGATTACTCTGCCGGTGGAATTTGACGCCAGCAAGCGAGCCAAGCAGCTATTGGTGAGCAGCGGTATTCTGATTGGCGATGAAATTAAAGGCGTGGATAAGGTACTGGATGCGGCTGCGTGGACGTATGTAGCAGCGGCCGTTTCCGCAATTGGCACGTTGCTCTACTATGTTTTACTTTTAACGGGTGGCCGCCGCGACTAATCAGGCCAAAATTTTGACAAGTAACCAAGAAAAACGGGATGGTTTTTAAGCCATCCCGTTTTTCTTTGGCTAGAGAACTCGCGACTCAGAACCCCCGGATTCCCCTCTCACGAACGTCACCTGACGGCAACGTGAATGATTCTTTTTACTGAGGGCGGCTTACAGCAACGCCAATCATCAGCCCGGCGATAACCATCATAAGCGCGACGATGACAATGGTTGAAAGATTCAGATAGACTAGCATGATACCGACCTCCGCTTTGAATTTTTGAAGTTGCTTTTTAGTTTAATGGCTTTGCCATCCCGTTTCCTGACACCAATCTAACGCCAGACGTACAGAATGTGATAAATATCACAGTTAGCGCAGGTTATCGTTGAAAACGAGGTAAAGGATCAGGATAACCGGGAAGATTAGCCCCAGGATAAAGGCGACCAGCAGTAAGCCAAACAGCGCCCCATATGATAATGTTAGCATGTCAAATCTCTCCTTTTATCAGTTACCAATACAATTTCCAATACGCATGAGATGCAACCGCTGTCGCAAGGACGGCCGTTTGGCTTTGCTGGCGAACCTACCTTTATCCTATTCGATTGTAGAAATTATGTCTGACGGGAAACGAACGAAAGGCTGACAGTGGACTAACAAGGAGAAGCGTAAAGATTGGACCATTTTAGCGACATGAGCTAATCGCCTGACAAAAAATGGTCCAATCTATTAGAGGCAATTTACTCGATTTTTAGCATATAACCTTGGTTGTGGACGTTTTCCAAAAAGCGGGGATTTTTGGAGTCTGGCTCAATCTTTTTGCGCAGGCGGGCAATGGCGGCGATGAGCGCCTCATCGGAGACGCCGCCTTTGGCGTTGGGCCAACCGGCGCTAATGAGCTCATCTTTTTCCACGACTTCACCAGCCTGTTGGTAAAGCTGTTGGAAGAGGCGGTATTCAAGCTGGGTGAGGCGGGGAGCTGGGCTGCCCACCACCCAAATTTGCCTGGAAGCTTCATCGAAGTAAAGCGGCCGTTCCCACAGTGCATCCTGGGTTTTAATGAAGCGAGCAAAGATGGGGGAGAAAATTACGGCCGTTTCACCCTCCGTCAGCAGCCCTTTAATTTGCAGTTGCGGAACGGCCGTGTCTTCTAACGTAGCAGTGATGCCCTGCGCAGTGGCCATCAGCGTTTTTTGCTCTAGCGTGCTCAAGCTGCGCCACAATTTGTCACACTCCATGTCTACCCCAGGTACATTTAGCAGCTCAGCCACCGCATTATCCTGGTAAATTTGCTGGTTTAGATTGTGATGGGCCACAGCCAGTAAGGCGGCGCGCAGCAGACCCGCATGGCCGCCAGCCAGCGCGTACAATCGCTCGCGCAATTCGTCTATAAGCGTGAACTGGTTGCGGCTGGCCACACGTTCCAGCACAGACATCGCATCACGTCTGGCATAGGGTTTAAGCCCCATCACGTTGGAGGCCAGCAATTCATAAAATTCTTCCCGCGCAGCATCTAAATCCAGAAGGTTGGGAATGAGGTCGCGGGTGAAAACCAGGTAGGAGATGCGATATTTATATGCTTCGCGCAAGCCGCGCAGGTTGGCAAACAGCCGCTCTTCAGCTTCCTGATACACATCATCAAACTGGTCAAACAAGAAGACGAGCCGGCGTTTGGCTGGCTGACCCAGCAGAATGCGCAAGGCGAGTTTGAAGTAGCGCTGCACTTTGAGAATGTCATCCTGAGAATCCAGCAGCATTTCATGGTACTGGCTAATTTTTTCGATGTCTTGAGGCGTTATGCCTAACCGTTCGGCATCGCTATCCAGCATCTCTAGCTGTTCCAGAATCAGGCTGTAAATGCTGCGGTCACTAAAATCGGGCACATAGTGGAAGTTGGCGCGAATGATGATGGTATTGCCATTCAGATCGCCCAAGTATTGGGCCTGCGTTTGCGGATCGCGAATGTGGTTGAACAGGTTGGATTTGCCCACGCCGCTGATGCCGATAATGGAGGCGGATTCTCCGGCCTGCATCCATTTAAACAGCTGCTCGGTTTCGGGTTGGCGAAAGCCAGATTGTTGGGTGGTGAGGGTCATTGGCGATTTTGCTCCTTGGTGCTCAATCTTGGGCCAGACCAGGAACTTCCTGGCCTTCGTAGTTGGTAAGGGTAAATAAGACCTTCAGCAGCTGGTCTGGTGTATCTGGCAGCACGCGGAAGTCCAGGTTGCGGTAAACATCTTGTTCTTCTTCGGAAATATCGCCGCCGGCCATCCAGATGAGTCCGCTGGCCGTGCCTGGCTGGCAATATTGGTAAGCCGACATGAGTTCATCCTCAGTGGGGCAGAGCATGAGTAGAAACGCCCCGTTTTGTACGGCCGTTGCCAGCTGCTGCCATAATTTACTGACCCGTTGAATGGTTTGCGGCTGGCGGTGGTCATATTCCGTGATGGGCAGGAGCGTAGGGCCAGCATCCTCCTCAGAAATGTTAAACGAGCCAAACAGTTTGTGGATGGTGATGTCGTTGGGATTGTGATGATTATTTTGCGAATTGGCTTCTAGCTGAATGTTGAACGCCTTACCGCGCGCCTGGTAGGCTTGCTCCATGTAACCATGCTGATTGGTGGTGAAGATGGTTTTCCAGGGCAGTTTGGCGGCGGCGCGGTAGAGAGACGGCCGTTTCTCCGGCGCGAAGTAATCCAAGTGTTTCTGGATGAGCCGTTTGCGGTTGCCCATGCGGTTGATGTAAAAGGCAAATAATTTTGAGGGTTTGTCACTGGCGGCTACAGAAATGTCTACTTCTTTCATCAGCTGTAGGGCCAGTTCCTGGCTGTTGGGCCAATCAACGTTGCGGGGTACGGCGGAGCCGAGAAACAAAACCACGTTTTTCTCAGAAAGGTTTTGGGCCAAGAACCGCTGCTGGGCCGTGGCCAGCATGAGGGCGGGGGCGAAAAAGCTGCTGTCTTCGGCAAAGGTGGCCTGGCTCACCGGCACCGGTTCGCGATACATATCGACGACGCGGTTGGCAGACGGCCGTCCCGCCAGCATATCCAGCTCTTCACACATCATCACGGCTGAATGCATCGCTTGTAATTTGCGATTTTCTGAAATGTGGCGCAGCCGCACCACGTTGAGCGTGCCCATGAGCTGGCTCAGCAAATATTCCTTGCGCGCCTCTTCCGTTTTGGTATTGAAGCCGCTGGCATATTTCAGGGCCATCTGGCGCAGCGCATGAATCACTTGGGCTGCCTTGCGTGCATCTCTGGAAAATGAAGGGGGCAGGATGGGTAACTGGCCTTTTCTGCCAGCTTCTAACAACGCTTCTTCCAAATGCAGAAAATCCGTCAGGCTCAGTAGGGACATGAGCCGGTATTTGATGTCTGTTTCCAGAATGACAAAATCGCGCAGATTGTGGCTTTTGTAGGTGCGATAGAAGTCAATGAGCCAACATTTGCCCGCTTCATCCACCATGATGTTGCGCCCCGTCAAATCGCCGTGGGTGATGCATTTGTGAACCTGAAACACACATTCTGTCTGGTGCCTGTCCAGCCAGGCAATCGGGTTGAGCACCGGCTTTTCGCCGGGCGTGAGCTGGATCATTTCTGCGTCTGGGTTTAGCTCTGGCAGGACGATTTGAATACGGCCGATTAACTTTTTGCGGTCGAGCTGAAACGCTTCGTAGTAAAGGGAGGGCACATCGGTCAGGGTGCGCTCGGGATTGTCAAACCAGTAATGGTATGTTTGGTTGAACAACGCTTTGAGGCTGTCAATAATCTTATTTGGCTCGCTGCGCAGGTAAAATTCGTCAAACTCTTTAAGGGCCACGCCCTGGCTTTCCGCAAAATTGTAGAGCAGCGTGCCTAAATGGCGTGTGTACCACACATCCGCCTGGGCCACGCTGTTCCCCGTGAGAAACCGTTCGACGTTGGCTTTGTAGTTGCGCCGTTCCGTTTCTACTTTGTCTTTACGGCCCACTTTGGCTACGTAAGCGCGCCCGACGCCTTCTTTCCAGGTGGGTTTGACGTGCACCACGGCCGCACCAGTCAGCCCCGGTTTGAGCTTGCTGACATACAGGCTGCGGGCATCTACAAAGAGTCGGCCGAACAGGTCGCGCACTTGAGGGGCGAGTAATTTGGTAGACGGCCGTTCCGCCATCGACCAGTTCACATCTTCCGCCACCTCTTCCAGCACGTTTAGCGAATTACTCACATACTCCAGCTGAAAGTTGATGCGAATTTTCTCCTCTTCCAGCTCTTTGATGGTATTGACCAATTTTCTTAAGTAACCCGCTTCTTTAATAATGAGCCGATCAGCCTTCAAATCCCACGCTCTTAAAATAAAATCAGGATGGGCGGTCATCACAATCGTAGGCATTACCCCGCGCAGGTGCAGCGCCTCAATATCTTCCAGCAGTTGTAATCCCTCTTCGTTGTCCGGGTCTTCATCCACCAGGCGGATGTCTAAAACTGCGAGATGAAAATGGTCACTTTCCAACGCTGTTTTGGCCTCTCCGTAGGAGGTCGCCAAACGTACCAGATAATCTTCTTCCTTTAACCAACGAATAATGGGGTCCGATGTTTTATCATCGTCTTCAACTAACAGGATGCGTAATTGGTGAGATTGCTCAGGCATCGACGAGTCCCTCCTGCAAAGAGTGTGCCTCACTTGTGTTCAGCGGTAAGCTTAGGATAAAAATAGCACCTTCGCCCGGATCGCTCTTGAGCTGTAAGGTGCCACTGTGGGCTTGGGCAATCAGCTGGCAATGGAATAAACCAACGCCATGCATTTTGTGCAGCGAGTTCCCTTTGGTGGACTTGCCGAATTTAAAGACATCTTGTTGCAGTTCCGTGGGGATGCCAGTGCCGTTATCTTGAACCTGCAAATGCAGATGGTTTTCATTAACCTCTGCTGTAATTGTGACCTGGCCATCACGGTCATTGGGAATGGCCACAAAAGCATTGACCAGCAGGTTCTTGAGCAGTAGTTCAATCCACATGCTGTCAGCCTGGACCAGTGGCAAATCATCAGCAATTTCTTTGTGAATGGTTACGTGGTCTGGCTGTTGGGGAAGGCTCAGGTTGATGGCGTTGGTGACCAATGTGGCGATGTTTTCAAAGGACGGATGATAAGCACCGGTAAAGACAAACTCTTTGAGACGGCCGCTTATTTTATCCGTGATCATGGCATTTTTTTGCAGATTGGCTAATGGCTCACGAATGTCGCGGTTGTTTTCGTATTTGTAGTTAATCTCATCAATTAAGTCCGGGAAGGCGGCGATGGCGTTGTTGATGTCGTGAACCAGACCGGTGGCCATTACGGCCGTTTTCTTTGTCAGTTCCAATGCTTGGGAGCGCTGGAACTGGTTGGCATTCTTTACCGCCAACGCCACGTGATTTGCCAGGGTTTGCAGCAGCTCTTTGTCATCCTCAGTAAAAGCGGCTAGCTGATCACTTTCAACCACCAAAATGAAGTTGACTACCTCATCAATAACAATTGGCACGGCAATTTCGGATTGCGTTTTGGGGTTTGCCGGAATGTAATCAATATCCTGACTGACGTCAGAGATGTTGCTCGTTTGCCTGGTTTCCAGTACGCGCCCGGCGATGCCCCGCCGCTTGCCCAGTTGGGTGCGGAAGGTTTGCTCTTCCATCAAGGGTAGATCCACGCGATAGAATGGTTGTGTTGTGGCGGTAATGGCCACTTCGTTGTTTTCGGGCAGATGCTCCACAATGCAGGCGTTATCTGCTTTGGGGAAAGCATTCAAAATTTCTTTGATGAGATTGCTAAAGATCAAGTCCAAAGTGACGCTGGCGCTAATGATAGGCGTGATGCGGGACACAATCTCCAGTCGGTTTTGGCGCTGTTCGGCTTCTGTGTGCAGTTCGGCGCGCAAGATGGCCAGGGCGGCCAGTTGGGCAAACAATTCTAGCGTGCCCTGGTGTGTGTTGTTGAATGGGTTCTTGAATTCGTAACCAAAAAACATGCAGCCCACACGTTTATGCCCTACATCCAAAGGAATGATGGCGGCCGATTTGTAATTATTGTGGTGCGGAAATACCGATCGCAGCTTGGGGGCTTTGTCCAGGTTGGATACAAACTGTCTTTCGGGCAGCGTCAGCGCCCTTTGCACAATTTGGTCTAATTCGTTGAGCAGAGGGGTGGTAACGGCCGTTTCCCGGCTGCTGGAAATAGTCGTGTTAATATACTGCTCTGTGGCCGGATCGCGATGATAAATGGCAATGGCGTCTACGGCCTGCAACACATTAATCGCTTGCGTAATGATCGCCGTTAACAGCTGCTCCAAATTTTCCTCGTCAACCAATCGCTGCGAAAGATTGCGCAGCTCCCGCATGGCTCGTTCCCGATCCACCTGCTCCAGACTCACCGCCAGACGGCTGGCCAAACGCTCCAGATGATCGCGATGCTCTTCATTTAGGCCGTGACGCAAGGGGCTTTCCAGGTACAGGACAGCCAGCGTATTGCCCGAGACTTTTACCGGCACGGCCAAACCACAGCGCGATTCGGCGAAAAAGCGCGAGGGGAACAGGCCCGTTTCCCGGCGGCCCGCATTGGTTTGCAGCTGGCTTTTGGCCTGAATATAGGCGTCCCGAATGAGTCCGCCCGGCAAGCTGTCAATTTGCTGGGAATGCATTTTGCCCGAGGACAAAAGTTGGTACACGCCCCAGGCGCCTTTCGGTTCATTGCGAATAAGAAATACTCTGGGTGCTTTGGTATATTCCTGGGCGCGTCGCAGGCCGAGCAAAATGGCATTTTCGATGGCGTTGTCTGTACGAAAGTAGATGCTGCTAAAGAAAAGCTGGTCGATGCCGCGCATTTGCATGGTGCGCACGGATAAATTGTGTTGCACCTGCTGATAGCTAGTGGCGCCTGGTAGGGCAATGGCCACAAAATTGGCAAACACTTCCAAAACCGTTCTTTGCTCTTTGGTGAGTTGGTATGGCTGCCGCCAATTGAGAAAGAGCAAACCCACGGGTGCTGCCGCTGGCCCCAAGCGAATGCCGACAAACGCCCGAATGCCTTCACGCGGTAGGAAGCTGCTGGTGTCCAAACAAAGACGCAATCGTGAGGGCGCAGCAACGGCGTGGTCATCTGTAACGGTGAGAACGCCTTCTTGTACCAGATACGTTGCCAGGCCATGTGCGGGACGCGGTTTGTTGCTTGGTTTTACGGGGTGTTTGGTGCCAACGGCCGTTACTTGCCCTGGTTCATAACAAAGCGCCTGTGTGACTTGGGTGGGTTGGAACGGATAAATCACCACGCTGTCCGCTTTAAACAAATTCTGGGCCGACTGAACCACCGATTGCAGCAGCCCATTGACCGAATCTGTCACCTGGTTGTTGAGCTTTTCTTCGATTTCGAGCAGTTCGCGCCAGCTTTGGGTACGTTGGCGTTCCACCACCAGGGTGCGTGCATTTTCCAATACGAGGGCCACCTGGTTGACAAAGGTTTGCAGCAGCTCAAACTGCTCGGGCGTCAGGTCATGGCGGGCAAATTTATTGTCCACATACAAAATGCCCAGCGTTTGTTTACCAGTCGTTAGCGGAATCAAAGCAAATTCGGCGGGTGCGCTGATGGCGTCGGTAAATGCAGGCGGCAAACCATGTCGGGGCAGTTGGCTGCTGCTAAACAACGCTTCTCCGAGATTGAGCTGATGAATCAACAAATCGGGGGCGGGTGGGTTTAAGGGGAAGCGCAGCCGTTTGAGTACATTTTGCAAAGGAGAGGTGCTGTAGGTAACGGCCGTATCCATCAAGGCCGTCTCTGGTGGGTATTGCAGCCACAGATCCCGCTCGGCTTCCGCATCTTGCTGCTTGAGCTGGCCCGCTGCCAGAGCGACCTGCAAATAGTGCTCATTCTCATTGCGCATAAACAGAACCGCGCGATTTAAATCCAAACCATAGGGGGAGGTGATCCCGTTGAGGGCGAGCTGCAAAATATGTGATTCAGGCCACTCGCGGTGGTTCAGCATTTCAGTGAGCATGCTGTTGAGCCGGTTAAGCGTGGTGGCACGCCCCTCCGCCAGATGCAGCAGGTTGGCATATTGGCTGCGCTCTTCAATGATTTGGGCCGCCTGTTGCAAAAAGCCCACCAGCTGCATCACTTCGTCTCGCCGCTGATAAGGTGAATGCGGCGAAACCAGCTTGCCCAACGACACCAGGCCGATGACCATGCCTGGCTTCAATTCGGTGCGCAGCGGAATCAGCAATCGCAGCTCGTTCAGGACAGGGATAATTGAAAAATTAGCTCCGTTGAGGGCCTGCCGTTCCGGGCTGTGGGGATTTTGCAGCTGACTTTGATCATTTGATTGGTTGTTATCTGGATAAAAGAGCGAGAGTTTGTCTTCTTGCCAGGCGTACAGGTGCAGGTCGCCTTCAGGAAAGGCGGCGCATAGTCCTTGTGCCAGATTGCTAAAGGCGCCTTCTGCATTTTCGCTGGCGTGCATGGCATTGAGAACGGCCGTATACAAAGCCGGCCGCACGTGAGCCTGCCCATCGTTCAAGGCTCGGCCCAAATATTCAAACGCATGACGCCAACGGCCGTTAATCGCATAAAAGCCACCAACCTTGGCCGGGTTGAGATATTTTTGCAGCAACTGTCCCCAAATATTGTTTTTAAGACGATAATTGTCTGCTTCTTTTTCAAAAATACCGCATAAATCCAGCTGATTAGGGGAAGCGGCCAGGGGCATTGGCATTTGGCTGATGGGCAGCGAACCGTGCTCCAACATGGACAGCGTGCAGTAAAGCAGGTTGGTATCCCCTTCTACCTGCCGCAAAATGGCTTCTACTTTGGGATTGGGTGGGCTGTTGAGGAACGTTTCGACTGCCTCGGCGATGCGTGGGGCGGCCAGCTCTTTTTGTCCGCGCCGCTGGAGCTGTTTTAGGCACAGCCCCAAAATCCGCTCAATAAGAAAAAGATCGCCACCAGTTTCACGAAATAGCGCTTCCAGGCCGTGGGGCGTCGGTGTAACTTCAGCGCGCTGGCAGGCGGCCAATGCAAATGCTTGCCGCTCGTCCTCGTCCAGATCGTGAATCCACACCAGTTGTGACACTTGAAGAAAACGGGTCGGGGCGCTGTAATTGCTTTCGTGCAGGTTTAACGCGCCACCGATCACTGCCTGGAATTGTGGCCCGCTGTTTTGGGCAACGGCCGTATACACATCAGCCAGCGTATTCAACAGCGAAAGCACCACATTTGGCGGCGCATCATTCAGATTGTCCATAAACAAAACCAGCGGCCGGTCCAGCCGCCGGATCATCATTTCCATCCCTTCCCGGAATTCGCGGGCGGTTTGCATGAGGTCTGTGTGAATGGGCGTGTCCATGGGGAACAGTTCGCGGTGCAAACGGCCGTACAGCCCCGCATACAAATCTGCTTCGCTCACCAACATCAAGTCCGTAGAGAGCTTGACAATGAAGCTTTCCTGACGCAGATTCGGCATATCGCGCATGCTGAAATAATACACATTATGCGTACCGTGTTCCTGCAAAGTCTGTGCGGCTGCCAGCATGAGAGCGCTTTTCGAGCGAAAACGCGGTCCCAATACATGCGCACAGCGCCCCGCCTGAACAGCGCGAAAAACAGCCTGTAGGCAATCATTTTTATAAACTGGTGCCAGGATAACCTGAGGGTTTGGGTAAATGTTATTCATAGCTACTGCACCCCTGGTGACACGCGCAACGCCCTTCAACTAAGAAAGCCAGAATGAACGACGAAAACTTGTGTCAACCGTTTGGGTCAAACGCTTGCCCACTTAAACAGCTTATTCAGAAAGATATTTACAAGCTAGCAAACAGATAAATCAAGGACAAAATCACAGCGGATGCAGGTTCGTTCTCCAGCCAGGATCATAACCAACGTGCCGTGATTCTATTTTAGGGGCTGGGCAAAAGCGTAACCTGACAAATAAATGATAGAAAGCTGGTTGGCATCCGACAGTCGTGACAAACCGGGCTGTTTAGGCGCTGACTTGTCTTACGTCAGCGCGGCTTCACGAATGATGCGAATGCCCTCGGTCGCTTCTGTTTTGTTCCCATCCCGGCTCTCCAAAATCGCCATGTCCACGTACAAGTCAACCATCACCTGGAGAATTTTTAGCCTGTCCAGCCTGGGGCGAGTCGATTCATCAACGGGACGATTGGAATGACGCTGCAAAAGTCCCAGACTGTGCCTTAGCGCACTCATGCGCAGGCGGAAACGCGCATCCAGACGGCAGCGAACGAGCTCATCGAGTAAAATTTGTGAGGTGGCAAACGCACTGTTGATATGCCGCACCAGTTCTCGATGGGACAAAAACTCAGATTGCCGATTGTGCTGGGCGATTTCACGCGCACGCCCCAAATCACGCATGAGCTGGTGCATCAGTTTGGCCATCTTGTCTGGGAAGACAAGGTTATCCAGCGATTGCAGCAATCGGTTGCTCATCTCGATGATCTCTTCCAGCAAGGGGCTTTTGGCAAAAACCAGGTTGGGATGATCGACATACGCTTTGGCGGTAATCAGCCCTTGTTCGATTTCGGTAGCCATGCCCTCGGTGGTGCGATCCTGAACGCGGCTGAAGTAACGGCCGATTTCTTCGCCACCGTTTTCGGCAAAAGGCAGCCGCCGTTCCAGGTCTAGCAAAGAGAAGGCTCGCTGCTTGGCATGCTGCAAGATGACGGTTTGCAGCTGCTTCACTTCTTCATCATTCTCCGTGATATTTCTGAACGCGAGCAGATCGTTGAGCAGCTTCTCTTTTAGCTTCCGCTGTAATGTTTCCACCAGCATTTTATCCTGGCGCAAGCGGGGTGCGGGGGCCAATTCAGGACGGCCGTTTCGCTGGAACCAATAGCCAATAGACGAATCCTCCGCACTGTCAAGGCTGTTAAGCGGGGGGCGTTTGATTTCTTGGGCCGTAGGCAGACGGTAGCGCCAGGGGCCAGGATGACGTTCAGACAACCAATCGCAAAAGGCCAGGGCATCAGACGGCCGTACACCAGCCACCGGGTTCTGCCCGGCCCCCTTGGTAAACTGCATCTCCTGCCAATGATCAGGCTGCAAATAACGCCCTTGCGTGCGCATCTCATCCAGGAAGAGCTGATATTCTGCCTGAGTTACCAGCGTGTTGTCGGCGTAGGTGGTCTCATCCAGCCGCACCAGGTTGCGCAACCGCAGCAGCAGCCGCACCTCCGCCCCAATGCGGCGAATTTCCGGATTGTCATCTTCGATGCTGCGCAGCAGTTCGCCGGGGATTTTGCGGAAATCATCTTCCACTTCCAGCGCTTCATCCAGGCATTCCACCGCCAGCGTCAGCGCCGGAATGGAGGCCCTTTCACGCATGACACAGGCGCGAATGATGTTAGTGGCGTTGGCTTGCGCCACGTACAGCCGGATTGTTTCATGCCACCAGGCGTTGTCCACCTCATTTAGCAAAAGTGCTTCTTGCTGCGCTTCTTTGATGTGAACGGCCGTTAAATATTCCTGAAACGTGAGATGGGCAAAGCTGTAAACACCCGGCGTGTGCTCTACCAACAGGCCGCTTGTCTCGGCAATCATGCGCAAAAATTCCAGGCTCGCGCTGTGCGGATTCACGCGCTTGAGCGCCGGGTCGATGATGTCGGCGGCTTGGGCGCGCGGAATGTTGCGCAGATTGCGCCGCATCATTTCAAAGGCCAGGGTTTGCAGCACCCGCTTTTTCTGCAAAGGGGTCAGTTCAGAGGTGATGCCGCGAGCTTGCTGCCGCTTGCCCAGGAATACGTCGCAGATTTCGTGGTAGAGCGCCACGCGCTGGTCTGGCAGGCTGCTGCGATAATGGTGAATGGTGGCAATCATGGTGAGCAGCAGCGGATTGATGCCCATATCCAGCAGGGCGGGGGTTTGGTGCAGCCGTTGCAGCAGATCCGCGGCCCGTTCGGTGGCGTCACGCTGCACGCCCACATCGCTGCGCCGCTGGGTTTGTACTTCGGTGGCCAGGTACCAGTTCTTCACAAATTGGCGAATTTGCTCAATGGTGAACGGTTTGACCTCCAGCAGCAGGGTTTGGGGCAGCGGGTTGCTCTCATAGCCAAACGGCCGTGAGGTGATGATAAATTGGTTATGGGGATGCTGCCGCATCTGCCGCTGTACCCAGGCAGCCACTTGCTGCCGCTGTTCCAAATTGGCCACCTCATCCAAGCCATCGAGCATGATCAGGCAACGGCCGTTTGCCAGTTCCGCTGCCAACCAATCCAGTGGAGCCTTGACGCCTCGGCTGGTCAGGAGCATTTGCATGCCCTGCCGCAGGCTGTAGTTCGGGTTTTGCTGAATCTGCTGGGCCATGTCACGCAGGTATAAAAAGATGGGCACCCGGTTGACGCGTGGTGCATCCTGCGTTGGTGCGGCCAGAGACAAGGCTAGATGTTTCAGCAGAGTTGTTTTGCCGGTGCCCGGTGCCCCCAGCACAACCAGATTGTCTGGCTTGCGGGCATCAGCCTGCTGCAAAAAGCGCCAGATAGAAAGCCGCTCTTCACGATTGATTTTTTGCATCAGGGGGATGGGGTTGGCGGACGCTTTTTGCGGTGTGCTGCCTAAACCGACGTCTACGAAAACGTCTTGCAGCGGCAGAGTGGCTTCGCCAGGGGCAGCAATCCCTTTTACATCGAAGGTGCGATGCTGAAAAACCAGATCCTCCAGGTAATACTGTAGGCTGGGTTTGCCGTTTTGTGGCGCTGGTTTGCTTAAAAAGTTGCGCAGAGCCTCTATCGAGAGCCAAGAGGTGGACGGTCGCTTGTTTTGGGCCATGATGGTACTGCTATCTTTCTGGCATATGCAACTGGTTAGGGCATATACGGATTTACTACTGAGTCCAAACCCCGGACAGTCAGAATGGAGAGTTAGGGGCACTGGGACCCGAATCGTTTTGGAACAACATGTCGGAACAACGCACTTATTATGACATTAAATGCGCAAATCGCAAAAAACTATTTGATACGTCAACAAACGGCCGTTGCCCATCCAGTTAAAGCAATTGCTTGAAGAAGATCAATGAGTCATTGTGTATCCGAAAATAGGCCTGTACAATCCTGTTTCTTATGTTTTTTATGAAATTGGTCCCCTCTCGTTTGGCTCAGTTTTGGCAGTGGAATTGGGTGCGCGAAAATTTGCGCAAGTTGCCCTGGCAGTTACTGCTGGAGATTGGTCTGGTGGTGATCTGGGCGCTGTGGCTTGGGCGTCGCTATCTTGATTTTTCTATGCTAGAGTGGCCAAATGGCCGTGAATTTGGTATGGCTATTCAGCCCCATTATATTTGGACACTTTTAAGAGAATGTGGTGACTGTCTCCTGTGGAACGGCATGTATAACGGGGGGTCACCAGCTTTCGCGGAGCTTCATGCAGGCGTTTTACATCCGTTGGTTATTATTGCTACGCTCATTTGGGGAGGGTTGAATGGCGCTAAAGTGGTCCTGATCGCCAGTTTGGCAATGGCTGGTTTAGGGCAGTTGTGGTTAGGCCATGTGTTGAAAATAGGCCCCGTGCCTCGGTTGTGGGGCGCATTGCTAGTGACGGCGGGTGGTCATTTGGCGGGCAGAATGGAAATTGGGGTGGTCGGTGTTGTGCTGTCAACGGCCGCTTGCAGTTTGGCAATTGCTCCTGCACTTAAACTGGCATTATACGGCCGTCGGCGTGATGCCATTGTTTTTGGTTTTATTCTGGCTCTGGCGATTGTCTCTGGGCAAGGTTACCTGCAATTGGGCTTTGCCTTTTCTGTTTTGCCAGCAGTTATCTTGTTTTTTGTAGACAAGCGTATGCAACTTCGGCCAGTGTGGAAAGAGTTTTTATTGGCAGGTTTGTTGGCTTTGTTGTTGGCCGCTCCTTTTTTGGTCCCTTTTGCTCACTTCGCGTCCGAGTTTGGCAAAGACGTTGATCCTTTTTTCAAATCTGTTCAGCCGCTCAAATATATTCCTCTGAACTATATAATTGATGATTCAAGTTTTTACTTCAATGATAACCTTCATAAAATTCCAATTCCGTATCTTTACCTAAACTTTATTGGCTGGGCCCCGATTTTGCTAGGAATTGTGCCGCTGATGCGGGTACGCTCAGCGCAACGAAAGCAGTTGCTTTTTTTGCTGCTGGCACTTTTTTTTGTTTTGCTGAGCAGTAGCGCCTTGCCGTTTAAGTGGCTGGCCCGGTTTTGGCCTACGTTTGCTTATGGCGTACGCTATCCCTCTCTTATTCAGGGATTAAGCGTGCCGTTTATTGTGGCGCTGGGTGCCTGGGGTGCGGATATTATTTTGCAGCAGGGCTGGCCTTTGGTTAGATTGGCTGTTTCACGCAAAGCGTTGCATCGGCGTGTGTTAATGGTGCTTACCTGGGTCTTTGTGCTTGTTGGTATGTACCATTCATTAAACGCGGTGTATTGGTTTAGCTATGGCTGGCTATTTACATCAAATAAAGAAGATCCGGTGATTGATGCGGTGTTGCGTGATGTGAAAACCCCTGATACGCAGTGGATAGCGTTGCCATTTGGTGAGCATGCCTGGGGCATTTATGCGGCTGAACATGGCTTGAAATTGACAGATCATGTACGGCCGTCTCACTGGAAAGAAAGATTGCTGCCGTTCCCATTAATAAAAGCTACCAGAGAAGAGCTAAATTCTTCCGTGCCAGGTTTCATTTCCCAGCGTGCTGATATTTCGGTTGTGCGTTTGCCCGTAAATAGCTATGCGTCTATTCACGCCGCAGATGAAGTGATTCCTTGTGACGCAGAGGCACAGGGTGGTTACATCAAAGTTGTGTGTCGCAGTTCCGAGCCTGGTCAACTCCTCGTGTATGAAAACCAGTGGGATGGGTGGACGGCCGTTCGAGATGGCGAGCCTGTTTCATTACAATCTAGCCAATGGTTGGCGGTAGAGGCTCCCGCTGGAACGCACATTTACCAATTTTGGTATAAGCCATTGGATGTCCCCCTGGGGATAGCGCTTTTGTTACTAGGTGTGACCCTGGCCGCTTTTTTGTGGGTGCGTGACAATAAAGCGAGCTCCCTTTTGTCCCAGCCCATCCCTTGACGATACTTGTCCGGCTATTTGTTTGCCAGCATCCCCAAAGCGAACGCACCCAGAACCCCAGCTTTGTTGCCAAGGGCAGGTGGCACGATGTAAGTGTCGATATTGTCTAGGATGGCTGGTGCCTGCACGTAGCCATTGAGCGCTTCCAGCGTTTTCTGGCGTACCAGGGGGAACAGCTGGGGCTGATCCATGACGCCGCCGCCTAAAATGATGCGCTGTGGTGACAAGGTGCAGATGATGCTGCGCATGGCCATTGCGATGTAGTGGGCTTCCAAATCCCAGGCAGGATGGTCAGCGCCTAAATCTTGACCTTTGGTTTGCCACCGTTCTTCGATGGCCGGGCCAGCGGCCATGCCTTCAAAGCAGTCGCCGTGGTAGGGGCATTTGCCTGGGTAGGGATCGGCTTGCCAATCATGGGGCAGGGTGATGTGGCCCATTTCTGGATGAATGAGACCGTGGAGGAGACGGCCGTTTACCATCGCACCCCCGCCAATCCCTGTACCAATCGTGAAGTAGACAAACGTGTCCAGCCCCTCGGCTGCACCCCAGCGACCTTCGCTGAGCGCCGCGCCGTTGACGTCCGTGTCGAAGCCAATGGGCACGTTGAAAGTGCGCTGGATGGGGCCAGCTAGGTCGGCGTTAGCCCAGCCGGGTTTGGGCGTGGTGGTGATGTGGCCAAACGCTGGCGAATCGCGGTGTGGATCCACCGGGCCAAACGAGGCAATGCCGATGGCCGCCAGCGGGCCGCGTGCCTCGATTTGCTCCTGAAAGAAGTCAATGGCTTGCTGGATTGTTTCGGCTGGTTGGGTGGTGGGGAAGCGCACCTCGGCCTGGATGTCACCAGGGCCAGTGCCTACCGCGCAGACAAATTTGGTGCCGCCCGCTTCGATTCCGCCGTAGAGTGTCATGGTTTTCTCCTGAATGTTGTAATTGGGTAATTGGCAATTAAGTAATTAGGTGAGTGTTTAGCAAAAATTACCTGATTACTCAATTGCCTGATTACTTACGATGGTTGTTGCAGCCAGACGACCTGGTACGGTTCCAGCGTAAGGTCTTGCCACATGTCGATGGGCTGCTCGGTGAGCCGGTTGATGAGCAGACCGTTGAAGCCCAGTTCGTGCAGCCGATTGCGGCTGATGGTTTGATGCTCCTCGGTGACGTTGGCCAGGATGAGCAGCCGCCCGCGCGGATTGTCGCGCAGCAGCGCAAAGACGTGGTCGTTGTTGGCCCAGACGGGGTAAACGGCCGTTTCTGCATGCAGCACTTTGGTTCGTTGACGAGCCGCAATAAGTTGACATAAATTTGTATAGATGCGCCCTGTGACCGTTTGTTCGTTGTGCCGCTCGGCCGCTTTGTCCCAATCCATAAATGGTCGGTGAATCCAGCGGCTGTCCGTAGCTAAATCTGGGTTTTCCAGGTAGCTGTGATCATTCAGCATCCCAATTTCGTCGCCCATGTAGATGAGCGGGATGCCGCCGTAGGCAAAGATGAGATTGTGCAGCAGTAAAATGCGGCGAATGGCCAGTTCCACTTCGGACCAGTTGGCATTGGTAACGGCCGTTTCCAATCCCGCCAACGATGCCAACGCCCCATTCACCCGCCGGTCGTTGTTTTTGGGATTGAACTGGAAGGTCGTGCCGGCGGCAAACGAGCCCTCAAATCTGCCCGTGTAAAAATCGCTGAGGAAGGCGCGATGCGCGTATCCATCCAGACCCACCTGTGCCGCATCCTCTTCGGTAATGGCCCAGCCGATGTCATCGTGGCAGCGCACGTAAGTGACCCAGCTCGCCCCGGAGGGGATGAGCGGCATGTTTTGCAGCGCCTTGGTCGCCAGTACCGCCTTGCGCTCTGCCAGGCAGCTCCACAGCACCACCATGAGCACGTTGTGGTAGGCCAGATGGCACTCCTTGTTGGCGGCCACGCCGCGCCCCAGGTACGGGATGAGCTGCGGCGGCGAGACGATCGCCTCAGCCTTGAGCAGCAGCCCCGGCGCGGCCAAGCGGCTGAGGGCGCGGAACGCTTGCAGCAGCAGATGGGTTTCTGGCTGGTTTTCGCAGTCGGTGCCCAGGCGCTTCCACATGAAGGCCACTGCATCCAGCCGCAAAATCTCGACGCCCTGGTTGGCCAGGTAGAGCATAATTTCCAGCATTTCTGTGAAAACGGCCGGATTTTGGTAGTTCAAATCCCACTGGTATTCGTTAAACGTGGTCCAGACCCATTTTTCCAAGTCGTCGTAGTAGGTGAAGTTGCCCGCCTTGAAGTCGGGGAAGATCTCGCGCAGGGTTTGCTCGTAGGCGTCCGGCTGGGCGCGGTCGGGGAACATCAGGTAGTAATCCTGGTAGGTGGTATCCCCGGCGCGTGCTTTGTTGGCCCATTCATGCTCTTTGGCGGTGTGGTTGCAAACCAGGTCGATGCAGAGGCTGATGTTGTTGTGGCGTAGTTCGGTGGTTAGATGGGCCAAATCAGCCATGCTGCCCAGTCGGGAATTGACCTGCCGGTAATCCATCACGGCGTAGCCGCCGTCGTTGGCACCGGGGCGGGGTTGCAGTAGGGGCATCAGGTGCAGGTAGGTAATGCCCAGTTCATTCAGGTACTCAATTTTGCTGGCCACGCCGTTGAGATCACCAGCAAAACGGTCAGTGTAGGCGACGTAGCCGAGCATGTTGGATTTTTGGTACCAGTCGGGCTGAAGCAGTCGCTTTTCGTCGAGCAGGTGCATCTCATTGGGGCGTTCGGCGTAGGCGCGACCGATGCGGGTGATCGTATCGGCCAGCCACGGTTCAAAGGTGTCGAGATGGCCATAGAGGTGGTGTAACGGCCGTATCACATCGTCCCAATGCACTTCCAGCCGCTGCAAAAACTGGTTCTGCCGGTACTTGTACAGCCTGGCAAAGGTGGGGTCTTGGGACACTTGTTCTTTGATTTGGTTTTGTACTGACGTCGCGATCATAAGTGGTAATTGGTTGATTGACCCTCACCCCAGCCCTCTCCTTACAAGGGAGAGGGAGCCAGATTCCCTCCCCCTCTCAGGGGGAGGGTTAGGGTGGGGGTAAAATGTTTAGACGAGCCAATGGGCAGCAAACGGCCGTAATTCAACCGTTTGTCCATCTGGGGCTAATTGATACTTGAATGCCGGGTTTGCGGCAAGCAAATCGGTGTATGTTTCGGGCAAATTGAGCTGGGCCGTTTGCGGCTGGTCGCTCAGGTTGAAGAGGCAGAGGACGGTTTGGTTGTTGGTGGTGCGGGTGTAGGCGAGAACGGCCGTATTGCCAGTACCCACAAATTCAAACACCCCATCCCCAAAAGCAGGAATGTTCCCGCGCGTTTGGATCAAAAAGCGCATCAAGTTCAGGTAAGATGTTGGCTCTTTTTCCTGTGCCGCCACGTTGCGTGTTTGGTAACCGTACACCTCATCGTTGTGGATGGGGAAGTAGGTCTCCACCGCGCTGGTGAAGCCAGCTTGATGATCGTCGCTCCACTGCATGGGGGTGCGGCAGCCGTGCCGGTCTGGCAGCCAGATGTTGTCGCCCATGCCAATCTCGTCGCCGTAGTACACAATCGGCGTGCCCGGCAGCGACAAAAAGAGGGCGTGCAGCAGGAACCATTTCGGCTTGTTGTCGTCCAGCAGGGGAGCTAGCCGCCGCCGGATGCCCAAATTGAGCTTCATGCGCGGATCGGGCGCGTACTGGTCCCACATCCATTGGCGCACTTCGGGCGTCACCATTTCCAGGGTCAGCTCATCGTGGTTGCGCAAAAAGGTCATCCACTGTGCGTTGGCGGGGATGTCTGGCGTGCGCGCCCAAATCTCCTCGATGGGCGTTTTGTCGCCCGCCTTCACCGATTGGTACAGCCGGGGCATGATGGGGAAGTGGAAGCAAATCTGGAATTCAGGGTCTTCCTCGGTGCCGAAGTAGGGCAGCAAATCTTCGGGCCACTGGTTGGCTTCGGCGATGAGGACGCGGCCCGGATATTCGGTGTCCACCATGCGGCGCATTTTTGCAGGAAGCCGTGGGTCTCCGGCAGATTTTCGCAGTTGGTGCCTTCGCGCTCGTACAGGTAGGGGATGGCATCGACGCGGAATCCGTCAACCCATGTCCAGCCAGTGGCGGATGACGTTGAACATTTCTTCATGCACCTGGGGATTGTCGTAGTTGAGGTCGGGCTGGCTGCTGTAGAAGCGGTGCCAGAAGTATTGCCCGGCCACCTCGTCGTAGGTCCAGTTGGACGCTTCGGTGTCCAGGAAAATGATGCGGGCGTCGCTGTACTCAGTGCCGGTATCGCTCCAAACGTAGTAGTCGCGGTAGGGCGAATTTTTATCTTTGCGCGCTTCCTGGAACCAATGATGCTGATCCGAAGTGTGGTTGGTGACTAAATCGGTCACCACTTTGAGGCCACGTTCGTGGGCGGCGGCGACAAATGCTTTGAAGTCGTCCAGGGTGCCGTAGTCGGGATGTACTTCGTAATAATCGGCGATGTCGTAGCCGTCGTCTTTGAGCGGTGAGGCGTAGTGGGGCATGATCCAGATGCAATCTACGCCGAGGGATTGGATGTGGTCGAGATGCTGGATGGCGCCGCGAAAGTCGCCGTTGCCGTCGCCGGTGCTGTCCTGGTAGGCGCGGATGTAGAGTTCGTAGAAGACGGCCGTTTTATACCAAAAAGGATCACTCATGGTCGCAAATTCCTTTACTTGAGCTGCAACAAAACACTTTCGTGCGGCTGAAGCGTGAATGTTGTGCCACTGTGGGCGTTGAAGTGGGTAGAAAGCAGCGTCTCGGCACTGCTGGTCAGATGGTTCAGGTCGATGGGGCGGGATTGGTCGCCAAAATTGAGGCAGACCAGCAGACGCTGGTCCCCAGCTTCACGCAGGTAAGCCAGCAGGTCGTCGCCCAGGCCATCGACAAAAGTGAACGCGCCGTTGTGCAGTGCGGGGTGGCTGCGGCGCAGCTGAATCAATGTTTTATAAAAGTTCAGGGTCGATTGCTTGTCTGCCAGTTCGGCGGCGACGTTGCGCGTTTGGTAATCGTCGGCAACGGGCAGCCACGGCTCGCTGCTGGTGAAACCGGCGTGGGGCGAGGCGTCCCACTGCATCGGCGTGCGCTCGGGGTCGCGGCCAAAATCCCCTTCGGGCATGTTGATCCCCCACGGGTCGATGCGCTGCGCGACGGGAATGAACACATCTTCCATGCCCAACTCGTCGCCATAGTACAGCGTGGGGATGCCCCACAGCGTCAGCAGCAGCATGGCCACGGAGCGGTGATTTTTGTAGCCGTAGCGGGTGGCAAAGCGGTGAATGTCGTGGTTGCCGTAGACGAAGTTAGGCCAGCCGCCAGCGGGCAGAATATCGTAATAATCGCCAAGGATTTGGCGCACGGTGGGGGCGTGCCAGTCGGCATGGAGCAGCTTGAAGTTGAAGGGGATGTCGTAGCCATCGAGCGGACGGCCGTAGTAGGGAATCAGCCCGGACACGTCCACCGTGCCCGTTTCGCCGATGTGCACGCGTTCTTCAAATTCATCAAACACGCGCCGCATCAAGCGCACATGCTCGAACATTTCTGGTTGTTCGACGGTGTAGCGCGGTTCCAGCGTGTGCCCCCACATTTCCCAGTAGCTGCCTGGCGTGACGGGCGGATTGTCCTGAAATGAGTCGTGCTTGATGAGGCAGAGGATGGCATCGACGCGGAAGCCATCGACGCCGCGCTGAAGCCAGAAGCGGAGCGCATTGTGCATCGCTTCAACCACCTCGGGATTGCGCCAGTTGAGGTCGGGCTGTTCGGGCAGGAAGCTGTGCATGTAATATTGCTGCGTCTTTTCGTCCCAGGTCCAGGCGGGGCCGCCAAACATGGAGACCCAGTTGTTGGGCACTGAGCCGTCTGGTTTGGCGTCGCGCCAGATGTACCAATTGCGCTTGGCGTTGTCGCGGGAACTGCGAGATTCCAGGAACCAGGGATGCTGGTTGGAGGAGTGATTGGGCACAAAGTCGAGAATGATTTTGAGATTGCGTGTGTGAGCTTCATCCAGCAGGCGGTCAAACGTTTCCAGGTCGCCAAACATGGGGTGGATGTCACAGTAGTCGGAGACGTCGTAGCCAAAGTCGGCCATGGGGCTGGGGAAGATGGGTGAAATCCAGATGGCGTTGATGCCGAGGTCCACCAGGTAATCGAGCCGGTTGATGATGCCGTTTAGGTCGCCGATGCCGTCGCCGGTGCTGTCCTGGAAGCTGCGGGGGTAGATTTGGTAGAAGACGGCCGTTTGCCACCATTTCAGGTTCTGCGTGCCGTGGGGATGGTACGTTTTCATCGCGTTCGTAAAACTCCAGTTTTGTTTGAGATTATTGTTTTGCAGGGTACCTTACAGAAGTTGGTTGATTCCTACGGTACTATTTCCGCAAAGCGATCGATTTTAGCGTACAGAATCAGGAAAATACAACGATATGCTGGCAAAAAAACGAATCATCCTACTTGCTGCTGTGATGTGGTTGGCAGCTTGTGTGTGCCTAACCACAACCCTGCAGAGGAAACGGCCGTTGCCATCATTCAGGCCAATCGCGACCCAGACGTGCCGCCATTACCCTTTCCCGACAATCCCGATCCGGACCAGTGCGGCATTCCGACAGTCTGGGGCAGCGATGGCACCGCCTGGCTCACCGGCCTCTACGAAGGCGAACTGATACAGCCCAACGTTTTGCTCTATGACAGCCATTCCCGCTTGAGCATCACCGCGCAAGCCCCGCATGGTTCGCAAGTTAAAGTGATTCTCTACCAACAAAATCCGGTGCTCGATTACTACCTGGTAAAAATAGAAGGGGCACCAAAACCCAATGAAGGCTGGGTTCCAGGCCCCTTTCTATCTTTTGATCCCGTTACAGAGTTGGAAGACCTGCCAAACAGCTAAAGATCATCTATCTGGCAGGTTACTAAATAAGCGATACTTACCCTTTCACTGCGCCAGCCGTCAAACCTTCCACAATCTTTTGCTGGAAAATTAAAACCAGAATCAACAGCGGAATAGTGATGAGAATGGCCGCCGCCATAATCTCGCCAAACGGTTCCTGGCGGGCAATTTGGCCGGTGAACAAGGCCATCACCACGGGTACCGTGCGGGCGCTGGATTCAATGGTGGTGAAGGTAAGCGCAAACAGGTATTCATTCCAGGCCTGGATGAACGCCAGCAGCCCGGTGGTGACCAGCGCGGGCATTGTCAGGGGCAGCAAAATCTTGTAGAACGTCTGGAAAGGCGTTGCCCCATCCACTTGTGCCGACTGCATCAGCTCTGTGGGTAGCCCTCTAAAGAAAGAGGTCATGACCCAGGTGGTAAAGGGCAGGGTAAAGATCATGTAAGACAAGATCATACTGGCAATGGCCGGAATTCCCAGCTCGCGAATCACGGCATAGAGGCCGGTCAGCACCGCCACCTGCGGGAACATGGTCATGGACAAAATTAAGTAGAGCGATGGTGTTTTACCTTTGAAGCGCAGCTTACCCAAAGCAAAGGCGGCAAATGATCCGACCATTAAAGATAAAACAGTGGTCGTTCCGGCCACAATGGTGCTGTTAATGAGACCGCGGCCAAAATCCTTATTCTGGAAAACCCCTTGGTAGTTGTTTAGGCTGAAGGAGATTTCGTTGGTTGCTGGATCGCGTGGCAGGAATGTCGCCGGTGTCATTTGCAACTGATTTTCCGTTTTGAACGAAGAGTTAATGGCCCAATAAAACGGAAACAGGAGATAAATGGAGACAATGGCCAAAACCGCGTAGAACAAGATCCGATTGATGATGTGCTTGGTTTCTTTAGTCATTGTCAACTCCTAGTAATCTGATGTAGCCGATAGCAAAAACGGTGATAATTACAAAAATAACCACACTGGTGGCGGAGGAGTAACCCATGCGCTGGCCGTTAATAAGTTCGTAGTAGGCATAGCTGGCCATGGAATACCGCTTTTGGGCCAATACGATCTGGAAGAGGTCGAACACGCGTACGGCATCCAGCGTCCGGAAGACGAGAGCTACGGCAATGGTGGGTCGCAGTAGCGGCAGAGTTACCGACCAGAACTGGCGGAATTTGCCAGCGCCATCTACGTCAGCTGCTTCGTACAAATCGCCAGGAATGAGCTGCAAACCAGCCAAGAGCAGCAAAGCCATGAAGGGAGTTGTTTTCCAGACGTCAATGATGATCATGGCGGGAACCTGCCACGCTTCACTGGCCAAGAAAGGAATTTGCCCATCGCCCAACCCCAGTATTTGGAAGACGACGTTCATGAAGCCCACGCGGGTAGAGGCAAACATCCATTCCCAAATACGGGAGGAAACGGCCGTTGGAATCACCCACGGCACCAGCATGAACACCCGCATCATGCCACGACCCTTGAAATTCATGTTCACCACCAAAGCGACAGCCAAGCCCAAAACAGTTTCAATGGCTACCGAAATAAAAGTGAACCTTAACGAGTCTCCAATTGAACGAATAAAATCTGCATCGGTTGCCCCGATAACGTATTGTGTGCCAAACAAATTGAATTGGCTCAGTTCCCGATAGCGGCGTGGCTCACGTGGCAAAACACGAACCGCAGACTCATATTGCGTTTCACCCGTCTCTGGATCGACAACCACATTGCCAGCGTCATCTAGCTCTGGTGGTGCCTTAACAATCGTCAAACTCAATAAATTGATAAAATTCTCAGCACCAACAAATTGTGGTTCTTGCCCACTCGCAAAAACACGATCTGTCACACTGTTATAGAAAACTGTTCCTAATGGATAAAAGGCAATCAAAATCAGGATGACAAAAGTCGGAATCATCAAATAATAAGCAAGTCGCGCCTCGCGCTTTGCCAAATCGCTGCCCCCACTCCCCTTCTTCGGTACAGTTGCTGCACTCATGTTTTTCCTCCCAACTCTTCATGATGACATGCGTGGATATTTAAAGAGGCGAGAGATTGCCTCTCGCCTCTTTTTGCGCTTGATTGGTTAACCAATCAAGCGCCTAAGGAGTTGCTTATTGGTCAAGAATGTCTTGCAGGTCCAGTTCCAAGACCTCGAAGGCCGTGGCGGCATCTTCTTCGCCCGTCAAAACGGAGTGAACCGAGTTGAAGAAGGCGGCAGATACGTCAGAATACTGCGGAGCTGTAGCAGTAGACGGCCGGGCGACGGCATTGATAAACACGTCGTACAGGCTGCCAAAGAACGGTGCAGCTTCCAGTACTTCAGGATCTTCGTACAGCGCTTTGATTGTGGGGTTCAAGCTACCTTCGATAGCGCGATATTTCTGCTCATCGTAGGAAGCCATGTATAAAGCCAGTTTTGCTGCTTCTTCGGGATGTTCGCTGTATTTGGAAACGGCCAACTGCCAGCCACCCAAGGTTGCTGCGCCAGAGCCAGAGTCACCAGCGGGCAGCGGGGTTACATCAAACAGACCAGCAATTACGCTGTCATCGGCATTGCCCAGGGAATAAGCATAGGGCCAGTTGCGCATGAACGCAGCGTTGCCAGCTTGCCACATGTTACGGGCATCTTCTTCACCAAAGGCGGTTACACCTTCGGGGGAGATAGTGCCAACCCAGCCAGCGGCCTGGTCAACAATGGCAGCAGCTTGCGGGTTGTTGATGCTGATGGTGCCATCGGGTTCAACAATGGAGCCACCGTCGTTGGAAGCGATCCATTCCAGCGCGTCACAGGTCAGACCTTCGTAGGCGTTGCCTTGCCAGACATAGCCCCAGAAGTCTTGGTTACCTTCAGCACGTTCGCCTTCCTGAATGGTCATAGCCATTTCTTCCAGGTCAGCCCAGGTTGCGGGCGGGCCATCGTAGCCATATTTTTCCAGCAGGTCGGAGCGGTAGTACAGCAGACCAGCGTCGGTGAACCAGGGGATACCAATCAGTTTGCCGTCAACGGTGTTGTTCTGGATGATGGCATCGAAATGATCGCCAGCTACGTCACGGGCACCGTATTCGTACAGGTCAACGAAATGCTCAGCCAGGTCACCAGGCCAGATAACGTCAATCTGGAAGACATCGCCTTCGGGGGATTGGGCTTCGAACAGTTGCAGGTATGTACCCAGACGATCTTCAACAAAGTCTGGCGTCTCGATAACCTCAATGCGGATGCCCGGGTTCTCTGCCATGAACCGGTCGGCAACGGCCTGGGTCAGTTCTTTTTCTTGACCCACGTTACCACCAAAGATGCGCAAGACGATTTCTTCGTCTGAAGCCATATCTTCTTCGGCCATGTCTTCTGAACCGGTGTCAGCGGTATCTTCTGTGGTGTCGGCAGCGGTGTCGGTTTCTTCTGTGGTTTCGGGCTCATCGCCACCACCACAAGCGACCAACATTAGCGCGAAGGCCAGCAAGATTGCCAGCAATTTGAAATTCTTTTGGTTTAACATGTTTTCTTGTCCTCCTAGGATTTTGTGTCTAAACCAATTTTAAAAACTAAATTACTTTGTTTGTTTATTTTTTCTTTCGCTATTACCTCCTCTAGGTGAGTTTACTGGTAGGTCCAATGTAAATAATGGATGATGTCTGCTATATAAATTTAGGCTTTAGGACGATGGGGTCCCGTCGTTTTGCGCTGTACCAGCTCGGTGGGCAAAACGATCTCTTGCAGCGGCGCTTCAGGGTTGTTGATTTCACGTAAAAGCACTTCCGCCCCGCTTAATCCGGATTGGAATAATTTCTGGCGGATGGTGGTTAGATGCAGATATTCGGCAATTTCAATGTCATCGTAGCCAATGACGGACAGCTCGTCGGGAACTGAAATGCCGAGCTCTTCGGCGGCTCTTAAAACACCAAAGGCCTGTGTGTCTGAGTAGGCAAATACGGCCGTTGGTGGGTCGGGCAAAGTAAGGAGTTCCTGGGCCAATTTTTTGGCGACACGGCGCGACAGTTCGCCCTGGCGATGGTAGTCGGGGCGGAAAGGGATGTTGGCCTCTTCCAGCGCCTTACAATAACCTCGATAGCGATCCAGGACTGGTTGAAAGTTAAAGGATTTTCATGCATGTGATCGCTGATGTAGGCAATTTTGCGATGGCCTAAATCGATGAGGTGTTTGGTCGCGTTGTAGCCGCCTTCGCAATCATCAATGATGATGTGACTGAGGCGAGGGTGGGCTGCGTCTACCAGAACGGTGGGAATACCAGCGTTAAGAAAACTTTCGACCGTGTTGTCCGTGGGCGTCAACGACATAATGATTAATCCATCGACTTTGTCACTGCGTGCCAATTCACGAAAGTAATGATCTCTTCTGGAGGTGGTTTCTACGTTGTAAAGGACAAAGTCATACTCGCTTTCGGAGAGAACTTTGTCTAAACCGCGAAACCTTTCTACGTAAGACGGCCGTACAAAAAAAGGGGCAATCACAGCGACCGTCATCGTTTTACCCAACGAAAGGCGTCGGGCGATAGGGCTGGGCGTGAATTCTAGCTCTTCAATTGCAGCCAGGACCTTCAGTCGCGTCGCTTCGCGGACGGCAGGATTGCGGTTTAAGACGCGGGAAACAGTCCCGACACCGACCCCTGCTTTTTTGGCGACGTCCCTGATGGTAATGCTTGCCATCAGATATCCTTTACTAAAATTTACGAATGTCTTCTATTGAGGATGATTAATAAATTGAACTGAAGCTTACTCTTCCAAATGGTTATGGAACTGTGGAACCGGTTCCATATGGGCTAAATATACAATAGAGCCGAACCGGTGTCAAGGTTTTTGGATAAAATAACCAAAAATTGCCTCATTTGTGTATGGTGATAGCTCAATTCAGGCTATTTGACAAGTGGAGATTTCAATATTCGATTTGGGCAACTTTGCCCCAATCGGGGGCATTTCTCGGAAACTGCTTGCCAAGCAAACATCTATGGGCAGTTTCCGGGAAAATATTTATCTTATAGGGAAAGCAAACGGAGATTGGACCATTTTCTTTGTGAATCTGCTTTCGTCGTGAGTAAAATGGTCCAATCTTGAACGGACTTCTCAATTAGGGGAGCGCACCAGGGTTGGGGAAGGGCCAGTCACGAAAGTCAACGGTGCAATCGTCGGTGTCGCGATCCGGCGGGAATCGCTCAAGACTATGGTTGCTCGTGTTGGGAAAGATGCAGGCAATCACTCCTGGGTAGCTGCCTGTGCCATAGGTAACAACATCCACGACTGCGCCATTGGGGTCTCGCAGAATGACTTCATCGCCCAAATTGCCTAACTGGAGCAGGGCCGCCGGATCACCCCAGGTGGGATCGTCGATAAGGTCGGGAACGGCCGTATCTGTGCTCACAATTTCAAAATCCGGTTTCATATTGTAGGCGGTAGAAAAGGCGGTTGAGGCGGTGGCCACGACGATGGTGTCGCCGGGGGCAATCATAGTGCCTGGGGGAAAACGGCGCACATCCTCAAAATCGGTCCTGTTCACGGCATCTCCCAGACTGTAGTTGCTTAAATCAATGGTTGAGCCGGTCGGATTCATGAGCTCGATGAATTCGTAGTCGTCGGCCCCAAGAGGATTGTAGAGCACCTCACTAATGAGGATGTGGGTGGCGGGGCCGAGGAAATTGTTGAGCGTGATGGGCAGGTAGATGATAGCGCCCCAATCGCGCTGGAACATATCCGCCAGATAGGCATACGCTTCGTTGGACTGCACTTGCAGCGCCAGTTCCCGGTTGCCCTTGCTGGATTGCTCGCTGCCGTTAAGGCTGCCCACATGCAGGTAACCCTGGCCATCAATTTGCACCAGCACCATTTTGTTGTGAATGCCTAGCCCGCTGGGATTGCCGGTTTTGCAAGCCAGATCCAATCCTTCGGCCTGGGCAATGCCGTTGACGTAGGCACAGGTGGCTGTGTTGCTGGTGGCGTCGCCGTCGTCGAACAGGCTGTCGAGCAAAATTTGCACCGATGCGCCGCGTCGGGCGGCGGCAATATACGCTTCGGTACGCAGGCTGGGGTCGGCGGTGGGATTAGAGGTGGAACTGCCCCAATACGGCCGTTCATCCAACTGCTCCACCAAGACCACATCGCCCGCGCCTGCCTGGGCTACCAAACCCAATAGGCTGTCGGTGGTGCGCAGGCTGTTTTCTGGGGAGTGAACCAGTTCGTAGCCAAAGTTGCCGCTGAAAACGGCCGCATTGGGGAAGCGCACCGTGTAGGTAATGCCGCCTGTTTCCAAATTGGGGATAAAGCCGATTGGTGGGCCGCCAATAAAGGTCGTGCCGGTGATGTCCCGGTGATTGGTCGGGTCAAAATCAGCATCGAACAGACTTTGTACGTGCCCTACCACGCCCGGCGCATCGGTGATGAGCACCACGCCGCGTCGGCCCCAGGTGCCATCCGCTTTGTTATCGTTGGGCATGGAGTTGGGGCTGAGGTTTTCACTGCTGATAACCACCTGCTGCCCGTCGATAAGGATAAATTTGGCATGCAGGAAACGATAGCGGTCGGCGATATCGTTGGCATCGTCGCTAATCATAAACCAGCACTGGCCGCCAGCAATCTCGATTTGTTGGCAGATGTACTTTTCTTGATCGGGCACGCCGCCAATGGGTGCGCCTTCTAGCAAAATGGTGACGTCTACGCCTCGATTCAGCGCCGCAATCAAATCGTTGGCGATGGCGACGTTTTCAAAGGTGAGTGCCTCAATGGCGATGCTGGTTTGGGCAGCATCCAGGTGCAGTTTGAGCGTTTCGTAGGCGTTGTCGGGAGCCACCGCCACGGTAAGGGTGCCGGATTGGGTGAACTTGGCGGTCTGAAAATAGCTGTCTAAATCCCAACCCGGGTAGAGGACTTTACGGCCGTTTACCACATCTCCTGTACTTTGGGCCCAATCGGCGGCGGTATTGGTGTCGGGGACAGGTGCCCCGCTGATTTGATCGCGCATCCGGTACAAAATTTGCCCCTCTGCGCCAAACACAGAGGCAACGGTGTATGGCTGTACGGCCGTTCCGCTCCAGCCAATAACCGTTGTGTTGCCGCCTTCATAAACGAGCGTATCTATCACCGTGCCTACAGCGTCAGACAAGATAACTTCGTCACCGGTATTGCTAAAACCGGGCCAGGTGCCAATTAATTCATAGTCCGGGGCAAAACCAAATTGCTGCGTAAAGCTGGCTGCGTCATTGGCCAGCCAGATCGTTTCACCTGCCGGTAGCGTAACGCCGCCAGGAATGGTAGCGAAGCTGGTGTCTACTGCATCGTTGAGCCGCCAGTTGCTAACGTCAACGGCCGTTCCCGACACGTTGATCAGGCGCACCGCCTCATCGGTATCGTTGGTGGCAAAGCCATCGTAATAAACCGCATCAATCAGCACCGAACTGCCGCCGGCGCTGGAGTTTGGCACAAAGGTGGCCCAGAGAATAAGCAAGGGAAATACGGCCGTAGCCAGCAGATACAAAACTCTTTTCGTCATCAGCACCCTCCTGTTGTTGGGTAATAGCCGCGCACCGTGGCGCTCAAAGATATGAAATTGCGAGTTTTGGAAGGGCACGAGTTCGCCCAGTAACAAAAGTTTACTGAGAGAAAGAGGGAAGCGCAAGCATACTCCCGTCCTGTTAGACTTGACAGTCTAGACTAAAAGGTCTAATATATTGAGCAATGATTATCAAAATAAAAAGGCGGGTGTATGAGCTTTTCGAAGTCCTTTGAACATAAGCAAAAATTGTTAGATGCGGCGCTGGCTGAATTTAATGCCTATGGCTATGAACAGGCGTCCATTAACCGCATTCTAGACACGGCAGGCATGAGCAAAGGGCAGTTCTATTATCATTTCAAGAATAAAGAAGCCCTTTACTTTGCTTTGATAGAGCTGGGCATCCAAAAGAAGCTGGAATATTTTAAGGGCTTGAATTTATTGGGAGATTCTCCCGACGATATTTTTAGCCTGTTCAAGATGCAAATTCGGTATGGTTTGGAGTTTTCGCGGGCATATCCGGCAATTTACCAGCTGAGCCAGGCGTTTGTGCGCGAAAAGGGCAATCCGATTTATGACAAAGTCATGGCTAAGCATGATTTTCAGGACAATGCAGTGATTGGGGTGCTCATTGAAGCCGCCTATGCCCGCGGCGAGTTTAGAGAGGATTTACCGCTGCCGTTTATCAAGCAGATGATTGGCTATCTATTTAACCAGGCGGCCGATTTTGCCAATCTGGAAAATATGGCAGAAATGGAACAAAACCTGACTTATCTGATCGATTTTATGCGCAACGGATTGGCAAAAAGTAGCAGTTAGCAACGTTTCTTTTTTAAGGAGTGGCGATGAATAATTTGGCGATTGTGGCGGAAAATTTAACATATCAATATGGTGATTTAACGGCCGTTGATCACATCAACTTCCAGGTGGGCGAAGGCGAGATTTTGGGCTTTTTGGGGCCAAACGGCGCGGGTAAATCAACCACGGTGAAGATGCTCACCGGTCAGCTGCTGCCCAAGTCGGGCCAGGCGACGCTGCTGGGCTTGGATATTGCCAAACAAACCAAGCAAATCCAGGCCAAAGTTGGCGTTTGCTTTGAGAACACCAATCTGTATGAAGAGATGAGCGCGCTGGACAACCTGAAGCTTTTTGCTCGCCTGTACGGCAGCAACGCAGATGCCGAGGCGCTGCTGGATCGTGTGGGATTAAACGGCCGTGGCAAGGACAAAGTACAAACCTACTCCAAAGGCATGAAGCAGCGCCTCATGGTGGCGCGGGCGCTGGTAAACCAGCCACGCATCCTCTTTTTGGATGAGCCGACGGACGGGCTGGACCCGGTTTCGTCGGAAACGATTCGCAACATCATTAAGGAAGAGCAGGCCAAAGGCACCACCGTTTTCCTGACCACACACGACATGCTGGAAGCGGACAAGCTGTCTGACCGGGTGGCGTTTATCAACCAGGGCAAAATTGTGGCCCTGGATACGCCGCACAAGCTGAAGCAGCAGTACGGCAAGCGGGCCATCCTGGCGGAAGTGGAAATGGCGGACGGCCGTTTAGAAAAACGTGAAATCACTCTGGACGAAGCGAACACGGGAACGGCCGTTGCCGACCTGTTCGCCAACGAAAAAGTAGTCACCCTGCACAGTGAAGAAGCAACCCTGGAAGATATTTTCATCCAGATTACCGGGCGAGGTTTGGTATGAACGGCCGAATTATTCGTGCATTGATTGAGAAAGATATAAAAGTCTTTTTTAGCAATCAGTTCTTTGCCCTGATCACCGGGCTGGCGCTGGTGGCCTACGCGGGCATCTACTTTGCCATGCCGTCCAAGGTGGACGAGACGGTAGAGATGGCCGTCTTTGCCCCGGCACTGCCCCCAATTTTGGCCGATTCACTGAGCGACGAGGGTGTGATCCTGAAAAACTTTGAGTCGGAGGGGGCGTTGGAAACGGCCGTTACCGACAACGAATATGCCGTCGGTGTAGTCATTCCCGAATCCCTCAACCAGGCATTGGCCAGCGGCGAGCAGGGGCAAATCGACCTCTATTTTAGCCCAGACTTTCCCGAAGAACTCAAAGAAGCTTACGTCATCTTCTTTGAAGAGATTGGCTACAACCTGAGCGGACAAACGCTTAACATTGAGGTTCATGAAGAGATTTTGGGCGTGGACCGCGCCGGGAACCAGATTCCCCAGCGGGAGAAGATGCTGCCGCTTTTTGCCGTGCTCATCCTGACAATGGAAACGCTGGGACTGGCCAGCCTGATCAGCAGCGAAATTGAGGCGGGCACGCTGCAAGCCCTTCTCATTACCCCCATGCGCATGGAAGGGCTATTTGTGGCCAAAGGCACCGTGGGCGTCGGTTTAGCCTTCATCCAATCTATCGTGTTGATGGCCGTGACGGGTGGCCTAAACCAGCAGCCGCTGCTTATCATTTTGGCCCTGCTGCTAGGCTCGCTCATGGTGACCGGACTGGCCTTTTTAATCGCCTCAGTAGCCAGAGACCTCATGTCTGTTATGTCCTGGGGCATTCCGATTATCCTGTTGCTCGCGATACCGGCCATTGGCTTACTGTTGCCCGGCTTGATTACCGATTGGGTAAAAGCGGTGCCCTCTTACTATTTGATTGATACGGTTTATGGCGCGGCCACCTTGGGGCTGGGTTGGGCCGATGTGGGCGCTAATTTGCTGCCGTTGGCTGCTTTTTCCCTGGCGTTTATGGGATTAGGCATTTTGGTTTTGCGGAGGAAATTCCAATGAGTGCAAAACGTGTGGGTGTATTGTTGAGTAAAGAGTTTCGGCGTGGGATAAACAACTTCATTTTCATTTTTGCCCTGGTGGTGCCGATTGGATTTAGCCTGGTGCTGAATCTTTTATTTGGCAGTTTCTTTTCCGGCAAGCCAAAGCTGGGCGTGGCCGATTTGGGCAACTCCGATTTGGTGACGCAGGCGCAGGCGGTCGATTCGGTTATCGTCACGGAGTATGAATCGGACGAGGCGCTGCGCGAGGCGGTGCAATCTGGCGTAGTGGATTTGGGCCTGACGCTGCCTGCGAATTTTGATACGGCCGTTCAAACCGGCGACTCTGTCGAAATTGAAGCGTACATCTGGGGTGAAAGCTTGATGCAAGATCGGGCCATCCTGGGCACTTCCATTGCCGTCTGGATTCGCACCATTGCCGGGCAAGAAAAGCCAGTAGAGATTGTGACGACGACGCTGGGGGACGGGGCTGTGCCCTGGCAAGAGCGCCTGCTGCCGTTTGTCGTGCTCATCACCCTGATGATTGGCGGCATTATGGTGCCGGCTACCTCTCTGGTGGAAGAAAAGATGAAGCGTACGCTAACGGCCGTTACCACCACGCCCACCTCCATCGGCGAAGTGTACCTGGCCAAGGGGCTGCTTGGCGTCATCATCGGCATTGTGATGGGGGTGGTTATCTTGGCGATGAACCGCGCCTTTGGCAGCCAGCCGCTGCTGCTGGTGGGGTTGCTGGCCCTGGGTGGCGTGATGGCTTCCACCTTTGGCATTTTGTTGGGCATCTTGCTCAAGGATATCAATTCGCTCTTTGCCACCATCAAAGGGATTGGCATTCTGCTGTATGCCCCGGCGATTGTCTACCTGTTCCCCACGCTGCCGGAGTGGGTGGCGCGCATCTTCCCCACCTACTACATCATCGGCCCGATTGTGGACGTGACGCAACAGGGCGCGACCTTTGGCGATGTGGCCCCGGATTTAGCCATTCTCCTGGCGATCATTTTGCTGCTGGTGGGCATTGTCGCCTTCCTCTCCCGTCGTGGACGGCAGGGCGGGGCGTTGGCTACTGCGTAAAGAACTTTTGTCCGGGCAGACCCCCGTGTCTGCCCTAATTTGGTAAAATGAACCGGGAATGGTTGGAAACGGCCGTTCCCGGTTTTTGTTTTGTCCCACAGAAAAAAGAGGAAACGCATGCCAACTGAACCCAAATACGATCTGTACAGCCAGGAATTTAAAGCCAACGCCTACCAAACCTTCGCCCAAATGCGGCAGGAGAATCCCGTCTTCCAACAGCCTGGCATGGATGGTCACACGCTCATCTGGTTTGTCACCAGCTACGACGAGGTGGAGCAGGTGCTGCGCGACGACAAGCATTTTGTGCGTGAGGCACGCCATGCTCTACCGCCCGAGCAGGTATATCAGCCCTCGTCGCTGGAGGCGATGATGTCTAACCACATGCTCAACAAGGATTGGGACGACCATCGCCGTCTGCGCACGCTGGTGAGCCAGGCGTTCACGCCGCGCCGGATACAAACGCTGCGCCCGCGCATCCAGGCCATCGCCGATGAACTGCTGGACGCCGTGGCCGATCAAGGCCAGATGGACCTCATTGCCGACTACTCGTTTCATCTGCCCACCATCGTCATTGCCGAGATGTTGGGGGTACCAGTAGAAGATCGGGACAAGTTCAAGGTGTGGTCAACGGCGGCCCTCAATCCTTCATTGGATGAGGCCAGCGCCGCCGAAGCGATGGCGCACATGCAGGCGTTCATGATGTACCTCTCCAACATGTTTGCTGAACGGCGGGCCACGCCCAAAGATGATTTGCTGACGGCGCTGCTGCAAGCGGAGGCCGACGGCGACAGCCTGAGCGAGACGGAGCTGTTTGCCATGCTGTTCCTGCTCATCATCGCCGGGCACGAAACAACCGTGAGCCTGATTGCCAACGCGATGGTGGCTCTGTGGCAGCACCCGGAGCAGTTGGAACTGTTGCAGAAAGAGCCAGAGAGGATGGGAACGGCCGTTGAAGAGTTCCTGCGCTACGATAATTCAGTTGAGCGTGCCTTCAATCGCTGGGTGGCCGAAGACGTGACGCTGGGCGACCAATTCCTGCCCAAAGGCTCCCTCGTCATTCCCATTTTGGCCGCCGCCAACCACGACTCCGCCAAATTTGAACAACCCGAACGGCTAGATGTCACCCGCGAAGCCAACAACCACCTCAGCTTTGGCAAAGGCGCCCACTACTGCCTCGGTTCGCCGCTGGCTCGCCTGGAAACCGAAATAGCCCTAAATACCCTGCTGGCTCGTCTGCCCACCATCCAGATGAGCATCCCGTTCCGCGACCTGCGCTGGCGGCTCAGCCCCGGCTTCCGCACGCTGGAAACACTGCCAGTAAAATGGTAATTGCCTGAGGCGGCAGTAAATTTGGGTAAGAAATGATTCATTCATATTCAAGGTAAAATCTGGGGAGCAGAGATTTGGCCCTCAGGCGATTTTTGCCGGGCACATAACTTTATGGTAGAAAGCGCACAATGAGGAATCGAGGTGCTCAATGGATGAGTTACTAACAACACGGCAAGTTCTGGACCATCTTCAAGTTGATCGAACCACCATTTACCGCATGCTGAAAGACGGCCGTCTTCAGGGTGTCAAAATCGGCCAGCATTGGCGCTTTCATCGGGCAAGTGTGGAGGCGCTGCTGGCGGAATCATCTGCGTCACCTGCCGCCGCGCCCCAGCCAACGCCGATGCTCTCCACCGAGGTGCTGCCCATACATTGTTTGCAATCGGTGCAAGATGTCAGTGCGGAGACGGTGGAAGTGGGGGCCATTACCACTGACAACAATGGTCAGCCGATGACCGAAATCAGTAATTCTTGCCACTTCTGCAATCTGATTCGCAGCACGGAATCAGGTCGGCAAGCCTGCATCAATTCCTGGCGGCAGCTGGCCCAACAGCCGGATGCCCAGCCGCACTTTTTCACCTGCCATGCTGGTTTCCAGTATGCGCGAGCCCGGATTGAAATAGACGGTGTTTCCACGGCGCAGCTGGTGGCCGGGCAGTTTTTCACCGCCACCCCTGATCCAGTCCAGCGAGAGAAGCAAATTCAGGAATTGGCGCAAAAGCATGGGCTTTCGGTAGCCGAACTGCGCCAGGCGGACCCCAAACAGAATGTGCTGAGCCAGACAAAGCAGGCCAAAATCACCAATTGGCTTCAAAAATTGGCGGACACGTTTGCCATCATCAGCCTGGAACGGGCCGATATGCTCAATCGGCTGCAACGGATTGCCAATTTAAGCGCCCTGGGTACGGAATAAGCGCTTCTTTGCCTGTGATCTAGGTGGTGCGGATGGTGACGGTGTCGTCGGGCCGGGTTTGAATCTCTAACTGGCGCAACGGCCGTTCCGCGGGACCGCGCTCCAATTCCCCATTCACCCCAAACTCACTGCCATGGCACGGACAGCGAAAGCCGCTGTCGCCCTCTTTTTGCTGCACCAAACAGCCCAAATGCGGACAAACAGCATCCAAAGCGGTTAAGGCTGCCGCCTCGTGCTGCACCCAGGCGCGGGCTTCCGGCACGTAGGTGGTGGAGTCTGGCGGAAAATCAGCCAGTTTGCCTGCGGCCACCAGGGGCGATGGCCCACTGGTTAATCCTTCTGCGCCCAAAAAACGGCCGATTTGGTACACCAGCACCCCCAGCGCCGCCGCCCAGCCGCCATGCACCAGCAGCGCCAAAAAGCGGCGGCGGGTCACATCACTGGTGGGTTCGGTGGGCGGTTGTGCCTGGCTCATGATTATTTCACCGTCCGCTCGTAGGTGTGGCATTCGTGGCAGTAGGAACTTTCTTGCTCGTCGGGCTTTTGCTGGCAGCTGCTGCCCATCACCAGCGGCACTTCGTAAAGACGGCCGTCTACCTTGCCTGTCTCAATCAATCGCTCGCCATCCCACTGCACCCAGCCAAACGTCTCGCCCTGCGTGGTGGCGATAACCGTATCGCCCACGGCCACCGAATAATTTGGGTTCAGCGCTGCCGAAATGATGGCCGGGTGTTCAGGATCGCTGATCGTTTCCAGGAGCGGCATTTCTGTGAGGGTGCCGTGGCAGGTCTGGCATTGAATGTACTGCACTTCCCTCTGGTTCGAGTGAATGTCGCCGTTGCCCATTACCTCGCCGTTGGTGTGGCAGTCCACACAATCCAGCTCCCATTCACACAGCGTAAACTGCGAGATGGGCTGGTAATATTCCAACTCGCGCTGTTCCTGCGCCGACAGGGAGGACGGGCCGGGCAAATCATCGCGCTCCAAAAAGGACATTTGCCGCAGCGAGTAGTTGCCCCGATTGTGGCAGTGGTTGCACTGGGTGTAGGGGATGGCGGTGGTGAGCTGGTGGGAACGGCCGTATCCCGGTTCATCCTTCGGCGTGGTGGGGTCGCTGCCCCGGTACAGCCCGTCATTTTCATACACCACGTGGCAGGCGGCACAGCCCGTGGACCGATAATAATAAGGCGCTTCGGTTACTGCTGCCGAGAGATGGCAGCGCAGGCATTCGTTGCTAAACGTCTGCACGGCTTCCGGCGCATCGGGGCCGGGATGGAATGCGGCGAGAGCGGCCAGGCCGGTGTCGGTGGTGATGTTGTCGTCGGTAACGGCCGTAATGCCAAAATGAGCGATGGCGTCCGTTTGCCCGCCAAAGGCAAAGTTGACCTGAGCAATCGCCCCGGCGTAGGTGGCCTGCACCGAGGTGAGCACGCGGTGGATGTGGTCGCCGCCATCTTCGGCGGCCCCGCTGTGGCAGGCTGAACCGCCGCACGATTCCTCCACCACGGCCAAATCGCTGGGATTGCGCCCGCCGCGCATCGTCGCGTGGGCCAGATCGGCGTCCAGCGCCAGCCCGTCGCCGCCGTGGCACAGCACACAGCCAAACGCTTCGGTCGGATGAGAGGCGCTGATTTCTTCGATGCCTTCGTGGCAGGTGAGGCACAGTTCCGGCTGGCCGGTGAGCGTGGGGACGAGCTGCACCACGTCCGGTTGGCGCTCCTGGCGCACAATCGCGCCCACCACAATGAGCAAAAATGCCAGACCCAGAACGGCCGTTACTTTCTGGTAGCCACTCACTGCCGCCACTCCACAATCGTCAGGATGATGATGCCTACGGTGATGGCCCCCACCACAATTTGCGCCCAGCGGCCCGAGGGATGAAACCAGACGGCCGTACCGTCCTCACGCCGATCCAGCACCCAGGGCAGCAGGGCCAGCAGCAGCACCACCACCAGCGGAACCACAACCCCCGCCCACAGCGGCGGCCAGAGGCGCAGCAGCGCCTGAATCCACAAGAAAAACCACGGCGCGGCAATGTGGCTCGTTTCGGCCAGCGGTCCGGCAAAAGGGGTAACGGGCGGAGCCAGCGGCGCGTCCCAGAAGATCGAAAGCAGAAAAAGTAGGCACAAGATGGCCAGCGCGGCTACACCTTCCCGCTGCACCAGTTCGCGGCGGGAAATGCGGGCGGGTTTGCCAGAAACGGCCGTTGCCTCCCGGTGGGCAATGCCGCCATCACGCCGCACGCGGAAAGCGTGCCAGCCAATCAGCAGCAAAACAGGCACCACCAGCCCCAACGTGTGCCAGGTGTAAAAGCGCACCAGGGTGGTGTCGGAAATATCCGCGCCGCCCACCAGCAGGCGATAAAGCCAGTTGCCGATGAGCGGAACCTGCTGCGTGATGTGCGTGCCGACAGTGAGCGCACCGTAGGTGTCTACATCCCAGCGCAGCACGTAGCCAGAAAAGCTCAGCAGCAGGCTGAGCATGAGGATGATGAAGCCCAGGAGCCAGTTGAACTGGCGCGGTTTTTTGTAGCTGCCGCTAAACACAATGCGCAGCAGATGCAGACTTGCGGTTAGCAGCAGCAGCACGGCGGCCCAGTAATGCAAATTGCGCAGCAGCCAGCCATAAGGGGCCACAAAAGTGATGGTGCGGATGGATTCGGCGGCGGAAACGGCCGTTGGCACGTACACAAACATCAACGGCACGCCAGTTACAATGAGGGAGAGGAACAGCAGCAGCGACATGCCCCCCAGGCCAAAGGTGTAGCCAAACCGCGCCTCGCGGGCGGGAATGGTGGGGGGATGTAAATGTTCAAAAAAGTTCGGCCGCGCCATAAGTAGATTTTCCACCAAATCGCCAGGAACACAACGGCGGCAGTTTAACGCTCGACTTCGAGCGGCTGAAACAGCAGCACGTCGCTTTCATAGTAAGCGTCATGGGCACAGCTCTGGCAGTAGTTTTGCCCGTTTTGCACCACTTCGCGCTCGTTGATGATCTCTTCACCGCAACGGGCGCAGTTCACGCGCACCACCGGGCGGCTGACAATTTTGGCCACCGGCGTGGCCAAACGCACGGGCTGAATCGTCAGCAGTTCAGCATCGGGCATGCGTTGATAGCCGATTAGCTGGGCAAAGTAATGTTTTTTCTCTTCGGGGGCGTAGGCCAGCCCTAGCGCCGCCGCCCCCGCCAGCCCCATGCGTGCGCCCAAAACCTGGCGCGGGCAGAGGTGTTTGTGCCAGCTGGAAGATAAATCGAGAATTTCCTGCAAATCGTTCATCGTTTTTATGAGACCGGAGACTGGAGATTGGTGCTAATCCAGATCGCTAATCTCCAATCTCCAATCTCTAATCTCCAATCTCTAATCCCCCGTTTGGGGCAAAGCGGGTTGCGCTTTGGAGCGGCGTTCCACCTGTACGGTTTCCTCAAACAGCGGGAAGTAGTGGGCAATGAGTGAGTAGGCGAGAACGGCCGTTGCCAGCACGCCAATCAAAATAGCCACCTCCATCCATGACGGCGAATACATCTCGCCCGCGATGGGCTTAATGGCAAACCATGAAGCGTTAAACCGATTGAGCACCACGCCAGCCAGCACAAAAATCGCGCCAGTCAGCGACCAGCCACGGCTGTGCCGCACGCGTTTATTGGCAAACAAGATAATGGGCACCACGAGCAGACCTAACTCGGCCAAATAGAGCGTGCTGTACATGCCGCTGGAAAACAGCAGGTGCAGCTCATCCGTAATCTCCAGTTCGCCCAGCTTCAGCACCAGGTAAATGCCCAGAATCCAGGGAATAAACCAGGCCAGCTCGGCCAGCACATGCTCCGGCAAGGTGCGTTTGAAAATCCAGTAGCTCAGGATTGCCCCGCCGATCACCATGGCCAACCCCGCTGCCAGTGAGGAAATGAGGAAGAAGACGGGCAGCAGCATGGAGTACCACAGCGCGTGCAGGCGGGGCGACATCACCACAAACAGCGTACCCAGCGAGGATTGGTGCAGCGTGGACAGTGTCACCCCGGCGATGACCATGGGAATGGTCCATTTTTCAATGACTTTGATCGCCCCGCTCCAACGCGAATTTTTCAGCAAAACTGGGCTCAGCTCGTAAATGAGGATGGTTGAGTAGAGCATGATGCACCAGCTCACCTCAAACAGGGCGGAGTTCAGGTTGGGGTAGATCAGGAAGTGGTAAAAACGGTCCCAACGGCCGAGATCCATAAACAGGATCAGCAGCACGGAAGAGTAGCCAATCAGCCCGGCCAGCACCGTGGGGCGAACGGCCGCATGCAGCTCATGCAGATGAAACACATACACCAGCGCCGCCAGGGTAAATGCCCCGCCAGAGAAGGCCACGGTGGACAAGTCAAAACTAATCCAGACGCCCCAGGGGAACGCTTTGCTCAAGTTGGTGGTAACGCCCAGCCCGGCATACAGCCGGTACGCGGCTACCGACAATCCTGCGGCCGCAATTACCGCCACGATATAGTAACCAACCGACAAAGATTTCACTTCATCAATGATTTTTTTCAACATGGTTATGCCTCCTGGCCTTCTGCTTCTTGCGGCAGCGGGTGACCATTGTGGGGAACGGCCGTTCCTTCCACCACATGCGCTGTTTCTTCCTGGGTAGCATGATGCCCGCCATTGCTCTCCGCCATCGCTTCCTCGTGATGTTTGATCGTGAGGTAAACACTGCTTAGGCCAATGGCCACCGCCCCGGCCACCGCGGGCGTGCCGTGGGTCACCAGCCGGTTGAAGTAAGCAGGTGATGATGTATCGGCGGTGGGGAAGCCCATATCTTCAAAAGGAACGGGCGAAATGTAGAAGGTGGCTGTGCCGCCATTTTCCGTTTCGCCATAGACGTGGTTGATGTACTTGCCTGGGCTGGCATCAATCCGGCGATTGGCTTCTGCCAGCATATCGCTCTTCTTGCCAAAAATGATGGCGTCGGTGGGGCAGGTGGCAGCGCAGGCAGGTTCGGAACGGCCGTCGCTGATGCGCGACACACACATATCACACTTGACGATGAGCGGCAGCTGCTCTTTCCATTCATAGTTGGGCACCTGGAAGGGGCAGGCATACATGCAGTAGCGGCAGCCAATGCATCTATCCTGGTCATAGGTCACTATGCCGTTGTCATCTTTTTGCAGCGCCCCCACCGTACACGCCGAAACACAAGACGGATCGTCGCAGTGCATGCAGTGGTAAGGGGCGGAGTAGCGCTCCAAATTAGGAAATTCACCCTGCACGCCTGTTTCTTGAATCCAGATGCGGGTCGTTTCCATGGGCACATCGTTTTCTACACTGCAAGCCACCAAACAAGCCCGGCAATCTATGCAGCGCGAGGCGTCAATCAAAAAGCCATAGTCATTTTTATTTGTTGTCGATTCTGACATGATGTTTTCTCCAATTAAGGAGCGGAAATTTAATATTACGACGAAGTCGTTTCCTTACCGCTCCTTCAAGCTGACGATGCAATTCCTCAACTTATTTAGTCGTCAGCCCTAAACGGCCGTAACCGACACAAATGTCTGGGTCAATGCCTGGCTGCCGCTTACCGGATCGGTGTAAGTGACATGCAGGACCGAATCGCTGGCACCCACGCCAAAGGCTGTGGTTAGCCCTTTGGAGATATGGCCAAAGCCAGGCGTCAGGTAAACGCAGTCGGGCCGGATGGCTTCTGTGGCCCACAGCTTGATGTTAACCTCGCCAACATCGCTGGTGACTTTGACCAGATCATTGTCGGCCAGGCCCAGCGATTTAGCGGTATTTGCGTTCATCCACAGACGCGGTTCGTCCTGGTATTTGTTGAGCAGCTGGTTGTTTTGCGTACCAAACTGGGTATGCCGTCCCACCTTGCCCGTCAGCAGGTAGAATTTCCCAGCGGGCGGCCGTGGCGGCTCTTCCCAGGTGGGCACGGCGTTAAAGCCGGCCCGGTCCAATGTTTCCGAAAACAGCTCAATCTTGCCGCTGGGGGTGTTCCAGTTGAAGGGATTTTCTTCGCCTTCGGGCAGCTCTGCGTACCCTTTTTCGCGCACTTCTTCGAGCGTCACACCTAGGGGAGCCAATTGCTGGCGCAGGTAATCTTCTTCGTCGATATATTGGAAGAAATCTTGCAGGCCCAAACGCTGGCCCAATTCTTTGTAAATCCACAGGGCCGACTTGGCCTCGCCCTGCGGCTGAATGACTGGTTGACGGAGGAAGGCCTTGTTGCCGACCACGTTGAGCGGGTCATACCGCTCCAGGTAGGATGCTTCTGGTAGGACCACATCGGCAAACCAGGCGGTGTCGTTGAGGAAAATATCGACAACGGCGATGAAGTCCATCTTGCTCATCGCTTCCAGCGTCTTGTTACGATCCGGCAGCGATTGCACAGGGTTTTGGCGGGAGATAAACCAGCCGTGCGCCTTGTAGGGCTGCTCGCTGATGATGGCGTCGCGCAGTTCCTGGAACACGCCGAGTTTAAAGGGCACCAGGGGATATTTCCAGGGTACGCCGTCCATGCGCATGGCCGACGCGCGCGGGTAGGGTGGTTGCGGCGGTACGCCCAGCCCGGCACCTTCGGCAGCGGCGGGCAGCAGGTGGATGCCCCAATTGCCAACCAGTGCGTTGAGGCAGGAAATAGCCCGCTGCGTCTGGAAGGAGTTCACAAAGTTGGAGGTGCGCCAGCCGTTGTGGGCCAGGGCATTCGGTGCGGCGTCGCTAAATTCCTGCGCGATGCGCCGGATGGTTTCGGCAGAGATGTCGGTGATAGGGGCGGCCCATTCGGGAGTATACGGCCGTATCTCTTCCGCCAGCTGTTCAAACCCCACCGTGTACTGGGCCACAAAATCATGATCGTACCGATCTTCGGAAATGATCACGTTGAGCATGGCCAAATGGAAGGCCAGGTCGCTGCCCGGACGCAACGGTAACCAATCGGCTGATTTAGCGGCCGTTTTGGTAAAGCGCGGGTCCAGATAAACCACCTTCAAACCGCGGTCGATGGCGTGGCTCAAGATAGACGTTTCCGAGGTGGAAATCGCTTCCATCAGGTTCCGCCCGGTCAAAATAAGATATTCCAACCCCTCATAGCTGCGGTTTGGCTCTTCCAAGCCAAAGGTCATTTGGTTAGCCACAATCATGGCATTGAAGCACAGGCTGCGCTGCGTGCCATAGTTGGGCGAGCCAAACGCATTGAGCAAATTCTCAAACTGCACCTGGGAAAGATTGTGCGTGGAAGAAAAAACTACGGCTTCTGGCCCGTAGGTGTCTTTGATTTGCTGCAAGCTGGCGGCCACCAAGTCAAGCGCTTCGTCCCAGCTTGCCTGGCGAAATTTACCTTCGCCACGCTGCCCCACGCGGATGAGCGGAGTTAGCACGCGGTCGGGATCGTAGGTGTTCATCAGGCCAGACTGGCCCCGGGCACACAGGTTGCCCAGCGAGTGAGCGTGTTCCGGGTTGCCTTCTAGCTTAACGACACGGCCGTTTTCCACCTTGGCCCGTACACCACAACGCCAGACACACATCTCGCACATCGTCGGAATGTAGCCATTGCCGTTGGCGTCAATCAGTCCGGCCAGGCGGGCCGCTTCCGCTACTTTAATGGGCAGCATCTGCCCAATTGCCAGCACGCCCAAAGACGCACCTGCCATCCGAAAAAAGTCTCTTCGGCTAATTGTTGTCGTTGACATAATAAATGTGCCTTTATTTAGGTTGGCTCTGTCACGCTGACAGAGCCAACCTCTTCAAACCTTAATGCTTGGCCAGCTTGTCCTTGCGCTGCATGTGATTGCGATCAATCAGATAGAACAGGAGCAAACTAAACAGCGCAAAGAAAATGATCGTCAGCGCCGCGTTGATATTCCACAATTCAGGCATAATCGCTGCGCCAAAATTAGCAACGGCCGAAATCTTGGGGAACACTTGTTGATAGGTAAGCCCGTAAATAACAGCGCCGGTCAAAAAACCTAGAAACCCAGGGACCAGATAATCCAACTTGCCTTCGCCGGACCCGGCGACACATGTACCCGGTCAGTAACCGCTAATGGCCATACCAAAGCCAAAAATGAGGCCACCAATCACATTGCCAGCAATGTACGTGGCGGGTACGTTGGGGAAGGTAATCACCCCCATCCATTTCAGGGAATAGAGCCCGGTCATGGAAACGATTAGCGCGGTCATCATAAACTTCAGCACGGTGAAGTCAGTAAGCCGAAACACATTGACAATTTTGTGGTACTTCGTTAGCCCTGCTTTTTGCAGCGTTAGGCCAAAGAAAACGCCTAAAACGAGGGCAATGATAAAGTTAGTCATGATTTAAAATCTCCTCCCATAAACAAACCAGGCGGTGACAATGCCAGAAGCAAACATGCCGGCAATAAACAGATAGGCCGCCGGAGCCAGCAGCATCCCCCCAGAGATGGCCAACCCGCTGGTGCAGCCACCAGCAATGCCTGCACCGTATTCCAAAATGATGGCGCCCACAAAGGCAATGAGCCAGCGCTTCCACCATTTTTTACCGGCAATCTCTTTCCACTGTTCATCGGAAACGGCGCGGAACTTCCAGGTGCCGCTGGATTTAGCACCCAACATCCCGCCAAAAAAGACGCCGATGAGCAGCACGACGCCCCAGGTAATGCCCGGTGGCATCACAAAATTGAAATAAATATTGTCGAATGCCTGGGGAGCTACTGCTTTGCCGATAAGCCCGGCCAAATTCTCAAAAGCTCCCGATGCGCCGAGCAGGCTGTTGCTGAGAACCACGGCCAGAATGCCGACGATCCCCAACAAGGCGCCTGCCACATAGGGCGACCATTCCTCTTTTGCAAATTGCTCTTTGAGCCAGTCCATTTCTTTACTCCTCATTGATGGGTGACAAAGCGACTAATCGCCACTGCCAGCCAGCGCCAGTAACAGCGCCCGTGATTCGTTGTCCAAAGTACGAACTTGTTTGATTAAATCTGGTTCCAAACTGACGATGTTGCGCAGCAGCACCTGGGCCCTGGCCGGATTTTCCAGCAGTTGGTACAGGTCGCTTTGCGCTTGTGGCGATAGGCTGGCGATGCGCGGCAGCAGGGCCACAACTTGTGGTGGGTAGTCTGGATAATGGGTCGTTTGCTCTTCAACCGTAGCCGCCGAAACAGGAATTTGGCGGCGGCGCAGGCGTTGTTCATTCCAGAAGACAAAGCCGCCCCCAGCAACCACAACAACAGCGATCAGGCCAACCAGGATGCGGTTGCCCCAATTGATGGGCCGAATGCCTAAAACGGTCTCGTTGTAGCGGGCCACGTAGTCGATCACGTTGGGATCGTCTAGAGCAATGCCCGCAGGAGCGGCCGGAGCTGCCGTGGTAGTCGTGGCCGTTGTCGTTGTGCTGCTTTCGCTGCCAGCGCTACTGCCACTGTCTGTGCTGTCCACCGAAGGTGTGTCACCAGTGGTAGAGGCGCTGCCCCCACCACCGCCCGCGCCAATTCCAACGCCTAGCGCTACCGCGTAAACTTCGGCGCGCTCGTTTAGATCGGCGGCGTGGCAGTTGCCGCAGCTGACCTGGATGTTGTCCAGCGGAGCTTCCATACCGGTGTGGGCACCGGCTTCATCGGTGGCTTGCACGTTGCCGGCGTGGCAAAATTCACAAAAGTCGCCGAAGGCATGGGCTTCGTGCCAGCTGGTGCCGTCGTTGTTTACCGGGTCCACTGCCTGAACTTCGTGGCAGTTTTTGCATGATGAGGCGGAGGAACCGCATTGGGCATTGGCTGTTTGTGGCCACATGAGCCCCACCATCAAAATGACGCCGCCTAAAAGCAGGGACCACAAAGCAATGGGGGATTTGAGTTTTGTCATTGTATCCTTCCTGATCATTAAGCTGATTTATGGTTGCTGAAAACGGCCGTTTTCCGTTTCAGACCATCAGACATCACCTGTCGCATCGTATCTAACACCTGAATGATGCGACGGTCGGCCAGACGGTAGGTTGTCCAGGTGCCGTCGCGCTCGGTGAGAACAAGCGACTGCTGGCGCAAAACACGTAAATGCCGCGACACGGTTGGCTGGGGCAGCCCTAGCTCGGCCACCAAATCGTTAACGTGCCGCGACTGTTCATGTAACGCATACAAAATCGAAATTCGTTTGGGATCAGACAAAGCCTGGCAAATACCTGCTTGTAAAACCGTTATTTCTTCAAGCGGAGGATGTGTCACGATGGTCTCCTTTATGTTTCCTAAAGCTATGACTGATTTGCCCATTTCTGTTAATTCTTTAGTAAACTGCACTCATAACCGCAATGTGCTGTAAGCGGTTTAATAATTCGGCTCGCTCTTGGCCTACCTCTGACAATGTATTTGTGAGTTTGGGCAGCCATTCGGCAATTTTTTGCTGTTGGGCCTGATCTAGTACGGGAATTTCTGCGGCGGCAGCGGTCAGTTCTTCGGGGTCCAGATCGTAAGCGGCCGCCAGTTGTTGGCTGCCTTGTTCGTGCCCGGCTGAGGTTGGAGATTTATATTGCCCGATGATGAAAACGGCCGTCTTCAACCCATTAATGACAATTGCATCCCCAAGACATTGCAGCCCTGCATGACAAGTGAATGGCAGACCCGAAGCCCCAGCTTGCTGGGCCACCTGTGAATAGGAAGCTAAACAAGCGGCTCGCCCTTTGGGGCTGGCATAAATGAGTTGGCAAAAGCGGCAGGGGTGGCTTATTTTGGTAAGTGGCTTACCCGCCGCGTTGACGACAATAGCGCCGAGGCCAATGGCTTCGGCGGCCACAGATTGCATGCCTTGCAAGCAGGTGAGGGGCAGCACATCAAAAGATGGAGCGAGTGTTGGCTCTGTAGCTGGGACCGTTTCAGCAAGCAGCTCATCAATTTTGGTCTTACAGAAGCGCCAGCGATTGCCAATTTTGATGCCAGTTAAACGGCCGTCTGCCAACATGCGATAAACGGTTGTGCGGTCAACCTGTAGCAGTTCCTGTATTTGTCTGGTGGTTAGAAGTTCGCTCATGTCTAATTTGCTATTATTTACATCATATTGCAATAGTTTGCAATAGTATCATAATGCAAT
>JACKBN010000023.1 GCA_020634565.1 Ardenticatenaceae bacterium
TGCAGTATGTTATACCGAACGCGACCTGAATAACCAGGATCATGCTGGATCACCATTTGATCCCTATCACCTCACCACGGTTAGAGGAAATCCAAGATGAAAGATAGGCAAAACATCGTTGACAACCTGACTCTGGAAGAAAAGGCCAGGCTCTGTTCCGGGCTTAATTATTGGTATTTGGAGGCCGTAGAACGGCTGGGCGTGCCGTCGATTATGGTTACAGATGGGCCGCATGGCTTGCGCAAACAGCTGGGCGACCCCACGCAGGTGGGGCTGAGTGAAGCCGCCCCAGCCACTTGCTTCCCCACGGCCTCAGCTTTGGCCGCGACCTGGAACCGTGACCTCATTCATCAAGTTGGTATCGCCTTGGGTGAGGAATGCCGTCAAGAGAAGGTGAGCGTTATTTTGGGGCCGGGGCTGAACATCAAACGCTCCCCGCTGGGTGGGCGCAATTTTGAGTATTTTTCAGAAGATCCGTATCTCACGGGCGAAATCGCAAAAAGCTACATCAACGGCGTGCAGAGTCAAGGAGTGGGCACCTCCGCGAAACATTACGTGGCCAATAACCAGGAAACACGCCGCATGACAACCAATTCCATTGTGGATGAACGTGCCTTGCGGGAGATTTACCTGGCTGGTTTTGAGATTGCCGTCAAAGAGGCGCAGCCGTGGACGGTTATGTGTGCCTACAACCGCATCAACGGCACGTATGCCAGCGACCACCCTTATCTCATGAGCGACATCTTGAAAGATGAATGGGGGCACGAAGGGTTGGTTGTGACCGATTGGACGGCGATGAATGATCGCATTGCGGCCTTAAAAGCGGGTGTCGATTTGGAAATGCCTGGCCCAGCTGAGGTAAATACGAAGAAAATCATTACGGCCGTTCAGTCGGGTGAGTTGGAAGAAGCGGTGTTGAATACGGCCGTTACCCGCATTCTCACATTGATCAGCAAAGGGGAGCATCTGCTCTCAACCGAGTACAGCTACGACAAAGAGGACCATCACGCCCTGGCGCGTCGTGTGGCTGGTGAAGGCGCGGTGCTGCTCAAAAACGAGGGGAACCTTTTGCCGTTGCCTGCCCATAGTAAGGTTGCTTTGATCGGCCGTTTTGCCAGGCAGCCCCGCTATCAAGGAGCGGGCAGCTCACACATGACCCCTACCCGTCTCGATGATCTTTACGACGAACTGTCAAAGCTGATTGGTGCAGACAAGCTTACCTATGCCCCTGGCTATTCTGTAACTGGAGATACGGCCGATGAAACTTTAATCCGCGAAGCTTTAGACATCGCGCAAGGGGCTGATGTGGTCGTGATCTGTGCCGGGCTGACCGATATGTACGAAATTGAGGCGCTGGATCGCCAGCATATGAAGCTCCCCGCCGGACACGATGCGCTTATTCAGCGCCTGGCTGCGGCGCAGCAAAATGTGGTGGTGGTTCTGAGCAATGGCGCGCCGGTGGAAATGCCCTGGGTGAACGATGTGCCTGCTATTTTAGAAGGGTATCTGGGTGGGCAAGCCGGGGCAGGGGCCATCGCCGATATTCTAACTGGCAGGGTTAATCCAAGCGGCAAGTTGGCAGAAACTTTTCCAATCCGATTGGCGGATACGCCTGCGCAGCCTTTCCCTTCTGGACCAATGACGGTGGAATATCGTGAGAGCCTCTATGTGGGCTATCGTTATTACGACACGGCCGACGTGGAGGTGCTTTTTCCTTTTGGGCACGGGCTGAGTTACGCCGAGTTTGCTTATCACGACTTGGTTGTGACATACACAGATATTGGAGCAGTCATCACATTCAAAGTGAAAAATGTGGGTACGGTGGTGGGCAAAGAGGTCGCCCAGCTCTATGTGCGCGATGTGGAGGCGACAGTTTTTCGCCCGGACAAGGAACTCAAGGCGTTTGCCAAAGTCGAACTACAGCCCGGCGAAGAAACTGAGGTCACGCTGACTTTAGACCGGCGCGCCTTTGCATTTTATGATGTCCCCAGCCGGGATTGGGTTGTGGAAGCAGGTGACTTTGAGATCTTGGTGGGGGCATCTTCACGAGATATTCGCCTGGCCGCCTTGCTGCCGCTGGCGGCTCAGGGTGATACCTCGCCTGTAAACAAGGAGAAGCTGGCCGCTTATTACAATCTCTCGGCCGAAACGCAATTTAGCCAAGCTGATTTTGCGGCGCTGCTGGGCAAACCCTTGCCCCCAAATCTGCGACCCAGAAAGGGAACGTATTCCTTAACAACGCCGATTGGCGATTTGCTGGACAGTTTTATGGGGAGACAACTTTATAACGTTGCCAAAAGGGAAGCCGCCAAAACGATTCAGGACGGAGGCGATCCTATTGTGGCCAAGATCGTCGAAACCTCTATTAACGAAGCCCCGATTCGGTCTTTTGGCGAGGTGCTTTCTGCGACACAGGTGGAAGGGATGTTGTTGCTGCTGAACGGCCGTTACTTCAAAGGCATCTTAAAACTAATCCGCTCTGCTTTCGCTAAAAAATAATACGAATAGCAACCGCTTGGGGCGCTCCAATTTTTGAAAACTACATTTGGTTGGCAAAGTGTATCGGATTTACGTGAATGAACGCAGATAAAAGTGGTAGTAGGATAAAGAAGGCTCTTTGAATATTTCAGCGAATGAGATTTCTCAAAACGGTTGCCCAAAATAGTAAAATCATTCCTGAACCAACAGCTAATCCAGCATAGCCTACAATTTGATGAAATTTGGTTGGATATTTTGTCAGATTCAGGAAATGTCTTAACAATCCCAAAAACACTACAGTGCCTATAATTAAAACTATGATCAAACTTAGAATTTCGTTCATTGTTGCTTGTCTCTGTGGTGATTTCAAATACTGCTAGAAAAATCAGCTTTACAGCTAATCAGACCAAAAGCAACTCATACACATCATCCAGCCAGCGGGTTTGCGGGGGAACGATGGTAGGTTTGGGCTGCAAATTGGCCCAGAAGAGGGCAAAAAGGTGGTTGCGGTCGCCGGGAAGGGTCCATCTATCTGGTGTTTCTTCGTGGCAGTGCAGGTGGACGTAGTGGCGGGTTTTGCGCCAGCTGAGGCATTCCTCCGGCAGCCAGCCGTCGATGTGGAGCGTAATTTGGGTGGGGTTGGGTAGCTGGTCGTATTCAGTGTAGATGGTGTGATGAAAGGAGCCAACTTGTTCGCCGACCTCAAACGTCATGCCCCGGCTCATCAGGGGCGCAAACGGCAGTGAGCTTGCGTCTGGCTGGCTGAAAATGTGGCTGTCCTGGTTTAGAATTGCCTCCCCGGCGGCCAGCTCGTTTTCGATTTTTCCCAGGTAGCGGTGGATGGTGAGTTGAGTGAGTCCGGTTTCTTCGGTAGCTTCGCGGATAACGGCCGTTTCCCAACCCTCCCCCTCATCAACTGTCCCTGCTGGAATTTGCACCCCCGCTTGTGGATGTTGGAACAGCAAAATCTGTCGCCCCTCAGGGTGCTCACGGGTGATGAAGGCAGTCACTTTATGGATAGTCATGGGAAAACAATAACTCAATTCCTAGCCACATATCAGTTTGACCGAAAACAAAAAATTGGACACAGATAAACACTGATTGACACAGATAAAATCAAAAAATCAGTGTTTATCTGTGAAAATCAGTGTCCAATTCGGAAAGTGATATGTTGCTAGACTCAATTCTGCTTTTTCTGTCGCAAATTGCCCAAAAATCCCAACAGCAGACCGCCCGCTAATCCCAGTAATCCCGCTGCGGTGGGCAAACGCCACGAAGGCAACTTGACCGGCGGATCATCATCTTCTTCTGGCAGCGTCATGGCAATGCGGTATTGGCCCTCTTCGTGAATTTCTGGCACGTTTGGCTTGGTGTGGTGGCGCCAAACCGCATTGCCGTTGGGCGTGAGCTGCGAGCCATATTTGTTGGCATAAACCTGGGTAAATTCCGCCCCAAAAAGAAAAATCTGGGCAGAGTAGTAAACCCAGAGCAAAATGAGCACCAAAGAACCGGCTGCCCCGTAAGCCGAAGTTGAGGAGCCGTAAGTCAGGTACAGCCCAATCAGATACCGGCCCAGCATAAAAAGCACGGTGGTAACGGCCGCTCCCAAAAGCACATCTTTCCAGGTAAGCTGGGCATCGGGCAGCACTTTGAACAACAAGGCAAATAACAGTGTCAGCAGCACCAGCGAGGCAAGAAAGTTGATTTGTGGCAGCAGCGCACCAATACCCGGCAGTAAAATGGCCAGACGATCGCCAACGGCCGTAATCATCGTGCTAATGGCAAATGACAGCAGGATCAGCAATCCCACCACCAAAACCATCAAAAAAGCCAGGGCCCGTTTGCGAATACTGTTAAACACACCTTTTTGTGGGGCAGGGCGTAAGCCCCAAATCATGTTGAGCGTGCGCTGTAGCTGGGCAAAAAGGCCAGAGGCACCCACAAACAGCAAAGCCGAGCTGACCACGGTGGCCACCACGCTGGCATCGGATTCGCTGGCGCTGGTGATGAGTCCATCCACAATAACGGCCGCTTCTTCCCCAATTTGCCGCTGAATGTCTGCCACCACCTGTTCCCGAACAGACGCATCCCCATAGACAATGCCAGCAACGGCCACCCCAATCACCAACAGCGGAGCCAAAGCAAAAATCGTGTAATAGGTGAGTGCCGCCGCCAGCAGCGATGCGTTGTCTCGCGACCAACCCTGACCGCTTTCTTTCAGCAACTCAAACAATCCCAAGAAAAACTGCTTCATACCTCAAATCTTATTGGCAATATCCTCCAAAGGCAACCCGTTTGGCAATGACTTTTCCAGTGGTATAATTACACACTTGCTGGGGATGTGGCGGAATTGGCAGACGCGCATGACTTAGAATCATGTGCCGCAAGGCGTGTGGGTTCAAGTCCCTCCATCCCCACTTTTTAAGAGATCAAGAGCGTTGCTGCCCAGGCAACGCTCCTTTCTTTTTCCTGACTGGGCAGATTTCTGTCCCAAAGACTAGATTTTACTTTTTGAGAGGTAGCTCGTGACGTTAAAGATTCAAACAGAACAAGATGATCAGCGACAGCTTCTGATGACCATTGAGGTTCCAGAAGATCGTGTCGAAAAACAAATGCGGCAAACCGCCCGCAAACTGGCCAAAGAGGTCAGCATCCCCGGTTTCCGCCGGGGCAAGGTACCTTACCAGGTACTCGTTAAGCGCATTGGGCGCGATGCCCTGCGCACTGAAGCCGTTGAAGATATGCTGCAATCCGTCTTCACGGAAGCGTTAGACGAAATAGACCCGGACATTTACGCCCCCGCCAACTTTGATGACATGGAAATGGAGCCACTGGTGCTCAAATTCACCATTCCGCTTACCCCGGAAGTAACGTTGGGTGAGTATCGCGAGCTGCGCAAAGAAATTGAGCCAGTTGAAGTCAGCGAAGAAGCGCTTAGTGAAGCGTTAGAACGCATCCAGACGCAGCACCAGCAGCTGGAAGATGTGGATCGCCCGGTTGAAAAAGGGGACATGGTGACCCTGAGCGGCAAGGGTGAACTACTGCCTGGTGAAGAAGAAGAGGAAGAGCCGGAAGCCGAGGCCGAAGAGACCGAAGACGGCGATGATGCAGAAACGGCCGAATCCGAAGACACCCATGATCATGACCACTCAGAAGATAACGTCATCTTCAACACTGAAAGCGTCGAGATGGTCATGGAAGGCAAACAAATCTTCTGGGGCGAAGCGTTTGTAGACAACATCGTAGGCATGGCTGCTGGCGATGAAAAAACCTTCACCATCACCTTCCCCGAAGAGTTTGAAGAGGAAGAGCTGGCTGGTCGTGAAGCGACCTTTACCATCAACGTGCTGAACGTACGCAGCCGCAATTTGCCACCGCTGGATGATGAGTTGGCCAAGCTGGAAGGTACGTTTGAAACGCTGGAAGAACTGCGCGAATCTATCCAGAAAGAGCTGCAAAATAATGCCGAAGGTGAAGCCAAAAATGCGCTCATCGAAGGCATGATTGATGATTTGCTGGAAGGTGCCACGCTGGTTTATCCGCCGGCGGCCGTTGAGTCTGAAATTGACGGCATGCTCAACAATTTCAAAAATCAGGTAACCCGCGCTGGTTGGAACTGGGAAGATTTCTTGCAGCTGCAAAGCGCCCAGGAAGAACAGCTTCGCGAGAACTTCCGCGAAGGGGCTGAAGAACAGCTGAAACGCCAGTTGGCATTGCGTCAGTTCATTTTTGATGAGAAGCTGCGCGTTGCCGAAGAAGATATCAATGCTGCCATTGACGAGCGCGTGAGCCAGTTTGGCGATAACGAAGCGCTGCTGGAAGGCATGCGTGACTATTACAAGAGCGGTCCCGGCTTTGATATGCTCAGCAGCGAAGTGCTCATGGAAAAAGCGTACGAGCGCATTGAAGCGATTTTGACGGGCAACGCACCCGACCTGACCGAACTGGATGCCGAAGAAGCTGAAGCGGAAGTTGAAGAAGAGACGGAAGCTGAAACAGAAACGGCCGAATCCGAGGAAGTTGCTGAAGTAGAAGAGGAAGCTGCTGAGGAAGAAACCGAAGCAGAGGCTGAGACGGAAGAAGCGGACGAAGAAGAATAACGTAAATCTAACGATGGCGGGCTAAACTTCGGCCATTGCATTATTGTCTCGGTACGGATGATAGCAAAACGCTATTAGCAACTATCGAAAATTTAGGAGACGATTGACTCATGATGAATTTGCCAACATCGCTTGTCCCTATGGTGTTAGAATCAGATGGTCGAGGTGAGCGGGCTTACGATATTTTTTCTTTGCTGTTAAAAAACCGAATTATCATGTTGGGCACGCCCATCAATGACCAGATTGCGAATCTGATTGTGGCCCAGCTTCTTTACCTGGCACGTGAGGATTCCAGCAAACCGATCAGCATGTACATCAACAGCCCCGGTGGGCAGGTGTACTCTGGTCTGGCCATTTACGACACCATGCAGCAAATTGAGTGCCCCGTTTCGACGGTGGCTGTGGGCTTTACGGCCAGCTTTGGCACCGTTTTGCTTACGGCAGGCACCAAGGGGATGCGCTATGCGCTGCCCAATGCGACCGTTCATATGCACCAACCGCTGGGTGGGGCACAGGGACAGGCGTCTGACATTGAAATTCAGGCGCGCGAGATTTTGCGCCTGCGTACGTCGCTAAATGGTATTTTGTCTAAGCACACCGGCCAGCCCATTGAGCGTATCGAGGAAGATACGGACCGTGATATCTATATGGATGCCGAAGCGGCGATGAAATATGGTTTGGTGGATGAGGTGCTGACGGGTACCACACAGCGCGCCTAATTACACCAATTGATTTGTGTTTTGAAACGGCCGTTTCCTCGTGGGAACGGCCGTTTTTGTTTGCCTGCCAAAAATGAGCGCTTGACGCCCACACTTGCTATTGTTTTGGACACTCCTTATAATCCCCTCAGCAGTTGGCAGTATCCTTTTTATTTGTGTTATGTAAAAATAAATGGCGGCTAGAAATTGAGGATTGTACTGAAACTTTTTCCGCCAAAATCCATCGAGGTCGAGTGAGGACATCATGGCCCGTTCTCATAACAAACGATTAATGCGTGTAGTCATGGTTGTGATGAGCCTGGTGGTAGTTGCCCTTCTCATCTCTCAGCTGGTTCAAACCACAGACCCTCTGCAAGCCCAAACCCTACCCGAAATTGAGTTTAGCGGCAGCGCTTCCATTACGGTTGATGAAAATATCGACACCTTTACGCTGACGGTGGATATCAACCAGGCGCCCGTTTCTAGTACAGTAACGGTAGATTACGTCGCCTTACCCGCTTCCGCCACGACGGCGGATTACGTACTGGCCCCAGGTTCCTTAACCTGGGCTATTGGTGACGACACCTCCAAAACCATCACGGTAAGAATTATTGACGACACCGTAGACGACAACAGCGAGTTTTTCTACGTGGAGCTGGAAGATCCCAGCCAGGCGACGTTAGGCACCCCGTTCAGAAAAACGATCAACATCACGGACAATGACGCCGCTTCCGGGACGCCCACTCCACAAGTTTTTGCCGACGATTACGAGCCCAACAACAATTTCAACGAAGCCACCGAAACGGCCGCAGACGCCGCTAATTTATGTGATTTAACCTTCTATCCGCCGGGGGACAATGATTATTTTCGCTGGTGGGGCAAAGCGGGTATTACCTATGTGGTAACCACCTCTAATTTGGACCCCGGTTTGGATACCGTACTCGACGTGTACAATCCCAACCAGTCCCTCATTGCTAATAACGATGATGTTGCGCCCGGCATTTTCCGTTCCGAAGTGCGCTTTACGGCTAGCAGCGATGGTTATTATTTTGCCCGGGTTACCAACAAATCTCCGGTAGATCCCATCAACAAGCTTTACTGCTTTGGCATTGACTCCACCGTTGACCCAACCACAACGCCGCCTGCCGGTTTTCCGGCCGATGCTGATGTCTGCGAATTTAACAGCACCATTGATACCGCCTGCCTGATTGTGGCTGGGGAAACCAAGAGCGGCTTGAACTTTGTGCCCTCATTAGGCAGCAGTCAGGATACCGATATTTTTAAGATGTGGGTGAAGCCGGGCATCTTTTACACGTGTGAAACGATCATCCCGCCCGGTTCGGCTGCGGATACAAACATGATCTTTTGGGACAACAATGGCAACCCATTTAATCCCTGGCTGGGCAATGATGACAAAGGCGGTCTCGATTTTGGCAGCGAAGTGAGTTATCTGGCCAATTACACGGGCTGGTTGTTTATTGTTGTTGGCCCGGTAAACGTGCCGCCGCTAGATGAGGCAGACCTGCACGAATATGATCTCACCTGTACCGGTGTGGAATCTACGCCAACGCCGACGGCCTCGCCTACTAGCTCATTTACGGGAGGCACCGGTGGGACTGGTGGCACGTTTGCTACGGCCACACCACAGCCTACGGTGGCGTTGCCGACCCCGTTCCCCACACCGACTCCAATTGATTTTTCGCAGTTCTTTACGGCCACGCCTGCGCCGCCGCCTGTGGTGCAGTTCCAACCGTTGCCTACGTCTACTCCCTCTGGGGGCGGTACGCAATCGGCCGTCATTAACGTGACGCTCTATTACGATACCAACAACAACTTCTTGCCGGAATTGACGGAAGGCATTGTGAATGCGGCCGTTGCTCTTTACGACAACGGTACCGGTGAGTTGATTTCTTTTGGCCACACCAGTGAGACGGGGATGGTTACGTTTACGGCCGTTAATGCCGTAGGTGCCGTGCGGGTGGTGGTGCCGTTTTTGAATTACAGTCAGGTTGTTGTGGGCAATAATGCCGATATCCTGGTGCGGGTAGCGCCGCAGCCTTTGCCAATTGGCATTCCCTAAACCAAATCGGCTTCCTGGTACCGTAAAATCTCGGAAGCTTACCTAGAAAAGGTTTTTCTATGTCGAACGACCCACAAGAGAACGTGCCCTCCGGCGTGCCAGCAGAAAACAACAGCGGAACAGCCTGGCGAGATTCATTATCGAATCCGGCCGTTTTGGTGGCTGGGGGCATTGCGGTTGTGGCGCTGCTGGCAGTGGTGGTTCTTTCGATTATTTTGCTTCAGGGTCGGGGTGAGGATGGCGATACGGCCGTTTCCGGCACACCCACACCCTTTGCCAGCGGCGAAGAAAGCGCCCTGGCTGGCGACCCAATTGTCATTGGCATGAGCGATTCAGCCACCATCTCGGTGACGCTCGATTCCCCGATTACCTTGAGCCTGCCCGGCCAGCAGTTTAACGTGCAAACCCAGATTATTGGCGCTGATGGCACCTGGACACCGACGGCAACTGAACCAGCAACGGCCGTTTGGGTGTATGGCACCGTGGTCAACTACGTGGTGGGCTTGCCAGACTCCGATGAAAACCGCGCTTTACTGGAAGGTCTCGCGCCGGGCGATGAGATGATGCTGGCTACGCGGGGCGGCACGCGTTTCACTTTTTCCTTCAATAGTCGTACCACCGTGCCCGTAACCAACCGGGACATTTTTGCTCAAACCACGCCTGGCATCACGCTGGTGATATTGGGGTCTGAAGGGACTGAGCGATTGGTGGTGAACGGCCGTTACGTGGTTTCCGAAACCGATAATGCCTCAGGGAATGTGGTGGGCCTCGGTGAAACCGCCCAGCTGGAAAACGTGCAGCTCACCGTCAACAGCTCAACCTACATTGCCGACCGGCCAGAAATCCCCCCAGGCTTCGCCCTCTTCATTGTGGATTACCAGATTCAGAACGTGGGGCTGACGGCGCTGGACACGGGGAATTTGCAGCTGAGCCTGGTCGATAATTTGGGCAACCAATACGTCGTGAGTCCGCTGGCTACGCAGTTAGGCAATTTCCCCACGCTTTCAGGCTTTTTGAATGCCAATCAGATCACTCAGGCCAGTGCTGGTTACCAGATTCCGCTGGGCTTGGAAAGTGATACGTTGAACTGGGTGGTGACCAATAATAACTCTGGGGCGCAGGTGTACGTTACGCTGCCCTTTACCGGAGGCGCGGCTGCGGCCGCCGGGTCCTCAGTGTCGTTGGCGCGGGTGGAAGTTTCGACCGATTTGACGAGCTTGATTTTGGGTGGGCAGGTGACCAATTTGGGCACGCAGCCCATTGTTATCACGGAGTCAGATGTCTCTTTGCAGACGCAGGATGGCTCCATCTATCTGCTGCTCTCCACCAACCCCCCATTTCCCTGGACGGTGTCGCCGGGGCAAACGGTACAGTTTTTCCTGACGTACCAGCGTCCACCCACGGATACGGCCGTTTTCCGCGTGCTCAATCAGGGGTTCCAACTCACCAACCTGCGTTAGTTAATGGTTGCCGTTCCCATTCACAATAAATTCCATCGATGATTTGGAGCGGGTGCCTCGGCTGGTGTAATAAAGCGCCAGACCGATAATGATGCCCAGCACCGCCAGCGCCAATCCCCCTAACTGCAATGGCCCGACAAACGGCCGTTCAAATTGCGGCTCCACATGCGTACCAATCTGGATCAGGTCTGACAACCCGGTGACATAGGCAAAAACCAGACCGGTGGCTGCCAACCGTACCCCAATGTCCGCCTGGAGTGAGCGGGTGGTTTCCTGCCGTAAAGCATTAATATGCAGGAAAAGCGCAGCGGTTAGCGCGGTAATGCCCAACAGCAGTTGAAACATCTGCACCATGCCAAACCCCGGCGTAATGTCCAGACCAAAAAACTCAGCTCCCAACGACAAAGTGCTGAAAATCAGACCAATGCCAAACAAGCTCAGGGTCACATTGCGTCGCAGCCTGACAGTTTTGCTATTTCTTTCGCTACTCATATTGGTCTCCATGTATGCAAGACACGATTTTGTAACAAGCCCTGTAAACAGAAAACGCCACGTAACTACACGCGGCGTTTCTTACTTATCCTCTGGTCGGGGCAGCGGGATTCGAACCCACGACCTCTTCAACCCCATTGAAGCGCGCTACCAAGCTGCGCCATGCCCCGACAGCCCGCGCATTATAGCAAATGGGCAGTTGGCAAGCAAATAGATGGGTCAAAAAAAGGGGTTAACCGGCGGTGACCAGCAGGGCCATAATGCCTAGCACGAGGTCGTACCCAAAGTGGACCAGAATGGCAACGCTGGTATTGTGTCGCTTGCGAATGTGGCCCAAAATCAGCGCCAGCGAAAGCAGCACCAACGTGGCCGGATTGAGAAAGCCGTATTGCACGTGGGAGATGGCAAACAAGATAGAGGTAAACCAGATGCCAAAGATTGGCTGGAGCGCGCCTCGAAACAATATTTCTTCGCCCACGCCCGCGCCCAGGGCCAGGGCAAACCAATGCCAAAAGCCAAACCCCTGGTACAGCTGTTGGCTAATTTGCTCCACTACAGCAACTTCATCGGGATCGATGGCGTCCCACAAGGCACCACCGACGGCCTGAATCAGAATGAGCAGCAGAATCCAGCCGATGGCTTCAACTGCCTGGCGGCCCGTGATGGGTTTGATTCCCAGCCGTTCTAACACGGCCGTTCCATCGCGCCGCATCGTAAATCCTACACCCAAGGCCGCCAGCACCACAAAGCCAAACTGCTGCAAGAGAAACAGCCAGATGGGCACGCTGTCCAACCCTTCGGCCAGCGTAGCCAGACCACCAGACACTTGCAGGATGGAGTAGCCTACAAAGTAGCCGCTCAGAACCAGCGCCAGGGTGTGGACGGGGGAGTGGGGATCAAAGGGGAAAAACCGTTCCAGACTGTGCCGGGTAGAGCGAAAGCTAACAACCACGCCCCAAACGGCCGTTGCCTGAAAAAAGATGCCAACGGCCGTTGGGCTGTCTACCGCCAGATCCATCATTGCTCGCAGTTCGCTGCTCTGGAACACCAACAGCATCCCAAAAATAAAGAGCGGCGCATTCAGGCCAATCAACAGGAGATCAAAAAGTTTGTGAAACGTTTCTGCTTCCTGCTTTCGTACCAGGTTGGCCAAAATAATCAGGCCAACAATGAGCAATAAGACAAGGATTCCCATAAAGTTCTCAAAAATTATACGATGCTATCAGTTTATAGACGCATCAATAAGTTCGCCAAGCGGGTGGCAAATGATCCCACAAATTAAGATGAATCAGGTGCCAACGACCGCGTTTCCATTCCAACACGGTCAGGCTGGTATTATAGAGCCAAAAAGAGATGGTGTCGCTGCCAGTTGCCAGCCGCAGCATGGTAGAGATAAGCCCGCCGTGCGAAATGCCCAGGACCGGCTGCCCGCTGGTTTCGGCATCTGCCACCAGGGCGTACAAAGCGGCCTGAGCCTGCTGTTTGAAGGCAGCATAGATGGGTGGCGGTTTGTAAATGGGCATTGCCTGGTAGGGCGACGCGGCAGAGGGCAAATGTTCAGAGACGTAAAAATCGGCTTCGCGTAGATATGCGTCGGTTTCATAGCCAATTTGCAGCGCTTCGGCAAGGGGAACGGCCGTTTGCTGGGCACGTTTTAGCGGACTGACTCGGATACTGCCCACCTCTAGCCGTGAGCCATTGTCCAGGCTGGGATGTGTGGCCAGCCAGGTGCCCAAAAGCTGGGCCTGCCGCTGGCCTAAATCGGTCAGGGGGCTGTTCCAGTCATCATCGTCGCGGTCTACTTGCCAACGAGATTGCCCGTGTCGGGCCAAACAAATCTTCATGGGCCAAGTATATGACAACGCTTGCAAAACAAAAAAGATAGAGACACAAAACGACCATAAGTTTCTTTACTTTTTACTTTGCGACAGGTTTTTCAAAATGGTTTAGAGGATATCGCCCCCTAAACAAGCCCAATTTTCGAAATCGAACATTGCTGGGGGCAAGGTGTTGGTAAGTGGTTTAAGCGTAAGGTAATAGGGAGTGCGGCTGATGGGTTGTGGTAAGCAAACGGCCGTTTGCCGCAGTGTGTGAAGAAGAGATGTTTGAGGCGTGCTTACAAGATAGGCCCACCGGTAGCCATCAGCTTTTACGGCTGCCATCCATCGCTGCAATAAGCTGAGATGATCGTTGCCGTAAACCGCCAGTAGCCCAACAGCGGGCAGTCCAAACAGCCGTGTGGGGCGATAAACAACAATGCCAGCGATGGTTTCTTGGTGGTGCCAAACGCCAAAATGATATTTGCGGAACGGATGGCAAGCAAAGCGATGACGTAGCGAGGTTGATGTCCAGGCAAATTGTACGGCCGTATTCTGCCTAACTGGTTGAAAAGGCTGCTCTGGCCAGAGTGTGGTTAATTCAAAATCAGGACAAGGGGCTGTGGAACCAAGCCAAAGGAGATAAGATCGCAGCTGCCCCACCACGCGATAACCATAGCTTGAACTTCGTTTGTCTACCTGAACGCCCGCCGCGTTGGAAAAACCTACACCAGCAACCACCTTTTTGGCCGCTAGATGCTCATAGACGGGCTGTGCGACCTGTTTTATTAAGCCTTGTCCTCGATAGAGAGGATGGACAGCCATATTGATGCTTAAACCAACGGGAAGGTTAACATCCTGAGTTGGTGAATAAAGCTGGCGTAACAAACAACTGTATTGAGCTGCTAAACTGTCTCCATCCCAGGCACCCCAGGCAACGAGATGAGTTTCGGGCTGTAGAAAGTGAAGTAATTGCGACATTTGCTCTGGTTGGCGATTGAACGCTGTTGCCAGCAGTTTAGCCCAGGGCGTTACATCATCTAAGCTGAGCGGAGCGATCTTCATGAGCAACCTCATTCATTTGGACGGATAATGAAGGATTGTAGAGCATTGGAGGAGTTTCTACCTGATGTAGCGCCATCGGTTGGTCTACGGTTGGCAAACCGGTCATTGCCCCTTACAATTAGAACATATGGCCGATGACAAGGATGACAAACTACAGGCAAAGCTGCGCCGTCTGAGCGTGGTGCGCGGGGCGCGGAACCTGAAATCTCCACGCCCGCTTAAGCCTGCCCCGCCAGTGGATGACGCATTGTTACGGCCGTTTTCCCCCCAATCCTCCTCCTCTCTGCATGATGATGACGACATCCAGCCGCTAGAAAAGCTGCTGCCGGGCGGCGGGCTCGTTTCCACGGCAGATGGCGACTGCTTTGTGCTGGACCATGTGTACGCGCTGGAGCATCAGCACGGCGACGATAGGTTGGCTGATTTGCTGAACTTCCATCCTGGAACGGCCGTTCCCTTTGTGCAAGACGAGCGATTAGCGGAATATGACTTTCGCGATTTTCTATTTTTGGATACGGAAACGACGGGGTTGGCTGGGGCAGGAACGCTGGCTTTCATGGTGGGCGTCGGCTTTTTTGAGGCGAGCCAGCAGGGGGAACGGTTTGTGGTGCGCCAATATTTTTTGCGCGACCACGGCGATGAGCCAGCCTTGCTGCTGCTGCTGGATGAACTGCTGGCTGAAAAAGCGGGGCTGATTACGTTTAACGGCCGTTCCTTCGACGTGCCTCTGCTAGAAGGGCGATTCCTCATGAACCGCATGCCTACGGACTTGCGCGACCGCCCGCACCTGGATTTGCTGCATCCGGCGCGGCGGCTGTGGCGGCACCGGCTGGGTTCTTGCGCCCTGGGCTCGCTGGAAGGCAGCCTGCTGGGGCTGCGCCGCAGCCAAGATGATGTGCCCGGCTGGCTCATTCCCAGCCTGTACAACAACTACCTGCGCAGCGGCGACGCTCGCGAACTGGTGCGCGTTTTTTACCACAACCAGATTGATATGGTGTCGATGGTGACGCTGGCGGCGCGCGTATCGCGCCTGCTCAGCCAGCCGGATGCCAGCGACCATCCCATTGATTTGTACAGCCTGGGCAAATGGCAGGCCGATTTGGGCCTGAGCGACCAGGCGGAGCAAAATCTGCGTCTGGCGGCGCAGGGAGATTTGCCGCTGGAGCTGTACCATCAAAATTTACACCGATTGGCGCTGCTGTTGAAGCGAAACGGCCGTGCCGCTGAAGCGCTCCCCCTCTGGCAGCAAATCGCCGCCACCACGTTTGACGACGTTTCTGCCCACGAAGAGCTGGCCAAATATTTTGAATGGCAAGCCGGCGAGTTAGATCAGGCGCTGCTGTGGACTGAACAGGCCCTCAACCTGGTGAGCAGTTGGGGCAGGCGAGGCCAGCAGTATCCGCTTCGCACAGACTTGGAACACCGCCGGACTCGCTTGCAGCGCAAGCTGGCTGAGGGCTAGTGCGCGTTGGCAGGTCTAATAATCTTGCCACCAATCCTTACGGGAGCGGGGATCTAAAAAGTTACCCGTATCGCGTACCGAAACTTTAATCTCGCTGCCAAGCGCCCGCCCAAACGGTTGCCCCCCTTGTAACGCAGGCAGTTCAGAGCGGCCTGCCGCATTCAACGAATTGTACAAAGCAAGCAGCGCCGGATCGACGCAAACGTCTTCAATGTGAATGGTGTAACCGCCCACCACATTGTCTTCGCGGGTGTATTTGAGCGTGATGCGGTTGTCGGTGGCGTAGAGCACCATCACGTCGTTGCCGCCACCGATGTCGTAGCCGGAATCGGGTACGGCGATGGGTTCGCCAGCGGTGGTGCCCATGCCCAGCAGGGTGGTGGGCCAGCCGCTCATCAGCTCCAGCCGGCAGCCGCAGCTCCAATCCCAACGGTAAATTTGGTAGGCGTTGCTAAAGCTGGGCACGCGCTGTGGGGTAAACAGGGTGGCTAACTGCGGCGCGTTGGCGTCGCTGCCCCCGCCGTAATCCACCAGGGTGAGCGGGGCCGACACTTTCTCGTAGCCGCGAATAGCCAGGTTAATGTCTGCATTTACGGCCGCTGGCGGGCTGGTGGGGGCCGAGGCGATGGGAATGCTGCTGTAGCTGGCGTTGGGAATGTCGCAGGCGATTGGTTTGGCCACCAGGGGCAGATAGAGTTGCTGGCTGTCGGAATTGGGGCGTTGGGCTTTAAGCAGGGTGGCCTGCGTCAGGATGAAGATGATGGTTCCCAGCAGCAAACACAGAAATATTATCCAGAGGAACGGCCGTTTGACAGCGTCGTTCTTATTTTTCATAGTCACATTTCTCCATTACAGTACGATTTTTCAGCGTTATAGGTCGATTTGACTGGGCAAAATCAACTTGGGAAGGATAGTGATTTTTGTGCGGCTGAGGGTGCTTTTGTATCCAAGTTGTATCTTCCATTTAGTTTGAGCTCATAAAAGAATGCCCCGTTTTGGGCGGGCTGAGGTATGATTGGGCCGTTGGCATTGTGACGTGCTAATTGAATCTTTTGGGGCTTACGCAGATTGGACCAATTTTAGTCGATTGTATTCTTTCGGCTCTATGAACAAATTGGTCCAATCTTTTGGAAAGCTACGCAAGCTCTACTTTTGAGAGAATTTTATGGAGAATCCAGAACCACAATCGTTTCTTGACCAGGTTCGTTTAGGCCAGACGGATTGGTTTCGCTACTTTTTTGGCCTCATTCTGATTCTGTTTTTCTGGTTTGTGTTAGGCTCCGTGTTTGTGATTGTGCCCATGGTTTGGGTCATGATGGATAACAATCCCGAGTCGGCTATTAACATGCAAACAGGCATGTTAACCGGCGTAGACCCGCTGGTGAATTATATTGCGCTCAATCTGAGCTTTGGCATGTTGATAGTGGGGGTTTTTATTACGGTGCGTTTTGTGCATGGACGGCCGTTTCGCTCCATCATCACTCCCGCCAAAAAGTTTAACTGGGGGCGCATGGCGCAGGGATTTGCCGTTTGGCTGCTGCTAGTGGCCCTGGCCAGCCTGGTTGAATACCTGCTCAATCCAGAGATTTACACCGTTGTGTTTAACCCCACCCGCTTTTTTGTGTTTGCCATCGTAGTGCTGTTGCTGACGCCCATGCAAACCACCGCCGAAGAACTGCTGTTTCGCGGCTATTTATTGCAGGCCAGTGGCCATTTTGGGCGTAATTTTTGGGTGTTGGCATTGGTGAATGGTTTTCTGTTTATGGTGCCGCATCTGGGCAATCCAGAACTGGCGGCTGGCGCCATCTTGCTGCCCCTGTTTTACCTGAGCATTGGCGCTTTTTTTGCCTTCATTACCTTGCGCGACAATTCTGCGGAGCTGGCCATCGGCGCGCACGCTTCGAACAATTTGTATTCGGCGCTGTTTGCCAACTACACCAACTCTGCCCTGCAAACCGAGTCCATCTTTTTGGTTACTGAGCTGAACGCCGTGTACGCGCTGGTTTCGTTTTGGGTCATGGCTGTGATTTTTTATCTGGTACTGCTGCGTGGTCGCAGCCAGCCTGCCTTACCTTCCTGGAGCCCAGTTGATGACGCAACTTGATCCACCACTTGTTGTTCCCGAACCAGAACCGGAAGCGAAACCGCAAAGCTGGCTCGATTTACTGCTTTATTTGCTGGTAGGCTTTGGCGCTTATCTGCTAACTTCAGCCTTACTTGCTTATTGGTTTACAGAAATAACGGTGGCGGCCACCTTTTTGCTGTTTTTGGCAAACTTTGTTTGCCTGGGTGGCACCACTTACCTGTTGGGTGTGCGCCGGGGGAAAGTGAGCTGGGCCGATTTGGGCATACGGCCGTTGCGCATCCGCTGGCAATGGCTGCTCATTGGTATTGGGCTGGCGATTGTGCTGTTGCCCGGTCGGGCTTTGCTAGGATTGCTGGTGCAGCAGCTGATTGAAGGCAATCTGGATAGTGTGCAAGCTCGTAGCGATCTCATTGTTGGTGGCGCAACCGAGTTTTCCTGGCTAGAGTTTTTGGCAACGCTGCTGGGGGCTGGCATTCTGGTGCCAATTTCCGAAGAACTTTATTTTCGCGGGTTGCTGCACACCTGGTTTTGGCGTAAATCAAATATTGTCTGGCTGCGGGTGCTGGCCAGCGCCACCATTTTTGGCCTGGCCCATGCCGACAGCATTGGCGTGGTGTTTGCCAGCGCTGTCATTGGCGTTGTCAACGCGCTGGCTTACGAGCGCACGCGCTCCTTGTTTATCCCTATCATCGTGCATATAACCACCAACAGCATCGCCGTGCTGCTGATTTATTTGCTGCTGGCATTGGCTGCGTTATTCCCTGAGATTCCTCTATGAAAGTAAAAATTTGTGGACTCACCAACCTAAAAGATGCGCAAACGGCCGTTTCTGCCGGAGCCGACTATCTGGGTTTTATTTTTTATCCATCCAGCAAGCGATCGGTTGACATAAAAACGGCAAAAGCCATCGTAAACACGCTGCGCGCTGCGCCCAGCTGCCCCGTGCTGGTTGGCGTGTTTGTCAACGAGACGGGCGAGCGCATGGCGGAAATCCTCGCTGAGGTGGGGCTGGATTTGGCCCAGCTTAGCGGGGAAGAGGTGCCCTTTTTGGTGGGGGATGAGCGGTCGCCAATTTGCGGCCGTTCCTACAAAGCGCTCCGTCCCGCCAGCCTGGCGGAAGCCGAAGCGGATGCGGAGTGGTATGCGGTGGACGGTAATCAGTTATCGGTAAACGGTATTCAGTTGCCTAGCTTGCTCATTGACACCTATCATCCCACCCTGCGCGGCGGCACGGGGGAAACCGGCGACTGGGGCATGAGCGCCCAACTGGCGCAAACCATCCCAGGCTTGATGCTGGCGGGTGGCCTTAATGCCGACAATGTGGCCGAGGCTGTGCGGCAGGTACGGCCGTTTGCCGTCGATGTGGCCAGCGGGGTAGAAGCCAGCCCCGGCCAGAAAGACCCGGAATTGGTGCGCGCCTTTATTCGCAATGCGAAAACGGCCGTGCCCCAAGAGTAACCTCACCATGACAAAACCATTTCAAACAACCTCCAGCCAAATTGTCTGGTCTTGCCCCTGGTACCGGGTGCGTAAAGATGGGATCTTGCTGCCAAACGGCCGTTCCGGTGAGTATAACGTCATCGAAAGCCCCACTTCTGTTTGGATTGTGCCCGTCACGCCAGTAGGCGAGATTGCCCTCATCTATAATTATCGTTACACGGTAGACGCCTGGGGTTGGGAAGTGCCCGCAGGCAGCGTCAAGCCGGACCAAACCGAATTGGAAGCGGCCGTTTGCGAGCTAAAGGAAGAAGTGGGCGGTGAAACAGAGGATGCGTTGCTGGAAATCGGCCGTTTTTACACCGCCAATGGCATCTGCAACGAGTTGGGCGTTTATTACCTGGCCACCAATGTGACGTTGGGCGAGCCAGAGCATGAGGCTGCCGAAGTGATGGAAATCCATCTGAAACCGATTGACGAAGTGCTGCACATGGCGCACAGTGGCCAAATTAACGATGGCAATACCGTGCTGGCACTGCTCACTTGCGCCGAAAAGCTGCGAGCGCTGCGCTAACTTTTTTCGATCTGCCTCGCCTTATGCTAGAATCCGCCTCAACTTGCGCTCTGGTAAACCCTTTTTTGCACCGCAAACTAGAAGAAACAACGAGGTTCAACAGACATGAATGCAGAATCTTCCCCTACGCCAACCAATCTGGCCGCTACCTTGCGCGACTTGGTGAATCGCTCTTTTGACACCAATGAGATGCACGAACTGGCCTTTGATTTTAGTCTGGATTACGATGATATTCCGGGGCGGGGGAAGGCAGCCAAGACGGTAGAACTGCTGCAAATGTTGGCCCGTCAGCAGCGCGTGCCAGAATTTATCGAGCGCTGCCAGCAATTGCGTCCGCGGGAAAATTGGGCACCGTTGCTGGAGGCAGCTCGGCGTGAGCCACTTTCTTTTGCCGTGGATTTTGGCCAGCCGGAAACGGCCGTTCCCCAACCAACACCTCCTGCTGCCCCCACACTCTTGCAAAATCGCAACCTGCTCATCGGTATTGGTGCGCTGGTGGTGGTAGCCATTGTGGTGGCTATGGTTTTGCTAAACGGCCGTAGCCGCACTGATTTTGCTAACGACGGTGCGCTTGTGACCAAAATTGAAGCGATGACCACCAATCCCAAATCTGAGCGGCAGCTCTTCTTTGATGAAGGCACCCCCGGCTGGTTGCTGACCTCTAATTCGGCCGTTTTTTTGCCTGGTGAAGATGGCGGCGTGGCGCTTGGGCCAGAATCCACTGTGGTACGGGATAGAACCTATGCGCCAGGCCAGGCAATCCTGGTGGACTTTTCCTTCGATGAGGTCAACAGCACCGAGCCTGTGGTGACCTTTACCTTGCAAAATGCGCCAAATCGTGCCGATGCGACACGCGTTATTTCCTTGCGTGTCCTGACCCAGCCAGACAGTGTGGCTATTGAAGATGGCGAAGAGATGGCCGCTAGCCAGTTTGCCCGGAATACCACCCTGGTCGCAGACAGTTCTTACACGGTGATTATAGGGCTGGATGAGAACGGCCGTTTCCTGGCCACGCTCTTCGGTTTTGTTGGCAGCTCCACCGCAGAGGATGCCATCTTCAAATATGATTTGCCCGACTGGACGCAAGACGCCTGGTGGTTCAGCATCGACACCGGCAGCCAGGGCAGCGTTACTTTGATCAGCGGCTGGGATTTAACCTTCGACACCGTAAAATAACTTTTTCCCGGAAAATTATTGAGACCAGCTCGGCGCGTAATCAAATTTTCCGGGAAAATGGATCGTTAATTCACCCCACAATCCCCACCACTTGCTATAATCAGCCTTGCAATAAAACAACGAGGAAAATCTTATGATCCAACCTGCACCCGTTCCCGATGAACACGGCAAATTTGGTCCGTATGGCGGACAATTTGTGCCCGAAACGCTTATGCCTGCCCTGGATGAACTCATCCGCGTCTACGATGAGGCGCTGCAAGATGAAGCGTTTATGGCCGAGTTTCAATACTTGCTTAAGAGCTATGTGGGACGGCCGTCTCCCATCACCCACGCCAAACGGCTCAGCGCCAGCCTGGGTGGCGCGCAAATCTACTTCAAGCGGGAAGATTTGAACCACACCGGCGCGCACAAAATCAACAATGCGCTGGGTCAGGCGCTGTTGGCCAAGCGCATGGGCAAAACGCGCATCGTCGCCGAGACGGGGGCGGGGCAGCATGGCGTCGGCACCGCCACGGCCTGTGCGCTGCTGGGGCTGGAATGCGTTGTCTACATGGGCAGTGTGGATATCGCCCGGCAGCAGCCCAATGTCTACCGCATGAAGCTGCTCGGTGCCGAGGTGCGCGCGGTAGAAAGTGGCAGTAAAACGCTCAAAGATGCCATCAACGAGGCCATTCGCGACTGGGTGACCAACGTGGAAAATACCCACTACCTGCTTGGCTCGGTTTTGGGGCCGCATCCGTACCCGATGATGGTGCGCGACTTCCAAAGCGTGATTGGCCACGAAGCCCGGCAGCAAATGTTGGCTGAAATCGGCCGTTTGCCCGACACGATCATCGCGTGCGTGGGCGGCGGCAGCAACGCGATGGGCATCTTCCACGCTTTCCGCGATGACGAGGGCGTCGATCTCATTGGCGTGGAGGCTGGTGGTGAGGGGGTTAGCGGTGGTAAACACGCCGCCCGCTTTGCCGACATGAATATTGCTCGTATTGGCGTTTTGCACGGCACTAAAAGCTATGTGATGCAAACGGCCGATGGCCAGATCATGGAAACGCACAGCATTAGCGCCGGGCTGGATTACCCCAGCGTGGGGCCGGAACACGCCCTGCTGCGCGACGAAGAGCGTGCCTTCTACACCTACGCCACCGACGAAGAGGCGCTGGCCGCGTTCCAAACTTTGTGCAAAACGGAGGGCATCATCCCGGCACTGGAATCGAGCCACGCGGTGGCTGAGGCGCTCAAGCAAGCGCCCCAAATGCGCCCAGACCAAATTATTTTGGTGAACCTGAGCGGTCGCGGCGACAAAGATTTGAACACGGTGATGGCCGCATTGGATTTATAGATTGGACACAAATTGACACGGATTTTTCATTTTTGCGTATAAGTTGGTGTGCTTTTTAAAGATGATCAAGGTTGAAAAATGAACCCAATCCGTGAACAGTTTGTAGAGATAAACGGCCGTTACCTGTCCGCCAAAAAAGCAGTCCGTGAACGGGATCGCATCTTGTCGCTCATGGCTTCGCTGGATGAATCATTGGAAGCGGAGCAGACAACATTGGCTGAACTCACCGCACAGCTTAATGAAGCCAAAGAGCGGATGGCCGATTTGGAAGGTTTGACCTGGACGGCCGTCTGGCAAAAGCTCATCGGTAATCACGAAGAAGAGCTAGGTGAAGAAGCGGAACAATTGGCCGCTCTCAAAATGGCCCATGAAGCCAGCGAAATCAAAATCGAGAGCATCCAAAACAGCTTGCAGGAATTTGAGGCGGCGCTGGTGGATTTGGCTGAGTGTGATGAGGAGCTAACGGCCGTTCAAGCCGAACAGCAAGTGTTTTTGGTGGGAAACGGCCGTCTGCCTGCCGAAAAGATTCACCAACTCAACCAGCAAATCAGCACAGGCCAGATATTTTTGCGGGAGGCTGCAGAAGCAATTGCCGTTGGTGAAAGAGCCTTGCAAGCGGTGGCCGATTTGCGCATTCGCATTACCCAGGCCAATGATTACACTGGCGTTACTAGTCCTAAACCAGGGCATCCCGTTGAGTTTGTCAGGCTGCGCTATTCCACCAAATATCGGTGGGGAACGCCATACAAAGGATATACTGGCATTGGAGCCATCGTGATTGCGGCTGGCGAAGTTCAGCCCCTGCTTGACCTTTTTCAACTGGAACTATCCGATATTGATTATCAAATGAAGCCGCCTCCCGATCTGGAGGTGCCCGCCCTTGGTGAAGTCATGCTAGCGATGAAGGGCCTGTTGCAAGACAATGGGTTTGAACGCAGTCAACGGGTTGAGACCTGGCGAGGGCATTTGTCCACGTTGGATAAACGATTGCAGCAGAAGGTGGATTTTTTGAGAAACAAAATTGGGCATCAGGAAACGGCCGTTTCCCGCGACCAAACCGAATTACAAACTTTAATTGAACAGCATTGGCAGGAGGCTGAACATGAGTGAGAAAAAGTCCGTTTTAGTACTTTGCACAGGCAATTCCTGCCGCAGCCAGATGGCCGAGGGGTTGATCAATGCGCGATTGGGCGACCAGTTTGTGGCCTATTCGGCGGGGACGAAGCCGAGCGGCTATGTGCATCCCAAAGCGATTGTTGTGATGGGGGAGTTGGGCATTGATTTAAGCCAAAACGAGTCCAAATCAACTGATTTGTTCAAGGGCCAATATTTTGACCACGTGATTACGGTGTGCGATTCGGCCAAGGAAACCTGCCCGGTTTGGCTGGGGAACGCGGGGAACAAGACGCACATCGGCTTTTATGATCCGGCAGAGGCAATAGGGACATATGAGGAAGTTACGGCCGTATTCCGCCAGGTACGTGATGAAATAGCTGGCCAGATTTTAAGCTTCCTGCAAGCGTAGCGGCAGCTGCACGCCTGCTTTCATCATTTGGCGCACCACGATGTGATGAAACGGCCGTATCACATTAAAGTACACTGGCCCGGTCCAGCGATGGTAATGCACAATCGTTAGCACGTGAAACCGGTTGGTCTGACCCGTTTCCATCACCACACCCAAATGCGCCGTCAAATGTGCTTCGCTGGCGGCGGCAAACCAGTAGCGACCTTCTTCAGCCATTTGCACCGTGAAAAATCCGGCTGGTGCACCAGTAACAAATGAGACATTTTCTGGCTTTACATTTAATCCACCGGGCACCCCTTCCTGTTTCATCCCCAGCAGCCGCACAAAAAACCAGCGCACGCCATACAAAAACTTGAGCCATCCTGGGGAATAAGTAAGCATCCCGGCAATAAACTGCCTCAGCGCGACGTCGCCTGTGATGGTTTTTACGTCTACGTGATCGGCCGTTTCCAGCAGTTTTGGCAGATTGGGAACGGCCGTAAACAGATCGTCTTTCTTCATTTCAAACTCCTTTTGCCCTGAAAAAATGAGTTATTGCAGGTTGTAGAGGCGCAGACATTCATCAAACAGGTGCTGCAAATCTGCCCCGACGATGGGGGGCTGCATTTGTTCGCTGCCTACCAGCACGGTGTAGAGCAGGCGCGCACTAGTTGCCGCGAGGGCGCTGTCTCCGGTTATTTCTGCGCACAATGATTGCACATAGGCTTGGCGACGGCCGTCTACGCGTGCTTGTGTTTGGGCAACGGCCGTATCTTGCAGTGCCCAGACGCGCATCGCCACATCCGGGTCTTCTGGAAATTTGGTCGAAAAATCCACGATGATGGCCAAAAGCTGATGCAGTTTCTCTTTGGCCGTGGGCAAGGCTGCCAGTTGGGAAATGATGTCCAGCGTTCCTTCGTGCTCGTAAAACGATAAAAACTGCGTCTTGAACCCCTCGTAGCTACCAAAATGGTGATAGAAGGAGCCTTTTGTCATACCCAGAGATTGACATAATGCGTCGATGGTTAAGCCTTGAGGACCATCACGCCGTAGAATTTTTACGGCCGTTACATACCAATCTCGCTTTGTTTTTCTTGCCATCAGAACCATACCTTTTAGTATGTTTTGCTGCGCGAAACTGTACCACACCCTATGGTATGGTGTCAAGCGGTTAAAAAAGCCACAGAGCACACAGAGGAAAAAGAGAAAATCTCTAAACCCTCTGTGTGCTCTGTGGCCAAAAAATTAATACACAGAACCGCGACCGCCCAGCCGTTCCACATGAACCGGGTCGTAGCAGTCGCCAAACTTAGTTTTAGGCATCTCTGCCTTTTTGGCCATCAATTCTTCATACTCGTCATCATCTACCATGGCCACGATGCGGGCAATGCTGGCTTCACCATCGACAAAGCGCCAGGGGAAACAGCCTACCTGCACGCGCCGGTTTACCAGTAGATCGATGTCGCCGCCCACGCATTCAGCATGGATGATGCCTTTGTCGAACATCCACAAATGCATCATCTGGTACATATCTTTGGTGAAATAGTCTGCCAGCGATTTGCCGTATTTTTTCTGGAAGTGGGCATCGGCGTCTTCAGCCTGGGCTGGCATCCAGTCGCGAATTTTGGTGTTCATGGGATGATCCGCACTGCCGCAGTCCACGCCAATCCACTTAATCTTTTTGTCGATGCACCATTGGGCAAAGCGGGCGTCTGGGCCGGGATGCATGACCATGTAGCGCACCTCATTGCCGTAGGGTTGGTCCCAGCCAAAGTGGTGGTAGCCAGTGTGGATGATGAGAATGTCACCTTCGCGCACTTCCACGCGCTCTTCGATCATGGCTGGTGTGTACACATCGTAATCGCCACAGATGTCGCTTAAATCGACGATAGCCGCGTCGCCAGCCAGAAAATCAAAATCGAGTGAGGCGATGTCTTTGCCGGGGGTGTAGAAATGGATTTCGCCGTCCAGATGGGTGCCAATATGGTTGCTGTGGGTGACCACCTGGCCATTGGCGCCGTTGGGGGCAAGACGCTTGAAATATTTCACTTGCAATGGTTCATAAGTCGGCCAGGGCGGGGTGCCAATGCCGAGGGGAATGGTGAGATCGATAAATTTCACAAGATTGCTCCTTTTGTCTATTTTGCTTGAATTGTACCAGAGGCGGCGTGCGTTTGAGGCAATTATAGTGCAGGTGGTCAGCGGATTTCTAGCAATTTTCTGTCAATAGCCACGGCTAGAACATGTCGATGAAGCGGGAGGCAATGCCCAGCAGCACCAGATAACGCAGTGTCTTGCCAAACAACACCCAAAAGCTGAAGACGCCCAGATGCATGTGCAGTGCCCCCGCAACGGCCGTTAACGGATCACCAATAAACGGTACCCAGGAGAAAAAGAGGGCCACTGGTCCCCAGCGCTCATAAAATCTTTCTGCTCTGGCCCATGTTTTGGGATTGATCTTGATGTAACGGCCTAAGACAAAGTCGGTGCCTTTTTTGCCGAAGTAGTAGTTGAGGAGAGAGCCCGAGTAGCTACCAATCGTCGCGACCACAATGACAAGCCAGACGTTGTAGCCGAGTGGAGGCATGCCCAGCACAAAAAATTCCGAGGCCAGGGGCACCAGGGAGGCGGATAAGAAGCTGATAATGAACAGCCCGAAGTAGCCCAGGCTAAAAAGAAAATCAAACATTTAGCCTCAGCATACTTGAGTTATGTAAACTTCCGATTGAAAACGGCCGTTAGTTTGCCAATCTCTGCCACAAAGTGAGGCAAGGCAGTCAAGGGCAGCGATTGATCGCCGTCAGAGAGCGCCCGAGCCGGATCAGGGTGGAATTCCACCAGCAAACCATCGGCACCGGCGGCGATGGCCGCCCGAGCGGCGGGTAGCACCAGGTCGGCGCGGCCGGTGGCGTGGCTGGGGTCAGCAATGACAGGATACGGGCTGCGCTGCTTGACCAGAGCGATGCCGTTGGTGTCCAGCGTGTTGCGCGTAGCGGTCTCAAAGGTGCGGATGCCGCGCTCGCACAAAATAATGTTGGTGTTGCCCCGACTGCTAATATGCTCGGCCGCTTTAAGCCACTCGTCGATAGTTGACATAAAGCCTCGTTTGAGCATCACCGGTTTGTCTAATTCGCCTACGGCCCAAAGCAGGGGGTAATGCTGCATGTTGCGGCTGCCTAACTGGATAATGTCGGCGAATTTTGCTACCAGCGGCACATGCTCAACCGCCAGCGCCTCGGTGATGACCAGCAAGCCAAACTCATCGGCCACGTCGCGCAGAATTTCCAGCCCTTGTTCGCCCAGTCCCTGGAAGCTGTCGGGCGAGGTGCGGGGCTTGAATGCGCCGCCGCGCAGCACGCGCCCGCCAACACGGGCCACAGCTTCGGCTGCGGCGCGGGTTTGGGCGTAACTTTCCACTGAGCAGGGGCCAGCCATCAGGACAACATCGCTGCTACCCACCGCAAAATCAGACGTAATGGAGACAGGATTGGTGGTAACAACGGCCGTATTTGTGGTATTGTGCAAATCAGACAGAGTTTTCACTAGGTTCCTTATCGAAATCGAAGCAGTGCTTTGGTGGCACTGGCAAACTTTCAAAATATTTTGAACGAATTATACTCAATTTTGCAGAGGAGCGTCAATTCTCACAGCGGCCGTTTATTCAGTTCCTCATCCTGGTTGACAAAAGAGGGCAAATCGGTCTTTAATACCGGTTGATTTCCCTGAAATTTGTTTATTTTGTTTACATAATAGTATAGGAACGGCCGTTGCTGTTTCCAAAATGATGGAGGATTTTCAATGAGTCGGAATACAAAGATTGTTATCGGCATCATCGCCGGTATTTTAGGCGTCTGCTGTATTATCGCAATTGTGGCGGTTCTGGTACTGCCCCGCGTGTTTGAGAATTTTGCTGGTGGCCTCGACAATCCTGCCGAAGCGGCCGAAGTGGCGAACGAAATTGTAGACTACGATTTGCCCTCTGGCTACGAAGAGCAGGGCGTCATGAATTTTCTGGGCTTCCGCATGGTATTTATCAATGGAACGGGTGAACAATCCATGATCATGTTGGCTGAATTCCCCTCGTCGTTGGCGGGAGATGAGGAGCAAATGCAGCAGCAGATGCGTGATGCCTTTTCTAACCAAACTGGGTCGCAAAACGTAAACATGGAGTTTGTGGGCAGCGAAGATATTACGATCAATGGCCAGGAAGTTGCTTTGGGAACCTACGAAGGCTCTGATGAGCAAGGAACGCGCTTCCGGCAGCTTTTGGCCGTCTTTGAAGCCAAGAGCGGCAGCCCCGGCATGCTGATGGTCTTTGGTCATCAGGATAGTTGGGATGAAGATGGAATCGGCCGTTTCCTCGATTCTCTAGAGTAAGTAAACTTATTTCCCCGGAAACTGTTTTGGCGACGTGAGTTTAATGGCGGTTTCCGGGGAAATTGGACTCTCTTTCTACCATTTGTTTCCCCAACTTTCCCAGGATGTTACCTCAACGGCGGGGACGCGCTTGGCTGGCTGGAAGTCTTCTCCGGTGTAGTAAGCCACGGGCAGCAGCGCGGCTTGCGTAATGTGACTGGGAATCCCCAAAATGTCAGCAATATCTTGCTCATAGCGCAGGTGCAGAGTGGTCCAGGCCGCACCCAGTCCACGTGCACGCAGGGCAAACATAAACGACCAGGCTGCTGGCAAAATAGAGCCATACAAACCGGCCTGAGCCATCGGCCCGGCATTTTCCACCCGTCCCTCAATGCAGGGAATGACCATCACCGGTACTTTATGCATATTTTGGGCCAGATAAACGGCCGATTTCACCACGCGGCTTTGTTGTTCTGGATCATGTTCTCGGCTGCCCTGGCTTTCAGTCTGCTCCTGATTTGAGCGGGCATAGATGAAAAAGGATTGCTTGTACAGCTCACCAATTTGGGCTTTTTTCTCCGCGTCAGTCACAATCATGAAGTGCCAGCCCTGCGAATTGCTACCTGTGGGCGCCTGGATGGCAATCTCCAGGCACTCCTCGATAATTTCGGGCGGCACGGGCCGATCCAGATCGAGCCGTTTGCGTACGGAGCGGGTGGTGGTTAATAATTTGTCTACGGTAGCGAGGTCCATATGATCTTCTCCTAGCAGGTGTTTGGGGGTATTCGTTTTCAGGTTTTCAAGTGTTCAAGTGAGGCAGGCTTGAGCACTTGAATACTTAAAAACTTGTTCACTTGTAAACTTATTGTGACACAACGAGCGCGCACGGCAACTTTATGACGAATTTGGCTAAATCGCCCTAGGCTGTTGACCAAGATTATTGGTCATGGGGATTTGCCCGTATAATTCAGACTAAAAATTCCAAACACTCAAAACATCTATGTCGCAAACTGACACAAGCAATATCGCCAGTCGTACCATTAATAGTTCGCTGTACAGTCTGGCAGCAACGGCCGTTACACTTACGTTGGGCCTCCTACGTTTTATCTTACTGCTCCTGTTTCTACTTCCTGCAGATTTTGGCGTAGTGACCCAGGCGATGTTTTTTGTGGCGCTAGCAGCTCAACTGCGCTTACCAGGGCTGGATCTGGCTGTCATCCAGCGTCAGGAAGTAGATGAATCTGTACGCCGGACCTATTTTTCAATGAAAATGGGTTTTCTGCTTCTGAGTGTGCTGCTGGTAGCTGCTGTTGCGCCTTATCTTGGACGCATCTATGCGACCATGCCGCTCTTGACGGTTATTTTACTGGCGTTGTTGGGTACAGAAATTATCAAGGGGCTCAATGGCATTCAAGAGGCACTGTTGCGTCGCGAATTGGCGTTTAAGCAAATTGCAGTGGCTGACATTGTAAGCGCCATTGTCATGACTATTGTGACACCCTATATGGCATGGCGGGGCTATGGTGCCTGGAGTTTGGTGGCGGAAGCTCTGGTAGGGCAGCTCGGTCGTGGAATCATTGTATGGTTTTTTGCCAGGATGTGGTGGCCCAAGCCCGGCTGGAATCGGGCGATTGCGACCGATTTATGGCAGTTTAGCAGTAAATTGTGGGGCAACTCTACGCTCAGCTTTGTTACCGACCGGTTTGATGATTTTTGGATTGGTGGGGCGCTGGGAGCGCAATCTTTAGGCTATTATTCTCGGGCATATGAAGCGGCGCGCTATCCTCGGCGTGTTGTGGCTACGCCGCTTGTCACGGTTTTTTATTCCACCTATGCACGCTTGCAGGACGATAAGCCGCGTTTGTCGCAATCATTTTTTCGCTTGAGCAGCTTAATGGTGCGGGCGAGCTTTGGTTTTTCGCTCATTTTTATTTTATTGGCTCCCGAATTTATCTCGCTATTGGACGAGACGTGGCAGCCTATGCTGGTAACTTTTCAGTTGATGATTGTTTATACGCTGCTTGATCCGCTGGCAGTAGGAGCGGGAGACTTGCTTATAGCCATTGGGCGCCCTGATTTGCCGTTCCGCACCAGAATCTTCCAGGTGCTAGTTTTTATCCCAATGGTTATTTTGCTGGGGTCCCGGTATGGCATTGTGGGCGTGGCTTTGGCGGCCGACTTGATGGTTGGTTTGGGTGCTTTCATTTTGTTTAAGCTTACGCATCGGTTTGTGGATTACTCGGCGCGCTGTCTGTGGGGGTGGCCAACGGCGGCGCTTGGTGTGGCAACGGCCGTTGTTTTGGGGATGAATCCGATTTGGGTATCATTATCAACCTGGCTGGCTCTCCTTGGTAAGTTCGGACTCATTTGCCTGATTTATGGGGGGATTTTGTTTTTTGTAGAAAAAGAGGAAATTGTGCGTAGTTATCGGGTGGTATGGCAGCAGATACGGCCGTTCCTTACCACCGCTCGGTCAAAATTGAAGCGTTAGGAAAGCCATGCAAATTGCATTTACCTCAAGACGGCCGTTTCACGATGGCCCACTCAAAAGCCCTCTGCCAGAAAATGATCAGGTTAATATGGCTTACATGATGGGCGCTGACTATTTCAGCTTTTTTACCCTGAAAAAGATGTCACTTTCTCAGCTTCAGGCCAAACTCCAACCCTATGATCTTGTTTTTATTCCGCTCGATGTGCGAGACATGGAAACAGTAAAGCTCATTGTGGCGGGATGTAACGGCCGTTACGTAATCTACAGCGAAGGGGGCATCGCCGATTATCAAATGCTGTCGCCTGCGGATCAATTTACTTACTTGCAAATGATCCGTGAAGCGCGCGCTGTTTTTCTCTATTGGGAAAAATACATCTCCTTCTTCCAAACTATCACGGACAATCCCGTTTTTTACCTGCCGTATCCATTTTTTGCGAGTTTCGTAGAGCCATTTCATATTCCCTTCGATGAACGCCCTAAGCGTCTTTCCTTGCCTAGTGGATTAACCGGTAGTTCCCGAAATGGTCTATGCTCTGTTATGGCCGCTCGCCAACTGCTCAGCGAGGATCTTTACAGCGAAGTTGATTGTTGGCTGGCTTCAGATAACTTCAGACAAGATGCAGAATCGGTTTATGAAATTTTGACAGACACTCCCCTGCAAGCAGAATGGCCCAAGACGGGGATGAACTTGCGAAAGTGGTTGCTAAAATTACCGATAGATCACCGTTCTTTGATGAAAGTGCGGAGTAAGCTGAATGCCAATATCATCCCGGATGCTGTTTCCGAGTCCAAAACACCTACGATACAGCAGGGGGCGATCACGATGTTAAGGCGACACAATTGGCCTGCTTACCTTAAGCGGCTAGGGCATAATCGGTTGGTGGTAGATTTAAACAATCGACCCACTGTGGGCCGAAATGCTCTCGATTGTGCTGCTTTATCTATTCCCTGTATTTCCACCACTTACTCTGATCTTCAGGTGAAACTGTTTCCCCAAATCACATTGGAAGATAGCTGGAATATTCCCCAGGTTGTGGCGTACGGCCGTCAACTGCAAGACGATGGCTTCTACAATGAAGTTACCCAGGAAGCCGCCCACCGCCTCAAGGAATTCTTGCCAGAGCGCTTCAAGGTGCGTTTTGATCAAATCCGGGCGGAGCATCCTGAAATCTGGATGTCAAGGGGTGAATAATGGAAACCGTTGCCTGTAATCTTTGTGGATATACTTCCTTTCGTCCCGTTTATCAAGTCAAAGATACAAATTATGGCCAGGCAGGCACTTTCTCTCTGGTTACCTGCGAAAGATGTGGCCTTGTATATCTGAATCCTCGACCGACCACTCAAGAGATAGGCAATTATTATCCGGCAGATCAGTATCATCCTTTTCGAGCACTCCAAAAAACGCAGGCTATTAAGCCATCAGACATGCAGCAGAAACGAGCCGACAAAATCTCCCAACTGGTAAATAATCATGAAAAACGGCCGATTTTAGATGTTGGATGTGGCAGCGGCTTGTTTCTCCTGGCAATGGAACAGCGCGGGTGGGAGGTATTTGGCGTTGAACCAAGTGACCATGCTTCCAATTTTGCCCGGACAACACTCAATCTACCCGTGTTGACAGGCGACATTTTTGCCGCTCAGCCGGGAACTACATTTGATGTAATTACCTTTTGGGATGTGCTAGAACACACTCACTCTCCCCGCGCGGTTCTCCAAGAAGCGCATCGCTTGCTCAACCCAAATGGATTACTGGCTATTAATGTTCCAAACTGGGCCAGCTGGGAACGAAAGATATTTAGAGATAAATGGATCGCCATTGATGCGCCACGACACCTTTACCACTTTTCCCCGAGTACGCTCAGCCAATTGTTGCAAAGCTGTGGCTTTAGCGTGATGGAAATGCGCTCACAAACTCCGGTTATGAATCCCGCTAGTAATCTTTTGCGAGCCTTAGGCGCTTTAGCCAGAAGCGCAAAACACACAAAAAACAAAGGCCAAAGCACGTCACAACGAGCAACTCCTACTATCTCTCCATCACCAATCAAAAGATGGTTCATCCGAGCAACCGATATCATCCTAAGCATTCCAAACTTAATAGCCAATGCCGTTGGACAAGGTGGCAGTATTACTGTTTATGCCCGAAAAAGCGATAAATAATTCTCCGTTTAGACCAGTTTTTATCTTTGGCTGTCGTCGTAGCGGCACGACTTTGCTTCGTTCCATGCTGGAACAACATCCAGAGCTTCTTGTTCACCCTAAAGAACCACAATTTATCCTGACGTTGCTCTCCCATTTTGGCTTTACGCTGCATCATAAGCAGAAAGCCATCATTGAACTGATACAACATCCGTACTTGCCTGAAAATATTGATCGCGAAGCGTTGGCGACTTTTCTGGCTGATTCCAACATTCAAACCTGGCCCGACTTGATTCGGGCCTATTTGGCATATTGGCGCAAGGATGCAGAGGCACATCGGCAGATTGTACTTAAAGATCCTGCTTTTACTTTTCATTTACCGTCACTAGACCAATTATTTCCGGAAGCGCGTTATATTCATGTTGTTCGGCATCCGTATGGCAACGTTTCTTCACAAAGGGCGCGTTGGCAAGATGCCTCTGTTTGGGAATGTGCTGTTTGGTGGAAGGACGCCGTGACTATTGGGCATCGGTTGGCCCAAGCACAGCCAGAGCGTTGTTTGGAAGTTGAGTATCGTGCTTTGGTGCTTAATCCTGAGGAATCTTTGCAGCAAGTTTGCCAATTTCTGGAGATCCCATTTACTGAAAAATTATTGGATTTCACATTAGAGACAATTTCCTTTTCCCCCGAAAAACCACCTGAGGCGAAAAGGTTTACAGGGCTTGATCCTGAACGCCTGGAACGATGGCGTAAATATCTCACGCCAATGGATATTCGCCTGGTTGAGCATTGCTGTAAGCAAGAGATGCGTTGGTGGGATTATGAGATATTAAAACCTACTGTTGATGAGCAAGCTTTTCGCCAACGATTGTGGCAGGAGCGTGTTCACTATATGTTGTTACGGGGTGCGCGTTTTGTGAAGCAGAAAGTTCGCCAGCTTAAATACAGGGTAAACTTATGAATGGATTAGACGGCCGTCAATGGTGGCGGCAGCAATTGTCACCGATAAAACAACAATACGTACAACAGTTCGCTCAGGGACAGACGGCGCTGGATATTGGGGCTGGTGCTGGGTTTTACGGCCGTATGTTGCAAGAGCAGGGGTTTGATGTTGTCGGCGTAGACCTCGATCCACAGTCAGAATACACTTATCCGGTTGTGCAGGCGCGTTTGGCTATGTTGCCTTTTGTACGGCCGTTTGACACCGTGTTGGCTTTCGATATTTTGGAGCATGAGCCGTTGGAGCAAGAAGCGCTTCATGAACTGCGTCGCCTGACAGGGCAGCGCTTATTGCTGTCGGTGCCAAACACAGATGATGCGCTACTGACGCCGTATAATCTTACGTTTAAGCATCATATCGATAAGACACATCAACGCGAGTATGGCGTGGCTGACCTGTCTGAAAAATTGACCCAGGCCGGTTTCCAGATTCGACACATTGAACGCAGGGGGAAGGTTAGCCCAGCGGTGTTTTCTGAATTTGTACGGCCGTCTGTTTTGCAAAGCCCGGTGCGGTTTCTAATAAAGGCGCTGTTTAAGCTGAAAATCTTGCACAATGACCGGCTCATGGCAGATTTATACGTTGTGGCAGAGCCAATTTAGTGTAATGCATGGATAAACACCTTGTTATTCTCACTCTGGACTTTAAGCCGGATACCGGGGGTGTTCAGGAATATCTTTTTCAGCTTGCCCAAAAATGGGGTGAGTATAATCAGGTAACTGTGGTGACGCCTGTTTTGGGCGATTTGCCTGGTAAAACGCACTTTCAAAGGGTTCAACTGGCACAATCGTCGCCTTTGGCAATCTGGCGCTTGCTGAGAGAACTGGCCCCAACGCATCTGCTTGTAGGCCATGCTCACCCCAAGCTGTTGGCTGGTGCGCGCTTGTGGGGGCGCTACGCCGTGCTGGTGCATGGCAACGATTTTTTGGCGGCGCAAGGTCGATGGCATCGGCCGTTTTTTAACGATTTGCTTAAGCAAGGACAACCAATCGTTGCCAACTCAAGGGCAACGGCCTTTGCCCTCCAAAAAATAATTAATCGAACAGCCACCATCGTTTATCCTGGCACAGATCCGGTGCGCTTTTCGCCAGCTCACCGCACCGTAGAAGGAGAGGTTCCTACCTTGTTGACCTTGGCTCGGTTGGTGCCGCGCAAGGGGATAGATACGATGTTGCAAGCGTTGCCGCGCATTTTGCAGGAAACGGCCGTTACCTACCAGATCGGCGGCACCGGACCAGACCGCGAACGGCTGGAGAAGTTGGCTAGTGAAATGGGCGTTGATCATGTGGTTCAATTTCTTGGCCGTGTTCCAGACGAGGTACTGCCTCAAACCTTCGCCAATGCCGATCTATTTGTGATGCCCAATCGGGAAATTCAGGAAGCTGGCAGCCTGGAAGGATTTGGTATCGTCTTTTTGGAGGCAAGCGCCAGCGGTGTGCCGGTGATCGCAGGTAAAAGCGGGGGGGCTATAGAAGCGACCCAAGATGGTAAGACCGGTTTATTGGTTGCGCCAAATTCTGTTGAGGAACTATCTACGGCCGTTTTAACTTTGCTCAAAGATGAGAAAAAGCGGCAGAGGATGGGGCAGGCTGGTCGCCGCTGGGTAGAGACCGAGATGAATTGGGATCGAACCGCACAAAAATTTATGGAGCTGTTGGATCAGAGCCACACATAAGATGGACTATTTTGAACGATATCGGGATTTAATTGAAGATTGGGAGGCATTTGTGGCGGCAGTGAAACGGCCGTTGCCCACCACCATCTGGGCCAACCCCCTCAAAATTACAGCCGAAAAATTACAAACTCTCATGGCTGAGGGCGGCGTGGACCTCACGCCTGTGCCCTGGTATCCCGGTGCGTTCCGTTTGCCCGACGCGGTGATGCCGGGTCTGCGTTGGGAATATCTGGCAGGGCTGTACCAGGTGCAGGAGGAAGTAGCGCTGCTGCCAGCGTTGCTGCTTGATCCGCAGCCGGGGGAGCGGGTGCTGGATATGTGTGCCGCGCCGGGCAACAAGACGGCTCAAATGGGGGCGATGATGCAAAATCGGGGGACGTTGATTGCCAATGATCGCAGCAACGGCCGTATGCGTGCAGCTCGCCACACCTTTAGCCGTATTGGCCTGGTGAATGTCACCACGATGACCCGTGACGGCGCTAATTTACCTGCCGAAATAGGCCTGTTCGACAAAATTATGGTGGATGTGCCCTGCTCCTGTGAAGGCACCTGCCGCAAGGATCCCAGCGTTTTGGAGCGTTCATCCGTGGGAACCTCCAAGAAGATTGCCCGCATCCAAACGGCGCTGTTGCGCAAAGCGGTGCAGCTGTGCCGCCCCGGCGGGCGCATTGTTTATGCCACCTGCACCTTTGCCCCCGAAGAAAACGAGCTGGTCATCGACGCTATTTTGCGTGAATCGGGCGATGCGTTGCATCTGTGTTCCACTGCCGTGCCTGAATTAGCTGCTTCGCTCGGACTCACAGAATGGCAGGGTCAGGAACTTCATCCCGATTTGCATCGTGCCAGCCGCATCTGGCCACAGCAGAATGACACGGGTGGCTTTTTTGTAGCGGTGCTGGAGAAAGTCGGTAGTCAGTTTTCAGTAAGCGGTAATCAGTATTTGGGGTTTGAAACTGAGCCAGGGGATTTATCTCTAGAGAACTGGTTGGGAATGCTGGTTGAGCGATTTGGGTTGGATGCGAAGGTGTTTGAGGGGTTAACAGCCGTTCGCTGGAGCAATCGGGGTTTATATCTGGTCAATAAGGATTTGCAGCTACCCACCCAAGTTCGCTTGGATTCCCCAGGGCTGTTTTTTATTCGCGCTGGCCACCGCTACCTCAAAATGACCACAGCCGCCACGCTGCTGCTGGGGCAACATGCGACGCGCAACCGTATCGATTTGTCGCCTGAACAGACTCAGGCTTATTTACAACGACAAACCATAATCCCCACTGAAGCACAAGCTGCGGCACTCACAGATACCGGCTTCATCATTGTTTGCTATCGTGGCTACCCGCTGGGGCTGGCTGTCTTCCACACCAAATCCAACGAGATCGAAAGCCATTTCCCCAAAGCGTGGTCCAGAGCGGACGTACAGCTTTAAAGACACGTTCCTCTTCAATTTCTGCCTTTTTAGATCAATTTGCATCCTTTTGGCATCTTCTTCGTTACTCTTGGTAGAGAACTGTTGATCAACAACTAAAAAATCTATGAATAAACAAATAGAAGATGACTTAACGCTGGTGCAGCAAGCGCAAGCCGGCAATACAGAAGCAGTAGGAACGCTCTTCGATAAACATTATCGAGCGATGTTCCACTATTTTTACGCACGGGTGCGGCAGCGTCAGCAGGCAGAAGATTTGGCTGGCGAGCTGTTCACGCGCATGGTGCATCATTTGCCATCGTTTGAGCCGACGGGCGTGCCGTTTCGCGCCTGGCTGTTCCGCATTGCCTATAACCTGACGATGGATCATTTTCGGGTACTCAATGGCAAACCGCTGGAACCGCTGGAAAAAGCCCAAACGGTGGCCCAGCCGGAGCAAAGCCCGGTACGGCAGGTGGAGCGGCAAATGACTAGCGACATGCTGCTGGAAACGTTGGAATCACTGGTGCCCGAGCAGCGGCAGGTCATTATTTTGCGCTTTTTGGTTGGGCTGTCGCTGCAAGAAACGGCCGATGTGATGGAACGGACGCTCTCGGCCGTGAAGGCGATGCAGCACCGGGGCCTCAAAACCATGCGGGCCACGCTGGCGCAAGTGGAACTGTAATAGGATGCGAACAATGAACGATTTCGATGAACAACTAGAAGAAAGATTAACACGATTAGAGGCCGGGGAGCCGTTGACCATCGCTGGGGCGGATTTGCCGGAGGATATGGCGGGGGCGCTGGCGCTGGCCGCTGAACTAAAGAATGTTACGCTGCCGGAGCCGGATGAAACGGCCGTTATTGCCCATCGAGCAGCTGCAATTCGGGCGGCACAGCAAATGAATGCCTCTCAGGCAGCCGTCGATCCTGTGCAAACGGGCTGGTTTGCGGCGTTTTGGGCCTGGTGGCGTGGACATCAACTGGTGGCCTGGGGCGCAACGGCCGTTGCTGCGGTCTTGCTCTTCTTATTTGTGGGCAGCCTGCTGACGCGGGATGAGAACAGAACCGCGCCGGTGGCCGAACGGGATGAAGATCGTCCTGCGCAGAGCGAAGACAGCGAAGGGAATGAAGGCGTTTCCATTTTTGAGCGGCTGTTTGGCGGTGATGAGGCGGTTGAGGATGCGGCGATAGCGGACGCTCCGCCTGCCGAAAATGCGGATTCGGCGACGGATGAGGCCGCTGAGGTGGCAGTCGTGCCGGGTGAGGAACCTGGTTTCCAAACGTACCTACCCATTCTGACAGAACCACTGCAAACTGGGCCGACAACGGCCGTTCTTGGCGATTTGCAAGGCGTTGTGTCGGTGCAAAATCCAGGCGGTAATTGGGAGCAGGTGAACTACTTGAGCAGCGTGGATATGGGCAGCCGCGTGCGCACCGGCGCGCTTTCCAGTGCCAGCCTGACCTTTTTCGACGGCAGCGTGGCCACATTGGGGCCAGATAGTGAAGTTTCCCTCGATAATTTGAATGCGCTGCGTCCAGAACAGGGCTTCCGCACGGTGGTGATGACGCAGTGGCAGGGCACCAGCAGCCACGATGTGGCGTTTCGCCACGATGGCGGCTCGCAGTATGAAGTGAAATCGCCCAATGGCACAGGCATTGCCCGCGGCACGGTGTTTGAAGTGGTTGTGCTGCCTGATCTCACCAGCCGGTACACCGTTTTGGAAGGCCGCGTGGACGTCACCAGCATCAGCGTAACCGTGTCGGTGATGGCGGGCCAGCTGAGCACTATTTTGCCCAATGAACCGCCCGCCGAGCCGGTGTTTCAGGTGAGTGGTGAGGGTGAAGTGACCGTCGTTGGCGAAACATGGACGATTGGCGGCCAAACCTTTGCCACCGATGCCCAAACCATCATTGTGGGCAATCCGCAGGTGGATGATTGGGTGACGGTGCAGGGGCATTTGCTGGCGGACGGCACCAAAGTGGCGGACCAGATTGTGCTGGTGCGTGAGGTGCCACAGAATGCGTTTACGTTAACGGCCGTTGTCACCGAAATGGGCGCTGACCAATGGTTGTTGGGTGACCTGGTAGTGCTGCTGGATGCGGATACGGCCGTTGACCCCGACATCGAACTGGACGATTGGGTACGTATTAGCGGCGTCATTCTGGAAGATGGCAGTTTGCTGGCCCAACGCATTCAAAGAGAAACAGAGGATAGTGCGCCATTTGAATTTACCGGCGTGGTGCAAACCATCGGCGCTGAAAGCTGGCTTATTTCTGGCATCGACGTGGCGGTGAACGAGCGTACTGAAATTAAGGATGCTCCCGCCGTGGGTGATGTGGTGAAAGTGGAAGGTCAGATCACCGCCGAGGGCGTCTGGCTGGCCCGCGAAATCAAGCTTGCCGATGACGATGACGACGAGGATGCGGCCAAGTTTGAGTTCAGCGGTGCGGTAGAGACAATCGACCCCTGGGTTGTGGCCGGTATTGCGCTGGCAACCGATGAATGGACCGAGATTGATACGGCCGTTGAACCCGGCAGTCTGGTTAAAGTGGAAGGCATTATCTTGCCCGACGGCACCTGGCTGGCTGAGGAAATCAAGCTGCTGGACGATGACGCCGACGAGATCATTCTGCGCTTCACGGGCATTGTGGAAAGCACCGACCCGTGGGTGGTGAATGGCATCACGCTGCTGCTGAGCGATGAGTCTCGGGTGGCTGAGGGTGTCACTGAAGGCATGTTGGTGCAGGTGGCCGCACGGCTGGCTGAGGATGGCAGTTGGGAGATAGTGTGGATACGGCCGTTGCTGCCGCCAACCACCGGCTGCTTCACCATTCATACCCGCATCGTTAGCGTGAATGGCACCCAACTGACCTTCAGTAACTGGCCCACTCTGACGTTGGCTGACGATGTGGCCATCGAAGGCAATCTGGTGCCAAACAGCACTATTTCGGTCACCATTTGTGTGGGCAATGACGGATCAACTGTTGTCATTAACATCATTGTTATTCAGGTGATTATTAACGATGTGCCTCCTGGCGATGACCACGACGGCGATGATGATCACGATGACGGGGATGGTGGAAACGGCCGTGTCACGATTTGTCACAAAGGCAATACCATTACCATCGCTCAATCTGGCTTGAATGGTCATTTGGGCCACGGAGACTCGATTGGCTCCTGTAATCAGGGAGACGACGATGACGATGATGATTAACACACGCCAATAGCTTTTTCAGCTTCTTCAGCTCTATCCATTAGGAATGCCTCCTGGTCAGCTACGATCGGGAGGCATTCCGCTTTTTAGACACTCTACTATTTTGCAAGATTACCTGCCCATAACGTCGAAATTACCCTGGCAAGTTTGGTTCGCCCGTGTAACTTTGTTACAATCTTTTTCTACCCGGTCCATTCTGACTCATTAAGGACCCAAACAGGAAGGAGAGCTTTATGAATCGCACAAATATTTCGAGTGGCACACCTTGGGAATCAATTGTGGGGTATTCACGCGCGGTGCGAGTAGGGCCTTATGTGCATGTGGCGGGGACCACGGCGGCGGACAGCAATGGCGACATTGTGGGGGCGGACGATCCATACAGCCAGACCATCTATATCATCAAGAAAATTGAGAAGGCGCTGCAAGATGCCGGTGCGGAGCTAACGGATGTGGTGCGTACGCGCATTTATGTGACAGATGTGACGGATTGGGATGAAGTGGCGCGGGCGCATGGTGAATTGTTTGGCCAGATTCGGCCAGCGGCCACGCTGGTAGAGGTTAATTCGCTGTTGGAGCCAGAAATGTTGGTGGAAATTGAGGCGGATGCGATTTGTGGGGATACGGCCGTTTAACTACAAACTTCACGCCATCTTCCCCGGCAGCCTGCCGGGCAGCAGGGCCGGGGTGAGGCGCTCATACTTTCTTTGGGGAACCCTTTCTAGAAACCAGATCCGGCGTTGTTGATAATCAACGACAACACCATACTAATCACAATGAGAATACCCATAACCAGCAGAAACTTTTCAGCAAAGGTGCGTTTGCGGTTGTAAATGCGGCTCTTCTCTGAAACCTGAGGCAGTTTCTTTTTCGGCTGACGGCGTTTTCTTACTTTGGCCATTTCTATCGACTCCTTGACAATAAATATTCTGCGGTACTGCGCCCATCAGTATAACATAGTTTTTTGACTGGGGAAAAGGCGACAACCCACAACGAAAACAGGTAAAAGTGTTCACCTGCCTCTCAGCAAAATTGATTTGTGTTGTCCAGTATGTGGGCTGTAAACAGTTAAGCTGCGGGCAGCCGGCCCATCTTATCCAGAACCCACTTCATGCATTTGTGGAAGGGGTCAAAGTACATCATGGGGCAGCCACCAGCAATCACTTTGATGCCATTTTCGCGGCAAACGGCCGTTCCCTCATCCGAAACGCTCGACGGCATCAGGGTATTGTTGTGCATCCAGACGCGTGGTACGCCAGCAGTCACACAATCCTGCACGATCTGGGTGGTTTGCTCTGGATTTGTCACCAGAATCGCGCCATCAACTCCGCCCGGGATGGCCTGCATCGAGGCATAACAAGGATCATCTTCAACCGTCTCTGCATTGGGATTGACGGCAAAAACTTCATATCCCTTGTCCCGCAGGGTACGGTAAATGCCGTTGGCTGCTTCACTGGAACTGCGCGAAACGCCAGCCACGGCAATCCGTTTTTGCGCCAGAAACTCTTGGGCTAATTCATCAAATTGGCTCATGTTAACTTCCTCACTTGGCAACTAATAAAGGTAATTGGCTACTCTCATTTCAGGCACTTGCTGCCAATTACCCAGTACAAATCATCAACTTTTTGCCTGGCATGTCCAGTGAGAAGTGGACCGTTATTTGCTGATGTTTGTCAGTAGTCAGAGGGTTTCCCTCCATTGACGCCCCCTCCTACTCCTGTATAATCCTTTCGATAACAAAATAATGACCTTCGGGGCAGGGTGCGGGCGCAATTTTGCCAAGGCAAATTTGGGCACAATTCCCGACCGGCGGTGAGGCCTGCGCAGGCCAAGCCCGCGAAC
>JACKBN010000024.1 GCA_020634565.1 Ardenticatenaceae bacterium
CGATGAGGGTGAACGGCCGATCCACCAACCGTTCTGCATGTTCCTTCGGGTTGGCAATGGTAGCCGAGCAGCAAATGAACTGCGGATCGCTGCCGTAAAAGTGGCACAGGCGCTGCAAACGGCGCAGCACGTTGGCCACGTGGCTGCCAAAAATGCCACGATAGGCGTGAATCTCGTCCAGCACCACAAATTCCAGATTGCTGAGCAGGCTGCGCCAGCCGGTGTGGTAGGGCAAGATGCCGCTGTGCAGCATGTCTGGGTTAGTAATGAGGATGCCGTCGCTGCGGCGCACCTGAGTGCGCTGGCTGCGCGGCGTGTCGCCGTCGTAGCTGTACACTTCAAACGGCAAATTGCCTGCACCGATGAGGGTTTGCGTTTCGGCGAGCTGGTCTTGCGAGAGCGCTTTGGTAGGAAACAGATAAAGGGCGCGCGCTTTCGGGCGCTCCAAAAGCCGCTGAAAAACAGGCACCGTGTAGCACAACGATTTACCAGACGCGGTGGTGGTAGCAATGACGACGTTTTGGTTTTGGGAAACGGCCGTAACCGCTTCGGCCTGGTGGGTAAACAACTGTTCAATGCCGCGCTGCTGCAAAGCCTGTCGTATTTGTGGGGGCAATTCCACGGGCTGGGTGGCAGACGGCCGTGCGGGCATACGTTCCCAGGCAACCACATTATTCATAAAGTCGCGGTTCAACCGCAAAGAGGCGATTAATTCAGCAAGAGACATTAGCGCGATTATAGCTGGTTTCTGGAAGCTTTGTCTTATTAAAAGAAGTTATCCAGATGGTTTCTTTTTTATTTATTTTATTTAGTAGTTTGTAGTAGAGCCTGGGGATATGTTAGTAGGCCTTCTGTTTTCCCATATGTTCGGGTGCGGTCGTCTGATTCCCCATATCTTTCTTCAACTTGGGTTTTCTGCGTTTGTCTGCGTTGGGGATTGTTTTGTACAAACGGAAAAACTGACCCAATTTTCTGGATTGTTCGCCAATTAAGTCCAGATGCTTATATGTGCGATGACTCTGGTATGCCCCCATATATGGGGAGATGGCCTAAATCTCGCGTTTTATGACAACCAGAGTTTTCCACATCTAAGATCGGTTTTCCACAGAAAACGGCCGTTTATCCACAGTATTTCGTCTAAATCGCTGCATAAAGTGTACTTGGGTCCCATTTTTATGATTCTATATATGGGTGAATTGCCCTAATTTGGCGCATATCTGGGGTCTGTCTATCTGGTATCCTAATTTGTTGGTGATTTATACCCTATTTGTTTGTCAAAACGCGCGCTTTGTGGCAAATTTCTCCCTTGTGCCGTATCTTATTGTTGGGATACTGGTGTATTGTTATCCTTGACAACTGGTCAACGTATTGACTAGAATTTATTCATCCTGAGCATTACTCTCTCTAGTATGACACCAAAATGGTTCACCATACCAAATATGGTTCATCAATGAGAAAACTTGGAGGCCCAACATGAACGTCATCAAAGTTTCTGCTCGTTCGCGAACTGCTGCTGTCGCCGGTGCCATTGCCGGCGTGATGCGAGAAGTGAGTCGGGCGGAGGTGCAGGCCATCGGTGCCGGCGCCGTCAACCAGGCCCTGAAAGCGATTGTGATTGCCAAAGGGTATCTGGCCGAGGAGGGGGTTGATATCGTTTGTGACCCGTCATTTGTCGAAGTGGCTATTGACGAGCAGGAACGAACAGCGATCCGCATAGTGGTTGAGCCGCGTAATCAAATTCAAGCGTAGAAGAAGCATTGGTTGATTACACAGGGCTTGGTGTGGGGAGACATCAAGCCCTTTTTTATTATCTGTTTCTCTTAGCGACTGCCCCGCTGACCAGTTGCTCGTAATTCAGTTGAAGAAATATCTTTGCGAAAAGCATCTGTGGGAATTGGTGCAAACAGCTTGCTGAAGCTTTCTGGCACGTCTAGCTGTTCGCCATCCCGGAAGACGCCGTTTTTATCCTGGCGTCCAGCTACCAAAAATGAACAGCCGTGCTCACCAATTTCGTGCAGGGCAGCATTGCGCTGCGCCGTGCTGTTTTGGTAGTAGCGGGAATGCAACACGCGTTCGGCCGTATCAAAGCCAATGACAAAAACGGTGTTGGGGAACAGGCGGGCTTTTTCCAGATAGGTGGGGGCGTTGGTGGCATAGACGGGCCAGCGTCCGGCAAATTGGGCAATGCGTTCGACAATGGTCTCCGGCTCAATCGGCGGTTTATCCACATTTTGGGCAGAGATTTCAAAGGCTACCGGATGGCCTAGCAGGTCGGCTGAGACTTGCAGCAGTTCCAGGTGTCCGTCATGCAGGGGATTGAATGAGCCGGAGAGCAAGGCTTGTGGGTTTACGTTTTTGCTGCGTATACGGCCGTCTGCCGTCACCCCAAAATAATCCAGCTCACCCCGATTTAATTGCTGCGCTGCCTGGCCAAAATGATGGGTGGAAATTGTCAGTTTATCGTCGTCGGTGAGATTGGTGGGAAGTTGCGTTTCCAGCGACATCGCTCCAGCCAGGGCGTTGAGAATAATGCGGCTAACCAGATTCTCTTCCCCTGCCCGGTCACGGTACCCTTTGTTGAGTTGAATGCCGTATTCCACCAAGCGATCCGGCTGCCAGGTGGCAATGAAGGCCCGGTGCTCACCGCGCTTGGGCCGGTCGGTAACGATGGTGGCGGTGCAGGCCAACCCCACAACGGGATGCGTGGCGGCGTCTAGCCAGCGGGCACGGGTGAAGGCCCGCCCGGCCAGCAAGCGGGCGGTGCGTTCTGTCACATATTTGGCTGGCGCTTTGCCCAGGAATTCATCAAAGGCGGCTTTGCTGTAGGGAACCAGGGCCTCTAATAAAGTGCGGGTGGCTCCGGCTACGCCCAGAAGGTTTGAGAGTGCCTCGGTCCCGGCCCCGGCGGCTACCAAAACAATGCGCTCCGGGGCATCGTGGATAGTTTGCACAAGCTGTGTCGTTTCTACTTCCATAACAAATGGGATTTTATCATTGGCGGGGGCAAATACAATTGGAGATTGATGAGCCATGCATAATTCTCTTTTTGTAATTGGCTGAATTGCGCACTGAACAATTGTTCAGACAGGTGTTCAGCCACGATTTCCCAGAGGTAGGCCCCAACTTTGCCTAAACTGGAGGGGATGTTGATAATTACACTACAGTGATGACTGAAACAAGCATTTCTACGGGGTTGTATCTTTGGCTGGCGGGTCTGCTGCTGCTAATTGGGTGGCTGCTGCTGCGCCATTGGCGGCAGCGAAACCCAATTTCTGTGGCGGATACGGCCGTTCACCTTCCCCCACCACACCTCATGACAAGCCAAGAACATCGCGCCTTTATTGCCGTGCTGCTGGGCGGTGGTCTGCTGCTGATTGTGCTGGGCCAGCTAACCTTTTCGCAGTTGCCGCTGCCGGCACGTTGGGCGGATGGCGCCATGATGTTGCTGGGTGGCGCACTCTTTTTGTGGGCGGGCAGCCGGGTACGGCCCGATGGCCTGGCTGACGATCAAGTCGCGCTAAGGCTGCACCAGCTGGCTCAACGTTTGCAAGTGACCGGCTGGCAGGTGATGTTGTTATTCTTTTCTGTTGTGCTCTCTTTGCTAGCCTGGTTGGCTGCGGGCGATCAAGGTTTGGCGCGGCGCTGGGATGTTTCAGTCGCGGCCTGGCTGCTGGCAATTGGGTTTGCGCTCATTGGCAGCGTGCCGTTGGCCGAGTGGCGCTATTGGCTGCGGCGCGGTTTGGGTCTGGCTCGTTGGGAGTGGTGGTTTTTGCTGGGACTTTTTGTGGGGGCGTGGCTGCTGCGGGGAACGGCCGTTACCCAATTTCCCAACACATTTTCCGGGGATGAGGGTTCGGCCGGGCTGCATGCGGCGCGCTTTGTGCAGGGTGAGGTCGATAACTGGTTTACTATTGGCTGGTTTTCGTTCCCCTCTTTGTATTATGCGCTGCAAAGTGTGTTTATTGAACTGTTTGGGCAGACGATTGAGGCGCTGCGGTTTTTGGCGGCTTTGGGCGGAACGTTGGCGGTGCTGGCTACCTATTTTCTGGCGCGGAGCATGTTTGGCAAGGAAACGGCCGTTGCTGCCGCCATCCTCATGATGGGATCTCATTACCATATTCACATGAGCCGCATTGGGCTGAACAACGTGTGGGATAGTCTGTTTGTGGCCCTGACGCTGGCGGGCGTGTGGGCCGGTTGGCGCAGTGGCAAGCGGCTGCCCTGGGTGTTGGGCGGCCTGGCGCTGGGACTCGGCCAATATTTTTACGTTTCGGTGCGGGTGCTACCGCTGCTGTTACTGATTTGGGTGGTTGGATTGTGGTGGCGACGGCGGGATCAGTGGAAGCAGCAATTTGTTAATTTTGTGATGTGCGCCGGAACGGCCGTTATCACCTTGCTGCCGTTGGGGATTTATTTTGCTACCCATTGGGCCGAGTTCCAGGCTCCGTTGAACCGCGTCACGATTGTGGGCGAGCGATTGGCCAGCATGGCTGAGTTGCAAAATCAGAGTGAGATCATGATTGTGCTGCGGCAGATGGGGCTGGCGGCATTGGGCTTTACGCACGAGTCGCTGCGCTTGCTCTACGAGCCGGGTGTGCCGCTGCTGCTACCTATTGCCGCCGGATTGTTTCTGGTGGGTCTGGCCTGGCTGATTTTTCGCTTTGATGCGCGCAGTGGATTGCTGCTGCTCCCCCTGCTCTCTGTGGTGGTGTTGAGTGGGTTTAGCCAGGACCCACCGGCTTCGCAGCGTTTCATTTTGGCGCTGCCTTCGGCGATGATTGTGGTAGGGCTGCCGATTGGGCTGGTGTTCAGCTGGCTGCGGCAGCTATGGCCTGGTGGTTCTGCCTGGGTGGGTTTGAGTACTGCCGTTGTTCTTTTTGGCCTCGTATTAATTGACATAACATTTTATTTTGGCGGACTGTTTGAAACGTATACGTTAGGTGGGCAAAACACGATTGTGGCCACCCAAATTGCCTATGATTTAAAAGATGAGCCGGAAACGCCCGCTGTCTACTTTTTTGGATTTCCGCGGATGGGCTATTTTAGCCTGGCGACGATTCCGTACCTGGTGCCAGAGATTGACGCCGTTGATGTGGTTGAACCTTTAACCGAACCACCCGATTGGATCATTAGGCGACCTACCATGGTTATCTTTTTGCCAGAGCGCCTCAATGAATTGGATTTTGTGGAGGCGAAGTTTGGGAACGGCCGTTACGAGGAAATTCGCGATGAGCAAAATCGCTTGCTTTACGCGGTTTACAGATTGGAGCCTTGATTTTTAAAGCCACAGAGGGCACAGAGCAAAAGAGAATAACTCTCTAAAATCTCTGTGCCCTTTGTGCCACTTTTTTTAACTCGATTGCCAGTCGAAGCCGTCAGGGCGGCGTAGTTCTGTGCCAAACATGTAGCTGCTTTTGGCTGTCCAATCATCTTCCCCGCTGTCGTTAGCCAGATGATCGAAGAAACCTTGTACGCGGCTATCTAGCAAATCAATCTGGTGCAGCAAGATGGCTTCTAACGTTTTGGGCACAACGGGCGATCCCCATTCTTGCGTGCCGTGATGGGAAGCAACGAGATGAACGAGGTGGCGCAGCTTGTCTTCGGGAAAGTCACCCAGTTCGGCGGCCGCTTTTTCTACCATAATGACGGCGCGGGTGATGTGGCCTACCAAACGGCCGTCTTCCGAAAAGCTAAACGATTTGCTGATGTCATACTCGATGGCTTTGCCCATATCGTGCAGCAGCGTACCGCTCAACAGCAAATCCCGATTAACAAAGGGATAATGCGCTGCCAGGACATTGGCCAGTTTGGCCATGCTCAAGGTGTGCTCCATCAATCCGCCGATGTACGCATGATGCATGTTGCGGGCGGCGGGCGCATCGGCGAACTCGCGCAAGAAATTGTCGTTCAGCAGCAAATGGGCAACCAGCTTTTGCCAGGGATCTCCCAAGCTGCTGATTTGTGCTTTGAGTTCGGCCACCATCTCTTCCCGTGGACGGCGGCTGGCTGGCAGTAGATCAGCCAACGTTGGCTCCAGGTTTTGGTTCATGTCGGTGATGGTAATTTGCAGGGCATCCTTGTAGCGCACCGCGCGCCCGGTTACCAGCACGGCACTGCCGCTGTTGACCCAACTTTCGGCGTAGCTGGGGATGTCCCAAAAGACGAAGGCAATCTGCCCGGTGTTGTCGCGCAAGGTGCCTAGCAGGTAAGGACGGCCGTCTTTCGTCTCGCGCGAAATTGAATCTTGAATCAGAAATGGCTCATTTTCCAGCTCATCTCCAACATTGATATTATTTACAAAAAAAGCTTTCACAAAACCCTCTCAACTGATGTTTGGTGCAACGTTGGCATATTTGGCAAAATAGCAGCGGCGATTGTAAGGGGATTTTGGTTTTCTGGCTACCTCTTCTAAAATCAGTAGGGACAAAATTATTGCTTATATTTGCCTTGGAGGCGCGATGAAAAAGTTAATTGTGGGGATTTCTGGAGCCAGCGGCGTCATCTATGGTATTCGCCTTTTGCAGCTGCTGCGTGATGTGCCCGATGTGGAAACACACTTGATTTTGAGTTCGGCAGCCGCGACCACTATCGGGCTGGAAACGGATTTGACGGCCGAACAGGTGATGCAGCTAGCCGACGTGACGTACCGATTTAAGGACATCGCAGCGGCCGTTTCCTCTGGCTCTTTTCGGACCTGGGGCATGGTGGTTATCCCCTGCTCCATGAAAACGTTGGCCGGTATTGCCAATTCCTTTAGCGATAATTTGCTGCTGCGCGCGGCAGATGTCGTGCTAAAAGATCGGCGTCGGTTGGTGATTGTTCCACGGGAAACACCGCTACATTTGGGGCATTTGCGCCTCATGACACAAGTCACGGAGATGGGGGCCATCCTCGCCCCACCGATGCCCGCCTTCTACCATCGTCCCAAATCCATTGACGACATCATCAACCAGACGGTCAATCGCGTGCTTGATTTGCTGGAGATTGATTTGCCCCATGATTTGTTTACCCGCTGGCAAGGGGGCAAGGAGAGCCGTGCCGATGCGTGATCCCCGTCAACTGGCGCTTGACTATTTGGCCAGTCACCAGGTAATGACGCTGGCCACCAATGGCCCAATGGGGCTTTGGGCTGCGGCCGTTTTCTATGTGAATGAAGACTTCGCCCTGACTTTTCTATCGGCTGGCCATACCCGACACGCGCAAAACATAACGGCCGTTCCCCAAGTTGCGGCGACTATTCAAGAAGATTATCGGGATTGGGAAGATATTCGTGGGATTCAATTGGAGGGGGCCGTAACGCTGCTAACCAATGTTTCCCGGGAAACGGCCGTTGCTTGCTACCTGCAAAAGTACCCCTTCTTGGCAAATGTCGACGCCACAATGAAAAACGCCCTGGCTAAAGTGAATTGGTATCAGCTTCAGCCAGAGCGTCTTTATTTTATAGATAACAACTTGGGGCTAGGCCATCGCGACGAAATCGCGCTTTAGCTTGTCACCTACATGCCCAAGCGGTCAAAGTTTTTGATCAGCGTTTTGAGATAGTGCGCATATTTGGGTTCGTAGTAAAGCGCAACGGCCGCTTCCGCCTCATCAAACTCCTCAGCCATTTCCAGAATAACTTTCACATACACGGCATCACAGCGCATGATTGATTCTTGATGCGCTTTTGGCCCTTTTACTTCCAGCAGCACGGGCGCTGTTGAGAGTGACTTGTCTTTCAGCGTGTGAATGACCTGTGCCTGACGAGCCAGCAGCAACACGGCGTTAATGGCGTTTTTGGAGATTTTCTTCTCAGCATCTTTATACTCATCAGCCAGGGTGTCAATGAGTTCTCGCCAGCGAACCTGCTCTGTGGTATTTAAATGGCGAATGACATCCTTGAGGATGGTGAAGCGTGCCTCTCTTTTGACCACGCGCAGGCGCTGCTTTTTAAGCTCACGGCGGTAGCGGACGTGCAGCGGTGTGGGCTGCTTTTCTGGCTGTTCGGGTCGCCGAGCGTAGATGGTGGTCTCTACTTGCTCTACGGTTACCAGCTCAGGATACTTGCCCAGAAATTTGCGGAAGCTGCCTTCAGCGTGGGCGCTTTTATCAAAAGCCCCATTGCTGCTGTCTGACATGTGCTGTTTCAACACGCTGGCCCTGACGCGCTCTTCATTGGCTAGCAGCTGCCGCAAGGAACTGTCCAGCAGTTCTTGCACCTGCACATCGGTCATTTGTGGCGTGGGCACAATTTCTTCGTAGTAGATGTATTGGTCACACAGATCGGCCAGACTTTGGCTGGTGGTGTGGCGAACGCCCAAACCAATGACACGTTTGCCTCGCTTGCGCAGCGCCTGTACCAACGGCGTAAAATCGCGGTCGCCGGTCATGAGGACGTAGGTGCTGTAATCGTGACCATCCAACAGCGTTTCCATGGCGTCTACCACAATTTGCATATCGGCCAGATTTTTGCTGAAGTTGTTCAAGCGGATGGCGGACCGGGTGATGAAACCTGCGGATGCTAAATCCCGCATCATCTGTTGATCTTGCCGCCAATCGCCATAGGAATGCCGCAGCACAATACGGCCGTTCGTCACCTTTTTAATATGGTCCAACACCAAATTGATATTGAAGTTCAGATTAATTTGTTTGGCGCCAATGACGAGGTTGTCAAGGTCTAGAAGGATAGCAACATCATTGTTTGATGAAGATCTGTTTGTGTTCGAGGAACTCTCTTGATTATTTGATTGGGTAGACATGCGTTAAATTTGTCTTTCTAATTTAGGTAATAGGCTAAGGATAATTCTACTGCATTCAACCATTCCCGCAATTGTTTCCCGTGAAACAAAATTGGGTACGATGTTTCCCGTGAAACATTACGCGCAAGTCCCTGCAACTGGCCTGGATTTCTAATGTAGTACCCAAAACTCACACTGTGACTTACGGCCGTTTTACTAATTCATTATTCCATGTTACCATAATGTGATAATACTATGTCAACCTGAATCAGGTTCGGAGGTACACAATGGACCGTAATAAATGGGTTTGGTCAGGAAAACCGTGGCAGGCATTCAAAACCTTTGCCATTATTTTTTCCTTTATTATGAACTTTGTGCTTCTAGTTGTGCTGCTGATTGCCGCACCGCTCATTTTGCCAATTGTGAATTCCATCGCAGAACCGCTGGTCGGTGGGCTAAGCGACAGCTTTGTGGATATGAGCAACGCCAACATCTCACGCACCATCGAGGTAAATGACACGATCCCGATTAACTTCACCTTGCCTTTGGACACCGAAACCAACGTTCTTGTCGTCGATTCTGTGCCTTTGAACATTCCGGCCCAATTTACACTGCCTGATGGCGGTGGACAGATCAACGGGAATGTGACTCTGGCTTTGCCGGAGGGGTTGACCTTACCGGTGCAACTTAATCTAGACGTTCCTGTCGATCAAGAAATTGATGTGGCCTTGTCGGTTGATGTAGACATTCCTCTGCAAGAAACAGAGTTAGGTGGCCCCTTCAATACCTTGCGTGGCCTGTTTGAACCACTCGATAGATTGATTAAAGGGCTTCCTTCTAGCAATGAAGAGCTGAAGAATCGAGTGACCCAAAGCGAGCCCACCTTGCCGATGGATACGGCCGTTCGCTAACGACAACTTTTTGGCATGAACAATACCGACATTCCTCCCGTCTGTGACTACGAAGGCTCAGACTATCGCACCCGCTTTTGGGAAGGCCAGGGCCGTGACTACGAAGATCAGGTAGAACGCATTGCCCTGCGCCGCCTGATGCCCCCGACTGGTGGCACACTCATTGAAATTGGGGCTGGCTTTGGTCGCCTGGCAGATGAATATCTGGGCTATCAGAAAGTGGTGCTTTTTGATTATTCACGATCCCTTTTGCGTGAAGCCCAGGCCCATTTGGGTAACGATCCGCGTTTTGTGTACGTGGCTGGCAATTGGTATCAGATGCCCTTTGTGGCTGGCCTTTTTGATACGATGGTGCAGATTCGCACGCTGCACCACGCGGCCGATGTACCCGCCCTGTTCCAGCAGTTGGCCCGCATTGCGCGACCCAACGGCCGTTACATTCTGGAATTTGCCAACAAACAAAACCTCAAAGCAATTCTGCGCTACGGCTTGCGGCGGCAGGATTGGTCCCCCTTCAATTTAGACCCGGTTGAATTTGTCGCCCTCAACTATGATTTTCACCCCCGCTGGATTCGCCAGCAGTTGACATTGGCCAACTTTAAGCCGGGACGGATGCTCACCGTTTCCCACTACCGCTTTGGTCCAATCAAAAAAGCGGTGCCCACGGGCTTGCTGGTGGGGCTGGATTCCATGGCCCAGTTGACGGGTAACTGGTGGCAGCTCAGCCCCAGCGTGTTTGTGGATATTGCCCACCCTGCCAGCGGCGAAACGGCCGCTCCCACCACCTTCTTTGCCTGTCCTCACTGCCAGACAGCGCTGCCAGAAGCGGTAAACGGCCGTCTCGTGTGCCCCAATTCCGACTGCCAACGCCAATGGCAAGTTGAAGACAACCTCTACGATTTCAAAGAGCCTGTTTAATTAGGGTGCAAGGCATTCATTGTTGTATAAGGTCAACAAATGATTGCAATCAATTCTCCGTGCAAATGTGGATGAGGTTACGGCAGTTTGGCAGACATCGCCCTTTGCCTGACTTCCATCGCCGACGAATACCCCGCCGTTGAGCTATGGGAAGCTGAACGGAACGCCGCTTCGCCAATGGGAATTGCCTTTAAACAGCCAATAATTGAGGCGGGGACGGCCGTTCCCCACAGCCAATTTGGCCTCTAGGAATTGACATTCTGCTAGATGGGCTTCAAAATATGGGTAGTTCACGAGTGTCCATACTCTCTAGAGCATAAGCAACAAACAGTAAATTGATAATCCACCGCATCATAGCAAGCAGTTTGAGCTACATGCAGTACGTATCTAGGAAGGGGTGACAAATGAAGCGAAAAACTCAACAAGAAGGCGGTCAGGGATTGGTTGAATACGCCCTCATTTTGGTGTTAGTGGCGGTAGTTGTTATTGCTGTGCTTACGCTGCTGGGACCACAAGTTGGCAATGTGTTTAGCCGGGTGGTCAACGGGCTGGGCGTTGTTGATTCCTCAGGTGATTCTGGCGGGGGCGGCGGCAATCCATCTCCCACTGGTAACTTAATTACAGTGACTGCTTTTCGCAGCGGGGGAGATGTGGTGGTGCAGGTGCAGGTGACAGGCACGGTGAACATTACGGCCGTTGATTCACAAAGCGGCAAAACAGCCAGCATGTCTTGTCCGGGCAGCGGCTGTTCGGTCAACTTGCCTTCTGTGGGGCCAAATCCGGGCAGCATTACGGTCACAGCCGATGGAGGCAACAGCTTGTCGGCTTCGTATCCGGCACAAAATTGATGTTTGGGGAGCTATCCAATGACAAACGAACAGAAGCAGTTAGCTCAGGGATTGGTTGAGTATGCCCTGATTTTGGTGCTGGTCGCCATTGTGGTGATGGGCATTTTGACGCTGCTAGGGCCGCAAATCGGCGAGATTTTTAGCCGATTGGTTGCGCCTTCTTACTGCGGCAACTGCATTTGTGGCACGTCCATGTGCAATTGACATAAAGACGGATTGATTACGGCCGTAAAATCGTGGAACCAGTCGTTTTGCGTCCTTCCAACAGTTGGTGTGCCTTGCCCGCTTCCGCCAGCGCAAATTCCTGATTGATAGCAATCTTCACCGCGCCATTTTGAATCACATCAAACAGGTCGGCTGCGGCTGCGGCCAACGTCTCTGGCGTGTCGATGAAATCGAACAGCACTGGCCGCGTGGCAAACAGCGATCCCCGCTGCGCCAAATCAGACAGCGCAAAATTCTTGATCATCCCCGACGACTGGCCAAAGCAAACCCAGGTGCCATGCTTCTTCAGGCAGTTGAGCGAGGCTGGGTACGTGTCTTGCCCCACTGAATCGTACACCACGTCCACGCCTTGCCCTTCCGTGATTTCCATCACGCGCTCAACAAAATTTTCGGTGCGATAGTTGATCATGTGCGCGTAACCGTTTTCTTTGGCCAAGGCCATCTTCTCAGCAGAACCGGCTGTACCGATGACGGTGGCTCCCAAATGAGCCAGCCATTGCCCCGCCAGCAGCCCCACGCCGCCCGCCGCCGCATGGAACAGAACCGTGTGGCCCGCTTCGATGCGGAAGCTGCTGCGCAGCAAATATTGTGCCGTGAGTCCTTTGAGGGTGATGGCAGCGGCCGTTTCGTAAGCAATATCGTCCGGCAGCACAATCAAATGTTTGGCGTCAATCAGCCGCTCCTGGGCGTACGCGCTCGTGGGTGTAGTGTAGGCCACGCGGTCCCCCGGTTTAATGTGCGTCACCGCTTCCCCGACGGCGACCACATCGCCAGCCGCTTCTGCCCCCGGTGTAAGCGGCGTTTGAGGCCATTTGTACAGCCCGGTGCGGTAATAGGTGTCGATAAAGTTCACGCCAATCGCCCGATGGCGCACGTGAACTTGGGTTCCGGTAGGTTGGGGAATTGTGACGGGTTCGTAGCGGAGAACGGCCGTATCCCCCGGTTCATGCATAACAATTGCGTGTGGCATCTTCATTTCCTTTTTGCCACAGAGGAAGAAATTGGACACGGATGCACACTAATTTACACAGATAAAAGCCTTAAATCAGTGTTTATCTGCGTTGATCAGTGTCCTATTCCATTCTGAATTTCCTCAAAACTCTCTGTGCTCTCTGTGGCCAATAAATTTTCACTCAATCCAAAATTGGTCGTCCACGGGCACTTTAAGCGCGGTGGCCTGCGCGTTGGTCTGGTGCGCCATCCCCACCACCGCTAGCAGCTCCGCATACTGCGCCTCGGTCATGCCCTTAGCCTTGGCTGAGGCAGTGTGGGAATGAATGCAGTAGTCGCAGTTGTTAGCAATTGACACGGCAATGTAGAGCATCTCTTTGGTCAGCGGGTCTAGCGCTCCGGGCTGCATGATGGCCCGCAAATTGTCCCAGGTGCGCCGCAGCGAGTCGGGATGGTTGGCCAGCGCCTTCCAAAAGTTGTTCACGTCGTCAATGTTGCGCGCCTGCTTGATTTCATCAAACACCGCTTGCGCCTCTGGCGAGGCGTCATCATATTCGATTAGTTTTACGGTTGCCATGCTTCCTCCTGTGTAAAAGTGGGTCGGATTGCCAATCCGACCTACGATTTCTCAGCGATAGCCAGTGCCATCACATAAACTTTGTGAAAAAATGTAGAATGTCGTAGTTATAGCCAACTTTGTCGGCAGAGGAAAGTTGTCACAAATCTGAGTCAATCGGTAAACTTGCACCATGAATCGATCTAAAATTATCTTGTTATGTCTACTTGCTTTGGGGCTGCTGGTTGCGGTCCCACAAAAAAGTGAAGCTGCGCCCGCCGAACTGCCGGTGCAAGCGCCCGTTGATTATCGCTTTGGTGTCATTGAAAGTTACCAGAATCCGGCACAGGCCAACTCTTTGGGTGCGGCCTGGACGCGGGTGCGCTTTCAGTGGGCTGAGGTGCAGGCCGGTGGCCCTGGCACCTGGACCGCCAGCGTGAGCGACGGCCAGATCAACGGCGAAATTGCCGCCGGACGCACGGTCGTCGGCCTGCTGATCGGCATTCCTGATTGGGCGCGGGAGGGTGGCTTGCCGCGAGGCTTGCATTTGCCGCACACGGACCCCAACAATACGTGGGCTAATTTTGTGCGCGAGGCGGTGGGAAAGTACAACGGCCGTATCAACCACTGGATCATCTGGAACGAGCCGGACGTCAACGACCCCAACGCCCCTGGCCACACCTGGGATGGCTCCGTGCAGGACTTTTTCCAGCTTCAGCGCACGGCGTATCTGGTCGCCAAAGAAGTGAATCCCAACGCCACCATCCACCTGAGCGCCTTCACCTACTTTTGGAACCCCAACTACATTTACGATTTTCTGGACGTGGTGGTGGCCGATCCGGCCGCGGCCGAAAACAATTACTATTTTGATGCCCTGACGGCCCATCTCTACTTCCAACCGGACTCGATTTACAACATCATTCAGCAGTTTTACGGCGCGGTGGGCAGCCGGGGCATCCCGTGGAAACCGGTTTGGCTGGTAGAAACCAACGCGCCGCCCAGCAACGACCCCGCCTGGCCGGTGGGTAACTGGACTTTCCAGGTGGATCAGCAGGAGCAGGCGGCGTTTATTCCGCAGGTGTTTGCCGTGGGCATGGCGGCTGGCGCGCAGCGGATCGCCATCTACAAAATGCAGGACACGCCCGATGACGTCGCGGCCAACCCCGAACCGTTTGGCCTGCTGCGCATGGATGGCTCGCGCCGTCCGGCATTCACCACATACCAGGTGGCGGTGCAATATTTGGCCGGGATGCAGGGCGTCAAGCGAGAGCATTGGGGACATTGGGGTCAAATTCGGCTGGACCAAGGCAACAAGGCGACAACGGTGCTGTTTTCCCGCTTGCCTGCGCCGCAAACGGTGGAAGTGACGGCCGAAGCGAATACGGCCGTTCTCGTGGACATGTGGGGCAGCCGCCAAACGATTTCGGCCAGCAATGGCGTGTTTACCGTCACGGTGCCGGGGGCGATTTGTGCTCAGACGGCCGGGGATTTTTGCATGATCGGTGGACCCGTTTACTATCTGGTGCAGTCGCTGGATGGGGGTTCGGTCGCTGCGCCGCCACCCGTGAGTGGCCCGCCTACGGATGACAATCCGCTAGCAGCTACCGCTACAATTGACCCAGATGCGCCGACAGCGTTGCCGCAGGAAACGTCCACGCCCGCGCCAACCAACACGCCAGAGGCAACGGAAGCTCCAACTGAGACGGCGACGCCTCGTGACACGTCCACACCGCGTCCAACACGCACGCCGACTGCAACTAACACACCAGAAGCAACGGCTACAGAATTGCCTACGGAAACGGCCGTTCCTGCCACAGAAGTTGCCGAATTGCCACCAACGGCCGTTCCCAACCAGGAACCACTCACCGAGGAAGCGGACTCTGGCAGCAGCGGCTCGCTCATTTTGCTGGGGGCAGCGGGTTTGCTGGCCTTAGGCATTGGCGGCTGGTGGTGGAACGGCCGTCGCCAACGGAGTTAAGCTAATGAAAGTAGGCGTTTGTGTGGCCATCATTGAAGACGAGCAAATTCTGCTGACCAAGCGGAAGGATTTTGAAGTGTGGTGCCTGCCCGGCGGGCATGTGGATGCTGGGGAGACGGTGGCGGAAGCGGCCGTTCGCGAAGCATTGGAAGAAACGGGCTTGCAGGTGAAATTGACCCGGCTGGTCGGTGTGTACTCCATGCCCAAGACCAAAGCGTGGGTAAATTTAATGATTCTGTTTGCCGCCGAAACGGTTGGCGGTACGCTGAAAGCTCAGGAAGATGAAGTTTTAGAGATTGAGAGATTTGCCGCTGATGCCATTCCCCAAAATTTATTGTGGGGACACCGCCAGCGCATTTTGGATGCGTTTGCCGGGCATGGCGGGGGCATCGTGCGGCATCAAACCGTGCCTTTTGATGAGGTTTCTGATCGTCAGGAGCTGTATCAATTGCTGGCTGAATCGGGCTTGTCTGGCCTGGAATTTTACGTGCAAACATTTGGGCTGGAGGATTCCAGCGATGACAGACGAGAAGTCTAGATGAACCGACCGTTTTTTAAATCTGTACATGGTCGAACGCTGATTGAATCGCATCGTGGCAGCATCGGTTATGCGCCAGAAAATTCCTGGTCCGCCATCAAGCACGGGCATCGTTTGGGCGCGGATTTAATAGAAGTGGATGTGCAAATGAGCCAGGATGGCGTGCCTTTTTTGCGCCACAAAGCGCAGTTGCCCGATGGTCGGTGGTGTCATCAATGCACCTGGGAAACGCTCAAAACCGTTCAAGTTGAAAATGAACCGCTGCCGCGCTTGGATGACATTCTGGCGTGGGCTCGTGAGGTTGGCGCTTATCTGTCCCTTGATCTGAAGACGCGCTTTACGCCAGAAGGTCAATTAGCCCCGGCGGTTATTAAACAGTTGGCTAGAACTGGCACAAAAGAGCGCGTGATGTTGCTGCTGCTGGATCATCAGGAACTGTTGCACATTAAAAAAACCCATCCAGACCTGATGACACGCGCTTTGCTGCGTGGTCGGCTGCACAATTACCCAGATTATCTAAAATCCATTGGCGCAGATTGTGTCAATATCGCTTATGATTTGTTTCGACCAGCGGACATCGAAGAAATTCATGCTGCAGGCATTGCTGTGGCCATGGGCGGTTTATGGAATTTGGCAGCGGATATTGCCAGCTTTGACATTGATATCTTTAGCCATGATGATCCAGCAGAAGCGAGTAGATTGTTGGGCTATGAAGCAGCCGCCCAGCCGTGAACGGCCTGGGCTAGTTATGGAAGCCCCAAAGGGCTTTAGCCTCGAAGAGGCTTCCACATGCTAGCCGGGGTGATTCATCCCCCGGCGGAATAGCGCGGAAAGAATCCGCGGCTACGAAGAGGGTAATTTGAAAAAATTCGTTCCAATCGTCATTTTGTTCGTTTTAATCCTGGCCGGGGCCTGGCCTGCACAGGCGCAAGCCAGCATCAGCGTCATGCGCAATGAGGCGCTGGTGGATTTTCCGCAGTCGGTGACATTCCAACTGGAATTGGCCGATGCCAGCGATGTGGCAGAGGTGAATCTGGTTTACGAGGTGGACAAATCGAGCTGTTTGGAGGCAAATACGGCCGTTCCCGTCCCCCTCAATGGCAATCAGGCCGAATGGACCTGGGAGATGGTGCGCTCAGGCAATCCGCCGCCGGGAGCGACGCTGCGCTGGTCGTGGCAAATTATCGACAGCCAGGGCAACCTGACGACCACCGACGAGCAAAGCCACACCTTCGTCGATGATCGCTTCGATTGGCAAACCGTTTCCGCGCCCAACATCCGCCTGCATTGGTATGAAGGGGATGACGTGGGGCCGATATTGCTGGAAGCGGCCGTTGCTGGGCTGGATCAGCTGCAAAACGAGATGGGTATCACCCTGGACAGCGAAGTGCAGCTCTTTATCTATGGCGAATCAGACGATATGCGCGGCGCGGTGCTCTACATTCAAGATTGGGCCGGTGGCGTGGCTTTTAGCGATTACAACATCATCCTCATCGGCGTGCCGCCGCGAATTGCCGAAAGCTGGGGCGTGCCCACCGTGCGCCACGAGCTGGCCCATCTGGTGGTGGGTCAATTTGGACGCAGCTGCGTCGGTGGCAGTCGCCCCACCTGGCTGGAAGAGGGGCTAGCCACCTACGCCGAAGGCACACCCAGCGACCGCGTGCTGTCAGACATCGCTACGGGCATCGAAAACAACAGTTTTGAACCGGTGCGCAGCCTGAACGGGTCATTTTCGGCGCATGGGCCAGAAGCGGGCATTGCCTACAGCCAAAGCTACAGCGTGGTCTCCTTCTTGCTGGAAACCTACGGTCAGGCGCAGTTGCAAGCGCTTATTCTCACCTTGGCCGACGGCGATGGGTACGACGAGGCGCTAGAGGCGGTCTACGGTTTCAACGTCGATGGGTTGGAGCAAGCGTGGCGGCAAAGTTTGAATTTGCCTGCCCGTGAGATTCCGCCCACGCCAACGGCCGTTTCTGCTCAAGCCATCCCCACCATCGAACCATTTGGCTTACCAGAATCTGTACCGACGGAACCGGCTGCGGCGGCAACGGCCGTTCCACCCACCACCACAACCAGGCAACCCTGCTGGCGGCATCTGCAACCCTCACCGTCTTTCCTCTGCTGCTGGTTGGCTTCGGTCTGGCGCTTCGGAGGCGCAAATGAGTTTGAAGAAAAAGCGGAACACAGAGTTACGCAGAGGAGACGCAGAGGTGCACAGAGAATTCTCTGTACTGCGGGTTCACCTTGTCACCTTGTCACCCTGTCACCCCTTCACCTTTCACCCCTTCCCCCTTCTCTGGCTAATCGCCATTTCCTTCCTCCTCCTAAGCTGCCAACTGGTGACCAATGCCCCTCAATTGCTCCAAGAAAATGCGGACATCGATCGAGACGACGCGATTTTTCTCCTCGGTGGGCAGCCGCGCACGCTCGATCCAGCCAAAACCATCGGCGGCCCCGACGGCCCGCTGGGGCACATCTTCTCTGGATTAGTGATGCTGGACACAGACTTGCAGGTGCAGCCGGAGCTTGCCGCTGGCTGGGAAGTGAGCGACGATGGGCTGACTTACACCTTCTACCTGCGCAAAAATGTGTTGTTCCATGACGGACGGCCGTTCACGGCCCAGGACGTCATCTTCAGTTGGGAACGCGCCGCCAACCCCGACACCGGCTCCGACACCGTGCAAACCTATTTGGGCGACGTCGCGGGCATCCAGGCGGTGATCGATGGCGAAACTGAGCAAATCAGCGGCCTGCGCGCCATCGACGATTACACGTTAGAGGTACAGCTCACCGCGCCCGTGGTCTACTTTTTGCAAAAGCTGGCCTATCCCGTCGCCTTTGTGGTGGATTCCGAGACGGTAGACACGCGCAACTGGGAGTACACGCCCAACGGCACCGGCCCGTTCCGCCTGCAAAGCTGGGTGGACGACGAACAGATCATTCTGGAGCGCAACGACAGCTACTACCTGGAACCGGCCCGCGTGCGCCACGTCGTTTACGATTTGGGGCCGGGGCTGGCGCTGTCGCAGTACGAAGAAGGTGACATTGACCTCGTCGGCGTCGGCGGAGCCAATTTGGACCGCGTAGAGGACCCCAACAACCGGCTGCACGATCAGCTTGCAGCTTGGCGTCAGCCTCTGCACCAGCACCATTGGCCTGAATACCCAACTCGCCCCGTTTGACGACGTGCGGGTGCGGCAGGCGTTCAACTACGCGCTGGACAAGGAACTGCTCATCGACACCTTCTCCGGCGGCGACGCGCTGGTGGCGACCGGTTCCCTGCCGCCGGGAATGCCCGGCTACACCAGCGATTCCAATCGTGGCTACCCCTTTGATCCGGCCAAAGCCAACCAGCTTTTGGACGAGGCGGGCTACGCCGACCGCTCCACCTTCCCGGTGGTCACCTACACGACGTCTGGGTATGGGGATGTTGGCGGGTATGTAACGGCCGTAATCTCCCTCTGGCAAGATGTGTTAGGCGTCACCATCCAGCCCGTCGTCATCGACCCGTTCATTTATTACGATGAGCTGTATGCGGGCAACACCGGCAACATTTACCAAAGCGGCTGGTGCGCCGACTACCCCGACCCGCAAAACTTCCTCGACATTTTGTACCACAGCGGTTCGCGGCAAAACATTGGGCGTTATGTCAACCCAGAAGTGGATACGCTGCTGGAACAGGCCCGCATTGAAGAAGATGTGTCCACCCGTCTGGCCCAGTACGCCGAAATCGAGCAGCGCATCGTCGCCGACGCGCCGGTGGTGTTTGTCAGCCACAGCCTGCAAGCCGCCCTCGTCAGCCCCGATTTGGATGGCTACGTCCTCGCCCCCCTCGGCGTCCGCCAATGGCACCGCGTTGCGGTAAATCGGTAAACGGTAAACGGTAATCGGTGGTAGGGGCGAGGCGGTTGGCCACGATCTGCCGAAAAACTGAAAACGATCCCTCCAACCGCCTCGCCCAAATGCCCCAACCACCACGATCTATGCCATGTGCCAAACATGATCGTTTATGGGGTCTTGGGCGAGGCAATCGTAGGGAAGGGTGCTGGTGTTGCCCAAGGTTTTGGCCGATTGCCTCGCCCCTACGACGGCGGGGGTTGTAGGATCGAGGAGGAAAAGGATTTCGGCCGCATCGTCGTAATCGAGGGGGGGATCGTCGGCAGGGATCGATCGGTTGCGGGAGCCTTTCAAAACGGCAAGAAGTTTTGGATGAAGAGACCTTGAGCCACTTTTCTGTATCCGGTGACTGCGCGACAGTTGTTCAAAAATTGGATTGCTTCACCAGATTGCCCTTGCTGAACAGAACCCAAAAGTTGGTCCACTAACCGACCACCTGGAGTTTGCGCATACCCACCCTGCCGCCGGTAGGCGAGGTAGGCGTCCGGGCTTGAACCCAGGCGGCGTGCGCGGCCGTTTTGTTGCCCGTGGCCGCTTCAATTTGTTGCAAAATAGCAAAGGATGTCCAGGGTTATAGCTGCATGACCAAATGGGCGTTTACACTCAATCGCCCGCAAGATTTCCGACCGCGCTTCGTCATACCGCTTCAGCTTCTGCAGCGTGTCGGCAATATTGTTGCGCCCTAGACCCCTTCTTACCGCCAAATCTCCCAATTCAATGCAATATCCGCCGCCTGCCGGAAAAAACCATATCTTCTTCAAATCGACCCATTTTATTGTAAAGATTCCCTAACTCTGCCCAAACTACTAGCTGCTTGTCCAGCCCGATCATTCCTTTGCGTCTCAATCTCCAGCGAACGCCGGTACGCCGCTTCCGCCGCCTCATACTCCCCGGCCTCCTGATACACGACGCCCATCTGGTGCCAGGGAACGGCAACTTCACGCGGTTCATTTTGTTGCTCAAAAATGTCCCGCGCCTCCTCGTATCCAGCCAGTGCATCAGCATATCTTTTCTGAAGGAGATGCACAGTCGCTAATTGCTGTTTGCCCACCGCCATGCCACGGAAATCTTCCAGTTTTTCACCCCGCTTGATGCGTTCTGTATACTTTTCTGCCGCTTCATCCAGCCGTCCCAACGCCGTGAGGCAGTCCGCTTGTTCGGTGAGGGCAACGGAGGCCATGCGTGCGCCCCGCTCGCCCAACGCTTCAAACAGTCGCTGGCTCTCAACATGCAGGTCGAGGGCGGGCGCGGCTTGTCCACCTACCCGCAATACCCGGCCAAGCAAAATATGGGCCAGCGCCAAATCGTAATCAGCGCCGGGGTAGGTGGTGGAGCCAGCAGCCTGGGCCTTTTCCAGCAGGGCGGTTGCTTTCTCATAGGCGGCTTGCAGCTGGTTTTGCCCCAGCAGCCGCTCAATCAACAACCGTTCATTTTTAAAGCGGGCCTTGCCCCAGGCTGGAATCAGCGCCGCTGCCTGTTCCCGCACCGCCACCGCCCGCGCCAGGGCAGACGCCCGTCCCAAATGAGCCAGCAACTGCTCAATCTTTCCCGCCTTGTCGCTCACAAATTCAGCCAGCCGGATCGTTTCCGCCGTGGCCTCACCGTCCGTGGCCAACTGCCCCTCCAGCCAACTGAGCAAAGCCAGCAGGTTGGGCAGCTCCAGCAGCGTCAGCCGAAGTGCCATTTTGCTGTCCTTGAACATTTCATCATAAAGAAAATCAACCAGCTGCCCCATCGCCTCGGCCCAGGCGGCTTCCAGTTCGGCCAGCTGGGTGGGCGCCTGGCCCAGCTTCAGGTAGGCGGGCAGGGCCGGGTCCAGGCGCAGGTAGTTGTACTCTTGCGGTTCAGCCATCCCCACGTTAACCAGCAGTTGGGCCACCGCACCAATCTGGTCGGTTTCAATCCCCATTACTGCCGCCATGATCACTACATGCCCGCCATCATGAAAGACCGCCAGCTTGTTCACTAACGCGCGCACCTCCTCCGACAGCCGCCGCAAAGAAAGTTCTACGCTGGCATACAGCGAATTTTCCCGGTCCCCCCTGTTTTTCGCTTCCAGGTCGGCCATCAGCGCGGCCACGTTTTGGGTGGTGGCCCGCACGCCGTTGGCCACCTCCCGTGCCAGCAGGGTCAGGGCGCGCGGGTGGCGGTTCACCGTCTCTACCAGCTCGGCAATCTCCTCCGGCGTGGTGGCGTCATCGTTGGCCGGTGGCTGCCAGCCATGTTCGGCCATCACCTGCTCTACCAGCTGAATCGCCTCCGCCTGGCTCAGGCGGCCCAGCTCCACCGTCTGGTATGCCCCGGCAAATGGCTCCGGCAGCCATTCCCGGCTGGTAAAAATAAGGCGGCAGCGCTCATCGGCCGCCAGCAGCTTTTGCGCCAGCGCCAGCAGGCCGGTCACGTCCGCCACGCCCGCCGGGTTGTTCCCTTCATGATCGGGCAGCACGCTTTCCATGTTGTCCAGCACAAGCAGCGTGGGGAAGTCGCGCAGGGCGCGGGCCACCGGCTGTAGGGCGGCGTCCAAATCATTGCCATATTCGGCCACAGTATATTTTGGCAAAAGCTGGCGGCCAATCGTGTCCAGCACGCCGCGCACGTCCTGCACGTTTTGCGGCTCCACGTTCACAAAAGCCACCCGGGCAAAGCGCCCGGAGCGGGCCAGCCAGCGGGCCAGCTCAATCGCCAACGCCGTCTTGCCCAGGCCGCCGCTGCCGCGAATGACCACGTAGGGCACCTGGGTCAGCAGCCGTTCCAGTTGCAGCAGGGTGCGGCTGCGCCCCACAAAGCCGTGCGCGGGCGGCTCGGGCAATTTGCCCAGGGCCAGCTGGCGCCGCTGGCCCGCTAAACGCCTGGCCGCTTCACCCGCCTGCACGGTAAACAGCTGCGGGTCAGCGGCATCCTGGTACAGCACCGGCACAAACCAATCTTGCAGGCGCAAATAGCCTGCGCCCATGCGCTTGCCCCGGTTCTGGTCGTCGTACAGGCTGATCTGCCCGGCCAACATGCCGTCCCCCACGCGCCGCCCCTCGGCCAAACTGCGGTAAAACGCGGCCACAAAGCGGCTGGCGGTATTTACCAGCACGGAATGGCTCATGGCCACCACTGAACCCACCCCCTCTTCCAGCAGCTTCGCCGCCACCGACGCCTGCGGGTCGGCGTCCGCCTGCGCCGTCTGGCAGGCATCCAGGTAAATGAGCGGCACGCCGTAGGCGCGCAGTTCGGCGGCCAACTCACTGGCATAAACCAGCGCCAGCAGCCGCTTGCCAATTTTGTCCTGGTCGCGCGGGTCTTCAAAACAGAGCGCTCCCAGCCCCACGTGCCGGTTATAGACGCCATGCCCATCAAAATGGACGATGTCGTACGGCTGGCCCGCCTCTTTGGCTCGCTTGAGGGTTGCTTTGAGGGCGGGGAAAGTGGGCGGGTGCAAAAAATCGACCTGTACCAGCTCCTGCCCCAATTCCTCCACCGCCTGCACCAGGGGCAGGGCGCTGCTGCGATGGTCCAGGTAGCCCACCGGCTTGCCTCGTTCATCCACTTCCGGTCGCGGGCTGAGCAGCAGCACCCGGATGGGCAAAGTGGCGTTGGCGGTCACGGTCTGGTGGCGGTTGGGCAGGCGGCGGCGCACCCGCACGCCGTTGGCCCCCTGCGCCAGGTAGCCGGTGCCGTCGTGCAAAATTTCCCAGGGCAGCGCCAGCCAATCACTGGCCGCCTCGCGTACCAGAGCGGCTTCGGCCTCATCCGTGCCTTCAACCGGTTCCCCATCCACCTGTACTGAAAAGCGGCGCGTGCCGCTGGCCCGCTGCCACGCCGCCAGCGGTTCCCGCGCCGATTCACCACCCAAGGCCGTCGTGTAAAGCGCGTGCCCCCAGTCGGGCAATGCTTTTTCCGTCTTTTCGGCGCGGGTTTTGAAGACGCCCGTGGGCCATTGGTGGTATTTTTCAACGTACCAGCGAATCTCGCCCAGCTCCACGGGACCCAGCGGCGCGGTGATTTTGTAGCGACGGCTGCTAATGGCGCGTGCGCCGTCGGAGGGATGGTAGGTGAGTTCGGCGGTGGCTACGGCCCGGCGCACATTTCCTTTGATTTCGATGTGGGGATCGGTGAGTTCCAGAATGAGTTCCGTGACGGGTTCAACGGTCACGGTTTGGGACGGCTGCCACTCTTCGGGCAGCTCTTGGCCGAGGGCGGCCAATATTTTGGGCACGGCGTCACTCAGGCCGGTGGGCGCATCTTCCACAAAAATGTAGAGCGGTTCGACGGGGAAAAGGAGCTTGAGCAGGCCCATCTGCACGCCGGGCAGCACCACGGGGATGATTTTGTAGCCGTCGTCGCGCTGGCTGGCTGTTTTCTGGGCGATGCGTACTTCCTCCTGCACCCATTCCGAACTGAGGGCATCGATGCTGAGCAAGACAATGAAATGCTGGGCCGAGCGGATGCTGGCTTCGATGTCGGCGCGCAGGGTGTCGCCGCCGCTAAGCTGGCGGGAATCGACCCAGGTGAGGTTGCCGTGCGCTTCGAGCCATTGGCGGAGCTGTTTGACGGTGTCATCGTCTGATGTGGCGTGAGAGATGAAGATATGACTGGACATAGGTCTGCCTTGTGGTTAGAGAGTGGTAAGTAAATCAAACTGTACAAGCATTATAGGGAAGTTGGTGGCATAGTTCAATGGGGAGTAGGGGCGAGGCGGTTGGCTACGATCATGCAAAAAACTGACAACGATCTTCTCCAACCGCCTCGCCCAAATGCCCCAACCACCACGATCTGTGCTGTGCCAAACATGATGGTTTATGGGTGTCTTGGGCGAGGCAATCGGTGAGGCGATGGTTTGCTTGAATTGACAGTTTGGCCGATTGCCGCACCCCAACCATAATTGATGCGATGAAACTGTATTTGTTTGGTCCGCTGCGGCTGGAAATAGACGGCCGTATCCAACTCCTCACTGGCTTCCCGGCGGCACTGCTGGGTCTGCTGGGTTTGCAGACGGCGACTGGCTATGCCGCCACGCGCACGCGGCTGGCAGGCACGCTTTGGCCCGATGTGGATGAGGAGCGGGCCCGCCATTTGTTGAGCAACACGCTCTACCGGCTGCGGCGGCAGTTGGGCGACTCAGTTTCCCACCTCACCATCACCTCAGATAGTTTGGCCTTGCACGATGTTTGGCTGGATACGGCCGTTTTCCGCCAAAAACTAGCCTCTGACAAACTGGCAGATTGGCAAGCCGCTCTCGATTTGTACACGGGCGATTTGCTGGAAGAGATGGACCCATTCTGGCTGCTCAGCCAACGGGCCGAACTGCGCGAACTGTACCTGACGGGCCTGGACCGCACCTGCCAGGCGCTGCTGTCTCAGGAACGATGGAATGAAGCGCTGGCCGTCGCCCACCGCTGGACGCTGGCCGATCCGCTGAACGAGGCGGCGCACGCCACCGCCATCCGCCTGTACGCGCGGCTGGGGCGCTACGCTGCCGCTTTGCAGCAGTACGACACGCTGGTCCAGCTTCTGGCGGATGAACTGGATGTGGCCCCCTTGCCCGAAACGGCCGCACTTGTGGCCGAACTGCGCGACCAACGGCAAACGGCTACTTCGGCAGGCTCAGTGCTGGCTGTTCCTACCCAATCAGCCCCGCCCCCCCTCATTGGCAGGCAGGCGGAGCGCGGGCGATTGTTGACCCAGCTTGAGCGTTTGGCCGATGGTCGCGGCGGCCTGGTTTTGTTGGAGGGTGATCCGGGGATGGGCAAAACTCGTCTGCTGGAAGCTGTGGCGGCGTCGGCAGGGCGGCGCAAGCTGCGGCTAGCCTGGGGGCAATTGGCCGAACACGAAACGCCGCACCGGTATGCGCCGCTGCCGGACATTTTGCAAGCGGCTACCGCTGGCCTGCTGCTGGATCGCATTGCCGAGCAGATCACGCCGCTGCTGCGCGGCCTGCTGACGCCACTTTTGCCACGATTGAACACAAGTTCAGTGCGCCGTTCGGCTATCGAACCAGAGAAAGAAGGGGTGACATTGCCTTTGGCAACGGCCGTTCACAAACTACTCTCTTTGCTGTGCCAAACGGAACCAACTGTGCTGCTTTTGGACGATGTGCAGTGGGCCGACGACTATTTTTGGCCGCTGCTGCCGACGCTGGCGCAAGTTTGTGGGGAACGGCCGTTGCTCATCGTTATCAGTTTTCGCAGCCAGGAGTTGCGAGACAATGCGGGGGCGTGGCAAGCGATCCAGCAGCTTGAGCGGGAGTTTGCGCCGCATTGGTTGACGCTGGCGGGTTTCACGGTGGCAGAGTTGGGGGAACTGGCTATTGAGCTGGGACAATCGCGCCCAGCCGAAGAACTGGCGCAGCTGCATCAGCTTTCTGGCGGCAATCCGCTGGCGGCGCGGGAACTGTTGCTAAGCGATGATGCGGCGACTTCGTTTGAAAAGATGCTGGATGCACGTTTTGCACAGCTTTCTCCAAATGAGCGAGCTGCGTTGGCGGCAGCGGCCGTTTTGGGGCGGGAGTTTGGCCACGGCACCTGGCAGGCGATGGTGGAGGGTCCGGTTCCGGCGCAGAGGTTGCTGGACGGCCGTTTCCTGCAAGAAACGGCTCACGGCTACGCCTTCCAGCATGATTTGGTGCGGGCGGCGTGTTACCAAAGCCAATCGGCGGCAAATTCGCAGCACTGGCACGCGCGGGCAGGGCAAGTTTTACGGCAGGCCGGGGCGAACGCGGCAACGTTGGCCTGGCATTTTGAGCAGGGAGCAGTGTGGGAAACGGCCGTTCATTACCATCGGCGGGCGGCGGAGCGGGCGCTGCATTTGGCGGATGTGACCACGGCCGAGATGCATTGTGGGCAGGCGTTGAAGCTGCTGGCGAAAACAGTTGATTCCAGCCAAAAGTTGCCGCTCAACTGCCTCGATTTACGCATCCGGCAAAAGTTGGCCTGGGCAGACACCAGTCTGGAGGAGGCGCAGGCGCTGGTGGCGCAAGCGCGCGCGGAAAACGATTTGGATTCGCTGCTGCAAGCGTTGCTGCTGCTGCTGAATTATTTGATGAGTCAGGGGCATCTGGACGAACTGCAAGCCATCGGGCAGGAGATTACGGAGCTGGCGCGGGATTTGGGCGACCATGTGGCCGAAATTCAGGCGCTGAATCAGGTGGGGCATGCGCTGCTGTTTGTGTTTGGTGATGCGCAGAAGGCGCTGGATTACAGTCTGCGGGCGCTGCGGCTGGCGGAAGCGCTGCCGGATGAACCGTATTTGCGGGCGCAGGCGCTCTTTTCGCTCATCCATGCCAATTTGCGCTTGCGCGAACGGCCGCAAGCCCGGGAATATCTATCCCAAACCGAAGCGCTGTTTGCCCAGCATCCCGAGCTGGACAGTTTACGGGCGGAGTTGATTAGCTACCAGGCGATTGTGACGCAGTTGGACAGCCATTGGGAGGAAGCGCGTCGTCGGCAGCATGAGCTCATTCAGATTCACCGGGCGGATAACAACATTGTGGGGCTGACGAATGCGCTGTACAACGCGGCGCACATCGGCTCGTTTTTGGGGCAGCACACGGAGTCGATTTTGTTTGCTGAAGAAATGATGGCGCACACGCAGCAAAATCGGTCGTTGCAGGACCGGTACATGAATGTGTTTGACCGGACGATGCTGGTGGAATGTTACACGATGGCCGGACAGTTGGACGCGGCGGAAACGGCCGTTCAACCGATTCTCTCCTGGTTGCAGCAGGAGGATGCGGGGCGGGGCGCGGTGCAGGCGTGGATGGCGGTAGGCAATTTGCGCTTCATGCAGGGGGATTATGCGGCAGCGTACGAGGCGCACAGTCGGGCGCTGGTACACATCGAGCACCGTGGCGCGTCTACCTCGGCGCCATACATTTGCCATGCAGAGGCGGCGGTGCTGCTGGGCAAGCAGGCGGAAGCGGAAGCCAGCTTTGCCAAAGCGACGGAGCTGATCGATTTGCAGAAGTCGGGGGCGAATCTGACGTATTATCGGTACGTGCAATTTTTGCTGACAAACGAGCGACGCTATCTGGCCTTGGCGCGGGCGCAGATGTTGGCGCTTTGCCTGCTGCTGGAGGATGGGCGGCTGCGGCGGGATTATTGGCATAATTTGCCGGTGCATCAGGACATCGAGCGGTTTTGGCGTGAGGGTGCGGATGTTGAAACCGCTCAATTAGCCAAAGCAGATGTGCCGTTGGGACGGCCGTTAACCGACGACGATCTCATTTCGATTACCTGGACGTTAGACGATGGTGTGGGGGATACGGCCGTTCGCCAACAATCTGGCAAGGTGGGGCTGCGGCGGCATCGGCTGCGGCGATTGGTGGATGAGGCATTTGCTCAGGGCGCACTGCCCACGGATGCAGATTTGGCGCAGGCGTTGGGCGTTTCGGTGCGCACGGTGGAGCGGGACCGGGCGGCGCTGGCAGAAGCTGGGCATGTTTTACGAACGCGGGGATACGGCCGTACCGCTTAAACATCTAGCCTGCTGACTAAAACTTAACCGCAGAGGTCGCGGAGGACGCAGAGAAGGTAAAAAAAACTCTGCGCTCTCCGCGTTCTCTGCGGTGAAAAAATTGAATTTGATAGCCAGTTTTCCCATTTTGTCGGGATACTTTTTCCTCTATTTTGGGTGTGAGACCACTGTGAGAGCAAAACCGTATGCTGCTGCGCATGAATCGTGATGCAGAGCGACGGTATTTTATTCTTTCGATTTGGTCTCAGGCGAATGGATCGTCTCATGGGGTGTGGCGCGGCTATTTGGAGTCGGCCAGCGGCAGCCGCACCTATTTTGCTACCTTGCAGCGGTTGAATAGTTTGCTGAACAGCGCGGGGTGGCAGGAGGATACGGCCGTTCCCGAGCCAGACCAATCGTAAACGTGAAAATTTATGCAAAATGGAGTGATGGTTATGAAAGATAGTAAATTGGTGCAAGTTGGGTTGTTGATTGTGATTGTGATTGCGGGGGCGGCGCTGGCCACCTCGTTTCCTTCTGCCGAGCGGCTGATTGTGCGCATTACGGTGATTGCCGGGGCGGCGGTGGTGCTGAATTTATGGGCCATGTGGTCCGATGGGCGCAAAAAGAAAAAGGAGTCGGCTGAGGTAAACGATGACGCGCCTTAATGGATTGGCGCTGCTCTTTTTGTTTGGCAGCGCACTTGTGGGGCTGCTGCTCCAGCGTTTGATTGCGCCGGACAATGAGGCCGTGGCGGTGCTGATTGCCGCCACGCTGATGACGCTGCTGGATGCGGGGTATCGGTTGCGCAATGAGGCATTTAACGGCCGTCCCAAATGGATTTCGGCGCAGGCGGGAGCGTATTTGGCGTTTTTCCCGCTGTGGGGCTGGGGTGTGGCGCTCATTGTCATTGCCCTGGTGCAGTTGGTCACGGGGCAGGCGATCTTCTAGGTAAAACTGCCAGTTCAATTTTGGTTAACGGCCGTTTCCATTGAGCAAGATGGAAGCGGCTTTTTTTGTGCTGGTTGGTTGTTTTGGCAGGCGTTACAATCCAACGCTTAAACTCATGATTGTGACCCTGATTGTCTTCTTTGCGATTTTTGTGCAGTCGGCCTCTGGATTTGGGCTGGCGCTGGTGTCGATGCCGCTGCTGGTGAGCGTGATTGGCGTGACCACAGCGACGCCGCTGGTGGCGGTGGTAGGCATTACGGCCGAAATCTTTTTGCTGCGTCGCTACTGGCAGGCGCTCAATTTTTCTGCCGTCAAGCGCCTTTCTTTGGCCTCCATTATTGGCATTCCGCTGGGGGTGTATGTGCTGCGCGAGGTAGACGGCCGTATTGTCACTACCATTTTGGGCGTCATCGTGACGAGCTATGCGCTTTATGCGCTGCTGGGGCCGCGCTTGCCCCAACTGCGCCAGCCCGCTTGGGCGTATGGTTTTGGTTTTATCGGTGGGGTGCTGAGTGGCGCTTACAACACGAGTGGGCCGCCGGTTATTATTTACGGCACCTGTCGCCGCTGGGAGCCAACCACTTTTAAGGGGAATTTGCAGGCGTATTTTGCGCTTAACAGCCTGTTTACCCTTTCGGCCCATGCGCTGAGCGGCAATTTTACGGCCGTTGTCTGGCAAAATTATTTGTGGGCGCTGCCGGGCATTGGGCTGGGTCTGGTTTTGGGGCGCTGGGTAGACGGCCGTATCCCGCCAGAAAAATTTCGTACCGGGGTGCTGCTGTTGCTGATTTTGTTGGGCATTCGGCTCATTATTGGTTAGTTGCTCTGCCAAATGAGAGAACAAGGCGTAAAAGATCGAAAAAGCATCTTGTTGAAAAAGTGAGAACTCATTACACTGTCCCCTATGAATGAGCAGGAAGCTATCACTGAAGAAAAAGTCAAAAAATCAACGAATAAAAAGCACCGCAAAGGTGGTGGGGAACGCCGGTATCGGTTCAGCGGGCGACACAAACGGCATCTCTTGCCCCATCTGCGCTGGTGGCGTGAAATATTGGTGGTGCTGTTGCTGATAACGGCCGTTTTCTTTCTCATCAACCCTTTCCCCCGATTGGCCCGAGCCCAAGCGAAGGCAGCCGCGCCCGTACCAGAACAGCAGGTCGCCTTTGAGCTCTCGGCGGAGCCGGAAGCTGGCTATTGCATTGCTGGTGGCTTTCAGGATTGGGACGGCAGCAGCACGCCTTTGCTGGATGATGGCACCGAGGGCGATCGCACGGCGGGGGATGGCATCTATTCACGCACCATCACGTTTACCGAGCCAGATCGTTACCTGTGGCGGGTGCTGGAGTGTGGTGATTGGGATACGGCCGTTCCCGAAAGCAACGCCTGGGTGTTTGTTACCCAACCCGAGCAGGCCGTGACCTTCACGTTTAGCCCTATCTTTGGCCGGGCCGATTTTTGGCCGCGTGATTTTGCCTTAACGGCCAACGATACATTGCCCGGTCGGGCCGTGGCGGTGGGCACTTTCCAAGCAAGACGCTGGGATAGCGAAGACGGCCGTACCCAAATGCGACCCTCGGGCAATGACCAGTTTGAACTGGCGTACCGCGTGCCACTGCCGGGTGACCATGAATCTTACGTTGCCATCCAGGGCCAGGAAGCCTGGATTGGGGCAACGGGTCGTTCTACCGAGCCTGTGCCGCTGCTGTTTACCACAAAATTCCCCTCGGAGATGGTGGTTTTTCAATATGACGGCCGTACCGACAGCATAGCGGTGCTGACCGGAATGCCCTGGTGGTTAAGCTGGCTGGGTTATGGGTGGGGCGCCAGGATCATTGCCGGGATTTCCCTTTTAGGGGTGTTCATTTTAGGGGCGCAAATTGGTTACCGGCGCATCGTTTTACGGCCAGAGTGGCAGGAAAGCGAAGGCTGCCCCGAATGTCACCAACACAATCTCCGCCGCACCAACCGCCACAATTCAGATTATTTGCTGAACATGGTGGGGGTTCCGGTGCGCCGCTACAAGTGCGATGATTGTGACTGGGAAGGCCGCCGCATGTATCGCCATCACCATCGCTAAGCGTGTGCTAGCGGGTAAATTGAGGCAGCAGATCGGCCAGACCTTGCCGCAGCGTTTCAATATCGCTGGGGGTGTTGTACCCTTGCACAGACACGCGAATGAACGGCCGTTCCTGCCAGACCGTCAACGGCACTTCCACTTTGTATTGGGCATAAAGCTGATCTTTTAACGCCTGTGCGTCCCTGATCAGGGGCAGCGGCATTATCGCCATCTGGCTAAACGCTTCCGGGTTCGGATACAGGCTGGGCAGATTGGTAATCTCGGCAATGCCCTGCATCGCTTCCTCCAAAAGGGCATGGCACGCTGCCTGCACCTGCTCCCATTGATGCGCTTCGCGAAATTGGATGGCGTCCGCCACGGCAAAATAGGCTGAGAGATCATTCGTGCCCAAAAATTGCAGGTAATCTAGAAAATCGGAGCCATAGCGCAGCTGCCGCCCGGGGCCCCAACCCCAGCCCACTACCAGCGGCTCGATGAGCGACTGCACGGCGGGCTGGGCGTGCAAAAAGGCAGAACCTTTGGGGGCGCACAGCCATTTGTGACAATTCCCGGTATAAAAATCGGCCCCGAGTGCGGCCAGATCAAGCGGGATTTGCCCCGGCGCATGGGCACCATCGACCACAGTGAGAATGCCGGCTTCTCTGGCCCGTGCGCAGATTTTTTGGATGGGGAAGCGTACGGCCGTACTCGACGTGATATGGCTCAAAAAGAGAACGCGCGTTTTGGCGGTCACGCCTTGCCAAAGCATTTCTACAATTGTTTCGTCATCCGGTAATGGCAGCGGGATGGGCTGCTGGCGATAGGTAAAGCCACGCTTTTGGCTGAGAAAATGCCACACATTGTCGCACGCGCCATATTCATGGTTGGTGGTAAGCACCTCATCTTCCGGCCCAAGCTGGAGGGAGCGCGCCACGATGTTGACCCCGAAGGTGGCGTTGGGGATAAAAACCAGATCGTCGCCATTGGCGTGCAAAAAACTGGCTAATGCGTGTCGGGCAGACGCCAGATGAGATTCTATTTCTTTGGCGAAAAACTGGACTGGCTGGCGCTCCAACCGCCGCTGCCATGCCTGATAAGCCGCAAACACGGGGCGCGGCGTGGCCCCAAAGGAGCCATGATTCAAAAACGCAACTTCAGGGTCAAGCAAAAATTGGGATTCTAGATCAAACATGGGGCAATCGTTCCTCGCAGCAATATGAATAAAACGAGGAACTATAGACTGAAAGCGGGAATAATCAAGCGCAAATGGGGTCGTTAGAGAAGCAAGATGAGCTGGGTTAAATTGGTGATGCGGTGAATTTTGGGTGGCAGCGCAATGCCGTTCCCCTGCTCAAACCGGTCGATCCAGATGCCGCCAGCAAAACCACCCTTCTGAACGGCCGCAATTGCATCCACTTCCAGGTTGTCGCCCACATAGAGGCAGTTGGCGGGATTTTGACGCAGCCGAGCGGCAGCTTGCTTGAAGATTGTCTTCTTTGGCTTATGCACGCCGACTTCCTCGCTGATGGTGATGTGGTTTTGCGGGATGAGATCACCTAAAAGCTGGGCAATGGTTTGCCGGACGGAGGTGGAGTGGTTGGACAGGATGCCAATGGTTAAATTTTGCGCTTGTAGTTGGCGTAAGGTGGGCAAGACATCGTCAAAGAGAAAGTGGGGCAAACGGCCGTATCCGGCATAAATCTCATAGGCAAAATCAAAGCTGTCGTTGGGATGGCCTAGCCGACGCAGCAGCTCACGATAAAGTTGAATGATTTCGCTCTTCTTTTGGGGGCGTAACGATCCTTGTGCCTGCCCATTAGCAATATCTGCCTCCAGGGCAGCCTGAGCGGCCTCGACCTCGGTTAACGTGCAGGCGACTCCGTAATTTTGGAATAATTTAGTGGTGCGCGCGATGTGGGAAACCTCAGGCCCTAAAGAATATGCCAGCGTGAAGTCCCAATCGAAGATAACGGCCGTTACAAAGTCCGTTGGCAATGCATTCAGCGATGAACTCATAATCCAACCTTGTGTGAATGTAATCTGTCATGAGCAACCATTGTAGTTATAAGGACAGGTTTTTGACGTGAAAGTCACATCAAAAATGCGCGGAATATGCCATTTTTCTAAAAGTATTTTCCTATTTCTATACCTTTTATACCTGTCAAAATATATTGAGATGGCTAAAACGCTCAATTTTCATCACAGCAAACAGGATGAAAACAGGAGAAAAATCGCTACGAATTGTTACTGTGAGAGGGGCTGGAGGCAGCGGAGCAAGCTGCGCAACAACCAGGAGATTTCCTGAATCTCCTGGTTGTTGCGGGATAGATGTATAAGTTTATGGCGTCGGTGTGACGCTGGGGGTGGCGGTTTCGGTCGGAACGGCCGTTTCCGTCGCGGTACTTTCCGTTGTGGGGGTGGCTGTCCCCGTCGGCTCATTGGTTGCGGTCGCGGTTGGCGTTTCTGTTGGCGTGGACGTGGCCGTCGCTGTGGGTGTGGTGGTTGGCGTTGGCTCCAGCAGGGTTACGGTCACCCGCTCCTCCACGATCGCCCGATCTTCTTCAGGTGTGCTGGGGTTGTCCGGGCCAAAGAGCAGTACCCGAATAGTCAGCGGGCCTGAATAATCCAATGCCGAGGTGTCCCAGGTTGCCAATACCCCGTTTTCTACGCTGATGTCCTGGCGTTCCTGCACCAGACCCCAGCCGCCGGGATCATTGCCAAAGCCGTATTCCACCTGGTAGCCGCCAAAGCCCGGTGCGCTGACCGATCCCCGAATTTCTACCATGTCAATAATTTCGCTGCCTGCCGTCGGCTGCGTGATGCTAATTTGTGGTCGGGGTGTGTTGGCATCACACGCCTGGTTGGGCGGCAAGCGCAGCGGCGTAGCGATGCCCCGAGCATTGGCCCATGCCTGCCCTGCGGCCGTATTTTCTAGCCAGTTTTGGGCCACTGTGTCCTCACGCGCTGCCACGGCTTCGCCACCGCTTACCAGCAGGGTGAAGAAGCTGGCCTGGTACACATTTTCGGGACAAGCTTCGTTGGCTTGCAGCCCCGTCCATTGGTCGAGTTGCACGGCCTGGATGAAATCTTGGTCGCTGCTCAGCGGCGGTTGGTTTTCGGCAAAGCGTTCAATGCGACGGTCGGTGCAGTCGTTGCCGGGGCGTGTGCCGGAATCGGCGCAAATTTCGATGTCTACGACGCTGGACGGCCGCACAAAATCCACTGGCTGCTTGTTGGCCAGATACTGCGTCATGAAGCTGTTCCAGATGGGCGAGGCGATCCGTGTGCCAGATTGTCCTTGCCCGATCGGTTCGTTGTTGGTGTTGCCCACCCAAACGGCCGTAACTACCTGCGGCGTGTACCCAATCGTCCAGGCATCCCGCACGTCAAATTCATTGGTGCCCGAGGTGCCCGTTTTGGCCGCCACGCGATGCCCCGGAATGACCAGCGTGTTGTTCACGCCAAACTCCGGCTGGCGCGCGCTGTTATCTGACAAAATATCGCTCAGCAAATACGCATGTGCCGGGCTTACCACCTGGGTCACGGCTGGATCGAGGGCCGGCTCCTGGAACAAAATCTCGCCAGCGCTATTTTCGATGCGGCGGATGGTGAACGGGGCAATAAAGTTACCCTGATTGGCCAGCGTGCCAAACGCACCAGCCATCTCCAGCGGGCTGATTTCGCCGCCGCCCAGTGAGAGCGCCAGACCGTAGTTGCGCGGTGCGCCCTGCTCCACGCAACCATCATCTTGCAGCGAGTTCAGCCCAATTTTCTGCACGTTGTCGATGAAGTTACACACCCCCACGAACT
>JACKBN010000025.1 GCA_020634565.1 Ardenticatenaceae bacterium
TGTAGCCCAGCTACCATCACTGTCATCGTTGGCTACAGGCGCATCATTTACAGCTTCAATCGTTACGAGCACCGTAATCGTATCAACCTCAGTGCCATCGAAAACTTGAACAACAAAACTATCCAGGCCATTGTAGTTGGCGTTGGGTACGTACCCAATATCCTTGGAATTGCCTGTGCCACTGGCAGAAGCGGCGCCGCGTGTGGCTGGTGTAGAAATACTCCAGGTTAAGGTATCCAAATCGGCATCTGTAGCATTTAATGTCAGAGAGAAGGCGGTTGGGGAACCATCTTCACTCATGGTTACACCGATGGTTGCTCCTTGAGTAATAACGGGCGCATCATTCGCGCTGGCAATGTTGATTGTGACAGTGGTGCTGGTGGAATTTACTGTGCCGTCGTAGGCAAAATAGGTGAAGGAATCTGGCCCATTGTAATTGGGAGCGGGCAGATAGGTGAAGCTGCCATCCGCACTCAGGTTCAGGATACCATTGCTGACGTCTGTGTTTAAGACGGCCGTTAAATTCCCAATATCATCAGCATCCACATCGGTATCGTTCGCCAATACGCCACTGGCGACATTGATGGTCAGCAGCGTATCTTCGGTGGCATTGTATGTTCCGTCAGCCGTAGCTACAGGTGCATCATTGACGCCAGTCAGATTCACGGTAACCGTGCCGGTATCGGTGCCTGTGTCGCCATCGGAAATAGCGTAAGTAAACGTGTCTGGCGTGGTATCACCCGCGTCCAGGGCTTGAATAGCAGCGGAACCCGTTGGATCGTAGCTAAACGTACCATCTGCATTCCCAGAAACGGCCGCTCCCAGTGCACTCGTCGCGTCAAAACTTGTCACTGTTAGAGAATCATTTTCTGGGTCTGTATCGTTGTCCAGCACACCGTCCGCGGCAAGCGTAACATTCAGTGTTGTGTCTTCGTTGGTGGCGTAGGTATCATCATTAGCCGTAGGGGCATCATTGGTACCAACGACGTTAATGGTTACCGTAGCACTTTCAGAGTCATCAGTACCATCATTAGCATGGTAGGTAAAGGTGTCTGTGCCATTAAATTGGGGAGCAGGCGTGTAAGTAAATGTGCCGTTAGGATTAAGGCTAACAATACCGTTGGCGGGTTGGGTGTCGAGTACGGCCGTTAACGTATCAACCGGATTTTGGTCTTGATCGGTATCATTGGCCAACACGCCATTGGCTACCAAAGTGACGTTTAAAGCTGTATTTTCTGTAGCACTGTACGGGCCGTCATCCACGGCAACGGGGGCATCATTCGCGTCAGTAATCGTAATTATAACTGGAGCGATATCTATCAAACCACCATCACTGGCCAACACATAAATCGTGTACATGACCGTACCTGATTCAAAATCAATCTGGTCGGTATCCACAATTCTGATTTCGCCATCATCGCTATCAATAGCAAAAGCGGTAACAGGACCAGGCACAATGTTATAAACAACAACATCGCCAGGATCATTGTCCGTAGCCGAAACAGTCCCTACCAAACTACTGTTGGGTAGGTTTTCAGCAATGGAAAATTCATAAAACCCTTGATCCATTTGTGGGGGATCATTGACGTTTTGGACATTGATGATGACAGTTGTGGGCGTTGTTCCATCTCCATTAGTGGCCGTAACCGTTAATGTAAATTGAGGAGATGTTTCAAAATTAACCTGCGTTCCATCCAATACACGAATGATGCCGCTGTTGTCTATTGAAAATGCGCCACTGCCCGTGCCATTTCCGGCCGTAATAGCAAAACTGGTTGCGCCCGTAGCCACAACCTGCCCCACGTACGTTCCTGTGGAGCTATTTTCTGTAACGGAAAAAGGTCCATTTTCTGTAAACACAGGAGCGGCAGCGAAAACACTCACAGGCAGAAATAAACTAAATATGACTACCAACAAAACGATTTTGTTGAGTTTAATTGATTTTCTGCCTGTAGCTTGATTGAAGAGAATATTGCGCGGAGTGAAAACGGCCGTTCGCCGACCAGATTTTTGAGATACACGATTCAACTGCGACATAGATTCCTTCCTAAAATCTAAAATTTAAATATTGGGTGGGAAATGGCCAGTAGTCACACTAAAAAATGAATGCAGAATGTTTATTTACGCGCCATTTTCCAACATTCTTTATTGTAAAATGCGGTTACAGGACCGTATATCACATGTTGGTCATAGCTATTAAGTCCTATGACCCATGAAAAACGCGTAAAAAAAAGCCCATCCAGCAAATTGGATGGGCTTTAATTCTGAACGAATAACTCAGAAGCGAAATGTGTTTACTGCGTCACCTCTGGATGAAGCAAGCGGGCCAGCAAGGTGTCTAATTCCGCTTGAGAAACACCGGCCACGCCTAACGGCCGATCTACCTGATCGTGGCAGTCAGAACCGCCGCTGGTGATAAGATTGTACTTTTGAGCCCACTCAGCCATGAGGGCGCGATGCTGCGGCGCATGGCCAGGATATTCCACTTCCAAGCCATCCAAACCGAGCAAATCATCATCCAAAAATTCCGGCATCAAGATTTCCACGGTTTCAATGGGCGGCAGCACTTCGTTGTAGAGGCTCTGGCCAGGGAACGAGCCAGCGGCCGGATGGGCAAAAATGCGCACCAGCTGTGGGTACTTTTTCAGCAGCGGCGTCAACTGCTTCGGATCAATGCCGGAGGGCACATACGCCGGGCTGTCGTTGCCGATGAGTAGATTTACCTGCTCTTTGTCCAGCCCATGATTCTCTTTCAGCGCTACAGCAAAGTGACGGCGAGAAACGTTGACAGCCAACGCTTCAATTTCTTCAGCAGTCAAATCTTGTTTGAGCAGCGGCTGCTTACCATTGGGGCCAAACTCCGCATTGATAGCCTCCACGCGGGCGCGCACCAAGCCGCCGCCGCGCCCCTGGCTAAAAATCTCGGTGGCCATTTGGCGGAACGCTTCATCTTGCAGCAGGTCATAGGGGATGTAAAGTAAATAGTGAAGAGTGCCAGTGAAATACGGCCGTCTAAACCGCAAAGAAACCTCTACCCCAGGCACAACGCGAATGCCCAGCTCTTCACCAGCCGCCAGCGCTTCATCCAGTCCGTTAAGGGTATCGTGATCAGACACACCAATCGCCTGCAAACCCAAGGCTTTCCCTGCCTGCACCAGTTCGGTGGGGCTGTATTCGCCATCGGAAGCAGTTGTGTGATTATGTAAATCCGCAATAAAGGAAAGTGACATCAGTAACTCCTGTTTTCGTATAAATTCGCAGCCATTATTGCATCATGGCAACCTGTCAGGGAGGCTAACGGCCGTTTATCGCCACCACATTCCCCATCACCGAAACATCGTAGCCGGGCATAGCCGCTACGGCCGTTTTAAACGCCTCATCGTGCAGCAAATCAAGTAACGGCCGTATCCGGTCGCTCTCGTAGGTCTGGCGGGTCATCACCAGATCGTACTGCTCGTGGGCTAGCGGCACAAAATCGAGTTTCAGCGCCCGTGCGGCGGCCTGAATGCCCAGCCCATAATCGGCCGTGCCAGAGACAACCGCCGCCGCCACTGCCAGATGCGTATACTCCTCACGACCGTAGCCACGCACCTGCTCTGGCGCAATGCCCAGCTTGCCCAGCTCATAGTCCAGCAGCACCCGCGTGCCTGCGCCCCGCTGCCGATTGGCCAACTGCACATCATCACGCGCCGCTGCCGCCCAACCCTCAATATTTTTGGGATTGCCCACAGGCACCAGCCAACCCTGCTCACGCCCCACCAGCGTCACCAATACCACATCCTCGTTCGGCAGATAGCGGCGCACCATGCTCTGGTTGTAGATGCCCGTCTCTGGGTCCAGCAGATGGCTGCCCGCCAAATGGCATTCGCCCCGCCGCAAGGCAACCAATCCGCCCAAACTACCGACATTGGCAGAGGCTAGCCGCGTCCCGCTGCGCTCCGCTAAAAATTGGGCGATGAGGTCCAGCGTCAAATCATGGCTGCCAATGGCCAGGATGGTGTGGGCCAAATCGCGCGCATCCCGATAAAGATGTACGGTCACCTCGCTGCCCACATCGGCGCCTTCGCTGAAGCGGGGTATGCGCACAATACCATCGGCGCGCACCAGCGAGGTGATGACCCCGGCCCCGCGACTGATTGGTGTGGTGACAAAACGGCCGTTCACCTCCCCCACCGCCACGCGCACAAAATCATCATCCCCCGTGTGCGAATTCACTTTGCGGGTGAGTGTGGCCTGGATAGTGGGTGGTTGGAACGGCCGTTGCCCCTGCCATCGCGCCAGAACCGGCTCGACAAAGATTTCGCCCGTGAGCGCCGCGCTGACAGGGTAGCCAGGAACGCCAACAATGGGAGTGACCAGGTGATCGGGTGACAAGGTCACGGGCTTATCTTTCACCTGGTCACCTTGCCACCTTGTCACCTTGTCATTTTCTACCATACCCAAAATAACCGGATGCCCCGGCCGCACCGCCACGCCGTGCACCAGCAATTGACCCAGTGATTGCACGACGTGGGCTGTGTAATCCTCACTGCCCGCGGAAGAACCGGCGTTAAGCAGAATGAGATCATGATCTTGGGCCGCCTGGCGTACGGCCGTTTGAATCGCTTCAAAATTATCTTCCACAATAGGCCAACGAGTGGGCAGCCCACCCCAGTCGGCCACTTGCGCCGCCAAAACCATACTGTTGTACTCAATAATTTGCCCTGGCTGGATACCTCGCTCGGCCACGGTTTCGGTGGAAATCAGTTCTGAGCCGGTGGGGATGATCGCCACGCGCGGCTGACGGTAAACAGCTACGGTTGCATGGCCTGAACCGGCCAGCGCACCTAAATCAACCGGGCGCAGCTTATGGTTCGCGGGCAGCACCAGTTCGGTAGCCACCATATCTTCGCCCATGGGGCGCACATGGTGCCACGGCGGCACGCTGGCACGAATTTCAATACCGGAACGGCCGTCTCCCAATGCCACTTGCTGCGTATGCTCAATCATCACCACGGCGTTGGCCCACGGCGGCAGCGGATGCCCCGTATTGACGGGACGCATCGGTCGCGGCACGTTCGGTGTGCTGTCCCAATCTTCTACCAGGGTGAACTGGAGCGGTTGGGTTTCGGTGGCCCCTTCGCTGTCCTGAGCCCGCAGAGCATAGCCATCCATCGCGCTGGCATGGTAATGTGGGGAAGAAAGTTTGGCCCAGACGGCGCGCGCGGTGATACGGCCGTTTGCTTGCGCTACCGGAATCTCTTCAGCTTCAAGCGGCTGCCACCAGCCAGCCGCCGCCAATGCCCCCTGAAAAGCGGCCTGCGCCTCATCCAGTGGAATATCTTCCAGGTACACATTTCGTTTTCGTGTCTCATCTGCCATGATTACCCTCAACTTCGGCAACTGCAATAACTTTTTAAATGAATGACGTATCATACCAAACAAAAAGCCCCTACAACCATAGTTGTAAGGGCTAATTCTGTGTGACTCCGACAGGATTCGAACCTGTGACCAAGTGATTAAAAGTCACCTGCTCTGCCAGCTGAGCTACGGAGCCTTAACAGACAGGGCGTAAGTATAGCCGCCCACCAAACGCCGTGCAACCACTTTTACCACGCATTGACTTACCTTCCCTTTAACTTCCGTTATTATTTGTGTAATAAATTTGCTAAACACTTTACGAATCTACCATTCTTTACTACGATACCCAGACCCATTACGGGCACTAAGAATAAATGCGCCAGAAGAACCGGTTTGCCCCGCCTTTTTGCGTCGTTTATAATCCCAAATATCTTCAGGAGAAAACAATTCATGGCTCTAACCGAGTCCAACGCCCCACAACCCCATTTCACGACACGCCCACCGTTGCCGAAGTAGGACAGCCCACTGAGCTTGTCGTCCGTGAAATCGTTGAGACACTGCTCCTGACGTTTTTCATCTTTTGGCTGGTCAACAGCTTTGTTGGCCGTTACCGCATAGATGGCAGCAGCATGAACCCAACTCTGGCAAATGGGCAATATTTGCTCATCAATAATTTCAGCTACTATCTCAGCCATCCTGAGCACGGGGATATTATTGTTTTTAAGCATCCCAACAGTGATCTAAACTTGATCAAGCGCGTTATTGGCGTGCCGGGCGATCATGTAGAAATTCGTGATCGTCAGGTAATGGTGAATGGCACGTTGCTAGCGGAACCCTACATTCAGGCAGAACCAACCTATACCGGGGACTGGACCGTGCCAAATGGCGAGTTTTTTGTGCTCGGCGATAATCGCAATAGTTCCAGTGATTCGCACTCCTGGGGCTTTTTGCCGGAAGAAAATATAATTGGTAAAGCAGAAGTGGTGTATTGGCCAATTTCTGACTGGGAAATTGTGCCCCATTTTGACCATCCTTTAAATTGACGATGACATACCGTGCAGAAGAGATTGAAGCGCTGGTGCGCCAGGTAGTAAATCGGGTGATGGGTGAAGAACGCGCCCATCAAACCGGACAATCATCTTCTGGGAAACGGCCGCTTATCGACGCCGACCTCATTAACCAACTCCCCCCTAACACAACCTTCTCCGTTCCCCCCAATGCCCTCATTACGCCGCTGGCCCGGCAAGCTGCGCTAGAACGACACATTCAGCTAGAAGAAAGCAGCACCAGCCAGCCAACACCAACAACCAGTAAACCCGCCATCGCCATCGGTGCGGATCATGGCGGCTATAACCTCAAAGAAACGCTCAAAAAAATGCTGGCCACTACCTACCCTGACCATGAGGTGGTAGATTGTGGCACACACAGCACGGATTCGGTAGACTACCCAGACTTCGCCTATGCGGTAGCCCAACTAGTGGGCACCGGGCGCGCCTGGCGCGGCATCATCATTGACGGGGCAGGCATTGGCAGCTGCATGGCGGCCAACAAGGTTCCCGGTGTGCTGGCCGCGATGTGCTATGATCAGGCAACGGCCGTTAACAGCCGGGAACACAACAATGCCAACGTCCTTACCCTCGGTGCCGGACTCATCGGACCCAACCTGGCCCAGCAAATTGTACAAACCTGGCTCGCCACAGAGTTCGGTGGTGACCGCCACGCCCGCCGCGTAGACAAAATTTGGGCGATCGAGAAGCGGTTTACAAAATAATTACTAATTACCCAATTACAAATTCACGTAATTGGGTAATTGGGTAATTGAGTAATTAACCCAATGCAAAACCAGGCAGCTATCGAACAAATCATCGAGGAGATCACCCGCGAGGTGCTGCTGCGGCTAAACCAGCCCCAGCCCACCAGCGATGGTTCTGGCTGCAACTGCACCGATGGCTCCTGTGTGCAGCATTGCGCCGACAAGGTGCAGCAGGTCGTGCAGGCTGGGGCCAGCCGCGTCACCTCCACCCTGGGCGTACGGCCGCAAGATAATGGCATTGCCCGCTACATCGACCACACGCTGCTAAAGCCCGACGCGTCGCAAGACCAGATTGCCCAGTTGTGCTATGAAGCCCGCACCTACCATTTCGCTTCGGTCTGTATAAATCCGGCTCAGGTGAAGCTGAGCGCCCAGCTGCTCAAGGATTCGGATGTGAAAGTTTGCACCGTAGTGGGGTTCCCGCTGGGAGCTACGCCCGGTACGGTAAAAGCGTTTGAGACACAGCAAGCAATCCGCGACGGCGCCACGGAGATTGACATGGTGATCAACGTCGGCGCGCTCAAATCACAGGATTATGAGACAGTCAAAGAGGATATTGCCTCAGTGGTACACGCAGCGCATGCCGGTAACGCCTTGGTAAAAGTGATCATCGAAGCGGCTCTGCTGACGGATGAAGAAAAAGTAATCGCCTCGCACCTCTCCAAACTGGCTGGGGCCGATTTTGTGAAGACATCTACTGGTTTTGGCCCTGGCGGGGCCACGGTGGAAGATGTCGCCTTGATGCGTAAGGTTGTCGGGCCAGATATTGGCGTTAAGGCCGCCGGCGGCGTGCGCAATTTTGCCGACGCGCAGGCGATGATTGCCGCCGGGGCCACCCGACTAGGGGCCAGTGCCGGTGTAAAAATTGTGAAAGAAGCAGGTGGTGAGGTGACGGGAACGGCCGTTTCCCCCTCCGGCTATTAAGAAAGGTATTTGATTATGGATTGTCATCATTGTCGAATTGGTAAGTTCCAACCCACAAAAATCGCTTACTACAGCCCACTGAATGAGCACCTCATGGTCATCCCCAACGTCCCTGCCTACCAGTGTGACGTTTGCGGCGTTACCGACTATGATGAGATTTTCATGCTGCGGCTGCATTACCTCATCGACAAACTGACCGGCAAAGAGCCAGACCTGGCCATGGACGAATGGCAGCCACGCACGGAACCCACGCCCCAGTGGCAGCCCGATCGAAGGAGTCGTTAATGTGACCGTTGAACTGCGCAGCTATGTATTTCTAGACAGTCTCCAGCTCCAACACGCCGCCTTTTTAGGCACCGTTGCCCGTGGCTTTCTCCCCCTGCCCGGCGACGCCTCACTCTGGATTGAAATTTCTCCCGGCATTGAAATTAATCGCATTACCGATGTGGCCTTGAAGGCAGTTGAAGTAAAACCCGGTATGCAAATTGTCGAGCGGCTGTATGGCCTGCTGGAAGTGCATTCCAGCAATCAGGCAGACGTACGTGCCGCCGGAGCAGCCATCTTGGAAGCACTCGAACTCAAGGAAGAAGATCGGCTGAAGCCCCGCGTGGTTTCCAGCCAAATTATCCGCAACATCGATCCCCACCAGGTGCAGCTGATTAACCGGATGCGCCACGGACATATGATTCTGGCCGGGCAAACGCTGTATGTCATGGAAGTGCAGCCCGCCGCTTATGCCGCCTTAGCCGCCAATGAAGCGGAAAAACGGGCCGAGCTCAATATTTTGGAAGTCACCGCATTTGGCAGCTTTGGCCGTGTCTATTTAGGTGGCAGTGAGCGGGACATCATGGCCGGATACCAGGCAGCGATAGACGCCATTGAAGGCGTAAGCGGCCGTTCCCAAGAAACTAGAAAAAGTGAATAACATTGGTTACGAGTGACCGGTCAATTACCGTCACTGACAACTAGCCACTACCCACTAGCAACAGGAGAATAAGCATGACAGAAGCATTAGGAATGATCGAATGTCGTAGTTTTGCCGCCATGGTGGAAGCCTCGGATGCGATGGTGAAGGCCGCCCGCGTGGAGCTGGTTGGCTATGAGAAAACCGGCGGCGGCCACGTCACGGCCATTGTGCGTGGTGATGTGGCGGCCGTGAAAGCGGCCGTTGAAGCCGGTGCACGTGGCGCTGAGAAGGTTGGCGAGGTCGTCTCCGTCCACGTTATTCCACGGCCCCATGCAAATGTGGATTCTGTGCTGCCGCTTGGCCGTCAGGATGCCAGTGAATAATGGTAATCGGTAATCGGTTATCCGTAATCGGTAAAATTACCGATTACTGTTCACGGATCACCGATTACCGTTCACCGATTACGGATCACAAAATGTTCCTAGGCAAAGTTGTTGGCACGTTGGTGTCTACGCAAAAAGAATCGTCGCTGGACGGGCTTAAGTTCCTGGTAGTACGGCGGCTAACGGCCGAAAACGAAGAAGAATCTGGCTACGTGATCGCTGCCGATGCCGTGGGTGCAGGTCTGGATGAAGTGGTGATGGTCGCCACTGGCAGTTCTGCTCGCCAAACCAAGTTCACGGATAAACGGCCGTGTGACGCCGTCATTATGGCCATTGTGGACAGTTGGGAAGTCGGCGGCGAAGAAAAGTACCGGAAATGAAAATGGGACACTGAAAATCAGTGTCCTCATAAATCCATGACACCTGCTACCCAGGAAAAGCGTGCCCAGTTTTTAGCGTTTATGGAGAGGGTGCTGCTGCCAGAAACGGCCGTACAGGCCATCATCGGCATCGGCAGCATCGCCACGGGTCGTATGCGCCCAGACTCAGACATCGACATCATTCTCTTCCTCGATCCCTATGACCTGTACATCGTGCCAGCCGAAGCCTATTGGCGGGCCGCAGACGATAGTTTTCACAGCATCTTCAGCGAAGATGAAGCCGTTCAGCAAGATCTCCAGCTTGATTTTATGCGATACGACTGGCGGCAGTGGTGCGATCCCGATTTTGCCTGGCCCGAAGAGCGGCTGAGCGAACTGGCCAGCGGCTGGATTGTCTACGATCGGCACGGCGAGGTGACGCGCCAAATTCAGCAGCGCAGCACCTACCCAGACGATTTGCGGCAAGCCAGGCTGGATGAAGCCATTACCTGGCTGGACCAGCACCTGGGCTGGGGCTCACCCCAAACCAATTGGGAGGCGCTGGGCCCAGCTATTGCCCACGACCGGCTGAATGCAGCGTATCACTATCTGGTAGATGGCTTGTTTGCCTACAACGGCCGTTGGCGCATCTGGCGCAACCGGCAAATGAGCGGCCTGCTGCAACTACCCTGGCTGCCCGCTGGCCTGGCCGACGACATTTTGCAGGTGGCCAACGCCCCCAGCCTCGATTACACAGGCTATATGGCAAGGGTTGAAAAGCTAACAACCTATTTTGAAGCACTCCAGCAGCAGCTCATCGCCGACGGCGACTACTCAGAACCGTTAGATGAAGCATTCATCCGCAGCCACGAAGAACCAGGCAGAGCCTGGAACATGGCGGCGTGGAACGCAAAACGGCGCGGGAGATCAGGTAATTGAGTAATTGGTAATTAAGCAATTTTGAGCCAATTACCCAATTACTCAATTATCCAATTACAGGATTTTCACGATGGACGAACGCGACATTCAGGCAATTATTGAGCGGGTAAACCGGGAAGTGGGCGGGACGATGCCGGTGACGAGAGAAACGGCCGTTTCCCGCCGCCATCAGCAAACAACGCCAGAACCTACCCCGGCTGGTGGCGAGAGCGGCGTGTTCGCTACGCTGGATGAAGCCGTGGCCGCAGCAGGCACCGCCTTTCGCCAACTGAACAAGCTGCCGTTAGAGATTCGCAAGCATATGGTGGCCCACATGCGCCAGGCCGGGCGCGAATACGCCCAGGTGCTGGCCGAGATGGCCCACAGCGAATCCGGCATGGGGCGCGTGGCAGACAAAACGCTCAAAAACATCCTCAACGCCGACAAGGCATTGGGCACCGAAGATTTGGAACCAACCGCCTGGAGCGGCGACGGGGGCCTCACCATCACCGAATGGGCGCCGTACGGCATCATCGGGGCGCTAACGCCCAGCACCAACCCCACCAGCACCGTCATTTGCAATGCCATCAGCATGGTGGCAGCGGGGAATGCCGTGACGTTCAACGCCCATCCCAGCACGCAAAACGCCTCCAACTTCACCGTTCAGATTTTGAACCAGGCGATTCAGAAGGCGGGCGGACCAGCGAATTTGCTAACGGCCGTTGCCCACCCCACCATTGAAAGCGCCACGGCTCTGATGCAGCATAAAGATATCCGCCTGCTCACCGTGACAGGCGGGGCCGCCGTGGTGCGCGCCGCCATGCGCAGCGGCAAGCGCGCCGTCTGCGCCGGGCCGGGTAATCCGCCAGTCGTTGTGGATGAAACGGCCGATCTTGCCCAAGCTGGCCGCGACATCGTCATTGGGGGCTCGTTTGATAACAATATTGTCTGCACCACAGAGAAAGAAACGATTGCTGTAGATAGCATTGTAGACGAGCTGATTCAGGTGATGACGCATCATGGCGCAGTGAAGCTAAACAGCTGGCAGTTCAACCGGCTGTGGCAAGCGGTCACCGTTAAAGATCGCGGACCGCGCAAATATGCGGACATGAACAAAGCTTTTATCGGTAAAAACGCCAGCGTGCTGCTGGCCGAAATTGGCATCTCCGCCGGGCCAGAAGTGCGCCAGATTGTGGCCGAAGTGCCGGAAGATCATCCCGCCGTCTGGTCCGAACAGATGATGCCCATCATGCCGGTGGTGCGCGTGGCCAATGCGGATGCGGCTATTGATTTAGCGGTAGAGGCCGAGCATGGGTTCAGGCATACGGCCGTTATGCACTCCAAAAATTTAGACAACCTCAGCCGTATGGCCCGCGAGATGAATTGTAGTATTTTTGTGAAGAATGGACCTTGTTTGGCCGGATTAGGCTATGGCGGCGAAGGGTTCTGTTCCTTTACCATTGCCAGTCCAACAGGTGAGGGTTTAACCGGACCACGCAGTTTTAGCCGCTTGCGCCGCTGCACGTTAGTAGATTCCTTTAGAATTGTATAGTAAAGTAAAGGGCACAGAGCAGTATTCCTTAATTTTTAATTCATCGTAATCTTAAAGAGAGTAGTGAAGCAATGTCTACAGCATTTGGCAAACGGAATATTATAAATTTAGATTTGTTTACCGATGCCTATCGCGTAACAGGGCGGGCCTCCGTAGGAATAGGTGGCATTCATGCCGAATTGGGCAACCCCAACTCAAAATATTTAGAGCTGCAAGATGCCTATATTTCTCGCATTCACACGCCCGGTGACATTGTGGCGAATTACCAGGTGGCGGCCTTCCGCAAGGACAATATCAATTTTATTGTGCTACAAGATAGACGGGAAGGCATTCCGGTGGGCACACAACACGGCCGTTCCATCTTCACACGCGGTCGCAGCATCCCCATCTTCCTCACCGTGCCCTCCTTTGAAATTGCAGGAGAGGCCATGCATGAAGGCAAATTCTCTGCCCGGGAGATTTTGGTACAATCTATGGGCAGTTTTCAACTCGTATTTTCTGCGAAAGCATCGGCATCCTTGTATCCAGATATCTCCTACAGCGGCGATTTAATTCTGGTTCACAAGGATCGTATTGGTATCTTTTGCCTGGACAATAACAAAAAGTAACGGAAGGAGACGGCGCTGTGGCCCGAATCTTTGTAATCGACGACGACGAACAATTACTACGCATGGTTGGCCTCATGCTGGAACGTGGTGGCCACAACATTACCCTGATCAATAACCCGCTGGATGGTTTGGAGCAAATCAAAGCGGATAAGCCTGACCTGCTCGTGCTAGACGTGATGATGCCCAACATGAGCGGCCATGATTTGGCGCGAGAAATTCGGGCCGACGCCAATATTGAAGAACTGCCCATTTTGGTGCTCACCGCCCGTTCGCAAGAAGTAGACCGCACCACCGCCCTCAAAAGTGGCGCAGATGATTACCTGAGCAAGCCAGTCACCTCGCAAGAGCTGATGGAACGCGTGGACAATCTGCTGGCCAAAAAGGGCGGCCAAACCAGCCCAGAAACAGGGATCATCATTACTGCGTTTGGACTGCGCGGCGGTGTGGGACAAACTACATTGGCGGTGAATCTGGCGGCAGCCTTGCGCCGGGCCAGCCAGCAAGAAGTTTGTCTGGTCGATCTTTCACCTTCAGGCGGGCAAGCGGTGATGCACATGCGTCTGCAAGCCCGCTCATCCTGGCTCGATTTGCCCGCCGAGAACGAACTGGATTGGGCCGTGCTCAAGAATCGCCTCATCATTCACCCCTCCGGGCTGCGGGTGCTGGCCGCGCCGGCCAAACCACAAGACCCATCATCTATTTCCGGCGATCGGGTGCATCATATTCTTAATTTGTTGAAGCATCATGTGGCTTTTACAGTGGTGGATGCGCCGCATGTCTATTCGCCCGCCTTTTTACAGGCAGTCACGATGGCGGACATGGGCCTACACATCATCACGCCCGAGGTTGTTTCGGTGCAAACGGCCGTTCAGCTCAACCGTCTACTCAATAAGGCTGGCATCCAAGTGAAGCGCAAATCACACATCCTGAACCAGCACACACCCGAAGCTCAGCTGCCGCAAACGGCCGTTGAGCGCGGCCTCAACAACAAGGTTGCCTTCCAGATCGGCTACGACACCAATCAGGCACGAGCCATCGCCCAGGGCGTGCCGCTTACCCTCACCTCGGCTAAATCTGGCCTGCCCAACGTGGTGCGCCGCATGTCAGAAGCGATCTGGCAGCGGGTTTCAACCAAGAGTTTGTAGTAAACCGTCATCAAATTTTCAACTGTTCAACATCGATCTGACAGTTGAACAGTTATTCACCTGAAAATCTATCCACCTAATTAACTTTTATGGATTTTCCTGCCCTTGCGCTTTTGGAATTTAACAGCATCGCTGCTGGTATTGAAGCAGGGGATGCGATGGTGAAGCGTGCGCCCGTGAGCAAAATCCAAGCGGGAACAGTGCAGCCGGGGCATTACCTGGTGCTTGTGGCCGGGAATGTGGCCTCGGTGGAAGAGGCTTTTGCGGCGGGCAAGGAAGTGGGGCAAACGGCCGTTCGCGACACGCTTTTTCTGCCCAATGTGCATCCCGACGTGATTACGGCGCTGGGCGGGCAGCGGCAAATGGCCCAGGAAGATGCGCTCGGCATTATCGAAACCATTACCGTAGCCAGCGCCATTTTGGCGGCCGATGCCGGGGTGAAAGGGGCCGAAGTCTCGCTGCTTCAGCTGCGCCTGGCTGATGGGCTGGGCGGCAAAGGGTTGGTTTATTTTCATGGGCTGCTGGCAGATGTGGAAACGGCCGTTGACCTCAGTGCCAGGCTGGCTCAAAATCAGCTCGTCCGGCAAATGGTCATCCCCCAGCTTCATACAGAAATGTGGGAAAATGTGAATGGTTACGGCCGTTTTGGTCAACATTTTGGCTGGGAATCAATGTAATCGGTATTCAGTAATCAGTAATCGGTGATCCGTAGGGGTAAGGCGATTGGGAAACAGCCGGGAATAGCAAATCGCCTTGGTCCACTCTTAAACAAAAATCATGCAATTAGCACGCGTTATTGGCACAGTGGTTGCCACCCAAAAATACGAGGGGCTGGAAGGCATCAAATTCCTGATGGTGCAGCCCTTGAGCAAAACACAAACACCTGTCGGCCAACCGGTGGTGGCGGCGGATGCCACGGCTCAGGCTGGCCCAGATGAGCTTGTATTTATCGTCGGTAGCCGTGAAGCGGCACAGGCGATGCCCATCCTTTTTGTGCCGGTAGACCACGCTATCGTCGGCATTGTGGACGATGTGCAGCTAAGCGACTTCCAAAGCGTATAACAGCACCTCGCTCTGCCCCCCATCCAGCGAGATGCGCCTCTGAAACGCCAAACCCAGCTTTTCCAGCAGATGAATCGAGCGCTCGTTATCAGGCGCAACGATGGCCAGGATAGGCGATAGGTTTAATTCGTGACGCGCGTGGTGGAGAACGGCCGTTGCCGCCTCAAACGCATAACCCTGACCAGTAAACGAGGGAAGAAAAGCATAGCCGATGTCTGTGTGGGGGAGAGACGGCCGTTTCACCAAGCCACACATCGCCATCCGCACCTGATCCACCTTGCGCCGGACCAAATACAGACCAAAACCATGGGCCGCATAGCTGGCCATCGGCCCCTCACGTAAATACGCCTCCGCTTGTGCCACTGTACGAATGCCCCGGTCCCCAATGAACCGAATCCAGGATGGATCGTTCATCAGTTCTAAAATGAATGGCGCATCCTCAAGCGAGAGGTGAGAAAGCAACAACCGATCTGTTTCAGCAATAAGCTTCACTAGTTACTCCGCAAACCATTCACTTTCCGGCTGGCCCAAAAGCCGCTGGACATCATTAACGTGATGAAGATTGTGGTACAGCGTAAAGAATAAAATCTCGCGAACAGTCATTTTGCCCAGCAAAGGATGCGGCAGCAAATAGCTGTCCAGGTCTTTGTCGGACCATTTTTCCAGGCTGGCATGCAGCTCTGTCCCTTTATCCAACCATTTGCTCAGGACAGCGTTTTGATGCGCTGCTGAAAAATCAGCCTTAACCTCGGGCACAAATGGGCCGCCAGCCTGACCACCGCTGCCCAAGGCATCCTGCACGTAGGTGTAGCGAACCTGCGCCAGCGTGCGTGATTCATGCCCCACCCAGCCAAAGCGAATACGCAGCATCGTTTTGGGCATGTTCAGAGCCATAATCACCGGTGCGCAAGATTTGATGAGATGCACCAGATTTTCTGCTGGCGACCAGATGCCAGCTGGAGCAATAAAAAATGGTTCTACAGCTATTTGAGCAAAAAAGTCATGGACGGCCTCATATTGGCTTGTGAAAGCCGCCACAACTTCTGACTTCGTGAAAGGTGCGCCAAGCTGCAACATTCAGCAGATCAGGCCAGTTTGAGGGCTGGCAAAGCGTAGGGGATGTACACCAAACCCAGCGGATTACCTTGTTTGAGTAAATGAAGCCGGGCACCGCGCACGGCTTCGCCCAATGTCTGGTTCTCAAAGAGGAAGCGGCGCAGGCATTCTTCGGCAAACTGCACGGCGAGGGGCTCGAAAATCGTGATTTCTGTGCCGATGACCCCCGCCGCGCCGCTGGTCTCGATGAACCCGCTGACAAAGTCGAGGGCGCGTTCCGGGGTGATTTGGGTGGTGTGGCAGCCGTTGATGAAGACAAGCGGCCGTATTTTTTCCCAATAAATGCGGCGAGCCAGCAGATTTCCTTGCGTGAACCAATCATCATTTTCGTCGCCCAAACGCAGATAGGGCAGGCCTTTGTCGGTTAAGCCGCCATGACAATAAAAGTAAACAACCTGCGACTCGGTGGCTTTAAGCATGTCGAGGGATTTATTGCGGCTGTCGGCATATTCCCAGCCCACACCCATCGCTTGCAAACGCTGCTCGTGAGACGGCCGTTCCGCAAAATTCTTCCATACGCTCACGGCCATCTTCGGCGAGCTGCCACCAATCTTTAGTGGGGCATCCGGCGCTGTTTTGATGGATAGGGGCAGCCCCAAGTAATGCCGGAATCCCCAAAACCCGCTGGGACAAACAACCAGTTCTTGCCCATGACTGGGGCAGTTGCCCTGGAAACAGGCAGATTCTGCCAACGGCTTGTCGCCTTCAAGCGCCTGCACAAACTCCGGGCAAAGTGAATAATCAGACGACTCGTTCCCCTCAATCAGTGGATGATCGTAAATCATGGCCGCCGGAAACACGAGGTTGGCCTGTTCCTTGGTGGCAATTTGCACCTGTCCGGGTTTACGCATCAAATCTTGCAGTTTAAAGGAAGCCGGGGCGCTGCCCGCCAATCGGACCGCCAAGCCAGCATAAGCCCGCCACCCGTTGATGGCCATCGAAACCAGGTCCGATTGTAACTGCTTCAGATTTAGCTTGTTGCTATACAGGTATTTTTTGTTGGATTCGTACGGGTTTTCATCCCCCCAGGCCGCTTTACGGAGCGCGCCACGGGTCCAACCTAACAGCTGGGCAATTTCGCCTTCGCCGAGGGTCGCATCATTTTTGAATTCTTGATCACCTAGAAAGCGGAAGCCGTGGCTGCCGTTGCCATTGTCATTCACCATGACGCTTAGAATGTTTTCGCCCATGGCAGCCAGCTGTTCCCCATCCAGACTTTTGGAGAGGGTGTAATCGGAGGTGTGCCACATCATGCGATAAGGTTGGGCAGAAGAGGTTGCCGAGGCACGAACCACAACAAGGTGAGATTGGACGAGGGTGTTTTGGTAGTAGATGTTGCAGCGAAGACGGCCGTATGCCTCACCAGCCATCAGGCGCACCCCAAAATAGAGCCGTCGATCCAATGTTTCAGAGGGAACGGCCGTTGGCTCATCTGCCCGTCGGGTAACCAAAATGTCGCCTCTCGGAGCTAGCTGAATTTCGCCCACCTCAGCGCCGGTAAGCTCAATTTCATCGTCAAAGGCAAAGAGGGCAATGGTTAGACGCGCTTCTGGCGGCAGTTTGTCGGTAGGCAGCACAATGCCTTCCTGGGCCATGCCTTCGGCCATCAGATCGCCAATTTGCAGCCAGAAGTAGTAAGGTTGACCGGCGGCAAGCGGCGCATTGAAATTCTCAATGAGTTCAGTTGGGGCAGATTGGCTGGCAAAGCCAGTGTTTACGAAACGGGTCGGCGACTCTTCAGCCAGTTCAAGACCCTTACTACCGTTAAAATCCACGCCTTGCACCGTCGTTTGGAAGCGATCGATCAGCTCCTGCAAGCTGGTACCCCCCAGCAAGCGTTCCCGAATATAGTTGGCATCATCTCCTTCCAGATCGGGGTAGGCAGCAAAAGCGGCTTCCGGATCTTTGCGGAAGAGGGCGAGGAAAGCGTCATCATCACGCAGGTGCAGCACCATTTGCAGGCGGGGCGGATTTTCTTTGGCAGGAGCGTCGGCAGAGGCAGACGGCCGTTCCGGCACAGGCACGCCAAACCGTTGGGCAACGGCCGTCAGGCTGTCCCAATCTTCTATCTTGTCTTTCAGATATTTCGCATCGAACTTGTCCAGCTCAGGGAATTCGGCCAGCACTGCGTCTGCATCCTGCAAAAATCGCGCCAAAAACGCAGCGTCATTGAGCAGCCGCGTCACAATTTCCACCCGAACCTGTTTAGAATCCGCCATGTTGCACCTATTTTTGAATGTGTGTTGGCACTATCAGAAACAAGTGCATGCAGCCAATGACTGCATGCACCTTACCATCCATTTACTTATTCGCGTCCGCCGCTGCCGCCATGATCGCCCATTGCGGTGCCACCGCCGCCCAACTCAGCAGATTGGTTACGGCTCATTTCGTCATCAGCCAGCTTTTTGGAACGGCCGTCTAAAAACCATTCCACAAAAAACTTTTTAGAACGAGCCACCTGCAAGTTCAAGACGATGAAATAGCTAAAAAAGCCGATGAACAAACCAACCCCATACCCACCAAACAGGTCAGTGCCTTCCGGGAACAAAGCCAAAATAGCGGCCCCGCCGATGATACCGATAACCGTCGCCAAATCACTGAATTGCACATCGCCCGTGCGGTAACGATTAATGTAATAAACTAACCAGCCAATAATGGTGCCAAAACCCATCGCACCATAAATTTGAAGCTGGGATGCGGCCACTGCTGCTTCTGCTTGAAAATACATGCGTCGTTCCTCCTGTTTGAACGATTAGTAAACGGTTATGAACTTCTACGCCTGCGGCGCAGCTGCTGCCGCCAGGCAAAATGAACTAAAAACGAAAGGGTAAGCGCTACAAAAAAGGGAATCAGTGAGGTGGCATCGGTGAAGCTGTAGATGAGCCAGGCAAACCAGGCGGTAAAAATGGCGACGGCAAGAAAGTTGAGATACGGCCGTCTCTCCGTTTGCCACTTTGCTATAAAAGCAATGAAAAACTTTTTAAGCGGGGATGTGCTGCTCTCTGCTTCACTCTTTTGCGAGGCACGCACTCTAACTGGCCGCTGATCCACCAATAACACGAGGAACCAGCCCCACATCAGCCCAGCGCCAATTATGCCTGCAATAACCACATTTTTCTCCGAGCATTGAATTTATGTAGACAGGATAGCATAGGCCAACAAGGGTGACAAGCAAACCACGCAGCAAAATGATTCGGCCGTATGATGATTCAGATGCAGCTTCTAAAGGCAGAAAAAATAGCTGTTCGTGCCTGCGGTTTTATCCCTGATAAACGGGGAGCTTAATGGCGAAGTGGAACCCAGACTGTTTGCCCCGGCTAAACAAGAGCTGCCCCTTGTGCAGCAAAATATAGCCTTTGGCAATGTAGAGGCTGGGGCCATATTCGGGGAATTGCAGCAGGTCAGGCTCATCATTAGACAAGATTTCATTGAACCGGGCTACCGTCTGGTCATCCAGCCCAGCCGAAACAGAAATCACTATCTCTATACTGCTGGATTTGCCATTGTAAAGCGAGAAGGTGAGCTCCTCTTTTCTGGCTGAAGGCACAGAGTGTTGGATGCTCAGCACCACCACACGTTCAATCGCTTCTTGCAGCGTAGACCAATCTGCCTCCACCGTTGGCATGTCGGAAATCGTCGTCATGTCGATATGCCAGCCAGCTGCTTCGGGTCGCTGGCGCAAGGCCTGGCAAGTCTCAAACAGCAAGCCACCCAAATTGGGCAGAGGATACGCCTTCAAGCCGTGTGCCGTCCAGGCTTCGCCTGTTTTCAGTTCAGCTAAAGAGATGAAATCTTCGATGAGATGAGTGAGACGTAGGCTGTTGTCTTGGATGCCACGCAGCGAGTGTTTTAAATCCTGATCCGTATTCGCGTCTTGTAGCGCTTTGGCCAGCTCATCGGAATGCTCAGATACCGAAGCCAAAGGCGTACGAAAATCGGGCGTAATCAGATTGATAATGCTGCGCTTGAGTTGATCAAAGCTTTGGGCCACCAGACCTTGATTGTGGAAATGTTTGTCTAGCTGTTTTTCCACAAAACGGAGCACATCGTCGCTGTCGTATGGCTTGGTGATGTATTCATCCACGCCGCGCCGAAAACCTTCATATTCATCCTGTTTTTCACCTTTGGCGGTCAGGAAAATAAAGGGGATATGTAACCATTGGGAGTTTTCGCGCACGCGAAGGAGGAATTCGTAGCCTGACATTTTGGGCATCATAATGTCAGAGATGATGAGGTCAGGAATTTGCTGTTTCATAACGTCCAGGGCATCCTGGCCATTAAGAGCCGTCAGCACTTTCAGCTTATATTTGCCGTCAAAAATGGTGAGCAAATCTTCCAAACCGTTTAACAAATGACGGTCATCCTCCACCACCAAAACGGTGGCGCTAAGTTTGCCACCCTTCATTAACGCACTGCTTTCTTGCTGCTTTTGGGGCTGGTAAATGGGTAGGGTAATGATGAACTTACTGCCTACACCCTCCTGGCTTTCGGCTTCGATACGGCCGTTATGCAGCAACACAATCCCCTGAACAATGGCCAAACCAGTGCCAGCCCCCTGCTGTTCCAGGATACCTCGATTGTATTGCACAAAAGGCTCAAAAACCTGGCTGTTCATGTGAGAGGGAAACCCCATCCCTTCATCTGATACCACAATTTGGATATCTTTGCCTTGTACTGTGGCGGAAACGCTGATGTGATTGATTCGCCCCGCATTTGGCTCGGTAAATTTGATGGCGTTGCTAAGCAGTCGTTCCAGAGCATCGATGAGGGTTTGGGGGTCGCCAAAAATTGGCGGCAAATTTTGAGGGATATCGCTGGTAAGTTGGTATCGAACGGGTTCGTTCGGCGTTTGGTAAGAAGCGACAACCTGTTCAAGAAGCCGAGAGACATGGTGCAACGGTCTGGCATTGGCCAGGTAGTTTGCCTGCGCTTCACCGCTGCGCAGTTCCATTACTTGAATGAAATCATCAACAAGATGGGTTAGACGAAAACAGCCAGCCTGAATACCGCGCAGATATTCCCGATAATTACGGCCGTCTGTAAACTCGGTCAAGCTGTCAGCCAACATTTCATAGTACGCCGTCACATAAGTCAACGGCGTACGAAATTCATGGTTGAGAATCTGCAAGATATTCTTCTTGAGCGACTCGATGTTACGCTGCCGCGCCTCTTTGCGCTCATAAGACATATCCAACTGGGCATTAATCAGCGTCAAGAGTTCAGAAATGACAAATGGCTTGGTGATGTAAAGATCAGCATCACTTAACCGCCCCTTGCGAATATCCGGCTCCTCACCTTTGGCTGTAACAAAAATAAAGGGGATTTGAATCCATTCCGGATTGGCACGCACATGATTCAGGAATTCATAACCGCCCATTTGGGGCATCATTACGTCAGAGATGATGAGATCAGGTTCATGGCTGGCCATGACCTCAAGGGCCATCCGGCCATCATTGGCTTGCAAAACGGTAATGTCGTAGCCTAAATCGGCAATCTCCAGCAAATCATTCATGCCGTCAAGCATCGATTGATCATCTTCGACGATTAAGATAGTAGCGGCACGGCGGTTGGAATTTTGGGTTGATTGCATCATGGATTCAAGTAAATGACCATTAACAGCGTGAGCAGAATCTAGAGGTGGGTAAACTTTATTCATCTTGTTTACTCTTTTCAAGCAAATTATAAAAAGAAATTCAAAATAAGTAAGCTATCTGGTTGTAATTTGCTCAAGTAAAAACCAAATGTGCATGTATGCACATTCAAAATACCTTTTGGCTTTTACACTATATGGAAATACAGAACCCCATTTCTGCCTGAATGCTTGCGCATCAGCAAATTCATTCTGGAAAATTATATCGTATCTACAAATTACCTCGCGCTGTGAATTTTGTACCGAATTTCTGACATCCCTTCTAATCATACTTTTACCGCATAGAAGGTGCCAATGTGATAAAGACAAAGCAACCAGTGCCGACAGAACGACACTGGTTGCCAATAGTCCAATTTAATTTTCAACTACCAAATTATACGGCAAGCAATTGAACACTATTTAGCCAGAGGTACGCAAGCGGCGGGCAAAAATTAACAGCCCTACCAGACCCAACCCAGCGACAATAATTCCCCAGGTATCAAAGCCGGTCTGCGGCAGTGTGCCGTCCGCACTTTCAGTTGATTCACCAGCAGTAGATCCATCTGTGATAGTCGCACCGCTATCTGTTTCACTGGTGCTGCCTTCCGCACTTTCCGCAGCTTCGGTGGTTTCGCCGTCCATATCTTCGGCCGTTTCACCAGTTTCGTCCGTCGTTTCGCCGTCTGTAGCGGTCGTTTCTCCATCTTCGTTGGCATTGTCGTCAGTGCCGATCACCGCTTCTACGCTCTCTTCAACCACAGGTGTGCTGGTTGGGGTAGCCGTGGGTGGTTCTGGCGTGTTGGTGGGAGCGTCCGTGGGCACAGGCGTATTGGTGGGAACAGCCGCCGCGGTTTCGGTAGCGGCAACGGCCGTTGCTGCATTCGAGGCCAACGTTTCGGCATTGCGGGTTTCAATCGCTGACGCCTGCTCCTCGTGATCCTGCACGGTACGGTTTTGCACCAGAAAAACGGCCGTACAAATACCCATCAAAATAAATAGAGTGATTAACACACCAACCGCAATAAAGAAGGGGCGACGACTTGAAGAGCTTTCCTCCTCCACAAAATCTTCTTCAATATAATCTTCTTGCATAATTTCCTCCGTTCAAAAAACGTGATGTAAGCGAAAGCCCTCGCCTGTTTTTAAACAATGACGTCCAGGTTAGCCGATGGCACAAATACAGTCTGCCCATCAGAAAGCAGCACATCGACACCGGCAACCTTTAGGCCAACTTCGGTCGATTGCAAATGATTGTAAATATGCTGCACCGTGCCAACGCGTCCGGCGTGTGCGGTGCTCAGGATACGAACCTTTTGGCCCGGCTCCAAAGATTTTTTCACAGTTGGAATTTCCAGGCCAATGGTTGCAGCTTGCGGCAAAATAATTTCTGCGCGCTGTCCGGCACCAGCCTTATACGCGCCAAAAAGTGAAACGGAACGGCCGTCTGCCTGCCGCAACAATTCAAAAACAGGCTCCGCCATCCCCTGCTTCCCAATACCATCCGTCACAATAAGCGGCAATGGTGACGCCTGACTGGCGCGGCACAGTTCAGCCGTTGCGCTGCCCACAATCAGGCCACGCACGCCAAAATCCTCCGCCCGATGAAATAGTTCCAGATTATCCATCCGGCCGATGGCCAGCACCTGGCCCGTCACGTCGCCACTCAGATGCTCTGGCGTCAGCACCGTATTGGGCGCATTAGCCACCGTCTTAAGGTGGCCTACGCCTTCCTGGCCAGACCCCCAGGCAGCTTGAATCAAGCTACCGCTTGTTTCCAACATGACCCCTCGGTTGCCCACATAGCTCACGACACGTCCAGCAACCAGAGCCCGCAGTTCCAGCCAGTCTGATGTGGGTTGAATCGCAATACGGCCGTTCACCACATCAAAAAACAGTCCATCCACAGGTGATAAAACCTGGGTCTCTCTCAAAAAATGCTTACGCGAGGCCAAAACCGCCCCGGCTTCCACAGGCGCACCCTTCTCTACCTTGAGATAGTCACCCAATTCATGCGGCTCAATGCCCAGCTTTTCCGCGGCAGACATGATGGCAAATTCAGTGGCCATGGTAGTACGCGCGACAACCTGAATGGGGCTAACTTCTTGCCCCACGCGCACCACAATTTCACCACCTTTGGGCAGCGCGCGCTCACGCCGGATCTTGGTCTGAGCTTGAATGACCGTGGAACGGTAGAACTCTTTCATTGCTTAGCCCCCCATATCCCACAGCCACTTACGCATTAGGCTGCGCCGGTCAGCAACATCACGCGGCAAGACAAACGGCCGTCCGCGTGCATCAATCACCAAACCGCCAGCCAAACCACCCGTCAGCGTCATCTTTTTGCCCTGTCCGGGGCCAAACCCAATATCCAACCGACTCGATGGCTTCACCGTAACCTTGGCGCTTTTGCCAGGCGCAATCGGGAAAATTTCAATCTTGCCAAACTCAATTTCGCCCTCAAAGCTAACCCGCTCGGACTCAATAGTGATGTCCATCGCCTTTTTGCCCAGCTGGCCTTTGCCAATGGGGGCAATGACCCAGCCCAGATTAGACAGCACGCCCGCTTCTAACGACTGGATCACGGCCAAGGGCTGATGGGCTGCCAAAGCGCCCAAAGCAGGCAATACGCCGTACCGATCCAGGGCAATCGAAAAAATACCGGTCGGCTGAAGCGCATCCAGCAGCATAAGAATAATTTGGCCAGGCCGGGGCGCATTGGCCAGCGTACTGCCGCGCGCCAGCAGCAAACTAAACGGCGGCGGCACCTGTTGTTCCCCTATCACGGGCCAACGATTATCGTGCCCGGCAGTTGTCACGGCACAGCGAATCAGCGTGCGCGCCACAGCCTGCTCCATCTGCAACGACTTTTCATCTGTAGAAATGCCAAACGGATGCAGCGCTTTGCTAAAAATGTAATCGGCCGTTTCTGCCGCCGATACTTCTACGGGCACCCACTGCCGCACCTCATCCACAGAAACCTTGTCCAGCAGATTGGCCACAGGGCTGCCCATACCCAACTCTGAATGAATAGATAGCTGGACCTGCTCAGGCGTGGCGGTGATCAAGGAAACACTATTGCTGCCCAAATCCACGCCAAACACATTCTGGTTCTGCAAAGCTGCAAAATAATGGCAAATCTCACTAAACGCGTGGGCCGTTGGCAAAATCGGGTAACTGCTCCAATCAATCAGTTCCTGCACACCGGACAACTCATTGATTTTCAAATCTTCATACAGTTCAGTGACGAGCCGAACCGCATCATCTAATTGCTCAGTTTCCAGCGTGGGACGCAGATTATTGGCCATCTGGACGTTGGCATAATCACTCAGCATTGCCTGAACGCGCTCGCGCAGCTTGATATTGCCGGCAAAAACCACTTCCGGCACTTTGCTGTCGCTCATCACGCTCACGCCAAGACCAACCGATTCCACCACTTGCAGCAAACGATCCTCAGCCCCGCCATCCGTACCGCCGGTGATAAAAATGAGGTCCGGCTGCGACTGTACAACTGCGCTTACCTGCTCATGCGGCCGTCGCTGGTCAGACAGGGAAAGATGGTCTTTTTCTTGATGATAGACAGAGCGCAGTGCCTTACGCGCCGAAGTAATGCTCACTTCATCAAATAAACCGACCAGCAACACATCCAAAGGCTGCGCGGCGCTGGCAACGGCCGTAAAATGATCCACACCCGAGCCATCCGTGCGAACCGGGCGAATCAGACGCCCCTGCTCGCTGAGCAGTTTGCGCCCCGTAATCTCGGAAATATGACTGATCGCCTGCTGAACACCTTGAGCCACATCAAACCAGGGAGCGTTGGCGGTGGTGGGTACGGCCGTTCGCGCAATCAATCGGTAAGCCCCTGCCACAATGTCAAACAGCACCACAGTCGTGTGCGTACTGCCGCAATCGGCCACCAAAAATGATTCGTACTTTTCTACTTGCGGCTCTTCGGTCGTCATTAGAATCGCTGTACCAGTTCCGTTATGAAATAGCTAAACCGTTCTGCCAATAAAATAAGGCCCGTGCTCAAAAGCATGGCAAACAAAGCGCCAAATGTCATGGTGAGCACAATGCGGCCTATGACCGCAACACTTCGTTGCCCAATTCCTGGCTGCCAGATGCCGCTGCTGCGCGGCCGCAAAGCGGTAAACTGAAAGGCCAACAGCGTGGAAATCGTCAAGACCGCAATCACAATGCCTTGCAGCGGCGTAGCCGGGCGGACATTAACAATTTGTGGCCAGAGTGTGCCGGTGAGACTACCTAGCAACGCTACCGCCGCACCCACACCGACCAGCAAAGCCAACGTGGTGTTACCCAACCAGCTCACGCTGGGCAAGCGACGGGTCAACAGCATCAAAACAAACAAAATCGGCACCAACCAGATGACCGAATCGGCCCCCGTAGGATTGGCCTGAATTTGCTGCCAGATAGGAAGTAGCAGCTGACGCACCACAACCACCACAGCATAAGCCGCACTTACGCCCACCAGCAAATGAACCGAAATCCGATACAGCGGATTATCGCCAATGAGGTAGCTATAAATAAAAAGCGTCAGCAGTATGCCGATGATGAGTCCTACGAGTTCACTCATTGCGTTTACCGAATGATCATCCTACTTTTTTTGCCGCCGATTATTCATGAGGCCGGTGGTGCCGTACGCTATCAATCCAATCAGCAGCAATACCCCGGCCAGCAATTGGCCAAAAATTTGGGCGTTTAGCTGGGTCCGTACCGCATCGCTCGATGCATTGACAAGCTGCTCATAAGCGGCAGCATCGGGCGTGCCGCCCAGCAAACCGCTTAGCTGTTCTGTGCTCGCGTAACTGCTGGCCAGCGGCGTAAGCGCTTGCGTAACGCCAGCCACCAACGGCACATCCACAGCGACGGTTCCAACCTGCTCTATCCAGTTCACCAGATTGTCCCGGTCCCCTGTGAGCAAAATAATTAGGCCAACCTGGCTCAAGCTGGTTTGCAGTTCTGGTTCCAGCATACGGCCGTTCAACTGTTCACAAGCCACACGCTGACCCAAACAATCACCTAACTGTCGCAAACCAATGCCTTCTCCCGGCAAATAACCGATCATTTGGACGGGCTCTTGCCCTATAAGTTCGGTGGCGACGGCCGTTCCTGCTGCATATTGGCTGGTGATGAGAACCGGGCTGTTGTTGGCTGCCAACTGCTCTAGCAATAGTTCTGCCTGCGGCGTCAGTTCGCCCGCCATCGCCGGTGTGTATTCAATGGCGATTAAAACGGGCTGGCCAGCGGCGGCAGCAACGGCCGTCTCAAACGCCTGCACATTATTAGGAATGGGCAATCTGGTAGCGACCAGATCGGGACCAAATAAGCCGCCAAGCACCGCCAGAATAAGCAGTACCGCCAACGACAACCGCAGCCATGCCGCCGTGCCGTAGGCGGATTTCGCGGACAGCGTTGTCACCGTTTCGGGCGTTTCTTGCGTAATTTGCCGCAAAAGCGCTACCTGCTGCTCCTGTTCTGGCGTGGTGACGTAAGGAGTGGGCAGCATGGCAGTTCTGGGACGAGCGATGGCTGGCTCAATGGTTACGACGCCCTGCATCCCTTGGAGCGGCCCTATCGTTTCCGCCGCCCCTTCCGGTTCACGCGGCGGCTCCCCGGAAAGCTCTGTCGGTTTTAGCTGCTGCACCCATTCGGGAATCTCGGCTTTGGGCAGCGTTTCGGCCAGGGGCGTTAGCGGGGGCAGCTCTTCCAGCAAGGAACGCCATTCATTACGGCCACTGCCTGAGGCTGGTGGTTCAAGCGCGTCGCTGAGCGAAGACACGCCCTCCTTGGCGTCTTCCCCTTCTGGCTGAAGCCAATCGGGAATTTCCATCAACCCTTCCGTATCCGCTTCCGATACGGGGGACGGCGCTGTATCTGCGTCTAAGGGCGCGCCGTGCAGCCAGTCTGGCAGTTCAGCACCAGCCAGTTCTTCGGGAATGCCTTCCAACGTGTCTCGCAAATCCATGTCGGCTAACACATCGGGCAGTTCGCTACCGGCAAAACCTTGGCCGGGGCGCATGCTGGCAATCCATTCCGGCAGCTCGGTATCCGCCGAATCTGACCCTGACGCTTCCGCAACCTCTTTGGGCTTGTCTAGCTGATCAAGCCAGGCGGGTAAATCTTCATCAACGGCCGTTTCGGCAAAAAAGTCATCACTATTCCAACTGTCGTCGGCAGGTTCTGGTTCTGCCTCAAAAACAGGATCTTCTGCAAAATCCAGCTCCAGCTCGTCGGGAACGGCCGTTGCTTCATCTTCCTCTTCCGGCTCAACCACAAGATTGCCAGTCTGAATCGCTTCCATATCTGAAAGCCAATCCAGATCATCATCTAGCCCAGATAGTTCAGGCGCTTCGGCATCCTCATCCGCCAGGTCAGCCAGCAGGTCAAAGTCAAACTCGTCTTCCTCATCGTCTGCCAACAAGTCATCAGGCAATGCATCAAATGAGAATTCCTCGACAGCATCCGGTTCTTCAAGAACTTCAGCCTCGTCGTGCAGGTTTCCTAAATTGCCAGTTTCTTCTAGCCAATCAAGTTCAGTTTCCGCCACAATTTGATCGACTGTAAACCAGTCGCTGCCCGGCTCGGATACAATATCTGGCTCTGGCCCTGTGTCTTGTTCTGCCAGTTCGGACGGCAAATCCGACAAAAATGTTTCGCCCTCTTCAGCGGCCGCATCGAGCCAGTCTGGCAGCGTTTCAGTTTCTGAGCCGGCGGTTTCAAACAGGTTTGTGAAGGAAACATCCTCCCCCGCTTCGTCATCAGCAAAAATATCGTCATCATCAGCCAGGCCAGCCAGCGGGCCAGTCAGTTCCGCCATCTGCTGCGGATTTAACAGGTCTGTTTGTAAGGGGCCAAGCTCATTCATCCAGCCGGGCAGGGCGTCATCTTCCAGGTTTTCCGGCTCGTCTGCCTGCGGGGCAAAAATATCTGTTTGGGCTGGGCCCAATTCGTGAAGCCAATCATCAGCTTCATCATCCGTTTCGCCAAGCAGATCTTCCAAAGCGGTGGCGTTTTCAGCCTCGTGTTCGTCGCCTGTCTCACCCAGATCATCCAAATCATGCAGCCAATCCGTCAGGCCACCGCTTATATCGTCATCAGATTCTTCGGAGGGAACGGCCGTATCCTCACTTTCAGATTCATCGCTGAGGTCTCTTAACCAGGTGGTAAGACCAACGTTGAGATCTACGGGTTCTTGAGATTGCGGCCCAGCCCCGGCGGCATCAGATAACCAATCCGGCAAATCAGCCCCTTCTTCATCCGGGAACAGATCATCAGGCTGGGGCAAATCTTCGGCCTTGTCCAGCAAATCCTGGTAAAACTCGGTTGAAATGGTCGTGGGAGCATTGATTATCGGATCGGGATCGCTGTCATGGACGAGCCAGTCTGGTAAATCACTGGTTCCTTTTTTCTCTGGTTCATCATCTTCGTCGTCTTCTGGAACATCAACGGCGCCTCGTGTTGAAGCAATGTTGCCGGTGCGTAACCAGTCAGGCACGGCATTGGGATCAAGCTCACCCGTTTCACCCGGACGCCGCGTGGGCAGAGAAAAAGGTTCGTTGGTTGGTGGTTGGCTGGCTTCCGGCTCTTCCGGTTTGAGCTGGGTTGTTTCAGGAATCAGTCGGGTGCCGCAAGTATCACAAAAAACGCGATCCCGCGTATTGGGCGTTTCACAATTGGGGCAAATAATATGCGTACTCAGCGGTAATTTTGCCCCACAATTGTTGCAAAATTTACTGCTGTGCGGATTGGCATATCCACATTCTTTACACTTAATTTCTTTGCTCATTATTTGTTATACGGCCGTTCCACACCCACCAGCAGTCGTAAGCTCAGGAGCAGCGTACCCAACGCCACGCCAATCAGCAGCCCACGAATACCAGAAGTGACCACGATAGTCTGTATAAATTCAACAACCTGGTTAACAGGTTGGCGCAGCCCCGCTGGCAGCAGACGGCTGGCAAGCAGCGCCTGTCCCAGCAGCACCACCGTCGCCGTCAGGCCAAACAGAAACGCCCAGCCCGTGCGCTGCCGCTTTAGCAGCTGCACGCCAGACAGCAGCAAAAAGATGGCCAGCATCGAAGCCAAAGCCGCTTCCAGCGGTGCCTGCACCCAGGTGAAGAGCAGTCCGACATTATCAGTGCCGGTGAGCCCATCCAAAACGGCCGCTGCAAATACCGCCAACATGCCCAGCACCAACACGCCACTGTACAAATTGCGTTCGCCAAACAGCCGGGTTAAATGCACTGCCAGCAAATTGAGCACGCCCAAAATAAGGGCAATCGCCGCCAGAAAAGAAGCCCAGCCCAAAATAACGGTACTGATCCCACTCACGTTAAACAACAGGGCAATGAGCGTAACCAGACCAAAAAATACGGCAATAAAAACGGAGATGCTTTGCTTCAGCTTCATCTAATCGTTCTACATACGCATCGGGAGCGGCTTAAACCAGTTGGTAAACGGCCGTTCCCAAAATAAATAACACCACAATCCAGCGTAAAATGTCTTGCAGCTGCAAACTGGCAATCTGGCTGGCCTTGCCTTCCAGATAGGCGCTGGTGGCAAACAACTCTTCACCGATCAGCACATCATCCGTCACCGTGACGGCCACAGCCAGGGCCGTGGGATCATCAGTGCCGATGACCTGATCAATTTGCTGCCGGTTGGCCGCCTCAGCCATAATGGCCAGCTCCGGCCCGAACCGCCCCACCATAATGTTGCTGGCCACCCGCTGCTGCTGCAACAGAGCCGCCACACCAGCGCTGTAAGCAAATGGATCGGTATCATGCGCCACAAACTGGGTAAGCGACAAATCAAAATCGCCAGAGCGACCAGCCTCGGCCAGGGCATGTTGCAGGGAAGCCTGCGCCAGCGGCAGCAGCGTCCCTTCACCCACCGTAACCAGCGGTGGCGTGCCGTTGGCACACCCATCCTTGGCCAGATTGTCCAGAACGGCCGTTGCGCTCACGCTCGTCGGATTGGCCCGACCAACCAAACTACCCTGCCCTAACGTCAGGTGCAGCTGCCGCCCCGACTCAATGGCTCGGCCAATTTGCCCGGCCAACCCCTGATAACTGGTGAGCGGCCGCAAAACGGCCGTACGCCCAGCCTGAACACTGCGAGTTAGCAAAAAGAGCAGCAGCATCAAAACAACGACAACTGCCAGGACAATTATTGGGGTCATACGGCAGCCTCATCTACGGTCAGGGCATCCATTAAACCACGCACAGCCACGGGATCTTCCATTAATTGGGCCAGCTGACGAACCTGCGCCTTGGGCCACAACAGGCCCAACGCTGGCTGAGCCAGCCACAACATCTGCCCACCAATAAAGGCCAACGGCTGCCCCATCTCCAAAAAAGCCAGAGCAGCAGAATGAAGCCCTCGTTTTTTGAGGGTGGTTGCAATTTGATCCAGAAACGGGTCGCGATTGGGTGAATGTGTCATGGCAAAGGCCGTGGCGCTTCCAATAAAATTTTCGGCTCGAACATACGGGTTTGGTGAGCCATCAGGCGCTAAAAACCGGTGCAAAAACAGCATAATGAGGGCAGTCAGTTTTCAGCCAAAATTAACTTGACGTAACATAAAGTTACGCGTCGGAGTATAGCACGTTTGTTTGAGGGTGTAAAGCTACGGGAAGCCCTCTAGGGCATTGGTACTATGACGGCCGTACCGTATAATTAGCCCTTCCACTGATAACAATATAAGGTCAAAAGTGCGACCACCCATTCCGCAATTATTGGAGAGGAAAATGCGCGTACAAGTCATTTTAAACCCATGGGCAGATCGGGGCCGGGGAGCCCAACAGGCAGCACTCATTGAGCGCGTGGCGCAGCAATACGGCGGCGTCGATCTGGTGCAAACAGAGCGGCCCGGCCATGCCATTGAATTGGCCCGTCAAGCGGCCGACGCTGGTTATGATGTGGTGGTCGCCGCCGGGGGCGACGGCACAATCAGCGATGTGGTCAACGGGCTGATGCGCGGCAACAAGGCCATCGCCAAGCTGGGCATCATCCCCGTAGGCTCCGGCAACGATCTGGCCTGGAGCTTGAAGATTTCGACGGATGTAGAAACGGCCGTTCATCAACTATTTACCGGCCAACCCAAAACCATCGATCTGGCCCGCATCGAAGATGATCACGGCCGTTTTCGCATCGCAGACAACAACATCGGCATTGGTTTCGACGCGGTGGTGGTTATTGCCACAGAAAACATTACCCGCATCCACGGCTTTTTGATGTATTTAACGGCCGTTATCCGCACCATCACCACCTATTCCCAAATGCCCCAAATCACTGCCCACTTCGACGCTGAAAAAGTCGAGCAGACCGTGATGATGATCTCGTTTGGCATAGGGCCACGCGGCGGCGGCGGCTTTTTGCTCACGCCAGACGCCAAACAAGATGACGATCTGGTAGACACCCTCACCGCCAGCAAAATGGGCCGCCTCAAAATGGTCAGCCTGCTGCTGGCCGTGTTCAACGGCACGCATATGCGTTCCAACCTGGTTACCATGCGCCAAAACAAGCAGATCCGCGTGCGCGCCGACCGCCCCTTGCCCATCCACATCGACGGCGAGGTGTTTGCCTACCCGCAAGACAACGTGCGCGAAGTCACCGTCACCAGCCTGCCCGCCGCCATTGAGGTGATTGTAAATGAGGAGATTAACGATTAGAGATTGGAGATTTTGAGTGATGAAGCTTGAGTATTTTGCTAATGGTTGCCAGGATTGCCCACTCATTCTGATCTACGGTGCCGAGGAAACTGGAGCATTGAGTCTCAGTCAGGCACTTAGTCAGATTGCAACAGGTGCAGCTAATTTCGTAGACGTTCAAGTTATGGCAAACTTTGATACCGTCAACGGCTGCAACCTGCGAATTCAAAACAGCAAGCACGAAGCAAATGGCGTTCAAATGACAGAAGAAAACTCCTTCATCTGGGCATTAACTGCTGATGAATGTGAAGATAAGATCGGCCTGCTTGAGCCATTTTCAAAGAGAACTGATGACGACACCGCTAAACATCGGCATCAGTTTATGGAGCTCAATGGGGAAATAAAAGTTATTTTTTCAACAGATCGACAATGGTGAATTTGAACGGCCGTTTTGCCAATCCAAAATCGCTGCTGAACGCCAAGAGATTGACAAAAGCAGAGGTTGGCTCTGAACAAATCAAAACTCTCCTTGTCATTCCGAACGGAGTCTTCGAAGTGAGGAATCTTACATTTTTGCGAGCAGAAA
>JACKBN010000026.1 GCA_020634565.1 Ardenticatenaceae bacterium
ACATCTGCTGGCTTACTGGCTGGCCTGCCATCTGGCCTGGCCGCTAACCAAAGAGGCACCGGCGCCACTCCATCCCAAACGAAGCCACGCTGGTCGCTTTCGTGGCCGGGCGGTCACGGCCGTGGGGCAGAACAACCTTCATCAGCTGGTATCCAGCGATGCATCTGCGCAGTATGGCAACGGTCAGCCGGTGCTGCCGGCGCACCTGACCCATTACAAATCGTACATCGCCTACACTCAGCAACGGCCGTTTAGCCAGGAAAAGCTGCTCAGCTGGAGTCTGGGCCGGTGATGGCCAGCCAGACAAATCAAAGAAATCCAAACAAAACCAAAACAGAAAAAAATTCACAAATTACAAGGAGTTGCACCCATGAATCCAATCACGATTATCGCCTTCCATCCCACCGGATACGAACTGCACATTCCAGTCACCTTTGAGGAACTACCAGGCACGATGCGGCGGCTGGCAGCGCGAGGCTACACGCCCAGCCGGGAACCTATCCTGACGGCCGAAGGATTGCCTATCTGCCCCCACCACGGCGTACCCATGCAGCAAAGAAATAAGCAGGGTGACAACTGGTTCTCACATAAACTCGTTCACCCTGAGACAGGCGAAACGATGTATTGTCGCGGCTATGCCAGTGCTAGCAGCCCAGGCTATGACATTCTCTTGCCACTGGCACAGCAGGCGGGTGAGGGGAGCGAGGAAACCACAAGTGAACCTACGGCGATTCGTAACTCGAACCAGGTGACAGCTAACAAGCCAGCAGTAGTAACGACGAATAACGGCCGTTCTCCGCGACTAAATCCAGCAGCGGTTGCAAAAAACGATGCTGCCTTACGAACGGCACTCTTTGGCCAACGGCCGTAGGTGCATCAGTCAATCCCACGTTTCTAAAAAGACAACCAAACAGCTAACAACAAACAGCCATGGTGTTGAACTTATCTTTTGAGTCCAACGCCGTTTTTGTTTCCGGAGCAGTCTCGCTAAACAAGCAGATTGTTCCCTACAAACAACGAAGCCGGACAGAGCTGCTACTCTGTCCGGCTTCCCATTTTATGGTCAATGAGGGACCGCAAAATGAATAACACAAATTGTAACACGAAGATAAGTCTAACAGAAATAACCCCGTCTGAATGGAGCCAGGCCGAGCTGCTCCAGCGGGCCGGTGGTCTGGTGCGCGAAGCGCTGGCCGATAGCCCCACCTACGTCTGGCAGATGCACCGGGAAGATATGCTGCAAACGGCCGCACTCACCTTCCTGGAATTGGCCGACGCGCCCGCCGGCTACGCTTATGCCGCGGCGCGCACTGCCTTGAAGAACTACCGCTGGGTTCACATTCGTGGTTTGAACGGTGGCTGGAAATCTCTGGCCTGCATTGAGAAGGGGTATTCGGTGCTCAACTTCGCCGATACCCTTCCTGAGGATAACAACGATGACCCGCAAACGGCCGTAGATCGACTCACTACCAGAGCGTGGGAACGCGTCCCTCGACCGGTGGAATGGACGGTCCTGCGTCGCCTGGCAGCGCCGGGGCTAAGCCAGGCAGCAACGCTGCGGGAGGTACTCTATATCCTGACCGGAATGTCGGGTAACTTTTACCCAGAGCAGCTCTATCGGGCTGCCCTAATCATCACCTTGCTCGGCCGAGAGTACACCTGGGAACACGTCGAGGAGCGTACTGGCCTCAGCTTCGAAGAAGTCTATGAAATCTACTGGGGCTGGCGCAAACGGCACCTGGGTCCGTATTTGCAGCTAACCCCAATGCACCAGGAGATGATAAAGCTGCGCGGCCAGATGCGTATCACCTTCTTTGAAGAGCTGGATCCAACGTTCCTGAATACGGCCGTACGCAAGATGGTCATCTTCCCTCATGGCATCTACACCATTACCTACAAGCGGCGCGGCCGCAATGCGGGCAAGCGAGCGGGCCAAATTGAAGCTTCGCTGCAAAAGATGCGGCAGGTCAATGGGCAGAAGCTGCTGCGGGCGATGCATCTGGGTCCGGTGGGAGAAATTACCAAAGAACGGCTGTATGAAGCCAGCTTTGCCGTTGAACGGAAGCTGGCAGCGGTGTGTGCCTGACCAACAACAAGGCAAGATTAAAGTAGCCCAATCGGTCTCCTTGTGAGGCTGGTTGGGCTTTCTTTTTCTGGGTCTGCGACGCAAGATGAGGTCTGAGTATCGCAGCGAGGGAAGTGGACAGGCTTCAACGAAGGCCAAATCGGTTTCCGGTTAAGGTAAAAAACTCCCAACCCGCCCACCCAGATTGAACGCCAGGGCGTTCAACCTGAAGGCTTTGGCCTTCAGGAACCGTGCCCGCCCTGCCACCCGATTTTGCTACACATGAGGGTATAAAGCGGCGGGAATGATGCGCCCACAGAGATTATGATCCCACCCCAAAACAGGTCTAAATTGCGACAACAAGGGATGATCACAATCTTTCTTGCCGGTCAGGATCATCATCTTTACCTTTCCGAAAATAGGTGAAGCTATCAACAGTTTTCAAATTGCAAATCTCAGAAATAGGGCGATTATTTTTACGTCCAGCAAATTATACATCCGGGGTTTTGGCGCTTTGTAGATTTGGTTAAGAACATAAAGCGGTAAAAATCGGCCGGACGTAAAAAGTTGCCCGTTTGCCACCTTTGTGGCATATTTTTGCCGGTTTGCCACTGCATAGGTGCAACCCATAAAAACCATGATCAAACTGGCACTCATCTATAAAGCTATTTACCTCAAAGAAAAACACCAACGTCTAGAGCAGCTAATCTGCGATTTACGTTTTTCAGCGACTGTTATTTTGGTTGCGATTTTCGCAGCTACTTCTTTCTTCACACTTTTCTCCCTGATAAAAACTCACACCATTCCCTGGCTTCATTTGTTTAGCCTGGCCGATGAACTGCTTTTTGTTCTCGCCTACCTGCTTTCCTTGTATTGTCTTGTCGGATTTGGCCAATACATGTCCTGGCATCTCGCTCTAAAAATTCTCAAGCTCTTTGCTGGAAAGGTCAGCGGCGCCGGGCAGTACATTGCTGCGGTAGCATCCGGTCCCAGCCTGCTGCTATGTGCGCAACATAAACAGGTCCAGGCCCAAACTGCCGCTTTTTGGCGGCAGCTACAGGAGCGGCAGGCAAACCGGCCACCAGATTTATGGCCCGCTGGTCAAGCCCCGCTGCCGTTGTTCCAGCAAGCAATCCTCCTTCTCGCTCCATAATCTCCTCATTCATCTCGACGAACTAAATACTTGCACCGTTACGGCCGTTGGCTGGCATTTTGACGTTGTCCGTTTGCCTCAGCCAAAGCCGTTCGTTGCCTGTCTTCCTTACCTTCTTCCATTTGCTAGACAACCATTGGGGTTCTATGCCCCAGCCCAAACATGAGGAGATTCTTTCATGCTCAACCTACAAGAACGAAGCGGGTCCACCCGCAAGAAAACCATCACTCTGACCGACGCTGGTCGGGAACAGATTCAAGCCTTTGCCAAGAAGCACCAGATGACCTTCAGTGCCGCTATCGAGACATTGGCCCTTATCGGCCTGGAGGCCGACCTGACTGCCCTGCTCATTCCCCTCATCCACAGCAGCATAGAGCGCGGGATGCAGCGCCAGTTCAACCGCATCGCCAAGCTCGGGCTGCTGGCCGCGGCCGAAGCGGCCATGGCCCACGACCTGACCACCATGCTGCTGCTCCAGCAGATTCGCCAGGAAGCCGTGGCTCATCCGCAAAACTTCGAGGAAATCATGGAGGTTGGCCAGGGAGACCGCGCTACCCAGGACGGCCGTATCCGCGCCCGCTACAAAGAGATGCGAAATGTCGCTCGGGGACGGCAGCGTGCCCTGCTCAAGAAGCCTCTGCGCCAGCTGGTATCCCAGCTACAAGGCGAGGCAGTAGATGTGGTTTCGGCCGAGGAGGTGGACGCCAATGAGTAAATCCAAGACTACCAATATCGTCCGCATGGATTGGCTCACCAACCGCACGCCAACGGGCAAACGGTCGGCCACCAAGGCGCGCAAGCTGGCCCAATACTTTGCCCTGGGCCGGGGCCGGGAAAAGGAGCAGGAATTACGGTCACAGCGTGGTCAATGGCTGGACCAGGACGGCCGAGCCTGTGCCCATCAGGAAGTGCTGCAATGGGTGCGGCAGCAGGGAATGAGCCATGAGCTCACCCACCAGTTCATTCTCTCCGTCAAGGAAACCCAACTAACGGCCGAAGCATTCAACCGGGCGATGGCCGCCGGTGGCCCGCTTTTCCCCGAATGGCGACTTATTCAGCACGAAGACACCCGCTATCCACACGCTCATGCTCTAGCCTTTGGTCAGCAGGAAGTGCACATCAAGTCAGAGGCGTTTCAAGCATGGTGGCAAGGCGTGCGCGATGCACTTGAGCAAGAGCAGGCAGCAGCCCGGGAGTTGCAGCTGGAGCAGGTGCTAGAGCAAGCGCGTGCTGAAACGTTGCAGTTAGAAGCAAAACACGAGCCGTCACAAGCGGTTAAGAAGCAACAAGTAGTAACGCTGGAGCAGCAGCCGCAAACCCTGGAGCGAGAGGTAGTTGGGCTGGAGCAATCTGGCGAGCACTTGGAGCAGCTGGGTGCAGAATTGAGCGAAGACGAATTAGAACAAGCCCGAGAGCAAGCACAAAGCTGGGGACTGGAGCTGTAAATGGAGAAGATACATTCCCTGTACACGTCCTGGCACTATCGTCGCCGGCAAAAGCAGCACCGTTTGGCTCAAGGGCGGCTCACCGCCAACGAGGCAGCCACCAAATTGCCTGAGCGGGGCGAAATACCCCTGGCCCGACTGCCGGTCTCACATAGCGCTGCCCCAACTATCTATGCCGCGGCCGAAAATGGGGGTCACCTGCTCATTGTTGCCTCTCCCGGCAGTCCCTGGCGCGAACAGCTCATCCTGACGTTGGCGGGCTGGCCAGGGTCAGCGCTGGTTGTGGACCCGGATGGGCAGCTGTACCGGCAAACGGGGACGTTGCGCCAAGGCCTTTGGGGAGCGGTCTATGCCCTCCCTGGCTACCGGTTGCGGGTGAACGACCTGTTACGCCTCTGGCAGCCAGAGATAGCCTTCCAGCTGCATCAATTTCTCATGCCATCCAATGGGCGACCCGGCAAGGCGGCAGATGATGCACAACTAAATTGTACCGTTTCCCTGTTTTGTGCCGTGGGGTTGTACAGCTCCGCCCGTAAGCTCAACCCGTTCCAGCTGCTCCTCGACCTGGCGCTGACCGACATGCTTACTGCCCTGGCTGCTCTGGAAACGGTGCCCCAGGCACGGCTGTATGTTCGTCACTTCAGCAAAGGACAGCCGCCCCACTTGGCTATCTACGATGAAGCCACCGTGCAGGCCTTTTCCTGGTTCAGCCACCAGCTTTGGCGCTACCAGGAAGCGTACAACACGTTTGCCACGCCGGAAATAAAGGGGGCTGTTGTTCCCGAGAAATGGACAGGACAAAAAGGGAGCGTGTATCTCACCTACACAGCTTCTCAGTTGGCAGAGATCGACGGATTGGCGGCAGCAATTGTCAACAGCCAGCTGGCCGAACACCAGACCTATGGCGGCGGTCAACCAATGCTGTTGGTGCTGGATGCGGCTCTGGCCGGCCGGTTACCCCACTTTGCCCAGCTGCTGGCCACCGCTGCTGACTATGGCATTACCATTATTCTCATTACCCCCTCACTTGCTGCGCTGGCGACAAAAGCTCCGGCCGGGTCTGGGGCGACGCTGGCCGGGCAGTTTGCGCACCAGCTTTGGTATCCGCCACGGGATAGAGAAACGGCTGCTCACATGGCCTGGCGCTACGGTACCTGTCTTTATGAGGACGGTGAAACGGTGCCGGTCGTGTCAGCCGAGGAGATGATGGCCTGGCCGGAGGATCACGTCCTGCTGGTAACCCAGCGAGAACGGCCGTACTGTGTCCTCGGCCAGCCGGTGAAGCTGCCGGAGGATTTCCCCCAACGACAGCCACCCGTGCCGCCACCAACTGCGGCAATGCCCCGAATCTATGGTCGATGGCTGCCAGAACTGCCAGATTTAACCCAACAGGTTGCTGAGGTTTTGGTTGCTGCGGGCGCTGTACCGACTGTGCCAATGGTGGCAGATGGAAAGGATGATAGTGAGAAACCGGCCGTTGTCGGTGAGCCACCCAAATTAGACGAGCCAGATGGTGAGAAAACCAGTTCAGACCCTACTGCGGCACAAGAGAGAGCGGGCGGTCAGCTGGAACCACAGGAGACAGCCGAAGAGGAATCCAAGAAGTCTCTATCCGTTGCCCGATCTCGGCTCCGGTAGAGAACTTAAACCAAACCTGCCACTGGGCTCATGTATCATCGCAGGCGGCCCGGTGGCAGAGGTGAATCAGAACAGAAAACTTATATTGACCTGGAGAAAAATATGAATCGATCCTATCTAAACTGTTATACCCTGGGTCGCTCCGTACCCAGTATGGAGCGGCTAGATTTTCTCCTGCCGTGTGGCCGGGAGCAGGCACTTTCTCTGCTGGCTCTGCATCTAAACATCAAGCAGATACTTGTGGCGCAGCGGCGGCTCCTGCCGCTCAAGATTCCTGACACGACACTTTACGTCAGCCGCGTGTCCAACAATGACATGGCCACGTTTCTCTGGCGCACCGGCTATTTAAAGCTGTCATCCAATCCGCTCATCCGTCAGATGGAGAGGTGGCTGTACGAATATCAGCTGTTTCGCCACGTCCGCCGCCAGGAACAAACCGTCGATGAGGTAGTCGTTGAGCTATTCCACGCTGCTGAGGGTAAGCATCCCTTACTGGCATTAGAGGAAATGGATAATCCTAAGCACGACTTGCTGATGGCCCGGCTTCAGTTTACAGAACTGTCAACGGAGCAAACCCTTCTGCGCATCTTCATCGGCTGGGCCGAGCTGGCACCGCTGGCGGAACTGGACACGCTGTACAACCTGCTGCGGGGATATATCCACCTGATGACCAAGGTGCTTTTACCAGATGCCGGCGATGGTGCACCTGCAGAAAAGCTAGACCTGACTGCCGAAACTGTTGTGACCGCCAAGGCGACAGCGGCCGCTCAAGCAGCGATGGCTCATAGCACAACGGTAGAGACCACAGAGAGAGGCCAGTTATTTGTCAAAAGTGCTCATTCTGATCCAATGGAACCAGCGTCAGTCTTGCAGGATCACTCTTTTGCTGGCTCCGCACCTGATCCCGTCAGGCTAGATTTGCCTGATGAAAACAAAAGCACGGCTGGCAGAGAGAAAACGGAGGAGCTGGGGAGTGAACGGCCGTTTCCCGAGGATGATGAACCCCATCCAAGACCAACAGCGGCTGACGGCGCTTCCAATCAACAGCAAAAGGGCTGGCTAACCGGTGAATCCAGCGAGGTAGATTGGCTTCACAGTGGCAATGGTTTCTTTAAGAAGGATGTCCCTGTAGAGCCGGCCCTGACTAATGAATTGGACAAGACAGCCGGGGAAGGAAATCAAGAACCAGGCCAACGGCCGTTGCCCCGCCTACCACAATCAGAACCAATGCCCGCAGATGATGATGAAACACTGTACCGGTATATGGATCCGCCGCGCTTCTATGGCAAGACGCTGGCCAAAGTCTGCCGTATGGTAGCAGAACGGCAGCGGCAGATAGCCAAAAGGGGGTGGGTGCAGGACATCAATGAAATAAGTAAGTGGATTAAAAGACCCAGCCGCAACACCTTGTGCAAAATTCCGGAGCTGGTGACCCACTGGGATGATGTCGAGTATTGCTGGAACGTAGAAACCTGGCTGCGCCGCTATTCGGGGCATAACGAGAAAGAAATCTCGGAGCTGCTCTCATACCTTAGAAATAATCTGAAGGAAGACGTGTGGGCGGCGGTGACGCAGGCTGGAAAGGAGGAGGTCAAAAACAATAAAAACCGACGCCACCGCCAGGCCCAAGATGAAAGGGATTCGAGGGAAAAGGGAACAGATCTTCGTTGAATTAGCTGCGTGTGCCCCTTTTTGCTGCCTTGCCAACGCCTCACGATTTGTCTCGTGGGGCGTTTTTTTGTGCGGTGCACCCTCGATGGCTACCAGTCTAGCTCCTTGTTTTGTCAATTTCCGTGTCAACTTCGTCAACTTTGGGATCAACTTTGTCAATTGTGTCAATTTCGGGTGACAGTGACTCGTTTACCCGCTATTTTGATTGACAGGTGGCCCCAACCAAATCTATCTGCCACCCAACGGAGGTTCACATGAACGAAAAACGAGATGCCTATGTCCACACCAGAGTCACCGAGCGTGAGTTGCGGATTATCGATACGCTGGCTCGGCACCTGCGCCGCTCGCGCAGCGACACGATGCGAGTCATCGCGCTGGAGAAAGCAGAGGAGCTGGGGTTGGTGCCCCGGCCGCCGCGACCAAAACCAACTGTAAAGAAAATTGAGGAGGAAAAGTCATGGAACGCTCGGGATTGCTTTTAGAACCAGTCTCAAAAGAAGAACGGGCCAAGCTGCTGGCCCGCGTGTATGCCATCATCCTTTCACCCGACTGGGGCGAGCCGGATGAACCTAACAATGTAGCGGTCCGACAACGACGGCCGTCGAAACGAAAGGGCACGAATGGCAAGTAAGACCCTGACGCTTTCCGAAAAACATCTGGCGATGCTGCGGGATGGGTCAGGCATCAGTGATGAGGTGGTAGCCGCCCGCGGCTACCGCACCATCACCGATGAAGCCGATCTTGTCAAGCTGGGCTTTGGCCTCAGCCAGTGCCGGGTGCCAGGCCTGCTGCTGCCGCTGCACACCACCGACGGACAACCCGGTCCGGCCATCTTCCGGCCAGATAACCCGCGCGTGGTGGAGAACCGGCGCAAGAAGCTGGCCGATGGCACCCATCCCCAGCAGGTCATCAAGTACGAGCAGCCCAAAGGGGAGCCGGTGCGGGTAGATTGCCCGCCCATCTGCCAACCGAAGCTGGTGGACCCCTCTGTGCCTTTGTTTATCACTGAAGGGCAGAAGAAGGGAGACGCTTTGGCTTCACTAGGTGCCTGTGCCATCGCCCTTACCGGCGTCTGGAACTGGAAGCAGCGCAATAAATACGGCGGCACCGTTTTTACCAACGATCTGGATTACATCGCCTGGGAAAAGCGGCCGGTTTATATCGTCTTCGATTCCGACGTCATGACCAAACACGGCGTGCGCCAGGCGCTGGTGCGGTTTACTGACCATCTCAAGCGAAAGGGGGCGGTAGTGCATCACGTCCACCTGCCCCATCTGGATAGTGGCAAGACCGGCGTTGATGATTGGCTGGTTGCCACGGGTAAGGGGATTGATGACCTTATTGCCCTCTCCCAGGGACCGCGACCGGAACCGAAAGCGGCACCGCCGAAGGTGGAACTGCTGGACGAAGCCCCGGCCCGGCTGGTACGGCCGTTGTCACTGATTAACGGCCGAGCGTATGCCGCTACCTGGTGCTATGTCAAAATCTCGCGGAGTGAGACCCAGAAGAAAGACGGCACCATCGTGCGGCATGACCCGCCGCTGCAAAGCCATGAACAGCGTCTGTTCATCCTGCGCGATGACGGCCAGATCTTCAGTGATGGCTGGGAACAACCGTTGGAAAAGCTGCCCCTGGAGATTTACCTGCCGGAAATCCCCTTGCCTGAACGGCTGCTTTCCTCAAAAGGGATGAAGGCGTATGCCGCAGGCTATCGGTCACAGCCAACGGCCGTTTTCCAGCAGGTAAAGGATGTGGTCAACCGCTTCATCGACTTTGACCACTCTCTGGCCGACCAGGAAACCATGGCCGAATTGGTGGCCTGCTACATCTTGGCCACCTGGTTCCTGGATGCCTTTACCGTGACCAGCTATCTCTGGCCCAACGGCGACCGGGGCAGCGGCAAGACGCAGCTCCTGTTGGTTGTGGCTGAGCTGGCCTATCTCGGTTACCTGGTGCAGGCCAGCGGTTCTTTTGCCGCTTTGCGTGACCTGGCGGATTACGGAGCCACATTGGCCTTTGACGATGCCGAAGATTTGGCCGATCCACGCAGCACCAGCTCGGAGAAGCGGGCGCTCTTGCTGGCCGGCAACCGGCGCGGCAGCACCATTCCTTTGAAGGAAAAGGATGCTGAGCAGAACTGGGTCACCCGGCACGTCAATACCTTTTCTTTTCGCCTATTCTCGGCCATCCATCTGCCGGACAATGTCCTGGCCAGCCGGACGATCATCATCCCTCAGATTCGCACCCCGGATCGCTACCGGGCCAATGCCGACCCGTTGGAGCGCAAGTTGTGGCCCCACGACAGGCGGCAGCTCATCGATGATTTGTGGTGTCTGGGATTGTTCTATCTGCCGGTGGTGAAGCTGTGTGAAGGGTTGGTCAACCAGGAAGCGCGGTTGACGGGACGAAATCTAGAGCCGTGGCGCTCCATCCTGGCGGTGGCTCGCTGGCTGGATGATGAGGGATGTAGGGGATTGTGGAACCGGCTGGAACAGCTTTCCTGGGACTACCAGGCGGAACGGCCGCAGCTGGAAACGGACGATTTCCCAAGCCTAGTTCTGCGCAGTTTGCTCCAGTTTTGTGCCAACCATGCCAACTGTGCCAACCATGCCAACCACATGGCCCATGGCAACCAGGTGCACTGGCTGTTTAGTTCGAGCCAGTTGGTTGATGAACTGATGGAGATCGCCGTCGAACTGGATATCCCTTTGGACACCAATCGCAGCCTGACCCAGCAGGTAGGCATGGCCTTGCGCAAGATGCGGTTGACCAAGCCAACACGACTTGGCGGCAGGGGACAGCGGCAGTGGCTGGTCACGGAAAAAGAATTGAAGCGATGGGCCACAGCTTACGGGCTGGAATGGCCATTAACTTCTCACAATGACAATTAGCACTGACGTGCCGCTGTGCTCCCTCAGGTTGGCATAGTTGGCATGCTTGGCTTAGTTGGCACACCTGGCCCAACGATGGCCAAAGCAGAACTTTTACAATTGAATAGATGAGAATGCCAATTGCATAGGCAGGGTAACACGGTAGAATCTGGCTCATGGATAAAGAGTGGATTACAACGCGGGAGGCCATCGAGATTTCTGGGTATCATCCTTATCATCTTAGAAGGCTCATCCGTGACGGAAAAATTAAATCCCAGAAATTCGGCACCGTTTGGCAGGTGAATCGCCAATCGCTGTTGGATTACCTCCAAGAAGCCCAGGATTCTACTGACGGACGCCGCGGCCCGAAACGGTAGACAAGGCTCTCTAAAAAAGCTATAATACGTTACATATTGTAACATATCTATCTCTTAAGACGGGCCACGCAGTGTTCGCACCACTAACGTAGCCCTGACCCATCCGCTGAGTTAGCAGCGAACGGGCTGACCGGATTTTAGCACACGTCTCACCTCGGTGACACGTGCTTCACGGGCAACCCTGGCGACAGCGCAACGGGTTGTCCTTTTTGTTTCCCGCAAAACAGGTCACCCCTATCGTTCCTTCGCCTCATCGTTGGCAGCAGTGGTGAGGCGTTTTTTATTCCTGGAGGTGCAGATGAAAGCAAAAATACAGATTGGCGTCACCGTTCTCTCGCTGTTGGCCCTATTAACCTACACCCTGGTCCATACCGGCGGCTTGCTGGCCCGGTATGTCCATCCGGCGGTTATTGGCTACGTGGCCGCGTTTGGCATCGAGGCAGCGGTCGTTAGCCTCTCTCTGCGGATTGGCGAACTGCGGCGGACCAAACAGTCACCGGGTTTCTTTCTCTTTGTTCTAATTGCTGTCGTCGTTGTTTCGGCCGTGGCCAACATTGCCGAAGGGTTTATGGCCGTTCAGGGAGCAACGCTAACGCTGGCGACCGTGCGAAGTTTAGATCCTGTTCAGGCGTTTATCGGGCTGGCAGCCACCGGGCTCGTTTCGCTCATTGTTCTGGCCCTGGCGGAAATCTTGGGCACGGATGTGGAAACGGCCGTAAAGCAAGCAGACAAGGAACGGAAACGGCAGCCGGTTAGCAAAACGACGCGAACAGAAACTGCCGTTCCAACCGATTACCCAGATGCAGACAATGCTGAGGAATCTCACAGTATTGAACGGGCCAGAGCGGTTAAGGCGGAGAAAGATGCGGTCAGCCGGGCCGAGGCGATGCAGATGCTCCTGACGTTTGTGGCCGAGCACCCAGACGCCAGCCTTTCCCGCATCGGCCGTCAAATTGACCGTTCTAAAACCACCGTTTCCAACTATGTTCGTGAGCTAGAAGAAGCCGGACAGCTAAGGCGGAACGGTGAAGGGTGGGAGCTGCTGTCATAGGGCTGCTAACAATTGAAGAGATGCAGCCACTAATTTTTTGAACACGAATAATATGGAGACAACAATCATGACAAAAAGAGCAATTTTATATGCACGTGTAAGTAGCGATGATAGAAAAAACGAAGGTAGAAATCTGATCAGCCAGCTTGATATGTGTCGCAAATACGCCAAGGAAAAAGGGTGGCACATTGTAGCAGAACTCGCTGAGGATGATAAAGGTGCCAGTGGTGCCAGCTACCATTTGCCTCAATTAAATGAGGCAGTAGAGATGGCACATAATGGAAACTATGATGTTTTGGTAGTTCGAGAAATCGATCGACTGTCACGCGACATCGGAAAACAATTTATGATTGAGGGTGAACTAAAACGAAACAACGTCAATGTTGTTTATGTTTTAGGGGAGTATCCAGATACGCCGGAAGGAAATCTCAACAAGGCCATTAAATCAGCAATTGCCAGTTACGAACGCACCAAAATTAACGAGCGAATGATAAGAGGCCGTCGGCGTGAAATTCGTCGAGGCAGTATTATGGTCCATGGGAGAGTACCTTATGGTTATGATCTGATTCATAATGGCGACAAATATCAGCTGGTCGTTAATGAAAAACAAGCTGTTGTTATTCGGCTTATTTATCAGTGGTATACGGTAGGGGAAGGAAAAGAGCGTCCTTATTCAATTAGAAAGATCTGTCAAAAGCTCGACGAGGCAGGTATTCCAACGCCAACATCCAAAAGTAAGAAATGGTCGCATGCAACCGTAAGCAGGTTTTTGATTTCAGAAACCTACATTGGCGTTTGGCGATATGGCAAATATGGGCGCACACCAAAGGGCCGTAAGAAAAACCCTAAAGAACATACGATTACGGTCGAAGTTCCAGCTATTGTTGATTTGGCCAGCTGGAAAATTGCTCGGAAACGTCGCCAGGCGAATAAAGAAAAATCCCGACGGAACCAAAAGCATAATTATTTATTGAGTAAGCAGGTTCAGTGCGTTGAGTGCGGTGCCAAAATGACGGCTGCTTTAGGTGGGGGCAATAAGAGTGAAAAATATTACAAATATTATCGATGCATGGCTGGACTTGGCTATCGAGATTATTCGCAAGATTGTGGCAATAAATATTATTATCGTGCTGATTATGTGGATGAAATAGCCTGGCAATGGATCAAAACTATTTTCTTGGAGCCAGAAAAGCTGGAAGAAGGTTATTCTCTTTACCTTCAACAAATTGAAGCAACACTTGCCCCTTTGTATCAGAGATTGGATTTGGCTAATGAGCTTATTCACGATGCTCAACAAAAACTAGACAGGCTGCTTGACTTGTACCTGAGTGGGAACATTGAAAAAGATTTGCTGGTTGACAGGAAACATCGATTGGAAACCACTTTGGAAGCTTTGCAAAAAGAACAGGAGGAAATAAACATTCAAATTGAGGCTAGTCAGGCCACAAAAGAGCAAATTCAAACGGTTATGGAATTCGCTGGAAGAGTTGAAAACAGATTTGTTAATATTGACGAGGAAGACGATTTTGAAGTGAAACGTCATATAATCGAAGCGCTAAATGTACAGGCGAAGCTAAATTTTGAAGACGAAGAAAAAGTGGTGTATTTGAGTTGCGCACTGGGGCAGGAAGCTTTGTTTGTTGTGTCTAATCAAACTTGTAGGATGAAGAGATAAGGAAATCGCAGTTGAGAGCCTGCACATCCAGCAAACCATGCGGCGCAAAGTGAACAGAATCCACCAAAACGAGCGCCCCGGCAGCATGGGCCAGTTCCGCAGCGCGTTTGATGTCCGTAATGCTGCCCACCGCATTGGAAGCGTAGGTAATGGCTAGCAGGCGCGTTTTCTCATTGAGCAAATCGGGCAGATGTTCCAGGCGAAGGGTACAGTCGGTAGGATCAAAATCCAGCCAGCGGACAATCACACCGCTGTCTTGGGCCGCCAACAGCCAGGGAGAAATATTGGCATCATGATCCAACCGGGTCACAATGATTTCATCGCCAGGCTGCCAGGTGCGGGCCAGGGCCCGACTCAAGCTAAAGTTGAGGCTGGTCATGTTTTGGCCAAAGACAATCTCGTCGGGACGACGAGCATTGTAAAGGTCCATCATGGCAGTGCGGGCGGCGTTGGTGATGTCATCCGTGTACTGGCTGGTGAGGAAGGGGCCGCCGGAGTTGCTGCCCCCGTGCCGCAAGTAACCGCTCATGGCGTCTATGACACCTTGCGGAACTTGGGTGCCGCCGGGGCCATCGAGGTAAACGGCCGTTCTACCATTAACTTCTAACTGGAGCGCCGGAAACTGGGCGCGTAAAGGAACAGGATTTAAGAGCGTCATCTCATTCATAGTATGGGATTATAACAGCAACAAAGCGCATGACGATAGATGGCAAAACAAGCTAATTCCACTGCCCCGATGCCTATCTGGTTTATTGGATTTGCACAGTAAAGTTTTCGCCTTGCCAGCGATCCGCTTCCAGCCAGCGAAACGTGAACACAATTTCTGTCCCTGCTCCCAGTTTTTCTGTTGGCAGATCAACAATATGCAAGCCAAGCCCGGTATCGCGCGTATGGGTTTCCTGGGTGGTTTGCCAATTGTCATTGCTCCAATGGATAACGGCCGTTTCCATCAACTCCAGCCGCAAAATTTGCCCCACAGGCATGGTGCGGCACTTGTGATTAAACCGCCAGATCGCATGAGGTGACTTTGTGTGCTGCTCCACATACCGCTTAACCGTTTGCGGCGGCCTGTCAAACAGTACGCCGTCGGCCAGAGAGCGGCACAGCTTCACGTATTCCGCATGTGCCCACACCAACGGCATGGCGGAACCCGCCGGTTGGCCAAAAAACAGTTCCTTTTCCGGGATATCCGCCGCGTCCCAAATTTGCTCGGGTAAAAAGCCGCCCTTGTTGGCAAAAGCCGTCATTGCCGCCAGCATCTTCTGCGCATCTTCCGGGCGACCGGCAGCCAATTCATAATGCCCCCGTTCGCCAGTGAGCAAGGGCCAGGCTCGGCCAATGCCCGTCCCATCAAACGGTTCGCCATCTTCATGCTCGCCGTACCCGTCGTCGTTATAGCGGTGCCAGATGGGGCCAACGGCCGTTTCCGTTTTTAGCTGGACATCAATCATTTTCACCGTGTTAACAATGCGCGGATCATCGGCGGCGCGCAAACCAAAACGCACCAGCGCCAGCGCGTCCGGGCTGATGATATTTTGGGCCGGAGCCACACTTTGCCCCGGCGGCCGATTTTTGATGGGCACAAATCCGTCTGCAGGTGACGCCGCATCGGCCGTTTCTGGTGGGGCAATGCGCACGTAGTAGCCAGCCACCCCCATTTCCTGGGCCAGTTGCGTGCCCGTCACATACGTCCAGCGCTCGATGTTGGCGTTCCAGGCGTCGGCCGTTTCGCGCAAAAATTGGGCGATGGCTGCGTTGTCTTGCGCCTCGGCCAGCTCAGCCGCCACCAGCAATGCGGCAATTTCCACCGCCAGGGTAAAAGGCGAATAGCCAGGGTCCTCTTCCCAGCGATCCTGCTGGCTGACCGGCCCATTTTGCACCAAAAATTGGGCAGCACGGCGCACCATCGGCCAATAGCGTGCCCGGTCAGCATCGGTGATGGCCCCGGCCCGCAGCGCCATATCGACCAGCAAAATGGGGAACGCGGTTTCGTCCATTTGCAGGCCACCCCAATAGGGCGAGCCATCCAGCCACATATTTTGCGGCCAATGGCCATCCGCTTCTTGGGTGATTTGCAGGAATTGGAGGATGCGGCGGGCGTCTTCCAGGGCTCCGGCGGCCAGCAGCCCACCAGCGGTTTCCACCAGATCACGCGGCCAGACAAGATGGTAGCCGCCCAAATCGTCATCCCCCTTGGCAAAGCCCCAGGGGATAGACAGGCTGGCGATGCAGCCGCCGGGGAATCGCTTGCCAGCGTGGGTGCGCATAACGGCCGTACTGATGCGATACAAGCCATCTTCACCCGCAACCGCCGCCCCGACAGCCGGCAGCCCATTTTGCCACGCCTGCCATTCAGCGACGGTGGTCTGGCGTGCCAGATCGAAACCATCCAGCAGCGCCGCGTGGGCGCGATGTCCCGCTTCCTCTGGCGTCAGGCCAAACCCCAATGCCAGATCAAAACGGCCGTTTCCCGCCGCCAGATCAATTTCGCCAGTGAGGGCCACATTGCCCTTTTCCGCGCGCTCATAAGCCCAGGTCATCTCGTTGTGTTGGCTTAAATCCTGCCAGCCATCAGAGGTGCCCACAAAGCCAGCCGACCGCTTGAGCCAGGGCGCGGTACAGGCGAGGGCCAAGGCCAGCCCGTCCCGCTGGGCAAACAGCATGGGCACGCCTTTGTAGGTGCCCACCCAGGCCGTGTTGCCCGCACCTCGGTTGCCCAGGTGCGGGGCCAGCAGCACGTACAGATGATAATCGGCCAGGCTGCCCTGATCGGGCGTAAATTGGGTGCGCTGCCAGACCACATCCCGCTGCGGATCGGCCACAATTTCTTTGCGGATGGTGTAACGGCCGTTCTGGCACGTGTTGGTTAGCTGATAGGCAGGCACGGCAGGAGCCAGATACGCCACCTCATGCTGGCAATGCCGCTTTTCTTCCGAGAAAAACGCCTCGCCATCGGTCACAATCAGACCCATGTCGCGCACGCAGGCGCTGTCCAGGCGCGGGTAATAAATTTCGTTGAAGATGCCGTGGCTGAGGGTAAACCAGACGCGGCTGCCCGCATTAAACGCCGTGCCCACACCACTTTTGGCGCTGGAGGTCCAGCGTGGCGGAATGCCGGGGCCGCCTGGAGCAAATTTATCTGTCATCAACTTTCTTACGGTGACTCGGAGAATGAAATGAGCATCGCCGCTACAAATCGGCTAACACAGGCATGGGTTGAGGCCATTGGTCATTTGCTTGCAGCCAGGCCTTCTCCTGCTTCAGGCTGTGAAGCAGCGCTTGCTGCAAGGAACTGTAGTGCAGCTCCGATTTGTGCTCATACTGGTCTAAAAGATTTTGCAGCGTGGCCACAAACAAACGATAGGGGTGAACCTTCGTCAGGTGATGCCAAAACGCTTCTTCCCCCATGCCCCAAGACGCCTGGAGCCGCCCCCAAACCGCTTCAACTTCTGAAGCCATCTGGTCGGCGGCGGTGGTTTTTTGTGAGGTTAATTCCAGCACCGGGGCCGATGAGCGCAGCGAGTACACCTTTTCGCCGGGCGCTTCATCATGCGCTTCCAGCGAACCGCCAAAAACAAAAAATTTGGCCTCTTCCCCTTTGCTTGAATGGATGGTAATAAGGCCGGGGCAAACCACCCGCGACATCGGAAATGGCGTGGTGGCTTTAAACGTTGTCCAATGTGCCTTACCGTCCCAATCTAACAACCGCAGGTGAATAGTTTCCGGGTTAAACGCAACATCCCCCGTAGGTGGCTCGCGCCGCATGAGAATGAGCAGCCCCGTGTGGCCGAGACAATTCTCATGACGGGGCGGCAGTTTGTAATACCCGAGGGTTTCCAATTTAGTTAACAACGGTGTGTTCATGCTGTGGTTTGTCTCCTTAACACAAATTAGAAGCTGGCGATTGGGCTACCCGAAACCATTCGTGAAAAGCAGCGAGATAGACTTTATCAGCCAACATTGAATAGCTTAGGGCGAAACGGCCGTTTCCACATCGGCGCAAAGTTAAAGCTGGCACAACGCAACCTACGTCAAAAGACGTATTGTATGGCGCGACAAGGGGGAGGATTTAGAAGGGAGAGGATTTAGAAGGGGTCGGCAGCAAACGCGGCTGTTGCTAATTTTGACAGCCGCGTTTGCCTTCTGGTTTGCGTGGGAGGTGAACGGGTTAAGGCATGACGGTCGGCAAGCTGCTGCAAGATTGCCCGTTAAAGTTGACCGCAGCCGAAGTGATCCAGCCGATTTCACCGCCGTGGCTGTCGGCCAGAGTGCCGTCGCTCAGGTCAACCTGGTACCAATCCTGGTCGGTTTTGCCGGTGATGGCGGTGTATTCACCAGCGGGGAGGGTGGCGATAGTTACGGCCGTATCGTCCGGTTGTTCATACACAGGCGTATCGGCCATCGCCATCTCATAGCAGGCAGTAGGCGAAATGGACGGGTATTCCGTCAGCACGGCACAACCGCCAGATTGCGTGACATCGCTGTCGGGCGCCACCCAGCGCAGGCGGAAGATGCCCACGTTGGCCGCCTGCGCCACACCGGGATCAAACCCCAGCCAACCATTAGCCGTTTGGCCCATCATAACGGCCGTTTCGCCAGCCGCCAGCGTGCCAAACTCGCCCGAAGCCGTGTCTGGGCGGTTGTAAAGGGTGACATCACTGTTGGCCACAACGGTGCAGGCAGCCTCCTCCGTCACTGCGGGTGTGGGGGTCACTTCAACCATCGCCATCTGGGAATAGAACTGGGCCGCAAATGCCTCAATGTTGCTTTGTTCAGTGTCGCTGGCAGCCGCATCGCCGTGGCCGTTAAAGCTGAGGGTAATGCTCATGGCATCGGCTACAGCGTTGTCTGATTGTTCGTAATCGAACGGCTGGCGTGTGTTTAGCCAATCATAAAGCTGCTGACGCGGTTCGGGATTAAGCAACTGCTGGGCCACTTCGGTGTAGGGCATGCCTTCGCAGCTGTAAGCGGTCATCATACCGGTAACGTCGATGATGAGCTCGTTGCAAAAACCAGCGATGCCGCCCTCACGCATCCAGGTGACGGCCACCTCGGCGGCCAATTCGCTGCCATCTGCGTTGGTGCGATAGGCGTACTGCTGCCCAGCCACACGCATCGTAACCAGATAGCCATCAACCACATGCTGGGCGCACATCATGCCGGGTGCTTCAATGCCCAGGCAGGAATCGGGCCAACTTTGCGGTTCAAGATTGTCGAAGGAAACGGCCGTTTTATCAACGCCTAAAGTTTGGGCCAAAGCTTGGGCGGCGTTTTGTGCCGCGATATTGTTGGCCGGGGCAAGTATGTCGATGGGAATCGGTGTTGTGGCCGGTGTGGTTGCTGGGGCAGCAACCGTTGCCGTAGCCGTGGGAGCGGCCGTTGTGGCGCTGCAAGCGGCCAATAGCCCGGCCAGCAGCAAAAATCCAGCGAGCATTCGTCTCAAATAATGATTTGTTTTCATTTTATTTTTCCTCTTTCGTAATTTCAAAGTTGGGGGGCAAAGTCTGGCATCGTTTTTTATGCTGTATCCATGACAAACAGCGGCAAAGGGCTGTTGCGCAGCACCTCATTCAACGAACTGCCAGCTAACCAATCGTGCAGCGCATTGTTCCGCTGATTTCCCATGAGAATCAGATCGATATTTCGCGCTCGACTGGTTGTTAAAATGGCAACGGCCGTATCCTCTGAGCGTCGGATAAGCTCAACATTAGATAAACCGCTGGCGGCAATCTGCGCTTCTATGTTTTGTGAGGCTGTCTCATTTTCGGCCGCTATCAGAACCCACAGCTGCGCCTCCCAGAGACGCTGAAAACGGCTGGCCCAGGCCAGCATTTCGTCGGACAGGCGCTCGTCGCAAGCCAGCAATAGCCGCTGGATGGGCCGCATTTCTTCACCGCCAATGAGCAATGAAGTCGGCATGGCATGGGTTATGGCGCGAAAGTGATGGCCTAAATTATGCGGGTGGGCATAGCCATGACGCCCCAAGGCCAACAGGCGGGCTTGTTGTGCCTGATTGATGATTAAATCTGGCAGGCCGCCAAACATCAGATTGGCGTCAACAGCTACATGCTCGGTCTGGCCCTGTTCTTCTAACCAACGCAGCGCAGCGTCTCCCTTTTTTCTGAGCAAGTCGGCCCGCTCATCCGAGGTGAGCACATTGCCAGGATGGTAGCCCAGCTCTTTTTCCAAATTGGCATCTGGCTCTACGACGAGCCGTTCATCCACCACAAACAGGCCGCGAACGGACCAACATGCCTGTCGGGCAATTTGGACAGCGAGAGCCGCCGCTACCTGCGACGGACGCGACCCATCGAGGGCTATCAACATTGCGTTCTCGTTCTGGGTGTCTTCTGTCATCATTTCTACCTGTGTGCCACTTAGTTCATCTTTTTCCAGCCGATTTCTCCCCCTGTTTACTGTAACGAGCAACTATAAGATGTTTGAAAGAAGGTGTGAGAACGGCCGTTATCGGATAAACAACCGCAAAATGGGCAGTCCCACCATCAAAACCAGCAAAAAGATGATAAAAAGCGTGTAGAGTCGCTTGTGTTTCATGATGTAGAATCTCCTAATTTCCGTGATGTTTTTGGGCCAACTTGCCTACTGTTGCTCTTTTTTACCCACCTGGGTCGTCGTCAATTGAGTTACGGAACGGCCGTTCCCACCTGTTGTTCGGCCGCCAGCCCCAGCGGATTGCGCGACAGGTAATCTTCAACCCACAGCAGGTTATCGCCCGCCCGGCGCGTGATGTTGAGCAAGGTCTTCATCGTGGAAACTTCTTCCAGCTGCTCCGTCACAAACCAGCGCAGGAAGTCCTGAGCAATGTGATCTTTTTCCTCGATGGCCAAATCCATCAGCGCGTTGATCTGCCCGGTGACGCGCATCTCGTTTTGCAGGGCCAGGTTTACGGCCGTTTCTGCCGATTCAAACGTAGCTTCTGGCTTTTGCACTGCGGGGATTTCTATCGCGCCACTGGCATCTACCAGGTAGTGCAGAAACTTCATGGCGTGCATATTTTCATCGTCTGCCTGCTGGTAAAAGAAGGTGGCCAATTGCGGCAAATCTTCAGTGTCGAAGTAGGCGGCAATGTTGAGATATTGCAGCTTCGCCTGAAACTCGCTGCCGATTTGCTGGTTAATCGCATTATTCAGTTCCTTGCTAATCAAGGATACGTTGACATCATTTTTTGTTGACATGGATACCTCCGATAAATCTATTTTTTTCAAGACTTACGTAGATTGGGCCAATTTTGGTCAAACGAAATCTGTGGACGCTATCAACAAATTGGCCCAATCTTTTAGAAAATTGCGTAAATCCTATGCCTGTACTGTACGCGGTCTGACATGTAAGCAAATCGGTGAAATGGTCTGTTTCGCCGTACGCAAAAAGACCACTTGTGAGCGGTCTTTTTACGTCAAATGTCTTAGTTTTAGATTGGACCATTTTTCTTTTGTCAGCGTTTGGCTCGCGAGCCAGCAAAATGGTCCAATCTTGAAAGGTGAGCTAGATCATGTTAGTCACCAACTGAGGCTTGCGGCGTGGGCAGAACGGCCGTTGCCACTGGCCGCGTATCCACCTGAATCGTCTTCAAGTAGCCCCAGAACATGATGGCAATGCCGACGCTCATGGCGATGTACAGATATTGCTGATGGCCAAACCGGGTCAGGCTGCCACCAGCGGCGACGGTCAACGCGCCGCCCGCAATCAGCAGCAGGCCAATCATGCGCGACCGCATCATCCGCTTGCGCCAGAACACCCAGGCGGACCACAACGCGCCGCCCACCAGCACCAGCGTGCCGACGCTATTCACGGCAATGGTAATGACTGTCAGCGCGGTCGGCTTTTCCAGCGCATGCCAACCATCCACAGCCAGCGCGGCCATATCCACCGGCGACTGGCTCACGATGCCAACGGCCACCCCTGAAACCAGCAGCATAATCCACAGCCCCACATTTTGCAGCCGTGGCGACCGGATCACCACCAGCCAGGTGCCCAAACCGAGCCAGCCTACCACCAACGACGCCCCAAACACGTAATAAAGCTTGGCCAGGAAGGGTGACCAGCCAGCCACATCGCCCCACACCTGGCTGCCCGCCGCAATGGCAAACATGGCAAAGGCGAGGGTCCAGGCAGCTTCCTGCGGCCGTATTTTTTGGCGCATCCGGTTGAGCATCAGCAAAGCCATCGCCCCGCTGATGAGCGCCGAGCTGAGCGGCAGCAGATTGAGCCAGCCAGACGAACTGCTCGCGGCAACGACCGGTTCAGCAACCACGGTCGCCTCTGGCGAGGCAACCAACGGGGGCAGCGCAGCAACGGTCGGGTCTACGCGGAAGTAGTAATATTCGCGCCCGGCAAACATGCCGCCCGTGGGAATGTCCAGCATGTAATTGCCCGCGGCCAGCGGTTCCGTAGGCGATAGCTCCATCTGCCGCTGAAATTCCGTTTCCTGTGCCTGGAGGGTCATCGGCTCAATGAGGTCTTCATCGACCAGCCGGTACAAGAAATAGCGCTGCGGTTGATCCAATCCTTTTTGGCTGATAGTCACATTTTGCAGCTGCGCGGGATTGATCGCCGGTGATTCGACCGGAAACTCATCTACCGGGAAGCTCCAAGGGAACAGCTTCAAGACACCCGATTCGCTGCCGTCGCTGAGGGCCAGGTAAGCACCGTCGGCGCGGCCGGGCAGGTCTTCCATGAGCTTATGCTCCGGCAGGCCGGTCGGAATGCCGCTCAGCAGCGGCGCCAGGGGAATGCTAAATAAAGCCACCATTATGATGCCAATGCCAACGGCCGTTCCTTTGGGAACGCGCAGCTTTGGTTTGGCATCGGCGGGCTTGGTGCGGGGATAGCGGCGATGCAGGTGAATGGCCAGCGCCGTGCTGCTCAGCAGGGCAGAAACCGGCAGCCAGACCAACAGCACAGGCCAGCCCCACTGGGAAAGCACCGTGTCGGTAAACGGGGAAAAGAGCATCGGCAGCAGCGCCCAGGAGATGGCGGGGCCCGCCAGCAGCAGCGCTACAGCGGGCAATGCCTGCCCGGCATAGAGCCAGCCCAAACCGGGCCAGCCAAACAAGCCACCCACAAATTCCATGCCCAATACGCTCAGGCGGGGCATCCGCTTCAGCCGTTCCGGCATCGGGCCAGCGTAGCGGATGGGCATCTGGCGCATCTCGCTAGACATTTCGGCCCGATAAGCAGCAGTGACGCGGTAAACGGCCGTACCAAACGAAGCAAAACCGATGAACAGGGGAACGGCCGTTATCAGCAGCAAGGTCGGCGCCACCCAGCCCAACTTGGCCGCTGCCGCCACGCTGTCCAACCCCTGGTTCATCCAATAAAACCGAATCAAACCAGTCGTAAGCGTGACAACGTAATAAGCCGCAATGCCGCTAGCAATGCCCAGCAAACTACGCCGCCGCAGGCGCTGATCAGCCGCCTGCCCGACCAGCTCTGGCAGCAAAAGATAAACCACACCGATCAAGGCCAGCAGCACCCCACCGATCATGTTGAGCTGAGCATGAATGTTCGGCACTTCTTCAGGTGTGGTGAGGATGTGGGCCGTTGCGGGGATGACTTGCAGCAGCCCCTGGAACGTACCGATTACCAGCGCCAGGCTGGAAACCAACCAGAAACTGGCGGGCGTGGCTTCTTTAATTTGCTGCCCCAGCGTGCGTAAACTCAGCTGCCGCCACAGCGTCACAAAATAGACCCAGAAACCGGCCAACATTAGCGAACCGGCCACAGCCAAAATCAGGCGCAAGTTGGCTCCGAAAAAGATGGACAGGGCCGGTGACTGGATACCACCGTATCCATTCACCTGGCCACCCAAAACCAGCCCTAGCAACAAAAATGCCAGATAAAAAACCAGCGACCCCGGCACCAACGTCCAGAAAAGGCGGTTGGCCATCTTTTGATTGGTTTGACGGTTGGCCAGGCGGGGGCCAAAGTAGATCAGGAAACCCGCCAGGGAAACCATCATGCCGGTAACCAGGTTCACATGTGCATGGCTAATTGGATCAACATATTGGCCAAATTTGCCGGCGTAATGAATCCAGTCTGCATTGGCGGGCAAAACCTGCATGACTCCCTGAACCGTGCCCACAAACAGTGCTCCGGCCGAGACAACGGCAAATTTGGTCAGATAGCCAAACGACTTTTGCTTTACATAACGACCCGCCCAGGCGGTTAAGAAGACGTTGAGCACATAGGTCCAGTAACCCACCCCCATGATGCTGGAAGTGATGCGCGTGGGCACACGGTGCCAGGCACCTACAAGCTCTTTAGCAGCCATGTAATCCATGCCGTGCCGGACCATATTGCCTTCCACCAGCCCCAGCACCAGCCAGGAAAGGTAAAAGCCAAACACGCCAATGAGCGTAAACCAGAACGAGGCGCCAGCCAGCGCCGTGCTGTACAACGGCCGATTTACAAACCGAGGCAGCGCATACCAGGTGATACCCGTCAGCAGCACCGTACCGCCACCCACAATGATAATGTGCGAATTGCTGAGGTCGCGGAAAAGGTGACCCCCATACCCCGCCTGCCACAGCCACTGCCAGAAGCCGGGAATGCTTTTGACAATAATGTGCACACTACCAATCAGCAGAGCCAGGGCTGCGGCCAAAAAGTAGCGAGGGATCTGGTTGTCATAGGCGGTAATTTCGGCCGTACTGTACGCTTCCTTGCGCGGTACTTGCGCAGCGGGCACCAGCCACAACACGGTGCCAATGATGGCGATTGCACCTACCAGCATGAGTAGCAAATCATTTGCTGTCCATTCCAATAAAAACATGGGCTTCCTCCTGAACGAGTCCGAGATATTTACATACCGATTGCCATTTAAGCGAATGGAAAAAGGTATCAAAACTTTTTATCAACAGATTTCGCAGATTGCACAGATTTTTTTGCTCTAAATCTGCGAAATCTGTGTAATCTTTGATTTATTTTTCTGCTATTTTTTACGGCTCACTTAGCGGATGCCAGGCTCTAGAAAATAAACGATGCCCATCCAGACCAGATAGGTAGCAATCATGAGGATAAGGATCAGCCAATCACGCATTTGGGCCGACCTGCTCCAACGATTGTCATCTCGTTCCAGGTGCGTGTCTGGCTGTTCGTCTGGCCAAATTTCTCCGGGAGCCGGGGTCTCATCTTTCTTATCAGGTAGTGTTGTCATCAGATGCTCCTCTGCCCAAATCAGGCAATTTCTTCGTAAAGATCAACAGTTAGATCGCGGGGGGGCGGTTCCATCGCGCGTAGAATGGCATCCACCGTCACGCCTTTGCTTAACCACAAAGCTAGCTGCTCCGGGTAATCCCAGTTGGTCACGGCAATTAATTTGACATGGCCATCCTCTTTATCCCGCGCCCAGAAATCGAAGCGCTGCCAACCGGGTAAAGATTGCAGGTGCGCTTTGAGGGAGAGCAAGGAAAAGTAGGTTTCATCCCAGGCTTCGCGGGGCACTTCAGCTGTGACAACTTGTGAATAGGCAACAACAGAACTCATAACATACGCTCCTCTGTAAATCGGATTGCCAATCCGACCTACGATTTTCATTTATGGTGTTGAGCTTGCGCTCATGTCGTCTCCTTAGTAAATTTGGCCGTGCAGTAAATCCATGACCGTGAGGATAGCTAGCCAGATAAACATGCCGATAAAGAAAATGGTTAGAAAGGTACCGATGGGGCCATTACTTTCCTCGATGTAGCCGTTGTAGGACTCAACCGGATACGGTTCCTGGCTTTGGTTTGTGTGCCGCTGCCAGCGTGTATAGGCGTAGAAGATGGCAACCAGAACAAATATCCAGAGCGCAACCCAGAGCAGCGTATCCCAATGAATGTAATATTTTTGGGCAATCTGGTTGAGATAGTGACTGTACAGATAGTTGTAGTAGTCGCGAACAATTTCACCGGTATGACCAGTTGGCACGTCAGGATTCATGCGTCACCGCCTTCACGCGCCCAGTCGGGCGTGTAGTAATCTTCTTCCTGAATCTCCAGAATTTGATATTTGGCATCCTCCAGGTTGCTCAGCAGACCCGCTTTGAGGAGGAAGATGAAGGCCATGAAGGCAACGCCAGCAAAGATGGCGAAGGATAAAAACATCCAGTCGGCCATGACCCACTCGCTGCCTTTGGGCGCCTCGTGCAGCAGGGGAGCAGCGAAGGTGGTGTGTGGCGTAACGGCCGTTACCCACACCAGCACCAGCGCCCACCAAATCTTGCGTACAAAACGTTTCATGATAACTCTCCTTTAACGGTTGCCCGAATCTGGCGCGGCCAACGGATTTGTCTGGTCCCACACCTGCGGCAGCAGGCTGGGGGGCAGCGTGTCGCTGTGCTGCATACTGGCGGGAATAAACGGTGTCTGGTCTGTGCCTTGGAGCGCAAAACCATCGGAACGGCCGTTTGCCTCTTGCAAAATGTCCGGCAGCGTCGTTTGTTCAAATCCCGCTGTGCCACAGGGGCGAGCATTGTTGTTTATCTCCCACAGCGTGACCGCATAAACTGGATTCATCTCACCCTCGCCTACAATACCGGGCACATCACCGATGTTGGCCGGGGCGCTGGCCCACAAGTCGCCGATCTGCGGCTGCATACTCTCCGGGAAGAAGCAGTTGGCCCAGTCATACAGGCCCGGATAGCCTTCCCAACGGATGTACATATCTGGCGTGGGCACTTCGGCCGTTAGTCCGCCGTTGGGGATGGTCTTCAAGAAAAGAACTACTTTCCAGATGTCATCCACCGAGAGGCGCGTGCCAAAATTCTCCATCGCCGAGCCGGGAACGCCGCGCAAGATGCGCCAGTAGTAAGCGCCGGGCGAGGTGTCGGAACCATGCTGCTGGTCATCAGCTACGTCAAAGCCGGGTGGCGAGGGGTTCATGTAAAAACCAGCCGGGCCGTTGCCGTCTCCCTGGCTGCCATGGCAACCTACACACCGCTCCTGGAACACTTCGCGGCCACGAACCAGATTTTGCTGAGTCACCGGCAGCGGATTGTCAGCGAACCAGTAGCCACGTTCAATCAACATCATATTTTTGACGGCGCTGGCGGCCGGATAACCATCGCTGCGGTCCCCATTTTCACCAGAGGCGGCCACATCCCCAGAGGCGATTTCAATCATTTTCATGGTTGCCTGGTGTGCATCGCGCAAGTCGGCCAGCTTGCCGCCGCGTGATTGGGTAAAGGCGATCAGGGCCGTAATTTCATCTGGCGTCAGGAAAGAGAACGACGGCATGATGGAAAACGGCGTGGTGTAACGCGCATTGGTGTAATGGGCATAATGCCAGTCGTCGGGATGGAAACCACCAGACTGCGACAAGTCGGGGCCGGTGCGGATGGTGCCAAACAGATTGGGCGTTTCGCCGTCACCTTCATAATCGCCGGGTTCGGAAACACGGCCGTATACGTAGTACTGGCTGGCATAAGCATCCTGCGGACGGGTGAAGCCGCTGTGGCAGTAGATGCAGCCATTGGCCAGGAAAACATTGCGACCTTCCATCTCCAGGTCATTAAGCGGTCGCCAATTGTCCGACGGAGCCGGCTCGAAGGTAGTGGTAGGCAAAATCACAACCATAAACACGACGGTCAGAAAAGCCATCATGGCACCCACGGTGGCCATCAACGGCGTCATCAGCATTTTCTTGGCCGGATGGGGCCGCCAATTCTTGGGATGAACAGGTTCACTTGGAATATCAGGGATTGTGCGGCTCATGCGGCTACCTCCATTTCAATGTCGGGCAAGGCATCAATCATTTCCATACGGACCGTATGGAGCGTGTCGGTTGTGACCGTTTTGTAGATGTTGAAAGCTTGAATGATGCCTGAGATAACGATCAGCGCACCCGAGATGGCGCGGGCCATGAAATACGGTTGCAACATGGGAATCACGTTCACTTCAGGCACACCACGCAACCAGGATTGACCCTGGACAAAACCAGCAATCGTCAGCGCCCAGAAGAAGCCGAGGAAACCAATCACAATGAGCCAATATTGCCAGTGGGCCAGCTTGGCGCTGTACAGCGGCTTCTTCAAGATTTGAGGGAGGATGTAATCAATCAGCCCCATGCCCAGGAAAGTGAAGGCACCTAACAAGGCCAGATGCGCATGGGCCACCACAAAGTTGGTGAAATGGGTCAGCCGGTTAAAGCTTTGAATCGCTTCAAAACTGCCCTGCACGTTGACCAGGAAATAGAAAACAAACCCAGTCAGACCAAAGCGTAGCGGCAGATTGGTGAAGAACTTTTCCCAATTGCCGCGCATCGTCATCAAAATGTTGACGGTGAAGGCAAAAACGGGGATGAGCAGGCTGACGCTGGAGAGAATGGCAATGGTTTTCAGCCAACCGGGCGTGGGCGTTTGCAGCAAATGGTGGTGGCCAACGCCGGTGTAAAAGAAGGCCATGCCCCAAAACGAAACCAGGCTGAGGGTATGGCTGTACAGCGGTGTTTTGGTGATGCGCGGCACCATGTAATACAGACCCGCCAGCAGCATCGGCGTCAGCCAGAGGCCAAAGAGATTGTGGGCATACCACCAGTTGAGGATGCCATCGGCCATGCTGGTGGGCAGCGCGCCGCTCACGCCGTTGCCCCAGATGGCTCCCGGTCGCCAAATGACGTTGCCGATAATGTAGTCGGCACCCAGCCAGAGGGGGGAGGCCATGGCCCACCAGGTGGTAACGTACAGCGGCTTCACGCGCCGGTTGAAGACGGTCATCAAGATGTTGACGATGTTGCTGGTCCACAACAGGATGAGCATGATGTCCAGCGGCCAGATAAATTCGGCATACTCACGCCCCTGGGTCATGCCCATCAGGATGGTGAGGATACCCAGCAGGAACCATAAGTTCCAGCCCCAAGCGGTCCAGATCGCCAGTTTTTCGCTCCACATGCTGCGCAGGCCAGTAAGGCGGGGAATCATGTAGAAGAGTGCGCCCCAGTACATCATGGAAAGCCAGGCAAAGATGACGCCGTTGACGTGCAACGGCCGTATCCGGCTAAACAGTAACCACGGGATACCCTCAAACAAATTGGGGCTGATGAGTTCCAGCGCCAAAATCAGGCCAAACAAATCAACGATGGTGAGCCAAACAATGGAGCTATACAGCCATATCTTGGCTGCCTCGTCGGTATGTTCTTGCACAGCCAGCCCCACCGTACTGGCTCGATCGCGTGCCGAACCAAAACGGTTGAGCATTTGATCCCAGGTTTTTCCGGCTGAAGTCATAAGCATGTTCCTCCAAGATGTGTGCGGGCCGGGAACGGCCGTTGTTGAAACTGATAGGATCGTTAAATACAGGCGGCAATGTTGGGTTTGTTTG
>JACKBN010000027.1 GCA_020634565.1 Ardenticatenaceae bacterium
TGCCGCATAACAGAATGATTTTTAAACGAAGGAGACGATCAATGGCGACACAGAGTCCAGCCCAACATATGGTTGGGACACAGGTGTCTCAAAGTGAATTGATCAAACGGCCGCGTATTGGAGAAACGCTTATTCAAGGGTTCCTCTTTTTGTGCGGGGCTATCTCAATTCTTACCACCGTAGGCATTGTCTATGAACTTGGCAAGGAAGCACTGCTCTTTTTCCGGTCCCCCGATGTAACGCTGTACGAGTTTTTTACCTCTACCCATTGGCAGCCTGCCATTTTGGATTTTGGTATTTGGCCGCTGGTTCTGGCAACGGTGTTTACCAGCGTAATTGCCATGTTTGTGGCCTTGCCGCTTGGTTTAGGCACGGCCATTTATCTGAGCGAATATGCCAGCGATCGCGCCCGCAACCTCCTCAAACCTATTCTGGAAGTGCTGGCAGGAATTCCTACCGTGGTTTACGGTTACTTTGCCCTCACCTTCATGACGCCCCTGCTGCGCAGCATCCTCGGCGTGAATAATGTGCAGATTTTCAACACCGCCTCAGCAGGTATCGTCGTGGGCATTTTGATTATCCCCCTGGTTAGTTCCCTAAGTGAAGATGCGTTGCACGCCGTGCCAGACGCTTTACGCCAGGCAGCCTACGGATTGGGTGCGACCAAACTGGAAACCTCGCTCAAAATTGTGCTGCCCGCGGCGCTTTCAGGCATTACGGCCGCTTTTGTTATCGCCATTTCCCGCGCCATTGGCGAAACCATGATTGTGGCTATTGCCGCAGGTGCTGGCCCCAAGAACTTTGACTTTGGCCAGGATTCGCTCTTCGGCACCATCCTCAATCCTTTTGTGGCCGCCGAAACGATGACCGGACACATCGTCCGCATCAGCGGTGGTGACCTGAGCTACGACTCCATTGATTACAACAGCATTTTTGCCATCGGCATGCTGCTGTTTTTAATGACGCTGGGCCTGAACATTCTCAGCCGCCGCTTTGTTAGCCGCTTCCGCGAGGTGTACGAATGAGCCCCGATACCCCAAAATACCCCGAAGGGGATGCCCTCAAAGGCCAAATAGCCGGGCGACATCGCCGGGGCACCACCTGGCAAATATTGTTCCAAATCTCCACCATCATTGGCATCATCGCCCTGATTGCCTTGATTTACAACATCACCAACGAAGCGTTTGGTTTGGCGGCGGTGCAAAACAAGGTCGAGCCGCAGAGTCTGGTGCTGGGCGTTGAAGAAGCGCGCCTGCTGGCCGCCGAAAACACAATCACCAGCGAGGATGATAACGCACTGGTTGAAGGCATCGTCAGCGATGCCAACGGCATTGGCTTCTTTGGCTATGCGTATTACCAGGAAAACAGCGACCAGCTCAAGCTGCTCACGGTGAATGGCATTGAGCCAACGGCCGAAACAGTGGCCAACAACGAATATCCGCTCACACGGCCGTTATACCTCTACACCACCGCCGACATCCTGGCAGAAAATCAGGCCGCCAATATTTTCCTGAACTACTACCTGACCCACGTCAACGAAGCAATTGAAGGCGTCGGCTACTTCCCGGCCAGCGATGCCAACCTGAGCGCCGCCCGCGCCGCCTGGATTGCAGCCAGCGGCTTTGATTTGCAGCCCGGCCAATGGGCCAGCATCAATCCCGAAGGCATTAGTGGCAATCTGCGCGTGGTAGGCAGCTCCACGCTTTTGCCCTTAAATGAGCGCATCACCGAACAAATCAGTGCCGCAGGCTTTGCCGCCAACGTCAGCTTGCAAAGCGTGGGCAGCACCGCCGGTTTACGCGCTTTTTGCGAAGATGGCACGGCCGATATTGCCGCGGCCAGCCGGGCCATCACGCCCGCCGAATATGAAGCATGCCGTGAAAACGACCGTCGCCCCATTGAAATTCTCGTTGGCACCGATGCCCTGGCCGTGGTGACCAGCAGCAGCAACAGTTTTGCCAACGATGTGTCGCTGGAGCAGCTGCAAACGTTATTCACCAGCGCCACGAGCTGGTCTGACGTTTCGGAAAGCTGGCCGGATACGGCCGTCGATCGTTACATCCCCGGCGCGGACAGCGGCACGCTGGATTTCTTCGCCAGCACCGTTTTTGCCGTTGATCTGGCCGACCTGCCCAAAGAGACGCTGGTAGAAATTTTAGCCGCCAACATCTCCGTGGGGTTGGGCCGCCGTCTGGAACGTGAGCAGCGTTTCTTTGACGAATCATTCGTCTTTGAAGACCCGGACTTGTTTGCTGAGGTTTGCGCCAGCGACGATCCAGCCGAAGGTTGCACCTTACCCGCGCGGGACCAGGAAGATGTTTACAATCTCATCCTGCAAGAAGTGGTAGCTCCAGACGTGGTCGCCGCCTGGTCACTGGTCGATTCGCTCTTTTCTCGCAGCGTCATCGAAGCTGAAGCGGCGGCCGAATATCCCAATGCTGAACTATCCTTCCGCTCGTGGCTGACGCCTGATTTCATCGTTAGTCCGCAATCCAGCACGCCTGAGTTTGCCGGGGTACGTACCGCCATCCTGGGTTCGCTGTGGGTCGTGGGCATCACCATCCTGTTCTCATTCCCCATTGGCGTGGGTGCGGCCATCTACCTGGAAGAATATGCTGCCGATAACCGGCTCAACCGGATTATCCAGACCAACATCAACAATCTGGCGGGCGTTCCCTCGATCATCTACGGGATGTTGGGGCTCGCGATTTTTGTGCGCAGCCTGGAGCCGTTCACCAGTGGGTCGCTCTTTGGTATTGGCGATGGCACGACGGCAAACGGCCGTACCATCCTCTCCGCCGGACTCACGTTGGGGCTGCTCATCCTGCCCGTCATCATCATCGCCTCGCAGGAAGCCATACGCGCCGTGCCCAACTCACTGCGGCAGGCAGGGATGGCTTTGGGCGCCACCAAATGGCAAACCATCTGGGCCCATGTGCTGCCCAGCGCCCTGCCCGGCATCCTCACCGGGACTATTCTGGCCATCTCCCGCGCCATCGGCGAGACGGCTCCGCTGGTGGTGGTAGGCGCCTCCACCCTCATCTTTGTCGATCCCGATGGGCCGTTCTCTAAATTCACAACGCTGCCCATTCAGATTTACCAATGGACTGCCAGGCCCCAGGCTGAATTCCGCAACATTGCCGCTGCCGCCATTTTGGTGCTGCTGGTACTGCTCATCAGCCTGAACGCCTCCGCCATCCTACTCCGCAATCGCTATGCAAGGAGAGCTTAACATGACGCTAAATCCTAGCGGCTTCGCCAACGGCAATCTGGCCATCGAAGCAAAAAACATGCACGTTTATTACGGTGCCTTCCGCGCCGTGAAGAATATTTCTCTTAAAGTAAAGCCGCACGCCATTACTGCCTTTATTGGGCCATCTGGCTGTGGCAAAAGCACCGTGCTGCGTTCATTCAACCGCATGAATGACCTGGTAGCCACCGCCCGTGTGGAAGGTGAAATTCTCTACCACGGCAACAACATCTACGATAATAATGTGGACCCGGTCGAAATTCGGCGCCGCATTGGCATGGTCTTCCAAAAGCCAAACCCGTTCCCCAAATCCATCTATGAAAATGTGGCCTGGGGCGCACGCATCAACGGGTACAAAGCCGAAATGGATGAGCTGGTAGAAAGCTCACTGCGGCAGGCAGCCTTGTGGAACGAAGTGAAAGACAAGCTCAACGAAAGCGGCTATTCGCTCTCCGGTGGGCAGCAGCAGCGTTTGTGCATTGCCCGCACCATTGCTGTCAAGCCAGACATCATCCTGATGGACGAGCCAACCTCGGCTTTGGACCCGGTCGCCACGCTGCGCATTGAAGAACTCATTCAGGAGCTCAAGAAAAATTACACGATCATCATCGTAACCCACAACATGCAGCAAGCTGCCCGCGCCTCTGACTTCACCGCTTTCTACAACATGGATGAGGATCGGGCCGGATATCTGGTTGAATATAGCGGGACAAACGATCTCTTCACCAATCCAAAAAACGAATTGACGGAACAATATATCACCGGTCGTTTTGGCTAATTTCAGTGCGCAGTAATCAGTGTTTCAGAACAGGAATTACTGGTTACCAGGCACAAGGAAAACTAATATGCTAAGAGAAACCTACACAAAAGAACTCCGTCACCTGCAAGATGAAATTTTGCGCATGGGCAGTGAGGTGGAGGAGAACCTGCTAAAGGCGGTCGATGCCTTGATCAAGCGTGATTTAAACGCGTCTGAGCGGCTGGTGCAGTCTGACAAATGGTTCAACCAGCGGCGCATTGATATCGGGCACCAGGCCTTTGGCGTCATTGCTACCCAGCAGCCTATTGCGGGTGATCTGCGGTTGATTGCCGCCACGCTGGAAATTGCGGGTGAACTGGAGCGCATTCACGATTACGTGAAGGGCATTGGCAATATCAGCCTCATGATTGGCGAAGAAGCCGTGCCGGCAGAATTGGTGATGCATATGCCTATCATGGCGGAAAAAGCGCGCTTTATGCTGCACCGGGCGCTGGATGCCTTTACCGAACGAAACTCGCAGTTGGCCTATGAAATCATCAAAAGTGATGACGAAGTGGACAAGCTGTACAACAAAACTTACCGGGCCGTTATGCGCTACATGGCCGACAACAGCGACGACTTTGAGCTGGCCCAACGGCTGGAATGGGCCGGACACAATCTGGAACGCGCAGCCGACCGAGTGACCAATATTTGTGAGTGGGTCGTTTACATGGCTACTGGTCAATACAATCAGGGTAAGGATTTATTGCGATCTTTCCAAAAGTAGCCCAATCGTAAACGATTGTTAAGTGTCTTGAATTTATCGGGCCGTGTCATTGACGCGGCCCGATATTTGTTTATCATCCTCGGCATGGCACAGGTTGAGGAGAAGCATCCGCCAGAAACTGTAAAGCAAACGGCCGTTTCCGCTAGAAATTACGGCCGTCTTTTTGGGTTGATCCTGGTGCTTCTGTTGCTCATCGGCCTGTTTCCCAGCCTCATTCCCAGCAACCTCACTGAGAAATTCCAAACCTTCGTCACCATTTTTTTGGGCATCTTTATCGAAGCGGTACCTTTTTTGCTGGCTGGATCGCTCGTTTCTGGCTTGATTGAGGTATTTGTAGACAAAGCGTCGCTGGCGCGGTATGTGCCCAAGCGAGCCGTGCCCGCCGCTTTTGTAGGTTCCCTGCTCGGTTTTGCCTTCCCGGTATGCGAGTGCGGCGTGGTGCCCGTGACGCGGCGGCTGTACCAAAAAGGGCTGCCTGTTTCCGTGGGCATCGCCTTTTTGCTGAGCGCCCCGGTGATTAACCCGGTGGTGCTGGTGAGCACCTATGTGGCCTTTGGCTGGGGTCCCGTGCTGATCGGCCGTTTTGTGTTTAGCATTCTCATCGCCTTTATTGTAGGCCTCATCTTCCAGTTTGCTCCGCCGCAGGAGATCATTTTGCCGCAGACGGATGAGGGTCACGATCATGATCATTATGCGATGGTGGTTGGGAACGGCCGTTCCCAACGTTTCTGGCAAGCGTTCACCATCGCCGGGGATGATTTCATTGATATGGTGCGCTACCTCATCATCGGCTCCATGCTGGCGGCAACTATGCAAACCTTTGTGCCCCAATCCACCCTCATCGCCTTCGGCGGCGGTCCCGTCACCTCGGTGATTGCCATGATGGTGCTGGCCTTTGTGCTTTCCATCTGCTCTACAGTGGACGCGTTTTTGGCACTCTCGTTTGTGAACACGTTCACCACCGGTTCCATCCTCAGCTTTTTGGTGTTTGGCCCGATGGTGGACATCAAAAGTGCGCTCATGTTCCTGGGCGTCTTCCGGCGGCGCGTGGTGCTGTACCTCATCCTGCTGCCGCTGCTGCTCACCATGTTGATTACCGTTTTCATCAATCTGAACCTGGGTTGGTAAGCCTGAACTGGCAGCCGCCGAATTAGAACTATGAAACAAACCGTCAAAGTTATCTTACTTATTGCCCTGGGCCTTTTTCTACTCAGCCGTTTGCTGAACGGCACGCTCAGTTTTTATATTCACCCCCGCTTTAATGTGCTGACGTTGCTAACGGCCGTTGGCCTCACAGCCCTCGGTATCGCCTACGCCATCCAACAAAGGCGGCAGGCAGCGCATGACCATGACCATGACCACGAGCATGAGCACGTCCACAGCCACGACGTTTCCTGGGCCGGGTTGCTGCTTTTGGCCATTCCCGTGGTGCTGGGCCTGCTGGTGGAGCCACGCCCGTTAGGCGCCTCAGCCCTACAAAATCGGGAAATCAACATCGGTAATGATGTGTCGCTGGTGTCGGCCAATGCGCCGGAGGGCAGCGAGCTGAGCGTAATTGCCAACTCAGGTGAGCGAAACATTCTGGATTGGCAGTATCTGTTCCAGCGCAGCAGCAATCCCGCCGATTTTGACGGTGAAGAAGCGCACGTGATCGGTTTTGTGTACCGAGACGGCCGTTTCACGGAAACGCAGTTCATGGTCAGTCGCTTCACCGTAAGCTGCTGCGTGGCCGATGCCGCACCCATTGGTTTGATTGTGGAATGGCCGGAAACGGCCGTACTCACCCCGGACAGTTGGGTCGAAGTCAGCGGTACCCTTCAGGCCCGCACCTTCAACGGCGTGCAGATGCCCGTGCTGGTGGCCGAAAGCGTCACAGCCACGGAGACGCCCAGCCAACCGTACCTTTACCAGTAGAAATGTAATTGAGTAATTGGGTAACAAGTAATTTGCCATCCAATTACCCAATTGCCAATTACCTAATTACTTTCCATGTCTCTCACTCGCTTCGATCGCATCGTCCTCTCCATACTAACTACGCTGGCGCTGTTAATTACGGCCGTAATTCTCTTCAGCCCCACCACCCAGGCCCAAAACAACGGGGACCCACGCATTCTTTACATCAGCTGGGATGATGAAGCCGCTGACCAACTGTACCTGGCCACATTTGATGGCGAAACCGTCACCACCACGTCCCTCACCCAAACCGAGGCCGACGTGCTCGACTTTACCGCCGCACCAGACGGCAGCCAGATCGTCTACGCCATCCTGCGCGACGGTGGCGCAGCTGATTTGTGGCTCATGAACAGCGACGGCAGCCAAAACCGCGAACTGCTCGCCTGCCCGGACGCAGCCTGTTCCCAGGCGCAATGGTTGCCAGACGGCCGTCGCCTCATCTACGAACGACGCAACATTCCCACGCCCGGCGCACCACCCGGAAATCCTCGCCTCTGGTGGCTGGATGTGACCACGGGCGAAACGGTGCCCATCTTTCAAGACAACCAGATGTTGGGCCTGTATCCCCGCATTTCGAATGATGGTCAATGGCTCAGCTTTGTCTCGCCCATTGACCAGGGCATTCAGCTTTTTAACCTAAACGATGGCTCCGGGCGGCTGATTCCGAACCAAATGGGCTCCCCGGCCGTGTGGCGACCCCAAAGCGACCAGCTGCTCATTACAGATATCAATACCAGCAGCACAAACTGGAGCGTAGAGCTGCTGCAAGTCGATCTGGCCAGCGAAACCACAACCACGCTCAGCCAACCCATCGGTGATGCCGACGGTGTGGATGACAGCGCCCCCGCCTGGTCGGCTGACGGCGAGTGGATTGCCCTGGGTCGCAAGCTGCCGCGCACGCCCATGGGGCGGCAAATCTGGATCATGCGGGCCGATGGCACAGAGCCGCTGGCCCTTACCGACGATGCCAGGATTCATCATGGCGAAATTTCCTGGTCGCCAGACGGCCGTTTCCTCCTTTACCAACAGTACAATCTGGAAGAACTGTATGCCAAGCCCACCGTCTGGCTCATTGAAATTGCCACAGGAGAGCGCACGGAAATCGCCTCCCCCGGCACATTGCCCGCCTGGCTGCCATAATCAGGCTGTCATCAACATGCCACAAATCAATCTGTAGAATCTGCGATTAAGAAACGTATGCAAAAGCAAGCAACAAACCCAAACCAATCCAAAACAACGCGACAACTGCCCCACTGGCAAATCGGGCTGCTCTTGCTCATGCTGTTTGCCTTTCTGGCCGCTTCCTACGCCTTTTTGCAGCCGCGGCAAGGCGGGAATCAAGTGCCCTCAATCCTGTTCCTGGCCGAAGATGAAGCCGGGCGGCTGCAACTTTTTATGGCCGAGGAACCCAATTGGCAACCCATCCAACTCACTCATGCCCAGGCAGAGGTGACCAGTTACGCACCATCGCCAGACGGCCGTCAAATTGCCTTTGCCGTTTCTTATCCCATTGGCAGCAGCCAAATTCACCTGCTCGATATGCAGGATGGGTCGGCTGGCCCGGCAGAAATCTCGCTCATTTGCGACAATGCGGAATCCAGCTTGCCGGTTTGGCACCCAGACGGCCGTCGCCTGCTTTACGAGCGGCGCGAACCGCCCAACTTTAGCCGCCCCCAGCTCTGGTGGCTGGATACCGAAACCGGGGAAACGCGCTTGCTGCTTGAAGAGGAAACGGCCGTTAGCAGCAGCGCGCAGTTCTCGGCAGATGGCAGTTGGGTTTCTTTTGCCGGCTCGCCAGATGAGGGCTTGCGTCTTTACAACTTTGAGGACGGCCGTTCCCTGGTGATTGCCAGCGATGTGGGCACGCCAGCCATCTGGCATCCTTTCCAGAACCAACTGCTCTACCAAAACACGCGGGTTGTCGTTTTCCACGGCGAAAACGATGAGAATCATGACGAACACAGCCACGATTATGCAACGGCCGTTAGCCTCTACCTTGCCACCCTGGACGCCACCAGCAGCAACGCCAACTTCCACCTGCTGAGTGAAGATGGCGTCTTTAACGACGGCAACGCCACCTGGTCACCAAATGGCGAATGGATTGCCTTTGGCCGCCGCCTGGCCGGCACCAATACGGGCCGCCAGCTCTGGCTCATGCGCCCCGATGGCTCCGAAGCCCACGCCCTCACCAATGACATCGCCACCCATTATGGCCCCCCAAGCTGGTCGCCAGACGGCCGTTACCTGCTTTTCCAACAGTACAACAGCAACACACCCGATCAGCCCCCCTCCGTCTGGCTGTTAGAAATCGACAGTGGCGAATTTACCCAGGTAGCCAACCACGGCCTCCTGCCCGCATTTTTTACCCAGCAATAGTAACAACCTTCACCCGTCATCTTGCCATCCTCCCAATCGTTAACCAAATGTTTACACCGATTTAGCTGGCCATTAACAATGGTGCAGTATCCTTGGGACAAGTACACACTTACGTTCGTTCCAATCCCCGGAACAAGCAACGGCAGTGCATTTCTTTCCTCCTTTTCTCCTCTATGGTTAAGTTTGCACACGAATTGGGAGTGGGTTGCGGCCCCGCTCCCTTTTCACCTTTTCCCATTGTCGTTTCCCCAAATACAGGTATAAATTGGTCATGCACACCTTTTATTATCCAGAGCATGTTCGCCACGATCCGGCCCGGCTGCATCGCCCGGATGACGAACAGTGGAACCGATATTACGCTGAAGTCGCTCAGCGGGGCACCATCATTCATGAGGCCCTTCAGGCGGCAAACCTGGGACCGATTTCTGTCCCTGGCGATTTTGGCCTCTCGCCCATTCAGGATGTGCATGCCCACCAAATGGTGACGCTGCTGCAAAATGCCCATGACCACATGAAACTGGAAACAGGCAGAGATGTGGCTATCCCCGAAACGTTTGCCCTGCGGGCACGCTCCCGTCGGCACTTTTACTCCGTTTTTGGGCAGCTTGGGCTGTACTGCTTTGACACCTCGTCTCCCATTTTCGCCCATACGTGGGATGCCGCTTACTGGAGTGCGCAAACGGCCGTTTCCGCTGCCGCACTCCTGGTAGCCAACCCAGAAACGGCCGTGTATGCCCTCTGCCGCCCACCGGGCCACCACGCCGCCGCCGAACAGTTTGGCGGCTTCTGCTACCTTAACAACGTGGCCATCGCCGCCAACTGGCTGGTGCAGCAAGGCCAGCGCGTGGCGATTTTGGATATTGATTACCATCACGGCAACGGCACGCAGGAGATTTTTTACGGCCGTTCCGACGTCCTCTTTGTCTCCATCCACGCGGATCCCCGCTACGAATACCCTTACTATTGGGGATTTGCTGATGAGTATGGCCAGGGCTCTGGCTACGGCTTTAACCACAACCTGCCGCTGCCCCCCAACACGGCAGGACCGGCCTATCTATCCGCGCTCACCAAAGCCCTTACCCACGTGCGCGCCTTTGTCCCCGACACGCTCCTGGTTTCCCTGGGCGTAGACAGCGGCCAGGGTGACCCAACCGGCACTTTTTTGCTGGAAACGCCCGATTTTGCCGAGATTGGGCGGCAGGTGGGTGCGCTGAATTTGCCAACGGCCGTTATTCAGGAAGGTGGCTACCGTTTAGACACACTGGGCCAGCATGTCACCGCGTTCCTCACAGGTGTAAACAGCCACCGCACGCCCTAAAACCCTCTAGTACTTAATACCCAAAAGTTGCATTAACGGCCGTCTTGCCACAGTACCTAACTCCCATCTATGATGAGTAAAGTTTATTTACTGTTCCTACAATCAAAGGGAGTTATGAAATGAAACCACACAGGAACATCATTTTTAAAAGCCTCTTTTTATCCACAATCCTCTTATTGTTGTTGGGAGCAGGGTCCGCACTGGCCCACTACCACCTCCCCGCCGCAGTCACCACAGATTGGCTCGAAGACAACAGCGATCTAAATAATCTCGTCATTCTGGACATTCGCAGCAGCGCCGAATACGAAGCAGATCACATTCCCGGAGCCATCAACGAGCCATTTGAAGTTCCCTTCTCCGCCTGGATTACCATGCGCGATGATCTGCTGCTTGAACTGCCCGACAAAGCCGATTTGTTCAGCGCCATTGGCAATCTTGGCATTACCAGACGATCCCTGGTCGTCGTAGTCACTCAGGGTGCAGCCGAACCGCCCTATCCGCTGGCCAACGCCACCCGGGTTGCCGATACGCTGATCTACGCTGGCGTACGCGATGTCACAATTCTGGATGGCGGCTACGCCCAATGGGTGGCAGAAGGCAAAGAAGTCACGCAAGATGTCCCCGCCATCACCCCAGTAACCTATCGCAGCAGCGTTAACCAGCGCATGTTTGTCTCCATTGACTATGTATATCGTCAAATCAACAGGCCGCGTGGTGGCGCCATCCTCATTGATGCCCGCGACGCCGAGGTGTATGAAGGATTGGTCATCGAGCCGTGGGCCGATCAGCCGGGTCACATTCCCACAGCTAAATCATTGCCCACCCCCCTCATCTGGAATGAAGATGGCACCTACAAATCACATGAGGAACTTGCAGCTTTGGCCCGCTCCGTCATTGGCGACAACCGGCACAAAGAAATTATCGTTTACTGTGGCGTGGGTGGTTATGCCAGCTCTTGGTGGTATGTGCTCACCCAAGAATTGGGCTACACGAATGTAAAAATCTTTGATGGCGCTTCCCAAGAATGGGTACGCTATTATGATATGGTGCTGGATTAAGCATCTGGTTGGCTGATTGAATTTTGTTTGTATTGAATGGGCTTGCCCGTTTGGGGAAATTGCCTGAGCGTCTCTGGCAAATCTGAACGGGCAACCCATTTCTGTTATTATCAATCATCTGATTAACCTGGTTTACAAAAAACGGGTCACTTTTTGCGTACAATTTACAGTCAAACCCCCTTTCCTGTTCTAAAATGTGGAAATGAGTTGTTGAGTATGACATAATTCACCTTGCGTATACCCTGATACAGTTCAACAGAAATTCATACAGCGTTATGATATTGTGGGTTGGACTATTTAGTATTGTGCCGCCGCCATAATCGAAAGTGAATGTTTGGAGCGCAATACTGTTCATCAGCACTCGCTGATAAATCTGTATCCTTTCGTTTATTAAAATGATGTCAAGCATTGGACCTAGTTGGATCGGCCGTACGATTGGCGGGCGATACGAAATAGAATCGATTTTGGGACGTGGCGGCATGTCTTCTGTTTACCGTGCCCACGATCCGAATTTGCGCCGCAAAGTGGCCATCAAAATCATTCACCAGAACCTGTCGGCCAATAAGGAATTTGTGCAGCGCTTTGAGCACGAAGCGGCCGTAATTGCCCAATTGCGCCATCCTAACATTGTTCAGGTTCACGACTTCAACCATGAAGGCGATGTTTACTTCATGGTGATGGAGTATGTGCCTGGGGAAACATTAGCCAAACGATTGGAAGCATTAAAAGCAGCTGGCACGCGCATGCCGCTGAATGACACTACCCGCATCCTAAACACTATTTGTAGCGCCGTGGATTATGCCCACCAGCACCGCATGATTCATCGTGACTTAAAGCCGTCGAATGTTATGCTAAATCTGTTGGCTGAACCGGTGTTAATGGATTTCGGCATTGCTCAAATTGTGGGTGGTGATTCAAATACGGCCGCTGGGGCAACCATCGGTACGGCCGCTTACCTGTCACCAGAACAAGCCCGTGGCAACCAGGCGGATCATCGGGCCGATATTTACTCACTGGGCATCATGATGTACGAAATGCTGAGCGGGGAACTGCCTTATCATGGTGATTCAACGCATCAGATCATGCATAAGCATATCAAAGACCCGCTGCCCGATATCCAATCCATCGAGAGCAATACGCCTACATCATTGGTGACTATTCTGGATCGTGCCCTGGCCAAAAACCCGGATAATCGCTTTCAGACGGCACACGATATGGCCACAGCGCTCAAAACGGCCGCTCTGCAAATGCCCGCCAGCCCCACCGAAACTTTGGCCGCCCGCCATCTGGATCGGCTGACAACGATGTGGCAGCAGGCGCGCGATCTGTACGACGAGCGTGAATTTGCTCGCTGCCTGGACAAGCTGGATGAGCTGCACCGGGCAGATGCGGATTATCAGGAGCAAAAGGCAAAACAGCTGCGGGAACAAGCCATTCAGCAGTTGGTCGAACGCATCAAACGCAATCTGGCAGACGGCGATTATTCTGACGGGTTAACGGCCGTTCAATTTTTACGCGCTCGCCAGATTTCTGCACCAGCCCTTGAAGCCTTGGAAGCCCAGGCCCGCACCGGGTTGGATACCCTGGCTTTGCAAAGCAGGCTCAATCAACTGTATGATGAAGCGCTGGCCTGCCTGGACAATCGAGAATATCAGGCTGCGCTGGCCAAATGGGAAGCAATTCAGCAGCTACAAGGTGAACTGCCCTTCGCCGATAAGCTCGCCGTAGAAAAACGAGCCACCGAAGGCATCTGTGCCAATTTGTACAATCAGGCCATTGCGGCGCTGGCGAAAGGGAATCCCAACCAGGCTTTGGCGTTTTGGGCACAAATCTCGGCTACAGACAGCAATTTCCCCGACACACAGGCCGTATTGCAATCCGCTGAAGAAATGATTAGAAGGCAAAATCGTAAAAGTGGTCGGCGCCCACTGCTATTGATGGTAGGCGCCTTGGGTCTTGTGCTTATCGTTTTGCTGGTGGCTGAATTTTTAGAAATTTGGTCGGGCAACTCGGGGCAAACGGTCGTTCCCGCCACAGCCATCCCCGTTCTTGCCGCAGTCAGCACGGAAACAGCCACAGCCACGTTGTCGCCTACGGCCACCAACACACCACCGCCAACCGCTACCGCCACGAATACGGCCGTTCCCACCAGCACCCCGTCACCCACCGCCCAGCTAACGCCCAGCGCCACGCCGCTGCCGGAAGATATGGCGCTGACCACGGAGAATGCCGCCATTTTTGCTCTGCCCAGCGCAGAAAGCAGCGAGGTTGGGGTGATCATGGCCGGAGAAATGGTCACCGTGCTGGGTCGCGCAGAAAATAACAGCTGGATTTATGTGGAAGATGAAGCGGGCAGTACCGGCTTTGTGTTTGCCGATATGCTCACCTGGCCAGGAGATGTCAGCCAATTACCCATTCACACAGCCAGTTCGAGCGTAGGCGTAACGGCCGTTCCCATTGTAAACGGAAACTTAAGCCTGGACATTTATCAATTAGAAGGCACAGAAGATTGCGGGCCGGGCAGTGCCTGGTCACAAGAAGTGTACATGCGCGCCCAAGGCGTCAGCGGAACGTTTGAATATTATTGGCAAGACGAACTGGTCGGAACGGCCGTAAATGATAACATCACCTTTACCGTCACCAGCGGTGGCGGCCCGGTCATTGGCACCGGGCGCGTCGTCGTGAATGGCGCGGAAGTAAGCAAACAAATATTTATCCCTGCACCCTCATGCAGCGATAGCTAGCACACATCGCTAGAAAGTTCTATGTAATCGGCAAAAGTTCTTGGGTAAGCATTTTAGCCAATTACTTGAGCAAAAGTGGGAGAAGCACTTTATCTATTTTTCAATAAACTTCCCCGCTTTTACCTACATCTTGGAGAATCAAAATGAGTGATTCGCAACCAACCTGGACAGGCCGTACGATCGGTGGGCGCTATGTCATTGAATCCCTACTGGGGCGCGGTGGCATGTCTTCTGTCTATAAAGCCACAGACCCTAACCTACAGCGCACCGTTGCTATCAAAATCATCCATCCCCACCTCTCGGAGCATCCAGAGTTCATCAAGCGCTTTGAACAAGAAGCGGCGGCCGTGGCCCGTTTGCGCCATCCCAACATCATGCTGGTGCATGACTTCAACCACGACGGCGGCGTCTATTACATCGTCTTTGAATACATCGCGGGCAATCCTTTAGACAAACGGCTGAAAGATCTAAAAGATGCGGGCTTGCGCCTGCCGCTTTCCGAGGCGATTCAAATTATGGTGCCATTGTGTGAAGCGGTTGCCTACGCCCACGAGCGCAAAATGATCCACCGCGATCTCAAGCCGTCAAATGTCATTGTTAATTTGCTGGGGCAGCCCATCCTGCTCGATTTTGGCATTGCCAAAATTGTGGGCGGCGGGCATGTACACACAGCCACCGGAGCCACCATCGGAACGGCCGCTTACATGGCCCCGGAACAGGTAGTCGGTGATGAAGTAGATCACCGCGCCGACATTTATTCGCTTGGTGTCATGCTCTACGAAATGGCTTGCGGCCGTCCTCCTTACGAAGGGCAATCTGCGCTCACCGTCATGATGAAGCATGTCAACGAGCCGCTGCCCGACATCCGCCTGTTCAACAGCAACCTGCCCGACATGTTCAGCGCCATTCTGGAAAAAGCCCTGGCCAAAGATCCCAAAGAACGCTTTGGCTCGGCTATCGAGATGGCGATGGCCCTCCGTGAAGTGGGTCGCCAGATAGCAGGCGCTGCCGGGGCAGATACGATGGCCTATACCACGCCAACGCCCCCCTTAGCGCAGCCACTGCCTCAGCCCACAGCCGCACCACCACCCAAACCGGCCCCCGCATTTGAACCTGAAACTGTGCCGCAAACGGCCGTTGCCTCCTCCATCTCCGCTACCGAAGTGCTTCCCAAACCGGAAGCAGCAGCCAAACAACCGCGCCGCAACTGGTTGCCCCTGGCGCTGGGCGGTCTCGCCTTGCTGGCAATTATTGCCGCTGCCATCATTTTTCTGCCCCGCCTGTTTGCCCCAGACCCACCAACCTCAGCGGGCATGGTGCCAATTCCTGGCGGTACATACACCGTCGGGGCCGATTTGAGCGGCAGCCAGTACAGTCCGCCACAAGAAGTGACGCTAGAACCATACTGGATCGACCGATTTGAGGTGAGCAACAGTGAGTATGCCGCCTTCCTGGCCGATACCGATTCAGAGCCACCAGCCAGCTGGCCCAATGGCAATTTTCCTACTGGGCTGGATGAGCATCCCGTTCGGGGCATTACCTGGGAAAATGCCTATGAGTACTGCGATTGGCAAGGCAAACGGCTGCCCAGCGAAGCTGAGTGGGAAGTGGCGGCCCGTGGCGCCCAGAGTTTGCTTTACCCTTGGGGCGATAGCCAAACCAGCGTCAGCTTGCCGCAGGATGGCACCTACGCCAGCGGCAGTCTGCCATCTAATCGCAGCAGCTTTGGCGTGTTTGATATGGCTGGCAACGTTTGGGAATGGGTAGACGAACCGTACACAGACGTGCCCGATGGTCAAGCCATCGCCCGTGGCGGTGCCTTCGATTTCCTGAAAGATATGGCCTACCGGCTCCAGGGAGACCCCAACTTGCCCACGATGATTGCCTCGACCGGCGTGCGCTGCGCGGCCACCGAGGTAGAAGAAGTTCCCGATGAGGCCATTTTGCTCACTGACGAGTTCACGAACCCGGAAAGTGGCTGGCCAGATCTGAAAGAAGACAATGCGTGGCGCGGCTACCATCCACCCGACTACTATCATGTAGAAGCGACGGGACAAAATCAGGTAGCAACGGCCGTATTCGGTACAGATGCCGCCAACGTAAGCCTGGAAGCCCGCATTTTTGTAGACATTCTGGAAAGTGAGGCGGGTGACTATCGGTATGGTTTGCTGCTGCGGCAGGCAGGCGATCGCCAGTTTTATGCCTTTACCGTGGCACCTCGCTCCGGCGAATGGGCGGCCCTAAAAGCTACCCCCGATGGCCTGGAAACGCTGGACAGCGGTCCAATTGATGGCTTGACGGGTGGCAGCACCGTGCCCGTGCAGGGTGGCTCCGCTGACACAGCGGATACGCTGCGTGTGGATGCCAGTGGCAATAAGCTTGCCTTTTTCGTGAACGGCCGTATCGTCACCACCATCACCGACAGCAGCTACAGCAGTGGGGACTTTGGTTTTTACGTTGAAACATTTGACGAGACCCGCGCCCATGTCCATTATGATGCGCTGACAGTGCTGGAGTTGGGTGAAACGCTGGCCCAAGACACCGGTGAAATCGTCGCCATCGAGCCAACAGAGGCGGCCGAGATTACTGAAGCAGCTACCCAAGAAGCACCGGACCCAACAGCCACCACGGAGATTGAACCCGCAGAAACGGCCGTTGCCAACACAGAAGCAACAGCCACCACGGAACCATCACCTACGCCAGAACCCACCGGCGTGCCCGCACCAGAAAGAATGATCCTCATTCCCGGCGGCAGCTTTTTGATGGGCTCAGAAACTGGCGAACCCAACGAACGGCCAGAGCATCCTGTTACTCTGGATGCCTACTTCATCGACCAGTTTGAAGTAACGAATGAAGAATATCTGGCCTGCGTGGCTGATGGCGGCTGCACCCAAACCGGACTGCGCAACTCTTTCCGTCGTGCTGGCTACCGCGATGATCCGGTTTTTGCCGGGTATCCGGTGATGGGGGTTACCTGGTCCCAGGCCAACGCTTACTGCGAATGGGCTGGCAAGCGGCTGCCTACCGAAGCTGAATGGGAATTTGCAGCTAGCGGACCAGATAATTTCACCTGGCCCTGGGGCAACGAATTTGATGCGCGTCTGTCTGCCGCCAGTTCGCTGGACACGGAAGCCGTAGACAACTTTGTCAATGGCGTCAGTCCGTTTGGCGTGTTTAACATGGCCGGTAACGTCAATGAATGGGTGCTGGATCGCTTCGATGCCAACTTTTACGCCAATTCACCCGAAGAAAATCCTGTGAACCTGGATTCTGGCACCAGCCAGATTTACCGGGGCGGCAGCTTCGACAACACAAACGGGGCGTTTTTCACCACCAGCCGCCGTTTTGTAGTCTCGGGCAACACGTTTGACGTGGATATTGGCTTCCGCTGCGCCCAGGACACACCGTAACGTTTAGCCTCAATTTTCCCGGAAACGGCTCAAGCGATTGAGAGTTTCCGGGAAAATTTATTACTCTTCTGACTCATCCTTGCCGGTTTTACGGCTGTTTCGCCCCTCTTCCCACATTTTTTCCAGCGTTCCCACCCGGCGGGCAATATCCTGCACGATGAGCAGCGTCTGACCGACTGTCTGCTCGGTGGTCATGTCGCCCCGCGTCCACCGCTTGATCACTTCATCTAACGTGTAATTTCCCATCTGGCCCTTCCTCCGAAAAAATTTGTGCCGCAGAGGGTTCAGAGAATGTTGCGACAGGCTCTCTGTGTCCTCATTGGCTTTGTAGATGTGAGTAGAAGTTGGTGTGGCAACGGCCGTTCAAACCAGCAGCGTCGAGGTGAGCAAACCCCACTGCCGGGCGATTAAATCGCAGCCCTCTTCCCAAAGGCACAGCCAGGTTGCAAGCAACCAGAAATTTCGGCCAGGTTCGCCGCCAACGTTTAGCTTGTAGATAAACTGTTTGGTTGGAATGGTTGACTGTGTGATACGGCCGTTACCGCACCAATACCGACATTTTACACGGTAGCGAATATATTGTCAATAAGTAATTTTGTTGCGTTTACGGCCGTTCTTCCCCCACCTCGTAAGCAAAACCAGCCCGCTCTGCCACCAGCCCCAAATGTTTGGATGAAGAGCGACTGGGGGCATAGGTGCCCGTTTCCCACTCGCTCACCGTTTGCTGGCGCACGCCCAATTCATCCGCCAGCTCCCCTTGTGACAGGCCCATGTGCTGCCGCAGCGCCTTAATCATGCCGCTATTCCACAGCACCGTATCGCCCGACTTTTCCACAACATACGTGAGCTGTGCTTTGCCAAACTGAACGGTTCCCGCCGCAAGATCCACAGAGTTCACATGGTAGCCTGCATCCATCCAGGCCGCCGCCTGCACCGCCCCCTTGCTGCGGTTGCTCCACCAGCCCGCTCGCGTGCGGGCACTGCCCGGCAAACCCGTGCCCAACAGCACTTCAATTTGCGTAAAGCTTAACGTTACCGGCGCGCCAGCCGCCTGTTGAAGATGCAAAAAAAGAGGATAATATTTGCTGCCCACTTTCATAAGCCAAAATTATACCAAAATTAAGCTATCTGTTGACAGTCACGAATTTCGTATTAAAATCACCGCTCATCTACGAGGATCGTAAAATGGACCGACTCGATTACGAAATTCTGGCCCTTTTGCAAAAAGACGGCCGTCGTTCGTTTACTGAAATTGGCAAAGCCGTTGGCTACAGCGAAGGAACGATTCGTAAGCGCGTCACGCGTCTGGTAGAAGAGGGCATTATTCGCATTATTGGCCTGGTAGACCCTCATCAGGTTGGTTTTGATGCTCCCGCCATTATCCAAGTTTCTGTAACCCCACCCCACCTGGAAGAAGCTGCACAAGCGATTGCCAATTTCCCGGAAGTCAGCTACCTGCTGATGGTTTCTGGAGATTTTGACCTGATTATTGAGGTTCGCTGCCAAAATCGGGAGCATTTGGCCTCATTTATTCGGGATGATTTACAAAAAGTTCCTGGCGTGCAGCGAACGGTTTCATCTCTCGTTTTGCACACCTACAAACTGGCGGAACCCAGCATCCTCGACTTTTGGGACGAGGAAACGGCCACCGCAGCTTAATTTCAATCTGGCCTGGCAGGTTCGGGAAGACCCGTCTGGTCTACACTTTTGGAGAAGAAGCGTTGTCTATTAGTGTAAAGCTTGATCACGTTACAAAGCAGTTTGGGGATTTTACGGCCGTTCACGATATGGTCCTGGAAATTGCCGACGGGGAATTCTTTTCCATGCTCGGTCCCAGCGGCTGCGGCAAAACCACCACCCTGCGCATGATTGCTGGTTTTGAGCAGCCCACCAGCGGTGAGCTGTACATCATGGGGCAACCCGTGGCCGGCATCCCCGCCTACCGCCGCCCGGTGAACACCGTCTTCCAGAATTACGCCCTCTTTCCCCACATGACCGTGGCCCAAAACGTGGCCTTTGGCCTGGAAATGGCCAAGGTGCCCAAGGCTCAAATTGAGAAGCGCGTCGCCGAAGCGTTGGAACAGGTGCAGATGTCTCCCATGAGCCTGCGCAAACCCACACAGCTCTCCGGTGGGCAGCAACAGCGTGTGGCGCTGGCCCGCGCCTTGGTCAATCGGCCCAAGGTGCTGCTGCTGGATGAACCACTCGGTGCGCTGGACCTGAAGCTGCGCAAGGCGATGCAGCTGGAGCTGAAGCAAATTCAGCAAGAAGTGGGCATCACCTTCATCTATGTTACCCACGACCAGGAAGAAGCGATGACGATGTCCAACCGCATCGCCGTGATGAGCAATGGCCTGGTGCAGCAAATTGGCGCGCCCCGCGAAATCTACGAACATCCGCACAACCGCTTTGTCGCCGACTTCATTGGTGAAACTAACTTTTTAGAAGGCACGGTGGAGGAGATTGACAAGGTGGTGAAGCTGTCGATCGGCAATTCGCACTTAATCGGCCGTACCGATGTGCCGCTATCTGTGGGACAAAAAGCGTATCTGGCCATCCGCCCCGAAAAAATCAACATCTACCCCCCCGGCAAGGTTACCGTGCGAGACATTGAGCTAGACGCCGAGCAAATTGCGGATGCGTTTGGCGGTCGTGTGCCGTCTGGTCCGTTTGATATCAAGCAGCTGCTCAAGCAGGAGCATGAAAGCATGTTTGTTAATGGCCAGGTGGCAGAAGTCATTTACATCGGCACCGACACGCGCTACCGGGTGACCATTCTGGGTGACCAACAGCTGTTTGTGCGCGCCCAAAACTTCGGCGACCGGTACGACACCACGTTTGAGGTGGGCGATGAGGTGCTGCTGCACTGGCCTGCGGAAAACGCCCGGATTTTGACGGAGTAGCCCATGAGCACGGTTTCTATTCCTCAAAACGCGCAGCCACAAATGGAAGCTGGCCCCAATTTGATGAAGCGGTTGGCGGCTTATTTGGGCTGGTTGGGAACGGCCGTTTGGCTCTTCCTCTTCTTTCGCTGGATTACCTTTAGCAGCTTTGAGTGGGACCCCTACACCCTGGAGCTAACGCTGGCTGAGCTGCCGCCGATTGTGGCTTACCTGTTTTACGGTGGCATGGCCGCATTAGACGGCATCATCGCCTGGCTGCTGTACAAAGAAGTGCGGCTGGGCAGCCAATTGGGGCTGGTGCGGGGCGTGGTAGGCATTGCGGCCGCTATCGCCTACTTCTTCACGGTGGGCGATTTTTATGCGGCCGTCTTTTTGCTGGCCGCCAGCGGCATGCTCGTGCTGCTCATCTGGCAACGAACCGGTTGGGTCATCAACTACCCGGCTGCCTTCTGGCTGATCGTCTTTTTCGTGCTGCCCAACCTGATTGTGCTGGCGGTGAGCCTGGGCGAGCGCTCCCTGCGCGGTACGGTGGTTTACCCGGAATTCAGCCTGAGCAATATCCCCGCCTACTTTGATGATTACGGCCGTTTCTTTTCCACCATCAACGGCCAATATTTGTATCTGCGGATTCTGGGTCGCTCCGTTTGGCTGGCCGCGCTCAACACCGCCATCTGCCTGCTGTTTGGCTACCCCTTTGCCTACTGGATTGCTCGCCAGCAGCCAAAATACCGCAACATCCTCGTCTTTTTGGTGATGATTCCCTTCTGGACCAACTTTCTGGTGCGCACCTACGCCTGGATGCTCATCCTGCGCGACTCGGGCCTCATCAACAACTTCTGGACGATCACCCTGCACGATTTAGCGGTCAATCTCTCTGGCAGCAGCCAATTTTTTGCCTGGCTGGCCGGAATAACCGAGAACACCTTGCCGCTGCTGTTTAACCAATCGGCCGTTTTTCTGGGACTGTTCTACGGCTTCTTCCCCTTCGTGGTGCTGCCACTCTACAGCAACCTGGAAAAGCTGGATTGGTCCCTGCTGGAAGCCGCCTCTGATTTGGGGGCCAACAACTGGTACAGCACCACGCGCATCCTGCTGCCGCTGACCATGCCCGGCATTGTGGCCGCGGCCATCATCGTTTTCATTCCCTCGCTGGGGGCGTATGTGACGCCCGATCTGCTGGGCGGCGGTAAAGTCTCCTTGCTGGGCAACCTGCTCCAGCAGCAGTTCATGACCGCCCGCGACTGGCCCTTCGGCAGCGCCATTGGCTTTATCATGATGGCCCTCATGCTGCTGGCCGTGATGATTTACTTCCGCGTCGGCGGACGGGAGCAATAACCATGAGTGCCACAACGTTTCCGGTGCAACCTGCTAAACAAAAAGGGCCATACGGCCGTCGCCTGCAAGCCGCCTTCAACAAACGAGCCCTGCTCTGGCTGGCCATTGGCCTGTTCCTATTTTTGTACATTCCTATTCTTATCCTGATCATCTACTCGTTTAATGAGAGCCGCCAGATTGGCATATGGACCGGCTTTAGCTGGCGCTGGTACGGCGAACTCATGCGCGATGAGGCGGTCCTGGATGCGCTCAAGCTGAGTTTGTGGGTGGCCACCTGGTCTACCATCATCAGCACCTTTTTGGGCACGCTGACGGCGCTGGCCATGGAGCGGCACCGCTTTTGGGGCAAAATCACCTACGACGCCATTCTATACCTGCCCATCATCATTCCTGATATTGTGATGGCCCTCTCCACACTGCTCTTTTTTGTGGTGTTGGGCGTGGCCCTCAGCCGCTACACCATCCTCATTGCCCACGTGGCCTTCAACATCTCCTTTGTGGCGATTGTGGTGCGCGCTCGCCTCGCGGATATGAGCAGCACGCTGGAAGAAGCGGCGTCCGATTTGGGCGCCAACGAATGGCAAACCTTCCGGCGGGTGACGCTGCCGCTGCTAATGCCGGGCATCGTCTCTGGCGCGCTGCTGGCCTTTACCCTGTCGCTGGACGATTTTGTGATTACTTTTTTTGTGGCCGGGCCGGGATCAACCACCCTGCCCGTGCGCGTCTACTCGATGATTCGCTTTGGCCTTACCCCGGAGGTGAACGCGGTCTCGACGCTCATGTTTTTGGGTTCAACGCTGCTCGTCATCATTTCATTGGTTCTACAGCGGCGTTAATTTGTTGGTTGTGAGAAGCGGCCGTTTTCAACCCGCGGCTTTTGCTTTTCACCTTAGTTCATTGGAGGAAGAGAGAGAATGAAAAAATGGATATGGAGTTTGCTTCTTGTGTTGCTGTTGGCCGCCTGTGGCGGTGGCCCCGCGGGTGGACCCAGCGCCGACAGTGAAGAAAGCAGCGACACGGGCAGCGATGCCAGCGGTGAAGTACAGCTTGCCGACGAGCTCAGCGTCTACAATTGGGCCGACTATATCGACGAAGAGATGATCACACAGTATGAAGATACCTACGGTGTGGACATCATCTACGATACCTACGCCTCAAACGAAGATTTGCTGGCCAAGCTCCAAGCAGGCGCGGAAGGGTATGATGTGATTTTCCCGTCAGATTATATGGTCTCCATCATGATTGACCTGGACCTTCTGTCGAAGATTGATACGGCCGATTTGCCCAACTTTGCCAACACCGACCCGCAGTTTGTCGGCGCACCGTTTGACCCCAACAACGAATACTGCGTCCCCTACCAGTGGGGCACCACCGGCATTGGTTACCGGGCCGACGTTGAATTTTTCCAGGAAAATCCGCCGGACAGCTGGGCTTACGTGTTTGACCCGGCAATGTTGGAGCAATATGCCGACCAGGGTATTAACGTGCTTAACGACCCGCGCGAGCTGCCTGGTTCGGCCCTCATCTACCTCGGCTATGATCCAAACACCACCAATCCCGACGAGCTAAATGAAGCCCGCGACGTGATTCTGGCCGCCAAACCGTATTGGAAAACGTTCAACAGCGAGGATTACGACAACACGCTGCTGATCCCCGGTGAAGTGGCCCTGACCCAAGGCTGGAGCGGCGACGTAGCCAACGCCTACTGGAACACCTACGACGACGAAACAGAAGATGGCAACTGGTATTACAGCATTCCCGAGGAAGGCGCAGTGAAGTGGCTGGACAACATCTGCATCACCGCCAGCACGGAACGGTACGAGACGGCGCTGCACTTCATGAACTACATGATGGATGCCGAAGTCGCTGCGGCTGTGACCAACTTCACCTACTACGCCAGCCCCAACGAAGCTGCCAGAGAGTTTATCTTGCCCGAAATTCTGGATGATCAAAGCATCTTCCCGCCACAAGACGTGCAGGACAAGCTGGTCTGGCTGACCGAAGTAGGCGAGGAAGGCTCTTTCTTGTACGATGAATTGTGGACGGCCGTAAAATCGTCCCAATAATTTTTGAGTAAACAGTGAAAAGTAAAA
>JACKBN010000028.1 GCA_020634565.1 Ardenticatenaceae bacterium
CTGACTGGATCAAATTTATTTTAGCTACGACTGAGGAACACAAAGTTCCGATCACCATCAAGTCTCGCTGCCAGCAGTTTAACTTTCGCCTGTTCAACCAGGAAGAAATTAGCGAACGGTTGCAGTGGTTGGCTGACAAAGAAGGGTTCACGATTGAGCCAGAAGCATTGCAGATGATCGCCCGCCAGGGCGCGGGCAGCTTGCGTGATGCGGAAAGCTTGCTGGATCAGCTCGTCGTGAGCAAAGATGATGTCATCACCGCCGAGCGAACGCAAATGGTGCTAGGCACCGCGTCCAACGATGCGGTCGTTGAGCTGACCGATGCCTGGCTCAATCGGGATGGTGCTGGTGGCCTGGCACTTATTCACGAGGCGCTGGCTTCTGGTACAGATCCTCGCCAATTTTGCCGCCAGATGGTGGCTTATTTGCGTGAACTGCTGCTGCTGCAAGCGGCTGGTGACGCCTTGCCTTTAGAAGCGACGCCTGAACAGCGTCAGGAGATGCTGGCCCAAGCGCAGCGCGCTCCCCGTCAGGGGCTCATCGAGGCGATTAAGCGGTTTAACGAGGCGGCCTTGGTGGCGGCAGGCAGTTGGCAGCCGCAGCTGCCGCTGGAGATGGCGTTCATCGAACTGCTGCCCGACAAACCGATGCCTGTGGTGGCGGTTACGGCCGTTCCCAATCCCACTCCTACCGCCGCTGCTGAACCTGCCAAAACCAAGAAAAAGAAAGAGAAACCAGCAGCAGAAACCCAAACGAGCGCAGCCCCTGAAGAGGCTAAGCCCAAGGTGCAGTTGCCATCGGACGAACCTGTTGAGGTAGTTGCCAAACCGGTCGCCAAAAAAGCGGAGAAAACGGCCGTAAAAGCCCTCACCGTGCGCGAAGTCCAGGCTATTTGGGCCGATTTGGTGACGCGCTCTGGTGATAGAGTCAAGAATTTGCCTGCTCTGCTCAACATGGGCAAACCGCTTGCCGCTGAGGGCCGCACCTTGGTCATCGGCTTCGACTACCCTCTGTTTAAGGATAAATTTGATAATCAGGCGGGGGCAATCTCGCTGGTAGCCGACATTTTGACTGAGCTGTTGGGGCAAGATACCAACGTTCGAGGTGTGGTTACCAGCGAGTACACCGTTCCCGTACAGCCAGATGATTTCCGCGCCCTGGCCGAAGAGCTGGGCGGCACCGTTTCAGAAGATTAATTTAGTCAAAAGCTAAAAGTAAAAAGAGAAAGTGAGCCTATCACTGTTTGCTTTTTACTTTTCACTCAAGTGAAGGAGCAAACCATGTCAAAACGATCATTTCGTGGCCGGCCAAAACCGGCAAAAAACAAAATGCCTAGCGCTGGTGGCCTGATGAACCAGATGCAGCAAATGCAGGAGCAGATGGCCAATGCCCAATCTGCATTGGAAAATGAAACGATTACCGTGACAGCCGGTGGCGGAGCCATCAGCATTGTCATTACCGGGCACCAGCGCATTCAATCCATTACCGTGAATCCGGATTTGCTGACGCCAGATGACGCCGAGATGCTGCAAGATATGCTTGTTGCTGGTGTCAATGCCGCTATTGAGCAGTCGCAGGCACTGGCGGCTGAGCGGATGGAAGGGATTACCGGTGGTTTGGGCGGTGGCCTGAACGACATGCTCGGCAGTCTGGGGTTAGGCTAAATGGCTTCGGCCTTACCGCAGCCGGTACAGCGGCTCATCAACGAGTTTTCTCGCCTGCCGGGCATTGGTCCCAAGTCGGCGGCGCGGCTTACCTTTTACCTGCTGCGTATGGCAGATGAGCAGGCGCTGGACCTGGCGCATGCGCTCGCAGAAATGAAGGAGCGCACCATTTTTTGCAGCCGCTGCTTCCACATCACGGAAGAAGATCCCTGTCTTCTTTGTACGGATGCCGCTCGGGATGATCGCATCTTGTGCGTGGTTGAGGAGCCATTGGATGTGTTGGCGATTGAACGGTCGCAGGCTTATAACGGCCGTTACCACGTCCTCCACGGTGCCATTTCCCCGGTTGAAGGCGTTGGCCCGGAAGATTTGAAGATTGGTGAACTGGTGGCTCGCGTGCAGCAAAGCGACTTCCAGGAAATCATTCTGGCAACCAATCCTACCCTGGAAGGTGAATCAACTGCGCTTTACCTGCAACGTCGTCTGGCGGAGAGTGGTGTGCGGCTTACTCGTTTGGCGCGTGGTCTGCCTGTGGGCGGCGATCTGGAATACACGGACGAAATTACGCTGGGTCGCGCGCTGGAAGGGCGGCAAGAGCTGTAAGAAGCATAACTTTTCTTGCTTGCCATCACCTTGCCGATGTGCTAACATTCGCCCGTCTTTGCGGTGTCGCCAAGTGGTAAGGCAGCGGACTTTGAATCCGCCATTCCCTGGTTCGAATCCAGGCACCGCAGCAGATAAAAGGACTGGGTTTTGCACTCAGTCCTTTTTTTATCTCTGAATGGCCTGTAATTGAGTAATTATAAAAATATGAGTTTAGCAATTGTGATTTTGGCAGCTGGGCAGGGCAGCCGGATGCTATCTAAAAAGCAGAAGATTTTGCACGCCGTAGGTGGCAAGCCGATGGTGCAGCATTTGTTTGATACGGCCGTTTCTCTCACCCTCATTCCGCCTGTTCTCATTATTGGCAAAGGGGGCGACGGCGTGAAGCAGCTGTTTGGCAGCCGGGCGCAGTATGCCCTGCAGGAGGAGCAGTTGGGCACGGGGCATGCTACGCAAATGGCCAAACCATTGTTGGCTGGCCAGGCTGAGCAGGTAATTGTGACCTATGCCGATATGCCACTGCTGCAAGCGCACACCCTGCAAAAACTGGCTGATTTGCAAACGGAGACGGGGGCTGCGGTGGCTATGCTCAGCGTGATGGGCAGCCCAGAATCGACTTTTGGGCGCGTAGTGCGGGATGAAAACGGCCGTGTCGCCGAAATCCTTGAAGTCGCCCAGGCCAAACGACGGCCGAATGCCACCGAACTGCTGGCGATTCGTGAGCAAAATGCGGGCGTTTATTGCTTTGCCGCTGACTGGCTGTGGAACAATATTGACAAGCTGCCGCTGCGACAGGCGCGCAGCGGGCCAGAGTATTATCTCACAGACATGATCGAGCTGGCCGTGCAGCAAAATCGCGGCGTCGAAGCCACCGCTACCGAGGATGCGGACGAATGCCTGGGCGCTGGTACGCGTCCTGAGATGGTGGTAGTGGAAAAAGCGTTCCGTCGTCGGGCCAACAATCGCTGGCTGGCGCAGGGCGTGACGATTGTGGACTCGGACAGCACTTACATTGACCCGGACGTAACAATTGGGCAGGATACGATTATTTGGCCGAATAGTTATTTGCAGGGGCAAACGGCCGTTGGCGAAGACTGCATCATCGGGCCAAATGCGATTTTGCGCAATACGGCCGTTGGCAATGGCTGTCACATCGAGCAAGCCGTGGTAGAAGGGGTGATTTTGGCGCCGGGAACGGCCGTTGAGCCGTTTACAGTCATCAAAAATTGAGAATTGTGAATCACAATGTTTTAGGAGTACACGATGGTTAGTGAAGAACAACGGGCCGACCTGATTGAGGCGGCGCTGGCAATACGTGAACAGGCATACGCGCCTTACTCAAATTACCAAGTCGGCGCGGCGCTGTTGATGGAAGATGGCGCGATTGTCACTGGGGTCAACGTTGAAAATTCATCCTACGGTCTGACAATTTGTGCGGAGCGAACGGCCGTTGGCAAAGCTATCGCCGCTGGGTACCGCAAAATTCTAGCGGTGGCTGTGGCTACGGATAATGCCGGGTCGCCTTGCGGCGCTTGCCGCCAGGTGCTCACCGAGTTTGCTGGGGATGTACCGGTTTACCTGGTAGATGGATCTGGAAACGGCCGTGACACAACGCTTTATACGTTACTTCCCGATCATTTTGGCCCCGAACATCTTAATACTTGACAAGGAGTGATGTAAATAACGCGATGTAAGTATTGCGAATTGGCTGATTGTTAAGTACACTAATAACAGACTCAGACAAGGAGGTAGCTGACCTTGTTCCACTAATAACAACCCACACCGTAGCCGTTTTCTTGCTCTCCCAGTGCAAGCAAAACCCGTTTTTGTCGCCAGACAACCTCATGATTTAGCAGATCTTACTCAATATGTCTATTGGCTCAAGGCCGTAGATGCCCATCACAATGGAGAAGAGATATGAATCTTAAAGGATATGCAAACCGCGTTGCCCATATCGATATGACTAATAATAAAATTAGCCTTGAACCGATACCGGAAGAGTGGGCACGCAAGTATATTGGAGCGCGTGGCTTAGGCGTGCGCTACATGTTGGAAGCTGGAGCCACTGTTGATCCGCTTTCGCCCGATAACTGGCTCTGCTTCATGAATGGGCCTCTCACCGGAACGGCCGCAAATATGAGCGGCCGTATGGCGGTTGTGACCAAATCTCCACTGACGGGCACCGTTACCGATAGTCATCATGGGGGATGGTCCGCGGCACGGCTGCGTTGGGCTGGTTACGATGGCCTGATTTTTAAGGGAAAATCTGAGAAGCCTGCCTATCTCTACATTGACGAAGAGAGCGATACGATTGAACTTCGCGACGCTTCTGATCTTTGGGGCAAAGGCGTGCATGAGACAATCAACATTCTGCAAGAGCAATATGGCAAGAAAGATTTGACCGTCATTGCTATTGGCCCTGCTGGCGAGAATTTGGTGAAATATGCTTGCTGGGTGAATGAAGATGATCGTGCTAGCGGTCGTGGTGGTACGGGTTGTGTCGGCGGCAGCAAAAATTTGAAGGCTGTGGTGATTAAAGCCAAGAAGAAGATGCCCAAACCAGCTAGCAAAGATGATTGGAAAAAAGCTCATTCCCGTGCCTTGTCCACCATTATGGATGAAGCCAATATTACCAGCCCGCGTAAGGGTGGTTTGTCGGTATATGGCACGAATGTTTTGATGAACATTACCAGCACAATGGGCGCTTTGCCGGCTTTAAACGGCCGTGTGACATCCTTTGGCGAACGCGCTGAATTGCTTAGCGGTGAGTACGTAAACGACCACATTTTGGTAAACGACCCCACCTGCCACGCTTGCCCCGTCGCTTGCAAGAAAGAAGTTGAGATTACCGAAGGCGAATATGCCGGCCTGCGCATGGAAAGTGTGGAATATGAACCTGCCTGGGCGTTAGGCGCGAACTGCGGCAACGACAATATCGCTTCTGTGGCCAAAATGATCGACCAGGCCAATGATTATGGTATGGATGCCATCGAAATTGGCGATGTGTTGGCCACTTACATTGAAGCCTCAACCAAGGGATTTACCAACGGTGATGGTGGCTTGGCCGAAGGTGATTACAGAGCCATGGTCGCGGCCATCGAAAAAGTAGCGTATCGCCAGGGTATTGGTGATGTTTTGGCCGACGGCGTGAATGCTGTGGCTAACCATTTTGGCCATCCTGAAATTGCGATGGCGGTTAAGGGGCAAGGTATTCCTGCTTACGACCCGCGCGGCTTGAAGGGCATGGGCATTGCCTACGCGACCAGCAACCGCGGTGCTTGCCATCTGCGTGCTTACACGCCAGCGGCTGAATTGAACATCATGCCGTTCCAATCGTTGAGCGTGGACCCGCTGGAATGGAAAGGCAAGGGCGAACTGGTCAAAATCTTCCAGGACATACATGCCTTCTCTGACAGTTTGGACCTGTGTAAATTCAGCGCCTTTGCTCAGGGTGCGGATGAATACGCTCAGCAGTACGCAGCTTTTGTGGGCGTAGATGAGTTTACGGCAGATGATGTGCTGTTGACCGGTGAACGCATTTACAATCTGGAGCGCCATTACAACAATCTGGCTGGTCATGGTGAAGGCAGTGACTACTTGCCCAAGCGGTTTACCGAAGAACCGTCAACCATGCCAGGCTCTGAAGGACATGTCTGCGAATTGGACCTGATGCTTGAAGAGTACTACACGGCTCGTGGTTGGGAGAATGGTGTTGTGCCAGATGGCAAGCTGAAAGAGTTGGAAGTTATCTAAGCACGATTGGTTTTAGATTTTAGTAATTAAAAAGGTGTGCCTCAACTGATGGGGCACACCTTTTTTCATTGATTGATTATTGATTATTTTGTGATTAGGCGCCAGCGCGCATGGTTTTCTTTTCCAAACCGGGTTGTAGCGCGGCAATGGCTGCATCTTCGCCTTCTATTTCCATCATCACCTGCCCCACGCGGAGGGAGCCGATGGCAAATGGCTCCATTTTTGCCAGCGTAATGCGCCACCCTTCGCCAACGACTTCTGTTTCGCTAACGGCCGTTCCGCCCAATTCTTCTAAATATTCGCGCAGCAGCCATAAAGGGATGCCGCGAATTTGTCGGGATTCTTGATACATAAATCAGCCTCCACCCACAGCGGGGAAAATGTTGAGCGTATCTTTGGGCTGGATGATGGTGTCCATGCCATTTTCGAGGAAGGGTGCATCACGGCCGTTTACAAACACATGGACGTGCCGGTAAAGATTGCCCTGTTCATCCAACAGCTCTTTACGCATCGGTGGATATTGGGTGACGACCATGTCCACAAAATCTTGCACGGTGGTATTCTCAGGCAAATCAATTTCAACTGTTTTTTGGCCGACAATCTGGCGCAGCGTCGCGAAGAAGTTTACTTTCATAAGGTTGTTTACTCTCCTGGGTCAGGTTGCTACTTGAATCTTACCACAAAATCAGCCTTTTACTGTTTTCATGCTAAGATACAGATCGATTCCTAATTTTGTTGATTCACCTATAGAGGATTGTCTGAAATGGAACTTGAAACGCGCCTAAACGGACATCGTGCAGCCCAGCTCACCTGGTACTTGACGAACTTGACGCCATCCCCAGAGGAAGAGTGGGATCGCCTGCAGAAATTTTTGGGCTTAGGGAAACCAGATTTTGAGGTCATGCTGGCAACCATTGAGCCACTGTTTCGTCGGGGACATGAACTGGTTGCCGGTACGTATGATTATTTGCTGGCGCATCACGATACGGCCGTTATCCTCGGCTGGGAAAAAGGCGCTGATCCCGAGCATTTGGCTGAGCGGCGACGTTTCTTTAGCGTGTGGTTGGCGCGTACCCTTGGCCTGGACCTGAGCCACGATTTTGCCCGCTATCTGTTTCGCGCAGGGCAGGTGCATGCCGCCCACGGACCACGCCAGGTTCATGTGCCTGAACGGTACGTTACCGGCTCGATTAGCCTGGTCAATGCCACGTTTGCCCGCTTTTTGCTGGAAGAGATGCCCGGCAATCCGATTGTGCCCGCCGCCCTGGCTAGCTGGAACAAACTGCTAAGCCTGCATCTGCACCTCATGCTCCTAGGCTACCAAGCCGCCCGTGCCTGGGATGATGGCCACCATCCCATCGACCTTTCCTTTTACGGACGGGTGCGCAACTATACGCGCCGCGACAAAATGATTATGCATTTGCCGCAAGATAGCCGCATGGACGTGTTGCTAACGCGCTTTTTCAACTATTTTCCGCATATGCGGGCCGATGTGTTTGACATCGAATGGCTGGACACCGATCGTTTGGATGACGTGGGGCGTCCCTGGTTGGTGATGGAAAAGCAGTATCGGGTGCGCAAAGGGTGGCGGGTGTTGCTAAACGGCCGTGACATCAGCTTTGAAGATGGCCTTGAGGCGATGATTAAAGAAGGCGACAAAGTTGATATTTTCCCGCCCGGTCGTTGATAAGACTTCTTATTCGGCTATCCGTCGCATAGACTCAATTCGTTTGCATCGTGTCGCTCTCTATCTTATCGCCATACTGACAAAAATCGGCAACGGGGCAGCTTGAGGCAACTGGGCAAATGGTCTGCGTTGCTTTGCGTTGGGCACAACCATAGCGTCCCAGGGCATCAACCGCATCATAAGCTGTAGCAGAAATTTTGCCTGCTGGCAGCGTGAGCGCTTCTAAGGCGCTTGCGGCCGAAGGGGAAACAGGCACTGTAAGCTGATCGCTATTTGCCAGGGAGTGCTGGCCGATAGTGGCTAATCCATAAAGCCAGCGGGGGGCCGTTTGCGGGCCAGAAAGTACCGGGAAAGTCGCTTTGTTGTTAGCCAACAACGTCAAGATTTGTAGGGCGTCATTCTCGTGATCTGCCAGAAGTTTGCTTACCGAGCCGCCGGCGCGCATGACCAGCGCCTGGCCAATGCGCTGCCACACGGTTGCCTCACTGGTTGGTTTCTGAATCAGGTCGTGCTGCTGGAGCCGTGATACGAGCTGGGTGGGTTTGGCGTAGGCCAGAAATTGGGGAGCAAATAGCTCGGCATCGTTGGCAAACGTCTGGCGGGCGGCTTCCCATATGGACTGTGGCTCCCTTCCGCCGCTGATGGCATACACCAGGGTGAGGTAAGCTAGGTGCTCATCGGTGCCTCGAATCACTCCCTCAGGCAGCGGCCAGGCCGGATTTGTGATGCCCCATAAACCACCTTCCGCATAGGCTGTGAGCAGGCAATCTCGTATTTCTTGTCGTTGCCTACGGTTCATGGCTGTGCTGTTGATTTAGCAAAAATTCTGGCTCAGGCGATTCTTTAATGAAACCGGTCTGCACCCAGCCAAGCACATCCCCTTCCACGGTCTGGACAATCCACCAGTCGGCTCCCGTTGGTTCTTTGATGATGACGGGGGTGACGTTGGCCACCTGGGTGAGCTCTTGTCCATCTGGGGCAGCAAATAGGGAAACGGCCGTTCCATTTTCATCAAACAGGTAAACCACCCGGCGCACGTAATAGTCAGATATCCAGCCCATCTGCCCATTGAGGGCTTGCACCCGGTAAAAGCGGCGCAACCCTTGTGGCCCTGTTTGGCGAATTTCATGGACGACAACGGCCGTTCCCGTGTGAATAAGAGAAGTTGTCGCTTCCTCATTGTCTGGTTCGTCAAAAAGAACAAGTTCGTGCTCAATAATCAAGCCATGTTCATCGACACCGCTCACCATAACCCACAGCCCACCCGGCTGGGTGGCAACGGTGGCGCCACTCTCATCTGTAATGGGAATGGTTTCAGGGGGAGGTGTAAATTGAGGCGTTGGTGTCGCCGGAATGATGGAATTGCATCCAGCCAAAAACAGCCATACAAACAAAAAGGTTTTTTTAATCATTGAGCTATGTGGAGAACAAAAAGTAACTTGAGTTAAATGAGGGGTGTGCATAGATTTAGATGCCCATTCACCAGAGGTAAATCATTTTAACATTGCAAAAATGAAACAAAATAAGCCTTTAATGGCCACCAGAATTTTCCAGAATGGGCTTATTTCTGACCTCGATTTTGGCTTCAGAATAAGCCTCACCTCTGGAATCAGGGTATGCACACCCCTCAGTTAAATCGCTCATTAGCTCTTTTTGTTCTCCTAAAAGTAATTTTCATTTGCCTGATTGGCATTCATGATATTTGTTGAAAATTACTTAAAAAGCTGGGACGGCAATTGTTTAAGCAACAACTGCCGCCCCCGCATGGGCAATTTAAGGATTCGCGGAGCCTTTGGTGGTGCTGCTGGTCATGGTCGTAGACCATGTGCCACCGTCTGGCGTGCGGTACCAGCTTTGGTCAACACCGCTGTTGCCATACGTATAGCTGTCTATTACTGTCGTGCCATCTGGCATCAACAGACGAACATCATCACCTGTGTTGTTGAAGAAGCTGCTGGTGTCCATTGTGTAATAGCCACCTGCCGCAATGGTAGTGCTGCTGGGAATGAGCTTGGGCGCCCCACCACCACCGGCGATGTCGTCAATCCAGGCGCCCGAAATGTCGATCGCCTGGCTGGTGGGATTATACAGTTCCACCCATTCCGAGCTTCCTGAGCTTGGCCGGGGCATCACTTCATTGATCACAATATCGGCAATCGTTCCGGTTACCGGATCAGAAGCCACATAAGAAGTGCCATTGATAGTATAGTTCACCCCGTCCGCTGATTTCAGCACAATATCACCATGCACCAAAACGGCCGCTCCATAATTTCGGGTCACATCACACAAGTTGGTCACATAAACATCACCCGTAGCCAATAGCCGATCCAGCACAGCCTGCCCCGGATGCCCAAACGTATTGTCACCACAAGAAATGGCGGCTGCATCCGGGTTCAGTGTATCCACATAATACTGGTTCGTAGAATGTTGCGAACCATGATGATTGGCCCGCATCACATCCACCTGACCCATCCGGTCGGCCAGGTCAGTCTCTACGTCATTATAGGTGTAGCCAAAGGAGCTGGTGGCATATTCACCATCAGAATCGCCCGATGTGGCATAATCAATCGTGCCGTAACGGACTTTGATGCCGATAGAATAATCATTCTCACTGGGGGGCACAGACATGCCCGTCCGGTCACCTTGTAAGGGCGTGACACCGTCAGACATCATGATGCCATCCGCATCTACCTGCACAATCTCCACCAGGGCGCCACTGTCCGGTGGGTCTATTTGGGTCGTAGAGCCAACCTGCGCGATTTCGCGGACGTTGTAGATATTGGTGTTGGCTGGATTGGTGGCATAGCAAAGCCAGTTCCGGCTGGTACCCGAAACCGTCCCGGCGTTGTTCCAGACAATTTCCAGGTCTGGGTCACATAAGCCATCAACCGTACCGCCGCCGGAGCCATCTACCCATTCCCCTGCATCCCGGTCAATAAATTTGCTAAAGGTAACGCCGTGCGTTTCGATTAGGCCCCAGAAACCACCATATCCAGCATAGCCCAGGTGATCCAGATGAAGATGGCTGGCCACACCCACATCAATGGACATGTCGCCTTCCATGATGGACTGAATTTTGGCGGCAATGAGTGCGGCCCCTTTGCCTGAGTTGTAAGCATGTTCGGCCACGTCAATCAAAACCGTGTAGCCTGAAGGGAAAATAATAAGCTGGCTATCACCCTGTTCTACATCGAAGATGCGGATTTGGAATTCGCCCGGGGTCCAGGGCTCAGCCCCCATATTGTCGTTGCTGCTGTTTTTGGTGGGTGCATCAATTTCGGCTGGGCTCCAATCCAGGCCATCCCGATACCGGTACCAGGAATATTCGGCCGTGGAATAAGTGAAGCTAGTTTGATCCAGCACAGATTGGCTGGGATCAAGGAAACGCACTTCATCGCCGCCATTGTTGAGCAGCCCGGTGAATTCCAGCACAAAAAAGCCGCCTGCGGGAATCGTCGTGTTGGCTGGAATCAATTTGGGTGACCCACCGCCGCTTACATCGTCAATGTAATGGTTGGAAATATCCAGGTCGCTGGCGGTAGTGTTGTACAGCTCTACCCATTCAGTGGTCGCGCTGTCTGCCATGTATTCGTTTATGAGCACATCACCAACACCTGGCGGGCTGGCGCTGCTGCCAGGATTGGCTGAGCCTTTGGTTGGCGAATCACTTTCGGTGCCGCTCCAGCTGCCCCCATCAGGGGTGCGATACCAGGAATACTCATCAGTGGAAGAGGTGTAGCTGGTGCTGTCCAGAGCTGTTTGGGATGGATCAAGAAAGCGTACATCATCACCGCCATTGTTGAGGAAGCCACTGAACTCCATCACATAATAGCCGCCGGCGGGAATAATTGTGCTGCTGGGTATGAGTTTGGGTGCACCGCCACCGCTGGCAATATCGTCGATATAGTAACCTGAAATATCGAGATCATTACCCGTGGTGTTGTACAGCTCTACCCATTCAGTAATGCTGCTTCTGGCCACGTATTCATTGATCACTACCTCGCCTGCGGCTGGTGGATCGGCTGCTGCTGCCTGGCTTAGAGGCAAAAACAAAAGGGAAAATAAGGCAATTGCTAAGAGGCGAAAACCGTTAGACTTGCTCATCAAAACTCCTTTTTATCGAGGGTTGATAAAAATCGAGCGACAGCTCAGGGAATTGTCCCTGGTGCCGGATACCTGCACAGGTGGGTTGTGGTACCAATGCCTGAAACGTCACAATACGGTGATTGCTGAATTGAAGAACAATACGATACGGAAACAGTGCGCCTAATACGTACTTGGGTGGAGTGTTGAGAGGTGATGATCAGGGTACTGCGAGTTGTGTATGGAGATTATAAAGATTAAATAGGTAAACACAAGAGGATCATTTTAAACGCAGGTAAATGCGAGTCTCCAAAAAGATGGCTTTCTGATAAACTACCCGCATGGCACGAGAACGTACTTTCCGCAGCGAAGCCATTGTGCTGCGCCGCACCGACTTTGGCGAAGCCGATCGCTTGCTGACCCTCTATAGCCGTGACTTTGGCAAGATCAAAGCGATTGCCAAGGGCGCACGCAAGCCGCAAAGCCGCAAAACGGGGCATGTGGAGCAGTTTATGCGCTCTAACTTCCTGTTTGCCAGCGGGCGTGAGATTGCCATCCTGACCCAGGCGGAAATGGTGCAGCCATACGCCGCCCTCCGTGACGATCTGATTTTGACGACCTATGCTGCCTACCTGGTTGAACTGCTGGATCGCTTCACCGTGGAGGAGGACAAGCACACTGGCATTTACCAGCTCCTGGCTGATGCGCTTGGTTGGCTTACCAGTCACGATGATGTGCTGCTGGTAGCACGCTTTTACGAACTACGTTTGCTGGGATTGGCTGGTTTTCGGCCGCAGCTGTTCCACTGTGTGGCCTGTGGCGAATCCATCGAAGAGCAAGATCAATTTTTTAGTGCGGAGTTGGGTGGGGTGCTGTGCCCGAATTGTCGAGATGAGGATAGACGGGCGGTGGGAATTACGGCCGTTTCCACCAAAGTTCTGCGCTATTTGCAAACACGGCCGTGGGATACCGTCCATGCCCTGCGCCTCAAGCGCAACGTCCACACCGAACTAGAAAATGTGATGCACTTCTACATCACCTACGTCCTGGAACGTAACCTCAAATCTGTTGAATTTCTCCACCGCCTCCGCCAGGAAGCCGCGCTCCTGCTACCGCCTACCGAATAAGACGCATCTGCAGGATGCCAGCGGTTTATCCCCATGCTATAATCGTCGGCTGTTCATTTGAGTTTAGAATTTATTGCAGAAAGTCTACAGCAAAGTAAGGGGAAGGTTTCTTCTCTAAAATCTCTGTGATCTCTGTGGCAAAAAAGGTTTTCATGAGCGAATCGCTGACGTTTCAAGACATTATTTTAAAGTTACTTGATTATTGGAAGAATCAGGGCTGTTTGGTGCAGCAGCCGTACAATGTGCAGGTGGGGGCCGGAACGATGAATCCCGCCTCAGTGCTGCGCGTGTTGGGGCCAGAGCCGTGGAATGTGGTCTATGTGGAACCGAGTATCCGGCCGGATGACGGCCGTTTCGGGGACAATCCCAACCGCATGCAGATGCACCATCAACTTCAGGTCATCCTCAAGCCCGATCCGGGTAACCCGCAAGAACTCTATCTCAAGAGCTTAGAAGCGATTGGCATCGACCCGCGCCGCCACGATATTCGCTTTGTGGAAGACAATTGGGAAAGCCCCGCGCTGGGCGCCTGGGGTCTGGGCTGGGAAGTGTGGCTGGATGGCCAGGAAATCACCCAGTTCACCTACTTTCAGCAGGCAGGCGGGCTGACGCTTGATCCGGTTTCTGTGGAAATCACCTACGGTCTGGACCGCATTGCGCTGGCGCTGCAAGGTGTGGACAGCGTTTGGGAGATGTCTTACGGCACCGACATCAGCTATGAAAATGTGCTGCTGCAAAGCGAGATTGAGCACTGCCGCTACTATTTTGACGTGGCCGACGTGGACAGCATCCACCAGGTGTACGACATCTACGAAAGTGAAGCGAAGCGCTGCATCGAGGCCGGGCTGGTTATCCCCGCGCACGATTACAACCTGAAATGCTCTCATCTGTTCAATATTTTGGATACGCGTGGCGCGGTGGGTGTGACCGAACGCGCCAATTATTTCCGCCGGATGCGCGGGCTGGCGCGGCAGGTGTCTGAGCTGTACGTGGCCCAGCGCGAAGAACTCGGCTTTCCTTTTATGAAAGGCAAAGATGCGCCGGTTGTGGCCATTAACCGACCGCCAGAGATGCAGTTTGATCAATCGGAGACGCCGCAAACGTTTGTGCTGGAGATTGGCAGCGAAGAACTGCCGGTTTCTGATTTGGATGCAGCGTTGAAACAGTTGGCAACGGCCGTTCCCGAACTGCTCAAAGAGGCTCGACTCACCTATGACCGAATTGCAATCGACGGCACGCCGCGCCGCCTGGCGGTGCAGGTGCATGGCCTGATTGGTCGCCAGCCCGACCTGGAGAGCGTGGCCAAAGGGCCGCCCGCTGACCGCGCCTTTGACGCGGACGGTAATCCCACCAAAGCCGCCATTGGTTTTGCCCGGGGTAAGGGCATCGACGTGGCCGATCTGCAAATTGTGGAGGAAGGCGACAAGCGGTACGTCTCTGCGGTGGTGCGCGAGGACGGCCGTCCCGCAGCCGCTGTGTTGGCTGAACTGCTGCCTGACCTGATTGCGGGGCTAAAATTTGAGCGCAGCATGCGCTGGAACCAGACGAACATCAGCTACAGCCGCCCGCTGCGCTGGATTGTGGCCCTGTTTGGGCCAGACGTGATTCCGTTCACGTATGCGGGTGTGGCCAGTGGACGCATCAGTCGGGGGTTACGGCCGTATGATTCCCCCGAGATCATCATTGATGAGGCCCGCAGTTATGGCAGCATTATGCGGATGAACGGCATCGTCATTAACAAGGCGAAGCGGCAAGAACAGATTACGGCCGTTTCCAGCAAACTGGCGGCTGAAATGGGCGGCACCATCCCCGATGATCCCGGTTTGCTCGACGAAGTAACCAATCTGGTGGAAAAGCCAACGCCGCTGCGTGGCCGATTCAGCAAGCGTTTCCTGGCGCTGCCCGCCGAGGTGCTAGTCGCCGTCATGCGCAAGCACCAGCGCTATTTCCCCGTCTACGATGACAAAAATGAGCTGCTGCCCTACTTTATCGCCGTGCGCAACGGGGATGAGAAGCACCTCAATTTTGTGGTGCATGGCAACGAGCATGTGCTCAAAGCCCGTTTTGCCGATGCCGAATTTTTCTACGGCAAAGACAGCCAGCGCCAGCTAGCTGATTTTTTGGCTGATCTGGAAACGCTCACCTTCCAGGCCAAGCTGGGTTCCATGCTGGACAAAGTGCACCGGCTGGAAAAGCTGACGCCCGTTATGGCAGAAATGTTGAGCTTGAATAAAGAGGATGCGGCAACGGCCGTTCGCGCCGCTGCCCTTTCCAAAGCAGATCTTGCTACCAACATGGTCGTCGAAATGACCTCCTTGCAGGGCATCATGGGGGGGCATTATGCCAAACGGAGCGGCGAAAGTGCCGCCGTGGCTGAGGCCGTTGCCGGGCAGTACAATGCCGTCAGCAGCAGTCGGGCGGGCATGGCCCTGGCCATCGCCGACCGATTGGACAGTTTGGCCGGGCTGTTTGCCGCCGGACTGGCACCCAAAGGCTCCAACGATCCGTTTGCCCTGCGCCGCGCGGCGCTTCACCTCATCGAAAACCTGATTGCGCACGAGCAGCCGTTTGATTTGCGGTCTGCTTTTGCTGCTGCGGCTGAACTGCTGCCGGTGCCCTGTGATGAATCTGTGTTGCAAGCGGTGATGGAGTTTGTAAACGGCCGTCTCGAAGGTGTCTTGCGTGATTTGGGCCACTCGGCTTTTGTGGTGAAGGCGGTTCTGGCGGAACTGGCCCATGACCCGTACACGGCGTCTCGCGTGGCTGAATCGCTGAGTGAAGTGATTGAAGCGGAGGATTGGCCGGAGCTGCTGGATGCCTACGCGCGCTGCGTGCGCATTACCCGCAGCCAAAGCGACACGTTCACCCTGCGTCCTGACGCCTTCACGCTGCCCGCCGAACAGCAGCTTTTAGCCGCTTATCAGCAAGCGGCTGCCAAACAAGACGGCACGATGCCCACGTTTGTGGCCACCCTGCGTGACCTGAAGCCAGCCATCGCCCAATTTTTTGACGATGTGCTGGTGATGGATGAGGATACGGCCGTACGCGAAAATCGTTTGGCTTTGTTGCAACGTATTGCTGACCTCACGGCAGGTTTGGCTGATTTGTCTGAGCTTGAGGGATTTTAAGCCAGTTGTAAATTGGATAGATACAAAATCAATTTGTATTCGTAGTTAAAAGTAACGACCCGTCAACTATTGTTAAGTTGTGGGGGGAGTAAATTGTAACATTCAGTGAGTTATGAATGAACTAAGCGATGAGCAGCTCATGACGGGTGTCATCAACCGGGATATGACTGCTTACAAAACTTTGTATGAACGATATAAGCGTTCTGTGTTGGGGTTGTCGTACAAGATTTTGAGAGATCAAGCTGCCGCTGAAGAAGTGATGCAAGAAACCTTTTGGCGCATCTGGAACAACGCTTCCTCTTTTAATAACCAACGAGGAACCTTTCCCAATTGGATGTTCGGGATTGCGCGTAACTTGTCGATTGACATTGTGCGGCGGGGGCAAAAGATCAAGATGCAGGCGCTGCCTGACATGCATCTCGATCATGTTGCATCCAGCCCTCAGTATAAAGCGGAGCATGATGTAGCGGATGCGGCCCTGTCGCTTTTGCAGCACGAGCAGGTTCATTTAGCCATGACGACGCTGCCTGAAGAACAGCGTGAAGTCGTGGAATGGATCTATTTTCAAGGCAAAACACGCCGTCAGATTGCCCAAGAGCACGACATTCCCTTTGGCACGATCAACACTAGAGCCCGTTTGGCGCTGGATAAGTTGAAGCGGGCTTTACAGGCGCAAGGATTTGAGGAATAAGATGAACGAGCAAATTGAGGAACTGCTCGCCGTTTATGTTTTAGGTGGGCTGACGCCCGAAGAAGAAGCCGAGGTAGAGGCGTACCTGGCGGATCATCCGCAGGCTGCGGCGCAGCTGGAAGAGGCCTATGCGGCGGCGGCTCTGCTGCCTTACACGGCGCCACCGCTGGAACCCTCGCCAGAAGCAGAGGCGGCGTTGTTTGCCCGTATCGAGGCGGATTTGGCTAAAGAGAAAACACCGGTGCGGGAAACGGCCGTTTCCACTGCCAAACCCGCCGCTCCACAACCTTCTTTCTGGGATCAACTGCGCGCCTTTTTCAGTACGCCGCTGGTAACGGCCGTTAGTTTGGGTGCGGCTATCTTGCTGCTCATCTGGGGCTTTTCCCTTAACCGGCAGGTGCAGAATTTAAACCAGGATGTGGAGCAGCTTACCGCCGATAACGGCAGCTTGCGCGGCGAATTTGAGTCTGTTTCCAGTGAAAACCTCACCCTCACGGCCCGCGTGGCAGAACTACAGGCTGCCAATCAGGCCTTGGATCAGCAAATCGACGAGTTAGCGGGAAACAATGTGGACCTGATTGCAATCAATAACAGTATGCAAACAGATTTGGTTCAGGCTGAGGCGAATTTGGCGGAACTGGAATCGTTTAGCGCTGCGTTGGAAGCCGAAATTGCCGGAATTCTTGCCAACCAGCCCTTCGATTCTGCTGATGTGTATGCCGTCAGCTTACCTGGCACAGAAGAGCAGCCAGAAGCTTCGGCCAAATTGGTCGTGGATCCCGAGTCCAATACGGCGCTGCTTGTGGTCGATGGAATGCCCGATCTGCCAGAGGGATCGGTTTATCAGGTGCTGCTTATTCGCGGCACCGAGCACGAAACGGCCGAAACCTTCCGCGTTGATACGCAAGGGGAGGGTGTGCTGCTGGTGCATTCTACCGAACCCTTGGCATCTTTTGATTCCGTCGGTGTATCCATCGAGCCAGAAGGCGGCAGCGTCCAGCGCACTGGCGAGGTTGTCCTCTTGGGCAGCATCATCAACTAATTTTCAGTTTCTTCCCAATTAACCGAAGGCATAAGAAAGAAAAACTGTTTTCGGGTAATAAATTTGAAATGTGAGACGCCTGGCCAGGCGTCTCTTTTTTTGTGCCACTAACCAATTTCCCCCAATTCGTAAATTGAATAAGTACAAAACCTGAACAAGCTCGTAATTATGGATGAAATGGCCTGATTGCAAAGAAATTGCAAATGATTTGCAAAAGTTTAATACATACAAACGCAGGCCAGCTTCGTATTTATCCGTAGAAGCACTGAAGAAGTATCTCCACAAGCATGACCAAAAATGGCAAAAATCGGCCCGCATTGGGCCTGGTTAAGGCTGCCTGCTGGCTGCTTGTGGACCCACAAATCGAGCAGTGGAGGTGATGTATACGACCAGCAAAATAAGTAAACAAAACAGCACAGCAGAATCACCCGACAACAATTTGCATAAGAAAAGTAAGTTAAATACGAAAATCACACAAGGAGAAAAACGATGAAAAAAGTTAAACTAATTATTTTTGCCTTAATGGCCCTGTTCCTGACCACCGCAGCCTGGGTGGCCGCAGATGAAGAAGCCGACACCGGTATCGTCACCGTGGTGCACGGCGTGCCTGGCCTGACGGTTGATGTTTACGTGAATGGTGGTCTGGCGCTGCCTGACTTTGCGCCTGGCACCATCACCGACCCGCTGACCTTGCCTGCGGGCGATTACGACATCGAAATTTACCCGGCTGGCGCCGACCCGTCTGCCAGTGACCCAGCCATCGCTGGTTCCACCACGCTGCCTGCTGGGGCGAATGCTTCTATCGTGGCTCACCTGACGGAAGCTGGTGCACCCACGCTTTCCGTTTTCGTGAATGACACATCTGCTATTAATGAAGGGGACGCGCGATTGGTGGTACGTCATACGGCCGCTGCCCCCACAGTAGATGTGGCGCTTGCCTTTAAAGGTGACGAAGTTGGCAAGATTGAAAGCCTGAGCAACCCGGAAGAAGCGCAAATTGAAGTTGGCACTGGCCTGTATTTCGCTTCCATTCTGCCTGCTGGCACCGATGATGTTGTTGCTGGCCCGGCCCGCTTCTGGCTGAACCCCAAGTTTGACCGTTCCTACATTGTTTATGCTATTGGTTCTTTGGCTGATGGTACCTTCGAGCTGCTGGTACAAACCATCGACCTGGACAGCACGCCTGTGGGTGATGTGACCGTGATTCATGGTGTCCCTGGCCTGACCGTTGATGTTTACGTGAACGGTGGCCTGGCGCTGCCCAACTTTGAGCCCTACACTGTTACTGACGCGCTGACCCTGCCCGAAGGCAACTACGACATCGAAATTTATCCGGCGGGTGCGGACCCGAATGCTGGCGACCCGGCCATTGCAGGTTCTGCCTTCTTGCCCGGCGGCGCGAATGCTTCCATCGTAGCGCACCTGACTGAAGATGGCGCCCCAACGCTCTCCGTTTTTGTGAATGATATTTCTGAAATTGACCGTGGTTTAAGCCGACTGGTGGTTCGCCATACGGCCGCTGCGCCCACTGTTGACGTTTCCTTGTTCGACCGTCGTACCGGTGATTTCGTGGGTACAGCCGAAGGGCTGAGCAACCCGAACGAGGTTCAGCTTGAGGTGCTGCGTAACCGCTACCTGGCTACCATCCAGCCAGCAGGCACGGACACCGTTGTCTTTGGCCCGGCCGACCTGAAGCTCGATCCTGGTTTTGCTTACTTTGTTTACGCAGTCGGTTCACTGGATGATGGCAGCTTTACCGTTTTGACCCAGGCGGTTCGTTTGCCCTCCTCGGCCAACTAATAATCTGGAATAACGTTGAGTAGGCAGAATGAATTTGTCTGCTTAGCGTAACGAGTTTTGTTTTCGGAAGAGGCATCCTGTCTGGCAGGGTGCCTCTTTTTGTTGCATCATGAAACTTCACTCAGAATTTACGGCCGTTCCCACCAAACTTTTAGAACAATCGTAAGGTCTACGGTATAATTTTCCCACGTTGTCCGAATAGACTTTGTTCTTGACCCTATGACTGTTACTGAAGAAATAAAAGGTCGGCTTGATCTCGTAGATATTGTCTCTGAAAGCGTTTCGCTGCGCCGTTCAGGGCGGAATTACGCTGGCTTTTGCCCCTTCCACCAAAACACCCGCACCCCCTCCTTTTTTGTTTTTCCTGAAACCCAGACCTGGCGCTGCTTTGGCGCTTGCGCCGAGGGTGGCGATCTCTTTTCTTTTGTGATGAAGAAGGAAGGTTGGGAGTTTAAAGAAGCGCTCAAAAATATGGCCGATCGGGCGGGCGTTACTCTGGAAGAAGCGGAGCCGGTCAACAAGGAAAGGCAAAAGGCGCATAACAAGCAGGCGGGCCTGCTGCAAGCGGCTACGGACTATTTTCACCAGCTGTTTTTGTACGCGCCGCAGGCGGAAGATGCCAGGCAGTATGTGGCCCGGCGCAGCTTACATGAAGAAACAATTGAACATTTTGCCCTGGGGTTTGCCCTGGATTCCTGGGATGCGTGCCGTTCGCACTTTAACATGCAGGGATACAGCGACCAGGAGCTGTTGGCGGCGGGTCTGCTAACAGAAAATCCGGACAAAGGCACCAAATACGATCGCTTTCGCAACCGGTTGATGATTCCGATTCGGGATGTAGACGGCCGTATCGTCGGTTTTGGCGCGCGTACATTGGAAAAAGACGGCATTCCCAAATACCTCAACTCGCCGCAAACCGACCTGTTCGACAAAAGCCACCTGCTCTACGGGCTGGACAGCGCCAAGCGCGCCATCCGCGAAGAGCGGCAGGCGGTGATTGTGGAAGGGTACATGGATGTGATGCAGGCGTGGCAGGCGGGCTTTCGGAATGTGGTGGCCCAGATGGGCACAGCCCTGACGGAAGAGCAACTGCGTATGCTGAAGCGTTACACCAAGCAGTTTATCCTGGCGCTGGATGCGGATGCTGCCGGAGCCAAGGCGACGCTGCGCAGCCTACAGGTCGCGCGCGAAACGCTGGATCGCGAAATGGAAGTGAAGTTTGATGCGCATGGTTTGGTACACCAGGAAGGTCGGCTCCAGGCGGATATTCGGGTGATTACCATGCCAGCAGGTAAGGACCCGGACAACATCATCCAAGAGAATCCGGAAGATTGGCCCAAGCTCGTAGCTCAGGCGAAGCCAGTGGTGGCGTATGTAATTTCGGTCGCGACGGCCGATCTGGATATGAGTGATGCCAAGGCGAAAACGGCCGTTGCTCAGCAAGTATTGCCCCTCATTAAGGATATTCAGGATCCGATTGAGCGGGACCATTACTGGCAGCTGCTGGCGCGTACGCTGCATATTGATGAGCGCGCTCTGCGGCAAATCCGCCTGCCGGAAAAGCCTCAGCGAACCGTACGACGTGAGGAAACGGCCGTTCCGGCCAAGAAGCAAGCCGGGCAGCCAGCCCACCTCGGTTGGGCAACCGTGCCCAAAAAGCCCCGTCCTACCACAGGGCCGATTGCTACCGATATGCGCCAGGCTGACTTTTTACATCAGTCCGTGCGAATGCCGCAGGTGATCTTGCGCGTAAACCAGAAGTTGCAGGAATCTGGGCAGCAGCAGGTGACGGATGATGATTTTTTGCTGGCGGAAGACCGGGCAATTATGCGACAAATGTACCATTTGATTGCCACTTCTTCGGTTGTCACGATTGATGAATTGTGGGATAGTCTAGAGCAGACGCTTCAAAATCGGTTGAAGTTCTTGCTAACATTACCTCAATCACCAGAAACGGAGCTCGAGCGAATTTCCGATACCCTTGTTTTATCCGTGCTGGACTGGCGTCTGGCAAAGGTGAGGCAACTGTTAGGTGAGGTGAAACATTTGCTTCATGAAGCAAAAATTGAGGGCGATACAGAAGCTTTGGCTATTTATAATCAGCAGCTGCGCGAGCTGCCCCTGGCTGTCTTACAGCTCAATAAAGCCAGAGATGCCATGTCTGCCACCAGTCGTCGCCGGGCTGAAGATGCCTTAAACGGCCGTTACTGAAGTAAAAGTTGTCACCTAATCAAATACGCATTACCCGTTCACGCTAAGTAACCGATTAACGAACTCACCCAGCACAATTTTGTAATCATAAGTCCTTGGAAACCCGAATTCAGGTTAGGAAAAATATACGATGGATTTATCTGAACTCGATAACGATTTCGACGAAAACGTTGAAGACGAAAACGAAGAAGAAGAAGAAGAAGTTATTGATATCGAAGCTTTGGTTAAAAAAGCGCGGCGTTCGCGTGAAATTAACGAAGCTGATGTCCAGGCGCTGCTTGCCTCGGCTGACGAAGAACAGGCCGAACGCCTTTATGCGCGTCTGCAAAAGCTCAATATCCGCATCGTCTCAGAAAATGGCGAAACGCTGGATGATTTTAACGAGTCATCCAATCTGTTAAGCGATTTAGACGATGACGATGATAAAGACGAGACAACCTCCTACCTTACCGGTACGGTAGAAGATGACCCTGTTCACACCTACCTGAAAGAGATAGGTCAGGTGCCGCTGCTCACGGCCGATCAAGAAATCTGGCTCTCGACGCAGCTAACCGCGGCTACGGTGCTGGACCGCCTCAACAACGATGTGAGCCAGGACGGCACTGACTCTGAAGAAGAGGTAGATGTGCGGGCGATGACCGCCAATTACGCCAATCTGCTGGAAAACTGGCAGGTGGTTGAAGAAGCCCGTAAGGTGTTGGGGGTGGGCGGCATTGACGTGCTGGCCTTTATTGATGAAGCGCGCGACTTGCGGCGTGGCTGGCGTTCGCGTAATGAATCGTACCTGCGGCAATACTTAAACAACGGCAACTGGGGGCAGGATGATGCCTGGACAGACCTGGCGCAATCTTGTTTTCATATGTTAACGGCCGTTTACCTGCTGCCTGTCGATCTTTCACGTCGTGTTGCTGCTGCTTATAAGGAAAGTAGCAAGTTCCCTGCCGTGGAAACATTTTCTAAATGGCTTAACGAAGACACCGTGGGCTTGAAATACAACGAGTTTATGGTTTATGAGTTAGCCGAAGAAGCCAAAGTAAATCTGACCGGTGCGAATTTGCGGCTGGTGGTTAGTGTGGCCAAGCGTTACATGGGTCGTGGTATTCATCTGTTGGATTTGGTGCAAGAAGGCAATGTGGGTCTGCTGCGTGCCGTCGAAAAGTTTGACCATACCAAAGGGTACAAATTTAGCACG
>JACKBN010000029.1 GCA_020634565.1 Ardenticatenaceae bacterium
TTCGTGGATGGGGAAGGTGGGTTTTTCTGTGACCGGGGCGGGATGGTGGTGGTGAACTTCATTCACATTGACTTGGGCATTATCGCCAACGGCAATGTTTTTGCTGTCCTTGAAATCTCCGGTTTGGATGGAATCGGTCATCGGTCAATGTTTCCTGGCAGGTTGGTGGTTGGTGTGGTTTATGGGCGAGGCAGATGGAGGGGGTGTTGGGTTGTTATTCGGGGGATCGTGGCCATCTGCCTTGCCCCTACCGCACGTGTGACGAGGGTATTGTAATGGGTTTGGGGGGAAATTGGAAATGGTTAATGGTTGCTCAAAAAGATGGGCTTTGTAAGATTGCCTGCGCCTGAGTTGGGCTAAAATGGGATGATGATTGATTTTTGGAAACGTAAACCGCTGGTTTGGGCCCTTGGGGGCATGGGGCTGCTGCTGTTGGCGCTGTTGGGCTGGGAGTGGGTACAGTTTGAAGCGGCCGTGTGGCAGGCTGACGTAGGCGGCGTGCCCATTGTCGAGCGGCTGACGCTGGACCCGGTGGGCAACACGCTGGCGATTGTGGCTCTGGTGAGCATGGTGTGCGTGGTGCTGCTGACGGTGTATCGGCTCAACAAAGAAGTGACGATCCCAGTTTCTGGCTGGTGGATGATTCCTTTGTTGGCGTTGCTGGGCTTGGTCATCATGCTTTATCTCTCTTCTATTCCCGAGACGACGATTTGTTACCCTAGCGGGGCTTGCCAGGTGATCCAGCAAAGTGAGTATGGTGAGATTTTGAACGTGCCGGTGGGCATTTGGGGGGCGTTGGGCTATTTTGCCATTTTGGTGACCTGGAGCGCCAGCCTGATTGGCTCGTCCCGGCTGCTGCAAATTGTGCCCTGGGCGCTGCTGGCGCTGACGCTGCTGGGGGTGCTGTTTTCGCTCTACTTTACCTTTTTGGAGCCGTTTGTGATTGGGGCGACCTGCCCCTGGTGCCTGACCTCGGCCATTTTGATGACGATTTTGTTTTGGCTGAGTGCGGAGACGGTGCAGAGTTTGCGGCTGGAGAACGCGATTTATGGGTAGTGGTTGTTAGATTGGACCAATTTTTGCGGGCTTCAAACCGTAAATGAACGCAGTTGAAATTGGTCCAATCTTTTGGCGCGTTGGTTAAACAACCGTTGTGCGTATTTTTGTCTCGCTGGTGAGGGTGCGGTGCACCGGGCAGCGGTCGGCAATTTCGGCCAGGCGGGCAATTTGGTCTTCGTCTAACTCCCCTTCAAAGCTAATTTCGCAATCAATGATATCTACTTTGGCTTTGCCCTGGGTTTCGCAATCTTCGCATTCATCGGCGGCGACTTTGCGGTGGTTGAGGGTGATGGCGACGGTTTCGACGGGCCACTGCTTGCGGCGGGCGTAGAGGTGGACGGTCATGACTTTGCAGGCGGCGAGGGCGCTGAGCAGCAGGTCGTAGGGGCTGGGGCCGGTGTCTTCGCCGCCGTCGTGGAGGGGTTCATCGGCATGGAGGGCGTGGTTGCTGGCCTGGATTTCAACTTGCAGGTTTTTGAGGCTGCGGGCGGTTACGGTCATGGTTGTTTCCTTATTAGAATGGGACACGGATTTTTGTAATGGGACACTGATTTGCACGGATTTTCACTGATTTTTTTATCCGTGTACATCAGTGTTTATCTGTGTCCGTTAAATTTTGGGCAACGGCCGTATCCAATAGCCAGGTGAGCGTGCCGTGCGTGGGCTGGATGCGCTGGGCTGGCAGCTGGTCTGGTTGGTGGGGGCCGTAGAGCACGTTTTGCAAGGTGGCGGCTTTGTTGCTGCCGGTGACTAAAAAGATAATGTGCCGCGCCTGGTTGATGACGGTGGGCGTGAGCGTGATGCGCTGGGCGGGACGGCCGTCGTACTCCGCCGTGACGCCAACCACCCAAGCGGACTGCTGCACGGGTGAGCCGGGGAAGAGGGAGGCGGTGTGGCCGTCGCTGCCCATCCCCAGTAAGATGACGTCCAAAATGGGCGGCTGGTTGGCGGCGGCAAACGGTTGGAGCTGGTGGATGTAGTCGGCAACGGCCGTTTCGCTATCCAATTCCCCCTTGGCCCGATGCACATTTTCTGGCGGGATGGGCACGTGGGGCAGGAGCAGGTCCGCGATTTGTTTGTAATTGCTGCCGGAATCATCGGGGGGCACCAGCCGCTCATCGCCCCAAAAGAGGTGGGTTTGCTGCCAGGGCATTTGGTCGCGATACGGCCGTTCGCCCCACAGTTGGTAAATGCCTGCGGGTGTGCCGCCGCCGGAGAGGGCGATGGTGAAACGGCCGTGGGCCGCCACCGCTTTTTGCGCCAGGTCAATGAGCAGCTCAACGCCAAACTGATTGACCTGCTCCGGCGTGGGCAAAATATGCAGGGAGAACCGCTCAGGCATTGAGTAAATCCATTCCGCCCCAGGCGGCCCCCAATAGGGCGGTTTGGGGATTGCAAATCACCTGTAGCGGCATGCCGCGCAGCAGGTTGGTAAAGCGTCCCTTGTCGCTAAATCCAGAAATGAAGCGCTCGGTTTGCAGCAGGTTGAGCAGGCGGGGCGGAATGCCGCCGCCCAGGAATACGCCGCCGGTGGACAACACTTTCAGGGCCATGTTGCTGGCTTCTCCAGCCAAAATATCCACAAACATTTCTACGGTGGCGGTGCAGATGTCGGCGGTTTTGGCCAGCCCGGCTTCCACGATGATGGGCGTGGGGTCGTCGGCCTGATCGATTTGTTCGCGCAGCCAGTCTGGTTCGGGGAAACGGCCGTCGTGCCGCCAAAAGGCGTACAGGTTGGGAATGCCGCTGCCGGAACAAACGCGCTCGAAGCTGATGTGTTCAAATTTTTTGCCCAGAAACGATTGCAATGCGCACTGGTCTGGATTGGTGGGGGCAAAGGAGGCGTGACCGCCTTCGGAGGGGTGGGCCTGGTAGCGCTGGCCGTTCCAGATGAGGAACGCTTCACCCAGGCCGGTGCCCGGCGCGATGACGGCAATGGCGCCGCCGGGCTCTGCCTTGCCTTCGTTGATGATGGCCAGATCGTTGGCTTGCAGGTGCGGTACGGCCGTGGCAATGGATTCCAGGTCGTTGAGCAGGGTCACTTTGTCGATGTGGAATATTTTGCCGATGACGGCGGCGTCGATCACCCAGGGGAGGTTGGTGATTTGGGAACGGCCGTTGACCACTGGCCCGGCTACACCAAAGGCGGCTGCTTCAATCTCAACGTCTTTGTTTTGTAAAAATTGGGCAATGATGGCTTCCAGGGAACTAAACTGGCCGCTGGGGTAAGTTTGCAGATGGAGCGGATGCAGGGTGTCTGTGGATTCGGTGGTGGAAAAGAGGGCCAAGACGGTTTTGGTGCCACCAATATCGCCAGCTAATAACATGATGCACCTCTAGGATTGTACCTGGACGCCGCGCCAAAAGGCGACGTAGTTTTTAATATTGTTGGCGGCTGCCTTGGGGGAAGGGTAATACCAGGCGGCGTTTTCGTTTTTCTGCCCATCAACCTCGATGGTGTAGTAGCTGGCCGCGCCTTTCCAGGGGCAGGTGGTATGATGATTGCTTTCCTTGAAATATTCACGCTGAATGGTGTTGGGGGGGAAATAATGATTGCCTTCAACTATGATGGTGTCATTGCTTTCAGCTAATACAACACCATTCCAGATCGCTTTTGCCATCTTGTGGTCTCCTTAGATTAAATTGGTAACCGGGGCGAAAATTTTGTGTGGTGGGGTGCCACAGGAAAAACGGCCGTCTTGATTAAGAATCGGCCGTTTTGAGGACATGCAGCAAGATTTCGTATTCATCGCGGCAGTCCGGACACATGTCGAGGTGATTCTGAACCAAAGGCATCAGCTTTTTCGCTTCTTCATCATCAGCAACTAGCTCTACGTACTCGTCTAGCAAGGCATATACCTCTTCGCAGGAATAGGCATTTTCTATGGTTCTTTCCAGCCGATGCAGCAAGTCCACCAGCTGCTCCTGGTTCAAACTTGCGTCAGTTGACTGGTCTGCGGCGGGTTCTCTTGCTTCGGTCATAGTCTGCTTTGGTTTACTAAATAAATTTTTGAGCTTTTTCCAAATAGTCATACTTGCTCTGTTTATCGACGTCGTCTACGTGTTTGCTGTATTTGATGGTTCGATGGGCGTGCTTCTTACTTTGGCGCTCCTTTTGAATGGGTGAAGGCTCAATCAAATGCCTGCAAAATATCACCTGGCGTATAGCCATCCTGAGCCAAACGATTTTTTAACTTCATGCGCGCATCGTGCAGCAGCTTGTACACTGCATTGGGTTTCATTTCCAACTTACGGGCAATCTGGTCGGTGGTTTTCCCTTGAATCACAGAATCCACCAGGGCGGTGCGCTGGCGGTCGGTGAGATCGTGTTCGATGAGGCCTTGCACATAGGTGAGCAGTTCTGCCTGGGCGGTGCGGTGCTCGGGCGTGGGCGCCTCATCGGCGACAAAGCTGGGTGTGTAAGCGCCGCCGCCGTCGGACTCGGTGAGGCCATCGAGCGAACTGTCCTGCCATCGCTTGCGGCGCAGCTCTGTCAGGGCCACCGAGATGGCGATTTTGTGGGCCCAGGTGGTAAATTGGCTTCGCCCGGCGAAGCTGTCTATCTTTTCTAAAATCTTCAAGACTGCTTCTTGGGCAAAATCTTCTGCCTGGGTGTCAAATTCAGGGGCGGCGGTTTTAACCCTGGCCAGCAGGCCCCGTTTGAGGCCTTTGGTTAGCAAGACGTTGAGGTCAGAAACGGCCGTTTCGTAATTTGGATTCTCTGGCTGTAGCTCAGCCAGCCACTGTTCGTTCGTTCGTTTGGTAGTCACGTGGCATATTATAGCCAAAACTTTTGCTTGTGGCTGGTAGGACGACCAAATTTGGATATGATTGTGCGGCAAATCTGCATTGGAGAGAAGAAGATGAACGATACAAACAACGAGCAAAAACAGATAGTCATGTACACAACCAGCTGGTGCCCCGATTGCCATCGGGCTAAATATTTGCTGGATGAATATGGAATTTCGTATATCAACATTGATGTTGAGGCTGACGCTGCGGGTTTAGCCTTTGTGCAGCAGGTCAATAATGGCAAACGCGTGGTGCCAACCATCGTATTTCCAGACAATAGTATTTTGGTGGAACCAACCAATCAACAGCTTGCGGAAAAGGTTGGTTTGGAGCTTGAACGGTAATTTGCCTGCAAACTAACTACAAAGTAGCTGTTATTTAGCCAGAAAAAGCCAATTTGCTCATATTCTTACAATGCAAAAGAGGGCATTTTCCTTTATAATGGCCGTACTTACATTCAGGCTTTTACTGTCACGTGCCGAAAAAGTTGTGTAGAGAGGCACCTGGAGTTTCCGACCGACTTACAGAAGACGGTATAGCTCAGTAGTTCGCAGGAGTATGTCCGCTATGAAAGAGTCAATGTCGATCCAAAAGTTCCACGAGTTGTTAAAAGCTGGAAAGTCTGAAGATTCCTTGCTCACCACTTTACGCCAGCTGACCAAAGTTGCTGATCACAAAGATCTGTCTGCTTTGCGTACGCAGGATGTTTGGGGTTGGTACTGGGATTGGTAAGGTGAATCTAGGGTGGGGGGACGGTTACGGCCGTTACGCCACCAAACCTTCTTCTTCTCTTCCTGATTGTGTGCAGGGGTCGGCTGCACACAGTCTCCCACATGATTTATTCGCATGATAGATCTAGATGAAATAGGCAGCTATTTTTACCAGCAGCCCACGGTTGCTGATTGGCCTGCGTTGCAAACGGTTTGGCAGCATTATGCCCGGAATCCGGGTTCTTGGCGGCTGCCGGAGCTGGCCTGCCAGGCTGTTGGGGGTGAGTTGCGCCAGGTGGTGCCGTTGATAACGGCCGTTGCCTGCTGCCACATCAGCATTGTGCTGGTAGATGATATTTTGGATGACGATCCGAAGGGATTATACCGGCAGTTGGGCACGGGCGAGGCGGCTAATTTGGGGTTGGCGTTTCAGGCGGTTGCTTACCAAATTGTGCAGGCTGCGGCTAATGAGATGGGGTGGGAAACGGCCGTGCAGCAGCAAATCTTGGCTGAACTGGCTCACCTGAATCTGAAAACAGCCCAAGGCCAGCATTTAGACGTGCAGGAGACGCGCAGCGAGGCGCATTATTGGGCCACCGTTGAAGCGAAGAGCACCCCATATTACGGTGCGGGCTTTTTTCTGGGCGCTTTGGCGGGGGGCGCTGAGGAAAAATTGGCGGATCAACTGCGTCACTTTGGCCAGCTAATCGGCAAGATTATTCAGGTGAGTGACGATTTGGCCGATGTTTACCAAATCCCAGCCTGCCCGGATTGGCAGCGGGGCGGGGGTAACCTGGCTATCCTGTACGCCCGTTTGGCGGAACATCCCGAACAAGACCGGTTTGAAGAATTGCTGGACCAAATTAATGAGCCAACCGCTCTGGAAGAGGCTCAGCAAATTTTGTTGCGCAGTGGGGCTGCCAGCTACTGCATTTACCAGCTTTTACAGTTGGCCAGCGAAGCGCGGACCGTTTTGGATGGCTGCACTCTGACCAATCCGGCCATTTTGCAAGAGTTCTTGGCGGAGCGCGTTCGCCATCTGTTTGAACTGCTGGAAGAAAACAAAATGCCGCTGCCAGAAGAGCTAGCAGCGGCAATTTTGCGCTAAGTTTTGTGGTGGGTGGGGGTGCTTACCCTTCCATCGCCGAGGTGAAGCGGTAGCCAGTACCGCGTTCAGCAACGATGTAGGTGGGTTCGTTAGGGTTGACCTCAATTTTGCGCCGCAGCCGGTGCACGTGAACGTGCAGCCTGTCTTCCTGGGCGTCTTCCATAGGCCAGATTCGGTTCAGCAAAAAGTCGGTGGTGACAATGCGGCCCGCGTTGCGCACTAATATGTAGAGCAGCTTTGTTTCGGTGGGGGTAAGCGACACCGATTCGCCTTCGACCAAGGCTTCCCGATTGGGGAAGTTGACCATCAGCCGTTCATCAATGCGGGTGGTGGATTCAAGCGTGTAGCTGTAGTCGCCCATGCGGCGCAGCACACGGCCTACGCGTGCCTTCAGCTCCTCTGGATTAAATGGCTTAACGATGTAATCCTCGGCGTATTGTTCCAGCCCTTCAATGATGGTTTCTTCGGTGTTAACGGCCGTTAGCATGATGATGGGCATATCGCTAAATTCGCGGATGGCATGGCAAAACTCAAAGCCGCTCATGACGGGCATGTGCAGGTCTACAATGGCTAAATGGGGCATGCCGTGGCGGTTAATCAGCTTGAGGGCATCCTGCCCAGAGGCGGCGGTCATTACCTGGTAACCAGCTTGTTCCAGCGTGTGCTGTACAATGCGCAAAGTAAAGGCGTTGTCATCAACTGCAATAATTTTTTGGGATTCAATTGGGGAGTCTAACATAGGGCTATTATTTGGAAAATCTCTCTTAGTCTTGATTGATCTAGCTGTCAGTTTGATGGGATCGTTGTTGTGTTGTGTATTCTTTCATTGCGTCAGAATCTAGGGAAGTATAACTGAATACGGCCGTAAGATAAAGAGAAAAAAGACGTGAATAGTACTATTCGTTGCCCCAATTGGCTCTGGCTGACAACCTAAAAGTGGCTGTTTTTTGGACCGATTCGTTGCCCTACACTTCTTTTCTGTTAGAATTTCGTACCTTGGCAGGGCATTCCCGACAAATCATGTCTTGAGTGTTGTCAGGGTAATGGAAAGAGGAAATCGTTTTCCACGGTTTTTAGCAAAAAATAAAGCAAAATTTTAGGTGGTTCAATCGCCGTTTAACGGGCAACTGAATTGGGAGTTACCTTTGCCCTTGTCATCTGCATGTGTTATAACAGAGATGGTAAATGGGATATATTTCACAAATCATTTGTGAACATTAAAAGGCAACTTCAAAAAGACCCGCAGACGGCGTGAGGCAAACGGCCTGGCGTTAGACTGTAGGGTTTTTATTATCGGCTAAATCTACCAGAAGTGAGGGTGGAAACGGCCGTAACCTGAACGCCAATTTATCGCCCTGTTTGTTTAGCATTGCGAAACGGTTTGTAACTGGAACGAGTAAACACCTGTTACCCTACAAACCCGCCCATCTTATTCGAGTGGAGGAAGAACACCCGTGCAAAGTGAGTGGCAATTTATCGTCCTGTTTGTGGTAATCGCTCCCCTGTTAGCGGTAGCGCCCATCCTCATAAACTGGTTACTCGGCCCCAAAAAACCCAACCCCATTAAGCAGCAAACTTATGAATGCGGTGTAGAAACTGTCGGGGATGCCTGGGTTCAGTTCAAAGTGCAGTACTACATCTATGCGCTTGTTTTTGTCATTTTTGACATTGAATCTGTTTTTCTGTTTCCCATAGCGGCAGCGTATGACCAACTTGGCCTGTTTGCCATCGGCGCCACGATTCTTTTTATTGTGTTATTGGCTGATGGATTGCTATACGCTTGGGGTCGTGGCGTTCTGGAATGGATTTAAGGGGAATAACCCATGAGCTTTAATATTTTAGAGTTTATTTCAAGCATTTTCGATCTCACCGCTGGCGACTACCTGGCCAGTGTTTGGGGCAATGAACCCTGGGTGAGCATTGTGCTCGATATTATCGGTATTCTGATTGTGGCCACAATCCCGCTGCTGTCCGTTTTCTTTGTTGGGTTGGCAGAACGTAAGGTGTTGGCACGTATGCAGGATCGTATTGGGCCTAACCGTGTGGGTGGCAAGTACGGTTTGTTGCAGATGTTTGCCGATGTGGTCAAGATGATCACCAAGGAACTGTTGGTGCCTGCTGGAGCAGACAAGGTGGCCTATTTCCTGGCCCCGATCTTGTCACTGGCTACCTCTGCCTTGCTTTTTGCCGTTGTGCCGTTTGCTCCGGGTGTTATTGGGGCAAATTTAGGCGTTGGCGTTTTTTACTTTCTTTCTATTAGCTCTATTTCTGTCGTCGGTATCTTGCTGGCTGGGTGGGGTTCCAATAACAAATATGCACTCTTGGGTGCGTTTCGGGCGGTCGCACAATTGGTCAGTTATGAAGTCCCGATGATCCTTTCGCTGTTGGTACCTATCATACTTGCCCGCTCTATGTCCACTATGGACATCGTAGAGGCTCAGGCAATTCCTTTTGTTATTTTTGCCCCTATTTCAGCGCTTATTTTCTTTGTTTCTTCGCTGGCAGAAACGGGGCGTTCGCCTTTCGATTTGTTAGAAGCTGAATCTGAAATTGTGGCTGGTTTCCACACGGAATACAGCGGCATGGTGTTTGGCCTTTTTATGGCGGCTGAGTACATGGGCATCATGTTTATGTGCTTCATGTTTTCTACCACTTTCTTAGGCGGCTATCGTTTCTTTGGACTGGAAGAAATTGTATTGGGCAATGGCTTCCAGCTGGGTCGTCTTTTGGGTTTGTTTATTTCCATCTTTAAAGGCGCCCTGGTTTTCTTTGTCTTTATGTGGTTGCGGGCAACCTTGCCGCGCTTGCGGATTGATCAGCTGTTGAACTTCAACTGGAAGTTTATGGTACCGCTCACAATAACCCTTTTGCTGACGGTGGCTTTGCTGGATCGTCTGGTGATGGATTTGGTGCCTGGAATTACAGAAGATAGTTGGGTGCGTGCGGCCGTTCATTTAATAAGTAATTTGGTGATTGGTTTGGCCGGGTTAGAGGTGCTGCGTCGTGCAGGACGTCGCCAACGGAAGATGCACAATCTAAACAGCTCGATTTTGGCCGTGGCTGAAAACGAGGGAAGCCCCATTATCGTGGAAGAGGAAGTGGAGCCTGTTCATGATCATCATCATGAGCCGGTACCTGCTCATTAAATTTGCAATGAACGGGTGTGCCTTATCGGGCACACCACAAAACTTTTTGCCTTCACAGGAGTGGACTTGTGACGCTTGAGCAAGTGATTTTTATTTTGGTCAGTTTATTGACAGTGGGAACGGGTATTGTGGTGGTGACTAACCGCAATTTGTTCCATGCTGCCCTGGCGATGATGGCGTCGTTTTTGGGTGTCGCTGGATTGTACATTATGCTGGACGCTGGCTTTTTGGCGGCGGCGCAGCTGTTGGTCTATATCGGCGCTATCTCGATTTTGATCATTTTTGCCATCATGTTAACCCGCCGGATGATGCAGGCGCGGGAAATCCCGTTTAACTCGCAAAGTGGATTGGGTTTGTTTACGGCCGTTGGCCTTTTTGCCCTGTTAGCTTCAGTGATTATTCGCTGGTGGGGCTATGAGGCGGTATCTGGTCGTCCTGAAGTGCCTGATACGATTTTGCAAGGGACGGTATCAGCCTTGGGGCAAGCGTTTGTAAACCCTGGTGGATACGTTATTCCCTTTATTATGGCGTCTGTATTGCTGTTAGCAGCGCTGATTGGGTCCATTTATATTGCCTGGCCCAGTGAACAGACGGAGGATGAAGCATGATTCCATTATCCTGGTACCTCCTCGTTGCGGCCCTGCTCTTTTGCATTGGGCTTTATGGTGTGGTAGCCCGCCGGAATGCAGTGGGCATCTTGATGTCGGTTGAGCTGATGCTGAACGCGGTAAACATTAACCTGGTGGCGTTTTGGCGTTATGGCCCGGTTCAAGACCCGAATGCGTATCCGGCTGGTTGGGCCTGGACAATTTTTGTGCTGACGGTGGCTGCGGCAGAAGCGGCCGTTGGGTTGGCGCTCATTATTTCGATTTATCGTCGCCGCGATTCTGTTGTTGCGGAAGAGCTGGACTTATTAAAGAACTAGACAGTGAACAGTATTCAGTAAACAGGATTCAGTAATAAGGCACTGACGACTGATCACTGATTACCGATTACTAGAAAACGGGAAGAGTTTCGCCTTATGTCACAAGAAACATTACAAACTTTAACCTGGCTGATTCCGGTTGGACCCTTGTTGGTGTTTTTCTTGATTGTGTTGTTTACCAAACACAATCGCACCTTGAGTTGGATGTTGGCCTGGGCTGGTGTCATTGGCGCGCTGGTCTTGAGTTGGACAATCGCCTTCAATATGTTTGGGACCTACCTCAGCGATGACATTAGCCATCCGCATGAGCTGCTTGAGCATCCTGTTCAGATAGCCAGCTCGATTGATTGGTTGCCCATTGGGGATTATGCTGAAGGGACCTGGCTGCAAATGGGCGTGTCGGTGGATCCGTTAACGGCCGTTATGCTGTTCATGGTTTCTCTGGCTGTGGTGATGATCTTCATCTACAGCGTAGGCTACCATAACTATGGAGCGCCTCCTGGAAAAGAGCGCGGTACACCCAATCATGGCCAGGAAGAGCCGATGTTCTCGCGTTTCTTTGCCCTCATGAGCTTGTTTGCCGGGGCAATGCTACTGTTGGTCGTTTCCGATAACCTGCTGATGCTCTTCATCGGTTGGGAAATCATGGGCTTCTGTTCATACTCCCTGATCGGTTTCTGGTATGCTCGTGAATACCATCTGGAACCCGGCGCAATCCCGCACATTCCCCCGCGTAAAGCCGCTATTAAAGCGTTTATGACCACCCGTGTTGCGGACGTGGTGATGATGCTGGGTATCGTTTATTTTTACCGCACATTTGGCACCTTGAACTTTAGCCAGGCGTTGAGCGCTGGCAGTTTGGAGCACGCCGCTATGGAAATTGGCGTAGGGATGCTCGGTGTGATGGCCTTGTTGATTTTCACCGGTACGGTTGGTAAATCGGCGCAGTGGCCGCTGCACGTTTGGCTGCCAGACGCTATGGAAGGCCCGACCCCTGTTAGCGCGACTATCCATGCAGCAGCGATGGTTTCTGCTGGTGTTTACCTCATCGTGCGTATCTTCCCCTTGATTGCGGTAGCGATTGAAGGAACTGGCGCTGGCTGGGTGATTGCCGGTATTGGTGCCTTCACGGCATTGATGGCCGCTACGATTGCAGTGGCTCAGAACGATGTCAAAGGCGTACTGGCCTATTCTACGATTTCACAGCTTGGGTTTATGGTCGCGGCCATAGGCATTGGTGCTTACATTGCGGCGGCGTTCCATCTGATTACCCATGCTTTCTTTAAGGCGCTGCTCTTCCTGGCTTCTGGTTCTGTGATTCATGGGATGGAGCATGGGGCAGAGCACGTGCATGACCACCACACGGACCCGCAGGATATGCGTTACATGGGTGGCCTGCGCCAGAAGATGCCCATCACCTTCTGGACCTTTTTGATTGGCGGTATGTCCCTTTCCGGGTTGCCATTTATTACCGCCGGGTTCTGGTCTAAAGACGAAATTTTTGCCGATGCCTGGTATCTGTTTAGCCATGACGGCAGTGCCATTGGCTTGTTTGTTCTGGTGATGTTGGCTATAGCCGCCTTTTTGACAGCCTTTTACACCACCCGCCAGATCAGCATGACCTTTTTGGGCAAGCCGCGTACGCCGTTGGCGGAACATGCACACGAGAGCAATGGCTTCATGACCTTCCCCTTGGTTGTGCTCTCTGCTTTTGCCTTGTTGGCTGGTTTTGTAGGCATTCCAGACAATTTCTTGGGCACTGAAGGGACCTTTGTAAATATGTACCATCACTTTGTGGGGGCGACGATTGAGGAGCCCATTGCAGAGTTGTATGAGTTGCATCTGGTTGGGCACAAGATTGAAACGCTGCCCTGGAGTTGGGAGCCATTGATTATTTCGTTGATCGTGGCGTTGGGCGGTATTTTGGTTGGCTATTTGATTTACGGCCGTAAACCGCTCACCAAAGGCCAGGAAGATCCACTAATACGGCCGCTTGGCCCGCTGCATGGCTTCTTGCAAAACAAATGGTACTGGGATGAACTGTATCAGGCCGTTTTGATTCGCCCGGTTGTTTACTTCTCTGAAGTGATTGTGTTTGAGGTAATGGATAAGGGCATTATTGATGGCATTATCCACTTTGTGGCCCGCGCCTTCTATGCCGTTGGTCGGGGCGCTAAAGCGACGGAAGAGGCTGTCTTTGGCCGGGCTGTAGATTGGGTCAAGGATCAATTCCTGGCCATGACGCGTGAAGTGCGCCAGTTGCAAACCGGTAAGATACAGGAATATGTGCTTGTTTCTGGCCTCATTGCCGCTGCCCTGGCCTTTATGATTATCTTCTTGATCAACTACGGCTGGTCAGAGCAAATTTGGAGCTGGTTCCAATAATTTGGCACCAAAGACCTTTGAGATTAGGTATTTCACATGGATTTTATTCAAGATAACCTGCTGAATTTAATCATTTTCTTTCCAGCTATGGCGGCATTGATTGTTTTCTTGATGCCCGAAGATGAAAAGAACCTGATTCGCCGCCTGGCCCTGGTATTGAGCCTGGTGCCCATCGTGTTGGTGCTCATCATGTGGTTCAACTACGATCGTGTGGCTGCCGATATCCAATTTGAGGTATTTGCCGAATGGTTCCCGGCCATTGGCGCAAATTACCATATGGGTATTGATGGCATCAGCCTGCCCCTCTTTTTCCTCACGGTCGTTTTGACCCCGCTGGCTATCCTGGCCTCCTTTAGCATTGAAGAAAAGGTGCGGATGTACATGGTGCTGTTCCTTATCATGGAAACGGCCATGTTGGGGCTGTTCGCCTCGCTGGACCTGATGATCTTCTTTGTTTTCTGGGAGTTTGGCCTGGTGCCGATGTACTTCCTCATCAAGCTGTGGGGTGGTAAGGACCGTGACTACGCTTCGTTTAAATTCTTTATTTATACGATGGCCGGTAGTTTGGGTTTGCTGCTTTCGATTCAGGTGATTGGCCTCTCGATGGGCACGTTTGATATTCCCACTTTGATGGACATTTGGGTGAACACGGCAAGCGGCCGTTTGGCTGGTACCGGCCTGGATGTAGAAGTGGTGAAGTCTATTGCTTACTGGGCATTCTTTATCGCTTTTGCCATCAAAGTGCCGATTTGGCCATTCCATACCTGGCTGCCCGACGCCCATACACAAGCGCCGACGGCTGGCTCCATGATTCTGGCTGGCGTTTTGCTGAAGCTAGGTGCTTACGGTTTTATCCGGTTGGTGATTCCGTTGTTCCCGCAACAGGCAAACCAAACGGCCGTTATCCTGGCCTGGCTTGGTGCTGCGAGTATCGTATTGGGTGGTTTTGCTGCCTATGGCCAATGGGACTTCAAACGATTGGTCGCTTACTCCTCCATTAACCACATGGGTTTTGTGGTGCTGGGCATTGCGGTGATGGCCTTTGCCTATGGCAAATCCTTTGCTGACCCGGCTGCCAGCACAGATGCGGTTATGGCTACCAGCGGCGCTGTCTTCCAAATGATTAACCATGGTTTGTCTGCCGCCGGCATGTTCTTCCTGGTCGGTGTCATCTACGACAGGGCGCATACGCGCGATTTGAAGCAGTTTGGTGGTATCTGGACCATCATGCCCGTTTACGGCACGATTCTCATTTTTACCAGCATGGCCTCCCTTGGCTTGCCCGGTCTCAATGGTTTTGTAAGCGAATTTATGATTGTGCGGGGCAGCTGGAGCTTCTTTACGCTACAGTTGGCTATCTCCATGCTGGGTCTGCTGATGACCGGTGCCTATATTCTGAAAGGCATTGGCGAAACGTTACATGGTCCCGTGAAGAAAGAATGGCTTAAGCTGCCAGACATGACTTTGCGTGAACATCTGGTAATTTGGCCATTGATGGCGCTCATGCTGAGCTTGGGCATTTGGCCACAATGGATTTTAGTCTTTATCAACGACACGATTACGAAACTTTTTTAGTCATTGAGTAACTAAGTAATTGGGTAATCAAGAGATTGAATCAATTCTGAATTACCCCTTTACCGAATTACCTTTAACACTCTTTACGCGGGAAGAGAATTTATGGAATTTCCCTTTTTATCAATCATTACGCTGTCCCCGATAGCAGCGGCCATCATTATCCTCATGCTTCCTAAAGAGCGCGGGGAGAATGCGCGCATGTTAGCGTTGGCGGCTGCGATTATCGGCTTGATTTTGTCAGCCTATGTGTACTTTTCCTACAATGCCAATCTGCCAGCGGCAGGAACGCAGTGGGCAAATACCTTGCAGTTTGTGGAATTGCATCCCTGGATTCCCAGCATCGGCATCAACTATCACCTGGGCGTTGACGGGCTGAGTGCCACGCTGGTATTTCTCACGGCAATTGTTGGGGTAGGCGGTACGCTCATCTCTTGGAGCATTGAGGATCGGCCACGTGAGTTTTTTGCCTTCTTCATGCTGCTGGTTGCCGGTGTTCATGGCGTATTTGTGGCGGTAGATGCTTTCTTGCTCTTCTTCTTCTATGAGCTGGCAGTGCTGCCCATGTATGTCATGATTGTCATTTGGGGCTGGAAGGAACGGCGCGAATATGCGGCCATGAAGCTGACGCTTTACTTGCTGATTGGTAGCTTCATCTCCTTTATTGCTTTCCTGGTCCTTTACTTCCAACTGCCGGAACCCACGTTCGACCTGACGGTTTGGGCGGAAGCTGATTTTGCGACCAGCTTGCAGATTGCCTGGTTCTTGCCACTCTTCCTGGGGTTTGCGGTGTTGGCGGGTACATTCCCGTTCCACAACTGGTCTCCGGATGGTCACGTGGCAGCGCCAACGGCCGTTTCCATGATTCATGCCGGTGTTTTGATGAAGTTGGGCGCCTACGCTTCAATGCGCGTTGGTATCCAGATTTTGCCCGAAGGTACCGTTTACTGGATGCCCTTCATCATCTTGCTGACGTTAGTAAATGTGCTGTACGGTTCATTTATTGCCATGCGTCAGCGCGACATGAAATACCTCATCGGTTACTCCAGTGTAAGCCACATGGGCTTGGTCGCGATGGGTTTTGCCGCTATGAACATGAACGGTTTCATCGGCGCAGGCGTGCAGATGGTGAGCCACGGCGTCATGACAGCCCTCTTCTTCTCCGTGGTTGGTATGATGTACGATCGAGCCCACACCCGAAGCATGGATGAGCTCAGCGGTATGAGCAAAGTGCTGCCTTGGGGTGCAGTCGCCTTCATTATTGGCGGTTTGGTGTCCATGGGTATGCCGGGGCTTTCCGGTTTTGTGGCAGAGTTCCCCATTTTCCTTGGGGTTTGGGAAGGCAATGGCCTAAGCCTGATTGGCACAGCGTTCTCCCTCAATCCAGCCAATTACTATCGCTGGATTGCCATATTGTCTGCCCCAGCTATTGTGATTACGGCCGCATACATTTTGCGCGCTGTGGGTACCGTATTCTTTGGCGAATACGACGAGCATAAATGGCACGACATGCGGCCAATTTTGCCCATCGACAAGGTTGTGTTGGTTAGCTTTGTGGTTATCTTGCTGGTAATCGGCATTTACCCCCAAATCATCGTCCCGATGGTGGAATCTGGGGTACGACCGGTTGTTGCTCGACTACAAGAGGCACAACAAGCATTTACGATTTTAGACACAGTACAGGTTGGGGCGCACAACCTGCTGCAATGGTTGGGAGGTGCATAAGTGAGCTTAGAACCAACACTTTCCTGGTATCTCGCGCTTGCCCCAGAAATTGCTCTGGCAATCTTGCTGGTTGCCATTCAGGTTTACAGCCGCACTTTGCCTTCAGATCAACAGCGCAAAGTTGGCCTCATGACGGCCTGGGGAGCTTTCATCGTTTTGTTGCTGACTCTGGGCCTCTGGTATTTTGCTGGCGAGCCTAGCAATGAGCTAAACGATAATTTGGGTGCTACCCTGATTTGGGGCGGCATGATTCGGCATGACCTGATTACCCTGGTGTTCCGGGTGATCTTCCTGGCAGCGCTGACAACCACCAGCTTGATTTCGCTCGATGTGAAGCGGCTGCAGAAGGTGGAATATTACGCGCTGCTGATCATGGCCACGATGGGCTTTAGCCTGATGGGGGCTTCTGCTGATCTGATTATGCTGTACATCGGCTTGGAAATGGCCAGTATCTCTTCTTATGTGCTGGCTGGTTTTGCCAAGAACGAAGATCGGTCACCTGAAGCTGGTATGAAGTACTTTGTTTATGGCGCTTTTGCCACAGGTCTTATGCTTTATGGCATGAGTTTGGTATATGGTCTGACTGGTCAAACTAATCTGTATGTGATTGGGCAAATGGTTTTAGGCGTCCCTGCCCCGATAGATGTGGCTAATAATCCTACCATGGTGGCCGACATCCAGAACATCAACGCAGTGCTGTTAATTGCCGCTGCGATGATTATTGTGGGCTTTGGCTTCAAGATTTCGGCCGTACCGTTCCACTTCTGGACGCCAGATGTGTACGAAGGTAGCCCGACACCATTTACCGCGTTTGTTTCTACCGCTTCTAAGGCAGCCGGTTTTGCCGTTTTTATGCGTGTCTTTACCTCCGGCATGCTAAACTTCCACCCCGACCGAATTGGTCAGCAGGGGCAGGGGAGTGATTGGTGGTTTATGCTGGTTTCCATGTGCATCATCACGATGACGGTGGGGAACTTTGCGGCTATCTACCAGCGCAATATTAAGCGGATGTTGGCTTACTCCAGCGTGGCTCAGGCCGGTTACGCCATGATTGGTTTGGTGACATTGACGCCGGATGGTTCCGGGGCCACAATGTTCTACCTGCTGATGTATGTGTTTACAAACGTGGCTGCTTTTGGTGTTATCATCGTTATCAGCAATGTTTCCAAATCGGAGCAGATGGAAGATTTTTATGGACTCAACAAGCGGTCGCCTTATCTGGCATTGGTGATGCTGTTTGCCTTGCTGTCGTTGGGTGGCATTCCACCAACGGCCGGTTTCCTGGGCAAGTTCTTTATCTTCAAAGCCGCTGTTGAGGCTGGTTACTGGTGGTTGGCGCTAATTGGTATCTTGAATGCGTTTGTGGCGCTGTATTACTACTTGAATGTAGTTAAGTATATGTATTTATACGATTCAGAGCAGGAAGATGTGGCGATTCCGGTTTCACGTGGTGCCTGGGTTGGCCTTGGTTTGTCTACGGCCCTTGTCATCATTCTCGGTGTTTATGCCGGGCCTGCTTTTGAATGGACGCGTCAAGCAGCCACCGCTTTCTTTGCCCTTGTCGGCGTCAGTGGCTAATTACAGAGATAAAATACAATTTTACGTTGCCCGAACGTTTGATTGTGATATAATGCGCAAGCTCGCGCATATTAATAAAAGTAAATTGTGTCTGAAAATTCGCAGTTAAATCAAACGGCCGTCATGATTAACATGGCCAGTCAAGTTGGTTGCATGATGTCTGGTGCAGCGGTCCTTGTTATTGGCTTGGCTTTTGGTGCGGGCTACCTCCTGGATCGACTCTTCGATACCGGAAACATCCTCACCATCATCTTTTTGGTTGGCAGCTTTCCTGTAACGCTCTTTGCCATGATACAAATTGGCCTGCGTATGCAAATGCGTATGCAGAAGCAATTGGACGTTATGAAAAAACAGGCACAAAAAGAACAACTCGCACAAGAGGAAGAAAAACAAACATGAAAAAACGATATTTTATCATCTTGTTTGTTATTGGCATGATTGCCCTTTCATTAGTCCCGTTTATTAGCCCGGTACGGCCGTACATTCAGTTACCTGGTGAAGTATGGCCAGGGTCACAGAATTGGCCATTTTTTGGGACGGTTTTGGGTGGCATGACCAATACATTTGCATCTACCTTGGTCGCTTGGCTGGTAGTTATCATTTTGGCAGTTTCTCTCCGGGCGGGCTCACGCACGGCGGATGAAGTTCCCACTGGCTTCTATAACTTCTTTGAGATGGTTATTGAGGCAGCCTATAACTTTGCAGAGAATATTGCTGGACCAAAGGTAAAGGATTTCTTTCCGTGGTTCATGTCTTTCCTGCTTATCATTCTGATTACCAACTGGATGGGTTTGATACCCGGCTGGGATAGTATTGGTTTTTGGGAATTCAAGCCCCATTTTGAGGCAGAGAAAGAAATTTCGGCTATTGAAGATGGTTTAGCTGCCGCAGAGCTAGCGGGTGAGGAAGATTTTGCAAGATATGTTGCAGGTTTGGAAGAGCGTTTTCATGTAGAAGTACACCTGGAAAATGGTCATCTGAGCCCTGAGACTGAAGAAGAAATTTTCCATGAGATCGAGCATGAACTGGATGAGGAAAATCTGGGCGACTTGCGTGTGAACGGGCTCTTGTTGCGTGCAGATAAAAATGCTGATGCTAGCATAGAAGAACCCGAAACAGATGAAGAAGGCCGTCCTGTTGGGTATAGTACTGAGGCAGCCGATTGGACTATTGTTCCGGTTTTCCGGCCCGGTGCTACCGACTTGAACTACACATTGGCCTTTGCCGTGATTGCGATGATTATGGTGCAATACTACGGCTTCAAATACCTGGGTGCACGTGATTACCTTTCCAAATTCTTCCCGTTCATTGCTAAAGGATGGGGGCAACAGGTTGCGAAAGATCCAATCAAGGCTATTGATCCAATTGTTGGTATACTTGAATTGGTCAGTGAGATTTCGAAGATTATCTCATTTGCCTTCCGTCTTTTGGGTAACTTGTTCGCTGGTATGGTGCTTCTTTTTGTAATGGCTTTCTTGCTACCCATTGCGAACATGGCGTTCTTTGGTCTGGAATTCTTCGTTGGTTTGATTCAAGCGGCCGTATTTGGTCTGTTGATGCTTATCTTCATGGTTAGCGCGACTGAAAGCCACCACGGGGATGAAGAGCATCACTAATTTTTAAAATTTATGCTGCGGCAGTTTGTAGCCGCAGCTCAATTTTGTCTTGTAAATAAACAATAAAGATTTGGGAAGTATCCAACTCTTTGCCAAACAGAAAAGAAAAAACATTTCCTGGAGGATATAAACATTATGGATCAAGCAGCTGCTGTAGCTTTAGTAGATGGCCTCAAAGCAATTGGTGCAGGCCTGGCTATGTTTGGTGCAATCGGTGCCGGTGCTGGTATCGGTATTTTGGTGAGCGGTGCCGTACAAGGTATTGCTCGTAACCCTGATGCAGGCGGTAACATCCAGACGAACATGATTCTGGGTATCGCCTTCGCAGAAGCGGTTGCCATTTACGCACTGGTTGTGGCTTTGATTATTCTGTTCGTACTCTAAAACAACGGCATACAGAGTCGAAGGAAGGATAACAATATGGAAGCATTAGGTATTAATTTAGGCTATTTTTTGATGCAGATTTTTGGCATCTTTTCCCTGATTCTGCTGCTGTTTGGACTGGTTTACAAACCAGTGCTCAAGGTCTTGGATGAGCGGAAAGCCAAAATTGCCAAGGGTCTGGAAGACGCACGTCAGGCAGCGATTGCTCGTGATAACGCTGACGCCGACGTGAAGAAAATTTTGGATGAGGCACGTGCCGAAGCCGCTAAAGTGCGCCAGGATGCGGCCGTACAGGCTGAAAATCAGGCCAACGGTATTCTGGCTCAGGCTCGGGAAGAAGCCAAGTCCATCAAGGCAGCCGCCCAAGCAGAGGCAGAAGGGGAACGCGATCAGATTTTGTCTGACCTGCGTGGTCAGGTGGCTTCGATTGCTATTGCCGCAGCCAATAAGTTGGTAGGTGAATCGCTGGACGAGAGCCGTCAGCGGGCACTTATTGCCGATTTCTTTGCCAAGGTTCCGGCTGATGCCGCTAAGCTGACTGGCACGTCTGGTGAGGTTACCAGTGCGCTGCCGCTGACGGATGCTGAGCAGGCTCAGGTGAAGCAGGCCTTAAATCTGGAAAGTGTAACCTTTAAGGTAAATCCCAGCATTTTGGGTGGTTTGGTTATTCGCGTGGGCGACAAGGTTGTGGATAGCAGTGTTGCTACCCGTATGACCGCCATGCGTGATTCTTTGCAATAAGCACCCTCGTTAAGGTGTGAGAAGCGTGCAGGGTTGTTTGATCTGCATGAAGAACATGGCTGTTGTGAAACGGCCGTAACTTAATAAGCCGA
>JACKBN010000003.1 GCA_020634565.1 Ardenticatenaceae bacterium
CGTTTTTGCGCAAGAAAGCGCGGCTACGGGTTTACAGGATTTACTGAAATGAGCGTCAGCCCCAGATTGTTGATTTTTTTCAACACGCCGTGCAGCGCTGCCTGGTCGCGGATAGGGCCGGTAAGGAGGGTACGGCCGTCTGCCGTGCGCGTCAGCGTGAAACCCTCAAACCATTCCTGCCAGCGGTCATCCAAATGACCTTCAATTTCAATTTCGTACTGGCTGTGCTTGCCTGTGCTGTCGTTCATCATGCTGCAAGCATACGGGAAGCGGCAGCACAAATCCCCACAGCAAACTGTGGTTGTGGTGGGGTAAAAACTGTAGGTTTAGAGGAGAGAAAAACTGTAGGTGTACGGTGAACGGTAATCAGTAATCGGTAAACGGTAGGTGAAACCGATTACCGATTACGGATTACCGTCTTCTAAACGGGGAGCGATGCTAACACCTCAGCGATGAGGTCGGCCAACGGCCGTTCCGCCATTCGTGGATCCGGCGCAGCACTCGCTTGAGCCAGCAGGTCGGTGGCTTCCTGGGCGTATTGGCGCTCGGTGGCGGGGTGGGCGGCGATGAATTGCAAGAGGGGAACGGCCGTTGCCGTTTCCCCCACTTCCAGCAGCAGCGCCCCCACCCCAGTGAGCACATCCATCAGCGCGGGCAGCGTTTCTGCGGCAAAACCCGCCTGCACCGCCCGCCGCAAAATCTGCCAGGCCTGCGTCGGCTCACCAGCGGCAAACAGCGCCAGCGCCTCAATCTTCTCGATGCGAATCCGCTGCACCGTGTCACCAATCTCGGTGGCAATGGCCAGCCCAGCGGCGCATTCATCAATCGCCGCCTGCCACGCCCCCTGCCGGTAATGCACTTCCGCCAGATTTTGGTGAGCCACCATGCGCACCGGCTGGTAGGCCATCTCCGCCGCCAACGGCAAGCAAGCGGCAAACTGTTCCCGCGCCGCATCTAGATCGCCCAGCGCCAGATAATTGGCCCCCAAATTATTGAGGATGTGGGTCATGCCGCGCTGGTCGCCCAATGCTTCGGCCAGGGGCAGCGCCTCGTGGAGCTGGGCGATGGCCAGGGCGTAATCGCCGCGCCGCATGAAGAGACTGCTCAGGTTCACCAGCGGCTTGAGCAGCCCCGGATCACCCAGCTGGCGATACAAAGCGGCACACTCTTGCAGCAGCGGAACGGCCGTATCAAACGCCCCGCTCTGAATGTGCAGCGTCCCCAGCAAATTGAGCGAAAAGGCCAACGCCTCGGCATCCTCGCGCCCGCGCAGGACGGCGACACTGCGCTCGGCGGCGTCCCGTGCGGCGGGCAGATCGCCCGTGCGGAAGAGGAACATGGCGTAGCGCCCCAGCAGCGTGCCCCAGACGATGGGCGCGGCTTGCGCTTGCGGTACGGCCGTTTCGGCCAATCCCGCCACCGCCTGGGCAAACAACACCTGCCCCTCGGCAAACTGATTGGTGACGGCGTACAGCCGGGCCAGCCCGTGCGCCGCCTCGGCCAGCAACCCCGTCTCCTGCTGGGCGATGGCAAACTGCCACATGGCGCGAATGTTGTCCAGCTCGGCCAGCAGTGCTTGTGGCTGGGCGGGCAGATGGCCGCTGCTGTGGGCGTGCAGCTGCTGGCTGAAGTAGCGGGCATGCTGCGCGTACACGGTTTCCGGCGCGTCCAATCGGGCCAGGGCAAATTGGCGAATGAGGGCGTGCAGGGCAAAACGGCCGTCGGCCCCATGCAGCAGTGATTTGGCCAGCAGGGTGCGCAAAATCGGGGCGGATACGTCTAGAGCGGCGGCGGAAACGGCCGTAAATCCACCACGAAAAACCGCCAATCGGGCCAGCGCCACCTGCTCCGCCGGAGCCAACTGCCGCCAGGAATGGTCGAACAGGGCGCGCAAGCTGCGGTGGCGCGGCGGCATGTCGGCAAAATCAACCGCCAATTCGGCGGTGGCCGTTTCTACCTGGGCCACCAGCGCCGCACAGTCGATCAGGTCCAGCTGCGCGGCGGCCAGCTCAATGCCCAGCGGCGACCCTTGCAGCAGGCGGCAGAGCGCAACCACGTGCGGTCGCCAAGCAGCCAAATCGAACTCAGGCTGTACGCGGCGGGCCAGTTGGGCAAACAGTTCGATGGCGGGAGAAACGGCCGTCTCCTTTTCAGGCAGCGGCAGGCCAGCCAGCGGCAGCACCCACGCGGTGCGCAGTCGAGGCGCTTCGCGGGAGGTAAGCACAATTTTCAGCTCCGGGGCGGCGGCCAGCAGCGCTTGTGCCAGTTCGGTAACGGCCGTTAACAGATGTTCGGCCCCATCCAAAACGAGCAGCAGTTCGCGAGCAGCCAGCGTTTGGCCCAAAAATTGGCGCGGTGCAGCACCGGGCGGGATGGCCAGATCGAGCGCTTCGGCAACGGCCGTATCCAGCAAGGCGTCAGAGGCGAGATCGCCCAAGCGCACAAAACAGACGCCATCGAGAAAGGCGCGCTGCTGCCGGGCAGCTAACGCCAGCGCCAAGCTAGTTTTGCCAATGCCACCCAAGCCGGTGATGGCCACCAAACGGCAGGCGGGATCGGCCAAATGGGCGGTGAGCTGGGCCAGCTCCGACGCACGACCCACCAGCGGCGGTGCAGTGGGCAGGGGGCGCGCTGGCGGTCGCTGCCGCAGCGCGACGATGCGTTGGTAGAGCGCTTCGGTTTCCGGCATGGGGTCCACGCCCAGCTCGGCGGCGAGCATGTCGCGGCACTGCTGGTATTGGCGCAGGGCGGCGCTGCTGTCGCCGCTGCGGGCCAGCAGGCGCATCAATTGGCGGTGCACCGATTCGCGCCACGGCTCAATTTCCAGTAGGCGGCGGCTGTAGGCGATGGCGTCGTCAATCTGCCCGGCGCGCAGACATTGGTCGATGAGCTGTTCCAGCGCGGTGAGCGCTTGCAGCCGCAGCCGCTCGCGCTCTTGCAGCAGCCACAGCTCAAATTCGGGGGCGTCGCCCAGGGTTAGCCCCGCCAGTAAATCGCCCCGGTAGAGGGCCACGGCGGCGGCCAGATTGTCACTGTCGCCTTTTTGGATCAGGTCGCGGAACTGCTGCACGTCGAGGGTGAACGGCCTTTCCGGGGCAAACCAGACGAGCTTGCGAGAGGTTTGCAGGAGGCCGGGCAGCCGTTTGTTGATGTTGTAAACGGCCGTACGCAGGCTGGTTTGCGCGTTTTCAGCGGCGGATTCGCCCCACAGCAGCGCTTCAAGCTGCGGTCGGGCGTAAGAATCGCCGGTGATGGCCAAATAGGCCAGCAATGCCAGCCACTTTTCTGCCGCAAAATCGAGATTTGGCTCGTCCCCCGCCTGCACACGGGGCTGTCCCAAGAGTGTGAGTTGCAGTGTCATTTTCGGTAATCAGTAATCGGTAATCCGTGAACGGTGAACGGCAACCGATTACTGTTTACGGTTTACCGATTCCTGTTTCACGGTGCGTTGACGGAAGCCCTTTAGACTGCCTGATTGTGTCCGTTACATGCGGGCTGCCCGTCACAAACGGGCGAAAGTATAGCATAAAGGTGGTGAAGTTTGCTGAACCAATCGTCACATACGGCCGTTTTTCTGCTGCGCTGTTGGGCAGAGCCGGGCAGTTCTGCCGAGGCTTCTGTCTGGCGGTTCCGGTTGGAAAATCCGCGCACCGGCAAGGCACACAGCTTCACCAGCCTGAAGGCATTAAACACATTTTTAGCATCTTATTTAGACCAAATCACAGACGAATTCAAGGAGATACCGTGATGAAAAAATTTCTAATATTACCTTTAATCCTCTTCGCCCTGACGCTGGCGGCCTGTAGCAATCCAATCGAACAATTGCAAGAAGCGGCCTCGCAAGAGCTTGCCGAAGCAGTGGTGGAACAGGCCACGGGCGCAGACAACGTGGAGTTCAGCGCCGACGACGGCGAATTCTCGTTTAGCGTGGATGGCGAAGACGGCGCACAGGTAGACGTTTCGGTTGAGGAAGGCAGCGATATCGAGGCGATTACCGGCATGGGCTTCAACATTCCCCTGCCCGACGGGCTGGTGAACGGAGCGGTGCAGCGGATTGACAACGACGGCGAAGAGATGATGATCAACGCCTCGTTTGAAGCACCAGATTTGACCACCGCCGAACTGTATCAGGCAATGCACGAGGCGCTGACGAGCCAGGGATTCATCTATTTTGACCCGACCAACAGCGGCAAAACGGAGCCAGACGCCGAGCAGTTACAGATGATCGTGGCATACCAACATGCCGACGGCTACCAGTTCACGATTATGGGCGACAACACGGGCGTGCTGTTTGGCCTGGTGCGGCTGGAAAACGGCGCGGTGCCGGAAGTGGTTGAAGATGTGGCAGTCGGCCCCATCCCCACCGTTTTGGATGGCAGTATGGCGCTGGACAAAAGTAGCTACCAGGCGGGTGAGGCGATTGTGATAACGCTGGCGATCAACACGCCGCTAGCTAGTGATGCCTGGGTGGGCATTGTCCCCGCCGACACGCCGCACGGATTAGAAGCGGACGGTGACGCAGTGGATGTTACCTATGAATACGTGAGTAATGCCGTTGAGGGTCAGGTGACGCTGTACGCCCCGAGCGAGGCCGGCAGCTACGATGTTCGCCTGTTTAATACGGATGCGTCGGACGGTGTGGAGCTGGCTTCTGAAACCATCACCGTGACAGAGTAAATTTTTGTAGCAGGATCATTTTGAAGAACGGCCGTTTGCGGGAGTGAACGGCCGTTTTTTTGGTTTCACACAGCTCTTGACAACCCGATTGGCTGGTAGTATCGTTTGCATACTACGCGCAGATAGTATTAACGCTGGAGTATGAAATGGCAAATTATACAGAACGGGTACAAACGGTTTTAACCAAAGAGCAGTACGATCAGTTAATGGAACTGGCTGAATACGAGCAAAAGCCGTTGAGCGTCATGATTCGCGAAGCGGTTGTGGAACGTTATTTGGTGCAGATAGACGCCAAAAAACGACAACAGGCGTTGGCAAACCTGCTGGCACTAGAGGCGCCCGTGGCCGATTGGCCCCAAATGGAAGCCGAAATTGAGCAGGGAGCGCTGGATGAGTGAAGCGCCTTACTTTTTGGACGTCAATGTGCCGATGTACGCCGCTGGCAAAGAACATCCTTATAAGGCAGCCTGTGTACACGTACTGACGGAGATTGCTAACGGCCGTTTAGATGCCGTCATTAGCACTGAAATCATTCAGGAAATTTTGTATCGTTTTGGGGCAATGGGTCAAGTACAGGTGGGTGTGCAAATGGCAACTAGTTTAATGGATTTGGTGCCAGATGTGCTGCCAGTGACGGTCGAAGATATGCAAACGGCCGTTGCGCTCTTTGCGGAATATGGACCAAAAGGGGTAAAGGCGCGAGATGTGGTGCATACGGCCGTTATGCACACCCACCAACTCACCCACATCATCTCCACCGACAAACATTTCGACCAATTTGACGGCATCACCCGCCTGGACCCACACGACATGTTTGTTGCTGGGTGAGAGGTTTTGTCTGTTGTCCCGTTCCTCCGCTAAACCAACCCCAACTCCCGCGCTTTGGCGATGGCCAGGGCGCGTTTGCTGACGCCCAGCTTACTGTAGATATTTTTGTTGTGGTAGAGAACGGTGTTTAGACTGATAAACAGCTTGTCGGCAATCTCTGAGTTCTTCAGCCCGGCGGCAATGAGCGCCAAAATCTCCAGCTCGCGCTCGCTGAGGGGATCGACGAGGGGTTGTTCCGGCGGTGCGGCTTCCGGCTGGGCCATAGCCTGGGCGTAGGCCAGCGAAGCTCCGGCGGCGACCAATCGAGCCATTTCCAACTGGGCCGGATTGGGATTTGGTTGGTAAACCACCTCCTGCAGGAAAGCAATTTGCTGGGCAAGATTGGGGTTTTTGAGAGATACGGCCGTTCTCACCACCTCTTCCACCGCCAAGGCAACACCTTCCGTATTCCCCGCCGCCTGCTCCACCAGTGCCAGCAACATGCCGCTGCGCAGCAGCCCGCTGGCCTCGTTGGCAAAGCGGCAATACGTTTCAACCTGGGCGATCTCCTGCCGCGCCGCGTCTAAATCTCCGGCCAAAAAGGCCAGATGCGCCAGTCCCAAATGCACGTAAGTGAGCAGTGGACTCTGCCCCAGCCCTTGCCCGGTGGCGAAAGCGAGTGTTTCCTGCAAAACGGCCGTTGCCGTCGGCACCTCCCCGCGCAGCAGATGGGCCAATCCCAAGTAACCACCTGCCAAAAAGGCCGTGTTCATGTTCTGGCTTTGCCGGGCCAGGACGGCCGTTTCTTCCAACAGAGACACGGCTTTATCCAGATTGCCAGCCTCGGTCATGAGCTGCACCACGCCCAACTGCGCCAGCGCCGTACAGCGGGCCACGGCCCGATCAGGCGGCGTCAGTTCCAGGGCCAGGGCTGCTTCCTTTTGCATCACCGGCAGATTTTCAAAGGCGCGGGCGTTGTTGGCCCGAATGATTGCCGTGACAGCGCGGATGTCTGGCGCGCCGTGAGCGGCCGTTTCTGCCGCCTGCAAATAGGGTTCGACGGCATCCTTCTCGCCCTGGTTCACCAGCACCCAGGCGTAGTCCAGGCAGAGGCGCGGCTGCTGCACCAACAGGTCATGCGGAAACGCATCGTACCAGCGGCGCAGGCGGGTGAGCTTGCCCTGAAAGAGGTAGGTCAGCCCATTTTCGGCCAGCAGGGGAACGGCCGTATCCCACGCCCCCGCCCCGATAGCATACTCAATCGCATCTTCCACCAACCCATTTGCCGCACACCAAACGGCCGCTTTTTGGCGAATGGTTTGGGCCGTGGCGGCAGGCACTTTTTGCCGCAGCAGGTCGGCAAAGAGGTGATGGTAGCGGTACCAGCGCCGCTCGTCGTCGAGGGAGATGAGGAAGGTGTTGCTGGCTTCTAGCTGCTCCAAAATCGCTTGGGCCGCGGCTTCCGGCATGATGGCTTCACACAGGTTGGCGTTGAGACGGTGCAGAACGGCCGTTTGCAGCAAAAACGCCTGCACGTCGGGCGACACTTGGGCCAGCACTTCGTCCGTCAGGTAATCCATGATGAAGCGGTGGCTGCCGGTGAAGCTTTGCACAAAGCCGTCCAGATCACCGCCGCGATTTTGCATGGAGAGAGCCGCCATTTGCAGCCCGGCAATCCAACCTTCGGTGCGCGCTTCCAGCGCCGCGATTTGCTTGGGCAGCAGCGTGAGGCCCATCGTTTGCTGGAGAAATTCGGCCGCTTCGGCCTCGGTGAAGCGCAGGTCGTCGGCGCGCAGTTCCACCAGTTCACCCCGCGCCCGCAGCCGGGAAATGGGGAAGCCGGGGTCGCTGCGGCTGGTGAGCACCAGGGTCATTTGCGGCGGCATCAGGTCCAGCAAAGACGCCAGCGCGCCGTCTACTTCGGCGGAGTCAATGGCGTGGTAGTCGTCGAGGATGAGCAGGAAGGGAGCAGAGACGGGCACCAGATCGTTGACCAGCGCTTTGAGCAGCGTTTTGGCGGGGATGGTCTGGTTGGCTTGCAGCAGTTGGTCGAGGCTGTTTTGCGTGTCGGGTAACGGCCGTATCGCCGCCGCCAAATAGCGGAAAAATTGCTGTGGATCGCTGTCGTCTTCGTCCAGCGAGAGCCAGCTGACGGGCACGCCCTCTAGCTGGCGCAGCCAGTTGGTCACCAGGGTTGTTTTGCCGTAGCCAGCCGGGGCAGAAATGAGCACCAGCTTGGTTTGCGGGTTTACTGTCAGTCGAGACAGCAGTCGGGGGCGTTCTACCCAATCGGGCCGGGCAGAGGGCAGATACAGCTTTGTGGGCAGCAATGTGTCAAACATGGGGCGGGATTATAGGCGAAAAGGTTGCGGGTGGGTAACGGCCGTTTGGCAAAATTATCGAACAATCCACGCTGCTAATAGCCTCGTCGTGACGAATGAATCGTTGCAACTCAATCTCACCCTTCTTTCTCAGGGAAGAAGGGTGAGATTGAAAACTTCTGATTACCCTTGTTTTCGTTCACCAGCACACCACCCACTGCAAAATCAGTTACCGGTGCAGAATCCGGACAATACGGTTATAGATAATGGCTGATATGCCCGTGGCCTTGCCGCCAACGACATTTGCAGTTCCCCAAGTATCGCCGCCGGTGGTGCTCACAAACTGAACCACGACTGTGTCAATATCTTCATAATAGTGGGCCATACTGTGGTATCCAGGCACCCAACCGTCATGACCATATTCGTAAATTGAGGCGTAGATTGCCTGCTCATCGTCATTGAGCAATGTGCCGTCATTTAAGGCTCTCAGGAATATGCCCACATCCTCCGCCGTGGCGATCATCGAGCCGCCAAGAAACCGGAGATCATCGTTATATTCATACCAGTAACCACTGACAACATCGTCGTATTCCACCTCGTCGAGCGAAAAATATGTATGCGTTAAGCCGAGCGGCGCCAATATTTCATTATAGACATATTGATGGTGGCTATAGCCCAACACGTTGTCCAGGATGCGGCCAAGCAGCAGATAGTTTGTATTGGAATAACTGTAGCGCGCGTCAGGCTTAAAATCGGCTGGTTCACCAAATATCCGCGCCAGGTCCTCGTCCTCATCTGTGTGTGGCGTGAGCCAGTCGAATTCGCTGTGGTCGGTGAAATTAGGAATGCCGCTGCGATGCTGCACCATCATTCTCACGGTAATCTGATCGGCATATTCAATTTTGCCCACAAGTTCCGGCATGTAATCAGCGAGGGTGTCATCCAGGGACAAACTTCCGGCGGCGGCGAGTTTGGCAACGGCCGTTGCGATGTACAGTTTATGAATACTGCCAATTTTGAACAAGGCGTGGGGATCAGCTGGTTCTTGGGTCAATTTATCTTTCCAACCAGCCGCATAAAACTGGGGTGCTTCGCCTGCCTGATCCACATAAACGATAATGCCATCCAGCCCATAATCAATCGCGTCATCAACCTGTTCTTGCACCGTATCTGGCAAGGGTGCTATCCAGGCGGGCAGCAGGTCCAAGGGGGGGATTACGATGATGGTGATTAGCCCTATGATGGGCCCGATTATTCTAAGCATGCGAACGATACGGGTCTTATTGAGATTTTCCATAACTTTTTTGCTCCTTACTAACATCTTTGGCTCCCTGGAAATTCACAAGGGTACACGCAAAATATGGGGCGAAGTGGCGGCTTTTACCAGAACAGTATCGGTAAAAGCCGCCATTCCCCATTTACTTTTCCCGGCTTATCACTCCGCCGCACTCAGCAGCGGCAGCACCGGATTCATGATATCGGCCTGACTTTCTTCGGGACCAGCCGCATCGATGTTATAGAACATCACCACAACGGTGTCGAACTCAGGCGAATAGTTGAGCACCGAACGAAAACCGGCAATATAGCCTGCGTGCCCCATATATCCTTCCTGGAGCATGATGCCCAGACCGTAGGCGCTGTTGGGCGCGGGGATTGTCATCGCCGCCACCGTTTCCGGGTTGTCAAACAGTTCACCACCGAACAAACCACGGGCAAAGGCAATCAGGTCTGGTGCGGTAGAAACCAGGCCACCGGCCGACCAGCCAACCGATTCATGCAAATCCGTCACGTCGGTCATGGCATCCCCGGAAACTGTGTAGCCGTGCACCACATCAGCCAGTGGCGCTTCGTAACAATCCAGGAAGGTGGAGGTCATGCCCAGTGGTTCATAGATGTTTGTGCGATACGCTTCGGCGAGGGGCATCTCCGTCGCCGTTTCGATGATCATGCCCAGCAGCGTGTAGTTGGTGTTGCTGTAGCGCCATTGTGTGCCTGGCTCAAACTGAGCCTCTTTGCCGTAAACGTAGCGGGCCAGCGTGTCGTTGGGGTCCCGTGCAACACAGTCCAGCGTTACGTTGCCAGTGGCCTCGTCCACCACCATCGCGGTGAAGAGATCAGCGTAATATGCTTCGTGCTCGACGACGTTAAACAGGCCAGAGGTGTGCGTCAGCAGGTGGCGCACCGTGATTTCGTCGCCATAGGGCAGCTGCTCGGCGACTTCTGGCAACCACAGCGCCAGCGGATCGTCTAGAGTCAGCACGCCGTCTTCCGCCAATTGCATAATGACCACGGCGGTAAACATTTTGGTGATGCTGCCAATCCGAAATGCGCCTTCTGGTGACATTGGAGCGCCTTCTGCAAGGTTGGCGGAACCACTGGCTCCGGCAAACTGGTACTCTGGCGCGTCGATCCAGGCGACCATGCCGGGCGGAATTGTGCCTGCGGTCAGTGCGTCCATTGTTGCTTGAATTTCCGCAACAACCTCGGGCGGGAACGCCTGCGGGTCATCTTGGGCGATGGCAGCGTCGCTTTCCGCTGGTGCCTCTTCAGCAATATCTTCTTGGGTGGTTGGCTCGGCGTCTTCAGAGATGGTTTCGTCGCTTTCCACGGATGTCTCCGTAGCAACCTCTGGAGTAACCGTCGGCTCGACGGCTTCGGTGACGTCGTCCATTTCTACGGGGGTTTCCGTCGCATTATCGGCGGGAACTGCTTGCGGTTCGTCCTGGGTGCTGCTATTGCAACCGATTAGCAGCAGGAACAATAAGGTTAAGATCAAGATTAGTTTTTTATTCATGGTAATTTCCTCGATAGATTTGATTTTTTTACTGAGTGAGTGTAGGGAAACGGCCGTTTCCCTACCTAAAAATTAGCTAACGATTGGCTATCAATCGCGTATCAGGCCACGGTAATGACCACGCTGCCTTGCTTGCGCCCTGTTTCAAAGTAGCGATAGGCTTCGGCCGTTTGTGCCAGTGGATAACTTCTATCAACGAGCGCTTTTAATTGGCCAGCCTCCATCAGCTCGGTGAGAAAACGCAGGTCTTTGGCCCGTTCACTAGCTGGTCGCAGACCGGCGAAGGTGATTTTGGCCTTTTTGCGGCCTACGATTGAGGTCCAGAGCATGTTCAGCACGATGCTGGGCGAGAGCACGGTGGACAAGTAGATGCCATTTTCTTTGAGAAGGTGTTTAGAACGGCCGTAACTACTATTGCCAGCCACATCAAAAACAATGTCATAGGTCTCGCCGCTCTTGGTGAAATCCTCATGCTTGTAATCGATGACCTTGTCTGCGCCCAACGATTGCACAAATGCCATTTTTTCTGTGCTGCACACGCCGGTTACTTCGGCACCTGCCTGTTTGGCCAACTGCACCGCATAGCTGCCAACGCTGCCCGACGCGCCGTTGATCAGCACTTTTTGGCCGCTCTGAATTTGCCCCTCGTCTCTGAGAAACGGCAGGGCGGTGAGTACCGCATTGGTAGCGACGGCTTCTTCGTAGGTGATGCTGGCTGGTTTGAGTGCCAACGCCCCATCTTCGGGCAAGCAGATGTACTCGGCGTGGGTGCCAAAATCGGCCGTTGCCCCAAAAACCTGGTCCCCTTTTTTGAATAAGGTGACATCTTTACCCACGGCTTCAACTTCCCCGGCCAACGTGGAACCCAGCACAGGCCGTTTGGGGGTTTTGAGACCGGTGTAAAAACGGCCGCTTAATGACGCGCCCTGACGGAATGTGCTGTCAACGGCCGTTACCGTCGTGGCCTCAATGCGTATCAAAACTTCATTATCTTTAGGGGTTGGTTTTGCCACTTCTTTGAGCTGCAAAACATCGGCTGAGCCATATTCGGTATAAACAATTGCTTTCATGAGGGTTTCCTTCTTCCCAAGGCCCAGCCGCCTCGTTTCCTGCCAGGTCTTGGAGAACTAATATTTATTTTGCTATTCGGATTGTCTGGAGAGTTTCGAGTTTTTAGGCAGTCTCAAGCGCCAGCGTTCGCGTTTGCCAGCGATCCATGTTGACACCTTTCACCAGCAGCCAGATGGGAAAGGCAATTTCGGCAAGGGCGATGACGGCGGCAATCAGGCCGGGGGTGGCGGTGTAGCTGGAGACCAGCAGCAGGCCGGTGGCGTCGAACAGGTAGCCAATCCCGGCAGCGATGAACAGGAAGCCCAGTACCTTGGGGAAGTAGCCCGACTGCACAATCAGGTAGCCCAGAATCAGCACGTGGGGTACCAGGAAGGCGATGCCAATCGTAAAACCGATGCTGTGCGCGTCTAGGAACAGCGTCACCAGTGCGTTTATCTGGTCGGGGCTGAAGGCGGTTGCCAGACTGCCACCATTGAGCAACTGAAAGACAAAGTAGTAGTTGAGCAGGTTCAGACCGTGAATGATGGTCATCGCCAGACGAGAAACGGCCGCTACCAACGACAGCGTTTTGTTCACCGGCTTTAGCAGCACATACAGCACCACGGCCAGCACAATTTCGCTCAGCAAAATAATCAGCTCACTGCCCACCGTGCCCAGGCGAAAGGTGTTTTCGTCGGCGGCGATGTTGGCGGCTGTGGCCGCGGCATCCCCTGCTACAATGAACTGCTCGGGGATGACCATGTGGGCAAAAATGGCGGCGACGGTGATGACCAGGTACAGCACACCAGCAAAACGAGCATAAGCGGACGGGGACATTTCACGAATATTGGTTTTCATCTCAAATTCTCCTTATGGATTGATGGGGTTGATGGAGAGCAGCGGCAAGCCTAGGTCACGTACTTTTTTGAGTAAGCCGTGCAGGGCGGCCTGGTCAGCAACCGAACCGGTGAGAATCGTCTCGCCGTCTTCGGTCTGGGTGATGGTCAGGCCATCGAACCAACTGGCCCAGCGCGTATCCAGATGCCCCTGAAGGCGTATCTCAAATATTTCTGGTTGGGGTTGCTTGGTTTCCATTGCTGCCTCAGTCTCCTGTGGCTGTGGCTTTTTAGCCTCGCCACTGCCTTAACTTCAATGCCTGGAGAATACTAATTAATGTGGTGAGTGGTCATCACCAGATGTGGTGATTGATGTGGTGATTTGTGTGGTGACGGCCGTTACAAAATCGCATTCCTAAGCGCCAGTGCTGGTAGCAGGCAGACCACGAGGTACGCCAGATTAACAGCGGCTCTTAGCCAAAACGGCCGTTGTCCCAAATCCATCCCCGCAACGCGCCCCACTACAGCACCCATGCCCAGCAGCACAAACCAGGGCGTGAACAAAAAGGCGGGCGACCACCTAACCGCCATCGTGGCCAAATCGTGCAGGCCACCGGAGATGGCAAACGTCAGGATGAAGGCTACGGCTGGCGGCAGCACCCGGCGCAGCGGCGCATACACATAGCGGCCCAGGCCATACCCCCAAATTGGATTCCAATATTGCCAGAACCCGGCAAAGGAAGCGGCACCGAAAGAACGTTCGAGCATGTTGCGTAGGGAACGGCCGTCTCCCAACGGAACGCCGTTGCGTAGCACAACATATTCCTCTAGCGTGTAACCTTGCCACCTTCGCGCCTCTGGTTTTTCTGCTTCACTCTTGTTCATGTGGTTAAATCCTTTTTTCCTGAAACAATTCAAATTCGGAACGGGTAATGTTCGTGTTGTTCGGGTGTGAGATTGAGAAAGTTATTTGTGTAAAAATTAAGCGTCAGTCTAATAAAAATGACGACGGTAAAGGTGATAAAGCCCGTGCTGTAGGCCATCGTTGTAAAAAAGGGCAGCAAGAACACCCAGAATGTTAGGTTGTAAGCTTGCCTAATCAGTGAAAGTGGATGTGTGAATGCCTGTTTACCTGAAACGGTGTTGGAACTATTTTGCCGAAGCCACGCGAACCGCGTGACTGTATGTAGCTCAATAACCAGTCAAAAAAGCGCCCCGAAAATCGAAAGTCCAATCAAACCACCCCTTCCCGACCAAATCGAGGTGGAAAAAGCGACGACCACATAGATTAAGGTGGGAAATCCCACACCGAGAGAGAGCAAATTATTCCAGCGTACGGTTAAGAAATTTTCTTTTGTCATTGGTTGTTTTGCTCCATGGTGATGACCACTTTTCCCTGGGCGCGTCCTTTTCCCATGTAGTGGTAAGCGTCCGCTGCTTCGCTTAACGGATAGCATCTATCAATAACAGGTTTAACTTTGCCTGCTTCAATCAGATCTTTGATGAAAACGAGATCGTTTTTGTTTGGTTTTACCAACATGCCACCCATTTTCTGGCGCCCAGTCATTGAGATGAAGGGGCCGATCATGGTCGCTTGCAGACTTTGCGTCATGGTGCCGCCGGTAGCGACATAAATTCCCTCGGGGCTTAAGGCACGCTTGTAATCTGAAATCGGGTGATAGCCGTTGGCGGCCAGAATCAGGTCATACTGCTGGCCGTTTTGGGTGAAATCTTCCTGGGTGTAATCAATGACGTGATCGGCTCCTAACAAACATACTAACTCGATGTTGCGCGTGCTGCAAACGGCCGTTACCTCCGCCCCCAACGCTTTCGCAATCTGCACCGCATACAACCCCACCCCGCCAGATGCCCCATTAATCAAAACTTTTTGCCCCGGCTGAATCTTTCCTTTATCACGAAGTCCCTGCAAGGCAACAACGGCCGATTCCGGCACGGCGGCGGCTTCCTCGAAAGTTAAATTGGTCGGTTTCAGCGCGATGGCACTCTCTGGAACAGCAACATATTCAGCAAAAGCGCCCCAGCTAGCCACCGACAGGTCGCCAAACACCTCGTCCCCAAGTTGAAACTGGGTAACGTTTTGACCAACTGCTACCACCCGCCCCGCCATCTCTTTGCCAGGAATCATGTTTTTGGGTTCTAACAGACCGGTGGCAAAGCGAGTCACGAATGGCTCACCTTTCAAGACAATCACATCACCAGCTGTTATGGCTGCCGCGTGAACTTTTATCAAGACCTCGTTGTTCTTAGGGGTAGGTTTTTCTACCTCTGCCAACTGAAGAACCTCAGGGGAACCGTATTTTGTGGTCACAATTGCTTTCATTGTTGCAGTCATATTCATTACTCCTTAATTCGTCTCATTTTTATTGCCGCCTGGTTTCGATAGACAGTCCAGGCGGCCTCACTTGGAAAACTTAGTGTTCGTTCGTAAATTGTTTCCGTAGGGCGGATTGGTAATCCGCCTGGCCGGAATATCATTCCAGCCTACAAAAAGGGAAGTTGTTTTTAGACAATTACTAAGTTTTGCTCTGTAGAACTGGTTGCCACTGAGTCGAAGCCTTTGAAGATGAGCCAAAGGCTCAAAGCAATTTCAAATAAACCACCGGGAATCGCCAGCATGACACCCACACTGCTCCCGAAAAGCTCGAAAATGGTTCCGGCGAAAAACACGGCATAGCCAATAAAACCCCAGACAGAAAATACCGGAGAGACGATTTTCGATTTGTAGAGAACGGCGACAAACAACAAGCCACCCAACCCCCAGATCGCCATCCCGATCTGGTAAGCGTAAAACCCGCCCATTTTGAGGATTTCGCCGATGGTTACAAAATGATCCGTGGCGGCAGCGCCAGCGTTTACATACGCACTACTCAAGGGAATGAGTAACATCAAGAAAATCCCACTGACGACGATCACGGTGGTTGAAGCGATGGCGAAACTCAGATAGCCATAGGTCAAGTTCTGGTGGAATGGCTTCAAGATGGGCATGAGCAGGACCGGCAGCCCGATATTGACAAAGGTATGCACCAGGGCGATAAGAATGACACCAACGATAATGGTTGTGCGGTTGGCATTGACATCGGTGAGAAAATCAGGGGTGCTGGTAATCGAACCTATCATGCCACTGCCAATTCCATACGCTAAAAAGGCGATGATAAAAAAGATACCCCAAAGTCTGGCTGCGTTTCTGTGTGTAAACATTTTTCACTCTCCATTTCTTAGAATTATTTGCGTTGAACTGATTTCACGATTTGATTGTGTCTTGCTGCGTGTTGTTCAATGTACAGAGAGTGTATAAATTCAGGCAGTAAAGCACCTCCTCCCATGGGGGGAGAAAGGGGGGGAGATTGAGGTTTAAGGGGGGGAGTTAAAGCAGGTTTAGTTCGTTTGCACGGGCAACGGCTTGAACGCGATTGGTCACTTGCAGCTTCCCATATAAATTTTTGACATGGGTCTTCACAGTGGATAAAGCAACGACTAACTGGGCAGCAATTTCTGGATTGGAGCGACCGGCGGCAATAAGCTGTAATACCTCTTGTTCGCGTGAGGTTAATGGCTCAAGCAAAGATGGCACATTGAGAAGGTTTGGTGTGGGGGAATGAAAAGATTGATCTGCGCCGGTCTGCTCCGTAATCTCGAAAGCAGACAGCAACTTAGCACTGTAATCAGGCATGATGCCGCGTACGGCCGTTTCCGCCAGCAACTGCGCCATCGGCAACCCCTCATCGACAAAGATACGGATAAAGCCGCCCGGTTCTGCCAACGCCAACGCCTCACCCAGCAGCTGTACGGCCGTATCCGTTTCACCCTGCGCCTGTAGAACCAATGCCTGTAAAATCATGATCTTGAGTCGTTCATCGTGCCAACCGTTGGCCTCCATCTGTTGGCGTAACGGCTCTAATAATGCCAGAGCGCCGCGTGTGTCACCTTGGGCCAGCTTTACGCGCGCCTGACTGATGGGGAGCTCGTGTTTCTCAGCCAACTGCGCCGCCGCCGCCAGATTGCCCTGTTGAAGCAAGGTAAACACTTGTGCGGCAGCAATATCAGGCAGCCGAAAAAGGAAGTTATGCTGACGAGCGAACGCTTCGGCTTCAGCCAAAGCAGCAGTTGCGCCCGATACATCTCCCTGAGCAAGCTTCAGGTAAGCGAGAAACACCTCATACAAAGCGAAGGTATCGATACTCTCCTGCTGCTGCACCAATTGAGCAGATTGCTGCCCATATTCTAGGGCGGTATCCAGATCGTTCCATTGATACTGTATGCGGGCCAGGCCAAGAAACGCTTCGCAGGTAATCAACTGCGGCGGATCACCAGCCACTTGCAGAACCCGTTCGTATGTTTTTGCCGCCAATAAGAGTTTGTTATCTACTTCCTGTAGTTGACCAAGATTGATTGCCGCCGCTATGGTGTAGATGGAACCTTCAAACGATTCAGTGAGTGATAGGACTTCGGTGAAGGATTGGCTGGCAGCGACGCGATCTCCCCTGAGATGATAAGCAACTCCCAGCGTATAAGCAGCCGCAGAGCGAAAAAGCAGGTTATCGGGGCGCAGATGCTCTAAGGCCTGGCGCGATTGGGTAATAATGGTTGCCACATCCTGCTGAATGATTGCCAAAGTGGCGCGAAAAGCAGCAATCCGTCCGACCAAGTCTTGCGTTGTTTCGTCTGGTTCTGTGCTTTGCAGCGCTCTTTCGGCCGCTTGCAGTTTCTGTTCAACAGCGGTGTGTTGACCGGTAAAAAATAGCGCCGAGGCATAGGTCACCCATAGCGAAGGTCGGGCATCGAGCAACGTTGTGGGCAGCGACGCCAACCAATGAAGCACAGGAGCACCAAAGCCCCGAAATTGCAAAGGGGTGCCTTCGCCTTCAATGAGGCGCTCGGTGCGCTCAATATCATTGGCGGCGGCGGCATGGCGAAAAGCGTCCAGCTCCAGACCATTGCCTTCATACCAAATGCTGGCCCGAATGTGCAGTTCAGGAAGATCAAATTGCTCGATCCTTTGCTGTAAGCGCTGCTGCAATAACTCGGCAAAGAGATGGTGGTAGCGATACCAGCGCCGCTCATTGTCCAGCGGCACAAGGAACAGGTTGGCGCGATCCAGTGCTTCTAACATTTCTTGGCCATCGTCGTCACCAGTCAGAGCATCGCACAAAGAACCGGTAAGTTGGTTGAGAACGGCCGTTTTCAGCAAAAATTCCTGCACATGCTCCGGCTGCTGATGCAGCACCTCTTCCAATAGATAATCCAGCACAAAACGGTGACTGCCGGTGAAAGATTGGATGAACCCAGACACATCCGCCTGGCCACGCATGGATAAGGCCGCCATTTGCAGACCGGCAATCCAGCCTTCGGTGCGTGCTTCCAGCGCGGCAATTTGGTTCTCAGTGAGGTTCAAGCCCATGACTTGCTGTAGGAAAACGGCCGTTTCCGCCACCGTAAAGCGCAAATCAACCGCCCGCAATTCCGTGAGCAAGCCGCGCACGCGCAGCCGGGCCAGCGGCAGGTTGGGGTCCTCGCGCGAGGTGATTGCCACATGCAGCTGGGGCGGCAAGTTGTCCAGCAGGAAAGTTAACGCCTCGTCAATCGGCCGCGAATCAACGGCGTGGTAATCATCCAGCACCAGCATGAGCGCATCTGGCTGTTGGGCAATGTCGTTGAGCAGGGTGGTCAACACGCTGGACACCGGCAGTGGCGACGCTTGCAGCAGCGGCAGCGCCGATTCGCCCATGTGTGGATCAACGCGCTGCAAAGCGGCAATGACGTAGGCCAAAAAACGAGCCAGTTCACTGTCGTTTTCGTCCAGCGACAGCCAGGCGATTCGCGGGGAAGATAAGCCAGCGCCATTCGTTGACAGAGCATCAATCCAACTGCTGATCAAGGTGGTTTTGCCAAAACCGGCGGGTGCAGAAATGAGTGTGAGCTTACCGGTCAGACCCTGGTTAAGAGTTTCGATGAGGCGAGGGCGCGTGACGAGAGACGGCCGTAATCGGGGCAAATACAGTTTGGTGTGTAACAAGTCGCCGGACATGAGGCCCATTATAGGGGATAGGTTCAAAGGTAGGCCAGACAAATTTCCACCCAAGCGAGTTTATGAGCCTTTATGTGGAGAACAAAAAGAGCTAATGAGCGATTTAATCTCAAGTTGCTTTTTGTTCTCCTAAAAGTAATTTTCATTTGCCTGATTGGCATTCATGATATTTGTTGAAAATTACTTAGACCTGCTTTGTTTGAAAATCGGCACGACACAACATGAGGCGTCAGATAACCTTTTCTGCGGTTTCATAACATCGTGGGTCCAAGATGGCCTGTTCGCTTGTTTGTTTACCGTTTACTAACCTGATGCTGGCAAGAATGATTGCCATGCCCAAGAAGAGGCTAATATCAAACGGTTCATGCAAAAATACAATCGCTAAAATCGTAGCGAATAGCGGAATCAGGAAGGTGACGCTGGCGGTGCGTGTCGAACCTACTTCGCGCAGCAAAAAGAAATAGAGTAAGTAAGCCAAAATCGTTGAAAGGAGAATGAGTGCGCTCAGGTTGATGATGGCTGTCAGAGACGGCCGTTCCGCAGGTACACTCCCTATTGCTGGAAGCAATAACAGCAAGGCCGCGCTGAGCATTTGCACCGACGCGGCCAAGGCAGAGGGCAAATGGCTAAGATGTTTCTTGGCATAGACGGTCGCTGCCGCGTAAGAAAAAGAAGCCAATAGCAGGGCAAAAATCGCAACAATCACATCTAAACGAAGCGCCAATGGCCCGCTGCCAACCAAAACGACCACCCCCATAATACCGAGCAACATGCCCCACAATTTACGGCCGTTTAACTGTTCGGAACCCCACACAGCAGCGATAACGGCCGTAAACAGCGGCATCGTCGAAATCAAAATCGCCGCGAGTGAGGCGGTTACCTTCAATTCGGCATACGCCACTAGCGGAAATGGCAGCGCACAGTTCAGCAACCCGACGATCAGATAGTTGTGCCACTTTTGCCGTAGCTGAAGCGTTTGTCTGATTGTAGACGGCCGTTTTTTCAGCATCGCCATCCCCAGCATAACCAATCCGGCTACCGCAACACGCAAAAACATCAGCAAAAAAGGGCCAAAATCTGGAGCTGCCACATTGATAAATAAAAAAGAAGCCCCCCAGGCCATGCCCAGCATTGACAATGCGCCATAATGAATCGGTTTCATTTCTTTCTCCTTGTTGCGTACGTTATGTGGAGAACAAAAAGTAACTTGAGAACAAATCCCTCATTAGCTCTTTTTGTTCTCCTGAAAGTAATTTTCATTTGCCCGATTGGCATTCACGATATTTATTGAAAATTACTTAACTGCGTGTTTCTAAACCTTCCTGAATGATGATGGGAGAAGGGTGAATACAGATAAGTTCCAGAAGGTCATTACCAATATTCAAAAACTTGTGGGGAATATTTGCCGGACCAATAACAATATCCCCGGCATTAGCCTCAATATTTTCCTCGCCGACCGTAAACCGTACCTGTCCCGCGCGCACAATCCAGGTCTCTGGATACGGATGGACATGTAAAAGCGAGCCGGTGCCGGGTTTGTTCTTGACGTGAAAGAACGAGGCCAGTGAACCATGAGGCCCGCCCTCAAACTTAACTGTCCCCCCTGGACGAAGTTCAAAATCTATTTCTTTAAGAAGTTTGTGCATCAGATGTCTCCTTATCTATTTTGAGAAACGTTAAGCAAACCACAGAAAGTTCATTAAAAAACGAAGAGCGATTTCTCTGTGGTTTGCTCAAGTAAAAGCGGGAGAAATAGCTTCGTTTTATTTCAAGGACTTTCCCGCTTTTACATAAGCAGTTTCCAGTGCCGCGTTGATAGAGGCTTCGATCTTCGCCCAGTTTTCAAGGCGAGCCATGCCCAGGCTGTCATAAACTTGACGAGCCTGCTCTGAACCACTCAATTGGCCTAGCAATACCAAGGCTGCCTGGTAGCTAACCAGGCCCCCGTTGGCCGTAATGCGTCTACTGTCTACGACAACGGGTTTGTCATGAATCACGTCAATGGCGGGAAATTGTGATTGCAAACTCGTCTCGCCACCGAACCAGGTTGTTGCTTGCTTGCCATCAAGGGCACCTGCCTTGGCCAACAAAAAAGCTCCGGCACAAACACTCCCCAGCCATTGGGCCTGTTCCTCCTGATTGCGGATGAATCTGTTCAATGCCTCGTTTTGTAGTAAATGGCCCATATCATTGCCGCCAGGAACAAACAGCACATCTAGCGCCAGCTCATCAGAAATAGTGGCGTCCACCATCAGGCGGAGACCTTCCTCTGTGCGAATGGTTGGACTTTGATCGATGCCAATCAGCTGCACGCCAGACCCCTGAAACCATTCGTGTTGACCAGCGATGGCAAACACTTCGGCCGGACCAACAACCTCAGAGGTCAAAACCCCGTCAAAAACGATAATCCCGATTTTGTACGCTTGTTGCTTCATATGAAACTCCTTTGTTGTTTTCCGCTATAATAGGCTGAACGCTTGCTGAAAAATTGTATTTTTTCGACATCATCACGAACGAATGACACGATCTTCAGATTCCTCAATGGCCTATCTTGGGTTTCAGCTTTTTTCGCCGAGCCAGTTGTTACGGCCGTATATCAAATCATTTTGGTATCTTCAACGAGCAAATCCTTTACCCACCTTGCACAAAGAATTTATGCATCCCTCCGGAGGGTATAGCATTGTTTTTAACTTGGGCGATAAGTTGTTATTGGATGAGCAGCCTATCCCTGAAAAGATATTTTTAGACGGGGCCAACACAGTTTCACGCAAAATGGGCTTTTCAGGTTATGTGGAGGTTTTGGGGATTCGGTTCCAGGTAGGCGGCGCCTACCCTTTTTTAGGGGTGCCCTTGAATGAACTAAGAAACCAGCCGACTTTCCTTGATGCCTTGCCACAACCTGGTCTGCAAGAACTTCAAGAGCGTATTCAAGAGGCAAAAACATTGCCTGCCCGCATTGCTTTGCTGGAAGAGTGGCTGTTGAACCGTCTCCGCATCGGGCAGGAACCGAGTGATATCATTCCGGCCTCTTTAGCACTGTTGCTACAAGGTGGCTGGCAAAAGCCAATGCCTGAGCTGATGCAAGAACTGCCTATCAGTCAAAGACAGTTGGAGCGTCTTTATCAGGCACAAGTTGGGATGTCGCCCAAGCAATTTACAAAGTTACTGCGCGTGGAGAAGGCACGGTTGGCAATCAAACAGTTAAAAGATCAATCCCTCACAAGGGTCGGTACCGATTTGGGATACTTTGATCAATCCCATTTTATTCGGGAATTCAAGTCGGTGATCCAAATGACGCCCCATGAATATTTAAAACGTAATTTCCGGATACCACAAGAATATGTAAAAGCGGGAAAGTCCTTTAAATAAACCGAAGCCATTTCTCCCGCTTTTACTTGAGCAAACCACAGGGAAATTGCTCTTCGTTTCTTAACGAACTTTCTGTGGTTTGCTTAACTGCTCCTGGTGGGCGTTTTCTACTTTCAGATGTCGTAAAAGTTTATTAGAGCAAGGCTAGAACCGTTTACCCAATTATCTTGAGTTCTTCCGCACGCTGTACGGCCGTTCGCCGACTATTCGCCCCCAACTTCGAGTAAATATTCTTCGTGTGCGTGCGCATCGTGTTCAGAGAGATCATCAGCTCGTTCGCAATTTCCGGGCCGGTGAGATTGGTGGCGAGCAGCTTAAGCACGTCCAGCTCCCGGTCAGATAGCGGATCGGCCAGGGATTGGGTGGTTGGTGGGGCAACGGCCGTTTCCCCAAAAATCGCCAACACTTGCTGCCCAAACACCGGAGAGACTCCCCGCTGCACCACCGCCCGCAGCAGCGCAGCCATCGGCGGTCCCTCATCGACAAACGGCCGTAGCAAACCACCCGGCGCAGCCAGCGCCAATGCCTCACCGATATTCTGCATGGCCAGCTCACTATCGCCTGCGGCTTGATGAGCCAACGCTTGCAGCAGCAGCACCTGAAGCCGCAGGTCGGCCCAATCGTTGGCTTCTGCCTGCTGGCGTAGCGGTTCCAGCAGTGCCAACGCGGTGGCGGGTTGCCCTTGTGCCAGCTTCACCCGCGCCTGACTGAGGGGAAGGTCATACGATTCGGCTAATTGGGCAGCGGCGGTGAGGTTGCCTTGTTGCAGATGGATTTGAATGCGAACGGCCGTTATCGCCCCCAGTTGATGATCAAAATGCTTCTGCTGTGCAAACTGCTCTGCTTCGGCCAGCGTGGTGAATGCCGCCGCCACATCACCCTGCGCCAGCTGCACGCGTGCCAGCAGGATGCCACAGGTGGCCGGCGTGTCCACATTTTCCAACTGCCGCGCCAGAGCCAATCCCTGCTGCCCATACTGCTCCGCTGCCGCCAAATCGTTCCACTGGTAATGAATGCGGGCCAGCCCCACAAATGCTTCGCACGCCGCAGGCCACGGCGGGTTGCCAACCAACTGCAAGATGCGCTGGAAAGTTTCTGTGGCCTGATGCGCCTGGTTTTCGGTTTCCTGAATTTGCCCTACACAGGTCGTGGCCGCAATTTCATTCATGATGTTGCCAGTTTTCTGGCTTTGCACAATGGTTTCAGCATACGCGTCGCTGGCTGCCGCCCGTTTGCCCTGCACCTGATAGGCATAGCCCAGCGTCCAGGTAGTGGTGGTGCGCATCGGCGCATTGTCGGGGTGCAGCAGCTCCAAAGCCAGCTGCGATTGGGTGACGATCTTATCGACCTCGTTTTTTACAATGCCCAACATGGCCCGGTTGGCGGCAATTTGGCCGCGCAGATCGGCCGTTTTGGCATCTGGGGCGGCGTTTTGCAGCGCCGTTTCCGCCTTCTGCAGGATTTCTTCGATATTGCCGTGCAGCCGCCCGGTCAGGGTAAGTACAGAAGCATATGTCACCCACAATTCCGGCCTGGCGTTGAATTCGGCTTCCGACAAAGATTCTAACCAGTGCCGAACTGGAATCGCCTCGCCACGAAAATAGAGGGGCAGCCCATCCCCCGCAATCAAACGCACCGCGCGGTCTATGTCGTTGGCGGCCGTCGCGTGATGGAACGCTTCCAGCTCCCGGCCGTTGGCTTCATACCAGTCGCTGGCCCGAGTGTGCAGCGCGGCGATGTCGCTTTCGCTGCTGTTTAGCTGCAAGCGCTGCCGCAGCAGTTCGGCAAAGAGGTGGTGGTAGCGGTACCAGCGCCGGTCGTTGTCCAGCGGCACAAGAAACAAGTTGGTGCGTTCCAGCATTTCTAGCGTGGCCTGGCCGTTGTTGTCGCCGGTCAGTGCATTGCACAAATCGCCGGTTAACTGGTTCAACACGGCCGTTTCCTGCAAAAATTTTTGCACCGTTTCGGGCTGCCTGTGCAGCACCTCTTCCAGTAGATAATCCAGCACAAAGCGGTGGCTGCCGGTAAAGGATTGGATGAAGCCCGACACATCTTCCTGGCCGCGCATGGACAGCGCCGCCATTTGCAGCCCGGCAACCCAACCCTCGGTGCGGGCTTCCAGGGCGGCAATGTCGGCGGTGGTGAGATTGAGGCCCATGATCTGGTTGAGGAAAACGGCCGTTTCCTCAGCCGTAAAGCGCAAATCAGCCGCACGCAGCTCGGTAAGCTGGCCGCGCACCCGCAGGCGAGCCAACGGTAAATTGGGATCTTCGCGGGTGGTGATGACTAAATGCAGCGGCGGCGGCAGTTGATCCAGCAAAAAGCCAAGCAGTTCATCAACGGCGCGGGCGTTCACTTCGTGATAATCATCCAGCACCAGGGTGATGGCCTGGGGCAAAGCGGCGATCTCATTGAGCAGCGGAGTTAGCAAAAGCTCAACGGATGGGGGCTGGGGCGACTGCAAGGCGCTAAGCGCCGTCTGCCCAACCTCCGGGGCAGCGGTTTGCAATGCGGCAATCAGATAGGTCAAGAAGCGCGTGGGGTCGCTGTCCCCTTCATCGAGAGACAGCCAGGCAAACGGCCGTTCCCCTTCGGCCAGCCAGGTACTGATCAGGGTGGTTTTACCAAACCCCGCCGGAGCAGATACCAGCGTAAGCTTGCATGGATAATCCGCATGGAGCCGTTCCATGAGGCGGCGGCGCGGAACAAGTTGGGAGCGGGGCGGCGGGGCAAAAAGCTTGGTGTTTAAGATCGGGGTAGACATCAGGCGCAGAGTTTACCACAATCCCGCCTCAAGGTCTGTGCGGTTCCCGCCCTTTTTTGATCGATTTGTGATCGATACGGCCGTAAACTGCAAACATCATACTCGCTGACACATAAAGGAGAGTTTCATGTTCTTGCAGCATAAAAGACGATTCAGCATTTTATTCATGCTTTTTATGGCCATCCTCTTGCTTACTACCGGACAATCGGCCCTGGCCGCCAACGATCTGTTTGTCAATTGGACCGGTACGGACAGCTGGGCCGGTGCCCCAAACAACTGCCGCCAACAGCCCTGGTTTGGCATGCTCATTCCGCCCTGCCGCACCCTGGCCCACGCCATCAGCCAGGCATCCGGCGGTGATACCATCTATGCCACCGGCACCTTTAACGAACATGATCTGGTGATCAACAAAAACCTCACCATCGAAGGCGGTGCTGTAGATGCCAACGGCTTGGGCCGTCATTTTGAGATTCGTCCGGGCAAAACCGTCGTGTTTGAGGATATGTTTTTCCATAATGGCAGCAGCACCAACGGCGGCTCCATCTTAAACCAGGGCGATCTCACCCTCATCGATGTGGAGTTCACGAACAATACGGCCGTTGATGGCGGCGTCATCTACAATGCATTGAGCGGTTTTGTGGTGGTGGATTACGGCCGTTTTGTAGACAATCAAGCCAATCGCGGCGGGGCAATTTATACCGAAGGCGACCTCATCATTGATGGCCTTTCCTTCTTTAATCGCAATGCCGCCGAGACGTTTGGCGGCGTCCTGTTCAACGCCGAAACGGCTCATACCGATTTTAGAAACTCGATTGTCTACAACAGCACGGCCAGTGCCGGGGGTGCTCTTTACAACCTGATGGGTGGTTTAGGCGTATGGACGACCGAAATTCACGACTCCGTCGCCACCACCAACGGCGGGGCCATCTTAAACGCCCAGGGGACGCTCATTCTGGAAGATTCAATTCTGGACAATAATACGGCCGTAAACGGCGGCGCCCTCTTCAACACCGTAAACGACGACGTTTATATGAATATTGATGCGGTTGTTTTTGAATACAACACAGCGCAGGAAAATGGCGGGGCGATTTACGATCTGTCCGCGGAGATTAAGTACACCATCAGCAATTCTACCTTCAACCGGAATGACGCAGGCTTTGACGGCGGCGCACTCTTCCTGCTAGGCACCAGTCATATTACCATTGCCGGTGAATACGAAGGGGAATCGCTCCTGGAAAACAACGATGCCGTGCTCTTTGGCGGCGCCATCTACAACGAAACCAATCTCACCATTCGCAATGTGACCCTGGAAAACAACACCGGCTGGGAAGGCGGCGCGGTCTACAACGCGGGCAGCGGCGACCTCATCATCGACCGCACGGCGCTGCTGGACAACACGGGCCACTTCAGAGGCGGGGCCATCTTTGATGACGCCACGGGCAGCTTTACCTCGGTCAACAGCACCTACTCCGGCAACGACTCTTTGAGCTACGGCGGGGCCATTTTTTACAAAGGGGCGCTGGCACAGTTGGCCAATGTCACCCTCTATGGCAACAGTTCCGCGCACGGCAGCGGCATCTACACCGCATCAACTGTGCAAATGTACAACAGCATCATCACCGCCAGCAGCGTGGAAGATTGTGAGATAACCGGCGCAGGAATTTTCCAGGGAAAGCGCAATCTGGTAGATGATTTTGCCAGCGGGCCATGCAGCGGCATCAGCCCCAACGCGGTTTCGCAGATTGATGCCGTGTTGACCGGCACGCCCGCCGTGCATGCCATTAACGGCCTGAGCAACGCGTACAACAGCGGCTACGGCAACTGCCCGGACCCGCTCAACAGCTTCGCCCCGCTAGCCCTGGACCAGCAAGAAAATACCCGGCTCGGTGTCAACGTCCCCTGCGACATTGGCGCATACGAGCTGCATTAACCGTCATCCATCCATTTCCCCGGAAACTTGGCGTTTCCGGGGAAATCATACCTCGCGACTACAAAATTTCTTTCAGATATTGCCCCGTGTACGATTCGGCAACCTGCGCCACCTGCTCGGGCGTACCCTCGGCCAGGACTTGCCCTCCGGCCGCCCCGCCCTCTGGCCCCATGTCGATAATCCAATCGGCCGTTTTTACCAATTCCAGGTTATGCTCCACCACGATGACCGTGTTGCCTGCATCCACCAGGCGGTGCAGCACGCCCAGCAGCCGCGCCGTGTCGGCCAGGTGCAGGCCAGTGGTTGGTTCATCTAGCAGGTAAAGCGTGTGGCCGCTGACCCGGCGACCCAGCTCTTTGGCCAGCTTCACCCGCTGTGCTTCCCCACCAGAGAGCGTGGTGGCAGGCTGGCCCAGCTGAAGGTAGCCTAGGCCCACATCGGACAAAACCTGCAAGCGGGAACGCGCCGCCGGAATATCGACAAACAGCACCAACGCTTCTTCAACTGTCATGTCCAGCACCTGGGAGATGTCGTGGTCGCGGTATTTGATGGCCAGCGTTTGCCGGTTGAAGCGACGGCCGTGGCAGACGGGGCAGCGCACTTCCACATCGGGCATAAACTGCATGTTGACGGTAAGCACCCCCGCGCCCTGACACCGCTCACAGCGACCGCCCGGCACGTTGAAGGAGAAATGTCGCGCCGTGTAGCCTTGCTGCCTGGCCTCTGGCGTGTCGGCAAATGTTTTGCGGATGGGCGTGAACGTGTCGGTGTAGGTAGCAGCATTGGAGCGCGGCATGCGCCGCAAATGCGCCTGATCGATGGTGACGATTTTGTCCAGGTGCTCGATGCCCTCGATCCTATCGTGCGCGCCGGGTGCGTCGCTGGCCTGGGTGAGCCGCTGGCGAATGGCCGGGTCGAGAATGTCGAACAGCAGCGAGGATTTGCCGGAGCCGGAGACGCCGGTCACGGCCACAAACAGCCCCAGCGGGAAGCGCACCGTCACGTTTTTCAGGTTGTTCTGGCGGGCCTTGTGGATGGTAACGGCCGTTTCTCCCCCCACCCGTCTTTTCTGCGGCACAGGAATGGAAATTCGTCCCGCCAGATAATCGGCCGTGAGCGAGCCTGTTTGCTGCATAATTTCGGCCGGTGAGCCAGCGGCCACTACCTCGCCGCCATGTTTGCCCGCGCCGGGACCGATGTCGATCACATAGTCGGCGGCGGCTACCATTTCCAGATCGTGTTCGATGACCAGGACGGTGTTGCCCAAGTCGCGCAGGCGGCGCAGCACGGCGATCAGGCGGCGCGTGTCGCGCTGGTGCGTGCCAATGGTCGGCTCATCGAAGATGTAGAGCAGACCGCTCAGCCCAGAGCCAAGCAGGGCAGCCAGCCGCAGCCGCTGTGCCTCACCCGCCGAGAGCGTCGGCGAGGTGCGTTCCAGCGTCAGGTAACCCGCGCCAACCTGCACCAGTCGGGCTATCCGCTCATTCAGATCTTCCAGAATTGGCCCGGCGATGATCATCTCATCGGTGCTGAAGGTAGCGGGCAGGGTGCGCAGCCAGTCACCCAGGTCGGTCAGCGGCAGGCGGGTGAGTGGCACGATGGGCTGCCCAGCCACGGTGACCGTTCGGCTTTCCGGGCGCAGGCGGGTGCCGTCACAGTTGGAGCAGGGCTGGGTGACCAGGTATTCGCTCATCTTGTCGCGGTAGTCGGCATCCTGGATGCGGTCGCTGTAACGTCTGAGTAATGCGGTGGCGATGCCTTCGAAACGGCCGTCTTTCACGCGCGCCGGTGGTTCAATAGTGGGAAAATGGCGGCGGAACCGGGGACTCTCCACACCGTAAAGCAGCAAATCTCGCTGCGCTGGCGGGTAATCTTGCACCGGCTGGTCTAAATCGAGCGGGAAGCCGTAATGCGCCGCCGCCGCCAGTATCGTGCCACCATAATGGTTGATGTAAAAATCGTCCCAGCTCAGCACCGCCCCCGCACGAATGCTCTTTGTCTCGTCGATGAGCAGCGGAATGTTGACCTCCTGCACAACGCCCAGGCCGGTACAGCTGGGGCAAGCGCCTTCCGGCTTGTTGAAGGAGAAATGAGCCATGTTGATCTCGGGAATTGGCGCACCGCAGTGTGGACAGGGAAACGTTTCCTGGGGGATGGCATCGGCGCTTTCGGCAGGGCCGTCTGTCTCTTCCCAATCGGCATTGGCTGGGTCGAAGGCGGGTGGCACGTCCTGGCCGCAGTTGGGGCAGGGGCGATGGCCCAAGCGGGCAAACAAAATGCGCAGATAAGTGTACACCTCGGTTGACGTGCCTACGGTGGAGCGCGGGCTGTTGTTGGTGAGGTGCTGATCCAGGCTGATGGTAGGCGACAGCCCAACGATGGTGTCTACCGCCGGTTTGGCCACGCCAAAAGTGGCCAGCCCCAGCGATTCCAAATATTGGCGCTGGCCTTCCATATGCAGAATGTCAAAGCCCAGGGTCGATTTGCCGGAGCCAGACAGGCCGGTCAGAACGACCAGCTTGTATTTGGGGATTGAAACGGTGATGTTCTTCAGGTTGTGCAGCCGCGCGCCGCGAACAATGATTTGATCGGTCATCGTCTTTTCCAAAATTTCGCCTCCAGGGTTAAAGGTTTTTGGCGGGTAAATGCCGCCTCGAACCTTGATTGTAAAACCCTGGTGTGCAAAGGGAGGGTTTGACAGGGATTATCCACAGATTTCACAGATGCCGCAGATTTTCCCTACGCGTTAAATCAGGTTCTTTTTTGGATCATTTCTTCGATGATGGTGATGAGGGTGTGGGCGCGCTCTTCTTCGGTGGCGAGGGTGGAGAGCCAGCGGTCGGCAGCAGTGTAAATGTCTTCGCCGGGGCGCGGCGTGTCCAGGGCGTGGCGCAGGTTGGTGGTGTCGCCGCTGTCTAGCTGGAGCATCATGCGCAGGATGGCCGAGAGGCTGTAGCCCGCCTGGGACAACATGCGGATGACGCGCAGACGGCTAATTTCTGTCGCCCCGTAGCGCCGATAGCCATTGCTGGGGTTGCGCGGCACGTCAATCAGGCCGTTGCGGTCCCAGCTGCGCACCACGTCGATGGAGACGCCGAGCAGCTTCGCCACCTGGCCAATACGCAGCGGCTGACTGGTAGCGTCGGCGGGGATGCCTTTAGCCCAGCGCTCCATAAGCGAGGCTGCTACATCCGCCTGGGCGCGTTCCGACTTGACGAGGATGAGGTGTTTGTAGGCCATTTCCAGGGCGCTGCCGAGGTTTTGAGAAACGGCCGTTGCTACCACCTTTTGCCCCGACTGGTAAATCCCCTTGCCTGTAAATTGGTTGCCATACACCTGGCAGGCCAGCCGCAGGCAGTCGAGGTGGAACTCGGTGAAACGGCGGTAACCGTTCGCCGGATTACGCCTGACGGGCGGAATGATGCCGCGCTCGGCGTAGCGCCGCACCGTGTTGGGGTGCACGCCGGTGGCTTTGGCCAGTTCAGAGGTGCTAAGGTATTTCATGACAGAATTGTAATGCTTTTCAATGAAAAGCATATGCAACGATCATTTCGCCTGCTTCATCATTAAAGCTAAAACAAAATTGTTTTTAAACACCTGTTTGATTACAATAGATTCATGGCAACATCTTTTTCACTTCACCCAGCAGAAGCGTGGGCACAAGACGCAAAGCAAGGGCCAATTAGCTCTGAAAACGCCTTGCGCCTGGCTGCGATGGCGGGGCACATGCAGATTGACAAAATCGCGGCCCGCCGGGCGGCCCTGATTGATTTGTTGGCTGACGGCCGTCCTCATCCACGTGAAGAAATTTGGGAAACCATTGCCACACAGTTGGCAGAAGATTGCTGGGGCAAAATCCCCCAAGAAGCCCTGGCGCGCGATTTAGCAGCATTGCGCAAGGGGGGAATTCGAATTGGCTACTCACGGCGGCCAGAAATTAGGGGCTACTATTTGCAGTATCCTCGGCTGAAACGGCCGTCCACCACCCCTTTTGAAACGACCAATTGGCAGCTCATTAATGCTATCGCCGATCTGACCACCGATGAAAAAAATGAACGCGCCTTTGCTGCCGCCGAGTTTGCCTTACGCCAAAAAAAGCTCATCTTAGCTGAAGAGCACCCAGATTGGTCTGTTGACGAAGTTGAGAAAGAAGCCCGCCGCCTTGTATTTGGGGCGCTGATGGAGGAATGATGACCGCTGCTTATGAGCAAAGTCAGGCGTTTGGCGGCGTCATTGATGTGCTGGAAGCAATTGGGGCGACCTACGCCATTTGGGGCGGCTTGGCTGTGGTGGCTTATGGCGAACCTCGTTTCACCCAGGACATGGATATCTTGCTGAGTCCGCGTCAATTTTCTGCATCGTTGTTTGTAAAGCGGCTGCATGAGATGCACTATCACGTAGATGAAATTGCGGTGAATCGGGCGCTGAGTGGCGGTTTTTTCAACGTGATTCATCTGGGGTATCACATCAAAACAGATTTTTACGTGCCGGTTGAGCCAGAGCTGCTAACGATGGTGGCCAACCGCACCACGCTACCCTTTGACGAGATGCGCCGGGCCGCTTACATTACGCCAACCTCAGTGGTTATCGCCAAACTGCGTGCCTATCAGGGCAGCGAATCTACGCGCCACCTGGATGACATTGCCTCGATTGTGCGCCTGCAAGGCAAGAAGTTGGACCAGCCAGCGATTGATATTGCAGCGGCTCAGCTAGGCCTGTTAGGCGTTTGGCGTTTGATTTGGGAAAGAGAGCAACGGCCGTAAACGTTTGAAAGATTATGAACGATCCAGAAAAATTCATGCATCAAGCAATAGCCCTGGCCAAAGAAGCCGTGGCCAATGGGAATCATCCGTTTGGGGCGCTGTTGGTGCGGGAGGGGGCGGTGGTGTTAACGGCCGTAAACACCGTCCACACCGACCACGACATCACCCGCCACGCCGAGCTGAACCTTGTAAGCCAGGCGTCGCGCCAGTTTGCGCCGGAATTTTTGGCGGAATGCACCCTGGTTACCAGCACAGAACCGTGCGCCATGTGCGCCGGGGCGATTTACTGGTCGGGCATCAGCCGGGTGGTCTTTGGCTGCTCCGCCGCCGCCTTGGGGCAGATTGCCGGGGGTGACTTTTTGCAACCCTGCAAAGAGATTTTTGCCCAGGGCCGCCGCCCGGTTACGGTGATTGGGCCGGTGCTGGAGGAGGAAGGAACGGCCGTTCACCAACAATATTGGCCCAAGATTGACCGAGAAGCCGAGCTCTGAAACACCTGGCAACGGCCGTTGCGCACCCCCTCGCGGCAGTTTACAATCAGCGGCTTATTTTGCAGTGAAAGGACGTTCCTGTGACCGACTACGAAAAACGCCGCAATACCGCTGGCTACTATCTCTTATTCATCAGCCTGGGCTTTAGCCTGGGCATTACCGGACCTGCCTTGCCTTCGCTGGCCAACCAAACTGGCAGCACCTTGGGGGCCATCGGAGCCATTTTCTTGTTGGGTTCGACGGGTGGCATGTTGGGTACGGCGCTAAGCGGCCGTTTGTTTGATCGCATCAAAAACGGTCATCGTGTCCTGGGTTTGGCTCAACTGCTCAGCCTCACCCTGCTGGCGATTATCCCGTTGGCCAACAGCCTGCCGCTGCTGCTGGTCATCTTCTTCATTAACGGCTTGCCCGGCGGCATCATCAACACCGGCGCCAACACCCTGCTGATGTGGACGCACGGCAAAAAAGCTGGCCCCTACGTCAACGGGCTGCATTTTGCCTTTGGCCTGGGTGCTTTTTTGGCCCCAACCGTATTTGCCCAGGTGCTCAATTTGGGCGGCACGTATCAACAAGCGTATTGGGCTTTGGCTGCCTTGGCCTTGCCCATCAGCCTGTTCCTGATGTTCCTCCCCGGCAGCCCTGAACTGCGCGACGAAGGCGAAGAAAATGAGCAGCGGCCAGCCAATCTGCGCCAAATCATGCCGATGATTGCCGTGGCCATGCTGTTTCTTTTCTTCTATGTGGGATCAGAGCTCACCTACGGCAACTGGATTTACACTTACGCCATCACGCTGGATTTGGCAGACGCCACCCGCGCCGCCTACCTGACCTCCGGCTTTTGGCTCTCATTCACCATTGGGCGAGCCATCTCGATTCCGGTGGCGGCCCGTTTTAAGCCAACACAAATCCTGGCGGTGGCCTTTTTTGGCGGGCTGGCCGCCCTGGCGCTGGCTATCAGCGCCCCAAGCTCGCTGACCGTGCTGTGGATTGCCACCGTGGCGGTAGGCTTTTTCATGGCGCCAGTATGGGCCACCGGCTACAACTTCGTGGGTCAGTCGATCAAATTGACGGCAACCGTAAGCAGCATCATTATTTTGGGGGATAGTTTTGGCGGGGTGGTGCTGCCCTGGGTCACGGGGCAAGCCATCGAACGCTTTGGGGCGCACACCATGCCCTGGCTGGTCATTTCCAGCTTTGCCATCAACGGGCTTATCTTTGTGATTATGCTGGTACAAAGTCGGGCGATGCCCCAGGTCGCCCTTGCCGGGGAGTAAGGCTACACCTCGCGCTTGAGCAGCACGTTTAGCGAACGGGCGGTGGCCAATTTGGTGCCATCGCCACGCAAAACGTCCGCCACAAAGGTGAGTTCACGGCCGTTTTGCCCCTCGAATGCAGCCACCACCGTAATTTCGGCTACACTGGTTGAAATCGGCCGTAGGTAAGTCACTTCCATTGTTTTGGTCACATTGGGTGCCGCTACCATGAAGCTCAGCGGCCCGATGGCGTTGTCGATGGCCGCGGCAATCATGCCGCCCTGCATGTAGCCCATCGGATTTTGGTAGCGCTCCTGCACGGGGAAGCGCACCGTGAGCGTTTTGGCGGCCATGTCCATCTCTACAAATTCACCCGCCATATCGGCAAAAATGGGTGGCGGCAATTTGAGTTCGCCGCTGGCCATCAGCTGGCCCATGCGTTCAATAAACTGTGGGGGGAATGAGGAAAAATCCATACATTGTCCTGTCTAATTGGTGAACCTGAAAATGTCGCTGTGGATTATAGGCGAAAGGGTTGATGAGGGAAACGGCCGTTTACCACCCACCCTACATCAATCTGCCAACCTGTGGCATAATTCACGAACAAATTTAGACGAAGGAAACTGTGATTATGCATCTCTACATGATCCGCCACGGTCAAAGTTATGTTAACTTACATGACTGGAAAGGCGGCAATACCGACGAAGGACTTACCAATCTGGGTCAGGCCCAGGCAGAAGCGCTGGGGCGCTGGCTGCCCAGAGAAATCAAGAAGATTGACGCGCTGTACGCCAGCACGATGAAACGCGCCCAAGAAACGGCCGCTCCCATCGCCAACACCTACAGCATTCCCATTATTAACGACGACCGGCTGCGCGAAATTGGCAACAACCGGTTCGACCATACCCCCTGGCCTAGCGACGACCTGCCCGAATATGGCTCATTTTGGGGCAGCGAACGGCCGTTTTCCACCATCACTCCCGACCGCCCCGAAGGGGAATCAATGATGCACTTCCGCGTGCGCATCGGCCTGTTCATCGAGGAAATGCTGGAAAAACACCGCGAGCAAACCGTGGTCGCCGTCTGTCACGGCGGCGTCATTGAGCTGGCTTTTGACCACATGTTTAACGTTGGCCCCTGGCGCCGCTGCGAAGTGTGGAGCAAAAACACGGGCATCACCCATTTTGAATACGTGGAGCATCCACTGCGGGAAACGTGGCGACTGTATTTCCAAAGCCGCGTCGAGCACCTGGTCGATGTGCGGCTGCACACCGACGGTCGTGGCCCGGAAAGTCCACGTTCCGACAAATGATAGCCAACGTCATTGCCACGGCCGATCCCGATTTTGCCGCTGCCGCGCTGACGGAACTGCAAAAAGTGGGCGGCCAAATCAGCCAGGAACTGGCCCCCGGCATCTGGGCAGTGCAGCTGCCGGGCGATTTTTTCGCCCTGGCGGAACAGTGGCGGCAAAATCCGCCCATCTTTGTGCGGCACATTTGCCCGGTGCAAACCGTGCTCTCGCTGACGGATGGCGTGGCTGAGGTGGTGGAAACGGCCGTTACCACCTTCACCCACCTGCTCGAACCAGACTGGCCCTTTTCGGTACAAACCCGCGTGTTAGGTGATCTGGAAATCAAACCATTCGACATCAACAAGCCGCTCTCCCAAAAATTGGCAGACGCCTCCGGCGCGCCGCTGGACGTGCGCGAGCCGTTCCAAATTTTGTCGGTCGTTCTGGCGGGCGATTCGGCCTACCTGGGTCTGTCGCTGGCAGTGAACAATTTGTCCGATTGGGCGGGTGGCGTGCGCCGCTTTGCCCGCGAGAAAGAGCAAATCAGCCGGGCCGAATTCAAGCTGCTGGAAGCGCTGGAACTGTTTGGCATCGAGCTGCCGCCGCGCGGTCGCGCCCTCGATTTAGGTGCGGCTCCCGGCGGCTGGACCCGCGTTTTGCGACAGAAGGAACAGTATGTAACGGCCGTTGATCCCGCCTGGCTGCACGCTTCTCTGCAAAAAGACAAGGGCGTGCGCCACCTGCGCCTCACCGCCGAGGAGTATCTGGCGGACTATCCGGATACCTACGACGTGATTGTCAATGACATGCGGCTGGATGCACGAGATTCGGCGCGATTGATGGGGGAATACGGCCGTTACCTTTACCCGCACGGTCTGGCTCTCATCACCCTCAAACTGCCCGAAAAGCGGTACGACTCGGCGCTGGACCACGCCCTCAATATCCTGCGGCAGCATTTCACCATCGCCGGGGCGCGTCAGCTTTTCCACAACCGCAGCGAAGTGACGGTTTATCTCAAGCCTACTGGAAGTAAGTGAGTGGGCGAGCCCCAGAAAAAACACGCTACTCGTAAATTCCAGTGAGATGAGAAAAGTCACCAAAAGAAAGTTTCTACTTTTAGCCACAGCCATTCTGCTAGTTCTGTGTGCAGGGGGCTGGTGGTTCGTGAACGCACAACAAAAAACCTCCATTTACCCAAATGCCAAACTTATCTACTCGTCAAACCGGTATTCTGAAGTTGGATGGATCAAGCTCAACCAGTTGCAGAATTCCACATTCACAACGAATGATTCATATTTTGAAGTTTTACGATGGTTTCTTGACAACAGTTGGAATCCCTCCATTCCGATTGGTATAGAATCCTACCGATTCACCAGAGAGGAAATTATTTCAGCCTCTAAACCAGAAGTCCGTCTCATTTACTTCGTGAATATTCAGACTATTGAACCTAACCTAACTTGTATTTCACAAGGAAAATATGTTTCAACCGTGCTCGTTGATGGAGAGATCATTTATACAAGTCCAGACTATCAGGATGCTAGCTCAGAATATTTTTATAGTGCGCCAGATTGCCTCACAAACAAAACCACTAGTAATTGATTCAGCTATGCTATACTAACTCCAATCGGAGGAACTTAATCAATGGCTGAAAAACACCTAAATTTTTTTTCTGATCAAATTCGCACAGCTTTGCCTGAATTGCGGCAGCAGTATGGTGTCCAGAATTTATGGCTGTTTGGCTCCTATGTGCGGGCAGAACAAAACGAAATCAGCGATTTGGACGTGCTAGTTTCTTTTGAAAATCCCAATCTCTCCCTGATTGAGTTTATCCAGTTGGAACAAAAGCTCAGCGAGTTGCTTGGCGTGCGAGTTGATCTTGTGGAAAAGGAAACGCTCAAGCCAAGTATTGGCCAGCGTGTTTTGCAAGAGGCGCAACCCGTATGACCCTCAATCTCTAATCTCCAATCTCCTGATGTGCAGCGTACGGCCGTATCCAGAACGGCCGTCTTCATCCCCACCAATCCCCTGCATCATGAGTTCATACCCACTGGCTGTCAGGCGCACCTTCTGGTAGCGGTCCAGCACCTCATACATGGCCGTGGGGATGAGCCCACGCAGCGGCACCATGCGCCGGAACTGCCCCATCTTGTGGCTGTGCACCACCACCGAGTACACCGCCTCGCTCCCGTCCGGCAGCACATATAAAATCGTCGAAGCCTCCGCCTCTTCCAGCCGCTCCAACCGGTACAAATCGCCACCCTGCACAATGTGGCGAATCCGCTTGTAAAAGGCAATGTACGACGCATACTCCTTCAGCTCCGCCTCGTCCAGCCCGTTCAGGCTGGCCCCGATGCCAACGCGCCGCGCATCGCCACATCGAAGCGCGTGCTCAGCTCGTGGAAGCGGCCCGTCTGATGATTTTTCTCGTGCGTCACCCACGCCTCCATTACCCGCGCCGGATACGCCAAACTGAACCCTTCCTGAATGCGCAGGCGATCCAGCGCGTCGGTGTTGTCGCTGGTCCATACCTGATCCGTGCGCCCCAAAATGCCCAAGTCGATCCGCGCCCCGCCACCAGAGCAGCTTTCAATCGTCAGATGCGGATATTTGGCGCGCAGCCGGTCGATGATGCCATACACACCCGCCACGTGCGCCTGCCAGATTGCCTTGCCCACCACCGAGCCGGGTTCGCTGGCGGTGCGGTTCATGTCCCACTTGATGAAGGCGATGTTGTACTGTGCCAGCAGGCTGTCTAGCGCGTTAAAAATGGTTTCAACTACTTCTTCACGACCAAAATCCAAAATCAGCTGGCAGCGGGCTTCCGTGCGCGGCCGTCCGGGGAAGTGCAACGCCCACTCGGGATGCGCCCGGTACAAATCGGAATCAGGATTGACCATTTCTGGCTCCACCCACAGGCCAAAATCCATCCCCAGCCGGTTCACCTCGCTGATGAGCGGTTCCAGGCCATTAGGGAACACGTCCGGGCTAACGGTCCAATCGCCCAGCCCGGCCACATCGAAGCGGCGACCGCCAAACCAGCCGTCGTCCAGGCAAAACAGCTCCACGCCGATGGCCGCCGCTTTTTGCGCCAGCTCAATCTGGTTCTGCTCGGTGATGCCAAAGTAGGTCGCTTCCCAGGAGTTGTAGAGAATCGGCCGGAATTGATCCGCTGCGGCAGGTCTCCCGACCGTGCCGCTTTTCTCGTGCGTGTCAGGTGGCACGGCGGGGACGCCGGCCACAGCAACAGGGAGGATGCGCTCGCGGGTAAAGGCGTGCAGCCGACGGCTGGCTCCACCCCACCCTTCATTACATTACAGACGCCGCAGACCAGCGCCGGGGTTTTGTGCTGCGCCCCCGCCGCCAGCGTCAGGCCAAAATCGGCGGGATGGTAGCCGCCATGCACGCGCACATCGGTGCTGTGGAATTGCTCAAAGCTAAGCTGCCAACTGCCGCTGTAGGCCAACGCGCCAAAGTAGACCGTGCCGTGCTCCTCCCACGCCTGCCCTGGCCGATTCAGTAGGAAAAATGGGTTGGCAGCGTGCCCGGTCTGCAAGCTGCGGTGCTCGATGACCCGCCGCCCAATGGGCAGCCGCTCCCGCTGCGTCTGGAACTCCTGAGCCCACGCGCCGGAGACGCTGGTTAGCTCGGTGGTGCCGTTGAGCAGGTGCAGCGCGCCAAAAAGAGCTGCTCAATCTCGATGGGTGTGTCGCCCGTGTTTTCCAGCTCCAGCCAGCGCTCGATGATGTCCTGCGCAGGGGTGAGCCGGTAGCAAAGCGTGACCGTCAGTGGCTGCACCGGATCAGCCAGCTTGATGCGTAAGGTTTCACGCGCTTCGCCGTTGGCCGTGGGCAATCCATGCGCCGGGGCCAATCCGGGCTGGGCATCGGTCACAATTTCGTGCGAGACGTAACGCAGGCGCACGTCACGGATGGGCAGGTGGGGCGCATCGCCGTCGGGCAGTGGGTCTGGCAGGGTGGCAAAGTTAGCTTTGAGCGTGACTTCGTGGGTGGTGGTGTCGCCAAAGGTGAGCAGCTCGTCGCGGCGGGTTTGGAACTCAAAAGAGGCGTGATCGGAGAGCGTGGGTCGTATCTTCCCAGACAACACCTCATTCCCGCCTTCTGGACGCGGCCCCCAGGCCAGATGCACCAGTCGGCCCTTGCTATCCACCTGCATGGCGTAGACGCTGCTGTGCAAAATTAAATTGAACGTGCGGGTATCAGAGTTAAAGTGAATCATGCGCAGCTCCTTGGCAGATTTTAGTTTTCTCAATGCTACCAAATTTCACCTGGCTCTGCTCAATTTTTCTTGGAAAATGCGTTAACTTTGATTATACTGCTACAAAAAAGGTTCGACACAATGAACGAATGAAAAGAAAATTATTTTTCTACTGTTCGTTTTCACGTTAACTTTCGTTGCGTGTACCACAAATTCTGATTCACAAGATAGCGATCAGCAGATTGCCCAAGTGTCCCCTACCTCAACAATAACGCTTGCACCAACAAATACAGCAACCCCACTCCCTAGTCCAACATCGACGCCAGAACCAACGCACACCCCAACCCTGACACCAATTCCTACCTTTACACCTTCACCAACGCCATCAGCCACTCCAGAAGCAATTTGTCCAGATGCTGGTCTACCTACCAGTCTTGATAATTTTCAAAACTCTGGTGACCTTCAAGCATCAATCCTTACATTTTTGAACCAGGGTGGTCAACTCACTGAACTTCTTGATGAACTTGGCAAATTTGCAGAATCAGAGGTTTTCTATTCTGGAGTAGATGCTGATCTTAATGGAGATAATGTAGCAGAAATAATCATGACTATAGATACGCTAGATGGCACCGTAGAAGATCATAGTAGAATTCTTGTTTTTCAGTGCCTCGACGGGGAATATCAACCTGTATTTGTTGATACAGGTAGTCTTTTTCGCTATTTACCACATCCTGTTACCGTTGTTGATATCAATGGAGACTTGCGATTCGAGTTTATTATTGAGGCTGAGGTCAGTACTTCAGCTTGGGGCTGGGGGTTGGCTGTTTTTAGTTGGCAAGATCACGAGTTTGTTGATTTGCTAACAACTACGGAGGGTGTTCGATTAGGTACTGGAGCTAACTGGGAAATACGAGATATTAATGAAGATGGAATCCAAGAGTTAATCCTCACGGGTTCAACAATCTTTCATCCAGATGGCGGTTTACCGCGGGAAGTAAGCCAAACTTTTGAGTTAGCAAACAATGAAGTTTATCAATTAGTTTCAATAGAGTATTTGCCATCAGAGTATCGCCATCATGTACTAGAAGATGGTCAAAGAGCGTTTGACTCAGGAGATTTGGAATTAGCAGCAAGTTTTTATGAACAAGCTGCTCACGATGACAATCTCACAAATATAGGTTCCTATCACCTTGGTTATCTTAATGACAATACAGATTCACCAAATGAGTATCAGCGTGCATTTGCTCTCTTTCGTTTATTCACAATCTATTTTCCTTTAGCAGATGAAGAAGGAGAGAAAACACCTTTAATGAGCTTAAAATCACTTATCCAGAGGAGGAAGTCGGGGAGAATTCACCAGTTTAGCAATTGCATTTCAAAGTGAGCTAGACTCAGGTAAAACTTACACAGAGGCATGCCAGGAAGTAACACACGTCATTCGTACCAGGTTTCCAGAACTGAGATTACACATTGGATATTGGGGGTATCTGAATACCTCTTACGACTCAGACACAATTTGCATGTTTAATTAATATTTTTTCCGCGTTTAGTGGCACATTTGGCAAAACTTCCTGCCATAAATCAAACATTGCATAATCAAAACCAATGGTGAAAGCCAGCCTCCTGCTTGTCCTGCCCGATACAGCATTTTATACTGCTCAAAAGGGGGTTTTTGATTATGAGCGACAATTATCAAATCGAAGCGGTTGACCAACCGGCCTGGGCCATTATTGGTGGCGGCATCAGCGCCTACAACAAGCAGCAAGCCGGGCCGGACAACGGCCAAAACCATTGTTTTGTCCTGAAAGCGCCAGATGGCGAAGTGGTCGGTGGGGTTATTGCGGCAACTTACTGGAACTGGCTGTACATTGATCTGATGTGGCTGAAGGAAGAGGTGCGCGGGCAAGGATACGGCCGTAAACTGCTCCAGTTAGCCGAAGAAGAAGGGCGACAGCGCGGGGCAACCCACGCCCATCTGGACACCTTCAGTTTTCAGGCACCTGGCTTTTACCAAAAACAAGGGTATGAAGTTTTTGGCGAGCTGAAAGATTTTCCGCCGGGGCACACGCGCTATTATTTGGTGAAGGAACTTTAAGGCGCCAAATTGGGAGATGTTGATTGACAGCGGCACCAACCATCGTTTTTGCCACTGAGCGTCTGCTGGTGCACCTGGCCACTGTGGCGGATGCGGCACTGTTTGCGGCGCTGTGGCAAGACCCAGCCGTGATGACCTACGTGGGCTTTCCGCACGGTTTGGGCATGTCTCATGATGAGATTGTGGACCAGCTCCAGCAACAAGGGGACAGTCCGTTCTACCACCTGCTGGTTGTCGCCTTAAAAACGACGGGCGAACCAATTGGCGAATGCTTCATGTCTCCACCCAATCAGGCTGGCATCGCCGAGACGGATGTGAAGCTGCTGCCCGCTTTTTGGGGCAACAAATATGGCGTGGAGGTAAAGCGGGGATTGCTGCAATATTTGTTTGCGCATACAGACTGTACGGCCGTACAAGCCACCCCCAACATCCACAACATCGCCTCCATCAAAATGCAGGAAGCGGTCGGCGCTGTAAAAGCAGGCACCAGCAAATCACTCATTCCCCAACCCGACGGCTCGCCATCCATTATGGTGGAATTCTACATTTACCGCGTCTACAAGCGCATCTGGCAAAAAGCACAGCGCAGCCAAAATGATGATGGTTGAGAGGAAACGGCCGTTATCGTTTCTCGGCCATGTACACAAAAAAGCCAGCTTTGCGCAGCGCCTTTAGCGTCAGGCTGCCCAGCAAACCGCCCAGCCCACCAAAGAAAATGTAGCTGATCATTGCCCACAGTAACCCCAGCGCCAAAAATCCCACCGGCGCACCCGTCACGATGCCAAACAGCCATTTCACCAGGAATTTCGCTGTGTGCCCTATGGCTGCCACAATCGTGGCCGAGATGGGGTCTTCCAAATTGGGGAGCAACAACATCGCCAGATCGGTACCGACGCCAACGGCCGTATACGACAAAAACGTGTTGATCGCCCCAAAATCCCCCATGCCCAAAAACGCCGCCAAAATGCCGGAGGTTAAGCCAATCAGACTGGCTGCGCCCCGCTTGTTCACAATGCCCGCTCCCACCACCATGATCGCCATCCAAAAGAGGCCGGAATGCCCAGACAATTGAATCGGCAACCGCAAGCTAATTTTGGCCACGACAATCAGCGCGGCGAACAGGGCCAATAAAACAAGTTGAAAGGTAGAAAAGTATCGCGTTTTCATAGGCTTAGGGGATTGTGATGGTGATTTCGTCGGTATCCTGCACCCACTCTTCGCGGGTGTCCAGGCGGGGCAGCAGGGAAACGAGCTTCAGCGTGCCGCGCCCAGACAAATCGAACATCACATAGTTGGCGGGGTCGGCCACTTCGGCCCAGGTGAGCGTAATTTCCTTGTCGCGGTGATTGCTGCGTACGCGGATGAGCGCCTCATCGGGCAAGGGGTCTGCCAGATAAAAGGTGAGTATATCTGCCAGCAGCCAGCCCTCTTGCGTTTTGCCCTCTTCGGCGTCCGCAAAGCTGGCTTCGGGCAGGGTGCCAATTGCCTCTGGCGTAAATGAGGCGACGCGTTCGCCGTTGACGGTGATGGGAATGCTGCCGGGGGCAGCGGTGGGCATGCCTTCGGGCATCAAGCTTTGGTTGCTTTCGGCCACCTGTTGCCGCCGCAGCGCCTCCACGCCCATGACGCCGCCAATCAGCAGCAGCAAAATGATTCCGGCAATGAGTAAACGTTTGTTTTGAGACATGCAATTATCCAATTGAAAAAGGCAGGGGGATAAGCAGGAGAACGGCCGTTACCACCCCAGCATCCCTAAAAATAGCCAATCGCGCTGCTGCATCGTTAGTTTGTGAAACGGCCGTCGATGGGGTGAATCAAAACCACGCGCGTGAGCTGCTTCCGTCATTGTCCAGGCCCGTTTGGTGGTGAGCACGATGGCGGGCACGACCAGCACCACCAATTGCCGCACCTGTGGCACCAACTGCCGCCAGCCGCGCCACACAATCGGCTCCCACGCGCCGCGTGCCTGCTGTGCTTCCTGAATGAGCTGCCATTCATGCGCAAACAGCGTCACGCTTTGGAAGGCCAGACTCAGGCTAAAGGCATATCGGTGCGGCAGCCGCAGCCAGGCCAGCACCAACCGCAGCTCACCCGGTGTGGTGGTGTACACCATAAAAATAAAAGAACTGGCCAGCAAGATGATGCGCAAAGTTACCTGCACGGCCAACGTTAAATCCACAACTACCCAATCGACGACAAACAAAATGAGCAGCCACCATTTGAGCCGCCACAGCTGACGCAGGGCGATGGGAGCCAGCTTGGCCCAGGCAAACAGCACAGCATACAGTCCAAAAAACAGCAGCAAGCGCGAAACCGGCACCATCACCAACAGAGAGGCAAACAGCGGCAGCAGCAATCGCACGCGCGGATCGTAGCTGCGCAGCGGGGAATAGGTGATGAGCTGAACCGGCTCACGTTTTGTTTTGCGTTTTCTGGCTAAAACCATGGCAATTGTGAATAGTGAATTATGAATTGAGAATTATGAAGTCGAGTCCTCATTCACAATTCTCAATTTACAATTCACCATTAATTATTTTTCTCTCGTATCCAATCGGGCACAATCAGCCCAGCTTTTTTCCAGGCAGAACCGTCGGCAAAAACCACGTCGGGCGGGCCATCGGCCAAAATGCCGTGGTCGCCCAGCAGCACCAGCCGGTCGCATTGCGCCGCCAGCGCCAAATCGTGGGTGGTGATGAGCACAAGCTGGCCGCTGTGGACGATTTGGCGCAGCAGGCGCAGTAAAATGGTTTTGTGCGCGGCATCTTGCCCCAGCGTTGGCTCGTCGAGCAGCAGGCCGTGGGCGGGCTGGCGCATGAGCACGGTGGCCAGCGCCAGCCGCTTCTTTTCGCCTTCGCTGAGCAGCAGCGGCGGCGTTTCTTCATACGGTTCCAGACCCAGCGCCGCCAGCAGTTGGCAGTAGCGGGCCATGTCAGGATTAGGCAGGCGATACAAAATTTCTTCGCGCACCGATGGGTTGAACAGCTGCAAATCCGGGTTTTGAAAGACGAGGCCAAGCTGGGGTGAACGGCCGTTCACCATCACATTTCCTTCATATCGTTGCATTCCCGCCAACGTGCGCAGCAGCGTCGTTTTGCCCACCCATTTCGCCCCACCAGTGCCACAATCTCGCCGCCCTGCGCCGCCATGCTGAAGTTTTGCAAAACCTTTTGCTGGCCCAGCGTCACGTGCAGCCCTTCGATGGTGAGTTCCAGATGCTCTTGGCGCGATTCTGACCATTCGACCTGTGAGTTGCGGTGCGTGGTCGCACCACCGGCCAGTGACAATTCGCGTAGGTTGGGCAGGTCAGTCACGATTTCATAGCGGTGTTCACAGAGGATTACGGCCGTTCCCATCTCTACCAATCGCGCCAAATCAGCCACCAACTGAGCTGAGGCGGTTGTATCCAGCATCGAAAATGGCTCATCCAGCACCAACACCTGCGGCTGCCGCGCCATCACGGCGGCCAACGCCAGCCGCTGCTGTTCCCCGCCGGAAAGGGTGAGCGGTTCGCGGTGGCGCATTTGCGTCAGGCCAAACTGCGCCAGAACGGTTTCCAGCCGTTCCTGCATCGCGGCACGTGGCAGACCCATGTTTTCTAGGCCAAACAGGATTTCGTTTTCCACACTGTCGGTGAGCATCTGGTTGGTGGGGTTTTGGAACAGCAAGCTAATTTCTTCGGAGAGCTGCCAGAGAGGCGTAACGGCCGTATTCAACCCATTGACCGTCACTTTGCCGTGCAGCTCACCCACGTACAGATGGGGCACAAAGCCGGTCAGGCAGCGGGCCAGCGTGCTTTTGCCACAGCCAGACGGGCCACGAATCAACAGCACCTCGCCCGCCTGGACGCTCAGCGAGATTGGATCAATGCCGCGATTGTTTTGGGGGTAGCGATAGGCGACCTGCTGGGCGTTTAATAAGGTCATGGCAGTTTGGTGGAGATTGGAGATTAGAGACTGGAGATTGGTAGAATCTCCAATCTCCAGTCTCTATTTCTAATCCAATTTTAGCGGCAGCCAATAATCGTTTTCTTTTTCAACAAAGAGGATGGGACGGCCGTTTCGCCGGGCCGGGCGTAGTCTGTCACACAAAACCTTGCCGCTGGTGATGAGCGTGCCGTCGGTGGTGGAAACGGCCGTAATGCCTGCCTCTAGCACCGCCGCCACTGGTTGCAATCCTATCAGTTCCCGAATAGTGCCGAGAATGATGTAACGGCCGTCTTCGCCTCCGGCTGCTAATCCCACAGAGGCCAATGCCCCTATAACCCCGTCCTCCGTGCCGCCCAAACCAAACAGCGACATGCTATGCTGTATGGCCATCGCCCGTGCTTCGCTTTGGGGCACATACTCATTTTTAACTTTGTAGCCAAACTCGGTGATAGCTTTTGGCACCTTATCATGGACGGCAAGGCATAAACCAGGATCGCTGCCGGGAATGAAATCAACCAGCATGAGTGCCCTGGTTTGGGTCAGCAAATTAGGCAAAGCATCATCTGGGGCATCTACGTGAATGACGGCGCTGCTATTTTTGTGGGTGCATGGTACGCGCGGATCAGAAGATAGCTGGTGACGGGTGACGCCAATTATGGGGAAAAATTTAGCCAGCTGCGCCGCGATTTCCCGCGCCAGGTGGCCAGTACCGCGCGTGTCCAGCATGTCAGTATCGTCCAGGGCAATGTAAATCATAGGGTTGCCGGTTCTTTATTTCCCCGGAAACTTTGAGTTTCCGGGGAAATGCTAGAGTTGCTAATTCACCACAATTTCGACAACGCCGCGCAAGCGAGGCAGGTCGTCAAAACCAGGGAAGGTGGTGCTAAAGCCGCCTTGGGTCCGGAAGGAAAGAATGCAGGTTTCGCATCCTTGCAGATCGGTCAGGGACATTTCCAACGTTTCGCCGGTGTCGGTGGTGAAAGTCACGGATGTTGCCTGATTTTTCACTTCGGCCAGTGCCAGCAGACTGTTAACAGAAACACCCGTGTACGTTTCTGTGCTGCCGCTGTTGTTCAGGGCTTCCGCTTCCATCGTGTCCATGGCCTGAATTTCAGCTTCAGTCCAGGCCATCTCATTTTTCACCATGCCGGTGATGGTTAAAGCAATGGGGGCATCCGTTGCCTCGGCTGGTTCTTCTTCTGGGGTGATGCCATTGGCTTCGCGCCACAAAGCCGAATCGGGGGTAAACAGCGGCGAACCAAATTCATCAATGCCAAATTGGCCGATTAGTTCCTGCGTTTCCACAGAAATAAGCCAATCAATGAACTCGTTGGCCAGATCAATTTGAATGTGGTCGCCTTTGTCCGGGTTCACGGCAATCACGCCATAGGGATTGAACAAAACGGGATCGCCTTCGACCATGATTTCAAGGGTCGTACCTGTCAGTGTGCGGGCCAGATAGGTGGCGCGGTCGCTCAGACTGTACGCTTGCAGTTCGTCGGCCATGGTCAGCACGGCGCTCATGCCCTGCCCGGCAGAAATATACCAATCGCCAGCGGGCTCCAGCCCAGCGTCGGCCCACAAGCCTAATTCTTTGGTGTGGGTACCGGAATCATCGCCACGCGAGACAAAGGGGATTCGCTGTTCATGATATCTTCGAGGGCGCGAGTTACCCGGCTTTTGCCAAGAATGCCGGCCGGGTCGTCGGGGGGACCCACGATGACAAAATCGTTGTACATGACATCTTCGCGGCGGATGCCGTGACCATCTGCCATGAAGGCGTCTTCGCGGGCGCGGGCATGTACCAGTAACACGTCGGCGTCGCCGCTTTCGCCCAAGGCCAGGGCCTGCCCGGTACCAACTGCCACGACATCAACCTGCACGCCGGTTTTGGCTTCAAAATCGGGCAAGATGAAGTCCAGCAAGCCAGAATCTTCGGTGCTGGTGGTGGTGGCCAGGAGGAGATGCCTCTCTTCCATTTCTACCGCAGGTTCTTCAGCGGTGGTTTCCTCGGCAGCGGGTTCTTCTGCCACAGGCTCCTCAGCCGCGGGTTCTTCCGCAGTTGTCTCTTCTTCTGTGGTGACAGTTTCTGCTTCCGAGGCTGGTACCGCGGTTGGTTCAGCGGTGCTGCCGCCACAGGCAGTCAGCAGCAACAGCAAAATAATCAACATGCTCCATTTTTTCATGACGTTTCTTTTTTCTCCTCTGTAAATGGGGGGTCGGATTGACAATCCGACCTACGGTTCAATCCACAATAATTCGCCGGTGGCGCTGGTGTCGTAGCCGCCAAGGGCGTGAATCGACGATTTAAATGCATCTGAGTTGATGATGGTGAACAGGGATTGGCAAACGGCCGTTTCCCACACCTCCTGCAAAATCACCAACTGGTAAATCTCTTGTGTTAACGGCACAAAATCCAGACCGTAGGCCACGGCAGCGGCGTAAATGCCCAAACCGGCGGTGGCAGTGCCGGACTCAATCGCTTGGGCCACCTGCAAGTGGGTAGATTTTTCATCCGCGTACCCTTGCAGGTTGCCAGCGGCGATTCCCTGTTTGTGCAGCTGCACATCGAGCCAGACGCGGGTGCCGCTGCCCGCCTGCCGGTTCACCCAAATGACATCCGGCTTGGCCAAATCCTTGATGGTGGCGAGCTGCTGCGGGTTGCCCGTGGGCAAAATGAGCCCCAAATCGCGATAAGCGAGGGTGACGAGGGCTACTCGCTGCCCCGGCAAGATGCGTTCCACAAAGGGGCGGTTGTAGCTGTCGGTGGTTTGGTCGTAGAGATGGACGCCAGCAAAATCGGCCGTGCCGCGGGCCAGAGCCATTAGCCCGCCCAGGCTGCCCTGAAATTTAAGATCGAGGGGCAACGCATCTTCTTGCGCACGCAGCTGCTGGGCCAGCAGGTCCATTGTCAGGTCGTGGCTACCCACAAAGCGGAGACAGTTGGGTGCTTGGGTTGGTTGTGGGGCGGGAATGACGGATTGTTGCAGGGTTTGCCAACGAGCCAGGGCCATGGAAACGGCCGTTTGTATTTGTGCCGGTTCGTGTCCCTGTGTCACCGCATCCAGAATGAAGCGCTCTGCCTGATTGAGCAGCTTGGCCCAATGGAGCATTGGCTGGGTGCGGTGCAGGGGATTCTCTGCGACACGGGTGCCGCTGCCCGGCTGCCCGGTGGTCAAGCCTTCTTCAGCTAGCAAGGCATAGGCGCGGCTGACGGTACTGGTGGTACAGCTCCACTGTTGCGCCAGATCGCGCACCGTGGGCAACTGCTCACCAGGCGCAAGTTCGCCCAAGGCAATGCGTACGCGTATAGATTCTGCAATTTGTTCGTAAAGGTGTGTCGCTTGGCCCATTGTGCTATTTGTCCTAGCACAATCATAACAAAACTAGGATCAAAAACAACAGAAACTTTGCGAGTGCAGTCGTGACGTTTCCGCCGCTTCCAAGCGGATAAATTGCGGTACAATGAGGCCATGAAACCCAAACTCTCCCTCCACACTGGTGATATTACGAAACTACAGGTAGACGCGATTGTTAACGCGGCAAACTCGTCGCTGCTGGGTGGCGGTGGCGTGGATGGCGCGATTCATCGAGCGGCTGGACCGGAGCTGGTGCAGGAATGTCGTCTGCTGCACGGCTGCCAAACGGGGCAGGCTAAAGTGACCAAGGGGTATCGTTTGCCCGCTCAGTTTGTCATTCACACAGTGGGTCCGGTCTGGCGCGGTGGGGCGAATCAGGAAACGGCGCTGCTCGCGTCTTGCTACCGGGAAAGCCTGGCCCGCGCCGAGGAAATTGGCGCTAAAACGGTTGCGCTTCCGGCCATTAGCTGCGGCATCTACGGCTTTCCCATCGAAAAAGCAGCCCAAATTGCGGTGTCCACCGTTGAGGAAGTTTGTGCCGCTGGCGCCAATCATATTGAAGAAGTCATCTTTGTTTGCTTTTCTGAAGCGGATACGGCCGTTTACCAGCAAATATTACAGCTAACAGACGCATCTTAAGCACAGCAAAGGTCATTTTCCCCTATTGCTACTCTCCCTCCTGGCAAAACGAAGCCCTCATGCCCACATTTTGCATTATTTGGAAAGCGAACGGTAAGTTGCTAAAACTATAGTTGAACTCGCTTGTTTAATTCTTTCAGGAGATACCAACCATGTTAAATGCTGCCGAGGCGTTGCAACGCTTACAGGAAGGCAACGGCCGTTTCACCACCGATAACCAGAGTCGCAGTTTACTTACCACCCAGGCCCAACGCAGTGAGCTGGTCCACGGGCAAGCCCCGTTTGCCATCATTTTGGGCTGTTCCGATTCACGCGTACCGGCCGAACTGATTTTTGACCAGGGATTGGGCGATCTGTTTGTGATTCGCGTGGCAGGCAACATTGTGGCTCCCTCCCACATTGGCAGCGTGGAGTACGCCGCCGAAATGTTTGGCACTCGGCTGGTGGTGGTGATGGGGCATTCGTCTTGCGGGGCGGTTTTGGCCACGCTGGATGAGCTGGAGCGAGACAGCGAAAGCCGGTCGCCCAACCTGCGGGCCATTGTGGATTACATACGGCCGTCCGTAGCCCAACTGCTCGAAACCGATTTACGCCATGACCGTGACGCGCTGGTGCACCACGCCGTGCGGGCCAACGTACGCGCTTCCGTCAACCACCTTCGCCACGGCTCCAAGATTCTGGAGCAGCTCATCCAAAACGATGGTCTACGCGTTGTCGGTGCCGAATATTCCCTGGAGACAGGCGTGGTGGACTTTTTTGAAGGTTAACTTCTGACCTTGCCGCACAAAACAGCACAATATTAGCCGCAAAGTACACTCATCATGAAGATGCTCTTGATCTAAAATAACGGGGAAGGACGGCGTTTCCCGCCTAGAAACGACCTCACACGGTGGCACACCATCACTCAGTGCCATCATCGGGAGCTAACCATCATGAAAAAAACAATCTTCTTTCTTGCCGCACTTGGGCTGTTATTCACTGCCTGTACCAATAATGACGCCACGGCTGCCAATGAACTGCCCGGCGGCACGCCCACTCCCACGCGCGAAGGCACCTGGTCCTCAGTGATTGACGGGTATATTTATGACTTCGAGGCGCAAGCCGCGCCCATTGCCGGGGCCACCATTCGGTATGAGCTGGTCTTGTCTTACTTCCCCGAGATTCAGGATGGGCATGACAACCAGACGGAAACCGATAGCCAGGGCGAATTCACGCTGCCCGTGATCATGCACGATACGGACAATTTGCGGGTCGTGGTAGAAGCTGATGGCTATCTACCCTACGAAGAACATTTTGTGGGCATGGACCTGGCCGACGGCGAAACATTAACCATTGGCCTCACACCCGCCAACGGCAGCAATCCATAGCAACTTGCTGAAAGAGAAACGGCCGTTTCTCACCCCAACAACCCGCTTACCACACATTCACCTCACTTCACCACCAGGGGCAAAAAGAGCTTTTCGGTCAGGGGATGCCATTCATAGGCACCCGCATCTGGCTGCGCATCCCGTACATCGCCGTTGAAATCTGTCAGGCTGCTTAACGTGGGCGAACCGGCGTCGATGAGTACGGCCGTTTCTGAAGCCGGGCGCAAATCGGTGCTGCTGGTAAACCCAGGCGCTGCCGCTTGCGAGTTGGCGCCCCATCCCTGCCCTTGCCAACTGGCTAAATTAGCGGTCGTGGTGGCCCATTGTCCCGCGCTGTTGCCGCACACGTTGTAATCAATAGCGGCATAGCTGCTGGGTGCCAGCGACAGATCAAAACAGTACGCATTGGTGTCACTGCCCGTCATCTGGATGGCGTTGCTAACAATCGTATGCCCGCTGCCTTCTGTCAGCTCAACGCCGATGCCGGTGGTGGTAGAGATGCTGTTGTTGCGCACGGTAATATTGCTGCTCACTGCATCTTCGCCATTGGTGCCAAACGGCCGTACCGTCACCGCAGACACACCAAACGATTGCTGATTCACCACCACGTTGTTCTCGATGATGCAGTCAATGCATGAGCCAGTAGCAATGGCCACATTACCCACATTTTCCACACGATTGTTGCGAATAATGAGGTTGTTGTAGCTTTCAGCAGTGCCGTCATACGCTGGAGCAATGGCAATGCCCCAACACGTCTGGTTCGCCTTGCCCACATCTTCACGGATAAGGTTGTCTTCGATCAGCAAATCATGAATGACACCATGCCCCACCAATGACGTACCGCCGCAGCTGCCGCTGCCATCCAGCGAGGCGCGGTACAGCTCATTATTGCGAATCGTCACACCGCTGTTCCCGGCAATGTAAATGTTGTGGGTAAAGACCGTGCCGTCCCCATTGTTCTCAAAATAGCTATTTTCGATGAGCAACTCAGAGCCACTCCCCAAAAACCCTGGGCACTGTTGTTGGTAAATTGGGAGTTGCGAATGGTGACGCGGTCGTTGCTACACCAGATATTAATGCAGCCGCGCAGGTGTATACCAATGGTAAAGCCATCCATACGCACGTTGTCGATGAGGATGTCGTCTGCATCTTCCACAATAAAAAAGGCCCAGCCAGATGCGTTTTGACCAACACAGCCCGTGCAGCGCATGTCCAGGTTTTGGAAGATGTGGCCGCTGTCGTTGAGGAGATAGATGCCGTGGCCGTCGTTGCTGCGCTGCAAAATGGGGCGGCCTTCGTCGCCAGACCCCCACGGCGGTGTGTAATCGGCCAATGTGCAGGGCTGGCCAGCTGTACAGCTGGTCGCGGCCCAAATGTTATCCGGATCGCCGCCCATGTCGTGCGCCCCACCCTGGCAAAAAAGAATTTCGTCGCCAGCGGCGATGCTGCTGTTGTAGAAAGCGCGTGCATGCTGGTAGGTTTGCCAGGGCGCAGCGGGGGAGGTGCCGCTGTTGGCATCGTTCCCGGCAACGCAGTCGCCATCTGCGCCAGTTTGGCAGTCGCACACATAATAGGTTGTGGCTGTGGGAGCCGCCAGTGCCTGCCCATAGATGGCAATCCCGAACAGGGGCAGCAACAAACTTATGAGAATAAAGCCTGCAAATCGTCTTGTCTTCATAGCGGCGCTCCTTATTGAAAACTAGTTCAAGATTGGACAGGCTGCACAGTTCTTGCCAGCCCAAACTCCCTGCCATGACGTTGGGTGTGGTTACGGCCGTTTCTCACCCCAACAGCTCGCTCACCATCCACTTACTCACTTCACCACCAGTGGCAAAAAGAGCTTTTCGGTCAGGGGATGCCATTCATAAGCGCCCACATCTGGCAGCGAATCACGCACATTGCCGTTGAAATCTGTCAGGCTGCTTAACCCTGGCGAACCAGCATCGACGATAACGGCCGTTTCCGCCGCAGGCCGCAAATCCGCACCACTCACAAAGCCCGGCACGTCGGCAATGGAGTTGATACCCCAGCCAATCACCTGCCACGCCGCTAAATCCCCCACCCCATTGGCCCACTCGCCCGCGCCAAAGCCACAGACGTTGTAGTTGATCACGTTGTAGTTGGCCGCAGACATCGTGGTATCCAGGCAGTTCCAGCCGGAAGTGGCGCTCGTTGCCTGAATGGCATTGCTAACGATGGCATGGCTGCTGCCCTCATTGAGGGCAATACCGGTGCCGGTATTGGTCCAGATGCTGTTGTTGCGAATGACCACGTTTTGGCTAATAGCGTCACCCGTGCCCGGTAGCTGCGCCGGAATGCTGACGCCTGTTACGCCAAAGCCCTGGTTTTGGATGATGACATTGTTTTCGATGGTGCAGTTCTGGCAGGAGGCGGTGCCAACGGCCGTATTGCCCACGTTTTCGATCCGGTTGCCGCGAATGGTGACGTTGTTAAACGCTTCGGCCGTGCTGTACGCCGGGGTGATGGCAATGCCCCAACAACCCTGGTTGGCCTTGCCCACATCCTCATGCACATAGTTGCCTTCAATGAGCAAATCGGTCATGACACCATGACCGACAAGCGAAACGCCGCCGCAGCTGCCACTGCCGTCCAGCGAGGAGCGATAAAGCTCATTGTTGCGAATGGTCATCCGGCTGCCGCCGCTGACGTAGATATTGTGGTCAAACATGGAGCCATCGCCGTTGTTTTCAAAGTAGCTGTTTTCGATGAGCAGATCATTGCTGCCACCCAAAACCCCCTGGTGATCGCTGTTGAGAATGGTGAGATTGCGCAGCGTCACCCGATCATTTTGGCCGTTGCACTGCGGGTCGCCACCGGAACAGGGGTTGGACCCCGCCAAATGCACGCCGATGGCAAAACCATCCGTGCGAATGTTATCCAGCACCACGTCATTCACGTCGTTGTAAAAGAAGAAGGCCCAACCGTTAGAAGTGCAGCCAGGGCAGCGCAAATCGAGATTTTCAAAGATGTAGCCACCCTGGGCAATGGCATTGCCCCCGTTGGCCAGATCAAAACCGTGGTCATCTACCGGACGAGACAAAATCGGCCGTCCTTCATCGCCAGAGGCCCACGGCGGGGCATAATCGGCCACGGTGCAGGGAAAAGAGTTGGAGCAGTTGCTGTTCACCCAGCGGGCGCTGCCGCTGGCCAGGTCAAACGCGCCGCCCTGGCAAAAGCGAATCTCATCCCCGCCCGCCATGATGCTGAACTGAGTGCGCGCTTTTTCGTAAGTCTGCCACGGCGCAGCGGGGAAGTGCCGCTGTTGGCATCGCTGCCTGCGGTACAGTTGCCATCGGCTCCCGGCTGGCAGTCACACACATAGTAGGTGGTAGCCGTAGGAGCCGCCAGTGCCTGCCGGTAGATGGCAAACCCTAACAGGGAAAGCAACAAACTTATGAGAATAAAGCCTGCAAATCGTCTTGTCTTCATGGCGGTGCTCCTTATATAAACGCGGGAAATTTCTTTAAAAAGTAGTGCCATTCAGGTCCGGGTTAACTCACCTATTTGGCCTTGCTATGTCAGCATATGATTCAACTGCCCCTATCTCAAACTCATCATTGGGTTTGCAGAGGAATTTGCCCCGTGCTGGTGAATTCGCCCTCATTGACTGTCTCAAAATCTACCGCAATTTGTAATGTGCCTAGCCCATTCGCGGCAGGCAAAGGGCAGCTAAACGACCAGGTCACATAACCATATTCGCTAACGGCCGATTCTAGCGTGCAAAGCTGCATCTCATCCGCACTGCCCACCTGCATTTGGCGCACCGTCTGAATAGGATTGGAACTGTTGTCAAATTCCTGCCCCCAACCGTAGTTGGCGACAAATGTGCCGCTAAAAATAGCGTTTGCCAAATCAACGTCATACTCAAGTGACGCGGCCAGAGGGAGCAAACCGAAAAACTGGCTGGGTAATCTGTAATAAATTGTGGCGCGCTCACTGGACTCCAGTAGCGCCTCGTCAAAAGCCTGTTGATCCAGACTAAAATAATCTTGAGCCTCTTCGGTTAGCAGATCATAGACGGCAAAGCCAATGTCGCCGCTCGTCTGGCGATACAGCTGCCCATCGGCCATAATGTACCAGGGGGCGTGCCCTCTAAAACCCGTACTTTGGGAGTAGAGGAGCAGGGAACGGCCGTCTGCCAACTGAATCTCAATATGCCAATCTGGATAATCATCGGTCCACAGGTTGGTATAGCGTATGCTGTCCGCGGGCGTCAGCGCCGTCAGGCTGGCCGCAAGCTGCTCCACTTGAGCCGTAACATCCCCTTTGCTGCCGTGTTGGAAACGGCCGTTTGCCACAGGAATCTGCTCATACTCATAAATAGGCTCGCTTTCGCCCACCCAGGTAAACAGATAGTTGACGGCCGTTACGGGCGAAACGGACGAGAAAGCCAGCCCATTTTCGCCGGCCACAAACAGGTCTGAACTGGAAACAGCCGTTTCCGCCTGAAAGCCAAAAGCATAGGTCTCATCAGGATCAATATTTTCTACGACACTGGCTGTGGTCAGCACGTAGCCATCATGCTGCGCCACCATCAGTTTCGGCAGCTCCAGACAGCCACCGGGCGACGTGGCAAAGATAGCGGCGATACCATTTTCGTCAGTGGTGGTGCGACTGTAAGCGGTTGGCTCCAGCACAAATTCAATGCCCGGCAACGGCCGTTCGCCTTCATCCTGCACACCATTACCATTTTCATCTAGCCAGGCAAAAGCGGTGGCCGACTGGAAACAATCGGCTTCGATGTGTGCGGCAACCGGAACGGCCGTTGGTTCGACAGTAGGCGTTTCCCGCACGGGAATCTGCTCAACGGTGGGCGGGGTGCAGGCCGCCGCCCCCAGCAGCAAGAGAAAAATGAATAAACCAATCAATTGTTTTACAGGCTGTTGGGCCATGGTGTTTGCTCCTTTTGTGGTGAAGTTAGGAAATGGTGGGGACTATTGCCGACCAACAGCCCCCACTTAAAACGTTCCCAGCCTATCGTTTGGTTCCCCAACAGAATTTTTCCATTGGCCAACGTACCATTCTTGAAACAAAATGCTAATGTCCAAAACCAGGGCCACCTAAATTGGTGACAAGGTAGATGATCATCAAAGAGATGATTAACAGAATAATTGTGAATAAGGCCACAAAAAAGAGCTTGGCCATTCGAGGTTTCAGAATCAATATTTCTCCTTTTTTTAACGGTATACGGGTAATGTGAATCATCATTATCGCGGAGCCATGACACCTAACTCGGGCAGCCGAAGGTGCAGCTCAAAATAGCTGCCGTCCTGCACAACAATAGGAAAGGAACTGCTCTGGTTGACAACCTCCCAGGCAGTTAAGAGCGCATCGCCTTCCACCCAAACCCGCGCCGCATCATGCAAATCCAAACCCAGTGCAGCTGCATCCCAAATTGGATATTCTCTTCCCTCTCGGGCTTCGATCTCTCTGGCGTCAAGCTGGCCGGATTGCGGGAAATAGGGCGTGCCTTCAGCGCCAGCCCCAGAAGTGAGCAGGTCAACCAGCTCATGGAATCCACGCGGTGCCCCCTCGTCATATTCGCTCACCTGGGTCAGGGTTGAGTCCAGATACACACGGATGGTGAGGGTGCTGCCGTCCATCACATTTTCTCGGGGCGCGTAACGCTCTTTCATACGAAAGAATCCTTTGTCAGCAATCGTATCGAGCAGGGCGGCCATCTCGGCTTCGCTTAGCTGACCCTGCCAAACGTAGCGGTGGTGGTCGTCATCCCACGTGACCCAGACAATACGGCCGTCGCCCCAAACCTGGGATACAAAAACCTGGTTTAAAAGAGCCGCCGTTGGTGCCGACCCGCCAATGTCGTAGCTCACCTGGATGACGAGCGTCTCCGGGTTTTGGTCCCAGGTCGGCTCTACCGCCAGAGGCTCGGTAGCCGGCGGTTCAGGATCAGGCTCGCCTGGCGCTTCGGGCGATAGCTCTGCCGTGCATGCGACCATCAGGGACAAAATAAAAATCATTACAAATTTTTTCATCATATCTCCAACGAAATTTTGTTTGTTTGTGTTTACTGCATTCCGAAAATTGGCCACGGAGTTCGCAGAGAGTTCAGGTTTAAGTAATTTTCAAGCTACTTCTTGAAAATTACTTAGAAAAACAGAACGATATGACCTCAATGAGCAGACTCCTGTTTCAACATATTTGTTGAGGTCTACTGAAGTAATTTTCAATAAATATCGTGAATGCCAATCGGGCAAATGAAAATTACTTTCAGGAGAACAAAAAGAGCTAATGAGGGATTTGTTCTCAAGTTACTTTTTGTTCTCCACATAAAAAACGGGCGGTAATTATTGGATGGCCATGACACCAATTTCAGGCAGCCGCAGGTACAGTTCAAAATAGCTACCGTCCTGCACAACAATAGGAAAGAAGCTGCTCTGGTTGACGACCTCCCAGGCAGTTAAGAGCGCGTCGCCTTCCACCCAAACCCGCGCCGCATCATGCAAATCCAGACCCAATGCAGTTGCATCCCAAATTGGATACTCACCTTCCGCCATATAATCTGGGGCTTCTATGGCATCAAGTTGACCAGATTGCGGAACATACGGCGTCGCTTCAACGCCTGCGCCAGAGGTAAGCAGGTCAATCAGTTCATGGAATCCGTCCGGTGCACCGTAAAAGTATTCGCTCACTACCTTCTCTCTTGAGAGCAAGTGAACGCTAAGACGCGTGGTGCCGCCATCGAGCACATTTTCATCTGGCGCATAGCGGGCTTTCATGCGAAAGAACCCTTTGTCAGCAAAGGTCTCCAACAAGGTAGTCATCTCGGCTTCGCTTAGTTGACCCTGCCAAACGTAGCGCTGGAAGTCGCCGTAGTCGTTGTAGTCGTCAGCCCAGGTTGTCCAGACGATACGGCCGTCTCCCCAAACCTGGGACATAAAAAGCTGGTTGATTAGGGCCGCATTCGATGCCGACCCGCTGCCGCTGGCAGCAACCTGGATAACGAGCGTTTCTGGATCACGGTCCCAGTCCAATTCTACGGAAGGTGCCTCAGTTACAGTGGGCTCAATCACAGTTGGCTCAGTCACAGTTGGCTCGGGATCAGGCTCGACGGTAACTGCTGGCGCGGACACCGTCGCACAACCTGTGATTAGGAACAAAATAAAAATCATTGCAAATTTTTTCATCATATCTCCAATAAAATAAGGTGAACTTTTTCTCAACTGGGCAACAGACTCATTAGCCAAAAGTTGAACTTTTGAAAACAAATTTAGCGCAGTACTCCATTGCTTTAGCGATTGACCAGCGGCAGGTAAACCGTCAGCGGGTCTGGCGGGGCAACGCCCAGCGTAGCCGCCCACTCGTCAAAGGTTAGCCCCACGTAATCTTGTAAATTATTTGTGTTTGTCAGGTATTGGTTAATGACGCCCGCCAATTCCGGGCTGGCCACAGCGGTTACCCGCTGCCAGATGTCCAGCGCCTGGTCCATCAGCGGCTGGTCGATGACGACCTGGCTGCCGCGCCCTTGGGTGAAGGCGGTAAGTCCTGGCGTCAGGTTTTCCAACGTGCGGAAGGCGTCATAGGTCAGCAGCGGATCGTTGAACAGGATGGCGACCAGTTCATAATCGTGGACAAAGTAGGTGTCTACAAAGGCGGTGCCTTCGGGGGTAGCTAAAAAGAGCTGCGTGAGCGTATCGAATACCGGACCGTCGTTGTTGATGGCTTCGCTTACGGCCGTTGCCTGCACCGGTTTGCTTGCAAAGGCATTCCCAGAGGGCTGCCTTTGCAAGTTCTCTCCAGCACACCATTTCTGCAGCACAAAGCAGAAGCAAAACGAAGGATACAAGCCCCCCGAAAGACCATTCGGTTCAGCTGGAACCACCGGGGCCAGGGTTGTGGCGCTGCGGAAAGCGTGCCAGACAAAGCCATCTTCCAGGTAGGTCAGCCGTTCCCGGTCACCAAACGCCAGATTCACGCGAGAGCGCACGGCCGTTCCTGCCGCCACCACACTCTCTTCCACCCAATTAAAACTGTCGCCGTTGGCGCTGAAGAGGCGCACCGCATTGTCGGTGGTGATGACTGCCAAACGGGGCCGCGTGACGGCGTTGTTTAGCAGCACCAGCGCCAGCGATTTCACCGGCGCGGCGGGCGTGCCCATCGAATGCGATACCCAGGTTTGTGTTTCGGCATCTTTTTCCAGGTAGACAAGCTGGTTGGCCGTGGCGTCGTAGTATGCCACCGTCGGCGTGTTGGCAGGGGTACCACCCTCCAGACGCCGCCGCGAAACGGCCGTTGCCACCGAAGTTGCCGACACGCCGCTGGCCAGTTGCGTATCCAGCCACCCGTTGTCATACACCGCTTCATGGACACTGTTGGTGACGCTGTTGGCATACACAATGCCCACGCTGCCGCCGTACCGGTAATCTGCTGCCAGAGGGGTGATGGGCGCGGTGTGGCCGGGAACGGCCGTTGCCGTATCGTCCCACCCGCCAGCAAACTTTTGCGCGATCACCAACCTGGCACCTTCGGCGGCGCTGTAGGTGCTAAACGCCAGCGTCGGGTACGCTTCCTGGCCAACCAACATCAACACAAGGTCCGGGCCGATGGTCATCCCGGCGGGCAGCGTCAGCGCCGTCTCCTCGACCCAAATGTTGGCGGTCAGGGTCGTCAGGCGCACCTCCCGACTGGCGGCGTGATAATACGCTACGTATGGCTGGCCACCGCCATCGTAAACCAGCGGCGCCATGATCGTTTGCGCCGCATCCGCCGCCACGAAATCGGCGGGCCAGGCGCTGCCGTTCCAGGGTGTGAACTGGATAGAGAACGGCAGCGAAGATTCGGTGTGGAAGGCCACGGCGGGTGTGTGCCCATCCAGCGCCAGCGAGGGGAAATAATTCGGCTGGCCCAGGTTGTTGTACACCAGGCGCGTCTGCCAGTTTACCCCGCCATTGGAAATAATCAGGTCGTCGTAGGAATCCTCAAAGTAGCTTACGAACGGATTGTCATCGGTCGCCATAGCCAACCCGCCTACCCGTGTGACATGGTTGGTATCAATCGTTTCGGTTTGCCAATTGTTGGGCGATAACCGGCGCGCCAGCATGAGATTTTGCCCAGTCTGGTTGACATAAGCAATGACGGGACGGCCGTTTCCATCTAAGGCCAGCTCATGGTAACGTCCCAAACTCAACAAAACGTCCGCCGCCACAGCCTCTTCGACCCAGGTGGCATTCTCGAAAGTGAAATAGTGCAGCGCATAACGATTGTCATACAAAACGGTAGCGGCAATGTGCGGCTGATCGTTACTGTCAAAAACAAAACTGCTGCTCACGCCCACATTGGCAAAATCGGCTACCAGCTCCGTGATCCAGCCGGGGCTGCCCACACGCGTGGCCACGCGTAAATCGCCATTGGTGGAATCATGGTAGGAAACATGCGGCACACCCTCGCTGTCCACCGCCAAACCGTGGTTGTCGAGCGTGCTGCTGGCAGCTACCAGTTGGGGGAAACTAAAGTTGAGGCCGCCCACAGGGGCATATATGTAGCGGATTTCGCCTACGGTTTCATCCAGGTAAGTGATGCCAATGCCGTGGTTGGTGAGGGCGATGCGGTTAAAGCGGCCCACGACGCCCGCGTTTTGCAGGCGCGTTTTTTGCCAGGTAGTGCCATCAAAAAAAGCGTAATACAAATCGTGATTAATGTCGTCAGGGAAAACGATGTGTGGCCGCTGCTGAGCATCCAACAGCAGGCTAATCTGGCCGCTCACCACAACATCCTTTTCCACCGCTTCTTTTTGCCAGGTCACCCCATCCCAGTGCGCATAAATAAGGTAGCTGGCCCGCCCTTGCCCACTGGAGTAAGCCACGTGGGGCCGGTCGTTGGCGTCCAGCACCAGATCGCTGAATTGGCCAACAAAGCCGCGACTGTCCAAAAGCTGCCGCTGCCAGTTCACGGGTTCCGGCGGCGGGCCAAAATCAACGGCCGTATTCACAAATACGTCGTACACATCGTTGGTATCGCCAAAAAGCCCCACAAAGTTGGTGGCACGCGAGGCAAAAAAGGTTTGCTGGCCGGTGTCGTCCAGCGCGGCCTGAATGGAGGCATTGTTGCCTTGCCACCCTTCGCTGGCGACGGAAGCCAGGCGGGTGCTGTTGGCCGCCGCGTCATACACGTACACATCGCTGGTAAAGTTGTTGGGCAAATCCACAATGTTGGTGGCGCTAGAGTGGTAGGCGATGTAACGGCCGTTCCCCGAAATGGCGGGCAAGTAAGACGCATCGTCCGTCTGCGTGCCGCTAAACGGCACCGAAACGCGCCGCATCGCCGTGCCCCCTGGCTCATCAAACGTGCCGTTGCCGTCGCTGTCCCGATCGTAGCGGAAAACATTGTTGAGGCCGTTGGTGGCGGGGCTCACTAAATTGGTGGCCGCGGATTCAAAAACGACGAAACGGCCGTTGCTCGAAAGTCCCAACTTATAAACGCCCGCACTGCCGGAATCGCCATCTGCCTGCCCGCCGTTGGTGGACACAGAAATGCGCTGAATGTTGCTGCCGCTCAGGTCGCTGATGAACACGTCCCAACTGTTGGCCGTATCGCTGGCCACCAGATTGCTGGCCGCCGAGCCAAAAGCAATCGTTTGGCCATCGGCGGAGATAACGGCAAAGGAGGAATCGCCATCGGTATTGCTGGCCCCCAACCCCACCGAAATGCGCCGGGTGAGCATCGCGCCCGCCTCATCAAAAATGCCGTCGGCATCAACATCTCGGTCGTGCAGGAAAATATCGCGCAGGCCGTTGCTGTCTAGCGGCGTCAGGTTGTCAGCAATGCTGGAAAACAGTACGTAACGGCCGTCGGCCGAAATGGACGGATTGTCCGCCGACTGGTTGGCATCCACCCCGCTGCTGCTGATGGACACATGGGCAATCGCGCCGGTTTGACGGTCCTTCACAAAAATATCGTTGAAGCTGTCTGTGTCGTTGGGATGCAAATTGGTGGCGGCAGAGGCAAAGGCGATGTAACGGCCGTTGGCCGCGATGGCAGGCGCAACGGCCGTATCGTCTCCCACCGTACCCGAGGCATTGGCGGAAACGAGGGTGGTTGTCACCGCGCCAGCTTCATCAAAAACGCCATTGCTATCGCTGTCCCGATCACGCAGAAAGATTTGTTGGGCGCTGGTTCCGGCTACCAAATTGGTCGCGAGCGAGGTAAAAGCCACAAAACGGCCGTCTGCCGAGACCGCTGGGGCCAACGACAAATTATTCGCCTCGGTGCCATTGCTGGCTTCGGACAGGCGGGTGGTGGTGGAAACGGCCGTTACTTGCGCCGCAACCTCCTCCTTTCCACCCCTGGCTACAACAGCCAACAAAAATGCTAAGATGAGTAATGCCCATGTCTGTAAACGCACGTCTACCGCTCCTACTAAAGCAAGACTTACCCAGATTGGACCCATTTCAACTGAAAGTAATCTGGAAGCTCAATAAATAAATTGGTCCAATCTTTCGGATAACTGCGTAAGTCCTACAAAGTTAAAAAATGCCCAAAATTACGCCACACCGCCCAAATACCAGCGGCGCAACAACACAATGCCAGCCGCCGCCGCAATCACGGCAAAAATTGTTCTGGTTGTGATGCCAACCAGCAAGGTTTCCCACAGTATGACCACGGCTGCCAGCATACACATCATGGCCACAAGTAAATCCATCCACTTTCTTTGCTTCATTTCACACGCTTTCCTTCACGATTATATTTATTCACTATGGGTTCTTAACGAACGACCAGCGGCAGATAGAGTTGATACCCGGCTGCGCTGGCTCCCGGATCGTAGACAAACAGATCAAACGTCTGGTTGGTATCGCCAGCGGTGAGGTTGCTGGCCAGCGAAGTGAAGGCTACAACATTCCCGTCGGCAGCAATCATCGGGCCATTGCTGTTGTTGTTCGGATTATCACCGCTGCTGGTTTCGCTGAGGCGAATCGTCTCTCCCGTTTGGCGATCGTGGAGAAAGATTTGCTGCTGTGCGCCGTTGACCCCAGAAATCAGGTTGGTGGCGGAGGAGTAGAAGGTCACGAAACGGCCGTCTGCCGTCATACTGCCCCAGCCAGAGCCGCCATTGCTTTGGCCACCGCTGCTGCTCACCGACACCCGCTCGGTAAGCACCGCGCCCGGTTCATCAAAAATGCCGTCAGCGTCGGTGTCGCGGTCACGCACAAACACGTCCAGGGCGAGATTGGTGTCGTCGGGCACCAGGTTGGTGGCGTACGAGTAGAAGGTGACAAAACGGCCGTTCCCCGCCAGCGCTGGTTGATACGATTCTGACAGATGGCCGTTACCTTCGGTGCCATCCGTCGCCACGGAGACACGCACGGTGGTCGTCGCCCCCGGCTCGTCAAAAATGCCGTCATTATCGGCATCCCGGTCATGCACGAAAGCATCGCGCACGCTGTTCACATCATCCGGCACCAGGTTGCTGGCCCACGAGTCGAACCCGATAAAACGGCCGTCATCTGAAATGGCCCGACTGATGGTGATAAAGCTGTCGTGGTTGCTGGGCTGCCCGTCTTGGGTTATAGAGACGCGCGTCGTCTGGCCCGTTTGCGTGTCGTGGACAAACACATCCTGGAAACCGTTGGTGTCATTGGGCACCAGGTTAGTGGCCACAGATTGAAAGGCGATGAAACGGCCGTTGCTGGAAATCGACGGGTAATCCGAGTTGCCGTTGGCCGGATTGCCATTGCTGTCCACCGACACCACGCTGGTAACGCCCGTTTGCCGGTCGTGCAAAAAGATGTCTTGGGCCACGTTGGTATCGTTTGGTACCAAATCATTGGAAAAGCTGCTGAAGGCCACGTAACGGCCGTCGCCCGAAAGCACCACGGAATATTCCGAACAACACGCGCCAAAAGCTGCCTGCGCCCCGGCCGAAGTGACCGACACGCGCTCGATTTGGCCGGTTTGCCGATCCAGCACAAAGGCGTCGCCGATGGCGTTGGTGTCGTTGGGCACCAGGGTGTTCACGTTGGAGAAGAAAGATAGGAAACGGCCGTCTGCCGACAGCGACGGGTACAGCGTGGAATTGTTAATTGGCCCATCCACAAAGTCTGCCGGAACGCGCTGCAAGGTGACGGCGCTGCTTTGCGCCGCCACCTCCCAGGCGATGACCCAGACAAACAGGAAACAGACAAAGAAAAAATGAACTTTACGCATTCCAATACCTTATTTTGTAGAGAGGGTGCAGCCTGTTTTGGGGCTGCATGGCCGCTCAAACATGTTGACTAAAAATCTCTAAATGAGGTTCTACAGCCACAAACCAATGCCAAAGCTAATCGCATTCAGGAGAATGCTGAGCAGAATTACCTTCTGTAATGGAACCACCCGGCGACTAAGCCAATACAGCCCGACGCCTTCTCCCAGCCAGATTGCAGCTTCCAAGAGCAATAATGTGGGCCAGTAAACGGCCGTTCCCCCACTCGCCATGCCCAGCCAAAGAAGCGGCTGCGTCACGCTATTGAGCAGCAAAATCCAGCCTACCCAACGCTGAATCGGTTCGTGCCGCCACCAGCCAATGAGCCCCGCCACGCTCCCTTCCAGCAACTGCGTCCAGAACAGGGTGATGGCCAGCGGCCACCACCACAGCGCTGCCAGGGAAAATGTGAACAGAGCAACCAGGTAAGGCGTGCCGGGCAGCGAAGCTGGCCAGATCGATCCTTTTGGCAAAACAGGCAAACGCATCAGGCGCTTCCCCGCCGACGCGCCCAGGCAATGCCACGCAGCACCAGAACCAGGAAAATGATCAGAACAAGCAGGGCAACCAGCAAGTTAAGGTATGGGTAGCGCGAAAAAATGGAGTTAACTGTGCCGCCTGTTCGTTCAATCTCTAACCTGTCGGGGAAAACGGTGACGCGGTAGGTGTTGTTAAACGTCCGTCTTTCAAACACATTGCTGGTGCGCGTAACGCCATCGGAAAATTCAATCACCAACTGGTTATAAGTGGCGTAGCCGTAGGCTAAGGATTGGCAACCTGTCTCGGTGCAGTGGAACCGCTGTGGCCCGGCTTCTTCTAGCGGCTGGGCATCGCTGCAATCGGACAAGTCACACTGTATCTGCTCGCCAGCGACAATGGTTAATGGGGCATCCGTCTCATACACAAACTCAAACGTCATTTCAGGTTTAGGGCCGGTGTCGGCGTAGCTAACCGGGGTTGGCCAGGATGCCAAGACCATCATGCCAACGATAAACCACAGCCAACGCTGATACCGCCCAGTTTGCTTCCATTTCAACATTTTGTTTTCCTTTTGATTTGTTTGCGGCTGGTATGAACCGACCAGGAATTGGTTCAGCGCTGTACCATGGGCAGGTACAGGTGAAAATTGGGGTCAACTTCGTACAAAAACAAGTCTGTGACATTGTTGGTATCGTTGGGCACCAGGTCGCGGCTGGCTGATTGGAATACGATCGTCAACCCATCCGCCGATATGTCTGGATACCCTGATATCAGTCGGCCATCGCCTGCGCTTTGCGAAAGAAGGGTGTTAACGCCCGTTTGCCGATCGCGCAGAAAGATGTCATAGAACATATCGGGTTCCAAACCCGTGAGCTCTGCGCCAGATTGTATGACCACAAAACGGCCGTCTTCCGAAACCGCACCGTAAGAGGATGTTCCTTGTGCCTGCGTGCCATCGGATAGCAGCGAAACGATTTCGGTCACGCCACTGGTCATATCGCGCAGGAAGAGATCGTATTCTGTATTGGTATCACCACCGGGCACCAAGTCTGAGGCTAAAGAAGCAAAGAGGATGAAACGGCCGTTTCCCGTGATGAATGGCGCGTTGGAATTACCATCCCCAGCCGCACCGCCGGGTGTTACCGAAACAAGTTGGGTGCTTACTTCGCCGGGGCCGGTTTCATCCAAAATTCCGTCGCCGTCGGCATCCCGGTCGCGCACAAACACATCATAGGCCAGGTTGGTATCGTTGGTCACCAGGTTAGAGGCCAGCGAATAAAAGACAATAAAACGGCCGTCATCGGAAACGGCATCGTTGTAAGAGAGGATGCTGGCGCCATTGCCGCTGTTCCCATCCAGCGCCACCGAGACGAGGTGGATCGTTTGCGTGGCCACCGCGTACACAAACAGGTCCACCGTATTGTTGGTATCGTTGGTCACCAGATTGCTGGCATAGGATTGGAAAACAATATGCTGGCCATCAACAGAAATAGATGGCGAGAAGGAGCCGTTGTTCGCGGCCGTGCCATCAAAAGCGTGGCTGATCTGCGTCAGGGTGCCCGTTTGCCGATCGCGCAAAAAGACATCGGTCCAGCCGTTTTGCCCAGCCACATCATCCATGTCGGGCGAACCGGAAGCGAATACCACGTAACGGCCGTCGCCGGAAATATCCGAGTGACAGCAGGAGTCGCTGACCGCCTGGGCGCCGCTGGCCGTCAGCGAGATCCGTTCCACACTCACGGTCTCCCGATCATAAAGGAAGACGTCGGTGGCGTTGTTGGTGTCGTTAGGCACCAGATTATTGGCATCGGAGTGAAAGATAATGTAACGGCCGTTGGCCGACATCTGCGGAATGAGCGACTCCCCATTGGCCTCCTGGCTGTTCATGGCCGGAGGAATACGGCGCAGGCTGACATCCAAAGCGGTATAGGGGTCACGGTCTCCGGCCAAGGGGGTGGTTTGTGCAAGTGCAGCATTTGCCGCCAGGTGATCGGTTGTCGCACCGATCGCCCACACCAACATACAGGCAGCAATGAAAAGGCATAGGGTGGTTGGTAAACGTTTCAATGATATCTCCCGGTACAGTTGTTCTTCAGCATCTGGCGCGGACTCACAAACTTTTGCAGCGAAATGCCAACAGTTGATGTCACCATCTGTGCAAATTTGCGCAAGGTTGATCCGCGCAGGCCTAAAGCGCCAGGTAAAAGCGGAGAACTCCTTTAAATAAGCCGAAGCCCGGCTTTTACTAAGCAATGAATCGAGTCATAAGCTGTAAACCATTATAAAAATGATTATTCTGGGCAACGTGTCGATAGTGAACGATTCAGTACCTATTTTGTCGCGCTCAATTTTGCTGCTGACAGCACATAGCAGGGAGGCTTTTGCACAAATGGTGTGTTGACGAACGGCCGTTTCCCCCCTATCCTTCCTGCCATATTGCCCAGAGGAAAGTCACAAAATGAATAAATTACGATTGTTGGTTTTGGATGATTTTGAAGGCGAACTGGCAGCGGCTCCGGCAATGGATCGTTTGCGCCAATTAGCAGATGTGGAAATATGGAATCGCCCGCTGCAACAGGCCGATTATCCCCTGCTGCAACGCTTCCACACCATTCTGGCTCTGCGCGAAAGAACAAAATTAGACAGCCCGTTTTTTACGGCTTGCTCCGAATTGGAGCTTGTACTGCAAACCGGTGGGCATGCCTATCATCTAGACAAAACTACCGCTAGCCAAAAGGGGATCGTTGTCGCCCTGGGGCGGCGCGTAACCAAGCCAATGGTAGTAGTGCCAGAATTGGCCTTCGGGCTGATGCTTGGTCTGGTGCGGCACATTTATTCATTGACGGTCGAAATGCAAAATGGCACCTGGCCCCAGGCGATAGGCGGCTCGTTGGCCGGGCGCACATTAGGTATTTTGGGATACGGCCGTCATGGCCGCCCGGTGGCTCGGCTGGCCGAAGCGTTTGGCATGCGGGTCATCGCCTGGGACCGAACCGGCAATTCGCTTGGCCCTGATGAATTTGGCGTTCAACGCCTACCGCTAGATGACCTGCTGGCGCAGGCCGACATCGTTTCCATACATCTTCGCCTGTCACCTGAGTCGCACGGGCTCCTAAACTGGGAAAAGCTGGGGAAAATGAAGCCAGGGGCTATTTTGATCAACACATCGCGCGGGGCCATTGTGGATGAACCGGCCCTGGTCGAAGCACTGCGTGAAAAACGGTTGTCTGGTGCCGGGCTGGACGTGTTTGCCGTTGAGCCCCTGCCCGCCACCAGCCCATTGCGCACGCTGCCCAACGTGCTGCTTACGCCCCATGTTGGCTGGCAAGTGCGCAATGTGTTTCAGGAGTTTGTGGAGATCGCGACGGATCAGGTAGAGGCGTGGCTCAAGGGAACGTTAACAGCCAAAGAGGTTCTGAACCCGGAAGCCATGCGCGTCAATCGACCGCGTTTTGGCAGGTTAGATCTATAAAACCAACTCCACTGGCGTGAAACACAATACGTAACCTTCCCCTTATCACGTATCATGCTCACGCCAGTGGAGCCAATCTGCAGGACGCCAAATCTCCGGGCCTGACTATTAACCTGGGGCCGCAAGATGATTTGTGAGCCAACGCTCGCCAAGTAGGCAGCGATGTTTCTGCAGCACCGCCATTCAATTACTTGATGATCATAGGCAAATAAATTGTGGCGACGACCTCAAAAAATTGTGGCGTATTGTTGAACCACAGCACCTCATCGGTGCCATTGCCGGCAAACAAAATGTCTAAATCGCCATCACGATCTACATCGCCCAAAGCGATGTCGTAAACGACTTCGCTGCCCAGGCTCAGGCCGCTGTTGGTGAAGTTGCCCGCACCATCGTTCTCCCACACCTGATTACTGCCCACACCAGCTAATTTACCGATGACAAGATCAAGATCATCATCACCGTCAAGGTCACCGAGCGCCACGCTTTGGCCATCGGCAAAGGTTTGCCCACTGCTGAAGACACCGCTGCCGTTATTGAGCCATAACTGCACGTTGCCACTTAGTTTGCCAAACACCAGGTCTGGATGGCCATCCCCGTTCACATCGCCAATCGCCACATTCAGGCTCCAATCGGTGCCCAGATCTTGTCCGCTGTCGCTAAAGTTACCGCTGCCATCGTTGAACCAAACCTTGCTGATCCGGTTATTTGAGCCGCCGTTGGCAACGGCCGCATCTACAAAGCCGTCCCCGTTCAGGTCGGCCAAAGCCACCGCTTCCGAATCAGAGATACCTAGCAGCTGGCCGCTGTCGCTAAAGTTGCCATTGCCATCATTAAACCAAACGGTGTTCCCGTTACTGGTTGGCGGCTCTCCCCGGTAACTAGCATTGGCCACAAAGGCATCCACAAACCCATCGCCATTCAGGTCGGCCAAAGCCACACCGCGGCTGTCGGTATTGCCCAGCTTCTGACCACTGTTTTGGAAGGTAATAAACGAGTTATTGTTGACAGCCAGCCACACCTCATTTTCACCAGTGTCTGAGGTGAGCACACGCTTGCGCGCCACAAAAAAGTCCAGCAGGCCATCCCCATTCAGGTCGGCCAGGGCCGATTCATTGCCGCCAGCGCCGTAATTGCTCGGTAAAAAGAGAAAGCTGCCATCGCCATTGTTTGTCCAGCGTCTATTCTGAAAATCGTTGCTTTCCAGAATATCCAGGTTGCCATTGCCGTTTAGGTCGGCCAGGACCACGCTGTTGGTTTTGCCAATGGTTAGCTGCTGCCCGCTATTTACAAAACTCCATGCCGTTTGGTCATTGACCGCGACGGGTTGGTTTATGGACTGCTCAGCATAAGCCAGGGGCAAGGCTAGTCCTAACATGAGCAGGCCTATGAAAAAAGTAAGTACAAGGTGTTTCACAAGTTTTTTCCTTTTATTGGTCTCTTGATGAAAATAGTTGCTAGCGTATGACAGCCGGTAGATAGAGGCTGTTGGGCAAGGTACTGGGCGCACCGGGATCGACGATGACCCCGTTGGCGGTCAGGTCATCGTCGCCGCGCTGGCCGTCTACAAAGTGCAGGGTAATGACGTTGCCGTTGATTTCTGCCCCGGTAGTGCCGTCGAAGGTGAAGTTGTACCAGTGGGGCGTGGGGTTACCCGGCGTGGCACCATATTTCCACCAACCGACGGCCAGACCAGCACTGGGCAACGTAACCGTAACGGTAGCGCTACCGCCCAATGGCACGTCGGTCAGGTTAAAGGCAAAGTGACCCAACGGAAACGCACCGTTGGGAGTATTGCCGGGCGAAGGGTTGGGTACAGCCCCAACGTTGACGAGGGTAAAGTTGGGATCGGTGGCAAAGGTGACGGCCCGACCATCCACGGAGTTGGACACGGAAGTCACTTCGGGCTGCACTGAATCGGGGATGCCGTCATTGTTGCCGTCTCCATTGTTGGGGGCGTTCAGTTCATCCCAATCGGTGATCCCGTCGCCATCGTTGTCCGGGGTTGGTTCCGCGCGTACGATCAAAAGTCGGCCATCTGCCAGTCTGGGAGCAAAGGCTATTTGGCCGGCATTGTTGATGGCCAGACGACATATGAGCGCGCTACTATCGGTTACTACCTCGCTCCCAAACAGGAAGTCACCTAGCCTAAAGGAGTTACCTTCGCGCACCACCCGGTGTGCAATGCGGTTGGGGCCAACATAAATGCCATGATTGATTAAGTCGGATGAATTGGTGATAAAGGCGTAGCGATACCGATCATTCATAACAGGCCAGTAATACTCTCCAGCGCCTGTGATCAGGCTGCGCAGAACCGGTTGGCGCCCTCCCAGATAAAGTTCAGCTAACAAAGTTCCGTTCTGCTGTTGTACATGCTGCTCATAAATGACCCCGCCGTACGGTGCCACGCCCACCATTCCACTGGTGCGGGGCTGGATGTTATTGTTCAGCACGTCCCGGAAGTACCAGCCTGACGGCGTTTCCTGCGCCCACAAAAGCTGGTAGGTGGAAAAAAAGATGCCCTTGTCCTGTTCCAGCCAAGCAAACCCCCCTATGGTGCTCCCCAAGCCCCTTACCAATATGCTCGTTGCCGCAGCCTGGTATATAGTAACGGGCTGTCCATTCACCACCCGTACCACTCCTTGCGGTTCGATTAAGTAGGGAGATTCGTACAAGGCCACGATATCCCCAGCGTCATCTATTACCGCCTGCCCATACCGGCGAAGCGCAGTGCCGTTTGCCGCCTCAGTTTGGGTATCCAGCGGCGTAACGCTGCCGTCGGCGTTCAGGCGCGTCAGGACAGACCCGACCACCTGAGACGGTCCAGAAAGCGCGGGATCAGTAATAAGATTAGTCATCGCAATCACGCCTGCATCGCTCAAATCAACACACTTGCTTGGCTCGTAGATCGTGCCATCAGTCAAGGGCGGCAGGTCAGTGGGGGCAAAGCGCCGGGTGAGCGTTTGCCCATCGCCGACAAAAACGCCATAACTGGTCGTATCGATATGGTCATCAGCAACCTGAAAGGCGACCTCGCCCTGGTTGTTAATGTCTACCGCCTCGACGTCTTTCAGCCCAGCCAAGGCACCCGTGTCCAGTTCCGCAATGAGCGTAAAGTCGAAGGGGTGGCCCAGCGCAAATCGAAAGCGGGTATTGTCATTGGCCGGAATCGGGTCCGGTAAGGGGGAGGTTACCTGGGCCAACGTGGTTTGCAGACCTGATATAGTCAGAGCGGTTTTGACTTCAATCAGAACCTGCTTTTGCTGCCCGGCAACCAGTGAGCCAGCCGTGCAGGTGAGCGGCTGAGATCCTGAGCAGCTTACGCCGCTGTCTGGTTGGGTTTGCTGTAAGACGATGCCGGCAGGCGGCAGGGTCACGTTGGCGGTGGCTGCGGCCGTATCCGGCCCATTGTTTATTATGGTCAGCTCATAGGTCAAAGGGTCCCCAGGGTTGAGGGGAACGGGCTGGCCAGTCAGGGTAACGGCCAGGTCAGCACAGGCGGGATTGGGGGTGGTAGCGGTGTGAACGGCCGTATTGTCTGCCATGTTGCTGTCATACGCCTGAGCGCTTACCGTAGCCTGATTGGTAAAAGTGACACAGGCAGCGCTGCTTACCTGCACGGTAATTGTCACCGTGCGGCTGGCCCCCACTGCCAGGGTGCCCAGATTGCAGCGCACTGGCCCGGACGATAGGGCACAGCCGGATGAACTACTCCCCGCCACAAACACGCCACCGAAAGGCAGCACATCCTCAACAGTGACATTGGGCGCGTCTTCCGGGCCAGTGTTTGTTACAGTCAGGTCGTAGCTCACGGTAGCCCCCGGCGTCAGCGGTGAGGCCGGGCCGCTCATGGTCAGGTTCAGGTTACTGCGGCGCGGCGGCGTTACCGAGACCACCTGCAAATCATCAAACATCACCTCATTGGGGTCGCTGGCTGAACCCAGGCTGATCAGGCGCACAGCAACAATGGCCCCCAACAGCCGGCCGTTGTCGCCCGTGTCGGTATCGGTCACTCTATAAAATTTCCACTGCGATGCGCCACTAAAAGTGAAGGTTTTGGTATCGCCGGTGCCTTCAAACACTATGCGCCCGCGGGTGGTCGGGAAATCACCGTCGGCAGGCCAGGCCCAGGCCCACACTTGCGCCTCGGTGATGTAGGAAAAAAACGAGGGTTGGTTAAAGGTGACGCGGTCTATGTTGTCGGCGAAGAGGGTCAGAACCGAGTCTGGCGTGGGTGATAGCGGTTGCCCAATTGCCGTTGATCCCAAGCCCCAGCCAGTCATAGTAAAGTTGTGGTTAAACAGGGTGGTATTGAACCGTGGCGGGAATTGGCCATTGGCAAAATCTTCTACCAGGGTAAGGCTGCTGCTGGTTGTTTGGGCAACGGCCGTTAGAGATGAAGATGATTGAGTAACAATCGCGCCCAGTAAGAATACAAAGCCCAACAATAAGACAGAACGAAAACGAGTCATCAAACAATTCCTTTAAGTGGAGAACGGAAAGTAACTTTAAATCAAATGCAAAGATGTGCTTCCGTTCTCCTTGTAAGTAAATGCCTTATAGCCTTTGGTTACTTAAGCAACTTTCCGGCATTTACTTAAAGAACCACAAAGGGCAAAAATAAGACGTTTGGTTATTGGTATAGAACGATTGGTCTATGATCTGTCAGGAGTAAGACTAATCCCAACGTGAGCAGATCTGTAAAAATAATCACAAGTTTTTTCATAATTTTTACCTCTTTATGGGTCGAAATTTGCTAGCGCATGACCGCAGGCAGATAGACGCTGTTGGCCCAGGTACTGGGCGCGCCGGGGTCCACAATGATCCCGTTGGCGGTCAGGTCATCGTCGCCGCGCTGGCCGTCTACAAAGTGCAGGGTAATGATGTTGCCGTTGATTTCCGCGCCGGTGGTGCCGTCGAAGGTGAAGTTGTACCAGTGGGGCGTGGGGTTGTCGGGGGTACGGCCGTATTTCCACCAGCCGTTCAACACCATCCAGCTCGGCAGATAGATGTCCACCTCGGCGGCGGCACCAGGATTTAGATCGTGCACCTCGAAGCTGAAATAGCCGAGAGGGAACCTTTGGTTGGGCGCATCGCCGGGAGATGGGTTGGCAATGGGCGTCACATTGACCAGGGTTTGGTTGGGATTCACGGCAAACGTGACCTGATACGCACCATCCAGCGAGCTGGCGGAAGTGATCTCCGGCTGCACCGAATCGGGAATGCCGTCGCCATTGCCGTCACCATTGTTGGGGGCACCCAGTTCGTCCCAGTCAGTTATGCCGTCGCCGTCGTTGTCGCGGACAGGGTCGGCCCGCACTACCACGATACGGCCGTTGTCCAGCGTAGCCGAGAACGCAATCTGTCCGGCATTGTTAATGGGGGTGGTGCAGTGATTGTTATAAGTATGCGCGGTCGAGCCGAACATAGGGGTGCCCCAACCGGACCATACCGTCGAGGAAAAAGCCACAACCCGATTTGCCAGATAGTGGGGCCCCGTAAAGATACCAAGTTTCTGATTGTCTGTGGCGCTGATTGACCCATAGTAGGCATAGCGCCACTTGTCGTTAATCCCCGTCTGAATGATGCGAGGTGCAGATTCCGTGGTAAAAGCTGTGGACTGCCGGGTAAATAGCGGAAGGCTGTTCCGATAGAAGGATTCGTACATCAAATCTGTGCCCGGGTCCCTGTGCAGCTGGCTGTAAACCACCTGACCATTGTTGTTAAGGGTTATGCCATCGCTCAAAAAGGATGCCCAAGGATGGGTATCGTATTGCAGAATGTCCTGCTTGAATGCCCCAGACCCTATCCATAACCGATAGCTGTAAAGAAACTGATTGTTGAGAAGAATCGTTTCTACAAAAGCATACTGACCCTGATCATTTATTCCGATATCGTCGATTTCATTGTTTGTGTGGTACAGCTCGGTCTGCTGACCGTTGTCAAACTGGATCAGAGTGGCAGGCTTAGCACTGGTTGAGGTGCTGTAGGCGGACAGAACGGAATTGGCATTGTTAAGCACAGGATTATGGTAGCGCTGGAAGGCTGCACCATCATCTTCTACAGACGCCGCAGCGAGCTGAACAGGTACACCGTTGGGATCGATCAGATACAGCGCATTTTGAGTCGTATTGTGAAAAACGGCCGTAGGATCAAAGACATACGTCTCGGCTGCCAGCCAACCAGCGTCATTGATGTCAGGACAGCTCCCCCATACCTGCTCCAACGGGGCAGGTACCGGCGACAGATCGGCCAGGCCGAATCGCCGGGTGGTTGTGGTGCCATCGCCAACAAAGGCCGCCCAATCATCATAGACAACCAGACTATCTTGAACGCCTCTTTCATGGCTCGCCCAGAAAGCAACTTCGCCGTTTTCGTTCATCGCCACCCCGTGGATGTCATCGAAATTAGCCAACGCGCCAACGCCAGCCTCCGCAATCAGGGTATAGGTGTAGGGCGTGCCGCCGGTAAAGCGGAATCGAGTGACGTTGTTTTCGGTTTGGGGATCATTGATCGTTGGCGTGACCGAGGCGGTGGTTTCCAAAAGACCGGTGGCAACAAGCGAGAGACGAGCTGTAACAAAAACCTGAGCCTGCTGTCCCGGGGCCAGGGAAGCCACTGTGCAGGAGAGCTGACGCGTGCCAGTGCATGTGACGCCAGTATCTGGAACGACGTCAAGAGGAAAAATCTCAATGGGAATCGTAGCCGCAATCGTCGCACCAGCAGTGTCTGGACCATTGTTGCGCACGGTCAGGCTATACGTGAAGTCTTCCTCGGGATCGACGGGAATGGGGTGGGCGGTTAGTTCAATGGCGTAGTCGGCGCAGGCAGGATTGGGCGTGGTGGCGGTGTGAACGGCCGTATCGTTGGCCGTGTTGCTGTCATACGCCTGGGTCGTTACCGTGGCCTGGTTGGTAAAGCTGGCACAGGCATCACTGCCCACCCGCACAACAATCGTCACCGTGCGCGAGGCATTTGCCGCTACTGTTCCCAAATCGCACACCACCTGGCCCAGCGACAGTTGGCAAGCAGTGGAACTGCTGCCCGCCAGAAACGTGCCGCCAAACGGCAGCGTGTCGGTGAGGGTGACATTGGGCGCATCGTCCGGGCCGTTGTTGGTTACGGTAAGGTCATAGCTGATGGTGTCGCCCACGTTCACGGTGCTCTTGGAGCCGCTCATCGTCAGCGCCAGATCGCTGCGTGAGAACGTGGTTACCGAGACCACCTGCAAATCATCAAACATCACATCCGCCTGGAGGCTGATCAGACGCACGGCGATAATGGCTCCCAACGTCCGCCCGTTGTCACCCGTATCGGTGTCGTTCACTTTGAAAGCTTGCCACTGAGACATGCCGCCGCTAAAGGTAAAGGTTTTGGTGTCTTGGGTACCTTCAAATACCACGCGCCCGCTGGTGGCCGGGTTACCTTCTTCGGCGGGCCAGGCCCAGGCCCATACTTGGGCCTCGGCGATGGTGGCCGATGGTGTGGGCTGGTTGAAGGTAATGCGGTCTACGTTGTTGGCATACAGCGTCAGCGCCGATTGTGGCGAGGGCGACAGCGGCTGTCCGGGCGACAGTGGCCCCAGCAGCCAACCTATATCGGTGATGAGCAGGTCGTGATTAAACTCGGCGGTGTTGAACTGGGGTGGGGACTGTCCGTTGCTAAAGTTTTCCACCAAGGGGATGGCGCTGGCGATTGATTGGGCAACGGCCGTTTCCCGCCCATCATCACCGTTGACCAACCATAAAACAGCCACCAAAAACGTAAAAATCAAAACCCATTTTTTCATCAATACACCTTGTGTGTAAAACGTGCCCAGGCAACGATTGCCCGCTTTATTTCCCTATGGCCGATATAAAAAGAAATCCACGGCATGGTTGGTATCACCGGGCACCAGGTCACTGGCACTTGAATCGAAGACAACAGCCCGCCCATTGGCGGAAATTATCGGGTCATAAGAACTGCGACTGGACGGACGCCCTTGACTCACCGAGAGAAGCGTGGTGACACCGGTTGTTCGGTCGCGCAGGTAAATCACTGGGTAAGGCCCGGCGGGATAGGTGCTTAACTGCGCCGATGATTGCATGACCACAAATCGCCCATCATCTGAAATTGATCCCAAGATAGAAGGCAGCGTGCCCTGGGTGCCCGTTGAGCTCAGGGAAACTATCTCGGTAGTGCCGGTGAATCTGTCTCGTACAAAGATATCTGTCGCGCCATTGTTATCCCCTGTTACCAGATCGGCTGCGTCCGAACTGAAAACGACGTAACGGCCGTCTTGGCTAATGGAAGGCCTCGAACCACCCGTGCTCGGAAAGCCGTAGAGGTTTATGGAAATCAGTTCGTTGCGCGTTTCAGAGGGGCCTGGCTCATCAAACACCCCATCCTCATCGGCGTCCCGGTCATGAACATACACGTTTGAGCCGGTGGTGTTCTTTTCCACCAAATTAGTGGCTGTAGAAGTGAAGACAAAGTAGCGACCATCCTTGGAAACCTTGTCACCGTCGCGAAAATACCAGTTGCTACCGTTGACACTGCTATCAGTGCTCGACACGGAGATGAGACTGATGGTTTGCGTTTGCACATCGTAGCCAAAAATATCAGCTACCCCGTTGGTGTCGTTGGGGACCAGATTGCTGGCCCAAGATTTAAAAATAATATGACGGCCGTCGGCAGAGAGATTGGGATCATCGGAAAAGTCATTGGCCGGACCGCCATGATAACTATGGGTAATCTGAGTGAGGCTGCCATCTTGCCGATCGTGCAAAAAAATGTCGCCATACACATTTTTCCCCGCAGCATCATCCAGTTCGGGTGCGCTGGAAACAAACGCCACGTAACGGCCGTCGCCAGAAATGTCATGCCCGAGACAGTTATCCCGGCCATAGACTTCCTCACCGCTATTCGTTACCGAGACCCGCTCAGCCACGCCAAGGTAGGTGTCGTACACAAAGGTATCGAGGACATTGTTGGTATCATTGGGCACCAGGTTGCTGGCAAGGGAGCAAAAGGCCACGTAACGGCCGTCGCTAGACAGCCGCAACCAATAGGATTCACCGTTTGCCTCTGCCTGGTTCAGCCCTGTGGGAATGCGACCCAATTTAATATCGGGTGCGGCAGAAACGGCCGTACCGCCCCACCCCATCAATGTGAGTACCAGTAAACTTGCTGCTAAAAATAGAATTGGTTTCTTCATAATTACGACATTCCTTTTATGTAAAGTTCAACAATCAGAGACTACGCTAATCGGATGCCTCACCCTGGTTTGGACCTTCGCAGTGATGGGTGGGCGGGGCCAGACACGTCTCAAAAAACTCCCCAGGTCTGCCAGCCCCATTTGCCCACCCATCAGCTCGCTCACAACTGCTGAGTTACTTCTATTTGCCTACTCCAGAGTATGCGCATAAGCCAGGGCGTAAAACCCAGCTTCGGTTTCATACCCGTAAGCAAACAGCTTGGAAATGCCCTCCACAGGGACAACAATTTCCACCGCTTGCCACATAGGCGGGTCAATAAAGTCAATCGGATTCCATTTACGGTCGAAGTCAGGGGTATCTTCATCAAAAATACTCCCTTCCCAGGCAACGCAAACTTCTTCCGTGTCGTAAATGCCGCGTATCACGCGAGGCTCTTCAATCACGTTTGTGTTCATGAGCTCTTCAAACGTTTCCTGGGAAAACACCCCCAGGGAATGTTCATTGGGATAAATTGGCGCGCTGGTTTCGCGCTTGCTTAACAGCGTTGGCTTGTCATTGACATAGACAAACTCGTTGCGGGCACAAAGCAGCGTACCTTCATCTGTTTCCACAAACCGGTATACATTTATCTTCTCAATGAAGCGAACGTGTAGCTCATCACACTCGTTCTCAACCGTTTCAGGATCATCACAAGCATAGGCCGGGGTTGGGGCGCTGCCCCACAACCAGACTGCACCGAGCAAAACTACAGAACCGGCTAAAAACACAATTTTCTGCCATCGTTTCAACATTACGTTTTACCTCCAAATATGTTTATGTAAAGTAAATAGACGTGCTTAGGACCTGGTTTGCCTCGCCAGTAGAGAAGTTGCCATGCAACGTCTCTACTCATGGAAGGCAACAAATTAGGGGGTCTGGTTAAGCACCGTGGGCAAATAGTTCCAGGCCGACGGGGTAAAGTCGGGCGGTGGGCTGCTGCCACCCAAATCGATCAGGTACGGATCGCCAGCGCCTAAATCCACCGGCGAATTGCAAATGCCGCTGCCCCAATCCGTGGCAAAAATGACGTAACGGCCGTCCCGCGACAAGCTCCCCCGTGGCTGCACCCAATAACCACAGCCACTGCTGCGATGATGCGCCAGCCGTTCCACCGAGCCGTCTAGATACTGCAAAAACAGTTCCCCCTCCAGAGGCTGCCAACCGTTGCTGGTATCCGTAATGGTGGTAATCAGGCAAACGCCGTTTGGCCCTTTGCAAGAAATGTGGTCGCCCATCCAATCCAGCGTGCGCAGGTACACGGGGTCCTGCACCGTAGCGTTGCCCGGCAGCACCCGGTAGCCCAACGACAGCAAGCCAGACGGATGGTACAGCTCGTAGGTCATGAAAAATTCGGTCACGCCATCGACCATCACCCCCAGATCGCCGTGCTGGTGGCCGTCGTAAACGCGCCCCACAAACGCGCCGGTAGTGATGTCGAACGTTTCCAGGCCAGAGCAGCGCTCGGTGCCGTCGCGGGTCCATTGGACCACCATGTAGTTGGCCAATGGCGAAACACCAATCCAGTCTGGTTCCACCTCGCCCCAATCTGGATCAGGCGCGCAAGGCCCGCCATACAAATCGGCCGAGAGGCGCAGTTCGGCACCCAGCGTGCCCGTCGCCAAATTCAGGCTAAACAGCATCTGGTCGCCGCCGCTTAACGATGCCATACCTGCCAGGAAACGGCCGTCTCGTGAAATCTCGTCAAAGCTCTGGTTGGAGCGAATGCGTTCGTAGTTGGCCGGAAAGGTGAACACGGTGGTCGTCTGGCCCGTCGTCACGTCGGTGAACTGCAACCGCAGGGTGGTGTCTGCGTTGTCATCAAAGTGGATGATGGTGTTGGCCTGGGTGGGATGCCAGCGCGGCGCATTCCAGGAAGCCGTGTCGCTGGCGTCCAGCAGCAGCGCCAAATTGTCGCGGCGGCGCACCGTGTACCACTCGTCTTCAATGAGCAAGAGATATTGGTTATCGGCCGAAAAGGCTTGCAATTGGGAGTAAATATGGGTGGCAAAGCCGCTGCTGCCGCTGTCGGTCAGGCGGCGCAGGCTGGTGCCAAACGTGGGGTCGATCACGCTATTTCCCGCCGCCGGGGCCGCCAAAGATACCGGCGTCACCACCAGGTCAGGATCAGTTAGCCCATTGGTTGTGGCCAACGGCCGTTGGGGCGTCAGGGATTCAGTTGTAGCGTTGGCCGCCGAAGCACAGGCCGAGGTGAGGAACAACAGGATACAGGCCGTAGTCGCCAGGAACAGGATAGATGTAGAACGTTTCAATGTGACCTCCGGGCAAAGTTGAAAGGCAGCCGTTTGTTGGGTGAGATGTTGTTTCTCAGTATAAAAATGTTTGTGCCCGGTAAAGTGTCGAAAGTTCGTTAATCAGTCCCATTTTGGCAGGAACGGCCGTCTTGGAAAGATGGTCATCTCCCTTTGGCTGCGTTATACTGTATTTGGTGCATTTTTCTTTTTCCGCAGCCCATAATCGAGTTTGTTAAGGAGACGGCCGTATGCCCAAGACCCACCCGCTAACCACTGTTGATGCAGCCTGGCTGCGCATGGAAGACCCCACCAATCTCATGATGGTGTCTGGCATCATCACCTTCAAAAAAATGATCGATTTTGAGCATCTGCGGGCCGTCATTGAACACAAACTGCTAACCTTTGATCGTTTCCTCATGCGCGTGGTGCAGTCTCGCATACCGTTTGCCCCCGCTTATTGGGAACCGGACCCCACGTTCGATATTGATGCCCATCTGCACCGGGTGGCGCTGCCCGCGCCGGGCGACAAAGCCGCGCTGCAAAAGATGGCCAGCGACCTGATGAGCACGCCGCTCGACTTCTCCAAACCGCTCTGGCAATTTCATGTTATTGAAAATTACGGGGAAGGCTGTGCCATTATGTGCCGCTTGCACCATTGCATTGCCGATGGCATGGCGCTGGTTTTTGTGCTGCTTTCCCTCACCGACATGGTCCCCGGCTTACCCGCACCCTCTGGCAACGGATACACCCCCGCCGAGGAAGCTGAAGACGACGGCAATCACATGCTCAATGCAGTGATTCAGCAAGGAGCGAATGCCGTAGGTACGGTGTGGCAAACAACCAGCAAAATGGCCTCCGAGGGGCTGGAAGCGCTGGTCAATCCAGCCCACGCTATGGAATTGGCGCTGAAAGGCACCGATACCGTTTTTGCTGCGGGTCGCCTCTTCTTGCGCTCACCCGATCCCCAAACCCTGTTCAAAGGTAAATTGGGTGTGGCCAAGCGGGCCGCCTGGTCAGAAGCGCTGCCCTTGCGGGATGTCAAGGCAATTAAAAACGTCACGGGCAGCACCGTAAACGATGTCCTGGTTTCGGCGATGACGGGCGCGCTGCGCCGCTACATGCTTAGCAAAGGGGCCGATGTGACGGATCTTAACTTCCGTGCGGCCGTTCCCGTCAACCTGCGCACGCCGGAAGAGATGGGGAAGCTGGGCAACAAATTTGGCATTGTTTTCCTCTCGCTGCCGGTGGGCATTGGCGATCCGCTGGAGCGGCTGCATGAAGTGCACAAACGAATGCTGGAGCTGAAAAACTCCAAAGAAGCGCCGGTAGCCCTGGGCATTCTCAGCGCCATGGGCATGTCGCCGCATGAGCTGCAAGGCACGCTGGTAAACATGTTTGGCTCCAAAACAACGGCCGTTATGACCAACGTGCCCGGTCCGCCCATGCCGCTTTACCTGGCCGGGCAGCAAATTGAAGAGCTCATGTTCTGGGTACCGCAATCTGGCCGCGTCTCGTTGGGCATCAGCATCATCAGCTATGCCAACCGCGTTTGCATGGGCGTGGCCACCGATGCTGGTTTGGTGCCGGACCCGGACGTGATCATGGCTGGCTTTTACGAAGAGTTTGACGCCCTCATGGATTTGGTGCGAGAAGCAAAAGCAATGGAGGCCGCCAAAAAAGAGGCAAAACTAGCACCACCTCCCACAAAAACGGCCGTTTCCACCGACCCAGCGCAATGTCAGGCAACAACCAAAAGTGGCCGTCAATGCCGCAACAAAGCATTGGACGGCTCCGATTTTTGTCAAGTTCATCAACCTTAAACACACCGCGGTAAGTTGCCGGGGCATGCAGCTTTACACTGCACCGAATTCATATTCAACACCATGAGCCAACCTCTGCATATTCGCCTGCTGGGCGGGCTGCATATTGCCATTCCTCAAAAACCAGCCCTGCGCTTTTCGGCGCGCCGCGCTGAACTGCTGCTGGCCTACCTGGCCCTGAACCGGCGTGAACACAGCCGGGAAACGCTGGCCACCCTGCTCTGGGACGACCGTCCGCACAAGCAGGCGATGGCCAATTTGCGGGCGCTGCTGGCGCAGTTACCGGCGGCCGTACGGCCGTATCTGCAAACCAGCCGCCACGTCGTCATGTTCAAACCCGAAGCCGATATCTGGGTAGACAGCCGGGCCTTCACCGAACTGCTGGACAAAGCAGAAACGCCCAGCCAAATGACCGAAGCGCTGGAACTATACGCCGGACCTTTTTTGGACGGCGTTTTTGTGCGTGAAAGTCGGGGGCTGGAAGAGTGGACAGCCATCCTGCGGGAGCAGCTTAACTACAAAGCGATTGAAGCGCAGATGCAGATTGTGCAGCAAGCCCTGCATCAACGACACTATACGCTAGGCATTCGCCATGCCCGCTCATTGCTGGCGTTAGACCCACTACGCGAACAGGCCCACCGGCTGCTGATGCGCTTGCTGGCCCGCGATGGGCAAATCAACGCCGCGCTGGCCCAGTATGACAGCTGCTGTGCAATTTTAGCTGAGGAGTTGGGGGTAGAACCGGCCACAGAAACGCGCCGCCTCAAGAAGAGAATTGAAGCCGCCAGGCAGCAAAGCCACCCATCGCTCCCGGCCCCCACCACCCCTTTCTTGGGGCGAGAGGAGGAGCTGACGCGAGTGAGTGAACTGCTTGATCAGCCCAACTGCCGCCTGCTAACCATCGTGGGCACGGGCGGCGTGGGCAAAACGCGGCTGGCGCTGCAAACGGCCGCTGCCCAACAGTATGATTATTTGAACGGCACTTACTTTGTGCCGCTTTCTACGGTGGAAACGGCCGTTGATCTGCCCCTCACCCTGGCCAAACAGCTGAACCTGGCTTTCCACGGCCAGGCAACCCCAGAAACCCAGCTGCTAGAGGCGCTGGCCGACAAAGAACTGCTGCTCATCCTGGACAACATCGAACATTTGCTGCCGGAAGCCGGCCAATTTATCACTCGCCTGCTGGCGGCTGCACCGGAAGTGACGCTGCTCATCACGTCGCGGGAGCGGCTGCGCCTGCCCGCCGAGCACAGTTTTGAGCTGTTGGGGTTAAACAATCAGGCGGTGGCTGAACAATTCTTTGTCACCTGCGCGCGCCGGGTTCTGCCCGATTTTAGCCTGACCGCCGCCACGCAAACGGCCGTTCACCACATTTGTCAGCTCGTAGATGGCCTGCCGCTGGGCATTGAATTGGCCGCTGCCTGGGTGCACATGCTGCCCTGTGCCGAAATCGCTCAGGAAATTGAGCAAAATATTGATTTTCTAGCCGCGCCCCAGCAGGAACGGCCAGAACGACACCAAAGCTTGCGCGCCGTTTTTGAATATTCCTGGCATTTGCTGGCACCCGCGGAGCAGGCAGCCTTGCAAAAGCTGTCGGTTTTTCGCGGCGGCTTTACCCGCGACGCGGCGCGCCTGATTGCCGGGGCAAATTTGCTGCTGCTGCGTTCGCTGGTAGACAAATCGCTGCTGTACCGCATCAGCGACGATGGCGAGCGGTATGGCTTGCTGGAGGTGGTGCGCCAACATGTGCGCAGCAAATGGGCCGATGCCGAACAGGAAGCCGCCACGCTGAACAGCCACAGTGCCTATTACGGCCGTTTCCTGCAAACCCATGAAGCCAATCTACGCGGGCAAAGCCGGGCGGAAACGGTGCGCCTGCTGGCGGTTGAACTGGAAAACTGCCGCCGCGCCTGGCAAACGGCCGTTAGCCGCCAACCTCTGGATCTGGAAGCGCTTAGCAGCTTTGTAGAAGGACTGTATGCCATTTTTCATACCCGCGCCTGGTTCAACGAGGGGTATGAGCTGCTGTATCCGGCCCTGGAACGTTTGCAGGTGGAATCGGATACGGCCGTACGCAACATCATTCTTAGCCGCTTGCTTACCCGCCTGGGCAGTTTGGCCGCCCATACCGGGCAATTTCAGCTCGCCCTCACCCACCATCGGGCCAGCCTGGCACATGGTGAAAATGTCTCCCCACCTGCTGAATTGGCCAGCAACTACATCGGATTGGCACAGGTTAGCGAAATTCTGGGCCACATCGCCGACGCCAAAACGTATGCTCAGGCTGCCTATAATCTGTACCAGGCGGAAGAGGATGAGGAGGGCATGGTGGTGGCCTTGCGCAAGCTGGGCACCGTGGCCCAAGGCAGCGGCCAGTTTGAAGAGGCTATCACCATTTACCAACATTGCCTGACCATTTGCCGTCGCAATGATGACCGGCAGGGCATTGCCCGGGCCAGCAACGGATTGGGCAACGCGCTGGCAGATTTTGGCCGCTTTGCCGAAGCGCACAAAGCTTATCAGGAAAGCCTGACCATCTACCGCCAATTGCAGGATCGCTACAGCATTGCCCTGGTGTTGAGCAACATTGGCACCATCGACTCGGTCCTGGGCGACCAGGAAGCCGCCCGGTATAACTACCAGGAGAGCTATGATATTTGCGCCGAAATTGGAGATCGGGCAGGCATGGGTATCACACTTATGAACGTGGCGCTTACCCACGAGCGGGAGGGCGAATGGGAGCAAGCCCGCGATCTACATTTGCAGGCCATCAAGATTTTGCGGCAGGCCAACTACATTTCCGTTTTGCCTTCAGCCTTAACCAATTTGGGCACCGTGTTTGCCCGCTTAGGCGATGGCCGAGCTGGTCGTGCCTTTTTGCATGAATCGCTGGAGATTTCTCATACAAACAAGCTCGCTCCCTTACTGCTGCGGGCTATTTGGGGTGTGGGATTTTTGCTCAAGTTGGAAGGCGATTTTCAGCAGGCTTTGTCGTTGGCGCTGGTCGCGGCGGGGCATCCTGTAAGCAATCAGGAAACGGTGCAGTTGGGGAATGAATTGGCGGCCGAAGCGCGAGAACAGCTTACGGCCGTACAAATCGCCGCGGCCGAGGCGTGGGCAGCAAATAGTGAGTTTGAAGAAGTGGTAACGGCCGTATTTGCCGAAACCGCACCCGAATTGGCAGCTTAATTCAAATAATGGTGTAAATCGCCGCCGTATTGCGGCTGCCGCAGCTTCTTGAGCGCCGTCTTCTCAATCTGGCGAATCCGTTCGCGTGACAAATCGAACATCTTGCCCACCTCTTTAAGCGTGTGTGACTCATGCCCACGCAGCCCGTAGCGCAAACAGAGCACGCTTGTTTCCCGCGGCGTTAAATGATCCAGCAAATGATCAATGCGCTCGTGAAGCAGTTTTTCGGCAACGGCGTCATTTGGTTGGGGGGAAAGGTTGTCTTCCACAAAGGCACCCAGTTCGGTGTCTGGCTCTGGTCCGGCGGGCTGCTCCAATGAGAGCAGCGGCGTGGTGATGCGCATCAGCATGCGAATGCGCTCCGGCGACATGCCGGTGTACTCGGCCAACTCTTCGGTCTTGGGCGGATGGCCATGCTGCTGTTCCAATTCTTGTTTGGCCAGATACAGCTGGCGAATGCTGGATGTTTTGTTGGCGGGGATGCGAATGATACGGCCGTAATTGGCAATGGCTCGGGTCATGGATTGGCGAATCCACCAGGTGGCGTAAGTGCTAAAACGGTTGCCTAGAGTGTGGTCGAATTTTTCTACGGCCGTTAGCAGCCCCACATTGCCCTCCTGAATCAAATCCAGAAAATCGAGCCCCTGCCCCCGATACTTTTTGGCAATGCTAATAACCAGACGCATGTTAGCACGCACCAGAGCAGCGCGCGCTTCCTGGCTGCGCTCCTGTACGCACAGCCAATACTGCCGCTCTTCAGAGGAAAGTTTACTTTGGAGACGCTCCTCAGCCTCGCGTCCGGCGGCAATCTGCTCAGCCAGGATCACTTCTTCTTTCGCCGTAAGCAGCTTGGAGCGGCGGCTCTCTTTGAGATACTGGCCGATAAAATCGAAAGTTGCCGGTTCCCCAGCTCTACCAATATCAGATACAGACCGTCTATCGCTTGCGTCACTCATTGTGCTCATGGCGTCTTCCTTTTTGGGGTTAATTTACTCAAATTAACCCGATCTCTTCCTCTCTCTTTGATACTGTTGTTAAGCAAATATTGTTCAAACTTTCAAAAAATATTGAAAGTAGTATACAGTATATGTCAAAGTTTTGTCAATATATTTTCCAACTATTTCCGGACACTCATTTACCTCTTAATGCTTGTCTTTGAATGAGATGTTGGCGATAATTTTTTGATGCCTTTATCTCCACTCTCTCCCAGTCACCAAACGGCCGTACGCGAACCATTTCGGCCGCACTTTCACTTTACGCCGCCCCAAAACTGGCTGAATGATCCCAACGGCATGGTTTATTTTGAAGGGGAATACCATCTTTTTTATCAATACCATCCGCACAGCACCGTGTGGGGCCCCATGCATTGGGGGCACGCCGTCAGCCAAGACCTGATCCATTGGGAACACCTGCCCATCGCTCTGGCCCCAGATGAAAAAGGCATGATTTTTTCGGGCAGTGCGGTGATTGATTGGGCCAATACGGCCGCTTTTGGCCCCCAAGCGATGATTGCCATTTTCACCTACCATCAGGATGACCCACGCGCCGAAGTTCAGGGCATTGCTTACAGCGTGGACAACGGCCGTACCTGGACCAAATACGCCGGGAATCCTGTACTCACACCAGCCACGCCCCTGCACGATTTTCGTGATCCCAAAGTTTTTTGGTACCAGGCAGCAGACAAAGCGGGGCATTGGGTGATGGCGTTGGCAGCGGGGAACGAAATCTTGTTTTACACCTCGCCAGATCTAAAAAAGTGGACACCGAGCGGCCGTTTCGGCAACGGGTATGGCTCGGTGCGTGGCGTCTGGGAAACGCCTGATTTATTCCGACTGCCCATCGTCGGACGTGAGGATACACGCTGGGTACTGACGGTCGGTGTGGGCGAAGGCGCACCGGCTGGCGGCAGCGGCATGCAATATTTTGTGGGCACCTTTGATGGCCAAACGTTCACCAGTGAAAACGCAGCGGATACCATTTTGTGGGCCGACTACGGAGCAGATTTTTACGCGGCGCAATCGTGGAATGGGGCACCGAACGGCCGTAAACTGTGGCTTGCCTGGATGAATAACTGGCTGTACGCCCGAGACATTCCCACCGGCACCTGGCGCGGAGCCATGACCCTCCCTCGCGAACTCACCCTGGCAGATACTTCCTCAGGCTTGCGGTTAAAGCAAACGGCCGTACCCGAACTGCACCAACTGCGCCGCGGTCACCACGCCTGGCAAGATGTCACCCTGCTGCCGGAGCAGCCTTTCCGTCCAGACGTTCAGGGGCAAAGGCTGGAAATTTTGCTGGAAATGGCAACGCCCAAAGAAGCCAGCAGTCTGGGGCTTCGTTTGTGTGTGGGTGACGAAGAAGCGACGGTTCTGCGCTACGCACCGGAAAGCAGCACGCTGTACGTGGATCGCACCCAATCGGGACAGTCCGATTTTTACGCAGGCTTTGCAGCGGCGCATTTGGCTCGGTTAGAACCCACGACAGACCGGCTCAAGCTGCATATTTTTGTTGATCACTCATCTGTAGAAATTTTTGCCAACGATGGTTTGGTGACATTTACCGAGCGCATTTTCCCAAGCGCTGGCAGCACCGGCATCGTGCTTTTTTGTGAGGGAACGGCCGTTACCGTTCATAAGTTGGAGATTTATGAGCTAGCCGCCGCTCAATTTACCGGGCAGTCAGCTACCGCAGCCAGCGTGGAGCCGCCACCCGCTTGAGTTCACTCTCAATGGTGAGTTTGAAGATTTCGATGTTGTCAAACGGCCGTTTCAGGTTAAACGCGTCAATAGATTTATTCAGCTCAACAATTTCGGCAATCCATTTCAGGCAGTAATCATCCCAGCTAATCGTTAACCGATCCTTGTTGTTGGTAGCCACGCCAAATTCTCGCTGGTGCCACGTCCACTGCCGCTCAATTTCTGAGCGCAGCTTGGCTATCTTGGCCAAAATTTCATTCCGCTGCAAAATCCACACGGGCGGCAGATTGTTCTCTTTCAGCAGTTCATTGGCCAGCTCCATGTCAGCCGCATACGGATTCTTGTTCAGATTGAGCGGCTTCCCCTTCCCCGGCAAATTGTCAAAATGCCCTTTCTCAAACCCTTCCTGGATCAACTCTTCAATCACATCAGCCCGTTCATGCCGCAAACGGGCACGATATTCAGCAAAATCTGCCAAACTATCAACGGTCTCATTCGTTTCGTGATCTTTTTCGGCCATCGCTTGCCTACCTTGTTGTCGGGTCAGTATTGCCTCGCATTATAAGCTTTTTTGCAAGCATAAAAAAGCATAATAGGCAGATAGTGATTATTTTCACATTTTTACCTGGTGCATCATTGTAAAAGTGGGAATTTCTTGGAAATAAGCTGAATCACCTCTTCCACTTTTACCTGAGCAAGCCATAGAGAAATCGCCTGCGACTTTTCAAAACAGCTTCTCTGGCTTGCCAAGTACATAAAGCACAGTGGACAGCACAGCAAAAAAAGAGACAATTGTCGGCAACAAATAATGGAGACAAAATTTGCAAACAACGCAGTTACAACAGGTAGATTGGCGACCCTACCATGACATTTACTACGAACGCCATCGGCACACCATTAGCGGCAACATAAAGATTGCCCAAAACGTGTACAGCCCCCAGCTTGATAATAAACGCGATATCCTTATTTATCTGCCACCTTCTTACGAAGAAAGCCAGAGCCATTACCCCGTGCTTTACATGCATGACGGCTATAACCTGTTTGATGAAGCTACCAGCTACACAGGCGAATGGTACGTGGATGAAACGATGGAAACGCTGGCCAAAGAAGAACAGCTAGAAGCAATTGTGGTAGGTATTCCCAGCATGGGCCACGACCGGCTGGCAGAATACAGCCCCTTTATCGATGAAAAATATGGCGGCGGCCGAGGCGAAGCTTACCTCTCTTTTCTGGTCCAAACGCTCAAGCCGCTTATTGACACCAATTTCCGGACCCTACCCAACAAGCGCAACACCGGCATTTTTGGCTCTTCGATGGGCGGGCTGATCAGCCTCTACGGCTTTTTCCACTTTCCGGCCGTGTTTGGCTTTGCCGGGGTGATGAGTCCCTCGCTTTGGTTTGCCAATCGCGCCATTTTTTCATATGTGGAACATGCACCTTTTCAGCAAGGCAAAATCTATCTGGATGCTGGCACGCGGGAAATGGGCGGCCATTGGCCGGACCAAACCATCTTGCGCAGCCGGTCACGCCGCTATTACGGCCGTGTGCGCCGCATGAAGCGCATTTTGGCCAAAAAAGGGTATCGTCCGACGCGCAACCTGCTTCATGTAGAGGACGCTGGCGGCGGTCACAACGAAGCTGCCTGGGCCTACCGACTGCCCAACGCCATCCGCTTCTTTTTGGGAGCCCCCCTGAAAAAAGAAAGCTGAATTTCGCTGACATTTGCTCATAACATCCTTCACAGGTAGGATCAAACGTGGTCAAGCAACCATTTTCTGTTGCTTGCGTAAAGGGCTGGCAGGCGTTTACGACAAAACTGGTAAACGCAAATCAGCAAGCGCCCAGCAAGATTTAAAGGCTTATTGATCTTGCAGGTGCGGGAAGTGCGTATGTCTATTGTTTCCGATCAAAAAACAACGACCCCAGCCAAAAGGGAATTACCGCCTGTGTTCGCTGCATCCTCAGCGGCAGCGGGGTTGAGTACCGCAACCAAACGCTGGCTGCTCGCTGGTGGTCTGGTGCTGCTGGCAGTGCTGCTCTGGATGATGCGTGATTCACTGGAACAGTGGCTGGTAGTGTTGAGCGACCAGGAATTTGTGAGCAGCTATGTGCAAAGCTACGGCGCATTGGCACCGCTGATCCTGGCTTTTTTGCAGGTGCTGCAAGTGATTGTGGCGTTTATTCCCGGGCATGTTTTTGTCATTGCGGGTGGCTACATTTACGGGCTGCCTTTGGGGCTGTTGTTTAATATTGTCTGTGTAGTCTCTGCCAGCCAGCTGGCCTTTTTGTTGGCGCGCTGGTTTGGTCGGCCCATGGTACACCGTCTGGCTCCCATAGAAACCATCGAAAAGTGGGAAACCATTGCCGAAAAGCGTGGCTTCTTATTTTTTACCATTGCTTTTGTGCTGCCTGTTTTTCCGACAGACGTCATGAACTTTGTAGCGGGGCTCACTGGCATTTCACCGAAGAAATTTCTGGCAGCCAACTTTTTGGGCCGGTTTCCCAGCGTGCTGCTGCTGACGCTCATTGGTTCGCATGGTTTGGAGCTTTCGAATACGGCCTGGGCTTTGCTGGCTTTGCTGGTAACTGCCGTTTACCTCACTGGTCGGTACGCGATCATTCGCATCGAGCAAAAATATCGTCCCAAGCGCTCAAAACAGTAGCCTTTCGGCCCACTTTAGGGTACGATTTCCCCATTAGGTAACCATCTAATTATCACCATTCGTGGCAAACGGCCGTTGGCTAATCGCGCAAATAGATCCAACCCAAGTTGCCCACCACCGCCGCTGGCCACGTTTTTCTGAAGGAGACGTTCCGTGGAAAAAAAGTATCAAAAACTCAAAGCCCGCTTACAAGAAATTAATGATTTGAACTCTGTCAACGCCCTGCTGAACTGGGACCAAAGCACCTACATGCCTCCCGGCGGGGCCGCTGCACGAGGTCGCCAGCAAGCCGTTATCGGGCGGCTGGCCCATGAGAAATTTATCGACAAAAAGATTGGTAAACTGCTGGACAAGCTGGAACCGTGGGCCGAAACGCTGCCCTATGACAGTGAAGAAGCCAGCCTGATTCGGGTCACGCGCCGCCAATACGACCAATCGGTCAAGGTTCCGGCTGAGCTGATTGGCGCTCTGACCGAACATGCTACCACGACCTACCAGGTGTGGGCGCAGGCTCGCCCGGCCAATGATTTTGCCAAGGTACGGCCGTATCTCGAAAAAACCCTCGACTACTCCCGCCAGGTTGCCAACTGTTTCCCCGGCTACGATCATATCGCCGATCCGCTGATTGATTTTTCTGATGAGGGCATGAAAGCAGAGAGCGTGCGCGCCGTTTTTGCCGATTTGCGCGAACAGCTGGTGCCGCTGGTACAGGCTATTACAGCGCAAGAACCGGCAGACGATAGCTGCCTGCACGCTTCCTACCCGGAAGATGAGCAGTTGGCTTTTGGCTGGCAAATTGCTCAGGATTATGGCTACGACACCAACCGGGGCCGCCAGGACAAAACGCACCATCCTTTTATGACCAAATTCTCGTTGGGCGACGTGCGCATTACCACTCGCACCAAGGAAAATGATTTGAGCGAAGCATTGTTTAGCACGCTGCACGAAACAGGCCACGCCTTGTATGAGCAGGGCATCGACATGTCTTTGGAGGCGACGCCGTTGGCTGGTGGCACCTCTTCTGGCGTGCACGAGAGCCAATCTCGCCTGTGGGAAAATCTGGTGGGGCGCAGCCACGGCTTCTGGGAACATTATTATCCCAAGCTGCAAGCCGCCTTCCCCGAACAGCTCAAGGAGGTGTCGCTCGACACCTTTTACGCCGCCATCAACAAGGTTCAGCGTTCCCTCATCCGCACCGACGCCGACGAAGTGACTTACAATCTGCACGTCATGATCCGGTTTGACCTGGAATTGGCGCTGCTGGAAGGATCTCTGGAAGTAAAAGATTTACCTGAGGTGTGGAACGGCCGTTACCAATCCGATCTGGGTATTCAGCCTCCCAGCGACGTCAACGGCGTGCTGCAAGACGTGCATTGGTACGGCGGCATGATTGGCGGCGCCTTCCAGGGATACACGCTGGGCAACATCATGTCTGCCCTGTTCTATAATGAAGCGCTCAAAGCCCATCCCGACATCCCCAACCAGATTCGGCAAGGCGAATTTGGCACACTGCACAGCTGGCTCAAGAACAACATCTACACCTACGGCAGCAAATTCACAGCCAACGAACTGATTGAGCGCGTCACCGGTGGCCCACTGACTATTGACCCGTACATTGCTTATCTCAAGCAAAAATTCGGGGCGCTGTACACCCTCTAGCAGCAAACTTACCTGAGCTTTTCAAAAGACCGGTTCTACAAACAGAACCGGTCTTTTTTTGTTTGTACCACAACTTTACTCCAGGCAATGCGTAGAGCTAAACACAGTTGAAGGCTGTTTTTACAACACAATAAAGGATCAGATAAATGTTATTCATCTGGTCTAAAACTTTACGAAGGTGAGGAAAATGAAAAAATTATCTATTTTTCTGCTGTTGGCAGGGATGTTTTTACTGGCTGGCTGCATCAATCGTGTGGCCGTAGGCGCCATCCAGACCGACTCTCAGTCGGTTGAATTAGGCGACGTAAATTCCGTACAAGTGGACATTCAGATGGGCGTTGGTGAGCTAAATGTGTCCGCAGGTGAGGCCAACTTGATGGACGCAGAGTTCAGCTACAACATTGAAACCTGGCGACCTGAGGTCATTTACGAGCAGCGCGGCCGTATTGGCGAACTAAAAATCAATCAGCCCCAAAGCGAATTCAACGGCATCCCGGACGACGACATTCACTATCAATGGGACATCAACTTGTTGAACAGTGTCCCGATGGACATGAATGTTGATTTAGGCGTAGGCGAAAGTAATCTGAACCTGGGCAACTTGTATCTGGAAAATCTGGTAGTCGATACGGGCGTCGGCGACACCACAATCGATCTCACGGGCACTGTGCGAGAAAGCTACGATGTGCAAATTAATGGCGGCGTGGGCAAAGTCACCGTTTACCTGCCAGAAAATGTGGGTCTACGGTTAGAAGCGAATACCGGCATCGGTTCTCTGATGGTCAACGGACTGCAACGAGAAGGGATTCCGAAGTTTATACCAACGAAAGCTATGGCGCTTCAGATGTCAACATCACCCTGGACATCAGCGGCGGCATTGGCGAAATTAATATCTTGGTAGGACGATAAGTTTCAGACATTCATTTCCCCGGAAATTTCTTTGCAATATTTTCCGGGGAAATGGCGGGGTATTAGTTAACGGAGAAATTGCCCATATCTTGCTGGGGAAACTGCTTGAGAATATCAATCTCGCGGCGGTATTGCTGTGTGAGGAAGTTTAGCAAGTTGGAGATTTTATTGGCTTCCAACATGGATTGTTTGGTTTCCAGCGATACTTGCAGCAGCGAAGCGGCCATGTGACTGAGCGCTTCTGGCTCGGTGGGTATCTGGGTGGGGTCAAACTCAACATTATCGGCCAGGGCGGTCAGCTGGTTAAGATAGCTCAACACGAGGGGATGCAAGTTGTCTACGGCCGTTTGCAAAGGCGCTGTTTTTTCTGGCAAATAAGGCATGCGCTCCACCTCACCCACCAAATAGGGCTTCTGGCGGCTGAGCGAACGAACGCGAAACCGCTCCTGCCCCACCGCCATAATGAGTAAACGGCCGTCTTCCAACTGCTCCATTTGCGTAATATTGACCATACAGCCAACGTTGTGAGGAACAACGGCCGTATCGCGCTCTGCTTTACCCTGTTTAATGAGCAAAATACCAAAGGGAGATTTCTCTTCCGTGCAGTAGCGCACCATCTCCAGGTAGCGCGGCTCAAAAATATGCAGCGGCATCGGCCAGCCAGGAAACAGGACCGTATTGAGGGGGAACAATGGAATTTCCATGCGTTCATTATACACAATACGGCCGCTTCTCAGCCGGAATTTATCGACTGCTTAACATCCATTTGCCCTGATAATTGCCACACGTTATATTTTTTGCACATCATCCCCTAAAAGGATTTACACCATGGTCAATCAACCGGCAGCAAAGAAAAACTTAGCCCTTGCAGATTTTCCTTTCCAGACTTTTGACAAGGTACGCTACGGGGATACCGATCGGCAGGGACACGTGAACAATGCGGCCTTTTCTACCTTTTTGGAAACAGGGCGCGTTGAGTTCCTTTACGATCCGCAAAGCCCCCTGGCAGCAGAGGAAGCGGCGTTTGTCATTGTGAATCTGAACCTGAACTTGCTGGCGGAAATTAACTGGCCGGGGCGCGTGGAGATTGGTACGGCCGTTACCAAAGTGGGCAATAGTTCGGTCAGTTTATACCAGGGATTGTTTCAAGACGGCCGTCTTGTCGCCACCGCCGAAACAGTGATTGTGCAAATGAATGAGGAAACCCGGAAATCCCACCCCTTAACCGACGGCGCAAAAGCATTTTTATCCCAACAACAAATGAGCCAGAAAGAATAATTTTGAAGCGACAGAATTGAAAAATCAGTAACAAAAAAGCCGGTAGATTTGATAGCTACCGGCTTTTTGTTTGTGACTACGTTGTTTAGTTGGCTAGACGATAAAAATACCAACCACGAAGGGCAACAACACCAGCAGCGCCAGCGCCGGATGCCCCCGACGTTCGCTGTTACGGCCGTCCCAGCTAAACAGGTACCAGGCCAGGAAAAAAGCAAGTTGCCCAACGATGAACAAGGCCAGCACCGACCACGCCGGACTGAAATCGGCCGTACCGCCCATGGCCAGCCCTTTGAAGGCGTTCATGGCATGGGTAACGGGTAACAGTTGGGCGACGGAAGCGGCCGTTTCCGGCAGCATATCGTACGGCAGCATAATCCCACCCAGCAGCATTGATGGCAAAAAGAGCGCCTGCGCATACAGCACCGTCATCCGCGAATTGGGAGCGACGACGCCAATCAGAATGGCCAATCCGGCACAGGTGTAGGCGAACAGCAAGGCAATCAGGCAAAAGGCGAGTACGTTTGTAGGCATTGGCGCATCGAATAACAATGGCGCAGTTAACAAGATGATGGCCGTTACCACCGCCAGATGCAGCATGGTCGTCAAAGCCGGCATGAAGATGAGCGAGAGCGCCGGAATGCCGTTGATCTTGTAGCTGCGCAAAATGCCAGATTCGCGAGCATTGACCATTGGGTCGGGCATCCCCAGCAGCGTGGAGGCCAGAATGGCAAAGGCCACCATCCCCGGCACGATCACATCGCGGAACATCGGGTTGATGCCGGGCATGATAAAGCCCATCATCAGGTAAAAGCTCAGCGGGAACAGGTAGTTCATGAGCAACAAGGTCTTGTTGCGGATTCCGGTACGTAGTTCAAAAGTAAAATGAGCGGCAAATGCTTGCATGATAATCCTCCAATTTAGAAAAGATTGGACCAATTTGCTTGTAGAACTTCGCATACCTTTTCAACCAAAATTGGTCCAATCTACGTTAGTCAGATAGGTTCTTAATTACTGGTGGTCAATTCCAGGAAACGATCTTCCAAAGACGGCCGTTCCACTCGCAAATCCAACAGTTCATCCCCCTTGCTGGAGACGTACTCAATTAATGCGCCAACCGTTTGGCCGATGTCGCTGCTGAAGTAGATGGCATACTCTTCTTTGAGCAGGCGCTGGCTCACGGCGGGGATGGTGTAATGATTGTCCAGCAGCACCGAGTCGCGGGTGTGTACGGAAACTTTGGTTAGGCCAGCCCCGGTAGCGGTGATTTCTAGCGGGGTGCCTTCGGCGACGAGACGGCCGTTTAGCAAAATAGCCACCCGGTCCGCCATCGCCTCAGCCTCCGCCATGTCGTGCGTGGCCAGGATGATGGTTGTGCCGCTGGCTTGCAGCTCACGCATCAGCCCATGCAGCTCAGAGCGGGAAGCCACATCCAGTCCCGCAGTCGGCTCATCGAGGAACAACACCTGCGGTTCATGGGCCACGGCCAGGGCCAGGGCCAGCCGCCGCTGCTGCCCGGTCGAGAGCAGTTGAAACTCGGTGCGCCGCTTGCTGTTCAAGCCAAAGCGATCCAGCAAATCGTAGCGCGGGGCGACGGTGTGGTAGGCGCAAAAGAGACGCATCGCTTCATCCGGCGTGATGCTTTCCGGCATGCCCGCCGATTGCAGCTGCACGCCAATGAGGTTCCGCAGTTGGCGCGGCTCGCGGGCCGGGTCCACACTGCCGATGCGCAAACTGCCGGCATCGGGACGGCGCAAGCCCTCTAAACATTCCAGCGTGCTGGTTTTGCCCGCCCCGTTGGGACCCAGCAGGCCAAAGATTTGGCCACGCGGCACGGTGAAGCTGATGTTGTCAACGGCCGTAAATTGACCATATCGTTTGCTAAAATTCTTGACCTCAATCATGTTGGCCTCCTGCTTAGACACCTATATTTTTCTGAATTGGACACTGATTTTCACGGATACACACTGATTTTTGGTTTTGTCTGTGAAAATCTGTGTTTATCCGTGTCCAAATTTCCGGATGATTGTTTACAGATTAGCAGATGGCAAAATCGACCACATCGGGCAATGGGGAACGGCCGTACGTACCCAATGGTACAATTCCCTTTTGGACAATACCGTCCGCGCCCACGACTGCTATAATGAAGACAGAGGCAAAAAAATATGCGGCAAATCCTTAAACTAGACCCCCTCGTAGAATCTGAAGCCCGCGAAACCCGCGCTTTTTATTACCTGCTGCTGCTGGCATTGCTCTTCATTTACGGCGTTACGCTGTATGAATCGCCCGCGATGCGCCAGCCAGCGCGGCTCATTCCCTTTACGCTGCTCATGCTGCTGCACGGCGGGCTGCACTGGTTCAGCCCGCACTTTGTGGTGCCACGCAGCCGCCTGGCGATTTACCTCATCGTCCAGACCACTCTGGTTGTTTTGCTCAGTTTCATCAGTCGCGGAACGGCCGTTAGCTTTGGCTTGATCATGGCTTTGGCGGGTGAAACTGTGGGGATGCTCGAAGATTGGCGGCGCTCTATTTTGGCCGTGATTGGTTATCTGGTCCTGTTAACCCTTACCAATTATCTGATTGATGGCTGGCAATCCATCCCTTCCTGGCTGGGAGTCGCCGTCGTCATGATGGTATTTGTCCTCATTTATGTGATGCTGTTTATGCAACAGATGAAGGCCCGCCAGGAAGCGCAAAAACTGCTGGCAGAACTGGAAAATGCCAACGAGCAGTTAGCCGCCTATGCTCAACAAGTCGAAAATCTAACTCTGGAAACCGAGCGGCAGCGCATGGCGCGTGAGCTGCATGATACCCTGGCGCAGGGATTGGCGGGCCTCATTTTGCAAATCGAAGGGCTGGAACTGCATCTGGAACAGGGCAATCAGGAAAAAGTGGCCGAGATCGCGGCTCAGGCAAAAAAGCGGGCCCGTTCCACGCTGGCCGAAGCGCGGCAAGTCATTGGCGATTTGCGCCAGCGGGATTCAGCCTCTACGGCCGAATCCATTACCCACGAGGTTGAACGGTTCCGTCAGGTGAGCGGCATTCCTTGCGAACTCACCCTGCCCGACCAGCTGCTCATTCCCAAAAATATTAGTGAACATGTGGTTCGCTGCGTGAGTGAAGGGTTGGCCAATGTGATGCAGCACGCGCAGGCAACGGCCGTTTTCGTCAAAATCACAGCGGCAGACAAAACCTTACACGTCACCATTCAGGACAACGGCCAGGGCTTTAACCCAGACCAGATTCCCGCCGGGCATTACGGCCTGATCGGTTTACGCGAGCGCGCCCGTTTGGCTGGCGGCAAGCTCACCATCCACAGCCAGCCCAATCAAGGCAACACCCTCACCTTCAACGTGCCATTGGAGGCAGCCTGATGGTTCGCATTCTCATTGCCGACGATCATTTGGTCGTGCGCGAAGGGTTGCAGCTCATTTTGAGCAGCCAGCCCGATTTCAACCTGGTTGGCGACGCAGCCGACGGCGCTGCGGCGGTGCGCCTGGCTGGGGAATTACAGCCGGATGTCGTCCTCATGGATTTGCGCATGCCGGGCATGGACGGCCTGGAAGCGATTGGCCACATTCGCCGCCAGTGGCCGGAGATTGCCATCGTTATTCTCACCACCTACAACGAGGACGATTTGATGCTGCGAGGTCTACAAGCAGGAGCGCGCAGCTTCCTACTCAAAGACACAGACCGGCAAACGCTGTTCCACACCATCCGCGCCGCTGCCCAGGGCGAAACCTTGCTCCAGCCAGAGATTTTGGCGCGGGTGCTCACCCACGCTCAAGCACCACCAGCACCCAAAGAACAACCCCCGCCCACCGATTTAACCGAACGCGAACTGGAAGTATTAACGGCCGTTGCCCGTGGTGATCGCAACAAAGAGATTGCCCGCACTTTAGGCGTCACTGAGCGCACCGTCAAGGCGCACCTGACAAACATTTACAACAAACTAGGGGTGGATTCACGCGCAGCGGCCGTTTCTGTTGCTATTCAACGGGAAATTATTTCCACCTGACGTCATGCCCACCCAAGTTTTTCAGAGATGCGCTGGGCGGTTTGTTTGACTAGTTGGCCCATCTCTGGCTCCCGCGCGGCGGGGAAGCGAATAGCTGGTGCGCCCAAACTAATCGCGGCGATCACCTGGCCATCATGGTTGAACAGCGGCGCCCCCACCACAATCAACCCCTCTTCCAACCATTCTTGCAAATACGAGTAACCACGCTGGCGGGTTTGGGCCAGTTCCTGGCGAATTACGGCCGTATCCGTCACAAATATCGCACAAAGCAATGTTGCAATAGCATGGATGTCATGCTATGCTATTTTGATGATTCGCGCTTTTTATGATCAGGGAACAGAAGATATTTTTAACGGCGTTAACTCCAAAGTTGCCCGTAAAGCATGTCCCAATAATCTATGGCGAATTGCAGCGCGAAAATTGGAACAACTTGATTCTGTTGAAACCTTGGATGATTTGCGAATTCCACCCGGTAATCACCTGGAAGCATTAAAAGGTGAGAGGGTAGGACAACACAGCATCCGTATCAATAATCAATATCGCATTTGCTTCATTTGGCGTGAAAATGGACCAGATCGTGTTGAAATTATTGATTATCATTAGCCTAGGAGATTGTTATGGTTCGCATTCCAACACATCGATCACCAACACATCCCGGTGAAATGCTGCTGGAGGAGTTTTTACTCCCTATGAATCTCACTCAGCGAGAGTTAGCTGATGGGATTCATGTGCCTTACCAGCGTATTAATGAAATTATCAACGGCCGTCGCGGTATTACCCCCAGCACCGCCTTACGATTGGCAAAATTTTTTGGCACATCAGCCGGATTTTGGATGAATTTACAACTGCGATGGGACCTCTACCACGTCCAACAGTCTGAGGCGCGCGAATTGCAAACAATACAACCGTTCACAGATGCCACACCCCCAACACTAGCCGCCTAACCCGACTCCCAACCCAGCTTGGCGGAGATGCGCTGGGCAGTTTGCTTAACTAACTGCCCCATCTCTGGCTCCCGCGCGGCGGGGAAGCGAATGGCCGGTGCGCCCAAACTGATGGCCGCAACTACCTGGCCATCGTGGTTAAACAGCGGCGCCCCCACCACAATCAACCCTTCTTCCAACCATTCCTGCAAATACGAGTAGCCACGCTGGCGGGTTTGGGCCAGTTCCTGGTGAATTACGGCCGTATCCGTCACCGTTTTGGGGGTTAGTTTGGGCAGATGCTGGCCCAGCACCGCCGCCACCCGCTCGTCTGGCAAGTGCGCCAGCATTGCAATGCCGGTGGATGTGGCAAACATCGGCCAGCGCGTGCCCAGCGATTGCGAACTGCCCATCAGATGGTTGCCAATCACCTCGTCGATGATCAGCACGTGGTCCTCACCCGACAAGATTTCCAGCGTGGCGGTTTCTCCCGTAGCAGCGGCCATTTGCTCTAGCTCTGGCTTGACCAACGAGCGTAAATCGTTGGCCCGCAAGGCACGCCCACCCAGCACCACAATCTCCGGCCCAAGCATGTACGTTTCGGCAGACGGCCGTCTCGCCACCATCCCCTCACTTTCCAATGCGGTCAGCAGCCGAAACGTGGTGGTTTTATTCAGCCCTACCTCCTGCGCCAGCTCCGCCAAGCCCCATTCGCGCCGCTCATCGTCAAACGCTTTCAGCAGCGACATGGCGCGCAAAACAGATTGGGTGCCGGGATAGGGCTGGGTCTTGCCAGTAGATCGGGACATCTGAGAGTAATTGGGTAATTGGTAATTAAGTAATTGAGCGCTGCCGAATTACCCAATTACCAATTACAAATCATAAAAAATCACGCTTCGTCTTGCTTATCTTCCTCAGCGTCTGTGCCATCTTTAAGCTGCGGCGCGACGGGAATATTGCTGGTGTCGATGCTGCCCACACCCAACGGCGTCCACTTTTGGGCGATTTCACCGCTGCGCAGCCGGTGCTCTGAACCACCACGAGACCGCGTATCTGCAAACCCTTCCGGCTCGATGCTCATCTTTTGCCCTTGCAGCAAGCCATGAATGCCTTCCTGCCCCGGTTCCGGGCGCGGCTCGATGAGCGCTTCTTGCGGTTTGATTATTTCGGGATCGTAATCCAGCGGTTCCTGGTAAGTGGTCATGAACCCTTCGAAGTTACGCAGCACCGTCTTGCCCGGTGACTGCGAGATGACGTAGTTGGGCTGTACTGGAATCTTGCCGCCACCGCCGGGGGCATCCACCACGTAGGTGGGCACCGCGTAACCAGAGGTGTGGCCGCGCAGCCCCTCGATGATTTCGATGCCTTTGCTCACAGAAGTGCGCAGATGGCCGGAACCTTCCACGAGATCGCATTGGTAGAGGTAATACGGCCGTACCCGAATCTTCACCAAATCATGGACCAGCTTGCGCTGAATTGCTACGGAGTCATTGATGCCCGCCAGCAGCACGCTTTGGTTGCCCAATGGCACGCCTGCCCGCGTCAGCCGGTCGGCGGCAGCAGCCAGTTCGGGCGTAATTTCTTTGGGATGGTTCACATGGATGTTGAGCCAGAACGGATGGTACTTGCTCACCATCTCGCAGAACTGCTCATCCACGCGCATTGGCAAGAAAACCGGTACGCGGGAACCGATGCGAATGATTTCCACGTGCGGAATGGCGCGCAAGCGACCCAAGATCATATCAACCAGTTTCGGTGCCAGCACCATCGGATCACCGCCAGAAAGCAGCACGTCGCGGATTTGTGGCGTGCGCTCGATGTAGTCGATTTGGGCATCAAACTCGGCGCGGCTGAACGTTTGCGTGGGGTCGCCGACGATGCGGCTGCGGGTGCAGTAGCGACAGTAGCTGGCGCACTGGGTGGTAATGAGCATCAGCACGCGGTCGGGGTAGCGGTGTACCAGTCCCGGCACGGGGGAATGTTTGTCTTCCGCCAGCGAATCTTCCATCATAGATTGGAACGGTACCATTTCGGAGTCGGTGGGGATCACCTGCTTGCGCACCGGGCAGTTGGGATCATCGGGGTCGATGAGGCTGGCAAAGTAAGGGGTAATATCCACCCGGAACAGGCCATTGGCGCTCAATGCCTTGCGCTCGGACTCGGTGAGATTGATCACCTTGCCCAATTCTTCTACGGTGTTGAGCCGATGGCTCATTTGCCAGCGCCAATCCATCCATTTTTCATCTGGCACATCGTGCCAGTAGGGGGCGCGGGTGTAAATTTGTTCGGTTATGGGTTTTGCTTCTTTTACAGCCATTGTCGGGTTGCTCCTCTTTCGTTTCATAATGTGAAACGTGATTTCATTTTTAGCGGCAGAAGTATACTGGTTTTTGCCGAACTTGTCAGGATGGATGACAATCAGGCGAGAAATTCACAGATTTCGCAGGAACGACACAAGCTGTCGTTGACCAGTATGAATTAAAAACGTCTGTCGGATTGGCAATCCGACCCACATTTACTGAGGAGAAAGCTATGTTAATGGAAACGGCCGCTTACCTGGAACGGATCGAAGATTTACGAGCCCAAATTGGCCAGATTCTGCAAACAATGCCGCTTGAGGCGCTCAATTGGCGTCCTGATGAAGAAAGTGAGGACCATGCGATGAATTCGCTGGCGGTCATGGCGACACATGTAGCCGGGGCGGAACATTTTTGGATTGGGGAAATGGTGGGTGAACTGCCCCCGACCCGCAATCGGGATGCAGAATTTGAGGCGGTAGTGGCGCATACGGCCGTACTCACCCAAAAGCTAGAAGAGGTACGCAAGCAAACCCGCACCATTCTGCAAAACCTGACGCAAGAAGATTTGGACGGTGTGCGCCAGGCACGGGATCGCACGGTGCCCACCCGCTGGGCCATTCTGCACGTCATCGACCACACGGCGCTGCACCTGGGGCATATGCAAATGACGGCACAGTTGTGGCAAGGTGGTCAGTCGGTGGATTCGCCACGGTGGTTTCAGCGATTGAAATAGTTGCCTAGAAAAGCCACAGAGATACTGTGTTGAAAGTTGCAACGGCCGTTCTTCATCTACCATTAACAACTGCCAGCTATACTTGGTGCCAACAACCTGATTGACAACAGTGGAGGCAACCAAATGAGACGTAAAATCTTTTTAAGTCTGGCAATTACGGCCGTTCTCACCCTAATGCTTATGGGCTGTGGCGCGGCTGAAGAGACGGAAACGGCCGTAACCAGCAGCGACGGCCAAGTTGAAGTTAGCTACACCACCCCAGCCCAGCAGGAAGGTCCCTATTACCCCGTGGACAAACCCGCCGACCGGGACAACGATCTGACGGTGCTGGATGGGGCAGCAGGTGCACCGACTGGGGAGATTGTTGCATTTGGCGGAACTTTGTACGATAGGAACGGCCGTCCCATCCCCAACGCTACCATCGAAATTTGGCAAACAGATGCCAACGGTGTTTACCTCCACCCCGGTGATCCCAGCACCGACCAACGCGACATGAATTTCCAGTTTTATGGCGAAGCCGTGACGGATGAGAACGGCACGTACAGTTTCCGCACCATTTTCCCTGGTGAGTACGAACCCCGCCCCCGCCACATCCATTTCAAGGTAAAGCTGGATGGCGAAACGCTCATCACCAGCCAGTTCTACTTTGCCAGCGACAACAGTGGCCAGCCCGCCCCACTCATCATCACCCTCACCTCCGGTGAAGATGACGCCAGTAACATCATCCAAACCGGCCAGCGCGACATCATCCTGAATTTGGAATTCTAATATTTGCCACGAAGGGCACAGAGAGTGCGCTGGCATTTCAGTGAATACGGATCAGACAATCCTGCTAATCTTGATGATTGCAGGATTTCTTTTTGGCATTGGGCTGATTAGAATGGGCAATTATAAACACCTCTATGGCCGCGATTGGCAAGACAAGGAAAAGTAAGATTCAGCGGTTGAAGTTACGCTCCAAATAAGCTAGAATGTTTCCAACGTATCCGATTATCAACAACATCTGTAACCCAACCGATTCACCACGAAATACCCAAAACAACTCAATATTTGTCAGGACTTACGCAGATTGGACCAATTTCCAACGAGAGCAGTCTGCAAGCTCCAAAATTAAATTGGTCCAATCTTTTTGGTAACTGCGTAAGCCCTAATTCGTAAGCAAAACCCCGGTAAATTTTTAGCTGTTCGTCTGGCAACTTATGTTCCGAAAATGGCTGCCTCTGGTTTTCATACTTTGCTTTAGCGGCTGCATGCCAGCCGTGAACGATTTGGGGCCGCCTCCCCAAACAACAAATCCAACAATGCAACCGGAAAGCGTGGCAACAGTGGATGAAACGCTTCAGAGGCTGGCGGCCGATTTTATCTCGCTGCGTACGGCCGTTGGCCAATTCAACGGTGGCTCCTGGAACCCGGATGTAGACGAATGGCAAGGCCCCAAACACAGCATCATGCTCGACCTGGGCCAGCAGTTGGGCAACGGCCGTTTCACCTGCACCCAGCTCACCAACTTACTCCAACCACCAGACCATAGCGTCCAAGGAGGTGATCCCCTGCATGAACTGATTCAAGCGGTACCCGCTGGCGCGGCCGCAGCCGACGAAACCACCCAATTTTTGGTGTATGAATGGCGCGGCACCCACGATTTTTTGTTTTTTGTGTGTGAAAACGGCCGTGTCACTGCCGCCGACTGGTGGTACGCGGGCGAATAATTTACACCATCCACCTTTCCTCAGGTCACATCCCTCCCAACCCAACGCCGCCCAACCCCTGGGAGATTCTCGCAAAGGAGTAACAGATGAAAAAATGGCGACTTCTCTTATTATTTGGCCTTGTTGGGCTGCTGGCAGCCATTGCCATGCCCAATCGTGCCCAGGAAATAGCGCAAGTTCACGCTGGACCATTAGAGGGAGATGGTTTGGTCGTGCGCGTCTACTTTGATGATATTACCACCGCTCGGCAGATAGCCATCACCTACGAACCGTTGGAATCTGATTACAGCAAAGGGTATCTGCTGCTGGCCGTTAATGAAGAAGAATTGGCGCAGCTAGAAACCACCGGCCTGCAATTTGAAATCGACGACACGTTAACGGAGCAATATGCGCCGCACAATAATTTAGCGCCCGTCATTCCCGGTATTCAAACGATTTCAGGTTACTCTTGCTACCGCACAGTGGAAGAAACATTTGCTACGGCCGCTTCGCTGGCGGCCAACTATCCGACGCTGGCGTCTTGGGGTGATTTTGGGGATTCCTGGGAAAAAACACAAGGTTTGGGCGGCTATGATATGCAGGTGTTGCGGCTGACAAATACGGCCGTTCCCGGTCCCAAACCAATCATCTTCATCACCAGCGCCATTCATGCCCGCGAGTACACCACAGCGGAACTAACCACGCGGCTGGCTGAATTCCTGGTCACCAACTACGGCATCGACGCAGACGCCACCTGGATTTTGGATCATCACGAGGTTCACTTTATGCTGCAAACCAACCCAGACGGCCGTAAATTCGCCGAATCGGGCATTTTGTGGCGCAAAAACACCAACCAGAGCTATTGCAGCCCCACCAGCAACAACCGAGGGGCCGATCTCAACCGCAACTTCCCCTACAACTGGGGCTGCTGCGGTGGCTCCAGCACCAACCAGTGCGATGCCACCTATCGCGGAGCCAGCGCCGCTTCTGAACCAGAAACCCAGGCAGTGGTCAACTACATTCAAAACACCTTCGTCGATAATCGCGGAGCTGGCGACAGTGCCCCGGCACCGCTAAACACCGAAGGCATCTACCTGGACATCCACAGCTCCGGCCGTTTGCTGCTCTGGCCCTGGGGGCACACCAGCACGCCCGCGCCCAACGGCACGCAGCTGCAAACATTGGGGCGCAAGCTGGCCTACTTCAACGGCCACACGCCGCAGCAATCCATCGGCCTCTACCCCACCGATGGCACCACCACCTCCTTTGCCTATGGCGAGATGGGCGTGGCGGCATTCACTTACGAGCTAGGCACAGAATTTTTTGAATCGTGCAGCTACTTCGAGAACACGCTGCTCCCCGACAACATGCCCTCGCTCATGTACGCGCTCAAAGTGGTGCGCGCGCCGTACATCACCCCGGCTGGCCCCGATGCGCTTAACGTCGCCCTCGATTTTGGCTCTGACCCCGCCGGTGTGCCCGCCGGTACGGCCGTAAATTTAACAGCCAGCATCGATGACGGCCGTTACAACAACAGCAACGGCACCGAACCCACCCAGGCCATCGCCGCCGCTGAATATTATCTGGATACGCCACCTTGGGACGGGGGAACGGCAGTTCCCCTCAGCGCCAGCGATGGCAGTTTCAACAGCTCAGTGGAAGGGGCCACCGCCGCCATCGACACGACCGGCTTTAGCCAGGGCCAACACATCCTGTTCGTGCGCGGTCAGGATGCCAACGGCAACTGGGGTGCCGTCAGCGCCGTCTTCCTCTACATCGACGACAACGCCCCACCACCCCCCACAACCGTTTTCTTTGACGACTTTGAAAGCGACCTCGGCTGGACAACCAATCCCAGCGGCACCGACACGGCCACCACCGGCCAATGGGAACGGGCCAATCCCCAGGAAACCAGCTCCAGCGGCGTGAAGCAGCTCGGCACCACCGTCAGCGGCAACAACGACCTGGTGACTGGTTCGCTGGCAGGCAGCAGCGTCGGCACCTACGACATCGACAACGGCGTCACCTCGGTGCGCTCGCCCAATATCGTCCTGCCCACCAGCAGCGATATTGATCTTTCCTTTTCCTATTACCTGGCCCATCTGGATAATGCCACCAGCGACGACTTTTTGCGCGTCAGTCTGGTGAGCGGCTCGACCACCCTGCTGTTTGAAGAGTTGGGCAGTGGCGACAACGACAATGCCGCCTGGGCCGAGTTCACCAGCGACATCACCAGTTTTGCTGGACAAACCGTGTATCTTTTGATTGAAGCAGCGGATGCCAGCGGTGGCAGTTTAATTGAAGCGGCCGTTGACGATGTGCGGATTACGGCCGTTGATTCTGGTCCCACCCCCACGCCATCACCCACAGCCCCACCACCCACGCCGACCAACACGCCCACGCCAACAAACACCCCAACACCGACCAGCACACCATTACCCCCAACGGCAACGCCAACGGCTGGCCCGACCAACACCCCCACCAACACGCCGCTGCCGCCAACGGCCACCAATACCCCGCTGCCAACCGCCACAGCTACGAATACACCCATTCCCACGGCGACCAACACGCCTGCCCCGCCCACACCAACACCCACCACACCAGCCAGCGGCACCATCTTCTTCGATGACTTTGAGACCAACCAGGGCTGGACTGTGAATCCGAACGGCACCGACACAGCGACCACAGGTCAGTGGGAACGGGCCAATCCGGAAGAAACCAATTCCAGCGGCATCAAGCAGTTGGGCACCACCGTCAGCGGCAGCAATGATCTGGTGACGGGCGCTTTGGCAGGCAGCAGCGTCGGTAGTTTCGACATCGACAATGGCGTCACCTCCATTCGCTCGCCCAACATCAGCTTGCCGACTGGCCCCGACATCACGCTGTCGTTCAGCTACTACCTGGCCCACCTGAACAACGCCACCAGCGCCGACTTTTTGCGAGTAACGGCCGTTGGTAGCAGCAGCCAGGTTGTTTTTGAGGAACTTGGGGCAGGCGACGATGATGATGGCGTCTGGGACACCGCTTCCATGAGCCTCAACGCCTTTGCTGGCCAAACCATCTATCTCCTGATTGAAGCCGCCGATGCAAGCGGCGGCAGTTTGGTAGAAGCGGGGATCGACGATGTGGAAATCACGGCTGGCGCGCCACCCGCTTGTGTCACCTACACCAGCACAGACGTGCCGATTGCCCTACCGAATGGCACCACTGCCATCAGTTCGCAGCTAACCATTGGCGCAGTCGGTACCATTGCTGATTTAGATGTGACTGTTGACATGGCTCACGCCTGGGTCGGCGATTTGAGCATGGTGTTGACGCATCAGGATACGGGAACGGCCGTTACCATCATTGACCGCCCCGGTGTACCAGCCAGCAGCTACGGCTGCGCCAACGACAACATCCTGGCCACGCTGGACGACGAAGCCAGCCTGCCCGCCGAAAATCAGTGCGGCACTCCGGCACTGAGCGGGTCACTCACCCCCAACAACGCGCTCTCCGCCTTCGATGGCGAAAGCGGCAGCGGCACCTGGCAGCTCACCGTCACCGACAACTACACCTCGGCCGACGCGGGCACGTTGAACGGCTGGAGCATTACGGTCTGTACGCCATAGTTGCTCTATCCAAAAAGCCACAGGCTTGTGCTGAGCGCAGCCGAAGCAGGAAAAAGAGATTTTTGAGGGACCTCTGACTCTTAGCTCTCTGTGAACTCTGTGGCAAAAACTAAATTTTTATAGCAAAAACGGCCGTTTCCTGTGGGGAACGGCCGTTTTTATTCAAATTCCTGGGGTTGGGTTCAGCTACCCGCGCAAAATAGGCCGCGTCAGGCAAGTGGCTCCCCCTTCTGCCTTGAGCGAGATTTCGTTGCCGCGATAAAGCTGCACGCGGCAGCCTGCTGCCTCCAACCGCTGTTTGGTGATGGGATTGTGCTCCAGCATCACACAGTTTCCCGGCGAGAGCGCCAAAACGTTCGGCCCCATCGTGCCAAACTCCTCGTCGGGCACCTCCACCAGACGAAAGCCGCGCGCTTTGAGCAGTTGGTAAAACGGCACCGGCATTAGCGGCAGATACACCACCGCCACGTCCACATCCACCACGCTGATGAACGACATCAAATGCAGGCAGGCGGCTTCCCCTTCGTAATAGGGCAGCGGCACGGGAACGACTTCTACGTCGGCGGGGACGGCTTCCCGCAGTTGCGCCAGCCCAGCGGCATTGGTGCGAAACCCTTGCCCCACTGCCAACGTCTTCTCATCCAACCAGAGCAAATCGCCCCCCTCAGCGCGCGCCTCGCCGTGCAGTTGGTAATGAATGGGGATGCCTAGCTTTTGGTAAACGGCCGTATGCGCCCCCTCTTCTCCCTGCCGTAACGCCTTGCCCATCTGCAAAATAATCGCCCCGTCATCGGTCACAATGCTGGGGTCATGCACAAAAATGGCGTCGGCGTGGTCGGGCAGTTCAACGTCGTGGTACACCACCTCAATCCCCTCGGCGCGCAGCAAATTAACAAAGGCGTCATGTTCGTTTTGCGCTTCCGGCAAAAACGGCCGTTCCGTGTAATGCCACTTCTCTGGGTCGGCGTTGCCAAAAGCGGTAGACGGCCGTTTCACCAGCACCGTCTGCAAAGGAGCAACCATGCTTTGGCTGCCGTAGTTTTTCGTCATTTTTCACCTCATGGGGGAAGTAATTGGGTAATTGAGTAATTGGTAATTTTTCCGCTTGCAAATTACCAATTACTAATTACTCAATTACATTATGTCAATAAGTGGCTCAAAAACGCCCGCGTGCGCTCATCTTCAGGATTGTTAAACAGTTTTTCCGGCGGACCTTCTTCGATGAAACGGCCGTCGTGCATGTACAAAATGCGGTGGGCAAACTTGCGGGCAAAACCCATCTCGTGCGTCACCGTCAGCATCGTCATGCCTTCCTCAACTAGCTGCTGCATCACTGCCAACACTTCGCCAATCAGCTCCGGGTCCAGCGCCGAGGTCGGCTCGTCGAAGAGCATCACTTTTGGCTCCATCGCCAAGGCGCGGGCAATGGCCACCCGCTGCTGCTGCCCACCAGACAGCCGCGACGGGAACTGATCCCGTTTTTCCGCCAGCCCCACCTTCTCTAAGTTGTGCATTCCCAGCTCAATCGCTTCTTTTTTGGGCATCCCTTTCACAGTCACCGGCCCTTCGATGACATTTTGCAGCGCCGTCATGTGGGCAAACAAGTTAAACGATTGGAACACCATCCCCGTTTTCAAGCGTAAATCGTGAATTTTTTGCTGATACTCACGCCCCTTGCCGCCCGCTTCGACCAGCAGACCATCCACTTCTACCGTGCCAAATTCCGGCTGCTCCAAAAAGTTGATGCAGCGCAGCAGGGTGCTCTTGCCCGAGCCACTGCGCCCGATAATGCAAATCACCTCCGCCGGAGCGACTTCAAACGACACCTCTTTCAGCACATGATAGTCGTCAAAATATTTGTTCAATTTGGTCACGCGTACGATGGCGCTCATATCGTTCGCTCCCCGCGTGCCAGGTACGCTTCCAGGCGAGCCTGTACGGCCGAAAAAATAATGGTGATGATCCAATAGAAAACGGCCGCAATCAGCAACGCCTCCAAATTGCGGAAATTGGCCCGCCCCACCTTTTGCGCCCGCCACAAAATCTCCCACACAAAACCGGTCACGGAAATAAGCGACGTATCTTTGAGCATGGCAATAAATTGGTTGCCAATGGGTGGAATGACCAGCCGGAACGCCTGGGGCAGCACAATGCGCTGCATAATTTGCCGCTGCGTCATGCCAATGGCTAGGGCCGCTTCCCGCTGCCCCACCCCAACCGATTGGATGCCCGCTCGCATAATTTCCGTCATGTACGCGCCGTAGTTAAGCCCCAAGGCCAACACGCCAGCCCACAGGCCAGTGAGCGTAATGCCCAACTGCGGTAGCGCCAGAAAAAAGAAGATCACTTGCAGCAGCAGCGGCGTGCCGCGAATCAGCGAAATGTAAAAGGTGGCCAACGCATACGCTGGCGGCGATTTGGAAAGCCGCCCCAGCGCCCCCAACAGCGCCAGCACCGAAGCCAACGCGATAGACAAAACAGAGAGCAAAATCGTTAGCCCCACGCCGCCAAAAATAAAAGGAACGCGTTCCCAAATAAACGCCCAATCCAGGGAAATCGTAGAAAACTCAACGCCAAAGATAGTAAATTCCAGCCCGCTAAAGGCAAAAACAAGCACCCCCAGCAGCACAAGGTAGGAAGCATTCACCCCCAGACGAAAACGCAGCTGCTTTTGGCGGCGCAGCTCCTGAATAATGCGGGCTTGTTTGGTGACGTCTGTCAAATCGGCCGTGGTGCGCATGGCGTTTCTCCTCAAAAAAGCCACAGAGAGCATTGAGAGCTTTCTCAACACCCTCTGTGGCAAAAAAAACTATTGCGTTGGGTCCATCGTTAAATCTTCGGTGAACCATTTTTGGGACAGCTCGGTTAGGGTGCCATCCGCGTGCATTTCAGCAATGATCTCGCCAACGCGCGCAACCAGCGCACTGTCGTCCAACTCACTGCTTTTGTCGAAGGCCACCGCTAAATTCTCTGAGTAAACGGGTGAATCAACGCGATAGACGGGCACGTCACCGTCGATGGCGGCCTGCACGACCGTGTTGGAGGTCAGGAAAACGCTAAACTCGTCCCGTCCAGACTGGATGGATTGGAAGCAATCGTTGTCGGTTTGCAACGGCACGATGGTGACATCGGCAGGCGGCTCGGCGTAAAAACTGCTTGCTGGCAAACCAAGGGAGTCGATGTCGCCGCTGAGCCAGGTTTCGTAGGTGGTAGAAAGTCCCACACAAACCGCTTGCCCGGCAATATCATCCAGCGATTCAATGCCGGACCCTTCGGCAGCGGCAAATTGGGCGGGCGTATAATAGTAGGCTGGCTCGGCGAAATCCAGCACCTGTTGGCGATCGGTTGTGACGGTCATAGAGCCGACGCTCATGTCCCATTGGCCGCCCCAATTGCCAGCGGTAATCACGTCCCAGTCTGGCGTGACAAACTCGACTTCCACACCCAGCCGCTCGGCAATTTCGGTAGCCACATCAATATCAAAGCCGACAAAATCGCCATTTTCATCCAGGTAGGATTGGGGGGCGTAGTTGGCGTCGGTTGAAACGCGAATGGTGCCGCGCTCTTCAATTGCGCCCAGCAGGTCATCGGCTTCGCTGCCACCACAGGCAGCGATGGCTCCCATTGCCAGCACGGAAATGAGTAGGAAAGACAGTTTCTTTATCATTGATTCTTCTCCTCTTATGTGGTTGTTTAAAATCGTTCAAATCTTTACAGGAATTGTGGGATTACTTGTGGGTTGTCGCTGCGCAGGTCAGTTTTGGGTTGAGCATCACCTCCTTTTTCAGGAGTTTGGTCGTATTCGCAACATTTTTGTGGAGTTGATGAATGGGGCCAGCATTTCTGTGTGCCTGCCCCGGCAAGGACGTTGTAGATGCTTCATTATGCCACGAGATGACAGGATGTGGTAGCCAGACGGCCGTTTCCCGGCTATCCTTACCATTAAAATTTGTAAACTTCATTATGGGGAGTCACATGAACCAACAAGCAACCATCAACAAATTATTGGCTGAAACAAAAACGATTGCCGTTGTGGGCTTTTCCTCCAAAACGGCCAAAGCGGGCTATTACGTGCCAGCTTACCTGCAAGAACAGGGGTACCGCATCATCCCTGTGAACCCGATGCTGCAAGAAGGTTTGGGCGAAACGGCCGTCGCCAGCCTCACCGACATTGCTGAACCCATAGACCTGGTGCTGATCTTCCAGCGCAGCGAAAACGTACCGCCATTTGTGGATCAGGCCATTGAAACGAACGCCAAAGCCGTCTGGATGCAGCTGGGCATTGCCAATGAAACGGCCGCTGCCAAAGCCGCAGCCGCCGGGCTAGATGTGGTGCAAGATGCCTGCATGTTGGTGGAACACAAACGCTGGGCAGCGTAAATCACCCAAAATTTTTGGGGATCTGCGTTTTGCTTTTAAGATCAGCCGTTAGATTTTGGCTTCATAATGGGACCAACTTATTTAAAAAGAACGCCAACCTGATAGGCCAGCCGTTCAGTCGCCGCCGACCGATTGGGTTTTTAAGTGGATACCCATGCAAAAAATTTTAAGCAAATTCGTGACAAACGCCCGCATCCTTCATATCAACAAAAAAGTGCGGCAAAACCCTACCTCTTTTGTGAGCCTGCGTGATTTTGACGTGTCGCCAGGTAACACTATCTCCCTCAAAAGCATTGCCCAAAATCCCAATATCTCGCTGTATGCGCTGAACCATTTCACGCAGGAAGCCATTTTTGTGGAAACGTCACCGAATGAGGATTTATCGCAACGGCCGTTTCTCTACCAGGCGCAATACGAAAACGCCCTGCGCGCCTACAGCATGAGCTACAAAAGCTTTCTCAAGTTAGCCGACATGGTGCGCCAGCCAGAGAAAGAACTCATTCTCATTCACTCCGTGGGGCGCTGTGGCTCTACCCTGCTCAACACCGTCTTCAACAATCTGGATGAAGTGCTGAGCCTGTCCGAACCCGAAGCGTTCACCGAAATTGTGAAGCGGCGCGAGTCAGACGGCAGCAACGAAGACGAAATGGCCCGCCTGTTGGATGCCGTTATTCAGGTGCAATGCCGCCCCAGCAACCAGATCACGCCGCAAAAATACGTCATCAAGTTTCGCAGCTTTTCCACCGTGATGATCGATCTGCTGCACCGCGTGGCGCCCCAGTCCAAGCACATCTTCCTGTACCGCAATGCCGAAGATCGCGCCCGCTCCATTGCGCGTGCCTTCAACACGGTAGAAGCTGGCAATGTTGAGCTAGACCCCATCAATCTGCGGGTACGCACCAAATTTGTGCCCTTGCTGACCCAATACGCCGACCGCGCCACCAACGGCGAGCTGTCCAAAGTGGAATTCAGCATGTTGGCCTGGCTTTCTGGCATGCAAAAATATTTGGAACAGCATGAAGCCGGCATTCCGATGTGCGCCGTGCGCTACGAAGACATGATTGCCGAGCCGGAACAAATTGTGCGTTTGCTGTTTGAGTATTGCGAACTGCCCACCACGCCTGAATACATCGCCAAGGGCGTAAAAGCGTTTGAGCGTGATTCGCAACAGGGCTCCAGCCTGGCCCGCAACAACCTGAAACAAAACCGGCAAAATCAACTCACCGAAGAGCATCTGCAAGAAATTCATCAGCTTCTGGCAGATCATCCCACGCTAAAAACGGCCGATTTCATCGTCCCTGGCACCCTCCAACCCAACTAATTTAAGAGATTGGGCCATTTTCCCGCCAGCGCAAGGCAAAACTGATTGTCTGTGCCCAAATGGTCCAATCTTCAACTGTCCCCCCTGAAACTTTGCCCCAACACCTCCGTATAGTGAGTGTCATTAAGCAAACCGCCGGAAATGTACTGACACCCAAGCGACTTCACTATGGTTTGCCCAAGTAAAGGCGGCGGAAATGGCTCTGCTTTTATTAACGCACATTCCCGCTTTTACATACCAACGCGGAGGTAATTAAAATGTCTGAATCAATTGATAATTTGAAGGATGCAGAAAAAGAAGCGATGCAAATGGAGGAAAGTCGGCCCCGGCACGTTCGGCGCCAAAGCGGCAGCCTGACCGGGGGACTGATTCTCATTGGTATCGGCACCGTCTTTTTGCTGAGCCAGCTAACCGGTTGGTATATTCAAAACTGGTGGGCACTCTTCATCTTCATTCCAGCCGTCCTGAAGTTAAATGAAGTATGGCAAAGTTACCAGGCAAACGGCCGTTTCAATGCCGAAACGCGCGGTTCACTGATTGGGGCCCTGCTGTTGACCATGGTGGGAGCTTTCTTCCTCTTTAACATTAGCTGGAACTTATTCTGGCCACTCCTTCTGATTTTGTTTGGGGTTAGCGCGCTGCTGAACGGCCGTTCATAACATTGTTTTTCTGATTCATTGCCCTATCTACCACTGGACTGAGCCGGTGGGAGGGTGACGTGGGATAATCGTGACCAACGCTTATTCCGCCTCACCCCCTCACCGGCTCTTTTTTTGTTTCTCGCCAATTTCCGCTTCCTCAATTACCATTCGGCAAACAACAAAAGCAACAGATTGGGCAGATTGCTTGGCTATTTTTCTGAAAAACTCCGAGATTCCTCTGCGTAACTCTGTATTCCGCATTCTGCGAGGAGATCTCATCATGACTCAGACACCTTTTGCTAATAAATCCACCGTGACCCAAATTCGGCAGCGGTTTGACAATGACGTGGAGCGCTTTTCCAACTTGCAAACCGCGCAATCTTCCACGGTGGATGCGCCGCTGGCGCTGGAACTAATCACCAGCGCAGCAGCCGCAACCAACCCCAACGCCAGCCACTTTTTGGATGTGGGCTGCGGGGCAGGCAACTACAGCCTGAAGCTGCTGGAAAAGCTGCCTAATCTGGACGCCACGCTGATTGATTTGAGCCAGCCGATGTTGGATCGGGCGAAAGAGCGGGTGCAGGCGGTGACCAACGGCCGTATTCACACCCACCAGTCAGACATCCGCGAGCTTGAATTAGGGGAAAATCAGTTTGACATCATCATGGCGGCAGCGGTATTGCACCATTTGCGGGAGGAGGCGGAGTGGACGGCCGTTTTCCAAAAGTTCTTCCGCGCGCTCAAGCCAGGTGGCTCCATCTGGATTTCTGATTTGGTGACGCACACGGCGGAGGCGATTGAGCAGATGATGGTGGAACGATACGGCCGTTACCTCACCGACCTCAAAGACGAAGCGTACCGCGATCACGTTTTCGCCTACATCGCCGCTGAGGACACCCCCCGCCCCCTGCTCTTCCAAATTGATTTGCTGCGCCAGGTTGGGTTCACCCAGGCCGAGATTTTGCACAAAAACAGCGTCTTTGCTGCCTTCGGGGCGGTGAAGCCGAGCTAATTGTTGGAAACGGCCGTTTCGCCAATCCCTGCAAAATGAATCTGAGGGCTGATAACTAATGAGCTTGCCAATAACTCTTCAGAAACAAATTGATGAAGCGCTTTATGCAATACAGGAACATCCAAAGTCTGACCTGGATCCTTTCCATCGCCTTGTCATTTATCAATTCTTCGCCAGCCTTTCAGGATTGAAAGGTAGGATAGCGCGCATACACTTATCGGTTATGGCTGCACACCGTGTTCTTCATCTATACGATGTCTTGCCTGAAGAGCATGGATATCCGACTATGCCGAGACTTATGATTTCAACTGCTGAACAACTTCTATCTCATTTAAGTGAGGGCTTGACCGAACAGCAACTCAATGAATTAGCAACAGGAATCATGATCGAGGTAGGCTATGGCCCTGAAGCCCAACCAATTGAAGTACATACTCACACAGCAATGGGACTTGCTCGGTTGGCGCAGGAGATGAACGATTTGACGGGCGAGATGCCAACGTCACTCTATTATCATGCTTGGTGTGCCTTCCTAGCGGCCAAGAGTGCACTGGATGAGGCATTAGGCTGGGACGTGTTCCGAAATGCAGTTATCGACGCATCTACATCAAACTCAGATCTTAAGTGGATAGGGGACACGGCAAAATGGGCAGCAATAGCTTACGCTGGCGGAGAGTGGACAGAGTTTGAGGAACAAGATCCATCTGATTTTTCCCCGCAAGGTAACTGGAATTACTCCTCAACAATTGTAAGATCGAAACGAAAGGAATTTTGGGAATGGTGGTGTAGTGAGGTTATTCCAACAGCATGGAGATATTCCGCCTAACAAAGCCCACTTTCTTTGCACTTTTGAACAGAAAGTGGCGCGGTGAGGACACCGGCCACAGCACAATTAGCTTTCTTCACGCGTGCGCCGCAGTTCTTCTTGCAGCCGTTTAATCTCAGCATCCATTTCGCTGATGATTTGCTCTTTTGAACTTGAGACACGAGGGGCTGTGTTAGCCAGTTGCAGCGGCCTATCCCAGAAAAATTCTTTACTTAAACCGCCCCACACTTCCCAATGTTGTGTCACGCGATGTTTTTGCTTATTTCCGTTGACGTCTACATAGATAACAACAAACTCGTAAAAACCTTTTTGCCCCCATTTATGCTCACGCCAAACAACAATGTCGCGCCCACCGGCCTGCTCTGCCAATTTACGCAACCGTTGTTTCGATTCCTCAATTTGATTGGTTTGCTTGGCAAGACCCCAAATCAACACCCCCATAAGCCCGCCCAACAGCAAAACAAAAAACAACTCCTCGCTCATTGAAATTCACTCCCTGATAAATTAAACCAGCTTGTTGCCTATGGATATCCATACGCAAATGCGGCCCGGAAGTTTTTGATTTTTGAGCAACTGGATACTACTTTTCGTTTTCCCGTCGCGGATCGAGCAGTTGGTCAATATACATCCAAATGACGCGAGCGTAATGGAAAATGAGCGGCGACAGAATGATAAGCGCCACGGTGGCCCCAATGAGATAGCCCCAAACAGACGGCCGTATCGTCAAATACAAAATCAGCAGCACAGGTATGGTGATGACCACACCCATCACATACCCCACAAAAACTGACATCATGAAGTAGCCATCTTCGCGCTCAAAATGGATGCCGCACTGTGGACAATCTTCATACATTCGCATAGGCCTACGGAAGACATTGCCCTGCCGACAGTTGGGGCATTTCATTGTCACAATCGCTTTAAGCCAGTTGGGTTTTGGCGACTTTATAGCTGTTTTCACTGGTTTCCCCCTGATTTTGGGCCGATTTTGGGGCAAAAACGGCCGTTTTTCACAAATACTATACGAAATAAATTCTCTGACGAATTAATTATGAGCTACTCACAATTTGTTCCTGAACGGCCATAATTTGCTGAATCCCCTGCTCTGCCAACGTCAACAGTTCATCAAATTCGGCCCGGCTGAACGGTGCTTTTTCGCCCGTCCCCTGCACTTCTACCAACAAACCGGAGGCCATGACGACATTCATGTCTACTTCCGCCGCCACGTCTTCCACATAAGGCAAATCGAGCAGCGGCACACCATCGACAATGCCCACGCTGATGGCGGCGATTTGTTGTTTGTTTACGGCCGTATCCAAAACACCCGCCGCAATGAGTGGACGGAGCGCCAACTGCAATGCCACCCAGCCGCCACAGATCGCCGTGGTGCGCGTGCCGCCATCTGCTTGCAGCACATCACAATCTACCGTGATGGTGCGTTCGCCCAGTAGCGACAAATCCAGCGCCATGCGCAAGCTGCGCCCAATGAGCCGCGAGATTTCTTGCGTGCGACCCTTGGGCCAGCGCTGCTCCCGCCGCGTACGCTGTGACGTGCTGCGCGGCAGCATGGCATATTCGGCCGTCAGCCAGCCATGCGGTTCTGGCTGGTTGCGCAGCCACGGCGGCAGGCTTTCTTCAATGGTCACGTTGCACAACACGTGCGTCTCGCCAAATTTGGCCAGCACGGAGCCTTCTGCCATTTTGGTGAAGTGTGGAATAAAGGTAATGGGTCGTAATTCGTTGGGAGAACGGCCGTCTTCTCGTTTCATAACTCTCTGCTTTTCCACTAGCAACGCTGCCTTTAGGCAACCTTGCTAAGTGAATTAATTTTTGCCAAGTATACCCAACCAGCCCCTACCCCGCACCGAAATATCGCCAGGCCAATTAGATTGGTACGGAAAATTTTTGCCACTGGGTTTACGCACTTATGCGCCGTTCAGAAACGGCCGTCTTTATCACCCCGCTCTCAGCCTGACTTTACAAATATTTTGCAAATACAAGCCAAACTGTCTTCCAGTTATTAATTAGTAGTACTTAAGTTACCCGGATCACCCGATTACCAAATCACAAATTCGACCACTTACTTTTTAGTGAAGAAGTATTGGCGTGATTCAACAGCTATTTATTGGAGGCAAAATGAATAAGCAAAATGATGTAAAGTGGTTATGGCTCCCAGTTCTTATCGTGCTGGCGATTATGTTGTCAGCTTGTGGTGCGGCCGAAACGGCCGTCGCCAATCCCATTACCCAGGCCGTCAACACCCTCACCGAAGCAGCCCAACCAGAAACGGCCGAACTCGCCGAAGTTGATGCTGTGGTAGAAACGGCCGTAGAACCCGCCGCACCTCTCAATTCTGTACCCGCAACAGCTGCTAACGACCCACTGGCCGATCTGTTTGTTCAGGAACAGGCGTATGTTTCCGTTTATGAAGAAGTAAACCCTGCCGTAGTGAACATCGTCATTGGCAGCGGGCAAGGCTCTGGCTTCCTGTTTGATACGAACGGTCACATCGTCACCAACAACCATGTTGTCGCCAGCGGTGGCCAGATTGTGGTGAACTTCGATGACGGCCGTCAGCTGTCTGCCACCGTCGTCGGCACCGATCCGTCGTCTGACCTGGCCGTCATTCAGGTAGACCCCAACCAGATTAGCGACATCACCCCGGTTTCCCTGGCCGATTCAGACGCGCTGAAGGTGGGGCAAATCGTCATCGCCATTGGCAGCCCGTTTGGCCTGCAAAGCAGCATGACCACTGGCATCATCTCCGGCCTGGACCGGATTTTCCCCGGCGCCACCAGCCCGGATGGCACCGTTTTCCAAATTCCTAACATCATCCAGACGGATGCGGCCATTAATCCCGGTAACTCCGGCGGCCCGCTGCTGAACCTGCGCGGCGAGGTAATTGGCGTTAACACGGCCATCGAATCGCCGGTGCGCGGCTCGTCGGGCATTGGCTATGCGGTACCCGCCAACATCGTAGGGAACATCGTGCCGCAGATTATCGCCAACGGCCGTGTTGATACTCCCTGGCTCGGTATCCGTGGTGGCCTTCTCGATGCAAATACGGCCGTTGCCCTTGGTCTGCCGGCTGATCAAAATGGTGTTCTCATCAGTGACGTAATCAGCGGTGGTTCGGCCGCAGCCGCAGGTCTGCGCGGCGGGAACAATCCAGACGTTATCGTCAGTGTAGATGGTCGTGAAATTGTGGAATTTGATGATTTGCTGGGCTATCTGGTGCAGCAAACCGTGGTTGGGCAAACCGTGCAGCTGCAAATTTTGCGCGATGGCCAGCTGCAAACCGTAAACGTGACGCTGACAGCGCGTCCGACCTCTAGCTAATCACAAAATGCTAGCCTTGAGGCAATAAAAACAAAAAGCAAGCTTATAACCTACAATAAGCTTGCTTTTTCATTTATTTCAAATCTAATTCCCTAAATTATTGTTATTTTTTAGGGAATTAGCCATCTTTGATCAATTAGCTATTTTCTGGCGCGGAGCACAAAAGCAACAATGGCCGCCCCGACTGCTGCGGTGAGAGTAACGGCCGTTCCTATCTTCTTCGCCTTCGGTTTCACCTCTTTTTCTTCCAAAAGTTGCACCACTGGCTTGAGTTTTTGTTTCGGTGTGGTGCCAAACACCAGGTGAATAATGCCCGAACCCAGCTTATAGTTGCCCGGCTGGCGCAAAATCGTGGCAATATCAAACGGCAACGGCGGATTGCCCACCACAAACGCCCGTGTTTGCGTAAATTGCAGCAAATCCTTCTTGCCATGTGTCCGGCCAATACCTGATTCCTTCACCCCACCAAACGGCAGTCGCGGAATGGCAAAATGGGACATCGTGTCGTTAATGTTGACCGAGCCAACGTACAGCTGGTGCGCTACCCGTTCAGCGTGAGCCAAATCACGGCTCCACACCGAAGCGCTGAGCCCCAAATTGGAGTCATTGGCCAGCTGAATGGCGTGCACCTCATCATCAGCCATCATGATGGGTACCACCGGGCCAAACGTCTCCTCACGCATAATCTTCATGCTGTGATCTACGTTCACCATTACGGTAGGCTCCATGTACATGCCCTCCCGCTTACCACCGTAAATGATGTGCGCCCCTTTCATCAGGGCATCCTGCACGTGATCTTCAATGATGTCCACCTGCCGTTGGAAGGTGAGCGGCCCCAAATCGTTGAGATTTTCAATTTCGGGACTGTAACCTTGTTTCAATTGGCGCGTTTCCTCGATAAATGCTTCCAAAAAGCGATCGTAAACCGATTCAACCACGTAAATGCGCTCTACCGCCATGCAGGTTTGCCCGGTGTTGTAGAAGGCACCCCAGGCACCCCAGCGAGCAGCCGCTTCAATATCAGCATCTTCTAAAACGAGCATCGGGTCTTTGCCGCCCAGCTCGCACACCACCGGCGTCATGTTTTCAGCAGCGGCCCTCATCACCAGGCGACCGGTTTTGGTAGAACCCGTCAGGAAAATAATGTCTGGCTTGGATTGGACGAGGGCAGCGCCCACACGGCCGTCTCCGTGCAAAAAGCGCACAAATGGGGCCAGCTCTGGCAATTTTTGGAACAATTTCTCAATCATCACGCCTGTCGCCGCCGTCACTTCCGATGGCTTCACCAGCACCGTGTTCCCCGCCAGCAGCGCAGAAATGACGGGCGGCAAAATGAGCACCAATGGGTAGTTCCACGGACCAATAATCCCCACCACCCCATGCGGATGCTGCTCAATGTAACATCGCTTGAAAATTTGCATTCCGGGGGAAATACGGCGGCGGCGCAGCCAATGTGGCGCGCGGTTGCAATATTGGTTGATGAGATCGACGCTCATAAACAGCTCGGCCAGGGCATCCTGGCGGCTTTTGCCGTTGTCCTGGTTCATTACGGCCGTAATCTTGTCCATCTCGTCAATCAGCAGCGCTTGCAGCTGCCGCACGATGCGTACCCGCTCTTTAACCGGTTTAGCTGCCCAAGTCTGTGCGGCCGTAGCCATCTCGCGGCGAGCGCTCTGCACGTCCGCTTCCCGGGTCATCATCACCGAGCCAAACTGCTCGCCCGTTGCCGGATTAACAAATGGCAAAAATTCAGCCTTGCCATTCAGCGGTTGTCCCTTTATCACGTCACCTGTTACTGTCCCCATCATTCGCGCTCCTTAAAATTTAGACACAGATTAACACTGACAAACACGGATTTTGCCTAAATCAGTGCAAATCTGTGTTTATCAGTGTCCAATTCATATCGGCCAATTTCATTTATCGCTTATCGTTTCTTCCACAGGCCAAACAGGGCCAAACCACCCAGGGCAGCCAATCCCGCCCAGGCAAAAATGCGTTGGCGACGGCCGTTTACTACAGTTTCTTCTGGCCCAAAATCCGGGTGGATTAACGGCCGTATCTTCTCCGCCTCTTCCACTTTAGGCACCAAGCTCATCGCCCGCTCCGTCATTGCCGTGATGGTCAGGCTGGGATTCACACCCAAATTCGCCGGAATCACCGAGCCATCCGCCACAAACAGCCCCGGATAGTTAAATACCTCATGCTTCGTATCAATGACGCCCTTATTCACATCGGCCCCGATGCCACAGCCACCCAAAATGTGAGCCGTCGATGGTGTTTCCAGCAACACCTCATTCACCGTTGATTGGGGAATGCCGTTAATTTTCTCGGCAAAGCGATTCACGACGGCTCGGCCCGCATCCACCACGGCGGGGATGGGCAGACTGTCGTCCCGCTCACTTACCAAGCCGCGCTGGAACAGCGTATAAATGCTGCGCCCGCGCTTGAGCCGCATCCGATTTTCGGCCGTTTGCATGATGAGCAAAATGGTGGAATCTCTGGCCCAGTCGGGTAAAAAGCGAGCCTTGAGGAAATCATACGGCCGTTTCACTCCCTCCACTAAAAAGCGACCAAACCGTTTCCAGCCGCCACCCTGCAAACTCACCAGCGGCACCGCCAGATTACGCATCAGCGATGAACCGCGCGGATAGCGCACCGGCTCCACGCTGGTCACTTCATCCAACCAAAAATGAGAGGTAATCGCTACGCCCTTTGAATAATCCACCTCGCCGTCACGGGCCGTGACGCCCATGAGCGCTTCGCTGTTGCTGCGCACCATCCAGCCCAATCGTTGGGAGAGTAGCGGCAGCGTTTTTGCCTCATCACGGCATTTCAGCAGCAAATTCACCGTGCCCAGCACCCCCGCCGAGAGAATGACGTTCCGGGCGCGCACCGCCTGCTGCCGCTTGAACAGCCAGTCGGTGACTTTTTCATACTGCACTTCGTACCGCGCTGCGCCAGGTTGAGGACCATATAACGGCCGTATCTCCCGCACATTCGCCTCAGAACGCACCTCAGCCCCCCATTTTTCCGCAAAATAGAGGTAATTTTTGTCCAGCGTGTTCTTGGCATTGTGGCGACAGCCCACCATGCAGCCGCCGCAGTGGATGCAGCCCGCCCGATCTGGGCCCTCGCCATCAAAAAATGGATCCGGCACCGTTTCTCCCGGATCGCCAAAGAAAATCGCCACAGGCGTCGGCTTAAATGTATGCCCCTGACCAACCTCGTTGGCAATCTCCTGCAACCGATAATCAGCGGGCCAAAACAGCGGGTTTTCCCGCACGCCAAGCATCCGGTTGGCGGTCTTGAAGTGTGGCGTCAGCTCCGCTTTCCAATTGGCCAGGTCTACCCACTCCTCGGCCTCGTAGAATTTTTCACCTGGCTCGATGTGGGTGCTGGCGTACACTAGGCTGCCGCCGCCCACGCCGCTGCCGTTCAAAATCATCATGTCATCCAAAAAGTTGATGCCCATAATGCCAAAACAGCGCAGCGCTGGCTGCCACAAATATTTAAAAACATTCCAGTTTGTTTTGGGGAAATCTTCGGCCTGGTAACGCTTGCCGCGCTCCAAAACCAGCACTCGGTAACCCTTCTCGGTCAAGCGCATGGCTGAAACGCTGCCGCCAAACCCAGAACCAATAATGACGTAATCATAGACATCATCAACGATGTCTGGTGCAGAATGCGTGGAAGAGTGGTCCATTTTTAACTCTGTTTGTTAAACGGCCGTACTGTGGGATTTACGGCCGTTTAATCACTAAAATGATTCTATAACACGATGCGTTACCAAATATAACACGGTGCGTTATATTGTATGCAATTTTTGCCCGTTTGTACACCCTGATCAACAAAAGCCAGCCTTAATCGGCTAATTTAGCCAAGATAGCCTACCCTCAGCCTGCCAAAAATTTCTCAAGAAAAAGATGTCAACCACGGTTGACACTTCTTTGACGCGCCATTCCCTTCGTGTTATTGTTGACCCAGCAAAAAATTGGCGGCTAAAAATCATTGGCTAGCCTGATGGCAGCAATTTCCAGCCACCAACCACCAGCCACAAACTAGGAGAAGCAATGACCAAAATTATTGCCGTTGCCATGCAAAAAGGAGGGGTCGGTAAAACCACCACCACCATCAACCTGGCCGCTGCCTTAGGCGAGATGGGCTATCGCGTCCTCGCCGTTGACCTGGACCCTCAATGCAACCTTACCCAACATGCCGGTTTCGACCCCGATAATCTTAGCCCCACCATTTATGATGCCTTCAAGAGCGAAATTGAAGGATACGAAAGCAACGTTATTGGCTCTATTTACGAAACGGACGAAAAATTCCACCTCCTGCCCGCCCAGGCCGAGCTCAGCCTCATCGAGCTTTCACTCATCAACACGCTCAGCCGCGAGCGCGTACTCACCACTATTTTGAGCAGCGTGCTCAACCAATATGACTACATTTTGATTGACTGCAATCCTTCATTGGGGCTGCTGGTAGTAAATGCCTTAACGGCCGCTTCTAGCGTCATTATCCCCATCCAAACGGAATACCTGGCCGCCCGTGGCGCTCTGATGATCCTCTCCAGCATCGAAACCGTACGGCGCAAAAAGCTCAATCCCAACCTGGTGATCGATGGCATTCTGCTAACCATGGCTGACACTCGCACCACACTCACCCGCGACATTCTTGCCGCCATCGACAGCCAATACGGCGATGGCATTCGCATCTTCGAGCCCATCGTCAAACGATCCGTACGCTTTGCCGAAAGCGCCGTCGCCGGCCAAAGCATCATCGCCTATGAAAGCGAAGGCCAGGGAGCCGAAGCATACCGCCGAATTGCCAAACAAATTGCCAAAGGAAGCTAGCATGGGACGCAAAAAACGAGGCAAGATCAGCCTGTCACAACCTAGCAAACCACATGCCGGTGACCTGGAAAAGCTGTTCAGCACCAGCGACGATGTCGAACAATCTTCCGGGCTGGTGCTGCTGGCACTGCGCTTGGACGCCATCCAGCCCGACCCATCACAGCCACGCCAAACATTCCCCCGCGAAAGCCTGGAAGAACTCAGCGAAAGCATCCGGCAAGACGGCGTCATTCAACCCATCGAAGTCACCGAAGTCGCGCCTAACCACTATTTGATCGTGCATGGCGAACGCCGCTGGCGTGCGGCCCAAATGGCTGGCCTGGAGACGATTCCAGCCGTCGTGCAGCGCCGCAATTACGACAATGTGACTCGTTTCGTGCGCCAGCTTGTCGAAAACATTCAGCGCGAAGATTTGAATGATGTGGATCGTGCGGCAGGCCTACTCCGGCTGCGCGACCTCATGCAAAATGAGCTGGATGCTGCTCGTGAAGAGGGTGTCACCAGTGATGAACCGTGGGGGAATAAGGTTTCCTGGGCCAAAGTGGGTAAGCGGCTGGGCTACTCACGCCAGCGCATCCACCAACTCATCAAACTGTTGGATTTGCCCGATGAAATCAAAGAAGATGTGCGGGACGGGGTGCTGAGCGAACGAGACACGCGCATTTACCAGGGGCTAAAACCTTCGCAAATGCGCGCTCTGCACAATGCACGCATGGCTGGAGATTTATCCCCGGCTGAAGTAAAAGATGTTGCCAGGTATCTGAAAGATCATCCTGACAAAACTGTTTACCAAACCATTCGCGAGCTTCAGGAGTTAGCAGACGCGGAAGCGGCACGGCCCAACCCCATTTTTGATTTACCAGAGGATCTGCCTGAGGAAGAGCTGCTCATCAACACATCCAAAAACGCCTCTGCTTTGCTTCGAGAAGAGGACACACTGCCTGATTTAGCGCCTGGCACCATGCGCGTAGATAGCATTACGCGTCTGGGCTACATCATGCAGCACCTGTCTCGCATCAAAGTGCAGGGGTTGCCGCCGGGGGAAAGAGCCGAGGTTTTACGACGTCTGACTGTCGTTCAACAGCATGTCAACAGTTTGCTGGTTGCTTTGGGTGAAGAAGAAAAGTAACGCAAAGACCCCGTACGATTGTGGTCACGGTTTTAGGCACAAATACAACTTTATCTTTTAACTTAATTTGAGGTCAGCAAATCGGGAGCTCCCTCTTCCTCTTCGCGCCGTTCAAAACGATAGCCAATGCCTCGTTCATTGTGAATATAACAAGGGTTAGCTGGATCAGTCTCCAGCTTTTTGCGTAAATGCCCCACAAAAATCCGCACGTAGTTCACATCAAATGTATAAGAGCTATCCCAAACTTTGGCAAAGAGATCTTCATGTTCGACAATGCCGGGGGATTCGGCGACCAAAGCGGTAAGCAAGGCAAACTCTTTTTTAGTGAGTTTGAGGTTTTCGCCGTTCTTAATGACTTCCCGTTTCCGGACATCAATAGATAAAATATCATCTTCATACAGCTTGCCATCAGGTGCTTTGGCTGACCATCGCAGGGCTGAGCGAATTCTGGCAATCATCACCTGCTGATTGAAAGGTTTAATGACGTAATCGTTCGCCCCTAAATTCAGGCCCCGTACAGTATCTTCATCAGTTACGTGTGCGGCCGTTAGGATAATAATGGGCACGACTGATTTTTCCCTTATCTGCCTGCATACTTCCCAACCGTCCACAATGGGCATATTCAAGTCGAGCACAATCAGATCCGGATTGTTTTCTTCGACCATTTTTAGCCCAGCCAGGCCATTTTCTGCCAAAAAAGGCGTATACCCATGATTCAACAGTAAATGCTTCATCACGAGTAGCATTTCGCGGCTGTCATCTATTACCAGAATTTTCTCTTTATTCGGCATTGCATTATTCCCATGTAACTGGTGTGTCATCAAGATACAGACTGTTTTTGGCTCGCTCTTTATAATTTGGCCAACCAAACAGGAACTACAAGTTTACGTCTGTCACCAACTGACAACAAGTCTATTGAAATATTTGCCATTTTACTATATGGGGTACTATTTATTGAGGCAAGTGACCATTACTAAAGTCATATTGAACGGCCGAATTTTTACAATTCATTCGCCAGAGTTGGCAAAAGTGCCTTTTATGCCTGTGTTCAGGAACCAGAACGTTCGTAGAAACTAGTGACTGGTTAACAGGAGACGCCAACCAGCCTGACCCTCTTAAAAAATGGTGCTAGGTTGTCAGTGCTATTTCGACCAAAAAAGTAACGAATCTGTCACAAATTAGCCATGAACAAACCGCAAATAATTGGCTCAGAATAAATTTTGGCACAGGTTTTGCGCCTTTACTCTGGATTGTAGCCTTTGCCAGGGAAAGAATTAGGTAGGGTGGGGCAAGAAACGTCAACCGCGGTTGACGTTTCACGGGAAACATTTATGTAAAACAGTTGGCGATTTGCTCAGAACCATTTACGATTGGGCATACACTGAAATGGAGTTTTTATGCGCATTCCGGGTAAGGCAACGGCCGTTGCCACACAATCCTATCACCAACAACAGCCAGAGATGGATACCACTATCGTCGCTGGTGCTGAATGGCACATTAGCCAGGTAGGCTTTGGCAGCTACCGCGTTATTTTAGGCAACAAAACACACGAGCAAGCCCTGCGCCAGGCGCTGCAAAGCGGCATTAATCTCATTGATACCAGCAGTAATTATGGCGATGGCAATGCCGAACGGCTCATTGGCCGCGTACTGGCCGAGCTGATTGATGCCGGTGAACTAACGCGCGAGCAGGTGGTTGTGGTGTCTAAAGCGGGTTATCGGCAAGGGTTTAATTACACGTTGGCTCAGCAGCGCAAGCAGGAGGGACGGCCGTTTCCCAATCTGGTGAAGTATGCCGAAGGGCTTGACCACTGCATTCACCCCGAATTCCTGGAGGATCAGCTAGAACGCAGCCTGGAACGGTTGAACCTGGCAACGCTGGATGTCTTCCTCCTGCACAACCCCGAATATTACCTTAGCTGGGCACAACGGCGGCCTCTTCCTCTGGATGAAGCGCGCCACACCTACTACCAGCGTATCCGCCTGGCCTTTGAATTTTTAGAGCAGGCCGTGGCAGACGGCCGTATTCAAAGCTATGGCATCAGCTCCAACACCTTCCCGGAACCGGCCCGCAGCTATACCTTCACCGAGCTGGCTCGCGTCTGGGAAATTGCCCAGAAGATCAATCCAAATCACCACTTTCGTTGGGTCCAACTGCCCATGAATTTGCTGGAAACAGGGGCCGCCACCGAGAAAAACCAGCCCAATGGCCAGACTGTTTTGCAATTTACCACAGACCATCAGCTGTCCATTCTGGTAAATCGGCCGCTCAACGCCATCGTGCAGGAATCTTTAACCCGCCTGGCCGAGGTACTGCCGCCCAGCTATCCAGCCACCCCAGAGGACGTGTCAACCGCGGTTGACAGTTGCGTGGAGCTAGAATCGCAGTTTGCCAGTCAGCATTTGCCAGAGTTAAATCTGGATGATGAAACCCGTCAGCAGCTTATTGAGTATCTGGCAGTAGGGCGTATGCTGGAGGGAAACTGGGGTGGCTTTGGCACTTTTCAGAACTGGCAGGATGTAAGGGCTCGTTTTATTTTGCCCCGCACGCAAACGGCCGTGGAATTCCTCTCCAACCAGCCAAATTTGCCCGCTGAAGCGGCTTCTTGGCTGGATGAGTACGTTGAGGCAGCCAATATTGCCCTGGCGGCGCTAAGCGCGTTTTACCAGGAGCAGGCGGCTAAACGAACCGGTCGCATCCAGGCAACGGCCGTTGCCGCCGATTCTGATTGGCAGGCAAAAACGTTGAGCCAGACGGCCGTACGCGCCTTGCGCAGCAGCCAGGGGGTCAGCGCCGTGTTGGTTGGTATGCGCCACCAGCAGTATGTTCTGGATATTCTGGATGATTTGGCCCACCCCGTCTCCGTGAAAGATCGTACCGATTCGTGGCAAAAAATGAAAGCAGAGAGCCAAATGAGTGGCTCTAAAATCAATTTGTGACCTCTCACCCAAAGGCGTGTCAAACGCAGTGAGAACCAAAAGCAAGGAGCAAAACGATGGATGAATTAGTGAAAATGGTATCAGAACGGACAGGTTTGCCAGCTGACCAGGCACGGAAAGCAGCCGAAGCGGTTTTAGAGTTTCTTAAAGCCAAATTGCCCGCACCTTTGGCCGGTCAACTGGATAATCTAATTGATAACCCCAACACGATGAATCAGGCATCTGATTTGCTGGGCAACTTATTTGGGAAGAAGTAAGTTTCCAGCTTGTTCTGCAGCTGAGGGAAGGAAGAAGGAAAACCGCCAGGTCGCTTGTAGCAACCTGGCGGTTTTTGATTTTTGCACGCTACTCTTTAATTATCGGGCAAGATTTCGCGATTGAGAAACCAGCTCCCCAACCGCTGCGCCTGTCCTTTGGGGGCGCGGTCGTAGTAAATTTCAAAGAGACGGCCGTTGGCCACCTGCACCCGAAAATAATACCGTCCGACACCCCAAGAGCCTCGTTTAGCCGCTTTTTTCAGATTTTCAGGCCGCATATTGTTGGCCATCCGTCCGCGACGGCCGTAATCACGCCACTCCAGCAAATTCGCCACAATCGCAAACGTCTCATCCTGCCAGATAAAACGCGCCGGGCACGATGGCTGCTTGGCAAACAGCGGCGGTTGGTCAAATTCCACCGTAATGGGTTCACCGATAAAGCGGGTTGGGGTCATCAGGGCGTCCAGCTTAGGGAATCGGAAGCCTGCGTTTCCAGCAGCAAGCGCACGCCGCTGCCATCCAGCTGCATGAGGTAGATGCCAGATTTGGTGCTAAAGGCGATGGAACGGCCGTCTGGCGACAGCACCCCATATTGCCCTACCCGAGCTTCTTCCGTGATGGCTTCTGGCTCACCACCGCTCACCGACAGTCGCCACCACTGCGAAGGCAAATCATGAGCCGCAGCCACTTCGATGCCCAGCAAGCGCTCCCACCAGGTGGCGGAACTGGTCTGTGGCGACACCGCCGAAAAATAGAGCCACTGCCCGTCGGCCGAGAAAAATGGGGCGTCCAGCGTCAAAAACCGGTCACGCGGCACCAAAATAGTGGGATTGCTGCCATCAGCATCGGCCAAAATCAGCTCCGCCACCAGTGAATCCGGATCAATGTGTACGTACGCCAGGGAACGGCCGTCTGGCGAAACACGTGGCCAAATCCCATCCTCAGCCACCATTGTCACCTCACCAGAAGCCAAATCAAGCCGCTCTAGGCTGGTTGAGAAGGTAAATGTCTCCTCATCCAGCGGGCGAACGTGGGAAAAGTAAAGCTGTGTACCATCGGGTGACCAGGTGGGATTGAAAAACAGTTCCTGCTCAACTGAGCGCTCAAGCAGTATTCGGGGTTCGCTACGGCCGTCTGCCAGCAGCAAATACAAACTGCTGTAGCCAAACTGAATTTCATTTTCACCTGGGGAAGGCGCGTAGGTTAGGGCAATTTGGCTGCCATCGGGGGAAGCTGCCATGTGGCTAATCCAGGCGTTCGTCGGCACTTCAAACAACGGCGCCACACTGTCTGTGGCGATGTCATAACGCATCAATGCCTGGCGACGAGGCTCCTGCAAGATGTAGAACAAGGAACCACCGTCAAATTCGCCTTGTGGGGCAACGGCCGTTTCTCCACCATCACCACAAGCTACCAAAAACCAGATTAAACAGGTTGCAAGCAAAAATTGAATCGTGCGCATGGCGCAATTGTACCCATTTTCGAGCATTTCCCGACAATGAGTTAGGCAAAAACCAAAAAGGATTTTGAACAAAACAAGCGCGAAATTGGTTTTTGCCTGAGCAAATTACCGAGAAATCACTTTTCGGTTTCCAGATAACTTTCTATGATTTGCTTAATCGCGCAGTTGAAGGGGAAGTTGGAAAGACGGCCGTTTGCCATCCAACAGCACGTAGGGGGCCAACCGCTTGGTGGCAATACCCAGCTGGCGCAAATGATTCAGCTCACTCAGGCGACCCTGCCGTCGGGCCTGCAAAATCGTGCGGCTGCCCTTGGGGCCAATACCCGGCACCCGCAGCAGTTCCTGAGGCGCCGCCCGGTTCAATTCCACCGGATCGTGCTGCAAATTGGCCTGCGCCCAGGCCAGCTTGGGATCAATATTCAGCGGCAAATTGCCCTGCTGGTCAAAGGGCATCTCTTCCAGGTCAAAATTGTAGTCGCGGAAGAGGAAAAAGGTCTGGTACAGGCGCACCTTACGCAGTGGGTCAGTGGCTGGCTGGTTTTCCAGCGGTGTGTTTTCGATGGGGCTAAAAGGGGAAAAGTAAGCGCGCTTCACGCGCAGTTGTTTGGTCACAAACTCGGTGGTGGACAGGATTTCCACATCCGATTCGCCGACAGCGCCGACTACAAATTGGGTAACGGTGGAGGGCCAACGGCCGTTCCAGCCCAGATGCGCCGGTTCTTCCTGCCGAATTTGCTCGATGACTTGCAACGGCCGTAACAACTCTTCAAAAAACACCTTTTTGGGAGCCAACAGCGCCAGACGTTTGTCATTGGGCGCTTCCAGGTTCACCGAAAGCCGGTCAGCCAGCGTCATCGCCTGCCGCAGCTGATCTTTTTCAGCGCCTGGCATCACCTTCAGGTGTAAAAACCCTTTGAATTGGTACTTTTTGCGTAGAATTTCGGCCGTTTCCAGCAAACGATCCTGCGTAGCCACGCTGCCCTTAATGATGCCCGAACTGAGAAACAGCCCCTCAACCAGCCCTGCGCGGTAGAGCTGCATAAACGCTTTCACCATTTCCTCCGGCTGAAAGGTGTGCCGCCGGTAATTACGCCCGGCACGGAACGGACAGTAGTTGCAGTTCCGTTCACAAGCCGAAGTCAGCAGCGTCTTGAGCATCGGCATCGTTTTGCCACCGGGCATCACGGCATGGCTAATACCCAGCGCTTGCTGTTTGGCCGCCGCATGATTGGGCCGAGAGGGTGTCGAATTGCGTGGTGTTACTACCTGACCACAGGGCGCCACCTCTGGAGACGGCCGTACATTCGTTTCCTCCGCCGGCTCCAGATGCATATTCACAGCAATATCTTGTAGCTTTACCATTGCATCGGACATGGCATCAATTATAGAACAATTGTTCGCAACTCACAAGAGGTAAGTTCGTAAAGTAAGTCGAACAAATTGCTGCAAAAACGTTACTTTACAGGCGGCAACGACACCTTAGTAGCGTGAAAGATCCGTATATTTTTATGACTTATAAATAAGTTAAGCATCAAAAATGTAAATGAGAATACAAAGGCCCAGCCAAAACCGGGGTACAGTGCAGCCAAATTATGACACGCCGGGGCAGAGGGGGCCTTTCCGGTAAAGGTAGATTAGATATGATGCGTATACAACGAGAGACCAACGGCCGTCGGCAAGCAATGCCGCGTTCGCAAACAGGGCCGTTTTTGAATAGATTAATTGAGGCCAAAGCACAGTTGGTAACGGCCGTATTGTCAGGCAAAAGTAGCTATGTTCAGGGTGAAGATGCCCCGCTGCGCTATCGTCTGTTAACAGATACCGCTTTGCGCCTGGCCGAACTCAATCAAACGGCCGCTTACTTTGATTTATCCGACCTGGGTTACCAGTATGATCAGGCGAAGTGGATGCACAACTGCACCCGCCTGCTGGCCATCCAGCTTAACGTGCCGCTGCCCAGCACCGACTGGTGGGCAACCTATGGCGCAGAAGATCCGGCAGCCGGGTTTGTGCAATATCTGGGCCAAAAGGTATTGCCACAGCTCAACCAGTCGATTTTGCTCTCTTTTGATGAGGCCGATCAGCTGCTTAAAGCACCGCTGGCTGCCGATTTTTGGCGCTTGCTCACACAAATTGAAGCGGCTCGGCTACAGCAACCTGCGTTTGAAAATTTAACTGTTGTTATGTGGGGAAAATCATCGTGGGAGAAGTTGGCTGGAGACGGCCGTTTCCCAGCTGAAGCCCTCAAACCGATTATTCTTTAGCGCGATAGACCGCTTCCAGCGTCTCAATCTGGCGCAGGCAGCGGTCATCCACCTCATTTGGCTCGTAGGCCGTTCCAAACCAGACATCCAGAATCTCTTTCGCTTCCACCTCAGAAGTGCGACGAATGGAAAGGCAGAGCACATTCGCCTTATTCCAGAGGCGCGCCCCCCGAGCCGTTTCGGCATCATCACACAAAGCCGCCCGGATACCAGGCACCTTGTTTGCCGCCAGACTTACGCCGGTACCGGTCCAGCAAAAGAGGATGCCTTCGTCCGCTGCGCCGCTGGCCACAGCTTCAGCAACCTCACGCGCCACGGTGGGCCAATCTTGCGCCTCGGCCTGCAGCGGCCCAAAAAGCGAAACCGCATGGCCACGCTCTTTTACCAGCGTAACCACACGGTCAGTCAGGTGACATTTTTCGTCTGAACCAATTGCAATCTTCATAAAAACAATTTTTTATGAGTAACTCATAATTTATTTATTACGCTACTCGACTACGGAATTGAAAAGAAGCTGATTTTCAAGATATCGTGGGACGCACAGCAGTTGCTTTGCGATTCAGCCCGGTAAAAGACGGCCGTCCCACTTTACCGCTTTGGTGTGCCGCCGATGGATAAACCAGCGTGACTCCATTTTGCCCCAAAGTGTGAATTCTCTCAAGTTCCATCAAGCGCTGCATGTCTGCTTCGGAGAATTGGCTGACCACCTCCTGCAAACGGGCCAGCGAACGAGCTTCGTTTTCTGTTTTCACGGCGCGCTCTTGGGCCGCTTCCAGCGCAGCCTTGACGTGACGAGGCATATCAATCGCGCCAATCATCACCCGGGAGAAAGAAAATCCAGCTTCGGACAGGCGACTGGTGAGCTGCTGCCGCACAGCCCGCTCCAAGCGACGCGTAGCACCTGGCTCACAAACCTGGTCAATGGTCATCTCGCCTAACACATGGCGCACACAGTTGTTCAGGTGTTTGGTAACGATGCTGTTGGCCTTTTTAGGCAAGTTGCGTGCCAGTTTGGGCCGCGCTGACGCTTTAATCTGGAATGGATCGATGTCAAAGTTCACGCTCCACTCCACGTCCAGGGCAATGCCGCCGCTGGTTTGTACCGCTAAGCAACGGCCGTTTGCCGAACCAGAGCCCGTAGGAATTGTATGCGAAAACTGCTCCGTTAGCGGATTAACTGGATGTCGCCCACTGGGCACAAAACGGGCAAACGATTGCTGATGTTTATTAAACAATACACCCACTTCCATCTCCGGAATGCGCACAAAACCATACTGGTTATATGCCACCAACCCAAAGAGAATGAGGAGGGAAACGGCCGTTGCCCACAAAATCAGCCCACCCCAAACAAACGCTGCTGCCAAACTACCTATTACCAAGATTGCCAATAATCGAAACATGATGCCACTCCCTTAAAAGATATTAGTGTATTTACCACACTTATTAACGACAGTATAGTGTCTCTTGTACACTTTGTCAATACCCGCTTGCAAAACTGCTTTTTGCCACCCTATAATCCACACTAAATCACTTCAATTTGGTCAATTCACCGGCAAGGAGTCTGACATGCTAAAAAATGGAACTTTCACCGAGGGCTGGATGGACATGCCACCCTACGGCAATCTTATCAATCAACAACCCAATGGTTGGATTTTGCGTTGGGTTGAACCGGGTAATTCTTTGTTTGGGGCGGGGGATAAGGCGCAAGGCGTGCCCGAATGTGTTCATAAGCTGGCCAAGCAGCTGCCACCAAATGAGCAGCTAGGTGCCAAAGATGCACTTATCCTGGCAGGGGATGTAACCTACAAAGTGTTCCACGCCGGCAGCCCGTTTGGGGTGGAGCTAAAACAGGTTGTGACGGGGTTGAAACCAGGCAGCGAAGCCACCTTAACGGTGCCGATTTTGGTGGTGCTCAACAATGATCCCGATCCTTATGGCGCAGAGTCAGGCGTGTGGATCAATGGGCAGGGGAAGTGGGTAAACGGGGGCGAGATGGGCAACCGCCGCTGGCATCACCACCAGCAAACGTTCACGGTGCCAGACAACGGCACAGCCATCATCGAGATTCGCCTGAAGAGCAAATGGGCGCGGCCCAAAGATTTTTTCATTGATGGCATCACGCTAGAGGCGGAAGCTGGCTCCGGCGATGAAACCATCATTCCCACCATTTTGCCAGACCCGATCATGATTCCTGATCGCGATAAAGACCCGGCAACCGCAGCCAGCACACCCAAAACTGTGAAAATTCAGCTACCAGAAGGGATGAAACTGGTAACGGCCGTTTCCAACGAAATCAATACCGTCGTCTTGGTCGTGCCGCCTGGGGTGTCCGTGGAAAATAGCTAGCTGTTGTTGCGGTTGATCACCATGATGCCGCTCACAATCAGCACCACACCAACCAGCATGACCGGTGTAATCTGTTCATCCAACAGCAAAACGCCGCCCAAACCAGCAAAAATGGGGACGATATAGCTCGTCATAGCCGCTGCCGTCGCCCCGAAGCGCTTGACGTTGTAAACCGCCAACAGCATACCAGCAAACGTGCCCACCAGCGCGGCATACCCCAGCGCCAGATAACCGTCCGTTGTTACCGTATGTAAATCAAAACCAATAATCAAAGCAGACAGCGGCATCACCACCAAGGCAGCCACAAACATACGAATACTGGCCACGTCAAAAGCGTTGTAATCGCTCAAATATTTGCGGATATAAACGGCCGCTGCACCGCCCATCGTCATGGCTACCAGCATGAGCAGATAGCCCAGTGGGTTGGCTTCTCCGGCGTCAGCCAGGCCACTTTCACCACTGAAAGCCAGCACGATGGTGCCGCTCAAGGCTAGCGCGACGCCCAACGCTTTACGTCGGTTCAAATGTTCATCGGGCAGAAAAAAATGGGCCAGCAGCACGGTAATCGCTGGACTGGTGGTGATAAAGATCGCAGCTAAGCCGCTGGAGAGATATTGCAAGGCGGTGACGATGGAGGTCATGGGAACGGCCGTTCCCAAAATGCCCAACACAGACGCATGAAACCACAAACGCCGGTCTGTTGGCCATTTGTAGCGCCGATTGATGAAGGTATAAAAGGCAATGTGCCCCAAACCAGCCATCGACAGCCGCAGACCAATGTAAGTTGTCGGCTGAAACTGCCCCACGCTAAAGCGAGAAGCAACCAGGGTCGAACCAAATAAAAAGCCCAAAAAAGAGATATACGGTAACGCTTGTGCTGTCATCATTCGTCCATCAGCGCGAGTTTGTTAGATAGCCATCTAACTGCGCGGGAGAATTATAGCGCACACCGGGGCAGGAGAGAACTGCCTCTTGGTAAAGGTAAGCGAAACAGCGACCATCTATTCCGCTTACCTATTCAGAAATGCAAAAGTACCAATGCGTCTGTTTTTGAACCACATACCGCCAGCGACCCATAAAATCACCTTGCTGCGGCGGATTGTTGTCGCTACGGTAATAGTAGCCCGCGAAATTACGCGGCGCGTTGCGCTCCGTGGGGAAGAAAAGCGCGACGGTTTCACCGCTGGTTTCCACCCAAATACGGCCGCTATCCACCGAAAGAAAACGATAAGCTTCTGGCAGCGGCACCATGCCGTTTTCCCCAACTGGCAGCTCCCCGCTGGCCACCATTTGCGCGACGGCCTCATACTGGCTGATGCGCCAGCGAAAGCGCACCGTTTCCCAGAGGTCAGAAAAGGGCACCAACTGGACGATGATGAGTGTACCCACGTTGATCGCCAGCGGCAGGGCTGCCCACTTGACACCGCGCTCAGCCCGAAAAGGCAGGTAAAACAAGGAGGCCAAGATGAGGGCCAGCAGAACAAACTGCATCCCCTGCACAAAAGGTTGTGCCCAATAATTGCCTCGATTCGATTGACCCGCCTGCAAGACGGCCGTTAACCCAATCAACACCACGCCAAACCAGGTAGAAAACAGCCCCAATGACGGAAAATCCGGCTGGTACAGCTCCTCAGAACGGAATGTTTGGTCCATCTTCTCCTCCTCCAGCAAAAAATGAGTTGCTTACTTTTCCAATTGGGCCAACTGCGGCGGCAAGGCAAAAATGATGAAATAAGACCCGACGAAAACGGCCGTTAACAGCAAAGTGACAACGGCCGTTTCCAAGAACTGGCTCCGCACCAATAGATGATCAGCCAAATCGCGCAGCAGAACGGTAGGATTCAGGAACACATCCCAACTGTTCCAGCGCAAAAAACGGCCGATGTACACGCCAAAACTGCTCAAGCTCAACACCATAAGCACAAACAGCCAGCCCGCCACCTGATTCCACGTTTTGCTCACCAGATCGTGCAGCCAAAACAGCGAAGCAAAGCCCAAGAAGAGCCCCGCCAGGGCAAACGTCAGCAGCATAATCAGGTCATACCAGATGGGCACCATGCCCAAACGCCCTAAATGCAGCAGGTCAGTCAGCAGGTAGGGGGCATTGGGGAAAAAGAGCAGCCACAGGCCGCCCCACAGCCATCGCCCCAGGCTGCTTGCGCCGCGACGGCGGGCCAGCAGGGCAAACAGTACGGGCAGCCAGGCTAGAAACAGGTTCCAAAGCAAAAAGAAAAAGCCGATGCTGCCGGTGTACACAAAACGGACAAACCACATGGCCACAGCCAGGCTGGACGTAAACAGCAGCGCGGCTAAGAGCAATAATGTATGTTTGGTTGGGGAATGGGTCATTGTGCTACCTCCGGGGCTAAAAACCAGGGAACGGCCGTTTCATCCGTGCGCAAAAAGTAGTAGAGCAAACCAGCTACTTTGGCCTGTCCCGAGGGGGACGTATGCGTACCGTCATAGGCAAAATCGGACTGTTCCCAGATAAAACCATCATCCTGCCGGGCAATGCCATCCGCCCAGAGGTAAGGTCCCCAGCTCAACCAGGGGGCATTCACTGAACCCTTGTTCGAATCAAAATTCAGCCCGGCGTCTCCTTCAATTTGGTCCTCAATCAGCCATTTCACAGCAAAAGCAGATTGGTACGCATATGGCTCCGGGTTGAGATCAACCGTGGCGTAACCGCCATAGGTGCGGCTGGAAAGATACACAATCTTCAAATTGGGAAAGCGCTCATACAGCAGCGCCACAATCTTGCGCAAATCATTTTTCAGCATCAACGCATCCACAGGGAAAGGTGCGTTGGCGTAGGCGCGGGCTTCCTTGAGCCAGACCACCTGCACCTGGGCATCGCTAAGCCCCGCGTCGGTGAGTCGTTCGTCTAAAATGGTCCAATATTCGTCATCAGGATTGGCCACAAATTGGGATGCTTTGCTGTGCTGCGCACCATCCACCAGCACCACGGCAGGATTTAGATGGGGGATTTCGTCGGCCTGATCCAAAAAGGCTTCAAACTCCATGGAGGTGTTGGACATCCCCACCGCTACAAAACCAATCTTGCCATTTTCTTCATCAACTGAACCATTGCTGGCCAACGGCCGTATCGACTGGGCAATGGTCACACCAGCCGCTTCATGGGTAGACGGCCGTTCATTACTGCCACCCGGATACAAACCACCTTGTGCGCCGTGATAAGTGTCGCCACCCAACTCCGTCAGTGGCGTCAGCCCGACAGAAGATTGCCCCATGTGAACCGGCGTTAACCGTCGGTAGATTAGCGCACCAGCCACCAGCAGGAGCAGCAAAACAAGCAGCGCCAGCCACCAGCGCGGCCCGCGGAATGATAATTTGGTCCATTTTGTTTGTCTCGATGTTAATTGCACGTACTTATTCCTTAAATTATGTAGCCGCAGATTCCAATCCGCGCCATTCGCGCTAAAAACGCGGCTACGATTCTGCTAAAAAGCCCAATGTTCCCCACGCTTGCCAGCGCGAAACATTAAAAGATGTCCACCGCTGCCACGATCTGTCCGCGGCAAACGATTCATAACGAGTATTCAGTTCGTCGAGTAAAATCTGATGCGGCGTGGCGTAACAATCTGGCGTATCGATGTTCCAGCTGCTAACGCAAGAGCGTGAGAGCTGCGTTTCGGCATCTCCTACCGTAAGGCCAAGACCTCGCACCAGCTGTGGCACCGCATCATCAGACAGTCCCGCCAGATAAGCTGCATCCAGATCACCCGTTTGCTCATAGCGGGCCAGGTTCTGCCGGGCAATAAACGCATCTGGATTGATGAGATTGAGCGTGGCCACAAACCCCATCACCGCTACCAGTGCCCCAATGGCAAACCGGTCCGGGCGCACCCACAGCGTAAGCAAAAACCAAGCCAGCATCAGCGCCAGCCACGCCATGCAGACGTACACCGTCAGGCGCAGTTCGGTGTAACCGAAGGCCGCCTCGTACAGCGCCATGCGTCGCCAGGCAGAAACCAGCAACATCAGCACCAGACCAATGAGCACGCTGCCCAACCCGTTAAACAGGCGAATTTGCCCTTTGTTTTCGCGCCGGGATAGCCAATTGAGACCCAGCACCAGCAGCATCGTCAAGATGGCTACCGTGAGCAGCTCAAAAAAGCCGCGCCGCGCATAATCGGCGTAGGTGTAGCCCGCTTCGGTAACGTTAGCCGCACCGCCGAACAGGTAGGTGAACTGAATGCCGACAAAAGCGGCAAATAGCATGTTTACCAACACCAAAATGGTGCTCGTCTCGATAAAACCGAGGGAAAAATGGCTTGGCAGCGTGGCCAAACCACGCTCCAGTTCACTTTGCTCTTCATCTGTGGCACGGCGGGTCAGCGCCAGGGCCAGACCACCCGTGAACAACACGCTCATTAGCAAAATGAGGATGCCGCGCCATATCCATTCGCCCATCCGGTTGAAAATATCCAGCGAAAAAAGCTGCTCCACGTAATCGGCAAAGATGAGGTCGGCGGAGCTAAGCAGCATGGTGAAAACAAGCAGCACCGGCAGGGCCAGCAGCAGCCCACGCAGCAGCGGCAGCAAGCGGCGACGGCCGTTTCCATCCTTCTTCATCTCCTGCACCGTAGGCTTAATCACCGGTGCAGACAGCACCAGGCTGTAGCCAAACACGCGCATGGGCAGCAGCGCGTATCCTAATAAATTCAGGTTTTCCACCCGTCCCGCCGCATAGAAAAAGGCGAGATACGCCAGCAGGCAAAGCACGGCCAGCACATTCAGCGTGGTCAGGGTGCTGTTGGTGCGCAGCATAGCCATGCTGGCAAAAAAGAAGAGTGGCAGCAGCAGCCAGAGGTTCTGTTTGGCAGGCTGAACGGCTTCACGACGGCCGTTCCACCACAAACCGCCAACGACCAGCACCACAAACAGCAGCAGGGAAAGGCCCAGCGGCTTGCCGTAAAACAACCAGTCCGCCATGAAGCCCAGGAAGACGGCCGTTTGCGCCAGTCGTACGGGTGTGCGCAGCGACAATGTTTTGGAAGATTTTGACGGTTTGGCAATGAGTTCTTTGTGTGTCGTTTCCATGTTTGCTCCTGTGCCTTACTTTTTACGAGCGAAAAAGTAGAAGATTGTGGCCGCCCCCAGCATGTCCATCGTTAAATCCAGAACTTCGTCAAAGGCGGGGATGATATGTTTGAAAGATGCTATTTGCAGAAATTCCTGCGCAATGCCCAACAGCAGCATCAGGCCAAAGTACAGCCAAAAGCGCTGCCGCAGGCTGGGGAAAATCAGCAGCATGCCGCCGCCCATCAGCGCAAACACCGCAAAATGGCCGATGATGTGCGAAAGCTGTGTGCCAAAAATGAAGTTGGCAAAGGTTTCAAATCCAGGTGAAACAGTCGCCAGCCAGCCAAACGGAAACAAAGCGGTGGCAATAAATAAAATGAGGGCAAGGATGAGATACGGCCGTTGCACTCCCAGCGGTTTATTCTGTCGTTTATCCAATTGCATCAGAAAAGCTCCCTTGAAAAATAAATTAGCGCATCAACTGTAGGATGATCTCCCACAGGTAGGTGTAAAAATTATCTTGCGGCACGCGGAACAGCATAAATGTGGATTCGCGGCCCACAAATGGGGCCAAGATGTAGGCCATCTGCGACCCCACAAACATGTACAGCACCATCCAAATCGGCAACAAAAAGCCCGCGTTTGAAGCGGTATCGCCAGATAAGCGGCGAATAAAGTGAAAATTCTTGTGAATGTAGGCCAACCCTGCCACGCCACAAATAATGAAGATCGTTACGTGCATCAGCATCAAAAATTCGTAGCTAGAGCCGCTCATCAGAAAAAAGAGCGAGATCGGCGCAAACGACCCCAACAAAACGGAGTTCACCGCCACGCCCGTAAGCAGAACTGTTAACGTTTGGCTTAAAGATAGGCGTGAGCCAAACAACAATCCCAAAAAATGGAGCGTTGAGAGGCAAATCAGCAAGGTGATAAAAAAGAGAGCGGGTACTTTCAGGGCAGAAACGGCCGCTTGCAGCAATGAGTGACGCAATCCCATCGAAAATCCGTAGATGGCACCGCCCGCCAACACAATACCAGTCAAGCGCGCTAGCTTCGCTTTTAGGGCAACATCATTGACAACATCGTTACACAATGCTTCACTACTCTTGATGATTGATTCAGCGGTAATTTGCATGGCTGCCTCCTTTGGCTCACTGTGCCCTATGGTACTCGTTCGCACAGGCCGCAAACGACCGCTTAAAATCATCTGTTTACGCACTTAAGTGCTTGACGGCATTCTGCCAAATGAGGGATGTTAACGGCATGTTGAACTTACTCATCGTTGAAGACAATGAAAAATTACGACCGGCGCTCAAAGCTGGTTTGGAAGATTTAGGCTCGGTGCAGGTATTGCACGATTGCCCGACGGGTGAAGAGGCGCTGGAGTTTTGCCTGGGCCAAACGCCAGACGTTATTTTGATGGATGTCCAGTTAGCGGGGGTGATGAATGGCATTGAAACGGCCGTTGCCATCCGCCGCGAATTTCCCAGATTACCCGTAGTTTTCTACTCCATTCAGGATGACGATGAATATTACCGTGCGTTTCGGCGCAGCGGCATCCTTAGCCATTACGCTTACGTGCGCAAATCCAACTACCTCCTGCCCACGATGATTGTGCCGTTGTTGGAAGATGCGGTGAACGGCCGTTCCTTCATCGACCCCGATATTGAATCCCGCGTGCAGGAAGTGCGCCGCAAAGATGAAAACGCCCCGATGGACATCCTGGAACCCAACGAGCAAGCCGTGGCGCGTATGGTGGCCCAGGGCATGAGCAACGAACAAATCGCCAGCCGCATGGGCTTCCGCGACAAGCGCACCATCAGCCGCATCAACGGCCAAATCTATACCGCCTGGGGCCTCAACGACACCACCACCGACGAAAAAGTCGCCCGCACCCGCGTGGCCATCATCCTGAATGCTGGCCAATTTATTCACTGGAACGAAGAAGGTATTCCCCACATCCTAAACGCGCATGGCGAATGGACACCTTGGGAATGACCCGTAATCGGTAAACGGTAATCCGTAATCGGTGAATTTACCGATTACCGACCACCGCTTACCGCTCACCGAACATGAGCGATATCCTCCTCCTTGATTGGGCCATCATGGCCGTAAGCCTCTTCAACACCATCCTGCTTACCTGGCTGGGGCTTACCGTTGTGTTTAATTCAGAGCGGCGAGATTGGGGCGTTTGGATCGCGACGGTGGGCTTGCTGCTGGGAGCCCTCTTTTTTGTGAGCCACACCGCCATTGTGGGACTAGGGCTCACTAATCTAACCTGGCGCAACATGATTTTCTGGTGGACGGCGGGACTCATCCCAGCCATTATGCTGCCCTATGCGTGGTACATCGTCATGCTCTGGTACGCAGGTTATTGGAACGTGCCGCACAGTCCCCTCCGCCGCAGACAAAAACCATGGCTCACGCTCACCACCGGCATGTTGCTGTTTGGCCTCTTGGCCTTATTTGCTGGCGTGCTGCTGCTAGCCATTCCCTCCCGTGCGCTTAATCCGCTGCGCGGCTTTATTCGCTATTCCATTGCAGGCATCCCACTTTTGGCTGTGGGCTATTCGATTTACGTGCTGGTGTGCATTGGTTTGTCGCTCAATGCCCTGCGCCAACCGGCCGCATCCCGGCGCGTGATGGGGTTGGTGGCTCGTCGCCGCGCTCAGCCGTGGCTTTCCTCGGCTTCTCTAGCGCTCATGGTGGTGTCGCTGCTTGTTACCGGCGTTATGCTGTGGATTGTGCAAGATGCGCGCCAACGTACCTTTTTAGAGATTTACCTGGAAGCCCAGCTCACCATCGCCATTCTGGATTTGCTGATTTCCGGCATTATTGGCATGGTGATTGTGTTGTTGGGTCGCGCTGTGGTGTCGTATGAGGTGTTTACAGGCAAGACGTTGCCTCGTGGTGGCTTAAGGCGGCAATGGCGGCAGGCGGTTTTTCTGGCAGCGGGCTACGGCCTAGCCATTGGCGGCACGATTGCCATTCAGTTACGGCCGTTATACTCCCTCCTTCTCACTGCCATGCTCATGACCTTCTTTTTTGCCATGATCAGCTGGCGCACCTTTGCCGAACGGGAGAAATATATCGCTCAATTACGGCCGTTTGTCGCCAGTAACCGTTTGCTAGAGCAGCTCATCGCCCAAACAGATCCGCAGGAAGTAGACTTTATCACCCCATTTTATGCGCTCTGTGCCGATGTGCTGGATGCCCGCGTGGCCTACCTTGCTGCGTTAGGGCCGATGGCGCCCCTGGTCGGGTCACCCATTAGCTATCCGGCGTCGGCACCCCCTTTGCCAACGTTAACCCACATCACCAGCCGCTTCAGCGGGGCCGAGAACGAAATGATTTCGCTGGACGCTGACGAGTTTGGTGACGCCATTTGGGCCATCCCCCTCTGGAGCGAACGTGGACTCTCTGGGGTGCTGTTGCTGGGCGAAAAAAGTGACAGCGGCCTCTACACGCAGGAAGAAGTTGAGATTGCCCGCGTTATCAGTGAACGGCTTATTGATACCCACGCCAGTGCCGAAATGTCCCGTCGCCTGATGGAAATTCAGCGGCAGCGGCTGGCCCAATCGCAAATCATCGACCAAAAGACCCGCCGCGTGCTCCACGACGATATTTTGCCCGACATTCAGGCTGCACTCATCGCGCTCAGCGGGGCAGCGACCAATGGCCAGGCCGGTGATGAAAAGACACAGCGCGCGCTCAAGCTCATGACCGATGCCCACAAGCAAATCTCGGACCTGCTGCATGACATGCCCACCACGTCGGCCCCGGAGGTGGCGCGTTTAGGCTTTGTCACTGCCTTCCAGCGCATCGTGGAGAATGATTTTTCGACTGTGTTTGACGAAATCAAGTGGGAAATTTCGGCAGAGGTAGAAGCAGCGGCTCAGACGTTGCCCACGCTAACGGCCGAAGTTGTTTTCTATGCCGCGCGTGAAGTGGTGCGCAATGCGGCGAAACATGGACGGGGTGGCAAATTGGAACGGCCGTTAACCCTCACCATCGCCATGCAGCACACCGATGAACTCACCATCATCATCACCGACGATGGCGTGGGGTTGGGCAACAGCGAAACATCGGGGTCGGGCCAGGGGTTGGCGCTGCACAGCACCATGATGGCGGTTGTCGGCGGTGAGGTAACGGTAGATACGGCCGCACACCAGTTCACCCGCGTGACGTTGAATGTGCCGGTTACGCCTGCACTTGCTTCCGCCAGTAGCGCATAATGCCATCCACGCTCATGTAAAGTGGATTGGCAGCGGCGTAATGGGCAATGCCCTCATCGGTTAATCCCGCAGCTTTGGCTCGCTCAGCAAACCAGTTTTCGTAGATAGGTACGATTTCGTCCCGATTGTGTCCAGCATCTATTTGGGCTTTGATGAAAACGACCGTTTCGCGCACCAACGCTTTTACGGCCAGCAGATGTCCCGCAACATCATCAACCGCGCCAAAATGAGTCGGGTAAATCCGCTGAAAATTCTGGGCCAGCAAGCGATCTAGCGTTGTTTCCCACACTTCCAACTCAAATTCTGGTGGTGGGGCCGGTACGTCAGGAAGGTCCCAACCGGGCAAGCGAGCAGCGGCGGCGTCACCGGCAAAGGCCACATCCCCCAAAACATAAACGTGATGATGACGGGCATGCCCTGGCGTTTCCAGAGCTGTAATCGTCAACCCAGCCAGTTCAAGCACATCGTTGTCAAACACTTCTGTGACGTTTTCTGCTGGTGCTGGCAGCATTTCCCCCCAAAGCGTATCCATCTTGTCGCCATAAATGCGTTGGGCACTGGCCAGCAATTTTTCTGGGGAAATGAGGTGTCTGGCACCGAAGCTGTGTACGTAGATTTGGGCACCTTGTTGTGCCCACCAACCCGCTGCCCCCGCATGGTCTAGGTGAATGTGGGTGACCAGCACATGCTTGATTTGCTCGGGTTCATACCCATGCTGCCGAATCTGGCTCAAAAGTGTTTGTAATGTGGAGCCAGGACCCGTTTCAATCAAAATTGGCCCTTCTGGACCAACGATGAGGTAAGCAGCCGTTATTTCTGGCAACCCCTGAAAATTGAGATCAAGAACGTGAATTTCTGGTTTTTCTATCATTCCCTAATAATATCATTTAATCCCTAGAATGGTGGATCATTTTTTCCGCATCCATTTAAAAAAATTTGGAGCCCTATAAATTGCAGCGTTCCATTACCTGCCACAGTTGGTAACGGCCGTTACCATTTCCGCGCCAGTAATGATCGTTTTCGGGATTACGCAGGTATGACTTTGCTGCTAAACGGCCGTTGTCAAAAAAGCGCCGCGTCACCGACAGACGTTGATCGTTCCCCGTTATCCCTTGCATAAACAGGTCTGTCAACGTCTGATTGATTCGCTTTTGGCGTCCTTTTGGCTGAGGGGCGTGTGGCCCCACATAGCTATTTGGCAGCTGCCAGGCCACGTAGCTTTTACCCTGTGGCCCCTGCTGTCCATTGAAATCCTTAAATTGAAATGTAGCTTGTCCCTGCTCCCAGCCGCGCGCTTGCAGATTGTCTGTTGTGGCTTGTGGGCCAATGGCAAACTGTGCCTGGCGCTTCACTTTGGCTTTGCGTTCGTAGCGGCGCTGCGTGCGCGGGTTTACGTCCGTCAGGCGGGCAACGGTGGTGCGGGCAATGGGTTTTTTGCTGCGGTCTGCCTCGGTGCGACTGCTGTGAAATGTAGCGTACAGATGCGCCCGCACTGTGCCAATCTTCTGCCGCAAAACGGCCACCGGCAGCGCAACCGGGCGCATTTTTAGTCGGGTGATCTCCAACGCAAACGCCACCTTGGCCACTGAGCGCAGCCAGATACGGCCGTTCTGCCGCTCCCAAAAAGTAGTTTCTCCTTGTGCCAACAGGTTGCGCAGCTGTCGCGTGCCGCAAAACCGTAGTTTGCCCCGTTTACTGGTAAACAATTGTCGGGCACGATGTTCATCAACCCAGCCGCAGCCAGTTGTATCCACCGCTTGCAGCAGCAGCCACAAGCGACCAGCCGCCACCTGCTCCTGCCGCAGCAGCCCGATTGCCACATCGGGATACAGTTTGATGGTTTGGGGCAGGGTGGGGGAATCAGAAACGGCCGTCTTGGTAGAAACGGCCGTAGCGATAATTTGTTCTTGTTGTGGGTTGCTCCGGCGTACCGTTTTTGTAACGGCCGTGCTTTCCCAGCCTAAATGGGGCGGTAATTGGGAGATGGGAGTCTGTTCGGGGAACGGCCGTTGTTCAAGCTTTCCCGCATCAAACAGAGAAATCTGCTGCTTCTCTGTATCTGACCGGGATTCGTGAAGCTGGGCGCGTAGTTGCAGCAAACGCTGTTGCGCGGCCAGCAGCTCGCTCGAAATAGCGTGACGTGGCGTGCCCACAAACGGCTCGACTTTGTGGGCAGAGGCAACCTTAACTACACCTGTCAATATAGGATCAGCACATCTGATCCATTGACAGGCAGAAAGCCCTATGATATGCTTCTACCCAGCATTAGTGAGCTACCTGGGGACAAAAAATCCCCCTCCCCATCAAAGGGGCACTGTCTTAAAAGGTGTTGGCGGCACCAAAACAGGTTGAAGTGGTAGCTTGCTTATACAAATCAAGGCCAGGCGTTTAAACGCTTGGCCTTTTTTTATGTGTCCATAAAGCGGAAAAGTTTACGAACAATCCTCGCAAATTATGCAGTCGCAACGCAGAACGGCCGTTGCTTCTAATCTTCCAAAAGCGGAAATAAACCGAATAGATTACACCTTTGGCCTAATGTAATGCACCATTGGCGAATTGTCGTGTTTTTGATATACATAATCTGCAACTTTGGCCAGTCTATCAGAATAAATAGCCTATGTCAACTAATCTATATGCTATAGATTTAAAAATAACGCATGTTATATGGCTAATTACCCCATATTTCGGGTGTTTATCACCCTCTTGACAAGCGATTATGACTTATATACCATATTGCAATGAACGAAACGACTCCTTTTGCCCTTGATTTCAACCAATATTCACCAGATTGGGACAGGCTGGGCGTTGTTGTTCCTCCGTTCACCATTGAAGCCGACCCCAGATTCATGTATTTATCTACAGAAACCAGGCGTGCCTTATCCAAGGTGAGCTACATGGTGGAAGCAGGTCAGGGGGCTTCAGTTATTGTGGGTGAAATAGGCACAGGGAAAACAACGCTCGCTTCCTGGTTCCACAGTCGATACGATCGGCGGCCAGATTTTACGGCTGCCAAAATCGATGAAGCACCAAAAAAGAGTGGCTTGCTGCTCTTGCGCCGAATTGCAGCTGAATTTGGCTTGCGTACTCGTCGGGCCACAGAAGATCAGCTCAACGAATTTCGCGCCTTTTTGGTTGAAGAAAGCGAAAGGGGAATCTTGCCGCTGATTATCATTGATGAAGCGCATGAGTTAAGCCCAGAGCAATTCGTAGAACTACGACGTTTACTCAATTTTCGAGATCCGCGTGGCGGCAAAGCCTACCAGCTTGTTTTGTTGGGTCGGCCGGAGCTAGACATCAATTTACGTGAGTCGCCAGATTTCAATGACAGAGTGGCTACACGTTCTTCGCTAGACCCGCTGACGCCTGATGACACAAAATCACTCATTGAGTATCGTCTTCTGGCGGCGGGCCGTGATTCAAAACAGAGCGTTTTGTTCACTGACGACGCGATTTTGCCAATTTGGCGAGAAACACGTGGCTATCCTCGCAGCATTTGCTTACTATGTTTGCATCTTTGCCTGGAATTCTTAACTCACGATGATTTGCCCCAGATTGACGAAAAGTTTGTTGCTGAGTTCCTCGAACAACATGACGATTACCGCCGGGCACCGGCATAAGTTAGGTTCATGAGCCAAAAAAAAGAAAAACGAGAGAGTGAGGCTAAAGAGCGAGCCAGCACTTTGGCTGCGCTTCTTAAAGAAAAGCCAAAACGAGGACGGCCGTCTCGCAATGTGAGTCGGCAAAATGTCTACGTAGCCCTAGCCAAATCCCAAAAAAAACAAATGAAAAAGTTATCGGACCTGTTGGCAGACGAAATTAGTCGTGCCGATGTGCCCGATCTAGCCATAACTGTTCTTTCTGCGCGCCTGGAAGCTTTACGTCGTGCTGTTGCCGATCGTAACCGTGAAATGCCAGAAGGGATAACTGATTTAGAATCGCTCTATCTTTTGTGGGATTTGCCTTTGCCAACAACGGATGAGAAGGAACCAAGTTGGACTTCTATCCGGGTTTCCCCACAGCAGGTTATTGAGTTGGGTCGGGCGCACGGTACGCTAAATGCCGTATTTGGTGCGAACCGCAGCGAAACTTTTAGCCTTGCTCTTTCCTTGTTAGAGCAGCTTATTGAAGATCATCCTCTCATCCAGCAACATACAACCGTCGAAGAATTGCGCAAACAAATCCTTGAAATTTACGCTTAGCAACCAACGATCTATCAATTTTCGCAAATTAACAATCTTGTTTTTCAACGCAAAACAAGACATATTGAGCAAGAAAAATCAAAAACTGTATCAAATAGATCGACATAACTGTTCTACTATGCCTAAAAGACCGTCAGTTCTGGTAATTCAAAAAAGTTGGTGAAAAATCTTTATATATAATAAGGTATGGGAAGCAACACGGGAACATGTTTAACTGCGGATTGAATAGCCAAAAACAAAACGAATGTAGAAATCTCTTGAAAATCGCCTTGACATGGATAATGGGCGTAGTTATAATCCCGACTCGTTGGTGAGACACAAACAAATAAAAAAAGTGCTCACGAACAAATCAAAAACAAATAAAAATGGTACTTGACAACACAAATTTTGTGTGGTAAATTACCGCGCTGTTGATAACAGCGGATGTCGTTGCAAAGAGCAAAACATCCATCACAAGTTCACACCCAGCTTAAGAGCATAAGAGAAGTAGCAAAAACGAAGCGGCTCGCTCAGAGTCGTTTTTTGTTCTCTATGAGTGGTGTGAGTTTTCGTGAAAAGAACCTTGACAATTGAAGAGTGATGAAAACAAGACAGTAAAGCTTGGGTTCTAGAGTCAAATCAAAAAAGTAGTTCTGTGGTAATACCACGGATATAAATTCTCTTTATGGAGAGTTTGATCCTGGCTCAGGATGAACGCTAGCGGTGTGCCTAATGCATGCAAGTCGAACGGGATCCTTTGGATTCGTCTGAAGGTGAGAGTGGCGAACGGGTGAGTAACACGTAGGTGACCTGCCCCGGAGAGGGGGACAACCACTGGAAACGGTGGCTAATACCCCAGATGTCTTTGCGCTTAGAAAGCAATGACTAAAGTTCCGGCGCTTCGGGAGGGGCCTGCGGCCCATCAGCTTGTTGGTAAGGTAATGGCTTACCAAGGCAAAGACAGGTAGGGGCGTGAGAGCGTGACCCCCACACTGGTACTGAGACACGGACCAGATACCTGCGGGTAGCAGCAGCAAGGAATATTGCCCAATGGACGAAAGTCTGAGGCAGCAACACCGCGTGGAGGATGAAGGCCTTCGGGTTGTAAACTCCTTTTCTGGGGGAAGAGAAAGGACGGTACCCCAGGAATAAGTCTCGGCTAACTACGTGCCAGCAGCCGCGGTAAAACGTAGGAGGCGAGCGTTATCCGGATTTACTGGGCGTAAAGCGCATGCAGGCGGTTTTTAAGTCGGACGTGAAAGCTCCGGCCCAACTGGGAGAGGCCGTTCGAAACTAGGAAACTTGAGGATGGTAGAGGAGAGTGGAATTCCCGGTGTAGTGGTGAAATGCGTAGATATCGGAGGAACACCAGTGGCGAAGGCGGCTCTCTGGGCCATTCCTGACGCTCAGATGCGAAAGCTAGGGAGAGAACGGGATTAGAAACCCCGGTATTCCTAGCCGTAAACGATGTCAACTAGGCGTAGGAGGTTATTGACCCCTTCTGTGCTGTAGCTAACGCATTAAGTTGACCGCCTGGGGACTACGGCCGCAAGGCTAAAACTCAAAGGAATTGACGGGGACCCGCACAAGCAGCGGAGCGTGTGGTTTAATTCGAGGCTACGCGAAGAACCTTACCAGGGCTTGACATATAGCTGGTAGTGAATCGAAAGAGGAACGACCCTTCGGGAGGCTATACAGGTGCTGCATGGCTGTCGTCAGCTCGTGCCGTGAGGTGTTAGGTTAAGTCCTGTAACGAGCGCAACCCTCGTCGTTAGTTACATGTGTCTAACGAGACTGCCGGTGATAAGCCGGAGGAAGGTGGGGATGACGTCAAGTCAGCATGGCCTTTATGTCCTGGGCTACACACACGCTACAATGGCCAGTACAATGGTTGCAGCCGCGAGGCGGAGCCAATCCCCAAAGCTGGTCTCAGTTCGGATTGTAGGCTGCAACTCGCCTGCATGAAGTCGGAGTTGCTAGTAACCGCGCGTCAGCAACAGTGCGGTGAATACGTTCCCGGGTCTTGTACACACCGCCCGTCACGTCATGGAAGTTGGCAACGCCTGAAGTCGGTGGGCTAACCTTACGGAGGCAGCCGCCTAAGGCGGGGTCGGTAACTGGGACGAAGTCGTAACAAGGTAGCTGTAGCGGAAGCTGCGGCTGGATCACCTCCTTTTAAGGAGTAATTGTAAGACCGAGAGGTTTTGCACACTCCAGGTCAAACATCATTGTGCAAACAAGGTGTCCCAACTTACCTATTGTTTTTATCACTCTTCAGTTGTTAAGGTCTTTAGTACCTTATTAGTAGATTCAGCTTTTTTAGCCGTGTTGTTAATAACTAAGGGCCTGTAGCTCAGCCGGTTAGAGCGTTCCTCTGATAAGGGAGAGGTCGTTGGTTCGAGTCCAACCAGGCCCACCTTTTTAGGGGATGTAGCTCAGTTGGGAGAGCGCCGCCTTTGCACGGCGGAGGTCAGGAGTTCGAGCCTCCTCATCTCCATGTCTTATTTTCAAAGATCAAGGGTTTTTGTCAATTTTGATTGAAAAGCTGCCGATTTTAGATAAATATTTAGTCGCCTTCAAATTACCGTGAAGTCCGGCTAAATGCTGGACTTTTTCATTTTTAGAGTATATGCAACTTGTTGTGTGGTTGGTTTTGGAAAGAATTGTCATGATTATTTCCAAAAACTAGTTACTCAAAAGGTAGCTAGTCGGTCTTGTTAAGACCAGCACATTAATAACTAAATAGTAATCGCAAAATTTCTACAAATTGTGCATCAAGAAACAACAACAATGTACGTGAGAAAGTCGAATTCTCCGTATCATGTGTGTAAGCTACTAAGGGCGCACGGTGGATGCCTTGGTGTCAAATGCCGATGAAGGACGTGGTACACTGCGATAAGCCTCGGGAGTTGTGTGCAGACGCTATATCCGAGGATGTCCGAATGGGAAACCCACCAGGGGTCGATGCCCTGGTACTGTTATCTGAACACATAGGATAGCAGGGGAACGGGGTGAACTGAAACATCTTAGTAACCCTAGGAAAAGAGATTATTCCCTGAGTAGTGGCGAGCGAAAGGGATCAGCCCAAACCGTTATCTATATGGTAGCGGGGTTGTAGGACTTGCATATGAAAGTGATAAATTTATTTGGTAGTAAAACTTTCTGGAAAGTTAGACCATAGAAGGTGACAGTCCTGTATACGAAACCAAATAAACTTTCGCAATGTTCCTGAGTACGGCGGGGCACGCTAACCCTGTCGGAATCTGGGAGGCCCACCTCCCAAGGCTAAATACATTTGACAACCGATAGTGAACAAGTACTGTGAAGGAAAGGTGAAAAGACCCCGGTAAGGGGAGTGAAATAGAACCTGAAACCGTGTGCTTACAACCGGTCGGAGCACTATGGCCCTCGGGCAATGTGTGACGGCGTGCCTTTGGAGAATGAGCCAGCGAGTTAATTTCAGTGGCGAGGTTAAGTCAGAAACAGACGGAGCCGCAGCGAAAGCGAGTCTGAATAGGGCAATAGAGTCGCTGGAATTAGACACGAAACCAAGTGAGCTACCCATGTGCAGGCTGAAGCGAGATTAATCTCTCGTGGAGGGCCGAACCCACTAATGTTGCAAAATTAGGGGATGACGTGTGGGTAGGGGTGATATGCCAAACGAACTTGGAGATAGCTTGTTCTCTCCGAAATAGCTTTAGGGCTAGCGTCGCGTGTTTAGTATAGGGGTAGAGCACTGGATGAGCTAGGGGGCGCAAGCTTACCGACCTCAACCAAACTCCGAATACCTATACTTTAAAATGCGGCAGTCGGACTATGTGAGATGAGTTTCATAGTCGAGAGGAAACAACCCAGACCGACGGCTAAGGTCCTCAAATCTATGCTAAGTGGGAAACGATGTGAGAGTGTTTTGACAGCCAGGAGGTTGGCTTAGAAGCAGCCACCCTTAAAGAGTGCGTAATAGCTCACTGGTCAAACGCTTTTGCGCGGAAAATGTAACGGGGCTAAAGCATAGTACCGAAGCCACGGATAGACTTTAAGTCTATGGTAGGAGAGCGTTCTGTAAGAGATACAAGGGTAACCGAAAGGATATCTGCGGCTTACAGAAGTGAGAATGCTGGCATGAGTAGCGTAAAACATGTGAGAAACATGTTCCCCGTAAACCTAAGGTTTCCGACGGAAGGTTAATCCGCGTCGGGTTAGTCGGTCCCAGCCGAGGCCGAAGGGCGTAGGTGATGGATATCCGGTTAATATTCCGGAACCACTTATTTGGAGTGATGGAGGGACGCAGTTTGGTAGGTCAGCCCCTTATTGGATTGGGGTGCTAAACGTCTAGGATAAAGACGGGTATAGGCAAATCCGTACCCTGAATCTGAAGCGTGATGGCGGTGCCTACAGAGCCAGAAGTGATTGAGCCAAGCTGCCAAGAAAATCTTCTAAACGTTGATATTTAAGTGACCGTACCGCAAACCGACACTGGTAGGTGGGTAGAGTATACCAAGGGATCGAGAGAACCTTCGTTAAGGAATTCGGCAAAATTCCCCGTAACTTCGGGAGAAGGGGGCCTCTGCTGGTTAGCAATTAAGCGAAGCTGGCGGAGGCCGCAGAGAAATGGCTTCTTCAACTGTTTAACAAAAACACAGGTCTCTGCTAAGTCGAAAGACGATGTATAGGGGCTGACGCCTGCCCAGTGCTGGAAGGTTAAGGGGAGAGGTTAGCGCAAGCGAAGCTTTGAACCGAAGCCCCAGTGAACGGCGGCCGTAACTATAACGGTCCTAAGGTAGCGAAATTCCTTGTCGGGTAAGTTCCGACCCGCACGAATGGCGTAATGAGAGAAGCACTGTCTCAACGAAGGACTCGGCGAACATTGAAGTACGTGTAAAGATGCGCGTTACCCGCAGCTGGACAAAAGACCCCGTGAAGCTTTACTACAGCTTGGCATTGAGTTAGGGCTTAGTTTGTAGGATAGGTGGGAGGCTTTGAAGCTGGGACGCTAGTCTCGGTGGAGCCACCGTTGAAATACCACCCTGGCTAAGTTTGGCTCTAACCTGCAACCGTTACCCGGTGTGGGAACAGTGCCTGGTGGGTAGTTTGACTGGGGCGGTCGCCTCCGAAAATGTAACAGAGGCGCCCAAAGGTTCGCTCAGGCTGAATGGAAACCAGCCGTAGAGTGTAAAGGCACAAGCGAGCTTGACTGCAAGACTTACAAGTCGCGCAGGGACGAAAGTCGGGCTTAGTGATCCCACGATTCCGAGTGGAAGGGTCGTGGCTTACCGGATAAAAGCTACTCCGGGGATAACAGGCTAGTCTGGTCCAAGAGTTCACATCGACGACCAGGCTCGGCACCTCGATGTCGGCTCATCGCATCCTGGGGCTGGATAAGGTCCCAGGGTTGGGCTGTTCGCCCATTAAAGCGGTACGTGAGCTGGGTTCAGACCGTCGTGAGACAGGTCGGTCTCTATCCGCTGTGGGCGTAAGGGATTTGAAGGGAGCTGCCCCTAGTACGAGAGGACCGGGGTGGACAGACCTCTAGTGTGCCAGTTGTCGTGCCAACGGCATTGCTGGGTAGCTACGTCTGGCAGGGATAACCGCTGAAAGCATCTAAGCGGGAAGCTCGCCCTAAGATTAGATCCCTCATCCGTTTTGGAGTAAGACCGCTAGGAGACTACTAGCTTGATAGGCGGCATGTGTAAGTGCAGTAATGTATTTAGCTAAGCCGTACTAATGGTCGAGGGCTTACGTTCCACTTGATACGGAGAATTCGGTTTTCTGACGTATGTGTAGTTTGTAGACCGATTACTATTTAGTTATAATTGATCTTTGTTTATAAGAAGGTCTCTTGGTGATTTGAGCGGCGAAGGTACACCCGGTCCCATCCCGAACCCGGAAGTTAAGCTCGCTAGCGCTGATGGTACTTGGGGGGCGACTCCCTGGGAGAGTAGGTCATTGCCAAGAGGCCTTTTTATTTTCCTCTTTTTTTCTTCATTTTGATCCCCAATTAAACAGGTACTCACAATGCAAGAGTATATCTCCTTGCTAAGGAATAACAGTAATTACCGGCATTTATGGTTGGGTAATGTGGTCTCGCAGCTTGGTGATTGGTTTAACTTGATTGCCGCAGCAGAGCTAATAACTGAATTGAGTAATTCTGGGGTAGCGATTAGCTACCTTTTTTTGGCTCGATTTTTGCCTCTCTTCCTATTTAGTCCTTTAGCTGGTGTTTTGGCTGATAGATATAACCGTCGTAATTTGATGGTGATTTCTGATGTGCTGCGGGCATTTGTGGTGTTAGGCTTTTTGCTGGTGGGGATAACGGGCCAGGTCTGGTTGTTCTACTTGCTGACGGTCGCTCAATTTGCCTTGAGTGCGTTGTTTACTCCGGCAAGATCGGCTGTGGTGGCGATGGTAGTAGAACGTCATGAGTTGGTGACGGCCAATGCGCTGGATAGTTTTACCTGGAGCACGATGTTGGCTTTGGGGCGCTGCTTGGCGGGATTGTTGCGGCCGTTTTTGGGGCAGAAACGGCGTTTGTGTTAGATGGTCTCACTTTTCTGCTTTCGGCCTGGTTCATCAGCCGGATTGTTTTGAAGGCTGTGCAAATTGTGCCGGGCGAAGAGAGTCGGGGAGGCTGGCTTGATTTTGTGGATGGCTTTCGCTATTTGTGGGGACGGCCGTATCTCTTGATTCTTAGTCTCATTAAGGCAACCGGTTCGTTGGTGTGGGGCGCTGTCAATGTGCTGGAGATTAGTTTTGCCAACAATGTTTTCCTTTAACCATGTTTCCCCTGGCGGAGACGCTGCGCATTGAAGACGGCGGGACAGCCTCGCTAGGGATTATTTATGTGGTTAGTGGTCTGGGCACGGGTTGGGGCCGTTGTTTATGCGACGGGCCTTGGGCAGCCGCCCGCCAAGGCTGATTTTAGGCGCTACCATTGGCATGATTTTGGTGGCTGTGGGGATTTGGGGGCTGGGAACTGCACCTACGTTTGGCTTGTTTTTGCTGGCGACTTTGGTTCGCACGGTGGGCAGCGGCACGATGTGGGTCTTTTCGGCCGTTTTGCTGCAAATTGTGGTGCCAGACCGCTATCGAGGACGGGTGTTTGCTTTTGAGTTTGCCATGCTGACGCTGACGCAGTCGGTGTCTACGCTGCTGGCGGGCGTGTTCCAGGATGCGCCGGCGTGGGGTTTGAACCAGACGGCGCTGTTGTTTGCGGGGATGGGGATGGTGTTCTCGTTTGGTTGGGTCAGTTTTTACATGTGGTCGCGGCGAAACGCGGATCATGAGCGGGTGCAGGCATTTTGGTACGCGAGGCACTGAAATGAAGGTGGGACAAGGTGACCGATGAGGTAACCTTGTCAATTTGTTGTTTTTTGAAAGTGGGTGTCGCCGTCTTGATGGTGGGTGATTTGGTAACCATTGGCGAGGTAGAAAGCGACGACATCTGTCCAGGTTTCGGTGGTTTCCAAAAGGATTGTGTGGAATTGGCGTTGGCGAGCGGCCGTTTCCAGATGTTTCAACATTAGCTGGCCAATCCCCTGACGACGGTTCTCTTCTTTGACTGACATACGGACGATACGGCCGTATCCCACCTTTCCTTCCTCTTTAATCAACGCTCCACATCCCACAATTTCTTCCTCTTGCAAGGCCAATAAAAATGTTTCGCCCTGGTAACTGCGGGCAATGTCATTGAGATCCGGGTTGAGCGTGAGGTCGAGCGTGCCCCAATGATCGGCTAATCCGGCCAGGATAAGCTGTTTGGTGGCGGCTTGATCGGCGGGAAGGAACGGCCGTATCATTACCTCTACTTTTTCCATATATAGTTCTCCGTTATCAAATATTTAAGCCAATTGCTGTACAGTTGCGTATGCGATAAGTCGTGTCAAGGCTCATCATTATAACTTTTCAAAAAGAAATAGCATGGGGAGGGACGAGATGATTCGTCGGATATTCATTTTAGGCATGGCGGTTAGCGTTAGCCTTGTGTCGCTTTTGCTGTTGCAGACAAGATTAGAGGCGGCGGCTGGGCCTCAGACGGTTGAGGTTGGGGGAACATTGACAGAGGATACGGTGTGGACGGCCGTAAACAGCCCCTATGTCTTAACCAGTACGCTTTTTATACCAGATGGCATCACTTTAACGGTGGAACCAGGCGTTACCGTGCTAGGTCAAAGCTATGGCGGCATCATCGTCCAGGGTGAAATCGTGGCGATTGGCACGGCCGTTTCTCCAATAACCTTCACATCTGTTACCGATTCTGCCCCCGGTGAATGGCCGGGCCTTCTATTTTGGGATGGTGTGGGACATTTTGAGCATGTTGCCATTCGCTATGGTGGCGAAGTGGTACTCGATCCGATCAATGGCTGGCCCCAATCTGGCGCAAATATAAACGTGCCCTATGTTCCGCCTGACCTCAACAACAGCAATTTGATATTACGGGACGTTCAGATTCAAGGTAGCAGTGGATTTGGAATCTTCTTGCCAATAAATTTATTCAACCAGAGTGAGCTGACCAACGTCACATTTACGGAAAATATTACCAATCGCGTTCAGCTTATTACGTCCGTTTCATTTCCAATCACAACAAATGTCACCCTATCTCCGCAGCCTGGTTTGGATGGATATGAATTTGAGGGTGGGCTTATCATGGACGCAGGAACGCTGACTTTGGAGCCAGGCGTTACTTTGTTTTGTGCCTCTGACGCGGGAATTGTGATGCAGAATGGTGGGCACTTAACGGCCGTTGGCACATCCCAACATCCAATCACCTTTACCAAGGTTACCGATACGGCCGTTAATCGCTGGGGCGGCATCTTTTTCTGGGATGGTTCGGCTGAGCTGGTTCATACCCGCATTCGCTTTGCCGGAGCCGATGTGGGCCAGCAGGCGGTGAGCGCTCTGCACGTCTACGAAGTGCCCGATGGTCAGGCCGCCGTGCTGGAAAACAGTACGATTGAGGGGAGTGGCGGCTATGCTATTGCGGTTGAGGTAGATAATTTGCATCAACTGCACCTGCAAAACAACCAGTTTATCAATAACGCACAAAATCGAATTTTACTCCTGCCTGATATTGATGGGGGTGATGGTACGTTGGCCGGCTCGGCCAATTTGCCGGGACAGTCCGGGCTAGAAAGTTACGATCTGTTGGCTCCCGGCCTGGTTGTGCCCACGGGCATGACGCTAACCGTCGGGGCGGGGGCTGCGGTAATGAGCGCCAATGGCGTGGGGCTGCGGGTCGATGGCGGACATCTGGCGGTGTTGGGGACACAAACTGCCCCCGTGCAGTTCACCTCAGCCGCTGATAACGGTCCGGGTGAATGGGCTGGTCTGCAACTGGTGAATGGCACGGCCGTTTTCGACCATGCCGAGTTCCGTTTTGGGGTGGATAATTTGGTGGTTAGCAATACGGCCGTTTCCCTACAAAATAGCCAAATTCATGATGCCAGCAATAACGGCATTTACGTTGCTAGCAGCGGCACACCAGCGTTGACCATCTCAGATTCTGCCATCTTTAACAATGGCGGGGCAGGCTTGCAAAATGACAATGTTGTTCAGGTTGATGCCCGTAACGTTTGGTGGGGCAGCCAAACTGGCCCAGCCGGTGACGGAACTGGTTCTGGGGATGCTGTATGGGGCAATGTGCTGTTTGTGCCCTGGTTAGAAGCATGGGACGTTGCCCCCTCATACGAACTCTATTTACCGACCGTCATCATCCCTTAAGGAGGCAATCCGATGAAACGTGCTGGAATTTTTGTGGCATTACTTTTGCCGGTGACATTGTTGCTGGCGTTAGGTCAAGCGATAAACGGCCGTGTTCAAGCCAAACCGCAACTTGTTGACGTGGGTGGCATCATTGCTACCGACACCACCTGGACTGCGGCCAACAGCCCCTACATCCTTACCGACAGGGTGACGGTGCAAACAGGTGTGACACTGACGATTGAAGCGGGTGTGACGGTGATGGTGCCAGATTCCAGAAAGGACTTGGATGTGCAGGGACATTTGGAAGCGGTGGGAACGGCCGTAAATCCCATCCTCTTTACCTCGATTGATGATCTGCCCACAAACAATTGGTCAGGCATTGCCGTCTCTGGTTCGGCAAACTTTGAATTTGCGACCATGCGCCACGCTACACGGCACTGTTTGTTTCTGGCAGCAGCGGCGGTGTTGTTTCATTAGCCAATAGCACAGTTGAAGAGAATTTAACCCATCCCATTGTTGTTAACGCAGATGCCTTGCACCGATTGGCCATGAATAATGTGACGTTTAGCAACAATGTGCCAAACCGGGTGGGCATAGAAACCTCTGGCGGAAACCTGACACTGGCGGGTAGCCTAAGTTTGAGTCCGCAACCTGGCCTGGAAGGGTATGAAGAACTCAATACCGACATCCCCACATCATTTAGTGTGCCTGAGGGTATAACGCTGACTCTGCAGCCAGGAACGAACTTGATGATGCTGAGCACGGTGCAGATAGCAGGACATGTAGCCGCTAACGGCACCGTCGCCGAACCAATTACCTGGCAAGCGGTTCCAGAAAGTGATGGAGGTGTTTTTGGGGTAGTTGTGCTGCCAACGGGAACGGCCGTACTTACCCACACCACGCTCAAAGACAGTCCCGGATTTGGCATCGCCGTCGTTGGGGAATCCGATGCCCCAGTTCTGCTCGAAAATAGCACATTAGAAGGGATCGGTTATTATCCAATGATTATCGAGCCGCCATCGCTGCATCGGGTACAAATGAACAACGTCACTTTTCTCAACAATGCCGTTAATCGTGTGTTGGTGGACAATGAGGCTGGCAAGTCAATTGCGGCAGATGTGACGTTAAAACCTCAACCGGGGCTTGAATGGTATGAAGTAACTGACTTCTCGCAAACATGGCCACCAGAGTTTACGGTGCCGAAGGTATCACGCTGACCCTTGAGCCTGGTGTTGAAATGCGTTTCGGGGAGGGGGTAGAGACGATGGTGGTGAACGGCCGTTTGCAAGCCAACGGCACCGAACTTGATCCGGTGATTTTTGATGAAAGCTTCAGCTCTAGCGGCTACTATCTTTATTTCTCGGAAACCGGTTCTGCATCGTTGCTTAATACAACTATAAAAAATGCGACGAACGCAGCTATGGCTGTTGCCGGTCAGTCTAATCAGCTAGTGACTTTACAAAATGTATTGTTGCAGAGTACCAATGGTTACCCGATTGTTGTTGAAGCGCCAGCGCTGCATCGACTGCAAATGAACAACGTCACCTTTCTCAACAATGCCGCTAACCGTGTAATGGTTGATACACGAGCTGGCGCTCTTGCCGCCGATGTGACGTTATCGCCTCAACCTGGGCTTGAATGGTATGAAATTACTGACTTTGTCCAGACGTGGCCGCTGGAGTTTACAGTACCAGAAGGCATCACACTGACCATTGAACCGGGTGTTGAAATGCGCTTTGCGGTAGGGGCAGAAACGATGGTGGTAGACGGCCGTCTCCAAGCCATCGGCACCCCCACATCCCCCATCACCTTCACTTCCGCCGCTGACTCAGCTCCCGGCGAGTGGGAAGGGATCGTTTTGCAGGGTGACAGTAGCCAGTTAGAAAACGTGGTGGTGAGAAACGGCCGTGAGAGCTTGCTCATCGGTTCACTTAATCCCACCGCGACAGTGCAAATCAGCGACAGTGTTTTTAGTCACAGTTCACTGACTCCGATCGCCATTCAAGCAGACAATCTGCATCAGGTCAGCCTCAGCAATGTCACCTTTGCCAATAATGTCGAGGGTAACAATATTGTTTTGTATGGTGCGCTTACGTTAGCGGGCGATGTTGAATCAGCCGGGCTGACGCATTGTTTTGGTCCAAACCCGGTTGGCGGATGCATTACTACGATGGAGCGGTGCTGCGTTTGAACAGCAATATGGTGGTAGAGCCGTTCGCTTATGCCCGCCACATCTCCATACCTTCACCTCAGTCGCTGATTGTCATAAATTCAACAGCAGCGCAGGCAGTCTTGGTTTGCGCGTAGAGGGTGCTTTGCATACGGTGGGTACCGATGCGGAGCCAGTTATCCTGACTTCTTACGCAGATTCAGCCCCAGGTGAGTGGGAAGGCATCCTGTTACAGGGTGGCAGTGCTAATCTTGATTACACGATTGTTCGCAACAGTGAAGATGGTATTTTGGTTGGGGCGCTCGATCCCAGCGATAACGTGCAGATTGCGAACAGCGTCTTGCAATCCCAAATCTCCGCTGCTGTTCACCCGGCAGTGGAAGGATCGTTTGCGTGACGCAGCCAGTTAGGAAGGTCAAAACGCGTGAGCTTCCTATCGGCTTAATCCACGTCAAATCAGACAGCATATTAGTCATTAGTTCTAAACTGGTATCGAGTGACTGCAAAGTTAGCTAACAATGTCAGCTTGATAACGTTGAGGCAACAAATTGTTGTCTTTACTATTGGCCCATACGCAGCTTACGTTGGGTGGCGAGATTAGCTTGATCATCTGGTTGACGCGGGTTGCTGGCGGCTTCGCAAATGGTTGTTATCCCGCCCAAGCAACTAACGGTTCGGTGCAGAGGGGCACGGTTGCGCAAGGCGCACAGGTACCGTGATGCGAGCCGGTTACCTTCTTCGTACGCAGATTCAGCTCGAACCAGTGGGAAGGTATTGTGATGAAAATGGCACGTCCAACTAGATCATACCGAGGTGCGCTACGGGTGATATAATTTGAGTGAACAACACGGCCGTTTCCACCCCTGTCGTTCTGCAAAACAGCAACTGCACGACGCCGCGGATCGGTTGGTTTTTGATGGGCGGTAACCCGTTCAGTCGCTTTGCCAACAACGGTAGCGGCGTTTTTGTCCTGGATCAGGCAATCCAGATGTGCAAATTAGCAGTTCTGCTCTGGTAGGCAACGTAGATGCCGGATTGGTCAATCAGAATACCATCTTGGTAGACGCCGGCAGAATTGGTGGGGTGACCCTTCTGGCCCGGCGGGCATTGGCCCTGGCAGCGGTGATGCGGTGCTGGGGAATGTATTGTTCGATCCCTGGTTGCCCGAAGATGCCTGCACGACGGTGACCTACCAGCTATATTTGCCTCTGGTGATTAACCCTTAGGTGGGTGATTCGCATAGCCATTGTGATATGACAGATAAAACCGACCACCAATTGAACAGCAGGTCACTTTTTTACACGCGCGGGATTTGCAGGAAACGGCCGTTTTCTACGAAAACATCCTCGGCCTAGAGCTGGTACTAGATCAGGGCAGCTGCCGCATCTACTGTAGCGGCGGCGATGCCTACCTGGGCTTTTGCCAGACGCTGGGCCAGCACATGGATGCGCCCCCGCCACCAACCACATCATGCTCACCCTCGTCACGCCAGACGTGGATGGCTGGCATGACTATCTGGTAGGGCAGGGTGTGCCCATCGAAAAGCCACCGACGCTGAACGAAAAGTTCAACATCTACCAATGTTTTGTGCGTGATCCCAACGGCTACCTCATCGAAATTCAGACATTTTTAGATCTGGCTTGGCCACGCCCAACCCCAAAATAAAGGTGCATGGGTAAAAAGAGTGTCACATACGAGCCAAAAATAAAAGCTTTGGTTGAGATTTTCCCGAAAAGAGAGGGTTTGTTTTTGAGTTCATAAGGTTGTTTCCCGTTAAAGTTCGGCCAAAAAAGACCTATTGATGACCAAACTGATTTTCAAAATATTGGAACGTGCCATTTGCCGTGAGGCTCTCGCCAGTCTCACTATCCGTTCCGGTGATGGAGAAGGTGGCATTGGCGTAGTTCCGCTCGTCAACCGTTATGGTGATGGTTCCGCTAATCGCGTCGGCGCTGAAATCAATCGACTCACTGCTATTTTGATAACTCAATCTGGCCCCTACCTGAAAGCCCTCCGGCACTTGTTGATTACCCGGTGGCGCGTAGGCGACTTCATAGGTGCCAGGTTGAATATCTGCGGGCAGGTAAAAAATGAGTTCTGCCATGTAAGCAAAATCGTTGTCTCTAAAGTTGCTGTCCCAGCGGAATTCATTAGTGAAATCATCCAGAAAATATTGACGGGTATAGGTCATCGTCTCATCTTCAAATGAGGCCAGGGTGGTAAATTCACGCGCCACAAGGCCGCTTAGGGCCAGCGTTGTTTCAGAGCGATAGTTGAAGGGAACCTGGTTCACCCGACCAGACACATCAACCGTGAGGGCTTCGTCACGTCCCCAATGCGCCGTGAAGTTGAAAACGGCCGTAATCTGTTCACCAATCTCAACGATTTCCAGCGTACCGCTCACCGATTCGTCAAAATCAGCGACGGCGATGTTGTCGAAGGCGACAAACCCTTGCACCAGCTCTGGCGCATTGCGATCTCGCGCCTGAATGTCATAGGTGCCGGGGGCAATATCTGCTGGAAAACGAACGTAAACGATGACAAAGGTTTCGTCCGTCAACTCCGTTGGGGCAATGTCGGCGTAGATTTCCAGTTCGTGCTTGCCAGTTGTGTTGGAACTGTTGAATGGTTCATAGCTCACGGTGACTTCCTCGCCAGTGTAGGTGCCATCGCTGCTGATTGCGCCCGTAATGCTGAGATCGTGCGTGCCCGCTGCTAGGTCGTCGAACGAGGTGTTGGCCGTTGGTGGCGCGGTCTCGTTGGCCGAATCATCTGGGCTGGCAGCCGTGGGAACAACTTCTTCCTCGGGTTCATCAGAATTGTTGGATTCAGGATTGTCTGTGGTTTGGCTATCAGCAGGCGCAACCGCTGCCTCTTCCTCAACGACAGCCGCGTCATTCGTTGTGCCGCAAGCCATTAATAAAATAGTTAACATAATCAATAGCGTCGCAATTTTGTTCATATGTTTAGCTCCTTGGTAAATGTGGGTCGGATTGCCAATCCGACTTACGATTTTCATTGATGGTGTTGAGCTTGCGCTCATGAACTTTCCCCAGGCAGGGTGGTTTGCAAAAAGGCCAGTAGGTCAGCCAGTTGGCTAAAGCCGCGCCGGGGCAGGGAACGGCCGTCTACCGGTTCCACCGTGTAGCGCCAATGGCCATCAATTTCTTGCCAGCAGCGGACGAGATACGCTTGACGTTTGGGTTGTGGCTGAGAATACTGCTCGTTTGCTTGCATCCTGGCACAGTGTAGTGATAATCGTTTGCAGATCGTTTACGTGGGTGAGCAGATGTCCAAACAAAACCAACCACAAATACATCTCATGGATACCGTGCGTATTCAAAATAGCCAGGGCAGCATGGATCAATTTCGCAGCCATCGGGCTGTGGCGTTGCTGATCTATCTGGTTATTCAGGAGCGGGCCGTGCCGCGCAGCGAACTGGTAGAGCTCATTTGGCCAGACAAGCCAGCCGAGCGGGGCCGCGCCAATTTGCGCTGGTCGCTGAGCTATTGGAATAAGCTGCTGCCAGACTGTTGGGACGTGACGCGCCAGACGGTGCAGTTTCAGCCCGGTGACCAGTGCCAGGTAGATATTTTACGGTTGCAAACCGCCTTGGCTACAGGGGAGATGGCGGCGTTGGAAACGGCCGTTTCCCAGGCACATGGCGAATTTTGCCGTGGCTTTTACTTTGATGAATCCCCAGAATTTGAAGCATGGTTGCTGACCCAGCGGGAGCATTGGCGACGGCAGCTCGGCACGGCGTACCAGCAGCTCATAGACCAGTACGGCCGTTTGGGGGAATACGGCCGTGCCCTCACCTTTGCCCAAAAATTACTGGAACTGGATGCTTGGCAGGAAGATATTCACCGGCAGCTGATGCTGCTGCGTGCCCGGACCGGTGACTTTGCCGGGGCGCTGGCTCAATACGAAACCTGCCGCCAAATTTTGCACGACGAACTCAATATCTCCCCTACGGAAGCAACGGCCGCCCTGGCGGCGCGCATTCGTGCCTTGCGGGAGCGCTCGCGGCACAACCTGCCGCTGCAACCCACTCCGTTTGTGGGTCGAGAAAAGGAGCTGGCTGAGGTAACTGCGCTGCTCACTGCGCCTGAGAATCGTCTGGTGACCATTGTGGCGGCGGGCGGCATGGGCAAAACGCGCCTTGCGTTGGCTGTGGCCGCGCAGCAGACGGGGGCGTTTTTGGATGGCGTGGCTTTTGTGTCGCTGGCACCGGTTGCGTCACCCGCGCTGCTGGCTACAACGGTGACCGAAACCTTGGGTGACGGGGCCTTTATCGAACCGCATCAAGGGCACAAAAGCGCCACCGATTATTTGCTGGACGCGCTGGCTGAGCGGGAATTGCTGCTGGTTTTAGACAATTACGAACAGCTTTTGCCCGATGTCTCCTTGCTGCTGGCTATTTTGGACCGAGCGCCACAGGTGAAGCTGTTGGTAACGGCGCGGGAGCGTTTGAACATTCGCTGGGAACGGCCGTTCCCCCTCACCGGTTTGCCATATCCCACAGAAGATGAGGCTACCTGGCAGGCGTACAGCGCCCCGCAGCTTTTTCTGCAGACGGCACAGCAAGTGCATCCCGGTTTCCAGCCCAATGCCAGAGATGTGCAGGCGATCAACCAAATTTGCCGCCTGGTTGAAGGGATGCCGCTGGCATTGGAATTGGCGGCGACCTGGGTACGGCTGCAGCAACCCGCAGCCATCGCCACAGAAATTGCCCAAAACGTAGACATTTTGCATACGCACCAGCAGGATTTGCCGCCACGGCAGCGCAGCATTAATGCTGTTTTTGCCCAAACTTGGGCACGACTTGCGCCAGCAGCGCAGCAAGCTTTGCGGCAGCTTTCGGTCTTTCGTGGCCCTTTTACGGTAGCTGCGGCAACGCAAGTGACCGGCGCAGATTGGCCACTGCTGGCGGCGCTGGTAGACAAATCCTTGCTGCGGCAAAGAGAGATGAATGATGCGGGAGAAACGGCCGTTTATTACGACATGCACGAGCTGTTGCGCCAATACGCCGCCAGCCATTTGGGAGATGAGGCGGCAGCGGCGCAGCAGCGGCACGCCAATTATTACGCTCAACTGCTGGCTGAATATGAACCACGCCTGCGGATAGGGGATGCCGTTGCGGCAACGCTCCAGCAGATGCAGCGGGAAATTGATAACATTCGCACCGCTTGGGAGTGGGCGTTATCTGCGCGGCAGGGGGATTGCCTGAACCAACTATTGGAAAGCTTCGTTTTGTTTTATCAGCTGCCGTCGCTGGTGCGGGATGGCTTGGCGGTGATGGCGGCCGCGGCGGAGCAACTGGCTCCCGTACAGGCTACGCATGAGGCGCTGCGTTTGGCATACGGCCGTATCCTCAACTGGCAAGGTTACTTCACCTGGCTTTTGCATGAGGATCGGGAGGCGGCAGAGCAGCTAACGCGCCGCAGTTTAACCATTTTGCAGGCGCAGGAGGCCGAGTTGGAAGTGGCGCGAGCCCTGCACACGTTGGCCAACATCATTTACGCGCGAGATTTGCGCACAGCTCGAACGCATTGGCAGCGCAGTCTGGAAATTTACCAGCAGGCTGATGATCTTGAGCGGCAATCGATCTTGCTGCGCAATTTGTGCGTGACGGCGACCAATTTTGCCGAGATGAGATCTTATTGGGAGCAGGCGTTGGCAACGGCCGTTCGCAGCGGCGATCGGCGCAATGAAGGGCATCTCTATTTTATTGGGGCCGACCGGGAATATTTGTTGGTGAATTTGCCGCTGGCGCATGAGCTGGCGCAGAAAAGTATCGCCATTATCCGCCAGGTTGATGATCCGCCACATCTCATTTTGGCGATGAATGTGCTGACCGCCATTTTGACAGCGCAAAAAGAGTTTGAGCTGGCCGACGCCTTGTTGCAGGAGATGCAAGAAACGGCCGTTCAGCTAGACATCACCTGGCACTCGTTGTTGGTTACGCTGGCATACGGCCGTTTGGCCGTGGCGCAGGGTAATGTTGAGGCTGCCACTATGCATCTGGGCACCGTTTTTGCCGCCACTGACAAGAACGGTGCGTATCCTGATTTGCAGCGCACGGCATTTTTGTGGCAGGGGCGGTTGCGATTGGCGCAGGGTGATCTGGTTGGGGCGCGGGCGGCGTGGGAAGCTTGTTTGGCGGTAACGGCCGTTCCCAGTTGGCGCTTCTACTCGGAGCAGATGTTGGCGTTGGTGGGCATGGGGGAGACATGGTTACAGGAGGGGGCGGTGGAAACGGCCGTTTCCTACTTCCAACAAGCGCACGAGATTGCCTGTGCCCTGGGTGGGCAAGCGGCATGGCAGCAAGAACGGACGCGACTGCTGGCAAATTATGCCTTACAAATTCCGGCTCTCAACGAGATTCTGTCGCAGTAGCAAATCACAGAAAATAGTTTGGAAAACGAAGGGCGATTTCTCTGTGATTTGCTCAAGTAAAAGCGGGAGAATTGGTTCTTCTTGTTTCAAAAGATTTCCCCGCTTTTACACAGATTAGATTAATATCTTTGACAAACGCGGCAACCTGCTCTTTAATCACCGGATTGGAAGATCAACGCGCTAATTTGCTGAACAGGCAGACAACCAAATCATGAGCGAAATCATTACACAGGACGAAAAATTTGAGTGGGCTATCTACGTAGACGCCACGCTGGCTGGTTTGGCGATCCTCATTCCTATTCCCCTGTTAGATCTGTTTTTTGAGTGGATTTTTAAGCGGCGCATGCCCCAGGCGATTGCTAAGCGGAACGGCCGTACCCTCTCCCCAGAGACCGTGCGCCAGCTCAACCGCAGCAATTGGAGCTGCCTCGGCTGTTTATTGTGGCCCCTGGAGCTGGTCTGGCTGCTGCTTAAACGCACCTACCGTACCATTTTGTATTTCCTCACCGTGAAAGAAGCCACCGACAAGCTGAGTTACTATTGGCACCGCGCGTATTTGCTCGATAAGATGATGGAGCGTGATGATCTGGCAACTGAAGAAGAGGCGGCGCTGGCGGCACAGGCGCTGCATCAGGTGTTAGAAAGTGTCACCACCAGCCCGTTGACGCAGCTGGCCAAAGAAGTGGTGGCCAACGTGCGCCACATTTTGCGTTCCAGTTGGCGCTGGCTGCGGCGCAAGCAAGAAGATGAGATGATGGCCAAAACACGGTCGCAGATGGCCACCGCCTGGCGCGATCTCTCTGGTTATTTTGAGCAAGTGGCGGCTCAATACGAGGCGCGGCTGGAACAACTGCAAATTGCCCATGTGCAGGAAAAACTGGTTATCGCCGATGCCGCTGCGGACGTCTTATCCCCCACAAACCCACCGGACATTTAAACGAAGCAACAACTTATTTTGAAGGAGAGGCCGCTCAATCATTTTGCTGCGGCCCATTTGATCATGAATTTTAGAAACAGTGACAAACGATTATTAACGATTTTGCTTATCGTTTTTGTGCAGATGCTGGGGGCGGCCATGGCTCTGCCCATTTTGCTGCTGTACGCCCAACGTCAGTTTGAGATTGAGCCGCAGTACAATGCGCTGCTGCTCTCTTCCTTTTTTGCAGCGCAGTTTTTGGCTGGCCCCATGATTGGAAGGTTGTCGGACAAATACGGCCGTATTCCCGTTCTCATTATTAGCCAGATTGGTACCGTCCTTAGCTTCATCATGATTGGGGCTGCGCCCAACATTACGGTGCTGTTCATCGCTCGCATTTTGGATGGCATTACGGGCGGCAACATCATCGTTGCTCAGGCCTACATCACCGACATCACCCCGCCCGCCAAACGGACTGAATCGCTGGGCTACATTTTTGCCGCCTTTGGCCTGGGTTTTGTCTTTGGTCCGGCGCTGGGTGGTACTCTTTCCGCTGCCTTTGGTCCGCGCATTCCCTTTTACATGGCCGCCGTGGCTGCGGCTGTCACCGTTATCATCACCTGGCTTACGCTTACTGAAACGCTCACACCCGAGCAGCGCATGAAAAATCGGCAGGCGCGGCGTGGTGGGCTGGCTCCCAGCGAAGTGATGGGCAACGCGGCGCTGCTGGCCATCTTGCTTATTGCCTTTATTGGCCAGTTTGCCCTGGGTATGTTGCAGGCCACTTTTGCCCTGTTTGGCGATGCCGTATTGTTTGCGGACTACAGCGAGCGCATCGTGGATTTGGGTATTGGCATTATGCTGGCCACGGTGGGGCTCTCCCAATTTTTGACGCAGACGCTGCTTATCAGGCGGGTGCTGCCGCGCCTGGGCGAGGCGAATCTGGTGATTATTGGCAGCACGCTGCGGGCAATTGGTATGTTTTTCCTGGCGATTGCCACCGGACCGTGGTTTGGTATTCCCGGCTCTATCTTCTTCCCCATTGGCATGGGGTTGATGATGCCGCCCTTGCAATCGCTCTCCACACGTACCGTGCCAGACGAAGTGCGCGGCGGTGTACTGGGTTTGTATCAATCCACAGTAAGCCTGGCCACGATTTTTAGCACGGCGCTGGCTGGGGTAATTTTCTCTCTCGATCCGCATTATCCGTACTGGCTGGGCATGGGGCTGTCGCTCTTTGCCCTTGTGCCAGCCTACTATTTTTTGAAACGGCCGTTACGCAAACCCAAATCAGAGGATACGGCCGTTACGCCCAAACCATAGCTGCATCTTGTCACAAATAGTAAAACCTATCCAGATACATAGCGAAAAAATCTATTTTGTTGATAATTAAAGTTGCTATGGAAGAAAATAAAAATAGTGAGGCAAAGAAGCAATGAAATTAGCCGTTTTTGGGGCTACCGGGGGGACCGGTAAGGAAATTGTGACGCAGGCACTGGAAGCCGGGCATGAAGTGACCGTATTGGTGCGCGATCCAGCTCGTCTGACCGTGAGCCATGACAAACTGTATCTGGTATTTGGTGATGTGCTTAACCTGGAAAAGGTCGAAGAAACGCTGGCTGGCTCCGAGGCCGTTTGCTGTTCCTTGGGCAATACGGCCAATAATCCAGATTTTGTGGTGTCAGACGGCACGCAAAACATCATTACCGCCATGCAAAAGCAGGGCATCAAGCGGTTGGTGGTTGTTTCGGCGCTGGGCGTTGGCGACAGCCGTGAACAGGTGCCGCTTTCCTTCAAGATGATGATGAAAACCGTGCTGCGTAAAGCGTATGAAGATAAAGAGCGTCAGGAGCAGTTCGTGCGCGAGAGCGATTTGGATTGGGTGATTGTACGTCCGGGCGGGCTTACCAATGGCTCGGCGACCGGCGAATATACCGCTGGCCTCGATCCGGCGATTATGAGCAGCCAGGTTGCTCGCGCTGATGTGGCCGCGTTCGTTTTGCAACAGCTCACTGACGATACGTATCTGCACCAAACCCCCGCAATTACCTGACAGTTCGTGAATGCCCCGTGAATATGCAGACCCGCAAGTGACTTTTAGCGCATTTGCGGGTCTTTTATGTCGGGTTGTTAACCGCTTCACACTGGTGGCGTACGGCCGTATGCAGCCAACACCCTCGCAAAATGCTACCTTGTTATGATGCCTTGGCATCATTATTTGATAATTTATTGGTTGTTCCTGCCAGGCAAGCCGAGTTTCCCTGCTCACTTTTCCCTGCTTCCGTCCTGAGGCGGCTGCTGGTAGACGGTATTGGATTGAATGACAACGTTTTTAGCTTTATTGTTAGCCCATTTGTTAGCAGATTTTCCCCTACAAACAAACCGCGTTTTTCGTTTGAAAATTTCGAGCAACAGCGGTTTGGCAGTTCATGTATTAATTCACCTGGTTATGACGGCTCTGTTGCTACAGCGTCCTGGGCAGCATCTGGATTTGCTGCTGGGGTTGGGCGTGGCCCATTTTGTCACCGACTGGATTAAAGTTCGCTTCCCCGGTGAGCCACAGTGGCCTGGATTCATCATGGATCAGCTGGCCCATTTGGCAGCGATTCTCTTTTTTGCCTGGTGGCAGCCGGACGTAACGGCCGTATTGCCCCTCTGGCTCATGCTCCCCCTGATTGTGTTTGTCCTCTTGCCTGCGCTGCTGATGTTGCTCTGGGTATGGGCCAACGATGCGCAGCAGCAAAACCGCTATCGGGAGTCACGCTCGGTGCATTGGGCCAGCCGCCGCTTACTAACAATTTCCCAGCGCACCGGCTGGATTGCTGTGTGTATCGTGGTGGTCTGCCGCATCTGGGTGTTGTAAACAGCCTGCCCAATTGCAAAATCACCCTGTTTTGGTCGGGCTGAGTAGGACTTTCGGACTATGATTTGCTCTGCGTAAAATTTGTTCCTCGTGGTTTAATACAAAACCAGAAGAAGCACCCCCAAATTGAAGTTACCTGGAGGAGAAAACGTGAAGCAATCAATTTTGCTAGTTGATGATGAACCCAATTTGCGCGAACTGCTGCGCCAGATGTTGGAGTTAGGCGGCTTTGACGTGGTAGAGGCCGAAGACGGTCTGGATGCCGTGGAAAGATTGAAGCAGATGACGCCCAGCGCGATGATTTTGGATGTCATGATGCCCAATCTGGATGGGGTTACGCTCTGCAAAAAATTGCGAGCCAGCGTCCGTTTTGCCAACTTGCCCATCATTATGTTAAGTGGAAAGACACAATACCGCGCGGTGCAGGAGGGATTGGCGGCGGGGGCCAATCTTTATTTGTGCAAGCCCATCGCCATAGATGAACTCATCCAAAGCGTTAAAGAAGTTTTGGCTGCGCCGATCCCTACCCCTCAAAATGCATAAACTCAGAATTTTTTATCCTTAATTTTGCTAAAAAAGAGCCTCACGCACCGGTGAGGCTCTTTTTTTACCTATGAAAAATAAGATTGGCCCCTCTTCTGTTTCTCAAAAATGGGCCAAACTCGAATTAGCTATCGTGCTGATAAACTGGCTGGAACATCTGCCCTTCGATGTAAGCTGGCAGGTCGTTCGGTCGGGCTACGCTAGCCAGATTTTTGGCAAAGGCCACTTCGGCAACGGCCGTTCCAATGGCCCCCGACACCTCGCGAATGCGTTTGAGCGAGGGGTAGACGCGCCCTTTAGCCAGGTCTTCTTCCGTGACCAGTTGAGCCAGCGTGCGGGCTGCCGCCATGAACATCTCATCCGGTACGTGGCGCGCCTTCACGGCCACCACACCCAACCCCACGCCGGGGAAGATGTAGGAGTTGTTGCCCTGGCCAGGCACGTACGTTTTGCCCTTGTATTCCACCGGGTCGAATGGGCTGCCGCTGGCAAAGATGGCTCGTCCATCGGACCAGGTGTACGCTTCTTCAGCGGTGCACTCGGAATTTGAGGTGGGGTTGGAGAGAGCGAAGACAATCGGCCGTTCGTTGAGTTCAGCCATCTTTTCCACGATGGGCTGGGTGAACATTTGGCCGCGTCCGGAAACGCCAATGATGCCGGTGGGCTGCAAAGCTTTCACCGCCGAGAGTAAATCTGGTTGGGCTGCAAATTCATGGGCGTACGGCAGTTTGTGCTCTGCCAGATCGGTCCGGGTGCTTTCTACCAGGCCGCGCGAATCCACAAACCAGCAGCGATGCTTGGCCTCGGCCTCAGACAGCCCTTCATCCATCATAGCGGAGACAATCAGGTCGGCAATGCCGATGCCCGCTTCGCCAGCGCCCAGGAAGAGCAGCTTTTGCTCAGACAGTTTGCCGCCGGTCAGTCGCAGAGACGAGTAGATGCCTGCCAAAGTCACAGCGGCCGTTCCCTGGATGTCGTCGTTGAAGGTGCAGTAGGCATTGCGATATTTATTCAGTAAACGGAAGGCGTTCAGATTGGCAAAATCTTCAAATTGAACCATGACGTTGGGATACCGTTCGGTAACGGCCGTCATAAATTCATCGATCAACGCATCATACTCTGCGCCGCGCAGACGCCGCTGCGGCAAGCCAATGTAAAGCGGATCGTTCAGCAGTTTTTCGTTTTCCGTGCCGACGTCCAGGGTGATGGGCAACGTTCTGGCGGGATGGATGCCCGCGCAGGCGGTGTAGAGCGACAGCTTGCCAACGGGAATGCCCATCCCGTTCACGCCCAAATCGCCCAGACCTAAAATGCGTTCGCCGTCGGTGACCACAATCACTTCTACGTCATCATGGGGCCAGTTGGCAACAACTTCGGCGACGCGCCCTTTGTCCTCAGCGGAGATGTAGAGGCCGCGGGGGCGGCGGAAAATGTGGGCATATTCCTGACACGCCTTGCCAACGGTGGGTGTGTAGATGATAGGCATCATATCTTCCAGATTGTCCATCACCAGCCGGTAAAACAAGGTTTCGTTGCGGTCTTCCAGGCCAATGAGGTAAATATATTTTTCCATATCGCTGGGTTTTTTGCGGTAATTTTCCAGCGAACGCTGCACTTGTCGTTCCTGGGAAAAGACGCGCGGCGGCAGCAAACCGCGCAGCTTGAATTGCTCGCGTTCTTCTTCTGTGAATGCAGTTCCATGATTGAGCAGAGGATTATGTAGTAGATCAACCCCAATGGGTTGGTTGTCTGTATCAGACATGATTGACTCCTTGGGTAGGTAGAGATGGTAAACGGCCGTATGGCCATAAAATCGGCAAGCGACGGCCACAAGGGATCGTACTGGATATGCGCTTGTGCCAATAGTCGCAATTGGCACGTGCCTGAGGTGATGTTTGTCAGAACTCGCGGCGCTTGCAGGACCATTCGCAGGGCAATCGTCTGCCGGTCGTGCCGGTGGCTGGGCCAAAATTTGGTACGCTTGGTGGATGAAATGGTTTGTCTGGCTGGTTTTGCTGCTGGGAGTAGTTGGTTGTGTTACTGAAGCGCCGGTTGTGGTGGCAACGGCCGTCCCCCCAACACCAACCCCCATTCCCACCAACGCCTGCGAGCGGTTTGCCGAGGTGACTGTGGTGGAAACGGCCGTTTCCCCGGCTCCCATTACCTCTACCACCACACCCCCGCCGCGCTACGCCGTGCATACTCTGTTTGTAGACGAGACGATTGTCAATCTGGCGGCAGAGGCGGGGTTCGACACGATTGTGCAAGTGTTGCCCTGGCGCGATGTGCAGCCCGCGCCCGACCAATTTGCCTGGGACGCGGCCGATGCGCTGGTGAAGATGGTGCGCCAGCGCGGCCTAAACCTGGTGCTGCGGCTGGACATGCCGCCGGCATGGGCGGTGCAAAACGATCCGGCTGGCTTACCGTTTGATCTGGCGGCGTATGGGGGATTTGTAACGGCCGTTGCTCAACGCTATCGAGGCGAAATTCTGGGTTACATCATCTGGAACGAACCCAATTTAGCCGCCGAGTGGAGCCGCTCTGGCGGCAATTTGGAAGATCATTGGGCCAGGTTTGATGGCTGGGTGGCTGATCCTGCCGATTACGTTGGGGTGCTGGGTGTTGCCTTTCGCCAAATTCGCGCCGCTGATCCGCAGGCGCTGGTGGTGGGCGGTGGCCTGGCCCCAACCAACGAGACGTCGCCCCGCGCCGTGGACGACCGTGTTTTTCTGGAGCAGCTGTGGGCGGCGGGCATGGCCGACTGCCTGGACGTGCTGGCATTGCACGCCTACGGCTTTGGCCTGTCGCCAGACGCGCCAAATGACATTCACAACAACCTCAACCTGGGGCGCATCGTGCAAATGCATGACATTACGCAAGCGGCGGGGGTGTCAAAGCCAATCTGGATTACGGAGTTGGGTTACACAGTAGTGGATGGCAACCAGCCTGCCGTCTCGGAAGTGCAGCAGGCGGACTATTTGCTGGCGGCGCGGGCGCGCGCGGCGGACGAGTGGCCTTGGGTGGCGCTGTTTACGGTGTGGAATTTGGTGTACGGCCGTTCCCCAACCGACGAAATGAGCGGTTACAGTCTCGTCAACCCGGACCTTTCGCCGCGACCTGCCTTTTACGCCTGGCAGCAATCAACGCCGTAGCCGCGTTCTCTTTTTCCACAAACCGACCAGCGCCGCGCTGACGGCGTACCAGAATAGAAGATCCAATAGCAGCCACAGCCCGTTGAACTCGGCGCAAGGTGTTCCTGGCGGGCAGGGTCCCCAGGCCAGGTAAAACTGAAGCGGGAAGCCCATCGGGAAGGTGTCTGAGAGGGTGGCCATGACATGCATGCGCCAGAGCAGGGAGGTGATGATGAATAAGGCAAGCGTCAGGCTGAGTTTTAATTTCATTGGGTCGTTTTACGGCCGTTCCGTCACCACAAACGTTGCTTCATACTGCCTGGCTGGAATGCGTTGGTCGATCTCTTCAGGATAGGGATTGAGCGCGGTTAACTGAATTTGAAAATCGCCATAAACCACCACATCCTGCTTAAGTGGCGGATTGGTGTTCATTTCCAGCGTCTCTTCGGCTGTCCCATTTTGGCTGACGCGGATGGAAATTCTGGCTTCGCCCGCTTCGACGCACTGTACGTTGCTGGGGCAGCGAGACTCAAATAAAAGGTCCACAAACGTGAGGTTGAGGTCTGTGGTGGCGAGAACGGCCGTTTGCCCCCTGGGCACAGTAATCGGCTGATCTAACTCAATGGTGAGCAGGTCCGGCGTGGCTGTTGGGTCTGGCTCAGCGGTGGGTGACGCTGTATCGGCGGCGTTGCAAGACACAACGGTCAGTATCAAGAGTAGGAAAAGCAGCGTGACAACTTTGTTGGTGAGCATTGGTGTACGGTTCCTTAGGCTAGACCCAGTTCCATTTTTTCAACGGCCGTTTTCGCTGCCTCAAATCCTGCCTGGGTGATGCGGCGATACGCCTGGATCGCTTCCAGTTTTTTGCCCTGTTGCAGTAAGGCGGCTACCTCGCGCAGTTCTGGGGGAATATTGTTGCTGGGCGTGTCCACAAATGTCAAATGCAGATGGTCGAGGATAAAGTCGGTTTTGCGCTCCAGGCGGGCAATGGCCTGGCTGAGGCGGCTTAAATGTTCATTAATCGTTTTGTCGTCCATGATCGGTGTCTCCTGAAATAAATGATCGGGTGGGTTTCATGAGGAGGCAGTGTAAACGGTGGGCATACGGCCTGTCAGTATCAAAAAAGCACACAATTTTTGACACCGTTTGACTGGCTGTTTTGTTGTGGGGTTAGCTTTCGGCAGGCAGGGTAACGGTGAACTGGAACCCTTGTTTGGGGGCGGTGTTGATTTGCATACGGCCGTTTAACAACTGCACCCGCTCTTCGATACCCACCAAACCAAAGCTGCTGGCGCTCTTTTGGGCCAGGTCTGTGCCAATGCCGTTGTCTTGCAGCGTGAGGGTGGTTTGCTGCGGCGCGTAACGCAGGGCAATGTCCACCCGAGAGGCGAGGGCGTGCTTGCTCACGTTGGTCAGCCCTTCTTGCACGGCGCGGTACAGCGTTAACTCCACTTTGGGATCGCGCTGTGCTGGTTCGCCCTCGATTTGCACCTCAACCACTAAACCCGCTTCACGGGCCTCTTCCGCCAGTTTGCCGATGGCTTCGGCCAGCGTTTGATTTTCCAGCGGCGATTCGCGCAGCGCGCTGACTGAGTGGCGCACGGCGGCCAATCCTTCCTGCGTAAGATTTTGTGCCTTGTCCAGTGCATCTTTTGCTTTTTCGGGATGATTGGTCATGATGGTTTTAGCGGCTTCGATTTGCACGTTGACCACGGTGAGGTAATGGCCTAGATTGTCGTGGATTTCCCGGGCGACGCGGTTACGCTCGCGCATGGTGGCCAGCTCTTCCACCTGGGCTGCGTATTCGGCCAGCCGGTGGTTGGCGTCGCGCAAATCGGTGGCCAGCCGCTGAATTTCGTTGCGGGCGGCGCTTTCACGCAGGGCAATGCTGGTAAAGATCAGGGTAAAGATCATCGCCGACCCAATGGAAAGCAGGTCTACTATTGATTCCAGAAACCCCTGATTGGGGAAAAAAGCGCGCCAGATTAAACCGAGTAATAGCAGGCTGACAACGGCCGTAAACCACCAACTGCGTGACAAACTTTGGGCGGAAATTGGCAGGATGAGAATCCACATGGCGCCGCTGCCGGTGTCGCCGGTGAGAAACAGCAGGCCAGCCATCGCGGCAATCTGGATGCCAAAGTAGAGGTAGGGGGCAAACCAGACCTGTAGAAAACGTTCGTGCAGCATCATGCCGCCCGTGCCGTTGACGACGTAAACAACCCAGCAAAGCAGCGTAAGGATAATTTGCCAGGTGGGCTGTGCCCAAAAACGGGTAGAAAGAAGCAGGGGCACCAGGGCCACGATGGCCAGGGACATCACCACAATGTTGACGCCAATGCCGGTGAACCGGTCGTTGGCTTCGATCTGTTCGGTGACTTTACTTTCTGGCGTGGATTGGGCAATCTTTTTTTGCAATCTCATTGCTTACATCGTGTCTATGAGCGCTTCCAATTCTTCACGGTTGAAAACATATTGTTCGTGGCAAAAGTGGCAGTCAACCACGGCCTCTCCTTCGGTGTCGAGGATGTGCCTGAGTTCGTCACTGCCAAGTGAGATAAGGGCTTGTTCGCTGCGGGAACGGCTACAGCCACATTCAAAATGTAACGGCCGTTCCTCAAGCAGTTTGTATGGCATCTCCCCAAAAATGAGCGTCAGGATCTCTTGTGGCGTCTTGCCGCTGTGCAGCAGGTCGGCCACGGGGGGCAGTTCCTGAATGTTGTTGCGCAGCTGGTTCACGATGCCCGATTCGTACGGGGGCATCGCCTGGATGAGCAGCCCGCCTACCATTTGCAGCGTGCCTTCTTCATCAACAAGATGGCTGATGTCGATGAGGGAGGGGATTTGCTCGGATTGGTTGAGGAAGAAGGTAAGCTCGGCGGCGATGTCGCCGCTGCCCAAGGGCACGGTGCTTTCGACCAGTTCTGGCAGCAGCACATCGCGCACGATGGTGAGCAGGCCAGTGTCGCCCAAGGCGGCGGCAATTTGTTCACGGCTCAGATCCGGCAGGTCGATGAATGGCTGGGAGACGTAGCCTCGGATACGGCCGTTGTTATCAGACTCCACCAATATTTTTTGCAGCGGGCCGCTGCCCTCAAACTTCATGGCCAGGCGCTGCCGCACTTTGAGCATGGCACCCATCAGCGCCGCGCCGGTGAGCGCATGCGCCAGGGCAATGGTGGCGATGGGGAAGGTGCCGTGGCGGTCGGCCGCTTCCAGGGCCAGGCCGGTGTTGCTTGAAACAATCACGCGTACCCCGGCTTCACGGGCCAGGGCGCGGACTAAATAATCGTTCACAGGTTAACCTCGTTTGCTTATATTTCCCCAAATTCTGCACAGGGAAATGCGTTCAAGACAAGTATTATACGCGGTTTGGAAAGAGGGATCATCTTGTTGAAAAAGTGTTGACGGGGGGAACGGCCGTATTACAATTAGCCGGCTTCACTGAGTCATCGTGCCCAAGACGGCCAAAAAGAGGAAATACAATGAACCGAAAACTGCATCTTATTTTCTTAATCTTGTTTGTGTTGCTGAGTGTTGTGGCTTGCTCATCAGGAAATGGGGCAGCAGAAATTGCCCAAGAAAACACGCCGCCGCCGACAAACACACCGCAACCAACCGATACGGCCGTACCGCCGACCCATACACCTGTCCCCACCGCAACGGCCACGGCTACGCCCATACCTACGCCAACCGTTGAAGTATGCAATATCGTCACTCTGGAAGATGCCATAAACTCCCTGGCAAAACTGAACAGCTATCAAACCAATATCGTTATGAGTTCTGATATTGAGGAGATTCAAGGGGAAACAATGATTGAAGGCGAAATGGCTGTTCAATTACAGGATGGTGTTGTTGATAAATTGTCATTTATGATGGGTTCGCCGCTTGGTTTTTCGGAAACGATAGAAATGATTTTTGCCGAAGATCGACTTTATATCAGAAGTGGCGTCAATGAGGGTTGGGAAACTGTAGAAGGTGAGGTCGCTACGAATTTATTGCAAACATTTACGGAGGCGCAACTGATTCGGCCGGAGATTATTAACAATTTGGATATTTCTAGCTGCCAGGTTTCGTATGACACAATGGATGGGGTGGATGCAAAAATTTACAGCTTTGGGGAATTTAGCCTTGAGGGTGTTGAGACGATGTCCAGCTCACTCATAAATGCAGACCCCGAAAATGTGATGGGAAAGTCGATTGCTTTTACACTGCTGCCGTTTGATGATTTGCTGGTGCCAGTAAAGATGGAAATGGTGATGCAGTTTTTTAATTTTGACGAGATATTTGAGGTAACGGCCGTTCAAGATATACACAGTGTCAATAAGCCTGTTGAGATCGACGTTCCTGCCGCTTTGCCAACCTCTTTTATTCTGAATGTGCCCCTGGAAAAGGATGCAACCATTGCGATTGAAAGACGAGATTTAATTACCTTTTCTATCTCTGGCGAGCTGCAAGATTCCCTGGCCACTTATCGGGCACTTGTAATAGAAAACGGCTGGCTTGAGGTAGATGCCTATGAGCAAGAAGCGCAAGGGATTTTGTTTCAGACAGTTAAATTTACCAAAGGCTATGATACGTTGATACTCCTGGTCGGTGAGCAGTCTGGAAATGTGATAATTACCATGCTTGTTGAAGGTTTGGAACGATTTTTAGATGTGCCCATCTTGCCCGATTCCGAAACGCAGGATGAGTTTGGCAGCTATTTAGAATATCTTTCGCCACTTTCTCATGATGAAATCCTGGCATTCTATGAAGAAATCATGCCGCAAGAAGGTTGGTCGCTAAAGAATTGGGGGCGTGAGGTTTGGGAAGCGTATGAATTGACATATCGCCGTTACCTAAGAGGCGACATTTCAATACGAATCACAATTTCAGAACGAGAAGAGGGGACTCTGGTTACAATTGCTCGTGAATAGCGGGCAAAGTAAATATTTCCCCGGAAACTCGCAGTTTCCGGGGAAATTGGGAGCAGTTTATTTTACTTTGGCCCAGGAGTCGCGCAGGGCGACGGTGAGGTTAAAGACAGGGTGGTCTTCGGTGCTGTCTGGGTCTTTGGCGTAGTAGCCCTGGCGCATGAACTGGTAGCTTTCGCCAATCTCGGCAAAAGCCAGGCTGGGTTCTAGCTTGGCGTTGTCCAGAATAACCAGATTGTTCGGGTTGAGGTTCACCGTGAAATCCTGGCCTTCTTCATCCACCTCTTCTGGTTCGGGGCGGTCGAACAGCACGTCATACTGGCGCAGTTCGGCATCCAGGGCGTGCTGGGCGCTGACCCAGTGTATGGTGCCTTTGACTTTACGGCCGTCTGGCACATTACCCCCCACCGTTTCGGGATCATAGGTGCAGTGCAGCGCCACCACGTTGCCATCGTTGTCTTTGATAGCCTCGGTACAGGTGAGCAGGTAGGCGCCCAAAAAACGCACCTCGCGCCCTTCCGTCAGGCGGAAGAATTTGCTGGGGGCGTTGGGCATGTAATCATCTTGCTCGATGAACAGCTCGCGGCTGAACGGCACCTGGCGGGTGGTGATGTTCTCTTTGTCCTGCGGGTAAACCGGAATATCAAACCATTCCACTTTGTCTTCTGGGTAATTGGTGACGATGACGCGCAACGGCCGTAACACCGCCATTGCCCGGGGTGCATGTAAATTGAGCTCGTCGCGAACGGCCGCTTCCAGCATGGCCATATCCACAATTCGGTTGTAGCGGGCCATGCCCACCATATCCTGGAAGTTGCGAATAGCTGCCGGCGGGTAGCCGCGTCGCCGCATCCCGGCAATGGTTGGCATGCGCGGATCATCCCAGCCGTTGACGTGCCCTTCTTGCACCAGCCGAATGAGCTTGCGCTTGCTGGTGATGGTGTGGCTCACGTTTAAACGGCCGAATTCAATCTGCTGTGGATGGTGCGCAATATCAATTTGGTCCAGGAACCAGTCGTACAGGGGCCGGTGGTTCACATATTCCAGCGAGCAGAAAGAGTGCGTCACGCCTTCCAGCGCGTCCGATTGACCGTGCGCCCAGTCATACATGGGGTAGATAACCCACTTGTCGCCGGTGCGCCAGTGCGGCGCTTTGAGAATGCGGTACATCACTGGATCGCGCATGTTGATGATGGGCGAACTCATGTCGATCTTGGCCCGCAGCACGCGCTCCCCTTCTTCAAATTCTCCGTTTTTCATTCGCTCGAACAAGTCCAGATTTTCCTCGACGCTGCGGTCGCGGTACGGGCTGTTTTTGCCTGGCTCGGTGAGCGTGCCGCGATATTCGCGCATCTCTTCCTGGCTCAAATCATCCACGTACGCTTTGCCGTCCTTGATGAGATCAAGCGCCCACGCGTACAGCTGATCAAAGTAGTCGGAGGCGTAGTAGAGGCGGTCTTCCCAATCGTAGCCCAGCCAGCGGATGTCGTGCATGATGCCTTCGACGTATTCGGTTTCTTCCTTGGTCGGATTGGTGTCGTCGAAGCGCAGGTTGCATTTGCCGCCAAACTCATCAGCAATTTTGAAGTCGGTATGGATGGCGTTGGCGTGGCCGATGTGCAGGTAGCCGTTGGGTTCTGGGGGGAAGCGGGTGTGGACTTTGCCGCTGAAACGGCCGTTGGCCACATCCTCAGCAATCATCGTGCGCAGGAAATCGCTGGGGGAGTCGTTTTCGTTTGCCTCTGGGGCGGGATCAACAATCTTGGTCATGCTGTGTTCCTTTCAAAAAATGAACGCAGAGGTGCAGAGGGATGGAAAATGAATGCGTACCCTGGCATCTTTGCGTGATGATTCTTCAAAATACCCCTGTGATCATAAGCGATTCAAGCCAGGATGCAAATTTGTAAAAGCGGGAAAGCAAGTTTGCAAGAAGGCGGGCCATTTCTCCCACGTTCGCTTGGACAAACCACAAAATGCAAAAGCCCCAAACCGCAGCCGCTATATTGTCTTAAAGGTGTTGCTTTGTGGCGGTAAAAGCGATAATTACTATTGTTAGGTGGGAGAACTGATTAAAGTCATCACGTTTGGTGTAGATGATTTTGTACAGTAGCGTTCAATAGTTTGTTTTCTTTATTCTTTACTGTGAGAAGGAGATCGGAAATGGTATCTTCTCGTTGGCAAAAACAGCATATTTATTTTCAGCCGATTGTTTGGGCCGCTTCAGCGATCATCTCTTTTTTAACGATCATTATTTTGATGTGGTTTGGGGTCGGGGTAGAGGTGGCCAGTGCCTCTTTTATTGTTGTTTTTGCCGTCATGCGGGTTTCGCTGGCGTTTCTCCTCAAAAATCGGTTTGCCAACTCGATGGTGCGTATTCTGAAATTTGACTACGAGGAGCTAGAACGCGACTTTCGTATCCTGTTTAAGAACAAATACATTCGTTTTCAGCGCAAGTCTGAAGAAGACGCCTATTTTTACGACTTTCCTGGACGTCATTTGAGTATGACTGTTCAGCCTTATTGGTTCTCTAGTGACATCAACCAACCACCTGCTACCAAAGTAGTTCTCCGTGTCCTAAACGCAAAAAACAAAGAATTTGCGGAAATGCTGGCCAGTTCCATTGACGAGATGGCCGATCTGCGGAAGCAATCGACTCAACCTGCAATTGCCACAAAGCGCGACTGAAACGGCCGTTTACCCTTCCCCTCGGTAAATGTCTTGCGCTTGCCAGGGCCGTTTTGTTATGATGCTTCGGTGCGTTTTTGGTAACTTGCGCCGGTGTGATGGCGTAGATACGGCCGTTTTACCATGAAATTAATAAGCAAAATTTAGAGTACATGCTTTCCGCCAGGAGTTGAATGCTAAAAGATAGAGTGAAAGTTGAAGCTTCTAAATGGTCATTTTCTAAAAAGCGCCTCCTTAATCTGGCTATTGGGTTAACGGCGCTGTTGCTCACAGAATTGGCCCGTACGTTTTATCGCCCCTTCATTTACGAAAATGGCATAAATGATTTCCACATAGCCGATACCTTGGGCAACTCTTTGGGCACTGTGGCCACTGTATTTGTTTTCGTGGGTCTGCTGGGTCGTGACCGACTAGAAGATTTATTTCTCATCCGAACGGTTACCATCAGTGTATTCGTCTATGAGCTCGCCCACCCCTTATTGGGCAAACCGATTGATCCCTTCGATATGGTTGCTACCGTGCTAGCGGGTTTCTTTTGCGAAGGCCTTTACCGGCTGCTGTATAAATCGGAGCAGCCAGTCCGCAAGCAAAGTGGCGATAATGCGCAAAGCGCTGAGTAGGCGATAGGCTAGATTCAGAAGTTGGGGATCAATGCCCTTTTGTGAGATTGGCTGAAGAACGGCCGTTCCGCAAAAGGGTATTTTTTTGCCACAATCTTGCTCAAAAATACTTGGGTATTGACAATACTGTATGACATACAGTATAATGCGACGCATGGCAACAAACTCTGAAAAAGAAGCACTTTACGAAAAACTTCTACTGGAACTGCGGCGTGGCGTACTCATGTTGGCCGTGCTCAGCCAGCTGCAAGATGAGCAGTACGGTTACTCACTCAAGCAGTCACTGGATGAGCAAGGGATGGAAATTAACGAAGGTACGCTCTATCCGCTGCTGCGCCGCCTGGAATCGCAAGGGCTGCTGGAAAGTGACTGGCAGGTGGTAGACGATACCCGCCCACGCCGCTATTACCAGATGAGCCAGGAAGGCGAGACGGTATACGCCAATCTGACGCAGGAATGGCAGGCATTGGTTGTGGTGATGAACCAACTGCTGGGTTTGAAATCGAAATAATCTGCCACAGAGGTCGCAAAAATTATCTTTTTTCTCTGTGATCTCTATGGCAAAAATTGAGGATGCTAATGAATTCTAATGAAATGATTGATCGCTACGTCAACGAGGTTGGCGAAAATTTACCCCGCAAAATGCGGGCCGATATCGAGATGGAACTGCGTTCCTTGCTGCTGGATGCCCTGGAAGAACGTGCGGAAGCAGAACCGTCGGCTAAGGAAACGGCCGCTTTCCTGCAAGAATTTGGTTCACCAGAAACAATTGCGGCACAGTATCGCCCCGCTGAATCGCTCATTGGGCCGAAGCTGTTTCCCACCTACAAAGTAGTCGTTACGATCACGGTGAGCATTATCGGGGTATTGCATCTGCTCTTCTTGGGGTTGGCGCTGTGGTCCAGCAATGGAGCAGACTGGCTAGACAAAGTGCTAAACCTGATTGCCTCATTCGGCCGTTCCGCCGTTTTGAATGCCGGAATAGTCACCCTGATTTTCGCCATTATTGAGCGCACAATGGGTGATTCGCTACGGTTGCCAGAGAAAAACGAGATCGTGTGGGATCCGTTTAGCCTGCCGCCTGTTAAAGACCCAGACCGGATCAAGCGGGGTGAGCTGATTGCCGGCATTTTCTTCGGCTTGCTCTTTTTAGTCTGGATGAACTTCTTCCCGGAGTGGCTAGGCGTGGTGAGTATTGATGAAGAAGGCAGCGGCTTTTGGGTATTGGTTACGGCCGAATTTATGGCGCTCATCCCCTGGTTTAGTGCGTCGCTGCTGCTAGATGTGGTGCTGAAAACGGCCGTACTTATTCAAGGCCGTTGGAACCGCATTACGCGCGTTATTGAAATTGGGACGACGATCTTTGGGTTGTATGTGGCCTATCTTATCTTCAGCCTGGAAGAGATTTCCACGGTGCCTTTTATTACGACGATGGTCAAAATTGGGTTGGCTGTGGCTTTAGTTATCGGATCGATTGAACTAGTGGGGAAAGTGGTGCGATTGCTGTTGGGACGGCCGTTTACCCCCCGCACCTTCATCAAATCCAAATTAGCCTAAATCAATCCTCTGAGCGGAGCGCCAGCAGTTCAGCCAGGCTGGCCTCCGCTTCGTCTCGTGGCAAATTCCCCGCGGCTAGTTGGGCATCATTTTCTTGCAGGATAAGCTGGTAAAAAGTGATCCCGATGTTGATAATTTCCTCGTCTTCCCCAGATTCTTCCAGCATGTCAAACAACACATTTTCCGCCTCGTCGTACCGGCCTGTTGTGTGGTAGTAGCGCAGCAGCAGTTGGTTGAGGTGGATGGGCAGGTGGAATGGGGCAAGAACGGCCGTAAGCTCTTCCACATCCGGGGCATACTCCGGCAGCGGAGTGCTGTCCTGATTGAGCAGCGCCGTTAGTAGCAGCTCCAGGGCGCTGGCATAAAACGGGAAGCTCTCATCCTCCGCATCTTGTTCAGCCTGGATATCGCCCGCTTCTTGCAGCAGGGCTGCCGCAGCGATCAGTTTCGCCTGGCTCAGATCCGCCTCTTGGCCAAAGGTGAGCTGGCTCAGCGGTTCACGGCCAAACAGCCGAGTCACCAATGTGCCATTCAGGCCAAATAGCTCTTCCAGCGATTCGTCGATTACGGTCATGGCGGCCTGGTAGCGCCGCTCGTCAACCAATCCGCCCAGACGTTGCAGCACTTCCACCATAAATTCAATTTGCCGCATAATGTAATCTCGTCGATACATAAGATGTTCCTCGGTGCGTTAAAATCGTTCGTCAATCAAAGTGAGCAGCCGGGGCAAAAGGGGCCCCGCCAACGCCAGCAGCAGGACGGCCGTAAACACCCCCGCATATCCCAACAAAACATACCACACTCGCGCATCCCCCGCCGTTAACAACAGATCAGAACGCCAGGTGGCAACGGCCGTTTCCGCCAATCCCCACGCCCCAATGCCAGCCAAAAAGAAGCACAAATTGACCCCAATCAGCATCCAGGGATGCGTCCAGGCATGATCCCAGCGCGGTTTGCGTCGTTCCCACCAGGAGAGCCCGGCTACGCCAGCCAGCAAAAATACCAGCAGGTGCAGCAACAAAACCAGCAAAAGCCCCACGCGATCCGGCCACCACAAGTTAACCACGGCTCGCGCGGCTGCATACCCTGGCAGCGGCAATAGCAGCACGCCCACCCCCAGAGCCGCGATAACCCCAACTTTTTGCCAACGGTTAAACCGTGGTGGAATCGGTTTTAGCTGAGCCGTGCGCTCGGCCAGCGCCAGCATCGCCTGGTAAATGGCGTCGAAACGGGCATCGGCTACGCCAGCCCACTTGACAACGGTGTGACTTTCATGCTTGCTGTTGCGCAACGTGAGCATCGGGCGCGCTTCATCGGGAATGCCAGGTCGTTGCGCTGGTTGAATGGTCAGAAAATCATTTTCTACGCACAACCGGATGAGCTGCTCTTTTTCTTTTTCGGTCCATTTTAGGGGAAGCCGGTACTTTGTTTCACTACCGCCTGGGGCCACACGGCCCACGCGCGCTTCGCTGCTGGTCCAACCGGGCAGCAGCACGGTGACGCCGCCAAACAAGGGCTGCACGTCATGCAGTTCCAGGCTGGCTTTGTTCCAAAGCGCTTCATGAATGAGAAATTCGGCCGTTTTGTTTTGGTCCACGCGCTAATTTTAGCAAAATTTGGCTGGCCTACAGGTAGGGATGCGTCCTGGCAAGAGATGGCTAATGTGTATGGGTGTTTTTTGTGAAACGGCCGTTCCTCACCTCTATTGCTGCTATAATTCAATGAGTGGAAACTGCCTTTTCCCTCATATGAGTGGAAGAACGAAGCCAAACGTGCTGCCCTTGCCATACTCACTCTGGAAAATAACTTCTCCACTATTTCGTTCAATTACTTTCTTTACAAGATACAAGCCAAGCCCCGTCCCTTTAATGGACTGTGTTTCATCAACTTGAACCCGGAAAAAAGGTTGAAATAGATTGCGTTGCTGTTCAGCCGGAATGCCATACCCAGAATCCGTCACCTGAAACCTAGCATGAGCTTCCTGCGCCTGTAAACTAATATCAATAAAGCCGCCTACCGGCGTATACTTAATTGAATTGCCAATGAGGTTTGCAATAGCTTGCTGAAGCTCAATCTCGAAACCTTTTACAACCAAAGATTCATGACAAGCAGAAAAACGGCAATCCAGTTTTTTTTCTTCTAGTTCAGGTTGATAATTAGCAATCACACGTTGCACGACGCGCTTCAAGTTAACCTCTTTCCCTTCAAATTCATCCTGAACTGTCTTTTCAATTCGTTCAACTGAAAGAAAATCATTAATCAATGCCTGCATCTGCTCCACATTAACATTAATGGAATCAAGGTAGTTACGCTCCTTAGGTGTTAAACGGTCATCTAAAATTTTTTGTAGCAAATATGTCTTCGTTAAAACACTAGTGAGCGGATTACGAAGATCATGAGCTGCCAACCGGATCATGTCGGTTTTCAGTTGCTCTAATTCGCTGACTTGCCTGTAAAGGCTTTGTAGTTCCGCAAGTTGTCTTTGGCCCGCATCATATAATTGGGCATTATCTATTGCTACAGCCATACGTGCGGCAATTAATTTGAGAAGCTCAAATAATTCAGCGTTAAACGTAGCTGGCTGATCGCTCACCAGATTAATAATTCCCACTAACCGTTCTTGTGATACCAAAGGGAGCGTGATTTGGGAACAAATGTTATCCAAAACGGGCAGATAGTCTGCATCTTTTGTAACATCTACTATCCACTCTGCTTCACGCTTACGAGCGACACGAGTCTGAATAGAGTGATCATCAAGGGTGTATTGTTGTTTGTATGCTTCAGGGTAACCGATTGACTGAAAGCTTGACGCCTGAAACTCATCCAGCAATGCAATACTGCCAGCATTGGCATTACTTAACGCCATCATGTGATCCAAGGCCATATTTTGCACATAATCAATATCTAACTTGCGAGTTAATGCTTCATCAATACGGCTAAGTGTCTCCAGCTGTCGAATATGCGCCTTCATTTGTGTTTCTGCTTGCTTTCGCCAGGTTACATCATGACCCATGCCTAAAATACGAGTTTCACCCTCTGTACGCATTGGTATCATACGAAGGTCAACTACCACTGTCTTCCCATCTGGCCCAATAAGCTCTAGCTCTACAGCATCAGAAAAAACATTCTCAGACATTTCAAAGAGTATTTTGGCAATTTGATTAAGTTGCGCTTCATTCAAAAATGCCATTTCGGTGAAGTGTGTACCAATCAACTCCTCAATGGGCTTTCCAACAAGTGGCTCCACTGCTTTGTTACAATTCAGCAAGTTTCCTTCCATATCACTTACAAAATATGGATTAGGTGCCTTTTCAAAAAGCATGCGAAAACGTTCCTCGCTTTCGCGTAGGGCTGCTTCGGCATATTGCTTTTCTGCCAACAGCTGCTGATTTTTTAAAGCTTGATCAATGATGTTAGGCAAGAGATCAAAATAAACGCCATTAATATCTTTAACCATGTAGTCAGAGGCACCGAGTTTCAGTGCCTCTACCGCAACGCGCTCATTCCCACTGCCGGTCAACATAATTATGGGAGATTTTATTTCTCGTCTGTGCAGGTGTTGTATCACTTGAAGACCGTTTAAGCCGGGCATATCGTAGTCTACAATAATCACATCATAAATTTGTGTGGCACAAAGCTCAACGCCTTTTTCACCATCAGATACTGTGTCTACCAGATAACCTGCGCGCACGAGTCGTTTTTCTAATAGGCGGGCCGTGCCTTCATTATCTTCCATGTAGAGAATGTGCACCTGGTTTGTCATGAATTCTCATTCTCCATCCGGTAACATGACGACGGAAAGCATCAGGCCTAAACGGGTTACTGCCTCTGCAAACTCATCATATTCAATGGGTTTTGTAAGATAAACATTGCAACCCATCTCATAGCAGCGATTGATCTCATAAACGTCATCAGTTGTCGTAAGAATGATGATAGGAATAGCCTTTGTGCGCTCGTCGGTCTTAAGCTTTTCCATAACGCGATATCCATCAATGACTGGCAAGTTTAAATCTAACAGCACGAGTATGGGGGGATGTGAACGCATATTAACATACCCATCATCCCCAAAAAAATAATCTAGGGCAAGCTGCCCATCTTCAAATTTAATAAGAGGATTTGAAAGATGGGCACGACGTAAATTTTTCTCAATAAGACGTGCATGTCCCTCATTATCTTCAACCAATAAAATCGTTACAGAATCTATTTTTGCCATGATTACTCCACAATATGCCTAAAGATAAATGTAGGTGCGCTTGGTTGAGGTTGTTTTATGCAGCATCACGTTTCAGAACTAATTGCCTTCAAATTGACAGGAATCGTAAACAAAAAAGTTGTGCCTGTGCCTAGTTCAGAGTTAAACCAGATTTGCCCACCATAACGGCGAACCAATGTCTGCACATAGGCTAACCCCATTCCTTCACCCGGCTCGTTTTGTTTACCAGCTCGTCGGAATGGTGCAAAAATCTTATCCTCATCTTCTGGAGCAATTCCCCTGCCGTTGTCCTGAACGCGGAAACATATCTCTGATTCATCTTTTTCGGCATCAATAATGACTTCCCCAGGTCGTTGCGGGTCAAGGTATGTTAAGGCGTTCGTTATGATGTTACTAAAGATTTGCTCTATGGACACAAGATCAGCAATGATAGTCGGTAAATCACCAATTATGATTTGAACATTCTTTTGGGTTATCTGGTAATTTAAGCTCTTGATAATTTTTCTCACCAGTGTATCTACATTGATCTCGATCAAATCTAGATGGAATCGCCCCAAACGTGACAATTTCAAAATGGCTTTGGTGAACTGGTCCATGTTCGTTACAGAAGACTCAATAAAACCTAAGGATTCAGGAATATCTTGTTGCAGAGCTTGAGTCATATTGTCCCTGAGACTTGGTTCAAGCAATGGTAATACTTTGTTGAGATTGTCTTCAATTAATTTCAAATCCGAACGGAGTTCAGCAGAAAATCCTTTAAGATTCACAAGTGGCGAACGTAAATCATGGGACACGATATAGGCAAAATGTCTGATTTCTGCGTTTGCTTGCTCAAGTTCTTTGGTTCGCTCGACCACGCGCTGCTCAAGCTCTTCGTTTAGTTGGCGAATTTGCTCAACAGCTATCTTGCGTTGTGTAATATCACGTGCAGAGTAGAGAATAAAGCGGCACTCATTAGAAGAACCAAATATCGGGGCAACAATTGATTCGGAGAAAAACGGCCCAGTAGGAGTCGAAAACGTTTCCTCAAAGCGAATGACTTCACGTGTTTCGACCGCACGAGTGTAATTTTCTATTGTGTAGTTGTAAACTTCTTCGTCAAATCCGAGAATGTTAGTTATTGCTTCGCGTAATGTTTTGCCTATGAGTTCTTCGGCTGATTTGTTGAGCAGTTGGGCTAGCATCGTAGCGTAGCGATTGTTTGAGGCCATCATTCTGAATGTGCCGTCAGGCTCTACGCTTGAGATCAATTGTAAGTCAGCGCTTTCATTGAAGATAACTGAAAAGCGATTCTGGCTTTCATGCAATGTTTCTTGGATTTGCTTACGCTCCGTAATGTCCTGAATGGTTCCAATCAATTTTACAGGATGGTCATAATCATCATATTCTGGTTCTCCCAGAACAGAGATCCACCGCTCTTGCTGATCATTGTGGCGGATGATTCGAAATTCCTTATCAAAACGATCTTGTTTTTCGAAAATATGTTTCGTTAAATATTGACGCATCTCTTCCTGCTGGTCAGGATGAACCAGATTGATCCAGCCTTCAACATCCTTTAAGTATTTATCATCGATACCAAATATCTGATCGAGCATGGGTGAACTAAGCCATTCCCTTGTGCCAAAATCAAAATAATAAGATCCAATAAGGGCAACCTGCTGGGATCTCTGCAAGAAAAACTCACTTTGTCTCAGCGCTTCTTCTGTGTGTTTAAGAGTGGTGACATCCCGTCCAACTGCCTGTAGTTCAATGACTTCCCTATTTTCGTTAAAAATAGGTTGAATGATCCAATGTATCCAATGGGGGGTGCCATCTGCAGCAAAATTAAGATACTCCCCAGAGATAGTCCTGGGTTGCTGTACCAGTTGATTTGTCTCTTCGCGAGCAAGCTCTTGGAATTCTGGCGCGACCATCGTCAGGTAACTTTTTCCAATGAGCTCTTCCCGTGATTTGCCGTAAAATTTGCAGTAAGCGTCATTGACGTAAGTTAAAGTAGTGTCTGGTCGATAGCGGCTAAAGAGGTCAAGCTGACTTTCGATCAGGGCCTGGTACCGTGCCTTACTTTGTCTAAGGGCTTCTTCTGTTTGTTTGCGTTCAGTAATATCGATTGAAGTGCCAAAAACCGAATATTTTTGCTGTGTTTCATCGTAGATTATCTCTGACACATTACGCACAAAGGCAACAGATTTATCTGGTTTAATAATTCGATACTCAACATCAATGCTAGTTTTTTCTTGTGCCGCTTTTCTGAACAGAGGCATTACTTTGTCTAAATCTTCGGGGTGAATTTGCGCGATCATGGATTCTGAGGTCATGCTTTGATGAGAATCATAGCCCCAAATATGCTTAATGCCATCAGAGACGACGAGCTGATCCCCTGCCAAATTGTTGTAGAAGTGCCCCATGCTAATCATTGATTCAGCACGCTGTAAATGTGATTCTCTTTCTTGTAGGCTGATTTCAGCTTGGCGTTGGCTGGTTATGTCTGTGCCTACCGCCCAAACCTTCCAGCCCGAAACGGGAAGCTGTCCAGAGATGTTTGACCAACGGATCGTTTTCTCTTGCCCCATTTTGGTGGTGAGAGTCCATTCTATATCCTGGAAGTTATTACCGAGTAGGGAGAAATCTTTGAGTATTTTGTCGCGCTGGAATTCGTGCGGGTAGAACAATTCGAGTGCTTTTGGATTATTGATGACTTCCTCGGCGCTAAAACCTGTTACCCTTTCACATTCTTTATTCCAAAAGACAAAATTAAAATTTTCATCCAATGCGTTAATCATGATTGGCAGATTATCCATAAAATATGGCAGGTGTGCGTTTTGTCGATTTAACTCTTTGCTGCTTTTTTGTTCGATGAGCTGGGTCAAAGCCTGAATGGCGCAATCAATTGAATCTTCTTCATTTTGAAAGTCGGCACAATCTCTATCGGCTAATTTTGCTACAAGATGCAGGAGTTGGTGGATCTTGGGGTTATGTGTATGTGTGGCCATTTCAATTTAACCTTCAATGTTGCCTTGCATTAAGATGTCGCTGTCACGACGTGCAAAATACATCAATAAAGTTTACATCTAGGGGTTAATTGGGTTGAGATAATTGCGCGTGTATCAAAACCAGCAGGGAACTTCGCAAATGAACGAGAAACGCTGTGTCCTCTGATTGATTTTTATTCATGAGGATGCCGATACCGCTTTGATGCATCAAGCTAAAAAATTTTGCTTAAGTGCATCCCTAGGATAATTTTATCAAGGATACCTATTTAAATTATCCTCTACAGACTATTCTTGCGCAAAGTAAGTCCCATTGGGTTTGTTGTATTATTTGTGGGCAACGGCCGTATTTTCACTAAAATTCCCCGATGTCTACCCTTACTCACGATGATTCCACCGCCCAGGGTTACCTGGTTGCCTTGGCCAGTTCAGCGATATTATCGACAACGGCCGTTTTCATCCGCTACCTCACCGAAACGTACCACATTCCCCCGCTGCTGCTTGCCTTCTGGCGCAGCTTTTTTGTGACGCTCACCCTGCTTCTGGCATTGCGCCTGTACCGTCCTCATCTGCTGCGCCTGCCGCAAAAGCATCTGCCCTATTTGCTTGGCTACGGCCTGCTGTTTGCCGTTTTCAACGGCTTGTGGACGCTTTCCGTAGCGCTGAACGGGGCGGCGGTGGCCACGGTGCTGGTTTACAGCTCGGCCGCGTTTACCGCGCTGCTGGCTCGTTGGCTGCTCAAAGAGCCGCTCAGCGGGGCGAAGCTGGTGGCGATTGTGCTTTCCCTGGCAGGCTGCGTGCTTGTTGCCGAGGCGCTTAATCCTGACGTCTGGGCGACCAATTTTATGGGCATTCTTACCGGCACGCTGGCCGGACTGGGGTATGCGGTTTACAGCTTAATGGGGCGATCTGCCGCCCAGCGCGGCTTGAACCCGTGGACCACGCTGCTCTACGTCTTTGGTTTTGCCGCCGTCTTCTTTTTGCTGGCCAACTTACTGCCGGGGCAGCCGACCGTGGGCACGATAGCCGCCCCGGCGGAGCTGTTTTGGTATGGCACGGCCTGGCTGGGGTGGGGCGTGACGATTTTGCTGGCGGCTGGCCCCACCGTGGCCGGCTTTGGCCTGTACAACACCAGCCTCAGCTTGCTGCCCTCCAGCGTGGCCAACCTGCTTTTAACGACGGAGCCGGTGTTTACGGCCGTTCTCGCCTACCTGTTCTTGCGGGAGCAACTCAGCGGACGGCAAATTGTGGGCAGTTTACTCATTTTGGGTGGCGTGCTCTTTTTAAGGTGGCGAAACGGCCGTGCGCCATCTGTTAAAACCTAATTGGTTGGGCTGAGAATTTTTTCATTTAGAGCGTTCCCTACCCTGTCAGGTTTGAAAGAATCCAGCCATACTGTCATCTCGCTCAATGCCAAATTAAGATTGCCCATCTGGCAGTGTCCATCGGCCTCTGCCTTGGTGAAGATGCGGCTGTTGACCGAGCGAGCCTTCACCAACGCCGCCGCCTGTTTGTGCAGCAGTTTCACCGGTTGGAACGAATCGTTTTCGCCGCCAACCAGTAGCACATCTTGGGTTACCTGTGCGCTGCTGATGTGGTGGCGATTCATGCCCATCAGCCAGCGCACCGCATCCATCGGCTGCTCCTTTTTCACCATGTACATTGCCTGCTTCACTGCGTGATCCAGAATGGGAAACAGGCGCATGCGCAGGCGAATGGTCGCGTTCATAAAACCTTCCCATTGCACCATCTGCTTGACCAGCGTTTGGGCAAAGCCTGGAATTTGCTCCAGCCAATCGTAGACTGGCGACCAAGAGATGACCTGCGTGATGCGCTTCTCAAACGCGGCGGCCCGAATTGCCCAGTAGCCACCCATCGAAATGCCGATGAGCGCGGCTGATTCCAGGCCAAAATAATCTAGAATGGTGCCGATTGGCTTCTCATAGTCGTGGTCGAAGGCGTGGCCGTACAGCTGCCGCGCGCCGCCTTGCCCCGGCCCTTCAAACGCGATGACGCGGTAGCCCGCTTGGGCAAAATGTTGCCACACCACAAAAAACTCCTCAATGAGCGAATCAAACCCGCCAAAAATAAGGATGGTGCCTTTGGCTGGCTGGGCTGCGCTGGGCAGTTCCATCGCGGGCAGTACGCTGCCGTTGTACGGTACCTCGTGCCGCACGATGCCCTCATCGGCAAAGGCGGCGTAAAACGTGTCCTGAAAATCCTGGTAGATGGTCAGGCGCTGGGCGGAGCCGTGCTCGGCAAAAAATTCGGCAGCACGGAGATAGAAGGCCGCGTTTTTGAAACGGCCGTCTCTCTTCGCCTCTCCTGCCAACTGCAAAAAAGCATGCACATAATCGGCCCGCGTTTTAATTTGGCTGGCGGCCTTTTTGATATCTGCTTCGCGTGCATAACCCAGCGCGTGCAGCCGATTCATCTGGTAATTGAAGAACGTCTCCTTGTGAAAGGTTTGATAACCAATGGGCAGGTTCATCGCCCACCTCCTCGTTTGGGTATGAAAAAAGCCCCAGAGTGGTTGGGACTTGTGGTTGCTAAATCGGTTTGTTGCGCGCAGAAAACAGTATAGACCATTAGGTCTAGACTGTCAAGTCTAGATGTGGGGTGGAAAACCTGACAGGTCTATGAGGTTGGTCGCTCGTGAAGTTGCTTGGTTTTGCAACGTGACTTTTTGATCTAACGATTCTCAAGACCTGTCAGGTTTGAAGAGGTTACGCTTGCTGCGGGGTCAACGCCTTGCGGTCGGTCAGGGCCATGAGCACGCGGTAAACGGTGAGGAAGAAGACGAGCAGCCCGGTGACCAGATAGGTGATTTGCAAGACGGCCGTATCCGTTCCGGCAAACCAACTGTGCAGCAGTGACAGCACAAACGCGCCGTAGGTCAGGTAATGCAGCAGGTGGAATGTCTTGTAGCCAATCCGGCTGCGAATGTAGAAGGTGAGGGTGGTCAAAATGGACAGGTAAAGGCCGATGATGCCCAGTCCCACCCAAAACGGATTGTACGGACCGGTGAACGGCACCAGTAAATTGACGACCGAATAATCCATGTAGCCGCTAAACAGCAGCAGCACGGCGTGCAGGATCGTCAGGCCAATGGCGTTCCAGGACAGGTAGTTGTGCATCGCCAGTGAGAGCTGCCCCGGCACCACTTCCTTGAGGAACTTGCTGCTGACAATCAGCCCCCAAATGGTGGAGGCGGCCATGAAAAGATAAGCCACGGTGCCGCTGGAGCGGACCAGATACCAGATGGTTTCGTCGTTAATAAGTGCAGACATGATATTTCTCCCAGAATGATTGCAATGAATAAATTAATGAATCGCTTCCAATTCTAAAAACGGAGCCAGAGCCGGGGTGACACTGAGTTCTCCGTGCTGACCGATGAGTGCTGCCGCCAGATTCTTTTCTGCCAGCAGTTGATGGGCAAGTTTTTTGCCAGCTACCAGGGCGGCGGTGGCCCATGCTTCGGCGCGTACGGCCGTTTTTGCCAAAACCGTCGCCGTGAGTAAATCTGTCTGGGCGGGCTGGCCCGTGCGTGGGTCGATGAGATGGTGGGCCGTACGGCCGTTTTGCTGCCAGCGCCGGTAATCAATGCCGGAGGTGGCCATCGTACCGTTAACTAGCCAGAGCGGGAACTGTGTTTCGCGCTCACCCAGCGGGTTGGCCGACGGTTTGGCGACGGCCACAGGCCAGCCAGGCCAGCCAGTTGGGGCTTCGCCTGCGGTCAGATCGCCGCTGGCGTCTACCAGGCATGGTCCCCAATCGAACAGGAGGTTGACGACCTGCTGCGCTACGTACCCTTTGGCGATACCACCCAAATCGAGCCGGATGCCCTCTGGCAGCCAGAGCGAGCGCCCTTCGGCGTGGACCTGAATCGCTTCCCATTGGCCTAACTGTGGAACGGCCGTTTCCATCTCAGCATCTAGCGCCTTGGCCCAGAAGGACAGGTCGGCAAAGGATGTTTTGTAGCCAGCGGCTTCAAGTGCCGTGAGCAGGGTGGGGTCAAACAGCCCATTCGTTTCACGCGCCATTTGCCGCGCCTGAACGGCTACGGTCCACAACATCTCGGAGACGGGTACCCAAATGCCAGGATTGGCGTTGAGCTGAGACAGTTCACTTTGGGCATCAAAGCGGCTCAAACAAAGCTCGGCGCGCAAAAACATTTGTTCCGCCTCTGTCAGCAGGGCAGCGGCCGTTTCTTCGTTTTTCAGCTCCAGCCAGACCGACATCTGGCAGCCCATGGCGCGAAATGTGTGTGAATGCCAGGTATCCGGATAGGTGTGTGCGTTCATGGTGTTATCCTGAGGAACGGCCGTTGGCCACGGGGCGGCTGCTCACGCTAAAAGAGGGCGCGACCACCGTTGGAATTGCTTCCAACTCCAGGTCTAGTTCCGGCAGCGAAATTTCGGCGCTGCTAGATGTTGTGTTAATGGTGTTGGTTGTGTTGGTTGTGCTGTTTGTGGTCGCTGCTTCTGCCTGGCTGCCCAGCAGACCAGCCCCAATCAGGGTGGTAATAAGGCCGCCTGCGGCGAGCGCCACCTTCATTTTTAAAAGATTACGGTTTGAATTTGCTCCGTTTGTGTTCATGATCTTTTACTCCTTTCTGAATGTAGGTCGGATTGTCAATCCGACTTACTTTAATGGTCGTGGCTGTGCCCCGGACGGGCCTGAAAACCTTCGCTGCCAAGGGCCAACGTGCCGCTTTGCGACAGTTCGTTAATTGTCTGGTTGGCGGCTTCGATTTGGGCCTGGTATTCTGCTTCGCGGGCCTGCATGGTGGTGATTGCTTCGCGCAGTTGTTCATTTTGGGCTTGTAGCGCTTCCACCTGGGCTTGCAAGGCAACGGTGTCGTCGCTTAGCTCAACGGTGGTTTCGACAACGGCCGTTTCTACCGAGGTTGTGTCCGCAACGGCCGTGTTGGTTCCCCGAAAAGCCAGGAACACGGTGAGCACCAGCACGGTGAGCGTGCCCGCAATTAAAATGTTGGTGAGTCGTTTACGATTTTGCATTGATCGTTTTCTCCTTTTTCGTATTCAGCGAAATCTTGTTTGATACAACGACGGAGAGTTTAGCGAGCAACTATTTAGAAAAAGTTAAGAAGCAATTTGGCCCTGGTTAGGATTTCCTAGCGATTAGATGAGAAGGACGCAAACCGTCTGGCAGGTTTGCAGAGCTGATAAGAGAGGGTTGGGTGTCAGGATTTGGATTTAAAGCTTGGGGATTAGAACAGGGGTCTCTTTTTTGTACTGCTCGTACGCTGGCTGGCCGCCCCAGCGCTCGTCGGCGCGGCGCTCTAGCATGGGGATGCCGCTCACGCGTGTGATGAGGACAATGACAAACACGGGGGAGGAGAGAGCCACCCATTGCCAGCCTTGCAGCACGGGGAGGGCGACAATTGTGACGCCAAGCCAGAGGACAATCTCGCCAAAATAGTTGGGGTGCCGCGATTTTGCCCACAGGCCGGTGTTGATGAATTTGCCGTGGTTGGCAGGGTTCGCTTTGAAGCGGGTTTTCTGGTTGTCGGCAATGACTTCGAGGCCAAACCCAATGGCCCAAATGAGTGCGCCCAATCCAACGACCCAATCCAGCGGCTGCCGGTGGCTGCTGGTGATGGCAATCAGGGCGGCAGCGGCTGTAAAGGTGACCCACAGCCCTTGCAGCGTCCATACCGTGAGAAAGCGAAGGAAGGAGGGTTTGAGTTCATCGAAACGGCCGTCTTTGCCCTCTTTTTGAATGCGACGAAACAAAAAGGTACCCAGCCGAATCGCCCAAATGAGGATCATGGCCAGGAGGATGAGGGAAAGGCCGTCCCGCACCGGGCTCAGCACAACCGCCAAAATCGTGACGGAAATGTAGGTCAGGCTGCCAGTTAGATCGAAAAACTTCTCGGTTTGGCGCAGGTAAGCAGGAATGAAGACGAGCCACTGCACCAAAAACGCGGTCGCTACGCAGATGGCAAAAAGCGGTAGGCCACCGACTTCTGCGCTGCCCTGGCTGCCAGCCCAGGCCACACCTGCGCCAATCAAAATCACAAGAGGCAATGAAATAAGGGCTGTTCGTTCAGCTTTGGTCATAGATTGGATTATAACAGCCTCTCGCGAAGAGGCAGAGAGGTTTAACTTAGCGTGCCTGTTCGTACTGCCAGTGGCTGGTTGATTTGCTCTGAAAATTCTTGAGCATGAGAAGGGAGATCAGGCAGAGAACGAGTTCCGAGGCTGCTTCTGAAGCCCAGATGCCGTTGAGCGAGAAGAAGTGGGCGGCTAGCAGCAGCACCGGCAGTTTCACCAGCAAAATGCCGCCCAAGGTTAGCAGCAATGCCTCTTTGGCTCGGCCGATCGATTGGAAAGAAGCGGCCGTAATCAGCGCCACGCCGGTGAGCGGGTAAGAAAGGGCCAGCAAGCGCAGGGCAGTTTGCCCCTCACTGATGATCAGGCTTTCCTGGGAGAGCAGCGAAATCAGCGCGGCAGGAAACAGCAGGCAGAGGCCCAAAACGAGCAGGCCGTAGACGACCGATGCGCCAAGTGAGAGCCGGATTGTCTCTTGCACGCGGGCGAATTTTTTCTGGCCAAAGTTGAAGCCCACCAGCGGCTGCATCCCCTGCACAATGCCCGTTTGCGGCATGTTGAGGCTGGAATAAAGTCGGCTGACAATGGCGTAAACCGCCAGGCCCGCGTCGCCGCCGACCAGCTTGAGCAGGTTGTTGGTGACGATGACCAGCAGGCTGGCGCTGAGGTTCTTGGCCAATGAGGGGAAGCCAATCAGTAGAACCTCGCCGATGAGGTGCCAATCTGGTTTGAAGTAGGCGGCCTTGATCTGGTAGGAGCGATTTTTGCGAAAAAAGAAGAAGTAGACAGCCATGCCTGCCGAGATGGCTTGTCCCGCAACGGTGGCCAGAGCCGCGCCAGCCACGCCAATCCGCAAGACCATGACAAACAGCCAGCTTAGCACCAGGTTGGCGGTGACGGGAATGACCCAAATGGCGGTTGAGTAGCGGATGTTGCCGTCGGCGCGGATGATGGTGGAGAAGCCGGTGCTGGTGATGGCCCCGAGGAAGATGATACGGCCGTACACCACCGCATAGGGCGCAATCGTTTCGGTTGCGCCCAGCAGGTACACAATCGGCTCAATAAAAATTGCCCCCAGGATGGTAATGCTGATGGCCGCCGTCCAGAAGATGAGATAAGTGTTGGCCACCGTGCGCGATGCCTTGATCTCATTTTGCTCGCCAAGTGCGCGAGAAACCACGGAAGCACCGCCCGCGCCAACGGTGGTGGCCACCGCGCCCAGGGCAATCAGCACCGGCGAGATAATCGAAGCGCCGGCAGCCGCCAGTGAGTTGATGCCCACGGACAAAAAGTAGGTGTCTGTGATGCTGTAGATGGCGTAGACCAGCAGCGAAAATGTGGTTTGAGAAGCCATTTCCCACAGCAGCTTGCCGATCTTTTCGGTGCTTAGTCGTTCAACCTTCGCGTTTTTAGTCATGGAGGGGTTTGCCACCGAGGGCGCAGAGAACACAGAGGGTTTTGAGGGTTCTGTTCTGGACTTACGGAGATTGGTCCAATTTTAACTCTGAGCAACTTGCGAACTGTTGCAAATAAATTGGACCAATCTCCTGGCAGGCTGCCCAGGCCCTACTCATAAATCTCGGTGCCCTCTGTGGCCAAAAATTTTAGTTTGCTTGCAGCCAGGCCATCGTACCGGCGATGAACTGGCGGGAGTAATTAAAAATGTCGTCGGTGTCGTAGTTGCGATAGTAGCATTCCACATGCATGACCAGAGCGAGATGGAGCGAATACAGATTTTTGCGCTGCTCTTCGGCCATGGTGAAGGTGGTTTTGCCGTAGCCCTGCATTTGGCTGATGGCGCTGTCGCCTAGCAGCGGGCGGAAATGGGCTTCCATCAGCGGTTCGGCCCAAAGTGCCCGCTCAAAGTCGATGATGCCGGAGATACGGCCGTCTTGCACAAAAAAATTCGGGTTCCAGGCATCCCAATGCACCAGGCAAGGCGAGGTAATCTCCTCAAGGGCCGGGGCGTGTTTGTGCACAACAGCCCGCAGCTCATCATAGCCAAAGTCGAATTGCACATTTTTGCGCTCCGCATCTTCCAGCACGGCTTCCACGATCTTGAGAAACGCTTCTTTCCAGGTGTTGGCGCGCAGGTCGGGGTTGCCTTCGTAGCCAAAGTAGCTGCCTGGGAACTGATTGATTTCCCGGATGATTCGACCGATGTGCTGGTTAACGACCGTTAATGTTTCTGGTGGTAGGCTGGCGTTTACATGCTCCAGGCTGTCCCCGCTCATCATTTCCATGAAAAAATAATCGGCGTCGCATAAATCGTGGGCCGTGTCAAAAAAGTAAATTTCAGGCACGGGAATGGCCGGGTTCTGCTGCACCAGGCGCATCATGGCCACTTCGGTCGCCATGATGTTTTTTTCGTACAGCATGACTTCGGCACCTTTTGGAGGTGCAATTTTGAGCACCACCTCCCGCCCATCGGCGAGCCGAATACGGTAAGAGGCGTTGAACCAGCCATCTTTCATTTCGTAAATGGCGTCTTGGCCTTCGGCCAGGGTGGCGCCAGCAAATGCTCTGGCAACCATCGCTTCAATTTGGGAGCGCGTTTGTTTATTTTTGGTCTTGGATTCCATTGTTTTTCCTTGTTTTACGAACTTTGAAGTTGGCGTTTAGGCGATGACCTCGAACGCTGTGTGGAGCGTCGCTAATGAATCTGCCCCCACCCAAATGTCAAATTTTGCTGCCTCTTGAACCCACTGACCAGCATTTGTGCTCCAATATTTCAGTTCATCGGGACCCAGTTGGAAACTGATGGTCTGCGTTGCGCCAGGTTGGAGGGTGAGTCGCTTGAATCCTTTTAGCTCTCGCATTGGTCGGGAGTCGCTGCCCCATTTTTGGTGAATGTAGAGCTGGGCGACTTCATCACCTGCTACTGGCCCGCTGTTAGTGACATCCACGCTGATGTTGACATGCTCGCCAACTTTGACCTGCTCGGCCGACACTGTTAGATTGGAAAATTCAAAGGTTGTGTAGCTTAGGCCAAAGCCAAAGGGGTAAAGAGGCGTGGTGGGGCTGTCCCAGTAGCGTGAGCGGTATTGTTCGCTGCTTTCTGGTAGATGGGTAATTGTGCGAGCGTAGTAGAGTGGCGCGTGGTTGCCATTGCGCGGGAAGCAAACGGGTAGTTTGCCACCGGGGTTTACATCACCAAAGAGGATGTCAGCCACAGCGTTTCCGCCTTCTGAGCCTGGTTCCCACGCTTCCAGAATGGCTGGAACATTTTCTGCTGCCCAATTGATGCTGAGAGGACGGCCGTTTAAAAGTACCAACACCACGGGTTTGCCCAAGGCGCTGATGGCTTTAAGTAGCTCCTCTTGTCGCCCGGGCAGATCGAGCGAGCCGCGTGAGGCGAATTCCCCGGCCATGTCGGCGCTTTCACCTAGCACCATGATTATTAAATCTGCGCTTTGGGCTGTTTTTACGGCCGTTTCAAAAGCAACCTCAGCTTCTTCAGGTGCCTGAATCGGTTTCTTCTTCGTCATGTCGAACTCGCCGAAGGGGTGGGGGATATCTCGGTTAATATCTGGCCCCGGTGCATAGGCGACGGTTGCCTTCGGTAATTTGGCGCGAACGCCCTGCAACACCGTCACGGCAGCGGGTTCGTGTCCAAACACCATCCACGAGCCTTCGGTTGCTTCCATCGAATCGGCCAGCGGGCCGATTACAGCAATGTTTGTCTGTTCTTTTGAGAGCGGCAGCAGCCCACCTTCGTTGCGCAGCAGCACCATTGAGCGTTGGGCCACCTGTCGCGCCGCTTGCCGATGTTCTGGCAGCGCGACGGTCTTTTCTAGTAAAGTTTCGTCTACGTAGGGGTTTTCAAACAGCCCCATTTGCACCTTGAGCGCCAGGATGGGGCGCACCATTTCGTCTATCTCCGCCATCGAGAGTGAGTCGTCTTCTACCAACCCCGCCAGATGCTCTAGGTAGGTTGCCGAAGCCATGTCCATATTCATGCCTGCTTTCAGAGAGCGTAGGGCAGCATCCCGCCTATCACGCGCGTGGCCCTGGATGACCAGATTGCCAACAGCAAAGGCGTCGCTCACCAGGAAGCCCTCAAAGCCCCACTCTTCGCGCAAGATATCTCGCAGCAGCCAGCGGTTGCCGGTTGCGGGAACATTGTTCAAGTCCATGTAAGCACTCATGAATGTGTCTACGCCGGCATTCACCGCCGCCTGAAAAGGAGGAAAATAGACGTTTCGTAGTTCCGACTCAGACAAATAGACTGGATCGTAATCGCGTCCGCCATCGGATGCACCATAGCCAGCAAAATGTTTGGCACAGGCGGCTACGCGCTCTGGATCTGCCAGATCATCACCTTGGAATCCGCGCACCTGGGCGGCGGCCATGGCTGCCCCTAAATATGGGTCCTCACCTGCACCCTCCACAATGCGCCCCCAGCGGGCATCGCGGGCAATGTCGATCATCGGGCCAAAAGTCCAATGGATACCAGCTGCCCGTGCTTCCTTGGCGGCAACAGCCTGGGCCTGTTCCGCTACCGTGGGGTCCCACGAGGATGCCAGCGCCAACGGAACCGGGAAGATGGTTCGGTAACCGTGAATTACATCCAGTGCAAAGAGGATGGGAATGCCGGATGGGCTTTCTTCTATGGCAACTTTTTGGATTTCATTGAAGCGTTTGGTGTCGTTTAGCCAAAGGACAGAGCCCGCGCCGCGCTCGCGGATGATTTCTTCCGGTTTTGGGCCTTGGTTCCAATCTGCGCCGCCGATTTGGGCCAATTGGGCCACCTTTTCGGAGAGGCTCATTTGTGCCAGGAGGGCATTCACGCGTTGGGTAACATTGGTGTTTGCTGGGGGGGAAACGGCCGTTTCCATATTTGTCTTCTCATTCATAATAATCTCCCTGTTTAATAATTACTTGCACTGCAACCGGTTGCAGCGCAAGTGCAAAAAATTTCGGATTCGATGCTACGCTGATTTTCGAATAACTAGCTCCACGGGAATGGTGACATTGGTAACAATCCCCGTTTGAATGTATTGGATCAAATTTTGGGCCAACAGTTTGCCCGCCAAAGGAACATTCTGCCGTACTGTGGTGAGGGGCAGATTGTTGTAGCGTGCGATTGGCAAATCATCATACCCAACGACGGCGACATCTTTGGCTACCTGTTTGCCATTGTTTTGGATTGTGCTGATGGCTCCAATTGCCATCAGATCGCTGTTGACGAAAACGGCATCTAGATCGGGTGCTTGATCGAGCAGTTGTTGCATGGTAGTCATTCCCGATGAATGTGAATAATCGCCATAAGCAATTAATTGAGAATCTACGGTGTGGCCAGCAGCTTGCAAAGCGTTTTCATACCCTTTGAGGCGATTCTGTACGGTTAAGGTATCAGCCGGGCCGCCCAGGAATGCAATTTGCTGCCGTCCAGCCTGGAGTAGATGTTGAGTAGCCAGCAGGCCACCGGTGAAATTATCGCCCGTCACCGAACAGTAGCTTGCATTTGGTATGGGCACACCCCAACTGATAAAGGGGGCACCAATTTCGACCAGGGTTTCTATGTGGGCTTGCCTAAGCCCGGACCCAAGGATGATAAAACCATCCACACGCCCGCTGTCTAGATAGTGCCGTGCCCAAGCCGTGTCCTGGGGATCGGCATGAATTACAAGCAGGTCATAGCCTGAATTGTGCAAACCACTGCCGATGCCGCTCATGATCTCTAACCCAAACAAATCTTCTTCAGAGAAAAATTCCGGGTAATATGCTGGAGCAACAAAAGCAATTGTGTGGCTTTGTCGCAAGCTAAGATTGCGGGCAGGGGCGTTGATGCGGAAGTTATGTTCCTGGGCGATAGCCTGAATGCGGGCTTTGGTTGCCTGGCTGATGAGGGGACTGTCACTCAAGGCGCGTGAAACTGTCGATTTCGACACGTCAGCCAGTTGGGCAATATCTTCAATGGTTTGAACCTTCTTTTTTGTCATCGTTATTCCCTAATTTATGCAACCGGTTGCATTGTATTATTTCTTGAAAAGAAGGTCAAGTATTACTGGCAGAGAGAAGAGAGTTTATTGGATGTTTTTGTAGTTATTTTTGGGCGAGGGGGAGAAATAGAGATTCGGTTAAGGCCAAAAATTCGTAGGCGCCGATGTCGATACGGCCGTTGTTGACCCGTCCGCCACCTGCAAAATCGACGCTACCCGACTCCGCCAAATTCTCACCAGCGTCAATGGCGGGAGAATTGGTCAGCAAGTGCAGATCGGGCAGGGAGGTGCTGGCTAGCAGCGGATTGGCGAACAGAGAGTTGGCATCATTACCCGTGCCCGTTTGGTAAGCCGTAAACCCCTGATAATACACATTTTTCCACTGCCACTCGCCCACGCCCGCCCCATCTGCGGCAAAAAAGAGATTGCTGTCCAGCACGTTGCCGCTATTTTGCGTGTACTCGTTGCTCATGAACAGATTTTGTGCGTTGGCGTAAAAAATGTTGTTTTTGATGACATTGTTTTGCGTGTCAAACTGCACGTACAGTTCGCCCGAGCCGGTCTGATTGCTATCGTTTTCAAAAAACGTGTTGTTGAGGATAGCGCACGCTTCCGTGCTGCCCCGGTTGGTGTCGTAGCCGCCCATGGCTAGCCCGGCGTTGTGGTTGTGGTAGAGCAAATTATTGCGCACGATGATTTCGCTGGTAGCCCGGCCACTGTGTTCGCTGGCAATTTCGATGCCAAAGTTGGACTGGTACACCTGGTTTTGCTCAATGGTGATGCGCGTGCCGCCATCGACGTAGATGCCCGCTGCGCTTTGTTCGCCGCCGTAGGCTGGATTGTTGAGGGTGTCGATGTTGTAGACGGTGTTGCCGCGTACGACGCCATCACGAGCTTGATCAACGGCCGTATCTGGTGCCGTACCCTCAAACCCAATCAAATCAATGCCGATGTTGTCATTATCATGGACCAGATTGCCTTCGATGAGGAAGTTGGCGACGTTGCCGTTGAGCACCAGCGCCTCGCTGTTGCCCAGCTTTAGATCGTACAGCTCATTGTTGCTGATGATGACGTCGGTGATGGCAGGGGCGGCTTCGGTGCCATAAACGGCGATGCCGTGGGCGTTGCCGTTGGCTCCGGCATTGGTTTCTATTTGGTGGATCGTGTTATTTTGCAGGGTGATGTGGTGGGCGGAACCGGCCACGTAGAGGCCCATCGGCACGCGACTGCTGTTGGTCGTGCGGTAGTTGCGCAGCTCAAAGCCATCAATTGTCACGTAGCTCTGGCTGTCGATGAGGAACAGGGCGCTGTCGCTGTTGGGGACGGTGAGGTTGCTGCCATCGAGAACGGCCGTTTCGCCCGTATAGCTCATAAACGTGACATCCCCGTCTGTCGTTGAGCCGGACACGTTGATTGTTACCGCTTCTTCGTAAATGCCGCCACGTACCAGCACGGTGTCGCCAGCGGCAATGTTGTCGGCGGCGTACTGGATGGTGCCCCAAGGTTCTGCCAGCGTGCCGGGGTTGTTGTTGTCGCCATCAGTGGCGACGTAGTAGGTGGTGGCTGCGGCCCGCACCGGTGTTTCGGTTGGGGAACAACTGCCCGCGAGGAATACGGCCGTTATTACCAACCCTAGCCATACAAGTTTCTTCATCCACTCTATGATCTCAAAAATTATTTATTTGCCTACTCGCAAAATTCATGGACCAGTCTGGGTGAGCGTACCAGAAAAATGAAGAGAGCCACTGTAAGCACAGCGGCTCTCTTAGGGAGAAGGAAGAGGATTATTGCGTATAGGGGAGTAAGTACGTTTTATCTGGATAAAAGACAAAACCGTCGGTCTCCAGATGGGGATTGTGTACGAGAACAGCTTCTTTGAACGTTTCCCAACTCATACCGTTGCCGCGTCCGGCAACATATTTTTCCCACACATCCCAGCGATTGCCGTAGTAGCCTTTTAATTGCAAGTTCCAGTCAAGGCCATTGTTGCGGCTGGGCAAAATGGTAAAAACGATGTTGGTTTCTGGTGTGGGAAGCGGTAATGCTTCTGGCAATTCACTTTCGCTTCCCTCGCCATCATCTGTTTCTTCAGGCTGAATGATCAGCATGCCGTTTTTGAATGTTAATTTGCCGGGTGCGTAGTTGTCGGGAACCTCATCTAGAGACATAGGCAGTACGACGATAGCATATTCCAATTGTTTATCGGGTACGCTAAGTACACGCATGTCAGAGGGGTTCAAATCCTTAAACCAGCTGCCCAAATAGCGCATGCCCACGATGCCCGGCACGGTGCTCATGGGCACCAAGGCACCATTAGGATGATAAATTTCGTGGGCTATCGACAGTTTGTAGATATTGGGTGTGCGAAGTTCAAAGACGCCGTCCATTGGGCCGTCACCCGTAAAGGAACTGTCCATAAGCCGGGTAGAGGTGCGTGTAACTTCTTCGCCATTTCTAAATAAAATGACGACGCAATCATTTAGCCAACGGCCGCTTTCATCTTCAATTTGCCCTGCAAAAACCAGTTCGTTGGGTTCCGCCAGCGCGGTATCGACTTCTTCGTTTAGAGCAGCGGCTGCATCCGCCATAAACAAGCGTTGGTCAGTTGAGCAGGCAGCCAGGCTTAAAATTAGCAAACCAAGGAGCAGGTTCACAAAAAGGACGGAGCGTTTACTAAAGTGGAACATACGATTCCTCCATTTGCTACGGCCGTTCTGGAGAAATTCGGCCGTACACAGCTGAGCCGAGAGAAACTGTTCAGTTAGTGCGACCTTTCTGAACGTCTACAGCATACTGCACGCTTCTGTCACTCAGCTGACATCAACCTTACATGAGTCAGTCAGTGGCATGACAATAAACGACGAAGGATGTGGTTTTCAGGCAAAGGGGGGAAATTTATTGAAAGAAACTGTGTCTATGAGGCAAGGTAGTAGCTGTTTCCCGCGCAGGTTTGGCAGAGGATACGGCCGTTCTCATCCACCACCTCCCGCTCATTCATCACCTCTTCCTCACACTGCGCACAAATGGTGCGACGGCCCGGCTGGCTGAGAATGTCGGCCAGGGGGCGGCGCAGGGTGACGTGCTGGATAGAGACCAACTCGGCATCGGGGATGTGTTGGTAGCCGATGAGGTATTGGTGCCAGCGGCTGGGCTGGTTAGAAGCGTACGTTTGGGCCAGATCGCGCGAAACGGCCGTTGGCGCCACGCGCACCGCTTGTGCTGTGTGAGTATCAATCAGCGTGGCGGCTACCTTGCCGTAATCTTCCACGCGCAAAGTGCGCCGCCCCACAAAACAGTCCGTGGCAACAGCGATGCCATCAGCCCCACAGCCATCCGTTTCCACGATGGTGAGCAGTCGTTTGTTGTTGTTGCCAAATGGGGTGGTGCTGTCTGCCGCTAGTAACTCCAGCGCAATGAGACCGCTCAGGCCCAGGCGCACGCCCAGCACTTGCCGGGGGCATAAATGATGGTGCCGGGCTGCCGAAGCGGCTAGCAGTTCTGGCAGTAGCGGATGCAACGGCCGTTCCACCGCCGATTTTGAGGCAGGATTTGAAGGAAACAATCGGGTCATGGTAATTCTGACGCACTCAAGTGCTTAAGCATTGGCACGTATGTCGTCGCATGAAAAGGGCATATCCCTTAAAGTGTAAGCATATTGAACGAAACGGCCAAAACGGCCTAAACTTGGGAACGAAAAAATGATGGCACTCCTCCTATTTTCCATACTGAGCTTAATTGCTTCTACCTTTGTAATCTCAGCGGCAATGTTGTCCTCGCGCTTGAGTCAGCGTGAAAACTGGACCGAACGATATGACAACGCAGAAGCCAGCGGCAACCAGTCTTCACACCTTTGTACACAAATGATGAACCATTAAACAGATCATCTACCTCTGGGACGGAGCTGTTATTGCCGCCAGACGCGCACGATTTTGTGGGCGCGTCTGGCGGTTGCTGTTTCTAGCGGCGTTTGCGCAGCCCCAGATAAAACAGCAGCAAGGCCAATGCCGTGCCAAGCAAACTGCCCGCTACGGCCGTTCGTCCCGCCCCCGATTTTTCCACAGTGACCGGTGTCGTATCCGGTTTTTGCAACATCGAATGCCAGTCCGGCACGTCCTCTTTGGGCGGAAGGCTGTATTTTTCCTGCCACCGTTTTTGATAAGCAGCCCATTCTTCGGCCCAACGGCCGTCAGCCCAACCCAACTCATCCTGGCAGATTTCCTGTATTTGCGCGGCAAATTGTGCCCCACCTTCCGGCAATAGCAGCCCCAGCCGTACCCGCCGCAGCAGCAAATCATCCAGATGCACCACGCCTTCGCTGCGCGCCGCCCAGCGCAGTTCCGCCCATAGCACGTTGCTGTTGGGGAGATTTTCCAGCTCGCCCGGTTCGGCCGCCTGGACCAAATCAGCCGCCTCGCGACCATAGCGGCCAATCAGCCGCCGCCGTGTCGCTTCCGGCAGCTTGACCTGCAAATCTTCCGTCACTTCATCCAGCGCCGGGGCGTCTTCGTCGATTTTGGGCATGTCGGGCAGCATTTTGCCTGCCGCTTCCAGCGCATCCAGGGCGATGAGGCGGAAGGTGGTCAGCTTGCCGCCGGTCACCGTTAGCAGTCCATTTTCTGTCCAGACCACATGGTCACGCGATTCGGCCGAGGGGTCCAGCTTGCCGGTGTTGATGACTGGACGCACGCCAGCGAAGGTGGCCATCACGTCGTCCAGCGTCAGCGCCAGCGACGGATAGCGAGACTCGACGGCGGCCATCAAATAGGCCACTTCGCCGGGGGTGATGTGCGGTTCGTGGCTCAAATCCTCGCTGTGATCCACATCGGTGGTGCCCACCAGTGTCACGCCATCCCACGGGAAAATGAAGACAAAACGGCCGTCCAGCGGATGGTTGAACGACACTGCCTGCGCAATGGGAAAACGCCACTGGGGGAAGATGAGATGGCTGCCGCGCAACGGCCGTAATCGTGGTTCCTGATCGACTTTTTCGCGTAAATCATCGGCCCAAGCTCCGGTGGCGTTAATGACGATATTGGCGCGCACGCCCTTTTTGCGGTTGGTTTCCCGATCTTGCAGCGTTACGCCCACCACATGACCCTCTTCCCGAATGAGATCGACGGCGGCCATGTAATTTACGGCCGTACCGCCTGCGTCCACCGCCTCCCGAATGACTCTTAGCACCAGCCGTGCATCGTCGGTTTGGGCATCAAAATAGTGGAACGCGCCCGCCAAATCCTGCACGTTCAGGCGTGGGGCCAGCATCCACACCTCTTGCGGGCTGTAGTAGCGATGGCTCCATTGCAGCGCCACCAAATCGTAAAAGGACAGCCCCGCGCGGACGAGCCATTTTTCGCGCAGTTGGCCGCTGCCTTTTTCGTTGGCCAGCAAAAAGCCCAGCGGGTCCACCAGCCCTGGTGCGGATTCTTGCAGCTTTTGCCGCTCTTGTACGCTGGCCTGCGTCAGCCCAATCTTGCCTTGTTTCAGGTAGCGCAGCCGCCGTATACCAGCTTGGGCTGCGGCTGGAGGTGCCAAACGCAAAGTCGCGCTGCTCGACGAGCAAGGTTTTCAGCCAACCGCGTCGCCTCGCGCAAAATTCCCGCGCCGGTAATCCGCCGCCGACTACGACGATGTCCCACGGTTGGTCCAAATTTTGCCAAAATCTCTTCACGCCAGTTTTTGTTCCACATAAATGTTCATCCTGTAAGTCATATCCGCCCAGCGTGAACGGACTGGGCTACTTTATGAAAGCCTCTTCGAGGTAGATTTTAGCCCTGAAAGGGCTTCCAAAATGTAGTGGAATTCTAACGCCCACTTGTGATCTAATATCCGTTGACGACGACCAAGTATCCAGTCTGGAGTTAGGGTTCAATGGAAATAATAACTGGAAATGACAGGTAGAAAGGTGATCATCACTTTCTTCTCGTTCGAGAACAATAAGCTGTTTACTGTTAGGAGACCAATCAAAGGGCCGTATCTTTCAGAGACTAATTTCACGGTCTCTGTATCAACTTCTAACAACCAGATGCCCCTCTTGTTTTCATAGGTGGCACTAAAAGCTATCCACTTTCCATTGGGCGACCAACGCAGCGTACTCTGGATAACTGATTCCGGCTAATATTTCTTGAATTTGGCTACCGTCGGCGTCCATTGCGTATATTGTCCAGGGAGAAAAGAGCAAATTTTCAATGTCTCTACTCGTAGTAGGCGAGTCATAAGGTGTAGACTCTGTGCCAGCAAAAATAATGGTCTTGCCATCGGAAGACCAGCTTGGTTGAGCAACTCGTTGAAAATTGCTGAATATCTGCTTGCCCTCACCTCCCAATTGAAAACGGTATAGTTCATTACTGAGACCCGCACCAACGGCATTCCCTGAATAAGTTCGCTGCTCATATCAGGGTGATAGAGTGTACGATCCTATCAAAGCCAGAATATTCTTGGAGTATCTGGCTCTCTCCGCTGTTCATCCTAAGTATAAAGAACACCGGATTGACCACCCACCAATTCCTTACAGAAATATGTATAACCTAATTTGTCGTTGGGTAAGCGTTGCAAAAAACCCGATATAGCTAGGTGCCGGGAAACAATGATCTGGATGATTTGGCCCGATTTGAGCGGGTCCACCAGCCCTGGCGCGGATTCTTGCAGCTTTTGCCGCTCCTGCACGCTGGCCTGCGTCAGCCCGATTTTGCCCTGCTTCAGGTAGCGCAACCCGCCGTGCACCAGCTTGGAGCTGCGACTGGAGGTGCCAAAGGCAAAGTCTCGCTGCTCGACGAGCAAGGTTTTCAAACCCAGCCGCGTCGCCTCGCGCAAAATTCCCGCGCCGGTAATGCCGCCACCGACTACGACGATGTCCCACGGCTGGTCCGAATTTTGCCAAATCTCTTCACGCCAGTTTTTGTTCCACATAAAAGTTCATCCCGTAGCCGCAGTTTCTTACTGCGAGAAAGTGTGCAAGTTTGCAAGTGTTCAGGTGTGCAGGTGGGGAATTGAGTAATTTACCTCTTCACCTTGTCACCCGATCACCTTGTCACCAAAACCCCCGGATTCATCACCCCCGCCGGATCAAACTGCCGCGCGACTGTTTCTAGCGTGGCAATGCCCAGACGGCCTTTTTCTGCGGCGAGGTATGGTTGGTGATCGCGGCCAACGCCGTGCTGGTGGCTGATGGTGCCGCCGTGCCGCACGATGGCCTGGCTAGCGGCCGTTTTCATCGCTACCCATCGTGCCAAATTCACATCTGGATCAGGTGAGAGCCGGAAGAGGTAGGTGCTGTAGATGCTGCATCCGGTAGCGTACATGTGCGACAGGTGGGTGAAGACGTGCAGTTGCTCGTCGAATTGGGCCATGGCGTTTTTGAGGCTGCTCTCGATGTCGGCGAGGGTGGCATCTACCTGGTTCCAGGTAACGGCCGTTTCCAACGTATCCACCCCATAGCCAATCTCCCACAGCGCGTTGCGCAGATACGGCGTGCGGAAGCGCCCTTTTTGCCACTGGGTGCCAAATTGCTGCCCTACGTGAATGCCGCCGTGTGCCTTGGCGATGTCTACCGCCTCACTGCGGGCGGTGTTGACGATGTGTCGGTTGCCGCTAAAGCCAATCAGCAGCATCGACTTGTTCTCATCGACGCCGCGCAGGCTGAGCAGCCGCTCCAGCGTGCCGATGAGCAGCTCATGCCCGGCCAGCTTGAGCGTCGTTTCTGTCTCGATGCCGGTGCTGAGGCGCAGCATGGAAAGGGGCAAATTCGCCTGGAGCATTTGGCGAACGGCCGTTTTGCCCGCCTCAAAATCAGGGAAGAAAATCGCGTTAAACGACTCCCGCTCCGGCAGGGGTGAAATGCGCACGGTGGCCTCGGTGATAATGCCCAATCGACCCTCGGAGCCGAGGACGAGCTGGCGCACGTCTGGCCCGGCGGCGGAGGCGGGCAGCGGCGGCATGTTGAGGTCGCCCGCCGGGGCCATCAATTTGCCGCCCGCGAACAGGTCTTCGATACGGCCGTAGCCGCGTGACTGCTGCCCGCTGGAGCGTGTGGCCACCCAGCCGCCCAGCGTGGAGTACTCAAACGACTGCGGGTAGTGCCCTAGCGTGTACCCTTTGGCCCGCAGTTGGGCTTCCATTTCTGGCCCGGCGATGCCTGCGCCGAAGGTGGCGAGTTGGCTGGTTGTGTCTAGGGCCGTCAGGCGGCTGAGCCGCTGCAAATTGACGGTGAGCACGGGGCGATCGCCCGGTTCCGGGTTGATGTGGCCCACGACGGAGGTGCCGCCGCCGTACGGAATCAGCTTGAGGTCTTGGGCGCGGGCCAACTGGAGCAGGGTGAGTACCTCATCTTCGGTGTGGGGGAAGGCGACGCCGTCGGGGAAGGTGCTAATTTGGCCGCTGCGCAGGGCAACCCAGTCGGGGAAGCTTTGGCCACGGGCGTGCTTGAGCCGCGTTTCGGCGTCGGTTTGGATGAGTGGGTGCTCGGATAAGCGGCTTTCGGGCACGGTGGCGACAACGTCTGCCAAGGTGGCATCCTGAGTCGGTGTCGCTTCGCCAACCAGATCAATGAGATAGTCGCCTGCTTTTTCGGGGAGGGGGTAGAGTACGGCCGTATCTCCCCAGCCGTTCCATCGTTTCATAGCTGCCATCCTTTGGTTTGATTTGTTGCTTGAGAGATTGGACCAATTTCTGTTTGTGTGGGGTGTTTATCTTTAAAAGAAAATTGGTCCAATCTTGGTGACGGTTCAGTTTCTTGAATGATAGGGCAGATGTTGGTGGGTTGTCCAGCAAGGAGCGCTGATTTCCCCGGAAACTGCCCAAGTGTAACCTTGCTCTAAAATAGTTGCCGGGGAAATGGGACGAATAAATTTGCGCGGGGATGGGATTTTTGTGAAAATGCATCATGCAGCCTATTGGGTATCCGATCAATCATGCGCTGTTGCAGCGTTATTGGCAGAATTTCATGGCGACGGGGGCGGTTACGGCCGTTCCTGGGGCAGAACCAGACGTCACCGTGATTCAATCCTGGCAGCGCTGCGCCCCTCTGGCAGATCCCACCAACAGACCCCGCCCGCCGGTGCTGCGCGAACCAGCGCTGCAATCCCTACTGAAAGCGCAACGAGAAGTTATTGCGGTGGCCATTCCTTTTATGGAGGATATGCACCAATTCATTGAAGGCTCTGGCGCGGCGATTTTGCTGGCTGACGGTACGGGCTGTTTGCTGGAAGTGTGTGGCGATCCGGTGGCGCGAAAGATGGTAGAAGTACGCAATTTGGGCGTAGGATCGTACTGGTCAGAGGCGTATTTGGGCACCAATGCGCTGGGCGTGACATTGGTGGCAGCGATGCCGGTGCAGGTGGTGGGGGCTGAGCATTATTTCCAGACGTTTCATAAATTCACCAGTACGGCCGCACCCATTCATGATGTAAACGGCCGTATCATTGGCATTATTGGCGTGGTAAACAGCGCCGAAGATTCTACCTCGCACACGCTCTCGCTAGTGATGGCTGTGGCCCGCGCCATTAGCAATCAGCTCCAGGCGGAACTGTATTTGGATGAGGCTAATCGCCGCCTGACTGAGCTGAATACCATCATGGAGTCTATTACCGAAGGGGTGCTGGCTTGGAATGGCGCTGGGAAGATCAATCATGTGAATCCTCAGGCCGGGCGGCTGCTGAATTTGGCTCCAACTTCTGTGTTGGGTTTGCCGCTGATGGAGGTGGTGCGCCTGCCAGAAGAGTTGCAGCTGGGATTAAGAAACAACCAGGATTTGGAAGACACGGAAGTGACGCTGGCGGTGAAGGTCACCGGCGAGATGTTGCAAACGGTGGTGACGCTGCGGGTGATGTGGGAATACGGCCGTCCCGTTGGCTACATGATGATGTTGCGGCCCACCGAGCAGGTGCGCCGGTTGGTGCATCAGCAGGTGGGCAGCCAGGCCACACTCAAGCTGGAGGACATTTTTGCTGAATCAGCAGCGATGCGCCCCATCACCCGCCAAGCACGGATTGCGGCGCGTGGGAGTGCCCCCGTTTTGCTACGCGGGGAAGGGGGCGTTGGCAAAAATCATTTGGCGCGGGCCATTCATAATGATAGTACGCGGGCGGAAAAACCTTTTATTTCTATTAATTGCCGGGCGATTCCACGTGAACTTGTTGTGAGTGAGTTTCTGGGATACGAGAAAGAGTCTGGCACAAACGGCCGTCCCAGTAAGTTTGAGCTGGCGAATGAAGGCACGCTGCTGCTGGATCAGGTCGAGAGCCTCTCTCTGGAAATGCAGTCTGCCTTGCTGCAAGTGATCGAGACGGGGCATGTCATGCGGATTGGGGGAACGCGACCTATCCCTGTAAATGTCCGGGTAGTGGCCGCCACTGCCGCCGATTTGGAGAGAAGCGTGGCAGATGGTCACTTTCTCTCTCATCTTTATTATCGTTTTTCCGTGTTCAACATCACCATTCCGCCGCTGCGGGAGCGCCGGGAAGATATTTTGCTGATTGCCAAGCGGCTGTTGGCCCGATCCGCCCGGCGGCACGGCCAAAAGATGGTGCTGGATGAAGAAGCATCGGCGATTTTGAGTCGTTATCCGTGGCCTGGTAACGTGCGGGAGCTGGAGATGGTGCTGGAACGGGCCGCTTACCAAAGCAACGATCATGTGATCAAAGTTGTTGATTTGCCGGAGAGCGTCCGCCGGGGACGCGTGGTGGTGGGGCGGGGGCCAGAAGCACAGCCTGTGCTTTCTGCGGCTGAAGCGGAGCGTGAAGCGATTATTCGTGCGGGCTGGGCCTGCAAAGGACACGTTTCCGAGATGGCTCGTGAATTAAAAATTGGCCGCACTACCCTGTGGCGCAAGATGAAGTTACACCAAATTGAACCGGCATATTTTAGAAACGGCAGCTAAGTAAACTTCACAAAAACGGCACCTTTCTTTGGAATGCTTTGTGCAGTTTACTCCTAATTAGCAGATTTGACGTCAAAATTTTTTGAGAGATTTTTTGCCAATTGCTTAAAAGAACGTTATCTAAGACCCTCTTGTTTCATAATGAAACAAAACCACTGTTTTTGTGTTTCAGTGTGAAACAAAAGAGACCACTTCGTTGAAAGGCTTGCCCTGATGACCGTATAGTATCCGGGTATTGTACAAACTACACAACGAGACCGAACCTTAAATTGTAGTCACTGCCCAAGAGCATCTTAACCAACTAGCTTTTTAAGAGAACCGTCTGTTTTGGTTTTCTGTTTTTGCCTGCATGTTTGCCGGGCAGTTTGGTCTTTTCTGTTACCTGTGGTGCCTGGCCACGACAGGTAAGGAGGTATGAACCACGGGGATTAACCTAGCGCAACCACTACTTTTTGATGCACCTTTTGTTGTTTTTTTATATTTTACGGCAGTAATGCTGTACCTAATTTTCAGGGAACTTGGAAGAATTAAACCAATTAAGGAGAGGAAAACATGAGTGCTTTTGTAGGCGAAATTATTGGAACAATGCTGCTCATTCTTTTGGGTGATGGTGTTGTAGCCAATGTGCTGTTGAGCAAATCTAAAGGTGAAAACGCAGGCTGGATGGTTATTACCACAGGCTGGGGTTTGGCGGTATTTGTTGGGGCGTATTCGGTTGCGTCGGTAAGTGGTGCTCACTTAAATCCGGCCGTGACGGTTGGTTTGGCAGTGGCGGGTAACTTTGAGTGGAGTCAGGTATTCCCCTACATTATTGCCCAAATGATTGGTGCGTTCCTGGGTGCTGTACTGGTGTATCTGCACTACTTCCCACACTGGTCAGTCACCAAAGATCCTGGCCTGAAGCTGGCCGTTTTCTCCACTGGTCCGGCAATTCGTAATGTTGTTTGGAATCTCGTTAGTGAAATCATCGGCACCTTTGCCTTGGTGTTTGGCATCCTGGTTATTAAAGGCGCGACGATGGATTCCAGCGGTTCGGCCGTTCCGATTAACATGGGCGCATTGGGCATCATCCCGGTAGCCTTCCTGGTATGGGTCATTGGTTTGTCTTTGGGTGGCCCGACAGGTTACGCTATCAACCCGGCTCGTGACCTTGGCCCGCGTATTGCTCATTTCCTCCTGCCCATCCCCGGCAAAGGTGATTCCGACTGGGGGTACAGCTGGATTCCGGTCGTAGGCCCCATCATTGGTGGCGCTTTGGGCGCAGTCCTCTGGATTGCCCTTGGCAAATTCTAAGAATCATCTGGCAGTTTGAAGGTAGTCTCTCGGGTTTTTTGGCCTTGAGAATACTGGAAACGCTTGATTGATTTTGCCCGAAACAAGATTGAGTTGAGGGTGCTTCAACCCGGTTTGGGCGCTTCTCCAGGGTAGAAGCACCCTCAATTCTAGTATGAGTATTTCCCCTAAGGGTGAAGGAGAGTCCACATGAAAAAGTTGATTAATAATGTTGACAATGTTGTTAGGGAGCAGCTTGAAGGGATGGCTTTGGCGCACCCGGATGCGATCAAAGTAAATTACGATCCCTATTTTGTCGTGCGTGCCGATGCGCCGGTTGAGGGCAAAGTAGCCATTATTTCTGGTGGTGGCAGTGGCCACGAACCGATGCACGGCGGTTTTGTAGGTATGGGTATGCTGGATGGCGCTTGCCCCGGCGAAGTGTTTACCTCGCCCACACCGGATCAGATGTATGAATGTGCCAAAGCTGTAGACAGCGGCGCAGGCGTGCTGTTCCTGGTAAAGAATTACACGGGTGATGTGCTGAACTTTGAAACGGCCGCTGAGCTAGCTTATGCCGACGGTATCAAAGTGCAATCCATCCTGATTGATGACGATGCAGCGGTAAAAGACAGCCTGTACACGGCCGGTCGGCGCGGGGTGGGCACCACGGTTATCGTAGAGAAAATCGTGGGCGCAGCCGCAGAAGCTGGCTATGACCTGGACCAATGTGCTGATTTGGCACGCAAGGTGAATATGTACGGCCGTTCCATTGGTATCGCGCTCACCTCTTGTATTGTGCCTGCCGCTGGCAAGCCCACATTTGATCTGGGCGATGGCGAATTTGAATTCGGCATTGGTATCCACGGCGAACCGGGCCGCCAGCGTCTGCCGATGAAATCGGTGGATGAGATTACCGCCATGATGGCCGCAGCCGTTTTGGACGACGAGGCCTACACCCGCACCGTTCGCGAATGGGACAACGACGAAGGCACCTGGGTAGACAAAGAACTGACCGATGCGCCGTTCCAATCAGGTGATTCTGTTATCGCTTTTGTGAACAGCATGGGCGGCACCCCCGTTTCCGAACTGTATGCCGTTTATCGCAAGTTGGTGTCCGAATGCGAGGCTCGCGGTGTGAAGATTGCCCGCAACCTCATCGGCCCCTACATCACCTCCCTGGAAATGCAGGGTTGTTCCATCACCCTCGTAAAAACAGATGACGAAGTCCTGAAGTTCTGGGATGCCCCCGTCAATACACCTGGTTTGCGCTGGGGCGCTTAATATCGGTAATCAGTAATCAGTTTTCGGTGATCGGTATCGGGAAGTTGCCGATTACCGATCACCGGCTACCGATTACCGAAGAGAAGGAGCAGGTCTTTCTATGATAACCAAAGACCAGATAGTGCGGTGGCTAGAAAAAACAGCGGCCGTTTTAAATGAAAACAGAAGTTACCTCACCGATTTGGACTCCGCCATTGGCGATGCCGATCACGGCACCAACATGGACCGGGGCTTCAAAAAGGTGATGGAAAAATTACCCACTGTTTCCGACAAAGATATTGGCAACATTCTCAAAACCACCGGCATGACCCTCATCTCTAGCGTAGGTGGGGCCAGCGGGCCGCTGTACGGCACGTTTTTCATGCGCAGCGGCATGGCTATGGCCGCCAAAGAAGAGCTCAGCGATGAGGATCTGTTTAAGCTGCTTCAGGCTGGGGTAGAAGGTATCTTGCAGCGTGGTCGTCCTAACCTGGAAGACAAAACGATGTACGATGCCTGGGCGCCCGCTTTGGAGGCGATGCAGAATGCGTTGTCGGCTGGTGAGGGAACGGTGGCAGTTTTGGAAACGGCCGTTGCCGCTTGCGAACAAGGAATGAAAAACACCATTCCCCTCCAGGCCCGCAAAGGCCGTGCCAGCTATCTGGGCGAACGCAGCATTGGCCACCAAGACCCTGGGGCAACATCGTCCTATCTCATGCTCAATGCCCTGCTTGAAACAGTAAAAGAGTAAACCCATAAGACCTGTCACATTTCCCAAATCTGACAGGTCTTCTTAAATAATTTGCACAAGTTAAGACTTTGCCTTTTAGGAAGGAGCAAACATGTCAAAATATGTAGCAGCAATTGATCAAGGTACCACCAGTACCCGTTGCATGATTTTTAACCACAGCGGTGAATCCGTCGCTATGCACCAGATGGAACATGAGCAAATCTTCCCCAAACCGGGTTGGGTTGAGCACGATCCCATGGAAATTTGGGCACGCACCGAAGACGTTGTAAAAGGCGCTATGGAACGCGCCGGCATCACCTACAAAGATTTGGCCGCCGTTGGTATTACCAACCAGCGCGAAACCACCGTTGTGTGGGACAAAAACACCGGCAAGCCATTACACAATGCTGTTGTCTGGATGGACACCCGTAATGACAAAGTTGTGGCCGAGATGGCCAAAGATGGCGGACAAGATCGTTTCCGTCCCCAGGTAGGGCTGCCGTTGGCCACCTACTTCTCTGGCCTCAAGGTGAAATGGCTGCTCGATAACGTACCGGCCATCCGCGAAGCTGCCGACGCTGGCAACGCGTTGTTCGGTAACATCGACACCTGGCTTATCTGGAATTTGACGGGTGGTGTTAATGGTGGCGCTCACGTTACAGACGTAACCAACGCCAGCCGCACCATGCTGATGAATTTGGACACCCTGAGCTGGAATACAGATATCGCTGCCGCAATGGGCATTCCTATGAGCATGTTGCCCACCATCAAATCATCCTCCGAGGTGTACGGCTACACCCTGGAAAACGGCCCGTTTGGTGGTCGCATCCCGGTGGCTGGCGACCTGGGTGACCAGCAAGCCGCTACGGTGGGGCAAGCCTGCTTTAGCCCTGGCGAAGCCAAAAACACTTACGGCACTGGCTGTTTCATGATTTTGAACACCGGTACCGAACCAGTTCCGTCCAAGAACGGTTTGCTGACGACCCTGTGCTACAAGTTTGGTGATGAACCAGCTGTTTACGCCCTGGAAGGCTCCATTGCCATCACCGGCGCTTTGGTACAGTGGCTGCGCGACAACTTGAAGATGATCAAAGCTGCCCCTGAGGTAGAAGAACTGGCCAAGACGGTTGAGGACAACGGCGGTATCTACTTTGTACCCGCCTTCTCCGGTTTGTACGCACCCTACTGGAAAGATGATGCCCGTGGTGTGATCGCTGGTTTGACCCGCTACGTCAATCGTGGTCACTTTGGCCGCGCGACGTTGGAAGCCACCGCTTACCAGACCCGCGAGGTTTTGGATGCCATGAATGCAGACTCTGGCGTAGACTTGACCGCGCTGAAGGTTGACGGCGGTATGGTGTTCAACAACCTGCTGATGCAATTCCAGGCAGACGTGTTGGGCGTACCGGTTATCCGGCCCAAGGTGGCTGAAACAACCGCTTTGGGTGCTGCTTACGCCGCTGGTTTGGCTGTTGGTTTCTGGAAGAACACGGACGAAATGCGCGAGAACTGGGGCGTAGATAAGACGTGGGATCCGAACAAAGACAGCAACGCCAGCACGGATCTGTACAAGATGTGGAAGAAGGCTGTTACCCGTACCTTTGACTGGGTTGAATAGCTGCTAATTTATTGTTGAAATAGAAAGGTTCTCGTCGGTTGAAACGGCCGTCGAGAACCTTTTTTGCACCCAAAGAAGAGAAAGAAAGTGTGGGGGTATGGTTGGCATAGTCGTTGTTTCTCATAGTGCAACGTTGGCAGAAGGCGTTCGTGAATTAGCAGACCAGATGGTTCAGGGCAAAGTTCCTCTGGCCACAGCTGGCGGTATTGATGATCCCGAACAGCCCATTGGCACCGATCCGATGAAGGTGATGGCTGCTGTTGAATCTGTGTACAGTGAAGACGGTGTGCTGGTGCTGATGGATTTGGGCAGCGCGCTGCTGAGCGCCGAGATGGCACTGGAATTTTTGCCAGAAGAGCAGCAGGCCAACGTGAAATTGTGCGCCGCGCCGCTGGTGGAAGGGACGATGGCGGCGGCTGTGCAGTCGATGGTGGGCGGGTCGCTGGCGCAGGTCTTGGCTGAGGCTGAGGGCGCTTTGGCTGTAAAAGCTGAGCAGCTTAACCTGGCACCGCCCGCAGAAGCTAATGCTGCTGGCTCGTCTGCAAGCACGGAAGAGAGTGCGGCTGAAAGCCGCGAAGTGAGCCTGGAAATTCGCAACAAGATGGGGCTGCATGCCCGTCCAGCGGCGAATTTTGTGCAGGTGGCCAACAAGTTCCAGGCAGAAATCAGCGTGCGCAAAGGCGAGAAGACGGCCAACGCGAAGAGCATTAACCAGGTGGCGACGCTTGGTGCGCGGCAGGGGGAAACGATTGTGGTAACGGCCGTTGGCTCAGACAGCGCCGAAGCCATCGAAGCGATCCAAGCATTGGCGGCGGATAATTTTGGGGAGCGTGAAACAGAGGCTGCGCCCGTAGGGGCGGCAACGGCCGTTCCCACCGAAGCAAAAGAAGGCCAACTGCAAGGCATCGCCGCCTCGCCAGGGATTGCCATCGGGCCTGTGTTGCAATATCGGCCCAAGCTGCCCGCCATCGAGCGGCAGACAGGCAAGAATGGTGAGGCAGAGTGGCAGCGGCTGCAAACGGCCGTAAACACGGCCGTCTCTGAGCTGCAAACCTTGCAAACGCAAACTGCCAAACAGGTGGGCGCAGAGGAAGCGGCGATTTTTGAGGCGCACCAGCTCATCTTGCAAGACCCGGATTTGGAAACGGCCGTGCGCCAAACCCTCGACACGGAGCAAATCAACGCCGAAGCTGCCTGGCACGAGGCGATTGAGGCGGCTGCCGCGCAGTTTGCCGCGATGGACGATCCGTACTTTCAAGCGCGGGCGGCGGATGTGCGGGATGTGGGCAATCGCGTGCTGCGCCATTTGTTGGGGGTGAGTATGCCGTCGCTGGAAGCGGAACGGCCGTACATTTTGGTCGCCGCTGATCTCACGCCGTCCGACACGGCGCAGCTGGACCCGGCGCTGGTGCTGGCCATCTGCACGGAGCTGGGCGGGGCGACGGCGCACAGTGCCATTTTGGCGCGTGCTTTGGGGATTCCGGCGGTGGTCGGTGCAGGCCACGCGCTGGCAGAGGTTGCTGAGGGACAAATGGTGGGGGTAGACGGCCGTACCGGCCAAATCTGGCTCACCCCCGACGATACGCAAATTGGCGAATTGCAGGCGATGCGGGACGAGTGGCAGGCGGCGCAGCAGGCGGCCAAAGCGGCCAGCCAGGCCATCGCCCACACCGCCGACGACGTGCGCATTGAGGTGGCGGCTAACATCGGCGGGCCGCACGATGTGGATGTGGCGCTGGGCTACGGGGCCGAGGGCGTGGGGCTGTTCCGCACCGAATTTTTATTTTTGGACCGGCAAGAAGCGCCCAGCGAGGCGGAACAGTTGGCGGCGTACCGGCAGGTGGTGGCGGGTCTGGGTGACCGTCCGCTCATCATTCGCACGCTGGATGTGGGCGGCGATAAGCCGCTGCCGTATCTGGATTTGGGTGAAGAGGAAAATCCATTTTTGGGCTGGCGCGGCATTCGTTTTTGCCTGGACATGCCGGAGATTTTCCTGCCGCAGTTGCGCGCCATTTTGCAGGCCAGCGTGCGGGAGGACGGCACGCACGCCAATGTGAAGCTGATGTTCCCCATGATTGGCACGCTGGCGGAGCTGCGCCGGGCCAAAGCAATGCTGCAAACCGCTCGTGAGCAGCTCCAGGCGGAGGGCAAACCGTTCGCGGACGATCTGGCCGTGGGCATCATGATTGAGCTGCCCTCGGCGGTGGCGGTGGCCGATTTGCTGGCGGCCGAGGTGGACTTTTTCAGCATCGGCACGAATGATTTGACGCAGTACGTGATGGCCGCCGACCGGGGCAACGCCAACGTGGCGGAGCTGGCGCAGGCGTTCCAACCGGCGGTGCTGCGCATGATTCGGCAAACGGCCGCCGCTGCCAAAGCAGCCGGTATTTGGGTGGGGATGTGTGGCGAGCTGGCGGGCAATCCGCTGGCGACGCCGCTGCTGCTGGGCCTGGGCCTGACGGAGCTAAGCATGGCCGCGCCGTCCATCCCGGCGGTGAAAGCGGCACTGCGCAACTGGACAGTGCCGGAGGCGGAAGCGTTGGCGGAAGAAGTGTTGGGGTTGGATTCGGTAACGGCCGTTCAATCCCACCTGGAAGCTGCCCAAAAATAGAAAACGTCTGGATTTTAGACACGGACATGTCCTGAGCTTGTCGAAGGATAAACACAGATTCACACTGATTTTGATGAGATTGGTGTGAATCTGTGTTATGTTTTGGGGGAAACATAGTCGCGGCCAAATAGTTATTCACGTTTACCGAAAATCTTTCGCTATTAGGATTTGGAATAATATGAATGAGGATAAACTGATAGAGGATAGTCTGATAGCATATCTCCAGGGTACATTGTCTGGTGTTAATGGATATATTGAATGGAGTTTTATCTTTTTTTCTGAAGATGAGCCAAACCTCGATGTTTCAGACATTTGGTTACCATATAAAGGTAGAAAACGTCCAATTCTAGTTTCAGAGATAACGGATTCTGAGCTACGTACCTTATTTCAGAATTTTGCACAAAAATATGAGCTTTTTTGTTGAAGTTGTTGCTAACTGGTCAAAATTTCTAATATCCTATCTAAATGTGCAAGAACCAATAAGACCTGAAGAATGGATTGCTCTTCGCAAGAGCATTGATAAGCATCGTCAAGAAAAGGGAGCTTCTTGGATGCAAGAACCCCTTGCCAAGAATTCGCATCTTCGATGAAAGAACTCATTGCGGAAATTCAGCTACTGACACCAAAAATTGAACAAAAATGGCTGAAGTGTATGCAGGCAGGTTAGTAATTCGTGGTGATATCGGTGATCAAAGAGCAAAAGATTTAATCGACGAATCGCATGAAAAGTACGATCGCGACGCGATTACACTTCTAAAAAAGCGCTTACGTATGGCGAATCGGGCATTCAAGCAAGTAAAGCTTACATTTGCTTAGGTATGCGGTATGAAGATATTGGAGAAATTGAATTAGCGATTGAGGCTTATTCCAAAGCGCTGACAGCGTGGCAACCATCTGCAATGATCTATTTTGAGCGAGGGAAGCTGTATTATCAAATGCAAAAGCTGCGTGAAGCAAAACAAGATTTTGAACAAGCTCTTGCCTACACACGTGAGGATGGATTACGACCACAGGAGCAAGAAGAAGCGAAAATATTCCTTTCAAGGTTGACGGAAAATTAAACAAAAAGGTGCGACGCACTTCTGAAGTGCGTCGCACCTTGGGGGAAGCTAATCGGTGGGGGAAACGGCCGTTTCCCACGCCTCATCCGCCAAAACAGGGTGCAAAATCTGCCACAGTTGCAGCACAATCGGCACGATAGCCACCAGCCAGAGGCCGTACGCCAGTCCGTGCCACAGGCCGCTGTTCGCCACAAAAATACTGATCCACAGCGCGACGCCGCCCAGATGCACGGCAATTAAGCTAAGCCAACTGCCGCCTAACGCTGCCTCGGCTTTGGGTTGGAACTGCTGCCGGGCAAAGTAGGGGATGATGGCGAAGCCAAATTGCAGCAGCCAGCCGTAAATCAACGCCTGTGGCGCGTTGGCCTCGATACCTGCCGCTGGAAAGCCCGGCACTTGCAAAATGACAAACGGAGCCACGAGCAGGGGCGCAATTAGCCAAAAGTAGGCGGTGGTGGTCAGGTGCCACAGGCCCGGTTTGGCCCACTGCGCCCGGTCGCCCCAGACTGGCTTGATGACGTTCAGCAGCAGCCAGATGGTGGCGCTGAGGTGCAGAACCAGCCCTGGCACGGTGAAATACAGCTTGTTAAACCACGGCCCCAGCACCAGACCGAGCGCGCCCAAGCTCATCATCCAGTAAATTTTGTTGATGGAATTGGGCCATTGGAACGGCCGTTTCGCCACCTTCGGATACAAATCCACCAGCAAACCGGCAAACACCAGCGACATGAGACCCCAATTATTGGCATGGATGTGCGCCTCGACGGGCGTTTGGATGCCCAGCACCTCGCTCCAGCCCAGCCACAAGCCCGTGCCGATGAGGATACCCACCAAAAAATAGGCCAGCCCCATCAAATAAAATTTGCGCCCCACACCCGGTTCTTGGCGGTTCGCCGGGCGTAGTTGGTAAAGCTGGTGCATCAGCAGCACCGTGGCGCTGAAGATGAGCGTGCCGCCCGCAAAAATGAGTGTCCTGTTGACGATGGGAATGCCCGCCAGCAGCAGCATGAGCCCGGCGTTGAGCAGCAGCCAGATGTCCAGCCGGGTGCGCGGTTTGGGTAGGCTGGCTCGTTTGGCGGCCAGCAGTGGCAGCAGGCCAAACAGCAGCTCGGTCAATGCGCCCAGGGTGATGAAGTGAACGCGCAGCCAGCGCAGCCCGTTCACCCAGGGAATAATCGTCCAGCTGGTGAGCGCTGCATCCAGCGCGGTGAGTCCCGCCACGGACAAGAACAAAAAGGTCATCAAAAAGTAAAGATTCATTATTTCTCCTTTGAGGATGGGACACGGATAAACACAGATTTACACTGATTTTTCTCTGCGCCTCCGCGTTTCTGCGTTAAATTCTCATGGTTTGGGTTGGTGGTGGGGTAGGTGGCTAATTTGTTTGCGGGTGAGTGATAGTTGGACGGTACGGCCGTACACGCCCACAATCTTGTCTAGCGGCACCAGCCGGTAATCTGGCAGTTGGCAGCAGAGCACGAGATGGGTGGGTTGTTGGGTACGGCCGTTTACCAACACCGCCGCCAGTTCACCCACCAGTTCACCTTCGCTGCTTTGAATGGACATGCCCCGGCAAACGGCCGTTTCCGCCACCGCCCCGCACGTCAAACAAACCTGTGCTTCGATCGTCAGCTTTTCCACCATCTCAGCCACCATGCCTCACCTTGGTTTTTTCACCGCAGAGGGCACGGAGAGCGCAGAGGTAAAGTTAAGACAATAAAAAACTCTGCATGCTCCGCGCTCTCCGCGGTTTATCATTTACAGTTGGCAGGATAAGGGAAGACGCGAAAAGATGCGCCGACTTTTGTCGGGTTTAGTTGGAATTGGCAAAAAATGGAGGTTTTGGCCTGGGATTAGACACGGATAAACGCGGATTTACACAGATTGAATCAAAAAATCAGTGAAAATCCGTGTTTATCCGTGTCCCATTCTTTGAAGATCAAGTTGCGATGTCCGCCAGAGCCGCGGCATCAAGGATGCGGATTTGGTGGCGTTCTACCTGGATGAGCCCGTCTTGCTCCAGCTGGCGCAGGGCACGCTGCACCACATCTGGCACCGTGCCCAGCCGCGCCGCCAGTTCCGATTGCGTGTACCAGCGGGGCCGCGACAGCACGCCGTCCACCGCACCATCGCTAATCAAGCGGGCCAGTCGCCCGGTAACGGGCCGCAGCGATAAATCGGCTACCAGATTGACCAGATGCAGCACCCGCTCCGCCATTTTGGCGATGGCGTGCTGGGCAAAATCGGGGTTTTGGCGCAGGGCGTGGTTGAGCGATTGGCGAGGCAGCATCCAGGTTACGGCCGTTTCCAAAGCAATGGCCGTGGCTGGATTGGTCAGGTTGGCAAAGACGACAACCTCGTTAAACGTGTCCCCTGGCTCCATAAAGCGCAGTACCTGCTCCCGCCCTGTGGGGCTGCTTTTAACCACTTTGACCCAGCCAGATTGTAAGAAGTAGAGGCCTGTGGCCTGCTCCCCTTCCAAAAAGATGATTTCGCCGGGGTCGTAGGTGCGGTGAACGGCCGTTTGCACCAGTTCGCTTAGCGTGTTTTCAGGTACGCCTGCAAAAAATGTCAGCGTTTCTAACTGGCGGGCCAGCGCTTGTGGGTTATGTGGGGTAGACATGGCGCGATTATAGGGGAAAGCTGGCGGCTGCAAAGCGTTTTACATTCATCTGGGGCTTACAAATTTTACGAATTTACAAAATCTTCTTCACAATTTCTGAACAAGTTGCCGGTAATCTTGGATTATCAGTGCTTAAGCCACTGTTTTTTGACAAAGGAACGTTTTAGGATTACTCGGAGGTAAACAGATGAACAAGAACAAATTTATTAAGTTAGGCGGTATCTTGATCGTGTTTTTGGCCTTGGCAGCTTTGGTAGGCAGTTCGCTCACCTTTGCCCAGGATGAAGACCCGGATGCTGACGACACGGTCACCGTCCCCGAAGATGGGTCGGCAACGGAAGAGGCCACGCCAGGATTCGGCCGTTTTGGTGACCGGGGACCGCGTGGGCATCACGGCGGCCTGATTGACCGGGATGAAGCCCGTGCCCTGCTGGCTGAGGAACTTGGCGTGACCGTTGAGGACCTGGAAGCTGCTCACGATGCTGTGATGGAAGCGGTTCAGGCTGAAGACGGCCGTCCCGCTCGTGATGAAGTAAAGGCCCTGTTGGCTGAACAGCTCGGTGTGACCGTAGACGAACTCGACGCCGCCCAAGAAGCTGTGCAAGAAGCGATGCTGGCGCAACTGGTTGAAGACGGTGTCATCACCCAGGAAGAGCTGGACCAAATGCTGGAGATGAAGGCCTTGCGTGAACTGGGCCGTGAAATCTTTAGCCGCGACGATGCGCAAGCTGTGATTGCTGAAACATTGGGTTTGACAGTGGAAGATCTAGCTGCGGCCCATGATGAAGGCACGCGCTTGTCTGATCTGGCTGACGAGCAAGGTGTGGATATGGAAACGGTGATAACGGCCGTATCCGACGCCCGCACTGCCGCGATTGAAACGGCCGTTGCCGACGGCACCATCACCCAAGACCAGGCTGACATTCTGCTGAGCCATGATGGCCCCGGCTTTGGTGGCCGCGGACATGGCGGACACGGTGGTCATGGCGGGCATGGTGGCCCACGCGGCGGTGGCTTTGGCCCCGGCAGCACGGATGACACCGGCAACACCACCAGCTCAAGTTCTGATCTGGACGCTTAATTATTGAAGATGTAATTTGTAATTAGTAATTGGGTAATTACCAAGGACCAATTACTAATTACAAATAACCATTTTGCCTCGCGTGTCATCCTGCACACTCCCCGCAGGATGACACGCTTTTTGCCTTGGGGTATAGTGGTGGCAAATTTTAAAAATGACTGCTGTTTTCATCGTTAATTGGACACAGATAAACGCTGATTTTCACAGATTGGTATGAAAAAATCAGTGTAAATCTGTGTTAATCAGTGTGCGATTTTGAAAACCATTAAGCAGCCAAGTTTGAGGTTAGAAAATGTCTTCAATTGTGATTGCTGCATTTTATAAATTTGTAGATTTGCCAGACTATCAGGAACGGCAACGGCCGTTGCGCGATTTTTGCGTGTCGCAAGAGGTGAAAGGCTCGATTTTGTTGGCCGCCGAAGGCATCAACGGCACGATTGCCGGCAGCCGTCAGGGCATTGACGCCGTGCTGGCCTACTTGCGCCAGGACGCCGTCTTTGCCAGCCTCACGCACAAGGAATCCCAGGCCGACTTCATGCCTTTTGGCCGAATGAAAGTGCGGCTGAAGCAGGAAATTGTCAACCTCGGTAGACCGGACATTACCCCCAACAAGCGCGTGGGCCAATACATTCCCGCTGATGAGTGGAACGCCCTCATTAGCCGCCCGGATGTAATTTTGGTAGATACACGCAACGATTTTGAAGTGGAAATTGGCACCTTCAAAGGCGCCATTAACCCCAAGGTCGATGCCTTTAATCAGTTCCCCGAATTTGTGGAGCAAAATCTTGATCCGAATCGCCACAAAAAAGTAGCCATGTTTTGCACTGGCGGTATTCGCTGCGAAAAAGCAACCGCCTACATGTTAGAACAAGGCTTTGAAGAGGTTTACCATCTCAAAGATGGCATCCTGAAATATTTGGAGCAGGTGTCGCCAGACGAAAGTCTGTGGGAAGGCAACTGTTTTGTCTTCGACGATCGCGTCACGGTGGATCATCATTTACAGCCTGCGCCGATAGAGTTGTGCCCGATGTGCAAGTCAGTCATTGAACCGCAGCACCGCACCTCGCCCAAATATGAATTTGGCGTTTCTTGCCCCAGCTGTGCCGATGATCTGACGTTTGAACAAATTGACCGTGCCCGCGAAAAGCAGCGGCAGCTAGAACTCGCCGTTGAACGAGAAGAATAAATTGCAGAGAAAGTCTTATGAGCAAAACAATTTTGGTGGTAGATGACGAAGTCCGGCTGGTGAATCTGGTGAAGGCGTACCTGGAACAGGGTGGTTTTCGGGTGGTGACGGCCAAAAACGGCCGTGAAGCCCTCTTCGTTGCCCGCCAGGAAAAACCAGACCTGATCATCCTCGATATTATGATGCCCGAGATGGATGGCCACGAATTTATGCGCGTCCATCGTCAGGAACGGCCCACGCCTATCATCCTACTTACCGCTAAAGTGGAGGAAGATGACAAAATCATTGGCCTGGAGCTGGGCGCAGATGATTACATCACCAAGCCATTTAGCCCGCGTGAGCTGATGGCCCGCGTGCGTGCCGTGCTGCGGCGCGGCAACCAGCCGGTAGACAGCAGCGCTCGCCTGCGCGTCGGTGGCCTGTCGCTCGATTTGGAGCGGTTTTTGGTGGAAATAGATGGCGAACGGATCGATCTGACGCGTTCCGAATTTGATTTGCTGGCCATTTTGATGGGCGCTCCGGGCCGAGCCTTTTCCCGACTGGATTTGCTGGACCGGCTGCAAGGCACCTCTTTTGAAGGGTCGGAGCGCACGATTGACGTGCATATCAAAAATTTGCGGGCCAAAATTGAGCCAGATTCGCGCAAGCCGCGCTACGTCGAAACCGTTTATGGCGTTGGTTATCGCTTTGCCCCGGAGTAGTTAATCCATGATGCGTTCGCTGGTTTTTAAGCTGAGTGTGGCCTTTTTGTTGGTAAGCCTGATTGGGATTGCTCTGGTGGCCTTTTTTGCCGGGCGCGTTTCTACCAGCGAGTTCAATAATTTTGCCAATGCGCAGTCAGACAGCGTGCTGATGGATCAGCTGGTGAATTATTACGAAATCAACGGTAGCTGGGAAAATCTGGATCGGGTTGGCATTGGCGGGGTGGGGCCAAATGTGGAGGAAGTACGGCCGTTTACCGTTGTTGATGCGCAGGGAGAGGTGGTGCTCGGCGGGTTGGGGCAGGAGATGGGCAACCGCGTGCCCCGTGGCTGGCTCAATCGAGGCGTGCGCATTGAAGTGGATGGTGATGAGGTTGGGCAAATCATTTTTAACGAGAATCGGGCGCGTGGGATGGTGCAAGCACCACGCAACGATTTTACTTCACGGGTCAATCGCGCCATCTTTTTGGCAGCATTGGGGGCAACGGCCGTTTCACTTGTCATTGGCGTATTGTTGGCGCGCAGCCTCATCAAGCCGCTGCAAGAAATAACCCGGGCGACCCAGGCGGTGGCCCAAGGCGACCTGAAGCAGCAGGTGCCCGTTCGCTCCGACGATGAGTTGGGCAAATTGGCCACTTCTTTCAACCAGATGAGCGCCGATCTGGCCCAATCCCGCGATCTGCGCCGCCAGATGACAGCCGACATCGCCCACGATTTGCGCACGCCGCTCAGCCTCATTTTGGGGCACGCCGAGGCGCTTAGCGACGGCGTGCTGCCGCCCACGCCGGAAACGTTTGATGTGATTCACGATGAAGCGCGCCGCCTGAACCGGCTGGTGGAAGATTTACGTTTGCTTTCTCTGGCCGAAGCGGGAGAACTCTCTTTTGCCGTGCGCCCTGTGCAGCCGCAAAGTTTGCTGGAGCGCACGGTGGTGGCGCATACGCCCGCCGCGCAGCAAAAACAGGTGGAGCTGCTCCTTGATGCTCCTGCCGACCTGCCGGACGTGGAGGTTGATCCGGATCGTTTGGCGCAGGTGCTGGATAATCTGGTGTCTAATGCGCTGCGCTATACGCCGGAGAACGGCCGTATTCAACTCACTGCCCAGCAAACGCCCACTGGCATCCAACTGCGCGTGCAGGATAGTGGCCCCGGCATGGATGCTGCCGATCTGGCCCATGTGTTTGATCGCTTTTACCGGGGGGACAAGTCGCGCCAGCGGCATGATGGCGGTTCTGGTTTGGGGTTAGCGATTGCTCGGTCGATTGTGGAGAGTCATAACGGCCGTATCTGGGCCGAAAGCACACTGGGAGATGGTGCCACCTTCATCATTGAGCTGCCGCTGGTGAGCCTTTAGGTTCTTGTCAAAATCCACTTAGCAACCATAATTTAGAAGGGATACCCCTTTGGTTTTGTTAACATAATCCTGTGCGCGAGACGCATATGGAAATCCTTAAGGTGTTTAAATGAGCCAGTCCGATCAAAAACTTCAGATTGCTGAGCAAAAAACAGTGCTATTTTATGATGACGAGATTACGGCCGTTCGTCTGGAAGATGGCCGTGTATTTATTCCGGTAAGGCCTATCTGCGAAGCGCTCGGCCTGGACTGGTCGGCGCAGTATCGGCGCATTAATGGCGATTTGGTACTCGCTGATATGGCCATGTCCGTTGTTGTTACAGCAACGGACATCGAGAAGGGTAGCCGACGGCCGTTTACCAGCGAAATGATTTGCTTACCGCTAGATTATTTGAATGGTTGGCTCTTTGGTGTGAATGCCAAACGAGTTAAGGATGAGATTCGGGATCGTTTGTTGCGCTACCAGAAGGAATGTTATCAGGTTTTGCACGAAGCATTCCAGGACGGCCGTTTGACCACAGAAACAGATGTTGATGTCGAGGCATTACTGGCGCAAGATTCGCCAGCAGCACAAGCTTACCAGATAGCGATGGCGGTGGTACGTATGGCCAGGCAGCAGCTCATTATGGAAGCACGATTGGAGACGGCCGTCTCCACCTTATCTGATCATGGCGAGCGTTTGGATCAGCTAGAAGCGGCCGTTGGTAGTGAACATGTCACAGAAGCGCAAGCAGCTCAAATTAGCCAGGCCGTCAAGGCCGTAGCGCTGGCCATTGGTAAGAAAACCAAGCGGAATGAATTTGGCGGCGTGTATGGAGAGCTTTACCGAAAATATGGCATTACCAGCTACAAAATGTTACCGGCTAGAAAGTTTGAAGAGGCAATGAATTTCCTGACGGAGTGGCACCAAAACGTAGCAGGGGATGCGCCATTTTAGCTGGTCTCTGTCCGTATTACACGGACAGTTGACACGATTGCCGCTTTACTCTTGCACGGCGAGGTAGAGTGTTTGCTCGGTGGTGACGAAGACGCGGAGGGGCGTTTCGGCGATGGCGAAGTCGCTGATCTGGCTAAACAGCTCTTCACCATTGGGACCGGTGGCGCGGTATTGAGCCAGCACCTGCCCGGTGGGGCGACTAATCTGCACAATACGGCCGCTTCCCGGATCGGCCACAAAAATCGACGCGTTTAAACCGCGCCCCACAATTTCCACAGCGGTTGGCGAGACAAATGGGGTCAGCAGCCCATTGGCCAGCACGTCCGACTCATCCCATTCCAGGCGGCTGGAGCGGGTGTCGTAGTAACGAATACGGCCGTCGCGATACAGCAAAATCAGCCCCCCATCCTGGCTATAAATATCAAAATCAATCACCTGGTTGAGGTCCGCATCATCAGCAAAAAAGAGGACGCGATCTTCCGCGTTGGCCAGAAAATCATCCCCGTTCGGGAAATATTTCCAGATAACCTGCGCCCCGATGTCCAAAATGTAAAGACGCTCATCGAAGGTGGCGATAGCGATGGGAGCCTGCCATTCGCTGGCCAAATCCAGCGTGACGGCGTAGTTGCTGTCCAGATTGGGTTGGTAGGTGAGCAGCGCGCCATTGCTGTCTAGCATGGCCAGGCCATCACGAGAGACGGCGCTGCCTGCGGGTCGCCAAAACATGTCAATGACGCTGCCCACGGCACCCGTGCTCACCGCCTGACCGTTAAACAGCTTTACTTCGGGTTCCAGCGTCAGCGGGTTGAGATACGTTTCGTCGGTTTCTTGTTCGTAAACCAGGCCGTTGCCCTTGTCCAATATGAAAATGCCACCGTTAAAGCCATCGCGCAGGACCACATGAGTCAGAGCGGTGCCTTCGCTGAATTCGTAATACGGCCGTGCACTCAGCCGGGTAATATCATCCAGTTCATCCAGCCGTTCGCGGGCGATGGCACGCAGTTGGGCTACCGTCTCGTCGCCAGGACGCAGTTCGGTTTCGGCCTCTACCGCCAGTGCCAGCGCCTGGTTGTAAAACTGCCGCGCCAGCGCGACATCTCCGCCAGCTTGATCCGCCTGGCTAATGAGCTGGCTCATCTCCGTGCGAATGTCGGCCATGCGCTGCACTTGCCCGCGCTCCAGGTAAACACCAGAGACGATGACGGCAATAATGATGGGGATCAAAATAGCGATGATCATGGGCCAGGCCAGGCTGGTTGGCTCTTCTTCCTGAGTGATATCGGCCGTTCTGGGCGGGCGCAGGCGAGAAAGCAAATCGACCAGCCAGGCAGTGAACGTAGAAAGCCCCAAGGCTGCCTGTGATCCGGCGCGGCGGGCGGTTGTTTCGACCTGTTCCCGGTCAATGGCCGGCAGCGTGCGGATATTGTCTTTGGCGGGGGCGGGCTGGCCGGCACGAACCGGCTGGGGACGCCGTTCGCCCGCTGCGGTGGGCATGGGAACCGCATTCGGGTCGCGGCGCGGCTGCGGCGTGGGCGCCACAATCTGCCCTTCACGCGGCCGGGGCTGCACCACGTCTGGCAAGTCCAGCAGCGAATCATCGTTAAACTCAATCATGAGCAGCCGGGCCGATTCATCGGCCACGATGTCGATGAGGGCATCCAAACCGGACTCGATGTCGGTGTCAACCAGGGCATCGCTGAAGCTGTCGGTGGGCAGATGGCTGATGCGCGGGTCGGCCAGCAGCAGCAGGTCGCCGGATTGCAGCCGGTGGTGATCGTAGCGAATGTCCAGGCCGCTGGTACGGCCCAGCGGCGTGATATGATCTAATGGTTTGGGTGGCAGCCGCTCGATGCCAAAATTGTGCCCCAGCAGCGCCAGCGTTTCGCCCGATTGCAGGCTGAACAATTCGTCCTGGCGCAGCACCACGCAGGTGATGCCGCCTTCGCGTACGGTTTCTTTGCTGGTGAGGTTGCGCTTGAGCAGGGTCTGGTTGGCCGCCATGATTGCTCCGCGTAGCGCGGCGGTTAGGCTACCGCTGGTGGCGTAAAATTTCTGGCTGATGAGGTCGAGCAGGTCTTGGGTGAGTACGGCCGTTTCTTCTGGATTCCCGCTCAAGGTAAGGTGTACAAACAGGAAGTCGTGGCTGCGGCTGCGGTGTGCTCTGTTGGGTGGGGGCTGCACAAGGATGCCGGGAACGGCCGTATTCGCATCAACCGTTTGCATTACACCATCTACGATGTAAAGTTGGCCCGTTACTGCTTGTAATTCAGGCATGAATGTGGCATCCTCATTGGTAAAAAGTATCGACATAAGGATAGCACGACTGTTCGCCTAAGGCCATTTTTAGAGACAATATGATTACCCTGATTCCATATCAACGCTTTGAAATTAAAACCCGATTAAGCCAGGAAGCGGCTCGACAAAAGCTGCAAGAAATTGTGGAACCACGCAAGCTGCGTTGGGGCTTGTCGCGCAACCAGATGCCATTTGAGGGGCAGATTGAGGGGAATGCGTTCAAAATTTCCAATATTATTCGTTATCGCAACAGTTTTAATCCCGTTTTGGATGGGAAAATTCGGGATGATCTGGATGTCTCAACCCTGGAAATAACGGCCCGGCCGATCTGGTTTGTGGCTTTTCTTTGGACATTTTTGTTAGTGGGCACAGGCGCGGGGGGCGTGCTTTCTGGCGATTTGCTTGAAGAGTTTTGGCTGATTTTGCCTTTCCTCTTATTCTTTTACGGAATTCCGATTGCTGCCTTCAACCTGGAACTGAACAAAGCCAAAAAAATATTAGAAAAACAGTTCCAGGCAGATCCATTCCCACTGGTCGAGAATCAGTGAGGTGTGGACTGATTTGTAAACTGTGTCTTTGGACACCAACCTTTAGGATACCCGATGCCAACGATCAATCTAGAAGACATTTCGCTTTATTATGAAGAGCAGGGGACGGGCGAGCCGCTGCTGTTACTGCATGGGTTAGGGTCAGACGGCCGTTCCTGGGAATACCAACTCAAACCATTTGCCGAGCAGTTTCGGGTGATTGTGGTGGATGTGCGCGGACACGGCCGTTCGGACAAACCAGCCAGCCCGTACAGCGTGCCCCAATTTGCCGCCGACGTTTATGCCCTGCTCGATCAGCTGCACATTGACCAGTTCCATCTAGTTGGCCTTTCCATGGGCGGTATGATTGGCTGCCAGATGGCCGTGGATCAGCCGGAACGTTTCCTCAGCCTGACCATTGTGAATAGCGGTCCCGAGTTGGTGGCGCAAAATTGGAAGGAGCGCTGGCAAATTGTGCAGCGTCGGTTGGTGCTCAACTTCATGTCCATGCAAAAAATCGGCGAATTTATTGGTGAGCGGCTTTTCCCGGAACCGCACCAGGTACACTACAAGGAACTGTTTGTGCAGCAAATGAGCGAAAATGATCCCCAGGCGTACAAGGCAGCGACTAATGCGCTGCTGGGCTGGAGCGTGCGGGCACAGCTGGATCGCATTCAATGCCCAGTGCTGGTCATCAGCGGCGACATGGATTACACGCCGGTGGCCAACAAGGAGGCATACGTGCGGGAAATGCCCACGGCGCGGCTGCTGGTCATCGAAAATTCGCGACACGCCACACCGATTGATCAGCCAGATGCGTTTAATACGGCCGTTCTCGACTTCCTCCGCACGGTTGGTTAAAGTTGGGTATAATTCGGCCGTTGTATGGAGCAGAAAATGCACCGACACCAGGAACTCTTTAGCGACAAATCGGAAATATATTTGAGTTCGCGCCCACGGTATCCCGCAAAACTATATCAACACCTGGTGCAACTTTGCGACAATCATGAACGCGTTTGGGACGTTGCCTGTGGCAATGGTCAAGCTGCAATTGACCTGGCCGACTATTTTGCCGAAGTGCAGGCAACCGATATTAGCCAACAGCAAATTGGCAACGCAATTGTTCATCCAAAAGTTAAATATTCGGTCCAACCAGCAGAAGCGACCAGTTTTGCCGAGAATAGTTTTGATTTGGTTTGTGTGGCCCAGGCGCTGCACTGGTTTGATTACGAAAAATTTTGGCCTGAAGTGCAGCGAGTGCTTAAACCGAATGGTGTTTTTGCGGCCTGGGGCTATTCATGGTTCAAGATTCGCAAGGATATCGATACCATTATCGACCAGGACTTTTTGCAGATTCTGCAACCGTATTGGGCCAGGCAAAACCAACTGTTATGGGATGGCTATGTGGATGTGCCAGTCCCATTTAAGTTGCAACCAATGCCCGCCATTGAAATGACGATGCAGTGGAACATTGATGAATTATTTACCTATTTGCACAGTTGGTCTGCTACCAGACGCTGCATGGATGCCATTGGCGATGCGTTTTTTGTAGATGTGTATGAAAAAGTGGCTAAAGTCTGGGGCGATCCAGAGCAGAAGAGAAGAATCGCCATGGATTTTTGCGTGATAGCAGGGAAATTTATATGAAAGTAGTTATCGCCGGGGAATCCCCCTTTGTGGAGCAGATGGGCCAGCTGTGTACGCAGGCTGGGCACAATACCATTCTCTATCTGGTAGAGGATTTTACTTCTGCGCTGCACAGTGGCTTTTCCATGCCGGATGCCGCCGGGGCCGATGTGGCCATCGAACTGCACAACGAATCCGCTGCCGCTAAAGAGGAATTGTTAGCCGCCCTGAGCGCTTTTATTCCACCAGATGCCTTGCTGCTCACCTCGGCGCTGGCCACCAGCACCACGCAAGCCGCCGCCTGGGTGCCTAAGCCGGATCGCGTGGTTGGCTTCGGTGTTGTGCCGCCGCTGCGCAAAGAGGGTGGCATGATTGAATTGGCGCTGGGGCTGCAAACGGCCGAATCCAGTCTGCAAAGAGCCCAGAAATTTGCGGAGGGATTGGGGTATGAAACGGCCGTTGTCGCTGATGGTCCCGGTTTGGTGCGGGCGCGCACCGTCTGCTGCCTCATCAACGAAGCCGCCAGCGCCGTGCTGGAAGGCGTTGCCACTCCTGCCGACATCGATCAGGCGATGAAGTTGGGCACTAATTACCCGTATGGCCCGCTAGAGTGGGGCGATTATCTCGGCCTGGACACCGTTCTGGGCGTGATGAACGGCCTGTTCAGCGAATGGGGTGAAGATCGTTACCGTCCTTCTCCCTTACTCAAGCGGATGGTATTGGCGGGTAGATACGGCCGTAAATCCGGCGAGGGCTTTTTTAACTACGAATCGTGAATTGTGAACGCTTAATTGTGAATGAGTTCCTTATTCGCAATTCACAATTCTCTATTCACAATTCACAATTACAATGGCCATAAAATTTTGCCACATCTGCAACAAAGAAGATCGCTACGGGCAGGGCCAAACCAGTGCTACCGCCCTGGCTAGCGGTATCATCTGCCCGGTTTGCTTCCAACCCACCTGCGGTAATCACCTGGGCACCGTTCGTTGGCGCTGGCGCAGCAACGGCGAAGTAGACTCCGCCCAAGTGTGCAAAGAATGCATCCGTAGCTACAAACACCGCGATTGGGATCGCTACAGCCGCGATTGGATTAGTTGATCGAAGATGTGTCATACCCGCGAATGCGGGTATCCACTGCCCTTCAAAATATGGATGCCCGCCTGCGCGGGCATGACACGGTAAGTTGATTGGTTAATTCTGGGGGTACGGCTCCACATCGGGGCCAATAAGCTCTTTGAACAGCTCCAGCACCTCACCCGGCTCGGCATGACGCCCCAACTGTTTCTTCGAGTAGAGCATCTCGTCGTTCACCTTAAACTCAAACGCGCCTTTGCTGCCAGTAATAAACGTAAATTCCTTAATAATGTGCTGGTAGTTGCTCAGAATATCATCCGCCACACGGACGGCACGTGCTGCATAGTTTCAGGGCACGCAATATTCAAGCGTAATCGTATATTTTTTCTCCATGAGTTTACCTCCGTTGGTAGTTTGTGTTGAAAAAACGAGGGTTGATATTTCAAGTATAGTAAGCCTCTTGAACCTTGACAACAACCCTCAGGTGGGCTACGATCCCGTTCGCTCCCGGGCCTGTAGCTCAGCTGGGAGAGCGCTACAATCGCACTGTAGAGGTCAGGAGTTCGAATCTCCTCAGGTCCACTGCAACGTTGATTTTTCGTACGTTACAAAAGAAAAGAAAAAAGCTGTGAACAGGAGTAGTAAGGACAGTAATCGGTAACCAGTATTCAGTAAACGGTTATCGGAAATTAGAGAGTTGTGCCAAAGGCTGGAAGCGCAACAAAAACGTCCCGAACTCGCCTGGGAGCTGCACCGGGGAACCGATCTCGGTAATCGGTGATCAGTAAACGGTAATCAGTTAAATTGATTTACACCGTTCACCGATTACGGAATACCGATTACCAAACTAACCGGTGACGGGTCACGCACGTTACGCGCCAGAGTGGATGATTTTGCTGGGTTGGTGATTGAAAAATTTTGCACAAAGCTTGCAAATAGACTAAAATCCCCAACTTGGAAATCGTTTTGACATGGGCCTATAGCTCAGTTGGGAGAGCGCTACAATGGCATTGTAGAGGTCAAGGGTTCGAGCCCCTTTAGGTCCACTAAAACAAATCATCAAACAGAGTGGTACCGCGGAAGCCCCTTTCGTCTCTGAGTAGACGAGTGGGGCTTTTTGTTTGGCAAAATGGGGAGATTAGAGACTGGAGATTGGAGATTATCTTCACGAATAGTCTCCAATCTCTAATCTCCAATCTCTAAAAAACAGGAGAAATATGATGGGTGAAAAATACAATCCCAACCAAGTTGAAGCCAAATGGCAGGAAAAGTGGAAAGAAACCGGGCTGTACCGGCAGGAAATTGATAAAAGTCGGCCGAAGCATTATGCGCTGACGATGCTGCCGTATCCGTCTGGGGATTTGCACATTGGGCATTGGTACGCCATGACGCCATCCGATGCGCGGGCGCGCTTTATGCGCATGAAAGGGTACAACGTGCTCTTCCCGATGGGCTTCGATGCGTTTGGTCTGCCTGCGGAAAATGCGGCGATCAAAAACAACGTGCATCCCTCCAAATGGACCTTTGCCAACATCGAGCGGATGCGCGGCCAGCTGCGCAGCATGGGCGCAATGTTTGATTGGGAGCGTGAAGCCGTCTCCGCCGATCCGGAATATTACCGCTGGACGCAGTGGTTCTTTAAGAAGCTGATGGAGCTGAATCTGGCTTACCGCAAGATGTCGGCGGTGGATTTTTGCCCGAATTGCAATACCACCCTGGCCCGCGAGCAGGTGTGGGGGGACGATCGTCACTGTGAGCGGTGCGGCACGCCGGTCATCAAGAAAGATCTGGAGCAATGGTTCTTCAAGACGACGGATTACGCGGACGAACTGCTGGATTTCAGCGGCATTGATTGGCCCGAGCGGGTCAAAGTGATGCAAACGAACTGGATCGGCCGTTCCACTGGCGCTGATGTGACGTTCAAAACCGGACAGGGCGATCCGATTGAGATTTTTACCACGCGACCAGATACGCTGTGGGGCGCTACCTTCATGGTGCTGGCCCCGGAACATCCGCTGGTGGGCAAAATTACAACGGACGACCAATTGGCTGCTGTGGCTCAATATCGTGAAAACGCGCAGAAATTGACGGATATTGATCGAGAAACGGCCGATCGTGAAAAAACAGGCGTCTTCACTGGGGCGTATGCCATCAATCCGGTTAACGGGGCACGTATTCCCATTTGGATTGCCGATTATGTGCTGATGAGCTACGGCTCTGGGGCGATTATGGCCGTGCCGGCCCACGACGAGCGCGACTTTGCCTTTGCTACCAAGTTTGGTCTGGAAATCATCGAGGTGATTCGGATGCCAGGGCGTGAGGACAGCGATGGCCCGCTGGAAGAAGCGTACGTCTCCAAATATGAAGGGCAGCTGGTGAACTCTGGCGAGTTTACGGGTACGCCGGTGGCCGAAGCCATTGGCCAGGTAACAGCGTGGCTGGAAGAAAAAGGCATCGGCAAGGAAGCCGTGAATTATCGTTTGCGCGACTGGCTGATCAGTCGCCAGCGGTATTGGGGTGCGCCGATTCCAGTGGTCTACTGCCCAGAGCATGGCGCGGTGGCCGTGCCGGATGAGGATTTGCCGGTGATGCTGCCGACCGATGTGGAGTTTATGCCCACGGGTGAAAGTCCGCTGAAAATGCACGACGGCTTTTTGCATACCACTTGCCCCACCTGCGGCAAGCCATCGCTGCGCGAAACCGACACGATGGACACCTTTATGTGCTCCAGCTGGTACCAGTACCGCTACCTGAGCCCGCATGACAGCGAGCATCCGTTTGACCCGGAAGAAGGGGCGTATTGGCTGCCCGTGGATCAGTACACGGGCGGTATTGAGCACGCCACAATGCATCTGATTTACACGCGCTTTTTCACCAAGGCGATGCGCGAAATGGGGCTGGTGGACTTCCCCGAGCCGATGCTGAGCTTGTATAACCAGGGCATGGTGTTGGGTGAGGACGGCGAGAAGATGTCCAAATCGCGCGGTAACGTGGTAGCCCCGGATGCACTGGTGGAAAAGTATGGCGCGGACACGGTGCGCACCTACTTGATGTTCTTCGCCAAGTGGGACCAGGGTGGGCCGTGGAATTATGACGGCATCAAAGGTCCACAGCGTTTGCTAAACGACGTGTGGGAAATTGGCACGAACGATTACGCACCAAATCAGGTGGACGGGGATGCCAATCGGGCCCTGCGGCGCAAAACGCACCAGGTGATCCGCAAGGTGACGCAGGATTTGGAGAGCTTTTCGTTTAATACGGCCGTTGCCGCCATCATGGAGCTGCGCAACAGTATCAACGACGCCCAGCGTGCCAAAAACGTGAGCGTGGAGGTGTGGAACGAAGCGATTGACAGCCTGCTGCTGGTGCTGGCTCCGATTGCGCCGCACATCACCGAAGAGCTGTGGGCGCAGCGCGGACATGGTTACAGCATCCACCAACAACCGTGGCCCAAGTGGGACGCGGAAGCGGCCAAGGAAGACAGCATCACGCTGGTGGTACAGATCAACGGCAAGGTGCGCGATAAAATTGATGTGGATGCTGGTCAGGATGACGAGGCGCTCAAGGCGATTGCTCTGGCCTCAGAGAAGGTGCAGGGTTGGCTGGAAGGTAAACCGCCGCGCCAGGTGATTGTGGTGAAGGGGCGGTTGGTGAATATTGTGAAGTAAGTGGGTAATTGAGTAATTTGTAATTGGACGGCCGTTTCTCTTGTGAGAAACGGCCGTTTTTTATTTACCTTGGTTTTAGTGTCACCCGCCAGCTAACCAGGAACAGCAGGCTCACAATGATCAGAGGGATGGGAATGGTGAGCATACGGCCGTCTGTAAGCACCAGATAAATGATTGCCAGGGCCAGGAACAGGGCTGCACCGACGCGCTCCCAGCGCCAGGCAATGGCCAGTACGGCCACGAGGATGAAGGTGGGGATCAGGTGCATAAACAGGGCCACCAATGTCTCCCAGAAATTGTACCCTTCACCAAACACGTCCAGAGCCAAGAGGCTGATGAACAAGGCAAACAGGATGCTCAGCACCCTGGGCAGCCAGTAAAGCCAACGTTTCGTGTTACTGTTCATGATTCGTCCTCCTCGTCGTAAAGTCGCTTAAACCAAATTACGACAATTGCGAGCAGCAAACCGGCCAAAACGGGCCACACCCAGAGCAAATCTGCTTTGCCTGTGGCGGGCTGCGTTTTGGTGAAGCGGATGAGTCGGTAGCTTTCGGTAGCATCGGCCAGTTCTGCGTCGGACATGGTTTTGGGGTAGACGCCGACGGCCGTTGCTGCAAAACCACTGTTGATCAGCACCTGGCGCAAAATGGGCAGCGTGTTGGGTTGATCGGTGATGTCCTGGGCGTGGGCCTGGAAACGGCCGTTTGGCAGCCAAATCTCTACTTCGGGATGTTCCAACAAGTTGCGGTACCAGTGCGATACCGCCCCAAAGCCCGCTGTGCAGTAAATCTCGCCATCCAGTTCCGCATAATTGACTGGCGTCTGGCGTGTTTTGCCTGTTTTGCGGCCAACGTGCTGAATGACCATGATCCGCCCGCTGACCTCTGGCCAGATGTTGATAAAGCGACCTAGCCCCAGCCGCCACATCAGCAGCATAAAGTGATTAAAGCGGCGGAACAGCTGCCGCAAATTTTGTTCCGTCTCTGGTGAAAGTGTTGCCATGGGTTAACTAATCCTCACAATTTTGACCGGTCTGGGTTTGCTCAGACCACAATACAAAAAGAGCAGCCCCGGCAGAGCAAATAGCAGGAACCAGATGCCATCCGGGAAACGGCCGTTCGCCGCATACATCACCTTGTAAAAGGCCAGCAGGCTCAGCACCGTCACCGAGCCGCCCAGAACCTCCCAGCGCCAGCCCAGCAGCATGCCCACCGTAATACCCACCGGGAAGAAGAGTAGTCCCCAGATTTCGGTGGCGGTGAGCTGATCTGGCTTCATCCCCTCGCCAAAAAAGATGAGGAGCATTAGTCCCAGGCTGGCCACGCTGCCAAATCTGGCCAGCCAGCGGGCAATCATCACGTTTCGTTTCGACTTTTGTTGACCGACCATGATTTTTCTCCTGCCCTGAAATCGTCCACTTCTGTGATCATGGTACATCTTTTCAAAATGGCGGATTAGTGAGGAACGGCCGTTTACTTCATAACAAAAATCAGTTCCCACTCGCCAAAAAAGCTGCTACCCGCCATAATTGCACCATGACCGAAAAACCCCTGCCCAAAGTACCCCAAACCATCGAAACTGAACGTCTCCTCATCCGCGCCCCGCGCCCTGGCGACGGCAAAGCGTTGTACGACGCCATCGTCGCCTCCAGAGAACACCTCTCGGCCTGGCTCACCTGGGCCAACTGGCCCAATATCTCCGCGAAACGCGCCGAAGCGTCTGTCCTGCGCAACCGCGACCGCTACCTCAAGAGCGAAGATATGACGATGTTCATTTTCCTCAAGGAGAACAACACGCTCATTGGCGGCAGCGGCCTGCACGACCCCGACTGGAACGTGCCCAAATTTGAAATTGGCTACTGGCAGCATGTGGATTACGGTGGCCACGGTTACATGACCGAAGCCGTCAACGCCATCGCCGATCTTGCCTTTTGCCAATTGGGGGCCAACCGGTTACAGCTTGAATGTTATCCGCATAACGAGCGCAGTGTCCGTGTGGCTGAACGCTGCGGTTTTCAACTGGAAGCGCGTCTGGCTAACTACCGTCGTCACCACCAAACCAACGTCCTCCACGACTGGCTCATCTTCGTCCGCCTGCCCGCCAATCAAACAACCCTGTAGCCGCGGATTCCAATCCGTGCTTGCTGTGGCAAGAAATCACCGCAGTGGTGCAACTCGTTACCGGTCAAAGCGTATAGTGAGCATTGCAACGGCAATCAACCTTAAGGGCAATCGCATGTCTGACTTGTGGGAACTGGCTGCTGAATTATTGATGGAAGGCGTTTTTGCCGTCATCAGCCTCATTTTTGACAACAGAAAAGAAAAATCTGATTTGCAGAAGTTGATGGTTCAACAGCGCGAAGAACACGCCGTAATCCTGCGGCAACTTGCTGTAAATGGTAAAGAACGCAGCCTGCGTGGCTATGATTTAACTGGAACCATTTTAGATGACATTGATTTGGCTGCCGTCGAGCTGGTAGAGACAAGTTTTCGTGATGCTCAGGTTTCAAAGGCGAATTTACAGGATGCGAATCTCACAGGTGCAGACTTTTCCGGCGCTCATTTGAAGGATGTGGATTTTTCTAGAGCTAATTTGAGCTGGACCACTTTTGCGGATGCCAAATTGCAAAACGTTAATTTTGACCAGGCCAATTTGCGCGGAGCACAGTTGTCAGAGGTAAATGATGCAGTCAATTGCAAATGGAATGAAGTTTATATAAATTCTTTCACAGAATTAAAACCAGAGACAAGATCTCATATTGAGAATAGTTTTTAAGGAGTAAAAACAATGACCGAAGAAACAACCCCCAGCGTTGAAGAAATTAAAGCACGTTTGAAAGTAGAAGTCCCGGTTGAGGAAGAAGAAGTGACCAAGGCCGAGGCGCAAAATCCTGATGTGGCGGAAGAATTGCGTGAGTTTGGCAAGCAGTTTGCCGATACGATTCGCTCCGCCTGGAACAGTGCCGAGCGGCAGCGTCTGGAAACAGAACTGCGCGACGGCATGCGCTCTTTCGCCGACGAGGTAGACAAGGCGATCCAGGAAATCCGTAAAAGCCCGGCGGCCGAACGTGTAAAGACAGAGGCCATAAACGTACGGGAAAAAGTTGAATCTAGCGATGTGGGTAACAAAGCTCGCTCTGGCGTCGCTTCTGGCTTGCAGGTTCTGAGTGAACAGTTGGCCAAGCTGGCTGAGCGGTTTACACCAGCAGAGAAGCCCGTTCCTGAAGAAGAAACTGCGGAGTAATCGGTAATCCGTTATCCGTAATCGGTAATCGGTGGCTAGTTGCTCACCGATTACCGTTCACCGATTACTGTTTACTGCACCTGGGGCAAAACGGCCGTTCCCAACAGCTCCAGCCCATCCATATCATCCAAATCCATCCATTGCAGCATGATGCGCTGCACGCCTGCCTCGGCAAACGCCCCTAACTGATCAACCAACTCATTAGCCGTACCCACGGCTATCCCGCGCTGCCGCAGTTCGGCGGCGGAGAGCGTGCGTGAAGCCATTTTGGCCGCAAAATCGGCCTGATCTTTGCCAAAAATCAGCCCCGTCATGAGTGAACGGCGCACGTCTGAGGGTTGACGGCCGTTTGCTCCCAACAGCTCATCCAGCAATGCCGATCGTTCAGCGAAGGTTTGCGGCGGAATGAAGACGCCGTTCCACTCAGTGGCATACTTGGCCACGAGGGGCAGGGTGCGTTTGGGGCCGTTGCCACCGATGAGTATAGGCGGGCCACCGGGCCGCTGCGGGCGCGGCAGCAACACGGCATCGTGCAGCTGATAATACGCGCCGTCAAAATCGAGCGGTTCCTCATTTTGCAGCAGATGGCTAATGATTTGCAGACCTTCCTCGAACCGGGCGAAACGGCCGTTCATGTCCAGCAAATCCCAACTGTAATTATGATGTTCCCGCTCCTGCCAGCCTGCGCCAAGACCGAGGTGGAGACGGCTGTTTGACAAATCATCCACCGCACTGGCCATCCGCGCCGTCATCGTTGGTTGGCGGAAGGAGACAGGCGAAACCAGCGGCCCAAACTCGATGCGGCTGGTGTGACTGGCCAGCCAGGTGAGCGAAACCCACAATTCCAGTGATGCCTTGTCCGGCGGATTGGCGTTGGTGTAATGATCTGAGCGGTACAGTCCCACAAAGCCCAAATCCTCCACCGCGCGAGCCACCTGCTGCCAGCGCTCCCACGTCAAGCCATCTTGCCCTTCAATCATAATCCCGACTTCAATCATGTTTTTCTCCAAAAAGTAGTTAATTTCCCCGGAAACTTCTTTACGAGTAAGTTCGCATGAGAGCAGTTTCCGGGGAAATTACAGCGATTACCAAAACAAAAAACGCCCACGCTGGCGGGCAGCATGGGCGTTCAAAAAATCACGAAATGGGTGATTAGTTCATATGCGGCAAAATTTGGGCGACGATGCGATCCTTGGGCAAAGCGCCAGTGATGCGCTCTACAACCTCGCCACCTTTAAACAGCATCAAAGTGGGAATGCCCACGATGCCGTAACGGCCAGGCACCATTGGATTGTCGTCCACATCCATCTTGCCAACTTTAATTTTGTCGCCATATTCCTCAGCAATCGCTTTCACGGAAGGCGCGATCATGCGGCAGGGACCACACCAGTCGGCCCAAAAGTCTACCAAAACGGGCATATCGGAATCTAAAACTTCATTTTGAAAGCTGCTGTCAGTAATTTCTACAGGGGTTGCCATAATTTCTTGCTCCTTGCAATTAGTTGTTTTTCACACCGTAGGCGTGTACGTTTCGTTTGTCTTCTCTTTAGATGACGTTACTTAGATTTGGTTACGCGGAATTTTCTTACTAATGAGTTTAGCGAAACCGTTTGGGCTGTCAAGCAAAAAAGCCTACAATTACCGAATTACTAAATTACCCAATTTCCCATAACCACACAGGGGTAAACAATGATTAACACCAGCACATTTCTCATTACCAACGGCCGTATCGTCACCTGGTCTGATCCTAATGAAATTATTGAAAACGGGGGCATTTTGGTGGAAGACGGCCGTATCTCTACCATCGGCGACTCTGCCGAACTAATCGCTGCCCATCCCGACCTGGAACAGCTCGACGCAGGCAACCAGCTGGTGATGCCCGGCAACATCTGTGCCCACACCCACTTTTACGGCGCATTTGCTCGCGGCATGGCCATCCCCGGCGCACCACCCAAAGATTTCCCCGACATTCTGGAGCGACTCTGGTGGCGGCTAGATCGTGCTTTGCTCGATTTGGATACGCAGTACAGCGCCCTCGTTTGCTTGGTGGACGCGATTAAACATGGCACGACCACGCTGGTGGACCATCATGCCAGCCCCAGTGCGCTGAATAACTCGCTGGACATGATTGCCGACGCCGTGGAAATGGCTGGCGTACGCGCTGCCCTTTGCTATGAAGTGACCGACCGTAACGGGCCGGAAGAAGCCGAAGCCGGCATTGGCGAAAACGTGCGCTTTTTGCATTCGCTCAAGGAGCGCAAAAGCGACCTGCTGGCGGGCACCTTTGGTCTGCACGCGGCCCTCACGCTGAGCGATGAGACGCTGGCTAACTGCGTTGCCGCGGCAGCCAATTTAGACACTGGCTTCCACATCCACGTCGCTGAGCATGAGGTGGATGAGTACGATTCGCTGTTTAAATACGGCCAACGCGTCATTCCGCGCCTGGCCGAAGCGGGGATTTTGGGGCCAAAAAGCATTGTGGCCCACGCGGTCCACGTGGACGCCGTGGAGAAGAACATCCTGCGCGAGACGGGCACCTGGGTGACCCACCAGCCGCGCAGCAACATGAACAACGCCGTCGGCGCGGCGGACATCGAGGGCATGCTGCGGCTGGGGATTCCGGTTTGTTTAGGCAACGATGGTTTCAGCAACAACATGTGGGCTGAGTGGAAGATGGCCTACCTGATGCACAAGCAGGTGCATCGTGACCCGCGCCGGGCCAACGGCATGGACATCGTGCAGATGGCGATTTACAACAATGCGGCGCTGGCGGATATGTTCTGGCCGGGGAAGAAAATCGGCCGTTTGGTGGAAGGGGCGGCGGCGGACATCATTTTTGTGGATTACCATGCCACGACGCCATTGAGCGCGGGCAACCTGCCCTGGCACATCATCTTTGGCTTCGAGAGCAGTTTGGTCACCAGCACGATGGTGGCGGGCAAGCTGCTAATGCACAATCGGGAACTACTGACGCTGGACGAAGCGGAAATTACTGAGCGCAGCCGCAAGTTGGCCGCCGAAGTGTGGCAGCGGTATGAGAAGCTGAGTTAGGAAATTTTGCCACAGAGGGCGCAGAGGTTTAAGAGAATTATCTCTGTGCAGCTCTGCGGCTTCTCCGTGGAGCTCTGTGTTCCGCTTTTTACAAGAACGGACGAAACTGAATCTTTTTGAGGAGATTGAACATTGAAGATAGCAATTTTAGGTGGAACGGGAAATGAGGGATTTGGCCTGGGCTTCCGTTGGGCAGCGGCCGGGCATGAAATTGTGATTGGCTCGCGTAAAGCGGAGAAGGGTGAGCAAGCAGCGGCCGACATGCTGGAAAAATTGCCTTCAGGCAATATCAGCGGCACCGACAATTTGAGCGCGGCGCGGCAGGTGGAGGTGGTGGTGCTGTCTGTGCCTTACTGGGCGCAAGAAGGCACGTTGGACAGCGTAAAACCCGCCCTGGATGGTAAGCTGCTGATCACCGTCGTGGCTCCCACCGGCGAAAAGGCGGCACGGGTGCACCGGCTGGAAAGCGGTCTGTCGGCGGCGGAAGAGGCGCAAAACCAGCTGGGCGAGAACACGCGCGTGGTGGCGGCGTTCCAAAACATTGGCGCACACCATTTGCTGGACTTGGAGCACGAGATGGATTGTGATGTGCTGGTTTGTGGCGACAAAAAAGATGACAAAGCGGTGGCCCTACAGCTCTGCGAAGATGCAAGTTTGCGTGGCGTTAATGCCGGGGCTTTGCAAAATGCGCGGGCAGTGGAGGAGTTAACGGCCGTTCTCATCGCCATCAACGTTATTCACAAAGTAAAAAGCGCTGGCATTCGCATTACGGGATTGGGTAATTAGGTAAATTGGTAATTGAGTAATTACCTAATTGCCAATTACTCAATTACTCATGGATAATCTAGCCATGAATAATTTGACGCTTACGGCCGTTCCCCACATTCCCCACGTCCAGCCCGGTGATGACCTGGCGGGGTTGATTTTGCACGCCCTGGCGCAAGCCAACATGACGCTGGCCAATGGCGACGTGCTGGCGATTGCCCAGAAAATTGTCTCTAAAGCGGAAGGGCGATTGGTGCGCTTGGCCAATGTGCAGCCCAGCGAACGGGCCATAGAAGTGGCTGAAGCCACGGACAAAGATCCGCGTGTGGTGGAGCTGATTTTGCAGGAAAGCGAAGAAATCTCCCGGATGCGGCGTGGGGTGCTGATTGTGCGCCATCGGTTAGGCTTCACCAGTGCCAACGCGGGCATCGACCGCTCCAACGTGGCCCAAAGCGGTGACGAAGAGACGGTTTTGCTGCTGCCCGTCGATCCAGATGAGTCGGCGGCTAGGCTGCGGGACGAAATTGCAGCGCGGCTGGGTGTGCAAGTTGGGGTGGTGATTACAGACAGTCACGGACGGCCGTTTCGCATGGGCACTGTCGGGGTGGCGATTGGCGTAGCCGGGATTCCCGCCCTGTGGGACCGGCGCGGCGAAGCCGATCTGTACGGATACGAATTGCAACACACCGACATTGGTGTGGCGGATGAAATTGCGGCGGCGGCAGGTATGTTGATGGGTCAAGCCGCCGAGGGAACACCCGTCGTGCTGGTGCGCGGCCTCAATCTACCCTCCGGCAACGGCCAAGCCACCGATTTAGTTCGCCCCAAAGAGATGGATTTATACCGCTAACCTGCAGCCGCAGTTTCTCATCGCGTAACAGAAGCGCAGTAAGAAACTGCGGCTACGAATAAGAATTTGCGAAAAGTTAGCTGTTGCTTTGTGCCATGTGCTCAGTCGATTTTTTCACCAGCTCTTTCAGCACATCCTGATCAACATCTTCTAGCTTGTTGATATACAGGCACGACTTGCCCGTTTTGAACTTGCCCAGCCGGGCCATCAGATCATCATACTCATCAAAACCAGACATGATATACAGAGTCAGGTTTTGTTTACGCGGTGAAAAACCGGCGAGGAACCAATCTCCCTCGCGCCCGCTGGCGTATGTGTAATGATAGCTGCCAAAGCCAACGATGCTGTCGCCCCACATTTTGGGTGCTTCACCCGTTACCTCTTTCATCAATTCCAGCACTTGAAAAGCATCTGCGCGCCGTTTGTCGTGGGCCACGCTGTTCAAAAAGATTTCGACATCGCCATCGTTCTTCTGGGTTTTTAATTCAGCCATTTTGCCTCCAAAAAGATATGGGTCACTGTCCCCGCTTACACGGCGTTTAAATCAATGAAGCTTTGCGCCATGGCAATTACGGCTTCTTTTGCCGGACGCGGCTGCCATCGCAGTACCTCTTTGATCTGCTTGTTAGACAGCCGGTTGACTTGCCCAAGATTATCAACAACCAACGCCACTTTTTTATCAAACAAGGCGACGATGTGCAGCAAAAAGTCAGGCAGTCCGCGCGTGTTGATTTTGTAGCCTTGGGGGCCAAATTGGGACTGCAAAGCCTGAGCCATTTCTTGCATCCAGATATTCTCGGATGAGCAGATGAATCGTTTGCCAGCTGCCTCCGGGGTGGTCATGGCGGCGATATGGGCGGCAGCTACATCGCGCACGTCTACCACGGCAAAATTGAGGCGGGGCGTGCCAGGGTACTGCCGCCGCAAAATTGTCAGGATGACCTCGGCTGAGGCGCTGGTCTTTTGCGCATCCAGAACCGGGCCAAGCACGTAGCTGGGGTTGATGGTCGCCAATTCCAGGTTTACTTCTGGCTGGATCACATATTCCCAGGCGGCTTTTTCGGCCAAAGTTTTGCTTTTGGGGTAGGCGGCGACTGGGTTATCCAGATTGGTCCAGTCAGATTCATCAAAAACTCTATTCCGATCATGGCCATGCAAAACGGCCGCTACCGAGGAAGTTTGCACCACACGCCGTACGCCTGCCTCGTTGGCGGTCCGCAAGACGCGCAAAGTGCCCTCTACAGCTGGGCGAATGAGATCATTTTCATCTTTGGGTTCGGCCAGGGGCAGGGGGGACGCGACGTGCAGCACAAAATCACAGCCAGCCATTGCTTCGGCCCAACCTGCGTCTTGCAGCAGGTCAGCTTCGGCGAATGTCAGATTTTGGGTGTGGGGGCTGTGCGGCTGCAACGTTTGGCGTAAATGCTCGCCTTTGGCGGCGGAGCGCACGGTGCCTCTGACCTGATACCCTTGATCCAGCAGCTGCAAGATGCAGTGCATCCCAATGAAGCCAGAGGCTCCGGTGACCAAAACGGTTGCCTTATTTGTCATGGGGTTTCCTTAAACGCCACAGAGAAAAAAGAGAAATTTGAGAAATGAATCTTCGCCTCTAAGCTCTCTGTGAATTAATTCGACTTCGCTCAGTATACGTCTGCGGTAAATATGCAGACGTATACTAAGGGAATTTTAGCTGCTTTCCGCCCGCTTTTTAAGGCCTGCGGCAAAGTTTTGGAACGATTCGCTCAGGTCGGGAATGGTACGGCCGAATATCGGCAGCAACAATCCGCTAAACTGTTCACGGGTCGTAAACTGCGTGGTGCCATCAGCCTGTGGTTCCAAGGTGAAGGTGCGTTCTCCCTTAAACAAGCCCAGCGGCATGCCGCCTGTCCAGGTCATTGTTTTGTTGGGCACAAAGTGGGTAACAGTAACGGGAAAAGCTTGATTTGGGCTTAGCTTGGTGTAGGCAGTGACTTTCTCGCCGGGGGCAATGGTGCCCTCCAGTCGGATCATGCCGGGGTCCCATTCCGGGTAGCTGTTGGCATCGGTGAGTAGATTCCAAATTGTCTCCGGTGAAGCGGCAATGTTTGTCGAGGCACTGAACTCTTTCATCGTCGGTCTCCTTTTGTTGCTGAACCAGGTGTACTGCCGGATAAAATTTGGGGTTATTGCCGGAAAATTATACAAGAAGCTGGGGAATTAGCACAAATTTTCTATGATTAGGTATGACCATTGCCGGAATGGCCTTCTTGCAGCCAGGATTGCACGTGTTCGAGTACGGCCGTTTCCACTCCCTCGCCCATCGAAAACCATTTGATGGCCGGGTCGTCTTCACGGAACCAGTTGGCCTGATGGCGGGCAAAACGATGCGTCTCGAACTTGATGCGCTCAACCGCTTCCTCCAGGCTCATTTCGCCGTGCAGGTAAGCCCACAGCTGCCGGTAACCCAGGCCGCTCATGCTGGGGAGGCGACGGCCGTAACCCTTCTCGCGCAATTGTTTCAACTCATCTAGCAAGCCGTGGGCCATCATCTCATCAACGCGCCTGTCGATGCGCGCATATAGTTCTTCGCGCGGGCGAGCCAGGCCAATCTGGCAGATGCGGTAGGGGGGCGGGTTTTTTTGTTGCAGCTCAGAAATCGGCCGTCCAGCCACCAGCGTCACTTCCAACGCCCGAATGACGCGGCGCAGGTTGCGCGGATCGTGCTTTTCGGCGGCTTCGGGGTCGAGCGCGGCCAGCCAGCGGGCCAGTTCGGGACCGGGCAGCCGGGCCAGCGCGTCACGCAGTTTGGGGTGGGGCGGCACTTCGGGGATGCCCCAGCCTTCGACCACGGCTTTTACATATTGCCCCGTGCCGCCAACCAGAATGGGTAGACGGCCGTTTGCCAGCACATACTCAATCGTTTGGTAAGCGCGCCGCTGGTAATCACCCAGCGTGATCGTTTCGTCGGGCTGGCACAGATCGATGAGGTGGTGCGGGGCGGTGGCCTGCTCCGCGGGGGTGGGTTTGGCCGTGCCGATGTCCATGCCACGGTAAAACAGCCGCGAATCGGCCGAGATGATTTCGCCATTCAGTTCCTGTGCCAGCTTGAGAGAAAGGGCCGTTTTGCCAACGGCCGTTTGCCCCAGCAGCACAATTAATGGTTGATCCAAATCAATCTCCTAAGGAAGTGTACAGGTGTGCAAGTGGCAAGTAAAAAATATCACCCTGTCACCCCTTCACCTTGTCAAAACTCACCAGCCAAGTACCGCGTTGGGAATATGCTCGCAGCGCAGTAGTTTGCCGCTAGTGTCCAGCTCGACAGCCACCAGATCAATACGCCAATCCACATCCAGATCGTGTTCGCCCAGGTAAATTTGGGCCAGCTCGATCAGCTTGCGGCTTTTGTGCGGCGTCAGCGCCTCTTCTGGCGTGCCCATAGCCTGGCCCTTGCGCGTCTTTACCTCAACAAAAGCAAGCAGGCCGTCCTCTGCCTCGGCAATCAAATCAATCTCGCCCTGTTGGCAGCGCCAGTTGCGGGCCACAAGGCGATAGCCATTGGCCTCCAGGTGGGTTGCTGCCACTTTTTCGCCCCAGGCGCCCAGCTTTTTGCGCGCGCCGCCACGGTTAGTTGTCATGCGGCCGTTGCCCAGATTGGGTGGTGCTGTTGGGTAAAAACCAGCGGCGGCTGGGCGTTTCCTTGTCATCGCGCCAGATTAATCGGCCGAGCTGGTCCACCACAGGCTGTAATTTTTCCGAGTCAAAGATGCGACGGCCGTGCATCTTTTTGCGTTGCAGGTCCGGACGTTCTTCCCGCAGCCGTTGGTACAGCGCCAGCGTGCGCTGCACCGTGTTATGGATGTCGAACCGTTCGCTTTGGCAGCGGGCCGCCTGTGACATTTGCTGGAGCCGTTCCGGATTGCTGGCCAGGCCCACCAGGGCAGCCGCAAGGCCGCCTACCGGCTTGGTGGTGAGTAGTCCAGACACGCCGGTTTGCACCGTGTCGATGATGCCCGGCGAGGAAACGGCGACTACCGGCAATCCGGCAGCCATCGCTTCGATGACGGTGAGCGGATGGACTTCTGTGACAGAGGCGGTGGCAAATAGATCGGCGGCGGCCAGGTAATTAGCGACTTCTTCATAAGCCACGGGCCCGGTGAAGCGTACGCTGTCGGCGATGCCCAAATCATACGCCAGGTTTTGCAGTTCGGGCTGGCTGGTGCCTTTGCCGATAATCATCAAGTGCAGGTTGGGCACCACGTCTTTGGCGATGGCAAACTGTTCTAGCAAGATGTCTATATCTTTTTCGGGCGACAGGCGACCGACGTAGGTGACGAGAACGGCCGTTTCCGGCACGCCTAGATCCGTTTTGCTGAGCGGGGCGGTAGGGTAGTGAAACGGCTTGAGATCGACACCGTTTTCGATGAGTTCGATGGGACGCCGCACGCCAAACTCCACCATCACATCCCGCACGCTGGCTGAGGGGGTGATGACCACATCGGCGTAATCAGTGAACTCCGGCCAGATTTGGCGCATGATGGCGTCGGCGGCTGGCTGGGGCAGTGAAGTGAAGGAGCCTGTGTATAAATCGTAGCGGGTGTGGTTGGTGTAGATGATGGGGGAACGGCCGTAGCGGTGGGCCATTTCTACACTCATGAACAGATGATGGCAGTGGATGATGTCCATCTCTTGCAGCATGGCTTGGGCTTTGTTGCTGTAGCGCATGCTGATGTAGTAGCCATAATCCCCCAGTAAGATGCCTGGCGAGCGCACCACACCGGCTTCATCGTCTGGGTCCGGGTCGCCCAATGTAAAAATAGTGACTTCATGTCCGGCTGCTTCTAAATGTTCTTTGTACAGAGATACCATGCGGGTTACCCCGTTGATAACGGGTTTGTAACAGGCTGTAACCATCCCAATACGCATTTTCCCTCTCCCTTTTTGTGCAGTTATGTAAAGTTTTGTGGTTGAAGTAAGGTTGTTTACATAAAGCAGTCTGTGAGCGCAAAATCACACTAACCTATTTATACCACTAACACGGCCGTTTTCGTATGCCCGCCAATGAGCAACGATACGACACGCTTATAACTGCCATTACGCAGAGGAGATGGATTTGGCGCAAAGTGGATGAGATTAGTTGTGAACCATGAGCCAGCGGCGCAGGTGGGTTAGGCCCAACGTCAGCGCCCATTGGTCGATGTTTTCGGGGTGCCCCCCAAAGGAACGCTGCGTGACGGAGACGCCATGCGGGGAAGCCAGCGTCACCAAAATTTGCACGCCGCCTTGAGAAACATTGTTGTAAACCACCAGGCTCAGATCGCTGTCTTCCTGGTTGCGCAGGGCGTTGGCGGCGCTGCGACACCATTGGCTCAGGTTGTCGCTGGTCAGGTTTTCCAGCTTGAGGGCGTTTGCCAACGCATCCCAGGTGTGAGCCGGATGCAAGTGGATGTGTTTACTGGCGCCTGACAGTGGGGAGATGGTGTTGTTGAGAATACCGTGGGTGTAACATTCCGCCAGGCTGAGACGGAGGCGATTTTTCATGAGGTCGCGCAGCACGACGGTTTCCAGCCGGTCTACCTCTTCCCCAAAGATGTGATCGCCCAGGCGTTGGGAAACGGCCGCTTTCAACTGCTGCAATTTTTCTTTTAGCTTTTCCGGGGAGTTGGCCTTGGCCCACAGTCGGATGTTGGTTTGCCCGGCAAATGAATCGAAGGTGATGCGATGCTCTGAGCTGGCATTCAGGTCGGCCAAATCCTGCTTGAGGCTGCTTTCCATGACGCCGACGCAGCGCAGCAACGCCCAACCGGAATGGACTGCGTCGCTGAGCTGCTGCCGCATGTAGGGCAGCACTTCTGTTTCCAGCAGATAGGACATTTCCCGGCGATTACCCGGCAGGCAAACCAGAACGCCTTCAGCTTCTTCCAGCATGATGCCGGTTGAGCCAACCTCGCTGTCGCCCAACAATTTGCCTCCCTCAATGCCGGGTGGCTCGGTGGTGGTGGAACGCTGGGTAACGGCCGTAATCGCTTCCCGCGTAAAATCATCTTTGCCGTTGCCCAAACCACCCGTGGCGATCACAAAATCGGCCCGCCGCAGCGCCACCCGGAATGCATCGGCAATCATTTCGGGATGATCGCCAATGGTTACTTTGCTGGTGAGCGTCACGCTCACTTCGCGCAGACTGCGCGAAATATAGGCGGCATTTGTGTCTAGGATGTCGCTGACGAGGAGTTCGGTGCCGATGCTGATGATTTCCACTTTCATGATTGTTACTACTAACCGCTTCGTGGCGGTTTAATTAATTATTTCGTTGATGCAGCGGGTCAATTTGAGGAATGAGCGATGACCGAGGCGCTAGGCTGTAATACTTGGGCTGTTTGAGCACTGCATTTGGCGCTGTTGTTCAACCATTCAACTGCTTAGGATGCATCCAGCTTGCTTTGTGACAACATCAACTGGTACTGTCGAATTGTTAAATCGGTATTACGAATTTTGAAGGCGAGGTCAGCAGCCAGGTTTTTCATAAGTTTGTAGCCCAGATCGGGATACATATCGCAAAGCTGCATCAATCTACGGCGGTCAATACGCAGTAACAGCGTATTGGCCTGGCTCACCCGAATCGTGGCAGAGCGCATTCCCTGATCGACAAGGGCAACTTCACCAAAAACCTGTCCCTGTCGCAACTCGGTGAGGACGACCATTTCCTCTTCATTCACATCATCGCTTACAAACGTGGGGTTCATGACTACTTCTACCCCACCGCGGCCAATGACATACAGCTCTGTTGATTGGTCGTTTTCCCTCACCAGAATATCGCCTGTCTGGTGTGTATGGGTTTCACACAGGTTTGCAACCAACTGTAACTGTGTCTCTGAGAAAGTATCAAAGATGTCGGTTACAGATAAAATGGCGCCAATTGACTGCTGCATGAAAACCTCTTATGTGCCATTTGCTGGCTGCGGGCATTCTAGCATAAAGAAACGGCCGTAGCAATTGAAGTGATGGCTCATTTATCCCATGTTTTTTGCAAGACGCGCACCCAGTTTTGGTGCGTCACTTTCTTCAATGCGGCGTCATCATAACCCGCTTCACGCAGGGCCGCGATGAGTTTGGGTAGGCCAGTCACATCCACCAGATCGTGCGGCATGGTGGCCCCGTCAAAGTCGGAACCAAAGCCGACATGGTCGATACCGATACGATCAGCAATATAGGTCATGTGCCTTACGATCTCGCTGAGGGAAGTTTGCTGGTCGGAACGGCCGTCTTCGCGCAAAAAACCAATATGGAAGTTAATGCCAACCATGCCGCCGGTTTCCTTAATGGCATCGAGCTGCTTGTTGGTCAGGTTGCGCGGGGAACGGCAAAGCTTGTAGGCGTTGGAATGCGTAGCGACCAGCGGCGCATCGCTGATTTTGGCCACGTCCCAGAACCCTTTTTCGTTCAGGTGAGACAGATCAACCATTACCTTTAATTCGTTGCAGGTGCGTACCAGCCCTTTGCCCGCCTTGGTCAGCCCCGGTCCTGTGTCTGGCGATTTGGGGAAGCTGAACGGAACGCCGTGGCCAAACTTGGTGGGGCGGCTCCACACCAGCCCTAATGAGCGTAATCCGGCGGCGTGCAAGATGTGCAGGGCGTCGTAGTTGGTGTCAATTGCTTCTGCCCCTTCAATGTGCAAAATGGTAGCAAAGGTGCCATCCTTGAGGCACTTTTGCAGCTCCTTGGTGGTGCGTACAATTTTCACTTCGCCTTCAGATGCCTTTTCGATTTCGTAGAGGTGGGTGGCAACGGCCGTTGTAAAGCGCAGCGCATCCTTGTGGCGGATGGGATCGGGCAGCGGGACTGTGAATCCTTTTTTCGTCTTCTTCATCCCCGCAAACCCTTTTTTCTTCTCTTTTTTGCTGGGTGGTTTGCGGTTGTTGGGGGTAAAGACGGCAAAGAAGCCGCCCGCCAGGCCACCTTCGCGAGCGCGGGGCAAATCAATGTGGCCCACATCAGAACGCTCGAAGAAGGATCTTCCTTTTCCCCGATGTTCTAAATGTAAATTGAGCAGGGTATCGTTGTGGCCATCAAAAATGGGGAAATCAGACATGAGGCACCTCTTGGCTGTGAGTTGATAGACAAAATTTCATCACGCCAAGTATAGCCCAACTTGTTTCAATTGTTTCTAACGAGGAGGAATAAATAGCTATCTCTCAGCTACGGCCGTATGGCTACGTTTGCTGCACGAAATAGAAGGCACACCCCTGCTGTAAGACAAAATCGGTGACGACATAGTTTTGGGCAAAGAGGTCGGTGAAGAGCTGGCGGGTGTGCAGCCGCCAGTCGAGCGCCAGCGGCAAATCGCGGGCTTTGACAGCCTGGAAATTGCGGGGAACCTGTACAAAGTGGCTGGCTTCGCTGGGGGATTGGGTTGTTGCGGGCGGACGGCCGTTTTCCCCCACCGGATTCAAAATGAGATGCTCAGAAACGGCCGTTTCCCCCGCATCTTTTCCTGCTAACCGATTTTCCACATGGGGGCTGTTAATTTGCCAATCCACCTGAAAGCGATCCGTGGGCAGCCCCGCGTTGATGCCCTCAAACTGGCCGTACAGGTTGGGAATGTAGGTGCGGCACACCGCGCCCAGCTTGTGGATGTTCAGCTTGGCGTTGCCTGTTTCCAGCGGGTCGTAGGTCCAGGTGATGAGGTCTAGCCCTTGCTGCTGCACCGCTCGCAGTTGGGCCAGTTTGAGCTGCTCCCCGATGCCCTGCCCCTGAAACTGTGGATGTACCCCCATCATGTGCGAGGCGTGCTTGAAACGGCCGTTTCCCATCAGCCCCACAAACCCCGCCACAAAACCCACCAACCGCTCTTCCGCATAGGCCCCCAGCAGTACGCCCCCATTTTTGTGGAAGGTCAGCAGCATGTGGCTAGGCACCACCTCCAAATTGTCATCCATTTTCCAGGCGTCAATTTGTAGTTGTTCAACGGCCGTACAGCCCGCCGCATCGGTAATAGGTTTAATTTCAATTGGTGCCATTGTTTTTACCGCAGAGCGCGCTGAGGATGCGGAGTTTTTCTCTCCTAAACTTCAAATATCTGCGCTCTTTGCGTCCTTCGCGGTAAGCTTAACAGCCAAAAGCAACAGAAACAACAAGACCCCCTTGCGGGGGTCTGTTGCGGAAGAGAAGAAGAGGAGAAGAAGGAAAGAGAAGAGTTATTACTTAACTGTCCTAAGGATACCCTTTTTCTCGCGCATTCTCTGTATTTTGCTTAACAGATCTGCTATGCAGTTCCGTACGAATTTGTTGTTAAACGGCCGTAGCCGCGGATTCTTTCCGCGTTTTAGGCGCGACCCAGCACCGCTGCCAACAGCGCCATGCGAATGTACATGCCGTTGCGCACCTGGCGGAAGTAGGCTGCGCGCGGGTCATCATCCACCGAGTCGTGAATTTCACCGACGCGGGGCAGGGGATGCATCACAATCATCTTCTTTTTGGCCTGAGCCATGATTTCAGGCGTGATTTCGTAATAATTCTTCACTTCCTCGTACTGCGCCAAATCGGTGAAGCGCTCTTTTTGCACGCGGGTCACATACAACACATCCGCGTTTTCGATGACGTCGGCCACGTCATGGGTTTCGCGCACGTTCAGGCCAGAATCGATCACCTCATTCATTACCTTCAGCGGCAGGCGCAGGATTTCCGGGGCGACAAAGCGCAGGCTGACGTTGTATTGCAGCAGCAGTTTGGTGAGAGAATGGACGGTACGGCCGTATCTCAAATCACCAACCATCGCTATCTTTAAGCCGTCAATGGTGCCCAGCTCTTCGCGGATGGTGAACAAATCCAGCAGCGCCTGCGTGGGATGCTCGCCCGGGCCGTCACCGGCGTTGAGGACGGGCACGCTGGCGGCGGCGGCTGCTTCACGCGCCGAGCCAATTTCTGGATGGCGCAGCACAATCACGTCGGCGTACTGCTCCAGCACGCGGATCGTGTCGGCCAGCGTTTCTCCTTTGCTGATGGAGCTGAATTTCACACCCTGCGTAATCGGGATGACGCTGCCGCCCAACCGCTCCATGGCGGCGATAAAGCTGGAGCTGGTGCGGGTGCTCGGCTCGTAAAAGAGACAGGCCAGCACTTTGCCCTTGAGCAAATCGACACCGCCCACGCGCTCTACCATTTCGCGCATTTCGCGGGCGCGGCTAAAGATGTAGGACAGCTTGTCCCGATCAAACTGGGAGACGGATAAAATGTCATGCCCCGTCAGCCCGTTGCTGTTCAGCGTGGGCACGGTCATTGCGTCGAAGTCAAAAATGGGTTCTAAAGTTTTTACTTGCATGGTTATGTTTCTCCTCAAAAGGTAATTAGTCATTTGTAATTGGCCATTGGATCATTGCGCCCAATTACAAAAGGTTTACGGTAATAATCTTCCACTACCTGGTTCGGCCAGGATTTGGCCGTCTTCAAATACAGTTTGCCCGCGCAGCACCACTTTTTGCACTTTGGCCAGCACCTCGGTGCCGTGGAACGGCGTCCAGCCACATTTGCTTTGCACCATCTCATTGGTGATGGTGTTGGGAGTGAGCTGGACGGTAACGGCCGTATCCACCTGTTCTGGCAAACTAAAAATGCGGCGCGGATTGGTGTGCATCAGTTCGATCAGTCGGTCTAACGTGAGGCGGTTTTGTTGAACGGCCGTTAGCAGCAGCGGCAGCGACGTTTCCAGGCCAATCACCCCCGGCGGCGGGGTGGCGGACTGCTTTTCGGCCAGCGTGTGCGGCGCGTGATCCGTGGCGATGCAGTCCACCGTGTCGTTGATGTGTTCCCACAGCGCAGCCACGTCCGACGACGTGCCCAACAGCGGGCGCATGTCGCCCAGCGGTCCCAGCCGCACTGCGTCCGCCTCGGTGAGGAAGAGATGGTGCGGCGTTACCTCACAGGTCACGGGCAATCCTTCCGCCTTGGCCTGGGCAATCAGCTCAATCTCTTCGCGGCGGCTGATGTGGCAAAAATGGACTGGCCGGTTGTAAGCAGCGGCCAGACCGATACCTACGGCCACGCTCTGTTTTTCGGCGTGCATGGCGATTAGCTTGTCGTAGGGCCAGGTGGCAAAGCAGGCCATCAGCGTGGGCACATCATCGACGCGCAGCGGGCCAAAGGTGTCGTTGAGATAAATTTTGAGGGCGGCGGCCTGCGGCGCACATTCGTCTAATCGGTCAATTTCTTCCGGGCTGGCCCCGGCAAAGAGGCCCACATCGCACAAAATGTCTTGGGCGGCCTGTTCGCGGGCGGCGGCCAGCGCTTCTGGCGTACTGAGCGGCGGGCTGGTATTGGGCATGCCCAAAATCATGGTGATGCCACCTGCCAGCGCAGCGGCCGTTCCGGTACGGAAATCTTCTTTGTGTTCCCCGCCGGGCACGCGCAGGTGGGTGTGTACGTCTATGAGTCCGGGTAAGGTAATGGTTTCGGTCATGTGCCTCCTTTGCCTGGCCAGATTGGACCAATTTTGCTTTCATTTGCGGCCTGTCTCGGCTGAAATTGGTCCAATCTCTCGACTCGTTTTGGCAAAAAAAAAGCCTAATCCAGAAGGATCAGGCTATGAATAACGATTGATTTTTCGCGGTGTCGCGGCGATTTTGATTTTCTTTCCGGTTATCTCAGGCATTGGTTTCCTCATTTGTGTGCCTCATTTGCACCGGGAGGAAATGGTAGCACGAAACGGCCGTTTTGCCCAAAAAAGCTCACAAATTTGTGGTCATTTCCTGGTAACGGGTGAGCAGAAGGGGAACGGCCGTTTCGCGCCAAAACTCCGGTGAAACCATGCCGCCAGACATGCCGCCGCGCGGAAATCGCTCCACAGGAATAAATTCCTCCGTTGAGATAGGTTTTCCTGTTAGCGACTCAAAAGTTTCTGTGAGCAACTGTTCAAGCTGTTCAACCGTTTGGGGCAAGGGTGTATGAGCAAACTGCTCCGCCATTTCTTGCCACAGGTACGGATCGCCGCGCAAGCCCCACTGACCCGGTTTTTGCTGGAAAAGATCGCCAATTGTTTTCATGGATTCGCTCACTTGGTTTTGCTGCCAGAAACGGCCGTTGCCACCCCCAGCGCAATGTACACCGACCCGGAAAAATATCGTTGCCGCTGCTGGAAGCTTTGGCTTTGCTTGAGCCAGCCGCCTAGTTGCCCCGCCAGCAGCGCATAAATCGAGTCGCTCAGCAGGGCAATCGTCACAAAAATGAGGCCGAGGATGAATGTTTGCAGCGGCACCGAACCACGTGCCGGATCGGCAAACTGGGGCAGGAAGGCCAGGAAAAAGAGCGCCGTTTTGGGATTTAGCAAATTCACCACAAACCCTTGCCGAAAGATTTGCCACAGCGGTTTCGGTTCGACCACAATCTTCTCCTGAATTTCGGGCTTTTTGAGCAGAGTGGTGATGCCCAGATAGATGAGGTAAGCGGCCCCCAAATATTTAACGGTACTAAAAGCGAGGGCTGAGGCAGCGAGAACGGCCGTAATCCCCACCGCCGCCGCCAACGAATGCACCACCGCCCCCAACGCAATCCCCAACACAGAAACGATGCCCGCCAGCTTGCCCTGGTCCATCGAGCGGGCCACCACGTACAAAACCGCTGGCCCCGGCACCACAATCAGTAGCCCCGCCGCCAGCATAAACGTTGCCAACCTTGTCCATTCAAACATGGGAATTCTCCTGCCATTTCCCCGGAAACTGTTCATGCGCAGCCTTACTCGCAAAGCAGTTTCCGGGGAAATAGTAACTTATCCAGCCGCCGCCAACGCCTGCTCCAAGTCGGCCAGAATGTCGTCGATGTGCTCGATGCCGATGCACAGACGGATGCCGTCGGGCGTGACGCCTGCGGTGGCTAGTTCCGCTTCCGTGAGCTGGCGGTGGGTGGTCGAGGCGGGATGTGCCGCCAGCGATTTGGCATCGCCGATGTTGACCAATCGCTTGAACAGCTTGAGCGCATCGTAGAACTTCACCCCGGCGTCAAAACCGCCCTTGATGCCAAAAGTGAGCAGGGCTGAGGGTTTGCCGTCCGTGTACTTTTGTGCCAGTTCATAATAGGGCGAACTGGGCAGCCCGGCATAGCTCACCCAGGCCACGCTGTCGTGATCATTCAGGTAATTGGCCACCGCCAGCGCATTTTCCGTGTGGCGTTCCATGCGCAGCGCCAACGTTTCGATGCCTTGCAGGATGAGGAAGGCGTTGAACGGGCTGATGGCCGAGCCGGTGTTGCGCAGCGGCACGGTGCGGGCGCGCCCAATAAACGCGGCTGGCCCCAGCGCCGCGGTATAAACCACGCCGTGATACGATGGTTCCGGAGTGTTCAGCATGGGGAAACGATCGGCGTGCTCGGCCCAGGGGAACTTGCCGGAATCGACAATGACGCCGCCCAGCGAGTTGCCGTGGCCGCCCATGTACTTGGTCAGCGAATGCACCACGATGTCGGCCCCATAATCAATCGGGCGGATGAGAATGGGCGTGGCGACGGTGTTGTCCACAATGACGGGTACGCCGTGCTTGTGGGCCATTGTGGCGATGGCTTCGATGTCCACAATGTTACCCGCCGGATTGCCAATTGTTTCGCAGTAAACGGCCGCTGTTTTTTCATCAATCAATTTTTCCAGGCTGGCCGGACTGTCGTCCTCGGCAAAGCGTACTTCGATGCCCTGCTTGGGCAGCATGTGGGCAAACAGGGTGTAAGTGCCACCGTACAGCAGCGGTACCGTGACGACGTTGCTGCCTGCTTCGGCAATCGTCAGGATGGAGTAGTTAATTGCTGCGCTGCCTGCGCTAACGGCCAATCCGGCAATGCCGCCTTCCAATTCGGCGACGCGCTTTTCCAGCACATCGGCCGTGGGGTTCATGATGCGGGTGTAGATGTTGCCGGGCACGGCCAGGTTGAACAGGTCAGCGCCGTGTTGGGCGTTGTCAAATTCGTAGGCGACGGTTTGGTAAATGGGGACGGCGACGGCTTTGGTGGTGGGATCGGTTTCGTAGCCGCCGTGGATGCCAATGGTTGCTGGTTTCATGAGGTGTTTTCTCCTTGGTTGTGCGGAGCGCGCGTGCTGATGGCGTGCTCCATGATCGAGTTGTTGAATAAGTTCAGCGCAATCCGAGTGGGTTTTGTGGATCGATGCCGGGTGAGAACGGCCGTTTCCTGTCCAGAGCCGTCAGTTGATACACCAGCCCCAGCCAGTTGTTGAACAACGCCTTGCCTGTATCCCCCCAGGTGTTGTCCAGATGGTGATCAATCGCTGCCTCGGGGAAGGGTGGGATGGGCGTATTTGCCTCCTGGCTGGCTAGAATGATCGACTGGTACTCGTCGGCAATGGCCGCGGCTTCTGGGGGGAAGTAGTTTTCAGGATGTGGCGGGTACTCATCAATTTCCCCGGCGATAAAGCGCAGCACTTCTCGCTTGTACTCCTTGAGTAAGCTGTTGTAATCATACTCAGGGTGCCCCTGGAAGTAGACAATGCGGAACTGATCTGGGCTGACGGCCATGTGCACGCCGCCCGCTTCTCCCTCTACCAAGATGGACAGCCCCGCCGCTTCCAACTGCGCCCGCGTAATCGCATTGTAACGGGAATGCACCACATCGAATCGGGTGTTGATGTGGCGCAGCAGTGGATGTGCTTTTTGGGTGATGCGGTGCGGATAAACGCCCCACTTTTTGGCAGGCAATCGCTGCCGCTTCACGCCGTAAAGCTGCTTCACCAGGGCATGGGTGGCCAGGCAGGAGCAGAGCACGGAGGTTACGTTTTCCGTGGCCCAGGCGATGACTTCCTGCAAGGGCTGCCAGAACGGTTCCTGCTCCAGCGTGGGATTGGCCACATTGGCTCCGGTAATGACCAGAGCATCCAGCCCTTCACCCTTGAGATGCTCAAAGGTACTGTAGTATTCCTCAATGTACGCTTGCATCTCTGCGCCACGCGGCAGACCCGGAATTGAGAACGGGTAGACGTAAAACTGAGCAATCTGGTTGGAGCTGCCCAGCAGGCGCATAAACTGCTGTTCTGTCACGGTGAGGGCGGCATCGGGCATCATGTTGAGCAGGCCGATGTGCAGTTCGCGGATGTCCTGGTGCAGGGCGTGGTCCAGCGAGAGGACTTCTTGCCCTTGCTGGCGCAGGCGGTCAAAGGTTGGTAGAGGTGAATGTGCTACGAGTGGCATAAGGTTGTTCTTTTACAGCATGGGTGTGCTGAATCAGGTGTTGTTGGGATACGGCCGTTTTCCATCACGGCCAGAGCATTTCGGGCAAAACTTGGGTGTTTACGCGGGGGAAGTCGATATGTGCTGAGGAAAATTTAGCGCACTATCGGTACCATTCGAGTACAAAACTGCCCCCGCTTGGTACAGATACAGCAAGGCATGCCACCCATCATCATGGCGTTGTTTGAAGCATTCATGGACATTCGCATGTGCATCATCATAAAGTAGCCTTGCTTAAACGTGATAGCGGCAGATGGTAACAAACCGCGCCGGATACGTCAATCAATCGGCGAAATTGGCAGTTGAACGGTTGCGATTGTGCCTTGCACCTGGAAATTATCGGTTATCTTGATGGTGCCAAACATGGTTTCTACCAGATGCTGCACAATGAACAGACCCAGCCCCAGACCGCTGCGGGTTTCTACATTGCTGCCCCGTTGGAATAGGCCGTAGATTTTTTCCTTGTCGGCGGCAGGAATGCCGATGCCCTGGTCTATTACCGAAAGCGTGAGCGCGTCATCGACGTGTAACCGGATATCCACAGGCGATTCTGGAGACGAGAATTTTAGCGCATTGGTGAGCAGGTTAACGGCCGTTCGTTTCAGCAGTCGGTAATCAATGGTGAGCATCTTTTCCAGATCGCCTGAGGTGTGCAGCTGGATGTTGGCTGGTTGGTTGGTTTGCCGCAGCATATCGGCCAGGAGCTGGTCGCATAGTGCGCCAAAGCGGATGAGGGCGGGTTGAAATTGGATCTCATCCTTTTTGGTGTGTTCTACCAGTGAAACATCTTGAAGGAGATCGTTGAGGTAGAAAATGGAGCTGTGAATGCTTTTATAGTGCGCCTCCCGCTTTTCCTCGCTCAAGCGATCGTAATATTTGCCCAGCAAGTTGGTTGAATTATTGATGATGGTGAGCGGCGTACGGAATTCATGGGAAACGGTGGTAATGATGTTGGCCCGCAGCTGGCTGAGCTCCTCTTCTTGCTGTAGGGCAAGGGCCAGTTTGCGGCCCAACTCCTGTTCGCGGTTTAAGGAATCTTCAAGTTCGGTTGTTTTTTGTCGGAGGGAAACGGCCGTTTGGTGTTCCTTTTTGGTGGCATTCTCAAATTCATTCAAAAGGGTAGAAACGGCCGCAATGATAATGCTGTTGGTTAGCAAAAATGCCAGGCTCATGGCAATGAGATTTTCTGTATTAGGGATGGGGCTACCTAAGGTGGAGGCCGTGATGACGATGTTCTTTTGGGCAATCTGCCAGGCGATGGTTACGAAGGCGCCAAGGCTAAGAAAAATCGCCGTGATCCCGGCTCGCCAGCCTAGAAAAACAGTGGCCAATATGGCAAAGGTAGAGAGATAAAGCCGCCAATCTTCAGCGATGCCAAAGAGGGCAAGATCGATACAGCCCAACAGATAGACAATGCTCAAAAAGGTTAAAGCGCGTACTTTGTAATGAATGCTGCGTAAATAGCCAATCAAGCCAATGGATATGGCTACAATCAGGTACACAACGACAATTTCCCACTGTTGGCGTGCGAGCATGTCACCCATCAGGTAGAGAACCACTAAAATGCTGAGGATGGAGGCTGTGCGCAGCATGTAGGTCAGAATGCGGTCACGACTTTGTGTAAGCAGCGTGTCTAAATCAGCTTGACCCTCGGCAACCTTTGGGGTGGGTATTGAGAATAAGTAACTTGGTAGACGCCAGAGTTTTTTCAGGAGTTGAACAACAGCCTGTTTTTGCTTCGATTCGGTTGTATGTGTTTTCATAGTTATTCACGTGATATCTTGAAATACGGCCGTTGAGCAAGCCTTGCAGATTTTGCCCACAAGGGCATCGGTACTGTATGGGTTGCTCAAGTAAAAGCGGCCAACGGCCTCTTCCTGATTTTCAGGCTGCTTTTACATATCACGTACTTTGTTTTTACAACAGTTGCCTTTCAATTAGTATTTAAGCTTTGGGGAAAACGAGCTCTGGTTTGAGCTATTGGTCACAAAGTTGTTAAAATCGCGTAAGTATAGGCATGGGGGTAGTTGACGCCATTCTCTAGATGATTATGATACAAAACAGGCAGGCAGGATAACGATGAAAATTCTTGTTTTACACGGGCCAAACTTGAATCTGTTAGGCAGTCGTGAACCAGAGGTCTACGGCAGTTTAACGCTAACCGATATTAACAACATTCTATCGGAACAGGCAGAAGCGGCGCAAACGGCCGTACAGTTTCTGCAATCCAATCATGAAGGGCAACTTATTGACGCCATTCATGAGGCGCGTGAATGGGCTGATGGCATTCTCATCAATCCTGGGGCCTTTACCCACTACAGCTATGCCCTGCGTGATGCCATTGCTGCTGTGGAACTACCCACCGTTGAGGTGCATTTGTCAAATATTCATGCCCGAGAAGAATTTCGGCACAAATCGGTTTTAGCGGCCGTATGTGTCGGTCAGATTTCGGGCTTTGGTTGGCGCAGCTATACGTTGGGTTTACAGGCCTTAATCGCTCAAATAGAAAACAAAAAAAGAGCCTAGACCGCAGATTGTCGTTGGGAACGAAAAATGATGGCCTAAGCTCTTTCCTCGTGTGGGTAGGTACTGTGACAAATAGCTATAATGCGGCAGCGATGTAAGCGTCGGTGCGGTAATGATGTTGGTGCGATGCTTCTACGAAGTTGGCTCCAGTACGGGTAGGTTGTTGGGTGCGATGCTTGTACGATGACTCTACAATGTTGTTGGGATGTTTGTCATTCCCTACCCAGGCAAGGTCTTTGCAAACCTTGTACTAATTTATAGCTAGAAAACATTACGAAGAAAATTACGAAGCAATTGCAGACTTTTTTCTGCGAATTCAGTCGAAGCGGTTTATAATGAGTAAAAGTTGGCGGCGGGTTGTTCGCCACGAGAGAAATTGCCTTTCAAAATCATCAAAGGAACAGATAAATGAGAAAACAGCTTCGTCTAGCCCTTTATTATGCGATTTGTTTACTGCTCTTGTTACCCCTTACCGCAGCCGCAGCGCCCATGCTGGAAACGGAATCGGTGAACTTGCCGGGCTGGTTGGGTGCTATCCTGACGGTATTGGCTTTGCTTATGCCCATCATTTTCCGGATTTGGGTTAACCAGAATAAATAATTGATGCCAAAAGCTGGGCGCACCTGCTGCCCGGCTTTTCTTTTATCTAGCCTCAGAACGCTGTGTCCAAACGGCCGTTCTCCCCAAGTTCCTGTTTCAGTGACTATCTGTCTGAACCGGAATTCCCCTAAAAACAGCACGTATATAAAAATGCACCGACTACACTTTGTAGCCGGTGCAAGTTGAAAGGAAGAGAATTAGTTAAGAAGATCGGCTAGATCAAATGCCACCGTGTCCAACACAGCCCGGATCCAAATACAAGTAATCCAGCTTGCCGTATAAAAATTCACCCGTGTCAGGGTTATGACCAACGATAAATTCCTTTTCGTTGGTGGGTACTTTTACCAGCCCAGCAATATAGGGCGGGCTGCTAGCCAATGAAAGGCCATCTACCTGGAATTCCGGCGCGTAGCCATTGCCATTTTTTATAAAGGCCCCGCCGCCAAATTGCATCTTTCCAGTATTTGAAAATTCTTCACTAATAGCAACCGCGCCCCCAACATTCAGTTCATACTGAACGGCATTGCCAAAGGAGTTGGTCGGGGCAGAAAATTGTAAGGACGGCGTATAAAAAAGCGGATTTTGCGAAGGCGAATCAAAGTCAACGTTTGCCAGGCCATCCGCCAGCTTACAGGTGCAGGACTCATCAATGACCAGCTTGCCCTCCGTTAGTTTATACACAAGCTCCTGAAAATTCGGCATCTCACAGGATAAGAAAGAATTGCCATCAAATTCGGCGACATTGTCCACAATGTGCAAAGAGCCATGCTCCTGGCAATTTAGGGGGTAAGTTTTGCTGGTATCAATGACCGGCTGCCCCGAGCGCGTCTCATGACCAATTTCAACAGTCATCTTGGCATTGGGTTTGTTGTTTTCAAAGGCAACTTCTACAAACCAACGTGCCCACAGGTCGCCAGGTGCCGCTTGAGCGGTTAACGGAGCAGAAAATAATGAGAATACGGCCGTACACAATACAAAAAACATTACCAATACAGTTCGGCTTTTCATGAAAAGGTGTCTCCTTGATTTGGATGATGGCAGCTGTAAAAAAGCGGAGAATTACAGCTACACGCAAGTTGTACACTCACTAACGTAATCATATCATCTCTTCCAAGATGGTTAGTGTCGTATTTTATAGATTTAGTCCCGATTTTTGTAAAATGCGTTTGGGCAGTATTTTCTACTCTGTCATAAAATAACACCGTGAAGAAAATTCATTGACTGTTGCCAAAAAAGTTTATGATATGCTTGGCACGGCCGTATCGTCACGACGGAGCAGTATGAACGATGGCACGAAAGCAAAAAAATAGCGCCGGCAGCGAACCATTCCACGATCAACTTCGCCTGGCGCTGAACAATTACGAAGACGCCGCCTGGCTAGGGGAAGAATCGCCCCTGGCGGCGCCGTACTTTTTGGGGGATGCGTTGCAACAGGTCGCCGATGGCGAAACGGCCGTTGGTCGAGGCCAGACGCTGCAAAACGTCCTCAAACAAGCTGCCGATACCCTGTGGCCTGCGGGGAAGCTGCCGCGCACCCGGGACGATCTGATAGAGATCGTCACCGAAGAGCGACGGGAGCAGGGCAACAAAGGCAATGGCTACATTTATCTGCTGCTGGAACTGCGCTACTTTCGCAGCTACTTTCGCCCGCTCGATTACCCAAAAGCCGGACATGAACAGGACATCATCGAATATTTGGGCGTGGGGCGCAGCCCGTACTTTCGGCATCTCAAGTCAGCCCGCGAAATTTTGGCTGATGCCTTGCTCACGCAACTGCACCCGACGGTCCGGTTGGAACGGCCGTTCCTGCCCCCCACCAAACTACTCGGCCGTGATCAGCTGATGCAAACCCTCGCCGATCGTTTACGCAATGGGCAGACGGTTTCGCTAACGGGCATGGGCGGCATGGGCAAAACGGCCGTAGCCGCCACCATCGCCCATCGCTGGCCCCACGAAAGTTTCTGGTTCACCATCCGCCCCACGGTTAACGACGATCTGAGCAGTTTGCTCTTTTCCCTCGGGCAATTTTTGCACCAGCAAGACGCCTCTCGCCTCTGGTTACAGTTGGTTGCCGATGGCGGCAAGGTTGATAATCCAAACCTGGCTCTGGCCCAACTGCGCGGTGATTTGCACCAACTGGAGGCTACCCCACCGCTCATCTGCATTGATGAAGTGGATTTGCTTCAGCAAGAAACAGACACCATCAGCCTGAGCCGCCTGCGCCTGCGCGAATTTTTGGCCGGGCTCAGCCAGTTGGCTCCGCTGCTGCTCATTGGGCAGCAGGCCATCTTGCCCGCCGACGGCGAATTGAGCCTGACCGGGTTGAGCGCGGAGCAGGTTGCCCAACTGTTGGTAACAGCCAATATTTCTGGTAGCCTCCAAGAAATTGAGCGACTGACTACCTATACCGGTGGCAATCCGCGCTTTTTGCATCTTTGCATGGCGCTGCACGACGGCCATCAATCTCTTACAGAGCTGATGCGACGGTTGCCGCAAGTGCCGTCACTTCGAGCGCTGCTGGCTCGTCTGCGGGAGCGCCTCTCGCCTGATGAGCGCGGCTTGCTGGCACAGCTGGCCGTTTTTCGCAGTCCCGCCCCGCAGGACGCCTGGCCAGACGAAGCGGCGCAAACGGCGCTGGCGGCGCTACATCAGCGCCAAATTGTGCAGGAGGACGGGGCTGGTGGCGTGGGGCTACTGCCCGTCATTCGGGATTTGGTCATTGAAGATTGGCATTGGTTACCCACTGAGCAGCGAGAACAATGCCACCTGGCCGCAGCCAATATTCGGGCGGAGCGCGGCGAGTATACGGCCGCAGCTTACCATTTTGTGCAGGCAGGGGAAGGCGATACGGCCGTTCACATCTGGTTCCCTCACCGTCAGCAAGAGATTCAGCGCGGACAGGCTACGGCGGCGCTTTATTTATTTGAGCAGCTTTCCCCCAAGCGGCTGGACAAGGATGAGCGAGAAGCACTTACCCTGCTAAGGGCAGAGCTGTACCGGCTTACAGGCCAGCCAGAAGAAGGGCTGGCGGTGATTCAGGCGACCCGTTGGTACAAAGCCAGCGAGATGGCGGCCCAGGCTCAAGAGCTCAAAGGCGGCTTTTTGAATGCGCTGGGTTATCCACAACAAGCGGCCGAATCGCTCCAGCAAGGCAAAGAGATTATCCAGCGGCTGCTGCGCCAACTGGTGCGTTTTCGCTACCAGCAAACGCAGCACTATTTGCAGCAGCGGGAGATGACCGAGGCGTGGCGCGAAGCGCAGCTGGTGCAGTACGAGGCAGAGCATTTGCAAGGCATGGTGCGTGAAGAGCAGGGCAATTACGATGAGGCGTATCTGCATTATCAGCGGGCGCTGGCCCTGGCCAAAAATGTGCACCATGAGGCCGGTGTGGCTCAGATCAACCGCGAGTTGGCCGTCATTTTGGGGCGGCAGGGGCGCGTAGCTGAGGCCGTGCCGCATGCCGAAGAAGCCGTGCGCTACTTTGCTCAGATTGGTGACCGGATGGGGCAGGAGATGGTGCGTAATGCGCTGGCGGTGGCCCACATTCAGGCAGGGCAGTTTGCCGAGGCGATTGCCGTAGCGGAGCCGTCGTTGCCCTTTTTTGAGGAAGCGGGGATGCCGTTCTGGACGGCCGTTACGGCCGCCAATCTGGCTGAAGCCCATTACGAGCTTGGCAATCTGGAACAAGCGCAAAGAATGGCCCACAAGGTATTACAAACGGAAGAAACGCATGCCTACCCGTACGCCCAGTTTACGTTGGGCTTGGTGGCACAGGCCGAGGGGGTGTTGGCAACGGCCGTTTCCCACTTCACAGAATCCCGCAACCAGGCGCAAAGCAACGACGATCTCTACATGACAGCGTATGCCTGGCGGGCGCTGGGCAGCGTGCTGATGGCACAGGGAGAAACAACTGCTGGACAAGAGGCACTGGCCGAAGCAAGACGCCAGTTTAAACAGTTGGGCTTGACGGCCGAATTGGAAAAAACGGACCGGCTGCTGGCGTAGGATGCGGCGAAAACCTGTCCGGTCTTGGAACTTTCGGAATTCTTGACAGCGGAAAACGGCCGTGTTACCATCTCAACTAACTTAAAAAACAAAGACGTTGAACCGAAAGAGTACGCAGCATAGCGGGTTTTAGAGAGTGGGTTCCAGAGCTGAAAAATCCACAACAGCGCCGCTGCCGAATGGGTCGGGGAGTCGTTTGGGCGAAAATCTTTTAGTAGTCCAAACCGGAAGTGCCACCGTTATCAGGGCATAGACTTTCTAATAATTAATTGTGAATAATTAACAATTAATGGTTAAAGAGTTGAACAGAGTGGAGCTGGCTACACACAACGCGCTATCACGGGCGCGTTTTTTGTTTCAGCTTAAGCCGGGTGGCACCACGAGAGTGAATTTTCAAGCGCTCTCGTCCCAGCAGCGATTGGTTTCGCTGGGACGAGAGCGTTTTTTGTTTTCTTGGCCACAGAGAACACAGAGGAAAAAGAGAAAACGAACTCTTAAATCTCTGTGCCCTCTGTGGCAAAAAATAAAGGAGTAGAGAAATGAGCGATAACACGAAATTTTTATTGGATGAGAGCAAGCTGCCCAAGGCGTGGTACAACATCAATGCTGATATGCCTGTACCGCCGGAACCGGTGCTGAATCCGCAAACACTGGAGCCAGTGACGCCAGATTTCCTCAGCGTGCTGTTTCCCATGAGCCTGATCATGCAGGAAATTAGCACCGAGGCGCAGATTGAAATTCCGGAGCCAGTGCGTGAGATTTACAAGCTGTGGCGGCCCACGCCGATGTTCCGCGCCCGTCGCCTGGAACTGGCGCTGGATACGCCCGCTCATATTTACTACAAGTACGAGGGTGTTAGTCCCGTGGGATCGCACAAGCCGAATACGGCCGTTCCTCAAGCCTTCTACAACAAAGAAGCGGGCACCAAAGCGCTCACCACAGAGACCGGGGCTGGTCAGTGGGGTTCGGCATTGGCGATGGCCTGTAACTTCTTCGATTTGGACCTGGAAGTGTACATGGTGAAGGTTTCTTACAACCAGAAACCGTACCGGCGCATGGTGATCGAAAATTATGGTGCAGAAGTGTATGCCAGCCCGACAGACCGCACGCAGTACGGCCGTTCCGTCCTGGCCGAGCATCCTGATTCACCCGGCTCACTAGGCATCGCCATTTCCGAGGCGGTAGAAGTGGCGGCGATGTCTGGCGGTAGCAAAAAGTACAGCCTCGGCTCCGTGTTGAACCACGTGCTCATGCACCAAACCGTCATTGGCGAAGAAACATTGCTGCAAATGGAAATGGCGGGCGAATACCCGGACGTCATCGTGGCCTGTACCGGTGGCGGCTCGAATTTTGGCGGCTTTGCCTTCCCATTCGTGCGTGAAAACCTGAAAAATGGCAAAAACACCACCATCATCGCGGCCGAGCCAGCCGCCTCGCCCAGCCTGACGCGCGGCACGTATGCGTTTGACTACGGCGACACGGCCAAGATGGCTCCCGTTGTGAAAATGCATACGCTGGGGCACGGCTTTGTGCCGCCAACGATTCACGCCGGTGGGTTGCGCTATCACGGCATGGCACCGCAGGTGAGCGCTCTGGTAAACAATGGCGACATTCAGGCCCAATCTGTGCCGCAGCTGGAAACATTCGAGGCGGCGATGGCCTTTACCCGCGCCGAAGGCATCATTCCCGCGCCAGAATCCACCCACGCCATTGCCGTGGCTCTGCGCGAAGCGATGAAGTGCAAGGAAAGTGGCGAGAAGAAGGTGATTGCCTTCAATCTGAGCGGCCACGGTCACTTCGATATGGCGGCTTACGACGCGTACAACAAAGGCCAACTGGAAGATTATGAATATCCGGCCGAGGCAATTGCTGAGGCGATGAAGGAACTACCAAAAGTATAAAATTGAGAATCGTGAATTGAGAATTGTGAATTGTTAATGGGCTTTCCGTTCATAATTCACAATTCATCGTTCACAATTCACAATTAGTGAGGGATTATGAACGAAGTTTACACACCATCTTTAGCACAATTCCGGGAGTTGGCGGCGGGGCCAGCCAATTTGATTCCGGTTTACCGCGAGTTTGCGGCTGATTTGGAGACGCCCGTATCGGTTTATCTGAAGCTGATGGATGAACTGGGCCCGTCGTTTTTGCTGGAATCAGTCGAGGGCGGCGAGCAGGTGGGGCGGTACTCTTTTGTGGGGGTGGCTCCGCGCGGGATGATTAGCTTGAACGGCCGTTCCGTAACAATAGAAAGAAGTTCGACTTCTCAAAGAAGTCGAACTTCTGACACCCGCGAGTTGAACGATGGCGAAGACGTACTGCACGTACTCAAGGAAGAGCTAGGCCAGTTTGTTCACGCCGACCTGCCCGGACTGCCCCGCTTCAACGGCGGCGCGGTGGGCTACCTGGGCTACGATGTGGTCCGCTTTTTTGAGAAATTGCCAGAAACGGCCGAATCCATCCTCGATCTTCCTGACGCCGTCTTTTTGCTGGCCGACACGCTCGTCGTGTTCGACCATGCGCGCCACCGGCTGCTCATTTTGGCCAACACGCACGTGAATGGGGATGTAGAAGCGGCCTACGTCGAGGCGATTCAGCGGATTGAACGGATTAGCGAACGGTTATTACGGCCGTTGCCCGCCATCCCCCGCCGCCGTTGGCGCAGCGACAACAAAGATCTGGCCGAAACGCTTACTAGCAACATGCCGCAAAGCCGCTACGAAGAGATGGTGCGCCAGGCCAAAGAGTACATCGCCGCTGGCGACATCTTCCAGGTCGTGCTGAGCCAGCGCTTTAGCCGCCAGACCAGCGCCCACCCGTTCGCCATCTACCGTGCGCTGCGCATGTTGAACCCGTCGCCCTACATGTTTTTCTTCGACTTTGGGCCGGACATGCAGGTTATCGGCGCGTCGCCAGAGATGCATGTGCGATTGGAAGACGGTATCGCCAGCGTGCGCCCCATCGCGGGCACGCGCCCCCGTGGCACCACCCCCGCCGAGGACAACGCCCTGGCGGAAGAGCTGCTGGCGGACCCCAAAGAGCGGGCTGAGCATGTTATGCTGATCGATTTGGGCCGCAACGACATCGGCCGGGTCAGCGAGTATGGCACGGTTAACGTCAGCGATTTGATGGTGGTCGAGCGATACAGCCACGTCATGCACATCGTCAGCCACGTGGAAGGCCAACTGCGCGAGGGTATGGACGCCTACGACCTGATGCGGGCCACTTTCCCGGCGGGCACCGTCAGCGGCGCACCCAAAGTGCGAGCGATGGAAATCATCGAGGAGCTGGAAGGGCAGCGGCGCGGCCTGTACGCGGGTGCAGCAGGCTACGTCAGCTACGACGGTAGCATGGACACCTGCATCGCCATTCGCACCATGTTGATGCAAGGGGACGAGATTCACGTCCAGGCAGGTGCAGGCATTGTCGCTGACAGCGACCCGGCCACCGAGCATCAGGAATCTGTCAACAAAGCCAAAGCCCTCTTCGTTGCTGTGGATCGCGCGGAGGATGGGTTGTTGTAAACACGCTTGTCATTCCGAGTGAAACGAGGAATCTTCCAACGTTGTAAGCCGAAAGATTCTTCACTCCGTTCAGAATGACAAATGGAAATAGAGGTAACTATGAGTAAAAAACGAGTTCTTAGCGGTATTCAACCATCGGGCAATATTCATCTGGGTAACTATCTGGGTGCGGTTAAAAATTGGGTCGCCGGGCAGGATGAGAAAGAGAATTTCTTCTGCGTGGTAGATTTGCACAGTATTACGGTTTACCAGGACCCAACGGAACTGCGTTTCCAGACCCGCGCCTTGGCGGCGATGTTGCTGGCGGCGGGCATCGATCCGCAGAAAAGTACTTTGTTTGTGCAAAGCCACGTCACTGCCCACGCTGAGGCGTGCTGGCTGCTTAACTGCGTCACGCCGCTCGGCTGGTTACAGCGCATGACGCAGTTCAAAGATAAGTCGGCCAAACAGGAAAGCGTTCAGGTGGGGCTGCTGGATTATCCCGTGCTGCAAGCGGCAGACATCTTACTGTACGACGCGCATGAGGTGCCGGTGGGTGAAGACCAAAAGCAGCACATCGAGCTAACGCGTGACATTGCCCAGCGCTTCAACCACATCTACGAGGAACCATTCTTCACGCTGCCAGAACCAAAAATCCCCACGATTGGGGCGCGGCTGATGGGGCTGGATGATCCAACGGCAAAGATGTCCAAAAGCATGGCGCACGTGCGCGGCCACGCCGTTCGCTTGCTGGATGATCCGAAAGAGATCATGCGCTCCTTCAAGAAAGCGGTGACCGATTCGGGCAACGAGATTCGCTTCTCAGACGATCCGGAAAAAGCGGGTGTGAACAACCTGCTGGGCATCTACAAGGCGGTCACAGGCAAGCCCAACGACGAAGTGGAAGCCGATTTTGCCAACGCACGCGGCTACGGCGACTTGAAGAAGGGCGTGGCTGAGGTGGTGATTGAGTATTTGGCACCGCTGCAAGCGCGCTACAAGGCGCTGATGGACGACCCGGCTGAGTTGGATCGGATTTTGGCAATTGGGGCTGAACAGGCAACGGCCGTTGCCCAGCCCAAAGTAGACGCTATGAAAGAAATTATGGGACTTGTCTTGCCGGTAAACGGTAATCCGTAATCAGTTATCGGTAAGCAGTCACGGATTACCGTTCACTGCTTACCGATTACCTAAGAGGTTTAACTATGTTAATTGTGATTGATAATTACGATTCGTTTACCTACAACCTGGTGCAGTATCTGGGTGAGCTGGGGCAGGAGATCAAGGTGTTCCGCAATGACCAGGTGACGCTGGATGAGATTCGGGAATTGAACCCAGATCACATCGTCATCAGCCCAGGGCCGGGCGACCCGAATGATGGGGGCATTTCGCTAGACGTGCTGCGGGAGTTTGGCCCGACGACGCCAATCTTTGGCGTTTGTTTGGGGCACCAATGTATTGGCCAAGCGTATGGCGGCAAGGTGTCGCGGGCGCCGCGGTTGATGCATGGCAAGGTGTCCAAGGTGTACCACAACGGGGATGGCGTCTTTTCAGGCGTACCTAGCCCGTTTAACGCCACGCGCTACCATTCGCTCATTGTGGAGGAGCCGATTCCCGACGATTTAGAGGTGACGGCGTTCACCAGCCAGGGTGAGGTGATGGGCGTGCGGCACAAGGAATACCCGACTGTGGGCGTGCAGTTCCACCCGGAAAGTATCCTGACGGAGCACGGCAAGCGAATTTTGCAAAATTTTTTGGATGGGCGGTGATATTTCCCCGGAAACTCGAAGTTCCCGGGGAAATGTGTAAACCTGTCCACCGGCGGGCATCCATTTTCAGCGGATAGCGATGGATTCCCCCGACAGGTTTGGGGTGGCGTGTTTAACTTGTCTTTCCGAATGGAGTGAGGAATCTTTCAACGTTGTGAGTAGAAAGATTCCTTGTTTCACTCGAAATACCAATGGCGCAGAATTGACGATTTCGGAATGTCGATTTACGATACGAGTTGCTTTGTAAATAACAACGCACACCGGAAGAAGTTCAACTTTTTCTCCAATTGGGCAACTGATTCGAGATGAAAAGTTGAACTTCTGGCGTAGATTGTGCATTTTGAAGGAAACTTATGACTGTAAAACACGGTTTTGAACTATTACGCGAAGAAGAAATTGAAGAACGCAACACGACCGCGCGCCTGTATCGTCATTTGAAGAGCGGGGCGGAGCTGCTTTCCTTAGAGAATGATGACGAAAATAAGACATTCGGCATTGTGTTCCGCACGCCGCCGGAGGATTCAACCGGGCTGCCGCACATCATGGAGCATTCGGTGCTGGGCGGTTCGAAGAAGTATCCGCTGAAGGAGCCGTTTGTGGAGCTGGTGAAAGGGTCGATGAAGACCTTTTTGAATGCGTTCACCTCGGCGGACATGACGTATTATCCGGTGGCCAGCACCAATGATCAGGATTTTTATAATCTGGTGGATGTGTATTTGGATGCGGTGTTAAATCCACTGATTACGCCAAATCATCTGGCGCAGGAAGGGTGGCATCTGGAGCTGGAAACGCTTGAAGACCCGCTGATTTACAAAGGTGTGGTGTTCAATGAGATGAAGGGGGCGTATTCGTCGCCGGAAGGGTTGCTGTATCGCCAGATTAAGAGTGCGATGTTCCCGGACAATGCGTACCGGAACGATTCGGGTGGTGACCCGGAGGTGATGCCAAATCTGACGTATGAGCAGTTCCGCAGCTTTCACGAGACCTATTACCATCCATCCAATTCGCGGATTGTGTTTTATGGGGATGATGATCCGGAGAAGCGTTTGCAGATGGCGGACAGCTATTTGCAGGAGTTTGAGAAGGTGGATGTGTCGGAAACAGCCGTTCCCCTGCACGATCCCTTCGAAAAGCCCCAACATTTTACCTATCCGTACTCTGTGGAAGCCGATGGCGAAAACAGCGACAAACATTACGTGACGGTGAACTGGGTGCTGCCGCCTAGCGACGATGATTTGGTGTTGCAGCGCGCTTTGAGCGTACTGTCCGTGACGCTGTTGGGCACTGCCGGGTCGCCGCTGCGCAAAGCGCTGGTCGATTCTGGCCTGGGCGACGACGTGATTGGTGGCGGCTACTCCGGCCGGATGCGCCAGGGCACGTTTTCGGTAGGAATGAAGGGCGTCAAGGCGGAAAATGTCGAGGCGGTGGAGCGGCTGGTTTTGTACACGCTGCGCAAGCTGGCGGATGACGGGTTTGAGCCAGAAGCGGTGGAAGCGGCCGTAAACAGCATCGAGTTTAGCCTGCGCGAGAACAACACCGGTTCCTTCCCGCGTGGTCTTAGCCTGATGTTTGGCGCGATGTCTAACTGGATTCATGATCAAGATCCGCTGGAGCCTTTGAAGTTTGAGGGGGTGTTAACGGCCGTAAAAGATAAAATTGCGACCGACTCCATGTACTTGCCGGGGTTGATCCGTGAATATTTGTTAAAAAATAACCATCGCGGCACGGTTGTTTTGGAACCGGACCCGACGTTGCAGCAGCGGCAAGAAACGGCCGAAAAAGAAAAACTGGCCGCTATCAAAGCTCGCCTTAACGAGGCGCAGCTTAATGACATCATTCGCCAGACGCAGGCGTTAAAAGCGCTGCAAGAAAAGCCAGACAGCCCGGAAACGATTGCTTTGCTGCCCCGGTTGACGCTAGACGATCTGGACAAAGAAAACAAGCCAATTCCCACCGAAGAAACGGAAGCCGCAGGTGTGCGCACGCTGTACCATGACCTGTTCACCAACGGCATTGTTTATCTGGAACTGGGCATGAATTTGCACACGCTGCCCGCCGATTTGCTGCCGTATGTGAAGCTGTTTGGCCGCGCCTTGGTGGAAATTGGTACCGAGACGCAAGATTTTGTGCAGTTGCAGCAGCGAATCGGCCGTTCGACGGGCGGTATCTATCCCACGACGTTCCTCTCGGCGAAGCGTGACGAGGCCGAGGCGGCAACCTGGCTCTTTTTGCGAGGCAAGGCGGCGGTGGGCAAAGCGCAAGAGATGCTGGACATCATGCGCGATGTGCTGTTGACGGTCAATTTAGATAATCAGGAGCGGTTCCGCCAGATGGTGCTGCGGGCTAAAGCGGGTGTGGAATCTGGCCTGGTGCCCAGCGGTCATTCCGTGGTGAACCGGCGTTTGCGCAGCTACTTTACTGAATCTTCCTGGGTTTCTGAGCAGATGAACGGCATTGAGTATCTGTTCTTCCTGCGGCGTTTGGCAGAGCAGGTGGAGGCGGATTGGCCGTCGGTGTTGGCCAAACTGGAGACGGTGCGCGCGATTTTAATTAGCCGCCAAAATATGCTGGCCAACGTGACTTTGGACGGCGAAAATTGGCAAGTTTTCCAGCCACAGCTGGCCAATTTGCTCAACCAGATGCCGGATCTGCCGGTGACTGTGCAGACCTGGGCTTGGCAACGGCCGTTGCAAAATGAAGGCCTCACCATTCCCGCACAAGTGAACTACGTGGGCAAGGGTGGCAATTTGTACGAACTGGGCTACCAGGAACATGGCTCGGTGGCGGCGATTGTTAACTATTTGCGCACTACCTACTTGTGGGAAAAAGTACGCGTGCAGGGCGGTGCGTATGGCGGCATGATCGGCTTTAGCAACTACACAGGCGTGCTTACCTACTTCTCGTACCGCGATCCCAACCTGCTGCAAACGATTGACGTGTATGACAATGTTGCTCAGTTTTTGCGGCAAGATGTCTCGGAAGATGACTTGACCAAAAGCATCATCGGCGCGATTAGCGCCCTGGACGGCTACCAACTGCCCGACGCCAAGGGGTACACGGCGATGAACCGTATCCTTATCAACAGCAGCGAAGCATACCGCCAGCAAAAACGGGACGAAATTTTAGGCGCGACTTCGGCCGATTTTGCCCGTTTTGGTGATGCGGTTGCCGGGCTGGCTGAATCTGAAAAAGCAATCGTCACCGTCTTGGGTTCGGCCGAAGCGATGAAGAAGGCCAATGAACAGAAGCAGCATGATTGGTTAGCTATCACGAAGGTTTTATAAAAAAGAATGATTCCCGGAAACTTGGAATGAGAAAATCAGGCAGGTTTCCGGGAAACTCAAATAGCGGGAGGGCAATTATGAAAAAAGCCATAATTTTAATTTCATTTGTTTTTGTTTTGTTTACTGCCTGTAATTCGCTTTCAGAGGAAGAAGTGATGCAAACGGCCGTTGCCAATGTAAGCGCCACGCAAACGGCCGAACCGACGGCAACACCACTGCCCACCGACACCCCCACCCCTGAACCCACTGCAACCAACACGCCGATACCCACCGACACGCCCACTCCGGCTCCCACAGAAACACCTGTGCCCACGGACACACCGGAGCCGACAGCGACAGCCACGCCAGCTTCCAGCCTGGTGGAAACAGAATTAGAATCAGGCGATATTCTTTATGAACAAACTGATGCGGGGTTTTCAATGGTGTTGTCCCCCGATTGGTTAGTGATTGATCTTTCCAGCGATGATTTTTCCCAAATGCTGGGGATGGTCGGCGGGCAAAATGAATCACTCTCTTTCTTTACTGAAGAGTATTTTCAACAAATTGTTGCCAGCGGTATTCGATTTTATGCCCTCAACGAAAACGTGGAATCGCTTAGCAGCCCGGTGCCCATGAGCATTAATGTCCTGACGCAAGAGGGTGATCTCGGCTTGTCGCTAGAGGAGTTTATGACGGTAAATACGGCCCAGTTTGCAAACTTTTTTGATCTCACCTCAGAGATAGAACAAGAAGTGATGATGCTGGGCGACATGGAGGTTGGGCGCATCAGCTACACCGTAAATTTGGTGACTGCCCTGGGCATAGAATCAGAGGTTGCCAACACGCAATATCTTGTTCTGACTGACGATGGCTTCTACATTGTCACCTTGGGCATGGGTGTTGAACTCGTGGAAGAATATCAGGAAGCTGCTCGTACGGCCGTAGAAACCTTCCAACTAATTGAATTAGAGGAGTAAACAGGATGGAGATTAAAGAAGCAATTGGGGCGGTGATAAACGGCCGTAACCTCACCTTGCAAGAAGCCGAAGCTGTCATGGACAGCATCATGAGCGGCGGCGCAACGGATGCCCAAATTGGCAGCTACCTTACCGCCCTGCGCATGAAAGGTGAAACCGTGGCCGAAATTGCGGGCAGCGCCAAATCGATGCGCAGCCATGTCGTTTCCGTCAGCATTCCCGCCTTGGCCAGTGGCGAAATGGTTGTAGACACCTGCGGCACTGGCGGCGACGGTAAACATACCTTCAACATCTCCACAACGGCCGCTTTTGTGGTGGCGGGTCACGGCGTAAAAGTGGCCAAACACGGCAATCGCGCCGCCAGCAGCAAATCCGGCTCAGCTGATGTCCTCATGGCCCTGGGTGGCAACCTCGATCTCGATGCGGAACAGGTAGCCGAATGTATTGAGGAGGTGGGCATTGGCTTTTTGTATGCCGTGAAGCACCATCCCGCGATGCGTTTTGCCATTGGGCCGCGCCGCGAAATTGGCCAGCGCACCATTTTTAACGTGCTGGGTCCGCTCACAAATCCCGCCGGGGCTACGCACCAACTCATCGGTGTGTACGATGCGGCACTCACGGAGCCAATGGCGCTGGTGCTGGGCGAGTTGGGCAGTAAAGCAGCCTTCGTGGTGCACGGCGCGGATGGCCTGGATGAACTCTCCACCACCGGTGTAAACCGCCTCAGCCATTGGCACAATGGCAGCGTCACTACCCGCGATTTTGATCCGCTGGAGCTTGATTTGCCCCGCGCTACCATTGACGATTTCATCGGTGGCACGCCAGAAGAAAACGCCCAAATCACCCATGATATTCTCAGTGGCAAAGACAAAGGGCCACGGCGCGACATTGTCCTCCTCAACGCCGCTGCGGCGCTTAGCGTAGATTGCAACGATTGGCCCGCTGGCCTTGCCGAAGCCCGTGAGTCGATTGACAGCGGCGCGGCGTTGGCAACGCTTAACCGTTGGATCGAAAAGACCAATCGTGTCTGAAATTCCCTGCCAAATAGACCGGCACGGTGGCGTTTTCCCCGACATGGACGCGTTTTCGGTGGATGCTGTGCTTTTTGGCGGGGAGCTTGCGTCAGCGCTCCGCATGTGGTCTGAGGTTGGTTTGCGCCTTGTCTGGCTGGAATTTTCTCTGGAAAGGGCGGCACTCATTACTCAAGCGGCAATGCAAGGGTTTGTTTACCATCACATTGACAGTGGCAAGCTCACTATGTTGCATCGTCTGGCAGCTGACGCTGAAGGACCGCCGGATGCGTCACATTACGTGGGTGTAGGCGGCATTGTGATCAACGGCCGTAATGAACTCCTCACCATTCGCGAAAAATATTTTGACAATCGTCCTGCCTTTTACAAGTTCCCTGGTGGATATGTCTATTCCGGTGAACATTTGGCGGCGGCGGTGGTGCGTGAGGTTTGGGAGGAAACGGCCGTTCAAACCGAATTTCACAGCATCGTGGGTGTCCGGCACGCGCATGTAAACCGCTTTGGCAAATCTGACCTCTACTTTGTCTGTCGCCTGACGCCACTGACAGAAAAAATTCAGCTACAAGCATCCGAAATTGCTGAATGCGTTTGGATGCCGGTTGAAGAATTTTTAAAACATGAGGAAGTGAGTGCCTTTAACCGAAATTTTGTAGAATTGGCTCTAAGCCGCTGCGGTTTGGAAACGGCCGTATTTGAAGATTACCCTGGACTAGCACGACAAGACATTGTTGAACTCCTTTTGCCTTGTTCGTAAGGAAACTGAATTTATGAGCGTTACCAAGTTAGCCCAACGTCGGGGCACCATTCTCGACGAAATTATGACTTTTCACCGGGAAAACCTGCCCAAAATTATGCGTGAAGTGCCGCTGGCAGATTTGCGCGCTTTGGCCAGTTTGGCGCCGCCTACGCTGGATTTTTACGCTGCCCTGAAAAAGCCTGGCGTTTCGCTCATTGCGGAGTGCAAAAAGGCGTCACCCAGTAAAGGGTTGATGGTGCCGCACTACAACGCGGCAGAATTGGCCAAAACCTACGCCAAAGCCGGTGCCAGCGCTATTTCTGTGCTTACAGACGGCCGTCATTTCCAGGGTTCATTAGCTGATTTGCGGGATGTGAAGGAGGCTGTGGGCAAGAAAAAGGTGCCTGTTTTGCGCAAGGATTTCATCTTTGACCCGTATCAGGTGTATGAGGCGCGGGTGGCCGGAGCGGATGCACTGCTGCTGATTGCGGCCGTTCTTAGCGACGCTGATCTTAAAGACCTGCTGGCGCTGACCCATCGTCTGCAAATGAATGCCCTAATTGAAGTGCACACTGAAGAAGAGTTGGCGCGGGTATTACCTTTGCAGCCGCGCATTGTGGGCGTGAATAACCGCAATCTGCAAACTTTTGAAGTGGATTTCAAAAATACCGCCCGGCTGCGTCAGCAAATCCCGCTGGATGTGGTGACCGTAGGGGAAAGCGGCTTGAAAAATGCTTCTGATGTGCAGAAAATGGCCCAGATTGGCGTCGATGCCATTCTCGTCGGTGAAACCCTGGTTAAGAGCAAAGACGTGTATAAAAAAGTGGCCGAATTTGTTAAGGCAGGACGGCCGTCAGCGCATTGACAAATTTGCAAAATTAGGTATTCTATTAGCCGCTCTCAACAAAAGCGGTTTAATATTTTGAATCAGCGCAAGAATCCGCTAAAATACGGGTTCTTGTTTTTTTGCCTCTTACACAAGAGAGCAAAACGAATTTTCTGAAACAGAGGAATGATTATGGCTCGTAAATGTAAAATCAGTGGCAAAGGTCCGTTGGTAGGCAACAACGTCTCCTTCTCCCAAAAGAAGACCAAGCGTCGTTTCTTGCCCAACATCCAAACCAAGCGGATTTTCGTTCCAGAATTGGATCGGCACGTGCGCATTAAGATGTCTGTTCGGGCCATGCGCACCGTAGATAAAATTGGTTTGATGCCCTATCTAAAGAAGCAGGGCTTGACGTTGAAAGACGTTACATCGTAAGGAGTAGGAATCATGGCAAAGAAAAAAGGTGTACGCGGCGTCATTAAACTGCGCAGCACAGAAAGCCATCACATGTATTACACCACCAAAAACCGGCGGAATGATCCCAATCGGCTTGAGCTGAAAAAGTATGATCCTACGCTGCGTCGTCATGTGGTGTATCGCGAAACGCGCTAAATTCATAGTTTATCTATTTGAAATTAGGCCAGCCTGAGGCATTTTCGCCTCAGGCTGGTTTTGCGTTCGGTAGAACAACAAAAAAGCCTCCTGCACAATCGCAGGAGGCTTTTTTGTTGTTGGATGGGAAGGTGGCCGAATGAGTAGCAAATGCGCCAACCAAAGTTGATAGCTATGCAAGCAACAATGCATTGGTTAGCCAGCTCCTCACCGGATGCTGCTATGCTCGCAACGGTGTTGGTACAAAGTACTTGTCAAAAATACGGTAGGTTTGGCTCCCCGCCGAGAGCAAGCTCATTTTGCTAACTCTCGATTCGACCACCATATGACTTAGTTTACGTGCTGAAGTTCACAAACTCAATGGGCAAAGGGGGGCAGTCCTGTGGTCATGGGCGACGTTTAGGCGGCTCCGCAACTTCTTTTTGTGCAACTTTTTAGCTTTGAATGAGTGCCTGGATGGTTTGAGCAAGCCCAGTTCTAAGAGGGGTGGTGGCTTGCCAGTTAATTTGCTGCCGGGTTTGCGGGGCATTGGCGAACTGTACAGTTTCTTCGCCGGGGCGATTGGGTAAGGTGCCGATTAACGGCCGTCCCGCACCCCCCACAATTTCATAAATCTGCTGCACTACCTGCGCCACGCTGGCGGTTTGCCCGCTGCCCAATTCCACGGTTTCGGCGGGAGACAACTCGGCTTGCAGCATTGCCCACAATCCCGCAACCAGATCATCAATGTAGAGCCAATCTCGCTGCTGAGCGCCGCTGGTCATGGGGAAATCTTGTCCGGACAGGGCCGCAGTGATGGCAGCTGGGATGAGGTTTCGTGGCGATTGACCGGGGCCGTACGCTTGGAAGATCATCGCGCCGTGGATGGGCCAGTGGTGGGTACGGCCGTACATCTCGCAAAAGTTCCAGGCGGCGGCTTTGCTGGCGGCATACACATTCATGTTGGTGCGTTCACCGGGGGTGCGAGCCACAATAAGCTGCTGCACACCCTGGCGCTTCTCGAAACAGGCGCGAATGAGGTTGATCGTGCCGTTAAGATTGTGGCGCAGGGCGGTGTCTAAGCCTAGAAAGGGATCGGTGACGCCGACGGCGGCGAGGTGAATGACGTGGGTGGGATTGGCTTCGGCAATGGCGCGGCTGGTGAGCTGGAAGTTGCGCAAATCGGCGTAGACAACGTGGAACTGCTGGCGGATGGCTTGGAGGGGTGGGGGAAACGGCCGTAAATCTACCTGGCTATACACCTCTCGCACCAAAACGGCAACTTCAACATCTAGCTGCTGTACCAAAAATGGAACCAGTGCCCGCCCCACAAAACCAGTTGCACCTGTAACTAAAATCTTCACGACAACAATTACTCTTTTAACGAATTACAAGTCTCTGCTAGTTCGTTTGACCAGCGTCCATCAACGCAAGCAACCGCTTTTATAAACTCGATTCTTTGGAGATTTTTGATGTTTACGCATCCATGATATTGCATGGGTGCTAGTGACCCACCTTCCCAGAAATCTCTAGCCCAAGAACAATCTGCTTCCCTGAGAAGTTCCCATTCAGCTTGGTTTTCTTGTAGGGTCTTCCAGCTGTTTTCTGGATAAATTTCTTTTAAAGAAGAGAGGAGATTATCTAGTTCCGTCTGAGAATTTTGAGCGATCTGACCGTAGCATTCATTAAGCTCATATTGTGTGGCGCGGGAATCATGTGAACAATTCGGCATAGGATTTGAAGTTTCTTCCGGTAATTGTTCTTGCAATTCAGTGCTTTCTATTTGGGAGTCAGCAGAAGCGCACCCACAAAGGGAGCAAATTACTCCTGAAAGAATAAATAATTTGCTAACTAAGGCCATGTGCTTTTCTCGCTGGCTAACTAAAAAAGTAACCAGCGCCCGCTCCAAAAAACCGTTGCACCTGTTACTAAAATCTTCACCTATATAACCTTTATCAAAAACTGTTGTTCGTCGTGCAAAAAATCATTTTGCTGATTTGGTATTAGCTTGTATTTGCGCAGCCATCTGCGAGGTGACAGCAGTTAATCGGCTAATAAATTCTAGGATAAATCCCAGTTCTTCGTCGTTATAGTCGGCTAGAAGATCGGACATAGCCTCGGTGTAAGGGTTATATAAGCTCGATTCTGCTGGGGAGTCTTGGGGTAACGCACGGATAATGACACGTCGCCTGTCTTTAGAGTCTGCCTCACGTTTTGCCCATCCTGCTCGTTCAAGTCGGTCTACAACCCCTGTAATGGCACCTGTGGTCAGGCCACTTAGTTCAGCAAGTTGCCCGGCTGTCAATGGACCCATTCGAACCAGTAATTCTGCGCATTGTAGATCAGATGAGTTCATTCCAATTTGTTGCGCAATTGCTGAGGCTGCCATGGTTGTTGCTGTACTTAATTGGCGGACTTCCCAGTCAAATTTCTGGATGAGCTCTTCTCGGTTATATAAGTTGCTTGACTTCTGTACCATTTGCATTTACAATCCATTTATCTTAGAACTAAGATAATTATTTCTAAGATAATTAGAGATGAGGGGCTTTTGCTAAGATTATACTCAAACAGACACATTCAAGGAGCATGATCGGAGATGAAACGATATAAATTGAAAAAGAAAGGGTACTTGATATTAAAATTCATTCATATCATTCTTGCCTGTACCTGGATCGGTGGGGCAATCGCTGCATTATTTTTGTTATTCTCCCTTTCCGATGAAAATGCTCCAGCGTTTCTAACTGCATTTCAGGTGATAGATTTAGGTATTATTGTGCCGTCCAATATAGGTTCGTTAATCACTGGCCTGCTATTTTCTTTAATTACGCACTGGGGATTTACTAAACATAGATGGATCATTATTAAATATTTGATCAATTTAGTGCCAGCGATATTGGGCGCAATTCTTTTTGCACCTTGGCTTCTTCGAATGCTAGAAATATCAAATAGGCTAGGATCGGAAGCCGTTTTAAGGAGCGAATTCTATTACTTGAGAAATAATTTTGCGATACTTATCATCGGTCAATTATTGTTGTTGTTTGTCGCGGTATATTTGCCTCTATTTAAGCCAAGTCTTACTCGCAAAAATTCCAAAAGAAAAAAGTCATTAACAACTCTAAATCTTCAAAATATAGAAAACCCATCATGAAAAATGGGTTGCTAAACTTATCGCATTTATGAGAGGTTTAGAAATTCGCGATACCAGGCCATTGTTTCGGCGAGGCCGCTTTCCAGCGTGTACTGCGGTTCCCAGCCCAGCAGTTGGCCTGCTTTGTCGGAGTTGAGGTATTGGTCCTGGATTTCGTTTTCCACTTCGTCCAGGATGATGGGCTCCAGGCCAGGATGGTCAGAGACGCGAATGATGGTTTGTACGATGTCCAAGGCTGTCTCCGGGTGGCCCATGCCAAAGTTGAAGGCCTCGCCGCACAGCGCGGGCTTGCCAATTTGCTCAGCCGCCATCAGGTAACCACGCACGGCGTCCTTCACATAGACGTAATCTCGCTTGAATGTGCCGTCGGAGCGGATAATCGGCCGTTCACCCATCAACACGCTGCGGATGGTGCCGGGCAAGATGCGATTCCAGTTGAGATCGCCACCGCCGTACAGGTTGGCGCAGCGAGTGACGATGACAGGCAGCCCGTAGCTGTGTGCGTAGCTTTGTGAAATAAGATCCGTGCAGCTTTTGGAGACGTCGTAAGGGTGGCGGCCTTGCAGTGGCGTGGTTTCGTAGTAGGGGAGTTGGGGCTGGTCGCCATACGCTTTGTCGCTGCTGGCAATGATGACGCCGCTGACGGTGGGATTGCGCCGGGCGGCTTCCAGCAGCAGGTAAGTACCGCGAATGTTGGTCTCAAAGGTGGAAAGTGGGGCACGGTTGGCAATGGTGACGATGGTTTGGGCGGCCAGATGGAACACGATTTCGATTTCATACTCGGCCAGGGTGCGTTCCAGTAAATCGTAGTTGCATAAATCGCCGCGCACAACGGTGATTTGATCAATCAGATTGGAGCGGATGAGGAGTGATTGCGGGACACGATCCCGAATCAGGCCAATGACGTCGGCACCCATCTCCAGAAGAGAGTCAGTGAGCCAGGAACCAAGTAAACCGGTGCAGCCGGTGATAAAGACGCGTTTTCCTTGCCAATAATTGTTCAATGTTCTTCTCCAGAGTTTTTTACCAAACCTGCCACGGCCGTTCCGTTTGCCATGCCTCTTTTAGGGTAATTGCATCCTTGAGGGTTTTCATGGATTGCCAGTAGCCGTCATGTTGGTAGAGCATGAGCTGCTGCTGCTGCGCCAGATGGGGCATGATGTCCCGCTCTAAATCCAGGTTTTCCCGGTTGTCAGCGTGAATGAGGTCGAGAACGGCCGTTTCAAACAACATAAACCCGCCATTGATCCAATAAGGCAGGGTGGGCTTCTCTACAAACTCCGTGATTTGGCCCTGGTCGTTGGCTTCTACCTTACCGTACTGGGAGCGAAATTTGATGCCAGTGATGGTGGCGATCTGCCCATGCTGTTGATGAAACTGTACCAGCGCATCTAAATCAATATTGGCAACCGCTTCACCGTAAGCGACAAAAAAGCGGTCGCCGTCTAAATAATTGGCCAACTTGGCCAGCCGCGCCGCCCGCTCCGTGTCCAGACCCGTATCCACCATCGTCACTTCCCAGGGAGGATGCTCGTATTCGCCGCTGAACGTGACCAGGGGATGGCTGTTGCCGCTGGAAGGATCGGCCAGTTGAATAGTGACATCGCGGGTCATCGCTTCGTACTCTAAAAAGTAGCGGCGCACCTGGTCGGCCTGGTGCCCCAGCGCCAAAATGAAGCGGTTGTGCCCGTACGCCGAAAAAATGCGCATGACGTGCCACAGCAACGGCCGTCCGCCAATGTCGATTAATTCCTTCTTGGTGAGTGTATTGCCCATGCGCGTGCCTTGTCCACCGCACATGATGACGACTGGGATACCTGACATTTTCGTAATCGGTAATCCGTAATCGGTAATCCGTAATCGGTTTCTGACCGATTACCGTTCACCGATAACCACTTACCGCGCTTCTCCTTTCTTTTGCTCCGCTTCCACCGCTGTGCGCAAATTTTTCACAAATGGCGGATAGACGATGCCTGCTTCAGTGACGATGCCGGTGACGTAGCGATGAGGCGTGACGTCGAAGGCGGGGTTGCGGGCGGTGATGCCAGCCGGGGCGATTGATTTGCCAAAAACTGCCAGCACTTCTTCGTCACCACGCTCCTCGATTGGGATTAAATCGCCGTGTTCCAGCTCCAAATCCACCGTGCTGGTGGGCACGACGGGGTAAAAGGGGATACCGTTTTCTTTGGCCACAACGGCCAGCTTGTAGGTGCCAATTTTGTTGGCCACGTCCCCGTTAGCGGCCGTTCGGTCCGACCCAACCAGCACGATGTCTACCTGCCCGGTGCGCATAAAGTGTCCGGCGGCGTTGTCGGCAATGAGGTCAAACGGGATGCCGCGCTGGTGCAGTTCCCAGGCGGTGAGGCGCGCGCCTTGCAGGCGGGGACGGGTTTCATCGACCAGGACGTGAATCTTTTTGCCTTGCTCGTGCGCGGCAAACACAACGCCCAGCGCCGTGCCCCAATCGACCGTGGCCAGTGCGCCAGTGTTGCAATGGTGCAAAATTGTATCGCCGTCGCTGATGAGTTCGGCACCGTTGTAGGCCATGCGTTTGTTGAGGGCTACGTCTTCATCCGCCAGCATCTGTGCTTCGGCCAGGATGGCTTCACGCACATCATCGACGCCTGTTAATTCCTCGTTGGCGGCGACGCGCAGCATGCGGCGCACACCCCAGGCCAGGTTAACGGCCGTTGGTCGCGCGGCGTTGAGGTGGGAAGCGGCCGTTTCCAAATCACGCAGCAAAGTCAGTCGGTCGGTGGCATTAGACTGCTGGGCCGCCAGAGCCATAGCAAAGGCCGCGGCCGCGCCGATAGCCGGTGCGCCGCGCACGTACATCTCTTTGATGGCGCGGGCCACTTCCTTGTAATCGGTGAACTCAGCAATCTCAAATTCCCAGGGCAACTGCCGCTGGTCGATCATCTTGGTGCTGTGGGTATCGTAATCCCAAAATACGGTTCTCATTTGTGCCTCAACAGTGGTTCTAATTTGTCGGGCGAGATCATAACACAGCCGGTAACCACCTGCCAGCGTGAGGGAAAATTGTGAATTGTTGGGGGAACGGCCGTTTGTGGGGTGTAAATGTTTGTAGGGGCAGGTCTCAGACCTGCCCCTACGGCTCAAACTAAATCAAATTACCAACCAGGGGGCAAACCCACATCCGGCTGGCTGAAGTCGCAAACGCCGCTGGGGAAGATTTGCTCCAGGCGAGTTTGCTCATCGGCCGTGGGCTGCCAGACGCCGTACAGGCCGTCGGCAATCGCCTCGGACACGGGCTGGAGGGCGCATTTGAAGATGCTGCCCTTGAACGGTCCACCAGCCACAATGCGCGATGTGGCGTAGGTCGGGAACAGTTCGGCACACGCGCCCGTCGGTTCATCATTGATGATGCCATCCCAGACGTCGTCGCCGCTGGCGATTTCATTGCCGAACGCGTCGAAACAGCGGTCGGTGGCTCGGCTGGGCTTGTTGCCCGCCACGCCCAATTCCGGGTTGGTCTGGATGTTACTCATCCACTCGTCCATCACCTGGAACGCTTCCGGCGTCTGGTCAAAAATCGCATTGCCATCATCGGTGATGCCGGTGAACCAGATCACCTGGTTGCTGGCGTCGCCGTCATAACTCAGCAGGCGTAGCCGCGAGGCAAACGATTGGTGCGAATTGTGCATGTCCAGCACCGGCTCCAGGTAATGCCGCCAATCAATAATCGGGATTTGCATGTCGCCCATAAAGACGAGGCCGGATTCATACGCGGCTTGTGCGGCCAACATGTCGCCTTCGGTGCGCAGTGAGGGGGTCAGGCCGCCGTCCGGGCTGAGCAGTTGGTTGCGCACGCTCCACGGGTCCCAATTGGCAAAATCAATCACGCCGGGCGGGAAGAAGGGGGAACCTTCCTGCACCATTTCTGGCTCATTTTTCCAGCCGCCGACGTTAGCATTTAGATTGAGGAACTCTTCTGGCGTGATGCTGCCGTTGGCGACAGCTTCCAAACCATACTGCACGCCCACGTTGTCCCACGGGCTGCGGGCAAAACCATCGTCGCCTACGCCGTAGACGTTGACCAAATCGCCAAAGTGGCTCCACTCAATGGCGGCGATGTCCGACAGGGGCACGTAGTCCTCCATGTTGTCAGCAGCGCCGTAGTTGGGGTTTAGCGCCAATGGAGAAAGCCCGCGCCAGCCGTTGATGCATTCGGTGTTGCCCAGCGCCTGCGTGTACGGATTGGGCACGACGTCGCTGGCGTTCATGCCCTGAATGAGGGTGCGGTTGGACCACGTTTGCCAACGCGGATTGGCCCCATCTGTCACGTCCATGAAGAACTCCAACAGTTCGCAGTCGCCTACGTGGATTGCTTGAGTAATCATGTCTGGGTAGGAGTATTGGGGAATGGCGGCGTCAATCAGCCCTTTGTGATTTTGGCCGTAAATGTATTGCTGAATCGCGCCACCAGAGCCGCCTACACCGACGGTGTAGGTGGGGGTGTCGTACAGTTCAACGAAGCGTTCTTTGACCATCAGGGCGGTTTCGCCGCCGACGACGAGGTTGTAATGTTCGCCCGCTTTGGTGCCGGTGGAGTAGGCGATGCCGTACCCCTGGCTGAGGCCGTATTCGTACAGCATGCGGGAGCCGCTGGGGCTGCCCTGGGTGTGGCCAATGCCCACACCGCCCTGGAAGTGGTAGATGAGCTTGCCGTTCCAGGCGGAGGTGCTGTGGTCGTCGGGGCTGGTGTCATCGGGGGCGAGCATGGCGAGGCTGTAGATGAAGCGGTTGATGGTGCCGCGCTCCCAGCGCACGATATAGTCTACCGTTTTGCCGTCCATGGTGGTGGTTTGGGCCATGTCAGACGGCCGTTCCTGACCCAATTCATACGGCTGCCAACTGCCACTCGTGCTGCGATAAACATAAACCACCAACGTTTCGGCAGAGCAATCTTTGCTGTAGCCAACGATTTCATCGGTTAAATTGCCGTCGGCATCGGTGGCGTAGACGGGGATGCCGGTGGTGTCATTGTCTACCAGCGGCCGCCCCAGCCCATGATCCTGCACGGTGCAGACGAAGGGATGCTGGTGCGGCCCGGAGAAAACGGGGCCGGTGATGGGGTAGTTGGTGAGGGTGAGGTCGGTGGGAAACGGCCGTTGCCGTCCAAAACCAAGCGCGCGCACGCGTACTTCATTGTCGCCCAGATTCAGGCCATCCACCACGCCGCTGAGGGTGTTGGTGCCAGAGACTTGGCTGAAATTACCGCTCATTTCGACCCGGTTGACGGTGACGCTGACGCGATCCAGGGGGAAACCGTCGGGGACTTCAATGTGCAGACGGGCGTCGCCACCGGTTACCTGATCGGGCGCGCTGGAAACGGCCGTTACAACAAACGCACCTGGATCGCGAACGGCGAGCACGCTGGCGGGCACGGCTAGCAAAAAGGCGAGCAGCAGCAGCCAAACCAGGCCGCGCCAACGCGATTTCGCTCTTGTTTGTCTGGGACTTGTGGGAAATGGGTTCATGTAGACCTCCGTGGGGAATACGGCCGTTGTCGGCCTGAGGGGAATTGAACTGGTGACGTTAAACGGCCGTCACCAGGCTGAAAACAGTGGGAAAAGGTCGTCATCTGGTTGCAAGGACTCGGATGAATGCAAAGGAAGTTTGTTTGCACAGCAAATTGAGTGTGCAAAAAGTTTAGCGGCTGGCTAAAGAGGGGTCAACATTGTTAGGTTTTGCACAAAGGTGGTGCGGAACGGCCGTTAGGGGAAGGGAGGTACGGCCGTTCCGTTTGCTCAAGTTAGCCGGGGAAAATCAGGAAAGCTGCCGTTGTGCTAGAAGCTGCTGTAAAAACTTCAATTTATCGGCCAGATTGCCACCCACTTCCAACTGCACTTTGATGGCCGCTACGAGCAAATCCAGGTCGTGGCTGCCGGTGCGCTGCACCCAGCTCTCTAGCGTGGGCAAAAGAGGGGCTTCACCTTCCAGCGCTTCGGAGATGAGCTGGGCTTCAGCGCCGATGGGCTGGGGCAAATCCTGGGCCATAAGGGCAAACGATTGGCGGATGCTGTAGCCGGAGCGCAAAGTTACTTCAAAATGGCGTATGAGTTCCGGCAGATGCTGTTCAAAGCTGGTCATTGTTGGCATTAAAAATCCTCCCTGACTGCGCCCATTTCTTCGAGGCGCTTGCTGTATTCTTCGTAACCAATTTCGAGCATAAAAATGGTGGCAATGGCTCGCTCAATGACAGGGGTGTTGTGTCGCTGCTGCGGCAAGCCCCACTGCTCGGCCAGGGCGGCAATTTGCCGGGCCGTTTCATCGGTGATTTGGATGCTTATTTGTTTCATGGCGAAATAATATACGATTATCGTGTATAGGTCAATGGATAGCAGGATATAAAATAAGGCTAGTTGCCTTGTCCACCCATCAGCAACAAGCTAGAATCATTTTGTGCGAAAAACATCACCCTTCAAGCGTTTTGTTCTTTTTTCCAGCAGTCGTTGGTTTTCTCCCGGTATTGGCTTAAAACGATGGCTGCTGGTGCTGGGGTTGGGAACGGCCGTTGCCAGCCTGGGCCTGGTGAATCTCCTATTTGTGCTGGAGCGGCAAAACTGGCTCCCCATCTCGGTTTATGATTGGCTAACGCTGCAATTTTTACCCGCGCCGTGGCACATTGTGCTGCCGCTGCTGTTTGGGAGTGTGCTGGTTGTGTGGGGAGTTCTGCGCCTGAGCTTGGCGTTGACCGCACCGTTTCGCTTGCCAGACGCCAGCGTAGCGGAGCGTATCTATGAACATAGTCGCCAAAAACGCGGGCCAAACATTGTGGCGATTGGTGGCGGTACGGGAATGCCGGGTTTGCTGCGCAGCCTTACCGAATACACGCGCAATATTACGGCCGTCGTGACCGTGGCAGATGATGGCGGTAGCAGCGGCCGTTTGCGGCGTGAGTTCGGGTTGCTGCCACCGGGTGATTTTCGCAATAACCTGGCGGCCTTATCCCGTGATGAGGCGTTGATGACCCAAGTGTTGCAGTATCGTTTTGGGGCAGCTTTGGGTGAAAATGGGCATTCCCCACTGCAAGGACACGCGTTTGGCAATTTGCTGCTGGCGGCGCTCACCGGCATTACGGGCAGTTTTGACGAGGCGCTGCTGGCGGCGGAACGGGTGCTGTCATTGCGCGGTCGAGTTTTACCCTCTACCCTGGCCGATGTGGTGCTGGCGGCCGATATTTTGCTGCCAGATGGCACGTTGCAGCGGGTGGTGGGGGAGAGTAAGATTCCGGAGGTAAACGGCCGTATCCAACAAGTGTATTTGCAACCGGGTGATGTACGAGCCTATCCTGCGGTGTTGCAAGCCATCTTCCAGGCAGACCTGATTGTGATGGGGCCGGGCAGTTTGTACACCAGTATTTTGCCCAATTTGCTGGTGCCAGACCTGGCCGAAGCGCTGCTGCACGCCCGCGCACCTAAGATTTATATATGTAATCTTGCCACACAGCCCGGAGAGACGGATAATTACAGTGTGGCTGATCATGTAGCCACCTTATTCCAACACATTCCCACTGGCTGCCTGGACATGGTCATCGCGAATGATAACCTGTCTATCCCCCCGGATCGGGGCGGCGGCAACACAATTTACGTTCAGCTTACCCCACCGGAAAATTTGCCGATGGTAACGGCCGATTTGGTTGATGAGGCCAGACCGTGGCGGCATGATGGCAAGAAGCTGGCACAAGTCGTCATGCGTCTGCTATCATGATACCTGACACAGCGAGACATGACATTTGACCCTCATCTGTGCCTGGTTAACAGAGTATAGTATGCGGTGGAAAAAATATGCCCCCTACGGTTTGTTTTTTTACCGTTTACATCTTTTTACGTTGAAAGCACCTGACTTGCTTTTTGCTATAACGGGTGGTGCTTTCACCAATTTCTGTTGTTTTGAAGATTTTCACTAAAGGAGAAATCCATGACAATTAAAGTAGGTATTAATGGATTCGGTCGGATCGGCCGTTTGGTTTTTCGTCGCGCTCAAGAGCTAGATGATATCGAAGTTGTTGGCATCAACGACCTGATTGATGTGGAATACATTGCATACATGCTGAAATATGATTCCACCCACGGCCGTTTCAAGGGCACCGTGGCAGTGGAAGACGGCAATCTGGTGGTCAATGGCAAAACTATCCGCGTAACCGCTGAGCGGGACCCCAAGAATTTGAAGTGGGACGAGGTTGGCGCAGAGTATGTGGTGGAAGCCACTGGCCTGTTCCTGACGGATGAAAAAGCCCGCGCCCACATTGAAGCGGGTGCCAAGAAAGTGGTGTTGTCTGCTCCGTCCAAAGATGCTACCCCCATGTTTGTAATGGGCGTAAACCACAAGACGTATGCTGGTCAGGACATCGTTTCCAACGCTTCTTGTACCACCAACTGTTTGGCCCCGTTGGCCAAAGTGCTCAACGACAATTTTGGCATTAAAGAAGGTCTGATGACCACCGTTCATGCCACTACCGCTACGCAGAAAACCGTAGACGGCCCCTCCAATAAAGATTGGCGCGGTGGCCGTGGGGCTGGTCAAAACATCATCCCGTCCTCCACGGGTGCAGCCAAAGCTGTGGGCAAGGTCATTCCTGAACTGAACGGCCGTCTCACGGGTATGTCCTTGCGCGTGCCCACGCCCGATGTTTCTGTGGTTGACCTCACCGTTAACCTGGAAAAACCGGCCAGCTATGATGAAATCAAAGCTGCCATGAAAGCCGCTTCTGAAGGCGAACTGAAAGGCATTTTGGGCTACACCGAAGAGGCTGTCGTTTCTACAGACTTCCTGGGCGATTCCCGCACCTCCATCTTTGATGCTGGCGCTGGCATTCCCCTCACCGACACCTTTGTAAAAGTGATGGCCTGGTACGACAACGAGTGGGGTTACTCCTGCAAGGTTCTCGACCTGATTAGCTACATGGCAAGCGCCTAAAAGCTGCTTGAATTTCTGGTTCTCTCTCCAAACTTGGGGAGAGAACTGGTTGGCGATGAGGCGTTTTAAATGCCTCATCGCCAAATCGCAAACTTACCAATCACTCTGATGGAACTGAACGAACTGGAAGCCCGAATGCACGCTTTTGTACGCAGCAAGGGCTGGTATGATCCCGATTCCCCCAAACCACAAACCCCTCGAAATTTAGCGGCCTCGCTGGCAATTGAAGCTGCCGAAGTGCTGGAGCACTTTCAATGGCGTGAAGATGTAGCGCAGCCAGATGAATTGGCTGGCGAACTGGCCGATGTGGCGCTTTATCTGCTTCAGCTGGCCAGTATCAGCGGGATTGATCTGGAAGAGGCAATTCTGCAAAAACTGGCGGTGAACCAACACCGCGAATGGCCTGATCCATGAAAATCTTGGCGGTCAGCGACCGCGTGATGGACCAGCTTTATTGCACTGATGTCCGCCAAAAATACCCCGATATTGATCTGATCATTGGCTGCGGCGACCTCCCCTTTTATTATTTGGAATTTTTGATTTCGGCACTCGACCGGCGGTTGGTATATGTGCGGGGCAACCATGACAAAGGCCCTCAATACACAGTTGAAGGGCGCACTTTGGAGCAGGTGCATGGGGGTGATGACATTCACGGTCGTGCCGTGAAGCGTGAAGGTTTGTTGCTGGCTGGTCTCGAAGGTTCGATGCGCTACCGGCCTCAGGCGCCGTTTATGTATTCGGAATCAGAAATGCGTTACCAGGTGGCGCAGCTGCTGCCACTGTTGCTAAAGAACAAGATTCGACACGGCCGTTTCTTGGACATTCTTGTGACCCATTCCCCACCGTTTGGCATTCATGACAAGCCCGATATTCCCCACACTGGCTTCAAAATTATGCGCAACTTGCTGCAATGGGTGAAGCCCCGCTTGATGCTGCATGGGCATATTCATATTTACCGGCGGGATACGGTGACGGTCACAAAGTTCGAAGAAACCACAATTGTGAATGTGTATCCCTATCAGATCATTGATTTTTATAATCTGCCGGAGCCAACAAATCGATAAGTCGTACGCGTAGCGCCTATTGGAAAATTGGGGAGAATGATCCATAATAGGCTTGCCTTATAAACATTGTTGTCATCTTAGTGCCAGACAAAAGAAGATTTGCAGATGAAGATTTTTCGGAGCCGTTTTTTCATCGTACTTTTTTCCATCCTTTTAGCACCCGCTTTCTCTGTTTTTGCCCAAGAATCGCCAGAAGTTACTATCAATGAAGTGGTGGCCGACTATCCGTTTACCATTCACTTTGAACTGTTTGCCACGCACAGCGTAGAGATTGAATCGGTGACGCTGGTGTATGGGTTAAACGGCCGTTCCTGCCAACAAAGCAGCATTCGACAGCAAGTGTCTACCCCGGAAAGCACAACCGTGTTTGCTTTTTGGGCGTGGGACTTGTTTGAAAGTGGCGCGCTGCCGCCGGGGGTAACCGTCTGGTGGGAGTGGGAGCTTTTGGATGTTGAGGGGAACCTGTTCACCATCGAGCGACAAGAACAGCTGATAGAAGACAATAACCACGATTGGCGCTCAGCCAGGTCAGGCGATGTTTCGGTTTACTGGTACGTTGGCGACAACAGCTTTGGCCAGACGCTGCTGCGCGAAGCCACCGACAGCCTGGAACGGTTGGACACCGAGTTGGGGCTGCCGGCCATTGAACCCGTGTCCCTTTGGTTTTATCCCACAGCCTCCGCCGTGCGCCAGGTAATTTTTGATGTGCCTGAATGGACGGGCGGGGTGGCTTTTCCCGAGTACAACGTGACGGTATTGGGGGTGGGGCCAGGTGAGCTGGATTGGGCCAGCCGCATTGTGCCCCATGAATTAACGCACCTGGTTGAGGGGATGCTCACCTTCAACTGTCGCGGGACGCGCCTGCCTACCTGGCTAAGCGAAGGATTGGCGCGCTATGGTGAAGGGGAGTTGGCCCCTTCTGACGTGACGCAGGTAGAACTGGCTTTGCAAAGCGGCCGTTTACCCACGCTTCGTTCTTTATCCAATGGTTTTTCGGCCTTTTCTGATAGCGCCTCGGAAGCTTATGCCCAAAGTGGGCATGCGGTGAAATATCTCGTTGATACTTATGGCGCTGAGCAGATGAATGAACTGCTGCTGACCATCCAATCGGGGCAAACGATTGATGATGCCTTGCTGACCGTGTACGGTTTGGATACCAATGGGGTGGATGCGGCCTGGCGAACGGCCGTTGGCTATGCCCCCACGCCCACCTCAGAAGCAGACGCAGTTTTGCTAGATGCGACCCCCACCCAGATTGCGACCGTGGCTCTGGGTGGCGTGCCGCTGCTGGATACACCCACGCCGCTGCCCAGCGAAACACCCACCCCCACCGAGACACTGCCGCCAACGGCCACCGCGACCGAGACCCCCACTGCGACGGATACGGCCGTTTCCCAAGAAGTCGCTCAGGTAGCAACACCTGCCACAGCAGACAATGAAGAGGATGTGCCCGTAACGGAGCCAGATTCCGCCACACAGAGCTGGATTTGGTGGGGCGGTGGCGTCACTGGGTTGCTGTTGCTGGCCGCCCTGTTTTTACGCGCACGTCAACAAAGAGGTTCCTGATGCGAACGAGAAAAATATTTGGATTACTTTTGCTGTTTGTGCTGCTGGTTGCTTGCCAAACAGAACCGGGCCCGGCTCGACAAGTGGTGAATTGGGAACCGGATGCGCCAGAGGCGTACAGCTTTTCCGCTACGCCTGCGCCGCTGCCTTCACCAACGGGCCAACCTGTGCCCACGCTAGAACCAACGCCAACGGCCGTTACCGATGTCACAATCCCCACCCGCGCGCCAACGGCCGTACCCGAGGGCGTCTATGTGCGTGAACGGGATGGCCTCAGCTTTTTTTACCCTTCCGCCTGGCTGCTGGGCAGCGAATTTGACACCGTGGTCTCCTTGCGCGACCCGAGCCTCGGCCTGGTTGTGACGGTGGACTACGATTTGGCAGAAGAGGATTCATCTTACGAGCGGCTGCGGGACGATATTTTAGGCGACTTGGGCGAATCGCTGGATTTGACGGATGTCGAAACCATCTCAGAACAGGATATTCTGTTTGCCGGAGACAATCCGGCCACCCGCGCCATTTTTAGCGCCGTTGAGGCGGACGGGCAGCCGCTTGGCATTTACCTCACCTACGCCCTTGTCGAAGATCATTTCTTTACGCTGGTTGCCTTTGGCGATCTCGACAATATCAACGCCCGGCTGGCCACCCTGGATGCCATGACAAACCAGGTTTCGCTGGACAATGCTGCCCTTTACGGCCTCAATCGTGACGAAACGCTGATTCTGTTGGGCAGCGATCCCTTCCTGCCCTCTTTGGACCCCGCGCAGACGACCGGCTCGGCGGGAGGCTATGTGGGGTTGCTTTACAGTGGCCTGGTTCGCCTGACGCCCGATTTGCAAATTATGCCAGACCTGGCCGAGCGGTGGGATGTGTCTGAAGATGGCACGGTGTACACCTTTACCTTGCGCGAAGATGCGGCTTTTGCTGATGGACGGCCGTTAACCGCCTATGACGTGAAGTACAGCTGGGAACGGGCCACCAATCCGCTTATCGAGTCGCGCACGGCGGCCACTTATTTGGGCGACATTGTGGGAGCCTCTGAGCGGCTGGCTGGCAGAGCGACAGACATTTCTGGGTTGGATGTGGTGGATGATCACACGTTGGTCGTTACGCTGGATGGTCCCAAGCCTTACTTCCTGGCCAAACTGACCTATCCCACCTCATTTATCGTTGATCGTCGCCTGGTGGCCACCCGCGATTTGGAGGATTGGGCCTTGACGCCCAACGCCAGCGGGCCATACACCATCCTGGAATACCAGGAGTTTGAAGCGCTCATTTTCGTTCGCAATGAGCATTATCACACGCCGCCTGCCGTACCCAATGTGGTTTATTTTCTGGATGCCATCGATCCGCTGCGCATGTTTAAAGCGGGCAGCATTGACCAGACATTTTTGGGCACGATTGAGGCGCAGGATGTGAGACGGCCGTCTGATCCCCTCAATGCGCAGCTGGTGTCGGGCACGTCCATGTGTACCACCTTGATGCAGTTGAATAACAACTTGCCCCCCTTTGACGACGTGCAGGTGCGCCGCGCCTTCGCTTTGGCTGTAGACAAGAATGCGCTGAACAATTTGCTCACCGATGGGTTGGACCTCCGCGCCGACACCATTTTGCCGCCAGCGATGCCGGGTTATTCGCTTGATTTGGCGCGGGAACAGGAGAATATGCACAGCAATGCCCAACTGGCCCAAGCGGCACTGGCTGCCTCCAGCTATGCCGATGGCCTGCCACCTATCATCATTACCGCCACGGGCAGCAACACCGACCGGGACGATCTGGACGCGATGATTCAAAATTGGCGCGAGATTTTGGGTGCGGAGGTGACAATTGAATTTGTGCCGTCTGATGCGCTACGTGAAAATGCGGGGCACATCGTGCCTTACGGTTGGTGCGCCGACTACCCCGATCCGCAAAACTTCCTGGACATTTTGTATCACAGCGAGAGCGATTTTAACGTGGCGGGCTTTGATGACCCGGAAATTGATGCGCTGCTGGAGCAGGCGCGCACCGAGTTGGACGTGGTGGTGCGGCTGGCGCTGTACCAGACGATTGAAAGCAAACTTTTGGCCGATGCCGCGACCATTCCGCTGCTGCACAGTGTGAGCGATGTGCTGATTAGCGACCGCGTGGATGGGTATGTGTTGGCACCGATTGGGGTGAATTTTGTGCGCTATGTCACCCTCAATCCAGAAGCCGGGGAGGGCGAGTAATGGAGAGTTTGCCTGAAATGAACGCTGTGGAAAATCAACCAAAAGACAATCGTCGTCGTTGGTTGTGGCTTATACCGGTAATTTTGCTTGTGCTGCTGTTGGGTGGCGTTATTGCCGTGCGCCAGATTGAAAAGAGCCATTGGGAAGCGGGGCAAACGGCCGTTGCTGCCGAGGATTGGGAAACGGCCGTTACCGAATTTAATGCTGTCGTTTACACGTGGCCACCCTTTTTGCGGCAGCACACCGCCGAAGCAACGGCGCTGCGTGGGCTCGCTTACTTTCAGCAAGACAAGCATCTGGCGGCTCTGCCCGATTTTGACGCGGCGCTGGCCCTGGACCCCAACCAGATCGATATTCTGGCGTATCGTTCCATCATTCATTTTGAGCAGGAGGCGTGGGAACAATCCCAAAGCGATGCTGAAGCGGCGTTGGCTCAGGCGGAACTGCTGCCCGATCATTTGCTGGCGCAGCTTAACGCGCAGCTGGCCCTACTGCCTGCGGAATTGGTGGCGGATGACGTGCGTGAAACGGCCGTTGCCGCCGCCCTCAATTTATCCAACTATCTGCCAGCCGAGACGGTGGCTGAACTGTACACCTTGCAGGCGGAATACACCTTTGCATCGGAAGCAGACGCTACTCTGGCGGCAATTAACCAGGCGCTGACGCTGGAAGCCGAGCTGACGCGCGCACAAGAAGCGCGGTTGCTGCCGGAGAAGGCACGTTTGTTGGCCCAGGCCGGACGCTGGCCCGATGCGCTGGCCACAATTGAGACGGCGCTTGACCTGGGTGATGGGCTCAGTGAGCAAGAACAGGCGGCGCTGTATGCGCTGCGTGGGCAGCTTTATTTTAAGCAGGGGGATTTGGCAACGGCCGTTACCGCCGCCGAAAAAGCTCTGGATTTGGATGACTCATTGGGCTGGCCCCAGGCCATTTTAGCCTGGCAAGCGTACCGTGAGGCGGACTATGAAATGGCCCAGGAATTGGCCGAAGCGGCTTTGCGCCAGGACGAGACGATTAGCCTGGCCTACACCGTGCAGGGGGCCATTCTCACCTGGCAGGGCAAGGTGCATGAAGCGCTGGACACGCTGGCCCTGGCACTGACGCATGATCCCACCGACGTCGAGGCGCTGGCGCTGCAAGCGTACAATTGGCGGGAGATTCATGCTGTTGAAGAGATGGAGGAAGCGGTGGAAACGGCCGTTGCCGCCAACCCTGATGCGCCCGCTACCATTTGGGCTCAGGCAATCGCTGCGGCCGAAAATAATGAATGGCCGTTGACGCTGGCTTTGATGAACCAGGCGATTGCTTTGGATAACGGCCGTCCTGAGTTTTACTACTACCGTGCTCCCTACTATCCGCTGGCGGCTGATTGGGAAAAAACGGTGGCTGATCTGGAGACCAGTCTGGCCCTGAACCCCGACTTTGTTCCCGCCATCGTTGGTCTGGCTTATACGCGTGGCGACTATTATGATTACACCGATTTGGAAGCGATTCAGGAAGAGGTGCTGGCAGCCGCGCCCGACTGGTATGGCGCCCATCTGCTCTCAGGCTACTACTACGAAAACGTAGCGAAGGATAACGATTTGGCTTTGGCTGCCTACGAAAAAGCGATTGAACTGCTGCCGGATCGTCCGCGCGTTTATCTGGCACGCGCTTACTACTACCTCTCTTTAGATGAATATGACAAGGCCCAGGCGGATTTTGAGACTGTCCTGGAAATGGATGAAACGGCTAGCTCAACCTATTACGGGTTAGCTTCGCTTGCTGGAGTCAACGATCAGGTTGAGTTGCAAGAAGAGTATCTGATGCAGGCCGTTGAGATTAGTAATAACAGTCCAGAAGCGCGCCTGGATTTGGCCTACTATTACGTTATCGTAGAGGAGTTTGACAAGACGTGGCAGCTGGCCAATCAGATTATTGCCGAGGATGAAACCAACGCGGGTGCTTATCTTTTACGCGCTATTGTGCACACGGTAGAAGGTAACAATCGGCAGGCCCTCCTTGAAATTGACGAGGCTTTGGAGTTACAGCCTTCTCTTGTGTTGGCCTATTTTGTGAAGTCAGAAGCGCTGCTGGCCGAGGAACGTTTTTTTGAAGCTGCCAGAGCTGTGGAAACGGTTTGGCAGTACGAGCCGGATGCCTATGAAGTGCACCAACAGCTGTTTTCTATCGCTATCCAAGAAGAGGAGTTTGCCGAGGCCGAGCGGCAGTATCATTTGTGGCTGTCGGCCAGGCCTGAATATGAAACTGGTTATGAAGTTCAGGCCAACATGGAGCTGATGCTGGGCCATTTTGAGGATGCCGCGGCCACTTTTACCGCTGGTCTGGCTGAAGATGAAGGCGCTGAAAAGCTGCTGTTTGGTCGGGCGCTGGCCTATTTGAATTTAGAGGATAGCGACGGTTACCGGGCTGATTTTGAGCAGCTGGTGACGGTTGGCTCGACCATTGAGATTATCAGCAATGCCGAATATTGGTTGGCCGTGGATGATGGCTTGCTGGTGGCGGTTGATGGTTTGGCCACCTACACGGATGAAGATCTTGGTTTCCAAATTTCATACCCGGCGGAGTGGGAACGGCCGTTGCTTGGCCCTGAGGATGAATACGATTTTGTCGTGTTCCTGGATTCGGCAGAGGGGTATGTTCTGGTTGATCTTTTGATTTTGGACGGTGCCTTTGGCTTAACGCTGAACGATATCGCCACGATTCTCAACGAGAATGCGCGGCAGACACCGGGCTTGCGTGTTCAAAACACGGGTTACAGTGAAATTGGCGGCGTGGCTACCTACTTTCAGCAGTACCGCTTAACCGTGCAAGATGGGTTGGGCAACGATGAAGTGATAGAAGGTCGCCAATATATTGTTTTGCGAGGCAGCAGTGTGTGGTTCTTTACCGTGGAGTCTTCTGAAGGATTGTTCGCCCCCAATGAGGCAACAATCGAAGCAATTATCGCTTCGATTCAGTTCTTGCCATAGAATAATTTCGCCTTAGCTGAATAAATGAGAGCTGCGCGGGCCAATGGTATGAGTTTACCATTGGCTCGCGTTTTTTGTCTTGACGGCCGTTTCCGACCGTCGTACACTCGAATAGTCTGTAACTCGCGAGGAAAAAAAGAAGGAGCTGCGTTCATGTTCGCCAAACTGGGAGCTAGAATCAATGTTCAGCAATCAGTTGCACCGGCAATTCATTATTTAAAACGCCCCATTCGGCTCTTCCGCACCTATGATCGTGTAAATTTACGTCCTGATCTTATCGCCGGACTGACCGTCGCCGTTATTTTGTTGCCGCAGTCTATTGCGTTTACGCTGGTGGCTGAACTGCCGCCACAGATGGGATTGTATGCCGCCATCATAGGGGCCATTGTGGGTGCGCTGTGGGGTTCGTCCAACCAGATGCACACGGGGCCAGCCAATGCTATCTCTTTGCTAATTGCCAGTTCGTTAACGGCCGTTGTTGCCCCCGGCACCTCTCAATATGTGGTGGCCGCTGGCATGATGGCCTTGATGGTTGGTGTGTTCCAGTTGGCCATGGGTTTGGTGCGGTTGGGCATGTTGGTGAACTTTGTTTCCCATTCTGTCATCGTGGGCTTTGCTAGCGGTGCTGGCGTTTTGATTGCCCTTAAGCAGCTGCAACCATTTTTGGGGCTGCCCTCTGGCGGGTCGGGCACCATCGGCACATTGACAAAAATAGTGAACGATCTGCCTGATTTGCATTTGCCCACAACGGCCGTTGGCGTAGGCACAATCATCCTCATTTTAGCCGTGCGGCGCATCAACCGGCGGTTACCGGCCCCGCTGCTGGTGATGGTTTTGGCCTCGCTGGTAGTCTTCTTCCTGAAGCTGGATGAGCAAAATGTGGCGGTTATTGGTCAGCTGCAAGCGACGCTGCCGCCTCTGGCCGATTTGCCGCTGTTCAATTTGGATTTGATCAGCAAATTGTCTGCGGGGGCGCTGGCTGTGGGGGCCATTGGTCTGGTCGAAACGGCCGCCATTACCCGCTCTGTTGCCGCTCAAACCGGTCAGCGGCTGGACAGCAATCAGGAGTTTGTGGGGCAGGGCATGGCCAATATTTTAATGGGCTTCTTTTCCGGTTATGCGGGTGCCGGTTCGTTTTCGCGATCGGCCGTCAACTTTACCGCCGGAGCCAAAACGCCCATGGCCGCCATTTTTTCTGGCGTGTTTATGCTCATTGCTCTGTTTACCCTCGCTCCGCTGGCGGCTTACCTGCCCATTTCTGCCCTCTCGGGCGTACTCATCATTACCGCCTACGGCATGATCGACCAGACAGAAATCGCCCGCATCTGGCGCAGCCATCCTGGAGATGCGGCCATCATGGTAATGACCCTGGTGGGGACGCTCTTTTTGGCGATTGAGTTTGCCGTTTTGCTGGGCATCATCTTTTCGCTCATCCTCTACATTTGGCGCACCAGCACCCCGCGAATCCAGGCGGTTTTGCCAGATGACAAATTTAGCCACTTTATTTATCGACCGGATCGGGAGCCTTGCCCGCAGTTGGCGATTATCGAAGTGTATGGCGATTTGTACTTTGGCGCAGTGAACTACGTCGAAGAATTCATTACCGCCTATGCCGATGCGCACCCGGATCAGCGTTATTTGCTTATGCGCCTGGATCATGTGAATACCTGCGATTTTAGCGGCATTCACATGTTGGAGAGCGTGGTGCGTTCTTACCGCGACCAGGGTGGCGATGTGTTTATGGTGGGCACCAATTACCGTGTAGAACAGATGATGCTCTCCTCCCAATTTGACTCCTTTTTGGGCGCAGATCACATTTTGAGTGAGGATGAGGCGCTGGGGAAGATTTTTTACCAGGAGCTTGATCCAGCTGTGTGCATTTATGAATGTCCGATTCGGGCCTTTCGTGAATGCCAGAATTTGCCCAAGCGGATTGATGTGGCTGACATTCCGCTGCTCAGCGAAACGGAAATGGATCACATCATGTCTATGGAGCCTTTGCAGCTTTGGGATCGCCTGCACGCACCTGAGGAGAGAAATGGCAAGGCTGCTTTGGAAACGGCCGTTCCCTACGTCGTTGATGTGCGTGAGCCGCGTGAATACAAACAGGGGCATATTGCCGAGGCTAGATTGGTGCCGTTGTCCACAATCTTGTCAGCCAAGGTGAAGCTACCAGCAGATAGACAAATTGTGCTGGTTTGCCGAAGCGGCCGTCGCAGTCGGCGTGCCGCAGCCGCTTTACAAAATATTGGCTGCATGAATGTTCAGATTCTGCAAGGGGGCATGCTGGCCTGGAATTCGGCTGGCTTACTAGAGGCGGTGGAGTTTTAATCAAATGAACGAAATAACCACACACACTTTTGATGAACAGTTATCGCGGAATGTCGGCCTGGATTTGGTCCGGGTGACCGAAACCACAGCGCTGGCAGCCGGCTCCTGGGTGGGTTCTGGCGATTTTGCCAATGCCCATCGCGCCGCCACGCGGGCCATGGCCGACGCGCTCAACACGCTGGAAATGAACGGGCACATTGTCATCGGCGAGGAAGATCGGCTGGGGGAAGATTCGCCCTTATGCAGTGGGCAATCCGTAGGCACCGGGCAGGGTCCCGAAGTCGATATTTTGGTCGATCCGATTGACGGCACCAACCTGCTCATTAATGGCAAGCCTGGTGCCGTCTCGGTGGTGGGAATAGCCCCCCGTGGCACGGTTTGGTCTCCTGTCTCTGCCCGCTACATGGAAAAAATTGTTGTCGATCAGCGGGCGGCGGCGGCGTTGGTACCCCAGTGTATGGATGCTCCTGCGGCCTGGACGTTGGCGCTGATTGCCCGGCACAAAAAAAAGTCCGTGCGCGATTTGTCGGTGATTGTTCTGGAACGCTCGCGTAACCAGGATTTGATAGAGGAAATTCGTGAATGTGGCGCGCGCGTTCTGCTGCGCGAAGAGGGGGATGCCGAGGGTGCGCTGATTGCCGCCACCAACGACACCGATGTGGATGTGTTGATGGGCATTGGTGGCGTGTCTCAAGGGGTATTGGCTGCCTGTGCGGTAAAAGCGTCTGGCGGGGCGATGCTGGCGCGGCTGCGCCCGCAAGACGAAGCGGAGCGGGAAAGCATTCGCAAAGCTGGTTTGGATGAGAACCGCATTTTGTCCTGCTCAGAGCTGGTGAACAGCAACCAAATCTTTTTTGCGGCTACCAGCATTACCGGCGGTGCGCTAATGCGAGCCATGCAGTTTTGGGGCAACTATGCATCAACCCATTCGCTGCTAATTCGCTCGGAAACCGGCACGCGGCGCATTATTCATGCGGAACACGGCACGCACCTGTAAACCCTTTGCGAAATTATTGTTCTGGGGAGGGAGACGGCCGTATTCCATACGACTGCAACGTTTCCGGATGGAAGAGCCAGGCCAGCCCCAACAGCGGCTGGAGCAGCGGGAAAAAGCCGTAATCAATGCCAAATAAACGCCAAACGGTGCTGCCGATCAGCTCCGGGTTGATGATGCTCCACGTACCCACAATCAAAGTCATCAGCGATTCAAAGCCCAAAACCAAGACGGATAACCACCACGCCCAGCGCCGACGATAGGCAAAGCCAATCGTGGCCGTGAGGTAGCACAAGGCTGCCACTGCGCTAAGAGCTGGGCCAGTGTAACTAACCACATCTTCTTTCAGGAACAGTTGGTAGACGGAACGAAAGCCGGTTGAAAGGGCCAAAACCGGGTAAGAAACGGCCAAAACGGTGCCCGCCCGCCGAATAAAGGGAGAGCGCACATCTTGCGGCATTTCTGGTGTGTTGGTTGTTTGAACAGATTGTTGCTTCATAACCGTGATTTTATCACGAAGACTGCACATTTCCCCTAGAAATTAAGGGAAGCAAACGATTTAATGGTGGACCCGAATTTGCATATCCCTTTTAAGTGGAGAACGGAAAGTAACTTTAAATCAAATGCAAAGATGTGCTTCCGTTCTCCTTGTAAGTAAATGCCTTATGGCCTTTGGTTACTTAAGCAACTTTCCGGCATTTACTTAAGTTGGCACTAGATTAAAATAGAACGGGAAGAAACCTATCTTGCGCTATGATAAAAAGAGGAAACTATGGAACAACCACCGGACAACAATTCAGCTGATTTTATGTACTCACTGCCCTCAAAAAATACAGATTTGGAGCACGTTTGGGAATTTGCCGGGCAGCATTTGGACAGCGGTAATTTCACCAACGCGATGGTGCATTTTTATCGGGGTGAAGTGACGCGCTCCAACGTTTGGCGGCAGCGGCTGGATGCAACCACCAACTGGGCCGTGATTACGACGGGTGCGGCGCTAACCTTCGTGTTTAGCGATGCTGGCCATACCGCCTCCATTTTGTTAATTGATTCTTTTTTTGTCCTGCTTTTTCTGTTCATCGAGGCGCGCCGATACCGATATTATGAATTATGGACGAATCGGGTGCGCTTGATGGAGAAAAACTTTTTTGTGGGGTTGCTCTCGCCACCCTTTATGCCGCACGCAGAGTGGGCGGACAAAATTACTGAAAGCCTAAACAATCCCCGGTTTCCCATTGGCCTTATGGAAGCATTGGGCCGGCGTTATCGGCGTAACTATGCACCCATTTTTTTGATTCTGGCAGGAAGCTGGATAGGAAAAACCTACATGCACCCGGATTCGATCGTGACTTTGGAAGAATTTGTGGCGCGCTCGGCAATGGGGCCGATTTCTGGCTGGATTGTTTTGGCTATGGGTTTTCTCTTTAATGGCGCTTTGATTGCGCTGGGTTTGTTTACCGCAGGTTTACGCGAGACGCAGGGTGAAATTTTGTCCGATACTACTTCTCGCTGGAGCAGCATTTTGCACAAGTTCCGTCGGTTAACGTGGGACACGTTTGAAACGGATTTGCCGCGTTTGGCTCGTTTTGATACGCGCAAGCAGCTAGCCTACATTATCTCAGACAAAATTGAAGAGGTGAGTAAGCTGCTGATGCAGGAACTGGGGCGTGGGGTCACGCTGATTAACGCGAAGGGGATGTACACGGGCAAAGAGCACGGCGTGCTGATGTGTGCCCTGGAATCGCGGCAAAAGGCGCTGCTGCGGCGCATGGTTTCCCAGGCTGATCCGCATGCCTTTGTGATTATTACTCCGGTAGAGGATGTGCGCGGCGGTGGTTTTCGGCCGTTGGAAACGTAATGTTTGTGTGAGGAGTTGCTATGTCTGAATTTCGCCCCGAAAATGAACCGCTGGTAGCAATGCCAGAGCCAAAACCAGAACGGCCGAATGGCTGTCGTGTAGTTGTGACCCTGATTGTTGTTTTTGCCCTGATCGTCACGTCGGCTAGCGGGGCCATCTGGTATTTTTTCTTTCGGGAGCAGCCCCAGCCGGATGAAGCAGTGGTGCCTATTGTGGAGGAAACGGCCGTTCCCCTCGAATCGACCGCCGAGAGTATTGCCGAAACGGAACCAGACCTCGCGCCCACTATTGCTTCTCCGGTTAACGAGGGCGAGGTGGTTAATCGCATCGCTTATATTGACGATGAGGGCCAAATCGTGGCCATTTCCCCCGATGGCAGCGATGTGCAGCAGCTTACGGATGCGCCGCTGCGGTTTCAGTTTCCAGCTTGGTCGCCCGACGGCCGTTCCGTGGCGGCCATCGGGGCAAATCGTGCCGGGGCTGGCATTTTTGTGCTGCCGGATGGTGCTGACCAGAACCGGTCACTTGAGCCGCTTTATGTGGATGGCGAGCAAGCCCCGTTTTATCTGTACTGGTCACCCGACAGCCGCCAGGTCGCTTTTCTGGCCAGCGCACCCAACGGCATGGGGCTGCATCTGGTGCAGGCCGACGGCTCGGCCGACAGCCAACTGCTTACCATTGGCGGTCCGCTGTATTGGCAGTGGAGTGCGGACAGCCAGTCGATGTTTGTCCACAGCGGCTTTTCGGGCGAAGCGGCCCGCCTGGAGTTAATTGCCACGGATAGTGATGGCAATGGCGACACCGTGGCGGCTCCTGGCTTTTTTCAGGCACCGGGGATTTCGGTAGACGGCCGTTATCTGGCCTATGCCGAAGTTATGAACGGCAACAACAGCCAGCTGGTGATTGTAGACCGGGAATCGGACACGATGGTGACGCAGCGTCATGCGGGTCAGGTGGCAATGGCCTGGAGCCCGTCGGCTAACCAACTCGCCTTTACCAGCGGCACCGAGGCGGGCAGTTCCGCTTTTATTGGGCCGCTGCGGCTGATGGATGCGGTGACCGGAGACGTGCGGGTCATTAGTGATGAGCCCATCATTGCTTTTTTCTGGTCGCCAGACGGCCGTTTTCTGGCCGCGTTGAGTATTGCTCGCAGCAATGAAGGTGACATCAATGCGCAGCTGGAAAAGGAACCGCTCAGCAAGCCCGGCTTGCAGCAAAATTTGCCCCAACTGCGCCTGCTGGTCTATGATGTTAATGAAGATGAGGGACGGGTGTTGTTAAGTTTTGTGCCCACATTTACCTTTGCTTCCCAACTGCTGCCTTTCTTTGACCAGTACGCCCTCAGCCACCGGCTTTGGTCACCGGACAGCAGTGCGCTGGTGCTGGCAATGATAGAAGACGGCCGTAATCAAATCTTCATTATCAACACGGCAACAGGGCAAAAACGGTATTTGGCCGATGGGCAGATGCCGTTCTGGAGTCCACGCTAAATTTGGAGAACCCTTATGCAAAACGGTAACGCTTTCCGCACCTTTACAGATGAGGCCAAACAATATTTGTTTGGCCTTAAAGTAGCCATCTATTATGCGGAGCCGCTGCCTTCAACGACGGATGAGCGGTTGCGGGTAATTGTGGAAAGGTTTATGCGGGGAACGGCCGTTGAGCAGGAACAGTTTCAGCTTTCTTTGGATCAGGCACAGCGATCGCTGTTTGGCATCTACGGCCATCGGGCGGCTACCATTGCCGTCCGCCAAAACGATCAGGCGTGGCTGTTTTCTGGCCTGGTGGGGGCCGTCATCGCCAATTACGTCATCCCGCCAAAGCGTAATGTCGATGTGAGCCTGGCCGTTTACCACCATTGCGCCCAAAAGATTGGCATTTCCCCGGCAGAGCTTTTTACCCAAGCGGCCGAGTACGCTCAACCAGAACTGGCGCAAAAATTGCATACTTTTGGTCACCGCGCCGACGTTCATCTAAAGCAGTACGGTTGGCAAGAGCAAAAAACCCCGGACGGGGTTCGCTACAAATTTTCCTGGTAATTGGGTAAAAAGTAAATTTAGTGGGATTGGGCCAAAGCGGTGGCAATGGTTTCTACGAGCGTATGAAACCGGTACGGTTTTTGCAAAAACAAAACATCTGGATTTTTACTGAAAAAGTCTGATGTTTCCTCTTCGCTGTAACCTGAGGAAATTACGACCTGCACGTCCGGTTTGATTTCCCTCAGCTTGGTGAAAATCTCAGCGCCATTCATGTTTGGCATTTTGAAATCTAGCAATACGACATTAATTTCATCGTGGTGCGCCTGGAATAGATCAATGGCTTGTGGCCCATTATCAGCCAACAGCACCTCCATGCCGCGCGCGGTCAGCATGTCTTCCGCTACCGAGAGTAACGTTTGTTGATCATCAACCACTAATGCCCTGCCAGATAAGTTAGAATTTTGCATTTTCTCTTTGTATCATTTTATGCTTGCTTTGTGAAGGGGTCTTGGGTCTTATGGGCTACGGTCCTCCGTAAAGTTTAAGCTTGGTGTATGAAAAAGGGCGGGTAGTTGCTTATCAATCTAAAAAACAGCTACAATCACCTAATTCAACCACATGGGAGAGTGTTATGAACGTTCGTTGCAACTACTGTCGTCAATCTTTTAATTTAAGCCGGGATTATTTAGAGGCCGCCCTGGCTAAAGCTACGGAAAAAAATCAGAAATATCACACCGTTGAGTGTATCAACTGCCGCAAGGTGATCAAAGTCTCTGTGGCCCAAATGAAGCGGTACGCCCCAGAAACAGAACCATCAGCCGAGGAAGCCGAGACGGAAGATTAGGCGTTTTGGGGCTGATATAGCTGGTGCTGATGGAGATACGTGGCAACGGCCGTTGGCACCAGATAGTTCGGTTCATGTCCTTGTTTGGCCCAAGCCCGGATGGCCGTAGCCGAAATAGACAGGGTAGGACCCTCTAGCAAGTCAACGGCCGTTTTGATGCCAGGAACGGCCGTTTCCAAAATTTCCCAATTCACTTCTGCGCCCGGTCGAGGCAGCACTGCCAGCCGACACGCCTGAATAAGTTGCGCTGGTTCGGTCCAGGTGGGCAGGTCACGCAGCGAATCGCCGCCAATCAACAGCCAAAATGCACTATCGGGATAACGTTGCCGTAGCAGAGGCAGCAGGGTGACAGTGGTATGTGGTTCTGGGCGGGTGCAGTCGGTAGTGTCTAGCTCAAAGCGGGGATTCTCCTGAATAGCCAGGGAAACCATTTGTAGACGATGGGAAACGGCCGTAATTACCCGCCCTTGTTTGTGTACTGGATCTCCCACCGGTAAAAAAAGCACACGATCCAGATGAAGTTGAACCCGGGCCAGCTCGGCCAGCCACAAGTGGCCCCAATGAGGCGGATCAAATGTGCCGCCTAGCAAACCAATTCGCTGCTGTTTACTCACCCCACTCCAGCTCTTCTTCGCCAATGTAAACCGGGTCACCCACGGTCACGCCCGCCTCAGTAAGCGCCTGCGAAATGCCCATCGACTCCAAAATTTTCTGGAAGCGCAGCAGCGTCGAATCGAACTCAAAATAGGTCATCGCTGCCACCCGCTCAATTTGCTTGCCGCGCACGCGCCAGCCATCCCCTTCGCGTTCAATGGTAAACCCATCGTCATCCGCCGCGCGAATGACCGCAATCTCGTCATCGTGGCGCGTCTTGGGAGCGGGCGCTTCATCCAGCATGCGCCGCACGCGATACAGCATTTGCCGCACATTTTGCCCCGTCACCGCCGAAATCGACATGAACGGATAGCCTGCCTTCTTGACCTCTTCTTCAATGAGCGGTTCCCAGGCAACTGCGTCTGGTAAATCCATTTTGTTGAGGACGACGATCTGCGGCCGTTCTTCTAATGCAATGTCATATAAAGCCAGTTCCTGGTTGATCATCGCCCACTCTTCCAGTGGTTCTTTGGCCGACCCATCCAGCAAATGAATGAGTACTCGCGTGCGCTCCACGTGGCGTAAAAAGTCATGGCCCAGCCCTGTGCCGCTGGCCGCGCCTTCAATCAAGCCAGGAATGTCGGCCACCACAAACGTCTCAAAATCATCCAGCTCTACCACACCTAAATTGGGTTGCAGGGTGGTAAATGGATAGTTAGCTACTTTGGGACTGGCGCCACTAATCACAGATAGCAACGTGGATTTGCCCGCATTTGGCACGCCCACAATGCCTACATCGGCAATAAGCTTGAGCTCCAGCGTGACCCACATTTCTGCACCCGGTTCGCCTCGTTCGGCAATGCGCGGTGCCTGGTTAACGCTGCTGGCAAAATGAACGTTGCCCCGGCCCCCTTTGCCTCCCTCCAGCGCCGTGATTTTATGTTCCTCAGAGGTGATGTCAGCCAAAATAGTGCCGGTTTCAGCATCGCGAATCACAGTCCCAATGGGAACTTCAATGATCAAATCTTCGCCGCGTTTGCCGTTGCGCTTTTGTGTGCCGCCATGCGTGCCATGTTCCGCCTTGAAGTGTGCCTGGCGGTTGAAGCGCATTAAGCTGTTTAGATGGCGGCTGGCTGTAAAGATAATGGCGCCACCATCGCCTCCGTCGCCCCCATCTGGGCCGCCGTAAGGCACATGCTTTTCCCGGCGGAAACTCAGCATGCCATCGCCGCCATTGCCGCTGCGAATGTAAATTTTGGCTTGATCGAAAAACATATTAGTTATCTTTTGAGTTGAGTAGCTGCTGCAACGCGCTCAGGCGTGGGTCGATTGGATTGGGCTCGCAGCCACAATCGCCCTCGTTGAGATTTTTCCCGCATTCCATGCACAAGCCCTGGCAATCAGGTCGGCAAATGGGCTGGATAGGTGTTTCCAGCACGGTGAGTTCACGCACCAGTGGCGCCAGATCAATAAACCCATCTTCCCCGATGGTATATTCGCCTTCTGGGGCCGTGTGTGGCGGGTAGTAAAAGAGATCATCCAATTGCAGCTGGATGGGAACGATTGCCTCTTCCAGGCAGCGCACACATTCACTCACGACCGTGCTGTTCAGGGTGCCACTTACGTAGACACCTTCAGAGGTGCGCGTCGCGGTAAAGGTTCCTGCCAGAGGGCTTAGGGTTAAATCCTCCACCTGAATGGTGGGGTAGCTTAGTTCGATTGTCCGACTGGTGCCCAAAGTGGATTCTAAAAAGAAGCCGAAGTTGAAGCGCAGTCGGGAAGGGCGTTTATTTGTCATGGGGTCCCTCCCTTCGGAAAAATTTAGGATTGGAGTATAACATACGCCTTCAGAAACAAGAAAAAGGCTCATAAATGACAAAACTTTTAGTAGCAACCCATAATAAGGGAAAAGTAAAAGAGTTTGCCGAGATGTTGGCGGACTTAAAGATTGAGTGGCTTAGTCTGGATGATGTCGGCGTAATCGAGGATGTAGAGGAAACGGGCAGTACATTCCGAGACAACAGCATCCTCAAGGCGCGGGCATACGCAGCAGAAACGGGCTTGCTAACGCTGGCGGATGATTCTGGGCTAGAGGTGGATGCCCTTGACGGTGCGCCGGGTGTGTACACGGCAAGGTATGGGGGTGCGGGGTTAACGGCCGTTCAACGCTACCAAAAGCTCCTCGAAGCCATAAAAGACGTACCAGAACCGCAGCGCACGGCCCGCTTTCGCTGCGTCATTGTGCTGGCTGGGCCAGATGGCGCCCTGTTGGGCGAGTCCGAGGGGATATGTGACGGGCAGATTGCCTTTGCGCCGGCGGGGGAAGGCGGGTTTGGTTACGATCCCGTCTTTTATCTACCGCAATTTGGCCAGACAATGGCCCAATTGAGCCCGGCTGAAAAGCACAAAATTAGCCACCGTGGGCGCGCCGTGCAGGCGATTGTGCCGCGCCTGCGTGAACTGCTGCAAAATGACACTGGTTAGACCGCTTGCCAGAAGTTGCTTCTATTCTTTTCACTATTGCCTGTAAAGTAGGTTACGGGGGAATTGTGTAACAACCCAACGCGAGAGTGTAGTAACTTGATCGATGAGGTTGCACGATGTTTCACAGCAAACGGCCGTTCCTTCCGGCATACTTAAAGCATATTGGCACATTGTTTGTTGGCAATCTTGAGTGATTGAAGGAGTGACAAGATGAAAGCAGTTTTAGTGGTAGACGATAATACGGCCGTACGGATGGTTCTGACCGATTTCTTGAAAATGGCTTATCCGACTGCCCGCGTTTTGCAGGCTGAAAATGGCGAAGATGGGCTGGCATTGGCCCAGGCAGAACATCCTGACGTGGTGTTGATGGATGCCGAAATGCCTATTTTGGACGGCTTTGCCGCCGCGCGAAAATTGCGGCAGACTGCCGAAACTCGGCAAATCCCGATCATCGCTATTTCGAGCGGGGCCAGCAACAATGAATTGGTCAGCGGCTTGCGTAGCCTGGCCGATGATTCCCTGCCCAAACCATTTACAGCAGATGAGCTTTTGCAAACAGTTACTGGTGTGCTGTCACGACAGCATGTGGTGCTGAGCCATTAAGCTAAATTGCAAATCCTCCGGTAAAAATTTTGAAGCAGACGGCCGTTTCGGGGGGAAACGGCCGTTTAATTTTCTCCCCGAATCCCCCGTAAAAACGTTTCAACGAACTGGGCAACGGCCGTAGGTGCTTCCAGCATGAGCATGTGGCCCGCATCCTCGATGAGGGCAAATTGCGCTTGTGGCAGTTGGTCGGCCAGAAATCCGCCAAATTTTGCTGGCGTCATCTGGTCTAACTGGCTGCTGATAACCAGCGTGGGCAGCGTGATGGCAGACAACTGCTCCCGCAAATCGAACTGATTGCAGGCCACAAAATCCCCCAGCATCACTTCTGCCGGACAATCCAGCATGGTGCGACGATTAACCTCTATCGCGGTTTCAGTCGGGTGCTGACCCCATAAAAATTGATTCAGGAACTCAACGGCCGTTGCCAAATCCTCCTCAACCGCCGCCAGAATTTGCGGCGAGACGCGCAGTTTGGCTCCCGTGCCGACCAAAATCAGACCGTTGACGGCTGGCGGCGGCGCGAGCGCAATTTGCTGCACAATGGCGCCACCCATGGAATGTCCAAGCAGGACAACATTTTCCAGCGCCAGCGCCTCGATAAAATCCACTATATCTTGCGCATAGTCAGTAATGGTGTTGTGACCGGGCAGGGCAGAACGGCCGTGTCCAGCCAAATCCAGGGCGTAAACGGCCGTTTGTGGCAGGCGGCGCAGTTCAGCAGGCCAGGTGAGATGAGACCCGCCGGCTCCGTGAATGAGCAGCAGCGTTTGTTGGGCATCTGGCGGCAAATGCGGGGCATAAAAAAGATCGGTGTGAGGTAACTGAATCATTGGCATGGGCAAAGTGTATCATTTTTTGCGCGTTAGGGTGGGTGTTGCTTAAACTGTTTGTATGCCAATTTTGCGCTCTAGCTCATTTTTTGGATTAACGGCCGTTGGCGACTGTTCGCCACTGAACCGCGTCTGGTTCGGACGGGTGACACGGCCGTTTGCCTTGCCGCAGCTGGGTCATCTCTACCTGGTTTTTCCGGGGGCAACGGCCGTATCCTGCAACAACGTCCTGCTCCAGCCCCACCAATACACCTGGCTCGCGCAGGTTGAGGAACCAGTTGTTTTGTCGGGAACGGCCGTACGTCTCGAACCTACGCTTGTGTTGCTCCTTAGCCCCGGTTTTGCGCTGGAAATGGCGCGCTTTTTGGGCATCCCTCCTGGCTTGAATCAACTGTTGCACAATGTGCCGCTGCCGCAGGGGGATGAGCTGTCCCATTTACTGGCCGACTTGGTGCGCGCCTGCACCCCGCCGGAGAATTTAGCCGTCGTCGAGGAACTGCTGTTGGAAGTGGTGGGTGAACTTATTCGCCTGCTGCGTTTGCGCCAGCAAGCTTTGGTCGCGTTGGCACCCCGCAAACAAAGCACCGTTGCGGATTTGCTGCCCCGCCTTTTGCAGGCGCGCCAACTGGTTGAAGCCCGTTTTCTGGATGATTTGCAGGTAAGTGATGTGGCTACGGCCGTTTCCCTCTCCGAGTTTCATTTTTCCCGGTTGTTTAAAGCTGCCTTTGGCGAAAGTTTGTACCAATTTGTGAAGCGGCTGCGGCTGGATGAGGCGCGTCGCCGTTTGCTGGATGAGGCTGTCGGCGTGACGGAATTGAGTTTGGCGGTAGGGTACAGCAGCTTGAGTTCATTTATCCACGTGTTCCGCCGCCGTTTTGGTTTGTCACCCGCTCAGTATCGGGATTGGTTAAAAAGTGAGCAGGAATGAACAAGTGGGGTGGTGGAACGGCCGTTTACACTACAGCCATAACATTCGCAAAACTGTGAAAGGAGAAACCCGATGAGCACAATCAAAGCCCAAAACGTTAATCATCCCCAGCACCAGGAAAACCTGAAAGAAGAAAAGTACACCCTCATTCGCGAGGCGATGCTGGCGCACCTGCCCGATAGTCGCAGCGACGGGATGCTGTTTAACCAGCTTGAGGAAAAAGTGGCGGCCCATCTGGCAGAAACTGGGGTGCCTCAAGCACTATTCCCCAAGCCTGGGTCTGTGCGTTGGTATTGCAAAGCGGTTCAACTTGATCTGGAAGCGAAGGGTCTTATTGAACGCCTGCCCAACCAGTCACCGATCCGCCTGCGCAAAACAGCTGACTAAACTTGCGTGGAAACGGCCGTCTTCGTTGCGTATACCATTACCTAAACTTATAATGACCCCGCATCAACGTCTGAATCCTTTATAATTGTTCAATCTGGTACCCGACCCATGCGCTCCTTCCCGCTGCGCCGCGATCTTGGTTTACAGTTGCTGGCCCTTTGGCTGCTGTTTGTGCTGCTGGTAGTTGTCGCTGTCTTCGTTTTTGAATTTGTGGCCAGCCGCCGCCTGGAAGCAGACATTAAAGCGGCGGACCTGGCTCTGGCGCGCGCCGTGGCGCAAGAAACCGACGCTGCCATGGGCAACGCGCTCTCCGCCGTGCAGCAGTTGGGCACCTTCCCCGCCGTACAATCCGCCGATCTGGACGAAATGGACACTCTTTTTGGCATCCTCTTCACCGCCCGCAGCGATGTCAACCTTATCTACCGCCTCAGCGATGAAGGCATCATGATCTACCATTACCCCATCGCCCCCGGCTCCACGGTTGGCACCGATTTTTCCTTCCGTGATTACTTTCAATCGGCGCTGAACAGCCATGCTCCGTTTGTTTCCAAGGGGCGTATTTCCCCCACGACGAACCAGCCGGTGGCAACGGCCGTTATGCCCTTGTGGAGCAGCGCTGACCAGTTTCTCGGCGTCGTGGGCACCAATTTGAAGCTGCAAGAACTCAGCACGTCGTTGGCCAATATTGCGCGCGATTACCGTCCCGAAGAGCAATTCCAAATTCTCATTTTGGACGCCAGCGGGCAAATCATTGCCCATCCCCAGCCGGAGCGGCTGCTGCAAGATGCCACGCCATCGCTGCCAGGTGTGTTTGCGGCCTTGCAGGCAGGCCAATCGGGCAACCTCATCGACGATGATGCAGCAGGGCAGGAGATGCTCTACAGCTACGTGCCGATTAGCAGCGTCGGCTGGGGCGTGGTGGTAATGCGACCTACGGCCGTTGCCTTTGCCACACCCACCGCCTTCCGGCGCGGTGCGGTGGCGACGGTGGTGCTCTTTTTGTTGGGCGGCATTCTCTTCTGGCTGATTTTGTCGCGGCGAGTGGTACGGCCGTTAGAACAACTGGCCACCTTTAGCCAAGAAATCGGCCAGACGACTGATGCCGTCTCTGCTCACCAACCGCTGCTGCACAGCCTCACGGAGCGCCCTGACCAGATGGGGCATCTCACCCGCAGCCTGCGCCGCATGCAGCAGGCCATCGAAGCGCGCCTGAACGAACTGTCGATTTTGCTGCAAACGAGTACGGCCGTTGTCTCCAGCCTGGAAACCGATGTGGTGCTCAACTCCATTTTGGCGCAGGTAGAAAATTTGCTGAACGTGCAGATGTGCGCTATTTTTGCCTACGATGAAGGCAAAGGGAATTTTCGGGTCACCGCTAGCCGGGGCTTGCCCGACTGGTATGCGGAAACCGTCATTGTGGACCCCAACGACCCCAGCTCCGTCACCATGCGCGCCATTCACAGTGGCCAGCCCGTGCAAATTAGCGACACGGAAACCAACCCTTCTTTTACCTCGCGTCGCCAACGCGCCAAAATTTCTGGCTATCGCTCCATGCTGGCGGTGCCCCTGAACACGCAGCACGCGCCCCCGTCGGCACTGCTGGCGTTCCTGCCTGACCCGCACGAATTTACCGACCGGGAAATCAATCTGCTGTTTAGCTTCGCCAACCACGCGGCAATGGCCATCGAGAATGCCACGCTGTACGCCCGCAGCGACATGCAGCTGCAAGAGCAAACCCGCCGCCTGGAGGCGCTCATCCAATCCATGCAGGATGGCCTAATTTTGGAGGATTTGCAGGGCAAGGTGCTGTACGCCAACCGGCGGCTGGCGCAGTGGGTGAACCTGCCAATGGCAGACATTCCGGGCCAGCCGGTGACAGAGGTGATGGAGCGGTTGCTGCGTCGGGCGGTGGACAAGGAGAAGGTGGAAACGGCCGTTGCCAGCATCCTTGCTGGGAACGCCAACCGCCAAACCGAATTTGCTCTGGACGGTGACGAAGGTCGCCGCTATTTGCGCCTGAAGCTGTTCGAGGTGACGGATTCGCAGCAGACGCCAATTGGGCGGGGGCGCATTGTGCAGGACATCACCCAGCGGCAGGAACTGGACCGTATGAAGTCCAGCCTCATCTCCACCGTGTCGCATGAACTGCGCACGCCGCTGGCGGCGATTAAAGGGTACACCACCACCTTGCTGGCCGATGATGTAGAGTGGGACAGCCAGAGCCAGCGCGAATTTCTGGACATCATTTCCTTAGAAACCGACCATCTCACCCAACTGGTAAGCGATCTGCTGGACATGTCCCGCATCGAGGCGGGCAATCTCACCGTGTCCAAGCTGGCTTGCGACCTGAACGATCTCATTCGCGAGGCGGCGCTGCACGCGCATTCCCAGCCAGGTGCGCGCTTACAGTTGGACATCCCGCCGGATTTGCCACCCTTATTTGCCGATCCACAGCGGATAACGGCCGTACTGCGCAACCTCATCGAAAACGCCGCCAAATACAGCCCACCTGATACCCCCATTCACATCAGCGCCCACTGCGAAGACGGGCAAATCATCGTCAAAATCAAGGACGATGGTCCGGGCATTCCCGCTGCGCACGGCGAACACATCTTCAGCAGCTTTTACCGCATTGAAAATGGGCTGGCTCGTCAGACGACGGGGGCGGGGCTGGGTTTGTCCATTTCGCGCGGTTTTGTGCAGGCACACGGCGGCAAAATCTGGCTGGAATCAGTGGGTTCTGGCACCTGCATTGCTTTTTCGCTGCCCCAACACGATCCGGAGAAAGTTGTATGACGCTGGCAAAATCTTCTGTGCTCATCATTGATGACGAACAATCTCTACGTGACTTTGTCAACAAAAATCTGGAAGTGCGCGGTTTTCAGACCTACACCGCCGCCAACGGGCTGGAGGGATTGGCGCTGTTCAAAACCAACGACGTGGACTTGGTCATTGTCGATTTGATGATGCCCCATATGAACGGGCTGGAAACGATTCGCCGCATTCGCCAGGAGTCGCTGGTGCCCATCATTGTGCTCTCCGCGCTGGGCGAGGAAAACGACAAGGTACAGGCATTCAACATCGGTGCGGATGATTTTTTGACGAAGCCATTTGGCGTGCGGGAACTGCTGGCCCGCATCAACGCGGTGCTGCGCCGTTCCAACTGGGTAAAGCCGCCCACGCATACGGGCCGCCTGCTGCGCGGTGACATTGCCGTGGACGTGGAGCGGCATGAGGTGCAGGTACGCAACGAACTGGTTGATCTGACGCCGACGGAGTTTGATTTGCTGGTGTACCTGATGGAAAACGCGGGCAAGGTGCTGCCGCACCAAACGATTCTGCAAAATGTGTGGGGGCCAGAGTACGGGCAAGAAAGTGAATATTTACGCGTTTATATGGGCCGCCTGCGCCAAAAAATCGAAGCGGACCCGGCAAAACCGCATTATTTGCGGACGGAGCGGGGGATTGGCTACTCGTTTCTAGACTAATTTTCCTGATTTCCCCGGAAAATGTTCTTAACGGATCGTGCTTTTGAGGATTTTCCGGGGAAATATAAACGCCTGTTTACACAATATTTATAATTCCCCTACTGTGCTTTATTCTTTATTTGCAATTCCTCTCTACACTGTGTAGCAGCAGTATCTTTTTTAATGCTGCTGGCACACATTCCATTATTTCGCAGCTGAACCACGATAATTTTTGCGCAACGGCCGTTTCCCCACACCCTGCCGTATTCTTTGCCCTTGCCTGGTAATCGTCCGTTTGGCTGCCAACCCCATGTAGGAGGAAAGAATGAAACGCACAAGTCTGTTCCTGATTTTTGGTTATCTGTTTTTAGCCCTCATGTTTGCGGCCTGTTCATCATCTGGTGGTGATGAAGAAGCGGCCACCGATTCTGGTGGCGACACCGCTGCTGAAAGTAGCGATAGCGGTGGTGGCGAGCAAACCGTTGTCATCGGCTTTACCGCTTCCCAAACGGGCAGCCAAAACGTTTCCTCTACACGCCAGGTCAATGGCCTGAATCTGTGGATGGACGAGGTTAACGCGGCGGGTGGCATCGAGTTGAGCGACGGCACCAAGGTGACTTTTTCGGCCGTGACCTACGATGATGAAAGCAACACCGACCGGGTACAGGAGCTGTACACGCGACTCGCCACCGAAGATGAAGCGGACTTCCTCATCAGCCCGTACTCCAGTGGCTTAACGGCCGCTTCCGCCGTTATCGCCGAGCAGTATGGCAAGGTGATGATCACCACCGGCGCTGCTTCGGACGATACCTACAAGCAGGGCTTGACCACCGTTTACCAGGCGTACACCCCCGCCAGCCGTTACCTCACTGGCGCGATTGACCTCCTGCAAACCCTCGATTCCGAGGTAAATAAAATCGCCTTCGTTTACGAGAACAGCAAATTCTCCACCGACGTAGTAGAAGCCGCCAAAACGTATGCCGAAAGTCTGGGCTACGAAGTGGTGCTGCACGAAGGGTACGATCCAGAGACCACTGACTTTGGCCCCTTCATCAACAAAATCCAGGATGCCGCGCCCGACGCTATTTTGGGTGGCGGTCACTTCCAGGACGGCAGCACCTTTGCCCGCCAGCTCAACGAAAAGAGCATTGATGTCGGTTTCTTCACCTTGCTGGTAGCGCCACCAGAACCCGATTTTGCCGATTTGGGCGAAGCGGCCGTTGGCGTGATTGGCCCCAGCCAGTGGGAACCTCAGGCTGCCTTTTCCGCCGCTTCTGCCGCTGAGGCCGGGCTGGAATGGTATGGCATTGAAAGCGAAGCATTTGTGTCTGCCTATGAAGCTGCCTACGACGGCGAAGAGCCATCTTACCACTCGGCCGGCGGCTATGCGGCCGGACTCATTCTGCAAAAAGCGATTATCGACGCCGACTCCACCGACCCCGAAGCGGTACGCGCGGCGTTGGATGCGATGGATTTGCTGACCTTCTTCGGTCACATCAAGTTTGACACAAGCGAAGAAGCCCACGGTCTGCAAACGGGTCACTCGATGGTTTACATCCAGTGGCAGGACAACGGCGATGGGCTGGCGAAACAAGTGGTGTGGCCCGCTGAGGGTGCCACGGCCGAGACGCTGTACCCCATGCCGTAATTGAGTTGCTTGGAGATTGGACCATTTTTGAGCAATAGGTTTGCTTTCAATATTAGCTCTTAAAAAATGGTCCAATCTTGGCTCATCTAACAGGCGCGGCGGTCCACGTTTGGCGACGAATGGCATGGATGCTTTAGCAGCGATGCCCCGACCGCCGCGCCTTACCCAATCTTCACCCTCTTTTCTTTCTCACTGAAACCGGAGAAATTTCTATGCAAATTAGCTTCGATTTAATTATTGCCTCCTTGATTGATGGGCTGCTGCTGGGGTTTGTTTACGGTATTGCAGCCATGGGGCTAACGCTCATCTGGGGCGTCATGAATGTGATTAATCTGGCCCATGGCCCGATTATCGCCCTGGGGATGTTTAGCCTCTACTTTATTTTTAGCATTTTTGGCCTGAATCCATATGTGGCGCTGGTGTTGGTGGCCATTTTGGGGCTGCTGCTGGGCGTGCTTATCTACTTTGTGGCGGTGCATCGGGTGATTGACGCGCCGCATCTCTCCACGCTTTTAGCGACGTTTTCGATAAATATGATCATCATTGGCTTGGGAACGGCCGCTTTCTCCGCCTCTCCCCGCAATGTGGATTTTTCACTGGGCAGCCTCTCGCTGGGGCCGGTAACGCTGTTGGGGACGCGCTTGGTAGCGGCCGTTTTGGCCGTGGCCGTGACGGGTGGACTGTACCTCTTCCTCTACCGCACGCGGCCCGGTCGTTACATTCGCGCTGTGGCCAACAACAAGGACGCCGCTGAACTGATGGGTGTGCCCTCGGCCCAGATTTTGGCGCTGAGCTTTGGCCTGGGCACGATGCTGGCAGCCATTGCTGGCGGCCTAATTGCCACCTTTTTCCCCTTCACCATTCTGGCAGGCGGCGTGTACGAGCTGAAAAGCTTCGTCATCGGCGTACTGGGCGGCCTGGGCAACCCCGTTGGCGCGCTGCTAGGCGGCTTAATCCTGGGCATGTTGGAAGGCGTGATTCCCGCCTTCATGCCCACCACCTGGGTGCCCGTGCTGGAATTCCTCCTGTTTGTGCTGATTTTGCTGGTACGGCCGCAGGGCTTATTTGGAGCGCGAAAATGAGTACACTACGCAAATATCTCGGACTCATTGTCACCCTGGCGGTGCTGCTCATTCTGGTCGTCTGGCCCATTATCACCGGCAAGGACATCTCGCGGGAAACGACCTTTACGATTTTGCTCTCAGTGGCTTTGGCCTCCAGCCTCAACATTTTGTTGGGCTACACGGGCTACGTCAGCTTTGGCCATGTGGTTTTCTTTGGCCTGGGCGGTTACGTGGGCTTTTACCTCATGAGCGTACAGGGCATGTCGTTGTGGATAGCGATGTTGGCCGGTGGCATTTCGGCCAGTTTGTTGGCGTTTCTGCTGGGCAAGGCGATTTTGCGGCTGCGCGGCGGCTACTTTGCTCTGGCTACTATTGGCGTTAACGAAGCGATGCGCGCTTTTATCAACAACTTCGAGCCATTTGGCGGCCCGGTGGGCATGACGCTGAACTTCTCAGTGTACCGCGATTATGGCGGGCCGGGCGAAGCGCTGTGGCTGAGCTACTACGTGCTGGCGGCGCTGACGCTTGTTGTCATCCTGATGAGCTACGCGGTGCGCACCTCCAAATTTGGCTTGGGCTTGCTGGCCATCCGTGAAGATGAGGATGCGGCCGAAGTGATGGGGGTGAACGCGCCGAACGCCAAAACGTGGGCGTATGTGCTCTCGGCCATTATTCCCGGCATGTTGGGGGTTCTGTTCTTCTTCAAAAATGGCAGCATCGAGCCAGTGCCTGCGTTCCGGCTGCACTTTTCCATCGAGATGATTGTGATGGTGATGCTGGGCGGCCAGGGCACGGTGCTGGGGCCAATTTTGGGCGCATACGGCTACCAACGGCTGCGCGGCTTTTTGCTGACGAGCGACATCTTTAAAGATATTCAGCTGGCTGTGGCGGGCGCTTTGCTGTTGGTGATTGTGCTGTTTGTGCCGGCTGGATTGGTTGGCTGGCTGCGGAATCGCTTCCCCAAAGCACGGAGGGCATTGCAATGATTTTACAGGTTGAAGGTGTTGGCAAGCGGTTTGGTGGCCTCCAGGCGCTGGCTGACGTGACGTTTGATTTACCAGAAGGGCAAATTCTGGGCCTAATTGGGCCGAATGGTGCGGGCAAGACGACGCTGTTCAACTGCATCAGCGGCGTATATGAACCCAGCGACGGCCGTGTGACGTTCCGTGGCGAGGATGTGACGGGCAGCAAACCGTACCTGATGGCCCATCGGGGCATGGCAAGAACGCACCAGATTGTACGGCCGTTAAACGAGCTCACCGTGCGCGAAAATGTGATTGTGGGCGCTTGCTTTGGTCGGGAGAACCACCGGCTGCCCACCGCTGGTGACATCGCGGATGAGGTGCTGGAATTTGTGCGGCTGGCGGATCGCTCGGACCAATTAGCGGGCAGTTTGAACGTGGGTCAGAAGAAGCGGCTGGAAATGGCGCGGGCGCTGGCGGCACGGCCGTATCTGCTGCTGCTGGATGAAGTGCTGGCCGGGCTGAATCCATCGGAAATTGTCATGATGGTGGAGATTGTGAAGCGCATTCGCACAGAACGAAACGTGACCATCATCATGATTGAGCACGTGATGCACGCCATCATGAACGTGTCGGATCGGTTGCAGGTGCTGGATTACGGCCGTCAAATCGCGGAAGGCACGCCCGAAGAAGTGGCCAACGACGAGAAAGTGATCGAAGCGTATCTGGGCGATCCCAAGCTGGCTGAACGGTTGATGACCGAGTAGCGTGTAAAAAAGGAAAATATCATGGCATTACTAGAAATTCGGGACATCGAATCGGGCTACGGTGAAGTGCAAATCCTCTGGGGAACGAGCATCTCTCTGGAAGAAGGCAAATTGACTTCTTTAGTGGGAGCCAATGGCGCAGGCAAAACCACCACGATGCGTACCGTCATGGGGCAAATCAAACCGTGGAGCGGCTCTGTCTGGTTTAATGGTCAAGATATCAGCAGCCTGTCGGCCCATGCCAAGGCAGAGTTGGGCGTGGTATTGGTGCCAGAAGGGCGACAGCTCTTCACCGACATGTCCGTGGAGGAAAATTTGGAAATGGGTGCCTCACCCAAGCGGGCGCGGTCACACATCCAAAAGAATCTGGAATTGGTGTACGAGATGTTTCCCCGGCTCAAAGAGCGGCGCAATCAAAAATCGGGCACGATGAGCGGCGGCGAGCAGCAAATGTTGGCCGTGGCGCGGGGCATCATGGCCAATCCTATTGTGCTGATGATTGATGAACTCTCGCTGGGATTGGCCCCTGTGTTGGTGCTGGATCTGTTCCAAAGCCTCAAATTGTTGAAGGAACAGGGTCTAACAATGATGTTGGTGGAGCAAAATGTACAAATGGCGCTGGCTGTGAGCGATTATGCTTTTGTTCTGGCGCATGGCAAGGTAGAATTAGAAGGTCCCAGCCGCGAATTGGCGCAAGACGAACATGTTCGTTCTGCGTATTTGGGACTCTGATTTTTACCATCCACTTTTTTCACACTTTTTAGCAAGGAGTCACGCATGTTAATCAAAAAACGCATGTCAACACCCGTTATCACCGTTCCGCCGGAAATGTCGGTGCCCGATTGTTTGAAATTGATGCAGCAAGAGCGCATTCGCCGGACGCCGGTGGTTGATGATAAAGGCCGTCTTATCGGCATTGTCTCAGATAAAGATTTGCTCAACGCCTCGCCGTCTGATGCCACCTCCCTCAGCGTGTGGGAGATCACCTACCTGGTCAACAAAATCAAGGTCAAGGACGTCATGACCAAAGACGTGCTGACCATCGGCGAAGATATGCCCATCGAAGAAGCCGCCCGCATCATGGTAGACAACAAGGTTGGTGGCCTGCCCGTGGTCAACAATGGCGATCTGGTTGGTCTGATTACCGAGACAGATTTGTTCAAGCTGCTGCTGGAGCTGATGGGCGCGCGGGATCAGGGTGTGCGGGTAACGGCCGTTGTGCCTGAAAAAGTTGGGACATTGGCCAAAATCGCCCAAGCCATTGCCGCCGCTGACGCCAGCTTCTTGTCTTTTGGCGAGTTCTCTGGCGATAAGGCGTCTAATCGGATTGTGACTTTTAAAGTGCGTCGGCTGGATGAAGAAACCGTACGCAAGATTGTAGAGCCAGTCGTAGACGAAATCATCGACATCCGCACCAATTAACTTCTTGGCCAGGAGTGGCAATCTAAAAATGTGAGGATTGCCACTCCTGAATTGCTGAGCTGTCTGCCTTGACGGCCGTTTCTCCCCCACGCATAATTGCCCCATAACCAAACAACCACGCAGACCTTCTTCTCGGCGTTTCTGCGTTCACACCAAAGGAGCAGCACATGAACGAAAAAATCGGATTTATCGGCCTGGGCATTATGGGGCAGGGCATGGTGCGCAATCTGCTGGAAAAAGGGTTTGAAGTTTACATTTGGAATCGCACCCATCCCAAAATGGACCCCCTCATTGAATTAGGTGCCCACGCCGCCACCAGCCCCGCTGACGTCGCCAGCCACGCCACGATCATCATCACCTGCGTCAGCGACACACCCGATGTCGAACATGTGATGCTGCAAGCCAATGGCGTTATCTTTGGTGCCAAACCGGGCGACCTTGTCATTGATATGAGCACCATCAGTCCAGAAATTACCCGTCGGTTGGCCGCCGCGTTTGCCGATCGTGGCGTGCACATGCTGGATGCGCCTATCAGCGGCGGCAGCGAAGGCGCAGCCAAAGGCACGCTCAGCATTATGGTGGGCGGCGATGCGGCCCAGGTAGCCCGCGCCATGCCCGTGTTCGAGGCGATGGGCAAAACCATCACCCACGTTGGTGAAAGCGGTGCCGGGCAAACGGTGAAGCTGGTGAACCAGATTTTGGTTGTGGTAACCATGCTTGGTGTGGGAGAAGCGCTGCTCTTTGCTCAGGCAGGTGGCCTCGATTTGAATAAAACGCTCGATGCGGTCACGCAAGGCGCGGCGGGCAGTTGGATGCTCAGCAATCGCGGGCCGCAGGTGGTGGAGCGGGATTGGCGGCCTGGGTTCACCATTGATTTGCAGCAAAAAGATTTGCGCTTGGTGTTGGAAGCCGCCGATCAGCTGGGTGTGCCGCTGCTGGGCACGGGGATGGTGTTCAATTTGTACCGCACCTTGCAGCAGCGGGGCCTCGGTTTAGAGGGCAACCACGCCCTGGTCAAAGCGCTGGAGCATTTGGCCGGTCTGGAAATTGGCGGCGAGTCGTCTGCGTAAAAACAACCCGCCGCCACGCAGGTGAAGTTTAGGGGACAGATTCTTCTTCTGCCTCATCCACTTGTTCGTCAAACTCCGTTTCGGCGGCATTAAGTAGGGCATCAAATTCGCGCGTCAGCGTGCCGTGCATTTCATTTTGGCGGTTAATGATGCGTTCGGTTAGCTCTTGGCTGCATTGCGCATATTCTGAGCCAGCCGCGATGGCGGCCAACATATCGGCGCTTTCATCGCTGACCATTTGCATGGAGCAAGAAAACGCTTCGCTGTTCTGGTTCACATCCTCTGAATAAATGGCCGCCGCCGTATCCACCAAACAGGCGCGATACTCGCCCCAGGCCGCCCAATCAATTTGCTCAATGAAGATTTCCCGCAGTGCCTCGGCGTCATTGGCCGGAAAATAGGTGCCGCCGCCGTTAACGGCCGTTTCTTGCAGTTCTTGAGTCGTTTCAGCATCCACCGCAAAGCCCACAACGTTCACCGTGACGCCGACGTTGGCGCTGTTGAGCTGTGCCGCGGCGGCAGCCGGATCGCCATCACACGTTTCCAGCCCATCCGAGATGAGGTACACAAAGTTGGAGTTTGTTGCCGGGTCAAACTGGCTGAAATCGTCCAGCGCCGCCAGCAAGGCCGCGCCTGTGGGCGTCCAGCCCACCGGCGCGACGGCGTTGATCGTGTCCACAAAGCCACCTGCGTCCAGCGGCTGGAAGGGATAGATTAACTCTGTGCCCTGGCAGGAAACTGCCTTGTCAACTTCATCGCGCGAGCCGGTGTGGCCGTATACGCGCAGGGAAACCTGGGCGTCGGCGGGCAGAGTATCCACAAAGTCAGCGAGCACGGCCTGGGCCACTGCCAGGCGGGTTGATCCGCCGAATGGGTCGCCCATGCTGCCAGAGGCATCGAGGATGATTTGGATGTTGATGTTTTCTTTGAGCGGCTGGGAACTTACGGAGGATTGGGGCAGTGGGCATTGCAGCATGGTTCCGGCATCGGCTCCGCTGCATTCTGTGAGGTTACGGCCGTATCCGGCCAGCAGCTCGGTAAATTGTTGGTTGCAGTCCACCTGAGCGGTGGCGGTGGGTTCTGGTGAAGCAGTGGGCGCTGTGGTTGGCGTTAAAGCGGGTGGTTCGGTCGCCGCTATGGTTGGTTCGGTGGTGGGGTCTGCTACCTCGGCAATTTCGTCAGTGGTGGGGATGGGAGTTGGGGTGGAAACGGTCGTTTGCGTGCAGGCTACCAAAAAAACAAAACCGAACAAAAGAAAAGAAGCAGGTTTGAACAACTTCGATTGATGCATGTACCCTCGCTGATTTCATTCAAAATAGGTGTTTACTTTAATTTATACCGGAAGACGTCAACAAACAAGTTGCACAGAACCAATTACGGTTGGCCCCACGGCCGTATCCATTCTTCCGGCTTCACCCCTAAACCGTGGGCAATACGGTTGATGTAGTTGAAATAGCCAATCACCTGCGCTGCATCGTGAATGGCGCGATCATCAAAACCATGCTGACGCAGCGCGTCTAAATCGCTGAGGATCATCTGGTCATTGTGGCGGGTGAGCTTGGCAGCGAACTGGCACAGCGCCTGGTTTGCTGGCGTTAGCGGCGCACTGCGCCAATCCCGTACCAGCGCGTGGACGTATGCATCTGCTTCCTCAGCATCAGAAATTTCAGCTGCGATCTCTTCCCGGAGATCGTGGGCGTGAGCCTGGTGTCAGTAATGGCAATTATTTTCGACGGAAACCACCACCGCCAGCATCTCCCGCTGTGAGCGCGTTAGCGGTGACGCCCCCGCCATCACCGTTTGGTAAAACTTAATGCTGTCCTTGAGCGCCATCTCGTTGATGCTCATCACCTGCACAATGTTCCAGATGTGCCCGGCCCGCTTAATAGCCGCGTTCAGCTGCCGTTTGAGTAAACCGGTTGCCTCTTCCAAATAGATTTGCTTAATCCACGCCATCTCAAACCTCCCGTAGCCGCGGATTCTTTCCGCGCTTCAAGTTATTCACCGTTCGCATACTTCGGCTGCGCTCAGCACAAGCCTGAGGATACTCACCCCTCAGTTTTTAACAGATTTCGATCTATGCGGCGGCGTAGTTTGGCCGGCCATTTGGCTGGTTCCTCGGAAGGATATACTTCCAGCGGTGGCCCATTTTGCTTGAGCAATTGACTGGTTTTGCAGCCCAAAATTTGTCGCGCCGTCATTAGGCCCGAGTTGGTGGCCCCGGCCACGCCGTGCCCGGCGGTGGTGCTGGCGCCGCACAGCCACAGCCCCTTGATTTCCGTCTTGTTGTTGAACGCCCACGGCCCAACCTGGAAGGTGGTTTTGTCGATGCCGTACAAATTACCGCGTGTGGCGTTCAGATAATGCTTGTTGCTCAGTGGCGTGCCCAACTCCTTGAAAACCACATGCTCGCTGAAGCCGGGAATGCGCTTGTCGATGTTGGCCAGCATCGCGCCGGTTAGCTTCTCTTTGAGCTGCTGATACTCCCATTCCCGGTCCCCCGCAGGCTGATCGGCCCATTTGGCAAACGGCTCATAGCTGACAAAAGCAAACGCCTCCAGCGTGTGGTGCCCGCTGTGCATTTTGGAGGGGTCTTTTAGCGTCGTGACCGTCAGGAACATGCCCTCTGGCGCAAAATCATGCACGATTTTGTCTGTCTGGCCGTCGGCGTAGATGCCATCGACGTCGCTGTGGTTGTAGAACCAGTAGTTGCCAGAATCCAGCCCGGCGGCGCGTAAATCCATATCCACGGCCATGAAAAGGCTGAGGGCGGAGGTGGAGTAAGTGACTTTGCCTAGCTTGCGCTGCAATTTGCCGCTGAGATGCTCGCGCCCCACCAGCTTGCCAAATGTCACTTCGGGGTCTGCATTGCTGACGACGTGTTTGGCGGCAATTTCCGTGCCGTCCGTCAGGCGGACGCCGCGCACGTGTTTGTTGCCATCCAGCAAAATGCGCTCGACGCGGGTTTGCAGGCGCAGTTCGCCCCCGGCTTTTTTGAGGGCGCGGGCAAAGGCGCGGGGGATGGCAAACGCGCCGCCGACGGGATAAAAACCGCCGTCAAAATAATGGTGGGTGACGCCCGCGTGCAGGGGAGCCGATACCTGCGATGGCGGCAGGCCGTGGTCGCCCGATTGGGCCGACAAAATGGCGCGCAGCACCGGATCGCTCACGTAATGGTTGATGAGATCACCGCCGCTGCGGAACGCCCAGCGCAGGATGTGGCGGGCGCGCCAGGGCAGGGTAAGCGCATCGCCGATGCCGCGCACGCGGCCCAGCAAGCGAATCTCATCCATGAGCTGCTGGCACATGTTCAGGTAGCCATCGATCCCTTCGGCTTCGTGGGGGAAGCGCGCTTTGAGGCGGTTGGCGAACGTTTCGCGCCCTTTGGGGATGTCGAACCGCTCATCGCCGACGAAGACGTGATCGAAGCCGTCGGGGTTGATTTCGCAGAAGGCCAGGTCTTCGGAGATGCCCAGCCCTTCGTAGATGCGGCGCATCGGGCCGCCAGGGCCAATCCCGCCGATGTAATGCACGCCGGGGCTAAATTTGTACCCTTCGAGGGTGAAGGAGTGGGTCCAGCCGCCGGGCACGTCGTGCTGCTCCAGGACGAGTACTTTTTTGCCTGCTTGGGCCAGGGGAACGGCGGCGGACATTCCGCCCGCGCCAGAGCCAATTACGATGACATCATAGGTTTCTTGGGTCATTTACTGCTCACTTTCTGAGGAAAATAAGTAGGATTGTAACACAGCTTGCCAGGCAGGATTTGGTTTACTTGGCCTATGAAATATTTTACAATGAGAGTGTTCTAGCAATAAACGGCCGTAAAGTTGGGTGTCATGGATCTGTCCAGGAAATTGCGCATCTTTTTAATGAGGCGATTTCAGCTTTTTTATGGCGATACGGCCGTTCCCCTCGATTCTCCCCTTTATCAAAGCATTCTGGCCTATCTTGTCCTGCAACCTGGCGAAGCATGTAACCGGCACTGGCTTGCCTTCCACTTTTGGCCAGATTCTACCGAAAAGCAGGCACTCACCAATCTGCGCAAAGCGATTCATTTTTTACGCCAGACGCTGCCAAATGCTGACCAATTTTTGCTGATCGAGCGACACACCATTACCTGGCAGCCGAATGATGCCTGTTCTGTGGATGCGGCTGACTTTGAAACTGCTCTGGCTCAGGCTCACCAGTCAAACCAGCCGGATGAAAAGCAGGTTGCTTTGCAGCAGGCTATATCGCTCTACGCGGGAGACTTTCTACCGGATCATTATGATGATTGGGTTTTGCTGAAGCGGGAGAGCTTGCGCCAACAATATTTGGATTGTTTGGGGCAATATTTACAGATTTTAGAGGAGCAGCGCAATTATGATGAGGCCATCAAGACCGCTAAACAATTGTTGCAAGCCGACCCATTGCACGAAGCGGCTTACCGCCGCCTGATGCGCTTGCAGGCGTTAGCGGGCAACCGAGCCGGAGCGCTGCGTACTTACCACACCTGTGTTGCTACCTTGCAGCGCGAACTGGATGTGGCCCCCAGCGCTGCCACGCAGGAAGCATATCGGCGTTTGTTGGCATTAGAAAGCGCCCCTCAGCCCCAGATCACCGCACGAATTCCGCTGGTGGGCCGGGCCCGCGCCTGGTCGCAGTTGCAGCAGGTCTGGAAGCAGGCGATGAGCCAACGGCCGTTGCTCACTCTCATTCAAGGGGAAGCGGGCATTGGCAAGACCCGCCTGGCTGAAGAACTGCTCGATTGGGCGGCCCGCCAGGGCATCACCACGCTGCGGGCTGCTTGCTACGCTCCGGCAACTAGCCTGCCTTATGCGCCCATCGCTGCCTGGCTGCGTGGGGCTGGCGATGTATTGGCCGGTCTGCCTGACAAATGGCAGCGCGAAGTTGGCCGCGTACTGCCCGAACTGCTGGCGGCGCGTCCTGATTTGCCGCCGCTTGGCCCCATTACCGAAAGCTGGCAGCGGCAGCATCTGTTTGCGGCGCTGGCTCAGGCGGTAGGCCAACTGCCGTCGCCTCTACTGCTTTTTATTGACGATTTGCAATGGTGTGACCGGGATACGCTGGAATGGCTCAGTTTTTTCTTGCGCCTGGACGCCGAGGGGCGTTTTTTGCTGCTAGGGACGGTGCGTAGCGAAGAGCTGGGCCAGGCTAAAGCTTTGCGATCTCTTTGTGAGGATGTGCGTCATGAGAATCGACTGGTTGAGATTGGTTTGGAGCGGTTGGATGTGGCGGAAACGGCCATTCTCTCGACCCATTTGGCAAACAATACCCAACCTGATGCACTCCTGGACGCCATCTTTGCGCTGACGGAAGGGGTGCCGCTGTTTGTAGTGGAGCTGGCACGAGCCGGTTTTTATACGCCAGATGGGGCGCACCCAGAAATTGTTTCTGACCAGATGCTGACAGCCAAACAATTGCCGCCCCGGATTTGGTCTGTGTTTGAGGCGCGGCTGAATACGCTGTCTGCCGCTGGGCGCGATTTGGCAGATCTGGCGGCCACAATCGGCCGTTCTTTCACTTTTGAACTGATGAAGGATGCCAGCGAGATGGGAGAGACGGCGCTGGTACGGGCAATAGATGAATTGTGGCAGCAGCGTATTGTGCGTGAGCATGGCGCGGATGCGTACGACTTTAGCCACGGTCTGCTGCGGGAGGTGGCTTACGGCACACTCAGCATGGCGCGGCGTCGGTTGCTGCACGGCCATATTGCGCAGGCGATGGTGCGGGAACGGGCCGCTGGCCTGCCGGTGGATGAGGCGCAGTTGGGCAGCCATTACACAGCCATCGGCCACATGAGTGAGGCGATTGCCTGCTACCAGCGGGCCGCTACAGCCGCCCAGCAGCTCTTTGCCCACGAGGAAGCGCTAGAAAATTTGCAGCGGGGTTTGGCTTTGGCAGTGGAGCATGGTGTGGAGAACGGCCGTTTGCTGGCGCTTTATGAGCAGCAGGCCGACGTACTTTCTTTGTTGGGACGGTACGACGCGGCCCATGAGGCGCTAGAAACTGCGCTGGCTCAAACTGGCGATGCACTGAGCCGAGCGCGGCTGCTCTGCAAGCAGGGCAATACGTGGATGGCCCAGCATCAACGGTCGGCGGCCTTGGTTGCCTTCGATGCCGCTTTGCGCTGCCGTTTGCCCGCGGAGCCATCGGATACTCAATGGCAGCGGCTCTGGTTGGATGTGCAGTTAGCGCGGGGCAATCTGTTCTATTTTGATAGCCGGCTGGCGGATTTGGCAGCGCTCATTGATCGGTTGGACCCTTTTGCCCAGAAAATTGGCACACTTTACCAGCAGCGTCGCTACCTGGAACTGCACAATATGTTGACCATTTCACAAAAGCGGTACCGTTTGGATGATGTTGATGTGGCGCTGCGGCAGCGCATCTCGATGCTGGCTGAACAAACGGGCGATCCGCATGAAATTGCGGCGTCTCGGTTTTCGCTGGGGTTCCATTACTTGTGGTCTGGTGCCCTTGAAGAGGCTGTGGCTGAACTCACCGCGGCCCTGGACGAGGCCCGGGAGATTGGCAACTATTATGTGCAGGATCAATGCCTGGCCTATCTGGCGCTGGCGTACCGGGGGCAGAGCGATGTGGGGCAAGTGGCGGCGGTGGTGGCGCAGCATCGCCCGGTTGTGGCTCAGGTGGGCAATCCGCTATATGGGGGTGTGCTGGCAGGGAATGAGGCGTGGTTGGCATACCAGGCGGGGGATTGGGAAACGGCCGTTATGCAGGGCGAGGCGGCTTTGGCGGCGTGGGGGGAACTGCCTTATCCAATGAAATGGGTGGCACTGTGGCCGCTGGTGGGGGCATATCTGGTGCGTGGGGAGTTGGCGCGGGCCATTGACACTGCTCGCCAAATGGTGCCGCCGCCGCAGCAACTATTGCCGGACGCAGTGCAGGCGACGTTGGTGGTGGCCATAACAGCCTGGGATGCGGGGGATACGGCCGTTTGCCACACCGCACTGACCGAGGCAATCATGCTGGCACGCGAACTATTTGTCTTCTAACTTGACCCAATTTTAATCTTTCAATTGATTTGCTTTTCAGGGAACGTTTAGGGAACGTTCCTGATTTTATACTTGCCCAAAGCGGACATTTGCTCACCGAACAATCAAAACGAGGAGACTTTCTGCTTTGGTAAATGCCGGATTTTCTCAATAGTGGAGTTGTTTGTTGTCATGGCCAATGAGCAAGCAGGCGAACAGTCGCAATTTTTTACACTGCGGGTGTGGTGTGAGGAGGTGGGAAATGGCCGTATCGAATTCCGTGGCACGCTCAAGCACGTCTTAAGCGGCAAAACAACCCATTTCCGCGATTGGCCAACCCTCATTGCGCTGATTGAGGCTGCCTGGGCGGATAGTGCCGAAATTTCAACTAAATAAGTCGCTGTGTTTGGTCTCCAGAAAGCAGAACCCCTCCTCCTAAAATTGGTAGTTTTTGCTGGGAAATTTCTTTCGGGAAACGGTATTCTGTTTTCATAGATTGATGGCATACAGGAGAGAGGATAATGAAAACACGTTTGTATTTGATTCCAATTTGCATTTTGTTTGTGTCGCTGTGGGTGGGAGGCTGCGCCAGTGGGGAGGATGTGATGGAGGTGGGAGAAGCTGTTGTTTCTCTTACCTCCACACCGATTCCGGCAACGGAAACGGCCGTGCCGCCTACCAGCACGCCAATCCCGCCAACGGCCACATCGACAGCGACAGCAACAACCATCCCCACCAGCACGCCAATCCCGCCTACGGAAACGGCCGTGCCAACTGTGGAACCCACCGTAACCGCTGAAGAAGTAACGACGGCAGATGTCGAATATCTTGTTACACCAGAAGCACAGGCAATACCGCTGTTACCTCAGCTAGTTACATCAGCCGACGTGAATACACTTGACAACGAACTAGAAATTTACGAGTGGCAGCTTGTGCAGGAAATAGGCTGGGATAATCGAGTTTGCCATGCTTTTTATGGCGTTAGTTGGAGTGTCAATCCTAATTTGGGCATTAACTGCATTTTCCCAAAACCTAATGATTTCCCTTTCGAACAGGCAGTAGAAGCAATGTTTGATATGGGAATTCTAGATGATTCTTTTTCAGCGCTACTATCACCTTATAACAGTTACGACCATGAAGTTGCTCTCTATGGTGGTCAGCTAGATAACGGTCATGCAGTCTTCGATCTCTTCGTTGGGGACGTTGGTGAAACAGAATTTTACTGGGCCAGCGTTAGCCTGGCGGTTCCCGGTGGTTACACAGTAGAGGATGTTTATGCGGATTATGGGGACAGTATCGAGACATTTCTCTACAGCATCATCCAAATCAACATCGATCGGCGCGATGGGTAACTACTTCATAGATAGTTTCCGTAGATGAAATCAATGGAATCGGTTGAAGCTGGATTGAATTGAAGGGTGATTGAAGATATACATAAGGAAAGGGGCGATATGGACAACCAGACTTATTTGGTGACGGGTGGTTGTGGTTTTTTGGGGCAGTACATTGTCAAGAACCTGAATAGATGCGATCCAAATGCAGAGATACGGGTATTGGATATTGAACCACGCAGTACATTTTTAAATATCGAATCTATTCCCGGAGTGAAAATACTGTCTGGTGATTTAAAACAAAAAGAATCTTTTTCAGAGATCATGAAAGGGGTCAATACGGTTATTCACTGCGCGGGTCTGATTTCGTTTAAACGTGGGGATGAAGAACGGTTACATGAATCAAATATTGCGGGAACTAAAAATTTGCTCGAATCAGCTTTAGAAAATAAATGCCAAAACATTGTATTTATCAGCTCAATTTCCTCAATTGGTATGCAAACCGATCAATTAGCTGATGAAACAATGCTGCCCGACATTGACGTAAAACAACAGACAGATGCTTACGGTTATAGTAAGTTGTTGGCCGAACAGTTGCTTCAGGCGCAGTCAAAAACAATACGCGTTATTATATTGAATCCGAGTGTTATTCTTGGCCCAGGTTCTAAACGCATTACCAAGATAATGAATGGATTTCGTTGGATACCTTTTTGCCCAATGATCCCCACCCTAAACAGCTTTGTGGATGTGCGCGACGTAGCGACAGCCACGGTGCTTGCACTTGAAAGCGGTCAAAGCGGTGAGCGTTATATTGTAACGACCGAAAATATTGGGATGATTCCCTTTATGAAGCTGGTGGTAACCTCGATGGGTAAGAAAATCCCAGTGTTTCCCACGCCCAAAGTATTTCTTTGGTTTTTCGACTTAATGGTGTGGCTCTTGGATCAAATAAATTTCAATCCCGGCTTGAAGCAGTCGCAAGGGTTTAATAGAAACAAAGCGTATAGTGCTAAAAAGATTCGCGACGAGATGGGGTGGCGACCCCAGTTTTCGTTGTCTCAAACTGTGCAAGACATGGTTAAGTCCATTATAGGTGATAGAGAAGATGAATTTGTCTGGCAAAACGGTTTTGCTCACCGGCGCTTCTAAAGGTTTAGGACGGGCTTTAGCTGTGCAGTTAGATGCTAAAGGATGTCGTCTGTTATTGGTGGCTCGCGATACTGTCCGGTTGCAAACGCTTCAAAAGGTTTTGCAGGTACCAAATTCGCAAATTTTTCCTTGCGATTTGAGTGATGGAGATGCCCGTGGCAAATTAATTGAACAAATTATCAAGAATGAATCAAGAATTGATTTGCTGTTGCACTGTGCGGGGGTTGGCTCACACTCAAAATTATCTCAACTTACGCCAGAAGAAGTCCGTATGGTATTGGAAACGAATACAGTGGCGCCACTTGAGCTAACAAGTGCATTTTTTTCATTGCTGCCAAAAGATGAACCAGCAGGCATTGTTAATATTGGTTCGGTAGCTGGGGAGCTAACTTTACCTGGAATGAGCGTTTATAACGCCAGCAAAGCGGCGTTACATGCGTTTAGTCGAGCGGTCTCAATCGAGTTGGTAAATAATGACCGTTTTTGCCTGCTTGTCATCTTGGGCGCCTTACGTAACACGCATTTTGGCGATGCTATCAATCACCCTGCCAACAAGCAGCCTGCTTTGTACCGTCGTTTGGATGTTTATCCTGAAGAGGCTGCTGCACAAATTATTGAAGCAATTGAACGTCAGCGCTTTGTGTTGGTAATCCCTTCCTGGTATCGCGTTGTTTTTGGATTAAACAGAATATTCTTGCCATTAAGTAAATGGGTAACGCAGATTTTGTACCGCAGGTTTCGCTAGCCAGGTTGTTGCTCTTTGTTTGTGTTTTGTCGAATATCAAGAGGCGGGTTTGTCATGAACGTGGGGAATGTGGCAGGGGCAGGCGTTTCAAGGGTTTCGCTCACTGTTGGTCGAGCACGGTACCATTCCGCTTTGCTCCCGCTGCTGCTATATGACGCATCGTTAAGGGAAAAGACTACCTTCTAAAATTGGTAGTTTTTACCGCGAAATATCTGCCAGCAAATGGTAAGCTTTTTCTAGGGCGTGTTGACATTTCAACGCAGCCAAATTAACGAACTTACAAAATGCAGAAAGCCGAGATAGCGGCTTGCCAGCTTGTCAAAACGAGAAAAGACACGGCGATAATGTTTGATCTTGTTGATAAAACACTCCACCAAATGACGCTCACGATAAAGCCACTTATCGTAAGGTCGATCAGCCTTTTCGCCTTTGGCTCGCTGGTGCGGTGGAATAACGGGTTCCATTTCCTGCGCAACAACCCAGTCGTAGAAATCCTGAGCCGCATAGCCCCGGTCAGCAATGATTCGGTCGAAGGGCAATCCTTCCACGAGAAACACTGCTTGACCAATGTCCGATTCCTGTCCAGCCGTCAGGTGCAGCCTTACCGGGTTGCCCAATCCATCGACTGTGACATGAATCTTGGTGGTGAACCCACCACGACTACGGCCCAGCGCTTGCGCTTCCTGGCCACCCCTTTTTTTGTGCCCCAGCGGCGCAGGGATGTGCCCGCACAACGGTGCTGTCAATTAGCCCGTTTTCCATGTCGGGGTCGTCGGCAAAATGGGTCAACATCCGTTCCCAGACACCTTGGTCACACCAACGGGCAAAGCGTTTGTAAACGCTGTTCCACTTCCCATATTCGCTTGGTAAGAGCCGCCATTGGGAACCACTACGGCTCATCCAGAGTACGCCTTCGACGAAGCGACGGCAATCTGCTTCATTACCGATATAAGCATTCCGGTCTGCTTTCAAGAATGACCGGATTTTTGTCCATTGAAAATCATTTAATCGTACAGTTGACATGAGGCAATTTTACAATCTTTCTCAAATGTCAACACAACCTAGATTAGGATTTACGCAACTGGTAAAAAGATTGGACCAATTTGCCTGGAAACGGCTGTAAATTGCTCTCAACTGAAATTGGTCCAATCTGTGTAAGGACTGTAGATGAGTTTCAGCGCCAAACAAAATTTGACACATTTTTGGCACGAACTTGGCAGTGAGCAACGCACAAATCAATTATCTTTTGGGTAAAGATTTGAATGGAGGAAACCATCATGGCACAGGCAGGAATTCACGGATTGGTTGGTGTGGCGGTGCGGCGCTGGACGCCGACGCGGAAGTTGTTGCTGTTGGGCATTGTGCTGGGGAACCTGCTGCCGGATGCCGACAATCTGGCGGTGGCCGTAGCCACGGTGACGGGTGGTTCCACCGAGGGGCTGCACCGCACGTTTACGCACAGCTTGTTTTTTGTGCTGGCATTGGTGATTGTGTTTTGGCTGGTGGGGATGGTGGCGAAACGGCCGTCCTACACCAATCTTGGCTTAGGACTCGGTATCGGCGTGCTGATGCACATCTTGCTAGATCTGGTCATCTGGTTCAACGGCGTGGAGATTTTGTGGCCGCTGTCCTCCTGGGTGAACTTTTGGGAGGGCGTGACGCCGCCAGAATGGTTTGCCAAGCTGCTGATGCCGCTGGAAATGCTCTTTTTGGCCGCCTACTTTTATTGGTTGGGCCAGACGGCGCAGCGGCAGGGGACGAATTTGAATCGCGTAAAAGGGGTAAAGGTGTGGACGGCCGTTCAGCTCATTCTCTTCCTCATTCTCACCATACTCGTGTATACGCTCAAGAGCGGCTTCATGACCATTTACGGAGCGTTGTACCTGCTGTCGCTGGGCGTGGCGGCAGTGTTAACGGTGCAAATGCGTCAGACGATTGAAAATTTCTAGAGAAATAGTGTAGGTTGGATTGCCAATCCGACTAACAAAAGTGGAGGGTAACATGTTTCTCATCGTTGGTGGAACAGGGGCTATGGGCAGCGCAGCGGCGCGATTGCTGTTGCAGCGTGGCCATAAAGTGCGGGTGATGACCCGCGATCCAAACAGAGCGGCGGCTCTCAAAGAGCTTGGGGCCGAGGTTGTACAAGGTGATTTGCGCGACAAAGATTCGCTGGCGCGGGCCTGCGCTGGGATGGACGGCGTGCTGGCCGCGGCCCATTCGATTTTTGGGCGTGGCTCTGAAGCGTCAGTTCATGTGGATGCGTTGGGGCACAAATGGTTGATCAACGTGGCGCAAGAGGCTGGCGTGCGTCATTTTGTCTACACCTCAGCGTTTGGCGTTTCGCCCACGCACCCGGCACAGTTTTACCGCATCAAACATGAAGTGGAACAATATTTGCAGCACAGTGGCCTGGCACACACCATTTTGCGCCCGACGGCATTTATGGAGTCTCATGCCCACATGCTGATCGGTCAGCCAATTCTAGAGACGGGCAAGGTGCAGCTTTTTGGCCGAGGCGAGAATCCGCGCAATTTTGTGGCGGCGCAGGATGTGGCTCAGTTTGCCGTGTTGGCTTTGACTACGCCGCAGATGGCTGGCGAGATTATTGAGATTGGCGGGCCGGAAAATTGGACCAATATGGAGGTGGTGCGGCTTTATGAACGTTTGGCTGGCAAACAGGCCAAAGTGTCACATGTGCCGTTGGGGGTTTTGCGGGTGATGGCTGGGGTGATACGGCCGTTCCACCCCGGTCTCAGTCAAGTGATGAGCGCCAGCATCTGGTTCGACACAACTGACCAAACCTTTGATCCGCGACCAACTTCACGCAAATATCCAATGCCGCTGACCAAGTTGGAAAGCTGGGTTGAGAAGCAGGTGGCAACCAATCTCGATTCTGCGCCAGCGGTCGCCAGTTGAGGGAGATTACCCGTGAATATAACAACAAAAAAAGGTGGCTACAAAGCAGTTTTCGTAGTTAGCGTTTGTGTTGCTACTTTAAGCGCTCTTGTCGATTGTGGTTACTACAGTTTAATGTGTGCCCCTCCTTTTGTTATTCTTGGGACCATCATCGGATGTGGCATCGTTTATGCTTCGAGCAAAAATGATTTAAAAGTTCCCATAATCGTTGCCCTAATTATTACCATTCTTGTTAGCGCCTTGCCTTGGCGCATTTCTTGCGGCTGGGGCGCATGATATTAGTGTCTATGCTATATCACGTTTTGTGAGGTTGAAAGTGGCAAACGGCCGTTAACTCCACACCTTCTCTGGCCAGGCACCAAACTGGTACACTTGAGATGGCACATCTGTGGCCATTTCGTGGAAGGCAACGGCCGTTGCCTCATCGCGCGGAATGTGCGTCAAAATTTCCAGATTGCCAAACGGAGTATAGTTGACCAGCGGCGTGGTAAGAAAGCGCAGTCGCCCGCTCAATGGTGGCCCTAGCTGGAACAGCTCACCACCGACAAAATAGATCTTGTCTTCATGCAAGACCTGCTCCCAGTACCAGCGAAACTCGCGGTTTTTGCGCAGATGGGCCAGCAGCTTACTAAAATAAGGCGTCATGCGATAAGGCATCGTCACCCGCCGAAAATCCATAATAATGCCCACGGCAAAGCGATGCCACACTTGCGGTGACATTTCTGCCCGCATCGGGGCAAATTCATCAGAAAAAATGAAGTCCAGCAAATTTGCCCCACCGTTTTTTTTGAGTCGGGGTGTCAGATTAATGTGAGACAGTTGATACAGCTTGAGCAGCAAGCCGTTCACGGCAATAACGTCCAAATAGCGGTCTACGAGCAGAGCGGGCAAGCGAATTTCTGCCAGCATCTCTAGCACCGGGGACAGAAGGTCATCAGACGAGTCGTGGTTGGGGTAAATTTGTGGGTGATCCAGGCCAGTGGCCAGCATAAAAAAGACGCGTCGCTCACCCACCGCTAGCTTGAGCGCATCGGCCAGATTGAGCAGCGTCTGTTCATCCAGAATGGTGCGCTCACCGCGCTCGATTTTGCCAATGATGATTTCGTTGAGAGGGGTTGTTGGGTCTAGTTCTTGGGCCCAATCAGCCAATGTGGATTGGGTGCAGCGGTCGCCATTTTCGTCATACTGCTCCTTGCGGAGAGCGGCGACGAGTTTGCCAAACTGTTTGCGGTCCATGAGGTCTCACTTTCGCTTACCAAAAGCGGGTGCACGATGGAAAAAACTACCACCAGTATAAACCAAAATGACGCGCCAAAAAACAACCAACTTATCAAAGGAAAGGTATAAAATGTTAAATCGTGTGGTGTGCCCTAAATGTGGTTATGAGAATTCTGTCCATCGTGCAACATGCAAGAAATGTCATAGTTTACTCGAAAATGTTCATACACTGAGCAGGAATGTCTTTGTTCCATTGAGATTCAGTATTCTTTTGAGATCCATTATCATTGGAATAGGCTGTGTAATCTTATTTGGCGCGATTTCTATTTATGTGATTGGCGACCCATTGGGACATCCTACTGGCGAAGGATTTGTTTTCGTACATGCCCCCTTGACAATAGTGCTGGTATGTATTGCCGGTATATTGTGGGCCGGTTTGCCTAATCGGCGTTTGGTTTTAGTTGGCATGATTGCTGGTTTCATTATGGGAATCCCGGCTTTTATTGCTGGAGCTGGACCCCATGGTCGTAGTAACTATGTGTTCAATAATGATAATTTGGCGTTGGTCTTGATTGCATATTTTTCACCTGGTTTGGAAATTATTTTGGGAGGACTGGTATTCTGGCTGGTTGGATCTAGCATAAATAAATTTCTTGTCAGGAAAGAATTGCGGTAGCGACCGCATGGATAATGGCAAACTTGGCGAGGTCTGATATCCCAATGTGACCTGGTTCATTTGGTTAGGTGTTCTTGATGGCACAGCTAAAAAAGGTCAGCGTTTTCTATGTTTGTCTATGTGCTATTTTGGGTCAACTATCTGATTGCGGAGAACTGCGGGAACCGGAGGTGCCGAGGTGAATAAAAGAGAAATCAGTGGCTGGGTGATGTACGATTGGGCCAATTCCGCTTTTGCCACTACCGTGGTGACGGCCTTTCTAGGACCATACCTGGCGGCGCTGATTGCGGAACGGCCGTTTGCCATTTTGCCGCTTGGTCCATTCCAAATTGAGCCGGAAGCATTTTACCCATTTTGCGTGACGGTTTCGGTGATGTTGCAGTTTGTTTTTCTGCCGTTGCTGGGCGCGCTGGCCGATTTTACGAATCTCAAGAAGCGGTTTTTGATAGGGTTTGCCACGGTGGGGGCGCTGGCCACCTGCTTGCTAGGTTTAGTGAGCAGCGGCGAGTGGGTATTATTTGGCGGCCTGCTCTTCATCGTGGCGAACTTTGCTTTTGGCGCGGCGGTGGTGTTTTACAACGCGTACCTGCCAGAACTTGCCCCGCCAGAGGACCAAGATCGCATCAGTTCCAGGGGTTTGCGTTTGGCTATGTGGGTGGCGGGCTGCTGCTGGCCTTGAATTTGGTGCTGTTTCACTGTTGGCAGATACGGCCGTTGCCGTCCGACTCTCCCTAACCAGCGCGGGGTTGTGGTGGTTGCTGTTTACCTGGTGGTTTCCCCAGAGGCGATTGGTGGTACGGGAAACGGCCGTTTCCTCACCCAACCCCCTACTCCGCCACACCCTCAAGCAGTTCAGCCAAACCCTGCGGCAGATGACCACAAGTTACCCTCGCGCCTTCAAATTTCTCATCGCCTACCTCATCTACAACGACGGCATCATGACCGTCAACACCGTCGCCGCCATCTTTGCCGCCTCCGAGCTGGGGCTGGGGCCGGAGCAGTTGGTGGGCGTCATTTTGATGATTCAGTTTGTGGCTGCGCTGGGTGCGCTGCTGTTTAACCAACTGGCTGCCCGCATCGGGGCCAAGCGCACGGTGGTCATTACCCTGCTGGGCTGGATGGCGGTGCTCGTTTACGCCTATGGCTGGCTGCGTACCCCGGCGCAGGTGTGGGGCTGGGCCGCTGCCGAAGCGCTATTTCTCGGCAGCTCGCAGGCGCTCGGCCGCTCGCTGTTTGCCAAGATGGTGCCCGCCCAGCAAGAATCCGTCTACTTCAGCCTGTACGAAGTGAGCGAACGGGGCACCTCGTGGATTGGGCCGCTGGTGTTTGGTTTGGCGGTGCAGCTCACCGGCAGCCCCCGCAGCGCCCTGCTGCCGCTCATCCTCTTTTTTGTCATCGGCTGCGCGCTCCTGCTCACCACCGATGTCCGCCAGGGCATCCTCGACGCAGACAACGAACTGCCGGCTTTGGTTTAATGATTGGCCACAGAGGACACAGAGAGAAAAGAGTAGAACTTACACAGATTGGACCAATTTAGTTGCAGAGCCTTTGAACTATTCTCGACTAAAATTGGTCCAATCTTTTCGCTCATTGCGTAAGTCCTAAAGAGAAACTCTCGTAACCCTCTGTGCCCTCTGTGGCAAAAAAATCCCCTCGATCTACTAAAAATAGAAGATTGCCTTTTAAAAACCAGTGGCTCACGGCCTGAATGATTTCGGGCAATCAGGCATACTGCGATCATCAAATAATTCAGTTCACCACGAGGAGAAAAGCTGATGATCGCCAACATTCGTTTAGAAAACCCCTTCAATTTTGTCAAAGAAAACTGGTTCCGTGTTGCTTGCAAAACGGTTGCGGCGCTCATTGGATTAGGGCTGCTGATTTGGTTCCGCCAGCCGATGGCCGAGCTGTTGGCCGTGGTCAGCGACCGCGAGGCGGTAGCGGCATATTTGGCACAATTTGGCCTGATGGCCCCGCTGCTGCTGAGCCTCATTTTGGTGCTGCAAGTGATTGTGGCGGCCATTCCAGGGCACGCTTTGATGGTGGGTGGTGGCTACGTTTTTGGCTTTGGTCCGGCAGTGGCCATCAGCCTGGTGGCGACGGTGTTGGGTAGCCAGATTGGCTTTTTGCTGGCGCGCTGGGCGGGACGGCCGTTAATCGAGAAACTGGCTCCCGTAGACGTGCTCAACAAATGGTACGACGTCTCCGCACGGAAAGGGCTGCTCTTCTTCATGTTCGCCTTCATGGTGCCCATCTTCCCCGCCGACGTGCTGAACTACGTTGCTGGGCTGAGTTCGCTCTCCGCCCGCCGCTTCTTTGTGGCGAATTTGGTGGGGCGGCTGCCCGGCGTCCTGCTGATGACAGCCATCGGCGCGTACGGTTTTCAGCTTTCGCTCAACGTCTGGCTGGTCATCGCTGTGGCAGGAATGTTGCTGGCGGGCAGTTGGTGGCTGCTTTTTGGCCGTCGGCGCTAGTCTCAAAAAAGATTGGACCAATTTGTTGGCCCAATCTGCAAACTTCACGCAAAGAAATTGGTCCAATCTAAAGCTAAAGAATCCAGAAGGTGCATCATGACGCAGTTACAGTTATTCACGCAGGTTCGAGGGTATTACGCGGCCTTGCAGGCGGCGCTGAGCGCGGCGCGGCAGCAGATTCATCTGGCCGCCTACGCCTTTGACGATGGCCAAGTGGCCCGCCGCATCGGCCACATTTTGGCCCAAAAAGCGGCCAGCGGCGTGGCCGTCCACCTGATGGTGGATGAGGCGGGTTTGTATCTGGACAACTGGCGCAACGGCCGTTCCAACCAAAAATTACTGGCGCAGCTGCAAAAGTCTGGGGTGCAGGTGGATTTGTTCCGGCCAAACGGCCGTCGCCTGAGCCAGTTCAACCGGCTGCACTGCAAATTTTGCGCCATCGACGACCAAGTGGCCTTTGTCGGCGGCTCCAACGTGGGCGACCATTATTTGCAGTGGCGTGACACCAATTTGCGCCTCAGCGGCGATCTGGGCGATGGCTTTCGGCAGCTGTACGACGGCTTGCGTGCCTTTGGTGGCAACGGCCGTTTCCCCACCTGTCCCCCCGCGCTCACCGTTGCCGGGATGCCTCTGCTGCTCACCGTGCCGGGGCACCGGCAGGACATTCGGCGAGCCCTGCTGGACCTGATTTTGTCAGCGCGAACGGCCGTTTCGCTGCGTAGTTGGTACTTTTTGCCAGACGCCGAAATCATGAATGCGCTGCTGTCTCAGGCAGAAAACGGGGTGCGGGTCACCATTTTGCTCTCCCACCGCACGCGGGTGTCGCTGATTGATTGGGCCAACCGGCGCTTGTGCCGCGAGTTGACCCAGGCGGGGGCGCACATTTACCGGTACAACGGCCGTTTTATGCATGCCAAGGAAGCGTGGAACGATCGTGGGGAGGTGCTGCTGGGCTCGGCCAACATCGACCGCTGGGCGCTGCGCACCAATTTTGAATGCTGCCTGTACCTGCACGATGCGGCCCTGGCCCGCCAGCTCAGCCAGGAATGCCGGGCGGATGCGGTTTATTGTTTGCCGAATGGGGGATGGGGAACGGCCGTTGCTGCCGCCTGATCCCACCGGACCAATGTGACAGGCACTTCCAAAGTGCCTGTCACATACAGGCTGCGGTTTCTTACCGCACGATGGGGTGGGCGGGCGCGGAAAGAATCCGCGGCTACGGGAGGAGGGCCAAAACCTCGGCGGCGTCTACCTGGCCCCAATGGTAGCCCATGTCGAGGGACATGGTTTGGGCGCGGGTGGCCTCTTGACGGGCAGCGGTGGGGTTGTTGCTGGCCAGGTGCGCCCAGGCGAGGGCGATGCGGCTGTCCGCTTCGTAGATGCGGTAGCCGCCGTCGCTGGCGTAGCCGAGGGCTTCACGCAGGTCGGAGAAGGCTTGCTGGAGGGGCAAAACGACATCGCTGGTAGGGGCAGGTCTCAGACCTGCCCCTACACCTGCCCCACCGGATGCAAACCCAGCATGATATTTTGCCGCCCAGCGCCCCCGCGCCAGCAGTGCCTCGATGAGGACGGCGCGGTCAGAAATGGAGCGGGCGATGGTGAGGGCGGTGTCGAAATGGTCGCGGGCGGCAGCGATGTCCTCAGCGCCGCCCGCAGCCGCAGCCAGTTCCCCCAGGACGCGGTGGCACATGCTGATTTTGTCGGGCCAGCGATAGCGCTCGCAGATGGTCAGGTTGGCGGCCGTGACGCGCCGCGCATACTCTGCCTGCCCCACCCGCCGCAAATGCTCCGCGTGATGGATGCCATCGAGGCTGTAGAGATACTGCTTCGATGAATCTTCCTCCTGTTCCATTTTTTCGACTTGCTGATACATTGCGCTGGCTTCATTAGACTCCCCAAGGAGATGCTTGGCCCATGCCAGCCATTCAAGCGACCATTGCTCATCCCGCTTGTTCTCGGCGCGGCGGGCCAGGGTGAGGGCTTCCTCGGCGGCGGTGGCGCTGGCGGTCAGCCGCCCCAGGTGGGCGTTCAGATCCGCCAGGTTTTGGTAACCGACGCTGGTGTTGTGCCAGTCTTCCAGTTCCAACTTGATTTGATTGTGGCGTTCGTAGAAGGGAACGGCCGTTGCCAACCGCCCCAAATTCATCAAGCGTAACCCAACGGCATTCAAAATCCAGCTTTTGTCACTGGCCTTGCTCACTTGCGGTTCCTGGCCTGTATCTCCATTGGGAAAGAATTGCAGCATGATGTTTAGCGAAGTTTCGTATGCCCCAAGAACGTGAATCTCATAATACCGATTCTCTTGCCTGATGCGTTCCCGGTGGATTTGATACGCTTCATCATAAGCCCCAGCGCGGCAGGCATGGTAAACCACCTCAATCAGCGGGGCCAGGTCAGCCAGGGTGGGCTGGTGGGGCGTGTCGCCCGCCAGCGCCAGGTAGTAATCTTTCAGTTGGTCGTGGGTTTTCTCCGCTTGCCCGCTGCCCGTCAGCAGCGCCAGGTAATGGCTGCGCACCAGGGGGTGGGTGGTGTAAGTGTCGGCCGCCTCGTTGTGGCGCAGCAGCCGGTAGCTTGCCAGCTGCGTTATTAACGCTTCAAATTCAACATCATCCAATGCCGCCAACACCTGCTGTAGGGGCAAGCCGTCGGCTTGCCCACCCCCTGGGCGAATCACCGCTTCGCCCGTACCTTTCGGCTTTCGGTTTAGCAAACGATCTAAAAACCCAGGTTTTTCATCTGCGTCATCTGCGAAATCTGTGGATTTTCCCCGAAACACGCGGGCAAATGCATCAGGCGCAACCGGCGTGCGGAAGGCGCTGAAAAGGGTCATGAAGGCGCGTTCGGCGGCGGTGAGGTGCTCGTCGTAGCGGCGCAACACGCGGTGCACGTGGCTGTACCGCTGCCGCGCCTCATCCGGCGCATCCTCCGGTAGGGACAAGGCATGCCTTGTCCCTACAACGTCAAATTCATGGGCAAAGGCGATGTCGCCAGCGTGCCGCCAGTGGAGGTAGCTGCCCAGTAGGGAGAGCGTCAGGGCGTGGCCGTCCCATTGGCGCACCAGTTGGTCCAGGGCGGTGTCTGGCCCGGTGACGCCCAGTTCGCGCAGCAAAGCCCGCCCATCTTCCTCTGAAACCGGGCCAACGTCCCGATGGGTGTAGCTGGTGTAGGCCAGCAAATCGAGCAGCGGGGCGCGGCTGGTGATGAGGCAAAAGCTGCTGTGCCCCGGCGCGGCAAACAGCTCCAAAAAGGTTTGCAAATCGGGGCTGCTGAGCAGGCCGTAGTCGTCCCCTTCTTGCCGCTGGAGCACTTCCAGCCCATCGAGGACAAACAGATAACGGCCGTTGGCCAGCATGGCGGCAATCGCTTGGGCTTTAGCACTGCTAGCACGGAACAAGTTCTTGCCAATCTGCCCACCGCTAATGAAATCCAGCGCCGCCTCGAAAAATTCATCCACGTTTTGGTTATCGTAAAAGCCCCACCAGAAAATACCTGTAGGGCGATTTGTCAAATCGCCCAACGAATCCACCCAGCGGCGGGCCAGGCTGGATTTGCCTTCGCCGCCAAAGCCAATGAGGCCGGTGACGCGGCGGTTGGGGTCGCTGTAATCTGCGGTTACACCGCTTAGCAGCTCAGCACGACCCACCCATTCCGCCAGCGGTGGCGGGGCGGCGTGGAATTGGGCCTCGGGCGGCACCGGCTGGATTTGGCGAGCCACTTGCTGGAAGTCGGCCTGGGGCTGGGGCGCGGCGGCTTTGGGCAGCGGCGCATCTTGCAATGCCACCGCCAACGGTGGAATGGTTAGCACGCGGGCGTTGATGCCCCAAGAAGTGCCCTGGTCAATGCCGTCCGGCTTGGCTTTGTGTACTTCGGCAATCAGACCGACGACGAGATTGCGCTCAACGTCCAGAATGCCTGCGCCGCTCATGCCCTGGTTGATCTGATTGGATTCCAGTTGGATTGGTTCCGTGTGCAACGTGTAGCCTTCGGGTGACGGGACGGCATCAAAAATAGTGCCGTGGGCGTGGCCAGCCTGGTATTGCGCCAAACGCCGGAAGCCAAAGCTGCGGAAGGGGTGGAAGGCGGATGGTTCGGCCGTGCCCAGGGTGGGCAGCTGCTCCGGCCCCAGCGGCGGCGGGGCGTCGAGCTGGAGGACGACCACATCGTCATCGTGGCTGGGGAAACATTGGGCGACGGTGGCGCGGTACGCTTTGCGCTCGTCGCCGCGCGCCTGGGGGAAGTAGACGCCAATCTCGGCGTTGGCGGCCTCGCGCGGGTGCACATCGAGGATGCTTTTGATGACGTGGGCGCAGGTGATGACCTGTCCATTCATGGTGATGGCCAGACCGGTGCCGTGGATGCGGTCGGTTTCAGGATCGCGAATCTGGACGGTGAAGTCGCGCAGGTTTTGGAGAATGGTGCCGTTTTGTGGTTCGTTCATGGTCATGTCAATTCAATTATCGTAGGGGCGGGATGGCGCGGAAAGAACCGCCGAACGCGGCAAAAGTCGCGCCCGCGCCGTCTCGCCCAGGATGGTCAGGTGGGGTGAGACAACCGGGACAAACGGCCGTTTGTTTGTCAAAATTGTTTTCCGGTTGTCCCACCCCTACCGGTGTTTTGGGTTGTCATGGGTCGTTTCCTGGTGGAACGGTAGAAACTTTGTTGAGGGGATGGTAGCAGAAAGAATGGGAATTGTGAATGGTGAATAATTAATTGTGAATGGTGAAGTGAAGGGGTGACGCACTTGTTTGGGTGGGGGCTGTGGTGGGAGGAAGTGCGTCGCACCTGGGTGGGGATGGTAATACGGCCGTAACCTCTTCGTAAGCCGGTTGCAATATCTGGGGGACACACTGTGGCGCATTGAATCTTTCAGAAAAGAATGCATGAAAGGAGCACAGTATGTTAAATATCCCGAACTATTCTCCTCCTCGCTTACGCCACCGTCCGTTCCCAACAACCATCCAACCAGATGAACCACAGAGCAAGCGCAGGCCGCAAGCGCGGTTTGTCTTTAACAAGCAGGCGCTGAGCAATTTGTCGCTGCTGGACCAGGTGCTGTTTGCGCAGTTTGGCCAGGGGCCGCAGGTGCCGGTGCCGTACGCCACGATGCACCAGGCGTTTGAGCATTTTGCCAGCATTCAACCGAATGCAATTGCCGTGGCGCACCAGGGTGAATCCATCACCTACGGCGAACTGGACCGACAGGCGAACCGGCTGGCGGCCCATCTGGCTGAATTGGGCGTAAACACCGGCGATCACGTCGCCCTCTTTTTGCAGCGCTCGATTCCGATGATTGTGGGCATTTTGGCGACGCTGAAGGCGGGCGCGGCGTATGTGCCGCAGCACGTGGGCGTGGCGCCAGAAGCGCACCTCAACTACGTGCTAGACGTGGCCCAGATTGACGTGATTTTGACGCTTTCTCGGTTGGCGGATGATGTTCCGGTGCCAGACGGCCGTTCCCTCATCGCCATCGACACGTTTATGCAGCAACCGTTTGCCGACGAGACCGAATTTGTAGAGAGCTTTGTGCCGGAAACGGCCGTTTCGCCCCACAACACCTGCTTCATCATCTTCACCTCCGGCACGACGGGCAAGCCCAACGGCGTGCAGGTGACGCACGGCAACGTGGGCAATATTTTGCTCACCGCGCCGGGCAATTTGGGCATCCAGCCTGGCATGAAGGTAGGCCAGATTCTCAGCATCGCTTTCGACATGGCGGCGTGGGAAATTTTGGGCTGCCTGAGCAACGGCGGCACGCTGCTGATTCGCGGCAAGGATTTCATGGAAACGGCGCGGCAGGTGGATGTCATCATCTCCACCCCCTCTATTTTGGCCACGTTTGATGCGGACCAGTGCCAAAATGTGCAGACGGTGGCCGTGGCGGGCGAGCCTTGCCCGCGGCCGTTGGCGGACAAGTGGGGCGCGTTTTGCGCCTTCTACAACTCCTGCGGTCCTACCGAGGTGACGATTGTGAACACCGCCGAGCAGCATTTGCCCTGGAAGGAAGGGCTGACGATTGGCAAACCCACCCCCAACAACACGGTGTATGTGCTGGATGAGGATTTACGGCCGTTGCCCATCGGCGAGGTGGGTGAAATGTGGGCGGGCGGCGATTGTGTCTCCAAAGGCTACATCGGTAACGAGGAATTGACGGCAGAGCGGTATCGCCCCGACCCATTTTTGGGCGGCGGGCGGATGATGTTCCGCACCCGCGATTTGGGGAAATGGACGGCTGAGGGGGAACTGGAGCATTACGGCCGTACCGATGACCAGGTGAAAATTCGCGGCTTCCGCGTGGAGCTGGATTCGGTGTCTGCCGCGCTGGAATCGACGCCCAACTGCACGCGGGCCGTGGCGCTGAAGCTGGACAGCCGCGATTTGGTGGGCTTTGTCTCGCCGCGCACGGTGGATGTGGACGCGGCCAAGCAGGCGGTGGCCGACCAGCTGCCGTACTACTGCACGCCGAAGTTCATCATCGATTTGGAAGAGCTGCCCAAAACGCCGCGCGGCAAGATTGACAAGCGGCTGCTATTAGAAATGGCCAAGGCGCACGATGCGGCGTTGCTGGCAACCCCCGCCGGGGACTAAAGCCCCCGGCTAGATGTGGAAGCCCTATCGGGCTGATTCATTAGCCTCGTAGAGGCTTGCATAACTAGCCCAGTCGTTCACGGCTGGGTGAAGATAGAAGGAAAATCAACATGTTACGAACATTCCCTAATGACGTTTTGGCTGGACGACGCGACGAGAAGCGGGAACGGCCGTCTCAACCCCAAACCGGCACCTTACCCCCACAGCAACCGCTGCTGCGCCGCATGTGGAAACATCGCTATTTGATGCATTACCACCGCCTGATTGCGTTGGTGGTGTTGGTGAACCTGGCACTGCTGGCTTACGGCTTGACGCAATGGCACTGGTGGACGGCCGAAGCAATCAACCTTACCGCGCTGTCCAATTTGGTAGTGGCTAACATTGGTCTGGCGATTGTGATTCGGCAGCAGTACGTGATTAATTTGTTGTTCAAAATCGCCACCAGCGTGCCCACCAGCTGGCCGCTGCGCATCCGGGCGCTGGCGGGCAAGGTGTACCACTTTGGCGGCATCCATGTGGGCGGGGCAATTGTCGGCACGCTCTGGTTTGGCGCGTTTGTTGGCTCGCTGGTTTATAGCTGGGCCAACGGGCTGCCGGGTGTTTCATTGGCAACGATGATTGTGACCGGCGTGCTGTTGGCGCTGCTCATCGCCATCATCGCTCTCTCCATGCCACAATTCCGGGCCAAATACCATGACCAGTTTGAGCTGATGCACCGCTTTGGCGGCTGGGCGTCGTTGCTGCTGTTCTGGGTGCAGACGATTTTGTTCACCAATGACCAGGGCGGTACGGTGTGGGCGTCGCCCGGCTTTTGGGTTCTGCTCGTCGTCACGTTTAGCATTGCCTTGCCGTGGCTGCGGTTGAAGAAGGTGGCGGTGCAGATTGAACGGCCGTCCAACCACGTCGCGCTGGTTCAGTTTAATCATGGGGTGACGCCGTTTGCTGGATCGTCAACGGCCGTTTCGCGCAGTCCACTCACCGAATGGCACTCCTTTGCCAACGTGCCCGCGCCGGGGCAAGATGGTTTTCGCCTGACGATTAGCCGCGCCGGAGATTGGACCGGTCAACTCATCGACGACATGCCGTCGCACGTTTGGGTGAAGGGCATTCCCACGGCGGGCGTGGGCAACATCGACAAGTTGTTTAAGCGCGTGGTGTGGATTGCCACCGGCAGCGGTATCGGCCCGACGCTGCCGCATCTGCTGGCGCACACGGCTCCGGCGCGATTGGTTTGGTCCACCCGCACCCCGCGCGCCACTTACGGCGACGAGCTGGTGGATGAGATTCTGGAATCTGAGCCGAACGCTTTAATTTGGGACACGAACGAAAACGGCCGTCCCGACTTGGTGCAGCTGGCCTATGACGCCGTGCAGGAATTTGACGCCGAAGCGGTGATTGTGATTTCCAACAAGAAGCTCACCTGGCAGGTGGTGTACGGCATGGAAAGTCGCGGCATTCCGGCGTATGGGGCAATCTGGGATTCGTAATCGGTGAACCGTGAACGGTAATCGGTTTGACCGATTACGGATAACCGATAACCGATTACCAAAGGAAAAAAGATGAGCATAAAAATTGAACAACAAGGTCGCACTGTCATCGTGCGGCTGAACCGGCCAGAGGTGTTGAACGCGCTGAATTCGGCGATGATGCATGAGATGGTGGCGCGGCTGTCGGAGCTGGATCGCGATCCGAGCGTGGGTTGTTTTGTCATCACCGGTAACGAGCGGGCCTTTGCTGCCGGAGCGGACATCAAGGAACTGGCTGCCAAAAGCTATATGGAAATGTTCCACGAGGACTTTTTTGCGCCGTGGGATCAGTTTGCGGCGCTGCGCACGCCGAAGATTGCGGCCGTTTCTGGCTACGCCCTCGGTGGTGGCTGTGAACTAGCGATGATGTGCGATCTCATTTACGCGGCGGACAATGCCAAATTTGGCCAGCCGGAAATCAAGCTGGGGCTGATTCCAGGCATGGGTGGTTCGCAGCGGCTGACAAAGCTGGTGGGTAAAGCCAAGGCGATGGACATGCTGTTGACCGGTCGCATGATGGACGCCGCCGAGGCGGAACGTGCCGGACTGGTGGCTCGTGTCATTCCCGCCGACGATCTCATGGCGGAAACCCTGTCGGCGGCGGAGATGATTGGCTGTTGGGGGAAAACGGCCGTTATCGCCGCGCGCGAAGCCGTAGAAAGAGCCCAAGAAGGCAGCCTGCGTGAAGGGCTGCTCTTCGAACGACGCACCTACTATGCCCTCTGGGCCACGGCCGATGCCAACGAGGGGATGCAGGCGTTTCTGGAAAAGCGAACACCCGTTTTTTCAGGACGATAAATTTAGAGAAATAAAAGCGCCTCGAGTTTTACCCGAGGCGCTTTTTTCATTTGTAAACTGTTACTTTAGGCTAAAAGACGAACTTACCAACTGCCAGATACAACAGCTGAACAGGTGGTTGTTGAGCCTGTTTCACAAATCTGGAAGCTCCAGGTACCGCCACCGCGGCCAAGTGAATTAGTGGTATAGGCTCCATTATTTGCCGTTGTGGTGTAGAGGGTTCCGTTGTAATAAACATCAACATTGGTTCCGCTCGCACCGCTCCAGGTCAGGTCGGCAAATTTGCGCCCACTCACCTTGTAGGCATTTACGCTGAGGGAAATGCTGCTGGGTGGTGCATTGTTCACCGTGACGGAAATATTGTTGCTACCCGTTTGGTTAGCTGTGTCTGTGGCAACGGCCGTAATAGAGTGTGCACCGTCAGAAGCCGTTGTTGTGTCCCAACTGGCAGACCAGCCATCTGCGCCATTTGTATCTGTGCTGAGTGTATTCCCATCAATCTGGAACTCCACCTGGGTAACGCCGTTATCATCAGAAGCCGAAGCGGTAATGCTTACTGTGTTAGATACCGTCGCTCCGTTGTTTGGTGCAGTGATAGTTACCGTAGGCGGATTATCGCCACCAGAACCTGGATTGCAATTATAGCTAAAGGAGCTGATGTACGTGCCCCAACGGCCGTTTGTCGTGCCCGTATTTTTGCTGTATTCGCCCAAATACCAGAACGTCGTCCCAGCCGGGTCAATCGTCATTTCTGTGTAGTCGCCCCAGCGGCGCGGCGCAGATGTTTCGAAAGATGTATAGCTGATCTCACCAGCCTTTACCAGCGTTTCTGTTTGCAACGTGCCTGCTGTATCAGTGGCTAACCGGCCTGTTACAAAGACGCCGGGGAACATGCTGCTGCTGGATTTGCTATAGCCAATCGCCATATTGCCACAAGCGTCCACAGCCAGGTCGGCAAAGGTGCGATACTCACCGCTGCTGCCGTAAACGCCGGCATCAGCCACCGTGGCTGTGGCGGGGTTGATTTTGGCCCAGCGAACGCAGTTTACCGTGCCGCCGCCAGGGTTACAGGCGACTGTAGAAGAAGTCCAGGCAAAGCCATCCCGATATTCAAAATCTTGTGGGCGGAAATCGTTCGCTTGTAAGGTGCCGCCAGTTTGCTGGGGTGTATCGATTGGCATACCTGCCGTCACGCCTGTGGCGGCATTTAGATCAACGGTGCCGACGGTGCTGAAATTATTGGCACCAAAGGGATCGGCCCAGGCAAAGACGGTATGTGTGCTGCCATCGTAGTTGGTTTCGGCAAAGATGTAATGCGGACCGCTGTTGGGCCAGGTGCCTTGCGCCCAACCATGCAGGTTGAGCGGTTGCGGTGTATCGTGAGCCGCACCCATGCCAACGGAAACGGCGGAGGCTGTCTGGCCGTTGTACATGGCTACCTTATCAAAGGCGTACACCCGCGCTTCGCTAAAGCTGTTGCCACGGAAAATGTTGGCACCCATGTAAATGGCATCTTGGCCGATACCGGCATGGGGATAATCAAAGAATTCGCGACGATTGCTGATTGTGTCGAAGTAGTAAAGATTCCAGGAGCCGGTCGGGTCGCCAGTTTGTGAAACCGCAATACAGTAACCTACGCCGTCGGCATCAATGCCCAACACGTAACGATCATATTCTTCGTCGTAGTTGGCATTGGGGTCAAAAACGCCGGTGCAATTAGCGTTAGCGGCCATGAAGCTGGCAAAAGTTGTGGGGCCAACTAACGAGGTGCCAGCTTTGTTGTAAATTTCAAAGGCAACGTTGACCACCGCAATGACGTGGTTAGGGCCAACGGCCAACTCTGGGTCGGGCGGAACGTTGCCTCCACCGCCGCAGCATTCGGTGTAATCAAGGCTATCGAAGCCAGTGCCAGAGGCAGGTGCTGCCATTGCTGGACCACTGGCCGCGATCTGTACGTTAGCACTTGGTTCCAGTTCGAGGGAGCGCGCCTGCATGGCTGCCATTTCGGCTGCGCCACGGATGCCTTCAACTTCGTCGAGGTCAATTTCACCGCGCTGCCAACGATCTAGCTGGCTGTTGGGGTCGCGCACGCCTGCTGGGATATCCCGCAAGTTCACGACGACTGGTTGTGCTGCACCTGCCTGCAATGAGCGCACATCGATTGGGGCATTGACGTCTGCTCCGGCGGGGGCAAAGGATTGGATGGCTTGTTGGCGTACGGCCGTTTCTACACCCGGCCCTGAGCTAAAACTCAACAACCACGCTCCTAAACACAACAAGGCTGCGACAAGCAGCACACGGCTTATCTTTGATAGAGACATTTGCACTTCCTCCTCTAAGGAACTATAGGGTTTTGTGTGATAAGAAAACCAAATATGCCGCGTATGCGGCTAGCATCACCAATGTGGTGTAATCAAACAAAGTGGCAAATGAAGATATGTGGAGAATTGGGGTTTCCGTTAAGCTGCCCAGCTTGGTTAATGTGAACGCTGAAGTGAAGCCGGTTTTTCATGAGTCTCAGGAATGCTTACAAATTTTGCATGATTTTAGCAAGGTTGCCGCTTATTCTTGCCGAAAATTTGGAAAATAGCAAGGCCTAATTTAGTCGTTATCAGCCAGGATTTTCGTTGCCCAACGAACCTCAGCGCGGCGAATGGCTTAATGGGAGCTGTAAGGGTTAACTCATACCGTTTTGATGGCATTGGTACTTACACTATCTCAACTATGGAGCTCTTTAAATTGGGGTAGCCAACCTCCTGTTAACCACAAGAGGCCTGTTGCAACAGGCAGAAAGCTGACGAAACAAATAAGTTTCACACAAGTCAAAAGCTTCTATCCACGATATTTTCGGTTTAAAAAAGAACACCTTCATGAATTTATTATCATCGCCGTCCCCGCACACTGTTGATGAAAGCGAGTTTCTTTTAACAGGCAACAATTCGTATATCTCCAATTCCCCTCTACAGCGTGGCTACATTTCAGGTACAAATGGTTCTTCTGCCAACGGCCGTATTGCTTTTGATTTTTCCGAAATCGAACAATCCGTTGCGACCCGATTTGAGAAAGTTGCTGCGTGCTACCCGCACCATATTGCCATTAAAACGCCAGCCAAAACCTACACCTACGCCGGCCTGAATCAGACGGCCAATCGTATTGCGCATACTATTTTAGAGCGAGAGGTAGCTGGGCAAATTACGGCCGTACTGCTAAAACAGGGCGCTGACTTTTTGGCGGCCATTCTCGGTGTGCTGAAAGCCGGGAAAACCTACACACCCATCGATCCTACATTCCCCCGGGAAAGAATTGAGCATATCATTGCCGATTCCCAGCCATCTTTGCTCATTACCACAAGCGAACATTACGCGCTGGCGCAGGAATTAGCGCTCCCCGACAGTCAGATTATCAACATTGATGAAATCGCCGCAGATGTTTCAGCCGCAAATCCTTTTTTGCCGGTTTCCCCAGATACGTTGGCCTACATTATTTACACCAGCGGCTCAACCGGACGGCCGAAAGGCGTCATGCAGAATCAGCGCAATTTGCTGCACAACTGTCGGAACAATACGCATCTTTACGAAATCACCGCGCAAGACCGACTGATCTTGCTTTATTCCAGCAGTGTGATGGGGGGCGTGCGTGTTGTTTTCAATGCGTTATTAAATGGAGCCGGGCTGTATTACGTTGATGTCAAACAAGATGGTTTGCCGGAACTGAGGCGCACGCTGATTGAGGAAAAAATCACGGTGTATCATTCCGTGGCGTCTCTTTTTCGCTACTTTACCGAGACGTTAACCGCGCAAGATCGTTTTCCTCATCTGCGCTGCCTGATTATGGGTGGCGAAGCGACGCTAAGCAGTGATTTTGCCTTATATAAAGAATATTTTCCCCATACGCTTTTGTTTGTGGGCATTGGCTCTACCGAAGCGGGCACAATGCGCCATATTGCGCTGGATAAAAACACGACTTTGCATGGCAGCACCGTGCCTCCTGGCTATCCCGTGGAAAACATGCAGGTCATGATTCTGGATGAAGCGGGAGAGCCGGTGGCACCCGGTGAAATCGGGGAGATCGCTGTCCGTAGTAAGTATATTTCCCTTGGCTATTGGCAGCGACCGGATTTAACCGCGAAGGTGTTTCGGAGCCATCCAGAAACTGGTGAACGTACCTATCTGACGGGTGATTTAGGCGTTGTTTTGCCTGATGGTTGCCTGGTGCATCGAGGGCGCAAGGATTTTCAGGTAAAAATTCGGGGGTTTCGGGTTGAGCTGACGGAAATTGAGGAGGCGCTGCGCGCGTTTGACGGTGTGGGTGAAACGGTGGTGATTGGGCATAAAGATCCTGCGGGCAATATGAAGCTGATTGCTTATGTGGTGCCGCAGGAAAATGAAGCGCTATCTCGCCAGGCGCTGCGCGACTTTTTGAAAGCAAAGTTGCCAGATTATATGGTGCCTTCGTTTTTTGTGACGTTAGAGGCCTTGCCGCGTACGCCGAATGGCAAAGTCAACCGCAAGGCATTGGTTATTCCTGATCTCAGCCGCCCTGAACGGGTGACTGAGTACGTTGCCCCGCGTACCGAAATCGAGACAAGGGTAGCCAGTGTATGGTCTGAGGTTTTGCGTGTTGAGCAGACAGGTATTCACGACAATTTTTTTGAGTTGGGTGGTCATTCATTGTCGGTTACTCAGCTTGTTTCGCGGCTGCGTTCGCTGCTTGCCATACAGTTGGAGCCGTTAGATGTATTTGCTAACCCCACGGTTGCTGAACTGGTTTCTGTGATAACGGTTCGGCAGTCGGTTTCGGTGGAGCAAACGGCCGTTATTCCTCGCGTCCCCCGCCAGGAAACAATGCCACTTTCTTTTTCGCAGCAGCGGCTGTGGTTTTTGAGCCAACTGGAACCGGAAAGCGCCGCCTACCATATTTCTGTGGCTTACCGATTAAACGGAGCGCTAAACATTGACGCTTTGCAGCAGAGCTTTCGGCAAATCATCCAGCGACATGAATCCTTGCGGACCGTGTTTGGTCAGGCTGACGGCATCCCTTACCAGCAAATATTGCCGGAGATGCCTTTTGCCCTGCTGCATGAGGATCTGCGGCAAGTAGCGGTGCAAGAGGAGGCGTTGCAGGAACGGATAGCTGATTTTAATAGACGGCCGTTCGACCTAACAACCGGTCCCTTACTCCGAGCCGCCTTATTTCAGCTGGCCGATGCGCAGTACGTGTTGGCCATCACCAAGCACCACATCATTTCTGATGGCTCTTCGCAGGGCGTTTTGCTGCAAGAGCTGGCGGCGCTGTATGCAGGGTTTGTGACAGACAAGCCTCAGGTATTGCCAGACCTGCCCATTCAGTATGCTGATTTTGCGTTATGGCAGCAGGAATGGCTGTCTGGGGAAACCCTGGCTGAGCAGCTAGCTTATTGGCGAGATCAGTTAACCGGTGCGCCCCCATTTTTAGAGCTGCCAACCGATTTCCCACGACCCAACAAACAAACTTACCGAGGCGGGCGGGAGGTTTTGGTATTGCCAGAATCCTTAACCACAGAGCTGAACGCACTGAGCCGCCGAGAAAACGCCACCTTGTTTATGACGCTCCTTGCGGCCTTCAATATTTTACTGCGTCGGTTGGCCGGGCAAGAAGATGTGGTTGTGGGGACGCCGATTGCGGGCCGCAACCGAGCCGAAATTGAAAACCTCATTGGCTTTTTCATTAACAATCTGGTGATTCGCGCAGATGTGGCCGATGATCTGACGTTTCGTGAGCTGCTGAACCAGGTGCGCACGCAGGCTTTGGGGGCATATGCGCATCAGGATTTGCCGTTTGAGAAGCTGCTGGAGGAGTTGAAGCCAGAACGAGACTTAAGCCGCACGCCGATCTTCCAGGTGTTTTTCAACATGCTGAACGTCGATCTTTACAATCTGGAGCTGGCTGGTTTGCAGGTGGAGCGACTTTCGCGTACCGACCGCGAGGCGAAATTTGATTTAACGCTGTATGCGCGTGAAGAAGACGGCCGTATTCACCTGCGTCTCATCTACAATGTGGATCTGTTTACAGCCGGGCGTATGGCTGAATTTTTGCGCCAGTTCCAAACGCTGCTGAACCAGATCATCCAACAGCCTAATCGCACTCTGGCGGCGTACCAACTGGTGACCGATACGGCTCAGGCAGTCTTGCCCAATCCCCGGCTGGCTTTGCCGGAAGCGTGGCCTGGGGCTGTGCACACCCTGTTCTCGCAGCAGGCCCAGCGTTCCCTTGAAAAACTGGCGGTGCAGGATGCCCAAGCCAGTTGGCGTTATGCCGATTTGGAGACGCGCAGCAACCAGCTGGCGCACTATTTACGCTCAGGCGGGATTGGGTCTGGCGATGTGGTGGCCATCTATGCCGATCGGGCAGCTGCGCTGGTGTGGAGTGTGTTGGGCACGCTGAAAGCTGGCGCGGCATTCTTGATTTTGGACCCGGCCTATCCAGCGGAACGATTGCACGGCTATTTGCAAGAGGCGCAGCCGCGAGCCTGGCTACAGTTGGAAACGGCCGTTGCGCCGCCAGCCTTACTCCAGGAATGGCTTGGCCAAGCTGAGTTGGCTTGCTCCCTCACGCTGCCGTGTGGGCCAACGGCCGTACCCGCAGAACTCGCCCAACAACCCACAACACCTCCCGATGTCATCGTAGAGCCAGATGATTTGGCGTACCTCATTTTCACTTCTGGCACCACCGGGCAGCCAAAAGGGATTTTGGGGCGACATCGCCCGCTGGCGCACTTCTTCCCCTGGCAAATCCAAACCTTTGATTTGAAACCAGATGACCGCTTTACGATGTTGTCTGGCCTGGCCCATGATCCACTGCTGCGTGACATCTTCACGCCGCTGCTGGCTGGCGCCACGTTACACATTCCCACCCAGGAGCAGATGTTGCAGCCGGGAGCGCTGGCCAGCTGGCTGGCGGAGAATGGCATCACCGTAACCCATCTCACCCCGGCTATGGGGCAGGTTTTAGCAATAAGAGGCGCGGGAGAAACGGCCGTTGCGCTGCCCCAACTGCGCTATGCCTTTTTTGGTGGGGATCGGCTCACGCAGCAAGATGTGCAAACCTTGCAGGTTTTGGCGGCGAACGTGATCTGCGTCAACTTTTACGGCACCACGGAAACACCCCAGGCGATGGCTTACCACATTGCTGATTCTGCCTTCTCAGCCGCCGAAACAACCATTCCTGTCGGGCGGGGGATCGATGATGTGCAGATTTTGGTATTGAATGCCCAGCAGCAGCTGGCTGGCATTGGCGAACTGGGTGAAATTTACATTCGCACGCCGTATTTAGCCCAGGGCTATCTGCACAACGCTTCGCTAACCAGCGAACGCTTCGTGATGAGTCCGCTCACAAAACACCCGACCGATACGCTGTACCGCACCGGTGATTTAGGCCGCTACACGCCTGAGGGGACGGTTATGTTTTACGGCCGGGCTGACCGGCAGGTGAAAATTCGGGGATTCCGGGTGGAGTTATTAGAGATTGAAGCGGCGCTGGCGCAGCTTGACGGCGTGGCCAATTCAGTTGTCACGGCTTTGCCTATGGCAGCGGGCAAAGTGCAGCTTGTGGCCTATGTGGTGTTGGCGGCAGAACGGCCGTTTTTTCCCCAGGAATTGCGCACCGAACTGGCCGAAATATTGCCCACCTATATGCTGCCTGCGGCATTTGTTCAGCTAGAGCAGATTCCACTAACACCCAACGGCAAAATTGCTTATGCTCAGCTGCCTCAACCCCAGCAAGGCGCCCTGCTTGATCAAAGCAGCTATGCCCCACCGACGGATGCACTAGAAAACCAGTTGGTCAATATTTGGGAAGCGGTCTTGGACATTCGCCCGATTGGGATTCATGATAACTACTTTGAAATGGGCGGGCAATCCTTACAAACCATCGCCCTGTTTGCGCAGATTGAGAAAGTTTTCAAGCGAAATATTCCCCTGGCCACCATTTTTCAAGCGCCAACGGTAGCTAAATTGGCCGAGGTGATGCGCCAAAATGAGGCTGACGAAACCTGGTCCTCGCTGGTGCCGATTTCACCTTCTGGTCGTCAACGGCCGTTCTTCTGTGTGCATGGTGGGGCCGGGCACGTTTACCATTATCGGGCGCTGGCTCAGCATCTGGGTGCGGACCAACCTTTTTACGGCTTGCAGCCAGGTCAGGAGCAGGAGCATCCTAAAGATGATGTCAAAGCGATGGCCGCCGCTTACCTGAAGGAAATTAGAAAAGTGCAGCCCGAAGGTCCTTATTCGGTGGGTGGGTTCTGTTTTGGGGCCATTATTGCGTTTGAGATGGCGCAGCAGCTTGCCGAGATGGGCGAAGCGGTGGCGTTGGTGGCGTTAATTGATGCCATCGGTCCTGGCTATAATGGTCAGGTGATTCCCCCGGCGGCGTTACCAACCTTGGAAGAATTGGCAGAAGCGTCGCCCCAGGCCAAACGGCCGCAGACGCTGCTGGAAAAAGGCCGGCGTGTTGGGGCTAATTGGATGCGTCGGCTGCATGGCGCAAAGGTGGCCACGCAGCGCAGGCTCCGTCACGTGGGCAAAGCCCGCGACAGACTGTTGATACAAATCTACGAAAAATTGGAACGGCCGTTACCCCATCATTTGCACAATTATCAGATGTTAGCCGCCGCGCGGGCAGCCCGTAAACGGTACGAACCAGACGTCTACAGTGGCGATTTGGCCGTCTTCCGGCGGGAGGATGTGGATAATGCCATTCCGTCCGACATGGGCTGGGACCGCCTAACCACGCAAGCCGTCAAGGTGTATGAAATTCCCGGCACACATCTGGAGCTGCTGCAAGAGCCTTACGTGCAAGAGCTGGCGCGTCAGCTTCAGCTTAGCATGAATGAAGGTGATTAGGCAGTTCAAAGTGCGGAACTTTGCGCAGTTCGGCGATGGGCAGATGTGATGGTACGGCCGTTTCCATCACCCCCAATAAATCTTCAAATTCAGGCACGGTTTGCACCGCCTGAAAAGCACGCAAAAACGGTTTGAGCGCCAGCCCAGAGAAATATTTCTTCAAATGGCGGTTGATGTTTTCCAGACCGTCTTGGGTGCCGTAGTAGCTGATTGCTTCGTGGAGATGTTGGCGAATAACGGCCGTAATTTCCCCAAACATCAGCTGCTCCCGATCAACCCGCGCCAGCAGCCACGGATTACCCAGCGCCGCCCGACCAATCATCACCCCGTCACAGTTTGTGTACGCTTTGAGCCGATCAATGTCGGCTACGGTGCGCACATCCCCGTTGCCTAGCACCGGCACATTCACCGATTGCTTGAGTGTGGCAATCGCATCCCAATTTGCCCGGCCCCGATACTTTTGGCTGCGCGTACGGCCGTGCAGCGCCACCAGCGCCGCGCCGTTATCCACCATGATTTTGGCAATCTCCAGATAATTCTGGCTGGCTTCGTCCCAGCCTAGTCGCAGCTTGCCTGTAACAGCCACGGTGAGATGTTTGCTGAGCAGGCGAAATGTTTCAGCAACCAGCTTTGGCTGGCGCATCATGCCTACACCGGCTCCTTTTTCGCTCACCTTGGGCACGGAGCAGCCCATATTGATGTCGATGATATCGGCTCCCCAAGATTCAATGCGTTGGGCGGCCCGCAAAATTTGTTGGGCATCATTGCCAAAAATCTGGAAGACCATTGGGTGTTCGCCCGCCGGATGTACGTCCAGCCGCCGCCAGAGTGGATTGGGATCGCCCAAAAGCGCTTCGGTGGGCACAAATTCCGTGTAATGCAGCGCCGCGCCAAATTGGCGGCAGATGGCCCGAAACGGCACATCGGAGTAGGCGGCCATTGGCGAAAGAATCGTATCACCGTAAACGGGCAGGTCGCGAATGAAAAAGGAAGGCAGGGACATGCAGGGATTTTAGCGGTAATCTGTCATCCGTAAACGGTAATCGGTTGATTCCCCGGAAACTTACGGTTTCCGGGGAATGAATTAGCTGGCGTGTTCAGGCAAATGCAGCCAGGAGCGGTAGTAGTAGCTGAGGAAGAGGAAGAGGCCGCCGAATCCGGCAAATAGCAGAATGCGCCAGATGGTTTCTACGGTGGCCAAATCGACCAGGAATAGTTTGCCGACCAGGAGGAATAGTGTGCCGAGGGCGACCAGTCGCAGCTGGTAGCTTTCATATTTGAGCGAAATTGCCAACAAAATGAGCGCGTAAATGCCCCAGACGAGCGTGACGATGCCCTGGCCACTCAGTTGGTCAAACTCTCGCCAGAACCAGTTGAGCAGCGCCGCGTGACACACCAACCGATAGAAGAGACGCACCTGCATTTCTCCTTGCTCTTTGAAGAGGTAGGAGGAGGCGAAGAGAAGGCCGATGATGATGAGGTTGAAGAGGGCGAGCAGGTTGAATACGGCCGTTTCCGACCGCCCAAACCACAGCTGATCGAACAGCATGACGGTGACAACCAGGGAAAGTAGATGGGGCACCCAGCGCTGCCAACTATGCTTTTGGCGACGCGCATCCCAATGGAAGAAGATGGCCAGGAGACCAAAAATTGCCGTAACCAAGCCGGGTACATTGTAAGGTTCCAGCTCGCGTTGCCACCAGAGAATTAGAGCCAGATGGGCGATGAGCCAGTAGACTGGCTGGAAGAACGACTTCTTTTTGGTTTGCAAGAAGGTGACGAGGGCAAACCAGAGGCCGATGATCAGCAAATCCAGAAAGGAACTTAAATTGAAGGTCCATTGCTCGGGATGGAATCTGAAGAGGAGGCGATCAAAGAGCATGATGGTGACAGCCAGTGAGAGCAGATGGGCCACCACTTCCAGGGAAATGTACTTGAGGTGGCGTGTGCCCACATGAAGCGCTATGGCTTCGAGAGCCAGGGCCAGGAACAGCCAATTCCCGTCGAGGAGTTGGAGGAGGGTGATAGTGAACAGGAGAACGGCCGTAAATCCATGCACATACCACAACTTGTCTTGGCTCGACTTGGTGGCAATCCCCACCGCCACCAGCGCAAACAGCAGCGCGGCTCCCAGAGCAATCAAACCTTGGCTGGTTTCTGAAATCCACCAAAGCGTCTGGGTTAGCCCCAAAGCAATGAGTGGATTCATCGACATTGTCAGGCGCGGCACCTCTTTTACAGCCAGCCTTGTTCGGGCCAGGTAACTATCGAAGATGCCAAACTGAACTGGCGGCAGGCGATCCGGCCTTCTGGCGAATTCAAGTTGGCGTAAAACCGGCATTCCCCAAAAGAAAAGCAGCCCAAACAGGATGCCGCCTTGCAGGGTGGCGTTCTCAGCAGTGATCGACTTGCTGTAATCCAAACCGGCAAAAAGCATCACGCCAGTCAAAATGATCCAGCCGCTAACGTTGGCCAACCAAAGCAGCACTCGCCAGCCCTTGAAAAAGTAAATCAGCACCAGGCTGCCGCAAATCAGGCAAATGTAAAGGATGAGGCCAACATAGTTACTTTGGCCTGTGTTCAGCAAAAATGGGGTGGCTAGTCCGCCAAAACCGCCGATGAGTGAAAACATCGCTTCCTGCTGGCGCAGCGACAGGGTAAAGGCCAACACTGTTACCAGCAGCATGAAGCCAAACGCCACAGGAAACGAGACGAGGCTGTAAAGGCGAAAGGCGGCAAACCCGGTGATGTAATAAGCAACAATGCCGCCGCCTTGCAGTGCCTGACCGAAATTCGGCCGTTTTTGTGCGGTTCGGTAGCCAATGCCCAACAAGGCCGTTCCCAGAATCAAGCCAAAGGCGACGCGTACGGCGGGGCCAATCCAGCCCTGGTCAATGGCGTAATTAAAGAGAAAGGCTAAAGCTAGCAGCAGCAGGCCCAAACCGATTTTGTTGAACCAAAAGTCGCCACGCCAAATGTTTTCTGGTAAAGAATCTCGCCATGTTTTCTCTGGGGGTGACTCATCTGGTTGATCCAGTAACCGGGCTGCGGATGTTGGTTCTGGCAGCGTAGCTGTTTGTTGTGGGGGAGTTTGTGCAATGGTAGCTGGTTGGCGTGGCTTTTTGGCTGGGGGCGTGATGATTGGTTGGGGGGAGACGGGCGTGGGGACAGGTAAATCAAGTGATGGTGTGGATGGAACGGGGTCTGGTGGCTTGCCAGCCATCTCAGCAACGGCCGTTTCCAAACGAGTCATTCGCTGCAAGAGACTCTTCAAAAGCTCGGCCTGGTGGAAGTTGGTCTGGCAATTGTGGCAGGTAAAACGATCAGGTTCGTTTGCTGACCCACAAAACGGGCAAATGATCTTGTTATTCATGATTTCCCCTTCGGCTGACAACTGGTAAAAGGTTTCAGCTGTTAAGGAATATGGTACGAAAACGGCCGTTGCCCGTCAACCACCTGAGTGCGATAAATTGGTAATCGGTTATCCGTAAACGGTAATCGGGTCACGGATTACCGACAACGGTTTACCGATTACTGATCAGCGTCAGCCCAGCCTTCGCTGCCGATGAGGGGAACAAAGCGGACGGGGGTGAGGGTTTTCTGGCCGAAACGGCCGTCTTTTTTACGCCAAACCAGCTGCAATTTTTGCTTTTTATACGAACCGACGGGCATGATGAGACGGCCGTTCACCCCCAACTGGTCACGCAAGGAAACAGGTACGGTGGGGCCACCTGCGGCCACCACAATCGCTTCGTAAGGCGCGGCCTCGGGCCAGCCCAGCGTGCCATCACCCAAATGCACCTGCACATTCGTATAGCCAAGCTGTTGCAGGCGGGCATTGGCGTAGGCTACCAGCGCTTCTTTGCGCTCAACAGTGTGTACCTGCTGCACAATTTGCCCTAGCACGGCCGCAGCGTAGCCAGAGCCGGTGCCAATTTCCAGCACATTGAACTGCGGTTGCAATTTCAACGCCGACAGCATGAGCGCCACCACGTACGGTTGGGAAATGGTTTGCTGGGCGGGCAGGGGGAGCGCGCCATTGTAGTAGGCGTATTCCAAATGATCTTCCTGCACAAAAACTTCACGGGGAACGGTGCGCATGGCTTGCAGAACGGCCGTATCTTCAATGCCGCGTTCTTGCAAGTCAGCTACCATTTCTGCCCGCAGCTTTTCAAAATCCATACGTTTTCAACTTCAGGCTAACGGCCGTCATTTTACGGCACGTGCCAAATATAAATCAGACCATCCGGTGTTCCCACAATTACGGATGTGCCATCGGGTGAAAAGGTGATAGAGGGTGTGTAGAAAAAATCAACCCGATAGACAAACGTGTCAATCCATATAGATTGTAACATTCCTTGATTTGTAATTTGCCAAAAATCAATTGTTCCTTGATTTGTAGGAGCAGCAAACATTGTGCTGTCCGGTGTAAGGGAGAGATCGACGTAGTAAGTGTTGCCGAGATCTGGTCCGCTTAACTCAGTAATCATTTCTAAACTGGAAAAGTCCCAAACCGAGAAATCGGTAGTTGAGTAAGTGCCGCCCAACCCGGCGAACTGGTTGCTGTTGGGCACGGGAACGAGATTGAAGACGCCTGCGATGTCATTGTCTGGAAATGTACTGGTCAAACGGCCGTTGCTAACATCCCAAATGCCAAGCTGCGGGGAACTTTGAAAATCGGCTACGATTTTGCTGCTGTCTGGCGAAAATACCAGACTGCCGATTTGCAACCTGGTTTCTCCAGCGGGGTCAATGTCCGCAATCAAATCTTCCAATGCGTACAGGTAAGTGCCATCGGACGCCTGGTAAATAGCTCTGTTGCAATCTTGTGTCACGGCAGCCAGAAATTGATCATTGGGGGAGAAGGCCAGCTGCTTGATGGGTGAATTTCCGCCGTCAATTTGGTAAATCACCGTTTGTTCATTGAGGTTGTGTACTTCAATGTGGCCGTCGGCAAATCCGACCGCCAGCAGTTCGCCTGTGGACGAAAATGATGCCTTACTGGCTGACGCAAATTCTTGCAGTAGGCTGCCGTCTTCTGCCTTAAATAGCTGCACGCCATAATGGCTTTCGGTGGCGATGCGTTGCCCATTGGCAGAGATTTCCAGGCCCGAAATGGGCGGATCATAGGCGGGGACGGCCTGAGCGAGGGCAAAAGAATCGGTTTGCCAGACGGTGAGATTGCCATCTTCTGAACCGGTGATGAGGGAACGGCCGTCTGCTGAATAAGTTGCGCTACTAATATTGTTAGCAAATTTATGGAGCAACTGTCCGTCTGTTAGACGATACACAACAATGGTTTTCCCGACGACGTTTTGTTCCTTGTAGGTTACAACGAACTGATCCCCATTGGGAGATAAAGTGATGGCAATGGGCACGGATGGGTGGAGTGGTTCAAAGCTCACAAAGTCTGAATCGCAAAAATATGGCCCTGGAATTTTCGGCAAAATTGGTTCGATTTTATACAAAAGCTCGCCAGTTTCAATTTGCCTGACCTCTATTGAACTTTCACCACGACCACCAAGGTTGCCTTTGCCCAGGAGCACCAGTTGGCTGTCTGGTGAAATGGTCATGCTGGTAAAACCATCTTGAAATCCACCAAAGTCAATTTGGGAACTGGTTACCAAACTATGGTCTGATATCAGGTAAGTGTTTAAGAATGCTGAATCATCTTGCAGAATGACAATTGCGTAAACGGGTTCGTTTGGTGCAAAGGCAATGGTAAAACTGGATTGATGTTCCTGGATCAACTCACCACTGTTGGTAGACCAGAGCTGAACGTCCAGTTCATAAGACGGCGTGGTGAGCGCCAGAAGTTGATTGTCAGGGGAGAAAACAAGAGAAACTGCGTTGGTGGGGATGGCTTGAATCAATGCGCCATCCTCAACGCGCCACAGCGAGGCGCCATGTCTGGGCAAAATCCCCGCAATCAAGCTGCTGTCGGGTGAAAAGGCAAGCTGGTCCACGGGCGCTTCCGTGGGAATCCAGCGCGGGTCCTCTGCCAAATTTTCGGCGTTATGAAGGTAAATGCCGGTGGCGGTACTAACGGCCAGCCAACGGCCGTTTCCGGAAACAGCCACATCATGCATCACGCCACGACCCCAGCGGGCAACCTGCGTGAGGTTTGCTACATTTTCTGCGGTAATGGGGGCGCTGGCGGGCGGAACGGCCGTACCTTCAGTTGCATAATCGATGGCTACAGGTGTAGAAGACGGTGCCTCTGTAGGCACCAAAGTCGGCATTACTGTTGCAGTCGATGTGCTTGTTGGTCGCGAAGTCGGTGTTGAGGTTATGGTTGCAGTTGGTGTGGGTAACTCAGCTACGCTTTCAGCTGTTTGGCCCGGGAACATAGTCGGGGTGGGCACAACATCTTGTTTTTCATTGCAGCCAACCAAAATCAATGTTGCGAGAAGGAGAAAAACGAGAAAATATCTTGATATCCGCATCACAAAACCTCCGAGGAACTGACATTTCAATCAAGGAATTATCTCATTTTATTTATTTTTATTCTGCACAAAATACCATTATCTTCCGCTGATTTCTATACGATCCTTGGTTTACGTTTACCCTAGTTCTCTGCATCAAATGTGATCTAGCCAAAACTGGACAGTAGCTCAAAGATAGCGGCGGTGCCAAAGTCCAGCGCGGCGGCGGGGATGCGCTCGTCGGCGGCGTGGATGGTGGCGGTAAAGTTGAAGTCGGGCGGCAGCTGCATGGGAATGAAACCATACGTTTGAATGCCCAGCCGAGCAAAGTGACGAGCATCGGTCACGCCGGGCACGATGAGCGGAATCGGCACACCGTCAGGATCGGCCCGCTGCAAGATGCCCGCCAGCGTGTCGAACAGCGCCATGTTGGGGGCTGGCGGCCCCGGATCATAAAACAGAACCTCTATCTCAAAATCGTCTCCTAGCAGTTGGCGCAGTTCCTGAATAAGATGTTGCGGTTGGTAGCCGGGGAGAATACGGCCGTCTAGTTCCAGACTCACTTCAGTAGGAATCACATTATTTTTGTAGCCGCCGCGCACGATGGTGGGGCTGACCGTGTGGCGCAGCAGCGCATCAAACTGCTGCCGCATCGGCCCCATCACGCCCAACATCTGGTTGGTGAGGGCGGGGTTTAGCAGCAGGCGCAAAATAAGACTGGTGGGGAAGCCCACGTTGGCGGCAATGGCCCCGTACATGGCGCGCGCTTCTGGCGTAATGTGCACCGGCAGCCGATTTTTATCTAGCTTGGTGAGGATGTTACCCAGCTTGGCCATTGCCCCGCCCTGGATGGGGCTGGAGCCGTGACCCCCTGGTCCCTGCACGGTCAGTTTGAGGCCACAAATCTGCTTCTCGGCCACCATGATGGGGTAGAAGGTGCGGCCTGCCAGCTGCATGGTAAAACCGCCAAATTCGCCGATGGCAAACTGCACATTTTCAAATTGTTCGGGATGATCATCCACCAGAAATTTGGCACCGTACCCGCCGCTGGCCTCCTCGTCGCTTAAAACGGTAAGGATGAGATCGCCGGGCGGCGTGACGCCTTCCATCTGCATTTTGAGGAAGGCGGCAACCATCATTGCGACGCCCCCTTTCATATCTAGCGCGCCGCGTCCCCAAATCATGCCGTCGATTAGCTCAGCGGCGAATGGATCATGCTGCCATTTTTGGCCGGCGGTGGTGACCACGTCCACATGCCCTTGCATGAGCAATGGCGGTGCGGTGCCGCTGCCTGGCAATCGGGCAATCAGGTTGGGCCGATTGTCGTCTTTGGCCAGGATGGTGGTTTCGATGCCAGCCGCTTGCAGCAGGTCGTTGATGTATTGCACGCAGGCGAGTTCGTTGCCGGGTGGGTTGGTCGTGTTGAAACGGATGAGGTGCTGTAGCAGTTCAGACGGCCGTTTGTAAATAGAGGGGTCAGCCATATTTTCTCCTTTGGTTGCCCCTCTATTTTGCCATGATTTCAGGCGGCGCGCATTATCATGGCTCGGTTGGCTGTGGAATGGGTGTGGCGGTGCTGACCGGTGCTTCGGTGGAGGCGTTAACGGCCGTTGCCGTAATCAGCAAGGGGGTCTGCGGAATAGCCGTGGGCGGGAATGGCGTGGCCGTAATGACAGGTGTGGCGGCGGAATCATTAACGGCCGTTGGCGTGGGGGTAATCGGCAGCTCGCTGTTCCCTGTTGTCGTCGGTACGGTGACCGGAATTGGTGTTGCCGTGGGCATATATTCACTGCCCCGGATGGTGTCGCGGAGCGGGATGTCTGCAATGTAGTAGCCGTTCAGGCTGCGCAGCACGCGCTCGAAGGTGTCGCCAAAGCTATCGAGTTGGTCCAGCGGGACGGTAGCCATTGCGCCAATTGGGTCCAGCGAAATAGTGTTGTGGGGATAAGCCAGCGCGCCAAAGAAGATAGCCGTATCTTCCGTAGTGTAAACGGCCGTTACCAACCCTGGGATGAACGGATGCGCGGTGGGTGGTTGAATTTGCGCCATCGTGAGTTCCGCTGCCATTTGGGCAATGTGGCGCTCCACAACCGCCTGAGGCGTATCGCCGAACTGGCTGTTGAGGTTGTGGAACAGGTTCATATTAACGGGATTGGGATTCACGGGTTGATTCGGATCTGCGTATGAACTCCACATTGGCTGGGAACTGGTGGTGAGCTGCATCGACTTCAGGGTGTCAAAGACGTTCCAATCCTGGGGCGTCATGACAGTGTATAAAAAACCTTCGGGTTGCCACAGCTGCCAGCCAGCGTAATCGACTTTTGCCAGGCTGCTGATCATGGTTTCTAGCTCGGTGCGAGCTGCTTCAGCTCCGTCAGGGGCATGCCGCAGGCCAAACAAGACGTGCTGGGTTTCTGTTTCGGTGGTCATGAAGGTCATCTGGTTAAACGGCGCGTCGCAAGGAATTTCGGCCAGGGTGTAGGCGGCGGAACGGCCGTCTACCGTGACCGCTTCTGGCCCTTCCTGCACGCTCAATTCATCAACTTCAATATAGCGCGCCAGAAATTCTATTGGCGTGAGCGGGATGACTGGGTCGAAGGGCAAAACCCAGGCGGCGGCATTGGTGTCTGAGTTAAGGAATGGTGTGCAGCGAGCGGCCGTTTCGTTCAGCGGCGTCGTAAACATGGCAATGACTCCGTTGTCTATTTCAAAGTCAGTAATGTGCCAGGTGTCGGGGAATTGGAAGGCAGCGCCGGTTTCCCAGCCGTCGTACTGGATGTAGTTTTCGGTTGCGGTTATGGTTGCGGGAGGAACGGCCGTTTGGTTCATTCTGGATAAGGCCAAAGCAAATAAACTCACGACGGCGATCAGGCCAATCAGGCCCAAGGCGGACGAAAGATTGATAGCACCAGCATTTAATTTCATTTTGTTGCTCCTGATTTGGGGGCGAATCTGCTGGGTGATCTTTTGTGTTGCTGCCTGACTCAGCCGCTGCCGGGGGAACGGGTTCCATTCGCCTCCGCGAAGCTGAATAATCATATCCACGTAGCTGCGGCAGTCGGGGCAGGCGCGCAAATGCTCCTGCAAGGTTGCTTCCGTTTTGGCGTCTAAAAGTTCTTCGCTGTCTATCCAGTTGCGAACCTGTTGGTGAATTTTTTCGCTCATAAGATCACCCTGTCATACTCAATAAGTGATGCAATTTCTGATGGGCATAATGCAGCCTGGAACGCACGGTGCCGGGTGAAAGCTGCAAAATTTCGGCAATTTCCGGCGTGGCGAGGTTGTGGCTGTAGCGCAGCAGAATGGGCAGGCGATGCTTCTCGGGCAGCTGACTCACAGCTTGCCACAGGGCGGCATCCCGTTCATTTTGGATGGTTTGCGCTTCGGGGGAGGGAGAAACGGCCGTATCCACTTCCGCCTCATGCTTAAACCAACGCTGCATCCGCTGCCGCGCTTTTTGGCGCCGCAGGTAGCCACGCGCTTCATTCACACCAATGCGGTATACCCAGGCCCGCAAGTTGCTGTGCGGTTCATATTGGTGGATGCGATTGGCAGCTTTGAGCAGCGTTTCTTGCGCCACATCATCCGCCGCCAACCCATCCTGCAACATCGAAAGCGCCAGATGGTGGATCGGCTCATAAAAATGGCCCACCAGGTAAGACACAATCTGGTCTTCCGAGGCTTGTTTGCGCTCCAGCAGGTAATCGAGATTCATGGTCATGACGTTCATCACCTATAAAATGCGCCAGCGGGTGAATCTGTTCAAAATTGGGTTGATTTACTGGCTATTTGGCCAATTGTAACTGGTTTTTGGCGGTTTACGTCGCTCAAATGAGCTATAATTGGCTCATGGCGTACACACCACCTGAGAACGTACAAAAAATCCTGAAAAAGCTGCCCACCAGAGCTGGCGTTTATTTGCATAAAGATAAAAACGGCACAATTATTTATGTGGGTAAGGCGATCAACCTGCGCAACCGCGTGCGCTCGTATTTCCACAAAAATGTGGACTCCGTCAAAACCCAGCGCCTGCGCCGCGAAATCACCGACATCGAAATCATTACCACCGAGTCGGAGCTGGAAGCGCTGCTGCTGGAAAACACGCTCATCAAAAAGCACCGGCCTAAGTACAACGTTCGCCTCAAGGATGACAAGCGGTATCCCTACATCAAAGTGCATTGGGCCGAACCTTATCCCAAAGTGACCGTGACGCGGCGCATGGAGCGGGATGGCTCACGCTATTTTGGGCCGTACACTTCTGTGTGGGCGGTGCACCAAACGTTAGACATGCTGCGCAAAATCTTCCCCTACCTCACCTGCGACCGGGTGATTGACGGCAATGACGCGCGCGCCTGCCTTTACTACGACATCAAGCTGTGCAATGGGCCGTGCATTGGCGCGGTGAACAAGCAGCAGTATCGTGACATGATTCAATCGCTGATGGATTTTCTCAGCGGCAAGTCGGAGCATATTGTTAAAGATGTGCAGGCCAGAATGGAGAAAGCGGCTGAAGATCTCAATTTTGAAAGAGCGGCCGAACTGCGTGACCAGCTTAAAGCAATCACTCTGGTCGTCTCCAAGCAAAAAGTAATCTCGGCGGCCAATGCAGACCAGGATGTGATTGCTTTTGCCCGTGAGCAAGGGGATGCCTGCGTGCAAATCTTCTTTATTCGCTACGGCAAGCTCATCGGGCGGGAATATTTCATGCTCGAAGGCACCGAAGGCGAGACCGACGAGGATGTGCTAAGCGAATTCATCACCCAGTTTTACGATGACGCGGCCCACATTCCGCGTGAGGTACTGCTGCCCAACCAGGTGTCCGAGGCGCTGGTCATCGAAGAATGGCTGCGCCGGAAGCGAAGCACTAAGGTAACCATTCAGGTGCCCAGCCGAGGTAAAAAGAAAGAGCTGGTGGAGATGGTCCGCACCAATGCCCAGGATACGCTGGAAACGATTCGCCAGCAGTGGGCGGCCGATCGCTCCAAGCACGTGACGGCGATGGCGGAACTGCAAGAGGCGCTGGATTTGCCATCGCCGCCAGCCCGCATTGAGTGCTACGACATCAGCCATACGCAAGGGGCGCAAACGGTGGCTTCGATGGTGGTTTTTGTGCAGGGCGCGCCCAAAAAGAGCGACTATCGCCGCTTCAACGTGGTCACGGTAGGCAATGATGATTATGGTGCGATGAAAGAGGTGCTCACCCGCCGTTTTGAGCGTTACAAGGAGTCGCTGGCTGGTGAGCTGCATGACCCGAACCAGATTGGTCAGCAGAAAAAAGAGACGGCCTGGTCGCTGCTGCCGGACTTGCTGATTGTGGATGGGGGCAAAGGGCAGTTAGCCATGGCGGTGGATGTGCTGCGGCAGTTTGGCCTGGAAAACGAGGTGCCGGTTACCGGGCTGGCGAAGCAGGAAGAAGAGCTGTTTGTGCCGGGCAAAGCCGCCTCCATTTTGCTGCCGCGCCGCTCGGAAGGGCTGTATTTGGTGCAGCGGGTGCGGGATGAGGCGCATCGGTTTGCCAACACGGGCCACCGCAAGCGGCGGGCCAAAGCGGGCGTAGCCTCTATTCTGGACAGTGTGCCAGGGGTTGGCCCTAAGCGGCGCAAGCAATTGCTGACGCATTTTGGTTCGCTGGATGATTTGCGCAAGGCGACGATGGAGGAAATTGCTTCGGTGCCGGGCATTCCAGTGGAAGTGGCCGAGGCGGTGAAGGCACATTTGGCTTGATTTTTGGCGCAACGTTAAAGAGTTTGAAGGGGCAAAGAATTCTTTCGTGGAATTCTTTGCCCCTTTTGTTTCTTTGCGTTCTTTGTGTCAGGTTCGTCTAGTTTTTGAGGACAACCGGCAGGTAGATTTTTTGCTCCGGTAGGGTGATGTCTATGGTGTGTGTTTGGGTGACTGAGAAGCCGGTGTCGTTAACGGCCGTTACCACCACATCTTTACTCCCCACACTATCCCAACTCAAGGAAACGGTGTTGCTAATGCCACCTGTGTTGGTGATGGTTGTCTGTCCACTGATTTCCCAGGTGTAGGTGATGGGCGTGCTGGCAAAGCTGGGGCTGATGTCGGCGGTGAAGTCGTAGCTGGTGTTGGTTTCGCCTGTAGTGGGGCCGGTGAGAGAAACGGCCGTAGGTGCCGCACTCAACTGCCCACAACTGGTATCAAAACCCACAAATTCTAACAGCAGCCAATCGGTTGAAAGGTTGTAGCCAATGAGCCGGAAAATCGCGAATTGACTGTTCTGGTAAATGCCATTTGGGCCAGTGCCGTTGGCATTATTCCAAATCGGTAAGCGTAGCGTGCGCTCCAAATCAATGTGGGCGTTTAGCTGATCGCGTATCGTGCTCACATTAACAGCACCGGTATTTGCTGCAACCCAATCGCCAATATGCAATGCTTGATCAGTAGCGTCTACGGGTTCAATATAGCCAGATACATTGTACTCAAATCCAGAACCAGGAACTCCTGCACCACTTGGACAGCCAGGGCCACTACAGGGCGTGTAATCTGTACTGTCCCCGGGCCAGGTGAGGCTGTTTGTGAGGGTGTTTGCGTTAGCATCAACGCCAATATTCCAAACAAGCCACCCAAAATTGCCCGTACCAAAGCCACTTTGAACGCGGAAAATGTCACCGGGGGTGGCCGCTGTGAGTGGCACATCTTCTTGGTGATCCAGGAAGCTGGCGTAGCTGGGTGGCGTTGTGGGGTAGGTGAATTCGACTGCTTCCGGGAACGGATTTATGCCGGTGCCAGGTGCTGTCACGGAACGAGCAACTTCGCTAATGGAGATGGGGAAGGCAGAACAGCCCAAAGTTGGATTCAGGGGATTTTCGACTGGTTCCTGAGGCAGAGATATTTGCCAAGTGTGCAAGTTGTTTATGCCCTGGTTAAATCTTGCCATGAGCCGCCCGCCATAAAAAGGCGTGCATTCATCCATAGTGGGATTGTCATAATCGCAGTTATCCAGATTTCCCGGAACGGTGATCTGGTAGGACGGGCTGACCCATTGATTGTTGCAGTTTCCTGGCAAGCAGCGCACGCCTTCGGCTACGCCATCAGGATCATCTTGCCCAGAAACGCCAAAGGACCAGGCCCAATCGGTGTTTGCCGGGTCATAGCCCAGCGGGTTGTTGCCGTCTGGCGTGAAGGCGATCGTGTCGAAGTAAAAAATGATGGGCGGCTGCGCGCCAGCATCGTTATCGAATAGGTTAAATTGTATATTTTGGCCAATTAATTCCGGGCCAATGTCTATAAGAGGTACGTCAACCGGGTAGGAAGCGACGCTGGTTTGGGGCAAGGTGCCAAGAGCGAGGAGTTCTACGCCCGCAGCATCGTGTGCACCGGGGTTGTTAAGAACGTGTAGGTTGCGAGCGTTAATATCACTAGGAACATCAGGCACGCCAGGATCGCCATCGGTATAAGTGGGCGGGCCAGCCCAAATATCGAAGCCATTTTCTGACGCGCCGTAAATGGTGCGAATGGCCAGGTACAGGTAACGGTCGTTTGTTAGTTCATCCGTAAATATACCGGGCACGTCGGTGGTGAGATCAATTTCAAAGCTGTCGGTGGTTTGCGCAATAGCAGGAACCGTTGCACCAGGCGAATCAACGGGTGAGAATGGCTGATCAGCACCGGGGGACACCCAGCGCAGATCGGTAAGGTGGTCACCATTGTCGCGGACACCATCCCCTATTTGGCCAATGTAGGAAACAAGGGGCACTTGGTTAAACATGCCTTCCGGATTTTGGGCAAAGTAATAGAGACTATATACGGTTTCCGTGTTGAGGCTGGGCGTGTAGCTGCCTGGCTCGCCACAACTGCCGCCGGGTGAGGATGGCGGTGTCCGGTTGGCATCGGCGCGAACAAACCAGTACGGGTTGATTTGGTCATGGTTCGCGGTGCTGCTAACGATGCTTAGCTCATCGGTTTCAAGGGCACATGGATTGGTTTGGCTTGAAGAGCCGCCATCTGTGCCACATGTTTTGCTGGCGGTAGGGCTAAGCTCGTTGTTAACGGCCGTATTCGACCGCAAAATTGTCACACTATTTACGACCGTATTAATAGAATCGGGGTCAAAAAGCTCCACCCGCACAATATCGTGAGGATAGTTGGCGGGGATGCGGATAGCGTAAGTGTAGGTGTAAGGGCCCGGTTCATAGACACTGGTCAAGGGAGAAAATGGGTCACCGAAAAGTGTACAACTGTCAGGGCCATAAACGGCCTGGTAGGTGGTAGAAATACGGCCGTATCGTATATCCTGGTTGGTTATCAGGCCCTTTGTAGGCAGTGTGAATTCAGAGAGCACCTCGGGTTTGTCTACGGCTGCGGCTAAATTGGCGCGAGGTTTAGTAAACGCAATGCTACCTAAAATAAAAAGGCAAAATAAAGTAAAAAATGCTGCTTTTTTCATCGTAAGTCTCCTTGCATAAAAACCTAAACTGTTTGGTTAAGAACCAAACAGTAAAAATTTTGTTTTCAGAAAATCTAAGCGCATCGTTGAATCGAAAAGCAGTGGCACGTTTGGGAATTAAAAAACCCGCAAATGGTTTGCGTTGATTCACAAACCATTTGCGGGAAAAGGTACAAGATTATGAATTAAAAGGCAAGCATCTAAGTGCACATTTGGGCCGCTAACGGCCGTTTCTTACCTGCCTAAAATCTAGACACCGGCCGGCTCATCGAGACACCCACAACAATGCCAATAATGAGCGCAATTAGCGCAATAATAATGATGGTTGACAATTGTATAGCGATCACAGTGCACCTCCTCGTGTCACAACTTCACAGTACAAATTTAATACACTATCATCCTATCACGCTTAACCGCTATCTAGCTTTCATAAATCTGACACCAGCCAAACAAATCTACCACAAATCTGATAGGTTTACGCTGTTGGGGGGGTAATCTCCTCATTTTCCGTTGGCGCTGGGCGGCTTTGCCGGGAAATATGTCGTCGCCGCAGACGCAGGAGCGGTAAGCTGAGCAAGCCCAACAACAGCAGCCACGGCCCCCAGGTAATACCGCGATAAATGGTGAAGTCGGCCACATTTTGGAAGTTTTCCTGAGTGCGTACGCTGGCCAGTTTGGCTGTGTTGGCCGCAGACCAGCTTTGCGGCGTGGGCAGCGGTGTGGGGGTGGGCGTGGGCAGCAGAGCGGTCAGGTGCAGGGTAATGAGGCCATTGGCGGAACGGCCGTTATAAAAGTTCAAGTCTCCTTGCAGCGCGCTAATTTCGGTTTCGATTTGTACCAACTGCTGGTGGACGGTTAGCGTTTCGGTGGTGGTGTTCGCTTGATCCAACAGGGTGCGCAGGCGGGACTGGTTGGTGGTGAGATTGTCCAGACGAGATTGCAGATCAACGGCCGTTGCCAACACATCGACCCCGCTTAGCTGCTCATCCTCTACCGTGCCCAGCGTGCGCAGGGCATTGAGCAGCCCTTCGAATTGGTCGGCGGGCACGCCAAACGTGATTTCGCCGTAGGTGTTGGTGTCGCCTGTTTCCCACTGTCGCTGGTTGAGCACATACCCATTGTAGCTTTCGGCCAGATTGAGCGCAGTTTGAACGGCCGTACGCGTCTCGCCGACCGTTAACGTGAGGTCTGCTTCTTTCATCACCAGCCGATCATCGGTTTGTGCGACCAGGTTTTCGGGCCATAATAGCCAGAGTGCCAGCAGTCCTAAAAATAGCGTTGAAGTTAACATAAATATTCTTTTTGGCATGAGAATCCTCCTTGAAACATGTACACATGTGTGAAAGAATGGACCAATTTAAGAACTATCTTGATGATTCATCACCTGTGAAAATTGGTCCATTCTGGTTATCGTGTCCACCAACCAAAGCGGCGATTGACGCGCCAGCCTAGCCAGCCTACCAGGGCCAACAGCAGCAGCCAGGGGCCACAAACGATGCCGTAGTAGATGGAAAAATCGGCCGTTTCCTGGGCAGATTCTTGCAGATTGACCATGGCCAACTGGGCAGTGTTGCCCGGCTGCCAGGAAGAAGGCGTGGGAATGGGCGAGGGGGTGGGCGTGGGCAGCAGCGGCTGTAGCGACAGATCAATGGTGGAAAAGGCAGACCGATCGCTGAGATAGTTGCGCCGTCCCTGAATGATAGCGATTTCTTCCTCAACTGTTTTGAGTTCGTCATTGATGCGCAGCGCTTCTTCGACCGTTTCGGCGTTGTCGAGGAAGGTGCGCAGGCGGTCGCGGGTGGCGATCAGATTGTCCAGGCGGGAGCCGAGATCAACGAACTCATCGGTGACGTCTTGCCCGCCGGCAAAATCGTTGGTCACTTCGCCGAGCAGGCGCAGCTGCGTGAGTGCCGTCTCAAACTGGGTGACGGGCACGGCCAACTGCATGTTGGCGGCACTGTGCCCAACTTGCACATCGAAAATTTGCTGGCTGATGATGTAACCACCCAGGTCGGCGACGAGTTGGGTGGCGCTGGCAACGGCCGTATCCGTATCTACCACCATAATGGCCAGCTCCCCATTTTTGATGATGAGCCGTGCTTGAGGTTGAGCCACTGTGTTCGCTACATCTGCGGCGGACTCAACTTCTTCAACTACGGTTTCGGTGACAACACGAGTTACTTCTACCTGCACGGTGTCTACCTGCGCGGTGTCTTCCACCATTTCTGGAGCGCCGCCACCACAGGCAGCCAGCAGGAACAGCATGACGGTCAGCGCCGCCAGCCAGGTAAAACGTTTGGCGTTCATTTTCTTCTATCTCCTAATTTTGGCGTTTAGTGAAACAAAATCCCCAGGGTTATTAGCAGAACGTCAGCTGAGGGGAAAAGGTTCCACCAGCGCTGGCAAAACGCTTCGTAAATAGTTCAATAGAATTGGTTCCGGTGGGGCTTCGTCGCTTGTCAGGCACCTGCTTAGCTTTTACAATGTGTCACGATGAGACAATCAAAGTTGCTGGCTGCCCAACTGCAAAAACGCGACCCCAACGCCTGGACAGCACTTCTACGGGAACACATGGAGGTGCAAGACTTGGTGGTAACGGCCGTTTCTGCCAGCCCCATTGATCCCCAACGCAAAGACAGCCCCCGTATGAAACGCTACCTGCTGACGCTGGCTGGACAGTCGGACCCTATCTCGCTGCTTGGTCGGCATGTGGAACCAGCGGAAGCGGCATTTTACCGGGACATTGCGTTTCGTTTGCCACACCTGGTGCCCAGCTGTCACTTTTTGCACCAACCAGAGACCGACAGCAAGGGATGGGCAGTGCTGGATGACATTCCTAACGACGTTTCTCCCGATCGCTGGTCTATCTCTGATGTGAATGCCATTGTGGAGAAGCTGGCGCATATGCACGCCACCTTCTTGAATCAGACCAGCGATTTGGTCAATGCCGGTTTTTTGCATCGGCTGGATCGGACTGAATACAAATGGTCTACCCTTGTGTCCGAGCAGTCGGTTTATTTTGAAGAAGGGCCAGCGGCCGTTTTGTCTGAACATGCGCTGTCGCAAGCTGGGCAATTGGCGCCGCTCTTTTTACAGGCGGCCAATGGACTGGTGGTGATGCGCGATTTGGGTGGCTGGCCGGGCATTTTGGGCGAATCGCATCTAGCGGCCGTTTCTGACCTGCTAGATGATCCGGTACCGCTGCTGGAGCCGCTGCGCCAGCTGCCGCCCACCTTGCTGCATGGCGATCCGAGCAACCGCCACTGGCAAATCTCGGTTTTTGACGATCAGCGGCTGACGGGCTGGCAACGGGTGGCTATTGGCCCGGGCATTTGTGATCTTGTCAGCTTTATTGAGCAGTTTGGGCTGCTGGAAAATGGGCAAGAGGGTGGCCTAAAAACACGGCCGTTGTGGCCCGTCAACGAAGAGACAATCGTAGACACATACATGCTGGCCTTGTCCCAGCGATTGGGCTCTCGCATCAATACGCGGGCTTTCCGCCAGGCCATTCCTGCGGCCCGCTGCCTGTATGTGCTCACCAACTGGTTCCCTCACTTCGCCACCTGGTTTGAAGCGATGCCCAACAAATACACCTGGCAAAAAGTGAATCGAATGGCTTCCAGCGAATTTGTGGATACGCCGCTGCACAGTTTTATGCAGTTACGGCCGTATCTCTCCGGTGTGTTTGAGCGCTTTTTGCTGGCGTACCGCTCCCTCTAAATTTGCGACGATTCAACATTCCCTGCGTATAGTCCACCGATAAATTATTCTTTTTTGGAGGCATTGTGGCCCAACTTTTTGAAGCAGTATCTGTTGGATTTGTCATCTTTTTACTCTTGCTGAGCCTGATCGGCACCATTATTCCCATCATTCCCGGGGTGCTGCTCATGTGGGTGATTGTGTTTATCTATGCCTGGGTGGATGGATTTACGGCCGTTTCCACCGCATCTTTCATCATTATCAGCCTTATTGCCCTCATCACCGGCACCTCCGACATCTGGCTAACCCTGTTTGGCGCTAAAAAAGGGGGCGCGTCGGTCAAATCCATGCTCATTGGCACGGTCGGCGCGGTAGTTGGCTCCTTCATTTTCCCCATAATCGGCACTATTGCCGGTTACATTGCGGGGCTGCTGCTGGGCGAATATTGGCAGCACGGCGATTGGGAAATTGCTAAAAAAGCAGGCATCGGGGGGCTAACTGGTTGGGGTGTCGCCACCATCATCCAGTTCATTGGCGGACTTTTTATCTTCGTTATCTTTTTGTGGCAGGTGATTTTTTAGGAGACTCATTTCCCCGGAAGATTCTCGCGATGTAACTTGCTCATCGGGCAATTTCTGGGGAAATCCCAAACGACTATGGACTTAGCAGAATTTTTTCGCACATTTGGTATTACGTTGCTCACCCTGATGGGCATCTCGCTCGGTTTGGCGCTATTGCTGTTGGTTGTTGTGTGGCGCAAAGTGAAGCGTTTACACATTCCCCCGAACGCAACCTTTGGTGAAACGCTGCTGCTGACACCGCTGGTGGTTGTTCTGATGATCGACCTGCTGGATTTTGGCCTCGACTTTCTGGCGGCGCCTATCTCCTGGGTCATTCTGGACCGGCTGGGCTTGAAAGCGCTGCGCGGCGTTTCTGTCGTCGAGGCAATAATCCCCCTGACGCAGGCCATCCCCACCATGACGATCTCCTGGGTTTGGGTGCGCCTCTTCCCCGGCACCATTCAATGATTTAGGACTTTGCCTCAACAAATTTACGCGCTTCGTTGATGAGCTGCGTCCATAAGTCGGCGTCTCGGTTGGGAACGGAAAGCCACTCTTTGAAGCGACGGCCGTTTGGCGCAAAAGGCTCTCCCACTTCCGTCTCAATTAAATCGAGCACCCGGCTGGCGGGCAGCTTCACAATCAAATCACCCGTTTTTTGGTGCACCGAGGCGAAAAAATCTCCATTTACTCGCAAGCAAGGAAAACCCATCATGGTGCTTTTGGTAAGGCTTTGATCCTGTGCCAACAATGGCTCCGCGAGTTCCCAAAAGAACGACTCATTTTCATTCATGCAAACGCATCCTCCAGGTTTAGAAATGGAAGTGGAATTATAGCACATAAGTGCTAATTTTGGTTTGCGGATTGGCTTTTGCCGAGAGTTGAAAAGCGGCAGTCACCCAAAAATGAGCAACTGCCGCTTGAAGTATTACAATTCGATGGGTTTCGAGAGAATTTCAACCAGGAGCTTGACAGAGTTTTCGACGTCGTCGGCGTGCACGGTTTCGCTTTGGGAGTGTACGTAGCGGCAGGGGATGGAGATACAGCCCGCCGCCGCGCCGCCGTTAGCAATCTGGATGGAGCGGGCGTCGGTGGAGCCGCCGGTGAGTACTTCGAGCTGGTAGGGAATGTCAGCTTCTTCGGCGCGCTTTTTCATGAGGCGGACCAGGCCAGCGTGGGCAATCATGCCCGTGTCTTTGACCTTGATGGCCGTGCCCTTGCCCAATTCCACGGCGATGGGGGTTGGTTCTGGCGTGTCGCCAGCCAGCGTTACGTCCAGAGCAATACCCACGTCGGGATCGATCATGTTGGCGGCGGCCTGTGCGCCGCGTGTGCCAACCTCTTCCTGCACGCTGAAGACAAAGTAAATGTCGTGCGGCGATTTTTTGAGCCGCTTCATTGCTTCGATGGCGATTACGCAGCCGATGCGGTCATCCATGCTTTTTGCGCTGAGCATTTTGCCTTGAGCCAGGAACGGCCGTACAAAGCCCACCGCGTCTCCCACCTTCACCGGACAATCTTCCTTGCTGCTGGCACCCACGTCGATGTAATGCTTGTCCAGCCCGTGAATTTTGCTGCGGTCAGTGATGCGGTCGCTGTAGATGATGCCGATACGGCCGTCGGCAAACTGTACCCGGCTGCCCATGAGTGTGTGTGGGTAAATGCCGCCGATATTGGTGAAGCGGCAAAAGCCATCTTCGGTGATGTGCGAAATCATCAAACCAATTTCGTCCATGTGGGCGGCGATCATCACTTTCAGACCACCCTTTCCTTTGCCTTTTTTGAGGGCAATCATGTTGCCCATCGCATCTACCGAAATTTCATCAGCATATTTTTCAATTTCGGGGCGGATCAGATCCCGCATTTGGTCTTCAAAGCCCGAGGGGCCGTATGCTTCTACCAGTTTTTTGATTAAATCGTTCATAATTTCCTCGGTAATTGGCGTGAGAGTTTGAACGGTAATTAAGTAATTCGGTAATTACTTAATTACAAATTACTCAATTACGCTTCACAATATCCTCTGTTAAATTCAACAAGGTCGCTTTGGTCAATTTGACCACATTGGCATAATCATCCAGGTTGATCATCATGGTGGGTGTGTGCGCATACCGCCCAGGCACGGCAATGGTTGCCGCTGGAATTGCCCCCCGCACGCGCTGGATAACGGCCGTATTGGTGCCACCACCGCCCGGCCGACGAATCTGGAAAGGCAGGTTGTTGTCGGCGGCTGTTTGGGTAATGAGACTGACCAGGCGCGGGTCTTGCACCGTGCCGCTGTCCATCACATAGATGGATGGCCCCTGGCCCAGCGCCACGTTGGGGCTGACATCGTCTTTATTGGGCAAGTCGAACGCGGGGGTGCATTCCAAAATGAGGGCCACATCCGGGTTGACGCCGTAGGCGGCGGTGGTGGCTCCGCGTAAGCCCACCTCTTCCTGTACGGTGAAGGTGGCGATGAGGTCGAAGGGATACGGCCGTTCCCGCAAAAGCTCAATCAGTGCGGCACAGCCAGCCCGATCATCAAACGCTTTGCCGATGGCCGTTGCCCCTAACTCTTCGTACTCCGTCACAAAGGCAGCCCGTTCGCCGAGGCTCACTTTGCCGCTGGCAGCATCCTTATTTTTAGCGCCAATGTCAATGCGCATGTCGTCCATCTTCACCACGCTGTTGCGCTGGCTGGCGTTCAGCAGGTGGATGGGGCGCGCGCCGATGACGCCGGTGATCTTTTTGGGGCCAACCTGCACCACCTTGCCCAGCAAGGCGCGGTCATCAAAACCGCCGACGCCGCTAAATTTTAGCGTGCCGTTGCTGTCGTAATCCGTGATGATGAGGCCAACTTCGTCCATGTGGGCATCAACCATCACGCGCAGGTTAACCTCGCCGGTCCCTTTTTTCAGGGCAATCAGGCTGCCCATCGCATCAACATGCCATTCATCCACGTGATCAGCGATGAGATCGCGAATTAGCAACCGCACCTCTTTCTCCTCGCCAGACACGCCGACGGCCTCTGTAAGATTTTTGAGTAGTTCGTTCATATCGGTTATCCGTAGTCGGTAATCTGTAATCAGTAATCGGTCATCCGTTTACCGATCACCGATTACTGGTTACTGTCTTCCTCCATCATTCCTGCGGCCAAGTCATCCAAAAATTTGTCGTCTAGTTGAGCAATGAACTCGCCCATCAAACGGCCGCATCGCTCTACATCCTTCATATCTACCGATTCTACCATCGTGTGCATGTAGCGCAGGGGGATGGAGATGAGGCCGGTGGGGATGCCGCTGCGAGCTACCTGTACGCCAAAGGCGTCGGTGCCGCTGGCGCGACTGTGGGTGCCGGTGCTGATGGACATTTCCAGGGATTCGGCCGTTTTCTTGAGCGCCTTGTACATGCCGGTGTGAACGTTTGGCCCTAAGTCGAGCGCCGGACCGCTGCCCAGTTCAAAGGTGCCGGTGTCGCTAGCCCCTGGTCCTTTGCCAAACGTCACGTCGATGGCGATGGCCAGGTCTGGCTCTTGCGAGTGGGCGCTGGTGAAGGCACCCAGCAGGCGAGTTTCTTCCTGCACGGTGGCCACAGCGATTACGTCCCAACTGTGCTGCCGCTGGCTCAGATAGTCCAGGCAAATGGTGACAGCCGCGACGGACGCCCGGTTATCCAGCGCCTTGCCAGAGATACGGCCGTTCAGCAATTTACGCAGCGGCTGGCGAAAGCTCACAAAATCGCCCACAGAGATTTCGGCTTTTACTGTGGACATGGGCTGACCAACATCTACCACCAACTCTTCATACCCAAATGGCTTATTGTGTTTCTCCGGGGGCAACATGGCCCCAGGCAGGCTGCCAATCACGCCAGGGAAACTTTTGTTTTCGCCATGAACCACCACCATCTGCCCGTATAAATGGCGAATGTCCACGCCGCCCACGTTGGTGACGCGCAGGAAGCCATTGCCATTGTGCTCCACAATCTGGTGCACCATCAAGGCGATTTCGTCCATGTGAGCCGCCAGCAAAATGGTGCGCCGGGGACCATCGCCGCTGCCTTCTTTAATGGCCATCAAATTGCCCACATGGTCGCTCACAAAGCGGTCGGCATAAGGGTCCCACCATTCGCGCACCGTCTGGGCAATCGCTTTTTCATTGCCGGAGGGGCCGGGTGTTTCAGTTAAGGTTTGTAAAAGTTTGAATGTGTCCATAGATGCTCTCATTTGTTGCCGGAACCATCAAGGTTGGCTGGTTGCTGTTGCTTCTGCGGTTGCTTCTGTTGTCGCCGTTGCTTCACTGGTGGCCGAGGCTGTGAGCGTAGCAGTTGCCGTGCTGGTGGCGGTGGCTGCGCCGGTGGCCGTAGCGGTCGGTGCGATGGTGTTGGTGGCTGTGGGTGAAGCTGCCTGGGTGGACGTGGCGGTTACCGTGCTGGTAGCGGTGGCTGTGCCCGTCGCCGTTGCCGTTCCGGTAGCAGTGGGGGTAGCGGTGCTGGTATTGGTAGCTGTTGCCGTGGCGGTGGCTGTTGCCGTTGGTACCACAACAGGCGTTTGGAATTGACCGGGTGTGGGGGGCAATGTGGCGGTTGGTGCAGATGGGGTGCTGGTGGGAACGGCCGTTAACGTGCCCGGAGGTGCCGCTTCTGTGGCTGTGTTGCTGGCTGTTGGTGAAATCACAACGGGCAGTGTGGGCGGTAAGTCAGAAACGGGTGCATCTGGGGCAATGACCAGCAAGACTACCCCTGCAATGTAGCAAGGAATGGTTAGCAGGATGACCCCAATCAGAATAAGGTAGGTACGGCGGCGAGAATTCATTGGCGGGATGATAGTTGACAACGAGACAAATGACAAACAAATTTCATTTGCATGACCATTGTCTATTAATCTACTATCTGTGTAGATTGCTATGGCTATAGGCGCATGATATAATCAACAGGCAGTATCGTTATTGTAAAGTAAGCCACGAGAAGTGATCCGTTAGTTACTGGCCAAAGCAAACTAATTGAATTATTGTATTGTACTAAGTTGTTTTGTTTGTTTAAGAAAATAAATTAGGTCAGTAAAGAGGGGAAAAAGCTCTCAGCGTGAAGAGAACAACCGTATGCCAGTAAGTCTGTGGGGTGTAAGTAGGGAAGTTTCGCTTGACCTGCCGAACCGTGCGGTAGGCTACTTGCTTCTGCTTTTTTGTGCAGCCCTTTTTGCTTATTTGATCGTTCGTTTCCGCCCTAACCTGAGCCGGTTTTCCCGAAAACAGTGGCTTTGGACGGGTGCCCTTTCGCTGGCTGGCCTGATTGCCAGCCAACTCCTTCCCTTACGCTTCCAGTTTATCTCCCCGCCCGTAGCCGAACTGCCGGCCAGCGCTGCCATGTTGCTTAGCCTGATTCCCTTGTTATTGTCAGGCATTGTGGTGGGGCCAGCCGGGGCACTGCTTGTGGGGGCAGCCACCGGTTTAGGCGTGACGTTAGGGCAAACCCACCAGCTTTTTGATATTTTCTGGGGCGCATTTACGGCCGTTTCCCTCGCCTTCCTTTTGCAACAAAATTACATTGGTCGAGTGTATCACTGGCTGCGGCAGCCCTGGGTGATTGGTTTGTTGGGCGGCTTGCTGCTCACCATTTTTAGCGGGATGGGTACCTTTGTGACCGTGCCGGTTCGCGGCCTCTCAGCCATGGATCAGGGATTGGTGGTGGCGACGGCTAATATTTGGCCGCGCTTGCTGGAAGGGCTGGTTGCTGGTGGTGTGGTGACCTTCGTTTTGCGCAATGTACCCGATTTACGACCGTCTCAACCCCTCATCCCTTCTCCCACCCGGCGCAGCTTGCAAAAACGGCTCCAGCTTAACTACTTCACCTTTGCTGCGGTGCTCATTACCCTTTCCATCACTGTTGTTTACAATCTGGCGATCTCCGTTTCCACCCGGCTGGTTGTGAAGCAGCTGGCTTACAATGCTGGCGTAGTGGCCGAAGAGATTCCCGAATTTGTCAATCAACTGGATACTCAACTCACCCTGTTTGAAGCCGATCGAACGGCTTTGGTGAGCAGCAATACGGCCGTTGCCCGCGCGGCTCTGGCAGAACTGTACACGCGGAATCCCAGCTATCAACAGCTGCTGCTGGTGAATAGTGACAGGGAAATAACGGCCGTTTACCCTCCCGATGAAGCGCCCCCGGAATTGGCAGATGATGAAGCAACGGCCGTTGCCCAGGCATTTACGCCAAACTCCAGAAATGTGTCCCTGGCCAACATGCCCACGCAAGATCAGGTGCTCAGCCTGGTTGTACCTGTGGCCGCGTCAGATGGCGAAACCGGCGCAGTTCTCATCGGACGATTGGCGAACTTTAGCCTGGATGAACTGCTGGTAGGCTTGCAGGGCACCGTGGGTGGCGGCACTGGTTTTTTGGTAAACGAACAGTCGCAAATTATTGCCCATCCGCAAAGTAACTTTTTACGGGCAAACTGGCCAGATGAGGCGGATGAGCTGCACAATCTCTGGTTTACCGGCGTAGACAGCGGCCGGGCGTACCGGGGCTGGTTGCAAGGCAGCGATACGCGCGAGTTGGTCTATGCAGAAAAGGTGGCGGATCCGGGCTGGACGGTGGTAACGGCCGTTCCCTACGAAATTGTCATGGGACAAGCCCTGCAGATGGGGTGGCCGTTGCTGTTGGTGCTTTTGCTGGGCACAGCCCTGTTTTACACCAACGTTGCCCTGCTGGGGCGCGACATCACCCAGCCGATCAACAAAATTGTGGCCGCTAGCAAAACGATGGCAGCGGGCGGCAGTTGGGCTGCCACTGAACTAGAACAGCGTGAAGATGAAATTGGTGAACTAAATCAGGCGTTTATCCAGATGCAGCGGGCCACGCGCAAACAGCTCAACGATTTGTCGCTGCTGCTGGGCACCAGCCATGATGTTTCGACCAGTATCGATCTGAATCAGGGTATTCCTGCTATTTTGCGTGGAGCGCTGCGTGGTACTGGCGCAGCGGGTGCGCGCGCGGTGGTGCTCAATCCCAGCGGCGGCAATCCGCTTTCATTTGGTGAAGGCCCGGCGGCAGAATCCATGAAGGCGCTGGACCGACCCATCATGACTCGCCTACGCCATATGCAAGAGCTGATGCTGGCCACACCCAACCAGATTCGTGCTGCGTTAGATCTGGATCGCGAGGCGGAACCGCCGGTCCCCGCTCTGGTTGCCATTCCACTGTACTCGCATGATCGTTTCCAGGGGATTTTATGGCTGGGTTACCGTCAGGCGCACAGCTATGATATTTCTGAGCGTAATTTATTGGTGACGCTGGCCAGTCAAACGGCCGTTCTCGTGGAAAATGCGCGCCTCTTTGCTACCGCAGAGGGTGGTCGTCGTCGGTTAGCGGCCGTTTTGGCCAGTACCACCGACGCCGTGATTGTGACCGATCAAACGGAGCGGATTCTGCTTATCAACCGGGCCGCCGAGCGAATTTTTAGCCTCAATGCCAGCAAAGTCACCGGGCGACCAATTGCCAAAGTCATAGAGCCGGTACCGCTGGTGAAGGCGCTTACCGGCGAGGATGAGCATACGCGCAATTTGGAAGTGCCTATGCCTGACGGCAAGACGTATTATGCCAGCGCCTCCACCATTGTCAGCAATGAGGGGCAGGTATTTGGCCGCGTTGCTGTGCTGCGGGATATCACGCACCTCAAAGAAATTGATGAGATGAAGTCCGACTTTGTGGCGACCGTCTCCCATGATTTGCGCAGCCCGCTTACCTATATGCGCGGCTATGCCACGATGGTGCCCATGGTGGATGAACTTTCGCCCAAGCAGCATGAATATTTGGACAAAATTCTGGTGGGCATCGACCAGATGTCGCAGTTGGTAGACGATTTGCTCGATCTCGGCCGTATCGAGGCGGGGGTGGATTTGGCCCAGGAGCGAATCGAGGTGAAGCCGCTCCTGGATGGCATTGCCGAGGAATATTGGCAGCATGCGCATTTGGCCGGCATTAAGCTCCAGGTAGACGTGCCAGAGGATATTTCAACAGTGGTTGGCGACGGCTCGCTCATTCGCCAGGCGTTGACCAACTTGCTGGGCAACGGCATCAAATATGCGCCTAACAGCGGCCCGATGTGGCTGCGCGCCGAACAGAAGAATGGCGAGGTGGTGCTGAGCGTGCAAGACAGCGGCCCTGGCATTCCCAAACAGGACCAAATCCGTCTGTTTGAGAAGTTCTACCGTGTTAAGCAGCGCGGTACGGAAAAGGTAAAAGGCTCTGGTTTGGGGTTGGCTATCGTGCGTTCTATTGCCGAGCGGCATGGTGGTCGTGCCTGGTGTATTAGCCAGCAGGGTGAAGGCTGCACCTTTGCTATTTCGCTGCCGCTGAGCAAAAATGGCTATCGTCCGCTACAAAATCGCAACGGGGCAGAGACCCGCTAGTAAGCAGTTTTGGTAAACCTGGATCATTCTACGTGGTGGCTTTGGCCGCCACTTTTTGTTTTAGGCAGCCTTTTGGGCAACGATGACAAAGCCACCGGCTACGTAACGCATTTCGTGATCCCAACTGCCCGGCGCGGCGTGATTGAGTAGCTCGCTCTGCTGGGCGTAGGGAGATTCGTAGACGCGCTGGATGGCGAGACCATTGTCCAGCAGGCCGTTAAAAATGTCGTCCAGGTGGTGGCGGAACTCAATGCCGCCGTCGTCGCGGTGCTGGATGGTTTCCGCATAGGGGGCGGTGATTTCGTAGGCGGTGCCGTTCCAGGCGGTGCGATGTACGGCTGGCTGGGTGTGCTTCATGCGGTAGAGGCCACCGGGGCGCAGTACCTGGCTGACCTGAGCATACACCTGGCGCACGTCGGGCACATAAGCCAGCGAATCTGCCTGAAAGACGAGGTCGTAGGCATTGCGCGGCAGGTCGGAAAGATCGCGCATATCGGCCTGGATGGTGGTGATGGGATAGCCGTAGTGAGCGGCCGCTTTTTCATCCCCGTTGAGCTGCCCTCGGGTTAAATCAGCGACGGTTACGTTGGCCCCAAGCAGGCCAAATACGGCCGATTGTTGTCCACCTCCCGCCGCTAAACAAAGTACATCCTTGCCCGCTGCGTTTTGCATGAGGCTGGTTGGGTACAGTTCGTAAAGTGGGTAGGGGATGGGGTGGAGACGGCCGTTTACCCACTCAGCCAATACTTCCCGATCCAAGTCCAGCCAGGGCCGCGTGTAGCCACCCCCTTTTTGCACTTCACTTTCCCATAAATTTTGGTTTGCTTGCGCCACGGTATCTAAGGATTTCATTGGGTTTCCTCCAGCCAAATGGTTACATTTTGCATGATACTCTCTGGCTGCGAGAAAACAAGAAAATGATCTTCATTTGGGTAAATGATGGTCGTGAGGTTTACGTTGGCTTGCTCTAGGCTGGCGGCATGCTGCTGTATGTAGCTTAGCGGAATGCGTTTATCTGCCTCGCCAGAAATAAGCAGGATGGGGCGGTTGGCCCAATGGGCCAGAAAACGGGTGTCGTTCATGACGGGAGATAGGAAGATGAGTCCGCGAAACAGCTCTGGCTGAGCTGCTGCCAGTTGGGAAACGCCCAATCCGCCATTTGATAAGCCTGCCAGATAAAGATGCTCTTCATCGATGGCAACTTGCTGTTTGGCATTAGCAATGGCTTCAAGCACCGTCGCCGCGCCCGCTTCGTCCCAGTTGCCAAAGCCGTAGCTGGGCGCGATGATGATGTAGCCTTCGGCCTCAGCCAGTTTGGTCCAGACCCAGGTATATGCTTTGAAGTTGCCCGCGCTGCCGTGCAAAAAGACGATAGCCGGTAACGGTTCGGGTGGTGCATTTTGAGGAATGTAGAGGTAGTAGTGTCCGGCGTCAAACGGCCGTCTCACCAATTCATCATACGCCAGGTTCATGGCTGAACCGAGTTCGTGGAAATTCGGATCGCTTTCCATCTCGCGGTACAAAGCCATGGTAAATTGGGAAACGCGGCGGGATTGTTCAACTGTGAGCAATGGATCGACATAGGGCATGAGGGCAAAACCAAGGTTTACCTGCTCACTTTCAGGAGCGATGCTGGTGAGATTGAAACGGCCGTATCCTTCCTCCCGAAAGTAGCGATGCTGCACGGGGGAGTTTGGGTTGGGTTTGCTAGAAGGTGTGCTGAGCAGAACGGCCGTTGCCAAGCCAACAAGCAGCCCGATCATTACGCCCAATAAACGGCTGACGGCTTTTTGCGGTTTCACTAGCCGCGCTGCCACCAGTGCGGGCAGCAGCAAAGAAATGGTGCCCATCGTGGCCAGCATGGTGCCTACGGCCGTTTGCGCGTTAAACAGCAGCCAGATTGAAAGTGGCCCTATTAGCAAAATGTAGCTGGCATAAAGTATGAGAAACAGCAGCCAGAACAGAGCGCTCACCGGATTATTCCGCTAATTGCTTGAGGATGGCTTCTAGTTCAAGTGGAAGTTCGGCGTGTAGCGTGAGTTCTTCATTGTCAGACGGCCGTTTCACCTGCAAAACCGCCGCGTGTAGAAAATGTCGCTTGAGTGGGATGCTGGGTTTGCGACGGCCGTACACTTTGTCCCCCACAATCGGAAAGCCGATGTACGCCAAATGGACGCGAATTTGGTGGGTGCGTCCCGTAAACAGTTCGCAGCGCAGCAGCGTGTAATCGTCATAGCCAGTGACGGTGTCGTACTGGGTTTGGGCGGGGCGGCTGTGGGCGGAACTGCCAAAAGGAATCACCGCCATCTTTTTGCGCTGGCGCGGATCGCGACCAATCGGGGCGTCAATCAAGGCCGTTGGCGGCTGCACCTGGCCATCTACTAGCGCCAGATACTGCTTGCCCACGGTGCGATCTTTGAACTGCGCTTGCAAATGGCGCAGTGCCAGTTCATTCTTGGCAATGACAATTAGGCCTGACGTCTCTTTGTCCAGCCGATGCACGATGCCAGGGCGTTTTTCGCCGCCAATGCCGGGCAGGTCGGGGCAGTGGGCCAGGATGGCGTTGACCAGCGTGCCGCTGCTGTGCCCTACGGCGGGATGCACAACCATGCACGCCGGTTTGTTGATGACCAGCATATCTTCATCTTCGTAGCGAATGTCCAGCGGGATCGCTTCGGGAACAAGTTCGGTTTCTTCTGGTTCGGGCAGGGTAATGGTGACCTGTTCGCCCCCTTCCAGCTTGAGATTGGCTTTGGCGGGACGGCCGTTTACCAGAATTTGCTCTTCCTTCAGCAGGCGCTGAATTTGGGTGCGTGACAGGTCAGGCAGTTGTTCCGTTAGCACTTTGTCCAGGCGCTGGCCAACGGCGTCGAGCTGCAACGTTTGGCTATTGTTACTCATGGCTGGGATCAGTTTGGGGCGGAACGGCCGTTTCTAATGAATTTTCTTGCGCTTGCTTTTCTTGTTGGGCTTTCAGTTCGCGGGATTCCTGCCAGACCAATATGCCCAAAATAACCGCGCCGCTCACCACGGCCAAATCGGCCAGGTTAAAGATGTACCACGGCCCAATGTCAATAAAATCGGTGACGTGGCCGATGCGGAAGCGATCGATCATATTGCCCAACGCGCCGCCCATTTGCAGCCCCAGCGCCAGCCGCAATAGTCGCTGGTTGCCGGGCAAAACGTGGTTGTAATAAATAATCCCCAAGCTCACCACGATGGCCAGATAGCGGAAAATGTCGCCGCCGCCGGCAAACAGGCCAAAGGTTGCGCCAGTGTTGTAGATGTGGAAAATGCGAAATACCGATTCCAGGCTGGGAATGGGCGCATACACTTCAAACAGTGACAGATTGCTCTCAACCAAATATTTCGTGTATTGGTCGGCGGTGATGACCAGCAGGGCCATGCTAAAGAGCAGTAAACGCTCGGTAAGGGTCGCGCGCGGCTCTTTTTTAGGCGATTCGGGTGGGGAAACGGCCGTTTCCACTTCTACCTCTGGTGTTATTTCAGAATCATTCATGACAGCATTTTACCAATCCCCGATCAAGTTTGCGAGTTAGCCTCGGATGCGGGGTCATTTGAGCTTTTAGTAGCAATAAAAATGGTGACGGCGCTTCGTTTGAGCTGTACCTGCTCGATGTTCACCTGGAAGCCAGCCGCTGCGAAACGCTGGCGAAATGGCTCCCACAGGTCAGGATGGGGCCAGTTTTGCGCTTCATCGACGCTAAACGCGCCGTCCCGCTGCCCGGTGATGCGAAACAGCCAATCAATCAACCGGTGCAGCAGCCCGTGCCCGGTAAGATGCCCCTCTGGCACGACGACAAGACGGCCGTTGGCCACCAACACGCGGTGCACTGCCGCCAATGTCTCGGCTGCCACAATGTATTCGGTGGGGAAGGTGGAGAGGACGGTGTGAAAAACGGCCGTTTCAAACGGCAGCTCTTGCACTTTTGCCCGCGCCAGATTGGCTGGCTGTCCATTTTGGCGCAGCCGCTGCCGGGCCTGCCGCCCCATTTGCGGCGACAAATCAACCCCGAAGACCTCAAATTGAGCGTTGTTCAGCGCCGCCAGCATATGCCCTGGCCCGTGACCAATTTCCAGCACGGTGGGTCCCTGGACAAAGGGCAGCGCCGCTTGCTGCCAGCGCCGCCATTCACCCAGCGACACCAGCCGGCTTACCAGGTCGTACGTCCAGGCCATTTCATAATACAAAAGGCGGAAGCCCAACCGCACCAGAAAAATCCATAATTTGCGCAGCATACATCCTCATTACGGTGCGTGCCGTATGACCACGGCACATGCCAGAAGCGGCGACCGATTGTATACTTGAATGTGTCATTACCGAAACAAGCAAGGGATTTTTAATGAAAATCAAACGTATCGCAATTAACACGGGTGGCGGTGATGCCCCTGGTTTAAACGCTGTCATTCGGGCCATCGTGCTGGCAGCTACTCAGCGCGGCTGGGAGTGTGTGGGCATTCGTGATGGTTACAACGGGCTGCTGATGCCCGAACATTATCCAGATGGCGGTCTGATGCCGCTGACGCCAGATACGGTGCGCGGCATTACCCATCTGGGCGGCACCATTTTGGGCACCACCAACCGGGGCAATCCGTTGTCGTATCCGGTTTTGGGCGAGGATGGTCAATATCACGAGATTGACCGCTCTGATGAACTGCTCGATGCTTTTGCCGATAACAAACTGGATGCGTTGGTGGCCATCGGCGGCGATGGATCTCTGGGTATTGCTGGGGCGTTGGCGAACAAAGGGCTGCGTGTGGTAGGGGTGCCCAAGACCATCGACAATGATTTGGATAAGACGGTGGCGACATTTGGCTTTAATTCGGCCGTTTATTTTGCGACCGAATGCATTGACCGCTTGCACACAACGGCCGCTTCCCACCAGCGCATCATGGTTGTGGAGGTGATGGGGCGTTATGCCGGTTGGATTGCCTTGAATTCGGGTGTGGCCGGTACGGCTGATGCAATTCTGCTGCCAGAAATCCCCTACGACATTACCAAAGTGGCGGAAAAAGTGCAGTCACGCACGGCCCACGGACGTGACTTTTCCATCGTGGTGGTGGCGGAAGGCGCACGCCCCATCGGTGGCGATGTGACCATCATCGGCAAAGCGGTGGGGCAGGCAGAGCGGCTGGGCGGCGTCGGCCACAAGGTGGGGGCGGCACTGGAAGCGCTTACCGGCAAAGAAACGCGCGTGGTGGTGCTGGGCCATTTGCTGCGTGGCGGCAAGCCAACCGCTTATGATCGGCTGCTCTCGCTGCGATTTGGTGCAGCGGCCGTTCGCGCTTTGGCCGAAGGTGTAACGGGCATCATGGTGGCGTTAGACCCACCGACAGTCAACTATGTGCCGCTGGCAGAAGTGGCAGGGCGTATGAAGCAGGTGCCGCTGGATTGTGACACCATGTTGACGGGGCGCGATCTAGGGATCAATTTTGGGGATTAGTTTCTACTCCCTCAGGTGTGACGAATTAAAAAGAGTAGGGGAAGCAGAGCGCATCATATGGCCTCTGCTGTGAATTTTGTATGGCTTTAACACAACAACGACGAGCTATCTTTCATCTGTTGGATGATACAAATCCGGCTGATGCGATGGCTGCTTATTTTGCTTTTTATCATCCAGATAACCGCACGATTTTACGGCCGTATCCGTACGCTGCTGTTCGAGCCGAGGGGTATGTCGCTATGTCGCGCACGGGCATGGATTTGTTCCGGCCGTTTGTGACGCTGCGTTTGCCCATTCACAACATGCAAGCCAGCACGGAAGTGATTTATGAGGCTATTGATGTGGGAACGGCCGTTATCCTCAATGCGCCTTCTCGTTATGCGCCGCTGCTGCACGCCCTGTTTGAGATTCAGACGGAAGAGCATTTGAGTTTGTATCAGGTACGGCCGTCTAGCTTTCAACCAATCATAAATGTGTTGGTGACAAAAGATACCGCCCCGAACGGCTTGCCCCGATTTTCCATCCGGGATCGTGAGAATGATATTATTGGCGCGTCGGCCACGCTCAATTGGCAGTCTCCTACCTATGCCGAAATTGGGGTCACCACCCAGCCTGGTTATCGGCGGCGCGGGTGGGGGCGCAGTGTGGTTTCGGCCATGACCAATTACTTGCTGGAAGACGGCCGTACTCCCCTCTATGTCGTGGCCCAAAACAACGAGGCTTCCATTCAATTGGCCGAAAGCGTAGGCTTCACCGACACTGGCGTTCGCGAAGTCATGGTCCAGGCCCTTTTAAAGTCTCGTCCCTAAGCGATCCGCTTTCTCTTCACGACCATTTTCACAAGGTTTCACGCGATATTCATAGACATGCCTCGGCGCAAATGTTAATTTTTGTATCAGTATGAGCGGTACAGGAATTAAACTAAGCGATGTATTGTAATTTTCTTTTTGCAAAGCACCGGAAGCCCTCGCCGCTGGGGTTAAGGTGCTTTTTGCGTCTTATACTCAACGCGGAGGTAACGGAATGGGTAAACAATCTGGATTGGTAAAATGGTTTAGTCGGTTGAAAGGTTACGGGTTTATCAATCCCGACGACGGTGGGCAAGAAGTGTTTGTACACTATTCCGCCATTGAAGGGGACGGATACCGGAATCTGTATGAGGGCGACCGGGTTGAATTTGAACTGGTTGACAAAGGTCGCGGCCCCCAAGCCCAGGGCGTAATCGCTCGGCGCAGTTTTGGCCCCACCGAATAAGCGGTAACTTACCAAATTGAAGATGGTCCTCCTGGCGACTGGTTGAAAGACCCCCAGGAGGATTTTTTTATTGATTGATAATCACCGTGCCATTGCGGCGATCATCTTCATTGTTGTCTTTGATGATGAGGTTGATAACGCTGCTGACAATGCTGACAACAAGCGCACCCAAGAATGTGGTCCAAAAACCAGTGGACGTGAGCCCTAAATCAAATACGCTCGACAACCATACGGTGAGTGACAACATAATGGTGTTGACCACAAGAACAAACAGCCCTAACGTCAGGATGATGAAGGGGCAGGTGAGCAGCAGCAGCAACGGCCGTACCAAAGCGTTCACAATGCCAAAGACCAGGGCAACCAACAGCAGCGACGCCGTGCTGCCTTCATAGTTCAGGCCAGGAACTAATTGCACCGCTGCCCAAATGGCAACGGCATTGACAACCAGGCGAATCAGAAAGCGAAACATAATTTCCTCCGTAATTTGGACAGAAAATAGGCACAATGGTCCTTACCGACTATTTACCAAATGAGGGACCAGACCTACAATATCAATCATGGCTACACATCCTTTACTCAACAACTCAAAGATTCTCGTAGTAGATGATGAACATTCCCTGGTGAACCTGTGTCTCATGATTTTGGAACAGGCCGGGTTTAATGTGCGTGGCGCTTTTAGCGGCAAGCAAGCGCTGCAAATGGTAGGGGATGAGATGCCAGACCTCATCTTGTTGGATGTGATGATGCCCGGTATGGATGGTATCGAAGTCTGCCGCCGTATTCGGGAACATTCGCCAGAAAAACGGCCGTACATCCTCATGTACACCGCCGATGACCGTCAATACACCAAAACTGAAAGCCTCAACGCGGGTGCCACAGACTTTATCTCCAAAGATACGCCCATTTTTGACTTACCCGGCAAGATCAAAAACTACCTGACTGCTACAGCTTAATCTCAAGTCTACAGCTTAGTCAGGAACGTTTTTGCCAGTTGACTATTCTCCTTCATCCGCTTCACCAAAAAATCCACCAAAATAGGAAAATGCATAAATGTGCGCTGCATCCAGAAAGAGTTGCGCATGCTTTCCCACATATGTTCGTGGCAAAGCTGCTCGTATACTTGCATTTTGTTGCGTGAGACATCATTTGCTTTAAGCGCCTCATCAGCCACTTGAGCCGCCAGATCTGCCGAAACCAGTGAATTGTGAATGCCGCCCCCCGTCAGTGGATTGATAAATCCAGCGGCATCTCCTACTAAAATTGCCCCATCAAATACATGTTGCAAATGTTTTTGTGAGCCAAAGTTGAGTTGCCAGGTAGCCACATCCCGCAGCTGCCCACCGCGCAGTAGCCGTTTTTTGATGGCTGGCATTGCCAGAAAATCTTGCAGCATTTTTTCCAGGTTATATTTTTTCTGACGAAAATGATCCAGACGCATTCCCAGGCCGATGTTGGCCTTGTTTTTACCAACTGGGAAAATCCAGGCGTATCCGGGCAAGATATCTTTGTATAAATAGAATTCCACTTCGCGGGGGAACTCTTCAATATCTTCAATGTAGGCGCGTAGGGCAACTGCACGATGGCCATCCACATGCTGTTCGTTTTTGGGGCGTAAATTGCGGGCAATAGCAGAGGTTACACCATCGGCTCCGATGACAAGGCGAGCCCGCATCTCCTGCACACGGCCGTTTCCCTGCACCTGAACCCCTACTACCTTTCCGTTTTCAACAATGGGGGCTTTGGCCTGTGCCTGGCAAAACTCAGCTCCTGAAGCGACTGCGTGTTCCTGAATAAGCGCATCAAAATAGATGCGAGGGGCGACGTAAGAGTCAGCCCCTTGTGCGCCGTGGTTAAACTTTGCGTGCAGTTCATGTCCACGTGGGGAAACAAGCAGCATCCCCTCCACGGGGTACAGCTCTCCGCGTTCCACGGCTTTTTCAACTTTTTCGTGCATTCCCAACCGCCAAAGCAGTTCAATGGCTCCCGCTGGTACGGCGTCCCCGCAGGTTTTGTCGCGGGGAAATTGATGGCGGTCTAGCAGAAGGACACCATGTCCTTTTTGAGCCAGGGCAGCTGCGGTTGCTGCTCCGGCTGGCCCCGCCCCCACGACAATAACATCACGCTCAGTCACACTCATTTTGCTCTTTTCTCCTTGAAAACTTTGCGCAAAAACAGCTTGTTGCTTGTTATTCTATTTTTATAACCCCTCACGCTCGCGAATAGTTTTCAATAGCCCCTCACAGCCATCCTTTACGAGCTGGTAAACGTACTCAAAATTATTGGTGTAATATGGATCTGGAACATCCGTTTCGGCTTGTTGGCTGGAGAAATCCAGCAAGCGGTATTGGTTGGCGTGCTGTCCAAACTGGCGGCGCAGATCATTGCTGTTGCTCCGGTCCATGGTGATGATGTAGGTTTTGGGATCGGCTAAATCCTGGGCGGTGACCTGGCGGGCACGGCCGTTATAGGCAATGTTGTGTTCCGCCAGAATTTTTCGGGTGCCGGGATGGGCTTTTTCACCCACATGCCAGCTGCCCGTGCCAGCCGAATCAATTCGGAATTGGCTGCTTAAGCCAGCGTCGTTTACAAGCTGCTGGAAAACAGCTTCGGCCATAGGCGAGCGGCAAATATTGCCCAGGCAAACGAAGAGGACGTTGATAGTCATGGGGTCTCCTTTTCGTGGTTGGTAATCGGTGTTCCGTAATCGGTTTGCGGAAAACTGATTACCGATTACGGTTTACCGAAGGGCCAAGTCAGCCTATAAGCCGCATTCTGTGTTGTTTGCCGAGGCAAACACAGTGATCATCTATCTGGGACTGTTATTACTAACAGCCTCGTGCGACCTACCCGGACGTCAGATGGGACGAGCAGCCCCTTCGCCCTGCTTGGTCTTGCTCCTGGTGGGGTTTGCCTGGCCAGCGACATTGCGGCCGCCGCCGGTGGTCTCTTACACCACCGTTTCACCCTCGCCGGCAGTGGCGTGAACCACTGCTTAGGCAATACACCTCTCTGTTGCACTTTTCCGTCGGGTCACCCCGCCCGGCCGTTAGCCGGCACCATGCTCTACGGAGTGCGGACTTTCCTCAGCCAGCGCCTTGGCGCTGACCGCGATCACTCAGCCAACTTGGCTCAGAGATCGTAGCATTGGCAGATGGGCGGTGCAAGTGCCTTGTTAATTCTGGAGCTGATTCAGGACGCGTTTTGTGAGCACTGAGGCCATTTCTGCCCGGTAGCTGGCATCGCCACGAAAATCGCCGGGGTGCGTGTTGGCCGCAGCTGCGGCGTTGGCGGCGGCTATCGCATCTGTTGGCGCAACTTGTTCGGCGGTGGTGAGGCAAAACGGCCGTTCACCCAATCCCGTCGCTGCTAACCGAACCGAGCCATCTGCGGTGCGCCAGCCAGTAATTGAGACGATGGGATAGTCGGCTGGCGTGCGGGCCACGCGTTGGCTGGCGCCGCTGCCTGTGGGTAGAGGAATGGAAATCGTGGTGATGAGGCCAGACGGCCGTTCCACATCTACTAAATAATCGGCCAGGGCGATCGTGTTCTGGCTGGATGGGCTGTGCAGGGTTATGCTGGCTTCCAGCACCAACAGGGCGGCCAGCAGTTCGCTGTCGGCCAGGCGGCTGGCGATGGTGCCGCCCAAGGTGGCGGCATTGCGGTAGGTGTTGGGACCAGCCTGGTGAATGGCGGTTTGCAGCAGGGCAGCGGCGGCGTTATCGGGCAGTTCTGCTTGCAAAAATTGATGCAATTTGGTCAGCGTCAGCGTGGCGCCAACGGCCAACACGGGGCTGTCGCTGTCGGTGAGCAGTTTGATTTGGTTGAGCCCCAATGCCTGCAAGTCGATAACGGCCGTTCCTGGCAAGCCAGCCTCAGAGGCGAGCAGTTTGGTGCCCCCACCCAGCGGCGCGCTGCCTGGTTTGGCCAGCAACGTGAGCGCTTGCTCTAATGATTCGGGACGATGGTAACTGTCTGGTTTTTGCGGCATGGGTAACTCCTTGTGCGATTGCCAACTGCTGATTACAATAGCTGCAATGCTCGCTATTTTACCCAAATTTCCGCAAAAACCGACCGTTTCAGCCTCGGAGACCGCTTCTTTTTGGTGTGAGACTTTCGCTTCATGATCGAGCCATCAACTACTTTTTTGTCAGACGTTAAACAAAATTTGCGCCGTCGCCGCGCCGTGGCGTTGGGCGTGGTGCTGCTGGCGTTTGTGGTGATGGGCTGGTATGCGGTAACAGACAGCACGCATTTGGCACACGATCTGGCTTTGACGGGTGGGGATTACGTGGGGGCGGCCTTGTGTCATCGCATTACCTCCCGCACGTTCATGATAAACGGCCGTCAGCTGCCATTGTGCGCCCGCTGTACCGGCATGTACCTGGGGGTGGCGCTCTCCTTTGTGGCGTTGTTTCTGGCTCGGCGGGAGCGGCGCACCGATTTGCCGCCGCTGCCCATCTTGCTGGTGCTGATTGGTTTCGTGGGGGCGATGGGTATCGACGGCGTGAACTCGTATTCGCATTTTTTCCCCAACTTTCCGCATGTGTATGAGCCGCAAAACTGGCTGCGGCTGGTCACCGGCATCGGCACGGGGCTGGCGATGGGTGTGCTGGTTTTCCCAGCATTGATGCAGACATTATGGCGGGATGGCAACGGCCGTTCCATCATCGACAATGGGCGGGAACTGTTTGGGCTGATGCTGCTGGCAGGAACGGCCGTTCTGCTTGTCCTCAGCAACCAACCCACCATTTTGTACGTAATGGCCCTTGTGAGCGTGGCTGGTGTGCTGCTGATTGTCACCGCTCTCAATGCCGTCCTGCTGCTGATGCTGTTCAAACGGGATGGCTTGGCGGTACGCTGGCAAGAAACGGCCGTACCGCTCCTGGTTAGCTTTATGTTGGCTGTTGTGGAATTGGGTAGCATTGCTCTTCTGCGCTTCAACCTCACCGGCACGATCACCGGGTTTCCCGGTTTAGCCTGACGAACTGTGCAGCCGTAGTTTTTATACTGCGGCTGCTTTACGGAGAATAGCATGTTTGATCTGTTTAGCGCTTTTGGCTTAGCGGGCAGTGCTGGTCTGAATGCCTATATCCCCTTGCTTTTGGTTGCTCTGGCTGCACGTTTTCCCCTCGCCGATCCCCTGCTGAACCTGGCCGAACCGTATAATGTGATGGGCAGCTGGTGGGCCATCGGCATCATCAGCGTGCTGCTTGTTATCGAAATGTTGGTAGACAAGGTGCCCGCCGTTGACACAATTAATGATGTGATTCAAACCTTCGTGCGGCCAGCTGCTGGCGCGGTGCTGTTTGCCGCCAATGCCAACATCGTCAATGATGTTCATCCCATGCTGGCGCTGGGGGCGGGATTGATTGTGGCGGGCAGCGTGCACGCGGTAAAAGGAGTGGCCCGGCCCATTGTAACGGCCACGACGGCAGGCACGGGCAACTGGTTTGTCAGCCTGGTTGAAGATATCGTGGCTTTTTTCACCTCTATCCTGGCCATTTTCTTACCCGTTTTGGGTGTTTTACTTCTGGTGATTCTTCTGTTTTACGGAATTCGGTTGTATCGCCGCCGCAAGCAGCGTGCCGTATTGCGTTAAACAGGGTTATATTCTCTATCAACCGTTTTTAACTTTTTTGGAGGCTTCTTATGGACAATATTGATTTTCCGAGTGTGTTGAAAGCTGGCGGGGCTGCGGCTGGTGTCGCAATTTTGTTAAGTGTGCTGTCTTTGATTCCCGTTATTGGGCCAATCATTGGCATTTGTTTCTTGTGTGGTGGTGTGTTGATTCCAATTGGAGCCGGCATGCTTTACGGTTACTTTGCCCCTGGACAAGAAGATACCACAACTGCGGCCATTGGCGGCGCTTTGGCAGGTGGTGCAGGTGGTATTCTAATGGCGATTTTTAGCGCTATTTCCAGTTCTGTTGTGACTGGTTTGCAGGAAGGGGTAGGTAGTGGTTTAACTGCTGGCTTGGGCAGCGGCATTTTTGTTTCGATTTGTTTTGGGATAATGGGCTTTATTTTGGGTGCCGTTGGTGGTTTAATCTGGCCAATGGTGCAGAAGCAAATCGGGCGCTAAGTCGCCAAATAATTTCGAGATGAAAACGGTCGTTTCCCACGAAACGGCCGTTTTTTTATTGCTGATTACTGAATACCGCTTACAACCTACTGCTCACTTTCCTCCGCAATCGCCTTCAACTTTAACTGCGCTTGCAGGCCGCTGATGTGTGCTTCCAGCTCTACCAGCTCATCCCGCTGCGCCGAAATCTTGTCGCTTTCGGCACGAACGAAGCGGGCAAATGGAGCAATCGTATCCTCGATGCGCTGCGCGCCCCGCTCCATTTCGCGGGTGAACTGTTCCGTCAGACTACCAACCAGTTTCAGGCGCAAGGCCGCCAGCTTTTCTTCCAGTTCTTTCTTGGCGCGGCGACGGCGCGCGGGCAAAATGAGTGCGCCCAGCGTGGCAAAGGCAATGCCGGCTACAATACCCGTCACGTCCAGAAAGACCAAGTGTAAACCACCGGTGAGGGCCAGACCTAGCCCCGCCGCCCCCGCCGCACCGGCTAAACCCGTGCCAACCACCGCCGAACGGGCCACTTCCGCCAGTTCAGCCGCTTCTTTGTCTTTATCGTAGGTTTCCACGGCCCGCTGCGTAGCGGCCCCAATGGAGCTGACCAGCCGGGCGCGGTCGTAGGCCAGGGTGCCCTCTTTGGGACCAGACTGCCCGACGACGCGATTGTTGTGGGCTTCTTTGCGCTGGGCCATGTGCTCGGCAACGGCCGTCCACTGCCGTAAATCCTGCTCCACCATCCAATCGACAAGCTCGCTGACCCGATTTTCGATCTGCTTGGGCGTATCGCCCACCACCCGCGTCTCAAACGATTTTTCCAGAGCGCGAGAGCGCATGAGGTCAGTGACGCGGCTAAAGCGAATCATCTCCTCAAAAAAGTCGTCGCCGCGCTTTTCCATGGCGTACAAAATGTTGTCGATTTCGCTGAGGCGGGCCTTGAAGTTGCGCTGCATGTCCTCATCGTAATACAGCATTTGCCGCTCGATGTCGTCAAGCAGTTGGCGATCGTCTTGCAGCGAGGCCAAATCTTCTTCGCTGTGCGACAGTTGTTTGCGCACCAATTTGAGGCCGACGCCCAGGGGATTAAGCAGCTTGAGACGGAAACGGCCGTCGTCATCTAGCGTGTCGTGAATAAACGCTTCTAGCGGCTCGAACCCGCTTTGTGACCAGAGCTGCGGTTGGCCCGCCTTGGCTCGCTGTGCCTGCTTGGCCGAAATGGGGAACACCGCCGAAATCTCACCCACCAGGTTTTTGGCGGAATCGCGCACAAATTCGATCACTTGGTTGCGTTCGCCCTCGGCGGTGAGAATGTCAGTTTTGTTTACCAGCAGCACAATCTTCTTGCCCCAGTCCCGAATTTGCGTCAGAAAGGTGCGCTCGCTTTCGCTAAACGGCCGATCCGCCGAGGTGATGAACAAGACCAAATCGGAGCGGGGGATAAATTCGGCCGTTAGCGCCTCGTGCTCGCGCAGGATGGCGTTGGTGCCGGGCGTGTCCACAATGCTGATTTTTTGCAGGATGTCGATGGGCGCGGTTTGCACCCAGACGCCCTTGTCGCCCGGAACCTGATTGGTGAGTTCACCGTATTTCAGCAGGTAAATCTGGCTGGTGGTGGGCGTTACGCCTTCGGTTTGCAACTCCTGCCCCAAAAAGGCGTTGATGAAGGCCGACTTGCCGGAGTTGAACTCCCCGGCGACCACCAGCAGAAACAGATCATCGAGCTGGCGGATAGAGTCAGCCAGGGCGGCGCGATCTTCTTTGGAAGCGGCCGTATCGCCCAGCAGGTCGCGCAGTTGGCCCAGGGTGTCGCGGGTGCGTTTGAGCAGTTCTTCTTGCTCTTGGTTTAGAATAGCGTCCATAGTTGTTCCTGTAGAAATCTCTTAAGAAATACGCCAGATTCCGTCGTATTTTATGATGTTGATTGTTATTTCCTTGTCACCCTCTATAAAATGAATAACAAAGGTGTAGTTTCCAAAGAAAAACTCTTTGGTTTCAATAGTAAACTTATTTTCTGAAGGTATTTGATCAACAAGCCGAGACAATTTTGAGTTTGAAACCTCATATCTTTCGGATATCAAACCTGTCTCCTGAATTTCGTGTACAAAATTGCGAACAACAGATTTATGTAGTGCAGTACTGTATTCTCCTGCAAAAAACAAGGTTATGATAAATCCGATTGGCAAGATTATGAGAACGCCCGCAATTATCAAAAGAAAAGATTTGGTGGAGTTTGCATATCTGTAAAGCGTTGCACCAGTTAAAACAATGATTCCTAAGATGGCCCAACCGATAATGAAAACAAACCATTTTAAAAAATCGGCAGGAAAGGCCAATACGCCAATCAAAAACCAAATCAAATAAAGAAGAATAAGCCAATGTTGCTTGAGAACTTTGTTTAGAGTGATGCTCATCGTATTGACACCAATGAAATTGGACAGACACATTCTGTCGCACTCAAGTATTCAATTTTCAGAAAAGTATAGCATGGGGAAATTTCAGCACAAGCACTTAGGTTGTGTAAGGGCGACCCGTCGGGTCGCCCCACTGTTAGTCCACATCGTAGCTGATGCCCGCTTCATCCAGGCGGCGCATGCGCTCCCATTCGGGGATGTCGCCATCCGCGCCTGCTTCTTTGAGCACCATCAGCTGCCGCAGCTCAACGATCTGGTCGCGCAGCTGGGCTGCTTTCTCAAACTCCAAAGCTTGTGCCGCCGATTTCATCTGCTTCTCTAGCTCCGTGATCATCTTGTGCAGCTCAGCTTTGGGTAAATCGGCCGTGGTTGTGTAGGCGGCTTTGCCTTCGGCAACGGCCAGCCCCTCTTTGTAATGCTCGGAAATATCGTCCGTCAGATCACGCACCAGCTTGCGGATGCTCTTGGGCTCAATGCCATGCGCTTCGTTGTAGGCCATCTGGCGTTCGCGCCGTTCGTTGGTCGTGTCCAACGCGGCCTGCATCGAGCGGGTGATCGTCTCGGCGTACATGATCACTTTACCCTCTACGTGGCGCGCTGCCCGGCCAATCGTCTGCGTCAGCGATGTTTCCGAGCGTAGGAACCCTTCCTTATCTGCATCCAAAATCGCTACCAGCGACACTTCTGGCAGGTCCAGACCTTCACGCAGCAAGTTGATACCGACCACCACGTCAAACACGCCCATGCGCAAGTCGCGCAAAATTTCGGTGCGCTCAATCGTGTGCACTTCCGAATGGAGATAATGGACTTTGACGCCCATTTCCAGCAGGTAATCGCTCAAATCTTCGGCCATGCGCTTGGTGAGCGTGGTTACCAGCACCCGCTCGCCGCGCGCCGTGCGCTGGTTGATTTCGCCCAGCAGGTCGTCCACCTGGCCCTTGGCGCTGCGCACCTCCACTTCGGGGTCCAAAATGCCGGTGGGGCGAATGACTTGGTGCACAATTTGTTCCGAATGTTCCAATTCATACGGACCGGGCGTGGCACTAGTGCAAATCACCTGATTGATGCGCCGGTCAAATTCGTCAAAGTTTAGGGGGCGATTGTCTAACGCGCTGGGCAGGCGGAAGCCGTAATCCACCAATGTTTGCTTGCGGCTGCGGTCGCCGGCAAACATGCCGCGCACCTGGGGAATAGTCATGTGGCTTTCGTCCAGGATGAGCAGGTAGTTGGCCGGGAAGTAATCCATCAGCGTCCAGGGTGGTTCACCTTCTTTACGCTGGTCCAGATGGCGGCTGTAATTTTCGATGCCAGAGGTGAAGCCGATTTCGCGCAGCATTTCCAGATCGTAGCTGGCGCGCTGCTCGATGCGCTGGGCTTCCAGCAGCATCTTTTTCTCTTTGAAGTAGGCGATGCGCTCGTTGAGTTCTTCTTCGATGTCCTGGATCGCCTGGGCTAATTTTTGCTCATCGGTCACAAATTCGCGGGCGGGAAAGATGTTGATTTTGGCCATGTCCAGCAGTACTTCGCCAGTGAGGGCATCAAATTCGCTGATGCGCTCCACCTCGTCCCCCCAAAACTCGACTGAATAGGCGGTTTCGGCGTAGGCGGGGAAGATTTGCAGCGTGTCGCCGCGCACGCGGAAGGTGCCGCGCCGCAGTTCCAGATCGTTGCGATCGTACTGAATGCTGACCAGACTGCGCAGAAGGGTATCGCGCCGGTAGGTGCCGCCTCGTTCAATGCCGACGGTGACCTGCCCCCATGTTTCCGGGCTGCCAATACCGTAAATGCAGGAGACGGAGGCAACGATGACTACATCCTGGCGGCTCATCAGGTTGGCCATGGTTTGCAGGCGTAAACGGCCGATTTCATCATTAATTTGCGTTTCTTTTTCGATGAACAGGTCGTGGCGGGGCACATACGCTTCTGGTTGGTAGTAGTCGTAGTAGCTCACAAAGTAGGAGACGGCGTTCTTGGGGAAAAATTCGCGGAACTCACTGTAAAGCTGGGCGGCCAGGGTCTTGTTGTGGGCAATCACCAGGGTAGGGCGCTGCGTTTGCTGAATGACGTTGGCCATGGTGAACGTCTTGCCGGTGCCGGTGGCGCCGAGCAGCGTCTGGAATCTGTCGCCGCGCTCCAGCCCTTCAACCAGCTTTTCAATGGCGACCGGCTGGTCTCCCATCGGAGCAAATTCAGATGCAATTTGGAACTGGGTCATAAGGTTCCTCTTTATCAATTCAGTCTGTACTTGGTATGTGTAGAACCACGAAGTTGATGCTTGTTGTTAGCAGAACGTAAGTTCGTAAGTCTACCACATTTTACCATGCAGGGGAGAGGAAATGCGTTAATTCTCATGCAAATTTGCACCCAAAACCCGAAAATATGCATAAGTAGGTTGACACACGATTTTATTTATGCTATTTTGTGCATATCTACCCGATTTTGTGGGTAAATGTATAAGAGGATAGACCATGCCTGCACCTGATGCAACCTTCATTCGCCAGACGTCCCAGACCAGTATTCAGGTTGGTTTGGAATCGGCTCATAATGTGCTGCACAGCATGATGCTGCTGAACAAAGTGCATGAGTTGTCGGGGTATAGTCAGTGGGTGGTGGATACGGCCGTTTCCCTCACACCCCAACAAGCCAGCAACAATGTCCTCGTGTTGGAAGGATTGCACTATGCGGTTCATCCGTACCAAAGCTGGTCCAGCTTTCCGGCATATCTCGACCATCTGGCCATGCAAGACCCAGTGATCCTACGAGACAACATCCTCAATATTTATGTCATGCTACCCAGCCAGACAGGTCAGGAATCAATCACAGTTAATCAGCCGACCGACATTATCGCCACGCTGGGTACTTACCTCGATTATTTGCAATCCCGCTTCACCGCCGACTGTGTGGATGCTCAAATTGAGACGCAGGCGTACGCTTTGCTCAAAGATCCGCTCGCCATGCAGCAGTTTATTGTGACCCACCTGCGCGAATTATGGTTGGACTACTTTGCCGACGAGTGGAGCCGCGCCAAGCCAATGCTGCAAGAAGCGGTCACCGCTTTTAGCCAGCTTGGGTTGGAGCAGTTGACGCCGCTAGAGGCCGCGCGCAAAGTTATCGGGCAGGAAGTGCCGGACCGCTGGCGCGAAATCATTGCCGAGCACACTTATGAGCGTATTGTGTTTGTGCCGTCGGCCCACCTGGGGCCGTATTTGGGCACCCTGCGCGATTTTCATAATTTGTACCTGCTGTTTGGGGCACGGTTGCCCGAGGGTACGGCCACCCAATCGCCCGATCTCAATCGCTCTGAACTGTTGATGCGCCTGGGTGCTTTGTCTGATGATACGCGCCTGCAAATTTTGCAGTTGATTGGCGACGCCGGTCAGCTTTGCTCCAAAGAAATTATGATGCAGCTCAATCTAAGCCAATCGGCAACCTCCCGACATCTAACGCAGCTGACCGCCTCTGGCTATTTGGACGAACAATGGCGCGATGGCACCAAATGTTACAGCCTCAATAAAACCCGCATCAAGTGCACGCTCAGTGCCGTCGAGCAGTTTTTACTCGATTAAACACCCGATCCACCACGACGCAGCTTTCATAACACCCTGAGCAACACAGTCTTTTTCTGTCCGTTTTGTCCTGCAAAGCCGGGAGGTTGCTCCCAGCCTTACCAAAAGGAGATGTAAAAATGAGTGAAGTCATGATGCAAGAACAGATTGCAGCGGCCACCGCTTATGAAGAACTGTTTGTTCCGGCCGTTTTTGGGCAGTGGGCGCCCGTTGTGGCTCAGGCGGCCGGAGTGGAACCCGGGCAGCAGGTGCTAGATGTGGCTTGCGGTACCGGCATTCTGGCCCGTGAAGCCGCCAGGCGGGTTGGGCAGGCTGGGGCGGTGGCCGGCCTGGATATGACGCCAGGCATGGTGGCCGTGGCGGAGCAGTTAGCGCCAGAAATTGAGTGGAAACAGGGCACGGCGGGCGAATTGCCCTTTGCCGAGGCGACCTTCGATGCGGTGGTAAGCCAGTTTGGCCTGATGTTTTTCCCAGATCGGGTGCAGGCGCTGCGCGAGATGCGGCGTGTGTTGGTGCCGGGCGGACGACTGGCGGTGGCGGTGTTTGATGGGTTGGAAACTCACGCTGCTTACAGCGATGAGGTCGCTTTGTTTGACCGGACCATTAGCGAGCAAGCGGGCGATGCCTTACGGGTTCCTTTTTGCCTGGGCGATACGGTGGGTTTAAAGCAAATGGGGGAAGATGCGGGGTTTACGGCCGTTTCCGTCACCACACATCAAGGCACAGCCCGCTTCCCCAGCCTGCGCTCGCTCGTCGAAGCGGATTTGCGCGGCTGGCTGCCGGTGATGGGCATTGTGCTGGATGAGGCCAAGATTGAAGCCGTGCTGGCGGAAGCAGAAGCGACAATGGGCGCGTTTGTCACCGCTCAAGGCACGGCCGAATTCCCGCTTTCGGTACATATTTTGAGCGGCGTGAAAGCTGAATAGGGCAAAGGTGCGACGCACTTCCAAAGCGCGCCGCACCTGTAAAAACTACTCAGTGTAGGTGATGGTAAGGATGGGAGCGTAGCTGCTGCTTTCGCCACCGTAGATGGTGAGGTTGTCCATGAAGTAGTCGGCGCTGGTGGTGGTGCGCAGGCGGAATTGGGTACGGCCGTTCACATTCACCGCCGCCAATCCAGTCGAGGACAGGCTGGCCTCTGAATACCCATTGAGGCTTGTGGGGACGGATAAAGTGGCGACATTGCTGGCGGAAACGGCCGTTCCGTAATCCGCTAACTGCACGCTGTTGCTGCCGCTGAGCGCCCCCGTGTTAATGTCCACCGTGATGCTGCTGACCGAGCCGGTGAGCGACAGCCGGTAAATGCGCAGCGTGGCGCTTTGGATCGTGGCCCCATTGGGAATGCTGCTGGTGTCGAAGGACAAAATTGCCCGATAGGCGTCGCTGGTGAGCGAGCCGCGATCCCCAATTTGATGGATGTAACTGTTAGCCCCCTCGATGAAGGAACTGCCCGCGTAGCCATCTTCGGAGCCAATCGAATTAAATGAAACCGTGGTCGGGGTGCCGCCGCTGATGGTGTAGGTTTCGGCTTTGACGGTTTCCACGTTGCTGGCGGTGTCCACACTGAAGAATTTGAGTGTGGTGGTGCTGGCGATGTTAATCGGGCCGCTGTACTGCGTGGAGCTGGTGGTCGGTGTGCTGCCGTCGGTGGTGTAGTAGGTAGTGGCGCTTTCATTGACCGACAGGGTGACGTTGACCGCACTGCTGTAGCTGCCGCCAGCGGGGGAAGCCGTGGTGACGGGTGGCGTCGTGTCGCCTCCGCCGCTGCTGATGGTATAGGTTTCTGTTTTCACACTTTCCGCATTGCTGGCGGTGTCTACGCTGAAGAATTTGAGCGTGGTCGTGCTGGCGATGTTAATCGGGCCGCTGTACTGCGCCGAGCCTGTTGAGGGCGTGCTGCTGTCGGTGGTGTAGTAGGTGGTGGCGCTTTCGTTCACGGACAAGGTGACATTCACCGCGCTGCTATAGCTGCCGCCAGCAGGGGAAGCGGTGGTGACGGGTGGGGTGGTGTCGCCGCCGCCCGTGCTGCCCATGAAGAAGTCCAGCATCAGTTCGGTGGCTTCGGGGCCTTGCGGATCGGTGTAGGAGCCGCTGGCCGGACCGCCGGACCAGGCGTGTCCCATCCCGGTGATGAGATATTTTTCCATAACGACGTTGCCGCTGCTGTCTTCATAAATGGAACGGGTAAAGCTGCGCCCGCCGGGGACCGAATCGTTGATGGTTTGTTCGGCGGTGTCGTCGATATTGTTGTTGTCGCTGCCGTCGGAGGCGCGATCGTTGGTTTGGGCCCATTGGGAGATGACCTGGTTGCCGTTGACTGATTGCACGGTGTAGTCTGACGTGCCGTGGAAGACGATAACCCGCACCAACTCCGCATTGCTGCCCATGGCGGAGTAGGCGGCGTTGCCCTGGGTGTTGGGGTTGGGGCCACCGCTGGACATGGCGGTCCAGGCGTTGATGCTGCTGGTGGCGGCTTTGTATTCCAAACCTGCACCAACGGCGATGCCGGAATAGACATCGGGATAGGTTGCGCCCATGATGACGGTCATCGCCGCGCCAGCAGAGAAGCCAGCCACGTACACCTGATCAGCGTCAACGGTGTATTGGCTTTTGACCTGGTTGGTGATACCGGCAATGGAGGCGGGTTCGCCCGAGCCACGCGATTGGTGGGCTGGCTCGAACCAGTTCCAGCATTGCAAATTATTGTTGGCGCTGGTTTGCTGGGGGTAAACGGCGATAAAGGTTTGGGCTTCGGCGTAGGTGTTGAGTTCGGTTTCATTGGCGATGTTGTCGGGGGTTTGGGAGCAGCCATGCAGCATGACGACGAGGGGTACGGCCGTTCCGGAACTGTAGCCGCTGGGAATGAACAGCTTGTAAGTACGGCCGTTATACGTGTGGGTGGTAAAACTGCTGGCCTGGGCGCTGGGAACGGCCGTTAGCCACAAAAATAAAAACAGGCCAAGGCCTAACCAGATGGCTTTTGATTGCCAAAAACGGTGCTGACGAGAAACGATCATGTGTGCCTCCTTCAAGAGAAAGGGCGCAGAGAGGGTGACTGATCTGGAAGCACACAACTAAATCAAATTTTGGATGCAGGGAAGAAACAATTCAGACAGCGTACTTCTAGTCAGTTGTGGTGGGGAGTTTGTTGCGTTGTTGCCCTGCGCAGGTGGTTAGTAGGAAATTAGCCGGCAGGGTAGCATAGGAAAGTTACAGAGAAGTTACGCGGTGTTAAAATTTCCCCGGAAACTGTTCAACCAGAAACTTCGCTAACTGGAAGTTTCCGGGGAAATGGGGGAAATGGGTTACTCATCTTGGCCAAAGTAGGCGTTCCAGGCGTCCAAATCTTTGTCGCTGAGATTGTGGGGGTTGGAGGATTTTTTCTTTTTAGCGGCTGGTTTGCTAGCAGCTGGTTTGCGGGTCGTTGGTTTGTCCGTCGCTGGTGGTGCCTGCTTCGGTTCGCCGCCGAAGAGGGTGAGCCATTCGCGCAGTTCGTCGTCGCTGAGTTCGGGATTTTCGCGGTCGCTGCTGGCGGGTGGTTTGGGGACAACTTCTTCCTCTTCTTCCGGTTCTGGCTCTGGTTCAGGGATGACGCGGTTGGGCGGCACGGGCTTGGGCCGATTGCGCAGCGCTTTTTCATCTACGGGGCCAAACAAATCCAGCCATTGCGCAACCTCGGCATCGCTAATCACCGGGTTATCATCGGTGACCGTGGGGCCGGGCAGGACGGGTTCCTCTTTTTTGTCGGGGCTGAGGCGCATGGCGAATTTTTCGCTGCGGATATGCTTCATTTTGCGCTTGTTGGCCGCGGCGATGATCTCCTGATCACTGGTGACCAGTATGTACTCGGGCGGGTTTTTGACGCTATTGATGCGGGCGATGATGAGGGAATCGGCCGTTTTGCCCTGCGACACGAAAATCACTTTTACCTGCGAGTTGGAGAGGTTGACGTTGTGCCCACCGGGAATGCCGCCATCAAAATAGACGGTGACGACGCGCTTGAGAGAAACGGCCGTCCACTGCCGCAGCTTCAAAACGAGTTGGATTTCGTCATCCGGGTCGCTCAGATTAATGTCTGGTAGTTTGGCAATGAGGTTGTGGCCGTCGATGAGGTAGTGCATGAGAATCTAAAGTGTGCAAGTGTGCAAGTGATAAGGTTGTTATTTATTTTAGCACTGTTGGTGGCGTTTGGTTAGTTCTGTCGCGTCAATCTGTTGTTTTCCAGGGCCAGTTTACGCAGGCGGCGATTTCTGGGAAAAGCACGAAGTCTGCCTGGCCTTTCATGACCAGGGTGGTGATTTGGTAGCCAGCGAGCGCTTCTTTGGCGATGGACAAGGTTTGCCCGGAAACGCTGACGTCGTCTACCAGGAGAATGTGGCGGGTGATTGACGGGAGATCGAGCTGGCCGAGTAGTTGTGGCGCTGGGTGTCGGGGGCTGTTGTCTGGCGCGCGGAAATTGATGGGCAGGATGGATAACGGCCGTTCCAAATGAAAAGCCACCAACGATGCCGGGACAATACCGCCACTGCCAATGCCGACCACATAATCCACATCCGGTAGGCGGCACTGTTTTAAGCGCTGGACGATCTGCACAAAATCGAGCTTGACTTTACTTTCCATTGGATTGGTTGCTTCGTTTTATTTTCGGTTTAGCTGATCATAGACCAGCGTTAAGTGGGCAATGGCCATCTCGTTGCTGGCTGCATCGACTTCATAGCCTTCCCATTTTTGCGGCCAGGCGTTAACCAGTTCCCACAGCTCTTTGGTTGAACTGCCATTGTCACTCATTATTTGGATAGCAACATTTTTTCGTTCCACGGTGCCCGCTGCGGCCTTCATTAACCAATCGAATAGAGCGCGTGATTTAGTCATGCCATAGCTTAAGGTGATCGGATCGTATTTCACCTGGGTCGGAATGTTTTGGGCAAATGGCTCATTCCCCTGGTTGCGATACTCGTTGGTTCCCACCGTTACGGAAAACGGGCTGCATTTTGTAAAGTAGAATTGATCATCATCAATCCCGCTTACCTTAACACGAATTGTATAGAGTTGATAAGGATCTGCTAATGGGTTTGCCATCTTGGCCTCCTTGAATAGTTAACCGGGTCAATTGAAAAAACGGCCGTTTGTTGCGTCAGGCAACCTCTACAGCCACGCCAGCTTCATATTGGCTGATACGAAAGATGACAAATTCAGCGGGATAAACCGGCGCAATGCCAACATCAATAATGACCTGTCCTTTTTGGATGCTGTCGAAACTGTTGTTTTCGGCGTCACACTTCACAAAAAATGCTTCCTGAGATGTGCTGCCCATCAACATGCCTTGCCGCCACAAATCTGTTAAAAAGGCACCCACATCGCGACGAATGGCCGCCCAGAGCAGATCATCATTGGGTTCAAAAACAACCCAGCGCGTGCTTTCCGCAATAGATTCCTCAATCATGTTGAACAAGCGGCGCACGTTGAGATATTTCCATTCTGGATTTGTGGCCACTGTGCGCGAACCCCACACCAAATAGCCCGCGTCTCGGAAATAGCGAATAGCGTTGATGTTATTGCGGTTAAGGGCTGCCTGGGTTTGTTCGCTGATGTTGTGGGTTAACCCCAGAGCGCCGTTGACAACTTCATTGGCGGGCGCTTTGTGTACGCCGCGTGTGGCGTCGGTACGGGCCCAAATGCCAGCAACATGGCCAGATGGGGGTACGGTTACCGTTTGGCCGAGTTTGGTAGAGCCGTCGGCATCTTTGCCCGGTTGGGGATCGGCCACCAAAATCCAGGGGGCGTACATGGTGGTAAAGCCCTGTTCTGTGGCAACGGCCGTTGGTTGGTACGTGCTGAGCGTTTGGGCATCGGCTACCTCTTTCGGTGCATCCACAATGAAGACGCGGTCGTGTAAATCATGCTTGGCAAAATGGTTTTGCATGATGGCATAGTAGCCTGGGTTTTTCGTGGCATTGGGCGGATCGGTAAAGCCGGGGGCGGCGACGATGGCGATTTCAGCAATGGTGGCCAGGACATCGAGCGCGGCTTCTAGCTGAACGGCCGTTTCATCCATGCCCATATCTACCACCCAACAGCGACGACCCCCATTCAGGAAAAAGCCGTAGACCGCATGGGCCAGATTGGTCCACTCATCCTCGGCTGCGTTGGCGGCGGTTGGCTTGGTGAAAAAGCTGTCTCGGAACTGAGTCCAGTTGTCGATGACTGTGGCTTTTAAATTGTCGGTGGCAATTGACACGCTGGCCGTTTTACTGGCGGGGGCTGTGCCCACAAAACCGGCTGTGCTGGTTCCCACTGCCTGAATAGGATGGGAGCCACCTGAAACTTCTTGAATATAAACGCCAGGCGCTGAATAATTCGGTAACTGGGAACGATTCATGGGCCGCCATACCTCCTTTTGGTAGGAACAATTCAGCAGGTTGTCTACCTGCTTTAGCCAGGTTATTCAGTTGATCGTCGGGTAAAAACTTCTCGGTTGTCTAATCGGATTTCTTTTCAGCCCACAACGCCCAGCCGGTCAGCAAAGCGCCCGTGAGCTCCCACAAGGGTACGGTGATAAATTTGAGGGGAGCGTATTTTTTGAGAACGGCCGTTGTAAACACCGTAAAGGTCACCATGCGAAACGGCACCGTCCAGTAGAAAAATTGGCGCACGTTTAGCAGCGACGCCAGCATGTAGTAGATGCCCATGTTGGTTGAGGCCATCGAGGAAGTCATGACAAAAATGTGGGTGTAATCATCCTCGCCGCGTTCCTCACGGTCGATGGCGCGGAAGCCCATTTGCTTGAGCAAGGTTTTGGGTTGTGTCAGGCCAAGTACCCCCAAAATGAAGGCTAACAGGCCAAAGATGAACATGGTGAGACGGGCGGCATGGTTGCGAAATTTCATAGCCTTTAATTCTGCGTAGGTCAGGGGAAATTGTCAACCGGTTCAGGGGGCAGAATTGCTCAAAATGAGCGGCAAATATTGCTGGGGTGGCAGTTGGGCGAGATTGAGGTACCAGGGAACGGCCGTTGCGTCCGTATGAAAAAAGTCCAGCAGCTGTTGGCCTACTTTGAACGCGCCATCGCCGGAGGGATGCGTGCCGTCGTTGACAAAATCGCCGCAGAGCCAAACGAGCCCGTCGCTGCGCGGCGTCAGGCCATCGGCCCAGAGATAGGGGCCCCAGGCCAACCAGGGGGCCAGCACTGCACCCGCTGCCGGATCGTAATTTAGTTCCGGGCTGCCGTTGATTTGCTCCGCGATGAGCCATTTGACGGCAAAACCGCTCTGGTACGCTTCAGGTTCTGGGCTGAGCAGGGTGTCGGCGTAGCCTGCGTAGATGCGGCTGGAGAGGTAAGCGATCTTCAGGTTGGGGAAGCGCGCCTTGGCGATTTGCACGATGCTGCGCAGTTGGTCCTGCAAGATTTCGGCGTCGGTGGGGAAAATCTCGTCGGGGTGCACGTCGGCACGCGCTTCTTTGAGCCAGACCACCTGCACCTGCTGCGGCGTGACGCCATTGTTGGCCAGCCGCTCGTCCAGCACCGTCCAAAAATCATCGTCGGGATCGGAGGCAAATTCGGCCGATTTGCCGCTTTGCGCCCCATTGACGAGGGTGACGGCGTCAGACAACAGCGCGTCGTTCTGGGCCAGAGTGCCAAAAGCGACAAATTCCAGCGAGGTGTTGGACATGCCCAGGGAGAGCAGCACAACACGGCCGTTTACCAGATCAACTTGTCCCGTGCCATTGAGCGGCTGAATGGATTGCGCTAACGCCAAACCCGCCTGGGCATGTTCTGAGGGTGGCTCATTGCTGCCGTTGGGGTACAGTCCACCCTGGAATCCCTGGTAGGTGCCGGTGCCCAAATCATTTAGCGGCGTAAAGCCAACGGCCGTAACGCCACAATCTTTGGCGAAGGTGGGTGTCGGTTGGGGCAGGATCAGGGTGAGTGAGGCGAGGGCGAGCAGGAGGAATATGAGTTTAATTGGTTTTTGCATACGGCCGTAGTGTACGGTGAGACCGCGGCGGTTTCAAATGAACAGTTTATGAAATTGATCTGACGCAGATGTAATTTTGACGACCGTCAAGCCCAAGATAAACATGGTCAAGGGAACTGCACAGTTGCGAAATTTCATGGAGACTCAATTTCTTCTCTACATTCTCTTTCTCGGGGAATATTTACTCTTCAGCTTTTTTCCAGAACTCTACATGCTCAGTAATCGTATCCGAAAATTTGATACCAATTTCACCAGTCGAAACCTCAATAATGCTTTTATCTTGATCCTTTAATTCTTGAATTTTATTTAGTGTGTATCGGCCTTGATTTGAAACAATCAGCTCTTCTCCAACTTTGATGGAAGTATTTTCAAGTTTGAAGATTCCTACTAAGCCGTTGTAATGAATCTCTTGAGGTTTACCGATAAAAATTGCGTTCGATGGAGTAAAAGAAATCAGCCCAAAATCAAGAAGCCTTTCACGCGCATCTTTCTTTTGTATGAATCCAGATTCAATGGAATGATAAAGCTTGAACAACTCGTAAGTGGTAAGTAAACCTCTTTCATCGCTTTCAGCATCTTGAATTTGTTCTAAAGTAAATGGTGGGTTTGTTCTGCTTTCAGGTGCTTGGTGACGTTGGTGATTTACAATATAAAGAGCAAAAACGTCAAATTTATCACGTTCTTTTGCGCGGCGATGTTTTATTTTACTTATTTGGGCACACTCGCTATCTTTTGATGTACCTCCCAATCCTTTTACTTCTATTACTAACAATCCTTTGTCAAATTCAATTTGTAAATCTTCTTCCTTTATGCCAGGAAAGGCTTCGTCACAGTTGATAACTTTCTCAAAACCTAGCCAATTAAAGTATTCTTCTACAGCCTGAACCAATTTATTACCTGTTTCGGTGACTAGATCATGCAAAAATTGGAAGTTTTGATGATTTGTTTCTATTTCTTTTTCCAATACTCTTAGCTTTTCTTGATAGCCTTCCTTAAGGATTGCTTTTTGAGCTAGTAGCCGTTTTTCATTGGGCAATCTATATGGTTCATCCTTAACCCAAGCAAACTCTGTGCTGAATGGGAAGAGATTTGGGAAAAGTGTTGGCAATTGAGTTTGGAAAAGCTCAACTAAAAAATCTGTTTTTTCCTCAAGTTGTGGGAATACAAAAAGAATTGATTCGTTATCAATATAAGCATAAGAAATTAATTCATCCGATGAATTCGTAGCTAATGGAATTAGTTTTTCATCCCGAACGCTTACTTTTTGTTGCTTATCCCATCGAGTAGGGTGGAAAAATGTGATCTCATAAATAAATCGCTTGTTGTATTTTCGTAAGAAGTCTCGGAACTCTGTATCACTACCAGGAACAATATTAGTTTCAAAACCACTTTTGTTATCCTTTATGGGGACAGATGGCAAAAATGAATAGTTATTTTCTTCAAATTGGTCATGATACTTTAACCCATAAGGTGTTAATTCACCCGGAAGATAAGCACAAGAATATTTTTGGTCTGCAAAGACAACAATTATAGATTCCTTTCTCCGATTTTCCTTAATATCATTTTCTGCAATGTAACCACCAAGTGGAATGGGATCAAAAATTGTTTGAGGATACTGACAAATAAAAAAATGTTGACTGGAATCTTTTGTGATATTTTGCCTATGCTCACTGGAATTGTAGGCTAATGATTCTTTTTCCTTTAAATCAATTATAACAATTTCATATTCGTGTAAGTTTGGAGGTAAATTGGCATTTATCCGACATAGTTGATGTTGCCCTTGCTGTGTATTTGGAACCCTAATCTGTGATCCAAAAGAGGCAATTGTGCAATTGAATCCATGCTCGGTTAGTATTTCAGCGGTATTGTGATCAATGTCAATTAAGCAAATCTTAGGACGTTCTTGAAAATTGATCCGGTTGGTGATCTTTTCTGTGTCACTATTATGTTTTTTGTTCATGATAGGTCAATGTATTATTTTTGATATGCGTGAGCAAGAGGTTATCGTCTGTTATGCAGTTCAGTTTTTTAGGAGTTGGGAAAGGTAAGGTTCGACTTGCCAATATTGTTGGAGTTGCGTGTATTCGGCAACGGCCGTTTCCCCACCACCCTCATTTTTCTTCACCGCGCGCAGGAGCAGGTTCTTGGGCGTGTGGTCTGGCGAAATGAACTCCAGCGCCGTCACCTGGTAGCCGTTCATGCGCAAAATGGCGGCGCGGAAGGCGTCGGTGAGAATGTCGCCCAGCCGCTCTTGCAGCAGATTATGCCGCATGACGGCCTCGAATTCGGGCGGAGACTGCTTGCCCTGAGCTTGTGACCGTTCCTTCAACTGAACCTGCAAATGGTGGTGGCAGCAGGGCGCGGCAATAATCACCTGGCTTTGCCAGCGGATGCCCTGGGCCAGCGTGTCGTCGGTGGCCGTGTCGCAGGCGTGCAGCGCCACGACGATGTCGGGCGGCGGATCGGCCTGATAATCAATGATCAGCCCTTGCTCAAACGTCAGGCTATCCCAGCCCAGCTGGGCGGCAATCTTTTGGTTTTTGGCAATCAGCTTCTCCTGCCCGTCCACGCCCACAATCTGCGCCTGGTTGCCCAAAATGTTGACCAGATAGTGATAGGCGGCAAACGTCAGGTAGGCGCTGCCGCAGCCAAAATCGATCATGCGAATGGGCTCGGGCAGGGCGGCAATCTCGTCGATTTCATCCAGTATTTTGAGGAAAGCGTTAATTTGCTGGAATTTGGAGCGATAGTTGGCTTTGATACGGCCGTCTTCCCGCATCACCCCCATCGCCTGTAAAAACGGAATCGCTTCCCCTTCAGACAAAATCGTGTTTTTGCTGCGATCATGCGCCAAATCCACCACCTGCGGCTTTTCGGTCGCCTTGCGGTTGATGATGGGTTTGCCCTTTTTGCTCAGGTTAATTTGAATCGTTTCGTTTTGGCCAATGATGTGGAAATTGCGGAAAGGCAGGGCAAGCGCGGCGGTGAGTTCGGCAACGGCCGTTTCCCCCGCGTAATTCTTCACAATATTCTGCTTCTCATCAAAAAAGGAAAATTGCAGATGCCGCTGCCCCTTCACCTCAACCGGCCGCAGCTCCAGCCGCTGCCAGCGAACCGCCTGCCCCCGCTGCCGCCCGCTAAACGCAGCCCGGACGAAGTTGTTTTCGTCCAAAATTGCGTTGCGGATTGTGTCTTGGTAATCGCTCATATTTTTTCATGTGTCATACCCGCGAAGGCGGGTATCCATTTTCCAAAGCGTGGATTGCCACCTTCGCGGCAATGACAGGTCGGTCTGGCTTATACTCAAAAATCTCTGCGTTCTCTGCGCCCTCTGCGGTTCAAATTATTTCCAAATTGGCAAAACTAGCCGCCAGCCGCTTCACGCCCACGTCGGCAAAAGCCACCGACACTTCTTCATCGTTGCCCGTTAGCTTACTTTCGATCACCGTGCCCTCGCCAAATTTCTTGTGGCGCACCTTTTGACCGGTCTTGTATTTGGCTTTTTGTGGACCGCTTGGCTCCAGATCGTCTTCTTCGTGGCGCGGTTTGGGCAGATTTGCTGGGCGGCTGCTGACGCGAGATTGGCCGCTGCTTTCGTTGCTGTCGCCCCAGGAGTAGCTTTTGCGGGCGGGTTTTGAACTGCGGCTGGGGGTGGTGGAACGGCCGTATCCTCCCCCTGAACTGCTGCTGCTACCCGACGACCAATCCCAACTGCTGGCCTGCTGGAAGGAGGATTCGCGCCGCTGTTTGGCGCTGCCGCCTTCGGCCAAATTCATCGGAATATCCCCCAGGAAGCGGGAGGGGATGGCCACTTCCGTCTGGCCAAAAAAGGTGCGGCGGAAGGCGTGGGTGATGTACAAAACATCTTTGGCGCGGGTCAGCCCCACGTAAAACAGACGCCGTTCCTCGGCCATGGATTCGCTGTCTTCCATCGAGCGGCTGTGGGGCAAAACGCCATCCTCCAACCCCGTGAGGAAGACCACGGGATATTCCAGCCCCTTGGCCGCGTGCAGCGTCAACAGCGTCACCGCCTTCGGGTCGTCTTCCAGATCGTCCGTCTCGGAGACGAGAGCCACCTGCTCCAAAAATTCGCTGAGCGTTAGCTCGCTGCTCATCAAGGCCACGCCGCGCAGTTCCATTACGTTGGCCCAGCGGTCGCGCGCTTCTTCCGCGTCCTTGGCCCCGTTTTCGATGTAGTCGCGGTACTCGGTTTGCTCCAGAATCAAATCGAGCAAATCACCCACCGTGGCGGATTCTCGCACGGTAAGCCAGGCGTTGAGCATGTTGCCAAAGTTGACCAGGGCATTGAAGGAACGGCCGTTAAACGGATGCTGCAAATCATTATCAGTCGCTAGCCGCACCACCGCCTCGCTGGGGGACATATTGTTGTAAAACGCCCACTGCTCCAAATCCTGCTGCGTTTTGTTGCCAATGCCCCGCGATGGCGTGTTTATTACCCGATTAAAGCTCACCGAATCCAGCGGATTGTGCACCAGTCGCAGGTAGGCAATCACGTCCTTCACCTCGCGCCGCTTGTAAAATTGGGTGGCCCCAACCAGCTTGTACGGCATTCCGGCCCGGATAAACGCCTCTTCCAGTACGCGGGATTGGGCGTTGGTGCGGTACATCACCGCCATGTCGCCCGGCGAGTAGCCTTGCAGCCGCAAATTTTGAATCTGGCTGAGCACCACGTCGGCTTCTTCCCGCTCGTCGTACACCTCGCGCACGGTGATTTTCTCGCCACCCTGGCGCGTGGTGAACAGCTCTTTGTGCACGCGGTTTTTGTTTTGCTTAATGACCGCCTTGGCCACGTCCAAAATAATTTGGGTGGAGCGATAATTTTGCTCCAGCAAAATCATCTCCGCGTCCGGGTACATCTGGCGGAAGCGGTCGATGTTGCGGTAATCGGCCCCGCGCCATTTGTAGATCGATTGGTCAGAATCGCCCACGGCAAAAATGTTGCGATTGGTTGCCGCCAGCCGTTGTAGCAAGCCATACTGTGCGGTGTTGGTGTCCTGGAATTCGTCCACCAAAATGTGGCGGTACCGCTCCTGATATTTTTGCAGCACGTCCGGCCGCTGGTCGAACAGCAGCACCGTGTTCATCAGCAGGTCGTCAAAATCCATGGCGTTGTTGGCCATGAGCACCTGCTGGTAACGTGCGTAGACCCGCTTGGTCACCTCGGCGATGTAGTTGCCCGCGGTGTACATTTCGGCCGTGATCAGCTCGTTTTTGGCGTTGCTGATGCCGTTTAGCATTTTGTTGACGGGGAATTTTTTGTCGTCCAGGTTTAAATCTTTCAGCGCCTGCTTGACCACTTGCTGCTGATCGGCCGTATCGAAGATGACAAAATCTTGCTGGTACCCTTCCAGATTGCCGGTTTCCTGTCGCAAGATGCGGGCGCAGGTGGCGTGGAAGGTGCCCATCGTCAGGCCACGCGGACGGCCGTCTAGCAGTTCCTCAATCCGGTGGTTCATTTCCCGAGCCGCTTTGTTGGTGAAGGTCACCGCCATGATCTGCCACGGGGCCACGTTCATCTCGCGAATGAGATACACAATGCGGTGAGTGAGGACGCGGGTCTTGCCGCTGCCCGGCCCGGCAAGTACCAAAATGGGGCCTTCGGGGGCAGTAACGGCCTTTACTTGTGCTTCGTTCAGTCCTTGGAGGTAAAAAGTCATGCGGCTATTGTAACGTGGGCAGCGGACTGCGTCATCCCAATTTTTGGTAATCGGTATTCGGTGAACGGTAATCGGTCAGCGTTCACTGATTACCGATAACGGATTACCGATAACCGTTTATTCATACCGCAGCGCCGCAATCGGGTCCAGCCGAATGGCGCGCAGGGCGGGGTAGATGCCGGAAAGCACGCCAACAAGGGCAGCAAAAACAAGGGCGAAGATGGGCAGCCAAAGCGGGGTATAGACCAGTGATTCCACTTCGCCCGTGCCGCCGGATTGGGCAATTTGCGCCAATAAATATTGCTGGCCAATGAAACCGCCAATCTGCCCCAGAACAATGCCAAAAAGCACCCCGCCAATGCCGCCAATCAGGCCAATTGCCCCGGCTTCGGCCAAGAAGATGAGCATCACATCCCGATTGGTCGCGCCCACCGCTTTCATCAGGCCAATTTCGCGGGTGCGCTCGTAGATTGACATAATCATGGTATTGGCGATGCCGAAGGCGGCCACCACCAGCGCCAGCCCGCCGATTCCGCCCACCACCGCCTGAATAATCAAAAAGATGATGTTGATGCTGCTGAGCACGCTCTGGAAGGAGAAGACAAAAAAGCCTTGACGGGTGATTTCTTGCTCAACGGCCGTTGCGGCATCCGCCGATTCCACTTTCACGATGGCCTGACTGTAGCCGTCGCGGGCCACGTTGGGGCGTTGACCGGTAGCCCAGGTATTCAAATCCTGCACGTTGCGGATGGGCATGTAAATCGAAAAGTCGCGGTCGCCGCCAGATTCGGCCATGACGCCGATAACCCGCAGGCGCACGGTGCGCTCCGTGCTTTCGCCCGTCTCAGCAGAGAAGCGGGTGAGGACTAATTGCAAGGTTTGCCCCTGCAAATTCAAATCTTCGTCGCCCTGTTCGCCGGTGGTGGCGTTGAAAAAGTTGTCCGCCACGCGAGCGCCAACCAGCGCCTGCCACTGGCCGGGCGAGTCGGTGCCGCTGGCCATTTCGACGCCAAATTTGCGATATTCGGTTGTGTCCACGCCCTGGATGGAGGTAAAGCCGGTGAGCCGGTTGAGGCGCAGTTCGGCATTGGCCTGCAACCGCAGCAAGGGTGTCGCGGCCAGCACGCCGGGTATCTCTCGAAAACTATCAATCGCCTGATCGTTAAGCACCACGTCGCTTTGGATGCCTGCGCCACCGGCAAAAAAGATGTCGCCGGGAGAGTTCACCGTCATTTCGGTGAGGTCGCCGATGTCGTTGAATCCGGAGAGAACGGAGCGCTGCAAACCCGCGCCCAACGACATGAGCAGAATGACTGCGGCCGTGCCGATGAACACGCCGGCAGAGGTCATCATCACCCGGAATTTCATCCGCAGCAGGTTATTTTTGACGAGGCGAAGCAGTTCAACTATACGCATTAGCTGCCCAGACCTAACAAGCCCCGAATAAAGCGCCAGAGCATCTGGCCAAATGATTCTTCTTCGTTGTCGGAAACGGCCGTTTCGCCCTCATCACCTCCTTCAGCCACACCTTCTAATCCGGCCTCGCCTGGCTCATCCGACCCTTCCACCTGCACCGTGAGCGTTTCTGCGAAGGTTTGCGGCTGGTTGAAATCGTCTAGGTAATTGACCGTGACGAGGATTTCCAACGGACCGCCCGCTTCGGGCACAATTAGGCCGTCAAGCGAGCCAGAGGTGCCGCCATCCAGCGGGCCGATGTAGATGGAATTGTTGTCTACCGCGCCGCCGGGGCTGCTGAGGCTGAGGGTGCTCACGTTGATGAGGCTGCGGCCAATGTTGACCACTTCCACGGGCAAATCCAGCGGTTCACCGACAAAGCCGGGGCCGGTGCTGCGGTAGAAATTGATCTGAAGCTGGGGCGCTTTTTCCACCAGCAGGTTCACCACTTGGGCGTCGGTGCGGGCACTGTTGCCGTAGCTGAATTCCAGGGGCAAATTGTACACGCCGGAAGCGGCCGTTCCGTCCACTAGCATCGTTGCCATGATTTCCAGCGTGTCGCCAGCGGGCAGGGCTTCGATAAAGCGCACGTTGCCAGAGTTGACCAGGGCAAATGGCGTGAGCTGGGCACCGCCGCTGCCGCCAAATGTGACGAGCACATCTTCGGCCGTTTCATCCCCGACATTGGTGAGCAGCAGCTTGAGTTCAAAGCGGGTGCCGGGCTGCAAATTGGCCGGTGTTACCTCGTAGGTGGTGAGCACCAACCGGGGCTCGGCAGGGCCAGGTGTGGGAGTAGCGGTTGCGCCCTGACCCACATTAAGCCCGACGCCGGGCTGCGTGTTGTAATCACGGCCGTTTATATCAAAAAAGTTAATGTTGAAGACCAGATTTTGTGGTCCGCTGGCTGCGTTATCGCGCAAAACCAGCGACAGCGTGGTAGTTACAACTTCCTCCACGCCAATGCGGGGCAAAATTTGTACGCTGCTGCCGCTGGCGGGAATGGCCAGATCGGCCGATTGCAGTTCCAGCTCGATGTCGATGGCTGTCCAGTTGCCCCGATTGGCCAGCTCCAGCGTTAGCTCAAACGGTTGGCCGGGGGTCAGGTTGGTGGGGGTGGTGCGAGCAGATTGAATGGCGATTTGTGGCTGGCCAAAAACGTAGACATTGGTGGGCGTGGGGCTGGGCGTTTGTGTGGGGACCGGTGTTGGCGTAGGCCCGTAAATTTCAAAGACACCTTCCATCACCGCATTGGGGCCATCTTGCGCGCCAAGACCCACCTGGATGTTGTACTTGCCCAGCGGCAAGCCGGGCGGCACGATGCCGGTGAGCACCTCGTTGTTGACAAAGGTTGTTTGCAAGACACCGTACCCCACCACGCGAATGACGCTGCCGGGTTGGAAGTTGTTGCCATACACGGTCAGCGTGCCGCCAGTTTCTGTGGACATGCGCCCTGGTTCGATGGCGGTGAGGATGATGGGGGCATTGGTGGGCGCAGGCGTGTTGGACGGCAGCGGAGTGAGGGTGGCTGTGGGGGTTAGCGTTACGGTGGGGGTGATTTGCAGGGTGAAACGGCCGTTCCCCACCGCAACGGGTTCTGACGGCGGCGCAGCCACTACCAGCCGGGGCAGCATCAACGTCAGACTGAGTGCCAAGGCCACAATGCCTAAAATCATAAGGATTGTTACATGTGAGTTAACCGAGGAGTGCGCAGAGAAATTCTTTCTTCTCTGTGTTCTCTGCGGTGAAACATTAATTTGCTTGTTCATAACGTCCTCGTACGTCTGCCAGAATACGGCCGTCTAAAATTTGAATGTGGCGGGTGGTGGCGGCCAGCAGCGACTGATCGTGCGTTACCATGATGATGGTGCGTCCTTCTTCTTGGTTGAGCCGCTGCAAAATGTTAATGACCTCACCACCTGATTTGCTGTCCAGGTTGCCGGTTGGCTCGTCGGCCAGAATGATGTCCGGGTTGTTGACCAGGGAGCGGGCAATGGAAACACGCTGCTGCTGCCCGCCAGAAAGCTCGGTCGGTTTGTGGTGAATGCGGTCGCCCAGCCCGACCATTTCCAGCATTCGTTTGGCCCGCTCTTCCCGCTCGTGGGGCAGCACGCGGGCAAAAATCATGGGGAACTCCACATTTTGCATGGCGGTCATGGTGGGAATGAGGTTGAATGACTGGAAAATGAAGCCGATTGATTTTTGCCGGTATTGGGCCAGATGGTTTTCATCCAGGGCAGCGATGTCGGTGCCGTCCACCCAAATTTCGCCAGAGGTAGGCTGATCTAAACCGCCAATGAGGTACAGCAGGGTTGATTTGCCGGAGCCGGAGGGGCCAATAATGCCCATGAACTCTCCCTGCTCGATGGTGGCATCGACGCCGTCCAGCGCGTGAACAATCTCCGCGCCCATCTGGAAGTGGCGGTGCAGCCCCCGCACCTGGATAAAGCTGTGCTGGTTCATCCGCCCAACATGCCGCTGGTCAGGCTGTTGGTAACGGCCGTTCCAATCAATCGTATCGCCATGAAAACCACCCAGACAACGAGCACCAGGCCGGCTGATTTACGGCCAGACAGTTTGGTAACGGCCGTAATGCCCAAAACCAGCAGCGCCAGATACCAAAAGAGGTAAATGTCGATTTGGCCGAGGAATGCGTAGAGAACGGCCGTACCGGTCGAGGGCATCTCGATGGCAAAGGGATTGCTGGCGTCGATGACGGGCATGCCGGCAAACCCGGAAAGACCCTGGTTGGCAATGGGGGCCTGCGTCGCCATCATGTAAATTGCCTGCACGATGCTGCGCAGCGCAAAGGGCAGCCAGGCCCAAATGACCACCTTGAGCACCTGCAAAAAATTGCTGCGTCCGCCAACCATCGAGGCCAGCAGGTACAGGGCACCGCTCCAAAGGAGCCAGCCCAATATCCGGCCAATAACGCTGCCGATGGCTGGGAGCACAATGGTTAGAATGGGTGAGGTGGCAAGGGAGACGGCCTGTTCGACGTCGCCGCTGCCTTCGGCGAAGCCAGGCTGATTTTGCAGCTGCTCCTGGATCTGCTCGCGGCTTTGCTGGGAGGTAACCGCGCCTCTGGCAATCAGAGGCAGCGTTACCAAAATCAGGCAGAGGCCAGCCATGAGCATCCAGGCGCGGCTTTGGCTGCTGCGTAAGGTGGCAAAGGTGGCACGGGGCTTCGCCAGGACGCCCCATATCATGCGGAAAAAGCCTGGGCTTTCGCTAGTAAGTGGTGTTGCAGTTGTTGTTTCAGTCATCCTGACCCTCCAAAGAACCAAGGAAAAACCGTCAACGACATTCTACAGGAAAAGGGAGGGGGCACAAACCGAAATGGGGGTGAAAGTGACAAGTGAAAAGTAAAAAGTGGATGGTTGTCATGTCACTTTTTACTTTTCACTGGCTTATTTGGCGCTATAAAACAACGGTTTGGCGAATGGTACCAGCGCGGGGATGAACGGCCGTAATCGCCACTTCTGTCCCCGATTCAGCTTCAATGACCCATTCCACTTTGGCGCGTTCGGCCGTGGGGTCGCCGCTCCAGATGGGGGTGGTGCTTTTGTGATCGCGCCCGGCCAACTGGCCCAGCATCGTTTTGAGCTTACCGCTGCGCAGTTGGGCGCCGTCTGGCAGGGCAATGTCTACTTCCAGTTCGCGCACGACCTTCATTTTGAGTGCCTGCTGGGTAATGTTGGTGGGCAGCCAGCCGGTGTTGTGGAGAACGGCCGTTACGTAATGCACATTTCCCTTTGACACTTTTTCCACGCTGTGCCATTCCAGTTTGGGCGAAACCAGGCAGGAATAGAGGGCGAAATCAGACAACGGGGCGATCTCTTTTTCCAGCAGCTTGTACGGCGGGTTGCGCCAGGTGACAAAAAAGTCCCAGCCGCCTAGCTCCAACTGGCCCAGCTGGGGATGATCAAATTCATACCAATCTATAAAGCCTTTGCCTTCCAGCACCTCATCGTTCCACTTCATGATGGCGATGTCGTCTTCCAATGGATGCTCGCGGAACCAATCCATGTATTTGTAATCGGTGATGCCCGCCTGCTTTTGCACGCTCCAGATTTCGCAGGTCCAGCCGTAGACGCCTAAATACTCATACATCCAGTCATCAAACGTGCCTTTGATGAACTCTTTGGGGTCGTATTTGAAGTCGTGGAAGACAGAAACGGCTTTGTAGCCGGTGAGATCTTCCGCCTTTTGGCCCAGCTTTTTGTAGGTGTACAAATCCTGGGTGGGCAGGGTGTCATCGGCCCCTTTTGTGGGCGGGCGCAGGTAAACGCCGCTGAAGGTGTGAAAGCTGACGGAGCCGGTGATGTTGGGATGGTCGGTAATGAAGCGCAGGGGAGCGGCCGTTTCTGGTTCACTGCCGGGATATTGGCCAGCGCCGGACTGGTTTGGCTCCCAAAAGACGGGGAATTGCCGGTTGAGATCCAACCCTTGCAGCGCCGGGGCAAATTTGATGGTGACGCCATCATAATTTTGAATCTTGCCTTCGGGAATGAGCCGGTAAAAGTTGCCGCCGGGCGCTTCGTCTGGTTCGCGGGGAATCATCAGGCGCGGATCATCGGGGTGAATTTTCCAGCTGCCGTTGGGGTCTTTGAGGCGCATTTGCAGGATACGGCCGTCTCCGTCCACATCTTCTTCGTGCAGCCCGTCCAGCGTGTCCGTGCGGGGGTAAGGGCGGGTGCTGCTGCGAATGTATCTGGGCTGGTCGGCCAAAGCCCACTCGGCGCCGTCGGGATTGAGGCGGGGCACAATGTAGAAGGCGCGCGTGTCCAGGGCGTAGGTTACCTTCTCATCCTGGCCGTACTGAGTCAGCAGCTTGTTGATCAAATATAGCGCTGCGGTTGAGGCGGAAACTTCGGTGGCGTGAATGTTGCCATCGGCCCAATAAGCCGGTTTTTCGGTATCTGGCCCGGTCTCGAAGTTGGTGATAATCATTAGCCAGATGTCGCGCCCTTCGTAACTGGGGCCGATGCTTTCCAATCGGCACAGATGCGGATAGGTTTCGGCCCAGTTTTTTAGAAAAGCGGTGAGTTCGGCATAGCGATAATAGGTATCAAAGCGGATGTTTTCAGGCACGGAATGCTCCTTTTGTTTGATTTTGTGGGAATGGGCAAATTATAGCTCGAATTAGGTGATTGTCTAACAGAAGGTGCGTGCGCCTTAAGGGTGCCTGAGGCGGCTCGAATTTCACAAAGGCGAGTTTTTAATTTGGCGGCTGGCGGGTAAAATTAGGGGCAGTTTGGTGGTGGTTTGCTGTTGGGACAGATATGCTATGGACAGACGGCCGTTTCCTTCACAAAATGCCAAAAGAAAAAACGGCCGTTGTGTGTTGTCGCTTCATTGCTCTCTACATTTTTAGCTCATTTGGTTCGGTCTTGGAATCGAATATAGGAAACAATACAAGGTAATAACGCCATGAATCTTGCGGAAAATTCGCAGTCAAACGGTCATCTTCGTCAGGAGGTGGCTTTGCTGCGTCAACGTGTCGCTGAGTTAGAAGCGGATCGCTCTCCCGTGAATTCAACCAGCTACGCTGACTTCTTATTTGAAAACTCCGGGGAAACCATTCTCATTATTGACCCTTACACCATGAAAATTTTGGATGCGAACCCGAATGCCGCACGGCGCTTTGGGTACGAACGGGCTGAACTCTGCAACCTGATGCTGGAACAAATTGAAATGCCGCGCCAGCTAGATGACCACGATGCCGAGACCGCCTGGCAATCCTCTATCTCCGGTACGTTTTTCTACGAATGTCAGTATCGCCACAAAGATGGCTCGATTATTCCTGTAGAGGTGAGCAGCCGACTGGTTTTCTGGGAAGGGCAGGACGTGCTCATTAACTTTGTGCGCGATATTTCCTGGCGTAAGCAGGCAGAAGAAGCCCTGCGTCAAATCAATACCACTTTGGAGCAGCAAGTGCGGGAGCGTACGGCCGAATTGGCCGCCGAAAAAGAAAAGCTGGAAGCGGTTCTGGGCTCGATTGTGGAAGCGGTGGCCAATGTTGACAACGACAGAAACATTCTCTACATCAACCAGGCTTTTATTACCATGACGGGCTACAGTCTGGCCGAAGCGCAAACGATGAATATTGATACGCTCTTTGACCTGACGGCATATGATCGGCAGGAGCGAGCGGATGCGTTTAATCTGGGGATGACCTGGTCTGGGGAAGTGACGGGCTGGCGCAAAGACGGCCGTAGCTACCCCACCATTCTCACCATGGTGCCGATGCTGAACGAAGACGGCCGTATCACCGGCTACGTCACCAGTCATCAGGACCTGAGCCGCTTTCAGGCGTTAGACAAGGCGCAGTACAGCTTCATCACCAACGTGACGCACCAACTGCGCACGCCGTTGACCAACATTAAACTGTACACCCAACTGCTCGAAGGGGGCTTGAACAACGTCAAGGCGGGTCATTATTTGCAGGTATTGATTTCTCAAGCAGATCGGCTGGAGCATTTGGTGCAGGATATTCTGGAGCTGGCCAGCCTGGACAGCTCAGACAATGCACTGGAGTGGCGCGATATAAACCTGGCGGAAATGGTTTACCAGATGTGTGTCGCCAATCAGTCCCGAGCCAAAGAACAGCAGTTAAGCTTGGACTGTACCGTCGCCGAGAACATGCCGCATATTTCAGGGGATGCGACGCGCTTGCGGCAGGCGATTAATGAACTGCTGGACAATGCTTTTGCCTACACACCAGCCGGGGGGCATATTTCTGTGGAAGTTGAAGCGCCAATTGCAGACGGCCGTCACTGGATTGCCATCACCGTAGATGACGACGGGCCAGGCATTGCTGCGGAGGAGCGAGCCCACATTTTCGAGCGATTTTTCCGGGGGTCTGTGGCGGAGCAAGGGCATATTTCGGGGACTGGTTTGGGCCTTTGCATCACCCAGCAGATAGCCCAGGCACATCATGGGCATGTGACGCTGCACAGCCAGCCGGGCGTGGGCAGCAGCTTTACCATTTGGCTACCGCTGGACATCCTCTGATGACGTATTACGCTGGCGCAAATACCAGGTGAGGGTGGCAAAAACCAATCCCGCGCCTAGCAGCTGCCAGCCAGAAGAAAGATGCTCGCCTAGCAGCAAACCACCTACTACCAAAGCGCTAATTAGCCGTGAAGCCATCATGCTGCTGACCAGCGGCGCTCCCAACTGCTGAATGCTGCGAATCTGCGCCAGATTGGCCCCAAGCAGCACCCCAAACGCAAAAAGGGCAAACACCACCCAATCGACCGTCTGTAAATTTTGCCACTGCTGCCAATCTTCCCCCAGAATGACGCTGGTGATGCTGGAAAACAGCGCCAGCGCCGTGAGATGCACCAGCAGTAATGATTCACCGCCTGCCTGATGGCTGGCGGTGCGCCGGGTGATGAGCATGTAAAGGGCCAAAAAGAAGCTGCTGGCCAGGGCTAAACTGATGCCCAGCCAATCGTTGCGGGTAACGGCCGTTTCGCCCACCTGTCCCGTTATCACCTCACCCAAATTACCAGACATGAGCAGCAGCGCCCCAACCAGGCACAGGGTGAGCGCCTTAAAGGTGTGGCGCGGCAGCTGTTCACGCAGCACCAACCGGCTGAGCAGGGCCACAATAAAGGGCGTCATCAGGTAGATGAGCTGGGCATAGATGGCCAGCGTGTAGCGCGTCGCCAGCAGATTGGTAATGCCGCGCAGCACCACCAGCCCGCCAAACAGCCAGAGCACAGGCAACCGAAAAATGCGCCACTCAATGTGTCGCCAGCGGGCGGCCAGCACCAAAATGAGGACCAGGCTGTTGCCTGCCGCCAGCAGCGACAGGCTGGGAATGTTGCTTACGGTTTGGAGATAGCGCAGAAAAACGGGGTACGCACCCCAGCCAAGTTGGGAGAGTAAACCCAGACCGAGCCAGTGCCAGTTGGATACGGCCGTTTCCGCAGTGTGTTCTTCAGTGTGTGGTGCCATAACCGCCGGATTATGGCACGTTGGCAGTGGAATATCAACCGGATTGGTTCAACGATGAGGCTGGTAACTTTGTAGCGAATCGGCCCTGCTGTACAGGAGATGGCAATGCGCCGCGGCGATTGGTTTACGGTGAGAATTGGGCGGTGGAAGGTTTTCTAATCCTCGTAAACCAAAAGCACCACGCCCAGCTCTTTTTCCAGCAGTTGGACTTTTTGCAGGAGTTCCGCAGAGAGTTCGGCAAAAGGGGGGCCACTTTCAAAAGCCATGATGTGTTTACCTGTTTCTTCTTCCAGCGCGCGCACTTTGGCAACGGCCGTTTCATCCAGATGCGCAATTTTGAGTTGTTGAGCCATTCGTTTTCTCCTTTTCTGAGTCATACGGTAGACAATTCGCTTCCTATTGTAACGAGGATAATGTTAAAGCCTAGATGAACTATGTCATCTATTGCGGTGCTAAATGGGGCAACTCTTTGACAGGGAAACGGCCGTTTGCTAGAATCTGAGCGCTGTTTTGGCATTGGCCCCGTTCGTCTAGCGGCCTAGGACGTAGCCCTCTCAAGGCTAAAACATGGGTTCGAGTCCCATACGGGGCATCACAAGGCTTCATCCAAGGTGGGTGAAGCCTTTTTGCTTTATTTTTGCTAAACTTAAATTTGGTAACCGGAGAACAAAAAGCCCTTTGCCGATAATTGTCTTATTTGAATAAAAATCGTATGGCCACAACGCAGAACGGAGCCACAACTGAATATGAATTGGTCGATGTGAAGCCACAGTTGAACGGTGTCTATCTGCCAAACGGCCGTACGCCAGCCACCAATTCTCCCATCCAACCAGAAAACCAACCCAACGCCCCCCACGAACAGGCAAATTTCCGCAGCGACGGCCGTTTCCGGCGTATCCTCGTTTTTTTTGCCCGAGTGATTTTACACCTGATTGTTTGGGACATTTTGGGTGGACGGGTGCCGCTGCTGCGAACGGCCGTTCGCCAGAGTCGCCCGCGTCGTTTCCGCCGCTGGGCGCACGCTTTTCGTGAGCTGGCTCTGGACATGGGCGGCGTGATGATCAAGCTTGGCCAGTTCCTCAGTGCGCGGGTGGATGTGCTGCCGCTGGAAATCACCGAAGAGCTGGCTGGTCTGCAAGATGAGGTGACACCAGAAGAAACGTGGCGCATCATGTCGGTGATCCAGGCGGAACTGGGGGATGTGCAGCAGCGTTTTGCCGAAATTGAAGAAACGCCGCTGGCGGCAGCGTCGCTGGGGCAAACGCATCGGGCCTGGCTAAAACCGGAAGATGGCCAAACGGCCGTTTCCACTCGCGCCGGGCAAGCGGTGGTTATCAAAGTGCAGCGGCCCAACATTGCCTCTGTGGTAGAAACGGACCTGGCGGCGCTGCGCATCGTGGCCCGCTGGACCATGCGCTACCGGCCTATTGCCCGCCGCGCCGATGTGCCGGCGCTCATGGAAGAGTTTGCCAAAACGCTGTGGGAAGAGCTGGATTATCGCGCCGAGGTAGAAAATGCGGAACGCTTCGCCGAGATGTACGCCAACGATTCTCGCGTTTACATTCCGGCCATGTACCGGCAGCACTGTACTGACCGTGTCATTGTGATGGAAAATGTGGAGGCGCCCAAAATCACCGATTTGGCGGCGATGGCGTCGGCAGGCATTGATTCTCGTGAAGTAGCGGAAGCGCTGCTGGATGTTTATTTTGACCAGGTTTTCCGCGAAGGCTTTTTCCATGCAGATCCGCACCCAGGCAACCTGTTCATTCGCCCGCGCCCGGACATCCCCTGGCCACCTGAAGATGGCGCGGTTTCTGGGGGACGGCCGTTCTGGATTATCTTTGTTGATTTTGGCATGGTGGGACGAGTGCCGACTCTGATGGGCGACAATTTGACGCAGATGCTCATTAGCGTGACGCAGCGGGACGGCCGTAAGTTAACCGAAGCATATCAAAATTTGGGCTTTTTCCTGCCCGGCGCAGATTTAGTGCGCATTTCTGAGGCGCAAGAAGCGGTGCTGGATCGCATCTGGGGGCGCAACCTGCTGGATTTGTCCCGGCCAGACCCGGCTGAGCTGGAAGAGCTGGGCCAGGAATTTCGTGATTTGCTGTTTGACTTTCCCTTCCAGATTCCGCAGGATTTCATTTATTTGGGGCGGGCGCTGGGCATCGTGTCGGGGTTGGTTTCTCAGCTAGATGAGCAGATTAATCCGTGGTATTACGTGGAAAAATACGGTGAGGCGCTGGTGGCCAGCCGCGAAGGGCAGAAGTTTGGTCTGGAGACGGCGTGGCAGATGGTACGGCCGTATCTCAACACGCCAGCTCAAGTGCAGCGCTTACTTACCCTGGCCGAAAACGGCCGTTTGCGCGTGCAAACCGATCGAGACACCCTGCGCCAATACGAGCGCATTGAAAGGAAAATTGGTCAGCTGGGCTGGAGTATTTTGGGCGCAGCAGGCATGTTGTCGGGCACGCTGCTGTATTTGAACCGCAAGGGGAAAGAGGGAGAAAGCCGTGATAGTGATAAGTAAAAAGTGAAAAGATGAGCCGCTTTTCACTTTTTACTTTTGACCGTTTACTGTTTTAAGCCGTCGTATCTTCCACGCCAGCTTCGGCAGCGACGCGCTGAACCGCCTCAATGCCGCTTTGGCAAGTTTGCTTGTTGGCGTACATCTGGCTTTTGCCAATCACCTGTTGATTTGCTGCTAACAAATTGAAATAGAATTTGCCGTTGGCCGCTTCTTTTACCTCAAATCGGTCGTCGCTGGTGCCATTATTTTTCACCGATTCGATGCCATTTTTGCAGCCAGCTTTGGAAGCATATCCCTGACTGGACAAAATATTTTGGCCGTTGCGGGCGGTGAGCCGGAAGTAATGCTTGCCGTCATTGCCTTCATAAATCTCAAATTTCGGGTGATTCATTTGTTAGCCTCCTTAAAGCTGTGGGGTTTTTAAAAAGTAGGAAGTAAGCGAGCGAATGATCCAGCTATCCAAATTGCTGAATATTTGCCTTCGTTTCTTTGACCCGCTTGCTGCCGGATCGTCACATTATTCCTCCAGGAATTCGGCCTGCACCCAGCCGGTAATGCCATTGACGGTGCTGATCTCGCGCCACAGGATGCCGCCCTGGTTGGCACGGCCGTTTTCCAAAATCACAATCTCGTTATCCTGCACAATAACCAGCTGCTGTCCACCGGGCGAGCGGCGCACCCACAAAGTGCTGCCGTTGGTGGTGATGGTGCCCGTGATGCCCTCAATGGGCGTGGGCGTGATGGTGGGGGTTGGTGTGGCCGTGGGCAGCGGCGTGGCGGTTGCCGTGGGTGTGGCGGTTGGGACGGCCGTTTCGGCACTGTTGGTCGCGCTGGGAACGGCCGTTGTTTCACTGTCGCCGCCTGGGGTGGGGGAGGGCCCCGCCTGTTCGGGCGTGGCCGTGGCGGTAGCGGTCGCTTCTTCGGTGGCAACTGCATCTTCGCTGCTGGGCGGCGGGCCGCCAAAGGCCCCACTGGAGGGTGTTTGGGTCGTATTGTCGTCGGCTGACGTTTCGGGTTCGGTAACGGGGATGGGGATGGTGTCGGTGGCAACGGCCGTTGTGGGCAGCGCCCCCATCGCGCCGGTGTTGGATGAGGTGGGAACGGCCGCTAATTCTGAGGTGGGCGTCACTTCGGCGGTGCTGCTGCCGCTTTCAATAGGTACGCCTGCCAGAAAAAAGCCCAGCATCAGGATCAGGCTGGCCAAGGCGTAGCCGGTAAACAGCTTCACCCGCAAATCCAGCCGGTAACCTGCCAATCCCATCCGCATTAGGGCGCGGGGGGATTGGGCAATATAAGCCACGATGGTCATGAGCAGGGCCAGTACGGCCGTTACGCCCATGCCAATCAAAGTCCACATCGGAAAACCCATGCCGCGTATTATATGCAAACCACAGAACCACAGGCAAAGTGACACGGCCGTTTTATGGTTAATTGCTCATCTAGCCGCCAAATCTACATTGATTGACGATTAGCAAGTTACGATTTACGATTGGGCGCTGGTATAATCTAGCGGTAACAATTCATGACTCTGCTGAAAAACCACAGGGAAACAGCAAAACGGTTACCATCCAAGCAAAAATCTGCGTAACCTGTGAAAATCTGTGGGTTCTTTTTAAAATCCTCAATCCAAAACGGAGTTTTTTATGACTAACCAATACGATATTGTCGTTTTAGGCGCGGGGCCTGGTGGCTATGTAGCTGCCATCCGCGCAGCCCAACTGGGCCTTAAAGTTGCCATCATCGAGCGGGAATATTGGGGCGGCGTTTGCCTCAACATTGGCTGTATCCCCTCCAAAGCGCTGCTGAAAAATGCCGAAGTGGCCCACACCTTGCAGCATCGCGCCAAGGAATTTGGCTTCTCGTTTACCGATTTACAGCTCGATTACAGCGTCGCCTTCAAGCGCAGCCGCCAGGTGTCTGGCCGACTGGTAAAAGGCGTGCAGTTCCTCATGAAGAAGAACCAGATTGATGTTTTGGAAGGCACGGGCAAGCTGACCGATGCCAATACCATCCAGGTAACCCTGAATGATGGCGGTGAGCAAACCGTCAGCGGCAAAAACATCATCATCGCCACGGGCGCTCGCCCACGCAGCATTCCCGGTGTGGATTTTGATGGCGAACAAATTATCTCCTACATCGACGCGATTTTGAGTGAAAACCCACCCAAGAAGCTGATCATTGTCGGCGGTGGTGTAATTGGCGTGGAGTTTGCCTACATGTGGGCCAACTATGGTGTGGAAGTTACCATCATCGAGATGATGAGCCATCTGCTGCCTAATGAAGAGCCTGAAGTCAGCGACGTGCTGGAAAAAGCGTACAAGAAGCTCGGCGTAAACCTGCATTTGAATGCCCGTGTAGAGAAAATTGAAAAGGGCAAAGATAGCGTCTCTGTGGCGCTGGCAGATGGCACCAAGCTGGAAGCAGACAAGGTGATGCTGGCCATTAACTTTCTGCCCAACGTAGAGAATATTGGTCTGGACACGGTTGGCGTGGCGCTGACGGACCGGGGCGCGATTGCGGTTGATGACCAAATGCGTACCAACGTGCCCAACATTTACGCCATCGGCGATGTGGCTACGGAATACCGGCTGGCACACGTGGCCTCAGCGATGGGCATGGTGGCGGCCGAAGCAATTGCTGGGCACGAGACGCATCCGCTGGATTACCGCATGATGCCGCGCGCGACATACTGCGTACCGCAGGTGGCCAGCTTTGGCTACACCGAGGCGCAGGCCAAAGAGGCGGGCTATGAGCTGAACATTGGCCAGTTCCCCTTCCAGGTGAACGGCAAGGCGCTGGGCCTGGGCGAGCGGGACGGCTTCATCAAAATTATTGCCGACAAGAAGTATGGCGAGATTTTGGGCGCGCACATGGTTGGTCCAGACGTGACCGAACTGCTGCCGGAGCTGACGCTGGCGCACAATGCGGAGCTTACGGCCGAAGAGATCGCTCGTAACGTCCATGCTCATCCGACGCTGAGCGAGGCGCTGATGGAAGCGGCGCACGCGGTCGAGGGTGAAGCGATCCATATGTAGTTTTGCCACAGAGGCACAGCCCATTTAGAGAATTTGAGAGCCTGGGAGCGGTGGTTCCCAGGCTTTTTTGTAGGGTTTGTCATGGTAGGGGCAGGTATTCATTTTGACGGAACAAATTTTGTCACTGGTGGCGCGGGCGATTGAGGCACGACTTCCTTTACTGGACGAGCGGCATGAAACGGCCGTTCGCCTGTTCAACGGGTTTCTAGAGGGGTATCCGCAGTTGGTAGTGGAGCTGTTTGGGGAAACGGCCGTACTTTACAACTATGCTGACGAACCAAGTGAGCTGAATGATCTGCTAGCGGCGGTCCAAACGCTGCTGCGTGGGCAATTTCCCTGGCTGCAAGCGATTTTGCTCAAAACCCGCAATGGTGCCGAGGAAGAAAAGCGGGGCATTTTGCTTTGGGGCAGCCAGCTCACCACTAAAATTTGGGAACACGGCGTGCGCTATGCGCTCGATTTGACGATGAATCAGGACGCCAGCTTTTACCTGGACACGCGGAATGTGCGGCGATGGGCTTTAGATCATCTGGCGGGGAAAGAGGTGCTGAATACCTTTGCCTACACCGGCAGTTTGGGCGTGGCGGCACAAGCAGCCGGGGCCAGTCGTGTGCTGCAAACGGACCTGAACAAGCGGTTCCTCAACGTGGCCAAGACATCGTACACGCTCAATGGTTTTCCGATTGACAAAAAGTTGTTCCAAGCGGGGGATTTTTGGCGGCATATGAGCCAGATGAAGCGGGCTAGCGAGCGATTTGATTGCGTATTTCTGGACCCACCCTTTTTCTCGCAAACGGTTGCCGGGACAGTGGATTTAAATCAGGGGATGGCACGCTTGGTGAATAAAATACGGCCGTTAGTCAAACACAACGGCCGTATCATCGCCATCAATAACGCCCTGTTTGTCAGCGGGGCCGACTATTTGGCTGAGCTAGAAACCCTTTGTGCCGACGGCTACGTGGAAATTGAGCAGTTCATTCCTGTGCCCGAAGATTGCACAGGTTACCCCCACACCCAAATGACACCGCCTATCAGCGATCCCGCGCCATTTAACCACAGCACCAAAATCGCCCTGCTCAAAATCCACCACAAATCAGATTAAAGCTGCTATCCATACGTGGGGCGCTGGGGCCAGCCAGAGGGCGAATCTTCCCAATCTTCTTGCCGACCGTAGGGGGTCACATCGAGCAGCCGGTAGACATCGCTTAAGGATTCGCAGCCGCGCTTGTAAGTGGAATAGGTATGAAACACCTCGTCGCCAATGCGGAAAAAGACACTCAAGCCATGGGTTTCGCCATCTTCGGTGGTCACCAGGAAATCATAGTTGAAATCGGTGCCAAATGAGGAATACCACGGCCGTTCCCACCCCATGCGCTCTTTGTACGCTTGCAGTTTTTCCAGTGGCGCGCGGGAGATAAGCACAAACTGCGTGTTGCGCACGTTCAGTTCCGATAAATCTCCCAGGTCGTTGACAAAGCCCGTGCAGCCCATACAACCATTTTCCCACTCTGGATCGAACATGAAATGGTACACAATGAGTTGGGTCTTGTCCCCAAACAAATCGAGCAGGCTGCGCTTGCCTTCCGGGCCGTCAAAAACGTAAGATTTTTCAATTTTCACCATTGGCAGCCTGCGGCGCTCGGCATTAACGCGATCGTGATGTCTGGTTACTTCCTTTTCATGTTCAAGGAGTGTTTCTCGGGCGGTTAGCCACTCTTCCTTGGTCGCGATGCGTGGATGGGGCAGATTTTGAGTTGTCATGGGTTATTCCTTTTTTAGGCAAGATAGTTAGTGCTTGAATTATAGAACTTATGTTCTTGTTCGTCAATTTTAGCACAAGGGAAACAGCAAGCTGAACGATGAGGTGATGGATGTGCTCTGCGTATTCGGCTTTGATACGGCCATTGATCAAACACAACGGCCGTTTTATTTGACAACCATTGGCAAGTACACCTTGAATGAAATGTTAGAGACGAACAATTCGTGTACTTCGTCCGTTTCCTGATCAGCAACATAAACGACGCGGGTGCTGTCAGGGGTGACGCGAAACAGGTAGCCAACATCGCCGTCAGCAACAAGTGTCCCACTCAATTTAGTCGTGGGGCCACCCGTAATTGGCACGCTGTATAGTTCCAGAACCTCATCCGTCTCCTGGTCGGCCCGATAAATGACGTTGGCGCTATCTGGCGTAATTTGCAGGACACTTGAAGAGACGTCTCCATTCATGACAAGTGCCTCATTTAGCTTGGTTGCGGCACCGCCAGCAATCGGCACGCTGTACAGTTCCAAAACCTCGTCAACTTCCTGGTCGGCCCGGTAAACCACGCGACTGCCATCTGGGCTGATGTGGAAATCATAAATTACATCGCCACCCGTAACGAGCGTGCCATTCAGTTTGGCGACTGTACCACCGTTGATCGGCACACTGTACAGTTCATTTTCAAAGGATGGTTGTTCCACGGTATGGTACACAACGCGTGCGCTGTCTGGGCTGATGGAATAAGTAAATACATCTGCCCCGGTAAAGAGTGGATTGGGAACAAGCTCGCCGTTAAGTTTTGTGGCCGTGCCGCCCCCAATCGGGACGCTGAATAGCTCAATCACCTCATCGGTCTCTTGATCAGCTTTATAAATGACCCGCGCGCTGTCTGGACTGATTTTGAATGATAAGGAGTCTGAAACATCTCCGTCTGTAACCAGTGCCCCGTTCAGGTTGCTGGCAACACCGCCGCCAATCGGGACGCTATACAGTTCAAATACATCGTCCGTTTCCTGGTCGGCTCGATAAACGACGCGCGCGCTATTGGGGCTGATTTCGAAGTAGGTGACATCCCCGCCAGAGCCGGGGAACGGACTGGTGGCCAAAGGGCCATTGAGTTTGGTGATGGCACCTCCGGCCAGTGGGACACTGTAAATTTCAAAAACATCATCACTGTCTTGATCGGCGCGGTAGACGACATAGGCATTATCGGGGCTGATGTGAAAGGTGTTGACATCACCCTCGGCCACGAGCGTTCCACTCAATTTGGTTACGGTTCCCCCGGTGAGCGGGACGCTGAATAGTTCAAAAACCCCGGTTATCTCGTGGTCGGCTACAAAGAGAACGTTAGAATTATCTGGGCCAATTTTAAAAGAGAGTAAATTGTCGCCGCCATTGCTCAGGATTGGCTGTTTGTTCAACTGAACATTTGCGTTTTGGTCAATTGGCGTGCTGTATATATCTTGCCCGCTGGCCGAAGAGGTTCGGTAAACGACTCTTTGACTATCTGAGCTAATCTCAAAATTTATAACGTCAGCGCTGCTTGAAATCTTCACAGGCGGGCTGCTGCCATTGATCGGTGTGCTGTAAAGCTCCATAACCCCGTCAAATTGTTGATCGGCGATGTAAACAACGGTTTGGCCATCTGGGCTAATTTCCCAGACGGTTGAATTGGGATCAACATCACCAAAGGCGGGCATCTCGCCAGAGATTTTTTGATTTACAAGCGCCATGCTTGTGTCGGGGGTAATCAAGGTCAGGCAGCAGAATAGCCCAATGAGAATTAGAAGTCGGGGAATCCATGTGGAATTTTGCTTGGGAAATGTCATTTATTGTCCTTTGTTATAAGCTTGCATAAATAAGAAATGCGCGCGAACAGTCTACAATAAATGATTTGAAAGGTATATCTCTTCTGTTCCTATTTCTAATCTCTTGCCAATAAGGTTGTCGTGCTGGTTCATATAGTAGGCGTAGAAAACGGCCGTAATGCTCAGAACAAGAAAAACAATTTCAAGGACAACCTGCCGGAATGTTGGCGATGTACGCTGCGTAAGCAAGGCTCCAGATCAGCAAAACCCTGTGATTATGATATGTAACCAATGTGTGTTCATCATAAACTCCCTACAGATTTGCGAGGCGACGCCCTAACCTTGGCGAAAAAACGATTTCACGGAGCTACTGGATTGGCCCATCGAAGATCCTTTCGTCAACCGGTTTGCCGGATAGATATTCCAAGAGCACTGTAAAAAATTGGTTTTCAAACAAACCATCTTCATTGAGCAGCTCTTGAAGGTCTTGATTTTCCCATGAGACGAACTGAAGAAGAGATACTTTCCAATGCCGCCCTCCTTCTCTGTGAAATAACATTCCTGAACCGACCGGCGTATCTGCAAATGTGACAAATGCACTGCTTGGTACGATGCCAACATCAATTTCGGTGATTTCAAGTTGTTCGACAACATCTAAATCGAGCCAGCCCTCTTCAATAGAAATAACGACGACATCCTCGCCCGTTAATGTTTGTAACGCTTCACGGCTGAATTTCTGCCTTAGTATAAGAATGAAAAACTTTTGGATAGGCTCTAAAGAATCGAGCTCTTCCCGGTTCAGGTTAAGCGCGTCGGCTAGCAGTTGGTCGTACCATTCAACGTCCACCGAGTAGGTAACTTCTAAGGCGCTTTCCCCATCGCCTGTGCGTACGGCCGTACGAAACTGCTCAAACGCAGCGCGAATGCTGGCCTCGTTGTACTCTGCGGTGGCGGTGGCCCATAGTTTGGGCGTGCTGGTGGGGGTGGGTGTCTCTGTTGGTACGGCCGTTTCTGTGGGAACGGCCGTAGGTGTTGAACTGGGTGTCAAAGTTGCTGTCGGCGTCGCGCTGGCCGTGGCCATTGCCGTTGGCGTCGCGGATGGTGCGGCCGCATTTTCACTTGAGCTGCCCGTGGCTGAACAAGCTGCTAATGCAAGGCAAAACAATATCCAGATCAAGCTATTTTTCTTCATCGAAACTTTTCCCCCAATCGTTGGCTGATTATTCGGTTTTGCAACTGGTCTTATCTCAATTATGGTACGCCGTAGAGCTGTACCTGCCCGCCATAAAAATTACGCTGCTGGAGCAGTTCCAATTCTGAAGCCAGCGTTTGCGGGATTAAATTCAGTGGGTCCGTATAGTCGTTATGGCTGTACACCAACCAAACCCGGTCACGCCCGCTGATCAACGCGGCTAAGTCAGGCACATCATCTTCCGTCATTAACGGCTCCAAAACCGCATCCTTCATAAGATCGAGCGGCACGCCCTGTTTTTCCACCTGGATGTCGTAGAGGTCCTCATACTCCTGAAAAAAATGATCAAAAGGAATGACCACAAAGTTGGAGTTGAACAAGACCAAATCATCCGGCTCTGCGTACAAAGCGACATAGCCAGCGGGTGTTTGCCAATCCTCTTTTTGGAAGAACCGATAATAATCACTGACGGAAAACAGGTTAATGGCGCCCAAAATCCCCACGCCCATGAGCACAAAAAAGCGATATCTTAACTGAGCCACCCCTGCTGCCAGAAGCAGGAACAGGGGAATCGTCGTCCAGATCAGCGTGCGATCATAAAAAATGGGTCGGTGGAGGCTGACGAGCAGCTCGCTCAGGAGAGGGATGGCAAAGAGGGCTACCAACAACAGCAGATGCGATAATTTTTTCCGGAAATACAAAAATCCTAAACAGAGCGCCAGTATGTACAGGCTCCAGATGATTCGAGTTTGGTCAGCTGGCAGTGGCGCTGAGGCATTCAAAAAGGTGCGCAACATCTGGACCACGGCGTCCCAGGTTGGTTCAGGAATCCAGAATCTTTGAGAAACCGTGCGGGCTTGCCTGATGAAGGCCAGTAGCCAGGGACTCCACAGCAGGAAGATGCCAATTTGCGCTTTTATCCAGTTGCCTAGCGAGGGTGCCTGCAACCCGGATTTGTTGAATCTTTGCAGGAGCATTAGCCCAAGTACGAAGATATTGGTAGCCAGGGGGAAGAGTACGGCCGTATTGTGCGTCAACATCGTCGCGGCCGAAAAAATCATAAAGCCAACCCAGGCCAGGTCTGTGGCAATGGCCTGGAGGGGCAGCCAGCGATGGTTGGCAACCCAGCCTTGCCAGCCGGTTTGAACGCGTGGCTTAACTTTATAGCTGAACCCTTCTCTCGCTTTGGGCTCGATGGGATCAGCGGTGCGCCAGACATGAATATATTCCCGAAACTGGCTGCCAATCGGACTGACCGCGCGTGAATCGGTTAGCAGCCAGACCAGGGCATAAATCGCCACAGCGGCGTTAAACGTCAGCAGCGTGTACATGCGCGTTTCTTGGGCAAAGTAAATGTGGAAGGGGGACAATGCCAGGAAAACGGCCGCAGCCAGCCCCACCATTACTCCAGACAGCCGTTTGCCAATCAAATAAATGATGGGAATGGTGCCTGCGCCGACAAGCGCCGAAAGCAGGCGGACATAGTACACATTGTCGCCAAAGCGGGCGACCCAGAAATGCAGCAGCAGGTAATAAAGCGGTGGGTGTTGGTCAATGGTGGCAATCCAGTGCAGCATATCGCCCACAGACTGGTTGGCCAGCCAAATGCTGAACGTTTCATCCAGCCACAACCCCTTGGTTCGGAGAAGCAAAATCCGCATCACCCCACCAACCAGGGTGATGAAAACAACCAGCCAGGGTGCCATTTCTTCAAGATTGATTTCTTCGCGCATCTTTAACTGCTAACCTACGGCCTTGATAAAGATTTGGGTTTGTGTGGCAAGCTCCCAGGATAAACAAGTACGTACCAAAATTATACCTGAAAAGCGGATGTTGGTTGAAGGAGAAACGGCCGTATCAACCCCCACCTCACGCCAACACATCATTCATAAACCCCCAGGGAAGGCGGATTGGCCCGATCCTGGCCATCTCTATCTTTGTTGGCTGTGCCCAGGTAAATGCCTGCGGTTTTGGCCGGACTGCCAGCTTGCAAATGGTAATTGTTTGCAACCACAAACAGCGGATTTTGCGGTACAGGGCTGTGCGCATCCCAGCCTGTGTCCGCGATATAGTTGGACCATTCAGCCATTTGGTACGCGCCCGAATATTCAATCACTTTAACGAGCGGGGCGTTGGGGTCTGTGGCAAAGTGCAGGTTGTAATCCATGTCGATGGCCGACAGCTGGTAATCATTCACTTTTACGCCGTAAAAAGAGCTGTTAAACGAAGTGTCTGAATCGTTAAAAAAGATATTGTTGCGCACGACTGAATTGCTGATGTTGCCGATGTAATAAAGCTGCCCCTGTGTGTTGGCCAGCGTCGGGTTGACGCCGTAAAACGTGTTGTGGTAAATCTCGGTGCCTTGAATGGCGTTGATGGCCAGGCATTTGCCGTGGCAGTAGGTAAAGATGTTGTTGACGAAGCTGAAGTTTTCCAGCGTGCCGCTGTTGGGATCGGTCCAGATGTGGTTGGAGTTAAACGCGGCTGCCCCGCCCAAATCATACTCTGGCGAGCCTAAAAACTGGTTGTTTAAGAAGGTAAAGTGGGTCATTCTGTTGGCATCGGCCACCTGAATGTCTATGCCGGTGGTGTGGAACCCGTTAAAAAAGGTGTTGTTCTCAAAAGTTACATTCGTGATTTCATTGACGCTGCCGCCGAAGGGCAGCACCCCGGCGCCGTGCCGCCCGGTATCGTGGATGACGTTGTTTTGGAACAGCGCGTTTGAATGCCACACTTTTAAGCCATCGGCTGCCGCGCCGCCCTGAATGCCTACCCAGCCGATGTGGCTGTGCGAAATGGTTAACCCTTCGGCAGCCATCGCCGGATAGCCATCAAAAAAGCCTTTGGATTGGGTAAACAGCATCTGGATATTGTCGATGACAATCCAGTCCTGAGGATCATTGCTGGCGATTTCAATGGCAGAGTCGCGCTGCGAAACCTCTACTGCGCTCCAGGTTAACGCCGGATTTGCCTCCGCGTAAACATAGATGTAACCATCTTGCCAGCCCCAATCGCGCGCCGTTTGCAGTGTTTCATAGCCACTGGAAAGATATTTCTCCTGGTTGCCCCACTGCACGCTGCCATCGAGCGCCACAAAGTAGGCACCGCCGGGCCAGCCATCCGTTCCTTTTACTGAACCATCATGGAGCGCGCCGCGTGACGGATCGGCAACGGCCGTTGTGCCCCGCCACACATTCCCCTCTACATGTACCCAGCTGGAAACGGCCGTACTCCCCAAAATAGCGGGCGCTTTGCCACTGCCATACGCCGCAAAAGTGATTGGTGCGTTTGTGGTGCCCGATGAGGTAATGACCAGCATCTCGCGCCAGACGTCGCCCCGTTTGAACAAAACCCCATCCCCCGGATTCAGCGCCTGGGCGTTGACCTTGGCAATCGTTTGCCACGGCGTGCTGGGCGATGTGCCGTTGTTGCTGTCGCTGCCGTTGTTGGCCACGTAGTAGGTAGTGCCGGTGATTTCTGGCGTGCCCTGGTATTGATCCAGTTCGGCGAGCGCCGCTTCCGGGGTGGAAAAGCCGCTGCTCATGTAGTTGCGCAAAACGACAGGCAGATAAAGTGGGTTGGTGCTGGATACGGCCGTACTCGCAGCGTCAATCTGGCTGTGTGAGTTGTTGGCCGCCAGCGGGATGCTCCCGGTAAGCAATAGTACGATGATGAACATGAAGCCGGCTGCTTTACGCATCTGTGTCTCTCCCCATTCTGGATTATGCTAGATTTTTCTTGAAAACCTTGTGTGTTTTTTGGTATTCATAGCCGCCCGCTTCGTAGAATTTGTGCGCTGCTTCGCGGACGGCATTGGTGCGCACCCGCACGGTGCCAACGGTAGAGCTCAGCCATTGTTCGGCATGTCGAACCAGCCCACTGCCAATGCCCTGCCCGCGCGCCGATTCGGCGACCACCAGGCTCACAATCTCGCCGCAAATGCCGCCCGCCAGACGCACATCTATGATAGCCGCCACACAGCCGACGAGACGGCCGTTTCGCTCCGCCACAAACACCTCTCCCCCTCTGGCCCGAATTTCCTGCACATTTTCAGCAATGGTGCTGACCGCCAGATCGTACCCCAGCTGCGCCAACAAACCTTGCAGCTCAGGGTATTCGTCATCGGCAACATTTCGATAAGTTACTTCTGTCATTCCCATCTTCCCTCTGTGATGAAAAAATTCTAACGAAAAATATATGTCACTTTTTGTAACTTGCTGCATCTAACCCAATGAAGCACCCAAAAACGTAACGAAGATTGCCATAGAGACCAAAGTGTAGCGCAAAAACATTGCTCTGCGGCAACCATAAAAAATTAGGAGACCATCATGTCATTACTAGATAACGATACCCGTAACCAGTTAACCGAAATGTTCCAATCCCTGCAAAAACCAGTCAAAATGGTTGTGTTCAGCCAGGAAATGGAATGTCAGTATTGTAAAGAAACCCGCGAGATTGCCGAAGAGCTGGCCGCCCTGTCCGACAAAATCAGCCTGGAAGTTTATGATTTTGTGGCCGACAAAGCGTTGGCCGACCAATACGGTGTGGACAAAATTCCGGCCACCGTCATCCTGGAAGGGGGCGAATCGGGTAAAGATTATGGCATTCGCTACTATGGCATCCCCTCGGGCTACGAATTTAGCTCCCTCATTCACGATGTAATGATGGTTAGCGAAGGCGACCCGCAGCTGTCTCAAGAGATGATCAATTGGCTGGCAGACCTCAAAACGCCCGTGCATTTGCAAGTGTTTGTGACGCCAACCTGCCCCTACTGCCCGCAGGCGGTTTTGCTGGCCCACAAACTGGCCATGGCCAGCGATATGGTGCAGGCCGATATGGTTGAAGCCACCGAATTCCCGCATCTTTCCAACAAATATCAGGTGATGGGCGTGCCCCGCACCGTGATCAACGAAACCGTCTTCCAGGAAGGGGCCGCGCCGGAGATGATGCTGCTGGACAAGCTGAAAGAGGCCGTAGCCGTCGCTGCGTAGGGGGATTTATGACGTTTCAACTCGATATGAACGGCTTTTCTCTGGACAGCCAGGCCAACAAGTATGATGTGATCATCATCGGGGGCGGCCCGGCGGGTGCGTCAGCCGCCATTTACACGGCGCGCTCTGAACTGCGCACGCTGGTCATCGACAAGGGGCTGACGGCTGGGGCGCTGGGCGTGACCAGCAAAATCAGCAATTATCCCGGTGTGCCGGGGCCAATCAGTGGGGCCAAACTGGTAGAAATCATGCGCGAGCAGGCGGAATCGTTTGGCGCGAAGTTTATTACCGACAAGGTCGTGGGCATCACGATTGATGGCGAACAAAAAGAGGTGATTGCCGGAACCGGTAACTTCACAGCGAAGGTCATCATTTTGGCCACCGGGGCCATGGGCCGTACCAGCACCGTGAAGGGGGAAGAGGAACTTCTGGGGCGGGGTGTGAGCTACTGCGCTACCTGCGACGGTGCATTTTTCCGCGATCAGGATGTGGCGGTGATTGGTAACAACGATGAAGCGTTGGAAGAGGCGCTTTTCCTGACCAAATACGCCAAGAACATCCACCTCATTGTGCCCACACCGGAGCTAAAAGCCCGGGAAGTGTTGGCCCATGAAGTGGCAGAAAGCCCCAAAATTCAGGTGCGTTTGGGGACGCGGCTGAAGGAAATTACGGGAAACGGCCGTGTGGATAGCATCCTCATTCATCCGCGCAAAGGTGAGCCGGAGACAGTGCCCGTGACCGGTGCGTTTGTTTACCTGCAAGGCAGTCAACCCATCACTGATTACCTGATGGGACAGTTGGACACCACTGCTGAAGGTTGCCTGGTGGTAGATAGCGAGATGCAAACCTCAATGCCGGGCGTGTTTGCCGTGGGCGATTTGCTCTGCACGCACATCAAGCAGGCGGTTGTGGCCGCTTCCGACGGGGTGTTGGCAGCCGTGGCGGCGGATAAGTATGTAAACGGCCGTAAAAAAGCCGTCGTCGATTGGAAGTAAGTAGCTGATTGCCAGACCGGACAGGTTTACGAAGTTTGTTAATGAACCTGTTGGGTCTGGTTCTGTGCCGCCGTGGCAAAATGGGCCTTAGACCGCTGTTCTACGCTAAATCTTCTACAGGGGCGATGGGGGCGTTTGCCATGACAGAGGCGATGGCTATGTCACGATTGGATTCGCTGCTGTACGTTTCACTAGACGCGATGATTTCATAATTGGCGGCCTTCAGGATGAAATACGGCCGTCCACTTGGCGTTGTTTTATTCTCAAACCGGGCCTGGTTCACTGCCTCTGTTTTTACAGAACGAATACCGTTCTCGCAGCTAAACTTTGCAGAATACCCCTCACTTTGGAGAATGATTTCTCCGCTTTCATTGAGCAAGCGAAAATAATATTGATCATTCGTGTCGGAATAAATCTGAAATTTCGGATTGGGCATAGACATGGTTTTTCTCCTTATGATTGGGTCGCGCATGTGGCGACGTTGCTTAGAAAATAACGCATGAGATGAACTGCAATTTTGCCTGTGACTAGAAGCTGGCGTGTCTAGCTTTAAGGCAACGTGGTGATCTAAAATGAAGAAACCCGCTTAAGTGCCCAAAAGTTACTCTTCCGCCTGACCAAAATCTGTTCACGAACTGCTGACGGTGCCTCCGTAAGATACGCCCATCTTATTCAATACAACATACCTGTGGAGGTCACAATGAGTTGTTCAACGTATGGGTTAAAGTCAGTAGGTTCAAATGATCAAAGAGAACTGATTGTCGTCAATCAGATCCATGATCGTTCCGCCAATCTTTACTGGATTAACTTTAATGGCGAAAAAGTGCATTATGCCACGATTCCGCCAATGGGACGCCATGTTCAGCAGACGTACGCCGGGCACGTCTGGTGTTCTGATAATTCGTACGGTTATTGCGATATTGTCTTTGTGGTGCAAAACAATGTGGAAATAATCATCAAGTAGCGGCTCTTTTGCAAATCTGTCTAGGTTAGGCGGCCGCTGCCTGCAATTCCAGGATCATCTGCACCCAACCAGCAAAAATAAGCTGCGTCAGTTCGGCGGGGGCCGGCGCATCGGACAAAATGGTGAAGATGCCCTTGTTGGACCAGGTGCCCAACTTTTGGGTGGCAATTGTAACGCCCTCGGCCGTGGTTAACTGCCAGGTGCGGCCCCAGAAATCGGTTTTGTTCCATTCATACTGGTTGCCACTGCTAAAATGAATCGTCACGCCGTCGCTCCAGGTGTGGGGGATTAACTTGGCGGGCACAAAATCAATGTCCCGGCTTTCGACTTCGAGCCTGCGGTTGAGGATGCCTTTGGGCCGAAAAACATAGAGCGCTTTTTCTTCATCTGGCACGTAGATAGATGCGTCTGATTTAAACAGGCCCTGATCTTGTTCCAGGTGGGCCAAAACCGTGTCCCCGTGCCTCAGTGTGTAGGTGCGGCCCCAAATATCGTCATTTTTCCAAGTGAGGGGTTCGTGTAAAAGCTGATTGAACTTTTTCATGAGGTGTTCTTGTTTTAGACCTGACAGGTTTACAAACTGTCTACATAGCAAGGTGGTTTTGTTTTGCCACGCAAACTATTTGCGAGGTGGCTCATAAACCTGTCAGGTCTGCGTTGCTTAAAGATTGTTTTTACTGCGAAAGTAGGCCACCAAAGCGTTGGCGTGGCCGTGCCCGATTCCATGCTCGGTTTTAAGCCATTTAACCATTTCCATGTGCTTCATTTCTGTGACACCCTCTAAGAGGGTAAACCAATGATCTACGGGGTAACCGTACTTTTTCTCAATGGAGGGAAAATAAGATGCGGGACCCTGTACTTTTTCTTCTGACATTTAAATCTCCTTTGTTTGAAAAGCCTCTAAGACCTAACAGGTTTTCAAACCTTTTACGTGGCAAATAACTTTGCTAAACCAAGTTTAATCTGTTGCGCCGTGGTTGGTTAGCAGTTTTGCGGCTGCCGTCGCTTTATGAAAGTTGGTGTGGAACAGCGGTGTTTTGCCGTTCATGTCTGTGGCGTTGATGTCTGCCCCAGCATCGAGTAGGAGTTGGACAACGGCCGTATTATTCGCATGAGCAGCAGCGTGCAGTGGCGTAGTGCCCCAATGGTCGTTTTCATTGTGGGCGTTTACGTCTGCGCCTGCGCCCAGCAGAAAGATCACCACGTCCCGATTGTCCTTCCATGCGGCACAGTGCAGCGCGGTGGAGCCATCTTTGTCGCGGGCATTTAGCAGCGCCTGGTCACTGGCCAGCAGCGCTTTGAGCGTATCTACGTCTCCCTTTTTTGCCGCCTGGATAAACTGCTTTTCAGTAGGTGTCATGCAAGGATTTCCTTTTTAGGTTACTTACTTCCAAGCCCCGTCAGGTTTGTGGCTACCGTTTACCACGCAGTTCATTAACTGCCATAATCAGCCCAACCACTAAAAAAATGGCTCCAGCAATAACAAAACCGTTATTTTCTGTGTACAAGCCAACGCCACCCACCAGCAAGGCGACGACGAAAATAGCAAAGGTGCTGGCATTTAGTTTGAATGACGCCATCAAAGTTCTCCAAATATCGCAGATTGCGTGTCGGGTAAAAGCCCTCTTTCACTCGGCAACGAATGTTTATGAACGGACTGCTAGCTGAACGGTAATTGTATCATCCGCTTGCAGCTTTTCAGCTTGGCGCACTTTGTCTTTGAGCGGCAGAAGATAACGGCCGTCTTTCGGAAACAGCGAAGTTGTCCACACCGTCTCACCCACCTGCGCCGTCACCGGGATCATGCCCCAGCCGTAAGTCACCGCCCCCGAGATCGATTTCAAGTAATCACTTTCCTCTGTGGGAACAGCGACAAAAAAGTAAGGCGACGGGCCTCGCCACGTAAAAATTGTGCTGCTAAACTGAACATTCATAGGGGGAAGTTTATCTGATCAAGGCCACAACCAACAAAACGGCGACGATAACGGCCGTTACCACCACAACCACCGCAAAAAACGTAATCCCAACCCGCAAACGCAGGTCAGTCCCCGAAAAAGGCGCACGAGACCCCGTTCGCCACTGATGCTGGGCGCTGCGTATGGCAAAGAAGCTCCAAACAATCAACGTCACCAGCCAACCCGCCAACGACAAAGGCAAGGCGGTTTCTGCATTGCCTACCGACGTGCCCAAAATAGCAAATAGCGGGGCTACCAGCAGACTGATGATAAATTGCAGCGTAGGATTCCGCAGTCCGCTAAATTTGGAATTCATAATTGAGGTGGTGGTTACTAGACCTGACAGGTTTACAAACCAACCTGCTTGCAACGTTGTTTTGCTTAGCAAAGCTGCTTCATTGCGAAGATGGCTGCAAAACCTGTCAGGTCTTTGAAATTCAACCTACTCGTCCGTCTCGTACAGCGACGTCTCCGCGCCTATCATCTGGCGCATCAGGTCGTTGCCTTTGGGGATAAGCGTAATGCGCGTGCCATCTCTGAGCATGTTTTCCGTTTCCAGAATCTCAAACATCGCCTGCGCCACTTCTGCATCGGCGTTGATTTTGCTCAGCGCCTCACCCACAATTTGCGGCCGCATCGCCTGCGCCTTGGCAAACTCAATGGCCGCTCGCCGCTCAGCCGAATTGGTGATGATGCTCACCCGGTTGGTGCCATCCTGCCGAATGGCCGATGTGACTTGACGCAGCCGGTTCACCACTTTCTCTTCAATTTGCTGAATCATCATCCGGTCGCGGAAATGCACCTTGCGAATGTAAACCGAGCCCAGCCGGTAGCCCCACTCTTCCGATTTGGGCGACACTTCGGCCCGCACGGCGCGGCTCATCGTGTGGCGCGTTTCCAACATCCCGTCCAGCGGCATGTTGCTCAGCGTGCGCACCGTGGCGTTGCTCACGTTGGCCGCCAGGGAACCAGCCGGGTCGCTGTTTTTGAAGAGGTACGATACCGGATTGCTAATCTTCATCTCGTACCAGACACCAATACCCATCGGCGCGCCTTCTTCCGAGTTAACCGGCAGGCTGCGCAAATAGCGCTGGTCCAGACGCATGTCTAGCACATGCCGCTTGCCCAGCGTGTTAACCAACAAGGCACTCGGCCCCATTTTTAGCCACAAGAAGTACAGCCCCGGCTCTTCCAGGACGGCCACCACATTACCAAACAGCGTATACACGTGGGCCGTCCCTTCTTTCACGATGGCATACACGCCAAACAGCCGCAAAAAGAAGCGGAAAATCGGTTCGGCTATGAGGAAGAACATAAAAAAGCCAAAAGCGGCGGGGAAAATCAAGATTAAGTCGCTCATTTGTCCACCTCCAAAATCACGTTTTCGGCCTTGGTGTAGAGCGAAAGCCGCACGTTGCGCAGATACGCTGCAAGCGTATCTGGCCCATTTTTCTTAATCATCGCCAGCTGTTCTGCCAGCGAATTGAGCGGTTCTACTTCCGCCTGGGCGCGCAGCGTTTCAATCTCTACCGCCCGTTTAGATTGCACAATCGTCTGGTCTGCCTGCGCTTTGGCCAGGCTGATGTCTGACGAAACTTCATTGTGCGCTGTGTTAATGGCCGCCAGCGCCGATTCAACTTCTTGCGGCGGGTCAATCCCGGTGATGAGTGAGGCATCCAAATCGACGCCGTAGCGGGCGGCGGCCGAAGCGCACTCCCGCTCCATGAAGGTGTTGATTTCGTTCAGGTTTTTGCGCAAATCGTTAATGGAAACGTCGCCAATTAAGCCAGCATCCAGTTCCAAATCTTCTTCCTCGCCCAATAAGGTGGAGTTGGGGGATTCAAAGCTGGCAATGCGCTGGCGCAAGATGGCGATGAAGTAGCCCATCACGTGCACCACCGGATTTTTGACGCCAAAAAGGTAGGCGTACAGGTTGCGCTCGCTGGGCTGGTAGCGAATCTGCCCGGTCAGGCCAATGTTGAGCTGATCCTTGGTAACGGCGTCCAGTTCGGTGCCGTTGTGGTTGGCGGTGGGGGTTTCCAAATCGAGCGCCATGTTGATGGTTTCGGTGGCGACAGAGATTTTATGCACTTTTTCCCAGGGCCAGCGGAAGTAGGGGCCGCCCGGTTTGATCACCTGTACCAGCGGGTAGATGTAGCGTTCTTTGTCTTTTTCGTTTAAATCTTCGGCGATAGGATCGTCGAGGGTGGTGCCTTTGCCCAGGCGTACGGCACGGCCGAATCGTGTTTTTACGGCGCGTTCGTTTTGGTCTACAGTGTAGAAGCCAAAGATGACGTAGCGCAGGAAAAACCAGCCGAGAAAGCCCAGGATGAAGCCGGGAATAATCACACTCATGTTCATGCGATATCTCTCCTGTGTTTTTGCCACAGAGGTTACAGAGAGTTAGGAAATCACTCTCAATATGAACTTGTGGAAGTCGGGGATAATGAATTTTTAAGCAAAACCGGATACATCATAAAGGATTTTGTGGGTTGGGGGAAGTGCTTCCCATATGAATCTGCCGACTTTTTGATTGTTGCCGCGGATTCTTTCTGCGCATTTTTCGCGGAAAGAATCCGCGGCTACGGTTTAGGGGTGGGGTGGGTTGTAGATGAGGTCGGGGGTGAGCTGGGCAACGGCCGTACAGCCACATTGCGCCATTACGTTTTCCAATTCGTCGTGCAGAATTTGCAGCACATGTCGCACGCCTGCTTCGCCGTCAACGGCTAATCCCCACAGCGGCGCGCGGGCCAGCGCCACCCCATTGGCCCCGAGGGCGAGCGCTTTGAGCACGTCGGTGCCGCGCCGGATGCCGCCGTCGAGAATCAGTTCGATGCTGTCGCCAACGGCCGTTTTGACAGCCGGTAATGCTTCGATGGGGGTAACGGCCGTATCTAACTGCCGCCCACCGTGATTAGAAACGATAATGCCATCCACGCCCGCTTGGGACGCGTGCTGCGCGTCATCGGCGCGCAAAATGCCCTTGACCCAGATGGGTACGTCAGTCAGATTGCGCAGCCAGTCGATGTCGGCCCAGGTGAGGCCGGGATCGAAATTGTCGTTGACCAGCTTGAGCAGGGAGCTGTTGTCCTGGCTGTGGTTGGTGCGCACTAGGTTGGGGATGGGAATGTCCTCGGGGAAGGCGAAGTTGATGCGGTGTAAATTTTCACGCAGCCCCTGCACCGGCACGTCTACAGTGACGACGAGCGCCTGGCAGCCAGCGGCCACGGCCCGTTGCACGATCTCCGCGCTCCAGCCCCGGTCGCGGAAGATGTACAGTTGAAACCAGACGGGATGGCCAACGGCCGTAACTTCCTCCACGGCCACCGACGACAAGGTGCTGAGAATTTGCGGCATGCCAAAGGCGGCGGCGGCGCGAGCCGTAGCCAGCTCGCCATCGGGGTGGCCCAGTTTGTGCATGGCAGCGGGGGCAATTAGAAAGGGAGACGGCCGTTTCGCCCCGCCAACCATCGTTTCCAATGAAATCTGGCTCACGTCCCGAAAGATGCGTGGCAGCAGCTTGAGCCGGTCAAACGCCGCTCGATTTTCATGCAGCGTCAAATTATCCGCCACGCCGCCAGCGTAATATTCATGGTTGGCAGCGGGCATTTTTTCTGCTGCGGCCTGTTCATAATCGTAAATGTTGAGGAGGGTCATAGAGGCACCTTTTGGGTGTGAATTTGAAGGCGGATGATAGCAGAAACGGCCGTTTCCCCAAACCGCAGAAATCAAATCGGCATGGGTAGGGGCTAGGCAATCGGCCATGATCTTGGCCTAGCAAATCGAGGCTTTCGCCGATTGCCTCGACCTGGTTACCGCAAATTAGGGCGAGGCGGCGTCGAGACCAGACCATTTGTCACCGTGCCGATGATGCGCCACCGCCTCCTACCAAACCCGCGCTAAATGAAAATCGCCCAGGTGGTGTGAACGGCCTATAATTTGGCGATGACAGACAAAACCCAACTTACACTCGACCGCATCTTTAGTTCCGATGAATTTAAAGCCGAAAGTTTTGGCCCCGCTCGCTGGCTGGAGGATGGCAGTGGTTATACCACCTTGGAAGCGGTGGAAAATCAGTCAGACGACGAAGAGACCAAGGTGAAGGAGCTAGTGCGCTACGATAGCGCCTCTGGTGCACGCACGGTGCTGGTGACGGCGGCGATGCTCACCCCAGCCAGTGCCGAAAAACCACTCATTCTGGAAAATTATGACTGGTCGGAAGACAAAAAGCGGCTGCTCATCTTCACCAACAGCCAGCGTGTCTGGCGGCAAAACACGCGCGGCGATTATTGGGTGCTGGATTTGGCCGACGGCACGCTGCACCAACTCGGCCACGATTTGCCCGAAGCCAGCCTGATGTTTGCCAAATTTGCGCCAAACGGCCGTTCCGTCGCTTACGTCTGCCAACAAAACATCTACGTAGAAGAGCTGCCCAGCGGGGTCATCACCCAGCTGACCCATGATGGCGGCGGGCACATCATTAACGGCACCTCGGACTGGGTGTACGAGGAGGAGTTTCATCTGCGGGATGGATTTAGGTGGAGCGAAGACGGCCGTTCCATCGCCTACTGGCAGTTCAACACCGAAGGGATTAAAACCTTTTACCTCATCAACAACACCGACAGCCTTTACCCCAAGCTGACGCCGCTGCCGTACCCCAAAGTGGGCACAACCAATTCTGCCTGCCGCGTGGGTGTGGTGCCCGCATCGGGTGGGGCGACGACTTGGTTTAATCTGCCCGGCGATCCGCGCCAGCAGTACGTGCCCCACATGGCCTGGGCCAACGGCAGCGAGCAAGTAGTGATGCAGCAGCTCAACCGGCTGCAAAACAAGAATGTGGTTTGGTTGGGGAATGTGAAAGATGGGTCGGTAACGGCCGTTCACACCGAAATCGACGACGCCTGGATTGACGTGCGCACCGACGATTTGCATTGGCTGGACGACGGCCAAGCGTTCACCTGGGTCAGCGACCGCAACGGCTGGCGGCAGATTTTCCGCATCAGTCGGGATGGGCAGCAGCAAACGCCGCTAACCCCTGCCGAGTTTGACGTGGTGTCGGTGGAGAAAGTGGTGGAAAAAGACGGCCGTCTCTACTTCATCGCCTCGCCCGACAACCCAACTCAGCGCTATCTTTATACGACATCGCTGACCGGAGAAACGGCCGTGCAGCGCCTCACCCCTGCCAACCTGCCCGGTTGCCACAGCTACGACATTTCGCCCGACGGCCAGTACGCCTTCCATACCTACTCCGCCTTCCACCAACCGCCCGTCGTCTCGCTCATTTCATTGCCAGATCATGCGCAAATTCGGGTGTTGGAGGGGAATGAGAAGTTAAGGGAGATGGTAACGGCCGTAAATCAACCCAGCCTCGATTTTTTCCAGGTCACGCTGGACGATGGCACCATTTTGGACGGCTGGTCAATCAAGCCGCCCGATTTTGATCCCAGCCAAAAATACCCGCTGCTTTTTTACGTTTACGGCGAACCGGCCGGGCAAACGGTCATCGACCGCTGGGGCGGCAAACACACGCTGTGGGATATGATGCTGGCGCAGCAAGGTACCATCATCATGAGCGTCGATAATCGCGGCACACCTGCTCCACGTGGCCGCGCCTGGCGCAAATCCATTTACCGCCAGATTGGCATTCTGTCCACAGCCGATCAGGCGGAAGCCGCCCAAAAAATTATCGCCAACCATGACTATATCGACCCGGAACGTGTGGGCGTCTGGGGCTGGAGCGGCGGCGGCTCGATGACGCTCAATCTCATGTTCAAACATGGCGACATCTACAAAACCGGCATCGCCGTGGCCGCCGTCAGCGACCAGCGCTTTTACGACACCATCTACCAGGAGCGGTACATGGGCCTACCGGACGATAACGAAGAGGGCTTCCGTGATGGCTCCCCGATCAACTTTGCCCATCAGCTACAGGGCAAGCTGCTCATCATCCACGGCACCGCCGACGACAACGTGCATTATCAATCGGCCGAAGCGGTGATTAATAAGCTAATCGAACTCAATAAGCCGTTCGACATGATGGCTTACCCCAACCGCGCCCACGGCATCAAAGAGGGCAAAAACACCACGCGCCACCTATATGGCCTGCTGACGCGTTATCTCAATGAAAATTTGATGGGGCAGTAATAGATTAGAGGATTGGTTGGGAACGGCCGTTTCTCTTACCCCATTCCATCAAAGTTAACGGCTGCTTCCTTTTTGCCACCAAAGAGGGCCATCAGCAGCACAACCCACAGCCCTGCTGAAATAAGGGAAAGAAGGATATTTACGGCCGTTAACACTGCTGCCATCTGGGTAGGATTGCTTTCCATGATTGTGAAAGTGTAATAGCTGCTTAAAATCGCACCCAAAAAAGTCAGAATCAGAAAGCCAGCAAAGGCAATCAATGCCAAACGCGCCCGCCGCGGCGCACGATCTAAATGATTGTAAGCCAGACCAACTCCCACCAACCAGACAATGATTTGCGGCAGTTGCCCCAATAATCGAGCAAACGTCGTCATTAAAACTTCCACGAATTACTCCTTGATGAAAACAGTAGAATCAAAGCCATCTTTTGCACTTATGACTTTATAGTCTAGGAAAAGATAGCCCAAACGTCGAAACGATAATAAATTTGGCTAAGTGTGATCTCAACATCAGCCAAGATGGCAGGCAACAAAAAAGGCCTCTTGTGCAAAACAAAAGGCCTCAAAAAGTGGGCGGTATTGGACTCGAACCAACGACCTCTACGATGTCAACGTAGCGCTCTAACCAGCTGAGCTAACCGCCCCGACAACGCAGAATTATACCTGCCTTCTGTGCCGCGTCAAAATAAACATAAAGTTTGTTGCCGCTTGAATTGGCCCTATGGTATAGTTGCCCCACAATGACGCCCAAACAGAAAGAACGCAAAGAATGGGGGTTCCTTGGACTGCTGCTAGCCTCGCTGCTGCTGATCTTGTGGGCTGCCATTTTCAGAGACGCTCGTGGCGTTTCTCACGAGTGGCTCGTGGCGTTTCTGTGGGTTGTGATTATCTCTGTGACCTTTGTGTTGGGGCTCATTTATTTTGCCCAATACGTGTCGCCGCTGCGGGGGGAAGAAGGGTGGGGCGCAGGTTTTATTTTACTGCTGCTAGCCTACATGAGAGCCGCTGAATCCCGTCTAGAAGGTTCCGACAGCAGCAAAAAGAGCAAAAAAGCGGCCGTGCCGGAGAAAAAGGACAGGCTGCCAGACAGCTTGAAAAGCCTAAGCGCCGGTTTTATTCGCGGTTATCAGGTGCTGGCCCTGACCAGGGGTAGCAGCTATTCGCGTCCGGCAGGCCCAGGGTTTGTGGTGCTCTACAAAGGGGAGCAAATTTGGCGGGTCATTGATTTACGGCCGCAGCGGCGTAGCCAGATGGTCAAAGCGAAAACGCGCGATGGTATCACTGTGGAAACTTCCGTGACGGTGACCTTCCAGGTGAAGCGCAATGGAACGGGCAGCCAGGATGATTTGCTCTATCCCTATGATCGCGACGCGATTTTCCCCATTAGCTATGATGAAACGGTAGATGAAAATGGTAATCTGTTGCCCTGGACGCACCAGCTTACGCCTCCAGCCGCAACCACTTTGGCCAACGAACTGCCCAAATACAGCCTGAACGAACTGACCCGAGCCGTAGACTCGGTTTCCCCGCTGGAAGAAATTAAGCAGACGATTACCCGTGATTTGCAGCGCCTTTTTCTGGTGAAAGGAATCGAGGTGCTGTCTGTGGGTGTGGAGGCCTTAAAACTGCCGGATAGCATACGCGACCAGCAGTTTCTCACCTGGCAGGCGGAATGGCTGCGTAGAATTCGGGCCGAGAGCGCCTCGGGTAATGCCGAAGTGGTGCGTCGTATCAAGCAAGCCCGTGCCCGCGCCCAAATTGAAATCATCGAGAATATTACCCATAGCATTGAAACGATGCGCAGTGAGGAAGAGGCCGATCTGTCTCAGGTGATTATGCTGCGCATGATTGAAGCGCTGGAAGATGCCGTTTCTGCCGGGTCGGTGCAGGCGCTGGTGCCGCAGCAGATTATTGCCGGGCTGGTGGGGGATGCATCGCGGCAGATGCAGTCGTGGGTGGCGACGCCTAAAACGGGCCGTACCAATGTTGAACCGCCCAGTTTGGGCACGGGCCAGTTTGGTCATGGGGAGGACGAATGAGCAGTAATTTACGACGGCCGTTTTCCACCCGCATCAATCTCCAGCCAGTAGACAACAGTTGGCTGGTCATCCTGCTCATTATCTTGCTGGTGTTCTTTTGGGGCTTTGCCGTTTACGTCGAAGGCGTGGATGGCATTCTGATGCAGGAATGGCTGCGCGGCAATGCCGTTCTGTCCGTTTTGGCCGATTTGCCGGCGGTGCCTTGGATTCTCAGCTTCTTTCATATTAAAGTGCTGCGTCATTTTATCCCTGTGGCAGTGGGCTGGTATTTTGCTTACGATGCGGCCGTTGTGCTGGTCAGGATGCTTTACGATTTGCCCGATCGGGCTGGGGCGCAACGCTTTTTGAGCCGCCTGCGAGGTTCTAATCTGGGCGGCAGCGTGCCAGAAGTGACACCGGGCAGTTTAGCCATACAGCGCCACGAATCGGTGCTGCTGCGCGTGGGCGGGCCGGGGCAGGTCAGAGTGCCACCAGGGCATGTGTTGGTGACGGAGTTGAACGGCCGTTTTCAACGCATCCTCCCCGCTGGCAAACATAGACTAGGTCGGTACGAATACATCCACGCCGCGCTGGATTTGCAGCCGCAGGAGCGGGTGCTGGATGAATTTGCCGCCTTCTCGCGAGATGGCATTGAACTGCGCGTCGGTTTGAGCATTGTTTACCGACTCAAAATGGGTAGCCAGGTTCCCACGCGTGAAAATCCGTATCCGTATGACGAAACGGCCGTACGCACCGCCGCCTACGCCCAAACCGTCACCGATGACAGGGGCACCATTTCCACCTGGGAAGACACGCCGATCAACATGGCCAAAGGCACGCTCACAGCCATTCTGGCGGGCTTCCGGCTAGACGAAATCATCGCGCCGGAGCGAGCGGGTGAAGAGCCGTACCGCACGCTGCGCAACGAACTGCTGCGCCAGCTGCGCCTCAAGCTGGACAACCTGGGCATTGATTTGCAGGCCGTAGGCATTCATCGCATTGATTTGCCAATAGGCGTGAACGAACAGTACATCGATTACTGGAAATCACACTGGGAATCGCAAATGCTGCTCAACATGATCGACGGCGAAGCAACGGCCGTTGAAGAGATGGAGATTGCTCAGGCCGAAGCCGAAATCATGATGATTCAGGCGATTCAGGAAGGCATTCAGCGGGCCAAGCGTGAAGGATCTACGGCACATATGGAAGAAGTGGTGGCTTTGCGCCTGGTGGAAGCGCTGGAGAAGATGGCGCGGCAGTCACAGCGCCTGTCGCCCTTGCCCAATACGCTGCTGCCCCAGCTGGACGGCTTGCGGAAGCAGCTCAGCAGCGGCAACTTTGATCCTCGTTCACCAGGGAATCCCCTTCTATGAGCCAGGAACCGATCCAGCAAAGCTACGACAACAATAGCCATATTCGTACGGCCGTTAACCGGCTAACCGAACTGCTGGAATGGCTCTACCCCGACCCCAGCCCCGACATCTTCACTGTTCGCGATTACCGCAACCGCTATCCCTTCACTCGCCTGGGCGCCCTGGCCACGGACGACATCGATCGGTATCAGCGCATTAACCGGGCCATCGGCAACCATGTGCAAATTGGGCTGTGTGAATCCCATATCGGCCTCATTTATCTGCACGAAGCCGATTTCCATGGTGCGGTGCAGCAGTTTGAACTGGCCCGGCAGCAGTGGTCATTTGTGAGCCAGCCCGCGGCCGTGAGCCTAACTCACCTGGCGCGAGCCGTGGCCTTGCAGTTTGCTCATCATTATGAAGCGGCGTTGGTCAGCGTGGGGCGCGTGGCCAGCTGGCTGGAGCGGTCGCGCTTTGCCAAGCCGGTGCCCGGCTGGCCCGATTTTGAGGCGCGGGTGATGGCGTATGTAGCTGAATTACAGGGCCAGCTGCGTAAACAGATGGAGTGTGAATCAAAAACGGCCGAATCTCCCCAGGAAGAGGCTGCCGCTGAAGAGCCTACCCCCGATGAACCTGCGGTGAATGACGAACTTGACACCTCTGAACATCCCATCGCCCCTATGCCTGACCCAGAAGCCGAAACCCGCCCCGATGGTGAAATTATCACTGGCGCACCCACCCCCGCGCCTATTGTGAACCTGACGAAATCTGATGCCAACAAACCGATTCCGGGCCATCAACAAATCAACCAAAAATATCAATGGTATGTGGTTGAAGTGCGCCCTTCGTCTCAATTTATGCCGGATATTAATCATGGCGATTGTTTGTTGGTAGATATGACTCCCAACTTCCCTCATGATGTGCGGGACACCGAACAGCCAATATTGATCGTGAAGAAAGAAGAGATTGACGATACAATTCGCGTACGGCCGTTAGCAGCGGAACAACGTTTCCCCCGTATTTATTTGGTCACCCTTGCTGATTCTCTGACAGGGTCGTTTTGGCGGGATGAGGTGACAGGCACCGTGACCTTTGCCCAAGAACGGGGCAAAATCGACGTCAACAGCAGCGAGATTTTGGGTGTTGTGGTGGGCTATTGGCGACCGATGTACGCGCAGTCGTCTGCCGGGTAGCCAAGCCGATTGGGCTTTGAACACCCGACGTCAAGGAAGGGTATTTCATGGCAGAACAAATTTTAATCGTTGGTGCAACCTTGCTCGATTCGCGTGGCAAGCCAGCCGCTGGTTTGGCTCCAGGTACCTCGAACCCGGCGCAGATTCGGGTGACGCGCGGCGGTACGGCGCGCAATGTGGCCGAAAACCTGGGGCGTTTAGGGGCCAACGTGCGCCTCATCTCTGCCGTGGGAGACGATCTGATTGGTCGTCGCCTGGCCAGCCAAACGGCCGAATGTGGCGTGAACACCGAGCTGGTGCAAATTGTGGAAGGCGAAAATACCGGCGCCTACATTGCCGTGCTGGAAGAAAACGGCGCGCTTTCCGTAGCGCTGGACGATGTGCGTGTGCTGCGCCATATCACGCCGGGCTACCTGGATCGGAACCGCAGCTTCTTCAAAAAAGCGGACATGGTGATGATGGACGGCAGCCTGACGCCCGATTCAATGGCCACGGTGGTTCGGCTTTGTGCTAAATATGGCAAACCGCTTTGTGCCGATCCATCCTCGGCGCGGCTGGCGTATAAGTTACGGCCGTTTCTCGACCAATTGCATCTGGTGGTGCCCAATGAAGGCGAAGCGGCTGAACTGTGCGAAGTGGATTTCGACGGTCACGATCCCGAAGCCAGCCTGGATTTGGCGCGCTGCCTGGTGGGCAAAGGCGTCTCCAACGTCGTCGTAACACTGAGCAATTTTGGCCTCGATTACGCCACCACCAGCGAAACAGGCTACATCCCGGCGAACTACACCGAAATGGTCGATTCAACCGGCACGGGCGATGCAGTAACGGCGGCTGTTATGTTTGGTATGCTCAACGACCTGCCACCCATTGAAGCCATCCGCCTGGGTGCTGCGGCCGCCAGCCTGACGCTGCAAACGGACGAAACCGTCGTGCCCGACCTCAGCCTGGACATGCTTTACGATCATTTAATTGTTTAGATGGGGGCTGGTTGTTTGTGGCTAGTTCTCAACCAGCTTTCAGCCAATCGTTACTAACCACTAGCCGCTAACCACTAAAACGAACTTCATGAATAATTGGCTTGGTTTCATTATCTGTTTGGCTTACGTCTTTGGCATGATTGGCGCGGCGGAGGGGCTGCGCCGTTGGCGCGGTTACTCTAGTGGCTTTACCCGCAAAGTGATTCACATTGGCGTGGGCATGATGAGTTGGGCACTGCACTTTTTGTTTGACACTCCCTGGTTTTTTGTGGCCGCTTGTGTCGCCTTCATGGTGATTAATTTGCTGGACTGGCGCTACGGCTTTTTTGCAGCTATGGCCAGCAGTGATCGCTCCAATTTGGGTACGGTTTATTTCCCTTTAGCCGCCGCAGTCGTGGCCATTATTTTTTGGGAAACGCCGCCGCTAATGGTAGCGGCGCTGATGCCGCTGACCTGGGGGGATGGCATGGCGCCAGTGGTGGGCAAGGCATACGGCCGTCGCCTGTATGTCGTGCACACCAGCACCCGCTCGGTAGAAGGTTCGATGGGCTTTTTTGTGGGCTGCCTGCTGTTTACCTGGCTGGCGCTGTGGGTGATGGGCGGCACGCCAGACATTACCCCGGCTGCGGCGCTGCTGCCCGCCGTGGTCATCACAATCGTGACGACCCTGGTGGAAGCCGTTTCCATTTGGGGTCTGGACAATTTGACAATTACGGCCGTTGCCATTTTAATCTTGCAGCTGTGGCCGTTCTAAAACATCTAGTTCCGTGATTGGGTAGTTGCTCAATCGCTCCATTACCCAATTACCTTTTATGAGTTCAATCCCCTTTTCGGAAATTCAGGCAATCCTGTTCGACATGGACGGGACGTTAATTGATACGGATGATGCGGCTGTAGAGCGAGTGGCACGTTGGTTACGGCCGTTTTTTGGCGAAGCGGGTGCCGAACGGGCCCGCTGGCTGCTGATGCAGATAGAATCCCCGGCCAATGCTCTCATCACTCTGGCCGACCGCTTCCACTTGGATGAGCCGCTCAAATGGTTCACCACCTGGCGTCAGTCGCGGCGCAAAGATCCCTTCATTGCCAACTTTCACGTGATCCCCGGCGTGTTGGAAATGCTGCACGCCATCCCCGAGCATTACCGGCTAGGCATTGTCACCACCCGCAGCCGCCACCAAATTGAAGGCTTTCTAGCCCAGTTCCCCGATATTGCGCCTCGGTTTGAAGTGACCTGTGGTTCGCAAGATACACGCCGCCTCAAGCCGCATCCCTCTCCCATTCAGGAAGCAGCCCGGCGGCTGAATTTACCTGAATCTGCCTGCGTGATGGTGGGCGATACGTCGGTAGACATGCATGCGGCGCGGCGGGCAGGTGCCTGGCGCATTGGCGTGTTGTGTGGTTTTGGGCGGGAAGGGGAACTGCGCCGAGCGGGCGCTCAAGCCATCTTGGCCAGTACGGCCGATCTGTCCCAACTTTTGCCAAAAATTAGCGATTAAGCAGCGGTTTCGGGCCGGATGTGCAGCCCAATGTTTTGCCCCCGAAAATTGAGCCTGAAGGGCGTTACCACCAGGTTTTTAGCCAGAGCATACTCCATCAAACAAGCAATCCAATGCTGGCCAGGCTCCGGCAGCAGCGGTTCATCAATAATGCAGCAGGGCAGCAGGATGATTTGCTTGCCGCTGGCTGCGGCCACGTCAATAAGCTGCACATTGCAGCCGTGAGCGTGCATGGAGACTAGCAAATCAAATGGCTCAGCTAGGTCCGCACTAAACGGCCGATCGATGCGGGGTACGGTTTCTTCCGGGCCAATCTTTACCCGGCGATTGAGGCGAAAATCTTTGTATTTGTCGGGCAGCGCCTGCGGCGTTGGGTCAATGACGGTGGCGGGCCAGCCGCTTTGTTGCAGCAGATAAGCCAGCAACCCTTTGCCGCCGCCCACATCGGCCACGCGACCCTGCGGCAGATTGGCAATGATCCATTCATGCAGCAGCTGAAAGCGAAACTTCTTCATTTTGGTGAGTTCGGTGCTTTGGGGCAGGCCAGCGAGCAGGGGCAGGGTAGCTGCTTCGGCAGGCGTGAGCGGTATATGGGAATGGCTGGATGAATCTGCCTGGGCCTGCTGGGTGAGGTTGTGAAAAAGCAGGGCTTTTTCCCGCTTGTGTTTGCGTTTGGTCATTGTGATTTTTACCGCGAAGAACGCAGAGAGCGTAAAGGTTTTACCTTCTTTTCTCTGTGCAGCTCTGGGTAACTTTTTGCTGCGCCGTTAAACTGTTTCACTTTGGTGCAGGATGTGGTAGAGCACGATGCTAAAAGCCACGTGGACGTTAAGCGATTGCCCTTTGCCATACATCGGTAGGAAAACAGCCGCATCGCAAGCTGCCAGTGTGGCTTTGGTCACGCCGTGATCTTCATGCCCTACCACCAGAGCGGTTTTTTGGGGGTAAGTGAAGGTGTGGTAGGGAACGGCCGTATCCGACAGTTCCACGGCAACGATTGTGTAGCCCTCTTCTTTGAGCTGCTGAATTGCCGTGACTGGCTCCTTTTCATACCGCCACGGCACGCGCAAACTTTTGAAGCGCCCCACCTTGTCAATCGTCGGATTGGGCGGCGTGGGGGTGATGCCTGTTAGCACCAGCTCCGTCAGGTTGGCCCCGTCGGCCACGCGGAAGATAGAGCCGACGTTGGCCGGATATTCTACGCTTTGCAGCAGCCCCACAATATCAAAATCTGGCTGATTTTGCCGCCGATAATCTCGTAAAAAACGCTTTAATTCTGTGCCGATCAATGGTTTCATAAAACAAACTTTATCCTGCCTGTGCAGGTGGTGCAAGGACCGTGTGCAGGATGGTTTATTGGCCCTTGGCTTTAAGATTAAAAGTTTAGCTATCTCTCACTTATAAAAAGGGGATTGATTTATGGGCAAAATTATGCTTCACTACCTTCCCCATAAGTTAACCTTTTTGAAGTAATAACCGATTCTCATAACCGCAGGGAGAAAGTGATGAATATCAGTAAAAATCGCATTCACACAGGTCTTGGTTTGGTAATGGCTCTGTTGGCTTTAATCGCTGTATTGGCCCTTATCAACCAATCACGGTCCGTCAATGCCGCATCATTGATGCGCCTAGACCAGCAAACAGCCTTACAGCAAATTCAGGAAAGTGGTGACATCAGCATAAGCCGGGCAACTGGCAAAGTTCGGTTTATCAGCTTCGATACGCCAATGGCTTTGCCTTTGGATCGAGGAACCCCTACGGAGCAAAGAGGCGAAGCGTTCTTTACCGTCTATGGTTCTGCTTTTGGCGTGGAAGATGCAGCGAATGAGTTGGCCTACCGCGCATCAGAAGAGAATGCGGTTGGTTCCCGAGTGGTTTACGACCAGGTTTACCAGGGCGTGCCCGTGATGGGCGGCGTGTTGTATGTGCATTTGGACAAATCGGGCCAGATGACGGCCGTTAATGGCACATTTATTCCGGACATCAAAGTTAACCCGATCCCTTCCTTAGCAGAAACGACGGCGGTGAATACGGCCGTTGCCAACGTAGCCGCGCAGTCTCCAGTAAACACACCCCTGAGTATTGTTGCCACAGAACTCATGATATTCCGGGAAGGACTCGCCAAAGGTGTGCCCGGTGCCAGCCACCTGGTTTATCAGGTAGAAGTGGCTGATGCGGCAGGCAAGGTGCGGGAATTTGTGTATGTGGATGCCCACACCGGGCAGATTGTCGATCAAATCACCGGCATTCATGAAGCATTAGACCGAGAAATTTATCTGGAAGCCTTTGACATAGGCAGCCTGGTCTGGCAAGAAGGAGACACCTTGCCCTATTCAGGTGCCCAGGCGGTGGGGATTAATCGCCTCATTGATTATGCCGAAGACACCTACGATCTGTTCATGAACATTACCAATGGCAGCTATGACTCCTATGACGGCAGCGGTGCCACCATGCGCAGTGTGTACAACGATCCCACAATCAGCTGCCCGAATGCCAACTGGAATGGCTTAACCACTAATTACTGCACCGATGTGGATGGCGACGATACCGTCGCTCACGAATGGACGCATGCCTATACAGAGTATACGCATAATTTGATTTACCAATGGCAGCCCGGTGCGCTCAACGAATCTTATTCTGATATTTTTGGCGAAGCGGTGGATATGTTGAATGCTGCGGGTTTAGACAGCCCCGATATAACTCGCTCGGCAGGATATTGCTCTACTTTGAGCCGCTTAAGCACGATTGTGACCGTGAATTCCCCTGCTGGTATAGCAGGTGATTATGGCAGTTCGCCAGCCAGTTTTGGCCCCACCTTAGCCAGTCCCCTCACGGCCGATGTGGTAGCCGCCAATGACGGCAGCGCTATCCCAACCGAGGCGTGCTCTCCACTGCAAAATGATTTAACCGGCAAGATTGCCTTTGTGCGTCGTGGCACCTGCGCCTTTGTGGATAAGGTGAACAATGCTCAGGATGCTGGCGCGATTGGCGTGATTGTGGCCAACCATGCAATTGGTGGTGACGGAACAATCAACATGTCCGGGGTCGATAATGGTATTACGATTCCTTCCGTTATGGTTGGTTATACCGATGGCAATACGATCGAAGCACAGTTAGGCAGTGGCGTGAACGCAACCTTGCAAGTGGACCCGGCTGTGAATGCAGAAAATTCGGTTCGTTGGCTTTCTGGCGAAGATGATCCAGCTTTTGGGGGTGCTATTCGTGACATGTGGACGCCCAGCTGTTATGGCGATCCCGACCACGTTCTGGATTCAGCAAATTATTTCTGCTCTGCGGCTGACGGGGGTGGCGTGCATACCAATTCTGGCGTACCGAACCATGCGTTTGCCCTGCTGGTTGATGGTGGGACGCACAATAGTATAGCTGTGGCTCAGGTTGGCTTAACGAAGACACTGGCTATTTATTGGCGGGCAATGTCGGTTTACCAAAATCCGGCCAGTGATTTTGCCGACCACGCTGACGCCCTGGAACAATCCTGTGCCGATTTGGTTGGCCAGCCAATTTACGATCCGCTGACAGGTGCGGCTTCTGCTAATTTAATTAGTGCGGCTGACTGTACGGCCGTTTCCAATGCCATGGATGCCGTGCAAATGCGTGAAGATCCGGCAACTCAATGCGGCTTTGAACCGCTGCTCGCTAACCCACCGGCGGCTGTTTGTGGCGGCATGGGTTCACAGCAAGTTTTCTTCTCTGAAGATTTTGAAAGCGGTGTAGGCAGCTGGGCCACCAGCCATGATGTGGTTTATCCAGGAACAACATCGCCTGACTGGTCGCTTAGCAGCAGTTTGCCCGGTTCTAATGCGACTTCTGCATTTTATGCCATTAATGAACAAGGCGGCACCTGTAACGCCGACAGCGGGGATCATTCTCGCGTGATGCATCTCGACAGCCCCGAAATTGTCATTCCGGCAAATGCTACCCATGCTCGGATTTCTTTCTGGCACTATGTTGCTTCGGAACCTGCCTATGATGGCGGTAATGTTAAGATCAGCGTCAATGGGGGTGCGTGGCAGGTTGTAGACGGCCGTTTCTACACCTTCAACCCCTACAACGCAGCTTTGAATACGGCCGTTCAGGGCAATACCAACCCCATGGCGGGCGAAGAAGCCTTTACCGGCACCGATGAGGGCGTCCTGACCGGCTCCTGGGGACAGTCACAGGTGGACGTGAACCGTTATGCCAAGCCGGGCGATACGATTCAGATCCGCTTTGACTTTGGCAGCGACGGCTGCGGCGGGGGTCTTTACGGGTGGTATGTGGATGATGTAGAAGCTTACTATTGTGACGGCCAAACAGACCCCGATGTAGCTGTTTTTGCTGATGGCGTAGAAGATTACCTGGTGTCTCAATTTGAATTGAGTTCTGTGCTGGGTGAAGGTCACTCAGACAGCCATTCGTTGGAGATTTTAAACACGGGCATTCAAACGTTGGACTGGCAAATTGAACAGGAGAATGTTGCTGTGCGGCCAAGTGGAGCCGAGGATTATCATATCTTATCGACTCGACCAGTTGACCCGGCTGTGTTTGCAGGTGGACGTGGCCAAATTGCGCCTGCCTCATCTCAAATTGTGTCACCATTGGCAGTTAATGCGGATGTAGTCGCTGATGGCAGCTTTGAAGGCGGCACGCCAAATGCAAATTGGGATGAGTATCTGTATCCAGACGATGCAGCAGGTAAAACACCAATCTGTAGCAATAGTGGCTGTGCGAACGTTTCTCTTGATGGCGATTGGTATGCCTGGTATGGCGAGTGGGGTGTGCAGCATCATGCTGCCCTCACTCAGACAGTCAGCTTGGCCAATACTGGTAGTGCTCAACTTACCTTCTGGTTGATGACGGCGGATTCTGTTTTTGGCACGTTGCAACCTAGTGACACGTTAACTGTTACTATGGATGGCAATCCTGTGTTTACAATCGATGCCTCACAAGCAGCTGCATACGATCTGCTATGGACTCAAATAGAAGTGAATATAAGCAGTTATGCAGATGGTGGAGACCATGTGTTAAGCATCGAAGCATCGACAAGAGGTTCCTGGTTTGTTGACCTGGTCGCTATAGACTATATTCCGTGTTTAAACATCTCTAATATTCCCTGGTTAGATGTAACACAAGCATCTGGCAGCAATGGCCGTGATACCAGTACAATGGTATCTGTTCTCATTGATTCAACAGGACTAAACGAGGGCGATTACACAGCAAACCTTTGTGTGGAAACCAACGCGCCTGACGGTAGTGGTGGTACAAAGACAATTGCTGTTCCCGTAACCCTTCAAGTTGTGGTGTGGGATATCTATATGCCTCTCATATTCAGATAATGAGAGATGTGTAGCCGCAAAGTGATGGCATAAGTCATTAGACTAGCAGCAACTGAAACAGTAAATATCGTGTTGCGGGGAGAAATCTTTGACTGATAGATTTCTCCCCGTATTCTTTATACGGTTATTTGTTTTGCTACTCAACTGCTGATTATGGTTAATTTATGTGTGAAAGGCAGATAGGCTTTAGAAGTCATTCGATGTCTTCCAGGGGGGCGGAAAAATTGAGGTAATCAATGCGGGTAGTTTGGTTGGCCGTAAGTGTGACATAAAATTCCTGGCCTACGTTGTTACGGACCACCACCAGCCGGTTAACGCCCGCGGGCAGATTTTTGAGGAGGAAACGGCCGTTTGCATCCGTAGAGGTGCTCACAGTTGGGACATCGGCTGAGAACACCAACACATTGGGCAATGCCCTGTTTTCGCTGTCTACGACCAATCCCTCAGCCCCGCTGTTGTTGTTCAAGGTCAGATTGGCAATATCGGCCCGCAGGAAAACGTATAAATTAAGGCCAAGTGCCAACAGCAATGAGACCGTGACAATGAGCCGAAAGTAAATCTGCCAGCGGCTTTCCCGCGCACGGGGTAATCCGTCAGGATGGTATTCTATTTTTGGACTGTTTACGAACTTCATCAGCTATCCTTCGTTGAAAAATTTAGCGGGTTTCCACCGTGAAATTGTCAAAACAAACCTGGCTGCTGTTCCAGGTGCGGATGCCCACGCTGCCGGTTGCATACGTGCTGTCTGATCCCACCAGAACCTCTGCGCCATCGACAAACGCGGTAAAAATATCACCACTCACGTCAACCGACACCTGCCGATCGGTGTTGTGCCAATCAAAACCTTGGGGCGGTGCGGCAGCTGCGAAGGGTGGCCACAGCTCGTAGCCGTTGACCCATTTGCGCATAATGAATTGCCCACCCCCGTAACCCGGATCATATTGAAAGGTGTACCCTTCAATGCCGCCGGTTTCGCTTTCGCTGGTGCGGAAAAAGAGGCCATAGCCATTGCCCGAGGCGAGATTAGCGTCGGAAGAAATTGAATAGTCAGAACCTTCGGTGCCGTTGGCCAGCAGCACATCGCCATCATCGCCGATGTGACAAAGGGCGGAATTATCATCCTCGTTGATGGCCCAGTTGCCATCCCGATTAAAAAATGAGCGCCAGTCGCCCAGGCCGCCGCTAAAGTTGTCATAGAACAATACGTCGGTGCAAACAGACTCTGCGCCAACCCCTTGGGCGACGCGGCAAAACACATCGCCCACCTGTACGCCGAGGAGAGAGAGAATAGCAACGGCCGTTAAAGCCACCGCCGCGATTAACAGAGCATATTCTGGAATGCTTTGGCCCTGTTTTTCTGAAAAAATGAACCGTTTAATCATGATAATGTTCCCTATCGAACGAGTGAAAAGCGTGATTTCTGTTTGCGTTGGGCGGCTTCAAACAGCTTGAACCGCTCGTTGAGGCGTCGCCACGCTGCACTAGGTGAAGCCGGCGCAATGCTCTGATGCGTCTCTTTGCTCAGCCGGAAGCAAAAATCCTCTATCAGCGAAGAAAGCACATCTTCAGGATATTCATGCAGGAGAGGAATGCCCCGATTAATCGCATTGGTAAAGCGACGTCCCGCATATGGAATGACGAGATTGATGGGTGCGTGCAGTGCGTTTTCAATTGTTTCATGCGCCAGGCCTTCTCGCTCAAACGTCCAGTTGAGAACAACTTTTATTTTTTCTTCGGGATATTTCAACTGTTTGTAGGTGGCTAAGGCAATCGAGGCGGCCCGCACCGAGGCAATCTCTGGCGAAAGCAGCAAGAGAATCGTGTCCGCCGCTTCCAGCACTTCGAGCGTCGTGGCGCTAAAGTCATGGGGCAAGTCAGCCACAATATATTCATAACGGCTCTTCAGGAATTTCAGGCCGACGTAAAAATGCTCGGAGGTAATATTTTCGGCGTCAGAGGGCATTCGAGGGCCAGCAATTAAATGCAGGCCACTTTCATGTTGGCGGGTGATGGCGGCCAACATGTTCAGGTCCAGTTCCTGTGGCGGGATCAGGCTCAAGTCCGCCCAGGTGCGTTTGAGCGACATGTTGAGCATAAGCCCTTGTTGGCCTGCGTTGGTGACCATGTCTAACAGCAAGGTGGGCATGCGCCATATGCCATTCAGGCCAATGGCCAGGTTATTGGCCAGCGATGAACTGCCAATGCCGCCTCGTAAACTGTGTACGGCAATGATTTTTGCCTGGCTGGATTGCTGCAACATCTGGGATTGGGCGGCTTCCAGGGCTTTGGCGCGGCGGAGCAGGGCGGTGAGGCGAGCTGCCAATTCGGCTGCCTGGAAGGGTTTACACACGTAATCATCGGCCCCTGCTTCAAAAGCGTTGAGCTTTTCTTGCAGATCGGATTCACTGGTAAGCACAACGATGGGAATGTAAGCGAGATCCGGTTCTCGCCGTAAACGACGTGTCACTTCAAAGCCATCCAGACCTGGCATAATTTTGTCTACAATCACGGCATCTGGCCGGATGGATTTGATGTTTTTCAGCGCTTCCAGGCCATCTTCGGCTTCTACGACTTCATAGCCCAGTTCCGAAAGTGCTTTTTTAACTACTTTTCTAATGATGCGGTCGTCATCAATTACTAGAACTCTAACCATGGTTTGTTTTCCTCAACCTTGCCTTTAAGAAGTGCGTCTGTAAAAGTCAAAATAATTTGCGTATTAAGCCTCTATTTGGCCTTTCTGTGGGCAAGTCACAACAAATTCAGGCGTTGTATCATAAAAAATTTTGTGTTTCATTGTGCTTGAACGGCAGCTTTATAAAATTATTATAAAAGAGTGGTTGGTTTCATTCAGTAAGCGGACAGTACCATCTGAGGCGAAATTGGTACTGCTGGGGGTGTGTTTGGGAATTGTTGCCGTGAAGGGCGCGTTAAAAAAGGGGGCGGCGAATGGGGGCGAAGGAATGACGGTGTTGCGGGCAGGGCCCGTGCTGGGTTATAGCGGCACGGTGCAGTTCCGTACCGTACCCTTTATGCTGGGCAAAGCCATAATGAGGAAATTGGCCGTCTAGCTCGCACATGAGCCGGTCGCGGGTGACTTTGGCCAGAATAGAGGCGGCGGCAATGCTGAGGCTTTTGCTGTCGCCGCGCACGATTGATTTTTGGGGAATGTTGAGTTGGGGCAGGCGGATACGGCCGTCTATCAATAAAAACTGTGGCGCGGGGTTGAGTTGGGCAACGGCCGTTCCCATCGCTAAACGGTTGGCGGGCAAAATGCCAATCTCATCAATGACCGAAGCAGCTTCTTGGCCAATGCCGTAGGCCAGGGCGTGTTGGCAAATCAGGTCAAAGAGGCTTTCGCGCCGTTTGGCGGTGAGCTGCTTGGAATCGTTGACGCCGTCGAGCAGCGTTTCAATTTGATCGTTGAGCGGCAAAATGACGGCGGCGGCCACAACCGGCCCGGCCAGTGCACCGCGCCCCGCTTCGTCGATGCCAGCGATGAGGGTGAAATGGTGTTGTTGGGAAACGGCCGTTTCCAGCGCCAGGTTAGCCATTGCGTTAACGCGAAGGGGCAAAGGCGCGAAGGTTTTTCTCTGCGTCTCCGCGTCTTTGCGTTAAGAAAATCTATTTTGGGGTGGGATGGGGTTTGGCAGCGGCCTGGCGTTTTTCTTGCCGGGCGTAAACGCCCGTCAGCAAGTTCCAGCGGATTTTGACCGCTTCCCAGAAGGTGCCCAGATAGCCGCCCAATGTTACGTGGGTGCCTTCCGCATCGTGCCAGTTGGCGGCAATGACGTGGATTTTGTGGCCAAAGCGGCGAGCCAGGGCCAGCGCTTCCATGTCGAAGCCCCAGCGATCAATCTGAGAGATAGAGAAGATTTGCTCGGCAGCCCCGGCGCGAAATGCTTTGAAGCCACATTGCGTGTCCCAAATGCCGGGCACGGCCATAATTTGCACAAATAGATTGCCAGAATTGCCCAGCACGCGCTTAAGGAATGGCTGTGGCCGAGCTTGCACGGCTCCTTTGGCGTCCTTGCCATCGCGTGAGCAGATGACCACGTTGGCACCCTGGTCAAACAGCGGTTTCATCTGGTCAAAATGGCTCATGTCGGTGGAGTTGTCGGCATCGGTGAAGAGGCGAATGTCGCCGCGGGCGGCCAGCATGCCCTGGCGTACCGTGAACCCTTTGCCCATGTTTTCTTTGCGGTCAATCCAGCGCACTTGCTCTTTGCCTTCGGCAAACTGGGAGACAACGCTGGCGGTGTTGTCAGTCACGCCGTCGAGCACGATGAGCATTTCCCAGGTGTATGGTTGGGCGATGAGGTAGGTATAAACGGCCGTTAGCGTTTGGCCAATGCGATTTTCCTCGTTATAGGCAGGAATAATCACGGATAAGTACGGTTTCATTTGCTCTTCCTGTTCCTTCTTCATGTCAGGGAGGCAATGTTACCTGTCAGCGGGGGGATCGTCAACCGGGGTAAGTACGGCCGTCAGGGAATCGTCGTCTATCCGTCGGAGAGCCTGAATGTGGCGGCGTTTGGGCCACATTTTGAAGATGCCCCACAGCCCGGCAAGCTGGCCGCGCAGGCGAGCCCGAGCCGCTTCACCGCGCCAGGCGTGTAGGGCTTCACGCGTGATTTTGAGCTGGGCGCGCAAGATTTTGCGCCAACGGCGGCGCAGCAGGGTGGATGGGTAATTTTTCCAGATGAGGTAGAGGAAATTACGGCCGTCGTAGTAGCTGCCCGTGACCGATCCGCCCGTCGCTTTGAGTTTGTGGTAAACAACGGCCGTGGGCACGTACAGCACCTGCCAGCCTGCCAGATTGGCCCGCCAGCCTACGTCCACATCCTCGCAGCTAAAAAAGAAATCGTCGTCGAGGAAGCCGATTTGTTCCAGCATGGTGCGCCGGTAGGCAGAGGAGCCGCCGCAGGCGCTAAACACTGGCTCGACTTGCTCAAACTGGCCCACATCCTTTTGCCAGACGCCGCGATTGCCGGGGATGCCGTCCACGCGGTAAAAGTCCCCGGCGGTGTGGAAGGTGTCCCGCTGGTCAAACAGCAGCATTTTGCTGGCCACGCTGCCCACCTGTGGATTGTCCTCAAACGCCTGCCAAAGTTCGCGTAGCCAGTTTGGTTCGACTTCGGTGTCGTTATTCAGCAAGATGATAATCTCGCCGGTGGATGCTTCCCAGCCCGCATTGCACGCGCCGGTAAAGCCAAAATTCCGCCCTAGCTCAAGAATTTTCACCTCGGGGAACTGCTCGCATACGTACGCCTGGGTGCCGTCGCTGGAACCGTTGTCTACCAGCAGCACCTCGAACTCCGTGAACGTTTGCCGCCGCAGCGAACCAAGGCAGTCGTCCAGCAAATGTTTGCCGTTGAGGTGGGGGATGATGATGGATATTTTTGGCATGGAACTAATCGAACAGGCCTGCTTTTTGCAGCTGTTCTCTTTCGCGAATGCGGGAGTCGTCGTTGATACGGAGGATTTTGAGAGTGACGCGGGCAACTGCCGTTAATGCCAAAATTTCAGCACCGTCAAATTTGAAATGCTCTGACCAACTTTGCTGACGGGGGTTAAAAAATGGTGTGAGTTCACCAGTTTCAGGATCATAGGAACCAATGTTCGGGCCTTTGTAACGGTTGCAGCGTAAGCAGGAGAGAGCAAGATTTGCTTCTGCACTTTCTCCGCCATGCTGACGCGGCACGATGTGGTCTGGTTCATGTTTGTGCAAAGATGCTTTTTCGGGCAATAGGCAATATTCGCAGCGATGGTTGGCGCGTTCGGTAACGAGTTTGCGTAATTCGGCAGAAATGTCGGTAGGCAAGAGAGAATCCTGATTATGGTCGGTTGGCTACCTGCGCCTTGAGCATGATAACAATGTGCTCCAAACGTTCGAGTTCATCTAATTCAAGCTGCTCATCCTCAGACAAGATGCCGGACTCATTGAGTACCAGCAGCCGTTGCAAACGCGCCTGGGCTTGCTCGGAGATGTGATAATCGATCACTTCCTGGGGCGTTGGGTTTTGCGCCAGAAACTGGATAACTTCGGTGGCGGCGGCGACCGCTACTGTTTTGAAGCCTACCAAACTTAGCTCAATGATGGTTGGCAGCCAGGAACCAATCGGCTCGATGCGCCGGGCTAAGTCGTCTGGAACCTGCATCGTCATTTGAATCATCGTTTTCCTCGCAAAGCAGCAGTTTTTTACAGTATAGCGCAACTGTGTTTGTTGTGTCAGGTAGATTCGGCCGTTTGCATCAAAAAGAACCGCTGAATGCAAATTTGAAAGGTTGCGGTTATAGCCTAAAATAGGAGTAAGATAGTTTCGTAATGGTGCCCTATAACCAAGCCAACCGCAGACCTATGAGTGAACCAATACATGTCCGTGTTCGAAAATTTTTGCAGGAATTCTTCAATGATGAAGAATTGACGACGTTTTCCTTTGATTACTTTCCCCAAGTTTATAACAATTTCACAAATGGAATGACAAAGAATCAGAAAATTATAATGCTTGTCGAGTTCAGCTTCAAAAGCAACCGGTTTGATGAATTGCTGAGGGCATTGGAACGAGAACGTTCAAGTGCGTTCATGAAGAATTTCTCTGAAAATAAGAACTCAAATAATTTGCAAGACCTTTATGCCTCTACTGCTGAGGAAACAAGAACAGGATCGAACAAGGAGCGTCTTAACTCATTTATTCATCCAATCACTGGTAAAGAGATGGTACGAGTTTCAAAAGGGGAATTTCTATATGGTGACTTTAAAGAAACCATATATCTTGAGGAATTCTGGATAGACAAAACGCCTGTCACAAATGCTGAATTCAAGTTGTTTTTGGATGAGAATCCAGACCATCATGTGCCGAGCGCTTGGTATGGGAGTCTTGGTAAGTTGATTGGACAAAGTGGTTATGAATGGGATGATAGTTTACGTATGTTTCCAGCTGGAAAAGCAAATCATCCGGTTGTTTTAGTTGACTGGTATTCTGCTAAAGCCTACGCTGAATGGAGTTCGGGAGATTTGCCAACAGAACTTCAGTGGGAAAAAGCTGCTCGTGGAACGGACGGAAGAAAATATCCATGGGGTGATGAATGGTTGGAAAACAACTGTTATACGCCTGTATTTTTTAATGTGACTACTAGTGTTGGACGATTTTCTCCACAAGGTGACAGCCCATATGGATGTGTTGATATGGTTGGTAATGTATTGGAATGGACGCGAAGTGAAATTAGACGGATTACAAAACGACGTGTTACACGAGGTGGGTTCTTAGGAAATATTGCCAAATTAGCACGCATTTCAGCTCGTGACGGGGCTATCCCTAGCTTTCGCCACAACAGTTTAGGATTTAGAACCGTAGTAAATCACCCCTTAATATATTCGCATAGTGGCTTAGATCTGTCAGATTTGAAGTAATCTCACAGTCTAAATAAAAATTAAGATGAACGCGTATTCAAAGGCGATGTCTTTGAGATAGTCGTAACGGCCGCTTGAGGCAAAGTGGCCCGCGCCCATGTGGGTTTTGAGCAGGAGCAGGTTGTCGTTGGTTTTGAGGGCGCGGAGCTTGGCGGTCCATTTGGCGGGTTCCCAATATTGCACGCGCGGGTCGTTAAGCCCGGCAGTGATGAGAATGTTGGGGTACGCATGGGCCGTCGTGTTGTCGTAGGGGGAGTAGGAAACCATGTAGTTGTAGTATGCTTCTTCTTTGGGATTGCCCCACTCCTCGAATTCGCCGACGGTGAGCGGGATTGATTCGTCTAGCATGGTGGAGACGACATCGACGAAGGGGACACCCGCCACAACCACTTTGAACAGTTCCGGAGCCATCACCGTGACGGCCCCCATGAGCAAGCCGCCAGCGGAACGGCCGTTAATCGCCAACTTCTCCCTACTTGTATATTTTTCCCCAATCAGGTGCCGCGCGCACGCTATAAAATCGGTGAACGTGTTCTTTTTGTGCAGCCATTTGCCCTGGTCGTACCAATGCCGCCCCATCTCTTTGCCGCCGCGAATGTGGGCAATCGCATAGACAAAGCCGCGATCAATCAAGCTGAGCCGCTTCTGGTCGAAGCTGGGTGGCATGCTATAGCCGTAAGAGCCGTAACCGTAGAGCAGGCAAGGATTGCTGCCGTCGCGCACTAGCCCTTTGCGGTACACCAGCGAAATTGGCACTTGGGTGCCATCGGGCGCGGTGGCGAAGGTGCGCTCTGCCTGGTAGTTGGCCGGATCGTAGCCGCCGAGGACGGGGAGCTGCTTAATTTTGTGCCACTCCAGCGTGTTCATGTCCAGCTCCACGGTGGTGTCGGCGGTGGTGAGCGAGGTGTAGACAAAACGCAGCCGGTCGGTGACAAATTCGGGGTTTTCACTGTGCTGAACGGCGTAGACGGGTTCAGGGAACTGCACCGGCTGGCGGATGCTGCCGCTGAAGTTGTGGATGTCGAGGGTGTGCAGGCCATTGAAACGGCCGTAAACCACCAAATGATCAGCAAACACATCCACGTTTTCCAGCAGCTTGTCTGGATTATGGGGGATGAACGTTTGCCAATTTTCGGGGGACAGGTTGGCAACGGCCGTTACCATCAATTTGTTGTTGCGTGCCTCTTCGTTGGACAGGATGAAAAATTCACCCTGACGGTGGTTGAGGAAGTAGCGCCAACCGCGTTTGCGGGGAGCCAGCAGCGTGAGCGCGCCATCTGGCGTGTCCGCATTCAGAAAATGCTGCTCGGTGGTTTCCATGCTGTGCGAGGTGATGACGATGTAGGCGTCGTCCCGCGTTTTGTGCATGTAGACGTTGAACAGCTCATCCGCCTCGTGGTAAACCTCCACATCATTGCTGGCCTCGCTGCCCAGCGTGTGGCGGAAGATTTTGTAGCTGCGCCACGTTTCGTCCTGCTTGTTGTAGAAAAGCGTCTGGTTGTCGTTGGCCCATTCAACCGAGTAGAAGGTGTTGGGCACGGCGTCAGCCAGCATTTCGCCCGTAGCCAGGTTTTTCACGACAAGTGTGTACCGCTCGCCGCCGCTGGTGTCGGTGGAGTAGGCCAGCAGCTGTTGGTTGGGGCTGACCTGGAAGATGCCCAGCTTGAAATATTTCGTGTCGGCCGCTAACTCGTTTTCGTCGAGCAAAATCTCTTCGGGGGCGTCCAGCGAGCCGTGTTTGCGGCAGTGGATTTTGTATTGCTGGCCCGCTTCGGTGCGGTCGTAATAGTAATAATCGCCCTTTTTGATGGGAGCGCTGCTGTCGGTTTCCTGGATGCGGCCAACCATTTCTTCGTACAGCTCGTCTTGCAAGGCTTTGGTGTGGGCCATCATCGCCTCGGTGTAGGCGTTTTCGGCTTCCAGGTAAGCAATCACTTCGGGATTGTCCCGCTCGCGCAGCCAGAAATAGTTATCAGTGCGGGTGTGTCCGTGCAAAGTCAGTTCTTTTGGTTTGATGGCGGCAATGGGGGGAGTGGGATTGGTGGTCATTAGGTGTCCTTTTGTAGGGGCGACCCGCCGGGTCGCCCTTACGACGAGGTAGGTGTGTTATTTTGCATGTACTCAGCCAACGCTTCCTGCCACGGCCGTAATTCAATGCCAATGGCTTTGCCCGCGATGTTGTGGATGGTGCCAAAGGGTGGGGGCGTGGACGGCCGTTTAAATTCTTTGCCTAAAATGGGGGTGTTCACCACATCGGTCAGCCCGGCCAGACGCAAAATTTCGTTGGCAAACTCCCAGCGGGAGCAGCTGCCGTAGTTCACAAAATGGTAAATGCCGTACTGCTCAGTCTCGATCAGCTTGCCGATGGCCTGGGCGTGGTCTTTGGCGTAGGTGGGGTTGCCAATTTCGTCGGTGACGACGCGGAGCTGGCCAGTGCTGCGGGCGCGATCCAGGATGGCATGGATGAAGTTACGGCCGTGTGGCGCATACAGCCAGGCGGGGCGCACGATGTAGAACTTCGACAGGATGTTTTTGACGTGCACTTCGGCGGCGGCTTTAGAACGGCCGTAAGGATTCACCGCGCTTAATGGCATCCACTCTTCATAACCGGCCGGGTTGTCCCCGGCAAATACCTCGTTGGTGCTGATGTGCAGCATCGTCGCGCCAAATTTTTGGCAAGCCAGGGCTACATTTTGTGTACCGAGGCCGTTCACCTTGTAGGCCAGCGCCGGGTCTTTGGCACAGCCATCGACGTTGGTGTAGGCGGCGCAGTGGATGATGAGGTCGGGTTTGGTTTCTGAAACGCTGGCATACAGCGCCTCTTTGTTTGTTATGTCAACTTCCGGCAGGTCAATGGGGAACAGTTCATGTTGGGTGAGTTCCGTTTGCAGCGCGGTTCCCAACTGGCCCGCACCGCCGGTGATTAAAATGCGCATGGCAAAATTATACCTCACTCTCGTTACAAGGTGTCCAGATCAAAAACAATGGGACGCGGATAAACGCAGATAACGCGGATTTCTACATTATCTGCGTCATCAGCGTTCATCCGCGTCCTATTTCATTCAAAAACTGTGGCTTCATATTTCCTTCACATGATCAACATATTCGATAAACATCAGTTTTTATACTGGAACCTAAGCGCTTTAATAACAAATACTAATTATCGCGCGGAGGCAAAATGACAGAACAAAGATTATCCTGGAAAGAGAAGATTTTTTACACAACCCCCAACGACGACCGCAGCCGGATGCGTACGGTTGCCAATAACCTAATTTTGCACATCCATCCTACCAAAGTAGCCAAACCGGCGCTGCGCTTCAGCTACACCTGGGGCCTGGGCGGCATTTCATCCGTTTTGGTGCTGTTTCTCATCCTCACGGGCGTGCTGCTGATGTTCCGCTACGATGCCAGCGTGGAAAATGCGTACACTTCCATTCAATATCTGGAAACGCAGGTCGCTTTCGGTGCACTGATTCGCAACATCCACCATTGGTCGGCCAACTTGCTGGTGGTCACTTCATTTTTGCACATGATTCGCGTTTTTCTCACGGGTGGTTTCAAAAAAGGGCGTGCGTTCAACTGGGCGCTGGGCCTTTTTTTGCTGACGCTGGTGCTGGCGTTTAACTTCACTGGCTACCTGCTGCCGTGGGACCAGCTGGCTTACTGGGCCATCACCGTGGGCACGAGTTTGTTGAGCTATGTGCCGCTGGTGGGAACGGCCGTTTCCAACTTCCTGCTCGGTGGGCCAGAGGTGGGCCAAACAACCCTGCGCAACTTTTACGCCATTCACGTCGCCGTGCTGCCCGCCATCATGATTTTGGCGATGTCCTTTCACTTCTGGCGCGTGCGCAAAGATGGCGGCATTTCCCAGCCAGAATTGGGCGAGCGGCAGCGCGTCGAAAAGGTCACAACGATTCCGCATCTGGTACAAATCGAACTGGCGGCAACGGCCGTACTCACTCTCGTCATTCTGGTGTGGGCAATTTTTGTGCCGGCTCCGTTGGAAGCGCTGGCCAACCCCAGCCATCCACCGAACCCGGCCAAAGCCGCCTGGTACTTCCTTGGCTTGCAGGAACTGCTGCTGCACATGCACCCGCTGGCCGCCATGCTGCTGCCGCTAACGCTCTTTGGCGGCAGCGCCCTTCTGCCCAAGCTCGACCCGCAAGAGGACAACATCGGCATTTACTTCCGCTCCAAAAAGGGACGCTTTGCCGCGCTGTTTGGTGCGCTGCTGGGAGCTATTTTGGTGCCGCTGGCCGTCCTGCTGGATGAATATTGGCTCGATTTACCGGGACTTTTCCCTACCTGGCCGACGCTCATCACCACCGGACTCATTCCACTGCTGGCCACCCTGGCGATGTTTGCCCTCATTTACGGCTACTTCCGCAAAGCGGGCAAGCTCAACCACAGCGAAGCCATCGTTGGCCTGTTTAGCTTTATCATGATCAGTTTCGTCACGCTTACCCTCATCGGTATCTTTTTCCGTGGGGCGAATATGGCGCTGATTCTGCCTTTTTAGAAGTAATTGAGTCATTGGTAATTTGGTAATTGGCCTAATTACTCAATTGCCAATTACTAATTGCTACTCACAAATTTCATGGAGTTCAACTCATGACTACTACCCAAGAAAACAACCTCTCCCGCCGTGATTTTCTCAAGCTGGGCGTTGGCGCGTTGAGTGCGCTGGCCGTGCTGGAGATGGGCGGGGTGTCTCTCTTTTTTATGCAGCCGCGCAGCCTGGTTGGCGAATTTGGCGGCATTGTCAACGCGGGGCCTGTGGATTCGTTCCCGGCTGGCTCTGTGGTGGAGTTCCCAGACGGCCGTTTCTTCCTGATTCACGCGTCGGATGGCGGCTTTTTAGCCGTGTACAGCCGCTGCACCCACTTGGGCTGCACCATCAGCTGGGAAGCCGATAAGAACCACTTTTTCTGCCCCTGTCACGCTTCCAGCTTCGATACGAACGGCGACGTGCAAAATCCGCCCGCACCTCGTGCCTTGGACCTGTTCGACATCACCGTTGAAGAAGGCCAGGTGCTGGTAAACACCGGCAGCATCAGCCAACGCGACCGCTTCACTACCGACCAACTTACCTATGCCTAAGAAATGGCACGCCGATGAACGCGGATGACGCCGATTTGATATAAAAATCAGCGTTCATCGGCGTTCATCCGCGTCCTGTTAAACTGGATTAATCGCATGAACAAATACAATGTTATTAGCTTTTTTGGCTTTCTCGCCCTTGTCATCATCTTCCCCATTTACGCCTGGTATGAACCGGCCCAGCGGGCCGAAGCTCAGGACGATTTGCAGAACCAGTACGTCACCGACGCGTCGGTGATCTACATTGAAAACTGCGCCGTTTGTCACGGCATCGAAGGGGAAGGGATTGGCGCGACGCCAGCCCTTAATGTGCCCGCGCTGCAAACCATGGATTACGAAGAACTGTTCAAAGTGATCGCTCGCGGTCGCTACGACACCGCCATGACCGGCTGGCACGAAGATGAGGGTGGCCTCTACAACGATTACCAGATTCAGCAGCTCGTGGCCCTCATTCGCTATGCCGATTGGACCCAAATTGGCGAATTGGCGGCATCGCAAGGGCTGATTCCGCCCACGCTGCCCATTCCCTCGGTGGACCCCGAAATGGTGGCGCAAATCATCGAGATGAGCCCTGAAGCTGGCTCCGAATGGGCGGATGGGTTCCAACTTTATGCGATTAACTGCACCGTTTGCCACGGCATCGAAGGTGAAGGCAGCGACCTCGGTCTGCCGCTGAACACCGCCGACATCCAAAGTCGCGATACTGAGGAACTGGTGCGCATCATCAGTGAAGGGGTCAGCGGCACGGCAATGGTGCCCTGGCACAACGCCCTCACGCCAGCGGAAATCGAATCCATTGTGAGCTTTTTGCAGCATTGGGACGAAATCGAGGCTGAAGGTGTGGTGCTCACGCCGCCAGAACCGATTTGGGTCGATGTGGATGATCCGGAATCGATGCTGGAGCTGGGTGAGCGCATCTACAGCACCACCTGTGTGGCCTGCCACGGCGAAGAAGGCAGCGGCGGTACCGGGCCCGTGCTCAACAGCCAGCAGGTGCTCACTGCCAACACCGATGAGCAGCTGACCAACACCATCATCAATGGCGGTTGGCGGCCCAGCAGCACCATGCCCTCCTTTGGCGAGCGACTGACCAGCGTGGAGATTGAAGCGCTTGTCTCTTACATCCGCGCCTGGGAACCGACGGCACCCTTTGTGGAAAATCCGCGCGGCACGCAGCAGGGTGGTGGCCCACCGTGGCTGCGCACCGAAGATGGCACAACCACGACCACGCCCGGCGGTGGGGGTCAGGGACAAGGCAATCAAGGCGGCGGTAAAGGGCAAGGCGGTCCAGCGTGGCGCGATTCCGGCTCGCCGCCCGGACAATCGAACCAGGGCAGCACAACCACGGACACGGCAACGCAGCAAGGCCCCACGATTGCGGTGCAGGGTACGGTAACGGCCATTGAGAATAATTTGCTGACGGTGCAAACGGCCGTTGGCACTCAAGTCGAAGCGATGTTGGGGCCACCCTGGTTCTGGTCTGAGCAAGGGATTGCGATTAACGTCGGGGATGCCATCTCGCTGGAAGGGTTTGAATCGACCGACCACATGGAAGTCAACTGGATTACCAACCAGACTAGCGGCGAGACGAAGTTCTTGCGGGAGAATGGGCAGCCGGTGTGGACACAGTAGTCGGTAATCAGTAATCGGTAATCGGTTATCAGTAATTAGTTGAGGGTTGGTGCGACGCGCTTTTTTAGGAGGGTGCGTCGCACTTTTTTGTATGGGGACAGACGCGGGGCGGCCTGCTATAATCCTGAGGAAACGTGCTTAGCCAAGATGTAGCCCAAAGTAGGAGCAGCCGGTGTCTGACCGTTCCAGCCCACCTTTTTTTGTTGAATTTAATGAAAACCCTGGCTTTTTAGGCCGCGAACTGGACCTAGAAACGGTGCATAACGCCCTGCAAGCGCAGCCAGTTGACGAGGCGCGAGAAGCGGTGGGTATTGTGCCTGCTGGCGTGACGGGGATGGGCGGCATTGGCAAAACGCAGTTGGCTGTGAAATACGTGTACGCTTACCGTGAGCATTATCCAGAGGGCATTTATTGGCTCAACGGGGCGAATTCCCTGTACCAGGAATTTGCCGATCTGGGCCGCCAGCTGCAAGGCATGGAAGCTGATTTGGCTCGCCAGAAGCAGATGTTCGGCTGGCTTCGCGATCATTTTAATGAAGGCGAACTGCGCCAGTTATGCTTTGAGGTGCAGGTTGAGTTTGAGGATTTACCTCCCGGCGGACGACAGGATAAGGCGCGTGAACTGGTGACCTACCTGACACGCCGCCGCCAGCTTGATTTGCTGGAAACTATCATTTTACAGTTGAGACCCTTTTTAGCTGGAGAGAAACGAACAGAGCGGCGTGACCCGGCGCTGGATGAACTGGTGGGGTACGCTTTCGCGTGGCTGCAAGCCCGCCCCCAGGCGCTGCTGGTGCTGGACAACCTGGAACAGCCAGAGCGGCTGCATGAGCCAGTGAGCCGGGATTGGATTGTAGCCCGGTTGGCCTGCCCGGTGCTGTTTACGACTCGCCGCCATGCGCTGCCTGGCTGCCGCCCCGTGGAACTGACGGTGCTGCCTGAGGACGTGGCGCTGAAGTTGCTGCTGCGCCACCGGCCAGAGGTGATGGCGGTAGGGCACCCGGAGCATGGTACGGCACAAGCCATATGCCACAATCTGGGCTACCTGCCGCTGGCGTTGGAAGTAGCCAGTGCGCACTTGAGGCTGTTCCCTAATGCGCCACTGCACCAGTACCAGGCAGAGCTACAGCAGCGGGGGATGCTAACTGTGCTGGAAGATGAACGTGCCCCGGTAAAAACGCGGCATGAAACAGGCTTGCAGGCGGTGTTGGGCGGCCAGTGGCAGCAGCTGCCCAATGAAGAAGCCCGCCAGCTGTTGCGCGTGGCCGGGCAATTGCCAGAAGCGGCCCAGATACCGGCGGCCCGGCTGGGGCTGCTGGCTGGTGTGCCAGAAGAGGGGCAAAGCTTTTTTGACGTGACGCTGGGTATGGTCCTGACGCAACTGGTAGATGCTTCACTGTTGGAAAGCTTGGCGGATGATTTGGTGCGGCTGCACCCGCTGGTGCGAGATTTTGCCCAGCAGCAGGTGCAGCCTGAAGCGCAGGAATATTTCAAGATAGAGATGTGTGAAAATCTGGCGGCGGCTTTTGAAGATTTTACCAGGCTGGAAGCGCAAGCGGCACTGCGGAGCGTAGATGCTGTTCAGGAAGACATATTGACAACCCTCGAATTGTTAGAACCGTTGCGCCGGTTTACGCAGGAGCGGATTAATGTTCCGCCCTGGTTTAAGACTCACGAGAAACGGGTTCTTGCCTTAAGTAAAGGCCGCGAGACAAATGCCCCGGCAAGGTTGAAAATGTTGTTGCGCCTGGTGCAGCGTGAGATACATACCCTGCGAGATTGGCAACCAGAACAGCAACCTGCTTTTTTTAGCCAGCAAATTGCTTACCGGGCAGACAGTTTAAACTTGAGAGGGGTGTTGAGTAGAATTGCCACCAGCCTGCGCCAAAAAACGGCTGCTTATTTTCAAATGGCCTGGAGCAATAAGCAGGAATCATTGGCACTGGAACGGAGCCTGAGCGGGCATTCAGCGAGTGTGAGTGCCGTGGCGATTACGCCAGATGGACGGCGGGCGGTGTCGGCCTCAGATGACCGGACGTTGAAAGTGTGGAATCTGGAGACGGGGGCGGAGGAACGGAGCCTGAGCGGGCATTCAGCTTGGGTGAGTGCGGTGGCGATCACGCCGGATGGGCGGCGGGCGGTGTCGGCCTCAGATGACGGGACGTTGAAAGTGTGGAACCTGGAGAGTGGGGCGGAGGAGCGGAGCCTGAGCGGGCATTCAGATGGTGTGAGGGCGGTGGCGATCACGCCGGATGGGCGGCGGGCGGTGTCGGCCTCCTCTGACCGGACGTTGAAAGTGTGGAACCTGGAGAGTGGGGCGGAGGAGCGGAGCCTGAGCGGGCATTCAGATGGTGTGAGTGCGGTGGCGATCACGCCGGATGGGCGGCGGGCGGTGTCGGCCTCAGATGACTGGACGTTGAAAGTGTGGAACCTGGAGAGTGGGGCAGAGGAGCGGAGCCTGAGCGGGCATTTAGATGGTGTGAGGGCGGTGGCGATCACGCCGGATGGGCGGCGGGCGGTGTCGGCCTCCTATGGCCGGACGTTGAAAGTGTGGAACCTGGAGAGTGGGGCGGAGGAGCGGAGCCTGAGCGGGCATTCAGCTTGGGTGAGGGCGGTGGCGATCACGCCGGATGGGCGGCGGGCGGTGTCGGCCTCCTCTGACCGGACGTTGAAAGTGTGGAACCTGGAGAGTGGGGCGGAGGAGCGGAGCCTGAGCGGGCATTCAGATTGGGTGAGGGCGGTGGCGATCACGCCGGATGGGCGGCGGGCGGTGTCGGCCTCCTCTGACCGGACGTTGAAAGTGTGGAACCTGGAGAGTGGGGCGGAGGAGCGGAGCCTGAGCGGGCATTCAGATGGTGTGAGTGCGGTGGCGATCACGCCGGATGGGCGGCGGGCGGTGTCGGCCTCAGATGACTGGACGTTGAAAGTGTGGAACCTGGAGAGTGGGGCGGAGGAGCGGAGCCTGAGCGGGCATTCAGATTGGGTGAGGGCGGTGGCGATCACGCCGGATGGGCGGCGGGCGGTGTCGGCCTCCTCTGACCGGACGTTGAAAGTGTGGAACCTGGAGAGTGGGGCGGAGGAGCGGAGCCTGAGCGGGCATTCAGATTGGGTGAGGGCGGTGGCGATCACGCCGGATGGGCGGCGGGCGGTGTCGGCCTCCTCTGACCGGACGTTGAAAGTGTGGAACTTGGAGAGTGGGGCGGAGGAGCGGAGCCTGAGCGGGCATTCAGCTTGGGTGAGGGCGGTGGCGATCACGCCGGATGGGCGGCGGGCGGTGTCGGCCTCAGATGACGGGACGTTGAAAGTGTGGAACCTGGATGAGGGGGACCAAACTGCGTTTGGGGCGGAGGAGCGGAGCCTGAGCGGGCATGCAGCTTGGGTGAGGGCGGTGGCGATCACGCCGGATGGGCGGCGGGCGGTGTCGGCCTCCTCTGACCGGACGTTGAAAGTGTGGAACTTGGAGAGTGGGGCGGAGGAGCGGAGCCTGAGCGGGCATTCAGCTTGGGTGAGGGCGGTGGCGATCACGCCGGATGGGCGGCGGGCGGTGTCGGCCTCCTCTGACCGGACGTTGAAAGTGTGGAACCTGGAGACGGGAAAGCTGCTGGCCTCAATTGAATTAGATGGACCGCTTAGCTGTGTCGCCCTGGCCGTTGATGGTGTCACCATGGTTACTGGAGATGGGGCAGGCAGCGTTTACTGTTTGCGCTATGTCGAACCTGCTTCAGGTAATCAGTAGGTCACTGTTCAGTAGGTCAGTAATCAGTTTTATGCCGACGAAACTGATTACTGAATACCGATTACTGATTACTGAAATGGGCTGATTCCCAGCCCAAGATCGCCTTTTTGCGGCTGCTGCCCCAGCGATATTGGCCCAGGCCGCCCGCTTGCTGGATGACGCGGTGACAGGGGATGAGGTAGCCAATCGGGTTGCTGCCGGTGGCGCTGCCTACGGCGCGGGATGCTTTGGGGTTGCCAATCAGTTGCGCCACGGTGCCGTAGGAAACGGCCGTTCCCACCGGAATCTTCAACAGCGCCTGCCACACTTGAATTTGGAAGTTGGTGCCTTTGAGGTAGAGGGGTAGAGATGGTTTTTCTTCTGCCTCGCTCAAGTTGAAGATGGGGTTGATAAACGGCCGTGTCGCATCTTCATCCGCCACGAACTCAGCTTGGGGCCAGCTTGCTTTTAACTCGTTCAATGTCGCCTTGCGGTCATCATCGGCCACAAATTGCAGGCCGCAAATGCCGCGTTCGGTGAGGGCAATTAAACATTCGCCAAAAGGGGAGTCGTGGAAGCCATATTGAATGGTGAGCCCGGCTCCTTTTTGCTTGAACTCGCCAGGGGTGATCGCCTCGTGAGTTACAAACAGGTCGTGCAGGCGGCTGGGGCTGGAAAGCCCGGCCTCGTAGGTGGTGTCTAGAATGGATTGCGACTCGGCCAGCAGTTTTTTGGCGTGCTGGATGGTGAGGAACTGCAAAAATCGTTTGGGGCTGGTGCCTGCCCAGCGGCTAAACAGGCGCTGAAAGTGATATTCGCTCAGGCCCACATGGGCAGCAATTTCGGCCAGCGTGGGTTGATCCTGAAAGTTTTGTTCCAAGTAATGGATGGCGGCTTCGATACGGCCGTAATCTTCTGAAAGTTCGGTATATGACAAATCGGCAAGCATAGGTGTTCCTCCAAAATTTATCCGCAGTTTTTTCGTTCTATGGTCTCATTTTACGCGGGCAAAAGTTAGTTCTCCACCCACTTCTTGCTCAAATGCCAGAATCGCGCCACTCGTCTCGTTCTTTGTTTAGGTATTCTTGCGGATTGATGTTTTGCCAAACATCATAGTGGAGGCCAGCAAGATAGGTCGCAATATCCTGAGGCTTTGGTTGTAAAATTAGAAGATCGCCTTGTTTATCTAGCAACAATTCATCTCCTGGTTTTAGGCCGAGCTGCTGGCATAGTTTACTGCCAAGTGAAATGTGGTGATCATGATCAAGTTTTAGGCTGGTTTTGTTTTTCATGGCACTCTCGCTTGGTTTTTTGAAGAGGCAGCTTACTATTTTCCCTTACCAAAAGCAAGCTCTTGCAGAACGGCCGTATCCCCCTCCACATCCCGCAATTTTGCCAACGCTAACCTGGCTGCCTCGCCGCCAATTTGCTGCAAGGCCCAGACGGCGTGGCCACGGATGATTGGTTCAGGGTCGGTGAGTAAATTGGTGAGGGCAGGAACGGCCGTTTCTGATCCCCAATTCCCCGCGGCCACGCACGCATTTCGTACCAGCCGGGTGCGCTTGATACGCTTGATGGGGCTGTGGGTAAAGCGCTCATTGAAGCTGGCATTGTCCAGCGTGAGCAGCTCTAGCAGCGGTGGGGCGACGCTGTCCCATTCGTGCGGCGGGTAAAAGGCAGGTTCCTGCGTAGGCTGGGCAAAGCGGTTGAACGGGCAGACGATTTGGCAAATGTCGCAGCCGTAGATCCAGTTGTTTAGTAACGGCCGTATTTCCCGCGGAATCCACCCTTTTAGCTCAATCGTCAGGTAAGAGATGCAGCGGCGCGCGTCCAGCACGTACGGTTGGGGGAAGGCGTTGGTGGGGCAGGCGTCCAGGCAGCGGTGGCAACTGCCGCAGGAGGGCATAGAGGAGATTTGAGACTGGAGATTAGAGATTAGCCCAGTCTCCAGTCTCAAATCTCTAATCTCCAAAGTCGTTAAAATTTCGCCCAAAAAGAAAAAAGAGCCGCGTTTGGGGGCAATCAGCATGGTGTTTTTGCCGGTAAAGCCGAGACCGGACGCGGCGGCGTGGTCGCGTTCCAGAATGGCACCGGTGTCTACGTATACTTTGGTGGCCACGTCGCTGCCCGATTTTTGCGCTTGGAGCCAGGTGGCAAGCTCTTCCAGGCGAGGCGTCATCACATCGTGGTAATCGACGTTCCAGGCGTAGTTGGAGATGCGGCCCCGGCTGGGATCATTGGCGATGGCTGGCGGAACGGGCACGGTGCTGTAGCTCAGCCCGACACAGATAATTGTCTGTACGCCGGGCAGAATGACGTTGAGGTCTTGCCGCCTGGCCAACCGGTCCGGGCGGGCGAGGTAGCCCATCTGGCCATGCATCTCGGCATCGATCCAGCGCAGGTAGGCATGCAGGTTGGGGCTGGGAACGGCCGTTACGACCCCCACCATATCAAAGCCTAAATCTTGCGCTTTTTGCTTTAGTTGCTCTATCAGATCAGCCATGACTCAATCGTAAAGCGGCACCTCATAATCGTCAATCGCCACAATTTATAATTGCGTGTTATAATTTTGCCACGATTTTTACCGACTGGATGTAGGAGGAACTTTTTGTGAGCGATACAGCGATGAACTTCAGTGTAGAATCCATGAAGCGGGTGGACCTGGTAACGGTGAGCGGTCGGATTGACAGCAGCAATGCCTCCGATTTTGAAGGCAATCTCAGGGAGCTAACGGGCAACGGCCGTAGCAATCTGGTGCTGAATCTGGCCGGTGTGACGTATATGAGCAGCGCGGGTCTGCGCGCCCTGGTCTCTACGCTTAAAGAGTGCAAAAAACGAAGTGGCGATGTACGCATTGCCACACCGTCTGAGCGTGTAGCCGAGGTGCTAACCCTGGCTGGCTTGGATACGCTCTTTCAGGTTTATGATGACGACGCGGCTGCTGTCGGCAGCTTCTAGTTTACGGCCGTAGGGGGTAGAAATAATGTCTGCCCCTTACCCCTTTTATTCCTCATATGGGTGACAAACACGTCCAGACTTTTCCCGGACGTTACGATGAAATTCAGAAGATCTGCCAGTTTGTGGCGGATGGTGCAGCTGAGTGTGGTCTGGATCCGACCGCTGTTTTTCACATTGAGCTGGCGTGTGATGAAGCTTGCACCAATGTGATTGAGCATGCCTACGGCGGCGAAGACGCGGGCAGTATTCGCGTTGGTTGGCAGTTGCAGAACGGCAATTTCATCATCACCATTCACGATAACGGCCGTTCCTTTGACCCCAACGATGTGCCCAAACCGACCTTACCCAATAACTCGGATGATGCAGCCCCGCCAAATATTGATGAAGTTAAAGTGGGGGGGCTGGGTATCCATTTTATGGAGCAGCTCATGGATGAGGTGACGTTTGCCTTTGATGGCAAGGCAGGCAACACGCTCACCATGATGAAGAAGAAATGATGCATATCTGGCAAGAAGCAGTGGACAATGACATCTGGTTGGTAGGGGTAAACGGCCGTTTAGACCAAACCCTCAATCCTGATCTGGAACAAGAACTCACCACCCTGCTAGACGATGGCAAAAACCGGCTGATTGTGGACATGAGCCACACCAGCTACATCAACAGCGGTGGCTTGCGCACTCTGGTAACTGGCTGGCGCAAAGCCCGCCAGCAGGATGGCACGCTCGTGCTGTGCGGCCTTAACGACCGCCTGCAAGAAATCTTCGGCATGGTTGGCTTTGACCAACTCTTCCAGATATATCCTGATCGAAAGGCTGCCCAGGACAGCTTAACGCACACCTGAAACACGATCCTTTCATGATTTACATAGCCACACCAGCAGCAGCTTTGGCGCAAATTAAAGACGGTCTTTCATGGCCGTCTATTTCGTTTGCGCTGCTTGTCGGCGCGTTGGCGCTTTCGGCTTACATTTTGCTGCGCCGCTACCGCTCCCGCCAAATGCTTATCGAGCGTATTACCGAACTGGAGGCGCTAAGCGGTGCGGGGCGTGCGTTGGTAGCCGCTCAAATGGATGTGGACGCGCTGGCGGAACTCATTGCCAACGAATCGGGGCAGGTGATAGATAATCGCACCTTTCAGGTGGGGCTGTTTGAGGAAAACGAATACCATATTCTCTATTGGAAGATTCGCGGTGTGCGTCAGGAAACGCCGCAAACCTTTGATCTGCGGGAAGAAGGGGGCATTATCAGCTGGGTGCGCGAGACAAAAAGCCCCTTGCTGGTGCATGATTTTCAGCGGGAGATAGATTCGCTGCCCGCCCGCCCACGCTACATTAGCAACTCACCCCCGCGTTCGGCCATCTTCATCCCCCTGGTTAGCGGCAACGACACGATTGGCATTGTGGCGGCGCAAAGCGCGCAGCCCAATCGCTTTAGCGAAGAGGATATGCGCCGCCTCACCATTTTGGCCAACCAGGCCGCGGCGGCTATTGCTCATGCCCAGCTGTTTGCTCAGGAGCGCCGTCGGGCGGCCCATTTGGAACTGGTGGGGCAAATTGGCTTGGAAATCAGCAAGGTGCAAAACCAGGACGAGATTTTTAGCCAGGTGGTGGAGCTCACCCAAAAAACGTTCGATTTTCATCTGGTTTCCATTTTTGGCATCGATCCGGTGACCGGTGACATTGTGATCCAGGCCAGCAGCGGGCCGGAAGTTTTTACCGATGATTGGCGCATTGCCCCCGGCTATGGCTTGATTGGTACGGCCGTTTCCAAGCGGCAAACCATCATCAGCAACAACACCGCAGAAGATGAGTTGTTCGTCTCCCAGGATAATCCGCTGGAGAACAGCACCCGGGCCGAAATGGCAGTACCGCTCATCGTGGATGGGGAAGTGGTGGGCGTGCTGGACGTGCAAAGCCCCAAAGCCGGCATCTTTACCCGCATTGAAAAGATGACGCTGGAGGCGCTGGCCTCCGAGATTGCCATCTCCATTACCAAGCTGCGACAGCTGGCCCGGCAGCGAGAGCAGGCGTGGCTGACCACGGCCCAGCTGCAAGTGGCCGAAGCGGTTAGCCGCAGCAGTGATTTGGAAGAGATTCTTACGGCCGTTAATCGTCTCACTGTTATGCTCGCTGGAGTGCCCTTTTGCGTCATTTTGCTGTGGGATGAAGAAACGGCCGTTTATCGCGGCACGCCCAGCACTGGTTTTACGCCGGAAGGAACCGAACTCATTCAGGGGCAGCGCCTAAAAATAGGCGATTGGCCCGCGCTGGATGCCGTGCATGTGGGCCAGGAGCGCATCACCACCAAAAAAGTTCCACCCTGGCTGCGCCATCTGGAAGACAAACGGTCATTGCCCCGACAGCTCATCTTGCTGCCGGTCAGCACCCTCAACAACAACATGGGCGTGATGATCGTGAGCGATGAAGCGCCGACCCGTGACCACACCGATGTGCTGCAAACGCCCGGTCGCCGCGAGGAACTGCTGGACAGCATCAGCCAGCAGCTGGCCCGCGGCCTGGAAAACTGGCATCTGCGTAATGCTCAACAGGAAGAGGCGTGGGTCAACACGGCCCTGTTCCAGGTAGCGGCGGCTGTTAACAGCCTCATTGAGCTAGATGAAATTCTGGATACGATTGCCCGGCTGGTACCGATGCTGGTCGGGGTGGAGTCCTGCATCATTCTCATTTGGGATGAGGAACAGCAGCATTTTTCGCCCGGTCCCAGCTTTGGCATTAACGAGATGGGGCGGGGCTTGCTGGAAACCTTGGCGCTGGACCAGGAAGAGTTTGAAGATATTGCGCCGCGTCTCTCCAGCTCGATGTCGCCCACTGGCACCTATTATGTGATTCAGCTGCCGGATTGGTTAGAAAAGGTGCTGGGTACTGAGCGGGCGTTTGCCTTTCCGCTCAATGCGCGGGGGCAGTTGGTGGGGGCAATGGTGGTTGGATCGTTGATGGAAAACGGCCGTTCCCTGTCCGCACGTCGCCTCAACATCCTTACTGGCATTGCTCATCAGGCGGCAACGGCCGTTGTGAACCACCACCTTTACCAGGAAGCCGCTGAGCGCAATCGGCTGGAGCGTGAACTGGACGTGGCGCGTGGCATTCAAGCCAGCCTTATTCCGCCCGGTAATCCTAAAATCCCCGGCTGTTCGGTGTCGGGTTATTGGCAGGCTGCCCGCCAGGTCAGCGGCGACTTTTATGATTTTATTCCGCTGCGAGACGGCAGTTGGGGCATTGTGGTAGCCGATGTGGCCGACAAAGGCATTCCGGCGGCGCTGTTTATGGCCCTTTGCCGCACCATTTTGCGCGCCGTGGCCATTAGTCGAGTCGATCCGGCCGAAGCGCTGATGCGCGCCAACGAGATCATCGACCAGGATACGCAGTCTGATCTGTTTGTTACCGTTTTTTACGCTATTTGGGACCCCGAATCTGGCAAGATTTGTTACGCCAATGCGGGGCACAATCCGCCCTTGCTGCTGCGCCATGATGGCAGCTCTACTTTGCTAACCCAACATGGCATGGCGTTGGGCATCTTGCCAGACATTGAGATGCACAGCCATACCATCCACTTTTCGCCGGGCGATACGCTGCTGCTTTATACCGACGGGGTCACCGAGGCGATCAACGCGGATATGGATGAATTTGGGCTGGATCGTCTGAGACATGCTGTGAACCACACGCGCTATACCGATGCCGACCATATTACCAAAAGCATCACCCGCGCCATTCAAAGCCATGCCGGCGACACGCCCCAATTTGATGACATTACGCTGGTTGTGGTAAAACGAGAGGCGATAAAAAACAAGAAGCGTAGTGAGCAACGTGAAAAGAGACGGGTATGAGCAATCCAGGCAATAAAAACGACAATCCCAACATTAATCGCGCGGCGCGAACGGGCCGACGCACCGAAGATGAGCGTCTGCTGGCGGGGCCAGCGTTAGGCGAGACGCCTTTTTACAAAACAGACACCTGGCGGGTGATGCGCATTATGGGTGAATTTGTGGAGGGGTTTGATGCGCTGGCGGAGTTGGGTACGGCCGTTACCATTTTCGGCTCGGCGCGGACAAAACCGGGGGATGCGCATTATGAAACGGCCGTTGCCGTGGCCAAAACCTTGGGCGAAGCAGGCTTTAACATCATTACTGGTGGTGGACCCGGCATTATGGAAGCGGGTAACAAGGGAGCCAAATTGGCGGGCGTCCAATCCGTTGGTCTGAACGTTGAACTGCCCTTTGAGCAGCACCTCAATCCCTACGTGGACTTGTCCATTGATTTTCGCTACTTTTTCGCTCGCAAGGTCATGTTGGTCAAATATGCGCAAGCCTTTGTTATTTTCCCTGGTGGCTTTGGCACGATGGACGAACTGTTTGAGGCGTTGACCCTTATTCAGACGGGCAAGGTGCAAAATTTCCCTGTGGTGCTGTTTGATACCAGCTATTGGGGTGGCCTGGTTGATTGGCTCAAAAACAGCATGCTGCCCGGTGGTAAAATTGCTGCCGAAGATTTGGATCTGCTCATTCTCACCGATTCAGCCGAAGAGGCGCGGGACGCGATTGTGCGCAGTTTGCAGGATCAGGGGTGGCGTTTTCAGCAAGAAGAAGGTGCCAGAATGGTGGCGCGTCGGGCGTATGGCAATCAATAAACCAAAATTTACGGTTGATTTATTCGTTTTTCGCCAAAATTTTGTAAATTAGGCTATTGTCAATTCCAGTTTTAACCCCTACGCTATAGGTACGATGGTCCGGTTGGGAACCAAAATGGCCAAACCATCGTTATCTTTTGGACTTCTATCAACCATTCACGAATGTAAGAGATTATGACTCCAGAAAAAATTGGTCGTTATGAAATAAAACAAGAGATTGGGCGCGGCGGCATGGCCACCGTTTACGAGGCATATGATCCTCGATTTGAACGGACGGTGGCGCTAAAGATGCTGCCGCGTGAATTTATGCACGAAGCAGAGTTTAGAGCGCGTTTCACCCGTGAAGCGCGGACCATCGCCACGTTGGAGCATCCTGCCATTGTGCCAGTTTACGATTTTGGCGAGGAAGATGGTCAGCCGTTCCTGGTGATGCGTTTGATGACGGGCGGCTCGCTGTCGGATAGATTGGCTGAGGGGCCAATTCCCATTGACGAAGCGGCCGTTATTCTTAAGCGGCTTGGTTCGGCTTTGGATCGGGCGCACAGCATGGGCATCATCCACCGAGATTTGAAGCCGAGCAACGTGTTGTTTGACCAATACGGCGACGCCTTTTTGGCGGACTTTGGCATTGTGCATGTTTCCTCCTCCACCAATGCGCTGACGGCAAGCGGCAGCCTGGTGGGAACCCCCACGTACATGAGTCCGGAACAGGTGTATGGCGACAAGACGCTAGACGGCCGTTCCGATATTTATGCCCTCGGTGTCATCCTTTTCCAGATGTTGACGGGCGCGACTCCGTACGACGCCGATACGCCGGCCCGCATGATGATGAAACACGTCATGGACCCGGTGCCAGAGATTTTAAGCGTGCGGCCCGATTTGCCGCCCGCCTGCAATGAAATTATTAGTAAAGCGATGGCCAAAGAGCGGGATGAACGTTTTTCTTCCGCTACTGATTTGTCCACAGCTTTAACCGCCATTACCGAAAAAGGGTTGGCAAGACCCACCATGGAGCGGTTGGAAGAAGAGCTCAGCGAGATGCAGGCGGAGCTGATGGAAGATACGCCTGCTCCTGTAACACCTGTTCGAGCAACGGCCGTTCCCCTGGATACCGCCACCGCCGTGAAAGATGTGCCCCCACCGCCACCGCCGCCCACTGCCTCAACCGGGCCGGTGAGCTTCCCCACGCCCACGCCCGTGCCGCCGGGACAAATCAGCGGTGGTGGGGTGCCTAAATGGATTTGGGGTGTGGTTGGTTTGCTGGTGCTCATTTGCATCGGTGGCGCCATTGCCGCCTACTCCATCCTTACGTCAGATGATGGGGCCCTGTTTGGCGGCGATCCCACCAACACACCGCAGCCCGATGAGGATGAAGAAGAGATCGTAGACGAAGAAGCCACGGCCGAGGCGATTGCTGCTCGGGAGACGGAAGAAGCCGTTGTGGTACCCACTGAGACGACAGAAGCGCCCACGGAGACGCCCGTGCCACCCACCATACCGCCCACGCGTGAAGAAGCTGCGCCTACGCCAGACGCGTTGGCCACCCGCCAAAGCGCTGAAGCAACTCGGTTGGCTTCTGCCGAGGCTACTGGCATAGCCAATCCGCCGCCACCGCCACCACGCAGCAATTTAACGGCCGTTTTCGGCCCAATAGATGGCACCATTCCGCATGACAATGACGATTTCATCGAAACCGTCTATGCTGATGCTAGTCCGGCTGACTTCATTATGCGTGCCGAAATTGTGAATCCTTATGGGCCAGGAACGGGCGGTTGGGATTTTGGCCTGATTTTCCGGCAAAGCGATGTGGATAGTGAAATGCGCCTTGTGGTGCGCTCCGATGGTTTGTGGACGCTCAACGACCGCACACCGGGTACGGATAACTTTGTGCAAGAAGGCGATGTCGCTCGCCAACTGAATCTGGATGCAAATGGGTCCAATAGTTTTGAGATGATTGCTGCTGGCGATGTTGGTTTCTTCTTTCTGAATGGCGAATTTATCTCCCAGCTTGACCTTTCAGCCCACACCAGCTCCGGCGACATTGCTTTAGGGACCGGTTTTTATGGGTCTGATGAAATCAATGGTCAGATTACGCCGTACCGGGGTTTTGGTTTGTGGCCCGTCAATTTGGTCTATGGTCCTGGCAATGGTGAACTGGTTCACGTTATTGATGATCTCATCAAGCTCGAGTCTGCCAATGTGGACGAGGTGAACTTTATGGTTGAGGCCACCTTCACCAATCCTTTTGCCGCTTCCGTCAATGATTGGGATTATGGCTTCTCATTGCGCACCAACGGTTCTTACAAATATTGGCTGGTGGTAGGCTCTGAAGGCACCTGGGAGCTGGCTGATCGCCAGGGCAGTGTGGATGATGAAGTGACGGTCGGGGAAGGTGACTTGTTTAACCTGAACCTGGGCGCCAATGAAACCAATCATTTGCGAGTGATTGCCTGGGGCAACACAGGGTTCTTCTTCGTCAATGACGAGTTTATCAGCAAGCTCGATTTGTCAGGCAACCAGGATTCAGGCGATATTGAAGTGATTACTGCTTTCTACTTTGATCATGAAATTGAAGGGGAAGCGACGGGATATGCCGACTTCAACATTATTCCGCTGCCCTAAACACGGCTAAATTTCTACAGTAGATTGACAAACTGCCCAAGGCCTCAGGCTTTGGGCAGTTTGTGTTTTAACTACCAGTTAGGGTCTACATTGGTTCTTCTTCTGGTTAAGATGCCCAGCAGTAAAAATATAAGTCCAAGCACGAACATGATCGCCGCCTGCACATTCACGCGTGAGAGCCAGGTGTCGGTAACGGCCGTAATCACCTGAATCCCCGTTTGCTGCAAGGAGGTGGCAACGGCCGTTGCGTTTGCCGGTGATTGCCGCAGCAGAAAGGTGGTTATTGCCGGGAAAACGAGACTCAGAAACAAAACGAGTACGGCCGTTCCCAACAGCGTCCAGCCCCACCAATAGCCCAAATCAGAGATGGAGCGCACGGCAAACAAGGCAATCATAAACAGGCAGCTGAGCGGCAGCAGCCAGAGCACCCAGCCCCAGTTTTGGGCAAAGGCAAACGTGCGCTGCAATCGCAGCAGTTGTTCGCGCGTTTGCACCAGCTGTTCATTTTGCGCCTGCTGCTCCGAGGAAAACAGCGGTACGCGCACCACGCCAAACTCGCTGGTGAACTGAGGATTGCTATCCAGCGTTTGCACCAGCCGCGTGTGGACTTCTTGCGTAATCTGGTCTGCCGGTACACCGGGCGGCAAACAGGCGGGAATGGTTACATTTGGCCCTAGCAGCTCGGCGGGATTGATAGGTTGGGTGCAGGCGGGCAGGCTGGTAACGATGTTGCTCACCACCACACGGCCCGGATCGCCCCGAAAACGATCCAGCAGTGGTGTGGTGTCAATTTCCAGTTCGGCGTTATCCAAATCGCCGGTTTCGAGCATGTCGTAGACGGTGTCAACGGCCGTATCCGCCTGAGCTTCAATCCAGCCAGGGGGCAGCAAGGTTTCCATCGATTGTTGCAGCAGCTCTTCATCCAAATTAATGGGAGCCAGGCCGCGTTCCCGCGCTTGCTGCTCCAGCGTCTGGGCCACAAATGTGGGCACCGTTTCCACCACCAGCTCATCCAGGTTGGACAGCGACTCTTTGATAATTTCTCGATCCGCTACGACGGCAAATAAGTTGGTTAAAAAGAGGGCGAGAACGGCCGTTGCTACAAACAACAGCGCCATGATTCCCGCTAAAAATCGTAAAAATCCACGCATTTAGGTCTCCAGTAATCAGTTTTCAGTAGGTCAGTGAGCAGTTTAGTGGAAAAGTAACGCAAGCTAACCAACCGTTTACCGATTACTGCTCACCGTTTACCGTTCACCCGCGGCAAGTTTGCCCAGGAACCAGCGATCGGCTTCGCTAAGTTCGGCGGTGAGCAGCAGATCCGGGCGGCGCTGCCAGGTTCGGCGCAGCGCTTCTTCACGTCGCCAGCGGGCGATGTTGGCCGCATGGCCAGAGCGCAGCACTTCTGGTACCGACCAATCGCGGAATGTTTCGGGGCGGGTGTAGTGGGGACCTTCCAGCAGGCCGGTGGCGTGGCTGTCGTCTTCAGCGGCGTCTTCGGCACCCAGCACGCCAGGGATCAGCCGGGCCACCGCATCCACGATGACCATCGCCGCCAGTTCGCCACCGGTCAGCACAAAATCGCCAATGGAGATTTCATCGGTGACCAGATGCTGGCGAATGCGCTCATCCACGCCTTCATAACGGCCGCACAGCAGCAGCAGCCGGGGATGTTGGACCAGTTCTTGCGCGACACGTTGGGTAAACGGCCGTCCTTGGGGCGTCAATAAGATCACCGGCAATCTCCAATCTCCAATCCCCAATCTCTTATCTTCTGGAGACTGGAGAGTAGAGATTAGAGTTTCAACGGCCGTAAAAATCGGCTCCGGTTTCAGCACCATGCCGCCCCCACCGCCGTAGGGCGGCTCATCGGTGATGCGGTGTTTGCCGGTGGCGTAGTCGCGGATGTTATGCAGGTCAATCTGCAACAGCCCTGCCGCCTGCGCCCGCTTGAGAATGCTTTCATTGAGATACCCCGGAAACATCTCCGGGAACAGCGTTAAAATGTCGATATGCATGGCCGGAAGTATGGGGCGGGGTGCTGCTTGTGTCAAGAAGCCAGTGGTCGGTAATCCGTAATCCGTAATCGGTTTAGTTACCGATTACCGTTCACCGATTACCGACCACCGTTTACCGTCCTACTGACTCCCGCAGGGCGCGGATGTTGCGCAGGGGGGTGGTGGTCATCGCCACGCAGCCCGTACCGAGGAGGAGGCGACGGCCGTTTACCTGTTCCATCGCATCTTTGGCTTCGGCGATCGTGTTTTCTGGCGATTCCTGGTGCAGCGTCCAATGATCAATACCGCCGCTGGCGGCCCCGTTGAACTGTTGCAAGCCGTCGCTGAGCGAGATGCCTGTCTCGCGGTCGTGCCAGTTGAGCAGCTGCACCGGATATTCGGCCACGAGGTCAAACATCACGTCGGTGCTGTGCAGGTGAACCATGTTGAGCCACAAATCTTGCACAGCGTTGAGGATTTGCAGGTCAAACGGCCGTCCCCACGTTTCATACTCATCCCGGCTCAACAGCGGATAACGAGCGTGCTGCACGGCGTAAAAAATGCCGTCAATGCCAATCTTTTTGGCGGCTTCAATGAAGCGCAATGTGCTTTCGATAATCGTTTCCTGGCCCTGGCGGAACAGCTCCGGTTCGCGGCGCAGATGGGTGAGCATGGGCTCGTTGTCCGCCAGGTGTTTGGCTTGCGAGAGCGGGGCAAAGACGGTGGTTAAAATAGGCACCGTGTCCCCGACAGATTCTTTGACCAGGCGCAGCGTTTCCAACTGTGTGGCCAGCATGCCCTTGCTGGGATCAAGTGGCTGGAGTTTGGCCCAATCTTCGGCCTGCTGAATAGGGCGGTGCGTGTATTCCCGCGTCCCTTCGATGTGGCCGACCCAGCGGTCCTGCACGCCCCAGTCCACTACCGAGTAGCTGCTGGCGGGACCCACTTTCAGCACGTCCCAATCGTAATCTTGCTGCCATTTGAGGTGCGCGGCGGCCAGCGCCTGCGCATCCTGGTCGTCGCCGGGCCAATGCCGCCACAGGGCTACCGGCACCCGGTCTGGTTCATTGCCGCTAAGGGCGGCTTCCAATCGTTTGCGTTTGTTTGAATTTGACATAATCTCTCCAGTTTTAGGACACTGATGAACACAGATTTTCACAGATTTGAAAGAAAATCAGCGTTTATCAGTGTCAATCTGTGTCCAACTGCTATTTTACCCGGTGGCGACGTGGATGGTTTGTGGTTAGAATCGTTTTTATGGAACAAATGATAAATGACACAGGAAAACATGAAGAAAAGAATGCCGAAACGGCCGTAATCATCGCCACCAACCTGGCTGAACAGTTTGCCAGTCGGGCGGATGAGGCTGATAAAGAAGGCGCGCTGCCTGCCGAAGACGTGGCGGCGCTGAAAGAATCGGGCTATCTGGGTATTAGCGTGCCGCGCGAGTTTGGCGGTTTTGGCCTGTCCTTGCGGGATTGTGTGGCAGCGCAGTTGGCGCTGGCCCAGGGCAGTACGTCCACGGCCATGGTGGCCGGGATGCAGGTGCACATTTTTGGCCACGAGCGGGAAGTGCGCAGTTGGGACCAGGATTGGTACGAGAAATTTTGTCGGCTAGCAGCCAATGGCGCGCTGTTTAATTCCATCGCCAGCGAACCAGCAATGGGCAGCCCGTCGCGTGGGGGATTGCCAGCCACAACGGCCGTTCCGGCGCAAAATGGGGATGGCTGGGTGGTAAACGGCCGTAAAACCTGGTCAACCGGCGGCAAACACCTCACCCACATGTTGGTCCGCGTGGACCTGGCAGGTGAAAACGGCGTGGTTCTCATCGAGCAAAATATGCACGGCGTGGAATGGGTCACCACCTGGAGCGATTCGCTCAGCCTGCGCGCCAGCGACAGCCACGATGTGGTGTTCAACAACGTGCGCATTCCGCAAAATTACGTGGTGGATCGTGGCGATGCCAAAGCCAAGCCCAACGTCTGGTTCCCGATGATTATGTCAACAATTTATCTCGGCGCAGCCGTGGCGGCGCGTAATCGGGTCATCCAGTTTGCCCTGGAGCGAGTGCCCACGGCGCTGGGCAAACCCATCGCCACACTGCCCAAAATTCAGCGGCAAATTGGCGAGATTGACGTTTCCTTGCAAGCGGCGCGTTCACTGCTATTCGACGTGGCGGCTGAATGGACCGGTGATGATGCTGACCGCAAAAAGATGTCGGCGCGCATTGCCGCCGCCAAAACGATGGTGACGGAGACGGCCAACAAGGTAACGGACCAGGCGCTGCGCATCGCGGGGGGCAGCAGCATCACCAAGGCGCTGCCGCTGGAGCGCTACTTCCGCGACGTGCGGGCTGGCTCCATGCAGCCACCGTCAGGCGACACGGCCCTGGAAATGGTTGGTCGCGCGGCCATCGCGGAATTTGAGGATTAGCCACAGAGGCCACAGAGAGTTAAGAGATGGAGAGCCAACGGTTACGGCCGTTGGCTTTTTTGTTGGGTGAAGGACGGCCGTAAACAATAGCCCATTCAGCTGTAGATTTCTTTTCAATCACCAATTTGTTGCTATAGTTCCACATCGTAAATTTTGAGCGGCTTGCCGGTGGGCGAGTCGCTTTTTCTGTTCAGGTGGAATGGTGTTTTGTGATTCGTGACTGGATTTTTATGTGGCGGCGGGAGTTTGCCAACTACAACGCGGGGACATTTCAAAAGGATTTGCTGGCCGGGCTGACGGTTGCTGCCGTGGCTTTGCCGTTGGCGCTGGCCTTTGGTGTGGCCTCCGGAGCCGATGCGGCGGCAGGATTGGTAACGGCCGTTCTTGCGGGCATCATCATCGGTTTGCTGGGTGGGGCACCGTACCAGATTTCCGGGCCGACGGGAGCGATGTCCGCCGTGCTCATTGTGCTGGCGACGCGCTACGGGCTGGAAGGCGTCTGGCTGGCCGGGCTGCTGGCCGGGGCGATGATTTTGGCGCTGGGCATTTTCCGCCTGGGGCGCGTCGTGGCCCTCATCCCCAGCCCGGTCATTTCCGGCTTCACCAGCGGCATTGCTGTCATCATCGCCTTTGGCCAGATTGATAACTTTTTGGGCATCAGAACCCCGGCGGCGGAAAACGTGCTGGCCAAGCTGGCCGTCTACGCCGAAAGTGGCCTGCACCCCAATTGGTCAGCCGTTTTCGTGGCCCTGATTGTGATGGCGACGATGATCCTCTGGCCGCGCTTTGAGTGGGGCAAGCGGGTGCCTGGTTCGCTGGTGGGCATTGTGCTGGCCACGCTGTTGGTTGTGCTGCTGCGCTGGGACGTGCCCACGATTGGAGCCATCCCGCGCACCATTTTGTTGGAGAACCGGTTGAAAGTAACGGCCGTTCCCTGGCAAGAATTGGGTAATTTGGTTGTGCCCGCCATGTCCATTGCCGCGCTCGGCGCGATCGAAAGCTTGCTGTGCGGCGCGGTGGCGGGCAACATGACCGGCGTGCGCATGTTCACCAACATCGAGCTGGTAGCCCAGGGCATCGGCAACATCATCATTCCCTTTTTTGGCGGCGTCCCGGCCACGGCGGCCATTGCCCGAACCAGCGTTAATGTGAAGAGCGGGGCGTCACACGACTGGTGAGCGTCATTCATGGGCTGGTTTTGCTGGGGCGGCGCTGCTCTTTAATAGCCTCATTGGTCGCGTGCCGCTGGCGGCGCTGGCGGGCGTGCTCATGGTCACGGCGTGGCGCATGAACGAATGGCACGCCATCCGCTTCTTCTTTGGGCGGCGGCTCAAACACGCCATCGCTGCCTTTCTCATCACCCTGGTGGCCACCGTTTTGCTCGATTTGACCCAGGCGATTTTGATTGGCTTTGGCATCAGCACCCTGGTTTTTATGGCCCAAATGAGCGAACTGCAAATCTCGCGCCGTCCGGTGGAAGCGGAACGATTGGGTCTGGCGGCGCCCACGGCGGCGCACGATGTGAGCGTCTACTACCTCAGCGGGCCGCTCTTTTTTGCCGCAGCGCGCCGCCTGCTGGAGACGGTGGAAGGGCAGGATGGTCCAGACGCCACGCTGATTTTGTCGGTGCGCGGTGTGCCGCTGGTGGACGCCACGGGCATCGAGGTGCTGCGTGAGCTGTGGCATCGGCAGCACGCGGGCGGCGGCGATTTGCTGCTGACCTCGATGGATCAGCGGGTGGAGAGCCTGCTGCGGCGCGGCGGGCTGCTGGATGAATTGGGGCCGTCGCGCCTCTTTTGGAGTGCGGACAAGGCGATTTTGTCGTTAGGGGGCAAGCTGGGTTGGGAAACGGCCGTCTCCGACACCACCACACCACTACCCGAAGACAGCATCCTCGCCACCCAAACCATCGAACCCTTCGCCGATCGGGCGGAGACGTAAAAAAAATTTGACGCAAAGGCGCAAAGAGGCAAAGGGTTAAAAGAAAGAACACTGTTTTCCCTTTGCTTCTTCCAATTCTTTGCGTTCTTTGCGTAAAAATCGGTAGGCTGATTAAAGCGGTTTGAACTGTTCGAAAGCGTCCTGGCAGTCGTGGCAGTAGTAGATCATGCGGCAGAGGGTGGGGCCAAAGCTGTTTTTGATGCTGGTGTTTTTGGAGCCGCAGCGGGGGCATTCGGCCACGTCTAAAAAGGCAACGGAAATGAGGTCACCGCCGTGTTTTTGCGGTGGGGCCAGACCAAACTGGCGCAGCTTTTCGCGGGCCTCGTCGGTAATCCAATCCGTGCTCCAAGGGGGATGGAGGACGGTTTCTACGGACACATTTTGGATGCCTAGCTGGCGAACGGCAGTTTCTATCTCCCGCCGCATCACATCCAAAGCCGGACAGCCAGAAAAAGTTGGTGTCATCGTCACCCGAACCCCGTCATCGTTCACCACTACCTCCCGTACAATGCCCATCTCCACCACCGATACCACCGGAATCTCCGGATCTTTGACTGATTCGAGGGCTTGCCAGATTTTTTTTGTGGAGAGATTTGTCATGGGAATGATTTGTAATTGAGTAATTGGTAATTGGGTAATTACTCAATTACTCAGTTACCCAATTACCAAACCGCTTCGCGGTTCAACCGGGCCACTTTTTGCATGTCGGTTAGCAGGGTGGTGAGGTGGTTGGTGTGGTTGCTGCGGCTTTTGGTGGGTGGGGTTTGGTTGTGCGGGATGGTGAGATTAGCCGCGGTGAGGAACGGCCGTACCCGCTCCAACCAACTCTCATGCAGCCGGGACAAACTCGGCATGATTTTTTCGTCTACCAAAATAGATTCGCCGGGCAGCGGCACAAAAAGCTGTTGGGCATACGGCCATAGCTCGTCTAGCGCCGCTTGCGTGCGCTGGTTGGACTCATCTGTGCCTAGCCCTAGCCGCTTGATCCAGCTGCTGGTGTGCCGCAAATGGTAAATTTCCTCGTTGCGCATTTTGGCGGCGGCTTGGGCCAGGGGCTGATACCGACTGTGCCGCAATTGATCTAGCAGCAGCAGTTCATACGCATCGAACAGATATTGGCGCAGCATCGTAAACGCCCAATCGCCGCGCGGCAGTTCGACGAGCTGCACGTTGCGGAACCGATCCGCCTCACGGAAAAAGGCCAGTTCATCCGGGTCATCGCCAGTGAGCGTCTGATGAAGCTCGTACCAGAGGTTGGCGTGGCCCAACTCGTCTTGGGCAATATTGGCCAGGGCGATATCTTCTTCCAGAATCGGGCCATGCCCAATCCATTCCGAATTGCGATGCGCCAGGATGAGTTCATCATCGGCCAGCGCCAGTAATTTTTGGGTGAGAATTTGTTGAATTGCTTGGTTCATATCGTTTTATAAAGCGGAACACAGAGGTTCACAGAGAACCACGGAGTTACACAGAGAGAAACAGAGAATCCGCGTTATCCGTGTTCATCCGCGTCCCATTTTTGACGGCCGCGTTGTTGGCGGCGCGGGCTGACAAAGCCGTAGTGGGTTTGCTGGCGGTATGTTTTGTCCACGGCCGGCGCAAAGAGGCTGTCGATGTCAGCCTTCTCGCTGCGAATAATTTCATCTTCCGGCACGACCCACCAGACCCAGACGTTGGCTGCATCAAACGCGCCGCTTTCGGTGGCCTTTTGCAGGGCACGTTCCGGTGAGGTTGACTCGATTTGCCCCGCATGGCGCACGAAGGTCATGCTGCGCCGCTGGCTGGTTTTGGTGAAGATGTGAAACGGCCGTATCACCCTTTCATCATCTGTCTTAATCAACCAGCCCGGATTTTCTTCCAGCTCTTCGCGCGTGACCATCAAAATGGCGCTGGCTGGCACCACCCACAAACTGACCGCAGACGGCCGTCTGACAAACACATCCCGCGCATTTTGCAGGGCCATTTCTGGGTCTGGGGCATGGACCGAGCCAACCGCCTCGTGCGGCTTCTTTGGATTATCTTGCTTAAATACCTCGTAACGAGGCCATTGGGTATCGGTCATGTTTTTCACCGCAAAGGGCGCGGAGGGCGCAGAGTTTTCTTTTGCTTCGCGTTCTCTGCGTTCTCCGCGGTTAATTTTTCCGGTTTGCATAGGCGGCCATGGCTTCACGAACCCAACGGCCGTTTTCATGTGCTTCTTGTCTTGCTGCCAGCCGTTCCCCATTCATCGGGCCGTGGCCTTTCACCACCTGCCAAAACTCAGCCCAATCAATCGGGCCGATGATCCAGTTACCCGAATCTTCATCAAAATGCAGATTGGGGTCGGGGATTTCCAGCCCCAGTGCCTGAATTTCCGGTACTTCTTCATTGATGAACTCTTGGCGCAGCGCGTCGTTGGACTTGGTTTTGATGCCCCAGCGTATCAGCACTTCGGAATTGGTTGATTCGCCGTCGTGCGGACCAAACATCATGAGCGTGGGTGGCCACCAGCGGTTCAGACCATCTTGCACCATCGCCTTCTGCTCTGGCGTGCCGTTGCTGGCGTAATGGACAATCATCTCCTTGCCCTGCTTGTAATGGAACGTTTCCTCGGCGCAAATGCGCACCATCGCCCGTGAGTACGGGCCGTAAGACGCCTGCGCCAGCATCGTTTGGTTCTTGATCGCCGCGCCATCGACCAGCCAGCCAATCCAGGCCACATCGGCCCAGGTGAGGGTGGGGTAGTTGAAAATGGAGGCGTATTTTGCCTTGCCCGTGAGCAGCGCGTCCAGTAGCTCTTCGCGAGTCGCGCCCAGCGTTTCGGCGGCGTGGTACAGGTATTGGCCATGCCCCGCTTCATCCTGTACCTTGGCCATGAGCACCATTTTACGGCGCAGGCTGGGCGCGTGCGGAATCCAGGCCCCTTCCGGCAGCATCCCCACCACTTCGCTGTGAGCGTGCTGCGAAATCATACGGATGAGCTGGCGGCGGTATTCGTCCGGCATCCAATCGCCCGGCTCAATCTTCTCGCCACGGGCGATGCGGGCCTCAAATTCCGCTAACTTGTCGTCAACTTCCAGGGTTTGTTCAATCATGTTTAATGCCTCGGTTCAAAATAGTGGTGCCGTCATTATACAACAAACCGAGATGCGGCTTATCAAAGATTTAGAAAAAGCGGAACACAGAGTCACACAGAGGAGACACAGAGCCTCACGGAGACTTTACTTGTCATTCCGAACGAAGTGAGGAATCTTTCTGCTTGGAAGACCAAAGATTCCTCGTCGCTTCGCTCGCTCGGAATGACATGTCTGTCAGTTGGTTTTTCCTTTCTTGGGGTTACTTGAAGGATAGCGCGGTGGTTTTTTTCTGCGTAGGGCTTCTACACCCGCCATCATGTCCTCGGAGAAGAAGCCGAGCATTTCCAGCGCCAGGGAATGGTCGAAGATGGGGCCTGCCTGGAGCAGCCACTGGTTCAGGGCGCGTTTGGTGAAGCGGATGGCGTGGCGCGGCCCACTGGCCAAGTTGGTGGCGACTTCCATCGCTTTGTCTAGCAATTCAGCATCGGGCACGCACAGGCTTACCAACCCCATGCGCTCGGCTTCTGGGCCAGAAACGAAGTCGCTAGTCATGAGGTAGTATTTGGCTTTCGCCATGCCGCACAGCAGCGGCCAGATGATCGCCGCGTGGTCGCCAGCGGCCACACCCATGCGCACGTGCCCATCGGCCAGCCGGGCGCTTTCTCCGGCAATGGAGATGTCGGCCAGCAGCGCCACGACCAAGCCTGCGCCAACGGCCGCTCCGTTAATGGCGGAAATGATTGGCTTGCTGCAATGGAGCATGTTGTAAACCAAATCACGCGCCTCATCCAGGATGCGGATGACCTCATCGTGGTTTTGGTATGCGTTTTCCACCAGCTTCAGGTCGCCTCCGGCGGAGAAAGCGCGGCCTGCACCCGTGACGACGGCGACATGCACGTCTGGGTCGCGGTCGATGGTGCGCCACACTTCGACCAGCTCGGTATGCAGTTGGGCATCGGCGGCGTTGAGCACCTCGGGCCGGTTGAGGGTTAGCCAGAGGATGTGCGGATCACGTTTTTCAAAGAGGATGTGCTGGAAATCTTCGTAGTTCATTTTTTGTCCTTGGTTGCGCGTGGGTCGTGGTTGGTGGTTCGTCTGGTTTTTACGAGCAACCCGCCGCTAACCTCCAAATCCATTTTAGCGAAAGTGGGAGCGCTGAGCCAAACCATATCGTTTGCAACGGTGATTTGTCTTGGGCAGAGATCGTAACTTCGATTGAGAGTTTATGTCGTGTATACTACGGGCATCGTCGTTGACCGGAGAATCATGGATGCTATCGTTTACATTGCTTGGACAAACTGTTTTGTTGAAAAACGGTGTGCCCTTGACCACGTTTCGCAGTCAAAAAGAGGTTGCCTTACTGGCTTACCTCGCCCATTCCGGCAACGAACATTCCCGCCGAGCGCTCGCTACCATGCTGTGGGAGAACAGTTCCGATAAACAAGCTTTAACCAATTTACGCACCGTTTTATCTCGTTTGCGCGGCCAGGTTGGTAATGCGCTGGCTGTTACGCGTACAACTGTGGAATTAACGGCCGTAAATCGGCAGCAGGTTGATTCGGTTAATTTGCTGAAGACGTTGGCTGCTGTGGCCCAGGTGGAAACGGCCGTACAAGCCACCACCTTGCAACAAGCATTAGACAGTTATCAGGGTGAGTTCCTGGCTGATCTTGATCTGACGGATGCGCCACAATTCGACCAATGGGTTGTGGAGACGCGGGAGTACATTCATCGTCAGGTGGTCATTGCTTACGATAAACTGGGGCATTATTTGCTAGCCACAGGGGAAATTGCGAACGGCATTGTCGTTGTGCGGCGCTGGCTGCAGGTGGATGCCCTTGATGAAACGGCGAATATGTTGCTATTGCAGCTGCTGCTAGCAGCAGGGAAACCGCGCGAGGCTGCTGCCCATTATGAACAGAGTTCTGCACTGCTTCGTCGGGAGTTGGGCATTTCATTACCCGCAAAAATGAAAACGCTCATCGACGAAGCCCGGCCCCAACCTCAAATGAACCTGCCTGTGCCAACGGCCGTTCGCCACAACCTGTCCCCCGTCTATGACCAATTCTTTGGCCGACAAAATGCCCAGCAGGAGATTCACACGCGGTTGGATCAGCCGTGGTGCCGCTTGGTAACCATTACCGGCCAGGGCGGCGTGGGCAAAACGCGCCTGGCCAGCACCATTGCCCGCAGCCGCCTTAGCCAATATCGGGATGGCGTTTGGCTGGTGGCGCTGGCCGATATCGACCCTGACGATGAAGATTTGGCCGAAGCCATTGCCGTGGAGATTGCCACGGTGCTTGACCTGCGCCTGACCGGAGCCGCTACACCCGTGGCGCAGTTGCTGAACCATTTGCAGCACAAACAAATGATGCTGGTGCTGGATAATTTTGAGCATCTGTTGGCCGGTGTACAGATCATCCTCGACATTTTGTCCCGTTGTGAACAGGTACAGTTGGTTGTCACCTCGCGGGAGGCGCTGCGGCTGCGGGCCGAGTGGACCATCCCCCTGGCCGGTTTAAGCTACCCGGCCAACGAGGCGGATGAAATTATTTCTGATGCGGTTGAGCTGTTTATGGCACGGCAAGGGCAACAGCGGCAAGGTGAGGTTGCCCCCGCAGATTTGGCTGCCATCCGCCAAATTTGCCACATGGTGGCTGGTTTGCCACTGGCAATTGAGCTGGCGGCTGCCCTCACGCGCCACAGCACGGTGCAGGCCATCGCCCACAGTTTGCACGATGGCTTTGATGCGCTCACCACATCGCTGCGCGATATGCCAGCGCGGCATCGGGAGCTGCGCATTGTTTTTGAGATGTCGTGGCGTACCCTGACGTCTGAGTTGCAGCAGCGGCTGGCGCGCCTAGCGGTATTTCGCGGTGGGTTTACGGAAACGGCCGTACAGCAGATCACAGCCACAGAACAGCATCATCTCGCTGCCCTGATCGATAAATCCCTACTCACCTACCACCCAGAAACGGCCCGCTATACGTTGCATCCAGTGATTCGCGCCTACGCTGCTGCCAAACGGCCTGCCAACGACCCCGCACCGCACAACCACGCCCATTACTACCTCACCCTGCTGGCCCAACACACCGAACCGCTGCAAAAAAAACGGCCGCAAGAATCCATGCACCTGTTGGAACCAGACATCGACAACATTCGCCGCGCCTGGCAAACCGGGCTGGCTGCGCAACATGCCGACTTGCTTCTTAGCGCACTCACATCGCTTTCCATTTATTACCAACTGCGTGGCCTGGCGCATGAGGGAGAGCACATCATGCACAGTGCGCTGCGCGCGGCAATTGACTGGGGCGAAGATGGTCTCCCGCTGGCCACCCGCGCTGGGCTGGAGCGGGCGCGCTTCCAAAACCGGCTGGGGCAATATCGCCCCGCGCTGCACACAATTCAGACCACGCTGCAATTGGCAGACCAAAGTACGGACCGCTGGGCAGAAGGCATGGCGCATGTCTGGTGGGGCGAGTCACTGTGGCGGCTGGGAGAATATGATGCAGCCAAAGAGAAGCTGAGCCACGCCCTTGCCATTGGCCAGGACCTTGATGAGATGCTGATTATTGGTTGGAGCCACCACCAATTGGGCATCATCCACGACATTCAAGGCCACTATGATGCTGCCCGCAGCCATCTTGAAAAAGCGTGTGGCACCTGGGAAACGTTAGACAACGTTCGCTTGTTAAGCAACAGTCTCAATAGCATCGGCATTGTCCACTACAACCAGGGGAATTTACTGCTGGCTCAGGAAATTATGGAGCAGGCTCTCACCCTTTGTCGGGAGTTGGAGAACCGCCATGTGCAAACTGCATTGCTTGGCAATCTCAGCATGATTGCGACAGAACAAGAAGATTACACTGGCGCCCAATATTATCTAAACCTCAGTTTGCAGTTGGCCACTTTAACTGGTGATGCGACCCGGCAGGGGGAAATTTTTACAAATACAGGTAGAAACTATCTGTTAATGGGAGAGTTGGACGCGGCTGTAGAAAACCTGGAACGCAGCGTGCAAATAGCAAAATCCCTGGGTAATCGGTCTATGCTGGCGATTGCTATCTACAATTTGGCTGTAGCTAGAGAAAAACAAGGCGCGTTGGAAACGGCCGAAAAATTATTGGCCCAGGCTTTGCAAATTGCCCAACAGGATAATTTGCAAGGCATTGAATGCGAAGCATTGCTGGATTTGGCCAGATTATTGCGTTTGTCTGATGTGCAGCGGGCCAAACAGGTGAGCACACGCGCTGTAACATTGGCGGAATCGATCCAAAATCCAACCTTGCTTGAACGTGCGCTTGCGCTTGCCCAAAACTTGCAGGCAATTTAGGCACAAAAAAAGGAACCTGCCAAGTCGGCAGGTTCTTATAAAATCGGGTCGAGGGATATGATTAGCCGCCGCAATGCCCGCTTGAGCCTACGGAACAGGCATATGTAATGGTTGGCTGGAGGGCGATGAGCAATGAGGCGATTGTGACAAAGGCTACAAAGGTGCGGGCTTTCAAATTGGTGATACGAGTCATGATTGGGTCTCCTTTACTGTGTGTTTTTGGCGATTCCCAGTGAACCGCTCTGATGACCACACAATAGAAAGACCGCGCACCCATAGCGCACCCAAGGGAAGAAATAATGAATTGTGAATAATGAATTGTGAATTCTTAATGGGGGTCTCGGTCACAATTCGCAATTTGTCATTCGCAATTCACAGTTTGTGTGATGAGCAGAAAGCTAGAGATAAAAGTTCTGGGATCGTTGCAGGTGAAGGTGGCGGGAGAAACGGCCGTTTTTCGCACCGACGCCCTTCGTGTGTTACTAGCTACCCTGGCGGCGCAGCAGGGCATCCCCCAGCGCCGCGACACCCTGGCTGGACTGCTCTCCCCAGACCGGCCAGACAAAGAGGCGCTGACTTACCTGCGCAACCGGCTGACCCGCCTGCGGGATGCGATTGGTGATGATGCCGCCACGCCCCCTTACCTTGAAATTGATCGCAAACAAATTGCCCTGCGCACGGGCGACGACATTGTCATTGATGCGGTGCAGTTTGCGCAGGGCGTGGCGGCGGTAGCAGCCCATCCGCACCGGCAGTTGGCGGGCTGCCCGACCTGTTTGGCGCGGTTAGAAACGGCCGTTTCCCTCATACGCGGCGAGTTTTTAGCCGGACTCAACTTCCCCAGTGAGACGTGGCAAACTTGGCTAACGGCCCAGCGAGAGCACATTCAGCAACAGGCGCTGGCGGCAATGACCTTGTTGCGCGACGCACAAATCCAGCTTGGCGAATGGACGGCCGTTCTCGACATTGCTCAGCGCCAACTGCAATTGGAACCGTGGCTGGAATCTGCGCATCGAGCTGGCATGCTGGCCCAGGCTGGCCTGGGCGACCGCGCCGCCGCATTGGCCCAGTTTGAGCAATGCGCACAAATTTTGTGGGATGAACTGGGCGTCGAGCCAGAAGAAGAAACCGTGCAGCTGCGGCAGCAGATTTTTGAGGATGCGCTTGTGGTGGCGGCAACGGCCGTTCCCCACAATCTGCCCCTCCCCACTGGTCAATTTTTTGGCCGCGAAGCCGAGCAAACCCAACTGTTGCAGCGGCTGGTTGATCCCAATTTCCGCCTCATCACCCTGGTGGGCACGGGCGGCATTGGCAAGACGCGCCTTTCCCTTGAAGTGGGCCAGCAGGTGAAAATGAGCTTCCCCGATGGCGTCTGGTTTGTGTCGCTGGAAGCGATTCAGGGGGGCGCGGAGCAAATCCAGATTGCTGTGGGCGAGGCGTTGGGCCTGACGCAAGATGGCAAACAGCTTACCGGCGAGCAGGTGCTGGCGATTTTGCGGCACAAGCAGCTATTGCTCATTTTTGACAACAGCGAAGTAGCCCTGGACGACCTCGCCTTTATTCCCGACTGGCTGCGGCGTGCCCCTCACATCGCCATTTTGGCTACTTCGCGTGAGCCGCTCAACTTCCAGGCTGAATCGGTCATCTTTTTGGATGGTTTACCTGTGGGCGAGACGGAACTAAGCGCGGCGGAAGCGATGTTTGCGGAGCGAGGCCAACTGGCGCGGGCCGATTTCGGCGTTACGGCCGAAAATTTGCCGCAAATCCGCCATATTTGCCAACTGGTGGATGGCTCGCCGCTGGGCATCTCGTTGGCGGCAGCGTGGGTACGGCGGCGTTCGTTGGCGCAAATTATTGCGGGGATTGGGCAGTCGCTGGACTTTCTCAGTACGCGCCTGCGGGATGTGGACCCGCGCCACCGCAGCGTGCGCGCGGTGTTTGAGGCGTCTTGGCAACTGCTGGCTGCGGCGGAGCAAGAAGTTTTGGCGGCGCTGGCGGTGTTTCCCTCCAGTTTTACGGCCGTTGCGGCCCAAACTATTGCCCACGCCACTCTTTTTGATTTGGATACGCTGTGTGAAAAGTCGCTGTTGCAACAGCAGCAGGAACCGGAGCGGTACGAGATGCACAGCCTGCTGCGCCAATTTGCCGCCGACAAGCTGGCCAGCCGTCAGGCGGAAATTGAGCGGGCGTTTGTGGCTTATTTTGTCCAGTTTGCCGAAGAAAAGCGGCAGGATTACGCGGCTTTGCAGCCGGAGTGGGGGAATTTGTTAACGGCCGTACGTCAGGCCCACGCGCACCAACTGTGGCCGCAAACGCTGAATTTGGTACAAATGCTGGATGAACCGTGGTTCCGCCAAATTCGCTTTAGCGACATGCGGCAGGGGCTCACGCTGGCGCTGGATGCGGCCACGGCGCTGCAAGATCAGCCTTCATTGGCACGATTGCTGCTGCGCCTGGGCGAAATCGCCACGGAGCTGAACGATTACGCCGCAGCGGAAGATCATTTGGCCAAAGGATTGCAGCTTTTCTTGCGCCTGGAGGATGGGTTGGGGGTGGCGGCGGCGAAGTATTGGTACGGCCGTATTAAACTTGAGCAAGCCGAAGATGAGCAGGCTATCGCTTATTGTCAGGAAGCCAAACGTATCTTCGCTGATGAAGCAGATTGGTTGGGCGTTGCTAAAACCTTGAATCTATTGGCTATCGGCCAAATTAAAACGCATCATGATTTTGAAACTGCCCAGGCGCATCTGGAGGAGTCGGTTGATTTACAAAAACGCCTTCCCCTGTCTACCAGCTTTATCGAAACAATGCGATATTTAGGGCGGGTGTACAGTCGTTTAGACGCTTACGCCGAGGCGGAAGCCTGCTTGCTAGAGGCGGAGCGCGTTAATCTACAGCTGGGTGATTTGGGGGAGCATGCGGCCGTTTTGTATGAGCGGCTTATTTTGTGCAAAAATCGCCAGCAGATTGATGACGCCCTGACGTTTGGCTACCAAAGTTTAGACAGCTTCCAGCGGATGGGCAGCTTACGCTGGGAGGCGCTCATCAAAACCCAACTCGCGCTCTTGCATCAAACCAAACAGCAGTTTGAGCAATCCCTGGCTCTGCTATGGGAAGGCTGCCAAATTTTTGCAGAGTTACAAGATACCCACGAACAGGCATTTTCTTATTATTATTTATCCAGAGTCTACATGGAAATGGAAGAGCCAGAGCAAAGTGCCAAAGCCAAACAGCGTGCCATTCAGCTAAATCAGCTGGTTAAAAATAGCTTTTTGGCCAATAAACTGGCATAACTTTTGCACAAGGTGCTTGTCTGGTTATCTCTCTGTTATCTGCCAGTAATTTGCCCATTCCGGTTCATACTTATTGTTTGGCCTGTACGCATGGCGTTTTGGGCTTCGGTTTTAGGAACGGAAGTGGTGAATGCTTTCAGATTATCTCGTGTAACACCCAGTTGTGTCGCTAATGTCTGAAGCTTGCGCTCATCGCCACTGTACAGGTCTTCCACTTGAACGCTAGAGAGCGTATGGTCGCCAATGCCGATGGGGCCATCATCACCCCAACCCCATAACAGCCAAAATAAATTAGCTGGCAGATTTGCCTGCGCTACTTGGCCATTCAGGGTAATCAGACGATGATGCGGGAATTCTTTGGCCGCAAAAACGTGCTGAATGAAGTTTGCCATTTCCTCATCGTATGCTTGCAATGCGTCGTGTGGGGTGCTGCACCAGGGTAGTTGATAAAGCGAATGTGTGTCACTTGAAAGCTGAACTGTTTCAGCCAGAAGCGCGATCAATTGCTGGATTGGCTCCATTGATGGTTGCTCAACTTCAAGATCGATGCCCTGGGTGTGCAGGTTGATCTGCCAATTTTCGGCGAGTTGGTGTGCGACTTCAGGGAAGGGGTATCTGTCGGGAAATTGTTCGTGTAGTTGGTGGAGAATGGCTGAGAGGATAAACGGCCGTATTTTTCCATCAGGGTGTACGCCATCATTGGCACAAATCGTATCGTTGCGGCTGGAGGCAATGAGCGCTTGTAATCCTAAAACCGCTAGAGGACCGGCCACCAGACAGCTGTAAAGATCAGCAAAAATCTCCTCGCGCCAGGCAAAGAATGGGTGTTCTGCAAAAATCTGGGCGCAGATTTGGGCTATTGATTCGCCATGGGGTAAACGGCCGTGTTGATAAACATAGTGGCCTACTTCATGTGGAATCACCATGAGCTCAAAGGTGGGCAAGGCCTCGTTTTTATACCTGCTAGCCAGTTCGCGATAATTGCCTTGTTCTGCGTCCTCGTTAATTTTTAAGGAAATATGATCATAGCTAAGGCCAATCAAAAGCAGATCGTCCCGATAGGGTGTCCGGTGAATGTGCGTCTGCTGCGCAAAATACGTGATTGGCAAAATGTACTCAGGCAAAGGAAGCATAGCCTGAGCAGGGTGCAGGGCCATCATTGCCAATTTGTCGGCAATGAGAAGCGCTTGCGCTTGTGGCCCCATCCGCTTTTTACCATCGGGGGTAAATTGCCAGCTCCGCTGTGTGATTGCCCGCTCAATGATCCCGATATCTGTTGCCACCTGTTGAAAGCAGGCACGAATCAGCCATGTCGGCGGTACGGGTTTATGTTCTGCAAGCGTTGCCTCCACCATTGGCAAAAGCGTTTCTTTTACAAACCGGCGCAGCTGCTGGCTCATGGTGCGTAAATTAAAGAGCTGCGTTAGCTCAAAATCCCTATCATGTGCGTCCTCGGCAGACTCATCTTCCGCTATTTTTTGGGCCAAAGCCTGGAGTCGTTTATGCGTTGATCGTTTGAAGCGAGCGCTAAAGGTTTTCCCAGCCTCTTCCTGTTGTTCAAAAAACTGATTTACCAAGTCGAGAGGCATGCTATCCAAAATGTCTAAAGCATGTATCTTGCGCAGAACGAGGCGTTCCAGCTCATCAAGAAGTTCTTCTCCTGCTTGCGTTTTTCTTTGAATAAACTGCTCAATGCCAGCAAACGAAACACCCTCAAGTGAAGATATGGTATTTGCTAAATGCTCATCAACGGTATGAATGGCATCGTCAATGGGCATAAAGCGGGTTAGCCAGAGTCGTTCGTCGTAAAAATCATATAGTAGGCGGTTGGGGGATGAGTTGCTCATCTTTTGCTCCTTGAACCAAGTTTTTCGCAAGACAGAGACATTATAGCGATTGAGATATTTTGCGCATGTGGGGAAACGGCCGTTGGAAGCGTTTTGGAAGCGTTCGATCCATATCATGATTGCGAATTCCGGAATTTCAACAAGCTGAATGTAATGGCAATACAAACGTAAGAAACATCTTTCCCAAACAAGGAGACGCACCATGAAGAAAAAATTTTTATCCTTACTCATTCTATTGATTTTTGCTTTAGCCGCCTGCGGTGGCGACATTGAGAGCGCTGTAGAAAGCGCCCAAAACATCGCTGAAGAGGTTGTTGACTCAGTAAATGATGAATTGTCTACAACAGATGAGGAAAGCACACTTGAACCAACGGCCGAACCGGCTGAAGAAGTTATTGAAGAAGCGGTTGAAGAACCAGCCGCCGGACCGAGCGACCGCTGGGCCGGGACAACCGCTGACACTGCGATGGCCGCGCTCGGCAATGCAACGATTAGCATCAACGGGGTTGAGGCCCAGAGCGACGGCAGTGGTAACTTTGAACTGTATGTACCGCGTGCGGAAGACGGCCGTTACGTCATCAACGCAGAGTTAGACGGTTATGCACCCGTCTCTCAAATTCATATCGGTTCAGCAATGGAAGCGCTGACTCTCGAATTCCAGCAAGTGATAGCAGTGGCGACCTTTGACCCGACGGTGGGCGTCGAGGCAGAAGACCCCAGCGGCACGCAGATTTCCGTTGGCCCCAACCAGCTTGAAGATGCCGATGGCAACGAGCCTACTGGGGATGTTACCTTGAACATGTACACCTATGACCTAACTCAAGAAGAAATGGTCGGTGACATGAGCGGTGTCAATGACGAAGGCCAAGAAGCATCCATGGAGAGCGCCGGCGCATTCTATGCCTCATTTGAGGATGAAGATGGCAACGAACTCAATGTAAAAGAGGGTGAAACCGTAGAGGTATCTGTCCCTGTTGTAGAGGAAAGACCAAACGAAGTCCTGACCGTGTGGTCCTATGACCCAGAAACCGGTCTATGGGTAGAAGAAGGCATGGCTATGTTGGAAGACGGCCGTTACGTGGCCGAGGTTAGCCACTTCTCCTATTGGAACTTTGACTGGGAAAAGCGCACGCCATCCTGCATTAAACTGGAAGTTGAACAAAGCTATCTGGCAGCAAACAACCCGCTAAACGTACGCGCCGTTTTGCAAACCAATCCAACCCGTGTACGCGACCTTGTCATTACCCAAGAGACAAATGTGCTGATTAACCTGCCAAACAATACCGATGTACAGTTCTTTGCCACCGGTGAATCCACACCATTTGCCACCATCAGCAGCGGCGCGGCATGGGGTGGCGTGGGTATCCCATCATTTCCCTATGGCGCTTGTAACGGTGTAGCAACGGTCGCTCCTGCTCCTGAACCTGTAGCCATCACGATTGGTACTGTGATTCATCTAGAAAATGGGTTCCCCAACGGTGGTTATTTAGACACACGCGGCCGGATCATTGACAAAGAATTTTTCAATGGCTGGTCTCCCCCATCACTTCTCTTTGTCTCCACAAATAGCAATCTAGACCGTGACAATGGGTCAGGTAGTTGGCAAATTGTTTCCGCCGATGGCAAAGCAGATGGCGAACCACTCCTCGTTGGCGATTCGATTCACTTGCTCAACTTGTATCCTAATGGTGGTTTTTTGGACACTCGCGGCTACGTGCGTGATTTGACTCCATACGCAGGTAATGTTGGTCACATCGGCGTGTTCACAGCCAATTCGCCAACCCGTGACTCTTCTGGTTCAGGCACATGGATTATTGAATCTGCAAGCGGTAAAGCGGCAGGTGAACCGTTGGTTGAGGGTGATGCCATCCATCTACGCAACAGCTTCTCAAATGGCGGCTATCTGGATACCTCTGGATATGTTACGGATAATCCCACCTTCACTGAGTATAGCGGCCAAGCATTGCTCGTCTTCACAAACCTTTCAAATAACCGTGACAATGGGTCTGGAACGTGGATGATCACCTTGTCTGGTAAAGACCCCATTGAAGTTGCGGAAGTACCAGTTGTAGAACCAACGGTAGCTCCCCCAACAACGGGTAGCTTACAGGGACAGGTGATAGATGCCACCACAGGTAGCCCACTCGAAGGTGTACAGGTATGTGTTCTTGACCAATGTGTAACAACCGGTTCTGATGGCAACTACACTATCAACGATATACCCGTAGGCCAGAATAGTTTGCAAGCGACAAAAGATGGTTACATTCCAGTAGATGCGCAACCTTTTACTGTAGAGGCAGGTCAGACTGCGACAGAAACCACGGCTCTGTCACCAGAGTTGGCACAGGACACAAGCATCCGCATCGTGTTGACTTGGGATGAGGTATTGAGTGATTTGGACGCATATCTACAAACGCCATCAAATGCTACGATAAGCTACGGCAATCTTGGTTCGCTAGACAGTGCGCCGTTTGCCAAGCTGGATATCGATAACATTGACGCGCCAGCGCAAGCCAGAATTGAGACTGTCACGATTGAGCTGCAGGATGGCACATACACTTATTGGGTGAATAATGTTTACCCAGGCGAAGGTGGTTATGATGTCTCCAAAGCACATGTACAGGTTCTGGGTTCATCCGGTGTTATCCAAGAGTTCACCCCGCCCGCTGGTCAGAGTGGTGCTTACTGGCATGTCTTCACCATGGATGGCGCAGGCAACATTACCGAGGTTAATACCCTTTCGAACAGTGCGCCTTAAGTACAATTAAAAACTGAGGAGTTCGCACGCCCACGTGCGAACGAGAAAATTAACTAGCAAGGAGGCGGCTCATTCAAACGGATGAGCCGTCTCTTTTTTTCATTGTGCTACGCTAACTGAGAGCCGTCCGCCTGGATAAATGGACACGCTGCTTGAAAGTTAAGATAATGAGCGCATGGATATGAACAGCACAGGCATGATTGTTTTGCGTACGGCCGTTTTCCTTCTCGGCCTCTTCATCATTGGTGGCACGCTTGTGGCGGCCATCAAAACGTTCATCTTGCCGCGCGGGGTGAATGTCTGGTTGACGCGAGTGGTATTCCAGACCATTGGCTTTTGGTTTCGGCTGCGCGTGAAGCGGGCCACCTATGAAGAGCGCGACCGGATCATGGCCTTTTTCCCGCCACTGGTCCTCTTCTTGATGCCGATGATTTTGCTGGTGCTCATCTTGCTGGGCTATATGCTGCTCTTTTGGTCGCTGGAGCCGCGGCCACTGCCGGAGCTGTTTTATCTGAGCGGTTCCTCGCTGCTGACGTTGGGCTACGCTTCGGTGAACACGCCGGGGTCGAAGCTGCTGGAATTTTCCGAGGCGATGATTGGCTTGGTGCTGATTGCCATGCTCATTGCCTACCTGCCCACGATGTACAGTGCCTTTTCGCGGCGGGAAACGGCCGTTGTCCTCTGGGAAGCACGCGCCGGGTCGCCACCCACCGTGGTGGAGATGATTACCCGTTCGTACCGTACCGGCGAGTTGGAGCGGCTGCGCGACGTCTGGATTAGCTGGCAAACCTGGTTTGCCGAGCTGGAAGAAAGCCATACCTCACTGTCGCCGCTGGTCTTTTTTCGCTCACCGCAGGCCCAGCGTTCCTGGATTACCGCCGCAGGCAACGTGATGGATTCGGCGGCCATGATGCTTTCGGCCGTAGACGTGCCGCCTAACCCCCAGGCGGCTTTTTGCATTCGCGCTGGCTTTTTGGCGCTGCGCCAGATTGCCGACTTTTTTGCACTGCCTTATGAAAACAATCCTCGGCCCGGTATGCCCATTAGCATTAGCGAGTATGAGTTTGATAAAGTGTGTGAGCAGTTGGCGGCGCAGGGCGTACCGCTCAAGGCGGATCGGGTTCAGGCGTGGCGCGATTTTGCCGGCTGGCGCATTAATTATGATGATGTTTTGTTGAGCCTTGCTTCCCTCACGCATGCCCCTTATGCCCCCTGGATATCCGATCGATCAGCGCTAAACCGTTAACCCCCTCATTTTTCGGGAAAAGTACTTGACACCGGCCTCAAACTCGTCTAATATATTTTTCATACTTGTTTGTTTTTCAAACTAATATGCAAATCAAACTTTTTGGTTTGCAAGGGAGTCCATAAGATGTCGCACACAGTGGATTTGGAAGCGTTAAAGCGCAAGCTGTACATGTCTTACCATCAAGATGGCATTCTTGATCTGGCCGTCGGGTTGAGCATTTTGGGTTTTGGTATCAGCATGGCCATGGACGTTGGCGTGACGATTGTCTTTGCGTGGATTGGCTTGATTTTGTATGCGCCGCTCAAAAGCGCCATTACCATTTCGCGCATGGGCTATGTGCAATTTGAGACCGAGGCCAAACAAAAGAGTAATCTACTCTACCTGCTGCTTCTGGGGTTGGGGGTGCTGGCCCTGTTTTTTGGCTTAGTCGCTTTTTTGCGGTCGGATAATCTGCCCACGGACTTTGAAGGCTGGCTGCGTCAGTATCATATGCTGTTGCTGGGGGCTTTGCCTGCTGTGGCGCTGACCGTGACGGCCTGGCGTACGGGCGTTTCTCGCCTGCTGGTTGATGCCTTGCTCATCATCGGCATTATTCTGGTGGGCATTTGGCTGCAATGGCCTGAGCCAACCTATGTGATGGTGACGGGGGGTGTGTTGTCGCTCATCGGGTTTGGTTTGCTGGCTCGTTTTGTACGCAAATATCCGGTTCAAAAAGAGGATGGCTATGACGTTCGCTGATATGGGCCAGGATGATTTGCAGCCGATTGCTGATATTGACCGGGCGATTCATGCTCCGGCCCGCTTGATGATTTTGGCGCTTTTGGCTGCGGTTGAAAGCGCCGATTTCACCTTTTTGCTCACGCAAACGGGGCTGACGCGGGGCAATCTGGCGTCTCATTTGGGGAAGCTGGAAGAGGTGGGGTACATTACCGTCAGCAAAGATTTTGTGGATCGGGTGCCGCGCACGCTCATTCGTTTGTCAGCGGAGGGGCGTACGGCCGTATCCACCTATCGTGATAATATGCAGCAAGTAGTGTCGCTGCTGGTGAACCCACCCGGAGTGGAATAATATGGAAGATGCAAAAGAAACGGCCGTTTCCTCCCAAATCGTCGCCCTGCAAGCCAGAATTGCCCAGCTAGAGCAGCAGGTTTCCGATTACCAGCACCTGGAAAAGAAGCTGCAATGGCTGGCAACCTTTCCTGAGCAAAACCCCAACATGGTCATTGAAACCGATTTGTTGGGACGGCCGACTTACATGAATCCCGAAGCCCGGCAGCGTTTTCCTGAGCTATGGCAGCAGGGGCCAAGCCATCCGCTGCTCAAAGGCTTACGCCCCATCGTGGCGGCCTTTGTTGATACGGATGAAGAGTTTGTGGGGCGAGAAATCGACACGGGTGACGCCGTTTTGGAGCAAAAAGTATGCTACACGATGGATGGCGACGTGTATCGCTTGCGTATTTACACCCACGATATCACCGCCCGCAAGCGAGCCGAAGAGGCAATTCAGGAGCTGGCCAAGCGGATTGTGCAGGCGCAGGAGGAGGAGCGGCAGCGCATCTCACGCGAGCTGCACGATGAGTCCGGGCAGGCGCTAACGGCGCTAAAAATCGCTCTGGAAATTCTTCAAGGGGATGTGCCGCCGGAGGCCGATGGCCTGCGCCAAAATCTGGGTGAAGCCATTGCCCTGACAGATTCGGCGCGCGACCAGATTCGTATGCTGGCGCGGGGGCTGCGCCCGCCAGCCCTGGACACGGTAGGCCTGAATCTGACGCTGGAAGATTTTTGCCACACTTTTGGCCGCCGCACGCAGTTGGCCATCTCTTACAAAGGCACCAAGGGGCTCAAGCTGGAAGATGCTGCCAACATTTGCCTTTATCGCGTGCTGCAAGAGGCGTTGAACAATGTGGCCAAACACGCCCAGGCCAGCCAGGTAATGGTGAAGCTGTGGCAGGATGAAACGGCCGTTCATCTCTCCATTGCCGATGATGGGCTGGGTTTTGAACGAAAAGCCAGCGCGCCGCCACAATCAGCCGGGCTGGGTTTACTTGGGATGCATGAACGCGTAGAATTATTAGACGGCCGTTTGGAAATCGACACCAAACCGGGCCAGGGCACAACCGTTATCGCTCACCTACCGCTGTAAAGACAGAACAGAAAGGAACCTTATGATAAATGTCATCATTGCTGACGATCACAATTTAGTGCGCGAAGGCATCCGCGCTCTGCTGGAAAAGGCAGAAGACATTACCGTGGTGGGCGAGGCGGAAAACGGCGAGCAGGCATTGGAATTGGTGCAGGCCATACAGCCAGATGTGCTGGTGATGGATATTGCCATGCCGGGCATGAACGGCATCCAGGTGCTGGAAAAGCTGCGCGAGCTGGATTTGCCCACCCAGACCGTCATCCTTTCTATGTATGCCGACGAAATTTTTGTGCGGCAGGCGCTGCAAAACGGAGCCAAAGGATATTTGCTGAAAGGCTCCTTCAAGGAAGAGCTGCTGCTCACCATTCGCGCCGCGAACCGGGGGGCGACTTACCTCAGCCCCAGCGTGTCAGAGACGGCCCTGACACAGCCCAGCAGCAGCGGCCCTTCGCCAGCAGATCAGTTGACGCCCCGTGAGCATGAACTGCTCCAGCTCATCGGCAAGGGGCACACCAACGCCGAAATCGCCGAGCTGCTCAATGTGAGCATTAAAACGGTGGAGCGGCACCGCACCAACCTAATGACCAAGCTGGATGCCCGCAACATTGTGGAGCTGATCCGCGTGGCGGTGCGCCACCGGCTCATTGTGTTGGATGAATAGCCAAACGACCAGTTAAAAGGACGCAACTAAACGCTGATGATCAAATCTGTATCATCGGCGTTTTTGATCTGGCCAAAGCTGGATGAGGGTAAACCCTCAATTCAAATGCGGGTTTACCCTCACAAAAATCGAGGGCTAGACTGTATTGAAGGATCGGCATGGTGTGGCAGAATTGACCTTGACTCGTGTGGCCAAACGGCCGTTCTAAACAAGGTTGTTCCTTCATATACTGGGGTTTGGCTCCACTGCTAACATTTTTTAGCAGTGGAGCCTTTCATTTTGGGCTACTGTAGCTTGCCCTCCCACAGCCGCTGCATTTCTGTGCTGGTGACCAGTAGATCTTCCAGCTTGCCTTCCGCTTCGATACGGCCGTCTTTCAACACCACAATATGATCCGCCTGCCGCAAAGCCGTCCGGCGATGAGACACCACCAGGCAGGTAGGTACTTCGTCGCGGGCAAACAGCTGCGTCCATAGCTGCTTTTCCGTGTTCACGTCCAGCGCACTGGAGAGATCGTCAAACACGTACAGTTCGGCATCGCGCAGGAACATGCGGGCCGTGGCCGAGCGTTGAATCTGCCCGCCAGAGAGCTTTACACCCTTGGGGCCAACCGTTGTGTCCAGGCCATTTTCCAACTGGGCCACGTCCTCGTGCAGAATGGCGGCTTCGATGGCGGACGGGATGTGGACGCGTTCTTCCGGTAGGCCCAGCAGCAGATTTTGCCGCAGCGTGTCGCTGAACAGGCGGGGCACCTGAGCGGTGTACGCCGTGCGCGGCGGCACGAAGAACTCTGCGGGCCGAGTCACCAGTTCGTCATTCCAGCGAATTTCACCCGATTCGAGGGGCAGCAACCCCAACAGGGCACGCAGCAGCGTGGTTTTACCAGCGCCGATGCGCCCCGTGATGACTGTGAAGGAGCCAGGCCGCAAATTCAGGCTGATGTCGCTGATGCCGCGCCCGGATTCCGGGTGGGTGTAGCTGAGATTTTGCACGGAGAGGGTGGTGAGGTGGTCAACGGCCGTTTTCTCCACAAACGGTATCTCCGGCAGATCGCCATGCAGGTACACGGGCCGATGCCGCACCAGGCTGAGCGGATCAGCGCCTTGCAGCAGCCGCACCATCCGGTCAACCGCGACGGTGGCCTGCCGGTAGCGGGCCAGCAAAAAGCCGAGAAAGCTGGCAAAGCCAGTTGTGTTGCCCAGGTAGGCCACAAACAGGTAAAAATCGCCAACGGTGAAGGTGCCAGCCTGCAAGCTTTGTGCGGCTAGCAGCAGGATAATCGCCGTGCCCAAGTTGCCCGAATTCTGGAAGATGGAGCCTAGCACCTCGTTGAACAGCCGGTCTTTGAGGGCCGCCTGCCGCCGCTTTTCGTTGAGCGTGTCGAAGTAGTCGATGACCTGATCCTCGGCGGAGGCAACTTTAATCGCCTGCACTGCGCCAAACGTCTCGGCGATGAAGCCGGTGACAATACCGCTGCGCTTGCGCATCTCCTGCCGGTACAGTTGGATGCGGCCGGTGGCGCTGTTGGTCACAAGCGATACCAGCCCCAGCGGCAGCAGGGCAATCAGAGCAATTTTGGCGTTGATACTCATCATGATTGAAAGGGCGAAAACCATGAAGACGGCGTTGGCCGTCACGTCATTGACCCAAAGGGCGAAAAAGGGCAGCTCCCAAACGTCGCCCCGGAAGCGGCTGATCGCTTCACCGGGGGCTTCGGGTAGGGAGCGCGCGCCGGGCCGTTCCATAATGCGGCCGAGCATGTTGTTGTGCAGCAAGGCGTGGGAATACAGCATAAACGGCCGATTCATCTTGATCATGCCGCGCCGCGCCCCCATGCGCCCGATGGCTATCACCACCATCAGGGCTACCAGGGTTGGCAGGTTGAAGGCGGCCTGGGCTTCATTGGTGAGCAGGTCAAAAAAGTAGCGAATCACCAGCGGCGGCCCCAGAATGCCCAGCAGCAGCGTGATGATCGACAGCAGGTTGAAAAAATGGGGCCACGGCCGAAAGCGAATGAGCCCCAGAATGAATTTCCAGGTGGGCGCTTCAGCCACGGGTTCTGTTTTTGTGGTCATGTTCCTCCTTAAAAAGTTTGCAAGTGTGCAGGTATGCAAGTGCTCAAGTGAACTTGCAAACTTGCTCACTTGCTCACTTGCACACTTTCTGCTTCTAATCCCGTGCGCAGCAGTTCCGCAAAGTGGGAGTCTGAATTGTGGGCCAGGTTGGCGTAGGTGTCGTGCTCCAGGATACGGCCGTTCCCCAGCACCATGATCTTGTCTGCGCGGTGCACCGTTGTCAGCCGGTGGGCCACGATGATGCCGGTGCGGTTGTGCAGCAGCTTGTCTACCGCCCGCTCGATGAGCTGCTCCGTCGCCGGGTCCAGCCGGGAGGAGGCTTCATCCAGGATGACGAGGCCGGGGTCCTGCAAAAAGACGCGCGTAAAGGCCAGCAGCTGCGCTTCACCGGCCGAAAGGCTGGCCCCTTCGGATTGCAGTTCAGTGTCCAGACCCTCTGGCAGGCTGGCAAACCAATCACCCAGGCCCAAATCTTCCAGCACCTCTAGAATGCGCGCATCCGGGATGGCCGGGTTGAAGAAGGTGAGGTTGTTGCGCACGGAGGCGCGGAACAGCTGCACTTCCTGGGTGACCATGCCCACTTTTTGCCGCAGGTGGCTGAGGGGCAGGTCTTGAATCTGGTGCGTATCCAGGCAGACGGTGCCGTCCGTGACCTCGTACAGGCGGAAGAGCAGGCGGGTGATGGTGGTTTTGCCGCTGCCGGTGCGGCCCAGCAGCCCCAGCACCTCGCCGGGGGCCAGCTGGAAGCTGATGTCGCGCAAAATCAGCTCGTCGTGGTAGGCAAAGTTGATGTGATCAAACGTGACGCTCAGCGGCCCGTGGGGCAGGTGGGCTTGCCCGTCATTGGCGATGCGGCTGGTTTCGCGATAGAGCTGCTCGACCCGGTCGATGCCAGCGGCGGCCTGCTGCATGTTTTCGATCTGGTTGCTGATCTCGTGCAGCGGCTGGAAGATGGCGGCGGTGTAGCTGAAAATCAGGTAGACGGAGCCGATGGTGAGCGCGCCGCTGCGGAAGAGCGAGTAGCCTAGCAGCATGGCGATGAGCTGCCCGGCGGTAAACAGGCCAATCCAGGACAGAATGATGATGATGCTTTTGTCGGCGCCTTCGATTTCGCGGTGCATACGGGCGCGGCTGAAGATGGCCAGGCGGCGCATGACGTAGGGCACGGCCCCGCTGGCGCGGATATCTTCAGTGCCGCCGAGCTGCTCTTCGATGAAGCCCATCAGGTCGGCGTTGGCTTCGCGGGCGGCTTTCCAGGCGGGCACGGCTACCTGGCGCAGTTTGCTGAGGCCAATGAGGGAAACGGCCGTAAATATCCCCAGCGCCAGCGAGATCCGCCAATCTTCCCACAGCAACACGATGAGCACCCCAAAAATCAGCAGCACGTTGCCCACAATGCGGATGACAAACTGGGCAAAGAAGATGGCGATGTTGGCCACATCGCCGTCGATGCGCTCGATCATTTCGCCGGGGGTGTGTTCGTTGTGGAAGGACATGTCCAGGTGCAGGCAGTGGCGGGCCAAATCGGCGCGGAGCTGGTTGGTGGATTGCCAGCCAACGTCTTCGCCCACGTAGGTGGCGGCCACGCCCACCAGCTGCAGCAGCAGCGAAGTGACTAAGAAGACAACGCCGGCCCAGATGAGCGGCTGGCTACTGGTGTTGGAAACGGCCGTATCAATAAACCCCCGAATAATTTGCGGGTTCACCAATTGCAAAGCCAGGGTGGCAAAAATCAGCCCGGCTAGCAAATAGACTTTGCGTCGCAGAGGATAGAGATATTGAAACATCAAATCTCCGTAGCGACGGATAGGTAACTCCATGTTTCCTCCTTAAAACAATGGTTCGTGGTTAATGGCTGGTTTTTAGACGACAAACGACCAGCATATGGCGACTGGCGACCAGCCGCTATGAACGAGCAACCAAAACGTATTCAATTGTCAGGTAAAAATTGCGGATAACGAGTATGGCCAGCGGCCCCTGGTGGCCAGTGGCTGGCTCTACCAACCAGTGATTACCAGATAGGGTAATCCCAGAAGGGAGCAGCTACACGATTGAATGAGGAGTGATGTAACAGAAACATTGTGGAAGACTCTCCTTCGGTGACACCAACAGGTTGGTTGTCACGCCTGTTACTGGCTAACCATTGGGTTAGCAAAAACGCACGAAACGCCAGTCTACCACAGCTAAACGAACCCGCCAACAAATCTCCGTGAGAATTTTTAGAACGGATGGTAGGTCCCTGTTTCTGGCAGATTGAGTATGATACAATTATTGCGATCATCTAGGGGGCAAGTTGGTGACATTGTGGTATTTTTACCATGCCATAATGATTAAATTGTAACCAGAACAGGAACAAAACGAATGGCAGTTGAGCATATCTCTGAAGCCAAAGCGGTGGAAATTCCACAGGTGCAACACAGCTCTATGGGGCGCAATATGGTGCTGTTTGCGCTGCGGCGTCTATCGCTGCTGCTTGTGACGGTGATAACGGCCGTTTACCTCACCATCATCATCGCCAACTTCGGCGGTTACGTAGATACCATCATTGCCTCCGGCATTGAAGAACGCGTGGGCTTCATGATGATGGGGGATTGGAACCGGGATTTGTCACCCGATGAGCGTATGGCGGCGGCTGAAGAACTGATTGTGAATCTGAAGGATGCCGCTGGCTTGAACGATCCGTTTTTGCTGCGCACGGGGCGCTGGCTGGGAGATGCACTGACGCTCAATTGGGGGGCACCTGAGCGGGCCAGAGCGTACGGTCTGGGGGCCACTGGCCTGGATGTGCGGGACATCATCTTGCAGAATTTGTCGCGCACGCTGCTGGTGTTTGGCCTGTCTAACGTGCTGCTATTTGGCTTTGCCGTCTGGTTTGCTCTGGCGCTGAGTCGTCGTCATGGGGGGCGGCTGGACCGTCTTGTCGTTTTGCTTTCACCGATCTCTTCTGCGCCGGCCTGGGTCATTGGTATTCTGGTGGGCATTTTATTGCTGCGTGTCTTTGGCTTTTCACCTGGGGGCGGGATTGATGCTTGGCCAGGAGAAGGCGATTTCCAGTTTCAGATGAGCTATGTCATGGTGGTGCTGCGGAATTTGTTGATTCCGTTTATTGCCGTGTTTTTGGCGGGGTTTTTCCAGAGCGCCTATGTGTGGCGCAGCTTTTTCCAGGTGTATCGCAATGAAGATTACGTGGATTTGGCATATGCAAAGGGGTTGAGCAACGGCCGTATCGACCGCAACTACATCATCCGTCCGGCATTGCCAGCCCTGCTTACCAGCTTTGCTTTGCTGCTAGCTGTGCTCTGGCAAGACATGATCGCTTTGGAAACATTCTTCAATGTGCAGGGGCTGGGTCGCCTTTTTGTGCAGGCGCTGTCAGCCTACGACACGCCAATGATTGTGGCCATTGTGACCACCTTTGCCTACTTGCTGGCGATCATCGTTTTTGCGCTGGACATTTGTTATTTGCTGGTTGATCCTCGCGTGCGGGTAGGGGCAGATCAGCGACAGGAAGGCGGGGCGACGGCCAAAATGAACTGGCGTTTCTGGCAGTGGCGTCGCCGCCGGGTGGTGCTGCCCCAGCTAGAAAGTTTGCCTGAGAGTGAAGGTGTGGAGCGGAACGGCCGTTTCCGCGAATTAGTTGATGGCCTGGTGCATTTTGGCCGTGAAGTTGGCCAGATTGCCCGCAGCATGTGGCAATACCCCTCCGCCATCTTTGGCATGGTTATTATTTTGTCACTCATCGGCGTTTCTATCTACGCCGTCAGAACCATTCCTTATCAGGAAGCCATTGCCCTGTGGCGCGGTGACAACGAGGTCTGGTACCGCAATCCCCGCGATGCGCTGCCGACCTGGGTCAACGCCTTTCGCCTGCGTGATTTGCCGCCCACCATCACCCTCAGCACGGCCGCCGGTGATGTGCCCAAGGAAGAGGTCCAGCTGAATGAAGAGCTGACCGATGTCACGATTCCGTTCACGTTTGAATACGATTACGGCGACTTTCCTCAGGAAATTATTTTAGACATCAAATCACAGTTTATTGAGAAGGGGTCGCATCTCACCGTCACCTGGATTTGGCCAGATGGCAGTGAGCGGGAACTCACCAGCTTTCAGCCCAAACTGAGCGACACGTACTTTGTGAGCCGGGATGATCGCTTGCAGCGCCGCTTGCGCTCCGATTTCCCCCAAGAGGCTCTGTTTCTGGGGCCAGAGGGTGAGGCCACTGAACCGCAGCCGGGCACGTACACGATGTTGGTGCAGGCGCTCCATTTTGAGCCTGAGGCTGATATCGACGTAACGTTTACCTTGGTGGGGCAAGTGTACGGTCTGGCTGGCACCGATACGCAGCGGCGCGATTTGATGATTGCCCTGCTGTGGGGTACGCCCATTGCCCTCGGTTTTGGCCTGATTGCCGCCTTTGCCACCTCCGTAGGTGGTATGCTCATTGCGGCGCTGGGGGCATGGTTTGGTGGTGCCGTGGATCGCGTTGTGCAGTTTCTGACAGAGGTGAACCTGATTTTGCCTTTCTTCCCGGTGGCCCTGATGGTGTTTGTGCTTTACTCACGAAGTATTGTCACCATTTTAGCGGTGACGGTGGCGCTGACGCTGTTTGGCAGCGCCGTGAAGACGTATCGGGCTGCCTTTTTGCAGATTCGGTCGGAGCCGTACATTCAGGCGGCGCAAGTGTATGGGGCTAGCAACTGGCGTATTGTGGTGCGCTACATGGTGCCCCGCATCGTCACCGTGTTGGTACCCAAGCTGATTATTTTGGTGCCAAGCTATGTCTTTTTAGAAGCAACATTGGCCTTTTTGGGGATAACGGACCCACATTTACCGACGTGGGGCAAACTGGTGGTAGCGGCGCTCTCTTACGGCGTGCATACCAATTCGTCCCATCTGGTCATTTTCCCGCTGGCGCTGCTGTTCCTGACGGGCTTCGCTTTTGCGATGGTGGGCATGGCGCTGGAGCGCATTTTTGAGCCACGCCTGCGGGAGCGTTAGTAAACACGGTAATTATTGCGCGGAAAGAATCCGCGGCTACATTGTTTGGGCTACTCGCGATAAGAAATCCAGCATCACTGCGTCAAATTCCTTGGGGCATTCCCAGTTTACCGCATGACCAGAGCCTTCGATGATTGCTGCTTCCCCTTGGGGACAGAGTGCGGCGCTGGCTGTGGCGTGCTCTTTTGGCCAAAAAGGACTGGCGGAGCCAGCCACAAACAAAACCGGTACATCAGTTTGCTGAATGGTTTCCCGCCAATCTGCGTCGGCGTGGTCAAACAGCAGCGGTTTGGTGCCTTCTCGGTCAAACTTCAAATATTTTGGACCCCGCAAAAACATCATGAGCAGGATTGTTTTGCTGACGGGTTTGTTGGTTGGGTTTGGCAGAGGGGTGTCAAAAAAAGTGGGGCGGGTTTCCTCGTTTAGGCCGACCATGCCGTTGGGCCACTCTTCGTCGTTTAGCATTTTGGGTGTTTGATCCACGCTAATCAGGCCGTAAAGATGCTTTGTGCCAAATTGGGAGACGTAGGCCCACATGGTGGAAGCGCCCTGGGATTGTCCGATGAGAAACGTTTTCTCTAGCTGCAAATGGCGGATGAGGGCGGCCAGATCTTTGCCGTGCGTGGCCATATCCTGGCCAAACGGGGGATTCTCTGAGCTGCCGTGTGAGCGTCTGTCGAAGGCGATGACGCGGTAGCCGTTTTGGAGCAGCACTTTTTCCTGATCGTACCAGGAGGTGGCGGGGGCGGAGTAGCCAGCCAGGAGGATGACGGGCAGGCCGCTGCCCTTGTCTGTGTAGCCTAATTTCACATTGTCGTCGGTGGTAAAAAATTGAAATTTCATTCGGCTTTCCTTTTTAGGTAGCAAGTTTAGATTGGGCCAATTTTGGATCCGTGGCAAAGTTAGTGGCGTAAGAAGAAATTGGCCCAATCTTGCAGGTCGTGGCTTATTCCAGGGTCGGCAGCATTTTGCCGGGGTTCATCAGGTTTTGGGGGTCGATGGCCTGCTTGATGGCGTGCATGACGGCTAATGTCCCTGCGCCGTGTTGGGCTTGCATGAATTTCATTTTGCCCATGCCAACGCCATGTTCGCCGGTGATAGTGCCGCCCATCGCCAGCGCTCGTTTGACGAGGCGCTCGTTGAGCTGCTCTGCTTGGGCAAAATCTTCGGGTTTATGGGGGTCAACCAGCAGCAGTAGGTGAAAATTGCCGTCGCCGACGTGCCCGACGATGGGGGCGGTGAGTCCTGATTGGTCGATATCTTCCTTGGTTTTGATGATGCATTCAGCGAGTTGTGAGATGGGGACGCAGACGTCTGTGGTGAGGGAGCGGCTGCCGGGTCGGTAAGCCAGGCAAGCAAAGTAAGCGTTGTGGCGCGCTTTCCAGAGGGCGTTGCGCTCACCGATATCTACGGCCCATTGGAAGTCGCTGCCGCCCCAGGCGTGGGTGATCTCGCCTGCCATTTCTGCATATTCCTGCACGGTTGCTTTGGAGCCGTGAAATTCAAAAAACAGGGTTGGTTGTTCGGCCAAAGCGAGGTTGCTGAATTGATTGATCGCTTTGATGGCGATGTCGTCTAACAGTTCGACGCGGGCGACGGGGATGCCTGCTTGGCGGATTTCGGTGACGGCTTTTACGGCCGTATCCAACGCATCAAACCCCACAATGGCGGCGGAGATCGCTTCGGGGATGCCTTGCAGCTTGATGGTGAGCTCGGTGATGATGCCCAGCGTGCCTTCGGAACCGATGAAGAGGTGGGTGAGATCGTAGCCGGCGGAGGATTTGCGGGCGCGGCTGCCGGTTTGGATGATGTCGCCGTTGGGGAGCACGACGGTGAGGGTCAGGACATTATCTGCCATGGTGCCGTAGCGAACGGCCGTTGTGCCACTGGCTCTGGTGCTGGCCATGCCGCCCAGGGTGGCATCTGCGCCGGGGTCTACCGGGAAAAACATGCCTTGCTGGCGCAGCGACTGATCGAGCTGCTGCCGGGTGACGCCTGCCTGCACGGTGCAGTCCAGGTCGTCGGCGCTGACGCGTAGGATTTTGTCCATGCGGGACAAATCCACCGAGATGCCGCCGTGCGGGGCAAAGACGTGCCCTTCCAGTGAACTGCCTGCGCCGAAGGGGATGACTGGCGTTTGGTGTTGGGTGCACAGCTTCACGATGGCGGCAACTTCCTCGGTGGTGAGGGGGAAGCAGACGGCGTCGGGCAGCATGGGGGGAAGCGAGGATTCATCCTGGCCGTGCTGTTGGCGTTCGTAGTCGCTGGTTGTAAAGCGGTCGCCGAGCAGTTGGGCTAGTTCAGCGTGTAGTGGATTAGGCATTGGGGGTCTCCTTTTTTAATGGGACGCGGATTAACGCGGATGAACGCAGATTTAATCTGCTTTTTCTGGTAAGTTGTAGCCGTCGATGAAAGTTTCTTTATGAGCGTTTCGCCAGATTTGCCAGGTTTGGCTTGGATACGGCTGTTCTTTCTGCGAAAAAAGGGTGATTGTCAATGCTACCCTAAAAAATGAGGTTGACGAGATGAAGCTGTTCACAAGGGTTTTGGTTGGTTTGGCTGGCTTGCTGCTGCTGTTTTCGGTTGGGGCGTGGTTGGGATTTGTGCATTGGGCGGGGGATGTGTTGGCCTTATTTGTGCCATATTGGGCGGGGGGAACGGCCGTTCTCCTGTTCATCTTCCTCATTTTGCGTCACCGTATGGGGGGCGTGTTGGCGGGAATCGCCTTGCTGCTCAACCTGATGCCGCTGGTGGGGTATTTGCCGCTGAGCCGCTCTGCCGTGGCCAGCCAGCCCGCCGATTTGCGGCTGATGGTGTACAACATTTACTATCGCAACAACGACCTGGACGCCATTCGGGCCGAAGTGGATGCTTTTGACCCCGACGTTATCTTTTTGATGGAATATTCCTTCGCCATTCAGTCCCAAATTGAAGGCCAGTTTGCCGATTATCCGTACCAACTCATTGAGCCGAGCCGGATGACGTCTGGCGTGGCGCTGTTTAGCCGGGTGCCGATTACTGCCAGCGAGGTTTACCGGTTTGAGGGCACGCGCATTCCCATCATTGAGGCGACTTTTGACGTGGCGGGCCAGCCAGTGACATTGGTAGGCGGGCATCCGTGGCCGCCCGTTGATCACTGGGCGAACCTTCATGCGTTGCAGGTGGCAGATGTGCGGCGCGTGGCGGAAGGGGCGGAACGGCCGTTAATCGTGGCTGGTGATTTTAACAGTGTGCCTTGGTCTTTTGAGCTGCGGCAGCTGCAAGCGGCGGCTGATGTGCAAGATACGCGGCGCGGTTTGGGTCGCCTGACCACCTGGATTGGGCCATCGTTGATCCGTTTGTCGCTGGACCACGTGTTTGCTTCCGAGGAGCTGGTGGTGCAAAGCTACGCGCAGGGTCAGCCCGGTGGCTCTGACCATCTGCCGATCATTGTGGATTTTGCGCTTGCACCCTGATCTTTTGCTTTAATCTCCCCAAATTTTGCCCCTTCACGTTACCTTTTGCCGCTGGTTGCATCTAAGCAAGCACACGGAGAAGGGTAAATCCCCATTTTGCAAAAAACTGAACGGCGATAGGAGGAACTGATGGCAAAAATCGCAATTATTGGCGCAGGCTTTGCTGGGCATACGGCCGCTTTATATTTAGGCGATGCGTTGGGTAAACAGCACACAATTACGGTGATTAACCGGCACGAATATTTCTATTATGTGCCGTCGTGGGTATGGGTTGGCATTGGGCGCATGTCTGTCGAGCAGACACGTTTTCCCCTGGCACCTGTCTACAAGAAGAAAAATGTTAACTTTATTCATGGCAAAGCAACGGCCGTTCACCCCGATGATCAATTTGTGCAAGTAGAACGCGAAGACAATGGGCAACAACTGCAAGTTCCTTACGATTATTTGCTCATCGCCACTGGCCCCAAACTGAATTACGAAGCGACCGAAGGGTTAGGCCCCAAATACGACTACACCCAATCTATTTGCACCGCCCCGCACGCCGCCAAAAGCCGTGATGCGTACTTTGAGCAAATCGAAGCGATGAAACAAGGGGAAACGCGCAAATTTGTCATTGGCACGGGCCATCCATCGGCCACGTGCCAGGGTGCGGCTTTTGAATATATCACCAACATTCACAAAGATTTGGTGCGTCGCGGACTGCGCGACAAAGCGGAACTGCTCTGGCTTTCCAACGAGAAAAACGTCGGCGATTTTGGCGTCCATGGGGTTCATGCCAAATATCAGGGTGAGATTATTTCCAGTGAAGCGTTTATGACGGCCGTTTTCCGTGAATATGGCATCGAGTGGGAAGTGCAAAAAGGGGTCCACAAAGTTGATGCCAACAACATTTATTGGGAAGATTATGAGGGCAACTATGGCGAAACATCGTACGACTTCGCCATGCTCATTCCCCAATTCAAAGGCATCGCCCTCAATTACATTGGCAAAGATGGCGAAGATGTGTCTGATCGGCTGGTGAATGCTGCCGGATTTGTACTCGTGGATGCCATCTACGGTTTGCCCTACGATCGGCTGAAGATGAACCCCACTGCCTGGCCGGAACTATACCAAAATCCGTACTACGAAAATATTTTTGCAGCTGGCATTGCCTTTGCGCCGCCAGGGCCCATCTCTGAGCCGCACACGACGCCCAATGGCACCCAAATTGCTGCCGCGCCACCGCGCACCGGCATGGTGTCCGGCATCATCGGCCGCATTGTGGCCAAAAATATCATCGACCTGATTCAAAAAGGGCGCATGACCCACAGCGAGCGCATGACAGAAATGGCGGCGGCCTGCATTGCTTCGATGGGAGATTCACTGTGGGACGGTTCAGCCGCGACCATTATGATTTATCCCGTTGTGCCAGATTTCCGCCGCTATCCGAATGAATACGGCCGTGACCTGTTTGTAACGCACATGGAAATGGGGTTGGGTGGTGCCTGGATGAAGCGGATGATCCACTCCACATTTATGCACAAATTGCAGGGCCGTATTGGTTGGAAATTGATTCCTGAATAAAAACAATCAGCAGATTACGCACGTTGGCGCAAATTCTGAACTATTTACACTTGTCATGCTGAACGGAGTGAAGCATCCCTACCAAGTTGGATGGGATTCTTCATTGCGCTACGCTTCATTCAGAATGACAAATGTGAGATACTTTTTGAAACCAAGTTGGTTGAAGGTGAGAAAATGACGGAAGAAAACAAGATGCAAATTACGGAAAAAGATCGCAAGCGAATGAACAACAAGCTGTTCCAATTTTGGCGCTTTATTGTGCTAAACCTCAAAATACTCAAGGCCGTAGACCACAGCAAGCGGTCTTAATTCTGAGGTGACAGTCACTTTTGGAAGTGACTGTCACATTGTTCTCATTTCCCACAGCCAGCAGATACGGCCGTTATCCACCCAATCAATCTCCCAACCAGTGTCACCAAAGGTGCGGCGCAGGCCGCGCAGGAGCATTTGCAGTCGCTGGGCGTGCGGTGGCAGGTTGTCGTCGGGGCGCTGCCAGCGGGTGAGGCGGGGCAGGGGTGCACTGGTTTCTGCCTGGATGAGTTGGTCTGTGGTGGCGTCTGGGGGGGAAACGGCCGTTCCCCATATCCCATTCTCCGGCAAACTAATGAGCAGCAGGTCGTGACGGCCGTTTTGTGACGACCACCCTTCGCATAACGAGTTGGAGAGCTGGGTGGGATTGTCCACCTGGATGGGGGGCAGGGTGGGGCCGAAGTGGGTGGGGTGCAACGGCCGTATCACCATCGGCCCATCTAGCTGAGGGAAGCGGGCCAGGTTGAACAGTAAATTGTGCAGATCGGGGGGAGAAACGGCCGTAATCAGACCATCGGTTTCCGCAATGACACCTTCTTCCAGCGCCAGTTCGTAAAAGTTGTGCAGCACAATACCACCCGCCGGAACGGGCAGGTTGGCGTTGGCGGCACGATCCAGCAAAATACCCGGCTCCGCCACATCCCGCTTGGCCGCCCGCTTAGACCCCAACCACGCAAAAAAATATCTCACAAATCCTCCAAGTTTTACCGCGGAGAGCGCAGAGGGCACAGAGTTTTTTGTTTTTCTCTGCGTTCTCCGCGCTCTCCGCGGTTAGATTATTGTACCGGTGCGCAGGTGACTTCGGCGAGGGCGTCGCCCGTGAAGAGGGGAGCGGTGTAGAGCGCGTAGTCGCCGCCCGGCTCGTTTTCATCCCGCACGAAGGGGCAGGTGAAGCTGAGCGTCACGTCGCTGCCGGAGATTACCTGATTGAGCAAGGAATCGTTGAAGGTGCACGCCGTGCCCACGCCGAGCACGGCGCTCGTTTCGCAGAGGCGGGCCACCTGCGCCGCGTCGCCTTCGACTGAACAGCTGAGCTGTACCGTGCTGCCGGGTGTGCAGCGCAGCGGTGGCTCTTGCGTTTCGCTAACTTCGGGCAGATCGGGGAGGGGAACGGCCGTAAAACCACAATTTCGTCTTGGTCCCTGCTCGCTGCTGGCGCACGGCTGCGTCACAAAGCTGCCCGTCGCCGGGATGGTCACCTCTTCCGTGCCGCTGTTTGTCGCGTCCCAATCTTCCACAAATTCACACTGCGGGCGGCTGATGGGCAGGCCGTCGCTGTTGCGTAAGCCGCTTGGCTCAAACACCGGCTGCCCCGCGTCGTCCAGCACCGGATACCCCTCGCACAAAAATTGCTCCGTGTTGAAGCGGAAGCTGAGCGGCAGTTCGGTGGCTTCTCCCTCGATTTCGATGTCGGTGATGTCGATCCATTGGCAATCCAGCCCTGCGCCGTATTCATCGACCCAGCCTGCCTGGATGCCCTGATTGTTGCAGCTAAAGTCGTGGGTCAGCGGCGATAGCTCGTTGTTGCTGAAGCGACTGGTGCTCTCCACGCAAAACGCCTGCTTGCTGGGCTGGCTGGCGCTGCCCAGCTGAAATTCGCCGTAATTTTGGAAATGGAAATGGGCGTGGCAGCTGTTGTACTCAAACATGTTGGTCAGCGGATTTTCGGCGACCACCGGGCCAATGTCCAGCGCCGCCGCGCCGAGATTGTGCGCTGTGGCGTCAAACTGGAGCAGCCGCCGCCAGCCGGTGCCGTTGACGCAGCCTTCGGCCAGAGCGCAGGAGTTGGCGGGGAAGTAGCGGTAGATGATGCGGGTGTTCTGCAAATCCTCGCTGACCACCAGCAGATCTGGCGCATCCTCAGACACCACTTCGCCGATGCGCACCTGGTTGGCCAATTCCTCATCCCAAGGCAGGCGCGTGAAGCGAACGGCCGTTTCCACCGTGCCCACCGTCGCATTTAACGCTTGCAGGCAGGAGAGCGTGGGCAGCGTGGTGCGATGGCAGCCCGCTGCGCCGCCGCTGTCAGCCGTACAGCTGTAATCGTAGAAGATGTCTACATTTTCGGAGTCGTAGCTGTTGGGCGGGAAGCCGCCTTCGTTGAGGCAGGCGTTGCTGGTGCGCTGGAGCAGCTGCGTGGGGTCTGGCGGCAAAATGAATGGCTCATCCCAGACGCCACCGACTTCAGCCAGAGCAGGTTCTGCCAGAGCAGGCTCGGCCTGACCGGTAAGCAAGGTGCTGCTAAACGTGTACGCAATCAGAATGAGTTCGTGGTTGTTGATGGTTTGCCGAGTTGGTTCGCCGCTTAGCTCGATGTGCCAGAGCGATTGGGGCGGCAGGGGAAGCTGCCCTTTGTCGGCGTAGAAAAACGGCCGAAAATGAAGCCGATTGTAAGTCAACGCCACTTGCCGCTGAGCCAGTTCAATCCAAAAGGCGTCCGATTCGGCAGCGAGCGCGGCGGCCACTTCATCCCGCATTTCCAGCGGATACTCATCCAGCAAAATACCGACCTGGCTGTTCATAGTGAGGCCCACCAGCGCACCTTCCCCGTCGATGGGGGAGGGCACGAAGCTGCTCTCGCTGGGCGTTTCTTCGCTGACGGCGGGGGTGCTGGTGGGCTGCGTGGTGGCGATGGCAGGTGGGGGCAGGGTGGTAGCGTCGGCGGGTTCGGTTGTTTCGTTGGGAACGGCCGTTTGCGTGGCATTATCGTCGGCTGCTTCTTCGGTGGGCGAATCCTGGCCGCAGCTGACGGTCAGGGCAAGGGCGAGCAGTAAAAATCCGGTGGCAAAGCGCATCAATTTTTTCATGGGGATGATTTTACCCACAGTGATGATGCACTTCAAAGCAGGCGGCGCTTCCTCATGGAGTGTTTAGGGGGTAATTGGGTAATTAGTAATTGCATAATTACCCAATTACCAATTACCAATCACTAATCACCTTCCCCTGTATAGATGACCGTCTCCGGCTTAAATGCGGCCCAGGAGAACCAAAAATGGTCGCCGTGGATGATGCGCTGGAGCTGCTGGCCTGCCAGTTCGCCGGCGGTGGCCTGCCCGACGATGTTCCAGGTAGACCCAGTTTCGTTATCCACGATGGCGTCTCCCTCCTGGCGGAAGGTGAGCAAACGGCCGTCTACCAGTGGAGTAAACACACCCGTCGCGCCCACATCTTCGGCGGCGGCAATGATGGTTTCGCCCAGGGCGCTGGCGGTGCCGCTAACGTGGAAGACAACCAGATTTTGCCCGCCCTGCACATCGTTGATGACGCCTTGCTCAGCTAGCACGTCCAGCGGATAGGCCACATCCGTACTGTTGGGCAGCGAAACGGTGACGACGCGGGCCATGGCGGGCAGCCGCTCGTCTAGCTCGCCCTCGAACATGAATGGATTGTTGCCAATGGTGTCGTAGTCGCTGTAGGGATTACGGCCGTACATCCGCCCAAAACCTGTATCCTGCGACAAAACCAAACCATCCGGGTACGCTTCGCGGAAATTGTCGAAGCTGATGATGGCCGAGGGGAGGAAGGTGAGCTGTGTCCCGGCCAAATCGCCAATGAGCGCTTCGCCGGTGAATTGCTGCCATAGCGTTTCTGTTTGGCGGTCGTACATCACCAAATCGGAGTTGCGCAGCAGGCCAGAGGTGCCAAACTCAACCGGCTCGCCGTCCAGCGTGCGCTCGAAGACGATGGCGGAGTTGCACAGCGGGCAGAAGGTGATGATGATGGGCACATCGCCCAGGGTGTCGTTGACAATTTCATGCCAGGTGAGAATTTGCAGTGGGTAGGCGCGGGCCTCGCCGTTGATTTCGACGGCAATGACGGGTTCGTTGCCAAAGATCCATTCTTCGGCTTCGGTGGGGGTGACAAATTGCGGGTCGTCGATGGAAGGAATGCCATCGCGGGGTGGCCCGCCGGAGAGCAGTTCCTCTGTGCTGATGAGGCGGCGCTCCCAGTTGGTCTGCCACTCTTGTGTCAGCGAGATGAGCGTGTCGCTGCGGTCATCGGTGGTGAATAGTTCGGTGTCTGGTAATGTGGTTTCAGTGGTAGGAACGGCCGTTGCCATCGCATCTTCTTGCCCGCCGCTGCTGCCGTTTTGGCAGGCGGCCAGTAGTAAAGTGAACGTGAGCAGCCAAATGATTATTCGTCTCATCAAAAACTCCTTCATGTGGTATCTGCCTTGATTATCCCTGATTTTGCGGAAATGGATGTGAGCTGGCTCACGAACGGCCGTGTGGCATTTGTGAGTCTTCGGTCAGCAAATCGGGCGGCTGCGGGTCAACTTGTCGGAACTTGCTAAAATCACCCGCTGGAAGCGCACGACACAGCAAAAGGAGAACGCATGTCAACATCCGATTTGATTGCCGCTTATAACTACGACACGTTTACGGCCGAAAATACGGCTCCCTGGACAAATTTTGAAGGCAGCCCACCGTTAGGTGAGGTGGCCCCCGATTTTCCGCTCTGGCGATTGGATGGTGCGGAAACCAGCCTCAGCCTTCTTTTGGCTGAAAATCGGTTTACGGTGGTGGAGTTTGGCAGCTACACCTGACCATATTGTGGGATGGCGGCGTCATCCATAAATGGCCTGGCGGCTGAATATACCAGCCAGATGGTTGGTTTCATCTTTTTGTACACAAATGAAGCGCATCCGGGCGAAAATTTCCCCCACCTCACCTCGATGGCGCAAAAATATGCGCATGCCCGTGCCTTGCGGGATGAATACGGCGTGACGCGCCCCATTGTGCTGGATGCGCTTGACGGCGCTTGCCATCGTGCCTTTGGGGGAATGCCTAACATGACCTGGATCTTTAACCGAGCGGCCGTTCCTGTTTACAAATCGGATTGGACGGACGTGAACAGCGTGCGTAATGCGCTGGATTATTATTTAGACATGGTGCAGCGGCGGCGGGGCCACGAAAAGCTGGTGCCGTTTCATGTGGAGCGGCTGGATTATCGCGAATCGGATCGGGAACGCTTTTATGAAGGATTGGCGCGCAGCGGGCCGAAAGCAGTGCGTGATTTTGATGAGGCGGTGCTGTAGGTATGGGGAAAACGGGCGTCTGGATTTTAGGCGATCAGCTGCTGGCAAATCATCCAGCGCTGCAAGCGGCAGAAGCCGAAGCGGGCCAGGAAAATGTGCGCGTGCTGTTGGTGCAAAGCGCGGCCCGCACGGGCAAACAGCCGTACCACCGGCGCAAGCTGGTGCTGCTGTTCAGCGCCATGCGCCATTATGCTGAGAACCTGCGTGAACGTGGCTACGACGTTACTTACCTGAAAACGCCCACCTTTGCTGCTGGCTTGCGCCAATTTATGCGGGAACAGCAGCCAGAGCGGTTGTTTACCATGGCGGCGAGTGAGTGGAACGGCCGTTCCTTCCAGCAGCATCAGTTGGCCCAAATTGTGGGCATCCCCATCACGCTGCTGCCCAACACCCAATTTCTGGTTAGCCAGTTTGATCCATACCCCAATCATAATCCCGACAAAAATGTGATCATGGAGTATTTCTACCGCGAGATGCGCCGCCATTTTGACGTGTTGCTGGAAAACGGCCAGCCTACAGGCGGTGAGTGGAATTACGACAAAGAGAACCGTAAACCGCTGCCCAAAAATATGCAGCTGCCAGACATTCCACGCTTTGCACCAGATGCCATCACTCAGGAAGTGATTGATGAGGTAGAAGCAGCGGGGCATGGTGTTGGCTCGTTGGCAGATTTTGACTTGGCGGTGACGCGGCAACAGGCGTTGGCGGCGTTTGACGACTTTTTGCAATATCGGTTGCCTAATTTTGGGGCGTATGAAGATGCCATGACTCAACGTCACCAGACGCTTTTCCATTCGGTGCTGTCGCCCTACCTTAATTTGGGATTGCTGGAACCAATGGAGATAATCCAGGCTGCCGAAATGGCCTACGCAGCGGGGGACGCGCCCATCAATTCGGTAGAGGGGTTTGTGCGGCAGATTTTGGGTTGGCGTGAGTACATCTACTGGCAATATTGGCAGCAAATGCCGGAAATTGTGGAGAAAAATAGCTGGAATGCGAAACGGCCGTTGCCCACCTTCTTCTGGGATGCAAACACGGAGATGAACTGCCTGCACCACGTCATCGAGCGCGCCATTGGCACGGGGTATAACCACCACATTGAGCGGCTGATGGTGCTATGCAACTTCTGCCTGCTGGCGGGCATCGAGCCAATGGCGGTGAACGATTGGTTCCTGGCACACTACATCGACGCCTACGAATGGGTGATGCTGCCCAACGTGCTGGGCATGGGGCTTAATGCCGATGGCGGCGTGACGGCGACCAAACCGTATATTGCTTCGGCCAACTACATCAACAAAATGGGCGATTACTGTGGCGGCTGTCGCTTCAACCACAAGCTGCGCCACGGTGAAATTGCCTGCCCCTTCAACTTTCTCTACTGGAATTTTTTGTTGCAGCATGAGGAAACTTTACGTGCTAATCCGCGCCTGGGGCCAAATGTGTTGGGTTTGCGCTATTTGGCTGATGCGGAGCGAACGGCCGTATGTCAGCAGGCCAAACAATTTTTAGCGGAAGAAATAGGACGCTGATGAACGCAGATAACGCGGATAAGATTATCGGGAGAAGGCAGTGAATTTAGATAAGCTTACGGTTGCTGAATGCCAATTGTTGGCAGATCTATTGCCCGATTCACCGCAGACGGTCATTTCGCGAGCCCATTTGCGCTGGGGCACGGCGCGAGCCTATGCGGTGGGCTTAACGGGGGAAGGGTTTGAAACGGCCGTTATTGAAGATCCCGGCTGTCCAGGCGAACCGATGATTTTTAGCGACAATGCAGCGCAAATTGCGGCACTGATGCCGCACATCCCCAACTGGTTTTGCGTGAATGTGATGCCCGCAATGGCGGAGAAATTAGCGCCGCTGTTGTCCCAGAAAATGGCAAGCAAGCTGCGCCAATTGGAGGATGTTTACCATATTTTGCAGCAATCTCCTCCAGCGGAGTTGCTGGCCCAGCCGCAGGTGCGCTTGCTCACCCCAGACGATTTATCCTTGCTGCAAGCGGCCCCACCAGAGCTGCGCGGCTATGATCCGGAAAAGCTGGTGTACAAAACGGCCGCTGCGGGAGCCATCATCGACAACCAGCTGGTAGCCATCGCCCAAAACTATGCCCTGACAGAAGGGTATGGTGACATTGGCGTGTTTACGCTGCCCGAATGGCGCGGTCGTGGTTTTGCGGCGGCGGCTGCCGCCCAGGTGGCGGGCTGGTTGCAGGGGAATGGCCGTATTCCCGTTTGGAGCTGTGGGGCACACAACCAGGCCAGCTTGCGCGTGGCGGAGAAGGCGGGCTTTGTGGAAAACGGCCGTCGCGTGTATCTCATTCTCGAAAAATAATTCTTTGAATTCTAAATTTCTTTGTCAGCAGGTTGACCATTCGGCTGGGCTAAGAAATGACAAATATCACTGCAACTGAATGATGGTACCCTCTTACCATATGGCTCGGTTGCTCGTAAAATAAGCGCGATTCTTTTTTAGACAGTTTGTCTAAACCAGTTGCGTCTTTGCGGCAACGCTCTCTATCGAAAACAGCAATAAACCAGGAGGGTTCCATGTCTCGTCAGTTCACCCGTATTTTCCAATTTTCTCTTCTTGTGTTGGGGATAACGGCCGTACTTGTTTTCACAGCACACGCAGCACCCGTTACTCAAGAAATTCCCACAGGCCGTCCTCGCTTCAATTTAGAAGAAATCCCATTCCAGGCTGCGGAGTCGGACCAGACAGCACCTGGAGAATCTGCCCTCTCCGTCACTGCCCCAGATATTCTGCTGTCGTGGAGTAAGGTGGCATTTCAATCTTTGCGCAACGGCAACTGGGATATTTATGTGGGAAATGATGATGGTAGTGGGCAAACGGCCGTTGTGGCCAGCGGCGCTTCAGAAATTCACCCGCACCTAAACCGAGGTAACACCAAAATTGTCTACGCTTCCAATAGCGGTGGCGATCATGAAATTTACGTGGCGAATGTAGATGGCTCTGGTCAAACAGCTTTAACCAACAATAGTACCGATGATGGCAACCCCACCTGGTCTCCTGATGGCAGCAAAATCGCTTTTGAGGCATATCGGAATGGTGAGGCAGACATTTATGTGATGAATGCCAATGGTACAGGGCAAACACGCCTGACCACCAGTGCCGACTTTGATGGGATGCCAACTTGGTCGCCCGACGGCAGCAAGATTGCCTTCGTTTCTCGGCGTACTGGTGGTTATCGTATTTACGTCATGAATGCCGACGGCAGCGGCCAGACACAGCTTTCCAACCAGCCTTACAGCCTCCGCCCCCAATGGTCACCCGATGGTACCCAAATTGCTTATGACGCCGACAGCGACAATGATGGCTGGCAAGATCTCTGGCGCATGAACGCCGATGGCAGCAGCCAAACCCTTGTCTACAATCCAAGCGGCCAAACCGATGCCTGGGCTTCCAGCTGGTCACCCGATGGCAGCCGCATTGTGTACACGCTTATCTCGTTTATTTATTATCAGGGCAATTGGTATTGGACCTACGCCTATCCTGAAGCCTGGAACTCTGGGGGGATTACTCGCCTCAGTACGAATGGCCTCGACTGGGATGCCGCCTGGCAAACCAGCGATAGTTCGTCCCCTGTCCTAACGCTCAACTCGACCCCAGAGTACTCACGTAATCCGCTCGTTTTAAGTTGGGCGGGTGCAGATGTGGGCAGTGCTGGCATCAGAAGCTACGAGGTCCAATATCGAACGGTTGGTGCCACCAATTGGAGCAATTTAGCCGTGGGCACGACAGCAACAACAGCTAATTTTAACGGCTCCGTGGGCCAAACCTACCAATTCAGGGTTCGGGGTACAGATAAAGCCTTTAACCGAAGTAACTGGCAATACAACCTCAAAACCACAATGTATAGTTGGCTCATTAGTGGCAACATAACAGACAATCGTGGAAATCCTGTTACTGATGCTACTGTAAACACGACACCCGCTTCTTTTGAAACATACCCGAGTGATTTTCTCGGTTTTTTTAAGAATTATGCAGGGAGCGCCCCTTCTGTTTATTCTGTTAATTGGCTAAAAAGCGGTTATGGGAGTTTGTCAACCACAACTTATACAGTAGATAATGATGCACTCGTAAGCATGACTCTGCCGCCGGCAGATAATATGTTATCAAACTGGGGATTTGAAGATAGTTGGCTTGGTGATGCTGGAAGTTGGCAAACTGCTGGTCTTACATCTTTGTTTAGAACCGATGCTAGTCATACGGGAACTCACTCGGTTTTGATGGGAGAGTTATCGTTACCAGCACTTGAAAACATTTCAAATAGTCCAGTTTTACATTCGTCAACTCCGAAAATCACTACGACAGCAGATGGTATAACTCACATTATTTGGAGTGAGGCAACCACATCAAATCCTGAAGCAACGATTCCTGAGATTCGCTATATAAATGTTACTCCAGACGGTACCCGTTCTCTACCCCAAACAATTTCTGTGCCGGGAAACGCAAGTTACTATAGCATTTTACAAGCAGATGAGGAGGGGAAACTACATGTAGCCTGGCTCCAAAAAATCGGCACAAGCAGTTATGTGTATTATGCACAACGGGATGAATCAGGGAATTGGAGTGTACCGTTCAATATCGCGCCAGTATCCATTGGATATGCTAAACCAAAAATAGCTATTAGTAGCAATGGAATCGTTTATTTGGTTTGGAATGATAGAGAGAATAATAACGATCTTCTGTTCTTTTCTCAAAGAGAGATTAACGGTATTTGGAGTGCCCCAATACTATTGGCTCCAGATATGGTTTCACTTGGTTCATTTGTGATGGAAATGGATTCTTCCGATGGCCTTCACGTCGTGTGGAATGAAATTGCTGATCCAAATATTTTTGCAGTGTACCTTCCAAACGGGGGAAGTTGGACGGCTCCGACACCTGTTTCTGAGGATTTGGGTTTTAAAGGTGCTCCAGCTCTTAGCATTGATGGCTCTGGTAAACCACATATTGTTTGGACAAACGACAATAACGATTCAGTATATAGAGTATATTATGCGTCGAGAAACATGGATGGTACATGGACAACACCATTAAAAATCTCAGGAACTGGAGCGTCTATTAGCGGGGTGCGTGTTGCAGCAACTGAAGATGCAAAGTTGCATATTATGTGGCAAGAAGTAGAGGGTACACGGTATGTCTTTAGAAATAGTAATGGAAATTGGGGAGGCATTCAAACTGTCCAATCAATTCTTGCGCTGCCCACTTTCTTTCAAGTTGATAGATCGGGTGTGTTACATGTAGGGTGGCATGAATACTCTCAAAATTCATACACATCTCGCTTATATTACACAAATCGAAGTACCAACGATGTTTGGGAAATACCTACCTTAATAGCGAGCGTTACAGATTTTAGTTCTAGCTTTTCAGGTTTTAATATATCGTTGGGAAATAATGATTCATTGAGCTTTGTTTGGAGTTTGTTAACAGAGATTTGGGATTTAGATGGAGAAGTTTTTTTCAGACATACGAAGGGTGGTACATACACAATATTTCAGAATCATCAAATGATGCCTCTTTCAATGACGAATCCTACGCTATCTTTCTTTGTCAAGCCTACACCAGGTAACAATACAGATAAGCTAAATCTCAATGTGACTGTTACAAATGGCGTTGTTAGTCAAACTTTTCCTGTCACAGGTCTCAAAACGGAAATGTGGTCCCATCATTGGTTTGATTTATCGCAATGGCAAAATGAAGAAATGGAAATTAGCATCAACTATGAAACTTCAAGTGCAACGGCGCTCCAGGGTGTATATTTAGATGAAATTTCCCTTGGTTCAGCATTTACCGATATTAAGGTTCAAGTTGAGGGACCACGTGAAGCATTACAGGGAGAGGAAATTGTTTTGACTGTTACTTATGAAAACGGTAGCAGCATCGATGCAGAAGGGAGTATTCTTACGGCCGTTCTTCCTCCCCAGCTCACTTTCTTAAACGCTAGCCTGCCACCTAGCAGCCAATCACCTACCTTAACCTGGAACATTGGTGACTTACCAGCCAACAGTGGCCCGCAGTCATTCACCATTACCGCCAGAGTGAAAAATTCTGCCCAAGGGTTGAGTAATGCTGTTTCAACAGTTAACATCTCTACATCATCAACTGAACTAGAGGTGCTAAATAATGTGGGCGAGAGCGAACTGTTGGTTGGCACCAGATTATATGTACCCTTAATTATGAGAAATTAGGGAGATTTATGACCACCTTCATCCAATTTTGCGCCGGGGCTAAGCTGCGCCACGACTTCAGCGACCAGATCCAGGTGCGCTACCCGCATCCTACTGGGGAAGCATTCGACACCTGGATTAGCGGCGAGGAGGTGTTGAGCCGCCTCAAAACGATGTCGCGGGAGCAGCTGATTCACAGCTTTAGCCGCATGAACTGGACCGAAGCCAAAGCCGCACTCCAGCGCGAATTGGATGAAGGTAAACAAAAAGCCCAGCGCAGTTTAAAAGAGCGACTGGCTGGCATGGTCGAAGACAACATCGGTGGCAATATTTTTGGCGATACGCTGGCCAACAACATTCGCGGCGTGGATAGTAACGCCGATCCCCGTGAGCAAGAAAAAGCGCTGTGGCAGCAGCGGTTACACAATGATGCCTTCCGTGCCATTGCCTTGGAGCTGGCCTGGATTAACCTGGAAGGCACTTTCCCTGCTGAACCCACTGCCGAACCAGACGATTGGGTGTAGAATGGGAGCCTATGGACCGGCTCATCCAATTCCTCCGTCAGTTAACTTATCGATTAATCCCTGACCTCGGGAAGCAGCCAGCAAACAGGCAAGACGCAGCTTTGCTAGGCATAACCTTTATTTTCTTTTTGCTTCCTTTTTTTGTGGTCGGAACGGCCTGGCTTTGGGCCGTTACAGATTGGCAAGTTTTAGCAAATAACTGGGGAATTCTCCTCTTTTTATTCCTGCTTATTTCCCAACTTGAGCAACGGCCGTTTATCCTACCCATCTCGCTCTCAGAAAAAATCAACCTCCCTATCTCCACATCATTATCGAACTTGTTGTCCATAACGGCACTGCTTATATTTGGTCCCAGTGTTCTATGGATTGATTGGTTGGCTGGACTGGGGTCAGCCATTCAAACAGGTTGGAAAGACGGCCGTCAGGTCAATCTTCCCCTCCTTACCGGCCTTAACAGCCTCATCCAGGCAAGTGGAACATCCATCGTGGTATTGTTGCTTACAGGCTTTGTGTACACGGCAACGGGTGGCACCTTCCCTTTCCAGGCAGATACCTTTGCTGACTGGCTGCCAGCTATTTGGAGCATATTGGTTTACGCCATAACGCCAACCATCCTCTATTTTGTGCCAACCTGGAGCGTAATAATTCAGAGTGGACAAACCTTAAAACGGCAAACATTCTTCCAGCTCTTTGGGGGAACCATACTACTTTCACTGCTCAATGCGCCATTTGCTTTGCCGTTGACGCTGGTGTATGACTCACAGAATCGTACACTTTTCATTTTGTTTTGCTTGGCCGTAGTTGGAACCAACATGCTAGCTTACTTTTTAAGCCAGTTCAATTTGTTAACCCAAACCCGCAGTAGAGAGCTGCGTAAACTAGAAAATCTAGGACAAGCGCTTATTGCCGCACCCGCCGATGCTTCAACATTAGCGGAAACAATTGACCAGCATTTGCAGAACCTTTTCCCCAACGACCATCTGGTCATTCATCTGTTTGCGGAATTCGCTGTTGAAAAAGCACCTGCCTGGCCAATTTTTACTTGGCAGACCGAGAGTAGTTGGCCTGCTGTGCCTGAAACTCTGTGGCAGCGGATTTGTGACAGCGAAGAAACCAGCCTGGTTGATCGAAATGCGAAATTGCCGGGGTCTAAGCAGTTAGCTGGACACCGTTTTCTAGTAAAAATATTGATTGCCGACGAGTCGGAAACGGTGCGCTGCGTGGGTGCGATTTATTTGCAGCGGATTTCCTCCCCGCACACGCCAGCCCAAGTGTTGCCGACGCTGCAAGAGCTGGCTAGCCAGATTGGTTCCGCGCTGTATCGGGCGCAAACGCACCAGGAAATGTTGCAGAGCCAAAAGATGGCGCAAGAGTTGGCCTTTGCCGGGCGCATCCAGCAAAGCTTTTTGCCCAATGAGATTCCGCGGCATCCCAATTGGGATTTTGCCGCGACGCTGATTCCGGCGCGGCAAACGTCGGGGGATTTTTACGATTTTGTGCCGCTGCAAAACGGCCGTATTGGACTCATCGTAGCAGATGTGGCGGACAAAGGCACCGGGGCTGCGCTTTACATGGCGCTGAGCCGTACCCTGATTCGCACCTACGCCATGCAGTTCCCCGACCAGCCGGGCAAGGCGCTGCAATTGGCCAACGAGCGCATTTTGGCCGATACAGAATCGGACCAGTTTGTGACGGTGTTTTATGGGGTGCTGGAGCTGGAAAACGGCCGTTTCACCTATGCCAATGCCGGGCACAATCCCACCTTTCATCTCAATGGCAGCGTACAAAGTTTAGCCAGAACTGGCATTCCGCTGGGCATGTTTGAAGGGATGGACTGGCAGCAGGAAACTATTCAAATTGGCCTGGGAGACAGCCTGATTTTGTACAGTGATGGCGTGCCAGAAGCACAAAATGAGCAGCAAGAAGAGTTCGGCGAAGCGCGTATGTTGGCCATTGCCCAACGGCCGTTTGCCCACGCGCACGACCTGCAAGAGGCCATCGCCACCGCCGTGCACCAGTTTGTTGATGATGCCCCGCAATTCGACGATATTACCCTGATGGTGGTAACCCGCATAAAATAAGACTCAATGCGTAAATATTGGTTTTGGCTGGTAAATGGCCTGCTGATTTTGCTCTACGTGTGGGCCTTGGGGGAAGAAACGGCCGTTTCCCTCCAGGTAAGCAATGGTCGCTGCGTAGCCATCGTGCCCGAGCGGCACATTGGTATCGACTGCCCGCAAATGGGTGTGGGCAGCCAGATAGGGCTGCTGGCCACGCAACCCACCACCACTCGTGCCGAGTTGGCCAGTTATGCACCACTGCGCTGGTTGGCACCGCACACCGCCTGGGACGATCTCAATTTATTCACCCTCGACGGTGAACCGCTTTGGCGAGAGCCTTTTGGGCCGATGGATTGGGCCGAATGGCGGCTAATCAGCGGCGGTTGGCAAACGCGCGGTGGAGAACTGCGGGGTTTGGCCAGCCAAAACAGCCTTGTCTTGCGGGAATCGGTGGGTGACAGATTCATCCTCACCAGCCACCTGCGCCGTGCCGAAGATAGTGCCGGGCTGCTCCTGCTTCACCCCGATGGCCACACCGGGTTTGTCTTCATCATTGATGGGGCCAACCGGCGTGGCGTGTGGTGGGAGTGGGAAAACGGCCGTGCCACGACGCCACTCATCGGTATCCCCTTCCAAAAACCATTTGCGGAGCAGGCCAAAACATTGCTGCGCTTGCTGCTAACGGGGCATCAGGCGGGGTTGTTGCTGCTGGGTGTTGTGTGGGGCATAAAAAGAGGAACACAGAGTTACGCAGAGAAGGCGCAGAGGAGCACAGAGAATTTAAAGAAAATCCTGCGTAACTCTGCGGGATCTTTTCGCTCCTCTGCGTTCCAAAAAAACATCATCATTGTTCTCACTTTCCTCACCTTCGCCCTCACCTTGCACATTGCCAGCGACGTGTTGGCTCGCGTGCCGCACGTGCAGGATTCGCTGACGTACCTCTTCCAGGCGCAAACCGTGGCGCGGGGCAAATTATGGCTCGATGCGCCGCCGCTGCCGGAATTTTTTAAGCAGGAATTTTTGTTGGTGCAAGACGGCCGTTGGTTTGGCAAATATACGCCTGGTTATCCGATGGTGCTGGCGCTGGGCGTGCTGCTGCATGCGCCCTGGCTCATTAATCCGCTGCTGGCGACGCTGACGGTGCCGCTGCTGTACCAGCTGGGGCGACGGTTGTATAACGGCCGTATCGCTTTACTCGCTGCGGGTTTAATGAGCCTTTCCCCCTTTTTCCTCTTTTTATCTGGCAGCATGATGGCCCACGCGGCGGAGCTGTTTTGGTTAAGCTTGTTTATGGTTTGTTGGTGGGTGGTTATTGAGGGGAAAAAGCGGGAACACAGAGTTACGCAGAGGAGGCACAGAGGGGCACAGAGATTTGTTTTTGCTTTGATAGCTGGATTGGCAGCGGGGATGGCTTTTTTGACGCGACAGTTAACGGCCGTTGCCATCGTGGCCCCCTTTTTCTTACTGACAACTTGGTTTAGCCCATTGACTTGGCGGGCGCGGCTGCGGCATGGGGCCATTTGGCTGGCGGGGTTGCTGCCGCTGGTGGCGCTGCTGTTTGTCTACCAGTGGGCCGTCACGGGCGATCCGCTGCAAGATCCGCGCCTGCTATTTTGGCCGTACGACCAGCTTGGCTTTGGCGACGATGTGGGCGAAGCGCCGAATCTGCTGGAAATTGGTTTGCTCAACGAAGACCCTGGCTACATTGTGCTGTGGCGCAGCGATCCTAGCCAGCCGCCGCGCGGCCACACGCCGCAGCGCGGACTGCACAACATTTTGCGGAACTGGCAGGCTCTGCAAAGCGATCTGTTTGGCTGGGTGCCATTGGTGACGTTTGCTTTTTTGTGGCTGGGCTTTTTGCTGAAACGCGCGTCCCGTACTGACTGGATTTTGCTGGCAACGGTTGTTTCCTTAGTGGTGGCTGAGGCGTTTTACTGGCATTCGGGCATCATGTACGGGCCGCGCTATCTGTACGGGGCGCTGCCGGCCCTGCTGCTGTTGACGGCGCGCGGGGTTCAAGCGTTGGCCAATTGGTTGGGTGGGCGCGGGGGCTGGTGGTTAACGGCCGTTCCGCTCACGCTGCTCATCCTCGGCAATATTTTCTTCACGCTGCCCAGCCAGATGGGCAGCTATCGCGGCTTTAATTATGTGGTAGGGGACAAGGTAGCGGCGGTGGAAACGGCCGTTCCGCCCAGTGAGCCAGCGCTCATCTTCGTAGATAGCCCCACGGGCAACTGGTGGGAGTACGGCGAGCTGTTTTTAGGGAACGAGGGGGATGTGAACGGCCGTTTCGTTTTCGCTCGAAATTTGGGCAATGCAGCCAACCAGGAGCTGCGTGCGCTTTATCCCAATTACACCGCTTACCGCCTGCGCCAGGGTAGATTGGTTCCGCTGGATTGAACAAATTTTGTTGACGCTGCCGAAGCCGAATTTGTATACTGTCGGTGGGGAATAGCTATTTTTATCACCCCAAAGCGAGTGCAAACCAGGAGCCATTGTGATGTCCACCGCCCCCGACAAACTCATCTTTTTAACTCTCGTGCGCACGGCCGATGAGGCCAATTTTGTGCGCCTTCTCATTGCAAGCATTCGTGCCTTTGGCGGCGATTGGCGCCTTTGTCCCGTCTGGGTGTTTACCATCGGGCCAAGGCCAGATTTGGCTGCCGAAAATGTGGAAATCATTCCGCTAGATGTGCCAACGAGCGTCAAACAATATTTCTTTGCGGACAAGGTGTTTGCCTGTGCCCAGGCAGAAGCGCTGGCTGCGCCAGAGGTGCAAACGCTGGTTTTGATTGACCCGGAATGCCTGGTGGTGCAGCCGCCGGACTTGTTTGATTTGGGAGCTGCGGTTGATACGGCCGTTCGCCCCGTGCACATCAAAAATGTAGGGTTGTCGCCTGATGAGCCACTAGATCTGTTCTGGCAAAAAGTGGTGGAGGTGGTGGGGCTTGAAGATGTGCCGCTTACGGTGGAAACTTTTATTGGGCAAGAGCCGATTCGCGCCTATTTCAACACCCATGCCTTTGCCATCAATCCGGCAAAAGGGCTGCTGCAACGCTGGTTTGCGCTGTTTTCCCAGCTTGTGGCGGATCAGGCGTATCAAACGGCCGCTTGCCAGGACGTGCGGCACCGCATCTTTCTGCACCAGGCGGTGTGGAGTGCCCTGCTGGTCGCTGAACTGGATAAACAGCGCATCCGCATTTTGCCGCCCACCTACAATTACCCGTACAATTTGCATGATTCGGTGCCGGTCGCGCGCCGCGCGCAGTCGTTTAATGAGCTGACCTGCTTTACGTATGAAGAGCGCACCTTACAGCCGGATGCCATCAGCGACATTAAAATTGCTGAACCGTTAGCCACCTGGCTGCGGACCTATTTTGCAAAGAGTGGTTAGATAGATGAACATTCCCTCGCTTCCTGATCCCCAACCTTTTTATGAGCAGGTGTGGCAGTTGGCCCGCCAGATTCCGCCTGGGCGCGTGGCCACCTACGGCCAACTGGCGCAGCTCATCCCGTGCCCGGCAGGTGTGGAGCCTGATGAGTATGATGCATTTGGCGCGCGGTGGGTGGGCAATGGCATGGCGGCTTGCCCGGCTGATGTGCCTTGGCAGCGCGTCATTAATTCGCAGGGCAAAATTAGTCAGCGCCCTGGGGCGGAAAAGCAGCGCCAGCTGCTGGAAAATGAGGGCATCCCTTTTGTGAAAGACCGGATTGACCTGAAGGCATACCAATGGCATGGTCCGGGTGAGGAAGAACTACCCCGCCAAGCGCGGCTATTTTAGTAGCCGCAGTTTCTTACTGCGCTCGTTTGGCGCGGAAAGAATCCGCGGCTACACAGACATTTATTGCCACGCTGTGGTCTCGTCCAGAGCGGCTTTGTCTTGGGCCGAAAGCGAAACGTTGGCGCCCTGCACCGTATCTTCCAGTTGAGCAATGGAGTTGGCCCCGATGATGGCTGAGCTGACGGCGGGGTTGGCCAGCACCCAGGCGATAGCTGTTTGCGGGATAGTGGCGTTGTGGATGCGGCCAATGACTTCCAGTTTATCAACGGCCGTAAATCCCTGTTCGTTCATGTAGCGGCTGCGCACCCCTTCGGCTCGTTTGGAGTCGGGCAGGGGCGTGTCGCGGCGATATTTGCCGGTGAGGAAGCCGCCTGCCAGTGGGCTGTACGGAATCACGCCGATGCCCTGATCCAGGCAAAGTGGCTGGAGTTCCCGCTCGAATTCGGCGCGATGCACCAGGCTGTAATGCGGCTGTAAACTGTCGAAGCGCACCAGATTTTTGACATCGCTGATCCATAACGCTTTGGTGAGCAGCCAGGCGGGATAGTTGGAACAGCCGATGTAGCGCACCTTGCCCGCCCGCACCAGGTCGGTCAGGGCCGAGAGCGTTTCATCCAGCGGGGTTTCCTCATCGGGCCAATGCACCTGGTACAGGTCGATGTAATCGGTTTGCAGGCGGCGCAGGCTGTCTTCAACGGCCGTCATGATGTGTACGCGCGACAAGCCCTGATCGTTGGGGCCGTCTCCCATTTGGCCGCGCACTTTGGTGGCCAGCACGATGCTGTCACGTCGGGTGCCGCTTTGGGCCAGCCAGTTGCCGATGATTTGCTCACTGACGCCGCCATCGTTGCCTTCGGCCCAGCGAGAGTAAACATCGGCCGTGTCGAAGAAGTTGCAGCCCAGCTCGATGGCGTGGCTCATGATGCGGTGGCTGGTGGCTTCATCGGCCGACCAGCCAAACTGCATGGTGCCCAGGCAAATGGTGGAAACTTTGAGGCCCGTGCGGCCGAGTTTACGAAATTCCATGTTTTTCTCCTTGTTTTGCCACAGAATGCACAGAGGGCGTAGAGATTGGCTTTATAATCTGTGGAAATCTGCGTAATCTGTGGATTATTCCTTCTTGGCGGCTAAAAGCAGCAGTCGGTCGCTGGTTTCGTCGTAGGGGGATTGGTCGTAGTCGCCCCAAAGGTGCAGCAGTTTGAAGCCTGCTTCTTGCAGCAGCAGCTCTAGCTGGTGCGGGTAGCGGTAATGATAGGCGCCGTAGGCGACGGTGCGGTGCACTGGCCCGCCGTCGGGGGCGGAGACGTCGTAAATCCAGGTGATGTGCAGGGTTTGGTTGGCCGTATCCAGCCGGTTACTCGCCAGATGCACAATCAACTCGCGGGTTTCCGGGTCTGTAAGCACGTTTTCCAGACTGAGTAGGTTATCTTCTGGCGTGCTGGCAATATCCACGGGATTGGCGACGTCAATGAAAAGACGGCCGTTTGCCCCCAAATAGTTTTTCACCTGGCGCAGCGTGGCCACGACTTGCGCGGTGTCTAAATGAAACAGGGTATTGTACGGGATGATTGCCAGGCCAAACGGCGGTGCGTCTGACAGAGCAAAGTTGGTCATGTCTGCTTCGTGGAGGGTGATGCGGTTTTGAACGGCCGTTGCCAGTTGCCCGACTCTGGATCGCGCTCTGGCCAACATTTCTGCAGATAAATCTAGCCCGGTGACGGTGTGCCCCGCCTGCGCCAGCGGCAGCAGCAGTCGCCCAGAGCCGCAGCCTAATTCCAGCAGGGGGCCGTCGGTGGCTGCTGCCAATTTGAGGAGCAGGGGAATGTCGTCGGTGAGGTTGGCGTGGGTTAAATCGTAAAAGCGGGCAATTTGATCATACATGCCCTTATTTTACCGCAACCTCCCGGAGGTTACTCGCCCAAAATTTGCTTGACGCGGCCCACCGCTCCACTTTGCAGCCGCACCTTAATGCCGTGCGGGTGCGTGGCCGACTTGGTGAGGATCGTTTGCACAATGCCTTCAGTAAGTTTGCCCGTGCGCTGGTCTTGCTTCAGCACAATGGCCACTTGTTGGCCGATCTTGATGTCGGCGCGTCTGGTTCCGTCCATTTTTCTCTCCTGTTTGCTTGCCGTCACCAACGGCAAGGGCGACCCGCCGGGTCGCCCCTACTGATGGCCAAAAATCGGCTTGCGTTTTTGCTGAAAGGCGGCCAGCGCTTCCAGATGATCCGGCTCGGCCCATAGATCTACAAAAAGTTTTGTTTCCAGCTGGTTCACGTCTGTTGGAGCCTCTTGGCTGGCCGCATAGATGAGCTGTTTGCTGGCAGCGAGGGCGTGTTGGGGCAGTTGGGTGAGGGCGTGGGCCAGTTGGGTAACGGCCGTTTCCAAATCCACATTATCGGCCACCACTTGTTGCACCAGCCCCATCTGCTGCGCTTCCTCCGCCGTAAAAATGCGGGCGGTCAGCAGCAAATCGAGCGCCCGGGCCTGACCCAGCAAATTGACCAGCCGTCCGGTGCCACCCCAGCCGGTGCACAACGCGTTGCGCACCTGGGCAAAGCAAAAGCGGGCGTGGCTGGCCGCCAGGCGCAAATCGCAGGCGGTAAGGATTTCACAGCCGCCGCCAAAGGCATCCCCATTCACGGCGGCAATCACCGGGATGGGCAGCTGCGTAAGCTGCACCAGGGCATCCCGCATCACCCGGTTGAGCCGTTCACCCGCTTCCCGCTCGGGATGCTGGCTTAACTCTTTTAAATCCCCGCCAGAGACAAATGCTTTGTTGCCCGTGCCGGTGATGATGAGGACGCGAACGGCCGTATCGGCCTGAATGGTCGCCACCGCGTCGGCAAACTGCGCCTGGGCGGTCCAGTTCAGGGCATTGCGCGCTTCTGGCCGGTTGACGCGCAGCGTGGCAATACCTTCTTGTTGGGTCAGAATAATTTCATTGTTCATGCGGTAAGTGTACGAGGGGAGGGGGAAAGTGAAAAGTGACCCGTTTCGGGCAGCCAGCCACCTCAACTACGGCTCCGTACAGTGTGAGCTGCCACGCACAATGAGCGTTGGCTTTAGAACAACGGAGGGTGATTCCAGGGTGGTTTCATTGATAAGCGTGAGCAGCTGCTTTACACCCTGCCGTCCCATTTCGGCAACATCCTGCCGTACGGTGGTGAGTGAGGGGGAAAAGTAGGGGGATTCAGGGATGTCATCAAAGCCCACAACCGCCAGATCGTCGGGGATTTGTCGCCCCATTTGTCGGGCTACTTTCATCGCGCCCAGGGCCATCTGGTCGTTGCAGACAAAAACGGCGTCCATCTCGGGATGCCACTCCAGCAGCATGCGAATGCAATGTTCGCCGCTGCGGGGCGTCCAGTCACCATTGGTAATGTAGCTTTCATCGACGGAACGGCCGTTTTCCGCCAAAGCTTGCCGCCAACCCAGCTCACGTTGACGGGCTTCCCACCAGTTCATTGGCCCGGTGATCAAGCCAATATTTTTGCGTCCCTGGTCAATCAGGTGCTGGGTCGCCAGGCAGCCGCCATGTTTGTTGTCGATGATCACGGTAACCAAATTGGGGCGGGGTTGCAGGTTAAAAAAGACTATGGGTACGTCTAAATTGGGCAGCGCTTGCTGCACCAAGTCCCGATTTTGCCCAATTTCTGGGATGGCCCACAAAATGCCGTCCACATGGTAAGACAAAATCTCACGCACCACTTTTCGAGCATCAAATGTTTCCGCATGGGGCAAAATCTGGAGCATCAACGAATAATCTGCCGCAACGGCCGCTTCCTGAATTCCGGTTAAAACCAGTGAGGGGCCATACAAACCAATGCTGGCACTCACCACGCCTATGGTGTAACTTTGCCCCTGAATCAGGCTGCGGGCAATTTTACTCGGCTGGTAGCCCAGGTCATCAATGATTTTTTGTACATGTACTCGGGTATCGTCGGCCACATCGGGACGGCCGTTCACCACGCGCGAAACGGTTTGTGTTGAAACACCCGCTGCCGCTGCCACCTCTTTTAGCGTCACTCGTTTGTATTGCATCGTATGCCCCAAAAGTTGGAATTAAAGTAGATTAACGCCCCGACCGTTAACGATAACATAAATCAGTGTAGCATAGTGCCAAAACAGTGTCAATGAATTCAAAAACTTGACGAAAATGGCAATGAAACGGGAATAATAAGAAGTATTTGCCAAACAGGCTGGAGAGATTCGGGTAATTTGTCCAAAATTTTCCTGCAATATTACACATTTTGCCCGAAAAACGGCCGTGTAGGCCTTGACGCCCCCCGATTGTATGTTAAGATGTTATCGTTAACGGGAACGATAACAATTACCCTGATCGTAGCAAGAAGTAACTCGTTTACACTGGTTTACCCTTATCGCTGTAAGGTCTGAGGCATTTGACCAAAGGAGCGTATATGGCAAAAGCTTAACCGATTAGATGTTTACCGTACCAGGATTCACCACGCTCTGACAATTTGTCAGAAGCAGCCAACAAAAAGCAAAGTATAAACGTGCCCAATGGCACAAAAAACATACAAAAAAGGAAGAGAAAATGAAATTTAGAAAACTGTTTCTGCTGTTAATTGCCCTTCTGGCGATGTTTATCTTCACCGCTTGTGGCTCCTCTGAAGAAGAAGCTGAGGAAACCACTGAAGATACAACCGCCGAAACGACCGACGCCGATACCGAAGAAGTTGCCGAGACCACTGGCGAAGGTTACTCCATTGGTATCTCCATGCCGACCAAATCCTCCACCCGCTGGATTTCTGACGGCGAGTCGATGGTTCAGTTCTTTGAAGAACAAGGGTATGAAACAGACCTGCAATACGCCGAAGATGATATCCCGAACCAGTTAGCTCAAATTGAAAACATGGTTACCAAAGGCGTAGACGTCCTGATTATTGCTGCTATTGACGGCACCACCCTCTCAGACGTGCTGCAACAAGCCGCAGACCAGGACATCAAAGTCATTGCTTATGACCGCCTTATCCGTGACTCCGCCAACGTAGACTACTATGCCACCTTCGATAACTTCCAGGTGGGTGTGTTGCAGGCCAGCTACATCGAAGATGCACTCGGCTTGGCCGATGGCAATGGCCCCTTCAACATCGAACTGTTTGGTGGTTCCCCCGATGACAACAACGCCTACTTCTTCTACGATGGCGCTATGTCTGTTCTGCAGCCCTACATCGACAATGGCCAACTGGTTGTACAAAGCGGCCAGATGGGCATGGACCAGGTTTCCACCCTCCGTTGGGACGGTGCCACTGCTCAGGCACGTATGGAAAACCTGCTCAGCGCTTACTACACCGAAGAACGTGTTGACGCCGTACTCTCCCCCTACGATGGGTTGAGCATCGGTATCATCTCCTCGCTGAAAGGCGTTGGCTACGGCAGCGATGATCTGCCAATGCCCGTCGTAACCGGGCAGGATGCAGAAGTTCCTTCCGTCAAATCCATTTTGGCTGGTGAACAAACCTCAACGGTCTTTAAAGACACCCGCGAGTTGGCCAAGCAAACCGTGGCTATGGTAGATGCTCTGTTGAGCGGTGAAGAAGTGCCCGTCAATGACACCGAAACCTACGAAAATGGTGTTAAAATCGTACCTTCTTACCTGCTTGTTCCCATTAGTGTTGACATCAACAACTGGGAAGCAGCACTCATCGAAACCGGTTACTATACGGCCGAAGAATTCGAATAAAATTGAAGTAAGCTAAATAAAGGGTGTGGGTACCTGGCTCCGGCTGGTGTGCCCACACTCACCATCAGTGTCGTCTGCGACTTAGCAATGCCGGGAGAACAATCATGTCAGACATAATTTTGGAAATGCGCAACATCACAAAAACATTTCCAGGTGTTAAAGCGCTAGACAATGTTAATTTCACCGTTCGTCAGGGCGAAATTCATGCGCTGGTTGGTGAAAATGGGGCCGGCAAATCTACACTGATGAAAGTGTTAAGCGGCGTTTACCCCCACGGGGAGTATACAGGCCAAATATATTATCAGGGCCAGGAATGCCGCTTTAGAGATGTTCGTGATAGTGAAAATTTAGGGCTTGTTATTATTCACCAGGAACTTGCCCTGGTTCCCCTGCTTTCAATTACCGAAAATATTTTCCTGGGTAACGAGCGGCAAAAGAATGGCATTATCAACTGGTACGAGGCCATTGGTAAAACCCAGGAGCTTTTGAAAAAAGTGGGCCTCAATGAAGCGCCTGAAACGTTGATTACTGACCTGGGTGTGGGGAAGCAGCAGCTTGTTGAAATTGCCAAGGCGCTGTCCAAAGAAGTAAAACTCCTCATCTTGGATGAACCAACCTCCAGCTTGAATGAAAGCGACAGTGACGCCCTGCTTGATCTGCTGTTGGAATTTAAGCAGCAGGGCATCTCCTCCATTCTTATCTCGCATAAACTGAATGAAGTTTCCAAGGTGGCCGATTCGATCACGATTTTGCGCGACGGCGCAACGATTGAAACCCTGGACTGCCACAAAGAAGCCATTACCGAAGATCGCATTGTCAAAGGGATGGTAGGGCGCGATCTGACAAATCGTTATCCTGTCCGTGAGCCTAATATTTCTGATGTGATTTTTGAGGTGAAAGGTTGGAATGTTTATCATCCGCTGCATGACGATCGCAAAATGGTGCATAATGTGAATCTGCACGTAAAACGGGGCGAGGTTGTGGGGATTGCGGGTTTGATGGGCGCTGGTCGCACGGAATTGGCCATGAGTGTATTTGGGCATTCATACGGCCGTCATATCACCGGCAAAGTGTATAAGCATGGCCAGGAAATTGATGTGAGCTCGATAGATAAAGCGATTTCCAATGGGCTGGCTTACGTTACTGAAGATCGCAAAAACTACGGACTTATTCTGATTGATGACATTAAAAATAATATCTCGCTAGCCAACCTTAAGGGCATTGCCGACCGTCTGATTATCAACCAGCCTAAGTCATTGGCCGTAGCTCGCGAATATCGTGATAAACTGAGCATTAAATGTTCCAGCATCATGCAGAAAACCGTTAATTTGTCTGGGGGCAACCAGCAAAAAGTCGTTTTAAGCAAATGGTTGTTTGCCAATCCTGACGTACTGATTTTAGATGAACCAACCCGCGGCATTGATGTGGGCGCCAAATATGAAATTTATACCATCATCAATCAATTAGCTGACGAAGGCAAAGGCATTATCCTTATCTCATCCGAACTGCCGGAGATTTTAGGGGTTTGCGATCGCATCTATGTAATGAACGCGGGACGTATTGTTGGAGAAATGCCGAAAGCAGAAGCCTCACAGGAGAAGATTATGCAAAGCATTATGCGCCAAGAGGAGAAAGTTGCATCATGAGTGACATAACACCAGATCAAGTGGTTACCACCAGTAACCCTTTGGCCGGACTCTCAAAAGTATTAAGGGTAAATATTCGCCAATATGGCATGTTGGTTGCTTTGATTGCGATTATGATCTTTTTCCAGATCATGACCGACGGCATTTTGATGAAGCCGGTTAATCTGACCAACTTGATTCTTCAGAACAGCTACATCGTTATTATGGCGATTGGGATGTTGCTGTTAATTGTGGCCGGGCATATTGATTTGTCTGTAGGCTCCATTGTGGCTTTTGTAGGTGCCTCGGCCGCCGTGATGACAGTCAGCTATGAGTTGAACTTTATCGTCACCATTATTGCTTGCCTGTTCCTCGGAGCTATTATTGGGGCGGCTCAAGGTTACTGGGTAGCTTATCAAAAAATCCCCTCCTTCATTGTGACACTGGCCGGTATGTTGGTGTTTCGCGGTTTAACACTGGCTCTGTTGGAAGGGCAATCCATTGGTCCATTCCCCACAGGATTTCAAAAGCTAAGCACGGGCTTTATTGCGGACATCTTTGGCAATGAAACCTTGAATATCACGGCACTGTTAATGGGTGCGCTTGTTTCAGCGACGTTAATTTATTTTGACTTTCAAACCAGACGTAAGCAGCAGGAGTATCATATCAATGTCACCCCCTTGCCGCTTTTCATTTTGAAAAATGCGGTTTTGACCGGGGCCATCATGTATTTGTCTTATTTGATGGCGTCTTATAAGGGTTTGCCCAATGTGCTGGTGGTGCTGTTTATTTTGATTGTGGTTTATACCTTTGTGGCCAATCAGACAACTTTAGGCCGTCGTATTTTTGCCATCGGCGGTAATGAAAAAGCGGCCAAGCTCTCAGGTGTGAATACAGAGCGGCTGACCTTTTTTACCTTTGTCAATTTGGGCGTCCTTTCGGCATTGGCTGGTCTTGTTTTTGCGGCGCGGCTCAACGTGGCGACGCCCAAAGCGGGTAATGCGTTTGAACTGGATGTTATTGCTGCCTGTTTTATCGGTGGCGCTTCGATGTCCGGTGGGGTGGGTACCATCATTGGGGCCGTTATCGGGGCGTTTGTGATGGGTGTGATGAACAATGGCATGTCTATTTTGGGCATTGGCATTGAGTGGCAGCAGGTAATTAAGGGGCTGGTTTTACTAGCGGCCGTTTTCTTTGACGTCTACAACAAAAACAAAAGTGGATAACAGGCTGCGGCACACGTTTTAAGGTCCACGCCAGGTGCAGGTGGGTCTTTAAGTAATTTTCAACAAATATCATGAATGCCAATCAGGCAAATGAAAATTACTTTTAGGAGAACAAAAAGAGCTAATGAGCGATTTAATCTCAAGTTACTTTTTGTTCTCCACATAAATGTGTGCCGCATTTGCTTCAAAATAACGACCGATGTGAGTTTAGGGAGAGGTTCGCATGAAGCGTATACTGGTCACCGGTGCCACGGGAAAAGTAGGCCAGACGTTGATTAAGCGGCTGTTGGCCGACTCACAGTTTGATTCTTTCATTGTCCGCGCCCTGTACCATAACCGTGAATTAGAGCCTCATCCACGCCTTGAAGCTGTGCACGGCTCGATTGAACAGCTAGAAACTGTGGAAACAGCCCTGGCTGATGTGACCCACATTGTTCATCTGGCGACTGTAAAGGAAACTCCTGAGCAAATCATGGATGTGGCGGTAAAAGGTCTCTTTTGGCTGTTGGAAACCTGCCGCACCTCCGCCACATTTGAACAATTCATTATGATCGGCGGCGATGCGGCCGTTGGTCATTTTGTATATCCCCATGCGCTGCCGGTCACGGAAGCCCAGCCGCACACCGCTTACCCAGGCTGTTACGCGCTTTCCAAAGTGTTGGAAGAAGCCATGCTGGAGCAATACTACGTCCAGTATGATCTGAACGGCTGCTGCTTGCGTGCGCCCTGGATCATGGAAAAGGATGATTTTAAGTACCAGCTTTCTTTTGGAGAGGATGTGTTTGGGGGACCGCGTTGGCGTGACCTGGTGGACCAGTCTCTTGCGGAAGCCTATGTTGAATCCCAAACCATCCCGATCATGCTAGATCCAGAGGGGAACCCCGTCAAGCGCAATTTTGTGCATGTTGAGGATTTGGTTAGCGCGATTCTTTTAGCGCTCGATAATCCTCAAGCCCGCCAGCAAACTTTCAACATCTGTATGGATGAGCCAGTTGATTACGGCGAGATGGCCGACTATCTGGCGGAGAAGTATGGGCTGCCCGCTGTGCCGATTAAGACACCGTACCATTCGACCTGGCTGGACAACAGTAAGGCAAAATTTCTGCTGGGCTGGCGACCTGACTATGATTTGCCCAAACTGATCGACTCGGCCTGGACTTACGTTCGTGCGGAGGATGATCCAAGGCAGATTTGGTATCCTGGCTAAATTTTGTGTGTAGAGATGTGTGGTGGGGGAACGGCCGTTACCTCAAAAATAAGCGTGAAATAACAACCTCAAATTAAAGGAGTGGAACATGAACCGGAACGATATTTCCCAAGCCATTGAAAGCGGCAAAACCGCCCTTGGCATTGAGTTTGGTTCGACGCGCATCAAGGCGGTATTGATTGGCGAAGATCACACGCCAATCGCTGCTGGCAGTTTTGAATGGGAAAACCGCTACGAAGACGGCATCTGGACCTATCGTCTGGAAGACGTCTGGGCGGGTTTACAGGAAAGCTATCGCGAACTGGCCGCAGCGGTTTCCGAGACATACAACGTGACCTTGCAAACCATCGGGGCGATTGGGTTTAGCGGCATGATGCATGGTTACATTGCCGTTGATGAGACTGGCAATTTGCTGGCCCCCTTCCGTACCTGGCGCAACACCATCACCGGGCAGGCGGCCGAACAACTTACAGGCCATTTCCAATTTAACATCCCGCAGCGCTGGACCATCGCTCACCTGTACCAGGCGATCCTGAACAAAGAAGCGCATGTTAGAGACATTTCCTTTTTAACCACGCTGGCCGGTTACGTGCATTGGCAGCTAACGGGGCAAAAAGTGCTGGGCATTGGCGAAGCCTCCGGCGTATTCCCCATCGACAGCACCATCAATGATTACGATGCCCACATGGTGGGGCTGTTTGATGACCTGCTCGCTGCTGAGGGCATGCCCTACAAGCTGCTGGATATTCTGCCCAAAGTGCTGGTGGCTGGCGAAAATGCCGGAACGCTTACCGCCGAAGGTGCCAAACTGCTTGACCCAACCGGACAATTGCAAGTTGGCATTCCCCTCTGCCCGCCCGAAGGGGATGCGGGCACGGGCATGGTGGCCACCAACAGCGTGGCCCAGCGCACCGGCAACGTCTCCGCAGGCACCTCCGTCTTTGCCATGATTGTGTTGGAGAAGGCACTCTCCAAACTGTATCCCGAGATTGATATGGTGACGACGCCGACGGGCAAACCGGTAGCGATGGTCCACAGCAACAACTGCACCTCAGACATTAATGCCTGGGTGGGCTTGTTCCACGAATTTACCGAAGCGCTGGGGGTCGAGATGGATCAATCCCGACTGTTTGAAATGCTGTACCAAAAAGCACTCACGGGTGAGGCGGATGCCGGTGGGCTGCTGGCCTTCAACTATTTCTCTGGCGAGCACATCACCCATCTGGAAGAAGGACGGCCGCTTTTTGTGCGTACCCCGGAAAGCAATTTTACGCTGGCAAACTTCATGCGCACCCATCTGTTTGCTTCGCTGGGTGCCATGAGAATTGGTCTGGACATTCTTTTTGTTAAAGAAAAGGTGGAAATCGATCAGATTCTGGGGCACGGTGGCTTTTTCAAAACGGCGGAAGTGGGCCAGAAGATGATGGCGGCCGCCATGAAGGTGCCGGTTTCGGTGATGGAAACGGCGGGTGAGGGCGGTGCTTGGGGCATTGCCTTGCTGGCTGCGTACATGCTGCGCAAAACAGCCGATGAGCCGCTGGAAACTTATCTCACAAACAATGTATTTGCCGGGGAGGCTGGTACGACGATTGCGCCTGATCCGGTAGATGTGGTGGGCTTTGAGACGTTTATGGCACGGTACAAGGCGGGATTGGTAATTGAGAGAACGGCCGTTCAGGCCATGAAGTAGCTTATTCCCAGTAAGCAAATGAGGAAAAAGAATATGTTAGAAAAACTACGCCAAATGGTGTGTGACTTGCACGCAGAACTGCCCAATAATAACCTGGTTGCCTGGACCAGCGGCAATATCAGTGCCCGCGATCCTGAAACGAATCTGGTCGTGATCAAACCAAGCGGCATCAAATTCCCGGACCTGACGCCGGAAAACATGGTGGTGGTCAATATCAACGGCGAGATCGTGGAGGGGGAGTACAAAGCATCGTCGGACACGGCTTCGCATTGCTACATTTACCGCCACACGCCGCAGGTGAACGGCATTGTCCATACCCATTCACGCTACGCTACGGCCTTTGCCACACACGGCCGTTCCATTCCCTGTATCACCACCGCCATGGGCGACGAATTTGGCGGCGATATTCCCTGCGGCGGCTTTGCCCTGATTGGCGGTGAGGAAATCGGCCAGGTGGTGGTGGAAACGCTAAAGGACAGCCGCAGCCCCGCCTGCCTGCTGCAAAGCCACGGCGTGTTTACCGTTGGCCCCACCGCCGAGAAAGCGGTAAAAGCGGCCGTTATGACCGAGGACAACGCCGCCATCGCCTGGACCTCCTTGCAGATGGGCACGCCATTGACAATCGCCCAAAGCGACATCGACAAGCTGTATGACCGCTACCAAAACGTGTACGGTCAATAATTTCTAAAAAATTTAACTTTAAGGAATAAAAAATGAACAGTGACGTTTTTTCACCGTTAGAAACCTGGTTTGTGGTAGGCAGCCAACATTTATATGGGCCCGAGGCGCTGGAGCAAGTTGCGGCCAATGGGGCCGTCATCGCCGAAGCGCTAGACGCCTCCGACCAATTGCCCGTCAAGGTTGTTTTTAAACCGATTGTCACCACGCCCGAAGAAGTTTACAACGTCTGCCAGGCAGCTAATGCCGCGCCCAACTGCATTGGCCTCATCTTCTGGATGCATACTTTCTCCCCGGCAAAAATGTGGATTGCGGGCCTGAGCGCCCTGCAAAAGCCATTTGCCCAACTGCATACGCAGTTTAATGCGGAGATCCCTTGGGCCACCATCGATATGGACTTCATGAACCTGAACCAGACGGCCCACGGCGGGCGCGAATTTGGTTACATTGGCGCGCGGATGCGGCTGGTGCGCAAGGTGATTGTGGGCCATTGGCAAGACCCCGAAGTGCTGGAACGGATCAACGTCTGGCAGCGGGTCGCCGCTGCCTGGCACGATGCCCAAGGGGCCAAATTTGCCCGCTTTGGCGATAACATGCGCGAAGTGGCCGTAACCGAAGGCAACAAAGTATCGGCGCAGCAGCAGCTTGGCTACGCGGTTAACGGCTACGGCGTGGGTGATTTGGTGGCGTATATCAATAAGGTGTCGGAAACGGCCGTTTCTGACCTCATCGCCGTCTACGAACAAGAATATACCCTGGCGCCCACGCTGCAAGATGGCGGCAGCCAGCGGCAAGCCCTGCGCGATGCCGCCCGCATTGAGCTGGGCATCCGCACCTTTTTAGAAGAAGGTGGCTTCAAAGGATACACAGATACTTTTGAAGATTTGCACGGCATCAAGCAGCTGCCCGGCGTGGCCAGCCAGCGGCTCATGGCTGATGGCTACGGCTTTGGTGGGGAAGGGGACTGGAAAACGGCCGCATTGCTGCGCGCTATGAAAGTGATGAGCGCTGGACTGAAAGGCGGTACCTCCTTCATGGAAGATTACACTTACCACTTCAGCCCCTCCGGCAACAAAGTGCTTGGTGCCCACATGCTGGAAATCTGCCCCAGCATCGCCAGCGGCAAGCCCACGCTGGAAATTCATCCGCTGGGCATTGGCGGCAAAGAAGACCCCGTGCGGCTTGTGTTTGATTCGCAAACCGGGCCAGCCATCAACGCCTCACTCATCGACCTGGGGCCGCGCTTCCGCCTGATTGTGAACACCGTAGACGTGGTGCCTACAGAAGCGCCGCTGCCCAAGCTGCCGGTAGCCCGCGCCTTGTGGACGCCGCAGCCCAACCTGAAGGTGGCCGCCGCCACCTGGATTTTGGCGGGTGGGGCGCATCACACTGGCTTTAGCCTCTCCCTCACGCCAGAGTACATGGAAGATTTTGCGGAACTGGCCGGTATCGAATATCTGCTTATCGACGAAAACACCACCGTATCTGGCTTCAAGAAAGAACTTCTCTGGAACCACGCCGTCTACTAATTCTAAATTTCTCCAACTTAATAATTGTTCGCGGATTTTTCGTGAACTTGAAGCAGCCGTGATGTCGTTAGCATCACGGCTGTTTGTTTTGTACAAAATTTCCCTTTGACAATTGTGCAAACGTATGCTTTAATACGTTGTACCGCATACGTATGCATAACTTATGCGTACGAGTTTCATTCATTGCAACTGAACCAACGTTAGCTTCACTGACCGCAACCCACAATTAAAATAAGGGCGTAGTAATGGCAAGCACCAAGCGAAATGCCAACCGCAATTCAGTGACCATGCACGATGTAGCCAAATTGGCCAACGTCTCGCAGAGCACGGTTTCACGCGTGCTCAACGAGACGAACGGGCCAATTACCATCGGCGAGGAAACGCGCCAGCGTGTCCTGGAGGCAGCCCAGCAGCTCAAATACCAGCCAAACCTTCATGCCGGCAGTTTGCGTGGCCAAAAAACCCGCATGATCGCCCTGATGATCGCCGACATCACGAACCCGTTCTACCATCCACTGGTGCGCGCGGTGCAGGATGCGGCGAATGCCCACCAATACGACACGATGATCGCCAATACGGACCATACGCTGGAAGGCGAACAGCACTTTATAAATTCGGTCATTCGCCGCCCGGTTGATGGCATCATCATGGTTCCGTATCACTTGTCTGATGACGATCTTGATGAGTTGGTCGAACGCACTGGCTCCATCGTCGCTGCCGTGGGTCAACACCTTACCCATCCTCAGGTTGACATTGCCTTCGGTAATGACCGGCAGGCTACTTACGATGTTGTCACCTGGCTTCATACGGAGAAGGGGCATTCACAGCTGGGGTTTATCGGCGTTACGGATAACTTCCCGGCCGGAGCCAGACGCCACAAAGGTTTTAAAGACGCGCTGCTTAATGTGGGGTTGGAGCAGCAAGCAGAATATGAATTGGAAGGAGATTGGTCGCCTGAGAGTGGTTATCAAGCCATGCAGAAGCTCCTTTCTTTACCTGAACCGCCAACGGCCGTTTTTGCCTGTAATGACCTCATGGCTATCGGAGCCATGGAGGCCATCAAGCAAAGTGGTCTACGCATACCAGAAGATATCGCCATCGTGGGATTTGATGACATTCCTACTGCATCCTGGATAAGTCCGCGCTTGTCAACGGTCGCCCAATATCCTGCTGAAATGGGTATACAGCTTGCGAAAGCAATCTTCGAGCGCATCCAGGGAAATTACACTGGTCCTAGCCGACGCATTGAAGTCCCATGCCGTTTTATTGAACGGGAAACCACCTAAATAAAACTTAATAAATTGCTATAGAGATACAGCTCATCGAATGCGCTGAGTCAGCGTACAGTTTCACTTTCCCTGTGTTTTGTACGACGCTGCGTCCTGCCTGCGTCGAAATAATCGTCTGTTGTGAAGACACAACACAATGTGACACAAAAAAGAGAGGATGATGTGATGAGAAAATATTTGTTAAGCCTGCTTGTTTTGTTGGGATTTGCCTTGTTGTTGGCTGCCTGTGGTGGCGGAGACACAACCGATGAACCCGCTGGTTCCACCGACGAGGGTTCAACTGATGTTGCCGATACGGGTGATGATGCCGCAGCGGAAGAAGAAGTTGTCGATCCCAATGCGCCCACCCCAGAGCCAACGCCCATTGTGAATGCCTTTGGTGATTGTGAAGATCCCCTGATTCTTTGGCATGGTCTAACCGGTACAGATGGCGCTGTTTTTGCCGTCATGCTGGAAAATTTTGCCAATGAAAACCCCGATATTTGCCTCAGCTCTGAAGGTATTCCCTGGGATATCTTCTTCCAGAAATACCCAACAGCGACGGCTGCCGGCACACCGCCCGATATGGTCATTTTCCACGCTGCCGAAGTGGCTCAAATGGCCGCCGAAGGTTTGATGATGCCGCTGGACAGCGTCATCTACGACGATGGCTCGCTGGCCAAGGACGACTTCAATGCTGCCTTGATGAGTGCCATTACGATTGATGGCCAAACGATGGCCGTTCCCTTTGATAATCATGGTTGGCTGCTGTGGTACAACACCCAGCTGGTAGAAGAAGCTGGCTTAGATCCGAATGCCTTGCCGCAGAATGGGGCTGAGTTCATTGAATGGGCCCAAATGCTGACGACTGACGTGAATGGCCTGCATCCGACCGATGAAGGGTTTGACCCAGACAATGTTGATGTATGGGCGATTGACTGGACCTGGCCGCGTTACTCCATCCCCACAACCATGTGGCAGTTTGGTGGCGGCATCCTAAATGAGGATGGCACGGAAGTGCTTTTTGACAGTCCAGAATCTATTGCTGCCATTCAATACTGGCATGATTTAATGTACACGTATCATGTTGCCCCCCCGGCAATCCCTGGCAAGATGTGGGCTGGCGATCTCTATGCCAATAATCGCCTGGTATTCATGTGGGAAGGCACCTGGACTGGTGGCTTCATGAAAGATAATCCTGATGTAGCCGCTCTGACCCAGACCGCATTCATCAACTCCCTGGCTCCCGATGGCCATCAGGCCGTGAAGTTTGACTCTCACATCCTGGCAATTCCGACTGGTGTAGATGATGATGGCGTGGCCAAAGCGCGTGCTTTGATGCTCTATCTGGCGAACAACGGCGCTTTCTGGGCCACCTCGGGGCAGGTTCCGGCCAAGATCGAAGTCCAGAGTGATCCTGAAGTGCAAGCGATTGAATCTGTGGCAAACGCGGCCAACGAATTTAACGAGATTGGTCGCACCAGCGTGCCGCACAAGGCGTTCATTGAAATCCAGACGGCTTATGAAACGGCCGTTGGCAATGCGCTTGCTAGTGCCGATGCAGATGTTGCTGCCGAACTCCAGGCTGGTGCCGAGCAGATTCGAGCTATCCTGAATCGCCCCTAATTTAAGTAAACGGCGTCTGTAATATGCGTGGTGAATGGTGGTGCCTGCATCATCATTCACCACGCATCTCCTACCAGAAGGATAAGCATTTATGACCACAGTTTCCGCACATTCAGAAATGACTGTAGAAGATGCGGCAAAAAGACGGAAGCAGATTCGCAAACAGCTGCCAAACTATTTGTTCATTTTGCCGCATTACCTGTTTTTTGCTGTATTCCTCCTTTATCCAATCTTCCGTGGCATCCAGATTAGCTTCTACGATTGGAAGATCATGCTAACGGAGCAAAAATTTATCGCTTTCGCAAACTACGAAGCGCTGATGACAGATGCGACCTTTCATGAAACGTTAGGTAACACCGTCTATTTTGCCGTGCTGACCGTGGTCATGAATGTGGTCCTGGCGCTTCTGGTGGCCACGGCGCTGAAACAGAGCTTTCATGGCAGCCACTTTTTGCGCGTGCTGTTTTATGCCCCGGCCATTCTGTCTGTCTCGGTATTAGGTATTATTGGTATTCGCATTTGGGATACGCAATTGGGTATCGTTAACTATTTTCTGACGACCTTGTTGGGACTTAAACGAATATCTTGGCTAGGGGAGCCATCGCTCGTCATTCCATCACTGGCGGTGACCACGGTTTGGTGGACGTTTGGGTTTCCTATGCTTGTGTTTTTGGCCGGTTTGCAAGGCATCCCTGAATCATTGTATGAAGCGGCCAAAATTGACGGGGCAGGGCGGATTCAGACCTTTCGCCATATCACCATTCCCTTGATCATGCCCACGATGCTGTTTGTGGTGGTGACTCAGTTTATTTCGCATATGCAGGTCTTTGCCCAGCCCTTCATTATTACGGGAGGTGGACCGGGAAATGGCTCAAGAACGGCCGTAATGTACCTGTATGAAACGGCCTGGAAATTTTTCCGGTTTGGCTATGCTTCCAGTATTTCTGTAGTCCTGGCACTCATCATGATTATTGTGGCCGTGATTCTGTTTGCCACATTGCGTCAGCGTGCCGAATATTAAAATTAGGGGATTGCTATGACAACCTTACCTCAAATTCCAACCACACCTTTTCAGAAGCAAGGTGCCGATAGCGGGCGCGGCAAGGGCTGGCGGCGGTCTATACTCATGTGGCTGCTTCTCTCCCCGCTGGTATTTATGGTTATCGTTCCGCTTGTTTACATGACAGCGATGGCCTTCACGTTGGAGTCGAACCAGCTCAATTTCCCGATTGAGTGGATACCCAAACCCATCACGGTGACAAACTTTACGCACATTTTTGCCGATACAACGCTGCCCATTGTTCGTTGGTTCTTTAACAGCCTGGTTGTCTCCGTCATTGGCACAGTCGTCATCGTCTTTTTATCCACGCTTAGCGGCTACGCTTTTGCCCGACTGGATTTCCCCTTCAAAAATCTCCTTTTTTCGTTGCTCATCTTCAGCCTGATGATTCCTGCTGCCATCACGCTCATTCCTGTTTTCTTGCTGCTGCGTGATTTCAAAATGCTGAATACGTACCAGGCGATTTGGCTCCCTGCCTCCGCTTCTGTGCTGGGGATCTTCTTGATGCGCCAACATTTTTATGCCATCCCCAGCGAGATAGAAGATGCCGCCCGCATCGACGGGGCGGGACGGTTTCGTATCTACTGGCAGGTTTGTTTGCCCATGGTGCGCAGCTCAATGGTAGCTATCGCCATCTTTTCTTTCCTGCTCCTGTGGAACGACCTTTTCTGGCCGCTCATTGTGCTGAGCGAGCGGGAGATATTAACCTTGCCTGTGGGGTTACTCGTGATACAACAGGGGAGTTATATTCAACGTGGATTAGCCTTTGCTGGTGCCTTTATTGCCTCAGTACCGGCTCTCATTTTCTACGCTATTTTCCAACGAAAAATCATCGCCGGCATTACGATGACAGGGATGGCCGGCCAGTAATCCCTTGCCGCTGCTGCGCTTATTGTCCTTTCAGATCAGGTAGTGACAATAAGCCCTGCCAGCGTGCGCCACATAAGAGGATATTGCATGTCCACTTCAAAGTCACAAATTTTTATAGACACAAACCGAACAATTGCCCCCATTTCTCCGCTGCTGTTCGGTGGCTTTATTGAACACATGGGCCGCTGTGTGTACGAAGGCATTTATGATCCAAAGTCGCCTCTGGCTGATGAGCGCGGGTTGCGCAAAGATGTTTTGGCGGCGTTAAAAGACCAGGCTTACACCGTGATGCGCTACCCTGGCGGCAACTTTTTGAGCGGCTACAACTGGTTAGATGGCGTGGGGCCGAAAGAGAAACGGCCGTCTCGCCGTGAACTCGCCTGGCAATCGACCGAAACCAACCAGTTTGGCACCAACGAATTTATGGACTTTTGCCAGGCCATTGACGTGGCCCCGATGCTGGGCGTGAACATGGGCACCGGCACCATTCAAGCCGCCTCCGATTTGGTGGAGTATTGCAATGTGGATTCCGGCACGTATTGGTCCGATCTGCGGGCCAGCCACGGCTACCGCCAGCCGCACAACGTGCGCTACTGGTGCGTCGGCAACGAGATGGATGGCCCCTGGCAGATTGGCCATTTGGATGCGGCGGCCTATGGCAACAAGGCGCTGGAAGCCGCCAAAATGATGAAGTGGCAAGACCCATCCATCAAAACCGTTCTGTGCGGCTCCTCTAACGACCAGATGCCCACCTATCCCGATTGGGATCGCACCGCCCTGGAAATTGCCTGGGAGCATATGGATTACCATTCGATGCACTACTACGCGGGCAACCGCGACAATGATACCGCCAGCTACCTCGCCAGCGCCCTGGGTTTTGAATCCTTTGTCGATACCCTGGACGGCACGCTGCGCTACGTCAAGGCCAAGCGGCGCAGCAAGCACGATGTTTATCTTTCCTGGGATGAATGGCAGGTGTGGTACAAGGGCGACCCGATGCAGGGGGATTGGGCCGAAGCGCCCCATCTGGCTGAGGAAATCTACAATCTCGAAGATGCGCTGGTTGTGGCCCAATGGCTCAACGTCTTCCTGCGCAAGAGCCATGTGCTAAAAATTGCCTGCGTCGCCCAGATTGTGAACGTCATTTCCTGGATGCACACGCGCAGCGATGGCCTGCTGAAATTCCCATCCTACTATGCCTTTAAGCTGGTGAGCAACTACGCCAAGGGTGATGCCTTAGACGTGACGGTGAAAGCGCCCTACGTGCCCACCAAAACATATGGCGATGTGCCCGCGCTTGATGTCTCGGCCAGCTACGATGCGGAAACGCAGCAGGGAGCTATCTTTGTGGTTAATCGCAGCCTGACGGATACCGTCACCACGGAACTTGTCTGGCAGGATGGCCAAGAAGTTTGTCTGGATCAGGCGTGGCAGCTCAGCGGCAGCGACCCCAAAGAAGCCAACAGCTGGGAAGAACCCAATCGGTTGGTCGCCCATGCAATCCCGGTGCCCCAGATGGAAAACGGCCGTTCCACCCTGAGCCTGCCCCCACTCTCTTTCACGGTACTGACCACGCGCACCGCTTAGGGAGCACAAACTATGAAACGCCAGCGAATTGATCTGGATGGTGTTTGGGATTTCCAGCACAGCTTTCAGGTAACCGATGCGCCTGCCAGCGAAGATTGGCGAACGGCCGTTGTGCCCCTGCCCTGGCAAGCCCAATTTGAGGATTTGCGGCACGCCAGCGGCGTGGGTTGGTACCAGCGCTCGTTTTGGGTAGAGTCGGACGCTTTAGAAACCAAGCAAACGGCCGTTTTGCACTTTGGCGCGGTGGATTACCAGACGGCCGTCTGGCTCAATGGCACCTGCGTCGGTGAGCATGAAGGCGGCTACTTGCCCTTTGAGTTTGACGTTTTTGCGCAGCTGAACCCCGGCGAAAACGTCCTACTGGTGCGCGCCATCGACGCCACCGACGACCGGCAAACGTATCCCGACTTCCCGTTTAGTGAAGTACCGCACGGCAAACAAAGCTGGTACGGGCCGATTGGCGGCATCTGGCAGAGCGTCTGGCTGGAATTTCGGCCGTTGCTGCACATCACCCATCTCAGCCTGAATCCCTCCCCAGCAGAGGCCACCATTGCTGTGGAGCTAACCCTGAACGACGCACCTGGGGGGAATTATTCGGTAAACTGCACGGTCACTGGACCAGACGGCCGTATCGCTGGCGAGGCAACTTTCAATCAAACACTACACGGCGTGATTCTGTTGCATACAGCGCCGCAGTTGTGGAGCCCCGATGCGCCCAATCTTTACCAGGTAACGGCCGTTTTACACACCAATGGCCAGGCGCAGCACCAGGTAAAAAAGCTGTGTGGCTTTCGCACGGTGGCCACGAAAGACGGCCGTATCACCCTCAACAACCAGCCCATTTACCTGCGCGGTATGCTGGACCAGGCTTACTACCCCGAAACTATTTACACGCCGCCCAGCCTGGAAATGCTGGAAGATCAGCTGCAAAAGGCCAAAACCCTCGGCTTCAACTGCCTGCGCACGCACATCAAGATCGAAGATCCGCGTTACTACGACGTGGCTGACTGGCTTGGCATGCTCATTTGGACCGAAATTCCCAACTGGGCGCTGCTGACCGACGCGGCGTCGGAACGCGCCAAGCAGACCTTTGCCCAAATGGTGCAGCGCGATGGACACCATCCATCCATCATCGCCTGGACGTTGGTGAATGAAAATTGGGGTACCGATCTGACCCGCAATGAGGCGCACCGCCGCTGGCTGTCCGATTTTTACCACGAAGCCAAAGCCATCGACCCGACCCGCCTCATCATCGACAATTCGGCCTGCTGCAACAATGGGCACGTGGCCGGAGACCTGGAAGATTTTCACCATTACCGCGCCATCCCCGACCATGCCCGGGCGTGGGATGAGTGGGTGGCAGACTTTGCCAGTCGCAGCCGCTGGGCCTGGTACGATGATTTCCAGGCCCAGCGGCCCGCTGACTTACCGCTGGTGGTATCCGAATTTGGCAATTGGGGGCTGCCCGATCCCGCCACCCTTCAAGAAAAAGGGCGCGAACCGTGGTGGTTTGAGACAGGCATTGCCTGGGGCGAGGGCATTGTGTATCCACACGGCGTCGAGCAGCGTTTTGCTGATTGTGGCCTGGCGGCGCTCTTCCCGTCTTACGCCGAATTTGCCCGCCAGTCGCAGGAACACATGGCCCGCAGCCTGCACTACGAAATCACCTCCATGCGCCTGCAAGAACCAATTGCTGGCTACATCATCACCGAGTTCACCGATGTGCACTGGGAATGCAACGGCCTGCTGACGATGCAGCGCGAGCCTAAACACAAGCTCGATCCGCTGCTGAAAGATGTGAATCAAGACAAGGTGGTGTTGTTACGGCCGTTGCAGTGGAACGGCCGTCCAGGCCAAACAGTTGAAGTCCTTAGCCAAACGATGGACATCGCCGGGACACAAACCAGCGGCACCATCCGCTGGCGCACCAGCAATGTCTCTGGCGAATTGGCAACCCCAGGCGGAACGATTGCCATCACCTTCACCCAACCAGGTGTGCACACCCTTTTTGCCCAATGGCTGGATGCGGAGGGCAAACTGCTGGCCCAAAATCAGGTGAATCTAGTTTGTGTTGCCAGTCCAGCCCCAACCAAAACAGTGCGCGTCGAAAATTCAGCGCTGGCAAAGGTGCTGCAAGCGCTTGGCTACAGCGTGCATCAGGCTGCGCCAGACGCTCGTGCTGCCAGTGACGAAATTATCATCGCGACGGCTTACACCGAAACGATGCAAAGCATCGTGCAGCAAGGCGGGCACGTTTTGCTGCTGGCCGCGGATACACCGGCCGAAAACGCGCCAATTCCCCTGCCAACGGGCAGATTGGTGGCCCGCGAAGGCACGGCGTGGCAAGGGGATTGGGCCAACTCGTTTGCCTGGGTGAAAAAGCAGGGGCCATTGGCCCATCTGCCCGGGGATCCGCTGTTGGAGATGGAATGGGCGGCAATTATGCCAGATGTGGTGGTTGAAGGACTACCCGAATGGGTCCTGCGCGAGCACAGCTGGGCCGGATTGGCCGTCGGTTGGGTGCACAAGGCGGTGTCGCTCCTGGCCCATCTGCCATACGGCCGTGGCCAACTGCTTGTCACCACTTTTAAGCTCAATGCCCAAACGCTGGCGCAAGATGCGCTGGCCCAGGCACTGTTGGCGGGCATTGTTAACCTGTTGTGAGGTGGCTATGAAGCGCGCGTTTTTACTGTCTTTCATGGTGCTGCTGTTAGTCGCTTGCCAGAACGCGGCAGAAGAGTCACCAGCAGAAGCAGAACAATTTGAAGTGGTAACGGCCGTTGCTATCGAGCCAGAAGGGCAAATCCAGCAAGTGCATGATCCCGTGATGACCTATGAAGATGGCATGTACTACGTCTTCTCGACGGGCCGTCGCATTCCGGTGATTTGCTCGCCAGATAAAATCACCTGGGAGAGCTGTGGCCGCGTCTTCGACCGCAATCCGGCCTGGATCCGCGAGATCAACCCCGATCTGGTGGATATTTGGGCGCCGGATATTTCTTACTTTAACGGCCGTTGGCATCTCTATTACGCCGTGTCCAATTTTGGTACGCAAAATTCAGCCATTGGCCTGGCCACCAACACCACATTGAATCCAGAAAGTCCAGATTTTGCCTGGGTAGACGAGGGCATCGTGCTGCGCTCCCAGCCGGGCGACCTGTGGAACGCTATCGACGCCAATCTGGTGCTCGATGAAGCGGGTGAACCGTGGCTGGTCTGGGGCAGCTTCTGGAGCGGCCTGTGGCTGGGCAAGATTGATGCGGCTACGGGCCAGTTGGACCCCGACAAAGCCAATTACCATCACCTGGCCGACCGCTATGCCGGACCCGGCAACGATCCGGCCATTGAAGCGCCTTTCCTGGTAAAGCGCGGTGACTACTGGTATTTGTTTGCCTCGTTTGATCAATGCTGCCAAGGTGTGGCCAGCACTTACGATGTGCGCGTCGGCCGCAGCCAATTGCTTACCGGGCCGTATGTGGACCGGGATGGCGTACCCATGCGCGAGGCAGGCGGTACGCTGATTTTGTCGGAATACGATCGCTGGAAAGGCCCAGGACACAACGGCATATTTGTTGAAGATGGCGTGTACTGGATTGTGTACCACGCCTATGATGCCAACCAGATTGGCATTTCCAAACTGCGCATCGAAGCGCTGGGCTGGGATGCCGATGGGTGGCCAGTGTTGGCCAGCCAGACACAGGAGTAAAAATCATGTCCGCACCATACGTTGCTGGACCTGTTGATAATCGGCAGTCTCAAGAATCAAAATTATTTGCGGTGCCGTATACGGCCGTATCCATCACCGACGGATTCCTAGCCAACTACCAGCAGGTTAACCGCACCGTTAGCCTGGTGCATGGCTTTAACATGCTGGAAAAAGCGGGAAACTTTGCCAACTTACGCATCGCTACCGGGCTGGCAGAAGGCAAATTTGCTGGCTACTGGTTCGCCGATTCGGACGTCTACAAATGGCTGGAAGCGGTGGGTTGGGAACTTGGTCGTGCTGCCGATGCGGAATTGCAGGCAATGGCCGACAAAGCCATCACGCTGGTGGAGCAAGCCCAGCAAGAGGATGGCTATTTGGACAGCTACTACCAGTTTGCCTTGCCAGGCAAGCGTTGGACGGATCTCGATCATGGCCACGAGCTGTATTGCGCGGGTCATCTGATTCAAGCGGCCGTTGCCTGGCAGCGAGCCGTCGGCGATGAGCGCTTGCTGAACGTGACGCTGCGCCTTGTTGATCACATTTACGATTTGTTTGGGCCGAGTAAACGTGATGAAACGTGCGGCCATCCCGAAATTGAAATGGCGCTAGTGGAACTGTACCGCCTGACCCAGGACGTGCGGCATCTGGAGCTGGCTCAGCTTTTCATCGACCGACGCGGCACGAACAAAATGCGCGGCCATGCCGGGTACGGGGCCGTGTACCAGCAAGATCATCTGCCGGTGCGCGAAGCCCAGGAAGTGGTGGGCCATGCGGTGCGCCAGCTTTACCTCACCACGGGGGCCACCGATCTGTACATGGAAACGGCCGAAAACGCCCTGCTGCAAGCCATGCACACGTTGTGGGACGATATGACCCAACATAAGCTGTATGTGACCGGCGGCCTGGGCTCCCGCTTTGACGGCGAATCTTTTGGCGGGCCATACGAGCTGCCGTCCGAGACGGGCTACTGCGAAACCTGCGCCGCCATTGCCAGCTTGATGTGGAATTGGCGACTGCTGCTCATCACCGGAGAACGGCAGTATGCGGATTTGTTTGAGCACACCTTGTACAACGGCGTGTTGAGCAGTCCAGGGCTGGAAGGGGCGAGTTATTTGTATGTGAATCCGTTGCAGGTGCAAAACGGCCGTTACGTGCGTGCCTCGGTTGATACCGGAACCGGCGAAGACCGGCTGCGTCCGGCATGGCACAACTGTGCCTGCTGCCCGCCCAACGTCATGCGCACGTTATCCAGCCTGAGCCACTACCTGGCCACGGTAAACGCCGTAGGGGTGCAAATCCACCAGTTTGCCAATGCCAATCTGGATTTAACCGTGCACGACCAGAGCGCAAAATTGACCATCGCCACCAATTATCCGTGGGATGGCACCATCGTCGTGACGGTACAGGAAAGTCCGGCGGAACCGTGGCAACTGTCCCTCCGGTTGCCGCGCTGGTGCCAGCAGTATGCCGTAACGCTCAATGGCAGCGCCAGCACATCCACGCTTGGCGAAAATGGCTATCTGCTTCTGGAACGGAGCTGGCAGCCGGGCGATGTGCTGCGCTTGGAGCTGCACATGGAACCGCTGTTTTTAGCGCCACATCCCCGCATCGACGCGGTGCGCGGTTGTGCGGCCTTACAGCGTGGCCCGCTACTTTACTGCTTTGAGTCGCAAGATCAGCCCGATGGCGTGGAGTTACAGGATGTGCAGGTGGTGACAAAGGCGGCTTTGGTGGATACGGCCGTTCCCCCCTTTACAAATATGCAGCTCATTCAGGTGCCGGGGCAAATGAACCGCGCCGCCTGGGGCGATGCTCTGTACCGGCCGCTGGCGGATTTGCCCCCAACAGAAACAACGACCGTGACGCTAACCGCCATTCCTTATTTTGCCTGGGGCAACCGCGGCATGAAAAGTATGCGCGTCTGGCTGCCGTTGACAAATGGCGATCAATAACGGAATTTTCTCCTCCTAGGCAGAGGGAGACAACTGGTGAGCAGGCCGGTTGTCTCCCTTTTCCATTCCTACTAAACTCTCCCCATGAAGATTTCTTTGCGTGGCGTGCTGGCCGTTTTGCTGTTTACAGCCGTATTGCTCATTCTCCTCATTGCCAGCGGCGTGTTTGATCCCAAGCTGGCGGGCGAGCTACAAAAAACGCTGCCCGCCACCACCCTGACCGTGGACCAGCCGGGTCAGACAATCCGTTGGCTGGATGAGCCGCTGCCTGACGGGGATTTTTCGTTGCGGGGAACGGCCGTTTTCCAATCCGGCAATCTGGACAGCGGCATCGGACTAGCTTTGGGGGATGCGGAGCAGGCGTTGGTGGTTGCTGTGTCGCCGTTGGGCTATGTGCTGGTGCAGCAAGCCGATGAGGTGCTGCTGCCCTGGCAGCCGTGGCCCCACGTGCAGTTGGATGAAGCGCCCAACGAAATCTGGATTGATGTGCGCGGCAGTGAAGTGACGGTGCGCCTGAATCGAGAATTGTTGTGGCAGGGCAGTGTAGATTTAATCAGCCACCGCTTGGGTTTATTTAGTGAGGGGTTTGGGGAAACGGCCGTTTATATTTTCCCTGTTATTGAAATTTATTATCATGAGGAATATTGATAGGTTCACGATACGGACTAATTTTTACTTTATCAATCCCCTGAAAAACCAGTGAAGTATATTTCATCCGGCAATTGTTCTTTGTACACAATAATATATGTTCCTTCCCATCGGCCACGTCCCATTTTCTGGTGAAGATATTCGCTCAGCGCTGCTTCTTGGTTCTCTATCATTTTTCGACTTGGTTTGTCTGTGCCGAAAAAGTTTTGTAGCTCTATCGAAGAAAGCGGAGCGGCTGTACCAAAATCTGGAGATTCTGAGATTTCAGAAATATCAATAATTGAATGTGTGCCATCTTCTGCATTCCATTCAATTAAAGTCTCGATTGACGTAGGTTCCGGCAAAGACTGCAATTTCTTGAAATCAATCAAATATTCTTGTTTTTCCTCTTCAGTCAGGTCAGGAACTGGTGGAAGAAACTCTGCAAATGTCATATCTTTCCAGAATGCTGGTCTTCGGAAATACTTTCCTTGGGAAAACACTGTTTTTCGCAACTCTTGTAATGCTTTAGAAATATCACTTTGATACGGAACAAAATAACTCCAAACAGATGCTCCCATCTTGTCTTTCTCCTTTACGAACTTGACAATACTTATCACCGTCTGCGGATCAAAATCTGTGTAATCTGCGAAATCTGTGGTTTTCCTTTAACCTACTTGCGATAGTACGTAGCCTAATATCGCGCCGCCCAGCACAATCCAGGCGGAGTTGACCTTGAAGCGAATTGAGGCCACCAGCGCTAGCAAAGCAATCAAGATGCTTTGCCAGTTGAGCAACGTTTGCCGACCCAGGTTGATCAGCACCGCGACCATTAGCCCCACCGCTGCCACGTTCACTGCATCCAAAAAGGCCGAGAGCCAAACCGACTGCCGCATTTTGGGAATCAGCGGATTGAGCAGCAGCACAAACAAAAACGAAGGCAAAAAGATGCCCAGCGTGGCCACAATCGCCCCCGGCACGCCCGCGATGAGATATCCCACGAAGGTGGCGGTGGTTAGCACTGGCCCCGGTGTAAATTGGCCGATGGCGATCGCATCCAGCAGCTCGGCCTGCGTCAGCCAGCCGAGCTGATTCACCAGACCACCTTCCAGGTAAGCCACCAGTACGTAGCCGCTGCCGTATAAAATCGCCCCAATTTTGAGGAAAAACGCGCCGAGGTTCCAAAGGGAAACGGCCGTTTCCCCACCTTGAACTTGCCAAAAAAGCGACGTGGTTTTGCCGGGCAGCAGCGGCAGCAGCAACATGGCGGCTGAACCGGCAATCGCCCGCAGCAGCAGGGCGCCGATGACGCCACCCATCAGCAAAGCTATCCCTTCGTCCACGCCCAGGAGAACGGCCGTTAGCACCCCCAGCCCAATAAGCGCCAACTGCCAATTTTTCACTGCTTTGCGGCCCAGGCGGTAAACGGCCGTTACGATGATCGCAATGACCGCCGGTTTGATACCAACCAGCAGCGGCTCCACCGCAGGCAGTGTGCCAAACTGCACGTACAGCCACGCCAGAATGCCGGTTAAAACGGCCGCTGGCAAAATGAACAGCGATCCGGCCACGGCTAAGCCACGCCAGCCAGCCCGTTCGTAGCCAATGTGCATGGTCATTTCAGTGGAATTGGGGCCGGGGATCAGGCTGGTTGCCCCCACGAGGTCTAAAAAGTGCTGGTGGCTCAGCCATTGTCGGCGGGTCACGACCTCATCCTCCATCATGCCGATGTGGGCGGCGGGACCGCCAAAGGCCGTCAGCCCCAGCCGGAAAAACAAGCGTGCCAATTCGCGCAAACGTTCATTCATTTTTGCTGAAAACCTTCGTTCTTGTGCGGACTGAAAAGGACAACAAAAAAGTGGCAGAGCCGCGAAGCCCTGCCACTTTTGGATTTATTTTACATCCACCAGCTCAACATCAAAGATGAGGGTGGCGTTGGGAGGTATGACGCCGCCCGCCCCCCGGGCACCGTAGCCCAGGTCCGGCGGAATAATCAAGGTGGCTTTGCCGCCCACCTTCATCAGGCTAATGCCTTCATCCCAACCAGGAATCACCTGGCCCGTGCCCAACAAAAACTCAATTGGTTCGCCACGCTTAACAGAGTTGTCGAACTCTTTGCCATTTTCCAAACGGCCGATGTAATGAACCGCAACACGCTGACCCCGTTTGGGTGCTTTGCCTGTGCCGGCTTCCGTTTCGATGTATTGTAAACCGCTGTCTGTTTTCATTATTCCTCCGTTGCTGCCTTTTCCAGACCCATGATCTCGATCTCAAATAGCAAGTCACCTTCGGTGGGGGCATTGGCTGCTTGCTCACCGTAAGCCAATTCTGGCGTGAGGACGAACTGCGCCACGCTGAGATTGTCCATCATCAGGAGAGCTTCATCCCAACCAGGACCGGCTTGCCCCAGGCCCACAATCAGGGGCACGGGCTGACCAAAGTCGTAAGAGGATTCAAGCTGGTTGCCTTCTGCGTCCCACATCTTGTAATGCAGCGTAACGGTATCACCCTCTTCGATCGGTTCGCCGGTACCTTCAGTAATGATGTAGAGCTTCAAGCCACTGTCAGTGACGGTATACTCTGACTCCTCAACGGAAACGGGCGGCGGTGCAGGCGTTGGCGTTGGCGGAGGCGGTTCGATGCTAATCAGTTCCATTTCAAAGATAAGCGTTGCATTGGGTGGAACTGTGCCGTTAGGCGACCCTTCGACGCCCAGGCCAAGCTCTGGCGGCAAAATCATCTGTACTTTGTCGCCAACTTGCATCAGTAGTACCATCTCATCCCAGCCGGGTACAATTTGTTCCTCGCCTACAATGAAGGGCACGGCCGCTCCACCTGCGCGTGAATCCGCAAATTTTGTGCCATCTTCAAACCAGCCCACAAACTGTACGTTAGCCACTTCGCCAACCACTGGTGTTTCGCCATCGCCTTCTTCCAGGAAGACGTATTGCAGGCCACTGTCGGTGGTGGTGTAGTCGGCTGGATCAACGGCCGTTGGCGGTTCATCTGTCGGTACGGGGGAGGGGGTGGGTACGGCTTCTACGCCAACCAGCTCCACATCAAAAATAAGCGTGGAGTTGCCGGGAATCGGGCCGTAATCGTTGGGGCCGTAAGCCAAATCGGGCGGGATGATGAGCTGCGCTTTGCCACCTTCGCGCATGAGGGCGATGCCCTCATCCCAACCGGCGATGACGCTGCCCTGCCCTAAAACAAAGGCAAACGGATCGCCACCGGCTGAGCTGTCGAATTCGGTGCCATCTTCCAGGGTGCCGGTGTAATGCACACGTACCAGATCGCCAGGCTGCGCCTGGGGGCCGGTGCCGGCTTCAACTTCAATATATTCTAATCCTGAGGCGGTTACCTGGTCTCCACCGGTTGTGCTGGCCAGGCTTGTTGTGTCGGTTTCATCGGCGTCTTGCGGTGTGGCGGGGCCACAGGCTGCCACGAGCAAACCGAGCAGCACGGCCCAAATGAGGATGAGGCTCCATTTTTGGGCGTTTTTTTGTTTCGTGTTCACTTGCTTCTCCTTATGGTTCTATCTTTTTTCATCTATGATTTCATCACAAAAAGGCCGGAACAGCGTTACGGCCGTTCCGGCAGCATTGGTTTTTGTTTTCAATTGGAAACAGAGGATTGTATCACGAACTGGCAAGATCAAAATCGTTTGAGCTGATTTTCACCCTTCTCTTAAACTAGGCTGAATACTTTCCACAGAAAATTGGGCAGGATGTTTGGCCGTGACATCCTGGTAAAATGTTTTTAGCTCAGCCAGAACGGCCGTTTGCCCCACCTCGGGCCAGATCAGGTCACCCAAGGCCACGGTTTTACGGCCGTAATCCAGCGCCACGGGCAGAATCGGCACATTGGCTTTTTGGGCGATGTAAAAGAAGCCCATCTTCCAATGTTTAACCGTGCTGCGGGTGCCTTCCGGGGCCAGGCCCAACAAAAATTGATCGTGTGATTGGAACTGAACGGCCGTTTGCTCCACCACACCGCTGGCTGCCCGACGATCCACCGCCACGCCGCCCAGCCAAAGCAGCAGCGGTTTCAGCGGCCCGTTGACAAAGGTATGCTTGCCCAGCCAGTAAACGCGAGCCTGCAAAGCAAACAGCGCCACCATCGCCAGCGGAAAGTCCCAATTGGAGGTATGCGGTGCGCCGATGAGCACCATTTTGGGTAAATTAGGCACGGTGCCCGCAAAGCGCCAGCCGAGCAGCCGCAGCAAACCACGGGCCATAGCCCGGGAAAACCGATTGCCCCAACGCGGAATCGCATCGCCTAAAATCGGCGCATGCAGGCGATCTTTTTGGGGCAAGCGGCCTGTAAATCGCATGGCATTAAACCTTGTCTTGGTTTTTACCGATGACCCCGACGTAGCGGGCTTGCAGCAGGGGTAAATCGGTTTCGACGTCGCCTGAGGGGTGAAAGGGTTCGGTGATGACCAGGGTTTTACGGCCGTAATCTGCCAGCACCGGCACGATGGGAATATTTGCCCCATGAGCGATGTGGTAAAAGCCGGTGCGCCAGCGCTCAACCTTGCTGCGGGTGCCTTCGGGCGCGATGGCCAGCACAATTTTGGCGCGCTGCTGGATCGCTTCGATGGTTTGCCCCACCATGCCATTTGCCGCTTTGCGATCGACCGGTACGCCGCCCAGCCACTGCCACAAATAAGAAAAAGGCTTAACAAAAAACTCTTTTTTGGCCATCCAGTTAATGTAAATGCCTAAATGAAAAATGAGGCCCAGCGCCAGCGGAAAATCCCAGTTGGATGTGTGTGGCGCGCCGATGATGATCATTTTAGGCACGTTGGGCAAGGTCCCGCTGATTTTCCAGCCAGTCAGCCAGAAGATGAACTTTACGATGTTTTTGGAAACCCAATTGCCGCGTCGTGGAAGTTGGTCAGAATTACTCATGTGCGATTTCTAGTCGGGAAAAAGGCCAGGGACAACGCAGTTATACGAACTGAGTGAAGATGCTTGCTTCTCTGGAAATGTATTGCCCCTGAATGGTTAATAAATGGCAACCGAAGCTAATCTTTCAGTTCGAGCCAGTTATACCCCGTGCTGGCATCTACTTTCAAGGGTACATCCAGGCTAAATGCATTGCACATGGTATCAATGACCAACTCGCGTATTTCCGCTAATTCGGCTTCGGGGAGTTCCAGCAGCAGTTCGTCATGCACTTGTAGCAGCATTTGCCCTTCATAATTGGCTAGTTTTTCGTGTAGCTGAAGCATGGCGATTTTCACAATATCCGCCGCGGTGCCTTGAATGGGGTGGTTAATTGCCTCACGCTCAGCCCGCAGCCGTGCCTGTATGTTGCTGCCGCTGGAAGGCAGTTTGAAGACCGGGAAGTAGCGCCGTCGCCCGAGCAGCGTTTCCACGTAGCCGTCCTCGTGCGCCTTTTTCTTGGTCTCATCCAGATATTTTTGGATGCCGGGGAAGCGGGCGAAGTAATCCTTGATGTAGTTTTCGGCTTCGGCCAGGGTCAGTTCAGAGTCGCGGGCCAGGCGGAAGGCGCCCATGCCGTAGATGAGGCCGAAGTTGACCGCTTTGGCAAAGCGGCGCTGGTTGTAGGTGACGTTCGCGATATCAATGCCGTAAACGGCCGCTGCCGTGGTACGGTGAATATCTTGATCCTGGCGGAATGCTTCTAACAATGCCTCGTCCTGGCTGACGTGGGCCAAAATGCGCAGCTCCACTTGGGAGTAGTCAGCCGTGAGGAAGATGTGCCCCGGCTTGGCCACAAATCCGCGCCGGATTTGCTGCCCCACCTCGCTGCGGATGGGGATGTTTTGCAAGTTGGGGTTGCTGCTGGCAATGCGGCCGGTGATCGCCCCGGTCTGGTTGAAGCTGGTGTGAATACGGCCGTCTTCTTCATTCACCAGTTCCGGCAGCGCATCCACATACGTGCTTTTGAGCTTGCCCAGTTCGCGGTATTCCAAAATGGCGGCAATCATGCCCGTCTCTTTTTCTTGTTCTGTGGCATCCAGGCTTTCCAGCACGTTGGCGGCTGTAGAATAATAGCCACTGCGCGTTTTCTTAAGCCCTTCAACCGGATACGCCAGTTTCTTGAACAAAATATCGCTCATCTGCTGCGTGGAGTTGATATTAAATGGCTCACCGGCAATCTCGTGGATTTTGGCTTCTAGCTGGCGCAAACGGCCGTCTAATTCCTGGGACATTTGTCGGAAAAAGTCCAGATCCACGCCAATGCCCGCCTGCTCCATGGCCGAAAGCACGGGAACGAGCGGCATTTCCAAATCGAGAATTTTTTCCAGATTTTTCTCTTTGATCTCTTTCTTAAGCGGGGGTACCAGCCGCAGCGTCATGTCTGCGTCGGCGGCCCCGTAGGGTGCGGCTTCTTCGATCGGCACTTCGGCAAACGTTTTTTGCGCTTTGCCCTTGCCGATGAGCGACTCGATTTCCGTCATTTCTGCGCCCAGGCGGTGACGCGACAAATCCTTGAGCCCTTTGTGCTTGGTGGCCGGATCGGTTAGCCATTCGGCAATCATGGTGTCAAAGGTGATGGGCGTGACGCGCAGGTTGTAGCGGTCCAGAATGGTGTAATCATACTTGGCGTTGTGGGCCACCTTGCCAATTTTGGCGTTGGTGAAGGGGGGGCGCAGTGCATCGAGCACGGTTTGCAAAGGGAGCTGCCCTGCTGCCAGCTCTGGCTCCCCGGCAAAGAGGGACATTTGCCCGGTGCTGCTTTGTGCCTCATTGGCCAGGTGCCCCACGGGGATGTAGTAGCCGACGGGGGGCTTTACGGCGATGCAGATGCCTACTAATTCGGCCGTTGTTTTGTCCAGGCCGGTTGTTTCCACATCAAACGAAATTAGCTTGGCCGCGTTGAGCTCTTTAACCAGATCGTCTAGCTGTGCCTGGGTGCGCACGATTATGGTTTCGGTGGGCTTGGCCACAGATTCTGGCTCATCGATATCGGCCCGTTCGCCCAACCCTTCTACCAGCGAATTGCTGAGGGAACGGAATTCTAGTTCACGGAAGATGTCCAACACGTCGTTGGGATCAAAGTCAGCGGCAACGCAGGCGTCTAAATCCAGCGTGATCGGCGCATCCGTAACGATGCGGGCCAGCTTTTGGCTGAGGTAGGCGCTTTCTTTGCCTTCAGCCAGTTTTTTGCCCATCGCGCCCTTGATGGCTGCAATGTTTTCGTAAATGGCGTCGAGGGTGCCGTATTCATTGAGGAGCTTTGCGGCCGTTTTGGCCCCGATACCTTTCACGCCGGGAATGTTGTCACTGGTGTCGCCTACCAATGCTTTGTAATCAACGACCTGATCGGGTTGCACATCGAAGTAGCCTACCACGCCATTTACGTCGAACACTTCCGGCGGGCGGCTGCCACGGGCGGGTAGCTCTACCCAAGTGTTGTCATCGACCAACTGTAGCAAATCCCGGTCGCCAGTGATGATATGTACCGGTACGCCGAGTGGTTTGGCCTGCCGAGCCACGGTGCCCAAAACATCATCTGCTTCAAACCCTTCCAGTTCCAGAATGGGAATGTTGAGCGTTTGAATCACTTCCTTGATGCGCTCAATTTGCAGGCGCAGTTCATCGGGCATCTTTTCGCGGGTGCCTTTGTACTCTTCAAACATATCATCGCGGAAGGTGCGCCCCAGGTCGAAGCTGACGGCAAAATATTTGGGTGGATTTTCGGCCAATATCCAGTCCAGAACGGTGCGGATAAAGCCGAAGGTGGCGTTGGTGGGTTCGCCGCTTTTGGTGGTGAAGGCTTCGATGGGGAGGGCAAAAAACATGCGGTAGGCCAAAGCGTGGCCATCAATGAGAACAAGCTGGTTTTTCGACATGCAAATCCTTTTGTGCAAGAGTCGTTTTCGTAGAGGAATTGTATCACGAAACGGATGTTCTACCATTTTTGGATCGTTTATTGATCGTTTGATTTTTATAATGCTGCCATCTTTTTAAATCTTTCATTTTTGGCAGAGCTTGCTGTGCTAAGAAGTGCATTATCAGATAAGGAGGCAATATGCAGAACAAACGGGTGTTAATGATAGTAGGTGGTGTGTTGGGTCTGGCGGCTTTATGCTGTGTTGGGGTGATCATTTTTGGCTATATTTACAATGAAGAGGGGGAAAACAGCAGCCCGTCGCGCAATATGGCGGCGTTAAAGGATGTGTGTGCGGGGGAAACGGTGGCGGAAACGGCCGTTTACGATCCCACTAATTCCGGCACACACCCAGCCGCCATCGTGCAGCATGTGGGCGGCAATGAATATATCTTTGCCTCTACCGGTTGGCCTTATCATCCCAACAATGTGGCAGAAGCGGAGCTGGTGGTTTGCCTGACAGATCCGGAAGAAGTGGTGGTGGAAACATGTGAATATACCCTGGAAGGGGATGCTGGCGAGGCGACCATTACCCGCGTCTCGTTGGTGTCGGATTACCGTCTCATCACCACCAATACAGGCGAGGTTGTGGACGAGGGCACGGTGAAGGCAAATCCTCGCGAGTGCCAGGATGAAGAAACATTTACCGATAACGCGAGCTTTAATTTGCGGGGCGATTATGGTGAGGCGCTGGAAGCGCTGCTCAAGGAGTATGTAGAAACGCCCTAGCCTTGTGGAGAGATTTGACCAATTTATTTGGAGAGTTTTCGGGATATGCTCAACTCAAATTGGCCCAATCTGTGTGTGAATCAGCAAAATTAAAAGAGCCGTAAACCAGATCGCTCATCAAGGTTTACGGCTCTTTTTTGTTACTCAACTGGCGAGTTGATTATTTCTTGTCTTTGGGCCATGGGCCTAAAATGACGGTGTCTACGGCGTGGATGACGCCGTTGGAGGCGTTGATGTCAGCGATGATAACTTTTGAATCGTCATTGATGTAGATGTTGCCATCATAGAATTTTAGTCCGGCAAGCTGCCCGTTCATCATGGTGACGTCACCCAGCAAAGTTAAGGCTTTGTCGGAGAAAACCTCACCGTTGATGACATGGTAGAGAAGGATGTCCGTCAGCTCTGCTTTGGTGAAAGCGGAGGCGATGTTGTCGGCGTTGAGGCCCAATTTGGCGAAAGCGTCGTCGGTTGGGGCGAAAACTGTCCATTCACCACCGGAGAGCGTGTCAGCCAGGTCAGCGGCGACCACGGCAGCAACCAGGGTATTGAAACGGCCGTCATTCACGGCAATGTCCACAATGGTGCCGGGGCCACTTTCCTCGGCTGCCATATCGCTGCTGCTGTCGGCAGCTTCCCGGGGCCAGGGACCCAGGATGACGGTATCAACCACGTGAATGATGCCGTTGGACGCGTCGATGTCAGGAATGATCACTTTGGCATCATCATTGACGTAGATGTCACCATCGAAGAATTTCAGACCAGCGTCAGCGCCATTCATCATGGTCACGTCACCCAGAGCGGTTAGTGCTTTTTCAGAGGAAATTTCGCCATTGATGACGTGGTAGAGCAAGATGTCGGTTAATTCTTCTGTGGTGAAGGCAGAAGCAATGTTGTCGGCATTGAGACCGAGCTTGGCGAACGCATCATCGGTGGGGGCAAAGACAGTCCATTCGCCACCAGAAAGCGTGTCGGCCAGATCAGCGGCCACGACGGCGGCCACCAACGTTTCAAAACGATCGTCCCCCACTGCAATTTCTACAATCGTCTGCTCCCCATCCGCAGCGACTGTGGGTACCAGCACACCCAGAACCAACGCAATTGCCAAAATAATCTTCAGAACCTTATTTTTCATTTTATCTTTATCTCCTTTGTTTTGTTTTTAAAATTTTTGGCCTATGTAAAAGCAATTACGACTGGCAATAATGTTTGTCCGTATTTCGCACAGGTTAACTCATGTTCTGCTCATATTTTGCCCATGTTTTGTAATGGGTTAGGAACGGCCGTTTCCCAGCACCAACTAGCCAACCACCTCCATTCCAAGTAATATCAGCCCAATTTTCAAAACCCGAGGAGAACAACATGACAACTTTTTTGGCTTTGGTGCTGGTAGCGATTGTGGGCGGCGTGGCGGTGGTGCTGCAAGCCCAGTTCATGGGCGTGATGGATCAGCAAATTGGCACGCTGGAGAGTGTATTTATCACTTATGGCAGCGGCGGGCTGCTGGTGGGGCTGACGATGCTGGTGCTGCGCGGCGGCAATCTGGCGGCATGGCGCGGCGTGCCGCCGTATGTGCTGATCACTGGCATGTTGGGGCTAATCATTGTGGGCAGCATTGGCTACGTGACGCCCCGGCTTGGCCTGGTAACAGCGTTCACTATTTTAATTGCCACCCAGTTTTTGCTGGGTGGCGTTATTGATCATTTTGGCTGGTTTGGGGCGGAAGTACGGCCGTTAGACCTCACAAAACTACTCGGCGTCGGCGTTCTCATGCTGGGCATCTGGCTCATTATTCGCAACTAAAATATTGTATACTGTGACGGTAATCGTGCTTTAACGTTAGGTGCTGGCCAAGAAAATAGAAGCAGCACATCAATCAACAATGAAAAACAGACTCGATCCGCTCACAAAGTTCATTATTCGCAGGTTACTGATTGTTGGTTTGATCTTTGCTGCCATGTATTATTTCTTTGTGTCGGTTTTACTAACCATGGGGAATGAACTCAAAATTGGAGATACGCTCTTTTCAAGCCTTCCACCAGAAACTGTATCTTCTAGAAACATAATCGAAATCAACAATCTGGAACTTCTCTGGATGAAAGAGATGAATATTGATAATCCGCACAGAGGTTATGTGGATCTGTTTGTTCCCAACGAAGCATCTTTTGTTTTCTGGTCACCTCAATCGGATTCACTTGTGTCTTTGGCGTTTGCAACGGGGGATGTTTTGTGGGAAACGGCCGTTCCGCACGTTGGCGAATTAAAAATGTATGACGGCAATTTTTATGTGGCGTCATTTGAATGGATGGAAAAATTAGATAATGCTCCCAAAGATTTAGATGGGTCGTTTTACAGTTGCTCGTTTGCGGGAGAAGCCTCGCTAGTTGCAATTAATGCCACAACGGGGCAGCAAACATGGGGATATTCTTACCTGGGTGCTGACGATAATAAAATGGTAATTAATCAGGAGAACATCTATCTCACTGGCAGCCAAGATCATGGTGCTTCCCGTTCCCTCGTGCGCATCGACACAAATTCTGGCACTATTTTAGAACGTGACTGTTACCGTTGGCCTAAACAGAAGGAACTCACACAAATACCAGTAGATGAAAGCTGGCACCCATATCCGTCCCCATATGTTGTGGTTTTACAAGAACACAAGGAAAGTCAACTAAGCCGCGAAGGTGTTTTGCTCTTTTTTGTAGCCCAAGAAAATCGGCTAGATATTTTAGATGGTCAAACAAAAGAAATCGTTGGATCTGTTAACTTTGACGGAGCAGATTTAAACCCTTGGGATATTGATGTGGCCGTGCAGGGTAATATCGCCGTCGTTTATTTTGGTGATAGTCACCAGCTTTTTGGCTTCAGTTTGCAAAGATTGGGAAATTAACCGTTCTGTTTTGCCTCTTTTAGAGTGGGAGGTTGCAGGAGTTTTCGTTCAAGTTTCGTTTAGTGGGCCAGGGCTCGCATTGTTTTGAGTTAGCGTGCCAGATAAGTTTTGTTGTCAAAAATATGATATGAGTCTGTTCCCAAAAGGAGTATATCGTGTCTACACCTCTTCGCATTGCCACGTTTAATCTGGAAAATTTGGATGACAAGCCGGGCGAACGGCCGTCTCTCGCCGAGCGTATTGCAGTGTTGCGGCCCCAACTGCTGCGGCTGCGGGCTGATGTGCTTTGCTTTCAGGAAGTGCATGGCCAGGAGTTCCCGGGCGAGCCGCGTAAGCTGGATGCCCTCAACCAATTGTTGTCGGAAACGCCTTACGAATGGTTTTACACAGCACACACCAACACCACCAAAGGCGAACCGTACGATGTGCGCAACCTGGTGGTTGTCAGTCGCTATCCCATTCGGGAGGTGCAGCAAATTAAGCACCAGTACGCGCCCAAACCGAGCTATCGCAAAGTAACGCCGTTCCCGTGGAACCCGCCGCCAAAGATATTAGCTGGGAGCGCCCCATTTTGTACGTAAAGATTGATCTGGATGCGGGCCGGTTTTTGCATCTGCTGAACGTGCATCTGAAATCAAAACGGCCGACCAGCGTGGATGGGCAGAAAATCAATAACTATACCTGGCGAACCATGGCTGGCTGGGCCGAAGGCAGCTTTATTTCGGCGATGAAGCGGGTGGGGCAGGCGCTAGAAATGCGCGTGCTCATTGACGACATTTTTGACAAGCTGGACGTGAGTGGCGAGCCCAAATATATTGTCGCCTGCGGCGATTTTAATGCGGACGTGAACGATGTTCCCTTGCAGGCGATCATGGGGCCAGTGGAAGAGACGGGCAACACGGGGCTGATCAATCGCGTGATGATTCCCTGTGAGCAGTCGGTGCCGGAAACCTCCCGTTATTCCCTGCTACACCTGGGCAAAAAAGAGATGCTGGACCACATTTTGGCGACGCGGCAGATGCTCACTTACTATCGCGGCGCAGAAATCCACAACGAAGTGCTGCACGACGAATCTGGCGCGTTCCGCACCGACGACAAGTTCCCCGAATCGGACCACGCGCCGATTGTGGCTGAATTTGTTTTGCCTTGATGAATGCCAAAGGCGTAGGAACAATTTAGTGCGATAAACTTACGGCCGTTCAGCAGATTCACCACCAATTGTCCATAATGCCCTCAGACAGCGTATCAAAACCCGTATCTCTGGGCAAAACCTGGGGGATGATAAGGTACATTACATTCTGGACCTTGGCGGGCGACTCATCAGCTTGAATGCCAGGGCGCATAATGCACCGTTTATTGAGCGGCTTTTGGCCACGATTGCCGAATAACTAGCCCCAGCGCTGTAGAGCCAAAGCGGCCACCAGACGCACAGCCGCGGCAACGCCCAATGCCAGGCTCAACCCAATCTCTACGGCAAAAAGTGGCCCTAGCAAGGAGCCCAGCAGGATGGCGGCGTTGAGCGCCAAATTGTACCAGGCCAGATGAGACGGCCGTTCCCCCTCAGGAATGCGCTCCAGCATGTAGTTGGCAATGGCTCCTCCCGCCAATGACCAGGACAGTCCCCCCACGGCCGAAGTGATGAGGAAGAGGGTGAGGTCTTGGGTAACGGCCGTTAACGCCGGATACAAACTCATGGTGATCATGCCCAGCACAAACACACCCTTGTGTTGAAATCTGGCCGTGACGCGCGTGAGTTGGGTCGAGCCAAGCAGCACGGTGGCGTAGAAAATAGTATTGCCCAGGCTGATGTCCGCGTCTGTCAGGTGCAGTTGGTTGACCCAGTAAAGGGGAAAGATGGGTATTGCCAGGTACTGGGCAAAATGAAACAAGAACAGCAGCCCGACGATAGGGCCAAACGGTCCGCTGAGGACGCGCGGACGCAGCCGGGGACGGGGCTGGGTGCGGGTGAAAAAGCGCAAACCCACCCCGGCACGCATGCCATCCCCCACCGAGCGCAAAATGCCGGGGCGGGCATTGTCGCCCAAACTTTTGCCGTTTTGGTAGCCTTGGGGTTGCAACGGCCGTACGTACCACAAATGCAGGCTGCTCATCATAGCCCCCACCAAACCAATGCCAAAAACCACCTGGTAACCCAACGGAAAAGCCAGCCGGTTCAATAATTGACCACTGATCAAAGAGGAGGCCATGTAACAAATGGCCAGCAGCGCGTTGCGCCAGCCGGTAATATGGCTGCGCCACTCGGGCGGTACGGCCGCAGCAAACATGGCGTTGAAACCCACAGCCAACACCGTACCCGGCAGGCTCATCAGCAAGACCAATCCGATTAGCGCCCACACCTGAAAATTGGGGCTGTCAATCAGCGGCAGAAAGATCATGGGCAGATAGACCAGCCGCTGCCAGAATGACATCCAAAAGACGGCGCGGCTGAGCGGGCGGGTTTGCAGCCACTGCCCGGCAGGCAGGGTGACGGCCAGATTGATGACGGCGGGTGCAGCGTTGAGCAGCCCTAGCTGAAAGCCGCTGGCTCCCTGGCGGGTGGCAAAAATGGACATGAAGGCAATGGCGCTGCCGCTAAGAATGCCAAACCAGGCAATATCCAGATACAAATGAATAAAATTGGCGCGATGTTCGGGGGGCAACGGCCGTTTGGTGCCAGATCGCGTTAATACAGTCATAACAACGTACTCACAAGGTGGTTTTTAAAGCAAAACTGCGAATTATAAATTGTTTCCTGGCAAAAACGATAGGCTATTGGTGTGTTTTTGACTTTTGCTCAGCTTCCGGTCTAATCAGGCCATCTATTCACTGAGGGACAGCAGATGATTCACCAAACGCCAAACAGAGTTGAGCCGAAAGGTTGGTTTGTGGGACCGTGGAATTCGGCGGTGCCAGTTCCCGTGGGTTATGCCAACGAAGGGATAGCCGAACGGCACCATCACGCCCACATGTTTGAAATTTATCTGGTAGCGCAGGGCACCAGTACGGCCGTTGTTAACCAACAATCCATCCGGCTTCAGGCAGGTGATATGCTGGTGGTTGAGCCAGGTGAAAGCCACACATTTGGCCACAGCTCAGAGGATTATTTTCACTTTGTCATCCAAACCCCCTTCATTCCCGGCGACAAAATCAATGACTAACCGCTCTGCGAGTCTCTGCGTTTCGCTTGTTAAGGAAATAAATTCATGACATTCACCACGCTGCTTTTTGACTTAGACGGCACGCTTACAGACCCCAAGGTGGGCATTACCGAATCAATCCGGTATGCGCTGGTTAAAATGGAACGGCCGTATCCCGCTGATGCTTCCCTGGATTGGTGCATTGGCCCTCCGCTGCAAGAATCCTTTGCCAGCTTGCTGCAAAATGAAGATCCGGCAGTCAGCCAGGAAGCACTGCGCTTCTTCCGCGAGCGGTTTGGTACGGTCGGCCTGTTTGAGAATGTGCCCTATCCGACCATCGCCGAGGTGCTGGGCAGCTTGCAAGCGGCTGGCCTGCGTTTGTTCATCGCCACCTCGAAACCTGCCGTCTATGCCCGGCAAATTGTGGAGCACTTTGATTTGGCTCGGTTTTTTCTGGCGGTGTATGGCAGTGAGCTAGACGGCCGTCTCACCCACAAAAACGAGCTCATTCACCACGTACTGCAAACGGAAGCCCTCAATCCTGCCCAAACGCTCATGATTGGCGACCGGAAACATGACATTCTCGGCGCAAAAGCCAACAATGTGGCGGCGGCCGGGGTCACCTGGGGCTACGGCTCTCCTGAGGAACTGAGCGCCGCCGGAGCAAACACCCTCCTCCACCAACCCGCCGATCTTTTGCATTTTATAAACCTCGCCTGATGTTGCTTTGCCAGCCCATTGGCCAACTTTCGTTACAGTCAATCTGGTTGCAATTTGACACAAACTGACAGCATAATATAGAGAGTTTTGAGCCAATTCGATACAGTGGGGAGGGAGCTATGTTTGTCGATTTTGAAGGTATTCAGTGGCGTGGCACGGGATGGCGTACGGCCGTCTTGCTTCTGTCTCTGGCAATTATCACCCTTTTGGTAGATACCGCCTCGGCTATCGAGCCGCTGGCTGTTGCTGGCTGGTCGCAGCAACAAAAGCTAACTGCCAGCAATCCGTCTGCCGATGATCATTTTGGTTATGCCGTGGCGTTAGAGGGGAATACGGCCGTCATCGGGGCACCTCAGGACGACGGTTATGGCTCGGCCTTCGTTTTTGGCTACGATGGCAGCAGCTGGGGCCAGCCAATCACCCTCACGGCTGACGATGCAGCGATGGGCGATTATTTTGGTCGGGCTGTTGCGCTGGATGGCGATACGGCCGTTATCGGCGCGCCTCGTTACGACACTGATGTAACCGGAAGCGGGGCTGCTTACGTGTTTGTGCGCGATGGTGGCGGCTGGAGTCAGCAAGCTAAATTAACCACCAACGATGCAGTTGTCGGGGACAATTTTGGTTGGAGTGTGGCCTTAGATGGGGATACGGCCGTTATCGGCGCACCTCAGTATGACAATGACAACAATAAAAGTGGGTCCGCCTATGTCTTCGTGCGGAATGGCACAAGCTGGAGCCAGCAAGCCAAACTGGCCGCTACGGATGTCGCCGCAGGGGACCAATTTGGTTGGAGCGTGGCGCTGGCAGGGGATACGGCCGTTATTGGCGCACCCCAACATGATGATAATGGCCATGCGGCGGGGGCCGCTTATGTTTTTACTCGCAGCGGCACCAGTTGGACCCAGCAAACCAAACTGACTAGCAATGACGCTGCGGCGGGGGCCGCGTTTGGTTTTGCCGTGGCGTTGGATGGCGATACGGCCGTTGTTGGTGCCTGGTTGGATGAAAGTGAAGTCGGGCTTCACAGTGGCTCAGCCTATGTTTTTGTTCGGAGCGGTGTGGACTGGAGCCAGCAGGCCAAACTTATTCCTGGCGATACCGCCGAATTTGGCGCTTTTGGCTGGGCGGTGTCCCTAGAAAATGATACAGTGGCAATTGGAGCTGTTTATCCCAGTGAATCGGCCTATACGTTTGCCCGCGATGGCTTCAGTTGGAGCGAACAAGCCAAACTAACTCCCAGCAATCCGATAGTAGAAAATGATTTCGGTAATGCTGTGGCGCTTTCCGGGAGTACAGTCATAGTTGGCGCGCCAAGGGATGATGTTGACGGCAGCGTCAGCGGCTCAGCCTATACGTTCACCTTCACCCCACCTGTTAGCATTTCCATCGATGACGTTTCTCTCGCTGAAGGGCAGGCTGGTACAACGGCATTTCATTTTACCGTTAGCCGTACTGGCAACAGCGAGGCGATCTCGGTAGATTTTGCCACTGCTGACCACACAGCCACCGTCGCTGATGCTGATTATGCGGCCGCATCCGGTACGGTGAATTTTGCTGCTGGTGGAGAATTCTCCCAAGAAATCATTATTCAGGTCAACGGTGATACGCAGGTTGAAGCTGATGAAATCTTTCTGGTCAATTTGAGCAACGCTTCTGAGGGGGTTTTGATTGCCAAAAATCAAGGCAGCGGCACGATTCAAAGTGACGATGCCTACACTCTCTTTTTGCCTATGATTGCTGCCCATCCGTGAGTGGTCTTGGTGAGAAACCTACGCTTATTTTCTAGACTGTAAAAACAAAAAAGACCCTGAGCAAATCGCTCAGGGTCTTTGATTTTCCACGAAATTTTTGGCTACGGACCACTAAAAGAGGTGGCTGGATCGTAGCGGTCGTAGTAATGATTGGGGTCAGAGGTGTGGACCCAGACCCATAAATCATTGGGTGCGCCAGCCGACCAGTTGAAGACCCATTCGGCATCGCGGGGGGGCATGTTGACGCAGCCGTGGCTGTGTTTGTAGCCAAAGCGATCGTGCCAGAACGCGCCGTGCAGGGCGATGTCGTTGTCGAAGAACATGGTGTGGGGCACGTCTTCAATGAAGTAATAATCAACTTTGCCCTCAGCGCCAGACATTTTGGTTTTGAGATGGCGATCCCATACCTGGAATAGACCTTCGTTGGTGGGCCAGCGGTTTAATCCGCTGGAAACCAGTCCGGCATACACCATCCGTTCGCCAATGTAGGCGGCAAAGCTTTGTTCGTACAGGTCAATCTCCACCCAATATTCATCTAAGCCAACGCCTTCTGGGCGGGGATTGGGATCGATGAGGCTGACGTAGGTTTGGCGCATCCAACGCCCGCCGCCGATGTTGTACCAAATCCAACCATCATCGTCTGTGACGGCATCGTACACTTCAAAGAAGGTGTAGCGGGGGAGTTTTACGTTTTCAGGAGCGGGTTCAGCGCCGGGTTCGTTGCTGTACCAGTAATCAACCACCATCCAGCCAAACGGCCGTTCCGGCTGTGACTTGATTTCAATCCCGGTAAAATCGGAGGCGTCCACCAAGGTTAAATCAGAGGCGCGTACGTATTCGCCATAGTTAATGACGTACCAAAGTGTGCCTTCTGCTTCGACGGCTCCTTGAATCGTGGAGAACAAAAAGCCATCCCCGACGTTGCGCACCACGCCGCTGCCGAGGCTGGGTCCGGCATAAACGTCGATGTTGTCATGCAGGCGGGCGTAGTTTTGGTAAGGCAAAATGCTATCGGCAAAGGGCTGTGGCTTGGAAAAAACGGGCTGTGGCGGTTCGGCTTCACAAACGTGCCCGATGTCGTCGGATTGGATGAAGCATTTGGCTGCCGAAACGGTGTTTGGCCAAAAGGCGAATGCTGTGGCAAAAACCAACAAAGGGAGGCTCCAGCGGATGAATCGTCTCATAAGTTGGTGAATACTCCTTTCAAAAAAGTGTCAAGCGAAAAAATTTATAGCCAATTATAAACGGTCTGTGAGATCGGGTGATACGGCCGTTCCACAATTCACCTACGCTTGGCAGGTAAATAGTATCATGAATCCAAAATTAGAAACAAGTAGGAAGCTTACCAAACTAGAGGGGTTAAGCCTTAGTTAATTTTGCAGTTGCTACACGGCGGCCAACAAACGGCCGCAGCCGCCACAATACACTTTGCGACCTTCGTTGACTTCTTTCACCTTGTTGGCAGAGACGGTGGTGCGACAGCCCAGGCACATGTTCACCCGCAGCCCAGCCACAGCCAGCCCATGCCGCTGCTGGCGCAGCTGTTCATACTCTTTGAGGGAAGGCGCATCAATGGCTGCCGCTTTGGTTTTGCGGGTTTGCATCAGTTTATGCAGGCTCAGCGCCAGTTCGTTTTGTTCGGTTTTGAGATGGGCGCTTTGTGTTTCCCATTGGGCAACGGCCGTTTCCAGGGCTTCATCAGCGGCCGTTTTTTCGGCCTGCACCTCTTCAATCATGACCAGGGCTTCCAGAACAGCATCCTCCAGCACCGCTTTACGCCGGTTCAAAGCATCAATCTCCTGCTGCAAATCTTTTAGCTCTTTGGGATTGGTGACCTTGCCGGAGTAAAGACGATTCTCTGAATTTTTGGCCTTGGTGTTGACGCTGCCCACCTCTAAGGTTAAATCCTTGTGCTGGGTTTGCCATTTTTGCAGCTCAACATTGGCTGCTTCCACCCGCTTGCGTATGGTTAGCAGCGATTCAGGCTCCTTTTGGGCGTTTAAGACCGCGCCCAAACGCTTTTTCTTCTCATCAATCTGAGTATCCAGTTTTTGCAGTTGATATAGTTGGTGAATTTGTGTCATTGTTCCCACCTAGAGCGTATTGAGGGTTTGCTTGCCGATTGTAACATAAAGCCCCTTGCCAGCCATCTGCCTGATGGCGGCACAAATCATGGCAAACATTTTTTAACGGTCAGTTGTGGCCTTTGGGGTTGACGTGTGCAGCAGCCAAATGCGAGGTTGGCCTGCTCAAAAACGCTTTTTGGCTTTTACACGGTATAATCGGCCGCTATGTTGGATAAGATATTAGAAATTGGCGAACGGCCGTACAGTGAAGAAGATGCCGAATGGGATGCCTTTGTGGCCAACCATCCTCATGGCAGCATTTTGCAAACCACCAACTGGGCGCGGCTTAAAAATCGGTTTGGTTGGACCTCCCACCGCGTTTGGATGCGCAAAGATGGCCAGCTAGTGGCTGGGGCGCAGGTGCTCTACCGTTCGGCGGCAGCCGGGCTGGTGAAGATGGCCTATATTCCGCATGGGCCGCTGGTGGATTGGGATGATGAGGAGCAGGTCACCGTTTTGCTCAACCAGATCGATCAATCCGTTTACGAGCGGGGAGCTGGCATTTTGAAAATGGAGCCGCTGCTGTGGCAAAGCGATGCGATTGATGCCAAGTGGCGCGCCATCTGCCAGCAGCACAACCTGCTGCCCGACACCGATACGATTCAGCCGCCCAACACGGTACTGGTTGATTTACGGCCGTCTACCGATGAAATTTTGGCGGCGATGAAGCAGAAAACCCGCTACAATATCCGGCTGGCAGCCAAAAAGGATGTCATCGTGCGGCAGGGTGATTTGAAAGACATTGCCGCTTTTAACAAGCTAATGCGCGTCACCGGTGAGCGTGACCAGTTTGGGGTGCACACCCCGATGTATTATCATGCTGCTTTTGAAATTTTTAAGCCGATGAACCAGGTTGCTCTCTTTCTGGCCGAATATGAAGAACGGCCGTTAGCGGGTGTGATGGTGTTTACTCTGGGCAAAACGGCCGCTTACCTGTACGGTGCCTCCAGCAACGAAGAGCGGCAGCGTATGCCCACCTACGCGGTGCAGTGGGCGGCAATGGAGTGGGCCAAAGCCCAGGGCTGCCACTGGTACGATCTGTGGGGCGTGCCCGACGCACCGGAAGACGAACTGGAAGCCAACTTTTCAGATAGAAATGATGGTTTGTGGGGCGTTTATCGCTTCAAGCGTGGTTTTGGTGGCCAGATTCAGCGCACCATCGGCGCGACCGATCGCATTTACAACAAACTCGTCTACAAACTTTACCGATGGCGCAGGAATCGGTAGTCAGTGAACTGATTACTGATTGACTGAACACCGACGACTGTTTTCAAAAAATGACAACAACTCAAAAAGAGCCCACCTACCGGGCTTCTACGTTTAAGCTGGAAAAATCCAAGACCGCCTTTGCCCAGGCATTGGCCAAACTACCCTACGCGCACGCGCTGCAAAGCTGGGCCTGGGCTGAGCAAAAGTCCCGCTGGGGCTGGACGCCCATTCCACTGACGCTCACCATTGGCGAGAGTAGTTGGGAGCCCTTGGCGGCAGCGATGCTGCTCAAGCGCCCGATTCCGCGGACGCCATTTTGCATTTTATACGTGCCCAAAGGTCCAGCGCTGGATTACAAAGATGGGGCGCTGCGCCGCGTGGTGTTGGCCGAACTGGAAAATATCGCCCGCCGTGAACGGGCCATTTTCGTCAAGATTGACCCCGAAGTGGTGAAAAGCTGGGGGGATGAGGTGGAACGGCCGTCTCCACTAGGCACCAAATTTATGGGGGAGCTGGAAGACCGAGGCTGGCGCTTCTCGGCAGAACAGATTCAATTTCGCAACACGGTAGAACTCGATCTCACGGAATCAGAAGACAATCTTTTGGCGGCCATGAAGTCCAAAACCCGCTACAACATTCGCCTGGCCAGCCGCAAAGATATTGTTGTGCGGGCGGGCACCGAGGCGGATTTCCCGGTGATGGCCGAAATGTATGCGGAAACGGCCGCACGAGATGGCTTTGGCATTCGTCCTGCGGCGTACTACCTGGATGCGTGGCAATCGTTTCACCAGGCAGGCATGGGCCATTTGCTCATTGCCGAGTTTGAAGACGAGCCAATTGCGGCCGTTTACCTGGTGCGGTTTGGTCAGCGCGTTATTTATATGTACGGAGCCTCCACCGAAAAAGAACGCCAACGCATGCCCAACTATCTTTTGCAATGGGAAGCCATTCGCTGGGCCAAAGCGCAGGGCTGCACTGTCTACGACTTTTGGGGTGCCCCCGACGAGTTTGTAGAAAGTGATCGGATGTGGGGCGTTTGGCGCTTCAAGGTGGGGTTTAATGGGCAGGTCGTGCGGCACATTGGCGCCTGGGATTTTCCAGTACGGCCGTTGCTCTATCAGCTCTACACCGTTGTTTTGCCCAAATATCTCAACTACCTGCGCTCAAAAAGAAAGTAAAGAAATCATTTTACAGGAGACCCATTAATCATGACCCGAAAAATCGTTATTTTGGAAGGTGATCAAACCGGCCAGGAACTGCTGGAAGAAGCAGTACGCATCCTGGAGCCGGGTGTTATTCGTATGGAACTGGAACTGCTGCGCTACGATCTGAGTCTGGAAAATCGTCGTGCCACGAAAAACCAGGTGGTTTACGATGCAGGCAAAGCGATTCGCCAGCATCGTTTGGCGTTAAAAGCGGCCACGGTGACCCCGGAACAGCAGGGAGACGTGGGCAGCCCTAACCGCATTTTGCGGGAAGAAATGGATGCCGAAGTCATTCTGCGCACGGGGCGTCGTATTCCTGGCGTGCGGCCCATTGCTGGCGTGTATGCGCCCATCAGCGTGGTGCGCATGGCCCGCGATGATGCCTACGGTGCCAAGGAGTGGCGTGAAGGCGAAGAAGGTTCACCCGATGAAATTTCTTACCGCACTGAGAAAATTACCCGGCGCGTTTGCCGAGCTGTGGCCGAATATGCTTTTCACCATGCGCGCAATACCGGGGCCAAAGTGTTTGGCGGCCCCAAATTTACGGTGAGCCCCGTTTACGAAGGCATGTTCAAAGAAGAAATGGACGCCACCGCGAAAAAGTATCCCAGCGTACGCTATGAACCCCAACTGATTGACGCCACGTTTGCGCTGCTGCTGGCCACCACGGGCGAGCCGCTGGTTATTCCCAGCCTGAACCGGGATGGCGATTTGCTGTCTGACATGGTGTTGCAAATGTTTGGCTCCATTGCCGGGTCTGAATCGATGGTGATTTCTGTTGATGACCAGGGGGAAGTTGACTGCGTGATGGCTGAAGCGCCGCACGGTACGGCACCCACGTTGCAAGGCTTAAATCGGGCCAACCCGATGGCCATGATTTTGGCGACGGCCGGTTTGCTTTCCTTCATGAAGGAAGCTGAAGCGAAGCGGGCCAGCCGGGCCATTTACGAATCCACGCTGGAAACGGTTTACGATGGCATAAAAACGGCCGATATTGGCGGCACGGCCAACACCGACCAATTTACCAATGAAGTCGTTCGTCGGGTGCAGGCCAAGCTGGAAGTGTGGTCGGCGTTATCGTAACCACAATGCTCAAATAAAAAGAGCCCATCTCTTGTGAGACGGGCTCTTTTTTTGTTTATGGCTCCGTTTCAATTAGCTTTTGGCTAATGTGGTTACGGTGGGCAAACCGTTTAGCATCATAACCCCCAGAGGCAGGCCAATGATGGTGGCGCACAGCAGCCAGGCCAGCAAGGCCCAAATCAGACTAAACCACCAGCCAAATAGTACAAAGTAAACCGCGCGAACCAAGAATGGCGTGTTGGCAGCAGGTAAGAATTCGGAACGGCCGTCTTTCATATCGGTCACCATTACGCCAGGACGTGCCTTCAACGTGAGTACCTGCGGGACGCGGTCAATCATCCACAAGCCCAAAGGCAGGCCGATAATGGAGGCGTTTAGCGCCCAGGCCACCAAAACCCAAATGCCCGTTAGCTCCCAGCCAAACACAAAAAACCAGATAACCCGCAGCAAAAAGGGCGTTTCGGGATTGTTTTCTCTCATTTTTATCGAAGCAGATTCTGTCGTCATTTTATAAACTCCACAATATTTTCGGCCGAAATTTTTGATTTGACATATCAGCCGCCAGATTTTTGATGTAACACCTTACAATACGCAAACTAACTCCAAATGTTGCATGCTGGAGAACATCTTGTTTGAGCACCTTGGATGATTTCTGATCATCGGATTCACAACTGGAAGATCCCTTTTAACCTGTGGTTACAATTGAATAAATTGACGTGTGTTAGTTGAATGTTTCATAATGTAATTTGAAGAAACTCTTTGGAATTATCTGCACAGTTTTGGGGGAAATCGACAGTTTCTGGTGATATGCTCACAGGAGCGCGTAAATGCAGATCGTGGAGATATACCAATGAGCCAACGAGCCAAAAATCCAGCGACAAATACACCTGATGGATCCTCTGAAGAACTGTCTCAACTTCTTTTTGACCAAGCTGCGGACGGCATTTTTCTTGCTAACAAACAAGGCCGATTTCTTGAGATCAATCAATACGGCTGTGACATGCTGGGCTACACGCGCGAAGAACTTTTGGACACCTCAATAGAGGATTTGGTTCCGGTTGAAGATCTGGCTCATGATCCCTTGGCGCTAGATGAAATGCGTGCGGGTGATATTCTGCTTAAGGAACTTCGTTTTCGCTGCAAGGACGGCCGTTTATTATTGGTAGAAATCAGTGTCCGCGCATTGGCAGACGGCCGTTTCATCAGTATCGTACGCAACATTAGCCAGCGTGAGCAAATAGAAGCACAACTGCGAGAAAGCAATGAGCGCTTTCGCCTTCTCTCCGACTCCTCCCTCACCGGTATTTACCTCATTCAAGACAACAAGTTTCGTTATATCAACCCAGCCTTTGCCCACATATTCGGTTACGAAATAGAGGAAATCGTCGATAAATTGGGGCCGATGAATCTCGTCTATTCCGAGGACCAATCCCTCGTAATGGATAATTTGAACCGCCGCATCGAGGGCCAGATAGAGGACATTCATTATGAATTCCGTGGATTGCGCAAAGATAATTCTGTGATTGCTGTCGAAGTATACGGCCGTCGGATTGATTACAGTGGCAAAACGGGTGTGATCGGCACACTCATGGATATTAGCCAACGCAAGCACGTTGAAGAGGAATTAAAACAAACTCGTGAAACAGCCCTGAACTTTTCGGACCAGCTGGCAATCCTACAGGAAGTCACCAACAAGCTCTCCAAAGCCCAATCTTCTGATGACTTAATTCGGCAAGCCGTTCAATTTGGGCGCTCTCACCTGGGGTTTGACCGCGTTAGTGTCTGGTTCATTGATGAGAATCAAGGGGTGATGCAAGGCTCATTTGGGACAGATGAATTGGGCCAACTACGAGATGAGAGAGCAATACAAGTCGCGTTCGTCCCTCATGGACTGTCTTGGCGCGTTTTTTCTCAAAAAGAGCCGTTGGCTTTAGTTGAGCGTATTCCACTGCACGATCACTTAGGCCATGAGGTAGGCGAGGGGGATAATGCCGTAGCGGCACTTTGGAATGGAGACGAGGTGGTCGGCGTTGTCAGCGTTGACAATCTTTTTTCAGGCGCACCCATCAAAAAACACCAACTAGAAATCTTGCGTCTATATGCCTCAACATTAGGACACCTCATTACTCAAAAACAGGCGGAAGAAGCCTTACGCAACAGCGAAGAACGGTTGCAATTTGCCCTGGATGCAGCCCAATTAGGCCAATGGGATTGGAATATCATAACCGAAGAAGTGACGTGGTCGCCCCAATGCCTGGCTCTTTACGGCTTGCCACCGGATTACCAAATGGACTATGAGCGCTTTCTCCAGGCAATCCACCCGAATGATCGAGATCGCGTTGATGCTGCGCTCAGCAGTGCGGTTGACGACCACGACGACTACGATGAACAAAAACGAACGGTTTGGCCAGATGGCTCAGTACACTGGACAGCCTCACGTGGGCGCGTTATCTACGATGCAGCTGGACAGCCCACCCGCATGACTGGCGTCACTTTTGATATTTCTAAATGGAAAGAGGCGGAGGAAACTCGACAGACACATCTTCGCTTCTTCGAAAACATGGATAGGGTCAATCGGGCTATCCAAGGAACGAACGAGCTAGAACAAATGATGGGCGACGTTCTGGATGAAGTTCTTGCCATTTTCGATTGCGATCGGTCTGCCTTGGTCTACCCTTGTGATCCAGAGACCGATAAGTGGCGTGTGCCTATGGAGCGCACCAAACCTGAATATCCCGGTGCCCGTTTATTGGGCGAGGATATGCCTATAGATGTAGGCGTGGCCGAGTCGTTCCAAATCATGAGAGCCGCAGATGGTCCGGTGAGATTTGGTCCTGAATCGGAATACCCGTTGCCACAAGAAGTATCAGAGCGCTTTGGTTTTCAATCTTTCATTGGGATGGCCTTATACCCCAAAGTGGGTAAGCCTTGGGAGTTTATACTGCACCAATGCTCATATCCACGGGTGTGGACTCCGGAAGAAGTCCGTCTCTTTCAAGAAATTGGGTGGCGGCTGGCCGACGCTCTAACTGGCCTGTTAGCCCATCGCAACTTGCAAGAGAGTGAAGAAAGATATCGCCTCATTGCCGAAAATACGGCAGATACCATTTCGGTATTTGATCTAAATCTAAACCCTATTTATATCAGCCCTTCCATCCAAAAACTGCGAGGTTTTACTGTTGAAGAGGCAATGACTCAGCCATTGGATAAAATTTTAACACCAGACTCTTTGCAGAGCGCAAGGGAGACGCTGGAAATAGCGGGAAAAGCAGATCCAGACAAACCTACATTAATTGAGCTAGAGCAATATCGAAAAGATGGCGCCACTATTTGGGTTGAGCTAGTAGCCTCGGCCATACGGAACAAGAGCGGCCAACCAACTGGCGTCTTAACCGTATCGAGAGATATTAGTGAGCGTAAGCGAGCCCAGGATGCTCTTGCCTTATTTCGCACGCTAATCGACCATACAAAAGATCCAATTGAGGTTGTCGATCCCGAAACGGGCCGTTTTCTTGATGCAAATAAGCAAGCCTGGTCAATATTGGGCTACACACGAGAAGAGTTTTTAAGTCTCAGTGTTACTGACATTAATCCTAAGGTCGCTGAGGTTTCTTGGCAGACGGTGTTGGAAGAGTTTCGCCAGGCTAGTTACTATGTGCGCGAAAGTGAGCATCAGCGTAAAGATGGCTCAATTTTTCCTGTTGAAATCAATATTAGTTACATACGTTTGGATCGTGATTATGTGGTTGTCGTAGCCCGTGACATCACTGAGCGCAAACAGGCAGAAGCGGCATTGCGCGCTAGTGAGGAACGGTTTCGTGCGTTGTATCTTGATAATCCATCCATGTTTTTTACTTTGGATTGCGATGAAAAGATCATTTCTGTGAATGCGTTTGGTGCTAGTCAGCTGGGCTACACCATTGAGGAATTAGAGGGAAGGTCGATCCTGGAAATCTTTTTTGAGAAAGATCGAACGGCCGTTTCTAACCACCTACAATTGTGCTTACAGAATCCTGGAAAAATAGACCGGTGGGAATCACGCAAAGTGCGCAAAGATGGCAACGTGTTGTGGGTCGAAGAGTTTGCCAGAGCAGTTGTAGATCCAAGCGGCACAAACAATATTTTGATCGTTTGCCAAAATATTACCGACCGCAAACAAGCAGAAATAGGGCAAAAACGGCTGTTGATTCAAATTCAGGAACAAGCGCAACAAGTAAAAAACATTATTAATACGGTGCCTGAAGGCGTTATTTTACTGAGTCATGACCAATTTGTGACATTGACCAACCCCGTTGCCAGGCAATACCTGACCCTCCTGGCGCCAGATTTTCAGAACAATCGCTTAACTCATTTGGGGCAACGGCCGTTAAGTGAACTCCTCACTTCACCCCCGAAAGGTTTATGGCACGAGCTTACCCACGAAGATACGATTTTTGAAGCAGTTACCCGCCCGGTTGAAAATGGTCCTGAAAATGGTGGATGGGTGCTGGTTCTGCGCGATATTACCCAGGAACGGAACATTCAACAGCGTGTGCAGAGACAAGAGCGCATGGCTGCCGTGGGACAGTTGGCAGCCGGTATTGCCCATGATTTCAACAATATTCTGGCAGTCATTGTTCTCTATACCCAACTCATCGCGCGCACGGTTGAGATGCCTGCACGTAGCCAAGAAAAGTTACGCACCATCGAACAGCAAACACACCGCGCTACAGATCTTATCCAGCAAATTCTGGATTTCAGCCGCCAATCCATATTGGAACGTCAACCAATGGACTTGCTGCCTTTCATGGAGAAATTGGTGATCTTACTGGAGCGTACACTTCCGGAGCATATCCAGATTGAACTGGTTTATGCAAACGAAAGCTATTTAATTCAGGCGGATCCCTCCCGAATTCAGCAGGTGCTCATGAATTTGGCGGTCAATGCACGCGACGCCATGCCCAAAGGAGGGAATCTAAAATTCGAGCTGTCACATTTGTATGCTGCAACACCTAAAACAATGTCGGTACAAGATTTGGCACCTGGTGACTGGATTCAAATAGCCATTAGCGATAGCGGCGAAGGTATACCCCAAGAGGTATTAGCCCACATATTTGAACCTTTCTTTACCACCAAGCAGGTTGGCGCGGGAACCGGTTTGGGATTAGCGCAAGTTTATGGCATTGTGCAACAGCATGAAGGCCATATTGATGTGCGCACGGAGATTGGGCAAGGCACAACCTTTTTACTGTACTTTCCCGCGCTCACCCTAAATGACAACGTGGTGGAAACTAGCGAGAGAGATGAATTACTACAGTTGGGGCAGGGCCAGAAAATTTTGTTGGTTGAAGATAACCAGGTTACGCGCAAAGCATTAAAAGAAAGTCTGGCCCAGTTAAATTACGATGTGCTGGCTGTAACAAACGGCCGTTTTGCTCTGGAGGTTCTGGCAACGGAAGCCGCGGACATTGATCTGGTATTAAGTGATGTAGTTATGCCAGAGATGGGGGGCGTTGCTTTGTTCCATGCCATGCAAGAGAGAAACCTGACCATACCCATTGTATTGCTCACCGGCCATCCTTTGAGCAAAGAGATGGAAAATCTGCAACAAATGGGGCTGGCTGGCTGGCTTACCAAACCGACTGATCTGGTAGACCTGAGCTATTTGTTGGCGGACGTTTTAGCTAGCCGTTAGGCATGATGGTGATAATCGTCATCTCCGGGGGGCACATGAAGCGCACGCGGGGTGCGCTGAGCCCTTCCAGGCCAATGCCCCGACTGACGTACAGCGTGGTACGGCCGAGTTTGTACAGCCCCATCACAAATTGACGTCCCAATTGAGAGCTGGTGAAAATCGGGCCGATAAAGGGCAGCCGCACCTGGCCGCCGTGCGTGTGGCCACAGACATACAGGTCGATGTGATGCTGGGCAGCTTCGGGCATCAGCTCGGGGGAATGATAGACCAGGAGCTGCGGGACATCATGCGGGGCGGCGGCCGCCAATCGGGCCAGACGACCGGCATCAACGGGTAAATCGTGGCTGCAATCCAGGCCCATAACGGTGAGCGAACGGCCGTTGCCCAACTCCAGATGCTGCCATCCTTGCCGCAGCAGGGTGATATGCTTCAAGTCGTCAAAAATGGGCACAACCGTTTCGCGTAAATCCACAGGTGGGCTGCCCAGTGTGGCAAAAACGCCGTGTGGGGCCGATAGTTGGCTGAGCAACTGCTGTACCTGGCTCAGCGTTTCGGGGTCGCGGTTGTAGGATAAGTTTACATAATCCCCAGAAATGACGATAAGATCCGGTTTGGCTTCGCGGGCCAGTTCCAACACTTTGGCTTCCCGATCCGTCAGCCGTTCCACATGCAAATCGCTGATGTGCAGCACTTTGATGGCTTCTGTGCCCAGCGGCAGGCGATCGGTGAAGGTCATGACGGCCGTTAGCTTCAACTTAAACGGTTCGATGAAATAGCCGCGAATAAAAGCGGCTGTGCCTAACATCTGGATACCTAAAAAGAGCCACAAAGCCCAATTGCCGGGCAGCAGGGGGGCGACAAAACCGAGAACGGCCGTTGCCACTAATCGGGGAAAAGCCAGAACAAACAACTGCGCTTTCCAGGGGCCAAAAGAGACTTTTTGTTGAGGTAGGGAGAGCAGCAGGGTCATATCAGCGGCCATAAATAGCGAGACCAGAACCCCGATAAGCTGGGCCATCGGCTGATCGCCGGTAACAAGCCACCACAACGCGCCGGTTAAAGCCGCCAAAATGATGGCCAGAACAACTACCAACAAGCCTGGCAGGCGGGTGGGTAAATGGAACAGTAACATTATTTTATGAAGAATGCCTTCTTCTAAAATATCGAGAGTAGGTTCGTTTAGTTCCGTGGGTTCTTTGGTCAAAGTTGAATTTTGCATACGCTTTTTATCTTGTTCCCCCCGCATAAGACACCCAATCGCTATTTACGTGACACATTCAATTGATGAACTGCCTCTTGGTGGTTGGAAGTTGTTCACAGCGTCCGTATTAAAAACCTCGGCGAGCTGTTGAAAATCCTCTGCAAGAATGCCGCACGTATCTTACCGTTTGCCTTACCCAAATTTTGGCTCACAAGGTTAGTTCACGAATTGCTGACGGCCGTTTGGCACGATGAGGGCACGTTTTACAACAACCCGTATGGAGGTTCTGATGCAAACCAAACCCTTATCGCCAACACGCCAGATGCCCGGCTACCCGCGTCGCTTTTTGCTGGGGCTTTTGGTCCTCACAATAACTTTGCTGCTGCTGGTAACGGCCGTTAGCCCGCTATTTACTGAATCTGGTGGTGAATGAACCGCGCAAACCAACGGCTAGTTCCTTTATTCAATAAAAAGATTTTTACAGGAGCGTATCGGATGAAAAATTTTACGTATCGACAATGTCAACCTGATGAAAAAGAGGCGGTGACTGATATCTTTTTTGCCAATCGCGAGGCGCTGTGCCTGCCAGATCGCCCAGCAGCGGCCAAAGTCACCGAACTGCTTTTTGCCAAAGGATATGTCATCGGTGGTTACCATGACGACAACATGGTGGGCGTTCTAGGTTATTTTTTAGGGGAACCACAGCATGATTTTGCCAACAAAAATATTCTTTATTTGTATGTAGGGGCCATTTTGCCCGAGTATCAGCTGACGCGGATTTTCTTTCATGTGCTGCTGTTTATTGTGGAGATGTATCAGGGAACGGCCGTTACCCACATTCGGCTCCAGGCAGAGTCCACAAACCCGTATACCAACAAACTGTACGGCCGTTTTGCCCAACCGCTTGCCCGAGAGAAGAGCCCGCGCGGCGTGCCGGTGATTACCTATGGTGCCGCAATCGAAGATGTGATGGCGTTTACCTCCCGCTTCAAACGGCCGCCGCGCCGAACCCAAACGCCCCAGCAATATTACTTTGAGCATCGAATACGGCCGTGTGTGCCGCCCCACAACTGGCAGCTGTAAGTTTGTTCACGATCTGCTGACGGCCGTTCGCTAACCTATGGACAGTTAATCATTCAAACAACCCGTATCAATCAATTTTAATAGGAGTACATCATGTCTTTTAAATTTCAAAACGAATCTAATGTCCCGGTAAACATTGCGGTTTCCAACGGTGGCGTTATCTATTTTCACAAAAATGGCCTCAATCCTGGCCAAACGTGGAAATGCAACCCCGCCTGGGTCTGGTACGACATCATGGTTTTTTGGAGTACGCCAGACAACAGGATTAATCCCGCCAAGCACAATACAGTCCGCATTGGCACGCTGGCTGCTACCAGCGTCGGAGCAGCACTGGCAGTCGGCGCAATTGCTTTCACTGGCGGAGCCGCCACGCCCGCAGTGGTTGTGGCCGGGGCCAGCGTGGCTGCCGGTCTGGCTGGGGTGACGTTTGAAGTTGCCAACGCTGCCCTGAACCCAGCTCATCTACAAGCGCTGTATGGCGTTGACAACTATAAAATTCGCATCCGAGGCGGTTTTGATGGGCACGTAGACAGTCGTCAAGTGCTAACCGTTTCTCGCATTAAACCGTTGGAACTTCTCTGGAAAAACAAAACCTCAGGCTCCAGTGGGAAGGTAAAAGCTAAATAGCCAACTGAGTGCCTGCCCGACGAAAGGGTGCTTTGCTTAAAGCGCTTCTTCCCTTATCATTTGAATCAGGAAGAAGCATACAGCCGAATCAACATCGCCAATTTGTCAAACAACCTACAGAGAAACCTAAGTAATTTTCAACAAATATCATGAATGCCAATCAGGCAAATGAAAATTACTTTTAGGAGAACAAAAAGAGCTAATGAGCGATTTAATCTCAAGTTACTTTTTGTTCTCCACATAAAACCACTTTCGGGTTGGAACTATTGTGGAGAAAGTCATGCAAACTGAAGCAAGAGCAATCGTAATTGGCGGCAGCCTGGCCGGTTTGTGGACGGCTCGTGTTTTAGCCGATCATTTTGAGCAGGTCACAGTTTTAGAGCGCGATCAGCTGCCCACCGGCGCAGAATCCCGTGCTGGCGTGCCACAAGACAAGCATGTCCATGTGCTGCTGGAACGCGGCGCACAAATCATGAGCCAGCTCTTTCCCGGTATTACGGATGAACTGTTGGCCGCCGGTGCCAATCGCATCGACTTGACGCAAAATTGCCTGGTCAAAGCTCGGGGACAGTGGCTGCCGCAGTTCCAAAGTGGCATCATCACCTATGCGTGCAGCCGTCTGCTGCTGGAATCCATCTTGCGCAAGCGAGTAGCCGCTTTGCCCAACGTGGAGCTATGCGGCGGGGCGCAGGTGCAGGGTTTGGTGGCCCAAAATGGCGCGGTGGAAGGCGTGCGGGTGAAGTGGAAAGATGGGCGCGAGGATGGGGTGGAAACGGCCGTTTTTATCGTAGACGCCAGCGGTAGAAGCTCGAAGCTGCCCGACTGGCTGCCAGAAATCGGCTACGCTGCCCCGGAAGAAACCGTCATCGACGTGCGGCTGGGCTATGCCGGACGCCGCTACAAAATCCCCGGCCCCGCTCCGGAATGGGACACCATGCTCATTGGCGTAGAGCCACCCCACCAAAGCCGCGCCGGACTCATCTACAGCGAGGAAAACGGCATCTGGATGGTGATGCTGGCCGGCATCCTGGGCGATTATCCACCCACCGATGAGGCGGGTTTTCTAGACTTTGCCCTGGACATGGAGCCAGAATTCCACGCCGCCATCCAAAACGTTGAGCCAATCAGCAACATCATCGGCTATCGCCGCACTGAAAACCGGCTGCGTCATTACGAAAAGCTCACCCGCTGGCCAGATAGATTGGTGGCTTTAGGCGACGCTGTTTGCGGCTTCAATCCAGTTTATGGTCAAGGCATGACGGTGTCGGCCATGGCGGCTGTGACGTTGGGTGAGATGTTGGGAGCCAGCGGCGGAAAAATTTCTGGCATAGCCCAATCTTTCCAAAAGAAGTATCCTAAGATTGTTGAGCCAGCCTGGCTGCTGGCCACCAGTGCCGATCTAGAATGGTTGGGAAATGAAGAGGCGACTTCCTTCCCCGAAAAGTTTGCAAGCAGGTACATGCCTAAACTGCTGGACACGATTCCCAGCGACCAGACCGTCCACAAAATGTTTATTCAGGTACAAAATCTAATTGTGCCGCCGACATCCTTGTTTGTACCTAAAATAGCGTGGCGCGTCTTCCGGCACAAGCTCAGGTTCAATTCGTAGTTTAAGACCAAAAGAACAACTCATTTTTTAGATTATTACAGAGGGCAGCATGAGAAACATTTTGGATTCTTTGAAAAAAAATCGATGGGTATGGATTGGCGCAATCCTTTTTCTCATATTGTTGCTCTTTATTATTTTTCTTTTTTCCAATCGAAATGATGGGACCAATCCGATCGGTAGAGATGGGCAAGGTGTCTCAAGTGCAGAAGAACCTGACACGTTGGCAGATAGCGAATCACCTATTCTTCCTACTGCTACCTCTGCCGCTACGCTTACGCCGACGCCAACCATAGAAGGGGTCGGTGGCACAAATCCCATTGGCCGCGACGGTAGTTATAGTTTTACAACACCGACGCCATCCAGTACGCCTGAAACAACAATTACCCCTACACCAGATACATTCGAGAACATCCCAGTGGGGCCAGCGGGAATTGAAGCTTCTATTCCCGAGTTAATTTCTCCTAATGATATAAGTGGATTTTCTCAGATTCACAACACGGTTATAGGGCTACCAAGCAACTTGGAACCAGTTCACATTTTAAGCTGGGTGGATGGCAACGAACTCGCCTTAGGCTTTGCGTTTAGAAACAACAGTTCCGACAGCTACCTGGTTGATTTAGCCTACACAATCACGCCTTACGATAGCTCAGGTTCTGAATTAACCGACCTTCTAAACTTCACCACTCCCCTCGCAGAATGGCAATATGCCGTTAGGGATTTAAAACCAGGGGAAAGTATAGATTTCTGGCAGGTCGTTCAATTAAGTGGACCGGTCACGTCACTTGACTCTATCGAAATCAATTTTGCGGGCGAAGCGTTACCCAGATTCCAAACTGAGGCATTGCCACTTGAGATTCTTGCCCCCCCGGTTTCATATTTTGAGATATACGATATCAATTCTTCGACCTATACCAGAGGAGATGAAAATCTCTTACAGACAGAGTTTGCGCTTTTTAACCCCAATGCCAGTTCGGTAGGTGTTAGTTTTCAGCTCACGGCTTTTGATACAGCAGGCAATGTTCTTGTTGCCATTGACACAAGTTTTCAACACAATCTATCTCTATATGACAGCTCAGGAAACCTAATACCGAATAACCAAACTATTATTCCCCCACGTGAATCTATCAGTTACGTGTTAACAACTTTCATTGCGGAGCCGGCACTACTTGGTGCTGTAGATCTAGCAATTGTTCCTAGAGATTTGGGGTACGGTGCCCCATATCAGCCAGAGAAAGACAACCCGGCTATCGAATTTTATGCTGACACAATTGAGGTATCACAGGATAATACGGCCGTTTCCGTCAATGCCATCCTACAAAGCACGGGCGACCCTATCTGCCAGGATTATCGTCTAAATGTTTACGCAATTGCATTTGACGAGTCTGGAAACGTTGTTGACAGCGGCTCGGTTACTTTAAATACAGAATCGCCCGGCTTTGATATTGTCGATTTTACTATACCGTTCAACACATCTGAAAATATTGATACTGTCTATCTCTTTAAGGAAGTCAATCGATTTGACTACTTTTATGAGTCCGTTTATGAGCCCGTGGATTGCCTACCTCTAGATGGGGGTGCAAATCCCATAGGCAGAGATAGTATTCCGACTGATATTCCAACTGAGTGGGGAATCTTAACAACCGAAGAGTAACTACCGTATCTACAAGAGTTGGCAATGAGGCTTAAGAAGAAAGTCGCTTTTCAATTTGCTGCAGCAAATGATGATGATTAAGAAAAGTGGCAATCTCTTTCGCCTCATGCCATGCTTTATCTTGCTTTTCATTATCCCCTAACTTATGGTAAACATCGCCGAGATGGCGCATGTTGTAAGCATAATTGAGCCGATCCTCGAGTTGGCGGAAGATTGCCAATGTTTTTTGGGTAATGCGTTCAGATTCTAGTGGGTTGTCTGTGGCCAGGTGGTTTAGGCTGATTTCATGCAAAATCATTGCCTCGTAGCGCAAGTTACCCAAACGTCGAAACACGCTCAGGCAATCATCAGCTAAAACATTGGCTTGCTCATATTTTTCTTCCATGCTGTAGATGGCAATGAGCAAATACATTACCAGACCCGTTTCCACCGCGTTGTTGAGCTGTTTGCATACTTCTAGTGCCTGATGGGCATAAGCTACGGCCGTTTCTAAATCCCCCCGCCGTATTTCAATTTTTGAAAGCAGCTGTAAAACTCGAACCACCCCCTCATCATTGCCCACGGCCTGGTGCATTTTCATTGCCTGTTGGGCGGTGGCTTCGGCCTCACTCAAATCTTCCTTGGTCTCAAAATAGAGGTTGGCTAGTTGATCCGTAGCTGTTGCTTCTTGTTTGGTTTCGTTGAGCTGGTGATGAATCTTGATGCTATTTTGCAATATTTCTTCGGCACTTTCATACTCACCCTGATCCAGCAAAATGAACCCACGGAAAAAGTCGGCTTTGGCAATACCAGATCCGTCTTCCAATTCATAGAAAATGCGCTGCGCCGTTTCCAGGTGTGCCCAGGCGGTATCGTAACTGCTCTGATCGACTTCGACCTCAGCCCAGCGGAGCAGTGTGTGTGCTAAATCTTCGTTGGAGTCCAGCTTGCGTGCGGCCGTTTCTGCCAAAGCATATGCCGTGTTTGCGTCTTGATAACGGCCGTATCTAAACCAACTCGTCCCCAACGCTTCCGTCAAATCCAGCACCAGCCGCCAGATGCGCTCATCGTGCGCCACCTGTACCGCCGCCAGCAAATTCTCCCACTCAGGGTCTAGCGCTGCGAAATTTTCCTGATTCTCCTGAGCATAGTTAAGGAAATAGCGCACCATACGCTCGTTGGACACGTCATTATCGCCCAGCTTTTCGGCGGCAAAGTCAGCAAGCAGCGGATGCTGCCGGTAGCGCGTCTCGCCCACTTCCTGCGCCAGCGAAAGTGTGGTGAGCGTGTACAGATCGTCTTCGGTCAGGTACAGGTTCCAGTCGGCGACAGCGGCGAGTGCTTCAGCAGTAAACGGCCGTCCGCCAAATACCGCAATCCGCGCAAAAAGGTCCTGTAACTCCTCGTCCAGTGCATCCCAACTGACTTCAAACGATGCGCGCACGGCCGAATCGCTAATCGCCAATCCCAGCCGCTGCTGTTCATCCTGCAACCGCTGCGCCATCGCTGCCAAACTCATGCGCGCACGGGATTTCAGCCGCTGGGCCGCAATTTCCACCGCCAGCGGTAGATGATGCAGCAGCGCGCCAATCTGTTCCGCTGCTGCGGCCTCATCGGGACTGGCCAACACGCGCGGCTCGCCCAAAATTTCCACCAGCAGGGCGCGGCTGCTGTCGGCGGAAAGCTCTGGCACCACATAAGCGTGGGCGTTGAGCGCGGCGGAGATATCCAGATTGCGCGTGGTCAGTAGCGCCGCACTACGCGCGCCTTGCACCAGCAGCGGACGCGCTTCGGCCGCGTCATCGATGTTGTCTAGCACCAGCAAGGTTTGTTTGTCTACCAGCAGGCTGCGCACGGCCGTTTCTCGACTGGCCAAATCCGTCAGGCCGCTAAAATCATGATCGTAAGCGCGACCCCATAGCTCCAAAATGTTGCTTGGCTCACTGGTGTGCGTGTTCGCCCACAGCACCCCGTCGGCAAACTGGGCGCGTACAGCCTGCGCCACCGCCGCCGCCAGCGACGTTTTGCCGATGCCCCCCATACCTACCAACGCCACAATCTGCTCCTGCTTGAGCAACGCGCCCAATTCTGCCAGCGCCACCGCGCGCCCTACAAAATGGGGCGGCGCATTCGGTGCCTGGAATGGGCCAGATGGTGCGGCTGGCGGGGAAGCTGCTTTGACGGGTGGTGGCAGCGGTGTGTTTAGAATTATTTCAGCCGCACGGCCATCGTCCAGCCCGTGCAAAATGGCTTCCAGCGCCGCGCCCACCTGCCGCACGGAGGCGATGCGCTGGATTTTGTCCTTGCGCAGCATCTGGTCCAGCAAATCGGCCAGCGCAGGGGGCAAATCCTGGCGAATGTGGCGGATGTCGGGCGTGGGTTCTTGCAGAATGGCCATGAGTGTTGCAGCTGAAGTAGAACGGGCAAACGGCCGTTCCCCCGCTAACATCTCGTACAGCAGCAAACCAAATGACCAGATGTCCGATCGCTCATCCAGCGGTTCCCCCTGGCACGCTTCTGGGCTGAGGTAAGAGACCGTGCCCAGTACCGCGCCGTGCTGCGTCAGCGTGGAATCCTGACCCAGGCGGGCAATGCCAAAGTCTGTTAATTTGGGACGGCCGTCTTTATCCAAAAGCACATTCGCCGGTTTTATGTCCCGGTGCAAAATGTCCAGGCGATGGGCGCGAATGAGCGCGTCGCTCAAATCCAAGGCAATGCTCAGGACCTGCGGCAGCGGCGGGCGCGATTGCGCTTGCAAATAATTGAGCAAATCCCCACCATCCACCAGATCCATGATCAAAAAATAATGCCCCTCTTTTTCAGCGGTAGCCAAAAGCTGGACAATGTTGGGATGGGCCAACTGGCGCAGCGCTTCCCCTTCGCGCTGGAACCGCATCACCAGTTCCGGGTTCCCGGCCACGCGATTGCGGTCCAGCATTTTAATGGCCACCGGTTGCCCCGTCACGCTGTCGCGCCCGCGATACACCGTGCCCATCGCCCCCTGCCCAATCTGCTCACCCAGCTCGTACTGGCCAGCGATGAGATCGGCATCATCTTTGCCAAACGCGCCCGCCTCAATTTGAGCCGCCAGATTGGTCGTCTCGCGCTCTGGGGGTGCGCCCAGCTCTTCATCTAGCACTTGCTGGCAGATGGCAAATTGCGCCAAAGCGGCACTGCGATCACCAGCCAGCGCCAATGCTCGCATGAGTTGGCGCTGGGCGGACTCGCGCCATGGCTCAAAAGCCAGCTGGTGGCGGGCCGTGGCCTGGGCTGCGGCAAAATCGGCCTGGGTAATTTGTCGTTCCGTCAAATCATCCAGCGCAGAGAGTGCGAGCCGATGCAGCCGCTCCCGCTCCTGCCGTAGCCGCGCTTCAAATTCCAGGCTGTCGCAAGTGAAACCAGGCAGCAGTTCCCCTTGATAATAGCCATCGGGATGGCCAACGGCCGTTGCCAATTCCCCATGCGCCAACGCGGCCAAAAATGCCTGCACGTCCAACGTGTAATCACTTTCCGGATTCCACTGAATATTTTGGCGACTGACGAGCAAAAAAGGTTCGTCTACCTCATCGCTATCGTTGAGCAGTTGGCGCAGCTGGTAAAGGGTTTGGCGCAGGTTTTTCTTGGCGGTGCTGTCTGGCACGTCGGGCCAGAAGAGGGTGGCGAGGAGGTCGCGGGAGAACGGCCGTTCCGCTTGCAGGATGAGGTAGGCAAACAAGCCTTGCGTGTTCACCGAGCGAAAATTGGTTAGGGGAACCCCATCCAATTCAGCTTGAAAAGGTCCAAAAAACGACACTTCTAGCCGGGGCATGAACCATTTTACCGCAACGTCCTAACTATCGGCGACATCTGCTGACGATCTGCTGACGCTAGCCCATTAAAGTAACAGGCAGTGATGTAATGGAATGGTTTTTCGCACAAAAGGAGTAATCGGATGCGCCAAGTAACAAATCGTCTCTCACTTGATAATCAGGCAAAAGAAGTTGTCATTTTAACCCAGGCTACCCCCGCTTTTGCCAGCTGGCTGCTGTTTCTGTTCAGTCTGTTTAGCATGACGTTTACCTACCTGACCTACCGCCAGGGTAAAAGCCAGCAGGCTTCTGTTACCACGTTGCAACCGTCTAAGCTAAATAGCAAGGTGCAAACAACATTGCACGACATGCTGGACACCTACTTTAATGAACAAGAGCTGCGCGAACTGTGTTTTGACCTGGGTGTGGATTACGAAGATTTGCCCTTCTCTGGCCAGGGCAACAAGGCCCGTGAACTGGTCGCTTTGTGCGCTCGCCTGAACCAACTGAATAGCCTGCAACAAGAAATTGAACGGAAACGGCCGTCTCTGTTCACCATTCAGCCAAAATTACAGCACAACCGGGCCGTCGCTTAGCCCTGATCTTGCTGGAAATTTGTCCTACTTCTCGTTTATTATCTTAGCAATCGCGTTTTTGTGTTACGTACATATTGGAGGAATCTCATGTGGCAACGAATCAAGCAAGCCATCAAAATTATGTGGCAAGAAAAATCGTTAAAAGCTGGTTGGAAACATTTCCTGGAAATCAACATTTTGGCTGGACTGGATAAAGCGTATCAAAATCAGGACAGCCTGGCAGCGCTACCCGCTATTGACCTGGATGCTGAGCATCCCAAATACATCATCTTTTCGGATCAGCATCGCGGGGCACGGAATGGTGCCGACGACTTTCAGGCGTCGGAGCGGGCCTACAACGCGGCGCTGGCTTACTACTTTGAGATGGGCTACCACCTGATCGCCCTCGGTGATGTGGAGGAGTTGTGGGAGGAACGGCCGTCCAAAGTGCTCAGAAATTACACCCGCTCTTTGGAATTAGAAGCGAAGTTCCATGAACACGGCCGTTATCACCGCGTCTTTGGCAACCATGATGACATCTGGAAATCTGCTCGCCTCGTTGAACATTATTTGCAAAGCACCTTTGGTGCCAAGAAGCTCATCGTGTATGAAAGCCTGCGCATCCCCGTGCAGCAGAATGGGGAAGATATCGGTGAATTTTATCTGGTACACGGCCACCAAGGCTCCATCGAGAGCGATTACCTGACCCGCCTGTCGCGCATCTTTGTGCGCTACATCTGGCGCGTTTTCCAGGGAATTACCAAAAAGCGGCTCAACACTCCAGCTACCAACTGGCAAAAACGCCAGCTCACCAATATTGCCATGTACAACTGGGCAGCGGCTCAAGAGAATCTGGTGTTGGTGACGGGACACACACATTATCCCGTCTTCGAATCCAAAACTCACGAGGCGCAGCTGGTAGAAGCCTTAGAACGGGCGGCCACACCGGCCGATCGAGCTGCCGTTGCCGCCGAGCTGGAATGGGTTCGCGCCCAAGGCTCACAACCGCCTCAAGCTAACGAGGCATATCCAGAAGCGGAAAAATCGTGCTACTTCAACAGCGGCTGTTGCAGCTTTTCTGATGGCAAGATTACGGGGTTGGAAATTGTAAACGGCCGTATCCGCCTCATTCGCTGGCCAGATGACACCGGGGAACCCAACGCCAAAGAGTTGACATCTGCTCCCCTGCACTCAGTTTTTGCGACGGTGAATGCTAACATAGGCCCAATTGAACCAGTTCCCACGCCCCTTGAGCTACCACTCGTTGCCAACGGCCACAAGCATACCGTAGCCGCCTAATCAGCGTAGATTGGACCAATTTCAGTTGAGAATTTTTCATAGGCTCTATCAATAAATTGGTCCAATCTTTTCGCCAACTGCCTAACCCCGAACAAAACAAATTCAAAGCCTTAAACTTGAGGCTCCCTCTTCCCAAGAGCACCGTTTCGGCGGTGCTCTTTTTTGTGTAGTGCCCCAATTTTCCCTGCTGACGATCCGCTGACGTTATCCCCGAAATCTGCTGACGAACTGAAGACGGCCGTTCGCTATCCTGCTTGTAATTCATTAAGCAACGGGACAACCGGCCGGAACACCCAATGCCCCATAACTTGTAACGGAACAATCAGTTCGTAAAGGAGATTAAAATGTTTAGCGTAGCCATTTCGGGTGTTCTATTTTTGTCACAAGCCATGCTGGTCATCAAACCACTTATCGCCATTGGCAGCCTGCTGTGTGACGGAGGTTCAAGCGGCCACTGCGGCATCTAAAACGTCAAGTTAACCTATCCGTTTACACGGGAGTGAAATCAGTTTCACTCCCGTTTTTTGTTGTCTGCTGCATTTAGCTTCCCGATTCCCTGGCGGATCAACGTTTCATTATGGCGATCGCCCACTGCTTGGCTGAGCGATAGGGCGGTTTGGTAACAAGTGAGGGCTTCTGGGAAACGGCCGTTTGCCGCCAAAATATCACCCAACAGCCGCAATGCATTTCCTTCCCCCGCTCGATCCCCAATTTGGCGGTGCAGCTGCAAGGCTTGCGCCGTGTACTGCTCCGCTTCTTCAAGCCAACCCGCCTTTAGCCCATTCCAGCCCAAATTATGATACAGCGGCGCTTGTGCACCCGGCCCACCTGCCGCTTCCGCCAGCGCAATTGCCTGCAGCAAATAGCCCTGCGCCGCCGCAAAATCATCGCTTAGCGTGGCCAGCGCGCTCAAATTATTCAGGGCCATTGCTTGCCCCTGCCGATCGTTGTTGGCCTGGCTAATTTGCAGCGCTTCAGCCAGCGCCGTTTGTGCCGCTTCCAGACGGGAAAGACGACGTGCAACCAGCCCAAGGCTGGTTAATACAAAGCCTACCAGGCGGCGATGTTTTATTTGTCGGGCAATGTTTAATGCCTGTTCAAATGTGGACAACGACTGTTCGTGCGCCCCTTGTAAATCGAAAACAACGCCCAAATGAAAAGTGGCGACGGCCTGAAGCAGCTGAAAATCCTTTTTTTGCGCCAAAGCCAGGCCTTGCTGAACTTGTTCCGCAGCTGTGGCCAAATCACCTTGTCGCCACAAAATTTCCCCTCCCGTGAGCTGCAAGCGCGCTCTGACCCAGGCATCTGTCGTCAGGCTCAGCGCTTCCTGCACGATTTGGTTGGCCGCCGCATAGTTGGACAGGCGTACTTGCAGGGCCGCCTGCTGCGTCAGCAGTTGGGCGAGCGTCTCTGGCTGTCCGGCTGGGCGCACGGCTTTGGCCGCCGCCTCAAACAGGCGCACGCCTTCATGGTAAAAGCCGCGAATTTGGCAAAAATCGGAGAGCGGCACAACTGCTGGCAAAATGGCAGCAAAATCATGACGGGTTACGGCCGTTTCCCACGCCCCCTTCACATTTTCCCATGCCCTTGCGATCCGCTGCCCCGCCAGATGGGGCATCTCGCCGTTGAGCGCTCCGCCCAAATCGGCCACTGCCTGCAAATAGTAGTGGCTGTGCCGCACGATGGCCTCGTTTTCGGGGAAAGCGGCCAGCTTTTCGGCGGCAAACTGGCGCAGCAGGGCGTGCAGCACAAAGCGATCCCCCTGCTTTTGCAGCAGCGATTTTTCCTCCAGCGTTTGCAGCTCGTACAGCGTCGCCTGCGTCACTGCTTCAGCGGCGCGCTCGCTGAACGGCCCCAAAAAGACCGACAGGCTGGCCAGCTGCGCCTGCTCCGCCGGGGTGAGCAGCGCCCAGGAGCTGTCGAACACGGCGCGCATGGAGCGATGGCGCGGCGGAATATCGCGCCGCCGCGTGGCCAGCGTATCAATGGAATTTTGCAGGGCGGCAATGATTTGGGGGAGCGTTTGGTGGCGCAGCGCGGCGGCAGCCAATTCCAGCGCCAGCGGCAAACCGGCCAGCAGGCGGCACAAGGTCACCACGTCAGCCACGTTTTTATCTGTGAGTTGGAAACGGCCGTTTGCCCGCGCCGCCCGATCGGCAAAAAGCTGCACGGCGGGAAAGGTGGTGGGGTCTTGAGGAACGGCCGTTGTGTTCAAAAACGGGTCAGCGATGGGCGGCAGCGGCAATCGTTCCAGCGGCAGCACCCATTCTGCCTGAAAGTTGAGCGGCTCACGCGAAGTGCAGATGACGCACAAGCCCGGCGCTTGCTGGAGTAGTTCCAACACCAGCGGCGCGCCGTCCAACAGCG
>JACKBN010000030.1 GCA_020634565.1 Ardenticatenaceae bacterium
GCTGTTTAACACTTCTTCCAGCAGTTTGTAGATATTGGCGCGAAGTTCGGTTGGGGTTACGGTTTTCATGCTTTCACCACCCTTTTGAAATACGTACGTTTTAACAAAGATGTACGTACATGTTAATTGATAAGGGATGGGAAGTCAAATACGGCCGTATCTTCCGTAAAAGCAAAAACGGAACAGAGAGAATTAAGAAAATCCAGTCAATCTGCGGAATCTTCTCATTTTTATTCTTTTAACATTTGCAAACGGCCGTTTACCGTTAAACATTTTTCAGTTAACATTGCGGTCCTATGGATACAAAACTCTCTCGCTGGTGCGATGGCCTCATTGAAGTTGGTTGGCTTTTTGCGGTCATTGCCGTGCCGCTTTTCTTCAACATTCACTCTGATCGTGTTTTTGAACCGGATAAACTGACGCTCATGCGCTCCATCGCCGTGGTGATGGGCGCTGCCTGGCTGGTGAAATTTGTGGATTTGCGCCAGTGGCAGCAGGCCAGCCGCCTGCGCTGGCGCGCCGAAAATTCCTTTTGGCGGATGCCATTTTTGCTCATCATCACCCTGCTGGTGCTGGTTTACATCATCTCTTCCATTTTTTCGGTGACGCCCAGTGTGAGTTGGGCCGGCTCTTACCAGCGGTTGCAGGGCACATACACCACCCTGGCTTACATTGTTATTTTTGGCACGACCATTGCCACGATGCGTACGCGGGCACAAGCGCGACGGTTGGTAACGGCCGTTATCATCACCTCTATCCCCGTGGCCTTTTACGGCTTGCTGCAACATTTTGAGCTGGACCCGTTGCCTTGGGCTGGCAGCGTTTCTGAACGTGTGGCGGGGCACATGGGCAACGCCATCTTTATTGCTGCTTACCTCATCATGGCCGTACCGCTGACGGTGGCGCGCATTATTGCCTCGTTTAGCAGCATTTTGAGCGATGAGTCCTTGTCTGGCGCTGATGTGATGCGCTCGTCTGCCTATATTTTTGCCGTGGCGATTCAGCTCATCACCATTTACTGGTCGGGCAGCCGTGGTCCGTGGTTGGGGCTGGGCGTGGGGCTTTTTGCCTTCATCCTGATTGTGTTGGTGGGGCTGCGCAATGCGTCGCAGGAACACGGCCGTTTTCGTCTGGCAGAGGCGGGTCGCGGTGTGTTGTTTGTGCTGGTGGGAACGGCCGTTGCTTACATCCTCATTTTCCTCATCTTGCGCGGATTGACGGGGGCGGGCTATCTGGCCAGCTTGGCTGGGCCGATGTCCAGCTTTGTGGCCTTTGTCTTTGCTGTGGGTCTCGTCATTTTGGGGATGTTCATTCTGGTAGCCGCCCGTCGCGGTTGGCGCTGGCTCTGGTTTAGCTGGATTACGATGTCTTTGCTGCTGGCTGGCTGGCTGATCATGTTCAATCTGACCAACGAAGAGATGACCGAAGTGCCGGTAGTTGGCGGTGTGTTTGGCGCGCTGAATGAATGGCGCGATTTGCCGCGAATCGGCCGTTTGGGCGAAGTGCTGGAAGATGATGGCGGCACCGGCCGGGTGCGTATCCTGATTTGGGAAGGGGTGCTGGAGCTGATTCAGCCGCACGAACCAATCACGTTCCCCGACGGCAGCAGCGATACGTTTAACTTTTTACGGCCGTTAATCGGCTATGGCCCGGAATCGATGTACGTGGCTTACAATCGCTTCTACCCGCCGGAATTGGCCACGCTGGAGGCGCGCAACGCCTCACCTGATCGTTCGCATAACGAGACATTTGACGCGCTGGTGATCACGGGAGCGCTGGGCTTTTTGGTCTGGCAGGCGCTGTATTTGAGCGTCTTTTTGTATGGCTTCCGTTGGTTGGGGGTACTGCGCACCAAATTTGAGCGCAACCTGCTCATCGGTTTGTGGGTTGGCGTAGGGGTGATCATGGCCGTGGCCTTTGCCCTGGTGCGCGGTGCGGTTTACATCGGGGTGGCCCTGCCGTTTGGCTCCATTGCCGGACTAGTGCTCTACCTGATTTATTATGCCCTTTTTGCCGATTCTTCTGAAGGTGGCGAACGGCCGTTTGCGTCAGAGCGTTTGTTGGTGGTGGCGTTGGTCGCCGCTATTTTGGCCCATTTTGTAGAGATTCATTTTGGTATTGCTATTTCGGCGTCGCGCCTGCACTTCTTTTTGTACGTGGTGCTGCTGTTCATCATCACTTATTGGTTGCCCCAGCAGCAAGAGACTTCAGAGCCGGTTGTGGAAGATGCACCGGTTGTTGCTAAAAGCAAACGACGTCGGGGTGTGCGCCCGCCGCAACCGGCCGTTTTTGCCAGCTGGACAGGGCCAGTTCTGCTCTACGGCTTTATGCTTGCTTTGGTGATTGGCATTATTGGCTTCTCCTTCATCAACTTTATCCCGCCGCCCGGCGTGACGTTTGAGCAGGCTGGCGATTTGCGAGCGCTGGATATTCTGCACCAGAGCTTCTTTTTGAATGCACGGCGAGATTTTGCGGAATCTCCCTTTGTGTACCTGATGCTGGTGCTTAGCTGGGCGCTGGGGCTGATTATTGCCGTGAGTGAGATGGTGAAGGATGGGGAGCTGAAAATAACGGCCGTTGCCACCGAAATTGATAAAAAGCAGCGTTCGGCCGTTTCGATTGCGTTCCTGGTGGTGGGGGCTGCCTCTATTTTGTACCGATTGCTCCTGCCGCTGCCCGCCGCTGCCAATGCGTCCCAGCTTTTGGGTCAGACGCTGCTCTGGATTTGGGGCGCGCTTTGCCTGTGGGCTGGTGGAAATTTGCAGCTGCGCTTCACCAAAAATGATCGTCTGTTTGCCGCCGGTGTGGCCGTGACCGGCCTGCTATTTTCCTTGCCGGTGATGGTGGGTGGTGGCTTTTTGGCGGGATTGATTACGGCCGTTTTCAGCGGCATCATGCTTTATCTGCTATGGGACCCGATGTGGCAGAATTTGCTGACCCCGGTGGCCATTATGGCCACGCTCTCTTTTGCCGTGGGCATGCTCTACGCCTTGTTCCAGGCGACCTTGTACCGCTTCTCGCTGATCTATCGTGACCTGGTGCCCGCGCCGACGACGATTGATGAACTGTTTAGATTCATCATTGACGAGGCGGCCCAAGCTGCCAACTTTTTGACTTACTTTTACTGGTTTGTCTTTGCCCTGATGATTGTGGCTGCGTTTGTGGTCAGCGGCAGCAAAAAACCGCGCTTGCGGCAGAATGGCTCGATGCCGGGTTATGGCTTGCTGGCGGCGTTGTCGGTAACGGCCGTATTCTTCATCGCCATCTCTAATTTGCATATTATTCAGGCAGACATTGTGTACAAACGCGGCCGTTTGTTTGACGATGAAGCCGCCGCCACGGGTGATGTAACCACCTGGGACAGCGCCATTGCCATCTACCAAAATGCCATTGATAGAGCGCCCAACGAAGATTTCTACTTTCTCTTTTTAGGGCGTGCTTACCTCGAACGGTCCAACCTCACCACCGATTTTGCCGAGCAAGAGCAGCTTTTGGCCGAGGCTGAACAGCAGCTGTTAAACGCCCAGGATGTCAATCCGCTCAACACAGATCATACAGCCAATCTGGCGCGTCTGAACGCCCGCTGGTCTACGGTGGTAACAGATGAAACACTCAAAGCGGAACATCTGGTTGAAGCGGAGCAATATTACAAGAGCGCCCTGAAGCTCAGCCCGCACAATTCAGTCATTCGTAATGAATATGCCCGGCTGGTGCTGTCTCAGGGGGATGCGCAATGTGCAGAGGGGCTGGCGATTTATGAACAGTCGGCCACCATCGACCCGTTTTACGCCGATACGTTCTTCTCTTGGGCAGATTCGGCGGCGGCCTGTGCGGCCCTGGCTGATGAAGCGCAATCTCAAGTTTATTACACTCAAGCTGTGGAGGCGTTGGCGCAAGGGCTGGCACTCCGGCCTGATAATGCGCGTGCCTGGGTACGGGCTGGCCAAATTTTCCAGCAGATTGATCGCCAGGCAGAGGCCATCGACGCCTATGAGCAGGCGCTCTTAAATGATCCGACCCAACAGCAGATTCCGGCCTGGAATGTGAAGTATTTGCAGGCGCAGGCATACCAGGCATTGGGCCAGCTGGATCAGGCGGAGGCGTTGGCCAGAGAAGCGCTGGAAGGCAGCATTCCTGAATACCAGGGCGAGATTGAGCTGTTTATCCATCAGCTTCAGTCGGAATCATCTGACACCTCATTTTTGGCGAATGACGAACGGCCGTTGGCCAACATCCCGGTGGAGGAGCGCAGCAACTACTACACCGAATATCCCGCCATTGTGATTGATCTGGATAAAACGTACGAGGCGGTTATCCAGACGGAGAAGGGGGATTTACGGCTGCGATTGTTTCCGCAGGCGGCCCCGCTGGCGGTGAACAGCTTCATCTTTTTGGCACATCAAGGCTTTTATGATGGCACTACCTTCCACCGCGTCATTGAAGATTTTGTAGCGCAGGGCGGCGATCCTACCGGCACGGGCGGCGGCGAGCCGGGCTACCGGTTCACTGATGAGGTGGACAATGGCCTGATTTTTGATCGTCCCGGCTTGCTGGCCATGGCCAACGCTGGGTCCAATACCAATGGCAGCCAGTTTTTCATCACGTACCAGCCATTGGAGGCGTTAAACGGCCGTCACACCATTTTTGGCGAGCTGATAGATGGCGAAGACGTACTGCGCAGCCTCACTTTGCGTGACCCTGACCAAAATCCAGATTTCACAGGCGATCAAATCGTTCGTATAGACATTGTAGAAGTGGCGGACGAATGATCTGCGGCAAGCGACCATGCACATTGTAATTGCTATTTTTCTCATGGCGCTTTCTGTGACGGCGCTGAGCATTCCCTGGGTGCGCCGTCTGGCTATTCGCACTGGCTTTGTGGATGCCCCGGCCAGTCGTAAAATGCACAGCACCCCCATGCCGCTGATGGGGGGCGTGGCCATTTTTGGCGGCGCGGTGCTGGCCGTCATCACCTTCTTCCCTGATTTTCCCAATACAGTAGCCGGTACTTTGCTTTCTTTGGCCGTGGTCACACTGGTTGGCCTGCTGGATGATCGGTTTGGGCTGCCTGCCTGGGTCAAGCTGGGGGGCCAGTTTGTGGGCTTTCTCATTTTGGCTTTCTTTGACATTCGCGTGAAGCTGCCTTTGCCAGAGGTGGTGAATTATGCGATTACTTTTGTTTGGCTGGCGGGCATTAGCAATGCCATCAACTTTTTGGACAATATGGATGGTTTGAGCGCCGGAGTAAGCGGTGTGGCGGCGGCCTTCATTACGTTGTTGGGGCTGCAAAATGACCAGTTTTTGGTGTCGGGATTGGCAGCGGCCGTTTTGGGTGCGTGTTTGGGTTTTTTGCGCTTCAACTTTAAGCCGGCGCAGATTTTTATGGGGGATGCCGGCGCTTTGTTCCTCGGGTTTTTGTTGGCGCTACTTGGGCTGCAACTACGCTTTCCAGCCAATAGCAATTTTGTGACCTGGATGGTGCCCATCTTTATCCTGGGGCTGCCCATTTTTGATACGACGCTGGTGGTTGTGTCTCGCATCCGGCGCGGGGTGAGCCCCAATACGCCGGGTAAGGATCATTTGAGTCACCGGCTGGTGCAGCGCGGGTTTAGCCAGCGGGAAGCGGTGCTGATGCTGTATCTGCTAACGGGAGCGGGGGGCATGATTGCTGTCTTCATTACCCAGGCGACTGTTTTGGAGGGGTATCTCATTTTTGCCACATTGCTGCTGCTGGGGGGCGTGGCGATCTGGCAGTTGGATCAGCCAGTTTAGCTAAATTTACTTCATACGGCCGTTGGCGTTTGTTTGGGGAGCCAGCGGAATCTTCTTTAATCTTTTCTGTGAATTGGCATAGAGTGTGGTGGAAACGTGGCAATTCCGTCAGGTCGGTTTCATACTTGGATGGTATGGTAAACGGGTACGATGTTTATTCTTTTAGCCAGCAAGTTTAGGAACGATGATTATCTGGATTGAACAAATCTGCTGCCTGATCGGTTCAAGATTTTGTTACCGTTCCTTTTAAGAGGATACGATACCTATGTCATTTGATTGGCAAACAGAAGAAGACAACGACTGGGATGAGCAATCCTGGCAAGAAAAACCGGAAACGGCCGTTTCTCCCCAAACACCATGGCGCACCATTCTCATCATCCTGATTTTGCTTTCTGTGGCGGGCGTGATTATTTACCAGCAGGTTACTGATCGGCTGGACGAGACAACGCTGTCGGTGGAGAATGATATTTTTGCCTCGCACAATTTGCTGAGTCGGTCAGCTGCCAACCTGGACGGCGACCTGGGCAAAGCGGTGCTGTCTGGTCGAGATAAGGGCTGGAGCCAGGTGCAAACCAATCTAATCGGCAATGGCCTGTTTTACGAAAATCCTATCTTTGGCCTGGCCCTGGCCGATGCCACCACTGCCTACGAACCGCTCTTTCGTGAAGACGATCGCTTTATGGACCTTCAGCTTGACCCGGATTTGAGCGGTGGCGAACTGACCTACACGCGTGATTATGTGGCGTTTACGGGGGAGGGTTTGCAGACGGTGACTTTGCAGCAAACGGCCGTTTACCGGCGAGGTGAAACACGTTGGCTGCTGGCCCCTCCTTTGGCAGATTTTTGGGGCACCTGGGACAACGAGCAAGTAGACAACATCACCTACATTTTCCCACAGCGCGAAGAAGCGCTCATGGAGGAGCTGACCACCGATCTGAGCGCCTTGGTGGCTGAAGCGTGCGCTACGTTGCCTGAACTCGATTGTTCTCTCTCCATGCAGGTGCGATTTGACACAGACCCGGCAAGCTTACTAGATGCAGCTGATTTGAGTGAGTTGTATACGGCCAATTTGCGCCTGAATTTGCCTGCGCCCACCTTGGTCGGGTTGCCCATAAACGATGATGGTTACCAGGCGCTGCTTTATGCCTACGGTTCCAAAATGGTGTCTGCGCTCATCAGTGAGCAAGTTGGCTACCGTTGCTGTGCCCGAGCCCCCATGTTCCAGGCGCTGATGATTTACCAGTTAAGCGAGTTGGGGTTGGCTGAATGGCCTGTGACTCAGGAAACGCAGCGTAAACTGGCCAATGACGGCGTGCGTACGGATCTAATTTTCCCTTACTGGAGCGCCTCAGATTTTGCCAAAACGAACGATGAGACGAGCTACCAGCTTTTTGGGTTTGTTGATTTTCTGTTGAATCATCAGGTGCCGCAGCTTACAGCTCTGGATTTGCTGGCGCAAATGAATGATTCCCGCGTGTTTCAGTCCTGGCTGGTTTCATTATCTGATGACATGACTGATTCTTTTGGAGCGGTGGATGTCATTTCGCGCGATTGGTGGTTTTATGCAATGACACAGGCGGAAGCAACGGCCGTTTCACAGCAGCCCATCTCCCTTCCGGCTCAGGATTTACAGGTTGGCTGCATTGATGAAATTACCGCCGAAGGGCTGCCACAAACGATACTCTACCGGTACGAACTGGGCAGCGAGACGTGGAATGAAGAATATGCTTATCCGGGGCTGACGTTTTTTAATCCATTGCCGCAGGATAATGGCGTTATTTTGCAGCTTGTTGAGGTATCCGAGGATCAATTCTGGCAAACCCTGCTCTGGCAAGATGGTCAGAGTACGGAGTTAATGAACCTGGGCAATGTGTATTCGATCTCCCTGGGGCAAATGGACCCGAACGGCCGTTTTCTGCTCTCCTATTTTGGTAATGCGGAAGAAGAGGAGGCCTTGCCTGAACCACTGCTCATTGATACAGAAAGCTGCCTCGCGGGGAACTGTGACAGCACGGTGATGAACCAGACGCCGCACTGGTCGCCAGATGGCCAACGGCTGCTGCTCTCGGACATGCACCTCTTTGAATCATCGCAATACCGGGTAGACGGCCGTATCATTGCCTTAAATTTGATGGAAAGCGTTTTCCAATCTTCGCCGCTTTGGCTGCGTGCTGCCCAGGCAGAACCGGCAGAGGCTGTGCAGGTGGGGGAAGGCAGTTCGCCTTTTTGGATTAACAACGAGCAGTTTGGCTATATTCGCACCATGCCGGATGATTTGCGCCCCGTTGCTCAGGAACTGGTGATTGCTTCGGTGTCTGATTTGGAACCGCAGCTCATACTTAAAACATCCGATTTGGATGAGGTGATCTTCGAGCGAACCACTCGCAGCCCTCTGGTCATGCAGTATGCCATTGCCCATCCAACCAACGAGAATTTGTTGATTCTCATGGTCTCCACCCAAGCGCGCGACAGCTATGTGTTGTTGGTCAATCGTCAGACGCAAGAAACAAGTTTGCTGTTCCCCCTGGATTTGTCGCGTGGTGAACATTCGTTGGGCTTTTCGCCAGACGGCCGTTTCCTGGCAGCCACCGGTTCGCTCTGGCAAGATGTCGCCCAGCGCAATGAATCACTGCCCTTTGGCGTACTGCACCTGTTCGACTTTGAAACGGGTAATCAAAAAGATATTCTGGTAAATACAGACACTTTCTTCCCGGCCTTCACGTTTGATTGGTCCAGAGATGGCAATTGGCTGGCCTTCACGCGCGACAACAATGTCATCAGCCTGATGGCGCCAGCTTACGATTACCAGCAGATGATTTTTCATGAAGAGGGCAACTGCACCTCGCTGGCCTGGATTAATCCACTGCCACGCAACTGATGTAGAGGTATAATTTCGCCATGAGCAAACAAAAAGTACAGCAGCAGTTCGGTGCCAATGCAGCCGCATATGCCACCAGCCCCGTCCACGCCAAAGGGTACAGCCTGATGCGCCTGGTGGAGATTACACAGCCCCAGTCTGGCTGGCGGGTGCTGGATGTGGCCACCGCGGCGGGGCACACCGCTTTTGCTTTTGCACCGCACGTGGCTCACGTAATTGCTTCTGACCTCACGCCGGAAATGCTCACCGTCGCTGCCGGTCTGGCTGCGGAAAAAGGATTGTCCAACGTTAGCTTTGAGCCAGCCGATGCCGAGGCGCTGCCTTACGAAGCGGCCACCTTTGATCTGGTGACCTGCCGCATCGCTCCCCATCACTTTCCCGACATCCAGCAGTTTATCAACGAAGCAGCGCGGGTGCTGAAGCCCGGCGGCTTGCTGGCGGTGGTTGATAACATCGTGCCCGGTACCCATTTGCGCGGCAAAAAGGCGCGGCTGATCAATGAGGCCGGCAACTACGTGAATGCGTTTGAGAAGCTGCGCGATCCCAGCCACGGCCGTTGTTGGAGCGTCTCTGAGTGGGAACACGGTTTTGCCCAGGCGGGCTTTGCTGTGCAGCATCAGGAACTGCTCCACAAAGAAATGGAGTTTGCTCCTTGGGCTGCCCGGATGCAGGTCTCGCCCGAAGACACGATTCGGCTCAAGGCAATGCTGGTGCAGGCGCCAACGGCCGTTTCTGACTTCTTGACGCCCCAAATTAGCAACGATAGAATCACCTTTCGATTAACTGAACTGCTCGTTGTAGGCAAACTATCTTAAAGAAGAGATCGGAGACTGGAGATTAAAGAGTTTCACAATTAATCCTCTGTGTTCTCTGTGGCAAAAACCCTTATGACTAAAAAATACCATTTCTGGATTACAGGCTGTCAGATGAACTATGCCGATGCCCGGCGTGTGGCCACCGAGCTGGAAAAGCTGGGCTACAAATCCACCGGTCGCGCTGAAGATGCCGATGTCATTGTGCTGGAAACGTGTACGGTGCGCCAGCAGTCGGAGGACAAGGCGTATGGCAAGCTGCAAAATTTACGGCCGTTAAAAGAAAAACATCCAGACAAAACCATTGCCGTCATGGGTTGTGTAGTGGGCGTGCGCGGCAACGAAAAACTGTCCGCAGCCTTCCCCTTCGTGGACGTCTTCATGGAGCCTTCCACTGACGGCAAGCCGCTTGTCTCCCTGCTGCGGCAGGACGATGACCTGACTCTTGACCTGACCGAAACCACCCAGCGCCACGCCCTCATGGACGGTGAGGTGATTTTGCCCGCCAACGAGCGCGGCAAGCTGATTTCCGCTCCAGTGAGCATCGTCTACGGCTGCTCCCACGCCTGTACTTTCTGCATCATCCCGCAAAAGCGCGGCATCGAGCGCAGCCGCCCCATTGGCGAAATTGCCGCTGAGGTACGCTCATTGGTGGCCCAGGGCGTGAAGGAAGTGGTGCTGCTCGGCCAAATCGTAGACCGCTACGGCTACGATGTCCCCGATGGGCCAGACCTGGCTGATTTGCTGCGTGTCATCAATGATATTGATGGGTTGCAGCGGATTCGCTTCCTTACCAGCCACCCCAACTACATGACGGACAAAATTTTGCAAGCGGTAGCCGATCTGCCCAAGGTGATGCCCCAAATCGAAGTGCCCATTCAGGCGGGCAACGATGAGGTGCTGGTGAACATGAAGCGCGGCTATACCCAGGCGGAGTACCGCGATTTGGTCGAACGCGTTCACCGGATTGTGCCGGATGCGGCCGTTCATTGTGACATCATTGTGGGCTTCCCCGGCGAAACGGCCGAACAGTTCCAGGACACCTACGACGTGCTGGCCGACCTCAAGCTGGACAAGGTGCATCTGGCGCGCTACAGCCCGCGCCCTGGCACGGTCAGCGCCCGCCGCATGGCAGATGATGTGTCGGACGCCGAAAAGCGCCGCCGCTTCCACCTGATCGAAGATCTGCAAAAAGAGATTTCGCAGGAGCGGAACAACCGCTGGGTAGGCGAAACCGTTGAGGTGTTGGTCGAGGACAAGCACAAAGGCAGCTGGCGCGGCCGTTCCCCACAAAACAAACTCGTCTTCTTCGAAGACCCGCGCAATTTGAAGGGCGAACTGGTTCAGGTGAAAATTGAGCACGCTGGCCCGTGGAGCCTCTCCGGCATTGCGGCGGATGCTGCGCCCGAACCAGAACCCATCGACTCCATCTCCCTGACAGTGTTGTAACCCGCCTGCGTCCTGGCTTTAATAAAAGTAGAAGAACGAGGGGAAAACGGCCGTTTTCCCCTCGTTTCCTGATCAAAGTGTGTTAAGCTCAAATGAGAGCTTTAATTTTGTCGTATCCCCGAAGGAGAGGTAAATGGGCATAAAAGAGGATGGCATTCTGGAAGAGTTGGATGAGCAGCGCTCGCAAACCGCCCCCGGTTTGTTGAGCAACCAGGAAAAGGATCGCCTAATCGAGCGGGCTTTTCTCGGTTTGTACCGTTGGTACGTGGCCCGTTCACAGGCCACTCGCAACTGGAACCCCGACCTGGACATTGATTGGCGCAATTTACGCACTGATCATTCCGAAAAGATGAACCGCATTCTTGAAGGTTTTTTTGCCGTGGAACAGTACGTTCCTGATTATGTGTTGACTCTGCTAAAAGTGATTCGCCGCAGCCACGGCCGTTCCCATTTTCACATCCGCTGGGGCAGCGAAGAAGAAAAACACGCCGACCTGTGGGAAAATGCCCTCATCTTTTCCCGCTTCCGTACACCACAGTGGATTGAAGATTACAAGCATACTTTGCGCGAGAAAGCGTGGGAACTGCCCTGGGACAATCCCCTGCACATGATTTTCTACACCGTCATTCAGGAGCGGGCTACCCAAGTGAATTACCTCAACACAGGTCTCATTGCCCAAGGCAAATCAGAAGAGCCCGATTTTGCCAACGATGTGGACCCCGTGTTGGCCCAGGCTTCCCAAATCATCGCCATTGATGAGGCCGCGCATTACAACTTTTTCTTGGAGGGCGCTCGTCTCTTTTTGTATTACTACCCGGCGCGCTCGTTGGAAGCGCTGCAAGACGTGATCCAATATTTTGCCATGCCGGCTGGTGATTTGATTCCCAACTATGACCGCTTTGCTGAAATTGTGGCCCGTGCGGGCATCTACGGGCCGCGTGAACACCTGAAAGATGTGATCGATATCGCCCTCAAGAATTTGGGCGTGCAGGGACGGGCGGCGCTGCGCCGGGGCATCAACCGCATTCGGGAAGTGCCTACGATGGAGGGCGGCATGCGCGAGACAGCCATTTTTGACCTGCTGGACGTGGACGGGGTGGAAAAGAAGGTGCAAAAGCTATTTGGTCGCATCCGGGATTATGAGAAGCAGGTTGGGTTTGATGAGATCGATCCCACGATTTTTGTGCCGGCACGGTGATGAGAAAAATAATGGGACGCGGATTAACGCTGATGCTTACATGCGGTGTCCTATCGCATCAGTTTGTTGGGGCGGATGGTGCTTCTAGCTGCGGTAGGCACGGATTGGCGTCTGCGCCTAGTGTAACCCGATAGGTGTGGTTTTCTACGGCCGTTTCTGGCTTGAGCAAAATATCTGCTGGCTGTTGGTGGAACAGCCAGCTTAGCAGCCAATCGTAAGATGCCTTGAAGTTGGGGGCGAAATATTCGATGCGCGTCTGGGCGGGCAGTGGTTCCGTTGGTTGTACCCAAATTGGCACAAAACCGTGCCAGGCTAAATTGTGAGCCATCAGCCGGTAGACGGTTTCATCACCGGTAACAACTTCCACCGTTAGCGGGGGACGATTGGCCCGGTTGAGCACTGGCGGCTGCATCACCCGCGCCAACGTGGCCGACGCCTCTGGCCATTGCAGCAGCTGAACGGCCGCTCCGCTGCCCGGTTCTGCCCATCCTTGCACACTGTCTCCCGCCAACGCCAAATGCTGGATGCCGTTGGCCTGCACATCTGGGGCCAGCGCGGCCAGTTCCAGCAGCTGCGGCAGGCTCAAATCTGTCTCCACCGTTTCCTGAAAAGTTTGCCACAGTTGCGGCAGCTCTGGCAAAACATCCAGCCGCAGCCCTTCATCGAAAATAGCGCGCAGCAATTGCTGCTGCCGCAGACCCCGCTCAAAATCGTTGGTGGTGCGGCGGGAACGCACGTACCACAAAGCCAGGTCGCCATCCATCTCATGCACGCCCGGTTCCAGGGTAAACTGCTCCCAGCTATCCTCCAACTCAGGGTCCAAATCCGGCTCGATCAGTCGCCAGTCGGTGAGGGCACAGGTGTTGACAATCTCCACGCCGCCCAGCGTATCCACCACCTGCTGGAAGCCGTCAAAGCCGACGCGGGCGTAGTAGTCGATGGGAATGCCCAGGTTGTATTCGATGGTGTCTTTGATGAGGCCGCCGCCCCCGCCAGGGTAGTTGGCGCCGTGGCCGTGGGGCAGAGCCAGGTTGATGCGCGTCATTTTCCAGCCAGGGATGACGACGTAGAGATCGCGAGGCAGGGTAAGCAGCACGGCCGTTTTCGTTTGCCGGTTAATGGAGACAATGATGATGCTATCGGTGCGGCCGCCCTGGGCAAATGGCACGTCGTTGCCCAGCAGGACGATGTTGGTGATGTGCTCTGGCTTGGGGAAAGGGGGTACGGGCGAAGGAACGGCCGTTGCCGGTGTCGCAACGGTGTAATCAAGGGTGGGATACGGCCGTATGGTAGCGCTGGGTTCTGGCGTGGCGGTGATTGTGCTGGTGGGGGAAACGGCCGTTGGCGGGGCAGGTGTTGTGGTTTCGGGTGTGGGGTTGAGGATAGGCGTGTGGGTGGAAACGGCCGTTGCCAAAACAGGTTGATTGGTTATTGTGGGCAAAAGCGCGACGCTGGACGGGGTTGCGCTGGGGGCTGTCCGGCAGGCTGCCAGCAGCAGAAGCATTGCCAAAAAGTAGAGGTAGAGCCAGAAAGGCCGCTTTTTTGTGCCCATAACTGACGGCTATTTTACCTCAGCGGCGCTCAATTAGGGCTGAAACTCAATGCCAAGATATCCACGTTGGGGATCGTCTGGGTGGGGAGCAAGGACGGCCGTTTTCACCAAAGTCTCTTCTCCCCGCCGCAGCGTGAGCGTGATGGTGGCGCCCGGCAGCTTGTTTGCCATCTGGCTACGCAGCTCTGCCCCGTTGAGGATCGCTTGGCCGTCAACGGCCGTTACCACATCTCCCACCTGCACATCAATTCCTGCTGCCGGGCTGCCCGGCACCACGCCCGTGACAACCGGCAAATTGATCTCTGGCGAGCTCGTGACTGTGGGGTTTGCTGTTGTTGGATTGGGGGTTGTGCGCGGCAGATCGATGATGTCCACACCCAAATACGGCGGTTCGGCAGGACGAACGGCCGTTGTCTGGCGAATCTCTCCCGCTGTATCCCGCACCAGCAATGTGTAGGATTCCCCGGCGGGCATGTTTTGCAGCAGGAGGGTGAGCAGTTCTGGCGAAGTAATAGGCTCATCATTGAGCCGTAAGAGGATATGGCCTGGCTGTAAGTTGGCCTCGGCGGCCGGGCTGCCAGGTAGGACCGTTTGAATCAGCACGCCATCTCTGGGATCGATTGTCGGTAGCGGTGTTTCGACAACGTCTGCCACCCCGCCAAAAAGAAAGATGGCCCCGATCACGCCGCCACCGCACAGCAAGAGCGCCAGAATCGTGATGAGAGCCACCGTAACTGCTTGTTTTTGTCCGTCAGACATGGCTGTTTCGTTACACAAACGTGTATTTGCCGGATTGTTTGCTGCCCTGACTCAGAGCGGCCGTTAAATCATCCCCATTGTTGACTGTGTAGACAACCATGCCGCTGGCTTGAAGCATCGAGTACACGCCATCGGTGGAGCGGTAACCGCCAAAAGAGGCTGGATTGACGAGAACGGTGACCACGCGCAAGCCGCGCCGAGCGAGCTGTCGTGCGGCTGTGGGCCAGCCATCGCCGGTTGTGGGCGTCACCACAATGAGAGTGGTGCCTCTGGGGAAAAGATGCGATTCCGCGTGCAGCATATCGGAAATCGGCACTTCCCCTTCGGCCCGAAGCACCGAAAGTGTTTCCAAAATACGGTTCATCTGCCGTTCGCCCCGATCTGGCTGGACGATTTCGTTGGTTTGGCCGTAACCTAACATGCCTACCGCCCGATCTTGCCGCAAAAAATATTGGGCCAGCGAGGCCGCAATGGTGACAGTATATTCTTCCGTAGTGGCTGGCAGCTTAAATTCGGTGGGGCGCATCCAGTCGGGCAAATCACCGAGGCTGGGCGGCGCAAACGCATCCTGCCGGGGCGCCACGTGGCTAAAGACCGACATATCCGGCAGTATCCAGATATCGGCCAATGGGTCCAGCTCAAACTCTTTGACGATGAGGCGGTCGCGGCGGGCTGTGCTGCGCCAATGGATGCGGCTGAAGCTGTCCCCAGGTGCGTAATCGCGCACGCCAGAGGCGTTGGTGGTGACGTAATGGGTGCGACGCCGCAGGGCATCGCCGCCGGGCAGCACGCCTAGGGGCAGGGCAAACTGGTGAATTTCAAAGGTCAGGGGGTAGATGATGACGTTGGTCGTTGGTACCAAATCGCGCTGCATGGGGAAAAGCCCAAACGGATCGCTGCTTTTTAGCTGGATGGGACCAAGCTGATAACGTCCTCGCTGGCGGCAGACAGTGGTGGTGCGCCAACTGTAGGTGCGCCGCGGTCCCAACCCATTGACTACATGGCTGGAGAAGTGGTTGGGCAGGGTGGCAAAGTCACGCACTTCCAGCCACAGTTTGGGGATGCGGCTGGTGTTGCGGACGGTGAAGCGTTCTTCTAACGGCCGTCCTACCTGAGCGCGGCGGGTGCGGGTTACGCGGGACAGGTGCACGTAAGTGATGTTGGCCCAGGCCCAGGCAAAAGAGATGATGAGCAGCAGCCCCAGCAGATAGGCCAGGTTGAACAAGATTTCTCGCCCGGTAATGAGGCCGCTGATCAACGCTATAAAGGCCAGCACAATAACGGCCGTTCGTCGTTGTTGTCTGAATTTGAACATGGCAAACGCCTTTGCCTTTAGGCTGGTTTAACGTGTGCGCCGGGGACCGGGACTCTGTCCAGAATATCCTGCACAATGGCGTCTGGTTCAATATCCTTGATGCGGGCGGCTGGCCCTACAATAATGCGGTGGCTTAAAGCCGCGCTGGCCAGATGTTTCACATCGTCTGGCAGCACGTAATCGCGCCCGAACATGGCCGCGCGCGCCTGACTCAGCCGGTACAAGGCCAGTGCCCCGCGTGAACTGGAGCCTAGATACACATCGGGGTGCTCACGGGTGCGCCGCACAACCTCAATGATGTACTCTTTCACCAGATCATCAAGGTAAATCTCTTTAACGGCCGTTTGCACCTCCAACAGCTCTTCTACCGAAACGGCCTGGGTAATGGATTCAATGGGATGCTTAAACTGCTGCCGGTCCAAAATATCCATTTCCTGTTCTTTACTAGGATAGCCCAGGCGGATACGGAGCAGAAAGCGGTCTAGCTGCGCTTCTGGTAGGGGGAAGGTGCCTTCATACTCAATGGGGTTTTGCGTGGCCAGTACCATAAAAGGCGCTTCCAGCGGGTAAGTCGTGCCATCCACCGTCACCTGCTTCTCTTCCATTGCTTCCAGCAGGGCAGACTGCGTTTTTGGTGTGGCCCGGTTGATCTCATCCACCAGCACAATTTGGGCATGAATAGGCCCTGGCCGGAACTCAAATTCACGCGTTTTCTGGTTGAAAACAGAAACGCCAGTCACGTCACTGGGGAGCATGTCTGGCGTAAATTGAATACGCTGAAATTTGCAGCCAACAGATTTGGATAGTGATTTTGCCAAAACCGTTTTGCCGACGCCGGGTACATCTTCAATAAGAAGGTGCCCCTGGCACAACAGGCCTAACACAGTGAGCTGCACGGCCGAACGTTTACCGACAATAACTTTTTCTACATTCTCCACAATTCTGTTGGCGACTGCCTCGATATCTGCCATCTAGAAGCTCCTTCTCATGAGAATTTTCAATTGTGCGGGCAATTGTATCATAAACTGTAATTTGGGTGACAATACAGGGTCATTCGTTGGGAAATCGTTGGGTAGCGGCGGGGTTTGACCGGAAAATCATGCGCCATTTTACCCAGCATTGCAGAAAATCTGGAAAGGAAAACGGCCGTTCTCATCCAGTCATAACGTTATGGGCACAAAAGAGAGGGGCAGCGGCCCGTTTTGGGCTATGATTGGCGGGTTCACGACTGCAAAAAGGAGAATTTGGATGCAAAAAGCAATTTTGGTAACGGGTGCCAGCACCGGCATCGGGCATCATCTGGCTCACTATTTGGCTGAGCGCGATCATCTCGTGTACGCCGGGGTGCGCAAAGAGGCGGATTTTGCGGCACTCAGTGGCAGCAAAAACATCGTGCCGCTTAAGCTGGATGTCACGGATCTGGGGCAAATTGAAACGGCCGTAACCCACATCACTGCTCAGGGAACCGGATTGTATGGGCTGGTCAACAATGCTGGGCTGGGCGGTTTGGGTCACCTCACCACCTGGAGCGAAGCAGAGTTTCAGCAGATTTTTGATGTCAACGTGGCGGGGCCGTGGCGTGTCAGCAATGCGTTTATGGACTTATTGCTGGCAGCGCAGGGGCGTATTGTCAATATCGGCTCCCAGGGTGGCTCCGTCACCAAAGCGTTGTTTGGCCCCTACACCATGACCAAACACGCGCTGGAAGCGTACACGGTAGCCTTGAATGAGGAGTTACGGCCGTTTCAGGTGCATGTTAGCATTGTGCAGCCCGGCGGCATCGTCTCCAATATCGGGGTCAACGGGCTGCCCAACATGATGGCTCGCTTGCGCCGCGCCCAGCCTCCCTTTGCCGAACAAGCCCAGCAAATCCTGGCCAGCTTTGAAAGCCCGCCAACACCGCCAGACCCCGATGCGCCTGAGTCAGAAACCAATCGCCAACCGTCGTCGCCGGAAATTGTGGCAACGGCCGTTTACCATGCCCTCTTTGCCGACAAGCCCAAACTGCGCTACATGGTCGGCACCCAATGGGAAGGCGACCGCGTCATCAATGCCCTGCTCGACAAGCTTTTGGACGCCAACGATAGTCCTGCGCACCGTTATTCCCGCGACGAGTTGGTGTCCTTGCTAGACCAGCATCTCGCCGCCAGAACGCACGCTTCGGCGTAACGTAATCGTAAGGGATGCCGTAAGTTTGACTGCCTAAATTTTGTGTAATATGATTAGTTGATACGTCAACTAGTTGTGACTGCAACTAATTCCTTGCTAGTAAGATAACTGGATACGGCCGTTCATCAAGATTCACCACGGGAAGAATGTGAACCAGACCTTGCGCCCAAACTGCGGAACCTGCCGCAACCAACACACAATTTTTTTTAGCCAGCGCCAATGCCTGAATCTGTTGGCTAAAACGCTCTTTTGTTAATCAAAACCGCTGCTGCCGCAAACGGCAAGAGCGGTTTTTTGTTTGTTAATCCACCCATTTAGAGGCGGCGTTGGCCCATCGGAGTGCCATCCCCGCTATTCTCACTGAAATTTGTAGCAGTTCGGAGGAAACATGAGTCAAAAATCGCAGTTAGCCCGGCCATTTCCTAAAAAATGGCATTTGTTTTTGGGCCTTAGCCTGTTTCTGCTGTTGCTGGTTCCTCTCAATCTAGCCTTTGGGGCAGATTGGGTGATTGCCGGTAACTTTCAGGATGATTTGCCCGGTGCGCCTTGCGGCGAATGGGACAATGCCTGTGCCGCCACCACCACGGAAGATACCAATGGTGATGGCGTTAATCGTCTTATCGTCGATGGCTTGCCCGCAGGCGCCTATGAATACAAAGTGGTTGAATTAGGCAACTGGAACAACGCCTTTCCCGTTGACAACGTTGCCTTCACCACCGACGGGGGGCAGGTGCGTTGGTACTTCCAACCCGGCGACAACCACATCGCCGATAACTTCAACCAATGCATCGCCACCGTGGCTGGCAGCTTCCAAAGCCAGTTAGGTGGTGGCGATTGGTCACCTGACAACTTGCGCACCATGCTGTGGCAGGAAGCACCCGGCAGCGATTGGTACAGCTTCACGGCAACAATTCCCGCTGGCGACTGGGCTTACAAAGTTGCCCGCAACGAAGCATGGGACGAGAGCTACCCTCCCGACAACGTCGCTTTGAGCCTGGCTGCCGAAACGGCCGTTACCTTTCGCTACAATTGTGCCGACAACACCGTGGAACATGAAATTCAAACCACCGCCAATCCTGAATGGGTCGTGGCTGGTAACTTCCAGGATGATTTGCCCGTTTCCGCTGCTTGTGGCGAGTGGAACAATGCCTGTCTGGAAACCGGCATGGAAGATAACAACGCTGACGGTGTTTACCGGCTAGAAGGCAACGATTTGCCCGCGGCCACTTACGAGTACAAAGTTGTTGAGTACAACAATTGGAACAATGCGTATCCGGCAGATAACGTCGGCTTTAGTGCGGATGGCAGCCAGATGCGCTGGTATTTCCAACCCGGCGAGAACCGCGTGGCCGACAATGCCAACCAGTGTATTGCCACCGTCGCGGGTAACTTGCAGCCAGTGATCGGCGGGCCAGAATGGTCGCCGGACAACCTGCGCACGATGCTGTGGCAGGAAGCGCCCGGCAGCGACTGGTACAGCTTCACCGCCACGCTGCCCGCTGGTTTGTACGAATACAAAATTGCCCGCAATGAAGCATGGGATGAGAGTTATCCTGGCGGTAATGTTGTGTTGGATGTGGCTGCGGAAACGGCCGTTACCATCCGCTACAACTGTGCCGATAACACCGTTGAAGATAGCATCAACAACCCCAGTGGTGGAGCCGAGCACGATAACGACATCTGGTGGAACGATCTCGGCCACGACAGTCGCGATACGCTGTTCCGCACGCCGGGTGGGGCGGTAGAGGCCGGTACGGCCGTTACCCTCCGTCTCCGTGCCGCCAGCAACGATCTCACCGGCGCGCAGGTGCGCGTCTGGGATGATCGTCTGAATGTGCAAATGCTGCTCAACATGACTCTGGCCGCTGACGATGGCACCTACGAATATTGGGAAGCCGCCGTACCCGCCAGCGCCGAACCGACCATTTACTGGTATCGTTTCATTGCCCAGGACGGAACGGCCGTTGCCTATTACGAAGACGATGCCTCCCGCAACGGTGGTTGGGGCCAAACCTTTGGCGACAGCCCAGACAACGGCTGGCAGCTCACCGTCTACGACCCCACTTTCCAGACCCCAGATTGGGTGAAAAATGGCATCATGTACCAGATTTTCCCCGAGCGGTTCCGCGACGGTGATCCGGCCAACAACATGCCGGCTGGCAGCTTCCATTACGACATCCCCGGCGGAAGCATCGTCCGCTCTGAGAGCAGCGAGTGGCACACACCAATTTGCGATCCGCGTGATGAAAACGAATGTTTTGGCGCTTACAGCCATAACTTCTACGGCGGCGATTTGCAGGGCATCCTCGACAAGCTGGATTACCTGCAAGGGCTGGGCGTGACGGTCATTTATATGAACCCGATCTTCGAATCGCCGTCGAATCATAAATACGACACCACCGACTTTGGCGTGATTGACGACAACTTTGGCGATCTGGCCCTG
>JACKBN010000031.1 GCA_020634565.1 Ardenticatenaceae bacterium
TTCACCAAATAATAGCGCGTGTGCCCCGGCGGAAAATCTTTCAGCTCACCAAAAACTTCATACCCTTGTTTTTGGTAAAAGCCAGGTGCCTGAAAACTGAAGGTGTCCAGATGGGCATGGGTTGCGCCGCGTCGTCGTCCTTCTTCTTCGGCTAGCTGGAGCAGTTTACGGCCGTATCCTTGCCCGCGGACCCCTTCTTTTAGCCACATCAGATCAATGTACAGCCAGTTCCAGTAAGTGGCCGCAATAACGCCACCGACCACTTCGCCATCGGGCGCTTTCAGGACAAAACAATGGTTTTGGCCGTTGTCCGGCCCGGCTTGCTGCTTGTTGTAGGCGCTGATACCGCCGCCAATAATGGCCCAGGCCGGTTGGTCAACCGCTTCGATTTGATAACTGTCGTTCATAATCAGAAACCCCCTTTTGTGCAGCAAAAAAGTTTGCCCTAAGAGAACTTATATTTTCGGCCACTCGACGTGGGATCGTTTTTCGCGTACTTCTGTTTGTAAATCGTTTAGACGGCCGTTCCGCTTACAATACAGTATTAGCTCCCGCGCCTTTTCTACTTTTGTTTTGTCCGGCAGATTTTCAAAATCAATGCCCAGATCAAAGCAAAGGCGATCGATCTCGCTTTCATTAAAATGCAAATCGAGTAATTTAAGGAACTCGGCTCGGTTCTGCGTTGCTCGTGCCTCATCAAAATCATCAAATTCATTTGTTCTAGCTAATGTTTGCTCCCACCGTTGGTGTAACGACTCGCGCAACGGGGCAAAGCCAGCGTGTCCAAAGGGAATGGCGTACAGATTCAGCACCAGGTTGAACAGGCTTACCGGGTAATGGGTGGCATCGCAGAAATCGCCGGGGCTGCAACTTCGCAGGTTATGCTCGGGCGGCGAAGCGGCTGCGCCTTCCAGGGTAATAGAAATTAGGTGGCGTTTATTGTTACCTAGTCGTGCTTTTACGAGGTTGACGTCTGCTGCAAATGCCGATATGGGACGATGATAGTTGCTTTTGTAGGCAGGTGTATTTAGCAGAACAACGTAGTCATCCGGCCCCACTTGCGCAACCTCTTCGATGATGTATATGCCTGCATCTTGCAAGTCGTGCCTGAATTTGTCCGCGTAGCTCTTTTGCCCAGGCGCGTGGCTAAGATAACAGCGTGGTGTAGCCCACTCGCGCCGGTAGCTTTTAACACGGGCTAAATGCGCTTCATACGCGTTGCGCAGATGCGCCGCCGCTTCCTCATGTTGCAGCCAATCGGCCGTAGCAATACCGATACCTGTCTCTTCGAGCGCAGGTAGATCAACTTTAGACCCGCATTTGGGACAAAAGGCAGAGGTTTCGTTTTCGTGGATGAGGCTCATTACGGTGGCACGTTCCAATCGGTGGCCTTTTGGACACGCCACCGGCAGAAAGCGCTTCACTTCGACATCGCGTTGGTATAAAAATCGTTCGAATAAGGCTTGAAATTCCATCCGTCCTTCTTGGGGCGTCTGTTGGCTGTAATAAAGGATCAGTTCGATTTCGCCTTCGCGGTCTTCGAGCATCCGAAAGCCGCAGATTTCGCTCTCTCCCATTTCGTACTGCGCCTGGTTTTGCCACTGGTTAATGCGGCTAAATCGGGGCGTATAGCCCAGTAGCACCACCAGCATAGCGTAGAGATTCTCCACCCGGCCGCGTGCCACGTAAGAGACGTCATCGGTCGCCGGGAAGTCATCGACCAGGGGGCGCTTTTGTTTGATCAGGCCAGGGAAGATAAGCAAGGTGTCGCTATCAAATGTTTCGCGGAAACAAACGCTATTTTCCAAAAAGCGCAGCACCGCTGCCTCAATCAGGATGTGCTGCTCGGCCTTGTCCAACTGGGCGATTTCGTCGAAGGCGTACCCCCCTTGCAAGAGTTCTGTCTCGTTGACAGCCCCCAACTCGCGCGGGTGCTTGTCTGCCAGCAAAACAATGGACGACGCCAGTCCAACCAGCAAATCAGGTGCGAGGAGAATGTACTCATCTCCTGATGAATTTTTCAAGATGGTCACGTAACCGTGCGTTTGCAGATGGCCGACAGCGGTCATCATTTCGGCATCGCTGAACTGCCAAGTCTCGTCGGTAGCTTGCAATTGGCGGCGCAGGTCAGTTGGATTGACAAGAACATTTTGACGTTCTGTTTCACCTTTCAGGGCGAGTTCTTCTTTCAGGTTTAGCACATGTTCTTTAATGCGCTTGAAGGTGCGGGTGGTGACCGTGGCCGTCATTTGATCCCAGGGGATTTGCTCTTTGAGGGTAGCTAGCAGTTGCTCCAGCCCATCCCCTTTTTTAGCGCTGGTGCTGATGTAGCCACCGCTTATGCCGTAGCGCTGGCAAAACTGATCCAAATAGTCTTGGGAGACGGTTGCACCACCGCGATCCATGCGCGCGCCAATCAGCACGCTGGGTGGCAGTTGTCCTTTGCGCTTTAATTGTTCCAGCCAGAATTCCGCTCCCTTGAGCGGATCTTGTCGGTTAGTGGGATCGAAAAGGACCAGAGAGGCGTCTACGTCGTCGAGGAAGATGGCATGGATGGGGCGATAAATGTGCTGACCGGCCAAATCCCACAACACCGCCTCGCATTCGGTACCGTCATCCCGTGTTTTGCCCAACTCGTCAACGACCCAGAATTGCTGGCCGTGGGTGGAGGCGTGTTCTTTGAACGCGCCGTGGGCCAGCCGCCAGCCCAGACCAGTTTTGCCGACGCCGGAATCGCCGACGAGGACGAGTTTGGCGGTAGTGTAACGGACAGAGTCGGCAGTGCTTTGGCCAAGGAGGAAATCCACATCCACTTCCCAAATCCGGATGACGGTGTCTTTTTCACCAAGGGTGGCAAGAATCGGGAGGTGGGGGTGGAAAGAAATCCCACCGAACTCACTGTTTATGGGATCTGCTACAATTTCCGTCAAATTTGTTACCATCAACCAAGCGTCAGTTCGCCATACCCGAACTGAATCATCTGATGACTTTGAAGCCAACAGAGAACCATCAGCAGAGAAAGAAATAGAAGTAATAGTTTCTGTGTGTCCTTCAATATTGTTGATTATCTTCTTGGATTCGAGATCCCATAATTTTATTGTTGAATCACCTCCCGCAGTTAAAAATTGTTGTTTCCCTGGAAACCAAGCTGAGGTAATTATAGCATTTGTGTGGTCTTTAAAAGTTTTTAGTAACTCTCCCTTTCCGACACTCCAAACTCTAACGATATGATTGCCACCGACTCCCGTTACAAGGATTTGTCCGTCAGGTGACCACATTACAGTATTAACGTAGTCTTTATGTCCGGTAAGTTTCTGTAGTATTTTTTCTCTATCTGTATCCCACAAAAAAACCGCATCATCCTGACTTCCAGAAGCCATTATTGTGCCATCCGGTGACCACGCCACACAGTTGACATTACCTTTATGCCCATCTCGCATACTTAGAGGTTTCCAAATTTCAGTATCCCAAATGTAAATAGATCCATGGGTAGAACCTGAAGCTAACCTATGACCATCCGGCGACCACGCCACGCTGTAAACCGCCCCTTTATGGCTCTTAAGAATAGTCGCACATTCCCCGTGTGCCACCTCCCAGACGTGGATGGTTTTATCCTCAGATGGCGAGGCCAGGAAACGGCCGTCTGGTGACCAGGCGATGCGGTTGATTCTGTCTGTATGTCCGCGCAGGATGCGCTTCAGGGTCAGACCGGGCACGGGGCTTTCGCCCACACGCACGCCGTCGGCAGGTTCAGGATCGTAGTTGGGCAGGTCAGGGAGGAGGTCTTGCGTTGGGTTCATTTGGTTTGGATCAGACATGCTTTTCACTTTAGATTTGTGTGGATTTCTGGCCGGAAATTTGGCATTCAATTTAGGATGTGGGCAGTATAAACGAAAATAAACTGTTTCCCAAGAAAAATTGAGCAGAGCCAGGTGAAATTTGGTAGGATTGAGCAAACTAAATTCTGCCAAGGAACTGCCCATGATTCACTTTAATCCTGATACCCGCACCTTTAATTTAATTTTGCACAGCAGCGTCTACGCCATGCAGGTGGATAGCAAGGACCGACTGGTGCATCTAGTTTGGGGACCGCGTCCAGTGGGGGAGGAGGGAGTGTTGTCGGGGAGGTTACGCCCCACGCTCTCCGATCACGCATCCTTTGAATTCCAAACCCGCCGTGATGAACTGCTTACCTTTGGCGACACCACCACCCACGAAGTCACGCTCAAAGCTAACTTTGCCACCCTGCCAGACCCACTGCCTGACGGCGACGCGCCCCACCTGCCCATCCGCGATGTGCGCCTGCGTTACGTTTCGCATGAAATTGTGACAGATGCCCAGCCTGGATTGGCCCCGGCGCACGGCTTGCCCACGGCCAATGGTGAACCGCGCGAAACCTTGCGTATCCAGTTGGCCGATCCGGTGCAGCCGCTGACCGTCACGCTTTGCTACCGCCTCACCCCGGCGCAAGACATCATCGAGCGCTGGCTGGAATTAGAGAACACGGGCGATGCGCCCATCGAAATTGAGCAGCTCTTTTTTGGCGCGCTGCACCTGCCCAACGGCACCACCGAGCTGACCAGCGTCTCCGGCGCATGGGCGCAGGAGTTCCAGACGCAGTGGGAGCGGCTGCCCATTGGGCGGCGGGTCATCGAGCACCGCAGCTTGCAGACGGGGCACGCCGCCAACCCATTTTTCCTGCTGAATCGGCCGGGGCAGGCGTGGGAGGAGCACGGCACGGTCTACTTTGGCGCGCTGGCGTACAGCGGTAGCTGGCAGCTCAGCTTTGAGCAATTCCACAGCACCGATGTGCGCGTGCATGGTGGTTACCATCCCGCCGATTTTGGCCTGACGCTGGCGGCGGGAGCGCAGCACAAAACCCCGGCGCTTGTGTGCGGCGTTTGTGATGAGGGGTGGGGTGGGGCCAGCCGTCGGCTGCACGCCTTTACGCGTGAACGAATCCTCCCTGTTGCTGTGGCCGGCGTCCCCGCCGCGCCACCTGACACGCACGAGAAAAGCGGCACGGTCGGGAGACCGGCCGCAGCGGATCAGTTCCGGCCGATTCTCTACAACTCCTGGGAAGCCACCTATTTTGGCATCACCGAGCAGAACCAGATTGAGCTGGCGCAAAAAGCGGCGGCCATCGGCGTGGAGCTGTTTTGCCTGGACGACGGCTGGTTTGGCGGTCGCCGCTTCGATGTGGCCGGGCTGGGCGATTGGACCGTTAGCCCAGATGTATTTCCTAATGGCCTGGAACCGCTCATCAGCGAGGTGAACCGGCTGGGGATGGATTTTGGCCTGTGGGTGGAGCCAGAAATGGTCAATCCTGATTCCGATTTGTACCGGGCGCATCCCGAGTGGGCGTTGCACTTCCCCGGACGGCCGCGCACGGAAGCCCGCTGTCAGTTGATTTTGGATTTTGGCCGCGAGGAAGTAGTTGACTACATTTTCAACGCGCTGGACAGCCTGCTGGCGCAGTACAACATCGCCTTCATCAAGTGGGACATGAACCGGAACGTGAGCGAACCCGGCTCGGTGGTGGGCAAGGCGATCTGGCAGGCGCACGTGGCGGGTGTGTATGGCATTATCGACCGGCTGCGGGCCAAATATCCGCACCTGACGATTGAAAGCTGCTCCGGCGGCGGGGCGCGGATCGATTTGGGCATTTTGGGGCGCACGGATCAGGTATGGACGAGCGACAACACCGACGCGCTGGATCGCCTGCGCATTCAGGAAGGGTTCAGTTTGGCGTATCCGGCGCGGGTGATGGAAGCGTGGGTGACGCACGAGAAAAATCACCAAACCGGCCGCTCCCACGAGCTGAGCACCCGCTTCGACGTGGCGATGCGCGGCGCGTTGGGCATCGGGGCCAGCCTGAATGGGCTGGACGAGGCGGAGCTGAAGGAGTACGCATCGTACATTGCCTTCTACAAGCGGATTCGCCACATCGTGCAGGGCGGGGATTTGTACCGGCTGGAGCGGCTGGAAGAGGCGGATGCTTCGACGATTTTGTACGTGCTGCCGGACGGGAGCGAGGCGGTGTATTCGGTGGTGGTGCACAGCCACAAGCTGGGGCAGTTCCGGCGCATGGTGCCGCTGCGCGGGCTCATCCCGTCGGCCACGTACGAGGTGCTGGACCGTTACCAGAAGGTGCGCCTGACAGCCACCGGGTATGAGTTAATGGTGCAGGGGATTAGTGGGGATGAAGACGGCCGTTCTGGATACGGCCGTACGCTGCACATCAGGAGATTGGAGACTGGAGATTAGAGATTTAGCTTGGGTTTTGTTCAGACAACATTTGCTCGACAACCTTTTTCAACGGGGGCAGATCGCGCTGAACTGTAGCCCACACGCGGGTCAGGCTCACAACAAAGTAACCATGAATTAACTTGTCGCGCATCCCTGTGACGGCCTGCCACGGTATCTCGGGGAAACGATCACGTTCTTTTTTGGGAATGAATTTGGCGGCTTCGCCAATGATTTCTAGAGCACGAATGACGGCATACACTTTTTCATCGTTGGCTTGGAAGCTGGCAAAATCGACACCGGCCACGAAGCTTTCAATCTTGGCAATAGCATCCAAGATATCAACCAAGTAATCGCGGTAAAGCCGGGTCATACGGGTTGCGCCTCTTGCAATACGCGCTGGCCAATGCCTGGCTTGAGCGTTTCCTTTTCCACAAGATCAACCCGCACGCCGAGTAGGTCACTCAGTTTTTGTTCCAACTGGATAAACTCGATTAAGGAGAGCGTTGGATTTTCAAAGGAAACCAACACATCCAGGTCGCTCACGTCATGCTGCTCCGCCCGCACATAGGAACCAAACAGCCACAAATCTTTGACACCATATTGCTGTTTCAATTCAGGCAAAATGGTGCGAATTTGCTCGGAAAAATCTTCGTATGATTCTTTTGGTTTAGCCATTGTGCAAACACCTCCAGACGGAAAATAGTATAGCATAGCTGGTTTTGTTCAGGAAACGGCCGTTCCGGCCACAGCCGTACGCTTCACATCAGGAGAATTTAGTTTGCAAGTATGCAAGTAAGCAAGTGTGCAAGTTGAAAAGGTAGACTTGCCACTTGCATACCTGCTACTTGCTCACCGGTTTAAGGTAAACCGTCACTTCGCTGCGGTTGTGGAAGAGCTGGCGCGCCCCGGCGATGGTGAAATGCTGCCGCAGGATATTGAGGGCGTGGTCTAGCGCCGAGTCGTACCGCTTTTCCGGCAGTTTGAGGGTGATGAGAGCCAGACCGTGCGGGTAAAGGTAACGGCCGTATTCCCCCATCAATCGTGCCGAATCCCGCGCATCCAGCCGCATGTCGTTGACGATCACGTCGTAGGTGTCGGGGTAATCTGCTAGATATTCCTCGGCGGTGAGGCGCAGGTGGCGCACGGCTTTGTCTTTTTGCAGAGAAGCGTGCAGCCAGGCGGGATCAACGGCCGTTACATACTGTTCCTTCTGCCGCAAAACCCGCGTCCAGCCGCCGGGAGCTGCGCCTAAATCGAGGGCGCGACCGCGCGGCGGCAGCTCGATGCCAAAAACTTCCAGCGCTTCCAGCAGCTTGAATTCGGCCCGGCTGATTTGCTCTTTCTCGCGGGCAAAGCGGCGCACGCCACCCGCCCAATCGGACAAATTGTTCACCGCCAGCGACAGACCCAGATAGGCTGAATCACTCGCCAAAACGACCGACAAAATTTGGAACGGTTCGCGCACATCCAGCGGCGCGCCGGAGGCGTCTGCTAATTTTTGGGAGAGCGGCTTGTTGATGTCGAACGGTTTGATGGCCAGATCGCCCAGCACGCGCGTTTGCACGGAAAAAGGCCAGTCTGGTTCGAGCAGGTGGGTGAAGGTGGTAACGGCCGTTTCCACCACCTCAGCCACGCCATCCGTCAGTGAGAGGATGGTTTGCACTGGGCAAATGTGCCGCACAAAGATGGGCGGATTTTGCCGCCACTGTTCTGCCAGGGCGAAAAAATCGCCCGGCAGCTGCACCGCCCAGATGCCGGGGGCCAGTTCCTGGCTGATTTGGCCGCCCACCTTTTGCAGTTCCGCCAGCGCGGCAGCGGCAAAATCGGGATCGGCCGTGGCAATTACGTTGGGTATCATTTGTCGGAACGTGGACTTTCCGGGCCACGGCCATCGGTGTGCAGCCGCACATCGACCAGGTGCTCGACGCGGCTTTGGAAATACAGTCGCCACGTTTCCCGCAGTGGATGCTCTACGTATTCAAAGTGGGTGATGCCCGTATTTTTGCTCCACACTTCGCAGCGGCGCCAGGGGCCTACGTTAAACATGTGGTCAAAAGCCAGCTCAATGACGCCGCCGTGACAGACGGCGACCACGGTTTGCTCACGGTGTTTTTCCAGCATTTCTTCGATGAACAGGCCGATGCGCACGCGGAAGTGCATCATTGATTCCCCTTCGGGGCGTTCGGGGGTGATGGTGGAAAACGGCCGTTCGCTGCCCCAAAATGAGCCATATTCGGGCAAATCGTCGCTGGGCCAGGGGGTATGGTCGAACCGATTGTTGCCAATTTCGCGCAGCCGGTCGTCGTTAATAATGGGAATGCTGTAGGTGTTGGCGATGGGAGCGGCCGTTTCTTGGGCGCGTTTCATCGTGCTGGCGTACAGCGCGTCAATCTTCTTGATTTCTCTGGGCAGCCAGCGCCCCAGCGCCTCTGCCTGGGCCTGGCCCTAGATTGGTAAGTCCTTCGTCGGTATTGCCGCCTTTCCAGTCATGTAAGTTAACATAACTTTGACCGTGGCGGATCATGTAGAGATGCATAATCACAGTTTCCTTCGTCTAAATTTGTTCGTGAATTATGCCACAGGTTGGCCGATTGATGTAGGGTGGGCGGTAAACGGCCGTTTCCCTCATCAACCCTTTCGCCTATAATCCACAGCGACATTTTCAGGTTCACCAATTAGACAGGACAGCATATGGATTTTTCCTCATTCCCCCCACAGTTTATTGAACGCATGGGCCAGCTGATGGCCAGCGGCGAACTCAAATTGCCGCCACCCATTTTTGCCGATATGGCGGGTGAATTTGTAGAGATGGACATGGCCGCCAAAACGCTCACGGTGCGCTTCCCCGTGCAGGAACGCTACCAAAACCCGATGGGCTACATGCAGGGCGGCATGATTGCCGCGGCCATCGACAACGCCATCGGACCGCTGAGCTTCATGGTGGCGGCACCCAATGTGACCAAAACGATGGAAGTGACCTACCTACGGCCGATTTCAACCAGTGTAGCCGAAATTACCGTGGTGGCTGCGTTTGAGGGGCAAAACGGCCGTGAACTTACCTTTGTGGCGGACGTTTTGCGTGGCGATGGCACCAAATTGGCCACCGCCCGTTCGCTGAACGTGCTGCTCAAACGCGACGTATAGCCTTACTCCCCGGCAAGGGCAACCTGCGGCATCGCCCGACTTTGCACCAGCATAATCACAAAGATAAGCCCGTTGATGGCAAAGCTGGAAATGACCAACCAGGGCATGGTGTGCGCCCCAAAGCGTTCGATGGCTTGCCCCGTGACCCAGGGCAGCACCACCCCGCCAAAACTATCCCCCAAAATAATGATGCTGCTCACGGTCGCCGTCAATTTGATCGACTGGCCCACGAAGTTGTAGCCGGTGGCCCACACCGGCGCCATGAAAAAGCCTACCGCCACGGTGGCAATCCACAACACGGTCAGCGAGCTTGGGGCGCTGATAGCCAGCGCCAGGGCGGCCAGCCCGCCAAAAAAGGCCACTGCCAGGATTTGTGTTGGCTTAAAACGGGCCGCCACGGGAATCGAGATGGCCCGCCCAATGGTGAACGAGAGCCAGAAGCCGGAGGTCAGGTAGGCGGCGCGGGTGGCGTCTGCCAAATCCAGCGTGATGGCGTAAGTGTAAATCCAGTTGCCGTAGGTGAGTTCTGATCCCACATAAAAGAAAAGAAACAGCATGGCCACGGCAATCATTGGCATGATTTGGCGCAGATTGGCTGGCCGCTGCTCATTTTCTTCGCCTTCGTCGCGCAGTTCAGGGCTGCCGGGGAGGAACATCAGGAACAGGCTGATGGGCAATGCCAAGGCGGCCAGGGCCCAATATGCTTGTTGATACGTGCCGCCCAAATTGAGCACCTGGGCAAATACGGTCGGGGCCAAGAAGGCACCCAGGCCAAAGGCAAAATGCAGCCCATTGACGTAGGGGCCAGCCTTTTTGCCATGCGTCCACATCAGCAGGGTGTTGGCCCCGGTGTTGATGATGCCCCCAGGTAAGCCGTTGATGAAGAAAATGACCAGCAGCAGCGGCAGGCTGTTGGCCAGCGGGATAATCGCCAGCAGGGTGAGGCTGAGCAGTTGGGCCAGCCCCAGGACGCGATGACCGTTTTTGATGCGATCAAACAAACGGCCGCTTAGCGCCGTACCCAACATGCCACCCGTCGAACCCAACAAGAAAATGGCTCCGATGGCCCCCAAGGTGCTGCCGGTTTGGTTGGCCAGCGAAGGCAAGGCAGGTCCGGTAATGCCCAGGCTAAAGCCCAGACTGATGAATAAAAGATAGTAGCCAGCGGTATTGCGGCGTTTTTCGTAGTCGGTCACAGGAACGTCCTTTCACTGCAAAATAAGCCGCTGATTGTAAACTGCCGCGAGGGGGTGCGCAACGGCCGTTGCCAGGTGTTTCAGGGCTCGTCTTCTTGGCCAAGCTGGGGCCAATATTGTTGGTGAACGGCCGTTCCTCATCCTCCAGCACCGGCCCAATCACGGTAATCGGGCGGCGTCCCTGGGCAAAAATCTCTTTACAGGGCTGCAAAAAATCACCCCCGGCAATCTGCCCCAAGGCAGCGGCTGAGCAGCCAAAGACCACCCGGCTGATGCCCGACCAATAGATCGCCCCGGCGCACATAGCGCACGGCTCCGTGCTGGTAACCAGGGTGCATTCCGCCAAAAATTCCGGCGCAAACTGCTGCGACGCCTGGCTCACCAAATTCAGCTCGGCGTGGTGGGTGATGTCGTGATCGGTGTGGACGGTATTTACGGCCGTTAACACCACCTTTCCGTCCCGCACTAACAGCGCCCCAAACGGATGATTCCCATTGGCCACCGCCTGCTGCGCTAGTCCGATTGCTTGCCGCATATACCTTTCCGCATTTTCCATCGTTATCCGTTCTCCTTTAAGCGTTTCGCAGATTGGACCAATTTAATTGTTGAACCTGTGAACAGGTAGCACCGCATTAAAGTGTGACACTTAAGTCCACCTCTGAATCAGGGCTTTCATCGCCCTGGTGCGGTCACCTTTACGTCGAGGTGGCGACCAGCGAGGCGGTGGTATAGGGTACTTTAACAATTCACCGACTGTCCAAATGTGGTCAGCCAGTCCAGCTGCCATTGCTGGCGTGCGTGCTACCCAACGATACCGCTGTGCCGGCAACCACAACTTCAAGCGCAGCGAGCGATGCGGCTGACAAAAATTGTAAATCACACCGATGAGATACAGGCCATCGACAATGGTTTGTGGTTGGCAAGCCAGGTGTCTTGACCGACGTGCCAACGGTGCGAGCCGTTGCCGAAACGTGGCATTAAGCCGCTCAATGTAAGCGGTATTCATTACCCCCGCGCAGCCTTGGGTCGCAACGCGCAACCGCTCAATCATCGCCGCTTCTCCTTGAACGATTTCGCGCCGAATGTGCCAACCATTGGCCGCGTTAGGCTTGATGAGTCGCACAATGGCAATATCAGGCCACGACACTTTCCGATACCGCCCCCGGCGACCTGCCCCAGGAACATTGGTGCGAAAGGCGTGTCGAAATGCTTTGACATACCCTGGTAGCCCATCCACAGCCAGCAATAGTGGGCGGCACAAGGCCATTTGACGAATGACGTGAACGAGTTGACGGAGAAAGTAGGCATCCCGGTGACCACCTATCACACCACCTAGCCATAAACGGGTGGCGACCATGAGTGCCATTCCCAGCCAGAGGTGGCCTCCCTGCACCTTAACCTTAATCTCATCCATTTGCACATGCTCTAGGTCAATCGTTTGCTGAGTTACTTTCTCCTCATGAAATCGTTGACACTGCTCGCCTGCTTTGCGCCACCAGCTTTTGACCGTACGTTCATCCAGGTCAAAGGCATGGACAATTGCCGGTAGCGGACAACCGTATGCCAGTAACGTGATAACCTGGATCACAACCAGTGGCTCTTTTTTCAACCGATAGAACAGCGTTCCTTTGCTGGTTGTGAAGGTTTGGCGACAAACAGCACAACGATACCGCTGGTGTTTGGCATTGTGGGGATGGATATTGCCTTCTCCGCTTTGGCCTCTCGCCGGACAGTCGATATTGGGGCAGAATAGAGTGTCAAGGTTCATTGTGTGACTCCTGATTGTTTGTGGTGAACGAATCAGTATGCACAATGAACCTTTTATGTCAATCATCTGCCATTTTTAATGTTCTTTCACGCTTTTTTGTGGTGCTACCTGTGAACAAGTCCCAACTAAAATTGGTCCAATCTTTTTGCTAATTTCGTGAGCCTTGTCCTTTCCACATTTCAACAAATCCGCGTTTTTCCGCGTTCATCCGCGTCCTGTTTCTATAAAAGCATTCCTCGCCGCACGTACCTTGGCAGTTTACTCAATTCACCCTATGATCCTACCGCTTGACCCATTCCGTGCACAATTAAGGAGACACCCATGCTCACAGGCGAGATTCGCAACCAGGTAGACCGCATCTGGGACACCTTTTGGACCGGCGGCATTTCCAACCCGCTGGAAGTCATCGAACAGCTCACCTACCTGCTGTTCATCAAGCGGCTGGACGAAATTCACACCCGCGCCGAAAACAAGGCCAACACCCTCGGCCAACCCATCGAAAACCCCATCTTTCCCGATCCCGACGATTCGGCCGTAGGGTCAAGGCATGCCTTGACCCTACAAGAACCAACCGATCCCGATGTAGGGCAAAGGCGCGCCTTTGCCCTACCCAATGGCGACGAATGGAACCCCCAAGATTTCCGCTGGAGCCGCTTCAAAAACATGCCCGCCGAGCAGATGTACCAAACCATCACCGAAGGCGTGTTCCCCTTCATGAAGCAGATGACCGGCGAGCAAACCGCCTTCGCCGCCCACATGAAGGACGCCCGCTTCACCCTGCCGCCCGAAAAGGCAGGCCTGCTGGCCAAAGTGGTCGATCTGCTGGACAAAATTCCGATGGACGACCGGGACACCAAGGGCGACCTGTACGAATACATGCTGAGCAAGCTGGCCACCGCCGGGCAAAACGGCCAGTTCCGCACCCCGCGCCACATCATCCAGATGATGGTGGCCCTGACCGAACCCCGCCCCGACGACACCATTTGCGACCCCGCCTGCGGCACGGCCGGATTTTTGGTCGCCGCCGCCGAATATTTGTACGACAACCACAGCCGCACCGAGTTGGGCAGCCGCTACTACCAGGGCGAGATGTTCCACGGCTTCGATTTTGACAGCACCATGCTGCGCGTCGCCTCGATGAACATGCTGCTGCACGGCATCGAAAACCCGCTGATCCAGAACCGGGACAGCCTGTCTGAGGGGCACGGTGGGGTAGAAAATATGTACAGTCTCATTTTGGCCAACCCGCCGTTTGCGGGCAGTTTGGATTATGAAAGCACGGCCAAAGATTTGCTGGCGACGGTGAAGACGAAGAAGACGGAGCTGCTCTTTTTGGCGCTGTTTTTGCGGCTGCTGAAGCCGGGTGGCCGCGCCGCCGTCATTGTGCCGGATGGGGTGCTGTTTGGCAGCAGCACGGCGCATAAAAGTTTGCGCCAGGCGCTGGTGGAGCAGCAAAAGCTGGACGGCATCATCTCCATGCCCAGCGGGGTGTTTAAGCCGTACGCGGGCGTGTCTACGGCGATTGTGTTGTTTACCAAGACAGACAGCGGCGGCACGGACGATGTCTGGTTTTACGACATGCAGGCGGATGGGTATTCGCTGGACGACAAACGGACGCCCCTCGGCAACCCCACCGCGCCTGTCGTAGGGCAAAGGCATGCCTTTGCCGAGTCAAGGCATGCCTTGACCCTACCGGGGGAAAACGGCCAAACGCATGAACAAAACAACATCCCGGACATTGTGGCGCGGTGGCGCAACCGGGACGAGGAGCGCGACCGGCCGCGCACGGCGCAGTCGTTTATGGTGCCGAAGGCGGAGATTGCCGCCAACGGCTACGATTTGAGCATTAACCGGTACAAGGAGATTGTGTACGAGGCGGTGGAATACGACCCGCCGCTGCAAATTTTGGATGAGCTGGCGGCGCTGGAAGCGGAAATCCAGCAGGGTATGGCCGAACTGCGGGAGATGTTGTCGTGACAGAAGGCAACTTGCAAAAAGACTGGAAGGAATTGAAGTTAACGGAGCTTGTCTCAAAGGAAAAATATTCTATTCGACGTGGTCCTTTTGGTGGAGCAATAAAAAAAGAAATTTTTGTTCCTGATGGATACAAAATTTATGAACAAAAAAATGCAATTTATGATGACATGACTTTAGGCAATTATTTTATTGATGAAAAGAAATACCAAGAGCTTGAAGGATTTGCTGTACAACCAGGAGATTTTATTATCAGCTGTTCTGGAACCATCGGGAAAATCGCAATTATTCCTTCAGATGCAAAACCAGGAATAATAAATCAGGCACTGCTCAAAATCACTCCAAACCCCAAAGTTATAGATAGTAAATTCTTCAAATGGCTTTTGGAATCCCCACAAATACAACGTCAAATGTTTGGTTTTGCAAGTGGGTCGTCAATAAAAAATGTGAAACCATTAAACGAAATCAGGCAAACCAAATTTCTTGTGCCGGAGTTGGGGGAGCAGCGGCGGATTGCGGCCGTTCTCGACAAAGCAGACGCGCTGAGGCAAAAGCGCCGCGCCGCCCTCGCCAGGCTAGACACGCTGCTCCAGGCCACCTTCCTCCATATGTTCGGCGACCAAGATGTTGAGATGGTTCCAATTTCGGAAGCAATGGCTGCAATTATTGATTACAGGGGCAAAACTCCACCAAAAACGGAAAGCGGAATCCCTTTGGTTACGGCGAAAGTAGTGAAGGACGGCTTTATCGAAGAACCAAACGAATTTATCGCAGAAGATTTTTATGACGAATGGATGCGACGAGGATTGCCGAAAGTTGGAGATGTTGTTTTTACGACCGAAGCTCCTCTTGGAAAGGTAGCACAGTTAAAAAGTAGCCGTATTGCCTTGGCCCAAAGAATTGTTTTACTTCGTGGGAATCCTGATTTTCTTGATAATAAATATTTGATGCACGCATTGAGTACACCAATAGTTAGACAACAAATCGAACAGCGTGCGACAGGTTCTACTGTGAGAGGAATTCGACAAAAAGAACTTAGAAAAGTTGAAGTACCAATACCTCAACTAGAAAAACAGAAAGAATTTAATGCGGTTGCTTCCAAAATTGAATATTTACAAAGTTCGCACAAAGATGCGCTGCTCCATCTCGACAATCTGTTCCACGCCTTGCAGCAGCGCGCCTTCAGCGGCCAATTGTAGGGTGTCGTCGTAGGGCAAAGGCATGCCTTTGCCCTACAGGCGGTGGGTTTATTTTTGCCAGTTTCAGGAGGGAAACATGACAATCAGACGTCGCAAACAGATTCGCCTGCGCGGGTATGATTACCGCAACGCGGGGGCGTATTTCGTCACCATTTGCACGCATCAGCGGGAATGCACGTTTGGCCAGGTGCGCGATGGGGTGATGCATTTGAGCGATTGGGGGCAAATTGTGGTGAAGATTTGGCAGGCGATGCCGGACCATTTCCCATACATCATTTTGGACGTGTTCCAATGTATGCCCAATCACATCCATTTCATCGTCTGGATCATCAGCGACGACGCGCCGAATACGTTGCCAACCGATCCCCACAACGTAGGGCAAAGGCATGCCTTTGCCCTACATGACCAACCACCCGGACGGGGCACAAAACCCAAATCGTTGGGGGCGATTGTGGGCGCATTCAAATCGGCCGTGACGCGGGAGATTAATGATCTGCGCGGCGAAAAATTCCCGCCGGTGTGGCAGGGGCGGTTTTATGACCGGATCATCCGCAATGAGCGGGAATTGGCGGCAATCCGGCGATATATTCACAACAACCCGGCCAACTGGACGGCGGACCAGGATTACGACGCGGGGTTGGACGATTATTTAAATGATGATTTGCCATTGTAGGGCAATGGCGTGCCATTGCCAGGCATAGGCGCGCCTATGCCCTACAAATGTGGGGATTTTTGTTTTATAATGTCCGCCATGTCCAATTTCGCCTTTCTCAACCAACCCAACTGGCAACAAATTTATAGCGATGCCCGGCTGGCGGAAAATTACGTTTTGTCTGATCCGCGGGCGGCTTTGCTGTACGGCCGTCGCACCGTCGAGATGATCGTGGAGTGGCTAACCACCTACGATCCGGCGTTTGACGACCCGTACGCGGAGAGCCTGCACCAGAAGATGACAACACGGCCGTTTCGGGAAAACATTCCCTACGGCGTGCAGGACAAAATGCACGCCCTGCGCAAAATCGGCAACGAGGGGGTGCACGGGGCGCGGCGCATTCAATCCAGCCAAACGATTGGCATGATTCGGGATCTGTTTGCCATCTGCCACTGGTTTGCCCGCCAGTACACGGCGGGCGACCCTAACAGCGTGCCCGGCCAGTTCGACGAGGCGTTGCTGCCCCCGCCGCCGCGCGACGTGGTGCAAAAAACGCGGGCGCAGCTGAAGCTGATCTCCGAAAAGTTTTTGGAGCGGGATGAAGAATTAAAAAAGTTGCGCGAGGAATTGGTAGGGCAAAGGCATGCCTTTGCCCTACAAGAGGCGGAACTGGAAAAATTACGCGCCCAGGTGGCCACCACCAAGGTGGTCAACGAGGCGATCCCCGACAATTTTGATTACAGCCAGACGGAAGCTGGCACCCGCGAGCTGGTGATTGACCAGATGCTGCGCGCGGCGGGTTGGGATGTGGCCAATGCGGTAACCACACCCAAAACGCCTGCCGACCGCGTAGGCAATGTGACCTTTGAAGAGCGGGTGGAACCGATGCCCAACCGGCGCGGGTACGGCTACGCGGATTATGTGCTGTGGGGCGCGGATGGGTTGCCGTTGGCGGTGGTGGAAGCGAAGAAAACGGCCGTTGACAAGGAACGCGGCAAACATCAGGCGGAACTGTACGCCGACGCGCTGGAAAAAATGACGGGGCAGCGTCCGGTGATTTTTTACACCAACGGCTACACCGTCAGCCTGTGGGATGACAGTTTTTACCCGCCGCGCGAGGTGCAGGGCTTTTATACGCAGGAGGAGCTGGCTCTGCTGGTGCAGCGGCGGGACACCGCCAAAAATTTGGCCGAGGTGCCGAACAATGCCCAAATTGCGGGGCGCTACTACCAGGAGGAGGCGATTCGCCGGGTAACTGACCATTTCCAGCAAGCACACCGTCGGGCCTTGCTGGTGATGGCCACGGGGACGGGAAAAACGCGAACGGCCGTTGCCCTGGTGGATTTGCTGATGCGGGCCAACTGGGTGAAGCGGGTGCTCTTTTTGGCCGATCGGGTTACTCTGGTGAACCAGGCGGTGAAGGCGTTTAAAGCGCATTTGCCGCACAGCAACCCCATCAATTTGCTAGAAGATAAGCAGGCGGAAGCCAGCCGGGTGGTGGTGTCTACCTATCACACGGTGATGAATTTAATTGAGCGGCAGGGGAATACGGCCGTTGGTGTAGGGTCGCAGCACGCTGCGACCCGGACGCAGCATGCTGCGTCCCTACACCAACAATACGGGGTGGGGCATTTTGATTTGATCATCATCGACGAAGCCCATCGCTCCGTTTACGCTAAATTTGGCGCTATTTTTCAATATTTTGATGGCCTGCTGCTGGGCCTGACGGCCACGCCTAAAGACGAAGTAGACCGCAACACCTACGAGTTGTTTAATTTGGCCAGCGGCGACCCCACCTACAGCTACGATCTCGATCAGGCGGTGGCTGACGAATTCCTGGTGCCGCCGCAGCCGATGGAAACCAGCACCAAGTTCATGAGCCACGGCATCCGCTACGACGAGCTGCCGGACGAGGAAAAGATACGCTGGGAGATGCTGGAGTGGGACGAGTCGGGCGAGATGCCCGACGCTGTGGATGCTCGCGAGCTGAATCAATGGCTTTTCAACCAGGACACCATCGACAAGGTGCTGCAAACGTTGATGGAACACGGCCTCAAAGTAGCGGGCGGCGACCGGCTAGGCAAAACGATCATTTTTGCCGCCAACAGCGCCCATGCCAGGCGGATTGTGGAGCGGTTTGATGCCAACTACCCCAATTTGGCGGGCAAGTTTGCCCAGCAGGTGGATTACAGCATCAACTACGCCCAGGATTTGGTAGAGAAGTTTGGCGTGAAGGAAGGTGCGCCACACATTGCCGTGTCGGTGGATATGCTAGACACGGGGGTGGACGTGCCGGAGGTGGTGAACCTGCTGTTCTTCAAGCGGGTGCGCTCCAAAACGAAGTTTTTCCAGATGATTGGGCGGGGCACGCGGCTGTGTGAAGATTTGTTTGGTCTGGATCAGGACAAGACGCAGTTCCTGATTTTTGATTTTTGCGGCAATTTTGAGTTTTTCCGCTACAACCCCAAAGGTCGTCCGGCGGCCCGCATGCCCAAGCCGCTGCGCCAGCAGCTTTTTGAGACGCGCCTGCATCTGTTGGAAACGCTAGACGGCAGTCATGATCCAGAATTGATTCCGCTGCGGCAGCGTGTGGCTGATGCGCTGCACGAAACCGTGGCGCAGATGAACCTGCACAACTTTTTGGTACGGCCGAAACGGCCGTTTGTGGAACCGTTCCAGGCCCGTGACCGCTGGGATAATTTGAGCCTCACGGACCGCGCCGATTTGCTGAACGAAGTTGCCGCGCTGCCGTCTCAGCAGCCAGACGAAGATGAAAGCGCCAAGCGGCTGGATTTGCTGCTGCTGCGCTTGCAGTTAGCGGCCCTCAGCGGCCAGCAAACAGCGGTGGACGCACTGCGCGACCGGGCCGTGCAAGCGGCCGAAAAGCTAACCAGTCGCGACGCCCTCAACATTCCCCTGGTGCGAGCCCAGGAGCCACTGCTACGCCGGGTGCAAACGGCCGAATTTTGGCAGGAAGTGACGCCCAATCAGCTTGAAGACGTGCGCCGCAATTTACGCGATCTGACGCGCTTCATCGTGCCGGAGCAGCGCAAGGCGCTGGATACCAATTTTGTAGATGAGCTGGGCGAAGTGAAGCCTACCTATTTGCCAGAAGTGGCCAGCGGGGTTGATAAAGTGCAATACAAGCGGCGGGTGGAGCGGTATATTCGTAGCTTGGAAGATACGGCCGTTCTGCAAAAAATCCGCTGGGCCATGCCCCTGACGCCAGACGATTTGCGCCAGCTGGACGAAATGCTGTTTGCTGCCGAGGAAGTGGGGTCAGAGTCTGAGTTTGCTCAGGCGTTTGGCGCACCAGACAATCTGGCTCGGTTCATTCGTTCGTTGGTGGGGCTGGATCGCAGAGCGGCCAAGGAACAGTTTGCCGATTTTCTGAACGAGGCGATTTACACGCCAGACCAAATCCAGTTTGTGAATTACATCATCGAGCACCTGACCAAGAATGGTTCGATGGAGCCGGGCATGCTGTATGAACGGCCGTTTACCGATCTGCATGACAGTGGCCCGAATGGGCTGTTCTCGGGCGAAGAAATGAGCCAACTGCTGGCGGTGGTGCGGAAGGTGAATGCGAGTGTGTAAACGGCCCCTCATTTAGTTCCGGTATAATCCTGGATCACCATGAAATATCTCAACACCTCAGACT
>JACKBN010000032.1 GCA_020634565.1 Ardenticatenaceae bacterium
GAAGTATTCTGATGTGGCTGCCAGGTCTGGCTACTAACACTGCGCTTGTGCCGCTGGCGCGTTCGCTGGTGGGGCTTGAGCACGATGGCTTTGGCTGGGTCTGGTTGGTTGGAATGTGTTTGATTGTTCATCTATCTCTCCTTTGGGATGAAAATGTGGGTAGAAACAAAAACAGCCAGCCTGATGACCCGACTGGCTGTTGGACAATAAAATTTGGCACGGGTAGTGACCCCGCGCATTTTGGTTTATGCGATTGTCAGTATGTCCTCCTTAATTGGATTGGTTATTTGGGAATTTTGAATAGCGAACGGCCGTCTCCGAGACAACCGCTAGGCTTCGCAAAGCCTACGGCCGTAGGCCGTTTTGAGGTGGATTACCCAGGGTGCTGCTCACTTTGTCGGCACTTTATTAATGACTGTACGCTTTATCTTGCCAGTATCTGCTAATTTTGGATAATCGAAGCTGGAGGTTCCTACCTGTATGCCAGCAACCATGACCCCTCAACAATTCGTCCACAAATGGCGTGGTGTCACGCTGAAAGAACGCTCTGCATCCCAAGAACATTTTATTGACCTGTGCCACCTGGTAAACCACCCCACCCCGGCGGCGCATGACCCGACGGGCGAACGGTTTACTTTTGAACGGGGAGCCGACAAGCAGACCGGCGGCCAGGGCTGGGCTGACGTGTGGTATCGCGGCCGTTTTGCCTGGGAGTACAAGGGCAAACACAAAGACCTCGATGCCGCTTACAATCAGATTTTGCTGTACCGGGAAGCGTTGGAAAACCCGCCGCTGATGGTGGTTTCCGACATGGAGCGGATTCTGATCCATACTAACTTCACCAACACGGTGAAGCAGGTGCATGAAATCACCCTGGACGATCTGCTGACGCGGGAGGGGATGGATAGGCTGCGGGCGCTGTTTTACAAGCCGGAACAGTTCAGGGCCGCCCAAACCACAGAACACGTCACGGAGGAAGCGGCGCGGCAGTTTGCCCGGCTGGCCGAACAACTGCGCAAATGGGGCGAAGCGCCGGACAAGATTGCCCATTTTCTCATTCGCCTGCTGTTTTGTTTGTTTGCTGAAGACATTGGCCTGCTGCCGGAAAATCTGTTTTCGCAGCTGGTGGCCCGGACGCGCGGCCGTGCCCCGGACTTTGCCCACCAGCTTCAGCAGTTGTTTAACGCCATGCAAAACGGCGGCTGGTTTGGCGTGGCCGAAATTGCCCAGTTTGACGGGGCGTTGTTTGACGGCGCGGCCGTTCTCGAACTGGACAGTACCGGGCTGGACATCCTGGCACGGGTAAGCGGGCTGGATTGGTCCAGCATCGAGCCGTCGATTTTGGGGACGCTGTTTCAGCGCAGTTTGGACCCGGCGCTGCGTGCCCAACTGGGCGCTCATTACACCAGCAAGGAAGACATTTTGCTGATTGTGGAACCGGTGCTGATGGCTCCGTTACGGCGTGGTTGGGCAAAGGTGGAGGCCCAGGCGCGGGAACTGGCGGCCCAGCGGGATAACGCCAACGGCCGTAAAAAGACCAATCTCCACAAAGAACTCACCGCCCTGCTCACCGGCTTTGCCGCCGAAATTGCCGCCGTGCGGGTGCTGGACCCGGGCTGTGGCAGCGCCAATTTTTTGTACGTGGCCCTGCGGCTGCTGCTCGATTTGGAAAAAGAGGTGATCACGCTGGCGGGGGATTTGGGCGTGGGGCGCTTCATTCCGGCTGTGTCCCCGGCACAGTTGTACGGTATTGAGCTGAACGAATACGCCTATGAGCTGGCGCAAACGACGGTATGGATTGGCTACATCCAATGGCTGCATGAAAACGGCTTTGGCCACCCTGAACAGCCAATTTTGAAGCCGCTGAACAACATTAAGCACATGGATGCAATTCTAGCCACTGATGAAAACGGCCGTCCGGTGGAACCGACCTGGCCAGAGGCAGATGTGATTGTTGGCAATCCCCCATTTTTAGGCGGCAACCGAATCCGGCAGGAATTAGGCGATCAGTACGTTGATTCATTGTTTGCGCTTTATGACGGCCGTATTCCAGCCTTTGCCGATTTAGTTTGTTACTGGTTTGAAAAAGCGCGGTATTTGATTGAAACTGGCTCACTAAACCGTGCCGGATTATTGGCTACAAATTCCATCCGCAGCAGCGTGAACCGTCAGGTTTTGGAACGAATTAAAGAAATCGGCGATATTTTTATGGCCTGGAGTGATCGCCCCTGGATTTTAGACGGTGCGGCCGTTCGCGTTTCGATGATTGGATTTGATAATGGTGGTATACAGACCAAAACTCTGGACGGAAATCCGACAGAAACAATCAATGCCGATTTATCCTCATCGGTTGATGTAACTGCGGCCGAACCGCTTACTGAAAACTCACAGATCGCTTTTGTTGGTAGTCAGAAAATTGGTAGCTTTGATATACCGGAAGACTTGGCAAAGAAAATGATCGCCTCTGGAGGCAACCCAAATTTACGTCCCAACAGTGATGTGGTGAAACCTTCGGTTAACGCCTCAGATGTTATGGGACGTTCGCGCAGGATGTGGATTATTGATTTTGGGACTGATATGCCAATGGAGGAAGCCGCCGAGTATGAAGTACCTTTTGAATTTGTTAGGGAAAATGTGAAGCCAGATCGTGATAAAAATCGAGACCCTATTACCAAAAGAAATTGGTGGTTACACGGGAGAGCTAGGCCAGCTCTCCGTGAAGCAATGGACGGGCTGCAAAGATATTTAATAACCCCGCGAGTAGCAAAGCATCGAGTTTTCGATTGGTTATCTCCACCTGCTTTACCGGATCACAAGCTTTATGTTTTTTGTCGAAGTGATGACTATTTCTTTGGGGTTTTGCATTCGAGGATTCATGAAACGTGGACATTGCATACCTGCTCATGGCATGGAGTAGGTAACGATCCTGTTTACAAGGGAAAAGATTGTTTTGAAACTTTTCCCCTTCCTTGGCCACCCGGCAAGGAACCCGGCGACGATCCCCGCGTGGCAGCCATCGCTACGGCCGCCCGCGCTCTGGTAGAAAAGCGGGATGCCTGGCTAAATCCTCCCGGTGCCAGTGAAGCCGAATTGAAAAAGCGCACGCTCACCAATCTGTACAACCAGCGCCCCACCTGGCTGGATTTGGCGCATAAGAAACTGGATACGGCCGTGCTCGCCGCCTACGGCTGGTCCGATGATCTGACAGATGAACAAATTCTGGAGCGCCTGCTGGCCCTAAATTTGGAACGGGCTAGAAAGGAAGGGTGAGGAAATGAAAAGGATACTCAACCAGAAGTTAGGGTTCAGAATTTTCCGCTTATTAATTTATGGCGTACTGGAAACGATGCCGGATGAATTTGATAGTCATGAATTTATTGCCGCTCTCGCTTATCAAAATCAACAAATTTATATACGTGAACTCAAGGATGCAGGCTGGGATGAACCATTCCAGATAATAAATGACGCCATTATTCACTGGCTTGAGGAAAGTGGTATGGTGCAACCAATCGGCACAAGAGAAAGCGAAAACATGTTCAAGCAAGTGAGTTCTGTCGCTATGTGGAAAAAGGTTTAAGCAACTGGCATTTTTTACTCCACTTCTACAAATGAACAGAGTTTGGAGAAAAGTGGCAGGGAGTAGTGGAGTAGAAACGGCCGTATCGAGCCAGCCCAACACTATCAGGAAGGACATTTGCCAGCCCTCAATTTATAGCGAGCGGTGAAATAAGAGGATTAATTGAATAAACCACACGTCAAGACAATATTGTATAAAGCAATCCCTGGCAAAAATGTGGACTATAAAAAGGCTCCACCTATTGAAGGCTCTTTTGATCATTTCGACATTCGGCTTGAAAAAGGAGAAGTGGTGTTTAAATTGAAAACACATTTTCCTACGGTCGAAAAAGCAAGAGCAATCACAGATAATTTTATAAATCGTTGGGAAATAGTAACCGGTCTACAACAAAATCCTGGTGACTTACGATTTATATATGCCAGTGCAGACATTATTGATCTTGAGCCTGATGAATTTGACGGTGTTACGAGCAATCTAAACGTTACTTTGAGTGATGTTGTCCTTGTATCAGAAGCGGTAACAATTCAAATAGGCCGTGGAGAGTACCCTTCTTTGCCTCCAGACTTTGCAATTTCACCAGATTTGGAAGTCTTGTATCAACGGTATAAAGCATTCAGGGAAAACAGAGAGAGTCTAACAAGCATGGCCTATTTTTGTCTTACTGTTTTAGAGCATCGCTTCACCCGTGGTAGAAAACGAAAGGAAGCGGCTAATCTTTACAAAATTGAGGACAAAATCTTGGATATGATAGGCCAACTATCTTCACGCAAGGGTGCTGTGTCAGATGCACGTAAATACCCCGAAAGCGGCAGCTTTAGTCCGATGAGTTCGCAAGAGCGAACCTGGCTGGACGCTGCCATTAAAAGGCTTATTCTTAGAGTTGGGGAGCATGATTTCGACCCCAGCGCGGATTTGCCAATTATCACAATGGATGATTTACCACCACTGCGATAGGCAAATCACGAGCTTATCAAATTCTCAGGAGGAACCCATGCAAGCTAACAATATACGAGAACTATTGTCTGCTTTCCCCAACCTGCCCACGCTGCTGGTGCAGTCGCAGCACGCGCTCATCACCCGCCTGTATGAGCTGCTAGATGAAGATTTAGAAACCGAAGATTTGCCCAATCTCACCGCCGTGGAGGAAGAATTTCCCAGCCTGATGAAGTTTTTGTATGATGACCCGCCCATGTTCAATCAACATTCAGCCAGCCAGCTTTGCCAGCTAACGGCCGATCTGTACACGCTGGCCGCTCGCCACTTTTGGGAAGATGGTGAGTAGTGGGATGGTGAAGAGGTTGTGCCAGTGAAGCCGAATTGAAAAAGTGCACGTCACCAAACTGTACAACCAGCGCCCCACCTGGCCGGATTTAGCGCATTAGAAATTGGAAATGGCCGTCTCGCCGCATATGGCTGACTAACGATCTAATCGATGAACAAATCCTGGAACGCTTGCTGGCTTTGAATTTAGAAAGGATGGAAATAGAAAAATGAGATTAATAATAAGGACGCTCCAACGACGAACAAATTTCCCAACTTTGCGTTTTTACATTCCTGATGTACTTAAAACCATGCCTGTTGAATTCGACAGTCACCAATTTATTGGTACTTTCATTAATCAAGAGGAACTAACTTACATTCATGCGCTCCGAGATGCAGACTTGAACAAACCGTTTCAAACGGTTAATGATGCTATTATCCACTGGCTTAGGGAAAGCGATTTGGTGAAGCAAATTGGCACCAGAGAAAGCGAAAACATATTCAAGCAAGTACGCTCTGTCGCTGTTTGGAGAAAGGTCTAAGCCATGTGGAATGTTTACTTACGCTTTAAAGATAACATAATTTGGCTTTTAATTTTTGTGCAGTGTGAAGTTATGAGAGCGTAACAGCAAAATCAAGATGCAAAACAGAGATAAGCAACACTCAAAGGTTTTTCGACTGGCGTACATATTGCTAGGCGTGGTTCTGCTAATAGCGTTGGTACTTAGCGTTGCTCAAACGCAAAAAGAATTCACTATTTTTCAAACTAGCAGCACAAAGTATCTTTCATTAGAATCAGGTGATCCATGCCCGGTAACTCCTGCTAAGTTTGCTCCTTTTTTCAAATCTGGGCCCGTTGCTGGTGTATTTCCGATTTGGATAGCAAATGGAGGGCGTATGAGCTGGGACTCACTCGGTGCGAATGTTTTAACCCCTTATTCTGGACGAATTAGTAAAACCATATGGATTATTAATACTGATATTAAAGGTGATTTACGAATTGAGGGTCGCCAAGTTGATGGCGATGGAATCTTGCTTTTTCCAAAATCGCATGATATGCACAGGACAAGTGAGACGAGCGTGGAATTTGTAGGTAAGGTTTCAAATTTCATTTTAATTCAAAACGCCCATCAAAAGGGTGACGGAATGCATTCCCCAGAGAATTATCAATACCATGCAGTTTTAGTTTACTATCCTAATAGTGGCTGCTATCAATTTAAAGTTGATTTAGCAGATAAGGTTGTTGAGATGGTGATCGAAATTGAATAGCAGAACAACACGGTCTTTCTAAATCTGAAGAGCTAGTGGAAGACCATTTTTATGCCAGGGGCACGATTGAGAGAACAGACCGTTCAACTAGATATACCTATAGTATTGCCAGATATTAAAGACGCCCGAGATGATTGCGTGGCCCGCCTGGAGCACACGTTAGAAAATCACGGGGGCATCCGGCGGGTCCACGTTAAACATGAGGCCGATCCCGCCCAACTCTGTTTGCACTATGATCCTAATCTTATCTCGCTGGCGGCTGTGGAGCGCGTAGCGCGGGATGCAGGCAGCCGCTTCACCGAGCGCTACCGGCATGAGGCCATGCCTATTTCCGGCATGACTAGCGCCGATGCGGCCGTTTCCCTGGCAGACGTGTTGCGTAACGTACCCGGCATGTTACACGCCAACGTCAACTATGCTGCCGGTCTGGCTTTTGTGGCCTATGACACCAAGAGTCTCCAACGGCCGTCTATCCACCAAACGCTGCGGCAAATGGGCTACCAGCCAACGCCTCGACCGGAAGCGCCGCCTGATGAACGTGAAGCCTATGAAGACCACGGCCGCGCCCCCTCTTTTCTGCCCCAGTGGATGCGAGAACGCTGGGGGATGATTCTGGTAGCGCTGGCTGGACTTTTCTTTCTCATTGGCTGGCTGGGCGAGACATTTTTCAGCCTCCCAGAAACAATCGCGCTCATCTTTTTTATACTTGCTTACATTACCGGTGGCTACGATATTGCCTCCCACGCCATTCCCGGCCTGCTCAAAGGCAAATTCGATACCGACGTGCTCATGCTGGCTGCCGCTGCCGGGGCGGCCTTGTTGGGTGAATGGGCAGAAGGGGCTTTCCTGTTGTTTCTTTTCAGCTTGGGCCATGCTGGGGAACATTATGCGCTGGACCGCGCCCGCAACGCGATTAACGCCCTGGGTGAATTGATGCCCAAGACAGCCAGGGTCAAAGTGGGGGATGAGATACAGGAACGGCCGGTTGAAGAGGTCCAGGTGAATGACGTCGTAGTCGTCCGCCCTGGCGACCGTATTCCCGTAGACGGGGAAATAGTGCGCGGCACCAGTGCCATCGACCAGAGCGCCATCACCGGGGAAAGCGTGCCGGTGAACAAGGCGCAAGGGGAGGCAGTTTTTGCCGGAACGATTAACCAGGAAAATTCCCTGGATGTAAAAGTGACCAAACTGGCGCAGGACAACACCCTCAGCCGCATCACGCAAATGGTCGCCGAGGCGCAGGAACAGCAAAGCCCAACTCAGCAGCTTACCCAGCGCTTTACGGCTAAATTTGTACCCGCCGTGCTCATTTTTGTAGCTATGATCATTGTGGTGCCGCCCCTGATTGGTTGGATGTCGTGGCAGAACAGCTTCTACCGGGCGATGCTGCTGCTGGTGGCCGCTTCGCCCTGCGCCATGGCGATTGGTACACCTGCTTCGGTGCTGGCCGGGATCGCCCAGGCAGCGCGCAACGGCGTGCTGATCAAAGGCGGTGTCCACCTGGAGAATTTGGGGAGCCTGAACGTGATGGCTTTCGACAAGACAGGTACGCTCACCAAAGGCAAGTTCGAAGTGACAGATATGGTACCGTTGAATGGAACGAGTACGGACCATCTGCTGCGTCTTGCCGCCGCGGTAGAGCAGCAATCCAACCACCCGCTGGCGCTGGCTGTGGTACGGGCGGCGCAGGTGAAAGGATTGGATTTGCCGCCGGCCACCGGGCTGGAAAATGTGACCGGGCGCGGCGTAAAAAGTGAAGTGGGTGGTAAGCCGGTGCTCATTGGCTCACTCAGACTGTTTCGCGAAACCGACGGGCACGCCCTGGGTGATGAGGTCGTGCAAACGGTTGAGCGGCTGGAAAACGAAGGTAAGACAACAATGGCTGTCAGTGAAGACGGCCGTTTCCTCGGCGTTTTAGCTCTGGCCGACACCCCGCGTCCCGGTGTGAAGGAAACCTTGCAAGCCCTGCTAGATCTGGGCGTGAAGAAATTAGTGATGCTTACCGGCGACAATGACGATGTGGCCCGGCAGATTGGCCAGGAAGTGGGCGTCACCGACGTGCGCGCCGAGCTGCTGCCGGAACAGAAGCTGGAAGCGATAAAAGAACTTCAGCAGGAGCATGGCGATATTGCCATGGCCGGCGATGGCGTCAACGATGCCCCGGCCCTGGCGACAGCGACGGTAGGCATTGCAATGGGTGGTGCAGGCACGGCCGTTGCCCTGGAAACGGCCGATGTCGCTCTCATGGCTGATGATTTGAGTAAGCTACCCTTTGTCGTTGGTCTTAGCCGCGCCACCCGCTCAATTATTCGTCAAAATCTGGCCATATCGCTGGGAATCATCGGCTTGCTCATTTTTACGTCGGTTTTGGGTGCCGTTGCCCTCAGTGGGGCCATCGTCCTGCATGAAGGCAGCACCATCATCGTCGTCCTTAATGCGCTGCGCTTGCTGCGTTATCGAACTGACCTATAAGGAGAGAGACAGTATGAGTGCCTGGAATTGGGCTGGGATTATTGTCGTGTTGGTGGCAGCCACACCTGAGGATCAGATCTATCTATTGTAGGAATGATGTCGAGCTGATGGTCTGTGTTCAGACTGCGCGGTAAGGTGTTTGTTTGCTCGCAGGTCAATTGATTTTGGTGTCCTTAAGGAGCATTTCATGAACAAGATAAATTTATCCAATAAGTATTTGGAACCTATTTACCATTTTATGTCGCGCCTGGGAAAGTTTGAGTGGCGCATCTATGAAGCGCTTATATTGGTTGTGGGTGGTGTTTGGGGCACCATCAATCTAACTGACGAAGTGCTTGAAGGCGATACCCACGCGATGGATCGACGGCTGCTTCTTTCGCTGCGAGAAGACGATGATCCCAGCAATGCAAAGGGACCGCGCTGGTTCGAGGAAATGATGCGAGACTTCACTGCGCTTGGTGGAACCGGCGTTTTGTTTTTGGTAGTAATGGCTATAAGCAGCTATCTGTTCATGCTGGGACAGCACAAAAACCTGGCAATATTGTTAACGGCCGTTCTGGGCGGTGTGATTCTGAGCTATCTACTCAAGGGGATATTTGATCGACCGCGTCCTGAGTTGATTATTGATCCTTCTGCTTACAACAGCGCCAGCTTTCCCAGCGGGCATTCGTTGCTGGCAGCGGCCATCTATCTCACGCTGGGGAGCCTCACAGCCCAAATCCAGCCCCGCTTGCGCCTTAAGGCGTTGATCATTTTGATTTCGATTTTTGTAATGATTCTTGTCGGCTTTAGCCGCGTTTATTTAGGGGTGCATTGGCCCTCCGACGTGCTGGCTGGCTGGGCCATTGGCGCTGTTTGGGCGTTACTCTGCTGGCTGGGTTCTCACTGGCTGCAAAAGCGAGAGCAAGAAAAAGCAGACAGCAATGCCTCGACGGCCGTTCCCGACTAGCACCTCGTGGCGTCAAACAATTCGCAGCAGCTTGTTAATCTGGCAACACGCTAACGCCCCAAAAAATGCGCATCCAAGTTTGCGCCAGCTTGTATATCCACTTACTGTTTTATGTAATTTTATCAAAACAAACCAGGCAGTTTTCGCCAAGCAGAAACGTTTCAAAATATGAAAAAACAAGATAGAGTAAACAAATGACACAGCTTTTCTTTAAATTAAGACGGTCTAACACAATATTGTACTGTCGCTACTGGACGGAAACTGTTCACTTCTATAAAGAGCAATTGTGCTTTCCGGTTGCTTTTGAGAATGCCTGGTTTGTTGAGTTTCAACTAACCAGCACCAGCTTTTTAAGTATTGCCAATTCGGCGCGTGCCACAATTGTCGATGTCCAGGGACAGGGCGTAACCTTAACCTGGGAAGTGATGGATTTAGAAAAGACGAAAGAACATCTGGAGATGCTGGGCATAGCAACGACACCCATCCAGCGTAAATGGGGAGCTTTGGCATTCTATTGCACCGATCCCGAGGGGCACCGGCTGGAGTTTTGGACACAAGCGAACGGAAAGAGGAGCAGCCTGGATGAGTGACTTTTCCGTACATTCTATGCTGCAACAAATGCCTTATTTTGCACACGTAGCAGAATCCACTCTAAGCCAATTAGCGCAGCAGGCAGTACACCGTACATTCGCTGCCAATGAGATTATATTCCTGGAGGGCGAGCCGTCTGCGGGATTATGGATTGTAGAAGACGGCCGTGTCAAAGCCTTTAAACTCTCCCCCGAGGGCCAGGAATACATCCTGCATATTTTGGGTCCTGGCGACACCTTCAACGACATCGCTGCTCTCGACGGCGCTCCCAATCCCGTCAGCGCAATGGCCGTGACCGATGTCTCTGCCTGGGTCATTGCCACGGCCGTTTTTTCCCAGGCGCTTCAAGCAGATCATGAAATGGCCCTGGCTATCATACAGGGGTTGACAGAGCGAATTCGCTTTGCAGCCGGAAGGATGGAAGACCTGGCTCTGCATTCTGTCACGGCTCGCCTGGCTCACTTTTTGCTGGAGCAGAGTGAAAATCGTTCCCTGAAACATCCGGCCATCACCCGCGCCCTGATCGCCAATCACCTGGCGACAACGCCAGAATCAATCAGCCGCTCCCTTCGTATCCTGGAAAAAGCCGGTGCCATCCGCTTTGATCGCCACCGCATCATCATTACTGAGCCAGACATCCTTCATGAGCAGGCACAACTTTAAACCAACTTGATATAGATCAAGGCCAGCCGCGTTACCCTAGCCTATCCTACGCCTGAGCCAGGCGATTTCTCCATGTCTGGCTGCATCGACCGAACGACTATTTAAAACTAACTGAGGCGAAAGGATGAGCATACAGACAAATCAAACTTCTGAATTACCCTGGGACAGACGGCCGGTTACAAGCCGTGATCTGGCAATATTTGTGGGCGTTATGATATTGCTATGTATCGGTGGCGCAGCCTTACTTGCGTTTTCCATTCGAGATCAATCAGGAACAACAGTGGGCGGAACCAATGGAGCGGCCGCTTCTGCTGTGGACCAATCAGCCGATGCGAGCGCAATAGCCCTGGGGCAGGACATATTCACAGCCAAATGCACGGCCTGTCACTCTATTGGTGAAGGTGTAAGAGTGGGACCAGACCTACAAGGGGTAACCCAACAGCGCGATCCCGACTGGCTGGCACGCTGGATTACGGAGCCAGACGTAATGCTGGCTGAAGGTGACCCGATTGCAACTGAACTGTTAGCCGAGCACAACAATGTGCCCATGCCCAACTTGCAGCTAACTTCTGAGGAAGTAGACAACGTGATTGCCTACCTGGCCAACCCAGACGGCACCTCAGCCCCTACCGTGGTTGAATACAGCCTGCGTACATCATCAGATGAGGCAGGCTTTGTCGGCGTCGGTGGCAATATTAATGGCGTTCTGAATCCGGAACTGTCTGCCCATCTAGGCGATACAGTCCGCCTCACTCTCATCAACGATAGTGCCAATACCCATGATCTGAAAATCGACGCGTTTGACGTTTCATCGGGCGAGCTGACATCAGCAGAAGAATCTGTCACGGTTGAGTTCGTGGCGGATCAACTGGGTATGTTTCATTATTACGCTTCGCTGCCAGGACAGAGAGATGCCGGCCTGGAAGGGGTGCTGCGGGTAGAAGGAGCCGTTAGCGTTGGTGATGAAGCAGCGTTGGCCCAATCGCTGGCTGATAGTGGTATGGATCATGCCATGAGTCCTGCTGCTGCAGCTCCAGCAGTTGCCGATGCTGTCTCTATCATTCGCAATCCGGCTGATGTACCGCCGCCTATTACGACCACCGAGCCCCAACATCACGTCGTTGAATTGACCACAATGGAAGTAGACGGCCAACTGGATGATGGCACCACGTTCCGCTACATGACCTTCAACGGCCAGGTGCCAGGGCCAATGCTGCGTATGCGCATCGGTGACACGATGGAAGTGCGCATTAACAATCAAATTGAGAGTATCTTGCCCCATTCAATCGATCTACATGCGGTAACGGGTCCCGGTGGTGGCGCGGAGTTTACCCAGACGATGGCCGGGGAAGTTTCAGCCTTTAACTTCCGGGCACTGCAGCCAGGACTCTACGTTTATCATTGCGCGACTCCTAGCATCGCTCATCACATCTCCAGCGGGATGTACGGTCTGATTTTGGTGGAACCGGAAGAGGGTTTGCCACCAGTAGATCACGAATTTTATGTGATGCAGGGTGAAATTTACACCGAGCAGCCGTTTGGCACGGAGGGACATCTTACCTTTAGTCATCAGCAAATGCTCAATGAAACACCGCAATATTATGTGTTTAATGGGGCAGCCAACGCCCTTACGCTAGATGAGTATGCCATGCGCACCGCGGTTGGCGACAGCGTTCGCATTTATTTCGGCGTCGGTGGGCCAAACAAAATTTCCTCCTTCCACATGATCGGTGAAATTTTTGACCGGGTTTATCCCATGGCATCTTTAAGTTCGCCACCGCTGGAGGATGTGCAAACGACGATGGTGCCTCCCGGCGGGGCAACGGTGGTTGAATTTACGATGGATGTGCCGGGCCGGTACATTATGGTCGATCACGCTTTGAGCCGTTTGGAGCGGGGGCTGGTTGGCTTCCTTTATGCCGAGGGTGAAGAAAACCCTGATATTTTCGGGGCGGAAGGGTTTCCGGAGGAGTCTGGCCACTAAACGGCCGTTCCACGCCAATAGTAGAACTGACCTAAAAAGATAAACTTCGATACACAGGTGGTGCAGGTTGAGCCAGAATTTCTGCACCATCTGTGGATTTGCCTAACCGGGAAGCGCAAGACATGAAAAAAAAACTGTTGTTGAATGCCCTCTTTTTGCTGCTGATTACGGCTGTTTTTGCAGCCTGCACCCCGGCACAAACGGATGCAGAATCGTTGCGGGTGAGTGGGGCCTGGGTGCGCCCGGCAGATGTCATGAGCGCCGCGTACCTGCAAATTACCAATAACGGCCGTTCCCTTCAGCAATTGGTTGGTGTAGAGACGACCGTCGCGGATAGTGCCGAAATACACAAAACAGAGATGGATGGGGATTTGATGCAAATGCGTCCGGTAGAAGCAGTTGAAATCCCAGCAGGAGAGACGGTGCAGCTAAAGCCGGGCGGTGAGCATATCATGCTGATCGGTTTATCGGCACCGTTGGTGGCGGGTGATACGATCCTGTTGACCTTGACGTTCGATTCAGGTGCCAGGCTGGAGGTTGAGGCAATTGTCTCGCTGGAGCCGGTTGAGGGGGCCGACACGTTAACGACGGCATCGTTGTTGGCGGATGCTGAGGGCACCTTTGTGGGGCAAGTTACCAATCCGCCGGTAACAGTGCAAGACTTTAGCGCACCCAGTACCCGCCCGGATGTAGCTGCGCTGAGTGATTTAAACGGCCGTTGGCGCGTCATCTTCTTTGGCTACATGCACTGCCCTGACTTCTGTCCGCTGACCCTGGTCGATTATAAAAATGCCAAAACGGTGTTGGGCGCAGCCGCCAAAGAAGTTGAGTTTGTTTTTATCAGCGTCGATGCCGATCGAGATACCGTTGCGTTGATGCAGCCCTATCTGGCTAACTTTGACCCGGATTTTGTTGGATTTTCTGCTGACGACAAGACGCTGGCCCGCATTCAGCCGGATTATGGCTTTTATTATGAGCGTCGCCTGGACAGTGGCACTGATGCTGTATACACCATTGACCACTCAACACGATCTTATCTCTTGGATAGGGAAGGCATACTGCGGGCCACTTTTGCCTACGATACGGATCCGGAACTGATTGCCGGGGCCTTGCAATGGTATCTGGCCCACGAGTAGGTCAGGATATGGCCGTTGCCCTCTTATTTTTCTGCCTATGCAACCATAACCTGCCATCCTCATATTCCGGCTGTCTCGCAAAAGAGCTACTCCTTTTTCAGTAGAACAACTTAAAAATCACTCTTTTTTCATCCTTTGTGCCACTTGTGACGGATAGATAATTCCGTTTTCCTTCGCTACCCTTCATGGTATGGAAGCAGAGAAGTGTCGTATTTTTTTGGTTGGGCATACGTTGTTCACCGAATCATTGGGGCAAATTCTGGCTGATGCGGAGAACATACAGGTGGTGGGCACGGCCGTATCACCTACTCAGGCGGTTACGGCCGTTTCCCAAACCTTTCCTCACATTATCATCGTTGCCAACATTAGTGAACAGACCCAAACCAACCTGCAACCACTTCTTGCCCTGCTGCCGGCAATTCCCATCATCCATGCGGATCTGAATCAGGACTACGTCCAGATCATCACCAGCCGCCGCGTTAGCGCGCGTCGGACCGACTTGCTGGAAGCAATTGAAGAATTATCAACGCGAACAGGAAATTAGAGATTGGGGATTAGGTGACTAAATCTCTCGTCTCCACTCTCCAATCTCCCGACATTACGGAGTTCCCTCATGAATGTATCCCGTCGAGACTTCTTAAAACTGAGCGGCGCCGTCAGCGGCGTTGCAATGGCCAGATATTTGCATTTGCAGCTGCTGGAACCGGTGAATGTGCTAAATCCGCTGGCCGCTTATCCGGACCGCGGCTGGGAGGAAATTTACCGAAACCAGTATGCATATGACTCCTCCTTTACCTACGTCTGCTCGCCTAACGACACCCACGCCTGCCGCCTGCGCGCTTTTGTGCGCAACGGCGTCATCCTGCGTTCAGAGACAAACTACGACGTGGGCAGCTACAGTGACCTGTACGGCAACACTGCCACGGCACACTGGAACCCGCGCGGCTGCAAAAAAGGCCAAACGTTCCACCGCCGTGTTTATGGACCGCACCGTTTGAAAGGCCCCATCATGCGCCAGGGTTGGAAAAATTGGGCCGACGACGGCTACCCGTACCTCGATGGCGCTAACCGAGATAAATACAAATTCACATCGCGCGGGGATGATGTGATGATTCCCACCTCTTGGGAGGAAGCCTATCGCTACATCGCCGGCGGCATGATCGCCATTGCCGGCCACTACTCTGGGGAAGAAGGAGCCGAACGGCTGCGTGCTGATGGGTATCCAGAAGAAATGATTGCCGCCATGCAAGGTGCCGGCACGCGCACGATGAAATGTCGCGGCGGCATGGGCCTGCTGGGTGTTATTGGCAAATACGGTATGTACCGTTTTGCCAACACGCTGGCCCTCCTGGATACCCACGTGCGCGGCACAAATGAAGAAACGGCACTGGGTGGTCGCCGCTGGTCTAATTACACCTGGCACGGCGACCAGGCACCCGGTCACCCATTCACAACTGGCCTGCAAGCATCTGACTGCGACTTTAATGATTTGCGCAATACCCGGCTGCACATTCAGTGCGGCAAAAATCTGGTGGAAAACAAGATGGCGGAGTCCCACTTTTTCATCGAGACGATGGAGCGGGGCGGCAAAATCATCACCATCACGCCGGAATATTCGCCGCCGGCCACCAAAGCCGATACCTGGATTCCGATACGGCCGTCTACCGACACCGCCCTCTTTTTAGGCGTAACCAAATGGATCATGGACAACGAGCGGTACAATGAATCGTTCGTCAAGCAGTTTACCGACTTTCCCCTGGTGGTGCGGCTGGACACACTCAAACGACTGCATCCCCATGAAATCTTCCCCGACTACGAACCTGGCCTTACAGAAGATGGTCCCAGCTTCAAGCTGCATGGCCTAAGCCAGGACCAGTACGATACCTTGGGCGATTACATCATCTTTGATGAAAACCGGGGCGAACTGGTTGCCCTCACCCGTGATGACGTGGGCGAACGGATGGCCGACAAAGGCTTCAATCCGCGCCTATCCTGGTCTGGTAAGGTCACGCTGCTGCCCGGCGCAGAAGGGGAGGAAGGGGAAGAAATAGAGGTAATGACTCTGTGGGCCATGTATGAAGAGCATCTGCAGGAATACGACCTGGACACAGTGGCCGACATCACCCACGCCCCCAAACACCTCATCGAAGAGATGGCTGAAGATATCGTTACGATGAGTCCAGTAGCCATTCACATTGGCGAGGGGATCAACCATTGGTTCCACGCCACGCTGGCCAACCGTTCCCAATTTTTGCCGCTCATGCTCACTGGCGATATCGGCAAGCCGGGGGCGGGCTGCTACACCTGGGCCGGCAACTACAAGGCGGCTTTGTTCCAGGCGTCGCCCTGGACCGGGCCGGGCTTTAAGGGGTGGATTGCCGAAGATCCGTTTAATCCCAACCTGGATGAAAACCTGGACGGCAAGGATGTCATTGCCCACAGCTATGCCATGGATGAGGAACCGGCTTACTGGAATCATGGCGATCGGCCGCTGATTGTGGAGACGCCGAAATACGGCCGTAAAAACTTCACCGGTGCCACCCACATGCCCACCCCCAGCAAAGTGCTCTTCCATTCTAACGTCAACCTGCTCAACAACGCCAAACACCATTACGACATGATCAAAAACGTCAATCCACTCATCGACCTGATCATTGCCGTAGATATTGAGATGACCGCCAGCGTGGAATACGCCGACTTTGGCCTGGCGGCTAACTCCTGGGCCGAATTTACCGTGCCGGAAATCACCGCCTCCTGCTCCAATCCGTTCCTGCAAATCTGGAAAGGCGGCATCCCGCCCCTCTACGACACCAAAGATGACGTCATGATTTTAGGTGAACTGGCAGCCGCCATTGGCGACGAACTGGACGACCAGCGGCTCCGCGATTATTGGAAATTTGTGCTGGAAGGGCGGCCGGAAGTGTACATCCAGCGCCTGCTGGACATGTCTGTGCCGACACGGGGCTACACCTACGATGACATCATGGCCGGCAAATACGGCGAACCCGGCGCGGCGCTGATGCTCTTTCGTACCTATCCACGCATTCCCTTCTGGGAGCAGGTGCATGATTCGGAACCATTCTTCACCGACTGCGGCCGGCTGGCTGCCTACTGCGACATTCCTGAAGCGATTGAATACGGCGAAAACATGATCACGCACCGGGAAGGACCAGAGGCGACGCCGTACTTGCCCAACGTCATCGTCACCAGCAGCCGCTTTGTGCGTCCCGATGATTACGGCATCCCCGAAGATGAGATGGGTTGGGATGAGCGCACGGTACGCAACATTGCCAAACCATGGGCGCAGGTGAAAAACACAAGCAACCCACTGTGGGAGCAGGGCTTTCACTTCTACTGCCTCACGCCCAAGACGCGCCACCGGGTCCATTCCTCCTGGAGCACCGTGGACTGGACGATTATTCTGGACAGCAACTTTGGCGACCCGTACCGGCGGGACAAGCGGCTGCCGGGGGTGGGGGATCACCAACTGCATATGAACCCGCAGGCGGCCATCGATTTAGGCATTGAGGATGGCGATTACGTCTATGTGGATGCCAATCCGGCAGATCGGCCGTATCGCGGCTGGCAGGAAGATGACCCGTTTTACAAGGTCTCTCGCCTGATGCTGCGCGTGAAGTACAACCCGGCCTATCCATACAACATCATTATGCTCAAGCATGGGCCGTTTATGGCGACCGAAAAATCAGTGCGAGCGCATGAATCCCGCCCGGATGGGCTGGCCAAATCAGAGGGCACGGGCTACCAGGCTAACTTGCGCTATGGCTCGCAGCAGTCGATTACCCGTGACTGGTCTATGCCCATGCACCAAACCGACACGCTGTTCCACAAAGCAAAAGTGGCCACGGCCTTTATGTTTGGCGGCGAGGCAGATAACCATGCCTTGAATACCGTGCCTAAAGAAACATTGGCCAAAGTGGAAAAGGCGGAAGATGGTGGCCTCAATGGGCAGGGCAAATGGGAGCCGGTCAACTCCGGCTTTACCCCCGGCCATGAGAACAGCTTCATGGAGAAATATATGGCCGGGGATGTGACCCTTGTCTTCGGCACTGTGACCGATCTCTCTAACAAAGATGAAGAAGGGGCCTAAGATGACGCAAAAAACAGTACAGACTTGTTTTAACTGTGAGCGGACGGATGATGAGATTCCAATAGTGATGTGGTCCTTTCAGCAACGGCCGTTAACCGTCTGTTCCGCCTGTATGCCCCTGCTTATACACAAGTGGGAGCAGGTTGTGACGACGCTCAACCAAATGCCCACAGGAGAAACTAATGAATAGCATCCCCTTACCGATGATTGGGCAGCAGGTGGAGCCTGGTATACCGCTTCCAGCCCACGAAGAAGACCCTTACGAACTGGTTGGCATGGTCATTCCTGGCGAAGAAGGGCAGGCCGAAGCGATGGCCCAGGCTTTGCTCGAAGAATTCATTCTTCTTGGCTGGGGCAAAAAGCAGTTGATGACATTGTTTACCAGCCCACTTTATTTGGGCACCCACCGCATCTACCAGGAAAAAGGGGAAGCGTGGGTACAGGCTTTAATTGATGAAACATGTGCCCGGTGGGGCATCGTTGCGAAGGAGTAAATCATGGCAGAAGTTTATAACTGGCAGCTTGGCCGACCAATGGAATATGTTTATGAAGAAGCCCATCCACGAAAGCAGTTTGCCGCCATTTTCAACATCAATCGCTGCATTGGCTGCCAGACCTGCACCGGGGCCTGCAAAGCCACCTGGACCTTCTCCAAGGGCCAGGAATACATGTGGTGGAACAATGTGGAAAGCAAACCATACGGCAGCTATCCTAAATATTGGGACGTACGGATTTTGCAGCAGCTGGATGAGGCACATGAGATGGTCGGGCGTGCCGCAGAGTGGGACCCGAACCAAACCGGTGAACAATCCCCCTACGGCGTCTACAATGGCATGACCATCACCGAGGCGGCCACGGAAACGCAAACGGGTAACCAGGCGCTGGGCTATTTACCACCTGATCATGAGTGGAGCGCTCCCAATTTTTATGAAGACACGGCAACCAAATATAAAGGCGGCCGTTTGGGTCTGAGTGAAGAAGGGGCCGCGCTGCCTGTGCACCAAACCTGGTTTTTCTACCTGCAGCGCATTTGCAACCACGGCACCTACCCGGCCTGCG
>JACKBN010000033.1 GCA_020634565.1 Ardenticatenaceae bacterium
CAGTAAAAATCATACAATTGATCCACCCTGAAAACTGATTTGCCGAACGCGGGCTACCATTAGAAATTTCCAAGAACCAATTTCCCCTGTCTTGACGACCCTCAAAGCCATGTTAAGATCGCAGTTATCCAGCCGACCATTCTGTCGGCTTTTTTTATCGTATATTTTGTATGGCTTGTGATTGATCACCATGATTATTGAAAGAAAAGACCCACCCTATCCACGACGCGGCCCCTCCTGCTTGTTGGTGATTTTTATCATGGTTGGCATTGGACTTGGCGTTTTTGTGATCCAAAATGCGGAAGAGGTGCGGGATGTGATTGTGCCTACGCCAACGCCAGAACCAACACGTTCGGCAACGGAATATGCCTTGCTAGCTGATATTGCTGAGCGGGAAGGGGCGTTGGAGGAAGCTGCTGGCTATTATGGCCAGGCGGTTCAGCTCGATGCCACCAAGCCAGAAATTTATATTCGCTACATTGATTTGCTGATCAAAATCGGCGATGCGGAAGAGGCACTGTCTCGTGCAGAGGAAGCGTCTGTGCTGGCCCCGGAGAATGACCGCATTTGGACGGCCGTTGCTGCCGCCTACATTGCCAATGGGGAACGGCTGAACGATGCGGGTGATCCCACGGCCGCTGATTTGCAATTTGCCCAAGCGTATCGCGCCGCCGAAACCGCCATCAGTATCAATCCTGAAAATGCCACCGCATATGCTTACTCAGCAGCCGGGCTGGTGCTGCAATACGAGCCAGGACTGTACCAGGATGCCCAAGTGCGAGCTGAAGAAGCGACGGTTATTGAGCCAGACAATCCGCTGGCGCGTCTTTACATGGGCGTTGTGCTGACCAACCAGGGTTTTTACACGGCCGCACGCGAACAGTTCCAGCTTGGGTTGCAGTCTGAACAATTGCCGCAGCTTTATTATGAGCTAGGCTATAACTTTTTTGGCGACGGGAATGTGTCTGAAGCCATCTTGAGCTTTCAAGAGGCCGTGTCTATCGACCCCAATTTTGCCCCTGGTTATGATGGCCTGGCGCATATGTATTTGCAGTTAGGCCAAGATAATCTGGCTGAAGAGAACGGTTTACAGGCGATTGCCCTGAATCCCGATGTGGCTCGGGCACACGGCCGTTTAGGGGAAGCGTACGTGCGCCTTAATAAGTTTGAGCAAGCCATTGATGAGTTTAGCAAAGCGGTTGAGCTGTACGGTGAACCAACCGAGGGCAATTCGCGCTTCTTTTATCTGCTGGCTGACGCCTACCTGCGCGAGGGCACCCAAAACTGCCCGTTGGCCGAGCCGTATTTCCAGCAAGCCGCTGCCGTAAATGTTCTGTATGCTGAGGCCGCACAGGAAGGATTGGTCGAGTGCCGTCGTGCTGCCTTGGAATCTGCCCCCTAATGTATGAATTGCATCAGAAATTAGCAAACCAAAAGAATGAGTGCTAGAATCTTCTTGACACTGCAAAGAATTCTGTTAAAATGTTTTCGTAACTATTAGCACTCTGGCAGAGGGAGTGCTAAACCCCCACTTTGAAAATGAAATTTAGAAATAAGGAGAGTTAGGTATGAAACTCAAACCACTGGGTGATCGCTTGGTTGTTGAACCAACGGAACGCGAGCAAACCACCCCTTCTGGTCTGGTACTGCCAGAAACTGCTAAAGAAAAACCACAGGAAGGCGAAGTTATCGCCATTGGCCCTGGCCGTCGTGATGAAGATGGCAAACGCGTTGAGATGGATGTGAAAGTTGGCGATAAGGTGCTGTATGCCAAATATGGTGGCACCGAGGTCAAGATCGACGGCAAAAAACTGCTCATCCTCAAAGAAACCGACGTACTGGCAATCGTAGAAGACTAATTAGCTCTAAATTCGAAGGAGATTATTGAAAATGGCGAAACAACTTGCATTTTCTGAAGAAGCTCGGCGTAAGCTGAAAAAAGGTATTGATACGCTGGCAACGGCCGTTTCCACCACCCTTGGTCCCAAGGGCCGCAACGTTGCCTTAGACAAGAAATTTGGTGCCCCCACCATCACCCACGACGGTGTGACCGTTGCGAAAGAAATTGAACTGGAAGACCCATATGAAAACATGGGCGCCCAACTGCTGAAAGAAGCAGCCACCAAAACCAACGACATCGCTGGTGATGGTACCACCACCGCCACCGTGTTGGCGCAAAACATTGTTAACGAAGGTTTGAAGAACATTGCTGCTGGTGCCAACCCCATGCTCCTGAAGCGTGGTATTGAGGCCGGAACGGCCGCTCTGGCTGACAAAATCCGCAGCATGGCCATCTCCATTGACGACAAAGCCGAAATCGCTTCCGTCGCTTCCATTTCTGCTCAGGACACCAGCATTGGTGAACTGATTGCCGATGTAATGGACAAAGTGGGTAAAGACGGCGTCATCACCGTAGAAGAATCCCGCTCTCTGGAATTTGAAACCGAATACGTTGAGGGTATGCAGTTTGACCGTGGCTACATCAGCCCCTACTTCGTCACCGATTCCGACACGATGGAAGCTGTGATTGAAGATGCTTACATCCTCATCCACGACAAGAAAATCAGCTCCGCCCAGGACATCATCCCGATTTTGGAAAAACTGGTTCAGACCGGTAAGAAAAATCTGGTTATCATCTCTGAAGATGTAGACGGCGAAGCATTGGCTACCCTGGTGCTGAACAAACTGCGCGGCATGATCAACGCGCTGGCCATCAAAGCGCCTGGCTTTGGCGACCGTCGTAAGGCTATGTTGCAAGACATCGCCGTTCTGACCGGTGGTCAGGTTATCACCGAAGAGATGGGCCGCAAGCTGGACAGCGTTCAGCTGAGCGACCTGGGCCGCGCTGCCAAAATCGTTTCCTCCAAAGACGACACCACCGTTGTCGATGGCCAGGGTGACGAAGCGCAGATCAAAGCCCGCGTTGAGCAAATCAAAGTAGAAATTGATCGCAGCACCTCCGACTACGACCGCGAAAAATTGCAGGAACGTCTGGCCAAACTGGCTGGTGGTGTGGCTATCATTCGCGTCGGTGCTGCTACCGAAGTTGAACTGAAAGAAAAGAAACACCGCGTAGAAGATGCTCTGAGCGCTACCCGCGCAGCTGTTGAAGAAGGTATCGTGCCTGGTGGTGGTGTGGCTTTGCTGAACGCTCTGCCTGCCCTGAACGATGTTACCTTGCCAGAAGGCGACCAGATGACCGGTATTGGCATTCTGCAGCGTGCTTTGGAAGCCCCAATGCGCAAAATTGCTGAAAATGCTGGCCAGAATGGCGACGTGGTTATCCAGAACGTGCGTCAGGCTCAGGAAAAAGCGAACAACAGCAACATTGGCTACAACGTGATGAGCGGCGAGTACATCGACATGGTGAAAGCTGGCATCATCGACCCGGCCAAGGTTACCCGTGGCGCTTTGGAGAACGCAGCATCTATCGCTTCTATGGTGTTGACCACCGAAGCCTTGATCACTGACCTGCCCGAGGAAGAACCGGCAATGCCTGCTGGCGGCGGTATGCCCGGCGGCGGTATGGGTTTCTAGATCCGTAAACGGTAAGCAGTGGGTCAGTAATCGGTAAACCGAATACCGTTTACCGAATACCGATTACCCAAGACCCGTCTTTGTTCAACAAAGGCGGGTCTTTTCATTTTGGCGGCTGGCAGTTACACTACTTGGGAGGTGTATCATTTGTTTGGCCGCTTTTGCGCTTTTCGGGGTAAACGGCCGTTCCCACACAAAGGACAAGCCAATGGGGCAACAACTTTTAGAGAAGTTCATTCCGCTTCTAGAAAAAATTAATTGGCCATCCACCGCCGACGCGACAGAACAAGGGCGTCAATCTTACCTGGTAGGGTTGGAAAAAGTGGATGCCTACGAGGGAGATCCCAACCAGCTCACCGCAGCGCTAAAAACGTTTGTCACCGGTGCTTCCCAGCCTTATGCGTTTGCCGGTGCGGCCTATGTGCTTATTGCGGCCTCCCGGGAAAAAGATGGCAGTTATGTGGAGGAAGGCTTAGACATCGCCATGGATTGGCTGGAAAAGGCACAAGACCTGGCGCCAGACGTGGTGGAAATCAACATGCTGGAGCCATTAATTTATGTGTACAACGGCCGTTTAGAAGACGCACGCACCGTTTTGGACTATTTGCATGAATTACGGCCGTCTGACTACCTTCTCTATCGCATTGAAGTGGCTTACTGGCAAGCCGTGGGCGATCTGGAACAGACGGTGCACTGGTTTAGCGAAGCTGCCGCGGCGGCAGTTAACGTGCCACAGCGCCTGGCCATGCGCAGTGAGCTGGCCGATTTTTACTTTAGGCAAAATCTGTGGAGCGAAGCCAAAGATGCTTATCAGGAAGCGCTTCATTTTGACAATACCAATCCCGTGATCTGGCACAAGTTGAGCATCGTCCATTGGCAGCTTGAAGACATTGACGAAGCCGAAAAATGTAACCAGCACACGCTGCGGCTAAAGGATTTTCCCGCCGCAAGACAGCTGGAAGAAAAGATCAAAGAGAAAAAGTCAGACGGAGGGATTTTAGGCAGACTTTTTGGTGGGTAGCCACCATTTGGAGGATGCCTGAAACGCAAATTCGATTCGTACACGCTTCACTTAGCGGTTAGATGGCATTACCATCTAACCGCTTTTTTGATGATTGTGCCATTGCCATCGGGGTCATGATTGGACGTTGCTGCCAGCAAACGTACCCGTTTGAGTTACGTCATTTGTCCTAGAACGGCAGAAATTGAGCGCAACATTGCACCGATGTTTACCACGACAATGGTTTATACACTCGTTACCATGACGCACTGAATCGCCTGCAAGCCGATATTGAATATCCGGTCAGGTGATGTGTAAAATAACATCAATTAGCAGCGTAGTGATTTTATGATCGGTAGCAGAAAAGTGGCGCTTTACGTTTTGGTCCTTGTCCGAGGTTGCTGCGCTGTTTATCTGCTACGGCCGTATTGAGCATAAACCGATGCCCGAAAATTCTCCCTTTTACCGTTTACGTCGCATTTTAGACCCTCGCCGAAGCCTGCGGGCACAGGCGGCTCTGGCGTTTGGCACGTTGACGATTTTGCTGGCCCTTCTTATTAGTGTGTTGGTGGAACGAGCGGCCCAAACGGATTTGCAGGAGGCCAGCGGCAGCAAACTGGCAGAACTGGCCTACTACATGGCCGACGCGCTGGATCGCGATATTTTTACTCGATACAAGGAATTGGAGCTGGTTTCTCTCTCGACGCCTTTATCTGATACTGAGGCAACTATGGCGGCTAAACAGCATGTGCTGACCCGCTTTCAAGAGATTTATCCGCATTACGTCTGGGTTGGGCTGGCAGACCCCACCGGCCAAATATTAACCAACGTAGGCAACCGACCGGGTGACGGCCAGGCGGTCGCTGACTTGTCCTGGTTCATGGCGGGTAAGGAACGGCCGTACGTCGGTAATTTGTACGCAGAGATGCCCAACGGTGAACAGGCGCATTACGTCACTATGGCCATTCCCGTGATGGATGATGCAGGGCAGTCAATCGGCATTTTGGGCACGTACCTGGATGAAACGTGGCTTGATGAGATTGAGTCTACTTTGTTGCTGCCTTCACAGGATAGATCGGATGTAAATATTATGGTGCTGGCGGCAGACGGCCGTTACCTTTTCGGTACCAATCCCCTGCCCGATACTGCCCCGTGCGAAGAAGCCATTTCGGCCGCCCAGAGCGGCGAAAACAGCTACGCGATCAACACCTGGCCGGATGGCAATGTTTACCTCACTGGCTATGCTCGCGTGATGCCGCATCCAGAATTAAGTGGCCCGAACTGGCTGGTACTGGCTTGCCAGGAAGCCGGCACGGCGCTGGCGCCCATACAGCAGTTGCAGCAGCGCGTGCTGCTGCTGGGCAGCAGCCTCAGCATTTTATTCTTGCTTTTGGGCTGGGTGGTTGCCGGACGCATTACCCAGCCGCTTACCGCCATTGCCCGGGCGGCGAACCGCCTGCGGCAAGGCGAAGCCGACGCCAAAATTCCCATCTATGCCCACGGCGATGAAGTGGGCGTGCTTTCTCATTCACTGCATGACTTGGTGACGAGTTTGGCTCAGCGCACGGCGGAGTTGGGCAGCGCTGAAAATGAATTGGAAGAAGTCAACAATACCTTGGAAGCCATCATCCAATCGGTGCCGCTGGCCATCTTTTTGCTAGACCCCGAAGGCGTGGCCCACGCCTGGAATCCGGCGGCTCGCAAGATGTTCAGTTGGGATGAGGACCGGCTGGCCACCTCGCCCAACCCCATCCACAAAATGCAGCAGGAGCCCGACTTCCGTAAGATGGTCGATCGTGTTTTAGATGGCGAAGTGCTGACCAATGTGGAACGGCAGCACACGCGGCACGATGGCACGCCGATGCATGTCAGCATCGCCATGGCCCCCATTCACGATGCCCAGGGCGAACCCACCGGCGCGGTGACGGTGCTAACGGATGTGACGGAGCGTAAACAGGCGGAAACGCAGCTGCGCGATGCCCACCGTACGCTGGCGATTTTGATGAGCAATTTACCCGGCATGGCTTACCGTCGTCGTGCGGATGACCGCCATGCCATGACTTTTGTGAGTGAAGGCTGTTTTGACCTGACGGGCTACACGCGCGAGGCGCTGTTGGAAAGTGGCACGGTTCATTATGCCGATTTGATTCATCCTGATGATTTGGCTGGGGTCTTGGCGGAAGTTGAGAAGGCGGTGGCGGCGAAACGGCCGTACCAATGCACCTATCGCATCAAAACGGCCGTTGGTCATGAACGCTGGGTTTGGGAGCAGGGTGAGGCCGTTTATGCGGAAGATGGCACGCTGCAAGCGCTGGAAGGTTTTATCACCGATAACACGGGCCAGGTGATGGCCCGGCAAGAATTGGAGCAGCGCGTAACCGACCGTACCCGCAAGCTGTCTGTGCTGAATGATGTGCTGCGCCTCACCAATACGTCCGATGATCTGGCGGACATTTTGCAGGGCACGATCCAGCGGATGCTGACCGCAACGCATGGCGAGATAGGCTATATTCATCTGCTGGACGGGCCAAATCACATTCATCTGACCGCCCACGTGGGGCTGCCAGAGGCGATTGCTGACGTGGTTGCCAACCTGCCGACCCAGCCGCCTGCTATGGCGTGCAGTTGGGTGGTGGCCCAAAATGCGGTGCTAACAATTCCCCAGGTCCGTACTGATACGCGTACAGAGCATCTAACTGCTCTATCAGAGGAGTTGAATGCGTACATGGGTGTTCCCCTGGTGGCTGGCTCCAAAGTGATGGGTGTTTTGAGCCTGATTGGGCAAACGGTGGCCCAATTTGGCGATGAGGAGATCGCGTTGATGGCGGCTGTGGGCCGTCAGATTGGGAATGCGGTGGAGACGGCGCGTTTGCGGCAGCAGGAAGGCTTTTTGATGGTGCTGCAAGAGCGTAATCGCCTGGCCCGCGACCTGCATGATTCGGTAACGCAATCTTTGTACAGCGTGGTTTTGTTTGCCGAGGCGGGCCGGCGCAAGCTCACGGCGGGCCAGATTGAGCAGGCAACCACCTATTTGGAGCGCGTTAATGATACAGGGCAGCAGGCGTTGAAAGAGATGCGCCTGTTTATTCATAAATTACGGCCGTTAGCTCTACAAGAAGAAGGGTTGGACCGGGCCTTGCAGCAGCGGTTGAAAGCGGTTGAAGGGCGCAGCGGCATTGACCATGAGCTGATTGTGGAAGGGCGGCTTGATTTGCCGCCCGATATGGAAGAAGCGCTGTACCACATTAGCATGGAGGCGCTGAACAATTCGCTGAAGCATGCCCGTGCCAGCAAAGTCATCGTTCGGTTGGCGATTGATGAGGCCGAGGTGGAAATGGAGATTCGCGATGATGGGCGGGGCTTTGATGTGCCGGAAACGGCCGTTGCCAGCGATGGCATCGGTTTAAAAAGTATGCGCGAAAGAACCGAACTGTTTGGCGGTACGGTAACCCTGCAATCCACCCCTGGACAAGGCACAATGGTGCGAGTATGCTTGCCATTATCCGGGAAAAAGAAAACCAACGCCGCCGCACCAAAAACGGGAGAATGAAGATGAGTGACCCCATTCGTATATTTTTAGCCGATGATCACGCCGTGGTGCGTGAAGGGCTGGTGGCATTAATTGAAACAGAAGAAGATATGGAAGTGGTGGGTACCGGCGAAAACGGAGAAGAAGCTGTGCGCCGGGTGCTGCACTTTCAGCCTGATGTGACCCTGCTGGATTTGCATATGCCGCGCAAAAGCGGCCTGGAAGCCATTACGGAAATTAAAGCGGCCATGCCGGAAGCGCGTATTCTGGTCTTGACCAGTTTTGGTGATGATGAACACGTCTTTACCGCCATCAAAGGCGGCGCACAGGGTTATTTGCTGAAAGATACACCGCCCCATGAGCTTATTCGCGCCATTCGCAATGTGTACGAAGGCAAATCGGCACTGCATCCCGATATTGCCCTGAAAGTGATTCGAGAGCTAAACAAGCCAGATGATTTGCCGCTCACGGAAGATCCGCTGACGGAGCGGGAAGTCGAGGTGCTCAAACAGGTGGCTCGCGGGCTGTCTAACGATGAAATTGCGCAGCTGTTGGTGGTGAGCGAACGCACGGTGCGTACCCACGTAAGCAACATTTTGGGTAAGCTGCATCTGGCCAACCGCACCCAAGCGGCTCTTTATGCCCTGCGAGAAGGGATTTCTACTTTGGATGAGACGTAACGGTTTGGAAACGGCCGTTGCTGGCCTCCGAATAAGTTCATACGTCATTTGACTCAGAGAGCTGCTCATGCGAGTAGCTCTTTTGTTATAAGCCGGTAGCAGCATAAAGCCGATGTGTTTGGCCCGCCAGCTTGTTACGATGATGGAACGGAATAGCAGCGCTTGCGAATGCTTTAGGCCCCGGGCATTTTTAGGCGCCCAACATCATCTCTCAAGCTTTTGCTTGGCTAGTCTGCTTGTTAAGTAATT
>JACKBN010000034.1 GCA_020634565.1 Ardenticatenaceae bacterium
TTTAAGTTTTAATCATGGGCGGCGGCGGGATCGTGGACTTCTACCTCGTCCCAGCCCAGCATCATCGACTTAATGCCCGCCAGCGGCGTGTGGCCGGTGGTGGTTAGATACACATGCATCACAATAAAGGTGGCAAACAACCACGCGATTAACGTATGGAACGGGCCCAAACCGGGTAGCCCACCCAGATAGGCAGCTATATTTGGCCAACGCTGCGCTCCCCACATCAAGATGCCAGTGAGGATTTGTAGCGGCAGCAGCACATTCAAAATGCCAAAGTAGGTCACCTGTTGCAGCGGGTTTAGCTTACGCTCCGGCACCTTCTCAAACGGATGCGGCTCATTGCGGAAAATGCCGCGCAGGTAATACAGGCTCTGCTCAATCGCCTGGTCGAAGAAACCGCGTGGGCGGGGCAGGTACTGCTTGATTTCGCCGCTGACCAGATGGTAGAACAGCGACAGGAAGGCGTTGATTACCAGAATGGCAGCCAAAATATTGTGAATTTGCACCATGTAAGCGAAGCTAAACATGCCAAATTTGTCTGGTTTGTGAATAATCAACCCCGTGACGATGAGTAGCAGGATGGCCACGGTTTGCAGCCAGTGCCACAGCCGCTCATAGACGGAGTACATGTACAGCTCGCGCAGTTGGGGATGGCTAGGTGGCTGACGACGCAAGGCGGCGTAGCGCAGCCCGCCGTGCACAATCACCCCGGCAAACACGCCGAGGAAGAGGATGATGCCGATCCAGTCAACCACGTTCACTGCGTCGTGGCCCAGGATGTAGAGGCCAGCCTCGTTGGTGACGAGCGCGTATTCCAGTGCGCCCTCGTCGGTGACGGTGAGCGTACCGTTGAAGCTGCTGCCACCGTCGTTGACAAAGGTAGGCTGTATGCCGCCGGGTAGGTAGTTGGCCAGCACCAGCGGCTGACTGACGCGGGATTCTTCACCGTGGCAGGTGGCGCAATCGCGGATGGCCCAATCGGCCCCGCCGACGTTGTGGTTGATGCTGTACGGCTGGATTTCGCCGCTGATGCGCGGGTTGCTCAGACCCTGGTCGGCCAGTCGTTTACTGATGAGCGCCACTTTGGCGTCGCTGTCTAAAACGAGTTCGGTGGTGGAGAGACGGCCGTTTCCATCCGCATCAAACAGGTCCACAATCTCATTGGCATACTCGTCGCCATCAAACCAGGCGGCTTGCAAATCTTGTTCCAGCACCGGCCGTTCCGGCTCGCCATACACCCAGAACCAGGTAGAAATCAGGTTGTGCGGGGCCAATGTCGTGCTGCCATCGGCGTTTTCGCGGGGCAGGAGTACCGGTTCATAGCCCGTGATCAGGCTGCCCGGCTCGCCAATCTCGCCTTCGATGCCGCGATACGCGCTAAGTGGCGTGCCGTCGGCCTGCAACGCGGTCCAGTCCACCGATTGCAGCGTTGGCGCATACAGTTCGCCGATGTGGCACGATTCGCAGCTGACGGCGTCCATGTGGCGTTCTTTGTAGGGCAGCCAGTTGTGGGTCACTTCGATGCTGTGGCAGTCGTCGCAGCGGCGCAGGCTGTTGTCGTACTGCGGCGCGAGCGTGCCCTGAGTGCTGGACCCTTTGGCAAACTCGTGCAGCGGCCGGTAGAGGTATTCGCCAAAGTCCAGGCGGCGCGGATCAAAGACCAGGTGGTCGAGTTGATCCTCATCTGTCTCCTGGAAATAGACCGGATTGTTGAGCGCGTAATGGCAGTCTACACAATCAACAACGCGCTCCATGTGAATGTCCCAGGAGCGGGAAAGCGTCTCTTTGTCGGTCAGGTTCAGGCCAGAGTTGAGCAGCCGCTGTGGCGACATGACCTGCCCCGTGGTGAGGGTGCTCCAGTCGCCCGTTTGCAGGCTTTCCAGGGTGAGCGGCGTGCTCATGTCGGTGTGGACGACGCCGTGGCAGTTACCGCAGTTGGCGTTAGTGGGGTCCTGCACGTTGACGAAACCGTCCAGGAGCAGGCCGTCTTCATCAAAGGCGTCGATGTTGTAGTGGTAACGGCCGTTTGTAATCGTCACCACGTCCGTCCCCAGCAAGGTGGCGGTGCTGGCCCATTGGAAATCGCCCATTGCCATCGCCGCAATGCGGGCCACGTTGTCGGCATCGGGCAGATGGCAGAGGAAGCAGTTCATTTCGGCTACGCCAGATTCCTGCCAATCCCAGCCTACCAGTTCGCCTGTGGCCGGATCGATGATGCTGGCGTCCAGATTTGTTGTATCCGGGGCCAGGCTGAGCAGCGGTGCACCATCGCGGCTGGTGATGGCCGGGCCGCCACCCACGTGCCGGTCGCTGAAGAGCATCAGCCAGCCGGGGGTGGTGAGGTCTACCGTGTCGTCCCCTTCGGGCGTCAAGTAGTGGTAGACCAGCGGATTCCATTTGCCGAACGTGCCGGTGCTGATGTCCCAGGAACGGCCGTTGCCCGTTTCCCCTGGTGCGCTCATCTCACTCAAGCCTGCATCTACGTGGAAGCTGTGCTCAGCAATGAACGCCGTGTCGTGGCACACGCCGCAGGTGTTCATGGTGGAAATAGGTTCGCCGCTGTCCAGGACGTTGTTGCCAGCGGCATCCAACAAGGCAAAGTTGGGATGCAATGGCGGGCCAGTGGGTGTGGGATCAACTGGTGTGTCGTCCTGGGCCAGGGTTTGTTGGGCGACCAACAGCAGCGCCGCCAGCCCTAGCAAAGCAATGAGCCAAAATCTTGCAGAAGGAAGTTGAAATTTTCTTGAACTTTTCATCGAAAATCCCTAAAGAGTGACACAGAGTTTCACAGAGGTCGCACGGAGTTTCACAGAGAATTTCTCTGTGTATCTCTGCGGCTTCTCTGTGAAGCTCTGTGTTCCGTGTTTTTAATCCTGAGAAGCCGTGGTGAACTGGTCGCGGCCGCCCCATTCCATGGGGTCGCCGTAATAACCGAGCGCTTCCCAATCCATACGGCCGTTTTCACCGTGACAGTCATAACATTGCAGCGCATCTTCTTTGGGCTGCACCATGTGCGACAAATTCCAGTACATGTCTGTTTCGGTAAAGCCATAGTTGCCGCTAAACAACATGCCGGTTTCCTGAGCGCCCAATTGCGCTGCCAAGCCCCAGTCAAACTCCGTCCAGTAACCACCTTCACCAACTGTCTTTGGCTGGAGCAGGTAGTTGTACTCCGTGTCGTAAATCTGGTTGCCACGGTGTACTTTAAACGGCCAGATGAGTGAATTCGGGTCGTCGATGTTGCCCAACGGCAGGTTAATTGGCGTGACCTGATTGGGGTCAATCACATCACCCAAAATGTAGCGATCGGCCGTGCCGTTGTACCAGATGTAATCGGGCATAAAACCTTGCTCGTAGACAAAGCTGCCCTTGATTTGCAGGTACACATGTGGGTCTTCAGGAATGTCAGGGTTGCCAGCGGTGGACCAGTCCCAATCCATCTTGGTAGCGTCGCGCACAGCGCCTTCGGGGATGTGGCAGGTCTGGCAAGCTACCGTGTCCAGATGGTCGTTGATGCGATCATCTTCGTGCAAATCGTTGCTGTGGCAGTCGGTACACGTCAGTCGGTTTTCGTTGTCCACGCTCACGGAGATGGAGCGCCCCTGAATTTGATGATCGTCTGTTTTGTGGCACGTGACGCATTGGAAATCATACCGTCCCATGTGCACGTCAATCTCTTCGGAGGGGAAGTAGAGTGTTTCGTCCAGATCGCCATGCTTGACGGCATTGCCACCACCGCCGTTAAAGTGGCAGCTGCCGCAATTTTGCCGGGTGGGCGAACCAACACTTTGGGCTGCCGCGACTAGATCAATCCCTTCGGCGGGACGCCCGGCGGTGCTTTTGGTATATAGGCCAGTGTCGGCGTGGCAGACGAGGCAATCGACGTTTTGCTCATTGCTGAAGTCAAACGTCTCATCTTCCCAGCCGTAGCCCGCGTGGCAGCGGGTACAGCCCGGCTCATTGCCCTGGATGCCGATGCAGAAGTTGTTGATCTGGTTGGCTTTGCCGATGGTGACTGGCTCGTCGCGACCGGGCAGCAGCACCGGTTCGCTTTCCCAGGTGAAGTGAACGGTCTGGATCATTTCGTGACCGGCTTCTTCATGGCAGTCGAGGCAAACGGCCGTTACCTCCGGCCCCGTCTCCAATGGTCCCTCAATCAAATCGGCGTGGTTCGTATGCGGAATCGGATCCGCTACATTTTCCCACGGATCGTCTCGCTGGGGTGGCTCATTGGGAATCCAAATAATGACGGGAATCGCCACAAGGAGAAAGGTAACTGCTAATCCAACAATCCAAATATATTTGAACGTCTTCATTGATTCTCTACTCTTCTGGGGTGCTTCAGAAAATGCAAAACCGGCCCGATGAAGTTGACTTCAACACGCCGTGCATTTGCCTGATTTGGTTGATAAACGCCGCAGGAAGCCCCCCATATGCTGGCTTGATGCGGATGACACAATGGTTAAGTTAAAACATTTGCCTGGCGATCTAATGAATCCCGCAAAATCTGGCGCATCACGTTGAGCACCTCAATGATGCGTACGTCTGTTAGACTGTAAACAACCGTCTGCCCATCTCGCTCGGTTTGGACAATGGAACGTTGGCGCAGCACCTGTAGGTGGCGGGAGACAGTTGGTTGGGGCATCCCCAGATCTTCAGCAAGAGCAGAAACGTAGCGCGGTTCACCGTGCAGCGCGTATAAAATTTGGATGCGTTTGGGGTCGCCCAGCGCCTGACAGATGTTGGCGTGTAATAAATCTAGCTCTTCAATCGGGGGGAAATCCATCAGTTCACCTTGTTAGCTTATGCATGTATTCGCTTATCCGAATACATCGAAAGTATAGAAGGTGCGTTTATAGGGCGTTAGCGATGGGTGTCATATAGTTATTGTGACATATGTCACAAGCGATTGAGGCCAAATGAATAGATTGAGGGAAAAGTGTTTGTAGCCGCGGCTTGTTTTACAAATAGATGGTGCAGAAAGAACCCGCGGCTATGAGGAAAAAATCTAGCCTTGGCGAAAACGTAGATGTACCGCACCCAGGTGAATTTCATCACCGTCGATGAGTTGGATGCCGTATTCCGGCACCTGCCGCTCATTGACCCAGGTGCCGCTGGTGCTTTGCTCGTCGAAGATGCGGTAATGATTGCCCTCCAGCATCAGGCTGGCGTGCAGGCGTGACATGGTGACATCGTTTTCAAAGGCGATGTTCGCTTGATTGGGCGAACGGCCGATTCGCACCACAGCCATGCTCAACGGAATCGGGGAGGAAAGCTGAGACACTGCTTCCAGCACTTCCAAATAGGCGACAGTGTGGGTGGGTGTGTAAGCGGCTTGCTGCTGCTCGGCAAATGGTTCGCGAGGGCGTGAAGGACCACGCGGAATAATGCTGCCCAGGTTGGTAAGACGGCCGTTGCGCCATAACCAAATCAGCACCGCCAGCACCACAATAAGCGCAAAAATCACCAGGAGGAAGCGTAAAATTAGCCCCAGTAACCCGTTGCCAGCATCCAGTTCTTCGGGGATTTCCCGCGGACCTTCATTCACAGTTAGCACCACAATGGGGCTGGTGGCCTGGATGCCCTGGTCATCCATAATCACCATTTCGACGCTGTTGTTGCCGTAGGTCAGGCTGGTGACATCCGCCTGGAAGTTGGCAATTTCCTCCAGGGGCACGTCGTATGAAACGCCATTAACGCGCAGTTGGGCGGCGGTAAGTTCGCGCTCAATGCCGTCTAGCCAGGTAACGGCCGTACTAAATTGCAACCTCACCGCCTCATCCAGATCAGGTAAGGAAAGGGTGCGGCTTTCGCTGGCCAGGTTGATGACCACGCTGGGTAAATTGTTGGGGATGTCCACCGTGGTTTCGGCTGAAATGCTGGGATTGCTGGCCAGGCTAACCGTCACGGGGAAGGTACCAGCTTCCAGCGCCGTCACCGTGTAGCGAATGCGGGCCTGATCACGGAAGCTGGTGATGCGGTTCCAGACGAGGGGAAGATCAGCTGTGTTGTCTAGCTGCACGGCAATACCGCCGGTTTGGGCGGCCACACCTGCCAGAAAATCCTGGCCGAAGCTGACCGTAGAGATATTTTCATTGTCTAGCCAGATAGTGTGAACAGGAATGCCCCGTTCCAGGGCGTGATTCACCAAATCTTCTTCTTCAAAGCGGGTGCTCACCACGTCCGTGCCATCGGTCATTAGCACCAGTGAGGTGGCCATGGCCGGATCGGGCTTGAGCGCTTCCAGTTCGTCGAGCAGGCTGGTGCTGCTGTCGATGAGCGCCGTGGCGCCGGTTTCTGGCTCCAGCGGCGTGGCGAACAAGTTGCGTACGCTGTTGAAAAAATTGGTCGGCTCCAACAGCTGAGCGGCTTCATTCTCGCCGACCTGATAAACCGCCACATAATCGACCTGTTCCTGCATGTTGCCTGCGCTGGCAAAATTTTCGATGGCTTGTTGCAGCAGGGGCAGCTCATCCACCACGCCGGGGGGAATGTCGATGAGGAAGATGGTGAAGGTGCCAGCCGTGTGCACGCCCTGATATTCAATCAGGCCTACGGCGTTGCCGTTTTGCTCGATGTTGAGGGTTTCCTGGGAGAGATTGAGCGGGTTGCCTTGGGAATCACGGCCGTATACGTGCAATTCCACGCTGGGTAGGCTGCTTACGTCGCTGTTGGTAATGAAGAGTTGGGCTACGCTGGGGGTATCTTGGGCCAAGACGGCTTGCACTGAGCCCGCCGAAGTGGCCATTCCCGACAGCAGCACCATTGCCAGCAACGAAAGTAACAAGGACAGACGTCCTAACCAACCGCTTTTAATTGTTCGCATCATGTGAGCCTATCTCCCTGGATTTACCGTGCTATAATAACAAACCGGGCGCAGAAAGTAAACATAAAACAGCCTACGCGCACCCAGCGGGAAGCCTGCGGAAATATGGAGAAAAACGGCGAAGTCAGTCAAGAAATTAGAC
>JACKBN010000035.1 GCA_020634565.1 Ardenticatenaceae bacterium
CTATGACTGTACAAACTAGACCTGCGGCTGTACCAGACCTGCCGCAAATCACCGCTTTGCTACTCCAGGATGCGGCGCAGCGTCAGCAGACAAACCCCGCCCTCTGGCCACTCGCCGAAAATGGGCGCGAGCGAGTGGCCAACGCCGTGCGCCAGACGCTGGAAAGCAGCGAGCCGCCCTTTGCCGAACAATGGCTCGTAGCCGAAGAGGCCGGGCGCATCGTTGGCGTCTCCCATGCGCTGAAGGTGCCCGTCCCACCCATCTACGCGGGGGCGTTTGGCCCGCCCGGTCTCATCCTGGACGACTGTTTTACGGTTGCAGATGCGCCACCAGAAACGGAAGAAATGCTGCTGCTGGCCACCGAAGCAGCACTGCGCCGTTCTGGCGCGGAACTGCTGCTGGCATCCTGTTTGGCAAATGGGCGAAGAGACGCCTTTTTGAAGCAACATGACTACCAGCCGATTACCCTTTACCTGGGAAAATCCGGTTTGGCGGCAGATGACACTGCATCAAACGTTCGGCCAGCCACGGCAGAAGACGTGCCGGGCATCGTTGCTGCCAGCGCTCAACATCGTAATACGCTGGCCGAAATCAGCTACCGCTTCTGGCAAACACACCCGGAAGCAGACGGCCGTTTTGCCGCCTGGATGCAGCGCAGCCTAACGCTCACCGACCGGGACATGTTTGTGGACGAGGTGCAGGGACAGGTGGTCGGTTACCTCATCGCCCAGCCCATCTCGCCACTGCTGGTGCCGGTAGCCCATGACATCCGCAAAATTGGCGTGATTGACGACTTTTACCACGCCGATTTTGCAAACATCAACGCGGTGACCAATAAGGGCGTCGGTGCCGCCAATTTATTGCAGGCTGCAGAAAGCGCCTTTACCGCGCGCCAGGTAGAGGCCACGTTTGTAGTGTGCCCGGCGGACTGGCCTTCTAAAATTTCCATTTTGGCGCAGCAAGGCTACCAACCCGCGAAGGTGTGGTTGTTGAAGGAACCGTGAGGAAGGGCAGAAACGGCCGCAATAGTGGGTCGCGCAAGCTTACAAACAGGTCTTTAGGGCGCTGCAAGAACATCCATCCATAAGAATAAGCTGGTTTAGCAGGCTAAAGAAGCCAAAACACGCGTAAATAAGCTCATTTAGCGCGCTAAATGAGTGTTTATTGATAAGGATAAGCTGGTTTAGCAGGCTAAAGGTGCCAAAACAAGTTAAATTCATACATTTGGTATGCTAAATGAGTGTTTATCGATAAGCAAAAGCTGGTTTAGCAGCTAAAAAAAGCACAAAAAGGCGTGAATGGACATAGTTGACAGACTAAATGCCTTTATTCACGTTGTTTTGGGTGGTTTAGTAGAAAAAAGAAGCGTGATCAGGCATCAATACGGTCTTTTAGCAGCAAAATGCTGCTGGCGCACATGTTATCACAGTAGTTAACCGCGTTAGACTCTTCTCAAACCAACGCGTTTGCCCTTGTTCTTTGTCGCCCATCCTCATCATCTTGGTAAGCATTCTGTTGGCCTGGTGACGATTGGCGAAACGCTGGCCGCCAGCATGTTTGTTGACAGAGGGACCGTCTGCCGCATTGCTTCTGCGCCTGGCCCTAATGCACAGCTAAATGTGCTATAGTTTCCTCGGATTTTGGATTCGCAGGAGATAACATGAGCGAAACGTGTAAGTTGGATTGACGATCCGACTCATATTTTTGTAGGAGGAACAAAACAAGATGAGTAAAGCAGCGGCAAATTCAGTAATCTTTCACACGACTATTTTGAAAACAGGCAAAAATACTGCCGGGATACAGGTCCCGGAAACAGTGATCGAAGAGCTGGGCGGGGGCAAGCGTCCCTTGGTTAAAGTGACGATCAACAATTACACCTACCGCAGCGCCGTGGCGACTATGGACGGCAAATTTATGATCTCGCTCAGCGCCAAAAATCGGGAAGCCGCTGGTGTGGCGGGTGGCGAAGAGGCCGATGTGACGGTTGAGCTTGATTTGGAACCGCGCACCGTCGAAATACCAGAAGATTTAATGGCAGCGCTAAATGAAGCCAATGCGCTGGCCGCTTTTGAGAACTCCGCACCCTCCATGCGCAAGGAGTATGTGCGGCAGGTTGTCGAGGCCAAAGCGCAAGAAACCCGCGAGCGTCGGATTAAAAAGATCGTTGAAAAGCTGAGCGTTTAAGCGCCTCTCTACTGTGATTAGCCCCAACATTTAGAATAATAGAGTGATGGGGCTACGGCCGTTTCTCCATCTTCTGCCTATCAAACTATGGCCACAAAAAATAAAGCAGAAAAATTACAAAGAGTCGTTAGAGGAATCGCGCTCGCCCTCTTTTTGTCATGGCTTTCTCTAGGAATATGGCTTTATTTTCAACAAAGATCACCAGTCAGAAACCTGCCAAACTATTCAGGAATTAACCTATTGTGGCAAAATCGTATCGAAATTGGCCTAAAACATGAAGCCCAAGGGCAAATCTTTTTCCCTTACCCAAATAACCTGGTTTTTCCTTCCTCAAATTCACTTATATCTCTCTCTATAGAAAATGGTAACGTTTTATGGGAAGCTGAAATTCCCGATGAACCAATTGCTGTTAAGTTTTACGATGACAAATTTTTTGTGATGTATGCCAAGCTGCTAGAAGGATCAAAACGTATATCTTTTGAAAACATGTGCGACATGGGTCGCGGAGCCTCAATCTCTACGTATGATGCGAAAACAGGCGAACTTATCTGGGAAAACAGCTATTTGGGTGTTGATCGGCAGGGCTTTGCACTTAGCCAGCAAATCTTATACTTAGGTGCTAGCGCTGATCATGGAGCCTCTTGGGCCTCAGGGCAGGTAGATGCGAATACCGGCAACGATATTGCTTATTCATGTGCACGTTGGTACAACGACGAGAACAAAGAACCATCACCTCGTGGAGCAGATGAAGGCATCACTGGATATTTTTATTACTTTCCCAGAGAAGTTTATTCCTGCGCCGGAACTCAATGCCAAATTATTGTTACAGATCACGCAATTCAGTTCATTGCAAAACAAACAAACGAAGTCATAGGGCAAATTGAGTTCCAAGGATTTCGTCTACATCCAGATAATATCGATTTGAAAATTCTGGACGATACTGTTCTAATCTACTTATCTGACAGTGAACAATTATTCGCCTTCCGCTTTTAGACCTCAAACACACCAAACAGGGCAAAACCATATGATCAAAACATTTGATGAAGCTCGTTATTTAATCCGCGACCTGAAAATCTGTACCATTTTTGCCAGTGAGAAAAGCGGCCTGCCCTCACTGTGGGAGCACGTTGATATACCCGAAAAAATTGAGGGTGAAACTGGCTGGGGTCCTAAGGTTTCGGCCGTTTGGGATTGGAAGAACCGCCTGCCCGCCACCTTCCCCGATGAGATTTTCTACGGCAAAATCAAGGGTGGCTTTGCCGTGCTGATGACGATGGATTACTTGCGCCACACCCATTTCCCTGCCGCCTACAAACCAGTCAGTCAGCTCAATGTGTTGGCGGGCCACATCTATGAAATGATTCGCAATGAGCCGTGGGAAACCACCCCGCTGCGCCAGGAAATCATAGACGCGCACGGCTGCTCCAAAAGCCAGTTCGATACCGCGCTCAAGAATCTGCAAATTTCGCTCAACGTTGTCCGCGCCAACGATCCCACCATCGAACGAGACACCTGGCTAACCTTTCAGGAGCTTTATCCAGAGATTTGGGACATGTATGTCAAGGAAGTGTGAGGTTGCCTTAGAAACGATTAGGCACGAAATGTGTCTCATAGCTTATGATCTTCAAAGGAGAAAATGATGGAAGAAATGAAACGGTATCCGCAGGTTCCGGGATTTTCTGAGGTGGAGTTGGCCGCATTTTTGGCGCAACCGCTGCTGGCGCGGCTGAGCACGCACAACACCGATGGCAGTATCCACACCATCCCCATCTGGTACGAATACCGTGATGGGAAGCTGCTGCTGAGCACGCAGACCATCACGCAAAAAGTGAAGAACATCCAGCGCAATCCGCAGGTGACGGTGTTGATTGACAGCAATACGATGCCATACGCAGGGGTAATGGTGGTCGGTACGGCCGTTCTCGACACAGAAAACGCCGCCCAAAAGCGAGTCACCATCTTTGAGCGATATATTGGCCAACACGGGGACACCTATGCCCAGCAGCTTGCCGCCAAATGGGAACCCGTCATCATTGAAGTAACGCCTGAACGCATCCTCTCTTTTGATTACACAAAAGGGTCGCTGGTACCCAATGCGTAACCGGCACTGGCTGATTGGCTGCCTGGTAGTGTGTTGTTGGCTGGGCGGTTGCGGTCCGGCTAAAGAACCAAGCCCGCTAGAGATAGGAACGGCCGTACTCCAACAAATCGCCCCCCGTGCTTGCCCCGTACCGGACCTATATGCCGACCAGGCGCAGTTCTATCACAAATTTCGCAGCGAAGAGAACTACACCCTGTTTGAATGCACCACCGCCACCGGCCACATAACCTACACCATGCTTATCTGGTACGACAGCCAGGCAGAAGCCGAAGCCGCCTTTGAATCGCGGCGTGGGGAAGCCGAAGCGGCCGAATTTCACGAATTTCCCCTGCTGATCTGGGCGGCAGATGACCCATCATTTCCTGGTGGTCCTGAAGAAAACCAGGGCTGGGTCTGGCAAGCAGGGCAGTGGATCATCAACATTCGCTCCTTTAACGATACAAATCTAATCACCTCACCCCATCCTGAAAGCGTTTCTAACGTCCTCTATGAAGTTGGCCAGCAGCGCGGTCTGTTTACCCTTGAGCCATGAATTTCAGCAAAGATATGAGCTTTGTAACTAGCAAATGTCTCTCAAATTTCGCTATACTGAGCAAAGGAGCCAACGGATAAACAGTTGTAGGGAAGAATCAACATCCTTGCCTCATCACACCTCGACGATCCCTCTTTAGCGTAAGGAGGCGACATGTCTAAACTTCACGATCTTCACAAAATGGGTCAATCGACCTGGCTCAACTATATGCGGCGCGACTACATCACGGCCGGTGCCCTGCGTCAGGCAATTGCCGACGGTATCCAGGGCGTCACGGCCAATGCGGCCGTTTTTGCCCAAACCATCACGCAACACCACGATTACGATCAGGCCATCGGTCAGCAGATGGCCGAAGGCACACCCTATCGCGCCATCCACGAACGGCTCATGGTAGACGACGCCCGCCGCGCGGCGGACCTGCTGCATCTGGTGTACCAGGAAAGCAACAGTTGGGATGGATATGTAAGCCTGGAGATGAATCCGGCACTGGCGCAAGATGCCAAAGAGATGGTGGCCACCGCCAAACATTTGCTGCACGGCATTGACCGGGCCAATGCGATGGTAGAAATCCCGGCCACGCTGCCCGGCTGCGAGGCCATCCAGACGCTCATCGCTGATTGTGAATCGCTCAACATCACCCACATTTTCACCGTCACCGATTTCGAGCGGGCGGCTCAGGCATATATTGCCGGGCTAGAACATCTGCTGGCGACCCAGAGCACATGGCGCATTTTGCCTACGGCCGTTGCTTCCTTTTCCGTTGGGGCGATTGATAATGCCATCGACCCTATCCTGCGCAAAAAGGATCGGCCAGACCTGTGTGGGAAAACGGCCGTTGCCCTGGCCAAACTGCTCTACCAACGATACCGGCAAATCTTCAAGGGTCCCCGCTGGGACCAGCTAGTCCGCTACAATGCGCGCCCGCTGCGGCCCAAATGGACTCGCACCACGCCAGCAGACCCCACCCTGGCGCTCACCCATTACACCAATGCCCTCATCGGCAGCGAAACCATCACGACGTTTTCGCTGGAAACACTGGCGGCTTTTATCAAAAACGGCCGTCCAACTTTCAGCCTCACCCAGGACATTGGCGGCGCTGAAGCGCACCTGGATGCGTTGGCCAAAGCCGGCGTCGATCTGGACGCCATTGTGCACCATCTCCAAGCACAATATCTGGCCGCAGGCGAGGAACAATACCAAGTGCTCATCGAGGCCGTCACGCGGCGCTCGGTTGCTCTGGCCCTGGCTGCCTAAAAAGGCTGGCATACAAACAAAAAGCCGGCCATGCGAAAGGTGCATGGCCGGCCAGGATAACCGTTTTTGTAAAGCGAAAGCCTACAAAAGTGATTTCATCTGTTTGTAAATAAAGTTGGCAGCAAACTTGGGCGCCAAGCGGTAGAGAAAATCCATCAAGCGGGCGTCGGAGCCAACCAAGACCCGGTAACTATCTTTCTCAATCCCGTTGATAATAATTTCGGCTGCTTTGTTAGCGGGCAGCGGCTTTATAGATGGCTGATCGCCCCCAGCTTCTTGCTCCATGGCGCGTTGATCCAGCCCGGAATTTTGGGCAATGTTGGTGCCAATGGCGCCAGGGAAAACCACCGTTACCTTCACATTGGTATCCAGCAGTTCAGAACGCAAGCCTTCGGTGAATAACTTTACGGCCGCTTTGGCTGCCCCGTAAATGGTCTGCCCGGGCACGGGCAAAAAGCCTCCCATGCTGGAAACGTTGATAATGTGTGCCACAGGCCGTGTCTTGAAATGGGGTAAAAAGGCTTTGGTCATATAAAGCACCCCATAAAAGTTCACGTTCATCACGCGCTCGATGGCGCCGTACTCCAGTTCACTCACGCGCACAAATGGCTGAATAATGCCAGCATTGTTAATCAGGCCATCTACCTGTCCGTGCGCCTCAATCACCTGTTGTGGCAGTTGATCAACGGCCGTTTTATCCGCGATGTTCACAATGTGGGTAGAAAGTTTACTTTTGTTGGCACCGG
>JACKBN010000036.1 GCA_020634565.1 Ardenticatenaceae bacterium
GGGCAACGCGCATCGCATTATCACCGTGCGCGGCATTGGTTACCGTTTTGATGGCTAACTGCGGTTGTCAGTATTCAGTGAACCAGTAATCAGTTTATTTGATTACGGACCTCCTGATCACTGACCTACTGATTACTAAAAATGTTCCCCCAAATTCGTTGGCGCATCGCCATTTCTTACTTCATTTTGGTCACCGTCGTGATGGCTGGTCTTACTGCTTACCTGTCTCGGCCGGGCTGCCTGGGAGATGCCAGCTGCGTCCGCCAGTCAGTTTCGTCTGCGGCGGTGGTGTTGCTGATTCTAACGGCCGTTATTGCCTACCCCATTGCCGCCCGCACCACCAAACCCGTGCTCCAGCTGCGCCAGGTCATTGAACGCATTACCAAGGGGGAATGGGATGCCCGCGTGTTGCCCCAAACTCGGGATGAAACGGGCGAGCTCATTCTGGCCTTCAACGACATGATGAGCCAACTGCGCCAGCAGCATCTGGCGCTGCTGGCGGAAAACAGCCAGTACAACACCGTGCAGAACTACATGGCGGATGGCGTACTCATCACCGACAACGAAGGCAATGTTCGGCTCATCAACCCGGCAGCAAGCAAACTGTTTAATCTCTCTGAAAAGTCGGCTCTAGCTCACTCATTTGCCGAGGTGGTGCGCCACCACCAGCTCATTGACCTGTGGCAGCAGTGCCAAAAAGAGGGAACCGAGGTTACCGCGGCGGTAGAAATTGGGCGGGAGCTATTTTTGCAGGTGATCATCACGCCCTTCGAGGAAGGCTGGGCTACCGGCTACCTGGTCATCCTGCAAGATTTAACCACGGTGCGCCATTTGCAAACGGTGCGGCGCGATTTTGTGAGCAATATTTCGCATGAACTGCGCACGCCGCTCGCCTCCTTACGCGTAATTATTGAGACGCTACAGGATAGTGCGCTAGATGATCTGGAAACGGCCGTTCGCTTCCTGGATCGTGCTGCTGGAGAAGTAGATGTTCTCACGCAGATGGTGGAGGAACTGCTGGAGCTGTCGCGCATTGAGTCGGGGCAGGTGCCGCTGCGCTTACAGGCTGTAAATGTCACCGATTTGCTGCTCAAGCCCCTGGACCGCCTGAAGCCCCAGGCTGAGCGTGGTCATGTTGAACTCATTCTGGATCTGCCAGCGGCGCTACCCAAAGTCTTGGCCGACGCGGACCGAATTCACCAGGTGGTGACCAATTTGCTGCACAACGCCATCAAATTTACGCCTGAGGGAGGCAAAATTACGCTCAAGGCCAATCACCAAGACGGCGAAGTAGAAATTTCTGTGCATGATACGGGCGTGGGCATTCCTCAAGAGGATGTGGGGCGTATTTTTGAGCGGTTTTACAAGTCCGACCGGGCCAGAACGCGCAGTCGCGGGGGTACGGGATTGGGGCTGGCTATTTCGCGACATATTGTGCAGGTGCACAACGGCCGTATTTGGGTCAAAAGCAAAGAACAAAAAGGCAGCACCTTTTACTTCACCTTGCCCGTCACTACCCTTGCCGACCCGTAATGTAAAGCTCCGTCAGCTCTTCTTTGGGATTTGTGAACAACGTAGAAGTTTCGCCAAACTCCACCAGCTTACCCAGCCAAAAGAAACCGGTCCAGTTAGAAGCGCGCGCTGCCTGCTGCATGTTGTGGGTCACAATAACAATGGTGTACGCTTTGGCCAGCTGGCGCATCAAATCTTCCACGTTTAGCGTAGCTACAGGGTCCAGGGCAGAACAAGGCTCGTCCATTAAAATCACTTCTGGGCGCACGGCAATGGTGCGAGCAATGCACAAACGCTGCTGCTGACCCGGATTTAATTTTTGTGCCTCGCCAGACAAATTGTCCTTCACCTCGTCCCACAGCAGCACATCGCGCAAACTTTCTTCAACCATTTCGTCCAGGTTGCGTGTTTTGGTCATGCCCAACACGCGGGGGCCAAAGGCCACGTTGTCGTAAATGCTTTGCGGGAATGGATTGGGACGCTGAAATACCATGCCCACGCGCTGGCGCAAATCAACCACATCCACTTCCGGCGCGTAAATATTATGCTCGTCCAAAAGAATCTCGCCCTCTACGCGCGTACCGGCAATGGTGTCGTTCATCCGATTGATCGAGCGCAAAAAGGTGGATTTGCCGCAGCCTGACGGCCCAATGAGGGCCGTGATTTGATTTTCTTTCACCGGCAAGTTGAGTTTTTCTAATGCCTGGAAATTGCCGTAGTAAAAGCTGAAATCGTTTACAAGTAGCTTGTCGCGCATGCTTGGCTCCAATGGAAACGGCCGTTAACCAAAACGCCCCGTCACATAATCCTCAGTCCGCTGATCCTCGGGGTAGACAAAAATTTGGGACTCATCCCCCACTTCAATCACGCTGCCATCCAGCAAAAACGCCACCCGATCAGCCACCCGCGACGCTTGCTGCACGCTGTGCGGCACCATGATCACGGTGTACTGCTGCTTAAGTTCAAACAACGATTCCTCCACCAGCGAAGTGGAAATCGGGTCCAAACCGGAAGTTGGGTTATCCAACAAGATGACCTCCGGCTCCAGCGCCAGGCTGCGCGCCAGGCACAGTCGCTGCTTCTGCCCGCCAGAAAGGGCAAAAGCTGAATCCCCCAGGCGATCCTTCACTTCATCCCACAGCGCCGCCTGCCGCAAAGAACGTTCTACCCGCTCATCCAGAACCGCAGGCGTACGAATGCCTGCCATCCTGAGGCCATAGGTCAAATTTTCGTAGATGGAACCGGGCAGCGGCGTAGGAATAGCAAATACCATGCTGACCCGCCGCCGTAAAGCAAACACATCTACGTCAGGGGCAAACAAATCCTGCCCGTCAAACACAATTGTGCCGTCACGCTCGCAGCCATCGACCAGATCAGACAAGCGGTTCATCAAGCGCAACAAGGTGCTTTTACCGCTGCGGGATGGCCCCATCAGCACAAACAACTCATGTGGCTGAATATCCAGGTTGATATTTTTCAGGGCCTGCGTGCCGTCAGGGTAAGTAAATGAGAGATTTTGGATGGAAAGTTTTGCACTCATAAGGGCTACCACTCCCGCCGCCGCCGCATGATGGTGCGGAAAACCGTGGCTACCAGCGTCAAAGACAAGACAATCAACAGTAAAACCAGGGCTGTGCCATACTGAATTTGCAACGGCATGCCGGGCACCTGGGTAGAAATGACAAACAAGTGATACGGCAGCGCCATCGTTTGATCAAAGATGGAGTTTGGCAGTTCTGGCAGGTAAAAAGCCGCCACGGTGAAAAGAATTGGGGCGGTTTCGCCCGCAGCGCGGCTTAAACCCAAAATGATGCCGGTGATAATGCCCGGCAGCGCGTGCGGCAGCACCTGGTTACGAATTGTTTGCCAGCGCGTGGCCCCCAGGCTCAAACTCACTACCCGAAAATCAGCGGGGACGGAGCGAATCGCCTCTTCGGCTGTGCTGATAAGCACGGGGAGAGTCATCAGCCCCAGCGTGAGCGAACCAGCCAAAATGGAGGTGCCAAAGTTGAGAAACAGCACAAACGCGCCCAGCCCAAACAGACCATACACGATGGAGGGAATGCCCGCCAAATTAACAATCGCCAGGCGAATGGTGCGGGTCAAACGATTGTCGCCAGCGTACTCGGCCAGGTAAATCGCGGCCCCAATCCCTAGGGGAATAGAGGCTACGGCCGTTCCCAAGGTCAAAAAGATGGTGCCCAATATAGCCGGCAGCAAGCCGCCTTCTGTCATGCCATTACGCGGCGGTTGGGAAAGAAACTCCCAACTGATTGCCCCTATCCCGTTCACCACCAAAAAACCAATCACATAAATAATGGGCAGAATGACGATAAAGGCAATGGCGGTGATTACGGCCGTTGCCACCTTTTGCGTTTGTTGGCGTGTCATCAGCGTTTCCTCTCCCGGCTACCGCCACTGCCCACCAACCAGGATGCCAGCGAATTAATGGCAAAGGTAATGAGGAACAAAATAATCCCAAGCATGAACAGCACATGATAATGAGTACTCCCCTGTGCCACCTCACCCATTTCAGCAGCGATGGTCGCCGTGAGGGTGCGCATCGGCTGGAAAAAGATACCCGCGTTCAGCGGCGGCAGGTTAGCCGCGTTACCAGTCACCAACATCACCGCCATTGTCTCGCCAATGGCCCGGCCAATGCCCAGCATGATGGCAATAACAATACCGCTGCGCGCCGCAGGCAGCACCACGCGCCAGATGGTTTGCCACCGGGTTGCACCTAAGGCCAATGCCCCATCCCGATACTCTTTGGGAATCACATACAGGGCGTCTTCGGTGATGCTGATAATGGTGGGCAGCGACATGTAGGCCAAAATGAGGGAGCCAGAAAACGCGGTAAGCCCGGTAGACGCGCCCATTCGCTGAATAAAAGGCGCAAGTGAAACCCAACCCAGAAAACCCAGCACAATGGAGGGAATACCCGCCAGCACTTCAATAATGGGCTTCAGCAGTTCACGCTGCCAGGTTGGCGCAATTTCACCAAGGTAAACGGCCGTAACCAAACCCAACGGCACCGCAATCACAACAGCCCCCACCGTCACCAAAAAAGAACCAGCTAACAACGGCAAAATACCGTACAAATCTTCGATGGGATACCAGCGGCGGGTAAACAAATCGCTCAACGAAATTTCGCCCAGGGTAGGCAAACCTTCGCGCAGCAAAAAGAAGAAAATCAGCCCCATAATCACTACAGCCGAGACGCCAGAGAGCCAAATCAAGCGCTCAATGATTTTTTCACGCCAGCCCGGCAGCTGCGATTTTGGCGGGGCAGGTATATTTGTTGTCAAAGCAAATCCTCCAAAAAAGAGTAAAAAAGGGCCATCAGAAGATTATTCAACGGCCGTCAGCGGGACAAAACCCAACTGCGTCACAATTTCCTGGCCCGTGTCGCTCATAATCCAGGCCAGATAATCAGCAATGGCACCTTGCGGCTCCCCCGCCGTGTACATGAACAGGTTGCGGGACAAAGGGTATTCGCCAGATGAAGCCGTCGCGACGGTCGGCAATACAAATGGTTCCTCAGCGGTGCGCGCCACGGCAACAATTTTTTCATGCTCAGGGTCCACGTACCCCAGCCCATCGTAGCCAATGGCGTTGGGATTGCGCCGCAGCTCGCTGGTAATCCCCACAGACGACGGCATAAGCAGCGTTTGCGGGGCAAAAATATCACTATTTTCTGAATCCCCTTGCCGCACCACTTCTTCCAGAAAATACACATGCGTTCCCGAATTGGTCTCGCGCGAGAGCAAAACGATCGGTTGGTCCAGGCCACCTACTTCTTGCCAGTTCGTCACGCGGCCAGTGTACATATCGGCAAGTTGGGCAATGGTGAGTTCGTTAATGGGGTTATCGGGGTGAACAATGACGGCCAGAGCATCAATAGCCACGACATGCTCAATCGGCTCAAAGCCATTGGCCTGCGCCTCTTCTATCTCGCTGTCCTTCATGGCGCGAGAAGCGTTGGCAATATCTACCGTGCCGTTGATCAGGGCAGCAATTCCAGTGCCAGAACCACCCCCGGTAACGGCCACCGTCACTTCCGGGGCTACGTTTTGGTAAGCTTCCGCCCAGGCCAGAGCAATATTAACCAAGGTGTCTGAACCTTTGTTCTGAATTGCTTCCCCTGTACTGTTACTGTCGCCTTCTTCGGGACGGCATCCCCCCAGCAGCGTAGCAAATGTGAGTGAAAAAACAGCAAGCATTAACAGAAAACGGCCGTTTACCAACGGCGTTAACTTCGCAAAATGTTTATTTTTCATAAGGTATGGCGGACTCTTTCCTCTATAGTCAACTAGGGATTTTACTTGGCGAAACTGACAGCCACAACCGAACTATGTTAACAGATTGTTAACAACGGCCGTTTTTGGGCCTTTTGTTAAACTTCCGTTGACAAAACCATAGCCAATCCTTAACCAAACATGCCCGTATTCTTAACAACCGGCGGCTAAACTCTCCTTACAATCTGCTTTTACAAACAGATCCCAAAACAGGCGTGGTCGTCCTGACCTGCGCTTTATTTTTGTGAACATTTGAGCATTAGGAGAAGAAACATGCGATTTAAAGTATTAGCCGTTCTGGCCCTCGTACTGCCATTGTTGATGATTGCCTGTGGTGGCAGCAGCGACACAGTTGAGCCAGAAACCATCACCGAAACCGTAGAGGTAGAAGTTACCCGGACGGTTACCGAAACCGAAACCGTTGTAGAAACAGTTACCGAAACCGAAACCGTCGTGGAAACAGTAGAAGTTTTGGCACTGCCTT
>JACKBN010000037.1 GCA_020634565.1 Ardenticatenaceae bacterium
CCTTGATAGACATGTCGCCCCGCGTACAGTTCCGGCAGCTGCGTCCACAACGCCAGGTAGATAAATGCCAGATGCAGCAGCAGCCAGGCCAGCCCCAGCCGCACCAGACGATTGCCCCACCAAAACCATAAAGCCACCAGCGCTAAAACAACGATGACGAAGATGGTAGCGGCCGTTCCGCTGAGGCTAATCAGGCTGTAAATAAAGGTGAAGCGAAACAGCGTCACGATGACAAACTCGGCAAACTCTGGCCAGGTGAAGTAGGCTAGCCAATCTGTGGCGCCCCGCCCGCTGATGTCCACCGTCAGGTTGGGGCGGGTGAACATGATGACGATGTAGGCCACGGTGAAGAAAGCCAGCCCAGCAAATACAAGCAGCTCTTTTTTGGAGAGTAGAGAGTGGAGACGAGAGAGTGTGTTTTTGCCGCCCAGCTTCCAGTCACCAGACTCCCATCTCTCGGCGAATAGCAGCAGGAGGAGGAAGGGCGGCAGCAGCATGCTTTCTTCGTGGGAGAGGAAGGTGAGCAGGCAGAAAAACAGGGTGAGGAAAAGTTGGCGGTTAGACGGCCGTTTCAAATAGCTCAACCAGGCGCTCACCGTCAGCAGGGAAAAAAGTGTGCTTTGAATAATGGCGATGCTGCTCAGCCAGGTCACCACGTCCACCCAATGGCTGTGAATGGCGAAGAGAGTGGCGACGAGAACGGCCGTAAACGCACCCAACTTTAGCTGCCGCGCTACGCGGTAAACCAGCGCCACCGTCAGCGCATGAAACAGCAGCTCCACCCAGTAATACCCCTCTGGCTGGAAGTGAAAAATCATCTCCAGCAGGCCAAACCAGATGAGCTGCAAAGGGCGATAATACCAGCCAATTTCGTACGGGTTGAGCAGCGTAAAATAGGCCCAATGGTTGGCTATGCCCTGCTTGATGTAATCGAATTGCACATAATCATCCCCCACCAGCGCCCAATCAAAAGGCGGGTAGTAGATTAAAAGGGCAATGAGAATGAGGCCGATGAGGGCGAGTCGTGGGTACAGTTTGTTTCGAGTCATCACTTCTTGTTGTATCATCCAAAGAATGGGTAATTGTTAATGGGAAATGGTTAATTGTCAAAATTGAGCCATAACCATTAACAATTGGTCATTTACCGTTAACCATTAAGGAGTTTTATGCCGAATCATTTAGCGCAAGAAACCAGCCCATATCTGCTGCAACACGTCAATAATCCCGTCGATTGGTATCCCTGGGGCGAGGAAGCGCTGCACCGCGCCCGCCAGGAAGACAAACCGATTTTACTCAGCATTGGCTACGCGGCCTGCCACTGGTGCCACGTCATGGCTCACGAATCGTTTGAGAATGAAACCACTGCTAATTACATGAACGCGCATTTCATCAACGTTAAGGTTGACCGTGAGGAGCGCCCCGATCTGGACGCGATTTACATGCAGGCAGTCGTGGCGATGACCGGCCAGGGTGGCTGGCCCATGACTGTATTCCTCACGCCCGACGGACGGCCGTTTTACGGCGGCACTTATTTTCCTCCAGCGCCACGCTACGGCATGCCCAGCTTCATCCAGCTGATGCAGGGCATTGTCAACGCCTGGGAAACGCAGCGCGGCGAAATCGTCCAGAGTTCTAGCGAGATTACCAAGCATTTGCAGCGAACGGCCGTACTCACCGGCGAAGAAGATGTGCTGAGCCCCGGCATGTTTGGCAAAGCCACGGCCGCGCTGGCTCAAACCTTCGACCACGAGCGCGGTGGTTTTGGCAGCGCACCCAAATTTCCGCCCTCGATGACGTTGGAATATTTGCTGCAAAGCTTTGTGCTGCACAAAGACAGCCGCGCCCTGCACATGGCTGAAACCACGCTCAAAAAGATGGCCTACGGCGGCATGTACGACCAAATCGGTGGTGGCTTTGCCCGCTACTCCACCGATGAGAAATGGCTGGTGCCCCACTTCGAGAAGATGCTGTACGACAACGCCCTGCTGGCCCGCGCCTACCTGCACGCTTATCAGGTAACGCAAGAGCCGCTCTACCGCCGCATCGTCGAGGAAACGCTCAATTTTGTGGTGCGCGAACTGCGTCACGAAGACGGCGGTTTCTACAGCAGCTACGATGCCGATAGCGAAGGTGAAGAAGGTAAGTTTTACACCTGGTCGGCCCCGGAAATTGAGGGGTATTTGGGCGAAGATGCCCAACTGTTCAAGCTGCGCTACGGCGTCAGCGAGGCGGGCAACTGGGAAGGGACCAACATCCTCAACATCCAAAAAGAGCTGGATGAGGTGGCCTGGGCCACCAAACTGAGCGAGGCACAGGCAGCGGAGCGGCTGGCTGCGGCCAAACAAAAGCTGTACGACATCCGCGCCCAGCGCATCTGGCCCGGGCTGGATGACAAGGTGCTGACCGCCTGGAACGGTCTGATGCTGGCCGCTTTCGCCGAGGCGGGGCGCATCCTTAACCGGCCCGATTACACGGAAACGGCCGTTCACAACGCCCAATTCCTGTATCAAACAATGCGCACGGAAAACGGCCGTCTCCTACGCACCTGGAAATCTGGTTCAGACGCCAAATACAATGGCTACCTGGAAGATTATGCCTACCTGGCCGATGGCCTGCTGGCGCTTTACCAAACCACCTTCGACGAGCGCTGGTTCCACTGGGCGCACGAACTGGCCGAAACGATGCGCACCCATTTCTACGACGCCGATCATGGCGGCTTTTTTGACACCTCCGATGACCACGAGGCGCTCATCCACCGCCCCAAAGATTTGCAGGACAACGCCGTACCCAGCGCCAACGCGATGGCGGCGCAGGTGCTGTTGAAGCTGAGTTTGTATTTGGGGAATGAAAAGTATTGGGAACTGGCAGAAACGGCCGTCTCCTCCCTTTATGGCGCGATGGTGCAGTATCCGAACGCGTTTGCCCATTGGCTGTGTGCGGCCGTTTTCATTACCAGCCAGCCGCAAGAAGTGGCCATCATTGGCGATGTGGGTTCCTCGGATACCGAGGCGCTCATCGACACAACGTTTGCCGCTTTTCGGCCCAATTTGGTGGTCGCCGCTGGCAGTCCCAGCAGCGACATTCCGCTGCTTACCCAGCGCAAACGGCTGGATGATCAAGCAACAGCGTACGTCTGCCGCCGCTTTGTCTGCCAACAGCCGGTCAATTCACCAGAAGCTTTAGCGGCCCAACTTCCCGCAGCCGTGCGCCCATAATGCAAATGGTACCTTTATGAAATACGACGAAATCTCTCTCCAACTCAAACGCATCTACGATGATCCCAGCCCCGCCGACGGCTTTCGCGTTCTGGTAGACCGCCTCTGGCCGCGCGGCGTCAGCAAAGAAGATGCGCATGTAGACCTCTGGCTGGGCGACATCGCTCCTTCACCCGGCTTGCGCAAATGGTTTGATCACGATCCCACTCGCTGGGACGAATTCATCGATCGCTACTTTGCCGAGCTAGATGAAAATCCACTGGTGGTTACCGAGCTTTTCCAGAAGACCACCAGCGGCACAATCACGCTGCTCTTTGCTGCCAAAGACGTGCGGCATAATCATGCCGTCGCGCTAAAAATGTATCTTGAAGGGAATGATTAGGTAAAACGGGAACGTAGGGTTAGCGGCAGCACGATGAGGGGAATGCAGGTAAACACAACACCCATTGCCAGCATAAAATAGCTGCTCCAGGTGACGCCGGGTTCGAGAACGGCCGTTTCCGGATCAGCCGGATCATAATGCACGGTGACGCCATTGCCTGTTGGATATCGTGTCACAATGCCCTCGGCGTGGCTCCGATTGCTGCTGCCATATTGGCCAAAGCTCACGGTGTCTGAAGTGTAAACAACATCGTCTACCACATAGCGAAAGGTCACATCACCAAAGTAGGCCGTGCCGTCATCATCATTGTCGATGCGCACGTTGGACGAGAGAATTTCGCCGTCGGTGACTGGCCAGCTTTCGCTGACGCGCGCGTCTTGCAGCACAGACCAGCCCCAAATGGAGATGCCAATCCCCGCCGCCAAAAACACGAGCATCAAAAAAACAGTAATTCCGCAGCCGATAGAGTCAGATGTTTGACGCATGGTGATTCCTGAAAAAATAGCGTGAGGCGAAACGGCCGTTCCGCCCCACAACATCCATTTTTAATCACACGGATCGGTTATTTCTCCGGTTAACAACCCATTGTAATAAGCAATCTTACGGTCCAAATGATCCATGTGCGCTTGCAGTTCCTCGATGTGCGCTGCCAGCTCGCGCCGGTGCTCGGTAAGTACCTCAATGCGATCGGGAATGGTGTTGTCCCCCTGGCGGGCAAATTCCATAAACACCTGCATTTGCTGGATGGGCATCCCGGTGGCCCGCAGCAGCTTGAGGAAATGAATCCAGCCCAAATCTGCTTCAGCATAGCGTCGATGCCCATTTTCATGCCGAGTGATTTGCTCTAGCAGGCCAATCTTTTCGTAGTAGCGCAGCGTGTGTGCCGACAGGTCTGTCTTCTCCGCGACTTCCTGAATGGTGTAGGTTTCTTCTTGTAAATCAATCATGCTGCTACCGCTTCCTCTCGCCCTAGCAGTTGCTCGATTTCAGCCATCTGCGCTGGCGTTAAAGGCCCAAACTCCATAGCCGCCGCATTTTCTTTCGCCTGTGCCTCGGTGCGAATGCCGGGGATGGGCACCACTTGCTCGCCCACTGCCCACAACCAGGCCAGAGCACCTTGCACAACGGAACGGCCGTTGCTCATCAAAATCTCCCGAATTTTAGCACGGTTAGCCACAATTTTGGCGATGTTTTCCTTGGGGAACGCATGGCTGCGCACGTCTGTGGCCGCAAACTCCACGTCCTTGTCGTACTTGTCAGAGAGGAACCCCATCAGCAGTGGGCTGCGCACCAGGCTGGTCAGATCACTGGAAGCAGTGAAGTTAAACATCGCCGTGGCTGGTTCCATCACGTTCGCTGCGTGCTGAATGACGGTGGCATGCTCGCCAGCGGCGAACAGTTTCGCCAGAGCTACATCGTCGGTGCTCCAGCCGTAGGTGCGGATTTTGCCCTGCGTTACCAGCTTTTCCAGCCCATCCAGCAGCTCCGGCACGCGCTCTGGCGGGAACTCCCACATGTGCAGTTGGTAAATGTCAATCACGTCTGTGTTCAGGTGGCGCAGGCTCCGTTCGCATTCAAACGCCAGGTTTTGCAGGATCGCTTCCGGCGACTGGTAAGCTACCCTTTTGGCCGCTTCATCCACGTCAAAGCCAAATTTGGTGGCGATAACGACCTCATCGCGGCGACCTTGAATTGCTTTGCCCACCATTTCTTCACTGTGGCCGGTGCCGTAATTTGCGGCCGTATCGATCAAATTAATCCCGGCATCCAGCGCTGCCTGAATGGCCCGGATCGATTCCGCATCATCCACCTTGCCCCAGCCCGCCTGGTTGTCGATAAACACCCACTCACCGCCAATGGCCCAGGCTCCCAACCCCATCGGGCTAATTTGTAGGTTACTGTTTTTTAACGCTTTGTATTGCATCTTGCTGACTCCTTTTGCTCACTTAATTTGCTTTAGGATTTACGCAGATTGGACCGATTTTCGTTGAGAATAGTTTGCAGGCACTGTGATTAAATTGGTC
>JACKBN010000038.1 GCA_020634565.1 Ardenticatenaceae bacterium
TAGAAGGGAACGATTGGCGTGGGTTTGCTTTTCGTTTCGTGTTGCAATGCAAGGCTTCCTGGGACCTAAAAAAACTCTGCGTCCTCTGCGCTCTCCGTGGTAAAAAAGGAAAAAGATCATGATTCGTGTAGCCAATATGAGTTTTACCTATGCAGGTGGCCAGAAAACGGCCGTGCGCCAGCTTGATTTCCATGTGGCCAAAGGTGAAATCTTTGGTTTCCTGGGGCCGAGCGGCGCGGGTAAATCGACCACGCAGAAAATTCTGAATGGGCTGCTGCGGGGCAATGATGGGGAGGTGACGGTGTTGGAACGGCCGTTAACCGACTGGGGCTCGGAGTATTACGAGCAAATCGGCGTCTCGTTTGAGCTGCCGAATCATTACCTGAAGCTGACTGCCAGGGAAAACCTGACCTATTATGCGGCGCTGTACGCAGCAGCCACGCGCCCGCCGGAAGAGCTGTTGGCCCTGGTTGGGCTGGAAAATGACGCCGATCTGCCAGTGGGGCGCTTTTCCAAAGGGATGAAGAATCGGCTGAGTGTGGCGCGGGCGCTGCTGCATAGCCCCAGGCTGCTCTTTTTAGACGAGCCAACGGCGGGATTGGACCCGGTGAATGCGCGGCGCATCAAGAACATCGTGCGCCAGCAGCAGGCGGCAGGCACCACCATCTTCCTGACCACGCATGACATGCAGGTGGCCAGCGATTTGTGTGACCGCGTGGCTTTTATTGTCGATGGCGAAATTAAGCTGATTGATGCGCCGGACAAGCTGCGGTTGCAGTACGGCCGTCCTCAGGTGCAAGTGGGTTTTCAGCTAAATGGGCACGTGGAGCGGGCCGTTTTTGAACTGGCGGGATTGGCGGAAAACGTCCGTTTCCAGCAGTTGCTGAGCGCTGAATCGATTCAGACCATGCATACACAAGAGGCCACGCTTGAAGATATTTTTATCGAGGTGACCGGGAGGCAGTTGGCATGAAACGTTTACAAACGGCCGTGCGCTGGGATATGCGCCTGCAATTTCGCAACGGCTTTTACTATGCGGCGGCGTTTATCGCCGTCATCATGACGATTATTTTGTGGCAGCTGCCACGAGCTGAGCTGCCGACCATTTTGCCGGTTTTTGTGCTGGGCAACATGACGGTGAACACGTTTTACTTCATGGCGGCCCTGGTGCTGCTGGAAAAAGGGGATGGCGTGCTGGAAGGACTCATCGTCTCGCCGCTGCGCCAGAGCGAATATCTGGCGGCCAAGCTGGTGAGCCTGACGCTGTTAACGCTGGTGGAGAATGTGGCGATTGTAACGGCCGTTTACGGCCCTCACTACAATTTCCTGCTGCTGGTGCTGGGAGTTGGGCTGATGGCCAGCTTTAACGTGTTGTTTGGCTTCATCGCGGTGGCCCGGTATGACAGCATCAACCGCTTCTTGCTGCCTTCCATTCTCTTGACGATGCTCTTGTCGTTTCCCTTGCTCGATTATTTGGGCTTGTGGACATCGCCGCTGCTGTACCTGCATCCGGTGCAGGCGCCGCTGCTGCTGCTCAAGAGGGCGTTTCAACCTATTCCCGCCTGGCAGATTGGATACGGGGTGGTGTATGCGGCCGTTTGGATTGGATTGATGTTCAAGGCCAGCCAGCGTCTTTTTTACCGGTTCATTATTTTGAAACAGGCGTGATGTTTTTAGGAGGTGTATTGTGAAAAGTACGGCCGTATTCAAAGCCCTTGGTCCCGTTGATTTGCGCAATGTGGGACGTGATGAAATGCTGCGCTGGATGGTGCTGCTGCCTGTGCTGTTGGCGCTGCTCATCCGGTTTGGCTGGCCCTTTGCTGTAGCTCAGCTGCAAACAAAATTTCAGTTTGACCTGTCGCCTTATGCCGTCATGGCCATGAGCTACCTGACCCTGGGCACACCAGCCATATTTGGCATGGTCATCGGTTTTTTGCTGCTGGATGAGCGGGACGAGGGCAGCCTGATCGCTTTGCAGGTAACGCCTCTGTCGTTGAACAACTATCTGGTTTACCGGCTCGGCCTGCCGGTGATAATCACCATCGTTTTGATGCTCATCACCTTGCCCCTGGCCGGAATCACGAGCTTTTCTGTTTGGGAACTGCTGCTTCTGGGTGTGGTTGCGGCCCCGTTGGCCCCGCTGTTAGCTATCTTTTTAGGCGCATTTGCCAGCAACAAAGTGCAGGGATTTGCTCTAACAAAAGCGTCTGGTACCTTGTTTGTGGCTCCGTTGGCCGCTTATTTCATTGGCGGACAGTGGCAGTGGCTGTTTGGGCTGCTGCCGACCTTTTGGCCGCCCAAACTATATTGGCTGCTTTCTGCTGGCGAGTCGGGCGCGATTGGGGTGGCCCTGGTGGGCTTAGCTGTGCAACTGATCTGGATTTACCTGCTGGGCCGGCGGTTTAACAAGGTGCTGCACCGCTAACTTACCGGTTTTGCGCTACCCAGGCATCAAATTCTTTCAGAAGCTTGGTTTTGACCCTGGGTTTCACGCCAGCGGCCACAAATGCATTGCGGGCGATCCGTGCCAGGCCGGCGGCATCGTAGCCAAAATGTTGGGCCAGCACCGTGTACTCTTGCACCAGGCTGGTGTTAAACAGCGGCGGATCATCGCTGTTGACGGTGACAAACAGGCCACGATCATCCAGCTGGCGGAAAGGATGCGCATCTAGTGAAGCAAAGACGTTGAGGCAGGCGTTGCTGGTGGGGTTGATTTCCAGGGGGATTTGCTGAACTTTCAAGGTGGCCAGCAGGCCGGGATCTTCGATGGCGCGTACGCCATGACCGATGCGGTCGGCTTGCAGGGCGTTCAGGCTGCCCCAGACGCTGGCCGGGCCGACCGTTTCGCCGGCATGGGGCACACTTAGCAGGCCGTTGGCTTTGGCTTTTTCAAAGGCGGGGGCAAACGGTTCTGGCGGGCAGCCAACCTCGTTGCCGCCCAGGCCAAAGCCGACGACGCCCACATCTTTGCCTTGCAGGGCGTAGTCGAGTGTTTTTTCGGCGATGGTGTGATCGTAACGGCCGTTGTCAAAGCAAAAGTTCCGGGGGACATCAAACACCCAGCGGATCTCGACACCGAACTCTTTTTTGGCCTGAGAACGGCCGTCTTCCAGCCCGCGCAGCACATCATCAATAGACAGACCTTTGTCTTGATAATCGGTGTGTGTGTACGGCGTGACGGTGATCTCACGGTAGCGAATGTTTTGCGCGGCCATGTCGGCCCCGTTTTCATACACAAGCAGGGCAAAATCATCGGCCGTGCGAATGAGGTCCTGAATGGTGAGGTAAATTTCGACGAAATGGGGGAAGTCAGTGAAGGTAAACCAGCGTCGTAAGCCCTCGGCGTTGTCGCTGGGCAGTGTGTCTAGCTTTTTGTGGCGTTTGGCCAGCTTGAGGACCGTTTCTGGTTGAATGGCCCCTTCCAGGTGAATATGGATCTCCGCTTTGGGCATCCCTTGAATGAAATTGATTAATTTGTCGGGTAATTGGTTCATAGACTTTGGAAAAGGGTGATCCACTCAGATAAGGTTAGCGTTTCGGCCCGACGACGGCCGTCTACTGCTGCTGTGTCTAATTTGGCCGAAATTTCGGCCTGATTATACCCTAATTGCTGTAAATTGTTTTTTAGCTGTTTTCGTTTTTGGCTAAAGCCAGCTCGCACCAGCTTGAAAAACGCTTCTTCTTGGACAAACGGCAGCAGCGGCTCGGCATAGAGCTGGAGCCGAATCACGGCCGAATCTACATCGGGTCTGGGCCAGAAGGCGCCCGCCTTGATGGTGTTGATGATTTCTGCTTCGCCGTAAAGTTGGGTGCTGACGGCCATGAGGCTCATTTTTGGGGGAACGGCCGTAATGCGCTCCGCCACCTCTTTTTGCACAGTCATTACCAGGCAGGTTGGCTTTTGTTTGGCGGAGAGCAGGTGGCGCAAGATGGCCCCGGTGATGTAATAAGGCACGTTGGCCACCACTTTGTAAGGTTGGTCAAACAGTGCGTCCAGATTTTGCTCCAAAATGTCGCCGTGAATGAGCCGCACGTTTGCAAAAAATGCCAGCTCTTCGGCCAAAATGGGCAGGAACCGCTGATCGAGCTCAACGGCCGTTACGGAAGCGGCCGTTTGTGCCAGCAATCGCGTCAGGCTGCCCAGCCCCGGACCAATCTCCAGCACCGGCTCCAACGGCGACAGCTCTGCTGCATCCACAATGCGCGCCAGCACATTCTCATCGAACAAGAAATTTTGTCCCAGACTCTTTTTGGGTTCAATTTGGTACCGGTTGAGGAGCTGCTTTGGGTGCATGTTGCGTAATTAGGTGATTGGGTAATTGGATAATTGGGCAGCAAAATTGCCCAATTACTAAATTACCGATTACTTGTTAGGGCAGATTTGCTGGTAGTAAATAGTTAATATCTTCTGGGGCCGGCACGGGCGTGAGGTAATACACATCCACATAGCCAGACCAACTCACATATTCATCTTCATCGTAGCCCAGGTCGATCCAACGACCGCGCACACCGCCACCTGTATCGCCGGCAAAACCTACGCCGTAGCCAGGCACATACACGTTAGAACGGAACGGCACCACGCTGCGATCAATCGCCACCACGCCGGTTCCGGCCGGGACACCGCTGGCGGTAATGCCGTAGTTGGGATGGTCTGGCGCCTTGCCTGAGCTGGCCGCCGTGTACGCCGTCACGCGCATCCGCACAACGCGCCAATATTCCAGCGGCCCTTGCGGCGTGTCGATTACCCCGATGTTGATGCGGGTGCCGTAGCCGATCACTTGGTTGACTGGCTGCTGGGCCACCCATTCGCCATCGACCATCTGGCTGACTTCAATGCCATTTTCATAACGAACCCGCACCCGCTGCCGCAAAATGCCCGGTTGGCCTACGCTGACAACGGCCGTTGTGTCCAAATCCAGCTGGTCAGACGCCTGCCACAGGGTTTGGTAGGGAATCGGCTCATCCACCAGACGGAAATCTTCCGTCACGCGAATCACCTGAACAGTGTCGTTGGCTTTCAGTGGCGTGTCGGGGCCGGGGACAGTGTAATCGTACCCTACCAGCCCAATGCCTGCTTCAGCCAGTACGTCTAGCACGTTGCTGTGGTGGCTGCGAATTTGGATGATACGGCCGTCTGCCGAGATGGTCAGGGGGAAGGAGCGTTGCACCTGAATCACCATGTTGGGCTGTAGCCAGGTGCCCAGCGGCGGATCGACGCCGTCGCTGCCGTACACTTCGATCCCGGCTTCGGCCAAAGCGGCACCCACCGTTTGCGTGGCAGTGCGTACGGTTTGCTGCTCGCCGCCATCCAAAAGCGTAATGGTGACAAAACGGCCGATTTCCAACGTTTGGGGCAGGGGCGTCTGGTCCAGCATGGCAAAGGAAACAGGCTGGCCATCGGCGGCAATCTGGTCGGTGCGCTGCGGCAGCAGCCCCTTGTCGGCCAGGAAGGCGCCGATGGTGGGCTGGCGCGTCCAGTACGTTTGTGTACCTGCCTCAGAGCGCACCGTGATTGCCTGGGCGCGAATAATTTGGATGCCGGTGTCGGGAACGGCCGTGTCGGCCAAATCGGGTACCACCAAATCTTCGGGGCGGGTTTCCAGACCTGCTGCCGTCAG
>JACKBN010000039.1 GCA_020634565.1 Ardenticatenaceae bacterium
AACTCCCCCTCCTCTGGCGCGCCGAATCGGAGATGCCCACCAGCTACCGCGTCTTCATCCACCTCGTCAACGCCGACGGCCAAATTGTAGCCCAGGCAGACGGCGAACCGGCCAACTGGAGCCGCCCCACCACCGGCTGGGTGCCTGGCGAATACATCCTCGACGCGCACACGCTCTCCCTGCCGCCCGACCTACCGCCCAACGCCAGCCTGCGCATCGGTCTGTATGATCCGGCCACAGGGCAGCGTCTGCAAACAGAGGGTGGGGAGTTTTTCATCGTGCCGCTGGCACAAAGCGAGTAAACCATGCTATTCAACAATCCCCTCAGTCCAGAACGAATCGACAGCTTGCTCGATGAACTTTGGCTAACCGACACCTCAAAAATTCTGGATGTGGGTTGTGGTGAGGGCGAGTTAATTTTGCGACTGTTGCAGCGGTTTAATTGTGCGGCAGTGGGGGTGGATGTGGATGAAACGGCCGTACACATCGCCCAGCAAAAAACCGCCTCCTTCGCCCCCAATGTCACCCTGCACACCACCCCCTTCGCCGACCTCACCTTCCCTGCCAACCATTTCGACGCCTGCTTTAGCCTGGGCACCACCCACGCCTTTGGCGAAGTCGGTGAGGCGCTCGACAACGCGCTGGCCAGCCTGAAAGCGATCACCAAACCAGGCGGCCTCATCATCCTCGGCGATGGCTACTGGCGGCAAGAACCAGACCCCGCCTACCTGCAAACCACCGGCATCGACAAAAGAGAGCTGCGATCACATCAAGAAAATATCGCTGCTGGCCAGAAAATCGGGCTGGAATGTATCTACACCCTCACCGCTTCCCAACACGAATGGGACCATTTTGAAGGCGCATTTTGGCTGGCTGCCGAACGAGAACGGCTACAAAATCCTGAGGATGCACAAATGGCAGAAAAAGTGAAACGCCGCCGCATCTGGAAAAATGCGTACTGGCAATGGGGCAGGGATACAATGGGGTTTGGCTTATACGTGTTTCTAGTGGAAAAATGAGGTGGCTCCCCAGCCTCCAAGATTCAACTGAAGATTGGACCATTTTTCGTTTATCGCAGTTCTGCTATTAAACAAAATGGTCCAATCTGGCACCCGGTTAGCCTTGCAAAATGAAGGTCCATTCCTCCAAATCGTCATCTTCGGTCCGCTCGGTGTAGCGGATTTCGAAGTTAAACTTCTCAATCAGGCCCAGCATGTCAATCAGCACGCGCCGGGATGCTTTGGCGGGATGATGCTCCAACGCCTGAATTGCGGCCCGCAAATCATCTTTGATGGGGCTTTCCCCGAGGACCTCAATGGTAAAAGTATTGCCACTGCTGCCCTTGCGCGCGTTGCTTCGTAACATAAGTGTTTGCATTGCATTCTCCTAATTTTGATGGGTTTTAAGGAAATCGGAAGCAGTGTAGCATTTTTGAGGTTAAAACTTCAAGGTCAATTTCCTAACCAAAATAATTTTGCAGCAAAATCAGCAATACTTGAGCCAAAATCACGTTGATAATGATGGCGAAGGGAAACATGAGTGTGTAGCCAATGCCCGGCAGCGCGTTTTGAGCCTGGTCCTCAGCATATTCCAGCACGGCCGGTTGGGGAGAGATCATGCCCAGCAGCAAGCTGAACGGGATGCCCAGCAGCTTATAACCCAACCAGAGCGCCAGCAGCGTCGTCACCACAATCAGGCCAAAGCCCAGGCCGAAGATGAGCCAACCCGCTCCACTGGTGAAAGCACTCAAAAATGCGCTGCCGGAGCGCACGCCGACGGCTGCCAGCAGCAAAATCAGGCCAAACTGGCGCAGCGTCAGGTTGGCGCTGTAGGGCATCTTCCACAGAATGGGACCGGTGCGGCGCACGGCACCTAACACCAGCGCCACCAGCAGCGGGCCGCCCGCCAGGCCTAATTGAAAGGTGATGCCCCCAGGCAGCGTGATGGGAATCAAGCCTAGCAGCCAGCCCACGGCTATGCCCAGCCCAACGGCCAATAAATTCACATGGCTTATCTGGGCAAATGAGTCGCCAAACAGGTCAACCAGATGGGGAATCTCTTCTCGCGGAGCCAAGACGCGAATGCGGTCGCCCCACTCCAACACGGTGTCGCCACGGGCCAGCAGCTCCACATCGCCACGCCGCACGTGGGAAACAATCGCGCCATGTTCTTCGCGCAGGTTGAGTGTAGCCAACTGTTTGCCCGCTATGTTTGGATTGGACACAAAGAGGCGGCGGCTGTCATAGACGGCGTGATCGTGCAGTAAATCTTCCTCGGAATGGACGCCTACGGCCGTTTCCAAATCATCCATCGCTTCTGGGGTACCCGCAATCACAATTTTGTCGCCGGGCTGAAACTGCGTGTCGTTGCTGATGAGGCTGATGTCATCCCCGCGATACAAACGGCCGAATAACACATCCCATTCATGCTCACGGCGCAGCTGGCGCAACGGCCGTTCCATCACCGCCTGGTTTGTTATGTCAATTGTACGGTACTGCAAATCGCGGGCAATCGGATACTGGTGGCGCAACCGGTGTGCTTCGGCGGCAAAATCTACCGGCCACAGGCGCAGCACAATCGCCAGCACCAGCATCCGCCCCAACACGCCCAGCGGATAAAGTACAGAAAAACCAACGACGGCATCAGAAGCGGCCGTTTCGTTGTTTGGCCCAATCAAATCCAGCACGCTGGCCAAAGCGGGCGTATTGTTAGACATGCCGGTAAAAATGCCCACCGTCGTCGCGGGCGTCAAGTCCAGCACCAGGTGGATGGCCAGCAGCAGCAGCGCGGGCAACGTCATGATGCCCACGATGAACAGCACTTCCCGCAGCCCTTCACGGCGGAACTTGCTAAAAAAGCCGGGGCCGTTGGCCAAGCCAATGGTGTAGACAAACAGCACCAACCCCAGATCTAGGATGATTTGGGGCATGTGCAGCGCCGGGTCCAGTGCGCCAAACGCCAGCCCCACAAACAAAACGGCCGCAACCCCCATGCTGTTGCTCCCAATCCGAATCTGCCCCAACAGATACCCAATGGCCACCACGATAAACAGCAAAAGCAGCGGATTATCTTGCAATAACTCAATCACCGTCAGCCTCGTTATCACGCAACTCATTACCATCTATATCGTCTGCCACGGACTCGCTGAGGTCGGGTTGCTCTTCCTCCGGTGGTTCAGGTTCAGCGGAAACAGCAGGCGGTTCCGCTGCCGGAGGACGCAGATAAAAGCGCAGCAGCACATGGCCCAAGCGAATTTCGTCGCCATCTTTCAGCTGGCGCGGGCTGAGGCCCAAGCGATCGTGGTTCAGGAAGGTGCCGCTGGCGCTGCCTTCGTCGTAGAGGTGGTAACGGCCGTATCGCCGCCGAATCCGGGCATGCAGCCGGGCCACAGAGCTGTGGCCAAACACAATCTGGGCAACTTCATGATCCCGCCCAATGGCCATGTTATCCTGGTCGATAATGATGTCGGTCCGATTACCGGGCGCATCTTCCACCAGATGCAGCGAAGCAACGAGCGACTCATCTACCTCATCTTCAGGCTCATCATCATTGGACACCGGGCGCAGGGGGCGCGGGCGCGGCGTCAGCTTGGGCGGTCGGCGTCGCCACCAGCGAATAAGCACCAGGATCAAGCCCAGCAGTCCCAGGCCAACCAAAATGAGCAGCCAATCATCACGGCTGACGGTGCTGGTCACTTCCGTAACGCGCTCGATGGGGCTGGGCGTGGCGGTAGGAGCGGGCGTCGGTGTTGGCGGATCGGGGCGAACGGCCGTCAGCGTCACCACGATGGTTTCGGTTTCGGCCGTATAGCCCAACACGTCGGTCAGTTCGGCTCGCAAACGGTACGCGCCCGTATCCACCGACTGCACATTCCAGTTTAGCGTCAGGATGCCCAGCTCATCAGGCTGGGGCAGGCTGGCTTGCGGCTGCAATTGTCCATCAACAAAGAAGGAAACGGCCGTAATCTCGCGCGGTAAATTATCCAGCCAGGTAAGCTGGAGGGGGATGGGCAGCGTGGCGGGTTCCAGTTCAACCAACGGAGCATCGGGGGTGCTACCGTGCCGCTGAACGGCCGTTGAAGGCAACGTCAGCTCAATTTGCGGCGGCACAATCTCCAACACCAATTCTGTGCTGCCGGTGATGGTACCGATGTTAACCGTGATGGGAAAACGGCCGCTCTGCCGCAGCAATGATTGGTAGCGAATCTGGGCCTGGTTACCCTGCCGCTGCCAGATCAAAAAGAGGGGGTCCGCCTCTTCCGGGCGGGGCACATGCACGTAAAAGGCACGGGTCGGTTGGTACAGCGCCGCCGCGGCATCCACCTCATCGAAGCTGGCCTGCGCGCCTAAAATGGCGGTAAACAGCGGCAGCTCAATCGCCTGCGCCTCGGCCACCAGCGTCTGAAAATCGAGAAACTGGGGCAAGCGGCGCGCTTCGCTAAGGAGGAGGATGGCCTGGTAACGGCCGTCTTCCTTAATTTCGGCCGCATGGGCAATCGCTTGCCGCATCATCGCGTTGATGGGGACATCAGCGGGCAGCTCTGGTGCATAAGCTTGCATGGCGCTCACCAGCGCATCTGGCGAGCCGCTATCTTGCACCAAAAACGTACCTGTTTCACCAGCAGCATCCGGCACCAGCAGCGAGATGCGGTCAAAGCCAGATGGATTCATGAAGCGGCTGGCGTATCGCTCCAGCGTTTCTTGCACTGTTGCCAGCCGCGTGACGCTGCGCCCCTCGTCAATAATATCCAGCGACCGATCCGCATCCAGCACAAAAATGATGTCCACGCCCACGGGCACAAACTGCACTTGGGTTTCGGCGATGGGCACGCCGTTTTCCCGCAGCGTCAGCCGCGTCAGGTCAGATTCCGGCAGCGGCGCGCCGCTGCCATCGCTGCTCAAGACATTCACCGTGACCTCAGGAAAATTGGACAAATCGGGCTGGCTCAGGCGCAGCAACACATCCCCCTGCGCGGCAGCTGGTGTTAAAAATAATAATCCGCAAATTACACAAATTACGCAGATTTTTACGGCCGTTAATCTGTGTAAT
>JACKBN010000004.1 GCA_020634565.1 Ardenticatenaceae bacterium
GCCTCGGCCAGCATACCGCCGGGCACAATGCCACCACGCGTAATGATGAGCATAGAATCGTAGCGCCCTTGAATCTGGGGCACTAGATAATCAATTAGTTTGTCTACGTCGGACCACGTAAGAACCTCGCGACGCATTGGCGACTCCTTAAAAGTAATTGGGATCAGGCAGACTAGGTCTTCCCGTCCTGCTGCCCGTGACCCGCAATCCTACACGTTAGCCAGCGGCATGTCAACTGAAATGAGATATTCATCGTATGGGTGATGAATTTTACAAAACAGGTGTGGCATATTGAGCGGTATGGCAACGGCCGTTCCTCTACAATGCCTTTATCTTAGAGATTTGTTGAGCAGTTACCAAAATAGCCAGTGATTGTGCAGCCGCCTGGACGGAAAGCGGTCAAAGGGCGAACCTGACACATCCAGCTAAACAATAGACGTTGATCAACTTGTCTCACACACACAATTTTGCAATTCTGCCTGAAAACGACCTGGATGCTCCGGGTCGTTTTCAGTTTTACTGCCGTAGAGAAAACAAAGAACGCTGTTTTCTCTATGGCTTGTTTACTTTTTGCGCGAAGGGAAGCGCGACAAAATCGTCGCTCCATCAGGCATGGGCAGCCGGGCACCGATGCCCACACTATCGGGAACGCGGATGGCGCGCTGGCCCCCACCAAGTTGGTAGATGGAAACGGCCGTACCTTCCGCACTCATGCTCACCGGCACTACCGCCTGGCCCAGCAAATACCCTTCACTATCAATGGCACAGCTGGTGACTGTGCCGATTACCTTGCCCCGCTTGTCCAGAACCGGGTCGCCACCATCGGGACGGCGCACACCCTTCTCATCCATACGGAAGCGCACCACCACCTGGTCACGCGCCTGTTCATGGGCAATGAAGGCGGCCCGACCGACGAAGAACGGCTTCCACAGCTTGGCGTAGCTGCCAAACCCTGCATCGCCCGGATTCAGGTTCATTGACCCGGCCAGTTCGTGGCCGTAAAGCGGCAAACCTGCTTCGGTGCGGGTGCTGTCACGCGCTGCCAAACCGCACGGCTTCAGACCCATCGATTCCCCCACTTCCAACAGAGCCGCCCACAAATCGGGCGCTTTGTCGGGATGGACAAACAGTTCGTAGGCCACCCGTTCGCCGGTGTAACCGGTGCGCGAAACGATGAGATCAAAGCCGCCGACATTGCCTTGCGTGAGGCCAGCCCACGGCAGACCTTTGATGCGTCGAGCCAGCGCCGGATCGTCACAGAGGGCCAGCAAGATGTCGGTGGCGCGGGGGCCTTGCAGCGGCATGTCTACGCGGCACTCAGGACCGTACTGCGGGTCACGCAGGTCGCGCAGCTGCACAGGATGCTGGATTTTGGCATACGGCCGTTCCGCATCAATCATCGCCTCGCCCTTGTTCACCGCGTTCAGCCACGCCCAATCCTTGTCATTGTTGGAGGCATTGACCACCAGCATGAACCGCTCGGCGCCCAGCCGGTAGACGAGCAAGTCGTCAATAACCGAGCCGTCGGGCAGCATCAGGTAGGTGTAGTGGGATTGGCCCACGTTGAGCGCAGAAACATCGTTGCTGAGCACCGTGTTCAGGAATTCCACTACATGCTCGCCCTGGGCGTCGAACACGCCCATATGGGTGGCGTCAAACAGACCAGCCGCTTCGCGCACGGCCATGTGCTCTTCCACCACTGACGTTTCGTAACGCACGGGCATTTCGTAACCGCCAAATGGCACTATGCGCCCGCCTAGCGCCACGTGGGCGTCGTACAGGGTGGTGCGTTTCATTGGTGCATCTTCCGGTTCACGCCAGCTAAAGGCGGGCAGCGCTGCGCCGCCGTTCACCTGCGCATGGCCGATGAAGAATGGCTTGCTGGCCACCGCTGCGCCTGCTTCTGGCGCGGGTAAATCAACCTCAGGCTGGATCGCTTTTACTACGACCGCGCCGGGCAACTTGGCGTACAAATCGCCGAAGTTCACGTAGCCATCGGACAGATCAGACAGCCAGGTGACGGCTTTTTGGGCCGTGGCGGCGTCGGCAAAGCGCAGATGATAACGGTTGGCGGTCAATCGTTTCAATGTCGCCGGAACCATCGCCTGGGCATCTATGGCTAGATTTGTGGGTTGCGTATCGCCATCTGCCAGGGCCAATATGTCGCTGCTGAGCGCGTAGTTGAGGAAGCTGGTCGCTTCGTCGCCGCGAATTTGGATGGTGTGGGAAACGGCCGTTGGCGCAGTCACCTTCCGCAGCAAGCGCACAATCTCGCGGGCCCGCTGCAAGGCGGCAAAGTCTACCTTGGCGCGCAGCTGCTCTTTGCCGCCCAGCGCCGTGTAGGTGAAAGGCGTGCAGCCATTCAGCGCCGTGGCAATCGCTTCAGCCAGCAAATCAACCTCGGCGTTGCCAAAGCCCAGCTGGCTAATCCAGACCGTACCCAGGCGCAAGCCGGTGGGGTTCAGCGCGCCCACATCACCCGGGATGGTGTTGCGATTGAGCACAATCCCCACCACATCCAGTACGCGGGCGGCCATGTCGCCAGAAAGGTGTACGCCGTTGTGAGACACGCTTTTGGTGTCTACCAGCAGCAAGTGGTTGTCTGAGCCGCCGCTAATGGTGCGCAGGCCATGCTCTTCCAGCTTTTGGGCCAGATGGCGGGCGTTGTCTACGATGCGCTGCTGCAAGGCGCGGAATTTGTCGGTGTTGGCCAGCTTGAGGGCAATGGCCAACGCCGCCATCGTGTTGAGATGGGGGCCACCCTGTTCTCCAGGAAAAACGGCCCGATCAATTTTGCGGAACAGGTCGCGCCGGTGGGTCAAAATCATGGCCCCACGTGGGCCGCACAGGCTTTTGTGGGTGGTGGTCATCACCACATCGGCAATGCCAATGGGGCTGGGATGCACGCCGGAGGCAACCAGGCCAGAAATGTGGGAAATGTCAGCCAGCAGATAGGCACCCACTTTGTCGGCAATGGCGCGGAAGCGCTGCCAGTCGATGATGCGCGGGTAGGCAGAAAAGCCGGCTACGATGATATTTGGCTGGGTGGCCACGGCGCGCTTTTCGATGTCGTCGTAGTCTAGCAGCTCGGTTTTTTCATCCACGAAGTAGGTTTCGCCATGGTAATGTTTGCCGGAGCGGTTGATTCTGGTGCCGTGGGAAAGGTGGCCGCCGTCGTTGAGGTTTAAGCCCAAAATAGTGTCGCCCGGATTGAGCAAGGCGGTGTAAACGGCGCTGTTGGCGGGTGCGCCACTCAGTGGTTGTACATTGACATAAAGTTGATCGGCGGTGATGCCGTTGGCGGCAAAAAGTTCAGCTGCCCGACGGCGGGTGAGCGCTTCTAGCATGTCGGCGTACTCGACGCCTTTGTAATAGCGTGGGTCGGAGTAGCGACGGTAATGGGCAAGCTCAAAATCCATATCGAAGATTTCTGCTTCGGTTTGGCGGCGGCTTTCTTCGCGGGGGTAGCCTTCGGCGTAGATGTTGGCAAAGTTGCTGCTCATGGCTTCGCGCACGGCTTCTGGGGAAGCACTTTCGGAGGCGATGAGAATGATGGTGCTGTCCTGGCGGTCGTCTTCGCGTTGTAGTAATTGGGAAAGGTCTGGGTCCAGTTCACTGAGGGAACCGTGAAAGATGAAGTCGTCTGACATGAAACACTCCTGTAAAGGGTCTGTAATGTGACGGTCTAAGATTGGGAAATTGTGAAGGGTCGGTGGCGCGTGCCCGATTGTGGGTGACTTTGTGGTTCTAAAGTCGCTGGGGAACGGCCGTACTTATTAATGTCCTCTGATTTTAGCAGGATTTACCATGTCTGCTAGCGAAAATTAGCCACAGAGGACAAAGAGGGGAAAGAGATAAAAGAATGCCTCTTAAATCTCCGTGCCCTCTGTGGCAAAAAATTTATGGCACACGTAAGTAGCGCCGGATACGCTGGATGAAAGCGTCACGGCCGTTTTCCATTTCTTGCCGTCTGAGGGCTGAATCTTGCTGCAAACTTTGGCTGATGCCTTCCTGGCGGCGTTCCAGGGCAGTGACAAACCGTTCCAGAATGGTGGGGTCTTGGGTTAGCACGTTGGCAAATGCTTCCTTGTCGATGATGATGACGTCGGTGTCTTCATTGGCGCGAATGGAGGCAGAGCGGGCTTCACCGGTGAGCAGGCTCGTCTCGCCAAAAAAGTCCCCGGCAGAGAGCTGGTTGGCGTAGACGGAACGGCCGTCTGCCGAGCGTACGTACACCGAAACCGATCCTCTGGTGATGATGAATAGTGAATCCCCTGATTCTCCCTGTTTAACGAGATGTTCGCCGCTGGTGTAGGTAGAAACGGCCGCACGGTTGGCCAACTGTTTCAGCTGCGGCTCGCTTAAAACATCCAGCCAATGAAGCGACTGCATGGCGTCGAACAGCTGCGCCTGTAGGGCTTCATGCTGGCGCTGCGCGGCATCTTCGGGAATGAGCGTGACTTGATAGTTGCCGGTGGGATCAGGAATGGCAATACCGGCCCGGTGCAGCGAATACCAGGCCCGCGTGAGCACCTTGTCGCGGGCAATCACCTTGTCGCTGTAATCATCCAGCCAGTAGCTCAGGCCATACGTCACGCAGCCATCCTGCATCGACACCACATGGGAGCGCAGCCGGGGATGCAGCCGGACATCATCCAAACTCGTGACGGCTTCGATAAGAATATTTTTCACCATGGTGGGTGAATAGCTCTCGCTGAGCGTGAGATAAACTGACTGGATCTGGCTGTTGGTGGGGCGGGAATAGTTGATGATTTTGCTCTGGGCGACGGTGCTGTTGGTGAGCATGACGCGATGATCTTCGCGAGTGCGCAGCGTGAGCGTGCGCCAATTTTGCCGCACAATGATGCCCTCAATGCCGTCGATTTCTACCCAGTCGTCCACGGCAAACGGCGATTCGATTTGCAGCGAAATACCCGAAATCAGGTTGCCCAGTGTATCTTGCAGCGCCAAACCGATGATGGCCGAGGCGACAGTGGAGGTGACGAGCAAGCCGGTCAGCTCCACGCCAAAAACCAGCCGAATGGTGATGAAAACGACGATGAGCAGCACAAACCATTCGGTAATGTCTAGCAAAAACGGGGGGATTTTAATGTTGCGGCGGGCAACAAGCAGCTCCAGGAGCAACCATTTGATGGCGCGCAGGGTGGTGCTAAGGGCCATAAAGAAGGCAATCGCCAACCAGATATTGCGCTGCGTTGTGCTGAGAATCGGCACATTGGGATTATAAAACCAGAGGATCAGTCCCTGGCCCAAAACCACAGTGAGCACCGCAGCCCCGATAAGGCCGAGGGGTAATTTTGTTTTAAGCAGTCGGGAAAAGAGGACAACGATGGCAACGGCCGTAATGGCCACCCACACCGCATTTACCATCCACGCTAAGGGCATACAATACGCTCCTACAACTTTTTCTTACCGATACGGCTGGTCTGGTGTTTACGGAGCGTAATTGTATCCCAGTTGTCTGACGTTGTGTCTTAATCGCCAGAAGAGGGGGCAAAGGTGGGTAACGGCCGTTTGCTGCGGTCAAACAACTGCCATTCTAGAGCCGTTGCTAGCAGGTAAAAGATGGCCACCATGCCAAAAATCGGTACAAAGCCAAATTCGCCAAAACGCACCTGTAGCCAGCCGCTCACTTGCGGCATGATAAACCAGCCAAACTGGAACGACAGCGAATTCAGGCTCATGGCCAACGCCTGTACATCCGTCGGCACGTGTTCTAGCACAAAGGTTTGGTAGACCGGATTGCTCAGATTCATCAGCGCCAGGCGGAAAATATAGGCAATGCCCGCCACAAAAAACCAGACGCTGGCGGCAGCCATGCCACCCGGCACCAGCCACGCCCCCAGCCCCAGCAGCAGCAAAAACGGCACCGAGAAAATCTGGGTCAGGATGACGGTGTGAATCTTGCCGTACTTGTCCGCCAGCGGCGGGCCTAAAAATTGGGCAATGGCCATCGCCAGCCCACCAATGGCAAACACCATAGAGATGGGTGGGTCTGGCCTTTCGTACACATTGCGGAAGTAGATGTTCATGAAGGGCTGCATCAGCCCGGCGCCCAGGCCAATGATGAGCTGCGGCAGCAGGAACTGGCTCAGGCCCCAGCCGTAGCGGCGCAGCTGCACCCAGGGCAGCTCTACGCGCCGCTCATGGTCCACAGGCGGCATAATGATGCGCGTGAGTGGGCCGATTGACAGGATCGTCACAATCATCATGCTGCCGAGGGCCAGTTGGTAGGCCAGGGTGTCGGTGGGCGCCGCGTCGAACCAGCCGCCCAGCCAGGTGGGCAGCCAACCGCCGAGCAAATTGCCAAAAAATCCAGATACGGTCATCAGGCCAAAGTTGAAGCTGAAGACCCACTGCCGTTCATTTTCTGAAGTGTTGGCCATGAGGAAGGGGGCCATAGCCACCTGCCGCATGCTCATGCTCACACCTGCCACCATGTTGAACAGGATGAGCAGCCAGCGGTAGGGAAACAGCACCAACCCAATCATTGCCAGGCTGCTGATGAGCGCCGTGTGGATCATGATCTTCTTTTGTGAGAAGCGCTCCGCCAGGTAGGCGGCGGGCAGCGCCATGAGGATGGAGGCGAAGGAGGAAGCGGTTTGCAGGGAACCGACAAACGCTTCGTTGTAGGCATCGCCCAGGCTGAGGACGTAAAAGTTGAACAAGAAGCGAAAAACGCCAAAGGCGAGGCCGGTAAAGGCGCTGTAGATGAGCACCAGCCGCGCATTTGGGCTGAACTGTTTGGTTTTTTCAAGGTAGGTGGCCAGACCACCTGTTGGTTGAGACATGTTGCACACTCGGATTTTGATATTAGATGATTATCTAATGAAAGTGTAGCACAGATTTTACGGCCGTCACCTGATCTTTGGTCCATGTAGGGATGACTTTTGTCGGGGGTTGGTAATACAAAAAGCCGACACGATTGTGATAACCGTGCCGGCTTTTTTGCGGTTCTCTAAACCAAAGTGGAGGGGTCTAAATATTAGCCGCCGTTGCCATGCCCATTGCCATTGCCGTTATCTGGCTGAGGGCCGTCGCCAACGGGTTCACAATCGTTATCACAGATGCCATCACCGTCGCCATCACCATTTTGGCCGCTGCTGTCATCATCCTGGCCATACTGGTTTTCGTCACCGACGGGGTCACAGTCGTTATCGCAAACGCCATCACCATCGCCATCACCGTTTTGGCCGCTGTTGTCGGGGTCTTGGCCGTACTGGTTGGCATCACCGACGGGTTCGCAATCCTCGTTGTTGGGGCAGGTGCCGTCGCTGGGGCCATTGGGTCCATTGGGGCCGTAGGGTTGGTCGGCATTGTTTTCGTCTTGGCCGTACTGATTTTGATCACCGGCTGGTTCACAGTCTTCACCAAGGCAGGTGCCATCGCCGGGGCCATACTGTCCATTGTCTTCGCTGTCGGCATCCTGACCGTGTTGTTGGCGGCTGCCTGCTGGTTCCCAATCCTCATCTTGCGCCTGCTGCCAGCGGAACATTTGGGGATCTTCCAGGCCAGCTTGGGCTTGTTCCTGATATTGGTTCATGATGAGTTGGGCTTCGCCCAGCTTTGCTTGCACTGGTTCGCCCAATTGGGCCATTGTTTGCTGCTCATTTTGCAGCATGGTCTGCATTTGGGTGAGCAGGCCAACCAGTTCGGGGTCGCCCGTTTGGGCAGCCAACTGGAGGGCGGTTCGCAGATGGGTTTGTAGCTGGGTCAGTTGGGCTTCGCCAACGGCATTGCCTGCCAGAGCCAGCTGGGTCATTTCTTCCAGGCGAACCTGGGCCAGTTCGGTTTGCAGTTTGGCTTGCTCAACCGGGTTGTCGGCCATGTTCATGCGTGTTTCTTCGAGCATCAGCTTGACGGGATAGAGTGGGGTGTCGGGCAGGCTTTCATTGGCCATGGCCACGGTTCCCCCGCCTATACCAAACAAGACGAGGGCTGTAGCGATTGCGCGGGCAAAGATTACGTTCATGGGTTTTTGCTCCTTATGGTTATTCCGATTACGAATGGCTGTGCGTGTTTGCGTCAGCCACCCTTTCAGACGCAGGAGCGGGCCGGGAGATACGGGTACGGGCGGTAATTGCTCGATTTGGTCGAGGAAATGGGCGCGATCGGCCGTTTGCCAATTGGCGTTGAGGCTGGGGGAAACGGCCGTTTCGGCCGTAATGGTTTGCCAGTCCCCCAACTTCTCCGCAGCGGTGAGCAAAGGGGCGAGGGTGTGGGCGTGTTCGGGGTAGCGTTGAAGAACGGCCGTTACCGGTTCCGTTTTCACTGCTTCCAGTGCTTCATCCAAAATGTCGGTAAAGTTATTGGTCATGCCACACGCTCCTCAATTGGCTGCGGCGCCAGGATGTTTTGCAAGCGGGCCAGGCCGCGGTGCTGCAAAGCTTTGATGGCCCCGATCGGTTTGTGCATCAGGTCAGCCACTTCTGCGTTCGAAAAGCCTTCTAAAAATTTGAGGGTGATGACCTGCTGCTGCTCTGGCGTGAGCGTTTGCAGGGCGGTGATGACCTGTTCGCCCAGCAGGTGCTGTTCGGCGAGTTGGCCGGGTGAATCAGTGCCGCTGGGCAGAACTTCTGGCAAGGGCAGATGGTTGCGGTGGGCTTGCCGGCGGTAATGGTCGATGACCAGATTGTGGGCGGTGCGATAAAGCCACGCCTTGAGCTGGGTTTCGGGACCGTTACCGGTTTTCAGGGCTGCCAGAAATCGTTCGAAGACAACGGCCGTTAATTCCCGTGCCGTTTCCCCATCGCTGACCTGCCGGGTGATGTAGCGGTAGAGCAGGGGGTGGTATTGGTCGTAAACGGCCGTTAACGCCGTTCGATCAAAGTTCCGAGCCTGTTGTAGCAGCTTGTCATCACAATTCTTCACGGTCACCCTCACCCACTTCAGACGCATGAGGCGCGCAAAAGATACGGGTCGCTGATAAATTACCGTGCCAACAGGATACTAAAAAATTGTGAAGAAATTGTGTGATTGACTCGGCGCGTCGTGCGCTGAAAAACGCGGTTGAGCATAGGAAAAATGTACAACATTTCCTATTGTTTTTGGTTTCAATCGCTTCCTATACTGGCCAGAGAGAAATTTGTTGGCGGAAAAGTAGAAGTTTCAACAAGCTTCGATTCGGAAACTTCTATTGGGTCTGAGCGTCCCAGAAGGATATTTACAAAATGATCATATCCACCCCAGTTGAGTCTAAACAACGGCCTCACAGTCACTTGCCCGAGGAGTCTATTCATCTCCAGGTTAAACAGCCCGAAACCTTACGACAACTAGACCAGATGTTTTCGGCCGTACCCAATTCAGTCGTGCTATTAAATCAGGACCGAAAAATCGTGTACGCCAATTCAGCCTTTCAGAAAATTGCCTACACTCCAGATAAGCAAACCGTATTGGGCGCCAAAGTTGGCGAAGCCGTAGGCTGTATTCATGCATTTGAGACGAAAGGGGGTTGTGGCACCACAGAATTTTGCAGCCAATGTGGTGCAGCGAAAGCGATTGCACGGGCCCAAAAAGGTTCAGCTGATGTTCAGGAGTGTCGTATTCTTTCCCAAAGGGATGAGGATATGATTGCACTCGATTTACGTGTGTGGGCGACGCCATCTGAATTTGGGGAAGAGCCATACACCGTTTTTTCCATGGTAGATATCAGTGATGAAAAGCGGCGGCGCGTGCTGGAGCGAATTTTCTTCCACGACATCACCAATACAGCCAGCGTCATTAAGGGACTGGTAGATATATTTGTTTCCATGGATGATCCGGCTGAATTACGCGAATTTCAGATTGATAGCATGCTGTCGCAGGTTTCGTCACAGTTGATCGACGAGATTAAAGCGCAGGCGCAGCTCATGGCTGCCGAAAGTGGTGACCTGACAACTGAAGCGGCCCCTTTTTATACCAATGAACTGCTGCAACGGTTAATTGCTTTGTACCGCAATCACAGCGTAGCTGAAGGCAAGCGCATTGAACTGGATGCCGCAGCGGAAAATGTGTTGGTGTGGTCTGATGCTGCGCTGATAGGGCGCGTTCTGAGTAATATGCTCAAGAATGGGCTGGAAGCGTCTACCGCAGGCGAGACTGTGACGGTCGGCTGCGAGCGGCAGGGAGATTCTGTTTGTTTGTGGGTGCACAACCCCAAAGTGATGCCCAAGCATATTCAGCTACAGATTTTTCAGCGCTCCTTTTCCACAAAAGGGGAAGGCCGTGGGCTGGGCACCTACAGCATGAAACTGCTAACAGAATCCTACTTACAGGGACGTGTGTCGTTTGAGTCCGATGCAGACAAGGGCACGACGTTTATGGTTACGTATCCATTGGGGGAGGAGAAGAAATAATATCTACTAAATCACAAATAAAGTTGAAAGAAGACGGCCGTTCCTCTGGAACCCGTCTTTTTTTGTGCCTGAAAATGGAATCCTGAAATCGGACGTTAGCGTTATCCGATCAAATTTCCGAGTCTATTGACTGGGTTGATACTAATCAAACTAATTTATCTCGCTTTTCCAAATTATGACGAGCGCATAACAATTGAATATTTTCTGCTTTCAAAGATGTGCCGCCTTTTGAGTAGGGAATAATGTGATCAAAATGAAGTTCATCTGTGGCGCCACACGTTACGCAACGTCCTTTGTCTCGCTTCCATACTTCAAGCTTGACGTGAGTCGGTATGACACGTGTTCTTTCTGAATTTTCAATACGACTGTTAATCGAGATGGAATGATCATCTATAGCAACTAATTTGAATTTAAAAACTTTCCTTCCATCTTCGAATTGTGTCCATGAATCAACTAGATGGAATAATCCATTGTATGACCAAATGCCAGCGCGGAGTTTTTCATAAACTCGGATAGGTTCGGGTGCTACTCCTTGCAGTTTATGAGCTTGGGCAGCCCTATGGAATTTACCGTTTTCAGTTAATTTCCCCGAACTTGTAAATTCAGGTTGGTCTACGCTTTTAGGATTTGAGTTCTTTGCACTTCTTGGTTCATCATGACCTTCATAGATTAATGTCATTCCGTCATCTTCGATTCGATCTTGGTAGGGAGCATTTGCTCTTACAGACATCAAAATAACGGAATGATCATCATTCAGCTGAAAATTCATGCCTTTTTGCAAACTTGTGCCTTCTCTCTGGCACATTTCCAGATAAGAAATAATCTCGTTACTCATTTAATCGTTATGTCCTAAACGTTGGCGCAGTTCGTTCAGCACTTTTTGGGCGGCGACGGGAATAACCGTGCCGGGGCCAAAGATGGCGGCTGCGCCGTGGTCATACAAGAATTGGTAATCCTGAGCCGGGATGACGCCGCCGATGACGACCATGATGTCGGAGCGGCCGTATTTCCCCAACTCCTCCACCAACTGCGGCAATAACGTCTTGTGCCCCGCCGCCAGCGAGCTGATCCCCACCACGTGCACATCGTTTTCGATGGCCTGTTTAGCCACCTCGGCGGGAGTTTGGAAGAGTGGGCCGATGTCCACGTCGAAGCCGAGGTCGGCGAAGGCGGTGGCCACCACTTTGGCGCCGCGATCGTGGCCGTCCTGGCCGATTTTGGCTACCATGATGCGCGGGCGGCGGCCCTCTTGCTGCTCAAATTCGTCGGCCATGCGGCGCACGGTTTCAATCTCCATTTTCTCTCCAAATTCGCTGCTGTAGACGCCGCCAATCGAGCGGATGGTGGCTTTGTGGCGACCCCAGACTTGCTCCAACGCGCCGGAAATCTCGCCCAGGCTGGCGCGGGCGCGGGCGGCGTTGACCGCCAGTTCCAGCATGTTGCCTTCACCAGATTCGGCGGCGGCAGTGAGGGCGTTGAGCGCTTTTTCGACTGCGGCGTCGTCCCGATTGGCGCGCAGTTCTTCCAGTCGGGCGATTTGGGCTTGGCGAACGGCCGTATTGTCCACTTCTAAAATATCAATCGGGTCTTCCTGGTCGAGCCGGTACTTGTTGACGCCCACAATCGTTTCCTGGCCAGAGTCGATGAGCGCCTGGCGACGGGCGGCGGCCTCTTCGATGCGCATCTTGGGCAGGCCCGTTTCCAGCGCTTTGGCCATGCCGCCCAATTCTTCCACTTCCTGAATGTGCGCCCAGGCGCGGTGGGCCAGCTCGTGGGTGAGCGTTTCGACGAGATACGATCCGGCCCACGGATCGACGGTGCGGGTGATGCCGGTTTCGTGCTGCAAGTAAAGCTGCGTGTTGCGGGCAATCCGCGCCGAAAAGTCGGTGGGCAGGGCGATTGCTTCGTCCAGGGCGTTGGTGTGCAGCGATTGGGTGCCGCCAAACGCTGCGGCCATTGCTTCCAGGCAGGTGCGGGTGACGTTGTTGAACGGGTCCTGCTCCGTCAGGCTCCAGCCGGAGGTTTGGCAGTGGGTGCGCAGCGCCATCGACTTCTCGTTTTGCGGATTGAACTGCTTGACGATTTTGGCCCACAGCAGCCGCGCAGCGCGCATTTTGGCAATCTCCATGAACACGTTCATGCCAATCGCCCAGAAGAAGGAGATGCGCGGGGCGAAGTCGTCGATGTTCATCCCGGCGGCGATGCCCGCGCGTAAATATTCCAGGCCGTCGGCCAGGGTGTAGGCCAGCTCGATGTCGGCGGTGGCTCCGGCTTCCTGCATATGGTAGCCGGAGACGCTGATGGCGTTGAATTTGGGCATCTCGCGGGCGGTGTAGGCGAAGATGTCGCCGACGATGCGCATGGAGGGGCGGGCGGGTAGATGTAGGTGTTGCGCACCATGTACTCTTTGAGGATGTCGTTTTGGATGGTGCCGGTGAGCTGTTCGTGGGCTACGCCTTGCTCTTCGGCGGCAACGATGTAGAAGGCCATGATGGGCAGCACCGCGCCGTTCATCGTCATGGAGACGGACATTTTGTCCAGCGGGATGCCATCGAACAGGATGCGCATGTCCAAAATGGAGTCGATGGCCACGCCTGCCTTGCCCACATCACCGACGACGCGTTCGTGATCGGAGTCGTAGCCGCGGTGGGTGGCCAGGTCGAAGGCGATGGAGAGGCCACGCTGCCCGGCGGCGAGGTTGCGCCGATAGAAGGCGTTGCTCTCTTCGGCGGTGCTGAATCCGGCATACTGGCGCACGGTCCACGGCCGTACGGCGTACATGGCGGGGTAGGGGCCGCGCAGGTAAGGGGGAATCCCGGCGACGAAGTTGAGGTGTTCCATGTTGCTTAGATCGGTGGGGGTGTAGAACGGCCGTACCCCGATTTGTTCCAGGGTTTGCCAGGTGGAGGTGGGGGTGGAAGGAACGGCCGTATTTCCCGTTGATTTACTCGTTGATTGATAGTTGATTTGAAATCAGGATTCATCATTTTATTTTTGACTCGATTTTGGTGAAATCTGGTTGGTTCATGTAGAAACTCCAAAGGAATGGGACGCTGATTAACGCGGATGACGCTGATTTTTAATTTCTTGCAATGTTGGTTTGTTGTGATTGCTGAATGCTTTGCGTTTATAGCTGGGCTGAGGGCCAAAATTTAAAAGTAAGCCTACCTCATAAGGAGTCGCTTTTAGATAGTTTAGCAGTTGTGCTTCATGGTCTTTTACCAACGCCCTGACTGCTTTCAGTTCAACGATAATGAGGTCGTTGACCAGAATGTCCGCAAAATATTCACCGATGACTTGCCCGCGATAGTGAATTGAAATTGGTTTTTGTTGCTCAATTTGAAAGCCACGAATGCCAAGCTCAATAGCTAACGCATTTTCATAGACTTTTTCTAGAAAGCCATAACCAAGGGCATTGTAGACATCATAGAATGTCCCAATAATTTCTTTTGTTAGCTCAAAATGTTGATACTCAGACATTTCTTATCCGCGTCATCTGCGTTAATCAGCGTCCCATTCTTTTTAGACAAACAGAGATTCCATTTGGATGCTTTGCATTTTTACAGTGATGATGTCGCGAGAAACGGCCGTATCCACTACGGTAATTCGCTCTAAAACCATCTGTAATTTTATTTGTAAGCCGAAAATTATGTAATATTTATGTTGTCTTTCTTTGCTGTCAACCTAAGTGTAACCAATCTTAGCCATTTTTTATAACCCAAAATCCCATAATCGTATCGATTATCCGTGTTTAGATTTATCGGGGTAATCGAACGAAAAATAGTCGCCCAATTGCCAAAATGATCTCTGTTTTGGCTTGTTTGCCATAAGGCAAATTGTGAATCTCTTGTGTCGTGTTATTGCCAAGACGTGTGTCGGTCTTGGTAAGGAAGAACCATTTTGGAGGAAAATTTATGTTTCACACTCGTGTATCCTTGTTTCGTTTGCCGTCTCGCTGGATATTTTTACTGGTTGCCCTCATTTTGGGCGTTGTGCTGCTGTCGCGCCCGCTGGTGTCGGCGCAGACAACCGTGCTCTACATCAACGAGATTGTCGCTTCAAATGACAGCACTTTGGCTGATGAAGATGGCGATTTTGAAGATTGGATAGAAATTTATAACTCAGGAGGAACGGCCGTAAATCTGGATGGCTATGGCTTGACCGATGATCCCGACGAACCATTCAAATGGGTTTTCCCGGCGGAAACCATTCAGCCAGGTGGCTATCTCATTGTCTGGGCGTCGGACAAAGAGCGAGCTGTGCCCGGCAGTCCGTTGCACACCAACTTTAAAATCAGCGCGGGTGGCGAAGACATTGTGCTAACCACGCCCGGCGGCGTGCAAGAGGATTTACTGCCTGAGGTTGAATTACAAACCGATCTGTCTTATGGTCATCAACCGGATGGCTCCGGGGCGCTCTTGTTTTTTACGGAGCCAACGCCTGGTGCTAGCAACACCACCACCGGCTACACAGATATTTTGGAACCGCCCGTTATGTCACAAACCGGTGGCTTTTATGCGACCGGGTTTCAGCTTGAGCTGACCACTGACCAGCCCGACACCACCATCTACTACACATTGGATGGCAGCGAGCCTACAACCAGTTCGGCCGTTTATACCGGACCTATCACCATTGACAGTCGCGTGGGGGATCCCAATGACCTCTCTACCATTCGCACGACGCTGCCCAACGTTTTTTGGCAAGAACCAGCCAATGAGATTTTCAAGGGCACGGTTGTACGGGCGATGGTAGACAAGTCTGGGGCGCTGGCCAGCTCAGCGGCAACACAGACCTATTTTGTAGATCCGGCAGCAAACGGCCGTTACTCCCTTCCCGTTATTTCCATTGCCACAGATGCCGATAACCTGTTCGACCCCGAAATTGGCATCTATGTGCCCGGCAACTACACCAATTACGCCCAAAGCGGTATTGAGTGGGAACGGCCGATTCACATTGAGTTCTACGAAGCAGATGGCACATTGGGCTTTGCCCAAAACGCCGGGGTGCGTATTCATGGCTCCAAGAGCACTATTTACCACTTCAAATCGCTGCGCATCTACGCCCGCTCAGAATATGGGCAAGACCGGATTGAGTATGATCTCTTCCCTGGTTGGAAAAATGACGAGTTTGAGCGGCTGATTTTGCGTAATTCTGGTCAAGATATCTACGCCACGATGTTCCGCGACGCGATGGCTCAAAGCTTGGTCTCCCATCTCAGCTTTGATACGCAGCCGTACCGTCCAGCTATCGTCTTTTTGAATGGCGAATATTGGGGCGTGCACAACGTTCGTGAACGGTTGGACAATAATTTTATTGGGGTGACGTATGATCTGGACAACAATGATATTGATCTGTTAACGAATCGCGGCGTGGTAGAGGAAGGCACCGCCGATCATTTCAATGCGATGATGAACTTTGTTAACAGCAACAGTCTGGCAGATCCGGCCAACTACGCCTACATGCACACGCAGATGGACATGCAAAACTTCATCGAGTACATGACGGCCGAAATCATCATGAACAATACCGACTGGCTGCAAAACAACATTGATTACTGGCGTTATCGCACGGATGCGTATGATCCCGATGCGCCGGAAGGGCAAGACGGCCGTTGGCGCTGGCTGATGGGCGATCTGGATCAGGCATTTGGTCTGGCTGGCGGCGCCGGGGCGGTAGCCTATGATCGGTTGGCCTGGGCCACCGAACCGGGCTATCCACCCTACAATGCCTCAATGGCAGTTTTGCTGCGCGCGCTGCTGGAAAATGATGAATTCCGCACGGACTTTATTAACCAGTTTGCCGATCAGCTGAATACTGCTTTTGTGCCCGAGCGGGTCATTGCTCAGATTGATGCTATGGAAGCAGGGATTGCGCCTGAAGTGCAAGAACATATCGACCGATACGGCCGTCCGCTCTCCATTCCCGCCTGGAATAGCAGTGTCGAGGTCATGCGCACCTTTGCCCAAAGTCGGCCAGGCTTCCAGCGGCAGCATGTCATAGATCGCTTTGGTTTAGGTGGCACGGCTAACGTGACGCTGAACGTTTCTAACCCGACACAAGGGTCCGTGCGCATTAACTCTGTGCTGATCAATGATGAGACGATTGGCGTGAGTGGCATAGCGTATCCGTGGACAGGCATTTACTTCCAGGACGTACCGATTGAAGTGGAGGCAATTCCGGCGGCTGGCTATATTTTTGCCGGGTGGAGCGAACTGCCCAACGAAACCAGCGCCACGCTTTCGTTGACATTGAGTGGAGATTTGTCGTTAACGGCCGTATTCATCCTCGATAATGGCCAGCCAACGCCAACCCCCACCAACACACCTACGGCTACGGCCACAATGCCGCCCACCGTCACCCCGCCCCCGACGGTGACGCCATCCATCACGCCGACGCCCAGTGCGACGCTGCCGCCAACGGTAACGCCAACGCCATCGAATACCCCCGTACCCACTAACACACCCACGCCCGGTGCTGGTGGCACCTTTACTTTTAATCCAGTAGCCGATGCCATTGTGCTGTCTAATCGGTCCACCGTTAATTACGGCACTATCGGTAGCTTAGGTACAGACGATTTGCCGGTGATGGCCAGTTACCTGCGTTTTGATGTGCAAGGCGTGGGCAATAATGTGAGTAGCGCGACACTGCGTGTTTACGTGAACAGCGGTAGCGCTGGCTTTGCCGTCGCTGAAGTGGCTGATAATAGCTGGGTAGAAAGCAATATCTCCTATAGCAATGCGCCAGCCATAGGCACTGTTATCAACAATTCAGGTGCAGTGATAACGGGCAGCTACATCGAGGTTGATGTGACAGCTTACGTTAACGGCGACGGTACGATTAGTTTGGCACTCATTGCGGATGAAATCGGCCGTAACATCTTCAACAGCCGCGAAAGTACAAATCCGCCAGAATTGGTGATTGTGACCAACTAGGTGCTTTAGGCGAACGGCCGTAAATGAAAAAGAGGCAATCAGCTATTTTACTGGTTGCCTCTTTTTTATGATCTGTTGCGTGAGTGGGGCTTACAAATCAGAGATTTTGTGTTTAGGCACGCTGTTTTTAATGAAATCACGTACCTGCTCAAAATCTGCGAACGAAGTGAAGTTTATACTGAAAGTGCAGTTCAAATCCCTCCAGTAACGTTTCTTCAGATAAAGTGTACTTGGCTTGAATCATGGTGAATCCCTCAATGTTCAGTGTGGTTTTGGACGCATTATAGCTGTTTTGTAATTCATTCCGTAATGTAAAAGCTGTCTAATTTTCCTTAGATTTGTCATGCCTTGCGTTCGTGTGCTAGAAAACCGACAAACTCTCGATACGTGTTCCTTCATCCATTCATCTGCTCGCTGAAAGATTAAATTTTTAGAAAACCAAACGCGTTTTACCTGGCCAATCCTGTAACGGGCGGCCCGGTTATTTTATCTTTTAGTTTCGTGTCAACTTGTTATTGGGTTTAAGGAGGAGCATATGTTCCAGTTTCGCACATCTCACAGTCGTTTGCATTATCGTTGGTTTTGGCTGGCCATAGCCTTGCTTTTGGGCGTGATTTTGCTGTCGCGCATGCAGGTGTCGGCGCAAACCACCGTTCTTTTCATCAACGAAATTGTCGCTTCCAACGACAGCACCGCCGCCGATGAGGATGGCGATTACGAAGATTGGATTGAAATTTACAACTCGGGAGGAACGGCCGTAAATCTCGAAGGTTACGGCCTCACCGACAATCCCGATGAACCGTTCAAATGGGTCTTCCCGGCGGAAACAATCGAGCCGGGTGGCTATTTGCTTGTGTGGGCTTCCGACAAAGAGCGCGCCGTGCCCGGCAGCCCGCTGCACACCAACTTCAAGATTAGCGCGGGGGGCGAAGACATCATGCTCACCACGCCAGGTGGCGTGCAGGAAGATTTGCTGCCCGAGGTTGCGCTGCAAACGGATATTTCATACGGCCGTCAGCCAGACGGTCCTGGTGCGTTCCTGTTTTTCCCTGAGCCAACCCCCGGCGCTAGCAACACCACCACTGGCTACAGCGACATTTTAGAGCCGCCCGTTCTTTCTCAGGCGGGAGGTTTTTACACAGACGGCATCCAGTTGGAAATCACCACCGATCAGCCAGACACCACCATCTACTACACGCTGGACGGCAGTGAACCCACCACCAGTTCGGCCGTTTACACCGGCCCCCTCACGGTAGACAGCCGCGCGGGCGATCCCAACGTGCTTTCGCTCATTCGCACCACCGAAGACGATGTTTATTGGGCACCGCCTGCGGGCGAAATTTTCAAGGGCACGGTCGTGCGCGCGTTGGTAGACAAGCCGGGTGCGCTGGCCAGTCCTGTGGCTACCCAAACCTATTTTGTAGACCCGGCCATGAACGGCCGTTACACTTTCCCCGTCATCTCCATTGCCACGGATGCCGCCAACTTTTTTGATCCCGAGATTGGCATCTACGTGCCCGGCAACTACCTCAACTTTGCCCAAAGCGGCATCGAGTGGGAACGGCCGATCCACATCGAATTTTACGAGCCAGACGGCACGCTGGGCTTTGCCCAGGATGCCGGTGTGCGCATTCACGGGTCCAAAAGCACCACGTATCACGTCAAATCGTTGCGCATTTATGCGCGCTCGGAGTATGGAGCCGATCGGATCGAGTATGAAATTTTCCCCGGCTGGAAAAACGAGGAGTTTGAGCGACTGATCCTGCGCAATTCCGGGCAGGATGTGTCCACCACGCTGTTCCGCGATGCTCTGGCGCAGAGCCTGGTTTCGCACCTCAGCTTTGATACGCAGCCGTATCGGCCGGCCGTTGTCTTTTTGAACGGCGAATATTGGGGCATCCACAACGTGCGCGAACGTTTGGACAACAATTACCTGGGCCTGACATACGACATCGACAACAATTCCCTGGACTTGCTGACCAATCGGGGCATTGTGGAAGAAGGGAATGCGGATCATTTCAACGCCATGATGAATTTTGTCACCACCACCGGCGTGGCTGATCCGGCCGACTACGCTTATTTGCAGACGCAGATGGATGTGCAGAACTTCATCGAGTACATGACGGCCGAAATCATCATGAACAACAACGACTGGCTGCAAAACAACATTGATTACTGGCGTTACCAGACTGATGCCTACGATCCCGATGCGCCCGAAGGGCAAGACGGCCGTTGGCGTTGGCTGATGAGTGACCTGGATCAAAGCTTTGGCCTGACCGCCGGGTCTGGTTTTTACACCTACGACAGATTGGCCTGGGCCACCGAGGAAGGCAATCCGCCCTACAATGCCTCCATGGCGATTTTACTACGCGCGCTGCTGGAAAATGCCGAATTCCGCGCCGACTTCATCAACCAGTTTGCCGATCAGCTCAACACTGCATTTGTGCCCGACCGGGTAATTGCCCAGATTGATAGTATGGAAACCGCGTTGGTCCCGGAAATGCAGGAGCATATCGACCGATACGGCCGTCCCATTTCCCTGACAGCGTGGAACAGCTCCGTACAAACGATGCGCGACTTTGCGGTGAACCGGCCTGGCTACCAGCGGCAGCATGTGGTGGAGCATTTTGGCCTGAGCGGTACGGCCAACGTCACGCTCAACGTCTCTGATCCGGCGCACGGCGCCATTCGCATTAGCTCCATTCTCATCAATGAAGAAACGATTGGCATTAGCGGCGCGCCTTATCCGTGGACAGGCATTTACTTCCGCGACGTGCCCATTGCTGTGGAGGCGATTCCGGCTCCTGGCTACATGTTTGTTGGTTGGACGGAGCTGCCGGGTGAAACCAATCCGTTGCTGGCCGTGATGTTGGGTGGCGATATGACGTTAACGGCCGTTTTCACGCCCGATAATATTCCCCCAACGCCGACGCCCAGCCCCACGCCATCGGCCACACCGACCCATACCCCCACGCCCAGCAGCACGCCGACGGCCACAGCCACCGCAACATCAACGGCGACGCCAACCAATACCGCGACGGCAACGCCCACGGGCACCGCCATCCCACCCACGATGACGCCGTCGCCAACCGCCACGCCGGTTGATTCGGGCAGCGGGACAGATTACTTGATCTTCTTGCCGGTGGTGAGTAAGCCATAGCGGGGAGGCGACGAGATTTCGGGGTAAACAGGCCTGATTAAAACGACCGTTTCCCTCCCACATCCTAAAAACAGGCAGCCAGTTCATTTGCTGGCTGCCTGTTTTGCTTCAACTAAACAAACAGCGGTTCCATGTCGATGCTTTGCATCTGTTCGGCGATGATGGCTTGAGGAACGGCCGTATCCACCCGACTGGCCGCATCCAGCACCATGGGCAGCAGGGTGGTATCGCCAACCGTGTTCAGGAAGACGCCGGGGCGGCTGAGCACCCACTGCACGGCCAGATCAATCTCTGCCTGCGTGTTAAACGGCTCATACCAGGTGGTATGAGTTTTGGGCTTGTCACCCCACGGCCCTTTGGAGAGCGCTTTGATCGTCTGAATGGCGACGTTTTTCTGTTGGCAAACCGTCACAAGCTGCTCAAACTCAGCGGCGTACTGCGGATTTTGCATCATCGTGGGGTTGTAAGGCAGCAGCACAGAATCGAAATCAAACCGTTCCAGACTTTTCATGTGCATTTGGGCCACGGTAATACCATGCCCGGTTACGCCGAGGTAGCGAGTCAGCCCTTGCTCCCTCGCCTCAATGAACGCTTCCAGCGCGCCACCTGGCCCCATCGCGGTTTCCCACTCTTTTGGCTCGACGAGGATGTGCATCTGCCACAAATCCACATGGTCAGTTTTCAGGAGGTCTAACGAGCGGTGCAGCTCCTCTTTGGCTTCCTGGTAGGTGCGTTTTTCGGTTTTGGTAGCCAGGAAGAATTCATCGCGGTACTGCTTGAGCCAGGGCCCGATGCGTAATTCTGCATCGCCATAGGAAGCGGCCGTATCAATGTGGTTCACGCCATATTCCAGCAGTAAATCCAGTGTCTTGTTGGCTTCTTCTTGCGGGGTTCCCCAAAAAGCGGCACCGCCAAACAAGGTTCGCGTGCTGTTGTGTCCGGTTCTGCCAAAAGGAATTTTTTCAATCATGATGTTCTCCGTTTTTGATTAGGAAAATGCGAATTTACGCAATTGCCAAAAGATTGGACCAATTTATTTAGTCGAGATCAACATCTGTTCTCGACTAAAATTGGTCCAATCTGCGTTTAAATGAACTTGTATTTCTTGACACCTGCTTGAATGAGCTGCTGCGCCTGTTGAAAATCGGCCTCCGAGGCAAAGGCAGATTTGGGAATCCAGTTAGCCACGATTTTTTGCGAGTAGAGCAAGAACCCATCCTCGGCAATGAGGGCTTCTTCCATGCTGGCCCAGGTTTGGGAAAAAGTGTTGCCGGCTGTGCTGCCAGAAACCCCCTGTTTATTGAGCTGCCAGGTCATTTCTTTGCCTAAAGTGGGCAGCTTGCGCACGTTTCTCTGCGCCAAATATCTGAGAAAGTAAGGCATGCCCACAAGAAATAAACCGGGCAGCAGTGTGGGCAAGATTGAGAAAAAGGAGCCAGTTTGAAAAAGGTTGACGAGCGTCACGACGACCAGGATGCCGCCAATGAGCGGGGCAAAGCGCAAGGCGCGCTGATTGTGTTTGAAGTGCAGCAGAAACCCTTTCAGGATGACATCTTCTGTTAAGGTCAATCGGGCTTCGATCATGCGCTTAGCCTCGCTTGCAGCCATTGGTTGAGCGCCAAACAGTCTGCACCCAAATGAATGAAGGCGTCGATGCCCGCCGCTTTGTGCGCTTCAATCTGCTCTTTGGGATAGCCTGCCAGGATAACGGCCGTATCTGGCTGCTGGCTCTTAATGCTCTGGACCAACGGCGGCACAATTTCCGGGTAGGTGTCATCGCTGGAGCAAATGACAACCGCTTGCGCCCCGGATTCAAGTGCGGCCTGGGCGGCGGCTGCTGGCGAGGCAAAGCCATCGGAATCAAGCAGCTCAAAGCCGCCCACCTCAAAAAAGCTGCGGCTGAAATCGGCGCGGGCTTTGTGCTGGCGCAGCGGCCCCATGTTGGCCAGAAAAATTTGTGGCCGATGACCTTGGTCTTCCGTATACTGGTTAGCCCAGCGTCGTAGTGTGGCAAAGGGAGCGGCGGGGTGGAACGGCCGTAACGCCATCACCTCAACATTCTCACCCTTTCCCACAAGCGTTTCACGCAGCTGTGCCAGCGTCGCCCCGGCCTGGGCGGCGGCAATGGCCAGGGAAACTTGTGCATCTGGGGCTGCATTTGCCAAGGCAGTGAGCGCTGGCTTAGGGTCAGGTTTCTCCTCTTTGCGGGTGAGTAACACTGGTTCTGCTTCTGGTTGCGGCAAGGGCGTTTCTGCCAGATTGGCGTACAGGTTGGTGCCTACCATCACGGTTTTGCGGGTGGCCAAATCTTTTTGCCGGGCTGCTGCCGTGGTCGCAATTTGGGCCTGGACAGTGCCCGCTTGCAGCACGGCTACGATGCCGCCCGCCGCCTCAATCTCCTGGAAGTAGGCCCAGCCGCGCTGCGCCAGCTCATCGGTGAGATGCTCTACGGCGTAAGCGCCACCGGCGGGATCGAGCAGGCGAGCCAGGTTGACCTCGTCCTGCAAGATGTGGTGCACATTGCGGGCAATGCGCCGTGAAAAATCGGTGGACGGCCGTTGCGGCATATCGAATGGGGCAATTTCAATGCTGTCGGCGCCACCCAGGGCAGCGGCAAACGCTTCGGTGGTGGCGCGCAACATGTTTACATAAGGATCGAGTGGGCTTTTGCTGCTGGCGCTGGTTTGGGCATGGATAGTCAGTTTATGGGCAGATTCGCTGCCGCCGAAGGCAGCCATCATTTGGGCCCACGTGCTGCGGGCGGCGCGTAATTTGGCAATCTCCATGAAAAAGTCGCTGCCCAGGCTAAAAACGGCCGTTATCCGTTCTCCAATCTCATCAACTGACAAGCCGCGCTGCTGAAGCTCCCGCATGTGGTGAACGGCCGTTGCCAACAGCAGCCCAATTTCCTGCACCGCATTGGCCCCGGCTTCGTGGTAAATGACGGGCATGACCGCCACTGTGTGCAGGTTTGGTGCGTGATCAATGGCCCAGCGGGTGAGAACGGCCGTTTGGTCGTACAAAGCGTCGAGCGGTTGGCTGCCCATCCCTGCTAGCCAGGCGACGGGATCGTGCAGCAGGCCGCCACGCAGCGCGGCCAAATCATCTGGTCTGGCGGCTGCCAGTTGGGCCAGCAGAGGCAGTCCGGGTAAATAAGGCACAAAAAGTGGTATCTGGCCCAAATCGACCCCGTTGAAGATGGTGCGCACGTCAGCGGCTGTGAAATCAAATTCGGGGACCCAAGAAACGGCCGTTTGCCCTTGGGCCAAATCGTGTCGGAGCTGTTCGTTTAGCTGTTGCGGGTTTGGGCCTGCCAATTGTTGGGCAATGAGCCATGGTTGCTCTGCATTGACTGTGGCCTTGGTGCCACGTCGGTAGGGGAACTGGCCCGGTGTCGTGTCGGCAAATTCGGCCGTTGCCTCTCGGCTCAGCAGTGGCTCGATGGCAATGCCTTCGTAGCTGTGATGCGTGAGCTTTTCGATGGGCTTGCCTTTGAGGGAAGCGATGGTGGCTTCCAGCCATTCTTCGGCGGTGGGGGGCGAAAATTCGGCAAAAAGCGGCGCAGCTTGTGGGTCATCAGACATGAACACGTTCTCCCTGTGCGGCGCGGCGCTTGGCGTTGGTTGGCCAGTGCGATACGCCGCTGGTTATTGACTATATTGTACAGGGGGATCGTCATCTGCTCAATTGAATCCGGCGTGCTTTTATGGGCTTGGGACAGTTTGTTTGGTGGATGCACCCACCGCTTCTACGATGTCAGCTGCCTTTTTGTAGCCACCAGCGTCCCGGAAGGAGCGCCCAATGCGGGCGGCATTCTGCCGGTAGCTGCTGTCGTTGAGCACGTTTTCTACGGCCTGTTGCAGATCGAGGGGGGAAGTACGGCCGTACGGTGGCCAATCGCCCAGCACAACTGCCGCCCCGTGGCGGGCCGTTTGGCGGGCGTTGATTGTTTGCTCCAGCTGCTGTGGCACCACCACCAACGGCACGCCGTAATACAGCCCTTCGTTGATGCTGTTCATGCCGCCGTGGGTGATAAAGGCATCGACACGCGGCAGCAGTTCTAGCTGCGGCACAAAATTGCGCACGATGAAGTTGTCGGGAATGGGGCCTAGCGCGTCAATGTCGGTCAGGCGCCCGGCAGAAAGCACAAACTGGGCCGGATGTTCGGCAAACGTGGCAAAGGCCATCCGGTAGAAATCTAGCCTTTCGTGATAAATGGTGCCCAAAGAAAGGTAGATAAGAGGACGATCTTCTGCTAGCAAGTGCCAGGGGAATACGGCCGTTTCGCGCGTGTCGCTGTTGATGGACGGGCCTACAAAATGGAAGCTTTCATCAATGAAATCCGTCTCCGGCTGGAATTCGCGCGAGGTGTAAACAATGTTGGTGTCGCCAATGCAGGGAAAAATTTGGGAATGGGGGAATACCGCTGGTCCGAAGGTTTTGACAAGCTGGCGGCGCTGGCGGATGAGCGCGGGCAGGGCAGGCAGGGCTTGCTTTACCAAAGAGATGCCATCGCGCAGGGTCAGCAGCCCTTTAATGCCTTCCTGTACAAAAATGGGGATGGAACTGATGGTGGGCAAATTGAGCAAGTTGGCGGCCTGCTTGCCCCACAGGCAAATCGCATCGAACATGACCAGATCGGGCTGCTCCCGGCGCAGTTCATCCAGCAGCCAGGGCAGCAGGCGCTGGCTTTGCGCCAGTACCCAGACGCTGACTTGCGGCAGGCTGCCTGCCTTCTCGGCCAGGTCTGCGGCGGTTGGCTGCGGGTCTGGATACGGCCGAAATTCGGCCCCGCTTTTGCTGATTTGCGGCTCAAAATCAATGTTGTTGTAATAAATGACGTGATGGCCACGCTGTGTCAATTCGGCGACCAGCGCCAGGGTAGGGTTCACGTGGCCATGTCCGGGCACGTTGAAGAAGATGATTTTCATGAGGTTTTCTCGCTTATAGAGTGGGAGTGGGGGGAACGGCCGTAAGTAAACGCCGCAATAATCAGACTGGGTATTGCCATCAGGGGCAGCGCTGGTAAGGAAGCCTTGAGATGAAAGCCGTAATCTTTGTAGCCGGCTGCGCCTTCTGTGCCCGGCAGCACAATGCGTTTAGGCTGGAGCGTGACAAAAAAGAGCCAATCCATCACCACCAGATCAAACAACCAGACGTAGACAAACTGCCCGTAGGTGTTGAGAAAGGCCATCTTAAATGGCAAAACGCCGCCATTTTCTTTTTTGAGGGCTAAATTGGAGCGAACCACAGGGCCAATGAGCAGCAGAAAGAAGGGAATGGCTGCCAATAAACCTTGCCGTCTGGCGGTTTCGCTTTGCGGACCAAATTTCTCTTTGATGTCTGGGGGATAATCATTGAGCCATATTTCTGGGTTGAGCAAAAGCGTAATAGACGTGAAGGCACCGAAGAGCAGATTAAGCAAAGTACCATCTTTAAGCATGTGATTGCGCAGCTTCAGGTAGGTCATTAAATGCCTCCTTGAGAAATTTAGATATATCTAAATTATAATTAAGCTGTGGTGAATGTCAATGGGGGTGGCCTGGATTTTATGAACAAGGAGTGAACAAGCGCACCGGATTGGTAGATTTTTGTACCTTGATGCGCTACATTTTTTTGGTTAGCACGTATACTAATTCTGAACAGGGGGGAGTACCCTGCTGTTTGTTAAACCTCTGCGAATGTCCCCGTCTTAAACTGTCCATGGACTGCATTTGCAACCTTTTTTAAGCTGCAAAATATTTATTTTGCGAATTTTCAGGAGTAAATGAATGAAACCAATACCAATCATGTATCGCATCGGGCTGGCTTTATCGGCTGTGCTGCTGCTGGCCGCGTGTAATTCTGAAGAACCCACGCCAACGCCAGAGCCAACGGCCGTTGCGGACGCCGCCACCCCCGAAGAGGAAATGGAACCGACGGCCGAACCTACCGCTACGGATGAACCAACGGCCGTTCCGCCCACCAACACCCCCGAACCCACCGAGACGCCAGCGCCCACCGCGACGCCGGAACCAGCCTATGAGCCCGTGTACGAAACGGCCGATTGTGAATTTGCCGTGCCTGCGGGCCGCGATGTGGCCTGTGGCTATCTGACCGTGCCAGAGAACCGGGATAATGTGGAAAACGGCCGTACTGTACGGCTGCATGTGGCGGTTTTCGCCAGCGAAAGCAGCAGCCCCGCGCCCGATCCCATCATCTATTTGGAAGGTGGCCCCGGTGGGGATGCGTTAGAAACCGTACCCTTGGCTTTTGAACTGCGCTTCTCTCCCTTCTTGGCCGATCACACCTTCATCATGTTTGATCAGCGTGGCACCGGCTACTCAGAACCGTCACTGGCCTGCCCCGAACTGGTGGACCTCACGTTTGAAACGCTGGATGATAACCTGACGCTGGAAGAAGGGCAGGCGCTAACGTTGGAGGCGCTGTCGGAATGCCGCGACCGGCTGCTTGAGGAAGGCGTCGATTTGACCGCCTACAACAGTGCCGAAAATGCGGCCGACGTAGCGGATCTGCGGGTGGCGCTGGGTTACGATGAGTGGAATCTGTACGGCATTTCCTACGGCACGCGCCTGGCTCAAACCATCGTGCGGGATTATCCGCAGGGGATTCGCAGCGTGATTTTGGACTCTACCTACCCGTTGGCGGCCAACTTGCAGGTGGAAACCGCCTTCAACGCTGATCGCGCCTTCTCCGTGTTCTTTGCGGGCTGCGCTGCCGATGCGGCTTGTGCGGAAGCGTATCCCGATCTGGAGCAGGTGTTTGCCGATTTGGTAGACAGCCTGAATGAAGAGCCGATTGTCGTCACGGTTTTCAATATTTCTGATGGACAGCAGTATGATGCTCTGTTCAATGGCGATGCCATGGTGAGCTTGCTGTTCCAGGCGCTCTACAGCGTAGAGATTACGCCGCTCATGCCCAAGCTGATTTATGATGTGCGTGACGGCCGTACCACTGACCTCAGCACCATCCTTTCCAGCTTCCTGCTGCAACAAGAGTTTGCCAGCCAGGGGATGCAGATTTCGGTGCAGTGTAACGAAGAGATTAGTTTTGGTATGCCCGGCGAGGCGCTGAGTGCGCCCAATTTCCCCTACCTGGATCCCGTCTTTGAAGGCAGCGCTGTAACCGGCCAATTTGGTTTTGCTGTTTGCGATTTGTGGCAGGCAGGCAAGGCGGATGCCATCGAAAACGAACCGGTCAGCAGCGATATTCCCACCCTCATTCTGGCTGGCGAATATGATCCCATCACGCCGCCAAGCTGGGGGCAAGATGTGGGCGAACGGTTTGGCAGCAGCTACTACTTTGAGTTCCCCGGCATTGGCCACGGCGCCAGCGTGTCTGGTGACTGCCCGTTGTCTGTCACCCAGGATTTCCTGGCTGATCCCACAACCGAACCAGATGCTGCTTGCATTAGCGAGATGGCTGGTCCGGTCTTTGTGGTGCCCGGCAGTGGCGGTGATGCTGCCAACGTCGAATTAGAGCCTTACACCAGCGATGTCTACGGTGTTTCTGGGGTTGTGCCCACCGGTTGGCAAGAACTGGCTCCCGGCACCTTTGTGCGCGGCGCTTCTGCGCTGGATCAAACGGTGATTATTCAACAAGCAGGCCCGCCAGGATTTAGCGCCGATGCGATTATCGGGCTGCTGGAAGGCCAGCTAGGGTTGGAAGAAACGCCTGAACCCAGTGGCGAATATGTGGATGTGAACGGCCGTTCCTGGACGTTGTACAGCTCAAATGTGCAAAACTTCCCCATTCAGATGGCTTTCTATGAAGATGACGCTGGTTTGCTCATCATCATGTTGATTTCCGAGGAAAGCGACACGGATGCTCTGTTCAATTCCGTTTTCACTCCGGCAATGGATGCTTTAACGCGTAACTAAAAATCCATCTGAAAAAGCCACAGAGAGAAAAGAGAAGGTAGAGCGTTGAATCAATCTCAAAAATCTCTGTGAACTCTGTGGCTACTATTCGAGTTGCTACTAAAACAAAAATGGCCGGACGGGTTTGAGCAAACCCGTCCGGCCATCTTCTATTTAACTTATTTCCCTTCGCTTAACCACCTAAAACCGGTAGGCTAGCAAAAGCGGCGCTGTTGCTTACGTAATAGGCATTCATCCAGCCGATGGTGCCGTTGGGCAAGCGCATCTTGAGCCAGGTGGTGCTGCTGTTGCGACCCAGCAGGGTGACGTTGGTGCCGGAGGGAACGGCCGTAATCACTGGATAACTCACCCCAGGACCCGTCCTTAAATTGACATAATACGCATTTGTAATGTTGCCCGTGCCGCTTGACGGTGCTGGCGTGGGCGCTGTGCCTTGCCAAACGGGCATGTTGGCGATGTTCACATTTGTTTGCAGGTAATAAGATTTACCACTCACCCACGCTTTTGTGCCGTTGGGCATCGTGATCTGCACCCAGTTGGCGTCTGCACTGCGGTAACCCGTCAGGTTAACCGTCTGGTTTTTCACCAGCGTGGTGATGATGCTGTACTGAATGCCCGGCCCCGTGCGCACGTTCAGGTAGGAACTCACGACCGTGCCCGTGCCCACCGTGGGAGACGGAGAGGGGGTTGGCGTTGGCGCTGGCGTGGTCGTGACAGTTGTCCAGCTTATCTGCACCTGTGCCCCGCCCGTGGATTCATAATATTCTACTTGCAGCGGTACAGAGCCGTTTGGCAGGTCAATCTCGCCGCTAAACGTTTGTGGTGTGTGGTCTGTCCAGCCGTTAATCACTAGCTGGCCGTTTACCCACATGCGCACACCGTCATCTGACGTGGCTGTGAAGCGGTAGCGCCCGGCGGCAAAGTTCAGCGAACGGTTCCAGCGCACAGAGAAGTTATCGCTGTTGATGCCTGTGGCCGGTGAACTGCTGCCCCAGTTAAAGTTGATCTGGCTGTCATTGCGGGTGAGCACAGGTGAGCCACTCAATGTTTTGTTGTTAAAGTATTGCCCGGTCCAGTCGCCTGAACCGCTCAATTTCACCCAACTCAGCTTGGCAACCGCGCCGCCCACGTTTTCAAAGTATTCCATTTGGATGGGTACGCTGCCGCTGGGCAGATCGATTTCGGCCGAGTAGGTTGTGTTACCGTTGACCCACTGGTTGATGAGGAGCTGATTATTTACCCAGAGCCGCGCGCCATCATCCACCTGGACGATGAAGCGGTACCGGCCTGCATCAAAGTTCAGGCTGCGCGTCCAGCGGGCCGAAAACTGGTCTGCGACCACTGTGGCGGCGGGGGAGCCAACGCCCCAGTCGAAGTTGATGCTGGCATCATCCCGCACCAGTACGGGATTACCGGATAGGCTGGTGTTGTTGAAATATTCACCCTTCCAGTTGGCAATGGGTACGGGGGCTGTGCCGCCAACGGCCGTCCATGCTAATTTGGCTATGGCATCCCCACCCGCTTCATAATATTCCACTTTTACCGCGTGATCGCCCGCATTCAGGTAGACATCGGCCGAAAGGGAATGCACCTGGCTGTCCCACCAGGAGTCGATAATCAGCACGTTATCGACGTAAACGCGCATGCCATCATCCATCGTGGCGGTAAAGCGGTAGGCGCTGGAAGTGGGAAAGTTGATGCTGCGCGTCCAGCGGGCCGAAAATAGATCCTTGTCGATTGTCGCGTCAGGTGCGCCATCACCCCAATCGTGATTTAACTCCGATTCGTTGCGCTGCAAGACGGCCGTTCCAGACAATGTTTTGTTGTTCCAATATGTGGCCTGCCAGCTGTTATCTGCTGCTAGCAATGGATTGGCGGGAACAAAGGCCAATAAGCTACCGAGCAGCATAGCGGCGGCCAGAAAAACCAAAGTAAGCTTGTGCTTTTTCATGATCCACCTCGTTTGGCCCAACCGTTATTTGGCTGGGCTGGTAAGTTCTACATTATGTTGTCGCGGTTGGGGCGACTTTTGTAACAGGCAATTTGACGATACGTAAGACAATACGCATTTGTTGGGGCAAGGGGCGCCAAGAAGCATCCGATGTAGACCACCGATTTCCTCAGCAAATGTAAGGCTATTTTACCCTATTCTCTCGCCTTTTTCTCGACGAAATACCGGTGAAACGGCCGTATATTTCTACGCTTTCCCTTACGATTTTTGTTACAAAAATTCTTGAATGTTTCTAATTTCCTATGCAAAAAACGGCCGTCAAGGACTATCGCTCTAGTTACCTCTCTTCTCTGGTGAAATATGCTGGCATCAGTGAAGTCACCGTTTTTGTTTGTAAGACCTCCTAGACGAGTTTCTCTGACCCGTGTCTTTGAGGGAAACAAATTACTGAAGTTACCCAAAGAAGCGTTACCTAATAAATATTTATTGACTAAAGTTATAAGTTTGGAGCGATTCATGCCTGTTCACCCGAATTACACCCTTCGTTATTTTTCAAAATTCCGCTTTGGGCGGGGAGCCACCTATATTGTGCTGTTATTGCTGGCGCTGCCCTTTCTGGGACATTCGCTGCCGACCCAGGCCGCCAATCCAGATGGGGATTTGCGCCTTCGGATTATGACGGCTCCCAATTTTGTTGTGGATTCCAATGTGGAGTCGCCTTCCACCTACGCCCCAGAAGCAGCCACAATTGGCGCTCAATTTTGTAACGATGGCACGGATACGCTCACCGATGTCTTTGGCTACATTGGCGATTTTGACCCCAATGGTGACTTGGACAGCTCCGACAGCACGCCAGGTATTTATCCGTCCCGCACCCACAGTGGGTTAACCGGCACGTTTCAACTGGTGCATGAAGGGGGTTCTGCGGGCACAAACGATGCGCGTCGTTACGTAGGCGATCTGGACCCAGGCGAATGTAAAACCCAGTATTGGCTGCTCAGCTATCCCCGATTGGACGACGATGGGCATTCCGTTACCGGCGGCATCAAGCCGGATGATGATTTGTGGCTGAATTATGATGTGTGGGCAACGGCCGTTGATAACGGCACCCCGCTCGAAGCTAACCTAACGTTAAAAGCCAACATGCGCAATGAAATCTCGGCGGCTGCCAACAAAATCTGGCCCAACGGCGATAACAAAGTGCCGGATGTGTATAAAGATTCCATCAGCGAACTGCTCGGTTGGGATACCATAACCCCTTCTGGTGGCACCGATGTGTATCCTGGGGACACCGCCATTCTCAAAGGCGTTTGGTACGATTTAGGTAACGTGGGGGCTGGTTTTGATAACGACGGCGACTTGGTTCCAGACAAAAACGCCTGGGTGCAGCCGGTAGGCGATCCGGGCAATTACGATCCTGGCTGTTTCCGCCTGGTGCGCACCTATGGCATCGTCATTGTTAAGCTCAAGGGCGGCGGCGAATACCTTATTCCCTTCGTCGATCAGCTCTACTTCCAAAATATCCCTGAAAACACAGGCGCGGTTGGCCTGGTCTTTTACGAATATGCCGCTTTGGATGGCACCTGTCAGGCCAGCTTAACGCCTTATCAGGAAGTGGCCTCCGGTTTCGACAACGAAAAGTTTAACGGCGACTATGGCCATCATGTGCCACCGCTGTCCAGTCTGGACCCCACCGTGACGCTCGACAAAACAGTGGACCAGGCGCTCATTGGCCCTGCATTGCCGGACACGCTCACCTATACGCTCACAATTTCAAACACGGGCCCCGTCGCTGTGGGCGATCCAGATATTGGCTTGCCGCTGGTGATTGAAGAAGCGATCCCCGCAGGTACCAGCTATGTGGCTGGTACGGCCGTTTCCAACAACACCCTGCCCACCGGGGTAAGCAGCTACACCATTCTCTACTCCACCGACCACGGCAATACCTGGAGCCAGACAGAACCGCCTGCCGCTACCGTTACCAACATTCAATGGTGGCTCTCTAACGTGCTGGCTTCTGGAGCAGGTGGGGATGTCACCTTTCAGGTAACAGTGCCCACCACGTACACCGGGGCGATTGTGCCCAACGAGGCCCAGCTGAGTTTTGGCTATGCGCCACCATTTGCGGAAGATACGGCCGTTACCCGCATTCGTGGCATCAACGAACTGGGTGATACCGTCTTTACCGACGACGGCAATGGTGAGGGCAATCAGGGAAATGGTGTGCAGGACGGCAATGAAGCAGGCATTCCTGGCATCACGGTTAACCTCTATTACGATGAGGATGGCGACGGCGTTGGCGAATATTTCCTGGAAAGCGCCGTCACAGACAGTAATGGCAATTATTTGTTTACGGAGTTGGCAGACGGCCGTTACGTCGTAGAAGTTGATCCGGCTGATGCAGCCCTGCCCACAGGATATGCACCCACCACAAAAACCAGCCTGCCGGTCAGCCTCGATGTGACCAACAGCGACAGCAACCCCGTCTCTTACCTGGATGCTGACTTTGGCTTCTCCCCCGCGCTCATTTTGGAAAAGACCCTGACCTCACCCCCACCTGCCTACGAAGGCCAGGAAGTTACCTACAGCATCGACGTGACCAACGCCATGCCCGACGGCAGCTTCCAGCCAGAGTATTGGGCCACGGCCGCCATTGCCGGTACAGAATATGAAGCCACCGTAGCCGACAACGCAAATAACGTCATTGGCGAACCAGATGGCGTCGTTAACAGTCAAATTCAGAACTGGCCTGAAGGCCTGGTGTATGCTGGCATGGTCAAAGGCACTGGCTTCCAGGTAGATGCCTGTGGCTCCATCACCCAGGTGGAGGCGCTGTACCAAATTGAGATTACCGCCCCCCTGGACGATGATTTTGTTTGGGGCATCATTCAACTTAACGGTACCGATTGGTACACTTTCCAACTCACGCCAGCCGAGTCGAATGCCTTTGCGGTTGCTGGTGGTGGTCTGTTGGCTGTCGATATTACCAGCAGCAACATGGGCCACGCAGGCAGCGTGACCGATTGGGCAACCTTTGACAACGTGCCCAGCAATGAATTGCAACTAGGCATTGGTGGTGATAAAGAAACCAATGCTGACGGCGAATGGCTGTTGGTTGACGCCATTGGCGTGCGCATCACCAATGACGGTTCCAGCTGTACCAACTTCACCTCAGACACCATTCTTAATCCGGTCCCGTTGAGTGACAGCTACGATCCAACACAACTTTCGTTTATTGCGGCGGATGTGGTGCCAACGGCCGTAAACAGTGGCTCTGGCATCATCACCTGGAACAACGTTGGCCCCCTTGCCCCTGGTGAAACCAAAACCATTAACCTCACCTTCGAGGCGTTGGAACCCGCCGGTAATTTGGTAGAGACATTGACGAATACGGCCGTTATCAACAACGCCACCTTCATCAACGGCCAACCCGCCAATGACGCCACCGATGATGCCGTCACAACGCTAAACCCCACTGGTTCCATTGCCGGTACCATTTGGAGCGAAGGCAGCGGCGGCAGCACCACTGGTTGGAATGGTGTAACCGGATGGGAAGCAGGTCTCGATTTGAAAGTGCCTGAAGTGACCGTTTATTTGTATGGTTGCACCGATGGTTTTGGTACGTTGCTAAACCCCGATACAGTTTCTAACCGTGCCTGCACCAGCGTGCAAAATGATGGCACTTGGGAACTGCTTGCTACCACAACCACAGACGCCAACGGCGACTATCTATTTGACGGCCTGCGCAATGGCTACTACACCGTTGAAGTAGAGACAAGCACCCTGCCCGGTACGGTTGCCCAAACGGCCGAAGCCGGATCAAGCGATGCAAACCAAAACGGCGGTGGCCGTACCTGTGGTACTTGTAATAGTTACTGGGGCGATATCACAGCCAATCTGAGCCCCGCCAACTTCAACCCCATCAACACAGTCGGGGAAGACATCATCAACGTAAACTTTGGCTATACAGTACCCCCGGCAATTTATGGCGTCCTTTGGGAAGACAATGACGGTGACGGCATTCGTGACGCTGGGGAAGACCCGCTCGGCGCAGGCATTACTGTCACCCTAACAGACGATCTGAGCAACACGCTCACCACCACCACCCTGGCAGATGGTAGCTACCAATTTGTCAACCTCGTTCCCGGACGTACCTACACCGTCACCGTGAACACCGGCACGCTGCCCGGCACGGGCTGGAGCAACACGGCCGATCCCGACGGCACCCCCAACAGCCAATACATCGTTGGCACGCTGACGGCGGGGCAAGTCTCTGGCTCGCATGATTTTGGTTACCATCAGACGGGAACGGCCGTAATCGGCGATACCGTCTACTACGATTGGGATGGCGATGGCACGCAAGATAGTGGCGAAGAAGGCATTGCTGGCGTAACGCTCTCCCTTTATGAAGATAGCAACAACGATGGCGAGCTGGATCTAACCACGGACGCGCTCATCGCCACCGACGTGACCGATGCTGACGGCAACTACTCATTCAACAACCTTCCGGCTGGCAGCTACGTTGTGGTGAGCGAGATGCCCGCCGATACCGTTGCTACCGGTGACCCGGATGAAAGCGGCCAATGCACCCTTTGTGATTTGGCCGGCGCATCCACCAACCTCACCGCAGGCAGCACCGACGACACGGTAGACTTTGGCTTCCTGCCTTTGGGCACGGGCAGCATTGGCGATACCGTTTGGCTGGATGTCAACGGCGATGGGGTGCAGTCGGGCGTGCAAGAGCTTGGTCTGGGCGGCATTACCGTGCAGCTATTTGTGGACCTGAATGGCGACACTACGTTTGACGTGGTGCTTACCACTAGCACCGATGCCAACGGCAACTATCTGTTTGAGAACCTGCCAGATGGCAACTATGAAGTAACTATTGACCTGACCGATCCGGATATTCCCACCGACGGCCTGAACAACGACTATGTGCTGACCACAAACAGCACTTTTGCCACGACGCTAAGTGGCAACAGCTATCTGCTAGCCGATTTTGGCTTTGCCCCGCTTGGCGCGATTGGCGACACGATTTATTGGGACGCCAACGGCGATGGCGAGTACGATTGGAACGAGTCTGGCATTCCTGGGGTTGTTATTACCCTCACCAATGCGACGGCTCAAACACTGATAATTGATGGTGTTTCTTACGCCCCCGGTGCGGTCATTACCACGACAACGACCGATGGAAACGGCCGTTACCTCTTCGATGCGCTTCCCCCGGCTGATTACGGCGTCACGGTTGGCCCGATTGGCGGCTCACCCACACTCACGGGCGATCCCGAAGCCGACGGCGTGCCTTGCACCGATCCCGGTGCTACGGGTTGTGATGGCACCACCACGGTCACCATCGGCTACGGCACCAACTATATGGGCGCAGACTTTGGTTATCAGGCACCCGGTGCTTTTGGCGATTACGTCTGGTTTGACCAAAATGGCGACGGCGTGCAGGACAGCGGCGAAATCGGCTTGGCTGGCGTGGTGATCACCGCCACCACCACCGCCGATGTGACCGTCGGCGGCGTTAACTATCCCGCTGGCACGACCATCACCACCACCACTGATTACGACGGCTACTACAGCTTCGACAACCTCATCAGCAATGGCAGCGCGGCTACCTGGACGGTCACTTCAGCCATCCCGGCCAGCATGAGCCCCACCTACGATGCCGACGGCACGCCCAACGCCAGCACCACGGTGACGATTGATCCGAGCGGGGATGTAACGGCCGTTGGCGGCACCCCCTGCACCAACTGTTCACTCACCGTAGATTTTGGCTTTGAAATGGACGGCCCCTACAGCCTCAATGGCTCCGTTTGTTTGGAAGGTGACACCGCCAGCAATCGCGTTTGCGGCGACGGCACCGATGTGCCCGTGGGCGGCTACCAGGTTTATCTGTACAACGACGATGGACTGTATCTGGGAACCACCTACACCGATGCCAGCGGGTTTTACAGCTTTAGCAATCTGGTGGATGACACTTACTTCGTAGTCATTGGCGGATCCTTGCCGCCGCTGGATACGGCCGAATTTGTCACCACCCCTGCTGATACACCCGCAACGAACATCATCGACACAGGCACCAGCATTTACCAGATTGTGCCGGTAAACTCAGCGACCGCTGCTGGAGATGGTGGCAGCGACAGCAACATCGTGGAAGCGGTAGATTTTGCTTACCTCTCCACGGTGGACTTTGATTTCGGCGACCTGCCGCAATCCTACAACACTACGCTGGAAGGCAATCCCAGCGGCCCGCGCCATGAGGTGCCCACCACACCCACCCTCTACCTGGGCACCGCACCGGACAGCGAGCTGAACGGCGTGCCTGACGTAGCAGCCAGCAGCGACGGCAGCGACGAAGATGGCGTTACGCCTGTGGACATCCAAAGCTGGACTGATGGCACCGATGGCGGCAGCGTGAGCGTTGAAGTTGTGGGCAGCGGCTGGCTGGTTGGCTGGATTGACTTCAATGGTGATGGCGATCTCACCGACAGCGGCGAGCTGATCATTGACCAAGCCGTCTCTACCAATACCTACACCTTCGCCTTTGATATTCCCGCTGGCACCATGAGCGGCAGCCCAACGAATTTTTACGGCCGTTTCCGCCTCTTCTCTGAACAACCACCCTTCTCTGCCTTTGCCTACAGTGGCCCTGCTTCTGCTGGTGAGGTGGAAGATTACAACTGGCTGCTCAGCGAAAACCCCGTGATCGGCATCGCCAAACGATTGGTAAGCGTCAGTGGCAACGGCGACGGCTCTTACACCGTCACCTATGGCCTCAACGTGGAAAATCTAGGTGACGTAGCGCTGCAAAACGTGCAGGTAACCGACAACCTTGCCACGACCTTTGCCGCTGCCGACAGCTATGCCGTCTCCAGCGTGACCAGCGACCTCTTCACCGTGAACTACCCCGGTTACGATGGCAGCAGCAATATCAATTTGCTAACTGGTAGCGACAGCCTGGCCCTGAACACCACGGCCCAAATTACCCTGACGGTGGTGATGACCCCCGGCCTCGCCCTTGGCCCATACAACAACTCAGCAACGGCAAATGGGGAAAGCCCCAGCGGCACGCCCACCACAGATATATCCGACGACGGCACCGATCCCGATCCAGATGGCGGCAGTGACCCCAACGAAACTGGGGAAAATGACCCCACGCCGCTGCTGTTTGCGGCTGTTACCGGTCACGTCTTCATCGACTTAGATGGCAACGGCGCGCAGAATGGTGCAGAGTCAGATCTGCCCAATGTGGATGTGATCATCACTGATCTGAATGGCGACACGCAAACAGTAACGACAGATGCCAACGGTGACTATACGGCCGTTGTGCCCGCAGGCAACACCGCCGCCAATATTGATGAAACAACCTTGCCCGCCGGGTACACCCAAACGGCTGGAACAGATCCCTCATCAGTAACGGCCGTTGCGGGCAACACAGCAGACATCGGTGAAGATGGTTATCAGCCATCTTCCTCTCTCACCGTTGAAAAACTTCTAACTGCCAATGGCGATGAAGATAACTCTAGCAGCATCAGCGTAGGCGACACATTGACCTACACCATCACAGCCACCAATAATGGTAGTTCCATATTAAACAATGTTACCGTCAGCGACGATCTAACCGGGCAGAGCACCAGTTGCCTAACTGTAGCCCCCAGCGCAACGTGCGTTCTGATCGCCACCTACACCGTAACGCAGGCAGATGTGGATGCTGGCTATGTCGAAAACACCGCCACGGCAGATTCCGATGAAACAGATCCAGTAGATGACACCCACAACGAGCCAGTACCGCAAAACCCAGCACTCGTGCTAGATAAAGCGCTGTTTGGCTACGCTGATGAAGACAGTTCCGGCACAATTACCCTGAACGATGTCCTCACCTACACTTTCACCACAACCAATACTGGCAACGTGACGTTGACCGGCGTAACCATCGTTGACCCGTTGCCAGGGCTGAGTGCCTTGAGCTGTGACCAATCTCAACCAGCCACTCTAACAGTTGGTGGTACTTTGACCTGTACAGCGACCTACACCGTGACGCAAGCGGATGTGGATGCTGGTACAGTAAACAATACCGCAACGGCCGACAGCGACCAGACCAGTCCGGACACCGACAGCGAAACTGTACCCGTGCCGCAAAACCCCGCACTCGTGCTAGACAAGGTGCTGTTTGGCTATTCTGATGAAGACGCATCCGGCACTCTTACTTTGAATGATGTCCTCACCTACACCTTCACTACCACCAACACTGGAAACGTGACGTTAACAGGTGTAACCATCGTTGACCCATTGCCAGGACTGAGTGCCTTAAGCTGTAACCAATCTCAACCAGCCACTTTGGCGGTTGGGGGCACCTTGAATTGCTCAGCCACCTACACCGTAACGCAAGCAGATGTGGATGCCGGTGCGGTTAACAATACTGCAACAGCCGACAGCGACCAGACTGGCCCAGATACTGATAGTGAAACCGTCCCTGTGCCGCAAAACCCGGCGCTCGCGCTGGATAAGGCACTGTTTGGCTATGCCGATGAAGACGGGTCGGGCACCATTACCCTGAACGATGTACTTACTTACACCTTTACCACAACCAATACCGGAAACGTGACGCTGACGGGCGTAACCATCGTTGACTCACTTCCTGGATTGAGTTCCTTGAGCTGTGATCAAACTCAACCAGTCACGCTGGCGGTTGGCGGAACCTTAACCTGCTCAGCTACTTACACCGTAACGCAAACGGATGTAGATGCCGGTGCAGTTGACAATACCGCAACGGCCGATTCCACTGAAACAGACCCGGTGGATGACAGTGAAACCGTGCCAGTAGCGCAAAATCCAGCACTCATCCTGGATAAGGCACTGTTTGGCTACGCCGATGAAGACGCATCCGGCACCATTACCCTAAACGATGTTCTCACCTACACCTTCACAACGACCAACACCGGAAACGTGACTTTGACGGGCGTAACCATCGTTGATCCGCTACCTGGATTAAGTGCACTGACTTGTGACCAGCCCCAACCTGCAACCCTGGCCGTTGGTGGTACCTTGACCTGCTCAGCGGCCTACATTGTGATGCAAGCAGATGTGGATGCCGGTGCGGTTAACAATACCGCAACAGCCGACAGTGACCAGACTGGTCCAGATACCGACAGCGAAACTGTCCCTGTCTCACAAAATCCGGCGCTCGTCTTGGACAAGGCGCTGTTTGGCTATGCCGATGAAGATGTGTCGGGCACTATCACCCTGAACGATGTCCTCACCTACACTTTTACCACAACCAACACTGGCAACGTGACACTGACAGGTGTAACCATCGTTGACCCGCTTCCTGGACTGAGTGTGTTGAGCTGCGACCAATCCCAACCGGCAACCCTGGCTGTTGGCGGCACCTTAACTTGCTCAGCGACCTACACTATAACGCAAGCAAATGTGGATACCGGTGCGGTTAATAACACGGCAACGACTGACAGTGACCAGACTGGCCCAGAGACCGACAGCGAAACCGTGCCCGTGTCACAAAATCCGGCACTCGTCTTGGACAAGGCACTGTTTGGCTACGCCGATGAAGATGGGTCGGGCACTGTTACCCTGAATGATGTCCTGACTTACACCTTTACCACAACCAATACCGGGAACGTGACGTTGACGGGCGTAACCATTGTTGACCCGCTGCCAGGGCTGAGTGGGTTGAGTTGTGACCATTCTCAACCGGCCACTCTGGCCGTTGGCGGCACTCTGACCTGCTCCGCGACCTACACGGTGACGCAAACGGATGTGGATGCTGGTGTAGTTAACAATACCGCGACGGCTGACAGCGACCAGACTGGTCCCGAGACCGACAGCGAAACTGTTCCTGTAACTCAGGGGCCTGCGCTGGTTTTGGACAAGGCACTGTTTGGTTATGCCGATGAAGACGGGTCCGGTACTATCACCCTGAATGATGTCCTGACTTACACCTTTACCACAACCAACACCGGAAACGTGACTTTGACGGGTGTGACCATCGTCGATCCGCTTCCTGGGTTGAGCGCCTTGAGCTGTGACCAAGTTCAACCAGCTACCTTGACCGTTGGTGATACCTTGACCTGCACAGCGACCTACACAGTGACGCAAGCGGATGTGGATGCTGGGGTAGTTAACAATACGGCAACGGCCGATTCCATCGAAACAGATCCGGTGGATGACAGTGAAACTGTTCCGGTACCACAAAATCCAGCGCTCGTGCTAGACAAGGCGTTGTTTGGCTACGCGGATGAAGATAGCTCCGGTACTGTTACCCTGAATGATGTCCTAACCTACACCTTCACGACGACCAACACTGGGAACGTGACGCTGAATGGTGTAACAATCGTTGACCCACTTCCTGGGTTAAGTGTGCTGAGCTGTGACCAGACTCAACCGGCAACTCTGGCTGTTGGTGGTACCTTGACTTGCACGGCGACCTACATAGTGATGCAAGCAGATGTGGATGCCGGTGCAGTTAACAATACAGCAACGGCTGACAGCGACCAGACTGGCCCAGATACTGACAGTGAAACCGTCTCTGTGCCGCAAAATCCGGCGCTCGTGCTGGACAAGGCACTGTTTGGTTACGCTGATGAAGATGGCTCCGGTACTGTTACCCTAAACGATGTTCTGACCTACACCTTCACCACGACCAATACCGGAAACGTGACGTTGACAGGCGTAACCATCGTTGATCCGCTACCCGGATTAAGTGCGTTAAGCTGTGACCAGCCTCAACCGGCAACCTTGGCTGTTGGCGGTACTCTGACCTGCTCAGCTACCTACATCGTGACGCAAACGGATGTGGATGCTGGTGTGGTTAACAATACAGCCACGGCTGACAGCGACCAGACCGGTCCAGAGACCGACAGCGAAACCGTGCCTGTACTGCAAAATGCCAGCGTCGGCGATTTTGTCTGGCTGGACCTCAATGGCAATGGCCTGCAAGACGGCGGCGAGCCTGGTTTAGCAAATGTTACAGTCAATTTGTATACCAGTGGCGGCAGCTTTGTTTCTGCCACCAGTACAGATTCCAGCGGTGCTTATGCCTTCACCAACCTGGTGCCAGGCAGCTACTACGTAGAGTTTGTGCTGCCCTCGGGTTATGCCTTTACCTACGCTAACCAAGGCGCGGATACAGTTGACTCCGATGCGAATGTAACGACGGGCCAAACGGCCGTATTCACCCTAACCGCCGGTGAAAATGAAACGACTTGGGATGCTGGACTCTTCCAAATTATGCGTCTGGGCAATCGCATCTGGTTCGACATCAACAACAATGGCGTTTTGGACAGTGGCGAGCAAGGCGTGCCCAACGTGCTGGTAGAATTGCTGGATGGTTCAGCGAATCTTGTTCTCTCCCCACTGGATGGGCAGCCGCTAACGGCCGTAACAGATGCCACCGGACGCTATCTGTTCGAGAGCATTCCGCCTGGCGAGTACATCGTGCGCGTTGCGGCTAGCAACTTCATGAGCTGGACAGCCCCGCTTTATGGGTTTGTGAGCAGCCAAAATGAAGTTTCACCAGATCCGGCCCTCGATCCAGACGGTAATAACAGCGATGTGGACGATAACGGCCGTAACAATCCCGATCCGGCCAACGGAGGCATTGTCAGCTACCCGGTGACGCTTACTGTGGGCGGTGAACCAACCAACGAAGGTTCGGATGAAGACGGCATCTACCCCAACGCAAATAGCAACTTGACGGTAGATTTCGGCTTCTTTGAGCTGCTGACGCTCGGTAACACCATCTGGCACGATGCCAACGAAAACAGCATCCTGGACAGTGGCGAGACAGGGTTTGCCGGTGTGGTGGTTTACCTGCTAGATGCCAACGGCAATCCAGTGCTGGGTCCTACTGGACAGCCGCTCAGAACAGTCACCAACAACAACGGCCAATATCAATTCACAAACCTCTACCCGGGTGAATATCGGGTTTTGGTTGGCGCAGAAAACTTCCAGCCGGGTGGCGTGTTAGAAGGCTTCTGGAGCAGCCCCGGTGCTGTTGACCCCGATAATAATTCCGACATCGATGACAATGGGGTTGACGAAGTGGAACCGTGGAACACGGGCATCGTGAGCCAGCCACTGCGCCTGGATTACGATCAGGAACCGGACAACAACGACGACACCGATGACAACGACAACACCAATCTGACGGTGGATATGGGTTTTGTGGGTACGCCAACGGCCGTTACCCTCACCAGCTTCAGCGCCACCAACCTGGGCAACCAGCAGGTACGCATCAACTGGACAACCGAATCCGAGGTGGACAATTTCGGCTTCCGCATTTACCGCAGCAGCAGCAACAGCTTCGGCAGCGCGACCGAGGTTCACTTTGAGCCAACGGCCGTTCCCGGCGGCAGTGGTCCCGGTGCCAGCTACACCTACGTGGATGACGTGCCCGACAACGGCACCTACTACTACTGGCTGGTTGATGTAGAAACCGGTGGGGCGACAGAAGTTCATGGTCCAATTACTGTGACCGTGACGCCATTCATCACTTTGTACCTGCCTCTGATTATTAGCGGTAATTAGTTTGTGGCAGCAGGTAGTTGGGCAACATGCCTTGGGCATTGTCTGGCTACCTGCTGCTGAACCTCTTTTTGTAAACGGCCGTTTCCCCCAACCGTATACCTCCTAAACAGATAGGATATCAGTCACGTTATTCCCCCCTTGTGATTTTTCTCGCCAGAACCTTCGCCTAATTTTACTGGGGGACCTTGCTGCCCCCTAGGGAACTCTCCCAACACTGACAATTGCAACTTGATAACAAGGATCTGACACGTGGCATCATTATTAGGAATTCTTTTATTTTCGTTCGTCTTATTTTTACTCGCTCTGTGGAACCCGTGGCGCTGGCAATTAAAGCACACGGCCCATTTGGGGCGGATCGCCATATTGCTTTTTATTGGTGGGGCTGTTTTACTCGCCAACCATACAGTGCAGGCACAAAGTGCTCCTGTTCTTGAAATCACCAAAGATTTTGGCGGCAGCACCGCGCTGGATGTCGCCTCAGGTGAAGAATTTACCTACTATATTGCTTATCGTTGTGCCAGTATCACCGAAAATTGTCTCAACACTACCCTTACCGATGTTCTGCCACCAGAAGTTGTGTATGTGCAAGGTGTGGGGCCAGTTGGCGATATTACGGCCGTAAATTACGACAGCGGCAGCCATACGGTCACGGCTGATTTTGTGAACCCGCTAGGCGCAGGCTCCACTGGTATTCTGGAAATCACCGTTAAATTTCCACCTGGAACGCTGCCCGGCACAACGGCCGTAAACCAGGCAACCAGCTCCACCGACGGCGGCGTCAGGACTAGCGGTCAGGTCATCGCCACAGCCACTGGTGCATTTGAAATGTTCATCGACAAAACCGTCGCCAATGATTTTGACGATGGCGTCATTGGCAGCGATTTCATTACCAACTACAGCCTAAACGTCTGCAACCCCGATGAGATAGGCGGCGTCAATCTCACCAATGCCACCATCATAGATACCTTACCTGCGGAAGCAACTTTTGTTAGCGCCAGCAACGGTGGCGCTTATGATCCAGTTGGCCATACCATCACCTGGTCATCCACCAGCCTGGGTGGTACCTTGCCAGACATCATCCCTGTCACCAATAGCTGTTCCCTCTCATTGGATGTTACTGTTCGCTTCGAGCCAAACGGCCGTGATGGCATTCCCGGCAATGGTGATGATCCGATTGTGAACAGCACCGTTACCAATATCATGGATATTCACGGCACACCGGAAGACGGCACACCGGATTACGTAGATACCGACGGGGTAGACTTGCTTCTGATTCTGCCTTACTTCGACGACGGCAACGGCAAAAGCGCGGGTAGCCCTTCCAGCTATATCGGTCGTCCTATTGAAGAGCTGCCCGGCGGCCCGGTTAACTACACGGTCAGCTACACCAATCTGGGCACCATCACCGCAACCAATGTGGTTTTGACGGATGTGCTGCCTGTACAGATCCGCGTCAGCGCTATTGCGATCTCTCCTGTAGTTGATCCTGCCACCGGTTTTTACGAAACCAACAACAATCCAGGCACCTGGCTGCCTTTTCCGAACAATAGTTATGTAGCGAATGCCCTGGTTCAGGTTGTGAATAGTGCCACTGCTGATCCCAATGATATTGAACTGGCCCCTGGTGACTATCTCACGGGCATTCGCTGGGAACTGGGAGATGTGCCGCCCGGTACGCCAACCTGGAGCGCCAATGTTGCTACTATCATCGACCCCACTGTAGCTGGCAATGTTACCTTTGCGAACTGTCTCACTACCGTTGCCGACTACATCGAAGATGGCACCCCTGGCACCTCTACCAACCTGGACTGCCAAGATGTCACGACTATTGCTGTCCGGGCCATTCCCCGCGTCAGCAAAACTGCCAGCGATGATAGCCTGCTGCCCGGCGAAGTGACCCAGTTCACCCTACAAGTCTACAATCCCAGTCAGGCCCACAATAATGTTGTCGGCCCGATTACCCTGGCTGACCTGCTGCCAGAGCGTCTGGACCTGGTTGTCCCAGATCCAACGGTTTCCAGTGGTTACAGTGTGCCTACCGCCACACAAATCTTGGATGGCGACTGGTTCACTTTCTCCGCTACCGATAGTGCTCCGGTTCCAACGTATGCCTTCACCCCCACCATCAATGCTGAAAATGATGCCCTGCTGCGCTGGCAATGGCCCGCATCCTATCAGATGGCTCCTGGTGAATCGATCACCATCAACTTCTACGCCCGCGTGCTGGATTACACTGTACCGCAAAGCCTGGGCAATGATGGTATTTTGCTGTGGAACGATACCGCCACAAATAACGCCCTTGCCTGTGATGGCGGCGATGGGGTAAACCTTTACCTTGATGCCGATGACGTAGATGAAGACGGTAACAGCAGTGAAGCTGGCTGTTTTGTGCAAATACCTGTGGTGGTTGAAGCGTTTTTGGCGATGGACTCCGAGAAATTTGTGGACGGTACGCTAGATGTGAATCCCGGCTGGACGGATTATGATTACACCGTCACCGGTGGCGCTGTTGATTGGCGCATGGTCATCACCAACACTAGCAACGTTACGGCCACCAATATTGTAGCCTACGATGTGTTCCCCTACGTAGGCGATACCGGTACGATTGATCTCTCTAGCCGAGGCAGCGAATGGCGGCCCCATCTCATTTTCCCTATCACCGATACGATGGGTTTGCCCATGACCATCTCCTACAGTCAGAGTAGCAACCCGTGCCGCCCGGAAATTCTACCCAGTGGCCCAGCAGGCTGTACCGATGACTGGTCTGAAACGCCGCCAACCGACATCACCACCGTACAGGCCATTCGCCTGGAATTTTGTGATGCTGGCGGCTGTTTAGAGCTGCCGCCCAATAATGGAATGGGTGGCGGTAGTTTGGAATTTAGCTGGCATATGGTTGCACCTAACGATACGGCCGTTGGCGATATAGCTTGGAACTCATTTGGGTTTACGGCCGAAGGGGGTGGTCTCAAGTTGCTGCCCTCGGAGCCGCTTCGCGTGGGTATTGAGCTGGCCGCCAACACGCTGCCCGATTACTCCATTGGCGATTACGTCTGGCTAGACTTGGTGGGACAGCAGAATGATGGTATTCAGCAGCCGGAAGAAATTGGCCTTAACGGTGTGCGGGTTGAGCTGTGGGATGCAGACACAAACACCCTGCTTGATTTCCGCACCACCGGCCCCGATGGCAGTAGCAATCCGGGTTATTATGAATTCATCAATATTCCCAACGGGAACTATTTTGTACGCTTCTTCCAGCCGCAGGATGGCTTGAACTACACCTTTAGTCCAGGCGAGCAGGGGAGCGATACGGCCGTTGATTCCAACGGCCTCATCTTAGGCACAGACCCCACATTTGGCGACTATATCGAAACGGCCGTTTTCGCCATGAACAGCGCCGACGATTACACCATTGACCAGGGCATGTGGATTGAAGCCGATTACGGCGATGCCCCGGCAGTTTACCCCGTGGAAGCTGCCTCACAGGCCAATCCCGCCGACGCGGCGCGGCACATCATCGTGCCTAACTTCTACCTGGGCAGCAGCGTCGATGCCGAAACCGATGGCCAGCCCACCACCACCGCTTGGGGTGATGACTTAGCGACGGACGATGAAAATGGTGTCACCTTTGCCGTCTATCAGGGAACGGCCGCTTTGCCCTCCGGCCTGTTACGCATCAATCAGAGCAATAACCTGACCCTCAACGCCACCGTGCCGCCTACGATGACGGGCTACCTGAATGCCTGGATCGATTTTAATGCCGACGGCGATTGGGACGATTTGGGCGAACATATTTTCATCGATGTGCCGTTGAACAATGGCAATAACGCGCTGAGCGTAACCGTTCCGCCAACGGCCGTTGCTGGCACCACCTATGCGCGCTTTAGATTTAGCACGGAAACTGGACTTGGGCCAACGGGAACGGCAGTTGACGGCGAGGTTGAAGATTACCAGGTGCAGCTCATGAATCTGCCCGTTAAAAGCGTGGTCGATTCCTCCGAAGCGCATACCAGCGGCAACAATCTGGCCATCGGCGAAATTGTGCGCTACCGGCTGGCTGTCCCCGTGCCCGAAGGCACCGTCACCAACATGGTCCTCACGGACAATTTGCCCGCTCGCCTGCAATTTATGAACGATGGTAGCGCTAGCATAAGCTTTACGGCTGATAGCAACGTAACCTGGAGCGAATTTACCATTACGCCTGCAACCTTCGGCAGCGGCACCGATCCTGTCTTTACCCTGGGTACCGTCATCAACAACGACACGGATGCTGGGATGGAATACGTCCTGGTTGAATTCAACGCCTTGGTTCGCAATGATCCGTTAAACCAACACAATACCGCCCGCAACAATAGATTCACTGTCACCTATGACGATAATTTTAGCTTCACCACTCCCAATGTCGCCGTGCTCATCGTAGAGCCAGATGTGTCGCTCACCAAAACAATCACCACCACGCCTAGCGATGCGGGTGATACGATTGTGTATCAACTGGTAGCCACCAACAGTAATGCCGCGCTCATCGAGACGGCCTTCGATTTGCTTATCACCGACACGTTGGACGCTAACCTGACCCTGCAATCAGTGAACGTGAGCGCACCAGGGTACGCAACCGCCACCGACAACAGCAACATCCCCAGCAATCAGGTGGATGTGTCGGTTGACAGGCTGGATCCCGGCGATTCCGTAACCGTGACGGTAACGGCCGTTGTCAACCCCACTGCCCCCGTCAACCAAACCATCCCCAACACGGCGTACCTCACCTACAGCTCCCTGCCCGGCAGCGGCACCATTGGTAACAGCACTGGGTCCAATACACCCGGCGCATCTGGTGCAACCACTGGCGAGCGCAACGGCGACGGGGGTACCAACGATCATTTCGACTCCGACACCGCCTCCGTAGATTTGCAAGCGCCCAGCCTCGACAAGCAGGTGACGCCCACCAGCTACACCATCGGCGACGTGCTCACTTACAACATCGTCGTCACCCTCACCGAAGGTATTGCCTACGATTTTGTTTTTGTGGATGATTTGCCAACTGGTTTGGGTTACCAAAGCCACCAGATCATCACCAGTAGTGCGGCCAGCGGCGGCTTGCTCGGTAACGATTTCAACGGCACGCTGCCCGCGCCCACCGTGACCGCCCCCGGCGGCAGCGGGGCCGATCTCACGCTCGATTTTGGTGATACCACCATCACGGCCAACAACGACGCTACCGATAACAGCTTTTTGGTGCAGGTAACGGCCGTTGTTCTCAATGAACTGGGCAACCAAAACGGCGACACCCTCACCAACACCGCGCGGGCCAGCTACACCGCCAACGGTGGCACCGTAACACAGCAAGATTCCGTCAACATCAGTTTGGTCGAGCCCGTGCTGCAAATCAGCAAACAGCTCATCGCCCCCATCCCTGATCCGATGGATGCGGGCAGTGACATCACCTACCAAATTGTCTTGGAGCACGCGAGCAGCACCGCCGCCGACGCCTACGACGTGGTCATCACCGACACGCTGCCCAGCACGCTCACGGGCGTTTCGGTAGACAGCGTGGTCGTCAGCGGCATCGCCGATCCGGGCTACGATTTGTCGGGCAACGTGCTGCGCGTGCCTGCTGCGGGCAGCTTCGACTTTCCGCAGGGCAGCGTCATCACCCTCACCGTTTCGGCTACCATTGGCGGAACGGCCGTTCCCGGCCAAACCATTGCCAACACCGCCGGAGCCACCTGGAGCACCCTGGACGGCACCCCCAGCGAAGAGCGAGACGGCGGCGGCGACCCTGACGGCAGCGACCTGCTGGATGGCGGCGCGCTCGACGATTACGAAGTTGAAGACACCGCCAACCTCACCGTAGACGGCACCGCCAGCGTCAAAACGCTCGTCGGCACCTCCGCCGGGCACACCAGCGGCAGCGACGTCACCATCGGTGAGGTGATCACCTACAGTATCTCCGTCTCCGTGGCGGAAGGCACCATTCCTTCGCTGGAAATTGTCGATAATTTGCCTGCTGGACTGGCCTATGTGGCGGGAACGGCCGTTGTCGATTCCACTGGCTTCAGCGGCGCATTACCCGCACCCACCATCACCGCCCCCGGTGGCAGCGGCGGCGACGTCACCTTCACCTTTGGCGGCTTCACCGTCCCCGCCGACAACGACCCCAGCAACAACAGCTTCAGCGTCAGCCTGCAAGCCGTCGTGCTGGATGTGCCCGGCAACGATGGCGTTAACCCCGGCCAAACGACTTTGACTAACAACGCCACCGTGCAAATTGGCAGCGGCACGCCAGAAAACCTGACGCCCGTTGACGTGACCGTGGTCGAGCCGCAGATGGAAATCTTCAAGAGCTTCAGCACCAACGAAGCCTCCCCCAACGACACCATCACCGTCACGCTCACCGTCACCAATACCGGCACCAGCACCGCCTTCGAGGTCATCATTGATGATCCGATTGACAACGCTGAGTTCCACACCATCACCGAAGACACCACGGCTGCTGGCTTCACCTTCAGCACCGTGCCCAGCGGTGGTGACACGATTGTGCGCTACACGGGTGGCAACATCCCGGTTGGCGGCAGCGTCACCTTCACCTTCCAGATGACGCTGGACAGCGGCTTACCGCCCAGCCCACCCGATCTCACCAACGTGGCCACCGTTACCCAGGCGACCACGCTGGACAGCACCGCCAACGACGGTGACGACACGGAAGAGCGAGACGAACCGGACGTGAATGACAGCGATGACCTCACCGTCATCGTGCCGGACATCGTCCTCACCAAAACCGACGGCATCACCGTGGTGGACCCCGGCGAGCAAATTACCTATACCCTGACGGTTGAAAATCAGGGAACGGCCGTTGCCACCGGCGTCACCATCACCGAAACCGTCCCGGCTAACACCACCTTCGCGAGCACCGCAGGTTGGGTCTGTACCCCAGACGGCAGCGCGGGTAGCACCTGTACCTACGCTCTTGGTACGCTGGGCATCGGCGCGTCTACGGATGTGGATTTCTCCGTCATTTTTGATGCGACTCGCCCGCCCGTGGTGAATAATGTGGTGAATACGGCCGTTGCCCACGACGACAACACCCACGGCGACGATCCCACCCCTGACAATAACGACGACACCGATACCGACGCCGTTTCCGCCTCCATTGGCGACTATGTTTGGGAGGATGTCAATGGCAACGGTCAGCAGGACGACGGCGCGACCGGCATCGAAAACGTCACCGTCACCTTGTACGACTCTGGCGACAACGTCGTCAGCACCACAACCACCTTGTCCGACGGCTCCTACGTCTTCCTCGATCTCGATCCAGGTGATTACTACCTCATCTTCACCCCGCCCACGGGCTACGAAATCACCCGGCAAAACCAGGGGGCCGACACCACCGATTCGGACATCGATCCGACCACGGGGCGGACAGCCACGACAAACCTGGTTGCCGCCGAGCACGATCCCACCTGGGACGCCGGTCTCTATCAACCAGCCTCCATTGGCGACTTTGTCTGGTACGATCTCAACAACGACGGCATCCAGGATGGCGGCGCTGAAATCGGCCTCTACAACGTCACCGTCAACCTGTATGATGGCAGCGATAACTTCATCACAACCACCACCACGTTGGCCGATGGCAGCTACAGTTTCACCGATCTGCCCCCCGGCAACTACTACATCGAAGTGGTGCCGCCTGCTGGCTACACCACCAGCCCAATTAATCAGGGTGGCGACGACACGGCCGATTCCGACATCAACGCTAGCGGCCAAACCACCATTACCAACCTGATCTCCGGCGAAAACGATCCCACCTGGGACGGCGGCCTCTATGCACTGCCCGCCAGCATCGGCAACTACGTCTGGCTGGATGCGAACCAGAACGGCCGTCAAGACCCCACTGAATTTGGCATCCCCAACGTCACCGTTAATCTGTACGACTACGACGGCAACCCGCGCGGCAGCACCACCACCGCCTTCGATGGCAGCTATAGCTTCACCAACCTGCCGCCTGGCGATTACTACGTGGAAGTTGTGCCGCCCGCCAGCTACACCATCACGACTCAAGACGCCGCTGGCGACGCGCTGGATAGCGACATCAACGCTGTCACCGGCCAAACCATCATCACCACCCTCGATCCAGGCGAAAATGACCCCACTTGGGATGGTGGTCTCTACATTCAACCTGCGAGCATCGGCAACTACGTCTGGCTAGATGCCAACCAGGATGGCCTACAAGATGCCAACGAGTACGGCGTGCCCGGTGTCACCGTGGACCTGTATGATGGCAGCGGCAACCTGATCGACACGACGACCACCGCCTTCGACGGCAGCTACGGCTTCACCAACTTGGTCCCGGGCGATTACTACGTGGATGTTACGCCACCCGCAGGCTACATCATCACCACGCAAGATGCTGGTGATGACGCCCTCGATAGCGACATTGACCCCGCCACTGGCGAAACGATTCCTACCACGCTCGATCCCAACGAGGACGATCCCACCTGGGACGCTGGGTTGTACATCGACCCGACCAGCATTGGCGACTTTGTCTGGCTGGATGCCAATCAGGACGGCATTCAGGACGCTGGTGAACTTGGTATTGGCGGCGTGACGGTTGGCCTGTACGACAGCAATGACAACTTGATTGATACCACCACCACGCTGGGTGATGGCAGCTACGGCTTTAGCAACTTGCCGCCCGGTGATTACTATCTCATTGTCACGCCACCGGCTGGCTACACAATTAGCTCACAAGACCAGGGCGGTGATGACACGGCCGATTCCGACATCGACCCCACTGGCCAAACTGCGACCACCACGCTAACCTCCGGCGAAGATGATCCCACCTGGGACGCGGGGCTCTACATCCTGCCCGCCAGCCTGGGCGATCTCGTCTGGCTGGATGCGGATCAGGACGGCCTGCAAGATGCCGACGAATTCGGCATCCCTGGCGTGACGGTGAACCTGTACGACAGCAGCGATACCTTCATTGCCACCACCACGACGGATGCATACGGCAATTACAGCTTCACCAACCTGGCCCCCGGCGATTACCACATCGAAGTGGTACCGCCTGCCGGTTATACCATCACCGCCCAAGATCAGGGTGGCGATGACGCGCTGGACAGCGACATCAACGCCAGCGGACTCAGCATCAACACCACTCTGGCTTCTGACGAGGACGATCCCACCTGGGATGCCGGTCTGTACATCGATCCGGCCAGCATTGGCGACTACGTCTGGCTAGATGCCAATCAGGACGGTCTGCAAGATGGCGACGAGTACGGCATTGGTGGCGTCACTGTAGAACTGTTCGACAGCAATGACAATCTGATTGACACGACCACAACAGATGGCAACGGTGGCTACAGCTTCACCAATCTGGTGCCAGGTGACTACTACGTGGTGGTGACACCGCCCGCTGGCTACACCATCGTAGCCCAAAATGCGGGCGACGATGCGCTGGACAGCGACATCAATGGCAGCGGCCAAACTGCCACTACCACGCTCGATCCGAATGAAGATGATCCCACCTGGGACGCTGGTCTCTACGCCCAACCCGCCAGTCTTGGCGATACGGTTTGGCTGGATGCCAACCAGGACGGCCTGCAAGATGGCGACGAGTTCGGCATTCCCAACGTCACCGTAAACCTGTACGACAGCGGCGACACTCTCATTGGCACTACTACCACAGATGCGTTTGGCAACTATGGCTTTAACAATTTGCCGCCCGGCGATTACTACGTGGCAGTGGTGCCGCCAACCGGCTACACCATCACCTTGCAAAACCAGGGCAGCGATGATGCGCTGGACAGCGATATTGATGTGACAACTGGGCAAACGGCCGTTACCACCCTCACATCCGGTGAAAACGATCCCACCTGGGACGGCGGCCTCTACGTTATCCCCGCCAGCCTGGGCGATCTGGTCTGGCTAGATGCCAACCAGGACGGCCTGCAAGACGCTGACGAATTTGGCGTGCCCAACGTCACGGTGAACCTGTACGACAGCAGCGACAACCTGCTGGATACGACGACCACCGACGCTTACGGCAACTACAGCTTCACCAATCTGGTGCCGGGCAACTACTACGTAGAAATGATTGCCCCATCGGGCTACACCATCACTGGCCAAGACGCAGGCGACGACGCGCTGGACAGCGACATTGACGCCACCACCGGCCAAACCATCGTCACCAATCTGGTGTCTGGCGAAAATGATCCCACCTGGGACGGTGGCCTGTACACTCAACCGGCCAGTTTGGGCGACTATGTTTGGCTGGATGCGAACCTGAACGGTACGCAGGACTTCAACGAAAGCGGCGTCATCGCCGTGACGGTGAGCCTGTACGACGGCAGCGGCAATCTGCTGGACAGCACGGCCACTAACGCCACCGGCTTCTATGAATTCACCAACTTGCCGCCCGGCGACTACTACGTGGACGTGACGCTGCCCAACGGCTATGCCTTCACCACGCAAGACGCCAGCGGCAATGACGCCACTGACTCCGATGTGGATACGACGACGGGCGAGACCATCGTCACCACGTTAGTGGCAGGTGAAAATGATCCCACCTGGGATGCGGGTTTGGTGCCTGCCATTGCCAGCCTGGGTGATTACGTCTGGGAAGATTTAGACAGTGATGGCTTACAAGATGTGGGCGAGCCGGGTGTGCCTGATGTGGAAGTGCGCTTGTACGACATCAACAATACCCAAATCATGACCACGACGACGGATGCAAACGGCCGTTACCAATTCATCAACCTTACCCCCGGCACCTACCACGTTGAGTTTGTCTTGCCGGAGGGGCTCATCTTCACGCTGCAAGATCAGGGCGTAAACGATGCGGTCGATTCCGATGCAGACCCAACTACCGGACTCACCATCCCAACCGTACTTACCCCCGGCGAAAATGACGTGAGTTGGGATGCCGGGTTGATTGAGCCACCTGATTTGGTGCTCGCTTCTATCGGCAATTATGTTTGGGAAGATCTGGATGGTGATGGCATACAGGATGCGGGTGAACCGGGTGTTGAAAACGTGACGGTGAACCTGTACGACAGCACCAACGCCCTTATCGATACCGTGACCACGGATGCCAACGGCCTTTACTACTTCTGGGAATTGACGCCGGGTGACTATCACGTCGAGTTCATTCTGCCTGCCGGGTACGACTTCACCCAGCAAGACCAGGGTGCCGACGATACGGCCGATTCCGATGCAGATACCACGACCGGTCTGACCATCCCCACCAATCTGGTGGCGGGTGAAAACGACACCACTTGGGATGCTGGGCTCGTGCAGCAGCTGAATCCGGCGTTGGCGGCGATTGGCAACTACGTCTGGCTGGATGCCGATGAAGACGGCCTGCAAGACATTGGCGAGCCGGGTATCGTCAACGTGACGGTGAACCTGTACGACAGCAACGACGTGCTCACCGGCACGACGACCACCGATGCCAACGGCCTCTACCAGTTCATTGATCTAGTGCCGGGTGACTACTACGTTGAGTTTGTACCGCCGACGGGCTACATTCTCACTTGGCAAAACCAGGGCGCGGACGACGCCATCGATTCGGACGCAGATGCCAACATCTTCAGCGCTACTTTTGGCCAGACAGTTCCGACCAATCTGGTAGCGGGCGAAAACGACACCACCTGGGACGCCGGCTTGTACGTGCCCGGCGCACCGTCCACGGCCAGCTTGGGCGACTACGTCTGGCTGGATGCGGATGTGGATGGCGTGCAGGACGGCAGCGAGAGCGGTGTGCCCAACGTGACGGTCAATCTGTACACCAGCGGTAACGTGTTAGTCGATACCACCACCACCGATGCGACCGGCTTTTACCAGTTCACTAACTTGCTGCCGGGTGACTACTACGTTGAATTTGTGCCACCGGCTGGCTACGCGCTGACGCTTGCCAACAGCGGCGTGACCGATCTGGATGATTCGGATGCGGACCCGGTGAGTGGACAAACGGCCGTTACCACTCTGACTGCTGGCGAAAACGATCCCACCTGGGACGCAGGCCTCTACCAAACCGTACGCCTGGGCAACCGGGTCTGGTTTGATATCGACAATGACGGCATTCTGGACTCAGGCGAACAGCCCATACCGGGCATCCTCATGGAACTGCTGGACGGCGTGGGTAATCCGGTTATCTTGACAGGCTCTAGCCTGCCGCTGACTACCATCACCGATGCTGATGGCGTCTATCTCTTCGAGAATTTGCCGCCCGGCGACTACATTGTGCGCGTGGCGGCTAGTAACTTTGATGAGTGGACCGATCCGCTGTACGGTTTTGTGAGCAGTCGCAGTAATTTGGCGACCGATCCAGCCGTCGATCCGGATAACAACAGCAGCGATGTGGACGATAACGGCCGTAACAATCCCGACCCAGCCAACGGCGGCATCGTTAGCTACCCAGTTACGCTTACCGTGGGTGGTGAACCAACCAACGAAGGCGCGGATGAGGATGGGGATTTCCCCAACACCAGTAGCAATCTTACCGTAGACTTTGGCTTCTTCGAGTTGTTGACGCTGGGCAACTTTATCTGGTTGGACAACAACGAAAACAGTCTGATTGACAGCGGCGAACCGGGCGTGGGTGGCGTGGTAGTTTACTTGCTGGACGGCAACGGCAATCCGGTGCTGCATCCGGTGACCAACCAGCCCATTAGCACGACGACAAATCAGGCTGGTTTTTACCAGTTCACCAACCTATACCCTGGCGAGTACCGGGTGCTGGTTGGTGCGGAAAACTTCCAGTCGGGCGGTGCACTCGAAGGGTACTGGAGCAGTCCCGGCGCGGTCGATCCAGATGACAATTCCGATGTGGATGACAACGGTCTGGATGAGGTAGAGCCGTGGAACACGGGCATCGTCAGCGAGCCGGTAAGCCTGAATTATGACCAGGAACCGGACAACAACGACGATACCGATGACAACGACAACACCAACCTGACCGTGGATATGGGCTTTGTGGGGACGCCAACGGCCGTTACCCTCACCAGCTTCAGCGCCACCAACCTGGGCAACCAGCAGGTGCGCATTAACTGGACAACCGAATCCGAGGTGGACAACTTTGGTTTCCGCATTTACCGGAGCAGCAGCAACAGCTTCGGCAGCGCCACCGAGGTTCACTTTGAGCCAACGGCCGTTCCCGGTGGTAGTGGCCCTGGTTCCAGCTACAGTTATACCGACACGGTTCCAGACAACGGCACTTACTACTACTGGCTGGTTGATGTAGAAACTGGCGGCGCCACTGAGATTCATGGCCCCATCAGCGTCAACGTCACGCCATTCATCAGCATCTATCTACCGCTGGTTATCGGCGGCAATTAAAAATGGTTTGCGTTTGGGCGGCCCACGGGTCGCCCAGACCAAATGGTGATTATGAAACACGGCCGTTCCCTTATCTTTTTTCTTGTGCTGCTGCTCCTGATTTGGACAGGCAAACCAACTTATTCCGCGGAACCAACCGCCAACTCAGAACCTGAAATTAGCTTGGTACCCGATGGTGTGCAGGTGACCTGGTCTGTGCCAGAGTTGCTAGAAACGGTGCAGGAAGACGGCCGTATCACCCTCAGCCTACCCAACTTTAACGACGATCTTACCGCGTCGCTGCTGCTGGCGCTGCCGCCGGAGGGCGAACCCACGCTGACTTTTGTGGCAAGTGGGGTGGTGGAACGGCCGTTTCCCAGCAACGAACTCACCAATCCACCGGCCACTGGCCCTATCTTCAGTTTGGAAGAAGTTGGCGTGCTGCGCGGCGTGCGTCTAGCGCGGCTCACTTACCGTCCGGTGCAGCTTGAAGGCGATGTTTTGCGCATAGCCAGTTTGGTAACAGCCACTATTCAGTTCAACAGCCCGTCCGATTTGGCGCGACCGACGGTAGTGGAGTCAGATGTGCTGCAAACGGCCGTTGCCAGCCAAATCATCAATCCCAGCCAGTTAGCCATTAGCCCGACAATCAGCCTGCCCGCAAAGCCAGCGGGCACAGCGCCCACTGTGTTCATCGAAGTGGCGGAACCGGGCATAACGGCCGTTTCCTACACAGACCTGCAAAACGCAGGCTTCCCCGTTGGCAGCGTCAATCCGGCTAACTTGCAGCTTCTGTACGATGGGCAACCGCGCCCGCTGGACTGGTTTGGCGATGGCGACGCCCAATTCGAGCCGGGGGAATCATTCCGTTTTTACGCCGCGCCCTGGTTTAGCCGCTGGCAGGCTAACGACGTCTACCAACTCACCGCAGGCAGCAGCCCCGGCAGCCGCATGAGCAGCCAGGCGGCGTCTCCCAGTGGTTTGGCGACGGGCGCTTTGTGGCTAACGGCCGTTGCCGAAGAAAACAATCTCTACACACCCGACTGCCTTTGTGGCCAACTGCCCGCCGGGCGGGACGGCGACCGCTGGGTGTGGGAAGATTTACGTCAGCCGGGACGGCCGTCTGGCAGTTACGCAGTTGATTTGCCTTATGTCAATACAAGCGGCACGGCTCAGCTCACGTTGTGGAGCATTGGCCTAACGGGCATCGACGCCAATCCAGACCACACCCTGAACCTGAATTTTAACGGCAGCAACGTGGGCAGCATCAGTTGGGATGGCAAAACGGCCGTTACCCGCACCCTCACCTTGCCTGCCGGAACTTTGCAGCCGAGCAGCACCCTCAATTTATCCATCCCCGTGGTGGCTAGCGTGAGCATCGACGGCCAATGGCTGGACGCCTTTGCCGTGCGCTACAGCTACAACGGCAGCCAAATCGGGGCCGATGAGCAGCTTTTTGTGGAAGGTGCCGCCGCCCGCCGTGCCTACACGGTGCAGCTGGGCAGCAGCGCGGGCCTGCGCCTGTACGATGTTACCAATCCTGCCGCCCCCGCCATTTTGAGCGGCACGACTTTGCAAAGCGGGCAGGTGAACTGGGGCGATCCCAGTGTGGCGGGACGCAGCTATCTCATCACTAACAGCGGCAGCCTGTACGCGCCTGCTGCCGTGCGCTTGCCCCAAACTACGCCCACGGGTAGCGCCGACATGATTATTATCAGCCACGCCAGCTTTATCCCGGCACTGACGCCGCTGCGGAATTTGCGGCAAAGCCAGGGCTTGTCGGTGCAGGTGGTGGATGTACAGGCGATTTATGATGGGTGGGGCAACGGCCGTATCACGCCAGAAGCGATTCGCAGCTATTTGAGTGACCTTTACCACAATGGTAATCCTGCTCCAACTTACGTCTTGCTCGTTGGTGATGGCACCACGGACCCCAAACAATATCGCAGCGATTCACAAACTACCTGGCTGCCGCCTTACCTGGCGGATGCCGACCCCTGGGTGGGGGAGGTGGCAGCTGACAATCGCTTTGTTACTGTGGATGGCGATGATTTTTTGCCGGATATGATCATTGGTCGTCTGCCTGTCAACAGTTTGGCCGAGGCGCAAACGGTTGTGACCAAAATTGTGGAGTACGAGACAAAACCATTATTGGGGGATTGGAACGGCCGTATCACCTTCATCTCTGACGACACCGACGCCGCCGGAAATTTTGCCGCCCATGCGGAAAGCCTGCAGCAAACCTACGTGGTTGATCCATGGCAGGCCAGTAGCCTCAATTACAATCCAGCGCTGCTAACGGAAGCGGCGATGCAGAGCCAGGTGCGGCAAACGTGGCAAAATGGGCAAGGTTTGCTGGTCTACACGGGCCATTCCTCTCAGCATCAATGGGGAGCAGAGCGGTTTTTCCACCTGGATGACGTGGCCAATCTTACGAACGGCGCGCGCCTGCCGGTATTGCTGGAAATGACCTGCTTCACAGGCTCTTTTGCCCAACCCTTTTGGGACGCGCTGGATGAAGCGCTGCTGCGCCAGCCCAACGGTGGCGCGGTGGCCGTGTGGGGGGCAACTGGTCTTGGTGTGGGCACCGGCCATGATGCCCTGGCGGGCGGCTTTTTGCAGTCGTTAATTGGCGATGACGAGGTGGTGTTGGGAACGGCCGTACTCTCCGGCAAGATCGATCTCGTCACCAATAAACCAGCCAATCTGGATTTGCTAGATACGTTCACCCTCTTTGGTGACCCAGCCATGCAGTACAACACAGATTTTTGGGCTGGTATTCCCACCTATCTTCCGCTTGTGACCCGCTGATTTTGGGCCGGAGTACAGCGAAACTTTGCCAGATTTCGGCTTAACTCTCTTTCTCTCTCAAGTGCAAAAAATTAAAGTCGAATAGTTGGCCAGATTCACCTATAATCTGGCCATGTCTACCAAACAACCTACGCAGCCGAGCCGCTGGCGTAAAACCTTTATTCAGCGCCGCGTTAGCGCAAATGTTGACTACCTTCGCCCCCACCGTCTCAATTGGGCCGCCATTGTCAGACCCCTTGATGAAAGCCTCTCGCAGCAAGCCGGAGATGTGCCCTGGCAAACCGTGCGCAGTCTGCGCTTTTTTTGGCTCGACGGCCTGTTTGCCGCCATCAGTGAAAATTTCTACCTGGGTTTTGTGACTCTTTATGCGCTGGCTTACGGAGCAACCAATGGACAGGTGGGCACGATTACGGCCGTTGCCAATCTCATGGGCGCGCTTGCCCTCTTCCCTGGTGCTCAGCTGGTGGAATGGGTTGGGCAGCGCAAACCAGTGGTAGTGTGGAGCGGTGGCGGTGTGGCCCGCCTGCTGCTGCTGCTGCTGGCGATGATGCCCTTTGTCATCACCCAGCCGCTGTGGGCTATTACGGCCATTATCGTTTTGAACGGCTTGCGCGCCTTTATGGGCAATCTGGCCAATCCTGGCTGGACCTCCATGGTGGCGGATCTGGTGCCTAACGCCATTCGGGGGCGCTATTTTGGCAGTCGCAACACGGCGATGGGGATTGCGGCCTTGATTGTGGCTCCCTTGGCCGGACGTATCATCAGCACGGGCAATGGCTGGGCCGATTTTGATCAGTTTGGTTACCAGGCCATTTTCTTCTTAGCCTTTTTATTTGGCATGGTCAGCACGTTTAGCTTTCAGCGCATAGAAGAGCCACATGCCACAGAAGCGCAACAAGCCGAACATCGTCGCGGTGATTTACGACGCGCGATTCGGCAATCGCCAGGATATGTTGGTTTAGTGGTTAGCGCTTTTGTTTGGAACCTGGCTTTGCAGGTTGCGGCCCCGTTTTTTAATGTGTACCTGGTGAACGCGTTTCAATCGACGGCTACAACGATTGGGCTGCTGGCCAGCGTGAGCAGCCTGACGGCGCTGCTGGGGCAGCGGGTGTTTGGTCGCCTGATGGACGTACGCGGTGCGTTTTGGGTGGCATTGGCCACCGGATTTCTGATTCCCGGTCTGCCCCTGGCCTGGGTATTCATCACCGCCGATTGGCAGGTGGGCATCATTAATACCTTCGGGGGCTTTTTGTGGGCTGGTTATAATTTGGCTAACTTTAATCTGCTGCTGACGCTCACGCCGGATGAGCAGCGCCCGCGAGCTGTGGCTTTGTACCAAACGGCCGTTTTCACCAGTGCTGTCATTGGGCCATTGCTGGGTGGTTTTCTGGCCGACAGCGTGAGCTACCAGCTGATCTTTGGCCTTAGTGCGGCCGGACGGCTTTTGGGGATCGCGTTGTTTGCCCTGTTTACCGTGCGGCTGGTGGGGAAGATGAACGAGAGTGGGGCGGAACGGCCGTAATCTGTAGAATCGGAAATTGAGGGGAAATTATGAAAAGCAAAACAAACTGGACGCAGCTGTTATTCGCCTTGGCCGCCGTGGGCGGGGGAATTGCTTATCTCAAACGACGGCAGCTGATTGCCCGGCTGCTTAAACTGCCACCCCCACAATATGAAGTAGCCAACGAGGCGGGCCTTTCCATTACGATGCCCGACGGCGTCAAGCTGGTGGCCGATGTTTATCATCCCGTTGGCCTGAAAACAGCCCCCACGATTTTAACCCGCACCCCGTACGGCCGTAAAAGCATGAATTCCTTTTTTGCTACCCTTTTTGCCGAACGGGGCTTCAATGTGGTGGCCCAAGATGTGCGTGGCCGGTTTGACTCCGAAGGCCATTTTGAGCCATACGTCAACGAAGCCGCCGATGGCGAAGCGACTTTAGCCTGGATTGCCGAGCAGCCGTGGAGCAACGGCCGTACCGGCATGTGGGGCCAAAGCTACGTCGGTTTTGTGCAGTGGGCCGCTGCCTCAACTGGATCGCCGCACCTGCACGCCATGCTGCCCGCTATCACCCAATCGAACCTGGGCGGACCAACCGACCAGGGTTTCATGTGGCTGGATCGCACCCTGCGCTGGATTTTGCTGCTGGACGCGATGACCAACGACAGCTTGCCGCTTTGGGAAAAGTTGGGGCTTTCTTATTACGCGCCGGAGCAAAACAAGCGCGTCGCGCCCGGCTGGTCGCAGCTGCCGCTGTCTGCCGCTGACGAAGCCGTGCTGGGCCGTTCGCAAGATTTTTACCAGACTTGGGCGCAACATTTTGCGCCAGATGATCCGTACTGGCAGGCCGTGGATTTGCGTCGCAACGTGCCAGAAATTGACGTGCCGATGCATCTGGTGGCGGGCTGGTACGACATTTTCCTCCAGGGCCAACTGGCGGATTATGCGGCTCTGCGCGCAGCGGGGCACGAACCGTACCTCACCATCGGGCCGTGGACGCACATGGCGTTCCCCGGCATGTTGGCCGCTGTGCGCGAGGGGCTGGCCTGGTTTTCGGCGAAATTGCAGGGGGATGCGGGGGCGATACGGCCGTATCCCGTGCAAATTTACCTGCAAGGGGCCGACAAATGGCTGGGCTACGAAAGCTGGCCGCCACCAGCTAGGCAGGAAGCTGCCTTTTACCTGCAATCGCTCGGCCAACTGTCAACTGTCGAGCCACCAGTTGACTCTTCACCCGATGAGTACCGCTACGATCCCGCTGATCCCACGCCCAACTTGGGCGGCGCGCTGCTCTCCACCGAAGCCGGGCCGGTGGACAACCGCTCGTTAGAAGCTCGCCCCGACGTGCTTACTTACACGACCGAGCCGCTAACGGAGCCGCTCACCGTTATTGGTCACGTGCGGCTGCGGCTGTACGTGCGCTCTAGCCTGGAATATACGGATTTTTACGGCCGTTTGTGCGATGTGCATGAAGACGGCCGTTCCCTCAACGTTTGCGATGGCCTGTTCCGCGTGCAGCCAGGGCGGGGGGAACCTCAGCCAGACGGCAGCTTGCTGGTTGAAGTAGACATGACCGCCACGGCGTACCAATTTCAACCGGGCCATCGGCTGCGCTTGCAGGTTTCCAGCGGCGCACACCCCCGCATCAGCCGCAACTTGGGCACAGGGGAACCCGTCATGCACGGCACCGACATGTACGCCGCCGACCAAACCATCTACCACGACCCCGACCATGCCTCGGCCCTGATTTTGCCCCTCCCGTAGTTTGGTGTAGGGGCGAGCGTAAGAAATGTCGGTATAATTTTCCACTATGCATGTAGAACGCATTTGTGTGGTGGGTTTGGGGCTGATGGGTGGCTCGTTGGCGCTGGCCTTGCGGCTGGCGCGGCGCATGGCGATTCCGCAACGGCCGTTTCACCTCACCATCGTAGACAGCAATCCCAAAACCCGTGCCGCCGCCGGGCGCATTGCTGATTTTGTCAGCGATGATTTGGCGCTGGGCGTGGAGCATGCCGATTTGGTGGTGCTGGCCACCCCTGTGCGCACCATCGTCAGCGTGCTGGAGCAACTGCCCAAACTGCGCCCCGATGGCTGTCTGGTACTCGATCTGGGCAGCAGTAAAACCGACATTTGCCAGGCGATGGATCATTTGCCAGACAGTTTTCAGGCGATTGGTGGCCATCCGATGTGTGGCAAAGAGGTGGCGGGCTTTGGGGCAGCCACGCCGGATTTGTTCCGCCAGCAAACCTTCATTTTATGTCCCACGCAGCGCACCACGCCTCACCTGGAAACGGTGGCGCAGCAGCTAGTGGCGGACCTGGGAGCCAATCCGCTGGTTTTACCGCCCGCTTTGCATGACAATATGGTGGCAGTGGTCAGCCATCTGCCATACATGGTGGCTGCTACGCTCATGCGCAATGCCGCCAGCCTGGACGATGAGCGCCTTTGGCCTGTCAGCTCCTCTGGCTTTCGCGATACATCGCGTGTTTCTGGCACCGATCCGCGAATGATGCTGGACATTTTGCTGACGAACAAGACGGCCGTTCTCCAGCAAATCGCCCATTATCAAAAGCAGTTGGCCGACGTGGCGGCGCTCATTGAGGCGCACGATGAAGCGCAGCTAATGCAGTGGCTCACTGAAACCCAACAGGCATATTGGGCGTATCGGCAAGCAAAGAAAGATAGTTAACCAAGTCACTCGATTGCGGAGGAACTGTCAAAGGGTCTAAAACCAGGAGACAACTTATGTACATGCTCATCATGGTTTTAGACGACACGGCACATTTGAATGACGTGCTCAACGCCTGGGACCAGGCTGGCGTGGGCGGCGTAACGATCCTTGAAAGCACCGGCATCAACCGCGTGCTCAGGCGCCACAGCGCTGACATGGCGTTTGTCGGCTTTAGCCAGATGTTTGGCAGCGGTCGGGTGGGGCACAATACCTTGTTTACCGTGATTGATAGCCTGGAGATGGCCGAAACGGCCGTTGCTGCCACAGAAGGTGTTCTCGGCGATCTCTCCAAGCCGGATACGGGCATTATTTTTGTGCTGCCAGTGGCCAAAACGTGGGGGATGAATTTGGAGTGATGACAGGGTTACTCGATTACTCCTGCCTACTTGCAAACTAAAAATTATGGTCTGGATACGATTTTTACTCAGTGCGGCCGTTGTTGTGTACGCGGCCATCAAACTCGCCGAATATGGCGACATTATCGCCGTGCGTACCAAGCTTGGTGGGCTCTTTGTTGGCACCATCTTCCTGGCAGGGGCTACTTCCCTGCCTGAACTTATCGCTTCAATTAGCGCTTTCCAGACAGGTTATCCCAACCTGGCGGCCGGTAACTTTTTTGGCAGCAACATGGTCAATATGATGCTCCTGGCTCTGGTAGACCTGATCAATTTTCAGGTGCCGCTGCTGCGCCGCATTGCCGTGAGCCACGCGCTCACCGCTGCCCTCACAACGATTTTGATGCTTATTGCCATTATTTCTATTTTGGACGAAGTAGACATAAAGATTGGCTGGGTGGGCCTGGACAGCCTGATTATCATTTTTCTCTATTTTGGCGGCATTTGGCTCATCCAGCGTGAAAACAAGGGCCCGGGCGAACCAGCACCTGCCCCCGAACCGGCGCCTAATTTCCCAACTTTGCGCGCTGGCCTGATAGGTTTTGGCATTACGGCCGTTGTTCTCGTTGCCGTTGTTCCCACGTTGGTAGGCGCCAGCACCGAAATTGCGGAGATTACGGGTTTAGGCACGGGCTTTGTCGGCACGGCCCTGCTTAGCCTGGTGACGTCCTTACCGGAGCTGCTGGCCGCTCTTGCCGCTATGCGTATGAACGCCTTCGACATGGCTGTGGGCAATCTCTTTGGCTCCAGCGTCTTCAATATGCTCGCCTTGGGCATTGCCGACTTCTTTTATTTGGACGGCCGTTTCCTGGGCGCCATCGACGATAACTTTGTGCTGGTTGGCTTGCTGGGGCTGCTGCTCACCAACATGGCGCTGGTCGGTAATCTGGCCCGCGTTGAGCGCAAATTCCTCTTCATCGAAGTAGATACCATCGCCACGATTGTGGTTTACTTACTAGGCATGTACCTGCTGTACATACGTGGCATCGGCGCCTAAAACGCAAAACGGGCACCTTGAGTGCCCGTTTTTAGTTCAGTAGCCGCGGATTCTTTTCGCGCTATTCTGCGGGACCGCAGTTGCCGTAGAAATAATCCCAGGCGTTGCACATATCCTCTTCCGAGAAAACACACGCCCCGCACTGCTTACCATCTTCCCGCGTGCGAATCTCAAACGAGAAACCCTGATCTTCGCAATACTGTGCCGACGGATTGGCCAGCCCCGGCTCCACCAAATCGTAGCCCGATGATTGAATATCGCCTTTGGCATCAATAAACGCTTGCCAGCAAAAATCAAGCGACGCGTTGCGCAAGGCGACGTAGAACAGCGTATCTTCGCTAGCGGGGGAGGGATAAGAAATGCTTAGTTTGTCTTCCTCAACCGAAAACAGATAAACGCTGGTGCCTGTTTCGGCAAAATCATCGTTGGTGGCGCTTTGCCAGGGGGTTCCTTCCGGGGGCACCATGATTTGTGCAATGGTGCGCAAATGTTCCAATGCAGATTCGCGTACGACCATCACCTCGTCTGGTATCTCTACTTCGCTGGTTTCTGCGTCGGCGGGTTCTTCACTTTCAGTGGCGTTGTTGCAGCTAACGGCCGTTCCGCCCACCAACAATAAAATCGCCCCCAATAACAAGAAATGCGCAGGTTTTAAAAGTTTCATTTCACACCTTTCCTTTATGCGTAGGGGCGGTTCAAGAACCGTCCTTACCAACTAATCTGTTGGGGCAGCGTGCGCCTCAGCCTGGTGACTGTGATTAAACAGCGGCAGATATTTTGCGCCGAGCGTAAATGCCAGAAACGCATAGCCCAACACGCCAACCGAAACCGCAATTTCCACCCAGGATGGCGTGTACGCCACGGCAATCGTGCGTCCCAGCACCCCTGGAGACCATTGCGGCGGTACAACCAAGCCAGACAGCGTCACATTCCACCGGTTGATAATGACGCCAAACACCACCAGGAACAGCGCCCCCATTAGCGGCCATTCTCTGCGCCGCATCTCTCGATTTAGCAAAATCACGGCGGGCACCAGCCCACACAGGAAAATCTCGATCCACCAAAAGGATTGTGTGTAGGGCGTGGTCGCCTGTAAGCGGGTCAGTGCATCGGCTGTGCCGGGGGCACGGCTGTAGTACGTTGTTGCCAGCCAGTCCCACAGCTTCAAATACATGTAAGCCAGCAGCGTAAAGGCGGCCAGCCGGGCAATATCGCGCCGCAAAAGGTTGTCGATAAGCTTCCGATGGGTCAGCTTACTGGTGATCATTGTGGCCAACAGTGTGGCAGAAACGCCACCGGCAATGGCCGACAAGATGAACATCACCGGCATCGACGGCTTGTACCAGATGGCCCGACCAGAAAGCACGCCATACGTTGCGCCCAGAGACGACTGGTGCAGCATTGAGAGCGCCAGCCCTAGCACGGCCATGACTGGCGTTAACTTGTGCAGCTGGTGGCCAAAGGCGCGCCATTTTGGCCGGTTGTCAAACAGGCGGCTGTCAAACAAAATTGGCAGCACCTCGATAATCAGCACGGTGGAGTACAAAATGACGCATAGCGTGATCTCCCACAGCACCGAATGGACATTCCAATAGACCAGCGGATGCCAAAAGCGGTCGGGACGGCCGATATCCATTGCCAGAGCCAGCATTGCTGAGGTGTAGCCTAAAAAGCCGACAAACACGGCAATACGAGCCACCGGCTCAAATCGCTTGATGCGGAACAGATAGACCACGGCCGAAAACGTAAACGCCCCCGCGCCCAGAGCAATCGCTGATAAATCGTGGGTGATCCATAAGCCCCACGGCACACGATCCGTCAGGTTGGTTACCTGCAAGCCATACCACAGCGTTTGGTAAATGCCCCACCCGCCAATAATCAGCATCACGGCTAAGGAGGCGATCCAGATGTGAAACGGCCGTATCCCGCCTTTCTTCTTTTCGGGCAATGTTGTCACAGCCATCTTATGCCTCCTCAATTTCCGGGCGCACGTAATGCACCTTTGGCTCCGTACCAAAATCTTCTCGCAGCCGGAACGTCTCATGCTCTGCCAGATATTTGGAAACCGGGCTTTCCGGGTCCTTCACGTCGCCAAAGATGCGGGCATTCACCGGACAAATATTTACACAGGCAGGTGTCGCTTGCGGATCAACGCCGGGCGTTAGCCCTTGTGAAAGGCCGCGGTCAATGCGGTGTACGCAGAAGGTGCATTTTTCAGCCACACCCCGTTCGCGTCGATCCACTTCGGCGACGCCCCAGGTGGGTTGGTACGCATTTTCTGTCTCGATGGTGCCCCAGTTGAAGCGGCGCACATCATACGGGCAGGCGACTTCGCAATACCGGCAGCCGATGCAGCGGTCGTAGTCCATCGCCACAATGCCATCTTCCCGTACCCAGGTGGCCCCAACCGGGCAAACCTTGGTGCAGGGCGCTTCCTGGCAGTGCAGGCAAGGGCGCGTCATGAAGAAGTCTGTGCCGTTTTCGGTGCGTTCAGGAAAGCCAATGTTCCAGCGCATGTTATCTTCCGGCACATCGTTGGTGGCCTGGCAAGCCCAGATGCAGTATTGGCAGCCGATGCACTGCTCCAGGTCAATCACCATATGCCATTCATGGTCCGAACTGGCATGGTGCGTTTCCCGCTTGAGCCCTTCAATGGCCCCCGAGGAAAGTGGCCCGGCTGTTACTGCCTGTGCGACAACGGCCGTTGCCCCCGTCGCTCCAATAATCTTTAGCGCATCCCGCCGGCTGAGCAGAGGCGGTTTGCGGTTGTCTTTAGTTTTCTTGCTCATCTTCGTCTTGTCCTTCAAACTCACGCCGTTGACGTACGTTGTTGGCCACAAACCAGGCAGTGGAACCGCCCAACACCAACCCCAGCACACCGCCCTGGAATAACAGGGTCAGGTTGCGGTTGGCAAGCGCCGCTTCCAGCGTTTGAATCTTTTGTTCCGGCGTTAGCTCATCCGGTTCTTCCAGGCTCACCGTGCCTTCTAAGACAGTCAGTTCTTCGTTCTCAGCTACACCTTCAATGGCTTCGCCATTGGCTGCCGCGGCGCCGTGTTCATAACCGGGCAGCGAGAAGCCTGCGTGCAGCGCATCTGTGTGGCAGGCCACACAGGTTGCCGGTGTGATGGTGAAAGCGTGCCCCGTGGGCACAATGCCATCTTCCGGTGCCTCTTCAGGAGGAATTACCAGCGCGTGGCAATCGACACAGCCAATGCCTTCTTGGATGTGCATGTCTTCCAGGTAATCGCCCATGCTGTCTTCATGGCAGTTAATGCAGAGCTCGTCAGCCATCTCAAAGAGCGGCTGTTGGCTGTGCGGATCATGGCAATCCATACAGCCAATATCTTCGGAAGCATGGCCCGTTTGGTGCCATTCGCCCAGGGTGGTGGTGTGGCAGCTGCCACAATATTCCGTGTCGGCCAAAATGGGGACTGGTGCGGGGGGGTGTTCTGCGGTGGTCTCGCCGTGGCAAGCTTCGCAGGCCACACCCTCCTGATCAAATTCCCCTGTTGCTGGCTGGAAGTTGGTGGTATGGCAGGCCAAACATTCGGCTGGTTCGCCTAATCCTGCCCACTGTGCCTGAAAAACTTCATCGTCGAACGCGTGGGCATGGGCGCTGTCTTCCCAATGGCTGGCCACATCCAGATGACATTCCTGGCATTCTTGCGTGGGGATTACCGGTGCGTCTGGCTCTCCATCGTCTTGGGCCACAGCTAACTGCACGGTAAATAGCAAAACGGCCGTTCCCACCAAGCTACCCAGCAGAACCGGCCAGTTGAATCGCATACTCTTCAAAAACTTTTTCATAGTCGCCTCAAATTCCCAAACCGCGGTGTGTTTGTGCTCAATTAAACCTGATGGGTATTTCAGGTTGGTTTAATGAAATGCCCATCAGGATGTAAGGAGGAATTCACTCATTTCGTTTGTGAAAATATTAACAATACAAGCATTCTATCAACAAAAAATAACGATCTCAATAGGCTAGAGACGTTTATTGATTGCTTTTGGCTATGGATGATTAGAAGCAAAAACAATAAGTAAAACCTTGAAAAACGATTGATTTCGCTGGGTGGTTAGTTATACTGTTAGTGAAAATTTTCACCAATGAGGTGCCGCTTTTGGCACAAATGTTTGATGAAGGAGCACATCTTGAGACAAGCAACGAATGCAACTAAGGCGGTCCTTTTTTGGGTGAGTTTGCTCCTGGTTTTGGGGTCTCTATTCTTAACCAGCTGCCAGTCGGCCGATTCTGATTCAGTGGATGAGGCCGCGCAGGTGGCTGATGTAGAGCCGCTGTTGATAGAAACGGCAACGGCCGTTTCTCCCACAGAGGAGCCCATCTTAGAACCGACTGAGGAGCCAGCCCCCGTTGATAACTGCCTTGATTGCCACACAAACAAGGACCTGCTCATCCAAACGGCCGATCCCGAAGAGGAGGTAATCAGTGAAAACGAAGGAGAAGGCTGAGGCGGAGAGGTGGCTCCGTTGGAGTCATGGGAGAAGGTTTTGGTAGATGGGGAGCTGTTCCCCGAAGAAGTACATGGTCAGGTAGCTTGTGCTGAGTGTCATGCCGGGCAAAACACCCCCGACAAATTTGAAGCACATGTAGGGCTCATTGAAAATCCAAGTGAAAACCCGGTGGAATCGTGTGGTGAATGTCATCCAGATGTTGTGGCTTCGCATGACAACAATCTGCACAGCAATCTGGAAGGATACTGGACCGTACTAGACACGCGGTCAATTCCTGAAGACCACGAAACGCTTGAAGGGATGTTCACCAACCATTGCAGCAACTGTCATGCCACCTGTGGTGAGTGTCATGTAAGCCAGCCAAACCTGGTGGGTGGCGGCCTTATCGAAGGACATCTGTTTAATGAAACGCCTTCGATGACGCGCAACTGCACGGCTTGCCACGGCAGCCGGGTGGGCAACGAATATTTGGGCAAGCATGAAGATTTGCGGCCTGATGTTCACTTTAGCCAGGGGCGGATGTCTTGTGTGGATTGCCATTCTGGCCACCAGATGCATGGTGAACCAGACGATTGCCAATCTTGTCATACTGGCCCAGAAGAGCAGTTGGCTATGCTAGAAGCGCCCGCTGATCATCGGTACGACGGTGCGCAGCTGCCCAGCTGTGAGTCATGTCACATGACGGTGGCTATGCAGGATGATGATATCGAGATGCATCAGCAGCACGGTGGGGATCTTTCCTGCCAGGTATGCCACTCGGTTTCTTACACCAGCTGTGATGGTTGTCATGTGCAGATTAGCGAGACAACGGGCAATCCCTTCTACGCCACGGATGGATCGTACTTTACGTTCATCATCGGGAAGAATGCGCTGGAGAGTTATGATCGGCCGTATGAATATGTGACGCTGCGTCACGTGCCGGTTGCCGGGGACAGTTTTGCCTACTACGGCGAAGATTTGCTGAAGAATTTCGATGCGCTGCCCACCTGGGTTTACACCACGCCGCATAATATTCAGCGCAATACCCCCCAAACGGAATCTTGTGATGCTTGCCACGGCAATGCGGATCTGTTCCTGACCGTTGACAAGGTTTATCCAGAAGAAGTGGAAGCGAACTTGTCGGTAATTGTGGATGTGATTCCGCCACCCATTGCGGAGATTACGACCACACTGACAATTTCACCAACCACAACCATTACGACAACCACGGTGATTACCAGTACGGAACAATCACCCTAGTTAAAAACTTAGGCGGGTAGCTTACCGCTGCCCGCCGTACCTTATTGTGAGGAGTAAGAAATGAAAAACTACAAATATTTAGTGCTTTTACTGATTTTGGGCTTGCTTTTGGCAGCCTGTGGTGGCGATACGGCCACCGATGAACCGGTAGCTGAACCAGAGAATACGGCCGTTGAAGAAACCGAAGAGGTCATGGACGAAGAACCGGCTGCTGAGCCAGCTGAAGAAGTTGCTGCTGAACCGGTAGAAGAGCCAGCCGAAGAGGTCATGGAAGAGCCAATGGGCGAAGCTGATCTCGACACGGCTTTCAACACCTTCCTGGGCGGCATGGAACGGTACAACACCATCAGCGTTGATGAACTCAGCGAAATGATGGTAGAAGCCCCGCCATTCATCCTGGATGTCCGTGAACCCGGTGAATTGACCGAACGAGGCTGGATCGAAGGCGCCGTAAACATTCCTTTGCGCGAAGTTGCTGACAACCTGCAATATTTACCCAGCTTTGACACACCGATTGTGAGTTACTGCGGTAGTGGCTGGCGCTGCACCATCGCTTTGACAGCTCTGGAAGCCATGGGTTGGGAAAATGTCCGTGGTCTGACCGGTGGTAGCTTTGGCGGTTGGGTAGAAGCTGGTTATCCCGTTGCTGAAGGTGAAATTCCCGAACTGGTAGCCCTGAATGAAGCAGAACCGGATCCCGCGCTTGTGGCTGCCATGCAAGAAATGCTGCACAACGTGCCCGATGGCTTTGGAGCCATTAGCGCTGATGATCTGAGTATTGAACTCGTCGAAAATCCCGACATTATTTTGATTGATGTGCGCCGTCCAGAAGAAGTAGAAGAGAATGGCTACATTGATCATCCAAACCTTGTATTTGTTCCGCTGGAGCAATTTGTTGAACTGAAGGGTGACTGGCCAGAAGATCTGGATGCCCCCATTGTAACCTACTGTGGATCTGGTCATCGTTCCACGATTGCCATGAGCATCTTGTGGTCCTACGGTTACACCGACGTGCGCAGCTTGCGCGGTGGTTTCGGTGGTTGGGCTTCTGGCGGCTTCCCGGCAGTTGGCGTACCTGAACCCAGCTTCGACATGGATGCTGCTTTCACCACCTTCCTGGATGGGATGGAGCGGTACAACACTATTAGCATCGATGATTTGAACGTGCTGTTGGTAGAAGACCCGCCCCCGTTCGTGCTGGACGTGCGCGAGCCATCAGAAATTGAAGCCAATGGCTACATTGAAGGTGCGGTTAATATCCCGCTGCGCGAGGTTGCCGACAACATCGAATGGCTACCCAGCTTTGATACCCCAATCGTAAGCTACTGCGGCAGTGGCTGGCGCTGCACCATCGCCATGGTTGCTCTGGAAGGAATGGGTTGGGAAAATGTGCGCGGCTTGACCGGTGGTAGCTTTGGCGCTTGGGTTGAAGCAGGGTACCCGGTAGCAGAAGGCTTGCCGCTAGAGCCTATGGTTTTGGATGTTGCTGAACCCGATCCTGCGGCCGTTGCTGCTATGCAAGAGATGCTGCACAACGTACCGGATGGCTACGGTGTCATTACAGCTGATGATTTGAACCTGGCCTTGCTGGAGAACCCGGACCTCATCGTCATTGATGTACGCCGCCAGGAAGAGTTGGAAGAAAATGGCGTCATTGAAGCCGAGAATTGGATTCATGTACCGCTGGAGCAATTCGTCGCCATGAAGGATCAATGGCCAGCCGATACAGATGCCCCCATCGTGGTTTACTGCGGCAGTGGTCATCGCTCCACGATTGCTATGAGCATTTTGTGGTCTTATGGTTACAGTGATGTTCACAGCTTGAGAGGCGGTTTTGGTGGCTGGGTAGAAGCTGGTTATCCTGCAGCTGAATTTGTGGCGCCCTAAGCAAAGCTAGATTAGATTTTTTATGAATGGCAAAAGTCCTCTGCCTTGGCAGGGGGCTTTTGTCATTTTGTTATCTAGAGGAGAACGGCTGCGGTGGGGGGCTGATGGCATTTAACCTGTTTGCTTATGACATTCAGCACTGTGGCCTGGCGGTTGAATAAGGTATTCTTATTGTGAAAAAATACACGAATAGTGTATTTTGCTTGTGTACTTAGTCAATTTATTAGGTAGTAGGGGCTCAAACGGATTTATTTCTATTTATTTTCAGGGGGCATTCCCCGATCTGACAGCGCATTTGCGTTTACAAGATAATGTAGCTGTTACTGTGAGGGTATTGTGTTAGATGCACATCAACTTAACGTTTTTTTAACCGCGGCCAGGACATTGAATTTTACGGCTGCTGCGCGGCAGCTCCACATGACGCAGCCGAGCGTGAGCCAGCATATCCAGGCCCTTGAGCAGCATTTTGGGATGGAGCTGTTTATTCGTTCGGGGCGGCATTTACGCCTGACAGATGCTGGTGAGGCACTGCTGCCGATGGCGCAGGAGATGGTGAGCATCTCCCAGAGCATTGATAACAAGATGGAGTCTTTGAAGGGGGATGTATACGGCCGTCTCACGGTAGGGTGCAGCACCACAGTTGGTAAATATGTGCTGCCCTTTTTGTTAGCCCGCTTCATGCAGCAATATCCTAAAGTTGAGGCCAGCTGCTTTGTAACCCCGCGCAAAATTGCGGTGCAAATGCTAACAGATGGCGATGTGCATGTGGCTTTGGCCAGCAAGCAAGAACTCAACAACAATCTGGAGTTTTCCAAGTTTATTACCGATAAGGTGAGCTTGATAGTGCCAATGGATCATCCATGGGCTGAACGTGATTATGTGGAGCCGAGAGAGCTGTTGAAGGCTAACTTCATCTGGCGGGAAGAGGGATCTGGTACTCGCTATGTGGCTGAGGAAAAGCTGCGGGAACACGGCATGGCTTTTGAGCAGTTCAAAACGATCCTGACCTTGGGAAACTCTGAAGCCATTGCGCTGGCTGTGCAGGAAGGCATCGGGGTGGGGTTTGTCTCGCAGATGATTATTTCCCGGCTGGTTGAAGGCAAGGTGAAGCCGGTGAAGGTGCGCGGGATGGAAATTGAGCAAGAAATCTTCATTGGCCGAGATGCCAATCGGATGGGAACCACAGCGCAGATGGCTTTCTGGAAGTTTGTGACGGACCCGGGCAATTTGGTCCTAAAACGGTTGATGGGTTCTGTCTACCATGACGAGGAAGATTTCGTTTTTGCTACGCCGCAGATGAATGGCAAGTCATAACTGAGTCATCTTTGGTTTGGCTGGAACGGGGCCTCGGGTAGTAAGTGGGCCACCAGCAGTTTGAGAAAGAAAAAGGGAATGAACCAACCGAGCCCTGCGGTTGGCAAAATAAAGCTGCTGGTTAGCAGCAATGTGACGCTGTAAAGCAGGAGAGCTAACGGCCGTTTCAAGTAAAGTGGCGTGCGCAAAATGACGGCCGTTCCCAGCAGCAACCAGCCATAAAAAACCGCAAAATAAAGCCAATCTCCGTCACGGAAAAACCAGGCAACGGCTGCCAGATGAACGGCGTGAATAGCCACAAAGCCAAAATGGTCGCTGAAGCGCTGCCCGGCGCGATGATACCAGCGCTTGGCGGCTGACGTGGCGTTGGTGACGATGCCCCCCGAGATATCAAAGGCAAGCAACAGAAAAACAATCCATTGCAGGGTTGACCAGTTGAGATCGCTGCGCTGATTGAGATTTATGAGGGCGAGAACGGCCGTTAGCCCCAGCGTGCCACTCCATTGCAGCCACTGTTCTGCGTTGGTAGCGCCAGGTCCAATAAATTTATCCCACGCGCCGATCAGCCCAGGGCGCGGTTCGGGTGGTGTCCAGTCAATTTTCATCGTGGCTCCAAAGCAATAAAGGGGATCGAGTCACGTCCCACTTTACGATATTCATCTTCCGTAGACACAGCAAAGCCGAGGATTTTACTCAGATTTTTGGCGGCGGTGGGGTAGCGACGGGCGTAATCGACCATGGCCTGGCCGGATTGTTCTGGGGTGAGGGGAACGGCCGTAACCGCCAGTTTGCGCCAACCTACCTGAATGTTGGTTTTGGGGTGCGCCAAAATATTTAAATACCAGTCCGATTTTTTGCCAAAGCCAGACGCGATGAAGTAGGTGTCGGTAGATTTATCGTGGTTAACAACTTCTAGGACTGTTTGGCGTGGCTGGCCACTTTTGCGCCCGGTGTGATTGAGCAGCAAAAAACGGTGCCCTAGCAGGCCGCCCAAGCCAATCCGGTAAAGGAAAAGCGGGGCGCGAAAGAAAAACTTTTTAAGACCGGTAACCGGTTTACGATTTGTTTGTGTCATGATTTTTACTCGCTTGTTGGATAAATGGCCTGGGGAATGAGTTGTAAATTAATATCGGCGGCATGGCTGTCGAAGTGGCGTTTGATGTAGCCAAACAGGTAGGCCAGCGTCACGTCACCCGCCAGCAGCGGGTCCCAATCTGGATAATGGACGCTTTTTTGCAGATCGGCTTCGTCCAGGCGATTGAATGTTTGCAAGATGCGTTCGTGGGCTTTGTCATACGCATCGGCCAAAAATTGGCGGTCCAAATGGCGCGCGCCATATCGGGTGAGCCGGGCGTTGAGCCAGTGAAAGAGCCGTTCGGGAAACAGTTTGGGTAGGAGGGTGAGGAGAAACGGCCGTCTTAAAATAATCTCCACATCCGCCACCATAAGTTTAGGAGCGATGCTCATGTGGTAGAGCAATTCGCCAATGGTCCAGGCTGGGTTGCTGCTGGGCTGGGCAAATTCTTCATCGGGGATGCTGTCTAGCAGTTGGTGAAAGCGCTGCTGTGTTTCTTCAATTTCTTGTAGAAGCTTTGCTTTGGTTGTCATGGTTTTATGATCCAAATTTTTCTAGCAGCAGTTCCGCTGTCAGGCAAGGGCCGTCCCACTTTTCCATCACTTTGGCGAATTCTGCCGCTTTTTTCTTGGCTTCAGGATCATTTAGTAACTGCTGGATTGCCTGCTGCACTTTGGCCGACGGGTCCTTGGATTTAGGGACGCGGGTGGCAAATCCTTTGCGCACCAAAGCGGCAATGTTGGCATCTTGCTCTGGCTGCATGCCTACCCCAACGATTGGTTTTCCAACATAAGCGGCCGTTAAGACGGTACCGATGCCGCCATGAATCAAAGATAGATCGGCCAGTTCATTTACTTGGTGGGCAGGCAGCCAATCAGTAACCAATACATTTTCAGGGATTTTTACGCCTGGAACTTTGTCCAGATGTGCTTTGACAGGAGCAATCACCCGATACGGTTTGTGGGCAAAGCTTTCTGTGATGTTCGCCACAATTTCTGGGGTGCCTGAGCTGCCCATCGCAAAGTAAATGATCGGTTTGTCATGCGGTATTTGCTTGACTGCGTCTGGTAGCGGGAAATCCTGGCGGGCAATGAGTGGTCCAGTGTAATAGTAGCCTGGCGGTAACTCGATATCGGTAAATTCAGCGGGTTCAGCTACCAGCGTGACATCACCGCGCCAATAGTCAAAAATAGAGCGATAGGTCTTAACGCCAAACTGTTTAGCTGCTTTGTTAAGTGGACCCAAAAAGCCGTAGCGAACCCAAAAATTGATAAATAGGTAGACCAAGCCATCAGCAAGCCATTTGATTGGTTTCCATTTAATTCGATCTGTCATGCCTGCCCCGTGCTTGAAGAATTCGGGTAGCCAGGTGGATTGAATGGCCCAAACGAGCGGTACCTGCGCTATTTGGCAGGATACGGGGATGGTGACATAGGAACCAGTGAGAATGGCGGCAGGCTTAAGTTCTTGTAGGTAAGCCACTTCATTTTCAATTCGCGCCTTGATTTCTGATTGGGAAAAAGCCGGGGCAAATGTTTCCCCTTTATCTACCTTCATGATGAACTGGATTTTTTCAGGTGTTAGGCGAGGTTCCATCTTTTTGAGCGGAAGGCCTTCTGCCTCAATGAGCGCTTCAAATTCACCCCCATCCGAAATGAATTGAATGTTGAATATCTGATTTGCCTGAGGGTGTTGTCTGACGCCTTTTGCAATTTCCAACATGCGTGTGGTTTCTGCCAGATTAAAGGCGACGGGTGCAAATAAAAGCGTTTTCTTGGACATGGGATGTTCCCCTAATCAGTGGCTTGTAACCCTTGCAGCAGAAGCTGAACGGCCGTTTCCACCTGTGTCTCTAAATTCATCATCTCCGGCGCGATGGCCCAAATGAGCAACATCCCTTCAAACAGGGCAATGATTGTTTTGGCCGTGGCCTGGCTGTCCACGCTGCGGAATTCGCTGTGGGCAATACCCTGATCGACCAGAGTGGTGATCTTGGTTTCGTAGCTTTGAAAGTGGGTTTGCAGCGTGGTGGCTAGCCCTGCTTCGCGCGAGGCCAGGGCGTAAAACTCCAGGGGCGTGGGGAATTGGCTGGCCATGGCTGCCACGCTTTGGCCGGTCATGGTGGCCAGCTGGGTGAGTTTGGCAACGGCCGTTCCCTCGCCCGCCAGCATCACGTCCAGCAATGCCAACTGCTCCACAAAAAATTGGTCAAAGATGGCGGCAATCAGCTCATCCTTGCTTTTGAAGTGCCAGTAAACGCCCCCTTTGCTTAGGCCGCTGGCCCGCACGATGTCGTTCATGCTGGCCTTGGCGAATCCTTTTTCGGCAAAAACGGCCAGGGCGGTATTTAAAATGTGGATTTTGCTTTCATGTTCAGTCATATATTTATCTCGCGACCGACTGGTTGGTCGGTACGGTGGGAGTGTAGCATGGGGAACGGCCGTTTGTCAAGCAAAGTAGGTTAAAAGCACCCAAGATGTTTGCCCACTTTTATCGCTCCATTCATGGCTGGCGCTGGTGGCAAATGATACGATGCGTCGGTGTTTGATTGTTTTGCGTAATCCAGTGGCACACAATCCCCACCTCTTTGCCGGTGCCACGTTCAGTGGATAAAAGGAGCTAACTGTGTTTAAGTCCCACGTGTACGGCCGTTTCCAGCGGTCTCTCTTTCTACTGGTACCATTTCTGTTTTTAGGCGGTTTGTGGCAGCTTTTGGGAGGCGGTGTTGCTAGCGAGCCGCTTCCTGTGGCGGCTGCCCCCTCGACTACTCTGGATCTCTCATTTTCCCTGTTTAGCGATGGTGTGACTTTGCCTACGGCCATTGCCAATACGGGGGTTTCGGCAGACGGCCGTTTGTTTATCACCCAACAAGGCGGCCAAATTCGGGTGCTGACGGCAGATGGCACCGTGTTGGCCACACCTTTCCTGAACATAGCCAGTAAAGTGAGCCTGTTTGGCGAAAATGGACTGCTTGGCCTGACTTTTGACCCTGACTATGACACCAACGGTTATTTTTACATTTACTACACGCGTCTAAGCGACAGAAACAATATCCTGGCCCGTTACCAGGTGAGCAGCGATCCAAATGTGGCGGATGCCAGCAGCGAGCAGATTTTAATAACGGTTGTTGAGCCGAAAGATGGGCATAATGGCGGCGCGCTGGCTTTTGGGCCTGACGGCTACCTGTACGTGGCCATTGGTGACGGTGGCCTGCCGGGCAACGATACCATACCGCCCAGCGAACCGCAGGATCGCACCAGCTTGCTCGGTAAAATTCTGCGGCTGGATGTGGCGCAAAGCACCATCCACGCGCCAGACTGCGGCAGTGCCCACTACACCATCCCCAGCGACAATCCATTCCGCGACGGCGCGGGGGGCGACTGCGATGAAGTATGGGCGCTTGGCTTCCGCAACCCGTGGCGCATCAGCTTCGATCGCGCTACCGGCGATTTGTATATTGCCGATGTGGGCGAGAACGTGCGGGAGGAAATTAACTTTCAACCAGCCAGCAGCAGCGGTGGAGAAAACTATGGCTGGCCCTGTTATGAAGGGGAGGGGACACGTTACGAGCCATTGTGCCAGGCTGTTAGCTACACATTTCCCGTTTTTTCTTACGGTCATGAGAATGGCAACTGTTCGGTGACGGGCGGGTATGTGTATCGTGGCCAACAATACCCGGCTATGGTTGGCCATTATTTGTTTGCCGATTTTTGCAGCGCCTATGTATGGAACCTGCACCCCGAAGGCAGCGGCTGGGAAGCGCACGCTTATGATTTTAAGACGAGCCTTGTGTGGCCTTCCACTTTTGGCGAGAATGGCCAAGGTGAACTTTTCGTAGGGGATTTATCTACGGGCAGTATTTACCAGGTTGTAGAAAACAGCGTGGTTGCCCCGACCACGTTGGCCATCCACAAAACTGGCCCAGCTGAGAGCGGGGCGGGTGCGCCCATTGATTATCAAATCACCGTGACCAATACGGGCAGCAGCCTTGCCACTGGCCTGGTGATTACCGATAGGCTGCCGGTGGGAGCCACATATCTGAACAGCCCCGGTGGGAGCTTGCAAAATGGCGTCGTTACCTGGTCTGTAGGGGCGTTGGCTGCCGGCAGCAGCGTCACGGTCGATTTTGCCGTGACGGCGTTGGAAAGCATCACCAACTTTGATTATGGCGCACAGTCAGCAGGGGGTGTGCAGGTGTTGGGAAATACGGCCGTTACCACCCAAATCATCGCGCCCAGCCTGAGCATTCGCAAAGTAGGGCCTGGCCATGTGGGCACAGGCGAGCCAATCAGCTACACACTCACCGTGCGCAACGATGGTGCGCTGCCCGCTAACAACCTGACAATTACCGACACGCTGCCTGTGGGCACGGAAATGGTCAGCGCCACGGACAGTGGCCTGGCATTTGGCGGTGTGGTGACCTGGAATTTGCTGCCGCTAGCCCCCGGTGGTGAGGTGTCAGTCGGGTTGGTGGTGACACCCACAACGCCGCTTGTGGATACGGCCGTTATCCGCAATGAGTTCTACGGCGTGAGTGCCGACGGTGGCTACCAGGCGAGCAGCCAACCGGTGGTGACGATTGTGAACGGTACGCAGGTGTTTACCCCGATTGTGTTACGGCCGTAAACCAACAATTCTATAGTTTCAAGCTGTCTTTAAGCTGCGCAGAGAACTTCTTTGCGCAGCTTTTTTGTTGTGGGGATGGGAAACGGCCGTGTCAACCGATCGGTTGAGTAACCGGCACTATCCAGCGGACTGGATTACCCACCCATCGTTGGCAGATGTTCCATCGGCTGATTGGTTACTTGCGGGCGGGCCACTGCTATTGTTTAAGCATCAATTACACACCTAACCCGAAGGAGACAGAAATGAGTACACAAATTAAAGCAGTTCAGAATCATCAAGGAAACAGTTCCGTTTTGCGTAAATTAGTCTGGGTCAGCCCGCTAGCCATGCTGGTTTCCGCTGTGGCCAACCTCGGCTTGTACGCGGTGGCAGGCAACCTCTTCCCAGAGGTGACGGCCTGGAGCGGAGCCGGCGCTGGGCAAATTGTGGGCGCGAACGTCGTTTATTTGCTCATCGGCACAATGGTTTTTGCGCTGGTGGCTCGCTTTTCTCGCCGCCCGGCTCGCCATTACCTGGTTGTAGCCACGATAGGGTTGCTGCTCTCGCTGGCATTGCCGATTGGCGCAGCGTTTGGTTACGGAGCGCCGGGTGCGCCGCCAGCTAGTGTGGCAACGGCCGTTACGCTCAGCCTGATGCACGTTGCTTCTTACGCGCTTAGCGTGCCGATGTTCAACCGGCTCGCTTTGAACTGAACTATCAAGCAGTAAGGTGGCAGTCACGCGGTGGCTGCTGCCTCTCACATCGTCTTGTCGGATTGGCAATCCGACCTACATGAATTGAGGAGTTTATGATGAACGAATTGTTTTTTGCACGCCTGTTTGCTTACTCGCTTTTGCCGCTGCTTTTAGCGACGGCTCACATCTTGCTGAGCAAAGAATCCCGGTCGGGGGCGCGACGGATTGAGATTTTTATCGTATACCTGTTGGCGATTAGCGTTGGAGCCAATGGCCTGGGTGGCGCGTTTGGCCATCTCTTTTTGTCCGATTTGGTGGCTGAAGGCATTGGCTGGCCCGCTGGCAGCCCATTCCAGTTGGAGATGGGTTATGCCAATTTGTTGATTGGTGTGCTGGGACTGATGGCCGTGGGTCGGCGAGATGGTTTCCGCACGGCGGCCATCATTGCCACGTCCATTCTGGGCTTTGGCGCAACGCTGGTACACTTGCAGGACATTGCCGCACACGGCAATCTGGCACCCGGCAACACGATTCAAAATATTAGTAACTTGCTGGACCCCATTTTGTTGATTGGCTTAAGCTGGTGGTCGGCGCGAAGGTTTAGTGGGGAAATGGCAACGGCCGTTTTCAACCAGTGGCAACTGCGGCAGCAACCCATCCCTGGATTGGCGGCGGCGGGCATCGGCATGGGCTTTGGTATTGGCTATGCGGTTGGTGGGCTGTTTGTCTGGACGCTGCTTGGTGCGCTGGCCGGGGTCGGCATCGGTTTGGTGATGAGCCGACGCGCCGGACAGGCCACATCGGGCTTGCTGGCTGAACAGCAATAAAAATAGGAACCCTGGGAGGAAATCATGACGATTTATCAACAACAAGCGGCGGGGAGTGAACGGCCGTCAACGTGGCCAATTGTTAGCTTTTTTGTGCTGGCCTACGCTATTGCCTGGGGCGCGTTTGCCATTTTGGGCGTGATTGCTCGCCAGTCGGGCGTGGAAAGCACGCAAGCATTTATGGCGCTGGCGGAATCGTACCAGTTTGAGGGCGTCAATTTGAGCGTGGCGCCCTGGCTGGTTTACCTGCTAACGCGGCTGGCGGACTTTGCCTTCTCGATTGCTGGTGTGGTGATGATTGCCGTCACGGCAGGGCAGGCGGGATTGCGTGAACTGTGGCAGCGGTTGACGCGCTGGCGCATTGGTTGGCGTTGGTATGCGCTTGGTTTGCTGCCGCTGGGGCTGTATTTGGTGGCAACGGCCGTTGCCAACGGCTTCTCTTCGGCTGAAATAAACATGTCTACTATTGGCACCGCGCTTTTTAGCCTGCAAGCTGGCTTTTTTGTCTCGCTGTTTTTGCGTGGCGCGCTGGGGGAAGAGCTGGGCTTGCGCGGTTTTGCTTTGCCTTATTTACAAGCGCGTATGTCGACGTTCCGCGCCAGTTTGATTATTGGTGTGCTGTGGGGTGCGTGGCATTTGCCGGTGCTCATTGGCCGCGATGTACTCTCCGTTGTGGCGTTCAGCTTGCTCTCGATTGGCTTGGCAATGCTGTTCACCTGGCTGTTTAACGGCAGCGGCGGCTCGCTGATTCCGGTGCTGCTGTTCCATGCCAGCCAAAATTGGGAGGAAGGGTTCGAGACGCTGTTTCCCAGTTTGGTGGGTACGGAGTGGGAGTTGGTTTCGACGCTGAGCCTGCTGGTGATTGGTTTGGTGGCGGGGGTAGTGGTGTGGCGAAACGGCCGTAATAAAAAATAGGACGCGGATGAACGCGGATGACGCGGATTTTTGTTCGGCGTGAATCTGTGTTCATCTGCGTCACCGTCGTTCACAGTGTCAGTTATCCATTAGCTGCTTGAGATTTCCCCTTTAGTCAGAAAACCCAAATATTTGCATAAGTGACCAAAAAACCCACAAAATCGCGATTTTTTGCTTGACAAGCGCGCTGATTTCGCTTATTATAATCTTATTACCCGAATATGCGGGTTTTTGGGATTAGAGAATAAGAGGAATTTAGCTATGCCTGCTCCCGCAACTGAAATCGTTCGAAAACCACAACTGGCCAGGATTGCTGTGGCTTTGGAGCCGGTTCATCATTTTATCAACAGTCTTTCGCTGCTGATTCACTCGGAACATTTGTCTGGCTATGCTGAATGGGTGACGCAAACGGCCGTTGCCCTCACGCCACACCAATTGCACATGAACAAGCTGGTGTTGGAAGGGCTTCATTATGCGGTTGTGCCAAACCGCAGTTGGTCAACCGTTGAGGCTTATTTAGCCAATTTGGCGGCACATGATCCCGTCACCTTACGCGACCGCCTTTTGGATGCGTATGAACACAAACAACCTGGAACAAGCATGAACCGGGCAGACATTTTGGCCAGTGCCGATGCTTATCTAGATTATCTGTACGGCCGTTTCCCTAAAGAATCCGTCGATGAGGTGGTGGAACGTGAAGCATACGCTTTGATGATTGATCCGCCGCAAATGCAGCAAACGATTGTGACCCATTTGCAGGAAATGTGGGAAACCATCTTTAAGCCGGAATGGCTCCGCGTGCAGCCCATGCTGCAAGCCAGTGCGGATGCTTTTAATGAATTGGGCATCGCGCAAATGACACCTTTGCAAGCCGCGCGCGTGGTTGTGGGGCAAGAATTACCAGAACATTGGGAATATCTGCTAGGTGAAAGTTATGCCGATCAGTTTGAGCGGATTGTATTTGTGCCTTCGGCCCACATTGGCCCTTATTTGGGCACGATGAAGTCGCAAAACAGCGTCTGGTTGATTTTTGGGGCCAGGTTGCCAGAGGGAACGGCCGTTTCCTCCCCCGATCTCAGCCGCTCAGAACTGTTGGTGCGGCTCACTGCCCTGGCCGACGACACGCGCCTCCGCATTTTGCAAATCATTCGCGAAGAAGGGGAGCAATGTTCCCAGGACATCATCAATCGGCTTGGTTTAAGCCAATCGGCCGCTTCACGCCATCTCAAGCAGCTAAGCGCAACGGGCTATTTGTTGGAACGTCGTCGCGACGGGGCTAAATGTTATCGCCTGAACCAAGAGAAAGTAGACGGCATCTTGCAGGCGTTATCGTACTTTTTGGATAGTTAGTTTTACCGTCCAGGGCAGTCTGCCTGGAAACGTATCGTAACCTTTTTTGTGGAGGTGAATCATGCATCCCGCTGGTGAAAGTTTTTTATTTGAACAGGAACAGAAATATCGGTCAGCCGCCCGGAAGAATGCGCAGCTGAATAGTCACTTTTTGCGCCAGCCGCAATCGTCAATTGCAACGCGGCTTGGCAACTTTTTGAGCACGTTGAATCATATTCGGCGCATTCGCATCCAGGTGACATTTGAATATCAAGATTTAGGCTCAGAAGCGGTCGTCGGGTACAAACCAACCGTGTAGACGGCCGTTTACTGAACTAACTAACTTTTAAGATAATCCTCCTCTGATTATCGGCTTAGAACGCAAGCGTTCACCAAGCCAACCAGAATGGCCTGATCTTCATACGAAAATCAGGCTATTCTGCTTTTTAAGCCCAACACCCAGATTGGCCTCATTCATCTCTTCGCATAAAGTGACAGAGTTCACGCCGCTTCAGTGCAGTTCCTCCTAACGAAATCGGACCACAGTTTAGTATGCTACCTTCGTGACAGTCACCTCAATGGGTGGCTGTTGCTGTGATCCCACTAGCTGATAAGCGAGGAAGTTATGAAACAAATTGCTGTCCTGCATCTCAACCGCCCGGAAACAACCGAGACCGTCATTTTTATGGGGCAATCGCTCCAAATTCGTCACCTAAATTGCAACAATGATCTGGAAAAGGTTAAATGGTTCATCACTACGTTGGATGGTCAGGTGGACGCCATTGCTTTGCACGGCATGCCTGCTGAATTGACGCTTGGCCCGGCCAAACGTGCCCATGCGCAGGGCGCGACGTTGGCTGCCATTGCCAAACAAACACCGGTGGTAGACGGCCGTATTATCCGTGCTGGGTTAGAGCGCTGGGGCATCATCCTGGCCGACCGTGCCCAGCCGGGCATCTTCAGCCGCAAACGGGTGCTCATGACGCCAGGGATCAACCATAACGGCATGGCCCGTGCCTTCGAGAAGCACGGCGGCACGATCCGCTACGCTGATCCGTTCATCTACTTCCATTTGCCCCAGGTGCCCGGTGTTGGCCTGCGCCAGACGCGCAATCAGGCTGCGCCGTTCACGCTAGATCGCCTGAAAGAACTGCCGTACGCGGAACTTTATCCAGTGGTCAACGGGCACTCCGCCGCCACGCAAGCCCCGTTCGCTTGGGCCGACGTCATTGCCGGAGACATCGGCACCATTCGCCACTTTGCCCCCGAAACGCTCAAGCGCAAAACCATCGTTGTGGAAAATGCGACGGAGGCTGATTTGGCTGATTTGCAAGCGCGCGGGGTGGACATTGTGGTGACGTTGATGCCCGCGCTGAATGAGGCTGCTGATTTGGGCCAATGGTCTGCCGCAACCGTCGAGGCCGCGCTTACCGCCTTGCGCCCCGACCCCGATGCGCCGCTGAACGAAGACACCTACCTGGACATGATGGCCGATCTGGAATGGACGCCGGCCATCCACACGTTGCAGCCAGAAAATGCAGACATCAACCGCTTTGCCTTCGTCATCCATCCGCTGAGCGTTGGCTTCATTCATAGCCATCGCGCCTTCCGCTGGACCAAATATTTGCCGGATAGCCTCGTCGAAGCAGTTGCGGCCTATCTGCCGCCGCTTTCTATCTCGCGCATTACCGGCGGGCAGTCTCCCACCACCGGGCAGCGCATCGAGGGGCATTTGTTTAGCCTGGGGGCCACGCCGCGCCAGATGATGCGCCACGGCGAGCGGTTCACCTACGACCGGCTGCGACAAGCGGCGCACATGGCCGAGCGCAAAGGCGCGCGCATCATGGGTTTGGGTGCGTTTACCAGCGTGGTGGGGGATGCGGGCATCACCGTGGCACACGAAGCGGACATCGCCATTACCAGCGGCAACAGCCTCACTGTCGCCGCCACGCTGGAAGCGGCCAAGCAGGCGGTCATCAACATGGGCGCGACCGATCTCACCAAAGGCAAAGTGATGATCATCGGCGCGACGGGCTCGATTGGCTCGGTTTGTTCGCGCTTGCTGGCCCAGGCGATTTATGATGTGGTTTTGGTTTCGATTGAGCCGGAGCGGCTGATTGACCTCAAGCGCACCATTCAGGCAGAAACGCCTGGGGCGCAAGTGGCCATCGCCACGCGCCCGGACGAGCTGATTGGTGACTGTGACCTCATCGTCACCGCCACCTCCGCCTTTGGCCAGCGCATTGTGGACATCACCAAGTGCAAACCCGGCGCGGTCATCTGCGACGTGGCCCGCCCGCCAGACATCAGCCCCGCCGAGGCCGCCCTACGCCCCGACGTGCTGGTGATCGAAAGCGGCGAGGTGCTCATCCCCGGCGACATTGATTTTGGCTACAACATTGGCCTGCCACCGAAGACAGCCTATGCTTGTTTAGCAGAGACGGCGCTTTTGGCTATGGACGGCCGTTTCGAGGATTACACGCTGGGCCGCAACATTTCCGTCGAGCGGGTCAAAGAGATCTACCGTCTCTTCAAAAAGCACCAGTTCCAAATTGCCGATCTGCGCTCGTTTGATGTGGTCGTCACAGAAGAACAGTTTGCCGAAAAACGCAAGCTTGCTGCCGAACTAAAAGCCGATCCGGCGCGTTTTGCTCAGCTGCAGGCGGAGACTGGGGCCAGGTTAGCCCAAATTCCGGTGCAGGCCAAGGGGGTTAAATCTAGCCGGAAGAACAGTGGCAGCGTTGTTTTTGCCATTGCTGCAGGCATTGGCGGTCTGGCGCTGCTGCTCTGGCGTCGCCGCTAATCTACCAACTGTCATGCCCGCGCAGGCGGGCATCCATTTGCTCTAACACCTGTTTTCATTGCCACAATTGGGCGAGGCGACCGGAAGCGCGGCGTTTTGCTTTGCCAGGAGGATGGCCGGTCGCCTAGCCCCTACCGAAGGTTGCTATTTTGGGGGATGGCTTTACAATGTGGACACGATTTTTTCTAAACCCAGCCTGTGTCCATAATGAAAATTACCAGCGTCCAAATTGACCCAGCCAAATTACAAAGAACCATCGCGACATATTTCAGTCTCGATGAGATACGTACGCTTTGTTTGGCGTTAGGTATTGAGTATGAAGACCTGCCTACGGACACACGTTCCGGCAAGGCGCGCGGGCTGGTGGAAGCGTGTCAGCGTCAGCGGCAGTTGGTTACTCTGGCTGAGGCTGTGCTAGAACAGCGTGACAACATTCAACCCCACGAATTTCTACGTGACATTGCCGACGACGATGCCCCGTTCAAAGGCTTGCTCTCTTTTGAGGAGGCGGACGAAGAGATATTTTTTGGCCGAGGAGAGCTGACGGCGGAACTGGTAGCACGTGTTTCCCAACCTCCCGGAGGTTTGGTGGCTGATGAGGTTAGCGGGCGGAACCTCCGGGAGGTTTCAATAACCAACTTCCTGGCTATTGTGGGCGCCTCCGGTAGCGGCAAATCCTCGGTGGTGAAGGCGGGGATGATTCCCCACCTTCGCCGCCAGACCAACTGGCCCATTCACCTCATCACGCCCACGGCGCTCCCGCTGCAAGCGTTGGCTACCAGCCTTACCCGTGACAGCGCATCTGTGCGAGACACAGCAAACCTCATTGATGATCTAAAAGAAGAACCTCGCGCCCTACGCCTGTATGCTGCCCGCCTGTTGCAAAATAGCCCGTCGAAGCGGCTTCTACTGGTGGTTGACCAGTTTGAAGAGCTATTTACGCTTTGTAAAGATGAGGCCGAACGCACTGCTTTTGTGGAAAACTTGGTGGCTGCGGTGGCCGGGGACAGCCAGATCACCATTTTGCTGACCTTACGGGCCGATTTTTACCATCACTGCCTGCAATACCAACCCCTACACCACCTGCTGGAAGCGCAGCAAAAAATTGTGCCCACTATGAGCAGTACCGAGCTGCGGGCAGCCATTGAACGGCCTGCTCAACAAGCTAACCTGATGTTTGATGATGGCTTAGTAGATATTTTGTTGCGAGACGTAGGCGCGGCAGATAACCAAACACCGGAACCGGGGGCACTGCCCCTATTGAGCCACGCCCTGCTAGAAACGTGGCAGCGGCGCGACCCCAGCGAAAACCGCCTGACGCTGGCAGGCTACACCGAAGCGGGCGGCGTACAGGGAGCGATTGCAAAAACTGCCGAAAGCACCTACCAACGGCTACCCGCAGACCAGCAAAAAATAGCCCGCAGTATCTTTTTGCGACTAACAGAGCTAGGTGAAGGCACTCAGGATACCCGGCGCCGCGCCACCCTGACTGAACTGCTACCCCAAAACGATGCCCGTACTACCGTAGAGCAGGTGCTAAAAACCTTGGCTGACGCCCGTCTACTAACCACCAGCGACGACGGTGCCGAAGTGGCCCATGAAGCATTAATACGCCAATGGCCCACCTTACAAAACTGGCTAGATGAAGACCGTGAAGGCATACGATTGCACCGTCAACTGACGGAGGAAGCTATGGCGTGGCAAGCTGCCCACAAAGATGCTAGCTACTTATATCGAGGTGGACGGCTAACGCAAATCGTGGAATGGGCAAAAGAATCTCAAAGTCAACTAAATGATTTGGAAGCTAGCTTTTTGCAGGCTAGCAAGGAACTTCGGAAAGACAAACTTCTAGAGGCAAATGCACGTGCGGAGAAGGAGGCAAGAATTGCGCAATCATTGCGACAGCGAGCATTTTTTCTTGTTGTAACGGTTATAGTTTCTGTAATGCTTGCGATTGTAGCTTTTTTGTCATTTCAACAAGCCTCAGCTAATGAAGAGAAGGCCAATCAAAATGCATTGAATGCAGATTCTCAAGCAGCGACGGCGATTTATAATGAACATCTTGCATTAACTAGAGAAGCGGAGACAGAAATACAACGTCAAATCGCTCAAGACCAGCTTGAAGTTGCAATTTTATCAACTGAATCACAAAATATTTTTTCAAATCAGAGAGATCCAGAATTGGCAACTCTTCTTGCTATCGAAGCAGCGAATATTAACAAACAGATAAGCGGAGAAGCGGAATGGTTAGTTGATAGCGCACTTCGCCCTTTGTTAGAGGAGTATGTATATTTTAACAATTCCTTGATAGGGCATGAAGGTACTGTTAATGCCGTTGTATTCTCTCCAGATGGCAGATACTTAGCATCAAGCGCTAGCGGGAATGGTGGGAATGGTCAGACATTTAGATTGTGGGATCTGGATTCGATGGATTCTGAATCTGTGTTAGATGAATCGTTTGAAGCACCTGTGGTGTCAATTGCATTTTCGCCCGATAGTAATGCGCTAGCGACCGGAAGTGGCGACGGTACAATTAGGATGTGGAATATTGAAGGAAATGTTTCTTACATTGAATGGTATAGTAGCAATAATAGCTCTGTAGTCTCATTAGAATTTTCTCCAGATGGTAGCAAGCTGGTGTCCGCTCATGAGAATGGCACCATAAAACTTTGGGATGCTTACGAAATAGATGCCTCTCCTGAAGAACTGATTGAATTGCCGAGTATGGTTTGGTCAGTTACATATTCTGCTAATGGCGAGTTTCTAGCGGCTAGCAGTGAAAATATGATTTATTTATGGAGAACAGGTGATCTAAATGAAGAACCGACAGTAATTGCCAAAGCAAATAACATGAATGCTATCCTTTCCTTAGACTTTTCACCAAATAGTCAATTTTTGATTGCAGGTTCATATAGAAACGTTTATATGTGGGATTTGTTGGATTTATCAAAAGATCCATTAGTGTTTGTTGCTCATCAGGAGTGGGTTTACTCTTTAAGCTTTTCTCCTGATGGCTCTAAAATTGGAACTGGAAGTAACGATGGTTTTGTGAAAATTTGGAGTTTGGAAGAACAAAATCAACCGTTTTTATGGTTTAGTAACCAGCAAGGTTATGTTCGCTCTGTTGCATTCTCTCCGGATGGATTAGTGGTTGCAGCGGGTAGTTCTGGCGGAACTGTTTGGTTGTGGAATATCCCAGATTTTGAAGACTTCTCATTGACCTTAAATGGGCACTTGGGCCAAGTTTGGTCTATGGACTTTGCTGATCGTAACAATGTGTTGGTATCAAGTAGCTTAGATGGTACGATTCGCATTTGGGATATTTCATCTGGCCAACCACAATCTACAATATTAACTTCAGGACTCAAAGACACACAGGTTATTGCCATTTCTCCAAATAAAAGTTATGTAGCTACTGGAAGCTGGAACGGTGTTGTACGGCTATGGGAGCTTTCCAAAAATACTGCGGGAACACTTATTTTAAGCGACGAACTCTTTCTGATAAACACTCTTGATTTTTCACCTACTGAATCTATGTTGGCCGTAGGCAATTTTGACGGCAATATTTATTTGTGGAATTTGGATAATAAAGGAACAAACCCAATTATCCTTCAAGGTCATGATGATTGGGTTAGAGCTCTAGATTTTTCTAGTGACGGTAGCATTATAGCCTCAGGTAGTTCTGATGGTACGATTCGGATTTGGGATATCTTGCATCCAAATTCTGAACCCAGACTGTTAGCTTTGGAAAGAGATAAAGTATTATCTCTGTCTTTTTCCCCTGATGATAATTTATTAGTTGCAGGCAGCTTAAGAGGAAAAATTTACATTTGGAATCTTGAATCCGATGAAATTACCGCAGAAATAAATGGGCATGATGGTAAAATACTTTCGATAGCATTTTCTCCATTAGGAAAAATAATTGCTACTGGTAGTTCTGATGGGGAGATAAAACTATGGAATCTCAACAATCTAGATGAGGAACCTACAGTAATAAACAATTTTGGTTCAATTAATAATTTAGATTTTTCTCCTGACGGATTGTTTTTAGCATCTACAGATACCAGATCCAGCATCCGTTTATGGATGTTATTGGATGATTTAGTAGAAGTTGGTTGTCAAAAGGTACGACGTAATTTGAGTTGGGTTGAATGGCAGCGCTATTTGCCGGGGGAACCATATCGCCAAACCTGCCCCAATTTGCCGCCGCATCCGTCTGTGCCGGCCAATGAATTGCCTTAAACCTACACTTGTCATGTTGAGCAGAGCGAAACATCCCAACCAAGATCCGCTTGCTTTGATCAGGATGCCGGTAGGGTATGTTGCATGGGATTCTTCACTTCGGTCAGAATGACGGGTGTTGGTGGCGGGGCGAAAGTGATGGACAACGGCCGTAATTTCCCCTAAACTATTCCCTCATGAGTATCGATAACTTGCAATACGGCCGTGTCACCTGGACCAACATCACCAACCCAACCGAAGAAGATATGCAGGCGTTGGGAGAGCGCTATCCCAACTTTCATCCACTCCATTTGGGCGATTGCCTGACCGAATTAGAGTTCCCCAAATTGGATGTGGGTGAAGATTACCTGTTCATCGTGGCGCAGCTGCCGCGCTGGAATGGGGAAGCCCGCATTTGTTACCCCACAGAAATTGACCTCTTTGTAGCCAGCGGCGTGCTGGTCACCGTGCATAACGGCGAAATCAAGCCGCTCAACCAGATGTTTGCTAACGCCAAAGCAGATGAAGCCGCCATGAGTGACATGATGGGGCAGGGGGCCAGTCCGCTGCTTTACAAAATCATGGATACACTGGTGCGCTACTGCGACCCCATTTTGGAAAAGGTTAACCAGACCATCCGCCACATCGAGCTGAGCCTGTTTGAAGAGGATATGGAGCACATTTTGTACGAGGTGGCCGTGGCCCGGCGCGGGGTCATCGCCATTCGCCATATTTTACGGCCGCAGCTAGATGTGATGCGGGAGCTGGAACGCGGCAGCTGGCCGTTCATTCAGGGGCATCTGGACATGTATTGGGACGACATCGGCGACCATCTGACGCGGTTGCTCTCTATGCTGGATGAGCATGTGGAGGTGATTGGCGGCTTGTCGGACACGGTCGATACGCTGGCTTCCCACCGCATTGATGGCGTGGTGCGCCTGCTCACGCTTATCACCATCCTCACCGTGCCGCTCACGGTGCTATCGACCGTTTTTGGTATGAATGTGGCGCTGCCGTATGGGGATCATCCGCTGCCGTTTTACCTTATCAACATCGTGGGCGTGGTGCTGACGGTGGGGGTCATCTGGTATTTGCATCGCCGCCGCTGGCTGTGATCGGTAAACGGTGGTCGGTAATCCGTAAGCGGTGACAAAACCGATTACCGATTACTGATAACGGATTACCGTTCGGCTAAGATAACTTCACTCGGGACCCCTAGCTGCACCACAACTTCCCGTTTTAGGATGGAAAATCTGGCTTGCTGGACGAGCGTTTGCAGCTGTAAGGGGCGGCAGCCGCCGCAGGTGAGGGGATGCAGTTTGTAGGCTGTTTTCCACAGGCCTATGAGCAGCTTGCTGGGTGCGTCGGTGCCTTCGGTGAGGGAGACGAGGACGAGTTTGCCGCCGGGCTGCAACACGCGGTGAAATTCGGCGAGAACCTGGGGGAGTACGGCCGTTCCCAACAGATCCAACACATAGGTACACAAGAGTCGGTCGAAACGGCCGTTCGCAAACGGCAACTGTTCCGCATTCGCCTGGCACAAATTTGTCTCTGGCACCCGCTGGCGGGTAAGGTCGAGCATTTCGCGGGATAGATCGATGCCAAACGATTGCCCGCCGGGCGGCAGCGCCGCCTGAACGGTGCGCTGCTCCTTGCCGGTGCCCACCCCCACATTCAAAAATTGCTGGGCTGAACCAGCATCCAGCAGTTCCAGCCCGCGATCTTTGGCCTGCCGCTCAAAACGGCTGCCTAAATCATGTTTGGCCCCCAGCCAGTCGTAAAAGCGCTGGGCAGTTTGTGGGGTGATGGTGTCGGTCATGTTTCGTAATCTGTCAGCGGTGAGCGGTAATCGGTAAAAAAGAAAACCGATTACCGCTCACCGAATACCGTTTACCGCTTAGCTTTGATCCTCAATGGTCAACGTATACTCGCCACCATTGCCATCATCGGTAGAAACCTCCAAAATGATGACGATGTCGATACCAAAATCGACCCCTTCAAAACCAGACAGGGTATCTGGTTCGGTTGCGCCCAGCAGTTCACCATTTTCAGTATAAACTGTGAGTACAAATGGTTGGTCGCTGCTGCTTTCCAAAATCAGCCCCACGACATCATCGGCATTGAGGGTGACGGTGTAACGAGTTGCTGCATTGGGATCAAGAACGGCCGTAACCGAATCTCCCACTACCATGCTTTCACCTTCAGATACCTCTGGCGCTTCACCGTTGATGAAGGCAAAGGCTGCTTCCAGTACCGGGTCGCCCTCGCTGAACAGCGTTTCTTCTGTCAGCGGCACCACGATGTCTGGCACCACGCCGATGCCCTCGATGTGAATGTTGCCGTCAGGATCGACCGCACGACCCTGGGTAAAGCGGAACGTTTCGTCGGCAGGCATGGCCACGTCATCTACGCTGCCGCCCAAACCGGCCGTGGGGTACATGCCGATGATGGTGGCCCGATTTTCTAGCGTCAGGTCATAGCTAAAGAATTCGCAGGCTGAGGCACAATCGGGGCCAACCAAAACCACCAGATTGCCATTGTAGCGGAAATCCTCAGGTGGCAGGAAAAACGCATCTTCGTAATCGGGATTCATGTAGAATTCGCCCCGGTCTTCATCGTAGTAACCTGTGTTACCGGTGACCAGCGGCTCGTTAAAGAAGTAAGCCGCCATTTGGTCAGCCAAAAAGCCGTTGCCACCACCGTTCCGGCGCATGTCGATGATAATCGTATCCACGCCATTTTCATTCATCTCCTGGATCATCCGCTCCCACAGCTGCACGGTAAGCAGATCATTATCGAAGAAGCTGAAAATTTGCACGTAACCAACACCTTGATCTTCCAGGAAATCGTATTCCAGCGGCAGTTCAAAACCGTCGCGCGTCTCATCCTCGAACCAGAAGTTGTAGCTATCTACCTCGCTGCTCACTTCCAGCGTCGTTGTTTGCGGCGCGCCGCCCGGATTTTGGAAGGTTACTTCCACTTCGGTGCCTGCGGAGAAACGGGTGGCGAACAGCAGTTGATCCAGCCGTTGCGAATGCGGTGTGCTGTAGGGTGCAAAATAGCTGATGGTGTTGTCCAGGTAATCGCTAATTGGCTGGCCGTTCATTTCCAGAATTTCAGCACCCAGCTCCATACCTGCCTCGGCGGCTGGCCCATCTTCAAGTAAGAAGTTGACAAGAACACGGCCGTCTGTCAGTTCCCGAATAGCAATGCCAATGCCGCTATTCGCCGCCGCCCGGAAATCATCCCCGATGAACGGGCCAGAAATGTGCCCGTCGGGGATTTGCCAGGAGAAGTCGCGCAGCGCCCGCAGGTATTCCAACTCATCATTGTTGGCATCGGCTTCTTCAAAACGGGGGTGGAACTCGTCGCGCAGCGCTTCCCAGTCGATCCCTTTGTATTCGGTGAAGGCATACTCATTTTTCAGCTGATCCACTAACGAATCAAATGCCTCGGTGTAGCTGAGGTCAGAGTAATCCACCAGCGCGGCCCCTTCCGGCTCGATCAGGTCGATGACCGGATTGCGGGAGCGGTCGAAGGTGAACGGGTCACTGTCCATATTCACGATGGTGTAGCCTTGCGGCAGCGTCACGATGGGATCATCCTCGGTAAAAAGTAGGCCATCTTCGCCGAAACCGCTGGGGAAGCCTTGCTGATCATCCTGGGCATAAACCAGGAACGTGCCGCCCACAATTTCCCGTTCCAATTCCGGGTCATCGCTGATGATGGTGGAGGCGTAGGCTGTGGACCAGCCACCGCCGCCCAGGTCACGCTCTTCCAGGAAGGGATCGCCGAAGGTGTTGTTCCAATAAGCAATGGCAAACACCTGCACGCCGGTATCTTCTTCGCCGTCATTGTCCACATCGCGGAAGCCGCCTTTGGGCTCGATGGGCAGGGCAATGGAGTAGTCGAAGGGGGAGGTGTAGAAATCTGTCGTGATTTGGCCCAGCGTTTGGGATTCTACAGGCATCAGATAATTTTCGTCCCGATCGACGAAGCCTGCCTGGTCTTCCAGGATGACGACGGGGGCGGCCACGCCAACATTGAAGAATGGATTGGTGTATTCCACTTCGCCCGTAATGCCCACGGGACCCCCTTCATCGTTGGTGATCTCAGCCGGAGGGCCAGGCAGGTCGGTTACATCCATCGGTGGCTCCTCAACATCTGCTGCCGGGGGGGGCGTGGCTTCAACGGGGGCTGGCGTGGCGGTGACCACAACGGTAACTTCGACCTCCACGATTTCGGCCGTGGGGGCCACATCGCTTTCGTCATCATCCGTGGGGCGCGGGGTGGGGGTAGGGTCTTCGCCGCAGGCTGCCAGCAGCAAGCCCAGGCTGAGAAGCAAAAGTAGAAGGTAGCGTAGTTGTTTCATAAGTTCTCCTTGAAATCATTTAACGCAAAAGCGCAGCGAGATGTTTTACTGCGTGAGTTCCAGTTGATAATGGGCCGGTTCCAGGGTCATGGGGCTGGTGGCGGTGATGATGAGATACGGCCGTCTGCCCCCCGCACTTGCCAACGAAAATTGTACCGTGGCTGTGTTGTCTTCTGCCAGTTCGACTTCGCTCACCACGGGTGCGCCGGTGTCGTAGGTGACCAGCAGCACATGCCAGCGTTGCGGAATGTAACCAGTGGCGCGTACAAACCCTTCGGCCAGCCAGCCTTCATCGCTTTCGGCACCATCGTAAAAGCCAATTTCCGGAATGGCGATGTTGTCGAAGGCGATGCCAGCAAGGGTCAGAATGGGATCGGTGACGTATTCAAAGCGAATTTGCACCATCTGCCCGGCGTAAGGTGAGAGATCGATAGATTCGTTTACCCAGCTGCCGCTGCGGTCGGTGTAAAAGCGGTCGGTGTAGGCAGAATCAGACGAATCGTGGATGAACTCGTTGCCCTGCATATTTTTGCTGGCTAAGCCCTGCCACGTTTGTCCACCGTCGGTGGAAATGGAAACGTAGGCAAAATCGTAGCTCAACTCGATCTCGTGGTAGACGGTGTATTCCAGCGTGGCGTTGCTCACGGCTGTGAGGTCGAATTCACGGGTGAGGCGCATGTTGCTGTAGTTGGCGCGGTTGGCCAGCCACATATGCTCGCCAGAGTTGGGCAGCACCGCCATCAGCGGCACGTGGTTGCTGCCGGTGAAGTTGAGCGTGGCGCTGCCGCTGCCAGACAGTTGGTAATAGTCGGCGGCGTATTGGCTCACCGTTGTATCGTAGCTGGTGGGGAAGTTGTTGATGCCGGTAAAAGCGGCCGTATTCAACCCATCTCGCAGCGCATAAATCGCAGGTGCATTTGGGTCGTCGTGGATAGCCAGGGCGACGAGCCAATCCAGAAAGAGGGATTCGCCGTCGAAATCGAGGTTGTTTTCGGCGGCGACGGCGTCTACGGCCGCAAAACCTGGCTCTGGATGCGTCGCAAATTCGCGGTACAGTTTTTCTCCTAGCCGATTGTAGATGTAGCGGTTCATCACGTAACCCTGGCCGTAATACGGAATGGTGTACCCTTCTGGCCAACTGTTTAGCTGTTGATCTGGGTTGCCCAAGAACAGATTGCCGCGTGAAATGGCATCAGACGGAAAGCCAAGCAAATCTTCCGCCAGCATGGCGGAGCCTTCCGCTTCCCAATCCCAATCGTTGGCATCGTAATTAGATTCGATCATGTGCCGAAATTCGTGCGCCAAGATGTCTAGATAGCTGCCAGAGCCAAACAAGCTGCCGTTCATGATGAACATTTCGCGCTCGTTGGAGACGGGGTCTACGCTTTGGGGCAGAATGTCGCTGGAGCCAAAATAGCCGCCCAGGCCGCATTGGCTAGCGGTGGCAACGGTGACATCGCAAATGGTAACCGGAGAGGCGTTTACAATGTGGATGCGGGGATCGCCATCAATGCCGGGATTATCTTCGGAGCCAAAAATGAGGGTGTTTTGTTCATAAATTTCGTCAAAGGCGGTGCCTGCCTGGGTTAACGCTTGCGCTGACGGGGTGGCAAGACCAGGGGAGGTGTCGAACCAGAAGTAGGCGTGGCCGCTGATGTGCAACAGTTCAAAATCTGGTGCTGAGATGGTGATGGAATCGACGTTGAGGATGCTGAGCGGCTCACGGGACCCAACGGTGTAGGCGGTGGGATTGGTAACGGCCGTTGGCAGTTCAGTCAAGCCCCGATACGCAATGGCTAAACCAACATCATCTCGCTCTGGTGGATAGTTCGCTTCCAAATCTACAAAAGTCGTTTGCTCTGCCTCCGTGACGGGGGCGCGGCTTAATGTGTCGTAGGCGGTGGGGGCCGGTGGCCAGGTGAAGGTAGTAGGCTCGGTTGTGTCGGTGGGGGTAGGTACGGGTACTGCCGTTTCCTCCACAGGTATTTCGGTGGGTGCGGTTGTTTGGGTGGGTACGGCCGTAGGTTCCTCAGGGTCCTGTGGGCGGGGCGTTGCGGTTGGCTCGGCCTCGCTACAGGCTGCCAGAATCAGTAGTAAGAGTCCCAGGCCAAGCCAGCGTTTCCAATTGTGCATGAAGTTCTCCTTGAAGGATTTTGTTTGATTATAAAAGGGAAGCAGCTAACAATGAAGTAGCTGGGACCAAGGGGTAATGATTTGCTTATTTCCCCGACCCGATTGGTAGAGACGCGGCACGGCAACGCCTCTACCTCAAATTATCGTTCAATAAGGGTTATCAACAATTTGCCTTTTGGGCGCAGGGTGATGAGCGGTTCGAGTTCCACTTTTGTGCCGGGCACTAAGGACAGCCGGTAACGCTGCACAATGCTGGCCAGCAGCAAAATGGCTTCTGTCATGGCAAAGCTGTTGCCGATGCATTGGCGCGGCCCGCCGCCAAATGGCAGATAGGCAAAACGTGGCCGTTCTGCTTTTTGCTCCGGGGTAAACCGCTGCGGATCAAAGCACTCGGGCGCATCCCAAAATTCCGGATGGCGGTGGGTGACATACGGACTCATGGTGACGACAGCGTTTTTAGGCACGTAGTAGCCGCCCACTTCATCTTCCTCGTTGCCCCAGCGGGCGATGGCGTAGGCGGGCGGGTAAAGCCGCATGCTTTCTTCGATGACCATGGTGGTGTAGGTGAGAGTGGGCACGTCGTCGATGGTGGGCAAACGGCCGTTCAACACCCCATCTACCTCCGCTTCCAATTCCGCCAAAACCTCCGGGTGTTCGGACAGCAAATAGAAAGTCCAGGCCAGGGAAACGGCCGTTGTTTCGTGCCCGGCCAGCATGATAGTCATCACCTCGTCGTGCAGTTGCTGGTCGCTCATGCCTTCGCCGGTCTCTTCATCGCGGGCGGCCATGAGCATGCCCAGCAAATCCTCGGCTTCCAGCCCCGATTGGCGCCGCTCCTGAATGATGCCGTGCACGATGTCGGTGAGAACGGCCGTATGTTTGTTCACCCGCCGCGTGCTGGGCAAGAAGGGAATCTTCAGGCCAATGTCGGCAAAAGGAATGCTGGTGAGGTGGGCGATCTCCTCGTTGACGGCCGAAAATGCGTCGCCTACTGTGTCTGCTTCGCGGGTTAAATCAATGCTGAACAGCGTTTTGCCCACAATTTCCAGCGTCAGGTGCATCATGGCTTCGTTGATGTCGAGGGGACGGCCGTCTTTGGCGATTGTGTGCCAGTTTTGCAGCATGGTGTCGGTGGCGGCGGTCATTGTTGTGGAAAAATCAGCGATGCGTTTGCGGTGAAAGGCGGGTGCCGCTAGGCGTCGCTGCCGCCGCCAAAAGTCGCCGTCGCTGGTGAGCAGGCCATTGCCCACCACGGGCCGCAGCAGCGCCAGCGACGGGTGCGGCATTTTGGTGTAGTTGCGGTTGTTGTCCTGCAAAATGTGCTTGTTGTGGTCGGGATGGAAGAACAGGTAGCCATAAAAGTTGAGCGCGGCGCGGAAGCGAATGGCGTCGCCGTATTCGCGGAACATCTGCATCATGGCCATGAGCGGCTCTTCTTGAAACTGTTTGAGGACGCCCTGGGGCCAACTGCCCATCGGGCCGGGCGGATGCGGCAGGTGTGCCTGCCGGGTGGTTGTGGGTGCGGTTGTCATCGGTTTACTCCAGTTGTTTGCTTAGCAAGTTGTGAACTATTTCACAAGATGATTTTAGCAAACGGCTGGGAGCGGTGTCAAGGTGGGGAACGGCCGTCTTAAATCAGCTCTTATGCGCCGAAGATTGGGCCATTTTCTGCGTTACACAAGTTGCGAAGCCGTTAAGCAAAATGGCCCAATCTCATCTAGTCGGATTGGATGGTGGGCAGGAACGTGTGGTTGGTCAGGTCAACCCCTGCCGCATACAAAATGCCCCCGAGCAAATGCTTTTGAAAGAGCGGTTCACTGTAGCTGGCTTCGGTATGGCCCAGAGCGGTGTAAAAGGAACGGCCGTTGTCAAATTCGTGGTACCAGGCGAGGGGATGAGGCTTGCCCATCGTGCCACCGCTGTAGCTGGTTTCGTCGATGGTGAGCAGGACGTTGACATTGCCACTGGGATTGGAGGTGAAGTTGTACCATTCGTCGGTGCGGGTCCAGGGGGAGGGCAGGCCCAGCGTGGCCAGATGGGTGCCATCTGCCACGTTTAGCTTCGCAGTTTGGATGGCGGGATGGTCGGCAAAATAGGTGCCGACGAGTTGACCGTACCAGGCCCAGCCATATTCGGTGTCGCTGGCGCTGTGGACGCCCACAAAGCCGTTGCCATTCTGGATAAAACGCTCCATGGCACCCTGCTGGGCGGCGTCTAAAACATCGCCGGAGGTGTTGAGGAAGATGATGACGGCGTACGGCGCCAGGCCGGAATCGGTGAAGCGGGCGGCATCTTCGGTGGCGTCTACGCTAAAGCCATGCTGGTTACCCAGGGCTTGAATGGTGGCAATGCCTGTGTCGATGGCGCTGTGTCGGTAGCCAGCAGTTTTGCTAAAAACCAGAACGTTGAACATGGTGCTCTCCTGTGCTTGTGATGCGGCGAGGGTGGTGCAGGCGGCAACGGCCGTTGCCATCACCACGCCTAAAATAACGATCCACAAGCTGCGTTTGCCAGAAATAATGCTGCCCCTTTTGCTGTTTACCGCCATTCTAACAAAAATAAACGCATCATCATACCTTCTGAAGACCATCCATTTGGATGGTTAATGGATGTTTTAGGGCTTGACACATGGCTTGAATTGCGTAGAATACTCCTTATGCCATCCAAATGGATGGTAAATAGATGATGGAGAGATAAAAATGGCAGATAGCGAAAAAATTACAATTAACATGAGCGTGGTGGATTTGGGTAAGATCGATTTGCTAGTAGAAGAAGGTTTTTACTCGAATCGTACCGATTTTATTCGCACGGGGATTCGTAACCAGCTGGACAAACATGTGGAGGAAGTGAAGCAAACGGTGACGCGCAAGACGATGGCGGTGGGGGTGGTGAATTACGACCGTTCCTATCTAGAAAAACGGCGCGATGCCGGGGAGAAGGTGTCGATTTGGGTGGTGGGCAGTGTGATTATTGCCGATGATGTATCGGCTGAACTGGCGCTGGATACGATTGAATCGATCAAGGTGTACGGCGTGTTTAAGGCCAGTGAGAAAGTGAAAAATGTGCTGGCGAGCCGTATTTTATAACGTAACAATTCCTCAAAGAGATGCAAATAATGAGTAACACATACACAATTCGCGAGTTAAAGATTGCCGAAGCCACTGAAGATACATTTGTGGCGTTGCATCGGTTTGAAGACCAAATGCGTGCCGAGCGCCTGCCGGACGATCCTCCCCGGTCACTGGAGGCGGCGAAAGCCAATTGGCTTTCGATTCCACCTTTTGTGCAGGTGCATATGTGGCTGGTGTGGGATGCTGGGGAAACGGCCGTTATTGCCCGAGGCCTCATCGCCTATACAGAAAGTGACGATAATCGGCATTTGGGCCAAGTGGCTGTCGAGGTGCTGCCGGCTCACCGACAGCAGGGGCTAGCATGTCAGTTACTGGCTTTGATTGTGCAGGTGGCCGAGGCGCAGGAGCGTCGCTTGCTGATAGGGAATACAAACGGCCGTGTGCCCGCCGGGGATGCGTTTATGAAGCGATTGGGTGGCAGTCGGGGTGTGGCCACCCATATAAACCAGTTGGCTTTGACTGAATTGGATCAGGACTTAATGAACAGCTGGCTGCAAAGGGGTCAGAAGCAATCGGCCGAATTTGAGCTGGGTCTGTGGACGGGGCCATACCCGGAAGCGCAGCTGGACGAAATTGCAGCTCTGCATGAGGTGATGAATCAGCAGCCTTATGATGATCTGGATGTAGAAGATTTTCATATTACAGGTGAGCAATTGCGCCAGATTGAAGCAAATCTGGCGGCTCAGCATATTGAGCGGTGGACATTTTACGTGCAGGAACGGGCGACAAAGAAGTTGGCTGGTTATACAGAATTGACGTTTGTACCTGATCGCCTAGCGATGGCTAACCAGGGTGACACGGGGGTGTTTCCTGAGTTTCGTGGACGAGGGTTAGGGCGTTGGTTAAAGGCGGCGATGTTGGCAAAGGTTTTGGCAGAACGGCCGTCTGTTCAATTTGTACGCACTGGTAATGCTGATTCCAATGCGGCCATGCTCAAAATTAATCGGGAGATGGGATTTCGGCCGTATATGTCACAAACCATCTGGCAAATCGAGACAGCGAAAGTAAAAGCGTATTTGGAGGGGAAATAGGACGCAGATTAACGCGGATGAACGCTGATCGAACAAAAATCTGCGTCATCCGCGTTTATCCGCGTCCCAAATTTTTTAATCGCCGAAGCTGATGCCTTGGGCCAGTGGCAAATCTTTGGACCAGTTAATGGTGTTGGTTTGACGGCGCATGTACCCTTTCCAGGCGTCGGAGCCGGATTCGCGGCCGCCGCCGGTCTCTTTTTCGCCGCCAAAGGCACCACCAATCTCCGCGCCGGAAGTGCCGATGTTGACGTTGGCAATGCCGCAATCGGAGCCGCCGACGGAGAGGAACGCCTCGGCAGTGCGGATGGAGTCGGTGAAAATGGCGCTGGAGAGTCCTTGGGGCACGCCGTTGTGAATCTGTAGCGCTTCCTCAATTGTTTCATATTCCAAAATGTACAAAATCGGAGCAAACGTTTCCTCGCGCACAATTTCGGTTTGGGCAGGCATTTTGACGATGGTCGGTTCCACAAACTGCGGGCCAATGTCTGGCAGGGTGTTGCCGCCCACGACGATTTCGCCGCCTTCGCTTTGGGCTCGAGCCAGGGCGCGCTGCATGATGGTTACGGCCGTTCCCGTGCTCAACGGTCCCATCAAGGTGCCTTCTACCAGCGGATCGCCAATTTTCACTTGCTTGTAAGCGTTGGCCAGCCGGTTGGTCAGCTCGGCGGCGATGGATTGGTGAACGATGATGCGTCGGGTGCTGGTACAGCGCTGTCCGGCGGTGCCCACCGCGCCAAAGAGGATGCCGCGCGTGGCCAAATCCAGGTCTGCGTCGGGGGCGACGATGATGGCGTTATTGCCGCCCAGCTCCAAAATGGTGCGGCCAAAGCGGCGGGCCACCGTCTCGCTGACGATGCGTCCGGTGCGGATGGAGCCGGTGAAGGAGACGAGCGGCAGGCGGTCGTCGTTGGTCATCAGCTCGCCCACCTCGCGTGCGCCAACGGTGAGGTTGAACACGCCGCTGACGCCGTGGTCGGCCATCACCTGGTTGGCGATGTGCTGGATAGCAACGGCCGTTAACGGCACCAATTCCGACGGCTTCCAGATGACGGTATCGCCACAGACGGCGGCCAGGGCAGCATTCCAACTCCAAACGGCCGCAGGGAAGTTGAAGGCGGTAATCACAGCCATCGGCCCCAGCGGATGCCACTGCTCGTACATGCGGTGGCCAGGTCGCTCGGAATGCATCGTCAGGCCGTACAGCTGACGCGACAAGCCGACGGCAAAGTCGCAAATGTCGATCATTTCCTGCACTTCGCCAATGCCTTCGGCCCGAATTTTGCCCATCTCCAGGCTGACCAGTTCACCCAGCGGTTCCAAATTGTCGCGCAGGGCGTTGCCCAGGTCGCGCACCAGTTGGCCGCGTTGGGGGGCGGGGGTGCTGCGCCAGGTTGTAAAGGCGTCCTGGGCGTTTTGCACGGTTTGGTTGTAGGTGGCGGTTGTAGACGGCCGTACGCTGGCAATCGCTTCACCTGTGGTGGGGTTATAAGAGACAATGGGTTCGGCATCGGACTCTAGCCACTCATCTGGCCCTGAACAGACGCCGCTGTTCAGAGGCTGAAGCTTTAATTTTTCTAGAATTGCTTTCATTCTTCTGATTCTCCATCTGACGAAGGCACTTGATCTGGATCAAGCGCTTCTTTGGTTGCTTCGCCCTCATTGTCGCGCTTCATGTTGGAGGGGATTTTGACCATCATTTGCTTCTTCCCATCCGCGACGGCAACAACGGTTTCTACATTGATATCTTTGGAGATTAAGCCAAAGTCTTGCAATGTCCAAATAGTGGTGATGCGATCGCTCAAATTCGGCCACTGGTCTTTGGCCCAAAGATAACGACGACGGCTAAACTGCCAGATGTCTTCAGGCTGAATTTTGGGCGAGTAAGCGCAGAACTCACGCCAGATTTCTTTGGCATCGGTTTGGGGGAAGAGGATGTTGAGCATGGCTTTTTGCACGGCGGCTGCGTCCCGGCCGTGCTCTTCTGACACCCAATTGATGTAATAGTTGTGGATAAAGGTGAAGATACCAAAATGGGAATAGGTTTCTACATCGCGCAAAATGCGTTCACGCTGAGCATAGGCGGCTGCATAGGTTTCTTCGAGTTCCACACTTGGCTCTTCAATGCGCTCATGATGCTCATGGTCTTGCGTGTACAGGTGTGTATCGAGCTTGTACAGGTAACAGATGAGCTGCCGAATCCGATCTGGCCCAACATTAAATTTGGCAAAAGTGCCTTCGTGAATCATATCTTCAACCGCATCAACAATACCGCGCTGGCGGGCCTCGTCGTGGGCTCGCATTAGCCCCATTTGGTTTTCTGAGGTGTTAGGCAGCAGGGGTGAAGACGGCCGTACCGCTATGTCAGACAGCTTCTTGAACCCACCATTGGCAATGAATAGCTGTAGGGCGGTAATAATCACGCCAAAAATAACGATCACGACGAGCGCATCGGTTTTTTGGGTAATGAGCACAATCAACATTAAATAGCTGGCGATCATGCCACGCAAACCGGCAAACTTCAACGATTTGGCCTCGCTGGAACCAGGCTCTATGCCGCGTTCAAGCATCGCTTCTTCCCGCACAAAAAAGACCGTGGTGCTGGTAATGACAAAGGCGCTAACAAAGCCGAAAGCGTAGTAGGATTCCACAATGACCACTTCCCGAATGATGGGAATCAGGATGGCAGAAACACCCCAAATCACGGCAATGCCAAGACGGTCATCAGAAAACACGCCGGGTAAACGACCTAAACGGGCCGCATTGGCCGCAACGGCCGCTCCGCCCACATAGCCACCTCCCTGAGCCAACAGCAAAATGATGGCCAGTAACGTTCCCGCCACCACCAGGAAAATCTGCCCCGTGGTGCCATTGGTCGCGTTTTCCAACTGGCGCGTCACTGCCAGGTCATAAGCCACTTCATCGATGAACTCTCCTCGGGAAAGGCCCGCAAAATCATCGGATTCGATGACTGCTTCCCCCAGCAGTTCTTCTTCGGCACGTTCAGCAAAGCGCAGATCATAAAGCGCGCCAGCCTCATCCCGGTCCTGTGTCGAAACGACAATATCATTCTCAGTCACACCGTTGCCAAAGGTTTGGGCGGCAATAATTTCGTATTCGATGAGCAGCGTGCTGTAGCCTTCTGTGGCTGGAATTCGCCACTGTTGGGCCGCGTACAGCTGCACAATGCCAGTGCCGATCAAGAAGAAGGCGGCGAGGGACAAGGAGGTGTTAATCACTTTCCATTTGGGACGGGCCGCATGTTTACCGCTGGCGGGAATTACTTCGTAGCCAGAGAAACCCAACATGGCGCTGGACATGGAGCGGAAAAATAGTTGGAAGAAGGCAACGGTGGTAATGGCGGCCATATCTTGCTGGGCACGAACGACATGTTCAACAACGCCGTTGAGCTCTAACCGGCTGACGATGCCTTCTGTGAGGAAGGCCCAACCGGGGTTGGCCATGGCCGTGCCCCCGACGATGGCCAGCGCGCCAATGGTAAACAGGGTAAATGCGCCACCACCAATCAGGAAAAGCGGTACGGCGCGTTTGGGTCCCAAAGCAACCAGCACCACCATGATGAAGAAGGCAAACAGCTCTGCCAGAACAATCCGGTAGGGGGCCAGCTCCGGCAAAATTAGCATGGTCACATCAGAGGCTGAAATGGAGCTAATGATGATGGTGAGAACGGCATCCAGGAAGAACAGGCTGGTGCCAATCCAGGAGAGCCAGCGCATTTTTGGGGGACCAATGGCTTCTACCAGTGGCCCGCTGCCACCTGCATTGGGCCGCAGGTAAGCGCCCGCTTTGTAAGCCGGCACAATACCTAGCAGCAGCAGTGCAGACAAGACAATAAAGGCCATAATGGCAATCTCATGATGTCCTTCTGCGCCGTGAATGGCTAACAAAGTTTGATACGCAGCAACGCTAAAAGCGTCGGCGGCAATTTCGAATATAAGGGCTAAAACACCTAACCCTGTACCACCCAACAGCAAGCCTTCTACCATCAATTTAGGTAATTGACGACGGGCTTCCCTGTTTTCTTGGGGGTCTACGTAACCTTTAAACATAATGCTTCTGACCTCCGGGTAATTGGTAGGTGCGAATCCCATTTAAAAAGATGGTTCAGATCTACTTTTACCTTCCTAAATGCATTAACTGTGGTAAATGCTTTTATGCAGCATTTATCGTTGTCTACGATTATGCACCAAATGTTCACCTAAATCGCGGCAAGCGGCTTTATATGGTGGTTTTTTAAGCCAATGAGCGACAAGAGATTCTACTCATGAATTAAATTTGGTCTAGTATTTTTAAGGCTTTTGTCGATCGGAAGAGCCAAATATCAGCTACGGTCTGGGTATTGGGGTGTTTGTGGGCGTGTTGGTAGGAATGGGTGTAGCGGCAAACGTATTGGTGGCGGTTGGCGGGGGTGTTGGACTGGGCAGCGGGGTCATGGTGCCGGTGGGAATGGGGGTGTTTGTGGGCTGGGGTGTGGCGGTTGGCGCCTGTGTCGGCGTGGCAGATGGCATGGGGGTTGGGCTAGACAGTGGCGTCATGGTGCTGGTAGGTTGAGGGATTGGGGTTGGCGTGTTGGTGGGTTGGGGTGGCTGTGATGTGGCGGTATTGGTAGGAGTAGGTTGTGTTTGGGTGGCAACGGCCGTTGGCGTGCTGCTAGGGATCTGCGTGGTGGTCGGGCTGGGTGTGGTTGTGTTGGCGGGCGTGATGGTGGGAGTGGGTACGGCCGTTTCCGTCTTAGTCGGCGTGGGTGAAGTAGTGGCTGTGGGCGGAACCTCGGTAGGGCTGGCTACGGAACTGATTGTGGCTGTCGGCGTGCTGGATGGCGTGGCGGTCGGGGGGAAGGGAATAATCTCATCGGGCGTTTCGGCGGGAATCGTTTCCCGTAAATTCACCAGATCCTCTTCCGAAGCAGCCGCGATGGTGGGATCCAACGGAGCGAACTCGAAATCAAAATGGTCTCCGTAATCGGCCGTGGATTGGGCCAATATGCTGGTGTTGAGTAAGCGCAACGGCCGTAAATTAAGCCCCAGCCACATGGATGAAAAAATGCAGGCGAAGTTAATCAGCAGCGCCATGAGCAGTAAGGCATACATGTTGCGCCGGGCAATGGTGGGCGGCTGGGCCTGTGCCGGTTCCGGTGGGCGCTTGGGGGGAACAACGGGAGAAAGACGCATCAGGCAGGCTCCACAAGCGGCAGCTCGATGGAAAAGGTGCTGCCTACGCCCAATTCGCTGTCCACGCTTACCTGTCCCCCATGCATCTCGACAACTGTGCGCGTGATGTACAAACCCAAGCCCACACCGCGCGCGGCAAAGTTGATGTTATTGTTGGCTCGGAAGAACCGATTAAAAAGATGCGGCTTGTCGGCCGTGGCAATGCCCACGCCATTGTCCAACACATCCAGCCGCATGGTGCCGCCTTGCTCGCGCACGCATACCTCAACATGACCACCTTCTGGCGTATAGGTCAGGGCATTGCTCAGCAAATTTTCAACGGCTCTGCCCAAATGTTCGGCGTCGGCCTGCACCCAGAGGCCGCTTTCAGGCAGGGTGCTGTCCAGGGCGATCTCTTTTTGCTCAAACCGTTCCTGCCAGCGGGTCATCGCCCCATCAATCAGGCTTTGCACATTGACCTGGCGCATGTTCATAGAGATGGTGCCTGCTTCCAGCTCTGAAATGCGGATAAGCTGATCGATGTGGTGTTCCAGCTCTTCACTGCCCTTGTTGATGTAATGGATGAACTGCTTTTGGTGCTCATCGGCGTGGCCGTTGAGCTTCACCTGCATCAGGTTGGTATACGCTTTGATAACCGTGAGCGGCGTGCGCAGCTCGTGGGAAATGCTGGTGATGAAGGCGGATTTCAGATTGTCGGCTTCCACTTCCTGTGTAATGTCACGCATGACGATGACGTTGCCGATTGGCTCCTCGTTTTTGTCGATGACGGGCGCGGAGAGGGCACTCAGGACGCGGTTGCCCAGCTGATACCGGCGCGGATGCTGCGTGCTGTACGACAGCGAACGCAGATCATTCAAATCCGCAATCGCGTGATTGCCATCGTTGTGACCATTGTGCGAAGGGGTTAGCTCTCGTACCGGGCCAGAAAAGAAATCTTGTGCCAGGTCGGCCAGCAGCTTTTCGGCGGCGGGATTGAGCGTGAGAATATTGTCGTTGGTATCCAGCACAATAATGCCGTCAACGATACTGTCCAGAATGGCTTTGAGCTGGCTGCGCTGCTGGTCGAGTTCCTCATTTTGGTCAGCCAGGGCAGCGGTCATCCGGTCGAAGGTGCGGGAGAGCAGGCCGATTTCATCGCTGGCGCGAATGTTTGAGCGTCGTTTGAGATCGCCGTCGGCAACGGCAACGGCCGTATCCACCAAATGTTGAATCGGGTCTGTAATGCGCCGGGCAATAAGAAAGCCGCCAATAAACACGGCCACCATCGCCAGCGAAAAAATGGCGGTGAACTGCTGCCGGCTCACGGCCACGGTGCTGACAATAAAATTGCTAGGCAGCGCCACGCTAAACATGCCAAACGACTGTCCGCGCAGCCGCCAATCGCCATAGGCCAGCACGTAAAGCTGATCCAGCACTTCTAAACGGCGTAGCGGTACTCGGTTGCTGGCGGTGCTGGCAACCAGTTCGTACTGTTCAGGTGATTCAGCCAGTTCGTTGATCACGTCGGCGTAAATTTCCGGATCATCCTGGTAGAGAGCGGTAATGCCTACTTCCCCACCGCCCAACGAGGTGTCCAGCACGTTGCCTTCTGCATCGTACAGGGTCACACGGGCCACGGCGTTAAGGGTGAGTTCCAGCATCATGCGGCGGCTGTAGGTGCCTACCATGGCCACACCCACCTGCCTGCCCTGGAAAAACATGGGCGTGACCGTGAAAATCATCAGCCCGTTTTCTGTTTCGGTAATAAAAACCTGCCGCGATCCCGCGGCATCTTCCTCATTGCGCAGCGCCTTTTGCACGGCTTCCACATCGGAGAAATCGGCGCCGCTGCGGGTGATGCCTTGCGTATCGCTGGAGTTTGTGCGCTGCCAGCCATACATTTCTACGCCAGACATATTCAGCAGCATGACGGCATCGGTGTTGCTGTTGATGATGATTTGGGGGGCCAGATCGCCCAGAGAGTCGGGGTCATTGTTGGCAACGGCCGCCGGAATACCGGTGGTGCCAATTACGGTGCGGAGGGTTTGCAGGCGTTGATCCTCGTGGCGTACCATGCCTTCGGCTACAATCTGGCCGGCATCCAGCAGCTGGTTAGAAATGCGTTCTTCCAGTGAGCTGGCGACGAGATTGGTGATCACAAAAGCGCCAACGCTAGCCACGACTAGCGTTAGTAAAAAGTACGGCAGTATAATTTTTGTACCAATGCTGAGGCCAACTTTGGTACCAGCGGTGTTGAGCCGTGTGCGCCAGTTTTGATACTTCATCAAGCGTAATGTTAAAAGATTTACCAGTGGTCACGAGTAAAGGTGACGTGAAAAATAGGACTTTTGGGTGATGGATCGATCATATATTGAATGGCTGCGAGAACGGGTGGGGCGGCGCAAAATATTTCTGGTTTTTGGTACGGTGGTGCTGCGAGATGAAAACGGCCGTATCTTACTCCAACGCCGCACCGACTTTGACTTTTGGGGTTTGCCCGGCGGCGTCATGGAATTAGGCGAAGATATTGAGGCATGCGCCCGGCGCGAACTGCTGGAAGAAACTGGTTTGACAGCCGGGCCGCTCCAGCTGGTGGGCCTCTATACAGACCCCAAATATGATGTGGTTTACCCCAATGGAGATGCAGTGCAGCAATTTACCGTTTGCCTGACCGGGCAGGTGTCTGGTGGCGCCATGCAGCCGGACGGGGTTGAGACAACTGAGCAAGGCTTCTTTGCGCCAGCGGCGATTGCGGAGATGAATTTGCCCCTGTGGTATGCAGATATGGTGCGTGACACGGGGGCGGCGAGCTGGCCCGTCTTTTCGCTTCCGTTCACGTTGCCCACCACCGCAAACCAGATTGAGGCGGTACGGCCGTTCATCGGCCAGGAGCGTTTGATTGCTGTGGGGGCGATGGCTGTGGTGCAGGATGATCAGGGCCGCCTGCTTACCATCCGGCGGCAAGATGTGAACCAGTGGGCGCTGCCTGCGGGTTACTGCGATTTGGGGGAAAACGTGGCATATACGGCCGTACGCGAAACATTTGAGGAGACCGGTCTAGAGGTTGCGATCGAGCGGCTGCTGGGCGTGTACAGCGGTCCAGTTTTCAACTACACGCATGCCAACGGCGATCTGGTGCAGGATGTCGGCGCAGTTTTTCTGGCGCGGCAGGTGGGTGGGCAGCTTAAACGGCAGGTGAGTGAGGTGGCCGCTTTGCGCTGGCAAACACCCGCTGCGCTGTTGGCATCGCCTGACCTGGGCAGACGGCCGTTCATAACCACAATCCTGCAACATCTGGACGAGGGCACCTTTCTTTGCTAATCTCGCCTGTATGAACCGTCGTGTTTTTACCCTGCTGCTGATCCCCTTTCTGCTTTTTGCCTTGGGCACGGTGGGCTACATGCTCATTGAGGACTGGAGCGTGATTGATGCCTTTTACATGACGGCCATCACCCTGACGACGGTCGGTTTTGGGGAAGTGCGTACCTTAACGACCGGCGGCCGTATTTTTACCGTTGTGCTGTTGGTGGCTGGGGTGGCCTTTGTGGCCTACGGTTTGGAATATTTGCTCACTGCCAATCTTGGTGACAGCTGGAGAAAAAAACGCATGACGCAAACCATCGAAAATATGCAAAATCATGTGATTGTGTGCGGTTACGGCCGTGTGGGGCAGAGTGCCGTTACCTCCTTGCAAAACAGCAAGCGCCTGGTGGTGATTGTGGAGCGGGATGTGGAGAAATCGGCCGTTTTGGACGAGTTGGATTTGCCCTACTTGTTGGGGGACGCTACCAAAGATGAGGTGCTGCAACAGGCGGGCATTGATCAAGCCTGGGGCATGTTGGTTTGCACCGGCGACGATTCGCGCAATTTATTTATTGTGCTGTCGGCCCGAGCATTAAACAGCGATTTGTACATTGTCACTCGTTCGGTAGATGCCGAAAATGAACGCAAGATGCGGCGTGCCGGGGCCAATCGGGTGGTTTCTCCCTACCAGATTGGTGGGCAGCACATGGCCAATATCATTGTACGGCCGCACGTGACCGACTTTTTTGATGTGGTTACGTTGGATGGCGGCATTGAGCTGTGGGTTGAAGAGCTGGTAATTGGCAAAGACTCTCGCCTGATCGGGCAAACCGTTGGTGAAGCCAAAATTCGCCAAACCACGGGGGTTTCTATCATTGCCATGTGGCGTGAAGGCCGATCTACCATCCCCGATGCCCACACCAATTTGCAAATGGGCGATGAACTGATTGTCATTGGCACCCGGGAACAGCTGAGTAAGTTAGAGGAATTGACAGGTGTAGAACTGGGTCATTTGTAAGAAATAGACGAATTTTTAAAATCAAAGGGAATATTAACAAAAAGTGGTTGCCAAGCAGTTTGTGAATCTGTACTATTGGAACGGCTCACTGTATGCCAATAAAATTTGAATGGAAAAATCATGACTGCAATTGAACCTGAATTCATCACCATTATTGAAGGACCGACCCCGGAATTCCGGCCCACGCCGGTAGATTGGGTGCAATCGGTTCTGGAAGGACCAGAAGATCGTCTGGTGGCTGTTTGCCAGCTGCGTACCGGCAACGGTGAAGACATTATGGAGCGCTGCCGTAACGCCTGGAAAGACGGCCGTCCTGTGCGGCTTGATTTTCCTGATGAAATGCGCATGCGTCAGCAGCTAGATGTGATCTCCCTTCGCTTAGAGCAAAGAGACGAAGGCGAAGCGCTTATGCTGTGGGTGGCGCTGCCGCTGGATCAGATCGAAGAAATTGAGGAAATGGACGACAGCGACGAAGACGACGATCCGTTCTTCCCCTAAATTTCCGCTCACACATACAATTTGATAATTCATGAAGCGCAGCGCCATTTTCTGGACTGCGCTTTTGTTTTTCTTGGGGCAGTGGTAGCATAGCGTCAAATCCCAAAAGCCATCTATTTTTCCATTGAGGAGCATTTGATGAGTTACGAGACAATTTTGTTTGAGGTTCAGGCTGGCGTCGCGACGATTACGCTCAATCGCCCTCAAAAATTGAACGCCTTTAATGATCAGATGATTGATGAGACAACGGCCGCTTTCAAACAAGCCGGTCGTGATAAAGAGATTCGCTGTGTGGTCATTACCGGAAACGGCCGTGCCTTCTCCAGCGGCCAGGATTTGAGCGCTTTCACCGAACGTGCGCATGAAACAACCATCGGTGAGCATTTGCGCCACGGCTATCACAAGCTCATCAAGCAGATGATGCAGCTGGAAAAACCGATCATTGGTGCGATTAACGGCATTGCGGCCGGAGCGGCTGTGGGCATTGCGCTGGCCACCGACATCCGCATTGCTGCCGATAGCGCCAGCTTCATGCTCGCCTTCAGCAAAATCGGCTTGATTCCGGACAGCGGTGTCAACTGGCTGCTGCCCCGGCTCATTGGCCAGGCGCGTGCCTATGAGATGGCCATCACCGCCGACCAGATTCCCGCCGACCAGGCATTGGCCTGGGGGTTGGTGAATCGCGTCGTGCCGGCTGGGCAGCTGGCCGAAATTGCTGCCGCCTGGGCCGGATCGCTGGCGGCGGGGCCCACGCTGGCTTTTGGCCTGACCAAACGGGCCATGAACCAGGCGTGGAATACGGATTTGCCTGGCGCGCTGGAATACGAAGCCCTCGTGCAAGAAATCGCCGGGCGCAGCCACGACAATCAGGAAGGCGTTGCGGCGTTTTTGGAGAAGCGTGCCGCGCAGTTTAAAGGCGAGTGATCAGTAAGCAGTGGTCAGTAGGCAGTAAACAGTGGGTTCTACTGAAAACTGAATATTGGCCACTGAACACTTAAAAAGAGGAATGGTCATGAAGACAGTTGCAGTCATTGGTGCGGGTACGATGGGGGCGGGTATTGCCCAGGCATCGGCTTTGGCTGGGTACCATGTGCTTTTATACGATGTGGCGGATGAAGTGCTGGCGCAGTCGCTAGATAATATTTGCGCCTCGATTGATAAAGGCGTGGCGCGAGGCAAGACGGAAGCGGCGACAGCGGCGGCAGCCAAAAGTGCGCTGCAAACAACAACGTCGCTGGAAACGGCCGCACAAGCTGACCTCATTATCGAAGCGGCACCGGAAAAGCTGGCCTTGAAGCGTGATATTTTTGCCACGCTGGATGCTGCCGCGCCCGCGCATACGATTTTTGGCAGCAACACGTCTAGCCTTAGCATCAATGCGCTGGCCGGGGCTGTTCATCGTGCCGACCGTTTTTTGGGCGTGCATTTTTTCAATCCGGCGCACATCATGAAGCTGGTGGAGCTGATTCGCACGGATTTCACCAGCGATGAAACGGTGGCAACCGTGCGTGACTATGTGGACCAATTGGGGAAAACGGCCGTTCTCTGCCAGGATACGCCCGCTTTTATTGTGAACCGGGTGGCACGGCCGTTTTACGGCGAAGCGTTCCGGTTGCTGGGTGAAAACGCTGCCGATTCGGCCACCATTGACCAGCTGATGCGCTCTTTGGGCTTCCGCATGGGGCCGTTTGAACTGATCGATCTCATTGGCTGCGATGTGAATTTGGCCGTCACGCAATCCGTTTACGATGCCTATTTTCAGGAGCCTAAATATCGTCCGCACCCCATTCAACGGCGCATGGTGGAAAGCGGCCGTTTGGGGCGCAAAACGGGGCGTGGCTTTTACGAATACGATAAATAATAGTTATCTGCGGATCTTGGATTTATGGAGAATTTTAGCGAACAGGCAGGCACGTGGCTGCGCAGCCACGGCATAACCATCCTCATCATCCTTTTGGTGTCGTTTATTGCCTATTATTTGCTGGGCATCACCACCAAAGCACTCAGCCGTCGCATTCAGGCGATGGATGACGTGGAGGATAGTGAACTCGACCGACGAACCAAAACCATCTTCCGCGTTATTCACAGTACGGGTGTGGTCATCATTATTGGCACGGCCACCATGATGATTTTGACTGAGATGGGCGTGGCTATCACGCCGGTGTTGGCTAGTGTCGGTTTTGTCGGGTTGGCGTTTGGCCTTGGTGCGCAAACGTTGGTGAAGGACATGATTGCCGGCCTGTTTATCCTCATCGAGGATCAGTACACGGTGGGGGACGTGGCCGAGATTGGCGGCATTACCGGCACGGTGGAGCATATGACGCTGCGGGCTACGGAACTGCGTGATTTGTACGGCACGGTGCATGTCATCCCCAACGGCGAGATTCGCATTGTGGCCAATAAATCGCGCGACTGGTCGCGGGCCATTGTGGATGTGAACGTGACGTATGATGAAGATGTGGATACGGCCGTACAAACCCTGCAAGAAATTGGGGAAGCCATGGCCCAGGATGAAACAATGGCTCCGCTGCTTCAGGAACCGGCCATGGTCACAGGCGTGGAAGGTTTAGAGAATTGGGCTGTGCGGCTGCGCATTATGGTGAAAACCTTGCCCAACGCGCAGTGGGAAGTGCAACGTTATCTACGCCGCCAAATTCGCCTCATTTTTGCTGAAAAAGGGCTGGAACTGGCCTTCCCCCGCCAGGATTTGCGGCTTATTAGCGACACCGCCCGTCAGGATAGTTGATTTTGGCATGGCAGAGAGCGCAGACTTTTCTGCGCTCTCTGCGAAAAAATTTATTGCTCTACCTCGTAACCAGCTGCTTCCCAGGCCAGAATACCACCGTCCATATTGTGCACATTGTCAAAGCCTTGCTGGCGCAAGAAGTCGGTGATTTGCCCACTGCGATTGCCGCTGCGGCAGGTGACAATGACGGATTTGTCGGTGGGGATTTCGCTCAGGCGATTGGCAACCTCGCCCATAGGAATGAGCGTTACGCCGGGAATGTGACCCTCATCGTACTCCCACTGTTCGCGCACATCCAGAACCACCACGTCATCGCGGTCCTTGACGGAAGCAACGGTAGCCACATCAATGGTGTCAGCCAGATCCAGCACTTCGCTTAAATCGGCAGAAACGTTGGGTTCGGCGCTGGTTGTGGTTGCGGTAGTGCCTCCACAGGCAACGGCCGTTCCCAGCATCATCAATAAAATTAAAGTCAACACAATCCGTTTCATAAGGAAACCTCCAAATAATTGTTTAGTTGTTTAGTAAAGAAAAGGGATGAGTTTGCGTACGCGCGTCTGGTATTCTGCGTAATCTGTATACTTTTCTTGCAGCCACTTCTCTTCCCTTCGCGATTTAATGTCAAAAAAGATAAACAACACGAGCGCATAAAGCAGAGCCAGCCAACCGCCGCGCAGAAGCCCCAAGCCAAATGAGCCCAGGATAATGCCGCTGTAAATGGGATGCCGTACCACGCGGTAGGCGCCATGTTCAACCATGTGGGCGTTTTCTTTGGGGCGGGGAACGGCCGTTAAATTGCTGCCCAGGCTAAACAAACCGGCAAACACCAACAGGCCGCCAATGCCGCCCACAATCAGCCCTGCCACAATACCGATGGTTCGGCCCGGCTCGTTCCAGATTGATTGCCCCGGCAGGTTGGCTGGCGCAAAGGCAACCAGTCCAAACAAGACAATCTGAACCACCACATACCATTCACCATTTGGGCCTTTCCACCAAGGTTGTTTTTGCATTTGCTAAACTCCTCTCGTTCTGACGCAAAATTCTAGCATAGGTTACACAGCGGGCTTTTCTTTTTACACAACTCTTACATTGCGTGTGCCAAAACATCCACCAGCGTTTGCATTAGGGCAATGGTTTGGCTAACTGGTTGGGCAGGCTGGCTTGAGGGCCTGGTGAGGGGCGTAGACGGCCGTTTCTTCACCACCCGTACACTGGAACACAGCTCAATTTGCAGGGCAGATACGCCTAGCTTTTGCGACACAAAGCGGGTGATGGTGTGGTTGGCCACGCCGCCCGTGAAGCGGGAATGGTTCAGCACAAAATGATCCCACCGCAGTTGAGAAAAAGCGCTGGCCTCATCTTCGTCAGTTTGGGTAAGCCGCTCCGCTACCGTTTGCAGAATCAGTGGCTCCTGGTCCGGACAGGAACGGCCGTTTATGCTGCCCAAAGCCACTCCGATTTTATGCTGGTCTGACATGCCGTGTAAATCCAGCACAAACTGGATATCGTGGGTGCGTATGATCTCTTGCAAGCCTTGTTTATACGGGCTGTCTTCATCCCAATTGGGATCATCAGCCGAGCGGTAGCGGCTGTAAAAAGCGTGCGCTCCCGTTGTTTCGGCCAGCAGATGGGCTAGCGCCCCGGTGAACCCTTCCTCTTTTTTAAGGCGACGGCAGCGCGTGTGGACTGTGGCGTGCGGGGCGGAGATGAGGATGGGTAGCTCGCCCGGCTGATGGGTATACGGCCGTTCCCCTTCCGGTGCAAAAGTGAGAGGAGAAACGGCCGTTTCCAATTCAATCAAACGCTCAAGCAAAGAGAAACTCATGAAAATGATTATAGAACAGCTTTATTTTCTTGACCCCTGGCTGACATTCCGGTTGAATACGTTTCGTTAAAGGTTGCCAATAGGCAAGGAGGTTTATGGAAAGCATGAAAATCATACTGCCAGGCGTAAAAAATATTATTGCCGTCGCCAGTGGTAAAGGCGGCGTCGGCAAAACCACCGTCACCGTGAATCTGGCGCTGGCGCTTCAGCGGCAAGGGGCCAAGGTAGGCATTTTTGATGCCGACGTTTACGGGCCAAATGTGCCCATCATGCTGGGTATTCACCGGCGAAAGGCCGCCAAAGGGCTAGCTGCCATCGCTCGTCGCAAAGACGCGCCTGCCTACATCAAACCGCTCAACCGCTTTGGGCTCAACATCATGTCGATTGGCCTCCTCGTGGGGGAAAATGAAGTCATCGATCCTGCCCGCAGCCCGGAGGCGGTGGGTCAGCTGGTGGTGCAAACGCTCAAGGATGTCATTTGGGGTGACCTCGATTATTTGCTCATTGATTTGCCGCCAAGCGCCGGGCAACCGCAGGCCTCGCTCATTCAGCGGGTACCGCTGCGCGGCGTGGTCATTGTCACCACGCCGCAGGATTTAAGCCTGCTGGATGCGTCCCGTTCGCTGTTGATGTTTCAAGAGGCCAGCGTGCCTATTCTGGGAATCGTGGAGAATATGAGCTACTTCATTTGCCCCAACTGCGATGAAAAGCACGAGATTTTCCAGCGCTCAGCCAAATGGCGACCAGATGCTTTGGCCAATGCGCCTCTGCTGGGTAGGATTCCGTTGACAACGGCCGTTTCTCAAGGCATCAATCAGGCCAATCCACTTATGCACGATCATCCCGATACACTCCAGGCGGCTGCGTTTTTGGAAGTTACGGCTGCCCTGCGTCAGCGGCTCGCTCCACCCACCACTGCTTGAGCTTGCGCATCCCGTCCCCGTTTAGTTTGTGCCCCGTGTCGTATTCGCGGTACGCTAAAAAAGCGCCCATGGCCCGCACCGCCTTGCCAGCTTCGCGGGCAATTTCCAGCGGTACGCGGTCATCTTCCGTGCCCACCGCCATAAAAACGGGTAAATCTGCCAAACGTGCGTTGTCGATGGCATCTTCTACCCGTTGAGGCATAAAGCCTACCAGGCTGGCAATGCCCTGAAAGCGTTCCGGCTCTCGGATGGCCAGAGCAAATGCAGTGGCCGCACCCTGGCTGAAGCCCATCAAGTAAATTTGTTTCGGGTCGGCGTCATACGTTTCTGGCAAGGTGTCGATAAATTGGAGAAGTTTGTCAACGGCCGTATCAAACATACCTAAACTGGGCCATTTACCTTGCTGCCGGGGATGCCAGCTAAAACTATTTTCGCCATCTTGCAAAATGGCGCGCGGCGCAACAACCAGCCACTCTTTAGGCAGCGTTTGCCGAAAAATCCACATCACGTCTTCATTGCCCAAATGCCCATGAATCATCACGATAGTAGGATGTGGACCTGGGTTTTCTGGTTTTAGTATGCGGTGGGGGAGTACGGCCGTTTCATCATCAACAAAAATGGGTTTGGTTTCAGGCATGGTTGCTTCCTAATTTCATTTAGGCAAAAAAAGGAGGTGGCGAACTAACGGGCGTTAGTCCGACCACCTCTGGGGGGGGAGCCAAAAACAGTATAGCATTACTTTTTTTTTTCGTCAATCACTTTGTCAATAGTCCGCAGGTAAGCGTACTTTTTGCCTCGTTTGGCCTAAATTTAGCGAAAAATAAGCGTAGTTGACACAAATCTGGGGATGAACTATACTTTTGCCATACCCCCCCCCATAGGGGGTGGGGCAAAGAGAGAATGATATGGACGACGTCACAAAAAAAGCAGTTACTCAACGATTGGCCAGTGCGGCTGGCCACCTCAAAGGCATTGAGCGCATGGTTAACGACGATACCTACTGTATCGACGTGATCAAGCAGGTGCAGGCGGTTCAGGCCGCTTTGAACAAGGTCAGTTCGATGATTCTGGACAATCATCTGCATACTTGTGTTACCACCGCCATTCGCAACGACGAAGCTGATGAGCGGGAGCGCGTGCTGCAAGAAATTACCAGCGTTTTCACCATGTCCAACAAAATTTAGCAACTGGCTACCTGCCACAACAACTATTAACTTTTTAGGAGAAGCTCATGACGACAAAAACATTTACGGTTCCCAATATTAGCTGCGGTCACTGCACCCACACCATCGAGATGGAAGTCGGCGATTTGGCCGGCGTACAAAGCGTGAAGGCCGAACAGGACACCAAAAAGGTGACGGTTTCCTGGGACGACCCGGCTTCCTGGGAAAAAATTCAGGCGCTGCTGCAAGAGATTAACTACCCGCCCGAAGGGCTGATTCAGATTAACTAAGAAAGTTTTCTGGGGGCTGCCAAAGCCCCCATTTTGATTTTTGGCCACAGAGAGCACAGAGTTTTAAGAGATATTCATCTCATCTCTGTTTCCTCTTTTTTCTCTGTGGCTTATCCTAAATTTGAGGAAGAGTATGTCCGAAGAGAAGCAAATTACGCTGCCCGTTTTGGGGATGACCTGTGCCAATTGTGTGGCCTCGGTTGAGCGAAATTCAAAAAAGGTCGAAGGTGTGACCAACGCCACCGTCAATTTTGCCAATGAAAAGGTGACGTTTAGCTACGATCCGTCGGTGATTAAAGGGCAGGATGTGACAACGGCCGTTATCGAAAAGGTCAAACGAGCCGGTTACGAAATCCCCACGGCCGAATTGGACCTGTCGCTGCTAGGCATGACTTGCGCTAACTGTGCCACCAACATCGAACGCGCCTTGAATAAGGTGGATGGGGTATTGTCGGCCAACGTGAACTATGCCAGCGAGAAAGCGGCCGTTTCCTACGCGCCTGGAGCCGTGAGCCGGGCCGAAATGGTGGCTGCCGTGCGCCGCGCCGGGTATGACGTGGTGGAATCCGCCAATGACGACGAACTGGAAGATGCCGAAGCCGCCGCCCGCGAAGCCGAAATTCAGCACCAAAAGACGCGTCTGCTGGTTGGTATTCTCTTCTCTTTGCCGCTTTTCCTCTTCAGCATGAGCCGCGATTTTGGCCTGGTTGGCCATTGGGCACACGCCACCTGGGTCAATTGGCTCTTCCTGGCGCTGGCTTCACCTGTGCAGTTTTACGTCGGCTGGGATTATTACGTGGGGGCGTACAAAAGCTTGCGCAACGGCAGCGCCAATATGGACGTGCTGGTGGCGATGGGTTCGTCCGTGGCCTTCTTTTACAGCATTGCCGTCCTGCTGGCGCAAACCTTTTGGAACAGCACCGCGTTGGGCGACCACGTTTATTTTGAGACTTCATCGGTCATCATTACCTTAATTGTGCTGGGCAAATTGCTGGAAGCGCGGGCCAAAGGGCGCACCAGCGAGGCGATCAAGCAGCTAATGGGCTTGCAGGCCAAAACCGCCCGCGTCGTGCGCAACGGGCAAGAGCTGGACATTCCTATTGCCGAGGTGATTCAAGGGGATGTGGTCATTGTGCGTCCTGGCGAGAAGATTCCGGTGGATGGCGTGGTAGTAGACGGCCGGTCCGCCGTAGACGAATCCATGCTTACCGGAGAATCGCTGCCCGTCAGCAAAGAACCGGGTGATGAACTGATTGGGGCCACGCTCAACAAGCAGGGCTTGCTAAAATTTGAAGCAACCAAAGTGGGCAAAGAGACGGCTCTGGCCCAAATCATCAAGCTGGTGGAGCAGGCACAGGGCAGCAAAGCGCCCATCCAGCGGGTGGTGGATCAGGTGGCGGCCTACTTCGTGCCGTTTGTGATTGGGACGGCCGTACTCACTTTCATCATCTGGCTGGTGGCTGGCGGTGATTTTGTGCCGGCGCTGATTCGCTTAACGGCCGTTCTCGTCATTGCCTGTCCATGTGCGATGGGGCTAGCCACGCCAACCTCCATCATGGTGGGTATGGGCAAGGGAGCCGAGAAGGGCATCTTGTTCAAAAGCAGCACCGCGTTGGAGCAGGTGCAAAAGCTCAACGCCATCGTGCTGGACAAGACCGGCACGATTACGCGCGGCGAACCGACGGTGACGGATGTTGTTGTTAGTCAGGAGATTGGAGACTGGAGATTGGAGATTAACAACCAAGCCCAATCTCCAATCTCTAATCTCCAATCTCAGCTTTTACAGCTTGCTGCCTCTGCCGAGCGCGGCTCCGAGCATCCGCTGGGTGAGGCGATTGTGCGGGCGGCGCAGGAGAAGGGAATGGTTCTGGATGAGCCGACCAACTTTTCGGGCATTGCGGGGCATGGGGTGGCGGCTGAGGTGAACGGCCGTTCCGTTCTCCTGGGCAATTTGCGCTTGATGGAGCGCGAGGGCATTCACCTCAACGGGCTGGAAGCCGAAGCCCAGGCGCTGCAAGATGAAGCCAAAACCGCCATGTGGCTGGCCGTCGATGGGCAGGCCAGCGCCGTCATTGGCGTAGCCGACACCATCAAGGAAGGTTCCAAAGAAGCGGTGGCCGAGATGAAAGCACGTGGCCTCACCGTGGTGATGATGACCGGTGACAACCAGGCCACAGCCAACGCCATCGCCGCCGAGGTGGGTATTGACCGCGTTTTTGCCGAGGTGCTGCCCGGCGACAAAGCCAGTTACGTGAAGCAGCTGCAAGAGGAAGGCTACAGCGTGGGCATGGTGGGTGACGGTATCAACGACGCCCCGGCATTGGCGCAGGCGGATGTGGGCCTTGCCATCGGCACCGGTACCGATGTGGCCATGGAAACGGCCGATGTCACCCTGATGCGTGGCGATTTGCGCAGCGTGCCGCAAGCCATTCATCTGTCCAAAGCGACCATGCGCAACATTCGCGAGAATTTGGGCTGGGCCTTTGGCTACAACACCATTTTGATTCCGGTTGCGGCGGGCATCTTGGCCCCGTTTGCCTGGGCGCCCGACTTTTTGAAGCAGCTGCATCCCATTTTGGCGGCAGGAGCGATGGCTTTTTCCAGCATCAGCGTGGTGACCAATGCCCTGCGGTTGCGTCGCCTGAAGGTGTAAATTTATCAAAGTGTCACTTGGATGCCCGTGCTAGCGGGCATAAAAAGTTATAAAAATTTTTCAGACCTTGGTCGGTTGACAAGCCGGTCAAGGTCTTTTATTTTGCAAAAGCGGACTCAAGTCTTAGTTTCGCATGAAAAAATTCAAATTTGGTATGGATCGATGTGTATTCATGAGGATAATTGCGCTCGCCTTGCAAGGTCAACGGCAACTCGCACAAAAAACAACAACGGAGAAATATTTTGAGCAAAACATCGTCTGAGCGTAAGCGGAGCAAACGAGAGATTCGCCGGGAGCAGGTGGCGCGTGAGAAGCGAATGCAAGCGCTGCGCCTCTGGATTCCCATTGGTGTTGTAGTGGTAGTCCTGGTGGGCTTGCTGATTTATAGAGCAACGCGGCCTGAGGTGGAAGGTGTGACGGTGGTCGAAGCGGCCGTTGCCAACCAGCATGACGATACGCTCGATATTCCCTTTGGTGGCACGCCGCCGTTGGGCGGTCCACATGCCCCCGTGTGGCAAAATTGTGGCATCTACGATACGCCGGTTTCTGGCCAGTATGCTATTCATTCGATGGAGCATGGGGCCGTGTGGCTGACGTACAATCCCGATTTACCTGCTGAACAGGTTGTGGCGCTGCAATCTTTGGCCAGTGGTGACCCCTATATGCTGCTGAATCCCTATCCTGATCAAACAAGTCCCATTGTGCTTACCGTTTGGGATCGTCAATTAGCGGTTGGCTCCGCAGATGATGCGCGCATTGAAGAATTTATTGACCGTTACCAACAGGTTCGCGGACCCGAATCTGGCGCTGGCTGTTCTGGCGGCGTTGGCACGCCTATTGGCTAACTGCAATCATTGGAGAAGAAGATGTTGAGCAATCGTAGAAATTTAATTGTTTGGGGAATGATCTTGTTAGGCGTGGTTGGGCTGGCGTTTATTATGTATTTGAATGTGCGCCCAGAGCAGCCTATTGAAGGCGTGGTGCAGTTTCCGCGCCCAGCTCGGGGCCATGACGATACGTTGGTTTTTGAGACCTCCGAAGTGCCTCCGGCGGGTGGCGAGCATTACAATGTTTGGCAGAACTGTGGCATTTATGATGCGCCGATTCAAACCGGCAATGCCGTGCATGCGATGGAACATGGTGCGGTTTGGATTACCTATCAGCCTGATTTAGCGGACGCAGATGTGGCCGAGTTGGCCAGCATTACGCGCAGCCAAACCTTTTTGATGTTGAGTCCGTATGAGGGACAGCGCAGTCCGGTTGTCCTGACGGCGTGGGGCTTTCAGCTAGAGGTGGATTCGGCAGATGACGGCCGTATTGAGGATTTCATTGAGCGTTATCGGTTAAGCCCCACCACGCCCGAGCTGGGCGGCGCTTGTTCACAAGGGGTAGGGGTGCCGCTGCCTTAGCACGGGCCCATTTTTATGATTCGTTCTCGTCTGATTTTTATTCTTCTGTTTTTGGCATACTTGGGGGTAACACCGGCAGGCGTGTACACGTGCGCCTGTTTGGTGCCAGCCCAGGCCACAGCCGGGCAGGTAAATTTAGACGAGATTTCAGAGCATGCCTCGGTGACGGATACGGCCGTTGGCTCTCTCCTTTCCTTTTTCTCTTTAACATTTCTGACAATCGGCGTGCTGTTGGTGTTGGTGCGCCGTAAATGTTTATATCAAGGCTCTTTGCGCTGGCTGGAGCCTTCTCTTTTTTCTGAACCTCCGCCAACGCCCCCTCCCCATTTTGCCTGATTTCCCCGGTTTCCCTTTGCCATTTAGAATTGAAGCCTTACACTGTTTTGTGTTGTCTTCAAAGACACTTAAGTTTACATAAACAGGATTTACCCTATGACAACTCAATTTGCTCAACAGGCCAGACGCTTTTTCTTGTGGGGAACGGCCGTATTCCTGGCACTTTTCGCCCTTGGCCAGACCAACCGAACCGCATTGGCTCACACTCGGGTGGAGGTTGGCCCGTACGCCATTGTGGTGGGCTGGCTGCAAGAGCCACCCATCGTCGGTGAGCGGAACGCACTAACGCTGGAAATTACCGAAGATGATCAACCGGTCACAGATGCGGAAGCCACGCTGGACGTTGAAGTGCTATATGCTGGACGTACCTGGCGGGTGAACATGAATCCCACCACAACGCCTGGTTTGTACACGGCTACGTTGTTCCCCACCGTGCGCGGGGTGTACACGACCCGACTTTTTGGCACGCTGGGCAGCACGGATGTGGATGTGGAGCTGGACCCGGAAGAAGTGATGCCCGCCAGCAACCTGCAATTTCCGCAGCCGTTGCCCGATACCATTGCCCTGCAAGAACAAGTTGAGCAGCTGCAAGCTGATCTGCAAACGGCCCGCACCTGGGCGTTTGTGGGCAGCGGTGCCGGTTTAGCAGGCATTGCCCTGGGATTGGTTGGGCTGCTGCGGCGTAAATCCAGCTGATTAATTGTTGTGGAAGAAACGGCCGTTCCTGCTAAATCGGCCCTAAAATTACAAAACACCTATCTCTGCCAGCCAGATGGTAAAATCGGTTGGCACAAATTAAGGATAACTCGATGAAAAACAAAAACTCCCTGATTCGTTTTTGGCTTGTTTTGATGCTGCTTGTGGCTGGTCTGTTCCTGGCCGCCTGCTCCAGCAGTGGAGATTCCGAAGATTCCATGGAAAATATGGACGGCATGGAAGAGATGGATCACGAGCATGTTGATGAGCCAAATCGTATTCCGAACGAAGGTGGCGCGACCATCACCATTACCTCGCCCCAAGCAGGCGACACTTTCAACACCCTGGACCAAGTCATTGTGGAGGTTGAAGTTGAAAACTTTGAGCTGGGCGGTAACAACCATTGGCATGTTTACGTAGATGGCACTTCCTACGGCATGGTCATGGGCGGCAACACCGACCAGGCGCTGCCCGGCCTCGAACCTGGGGAACACGAAATCTCTGTTTTCTTGTCCATCGAAACCCATGAAGAGTACGAAGACGGTGATTCCGTCATGATTGTTGTTGAAGAATAGTTTTGGTACCTGTCCGAATATTAGCCACAGAGAGCACAGAGGATTTTGAGGCGAAGGTTCATTTCTCATATCTCTCTTTTTCCTCTGTGGCTTTTTCGGATAGATTTTAGTAAAAGTAGAAAGTAAAAGTGATAAAGTGGTTCAACTGTTCACTTTTTACTTTTCACTTATCCCTTGCCTATGAAGATGAAGAAGCTTCGTCGCATTCTATCGCTTTTGCTGCTGGCGGGTCTGCTCTGGACTTGGGTTCAGCCCGTCTATGCCCACGCCGTGCCGGAATTTTCCAATCCGGCTCCGAATGCTTTGCTGGATGAGCTGCCAGATAATTTGATCATCCAGTTTAATGAGCCCATCGTGCCAAATCTCAGCCGGATCGATTTGTTGACCCAAGGGGGTGAGCAGGTTGAGACTGGCCCGTTGCAGATTATTGATGCCAACGGCCGTACCGCCGCCGTCTCTTTGCCCGATTTGGAGCAAGGGGCGTATTTGGTTAGCTGGCAAGTTCTTTCGGCAGTGGATGGGCATACTACCAGCGGCACTTTTGCTTTTGGCTATGGCGTGGCGGCAACTGCCGTTGCTAGCGAAAGCACCGTCATTGCCCAACTTTCTCCGCTGAGCGCCACAGCCCGATGGCTCACCCTCACCGGCCTTGCCCTGCTGATTGGGCTCTTTGCCTTTCGCCTGCTCGTCTGGAATCCCATCGTTGCCGATGTGGATCTGGAAGCAGAAGAAGAAGCGTTAGACCTGAAACTGGCCCAGATTGGCATTCGCGTTGGCATCACCGGCATCATTCTCATTGGGCTAGGACTGGTCATCATCTTCATTGACCAAAACCGCGTTTACAATTTGCTGCAAACCGCCAATCTGCAAAGCTGGGTGAGCACCCGCTTTGGCACCATGTGGCTGACCCGTTTTTTGCTGCTGGCCCTGTCTCATTTTAACCTGAGCCTGTTTGTAGACGTGAAAAGCGGCCGTAAAGAACTGCGCGGCTGGGAATGGTGGCTGGGTTTTATTTTGGCGATTGGGCTGTCGCTGACCGTCTCCCTCATCAGCCACAGCGCTGCTTTGACGGACGAGACCACTCAGGCGATCCTGATCGATTGGGTGCACGTGCTGGCGGGCACAATTTGGGTCGGTGGCCTGCTCTTCCTGGCAATTTCGCTGTGGCAAGCCCGTTCTCTCAACCGTGAACCCCGCACCTGGCTAAACTTAAGCCTGATACTGAATTTTTCGGCCATCGCGGCCATCTCCGTAGGTTTTCTGCTGACCAGCGGTGGCTATCTGGCAGCCAAACATGTGGGTGGCTGGACTGAGTTGGTTGGCACGGTTTACGGCTTGATGCTGCTGGCCAAGATTGGTCTGGCGCTGCTCACCATTGCCATTGCCGGGATTAATTTGCTGTTTGTCAAACCACGCCTCGATGCTGCCTATGATGCCCCGGACAGCGACCGTGCGCCACGCGTCTTGCGCGGCTTTAACCGGTTGGTCTGGGCAGAAATGGCCATCGCTTTCCTTATCCTCGCAGCGGCTGGCGTGCTCACCGATTTGCAGCGTGGCGTCGATGCGCCCTTGCTGGCCGATGCGCCGGGGCAAACCACCGTCGTCCAATCTGCTGAAGATTTGCAGGTGGAGATGGACATCGAGCCCGCTCTGGTGGGCAATAATATCTTCGACATTCTCATCATGGACGAAAACGGCGACCCGGTGACCAATGCCGAAGAAGTTTCTGTGCGCTACACTTTTTTGGGGCAATCGATCGGTTCTTCCACAGGTGAGGCAGAGGATTTGGGGAACGGCCGTTACCGCTTAGAAGGCAGCTACATCAGCCTGATTGGCACTTGGCAGGTGGAAGTTTCCATTCGTCGCCCCAACACTTTCGATACGTTTGCCGCCTATCGTCTGGAAGCTGGCGTGGGGGGCAACATTCGTGAGTTGGATAGCGGGGTACGGCCGTTAGAATCCTTCGCCAAATTTATGAACCGCACCGGCCGCGGCGCAACCGGCGCGGGCATCGTGCTGTTTGCCCTGCTGTGGGGCTTTGTTGGCGTTCGCGCTGCCAAAAACGAGGGGCAGTTGGTGGCCCTGTTAGGCATCAGCCTGGTTTGCTTCTGGCTGGGCGGATCGCAGCTTTTCACCTTCTTCACGGAGGAGTACACGCCCGCCAAGTTTGCTACCAATCCCATTTTGCCGGATGCGGAATCGATCGCCATCGGGCAGGAGTTGTTTAACGAAAACTGCATCGCCTGCCACGGCCCGGAAGGGCGCGGCGATGGTCCCACCGCGCTCAGCCTCAACCCGCCCCCCGCCGATTTTGCTGCTGGGCACACCGCCATTCACACCGACGGCGATCTCTACTACTGGATTTTGCAAGGCGTCGAGGAAACGGCCATGCCCGCCTTCGATGACCAACTCACCGAGGAGCAGGCGTGGCATTTGGTCAACTACGTCCGCCGCCTCAGCGTGCGAGAAGATACGACGGTGTCGTCGCAGTGATCTTAAAGATGGGTAAAGTATTGCAACTTTCTAAGCTACGTAACTATTTTCGCTCTACTAACTTTTTTGTAAGAGGAATGGTTTCTGGTGCGCTCGCTGGAAGTCTTAGTGGTAGTTTTATTGGATTTTGTGCGCCCCTAATGATGGTTGCCGTTGCATGGTTGCCCTATTCTAAGCAGTCTTTTTCATTAACGGCTTTGATCTACACATTAATTTTTGGACTTTGTGTTGGCGCAATTCTAGGATTCATATCAGGTTTATTTATGGGGGCTATTTTTGGCACTGTTATCCACCTTCTAAAAATCGATTCATCAAGACTCACGCGAAGTTTGTGGTTTTGGATACCAATTGGAATTGTTTTAGGAGCAATTGGTGGGTTTCTCATTGTGAAACTGGTGCTGCTGTTTTTCTCCGGAATTGGGTTTGAGTTTCTTGGATTTGCATATGGTGGCATTAGTGGTTTTATGGCTGGTCCGATATTTGAACATTTTTACATAAGCCGATATGAAAATCGGAAAGTTAAGCCAGCCCTCTGACCCACTTATCCTACCTACGGCCGTATTACCCAACTCACCCCACCCAACGTCCCAACCCACACCGATCCATCCGCTGCGATGGCGATGTGCGTAACGTGGTTGCTGGCCAGCCCGTCTGCTGCCGAGACGGTGCGCCATTGGCCGCCTTGCAGCACCTTTGCCCCCGCCGTTGTGCCTAGCCACACCGCGCCGTCCGGGGCTATGGCCAGTGCCGTGATTGTGTCTGGGTCTAGATTGTGGGCCACTGGCAGCCGCTGCTGCCCCTGCACGCGCACCACGTCTGTTTGCGTGACGTACCAGACCGCGCCATCGGGGGCAACGGCCGTAACCGGCAAAGCCAGCGTGCCCGTCCGCTCAAACCCGGCGGCATTCCCACGGTACACAATCCGCTCAGACACCAGCCATAACTGCCCCGTCAAATCTGCGGCAAGCCCGGCTGCTTCTGGATAATCTGCTGTGACCTGCTGGCACACCGTCCGTTCGCCCACGGTGGTGAGAGAAACCAGCCCCTCATCGGTGGTAAGCCAAAGCGTGATGGGGTCAGAAACGGCCGCTTCTCGCACGCGCTCATTGTAATTGGGCGGACTGGCCGGATAGGGCAGCCAGCGCGTACCATCCTCGTCCAGGCGCGCCACGCTGCTGCCAAAACTGCCGCGCCAGAGGGAGCCATCCGCCGCAGTGAATAGGGCGCTGACGGGCGCGCCGTCGCCGCCCGTGGCGTTGCCCACCACCGACATCTGGTCATCGGCCCAGCGTAAAACGGTGCCATCGGTGCCGCCCAACAGCAAGCTGCCATCGGGCATCACCTTGAGCGTACTGGTTGTTTCCGCCAGCTCTGCCTCGGTGAGCGAGAGCGCTTGCCAAGTGCCGTTGTCTAGCTGCCAGGCCACACCCCGGTTGGTTCCCAGCCAGAGACGGCCGTTTGCCGTCGCCTGAATAGCAAATTCATCACTGGTTGCTAGCGGCTGCTCTAAAGGGACGCTGCCGTCTTCTTCCAGCAGCAGCGGCGCGTTACCAAAGCGAGTGACGGCCACTGGCTTGCCGTTCGGCAAAAAGGTCATATCGGTGATGCTGCGGATGAGCTCTGGATATTGGCTCGGCTGGGTGAAGTTGCCCGCTGGCAAATTAAAGCGCCACAGACTGTTTTCATTGCTGGCCCAAAGACGGCCGTCTGGTGCTAGCCAAAGATGCGCAAAAGGTGAAATCTGGTCATTATTGGGCAGCGCCACCTCATGCCACGTCCACATTTCGCCGTCAAATTCGGCCAAAAAATGTTGTTCTGTGCTGGGTGTTTGTAGATGGGCTGTGAGCAGAAGACGGCCGTTTGGTTCCACCACAAAATCGCGCACGGTAACGTCAGAATCCGGCAGGTCGATGGCTACGGTTTGCCAGCGTTGGCCATCATAGCGGCGCAGTTCCGTGCCGCTGCCTGCCCACAACGTGCCGCCGGCGTCAGTCGCCAGATGTACCGCTTCATAACTGGGCCAGTTGCCCACGCCTGCAAACGATTTCCACTGCTGGTTTGTGGGATTAAATTGGGCCAGCCCGCCTTTGGTCACCGCCCACACGGTATCCTCGACGGCTAAAAGTTGATACACCTCATGGGCGGGCAGGCCATCGAGCACGCTGAACTGTGTCCAGGTTTGCCCCTCAACGCGGCTGATGCCGCCCAACGTGGCTAGCCAGGCTGCCCCATCCGGCGTGGTGACAATGCTGGTAACGACAGGATGTAGCAGGCCGTCCACCGTGGGGTGCAGGCTGGCCTGCCAGCGCTGCCCGTCAAACTGACTAAGATAGCTTTGGTGTTGCGTGTAACTGCCATACAAACTGCTGCTCAGCGTCTGGGCGGTGAGTTCGCTGCTAGCCCAAAGGGTGCCGTCTGGGGCAGTGCCCAAAGCGGTGACGCGGTCGCCCGGCAGATCCTCACCGACGTTAAAGCGCAGCCAACGGCCGTTTCCTTCCTGCGCCCCAGCAAAAAAAGCGACGCCCTCCGCTGCGGCAACCCAAAATCCTTCGCTTGTGGCCAGCACATCATACACCTGGCTCACGGGCGGCGGCACGATGTTTTGCATCTGGCTAGCGCGCACGCGATACACGGCGTCGGCGGTGATGTACCAGACCGTACCATCTGCCCCGACGGCCATTTCGCGGATGTCGTCGTTGTTGCGGGTAATGAAACGGCCGTTTTCCCGCACCGCCAATCCCTCATTTGTGCCGACCCACAAACGGCCGTCGGGATGCAGCACCAGCGCCTGCACGCTGTTGCCCGGCAAGCCATCTGCCTGGGTGAGTAGGTTCCAGCGCCCGGTCTCTTTGTTAAATGTGGCCAGCCCCACTTCGGTGGCAAACCAGAGCAGGCCATCGGCGGTTTGGGTGATGTGGCGGATGTAGGGGGAGGCTGGGCCGCTGATGGGGCAGCTCACCGTTTGCCATTGGCCGCTGGCGGCAGCAAACGTAGCGGCACCTTGCCTCACGGTGCGGAAGGTGGTCCAGATCTGGCCATTGTTGTCTACGTTCAGGCTGGAAACGGCCGTTTCGGGCAATCCTTCTACCAATTCCCACGCCGTGCCGTTGAAGCGGTTCACGCTGCTGGCGGTGGCCAGCCACGGTTGCCCGTCGGCAATGAGCAAATCGACGAGCGCATTGGTGGGGATGTCGTTGGGTGGCGTGAGCGTTTGCCAGCCGCTGGCCCCGGCTTGGCGCAGCAGGCCGTCGGCACTGCCCAGCCACAGGTCGCTGCCGGTAGGCAGGATGGTAAAGATTTGCTCGTTGGGTGGCGAAACGGCCGTTACCGTTGGTATTGCGCCGTTCAACTCAAACCGAGTCAGCCCCAGCCTTTGTTCACCGTAGCCCAGCCAGACGGAGCCGTCGGTATTGGCGGCGAGGGTGCGGACATCTTCGCTGGCCAGGCCATCGGCGCTGGTGAAGATCTGCCAGCCGCTGCCATCGTAGACGCTCAATCCAGCTTTCGTCGCCGCCCACAAACGGCCGTCTGGCGTGACGGTCACATCTTGCACCGTGTTGATCGCTTCGCTGCCGATTTGGGCTAAGCTGCTCCAGGAACGGCCGTTAAACTGCACCGCACCGCTGCTGGTGCCGGCGTACAGGATTAGCCCATCGGCAGCCAGCGCCAGGCTGGTGACGTCGTTGTTGGGGAGTTGCAGCAGGGTGCGGCTGCGCGTGTAGCTAAACCAGCGACGGCCGTCGTAGCGACCAATACCGTCTGCGGTGGCGACCCAAATGGTGCCATCTGCGCCTACGGCGAGATCGCGCACGGCGTTGCTCGGCAGGCCATCCTCGGTGGTGAAGGTTTGCCAGGCAGTGCCATCGTACCGGCTGACGCCCGCCGAGGCGGTGCCTACCCAAATTGCGCCATCAATGCCGACGGCCAGGCTGGTGGTGCGGTTTTCTGGCAGCCCATGTTCGCTGGTGAATTTTACGGCTTCCCCGCTGCGCTCGTCCCAAACGACCAAGCCGCCATCGGTGGCGGCCCAAACAAAGCCATCCCGTTGGACAATGGCGTTGATTTTGGCGGCGCTGCTGTAGCTGGTGACGTTGGCATGGATGACGCTAGGGGTAGGGAGGCTGGTCCAGGTGATGGGGGTGGTAGAAACGGCCGTGCTGCCCAAAATTGGGTAGCTGGTGATGAGGTAGGCCGTCCCGCCCAGACAAAGGAAAATAAGTAGAATGCCTGCTAGCAGCAGCCAGCGGCGAAATTTGTGAGGAGAATCAGTCATCTAGTGAACGGTGGCAGGCACCCTAAAGGATCAGGTTTTGGGTTGACGCAGATCTTGCACCAGCAGCCCCAACGCCCCGCCCAACAGCAAGGACACAATGGTGGTGATGATCATCGTGACGAGAACGCTGCTGCCGCTGAGGTTGAGAAAGTTGGCGATGAGGCCGCGCGCGCCGAGCAAATGGAGGCCCACGGCTATCACAATCATGATGATGCTGGTCAGTTGGGTTTGTGAACTGCTGGCATTCATCTGTTTTGGACTCATGGTGGCGCGTTTGGGTTGCGTGGGATTGTAGTAGAGGGGAACGGCCGTTCCCGGCTTAAATTGCAGGCTAAACTCTCGTGCCCACGCTTTGCTCCCTTTGGCTTGCCCGTTGGGGCTGACGGGTCGCTGTCGGCTGCTGTACGTTTCGTTGGCTACCGTGTAGGTCACGTCCAGCTCGGGCTGGTATTGGTTGCCGCTTTGCAGCAGACGCACATCAGTCACTTGCCCCTTGACTTGCGGCCAGTTGACGGCCTGCCGGGCTTCGCCCAGTCGCAACATGATGGTCATCACGGAGATGATAGGGGTGATAAACATGAGGATGAGTACGAGCGTGGTTATGATAGTCATAGGTCTCGGTTAGCATATTTTCCCGGAAACGATTCGCCACGTTTCTTTTAAACAGTTTCCGGGAAAATGCCTTGAATGGTTTATGGTTCTGCGTAAATGCGGTAAATAAAACCGCCTTTGTCATCGCTGACGTACAGTGCGCCATCTGCACCAACCGTAATGTCTACGGGACGGCCGTCTGACGAATAATCATCCTCATTTAACCAGCCTGTGGCAAAATCTTCAACTGGGCCAATGGGACTACTGCCATCCAGCGGCACGCGCACAATTTTGTAGCCGGTAGGCACTCTGCGGTTCCACGAACCGTGGAAAGCGACAAACAGGTCGCCCTGGTATTCGGCAGGGAACGTGTCGCCCGTGTAAAACGCCAGTCCCAGCGGCGCAGAGTGAGCTTGCATTGTCACGACGGGCTGCCCGGCCTGTTCACAAGCTCCTTCAAAGCCAAAGTCAGGATCGACCACGGTGCCGCTGTGGCAATATGGCCAGCCGTAGTCGCCGCCTTCTTCCACAAGGTAGACGGTTTCCGGTGGCAGATCATCACCGAGCAGATCACGGCCGTTGTTGGTGGCCCACACTGCACCGGTTTCAGGATGGATGGCCAGCCCGACGGCGTTGCGCAGTCCGGTGGCGTAAATTTGTTCGCCCGTAAGCTGGTCTTGCCCCACGGGGCTGTCATAAACGGTGATGGCGGCGCGGCGCGGGTCTTCTTCTTCGCACACGTTGCAGGTGGAACCCGCCGAGATGAGCAAACGGCCGTCTGGCAAAAAGGCAATGGTGCGGCTGCTGTGCTGGCCGGGTGGCAGGAAGGTGTCTAGCAGGGTGGTGAACCCTTCGGCTACGCCATCGCCGTTGGTATCGTCAAGGCGCACCCCGCCTTCGGTGACGGCCACATACCAACTGCCTTCGTGATACACCAAATTGTGCGGATTGTTTAGCCCTTCGGCCACCACGCGGATTTCATCTGCCTGGCCGTCACCATTGGCATCGGGCAGGGCCACGATGCGATCATTGCCGCGATCGGCGACGTACAGCACGCCGTCTGGCCCCACAGCCATGAAGCGCGGTCCACTTAGCCCGTCGGCAAAAACCTGTACGCCAAACCCGTCGGGCAGGGTGATGTTGGCAACCCGGGCGTCACCCGCCACGCCCGCAAAGTTAACTCGCTGGCGCACATAGAAATAGATGATAACGGCCGTTACCACACAAACCGCCACCAACGCCAACAAGCCAACCATCATTCGTTTACGCTTCATGCAAAAACCTCCACACCTGAAAATTCATGATTATGCTTGAGTTTATGGTGAGAGACGGCCGTTCTCCACCTTTTACAGTAAGCGCTAATCTGCTTTGGGCGTGGGGTAGAGGTCCGGCACAAAGGTTTGCTCGTTCATCGGTGGCCGAATGTAGCCCGATTCTTTTTGGCGGGGCGGCAGCTCGATTTTTTCGGGCGTAATGTCTTCGTATTCAATTGAATTGAGAATGTGGCTGATGCAGTTGAGCCGGGCGCGCTTTTTATCATCGGACGGCACAACAAACCAGGGACTTTGTTTAATGTCCGTGTGGTCAAACATGACATCCTTGGCGCGGGAATATTCCACCCAGCGGTTGCGCGACTCCACATCCATCGGGCTGAGCTTCCACCGCTTAACGGGATTGGTCAGGCGCGATTGGAAGCGGCGTTCCTGCTCTTCATCGCTCACCGAGAACCAATATTTCAGCACGATGATGCCTGAGCGAACGAGCATCCGCTCAAACTGTGGGCAGGAGCGCAAAAACTCGCGGTACTGCTCATCGGTGCAAAAGCCCATCACGCGCTCGACCAGGGCGCGGTTGTACCAGCTGCGGTCAAAGAGGACGATTTCGCCAGCGGCGGGCAGTTGGGCCACGTAACGTTGGAACCACCATTTGGTCTTTTCGCGGTCGCTGGGGGTGCCCAAGGCGACGATACGGGCAATGCGGGGGTTCATCTGTTCGGTGATGCGCTTGATAACGCCGCCTTTGCCCGCGGCATCGCGCCCTTCAAACAGGATGACGACGCGCAGCCCTTTCTCTTGCACCCAATATTGCAGCTTGATGAGCTCTTCTTGCAGGCGCGCCAGTTCTTTTGTGTAGAACTTGCTCTTGAGCTTGCCATCTTTGCGCAGAACGGATTTTGCGTCGGAAACGGCCGTTGCCTGTGCTGAATCTGTGTTTCCCATGATTTCCTCCAAATCTTCTCATAAAATGAGTGGTTCAGCTGTGCCAGGTTCCTGGCAGAATTAAATTTGGGTATAAAAATCTCTTTTTGAAGTGGCGTTACGATAGTACAGAGTGCCTATGACCCTTGTGCTAGAGAGCAGAAATCATTAGACTTTACGATATTGTAAGTTACTTCGTAAGATTACCTTTACGTTGTTGGTCACTCGCCTGAGCGACCCCCTTGGAAGAATACGACGAGCACAATTTCAACTTTTATCGGTTCAGTATAGCATAATTTATTGTTTGCCTAATTTGGGAGGTGCCCTGTGATTAGATCGTTTCCTGTAACGACGCCTTCGGAATCTGCCTGGCATTATTTACCGCTCACAACCTCGCCATGGCAGCGCCCTAGAAGTTATCCCCCCGTGGTGCAGCGAATTTTACTGCCCGTAAAGTATGAGCATTTAACCAATATCGTGGTGACGTCGGTTTTGGATTTTGCCGCCAAGATAAAGATGGATTTGGTGCTGTTGGTTATTTGTGAGGACAACACATACGATCGGGAGCTGCTGTTTTCGGCACTGCGCGGTTTTCGGGCGCATGCCCAGCGTTTTGGGGAGGTGGCGCTTTCGATTGATACGGCCGTTGGCTACAACGATGAAACCATTTCCCGCTATGCTGATTTCTACTGCGTGGATGTGGTCATTTTGGCCGATCAGCTGGCTAAATTTGAGCAGGACGAGAAAGAAAAATTTGCTATGTTTGCCGGTAATTGGCAGCCATTGGTTTAACGACTTTCAAATATCTTCCAGCTAGGCCGGTGCATTCAATTCAGGGTGCACCGGCTTTTTGTTTATGGGGGTTACTCAGCTGTGGGAGAGAACGGCCGTAACCGCCTCATTTCCCTCTGCTTTTGCCATTTGCAGGGCCGTTTGCCCCTTTTCATCCGGTTGGTGGGGATCTGCGCCGAATGCCAGCAGAAGCTCCGCCAAGGGGACATTGTTGCGGTGGGCGGCTTGATGAACGGCCGTAAAGCCACCAGCCTGGGCTGCATTCACGTCGGCACCTTTTTCCAGCAAGGCCCGGGCAATGGTTAAATTGCCGTGCGTCACTGTGGCGTGCAGCGGCGTAATTTTGATGTTGTTTTTGGCCACCGCCTTGACGTCCGCTTTTTGTTCAATCAGCCACAGCGCCGCTGCTTCCTGATCAAAGTAGCAGGCCAATTGCAGCGGCGTAAACCCATCCTTGGCAAACAAGTTGAGATAGCCGGGCCATTTTTCGGCCAGGGTTTGCAATCGGGCCAAATTGCCCAGCGCTGCCGCGGCAAACACATCCAGGTCGGCCCCGGCTGCCAGCAAGGCATCAATAACGGCCGTTTTCCTTTGGTAAATGGCATTCATCAACAGAGAAATGCCGTTTGTGCCCAGCGCGTTGGCCAATGCTGGCTGGTCGCCGGTAATTTGCTGAATAATGTTTACCTGATTGTCGTTAACGGCCGTTTCCAATTTGTGACAATCGGCGACAACTTGCTGCAAAACGGCCGTACGCTCCTGAATCGTTTGGGCCAATGCCTGCCGTTCTGCCAAGCCAAGTTCCGGCGACCCCAAAACGGCATTTTCCACCCCCGCCACTGCCCGAAAGATGAGCCTTAAAAAGCGCCGCGCTTCCGTCTGGGGCTGTTCTAGCCAGCCCAGCGTCTTTTCAATCTGGACAAGATGCTGGCGCAGATGGGCATCAAAACGGTGCAGCCGGTATTGCAAAGTGTATTCTTCTTCCTCCCACCAAACAGGGGAAGGGCCAAGGAAAATATCATCCGGCAGCGAGATCAAATCCTGGCGAACGCGTTCATGAAACTCGTCGTAGTAGGCCATTATTTTGGGTAGCGGCTGGTTATCAATGAGGTCATAAAACACCTCATTGCTGCCATTGAGTTTTTCTACTTCATCAGCGGGGAAGGGAAACGGCCGTTCCGCACCTTCCGCCTGCATCTTCTGGCCATATTTGATCAGCGTGTAAAAAGTGCGTTCTGCCGCAATAATGTGCCCCAACGTGATGCGCAGCGGCCATTCGGCCGTGGCTGGCTCTTTTTCAAACATTTCAGCCGTGACGCCCAGCAAAACTGCCTGTAGTTCACGATACCCCATGTGCACTTGCCCCAGCACTTGTTGGGCTAGCGACGTGGCTGGCCCTGCCTGCACGCGCCGATTGGTTAGCGTAGCCGCCAAATCGCGCAGCTCATGGTACGTACCAATAAGCCCCAGGCGCACTCCTTCGCGGTGCTGGTGCCAATGGAAGGGCTGGGCCATGTCCACATCCGTAAATGCCTGGGTGCTGTCTGCCAGGGAGCGAACCGCAGCAAAAAGTGTCTCTTGCGTCATGGGAATCTCCTGTTGCGCTGTTGGAATCCGGGTGTTGCTGCTAAGAGAGTATCACATCTCATTCCCAAATGGACAGCCTGGGTGAAGAATCAATGCCGTTGAGCTTGCTGGTACGCTTGCCGAATCTGGTCTTGCAGGGTTGTGTCTACATCGTAGGGGGTGGTGAGGCGTACGGCCGTTTTGGTATTGGGTATCTGGCAGGTGATGTGGTTTTTGGCGGGGCGCAGGGTGCAGAACGGCCGTTTCGCCGCAAAATCAATCCGTCCTCGGTGCAGCGACCAGGTAATTCCCTGATTCAAGCCCGTGATGAACTCCAATAAGTGCAGCCCGGCAGCGGCGGCATCGATCGTCGTGCGGCTCAGGTAAGCGTCTAACTCTAAATCAATATCCATTTTGTATTCCTAAATATTGGTTGCGAAAAGGTTGGTAAGCGGTGTAAATTTTCTTTTCCGCTAAGACTGTTTCTTATAAGAAAGCCACTTTTTCGCGGATTTTGTCGTGCACCACGGGCATCTGGCTGAAAAAGGCAAGGTATGCCTGGCTCACCGGATCTTCTTTGTCGTGGAACAGGCGATCCAGAGCGGCATAATCGGGCAGCCAGAAAATCCAGATTGAGGGTGGGCCGTCGCCGATTCCGCTGCTGGCAGCCACCACTTCTTGAATCCATTCCTTGTCTTGCACCACATCATGCAGCTTGCGGGCGTTTTGGCCATGTTCCTGGGTAAAGGGCTGTGGCCATTCAAACTCAACAATCAGATAAATACCTGCCAGGGGCTTGCTCATAATCATCTCCTTTTGGCTAGAATGTGCCCATTTTAGCACTTATGTTCTAATATCACAAGATGTATTGAACCCGCTTGGTGCCCTCGCTATACTTCTGCGCTATGAAGTTGCAGGTTTCGCCAGAGCAGTTTGACGCTGCCCCCACGCCTCAGCAAAAAAAAGCCCAACGCTGGCAGCAGGTGGTGGGTGCGCTGATCATGATTGGCTGCATGGTTGTTTTGCTGCCCCTGGTGCTGCGCGCCCCCCGTCCTGATTTTTTGGTGCCGTCAACGGCCGTTCTCGTCCTGAGCACCTTTTTATTGTTTCCCCTGGCCTTGTTCGTCTCCGTTGTCTGGCATGAATCGGGGCATTTGCTGGCTGGTTGGCTGGTTGGCTTTCGCTTTGTGCTGGTAACCTTTGGTCCGCTGCGCCTGGCCCGCGAGGCGGGTGGCTTGCGCCTGAGCCTGATTCACACCAACGTGATGCAGTGGCAAGGGCGTGCCCTCATGGTGCCCAACGAATTTGGTGATTTTCGGCGGCAGCGCATGGTGCTGCTGGCGGGTGGTCCCGTGGCCACTTTATTGCAGCTGCTGTTGGTGATGGGTGTCAACTTTCTTTTGCGCCACCGGGCCATAAGCTATGGCTTTGGCCTGGCCTCTCTCTGGCTCATGCTTTCGGCGGTGATGATGCTGCCCGCAACGGCCGTTCCCCAAAAAATTGGCAACCTGTACACAGACGCCGCCCGCATCTGGCAGATGTGGCGTGGTGGTCCGCAGCTGGACAGTCAGTTGGCGCTGGCCCGTTTGGTAGAAGCCTCGCTGCGCGGCGTGCCCCCCGGCGACATGGAGGATGCCTTTGTGGCGGCTGCTATGGTTGTCCCGCCTGAAAGTAACGAAGCGTTAGGTGGTTATTATGTAGCTCACGCCCAAGCTTTGGAGCGAGGCGAAATAGAGGCTGCTGCCCGGTTCTTGGACAAGACGCTGGCCCTGGTAAAGCAGCAGCTCCCGCTGTTACGCTCGCCGGTGATCTTTGCCACGGCCGCTTACTTTGTGGCCCGCTATGAGCAAAATCTGCCGTTGGCGCAAGCCTGGCTTAATCTGGTTCGCCCGGAGCAGTACAACGCGCTGGCTCTGGAAGTCGATCAAATTTTGTTGCGGGCACGAGCCCAGGTGCTTTTGCTGGCTGGCGAACAGGCTTTGGCTAAAACGGCCGCTTTGCAGAGCCTGAAATTGCTCCATCAATCGGTTGATTTGGGGGCTGCCGTCTACGAGACGCGCCTGCTGCAAGCGCTGTTGGCAGAGCTGGAGGATGTGACGCCAGCGCCGCAACTGCCGCCAGCCATGCAGCCCGTGTTGTCGCGGAAACGGCCGTTCTTTACCGCCTCGGCGCGTGGTTTGCTGCGGTGGGGCATCATTGTGGTGGTGGGGCTGCTGCTGGGTTTCTTCTGGCGGGAGCTGTTTCCCGGTCGGGCGGTGTCGGCCTATCAGCAGGGCGTTGCTTACATGGAAGAAAGCCAAATGGAAGCGGCGATTGCCGCTTTTGACCGGGCCATTGAACTGGATGCGCAGTTTGCCCAGGCGTATTGGGGCAGGGGAGAAGCGTATATGGCCTTGGATGATTATGAAACGGCCGTTGCCAATTTTGATCGCGTGATTGCCCAACATCCCACCACATTCCCCTCCATCTACCTTTACCGTGCTGCCGCTTACACACAGCTAGGCGACTACCCCGCTGCCATTGCCGATTACGAAACCCTGCTCAGCCTCGATCCTGACCCACAAACTCGCCACCTCGCTACAGAATCCATCCGCATTTTGCAAACGGCCGACTAACCCGCGTACCGCAAAACAAAACTTTCTGCCATGACAATGATCACAATTTTTTTTGGATGATGTTCAGTAGACGCTATTTGTGAAATATTGCACAATATGCTCGGATTGTGCAATATTTCACAAATGGGGTGTATTGCGCGATCTCACTTTCCACTTTAACCGTTAAATCTTGTTCATTGTTGTATACAAAAGAGAGTTCTGCATGAGCGACCTGAAGACAATTCCTAAATCCGCCTTAAACGAGTGGGTGCAGCGGTTGCGCAGGCGTTTTCGTGTGGTTGGTCCCCAGCCCAAAAATGGCCAGTATGTCTTTGCGGAGATAGAAACGGCCGTTGAAATGGCGTTGGACTATCCCACAACCTGCATTCCGCCGAAGAAATATCTCTTCCCCCAGCAAGAAACCTTATTACATTATCATCTGGATGGCAGCCACATTGAGGCCATGATTGAGACGGAACCGACCGTCATTTTTGGCATTCACACCTGCGATGTCCAGGCAACCCGGCTGTTTGACCGAATCTTCAGCCAGGGGTTTGCCGACCAGCATTACCGTACGCGGCGGGAAGATATTTACCTGATTAGCGTGGAGTGCATGTCGCCTTGCAGCGAGCATGCCTACTGCCACGACATGGGCACTTCGCATCTGCCGGAAGCGGCCGATTTGCACCTGACGGATTTGGGGCATGTGTATGCCGTGCATGTGAATACACCCAAAGGTGAATCGCTGCTGGCCGATACGCTGGCCGAACCATTTACCAAAGATTGGCAGCCCATCTACGACCGGGTCATTGCCAAGAAGATGCAGGCGTTTGACAAGCGGCTTGATTTTGAAGTTGGTGAGCTGAAAGAGCTGTTGCATGACGGCTACAGCAGCCCGCTCTGGCAGGATGTGGGGGATGATTGCCTGGTATGCGGCATGTGTACTCAGGTTTGCCCCACTTGTGTTTGCTTCAACATGGTGGACGAGGCGGATCTGACCCAGACAGAAGGGCAGCGGACGCGCACCTGGGATTCGTGCCAGGCGACGACGTTTGCTCTGGTGGCTGGTGGGCACAACTTCCGCGAGGCGCGTATGGCGCGTCAGCGGCATCGGTTTATGCGCAAGGGCAAGTACATGCACGATGCCTATGGTTTGCTGGGCTGCGTGGGGTGTGGACGGTGTGGGTCTACCTGCCTAGTCAATATCACGCCCATTAACGTGCTGAATGCTCTCTATCAAGAACAACATGCGGAACAGTTGGCGTCCGGTGTCCAGGAAACGGAGTTGAGTTATGAAGACGTTGCTGCGTGAAGTGCGGGAGTCGCCGTCCATTTACATGCCGGTGCCGGCGCGGATTACGGCCGTACGGACCCTCACTGAGCTGGAAAAACTATACACAATTGAACTACCCTATGGCCTGACATTGGATCATGATCCCGGACAGTTTGTACAGGTGTCGCTCTTTGGCGTGGGTGAAGCGCCGATCAGCGTTTGCTCATCGCCCAGCCGCAGCAACGGCACTTTTGAGCTGTGCGTGCGCAATGTCGGCGACCTGACCAGCAAGATGCATGAACTCACCGTGGACGACACGCTGGGTATCCGCGGGCCGTTTGGGCGTGGTTTTCCCATGGAGCGTTACCGAGGCAAGGATGTGGTCTTTATTGCCGGTGGTCTGGGGTTGGCACCGCTGCGTTCCGTTATTTATGAAGCGATTGACCATCGCGAAAAATATAATCGCATCGTCATTTTGTATGGGGCACGTTCGCCCAAAGAGATGCTGTTCCGTGATGAAGTAAACGCTTTCAACTGGATGGATGACGTGGAAATGTACACCACGGTTGACTGCGGCGATGAGAAATGGCACGGCGAGGTAGGGTTTGTTAACTGCTTGCTCAACAAAGTGGCTCTGAACCCGCACAATACCGTTTCTATTGTTTGTGGGCCACCTGTTATGTACAAGTTCATCATCGACGATTTGACCAAGATGGGCGTCGCGGAGCATGACATCTGGCTGAGCTTTGAGCGGCACATGAAGTGCGGCGTGGGCAAATGTGGTCACTGCCAGATTAACCACATCTATGCCTGCCTGGATGGCCCGTCGCTGTCTTACACTGAAATCAAGAACCTGGAGGAAGCATTATGAGCGGCACAGTGAATGAACTCCCACGGGTTGCTTTTTTTGACTTTACCAGCTGTGAAGGGTGCCAGCTCACCGTTTTGGACGCGCTGCAAACGCATCCTGAACTGCTGAAAGTAGTAAACATTGTGGAATTTCGCGAGGCGTCCAGCGCGCGCAGCGAGGACTACCAGATTGCCTTTATTGAGGGATCGTGTACGCGACCAGGTGATGAAGAACGGTTGAAGAAGATTCGGGAAACGGCCGTTTACGTCATTGCTCTTGGTGCGTGTGCCCATCTGGGCGGCATTAACGCCATCCGCAACCGCCAATCGCTGCCGGACGTGCGCCAGTACGTTTATGGCGACAAGGCGGAGTGGTACGACACCTACCCGGCGCGGGCCATCGACCAGGTAATTCAGGTAGACGCGGTGATTCCGGGCTGTCCGATTGACCGAGACGAGTTTGTGCGCGTAGTCACCGTTTTGCTGCAAGGTCGCCAGCCCAAGCTGCCCGACTACCCGATGTGCATCGAGTGTAAGCTGCACGAAAACATCTGCATTTTCGAGCGCGGACAGGTGTGTTTGGGGCCAATCACCCGGGCGGGCTGCAACGCCGTTTGCCCAGCTTATGGCTACGGCTGCGAAGGGTGCCGCGGGCTGGTTTCTGCGCCGAACATGGAATCCTTCCAGGAAGTGCTGGCTCAGCACGGTCTGAACCAGGCGGAAATTGACGAGAAGTTGAGCCTCTTTTTAACCAACCAGACGCTGCTGGAAAAGGAGCTGGTTCATGGCTAACGTAAAAGTAAACGTGCACCACCTGACGCGGGTGGAAGGGCACGGCAACATTGTGGTAGATGTGGTGAACGGCGAACTGAAGCAGTGCGATCTGCAAATTGTAGAAACGCCCCGCTTTTTTGAGGCGATGCTGCGCGGCAAACCGTACCAAAATGCGTCGCACATCACCTCGCGGATTTGCGGGATTTGTGCGGTGGGCCATGCCACGGCTTCGCTGCGGGCGTCGGAAGCGGCGCTGGGTGTCGAACTGAGCGAACAAACCAAGCTGCTGCGCCGCCTCAACTTTTTGGGTGAGCTTTTAGACAGCCACGTGCTGCATGCCTACATGCTTATCGCCCCCGACTTTTTGGGCGTGCCCAGCGTCATTCCGCTGGCTAACACCGCGCCAGACGTGGTGCTGCGGGCGCTGCGGATGAAGAAGCTGGCCGGGGATTTGTGCCAGGCGATTGCCGGACGGCACACGCATCCCATTGCGATGGTGGTGGGCGGCTTTACCCATTTCCCGACTGCGAACCAGCTGTACGACTTGCGCGAGCGGTTTGAAGCGGCGCGTGAGGATGTGGCGGCAACGGCCGATTTGTTCCAAACGCTCAAGCTGCCCCCATTTGAACGGGAAACCGAGTACATTGCCCTGCGCCGCGACGATGGCGTGTATGGCTTTATTGATGGCGATATTGTGAGTACGGATAACGGCCGTTGGCCCGCCTCAGCTTACCAAACGGTGACCAACGAATATCTGGTGCCGCATTCGTCGGCGAAACATACGCAGAACCAGCGGGAATCGTACATGGTGGGGGCGCTGGCCCGGTTTAACGTGAACCATGACTTGCTACACCCGGTGGCCAAAGAGGTGGCCGCTGCGCTTGGCTTGAAGCCAAAGGCGACCAATCCGTATCTGATTACCGTGGCGCAGGTGGTGGAAATTGCCCACTGTGTCGAGGAAGCGATTCAGCTGATTGATGCGCTGCTGGAAATGGAGATCGCCTGGGAAGACCCAGCCTTACCAACTCGCGAATCGGGCGAGGGTGTGGGCGCTTGCGAAGTGCCGCGCGGTACGTTGTTCCATCATTACACGATTGAGGATGGCCAGATTGTGGGCGCTAACTGCATCATTCCCACAGGACAAAATTTGGCGAACATTGAACTGGATATGAAGGCGCTGGTGCCGACGATGTTGGATCGCACGCAGCAGCAAATCACCCACGCGCTGGAAATGCTGGTGCGGGCGTATGATCCGTGTATTTCCTGTTCGACACATTTACTGGATGTGAAGTTTGAATAGCTTGTAATGACAGGTCTGGGGCGAAATTAGCTCATCCTGTTATAGCAAAATCTTTGACGCAAGGGCGCAAAGAGGCAAAGTGGAACAAAAAAGCGAAAACAACTTCCTTTGCATTTTTTTCTTCTTTGTGGCCTTTGCGTTAAAAGAAGCAGATTGATGAAGACATTGGTCTTAGCCTTGGGGACCCCTCTGCGGGGGGATGATGGGGTAGGGAGTGCGGTGCTATCGTTTTTGCAGGAAACGGCCGTATTCCCTGCCCACATCACCTTACTGGACGGCGGCACGCCGGGCCTGGAAACCGCATTGATGATGCAGGGCTATGACAAAGTGATTGTGCTTGATGCCGCCAACCTGGGGGAGCCACCCGGAACCTGGCGGCGGTTTTCTTTGGCAGAGGCGTCTTTAAGCCAAAAGGCGCAGATGGACGGGACGCTGCACGATGCGGGTTTTGCCGAAGCGGTGGCTTTGGGGGCGGCGCTGGACATTTTGCCGCCGGAAATCATCGTGTATGGTGTGCAGCCAGAGACGATTGAGTGGGAGATGGGCTTGAGTACGGCCGTTCAAGCCGCCATTCCCCAAATTTGCGAACAACTCCAGGCCGAACTGGCCGAAATCCTTATTTGAAATTTTTTGCCACAGAGGGCACAGAGGTTTTTGAGAGAAAGATTTTTCTCTTAATCCTCTGTGATCTCTGTGGCTTTTTTTTAAACAGGAAAGATGAGGCAGGTGGTGGTGCCGTGGGCGTAGAGCTTGCCGTCGGCGTCAACCAGCTTGCCCTCGGCGGTGGCGATGCGGCGACCGCCGTGCACCACGGTGCCGACACAGCGCAGCGGGCCGGTGTCGGCCAGGATGGGGCGCACGAAGTTGACCTTCATCTCCACGGTGGTGTAGCCGCTGCCTGCGGGCAGCAGCGTGTGCACAGCGCAGCTCATCGCTGAATCCAGCAGGGTGGCAATCACCCCGCCATGCACGGTGCCCAGCGGATTGTAGTGAAATTCGGAGCAGTCGATCTCGAAAACGGCCGTTCCTTCCCCGCTGCTGTCAATGAAAAATCAAGCGTATCGGCGATGGGGGCGGGCGGCAGGTTGCCGTTGATCATCGCCGCGAACAGCTCTGCGCCACTTTTTTGGCGCGCGGCTTGAGCAGCGGGGGTGGGGTCTTGCCAGGTGTAGGTGCGGGAACGGCCGTTTTCCTCATCAGTTGTCATTTTCAGTTTCTCCAGGTCGTATGGGTTTTCTTACAAGTCGGGCAATTGCATATCTCTTCACCGCCGGAGGCTGAAGCCGTCCGGCTAGTTGTGAAAGCCCATTCGGGCTTGAAAACCAGGCCCTTTGGGCCTTTCATAGCTAGCAGGGCGTTTACGCCCCTGCGGTCTGTTAGAGTTTCGTAATCTTTACTTTGTAAGATTCTATACGGTCATCTGGTCTCTGTCATGGATACTTACCCGATGAATCAAGGAGAGACAGTTTTATGAGCGAAAATATCGTGGGAGACACGCAAGCGATGGCGGAAGAACAATCCTCGTTTTTACAACAGCATGGCACCAAGCTGCTGGCTTTGCTTTTTTGGACTGTTTTGGTGGGCGGCTACTATCTTTACGCCAATGCCAACAATTTAACTCTGGCGGACAGTTTGCAGCTCATCGTCGATTTTTTGACGGCCAGCCTGTTGGGACCCGTTTTTTACATAGTGATTTATGCATTACGGCCGTTAATTTTCTTCCCCGCCACCGTTCTCACCTTACTCGGCGGCTTTCTCTTCGGGCCGATTGGCATTTTGTGGACGATCATTGGCAGCAACGCCTCCGCGCTGGTCGCCTACACCGTGGGCCGCTACTTTGGCACGGGCGTCTTGGAGGGTGAAGAAGAAACAAACGTCATCCAAAAATATACGCTGCGGATGCGCCAAAACAGCTTCGAGACCGTGCTCATCATGCGCTTGCTCTTTTTGCCGTACGATTTGGTAAACTACGCCGCTGGTTTCTTGAAGATCAAGTGGCAACCATTCATTCTGGCTACCGCCATTGGCTCAATTCCCGGCACCATCTCTTTTGTGCTGCTCGCTGGCTCCTTTGGCACGTTAGATGAATTGGTTGCGGGTGATTTTCAGGTGAATCCGCTCACGCTAATCTTTTCTGTGGCCTTGATTTTGGTCAGTATTGGCCTTTCCCGCTTTATTAAACGACGCGAAGCAAGCGAAAATTAAATTGATTGGACACTGATGAACGCTGATTTTCACGGATAACTTTTCAAAATCAGTGTTAACCCGTGTTAATCTGTGTCCCATTTTTTAGGTCTTATCCCAAGTTTAGGAGTTTGATAGATGGTTGCCGAAATTAAGGTTGCACCTTTTGATGAATATAACGAAGTTTTAGTAAAGAATGCGCATCCTGCCGATTGGCAGAACCCGACGCCAGACGGCCGTTACAATTTGCTCGTCATCGGTGGGGGCTCGGCGGGGCTGGTAGCGGCCGTTGGGGGCCAAAGGGTTGGGCGCAAAAGTGGCCCTGGTGGAGAAGCATTTGCTGGGCGGCGACTGCCTCAATGCGGGCTGTGTGCCGTCCAAAACGGTGCTGCGTTCCGCCAAGGCGGTGGGTGACATTCGCCGGGCGGCTGAGCTGGGCGTGCACGTGGGCGGCGAGGTCACGGTCGATTTTGCGGCCGTCATGGAGCGGATGCGCAAAATTCGCTCAGAAATTAGCTACCACGATGCCGCCACCCGCTTTCGTGACCTGGGCATTGATTTGTACCTGGGGGATGGGCAGTTTACGGGCAAGAATACGTTTGAGGTAGACGGCCGTACCATCGAGTTCAGCAAAGCGGTCATCGCCACTGGCTCCCGTGCGGCTGCCATTCCGATTCCTGGTTTGGCCGACACCGGCTACATCACCAACGAAGGCGTCTTCGAGCTTACCGAACTGCCGCGTCGCCTGGCTATCATCGGGGCGGGGCCAATTGGGGCGGAGATGGCCCAGGCGTTTGCCCGCTTTGGCAGCGAAGTAAGCGTGTTGGATCTGGCATCCACCATTGGCGGATTGCGTGACCCGGAAGGATTGGCCCTGGTGCGCGGCGCGTTGGAAGCCGACGGCGTTCGGTTCTTTTTGGAAAGTAAAACTGGCAAAATTGAAAAAGTGGGCGATGAGAAAATCATCCATTTTGAATACGATGGCGACGCCCACACCCTGGCCGTGGACGAAATTTTACTGGCGGCGGGTCGCCAACCTAACGTGGAAGGGCTCGGTTTGGAAGCGGCTGGCATCGAGTACAGTCGCAGAGGGTTACAGGTGGACGACCGCCTGCAAACCACCAATCCAGACGTGTTTGGCGCGGGCGATGTGGCGATTCCGGCCATGTTTACCCACACGGCCGATGCCACGGCGCGCATGGTAATGCAAAACGCATTCTTCTTTGGCCGCAAAAAGTACAGCGATTTGATCATCCCCTGGACGGTGTACACAGATCCGGAAATTGCCCACGTGGGCATGTTTGATTACGAAGCTGAGGAAAAAGGGATTGCCGTCGATACGTTCAGCACTAAAATTCAGGACACCGATCGGGGCCGGGCCGATGGGGATGATGGTTTTGTGAAGATTTACGTCAAAAAGGGGACCGACAAGATTTTGGGTGCGACAATCATCGGGCGGCATGCGGGTGAAATGATTAGCGAAATCACGACGGCGATGATGGCGGGCAAGGGGTTGAGCATCTTGTCACAGACGATTCATCCGTACCCCACGCAGGCGGAAACGCAGGCGGAAACAATCAAGAAAACGGCCGATGCCTGGAACCGCACCCGCCTGACGCCGTTTGTGGCCAATTTGTTTAACAAGCAATTCTTTTGGCTGGCCTGGGTCAATTCCATACCGATCTTATTAGGCGAGTTGCCGGGTTCTCAGAGAGAACTGCTCCTGATAAATCATTCGTTTATGCTTTGCCTTCGGAGCTAGATCGTCGTCGTTCAATTCCAACTAAAGAAGAATTTGAACAAGAGCACCCTTCTTTTAAAGATAACGATCCAATTGAGTTAGCTCAAAAAATATCATCAAATGATGAAGGTGTTTCCCTTTGCTTTGAAAAAAAGTTTTCCGCAGCGATGAAAGTTGCTAGAGATGATTCGGCGAAAGAAGTTGTTGCTTTAACTCAGGCTATTCTTGGCGATTGTGAGGGAGCAATACAAAGTGTGCAAAATGAAGGCTTACCACAGTTCAGGAAGATTAATGTGCTTCAGATAATTGCGCTGGAATTTTTTCGTCAAGGTCAGTTTGAACGTTCAGACACGCTGATCAAGGAGATAGAGGCAAAATACGGTTACAGTTCTTGGGATAGATTGCAATTAGCGATTGGATTTATTGGACACAACCCCTGGTCGTATTATCCCTATCCAGATTGGTAGAGAAATAATATTGGTTGGGATACTTCACTTCGTTCAGTATGACAATTGTGGGTAGTTTTGTTTGGCGAAGAAGAGATTGAGGAAGGTTTATGACGCAGACTGATTTTGACATTGCAATTATTGGCTCGGGCATTAGCGGCAGTGCGCTGGGGGCGATTTTGGCGCGGCACGGGCAGCGGGTGGTGATTTTTGAAGCGCGCTCGCACCCGCGCTTTGCCATTGGCGAATCGCTCATTTTGGAGACGTCCGAAATGATGCGGGCGCTGGCCCATTTTTATGATGTGCCGGAGCTGGCGTATTTCAGCACGGAAAACTTCATGGCGTACGCGGGCACGACGCACGGCATCAAGCGGCATTTTGGCTTTTTGCACCACGAAAAAGGGCAGCCGCAGAATCCGGCGCACACGCTCCAGGCGATTATTCCCAAAGAGCCGCATGGCCATGAGCTGCACCTGTACCGGCAGGACACGGACTATTTCATGATGAGTACGGCCGTTTCCTACGGCGCAGAGGTTCGGCAAAATACGGCCGTACAAGATGTGCAAATTCACGAGGACCACGTCACCATTTTCCCCGCCAAAGGGGAGCCGGTGACGGCCAAATACGTGGTGGACGCAGGCGGCTTTCGCTCCGTTTTGGCGCAAAAGTTTGGCGAGCGGGATTTTAATCTGCAAACCCATTCGCGCGGCATGTTTACCCACATGATCAACGTGCCTGGCCACGCCCGCGCCAACCAAATCCAGTCCGATTACGATTTGCCTTTCCCGATGGCGGAAGGGACGCTGCACCATATTTTTGAGGGGGGCTGGCTCTGGGTGATTCCGTTCGACAACCATGCCGAATCGACCAATCCGCTGTGCAGCGTGGGGCTGCTGCTAGACCCGCGCATCCATCCGCCGCGCCCCGATTTGTCGCCGGAGGAAGAATTTTTTCAGCTTTATTCAGCAGTTTCCCAACATTGCCAAACAGTTTGAGGGGGGCAACGGCCGTTCGCGATTGGGTGCGCGCGGACCGGTTGCAGTACAACACAAAACAGGTGGTGGGGATCGCTGGGCGCTGTTGGGGCACGCGGCGGGTTTTATCGACCCGTTTTACTCGAAGGGACTTTATAGCACGTTAACGGCCGTTTTCATCGTGGCCCACAATCTGCTAAAAGCCGAAAAAACTGGCGACTATTCGGCCGCTGCGTTTGCCGATGTGCAGACGGTGACGCACAACTTTGTCTGTTCTGCCGACCGGCTGATTGCCAACAGCTACCGCTCGTTTGGCAATTACAAGCTGTGGCAGGTGTACAGCGTGATGTGGCTGCTGGGCGCGTACACGGAACTGGTGAAGCTGAACATGATGCGCGCGCAAACGCTGCAAACCGGGCAGGATCGTCAGGGGTATTACGACCAGTTGGTGACGCTGAAGCTGTGCGGCGGTGGCTATCCTGAATTTGATGAAGTCGCCAACAAAGTAGACGGTTTGATTGAGAAAGTTGATCCGCATGATGAAACGGCCGTAGACGCCACCGTCGCCGAAATCAACCAGATTTTCCGCAATTTAAGCTGGATAGCGGACCCAGTTTGTGGCGCTGCTGGATGGCAAAACGTATCTGCCCAAAAACAAGCTGCGCCTCAGCTTGCTGAAGCCGGGCGAAGGGTTTATGCGTTCTGGCGCGTACAAGGCGCACTTTTCGGCGAGCTGACGATGTGGGATTTGCTGCTGTACGGGGCCAAAGAGAAGCTGCTGTTCGCACGGCCGTATCTCGACCGGCAGCACAAGAAAAAATTCCAAAAACAAAAATGAATGGGACACTGATTCACACAGATGAACACTGATTTTTTTAATCCGTGAAAATCTGTGTTTATCTGTGTCCTGAATTTCTTATGCAGACGTATTCACACTTTTTATTGACGGCCGTTCTCAAACGTGCCCTCAAACCGCAAGCAACGGAAGATGGGATGGCATTGCTGGCCGGTTCTGCCGCACCGGATGTGCCGCTGGCGCTGCTGAGCTTGGGCTACGTGGTGGATCGACGCTACGTGCGCACCCATTTGCCGGACAAAACGCGGTGCAGCCCGACGTACAACCAGCTTTACTTCAACAACCCGTGGTGGATTGCGGCGCACAACAGTTTGCACGCGCCGCTGCCGTTGTTTGTGTTGGCGCTGTTGGGATTGCTGCTGCGGCAGCGCTGGCTGCTCTGGTTTGTGCTGGGGGCGGGTTTGCATACGGCCGTAGACATCTTCACCCACGCCGATGACGGGCCGGTACTGCTTTTTCCGCTGGATTGGCACAAGCGGTTCCAATCGCCGCTTAGCTATTGGGACCCGCAGCACGGAGGGCGCACGTTTCGCCTGCTGGAGCATCTACTGGATGGGGTGTTGGTGGGCTATTTGCTTTACAAACGGATAAAGGGAGCTGATTGATGTTTGATGATCGAATGCGCATGGTGAAAGATACAGTGTTTAACCCGATGGCGGAGGTGGTGCAAATCGTGCCGCCGTGGCTGTTTTCGGTACTGGGTTTGATTGCCGGGGTGGGGGCAGCACTGGCGGCGTGGCAGCAGTCGTATTTGCTGGCGGCGCTGTTGTGGTGGCTCAATCGCATTTTGGACGGATTCGACGGCGCGGTGGCGCGAATTACGCATAGTCAATCTGATTTTGGTGGCTATCTGGACATCATCATTGATTATGTGGTGTATGCGGCCGTTCCTGTGGGATTGGCGTTGGGGCGGATGGAAACGGCCGTTACCTACGCGCTCATCTTTTTGCTGTGTACTTTTTACGTGAATGGGGCGTCGTGGATGTATCTGGCGGCCATTTTGGAAAAGCGCACCCACCAACAGGCCGCCCGCCTCACCTCGATTGTGATGCCTGCCGGACTGGTCGGCGGCACAGAAACGATTATCTTCTATTCAATTTTCATTATTTTTCCCAGCGTGCTCACTTGGTCGTTTAGCTTAATGGCGGTGTTGGTGGCCATCACCGTGGTGCAGCGGCTAATTTGGGCGATACGCCATTTGAATTAAAACTATCCGCAGATTACGCAGATAAGCGCAGATTTCTTTTTCTCAGTGAAACTCTGTGATTTCTCTGTGGCACTCTGTGTTCCGTTTTTCGCTATTAAAAGGATTTTTCATGCCAAAACTTCGCACCGGGCAGCGCGCGCCGGATGTTACTTTAAACACGCTGGAGGGAACGGCCGTTCCGCTAGCATCATTGTGGGGAAACGGCCGTACCGCTCTGCTCATCTTTTTGCGCCATCTGGCCTGACTGCCCTGTAGAGATCATGTGGCCCAGGTTGTGGCCCACCAGGAACAGTTTGCAGCGGCTAACGTACAAATCGCGACCATCTCTTTTGGCACGGAATATTGGTCCAACGTCTGGCTGCAAGAGACAAAATCACCTTTTCCATTTTTGGTCGATCAGGAATTGAAATCATACCGAGCCTACGGGCTGGAAAGTTCTGCCCTGCGCGCCTGGAGCCCGCGCAATTTGCTGTACTATGCCAGAGCCAAGCTGCAAGGGCGGGAAACATTGGGCAATCGTGGCGATACGCATCAATTGGGCGGCGATTTTGTGGTGGGGGAAAACGGCCGTCTCCTTTTGGCTCATCCCAGCAGCGATCCGGTCGATCGGCCGTCCATTGACCAACTTTTGCAAATTATTGCTTCGTAGCCGCGGATTCCAATCCGCGTTTTTGCGCGGTAAGAAACCGCGGCTACAGGTTTGGGGGCGCTTGTGCCATAATTGCGGGCCATGAACAAAGCCATCGAAATTGCCCTCATTGGCGACGTGCATCGCCAGTTTGATCAGCACGACATTACCCAATTCAACCAATCCGACTACGATTTGCTGCTGTTTACCGGCGATCTGGCCAATTACCGCCATCGTGAAGGGATCGCCGTGGCGCGGCAGATGGCCGAGCTGCAAACGCCCGCTCTTATCATCCCCGGCAACCACGATACGCTTACTGCGCCGCAGCTTTTAGCCGAAATCAAGCAGTGGCCGCGACTGCGCCGCTGGCTGGCCTGGGGACAACCGTTCCGGCTGCGACAGTGGCAGCGCGCTTTGGGTCAGGTACAGGTGGGTGGCTACTCGGCGCATCCGGTGCCGGGGGCTGAAGATGTGGCGGTACTGGTGGGACGGCAGTTTGCCATGGGTGGTTCTGTTTTGCACTGCCAACCCCAGCTCCAGCGCCAGTTTGGTATTGGCACGATGGCTGAATCCGCCGCGCGACTGTGCCAACTGGTTGAGCAAACGTCGCAGCAAAAACTCATCTTTTTGGCGCACAATGGCCCCACCGGGCTGGGCAGTCGCCCCGATTCCATTTGGGGCAACGATTTTCAGGCTGGTGGCGGCGATTTTGGGGATTCCGATTTGCGTGAGACGATTGCGTTTGCCCAGGCGCAGGGGAAAACGGTGCTGGCGGTTGTGGCCGGGCATATGCACCAACACGTAAAAACGGGCGGGCAGCGCACCTGGCATCTGGTGCAGGACGGCATTCATTACATCAACGCCGCCCGTGTACCGCGCATTTTTGGGGAAAACGGCCGTACCCATCACCATCACATTCGCCTCACCATTGACGATAATTCCGTCACCGTGCGTGAGCAACTTTGCCAGGGCAATGATTTTTAACGCGGAGAGCGCAGAGAAAAAACTCAGCGTCCTCCGCGCTCTCCGCGGTAAATTAATCGAGCGATACGACCTGGCCGGTTTGAGCCGATTCGTAAAGCGCCAGAACGGTTTTAACGTGATTGCGCGTTTCTTCGAGGGAAAGATATTGCGTTTGGCCATCCAAAACGGCCGCATGTAAATCCTCAACTTCGCCCAGATACAGTTCTTTTTCTGGCACCTCAATTTCTTCTGGATCGCCCTCTTTGGGGTAGAACATCAGCTTCCGATCGCCATCATTGTGGCCGGTAAATGGCCGATTTAAGACCAGCCGTCCTTCTGTACCGAGAATTTCAACCTCGGTGCGGAACGGGGTGCAAAATGATGCGCTGATTTGGGCCATACGGCCGTCTGCGTACACCATCTGCCCGGAGAATACCTCATCGACGCCGCTTTCGCCCAGCCATTGCGTGCCAAACACCTGCTGCGGTGGGCCGCCCATAACGTACTGGGCAAAACTCAGTGGGTAGACGCCCACGTCCCACAAACAGCCGCCGCCCCATTCTGGCACCAGCCGGATGTTTTCACGAGAGCCAAAGGCAAAGTTGAAAACGCCTCTCACCACGGTCACGCGCCCGAGACGGCCGTTGGCAATCATCTCGCCCACAATTTTGGTTTGGGGATGGTGCCGGTACATGAACGCTTCGGTGAGGACACAGCCAGTTTGCTGGGAAACGGCCGTCATCTCATCCACCTCGTCTAGCGTCAGGGCGAATGGCTTCTCGCACAGCACATGCTTGCCCTGCTGCATCGCCTTGATCGACCATTCGGCGTGCAAATGGTTGGGTAGGCCGATGTACACCGCATCCACTGCATCCGAGGCCAGCATCGCCTCATAGCTGCCAAACGCCTGTGGAATATCCCACTCGGCGGCATACTTTTCTGCTGATTCCTGGCTGCGACTGGCGACGGCCACCAGTTCGCCCCGTGCTGATTCGCGAATGGCGGGAATCAGCCGCCGGTTGATATTGGCTGTGGAAAGCAATCCCCAACGAATTTTAGACATGAAAACCTCCAGATTGGTAGTTACCTTGGAAACGTGACAGGTCTTGTGCAAAGCCTTCACTGAGCAAAATCATCTCTCAAGACCTGTCACGTTTAGTTGCCTACTATTTTACCACCTTCACCACCTATCCCTCACTCATTCACAATTTCTTCAAATTTGTACCGCATACTGCCAGCATTGAAATTTGGTTAGCCACAGAGGCCACAGAGCACAAAGAGATTTTTTGAGCAAAACATCAAAAATCTGCGTGAATCTGCGAAATCTGCGGATTAAATAAAAGGAGATTCAGATGTTTCGTAGAATTTTTGGTGTTGGTCTGCTCATCTTGTTGTTGATGGGCATCTTTGGTGGATTTGGCAGCCGCACGCGGTCGGCCTATTACGAGGGGTATGCAGATGGCGTGAACGCGCAAACCAGCGCTGCGGCAGAAGATGGCGGTACGGCCGTTCCCGTCTACCCCCCGCATTATGATGGATTTGGACACGGCCGTTTCTTGGGCTGGGGCGCGTTGGGCATTCTGGGCATTTTTGCCTTCTTTTTCAAGATTGCCTTCTTCTTCCTGCTGGCGATGATTGTGTTGCGGCTGATTTTCGGCCGTCGGCGCTGGCGGCGTGGCCCGTGGCAGGGACATGGCCCCTGGGGCCACCACCACAAACATGGCCATCATGGCCCTGGCCCGGAAAAAGGCTCCAAATGGATGCACGATAGCGATGACGATGAACCAGTAATGACCGTGTGATGCGACCCTCACCCCAACCCTCTCCCTACGAGGGAGAGGGAGCTGGATTCCCTCCCCTTGCCAGGGGGAGGGTTAGGGTGGGGGTTAACCTCAATTTTTGAGATAGGCGTCAAAAAAATCGGCCGTGCGGCGCATCATCAGGTTCCAATCAGGTCCGTTGAAGAAATGACCCTGTTCTGGATACACAAACAGCGTGCTCTCTTTGTCGGCATCTTGCAGCGCGGCATGGAGCTTGGGTGCCCAATCTGGCGGTGTTTCTTCCGGTTCGGCCCCATCGGCCAGGCCAATGTGAATTTGCACCGGCGCGGTTACGTACGCTAAATGGTAGATAGGGGCGATTTGTTGCAGCATCTCGGGGCTGTTGGCCGCGGCGAGGTAAGCGTCTTGAAGCTCAAGGGACAGGTTTACGGGAATGACTTCGCCATCGTTGCATTCAGCTAAGCCGGGCAGACAGCCAGGCCCCCAGCGGGCAATGAGATCTGCGTCGTCGGCGGAGTTGGGTGCGTGTAAAACGGCCGCTTTTACCACATCGCTAATCGTCAAAACCTTGGTGGTAATGCCGCCGCCCATGCTGTGCCCCCACATCCCAATCCGGCTGGTGTCCGCTTCGGGAATTGAAGGTAAGGAAGCGACAAGATTCATGACATCCGCCACCAGACCCGTGTGAAAAAAGCTGGGGCCGATGTCTGAACTGCCCCAACTGCGGTAATCCGGTGCAATGGTGAGGTAGCCTCGGTAATTCAGGTATTCCGCCTGCTGCCAGGTACCTGCGCCAGAAAAGTAGGAATCCCGCTCATGGTAGCCGTGGTTCAAAATAATGACCGGAAATGGGCCTTCCCCCTTAGGGATTTGCATGATGCCGCTAATCGTCAGTCCGTCGCTGGGGTAGGTGATGGCGTACTTATCAAAGTATTCCGCATCGGCCATCCACGAAGCGATTTCAATGACGCCGCCAGGGTAATCGCGCTGGCGCAAGCTCTCAATGGTATAGGCGCTCATGGGGCCGGGTGTGGCGATGGGCAGCGGGATGGTCGTTGTTGCGGGTACGGCCGTTGCGGCAGCTGCGGTGGGTGACGGAGTGGCCGTCGGTTTGATGATGACGGTGACGGCGACGCCCGCTTGTTTAATTGGCGTCGGGTTGGTGGAAACTGGAGACGGTGTGGGCAAAACGGCCGTTGCACACCCCACCACACCGAGCAAAACAAACAGCAAGAAGATGGCTTTGGTTCGCATCGGCAAATCGTACTGGTAAACGGCCGTTCGGCAAAATAAGTATTCAATATGCTGGTAAAAGTTAGGACACATAGATTCGTATGCTGTGCGTTTCAACCAGGGAGGTGAGCTTATGAACATGGAAACAGACAACAAGATGGCAAGAGTCGCTGGCGCACTGTATTTACTTTACATCGTCAGTCACGTTTTTGCCGATGTAATCGGCCGTGCGCAACTGATTGTTTGGGGCGATGCCGCCAGCACAGCCCAAAACATTGTGGCGGCTGCGGGGCAATTTCGCATAGGTTATGTGAGCGACCTGCTGGCTGCTTTGTTGTTTCTTTTGGCCGCCTGGGCTTTATACAGATTGCTCAAACCAGTGAATCAAAACATCGCTTTGCTCTTCCTGTTGCTCAATCTGGTTGGGGTTGCCCTCCAATCTTTCAGCGACCTTTTTTTGATTGCCAGTGACTTGCTGCTGAGTGATACCGGTTATGGGCAACTGTTCCCGGCAGATCAATTGCAAGCCTTTGTGCTGCTGTTTCTCGATTTGCACAGGCATGGATTGATGATGGCCCAACTGTTTTACGGAGCGTGGCTTTTTCCGCTTGGCTATTTGGTTTTCAAGTCGGGCTTTTTGCCAAAACTGTTAGGCATTGTATTGATGATCCATTGCGTCACCTGGCTGCTGACGTTTCTCCAGTTTTTCCTGTTCCCAGGTTTGAGCGCCATTACCTACATCAGTTATCCGCTGGGATTTATTGCCGAATTGGGGCTTAGTTTGTGGCTATTGATGAAAGGAGTAAAGGATGACAACAAAAGCGAAATTTGAACTTCCCATTGGTTATTGGCTAAAGCAGGCCGACAAAATGCTAACCGAACAAATTAATCTGGCCCAATCCGTACACCATGTTTCTCGCACAGATTGGCAAATTCTGAACCTGCTGCATGAAAACGGCCGTATCCATAGCGAACAGCTTTTGGTCACCATGCGTCCCTTTATCGAGGTGGACCAATTCGAAAAATCCATCAACATCCTCATGGAGCGTGGTTGGATTGCTGGCGAAGCTGGCCGTGGAGATTTGCAGTTAACTGCGGCCGGTCAGACACAACACGGGCACATTTTGGCTACGCAAACAGAGGTGCGCCAGCGGGCTATGCAGGGCATTAGCCAGGATGAGTACGGCACAGTCGTGCGCGTTCTCCAACAAATCGTTGAAAATCTGCAGCAACCCGCATCATTTGTGGCGAATCAACTTGGCGGATAGACCGTTTTACGACACACTTGGCCTATGAACGAACGCATTCTGGTGGTTGATGACGAACCGAAAATTGTGAAGCTGGCACGGGATTATCTGGAGCGCAGTGGCTATGTGGTGTTAACGGCTGGAGACGGCCGTTCTGCCCTCAGCATTGCCCGCAGTGAAAAACCAGACATGGTGGTGCTGGATTTGAACTTGCCAGAGCTGGATGGACTGGACGTTTGCCGCACCCTGCGCCGCGAATCGGACGTGCCGATCATCATGCTCACCGCTCGCATCGACGAAACCGACCGGCTGATTGGCCTGGAGTTGGGCGCAGATGATTACATCACCAAACCGTTTTCGCCCCGTGAGCTGGTAGCTCGCGTGCGTGCCGTGCTGCGCCGGGTGCGGGGTGGCTTGGTGCCCACCGAATTTATCCAGATTGGCGACATCGAGATTGATTTGAACGGCCACCGCGTCAGCCGCGCTGGTGAAACATTGCAGCTGACCCGCATTGAGTTTAATTTGCTGGCGATTCTGGCGCAGCATCCGGGGCAGACGCTGAGCCGGGAGCAGCTTTTGGAGCGGCTGCACGGCTTTGCGACGGATAGCTACGAGCGCAGCATTGACGCCCACGTGAAAAATCTACGGCGCAAGCTGGAACCAGACCCATCGGAGCCAGTCTACATCCTGACGGTGTACGGCATCGGCTACAAATTTAACGACGAGGTGCCCGCGTGAAGCCCAACAAGAACTGGCGACGGTATCGCGGTGGGCCACCGTGGGAGCGTGAGGGATGGGAACTGCCAGAGCACATGCGGCGCTCTGGGGAGCATGCCCACTGGCGCGGCCGGCGCGGCATGTTTTTTCGCTTTCTGACGCTGTTTGGCTTGCTGGTGACGCTGGTGGCGGGCGGCATGACGATTATTGCCTGGTTGATTACGCGGCTGGTGGAGGGGAATGCGGGAACGGCCGTTATCGTCTGGATTAGCGGGTGTGGACTGGCGGCAGCGTTGCCGCTGCTGGCGGTAGTGCTGGCGTATCGCACCTTCCGTCGTGTAGCCACGCCCCTGGCGGCCATCATGAACGCTGCCGATGCCGTGGCCGAAGGCGATTTGAGTGCCCGTGTGCCGGAATTCCCCCGACGCAACGAGTTCACCCGGCTGGCCCGCTCCTTCAACAACATGACGGAAGAGCTGGAGCGAGCCGACCAACAGCGGCGCAACCTCACCGCTGACGTGGCGCACGAACTGCGCACGCCGCTGCACATCATCCAGGGCAATCTGGAAGGCGTGCTGGACGGCGTTTACGAACCGACGCCGGAGCATATCGAGGCGACGCTGGACGAAACCCGGCTGCTGGCCCGATTGGTCGCAGATTTGCACACGCTTTCCCTGGCGGATGCCGGTCAGCTGCCGCTAAAAATGGAACCGGTGAATGTGGCCGATTTGCTGGCCGACGTGGCCACGAGTTTTTCCGTGCAGGCGGAGGCGCAGGGAGTGGCGATTGGGGTGGAAACGGCCGTTTTACCCCCGAACACGCACATTCAAAGCGACGCGGGCCGATTAGATCAGGTGCTGAGTAATTTGGTCATGAATGCGCTGCGACACACGCCGAAGGACGGCCGTATCATCCTCAGCGCCAAACTGGTGGATGACGGTGTGCAAATTCAGGTCACCGACACGGGCGAAGGCATCCCCGAAGAAGATTTGCCGTTTGTGTTTGAGCGTTTCTGGCGGGGCGACCGGGCGCGGACGCACAGCGGTGGGGCTGGCGGCGGCCTGGGGTTGGCGATTGTGAAGCAGATGGTGGTGGCGCATAACGGCCGTATCACTGCCACAAGCATCCCTCACAAAGCGACGACGTTTACCCTCACTTTTCCTCTAGCCTAAAGCGGCAAGGTTTCGCATTTTATGCGAAATAAATAGATGTTTTGGAGGACTGCTGTTAGTTCTCTTGTTGTTCGGAGTGGAGCAGCTGTTGGCAGAGGCGGACGCCGGACATGGCGTCGTTGAGCCAGTAATCCGCGCCGACGTATTTGCTGACCTGATCGTTGAGCTGGTTGCCCCCAATGACGATGGGGATGCTGTTAATTTCGGGATCGCCGGTCATGCGGATGAGGTCGATGGTTTCTTTCATGGCGTCGTAGGAGCTGGTAAGCAGCCCAGACAGGCCAATGATGTCAGGCCGTACCTGAATGGCTTGCAGCAAAAATTCGGAGGGGGGAACATCGACGCCTAAATCATGCACGGAAAAACCGTAGCAAGTGAGCAGCATGCTCAGGTTGTTTTTGCCGATGTCGTGGATGTCGCCACGGACGGTGCCCAGCAGAATGGTGCCGGTTTCTTTGCCGGTAAACTGCTCGACGATGATTGGCTGCACAATTTCCATGACTTCGCGGAAGATTTCCCCGGCCATGATCAGCCCAGACAAATAGTACTCCTGCCGTTCGTACCGTTCGCCTACCTGTCGCAGCCCTTCCTGGCAATCTTCAATGATGGCCAGTGGGTCTTGCCCTTGGGCCACACGTTCTTCGACCAGCGCCAGGGCTTCATTTTCGTTTAGATCGGCGACGTGGGCGATGAGGATTTGTCGTTCAGATTCAGTGGGGTGGGGGTCACTCATCTTTTCTGCCTTCTTGAATGCCAATTTGGGTGGAAAAACGGAGTCGATCGCTGCGGAAGATAAACCAACCCCAGCTAAGCGGCCGTTCCTCAAAATCGTAAAAAAGATGTTCCAGATAAAAGGCGGCTGACGGTAGTTGTGCCTGTAAAATATTGGCCTCTTCTGCGTTCATTAGGGTGGCTTCTATGGTGAGCTGGCCGCGTTTTAATGATTGGTTGACGGTGTTGGAAAAAAGGCCCCGTAGCGAGGTGACGTCCATTTCGGCTTCCACAATGGGGCGGGTGGGATCATAAACCAGGTAGGCACGGTGATAAAAAATGGGCTCTCCGCATTTAGTGAGCAAACGGCGGATGTAGATGATTTTGTTGCCTTCGGTGATGCACAGTTTGCGGGCTGTCCGTTCATCGGCTGCCACCACGCGCACTTCCAGCAGTTTAACGGCCGTATCCGCTTCTTCAAATAATGCTTGCAGCTCGTATAAATCGAAGACGGCCGTACCCAATTCTAGCGGTTTAACAAACGTGCCTTTGCCCTGTGCGGTGTTGACCACGCCCTGATCCGACAGTAAGTTAATCGAACGGCGCACCGTCATCGGGCTAATACCGTAGGTACGGCACAGTTGAGCCTCTGAGGGGAGCTGGTCACCCGGCCGAAAATACCCATTGGCAATTTGGCGACGCAAAATATTAGCTAGCTGCGCATAAGCTGGCTCATAAGCTTCGCGGTCAATTTGTTCGATCGTCGTCAATTTTTGATCCTGTTTTAATTCAAATATTGTCGTGGATCATAGCAAAACGATAACATTTAGCTATAGTTAAAATCAGAGCTTGACAACTTCCCTATATAAGTATACATTATGCCTTGTACATACTTCCCTATATAAGTATATAAGTTTTGGGCAGATTAAACAATAGGCAGGGAGCAGAGGAAGTTTAAATGGAAAACGGCCGTACGAAAGTAATTGCTTGTGCCACTGTCATCGAAGAGATGTTGCCCCTTATGCCGGCTGACTTGGCTTATGAAGTCCTCGATTTTGGCCTACATCTCGTTCCCGGTAGTTTAAAAGCCCGCCTTCAGGAAGCCATTGATGCCGCCTGTGCCGAAGAATACGATACCGTGATTTTAGGGTACGGTTTGTGCTCAATGGCTGTGGTGGGTTTAGAAACCCGCACCTGCACCGTTGTTATTCCCCGCGTAGACGATTGTATAGCCTGTTTTTTGGGTTCCCGTGACGCATACACCGCGCAAAACAAAAAAGAGCCCGGCACCTACTACCTCACCAAAGGCTGGATTGAAGTCAGCGACACCATTTTGGATGAATACAATCGCACAGTGACCAAATATGGTGAGGAACGGGCCGAACGAATCATGCGGGTGATGCTGCACAACTACAAGCGATTGGTTTACATTGACACCGGCACGGAAAACCAGTCATACTATCGCCAATATGCCCGCAACGTAGCCCAAAAATTTAATTTGCGCTTTGAAGAAGTGAAAGGTTCCGACGATTTGATTTACCGCACGCTGTTTGGCCCCTGGAATGGGGATTTTGTTGTTGCCAGACCGGGCAAAACTGTTCAATATACCGACTTCAAAACCGACGCCACCAGCACCAATAATCTCAATGCCTTTTCTCTGTCTTTACCCAAGAGGAAGGAAGACAATGCCGAATAACACATCTTTCCAGGTGCAGCTCCAGCCCATCGGCAAGCGGGTAACCGCCACGCCAGATGTGTCTTTGTTTGAAGCGGCTCGTGAGTCGGGGATTGATCTCACATCGGCGTGCGGGGGTGAGGGGAGCTGTGGCCAGTGTCGCATCGTGCTGCTGTCTGGCGAGGTAACTCCGCCCAACCTGGATGAGGAGTTTATCCTCAGTGAGTTGGAATTGCAGCAGGGCGAACGGCTGGCGTGCTGCACGTTTGCACGTTCGGACCTGACGGTACATGTGCCGCGGGAATCATTGATTACGGGGCAGCGGCTGCAAATTGCCAGCGATTTGCGCGAAATTGAACCAGACCCGCTGGTTCGTGCTTATTCATTGAAACTAACGCCGCCAACTTTGGAAGATATTCGCCCAGATTTAACACGCGTGGTGGATGGGTTGGCTGAGGCTTACGATTTGCAGAGTGTGTTTGCAGGTACGGCCGTTAGTCGTACGCTACCCACCATTTTGCGCGAAAATGACTGGCAGGTAACCGTGTTTGTGCGGGATCGCGAAATTGTGGGCATGGTGGCTGGAGAGAAACGGCCGTTAGGTTTTGCCGTCGATCTGGGGACTACCAAAATTGCCGCTTACCTGGTAGATCTGGCAACTGGCGAAGATTTAGCCTCGGCCGGCGCGCCAAATCCGCAGATTGGCTATGGTGAGGACGTCATTAGCCGCCTGAACCACGTGCATCGCAATCCCAACGGCGGGCAAGTACTGGCCCAAAAAGTGCGCGAAACCTTAAACGATTTGCTGCACGAGCTGGCCTACGAAACGAACATCACCTTGGATCAGGTCGTAGATGCTTGCATTGTGGGCAACACAGCCATGACCCACCTGCTGTTGCAACTGCCGGTGCGCCAGCTGGCCACCGCGCCTTATGTGGCTGCCGTGGGCAGTTCACTGTCTGTTGCCGCCGCGGAACTGGAGCTGGAGATGGCTCCTGGGGCGACGGTATACATTCCACCTTGCATTGGCGGCTACGTGGGAGCCGATCATGTCGCCATGATCCTGGCCTGTGATTTGGACCTTGAGAGCAAAACATCTCTGGGGGTAGATATTGGGACCAATACCGAAATTGCCTTGCGCAAGCCGGGCGCTGCCTTCTTGTCGTCGGCGTCCTGCGCTTCGGGGCCTGCGTTTGAGGGGGCACACGTTAGCGATGGTATGCGGGCAGCTTCGGGTGCAATCGAAAAGGTCCGAATCACAGAGTCTGGCGTTGATTTAACTACGATTGACGATATGCCTGCCGTGGGACTGTGCGGCTCTGGCATTGTAGACGCCACGGCCGAATTGTACCGTTCAGGCCTCATCAACAATCGGGGACGTTTTGCTAAAGAGAATGTGCGGGTTGGAAACGGCCGTTTTGGTGCAGAATTTTGTCTGGTGCCAGCGGCCAACAGTGGCAGCAACCGTGACGTGATCATCACCCAGAAGGATGTGAATGAAATCCAGCTGGCCAAGGGAGCTATTCACGCCGGGCTGCAAATTTTGCTAGAAGCCACCGACACACCAGCAGAAGAAGTGGAAGAAGTCATTGTGGCTGGTGCCTTTGGATCTTTTCTCAACATCAAAAATGCTATCGCGATGGGGCTCTTCCCTGAACTGCCCAATGCCCAGTACCGTCAGGTGGGCAATGCGGCCGTTATTGGGGCCAAATGGATGCTGATCTCCCGCGAGGCACGCCGCCGCGCAGAAAAGATCGCCCATAACACAAATTACAACGAATTGACGACCTATCCGAAATTCGGCCGTAAATTTGCGTTGGGCATGTTATTTCCAGAAACCATTAACAAATAGACAGAGCGTAAATCGTAGCCAACGATTGGGATGAAGCAATTCATTTTGGGAACTGCTTTGCGTGACCGATCCCTGGTTACGTTTTACCGATCCCAAAAGTCACTGAAAGGAAGATGTTTTATGAAAATTATTGGTGAAAAAATCAATGGCACCCGCAAACGCGTCGCCAAGGCGATTGCTGAACGAGATGAAACATACATCAAGGATTTGGCCGTCAAACAGTCCGAAGCGGGAGCAAATTGGCTGGATGTAAACGCCGGTACACACCCGGCGCAGGAGCCTGAAGATTTGACCTGGCTGATTCAGACCATTCAGTCTGTGGTGGATACGCCGCTTTGTCTAGACAGCGCCAACCCCGCTGCTTTACATGCAGTTTTGCCCGTGGTGAACAAAACGCCAATGATCAACTCCATCAGTGGTGAGCCGGAGCGGTTGGAAAAAATCTTGCCCATTGTGGCGGAACATGGCTGCGAAGTCATTGCTTTGGCCATGGACGACAAAAAAATCCCCAAAACATACGAAAAGCGTATTGAGATCATTGATGCCGTAATGGCCGCGACCCGCGCCGCCAATGTGACAGATGACAAGGTATATGTCGATCCGCTGGTGATGACCATTGCAACGGAAAACCAGAGCGCCAATATTGCCTGCGATACGATTCACGCCATCCATGAGAAGTACCCAGAAGTGCATTTTACGATGGGGCTCAGCAATATTTCCTTTGGGTTGCCCGCTCGTAAGCAAATCAACCGTGCGTTTTTGACGTTGGCCATGCAGGCTGGTTTGGATAGCGCCATTATGGACCCCCTGGATAAGGAGTTGGTGGCCGCTATTTTGACAACGGAATTGCTGTTGGGACGGGATCGGCACTGTTTGAACTATGTACGCGCTTCACGCAAGGGTTTGTTTGATCCGCCCGAAAAATAGTTGAGTTTTGCAGATTGTTTTTGGTGTTTCTGCCTGGAATTCCAGGTTTTATTAACAAAATAAGCTTTTGATTATGCGTCTGTATTGACAGACGTTATTCACTGACCCGAAAACATCTTTTTTGAGCCAACAAGCTTCTTCAAAAAGGCTGTTGCCCGTCAGTAGGAAGAGGTGAAATATGTCACAAGAATTGATTGATGCGATTACTGACATGCGTGAGGATGATGCGCTCAAAATCACCAATGAACTGCTTGACAGTGGCGCTTCACCGCTGGACATTTTGAATGCGTGCAAGGCGGCGATGGATGTCATCGGCAAGCGGTTTGAGACGGGGGAAGCGTTTATCCCGGAACTGATTTTGGCGGGGGAGATGATGACGGCCGTTTCCGACATCATCAAGCCGCGCATGGCCGAAGAAGCCACAAGTGAGAAGCTGGGCAAGATTGTCTTTGGCACGGTAGAAGGTGACATTCACGACATCGCCAAAGATATTGTGGTCTTCATGCTCGACTTGAATGGCTTCGACGTCACGGACCTGGGTGTGGACGTGCCGCCCGCCAAGTTTGTGGAAACCGTCAAAGAAACGGGCGCTACCATTGTGGGCCTGAGTGGCTTTTTGACCCTGGCTTACGACCCTATGAAAGAGACGGTGGCGGCCCTCAAAGAAGCCGGTTTGGACGTAAAGGTCATGATTGGCGGTGGTCAGATCGATGAGCAAATTCGTGAATACACCGGGGCTGATGCCTACGGCCGTGACGCGATGTCTGCCGTAGGGCTAGCCAAAGCGTGGGCCGGAGCCTGACATGTCTGACGAATTTGTCCCCTCCCCTGAATTTTTAGCGCGTGTCCAGCGCATGCAGGATGCCGTTGAGCTAAAACAGCCAGACCAAATACCGCTTGTGATGGGTTTTGGCTACTTCCTGGCGGATTACGGTGGCATCACGCGGCAAGAGCTGCACGACAACTGGGAAAAATCCCAAGAGATTTTAGAAAAAGCAACGCTGCAATTTCAGCCCGATACCTCTTTTGGTGCGTGGGGCACCCCCGAGCAAAGCAAGGCGGTGGGTGACCGCATGACCAAATGGCCCGGCTACCGCCTGGGCGAGCAAGGTTCCTTCCAGTTTGATGAACATGAGTTCATGAAGCCAGAAGATTACGATGCTTTGCTGCATGATCCCTCCGATTTTGCCATTCGCACTTACCTGCCACGTGCGTTTGAGAAGTTAGAAGGATTAGCCATGCTGCCGAATTTGGGCATGGCGCTGTATGGCTATTACAGTCTGGGCAATACGGCCGCTTTGTTGGCCCCACCCGTCATCGCTGCTTTGGAAGCGTTAAAAGCGGCGGGAGAGGCAACGGCCGTTTTCCAGGCACAGCAGATGGCATCCGCGCAGCGCATGGCAGCGCTTGGCTTCCCCGGCCCGGCCTTCCTGGTCGGCGCGCTGGTGGAAGCCCCCTTCGACTTCATGTCAGACACCTTGCGCGGCATGCGCGGCATCATGCTAGACATGCTGCGTTTGCCCGACAAGCTCCTGGCTGCCGAAGAAAAAGTGCTGAAAACGCAAGTCGATTACGCCGTTTCTTTCTGCAAAGCCACGGGCTTCAAAAACGCGTTTATTCCGCTGCATCGTGGCTCGGATGGCTTCATGTCGCTCAAGCAGTTTGAGAAATTCTACTGGCCACAGCTCAAAGAGATGGTGGTGCAGTTGGTCGAAGCGGGCATTACCCCCACCATGTATTACGAAGGCGTTTGGGATAAACGGTTAGAGTATTTAACTGAACTGCCCAAGGGCAAAACGGCCGGATTGTTCCAGGACAGCGACATTTTTAAAGTGAAAGAAGTGGTGGGCGATACGCTGTGCATCATGGGCGGCATGCCCATCCCGCTGCTGAAAAATGGTTCGGCTACAGAAATTCGTGAACAGACGCACAAGGTTTGTCAGGAAGTTGGTAAAGGTGGTGGCTTCATGATGACCTCTACCGTGCTGGAGCTGGAAGGCATCGAACCGGAAAGCCTGCAGGTGTGGGCAGATGCCACCAGAGAGTTTGGTGTTTATTGAGTTTTAACAAGTGGTGACTGCTATCCGCCAAGATAGCGGTCACAGTTTCCTTATTTTGGTGGTTACGGCCGTAATCCCAATCCCACGGCCGCCGTTGTTCTGACAACTCAGTACGTCAGAATGTTGGAGGAAGAAATGTTTGTTAAACCGGATAACTGGAATGAACTGCATCCTCTGGAAAAGCGGAAATTGCGTCTGGATCATTGGCAAAATCAACCTGTAGAATTTGTCAGTCCAGAAGCCGAAGCCAACTACACAGCCCGCATCAACCGCATTCGCAAAACGTATGATATTGAGCCAGTAGACCACATCGTAGCTGATCTGAGCATGGGTGCCTCTGAATACATGCTGCGCCGCAAGGGGTTGAATGGCAAGGACATCCTCTATCACCCGGAAAAGCTGCACGATCCGGTGATGGCATTTAATTTGGAGTTTCAACCGGATACGGCCGTAAACGCCTTCGCCTATCCTGGCCCATCCATGGACATTCTTGGGTTTAGCACCTACCAATGGGGTGGGCGGCAATTGCCGGATGACCAAACCATCCAGATGATTGAAGGCGAATACATGACGGCCGCTGAATACAAAGAGTTCACCGCCGATCCCACGGGTTTCTTTTTACGCAAATACATCCCCCGCATGTTCTCTGAACTTGGGGGCTTGTCCATGCTGCCCAACTTCCCGCAGGTTGCCGAAAGCGTCGATGTCATGACCCTCTCCATGCCTTTTGGCATGCCGCCAGTGCAGGCAGCACTCAAAAAGCTGATGGCAGCGGGCGAGAAAACGTTGGAGTTTATGACTATCACCGGCAAAACTGGCCCCGCGCTGGCTGCCAATGGCTTCCCCGCCATGCCCGGCGGCCTCTTCTGCAAAGCTCCCTTCGACTTCCTGGGCGATACCCTACGTGGCACCAAAGGCATCCTCACAGACATGTACCGCCATCCCAACGAGCTTCTGGCTGCGTGTGAAGCATACGTGCCCGTGCTAACCGGCCCCATCATCCAACAATGCGACCTGCTCGGCTTTCCCGGTGTGATGATGCCGCTGCACAAAGGGGCGGATGGGTTCATGTCTTTAGACCAGTTCAAAAAATTCTACTGGCCCACTTTCAAAGCAATCTTGATGGCTTTCTACGAGGAAGGTTTGACCAATGCCCTGTTTGTGGAGGGCAGCTACAACAGCCGCCTGGAAACCATTGCCGAGATGCCCGAGAAATCTTGCTATTGGTTCTTCGACCAAACGGACATGCGGCAGGTTAAAGAGATTTTAGGTGGCAAGCATATCGTGGGCGGCAACGTGCCCGCTTCCTTGATGTCAACCGGCTCTACCGAGGATCTCAGAGCATACTGCGATGATTTGGTTGAACTGTTTGCCGATACGCCAGGGTTTGTCATGAACTTTGGCTGCGGTTTTGAGTGGACCACCGATGAAAAAATCATTGCTTACCGCGACTCGGTGAGGCAGGTGCCTATGCCAGTTGCGGCTGTTTAATCATTTGGCGCAAAACTTTATAGTGGGCTTAACGCCTGCGGGAATTTGAGAATTCAAGGAATTACAGGAGAAAACCTATGTCACAAGAATTAATAGATGCGATCACCGATATGCGTGAGGATGATGTCCTAAAAATCACCAATGACCTGCTGGACAGCGGCGTATCCCCGCTGGACATTTTGAACGCGTGCAAAGCGGCCATGGATGTGATCGGCAAGCGGTTTGAGACGGGCGAAGCGTTCATCCCGGAGCTGATTTTGGCAGGGGAAATGATGACGGCCGTTTCGGACGTGATCAGACCGCGTATGGCCGAAGAGGCCACAAGTGAGAAGCTGGGCAAGGTTGTTTTTGGCACTGTCGAAGGCGATATTCACGACATCGCCAAAGATATTGTCGTTTTCATGCTCGATCTGAACGGGTTTGAAGTGACTGACCTTGGCGTAGACGTGCCGCCAGCCAAGTTTGTAGAAGCTGTCAAAGAAACGGGCGCCACCATTGTGGGCCTGAGCGGTTTCCTCACCCTGGCCTACGACCCCATGAAAGAGACGGTGGCGGCTCTCAAAGAAAATGGGCTGGATGTGAAGATTATGATTGGTGGCGGCCAGATTGACGAGCAGATTCGTGAATACACCGGTGCCGATGCCTACGGCCGTGATGCCATGTCGGCCGTGGCTCTGGCGAAAAGCTGGGTAGAGGAGTAACCAACATGTTTGTCAGACCTGATAATTGGAATGAGCTGACCCCTTTGGAGCGACGCAAAGTTCGTCTGGACACCTGGCAAAATGCACCAGTACAGTTTGTTAGCCCCGAAGCAGAGGCCAACTACAAAGAACGGATTACCCGCCTGCGTCAAGCGTATGATTTGGAACACCCAGACCGCATCATTGCCGATATCAGCATGGGGGCTGGCGAGTTTGCCGTACGCCGCAAAGGGATTACCGGCAAAGATATCGTCTACAACCATGAGAAACTGCGCGAACCGCTGCTAGAGTTCCACAATGAGTTTCAGCCGGATGTGTCCGTCGGCTTGCTGCCCTATCCCGGCAAAGTGATGGATATGCTCGATTACCAGACCTACATCTGGGGCGGGCAAAAACTGCCCGATGAGATGGTCATTCAAGCAGTTGAAGGCGAATACATGAGGCCCGATGAATACCGCGAGTTTGCGGCTGACCCGACCAATTTCTGGCTGAAAAAATATTTGCCACGCGTCATGCCCAAGCTGGCGCCGTTGGCCATGCTCACAGAGTTCCCCCGCGTTTCCGAAAACGTAGACATCATTGACATGATGGTGCCCTTTGGCTTGCCGCCCTTCCAGGAAATGTTGAAAACCTTGATGGACGCAGGCAACGAATTGATGAAGACGTTGGCTGTTGTCGGCCAAACAGGGGCCATGATCGCAGGCGCAGGTTTCCCTGGTATGGGCTTGAACATTGTGAAAACGCCCTTTGATTACCTGGGTGATACGCTGCGCGGCACCAAAGGTATTTTGACCGATATGTATCGCCGCCCAGACGATCTGCTGGCAGCTTGCGAAGCGTATGTGCCTGTGCTGATCAACGCGATTGTCAACGCCAGCGATCGTAACAGTGCGCCTGCGGCGATGTATGTGCTGCACAAAGGGGCTGATGCGTTCATGTCCCAAAAACAGTTCGAAAAGTTCTATTGGCCAACCTGGAAGCAAGTAATGCTGGGCCTGTATGAAGAAGGCATCACCAGCTACTTGTTTATCGAAGGTTCTTACAACAATCGCCTGGAGAATCTGGCCGAAATGCCAGAGAAATCGTTGGTGTGCCATTTTGATCAAACAGATATGCGTCGGGTCAAAGAGGTGTTGAGCGACAAGTTCACCATCGCCGGGAACGTGCCTGCTTCCTTGATGAGCACTGGTTCAGCCGAAGATGTGCGCGCTTGCTGCGATGATCTGGTTGAGCTGTTTGAAGATGCCCCTGGCTATATCATGGCTTTTGGCTGTGGGTTTGAAATGACTACTGCGGAAAAAATTCACGCAGTCCAGGATTCGGTTAAGAAGTAACTGTCGTGCGTAATTTGAATCGGTGCGCCTGAGCTGGTCCATCATTCATGTAACTTAATCATTTTTAAAGCAATGAGCCTGAACAGGTGTGCCTTTTTAACAGTTTGCCCGTTCTTACAAACGATGTTCTTCATTAAGATGCATCGTACTTGTCGTTTGGTTCTCTAGCCAAACAAGGAGATTTATCATGGCTCAAGCACAAGCTTTATCTGCTAAGCGAGATCCCTCGACCAAAAAGAGGGTTGCTGTTGGTTTGTGGGCAGTGTTCATTACGTACTTCACTGCTATGTTCTTCATGAACTCCGTCAACATTGTCCAACCTATTCAGGTTGCCGACCTTAACGGAATGGCCCTGTTTTCCTGGATTATTGCGTTGCCGGCCCTGGGTTCGGCGGTTGCTACATTGATGTTCGGTAAGCTCTCGGACATGTACGGCCGTCGCTCAATCTTGTTTACATCGCTGGGGCTGTTTTTGGTGGGTACTATTCTTTCGGCCGTGGCCTCAACCATGGCCTTTGCGATTGCATCCCGGGTGATTCTCATGCTCGGGCAGGGCGCTCTGGCGCCATTGTGCTTCTCCGTTATTGGCGATCTGTTTGAGTCGGAGTCCCGTGCCAAATGGAGTGGTATGCTCAATGTCCCCGCTGGTATTGCGGCCACAATTGCGCCTACGCTGGGTGGCGTACTCACAGAAAGCAGCATGGGTTGGCAAGGTCTGTTTTGGGTGATGGTGCCCTTGGTATTAATTTCGGGTGGCATGGTTGCTGCTGGAATTCCGAAACATACCCAAAAGGTTGAGCAAAAGGTTGACTTCTTGGGAATTATCGTCATGGTGGTTGCCTCTGCTTCGCTCATCATTGGTGTTTCCTGGCTGGGGGATCCCAACAGGCTTGGTCTGGGCATTGGGTTAGTCGTCGTGGCTGTCATTGCCTGGGCCGGCTTCATTGCCATAGAACGACAAGCCGAAGCGCCTATTCTTGACCCGCAGGTGCTGTTCAATCGCACCTTCCTTACGGCCGCAGGCGCTGGCTTCATGTCCTTCTTCGGCTTGTTGGGGGTGATGATCTACGGTCCCGTTTTTGCTCAAGAAGTGATGGGTGTTAGCCCCACCGTTAGCGGCTCGATGCTGACGCCTTTTAGCATGTTGTTTGCGTTCATGGGGGTGCCCGCAGGCTTCGCGCTGGCCAAGACGAAAAAATACAAGTGGATGTTTGTGACTGGCTACGCCATTTTAACGGTTGCGATGTTTATTATGTGGCGCTTTAGCTCAGAAACACCCATCTGGTTGTTTATCGTGATTACCGCTTGGTAATGGCGTGATGCCGACGGTGAATACGTTGGTGGCGCAGTTTGCCGTGCCGCGGCGCTTGCTGGGTGTGGCTGTGGGTGCGATCTTCTTCGTGGTGATGATGGGCATGGCCATTGCGCCGGCTATCCTGGGTCTGGCCCAAAACAGTGCAGCGGATCTGGAAGCCGGACTTAAGCTGATCTATCTGATTGGTGCGCTGGGCATGGCAGTTTCATTGCTTATGGTGATTACCATTCCTGAAGTTTCGATTGATGCTGAAGTTGAGGATAAACAGGCACCGTCTACCAATGGCTAAAAATTGTACTTATGAGTGTATGTGAGTTAGAGGATGGCGTTCAAAATGCACCTTGAACGCCATCCAATTTTAGATTTATGAAGTCAATGTAATAGCGGTCAGCAACATTATCCAATGGCAAAGCTATTACATCTGTTCCTGATAAGGCTGGCCCCAATAATCGCCCTGCTTATGAAGAAGACAGCGAAGCAGCCGAGCATGGGATGAGCAAAACATTCCGGAACGTGACGTCAAAAGAAAACAAGTAAGTGAGGAAAAGAATGTCACAAGAATTGATTGATGCGATTACCGATATGCGCGAAGAGGATGCGCTCAAAATTACCAACGACCTGCTGGACAGTGGCGTGTCTCCGCTGGACATTTTGAACGCGTGCAAAGCGGCCATGGATGTGATCGGCAAGCGGTTTGAGACGGGCGAAGCGTTCATCCCGGAACTGATTTTGGCGGGGGAAATGATGACGGCCGTTTCCGACGTGATCAGACCGCGTATGGCCGAAGAAGCCACAAGTGAGAAGCTGGGCAAGGTTGTTTTTGGCACCGTCGAAGGCGATATTCACGACATCGCCAAAGATATTGTCGTTTTCATGCTCGATCTGAACGGGTTTGAAGTCACCGACCTTGGTGTAGACGTGCCGCCAGCCAAGTTTGTAGAAGCTGTCAAAGAAACCGGCGCCACCATTGTGGGCCTGAGCGGTTTCCTCACCCTGGCCTACGACCCCATGAAAGAGACCGTGGCGGCCCTCAAGGACGCTGGCTTAGACGTGAAGATCATGATTGGCGGCGGCCAGATTGATGAACAAATTCGTGAATACACCGGTGCCGATGCATACGGCCGTGACGCCATGTCCGCTGTTGCACTGGCCAAAGAATGGGCATAAGCAATAAAAGGAGCAGATATGTTTACCAGACCTGATAATTGGAATGAATTATCCCCCCTCGAACGGCGCAAGTTGCGCCTGGACCATTGGCAAAATCAGCCAGTGGAATTTATGAGCCCGGAAGCTGAAGCAAATTATAAAGAGCGCATAGACCGGATTCGTAAAATTTATGACATGGAGCCGCATGATCGCCCCATCGCGGACGGTTTTATGGGCGCCAACGAATATGTGGTGCGCCGTAAAGGCATGGTTGGCAAGGACATCGTTTACAACCACGAGAAGCTGCGCGGGCCTTTGCTGGATTTCCACAACGAGTTTCAGCCGGATACGGCCGTATCTCCCCTGCCTTACCCCGGCAAAGTGATGGACATGCTGAACTACCAGACCTACATCTGGGGCGGGCAAAAGCTGCCTGACGAACTCACCATTCAGGCGGTGGAAGGTGAATACATGCGGGCGGATGAATACCGCGATTTTGCCGCCGATCCGACTGACTTTTGGCTGAAGAAATATTTGCCGCGCGTCATGCCGACGTTAGCTCCAATGGCCATGCTGACGGAACTGCCCCGCGTTTCGGAAAATGTAGACATCATTGATCTCATCGTTCCCTTTGGCACGCCGCCCTTCCAGGCGATGCTGAAAACCCTCATGGAAGCGGGCAATGAACTCATGAAGATGCTTGGTGCGGTGGGCCAGACAGCAGGCATGATTGCTGCTTCAGGCTTCCCCAGCATGGGCTTCAACATTGTCAAAACCCCGTTTGATTACCTGGGCGATACGCTGCGCGGTACCAAAGGTATTCTCACCGACATGTTCCGTCATCCAGATGATCTGTTGGCGGCGTGTGAAGCGTATGTGCCTGTCTTGATCAATGCGGTGGTGGGCGCTAGTGACAGAAGTGGGGCTCCCGCAGCGATGTATGTTTTGCACAAGGGTGCAGACACCTTCATGTCGCAAAAGCAGTTTGAGAAGTTCTACTGGCCCACCTGGAAACAGGTCATGCTGGGGTTGTACGAAGAAGGTATCACCAGCTACCTGTTTATCGAAGGTTCTTACAACAAGCGGCTGGAAAACCTGGCAGAAATGCCGGAGAAATCGCTGGTGTGCCACTTTGACCAGACCGAAATGGGTCCAGTTAAAGAAATCTTGAGCGACAAGCAGATCATTGCCGGAAACGTTCCCGCCTCTCTGATGGCCACGGGCACGACCGACGATGTGCGTGCTTACTGTGCGAACTTGATGGATATGTTTGGCGATACACCCGGCTACATCATGGCACATGGTTGTTACTTCGAGAACAGCACCGATGACAAGATGCGTGCGTTTATCGATTCAGTGAAAAAGTAGCTGCCGGACACAAATGAAAACAGGCGGAGTGAGCATTCGCACCGGATGCTTGCTCCGCAACCCGGCCAGATGCTGAGCTGGGTGTGAGCAAGTTGTTTGGGGGTAGAAGGAGCCGCAGAGACAAGCATCTCTGGCCCCCTTGTTGAAAATTATGAGTCAAACCAATCTTATTCCGGCAGATGAACAGGACACGCCTGGGAAAACGGCCGTAATTCCTCCTTATGCCTGGGTTATCCTTTTTGCTGTTTTTGTGGCCAGCGTGGCCGCGCCGTTAAACCAAAACAAGGTGCCCCCCTTGATGCCTGTCCTCATGGATGCGTTTGCCATTAACCTGAGCGAAGCTGGCTTGTTGATGTCTGTTTTTAGCGTTACCGGGCTGCTGCTGGCCTTGCCTGCCGGGTTTATTACCCAGCGATTTGGTCCCAAAGTGACCGGGCTCATTGCCGTGGGTAGCCTGGCGGTGGGCGCCATCATCGGAGCCATGGCAGACAGCATGAGCCTGCTGCTCGTTAGCCGCGTGGTTGAAGGCGTTGGGATGGGTTTGATTGCTGTGGTGGCTCCGGCTGTGATTGCCCTTTGGTTTCCGCCAGAAAAGCAGGGCATGCCGATGGGCCTTTGGGCCACCTGGGTGCCGACCGGCACCATTGTTATGATGCTGTTGGCTCCGCGCCTGAGTGACACTTTTGGCTGGCCATCTGTCTGGTGGTTTGGTGCCGGATTTGCCGTGGTAGCCATGCTGCTTTACGGGTATCTGCTGCGCTCACCAGAGGTAGCTCCAGATGCGCCCTCGGAAATTGGCAGTACGGCCGTAGATATGGTCAAAGCATTGGCCAATCGAGACATCTGGTTGCTGGCGGCTACGTTTCTGTGCTTTAACCTGGTTTTGTTTCCGCTAGCCACGTTTTACCCGACTTTTCTGGCTGAAGTGCGCGGTTACTCGCTGACGGAGGCCGCAACCATTGCTAGTGTGTCAACGGCCGTTGTTCTCATTTCTGCACCTCTGGCGGGCTGGCTGTCTGATCGGGTTGGTTCGCGCAAGCTGGTGCTCACCATCCCCTTTTTGCTGTGTGGCGCTTTGATGCTGCTGCCTTTTCGGGTTGTGGGCTGGCAAATCATCGCCTTTTTTGTGGTGTTGGGCCTCATTGCTGGGGCTGTGCCCACGGCCACCTTTGCTGCCGCGCCAGAGCTGATGAAATCACCTCAGCTGGCTGGCCTGGGCATGGCTGTGATCATGGTCGGCCAGAATCTGGGCATGTTTGTGGCCCCCGTGTTGTTTGGTGCGCTGGTTGAAGCCAATGGCTGGGTTGTGGCCGGTTACTGGCTAATTCCGTTTGCTGGGTTGGGGTTTGTGACCGGCTGGCTGGTCAAAATGCGCTAGCTGTCTGGCAGAAGCCGCCATCTTTTTCGGGATTGATCAGATTAAACCAGTGCTGAAAGTTTTAAATCTATTATTTTGAGGAGGCTTTATCGTGCCTTTATTTTCTCCACCTCGTTACCAACCAGCCTTTGCCCCTGTGCAACGGGAATCATCAGTGGCTATGCGGGTATTTACGGCCGTTGAGCGCTCGCTTAAAGGGGCTCTGTTTGGCTGCCGTATGTGTGGCAACTGCATTTTGCAAGAAACCGCTTTTGCTTGCCCCATGACCTGCCCCAAAGGGCTGCGCAATGGCTTATGCGGCGGCGCAACGCCGGAACATTGCGAAGTTGATCCGTCGCGACCCTGCACCTGGTATGTCATCTATGAACGGGCCGAACGGATGGGTCGTTTGGATAAGCTGTTGGAAGTGAACGCCCCGATCGATGGATCTCGTGCTGGTCGTGAGACCTGGCTGGATATGCTGGCTCACTGGCGTGCGCAGGAAAATGGCCCGCGCCTGATGGATTTGGTGTTGGACCGTGAAAAATTTACGGAAGCCTGGGATCGCTTCTTCTACGAATTGCGCCAGCCTGATTGGTGGCAAGGGGATGCAGAATATCATCCACCGGCCTACGAGGAGCCCGCTTCTGGTTTGGAGGCGGCGCTGCGGTTGGGTGATTTTGTGGTGACGGCCGAAATTGCACCACCACTCGGGGCTACCGGCGACATCATTGAGAAAAAGGTGGGGTGGCTGCAAGATTACGTGACGGCGGCCAACTTTACAGACAATGCCTCCGCCTCGCCGCGAATGAGCAGCCTGGCGGCCAGCAAAATCTGCCTGGATGCGGGGCTGGAGCCAGTAATGCAGCTGCAAGCCCGTGACCGCAGCCGGGTGATCATTGAGGCGGATGCGATGGGGGCTGCGGGCCTGGGCATTCATAACATTTTGTGCCTTAGCGGCGATCATCAGCGCTTTGGCCCTGGCCCGATGGCCAAGCCAGACCAGTTTGACATGGATGCGGTGCAGGTGTTGTGGATGTTGCGACGCATGCGGGACGAGGGTGTTTACCTGGACGGCCGTGAGATCAAAAATCGCCCCACCTGGTTCCTGGGTGCAGCGGCTTCGCCGTTTGGCGCGCCGCCCAAATATGAAGCCATCCGGGCCGAGAAGAAGATCAATGCGGGCGCTCAATTTATTCAGACGCAGCCGATTTTTGATTACGGCCGTTTTCTGGAATGGCTGGAAGCGCTCGACAAACGCAACCTGCTGGACAAAGTGTACCTGCTGCCGGGCATCGTGCCGCTTAAAACCAGCCGCGCCGCCCATTTCATGGCGGAAAACGTGCCCGGTGTTGTGATTCCCGACGAACTGTTGCAGCGTATGGATGCGGCAGAAAGCAGTGAGGCGCAGCAAGAAGTCGGCATTGCCTACGCCCTGGAATTAATTGAGAGGCTGCAGAAAACGCCCAAGATTAACGGGGTCCACATTATGGCTGTGCATTGGGAAGCCATTGTGCCGCGATTGGTGGAAGGGGCCGGGCTTTCCAAATCGGTGATCTATCCCTAAATTTTTACTTGGACCAATTTTTCGAATTCTTAACAATCAGTTAACCGCTTTTTTGGCACTTTATGGTAAAATGCGCCGGAATTTGGCAAATGTTTGTGAAATATTTTGCCAATAAGCAATTTTAAAAGTTTGTCATAGGTTTTACGGGCATGATCAATCGGTCGGGATTGGTCAGTTGCAAGGAGAAGAACATGGTTGCAGTCCTGCTCTTGAATGCAAGCTACGAACCCCTGGCAGTGATTCCAAAACGGCGGGCGTTGTCTTTGCTGCTGCGTGAAGTGGTAGACGCAGCAACAGAGGAGATGGTTGTGCTGTCTAGTGCGGCCACCACGTTGGAGATTCCCACGGTGCTGCGGCTGCGGCGGTATGTGAATGTGCCCAAGCGGGGCGCATCCTGGAGCCGTCGGGCGGTGATGCGTCGGGATAACTTCACCTGTATTTACTGTGGGGTCATGCCTGGCAGCCGTCAAGGCGGCCGTATTTTGCGGCATGTCGATTTTTCGGTGGACCACATTGTGCCCAAAAGCCGAAACGGCCGTAACACCTGGACAAATACCGCCTGTGCCTGTTCATCCTGTAACAATCGTAAAGGTAATCGGCTGCCGCATGAAGCGGGTATGCATCTGCTGTGGGAGCCTAAAACACCCCGCGTGGATTACCTGGTGGCCTCTGGCAGTATCCCCGAAGCATGGAAAATTTACCTGCAAGTGTAAATTTGTCTGTGTGACATTTATCGATCGTGTGCGTGCCGTTCTTCACTTTTGAGGAACGGCCGTTTTTTTTACACTGCCCCCTAGATTGCATAAGTTTCCGAATTAGCAGAAAAGGAAGTGAACAAATGGCAGAAGCAGAATGGATTAAATTGGGCACCAAAAATTGCAAGGTTGTTAACGGTGAGGTTGAACTTTTTGAGAAGCGCGTTTACCCCGTCGGCTTGATGAACAAGGGTGGTGAAGAATACCGCGTGTTGGACCGTAAATGTTCTGCCGGTTACCAATGCACCCATATGGAAGACCCATGTGTGTGGGTCGATCAAGAGGGAGACGGCCGTTTATACAACAAGTAAACGACATCTCATCCTTCACAATGGAATGACTTTATAGCGACCTGTCCTGCTGGGCAGGTCGCTTTTTGTTGGCCTGTACCGATCCTCTAAATATGAGAATACTCCCAATTTAATGACTTTCTTATTCATCTATGCTATTCTAGCTACCGTGATTAATAAGTAACGATCTTTTGCCATACCTGCCTGATTCCAACTTTTGCGCTGTTAAACTCCTTTTGAGCCAATTGCCCTAGTTAGACACAGTTTAGGAACGACCATCTGCAACGTTTTGCGCTGCCTGCGTTATTGCTTGGCGTGTGAATGTAGGTGTTGGCCGGATTTACAAAATTAAATTTCAGGTACGGCCGTTCTGGCCCGTACTTTTTTCGAGAAACCATTTGAACTTCTTAAAAACACGCAGTTTCTAAGAAGAGACCATTTTAGATGCTGCCCCTCGCTATTGGGACAGCAAAGGATAAAGATAGATAACGTTTTATGAGTAAAAATTTGAAGATTATTCCCTTGGGCGGCCTGGGGGAAATTGGTAAGAACATGACTGTTTTGGAATACGGCCGTAACATGATTATTGTTGATTGCGGGGTGATGTTCCCCGAAAGCGATTTGTACGGAATTGACCTCGTACTGCCAGACTACCAATACATTATCGAAAACCGAGACATTTTGCGGGGCATCGTGCTTACGCATGGTCACATGGACCACATCGGTGGGCTGCCCTACCTGCTCAAACAAGTGAACGTGCCTGTTTACGGCACCGATCTCACGCTGGGCATGGTGAAAGGCAAGCTGGATGAAGCTGGTCTTTTGGAACACACTACGCTAGAAACCATCGACGACACACAAACAATCCACCTCGGCCCGTTCCGGGTGAGCCCGTTTGCTGTGGCCCATTCCATTCCCGCTTCTGTGGGGCTGGTGATTGATTCCCCAGCTGGGGCTGTGGTACACACGGGTGACTACAAGCTGGACGAAACGCCAGCCGGTGGCCGCACCACGGACCTGAAGCGGCTGAAAGAGCTGACGCCCAACGGCGTGCTGGCTCTGCTGGCCGACAGCACCAACGCGGATCGCCCAGGGCGCACGCCCACCGAGCAATTGGTGACAGAGGCATTGGATGAACTATTTGCGGAGGCAAACGGCCGTCGCATCATCATCGCTACCTTCTCATCCGTGTTGGCCCGTTTACAGGAAATTGTGAACCTGGCGCAGAAGCACAACCGCAAAGTGGCGCTTACCGGGCGCAGCCTGAAGCAAAACGTGGAACTGGCCCGCAACCTGGGCTACCTCAAAATCCCCAAAAAGATGTTGGTAGATATTACCGCCAACATACCAGCGGGCGAACTGGTGATTTTGTCCACCGGTTCCCAGGGCGAACCCCGCTCGGCGCTGAATCGCATGGCTAAGGGCGAACATCGTGAAGTTGAAGTTCACAGTGGCGACACGATTATCGTCTCTGGCGGCACCATTCCCGGCAACGAGGAAGACGTGGGCCGTATGTTGAACAATCTGTTTAGCCGTGGGGCCAATGTGGTGTATGGGCCACTGGCGACGGTGCACGTCTCCGGGCACGGCAACCGTGAGGATATGCGCATCATGTTGGAAACGGTGCAGCCTCGCTTTTTCATTCCGGTGCATGGCGAAACGCGCCATCAGCATCTGCACGCTCAGCTCGCACAAAAAAGTGGCGTGGAGGCCGACAATATTTTCATCTTGGACAATGGGTCTACCTGGGTCAGCGATGGCGAAAAAGCGTGGCTGGACGAGGCAGTACCCGCCAATGATGTTTACGTAGACGGCTCACTGATTGGTGAAATTGGCGATCTGGTGCTGCGCGACCGGGAACGATTGTCGCAAGATGGCTTTGTGCTGGTGTACGTGCCGATGAACAAGAAACGCAAGCTGGCGGGCGAAATGCAGCTCATCAGCCGAGGCTTTTTGCGCATGGATTCCTCGCAAGATTTGATGGATGAGGCGAAACGGAATTTGAAGCGTGCCTTGAAGAAAAACGGCCGTTCCCACGACGACACCATCCGCCAAACGCTAGAGAACTTCTTCTACCGCCAAACGCAGTCCCGTCCGGTAATTCTGCCTCACATCGTTCGGGTATAAAACCAAAATGTAGGGATGATCCTTGTGATCACCTAGCTAGGTAGGCTTTATGCCTACCCCATGAGTATAAACTGCCGTATTGTTTCATTTCGATATGGCAGTTTTTTTTGAATATCAGTCTTCCATTGAAATTACAATAGTAGGCTTCCAAAAATTTTAAGCCCTTTTGCAAAGTTACGGGGAATCTGAAAATTGATTAGGTACAATACCACCGAAGCTCAAAAGAATTTGGCCAGTTCTAACATGGCGCTTTAGATTTTTATAAATCCATGTGTGATACCAACGTAATGAGTTAGTTGTAGGAGAACTTTGTATCATTTGGGAAAATTCTGACAGAGCCGAATCTTTTTCACCAGAGTTTGCCAATCTTGACTCGTTCTCCTGATAGAAATCGATAATCATACTATTGAGTTTTTGTAAGCAAGAATGATAGTGATGAAAGTCAGTTTCAAGTGAGCTGACGAAATCGATATATTTATTTAGTAATTTTTCTGCAGGAGATTCAGGAAAAGTGCGTACAGGATCATCTTTATAAGTTTCTGCCGCATCTAGATTTGCCTGTGGTGTTAACAGAAAGTCCAAATATTCCATGCTTTTTTGCATTTCACGCAAGAAATTGTGAATTTCCATAAGAGCTTCATAATACTTATGAAACTGTTCCAAATAATTATCTGAAACAGAATAACCTAGTAGATTTGTCAAAACGTGATAGGAGATGATTGCACGTAACAGATAACTTTCTTCAATTGTGTTAGAAGTCAGAATTGTAAGTTTAACTTTATCGGGATTTTTGGAACTTTTTAGCCGAATTGGTGTCCATCCATTAGGTTCAAAGGGCGTTTGGCTTAGATGTTTCCAAAAACCGCCAGCTGCCTCATGCTTTTTGACGGCATGAGTATATTTGCTACGGCGAACACTATAAAGATATTCTCCGGCAATCTTTTTCACTTGATCATCTACACTCAAGTTTTGCCACTTTTGCATCTTTTGCTTTGCATTATGGGACCAATAATCACCTTTTATAAGCACAATGTTTTGAGCTAGCGCCTGCTTTAAAAACTCTGGAAGCTCTTGAAAAAAGGCAGTAAATTTTCTGGTTAATCCAACTTCTTCTGATGTGTAAGAGTCATGTAAATTAGCTGTAATACTTGAAAATTCATTAGTTGATGTAACTGCTTTGCCTCCAAGCTGCTCGGCGACTTTCTCCTGATTTTCTTGAACCCAATCAGCAAAAGTAACAAAGTCTCTACCACCTGCGAGGGCGTCTATACAAGTACAAAGTAAATAAGTTTCTAATGAATCCAAGTTTGTAATCAGGCGAAGTGAATCACCAAAACCCCCATCACTGCTTTCCAATGCTTGCCACAGTTCAAATCTTAGATGGTCCACAAATAGAATACGATCAGCAATATCTGTAAAAAGTCGATAATTTACAGGATCGTTTTCTTGGAGATTAAGTTGTGCTCTAGCAAAATCTAGAGAGTTAACTCCAAATCCAAAAGCTCTGAATGCAGAACCTTTGGAAAGTCGTATAAGTTTTTCTGTTTCCTTATCGAGCATATAATTTTAACTTTTGAGCTTGTTTGTGGTGAAGAACTCCTGTTGACTGATTGTAATGGTGCCAACGGATTTCACAAAACGTAAATTAAAACATTTTCTGCTAATGGGGAGCGACCTTGTTACAATACCAACAACAAAAGAGATAAGTTAGCAAGGATTTTGAACTGATGAATGCACGAAAATTTGCGCGATTGGGTGTGCCACAGGGGGAAGCGATGCGGCTGGCAGGTACGGCCGTTCGCGATGCGCGCAGCTTTGGCATTCCCAAACGAGATATTCCTGATTTGATAACGGCCGTTGTCGAAAATCCAACCGATTATTTGCAAGATGAACTGTTTGGCGAGCTGGCTGTTGCCATTTTGGATCACGAGCAGGCGCAGCCCAGCTTCAAACCACGTAAAGAACCGGCTCCCTTCCAGATTTGGGGCGATAACCTCGACGAAAACTCTGTTAACCAGATGAAAAACGCCGCCCAACTGCCCGTCTCCGTGCGCGGGGCGCTGATGCCCGATGCCCACTTGGGCTACGGCCTGCCCATCGGTGGGGTGCTGGCGGTGCGCAATGCCGTCATTCCCTACGCGGTGGGGGTAGACATCGCTTGCCGCATGAAGCTGAGCGTGCTGGATCTGTCGCCGCACACGCTGCGCGGCGAGCAGAAGCGGCTGGCCAACGCCATCGAGTACGAAACGCGCTTTGGCATCGGGGCTAACTTTCGCAAGGGCGAACGGCGCGATCATCCGGTGATGGAAGCAGATTGGGGGGTAACGGCCGTTACCAAACGGCTGCGCGACAAAGCGTGGGAACAACTCGGCACCAGCGGCAGCGGCAACCATTTTGTCGAATTTGGCATTCTCACCATTTTGAATGACGAGCTTGGTTTGCCGACTGGTGAATATCTGGCGCTGCTCAGCCACAGCGGCAGTCGCGGTTCTGGCGCAACCGTGGCTGATCATTACAGCAAGCTGGCGATGGAGCTGCACCCTGAATTGCCCAAAGAGCTGCGCCATCTGGCCTGGCTGGATTTAGATAGCGACGCCGGGCGCGACTATTGGGCCGCCATGCAGCTGATGGGTCAGTACGCCGCCGCCAACCACGCCTGCATTCACCAGCACGTCGTCAAGGCGCTTAACGCCAAGGTGCTGCTGGACATTGAAAATCACCACAACTTTGCCTGGAAGGAAGAGCATGATGGCGAAACGGTCATTGTGCATCGCAAGGGTGCAACACCTGCGGGTGAAGGGGTGTTGGGCATCATCCCTGGCTCGATGGGAGCGCCCGGATTTGTGGTGCGCGGCAAAGGGAATGAGGCGTCGCTCAAGTCGGCGTCGCACGGCGCAGGGCGGCGAATGAGTCGCAAAAAAGCGAAACAGTCGTTTACCTGGTCGGAAGTGAAGAAGTTCCTGCGTGAGCGAGACGTGACGCTGCTCTCCGCCGGACTAGACGAGGTGCCGATGGCTTATAAGGACATACACGAGGTGATGGCGGCGCAGGCCGATCTCGTGGAGACGATGGCCCGTTTTGATCCAAAGCTGGTGAAAATGGCGCAGGCGGGCGAACGTCCAGAGGATTAAGAAGACGTAATTGAGTAATTGGTAATTATGCTGAAAAATTACCCAAGTACTCAATTACCAATTACAAAACATGCTGCAACGATTATTTGGCTGGATACGGCCGTCCCAAACCCAAAAATCCCCACAACAAGCGGTGCCACCGGTGCAGCCGAAGGTGCTGCTGGTGATCCACAATCCGCGCGTGCCGTCTTATGGCGGACGGCCGTTGCATGAAGTGATGCGCTGGCAAAACCCGGACGAGCTGGTGGCGCAGTACATTTACGATGTGAACGTGGCCAGCCACGGCTACGTCAACTACGAAATTGTGGAGCGCATCGAGGTGGATGGCTTCCCGGTGAAGCAGGATGGGTTTGTCTACGACGCGGAATCGTACGTGCACCGCTTTACGACGCGGACGGGGTTTCATGAGCCAGATGGGGTGGATTACGGCCGTATCCTCCACGAGTTCAACATCATCCCCAAAATCAACGCGGGTGCCATTGATGAAGTGTGGCTGATGGCTTTTCCGTATGCGGGTTACTTTGAATCGCGCATGGTGGGCAAAGATGCGTTTTGGTGCAACGCGCCGCCGCTCAACGAGCCACAGGCGCAGCGCCGCTTTGTGGTTATGGGTTTTAGCTTTGAGCGTGGGCCGGGCGAGATGCTGGAGAATTTAGGTCATCGCGCCGAATCGATCATGAGCCATGTGTACCGTCGCCAGCGGGGCGAGGCGAACCTGTGGGAGAAATTTATCCGCTACGACCAGAAGCATCCGGGACAGGCGGAATGTGGCAATGTGCATTTTGCGCCCAACAGCGAGCGCGACTACGATTGGGGCAACCGGCGTACCGTGCCCAGCCGCTGCCACACCTGGCTCAATTTCCCCGACCTGAGCGGCGAGCCGCAGCCGGTAAACTGCCGTGAATGGGGCAACGGCGACATCCGGCAGCATCATTTGTGGTGGCTGGGTCATCTGCCGCACGTGGCGGGCAAAACACGGGGCATTGCCAACAATTGGTGGCAATACATCATTAATCCAAATTATGCTGACTAATCTCAAAAAACGTGTAAGGGGAACGGCCGTTTACGCCGCCGTCGCTTATCTTATTTTGGTGCTGCTGCTCACGTACCCCGCCATTCTTCATCTGCCAGACCGGCTTATTGGCAACAATATCGACAACTGGATTTATTACTGGAACAACTGGTGGATTGGCCGGGCCATTGCCGACGGGCATAGCTGGTTTTCCACGGAAGTGATCTTTTTCCCGCAGGGAACATCGTTGCTGGCCCATTCCCACTCGCTGCTCAGTTCACTGCTGGCGTGGCTGCTAGAGCCGCTGGCTGGCCCGGTGGCGGCGTTTAACCTGGTTTGGCTGTGGGGGATGTGGCTGGGAGCCTGGGGCATGTTTTTGCTGGTCGATGAATTGACTAAACAGCCCGTCGCTGCCTTTGTGGCCGGTTTTGTCTTCGCTTTTGCCCCGTACCATCTCACCCAATATCTGGCCCACATGCACCTGGGCACGATTCATTGGTGGCCGTTTTACATCCTCTTTTTGTGGCTCAGCTTGCGCCAGCCGGGTTGGGGTAACGCGGTATTGGCGGGCGTGTTTCTGTCGCTCTCGTTTTGGTCAGGGATTCAGCAGGCAGTGTTTTTGGGCTTGTGGACGGCCGTTTACCTACCGTGGTGGGCCTGGACCAACCGCCCCATCGCCTGGCTGCAAACAGCCCGCCAGTTGCTGCTGCTGGGAGTGGCCTTTTTTGTGCTCAGTTTGCCCATCGTGTGGCCCATTCTCAATAATTTGGACGCACTCGTAGGAACGGCCGCAGAAGTTGACGAGAGCATCATCAAACAAACTGATTTGTTGGCGTACGTGGTGCCGCCCACCTACCAACCGCTTTGGGGCGAGGCCGTGGTGCCCATTTACCAAACCTTTCGCGTAAACCAGGCGTTTATGCCGTATTTGGGTCTAGGGGTGCTGCTGCTCTGTTTGCTGGCTGTGTGGAAGCAGTGGCGCGAGGCTCGCTTTTGGCTGTGGAGCGGATTGGTCTGGCTGGTGTTGGCCGCTGGCAGCCAGCTTCGCTTTAACGGCACCGTCTATGAATCAATTCAACTGCCTTACAATCTGATCAAATCCATTTTCCCTATTTCGGCCATCCGCACGCCGGAGCGCTTTAATTTGCTTTTGGTGGTTTCGATGGCCGTGCTGGTGGGGTTGGCCGTCTCCTGGTTGTGGCAGCAGCGGCAGGGGCGTTGGCTGCTGCCGCTGGTTGGGCTTGTTTTGCTGCTCGATTATTTGCCCGCGCCATTGCCCATGTGGGAACTGCCGCTCAGCTCCCCGCACCTGGCTGAATTTGCCCAAATTGAGCCGGAGGCTGGCGTTGTAAACGTGCCGATGGGGTACGATCTGGCCAAGCTGCTGCTTTATTACCAAACGCTGCACGGGCATCCCACGGTGGAAGGGCATTTCTCGCGCTACACCGAAGAGACGTACGCGTTTATCAGCCAGGAGCCAATTTTGCATCGTTTGTATCCGGCCGATGATATTCCCAATGCCATGTCGCCTGAGCTGTTTACGACGTTTTCTGAGCCAATTGTGGCGATTGGGCCCGCACTGCGGCAGCTTAACGAAACCGGCGTGCGTTACTTTTTAATGCACCTGCCTTATACGTCGCCGGCGCAGTTTGCTGCGTTTGAGGCGCAACTGCCGCTGCTGCCCATTTTCAAGGATGAGACGCAAGCGGTGTATGATGTGGCGCAGCCGCGCCCGTGGCAGTTTCAGGAGCCGCGCCCCTTAACTGAAAATGTGGATTTGCTGGAGACGGAGATGTGGTTAACGGATACGGCCGTTTCTCTGCATCTGGTCGCTCAACTCAAAAATCTCGCTGGGGTGGGGGCGTCTTGTGAATTTGTGTTGGGGGAGAATACGGCCGTTTCGTCACAGACGCTTCTCATCGATCCTGTAGCCAGTTGGCAAGTGGGGGATGTGGCTCAGCCGCAGTTTGACATGCTTTTGCCCACAAATATTCCTGAAGGTGAGTATCCTTTGGCGTTGCGCTGCGGTGCCGCTGAGTTGGTTTTGCCTGACTCGCTATTGGTAGATGCCGCAGGGCAGCGCCGCCTGGCTGGGATGCCGATCAATGCCCAATTGGGGGAAGCGATTGTGCTGCAAGATGTACGCTGGTGGTCCAAGGGAAGCCAGCTTAATTTGTCGCTACAGTGGTTGGCACAGGCTGCGCCACAGCAGGAACTCAAGCTGTTTGTCCACGTGCTGGACGAAAATGGCGCCCTGGTACGGCAGCTGGACAGCATCCCGTGTAACTGGCAATGCCCTACCAGCCAATGGCAAGCAGATCAGCTGATTACCGATGTGGCGACGCTGGATTTATGGGGGCTGTCACCGGGGCGTTATCAGGTGGTAGTGGGGCTGTATGATGCCAATTTGGGGGAACGTTTACCCATGATTGATGCGGGGGGAACGGCCGTTCCTAACAATAGTTTTCTTTTGCCTGATCCCATCGTAATTACGCTCACCCCCTAAAAACCTGGGTACTATACTGGATGTACTAGTGACTTGGCTTCGGGAAATCTTTACACTTATATCAATCTTACAAAAAAAGTTACAAAGATTTTGTGAGATTTTTTAAGAAAGTAGTTCAAGAAGAGAACGAGACCGGAGAAACCAAGATGACCGTTATTCTAGCTTTTACCGCCGCATCCTTTATAGCCTCTGCTTTGGTTGTTTCGGCCTGTGCCGTGTCTTCTCGCATTAGCCAACAAGAGGGTGTTTATGAAACCTTTGACTTGTGCGAAGAACCGGCATCGCCTGCTGCTAAAACCGTCACACCGTTCTCTGCGAACTAAACGAGCATTTACCACCTCTGCTTGGGAGTCCTGATACGGCCGTCACACTGCGTGACGGTCGTTTTGTTTATACGCACTTTAAGTGCTTTCCCCTTTTTGCCAGCCTTGTAGATAAGCCCGTACGGCCGTATCAAAATCTTGCTCTAGATCACCCCCACGCCGCAGCTGCCCATGCAGTTCCAACAAGACAAAACCATGTACCAGGGCCATTGCTCCGCGCAAAGCTGCTAATGAATGCTCGGGACCGGAAACGGCCGTCATCAGATGCTGCAAGGGGATTGCCAACTGAGTCAGCATCTCTTCATTGGGGCGCTGCTCGTCGTTGGTGTTGGTGAAAGCCAGCACATAGCTGTGTGGATGTGCGTGGGCGAAGCGGCGGTAGCTGTGCATCAGTTTGGTAAGCTGCTCCATGGCGCTGCCCTCTGACTGGCTGGCTGTCTCATGAATGGTGGCTACAAGCTGCTGCGAGGTGTGCAAATTAACGGCTTGCAGCAAGCTGGCCTTGTTGGCAACGTGCCGATAGAGCGACGGCGCTTTCACATTAAGAGAGGCGGCCAACTTGCTTAAAGACAAATTGTCCACCCCCTCTTCCTCGATAAGCTGCCATGCCTGGGCAATAATGGATTCACGATCTACCTGACTGGGATAAGGCATTTTTTGCTCCTGGCTCAAACCTTGCTGAAATGAGTGGCTTTAAAGTTTTCGGGGTATTTTAGACCGTAGCCGACAAGCCGGTCCATCCCAATGTGGGCCAGCCAGATGATAGCCAACTGCCAGCCCAGCTCAAAATTGAACCACCAGGCAGTCAGGCCCAAAGCGATGGGCAGCACGTATGTGTGGATGATGTTGTAAAGCAGGCTGCCAATCGCTTCGTTGCGTAAATAGCCAATCATGGATAAATCCGGGGCAAAAAGCAGTAGGGCAAACCACCACCAGCTCAGGCCGCTTTGAGCATATAAAACCAGGGCGGTAATAAAAACGGCCGCTCCTTCCACATGTAGCAAAACTTGGGGCATTTTTTGTAATTGTTGATTCATTCGGTTCCTCGATCCCTGAAAACTAACGCAATTAATCTTGAAGACTAATATAATTAGTTTTAATGGGTTTGTCAAGACCTGAATGGGGAATTGGGCCGCGATGAAAGACGCGCTGCAGAAATTTTGTTACACTCGGGGCATGAGAATTTGGTGGAAACGGCCGTACTTTATTTTGCTGCTTATCTTGCTGTGGTTGGTGGCCTGCACCTCGCAGCCCGTCAACCCGGCGGATTTACAACCACCGACGTTTGTGCCGCAGCCGCAATCCGAACCGGAACCGACGCTGTTGCCGCCGGAGAGTAATCAGTTAGCAGTTAGCAGTAATCAGTCAGTGGAATTACAAGGGGAGATCGCGTTATCGCCAACGGCCGTACAATTGCCAACGTTAACAAGTGTGCCGCCAACGGCAACTTTGGCACAGCCGACACCAACGCCTGACCTCTACGCCGAGTTGACGATTGATGCCTTAACCGCTCGCAGTTATGGCGGTGGGGAGATAGACATCATTGATACGCTGGAGGAGGGGGAGATTTTTACGCGGTACCTGATCACCTATCCCAGCGATGGCCTGACGGTTTACGGTTTTATGAACGTGCCCAATGAAGGCAATAATTTTCCGGTGGCGCTGGTGCTGCACGGCTACATCAATCCGGCCGATTACGACACCATTGCCTACACGCGCCGCTATGCCGATGCTTTGGCTGAGGCGGGCTACTTTGTCATTCATCCCAACTTTCGCAACTATCCGCCCTCAGATGAAGGGCCAAATCCATACCGCATTGGCTACGCAATCGACGTGCTGAATTTGATTGCCATCATTCGGGAGCAGAGCCAGGATCCATTCGGCTACTTGCGGCGTGCAGATGAAGACAAAATTCATTTGTGGGGACACAGCATGGGGGGCGGCGTGGCGCTGCGGGTGCTGACGGTGAACCACGAGCCTTATTTGCGTGCGGCCGTTCTTTATGGCGCGATGAGCGGCGACGAACGACAAAACTACGAGAAAATTCAGGTTTGGTCTGGCGGGCAAAACGGCCCCTTTGAGCTGGCCGCCAGCGACGCCCAAGTGGCGCAAATCTCACCTATCTACTTTTTGGACCGCATCAACACGCCCATTAGCATTCACCACAGCGAAGCAGATGAAATTGTGCCTATGGCCTGGAGCCAGGATTTGTGTGAGCGGCTGCGGGCGCTAAACAAGCCGGTGGAGTGCCACACTTATTACACCACGCCGCACACTTTCCGCGGTCAGGCAGATGAGTTGTTTATTGAGCGCGTTACGCATTTTTTCAACGAAAATTGATTTTCCCAAAGAATACGGAGAAAAGAGAGAAATTAGTCGGAAACGGCCGTTGCCAAATTAGGATTGAGTTCCAGGGCAGTGGCCAGGGCATTGGCTGCGGCCGTGTCATCCCCCAGGGCAGCGTACGCCTGGCTGCGGTAAAGGTAAGTTTCTTCCACGTTTTGGCCACCTTCAGTGGAGAGAATGGCGTCGGAGAGGGTGAAAACGTCGTCGATACGGCCGTTGGCCAAATACGCTTCATACGGTTCAAACTGATACCACAACATCCGCCAGGGCAGGCCAACGGTGCGTGCTTCGTCAAACGCAGCGGCGGCACTGGCATACAAAAAATCGTTGTCGGTTAGCTGAGCCAGATGGGTGAGGCTGCTCCCCAAGTTGAACCAGGCATACGGATTATCTGCCTGGGCTAAAGCCTGCTCGCGATTGGAAACGGCCGTAAATTGCCACATTGTTACCGGATCATTCAGCTCTGGCGGCAGCAGCGTTAAGAGCTCAGCTTCCTTTTCCGGCGGATAAACCAGAATGAAGGTGTGGTTAAACATCTCCCAAAATTCATCCACCGTTGCATAGCTGTCGCGCCGCCCGCTACTGTCCCACGGTCCCAAAAACGTGTCCAGGCTGATGAACTCTTCGCTGATGTCATCGTAGCCAATCACGGTCAGGTAATGGCCCATCCAGCCTTCCCAGGCGTTGGGGTACAGTCCTTTTTCGATGATAACGGGATAGCCTGCGGCAATAAGCTGCTTCAGTAGCTCAGTGGAACCTCCCACAAAATAGCGAGCCTGCATATCGGTTTCACTGTTGACATAATCAACCAGCTCCCAGGGACTGACGTTTCGATCATCATAATTGGGTTTGATGGCGTCCCCCACGTCCAGCTGATCTACTTCAATGCCATGATAGCCCAGCGTGATGGTGAGATTGGCCGGACCGCAGTTGTTAAACTTTTGCGGAATGATTGCGATGTTTTCCAGGCGAACGGCCGTTGGCAATGGTGTTGCCGTCGGCGGTTGCGGTGTGGCTGTTTGTGTGGGCTCGGGGGTGGGCGATGGAAGAACTTGCTCTGAACTTGGCGAAGGATCGGGGGCCGAAGATTGAGGCGTGAATGTTGGTTGCAGTGTGGGCGTTGGCAGGGGCGTGGCGCTCGCTTGCAATTCCACCAACTGATCCTCGATTACGGCTAACTGATTGCCGTCCGCTAACCGTGTGGGTGCGGGCAAGGCGGTTGGCAGCGGGGTGGCGACTAAAAAGAGCAGTCGGTCGGGCACAGCTTCCGGGTAGCGGGCATGAGCCGCCAGAATGAGGCGTGGGTAAAGCAAATAAAGTCCCACACTGCCCACCAACAGCACGCCCAACAAACCTAGCCAGAAATATTTCTTGCGCATCACGGCATCATTGTACTTGAGATTTAAAGTTGCAGGATGAAAAGTTGTTGAGGAAACGATCGATCTTGGCGCTGAACCGGCTCTTCACAGTGTGGCGTTTTGCGGTAAACTTGAATGATGGCTCCCTTTTCTGAATCAACCGCGGAAAAAGTACAGCGGCTCCGGCTGGAGCTGGACCAGCTGCGCGCGGAATTGGCGGAAGCGGAAACTGAATTAAATAACCAGCTGGAAGATGTGCAGGCTTTTGAGTTTCGCTTTGAAGCTTATGTAGGGCAGCTTCTGGATCAGTTGTCCACGCTGGAATCGGAAGTGAACAGTTACCTGACGCAGATCAAGCTGATGCGCCACCAGCAAAGTTTTAGCGATTCTGGCGCTGCGTTTGACCCGGTTGATGAGCAGTTTCGCCAAACATGGCAGCAGTCACCAGAAACGGCCGTTCCCAAACCTCCGCCACCGCCACCACCTGCTACGCAAGCCCAACTGAAAAAAATATACCGTCAGCTGGCGCGCCAGTTTCACCCGGATTTAGCCATTAACGAGGCAGACCGCCAATATCGCACGGACAAAATGGCCGCCATTAACGATGCCTACAAAGCGCAAAGTATGGTGGAATTGATGGCTCTGGCCGAAGAGCTGGAAGCGCATCAAAGTCGTCAGCAAGCTGCCCAACCAGTAGACCAGGAAATGGCCCAGGCGCTGCAGGAAGAAATCGAACGCTGTCGCCGTCGCTTGCGCGCCGTGGATAATGAATTGCGAAATCTGCCCAACCGCTCGATGGTAGAACTGGCACTACAGGTGAAGCTGGCCCAGCGAGAAGGGCGCGATTTACTGGCCGAGATGGCCAACGACCTGGAGCGCAAAATTGCCCGCAAAACGGCCGAACGTGATATGCTGCGCGCCCAGTTCAATAATCTGTAAAGTTGAGGCCAACGGTACAAACTTCCTCTGGTGCAATTTGTATCAGCGTGCCACAATGAGACAATTCATAGTTACATTTATTGAGGAAGCAGTATGTCAAATTCCGCAGAAACTGAACTAAAGCATTTGAAAATGGCCATCCGCTATCTGGTAGGCCTTCTGGAAGAAGGGTCACTGGTACCGCGCTACGACGAAGCCACTCGCCAAGAGATCGGCATGGTTTTGCAGCACCTGTTGCATAAGGTAGAGGGATTACCTGAAGGTGTGCCGGAAAATTTGGTGTTGACAACGGCCGTACGGGCCATCGTTGAAGCAGCTTCAGACCATGATGATGCTGCTCAGCAAGAGCAAACCGATTCCCTGGAACGTCAAATGTGTGAAGCTGAAGCATGGGCCTCCATTCATGGGCATCAGTTGGAGCCGTGGGAGCAGGTTGTCGGCTCAGCCATGGAATACCAAACCTCCTGTGAAACTTGCGGGGGTTTTGTCTATGTAAGCTTCAACAGCAGCTACAATTTGCTGCTAGAAACATGCGAGCGTATCAAGCAAGAATGAACGTTTCTTGAATGGGGCGTTCCTCACTTTGCGAATTTGGGTGGATGAACTAACATTGGCACTCAAAGAAAAGCAGGTGAGAACGCATAGATGATAGAAACGGAAACCATCTGGAATGACAGCGGCTACGATTGTGATCATTGCGGGGGGCAAATTCTAGAACGCACCGATTTGGAAACAGGCCAACCCGCGCAGGTTTGTCTCCAGTGTCAGGGGTGTGGCTGCCAATGGCAGCTAGATGGGGAAATCATTCGCATAGGCAATCTTACGTCTTGCCGACGTTCCCAACGGGTTCGTTCGACAGAGCCCGCACAAACCAATATCAATCCTTTTCAGCTGCGGCTGATTGTGGTGGCATCGCTCCTCTTTTTGGGAGCGATTGTTTTTTTTGGCGGATTAACCGCTATTCGGTTCCTGGTGCCAATTGCTATTGCTGTTTTTGTGTTTTGGCGGCTGTATCAATTGGGTAAAGAGCGCATGTGGTGGTGAGGAAAATAGTGATGAGCTGGGTTTTTGCGAAACGCTCAACCTGGTGGGCTCGATGGCTGCCGTTGCTGCTGGCAATGGGGGTCATTTTTTTTGCGTCAAATCAACCCGCAGCGGATTTGCCCAACTTTGGCCTTTGGGATTTAGGCGTCAAGAAGCTGGGACATTTTTTAGCGTACGCGTCGTTGGCGCTGCTGGCTTTGAGGGCGGTGTTGGATTGGCAACGGCCGTTTCTCGTTGCGGGTTTGCTTGTTTTTCTCTATGCTTTAAGCGATGAATTCCACCAGATGTTTACACCGGGGCGCAACGCCAGTCTGGTAGATGTGGCCATCGACATGAGTGGCGCACTTACCTGTCTCTGGCTTATTCATCGGCAAAAGCTGGTGCCGCAAAATCCTTGATTTGTTGGTTGTGAAAAAATTGGGTTAGGCAACGGCCGTTTGTGCGGCCGTATTTTCTGGATTGGCGCGCAGTTCAATGGGGCCAAACAGTTCCGTCTGGGTGGCCAAAATTTCACGCCGCTTGATGAGTTCCAGCACTGCTAGCAGCGTGATCGAAATTTCGACCCGGCTGGTTTTGGCGGAAAGTAGCTCAGTGAAGCCAAAGGCGACGCCCGTTTTAGCCCGCTGGCGCAGCCGCGAAATTTGTCCTTCGATGGTGATGCGGCGGGGCTGCACAATGGCCACACTCTCTTCCCGATCATCAACACGAGAGAGCGCATCACGAACGGCCGTCAGCAGCGAATCAATCGTTACCCCACTCATATCCAGCCGGCCTTCCAGTTTAGGGGGAGGCGCTACGCGCAGGTAAGTGCGTAAACCTTGTTCTTCTCGGTTTTGCAGCCAGCTAGCAGACTGTTTGAACCGCTTGTATTCACGTAATTGACGCAGCAGTGCTTCGGCGGGGTCTTCTTCTTCCTCTTCACCCTCAATGATGATCTGCGTTTGTGGCAGCAAAGCGCGACTTTTAATCTGCACCAGCCGTGCCGCCACCACCAGGAAGTCAATCAGCTCTTCCATCCGATTTTGCTTCATCATCTCAATTTGTTCCAGATATTGTTCGGTTACTTTTACCAGGGAGATGGCGGTGATATCGAGCTCTTGACGCTCGATAAGGTGAAGCAGTAAATCCAGGGGGCCAGCAAAGCTGGGGAGATCGATGGTGTACGGGCGAGACATACGCCCTATTGTAGCCTGCTTTAGGGGATACTGCCTACAAAACGGCGAAGGCCGCCACGATGATGACAAAGATAGAAAGCACAAATACGGCCGTCATCATCAATTGCTGATCTTGCTTTTTCTGGGCCTGCTGCCGCTCGCGAATATCTTGCAACCGTTCACGCTCTTGTTCCATTAGCTGGGCCATGCGTCGTTCTGAATCGGCTTTTTCTTTGTCTTTAAAATATTGAGCATCGCGCATTTGCTCATCCAGACGCGTCATGGTGGAATGTTTGTATTGCATGTTGAGCAGTTGGAAAATGTCCAGCACGGCGCCACAATCTTGGCAATATTCTGCGCCAGCCCAATTGCTGGTTTTGCATTTTTCGCAGGTGCGGGTCATGGCGGTGCCACAGGCTCGGCAAAAGGGCGTTTCTTCTTTGTGGTATTGAGCACACGTGGGGCAGACATGACCGTCTAACAGCAGTTGGCTGCGGCAAGCGGGGCATTCTATAAGTTGCCCCTGTTCTTTCAGGTTGATCGGATGCGTGCAGCTGGGGCAGGCCAGGTCAATTAAAATTTCGTTGCTCATCGAGTTGTTTCCACAAGTTAAAATATGGTGAAAGTATAATTTTTACTCGAGGAAAAAGATACAGGACGAAAGTATCAAAGCCGCTTTCGGGGGTCCTGACAGAGAGAAAATGTCAAGCCCAAAGGTCCCGCTCGGTAGTTGGCTTCTGAATTTTGAGCCTTTAAATTGAGGTAGGAGCTGCCTCTCTTTTTCGTTTAGCGTGGTCGCATAATGCAATATACAAAGCCGTTCATCTGCACCAAATCGGTGGTTTCGTACTGTTGGCCGATGGCGTCCAGCACGGGTGGTGGATAGAACTGGGCGCGCAGAACAACGGTATCGAACGCCTGGCTGTTGAGCATTTCCAGCATTTCGGTGAGATCAACCTGGTTGTTGTTGTACAAATTTAGCAGCTGGGTGGGGTTGGTGATGATTTCCCGTCCTGCACGGAAATTGAATCCGGCATCTTCGCTGAAAGCGGCCGTTTCGCCCTGTAAAATGTGCTCCGTAATTTCAATCCCTGCGGCTGTGTCTGCCGCTGTAGGCAGTCGGCCTAATAGCGACACACCTGCCGAATCCACATACGGAATCGGTTCTGCATCCCGCGGGGCAGAGCAGGAAGTTTGCGGAGGAATCATCACTTCGGTGGGATGGCCCATCGCGTTGGCGATGGCTGCCAGCGTGGGCGTGTGCGTGGGCATGTGGAACATCTGCCGCGCCTGGAAGAGGAAAAGCAGCGGGATCACTGTGGCGAAAGCCAAATGGTGAATATTTAATTGTGAATTGCGAACGGTGAATGGTTTGGACTTTGACCAATCTAGCAGGCGATTGAAGGCGAGGCCGGTGAGGATGCAGCTGGCGGCGATGGCGGTGGCAAAGTAGCTTTCGCCTGCGCCCCATTTGCCTGCTGTGACGCTGTTGACCACGGCCACCACAAACCAGATTGAGTAGATCGACAATCGCTCAAAGTAAAGCTGGTAGATGGCAAAAAGAACGGCCGTTACTGTCAAAATCGTATGCAGCCGAAACCATTGGCGGAACAGGCCTTCTGCCTGACCCGGCACGAATGGATTGATGTTGGCCGTGACCGTGTTGAGGAACCAGTAGCCGTCGGTGGCCACGTTAATCCAGAGAAAAATGAGACCGGTAACGGCGGCAAAGGGCACGGCCCAGGTGATGGCCCGCTTGGGTTGGCGCAAAAAGAGAAAGATAAAAACGGCCGCAACCGTGGCATAAGCCAATTGTTTCGTGTAACCGGCAGCGAGGAGCAGTAGCATCACCATCAAAAGGCGCTTGTTATAGAAACGGCCGTCCGTTTCCTCCTTCTCAATGGTTTTGGCCAGATACACGACAGCCACTGTTTCAAACATCACCATAAACATGTGCTGCCGAAACAGCGGCCCCACGTGGTAGACGTAGTTTGAGGCCAGAAAAGCCAGCCCCGCCAGCAGCGAAAGCCACCATCGTTTGCCTGCTTTTTGCACGGCATAACCAATGGCCGCCGCGGTGATGAGCGTGCCCAAATACGAAACCAGTCGTCCAGTCCAATATTGTGGTCCGAAGGCCCACACCAGCGGCACGATGACCACATGGAATAACGGCGGGTAGTTGGAGGAGTAAAACGGGTAGCTGTCGTTGTCCCGGTACGGCCACTCGCCCTGGCTGAACAGCACCGTGTCCATCAGCTCAAACCCTTCGCCCTGATCGTAGTCGAAGGGGAAGCGGAAGAGGGCGACGGCGTACATGTTGTACACCACAAAGTAGCCCACAAAAGCCAGCAGCGCCAGCCCGATGAGAATTTTAGGGAGGTAGGATACGGCCGTTTCCCACCCTGTCGTCTTCATTTCTGTCTGTTCGCTCACTGCACTGCTCATGCTGGTTTGTCCCCCAGCGGCAGCAGCGTTAGCCCTACTAAAATGACCGCGCCCGCTGCTAGTAATCCCAGCCGCTGTGCTGGACCAATGCCGCTAAACTGGCCCGCCCCCAACAAATCAACGCCAAACAGACCAATAACACCCAGCCCACCCAGCGCAATAAACATCAAACCTAACTGTCTTTTTGTCATACAACACTTTCACCTTTACTTTTGCGCCTGAAAGTGTATCTGAAATTGGGAGAGGTGTACAAAAAGGAACGGCCGTACTTAGCGCACAACCTGGAAACTGAGTGATTGACTGCTGGCAACCTCGTCGTTGAAAAAATACCAGACAGAGTACCAACCTGGCGGAAGTGGATTGGCATAAATATACCAGGACACGACAGCCTGATTTTGGTTGGCTTGCAGCGTAAATAACGCCTGCTCAGTACCATCTGGGTAGACCAAAACAGAGTGCAGCCGGTCTTGGGCCTGTACATTGACGGCTTTGAACCAGAATGCAGGAGATGCCGTGGTGGGCAGCACCGCCAGCGTATTGGGCGTGTAGCGGAACATATCATTTTGCAGCGCTGGATCAGATAATCGCGTGACGCCTGCCTGAAAAACATACGGTTTGTCGGGATAGGGGTAGTCGAAGGCGGTTAAGCCCTCGTTGAAAATGTCGATGAGACGGCCGTTTGCCGAACGCACCTCAAAATGCAAATGCGGATTGAGTGAGTTGCCCGAATTCCCAATCAGGGCAATGGGCTGCCCCACAGAGACAAAATCTCCTACGGCGACTTGCGTGCTGCCCTGCTGCAAATGTTGGTAGAGGGCCTTGCTGCCGTCTGCATGTTCAATCGTGATGAAATTGGTTTCAGCATCAATGTTCCCTGCATCGTTGGCTGCGTCGTGCAGCTCCACCACCGTGCCTGCCCGCGCCGCCAGCACTGCCACGCCCTCTTCCATTTTGGCCAGATCACGCAGCAAAAAATCCGTCCCGGTGTGTCCATCGTAAGTCAGATTACCCTGTCTGTAATCGCTGCTTTGATACGCTTCCCAATCTTGATCGACGTAGTTGCTGATGAGCCAATCCACGTTCATCTCACCGTCGAGCGGCAGGTAGTAAAGTTGCTCCTCTGCTGCCGGGGCAGACAGGGGAGAGCGTGTGTTAAGCGGGGAAGAGACGGCCGTATCCAGCCGTTTGTTTTGGATTACCTCTTCGATTGGCGTGGGGGTGGAGTGAGAAACGGCCGTTTCGGGCGGAGGCAATATCGTAGCAACGGACGTTGGCTTGACAGCCGCCCGCGTTGCAGGCGAACGGACTGTCTCTGTGGGAACACAGGCCGCTAACAACCCAAGCAGGGCAAAATAAACAAGAAAGCGTTTGTTAGGGTAGCGACGATAACTTTGAAACATGGGTCCAGTTTGCAACCTTCTACCGGATTCTGGCACTTAATGAAAGTTGATTGAAAGAACAAACCTGGCTGCAAAATTCGCCAAACTTGTATCAATCAACAGCGGTTCATACTGTAACTATTATAGGGATGTCACTTTCTTCACAAAATCTTCACTTAAAATTGCAGCCTGAACGACACCAAACTGACACTAATATCGTTAAGATGAGTATACGCCACCGTAAAAATATAGGCAGCGTACTCAGTTTCGTCAAAACTCTGGTGCAGCCCTCAAGAAGACAACAGGTTCACTGCATCACACAAAGTTAAGAACAATTTTTTAAGGAGGTTCGTCATGAACGAATCGAGGCAAAAAGGGACACCCTGGCCCACATTGGGTAATAGGGTGGGAACTTTGCAGATGAAGCCAAAAACAGGAAAGCTTTTACACAACAGCACATACCTGGAACAAGAGGCCCAATCTGTATCGCTTCTCACGATTGATCAATCCGAGAGTTGCGGCTTTCGCCGTAATGCCCGTGTGATCAACCTCTAGCAGTCTCCGTCATCGCCAGGATGCGGGGGAACGGCTGGAAGTTGGCACACCACACTTCCAGCGAGAGCCACAACCACTAACTAGTTGCTTTCAACAAAATCAAGCATTGCGCGTGCCAGCAGTTCTGGGCGATGCACATGAATATCATGCGCGGTTTGCTCAAACCAGCGAACTTCGGCATGGGGAATGGCTGCGCCTGCGGCGTCTACCGCACCGCGCTTGCGCTGCGCCCACTCGCTGCCGTCGTCGGCGGCGCAAATGAGCACGGGTTCCTGAACTTGTGGATAAAGTACGGCTGGCTGCTGATCATACATGGCGCGTAAAATTTTCATGTGGCGGTCCAGCGAGAGCCACGGCCGTATTGTTCCATCGGGCAGCGTCTCAAAGTTGTTCAAGGTTGCTTCTACGCCTTCATCGGTCCATTCTGGCTGGAAGATGGCAATCTGCGCTTTCAGGTCGGCGCGGTGCGTATTTGTAAACACGGGTGGATGCAGCCGCTCAGAAACCTGCTCCCAGCTGCCCTGCTGCTGTAGCTCCAAAAAGCCGCCGTCCACAAATACCAGATGGCTGGCCACCCCCGGATAGCGTGCGCCAAAGGCCAGCAGTACGTTACCACCCCACGATTGCCCGGCCAGGACTGGTTTTTCCCAGCCGAGGGCATCAATCAACTGGCGTAAGTCGGCAGTGACGGTGGCAAAATCATAACTTTCGTCCGGCTTGTCGCTTTGGCCGTGACCGCGTTGATTAACGGCCGTTACCGGATGCCCAGCTTCAGCCAACACACGGGCCACGCCGTCCCAGGTGCGGGCGTTGCTGGAAAGGCCATGCACGAGGAGAAACGGCCGTTTCCCAGCCTCTCCTGACCATTCCCGCACTTGCAGCCTGATGCCCACGTCTATCAATCGTTCGCTTGGTTCCATTCTCATCCTCATTTGGTGGCTAACTTTGCTTGATGGGTTCTAAAACTGGCCCCTCTGGCGTGTCCAACACCTGCCAGCCCAGCGCTTCTAACTCGTCGCGTAGAGAATCAGCTTTAGCCCAATCCTTGGCTTCGCGCGCTTCTGTGCGCTGTGCCAGAAGCTGCTTCGCTTTTTCGGATGGCGCTTTGCTCTGCCCATTTTCCTGGGCTGCCGCTTCCTTTTGCTGCTGGAGGCGCACCGCCTTTTCCCAGACGTCAGCAGGGATGCCGTCGCCTGCTTCCGGCAAATACCACGCGCCCAGCTCAGTAATGGGAAACGTTTCGTCACTGTTGAAGATTCGTTCCTCAGTCTGGTTGGCCAGCGTCACCGATCCTTTGCCCATGACCCGGCAGCATTCTTCCTCAAAATCCACAATCAAAGAAGTATGCTCATCTATGCCGACAATAGTGAAATTCGGGTCCAGCATCTGGCGCAGGCGGGTAAATCGCTCTGTGCCAACGTAGCAGTGGCTGGTGTCCAGTTCGTTGCCGCCATCGGTGTTGTTCCAATGGGGGATCACCACCAGCCTGAGGCCATAATCGCCCATGAAGTCAAGCCCTGGTTTCCAATGCAAATCTTCGCCCACCTTGTAAATTTCATACACGGGCATGGTTTGGGCGCTAAAAGCCAAAACGGCCGAACTGGACAAAAACAGCGTGGCGCCCAGCCGGTGCCGCGCCCGGAGAATGTGCAGGGCCAAACTATCTTGCAGCTGACGCGCGCAGTACGTGGGGCTGCCTGGCCCCAGTAAAATTTCATCCGCCTCAAACATGGGGGCCACAATCTCAGGGTTGTCTGGACTGAGTTCGGTCCCTTTTTTGCGTGCGGGCAAAAGCTGCACGTCCAGTTCGTAATTTTGCAGACGCTTTTCCAGGAAGGTTTTTATTTTCCCCGTAACCAAATCTGAATTAGGTTCAAAACCGGAGGGGGTTTCCAAAATTGTGACGCGCCCGTGAGGAGGCAGATGTTGAGCAACATATTCATGCGTTTTGCCGCTGGTAGGCATTGTTTCGCCTGAGCCAAGCAGCACAATCAAGCCAGGTGTGTTTTTTGTCATAGCTCCAAATCAGTTGAGATGTAAATAGATTTCAGAAATACAAACGCTACCTGTTAGGTTATAGGCAAGTTCCACCGTACAGGCAACCCAAAAAAGGTACAAATTTCACTTTGCCTGGTTGGTAGGATGGGATCATTTTGGGGTGAGCATCAGGCGGAAGCCATAGCTGCTGTTTTGATCATTGGGGCTGCGGCGGGCGCGGAAGGTGACGTTGGCCGTGCGGGCATCGCTCCAGTAAGCGCCGCCGCGCAGCACCATCTCTTCGTACAGCTTCACGTCTGGCGCTTCACGACCGTCGCTGGCGTCATATGGGTACGGCCGAAAACGGCTCGCCGTCCATTCCCACACGTTGCCGCACATTTCCTGGCAGCCCACGGGCGAAGCTTGCGAGAAGCAGCCGACGGCGCTGCTGGTGGCAACGGCCGTATCGTTCACATTGGCGGTTTGCGGCGTGAGGCTGGTCTGGCCGGGATACGGCCGTTGCGGCGCTGGATTTTCGGTGAGTGATGGGTTGGGCAGCGGATTTTGCATGGCGGCAGCGATGGGTAAAATGAGCTGCTGCTGCGGAATTTGCAGGCCGCCTCGTGCCGCCTTTTCCCAGGCAACCTCTGAAGGCAGTTGTACCTGCCAACCCTCGGCTAAAATGCCAGCTGCGTGCCACTGCTGCGTCAGCCAGCGGCAGAAGGCCAGCGCCTCATACCAGGTAATCCCCACGACGGGATGGTTGGGCAGGTTGAAAGGACGGCCGTATGCAAACGGTTCTGAGCGCCAGCCGCGCTGAGCCCAATCCTGCACCTGGCCCGGTTGCCAGCGGTTAACGGCGGCGGCTTCGGACCACAGTTCCGGCAAACTGTAGCCACCGGCATTTACAAATTTGGCAAACTGCGCCTGCGTCACCGGAAATTGGCTCATCCAGTACGGCTCGGGCAGGTCATCATACACAGTGGCTTCTTCGGTGCGGCCCAGCCAAAATGGCCCACCTGGCACGTAGCAAAATGGCATCTCGTTTAGCGTCAGCACGCCAGGGCGCGGATCGCCTAGCTGGCCCAGCAGCTGCCCCGCCTGAATGCGCGGGTTGGCTGGCAAACGCTCGCTCGTGGCGGTTTGGCTGAGGGCTTGCGGCACGGCCGTTTGCAATTCTTCAGCTAAATCGGTGTGGAGAAGAACGGCCGTTTCGCCCAAAAGCAGCATCGTCTCACTGTCGGCCACGGTGTTTGCCCCATTTAAGAGTTCTTTCATGAGCCTGTTGGCCAAATCAGGCCGAAACTGCACCTGGGCCAACACGCCCAGCATGAGCAAAATAACCTCGTGCCAGCCAGTTTGGGCCAGCATGGTGCGCAGGGTGTCCAGCAGCGGCGATAGGTCCGTTTCATCCACCGAGTCGGCCAGAGCCAACGCCGCTGCATACTCCTGAAAGGTCAGATGCAAAAAGCCAATATGGCCCGGCGTAGGGGTAACTAACAGGCCGGTGACTGATTGTAAGGCGTGCAAAATGGCTTCGGCTGCGTTTTTGGGGTTAGTGTTTCCCTCGGCAGACAGGCGGGCCATCAAGACTTGCAGCACGGCGCCGGTGGGTGCCTGGCTGCGCTGTGCGTTGTTTTCGTGCAGCCACAGGGCCAGCTGGGCCAGGTGTTGCAGCATTTCCTCCGGGCGGAAGGTCATCTCCGGCGGGCGGTCCAGGCTGCGGGCAATTTGCCAATGGTGCAGCAGCGTGTGCAGGTAGAGGTCGTACAGGGCAACGCGCTTTTGGGGCAGAATGGTGCCCTGCCGCTGTAGCAGCAGCAAAATGGTGAGCAGCAGGGGAATTGTGGCCAGCTCCCGGACTGCCTTGTTTTCTGCCAGCAGGGTGAGCAGGCGCGTTTGTTGGGATACGGCCGTTTCTTCCCCAATTTCTCGGCTTAAGACGGCCGTCCACTGCTGGACAAACTGCTCAATTTGTGCCTGATCCAGCGGCACAACGGTGCATTCGGTTAAGCCATCAGCCAGCAAGCGCACCGCCTGGTAAGTGGCCGGGCGGCAGGTGATGACAAATTTGTTGCCATTTTGCTGCTGAATGGTGAAAAAATCGTGTAGTCGGCTGCTGAGCAGATGCCGCAAATTGGCGTCAGCCACCTCGTCCAGACCATCGAGCAGCAGCAGGGCCTGGCCTTCTGCCAGAGCGGTCTGGATCAGGCCGTCCAGCGGTTGGTCAAACCCTAATGTTTGGTAGAAATCGGCCAAAAAGTGGCTGAGCGGCACATTCTCTTTTTCCAGCGCGGTGGCATAGGCTGAGAGGGAGAGCACCAGCGGCAGACGTTTACCCAGACCTAGTTCAGCGCCGTGGTCGTTGGCCAGTTGCAGCGCCAGGTATTTGAGCCAGGTGGTTTTGCCCGTGCCGGGGCCACCCAGCACCACGAGGCCATCATTTTGCTGCAAAAGGGTGAGCAAGGGTTGAATGGGCGGCGGTTGACTGCTGCTGTCGGTGTGGAGGCGATTGATACGGCCGTGCAGCGGCACAAACATGGTTTCCAACGGCAGTCGCAGCGGCGGTTGGTTAGCCTCGCCCATGCCGCGAAAATCGAGGTATTGGTACCGGTTAATCAGGTATTGGCAATATTTCTGGCGCAGGTCAGCGGTTGTAAGGCGGAATTGATCGGGGGCCCAGGCGAGAGACGGCCGTTGGGCGGCACACGAAGCCAACAAACGATCAAGCAACTGCCGCCGTTCACAAAATTCCACCAGCGCCAGGGCTTTGGCTTCAATCGTTTCCCCGCGCAAGCTTTCATAATTAATGCCCACATCAAAGCAAAGGCTGCGCAGCTCATCCAGGCTGAAATGTTGGCTGATCTGTTCCGGCAGGCTGAGCAAAGGCATCTACTAAACTCCTAAGGTGTGGCAGATGGCGTATTGGTAGCTGTGGCGGTATTGGTAGGTACGGGCGTGTTGCTGGGTGTAGCCGACGCGGTTGGCGTGTTGGTTGGCGTTGGGGCCACTGTATTGGTTGCCGTGGGCGTGGCCGAACTGGTTGGGGATGCGGTTGGCGTCGCTGTGGCGGTTGGCGATTGGGTAGCGGTCGGGGTGCTGCTCGCTGTGGGCGTGCTGCTTGCCGTCGGTGTGACGCTAGCCGTGGGCGAGGCGGTTGGGCTGCTGGTAGGAGTGCCCGTTGCCGTGCTGGTCGGCGTGGCTGAGACAGTTGGCAGCGGCGGCACCGTGCTGGTCGGTGTGTTTGTTGCGGTCGGGCTGCTGGTAGCAGTTGCGCTAGCCGTAGCGGTGCTGGTTGCCGTGCTGGTGGGGTTGGGCGTTGCTGTTGCCGCAGGCGGTGGCACATTCGGGCCGGGCAAGTAGATCGGCTGGCCCGCGTACAAATTGATGGTGGTCAGGCAGTTGGCGCGCATGATCTCATTCATCGAGACGTTGAAAATGAGTGACAGGCGATACAAAGTTTGGCCACGCAGCACGCTTGTCAGCACCCAATTGCTCGGCGGGCGATCACAAATGGGTGTGGCTGTAGGTGTCGTGGCGGGATTGGGTAGATAGAGCGTGGTGAGGTTAAGCAAACTATCTGAGGTTAGACAGTTGGCCAACCGGATTTTTTCGGCAGGCACGTTGTAGCGTATGGACAGGCTCAGCAGGGATTCGCTGGATGAAACAGCGGTTTCGACCCAATCTGCCGGGGTGAAGGCGCAGCTTGATTGATTGGAGGACGCGTTATTGCTGGATGATGTGGGGGTGCCGGTGAGCAGTGGAATGGCGGGCAGCGGTGTGCTGGTGGGCGTGGCGTTCAGGTTGGTAATGGCGATGGCAATGGGTGAGGGCAAAATTTGCCGCTGCAAGCTGTCCATCTGGGCCAACAGCAGCGCCAAAAAAATGGTAAACAGCACGGTGCCAGTAATAAGCAGGTGAACGCGCCAGCTGCCAGAGGGGATGGTTTCCTGCTTCATGAGTGGGTGCTCTGGCTGCCGTTGATAATTGTTTCCGGCGCGGGTTCTGTGGCGATGGGAAAGAGCAGCGAAAAGGTGCTGCCGTGGCCCGGTTCACTTTCTACCCAGAGGCGGCCGCCGTGCGTGTTGGTGAGTTCGTAGGCCATAGACAAGCCTGCTCCAGTATCACCCAGCCCGGCAATGAGCGGATGTTCGGCCTCGTAATGGGGGTTGAAGACGCGGGGCAGATCTTCCTGCCGGATGCCGCTGCCGCTGTCGCTGATGTTGACCTGCAGGAAGCGAATCATCTCGTTGGTATGGCTGTTGCGGTCGGGAATGCTTTGGGCGTAGGCGGTGGCCATGACACGGCCGTTTTTCGCGGAAGCCAGGCAGGCATTACTGAGCAGATTGCTGAAAATCTGGTGCAGGGCGCTGCGGCTGACGGGCAGGGCGGGCAAATCTTGGTCAATGTCCAGGTCAAGCTGCAAGTTTTTGTCACGTAAGTGGTTCACAACGCCATTAACGGCCGTTTCCAGCGCCTCGCGTACATTGACCATCTCATCTTCCGGGGTGGCTTGCGGTTCAGAAACGGCCGTAAGCTGCAAAATTTGCTCCAGTAGGCTGCCCATGCGCTCCGTGTTGGCTTGAATGCGCTGCAAAAAGTCTCGCTGCTTCACGCCCAAAATGCCGAGCGTTTCCCCCAGCAGCAGGTCGGTAAAGCCACCAATCGAGGTCATGGGCGTGCGCAGTTCCTGGATGAGGGAGATTAACATGGCATCAGACGGGCCGCGATCGCGTTTGGCCAGCTCGCCTTCGAGCCTGACGATGCGCGACTGCGCTTCTTCCAGCTGGCCTGAGTAGCGGGTGATGGTCATCATCACCCATTCGGTGCTTAAGCCACCTTCACCAGCGGAGGCCAGGGCCATCGCTTCTTCGGCTTCGATGAGCGATTCGCGCAGCGTCGCCACTTCTTCTTCCAGGGCGCTTATCCGCTCATCCCGGTTGAGCGTTTCGATTTCTTCTAAGGCAGCGGCCAAATCCTGGGCGCGGCGGGTGGCAGTAGCGGCTCGTGTTTCAGCTTGCAGCAAGCGATTGTTGGCGATTTCCAGATTTTGTACCAGCCGTTCCCGCTCTTCTTCCAGAGCAATTAAACGGCCGCTCAAGTTCGGGTCAATCTCGATGGGCAGGGGGGCTTCAACAACGGCCGTTTCTTCTTCCGGTGGGGGTGGGGCAAGGCTGTTGGTCAGCGCCTGGGCCACATATTGGGCCAGCCCGGGCAGGATTGCTTGCTGGGCGGTGGGCCATTGGATACGGCCGTCTGGCAGCGCCAAAATCAGCAGCCCGATGATCTTGTCATCCTGGTGCATTGGCTCCAGCAGTAGGCCACCCAACGCGCCGATGCCCAACGCCTCGTACAGGGCGTACACCTGTCGGGCGCGGGAGCCAGTAAGCGGCAAATGATTGCCTTTGCCGGTTTTCATGAGCTGCTGAAATGGTTCCCAATCGCTGAGATGCAGCTGCCAGGTGCGGGGCGAATTGGTTTGCGGCTGGGGTAAATTGCTAATGAGCCGAACGGTCTCCGGCGTTTCTTCCGGCAGTAGGCCAATGCCCACAAAGGCGGCATCGGTTAGCCGGGCAATCATATCTACGGCGGCCAGCAGGCGGCTGCGCGTATTGTCTGAATGGATGACGTTGGCGGCGAGATTGAGCGAATGGTTCAACTGCTCATAGGCGGGCAGGGTATTGAGCTGCAAAGCGACCAGCGGGGCCAGCGATTCCCGGTAAGTCATCACCGCCCACAGCGGCAGCGCCGCCAGATAGCCCAGGCGAATCCAGTACGGGATGTCGGTGCCGGATGGGATGAGCTCGGGATAATTCCAGAAGTGGGCCAGGTGGGCCAGCAGCAGCAGCCCCAAAATAAGCGGGCGCAGTGTGCGGCGCAAACGGCCGTTCACCATCGTGCCAATCAAGCCAAAGGCCATCAGCACAATCTGTACCAGCCCCCAGATGGTAGCTTGCAGGGTGCCGTTGTAAGGCAGCTGGTTGGGCACCGGGGCTTCGGCTACCTGTGCTGCCCACACCTGGGCAAAGGAGAGGGTCATGATGCCGATGGTGAGTAGGGCAAACAGCAGCAGCACGTGGCCCAAGCGCGGCATGTTTTGGGGAGATGGAATAAACGCCCACAGCAGGAAAACGGCCGTTACCGTGTTGATGGCTTGTTCCAGTGGCGGCAAAAGAATGATGGAGGAAACCGCATTGTTGACGATGATCAGGCTGGCGATCATGATGATGAGGCGGCCAGCGATGAGAAAAGCGGCGGCGAGAGCGGTGCGAACGGCCGTTTTGTCTTGCCGGTTGCGCTGCCATTGGCTAAAAGCAATCCCCAGCACGGCCTGAAGCGCAAACAACGTCACCAGATGGTAAACAATGTTGCCCGGCGATTCAGTTAGCAGCTGGATGATTTGTGGTAACAACGTCATGAATACGGTTAAAATCAATCTGGAAAACATGCAGTGAAGGCTGCATGGGTTATTTTATGTAAGGCAATAAATTATAGCATAACAGAAAGCATAGGTGGTGGCAGTAAAAGAGGTGTTAATGGTGGATTTAGCGGCTGGTTACCGATAGTCCACCTCATTACCAACTGTACACCGCCAAAATCAGGAGTGGAACATGAGCGAAGAAGTGGAAAAACCAGGGCGGGATGCGGCCGTTTCATTGCGGGAAATCAAGCGGGAAACATTACGGCCGTTTCTCAGAATGAAAGTTGCCGAATCACAAGAGAGAATGGTGGCCAACAATGCGGTCTCCATTGCCCAGGCCCATTTTGAACCCAAAGCGTGGTTCCGTGGCATTTATGCCGACGAGACGCCGGTGGGCTTCATCATGCTGTACGATGACCCGGAGGAGCCGGTTTATTTTTTGTGGCGGCTGATGGTGGCTGATGAATTTCAGGGGATGGGATACGGCCGTAAAGCCATTGCGCAACTCGTCGAGTATGTCAAAACTCGCCCCAACGCTACTGAGCTAAAAGTAAGCCACGTGCCGGAGCTCCCCGGTAATCCCGGTCCGTTTTACCAGAAGTTGGGGTTTGAATACACCGGCGAAGAAGATGATGGCGAGTTGGTAATGCGGTTGAAGCTGTAGGCGTGAAACGTGAAGCGTGAAGAGAAAATCACGCTTCACGCAATTTTGCCGCCAGAAACCGTGTTGCTTCCTGCTCGGCCCAGCACGTAAACTGGCCGGGACGCCCAGCCACAAAGCCCATGTGCCCACCGTGGGGCACAATGCCTGCTGTTACGCATGGGTTGGCGTCGAGAGCTGCATAAGGCACGTCGTCTGGCGCAAATAGCGGATCGTCCAGGGCACGCAGGATCAGCGTTGGCACCTGGATGTGAGGCACAAATTGTGCCGTGCTGCACTGCTCGTAGTAATCATCGGCATCCTTAAAGCCAGCCAGCCGTGAGGTGCCGTAATTGTCAAATTCGCGAAAGGTGCGCGCGGCCAGCAATGTATTAACGTCAAGATGCGGTGCCAATAAATTGGCTTTGGCCTGCACTTTTTGATGCAGCGATCGCAAGAAATAACGCGTGTAAAAACGAGAGAGGCCACGCTCCATCAGGGCGGCGCTTTTTTTCATGTCAAAGGGTGGGGAGACGGCAACGGCCGTATCCACCCACTTTTGTGCCTTTGCCCCTTGCTCCCCGACAAATTTCAGCGTCAGGTTTGCGCCTAACGAGAAACCAATCAGGCCGCGCTTGCTGTGTGGGAACCAGTCCGCGACGGCTTGCAGCGCCCGGGCCACATCATCCGTCGCCCCGGAATGGTAAAAGCGGGCCAATCGGTTCATCTCGCCGCTGCATGAGCGGTAATTGAGGCCCACGCTGCGAATGCCCAGCTGGGCCAAACGGTAGTAAGTTTCGCGGGCATAGCTGCGCCGGGCGTTGCCTTCCAGCCCATGCAGCAGCAAAACGACCGGTGCGTCTTTTGGCAGCAAATAACCAGCGACCTCTGGTAAATCCAGGTCAATGAAATCGCCATCCGGCGTATTCAGGCGGCGACGCTGAAAAATGATGCCATATTTTTGGCGGACCATGCGGCCAAAAACAGTTTGGGTGTGGCCGCCGGGCAGCCATTTGCTGGGCACGTAGGGAGCTAATTCGAAGGTAGACATTTGCGTTTTTGAGTAAGTTGTTGTTTAGCGGTATTGTCGGGGATTACGGCCGTTCTGGCAAACAAAAAAATAGGACGCAGATAAACCCGCCGATGCGGACCAAAATCTGCGTCCCGCAACAATTTTTCTACGCCTTTGCAAATATGCTTGCCAAAGCATCTACCACTTGCGCAGCCGCTGTCGTGGCTTCCGGTGAAAGGGTTTCGCCCATTTCCAGGCTGGCTGGCTGGATGCCAATTAAAGCGACATCACAGTGGAGAACGGCCGTAAAATACTCCCCCAGCAGCGACAGCGGCATGGTGTGGGTCGAGGCGCTCAGGCCGTCGCAGTGGCGCCAATCCAGCCAGCGGATGGTGCCGGGTGGTTCGTTTAGCCGTGCGGCATCGACCAGCAGCACCAGGTTCGGCGCAAAACGGCGCACCTGGCCGGTGCAGTTTTCCGGCGCGTGTGCCGCCTCGATGAGGAGTAGGTTGGGGTGGGCAAACGGCCGTAACCCTCGCACCACCGCCAGCCCCACACCGTCATCCCCGCGCAGCGCCTGCCCTACGCCTAAAACTGCCAGGCGAAACGGCCGTTCAGCTTTCGTCAGCCGGTTCAAGGTCGCCTGAAGCGAGCTTCGCCAGCATGGTTTCAATGTCTTCGTCGCGTCCATACGTCACCGTAAATGGCTCTTTGTTCGTCGCCGCCAGTTCCCATTCTTCACTGGACATCTCAATGCAGCCAAAGCGACAGCTTTCTACACATTGCCCGCAAAAGGTACAGTGGTCTGGATGATAGCGCAGCACAAACTGCTTCGCTTTTTTGTCGATGGTGATTAGCTCAATGGCGTTTGCCGGGCAATCTTTATTACACAGGCAGCAGCCCGTGCATTTTTCCGGGTCCCAGTGCAGCATACCCCGCGTGCGCGGGGGTGCCGGTCGCTTTTCAAACGGATACTGCTCCGTCACCGGACGATGGAACAGGGAAGTGACAATATCTTGCAGCATGGTTCCAACTTTCATGACACAGCTCCTGCCTGAATAAATTTAACCACGGCCAAAATCAGCCACTGCACAATGACCAGCAGCGAGCCGTAGCGCCACCACAGCCCCACCGTCTGGTCGATGCGCAGCCGGGTCATCAACGCCTGGAAACCGGCCAAGCCAACCAGCAGCAGTGCCGTTTTGAGTAGATATTCCAGCGGCGAGCCGACGCCGCCCAGATAAAATGTGGCCACCAGCGTCAGGCCAATGACTAATTCGGCCACCTTGCCCAGATGGAAAAGGGCCATGCCCCGGCCGCTGTACTCGGTTAACGCCCCGGCCACGATTTCCGTTTCGGCTTCGGGGGCATCGAATGGCGGCAGTTCCAGCTTGCCCATCAGGCCGATGATGGCCACCAGGAAGCCGAGAGGTTGGGTGATGAGCAGCCAACGGCCGTCTGCAAACCCCATAATCTCGTTAATCTGCCAGCTGCCCGCCACAATCGCCGGCCCTAACAGCGCCATGAGGAACGGTGCCTCGTAGGCAAACAGCTGTGTCAGGGTGCGCGTGGCGCCCACCAGCGAGAAGCGGCTGGGCGTGTTGGCCCCGGCCAGCCCGGTGCACAACGTCAGCAGGCTCAGCAGGTACAGCGCCACGATCAGGTCGCCCTTGAAGCTAAAGGCGGGTGGCAGCCCAGCGATGGGCACGTACAGCGCCGCCGTCAGCGGCCCGGCCACCGCCACGATGGGCAGCAGGATGAATAAGGTGTGGTTGGCGTCACGGGGCAGCACTTCTTCTTTGACCAGCAGCTTGATCACATCGGCCACCGGCTGGAACCAGCGTGGCCCCACGCGGTTTTGGAAGCGGGCCAGCATCTTGCGATCGACCCATTCGTAAGCCAACCCATTCAGCAGCAAAAAGATGCCGCTGGGGAAAATAAGAATGGCGAGGATATTTAGGATTCCGTTCATAGCGTTTCCAAAAGGTAATTGGGCAATTAGGTAATTGAGTAACTATCCAACTACCTAATTACTGAATTACTCAATTACTTTTTTGCGTACCAATCAATGCCGTACTGCCGCAGTTCTGACCAAGTCCAGATACGGCCGTCTGCCCGCACAGACTTCACCGATACGGCCCGGTCGTTGCAGGAGAAGCAGGGGTCTACGCCCGCCAACAGCATGGGCATGTCGGCCAGCTGGTGGCCGACGGCCAGGCTCATTACTGAGGCCATATTAACCAGCGTGGGCGTGCGCACCTTGATGCGGTCTGGCATGTTGGCGCCGTTGCTTTTAATGAAGTAGAGCAGTTCGCCGCGCGGCGCTTCCACCCGGCTGACTGTCTCGCCCGGCTTGATTTTGCGCGGCATGCGCGTCGTCAGTTCACCTTCGGGCAAATTGGCCAGCAGGTGGCGCAGCATGGTGCTGGACGCTTGCAGCTCTTGCAGCCGCACGACAAAACGCGCTTCCAAATCGCCGCTGGTGGCGATGATGGGCTCCACCGGGAACACGTCATAGGCGGCGTAGGGCGCCTCGATGCGCACGTCGCGGGTGACGCCCGAAGCTCTGGCGTTGGGTCCGACGGCACCGAGTTGTTCCGCCTGAACGGCCGTCATCACCCCAATGTTGCGGGTGCGCTGGAGGAACATGCCGTCGTTGCTCACCACGTCGAGGTAATGCTCGATACGGCCGTCAAAAAAGTCTAGCCCTTCCAGGATCATCTCGATTTGCTCTGGGGTCACGTCAAACTTCACTCCACCGAGCAGGTTGGCCGAGTAATTCACCCGGTTGCCCGTCAGATTTTCCAGAATGTCCATCACCGTTTCGCGGTCGCGCCAGGTGTACATGAACAGCGTGTCGAACCCGGCCTCGTGGGCGGCCACGCCAAACCAAAGCAGATGGCTGTGGAATCGCTCCAGCTCGGCCACCAGTACGCGAATTGCTTGGGCGCGCGGCGGGGCGGTGACACCCGCCAACTTCTCCACCCCCAGCACATAGGCCAGGGTGTGAATGTGCGAGCAAATGCCGCAGATGCGCTCCAGCAGGTACAGATCCTGCGTCCAGGTGCGGGCTTCGGTTGCCTTTTCAATGCCACGATGGGCATAGCCCAGCCGCACCGCGCCGTCGGTCACAATCTCACCATCCACGGCAAATTCAAAGTGGGCCGGTTCTTTCAAGGCCGGGTGCTGCGGGCCAATGGGTACGATGAATTTGTTGCTGCCCGGTTCAACGGGAGTAGGGGCGGCGGTACGGCCGTCTCCTTGCACGGCACTCACATCAAAATCCTTGCGCAGCGGATACACGTCTGCGGGCCAGTCATCCGGCAGAAAGAGATGGCCGGTGTGCGGTGTGTCCGTCACCGTGATGCCAAACATCTCCATCAATTCCTGCTCATGCACCGTGGCCGAGGGGATGAGCCCACACAGGCTGGGCACAACAGGATTTTCTTTGGGCAACGGCACGCGCAGGGTGAGAACGGTCGCATCGTGGCAAAAGTGATACAGCACCTCCAACATCTCGCCGTCCAGGCCGGTGATGGCGGCTAAATAACCCCAATGGGCATCGAGGAGGGTGGAAACGGCCGTTAGCAAATCCTCAGCCGCCAGCACCACATCTACCCGGTCCGGTTCTGGCTGGTCAACCGATTTACTCCACGGGTCAACCAGCTTTTCCCCAATTTCTAACTGCGTTAACTGTGCTTCTGCGTAAGTACTCATTGTTTTAAACTCTCCAGCAGCGTCACCACGCCGTGAATGATTGCGTCTGGGCGGGGTGGGCAGCCGGGCACGAAGACGTTCACCGGCAGCACCTGGTCGATGCCGCCCAGGCAGTTGTAGCAGTCCTCAAACACCCCGCCCGAGAGGGCGCAGGCACCGACGGCCATCACAAATTTTGGCTCCGGCATCTGGTCATAGATGCGGCGCAGCCGGTCACGCGATTGCCGCGTAACGGGTCCCGTGCAGATGAGGATGTCGGCGTGGCGCGGGCTGCCTTGCAGCTTGATGCCAAACCGCTCCACGTCGTAGCGCGGCGTGAGCGTGGCCAAAATTTCAATGTCGCAGCCGTTGCACGAGCCGCTGTTGTAATGAATCGCCCAGGGCGAATTAATCCGCGCCCAGGAGGTGATGTTGTCTTTTATGGTTTCAAGTGTGCTTGTCATGAGATTTTCTTTTTTTGTAGCCGCAGTTTCTTACCGCGCTCTGAAGACGCGGTAAGAAACCGCGGCTACGGCAAATTTACCCTGCAATCAACGCCACCAGCGCCAAAATCAGCCCCACCAGGAACACAATGCTGGCCGGGGCCAACCCGCTGCTGCCCACGATGAGGACGCCCAGGTGCAAAATGGCAAAAAAGAGGGCCACGATGAAAAACGGCCGATATCCGGGTGCGGCTAAATGGGTCGGCGCTTCTTCGCCACTGGCGTACGTGCTTACCTTTTCGGCTGATTGCTCGCCCCGATAAGCCCACATTCGGCCCAGGCCGCTTAGTACGGCAGCCAGCACCAGGTAAATTAAGAACGCGATAGGGGGAGTTAGTATAATTTCCATATGCTTTTTCCTTCAAACTGGAGATTGGAGATTGGAGATTTTTGTAATCTCTAATCTCCAGTCTCCCCATTTTCATCCGCCAAGTGCGGTCATAACGGCCGTTGCCGCCAGTTCCGTAATATTACTAACCAGATTAGGCCAGATGCCCAGCACAACCACCCCAGCCGCCAGCAAAACAAGCGGCAGACTAACGGTAGCCGGTAACGGCCGTCCGCCTGCTACCGCCAGCGACGGGGTTTGCCGGTACATCATGTTGACCAGCGGCGCGTAGTAGGCCAGCGAGAACACCGAGTTGAGGGCGGCAAAGAGAATAACGGCCGTAATCAACCCATCATCAGCGGCCACACCCGCGACAAAAATTTGCCACTTAGACATGAAGCCTGCCAACGGCGGCAATCCTGCCAGCCCTAGAATGGCCAGGCTGAAAGCCAGCGCCGCCAGCGGGTACCGCTTTGACGCGCCCGCCAGGTCGGCAATCGTCAGGCCGTGGTCGCCGGAATCTTTTTGCTGGCTGGTGAAGGCATAGAGCAAAGCGCCCGCCGCCAAAAAGGCCAATCCTTTCATCAGGCCATGGTTGAGCAGGTGGAAAAAGCTGCCCTGCGCCCCGGCCGATTGCCCCGCGTAGATGGCAATGCCCAGCCCTACTAGCATGTAGCCAATGTGCGTCAGGCTGGAGTAGGCCAGCAGCCGTTTCACTTGCTGCTGCCGCAGCGCCATGAGGTTGCCCACGACCATGTTGAGCAGACCAAAAGCCATCAGCAGCTCGCCCCATGTAGTGGGGACGGTGCCCAACAGGCTTAACGCCCGCAGCAGGGCGACCAATCCGGCCTCAATCACCACGCCGGAGAGCATGGCGCTGATGCCGCTGGGAGCCTGGCTGTGCGCGTCGGGGAGCCAGGTGTGCAGGGGCACGAGGGCCACTTTCACGCCAAAGCCGATGGTAAATAGTCCGCCCGCCGCCAGTAGCACAGGCAAATTGGCGGAGGCCGTCGCCTGCGCCAGCGCATCAAAGCGGAGCTGGCCCGTGGTGCCAAAGACCAGGGCAATGCCCAGCAGCACCAATACGGAGCCGAGACTGCTTTGCACCAGGTACTTTACGCTGGCTTCGAGAGTAGACGGCCGTTCCCGATAAAACGCCACCAGTAGATACGACGAAATCGCCATGCCCTCAAACCAGAGCCACAGGTTGAACAAGTCATACGCGCCGCCGAGGCCAATCATCATGCCGACCATGGCCACAATCATGGCGTAATATTTCGATTCGTTGGGTTCGCCCGCCATGCTTTCGCTGGAGTAGAACACCACCAGTGTGCCCAGCAGAAGTGCCAACCCGGCCAGCAACACGCTAAGGCCATCAAAATGAAGGCTGATTAGCCCGACGGTAAACTCGCACGGGCAAACAATCATGCTGGTGCGGGCCGTTTGCACAAAGGGTAGCCACATCAGCAGTAGGGCAAACAAGGCCAGCCAGCGGGAGAGCGAAAGCTGCCGCCCGCTTTGCAAATTAGCCAGTCGCCCGCCCAGATAAATGATTGGCGTAGCGATCAGCGGAATAAGAATTAACGAGATGGGTGCGAAGATGTCCATGTCAGACGCTCCCCCATAAGATGAGCAGAACCAGCAACAGCCCGGCGAGAATGCCCACAACATTCCAGTTGAGCTGCCCGGTTTGTGTTTTTTGCAGCAGAGCTCCGGCCCGCTGCGCCCCAATGGTGAGGCCGTGGTTGATAGATTCAAAGCCAAAGCTGTTAACGGCCGTTTTCTCCAACCAGCCCAACTTTGCCACGATGCCGCGCAGCTGTTCCCGCTGCCACCAAATGACCATGCCCAACAAAACGACGGCGAGAGCAACGGCCGTTCCCCAACTCATCAGCTCGGTAACCATTTCGCCAAGGGTCAGGGCGTGCAGTTCGTGGAAGGGCAGCGTGTTGTGCAGAACGTAGCTTAGCGGCCCGGCCAGCAGCCAGGAAGTGAGCGTGCCCACCGCCAGTAAAACCAGCGGAATGCTCATCGCAGCTGACAGCGGATGCAGATGATACTTTTGCCGCGCCTCGCCCCAGAAAACGAGCCAGGTCATGCGGCTGGTGTAAACGGCCGTTAAGCCCGCGCCAATCAGCAAACCCGCATACGCCCACCACATTTCTGATTTCAACCCCGCTTCCAGAATCAATTCCTTGCTCCAGAAGCCGTTAACCGGCGGCAGTCCGGCCAGCGCCAGCGCACCGACCACAAAGACATTGCGCAGCAGCGGCATTTTTGCACCCAGGCCACCCATTAACCGCATGTCGCGGGTGCCCAGCGTGTGGATAATCGCGCCCGCCGCCAGGAAGAGCATCGCTTTGAACAGGGCATGGCTCAGCAGGTGAAACTGGCTGGCAAAGATGCCGCCCAGCCCGACGGCCGTTACCATGTATCCCAGCTGGCTAATCGTTGAGTAAGCTAGAACGCGCTTCAAATCGTAGGTGGTCAGGGCCATGATACCGGTGAGCAGTACCGACAGCAGCCCGACGATGACAACGGCCGTTCGCCAACCCGCCACTTCCGCAAATGCCGGATACAGCCGGGCCAGCAGGTAAACGCCCGCGTTCACCATTGTTGCTGCGTGGATGAGGGCACTCACCGGGGTGGGCGCTTCCATCGCGTCCGGCAGCCAGGTGTAAAACGGCACCTGGGCCGATTTGGCAGCCGCGGCGGCTAACGTGCTAAAGGCGAGCAGGGCGAGAACGGCCGTTGGTAAATTCCCGGCCTCGGCCAAAAACAGATCAATCTGGTAGCTGCCTAATTGTGCCTGCGCCACCAGCGCCAGCAGCAGCAGGCCAACGCCGCCCAACTGGGTGATGATCAGCGCCTTGATGCCGCCGCGCACCGCTGCCGGATTGTCGTTGTCGAAGGCGATGAGGGCGTAGGAGCAGAGCGCGGTGATCTCCCAGAAGATGAACAGCAGCAGCAGGCTGCCAGTGAGTACCAACCCGGCCATTGCGCCGATGAACAGCAGCACCAGCACGTAATAACGCCGCAGTTGGCCGTGACCCTTCATGTAAGAAACGGAGAAAATCACCGCCAAACTGCCGATAACGGTGGCCACGGCGGCCAGCAGCGTGCCCAGGCCATCGGGCACAAAGGTGAGTTCCCCCAAGATGCCTTGCGTGTTGAACTGGATAAAGGCCGTTGCTTCTGCCAGTGGCAGCAAAATCAGCGCGGCTACCCCGGCGGCAACGGCAAAGATTACTGCCAGAGCGTGTAGGAGGGACGGCCGTTTTTCACCGACCAGCCACACCAGCAGTGCTCCCAGCCAGGGCAGTCCAATTGTGAGAATAATGAGAAACGCAGTCATAAAAACGCAACCTTTAATCTGCCGAAAAAAGGACACGGATGAACACAGATAAACACAGATTTTTACTCTTGTAATTCTCGGTGAGCTCTGTGTTCTCTGTGGCTTTTTCGGTAAAGTTAACCTTTTAAGGAAGCTAGTTGATGCAAATCCAGCGTGCCGCAGCGACGCTGCACCTGCACCGCCAGGGCCAGACCAATCACCGCAACCACGGTGTCGGCCACAATGACGGTTGCCGCCAAACTTTGCGACAAGTTGATTTGGCCGTTGTATTTGCCAGCGACAACCAGGGCGAGAACGGCCGTTTTCACCAACAGCTGTAGCACCAGCACAATCTTGATTAAATTGCGCGTCACCAGCAGGCCGTAGAGGCTGACGCCCAGCAGGCCCAAAATGGCAAACAGGGCAATCTTAATGGGCAGGAACATCGGCCACCTCCTCGAAGACGGGCTCTTCTGGTTGGACCTGAACCGGCTTCTTCACCGGCACCAGCTCTTCGGTGAGCAGGCCCAGCAGGCCCAGCACGCCGGCAAAAATCAGAGCCACTTGCAGCCAGACATCCACCGCCCGCTGCTCCCACATCACCGTGGCGAAGTCAGCTTCGGCGGCGGCGGGGGCCGGGGTGGGGGCTGGCAAAATGAAGTATGTCAGGAGAATAATGACAAAAAGGATAAGGCTGGCGGCCAGGGGACGGGGCACGATGGTGGGCAAATCTTCGGTTAGCTCACCGGCGACGCTGATGGCAAAGACAAACAGCACGGTCACCAAACCCGCGCCGACGCTTAGCTCAATCACAGCCACATCGGGGGCACCCAGCAGGAAGAGCATCACGGCCAACTGCATACTGACGGCGGCCAGCCAGAGCGCTGCCGTGATAAGGCGTGGGGCGCGAATGGCTTGCAAAGCACCGACAATCATGCCAACGGCCAAGATGCCGTAAACAATTGATTGAAGCATAGGTGATGGCTCCTAAAGCGGATAAGCAGTCGGATGCACGCACCCCAAACCAGGGCGGGGATGTCGAAGCGACTGCCTGGTAAGGTAAAGACAAAAACACGTTTACTTGTCCTACTTGGACTATAGGACTTCGTTATTATGCCAGAAAGTGATAAATTTCACAAATGGGAATTGAGGAAAATCACTAGATTGGAAAATGCGCAGATTTGCTCCGTTTGCTAACCGTCTGATGGCAAATTTGTTATGATTGGGGAAGCTGTAAGTGAGTTCTGTTGAGGTCGTACTAAAGATATTATGTTAAATTACCCCTATCCCGAAATTTCCCGTTTTGAGCTGGATGCCCTTGGTATTCACACAAGTTATTATGAGCTCGGTAAGCCAAACGGCCGCCCCATTCTTTTGCTGCATGGCATGTCCACCTCGGCGGACAGCTTTCGTGAGACGATGCACGGGCTGGCCGATGACCACTGGCTGATTGCGCCGGACATCCCTGGTTTTGGCTATACGGCTTCAACGACGCCCTATAACTTTCCCCATTTGGTAGAGTGGCTGGCGGGGTTTTGCCAGGCGCTGCATTTGCCGCCGGTGGTGCTGTTGGGGCACTCTTTTGGCGGTACGCTGGCGGTGACGTACGCGGCTGATTACCCGGAACAGGTAGAAAAGTTGCTGCTCTTAGCGCCTGCTGTGCTCTCTTCGGCCAACTATCCAGAATTTGTGAAGCGGATTGGAGTGGGGCTGGGTTTGATTGATTTGGGATCGGCCGTGTCGCAGTCGAAGCTGTGGGTGCGGCGGCAGATTAAGACCCCGTTTTACAATCCAGACCTGATGCATGACTCGATTTGGGATCGGCGGCTGGCGGATTATGAGCTGGCGCGGCAGTCGGCAGATGTGCTGAAGGCGTCGGCGTTTCATGATTTACGGCCGTCTTTGGCAGGCATTCAGCATGAAATTTGTATGATCTGGGGCGAAAATGACGGCGTTGTGCCGTCTGCGGATGCCAGCGTGCTGGCTGGCCATTTCCCCAACAGCCAAACCCACATTTTGCCGGAATGCGGCCATGCGCCGATGCTGGAGAAGCAGGTTGAGGTTCAGGCGATTGCGCGGCAGTTTCTAGCGTAAGTTTCCAAGTTTGCAAATGTCAAGTGTCAACGTGAAAACCTGACACTTGAACACCTGATCACTTTGAAGGAGTCCGATGAATAAACGCATCATCTCTGTTTTTGGCAGCTCGGCACCGCAGCGGGGGAGCGCGGCTTTTGTTGAGGCACAGCGTGTTGGGCAACTGTTGGCGGAGGCTGGTTTTGCGGTGGCCACTGGCGGCTATGTGGGGACGATGACGGCCGTTTCCCAAGGCGCGTCTGATGCGGGCGGGCATGTCATCGGCGTAACGTGCGACCAGATTGAGCAGTTTCGGCCCATCGGCCCCAATCGCTGGGTGCAGGAAGAGATTCGCTATCCAACGCTGCGTGAGCGGCTGCTGCATCTGGTCACCAAAAGCGACGGCATCATTGTGCTGCCCGGTGGCATCGGCACGCTGTCTGAGATGACGCTGGCGTGGAGCTTTTTGCAGGTGGGCGAGGTGGCGGCGCAGCCGTTGGTGTTGCTGGGCGACCTGTGGCGGCAAACCATCGAGGCGTTTTACACGACGGAATATGTGCGCGAAAAAGATATGAAGCTGTTGTCATTTGCGGATGATGCGGAAACGGCCGTTGCGCACATAGTGGATTATTTTCAGAAATAGGAGGAAGAGACTGGAGATTGGAGATTGGAGATTGCGGCGTTGAATCTCCAATCTCCAATCTCTAATCTCCCCAAATGGATACCATTTTTCTAAAACTCGGCGGTTCGTTGATTACGGACAAGACGCAGGTGGAAACGGTGCGGACGGATGTGCTGGCGCGGCTGGCGAATGAAATTGCGCAGGCGCGGCGGGAAAATCCGGCATTGCGACTGTTGCTGGGGCACGGCAGCGGTTCGTTTGGGCACGTGGCGGCAGCCAGGCGGGGCACGCGCCAGGGCGTGGCGGACGCGGAAGATTGGCGGGCGTTTGCCGAAGTGAGTGACGCGGCAGCGCGGCTGAACCGGCAGGTGTTGGCGGCACTGCTCGGTGCGGATGTGCCTGCCGTGAGTTTGCAGCCGTCGGCGTCGGTGGGGTGTGTAGACGGCCGTATTCAAACCATCGCCACGCAGCCCGTAAAGTCGGCTCTGGCAGCGGGCATCGTGCCGGTGGTGTATGGGGATGTGGCCTTTGATTCTGTGCGTGGCGGCACGATTGTCTCTACGGAAGAGGTGATGATGGCGCTGGCGGGGGAAATACGGCCGTCCTGGTTGCTGCTGGCGGGGGAAACAACCGGCGTTTACGATCAGTCCGGGCAGGTGATTCCGGCCATCAGTCGGGCCAACTATGCCGAAATTGAAGCGGCCCTCGGCGGTTCGCGCGGCACGGACGTAACCGGCGGCATGGTGAGCAAGGTGCAGAGCATGTTGGCGTTGGTTGACCAGTTTCCGCAGCTATCGATTCGTATTTTTTCAGGGTTGGAACCGGGCAATTTGGGGCAAACGTTGCAGCAGCCGGCGCAGGCTGGCGGAACCCTGATTCATAGCAGGCTTTAGAAATCTACTCCTGAGTATAAAAGCAGAGACCAATTTTCATAAGATTGCTTGAAATCTTCTAAGAGCCATCCCCCAAGTGTTAATGAATTCTCGTGGGAAATGTAGACGATGGCCTCAAAATCTTTGGTTGTCCAGAAGACTTCTGAACCGGGAAAGAAGAGATTCTCTCCCTTGATAACCTCAATTTCCCTTTCTTCTCCAACTTCCGGTAGCTCATAGACTCGATTTTCGTTTCTTGCGGCTAATAAATTTGGCAATAATTCCCACGCAGAACTATGAACGAACTTTTTAGCATCAAAAGCTAAAATCCCCTCAACTTGAACATCCGTTAAAGGATACCAATACCTGTTTTTTTGCTCACATTTCCAACGATTTTCTAACTCTCTCCAAATGGCCTCGCTTTCCTTTTGTGTCAAAACGCGCTGATAGGGAAGAGGCTGGATATTTGCCAGATCATTTTCTGTTAAAGATTGAATAAATTCAGAAAAAGAATCTCGCTCCATCTGAATGATTTTTTTAAATTCGGGAATTTTCTGCAAAGATGTTATGAAACCATTCTCGGCAATTTGACCAGCGTGAGCCATTAAATTCTTCGCTTCTTGAACATCTTCAAAATCTGACGGCGTGAATCTTTCTATTTCAGCGCGGATAGCATCAATTGCCTGAAATCGTGTGGAGATTTCTTTTCCAACTTTGTGTAATTCTGCATACCTATTAATGCAGTATCTTCGAGCAGCGGTATGGAATGCTGTGATTGTGTCCATATTGTTTCTGTGGAAAATCAGGAAAAATGAGTGTTGTTGTCGAGTTCGTCGGGGGGGATGAGCTTGAGGGGGATATGGTCGCCAGCGGGTGTGCCGGGTTGGTAGACGACCTGCGACGCACCGATGAGGGCGTCCCAGACGTCGCCCATGGTGTCGGCGAGGACAACGGGTTTGCCTAGCTGGTTAGCGATGTCCTGCGGCGATAGATCGTCCAGAGCGATGCGGTCGGGGTGATCGAACATGACGCGGGGCAGCAGGATGAGGTCGCCGAGCTCGGTCGTTTGCATTTGCGCCAGCACGTCAGCCCCCATGAGCAGCCCGGCGGTGGTGATGGTGCCGCCCAGCTTTTCATTTTTGATTTCCCGTACGGCGAGTTTTGTGCCGGTGAGATTTTGGAATTGAACGGCCGTTTCTCGCAAAGTTGGCGCAAACAAAGCCCCCGTTACCAATGTGAGCGATTTTTCGGAAACTTCTCCTTCCCAAGCGCCAATTTCTGCTTGCACTTCTTCCCATTCATCCAAAAAGTTGCGCACCATGCCCAGGCCGTTTTCGTGCAGTTCCTGACCGTCGTAGGCGTCCAGTTCCGGCACGGTGCGGTCGGTGACCAGATACCATTCGTCGGTGGGGTAGACGAAGCGAACACCAAACGCGTCTAAGAATTTTGGCTGCAAAGACTCGACATAATCTAGCGTTACGGCCGCTTCTTCCTTCGTGTGGGTGCGCATGCCATACTTGTGCTGCTTCGTCAGCCCCACGGGCACCACGCTGACGGATTGCACCGTTGGCCACAGCTCGGCCAAATCGTAGATAGATTGTTCTAGCAAACGGCCGTCATTTACCCCCGGCGTGACGACGATTTGGGTGTGGACTTCGATGCCGCGCTCGCCCAGCCAGCGCAGCTGTTCCAAAATGTCCGGTGCGGTTTTGTTGCGCAAGTAGCGGCGGCGGGCTTCCCAATCGGTGACGTGCACGGAGACGTAAAGCGGCGACAGGTGCATGGCTTCGATGCGCCACCAGTCATGCTCGTTCAGGTTGGTGAGGGTGACATAATGGCCAAAGAGGAAGCTGTAGCGGTAATCGTCGTCTTTTATGTAAAGTGTGCGGCGGAAACGCGGGGCCATTTGCAGCACAAAGCAAAATTCGCATAAATTGTTGCAGCGGCGAATGTCCGTGTCGAAGGTGGGATGGGCAAATTCCAGGCCAAGCTGTTGGTTGTAGCGACGTTTGGCCTCGACCGTCAGTACCTCGCCACCACGTCTTACCGTTAGCGTAAATTCCTCTTCGGCAGCATAAAACTGCACGTCGATGACGTCTTCTACCGGGCTGCCGTTAATCGCCAGCAGTTCATCCCCGGCTTGCAGGCCCGCTTTGGCGGCTAAGCTGCCTGGTTCGATGGCCACAATCTGGCCACCAGTATAGGTGCTGAGGTCGATTTCTTGAAAAAGAGGCATGTTTCCGTAATCCGTGGTCGGTTATCCGTAAACGGTAAACCGATTACCGCTCACCGTTCACCGTTTACCGGCTCCTGGATCATCTGCAAAATAGCGTTCACGATGGCCGCGGGTGGCTGGTCGGTGCTGTCGATGAGGATAGCGTCGGCGGCGGGGCGGAGTGGGGAGTGTGTGCGGCTGCTGTCGATTTGGTCGCGGCGTAGGACGTCGGCCAGGATGTCGTCGTAGTTGGCGATGTGGCCCTGCTCAGAGCGGTCGCGGGTGCGGCGGCGAGCGCGCTCCTCGGCGCTGGCGGTGATGTACAGCTTGAGCGGCGCATCGGGCATGACTACTGTGCCGATGTCGCGCCCGACCATGACGACCGCGCCCCGTTCGCCAAAAGCGCGTTGGCGCTTGACCATCTCTTGGCGCACGCCCAGGTAGCTGGAAACCTGCGAGACGTTGGCGTCCACGGCGGGGGTGCGCAGCTCCCAGGTGATGTCCTGGCCAGCGACGTGTACGGTGTAGTGACGGCCGTCTGCTTCTTCGTCACGCACCGGATAAATTTCCATTTGGATGTCGTGGGCCAGTTGGGTAACGGCCGTTTCATCCCCAATATCAATGTTTTGCTGCAAAGCCGCCCAGGTGACCGCGCGATACATGCAGCCGGTGTCCAGATACAAATAGTTCAACTGCTCCGCCAGCAGCCGCCCGACGGTTGATTTACCGGAAGCGGCTGGACCGTCGATGGCGATCATGGCCATAGGTTCTGTTGGTTCTGTTGCCAATACAAATTCCTCGAATTTTCACCCTCACCCCAACCCTCTCCCTCAAAGGGAGAGGGAGCTTTTTCCCTTCCCCCTCTTAGGGGGAGGGCTAGGGTGGGGGTTGGTTTACCTTTTACTCTTAGATCCTCTCTTGCCCGCCGTGCGACCGCCTTTTTTGCGCGAATTGGATGGGGGGCGAGTGGTTGGTTTGCCGCTCGTAGGCTTTTTCCCGGCTCGACTGGGTGGTTTGCTGCCGGGTTTGCGATACGGCCGTTTCCCTTTCACCGAGGCCACAATTGCCTTCAAAGCCGCGACCTCTTTGTCGGTAAGATGCCGCCAGTCACCCGGTTTTAAGTTGCCCAAGGTGAGCGGGCCGATTTTCTCGCGAACGAGTTGGGTGACCGGGAAGCCGAGCATGTTGGCGACGCGCCGAATCTGCCGCTTGCGCCCCTCGCGCATCACAATTTCTAGTCGGGTAAACGACACATCCTGCTGGATGACGGTGATTTGGGCGGGGATGGTTTTACGGCCGTCCAGATACATCCCTTCGCGCCATTTTTCCAGCGCTTCATTGCTAATCCGCCCTTCCACAATCACTTTGTATGTTTTTTCGTGGCCGTAGCGGGGGTGGGTGAGTTTGTGGGCCAGATCGCCGTCATTGGTCATCAGGATGAGGCCGGTGCTTTGCTTGTCCAGGCGGCCCACGGGGTAGAGATGCCCGGGTAGCGGCACCAGGTCGCGCACGGTGGTGCGGCCTTCTTCCAGCTCATCGTCCAGCGAGGAGATGACGCCTTTGGGCTTGTGCAACGCCACGTAGATCGCTTCGGTTTGTAGCGGTTTGATGGTACGGCCGTTCACGACAATCGTATCGGTGGCGGGATCGGCTTTATCACCCAGCGTGGCGCGACGGCCGTTGACCGAAACACGGCCGTCGGCAATCAGCTTTTCACAGTCGCGCCGGGAGCCAAGTCCGGCTTGGGCCATTAGTTTTTGGATTCTTTCTTCCATTTGGTTTGTGTTGAATTAGGGAAGCGTGTGGTTGGGTAATTCGTAATTAGTAATTGGTAATTGAGGCAAATTACTTAATTGCCAATTACTTATCACTTCTTACTTTTCACTCTTCCTCATCCTCTTCCTCGTCTACCACTTCTTCCAATTCCGGCAGTTCTGCCACGCTGGTGAGACCAAAATGTTGCAGGAATTCCGGGGTGCTGCCGTAAAGAATCGGCCGTCCCGGTGTTTCCATGCGCCCCACTTCCTCGATGAGCCCTTTGCTGAGCAGCGTGCGCAGCGAGCCATCGGAGTTGACGCCGCGAATCTGATCAATTTGCGGGCGGGTGATGGGCTGCATGTAGGCGATAATCGCTAACACTTCCAGCGCCGCCTGGCTGAGCCGGGTCGTCAGTTCCAGTCCCAAAAAGCGCTCAATGACGTCGCTTGATTCTGGCGCGGTGGTCAGCTGCACATCGTTGCCGGTCCATTGCAGGCGCAGGCCGCGTGTGGTGTACTCATCTGCCAACGAATCGAGCAGATTTTGCACGACGGCGGGTGTCGTTTCCAGCGCTTTGGCCAAGCGGCCAGTCGAAACGGGGCCGCTGGCGACAAACAAGATGCTTTCCAGCAGCGCCGTCAGATGAACGGTCTCATGTTGGGTTGAATCGGATGTTTCCATGATAGGTAACTTGGTGGCTAACTTTGCCTTGTTGCTTATAATCACGCCTTGGGTTCTGCTTTTGACCCAAAACGAGTGGATTATACACGGAAAGTGGTAATCAGCAGAAAAATGTAGCTGATTTTTGTATCGCCGGAGGCTGAAGCCGTCCGGCTAGTTATGGAAGCCCAATTGGGCTCAAAATCGCAGGCCCACTGGGCCTTTCACAGCTAGCGGGGGCGTTTACGCCGCCGCGTTCATGATTAAACGGAGACGAAAATGTCTGACCCCATTGCCTTTGCCCGCGAACACCAAGCCGACTATTTGGCCGAATTGATCGATTTTTTGCGCATCCCCAGCATCAGCACGCAGCCAGAACGGACGGAAGATACGGCCGTTGCCGCCCAATGGCTCGCCGACAAAATGAAGCTGGCTGGTCTGGAAAACGTGGAAATCATCCCCACCCAGCGCCACCCGCTGGTGTATGCCGATTGGCTGCACGCGGGCGACGCGCCGACGGTGCTCATCTATGGTCATTACGATGTGCAGCCAGCCGAACCGCTGGAGCTGTGGGAATCGCCTCCGTTTGAACCTGCGGTGCGAGAGGACTTTTTGTATGCGCGTGGTTCGTCCGACGATAAGGGGCAGGTGTACATTCACGTTAAGGCGGTTGAGGCGATTTTGAAGAGTAACGGCCGTCTTCCTGTCAACGTCAAATTCATCGTGGAAGGTGAAGAAGAGAGCGGTGGCGAGAGCCTGACCGCCTTCATTCCGCAAAACAAAGAAAAATTGGCGGCAGATGTTGCGCTCGTCTCCGACACGGCCATGGTCAGCGCCCAACAGCCCGCGATTGTGTACGGCCTGCGCGGCATGTGCTACGCCTTTGTGGACATCACCGGGCCGAAGCGGGATTTGCATTCTGGCAGCTTTGGCGGCGGCATCAACAACCCGCTAAATGTGTTGGGGCACATTATTGCTAAGTTGAAGGATATGGACGGCCGTGTTCTCATCCCAGGGTTCTATGACAAAGTACGGCCTTTAACCGAGCAAGAGCGCGAGATTTTGGCGCAGTTCCCGCTGGACGAGGACGCTTGGTTAGCCGAAACCGGCGCACCAGAACCGTGGGGTGACCCTGATTACACGCTCGTCGAGCGGCTGGGGGCACGACCGACGCTGGATGTGCACGGCATCATCGGTGGCTACACGGGGCCGGGTGGCAAGACGGTGCTGCCGTCCAAAGTTCATGCCAAATTGAGTATGCGCTTGGTGCCAGATCAAGATCCGGCGGAAATCGGCCGTTTGCTCAAGGCGTACATTGCCGAACTCACGCCACCCAGCGTGACGGTGGAGGTAACAGTCGGTCATGGCGCACCTGCCAGCATTACCGACTTCAACATTCCGGCGATGCAAGCAGCGGCTAAGGCGTATGCCACAGCGTTTGGCCAGGAACCCGTTTTTATGCGCGAAGGTGGTTCGATTCCGGTAGTGTCGCAGTTCCAAAGTGTGTTGGGGCTGGAAACGGTGCTCATGGGCTTTGGCCTGCCCGGCGACCAAATTCACGCGCCGAACGAGCGGTTTTATTTGCCCAATTTCTACCGTGGCATCGAAACCAGCATTCACTTTTTGCAAAATTTGGCCTAGAAGATAAGTGACGAGCAAAGTCTTTAGCCACAGATTTCGCAGATTGCACAGATTTTTTGCTCTAAATCTGCGGAATCTGTGAATTGTTGTTTACTTGCGCTAACTAATCCCAGCCGCGTTGTTGAGCAACGGCCGTTCCCCATTCTGACCTCACCATGTGTGACACAAGCTCGCCTGTGTCTGTAAAACGAGTGGCATAGAGATGAACGGCCGTTTCCAGAATCACATCTTTGGGCACAACGACGGTAAATGGTTGCAGGGTGGGTGGTTCAGGCCAATCGCTGACGTGACGGCCGTCTACTTCATAAATGCGAATTGGATTGTGGCTGGTGAGCATCCGGTACGGTTTGATCGCGTTGCGAATTTGCGTGCAGACGAACATCTCGACCACCTCGCACAGCACACGCCGGGAAAATTCGTACCATTCCTCGCTGGCTTCGTCCAAATGTGCGTATCCATTTTCGCGCAGAAATTCATCCAGCAATGTGCCATCGGCAAAGCCCCACTTGCTCAGCAAATGGTCGGTTTCAAATTCGATTGTTTCGATGGGTCTGTTGCTCATGGGCGTGGAATTGTTTTGAATTTGGTTTAGATTACGGCCGTATTCTACCCGTCTTTAGCCATTCTAACCCAATAAAAAAACCGCCTTGGTCACCATAGCAACCAAGGCGGGCTGAAACATGTTGGGCGCAGTTAACCTTTAGCGGAATCGGCTGTTTACGCCAACGGCCGTTACAGTGCCAGAGAGCGTAATGCTGCTGTAGGCGGTGCCGCCGCTGTAAGCGCCACCTTCATACAAACCGTCGCTGGCGGTGCCGGTGGAACTGCCACCATAGTACACGTCGTATGTTTCGCCCATTACCAGTTCTGGCGAGGAGAAAGCAATCGCCTGAACTTGCTTAGTGGGAGCAAACGTGAGCACCTCTTCACCACTGCTGTTTTGAATGTGAATGAGCGATCCTGCGGGCAGTGTGCCATTAAATCCCAGCAGCAGCGAATTTTGGCTGGAAGATGTGTCCGGCGCTTGGGCCATGCCAGAACTGCCAACCGCCACGACAAACCCACCGCTGATGTTGAAGCCGCCATCGTAATCCAGAGCGCCATTCATTTGTTCGGTGGGGCCATTTACCAACACCACGCCATCTGTCATAATGATGGAGCCGTTGGCATCCAGCCCATCGCCGCCAGCGTCCACCACAATTGTGCCGCCGTTGATGTACAGGAAATAGTCACCGGAAGCGGCAAAGTTATCTTGCCCCGGCCCACCAGGACGACCACCGCCACCGGGGCCGCCAGGTCCACCACCAAAGCCAGGATTGCCGCCCGAGCCATCGTTGCCCCCCGCGACGTTGAGGCCATCGTCGCTGGAAACGACGTGGATGTTGCCGCCGTTAATGGTGATTATCGCGCTTTCAATGCCTTCGTAGGATGTGGTGACGTTAATCTCACCGTTGTTGATGTCTAGCGTGGCGTCGGCGTGAAAGCCATCGTCGCCGGAAGCGATGGTGAAATTGCCGTTGTTGATGACCATACTGCCATTGGAATGCACGCCGTCGTCAGCCGAATTGATGACAAAGGTGCCATTCTCGATGTTTAGATTCACGCCCGCTTTAATGCCTTTGGCCGAACTGTCGGCATCCAATGCCGCGCTGCTCCCTCCCCCAGAGGTGATGTTAAACTGCCCGTTGCTAATCAGCACGTCGGTGACGGCCTGGATAGCGTCGCCGCCTGCCGTAATCTCAAAATTGCCTGCTTCGATGGCAATGTAGCCGAGCGCGGCGTCATCTTCGTTGTCAGCTTTCAAGCCATCGCCCTGCGCGTTTATCGTGAAATTGCCGTCATGCACCAGCAGGTAATCTTTGCCGCGAATGCCGTCGTCAACGGCCGTTACCCCAATCGTGCCGCTAGAAATAATGAGGCCATCTTTACTGGCAATGCCATCATTGTAATTGCCCTGCACGGTCAGGCTACCGTTGCCAAAAATGGTCATGTCCGCTTTGCTAAACAGAGCGGCATTGGGTTCATCTTCTTCAGGGTCTGCAAAGACGTATTCAGACGCATCCGACAGGAAATTTTCGCTGCCATCTGCCAATACAATGACGATCTCTTCCGCATTGGCAATAAAAATGGGGGCGCTGGTGGCACTGCTCATGTTGACCCCATCCAAGATGAGGCGCACCGTCCCTTCATCTTCGCTGTCTACGATGATTTGTCCATCAGAAAGAGTTCCGCTCAGGGTGTAGGTGCCAGCGGCAGTGATGGTGGCTGTGCTGCCAGCGACGGTTACGCTGGCAGCGCTGGCTTCAATGGAATCGCCATTAAGTGTGATTTGGGTTTCTTGGGTGCTGTCCCAAACGTAATCTTCTGCTTTATCGTGGCTGGCGCTGTTCTCTTCGATGGCCTCGGCCACTGTTATTGCGCCAGCATCTTCACTTACTTCCACCGTTGTTATTGGGGTTGTTGTGCTGTTAGCCGTCGTTGTGCTGTCTGTAACTGTGGTGTTTGTCGTTGCGTTGTCTGTGGCAGTGACCGCAACATCCTGCGCTGGGGTTGTGGCGGTTGGCGCCGTTTCGGTGCTGGCACCACATGCCGCCAGCAGTATGACAATCAAAATCATACTAAAACCCCTCATTGCTTTTTGCTTTTTCATGTGCTTCTCCCATTTATGGTTAGAATTTTTCCTGTTGAGCAGACGATTTTGTAAAAATCGGTTTTGCGTGCTGAATATAGAAAAAAGTTATTTAGGAGTTATGAAGGAGCCATAAAGAGAATGTAGGATTTGGGCCAAAAGTTAGGGGGTGAAACGGCCGTTCCTGGCTTGACACTGGTATCTGTTTTGTTATAATTCGCGACGCTGCGTTCCTCAGTAGCTCAATGGCAGAGCATGCGGCTGTTAACCGCAGGGTTGTTGGTTCGAGTCCAACCTGAGGAGCCTCATAAAAACGACAGGCAATCTGCCTGTCGTTTTTATTTTTCTACCCTCTAAAATTGAACAAACCCCCATTCTCAAGTACACTTCAAGCACAACATTTTCCACTGCTTAACATTTAATCGTGACCGCTTTGCATGTGACTACTTTGCTGCAAAACGGCCGTTTTCAAAGGAGTTAATCATGAGCTACAAACCCGTAGCCCTCATCATTCTAGATGGGTGGGGCATTCGTGAAATGGAGCATGGCAACGCTGTGGTGCAGGCCCGCACCCCCAACTACCAAAGCTGGCTGCACAGCCGTGAGCGTGCCATTTTAGACGCATCAGGACAGGCCGTTGGTTTGCCCGATGGCCAGATGGGTAATTCAGAAGTGGGCCACCTTAATTTGGGTGCTGGCCGCATTGTGTATCAGGACCTCACCCGCATCAATCTGGCCATTCAGGAAGATCGGTTTGGTCAGCAAGAAGTGCTGCGCAACGCCGTCGCCCAGGTAAAAGAAAGTGGCGGCAAGCTGCATCTGATTGGCCTGATGGGCACCGGTGGCGTTCACAGCCATCAAGACCATCTTTACGCCTTGCTGCGTCTGGCCGAAGAAGCGGGCATCGACCCCATTGTGCATGTCATCACCGACGGGCGGGATACGCCACCGCAAAGCGGTCTCGGCTTTGTTGAAAAGTTGGAGGGATACCTGGCCGATCATCCGGGCGTCATTGCTTCGGTATGCGGCCGTTATTACACCATGGACCGCGACAAGCGTTGGGAGCGCACTGCCAAAGGGTATCGCGTCATTGCTAATCATGAAGGGGAAGATGGGGCAACGGCCGTTTCTGCCTCTGCTGCCTTAAAAGATTCGTATAGCAACGATGTGACAGACGAATTTATTCTGCCTGTGGCCATCGACGTGGGTGACCGGGACGTAACGGTGCAGCCCGGCGACTGTCTCATTTTCTACAACTTCCGCGCCGACCGGATGCGTCAGCCGGTAGAAATCTTCGCCTTTGAGGATTTTGACGGCTTTGCACGCGACTACATCCCCAATTTGCATCTGGTGACGATGACGAGCTATGAAGATCGCTTCCCGGTGGACGTGATTTTCCCTGATGTGGAGCTAACCAACGTGCTGGCCGAAGTGGTGAGCAAAGCGGGTCTCAAGCAGTTCCACGCCGCCGAGACGGAAAAATACGCGCATGTTACCTACTTCTTTAACGGTGGTGGTGAGACGCCATTCCCCGGTGAAGATCGTCACATGCAGCCGTCGCCCAAAGTGGCTACTTACGATCTCCAGCCAGAGATGAGTGCCTATGAATTGACAGAAGCGGTGCTTCAGCGGCTCAAGGATCATGATGATGATTTCATTCTGGTGAACTATGCCAATCCGGACATGGTGGGGCATACGGGCGTGTTGGAAGCGGCCGTTCGCGCCGTGGAAGCGGTGGATGAATGTGCTGGTCGTCTGGTGGAAGCGATTGTGCAAAAGGGCGGGGCCGCTTTAGTCACCGCCGATCATGGCAACTGCGAAATCATGATCAATGAGAAAACAGGCGAGCCGCACACGTACCACACCATCCAACCCGTGTCCTTTTTTGTAATTTGCAACGATCCCATCTGGCTGCGCCCCCGTGGCATTTTGGCTGATGTGGCTCCGACTGTACTCGACCTCATGGGCGTTGAGCAGCCCAACGAGATGACTGGTCGCAGTTTAGTAGATTAGATTTTTTGAACCGCAGAGAACGCAGAGGACGCAGAGAAAAAAGAAAAACTCCGCGTCCTCTGCGCTCTCCGTGGTTAAATTTCTTCAATCAAAATGTTGTCGATGAGCCGGGTTTTGCCGAAGAAAACGGCCGTTGACAGCAACACACCCTCTTCTACCAGTTCCAACTCTTCCAACGTATGCGGATCAGCCACACTGACGTAATCGATGCGGGCCTGGGGAACGGCCGTAATCATCTCCCGCAGCAATTTCCGCAAAGTGTCACCAGACCGCTCGCCCTTGGCAACGGCCGTTTGAGCCGCGCTAAGCGCCCGATAAAGTACCGGTGCCGCTGCCCGATCCGCTTCGGACAAGTACGCATTGCGCGAACTCATGGCCAGCCCATCAGCTTCCCGTCCCGTGGGGCCGATGATCATTTCCAGATTGAAGTTGAGATCGCGCACCATCTGGCGCAGCACAATGGTTTGCTGGGCGTCTTTTTGGCCAAAATAAGCCCGCGTCGGCTGCACGATGTTGAACAGCTTGGCCACCACCGTTGCCACGCCCGCAAAATGGGTGGGGCGGGAGCTGCCTTCTAGCGGCTGTGTTACCTGGCTGAGGCTCACTGTCGTCTGGAAGCCGGGCGGGTACATAAGGGCGTCGCTGGGTGTGAACACCAAATCGACGCCAGCTTCTTCCAACAAGGCCAGATCGCCTGCCAAATTGCGCGGGTAGCTGCTTAAATCTTCGGTGGGCGCAAACTGGGTGGGATTGACGTAGATGGAAACGGCCGTCTTGTCATTCCCTGCCAAACTCAGCTGCACCAGCGACAAATGCCCCGCGTGCAGGTAGCCCATCGTGGGCACAAAGCCCCAAGTCAGGCTCGGATCGGCCCAGCGGTGCTGGCGCACTTCATCAATTTGGTCAGTTACTATCATGGTTCTGCCTTTTTTAATGGGACGCGGATTAACGCAGATGACGCTGATTTTTTCCTTTTAATCCGCGTTTTCCGCGTTTATCGGCGTCCTATTTTCAATTTGTCTAATGCTAATTCTTTCTTTGAGCAATTGTAAGGTTGCTTCTGGTGTGGTTGCGTCTGGCCATGTGCCTTGTTCGGCTTGTTGAACGGCCGTTTGCAAAACCGAATTCACTGGCGTGGGCACACCGAACCGCCGCCCCGCTGCGATTACCGCGCCACAAATCGCGCCAATTTCGGTGGGACGGCCGTTTGCCAAATCCTGCCGCATCGAGGAATGGTTGGCCGCTGTGGCCTGAGCCACGGCCAACGCTTGCGCTGCCGCATCAGCAAAAGGAAGCTGGATGTTTTGGGCAGTAGCGATGGCGGCAACTTCTTGGGCGGCCAGCGTCATCAGCTCGCGGGCGGTGGGGTTTTCGGCCAGAAAACCGTTGGGCACCTGCAAAACGGCCGTTAGCGGATTGATCCCCGCATTTACCGCCAGCTTGCCCCAGACGAGCCCGTCCACATTAGCCGAAAAAGTGGTGACAAATCCGGCTGCCTCGAACAACGCGACGATTTTTTGCGGCGGAATGGCCGTTTCTTCCGCAGCAGCAATGTACGTGTGTCCGCTGCCCGCGTGGCGCACCACGCCCGGCTCCAGCAATGCCGCTCCTTCGGAAGTGATGCCCAGATTGGCGCGCTTTTGGCCGAGAACGGCCGTTAACTGTTCCAGGTTGCCAACCCCATTTTGCAGCGTCAGGGCCATGCCGCTGGGTGCCAACAGTTGCTTTGCGGTTTCGGCCGCTTGCTGCGTTTGGTAGCTTTTCACCAAAATCAGGGCCAAATCGGCGGGAGCGGCCGTTTGCGGCTTGTTGGTGGCGGTGAGTTGGATGGTTTGGGAACGGCCTTCTGGCTGAATAAATTGCAGGCCAGTTTTTTGTAGAGCCACAAGCTGCGCGGGCCAATGCCCCACCAGCGTTACGTCGGCGATCTGGCTCAGTTTGGCCCCAAACAGGCAGCCCATCGCTCCAATGCCGATGATGGCAACGCGCATTTTACCGCCCGGCCACCGCAGATAAAAAGGCTGATTCTTCCTCTTCATCCATGGGATAGGTGTGCTCTTCAGCCGGGAATTGGCGGTTGCGTACTTCTTGGGTGTAGGTTTGTACGGCCGTTTTGATCGCCTCGCCAATTTGGGCATACTCTTTTACAAAGCGGGGCTGCAAGCGGTCATACAGTCCCAACAAATCGTGATAAACCAGCACTTGCCCATTGCAGCCAGCACCTGCACCAATGCCGATAGTAGGAATGTGGAGCCGCTTGCTGATTGTGGCAGCAACGGCTGCGGGAACTGCTTCCAGCACAATGGCAAAACAGCCCGCCTTTTGCAACATTTGGGCATCTTCGAGCAGCGCCTGGGCAGAAACAGCCGTTTTGCCTTGAATGCGATAGCCACCCAACTGCGAAACGGTTTGCGGTGTCAGGCCAATATGGCTCATGACAGGAATGCCAGCCTGGACGATGGCCCGCACCGTGTTGGCGATCTCTTTGCCACCCTCAACCTTCACACAATCCATCCCGGCCTCTTTTAGAAAGCGCCCGGCGTTACGTACGGCTTCGGCCACGTCTGCCTGGTAGCTCATGAAGGGCATATCGCCTACCAGAAAGGCAGCTGAGGTGCCTCGGGCGACCGCTTTGCAATGGTGCAGCATCTCATCCATGGTCACTTGTGCGGTGCACGGATACCCCAGCATCACCATGCCCAGCGAATCACCAACCAGAATCATGTCCGTGTCTGTCTGGTCTACCAAAATAGCAGCTGTGAAATCATACGCAGTGATCATGGTGATGGGAATGTTGTTCTCTTTCCGCTTTTGAATATCTAGAATGGTCACCTTTTTGCGACTCATAGGAAATTCCTCTCATTTTTTGGCAGCAAGGTTTGTAAACAATTTTACTGTCAGAATGACTTCCATCTTTGGGATTTATGCTCTGTAATCATTGATAATCGTAATTGATTCGACAACAATTATTTTTGGAGAGCGCCTCATGAATTGGCTACCAGTAATAATCCTTTTTACAATATTGATTGTAACATTTATTCCTAACCCACCATCTGTGAAGATCGAGGAATCAAACGAGAATGCATCCAGTTAAAGGTTGTCTCAGTTTCTCTTTTTAAGATGTTTCTTCGTTTTTCCCTTTCTGTACGTGATAAAATTGAATCATGTCTGGTGGTTTACTCGATCCGCGCATTGTCCGCATGCCGCCTTTGGTTGAGGGTGAATGGTTAAACGGCCGTTCTCTTTCCCGCTCTCAACTCCGTGGTCAGGTTGTCCTGGTAGATTTTTGGGATTATACCTGCATTAACTGTCTCCGAACGCTTCCCTATCTAAAACAATGGCATCAACGATACGCACAGCATGGGCTGGTGATTATTGGCATTCACACGCCGGAGTTTGGCTTTGCCCAGTTCAGGAATCATCTGGAAGCGGCCGTTGCTGAGTATGAAATTCCTTATCCCATTTTGCTAGACAATACGCAGAAAAATTGGTCACAGTTTGCTGCCAAAGCATGGCCCACCAAATATCTGATTGACCCCGATGGCTATATTCGCTTTAAGCGGCAGGGCGAAGGGTATTATCAGGACACAGAGCGGGCTATCCAGACGCTGCTGCGCTTGCGCCAGCCAGATATTTCTTTGCCGGATTTGCTGCCGCCGCTGCGAGAAGAGGACGCCTCTGGCGCCGTGTGTTACCGGCCCACGCCAGAGCTGTATGCGGGCTTCCAGGGTGGGGGGCTGTTTGGTGGTGCGTTGGGCAACCCGGAGGGGTATATGCCCAACAGCCCGGTAATTTATCGCCTGCCGCCGGTAAAAACGTGGCAGGAAGGCCAGTTTTATGTGGATGGCATCTGGCGGGCCTGGCCGGAAGCGCTGGCGTTTGCCGGGGAGCAAGGCGGGGAGATCGTGCTGCCGTATTCGGCCGTTTCGGTGAATGCGGTGCTGACGCCCACGGCCGATCCCGTAGAAACTGCGCTAGAGATGAAGCCCACGGAGGCAGCGCCTGTGGTAGAGGTGGTGCAGGACGGCCGTTATCTTACCGAAATGGTGGCGGGCAGCGATGTGTTGTTTGGCGAAAACGGCCGTAGCTACGTGCGTGTCGATCGCCCTCGCATGGTCAATTTGGTAAACAATCCTGATTTTGGCAACCACACTCTTCGCCTTATCTTTCAGGCGCGCGGGTTGGCTGTGTATACGTTCACCTTCACTGGCTGTGTTGCCTCCCCGCAAAATCCCCACGATGCGGACACGTTCCGTATTCCCTGAATCTGGATTTCTTTATAAAAAGCCACAGAGAAGAAAGAGAAATACAGAAACTAGACCTTCGCCTCAAAAAAGTCTTTGCCCATTGTAGCTAATTTTGGGATAGGTACTTGATCAGTCGAATTGTTGGCTTAAATCTTCCGCGTCTTTTTGTAGGTAGGGCAGGTGGGGATAATCTGGCTGGTCGGCTAGCTGAGCCTGTACCAGCGGCACGCCATCTACAAACGCCTGCATTTTTTCGTGAACCTTTTGGGCTTGCTCGATTTCTTTGAGCGCTTGCAGGCTGCGCCACAGGTAGTAATGTGCTTGCAGTTCATACTCCAAAAAGCGGAGCGAACGGCCGATTGCATCCAACAAACTGGCCGCAGCCTCGCGGTATTCCCCCTGGCGATATTGACATAATCCCAGATGGTAGCGATACAGTGCATTGCCGGGATCCAGTAACAACGCTTGAGTAAAGCTCTCTTCTGCTTTATCAAATCTGGCTTCTGCCAGGTAAATCTGGCCCAGGGTGTTGTAAACAGGGTGGGCATTGGGCTTCAGGGCGATGGCTTCTTTGGCGCTACGTTCGGCCCGGCTGAAATCCAGGTTGGTGAGATAAATGAGGGCGCGCAGCTGGTAGGATTCCCAAAAATCGGGTCGAGCATCAATGGATTTGTCTACCAACTCTAAAGCGGATTCCATGTTGCCTGCCCGAAAATGGCGAAAAGCGACCCGATATGAAATGGGCGTATTAAAGACGCGGTACAGAATGAGCAGTAAAAAGGTGAGGCCCACGCCAAGCAGGGTAATGCTCACGTTGCCTCGAATCATGCCCAAGCTAATGCCCACCAGAGCGGGAATGGCAATGACAACGGCCGTAATGCGCAGTCGTTTTTCCGCGTGGCGCGTCCAGTACAGTAGAAAAGCCAGCATGGCTATGCTTATGAAGAGGGCAACGGCCGTATTAAATTCACCTGGCGTCACCTGGTAAAGTAGCAGCCCTGCTCCCCAAATGATCAGCGTAATAATGACGGGCAAAATCAGACTGGTACGCAGCTCTTTTTGGGACATGCTGTGTGATGATTGCGCTTTCGGTTTTGATGATTCAGTCAAAAAATTACTCCTACATCATGACATTTCAAACAATGATAGCGCAAAATTAGTTTGGTGGCTGTCACGCATAAAAAGTTGCCCGACATGCAGCGTTGACAAGGGTACCTGCTTCCTGTAATATCTCCCCAAGCGGACTTGGGTCCATTTTTATCCGGGAAAAGAAAATAGGAGAATCAGGAAATGAATATTGCGTTATGGATTGTTCAGGGATTGTTGGCTGTGGCTTTTTTAATGGCTGGTGGTATGAAGTTGACCCAACCCAAAGAGAAGCTGGCCGCCAATATGGGCTGGGTAGAAGATTTTTCACAAAATGCTGTGCGCATTATTGGTTTATTGGAAGTTTTGGGGGCCATTGGCCTTATTTTGCCGTGGGCACTCACGATTTTGCCGGAGCTTACAGGTTTTGCTGCCGTTGGACTGGTGCTTACCATGATTGGTGCAGCCATTACTCACATTCGTCGCGGCGAAATGCAGATGATCGTTCCCAATATCGTGTTAGGCTTGCTTGCTGCTTTTGTAGCGGTGGGGCGACTATTTTTGTAGGATTTTGAGGGAGTGCGCCCCTTTGGGGCAACCTTACCGTTGTTTGAAGGGCTACGAGAGGGATACGGCCGTATCCCTCTCCCGAGCGGCTTCTGCTTCTTCATTGGCAATGGGCATGGTGACGTAAAATGCCGTGCCCTCACCATACTTGCTTTCAAACCAGATACGGCCGTTTTGCATTTCAATGAGCGCCTTGGTGATGTAAAGGCCCAGGCCGGTGCCTGGCCGGGCTTGAATATCAGATTCTTCTGAGCGGAAATATTTAGAGAAAATCTTCTTTTGCTCATCAGGATGAATGCCCAAGCCGGTGTCTTGAATGGTCATGTCTATGGTATGGTGCTGGCGATTGTGAACGGCCGTTAACGAAATTTCGCCCCCATCAGGTGTGTATTTAAGCGCATTCCGCAAAAGATTGGTGAGCACCTGAATCATCCGGCCACGATCGGCCCAAATGGGAGGCAAATCGTCTGGCATACGAATGTTTAGTTCATGATTCTCCACCATGAGATCATGCTCAAAACTTTCTACAATCTTGCCAATCAACTCGCGCAGATCCAGCGTTCCCAGATTCAGGCGAATGTTGCCAGTTTCCAGGCGAGAAATATCATCCAAATCCACAATAAGCGCCTGCATACGTTCCAGGCTAAAGTTAATTTTGTCCAGCAGCTGCATCTGTTTATCATTCAAAGGCCCCAGTCGGCTGAGCAGATAGCTCGTTGTAGAAATTTGGGCAATTGGATTGCGCAGTTCATGAGCCGCCATGCCGATAAACTCTGTTTTGGCCATGTTGGCCTCTTTAACAGCCTCGTACATCTGCTCAATTTCTGCCTGGTGTGCCTGCTCCTGATCATGCAAAAACTTGCGACGCAGGCTGGTGTCTACTCGGGTGTTTAGGAGGGTGTGGTTTGGCGGCTTTACCAGATAGTCTTCCGCGCCAAGTTGAATACAGCGAATAGCATTATCGAGCTGGCTGTCAGCAGAAACAACAATAACGGGAATTTTGGCCAGTTCAGGTTCTTTAGCCATGTATTCCAGCACTTCAAAACCCGTCATTTTAGGCATCATGATGTCCAGCAGAATCAAATCGAAAAAATGAATGTGCATTAATTCGATGGCTTCCTGCCCGTCACTGGCCAGCGTCACATGATGGTTATTTTGTTCTAACGCCAACTTCATAATTTGGCGGATGACTGGATTGTCATCAACAACTAATATTGAACCCTGCAAGCCCTGCATAATTTGCATAAACTCCCACAAAATTATCAAACGGCCGTTTCCCAACTGAAACATTCTCTGCCACGGTAGACAGAAGCCTACCACAAATTAAAGAAGATTTCTCACAAAACAACTCGCTACAAAAATAGAGTGGTGACAAATGACATCCAGCTATCTATGATAAAAATCAGCCAAATGGGCCTGTTAAGAGTTGACAAAATTGAGGCGTGGCGTAATATCAAAGAAGCTTCAACTGACTTCTCAATAACGAATTTGAAGTCTTTTTCTAAGCGAAAATTAGTCGGGAGCCTTAAAGACAGTCAAGCTAAAACCATAGCCATTTCCTCTAAACTTGGTTATTTGCAGACACTGTAGATCGTTGAAGCACCTCCTTATCTTGCGAGTGTCCCATCAAAATCAGGGATGCGTGTCTGGTGAAGAAGAAAGAAGGAAGCAACATGCGCAAAATAGAGACAGAAGTTCTTGTAATTGGTGGCGGCGCTACCGGAACAGGCGTGGTTTATGATCTGGCCCAGCGAGGCTTCAAAACCATTCTGGTAGAAAAGCGCGACCTCACCCACGGAACCACAGGACGCTATCACGGTTTGTTACACAGCGGCGGGCGTTACGTGGTAAAAGACCCCAAAGCAGCAACAGAATGCATCGAAGAAAATATCATCTTGCGCAAAATTATGCCGCACTGTCTGGAAGACACGAGCGGCTTTTTTGTCTCTACGCCTTGGGACGATCCAAATTTTGGCGACAAGTTTATGCAGGGTTGCCGCGACACGGGCGTGCCCTGTGAAGAGATCTCCGTGGCCCAGATGCTGCGTGAAGAGCCGCATCTGAACCCCAACATCAGCCGCTGCTTCCGCGTGCCGGACGGCTCGGCCGACTCCTTTTTGGCCACGCAGGTGGTGGCCGAAGGTGCCCGCCAGTATGGTGCCCAAATCCTCAATTACCACGAGGTGAAAACGCTCGTGCGTGAAGGTGATCGCATTACGGGAGCCATTTGCCACGATTTGGTGACGGACGAAGATGTCACGATTGTGGCTGACATGGTGGTGAATGCCTCTGGCGCGTGGGCGGGCAAGATTGCTCATTCTGGCGGTGTAGAAGTCAACGTGCAGGCAGGCAAAGGGACGATGGTGGCTTTGAGCTACCGCATTATCAACACAGTGGTGAACCGCTGTAAGATGCCCGCCGACGGGGACATTATTGTGCCTATTCATACCGTCTCGGTTATTGGTACGACGGATGAACGAGTGCCAGACCCGGAACATTTTGCCATCGAGCCGTGGGAAGTGAAGCTGATGCTGCAAGAGGCGGATAAATTGGTGCCGGGCTTCTCTGAAATGCGGATTTTGCGGGCCTGGGGTGGCGTACGGCCGTTGTACCAGGAAACCAAAGTGGCTGATACCCGCGACGTGACCCGCGCTTACACCCTTCTGGACCATGAAACGCGGGATGGATTGCAAGGATTCATCACCATTACTGGCGGTAAATGGACCACCTTCCGGCAGATGGCCCAGGTAACGGCCGATCGCGTTTGTGAAAAGCTGAACACCGAGCGGGCATGCCGCACCCATGAGGAGCTGCTGCCCCATCCGTTTGAGCCAGGCCACAACAAAACCTACCACACGCTGGGTGCCCGCTTGGCCCGCACTGAGCAGGAAAAATCGTTTGGCGAGCTTATTTGTGAATGTGAGCTGGCTTCCCGCAGCGACATTGAGAGCGCCATTAACGAAGGTGAAGCGAAAACGCTGGATGATATTCGCCGCGATGTGCGCATGGGCATGGGGCCGTGCCAGGGTGGTTTTTGCACCTTGCGCACCATTGGCATCTGGCACCAGCTGCACAAACTGCCCATCGAAAATGCCAATGTGGCCCTGCGCGACTTCTTGCAGGAGCGGTGGAAAGGGCTGCTGCCCATTTTGTGGGGGGCGCAGCTAAAGCAAGAACGTTTGGATGAACTGATTTACCTATCGGTGCTGAACGCAGACCATCTGCCCGGCGAAAAAGCGTCGCGGCTGGGGCCAAAGATGTACGAGAAAGGCACTGTTGAAGAAAATCCGGATGCAAAGATATGAGTACACAAAATGATGTGTTGGTTGTAGGTGCAGGGTTGGCGGGCTTAACGGCCGTTTGGCAGCTTGCTACCCAGCAAAAAAAGGTTCGACTGGTGAGCAAAGGGTGGGGTGCCACCCACTGGCACAGTGGCTGCATTGACGTGCTGGGTTACTATCCGGTTGATGAACCAGAACCAGTGGAGTCGCCCGGCGTGACGCTGGCCAAGCTCATTGCCGATCAGCCGGAACATCCGTATGCGTTGGTCGGCGTTGCTGGTGTGGAGGCGGCGTTGACGGCCTTTCAGAACCTGTGCGCTGAGGCTGGCTATCCGCTGCATGGTTCGTTAGACAAAAACTGGCTGCTGCCTTCGGCCGTGGGCACGTTTCGGCCCACCTGCCTGGCCCCAGAAACGATGATCGCTGGCGATTTGCGCCGCGATGAGCCGATGCTGATTGTGGGTATCAAGCAGTTGGTAGATTTTTACCCCAACATTATTGCCGAAAATTTGGTGAAGCAAGGCGTAGATGCCGAGCATCTCGTAGTAGACATGCCCGAACTGGCGCAGCGCAACTTTAATACGCCGGTCATTATTGGCAGCAAAATGGAACAGGCTGATTTCCGCGCTGAGCTGGTGCGGCGCATTAAGCCCAAGTTGGGTAAGGCGCAACGTGTGGGTCTACCTGCCATCATGGGGCGCCAGCCGTCCTTGGCCGTTAAAAATGATCTGGAGCAGCAGTTAGGTGTGCCCGTATTTGAGATTCCAGGATTGCCGCCGTCGCTGGCGGGGATACGGCTGCACGCAATTTTGCTTCAGGCGATTGAGCGGGCTGGTGGGCGTGTGTATCATGGTATGGAAGGTGTGGGGATTGAAAGTGAAGAGGGTCGGGTAACGGCCGTTCTCACCGAATCTGCTGCCCGTAACAAACCCCACCGCTTTGAGCGCTACGTGGTGGCCACTGGCGGCATTTTGGGCGGCGGCATTGCCACAAATCATCATGCCGAAGCGCGGGAAGTGGTGTTTGGCCTGCCGGTGATCCTGCCCGACAGCCGCCAGGATTGGTTTGAGCAAGATTTTATGAACCCCAAAGGGCATCCGGTGTATCGGGCCGGGTTGAAGGTCAATCAGCAGTTCCAACCGCTGAACGGCGGCAGCCAGCCCGTGTATGAAAACGTGTATGCCGCTGGCACCACCCTCAGCCACAGCGAAGTGATTCGCGAACGCTCGTTTGAAGGCGTGGCGCTGGCGACTGGTTTTGCTGTCGGAAATTTGTTGGCTAAGGCTAAATAGAAAGACAAACCCTCACAGATGGCGCTGGCAGCTATCTTTTTTACGCTGTGCGCTCTGTGGCTTAAAAATGGGAAAAAGCAAATGCGGAACGTTTGGGAAGCAAACACATCAATCGAATTTGAGAAGGCGGAACCCGTTGAGCTGACGCTGGATCATTGCATTAAATGTAATATTTGCGTGACGGCTTGCCCGGTAACGGCCGTTACCGATCTGTTCCCCGGCCCCAAATATGAGGCGCCGCAGGCAGGTCGTTTTCGCCAAAGCAAGCAGCCTACGCCGGACTATTCGGTGGATTATTGCAGCGGCTGCCGAGCCTGCAACATGGCTTGCCCCACGGGCGTGAAAATTGCTGAAATTAACGCCCGTGCCCGCAATGACATTGTGGAAGAAGGCAAGCAGTCGGGCCGGAACAAGCTGCGCAATAATTTGATTGCCCGGCCAGAGCTGATGGGTAAATTTGGTCAGCCTGTGGCGCCATTGGCGAACTTTTTGCTTCATGGCGGCATTGGTCGGTTTTTTGCCAACAAGCTGTTTGGCTTTGCGACCAAAGCACCGATGCCTGTTTTCTCCCGTGAAAGATTTAGCGGCTGGTTGAAGAAGCGCTCTGCGCCAGCCAACGCCACGCGCAAAATTGTGTACTTCCGTGGCTGCTCGACCGAATATTTTGAGCCACGGGTAGGGAAAGCGGCCGTTCAAGTTCTGGAAGCAAATGGTTTTGAAGTGTTGGTGCCGGAGCAGGGGTGCTGTGGCCTGCCGCTGCTTTCTAACGGCGAGTTTGACGCGGCTCGTGAATACCACGAAAGCAACGTAAAGAACCTGATCGATTACGTCAAAGAGGGCTATATCATTGTGGGCACTTCTACCAGCTGTACCCTCACGCTGAAAGAAGAAGCACCGGAGCTGCTGGATTATTTCACTGACGATGCCCGTTTGATGGCCGCCAATACCTACGACATTAACGAGTTTTTGACGATGCTGTACGATTCTGGCGAACTCAAAACGGATGGGCTGCGGCCGATTCCGCTGCGGTTAGCCTATCACATGCCCTGTCAGTTCAAGGCGCACCGCATTGGCCATCCCAGCGTGGAGATTATGGAGTTGATTCCAGACTTGGAAGTTGTGGAAAGCGATGCCTGGTGCTGCGGCGTAGCCGGGACGTATGGCTACAAAGAAGAGAAGTACCAGATTGCCATGGATGTGGGACGGCCGTTATTCGACTTTATTCACGAAGTTAATGGCCCCATCAACGTGTGCGACAGCGAAACGTGCCGTTGGCAAATCACGGCGGCTACCGGGCAGGCGTCGGTGCATCCTATCGAGCTGCTTTCTTTTGCCTATGGTTATCCGCCTGAAGGCGAACTAGCCAAGGTGCTGCTCCCCCTAAGCTAAACAAAAAATTGACCGCAGAGCGCGCGGAGAGCGCAGAGGTTTAACTCGATTTCTCCGCGTTCTCTGTGTCCTTCGCGGTGAAAAATTTGTGGGCAGATTGGAACTCGCCTGCATTTGTGGGACAATACGCCCATGCTTCATTTGCGCACTATCCGCCTCAATTTAGATTCCCTGGACGACGCTGATCGGCAGCAATATCCTTTCAACATTCCCGCCTTGCAGCACGAAGAGGGCATTGAATTGACCAGTCCCGTCACCTTTTTGGTGGGCGAAAATGGGTCTGGGAAGTCTACGTTGATTGAGGCGTTGGCAACGGCCGTTTCTGCATACACCGTCGGCAGTGAGGATATTGCACAGGACAAAACATTGGCCCCCGTGCGGCGGCTGGCTGACCGGTTGCGGCTGGTCTGGTCGATCAAAACGCGCAGTGGCTTCTTTTTGCGCGCCGAAGACTTTTTTGGCTACATCAAGCGCCTCAGCCAGATGGAAGCGGAGCTGCTGGCCGAAATTCAGCAGGTTGAAAAAACGTATGTGGGGCGCTCTGACCATGCCAAAGGGCTGGCCAAGATGCCTTACGTGTCGGAATTGAATGCGCTGCGGGGACAATACGGCCGTCATCTCAACACCTATTCTCACGGTGAAAGTTTTCTAGAGCTGTTCCAATCTCGGTTTCAACCCAACAGCCTCTACCTGCTGGATGAGCCAGAAACGCCACTTTCGCCCATGCGCCAGCTGACGCTGCTTTCGCTCATGAAAGAGATGGTGGCGCAGAACTGCCAGTTCATCGTCGCCACCCACTCGCCCATTCTGATGGCCTTTCCTGAGGCAACTCTGCTCAGTTTTGACTATGCGCCAGCTCAAGCGGTTGATTACGAAACTTTAGAACATGTGACGATCACCCGCTCATTTCTGAATAACCCGGAGCAATATTTGCGACACCTATAGTTACCCAATTACGAATTACTCAATTACTTTTTGTAATTAGTAACTAGGTAATTGGTAATTTTCCACTTGCCATTATGTCTACTCCCACGCTTTCCATTGTCATTGTCAATTACAACACGCGCCAGTTGCTGGACGATTGTCTGGCGTCTATTGTTGCGGCGGAGGCACCGGCTGGTGGGCTGGAGGTGATCGTGGTGGACAATGCGTCCAGCGATGGCAGCCAGGCGCTGGTGCGGGAGAAGTATCCGGCGGTGCAGCTCATTGCCAGCGAGGTAAATCGGGGCTTTTCGGCGGCGAATAATTTGGGGATGGCTGTGGCAAACGGCCGTACCATCCTTTTCCTCAACTCCGATACCCGTTTGGAGCCGGATGCGCTGGCGAAACCGCTGGCCTACCTGGATCAGCAGCCCAAGGTGGGAGCACTGACGGTGCGCCTCATTTACCCCACGGGCGAGCGCGATCCCGACAATCATCGCGGCTTTCCCACGCCGTGGAACGCGATCTGCCACTTTTCTGGCTTAAGCAAGCTGTTCCCAAACGATCCACGCTTCAATGGTTACTTTCAGAGCTACAAAAATATGCAGGAAACGCATCCGGTGGACGTGATTGCTGGATCGTATATGCTGATGCCGATGGCCTTGTGCCGGGAGTTGGGCGGCTGGGACGAAACCTACTTTTTCTACGGCGAAGACATTGATTTTTGCTACCGCATTCACGAGGCAGGTTACCAAATAATTTACTATCCGCATGTGGAAGTGCTGCATTACAAAGGCGCTAGCTCTGGTTTGCGTAAAGAGTCGGCCAAGATTGCCAAGCCGCCCAAGGAAACGCGTGTTCGGGTGGCCAAAGAGTCGGTGCGGGCGATGAAGATTTTCTACAGTAAATTTTACCGGCAGCAGTATCCGTGGCTGGTAACGGCCGTTGTTCTGGCAGGCATCCAAATTCGCGGCTGGTTCCGCATCCTCAAACACCAACTAACTTAATTGGCCACAGAGAGCAAAGAGAAAATAGAGAAAAAACTCCTAATTCTCTGTACCCTCGATGGCAAAAAATAATTGACAAAAATTTTTGCAGATACTATACTCCCCCATAGTATATTTAAGGGAGTTATTTACCTATGCCAATGTATGATTTTGCCTGCCGCGAATGTGGGCAGGTGTTTGAAAAAAAGCTACGTATGTCACAATCGAGTGACCCTCAAGAATGTCCAACCTGTGGCAGCAACGATACTCGTCGCCACATGTCCGCCTCATTTGCGATGGGTGGCGGGGGCAGCAGCGTTGCTCCGGCCATCTCTACCCGTCCACCCAGCAGCCCGTTTACCTGAGCGAGTGGCTGCTAGGCAAGCAGGTTGCTTGCCAAATTTATCCGCAGATTGGCGCAGATTACGCAGATTTTCCTTAATCTCTGCGTAGCTCTGTGGCATCTCTGTGTAGCTCTGTGTCCCGCTTCTGAAGGAGTGTAGAATGAAGGTTCCGAATACGGCCGTAAAAAATGAGCTCCAAACCCGCCTGCGTCGCATCGAAGGGCAGGTGCGCGGTGTGCAAAAGATGCTGGATGATGATCGGGAATGTCAGGAGATTGTGCAGCAGTTAACGGCCGTACGCTCCGCCGTACACAATGCCCGCCTCCAGTTCATGCGCACTTACGCCCGCGACTGCCTGCTGCAAGGGTCAGAACTCAGCGAAGTGGAGCGCACCGCAATGATTGACGATTTAATGAATTTGATAGCGAAGGTAGAGTAAAAATGAGCAACGAAAAAACAGCCAAAGTAGTCTGGTCCGGCGACGAATTGCAGTTTCACGGCGCGTTAGGCTCCGGTTATGAATTTGATTTGAACAGCAAATCTGGCGCACACGGCGGCAGCCCGATGGAATTTTTGCTGGCGGGCGTGGCTGGCTGCACGGCGATGGATGTCATCTCTATTTTGCAGAAGATGCGCCAGGATGTGCACGATTTTTCCGTTGAAATTTCCGGTGTGCGTGCCGAAGAACATCCCAAAGTGTATACCGAGGTGGACATCACCTACGTGGTGCGGGGTTCAAATATCGACGAAGAGCGTGTGGCCCGCGCCGTTGAGCTGTCTGAGGATATTTACTGCTCCGCCAGCCAGATGTTCCGTCGTTCTGGCACCAAAGTGAACAGCAGCTACCGCATCGAAGAAGTGTAGGTTTTTGTAAACGGCCGTTAGGAAACACCCATGAAATTTGATTTAGCTGCTACTCACTGGCTCTACCCGCCAAAAACGTTTGAACTTGGGGATGACCTGGTCAAAATTGTTAACCTAGGGGACGGGGTCGCCCCCGCCCCCCGGCTTCAAAACCGGACGTGAGCGTTTCCGCTCATCCGGCTCCTCGCATGACTGGCACTTTTCATGAGCGCCTCCAACTGCCTCAGATGTTTGTCCTTAGCAGTCTTCTGGTGATGACAGTGTTGGTGAAGTAGCTGCCAATTGGCATAGCTATCTTTTCCTCCGCTGGCTTTGGGAACGATGTGGTCAACTTCCAGAAGATCACCTGACGTAAAATACAATCCACAACGAGCGCATATACCAGATTGCTGCTTCAGTAGCTTCGCTACCCGTGTTGGGGTTCCGGTATATTCCGCTCTTCTTTTGGCCCAATAAACCCAATCCCCATCATATGGACTCTTGCTGCCTTTCACCTTGACATGTCGCTTGATGGGTGTTTCGAAATGACGGTAAAGCGGCAGACCAACCGGCGCGGCAAAGAGCCAAATGCCCCGTTCAGGATGCCAATACTTCCGGGCAATCCATTTCCAGGATTTAGATGGGTGGCGTCCCTTTGCCCAGCGGCGAAGCTTGACAAAGGTGAGATGAGCCAGTTTGGAAAAGGCATCTTTTGAAGCAACCGTGGCAAAGTAGGCAGTCCAGCCGCGTGTAGTTTTGTTGAGTTGGCTAATGAGCTGTGCCTGCGGTGTGAATGGGTGTGCCTCAATAATGCGCTTAACCTCCTGGTAATGTCGTTGCATCGCATTCTTGCTGGGTTTAATGATGGTCTTGAAGCCAAGTGGTAAGTTGGGTGGATAACCGGTTTTCCCCGAGCGATTCTTACCCACCGGGTATTGACGCACGTGAAATCCCAGAAAATCGAATCCAACCTTGCCATCATGTTGGTGAAATGTATGGGTAATGCATGTTTTGCTTGGTTTCAATTCCAATCCCATCCCATCTAACCATGTTGACACTGTTGCCTTCGCTTGCTCAATGACGGGCAGGTCTTTGTGCAACACCACCAAGTCATCGGCATAACGAATTAATCGCGCCTGTGGGTGTGCTTTCGAAACGGCCGTTTCCAGACCATGTAGAGCGATGTTGGCCAACAGGGGCGAAATGACCCCACCCTGAGGCGAACCGGCGGGTGTGGGGAAAAGCTGGTCTTCTTCCATGACCCCAACCTTGAGCCAGGCTCGGATAGAACGGCGGAGGGCAGGAAAGGTTTCCAGTTTTGCCAGCAGTGCGGCATGGTTGATGCGGTCGAAGCATTGGGCGATGTCTGCATCGAGGACATATTTTGCCTTGAGGCAGATTGATTGAAAGATGGCTTCGATGGCATCATGGGCGGAACGTCCTGGCCGGAATCCGTAACTGTTTGGTTCAAAGCGAGCTTCCCATTCGGGTTCCAGGGCAAGCTTGGCTAAGGCTTGCTCAGCTCGGTCGCGTATGGTGGGGATACCCAAGGGGCGCATCTCCATTTTACCTGGTTTAGGAATCCATACGCGCCGCACGGGGCGGGCTTTCTGTCGCAGTTTCAGCGTTTGCGCCAGATACAATCGTTGCTTGGGTGAAAGGCGTTTGACGCCGTCAATGCCGGCAGTATTCTTGCCGCGATTGTCTTGCGTAACCCGTCTGACAGCGAGACACCGAGCGTGCCAGGAGTTAATTAAGAGCCTTTGGAGCTTGTGAATTGTTTTTCTGTCATCCTCAATTGAGGCTTGGTAAATACGCTTTTGGAGCTTAAAGACCGACCGCTCGAATTTCTTCCAGGGTAGGTCTTTCCATTCATACATCGGTTGTTGCACCGTGTTCATAACCTGTTTACTCCTACTTGTGTCCTTACCTTCCAATCATGCGTCCCCACGTCTGCCTATCCGGGGCATTACCCCCGGCCTTTGCTTCTTGGGGAATCCTTCCCCGACCGGCATCCGGTTGGCACCTGCTCAGTCTGGCTGAGAGCACGGACGGGGTTACTTCGTTCCTGTGGTTCGTTTTGCGTATCCTTAGGGTCAGACTATACACCGGGTTTATCGGGGTGAACCCTGGTCACGGTTGACATATGCCAGGCCCTTATCCTTTCCCATTTTGGGCAAGCCAATAGTCCGCGTAGGCTTGTTTCAGTTCACGATGCTTCAGACGTCTGTTCGTATTCCTACCCATAGATACCTGCTCGCGGGGATGACCTAGTCGAACTCCAGGCGACCCGCTTTTCATCCCGCTTCACGGATTGATGGCCAGTCGCTACCATGGGGATGTTGCATTCTCTGTTCACTAGAGGTTGGGGATTGCACCCAACGTCGAATCACAAGTTATCAAGGATTTAGTCAGCCATACTACCTCCTTGCCTCTCATCCCCCGGTCATGAACCGGTTTCGAGAGAACGAATCAAAACGTAACCGAACCGAGCACCGATTTCTGGCAGCGCAGCTACTACGGCTTTCGCAATGACAACGCCCCCGCGCTGCTGCTGGAAAGCGACGCCAACTTTACCTTCACCGCCAGAGCTTCCTTTTCCTACAAAAACCTGTTCGACCAATGTGGCCTCATTATTTACCTGGACAGTGAAAACTGGTTTAAGGCGTCGGTGGAATACGAAAATAGCAACTTTTCGCGCCTGGGCAGCGTGGTGACCAATTTGGGGTACTCCGATTGGGCCACAACCGATGTGGCTACCCCTGCGGAAATTTGGTACCGGCTCAGCCGCCGTGGCCCGGATTTTCTGATCGAATCGTCGCTGGATGGCGTTGCGTTTGGCCAGATGCGCATCTTCCATTTGCATCAATTGGGCGAAACCACGGCCGAAATGGGCCAACAAAATCCGCCAGCGCCTGCTGCACAATCGATTCGGTTCGGGGTTTATGCGTGTAGTCCGTTGGATTCCTCGTTTACGGCCGTTTTTGACCAGCTCAAGCTAGAACCATGCCGCTGGCAGGCCCACGCAGCCGACTAAAATTCAAGATTCCTCAACTTACCATCCAACGACCTACCTTCAAGTTTGTGCTTGAAAGTAGGTCGTTTTTTAGCATAAAGCGCTATTCAGCAATCGGTAGATAAAGGTCCAGTACAAATTCGAGATCAGGCGAACTGTTCGCGATGCTTTTTTCTAGCCATTGGTGCGTGCCCTGTTTGTATTTGCTGTCCTCTAGCCAGGTAACCAGCTCCTTCCACGTTTCGCCAATCTGTTCAAATTTGCCTTTCGGTACTTCGCATCGTTGAACGGCATAAAGGCCACCGGCAAAATCCAGGATGCGCAAGTCGCCTTCTGGCAATGTGTCTGGGCCAACCTGGAGCCACAGTTCGTAGCCATAGTTAGGACTGCCCGCCGAGGGATTCGGGTTGTTGAAGCCAAAGATGGGATGGTTTGCCAGATCGCCATACAGACCTTGCGGCTTTGCCCACGCTTCCAGCTTTTGCCACGCTTCATTTTCCGGGCTTGGGCCAAAGCCCCAGATGCTGGCCACGCGCATCGGTTTGAGGGTTTCAATTTGTACATCATGTGTGCTCATTTTGTGTCTCCTTTTGTTTTTCTGCGAGATGAGGCACCTCTTTTTTCTGCTGCAGACTCACCATATCACGCCATCCCTGACATCTTCTGTCAGGGTTTTGTGGCATCGAACTAAATGAAACTTATTGAGCGTCAATAAGATGACGCAAGTTAATCATTGCAAAGGCAATGTGATGCCCACCCAAAAAGTAAGCATCACGTCGCTCGAACCTTAACAACAAAGCGCGAAACTTATCCACCCAGGCAAAGGTGCGCTCACTCGTAAAACGCCGCTTGTACACTTCCGCATCGAACAGACGCTTGCGGCCGCGTTTCTTGCTTTTCCGATTCCGCTTGTTCTCAGCCATATTGGGAATCAAGCCATGATTAAAGCAGGTTTTTCGAGCAGCTTTCGTGTCAAACGCTTTGTCTGCATTGAAAAAAGCACCCTCAATGTCCAAGCCTAGCCTTTTCATCGACTTGAAAGCTGTCTGCAAATGTTCCTTTAGGTTCAAAGCATCGTGGCGATTACCAGCAATCAAGCCAGTGGAGGCGATGATAAAACCAGAGCCATCTGTCATAGGCAAGATGTTGGTCGTCTTTGCCTTTTTACGCCCTTGATAGGCAACTGATTCACCACCTTTTTTGGCAATGGCGTGTGACCCATCCAGATTGATTTCAGATAAATTCAATTGCTCAGCAATGGTCACAATGCTCCCTTGCCACACCCTTTCCAGGCTGCCATCCCGGCTCCACTTGCGAAAATGATAGTAAACAGCATCATGACTGATTTCTTTTTTTCTGGGTCGTCACTATCCGGGGCGATTGGGAGTTGACCCCATTGGCAACCGGTGTGCAGACGGTACAGGATGTAGTTAAAGAGCTTATGCAACGGGATTTTGCATACAAAACCGCGCTTTGCTGTTGCAATGTAGGGTAGAACATGTTGATTGAACTGTTTTTCAGTTAAACTTTTTGGTATCGTGCTCATGGTTGAACTCCTTTTCGAGTTGGTATCAACAACCATGATGCACGATTTTTTACCTTTTAGAAAGTTTCAGTTACTTCATAATCAAAACGTACATAGCTTGGACCAATTTCGGTTGCGAGCAGTTTGCCGCTCTATGATTAAATTGGTCCAAGCTTTCGGATAATTGCGTAAGCTCTAACGCTGTTAAAAACCGCAATTTCAGGAGTGTTGTGATGCGCGCTGACCGTTTATTGTCGTTGCTGATGCTCTTGCAGAGCCGGGGCCAGATGACGGCCCAAGAGCTGGCAAACGAACTGGAAGTTTCTGAGCGAACCATTTACCGGGACATTGATGCGTTGAGTGCGGCTGGCATTCCCGTTTACGGAGAGGCTGGTCCTGAAGGCGGCTATGCTTTGCTCAACAGCTACCGTACCAACCTTACCGGCTTAACCGAGGGGGAGGTACGCGCCTTGTTTATGCTGAGCATTCCTGCGCCTCTGGTTGAATTGGGCGTAAGTCAGGAGCTTCGTGCCGCCTTGCTCAAATTGTCTGCCGCCTTGCCCGACAGTCAGCGGCAGGATGAGGCAAAGGTGCGGCAGCGTTTCCATCTCGATTCTATGTGGTGGCACCAGGGTGAAGCGCATTTGCCTCATTTGGCTACGATTCAGCAAGCGTTGTGGCAGGATCGTCAGCTACATATTGTGTACCGTACGGCCGTTTCCATTCAGCTAGAGCGGTTGGTTGCGCCTTACGGTCTGGTAGCGAAGGCTGGCGTCTGGTATCTGGTGTGTGCGCGGGGTGAGCGCATCCACGTGCATCGCGTGGCGCATTTGCTGGATGTGCAGGTGGCTGAGGACGCATTTACGTATCCGGCTGAGTTTGATCTGGCCCGCTATTGGCAAAGCTGGTGCGCGGAATACGAATCTTTGCAAGCCCACTTTAGAGCGACGGTGCGCGTCGCTCCCGGCTTTGTGCCTGAACTCGCCCGCCGTTTTGGTAAACAGGTGCACGAAAAAATAGCCCGGGCCGGGCCAGACGGTGACGGCTGGGTCAAATTGGAACTCGCCTTTGCCTCATTTGAAGATGCCAGAGATCGCATCCTGAGTTTTGGGCGGGGCGTGGAAGTGTTGGCACCGCAGGCGCTGCACCGAAGTGTGCTCGACTATGCTGAGCAAATTGTTGATCTTTACACACATTGACGTTTAATGAATTTACTCATTTATCATGGCCGAAACGGCCGTCCTTGCCTATCATCTAGCCTATGATGGAACTAAAATCGCATAGCTATTCCCGTAGACAGGGCAAATTGTGGATTGGATTGGCTCTGTCTTTTATTTTGTCCGTGCTGCTGCTGGTTGGTTTGCGGCAGGCGCAGGCGGCCGTTTCTGCACCCAGTACGGCCGTTTACCCGTTTGCCTATGGTGCCAATGTGGCCGAATGGGATATCACCAGGTTGAATGACATGGGCTTCAACTGGATTAAGGTGTTTAGCGGCCCTGGCAGCCGTCTGCCGCTGAAAGTGCTGCTGCGCGTGGATGCCAATGCCAGCAATCTGAGTAACGTCAGTGGCTTTGGCAGCAGCGTGCAGAGCCTGGCCCAGGCGCAAAAAGGATACGTGGATGCGTACGAAATCGGTAACGAGCCGAACCTGGATGCCGCCTATGGTTGGGGCTACGGCAGCACCAATGTGCCACCCAATGCTGCTGATTACGCTACGCTGTTGTGTGAGGCATACGGCCGTATCAAAGCCGTCGATCCTGAGGCGGTGGTGGTTTCGGCTGGGCTGGCGCCCACGGGACGCGTGGCTGGCACCTGGAACGGCCACGCCGGGCACAATGGCCTGTTTCAGGACGAACGCATCTTTATGCAAGAGATGCTAGACGCCATGCAAACGCTCAATGGCGCCCCTTGCTTCGACGTCTTTGGCTACCATCCCTACGGTTACAGCGCTGATTTTGATGCCGTGCCGGACGTCGCCTCAGCTGATCCCACGCAGAACTGTGTTAACGGCTTCTGCTTCCGCGGTGTGGAGAAGATTTACGACATTTTGCAGGCCAACGGGTTGGGAGATAAACAAATCTTTGCCACCGAATTTGGCTGGATTACCGAACCCTCTGCGGCATGTTTGAGCAGTCCCAGTTGGTCGGGGCGCGCCTGGCAAATTGTGAGCGAGCAAAAGCAGGCGGACAATCTGGTGGGCGCTTACGAATACGCCACAACACATTATCCGTGGCTGGGCGGTATGTTTTTGTTTAACCTGAACTTTAACGTGGCTCCCTGGATTACCGACGAGTGCGAGCAGATGCGCTACTACGCTGTAGCTAATCGTCCTGCGGAAGCGGCGCTGGCGGCGATGCCCAAATCTGTGGGCGCAGGCGTTGGGGAGCTGTCTGTGGTGCCTGGGGCGATTACGGCCGTTTACACCCCCACTCAGCAGCCCATCGACGAAACGATTACCGTGACGCTCAAAAATGTGGGCACGGCACCGCTGGTGTACACGGCTACTCTGCAAACCAATCCGCCACTGAGCCTGAACTTGAGTGGGATACTCACCGGTACGCTGGAGCCTGAGATGGAAACGGCCGTTTCCTTACAATACACGCTTGATGGACAACCAACCGGCAGCTACAGTGGCAGCATTCAGCTGGAAACCAGCTCCAACGGCATCGACAATAGCGACAGTGTGCCGGTAACTGTTCATTTATGGGATGAGATTTATGACACGTTTTTACCTCTGGTGGGCAAAACGCAGGATTGAATTTGTTTGGTTGACGGCTTTGTTAGGGATGATATTTCTGTCCCGTTGCAATCCCTTTGTTGCTGAGCCAGATGCTGTGGCGAATACACCAATACCGCCACCGACTGCCACGTTGGCGACTGGTGACTCGGCAACTGAACCCATCAGCCCCTCCATTTCGTCTGCGCCGACGGCGACGCCTGCCATCCTGCCGCTGCGCCAGCCACCCATTTTTACGGCTGACAATGCCGATGCCTGGGCGGCAGAAATGTCTGCCTTGCTGGCCGAACTGGCCACGCGGACTCAGGGTGATTTGGCCCAAATGTTGGCTGAGATCAAGGGTTGGGTGGCGCCACAGCAGCTCGCCGAGGGCTTGCCCTGGCCAGAACACAGTCTGGCTGTGCAGGCGGATTTAGATGATGATGGCACGGTCGAACTGCTGCTGGGCGTGCCCCAGCTGCGCGAACAGTGTGAAGGCGAAACCTGTGAGATGCACCTGGTTTGCGGCGCGATTGATTGCTTTAGTGCAGTTTTCTTTTTAGAGCCAACGGCCGTTGGCTACACGGCCACACTATTCCAGCCGGACGACCTGTTTGAACCGTGGCTGAGCAACCCTGAGTTTTTTGCCCACCAAGATTTGGATGGCGACGGCCGTTCCGAACTGATTCTTGCGCAAAATTGGTGCGGCGCCAGCACCTGCGGCACCGATCTGTGGGTAGGCCGTTGGGACGGCATGGCCTGGGAACCGCTGGGCCACATGGGCCAGACCTACACCGAAATTAGTTTGGTAGATGAAAACGGGGATGGCCAGACGGAAATTGTGTTGTACGGCGGCACGATGGGCTCGGCGGGGGCGGGTTTGCAGCGACCACACACGTTGATTTATGGCTGGGAAAACGGCCGTTACACGTTGCAAAAAGACACCCCGGACCCCAACGACAACCCCTACTTTTTATTGCTGGATGCCCATGCGGCTCTGGCGAATAATGAACTGGAGACTGCCTACGCGCTGGCAGAAAACGCTCGCACCAATCTCATTCCCGTCACGCCCGATGACGACCCATTTTCCCTGTACGATGATTGGGCCATCGATCGCATTGGGGCGTATGCCACCATCCAGATGATGTTGGTTGAGGCGCTGCGGGGAGAAACGGCCGTTATGCAAACACTGCTTGCTGAAATCGAGACGAACTACACCCGCACTGACAATCCGTACTTGTCTGCCGCCCAGGTGCTGTGGCAAACCTACCAAACCAGCAGTGATCCGCTCGCAGCCTGTCAGGCGATGGCCAATGTGCTAAACGCCGACCCGGAGCAATCGGCCCTGCTGAGTTGGTTTGGCTACAACATGGAGCAAATCGCCCCCGAAGATTACTGCCCACTTTCTCAATAGTTCCTGGCCTGTTGATTGTGGTATGATCGGTGCAGTACATTTCCCCGGAAACTGTTCTATAGAAGACAGCTGGCAAATGAAGTTTCCGGGGAAATATAGAGGTAGGAGTTCCCATGGCGATTCGGATTTTGTTGGTGGATGATCAGGCATTGTTCCGCGAGGGGCTGCACACGCTGCTTTCTGTGCATGATGATTTGCAGGTGGTGGGCGAAGCGAGCAATGGTCAGGAAGCGATTGACGCGGTAGCAAAATTAACCCCAGATGTGGTGCTGATGGATTTGCGGATGCCGGTGCTCAACGGGGTCGCCGCCACAAAGCAGATAACCGAATCAGCCCCCAACAGCCGCGTGATTGTGCTGACCACGTTTGACGACGACGACTACGTGTTTGATGGTTTGCGCGCCGGGGCGGTGGGCTATCTGCTCAAAGATGTGCCCTCGGCCAAGCTGGTGGAGGCGATTCGGGCGGCTGCGCGCGGCGAATCTTTTTTGCAGCCATCGGTAGCGGCTAAAGTGGTGGCTGAATTTTCACGGATGAGCGGTGCCAAAACGGCCGATCCGCAAGAAGACCTCGTCGAACCGCTTTCAGAGCGGGAGCTGGAAATTTTGAGGGTGCTGGCTACTGGTGCCAGCAATCGGGAGATTGCCAATCAGCTTTACATAACCGAAGGGACAGTGAAAAACCACGTCACCAATATTTTGGGTAAACTAGGCGTCCGCGACCGTACTCAAGCGGCCCTCAAAGCCAAAGAAATGGGCCTGATTTAAGAAGATTTTTGGACGCAGATGAACGCGGAAAACGCGGATAAAAGAAAAATGAATCAGCGTCATCGGCGTTAATCCGCGTGCTATTCTAAATTTTGCGGGCGACGAGTTGGGCGACGGGGCGCATGTTGCCAGAGCGATGGCCGCGCACGGCCGTTTCCAACGAATGTACAATCTCAAAATCCGCAAACGCCTGTTGTAGTTCTCCCGGTTCCAAAAAGTAGCCCGGCGCTTCGTTGGCATCTGTGCGCAGAAACGTCTCGAAGAAGAGCAGCCCGCCGGGGCGCAGCGCCTGCCGGTAGGCGGGAAAAGCGTTTCGCTCCAAAAAGCGAAAGTTAAGAATGGCATCCACGCAGTTAGGCGGAAAATAAGGGTTGGTGAGGTCGAAAACGGCCGTATCCACCACCACGCCCAGTTTCTTCGCCCTTTGCCGCAGCAACCGTAACCCCACCTCAGAAATATCCAGCGCCACCACCGGATTGCCCCGCTGCGCCACAAACAGCGCATTCACGCCCATGCCAGATGCCGCATCCAGCACCACGCTATTTTGCGGCAGCAGATGCACAAAATCTTGCAGCATTTGGCGGGGCGGGCCTTGCTGTTGATATTTGCCGTCGCTTTGGTAACGGCCGTTCCACTTCACCGCATCTGGATGTTTTGTCATCAAATTTCCTCTCAATGACCCGCGTCATTTGCCAGCGTGACCCAGGACACTACGAATCATACCCCAACTTTGGCATCCTGTAGGTAACTTGTTGAGCACAAAAATTTGGAGGCACACATGACTGTCGTCACGATTACCTACTTTATTTACATTGTTTTGAGTTTGGGCATTACCATTTGGGTGGCGCAGACGCTGTTTCGCAACGGCCGTATTTTTGTCATTGATGCGTTTGGCGGCAACGAAACGATGGCCGACGCGGTGAACCATCTGCTGCTGGTGGGCTTTTACCTGGTGAACATTGGCTTTGTCTCGATGTACCTGAGCTACGGTGCCAAGCCAACAACCACGGTGGATGCCATCGAGTACATCAGCATCAAAATTGGCGTCGTGCTGCTGGTTTTGGGGGCAATGCACTTTTTCAACATCTTCAACTTTGCCAAGATGCGCGGTAAAAATCGGCGCAAGAAGGAATCGGTAGAAACGGCCGTTCCCGCCAACACGCCATCATCTTAAAACAAGAAATCAAAGTTTTCTCTGCGTCCTCCGCGTACTCCGCGGTTAAATTTCTGGAGAAGCAAAAAATGAACCAAACACTGTTTATTGAAGATAGCTACCGCCCAGATTTTCCTTCGCTGGGATTGTTTTCGACCTGGTTTGGCGCGGTGCTGATTGGGCTAACGGCCGTTCTGCAACTTAGCCAATCCCGCAGCCAGCTTTGGGCCGATCCGCTGGTAGACGGGCTGCAATTTTTACTGGTGGCGCTGCTGCTCGCTTCCCTGATTTACCTGCCCTTCCGCACGGATCGGGGCGTGAAGTGGGCGGCGCTGCCGCTGGTGATCAACCTGGGCACGCTGATGATTGTGCAGTTGGTGCCCTTTGCCGACCTGGGCGAAGCGTGGCGTTTTCGCTGGCGCATCAGCCAGTACGAAGGCGTGGTGCAGATGATCGAAGCGGGTGAGCTGCTGCCCGGCGAGAACGGCGTGGTGACGTTGCCCGCAGGATACCAACATTTGTCGGTGGACAACGGCCGTATTTGGGTAGAAACTGCTGGTGGGGAAACGGCCGTCTTTTTTGCCACGGAGCAAGCTGGCCGTGGCAACTTTGCTGGCTATCTTTACCGCAGCGACGGCAATCCACCGCAGCCGGGCGACTTTGGCGGAAGCTGGCGCTACGTGGCGCAGCAGCAGCCCAACTGGTATTTTTGCATCTCGCAGGGAGCGCAGCCATGACGATGAAGCGGGGATTTTGGTGGGGCAAGCTGAGCGGGATTTTGGCAGGAAGCATCATGGGCGCTTTGGGCTTGGCACTGTCCATTTTTGTGGATGCGGCGTGGAACGGCCGTCTCCTCACCGAATCGGATTGGCTGTGGCAGATGATCCTTTACGGCTTCGGCGGTCTGTTTGTTGGCGCGTTTTTCGGGGCCATCTTGGGAACATTGTTGGGGCTGTTGATTGCCTGGACGCGGTTGGAAGATTTAGCTCCCACCATCTGGCTGTTTGCTGGAGCCATTGCTGGCTTGCTTCTTTCATTGGTGCCGCGTGAATTGTACAGTTTGCTAACCCCCGTGGTTTGGACGGGCGTGGGCGGCGCGGTTGGCTGGTATTGTGGCCACTTTTTCCTCAATGGGGCGCTGGGAAATCGTAAGCAAACGGCCGTTTCCACCCAACTCGATTCCGCATGAACAGCGCCAGGTGGCTTGAAGTCAGGTCGTTGTATAATTCCGGCATGGAACGCCAACCGCCCCCTTTACTGATCAGCACGTTTATGGTTGCCGTCGCCCTCAAGTTTCTTGGTGGGGTGGTGGGCATCGCCCTTGGTTACTGGCTGCTGTACGAATTTGTGCTGGATCGCTGGTGGATGGTGCTGGCAACGGCCGTTCTGCTCTTCCTCCTTTTGCTGCCCTGGCCTAACCAAAATCGCAACCATTGGCTGATCGCCGCCCTCGCCTGGGGCATCATCTCGCCCCACATCGACCTCATTTACGCCTCCTGGGTGCCGTTCGACGACCTCTTTTTATCGCCTCGTTTTGTGGAAATTGGCTGGTCGGTGCATGTGGTGAACAATATTTTTGCGCTGACGCAATTGTTTGTGGCCGTGCCCGTGGTGCTGGCGAGCTGGCATTACGGCCGTCGCGGCTTTTGGCTCAGTTTGGGGCTGGCCGGATTGCTGTACACCGTCACGCCCTTCCTGATGCCCGCCGAGGCGCTGCTGTGGGGCTTTTACGCCGTGCGCGGCTTTGTGCTGCTGGGCACGACGCTGATTTTGGCCTACATCACCACCACGCTGGCGACGGCGCAGCGCGAAAGCAACGAGGCGCTGGCCACCGCCAACCAGCAGCTAGCGGCTCAGGCGATGATGATGGAGCAGTTGGCCGTCAGCCGGGAGCGCAACCGGCTAGCGCGGGAGCTGCATGATACGCTAGCCCATTCGCTGTCGGGAACGGCCGTTACCTTGCAAGCAATCAATACCCTCCTTAAACACGATCCCGACGCGGCGGCCGACGAACTGCTGGCGGCCCAAACGCAAATTCGGGATGGATTGGCGGAAGCGCGACGGGCGATTACCGCGCTGCGGGCGTCGCCGCTGGAAGAGTTGGGTCTGGCCGAGGCGGTGCGGCAGCGAGCGCAAGCGATCGAGGCACGGGCCAATTTGCCCATCCGCTGTGTGGTGGCTGAACTGCCGCTGCTGCCGGTGGACGTGGTGCAGGCGGTCTACCGCATCGTCGAGGAGACGCTGGTGAATGCGGAAAAACATGCGCAGGCCAGCCAAATTTCGCTGGAACTGACGCACGCCGCAGGCTGGCTAACGCTGCGTGTGCAGGATGATGGTGTAGGTTTTGTGGTGGATGAGGTGTGGGGCAACGGCCGTTTTGGCCTGATGGGTATGCGCGAACGCGCCGAACTCATCGGGGCCGATTTTGCGGTAAACAGTGCGCCAGGGCAGGGCACCACGCTGACCCTGCGCGCCAAAGTGGGGCAATCATGACAGAAACCATTTCGCTGCTCATTTGCGACGACCAGGAGGTGGTGCGCAAGGGGCTGAACACTATTTTTCGCTATGCCGAGGGCATTGAAGTGGTTGGGCTGGCGGTGGACGGCGAGGACGCAGTTGCCCAAGCCGCCGCCAGTATGCCCGACGTCATCCTGATGGATTTGCAGATGCCGAAGCTGAACGGCATCCACGCCACGCGGCGCATTTGCACGGCGCTGCCACAGACTAAAATCATCGTGCTGACTACGTTTGACACAGATGAATGGGTGTTCGATGCGGTGCGGGCGGGAGCGAGTGGCTATTTGCTGAAGGATGCGACGGGGGATGAAATTGTAACGGCCGTTCGTGAAACCCACGCCGGTAACAACCACCTCGATCCTAAAATTGCGGGCAAAATTTTGGCGGAATTTAACCGGTTGGGCCAGCAAAAAATCAAGCCCCAGTCAGATGATCCGGTGCTGGAGCAGTTGAGCGAGCGGGAGTTGTCTATTTTGCGCCTGATGGCCCAGGGCAAAACCAACCAGGAGATTGCCGAGGCGCTCTTTTTGGCCATCGGCACGGTGAAAAACAACATTAGCCAAATTTTGGGGAAGCTGCACGCCAACGATCGCACCCAGGCGGTGCTCACCGCCCTCCGGCGCGGCATTGTGGATTTGGAGTAGCGGGCGTTTAAACCAAACCTGACAGGTTTTCTAAGTGATCTTCAATTGAAGAAGGTTTGTCTTGCCGAGATTTATTTTGAGCAGATACGTTGTAAACCTGTCAGGTTTACACTCAGCTGAATAGCGCCAGCAACTCCGCCGCTTTGTCGCGCTTGTCGCCGTTGCAGCTGATGAAGCGGCGCACCTCAAAAGTCTCGATTTCGGCGGCCTCGTAAACTGCACGCACTTCTTCCGTATCGTGGTTGGAAATGATGACGGGAATGCCGCGTTCAGCGAGATTGGTCGCTTGCCGGGCCAATTCCTGCTGCTCAGCCCAGCCAAAGCCATCGGCGCTGTAGCTGGTAAAGTTAGCCGTCTCGGACAGTGGCACGTAGGGGGGATCGCAGTAGACCACATCACCTGGCTGGCAGTTGGCCATCGTGGTTGCAAAATTGGCTTGCTGGAAGGTGGCTTGCTGCGCTTGTTGGGCAAAATGGCGCATTTCGGCTTCGGGGAAGTACGGCCGTTTATAGCGACCAAATGGCACATTAAAGCCACCCTTCATGTTGTAGCGGCAAAGGCCGTTGTAGCCGTGCTTGTTCATGTACAAAAAGATGGCGGATTTGCGGCGTGGGTCGTCGCTGCTGTTGAATTCGTCGCGCAGGGCGTAGTAGCGATCTTTGTCATTGTACTCTGGCGCAAAGAGGGGACGGCAATACTCAATAAACGCTTCGCCTTCTGCTTGCAGATGCTGGTAGAGAATGATCAAATCAGCATTGGCGTCGGTGAGCAGGTAGCGCGGGGAATCGGTGTTGAGGAACAGTGCGCCGGAGCCAACAAACGGTTCCACCAGCCGCTCACCGGGCGGCAGCAGCGCCTTGATTTTGTCTACAATTTTGTATTTGTTTCCGGCCCATTTAAGGAATGGTTTCATAAAGTTGATCGATTGCGTAGAGGTGACAGGCATTTTCAAAAGTGCCGGTCACCTGGGTAAATTAGTTTGATAGCTGCTTTTGCATAAATTCCCAGTTGGGTGGTTTTACGAAGGAAACAACTTCCTTTTCCTGGTGCATATTGTAGGCAACCAGCCGCTTTTCAACGGACCAACCTTCGCCTTTGTGCCAGGTGAGCAGGCCGTATTTGGCCCGTTTGTCGCCGTCGCTGGGTAGGTTGACGGAGCTGATATTGGCCAGAATCATGTCGTTCCAGCGGCGCACGTTGGGGACGTGCAGGTGGCCAAAGGCGATGATGCCGGCGGTGGTGCTTTCCAGTAACGGCCGTATTTCCCAATCACTATTTGGCCATTTCACCTCGCCCAGCAGTTCCTGCTGGAATTCGTCCGTGGGCACAAGCATCTGGTTTACGTCCAGTGGGTTGGCGTGGGTAATGAGCAGATCGTCGCTGGAAACGGCCGTTACCCCAATGCGGTGGCTAAACGGCAAACGAGCCAGCCAATCCACGTTGTCTTGCCCCAGCTTCTCTTTGGTCCAGGAAATAACGTTCAAGAACGATTCCACGCGCTGAATTTGGGCTTCGGTGGCCTCGGCCGGCAGTTGGGGTGGGGTGTGCAGCGCTTCGTCGGTGTTGCCGTAGACAAAAATATCCGTTTCGCTGCGGGCCAGTTCCAAACAGGCGCGGGGGCGTGCGCCCATTACGCACAGATCCCCGGCAAAAGCGATGAGATCGGGCGCTTGTTTTTTAATGTCGGCCAAAACAGTTTGCAGCGCAGTGAGATTACCATGCACATCAGAATAAATGGCGATTCGCATCAGGTTTCTCCTCAAAAAGCGGGTCAATTTGATCCATTATCGCTGGTCTGGTGGGGAATCGCAAAGTCAAAACTGAATGGTATAATTCGCCACAACCAATCCCAAGGAGCGTAAAAGATGGCAGACGAGTCAAAATCTGAAGAGAAAAAAGAGAACGGCAAGGATAAGCCGGAACTCAAAGATAATCTGGTAGAAACGCAGCACATGGTGACGATAAACGGCCGTAAAATCAACTACACCGTCACCACCGGCACCATCGTCCTCAAGGAAGAAACCGAAAAAGAGGGCAAAGCGGATGGACACAAGCCCAAAGCCGAGATCTTCTTTGTGGCCTACACGCGCGACGGCATTAAAGACCAGAAAAAACGGCCGTTAACCTTCTCCTTCAATGGCGGCCCTGGTTCCTCCTCCGTTTGGCTGCATTTGGGCGTGCTTGGCCCGCGCCGCATTGTCACCGATGAAGAGGGCAATTTGCTCCAACCGCCCTACGATCTCATCGAAAATGAATATTCCATCCTGGACGAAACTGACCTGGTGTTTATCGATCCGGTGAGCACAGGCTACAGCCGCGCCGTCGAGGGCGAAAAACCACGCGACTTCCACGCCTTCAAGAAGGATATTGAGTACGTGGGTGATTTTATCCGGCTCTACTGTTCGCGATACGGCCGTTGGACCTCCCCCAAATTCCTCGCTGGCGAAAGCTACGGCACCACCCGCGCCGCCGGACTGTCTGGCTACCTGCAAGAGCGGCACGGCATGTACCTCAACGGCATCATGCTCATCTCCGTCGTGCTCAACTTCCAAACCATTCGCTTCCCCGTGGGTAACGATCTGCCCTACATTTTGTACCTGCCCAGCATGGCTGCCACCGCCTGGTACCACAACAAGCTGGATACTAAACTCCAGGCCAGCCTCGAAGACACCGTCAACGAAGTGCGCCAATTTGCCCTCACAGAGTATACGCTCGCGCTGATGCAGGGTTCTGCTTTGCCCGAAAAAGAGAAAGTAAAAATTGAAAAGAAGCTGTCCCGCTATCTGGGTATTTCACTGGATTATGTCAAGCGATGCAACCTGCGTGTGCAGTATATGCGCTTTTGCAAAGAGCTGCTGCGCGACCAGCATCGCACCGTCGGCCGCCTGGACAGCCGCTTTTTGGGTATCGACCGGGATGCGGCGGGTGAATATTTTGAGTACGATGCCAGCTACGCCGTGATTCAGGGTCCGTACACCGCCACTTTCAACGATTACGTCCGCCAGGAGCTGAAATTTGAAAGCGACCTGCCCTATGAAATTCTCACCGGCAAAGTATGGCCGTGGAATTACGAACCGCACGTGAATGAGTTTGCCAACGTAGCTGAAACGCTGCGTCAGGCGATGACTGTCAACCCGTTCCTCAAGATATACGTGGCCAACGGCTACTACGATCTGGCGACGCCGTTCCTGGCAACTGAGTACACCTTCAATCATCTGGACATCGACCCCACGCTGCTGGAAAATGTCACCATGCATTACTATGAAGCGGGGCACATGATGTATGCGCATCTCCCCTCGCTGGCGCAAATGAAGCTGGATATGGATGCCTTTTTGCAAACGGCCGTTCCCGCACAAAAGTAATCGAGTAACGCAGATTGGACCAATTTTAGTCGAAAATAGTTCACAGGCTCTGCAATAAAATTGGTCCAATCTTTTTCCTAACTACACTAAAATACCTCATGAACGACATTGAAAAATCAGTACTCGATGCCCTCGATTTTGACGGCCTGCTGCAAGCACTGGATCGACTGGTACAAATTCCCAGCCTGGATGGCTCCCCAGAAGAGCGCACGGTGCAGGAAGAAACGGCCGTTCTCATGCAATTCCTCGGTTTGGATGTAGAAACCTGGGAGATTGATTTCGCTAAACTGGCGCAACACCCCGACTACACCGCCGAAGTGGCGCGCACCTCTGGGTTGGGCGTGCTGGGTAGCTATGGCCTTGGCGACGGCCCCACGCTCATCCTCAACGGCCACACCGACGTGGTGCCTGCGGGGGAACTGGATCGCTGGCATTACCCACCCTGGCGCGCCACCTACAACCCCGCTGACGGCAACGTCTACGGCCGGGGCGCGCTGGATATGAAAGGCGGCCTGTGCTGCGGCCTCTTTGCCGTCAAAGCGATCATGGATGCCGGGATTCAGCTCAAAGGTCGCGTACACATTCAATCCGTGATTGGTGAGGAAGATGGTGGGGCGGGCACGTTAGCTGCCGTTTTGCATGACCCCAAAGCAGACGCGGCGATTATCATGGAGCCAACCGAGTTAATGATCGCCCCCGCGCAGGCCGGTGCCTACAACTTCCGCGTCACCATTCCCGGCAAAGCGGCGCACGGCGCGATGCGCTTCGAGGGCGTCGATCCGCTGGAGAAGTTTTTGCTCGTCTACCAAGCTATCCTCGATTTAGAGAAAGCGCGCAATGCCGACGCAGCCCATCCGCTGTTTGCCAGCTATCCGGTGCCTTACCCCATTTGCGTGGGTACGATTCGCGGCGGCGTCTGGGCCTCCACCGTGGCCGAAACGCTCACGTTTGAAGGGCGTTACGGCGTAAAAATTGGTGAAGATCCGGCAGCGGCGAAAAAAGAACTGGAAGATTGGATTGGAACGGCCGTTCAAACCGACCCGTGGCTGCGTGAAAACCCACCCATCATTGAATGGTGGGGAGCGCAGTTTGATCCAGCGGAGATTGGCGTGGAGGAGAGTGTGGTGTTGGAAACGGCCGCTTCCTTCCAGGAAATCACTGGCCACGCGCCCCAAATCCAGGGTATGCCTTACGGGGCCGATATGCGCCTGCTGGTCAACGTCGGGGGCATTCCTACCATCATGTTTGGCCCCGGCGATGTGCGCAAAGCCCACCAGCCCGATGAGCATGTCTCCCTCGCCGACCTCAAAACCTGCGCCCAAACCTTGGTGCTCGCCATCCTTCGCTTCTGCCAAATTGCAGAAGAATAAGGAACGCTGAGTTTCGCTGAGAACCGCGGAATTACGCAGAGATTTGTTTTTTCTCTGTGAAACTCTGTGTCACCTCTGCGTGACTTCGTGTTCCTCTTCCCCAATTTCAAAATTCCCCTTGACATTGACGCTACGTCATACTTTATCATGGCTCTACTTCAGTTCTGGAGATGCGCATGTACACGATTAAACAACTGGCCGACCTGGCCAACGTCAGCCGCCGCACGCTGCGGTATTACGACCAGATTGATTTGCTGAAGCCAACGGCCGTTGGCGACAACAACTACCGCTACTACGACCAAAAAACGGTCTTGCGCTTGCAGCAAATCCGTTTTTATCAGGAGCTGGATTTCAGCCTGGACGACATTCGGAAAATTCTAGACAAGTCCGATTTCAACGCGCTGCAATCGCTGCAAACGCAAAAAGAAGCGCTGCTGAGGCAGGCAGAACGGCTGAACCAGCTCATCACAACAATCGACAACACCATTTTGCATTTAGAAGGAAAACTAGAGATGGACAACAAAGATTTATTCGCGGGCTTCGACGAAGCCAAGCAAAAAGCGTACGCCGAAGAAGCCGAGCGTCGCTGGGACCCCAGGCTGGTACGTGAATCCAACCAGCGCTGGAATCAGCTTAGCAAGGACCAGCAAAAAGCGATCATGCAGGAAGGCAACCAAATCTACCTGGACATGGTTGGGCAAATGGACAACGCGCCAGATAGCGAAGACGTTCAGGCAATTGTAGCCCGCTGGCATCAGCACATCCGCCACTTCTACGAACCCAACTTCGCCACCTTGCGCGGTCTGGGGCAAGGTTACGCCAACGATCCCGCCTTCCGCGCTACGTTTGAAGCGATGCACCCTGACCTGCCGGACTTCTTGCAGACGGCGATTACCGTCTACTGCGACAAAAATGAGTAATTGCGTAATTGGTAATTGAGTAATTATTGGTCACGAGGCCAATTACCTAATTATTCAATTACCCAATTACTTCCCAAAGGAAAAATCATGAAAAGCAATTGGATACCCACGAATGAATATTACGGCCGTCTTCTAAACGAACCCGACGCCGCCAAACGAGAACAACTGTACCTGGACCTGCTTGTCCAGCCGTGGCAGCAAATGATGAACATGATGCAGCGCCCCGGCATGGACCCCAACGACCCGTTTGCTGGGGCCAAAGTGTGGGGCTGGCTGCTGCCGCATCAAACCGACGCAATCGCCAACCTGCTGCAAAAAATGGAAGCCGCCAACGCCTGGGAAATTGGCCGGGACGCGGCTGCAAAAGCGGCGGCGCAATTTGCACCCTATGCCGACCGTCTGCCTTTTGACACCTTTGAAGGTTGGCTGGTTCTGGCCGATCCGACCTTCTTTGCCAACGACCCGCAGCCCGGTTATACCGGCGCGACGGACTGGTTTGCCCCGCGCTATATTGGCCAGTTTTGGGAACCGGACGGGCGCAATTTACCGCATCTGGCGGGATTGGTGGCGCATGAGATGCACCATCTGGTGCGCTTCCGCGTCTTTCCGTTTACGCCGCAAACCAGCGTGGCGGAGTACATTGTGCTGGAGGGCATGGCGGAATCGTTTGCCGCCGCGCTGTTTGGCGACGAGGTGGTGGGTTACTACGTGACCCAGTTTGACGAGGCGATGCTGGACGCCGCCAAATCGCTGATTGCCACGGGGCTGCAAAAGACGGGCTTCAACGTCATTCGCAGTTACATCTTTGGCGATGCGCTGGCCGAGCGGAGCGGTTTTGAGCCGCTGGGTGGGATGCCTGCCTACGGTGGCTATGCGGTGGGTTACCACGTAGTACAAGCGTTTTTGCAGCGCACGGGGATGAGCGTGGAGGAAGCAACCTTCGTCCCGGCGGATGAAATTGTGGCGAAATCGGAGTTTTTTGCAGAGTTAGATCCAGCCTAGCCCCCCAATAGAACGCTGATTTTCCTGATTCCCATGATCAGGGAGATCAGGAAAATCAGCGTCCAATTTCTTGAAGATACTCATTCCACGGTTTTTATTGCCGCTGTCGCCAGTCCATTTTGCGGTCAACAATCCAGAAGACAAAGCCGCCGAGCAGGAGCAAAATGCCTAAATCGAGCCAAAGTTGGGATGTGATTGGCCCTAGCAGCGTTTGGCGCAGGGCGGAGGCGGCGTAGGTGGCCGGGCTTAAGCGGCCAACAGTTTGCAGGATGGCGGGCAGGCGATCCGGGGGAATGACGACGGGGCCAAGGCCGAGCATGAGCAGCGTGAGCAAGGTGCTGATCGTGCCGGATTCTGCCTGGGTGCGGGCCAGCACGCCGATGAGCGCGCCGACGCCAGAAAGGGGCAGGGTGCAGATGGGCACGACGAGCAGCAGCCACCAGCTTGGCTGGAGAGGAATGCCCAACAGCCAACTGCCTACAACGGCCGTTACCAACACCGACGGCAGCGCCAGCAGGAAAAAAGCCAAAATAATCGCTAAAATGAGTGCCGATTTGCGTACCGGCAGCGTGCCAAAATAATCGAGCGAGCCCATGAAGCGCATGAAGATGATGTGGCTCTGTACGTTGTTCATGATGCCAAACATGAGCGCCAGAACGATGTTGCCGGTGAGCACGTAGGTGAGCGCCTCTAGTCCGGCGTCGCGGGCAAAGACGGAAAGGCCCAACATGCTGAGCAGCGGGGCGATGGTGCCCAAAACCACCATGCTGCGCCAGGACCAGCGCCAGTTGGTCAGCTCAATCAGCAGCAAATTCCAGATTTGCGTGAGGAAGGGTTGGGAATTACGGCCGTTTTGCATAGTGCAAATACAAATCCTCCAAAGTGGCAGTGTACAGCCGGAAATCGTCAATTTGGTCGAGATTAAGCTGGTTGAGAACGGCCGTTCCCTCTGCCCAATCCAGCAAAAAGAGCCAGTGACCGGCCTGCACCACATGTTTGGGTAGGTGAGCGGGTACGTCTGGTTCCTGGCCGGGAGTGAAAAATAGCTCCAGCCGCAATTTTTGATCGACCGCCTGCTTGAGTTCGCTGGGACGGCCGTTGGCCACCAGCTTGCCATTGCGCATAATGCCCACTCGCTGGATCACCTTCTCTGCCTCAATCGCATCATGGGTGATGAAGATGATGGTGGTGCCGCGCTGCTGGTTTTCTTCGCGCAGCACGTCCCAGACCAGCTTGCGCCGCTGCGGGTCCAAATCGTTGGTCGGCTCGTCGAGGATGAGGATGGGGGGCTGCCCGGCCATGGCCACCGCCAGCCGCAGCAGCCGTCGCTGCCCGCCCGACAGGCGCGAGCTGTACCGGTCGCGCAATTCTTCCGTTTGCCACAGCGTCAGCAGCCGGTCGCGCTCTTGCCGGGCTTGTTGCCGCGATAAGCCACGCAGGTGGGCGGTGAAGTAGAGCGCTTCGCCAAAGGTGAGGTTGTTGAGCGCGGCGCTATCTTGCGGCATGTAGCCGACCTGGAGGGGGACGTGCATGGGGGTGTGGGTTAACGGCCGTTCCCGCAACCGAATCGTGCCAGAGCTGGGACGTAGCAAATTGACCATCTGCTTGACCAGCGTACTTTTGCCCGCGCCATTGTCGCCCAGCAGGCCAAAAATCTCGCCCTGGCGGATTTGCAGGTTAATGTTGTCATTGGCGGGATAATTCTGGCCAGGATAAATTTTGCTGAGGTTTTGAATCTCGTAAACGATCATAGGCTAATGTAATTAGTAATTGGGTAATTATGTAATTGGATTGGAAAATTACCCAATTACTCAATTACAAATTATATTTCCTTACCCTTCCAGCAACTTTTCCTCATAAATTCGGCGAATCGTGGCTTCGATGTCCGGCTCGCGCACGGATAAATCTTGGACGCGGTACTGGTTGGAAATACGGCCGATTAATTCAGACGCCGAAATGTTCCCCCGTTCAAACTGGTACGTGGCGCGAGAATCCTGGTAGTCGATGACCGTTGCTCCTGGAATCGCCACCGTCTCGTAATCCTGGGCAAAATCGACCACCAGTTCCCGTTTGCCGCCGAACTGATCTTGCAGGGATTGTAAACGGCCGTCAAACAGCAGCTTCCCCCGGTCAATAATCATCACCCGCTGGCAGAGTCGCTGCACGTCGGCCAGGTCATGGGTGGTGAGCAGCACCGTGGTGCCGCGCTCGGCGTTGATGTGCTGGATAAATTGGCGGATGCGCTCTTTGGCAACTACGTCCAGCCCAATCGTTGGCTCGTCCAAAAAGAGCAGGTCGGGATTGTGCAGCAGGGCGGCGGCGATATCGGCCCGCATGCGCTGCCCCAGCGAGAGGGAGCGCACAGGCGTGTGCAGAAAGGGTTCCATTTCCAGCATGTCGGTAAATTCGGCCAGGTTTTGCTGGAACAGGTCTGGCGGTACTTTGTAAACGTGGCGTAGCAGTTCTAACGACTCGATGACGGGCAAATCCCACCAGAGCGTGGTGCGCTGGCCAAAAACCACGCCGATGCGGGCGACGTACTCCTGGCGTTCTTTGTGGGGAATACGGCCGTTCACCACCACCTCTCCCCCCGACGGCACCAGCAGCCCCGTCAGCATCTTAATCGTGGTTGATTTGCCCGCCCCGTTTGGCCCCAGATAGCCTACCAATTCGCCCGGCTCCACGCCAAAGCTGATGCCATCCACCGCCCGCACTTGCGTCGCTTCCCGCGAGAAAAAGCCGCGCACAGCGCCAAATCTTCCAGAAAAATGCTTTCGCACCGAAAAATGTTTCTGCAAATTAGTTACTTCGATAATGTTCATAAATGGTTCCTATTTCCCCGGAAACTGTTTACTAGCGAGTTGTTTTAGGTGAAAGTTTCCGGGGAAATCCGAGTCAACTGCCCGTGCTTTGGTAATGTTGGATGCCAAAGCGCCAGATGCGCAGCGACAGCCAGAGCATGGCAAACCCCACCAGCGGCGCTACAAACGGCGCAAAGGCGGGAAAATCGAACGGGTCTGGCTTGTCCAAAAAGTAGAGCGCCGGATAAAAGTTCAGGAAAACGGCGGGCACGATGTAGGTAAAAAAGCGGCGTAGCCAATTCGGATAGATGGTCATTGGGTAAGACATGGTGAAGCCGCCACCGTAGGTGAGCATGTTCAGCACCTCAATCGAATCCACTGTCCAAAAGGTGATGGTGCCGCCAATAATGAACAAGCCGCCAAAAAAGGCGATGAGGCTGATGACGACAACGGGCAGGTAGAGCAGCTTGGGCATTGTCCAAACGATGTCGTTGAGGGAGAGGGCGTAGGCGAAGATGGCAATGCCAAAAGCGACGCGCCCTAGCCGCCGGATGACAAGTCGCGAGCCCATTACCTGAGCGGTGATGTTGACGGGACGCAGCAGGAGCTGATCGAACGTGCCCTGGCGCACCGTCAGGCCAAAGCGGGGTGGGTCGAAGCCGCTGAACAACATGTCCATAAAGTTAAAGGCGATCTCCACCAAGCCGTAGAGGAAGGCGATTTCTGGCAGCTGCCAGCCCTGAATGTTGTCGAACCGCTGCATCACCAGGGCGATAGCGCCAAATTCCACCACAACGGTGAGGGCCGTCATGATGAGATCGAGGGCAAAGGAGGCGCGGTATTGCAGCTGAGAACGCAATTGAATGCCAATAAGGCGGCGGTAGATGTCGAGTGAATGACTCACTTTTGAGTGTCGCATTTTGTATCCCGTAATCGGTAATCAGCAATCAGTAGGTCAGTATTCAGATGTGAATGTGTGACTGATTATCGGCATTCATCCTCCTAAAATGATGAGGCGGCGTACGGCCGTTTTCAACACAATCTGCCCCAAAATTGCCAATCCCGCAGCCCAGGCCAACTGTAGCAGCAACGCCTGGTACAGTTCCGGGCCTTGCAGCAAGCCCAGGTACACTTCCACCAGCAGATTGAGCATGTAGGGGAAGGGCGTGAGGTACGCAACGGTTTGCAGCCACTCTGGCAGCAAGCGTAGCGGCATCAAAAAGCCGGTGAGCAGCCAGCCGAAGATGTAGCCTGCATTAATGATCCCTCTGGCGTTGGGCGACCAAAAGGCAAATAGGTTCAAGCAGAATCTAAACGTAAAGCTAACCAGCCAGCTGAGGAAAACGGCCGTTCCCAACCAAACCCATTGCCAACCCGAGGGGAAACTCATGGGAAACACCAAGCCAAAAAAGGCCATAATTACCACGCCGCGCAGCAATAGCGCTACCGCGGCTCGTCCGGCGTCTTTGGCCAGCCAGTAGCGAAAATAGCTCATCGGCTTCAGCAAATCCGCCCCGATTTCGCCCGTGTGTACAGACTCCATCAGTTCATACCAGCCGAACATCGCCAGGTAGGTGAGTGATGCCTGGGTCAGCGCCACAAAGCCATACAAATCATTCTGGCTGATGCCTTCGACAACGGAACGGCCGTCATAAAGTGCCAGGAGCACCGAAACCTTCAACCAGCCAAAGCCAAAGTTGGTGATTAGCCCGGCGATAGTCGCGGCGCGATATGTAAGATGCCTGCGGAAGCTGCGCAGGGTAATTTCCCAAAAGAGTCGCATGCAGGAGGGCCTTGTTGATTTGGTTAAAAGCGAAACGAATCCGTTATTCTCTGCCTCTTGAGAGAGATTGTCAAATAAAAAGATTAAAGCAAACTAACGACCTCTTCACGATATTGGCAGAACGAATGTGCTATCGTTATACTTATTCGCCTTTTCTGAGCTTGAACAATTGGCAAATTCATGACCTTTGTACCAATTGTTGCCCTAGTTTAAGGACTTTTGGCATCTTCCAATTTGCCCGGTTCAGAAACAAGATAGAAACGTAACTTTTAAGCTTAAAATTTTTCAATGTAGGCGGTTTGTAAACCGCCTACATTGCTGTAAACGGAGTAAAACATGACATCCCGCATAATGCTTTCCCAATGGCTGGGTCACAAGGAGGCAACCGTAGAGACACACGCGATTGCCACTTATCGGCCGAATGAGTTAATTGTTCAGGAACGGCCGTTGCCCACCGCCCCCAAATCCACCCCCATCATCATTCCCTCTTACCAGACAAGCCAAACCGTACACACCCTTTCCAACTTTTTGCAAATCGGCCGTATGTATCATTCGCTGTGCCGCAACGCGTTTGTGGAGAAAGTGCAGATTGGCTACTATGCTTACGAGCGACGCGAAGAGTGGCGCACCTGTGCTCTGGCCGCTGCCTATGCAGGTGCCTTTGGCCCCCAATCGATCGAGCGGCCCGACTTTTCCTACAGCATGGCCATCTGGCGTTTGAGCCAACGGGTGGGCTTTGATATTGGCAAGCGGGAAGTTGTCGGCCCAACAGGGCGGCACAACAATCTGGCCGACGAAATGATTAAGCTGGTAGACGAGAACTTATGGACACGCGCTGGCGTGGCTGAATGGGTGGCCAGCTTAGGCTACTAATTTTCGTTCAAATCGTGCAGCACCGTAAAAGGTGACTGCACCGATAAAGAAATATCCTGGGCATGTAGCTAAGCTGCATGCCCATTTTGCGTTATTGGCATGGTTCATTTTTGTGGCAAACAATACGAGCAACCGCCACTTTGGTAACAATTGTGGCGCTCACCGCGTCAGAAAAACGAGGCAAAATGATGGCCAGCGTGAGGCTGAACCATGTTATAATTGGCGACGTATTGTGATTTTACCCACAAAGTCCCCAGCCTTAACTAAATTGCGTACTTGCGTATACAGCCTACTGGAATCATTTGTTAATTCAAAAGGGAGAAACCATGAGCAAACTACACGAATTGTATGAATTAGGCCAGTCCATCTGGTATGACAACATCAGCCGATCTTTGCTGGACTCTGGCGAAATGCAAGCCCTCATTGATGACGGCGTGGTAGGGGTCACTTCTAACCCCTCTATTTTTGAAAAAGCGATTGCCAAGAGCAGCGACTATGATGATGCGATTCGTGAATTGGCGCAGGCAGGCAAATCGACAGACGAAATTTACGAGGCGCTGGCCTTAAAGGATATTGGCGAAGCGGCCGATTTATTGCGGCCAGTTTACGAAAAAACGGGCGGAGTCGATGGCTACATTAGTTTGGAAGTCAGCCCGACGCTGGCGCGAGACACCGAAGGTACTCTGGCCGACGCTCGTCGCCTGTTTGCCGCTTTGAGCCGCCCCAACATCATGATTAAAGTGCCAGCAACACCAGAAGGTATTCCAGCCATCGAAGCGTTGACGGCAGATGGCATTAATGTCAACGTCACCCTGATTTTCTCGCTGAGCAGCTATGAGGATGTGATGGAAGCGTACATTTCTGGTCTGGAAAAGCGTTTGGCGGCGGGTGAGCCAATTCACCACATCAGTTCAGTGGCATCCTTCTTTGTGAGCCGGGTGGATACGGCCGTTGATGATGCCCTCGAAGCCCAGGGAAACCAGGCGTTACAGGGTAAGATTGCCATTGCCAATGCCAAAATGGCCTACGATCGTTTTCTGAAAGTGTTTGCTGGTACGCGCTGGCAGGCGTTGGCAGATAATGGGGCACGGGTGCAACGGCCGTTGTGGGCCAGCACCAGCACCAAAAATCCAGCTTATCCCGATACGCTTTACATCGACGCGCTCATTGGCCCAGACACGGTGAATACCGTGCCGCCAGCAACGGTGGAATCGTTTAAGGATCATGGCACGGTTGCCGTTACGCTCACCGAAGGTGTCGCGGAAGCGGCTGAGCAGATGCAAGCATTGGCCGAGGCTGGGGTTGATCTGGATGCCGTCACCGAGCAGCTACAAATCGACGGGGTAGGCTCCTTTGCCAAATCATTTGAGTCGCTGATGGACAGTATTTCCGGCAAGCGAGAAGCGATTTTGGCGGAAGCCGATGGATATTCGACGAGCCTGGGCAGTTTGGCAACGGCCGTTGCCGATACCGAAGCGGAGCTGGCCCAAAAAAATATCATTGAACGCATCTGGCAGCACGATTACACGGTCTGGAAGCCCGAACCAACCGAAATTATCAACCGCCTCGGCTGGCTGCATACCCCGCATAACATGGTGGACGAGGTAGCCCACATCAACCAGTTTGTGGCTGAGGTGAAGGCAGATGGCTTTACCGAAGTGATGCTGCTGGGCATGGGCGGTTCTAGCCTGGCCCCAGAACTGTTTGCCAAAACTTTTGGCGACGGTGGCTTGAAATTGCGTGTTTTAGACAGCACGGACGCAACGGCCGTTAAAACATATGCTGAAACGGCCGATTTAGCCCACACATTGTTCATTGTTTCCACCAAGTCCGGCGGTACGGTGGAGACGTTCTCCTTCTTCAAATATTTCTATAATTGCCTAGTAGACCTTGTAGGCGCTGAAAAAGCCGGCAATCAATTTGTCGCCATTACCGATCCAGGCAGTGGCCTGGTGGACACGGCCAAAAAGTATCAATTCCGCACCATTTTTGAAAATGATCCCAATATTGGCGGGCGTTACTCTGTCATCTCTTTCTTTGGTCTGGTCCCAGCGGCCTTGGTGGGCGTGGATGTGGCCCGTTTGTTGGCGCGGGCGCAGGCAGCGGCGCACACGGGAACGGCTACGCAACTAGGTGCGGCGATTGGCGCCGCTGCTTTGGCAGGCCGCGATAAGCTTACGCTGATTCTGTCTGAGCCGATTGCCAGCTTTGGCGATTGGGTTGAACAGCTCATTGCAGAAAGTACGGGCAAAAACGGCAAGGGGATTCTGCCCGTGGTGGGTGAGCCGGTGCTGGAATCGGCAGCTTACGGCGATGATCGCCTGTTTGTCTACCTGCGCTTGGCGGGTGATGCTGGCTTTGATACGGCCGTTTCTCAACTAGAGCAGGCTGGTCAACCCACGATCTGTTTTGATTTGCGTGATTTGTATGATTTGGGAGCGCAGTTCATGATCTGGGAATTAGCAACGGCCGTTGCTGGGCATATCTTAGACATTCAGCCATTTGATCAGCCCAATGTTGAATCAGCCAAAGTGCTGGCGCGCAAAATGGTGTCTGCCTACCAGGAAACCGGCAAGCTACCCCAGCTGGACAGCGCCGAACCAACCGCCGCCAACCTGGAAGCTTTCATTGCGCAGGCCAATCCTGGCGATTACATCGCCATCCAAGCTTACGTGCCGCCCACACCTGAAACCGATCGGCTGCTGCAAAAATTGCGCACTCAACTGCTTGAGGAAACCCAATGCGCCACGACGGTTGGCTACGGCCCACGTTTCTTGCACTCCACCGGGCAGCTGCACAAAGGGGATGCTGGTAACGGCCTCTTCATTCAATTTGTTTCTGATCCGGAAGAAGACGTCGCTATCCCCGACACGGCTGGTGAATCAGCCAGCGGTATGAACTTTGGTGTGCTCAAAAATGCTCAAGCATTAGGGGATGCCCAGGCGCTGCTGGATGAGAAGCGCCGCCTGATACGCTTTGATTTAGGCACCGATGTAAACGCTAAATTGCAGGCCCTGCTGGCCTGATCGATTTCGAGATTGGACCATTTTTCTGCGAACTTCTTTGCTTAAGCAACCAGGAAATTGACGGGAGATGGTCCAATCTTTAAGAAAATTTCTACCGATTCAACCTAAGAATCTATCCGAAAAAGCCACAAAGAAAAACAAAGACAGGGGTTTATAGACTTCCCTCAAAAAACTCTGTGGCTAATAGTCGGATAGAGACTAAGCTCAAAAACCAAATTACCAAGGAACTGCTATGTCTGACAATAAACCAACAACTTTTGTCATCTTCGGCGCGTCTGGAGATCTTACCCGGCGCAAGCTAATTCCCGCGCTGTTTAACTCTTATTGCAAAGGCCGCCTGCCGGAAAATTTCCTCATTGTTGGCTTTGCTCGTCGCCCTTGGGACGATGAGCAGCTGCGGCAAATTTTGCGCGAAGGCATGCAGGAATTGGCCTCCGACACCTATGACGCGGAAAAATGGGAATCTTTTGCCCCCAAAATTAGCTATGCCAAAGGTGATTTGAGCACTCTGGAGGATTTCCAGGCGCTTAAGGAACATCTGGCCAAGGTTGAAGGGGAACCCGGCAATCGGCTTTATTATTTGGCCACCGCTCCCCGCTTTTTTGTCCCCATCGTGGAAAATCTGGGGCAGGCAGACATGGTGGAGCAGTCGGCTGGCTGGCGGCGTGTGGTGGTGGAAAAACCGTTTGGCCATGATCTGGCCTCGGCCAAATCGCTGAATAATGAAATTCAGGCGGTATTTGAAGAAGATCAGATTTATCGCATCGATCATTATTTGGGCAAAGAGACGGCGCAGAATATTTTGTATTTTCGCTTTGCCAACACAATTTTTGAGCCTATTTGGAACCGCAATTACGTAGACAATGTGCAAATCACGGTGACCGAGAGCGTGGATGTGGGGCGGCGCGCTGGCTATTATGATCAGGCGGGCGTGGTGCGCGACATGTTTCAGAACCACCTGATGCAGCTGTTGTCCCTGGTGGCAATGGAGCCGCCCGCTTCTTTCAAGGCTGTGGCTGTCCGTAATGAGAAGGCGAAACTATTTCATGCGATACGGCCGTTGTCACTCCAAAAAACCGTTCGGGCGCAATATGATGGTTACTTGCAAGCGGAAGAAGTGCCGCAAGGCTCAACCACACCCACTTATGCCGCCATGCAACTGTACATTGATAACTGGCGTTGGCAGGGTGTGCCCTTCTACCTGCGCTCCGGTAAAGCGCTGAAAACAAAAAACACCGAGATCGTCATCGAGTTTAAACGGCCACCGCACCTGATGTTTGACGACATTCAGGATGAGGATTTTACGGCCAACATCCTGTCGCTTTGTATTCAGCCAGACGAAGGAATTCATTTGAAGCTGGAGGCCAAAGTGCCGGATTCGCACATTACGCAGCCGGTGGACATGGAATTTCATTATCGCTCTTCATTTAGAGGCAATTCATTGCCGGATGCGTATGAGCGCCTCCTGCTGGACGCGGTGCGGGGTGATGCATCGTTGTTCACTCGGGCAGACGGCATTGAGGCGGCTTGGGCCTTGATGGACCCGGTAATAACTGGCTGGGAAAATGAGGCGGATGCGCCACCGATGGTGAACTATGAACCCGGCAGTTGGGGACCCGCTGCCGCAGATGAACTGCTGGCGCAAACCGGGCGCGTTTGGCGGCACGCGTGCAGCCATCCAGATTGTTAAGTAATTTTCAATAAATATCGTGAATGCCAATCGGGCAAATGAAAATTACTTTCAGGAGAACAAAAAGAGCTAATGAGGGATTTGTTTTCAAGTTACTTTTTGTTCTCCACATAAGGGTACAGGTTGGGGTCTATTGACGGCCGTTTCTTACATAATTTATACTGCTTTCAACTTTACTCACCGGATCGTTTGTTTTCATGGGGGTTCAAATGGAAGAGTTAACCTGGGCCACAGTAATAGAAGCAAATGGCATGATTGTTGCTGAAATGTTGGCTGAGCGATTAAAGGCAGCCAATATTCCCGCACAGGCTATCCAGGAAAGCGTGGGAAGCACGTTTGCTTTTACTGGCGGGCCGCTCGGTACAGTCTATGTTCGGGTGCCCGTGCAGTATCTGGATGAAGCGCGGGAATTGCTGGATGTGGAAGAGCCAGCCGATGAGGATGATATTGTGGTGTGCCCCGAGTGCGAAAGCGACATTGAGCTAGATGACACGGAGTGGGAGCAGGGCTGGTTTGTGTGCCCCGTCTGTAACACCAGAGTCTCGTTGGACGATCTTTTTTAGCTTCTGCGGCGGCTGATGAGAAAACCAGCCGCCACCACGCCCACCAATCCGACGCCAAACCATAACCAATTACCGAATCGAACGGCCGTATTTGTTTGCCCGGTGCTGCTGTCTATGGCCAGGGTATAGCTGCCGCTGATGGGATGGCCATCGGCGCTACTAACCGACCATTGCACTGTGTAGACGCCATCGGGCACAGGTGGTACGGCCGTTACCAACACCGTCTCATCTGCTGGGTCCACCACCGGCTCTAATTCCGCCGCCGAAATAAAATCCTGATGCAGCTGAATTTGCCCGTTGGGGCCGATTGGTTCGCTAAACGTGAGCCGAAGTTCGGTGAGCGCGGTGACGGTGCTACCCGGCGCTGGCTCTGCTGAAACCAGTTCTGCATGGGCCAACACGCGCGGGACGGCAACGGCCGTTCCCCACAAAACCAGCAAAATCAACCAAAATCGTCTCATGGCAGCACCGGTTCCAATGCCTGGCGCAGCTCACGCGGAGAAACTGGTCCCGGCAGCGAGGCAACCACTTGCCCCTCATCATCCAACACAAAGATGTAAGGCTCTGTTTCCAGGCCCCATTCCGCCATTTCTGGCACGTACGTCAGCGCCTGAAAATCTTCATACACCTCGATGTGAATAAAATTGGCGGCATCGCCTACTTCGTCGCGCACGGCGGCCACGCTGTTGAGCACGGGCGCACACCACTTTGTTTCACACAAACCAGGGGTGATGAAGCCCACCACGGTCGGTTTGTCATTGGCCACGGCGTCAGCCACGGTTAGCTGGTAAAAGGCGGGGTCGGGGTCGTTGCCTGAGTTCAGCTTGTTGATGTCTGGTTCGGTGGCCAGGGTGCGGTTTTGGCTCAAGGGGGCGAATTCTCCGACGGCAACGGCCGTATTCTCCTCTTTGGCCTCAATGGTAAACTGGCTGATGACGGTACGGCCGTCGGCCAGCACAATTTCCGCAGTGATGCCCCAAAACCCCGGCGTAGGCAGGGTGGGGTAAGCAACCCAGTACGGCACTTCGTAATCGCTGTAATTCTCGGCTGGCCCTTCCCAGACTAGTTCGGCGTTTTCTTCGCCGGCGGGGACCACGCTGAGCATTACGCTTTGTGCATCAGCTACCGGGTCTGGCCCGTCAAACAGGCCAAAGACGATGCGGGGGGTGCCAACGGCCGTATCCAAACTCATGCGCGTAATCTGGATTGGCGAGACTGATGAGTCGCTGCTCACGGGTTCTTCTGCGCCGCCACACGCTGCCAAAAACAGGAATCCTACAAGGAGAAGAAGTTGCTTTTTTACCATGCTTGCAACTGTAGCAAAGCCAGATGGTGCGGACAACAAAACTCAGCAAACAATCAGGAGAAATAGCTTACTGTCTTCATAGCACGACGCTTCACCATTTAGGTAACGAGGCGTGTTGTTATTCTCTTTTCTGTTCAGCCAGGGCTTTTTGCAGCGGCTCCAGCCCAATTTGCTGCACCATGAAGTGGGCAATCGTTGCTTTTTGATTGGCGGTATTGACCGCAGGATCAGGCTTGGCCGCCTGAACCACGTAATCCACCACCTTTTCGGACTGGCAAAGTTTCTTGGTGAGTTCAACCAGTTCATCCAGGCTGTATTGGTTGACTAACTGCCAGATGAGTTGATCGCCGCTGGTGGGTTTTATGGCGGCCATCGCCTCTGGGCTGAGTCCTTGCATGGCCTGGGTAAGCAGCAGCTCTACGTATGCCTGCCCGCCATTTTCTAAAATGGCCAGCGCCATACTGGATTTGGCGAAGTTTTCGGGGGCTTTGGGGTCGAGTAATTTTTCCAAATCCGCCTTGCGCTGCTCTTCCTGTTCGCGGGTGAGGGTGGCGCGAGAGGTGATGGTGTACCAGGCGATGTCGTACAGTTCGGCCATGGTGGGATAGTAATCGAGCAGGCGGGTTACGGCCGTTCGCCGATTATTCATCAGCTCCAGATCAATTTGGGTGCGGGCCAGGTTTTGGAACTGGTCATACAGCCAGCCCAGGTTGAGTGCGACCTCACCTTCTTCCCCATCGCTGCCGATGCGTTTGGCCAGCACAAACCGGGTGCGAATAATGGCCTGGAAGCCCACGCCCACGCTCAAAATTTGCAGGCTGGTGTTCATCTCCGTCATCGTCACCCGCACCACCACCAACGCAATGATCGCCGCGACCACGTTCACGCCAATCAAAATCCAGGCCCAGCGGGTGCGCAGCGCCTCACGCGGATAGGTTTGGAAGGTGGAAACCAGCTCCGCCACCGCCACAGTAGCGCCCAGCAGGCCAACCAGCACATAGGGCGCAATGCGCGCCGTGAAGCCGTAAACGTTGGTCTGCAAGGGTTCAACCCAGGTTGGCGTGGTTTCCGTAATGGGAAAAACAATGATGGTAATCAGCGCGGCAAGAAAAAGTAAAAAGATAGCGATACCTATCTTCATGCCGCGTGTGAATTTGGTACGACGGCCAAACATCATCTCATTATTAGAGGTATTCGCCATGTGCAAAATCCGATTGTGCGGGTGGGGTAAGAGAAATTAGGCCAGACTGCCGTTCAGGTAAACGCGTGCCTGACTGGTAATGGCGACCAGCATGCCGTCTGGGCTGTTTGTATCATCCCGGAGCAGAACAAAACCAGCGCTCGATAAATCGCGCAGCACTGCGAGTGTCTTGCCCGGCAAGGTCCACGTTTCAGCGGCAACTTCGCTGGGGCTCATTGCTCCCCGTTTGGCCAGGGTCTGCAATACTTTGCGCTCTTCTTCTTCCAGTTCGAACCGTTTCATAATCTTGCTCCTCAAAGCTTATGCTTGCATTATAACATAAAAGTTTTGCTTCCATACATGTATGCGACCGATCTATGAGGCGAACGTTGTAATTGGCAAACACGCTTTTTACTTAATACAATATAATTAGATGTTTCCTTTCGTCGGCCTTTATACCTGCCAATAATGGTGTGGTGCGAGACTCAATAAGCAATATGCGGATGCTTGCCAAGCCACAGAAATTATGAAATTATTTTGAAAACTAAGGAACACGTTTTCTATCGTTTTCTTGGCGTAACCCAGTTCTTTGGGATCTTGTAGGAAGATCTTTTCAGCAGATACGAACATATCGCATCTTTAGAGGTTCAAAAATGGAAGAAGAAATCATTGAAACGAGCGTGGCAAACTGCTGGCGCATCGATCCGGGTATCAATGTGATTATATTCAAAGCTGGTGCAGAAGCAGAGTTGTCTGATGTAGAGGAGAATTTTGCCGCTCTCAAGCAGTTGAACAAGGGGGAACCATCACCGCTTTTTCTGGACATCACCAAATTGAAATATATGGATCGGGATGCGCGCACATACAGCGCACGTAAGGAAGCCACAACAGATGTTCAAGCGCTGGCTATTTTAATTGGCTCGCCAGTGGGCAAAATGCTGGGCGGTTTCTTTTTGGGTTTGAACAAGCCACCTTACCCAACCAAACTCTTTACGGTTAAAGAGGAAGCAATCGCGTGGCTGAAAGGTTTTGTGGAATGAGCAACTCAGTGGATCCTCGCATTACAGAGATACTTGGCATGATGGAGCAGCTGGGCAACGGAAACTTGGCGGCCCGTTTGTTCTCGTCTGGGCAAAACGATGATCTGGACCAAATAATCGCTGGTTTGAATTTGTTGGCTGAACGTTTCTCTGGCCAACTCGCGCCGCAAATTGAAACGGAACAGCGGGTGGATGCCGTCATGGAGGTGATTCTTGCCATTGCCTCCCTGGATTTCACGAAGAAAGCGCCGATTGGGGATGATGGGAATGTTTTTGATGCGATTGGGCTGGGGTTAAACGCGCTGAGTGAGGAGTTGTTGTCCACGACTGTTTCTAGAGACTTCCTGGATAGCATTATTAATTCTATTGGCGATGCGGTGATTGCTACCGATGCCAATGGGTCTGTCATTCGCTTGAATCCGGTGGCAGAGGCGTTAACTGGTTGGCATTCTGGGGAGGCGCGCGGGAAGCCGCTAAGTGAAATTTTCCAGATTATTAATGCGCATACAAGGGAAACGGCCGTAAATCCTGTTCATGAAGTTCTGGAAAAAGGCATTATTGTGGGCCTGGCCAACCACACCGTGCTGATTGCCCGGGATGGTACGGAGTATCAAATTGCTGACTCTGCCGCGCCTATTCGGAACAATGAAGGCCAGATTAAAGGCGTTGTGTTGGTCTTTCGGGATGTGACGGAAGCCTATCATACGCGCGAGGCGTTACAGCAAAGTGAAGAGAGCCTGCGCACCACGCTTGATTCCATCGGCGATGCCGTGATTGCCACAGATATTCAGGGCAATGTCACGCGCCTGAATCCGGTTGCGGAAAAATTGACGGGCTGGGTAGCGGTTGAGGCTCAGGGCCAACCGCTTACGAAAGTTTTTGATATCGTGAGCGCTCAGACGGGAGAAACGGCCGTAAATCCCGTTGCTCAGGTGCTAGAAACCGGCAAGATTGTCGGGCTGGCCAACCACACCGTCCTCATTGCCCGAGATGGCACGGAATATCAAATTGCCGATTCTGCCGCGCCAATTAAAGATGACGCCGGGCAGATTACCGGCGTTGTGTTGGTTTTTCGGGATGTAACTGAAGAGTATGAGATGCAGGAGAAACTGCGTTCAAGTGAGTTTCGTAACCGCAGGCTTCTGGAGGCGTTCCCCGATTTAATATTTGTTCTCAGTGAAGATGGCACATTTATCGATTATCATGCTACTGATGATAATTTATTGTACGCGCCACCTGAACTATTTTTGGGGAAGAAAATGGAAGACGTGCTGCCCCCTGAAATTGCTGTCGCTTTTCACGATTCCGTTGAGAAAGTCATCGCCACTGGAAAGCTGCAAATACATGCCTACCCACTGTTTATGGGAGGCCAACGAAATTATTTTGAAGCAAGGTTTATACCGTATGATCACAGTAATGTTTTGGCCATTGTGCAAAACATAACCGAGCGCAGAAATATGCAAGAACTGGCCGTACAGAACGAAAAAATGCTTTCTGTAGGTGGTTTGGCCGCCGGGATGGCGCACGAAATTAATAATCCCCTGGCTGGCATGATGCAAACTGCCAGCGTGATGAGCAATCGTCTTACCAATTTGGAGATGCCTGCCAATCAACGTGCGGCTGAAGCGGCCGGAATCTCAATGGAGGCGATCCGTACCTTCATGGAGAGCCGAGGGATTCCGCGTATGCTAACGGCCGTTGATCAATCTGGCCGGCGCATCGCCAAAATTGTAGAGAATATGCTCAGTTTTGCTCGCAAGGGCGATGCCACCTTCTTGCAGCATAATATGGTCGATTTGCTGGATAAAACGCTAGAGCTGGCGGCGACCGATTTTGATTTAAAGAAACAATACGATTTTAAAACCATTGAAATCGTAAAAGAGTATGAAGCGGATCTCCCCCCTGTGCCCTGCGAAAGAGGCAAGATGCAGCAAGTCTTGCTGAACATACTCCGTAATGGGGCCCAGGCGATGCAGCTAAAGGCAGACGCCGCCGAGACAGGCAGTAAACCGCGCTTTATTTTGCGGTTACGGCACGAAAAAGATGCCGGTTGGGTGCGCATTGAAATTGAAGATAATGGGCCGGGCATGGAGGACACCACCCGAAAACGGGTATTTGAGCCATTTTTTACCACCAAGCCGGTCGGCGTAGGAACAGGGCTTGGTCTTAGCGTCTCCTATTTCATTGTTACCGAGAATCATAATGGTGAGATGGAGGTTGTGTCAGAATTGGGCAAAGGGGCAACTTTTATCATTCGACTGCCCGTATCGCGTAAAGAAGAGCTACCATGAAGACAATATTGATACTCGATGATGAACCCGCTGTTCGCCAAAGCATTGCTGACTTTTTCGAGGATTATTTGTGGTGGCCAATTCAGGCCGGAAGTGCCGAAGAGGCGTTGGAACTGTTGGCAGCTGAAGTGCCCTTGGCTGCGGTAGTTGATGTGCGGCTGCCAGGTATGGATGGCAATACATTTATTCGAGAGGTTTCTCGACGCGGTATCAAGATGGCGTTTGTGATTTGTACGGGTTCACCTGAGTATGATATGCCGGATGACCTGTTGGTATTACCTTTTGTTTCTGATCGTTTGTTTACGAAACCGGTAACAGATATGGCCGATATGGAACGAGAGATTCTGTACCTGATCGAGCTGGTTGAGCAAATGGAGTAGGGATGAGTAGTTCTGAAAAGATTCTGATTATTGATGACGATGCCATCGTCCGCCAGAGTTTTGTTGATTACCTGGATGATTTGGGCTACGAGACGTTGATGGCGGAAAACGGCCGTATCGGGCTCGATCTTCTCTCCACTGAATATCCTGACCTGGTGCTGGTAGACCTGCGTATGCCCGAAATGAATGGCCTGCAATTTATGAAGGAAGCCATTCACCTGAACCCCGACCTACCTATCATTGTCATTTCAGGGGCAAACCGAATCGAAGGGGTCATTAAAGCGCAGCAGCTTGGTTCTTGGGACTACTTGATGAAACCAGTAACCGATCTTTCCTTGCTGGGGCATGCGGTGCATAAAGCGCTGGAAAAAGTGCGGCTGATTCAGGAAAATCGCGCCTATCAGGAAAAGTTGGAAGCGCTTGTATATGCCAGAACAAAGGAGTTGGAACAAACCAACGGTCAACTAACGGCCAGCGAGGAACGGTATCGTACCTTGTTTGAACGCTCCGCCGATGCCATTTTCATCATAGATGTTGAGAGTGGACAATATATCAATGCCAACCAGGCTGCCGAGCGCTTGACCGGTTACACCATCGCTGAAATCAAAACAAAAACGACGCAAGACCTCATCCCCAAAGGCGCCACAGACCGGTTAAATCAGGCGCGTACGCTGGTAAGCGCTAAAGAGTTGGGCGAGGTGACCTTTACCAGAGCAGATGGCGCTGAACGCATTGCTACCTTGGCCGCTTTCCCGCTGCAAAACGGCAAACTGGTGGTTAATATTGCCCGAGACATTACCCAACGGAAGCAGCGTGAGGAAGAGCATGTGCGCCAGGAGCGGCTGGCAGCCGTCGGTCAGTTGGCGGCGGGTATAGCCCATGATTTCAACAATGTCATGGCCGTGATTACCCTTTACTCTGATTTGCTGCAAAGATCAGCCAATTTGTCGGAGAATGAGCTGAGAAGGCTGAAAACCATTCACGAACAGGCCAGGCACGCGGCGGCCCTGACCCAACAAATTCTGGATTTTAGTCGGCGTTCTGTGCGAGAGCCACGTCCAATGGATCTGAAGGCTTTCATCAACGAAATGGTGAAATTTATAGAGCGCACCATTTCGGAAAGGGTTCAGGTTCGGTTTAGGTTTGAAGAAGGTGACTACACAATCAATGCCGATCCGACGCAATTGCAGCAGGCAATCACCAATCTGACGGTTAATGCCCGTGATGCGATGCCTCAGGGTGGGGTGCTATCTTTTGATTTGTCGCCTCTTACCGTGCTTGACAATGAAGCGCCGCCTCATTCCGGCATGAGTTCGGGGGAGTGGGTGGCGCTCACAATTAGCGATACAGGCGTTGGTATTTCCTCGGAAGCGCAGGCGCACATTTTTGAACCCTTTTTTACCACCAAAGAAGTGGGAAAAGGCACCGGGCTGGGCCTGGCGCAGGTGTACGGTATTGTGCAACAACACAAAGGCTGTATTGCGGTTGAGAGCCAGTTGGGCAAAGGGTCAACCTTTACAATTTATTTGCCAGCATTGGTTCAGGAGCCGACGGTTATCAAGGAGGATCGGCCCGATTTGCTTCCTCAGGGTCAGGGTGAAACCATTTTGCTGGTTGAAGATAATGAGATTTTGTTGGAAGCCACAAGTGCCACCCTGCGTTCATTGAATTACCGGGCAATTACGGCCGTTTCTGGTGAAGAAGCGTTAAACATCTATCGTGCCCAACCAGAGAAAATTAGTTTGGTTTTAGCCGATGTGGTGATGCCTAAAATGGACGGGTTTGCCCTGGCGCAGGCCCTGCAACAACAGCCCCAACCGCCCAAAGTGCTGTTGATGAGTGGGTTTCCTCGCGATATAGAAACTCCCGCAGAAATAAGACAGCTCATTGTGGGCTGGCTGACCAAGCCGTTAGATGCCTGTCAATTGGCCGATGCCTTGCATAATGCCCTGGCTGCCGAGTAATTTTCAGCAAAGTACAAGCAGCCAAAAGAACCTGCTCCCTCAACTTGAGTTTGCCGATATGAGCCACTGTCAGAAGATTGATCGCACAACCCGAATTTTACGAAAACAGACGGCCGTTTGCTATACTTACTCCCCATGCAGCTAATCGATGGCCAGCTTCCCGAAGAAAAATTATGGCGTGCCCTGGTAATTTTACCGCCTACCGAGCCGTTGGGCCGTGCCTGGCAGCTTGCTCTGGCTCTGGCACGCGCCAACAATGGGCAACTCATCGCCGGAATTTACGTGGCCGATATGAATCCCGCGGCCCAAAAAGAGGCGCGGGCCAAAGCTGAAAAGATTCGCACCCAGGACCCCGAAGCGGAAGATATTTCGGTACTCATCATGACGGCGCCAAATTTTGACAAGGCGCTGGCCAGGTTTGTTGAAGAAGCCGCCATTGATTTGCTGGTAGCCCACATAGATGGCCCAATTGCCTTTAACTTGAACCGCCTTTCCTGTGCGGTGGCGGCTCTTCGTGGCGACAATAAAGAGGTGGTGGGGGAAGAGGCCACCGCGCCGCGCAAAGATTTGGAACATATTGTGGTGCCCACTTCCGGTGGGCCAAACACGGCCCACGCCCTCACGTTTTTGCTGCCGCTGACGCATAAGGTGAAGGTAACGGCCGTTTACATCGCCCAGGAATATTTGCAAAATCAGGACGCGCTGGGAAATGCCCGCTTGCGTCAGCTCATGCAGTATGTGGATGCCAATGACCGCATTGAAACCAGGGTTGTCACCGCCCCGTCCGTAACGCAAGGCATTGTCGATCTGGCCAAAGAAGAATGCGATCTGGTCATCATCGGGGCCAGCCAGGAAAGCTCCATCGACAAGATTTTGTTTGGCGATATTCCGGCGGCCGTCGTACGCCAGAGCAATAAACCAGTGGTGATTGTGCGCCAGCCGCGCAGCCGCCTGGGCAGTTGGTGGGACAATGCCGCCTGGCGGCTGCGTCAATACATGCCCCGCATGGACATCAAAGATCGGGTAGATGCCTATACGCGCATCCGGCGCAGCGCCCGCCCCGATCTTGATTTCTACATGCTGATCTCGCTTTCTACCATCATTGCCGCCCTCGGTTTGATTGTGAGCAGCCCCGCGGTGGTGATTGGGGCGATGCTGGTGGCCCCGCTCATGTCGCCTATGGTGGGTATTGGCCTGGCCGTGGTGCTGGGGGATGTGCGCTTCATCAGGCTATCGCTGGGGGCGGTGGTGCGCGGTGCCTTCCTGTCGATCTTTGTGGGTGCTTTGGCAGGGCTGTTAAGCATCAATCAGCCGGCTACGCCCGAGCTTTTGGCTCGCACCCAGCCTACGCTCATTGATCTGGCGATTGCCCTCTTTTCGGGTCTGGCTGGCGGCTACGCGCTAGCCCGCTCTGATGCGGCGGGCGCGCTGCCAGGTGTGGCGATTGCGGCGGCTTTGGTGCCCCCGCTGGCCACGGTGGGCATCTCGCTGACGGCTGGGCGCTATGGGCAGGCATTTGGGGCCATGCTGCTCTTTACGGCCAACTTCGTGTCCATCAGCTCAGCCACGGCGTTGATGTTTCTGATTTTGGGTTTTCGTCCGACGGTGGCCCAAAAATCGCGCCGCACGGTGCAGGCGCGCAGCGGGCGGGTGGCGCTCATTTCGCTGGGAGTGGTCACGGCGCTGATTCTGGGCTTCACTTACCAATTGGCGCAGGAGCAGGCGCGTACTGCCACAATTAACGATGTGGTGGAGGAAAAGCTGATGGAAGTGGCTGGGGCGACGTTGAATGAACCGCCAACGGCCGTTTTCGATGGTGATTTGTTGACGCTGGACATTACGGCCCGGGCTACGACGCCTTTGACGCATCGTGAGGCGGAGGAGTTGCAGACGGCCATCGGCGCGACGCTAAGAGATAAAGGCATTTTGGAGAGCCTGTCGCTGTTGGTAACTGTCATTGAGGTCACCCAGCTGGATCCGAAAGTGCCGCCTACGCTGACGGCCACGCCGGAACCCACGTTGACCTTTACGCCAGGCCCCACACCAACTTTCACTTCCACGCCAACGTTTACCCCTTCGCCGACACCCACCAATACGGCCACGCCAACGGTGTTGCCCAGCGAAACACCCACGATTGTGCCCACCGCTACCGCGACGGCCACCGCAACAGCCACACCCACCGCTACCCCGCAAACGGCCGTTATCACCTACCCCTTTGGCACCAATTTCCGCGCTGCCCCCAGTTTAGACTCACTGGTGCTAGGCGTGCTGCCAGTGGATACGGTGGTCGTCCTGCTGGATGGTTTTGTGACGGCCGACGGATTTGAGTGGCAAGAAGTGCTGGTAGATGGGCAAATTGGTTGGCTTTCAGCCACGTTTTTGCAGGAACCCTAGTTGTTTTTAGCCCAAAATTTTGTATAATCGCCTCCGCCTCAGATATGGTCCTGTAGCTCAATTGGCAGAGCAACTGACTCTTAATCAGCAGGTTGAAGGTTCGAGTCCTTCCAGGATCACTACTTAAAAAGTCGCTCGTTGTGGGCGGCTTTTTGTTTTAAGTTAGGGTACCAAATGGCGAGTTGCCGGGCGCAAGTGGCAAGTAATTTAAAGAACTTGCACCCTGTAACTGGCAACCAAAAATAACATTTTGACTCAATCAGCTCACTCCAACATTATCCTGACCGGCTTTATGGGCACGGGTAAAACCACCGTGGGTAAACTGCTGGCGGCGCGGCTGCAACGGCCGTTCCTGGACACCGATGCCCTCATTGTAGAGCGAGACGGCCGTGCCATTGCCGACATTTTTGCCCAGGATGGAGAAGCGGCATTTCGTGCCTTGGAGCGCACCGTGGCGCGGGAACTGGCCCAGCAGCAAGGGTTGATTATTGCCACCGGCGGGCGGCTGATGCTGGATGAGGCAAACGCGGCGGCCTTAAGCGCAACGGGGCGGGTGTTTTGCCTGACGGCCGTTCCCGAAACAATTTTGGTGCGGGTTCAGGGCAATGCGAAACGACCGTTGCTCAATGTGCCCAATCCGGCCCAGCGTATCGCCGAACTGCTGGCCGAACGCCGCGAGGGCTACGGCCGTTTCCCGCAAATCAGCACCGATGGCAAAACGGCCGTGCAGGTCGTTGATGAAATTGTTTTAGCGGCTGGCGGTTAGCCACTAGCCTCAAGGAGCAATGATGAAAGCAGAACCAACTTGTCTCCCCGTCACCCATCCCACTGGCAGGTACGATGTGCTGGTCGGGGCCGATTTGCTGCCCCAGCTGGCCGAATTTGCCCAACTCCGCGGGCCAATTGCCGTGATTACCGACAGCCACGTAGGGCCGCTGCACGCCAGCCGCCTGGGTGATGTGGCCTGCGTCGTCACCATGCCTGCGGGTGAGCAGCACAAAACGCTGGCCACGGTGCACGCCATTTACGATGAGCTGCTGGCTGCGGGCATCGATCGGCAGGCGACCGTGGTGGCTTTGGGCGGCGGCGTGGTGGGCGATGTGGCGGGTTTTGTGGCCGCCACCTTCATGCGCGGCGTTGATTTTGTGCAGTGCCCCACCAGCTTGCTGGCGATGGTGGATGCCAGTGTGGGCGGCAAAACGGGCGTGGACCTGCCCCAGGGTAAAAATCTGGTGGGGGCGTTTAAACAGCCAACGGCCGTTCTCGCCGATGTCTCCACCCTGCAAACCTTGCCCGCAGAAGAATTTGCCGCTGGCATGGCTGAGGTTGTCAAGCATGGGCTTATCAGCAATCCGGATTTGTTTGGCAAATTAGAGAGTGGCGATTGGCAGTTAAATCGAGAATCATCACTTTCCGAACTCCAGACGCTGGTGGCCACGGCCATTGAGGTCAAGCGTAATGTGGTGCAGGAAGATCCGTTTGAACACGGACGACGCGCCACGCTCAATCTGGGGCATACCTTTGGCCATGCCGTGGAGCAGGTAAGCGGCTATCGCGTGCGGCACGGCGAAGGCGTGGCGATGGGCCTGGTCGCAGCCGCCAATTTGGCTGCTCGTTTGGAATATTGCGATCCGGCGCTGCAAGGGCGGATTGAAGCGGTGCTGCAAGCGCAGTCGCTGCCCATTCGCATTCCCGCCGCGTACGAACCGGCTGCTATTTACCAGGCGATGTTCAGCGATAAGAAGAAGGCCGGGGGCAAGCTGCGCTTTATTTTGCCGCGAGACGTGGGCGATGTGTTTATTGAAAAAGATGTGGCGGAAGCGGATGTGTTGGCGGCGATTACGGCCGTTCAAGCCACCAATTAGCCACAGGCAATTTACTCTGGCAAAAGGGCAAATTTTGTTTATTGAACTTCCTCTTTACAATAACCCCTTTTTTGATATAATTTTTCGCCTGACACAAATACCGCTGTTTACAGCGGTTTTTGCCGTCTAAGGCGACATCGTGGCATTTTACGCAGCATCTGCCTAAAAAATAAAATTTTTCAGATCAACGATCTGTTTAGGGGTAAACGATGACTTTAATGAAGCCTCACCTGCTTACACAAGAAGGTTTAAACAAGTTAACAGCAGAGTTGGACAACCTGCGCACCGAAGGCCGCGAGAAGGTCGCCGATCGGCTGCACCGGGCATTTCAGGATGGACAGGATGATGATTTTGTAGAAAACGCCGAGCTGGAAGCTGCCCGTAATGAGCAAGCTTTTCTGGAAGGTCGTATTCAGGAGTTGGAAGACATCCTGAAAAATTACCAAATCATTGATGACAAGGGTGGCCCGCATGACGCCGTGCGCGTCGGGGATTGGGTAACCGTTTCTGAAGAAGGGTTTGACGACGAAGAGCGCTACCATCTGGTAGGCGCTGCCGAAGCGGATCCTGCCGCCGGGCGTATTTCCAACGAGAGCCCGCTGGGCGTTGCTTTGCTGGGCGCAAAGGTTGGCCAGATGGTACGTGTCAATGCCCCCAACGGGGTTTTGGAATTTCGTGTCGTCAAGATTGGGTAACGGCTACAGGCGTTACCCGGCAACTGTTTGATTTTTGAGGCCCGTGGATAACACGGGCTTTTTTTTGATTTATATAAAAATCCACAGATTTCACAGATTACGCAGATTAATATCTCCGTGAAACTCTGTTCTTCTCTGTGCAACTCTGTGTTCCGCTTTTACTTTCATCATAGGAGAAGGGCATGTCTTGGGAACCAACACCGCTAGAAGAAAAACGTCTGGAGAAATTAGCCGAGCTGCGGGAGGCAGGCATTGAGCCATACCCGTTACGCGTGGAGCGGACGCATACCAGCGCTGAAGCAATTGCTGCCTTTGCAAAGGCCGAATCAGAAGGTGAGGATGCCCCTGAAATCGAGGCGACGCTGACTGGCCGCATTGTGAGCAGCCGCGACATGGGGAAAACGGTGTTTGTCCACATTGAGGATGGATACGGCCGTATCCAACTCTTTGTCCGGCGCGAGGCTATCGGTGAAGAATCCCACCGCATCTTCCGCAAGCTGCTCGATTTGGGTGACTTTGTCCAGGCAACTGGCGTGTTGTTCCGCACCCGCTCTGGTGAGGTGAGCCTGCGCGTCAGCGAGTGGAAGCTGCTGGCCAAAGCGGTCAGCCCGCTGCCGGTGGTGAAAGAGCAGGAAGTGGATGGCGAAATTGTGCGCCACAACGCGTTCAGTGATGTGGAAGAACGCTACCGCCAGCGCTACGCCGATCTGGCAGTGAATCCTGAGGTGCGTGAGGTGTTCAAAATCCGTGCCAAGGTGATTTCTGCGTTGCGTCGCTACTTTGAAGATCATGACTTTCTAGAGGTGGAAACCCCGGTTTTACAACCTTTGTACGGCGGGGCGGCGGCACGGCCGTTTACCACCCATCATAACCAGCTCAAACAAGAATTGTACCTGCGCATTTCCTTTGAGCTGTACCTCAAACGACTGCTGGTGGGTGGCATCGAGCGCGTCTATGAAATTGGGCGTGACTTCCGCAACGAGGGCGTTAGCTTCAAGCACAACCCCGAATTTACCATGCTGGAATTTTACGCCGCCTACTGGGATTATCACAACGTGATGGACTTCACCGAAGGGATGGTGAAATACGTGGCTCAGCACGTTTGGGGCAAAACAGAAATCACCTACCAGGGTGAGACGGTCGAACTGGGCGGCACTTGGCCCCGCGTGACCATGCGCGACGCCATCAAGCAGTTTGCCGAAATCGACTATATGGAGCATCCCGACGCTGACAGCCTGGCTAAAGCGATTCGTGAAGCAGGTGGGCACGCGCCAGCGGGAGCCAGTTGGGGCAAGTTGATCGATGGCTTGTTTGGCGACTACGTAGAGCCAAAACTGATCCAGCCCACCATCATCACCACTTACCCGCGCGACATTTCGCCGCTGGCCAAAGCAATTCCGGGCGACCCCAAACATGTGGAGCGGTTTGAATTTTTCATCGCTGGCATGGAGATGGGCAACGCCTTCACCGAGCTGAACGACCCGCTGGACCAGCAGAAACGATTTGAAGATTTGCAGAAGCTGTATGCCAAAGACGACGACGAGATCAACCCCATTGATGAAGATTATCTGCGGGCCATGCGCTACGGCATGCCGCCCAACGGCGGTTTTGGCGTGGGTGTGGACCGGCTGGTGATGCTCATGGCCGACAAAGCCACCATTCGCGAGGTGCTGCTCTTCCCCCACCTCCGCGAACGCGACGAGGGTTAACTCAAACCAACTAGGTCTTCATGAGTAAGTAGGCATAATCAATGTCGGCAGACCAGGAAACCAATGCTGCCTTTCTGGTAACAGAAACGGCATCAGGTACCAACATCGAAATCTTGACCCATCCAGATTTCCCTCTTGGCGGTTTTTTGCTGGAGATTTTTCTGTGGAACTTTGCCCTGTTGGTGTTGGTGATTCTTGTAAATTCTGGTTGGTTTTGTTGGACTCTTTACTTTTTTGCAGCCACATTTGGTTCCCTCGGTTTGTTGGTTTGGAACTACTGGTCAAAAGTGACTCTAGAACTGACTTCTAAATCTCTCAGAATTCAGCGTTTCGTGTTTTCATCCCGTCCAGGAATCCAGAGCTATCAAAAAAATGAAGTGGCAAATCTACACGTTATTCAATCAGATGGAAAACGTGCTCTATTTGAAGGCGTTCCTGGCTTGAGGCTGTTTTCTTTGGGAAGTCAAGGAATGATTGGATTTGAAACACCGCAGGGAATGATGGTTCGGTTTGGCTGGGGGCTGAACCATTCCCAGGCCGAAGAGATTGTTGCCATCATTAACAGTTGGCTTCAGAAATCACCAGAGTGACCGCGTTCGTTTGCTTAGGTAAAAGCCAAATGTGCGTTAGTTCGAAATCCTTTTGGCTTTTACCCGGTGTGGCAGCGGCTCAATCAGCCGTTGCCAGAGTACGTTTCACTTATTGACCAGCGGCAGAAACGTTTGGGTTACATCCCCATTGGCAATTTCAAACAGCGTAATGGAGTCGGCCGGGAAGGTGGCGCTAAAGCCATCGGCGGGCACGACGACGGTGGGCTGCTGCGTAATTTGGCTGAGGTTGCTGCTGGCGTACTGATAAATTTCGGCCGTACCGCCCACAAAGCCGTTCAGCGTGATGTTGCTGGTAAGCGGCTGGCCACTTTTGTTCACCACCATGATGGTGAGCGCCAGGTCGCTGCTGCGCCGCGCGGCAAAGACGGATAGCTGATCTACATTGCTGCTGCTGGCGGGCAGGCTGAGGTTGCCAAAGGCGGAACCGCTGCCATCGTAGTTGAGGTACATGCGGAAGGCAAAGGCGCCGGGGTCGGAATTGGCCGGGGGTGCCCAAAGGGTGGCCAGGTCCACCTGCTGCTGGCCAAAGATGCCCAACACATCGGCCTGAGCCAGTGCCCCATTGATATGTTCTAATCCACCCCAATTGTATTCGGTGATGGCGAGTTTGGTGCCAGGGTAGTAGGTGTTGACCCAGTCGTGCATGCGCGGAATGAGTTCAACTGGTTCATTGATCCAGCTTTCATCCACGTAGGTGGGGTCCCACAAAGCGCGGGTGGAGCGCAGCCGCAGTGCCTGGGTGGCGTCACCGCCTGCCGTGCTGAGGGCAACACCGCTTTGCTGCGGGTAAAAGTGCAGGTCCAGATAATCGAGCAGACGGGTGCCGTTGTTTTGTTCGTAGGTGGCCAATTGTTGCAAATACCATTCCACCAGGGGCATATCGCCATGCGCCAGCCGATCGGGCGGATTGAGCCAGAATGAACCGCCAGAGGCTACATCGGCGGCGGAGTAGAAGTAGGCGGTCCAACCCCACAGAACGGGGCCGAGGGTGTTGGCGCTGGGATCGGCTTGCTTGATGGCGGCGGCATAGGCGACGGTGCGGGCCAACAGCTCGTCGTAGGTGAGCGGATCGGGGTAGACGTCGCGGTGGGTGCTGTTCCAGAGCATCGGCTCGTTGTCGAGGGCGTAGTAAGGGACGCCGCCGTTGGCTGCCGTGCCAAACTCGTTGGTAAGGTGAGTAACCCATTCATTGACCCAACTTTCGTCGATGGCTGTGCTGGTAAGTGTGGGATCGTTGCCGGTGATGGGCGTGCCGTCTGGGAAACGGCCGTTGCCGCAGTTCCAGTTGCCATCAAACGCCTGCTGGTTGGGATAAATTGATTGCGGAAAGCCACAATCGCGATCGTTGGTCAGGCGGCGATTGGGCGTCCAGCCAATCAGCGGCATGGTGACAATGGAGCGGGTGCCGGCGCTGTTGTTGGCCTGCACAAACTCATCCAGACCCGTGACAGTGAGATCATTATCCCCGTCCGGCACGTTCATGAAAAACCAGTCGCTGGCCCGGTTAGAGACGTCAATTTTCCAGTTGTAGCGCGTGGTGGCGTTGCCGCCCCAGCGGCTGACCGGCAAGCCCACTTCGTTGGCAAAGGTGTTGTCGGCGAAGTTGATGCCGTAAATGTCGGGGCTGATGGTGTGGGAAACGGTGGTGGTGTCGATGGTGAGGGCGGGACCGGTGCCGGGCGGGACGGGGGTGCCGCCGCCGTCGGCCTCTACAAGCTGAACGTCATCGAGGTAATAAACTGGCTGGGACGCCCCTGAGGCTTCTTGCAGGACGATGCCGGTTACGGTGCCGTTAGACAGGCCCAGATCGCTCATGGAAACTTCAACCTGGGTCCAGCTGTTGGCGGTGGTGGTGACGGCTATGGGCGATTCAATGATCGCCAGGGAGCCATCGCGCAGCTTGAGGCTGAGCTGGTGACCGCCGGTTGTGCCGCCATGAATCCAGAAGGTGACGGCGTTGTAATCGGCCGTGCTGAAGGAGGTGTTGCTTTGCAGCGATAGTCCGGCCCAGGCGGCGGTGTGGGTGACGCTCATGGCGTTGCTGCCGGCGTGGACAGGCGAACTGGCGTTGAAGGCAACGGCCGTATCCCACGACCAATTTTGCCAATTTGCGGCGAGAGCATCGTCGTAGATGATGAGGTTGGCGGTGGGCTGTGCGGCCAGGGAAAGAATGGGAATCAGGAAAAGGGCCAATACGATCATTGTTTTCCACACAAAACGCTTTTTCATAAAAACTCCTTTACACTTAATTTTGCTTGTACTGCTCCTGTACGTGCATATTTTCTTTGCCAACTTGATTGTACGCAGCTTGGTGGGACGCTGAACATTTTTAGGACTTCTGGTTCATTTTGTGAGAATGATGATGCTATTTTACTCACGAAACGCCTACATTTGCTGAATTATGGTTTCATGCTACTTTTCTGGGCAACTCAACGAGACAAGAGGAACGAATGTCTATTTTGTTGTATGCGGTTTATACGGCCGTTCATCTCATCATCCTGCTCTGGGGCGTGCAAATCTGGCGACGCCACTACACAGTGAGCACCGCGATCCTCATTGCCATCTCCTTTGGCCTCTTTTACGACAATCTGATTTTGGCGCTGGGCACCTGGTTAGGCGAAGGACAACCTCTGCTGGCACTGAGTTGGCCTCGCTTCATTTTGCACCAACTTGTGCTGCCCTGGATGATTTTGGCGGCTTTTGATCAGGCGCGGCTGACGGAGGCTGGTTGGACGAAGTGGCGGTGGGGAAGGGGAACGGCCGTACTTCTTTCCATTCTCGTTATGATAGTGGGCATTCTCACCCGGCTGGTGCCGGTGGCGCTGGAACCGGAGCTGATGGACGGTGTGGTGCGCTACGTCGCCCGCAACGTTAGCGGCCCGCCAATTGTAAGCATCGTCAGCATTGGGCTGGTGGGCGTGATGGGCATCAGCTGGTGGCGGCAGAAGCAGTGGCCCTGGCTCACGCTCATTGTCATCTTCGTGTTTATCGGTGAAGGCTACCCCAGCGAAGCCGTGCGCCGCGTGGTGGGCTCTGGCCTGGAAGCGGTGCTGATGGGGCTGCTCTACCTCACAACCGTTCGCTTTTGGTTGCCCCAAGCGCAGGAGTAAATCATTTCCCCGGAAAATTCTCAAAAAGTTAAATCTCTAGTTTCCCCTAACGCGGCATTGACAAAAGACTTTGAGCGATAGCTCAAAGCGGTGAACATTGAAAAATCGGTTGTAAAACCGTGTCAAATTGATGTGAATGGTTAAGTCGGCGCTTTTTGCCGCCGATGCGCCGCTACTCCCTTGGGCAAATGCGCCGTAACCGATGCTTTTTTGCGAAGTTGGGGGTCAGAGAGGGTATCTTTAGGAAAAAACTCGCCCGCTAAGACCCGACGCAGACGGCCAGATGTTTTTTTGGGCGTCTATCCCAAAAGCCAGTTGGCATCGGGGGTAAGACGGTCACCAGATAGGTCAAGATATTGGCCATCAATAAAGCCAGTTCTGGCAAACGAGCACAAGACTCTGGAGCAAAGACGAATTGACGGTGCAAGCCTAACATCTGCTTGGCTACCAACGGGATTTGCTCTACCGACCACCGGTCTTGATACAGGCAGAAGATGGTCAAAGGGTCTGCCTGCTGCAGATTGGTTCCCAAAACCAGCGGCTTGTCATACAAAGGGTCGAAGAAAACCCAAAACGTGAAGGTTTCAGGTGCTTGCCCCGGTTTGTATGTTGATGGAATCAACTCAACCCAGCCCTGGGCAACGATTTCGCGCCCCTGAAAATGAATGACTTCTTCTCTATCAGGTGGAGTCGCTTCTATCTCTTTTTCCAGATGGGTGCGTGGCAAGGGGCGGACTTTTTCACCCCATTTGGGTCGGCAGCCGCGTCCTTTGTATTCTGGCAAGTAATTACGACGACCTGTGCAGTTAAGGGCCAGCCGAATCACATATTGCCCCATACCAACCGCCTGCATGTCACTGATTTCCACACCCGCATCGGCAATCGCCACTTCGCCCTCAGCCAAATGATGCTTGACCCAGCGCAAGGTATCAGCTTTGAGTGTGGCTTCGCTTCGGTCTTTCTTGTTGGTGCGAATGATTTGACGTAGCAGCGGAATGCGTTGCCCGTCAACCTGCCCAACCTGGCAAATAACACCAAAACCAACACCACATAGTGCTCGTCCTGCCAAGCTGTGAAACATCTTTCCCGTCCATCCTTTAAGTTTGAACCGCCAAAATGCTGTCCAGTCAACGGCAACTGGTCGATACCCTTCATATTCATGGCTTTGCCATTTTCCTTCAGACAAAACATAGCTGTGCCATCGGGCAAGGCATTCATTGATATACCAGACACCATGACGGAAGGCTCTCCATATCCGTCGGCTTTCTTCCGATGAAAACCCATTTGCTTTCAAGGCGGGGAAAATCGCGCCTCGGCTTTGCACAAATGAGCCATTTAGAATCGTCCACATCAATTGTAAAAGTGCGAGATTCGTACCCACGGGTACGGTTTGTACGATTATTTGTAAAACATGTATAGTTTGAGTGATGGCGATTGACATTTTGCCCTCCTGTAGATTTCAGCACCTACAATTATGGGCTGGTTAATCGCCATCGTCACCTATCACTTAGCGGAAACAAAAGTAAATTCCCCATGAACACTTTCCGGGGAAATTGGAGAGATAGTATGAATCAAGCCATCATTCATATCGCCCTCGTCGTGCGAGATTATGATGAGGCGATTGCCTTCTACACCGAAAAGCTCAACTTCAGCCTCATCGAAGACACCTACCAGCCGGAGCAGGACAAGCGCTGGGTGGTGGTGGCCCCGCCGGGTGGCAGCGGCACCACGCTGCTGCTGGCTCGCGCCTCAAAGCCGGAGCAGGAGCCATTCATTGGCAACCAAACCGGCGGGCGCGTCTTCCTCTTCCTGCACACCGATGACTTTTGGCGCGATTACGAAGCGATGCGGGCCAAAGGCATCCAGTTCATCCGCGAACCGAAGGAAGCTGAGTATGGCACCGTCGCCGTTTTTGCCGATTTGTACGGCAATCTGTGGGATTTGCTCCAGCTCAAAGAGGGCCATCCAGTGCGCCAAAGAATCTCCTAATAGTTGGTAATGTTGTTGTTATTGTGTCCCTAGTCGCTTATTCCTTCACCGCCGGAGGCTAAAGCCATCCGGCTAGCTGTGGAAGCCCAAATGGGCTCGAAAAACAGGCTCTTTGAGCCTTTCATAGATAGCGGGGGCGTTTACGCCTCCGCGTGCTTGGCGGATAAACCCAGCGTGCCATCACCCTCATCTCACCTCTTGCCAAAACTATTTTTCGTGATACGTTCCAGTTCATGACATCAATCAACACAACTTTAGAACCGCCCGAAGTGCCGGTGGTGGCGCGGGGCGACCGGGACACCTGGCGCATTTTGTGGCGGGCGTTTGGCTATTTACGGCCGTATCGCAACCTCGTCATCGGCACCTACTTCACCATGCTGGTCATCGACGGGCTGAGCCTGGTGATCCCCCAATTTATCCGGCAAATTATTGACCGGGGCATTCGCCAGCAGGAGATTGGCTTTTTGGGTTGGTCGGTGCTGGCGCTGCTGGGGCTGACGCTGATCAAGGGCGTTTTTACCTACTTTCAGGGGCGCTGGACTGAGGTTGCCTCCCAAACCGTGGCCTACGACCTGCGCAACGCCATTCAGAACAAGCTCACCGTCCTGCCCTTTTCTTATCATGATCGCACTGAAGCGGGCCAGCTGCTCTCCCGCGCCATTCAGGATGTGGAGCGGCTGCGCTTTCTTACCGGGCGGGCCGCTTTTCGCATCATCGACGGCGCGTTTTTGCTGGTGACAACGGCCGTTGTTCTCTTCATCATGAGTCCGAATTTGGCGCTGCTGGTGATGCTGACCATGCCGCTGCTGGTCTGGCGCTCACTCAGCTTTGGCCGCCGCTTCCGCCCGCTTTCCCTGGCGATTCAGGACCAGCTGGCGGTGCTGACCACCAACCTGGAGCAAAATTTGCGTGGGGCGCGGGTGGTCAAGGCGTTTGCCCAGGAGGATGCGGAAATCGGCCGTTTTGTGAAAGAAAACGAGTACTGGTTCGGCCTGTCGGCACTGTCGTCCCGGCTGCAAGCGATTAATATTCCCATGATGGATTTGATTGCCAACCTGGGCACCGTGGCCGTGATTGGCTATGGCGGCTGGCTGGTGACGCAAAATCAGCTGACGCTGGGTGAACTGGTCGCCTTTACCACCTACCTGGGCCAGCTCACCACGCCGGTGCGCCGCATCGGGCTGGTGCTGCCGGCCATCATCATGGCGTCGGCTTCTGGCGAGCGCATCTTTGAAATTCTGGACCAGATTCCTGACGTGAAGGACGCGCCGGATGCCGTTGATTTGCCCAAAATTCAGGGCCGGGTGCAGTTTGATGATGTCTCGTTTGGTTACCTGAAGCGGCACCGGGTGCTGCAAAATATCAGCTTTGCCGCCGAGCCGGGGCAGGTGATTGCCCTACTGGGTGCGACCGGCTCCGGCAAGTCCACCATCATGAATTTGCTGCCGCGCTTTTACGATCCGACGGCCGGGCGAGTGCTGGTGGATGGCCACGATCTGCGCCAGGTAACGCTGGCGTCTTTGCGCAGCCAGATGGGCATTGTGCTGCAAGAGACGACGCTGTTTGCTGCCACCATCGGTGAAAACATCGCCTTTAGCCAGCCTGAGGCCACTGAGGATGACATTATCGCGGCGGCCAAAGCGGCGCAGGCGCACGACTTCATTAGTGAGCTGCCCAAAGGCTACGAGACGCACGTGGGCGAGCGAGGGGTCACGCTCTCTGGTGGGCAAAAGCAGCGCATCGCCATCGCTCGCGCCCTGCTGGCCAATCCGGCCATCCTCATTTTGGATGACGCAACGGCCAGTGTGGACACGCAAACGGAGCGTCTGATTCAGACGGCGCTGGGGAATTTGATGAACGGCCGTACGACCTTTGTCATTGCCCACCGCCTGAGCACCGTGCGCCGTGCCGACCAGATTTTGGTGCTGGAAAAAGGCCAGATCGTGGCCCGCGGCACGCATGATGAGCTGCTGGCGCAATCGGCCCATTACCAGGAAATTTATAACAAGCAGCTACGGCCGCAGGAGAGGGAAGTGAGCAAGTAGGCAAGTTTGCAAGTGGGCAAGTCACTTGCACACCTGCACACTTGCCTACTTGCTCACAAAGGTTTTCTATGAGTTTTTCAATTGGATCAACAAGCCCAAACATGGGGCCGCGTGGGGCATTGGATCGATTTGGCCAGGAAGAAAGCGGGCAGCTGTTTAATCAGCGGGTTGTGGGGCGGATGCTGGCGTATTTGCAGCCATACGGCCGTTATATGGCTTTGGCTGTCTTTTTTATGCTGATTACCACTGGGCTGACGCTGCTGGTGCCTTACCTGATGAAAATTGCCATCGACGAGACGATTGCTCAGGGCGATACAGATGGTTTGATTCGTGTAGCCAGTTATATTGCCGGATCGTTTGTGTTGCTGTATGGCACATCGGCTGGGCAGCGATATTTGCTAGGCTGGGTTGGGCAGCGGGTGCTGGCCAACTTGCGCGAGCACATGTTCCGCCATTTGCAGGCGCTGCCGCTGGCCTACCACGACACGCACATCGTCGGCGTCACCGTCTCGCGGGTGATGAACGACGTGGCCGTCATCAACGATTTGTTGTCGCAGGGGCTGGTGACGCTGATTGGCGACCTGCTGGTGCTGGTGGGCATCATTATCGTCATGCTCTCCATGAGTCCGCGATTGGCACTCATCACTTTCACCGTTTTGCCGCTGATGGTGCTGGTGACGGTGCTGTTTTCGCGTCGGGCCAAGGTGGCGTTCCGGCGCACGCGCTCCAGCGTGGCGGCGGTGGTAGGCGATTTGGCGGAGGGCATTGCCGGGATGCGCGTCATCCAGGCGTTTGCCCAGGAAGAGGTGGCCCAAGCCCGCTTTGATGCCATCAACGAGACAAATCGGGTCGCCAACGTGGATGCGATGTCGCTTTCGTTTGTCTTTTTGCCCTCGATTGAGTTTATGGGGATGCTGGCAACGGCCGTTGTGCTTTGGTTTGGGGGTGTGGCGGTGAGCCGGGGCGAGGTGACGCTGGGTGTGCTGGTCGCGTTTTTGGCGTACGTGACCCGCTTTTTCCAGCCGATCCAGGAGCTGAGCCAGCTGTACACCACGATGCAATCGGCAATGGCGGGTGGGGAGCAGGTGATTCGCCTGATCGACACCGAGCCGTCCGTGGCCGACGCGCCGGACGCCAGCGAGATGCCGCTCGTGCGCGGTGAGGTGGAACTGCGCGACGTTTCGTTCCGCTACCGGCCGGAAACGCCGGAGGTGCTGCACCACATCAACCTGCACATCGCCGCTGGGCAGACGGTGGCTTTGGTGGGGCCAACGGGCGCGGGCAAAAGCTCCATCGCCAACCTAATTGCCCGTTTTACGACGCTACCGAGGGGCAGGTACTGATTGACGGCATTGATGTGCAATCGGTGCAGCAGCAGTCCTTACGGGCGCAGACGGGCATCGTGTCGCAGGACCCATTCCTTTTTTCGGGCACCATTGGCGATAATATTCGTTTTGGCAATGAGGCGGCGGCGGAAACGGCCGTTATCGAAGCCGCCAAGCTGGCCAACGCCCACGAATTTATCGCCGCTCTGCCGGACGGCTACGAGACGCAGATTTTGGAAGGTGGGGTGAATATCTCGCTGGGGCAGCGGCAGCTCATCTGCATTGCCCGCGCCGTGCTGGCCGATCCGCGCCTGCTCATTCTGGACGAGGCGACGGCCAATGTGGACACGCTCACCGAGGCGCTCATCCAGGAGGCGCTGGAGCGGTTGCTGCAAGGGCGCACGGCAATTGTGATTGCCCATCGGCTCAGTACGATTCGTCGGGCAGATTTGATTTGCGTGGTGGAAGACGGCCGTATTGTGGAGCAAGGCATCCATGAGGATTTGTTGGCGCAAAAGGGCCTGTACCGCGAACTGTATGAACGCCAATTTGTGAATGACGCACTGTCGTGACACTGTAGGGGTAGACCCCCGTGTCTACCCCAATTGGGGCAGGCACGGGGGCCTGCCCCTACCCAATCGCCAAATGGTGGGAAATCAAAATGAACGTCAAATTATTTAAGACCCCCAACGATTTTTTGGACGCGGCGCTGGATTATTTGGAAGCGCATGAAGTGCTCAATGGCCTCATGTTGGGCATCGTTTTTCGTCTGAGTCATAGCGCACCCCGGCGGCGGAATCGGCCGTTTTTGGCGGTGGTGGAGGATGGCGGCGAGCTGGTCGGCGCAGCGGTGATGACCCCGCCGCGCAAAATGGTGCTGTATAGCCATCTGGCCGATTGCCAGCCAGTGGTCGAGGCGTTGCACGAGGCGATGGCGGGTCGCTGGACGGTGCCGGCGCTGCTGGGTCCAGCCAACGTGGCGGATGCGTGGGCCAAGCTGTGGGAGCAGGCGAACAATCGGCCAGCCAAACCCGGCATGATGCAGCGCGTGTTTGAGCTGCGGCAGGTGCAGCCGCTTACATTGCCATCGGGCAAGCTGCGTCTCGCCGCTGCCGATGATTTTGAGCGCGTTGTGGCGTGGATTCAGGGTTTTCATGTAGACGCCAACATTCAGGATGATTCCGAATCAGCGGAGCTGCTGGCGCGGGGCAAGATGCAGAATGGCGACCTATTTTTGTGGGAGAATGAAGCGGGTGAGCCGGTGACGATGGCGTCCAAAGCGCGCCCGACGCGGCACGGCATCACCGTTACGCTCGTCTACACGCCTGCCGATTTGCACGGTCGTGGTTACGCCACCGCCTGCGTCGCCACGCTCAGCCAGCAGCTTTTGGATGATGGTTTCCAATTTTGTACGCTTTTTACTGATTTGGGCAATCCGGTATCTAATTATATTTATGAGAAAATTGGGTATACGGCCGTTGCCGATTTCCACGAATACTATTTTGATGGATGATTTAATTCAATTTCTCCTAATGGTTGGAAGTAAATGACTGGTTTAGAGGATTTTATTTTAACCTCGCCCTAATCTCCCATAAGAAAATAATGATCGCCTTCGAAGAAAAATGAGTCGATGTTTCCGAGATCATTTTCACCATTGGCATCCAAATATTTAGATGAGTTTTTTACATCCCATTCAATCGTTTTTATATCTGGAAAATCTATCATAGCCATTTTGTAGCAATACATTTCATGAGGTTCCGGCAATCTATAAAGAGGGTGCTTTTCAGTAAGCACGACTTCGAGGATAAGCAAGAATTCGTTTTGTGACTCTCGGATTTCCAAAACGAAACTGTCTTCTAGATAAACATTTTGGAAGCCTTCAAATTCGTAATAATGATGTTTTTCCATAGCTTATTTTGCATTTCCCAAAAGGTGATGGCGAAAATCGACAACGGCTGAATTTTAGCAGAGTCATTCAGCCAGCCAATTCAGGGCTTTTCAGTAAAAACGAAAAAGAAGAAAAAACACCTGAACTTGGTAAAGTTAATTGTCCGAAAAACCAACCAAGACAGGTGAATAATGCAGTGTATCATATTGAAAGCCAATGAAGTAGATGGAATTGTGTTCAACTTAGCCGATTTAGCCCAATACCTCAACCAGTTAACAGACCGACGCGACAACAGAGGGAAAGTATACGACCTCGGCACGATTTTGAGCATGATTGTGCTCGCCCGATTGTCTGGCCAAGATAAACCGTACGGGATTTTTGAGTGGATCAAAAATCGGCAAGAAGCCTTGGCCACCATATTCTCTTTAAAGAGGAAGCGAACCCCTTGTTTGAACACCCTGCGCACGATATTGGGCAAGGTGGTGTCTCTCGATGAATTAGAGCAGGCGTTACGACACTATTTGCACCTCAGATATGGGGGTCAAAGCAGCGTGTTTATTTGCATTGATGGCAAAACGATGCGCGGAACGATTCCCAAAGAGTATACCCAAGGGGTTCATTTGCTGTCTGCTTATCTAGCAGAAGATGGCATCGTTCTCAAACAGGTCGCGGTCGAGTCGAAAGAGAACGAAATCAGTGCCAGTGGTCCGCTTTTGGATGAACTTTATCTCAAAGACAAGGTGGTTTGTGCGGATGCCCTGCACACTCAACGAGCCTTCTGTGTGCAAATTTTATCCAGTGGGGGTGCTTATCTGCTGTTTGCCAAAAAGAATCAGTCCACACTTTTAGCCGATATTAAGCAGTTTTTTGTCCCGCCGCGTCAGGCAACGGGCTGGCATATCACCCACTTGCCGCGTACGGTGGCAACTTGGAAGAACAAATCTCACGGGCGTATCGAGCGACGCACACTAACGCTCATCGCGGATGATGACCGATTTGTGGATTGGCCTGGGCTTGTACAGGTTTTTAAGTTGGAACGTTACACCAAGAAGCTCACCACCGGTGTGGAAACCAGTGAAATTGTGTACGGTTTAACCAGTTGTGCGGTGCACAAAGCGGATGCATCTCAAGTTTTAGCCTGGACGCGTCTCTATTGGCAGATTGAAAATGGGGTTCATCATCGCCGCGATGTGACGCTGCAAGAAGATGCAACGCGTATCGCCAAGCCACCATTGGCTTAAGCCATCTCTATTATCAATAATTTCGTGATTGGGTTGGTTAACAAACTGGGCTACGCCAATTTAGCATCTGCCCGGCGTTATTTTGATGCTTCTATTGCCGTGCAGATGTTTCAGTGATTTTTACTGAAAAGCCCTGCCAGCCAATTACCATTTGTTGACGGCCGTTTCCCGCCCAGCTATAATGCCCAGCAACAAGATACACACCGACGATGACAGAGACAAGTACGGCCGTATCAATCCCCAGAGAGTTCGCGGACGGTGCAAGCGAATGATTGGCCAGCCAGAAATCCACTCTAGAGTCGCTGCCGAAACAAGGCAAGCCGGGTCAGCCCGTTACAGCTTTTTGAGATCAGTAATCGGTAGGTCGGTAAACGGTAAAAAACCGTTCACCGCTTACGGATAACCGGTAAACCCAGGTGGCACCACGGGCCCCCTCGTCCTGGATAATCAGACGAGGGGGCTTTTTATTTTCTGATGGAGGTTTGTGATGAGACAAATGATGCCCAAACCAGCACGATGGACGCGAAACGGCCGTTTTGCCACCGCCGCCACCTCCATATCTCGTTGCCACATACATTGACCAAACTTTACCAATCGTAATGAAAGCAAAGCGCACGCCAGTTACCGACTACTTTACCTCTGGCCTCCGCGCCTTTGTGTTAAAAATCTTAGGAGAACCTGATGTTAGACATTAACTTGATTCGTGAAAAACCAGAGTGGGTCAAAGAACAAATCGCCAAGCGCAATGCCGAAGCCCCCATTGACCAGATTTTGGCCGATGACGGCCGTCGCCGTGAGATTTTGCAGGAAGTCGAAGCCCTGCGCCAGCAGCGCAACAGCACCTCCAAAGAGATTGGGCGGCTGATGGGCACTCTCAAGAAAAAAGAGGCAGAGCTAAAGCGCACCGAGGCCGGGCCAGCTGCCGATGCCTTGAAAGCTGAGGTTGAAGCGTTGGCGGTTCAGGCTGAGGAGGCCAAAGATGCCCCGCGCAAAATCGGCGAGCAAATTGCCGTGTTCGATGAGGAACTGCGTGAAGTGGAAACGCGCCTGAACGAAAATCTGCTCTGGGTGCCGAACCTGACCCACGAAAGTGTCCCCGTCGGCCCGGATGAGGCGCACAACGTCTTCCACGAACCGCAAGGCGCGCCCGAGCCGCAGTTCGATTTTGAGCCGAAGCCGCACTGGGATTTGGGCACTGACCTGGACATTATCGACTTTGAGCGGGGCGTGAAGCTGAGCGGCAGCCGCTTTTACGTGCTGCGCGGGGCTGGGGCGCGTTTGCAGCGGGCGCTCATCCAATTCATGCTCAACACGCATCTGGAAAAACATGGCTTTACTGAGATTTACCCGCCGTTTATGGTGCGCTCGTATGTCTTTGAAGGCGCGGGCCAACTGCCCAAATTCTTCGACAACATCTACCGCGACGCCGAGGAAGATTTCATGTGGCTGGGTACGGCCGAAATTGCCCTCACCAGCCTGCACCGCGACGAAATTCTGGATGAAGCTGATCTGCCGCTGAAGTACGTCGCCTACACCCCCTGCTGGCGGCGCGAGAAGATGAGCGCGGGCAAGGACGTGCGCGGCATCAAGCGGGGCCACCAGTTCGACAAGGTGGAGATGTACCAGTTTGTCCATCCAGACAAAAGCTATGAAGTGCTGGAAGATATGAAGCAGTACGCCCAAGACATCTGCGACGCGCTGGGGTTCCGCTACCGCTTTGTGGATTTGGCGACGGGCGATGTGGGCTTTTCGATGGCCAAGACGCACGACATTGAGGTGTGGGCGGCTGGCTGCGGCGAATGGCTAGAGGTCAGCTCGATCAGCAATGCGGAAGATTTCCAGGCGCGGCGCTCAAACATCAAATACCGGCCCACGGAAGGCGGCAAGCTGCAATATCCACACACACTCAACGCCAGTGGCCTGGCGCTGCCCCGCGTGATGATTGCCATCATGGAGAACAATCAGCAGGCAGATGGATCGATTGTGGTGCCAGAGGTGTTACGGCCGTATATGGGCGGCCTAGAGGTGATTAAACCGGACTAGCAAAACTGTCATTCCGAATCCCCGCAGGGGTGAGGAATCTTTTGATCAGGTAAGTCGAAAGATTCCTCATTTCATTCGGAATGACAATTACTCAATTACCAATTCCCCCGCCACAACTTCCTCATAAACTGCCATCATCCGGTCTACGATGTTGGGCCAGGCATAATGACGGGCGTGCTCGCGGGCCTGCTGGCCCATTTGTTGGCGGCATTCTTTGTTGGAGAGCATTTCGTAGATGCGGGCAGCCAGCGCTTCGGGATCGCGGCTGGGCACGTGAAAGCCCGTTACGCCGTGCTTCACCAAATGCGCCAAACCACCCACTTCCGAGGCGATGACTGGCGTGCCCACCGCCATTGCTTCCAAGGCGACCATGCCAAAGCTTTCATAATGCGAGGGCATAACGACCATTTCCGCTGCGGCGTAATAGTTGGGCAGCAAATCCTGATCTTTGGCCCCCAAGAAAGTGACCAAATCGTGAATATCCAAATCATGGCGCAGCTGTTGCAGGCGGGCCATTTCTTCGTCTAAATCGTCGGCCCACGGGTCGCCGCCGATGATGGCCATACAGGCATTGTGCAGCACTTCTGGGCGGCGCTCCTGAATGAGTGCCATGGCGCGCAGCATCGTGTCGATGCCTTTGAGGGGCTCGATGCGCCCGGCGAAGAGGATGTTGGTGTCGCCACAGGGGATGCCAACGCGCTTTTTGGCCGTCTCTTTAATGATGGGCTGGAACCGCTCCAAATCCACACCAGGCGGGATGATAGCGATTTTGGCGGGATCGGCGTCGTATAGTTCTTGCAGTTGCGCTTCTTCGGCAGGGGTGGCGGCGATGAGCTTGTCAGCCAGGGCCATCACTTTGTATTCCCCGGCGAGACGTGCGTCTGAGGCGCGTTGGCTGTCGCTTTGGGCGATCTGGTTTTTCATGTGGCCCAGGGTGTGGAACATGTGAACGATGGGCACCTGCCAGGCCGCGCGCAGCTTGTCGGCCACGAGGCCAGAGAGCCAATAGTGGCTGTGAATGAGGTCGTACTCGATGTTTTCGCTGGCGGCAAAGGCGAGGACGCCTGCTGTGAATTCCTCCAGGTAATCGCCAACCTGATCGACCGGGATTGGTTTTTCGGGGCCAGCGACGATGTGGATGACGCGGCCACCGTTGCCCAGATCGTGCACGATGCGGGGGGCGCAATCATCTTGGGAGCGGGTGAAGACATCGACGAGGATGCCTTGCCGCCCCAACTCGCGACTAAAGTCGCGCACGTAGACGTTCATGCCACCGGTTTTTTTACCGCCGAGCATGGCCAGCGGGCAGGTGTGCACGCTGAGCATGGCGATACGCTTGATTTTGGGTGTGGCTGCTTGGGTCATTTTTGTTTGATCCTTGTTTTTCGAGATTGGACCATTTTGTTCAAAACCAATTTTCAACAGATGTGAAAATGGTCCAATCTTTTAAGAAGCTGGTTCCAGGTGAATTCGGTAGATGGTGGTGTCTTCTGCGCCGAAGCGATATTTGTAGGTTTCGTTGCCGCGCAGGAAGTCGAAAGTGGTACGGCCGTTTTCAATGGCATACTCAATCGCTTTGGCAGTGATTACCACGCCCAGGCTGAGCGCGCCAAACAGGGCGGGGTCCAGGCCGGAGTTGTAGACCCAGATGCGATCGTTGTAGTCAAAGTTGAACAGACCGGCCGCTTTTTTGCCGCGTACCTCGATGAAGATCAAATTGAGCGTGCCCGCTTTTTGGGCGGCGCGGGCGGCATCGTAAAAGACGGCGCGACGGCCGTCGTTGAGCCAGTCTCGTTTTTCGAAGGTGCTTTTTTGCAGCAGGTCGAGGAAGTCGGTAACGGCCGTATCAATATCATCGTCTGGTCCTATCACCACCAGTTCCGCATCGGCCCCTTGGGCGCGGCGCAGCTTGCGCTGAATTTCACGCCGCTGTTTGCTGTCGATACCGTCGAGGTAGGCGTCGAATGTGTCGGCCAAATGGATCACCGGGCACACTTCATTAACGGTTTCATTAAACAAAAAGCCTCTCCGTTGCGCTTCTTTTTCTAAGATGATGCGCGAGGGGGAGGCTTCGGGGATGTTGCATAACTGGATGCTGTCCCATTGGGGAAACCCATCGCTACACAAACAGTCCAGAATGGCTTGCCAGGCGGCTTCGGCATGTTCGGCCGAGACGATCAGGTCCAGGTAATCGGTTTCTTCGATGCAGCCATTGAAATGGATGACGCCGTCCACGTTGTACAGGCAGGCGATGGCCAGCAATTCTTGTTGCTCGTTGCGGACGGTGATGGTGTGGAGACGGCCGTTTTCTGGATGCAAATGGGTCCACCACGCTTGTTGGTAGGCCAGGGTTTGGAAAGGTGTGTCGGTAATGCCGCGTTGGGCCAAATCGTCCCATTCAGCGGCCAGCTGGGTAAAAACCTCGCTTCCATTTATCAATTCTGTAATCATTCTCGCGCGAAAAGTCCTTTGTCTATCTGTTATGAGATGGATGCAGTCTTAACTGTACTGCAAAAAAATAAATAATTTGTTGGCGTGTACGAGTTGTTTGTTTTCTCTGCCCCGTATAGGTTCATTATAGCGTGGGGCTGACAAGTTACAACGAACGGGTTTGCTGCTTCCTTAGCAACTGTTCACAAAGCAGGTGTGTGGCCCATATGCGTTGAAATTGGAAGCCATCAGATTTGATGGTATGAGGAAGGGGATTCTTACGCGGAAAAAGATGTGGCGGGGGGGTGAAGAAAAGTGGAAGCGGAGATGTTCATTAAGCATTCTTCCATCTCCGCTCCCGCTTTTTTGTTAGGGCAGGTTGAGTTCGGCTACCTGGGTGGCGGTACGGCCGTTCACGTCCAGATGGTAAATCCCTTGGGCGTCGGTTTCTGCACAAATCCAGATGATATTGGCCTCCAGCGTGCCATCATCAAGCCATTCGCCTGGTTGGGGTTCGTACGGACCATCGCCTGGACCCCAAAGGCTGGGCTGTGGCCGTGAATTGGCCACTTCGGCAAAGCCGGTGAAATCGGCCAGGCTGATCAGGTTGGCGCGCTGATACGTTGACGTTAGCTCCATGATGTGCAGCTCTGCATCCAGTCCACAGGCATCGCCAAAGAGCGTGCCAGAATAGAGGGCCAGATAACGGCCGTCTGGCGAGACCACGGGCGTATGCAAATTTTCATCGGTTGTTGCCAATTGATATTTTTGGCCGGAGATGACATTTTGCAGCCATAGATTGTGGCGCAAGCCCAGCGTGCCGGGCAGCTCGGCATTCACTACGATTTGCTCACTGTACACAATGCCCTGTCCACCGGGCAGCCAGGCTAGGTCCACGATGTCGCCAAATGATTCCCAGGCCGTTGTGGTGCCATCGACGCGGCGCAGCACCAATGTTTTGTGGTCCTGCACGGCAGCCGTGAAGCCGGTGTTCGGCTCCACAACGGGGCCGACTGTGTTGGCTGGGATCGTATGTTCGGCGCTGGCCAGTTCAATGCCATTTACCTTTAGCACGACGCGGTAATTTCCTGGCGCCAGATTCGGTTCATAATCGTAGACGAAGATGTCCTGCACACGGCCGTTTGCGCCATACTTGGTCATATCCCATGCTTCGCTGCGCTCCAGCCAGGGTGCGCCATTGAAATACCATACCCGCTCCAGCTGGTCAGCGGCAGTCATGCCGGCATAATCCCACACCGCGTACAGTTCGTCGGTGGTGATGGGGTTGTACGGCTGCGGCCAACCTGCGCTGAGGCTGGCCCGATTGGGCAGCAGCGTCAGATTGCTAAACTGCGGATTAGAGGCCGGTGGTTGGTTAGAAACGGCCGTTGGTTCTGGCGGTACGGCCGTTGCGGCTGTGGTGGGAACGGCCGTTGCCTCAACCGGTACAGACGTTGCTGCCGTCAGCGTGGGTGTCGGTTCGATGGCGCTGCCGGTGGCTTCCGTTGTCGGTATCAAGGGGGGCAGCGTGGGTGCGTCGTCCGGTGCTGGCAGGCAAGCGGCCAGCAGCAGAATAAACGTTAAGGGAAGAAATAGATATTTTTTCATGATCGATGCTCCAAAAAAAGAGCGGCTTTTGTACAGCCGCTGATGAATAAACTGTTCTATTCATCTTGCCAGAGATGGGAGTGAAGTAATGTACGGCCGTACGACTAAATGCCTACTGTGGCGTGAAGGAGACGAAAATTAGCAGGGGGGATGTAAGGAATTACAGTAAAAAATATGAGGGTTTGTGTCGGATCATTGAGGGGAAACGGCCGTTTAAGCAGCTTGCTATTACTTTTTCGGCAAAAAACGGCGCCACAAAAATTGCCACCAGTCGATGAAGCGGGGCACCCCTTTTTCAAAACGGACAAGGAAGATGCTTACCAGCAAAACGGCCGCGCCCAGCCACTGCACCAATGTCAGCCGCTCACCCAGGAAAACGGCCGCAATCGCAATTGTCACCACCACTTCAAACACGCCCAGCAGCGCCGTCTGGATGCTGCCCATTGCCTTGACCCCCAAAAACAGGGTCAACCGCGAGAGTGCCGTTACCAGCGCCATAAGGCCAATCGCCTCCCAGCCTTCCGTGCTGACCTGACCCAAATCGACGGGGGCAAAAAACCAGGCGACGGTGACCACCATTGCCATGGCGGTGATGGCATATAGCGTCATGGTGGGGGCGGGGATGTCCATCATGATGCGCTGGCTTAGCACTAGCTGCACGGCGTAGGTAATGGCCGCAAACAGCATCATGCCCACGCCCAGCCAATCAGCCGGGCCAGTACCACCCCGTGTCAGCAAATAAATCGCGCCAATGGTGAGGAGTGTGCGAATGAGGGTAAGTAAAGAAATGGTGTGCCCAGCCAACCGCAAAAAAACGGTGACAAACACCAGGTAGCTAATATTGACCAACTGCCCCAATGAGGCATCAATGCGGGTAAGGCTGGTGTAGAAGAAGATGGAGCCAAGGCCGTTAATGGCCCCAGCGATCATGCTGCTAATGACGGCTGGCAGAGAACTACGCACAAGTTCTCGTTTGAACAGGAGCATGCTTGTCCACAAAAAAACGGCCGCAATGACCGTCCTAAAGGCAACCACTGTGAGAACATTGACTCCTGCTGCGTAGGCTACCTTGGCCAGAATCGGCACGATCCCCAGGAAAAGGGGGGAAAGTAGCCCCCACAGCAAACCTAGCTGCCATTGATTTTGTTGGCTGCTATTTGCCTGCTCATTCTTCTCTTCTGAGGGAGCAGGTGCTGCCTGCCTTTCGCTCGAGGGGGTCGCCATGATTCTCCGTGCGCTGTTAAGCAAACGATGTTCCTGGTTCGATACTTCGTTTGCCTGGGATGTTTATTTTTTAATTGTGTGAGCAATCAGGTGGATTGGCAAGAATTCAAAGATTTTTTCAGGTGAGCAAATGGCGGAGATCGTTCCAGGCTAAACAAGCCTGATTTACCCTCATTTGCTCAAGTAAAGGCCAAATTTAAACACAAAACTTTTTGGCTTTCACATAAACGCTTAAAGTTTGGCTGGTTGCTTTACGTGCTCTAGTGGCAACAGAATGTGAAAAGTGCTTCCAGGGAACTGATCTAAATCGCGACGTTCGCTTTCTACCCAAACACGGCCGTTGTGTGCTTCCACAATTCCTTTAACAATGGCCAAACCTAACCCAAGGCCACCGCCTTGGAAGGCGAATTTGCTGGTGGAATGATGTTCAATTGAGCCTAATGTGTAGAACTGGTCAAAAATGCGACGATGTTCGCTGTCTGGAATACCAATACCTGTGTCTTGAATAATCAGGTCTACGGTATCACCAACCGACCGACCGACCACAAAGATGCTGCCACCATCTGGTGTGTACTTTATCGCGTTGCTAAAAATATGGTAAATGGCCGACTTCAGCTGCTCGCCATCTCCCTGGATGATGGGCAGCTTGGTCAGGTCACCAATTTGCACATTGATCTGGCGTTTTTCTAAAACTTCCAGGTACTCTTCAAAAACGTCCTGCACCACTTCACACAGGCGCACAGGGCCAAGCGCCAAATCCAGGGTGCCAGACGAGATGCGGGCTACCTTGATGATTTCGTTTACTACATCCCGCATGCGGGTCACACCCAAATTCAGCCCTTCGGCCACACCAGAAACCATTTCCGTCGATAGGTTTTCCTCGGTCTGTTTGACCTGCTCATCGAGCAAATGGGCGTAGCCGCTGATCAGCGTGAGGGGGGTGCGCAGTTCATGCGATACCATAATGATGAAATCGCTCTTGAGGCGGTCTAGCTCGCGCAGGCGCTTGTTGGCGCTTTCCAACTCGTGGATTTTGCTTTCCAGCCGCTCTACCAGGTTTTGCGCATGGCGTTGCAGGTGTTCGCTTTTTTCATCGGCTGTGAGTGGATCGGAAAGGCCGTTTAAATAAGCGCTCACTTGGCCAGGAAAACTGCTGACGTCGATGGGCTTGGTGAGAAATCCTGTGCAGCCAGCGGCCAAAGCCAGTTCGCGGTTCCCGGCGCTGTGGTTGGCGGTAAGGGCCACAATGGGTGTGTCGGAAAAATTGGGCAAACTGCGCAGACGGGTCGTAATTTCGCGTCCGTCCATGTTGGGCAGATTGATATCCATCAAGATGAGGTTGGGGTGGTGTTCACGGGCCATGGAAATGCCCTCCAACCCATCGGCAGCGACGACAACATGGTAGCCTTTGTTATCTAGCACACGCTGGACAAGACGGCGGCTAGCAGGATCATCTTCTATATACAAGATTTTTGCATTTGGAGATGTTGCTTTGGTCATAAAACTATTGATGCTTTGCTCTAGTTTAGATGCTTACGATTATTGTGCCATACATATTAAGATTTGTGCAATGCACATTGTGGCTTTTAATTGTTATTAGGACAAGTGGATAGAATAAGGCGTTTGTACTGTAAACGCGAAAGAAGGGCAAAATATAGTTCATATTTCACCCTTCTTTTATGTTTTGGGATTGATCTTCCGTTGTTTAAGGTAACGCTTTTTGAATGTCGTTCAGGAGGTCAGAGTCCATAAAGGAACCTTTTTGCAACAGTGCCTTTATTTGTCCATCTAGTCGATCTTTCTCATCTTCGGTTAGTTCTTTGGCTGTAATGACAATGATTGGCGTGTCTTTCAATGTGGGGTCAGCTTTCATGGCTTCAACCACGCCAAAGCCATCGAGCTCAGGCATCATCAGGTCCAAAATGACGAGGTTCGGACGTGTTTCCTGAATGAGGCGTAAGCCTGCCTGCCCATCTTGCGCCTCGTCAATATGGAAGTCGCCCTGGGCTTGCAGAATGCGGCGAATCAGCCGTGAAGCGTCCTGGTTGTCTTCAACGATGGTGATGCGCTGTACACGGCTGTCCAGCTCTTCCAGGGCTGTGAGCAGCCCTTCTTCACGGCTGCGGTTGGCTTTGGCCAGTTCGCTCGTATCGGGCAAGGTCATGTCTCGCGTGTAATGCTCGCCGATGATATGTTTTTCCACGGGGAAGGTATGGCCGGAGCAGTTGATGACGACCGTTTCGTGGGGCTGGATTTTCCCTTCACGAATTAATTTGAACAGACCGGCGAAGGTAACGGCCGTTGCCGGTTCCACCGAAATCCCATCCATTTTAGCGACTAAATGCAGCGCATTAAACGCCGCCACATCGGTAATTGCGTCAATTGTGCCGCCATTTTCCAGGATAAGCTCGCGCAGCACCTCGTACGCTTCGCCAGGAGCACCCGTCGCCAGCGTGGAAATATCTGTACGCGGTTCCTTCACATTTTCGGCGACGGCCAACCCTTTGTGGAAGGAGCGGGCCATGGGGGCGCAGCCGCTGGTTTGAAAACAGGCCAGCTTCGGCAGCTTAGACACCAGTCCCAACCGCTTCAATTCAGCAAAGCCTTTCATGACCCCCACTGGTCCCAACCCGCCACTAACGGATTGTAAATACCAGTCCGGTACTTTCCAGGGCCAGCGACTGCCGTTGAGAACGCTCATATCTTGCCCAGCTTCAATGTTGCCTAGCTGCTCTGCAATCTCAAACGCCAGGGTTTTCATCGCTTCTTTAGCGGCAATACCCTTCACGCCCCGGTCGAGGAACAGATTTTTGCTGGCGGCAAACTCTGCGGCTACGCGTTTTGCCTCGTCGTAGGTGCCAGCGACTTTGATCACCTCTGAACCGTAAAGAGCCACTTCGCGCATCTTGTCGGCGGGAACAGAGCTGGTGACAAAAACCCAAAGCTTGATGCCGGCCCGGGCGCTGTAAGCGGAGTAGGCAATAGCCACATTGCCGGTAGAGGCCACCACTGCTTCTTTAATGCCTGCTTCCTTCATGGCGCTGATGCCAATGGCCGCCTGCCGATCCTTGAAAGAGCCCGTGGGGCCTTGACGCTCATCTTTAATGTAGATATTGGGATGTCCCAGCATGAGGCCCAGGTTGTGTGCCTTCAGCAGCGGTGTCCAGCCCTCACCAAAAGTGACAATGTTTTCATTGCTCTTTAGCGGGAGCAGTTCACGGTAACGCCATAAACTGGCTCCGCGTCCATCAAGCTGGCGTAGCCATTCGTGGCCGCGCTGGGCCAGATGGGCGTTTGGCTGCTGGGGATGGGTTAACTCATATTCGGCGTCCAGCCAGTCCTTGTTACAGGTGGGGCAGGTTGGTAACGGCCGTTCGTATTCATGTTTCGCGCCACAGGCACGACAGACAATCGTAAAGTTCATAGTAGTAATCTCCTCGATTGGGTTGGCTAAGTTGGCCACAAACAGCTAAAAGTACCCATACATCTTCTTTAGCCTACCAAGTCGATGGTAGATGATTCGAGGGTTAGCTCTGTTGGCTCGTTGGTTTGTGAAACCGGCAATACAACGTGGAATGTTGTACCCTTCTCCGGTTGACTCGTAAAATTAATGGTGCCCTGGTGCATTTCCACAAGCCATTTGGTGATGGGCAAACCAAGCCCGGTACCGCTGGCCGTGCGGGTGGTAGAGCTGTCTACCTGCGCAAAGGGCGTGAACAATTTATCAAAATCTTCGTGTGCAATACCAATGCCACTGTCTTCCACGATCAGGTGAAGTGTTTTGTCTTCGATGTAAGCTTGGAGTCTGATTTCACCTTCCTCAGTAAATTTGGCTGCGTTGGATAATAAATTGAGCACAATCTGCCGTAGACGAATGGGATCAACCTCCACATCGGGCAAATCTTCAGGCACATCCCAGACAAAGTTGACCTCACTGTTGATCAGGCTGCGCATGGTATCACGCGTGGGGCCGATTGCTTTGGGCAAGGCTATCGTTTCAAAATTAAGATTCATCTTGCCTGCTTCAATCTTGGCCATATCCAAAATTTCGTTGATCAGCATGAGCAAGTGCTGGCCATTGGTATAGATCGATTGAAGATCTTCTTCCTGGGCTGTGGTAATTGGCCCGTCGATTCCTTTGAGGATAACCCGCGAAAAACCGATGATAGAATTTAGCGGTGTGCGCAGTTCATGAGACATATTGGCCAGGAACTGTGTCTTTAGCTGATCCAGTTCGCGCAGTTCTTCATTTTGCTCTTGTATTTGCTCAAACAGCTGCGCGTTGGCAATTGCCAGACTGGTTTGTGTGGCAATACTGCGTAAAAGCTGTAGATCGCTCTCGCCATAGGCGTGCGGTTCGTAAGATTGTACGGTAATGAGGCCAAAGGGTATGTTTTCTTTTTGCAACTGCACCCACAAGGTTGATTGCGGCTGACGATCGCCGTTGAGCAGCGGTAATGCCTGAACCATTGGCGAGTGGGCATCCAGCATTTGGGGCACCATTGCTTGCGTCAAAAATTTGTAGATGGGATCATCTGTTTCGATAATGGAAGGATCCAAATAAGTGGGTTCGCCTTCTATTACCGTGAAAACTGGCTCATACAAATTGTGCGTGGTGTCGTATAGGGCCAGGTGGAAGACGGTGTTGTCCAGCAAGCGACCAACTTCGGCGTAGATGGTTTGAGCCAAAAGGGACAGATCCAGCACGCGCGAGATGTTAGACTGTACCTGGTTCAGGGTAATCATTTCCTGGGCACGGTGCAGGGCCTCATCCAGCAATTTGACGTTTTCTAGCTGTGTGGTGAGGTGATCGACGATGGTTTGGGCAAAGAGGAGGTTGGAGTGGGTAAACGGCCGTTCCCCACCCACCGCATCAATCGCCAAATAGCCTAACAATTCCTGCTGACTGGCTGCCGGCAGAATAAGAGAAGATTCTGCCCCAAACTGGATCACATGCTGCTGAATGGCTTCCTTGGCCACCCTTTCCATGCCTGGGGACAGCTTCAGCGGCTTTTGTTCCCGGCTGAGCCTTTCAAAAATAGTGTCCCCCAACAGCGGCAGGTGATACGCTTTTTCAAATATTTTGGTATTAGAACTGGCCGCTAACCTGCCTTCGCCTGCTTCCTTGTCAATCAAAATGAAGCGACACTGGTGGGCTCCGGTATACGCTTGCAGTTCACGCACGGTGATGGCCAAAGCATCATCACGCGTGATCGCCTGGTTTAGCGCGCGCCCGATGCGGTACAGCAGATCACTTTGGCGCAGCAAGCGTTGGTTCGCCAGAATGGTGCCTGCCTGGTCAGCCAAGGTGCGGATTGGCTGTAGATCGACGTTGGCAAACGCGTTCGGTAATTTATGCGCCAACGCCAAAGTGCCCAGCCATTCATCATCAATGTAAATGGGGATCATGGCGGCGCCATGCCTATGATGCTGGGTGAAAATTCGCAGTGTAAACGGATCAATAATGGGATCTGTTTGGGCATCTGCCACAATGATGATCTCTGCGTTGGTGATTTGATCGCTAAAGCTGTACTTTTCTCGCGGAAAACGATGGGTGGGATCAAAGGGAATGTTGTCATCGCTCCAGTAAACGGGCGCGATCAAGTAATCAGGCGCTTTGGGATCGGCAATGATGACCTGAACGACGTCAGCAATGTTGGCTTCGCGGGCAAAATCAACCAATGTTTTGTAGATTTCGTAAGCATTGGTGGCCTGACCAATGCGGCGGCTGGCAGTATACAGACGGTTTGTCTCCGCCAAGTTGAGCTCTGTCTGGGCAAAAAGGTTGGCATTTTCGATAGCAATGGCCAGCTGAGCCGCCAGACTTTGCAGTACCGTCACGGTTTCATTGGTAAACGCGCCCTGTTCCTTACTTTGCACCGTGAGCGCGCCAATGGTTTTGGTACCGGTTTTTAAGGGTAAGGCCAATTCGGATTGGGTGTCGGGGAGCAGAGGGTTGGGCTTGAAGGCGGTTGCCTGCTGAACGTTTTGCTCAACGCGCGTTTCACCTGTGGCAACGGCCGTTCCAATCATGGAACCGCCGCCAATTTCCTGACTGTGCTTGAGCTCGATTTGTAATTTGCCCGCTTCGCCCGTACCGGCACGCAGAACGGCCGTATTGCTTTCCTCATCGACCAGGAAGAGGCCCACATAATACAAATTGAAGCGAGAGCGAATGAGCTCCACCACTTCACCGATCAGCTGCTCCCGATCCAGAATAGTGCTGGCCGCGCGAGACACTTCGGCCGCCAGGCGCAGCTGGTTGGAATAGGCCCGAGTGGTCTGCACAAACTGGGCATTGTTCAAGGCGCTGCCCATCTCCCGAATCAGGTCCTGCACAAATGCCTGGTCATCTTCCGGTAGGTTTTGCAAGCCGGGGATGCGAATGCGGCCAAATTGGCTTTCACCCACTTGCAGGGGCAAAGCAGGTACTGTCTGAGGTGCCTTTTCTGATTGGGTGCTTTCCAGTTCGCGCACAATGTTGAGGCTGCTTTCATCGGCGCGGGCCCGAATGGTGGCTTCTGGCGTGTTCCAGATGCTGTCCAAATAACGGCCGTGCAAAATTTCCAGTTCGTGGGCACGCTGTTGGGTTTCGTTGAGCAAATATAAGTTATGCCACAGCGCCGCCAGGTTTTGGGCAAAGGTGCGCACCAGAATCAAATACTCTTCGTAGCTTTCGGTATCGAGATTTTCGTGGTTGGCGACCAGCCCACCCAAAAGATGCTGCCCCACGCGCAAAATAATGCCGACTACCAGACCATCGCCACCGCTTTCTGTTTCATACACCCGCACGGATTCGCCTTCTTTGTTGTAGGCGTTGGTCAGGAGTTCGGCCGTTTCGGCGGTGGCGGTGTCGCCCTGTTGCAAAAAGGGTGCGGTGGTTGTGATAACGCGCCAGGATTCTGGCACGTTTAGCGCCTCAAACAGGGTCACATGGGTAATATCCAGCGCCTGGCAAATACCGGAAACGGCCTGACTAAGCAGCGCCGCTTCATCATTGGTTTGGCTCAACCGGGCGTTCAGCTGCAAAATCTGGTTCAGATTGTCGTTGCGCTGCTTTTGTGCCTCATGCAGAGAGATTTGACGGTCTAATTGGGCGTGGAGGGCTTGCTGCAGGGCCAACTGCGCAGTTTCCTGAAACCGCTGCTGCACAATTTCGCGGGCGCTGGCCAGTTTTCCCAGAAAATGAACCTGGAAGTCGTTGAGGCGGCGCAGCACGGCCGTTTCTGCTTCGGCTTGAACAGTGCGGTACAGGGCGCGCATCATCTGCGATGCGGTGATCATCGCCATGCCTTGTTCAGCTAGCTGAGTGGCAACGGCCGTAATATCCGTCTCGTTTGCTTCAAAGGCCAAATATTGCTGCACTGTGGCCACCAACTGCTCAGCAACCTGCTGACCGCGCCGGGGCGATGTGAGTACACCGCGATTATCAATGGCGTGGCGCACAAAAGCATTGTTTAGGGCGGCTTCCAAAACCGACGTTTCGATCCCTAAACCGGCTTCTGTTTGGGTGGTGACCTTTTCTTGCTCTTGCATCATTGATCCTGCTTCAACAAAAAGGCGGCGTAAAATGCCATGTTGATTCCCTCACCATCTTCTTTGGTGATGAAATCATCGGGCAATCCTAAAAACTGGGTGATTGGCTCCACCAGGCTGGGATGCCACGGATCAAGCATTTCCACGGAATCGGCCAGCGTATTGAGTTCAACGGGCAGCTGAGCCTGACGGCACAAATCCTGGAAACGATAATAATTTTCTGGCTCTTCCATTGTGCCGTGTGTCTGGAAGACCAAAAACAGTTTCGAGCCGGCAGGTGCCCATTCGTAAAATGTTTGCGCCATGTGCCGGACATCCGCTTCCGGCATAAAAAGTTGGATGCCGTTCAGACCTATGGCCACCGGTTTGTCCATGTGAATGAGTTTGAGTACTTCTGGCGCACGCACAATCGCTTCTGGTTCACGGCCGTTGCCCCGAATATAGGCAATGGTTTCATGATCGCTGAACAGACTACGGCCGTAACTCACTGCCACCGGGTTAATGTCGCTGTACACAATGCGGCAGTCAGGGGCAAAGGCGTGAATATGATCATCCGAGGGCATGCCGGAGGCGATGTCCAGAAATTGAGTGAAGCCTTCTTTGTAGAGGATATGAGCGGCTTCCTGAATAAAAGCTCGGCGCAGCCGCACCCATTTTTGCAAAGAGGGTAAGATTTTGAGCATTTCTGTCGCCGCCTGCCGATCCACTTCAAAATTGGCTGTACCGCCTACCATGAAGTCAAAAATGCGGGCTACATTGGGTACCGAAGTGTCCAAAAAAATGGAGCTGCTGGATCTGTGGTGGCTGTCTGTTGCGATTGAGTTTGTCATGATTCCTGTGTTTGTCTACCTAGCTGAAGCTCAACGGCCGTTCCATTCAGCTGTTGAGACAAAGCGCGTAAGCCAATACCTACAATCGTTTCCACATCGGCGGATTGGTGCAGTTGGGCGCTGATCTCATTCAGATAAAGTTGCCGCTGGGCGCGGGATTCAGCTCTTGCTAGCAGCTGGGCATTTTGGATGGCTACAGCCAGCTGGTCGCCCATGATCTGCAAGGCGGCGATCAAATCCGGCGAAAATAGGCCCGGCGTATCGCTTTGTACCGTGAGCGCCCCGATTGTTTCGCCGCGCACGCGCAGCGGCAGGGCCAATTCAGAGCGGGTATCGGGCAAGTGGGGGTTCGGCAACCATTCCGGGTCACTGGTTACATCATGGGTGATGCGGGGATGACCATCATTGGTGGCCCCACCGATGAGCGATTGGCCACCTACTTGCAGCTGGCGTTTGGCCGCAATTTGCGCTTTACCCGCAGCACCCGTAGCGGCTTTTAGCACGGCAAAATCATCTTCTACCAGGAACAACCCCACGTAATACAGTTCAAATCGACTCTTGATGAGGTCTACTGCTTGTTGCGTAAGGGATTTCAAATCCAGAATGCTGGTTGCGCTGGCTGAGATTTCGGCGGCCGTTTGCATTTGCAGGCGCTGTTCCGATTGGATGGTTAGCGCATTTTGGATCGCTTCTAGCTGAAGCATGTTGTTGATGGAGATGGCCAGCGCACCGGCTATCGTGGTGAGCAGCTGAATATCTCGTTCGCTAAACGGCTCCAAATTTTGTAGGGAAAGGATGCCAATGAGTCGGTTGGTGACGATAAGCGGAATGCCCAACCAATATTCGTAATAATCGGCCGTTTTACCAACCTGGAAAGAGTTGAATTTGGCCTGATTCTCTGGGGTGGAATGGATATGGAGCGTTTCTCTGGTTCGGGCTACGTGACCACTAAAACCGGTTCCCACTGGCAGTGGGGGAATATTAGACAGGTCAATTTCTTCGCCGTAATCATATAAATAAAGCCAGTTGAGGTGCTTTTGATCGTCTGCCAGCAAAAAGATGGCCAGACCAGTGGCTTCAACCAGAGAAAGAATTTCACGTCGGGTGGCTTTAAACACTCGCTTAAGGTTGGGGGCTTCGGAGAGGGAAAGGCTGAGCCGGTTCAGGGAGCTAAGCTGAGCCACCCGAGCTTGTGTTTCTGAGGTGAGGGTAGCATTGGCCAGGGAAACGGCCGTTTCGTTAGCCATTGCCTGCGCTAATTGAATCTCATTGTCAGAGAACGCCGCCTGGGCCTCCCCGCGCAGCAGACGAACAAGCCCCCAGGTGGTGCCACCCTGAATCAGCGGCACATCGAGGTAGCTGTGTTGCCCGATAGTTTGCAGCCAATTCCGTTCGCTGGCATCCAGATTATCATCGTTTAGTCGCCACACCTTGGGCTGACCAGATTCCAAAGCTTTGCGCATCCCATCATGGCTGCCCAGACTTTGCGTCGTCAAATCCAGGGCGTACTGGTTCACGGTGCCACTGCTAATGTCGTAGACAAAATCAACCTGAGCCGTAATCGCTTCTTCTACCCGGTCCCAGGAGTAAATGATGCAGCGAGAAGCGTGCAGCCACGTAGTAAGCGCCCGCGCCGCCCGACGATACAGCTCGCCCACATCAATCGTGCTGGAGAGCAGCGAATTGTATTCATACAAAATGCGCGTTTCGTTCAGGCGGGATTCTGTGCGGGCAAACAGGCGGGCATTGTCAATATTGATACCGATCTGGTTGGCAATGATTTGCAAAATGACCACATCTTCTTTGGAGAAAATACCTGGTTGGTCACCCTGAACATCCAGCACCCCCAACAGTTCACCCCGGGCAACCAGGGGCAGCGCCAGCTCGGCGCGGGTGTTGGGTAAAAAGGGTTCCTCTTTGTAAGTAACGTCGTTTTGCACATCATCCACAATGCGGGGCTCGCGGTGCAGCGCGGCCCAGCCCACAATCGAATGGTTGTCTATTGGCAGTTTGTATTGCAGGTTTACCAGATCAACATGGGCGTCGGTCGCGACTTCGCGCAAGTGCAGCATTTTTTTGTGGGAGTCGGCCAGAAAAATGGAGACGTGATAGAAGTTAAATTGCGATTTGAGCAGTAGAGTCGTTTCTCGCAGCAGCTGGGGCAGGTCAAGTGAACTGGCTCCCTTTTCAGCGACTTCCGCACCAAACTGGAGCTGTTGGGCACGTCTTTCTAGCAAGTTGCTTTGCGTGAGCAGTTCACTAGCCAACAGTTTGGAATTGCGCAGGGCGTTTTGCAAAAAATTGGCTGTGGCCCAGGAAACCACGCTGATGCCCAAACAGGTCACCACATATTCTACGAGCGCCAGTATGGGGAAAGCGCCAGAGAGGACGTAGAATGAGGAAACGGCCGTAAGCGTCACCGCACTATAAAGAACCGAAGCCCGCACCGAATCCAGCGTGGCAATGGCCACCACTGAAATCAGCATGAGATAGGGGAAAAATAAGTTGCGGGTTGTGGTAATGAGGAGAGCAAAAAAAATAAGGTTGAGAATACTAAAAAAAATGTGGGCTGCTAATCGTATGCGGCCTGAACGCACGATCCACAGACACACCAGCCCAAAGAGCAGAGAAGTGATTGCCTGGTTTATGGCAATGGCACGGGTGATCTCAGTTGGTTGAACAATCTCAATAGAAGCCCGGATGAGGCTTAGCACGGTTAAAACAAGGATGAGCCCCTGTAAAACGGCACCCTTCCGCTGGATTTCCGGATCATCGGTATTGATTTTGAGAAGGTTCGATGAAGCAAACATGATGGGGTTAAATTCCCAAATCCCACACAGGCTCCCCGTTTAGAATTTGCTTGATTTGTTCAGGGAAGCGATCGGCATCCAGCGGCTTGGAAAGGAAGCCATCAAAACCGGCTTCTTTGGCTTTTTGCATTTCTGTGCTGCTGCCGTGGGCGGTAACCACCACCACCAGCGTGTTTTGCAGATTGGGATCGGTGCGGATTTGCTTGAGCGCTTCATAGCCATCTTCGTGTGGCAGGCGCAAATCCATCAAAATGAGGTCCACGCGCGACATGGTGTTGGCAAAATCCACCACACCCCAGCCGGTTGTTTTCCACTCGCATTTTTGGACGCCCATAAAGGCCAGCAGCCGGGCAATAAGCACAAAGTTGGAGACATTATCCTCTACAACGAGGACATATGCGTCTCTGGGATCAACGGGGGTTCTTACTGTTACATCACTCATATGGAGTCTACCTTTTTGTGAAACCGATTTGCACCTGTTATGACATCAGTCTGATGTTACGGGATTTTGGTAAGTTATTCTGCCAGTTAAATCTTAATGGCTTGCTTTCTTAATTAACATTGAAGCCAGGCAGGCTAAGATCGGTGTTCCCATATAATAACGAGATCTACTGTGTGACGCCGTAAAGGTTACGAAAAAAGTGAATGGTACTCACCAAAAAATTTTTAAGGATTGCTCACCCAAACACGGCCGTTTCGCGGCAGTAAGGTATGGGTGCTGCTGGTGGTAAAGGGTTCCCCGTGCGGGTTCAGCTTTTCTTCCAGGTAAGCTGTGTATCCCGGCGGCGATATGATTAGCTCTTCACGATCGCCCATGTTAAAGGCAATAACGGCCGTTTGTTCACGGTACTGTCGCTGATAAACAACCACATTTTCGTTGGCATACATAATGCGGAAATTGCCTCGCCGCAGCGCTGGCGTGTCGTGCCGCAGCTGAATGTACTGCTTCAAATCTTCCAGCAGCGTGTTGTCCCAACTGCCCTCATCGTGCCAGGGGAAAGCGCCACGGCAGTGCGGGTCGTGTCCGCCCGACATACCAATTTCATCCCCATAATAAATATTGGGCGCGCCGGGCGAAGTCATCTGGCATAAAAACATCAGTCGCAGTGCTGTTTTGTCATGCCGCGCTACGGTTAAGGTACGCGGCGTGTCGTGGCTGCCCAACATGTTCATTTGCGACAAGACAATTTCATTATCATACAAATGATTAAAAATACGATCTAGTTCCGTGGCAAACTGCGTGGCATTTAAAGGCTGAATATAGCCATAACCAGTCCGCACGGTGTCACTCTGGTCCATATTATGGCCAGAGAAAAAGCCCAGGGTGGCGCGTGTAAAAAGGTAGTTCATTTGGCCGTCAAACTGGTCGCCTTGCAGCCAGCGATGTGCCTCGCCCCACAATTCGCCCACAATGTAAGCATCTGGATTGATCGATTTGCAGCGCCGCCGAAATTCGCGCCAGAAATCATCGTCATCGATCTCGTTGGGCACATCCAGCCGCCAGCCATCAATGCCTTGTTTGAGCCAATAGGTGCCCACCTGCCATAAAAATTCGCGTACGGCCGGGGTGTGGGTGTTGAACTTGGGCAAAGAAGCAATGCCCCACCAAGCATCGTAATTGGGGGGATGTCCCTCGTTAAATGCATTGATGGGCCAATGGTGAATGTTAAACCAGTCGGTGTAGGGGGATTCCTGCCCGCACTCCATGAGGTGGTTGAACTGGAAAAAGCCCCGGCTGGCGTGGTTAAACACGCCGTCTAGCAAGACCCGAATATTTTCTTTGTGGGCCGCATCCAGTAATTCTGCCAATGCCTGATTGCCACCCAAAATGGGGTCTACGTGGTAATAATCGTGTGTGTGGTAGCGGTGATTGGAAGCGGAAGAAAAAATGGGATTGAGATAGAGCGCGTTGACGCCCAACGCCTTGAGATAAGGCAGCTTTTCAATAACCCCCAGTAAATCGCCACCCTGAAAACCGTGGTAGGTGGGTGTTGCGCCCCAGGGTTGCAAATTCTTGGGTTTGGGCAAGTAGCCGTTTTGCCCGAAACGGCCGCTCTTGGCGAACCGATCCGGGAATATTTGGTAGAATACAGCGTCTTTAACCCAATCTGGGGTTGTTACATTCATGAAGTCTTTCTCCTAGACACACACCATTATAGGCGTTTTTTTTGTAGATTTTCCATCTATTTTAAGGAAAGAGTACCAATTTAACAGCATTTTTTGATGGTTTGGTTGAGTTTTTGTATAAGCGCAAGTTATATCATGGGGTTTTAACACATGGCTGGAAATAAAACATTGGCAATGCGCCTGTTGGAAGGCAAAAAAGTGGCTTATGAAGCTATTCAGTACGATGCCAGCGAGCGAGACGCCGAGAAAATTGCGGTGCAGCTTGGCGTGCCGCCAGAGCAGGTTTTTAAAACATTGGTGGTGGCGGCTCCGGTAGACGGCCGTTCTCCCAACAAACCATTGCTAGCAGTGATTCCCGCCAACCGGCAGCTCGATTTGAAGAAGCTGGCGAAGCTGATCAACGTGAAGAAATTAAAGATGGCAACGCACCAACAAGCAGAAGAAATGACCGGTCTGCAAGTGGGCGGCATTTCACCATTGGCTTTGATCAACAAGGGTTTTGTCATTTATCTGGATGAACGGGCGGAGGCGCAAGGGCAGATTTTTGTGAGCGCTGGTGAGCGAGGCACCCAAATTAAGTTAGCTCCCAAGGATTTACGCAAAGTAACAGGTGCAAAAGTAGCAGATCTTTCTTCTGCGACCAGCGAGTAAGATGAGGCTAACTTATTCTTTGGTTTGCTTGCTTGTTAATTTCTGAATCGTTTGGATCACATCGGGGAAATCAAACGGTTTCGGCAAAAACTGTGCCCCAATTCGGTCCAGCGCTTCATCGGTGGGGGCAGGCCAGGCGCTAACGAGGACAAACGGCCGTTTCTCGCCCTGTGCCCGCAATTTTCCAGCCAGTTCCAATCCAGTCATCTTGGGTAGGCGAATGTCAAAAAAGAAGAGGTCTACCTCTTGTAGCGCTTCCCCTTCGGCTTGTGTTAGCAAATCTTCCGCATTCATGAACACGGGTTTAACCTCAATACCAAACAAGCCTAATCCGCTCACCAACAACTGGGCAATGCTGGGTTCGTCTTCCACATAGGCGATTTTTACCGTTTCTTGCAGCGTGTTATTCAACATCTTGTCCTCGCTTGCTTTGTTACTTCTAGCTTTATCGCGTTGATCATAGCCGATTCGCCAGTTTTGGCGAGTGAATGAAGCGCAAATTCATGATCCATTAGGAGTATAGAGCCATATGTATTCCAGCCCTGCCTATGAGTGAATTCTGCTAAGGTACGGTCTCATGCCGCAAAACTGGGAGATAACTTGTGTACACGGGCAAATCAATCCATTCCGCAAAAAAGGCGGGATGGGTCACACCGTCATCTACCAGAGTCGTAAAGGCGGCGCGCTGGGGAACGGCCGTTACTTCTCGCGTTAGCACCACGGTCAGCGTCACCACGTCACCCACATCCAGCAAGCCTTCCCAATAAAGCCGCCGGTTGCCCACACTGGCGCTGCCTGCGCTGCTGCTCAACGTGTCGGTGACGACATAGAAGCTGTTGGGCAGGCTCACCACCGTAGAAATGGGGCCGGAGGCTGCCAGCCCTGTATTTTGCAAACCCACGGTGGTGGTAAAAATAGTGGCGACCAAAGGTTTGTTGGGAACGGCCGTTATCGTTGTGGCGATTTCTGGGGCATTGACCCAGCTGGTTGCCCGGCGGGTAAAGGTCAAATCGTGCCGCCCATCGTGCAAAACAACTTCATTTTCGATGATCTGGCCTAACGCCAGCGGCCCAGCCGGTGTGGCCTGGTAGGTGATGAGATGCTGGCCCCCGCTGGACAGCGTGCCGCTCCAGGTGAGTTGGCGCGTGGCTGCATTGTACGTAGCATCGCCGGTTATGGAAGCCAGATCAATTTGCAGCCAGGGAGAGAGGGTATTGGTGAGCCAGACAGAATTGCTCAGCCCGTCGTCCATTTGCTGCACGGTAAGCGTGTACGTGCGCGGTTCACCCACCAGCCCGACACGCTGATCCACCACAAAGCTGGAATCGCCCAAATCGCTCAGCCAGCCCACGACGCGGTTCATCACCTCGGCCTGTTCGGCAGGTGCGATGGTCTCAAAGGGTACGCCCCAGAACACGGCCCGCCAGTTGTCGCCCGCGGTGGCGGTGCCAACGGGCAGCGCCCGATCGCTCCAGAAAAATGGCTGGCTGTGCGCAGCCGGGAAGATGCCATCCCCGTGATTTTGGTAGGGGGTAAAGTCCAGGGAAAGTGGCGGCATCGCTTCGGCGGCAACGGCCGTATTCCCAGCCCCAATCAAGCGCGTTGGTTCCACAGATTCTAAAAAGCGCTCCACACCAAAATAATGGCGCGCCAGGTCGGTGCGGTGATGGTAATACAAAAAGTCCTGGCTGGTGAGGAAAAGACGCCCGCCCTGGGCCAGATATGCCGTTAGCGCCTGATTTTCAGCAAAAGTGATGGGCTGGAACCAGTCGTAGCCCGTGTACCAGATGACAAAATCGTACTGGTTGAGCAGCGGCAAGGGTGGGCCGTTCTGCGTAACGGCCGCATGTCCTGTGTCCCAAATGTCGTATGTCAGGCCCATGCTGTCTAAAGCGGCCGTTAGCTCATCAGTTTGGTCGTACCAGCGATCATCATCCACAAACAAAATATCACCGGGACTGCTGTGCTTAACCGTGATTTGGGCATTAATGGCGGGATTGTTGCTGGAAACGGCCGTTATCCGGAAGCTCTCTACCAATTCAGGCGGCAGTTCAGGCGGCACCGTCAGCGTGAGCACCGTTTTGCCAAACTGGCAGGGTCCTAACTTAAGCGTTTTGGTGAGCAGGCTGGTGGGCCAATCCGCGCCGGAAATGGAGAGGGTGAAGGTGTCGGTAAGCGTTTCGCTACGGTTGAACAAGTTGAGCGTGTACTGCATCTCCGTGCCGGGAACGGCCAGTTCGTCAATGCCGCCGGGGAAGAACTGCACGCCAATTTGTTCACGCGGGGTGTTGAAGTAGCTAAAGCTGCGCGCCAAAATATCGGCCCGATCGGTGGCATCGGCGACACCTTCCAGGCCAAAGCCCAGGTACACCATGCGGAACGGGGTGCAGTAACCTGCCGTCAATCCGGCAGAATCACCGTCTTCATACACAAAAGCCGGGTCCGAGAAAAGTTCCAGGCGGGGCAGCGAAGCGTCGGGAGCGTTTTGGTTATTGCTGCTGCTGCCGCCGTTCAGGTCAATACTAAGCCCACTAAAAGGGGAATTGTCGCTGCCGGAAATGGTGTTGGTAACGGCCGTTTTGCCCAAAAAGTTGGCGTTGAGATGTTTGTACCACCAAAACTGCGTGTCGATACCATAGCCATCAAAAGCGCCCACATTTTGCCCGCTGATGAACAGATGTCCGCCCAAGCCTAAATAATCGGTAATGACGTTGTTTAGGCCAAGGTAGCCCGGTGAATCAAGCGGGCTGGACCAGATGACCGAATCATACTGGCTCAGGTCGGCCAAAGTGGGGGCATCTTCAACTGGATTGCGCACGGCCCAGGTATCAAAGCTGTAGTTGAGGTCGGTGAGCGCTTCCGTATAGTAGGCCACTTGGCTGCCAAAGTACCAGGGACCGCTGTCCACCAGCAGAATAGTGGGAGCATCAGCCAGGAAGAAGTGCTGCACAACGGCCGTATTGGCCGCCAACCACACCTCCGCCCGCTGCTGCTGGTAGCCCGTTTTGGTCACAATCAATTCGTAGCTGCCAGCGGGTAAGGTGAGTGAGAAACGGCCGTCGCCATCCGTTAGAGCGGTGACGGGCGTGTTCACCACTTCGACATGCGCGTCAGCCAGCAGCGCATAGCCGCTGACCGATCGAACCACGCCATCCACCACGCCGCTGGGCAGCCCATTCACGTTGAGATTGCGCGTGGTAGTCTGCCCGTTGGTGACGCTGACGTTACTGATGGTCGTTTGCGTATAGCCAAAGGGTTCGCTTTGCAAATTGTAGCTGCCGCTTTGCAGGATGGCCCGGTAACGGCCGTTTGCATTCGTCACAAACGGCAATTGTGCGCCCGACGGCGTGGTAATGGTTACGATGGCGTCCGGCAGCGGCACCCCATCGGCCAAAAGCAGGCCGGTTAGCACGCCTGCGTCGCTTTGGCTGGCCACCGCTGCGTACGCATCTAGCCGCCCCCAGCCAGTGTTGTTGTTCGGGTGGGGTGGGTCGATGGGAACGGCCGTATCGGCCAAAATTTGATTGATTTCCTGGCGCGTCAGGCTGGGATTGCGGCTCAGCAGCAGGGCAATGGCGCCTACAACGTGTGGCGAAGCCATCGAGGTGCCATTTTCCAGGCCATAGGCTCCATCAGGGCGCGCCGACCAGATTTGCGTGCCGGGCGCCACCAGCCACGGTTTCAGCTCATCCGTTAGATACGACGGGCCGCGAGAAGAGAACCAGGCAACTTCATCAAGCTCGTCACTGGCCCCCACCGCCAACACGTCGGGATACCCGCCCGGATAGCCAACCGTGCCGGTGAATGGCCCATTGTTCCCCGCCGAAAAGACCACCTTGATATCGGCCGCTTGCAGGGTCGTAATATCTTCCAAAAATAGTTCCTGGGGCACCGTGCCACCCCAAGAGTTATTGATGACGTCAGGGGCGAGCGCCACGCTGCCATTGGGGGCCAGCAGCCATTCAAAACCCCGGTGTACATCGCTCTCCCAAATGAATCCCAGCGGATCGGCAATGTTGACGGCGATCCAGTTGGCGCCGGGGGCTACGCCGATGCCGTTTTGCCCGACGGCCGTTCCTGCCACGTGCGTGCCATGCCCCAGGTTGTCTACAGGCACCGTATCGGTGGGAAACACGGCGTTAAACCAGCTGTCACTGTGATCCACCGTGCTGCCCAGGTTGCCGCGATAATTGCTGTTGAGGTCAGGATGCTCCCAATCTACCCCTGTATCCATGATGGCGACGGTGACCCCGCTGCCATCAACCCCCAATCCATGCCAGACGGCTGGCGCATTAATTTTCTCGATGCCCCAGCTGGCGACGGGGCCAGTTACAACGGCCGTTGCGGCCAGCAATGTAGCTGTGGGCGTCTCTGTTGCGCCAATTTGCTGCACCAGGGCATCCAGCCGCATGCGCGCTACCTCTGGTAAGCTGGCGATGGCTTGAACGGCCGTAAAGTTGCCCGTAGCGGCAATGCTGTCTACCAACCACAAGGAGCGAACGGCCGTAACTTCACCTTGCTCTGCCAGATTGTCTAGCGCCGCCAGCGCCTGGGCTTGATGGGTGGTAGCTATTTCTTGCAGCGTCTCTAAAACGGCCGTACGTTGCGCATCCGTTTCAGCCGCGGCCAAAGAGGGCCGGGCGGCTGTCTCCTGAAAATCAGCGATGAAGCGAACGGCCGTGCCCTCATCCAGCGCGTCTAACAGGGCCGGATCAATTTTCTCGCTTGGTTCGGCGGCACGCACCACGGACGAACGGGCGACGTTGGCCAGAAGAAGCGTAACCAGTCCGGTAGCCACTATAATGCTCATTAAAATGGAGGTAAGTCGCTGCTGCATACGCTGCATTATAAACCCTTTCTGCCCAGAAACGAGCGGTGACAAAAGTAAGTACAACCGTAAGTTGATTTTGCTACTCTCCAACTTTGAGATCATTTTTATTCTTTACTGCCGCCAAGTGAGCCACCAACCCTGTAAATGACTGAAAATGTGGACGCTTGATCGTCGTTCCAAGCGATATTTTATGTTTTTAACGATTCTTGTTTGTACTCGTGATCGTCCGGCGCAGCTACAGCGCTGCCTGTCCGCGATACAACCGCAAATGGATGGGCAAAGCGAGCTGCTGGTTGTTGCCAGCGCGCCGTCAACCCCACAGGAACAGCAAATTTCCGAGGCGCTGGGTGTCGGCTTTGTGCATGAACCACGCCCTGGTCTGGATGTGGCCCGCAATCGCGGCATTCGCCACGCCAAGGGGGAGGTTATTGCCTTCATTGACGATGATGTGCTGGTGACCGAAGACTGGCTGGTCACGCTGCGGCGCGCCTTTGCCGACCCCTCCGTCGCTTGTGTGACGGGGCGGGTGCTGCCGGTTTCTTTAGCAACGGCCGTTCAGCAACAGTTTGAAGCCCGCTTTGGCTTTGATCGCGGGACTGAACCAATCCGTTTTACCGCCTCTGATGATCGCCCCTGGTTTCCCATTCATCCGTATCACCTGGGCACGGGTGGCAACATGGCCTTCCGCCGCCATGTGTTTGACCGCGTAGGGCTGTTCGATGAAGCGTTGGATGCCGGCACGCCGACCGGCGGTGGTGGCGATCTGGACATGTTTCGGCGGTTGTTGTTGGCAGGATTTACGGCCGTTTACCACCCCGATTTGCTCGTTTGTCACGAACATCGGGCTGCTGCTGCTGCTGCGCGCAAGCAATTTTACGGCTATGGCAAAGCGTTTAGCGCCCTCATGACCAAAGTTTGGCTGGAGGAGCCAACGCTCAAACGCCAGGTGCCGCGACTGGTGCGCCAGCAGGCGATTTTGCTGCTGCGCCTCATCTGGCAGCGCCTGCGCAAACGATCGGTGGTTACGCTGCCCCTCCTTTGGCTTGAAGCGCTGGGTAATGTAACGGGGCCGTTTGCTTATCTGCGAGCGCGTCAGCGGGCCAAAAGCAGTCAGGTGGCAAATCTGCCCGCGGCTCAGATTGTGTCTGTACAACTCCCATTAACTGAATCAGAACTGTCTGTTCCCGCTGCGCAAGATGCGCTGGTTGTTTTTCAGAATGAACAGGGCGTCGTTGGAAGCCACTATCTGGCTGCGCCGGGGGCAGCAGTCTCCGCTGAACGCCTGAAAAAGCTCGCGCCGATTCACAGGTCCGCTGCGCATGATAATTACGAAAAAACCGCTACGCCTGCCCCTAGCGTTGCGGTAGTGATTTGCACGCGCAACCGCCCAGCAGCGCTGCGTAACTGTTTGCAAAGTTTGGTGCCATTCCGGGACCAACTGGCGCAGCTCATTGTGGTTGAAAACAGCAAAGATGACGCGCAAACGGCCGTTCTGGCCAAGCAATTCTCTGCGCAGTTAGAAGTGGAACCGGAACCCGGCCTCTGTCGAGCGCGTAATCGGGGGCTGGCTGCGGCTAAAGCCGAGATTGTGGCTTACCTGGATGATGATGTGGTGGTGGATGACCAATGGCTGACGCGGTTAACGGCCGTTTACCAGCAAAATCCGCAGGTGGCCGGGGTGATGGGGCTGGTGCTGCCCGCTGCACTGCAAACGCCAGACCAACATCTGTTTGAGCGAGCGCTGGGCGGGCTAAATCGAGGTTTTGTGCCCCGCTGGTTTGTGGGCAAAGCGGCGCGCACGCTTGCGCCGCAGGTGGGTGTGGGGGCCAACATGAGCTTTCGCCGCCACCTTTTGCAGCAAATTGGTGGGTTCGATGAAGCGCTGGACCCTGGCACACGCGCCCAAGCTGGCGGCGACATCGACATTTTTTACCAATTCCTCAAAGCTGGTCACACCCTCCTTTATGATCCTGCATTGTTGGTTTGGCACACGCACCGCCGCGAAGCTGGTGCGGCTCACACCATGAGCGCGGCGTACGGTCGCGGCACGGCCGCCGCCTACGCCAAATGGGCTTCTCAGGGAGATTTGGCCGCCGGGCGTATGCTGCTGGGCTACTGGCTGCGCTACCATCCCGGTCGTTTGTGGGCAGCCTTCACCCGCGATAATTTGCTTTTGCCCACGTTGGCCTGGGCTGGTTGGCGGGCCAGTTGGGCCGGGCCGTGGGCCTATTTTCGTGGCCAGAAAATCCAGCGCAGTAAACAACAAACTGCCCTTAAGCACCAACCGGTTGCCGTTCCACGTTTGGTGGAAGGAGACAGCTATGGCCGTTAAAGTGCTGGAAGTGGAAATGACACGGCCGTTTCCCCCGATTCCGCATCTGGACCCGGCCCGTTACACGCATTTGCAAATTTTGGTGCGGCAAAAGCAGCGTCCCATCGGTTATGCCTGGATTGAAAACAAGTCGCCCCGCTTTTTGGCAGAAGATTATTTGCGGCACAGCATTGAGCAGCAGCTTTTTGCGGAGCTGAACCGGGCGGCATTGGCTGAGCTGTTGGTGGCAGAGGAAACGGCCGTTGAGCCGAATTGGCCGCATGTGACCGTGGCCATCTGCACGCGCAGCCGAGCGATCAGCATGCGCCGCACGCTCGATTCACTGTTGGCGCTCGATTATCCGGCCGAGAAGCTGGATTTGCTGGTTGTAGACAATGCCCCGCCGGATGATTCCACGGCTCAGCTGATTGCCGAATTTCCCCACATTCGTTACGTGGTGGAGCCGCGTCCGGGGTTGGATTGGGCGCGCAATCGGGCCGTGCAGGAGGCGTTAGGCAGCATTGTGGCCTTCACCGATGATGATGTGGCTATTGATGCAAACTGGGTGAAAGCCCTGGCTCCGCATTTTGCCAACGAGGCGGTGATGTGCGTGACTGGTTTGGTGGCCCCCGCGGCTCGGGAAACGGCCGCACAAAACATCTTTGAAGATTACGGTGGGTTTGGTCGTGGCTTTGAAACGCGCTATTACACCATGGCCATGCGTAAAGTGTGGCGCTACTGGCCGTTGGGGGCTGGTATTTTTGGCACCGGCTGCAACATGGCTTACCGCAAATCGTTGTTTGACGAGATTGGCGACTTTGATCCGGCGCTGGATGTGGGCACGCCTGCGCACGGCGCTGGCGACCACGACATGTTTTACCGCACGCTGCGGGCGGGTTTTATTTTGGTTTATGAACCCGCTGCCTTGATCTGGCATTATCATCGTCCCTCGTTTGAAAAGCTGCATGGCCAACTATACGATTTTGGTCGCGGCGTTTACGCATTCTGGACCAAAACATTTTTTACCGATGCCCCGATGCGTTGGAAAACGTTGCAATTTGCGCTGCTTTGGTACGGTGGCTGGTTTGGCAAGCGTCTGCTGCGCCGTTCCGGCTTTCCGCGAGGGTTGGTGCTAGCAGAGGCCATAGGTGCTTTGCGCGGGCCGCTGGCGTATTGGCAAGCAGTGCAGCAGGCGCGGCAGATTGCCCAGCGATATGAACAGCAGCAAGCTGCGGCTACGGTGCAGGGGGTGCCGGAACTGCGCACCACGACGGGAGAATCTGCCTGATGCCTACAAAGCTTGTCACGATTGATCTGGCACGGCCGTTGCCTGCCGAGGTTCCCAATGCCGCCGACTACGACGCGGTGTGGGCGATTGTGCTGCGGCATCAAATTCCCATCGGGCAGGTAGAGATTGACAACGGCCGTACACCCGTCCTCGCGCCACAACTGCGCCATGAAATCATGCGGCAGTTGGGCGATCTGCTGCTGCAGGGGCAGGATGCTGAATCCCCGCACTTTGCCATTGCCACTGGCTGCCAGCCCAGGCCCACCGCCGCACAGTGGGTCAACGAGCCAGAGCTGGAAGATTTGCTGCCGAGCTTGAATCCAGAATCTGGACACACGTTTTTCCTGAGCGTGGTGGTTTGTACGCGAGACCGGCCACAGGATTTGCGTATGTGTCTGGAAACGTTAGTAGCGCTGGACGCTGGCCGCCATAAGCTGGAGCTAATCGTAGTGGATAATAATCCGGCATCGGGGCAAACCAAAGCGGTGGTGGATGATTTTCCACAGGTGCGGTATGAGATGGAAACGCGGCCGGGGGTAGCATACGGCCGTAACAAAGGGCTCATTTCTGCGCGGGGCGACATCGTGGCGTACATTGACGATGATGTGAAAGTACCGGCGCATTGGCCCAGCCGCATTTTGGCCCCATTTGCCGATCCGCGCGTGATGTGCGTAAGTGGTCTGGTGCTGCCGCTGGAGCTGGAGAGCGAAAGCCAGGAAATGTTCGAGAAATACGGGGCGCTGGGTCGTGGCTACCTGCCGCGCATTTTTGACACCCACTTTTTCCATCGCTCGGCTAAACATGTGGTGCATACCTGGGATTTGGGCGGTACGGCCAACGTCGCCATCCGCAAGACGGTGCTGGCCGATTCTGGTATGTTTGACGAGACGTTGGGGCCGGGGCAGCCAACCGGCGTGGGCGAAGATATTTACATGTTTTACCGTATCCTGAAGGCGGGACATATTTGTTATTATGAACCGGCGGCCTACGTGTGGCATAAACATCGCACCTCGATGGCGGCGCTGCGCAAGCAGCTGTACAACTACAACAAGGGGCAGACGAGCTACCAGCTCCGTACGCTGGTCACCGACGGCGATCGGCGCGCCATTCGGCAGCTTTTGTGGGATTTGCCGCGCTGGCATGTGGAGCGCATCTGGCGTATTTTGCGGGGCCGGGAGGATTATTCGCTGCAGCTGGTGTTTTTGGAAATTTGGGGCAATTTGGTGGGGTTTTGGGCTTTTTGGGAAGCGGTTGAGCAGCATCGTCGCTTGAATGGCCCGGATGCCAATCCCATTCAGCCGCGCCAGCCGCAACAGGACGCTGTATGAACGAGTTTTTGCCGGTTTCGATTGTGACGCCTGCTTACAATGCGGCGGACACCATCGCCGAGACGATTGAGTCGGTATTGGCACAGACGATGCCACAGTGGGAGCTGATTGTGGTGGATGATGGCTCGACGGACGAAACGGCCGTTATCGTAGCAGATTTTGCGACCAGGGACCCACGCATTCGTTTGCTGTGCCAAAAAAATCAGGGAGCCTGCCTGGCGCGCAATGCGGGTTTGGAGATGGTGCAGCATGAGTGGGTGATGTTTTTGGATGCAGACGATCTGCTTTTGCCGCAACATTTGCAGCGCATTACGGCCGTTGCCCTTAGCGATTCCTCATTGGATGCGGTACACAGCGGCTGGGCACGGCTCACCCCAGACGGTAACGTGTATGATGAGGATTACTGTCAGGAAACAGGCGATCTGTTTGCTTTGATGGCCTGCCGCTGCGCGTTTCCGCCGTTTACCTGCATTGTGCGGCGGCGGTTGGCGGCAGCGGTGGGTGGCTTTGATCCCAACGTCCGCTCGAACCAGGATTGGGATTTTTGGCAGCGAGTGACCCGGACTGGCGCACAGTTTGGTCGCGTGCCAGAGGTGCTGGGCTATTATCGGATACGGGCTGGGTCTATCTCTTCCAGCAATCCTGAGACCTTTTTTGCCGATGGGCTGGCAGTTATTGCCCAAGGACACACCGCTGATGAGCGTATTGCGCATTTGCAGCCGGTGCACGCAAACGGCCGTAATCCCGCCGATATTTCTCAGGTGCGCCTGATGTGGGTTTGCTGGTCTGCCGGTCTGCTGCTGGGGCGGGGGGAAGATCCCCGTGTGCTGCTGGCGCAGTTATCTGACGATCATTGGCCTTCGTTTGACGCGTATGGGCTGGTGCACTGCTTGTTTCGGGGGGTAGCTATCGGCCGTGGGGAGACGTTTGACCATTGGCATGGGCTTTGGCCAGAACTGGAAGTGCCTGTGAAGCAATTTTTAGATGCTTTTGAGGCACAGGCGCAAGCACCGGATTTGGCCCGTTTGGCTCAGCGCCATCTGGAGCAGTTGATCATGAAACATTCGCAGAGGAAACGGCCGTTTGCCATTGGTGGCACCTGGGCGATGGCGGTGCAGGTTGAGGAACCATTGCCTGCGCTTGAACCGCCGCCAGGAACGGCCGTTTGTCGTGTTGAGGTCTGGTTGGATGCAAAATATCTGGGGGCTGTGAATGTGGAAACGCCCCAGCAAATGGCTAGGGCAATTTCCGAGGAGTTTGCCTGGACTATTTTAGGCGATTATGCTGAACGCCATCTTTTGCCGCAGTTGCAGCTTGCAGTTGGAACTACGGGTGTTTCTGTTTGGCGCGATGACGTGCATCTGGCCACGCTGCCACCGACAAAACCGGAAGTGCTGTGGGAGATGGCATGGAACGAGGTGGGCTGGACGCTCTTTATGCAAGAAATTTGGGATCGTCCCTCCTGGCCCAATAGCTATTTTTACGATGTGGCGCTGCTGGAGCCAGGGGATCGGGCTGAATTGCAGGTGGAAACGGCCGTTACGCTCAACCTCGCGGATCCGTGGCCCGATTTGCTGGTGCGGGGTAAAGATGTGACCGCGACGCTGGCGGTTGCCGGGGAAGCTGTGGCTACCTGTACGCTGCCTGCTACTGACGGCCGTATTGCTGTCCACGCCCTGCGCGCCAATTTGACACAAGCGGCGGGTTTTGATTTGTGTCGGGCGGTGGTGCAATATGCGTTGTTGGAACGGCCGTTAGCGGACCCCACAAGCCTGCGCCAGCGTCTGCAAGAAAAGTGCGGAGGCACGGGACGGTGAGCAGCTTAACGGGGAGGCGTCAATCGGCGGCGATTGGCTGGCGGGCGCAGCTGTTTAGCCTGCTGCGGTCTGAAGTGGTGCTGATCGCCATCATTTTGCTGGGGGTGGCGCTTCGTTTTTACGCGCTGGGGGCTGAAAGTTTGTGGGTGGATGAAGGCACTTCTATTTCTGTAGCGCGCCTGTCGCTGCCGCAAATTTTTGCCGACCGCATTTACAAAAACCCTCCTTTTTACTTTATTCTGCTTCATTTTTGGATTCAGATTTTTGGTGATTCCGAAGTGGCACTGCGCTTCCTGTCGGCGCTGTTTGGTGCGCTGGCGCTGGGGGCAATGTACCTGGTCGGGCGTAAGCTGCTGGGCCGCGAAGGTGGGCTCATCAGTACCTTTTTGCTGGCGATTTCCCTGTTTCATGTGGCATTTTCACAGGAGGCGCGGGCTTACAGTTTGATGGTACTGCTGGTGCTTGTGTCGATGTGGCTCTTTTTACGGCTGCTGGAAAAACCGGACCGGTTGACGACGACGGGATATGTGCTGAGCAATGTGCTGCTGCTGTACACGCATTTTTACGGTGTCTTTTTTGTGGCGGTGCAGAATCTGTTTTGGCTGTATTTGTTCTGGCGGCAGCGCCAACAGGTTGCGCCCCGATTGGGTCAATGGGTAGCTATTCAGGGCGCGATTTTGCTGCTGTTTGCACCGTGGCTGCGTTATCTGCTGCTGGAAGTGCGCTCGATGCAGACGACGGGGGTATGGATTGCTGAGCCAACGGCCGTTACGCTTTGGGAAATCTTCTTTGGGTATGCGTCGGACTCGGTGCTGCTTTTGCTGTTATTTGCCGGGTTGGGGGGCTGGTGGCTGCTGTACGGCCGTTCCCCATCACCCCAACCAGAAAATGAGTGGCAAACGGATACGGCCGTTGCGATGCTGCTGCTGCTGTGGCTGGGCGTGCCCATTTTGGTGCCGTTTATCGCCTCCCACTTGCTGGCGCCGCTGCTAATTCCCCGCTACACAATTGCCGCTTCTTTGGCATTTTACTTGCTGGTGGCCGTCGCCTTGCTGCGGCTGCGTTGGTCTTCGCTGCGAATTGGCTTGCTGCTGTTTATTGCTCTCGCTTCGCTGCTCGGTTTGAGTCGCTATTACGGCCAGATAGACAAGCAGCAGTGGCGTGAAGTGGCCGCGCTTATTGAGCAAGAAGGTCAGGCGGGGGATGCACTGCTGTTTCATCCTGGTGGTCTCAAAGATTCAGCCTTTGGCTATTACTACCAGCGAGACGATATGGTGCAAATTCCGTTCGATTTATCCACGGATATTGCCACTTCTTTTACGGGTCAATATGAGGCTAAGCAGCTAGATAATCTGGCGCAAGAAGTGGCTGGCTTTGAGCGTGTTTGGCTGATTCAAGCCAACAATGAGGTGGCTGATGGCTCGCTGCCGGAGGCATTGGCGTCGCTGTACGCGCGGAGTGGGCAGTTTCCCTTTTTTGGGGTGACTCTTGGGCTTTACGCCAATGCGTCGGTGCCCAATCCTGAGCTGATTGCGGGTCCCACCGTGGTGCAGCAGGTTCGTTACCGGCTGCCAGAAGCGGGCGAGGTGAATTTGGTGTGGGGGGTGGATGCGTGGCAAACGCTGCCCGCGCTGTCGCAGATGATGGAAACGGCCGTACAAAATAACCTCATGGTGACGCCGATGCAGCGAGATGGCGACAGCTTTGTGGCCGAACTGTTGCTGCCCGAAGCGGCTCAATTGGATTACGTCTTCCAGGTGACGGCCAACCAGCAGCAAGTGCCAGTGGATTTGTGGGACACGCGTTCGGGGCAGGATTATCAGATTGCCGCTGCCCAGGGCGAGCCAGTGACGCAGGAAACATCTTTTAGTGCCGCTGAGCGGGATCGTTTAAACAGCCTCTCTTTGACGATGCAAGAGATTCGCTATGAACTGCCGGAGGCAACGGCCGTAAATTTGGTGTGGGGCGTGAACGGTTGGCAAAGTGTGCCTGCGGCTATCTGGCCTGCGGGCACGGTGCAGGCTGATAATTTGCAATTCACGCCGATGGTGAGAGAGGGAGACCTGTTTGTTGCTTCGGTGCCGGTTGCTGCAGGCGGCCAGCTCGACTACGCGTTCCAGACATTCATCCCGGTCGGGCAGCAGGAAGTTGAAGAATGGGACACCAACCAGCAGTCCGATTACCAGTTGGTGGCGGAGCAGAGTGGGGCGGTGGAAATACGGCCGTCTGCTTCCCTGTTTGGCTATCGGTTGCTGGCCCGGCAGCAGGGGCGTGAATGGTTGATGCTGTTGGGCGTGGGCGTGCTGCTGGTGGTCGGTGGTTATTTTACGCAGCGGCAGGTGCGCCGTTGGGACCGGCTCGCCTTTTTCAACTCGCGCCAATGGCTGCATTTGCGTGACCTCATGCGGGTGATGGTGACCCGAGACATTAAATTGCGTTACAAAGGGTCCTTTTTGGGGATTTTATGGTCGCTGCTGAATCCGTTTGTGCAGCTGTTGGTTTTCAGCTTTGTGTTTCAGGCGCTGCTGCCGCTGGACATTCCTAACTATCCTGCTTATTTATTTTCGGGGCTGCTGGCGTGGGGCTGGTTCAACGCGGCGCTCATGTCTTCCGCCACCGTTATTTTGGAAGGGCGGGACTTGATTCGGCGACCCGGTTTTCCGCCAATTGTGCTGCCAGTGGTGACGGTGGCGTCTAATTTGGTGCATTTTTTGCTGTCGCTGCCGATTTTGCTGCTCTTTTTGCTGTTTACCCAGATTGTGTTGCAGCCGACGCTGTTCTGGCTGCCGGTCATTATTTGTTTGCAATTTGTGTTTACCCTGAGCCTGGCTTATTTTGTGGCTACGTTCCACGTGATGTTCCGCGACACGCAGCATTTAGTGAATATTTTCTTGCTGCTGTTGTTTTACCTGACGCCCATTTTCTATGATGCGAGCCAATTTTCGTCCCAAATTCAATGGCTGTTTCATCTGAATCCTTTGCTGATTTTGCTGGATGCGTACCGGGCTATTTTGATTTACGGCCAGCCGCCTGATTTTCTGGCGCTGGGGCTGCTGCTAGTTTTGTCGGTGGCGCTGCTGGCTGTGGGGTATCGTCTCTTTTTGCAGACGAGCTACCGTTTTGTGGAGGAGCTGTAAATGGATGCGGCCATTTCGGTGCAGAATGTGAGCAAAACGTTCCGCACGTACAATCCCGAAAAGCCAAATACGATTGCCGAATTGGTGGTGAAGGGCGCGGCCCATTTGCGCGCTGAGGATCAATTTTGGGCGCTGCGCGATGTGAGTTTTGACATTGGGCACGGCCGTATGTTAGGCGTGATTGGCAAGAACGGGGCGGGCAAATCGACACTGCTGCGGTTGATTGGCGGGGTGGGGCGGCCTGACGACGGCCGTATTCAGATAAACGGCCGTATCGGGGCGCTGCTGGATTTAGGCGCAGGTTTCCACCCAGACCTGACCGGGCGGGAGAACGTCTTCATCAGCGGCGTTATCTCTGGCCTGCTTTACCAGGAAATTGAAGAGCGTTTTGACTCTATCGTCGCCTTTGCCGAGCTGGAGGCGTTTATTGACAATCCGCTGCGCACCTACAGCACCGGGATGCAGCTGCGGCTGGCCTTTGCCATTGCGGCCCACATCGACCCTGACGTGCTGCTGATTGATGAGGTGTTGGCCGTGGGCGATTTGGCGTTTCAGCGCAAATGTCTGGATCGCATTGCTCAGTTTCGCAAAAATGGGTGCACCATTTTGCTGGTGTCGCACGATGTGAACCAGGTGCAGGAGCTGTGCGACGAGGTGCTGTGGCTGCGCCAGGGGCAAATTGTGGCGCACGGCGAGCCGGAAGTGGTGGTGGGCCAGTACGTGGCGGAGATGAGCGATGAGACCAAGCGGCGCACCCCTGCCGTGACGCCAACCATTCGCGCGACCTCTGGGGAACTGCTGCAAATCAATAAAAATCGGTTTGGCTCGCTGGAGATGGAAATTACGGCCGTTTCGCTACAAAATGACCGCGCGGAACCCATCACCGAAATTGAGAGCGGTGCCGGGGTGAAAATTGTGATGGAATTGGCTGCGGCAACGGCCGTTCAGTCACCTATTGTTGGGCTTTCCATCAGCCGCGAAGATGGCACCGTTTGTTTCGACACCCATACGCAGGCCGATGGGCTGCCGTTGGGTACCTGGGAGGGCAAAAAAGAGATTGCGTTGCAAATCGAGCGGCTGGATTTGAAGCAAGGTCATTATTTTGTCGATGTGGGCGTGTACGAGGCCAATTGGTCCCACGCCTATGATTATCATTGGCACGTCTATCCATTGCTGGTCACGACGGGGGAGCGAGAGAAAGGGGTGCTTTCGCCGCCAACGCGCTGGCTGGTGAATACGGCCGTTTCTGCCCATAAACAACGATGAACGATGCATGGCCCACTTTTTCTGTAGTAGTGCCTACCTACAAACGCCCGCGGCAGCTGGTGCGCTGCCTGCATGCCCTGGCGCAGCTGGATTATCCCCACGATAGGTTTGAGGTCGTTGTGGTGGATGATGGTAATTCGCCGATAACGCCATCCATTATTGCCATGTTTGAGGCGCACCTTTGTGTGCGGCTGATCGGGCAACCTAATCTGGGACCGGCTGTGGCGCGGAATCATGGGGCGAAGGTGGCAAACGGCCGTTTCCTGGCCTTCACTGATGATGATTGTGCCCCCACAGCGGGCTGGCTGCGCCAGTTGGCGACACAGTTGCTGGCAGAGCCGCACAAAATAGTGGGCGGGTATACCATCAATGCGCTGCATCGCAATGCATTTTCTATTACCAGCCAGCTCCTCATTGATTTTCTGTACCATCATTACAATCGTACAGAATCACGTGCCCGCTTTTTCACCTCCAACAATTTTGCCGTGGCGGCCGACTTGTTTTGGCAGGTAGGTGGCTTTGACGAAACGATGCCCTTGGCGGCAGGCGAAGATCGGGAGTTTTGTGACCGCTGGTTGGACCATCGCTTAGGTATGATTTACCTGCCGCGTGCGGTCATTTACCATGAGCATGATTTGAGCCTGGGGTCTTTTTGGCGGCAGCATTTTAATTACGGCCGTGGGGCCTGGCTGTATCGTTGGCTGCGCAGCCAGCGCAAAGATGAGGCTGTTCAGCTGGAATCCCCCCGCTTTTATCTGGATTTAATTAGTTTTCCCTTGACAATGGCGCGCGACATACGCGGGTATCTTTTAACAGGGATGCTCATTCTTACGCAGTTGGCCAACGCCAGCGGTTTTTTGTATGCGCGCTTAACTGGCCTGCGTCCGGCAAAAAAAAAGCTCCCCGTACGGGAGCTTAACAAGGTCTAGTCAGATTCAATTTTAGAAAACAGCTGCTAAAGGTGGGTGTTAGAACAAGCCCCAGTCGCCGCCGGCTCCTTCTTCCATCATGGAGGGGTCCCACAGCTCGGTGCCAATTTCGACCGTTACGCCACCTTCCATCACCTGGTTGCCTACCATGCGCACCTGCTCAATGATTTGCGGGCCGTAGGGGCAGAATGGGGTGGTGAGGATCATGGTGATTTTGGCAGCATCCGTTTCCTCGTCGATATCCAGATTGCGCACCAGACCCAGTTCCACGACGTTCAGGCCAATTTCCGGGTCAATCACACTGCGCATAGATTCAATCAGTTCTTCTTCTTTATTGGCGATCATTAGTTTTCCTTCGCTTATTGCGCTTTTTGTTTATGGATTTATTTGAATGTCAGACGGCCGTATCGGCAATGTAAACTGGCAACAGTCGTCACCGTGCAGCATACAGCTGTGCTGCTCTACGGCCGTTCCTAATACCGAAACCATCAGCTGTTTATCCAGCGTGCAGACTTCATTGTGCTGCTGCCCCATGGAAATGTAAGGGCAACTGTACTCGATGATTTGGTAACGGCCGTCTTCTGTTTTTTCCCACCGGGCTAAAAAACCTTCGGTGCCCAGCAAGTTTATCACATAATTGAGCCGTTCCTCGAAGGGCAGCCCTTCAAATTCACCGGCCCGTTCTTCCATAATGCGCTCTACCAGGCTGATGAAGATTTCGTTGACCACGTCCGGGGGCAGGCGATCTTTCAGCTCTTCCAGCAGGCGGTTGGTGAGGCTGAAATATTTCTGCGGAAAAAGCTCATGCCCCTTTTCACTCAAGCTGTAAACGTAATACGGCCGTCCCACCTTGCGCCGTACACTTTCCACATCAATAAGCCCCTCAGCCTGCAAGGAATTCAGATGGTGACGCACCGTAATTGGCGAAATATCAGCCGCATCGGCCAGCGTTTCGATGGTATTTTGACTAGTTGATTTAAGTGCATGGAGAATAAGGTCGCGCGTACTCTGTTTGCCCTTGCTAGTTCCTGATTTCACGATAGAATCCTTCACCTTGTAAACAGCAGCATTGCCCACTGCTTACTCAAATGAAAGCGAGAATACCTGATTAAAGAGGATTCCTGTTTTCGTCCAACGCCAATAACAGTTGGCATCATCACGTACAGATTAACTATCTTTTTTAATAACTCGCTAACTTAGATTTTTGTTTTCAGAATATGGACAAAAATGTCTGAGTGATTTGGCGTTTTCCCAAAAATTATCGCTAGATTGCCTTAAAAAATTTTGGGAAAAGTATAACAATGCCAGACTAACTTGTCAATTTCTGCTATTTTTATCATTTTTATCATAATTATTGACGCTGCGCTACCCCTTTGTTATAATCCCAACCAGAATATGGGCAAAAGATAGATTGCAAAAAATCCTTACAGGAGACTGAAAACTACAATGACAACCGCCTTGGAAATCAAGAATTTACATGTAAACATAGGTGATCAACCTATTTTGAAGGGCATTGACTTATTGGTAAAGCAGGGAGAAGTACACGCCCTTATGGGACCGAACGGTTCCGGAAAAAGTACGCTGGCCTATACGCTGGCTGGTCACCCTGCCTATGAGGCAACCGCTGGCCAGGTTATTTTTGGCGGCGAAGATTTGTTTGAAATGGAAGCCGATGAGCGCTCCCGCGCTGGGCTTTTCCTCGCTTTTCAATACCCGGCCTCGGTGCCGGGTGTGACGCTGGCTAAATTCCTGCGCCAAACCATTAACTCCCGCCGCCAGGCCGAAGATCCAGAAGACAAGGGTATCTCTATTCCCCAATTCCGTCGGTTATTAAAGGAAAAGATGGACATGCTAGGTATCGACCACAAGTTTGCCGGTCGTTACCTGAACGAAGGTTTCTCTGGCGGTGAGAAAAAGCGGGTTGAGATTTTGCAGATGGCTACCGTTGAGCCCAAGATCACCATTATGGACGAGACGGACTCTGGCCTGGATATTGACGCGCTGCGGGTGGTTTCTGAAGGCGCCAACCGGCTGCGTGAAGAGTTTAACATGGGCGCTTTGGTGATTACTCATTACCAGCGCATTTTGAACTACATTAAGCCAGACTACGTGCATATCATGATGAACGGCCGTATCGTGGAGAGCGGCGGTCCTGATTTGGCTCTGAAACTGGAAGAGAAAGGATACGACTGGCTGCGCGAGAAGCACGGCGAGTTAGAGGAGGCATAAAATGGCCGAAAATATTGTGGATATTCCAGATACCGAACTGAGCGAAGAGGAAGTTGTTGGCCTTGTCAATCAGGATTATGCCACCAAATATGGCTTTGCTGATGCTGAGGATTACGTCTTCAAGGCGGAAAAGGGCCTCGATGAAAATGTAATACGCAGCATGTCGGCCCGCAAAGGCGAGCCGGAATGGATGCTGGACATTCGCCTCAAGGCTTACCAGCATTTTCTGGAACGGCCGATGCCCGATTGGGGTGCCGATCTGGATGGAATCAAATTCGAAGATATTTATTACTACATCAAACCGTCTGACCGTCAGGGTGACACTTGGGAAGACGTCCCTAGCTATATCAAGGACACCTTCAACAAACTGGGTATCCCGGAAGCGGAGCAAAAATTCCTGTCTGGTGTAGCTGCTCAGTATGAATCTGAGGTGGTTTACCACAACATCAAGAAGGATTTGGAAGCCAAGGGCGTGATTTTCCTGGGCATGGATGATGGGTTGGCCCAATATCCTGAGCTGGTGAAAGAATATTTTTCCACCATTATCCCCTACAATGACAACAAATTTGCGGCGCTGAATACGGCCGTATGGTCCGGTGGTTCCTTCATTTATGTGCCCCCGGGGGTTCATGTGGAAATGCCTCTCCAGGCATACTTCCGCATCAATGCTAAAAATGTCGGCCAGTTTGAACGTACGCTCATCATCATTGATGAAGGCGCTTACGTCCATTACGTAGAAGGTTGCACCGCCCCCATTTATTCCGAAGATTCGCTGCACTCCGCTGTGGTGGAAATCATCGTGAAGAAAGGTGGCCGCTGCCGCTACACCACCATTCAGAACTGGTCTAACAACGTGTATAACCTGGTTACCAAGCGTGCCATCGCCGAAGAAAACGCCACGATGGAGTGGGTAGACGGCAACTTGGGCTCCAAAGTAACCATGAAATACCCGGCCGTTTACATGACTGGCGAGGGCGCACACGGTGAAATCCTGTCCATCGCTTTTGCGGGTAAAGGGCAGCACCAGGATGCCGGTGGCAAAGTCGTACACGCGGCTCCCAACACCACCAGCCGCATCATCTCCAAATCCATCAGTAAAGACGGCGGCCGTTCTTCTTACCGTGGTCTGCTCAAGGTGAACAAGGGTGCCAACCATTGCAAATCCAACGTGGTGTGTGATGCGCTGCTGCTGGATGAAGCCAGCCGCTCTGACACCTACCCATACATCGAGATTGAAGAGGAAGATGTAAACATCGGCCATGAAGCATCGGTGAGCAAGGTGGGTGAGGAACAGCTCTTCTACTTGATGAGCCGTGGTATCGACGAAGAAACCGCCACTTCCATGATTGTGAATGGGTTCATTGAGCCGCTGGTAAAAGAGCTGCCAATGGAATACGCCATTGAGATGAATCGTCTGATTCAGCTGCAAATGGAAGGATCGATTGGGTAATAAGTTAAGATGACAGCATTTACAGTAGACGCAGTTAAAAAATTATCCGCAACGCTGAATGAGCCGGAATGGATGTTGGAATTCCGCCTGAAAGCGTTTGAGATTTACGAAAACACACCCATGCCCACGACCAATGATGAGGCATGGCGCCGCACCAACATCCGCCGCTTTGAGCCGGATAAGATTGGCCCGTCGGTGAATGGTGATGCCGCTACCAGCTGGGAGATTCCGGACTTTTTGGGCAAGGAATTGACTGGTGAAGAGGTGGGAGGCAGCCTGCTGCAAATTGACGGTGTGACGCGCCAGTATGAATTGAGCGATGCCTTGAAGGAACAGGGCGTGATCTTTTGCGATATGCATACGGCCGTTTCCGAACATCCCGAGCTCGTGCAAAAGTATTTCATGACCGAGGGTGTGAAGGTAACCGAAGGCAAGTTTGCCGCCATGCATGGTGCTTTCTGGCGCGGCGGGACTTTCCTATATGTGCCCAAGAACGTAAAAGCAGCTGCCCCGCTGCACAGCGTGCTTTGGTCCATTAACGGCAAGACCTTTACCCACACCCTGGTTGTTTTGGATGAAGGCGCTGAGGCCATTTTCATGGATGAGTATGCTTCAGGCGAAGAAGCTGCTGGTTTGCACAATGGCGCGATCGAGCTGCTGGTCGGCGACAACGCCAACCTGATTTACGCTGGCTTGCAAGATTTTGGCCAGAACATGTGGCAGTTCAACCACGAACGAGGCCGCGTGGGCCGCGATGGCAAGCTGGACTGGGTTACCAGCATGATGGGCACCCGCCTGACAAAAGCGTTCCAAACGCTGGAACTGGATCGTCCTGGTGCTTGGGGTCGCATGTCGGGGATTTTCTTCACAAACGGCCGTCAACACCTCGATCTGGACACGCAGCAAAACCACAATGCGGGTGACACCGTCAGTGACTTGCTCTACAAAGGCGCGCTGCGCGAAAAATCCCGCACGGTGTGGCAGGGCATGATCAAGGCATTGCCTGGCTCCCAGAAGATCGATGGCTTCCAGGCCAACCGGAACCTGATGCTGGACAAATCGGCCCGAGCGGATTCGATTCCCGGCCTGGAAATTCAGGCTGATGATGTGGCCTGTACCCATGCTTCGGCCATTGGTCAGCTGGACCCGGAAGAGATTTTCTATTTGATGAGCCGTGGCATTCCCCGGAAAACGGCCGTAGAAATGTCCGTTCAGGGTTTCTTCGACCCGCTCATGCGCCGCATTCCTTTTGAAGGGATTCGCAACCGCATCTTCGACCGCATCGTCGAAAAAATTGGCTAAGGCCAATTGACTAAAATATGAAACAGATTCACGATCGATTCAATGGGTGCCGGTGCTTGTGTACCAGGCGAGAGGGATGACCTGACCGCTTGTCCATAGAATTGATCTTGGCAAACGGTGGCCTTGCCTCTCGCCTACGCAAAAAGGACGAACGGGCAAGCCACCGTTTTTGTTTTCAACAGAACCCTAACGCAGGTTTATTTCCCCACAAATTCTTCGATTTAGAAGCCTGCGGCAAAAATTTACTAATACACATCAGAAAAGAAAACAGGAGTAAGACCAATGAGTGACAAAGGTTATGTGCATGGCGACGTGCTGGTAACAACCCAATGGGTGGCTGATAATTTAGACAAGACCGACAAAATCCGGCTTGTGGAGTCCAACGAGGATGTCCTACTTTACAGAACCGGGCACATCAAAAATGCTGTTCACATTGATTGGGTAGCCGACCTGAACGATGCGGTTCGCCGCGATTACCTGGATGAAGAAGCATTTGCTGCCCTGCTCTCCCGCAATGGCATTGCCAACGACACGACGGTTGTGTTTTATGGCGATAAAAACAATTGGTGGGCAAGCTATGCCTTTTGGGTGTTCAAATTATTTGGCCATGCAGATTGCCGCATAATGGACGGTGGTCGTAAAAAATGGATTGACGAAGGGCGTGAGCTGACCAAAGAAAAACCCTCCTTTGCCAAAACCGATTACAAACCCGCTGCCCGTGCCGATTACAAGATTCGGGCCTTCCGTGATCAGGTATTGGCTCACGTTCAGGCCAATCAGCCCTTGGTAGACGTGCGCAGCCCACAGGAGTACAGCGGCGAGCTGCTGCACATGCCTGGCTCACCGCAAGAAGGCGCTTTGCGTGGTGGTCACATCCGTGGGGCCAAGAACGTGCCCTGGAGCCGGGCTGTAGCTGAAGATGGGACGTTTAAAACGGCCGCACAGCTGCGCGAGATTTACGAAGAAGAGCAAGGCCTTTCCTCAGACAAAAGTGTGGTGGCCTACTGCCGCATCGGCGAGCGCAGCTCACACACCTGGTTTGTGCTGACTTACCTGTTGGGCTACCCCAACGTACGCAACTACGATGGTTCCTGGACCGAATGGGGCAATCTGGTAGGCGTGCCGATCGAGAATCCGTCGAGAAGCCGGTAAGCAGTAAACCGTTAACGGTAATCAGTAATCAATTTTGAGGATTGGTTACTGATTACCGTTTTGTCAGTTGATTTACCCCTGAACTTTGTGACAATCGGCAGTTGCGCCTCAATATTTCCGCACTACAATCTCCCTATGCTAGACGTCAACAAAATCCGCACCGACTTTCCTATTTTGCAGGAAGAAGCATATCCAGGTGTCCCGCTTATTTATCTGGACAGCGCCGCTTCTTCGCAAAAACCCCTGCCCGTCATCGAGGTAATGGATCATTATTACCGCCACACCAATGCCAATGTGCACCGTGGCATTCACCGCCTGAGCGAAGAGGCGACCAACGCCTATGAGGGCGCCCGTGAGCGCATTGCCCGCTTTATCAACGCTGCCGATTCGGCTGAGGTGATTTACGTACGCAACGCCACCGAAGGGTTTAACCTGGTGGCTTACAGTTGGGGACGGGCCAATTTACAAGCTGGTGATGAGATTTTGATCACGGCGATGGAGCATCATGCCAATATTGTGCCCTGGCAAATTTTGGCGGAGCAAACGGGCGTGGTGCTGCGGCATCTTCCCTTTTTGCCTAACGGCACGTTGGATTTGGACAAACTGCCGCAGTTATTAACTGAAAAGACGAAGCTGTTTAGCTTTACGGCCGTTTCCAACGTCTTCGGTACCGTTAATCCCGTCAAGCAGCTCATCGAGGCGGCTCACAAAGTGGGCGCCCTGGCCATGGTAGATGCTGCTCAGGCAGTGCCTCACATGCCGGTTGATGTGCAGGCGTGGGATTGTGATTTTCTCGCCTTCTCTGGCCATAAAATGTGTGGGCCTACCGGCATCGGTATTTTGTACGGTAAGCGACACCTGCTGGAAGCGATGCCTCCCTTCATGGGTGGCGGCGACATGATTCGTCGCGTCACGCTGGAGGGCTCCACCTGGGCCGACTTACCCCACAAGTTTGAAGCGGGTACACCGTCTATTGCCGAGGGGATTGGTTTGGGAACGGCCGTTGATTACCTCACCGACTTGGGCATGGAAAATGTGCACGCCTACGAGCAGTACATCACCAACTATGCTCTGGAAGCACTCAGTGAAGTGGAAAACCTGCAAATCCTGGGACCATCGGCCGCTCAGCGCGGTGGGGTAGCCGCCTTTACCATCCAAGGTTTGCACCCACACGATATGGCTGAATTGCTGGATAAGGATGGCATTGCTATCCGTGCCGGGCATCACTGCGCCATGCCGTTGCATCAGCTGTGCGGCGTTAATTCAACCGCCCGTGCTAGCTTCTACATTCACACCACCACGGAAGAAGTAGATAAACTGGTTGATAGCCTCAACCGGGCTAAGAAAATATTCCGCTTATAAGCCACGTAGCCGCAGATTCTTTCTGCGCTCTTGGAATGAAAAAATTATGGACGAAAGTATTTATCGCGAACAAATTATTGACCTGTACGAGCATCCGCTGAATCATGGTCATTTAGAAACGGCCGATTGGTCGTACGAAGAAGACAATCCTCTCTGTGGCGATGTCATCCGCATTGATGTGAAACTGGATGACCAAAATCGCGTAACTGACGTTGCCTGGAGCGGCGACGGTTGTGCGATTAGCCAGGCTGCCGCTTCCCTGCTCACCGAAGAAATCAAGGGCAAAACGTTGGAAGAAGTGCGCACCTTCGATAAAGACGAACTGCTTGAACTCATTGGCGTCAAGCTCAGCATGGCGCGCGTCAAATGCGCCTTGCTCTCCCTCAAAGTGCTCAAAGCCGGTGCCTACGGCATGCCCGACCCCGAAGAAATGCGTGGCGCTCACGGCGAAGAATAATCGGTGTGGTTCACGCTACACTTGGTGTCAGAAAAACAAGGAAATACAGATTGACTGAATTCATAAAAGTTGCTCGGGTGGAAGATATTCCGCCTGGCGAAAGAAAGTTTTACGATTTTGATTATGAAAGCGTCATCATCCTGAATGTGGCCGGTGAATTTTATTGCATTGCCGATTTGTGCTCGCATGATGATGGACCGCTGGAAGACGGCCCCTTAGAGGGACACAGTATTGAATGTCCGCGCCACGGAGCCTGTTTTGACGTACGCACGGGGGCGGTTCTGGCCTTTCCAGCCACAGCGCCTATCCCCACTTATGAAGTTAAAGTAGAAGACGGCGAGATTTATATCGAAAATCTTGACGAATAGAACGAACTTAGGAAAATACTGTTGGCGAAAGGGGCGCTCCCAAAAGCGCCCTTTTTGTTTGACAGGCCGGGGTAAATTGCCTATATTTAACCTCCGAAAATTAGAACAAATATTTCAAAAACTGATTCTTCCAGACCTGTCAGGTTTTAGAACCAACTACTCTAAACCCAATCTACTTGGAAACCTGACAGGTCTCAAATCTTAGTGACAAAGCGGAAACGATATGGAAATTGGTCTGGTAAAACAAGTAAACATTGATTCCGAGGTGCGCGAATCGTACCTGAGCTACGCGATGAGCGTGATTGTGTCGCGAGCGCTGCCCGACGCGCGGGATGGCTTGAAGCCCGTGCAGCGGCGCATTCTGTACGCCATGTACGATATGGGCCTACGGCCGAATTCCTCCTTCAAAAAATCTGCCCGTGTGGTCGGTGAAGTGCTCGGTAAATACCATCCCCACAGCGACCAGGCCGTGTACGATGCCATGGTGCGCCTGGCGCAAGATTTTTCCATGCGCTACACGTTGGTAGAAGGGCAGGGCAACTTTGGCTCGATTGACGGCGATGCCGCCGCTGCCATGCGCTACACCGAGGCCCGCCTCTCCAACATGGGCTACGACATGCTGGAAGACATCGGCAAAGACACTGTGGAATTCACCGCCAATTTTGATGATTCTTTGTCCGAGCCGTCTGTTTTGCCCGCCACCGTGCCGAATTTGTTGGTTAACGGTGCCTCGGGTATTGCCGTGGGTATGGCAACGAGCATTCCGCCCCATAATTTGGGGGAGGTGATCGATGCATTGACCTTCATGTTGGAGCAGTGGGATCGCCTGGATGACATTTCTTTACAAGATTTGATGCGCTTCATCAAAGGGCCGGATTTTCCTACGGGCGGCGTGGTATTCCGTTATCGCGAGAAGAAGGGCATAGAATCGGATGCTATTGCCAGCGCTTATGCTACGGGGCGTGGGCGGGTAACCGTGCGGGCCAAAGCGCATGTTGAGGAGATGAGCCGCAACAAGTCGCGTATTGTGATTACGGAGCTGCCTTACCAGGCGAATAAAACCAATCTGCTGGGGCGCATTGCTGATTTGCACCGGGATGGCAAGATTGAAGGCCTCACTGACCTGCGCGACGAATCGGACCGGAACGGCATGCGCATTATTTTGGAGACAACGCGCAACGTGGAGCCAGAGGATGTGCTGGCGGATTTGTTCCGACTGACGCCGATGCAGAGCACGTTCAGCATCTCCCTGCTGGCGCTGGTGAATGGCGAGCCGCGTGTGCTGACGCTGAAGCAGGCGCTGCGAGTCTATTTGGACCACCGCCAGGAGATTGTGCGGCGGCGTTCTGAGTACGATTTAGAGAAGGCGCGCAATCGGGCCCATATTTTGGAAGGGTTGCTGATTGCTCTGGATAACCTTGACGAAGTGATTGATTTGATTCGCCGCTCGCGTACGGTGGAAACGGCCAAGAGCAATCTTATTAAGCAGTTTAAGCTGACGGAAATGCAGGCGCAGGCGATTTTGGATATGCAGCTGCGGCGGTTGGCGGCGCTGGAGCGGCGCAAGATTCAGGAAGAGCACAAAGAGCTGCTGCAACAGATTAAATATTTGGAAAATCTGCTGTCTAAACCGGCGTTGATGCGTGAGCTGATTAAGGAAGAGCTGCTAGCGGTGAAAGAGAAGTACCAGGATGTGCGCCGGACGCAGATTCTTGACAGCGGCGATGACAAGACGGTGCTATCGGCAGCTGACTTGCTGCCGGATGAGCAGGTGTGGGTGATGATTGGCGAGAAGGGGACGCTGGCGCGGACCACATCGCCCGAGATGGTGCGCATTCCGTTGAAACCTACGGAGCAGCCTTTTGCTTTGCTGGAAGCCAATACGCAGGATATTTTGTATTTGTTTGCTGCAGACGGCCGTTCCGTCAGCCTACCCGTTTACCAGCTGCCGCAAGCTGTAGAGCTAGGTAAAGGGACTCATTGGGCCGATTTGACTGGCTTTTCCCGCCGTGACCATCTGGCGGCGGCACAGGTGCTGCCTGTCAATGCGACAGGCTACGTCTTCCTGACAACGTTGGCGGGAACTGTCAAGCGCATTCGTGTGGAAGATTTACCGGGTATTACTTCCCAGCCGTTTGTGGTGATGAACGTGCCGGATGATGACGCGCTGGGCTGGGCTGAGTTTACCAACGGCGAGCAAGAAGTGATGCTGGCCACAGCCGCCGGGCAGGCAATTCGTTTTAGTGAGGATGATGTACGGCCGTCTGGCCTGCCGGCTGGTGGGGTGTATGGCATCAAGCTGGCCAATGAGGCCGACGGCGTGATTGCCATGTCGCTTGTGAACCCGGACGGCTATTTATGGAGTATTACGGACAATGGCCTGGCCAAAGCCACGCCGATGGAGGAGTATCCGACGCAGGGGCGGCATGGTCAGGGCGTGCGCAATATGAATTTGCCCAAAGATGCGGCAGAAGTGGTTGCGGCGGTCATCGGCGATGAGAATACCCAAATTCTTATTACCACTGGCATTGGCTCTACCAAAAAGCTTAAACTCAAGGAGACTTACATTGGCGGTCGGGCCGTGAAACCGCGTTCCGTCATGACGGTGGGGCAGCGCAACCGCATCACGGGGGCCTTGTGTATGGTAAGCCGGCCAGAGATTGAAGATGAAGAAGAAACGGCCGTTCCTCAACAATTATCCTTAATTGATTCACCCAATGGTGAAAAAAAGAGAAAAAAGTAAAATTTAGACTATAATAAATGCTGAAATAGTTCAGTTTTGCACAAGCGTAAGCCAACGGAGATTTTCACAATGAATTATAAGGATCAATGGGCGACAGATGAGGACGGGAATCAATTCGTCTTTACGGTAGAGATGCAGCGACAGTTGGAGCAGGCTGGTTTACCCATAGAACCAGCTTCTTTAGCACAGCTGGACACGGTGGATTCATCCCCTCCGCCCCGAAAGTCCAACGAAGATAGGCCGGTTCAATCATCTGATGATTCCCAAGGGGGTGAAGAATACCCCATGCCAGAGACCATTCAGATTGATCCGCAAACGGGCAAATATATCGGCCGTATGAAATGGTATAACAGCCAAAAAGGATACGGTTTTATCATGCGGGGTGGTGGTGAGGAAATCTTTTTCCACAAGTCCAACACCGCTGATGAAATTGGCAATATTCAAGAAGGCCAATGGGTTTTGTACGATGTAGAAGAAACACGTAAAGGCCCAGAAGCCACGGATGTGGAATCTTATGAGGGAGATACTTCCCTCCTGGCTTAATGGGTTAAGCCAGCGGCTTTCTACTTTTTTACCAAACGTTCAGAAAAAGGAGTCTCGATGACAACAGACCGTTTCGGTGCTGTCACGCTAAAGGGCACACCGCAGACCGTAAGAGGGAATCAGCTAAAGGTTGGTGACAAGGCGCCAAACTTTACGCTGGATGCGAATGATTTTACACCCGTCACGCTCGATGATAGTGCGGGCAAGATTCGGCTTATTTCTGTGGTGCCTTCTCTGTATACGGGCATTTGTGATGCACAAACACGCCGGTTTAATGAAGAAGCCGCTAGTTTGGGTGATGACGTCGTCATTTTGACGGTGAGCGTTGATTTCCCGCCCTCGCAAAGACAGTGGTGTGGTGCGGCTGGCGTAGACAAGGTGCAAACCCTCTCAGATCACAAAGATATGAATTTTGGCGATGCGTATGGTACGCACATTGTAGAAAATCGCTGGGAGCAGCGGTCCATTTTTGTGGTAGACAGTGACGATGTGGTTCGTTACGTGGAGTATGTGCCGGAAATTGCGCAACATCCAGATTATGAAGCGGCGCTTACGGCCGTACGCGATATTGCTCAGTAAAATTTACTTTTTGCTGGCTTAAGAAAAAAGACCTGGAAACCCAGGTCTTTTTGTTTTGTTTAATCTTCCTCGTCTGGCCTATCCGTAAGAATGACCTCCTGAGGGGAGGGGAATTTGACTTCTTGTGGTCCGGCAAAAGTTACCTTTTGTGGCCCACCGCCCGGCACCGTAAAGATAAGCCGCTTGAGGGCAAAAACCTGATCCGGCATCACATCCGGGATAATGAGCGCGTCACCGACACGCGCGGTTCCTTCTACAAACCGGTAAGCTGCCAGGCTCAAATAGAGATCGCGTGCACCCGTAACAAACTGAAAAACGCGCCACACAGGATTTCTAGACCAGTTGGTATCTACCACCTGAGGCAAACCTTTAAGTTCAATATTATCGACCAGAAAAAGAGACCCCGGCTGGGGAATAGAGATGATGAGTCGAGCATTCGTTTTTAACAACCGCCACTGACGATATTCGATTCGTTCCAAAGTGGCGTAGATAATGAGGGCAATCAGCAGGCCAAAGGGGACAAAAGCAAAATACCAGGCAAATGCGCCACTAATTAATGCATAGAGCAGCAACCCAACCACAAGCAGCAGTGTCACACCCAAAACATAGTTGAAATAGTGGAAAACAATTCCCCCGGTAATGTCACGGTACCAGGCAAGCCGAATTTCTAGCTGGGGTTCTTCATTGGGCAACAGCCGTTCTTCTAGCGCCTCTGGCTGAAATGTATCTTCAATATTCCAGCGGAAGTGCTCAGGAAGGCGGCGCCAATAGCTGACGAACAACCCAGAAAGGCCAGTACCAGTTTCGGTCCGTGGTCGCTTACTCATTACGTGCTAGCTGCGTCCTAGTTAGAAGGTGCTGGAATATTCAACACCTGCCCAGGCATAATTGTGTGCGACGTGAGGCCGTTGACAACCATAATGTCGTTGACGGTTGTATTGAATTTTTGGGCAATGCCAAACAAGGTATCGCCTGCAACGACAGTATATTGCGTGGGGCCACCCTCTGGACGGGCTACGGAATCTGTTGTGCCTGGTTGAGGGGTAGCTGTTACCACAACCTCTACACGCACCGTCGTGGCTTGCGGCTGTACGACAACATTCCCTGCTTCATCATTAAATGAGTTGTCAATGATGCGTTCGCTGCGGTCCTTAAATTCCTGGAATTCTGCCGAGGTGTCAGCATTTTGCAGACGATCATTGGCCCAGGCAAAAACAAACGAATCTACAAGCCAACCTACGACAAAAAAGGTAATTAATACCCCGATGAAGTAGGTGATTAATTTGCCGAGATTGAAGGAGGAAAAAGGGTCTTTGCGGAAAAGCAGGAATGCAATAAACGCAAAACCTAAGATCAAAGGGGCAAATTTTAAAAGCTCAAGAAAATCCATCTCATACTCCTTTCTGCTGTGGTCGCTAGATTGTTAGTTAGTTTGTTTAAATCCTTCTCTGCCTGAGGTAATCGCGAATTGGGCCTGGGTGGCTTATTCAGATTACCTGCTTTTAGGGTAAAAACTCAACTGGATCGACAAAAGTTTCGTTGATTTTGTCGTAGATTGTGTAGTGTACATGGGGGCCAGTGGCATATCCCACTGCCCCCATGATACCTACAGTCTGGCCCCGCGTTACAGTACCTTCCTCAACAAAGTACGAGCGCGGATGCAGTAGCCAGACGATCCATTCATCATTTTCAATGCGAATTGTGCTGTTGTACCATTGATCGGTGTATGTGGTGACTTCACCTGGCATGGGTGCCAATAATACGGCCGATCGATTGTCACTAGAAATATCCAGGCCCGGCAAGCTGTAACTGCAACCATGGACATCCTGAGTCAAAATCGGTGATTCCGACACAGGGTTCAGTCGTGGTCTCAGGCTAAATCGGCCAAGCTTATGGGGCTCGCCTAAACAATCAGTGTCGTTGGCAGAGCGTATACTGGGCAGAGACATCATCTCGCCATTCCCTACTGGTTCGCCGATGAATTCAAACCATGCCTGGGTACCCAAATCGTAAATTTGAGTGCTGATGTTAAGGATGGAGAGCGACAACGGCCGTTCCTCCATATCCATCTGGGTCACAATCAAGCTTTGAAAGGCCAGATGTGCTGGCCACGCACCCAGAGCTGTAACCGCCACTGTGCCCAGCTCTACGTCTGAATAAACCATGTTGGTGTAATTCTCATCATAATTATTCATGACATAGGCCGATTCATTGGCATCTAATCGTGCTGCCGCGCCTGTGCCGGCATTATAAGCAAAGTAACACTGCTTAATTGTTTCTGGATCGTGTGTTAGATACGTAATCTGCGGACAACGTTTTTTAAACTCTACGGCTGCAATGGCGAGCTGCTCACTGATGTCCAAGTCTGAAATTGGTCCGGGCGTAAAGCAAGGATGCTCACCTGAACGAACCAAATCATATGCACCGATAATCCCCGTGCAGTTTTCGGGGTTTTCTGCCCGCATACTGTTTTCTTTAAACCAAAGCACCAGTGGAACTTCTCGAGGAATGTCCGCCTCACGAGCGATATGGTCGGCAATGGGTGCCCACTTGATGATGGTTTCCTGTATGTGGCTAGGTAAAGCGTATTGGCCTTCTAAATAATAGCGACCACCAGCCAATAAGCCCGTTGCCAATACCACAAACAGAAATGAATCTATGATGCCCCTCAACATGCTGATGGCGATTATTTTCGGTTGTAGTCCTAGACTTGGTATTACCTGATTTTGTATCCAGATGCGAAACCAGTCTGGCAACCACTGCACCATCCTGAGATAAGGAGACATAATAACAACATTATAACTTCACATTAAGTAAAGTCAACAAAACTTATGTCATGTTGAAGGTGATTTGCAGGAGAGAGTATTCTGAACAACTTCTTTCCCAATAAATGTGGAATTTGAGGATGTGTTGGGCGGGAAACGGCCGTTTCCCACCCAACATCGTTTACTTCGAGTCAGCCCCGACGTTTACTAGCCGCGGATCCAAAGCATCGCGCAACCCATCGCCCAGTAAGTTAAATGCCAACACGGTGATAGAAATCGCGATACCCGGCACAAAAACAAGATGCGGGGCGCTAAAAATTTGGTTGCGCTCAGAACCCAGCATGGTGCCCCATTCCGGGGTAGGCGGTTGTGCGCCAAGGCCAAGGAAGGATAATGCGGCCGTATCCAAAATGGCCGTTGCAATACCCAGCGTGCCCAACACAATCAGCGGCGGCAGCGCATTGGGCAAAATACGGCCGAACAAAATTTGCCAATGGCTGGCCCCTAACGCACGTGATGCTTCCACATAATCCGCCTCACGCACCGACAGCACCGTTGCGCGAATCACCCTGGCATAAGAGGGCATGCTCACAATGGCAATCGCCAACATCGCATTTGTCAGGCTTGGCCCCAGCACAAAAACCAACGCAATGGCCAGCAAAAAGAAGGGAAAAGCAAGAACAATGTCCATGATGCGCATGATCAGGTTATCTAGCCAGCCTCCAGCATAGCCTGCAATCGAGCCTAAGATGGTCCCCGTTACAATGGCGACCGTAATGACCGTAAAGCCAATGCGCAGCGAAACCCGCGTGCCGTATAAAATTCGGCTAAACACATCCCGCGCGTTGCCATCCAGCCCCAGCAAAAATTGCGGCTGCTCTTCAGGGCAGCCCAGCAAATGAATACAGGGTGGGTCACGCCGCCGCACCCCTTCCTCACCAATAAAATCCTGCGTAGGATCATACGGGGCAATAAACGGCGCAAAAATAGCGCAAATAAACAAGACGGCCAAAATGGACAAACCCACAACGGCCGAACGCTGCCGAAAAACGCGTCGTAATGTCAGACGCCACAGGCTGTTAGACCGATAATCACGAATATCGGCAATATTATCATCAGGAATTTGAGCAACAGAAGTCATGAGCGACCTTCTTCCTTTTGCGCCTTAGTCGAGGCGAATCCTGGGGTCCAGAATGGCGTAAGAAACATCCACAACGAGGTTGAGGAACACATAGATAAAAGCAATAACCACCACAAACCCCTGGATGATCGGAAAATCTCTAGAAGTAATTGCCTCAAAAACACTAAGCCCCACGCCCGGCAAGGCAAAAATCGTCTCAGTTAAAACCGCCCCGCCCAAAATACCTGCCAGCTGCAACCCAGCAATGGTCACCACGGGCAGAAGCGCATTGCGCAACGCGTGCTTCAAGATTACGACCCGGTTAGGCAAGCCTTTGGCTTTAGCCGTACGCACATAATCCAGACCCAACGTTTCTAACATGCTGGAGCGCGTCATGCGGGCAATAATGGACATGGGGATGGTGCTTAAGGCCAGCGCTGGCAATACCAGGTGCTTCAACGCATCCCAAAAGACTTCCCAATCTGCGGTAATCAAAGCATTAAACACATAATGATTAGAAATAAATTCGTAAAGTAGATATTTGAGGCTGCCTTCTTCAGCTTGCCACTCCCAAAGCACATAAAATGGATCCGGCGACACACCAGGAGACAATCGGCCAGATGGCGGAAGGGCAAACGGCGTATCTTTTAAAATCACCGCGAAAAAATAGATAAGAAGTAAGCCTAAAAAGAAAACGGGGATAGAAACGCCAATATTGGCCCCAATCATGGTGATGACATCAACGGCCGAATTACGACGTACGGCCGAAATAATGCCCGCAGGAATACCAATAAGCATCGCCAAAATCATGGCCGATAAGCCCAACTCGTCCGTCATGGGCAGGCGCTCAACCAAAATCTGGGTAATCGGACGGCCGAATCGAATCGAAGTGCCTAAATCGCCCTGCAAAATATTGCGCATGTAAATGCCAAACTGAACTGTCACGGGTTGGTCCAGACCGTAATCTTTGGTGAAGGCTTCACAGGTGGCCGCACTGGCCTTTTCGCCCAGAATCGACTTACAGGGATCGCCGGGAATGGCCCTGGCTAGCGCAAAAACAACGACGAGAATGGTAAATAGAACAGGGATAGCCAGTAAGATGCGACGTGTTATGTATTGAACCATCGACTTCTCTCCAAAACCGGATTACCAAACAAACGCTTTACAAAAATGCGGGATGACTACCATGAGTATGAAACATGAAGCCATCCCGCATTGTCTACTTAAAATGCTCTATTTTTGTTGAAACGAGCAGTCATGAATGAGATGGTGCCAGATTGATACACCATCTCACACATTTTGCAAGAAGATTACTCTTCTGCGCTGGTGTCGTTCATCAAAGCGTCCCACAAGTAGGAGTAGTACTGGAAGGCACCAGTATTCCCAACGTGGTACGGGTTGGAGGCATCAATACCAGCGGCCCAGGAAGCAACGACATCGTTGGCATCAAAGTGGGAGCCATCATGGAACAGAACGCCTTCGCGCAGGTTACAGGTCCAAACGGTGGAATCTGCGTTACCGGTACACTCTGTTGCCAGAGCTGGTTCCGTAGCGCCAGAGTCTGTCTGGTAGTTGAGCAAGGTTTCTACAACCTGCTGGCAAGGACGCAGCGATTCGCCGTCGGTCTCGTCGGCACAGAAGAGGCTGATGGGTTCAGCATTCTGCATGAAAACGAGGGTGTCTTTACCCGGATCGAGCAGGGCAAAGCTGGTGGCACCAAATGGCGGTACGTAAGCGTTGCCTAAGCTAGCCAGAGCGGCGTCAGCGGATGCACCGTGAGCGATCGGCACCATGGGTACCAGTTCGCGGATAGCGTTGTTGGCTTGCTCGTACAATGGAGCGGCCGTTTCTAGATCACCAATCGTGCCAGCTTCCAGCAACAGTTCATAAATCTCCGGATGGGCGTTACCAAACTGGGGATTTTCTGCGCCAAAGTGGAAGTCCAGGAAGTTGGTGACGTGCGGGTAGTCAGCACCCCAGCCCAACAGGTAGAAGCCGTCCAAACGGCCGCTTGTGGACTCATCAATAAACGCGCCAGATTCCATCACGACAACCTCGGCTTCGATGCCCAGGTTCTCACGCAGTTGGGTCTGGAATTCAACGGCAACCAGGCCAGGTTCTGGCAGATAGCCACGGAATACGTCGCGGTAGTAGATGGAAGTTTCAAATCCATCGGGATAACCAGCTTCAGCCAGCAGTTCGCGGGCAGCTTCAGGATTGAAATCGTACCAAACCTCGCCACCACAGCCATTGGGGATGGAGCAGGGGGTGAAGTAATCGGCAACGGTGGAGCCAGCCGGATAGAAGTTGTCAACGATACGCTGACGATCGATGCCCATGGCGATAGCCTGACGAACCTGCAAGTTGTCGAATGGCTCAAAGGTGTTGGTCATAGCCAGATAGAGAACGTTGGGGTTGGTGCTGGGCAGCAACTGCAAATTCGGATCGGATTCAACAGCTTCAAAATCGTCGGGGCTGACGTTGGTGATCATGTCAACGGTGCCAGCTTGCAGTTCCAGCAAACGAGCAGCGCCTTCAGCACTCCAACGGAGAACGGCCGTTTCAGCAATCGCTGGCGTGCCCCAATAATCATCAAAACGCTTGTAGATGACGGAATCGCCACGAACCCATTCGTCAACCATATACGGGCCAGTGCCAATGGGAGCTTCCAGGATATCACCGGTGCCGCCCGTGGCAGCAATGTACTCAGCTGGCTGAATGCCGAAGGGGGTGAAAGCGATTTTGGCCAGGAATGCCGGGTCTGGCTTACACAGGTTGAAGACAACCGTGAGCTCATCAACGGCTTCGATGGAGCTGATCTTGCCACCATAATCGCAATCGGGTGCGGCAATGGAAGTTGGCTCGAACGCCATCATTTCTTCCTCGTCCATAGCCGGTTCTTCATCCATCGCCTCTTCAGAGTCCATTGCTTCATCAGCAGTGTCATCTGTGGAGGCCGTGTCATCGGCTACCGGTTCCTCTTCTGTGGTTGCTCCGCCGCAAGCGACGATGAACAGACTCAGCAAGAGGAAAAGAACGGTTAAAAGTGTCCACTTACGGGTGCTTTTCATATTCTCCTCCTTAATTGAGAATTTGAAATAAAGTTGCTGCAATGCGAGCTGCATATATGAGGTAAATAGTGAAGAACACTATGGTAGCATGGCTTGAAATAGTTGACAAACAAACTGCTCCTTCGGAATTTTTGGTGACATTTAAGGGACATTGAGTGTTCTATGGGTAAATTTTGTAACTAACCGCCCACTGCTATAATTGCTCCTATGAATAATCGCGAAGTTGCCAAAATTTTTGCTGACGTAGCCGACATGCTCTCCATTCGCGGAGACATCATTCACCGTGTTTTGTCCTACCGCAAAGCGAGCGAGGCGATTCTGGAGCTGGGCCGAGACATCAACCAGGTGTACGAAGCGGGCGAGCTGACCGACATTCCCGGCATTGGCAAGACGCTGGCCGAGAAAATCGAGGAAATGCTGACCACCGGCAAGCTCACCTTTTACGACAAGCTAGCCGAGGAGATTCCGCCCACGCTGGTGGAGATGTTGAAGGTAGATGGCTTAGGCCCCAAGCGGGTGAAGCAGGTGTACGAAACGCTGGGGCTGACCACGCTGGCAGAGCTGAACGAAGCCGCTCAAGCCGGTAATCTGCGCGATTTGCCGGGGCTGGGTGCCAAATCCGAGGCGAAGCTGGTAAAAGCAATCGAGGCATTGGCCCGGCATGGCGATGATCGCACCCCGATTGGCGAGGCGTGGCCCCTGGCGCACGAAATCTTGGCTGAGTTGGAACAGTTGCCGGGCGTGTTGAAAACGGCCGTTGCTGGTTCCCTCCGCCGCATGAAAGAAAGCATTGGCGATGTGGATTTGCTGGTGGCCGCCAATGAAGCCGCACCCATCATGGATTATTTCGTCAACATGCCCCGCGTCGAATCGGTTTCCGGGCATGGGCCAACTAAATCCAGCGTGGTGCTGCTCAACGGCATGCAGGTCGATTTGCGCGTGCTGCCGCTGGAACGTTGGGGCACGCTGCTTTCTTATTTCACCGGCAGCAAAGACCACAACGTGCGCTTGCGCGAACTGGCGCTCAAGCAAGGGCTTAGCCTGAACGAACACGCTTTTACCCCCACCGATGATGGCGACGAAATTCTCTGCGCCAGCGAAGAAGAGCTGTACCAGGTGCTCAATCTGCCCTACATTATCCCCACGCTGCGCGAGGATCGGGGCGAGATTGAAGCAGCGCAAAAGGGCGAACTGCCGGACGTGATTCGGATTGAGCAAATTGTGTCCGATTTGCATATGCACACCACCTGGTCCGACGGCAAGATGAGCGTGCTGGAGATGGCCCAGGCGGCGCAGGCACGTGGGATGCAGTACATTGTTATCAGCGACCATTCGCAAAGTTTGGGCATTGCTAATGGCCTGACGTCGGAGCGTTTGTGGCAGCAAGCGGAAGAAATTGCCGCCGCCAATGAACAGATGGGGCCAGATTTTCGCATTTTGCACGGCACAGAGATGGAAATCAAGGCGGACGGCACGCTTGATTTTGATGATGAGGTGTTGGCCCGGCTCGATTTTGTGACGGCCAGCCTGCATGTCAGCCTGAACCAGCCGCGCGAGCAGGTGATGCTGCGTATCATGACCGCGCTTAACAATCCGCATGTGGATATGATTGCTCATCCCACTGGGCGGCTGCTGCCAGACCGGCCAGGTGCCGATTTGGATATGGAGCAGGTGCTGCAAACGGCCGTTTCCACTCAAACCATCCTCGAAATCAACGCCAATCCAGCCCGACTGGATTTGCGCGACAGCCACGTGCGCCGCGCTGTGGAGCTGGGGGTGACCCTGGCCATCAACTGCGACGCCCATCACGTTGACCATTTTGAACTGCTGCATTACGGTGTGGCCACTGCCCAGCGCGGTTGGGCCACCGCCGAGACAATCGTCAATAGCTGGCCAATAGCTAAACTGCTGGCCTTTTTGCAAGAGAAGCAGGGATAACCTTATGGACTCAGGAACAACGGCCGTAATTCGTCAAGCATTGGAAGGATTGGATGAAGAAACGCTGCACTTGCTGCGGCAGGTAGCCAAGCGTATGGAGTATCCACCAAACACCACCTTGTGCCATCAGGGCAAGGAAGAGCATGTTTTTTATGTGGTGGTTAAGGGCAATGTGGCCATTGTGCGCGTGTTGGACAACGGCGAAGAGCGCATTTTGAACATGGTGGGCAAAAACGGCTACTTTGGCGAGATGGGCCTCATCGACGACTCGCCGCGTGCCGCTAACTGCGTCACCATCACGCCCACCACCGTGCTGGAAGTGACTGAGGAAGCGTTCGACAAGTTCGTCAAAAACAGCCCGTCACTGGCTAATTTGCTGCTACAGCGCATCTTGTCTAACGCGCGCAACCTGGACAAGATTTACATTGAAGATTTACAGCAGAAAAACGAGGCGTTGGAGCAGGCATATGAGCGGCTCAAGGCGGCTCAGGCCCAGCTGGTAGAGCAGGAACGCCTTCAGCGCGAGCTGGAACTGGCGGCTCAGGTGCAGCGCAATTTGCTCCAATCTGACCTGCCCCAATTTCCTGATTACGGCTTTGCCGCCTATTTGGAACCCGCGCGGCAGGTGGGTGGCGATTTTTACGACGTGCTGGAAATTGACGATGAGCATGTCGGCGTCCTTATCGCCGATGTGGCGGACAAGGGGTTTCATGCGGCGCTGTTTATGGCGGTGACGCGCACGCTCTTTTTGCGCGAGGGGCGGCACTCGCTGTCGCCCGCCGAGGTGGCGCTGGCGGTGCACAATGGCATGTTTGACGTCGCCAACAATGATGAGGTGTTCCTGACGGCGTTTTACGGTGTGCTGCACCGGCCAACTGGTAGATTAACCTATATTCGCGCGGCCCATGAACGGCCGTTGCTCCTGCGCCCCGGTCGTGAAGTGATGTCCTTACCCGGTGGTGACCGCTTTCTGGGCATGATGCCCGGTTTGGAACTGACCGAAGAGACGATTGACCTGGAACCGGGTGACCGGCTGGTGATGGTTAGCGACGGGGTGCCGGATGCCGTGAACGAGGCTGATCAAGGGTACGGCAACCAGCAGTTGGCAGCCGCCGTCGCCAACTGTGCCGATAAAACGGCCGCAGAAATTGTTGATTATCTGGTTAAAGACGTGGCTCGCTGGCAGGGCCAGGCCGACCCGTTTGATGACCTTACTTTATTGGTTTTAGAAGCAAAATGATTTGTAATCAGGCAATTGCGTAATGATGGTGCATTGCCAATTATCTAATGACTTAATTACTCAATGGCTCGATACCAAATTCCTCAAGATCCTAGAGAACCGAAGAAACAAGATTCCAAACGGAATGATTCCCCTAGCGGCGATTTTCCAGAAAAACGGCCGCGTCGCTTGCGCCAGGACACCCAGGAACCTATTCCCTGGCGCTGGCTGGGTCTGGGCCTGATTGTGACGGTGATCAGCATTGGTTTAGCGCTGACGCTGGTAAACTCGCTGCTGGCCCGGCCGCCGCTGGAAACTGCGCCCATCGAGCCGACGCTCATCATCCTGACGGCGCCGCCCAGCCCAATTCCCTCGCCGACATCGCCGCTGCCCACCCCCAGCCCCATTCCCACCTTTACGCCGATTCCGACCCCGGATACGGCCGTTGCGCCCCCAGAAATCACCGTTGGTTTTTACGCCCAGGTAGCCAACACTGATGGCTTCGGCATCAATTTGCGCGGTGGTCCCAGCACCAGCAATGCCCAAATTCAGGTGGTGGATGAAGGCACGCTTGTTTTGGTCATTGGTGGCCCGGAAGCAGATGAAGCCAACAACCGGCTCTGGTGGCAGCTCCAGCTAGAGGATGGCACAGAAGGCTGGTCGGTCGGCGAGTTTCTGGTGCCTGCGGCAGGGCCGTAGGGACGCTGCACTGCAATGTCTCTACGATGTGATGGAGGCCAACAATTTGTGCGCGGTTGGTTCGTCTAGAATGAGGTCGGTGACGTAGCCGCCAGCCAGCGCCGCCCGCAGTCCCGCCAGCTTGTTGTAGCCCGACACCACGCAAATGGAGCGCCCCGCCTTGCGAAACAGCTCCAAATTAGGTCCACAGGCCCTCTCATTGAGCGGAATCCCTACACAGCTGCCATCCTGTCGGATCATGATGTTGGCGATGTCGCCGACGACCCCCTCTTGCGCCATCTCGGCAAAGTCATTTTCGCGTAGATAGTTGCCCATGTAGGTGGCGCTCATCATTTGCCCCTGCGATGAGCCGATGGTGAAGAGCAAAATATCGGCTTGGCGATGTAAATCTAGCACCTGTTGGATGCTGCGCTCGCGCCACAGCGCCTGCTTCGTTTCGGGATAATCAAAAAAGGTGGGCACGGGAAACAGATGTGCCTTGCCCTCATAATTGCTAGCAAACTGCGACACCAGCCAGCCCGCGTGGTTTACGCTGGGATTAGACACAATTTCCCCGCCGTTTAGCTGTACCACCTGTACCCCCACCAGTGATTTTGGCGTCAGGTTGGCCGCCACCAGGTTAATCGTGCCGCCCCAGGCCACCCCCAAAATCATGCCCGATTCGATGACCTGGTTGAGCGTGTTGGCGGCTACTTTGGCCACGCGTTCCTGCCAGGCATGTTCTCCCGCAATTTCCGGTACCGGCACAATTTGCACGCTGTTGATTTTGAAGTGCAGCTTGATCGATTCTTCCAGCGTGTCGGCCCGGCCGCGAATGTCGTTGATGCGGATTTCGATGAGGCCCTGGCTTCTGGCCCAGCTGAGCAGCCGTGACACGGTGGAGTGGGAGACTTGCAGCTCGGCGGCAATCTTTTTCATGGGCAGATTTTGGTAGTAATACATTTGGGCGGCGTGCAGCGCGTTTTCCAGCTGTTGTTGCTTGGCATCCATTAAGTCACCTCGTTAATCGAAGATTGGACCATTTTTTTCATTGAACCGGTTTGCATTGGCGGCAATTAAAATGGTCCAATCTAAAACGAATCCATTTTGCACAGATTTACAGGCCGATTTTGCCGCTATCTGCAAATTTGTGCAATTACTCTGATATTTCTTGCAATCGAAATGGGCAGTTGGTATGAATGGGGGCGATAGGAAGAGCAACCGGGAAAATCCCCCAAACCAGGATTTTTGCATGACGGTTTTGGCAGAGCGACAGTCGGACAAGTTGATTTTGGCGCTAGATGTAGGCACGCTGAGCGTGCGGGCTTCGGCGTATGACTTTTCAGGCGATGCTGTGGCTTTTGCCGACCAGCCGATTGCGCTGAATCAGTTGAGCAGCAGCCAAATTGAACAGGACCCGGCGGAGATTAACACGGCCGTTCATCACGTCATGCAGCAAGTGTTAGCTGATCCGGTGGTGCAGCAGCGAGGCATCGTCTGCGCCGGGCTGGCCAGCCAGCGCTCCAGCATTGTGGCCTGGAACCGGCATACCGGCGAACCGCTCACCCCGGTTTTGAGCTGGCAGGATCGGCGGGCGGCCAGCTATTTGGAACCGCTGGCCAGCAAAGGGGTGGCGATTAAAAAGAAGAGCGGGCTGTTTTTGTCGCCGCACTACGGGGCAAGCAAGCTACGTTGGCTGCTGGATAACTACCCGGATTTGGAACGGCCGTTGCGCAACAAAGAACTGGTCTTCGGCCCGCTGGCGGCGTTTGTCATTGCCAATCTGCTGGACGGCACGCCCTGCATTGTGGACCACGTCAACGCCTCCCGCACCCAGCTGATGGATTTACAAAAGCATGAATGGTCATCGGAACTGCTGCGGGAATTTGGCATTGCCCGTGAGCTGCTGCCCGACTGCCAGCCCACGCAGTCTTATTTTGGCACGATTCGTGGGACGGGGATTCCGTTAACGGCCGTAAATGGGGATCAAAACGCCGCCATTCACGGTCCCGGCAAGCTGGAAGACGGCACGCTCATCGTCAACGTGGGCACCGGGGCATTTGTGCTGCTGTCCACCAACACCCAGCTGATGCAGCATCCCAGCTTGCTGGCCAGCATTGCCAACAGCAGCGCCGACCACGTGACCTATTTGCTGGAAGGCACGGTCAACGGGGCAGGTGCGGCCATCAAATGGGCCGCCGATCAGTGGGGTGAGGCAGACGTGACCCCTCAATTAGCCGATTGGCTTAGCTCGGTGGAGACGCCGCCCGTGTTTATTAACACTATCGGCGGTTTGGGTTCGCCCTTTTGGCGCAGCGAGCAAAATCCGCATTTTCTGGATAACGGAACGACCGAACCGTCGCGAGCCGAACAGGCCGTGGCCATTGTCGAAAGCATTCTTTTTCTTATAGCCATCAATTTGGAAGCGATGAGCAACACCGGCCAAAGCGTCAAGCGGATTCGCATTACGGGTGGTTTGTCGGCCCTGGATGGTTTGTGCCAACGATTGGCCAATCTGACGCAGCGGGTGGTGCTGCGCCCGCAGGTAAAGCAGGCCACCTCGCAGGGCATTGCCTGGCTGGCCGCCAACCTTTCCGAAGGCTGGCACGATTTGCGGGAGGGGGCTCACGTAGACTACTTTTTGCCGAAAGACGGCCGTTCCCTCAAAGCACGCTACCGTCAATTTTGTTCTGAACTGGGTTGGCGGTAATTAAGGAGGAGGAACCATTGAAGAAGATTTTCAAAACAGCGGAAGGGTATCTTTACCTGGCGCCCACACTCATCATTTTGGGCATCTTTGTGTATTGGCCCATTGTTAGCTCCTTCCAGATGAGCCTGACGCGCGTGGCCCCGTTTGGCGGCGCAGTCATTGACGTTGGCCTGGAAAATTACCAGCGCCTCTGGAATGAGCTCATTTCTGGCGGGGAATATTACAACAATCTCAAAGTGGCGCTGCTGTTTACCCTGGGCACCGTGCCGACGGGCATCATTATTGCTGTGGCCCTGGCCATTGCCCTGGCATATCCGCTTAAGCGGCTTTCCTGGCTGCACCGCCTGCTCATTTTTGTGCCGATTGTCATCAGCAGCGCCGTCACTGGCGTGATTTTCCGCTGGATGTACAACCCGGCGGTCGGCTATATGAACCATTGGATTGGCCTGCTGGGCTTTGAGCCAGTGAATTGGCTCACCTCCAAGGATTGGGCCTTGGTTGCCGTTACGCTGGCCGTCGTCTGGCGGCAGTTGGGTTTCAACGTCATCATCGCCCTGGCTGGGGTGCAAAACATCGATTCCACTTACTATGAGGCCGCCAAGGTAGACGGAGCCAACCTGTGGCATCGCGTGCGCCATATCACCCTGCCGCTGCTTTCACCCACGCTTTTCTTTTTAACGATTATCAATGTTATTAACAGCCTGCAAACCTTTGGCGAAATCAATATTCTTACGGATGGTGGCCCAGGGCAGGCCACAACGAACATGATTTATGCCATCTACGTCGATGCTTTTGTGGGTACGCCGTTTAGAGGTTACGCCTCAGCCCAGGCGTATTTGTTGGCGCTGCTTATCATCATCATGTCCATTGTCCAATTCCGTGGCTTTGGCCGGAGGGTACATTACTCATGACAATGCCTATGTCCTCATCCAAACCCAAACGCAAAATCGCCACAACCGATCTGGCCATGCAGATTTTCCTGCTAACCATCGGTTTGATTGTGGCCATGCCTATCATTATTGCTATTTTTACCAGCTTCAAATCGCTGCAAGACATTTCGGCAAACCCGAACACGTTATTGCCCCGCGAATGGTCCCTGGAAAACTACGTCACTGCCTGGAATGCCACGCCATTCGGCCGTTATTTGCTCAACAGTTTTATTCAGTCCGGGGTCATTGTGATCTTCCAGGTGCTGTTTAGTATTTTGGCGGCGTTTGCCTTCTCCTTTTTGAATTTTCGGGGCCGCGACGTGATGTTTTATCTGATCTTGGGCAGCTTAATGGTGCCTTTTCAGCTGACCTTCATTCCTAATTTCATCATGGTTAGCGAACTGCCTAAAAATTGTATGGAACTGTTTGGCGAAACGGCCGCTTTCTGTAATTCACTTGGGGCCAACACGTATTTTGGCCTGACGGTGCCCTTCCTGGCCAGTGCTTTTGGCGTTTTCTTGCTGCGGCAGTTTTTCCTGTCGCTGCCCAAAGATTTGCATGATTCCGCCATGATTGATGGCGCCAGCAACTTCCGCTTTTTGTGGCAAATTGTGGTACCGCTGAGCAAAGGGTCAATCAGTGCCCTGGCCATCTTCACTTTTTTGAGCGCCTGGAGCCAATATCTGTGGCCGCTCATCATCACCAACGACACCGAGATGCGCACCGTGCAGATCGGCATCCGTTTTTTCCTGGCCAATCAGGAGCGCGGCACCAATTGGGGCGCGCTGATGGCCGGTGCGGTGATTGTCATGCTGCCGACGTTGCTGCTCTTCCTTATTGCCAACCGGCAGTTGGTGAAGGGTATCGCCATGACGGGATTGAAAGGTTAGTTTTACCCTCACCCCGACCCTCTCCCTACAAGGGAGAGGGAGCTAGATTCCCTCCCTCCTTTCAGGGGGAGGGCTAGGGTGGGGGTCTCAAGTTGTTTTTAACACCGGCACTAACCCGGGATGTGCCTGGTGAAGAAAAAGTTCGCGACCACAATCGTGTGGCGCACAAGTTAATTTAAACGGAGGAACTATGTCTAGAAAAATGCTCAAATATTGGATGCTCTTGCTGGCCTTGGCTTTGGTGCTGGCTGCCTGTGGTGGTGGCGACACGGCCGATGAACCAGCAGACACCGAGGACACGGCTGCTGATACGACGGAAGATACGGCCGTATCCGAAGACACCGCTGACAGCGAAGAACCCATGGAAGAAGAGATGAGTGATGAGGTCATTACCCTCGAGTTCTGGCACGCCATGGCCGACGATCTCGGCGCTGTGGTCGATGAACTGGTCACCCGCTTCAACGACAGCCAGGATGGTATCGTGGTAAACGCCACCTACCAGGGCTCCTACGATGACACCTACAACGCCCTGCTGGCTGCCTTCGAAACCGGCACCGAACCCAACATCATCCAGAACTTCGATCTCGCTTCCCAAACCATGATCGACACGGGCCGCCTCATTGCTGCCCACGACCTGATGGCTGCTGATGGTTACGATTCCAGCGTCTTTGTACCTGCTGTAGCCGATTACTATGGCGACGGTGAAGGTATGGTGGCGATGGCTTTCAACAGCTCCACACCGATCTTGTTCTACAACAAAGATATGTTTGCCGCGGCTGGCGTTGAGCCCCCGGCAGAGGGCACCAGCTGGTCTTTCAGCGAAATGCTGGCTGCTTGTGATGCTATCCAGGCTAGTGGCGAGACCGAATACTGCATCGCCCTGGGTCAGGTTGGTTGGTACTTCGAGCAGATTTTGGCCAACAGCGGTGGTTTGTACTTCAACAATGACAACGGCCGTACCGGTCGCGCCAGTGAAGTCATGTTCAACCAGGGCACAGGCGTCGAGGTGTTCGACTTCCTCACCGGCCTGATTGCCGATGGTTACTCCCCGAACCTGGGCAACACCTGGACCGACACCGACACCGTCTTCTTTGCCGGTGAAGCTGCCATGGTTTTCGACTCAACCGCTGGTACGCGTGGTTTCCAAGATGGCGCTGAGTTTGAAGTTGGCACCATGTACATCCCCTACGCCGACAGCGCGGGCGACCGTAACGGTGTGGTGATCGGTGGTGCTGCTTTGTGGCTCATCGACTCTGGTGATGAAGCAACCAACGCTGCCGCTTGGGAATTCATGAAGTTCATGGCTGAAGAAGCACAGCAGGTGACCTGGCACACGGGTACGGGCTACTTCCCGGTACGCACCGACATCAGTGGCAATGCTGAATTGACCGCCTTCTGGGATGAAAATCCAAACTTCGTGACCGCTATCAACCAGCTGGAAAGCACCAAGACCACGTTGGACGATGGCAGCCCGAACTACGCCGTGTTGGGTGGCCGTTCCGGTCCGTCCCCGGCAATTCGTCGTCTGATTGTTGAGGCGTACAGCTCCGTACTGGATGACGGCATGACGGCCCAGGAAGCCCTGGACATCGCTGCCGAAAAAGCCAACCAGGAACTGGCCGACTACAACGCTTTCTTTGAATAATCACCCGGATTTAGCTTAAAAAGGTGGCAGATCGGTTCCGATCTGCCACCTTTTCGCTTTTGTTGTAGCCGAGGATTCATGGCGATTCAGAAATAATATCGGTAAAAAACCTGATGCTGAATCGCCTTAAATGAACCTGAAATGTCTTTGTTGGTCATTACCGAATTATTTTCTTCAGGTTCATAAATCTTCGCCTTCGCACTAAGAAAGTGCGGCTACGGATTAACCTAAATGCTTAGACTATCTTGGCAGCAACTCAAACCGCTCATTTTTCTCCTGCTGCCGCTTTTTCTTTTGGCCTGTGGTTCGGCCAGCCAGACGGAGCAGCCAGAAACGATGGCTTCTGACGCAATCGCTTTATCTTTTATCGGCACCGGTAACCTGCCGCCCAACTTTGACGCCGAAGGGCACCGGGGCACGCGCGGCTTGCGGCCGGAAAACACCCTGCCAGCCTTTGAAACCGCGCTTGACCTCGGCGTGACGACGCTGGAGCTGGATTTGCACTTCACCCAGGATGGCCAGGTAGTGGTGTGGCATGATCCGATTCTCGACGACACAAAATGCCGCCTGCCAGACAATCCCGCTGATCCTGATGCGCCCGATCCGCGCAATCCGCTGCGGCGCATTTTTATCAGCCAGCAGCCGCTATCGGTGGTGCAGTCCTACATTTGTGACTTAAACCCGGATGAGGAGCGTTTTCCGGAGCAAACGGCCGTTTCCACCCAACTCGCTGGCAACGATTACCGCATCATCACCCTGGCGGAACTGTTCGATTTTGTGGACGCGTATGCCAATTCGGAGCTAAAAACCGAGGCGCAGCGCAACAACGCGGCCACGGTGCAATTCAATATCGAAACCAAGCGCGAACCGGACCATCCTGAGTACATTGATGATGGCTTTACCGGCGGCGAAGCAGGGCCGTTTGAATTGGCAATTTTGGCGGTGGTGAACGGCCGTTCCCTCACCTCACGCGTCATTATCCAAAGCTTCGACCACCGCTCCCTGCGCACCATTCGCGACATTGACAGCGACATTCGCCTGGCCGCCCTCACCACTGGTGGCGAGGCCAAGCTGGACGTTTATGCCGCCTACAAATTTGACATTTGGTCACCCAATCAGCGGGACGTAACGGCCGAATTAATCACCAAAGCACACACCGAAGGGCTGGTAGTCATTCCCTGGACTGTGAATGAAACCGAAGATATGCAGCGGCTCATCGACTGGGGCGTAGACGGCCTCATTTCCGATCGCCCCGATATCCTGTTAAACTTGCCCTAACAGGTGCAAGATGAACGAACTTATTTTCCCCAAAAAACAAACACGATTTCTCAAAGCCTCTCTGCGCAACTCTGTGGCTCCTCTGTGGCTCTCTGTGTTCCTACTTTTCCTCATGGCGGCTTGCCAACCGGCCCCAGAACCAGAACCTGACCCCGTTTTGCTCACCCGAGAGTTTGCCAGCGGCCTGCTCAATCCCGCTGGCATGGCTGAAATGCCCGATGGGGCCGTCCTGGTGGCTGAAGAAGGCACCGGCAACAACGACATGTCAGCGGGCGTCTCCCTGATTATGCCCAATGGCCAGGTGGGGCGTCTGATTAGCGGGTTGCCCAGCGGGCGAGACTCCGGCGACCTGTCCGGGGTGCCGTTTGTGAAACTATCGCCAGATGGACTGACGCTCTACACCGCTCATTTCAACCTCGGCGCCCTTTACGCGATGCCCGCCTCCGGCAGCTTTTCACTGTCTGAAAGCCCGATCACGGCCGAAAACCTGACCAAACGGATGCAGCCCCTCAACAACGTCCAGCTCATCAATCCGTTCGACATGACGTTTGACGCCAACGGCATCCCCGTGGTGAGCGACGCCAGCGGCAACGGCGTGGCCAAAGAAACGGCAGACGGCACCACCCGCTTTTTTCACCGCTTTTCCTCAATCAAGGTGGAGAACGGCAGCATCGATCCCGTGCCGACGGGCATTGAACGAGTGGGGCATGAATATTTTGTGACCCTCTTTGGTGGTTGCCCGTATCCCGCCGACAGCGGCCGTTTGGTGGCTATTGATGAGGATCGGCATGAGCGTGTTGTGGTAGATGGCCTGAACATGCCCATCGACGTGGCGCGGGGACCGGATGGCACCATCTGGCTGCTGGAATTTGCCCGCTTCCGGCAGGATGCTTCTTGCTTTAGCGGCGAGGGGTATCTGGCCAACAGCGGCCGCCTCAGCCGCGTTTCTACCAACGGCGAGCTGGAATTGGTGCTGGACGGGCTGAATTTCCCCACCTCGGTGCTACCCCGCGCCAATGGTTCGCTGCTGATCAGCCAGGTGTTTGAGGGCAATATCATCGAGGTATATTGGGGTCAGCCAGAGGCGGAAAGCCTGTCTGCCCCCGAAACCGTTGCAGAAGTAGCCACCACGCGTCAGGAATTTGATGATTTGGATGCGGTTTTGCAGCTTGTGGTTGGGCAGCAGGGTTTACGGCCGTATCCCGGCACCGATCGCCCCGCCGATGATCCAGCTCTGGTGAAATTGGGCCAGCAGCTCTTTTTCGATCCGGTGCTCTCGGGTGACCAGAACATCAGCTGTGCCACTTGCCACCATCCCGCCCTGGCGATGGGGGATGGCCGGGCGCTGCCCATCGGCACTGGCGGGGCGGGGCTGGGGCCGCAGCGCGAATTTGTGGAGATGGTGAATTTGGGTGCAGAAGAAGCCAATCAGCTGGTGCACAATCCGTTCATCGGCGCGTTTGTGCCGCGCAATTCGCCCACCATTTTGAACAGCGCCCTGCTGCCCGTGCAGTTTTGGGACGGCCGTGTGGATGGCTATGCGGGCATCGTGACCACGCTGGAAAATGAGGTCAACCAGCGGCAGCTCACCGACGCGCTGGCTGCCCAGGCGATGTTTCCCGTTACCAGCCTGCACGAGATGGCCGGGGCTACGCTTGGCCACCTGCTGCCAGAAGATATCCGTCGCGGTTTGATGAGCCGCCTCTACCAGATTCCGGGCTACACGGAGCAGTTTGAGGCGCTGTTTGGCACGCCGGAGCCGGATATTACGGCCGTTGTTGCCGCCATCGCCGCCTTTGAGCGCCAATTTATCATGACCAACGCGCCCTGGGACGATTATTTGGCTGGGGACACGACGGCGCTGACGGAGCAGCAAAAGCGGGGGGCACTACTTTTTTATGGGGAAGCGAATACGGCCGTAAACTGTGCCTCCTGCCACGCGGGTGACCTGTTCACCGATTTGCATTTCCACAACTTGCTGGTGCCGCAGCTAGGGCCGGGCAAAGGGCACGGGCCAGAGGGTAGGGACGATTGGGGTCACGCCGCCGTCACCTTCGACGCCCGGGATCGCTTTACCTTCCGCACCGCGCCGCTGCGCAATGTGGAACTGACTGCGCCCTATTTTCACAGCGGGGCGTATCCTACGTTGGCGCTGGCCATCGCTCATCACGCGGACATCAACGGCATGGCCACCAGCTATGATCCCAGCCAATTTTTGCCGCCCGCTTTTTACAGCAGCGTACGGCCGTACAATGCCACCGACCAACTTGCCACCGCCGCGCCGGAACTGATCAACGGCCTGCCGCTCACCGAGCAGGAAATCGCTGATTTGGTGGCCTTTTTGCAAGCGCTGACCGATCCAGCAGCGGTGGATTTACACGATTTCATCCCAGAGTCGGTGCCTAGCGGCTTTCCGCTTGATCCGGTGCCGACCGGGTTGACAGTGCCGTTGGGCGTGGCAGATAGGGGCAATACGGCCGTTGCCGACACTGCTCCCGATCCGCCTGAAATTACCAATCTGCAATTTAGCAACGTAGCGGCCCAGGCAGGACTGAACTTCCAGCACGGCGCGTTTCGCACGGGCATTTTTGCCGATCCGGCAGCGATGATGGGCGGTGGCCTGTGCTGGATTGATTACGATCAAGATGGCTGGCAGGATTTGTACCTGGTGAACAGCTATGCCGAAGATGAGATCGCGTATTGGCAGGCGAACGGTGGCCTGCCGACGAATGCGCTTTTCCGCAACCAGAATGGGCAGTTTAGCGACGTGTCGGCCCAAACTGGCACCAATCTCGCCCTGCGCGGCAACGGCTGCCTTGCCGCCGACTTCAACCTGGACGGCTGGCCCGATTTGTTTGTGACGGCCGACGGGCCGAACAAATTGCTGTGGAACCAGGGCGATGGCACGTTTGCTGAAGGCGCGGCTGCCGCTGGCCTGGACGCGCCGGAATGGAACAGCGCCGCCGCCGTCGCCGACCTGAACGGCGATGGCTGGCCCGATCTGTTTGTTGGCGCGTACATCAGCTTGCAAAATCAGATTCCGCATCCCAGCGGCGCGTTCCCGCAGGATTATTATGGCCTGCCGGATCGGATGTATCTCAACAACGGCGACGGCACTTTCCGCGAGGTAACGCTCGATGTGGGCCTGGTGCGGGAAGAGCGGGCGCTGGGGGCACTTTTTAGCGATCTGGATGATGACGGCCGTTTTGAACTGTACATTGCCAACGACGGCCAACCGAATCGGCTGTACACGGCCGTTCCCGACGACAGCCCCGCCGGTTTCCACTTTGAAGATTTGAGCCTCAGCGCCGACATCGGCGACTCCGGTAGCGGCATGGGCGTGACGGGTGGCGATTATGATGGCGACGGCCGTTTTGACCTGTTTGTCACCAATTGGGAAGCGGAGCTGAACGCCCTTTACCGCAATGAGATGGATGAGCGGGACGAACTGGTCTTCCGCTACAGCACCTACCGCATTGGTATCAGCGGCCTGGGCAGCAACATGACCGGCTGGGGCACCCACTTTGCTGATTTTGACCAGGATGGCGACATTGATTTGATGACGGTAAACGGCCGTGTGCCCATCACCAATCTCAACTCTGATCCCGAGCTGGTGCGCTTTTACGGCAACATGGCGCAGGAAGGCAAGCCGGGCCAGTTCCGCGAATGGACGCGCCCCGTGGGCCTGCACGAGAATGGCGTGGGGCCGCTGCTGGCGCGCGGCAGCGCCATGGCCGACTATGACAACGACGGCGACCTGGACGTGGCCATCAACACGATTGGTGGTGCGCCTGCCTTGCTGCAAAACAACGGCGCCACGGGCAACTGGCTGCAAATTCAGCTCAATGGCTTTTATCCCGGTGCCGTGGTGGAAGTTGAGTTGCCAGACGGCCGTATTCTGCGACGTGAATGGCATGTAGGCAGCAGCTACCTGGCGTCGGAAGATACGCGGCTGCACGTGGGGCTGGGCCAGTTTAGTGAGGCGGCTCGGGTGCGGGTGACGTGGGCGGATGGTGTGTGGGAGGAAACGGCCGTGCCTGCCAATCAATTGCTCAAACTTCCCTGAATTTAGCCACAAATTTCCCAACGAATCGAGGCCAAAATGGATAGATCATCACCTAGCGTTCTCTTCGCATCTCTTTTGCACCCAAAAATTTCCCCGGTAACTGCGTCAGAGAGCGCCTGCCAAATTTGAAGTTTCAGGGGAAATGCCTGTAGCCTCACAACTGCGCGCATGTGCCGCAAGCAGAGCGCGCTAAGAAAGCGTGGCTACGAGGAGTGTCATGACGAGCTAAATCTGCCGCAAAGATTTTGGCTCAATGAACCAAGAGCAAACGCAAACTAGACCAATTGTTAGAGGAATCACCCTATGCTTGAGACGATTCAGCAGTCGGTGAAGCATCATGATCAGTACCAGATTGAAATCAAGCTGGATTATGAACTGCATGCCGACCAGAAAACCCGCTACCAGATTTCAACCTACTTTTTTGTGCCGCAAAGTTTGGGCATCACACCGGAAACCTATCCTAAAGGAACCTTTTACCAGGATGTGCAGAGCCACATTCGTTTGAAAACACCCAGCCTGAACCTGCGTGAATTTACGGAAAGCAACCGGTCGCCGCTGCAAATTATTGAACGGTTGGTGGGGGAGGGGAATTGGGTGAGCAATACGGCCGTTCACGAACAAATTGTCACCCAAATGAAGCTGCTCAGCGCCATGCTCAAGAGCGCGCTGCGCGAGCATTTTATCCTCATTGAGCGGCGCGTGGCCGAGGTGCAGGCCACCCCGCATGGTAAAACGCATTACCTGGTGCACAACCTGGTGGATGAATTTATTACGGAAGCGGCCCGTGTGACGCAGCGTTATCGAGCACTGCTGGCGGACTTTAATTTGCCCAACGTGCCGCCCTCGGTTTTTACCGCGTTTTTGTTTACCGATGAGTCGATCAGCATTTTAATTGAAGAGAGTGCGGTGGAAATGTTCCAGATTGTGGACGAATATCTCAAGAAGACCAACCGCGAGGATTACAAGCTGGCGTTGAGTGAATTGACGACGCGGGAGGCAAAATATCGCAAAACGCGCGGCTATGAATCGCTTTTGGTGGAGGACAGCGACAATGAAACGTATCTTTACCGGGCTTCTATCCTGAAAAAATATGCGTCGAGCGTTCTCTTTTTAGACACGGACGTGCGACCGGATGGCCAATATTGGGAGCAGCTTATCTTGTCTTTTGCGGCTGGGCTGGCGATGATTTTTGCAACGGCCGTTGCCTTTTACTTTCAATTTCGCTTTGGCAATTTCACCTTGCCCTTCTTCATTGCCCTGGTGATTGGTTATATGTTTAAGGATCGCATCAAGGAAATTAGCCGCATTGTGTTTGCCAAACGGCTGGAGAATTATTTGTTTGACCGGCGCATTACCATTCGCACCCAGGATGGGGCGCATCGCCTAGGGGTATTGCGGGAAAAGGTTCGCTTCATTCAGGAACGCGAGGTGCCGCTTTCTGTGCTGCGGGCGCGCAACCGCGACGAGATTACCGAAATTTCTAATGAAGGGCGTGGCGAAAATATTATTTGCTACACCAAGGAGATCGAGCTGCAAATTAAAGATGCTGAAAAAGTATTGCGCGGTTTCCCCGAAATCACGGGCATCAATGATATTTTGCGCTTTGACGTGCGTCACTTCCTGAAAAAGATGGCGGAGCCGATGCAGGAGCGCTTTATTATTCGGGAAGGGGAATTGGTTTCCTTGTTATGCCACAAGGTGTACCACGTCAATCTGGTTTCGCGTTACAAAACGGTGCGCCCCGGCGTGAATAAAGAAAATCGCCACCTGCGGCTGATTTTGGATCAGACGGGGATTCGTCGTATTGAAGAGGTGCCGCATTTGTAGGGTGAAACGGCCGTTCGGCCATTCTTACCTGAGTTTGGTGACGGCATCGCCGATGCGAATGGCACCAGGCTGCACAATTTTGGTATTGATGCCGCGCAAATGAAGCTGCTTGCCTTCAGGCGAGTTCACAAATTTCATGGCGTCCAGGCCGAAGCGGGCGACAAACTTTTTGCAGCCGGTATGGGGCTTGGCGGTGACTTCTACAATGGCGTCACCAATTTCCAGTCGTGTGCCGGCTGGAATATTTGCCTCGCTCAAATCAAAATCCACGTAAAGCTGATCGCCCGCCAGCGGCCAACGGTCGCGGCTTTGGGCTACCAAATCGGCAGCGCGGCTGTTCATCAGGGTGAGTTGGGCATCGGGGTGAGCCGAGCCATCGGGCATGGCATTGCTGCCGCGTGTTTGCCAGTTGTCGCCGATGAGACCAACGGCCGTATCCAGTTCCCCTTCGTGCAGCAGCTCCCGTTCATCCGTAGACGGCCGTCGCACAATCATCTCTAACACGCCGCCATCCTGCGGTGATTGCCGAATGTGATCCAGACCTGCTTCCAATTCTGTTGTTGTCAGGTGTTTAATCGTCATGTGCTATCTCCTTGGTGAACCAGACCCAGCGCTGCCGCCAGATCATAATAATGGGTTGCCTGGGCTGCATCCCCTGTTTGCTCATAGGCGTGCCCCAGATTGACGTAGAGTGAGGGCATAAAAGTTTCGACTTGATTGGGTTCGGCCTTTTGCGCATGGGCCAGGGCAGTTTTATGCCAAAAAAGCTGATCATTGGCGGTTTGGGCCAGATGGCCAACATAGTGGGCGGCAATGCATTTCTCGTAGTCATCAATGGCCTGTTCCCAGGCTGCGGTAAAGCAGCGACGTGCCTCTTCAAGTCGCCCGGCAAACTCCAGCTGTGTACCTTCAGCGCACAATTTTACGGCTGGCCGCTCTAAATCCATACAAACCTTCCTTACGCAGGCAGCGGGAAGTCGAACATTTCGGGCGCAATCTCACCGTCGCAAATTTTGGTGACGGGGCCAATGAGGGTGCCATAGAAGTTTTCATCCAGCGAGACGGCCAGGGTGCCACCGGGCATGTGAACCGTGACGGTGTTATCGCACAAACCCAGCCGATGCGCAACGGCCGTTGCGGCCGTGCTGCTGCTGCCCGAGGCAAGCGTGTAGCTGGCGCCGCGTTCCCAAATTTCAATCTGGATATTTTGCCGGTCTTGCACATACAAAAATTGCACGTTGGTGCGGCGAGGGAAAAGGGGGGAATGCTCGATGAAAGAGCCGTATTGGTGAGCCAATTCGCGGGTAGGGGGTTCTTCAAGCAAAACGACACAGTGTGGATTGCCTAAAGTTGCCGCGGAGAAAGAGAATGTACGGCCGTTTACCACCATGGTCTCAGCCAACACTTCTCGCGCCGGGCCGGTCACGGGGATTGCTTCACTATCAAACCGTACCTGACCCATGGCTACCTGAATGATACGGCCGTTTGGCTCAATGGTGCACGTTACCGGGCCACCCATCGTTTCTACACTGAACGGTTCATGCCCTACACGGCCGCTGTCCAGCAAATAACGGGCGAAGATACGCAAGCCATTGCCACTTTTTTCCGCATCGCTACCGTCTGGATTGTAGATGCGCAGGCCAAAATCACACGTTTCGCTGGGATACGGCCCCAGTAAAATGCCGTCTGAGCCAATGCCAAAATGCGGATGGCAGATTGTTTGAATAGCAGTTTTGGCCAGTGGTTGAGGAACCGACTCTGGCTCAATAACAATATAAATGTTGCCTAAACCGTGGTATTTGGAAAAATTCATAATTTATATCTGCTGAAGTTGGATCGTTGCGTGTGTTGCATCCTGAATTGGCATGTTAACGGGTGCCTTCTTGGAATATGCCAGAAATTCCCAATTTGAACCTGTTTAATGTCGATTTGTGGAGATAAAATCCATTGGGACTTCGGTTCTATATGAAGGAAACTTGTCACCCTGACATCCCTTCACGTTCCCCTAATTGCCCCTTGTTTGACATCCACAGATGATATTCGTATAATTCTATCACCATTCTTCATGGTTAAAAGAGAAGAAGAGAAATCTCAATATGGCGTACCTGCGCAATATCGGAAAAAACAGAATACAAATCTAAAAACCATATCTATTGCTTGTTGAAAGCAACAGGGCTGGTTTTTTTTGCTTGACCCAAAATGGTTGCAAGCTCATCAAAGTTTGATTTAATCAAAAAGCAAATACATTGATGAGTTATAAAATTTGTGTAATAAGACGATAGCGAAATAGATTCTTAGACTTGAATTTAGGTTGCTGTCGCTTTTTATGTAAGTGGCATTTGCCTTTTGCAGTTGGTTTTTACTCATTTCATGTCAAACTGTTCATTTTGCAACACTTTGACGAATTCTTTACGAGGAGAGTACATATGAAGAAAACCTTATCTCTTATTTTGTTGCTGTTGGTTGCTGCTGTAGCAGTAGCCTGTTCAGCACCAGCCGAAACTGTTGAAGTAACCCGCGTGGTTACCGAAACAGAGGTCGTCGAAGTTCCTGGCGAATCCGAAGAGGTTGTGGTTGAGGTAACGCGTGTTGTTACCGAAACTGTTACTGAAACCGTTACGGAAACGGTTGAAGTCAACCCCATGAGCGAAGAAGAAGCCAATCGCACCGGTGGTTGGTTAGACACCATCATCTTCGTTCAGGAGCCAAATCAGGACTCCGCCATCGCCCGTTTGGCTGCTGGCGACGTTGATATGTTTGCTGACGATGTTGGTGGTGCTGCTGCTGTACAGGCTATCGCCGATGCTGGCAACATTACGGCCGTTACCCAGTATGGTCTGTACGACGAAATCTTCTTCAACAATGGCGTTTGTGCTGATGAAAACCTGCTCAATCCGTTTAACAACGCTAAGATTCGCGAGGCCATGAACTGGGCTATCGACCGCGATTATATTGCAGACGAATTGTACGGTGGCTTGGCTGTACCGAAGTACACTGCTATTTCTGAAGCTGGTGCTGATCGCGCTCGTTTTGCTCCTGAGATTCGGGCCATTGAAGCTCTGTATGCCTATGATTTCGACAAGGCTAACGAAGTTATCACGGCCGAAATGGAAGGTTTGGGCGCTGAGATGGTTGATGGCAAGTGGACATATGCTGGCGAACCCATCACCCTGATCTTCCTCATCCGCATTGAAGATACCCGTCTGGAAATTGGTAACTATGTTGCTACTCAGCTGGAACAAATGGGCTTCACCATTGAGCGTGTTGAGCGTACCTCTGGCGAGTTGAGCCCAATCTGGGTTAGCTCCGATCCAGCCGAATGCCAATGGAATCTGTATACAGGTGCTTGGAGCCAAACGGCAATCGATCGCAGCAGTGTTGATAACTTTGATTTCTTCTATACTCCGCGTGGCGTGCCGTGGCCTTCATACCAGATTCTCGAAGTAACCCCTGAGTTTGATGATCTTTCATTGCGATTGTTCAACAATGATTTCACCACGCTCGAAGAACGTGGTGACATGGTTCGTCAGATTCTACCTCTGGCAGCTGAGAATTCCGCCCGCGTATGGGTGACCAGCCGCACCACCTTGGTGCCATTTAGCGACGAGGTTCAGGTATCTACTGACCTGGCTGCTGGTGTAAGTGGTGCCGGTATCTGGGCTAAGACTGTTCGCTTCATTGATGAGGTTGGCGGTTCCATGACCATTGCTTTGCCAAGTGTCTTCACCGAACCCTGGAACCCCTTTGGTGGCTCTAACTGGGTCTTCGACAACATGGTAAAACGGGCTATTGGTGAATCTGCTCTGTATAGTGATCCGAACACCGGTATTGCCATTCCGAACCGCATCGAGAGCGCTGAAGTTGTGGTTCAAGAAGGGTTCCCAACAGGGGTTTCTCCTTCTACCGACTGGCTGACCTTAAGCTTCGAGCCTGAAATTGTGGTACCCGATGATGCTATCGCTGGATGGGATGCTGTTAATCAGGTATTCTTGACCGCGGCTGACGTTTACACCGAAACGCAAACGGCCGTCTACAAGAGCACCGTTATCTACCCAGCTGATATGTTCGACACCATTACCTGGCACGATGGTAGCCCGATGAGTCCGGCTGACTTCGTTATCGGCATGATCACGACCTTTGATTTAGGTAACCCGGACAGCCCTTACTACGACGAATCTCTGGCTCCAAATCTGGAGCAGTTCTTGTCCGCTTTCAAGGGTATGCGCATTGTTTCCACCAATCCACTTATCATTGAGCACTACGCTGACAATGCTGGTCTCGACGCCGAGAACATGGTCGTTAGCTGGTGGCCATCTTATGATTACGGAGATCCTGTTGCCTGGCACAACATGGCGCTGATGCTCCGTGGTGAAGAAAATGGTGGGTTTGCCTTCACGCCTGACAAAGCTGATGCGAACGAAATTCAACGTACCAACATGATTGCCGGGCCGTCTCTGGAAACGTTTGCTACCGAGCTGGCTGCTGCTACGGAAGAAAACTACATTCCTTACGCAGCCACTATGAGCGAATACATCACCGCCGACGAAGCTGCTGCTCGCTACGCTAATCTGGCTGAGTTTGCTCGTCGCTATGGTCACTACTACATAGGCACGAACATCTATTACCTCTCCGGTGTGTTCCCGGTAGAAGGTCAGGCGATTCTTACCCGTTACGCTTCTCATCCAGATTCGGCAAGCCGCTTTGCTGGTTTCTCCTCACCTGCTTTGGCAGAAGTTGAGGTTGATGGTCCAAGCCGTGTCACCATTGGTGAAGAAGCTGCCTTTGACGTATTCGTTGACGTCTTTGGTGGTCCCTACGCTGTTGATGACATCAGCTCTGTAACCTACTTGCTCTTCGATGCAACGGGTGCACAGGTTGAGTCTGGCGAAGCCACAGCAGTTGAAGATGGTTTGTGGGAAGTTGTGCTTAGCACCGACACCACCACCGCTCTGGAAGAAGGTTCAAACCGGCTCGAGGTTGTAGTCGTTTCTAATCTGGTCGCTCTGCCAAGCCTTGGCGAATACCAGTTCGTAACGGCTCCATAGAGTTAACAAAACCTCGTTTTACTGTATTGAGCAGCGCTAAGCTGCTCAATACAAGTCCGAGTCCTAAATAGGCAGTTGCCGATTTAGACCTAACCAGGTTGGAGGTGGTTTCCTAACTGCTTCCAACCTGTTCTTTCTCTACTAAGTTTAATAAATAGAGATTATTTGCAAGGAAAAAGGTAACTCTATGAGTCAAGAAGCCTTCAATCTTGATACGGAAGTTGATGTTGATTCGATAGAATCTTCATCGCGTAAAGCCCGTTCAGAAACAATCACACGCCTTGCTCGATACACAGTTATTAAGCTGTTTGCCCTATTTCTTACTGTTGTAGCAGGTGTATACATTACGATTATTATCGCCAACATGGGCGGCCATGTAGATGAAATCCGCCGTGGCGTTATCCGAGAGACGACTGTTCTTGCCCTGAGCTCTGACCCGGAGTTTCGCTTACTGCCTGAGGCTGAAAGAACAGCTATCATTGATGAGCGTATCGCTCTAGCCGAAAGACGTTTTGGCCTTGATCAACCCTTTGTTGTGCGTAGTTTCCGCTACTTGTCGGATGCGCTCACTCTTAACCTAGGTTTTTCCGAGTTTCTTTTGAGCGACAGTGGTTCTAGACTTGTCCGCGATATTATTTTGGAGCGATTGCCCTCAACGCTTGTATTGTTTGGCACGGGTAATTTAATACTTTTTTTTGCCAGCCTCTCTTTCGGCTTAAGCTTATCCAGAAAGTATGGAAGTTTTTTGGATAAATTTATCTTGGGCATGGCTCCAACCTCATCTGCCCCGGGTTGGTTTTACGGCTTGTTCTTAATTCTTATTTTTTCTAGTATTTTGGGTTGGCTTCCCTTTGGTGGCATGGTTGATGCCCCTCCCCCAGACAATACCGTAGATTACGCACTAAGTCTTATGAAGCACATGATCTTGCCTGTATCGGCAATTGTCATTAATGCTATCTTTTTGAACGCTTATACCTGGCGTACTTTCTTCCTCATTTTTTCCAGTGAAGATTACGTAGATATGGCCAAAGCCAAAGGCCTGACGGATAAAATGATTGAACGCCGCTACATTTTGCGTCCGACGCTCCCCAATATCATCACCAACTTTGCTTTTCTGCTTATCGCTTTATGGACAGGGGCCATTATTTTGGAAACTGTATTTAATTGGCCTGGCATTGGTGAACTCTATTTTAGAGCTATTGGTGCGTTTGATACACCTGTGATTTTGGCAAATATTGTGGTATATGCTTATTTGCTAGCTTTCACAGTCTTTATCCTCGATTTTATCTACGCACTTGTTGATCCGCGGGTACGGATCGGGCAGAAAGGGGAATAAAGAATATGACTTCAATTTTGCTCAATTTCAAAAAGCTGCGGCAATATCCTTCGGCCATTATCGGTTTGGTTATCGTTGGTCTTTTGATTTTGATAGCTATCCTGACACCAATTTTCCTTCCTTATAGTGAGGCCACTCGCCTGTGGCGAGGTGGCGAGGACATTTGGGCTGAGTACCCCAGAAATGCCTGGCCTGTTTGGAGAAATTGGTTCAGCGATACCAAACTGCCGGAAACAATTGTTTTTAAGAGTGCAGAAGGCGATGGGAATCCTACGTTCGAGGATCTTTCTGAAGAAACCCACGAAGCCATTTACGTCTATGAATTTGATTATCAATATGACGAATTCCCACCTGAGCTTATCTTGTTCTTTGACGCCACTTATAATGTGAAGCAGCCGCATGTAGAAATACTATGGTATACACCAGACGGCCGTGAGATACGTGCTGGTGAGTTTTCGCCTTCTGCATCCTCGTCATTCCGCTTCGCCCAGGATGATCGGCTGCAACGCCGCCTGGAACGTTCAACGGGGATTGAGGATGTACCTGCTGAAAAAGGATTGTTTGATGATCCAGAACAGGAAGGTTTGCAGGTGTTAAAAGGCACTTACCAATTAAGATTGTCGGTATTGCTTTTTGAACCAGATTCCGAAGTTGAGACGACCTTTGTCAGTTATGGCTTGGTTCACGGGCTGGCTGGCACAGACCATCGGCGACGTGACTTGTCCGTAGCTTTATTATGGGGCACGCCCATTGCTATGTCTTTCGGCCTAATTGCCGCATTGGGCACCACGATGGCCTCTTTGGGCATTGCGGCCGTTGGTGTTTGGTATGGCGGATGGCTGGATGCCCTTATTCAGCGTATCACGGAGGTTAACAACATCATACCCCTGCTACCCATTCTTATTATGGTGGGTACGCTCTACTCTCGAAGTATTTGGCTAATGCTGGGGTTGGTGATTGCGTTCAGCATTTTTGGTTTGTCAATTAAGACTTACCGTGCCACCTTTTTACAAATTCGGGAGTTGGCTTATATTGATGCCGCTCGTGCTTATGGCGCAAGCGATATGCGCATCATTTTCCAATATATGATTCCTCGGCTCCTGCCGTTGGTTATCCCCGGTATCGTGTCTCTTGTTCCCTCCTTTGTTTTCCTGGAAGCAGCATTGGCAATTTTGGGACTGGGCGATCCGATTCTGCCCACATGGGGCAAGCTCATCTCTGATGCACGGTCTCAGGGAGCCTTATTTAACGGATTTTATTATTGGGTTCTTGAGCCAGCCGCGTTAATGATGTTTTGCGGGGTAGGCTTTGCAATGGTTGGCTTTGCTCTGGACCGAATCTTTAATCCTCGACTACAGGAGCTGTAATTGAATGGAAGCAGAAAATAAAGAACTCCTTGTTGTGAAGGGGCTGCGCCTGCACTTCAAGGTAAGAGCAGGCGTTGTTCAGGCAGTAGATGGCGTTGACTTTAAACTGCCCAAAAACCAGGCGACTGTTGTCATTGGTGAATCTGGTTGTGGCAAAAGTTCGCTGGCTAAGGCGATTCTTCGGTTGCTGCCGCGCAATGTTCATACGTATGATGGCGAGGTATGGCTGAATGATAAGGACGTCATGACCTACAGCACCGAAGCTTTTCGTCGTGAAGTGCGTTGGAAGCGAATTTCTATGGTGCCGCAGGCTGCGATGAATGCGCTTAATCCTGTTATGCGAATTGGGGATCAGGTAGCGGAACCAGCCATGATCCACATGGGTTTGTCAAAAGAAGAGGCACTTAAGAGTGCTGTGCAGATGTTTGAACATGTGGGTGTGCCGGTTGACTTTTTGCATCGTTATGCTTTTGAGTTAAGCGGTGGTATGCGCCAGCGCGCTGCCTTGGCCATGTCGCTCATTACGCTGCCAGACCTTGTTATTCTGGATGAACCAACTTCTGCTTTGGACGTTTTGACGCAAGCAAACATCATGAATTTGATGAAGCGTGTGAAGAAGGAGTTGGAAACAAGCTTCATTTTGATTACGCATGATATTGCGACATCTAGTGAACTGGCGGATAACGTGGCCGTTATGTATGCTGGCCAGATTGTTGAGGTTGGGGATGCTCATAGCTTCTTCAACAAACCTTTACATCCTTACTCGCAAAAGTTAATGGCCAGTGTTCCTCGTTTGCGGGAGACTGTTGAGCCTGAATTTATTACGGGCCAACCGCCTAGTTTGTTAAAACCGCCAACCGGCTGTCGGTTTGCGGATCGTTGCCCGGCGCGATTTGAAAAATGTGATGAAGAGCCGCCAACAATTGTGCAAGAAGACAAACGTGAGGTGAAATGCTGGCTTTACGCTTAAGGCTGGCAAACCGCAAATCCGGGAATGGGAATTTGAGATATGAGCGAAATTGAAAGCGAAATTGTAAATGAAGCACCATTGGTTTCACGTTCTGTAGACAATCCAATCTTGCAAATTCAAGATTTGCATGTCTGGTATGAGTTGAAGCGGTTTGGTTTTGGTCATGCAGGGTATGTGCGTGCGGTGGATGGTGTTCAATTTGAATTAAGACAAGGCGAAGCGATGGCTTGTGTCGGCGAAAGTGGCTGTGGCAAGTCTAGCTTGATGAAAACAATCTTAGGGTTGAACCGGCCTACGAAAGGGGACATCGTCTTTGACGACCAGCGTTTGACAGAAACGAAGGGAGAGGATTTGCGCCTCTACCGGGCAAAGATTGGCTATGTCCAGCAAGATCCTTTTAGTGCATTGCCGCCCTTCATGACGGTTCAGCGGATTATGGAAGAGCCGTTGGTTATTAACGGTGTGACTGACAAAACTGAGCGCCTTACTCGAATCAAGAAGATTTTGGAAGAGGTTAAGCTCGCACCCGTTGAAGAGGTTCTGCCTAAGTTCCCGCATATGCTTAGTGGTGGTCAACAACAGCGTGTGGTCATTGCTCGGGCTATGATTATGGAGCCGAAGCTGTTGGTAGCTGATGAGCCCGTATCTATGTTGGATGCTTCTGTGCGGGTTGAGATTTTGCGTTTGCTGCGCAATTTGCAGGAAAAGCATAATTTGTCGGTTATTTATATTACGCATGATCTTTCTACGGTGCGGTATTTCTCCGAGTATATTTTTGTAATGTATGCTGGGGAAGTGATTGAAATTGCCAAGATGGAAGATCTGCTTAAGGATGCTAAACATCCTTATACGCTGGCGCTTTTAGAAGCGTCTTCTGATCCAAATGCTGATAATGCTTTGGTGATGCGTGAGGTGCCCCAAGGTGAACCGCCGAGTTTGGTGAATCCACCCACGGGCTGCCGTTTTAATCCGCGTTGTCCTAAGATTATTGAGGGATTATGCGAGGTGAAACGGCCGCCTAACGTAGAAGTTGCCCCGCATCATAAGGTGGCTTGCTGGTTGTATGATGAGGAGGGAATGAATGCCGCTTAATCGCTTGGTAGTTATAGGATTTTTCCTGGTATTAATTGGGGCTGTGCTGCCTTTTGCTATTGTGATGGGTTTTGTGGAGTCCACATTTTTACTTAACTTTCTAGCGTTTGCAGCATCTATTATTGGTATTTTCCTGGGTGTCATTGGCACGGCGATGCATATTGGCGAAAGTCGGCGTCAGCGTGAAAATGATTGGTACGAGTGATAGCTAACTCCCTTCGTATTTTAGACTAAGCGTTTTGGAATGCCCTGGCTTCAATAGAAGCTGGGGCATTTTTTAATTGGGCTGATCTTGGCGAATTACGGCCGTTTCCAACCCTTTCCCAATATCACGTACCAACTCTAAATCCTCGCTGTCTTCCACTACCACAACGATAGCATAACGGGGTTCGTCTGCTGGCGTAAGCAGCAAATACCAGCTATTGCGGCTGTCTGGCCCGGAAAGCGCCGAGACGGCAAAGCTGGCGGTGCCATCCATGTTAAACAGCTCACGAATGTCTCTGGTGGTACGGCTGGTGATTACATTTTCGCTGCCGAGCGCCGCCAGTTCGGGCTGCATGACGCCGTTTTCATCTTGAACGGCCGTTACCAATTGAGGTGTGGGTAAACGGCCGTCATTGCCCAAGGCGGCCAGCGCTAACGCCACTTGCATGGGGGAGACCGTCAAATTATCTTGCCCAATACCCGCCTGAAGCGGATCTGCCAGCGGTTCCAGCTCAGGCGTTTCTGTGTTTAGCGGTAGCTCTGGCGGTGTGAGAAAACCAAAGCGCATGAAAATATCGTCGAGTCCGGAACCGCCCAGTCGGTCCGCCAAATCTTGCATAGGGCCGGGGCAGCGATAGCGCAGCACGTCGGCCCAAGTGGCGTTGTCGGGTGGGGCGGATTGGCAGCGCTTAATGGCATTGTTCACAGACACCGGACGGTTGGCATTCAGCGCCGTGCCGTCTAGCTGGATGCGGTCTGCATCCAGGGCAGCGGCCAGGATGAATGGCTGTAGCACCAATCCCGGCTGATATTGGCCCTGAATGGCACGATTGAGCAAGGGCGCCGTTTCATCTTCTACCAGATCATCAAAATTTTCATCGAGCTGGTTAGGGTTGTAGCCAGGATGGCTCACCATCGCCAGCACATTGCCCGTTTCGATTTCCAGCAGCACCAGAGCGCCTTGTGCCTCGCCAAAGAGCGCTTCGGCGGTGGCTTGCAGCTCGGCATCGAGGGTGAGCTGCACATCGCGGCCAACCTGAGGCGTGTGTAAGAGCTGTCGGTTAAAGACGGCCGTAAACGAGGCATCCTCACCGCGCAAAATCTCATCAAAGCCGGCTTCTACCCCTGCCGTGCCGTGCCGGAAGCTGTAGTAACCAACGGCTGGGCCAATGGTGGGGAACGGATAGGTGCGGGTTAACGCGTTTAACTCCCCAATCGTGTGCGCCAGAATCAGCCCATTGCGGTCCAAAATACGGCCGCGTTCAATGCGCAGTTCAGCCTCAACCAGCCGCGGATTGTCATCGCGGGCCAGGATAGCGTCGCTGCGGGCCACGCTCCAAAACAGCAGCGACAGCGCCACGGCAAAAAAGGCCAGTAGGATGGCCCGCTGCATTTTATGGAGATGTTCTTGGGCAGAATGATTATTCATGAATGGATACTGGTTTCATTACAGATGGATCTGTCTGGTTTTGGTCGAGAGATAGAGTAGCAAACCCGCCATGACGTGGCTGATGAGCATCGAGCTGCCGCCATAGCTGACAAAAGGCAGGGTCACGCCGGTAAGCGGCAGCAGCTTGGTAACGCCCGCCATAATCAGAAAGGCTTGGGCCGAGAGCAAAATGGTGATGCCGGCGGCCAAATAACGGCGAAACGGCCGTTCTGCCAATAGCGCCAAACGCATACCGCGATGGGCCAGCAAAGCAAAACAGCCCACCACGCCCAAACTACCAATAAGTCCCCACTCTTCGGCAATGGCGGCGAAGGCAAAATCGGAATGCACCACGGGAATGTATTGTGGAAATCCTTGCCCGATGCCCTGACCCCAAATGCCGCCTGCGGCCAAGGCGTACAGTGACTGCACAATTTGGAAGGCGCGATCGTCCGCATCTGGCCAGGGGTTCCACCAGGCGTCGATGCGCAGGGTCACCAGGCTAAAGGCAAAGTAGGCAAAAATGCCTGCCAGCAGCAGCAGACCCACGCCGCCAGCCACCACGCGCCAATCGCCGGTGGCCAGGTAAACCAGACTCAGAAAAACGATGAAAAAGAGCGTGGCCGCACCTAAATCTCGCTGCCACATCAGCAAGACCATGCAGAAGCCCCACATCAACAGCAGTGGAGCCAGATAGGAAATGCGTTGCAAACGGCCGTTGCCCACCAAGGCGCCCACCGCTTCCCGCTCATCAAAATAGCTGGCCAAAAAAATGACCAGCAGCAGCTTGAGCAGTTCCGACGGCTGAAAATAAACCGGATTGAGGAAGGGAATAGGCAGCCGCAGCCAGTAGCGCGCGATGCTGACGCCCGTCGGATTGATGCCAAACAACAGGGTAGCAACCAGCAGTAAAATGCCCAGCAGTAGCAATGTGTAACGATAGCGACGCAGCCAACGCAAGTTGCGCGGCAGCAGGGTGATTCCCACCAGGACGGCCGTTCCCAAAACCACCCAAGCCACCTGCCGCACTAGGAAATTCGGTGCCAGGCGATCTTGCAGCACAATGCCCCAGCCGGTTAGCAAACTGATGAGGGGCAGCAAAAAAGGATCGTGGGTGGGGGCGTATTGGCGCAGCAGCCAGACGGCCGTTGCCTGTGCCGCCAGCCAGCAAAGCGGCCCCCAAAGCGTGCTGCCATCAATACGGCCGTCACGAGCCAGTCCCAGTGCCAGCGCATTGCTAAACACAAACAGCGCCGCTAAAAGGAGAAGCAGAAGTTCAGAACGGCCGTGTGGTTTGTCCGAAGGGAGCAAAAAAGAGAGGCTGCGCATAGAGCCAATGGAGGGTGCGTTACGCCAGGTATTTGCCAATGAGCGGGGCTAATTCTTGCTTTATTTCGCTGGAAACATGCGCTGGATCGGTGATGATGGCATTTTTCAACATTTGGTGCGCGGCAAACTCGCCGGCCCATTCATCCATCGTTTGCACCACGTGGCTGATGGCATCCTGCGCAATTTTCGTGTTGTGCTGCACGGTGCGCACCACCATTTCCACGGTCACCGCTTCTTCGCTTTCGTGCCAGACATCATAGTCAGTAACATGCGCCATAACGCCGTACGCGATTTCCGCTTCGGCGGCTAGAAAGGCTTCCGGGCTGGTGGTCATGCCAATAATGCTCATGCCCCACTGCCGGTATAGGTTGGATTCCCCTTTGGTGCTAAAGCGCGGTCCTTCCATGGTGATGAACGTGCCGCCTTCGTGTACGGTGCCTCCTGCGGCCCGGCAGCTTTGGGCAATGACCTGACTCATTTCTGGTGAAAAAGGATGGGCCATGCTGATATGCACCACCAGACCTTTTTCAAAAAAGGAGCTAGCCCGCCCTTTGGTGTGATCAAACAGTTGGTCAGGAATGACGATATGGCCAGGGGCATAATCTTCCCGCAAAGAGCCACAGGCGCTGACGGAGATGATGTAGCGCACGCCCAATGTTTTGAGGGCAAAGATATTGGCTCGATAAGGCACTTCGCTGGGATTTAGAATGTGACCACGACCATGCCGGGGTAAAAAAGCGACGCGACGGCCGTACAGCGTGCCCACCATGATTGTGTCAGATGGCGGGCCAAAAGGTGTGTCAATTTTCAGTTCTTCGATGTCAGTAAGGGATGCCATGTTATAGAGGCCACTGCCTCCAATAACGGCTAATTCGATTTCAGACAACTTTTTCTCCCTGTAAAGCAAGCCTTTGAGCTTTTATAATTTCTTGCTTCCGCGAAACGGCGCTGCTTTGGGTTACTGTTTAACCAACTGCATTTGTAAAGCGCGGATGCGTTCCCCCGCTTTTTGCTGAATCTGCTTGATCGCCTGATTTTGCTTTTCAATCATGCTGCGCGCCGCGTTAATCTTTTCCACCGCTTGTTTAAGCTGGAGTTCGCGCTCAACCAGTCGGGCCTGGATTTCTGCCAGATGCTGTCCCTGAGCAGTGGTTTGGCTCAAGAAGCGATTAAGCTCTGTTTCGCTGGCATCCAGCCGTATCTTTTGTTCTTGGACAACGGTCTGCAAGCCCATGTTTTGCTCGACCAGCTTTTCATGGCGCTCGGTCCATTCCGCCTGGTTGGTTTCTAAGGTGCTTTGCGCTTCGGCAACGGCCGTTTCCAACCGGGTTATTTCCTGAGCCATTTCTTCTTGCTGGGCCGTTAACGATGCTTCCAGAGCGTCTAACTTTTCTGCCTGCTCGGCCACTGTCTTTTCCGCTGTAGTTGCCGCCGATTGGCTGGCTTCCAGCTCCGCTTTATACCACAAAACGCGTTCAAAATGCGCATGTTCAGCATCTGCTAATTCAGCTTCCAGAGCAGCGATGCGCTCTTCAGCATCCACCAGCTGCTGGGCCTTTGCCAAAGGCTCGGCAGTTTCTGCGCGCAGTTCGGTTAGCTCATTCAGCACGTTTTCCAGCTCTGTTTCTGTGGCGCGGCGCTGTTCTCGCTGCATTTCCAGAACGGCGCTGTTCTCTTCCATCTGCTGGCGCAATTTATCCAGCTCGCCTTCCAGATCGGCCGCTTTCTTTTCGGTGATTTCGGCCAGTTCCTGCCAGCGAATGAGCGACTCTTCCTGCTCGGAAGTGTGCATCAGGCTGGCTTTGTGGGCCACTTCCAGGCTGTGGATGCGATCCCGCAGGGTGTTGATTTCTCGTACGGCCGTTTCTAATTCGTCGGAAACGGCCGTTTTTTCTGTTTGTAATTGGGTGTGCGTATTTTGCAGCTGGGTGTGCTGCTGGCGCAAATTGGTCAGATCATCATTTTGCTCAGTCATCAGATCGCGCGCGATGGCCAATTCGTTGGCCTGACGTTCCACCTGGCTTTTGCGGTGGCGCAGCGCTTCCTGCGCTTCATCCAGCTGGGTCTGCTTGGCCGTCAGTTCGGTACGCAGCTCGGTTAACTCTTGCTTCAGGCTGGCGATGGTGTTGGTGGATTCTCCGGCTAGCTCCGTGAGCCGCCGCTGAAAATCTTGTTCTAACTCGGCGCGAGCCGCCAACGCCATGGCCGCTTCGGCTTGCAAATGGTGCAGCGCCTCGATTTGGGCTTCGTTGCGGTTGAGCAGATGGCCTTCTGGCAGATCGTGCCCGTTTTCATACCGAATGAGTTCGCCTTCACCGGGAAGACGGCCGTTTTCAACAATCTTCTTGAAATCTGCTTCATCAACGCTGCTTGTCCAGCCGTGAATGTTGCCGCCGCCCAGCACCGTTAAGCCAACTGTAAATACATCGCCCAGCACCTGCCCGCTTTTTTCCACGCGCAGGTCTCGACAAACGGCCGAACCTGTCAACAAGCCGGCCACAACCAGGCGAGGAGCAAAAACATTGCCCACCAGCGTGGCCCCATCCTGAATAGCAACCGGTTGGTCCGTGTGAATATCTTCCACATGGTAACCGGCAATTTCCAGCCAGGTTTGCCCGCGCCGCCAAAAACGCAGCCGCTGCAACAAACCATGTCCATTTGTCTCCGGGATGGATTCCAATGTTGGTTCGTCTGTTTGAGTTGAAGTGCCGTCAGGCGTGGTGGTTTCTTCTGTAACCGTCATAGCTGTAACCGTATGGTGCCATTATAGCAGGGGAATCCTGAAGATGATACTGAACGTGAACTCATTTTGGCCAAACGGCCGTAATTGCCACGCTAATTTAGCAAAATTTTAGATACGAGAAAAACATTCGCCCAATTGGTTGAGTATTTAGAACGCATGTGCTATTATTTGGAGCCGCTTGGGGTAGGAGATTTTGTACATGATGGCCAGGCAGTACGGCCGTTTGATCACCAAGGAGAATACAATGGGTGGAAATGAACTGATTGTTGCCTTCTTTGCCCTGGCATTTTTAGCTTTTTGCTTAACGGCCGTTGCCCTCTACGCTCTCAGCCGGGACAAAGACGATATTGCTGATAAAAGTATTTCTGGTTTAAGTGATTTACGGATGGGCAGTGTCAGTCGTCCCAAGCCAAAGAAAACAGAAGAAACGCCCGAATCCCCGGACGAAGAGGCTGCCGAGTGATTTCATTCCGTTTTTAGGGTGTCTGCTCCGGCTGAACCGGGTAAAATTCGGGGCATGACATACTTGGACAAACTCAAGGCAATTCAAGACAAAAATAATTCCTGGCTCTGCATTGGTCTCGATCCCTCGCTGGAGCGGCTGCGGGTTGATTTTCGCAAGTGGGATGAGCCCATCCTGCCCTATAACCGGGCCATCATTGACGCTACGGCCGATTTGGTTTGTGCCTACAAGCCCAATCTTGGCTTCTATTTGCAGTGGGGTGCGGCGGGTATCATTGCTCTGGAGCGTACCATTGCCTACATTCCCCGCGATATTCCCATCGTTCTCGATTGCAAAACGGGCGATATTGGCCATACGCAGGCCGCCTGGGGCAATGGCCTTTTCGATGAATGGCAGGTGGATGCGGTTACCGTGAATCCCTTTGTAGGTTCAGATGCCGTGCTGCCGATGATTGGCGAGCGTCCCGACAATGCGGTTTACATTTTGGCTCGCACCTCGAACAAAAGCGCCACCCAATTTCAAGGGGATCTTCCTCAGGAAAGCGGGCTTTCGGCTGAAGTGCTGCGCCAAAGCCAGACCTGGCCGACAGCCGGACACAAAGGGTACGTTATCGGCGCTACCTATCCAGAAGAGTTGGCCGCCGCTCGTCGTCTGGCCCCCGAAGCCAACTTCCTCATCCCCGGCATTGGCGCGCAGGGGGGCGATTTGGCGATGTCGGTGAAGTACGGCCCGGACAAGGTGGCTGGTCCGCTGATCAGCGCCAGCCGCAGCGTTATTTATGCTTCAGGCGGCGAAGATTTCGCCGAAGCGGCCCGCGCCGAAGCGCTGCGCTTGCGCGACCAAATTAATTTGCTGCGCCAATAGAATAGTTACGGCCGTTTTCCCTGATTCCTTCCTCGTCTAAAAAGTGGGGGAGAACGGCCGTTTTCCAGTCTGGCCCGTAAGTGGGCTGTTAAGATACTCTCGGTAGACTACCCACACTCAAAAATATCATCATAGACTGAATACCAAAGTAAAAAGATGGTTGTCGCCATCTTCTGTTCCAAACAACACCTACTATCTAAGCCTTACTCATCATGATTGCATCGCCGGGTTTAAATTGCGAAGCACCACTGACAGGCATTAGGCGACAGCAAGTAAGAAAGCACAACGCGCGTTTGTGTTTTCCACAGGAAGAAGACATCTGCTCGATAGACCAGTTTAATCTATTGGCTCATGCGTTGGTCTAAACTAAAGACGACCCTATTACACTGTATTCTCTCCAGAATAAAGTTGTCATAACGTTTTCTTAGCTGGCACAACTTCATTCTGCGACAAGCTGTTTTAATGACTCATTTGAGGAAGGATTCATGACTCACCAAACCAATACCCATCAAGTTACACTCGATTATTATAAGCTCAACGATTTGCGCATCATCGTCGATACCATACCGCGTTTGGAACTGCATCCAGACGTCATTGCCAAAATTGAAGCGGGCGCTCAGTTTGTGCTCGAAAAGGCGGCCGAAGATCGCTACATCTATGGCACCAACACCGGTTTTGGCTCATTGTGCGAAACCCGCGTGGAAAATGAAGAGATGGAAACGCTCCAGTTTAACCACGTGGTTTCCCACGCGGTTGGTGTTGGTGAGATTGTTCCAGAAAAACTCTCGCGCTTGATGTTGTTCGTGAAGCTGCTTACGTTCCGCACCGGGCACACCGGCATTTCCATGGCGCCGGTACAGCGTCTTATTGACATGTGGAACAACGACATTGTGCCCGCAATTCCAAAAAAAGGAACCGTTGGAGCCAGTGGTGATTTGGCGCCCCTGGCACATATGGCGCTGCCGCTGCTGGGCTTGGGCAAGGTTTATTACAAAGGCGAAATTGTCGAATCCGCTGGCGTTCTGGAAAAGATGGGTTGGGAACCGCTGCGTCTGAAGCCGAAAGAAGGTCTGGCGCTGACCAACGGCGTGCAATATATCAATTCCCGTGGTGCTTTGGCCCTCATGCGCATCGAAGAAATGATCAAGATTGCCGATCTCTTTGCCTCGATGAGTTCGCAAGCGTTTAGCACCTCAGAAACGTTTTACCAGGCACCCTACCACGAGACAACCTTCCATCCCGAACGCAAAACGGTTGCGGCAAACTTCCGCAAGGTTTTGGAAGGCAGCAACCATTATGAACTGCCCACCTGCAATAAGTCGAAACAAGATCCTTACTCCTTCCGCTGTATTCCCCAGGTGCATGGTGCCATCCGGCAGGCGGTGAACTTTGCCATCGATATCATCGAAAAAGAGTGCAATGGCGTGTCTGATAACCCGCTCTTCTTCCCGGAAAGTGACCAAATTTTGTTTGGCGGCAATCTGCACGGTGAATCGACGGCGTTAGCGCTGGATTTTGTGGCGATGGCCACCAGCGAGATGGCTTACATTTCTGAGCGGCGCACTTACCAACTGCTTTCTGGCATGCGCGGCTTGCCGGACTTTTTGGTGAATCAGCCCGGTCTCAACTCTGGTTTCATGATTGTGCAATACACAGCCGCTGCCCTGATGAACGAGAACAAGGTGCTGTGTACGCCTGCCAGTGTGGATACCATTCCCACCTGCCAGCTGCAAGAAGATCATGTAAGCATGGGCGGCACATCGTCCTACAAATTGGAAACGATTGTGGACAATGCGGAATATATTTTGGGTATTGAGCTGCTAACGGCCGTTCAGGCCATCGACTTCAACAAACCGCTCCAACTCTCCCCAGCCACGCAAAAACTGTATGATGAATTTCGCGAACATTTCACTTTCATGGAGCGGGATCGGGTGATGAGCGACGACATGGAACGGGCCCGGGTCTACTGCGCCGAAAATCGCGCCAAATGGATTGAGCAATTTGGGCTGGCCTAAATTTTGGCCTTAATAATCATTTAAAGGAACGCTCCCGAAGATTGTAAGCACAACTTCGGGAGGTTTTGGGTCTCAAAAGTTTTATGAGTGAGCAACGTGTAACGGCCGTATCTACCACAGCGAACACGATGAATAGAACCATGCAACTGCCAACCGTCAACCGGCTGGCCCTGTTTCTGCTGTTGCTGCATCGTTACAGTGGCGAAACGCAGGTGAGCTGCTTGCTGGATGGCAAACCAACGGCCGTTCCTGTTGATGCTGATGCCCCGTTTGCTGCTTTGGTCGAACAGGTTGGTACGGAAACGGCCGTTCTCACCCTCACCGATCCGCAAAACCTGCCCGTGCTGGCGCAAAACCTTAACCAGAAACTGCCCGCCAGCAACAACCACCCTCTCCTCACATTTAATCTGCAATCCGGTGAACTCACTTACGATGCTGACCTATTTGACGAAGCAACCATGGATCGGCTGGAGGGTCATTTGCAGACGTTGGCGCAGGCAGTGGTGGATTCGCCGGAAACGGCCGTATCTCACCTCCCCATCCTCACCGCAGACGAAAAGCACCAGTTGCTCACCGAGTGGAACGACACAAAGCAATACGATTATCCCGGCCTGCACCAGATGTTTGAGCAGGTCGTGGCCAACGCGCCTGATAGCCTGGCTATCACTTTCGAAGATCGGCAGATGAGTTACGGGGAATTAAACGGCCGTGCCAACCAGATTGCCCACGCGCTTATCAAAATGGGCGTGCAGCCGCAAGACCGCATCGCCATCATGCTGGAAAATGGCCCACAGCAGGTAGAAGCGCTCTTTGGCTCGCTCAAATCGGGTGGCGTTTTTGTTTGCCTGGACCCGCATTACCCCACGCACCGCCTGCAAGCCATCCTCGACGAAGCTCAGCCAGCGCGTTTCATTCTCGAAACAAGCTGCCTGGAGCGTCACGAAGAGCTGCTGGCAAGCCTGCCTGCTGGCTGTGACATTTTAGCAATTGATAGCTTAAAAACATTTACCGCGGAGCACGCGGAGAGCGCAGAGAAAAACAAAAAAATCTCCGCGTCCTCCGCGCCCTCTGCGGTTAAAAATTCCACTGTGACGGTTTTTGGCCCGGAATTTATTGCCGCCTGTGCCCAAACGAACCCGAATTTGCCGCTGCAGCCGACCGATCCAGCCTACATGGTTTACACCTCTGGCTCGACGGGCAAACCGAAGGGCATCTTGCAGTCGCACCTCAGCTTTTGCCAATTTGTGGATTGGCAGAGCCGCTACTTTGGCATTGTCGCCCCGCAGCGCTTTGCCCAATGGGCCTCTATCGCCTACGATGCCTCCTACTGCGAGATTTTTGGCACACTTTGCTTTGGCGCCACGCTCTGCATGGCTCCGGCCATGACCCGCTTCAATCCGCAGGCGCTGATTGATTGGGTGCGGCAGGCAGAGATTACCATCTTGCAAATTGTGCCCAGCTTCTGCCGCCAAATGCTGCAAATTTTAGAGAATGAGCCGAGCCACAACGACACCCATCCGCTGCCGACGGTGGAAAAGCTATTGTTGGCAGGCGAGATTTTGCCTGTTGATTTGGCGCATACTTGGCTGAATCGCTTCCCCAATCCGGCCAAATTGTTCAACCTGTACGGCCCGTCGGAGACAGTGCTGGCCACGTACCACGCCATTCCCGAAGTGGCGCCAGAGCAGCGAGCCATTTCGGTGGGACAGGCCATTGACGGCCGTCAGATCCTCATCCTCGATAAAAACCAGCAGCTTTGCCCGATTGGCGTGCGCGGCGAACTGTACATTCGCAGCCCGTACCTCACCGAAGGGTACATCGAACGCCCCGACGAGATGGCCACCAAGTTCATCCAAAACCCGCTGCACGATGAGTTCCCAGACCGCGTGTATCGCACCGGTGATCTGGGGCGTTGGCTGGCAGATGGCACGATTGAGTTTTACGGCCGTATCGATAACTTGGTCAAATTGCGCGGCATGCGCGTGGAGTTGGGTGACATTGAAACCGCTCTGCGCGGCCACGAAGCGGTGCGCAACTGCGCCGTCGTTGTGCGCAACGTGACGCGCGACAAAAGCCGCCTAATCGTCAAAGACCGCGACACGCGCAGCAAAAGCACCGCCAGCGAGCAGCAAATCCTCATGGCTTACTACACCGCAGAACGGCCGCTTTCCGGCTACGAACTGCGGGCATTTTTAGAGAAACTGCTGCCGCCGCACATGATTCCGCAGCAGTTTGTGCAGCTAGATGAGCTGCCCTACAACGCCAACCACAAGCTCGATTTACGCGCCCTGCCAGAGCCACATAACCTGCGCCCTGACCTGCGTCAGCCGTACCTTCCCCCACGCAACAAAGTGGAAGAAACCATTGCCGCCATCTGGCAGGACGTTTTGGGCATCAACCAGGTGGGCGTGGAAGATGGCTTTTTTGAGCTGGGCGGCGACTCGCTGCTCGCGATGCAGGTGCTCAACCGCACCCGCGAAGCCACCCAGGCCAAACTCTCCTTCCGCCACCTGTTTGAGAAGCAAACGGTAGCGAAACTGGCTGAACTGGTGGCCGAACCTGCCAGCCAGAGCGATGATGCGCAAATCGACTTGCCGACTGCAAGCGCAGCCCGTGAGCATTATCCGCTTTCCGTGGCGCAGCAGGGCATCTGGTTTTTATGGAAGCTGGAGCCAGACAGCCCTTACTACACCGCCCAGGGCGTCATTCACCTGCGCGGCGCGGTGGATGTGGCGCTTTTGCAGCGCGCCTGGCAGGCACTCATCGATCGGCATGTGATTTTGCGGGCGAAATTTGGTGTGGATGAAAACGGCCGTCCCACCCAAACCTTTCCCCAGCGGCAAGATACCCTACAGGTTTTCGACCTCACCCGCCTGAACGCGGCGCAGCGCGAAGCCAAGCTCAAAGCGTTCATGTACGAAAAAGGGCAGCAGCCGCTCAATTTAGAGAAGCACAATCTGCTGCAAGCCAATCTGTTTAAGCTGGCCGACGACAGCTACGACATGCCCATCACTTTCCACGAAATCACCCTCGATTTGTGGGGCTGGTCCAACATGATCCAGGATTTGGGCGCTTTGTACGCAGGCTTTAAGCGTGGCGAGGAACAGCCACTGCCGCCGCTGCCGTTCAGCTTTGCCGATTATGTGCTGTGGGAAAGCGAAGCCATCACCAAAACTAGGCTGCAGGCGCAGGAAGCGTACTGGCAAGAACAACTGGCTGGCGAACTGCCCGTCCTCAGCCTGCCTACCGACCGGCCGCATCCGGCCGCGCCAACCTATCGTGGCGATGCCCAGGCGGTGATGCTGGATGCGGAACTGACCGCCCAGCTCAAGGCGCTGAGCCAGCAGCAGGGCGCAACGCTGTTCATGACGATGCTCACCGCGTTCAATATTTTGCTGCGCCTGTACGCCGGGCAGGACGATTTGATTGTTGGCGCGCCGCTAGCCAATCGCACGCGCGATCATGCGGAGGAGCTAGTTGGCTTTTTCCTAAACATGCTGCCGCTGCGCACTCAATTTGGCGACGATCCCAGCTTTACCGACGTGCTGGCGCAGGTGCGTGACACGGTAACGGGCGCAATTTCCAACGCCGAATATCCGTTTAGCTGGATGCTGGAATGGGCGCAAACCGCCCGCGATGTGAGCGTCTCCCCTGTGTTCCAGGTGATGTTTAATATGCTCAATTTGCCGCAATCTGGCGTGACGCTGGATGATTTGTCGCTCACGTTTAGCGAGCTAGACACCGGCTACATCAAGTACGATTTGGCGCTTTACGCCCACGAGCACGGCGACGAAATTTTCTTGCAGTTGGCTTACCTGACCGATTTATTCGATGCCACGACGATTGAGCGGATGTTGGCTAATTTGGTGGTGATTTTGCGGCAGGCGGTGGTGCATGGGGAACGGCCGTTATCCCAACTCACCCTCATTACTGAAAGCGAACGGCAAACCGTGCTGCACGATTGGAACCAGACGGCGCAGGACTTTGGCAACATGCTAACCATCACCGAGCTGTTTGATCAGCAAGCTGCCCAAACGCCAGACGCCACCGCGCTCATCTGCCAAAACGAAACGATGAATTATGCTGATTTGAACCGGCGAGCCAACCAGCTGGCACACCATCTGCGCCAAAATGGGGTAGGGCGCGGCAGCTTTGTGGCACTCTGCACCGAGCGTTCATTGGCGATGATGGTGGGCTTGCTGGGCATCCTTAAGGCGGGTGGCACCTACGTGGCGCTGGACCCCGACTACCCCACGGCGCGGCTGCACGACATTGTGGCTGATACGCAGCCGGAGATCCTCATTGTGCAGGAAGCGATGGATCGCTTTGCTGATTTTGCGGGTACAAAAATCTGTCTAGATCGCGATTGGGCCACAATCGAGCAGCAACCAGCGGCGAACCCAACCAGCGTGACCACGCCCGACGACCTGATCAACATCGTTTACACCTCGTCCACCACGGGCAAGCCGAAGGGTGCGCGCATTCCGATGCGTGCGGTGCTGAACCGGCTGCTGTGGATGTGGGACGAATATCCGTTTGTGGTGGGGGATACGGCCGTCTTGCAAAAATCATACGCGCTTGTGGCTGCCACCTGGGAACTGTTCGGCGGGCTGCTCAAAGGCGTGCCCACGCTCATCCTCCAGCCAGATGATGTGCGCGACGCCGACTTGCTTTGGCAAGCATTGACCACACACAAGGTAACGCATCTGCTCTCTTCTCCGGCGCTCATCGAAAACGTGCTACAAGCCGCCGCGCGTGAGGAAACGCGCTGGGACAGCCTGCGCTTTGCCACCACCAGCGCCGAACCAATTTCTCCGGCGATGGTACAGCGCTGGCAGCAAACATTCCCCGGCGTGCCGCTGCTCAATTTGTACGGCTCCACGGAATGTTCGTCCAATGCTACCCAGTATGATGCGGCGCAACTGCTAGAAACGGCCGTACGCGTTCCCATCGGCCAACCCTTGCCCAACATCCAGGTGTACGTCCTCGATGACAACCTCCAGCCCGTCCCCATCGGCGCGACAGGCGAACTGTGCGTCTCCGGCGCGTGTTTGGCGGATGGGTATTTGAACTTGCCGGAATTGAGCGGCGAGAAATTCATTGAATTGAATGACAAGGCGACAAGGGGACAAGGTGACCAGGTGAATGTCACCTTGTCACCCGTTCACCCGTTCACCTCTTCCCCTCTTTACCGCACAGGCGATCTCGCCCGCTGGCGCAGCGATGGCCAGCTAGAGTTGGTCGGTCGGCGGGATTATCAGGTGAAGATTCGTGGCTTCCGCGTGGAGCTGAACGATATTGAAGCGGTGCTGCTGGAGCATGAAAGTGTCAAGAAATGCGCGGCTGCTCTGGCCGATGCGGACAACGCGCGCAAGCGGCTGGTGGTTTACATTGAACCGGCTGGCGACGTGCAGCCCACAGCTCTGCGTGACTTTTTGCGGGAGCGATTACCAGGTTACATGGTCCCCAGCGATTTCTTTGTTTTAGAAAAATTACCGCTGGGGCCGACGGGCAAGATTAACCGCAAAGCATTGCCGTCGCCGGATGAATTGCAGGTTGATGTGGTAGAAACGGCCGTTCTCCCCACCACCGCCACGCAAATCGCCCTGGCCACTATTTGGGAAACCTTGCTGGGACGCGAGGGGCTGGGCATTCACGCCAACTTCTTCGACGTCGGTGGTCATTCCCTGCTGGCGACGCAGGTGGTTTCCCGCATTCGCGATCAGCTCAACGTGGAGCTGTCGCAGCGTCGCTTTTTTGAGATACCTACCATTGCTGAATTGGCGGAGGAAATTGAGCAGTTGCAGGCGGAAACGGCCGTAACCACAGATGATGAAATGGCTGCCCTGATGGCGGAACTCGACGATTTGTCTGACGAGGAAGCGGAAGCGCTGTTGGCCGAACTCATGGCCTCCGAAGAATAAAAAAAGAGACAGGAGATTGGAGATCAGGGACTTAAATCGATTTGCAATCCTCTACACTAGGTAGTTGTATGACAAACCAACCACCCAAGCAGAATGATTTGAACGACCGGCTGGCAGGGCTTTCCCCCGCCAAACGGGCGCTGCTGGAAATGAAACTGAAGCAAAAACAAGCGCAGGCGGCCCCGCAAGGCATCAGTTCCCGCGAGGCGTCTGCCTCTGCGCCATTGTCTTATGCCCAGCAGCGGCTCTGGTTCCTGGAAGAGCTGGAACCGGGCAGTCCGGCGTACCACATCCCCGCCATCTTTCAGTTAGCGGGTGAGCTGAATGTGACCGCCCTCACCGCCAGCCTGAATGAAATTGTGCAGCGGCATGAAGCATTGCGCACGACGTTTACGGCCGTAAATGGTCAACCGTCCCAGCAAGTTCGTGAAAATATCACCATTTCCGTCCCGGTAGAAGATTTACAGGGCGTGCCCACCGCACAGCGAGACACTGAAATTGCTCGCTTAACGGCTGACGAAACGAGACGGCCGTTTGATCTCACCACCGGCCCCTTGCTGCGCGCCAAATTGCTCAAGCTGGCACCCGCCGAGCACCGGCTCATCCTCACCATGCACCACATCGCCTCCGACGGTTGGTCGCGAGGGGTACTGCTGCATGAGCTATCGCTGCTGTACAAAGATTTTTTGGCGGGGGAACGGCCGTCGCTCGATCATCTGCCCATCCAATATGCCGATTTTGCCGTCTGGCAGCGGGATTATTTATCTGGAGAGCGGCTGGAAAAGCAGCTCAGTTACTGGAAAAACCAACTCGCCGGTGCGCCGCCCCGCCTGGAACTGCCCACCGATCTCCCTCGTCCGGCGGTGCAGGCTTATCGCGGCAACCATCTGCCGCTGCAAATTGATCAGGCGCTGTACGAAGCGCTCAGGCGCATCAGCCAGGAAGCGGGCGCGACGCTGTTTATGACCTTGTTTGCTGCCTTCAACGTGCTGCTCCAGCGCTACAGCCGCCAGGAAGATATCGTCGTGGGCTCACCCATTGCCAACCGCACCCGCGCCGAAATTGAGGGGCTGATTGGCTTCTTCGTGAACACGCTGGTGCTGCGCACCGACCTGTCTGGCAATCCCACCTTTTTGGAACTGCTGGCCCAGGTCAAAAACAGCACGCTCGATGCGTACGACCACCAGGATTTACCCTTTGAAAAGCTGGTGGAAGAGCTCCAGCCGGAGCGCGCCCTCAGCTACAATCCGATTTTTCAGGTGATGTTTGTGCTGCATAACGCCACGGGCGCGGCTGCGCAAATGCCCGGCCTCACCGTAACGCCGCTGGATGTGGACACCGGCACTTCTAAATTTGACCTGGCGCTCTCGCTGGTGGAAGAAGCGGATGGCATGACCGGCTACCTGGAATACAACGTCGATCTGTTTGCTGAAGCGACGATGGCCCGCTTCTGGCAGCATTTTCAGGTGCTGCTTGGCGGCATTGTGCAAGATCCTTCCCAGCCGATTGCTGCTTTGCCGTTGATGGGTGAGGCTGAGCGGGCGCAGGTGGTGGCCGGTTGGAATGAGACAACGGCCGTTTACCCCAAAATTCCTGCCCACCAACGCTTCGAACAACAGGCGGCTCAAACCCCAGACGGTATCGCGGCCGAATTTCCGAACCAAACCGTGACCTACGCCGAGCTAAACCGGCGCGCCAACCAGTTGGCCCACGCGCTGCAAAAAGCAGGTGTTGGCCCCGATGTGAAGGTGGCGCTCTCTGTGGAGCGGTCACTGGAGATGCTGGTGGGGCTGCTGGGCATCCTCAAGGCGGGCGGGGCGTACGTGCCGCTCGATCCGACCTATCCGCAGGAACGACTGGCCTACATGCTGGCCGATTCTGGCGCGACGGTGCTGCTGACGCAAACCAGCCTGCTGCCCGCCATGCCAGACCATCAGGCCAAACTCATTTGCCTGGATCGCGATTGGGCAACCATTGCCCAGGAAAGCACAGAAAATCCAACGAGCGCGGGCACGCTCGATGACCTGATTTACATCATTTACACTTCTGGCTCGACGGGCAAGCCGAAAGGCGTAGCGTTGAAGCAGCGGGCGATTGCCAATTTGCTAACATGGCAACTGCAACATTCAAGCTGCGGCCTGGGGGATAAAACGCTGCAGTTTACCACCCTCAGCTTCGACGTGAGCTGCCAGGAGATTTTTGCCACGCTGGCCAGCGGCGGCACCCTGGTGATGATTGACGAGGAAATCCGGCGCGATCCAGAGCAGTTGGCCCAACTGGTGGCCGTGAAGCAGGTAAACCGTATCTTCCTGCCGTTTGTAGCGCTGCAGCAGTTGGCTGAAGCATTTGCCGCCCAACCCGACCTTGATTTGCAGCTGCGTGAGCTGATTACCGCTGGCGAGCAGCTGCAAACGACGCCACCCATTGTGGCCTTGTTTGAGCGACTGCCCAACTGCCGCCTAGCCAACCATTACGGCCCGTCCGAAACGCACGTGGCGACGGCGTACGATTCGCCCGCTGATCCTAAAACGTGGGATGCACTGCCGCCCATCGGCAAGCCCATTGCCAATACGCAAATTTATCTGGTTGATCCGCAGATGCAGCCCGTGCCCATCGGCGTGCCGGGGGAACTGCTCATCGGCGGGGATAATGTGGCGCGTGGTTATTTGAACCGATCTGAGTTGACGGCGGAGCGGTTTGTTCAGTTATCGGTAATCGGTAATCGGTTATCGGTAAACGGTAACACCGATTACGGTTCACCGATTACCGTTTACCGCACAGGCGATCTGGCCCGTTACCGTGCTGATGGCAACATCGACTACCTGGGTCGGATTGACCAGCAGGTGAAGATTCGCGGGTTCCGCATTGAGCCGGGGGAGATTGAGGCGGTGTTGAGTGAACATGCGGCGGTGAAGGAAACGGCCGTTCTCGCCAAAGCAGACCCATCCGGCAACAGACGACTGGTGGCGTACGTGGTTACCCAGCCGGGGCAAACGGCCGATTCGCTGACGCTGCGTAACTTCCTCAAAGAACGCCTGCCGGAGTACATGGTGCCCGCGCTGGTGATGCTGCTGGACGAGATGCCGCTGACACCCAGCGGCAAAATCAATCGGCGCGGTTTGCCGGAACCGGATGAATCAGCCAGAGTTCTTGTGCAGGAATTTGTGGCGCCGCGAACGGCCGTTGAAGCCGTGGTGGCCAAAGTGTGGCGTGAAATCTTGGGCGTGGAAAAAGTGGGCGTGAACGACAACTTCTTCGACTTGGGCGGCCATTCCCTGTTAGCCACGCAGGTGATTTCGCGGCTTAAATCATCGTTTAAAAACAATTTGCCGCTGCGCAGTTTATTTGAATCGCCCACCGTGGCGGAGTTAGCGGCAGAAATTGTGACGTTGGAAAAACAGCCGGGCCAGGCAGAGAAAATCGCGGGCGTGCTGCAAAAATTGGGCGGCATGACCCCTGAGCAAATGAAGCAATTATTGGCAGCTAAGCGTAAAGCGGGAGCAACATCTTAATGGATTTTGACGCAATACCTGATCCGGCAGACCTGTCTGCCGAGGAGTTGGCGCTACTGGAGATGATGTTGGCTGAAGAAGGCGTGGAAACGTCTACTGAGCCAACCATTCCTCCGCGCGCCAATCAGGAGAAGTCGCCGCTCTCGTTTGCCCAGCAGCGGCTTTGGTTTTTGGAGCAGTTGGAGCCGGGCAGCCCGGTTTACCATATTCCGGCGGCGTTTCGGCTGCGTGGCGTGGTGGATACGGCCGTTCTGCAACAAGCCCTCAACCAACTGGCCCAGCGGCATGAATCGCTGCGCACCGTTTTTGTCTCCGAAGATGGCACGCCTTACCAAAAAGTGCTGCCAGCGGTTGAGCTGCCGTTGAACGTGCTCGATTTACGGCAGACGGCCGATAATGAACAGGTCGCCGAAGAACAGCTTTTTGCGGAGACGCAACGGCCGTCTAACCTGAAACTTGGCCCCCTCTTCCGCACCTCCGTTTTCCAACTGGCCGACGATGAATGCATCATCCTGTTCATGATGCACCATATCATTTCTGATGGGTGGTCGATGGGCGTGCTGTTTGGGGAATTAACGGCCGTTTACAACGCGATCTTGCAGGGCGAACCGGCCAATTTGCCCGACCTGCCCATCCAGTACGCCGATTTTGCCGAATGGCAGCGCGATTGGCTGCAAGGGGACGTGCTGGCCGAACAGATCGATTACTGGAAAAACCACCTGCGCGGTGCGCCGACGCTGCTGGAACTGCCGCTGGACAAACCGCGCCCGAATAACAAAACGTTTGTGGGGCAGCGGCAGCCAGTTGTCCTGGATAAATCTGTTGCCGATGGCTTGCAGGCGTTGGCGCGGCAGGAAGGAGCGACGTTGTTCATGGCGGCGCTGGCGGCGTTTAAGGTGCTGCTGGCGCGTTACAGCGGTCAGGAAAGTGTGGTGGTGGGATCGCCGGTGGCCAACCGCAACCGGGCCGAAATTGAAGGCATTGTTGGCTTTTTTGTGAACACGCTGGCGCTTCACACGGACGTGAGCGACGCGCCAACGTTCCGTCAGCTTTTGGTGCGCGTTAAAGAAGGGGCGCTAGGTGCGTACGATCATCAGGACGTGCCGTTTGAGAAGCTGGTCGAAGAACTCCAGCCAGAACGTTCGCTCAACTACAATCCAATTTTTCAGACGCTGTTTGCCCTGGAAACGGCCGTGCGTTCACCGTTGCAATTGGCTGGGGTGGTAGACGGCCGTTCCCTCGAAGTGGATTTTGGCGCGGCCAAATTTGATCTCAGCCTGTCGCTGACGGCGGCAGATGAAGGTCTGGTCGGTTCCTTTGTCTACAACGTGGATTTGTTTGAGCCGGAAACGTTGGTGCGGATGGCGGGCCATTTCCAGACGTTGACCGCCGCGATTGTGGCCCATCCTGATATGCCCATCACCCAGTTAGAGATGCTCACGGCTGCGGAATGGCAGCAGTTGGCGGCGTGGAACGATACGGCCGTTCCCTACACCCATCCGGTGCCCACCGTGCACCAACTGTTTGAGCTGCAAGTGCAAAAAACGCCGGACAAGCTGGCGCTCATCTACGAATATGATGAATTTGCGTATAGCCAGCTGAATGAGAAGGCGAATCAGCTGGCCCATCACCTGCAAAAGCAAGGCGTGGGACCAGAAACGTTGGTGGGGATTTCTGTGGAGCGGTCGCCGGACATGGTGGTGGCGCTGCTGGGCATTCTCAAGGCGGGTGGGGCGTATTTGCCGCTCGACCCAACCTACCCGCAGGAGCGGCTGGCGTACATGCTGGCCGATTCCGGCGTGCAGACGTTGCTGACGCAGAAGCCGCTTTTGCCTGATTTGCCGACTGAGTTGTTAGCGGAGATGGAAACGGCCGTTTTCCTGCTGGACGACGATTGGCACACAGTGGAAAACGAACCGACCAGCAATCCAGACAGCGGCGTCGGCCCAGAAAATTTGGCGTACGTCATTTACACCTCTGGTTCGACAGGCAAGCCCAAGGGCGTGCTGGTGACCCATCGCGGCATTCCCAATTTGGCCGAGGCGCAAATCGAGACGTTTGGCCTGACGCCGGAAAGCCGCTGCCTGCAATTTGCCAGCTTCAGCTTTGATGCATCGGTGTCTGAAGTAACGACGACGCTGCTGGCGGGCGCCACGCTTGTGCTGGCCCCGCAGCGCAGCATGATGCCTGGTCCCGCGCTCATCCACCTGCTGCGTGACAAGGAAATTACGGTGGTGACGCTGCCGCCGTCGGCGCTGGCGGTGATGTCGCCCGATGAGCTAAGCGGCGTCAAGTCGATTATCTCGGCGGGCGAGGCGTGTTCGGCAGAGATTGTTGCCAAGTGGGCACCGGGGCGGCGCTTTGTGAATGCGTACGGCCCCACCGAGGCCACCGTCTGCACCACGATGATAATTTTGGAAGATGGAGAGCGGGTTCCGCCTATTGGAAAACCAATCAACAACTTCCAGGTGCTGGTGCTGGATGCTAATCAGCAGCCGCTGCCACAAGGCATCCCTGGTGAACTGTACATTGGCAGTGAATTGGCGCTGGCACGTGGCTACCACAACCGGCCAGAGCTGACGGCCGAAAAGTTTGTGGAACTAGCGTTAGATGCGCGACTCTCGTTCAAAAACCGCAAATTTTACCGCTCGGGCGATTTGGTGAAATGGTTGCCGGATGGCTCGCTGGAGTTTCTGGGTCGGATTGACCATCAGGTGAAGGTGCGCGGATTCCGCATTGAGCTGGGTGAAATTGAGACGGCGCTGCGGGAGCATACGGCCGTGCGCGATGCGCTCGTGCTGGCCCGTGAAGATAATCCGGGTGACAAGCGGCTGGTGGCTTATCTGCTGTCGGCCAATGGCTCAACGCCGGGCACAAGCGAACTGCGGACTTTCTTGCAGGAAACGCTGCCAGATTACATGGTGCCCAATGCGTTTGTGCCGCTGGAGGCATTTCCCATCTCGCCCAACGGCAAGGTGGACCGACGGGCGTTGCCTGCGCCCAGCCAGGACGTGGCCAGCCGCGAGAGCAGCTACGTGGCCCCGCGCAGCCGAGTTGAATCCCAACTGGTGGCCATTTGGGAAGCGATCTTGAAGGTGCCACAAGTGGGCGTGCATGATAATTTCTTCTCGCTGGGTGGCCATTCGCTGCTGGCGACGCAGCTGTTTGCCCAAATCGACAAGCAAATTGTGACGGGCTTGCCGATTACGCTGCTATTTCAATATCCGACGGTGGCGCAGTTGGCTGAGGTGATTGAACAGAAACGGCCGTCTGACGCCTGGTCTGCGCTGGTGCCCATCAAGGAAGGGGGCAATCGCCCGCCATTCTACATGGTGCATGGCGGGGCAGGGCACGTGTTTAACTACCAAAAATTGGCCGATAGTTTGGCAGATGATCAACCATTCTACGGCGTGCAGCCACCGGATTGGACGGGGCATCGGGTCGAGCCACCTAAGGTAGAGGAGCTGGCGCAAAACTATGTGGCAGAAATCCGACAGTTCCAGCCGGAAGGACCCTATTATCTGGGTGGGTTCTGTTTTGGCGGCATGGTGGTTTACGAGATGGCGCGGCTGTTGCAAGAGGCGGGCCAGGAAGTGGCCGTGCTGGCACTTATCGAGCCATCGGCGTTGGGCACGCGTAATGAGCTTTTCATGGCCAATCAGGATGGGGTGGGGCCACAGGTGGGCGAACTGCCCTTGTTTGGCTTTGACCAGAACGTGCCACAATCGTTTATGGGTAAGGTGCGCCGCGCCGGATATGGTATTTTCATGCGCTCGCGGCGGCGGTTTATCCGCATGTTTTTGCAGGTTAAGCGCGGCATTTTTGCGCTGTATGTGGCTAGCGGCGCGCCGATTATGCGGCAGCATCGTGATTATTATTTGATGGAGTTTGTGACGGGTAAGTCACGCAAGCTGTACCGACCGGATGGTGGTTTTGAAGGCACGATTGATATGTTTATGGTGCGGCGGAACCCTTTCCTGAACCAATCGCTGGGATGGGATAAAAAAGCTTCGGCTGGCGTGCGAATGTGCCAGTATCAGACCGATCACATTGGTGTGATTCAGGAGCCGATGGTGAAAGAGGTGGCGGCGGCCTTGCAAGAGCGGCTGGATGAGGCGAAAAAGCAGCATGGCTGAGTCACCCTGGATTGCCTATGCCCGACCCAATGAGCAGGCGAGCCTGCGTCTGTTTTGCTTCCCGCATGCGGGTGGTGGGGCTGGCGCTTATCGCAGCTGGGTTGCCGGTTTGTCGCCCCAAATCGAGGTGCTGCCGGTGCAGCTGCCGGGCCGCGAAACGCGCTTTTTGGAACGGCCGTATGAAACCATCGCCTCTGTGCTGGATGGATTGGTTGATGGATTACGGCCGTTGCTGGACAAACCGTTTGCGTTCTTTGGGCATTCATTGGGAGCGCTGGTGGCTTTTGAACTGGCGCGGCGTTTGCGGGCCGATGGCCTCTTGCCGCGCCGATTGTTTGTATCGGGTTATGGCGCGCCGCACCTGCCGGTGAAATTACCGCCGATGTGCCACCTGGACGATGATGGGTTTGTTGCGGCTTTGCAGGAGATGAATACGGTGCCAACGGCCGTTTTGGAAAATGAGGAACTGTTGGAACTGCTGCTGCCGATGCTGCGGGCTGATTTTGCTGTGTACGAGCGTTACGACTACCAGACAGCGCCGTCTTTGGATTGCCCCATCATCATGATGGGCGGCGATAATGATCCGCTGGTGTCGCCGGAAATGTTAGCGGCGTGGGCGGAGCATTCGACTGAGCTGGGGCAAATGCATCTGTTTCCGGGTGATCATTTTTATTTACAAGGGCAGGAAACGGCCGTGTTGCAGGTCATTGCGCAAACTTGCCTGGCGCAGCAACCGTCGTAACAAACATCTAGATATCACGCACCTTTTGGGAGTTTTTAGCAATGGCAGCCAATGGATTTGGTAAGTTTCAAGACAAAATGATGTTTTATGGCCTTAATGTGCTGGAAAAATTCCAGAAAGGGGCCACCGAACTGCAATACAGTCCGACCTTCATCGTTGCGCCGCCGCGCGCGGGTACGACGCTGACGCGTCAGGTGGTGAGCTGGGCCATTCCGACTTCCTATTTTTCTAATCTCACGGCAATTTCCAGCTTTCATTTAGGTAAGCCGCTGCCCATTACCACAGCCAAGCTGGCCAAGAAGATGGATGGCGATCAAAATGCCGGGTCGTTTGAGAGTAATTTCGGCCGTACCTCCGGGCGCGGCGCGCCAGCTGAGGGCGAGACGATTTGGGCTTACTGGTTCCGGGATCGATATGGGCCAGTAGAGCCAGAGGAGGTGTTACCGCAGCAGGCGCAGGGCATGTATCAGGCGGTGGCGGCTACAGAACAGATATTTGGCCTGCCTTTTTTCAACAAAACGACGGTGCTCAGCCTGCGCATTCGTGCCATTCGCAAAGTGTTTCCCAATGCATTGTTCATTCAGGTGATGCGCGATCCGCTGGATACGGCCCAATCGATCTACAAAGCGCGCACCACGCGCTACCCGACGTGGTTAGGCGCACGCCCCAAGGAATGCGAAGACATCAACGGCAAGAGTGTGCTACAGCAGGTGTGCGAGCAGGTTTACTACGTGGAGAAAAATATTGCGCGTGAGCGAACGGCCGTTGGCGAACAAGCCTTTCTAACGGTTCATTACAAGGATGTATGTACCAATCCACAGCGCGAGGCGGAGCGTATTGCCGCGTTTATGGATGCCAACGGCGCACCAGCTAAAGTGATGCGTTCGCTGCCGGAGTCTTTCAAGTTGTCACACGGCCGTAAAGTGGAAGAAGCTGAATACCACGAAATGCGCCGTCTGCTCGACAAGCTGTATCGTCATTAAAGCATTACCCCACTTTCTTCTTATTTCGATCCCCTCTTAAACCCTTTATTCTACGTGGGTACCCAGGCAGTATCCAGGTAGACATGTTCATTTTCTCATCTGCTTTAGGGAGCCATAAGCAAAAAGGGTGGGAAACGGCCGTAAGGTTGAACGAAACCTTATACTGCTAAGTTTAGCTTCAAAATCAGTCTGGTAACGCTATCAAAAATTGCCTGAATTTGACTGATAAACGACGCGAATTTTTACATGTTAGTCCACATCATCAACAGGATTGTTTCCCCACCGTAGCGAACACCCGGACCCTCTCAAAGACCAATGCAGGATGTGTCTGTAAGCTGCTTTGAAAGTTTTTTGTCATATGCTAGAAACTAGACAAAACATAGACAGGCATCTCTGATCAATGGAACAACTTGTTCTAAAGATAAATCATTTAATCATCAAAAAAATCAAAAGCGAGTGTAAACCATATGGATTTTTCTTGGAGTGACGAGCAATTAGAATTCAAACGCTCAGTTGCCGAATTTGCCCAAAAAGAACTCAATCAAGGCATGGTTGAGCGTGACAAAGAGGGCGAATTTTCTCGCGAGAATTGGCAAAAGTGCGCTGATTTTGGCATTTTGGGCTTATCTTTCCCTGAAGAGTATGGTGGGTCTGATATGGACATTCTCACGACCATGCTCACAATGGAAGGGCTCGGTTATGGCAGTCGCGACAATGGCCTTAGCTTTGCGCTAAATGCCCAAATGTGGAGCGTGCAGCATCCCATCCAGACGGTTGGCACTGACGAACAAAAGAAAAAATACTTACCTCGCCTGATCAGCGGTGAAATTATCGGGGCACATGGCATGACGGAACCAGATTCCGGCTCCGATGCCTACAGCCTGCGGACTCGCTATGAAAAAGTGGATGGCGGCTATTGCCTGAATGGCACCAAGATGTTTGTTACCAGCGCCCCGATTTGCGACATTGCTGTCGTTTTTGCTACCAGCGATCCCAAATTGGGCATGTGGGGCATTACCGCGTTCATTGTGGAACGGGGCACGCCGGGCTTTAGCGTCAGCCGTGATATTGAGAAGATGGGGCTGCGCACCTCGCCAATGGGTGAGTTGGTGCTGGAAGATTGCTTTATTCCGGCGGAAAACTTGCTGGGGCGTGAAGGCGGTGGGGCCAAGATTTTTGCCCACTCGATGGAATGGGAGCGCAGCTGCATTTTGGGCAGTCATTTGGGCGCCATGGAGTTCCAGCTGGAAAAATGCATTCAATACGCTCGCGATCGCAAGCAGGGCGGCCAATCTATCGGTAAATATCAATCTATCTCCAACCGCGTTGCCGATATGAAGGTTCGTTTGGAAACGGCGCGTAATCTGCTGTACAAGGTTGCCTGGCTCAAAAGCCAAAAGAAAACGGCCACGATGGAAGCTGCCATGGCCAAGCTGTATTTGAGCGAAGCGTATGTAGCTTCCAGCATGGATGCCATTCGCATTTTGGGTGGCTATGGCTACATGACAGAGTTTGAAATTGAGCGCGATTTGCGCGACGCCATGGGCGGCACGATTTACTCGGGCACCTCCGATATTCAGCGAAACATTATTTCTAGACTACTGGGGTTATAAAGATGATTTACTCATTGTCACAAGCACTTGATAAAACGGCCGCACAGTATCCCGATCGTGACGCCATTCGCTGCAATGGCAAGGGGATTTCTTATGCTACATTGCAGCAGCAGGCCAACAACCTGGCCTGGATTTTGCAGCAGCAAGGGGTTAAGCGCGGCGACCGGGTTGGTATCTACATCAACAAGGATATCGAATCGGCCGTTTCTATCTACGGGATTATGAAAGCTGGGGCGGCTTATGTGCCGCTGGACCCCTTTGCCCCTGTAGAGCGGTTGAGCTATGTGATCAATGATTGCCAGATTGATGTGGTAATTACCAAACCAAACAAACTGGCTCAGGTACGCAGTATGGTAGCAGACACCAATTTGAGCAGTTTGGTGGGCGTCCCGCCGCAGGAAGATTTATCGGTGACCTGTATTCCCTGGGAGCAGGTAGCAAATCCAGAACTGCACAACACGCCTGATATTCACGTTATCGAGCAGGATCTGGCTTACATTTTGTATACCTCCGGTTCTACGGGAACGCCCAAGGGCATTATGCATACCCATCGCAGCGCCTTGAGTTTCGCTGAATGGGCCTGTGCCGAATATGAGTTGACGCATGAAGATCGGGTTACGAATCATGCGCCGTATCATTTTGACCTTTCTACTTTTGACCTTTTTGCCACAATGTTGGCTGGTGGCACCGTTGTCATTATTCCCGAATACATCACCAAGTTCCCAGCCAGCCATTCGCAGCTTTTGCAGGATGAGAAAATTACGGTTTCCTACACCGTGCCTTTTGCGCTGATTCAGTTGATGGAGCGCGGCGCGTTGGATTCGCGCGATTTGAGTGCCTTGCGCTGGGTGCTTTTTGCTGGGGAAGTGTTCCCCACCAAGCATTTGCGCGAACTGATGAAGACTTGGTCCGACAAGCGGTTCAGCAATTTGTACGGCCCCACGGAGACCAACGTTTGCACTTATTATCACGTACCGGAACTGGCGGATGATTTTGAAGATACGATTCCGATTGGTCTGGCCTGTGCCAATGAAGAGATGCTGGTGGTTGATTCTGACAATCAGCCGGTAGCCCAAGGTGAGGTCGGTGAACTGTTGGTGCGTGGCGGTACCGTCATGCGCGGCTATTGGGGACGACCCGACCTGAATGAAAAAGGGTTTTATCGTCGCTCTGTATTTGGTCATTATGAAGATGTTTTTTACCGGACGGGTGATCTGGTTTTGCAGCAGCCGGACGGAAACTTTCTCTACTTTGGCCGGAAAGACCGGCAGGTGAAAACGCGCGGTTATCGCGTGGAACTGGACGAGGTGGAAGTGGCTTTGCTTTCGCACAATGATGTGAAGGAAGCGGCCGTTTACACGGTGTCTGATGGTAATAGCAGTAATTTGATAGAAGCGGCCGTTATTCCCAATGAGGATGCTGAATTAACGCAATCCATGCTGGCCAAACACGTCGGCGAAAAATTACCGCCCTATGCGGTGCCTACCAGAATTCACGTCATGGCAGATTTCCCCAGAACCTCCACTGGCAAAATTAATCGGCGTGAGCTCCAGGCCATGGCCGCTCAAGAATTAGAAGGAGTCGTTGCAGATTAAGCAAGCTGGAGAATGGTTTTTCGGCTGAACAGCTTGCTGGGTTGTTTAAAGCACTAAATGCAGCTTAGTTTTTAGCGTTGGTTGAAATCGTTTTGTAGTGAGCAAGAATCGAGCACGGCAGCAGCGTAAAAGAAAGTTAAGATAGGATTCTGTTTCTTGTTTCTTTTACATCATTAAGGATAGATTCGTGAAAAAAACAGAAGTAGTCATTATTGGTGGCGGTCCTGGCGGGGCAGCCAGCGCTATTAATTTAGCTAAGCGAGGAATTCAGTCTGTCATCATAGAAAAAGAAACATTTCCTCGATTCCACATTGGTGAATCAATGACTGGTGAGTGCGGCGAAGCCGTGCGCCAGCTTGGGCTTTCGGCTGAAATGGCCAAAATCCCCAAAACAATCAAGCACGGCGTCACCGTTTATGGTCAGGGGGGCAAAGGATCGTTCTGGCTGCCGGTGATGAAGCGGGATGAAAATGGCGAATTGGTAAAGAATTCCACCTGGCAGGTGAAACGCAGCGATTTTGACCGCATTGTTTTAGATAAGGCTGTGCAGGATGGGGCAGAACTTCTTCGTGGTAAAGCAACCAAAGTATTGCAACGAGAGGACGGTACCGTCTATGGCGTTGAAGCCAAACTCGATGATGGCACAACTGAAACAATTGAAGCAGACATCGTTTTAGATGCTTCCGGGATTGCTACTTTTCTGTCTACGGTTGGTGTGGCCAGCAATAAAGAGCGCGGTAAATACGACCGGCAGATTGCCATCTATGCGCATGTGAAGGGTGCAAAACGAGATGAGCAAGATAACACGCTCATTTTCTATGAAAAGAAAAATCATTGGGCTTGGTTTATTCCGATTGACGAGGATACCGTGAGCATTGGGGTGGTAACGCCATCTGATTATTACCGCGACTCAAACGAAGAAATGCGCGATTTTTATCTGCGCGAGATGCATAAAATTAACCCGGCGCTTACTGAGCGGGTTCCCGATGTGGAACTGGTTGAAGAGGTGCGGGCAACGACAAATTATTCGTACCACGTGCGTAACTTTACAGGTAAAGGGTTCCTTTGTGTAGGCGATGCCCACCGGTTTATTGACCCAATCTTTTCTTTTGGTCTGCACTTTGCTTTGAAGGAAGCATGTCTAGCGGCCGATGCGATTGAGGCCCATTTACGCGGAGGTGCGGGGCGCGATTTGGAGAATCCGTTTAAGGCGTACGAAGATTACTGTGAATTGGGCATGGACACCATTCAAGAAGTTTTGGATTGTTTCTGGTCGAGTCCGATTTCCTTCGCGTTTTTTGCGCACTCGCGCTACAACGAGGATTTTATTGATATTTTTGCAGGCCGGATCTACCAGGAAGAACCATCACGTGGTTTACAAGCTGTAAGAAAGGTCAATGCAAAGATGGCTCGTTTGGCTGAAGAGCAGCCTGAATTATTGAGCCATGTTTCTTCTTAAAAGAGATTTTCGGGTGCCAGTTGCGACAGTGTGCCCTATTTTTACAAATCTTATTTTATCGATAGTTTAAGGATAAAGGGTAATCGATTATGGAGAACAGTGAAAATATTCCAAATAGCTGTGATGTAGTAGTCATTGGTGGTGGACCAGCGGGGAGCCATGCGGCAACTTTGTTGGCGCAGCGTGGATATGAGGTTGTTTTGCTGGAGAAGGCACGCCATCCGCGGCCAATGGTGGGGGAGAGTTTGATTCCGCATTTTTGGAAGTTTATGGATATGTCTGGCGCCACGCCGAAGATTGAGGCTGCGGGATTTTTGCCCAAGGCTGGTGGTATTACCGTTTGGAACGGCCGTATCCATCAATTCTCGTTTTCTGCTTTTGGCTATGACCGGCCTGCTTTGCACGTAGAACGTGATGTATTTGATCATGAGCTTCTGAAACATGCAGCTTCGCAGGGAGCGGCCGTTTTTGAAGAAGTAAACGTAACCGGTGTGGATTTCTCTGATGAGAAGCCGGTGGTGAGCTACCACAGTATGCAGGACGAGGCACGCGGGGCGGGTCAGATTCAATGCCGTTACGTCATTGATGCCAGCGGGAATAACACTGTTCTGGCCAAGCAATTTAAGTCACGTAAACTGGTAGCAGGGAAGCGTACCTTCCTGGGTATGTGGGGCTACTTCACTGGTGGTAACTATGTTGGTGTGGATGGTAGCAGCTACGGACCGGAAAGCGTCGGTAAAGTGCCGCCCGTGACCTTCATTTCTTCACATGATGATGGTTGGGCCTGGCACATTCAGCTCCGCGACAAAATCAGCGTGGGTTTGATCATCAACACCAGCAACGTGAAGCGGATGGGCAAAAAGGAAATGGAGACCTATTTCCTGTCCACCGTCCAGAAGATCCCATACTTTAAGGAACTTTTGGAGCCAGCGACGTACGTGGAAGATTCAATGGCCTTCCGCCCGGACTATTCCTTCTATTCCACTCAGCCGGCCGGGCCGAACTTTGGCTGTATTGGGGATGCGGGTGCTTTTGTTGACCCCATTTTCTCTCATGGCTGTCAGGCGGCTTTCTACTCGGCGTCTGTGTGTGCCTGGGCTGTAGAAGCCTCGTTTAGACGACCAGATCGTGCTGAAAATTACGGCCGTGTTCTGCAAAAGCGCCTGCAACAACATTACGGTTTCTCCCGCTCACTTGCTTTGGGTGATTATGGTGGCGATGGTGTTGATCCGGCACTCGTCATCGATCTGATGAAATCCATGCCGCTGGTTGAGCTGGAAATGATGCTGGTCGCTTCGGACATCTCTAACCGTTCCACAAACTTCCATGAAATGGCTAAACAAGCTGGCATCATGGAAGCCGATTTTGTGAATGGTGTTATGGCCGGTAAAGCCAGCGTTCTGGACACACTGCACGTTTAATTCAGCAAATTAGGAAAAATCTTTCAATGGCCTGAGACTGCATGAGTAGATTTCAGGCCATTGAAAACAACTTCTTTTACCTCTGCAAAGTGCAGCCTGTTGTAAGGCTTTTCTAAAGGATTCACTGGTAAATTTAAGATATCAACCAGAGGTAGTAAAACAAATTTCTTCTGGAACCAATAATTTCAATGGGAGATTAATTAAGATGAATGCATCCGTAGTTTTGAAAGATTACATCCGCGAAGAATTGATGAATGGCGCAAATAGTGAGTTGGATGAGAGCGAAAACCTGCTGGCCGCCGGCATTATCGATTCCCTGGGTATTCTCCGCCTTGTTTCGTTTGTCGAAGAAAAATTCGGCATTGAAGTACCTGACGAAGACGTGACCATCGAAAACTTTCAAAGCGTCAAGTCCATGTCTGACTACGTAGCTTCCCAGAGCTAAATCGTAAAAATAAATATTTCAAAAGGATATATCCCTAAATGACCAGAAGATTTTTACTGCTCATGGGACTGGGTATTTTGGGTTTAATCCTGAATCATTCAGCCACCTTTGGGTACCAGGCCACATTTGACTTAGCTTGGAAGTACCGACCAGAGGTGGCTGCTTCTTGTGAAGACCTAACCCCACCAGTTAGATGTCCCAATTACGATCAGGTGCACTCAGCCACGTACTGGGGCTTGACCGTTGTCCGTCGCTTTATTGCCTTTGGCGTCCCTGTGTTCCTGATGGTTTCAGGGTATTTCATTGCTTTTGCGGCTGGCCGGAAGGATGCCAAGATAAAATGGCCCATTCTAAAGGCCAGGGTGGTGGGGTTAATTATTCCTTATCTGGTTTGGTCGATTATTATCTTTATCGGCCAGGCATTGTTCTACCATAGAATTTACCCATCTGTTTGGGCCTATGTGGAGCGTTTGCTGGTTGGTGGAGCAACGGGTTCTTACTATTACATCCCGCTGCTGATTCAGCTGTATTTACTGTCCCCCATTTTGGTGCCGTTGGCTAAAAACCATTGGAAGGGATTGTTGGTAGGTACGGCCGTACTCATGTTGTTTGTTGAAACCTTGCGTTATTTTCAATTGTTTGGCCTTGGCGATCCAATTGTGCCCGCCTTGATTCGGCTCACGCCGCTCTGGTTCTTCCCCCGACGGCTCTTCTGGTTTGCTCTGGGTATTGTGTTTGGCTTTCACATTGGCGATTTCAAACCGTTTTTTGTGCGGCACAAGAACAAGCTGGTGGTGGGCGCGGTCGTTTTCTACCTGCTTTCGCTGGTGGAGTTTGAAGTTTTGCTGGCGATGTCTGGCCAGCCGTGGATTGACTTCTTCTCGACTTACACAACCAACATCTATGCTGGACTGTTCATGTTGGCTATGTTGTCGGTAGACAAGCTCAAGCTGCCATTTACCCCACAAATTATGGATATTGGGGCCAAGGCGTTTGGCATTTACCTGGTGCATGAGCAGGTGCTGGAGTTGGTAGGAACGCTCCTGTTCCGGTTTACGCCCTGGATTTTGCGCTACCAGATTTTGTACCAGCCAATCATGATTGTTTGTGCTTTGGGTGTGCCGCTGTTGTTGATGCGCATTGTTAGCCATTCGCCAGCCAAAAAGTTGTACAAATATTCATTTGGTTAGTTGGGGCGCGGCAAACGGCCGTATCCGACAACCGCCCATTCTTCGGAAATTTTTCACTTATCCCCCGACACTTGTTGTTGGGGGAAGCTAATTGAAGCTTCCCACAAAAGCATCACTTATTACAACGCAACTAAAAAACTCGTTTTAAGGAAATTGTATGGGAGCAGCAACTGCAAATACTCTGCCACCAAAAGGCCAGAGCGATATCTATACCAATTCAAATTTGACCAAACTTCAGATGATCTACTGGGTTGGTCAGAGCTTGCGTCCCAATGCGCCGCTGTTTAACGTTGCGGTAACATTTATGTGGCAGGCGCCTGTGGATGAGGTCCTGTTTTCTCAGGCATTTGAAGTAGTGGTGCGACAAAGTGATGCATTGAGAACGATCATCCGTGAAGAAAATGGCGTGCCCCGGCGCATCATTGTGCCCGACCTGCCCAAGCCTTTGGAACTGCTGGATTTGTCCGCTGAAGGAATGACAGAAGCGGACGTGTGGCAGTGGGCCGATGATCGAGTGCAGCAGCCCGTTGACTTGAGTCAATGCGCATATGATATTGTTCTGCTGAAGTGGGCGGAGGATTCTTACTTTTGGTATACCAATCAGCATCATCTCATTACAGATGCTGCTTCCGTATTTCTCATTTTTAACCATGTGCTGGCCCTCTATTCGGAGGCGCAGGCCACAGGAACCATGCCGTCGGAACTCAATCTGCCGCAGTTTGAAACGTATGTGGAGTTTGAGAAAAAATACCGCGAATCGCCACGCTACGAAAAATCTGGCGCTTTTTGGCGAAACCAACTGGCCAATGGTTTGGAACCGCTGAAATTTTACGGCCGTTCCGCCCAAAAGAAATCATATCGCATGCAGCGCATCGCTTTCCCGCTCGATCCCGAACGATCGCAGCAGCTGAAAGATGCCATGCAGCGCCCCGGCGTTTTTAACATGACCCACGATTTGGGCATGTTGAACGTGTTGCTAACCCTCTACTTTGCTCAGATTCATTACATGACGGGCAACCGCCGTCTGGCCACGATGCTGCCATTCCACAACCGGCCCACGGATGCAATGAAGAAAACCATCGGCCTGTTGATGGAAATCTGCCCCCTGTTGGTAGAAATGGAGGAAGGGGAAACCTTTGCCTCGCTCACCAAAAAAATCAGCAAGTCACTCCAGCGTACGCTGGTCCATTACCAATATGGATCGGCTGTGGCCATGGAAAACACTTTGCTCGATTTGATGTTTAACTTTCATCATCGGCCAGACCTGAAGTTTGGCGAAGCGCCCGTAACGCAGCGGCTGTTGCATCCTGGCTCTGGCAGCGACAGTTTTGCCCTGCACATCCACGAATTTGAGAAAGATGGTGCCCTGACGTTCTTCTTTGATTTTCATGAGGACATCTTCACGCCAGCAGAACGTGAGCGAACGCTCGAAGCATTTGAGGCGCTGCTAACGGCTTATCTGGCCGATGTGGATTTGCCGCTGGATGAACTGGATTTGCCAACGGCCGTTTCCCCCAGCACCGCACCTGTTTACGACTCGCCCGCCAACGGCATAGCCAGCGACGAAAAACTGGCGCATGTCGCGCCGCGCGATGAGCTGGAGCAAAAATTGGCAGCTGCCTGGCAGTCAGTGTTGGGCGTGACCAACATTGGCATCCATGATGATTTCTTTGATATGGGCGGTAATTCCTGGATGGCCGTGCGGCTTTTTACCGAGCTGCAAGCCATCACCGGACACAATTTGCCCCTGGCAACCTTATTTCAGGCGCCAACCATCGCTGCCCTGGCTGATGTTATGCGGCAGGGAGGGGATGAGCAAGTTTGGAGTTCGCTCGTTCCCATTCGCACCAGCGGCAGTAGACCGCCCTTTTTCTGCATTCACGGCGTCACCGGCGACATTTTGTGGCTGCGAGACCTGGCTGATTTGATGGATGAAGATCAGCCGTTTTACGGCATTCAGGCGCGTGGCTTGGATGGCGAAGATGAGCCATTTGATCGTTTGGAAGAGATGGCTGCTTATTATTTGGCCCAAATTCGGCGCGTGCAGCCAACAGGGCCTTATTATTTAGGCGGGTATTGCATGGGGGGCGACATTGCTTACGAAGTAGCCCGCCAGATTCAGGCTGCTGGCGAAGAAGTGCCCATCCTGACGGTTATTGATCCTCCGCCAGCTGATTTGAGTGAACGAGCCCCGTTGAACGGCCGTTTCCTCGTCAACTTTGTGCAAAACAGCCCTTACTGGCTGCGTGAATTCATGCGTTTGGGTGGCGGGGAAATTTTCTCGCGCGTGCGCCGCAAAGGGCGGGTTGCTTTCCGCAATCTTTGGCAAAAGGTCAACGCAACTTCCCAAGAAGGTGCCATGTCCGCCAGTGATGTCATTGATCAGGCGGATGACTTGCCCGAATATCGGCAAAAGCTGATTGAATCTCACCTGGCGGCTTTGCAGCATTACACCCACGCCGGCTACCAGGGGGATGTGATTGTTTACGAGGCCCAAAGTCGGCCGCTGCTGAACCCCGGTAATCATGCGCAGGAGTGGACGGCTTATGTGGATCGGCCAATTACGGTGCGTACCGTGCCTGGTTCGCATAGCAGCATGCTGCACAAGCCACATGTGGAGGCATTGGCCCAGGATTTACAGCGTAATTTGGACAGCGTTCGCGAAGCGCGAGACGCTGTGGAGGTTGCAAATTAGCACAGAAGCAAGCACCTTTTGACGGATAGGGGCTGGGTAAGTTTGCTGCTGTTTCGATGGTCTTTCCAAAATTTATATCCGTCACGATTTGTTTGGCGGAATCTGAATTTCCGCAAGAACTGCACCCTTTGTCAGACAGCTTGTTCCAGCTGGGGGGCAGACAACGTTCAACGAGATGTTTCAGAGGCGTTCTTTGCGAACAATGAGTAGGCGACTTTATTCATGCAAACGAATTTAACAGAACCAACGGCCGTTCCTCAGGTGGCGCCAGCGGGTAATCTTTACACGCGATCCAACCTTACGCGCATGCAAATGCTTTACTGGACTGGACGTCAGCTGCGTCCAGATGTGCCGCTGTACGCCGCTCCGTTGATTTTCACCATTCCTGGTTCATTTGATGTGACGCACTTTTGTGCGGCCGTTCAAACGGTGATGGATCAAAGTGATGCCCTGCGCACCATTATTCAGGCGGTTGATGGCGTGCCCCAGCAGATCGTGCAGCCTTATGCCCTGGCGCCCATCAAAATTCGAGATTTTTCTGCCGAAGCGGAGCCGGAAACGGCCGCACGCGATTGGTTTCATGAGCTAATTGCCATTCCTTTTGATTTGGAAAAGTCGCTGGTGCAGTTTGCTGTTGCCAAGATTGCGCCAGATAAGCACATCTGGCTGCTTAACCAGCATCACGTCATTGCCGATGCGGCCTCCTCTTTTCACATTTACCACGTCATCTCTCGCACGTATGAGCAGCTGGTTCACCCAGATTGCCCCACGCCGCCAACCATCACGCCCTTCCAAACCTATCGTGAATTTGAGCGAGAGTACCGTAACTCGCCCCAATTTGAGCGTGCGGGGCGTTATTGGCAGGACAAGCTCAGTGAAGATGTCAGCTCCCTCCGCTTTTTCGGGCAGCCAGGAATCAAGAAAAATAGCCTCACCAAGCGGATCAATATCGAACTGGACGAGGAACGGACCCAACAGCTTTTGGCGCTGGCAAAGCGGGATGAACTGCGTGACCTCACCGAAGAGCTGACGATGTTCAACATTCTGGCCGCTCTGTTTTTCTCCCTTGTGTACCACATGACGGGTAACAAGCATCTGACATTTTTGACCCCGATGCACAATCGCCCAACGCAGGCTTTTCGCCAGACGGTGGGGCTGTTGATGGAGCTTTGCCCTTTTGTGGTGGATATTGATTCGGAAGAAACGGCCGCTTCGCTCATCCAAAAGCTCAAGCAGCAAACGCGCGGCGTGATGCGGTTTGCTCAGTACGGCTCCAGCATTTCCCTCAACAGCAAAGCCCATGACATCATGTTTAATTATCACAGACGGCCGTCTCTCACGTTGGATGGTCGGCCCGTGGTAAATGAGCATTTACATACCGGTCACAGCAGCGACAGCTTTGCCCTGCACATTCATGAATTTGAAGGCAGCGGTACGCTCAAACTCAAGTTTGATTTTCATCAGGATATTTTTACCGAGGAGCAGCGAGAAACGGCCGTTGCCATGTTTTACCCCTTGCTCGATCTGTTCCTGACAGACATGGATTGTCCTCTGGCAGATGTTGACCTGCCTTACTCGGCGGTCGCAACGGCCGTATCCCATACCGATCACGGTCACAGCCACACCCAAACTGCACATTACGTTCCCCCGCGCGATCATCTGGAACTGGACCTCAAGAAAATCTGGGAAGATATTTTGGGCCTTCCCCGCGTGGGAATTCATGACAACTATTTTGATTTGGGCGGCACTTCCTGGCAGGCAATGAACCTCTTTGCCGAAATCGAGAAGCTCACGGGCCACTATTTGCCGTTGGCTACCCTGGTTGAGGCCGGAACCATCGCCGACTTGGCTGAGAAACTGCGCCAGCAATCAGGCACCGATGCCTGGCCTACGCTGGTCCAAATTCAGGAAGGAGCGGCTGATGTGCCCCCACTCTACCTGGTTCACGGTGGGGGAGGGCATGTTCTGGTTTTCACCAAGTTGGCTCGCCGCCTGCCAGACACGCAGCCCGTATTTGCCTTTCAGGCAAAGGGTTTGGACGGTAAAAGCCGGCCCATCAATTCTGTCGAAGAAATGGCGGCTCATTATGTGGAAGCGCTGCTGGCACACCAGCCGGAAGGCCCTTACCAACTGGGCGGCTACTCAATGGGCGGTGCTGTAGCTTTTGAGATGGCCCAGCAGCTCACGGCGCGCGGTCACACCGTCTCATTTGTGGGGATTATTGACACGCCCGCCCAGCATCCAGCGCTTAAATGGGTGCGCATTGCCACCAAACTCACCGCCCGCCTCATGCGTTTTTCGCCGGAGAAGGAGCAACAGCTCTTCATCAAAAATCGGCACCGCTTCTGGGTAGGTTTCCGCCAAATTATGGCCAACCAGAAGAATCGCCTGGCGCAAAAAGCTATCCGCCCCAAAGCGCAGGTCAAGCATCCCCCGCATGAGCAGGAAGATATCCGGGTGCAAAAAATCACGATGATCAACAACCGTGCCTATTTTTGCTATGTGCCTGCACAATACCCCGGAGCGGTCACGCTCTTTAAATCAACAGAAGGCTACCGGGACATTTACCGCGATACGAAAGATCCGCTCATGGGCTGGCAGCGTGTTACCCAGGGTGTCAATGTTCGCTTGCTGCCCGGCAATCATAATCAAATTATGGATGAGCCTTACGTTGAGGATCTGGCCGACGCGTTCAATTCAGCCCTAAAGAAGTAAACCACACAATCTTTCACCTCGTTATTTATGCGGGTACGGCCGTTTCCCCTTCCCCCTGAGACTGTTTTTAGAGGGTACTATTGGTATGTTCCCGTGAAAGGCTAATCGTAAGAAAACTGGGCTAAAAAAGTGTGTAGATTTTAAGGGTATGATCCTTAATTTTACATCAGGTTGAAGTAGCAAAAGCCGTCATTTTATGACAAAAACCCTATTGTGAACGGCCGTTTCGCAACTTCATAATAAGCCTGCAAAATGCGTTTCATTATAAAACGAATAAACATCAGGAAAACGCAGTACATTAAATTCATCGTTGCCAACTGGCCATCAAGATCACAAACACACCATGTCAACAGCGCCAGAATTTCATCCTAACTAAATCCCCCTGATGATTGTGAGCCTCGCCAATTAGTTTGAAAAAGAGTTTATCGCTTTGTTTGCTTTTTACTTCAAAAAGCAGCGGAGCGTTGTTTATTGTCATTGATCAATCAATGTAGGTAGGTATTTTTTATGAGCGGCAATTTATTTAGCTGTTATGTTATGGGAGAAGAATCACTCCTCATTCAATGCACCGAGATTTTGCTTGAACGAGGTCACGATGTGCGCGGCGTTATCGCCAAAGCCTCCGCCATCACCAGTTGGGCAGCCGAGAAAGGCTTGCCCGTTTTGGCTCCCGGCAAAAACCTGGCCGAGACGCTGGCCCAGCAGCCAGCTTTTGACTATTTTCTGAGCATCACCAATCTGGCCATTATTCCAGATGCGATTTTGACGCTACCTCAAAAAGGTGCCATCAACTTCCACGATGGCCCACTGCCCAAATTTGCTGGCCTGTACGCCACTTCCTGGGCGCTGCTGCACCAGGCCAACCAGCACGGCGTTACCTGGCATGAAATGCGCAGCGGTATCGACAAAGGCGACATTCTTGTTCAGCAGCTCTTTGACATCGCTGAAGGCGAAACGGCTTTCACGCTGAATGTCAAAGCATACGAAGCCGGCATTGCAACCTTCACCGAACTGGTAGAAGGCATTGAAAATGACAATTTACAGCCCCGTGCCCAAAATCTGGCAGAGCAAACCTACTTTGGCAAATATGATCGTCCTGCTGCCGCCGCCACGCTGGATTGGACTCAATCCGCAGAAAAACTGGTAGCGATGGTCAATGCACTGCAATTTGGCGGCTATGCCAATCCTATGGCGCTGCCCAAGCTGAATGTGAACGGCCGTCTCATCAGCATCACCTCCGCCCAAGTTAGCGACTCAACCAGCGCCGCCTCCGGCACCGTCGTAGCTACAGATGACGAATCAATCACCGTCGCTACCGCCAATGGCGCTGTAATGCTTTCTGGCCTGCAAAACCTGGACGGTACGGCCGTTTCACCCAGTGAATTCAGCGTCAACCAGCAGCTCTCCAATCTTGACGCCGCCACTATTGCTGACCTGACCGCGCTGAACGACAAAATTGTGCGGCAAGAAGGGTATTGGCTGCGCCGCCTGAGCCAGATGCGCGCCGTTGAACTGCCCTACGCCGACCACAGCAGCACCACAATTGGCCAGGAATACACGACGATCACGATGCCGCTGCCTGCGGGTGTTTCCGGTGAGGCTCAGGCCATCACCGCCGCCTTTGCGGCTTACATGGCTCGCCTCAGCGGTAGTGACAATTTTGACATTGCCCTCAGCTTGCCCGCCCTGGCTGCCGAAGTGGGCGATTTTGCCAATTATTTTGCCACGCAGGTGCCTTTCCAGGTAAACACCGACAGCAGTGCTACCATTGCCGACACGCTGACTGCGCTGGCGGCTGATCTAGATGCCCTGCAAAGCAAGCGCAAAACATTCAACCGCGATCTGTTCCTGCGCCAGCCTGAGCTGGAGGCGCTGCGTGCCAAACTAGATGGCGCGCTGTTGCCCGTTCTGGTGCAGTCGGCTGATTCTGCTGCCGACTTTACGCCGCTGGCCGGCACGGAACTGGCTTTGCTGCTCACACTAGACCAGAGCAGCGTGATCTGGGTGTACGACACGGCCGTTTATACCCCAGACATCATCGCCGCCATGCAAACCCAATTTGCTACCTTCCTGCAAAATGCGGCGCAAAACGGCAGCCAAACGCTGGCCGAAACCGCCTTCCTCAGCGAAGCAGAAATTCAGAAGCTGCTGGTGGATTGGAACGATACCGAGATGGCTTACGATACGGCCGTTACCATGCATCAACTCATCGAAGCCCAGGCCGACGAACGGCCGCACGCTGTTGCTGTTGTTTATGAAGACCAGCAGCTCACCTACCGTCAGCTCAACCACCGCGCCAACCAGATGGCTCGCCATCTGCGCCACCTGGGCGTTGGCCCAGAAACCATCGTCGGCGTGTTCATGGATCGCTCCATCGAGATGATGGTGGCTTTGATTGGGATTCACAAAGCCGGCGGGGCTTACTTGCCGCTCGACCCAACCTATCCCAAAGACCGGCTGGCCTTCATGGTGGAAGATACCGCTACGCCCGTGCTGCTCACCCAAAAACATCTCGTTGCCAGCCTGCCGCCGCATCAGGCGGAAGTTGTGCGCGTTGATGCCGATTGGGAGCAAATCGCCGAGCAAAGTGGCGAAAACGTCTTTAGCGGCGTGGCCGCAAATAATCTGGCCTACGTCATTTACACCTCTGGCTCCACCGGCAAGCCCAAGGGCGTGATGGTACAGCACGGCAACGCTGTCAACTTCTTCGTGGGTATGGATGAACGCATTCCCCACAATCCGCCCGGCACCTGGCTGGCTGTTACCAGCACCTCCTTCGATATTTCCGTACTGGAGCTGTTCTGGACGCTGGCGCGGGGCTTCAAGGTCATCATTTTTGATGACAAGACGCGCGATGACGTAACGGCCGTTCCCGAACCTCCCAAAAACGACAAACATATTGACTTCAGCCTCTTCTACTTCTCCAGCGATGAGAGCGAAGAGGGTGTGACCAACAAATATCATCTGCTGCTGGAAGGGGCCAAATTTGGCGACAAGCACGGCTTTTCGGCCGTTTGGACGCCGGAACGCCACTTCCACGCCTTTGGTGGCCTCTACCCCAATCCATCCGTGACCGGTGCCGCCATCGCAGCCATCACCGAAAATGTGCAGATTCGTTCCGGCAGCTGCGTGCTGCCCCTGCATAGCCCCATCCGCGTGGCTGAGGAGTGGTCGGTGGTCGATAACATTTCAAACGGCCGTGTCGGTCTTTCCATTGCCGCCGGTTGGCAGCCCAACGACTTTGTCCTCCGCCCTGGCAACTACGCCGAGCGCAAAGAAATCATGTTCCGCGACATCGAAGTAGTCAAAGAACTGTGGCGCGGTGGTTCCATCACCATGAAAAACGATCTGGGCAAGGATGTCGAAGTTAAAACACTGCCCCATCCCGTCCAGAAAGAGCTGCCCATTTGGGTAACGGCTGCTGGCAATCCCGAAACGTTCCGTGAAGCCGGGGCCAATGGTTACAATATTCTGACCCATTTGCTGGGCCAAAGCGTGGACGAGCTGTCTGAAAAGATTCGCGTTTACCGCGAAGCGTATGAGCAGGCAGGCCATCCTGGCAAAGGCATCGTCTCCCTCATGCTGCACACCTTCATCGGCGACGATGTAGACGAAGTGCGCGAAATCGTGCGTGGCCCGATGAAACAATATCTCAGCAGCGCCATGAACCTGGTGCGCGCCGCCGCCTGGCACTTCCCCACCTTCAAGGAAAAAGCGGAAGCCACTGGTAAAAGCCCGTTTGAGGTGTTTGATGAAGAAGAGCTGACTCCTGAAGATGTGGATGCGCTGCTCAACTTCGCCTTCGAGCGTTATTTCGAGACCAGTGGCCTCTTTGGTACGCCGCGCTCTGCGTTGCATATGGTCAACCGCCTCAAAGAGATCGACGTAGACGACGTCGCTTGCCTCATCGACTATGGCGTCCCATCCAGCGTGGTGTTGGAACACCTGGATCGGCTAAACGAGCTGAAGAATCTGGCGGAGCCGAAGCTGGCCACCGAAGATTTCTCCATCCCGGCCCAAATTGAGCGGCACAACGTGACCCATTTCCAATGCACGCCTTCTATGGCCAGCATGCTGCTTATGGATGAGCGCAACGCGGTGGCTTTGGCTAAGGTGCAAACGATGATGGTTGGTGGCGAGGCGCTGCCCGCCGCGCTGGCGCAGCAGCTCAAACAAATTGTGCCCGGTCAGGTCATCAACATGTACGGCCCCACGGAGACCACGATTTGGTCTACCACACATGAGGTGACGGGTGAGGAAACGGCCGTTCCCATCGGGCGACCCATTGCTAACACCCAAATCTACATTCTGGATGCCGAAATGCAGCCCGTGCCCGTGGGCGTGGCTGGCGATTTGTACATCGGTGGTGATGGTGTTGTGCGCGGCTACCACAATCGCCCCGAACTGACTGCCGAACGCTTTGTGCAAGACCCATTCCGCAGCGATGCAGACGCCCGCATGTACGCCACTGGCGATTTAGCCCGCTATCGCGCTGATGGCAACATCGACTTCCTCGGCCGGGCTGACTTCCAGGTGAAGCTGCGTGGCTACCGCATTGAGCTGGGCGAAATTGAATCGTTGCTCAACGCGCAAAACGGGGTTCGAGAGGCAGTGGTCACAGCCCGCGAAGACACGCTCGGCGACAAGCGGCTGGTGGCATACGTCATCATGCAGCCGGGGCAAAAGTTGGATTCTACGGCACTCAAAGAGGCGCTGCGGGCAGAACTGCCGGAGTTCATGGTGCCCGCCACCTACGTGCCCATGACAAGCTTCCCGCTGACGCCCAACAAGAAAACCGACCGCAAGGCATTGCCAGCTCCGGATCAGGTGCTCGTCGAGCCGCAAACGGCATACGTCGCTCCTACCAATGATCTGGAACAGAAGATTGCGGAAATCTGGCAGCGGCTGCTGAATGTGCCGCAGGTGGGTCTCAACGACAACTTCTTCGACCTGGGCGGTCACTCGTTGCTCACGGTGCAGGCGCATCGCCAGCTTAAGGCAATTGTGGAGAAGGAGATTTCAATTACAGACATGTTCCGCTTCCCCACCATTCGCGCCCTGGCTGACTACCTGAATGAAGATGGCGACAATGGCACGCAAACGGCCGTTGAGCAAAGCGTTGATCGCGCCGCCAGCCGTCGTGAAGCGATGATGCAGCGCCGCGAAAGACGTCAGCGCGTACGCTAAACACATTTCAAATTAATCTCTGGTTTCCCCGGATGCTGTCTGCCCACTGATGGGATTAAGAGAGTGTCCGGGGAAATTTATGAACCGAAACAACCAATACAGCAGTTAGGAACCGTATGAGCAATCAGGATATTTTGGACGCTTTGGAAGGCACAGAAATTGCCGTCGTCGGGATGGCAGGCCGTTTTCCCGGAGCGCAAGACATCGAAACGTACTGGCGCAATTTGCGCGACGGCGTTGAATCTATCACTTTTTATACCGATGAACAGCTGCGTGAAAACGGTGTTCCTGAAGCACTGCTGCGCAACCCCAACTACGTAAAATCGGGCGCGCCGTTGGACGATATGGATAAGTTCGACGCCAGCTTTTTTGGCTTCGGCCCACGCGATGCGGCCATCATGGACCCGCAGCATCGTAATTTTTTAGAGATGGCCTGGACGGCCATGGAGCACGCCGGTTACGACCCAGAGCGGTTCGACGGGGCCATTGGTGTGTTTGGAGGCTCCGGCCACAACGCTTACATGCCGTACAACCTGCTCACCAATCCAGAGCTGCTTGCTTCGGTGGGCTTTTTTCTGCTGCGCCACACGGGCAATGACAAAGATTTCCTCACAACCCGCGTCTCTTACCTGATGAACCTGCGCGGCCCTAGCGTGAACGTGCAAACGGCGTGTTCTACCTCGCTGGTGGCCATTCACATGGCGTCGCAAAGCTTGCTCAGCGGCGAATGTGACATGGCCTTAGCCGGTGGCGTGACGATTGAGATGCCGCATCGGCAGGGCTACCTGTTCCAGGATGGCGAAATTCTCTCCTCAGATGGCCACTGCCGCTCTTTTGATGCCGATTCCGATGGTACCATTTTTGGCAGCGGCGTGGGCGTGGTGACGTTGCGCCGTCTGGCGGATGCCATCGAGGATGGCGACACCATTCACGCCATCATTCGCGGATCGGCCGTCAATAACGATGGTTCTGGCAAGGTTAACTACCTGGCTCCCAGCGTGGATGGGCAGGCAGGCGCCATCGCTGAGGCGATTGCCCTGGCCAACATCGATGCCGACACAATTGATTACGTGGAAGCCCACGGCACCGGCACCCGCATCGGCGATCCGATTGAAGTGACGGCGCTGACGCAGGCGTTTCGCCAAACAACGGACAAGAAGCAGTTTAGCGGCCTGGGTTCCGTGAAAACGAACATTGGCCATTTGGATACGGCCGCAGGCGTGGCTGCCTTCATCAAAGTGGTGCAGTCCCTCAAACATAAGCAAATTCCTGCCAGCCTGAATTACAAAGCGCCCAACCCGATGCTCAATTTGGAAGACAGTCCATTTTTTGTCAACCATGAGCTGCGTGACTGGCCACAGGACGAGTCGCCACGCCGGGCGGGTGTGAGTTCATTGGGGGTGGGTGGCACGAATGCCCATGTCATCATCGAGGAAGCGCCAGAGCTTGAGCCGTCGAGTGATTCACGCGATTGGCAGCTTTTGCAGCTTTCCGCCAAGACAAATTCTGCCCTGGATGCTGCCAGCCAAAATTTAGCCACTTTCCTGCAAGAAAATCCGGACGTGCCGTTGGCGGATGTGGCTTACACGTTGCAGCTGGGTCGTCAACCCATGCCGTACCGCCGCATTGTGGCGGTGCAAGATGCGGCCGATGCGGCTGAAGCGCTAACCAACGGCGACCGCAAGCGCGTCATTAGCCAGCAGGCGAGTGATGCCGCGCCGTCGGTGGTGTTTATGTTCCCCGGTGGCGGGGCGCAATACCCGAACATGGGGCTGGGTCTGTACGAGACGGAGCCGGTTTATCAAGACGCGATTGATGATTGTTTGGCATTGGTACGGCCGTATCTCGACACCGACTTGCGCCAGCTGATGTTCCCTACGGCTGAGAATCTGGAAAGTGCGGCTCAGGAATTAAAACGGCCGTCCCGTAACCTGCCCGCCATCTTCATGACCGAATACGCCCTGGCACAGCTGTGGCGTTCCTGGGGCATTGAACCGGCGGCCATGACCGGGCACAGCATGGGCGAATACACCGCTGCCTGTCTGGCAGGCGTGCTTTCGTTGAAAGATGCACTGTTCATCGTGACGCTGCGCGGCAAGCTGTTTGAGACGTTGCCCGAGGGTGGCATGATCAGCGTGCCGTTGACCGAAGAAGCGATTGCGCCGCTGCTCAGCGACGGCCTTTCGATTGCCGTGATTAACAATCCAGAGTTGTGCGTGGTCTCTGGTGAACTGGCACCTCTGGAAAAATTGGAAGCGGTGTTGGCAGAAAAAGAGGTGGAATATCGCCGCGTGCGCATCAATGTGGCGGCCCATTCCCCCATGTTGGAACCGATTCTGGACGAATTTGGCCGTGAACTGGCTAAAATCCAGTTCAACCCGCCGACGATGCCTTTTATTTCTAATCTCACCGGGGCATGGATCACGCCAGAAGAGGCGACGGATCCCAACTATTGGGTGCGCCATTTGCGCCACACGGTGCGCTTTGCCGATGGCCTAACGACGCTGCTAAACGAGCCAAATCGGGTCTTTTTGGAAGTGGGTCCGGGCCAGACGCTCAGCTCCTTGGTGCGGATGCATCCTGAGAAGGACCGGTCGCATACGGCCGTTTCCTCCCTGCGCCACCGTAAAGAAGAAGTTGCTGATCTGCAATTTGCCCTCACCAGCCTGGGACGCCTGTGGTTGGCTGGGGTAATGCCCGATTGGGCCGCATTTTACGCGGATGAAATTCGTTACCGCGTGCCGCTGCCCACCTATCCATTTGAGCGGCAGCGCTACTGGATTGAGCCGGGCAACACGCTGTTTAGCGGCGCGGAAGCCGTCAAAACCGTTTTGGCCAAGATGCCGGAGCTGGAAGATTGGTTCTACAAGCGCACCTGGCAAGCAACCGACAAGCCCGCGGCGGCGGTGGTCGAGCCAATCAATTGGCTGCTCTTCCAAGATAAATTGGGCGTTGGCGCGCAGGTACAGGCCCAACTGCAACAGGCCGGGCACATGGTTGTGGCCGTCTCCGTGGGTGAGCAGTTCCGCCAATTGAGCGAGTTTGCCTACGAGGTAAATCCCCGTGCCCGCATTGATTACGATACGCTGGTTGAAGAATTGGCCAGCCGCTCGTTGCTGCCGCAGCGCGTGGCCCATTTGTGGACCTTAAACCAAACAAACAATCCAGACCGGATGCGCGTTTATTACCAAAATCAGGATTTGGGTTTTTACAGCCTCTTTTTCCTGGCGCAGGCGCTGGGTGAGGAAGGGCTGCCGGGGACGCTGGATATTACGGCCGTTACCAACGGCAGTCAGCGCATCGACAACGAACAGGTGCCCTATCCCGACAAAGCGACGCTGCTGGGACCCATCAAAGTGATGCCGCGTGAGTTCCCCGGCGTGACGGCGCGATTGGTGGATTTGGCCTTGCCTGATGCGCTGCTGGCTGAGCAAATTGAAGGGCTGGCCACGTTAGTGAAAGCCGATTTGCTGGCTGAGCCGCAGAATGGACTGTTTGCTTACCGAAACGGCCGTCGTTGGCAGCAGCAGTTTGCCGCCGCACCACAGCCGGAAGGCAATCTGGACGATTCACGCATTAAGCCGGGCGGCGTCTATCTCATCACCGGCGGTATGGGCGGTATTGGGCTGGTGATGGCCGAGCATCTGGCCGAAACAGCGCAGGCGAAGCTGGTGCTGTTAAGCCGCTCTGGATTGCCCAAGCGGGAGATGTGGTCGGATTGGATTAAAGGCCACAGCGTCAGCGACAAAACCAGCCGCCGCATCCAAAAATTCAGGCGCTGGAAGCTGCCGGAGCCGAGGTGCTGGTCGTTGAGGCAGACATCACCAATCGCGAACAGGTGAAAAATGGCGTCGCGCAGGCCAAACAACGTTTTGGGGCGATTAATGGCATCATTCATGCGGCTGGCGTGCTGGATGATAATTTGATCCAGCTGAAAACGGCGCAAGAAGCAGGCCGCGTGTTGGCACCTAAAGCGCGCGGCACGCTGCTGCTGGATGAATATCTAGCCAATGAGCCGCTGGATTTCTTCGTACTGTTCTCTTCAACCAGTACGGAAATTGGCGCAGCGGGGCAGGTGGATTACGTGGCTGCCAATGCGTTCCTGAATGCGTTTGCCGAGAGCAAAACGGCCGTTTCCAACACCTTCACCGTGGCTGTGAACTGGGGCGTCTGGCAAGAGGTGGGTATGGCGGTTGATGCGGCTGTGCGCCTGGGGTTGGCGGATGAATTGCAGTCTGTGGGCACCGATGGGCCGCACCCACTGTTGGAAAAAGTGATTGTGGAGAGCGACGATGAGATTGTCTACGCCACAAATTACCGCACCGACACGCACTGGATTTTGGATCAGCACCGCATCAAAGATGGTGAGGCGCTGATTCCTGGCACCGGCTACCTGGAAATTGCCAAAGCGGCGCTGGCCAAAGGCGTGCCCGACAGCCAGGTTGAGATTCAGGATCTGTTTTTCCTGTCGCCGCTGGAAGTACACGAGGACGAAACGCGCGAAGTGCGTGTCTCGCTGGAGAAAAATGGCAGCGGCTACGGTTTTACCGTCACCAGCCGCACGCCGGAGCATACCTGGCAGGAACATGTGCGGGGGAAGGTGGGCAACGGCCGTTCACCCCAGCAACCTACTTACGACATTCAAGAAATTGCCGCCCGCTGCAACTTGCGCGAAGTCAGTTTTGGCCCGATGGAGCAGGAAACCAAACAGGAAACCTACCTCAACTTTGGGCCACGCTGGAAGAATCTGCGGCAAGTTTGTTATGGCGAAAATGAGGTCCTGGCTGTGCTGGAACTGCCGGAGCAGTTCAGCGACGATTTGGCCAGCTTTACCCTGCATCCGGCACTGATGGATTTGGCCACGAGCGCCGGTCTGCCGCTGGTGGATGGCTACGAAACGAGCGATGATTTTTACGTGCCGCTGTCGTACAAGCGGGTGCAGGTGCATGGTCCGCTGCCGCGCCGCATCTACAGCCACGTGCGCCACAACAAAGACGGCCGTAATCACCAGGAAGTGCCCGCGTTTGACGTGACGATTATGGATGAAAACGGCCGTTCCCTGGTGGAAATCGACGAATTTATGCTTAAGCGGGTCAGCTACGAGTCGATGATTAACGGTGAAAAGCAGACAAGTGGTGGGGGAACGGCCGTAGCTGCCGACGCTGAACCCACGCTGCTGCAACTGGCCCTGACAGACGGCATTGCCCCCGCTGAAGGCATGGAAGCGCTGCGTCGCATTCTCAGCAACCAAGTGCCGCCGCAAATGATCGTCAGTTCGCTGGACTTGCAGGCGCTGGTTGAGCAAGCGGATGGCGAACAGGACGATGGCGACGACGGCGGGCTCAAACTTTCCCGCCCAGAATTGCAAAGTAGCTATGAAGCGCCGCGCAATGATTTGGAGAAAAATCTGGTCAAGTTCTGGGAAGAACTGCTGGGCATCACAGACATTGGTATTCATGATGACTTCTTTGAGCTGGGCGGCCATTCGCTTATTGCCGTGCGCCTCTTTGCCAAAATTAAAAAAGCGTACGCCGTAGATCTTTCTCTGGCTACCTTGTTTGAGGCGCCCACTATCGCTGAATGTGCCGATTTGCTGCACACGGAGTACGACGTACCGGCCGAAGCAACGCAAGAAGCAGAAAAACCGAAGACTGAAAAACGGCGGCACAAATCTGGCGAATGGACGCCATTGGTGCCCATTCAGCCTAAAGGCAACAAGATTCCGTTTTTCTGTGTGCATGGTGGCTTTGGCAACGTGCTGAACTTCTATGATCTTACGCGCTATCTGGGTAAAGAGCAGCCTTTTTACGGCTTGCAGGCGCGTGGGGTTGATGGCAAGCAGCCGCCATTTGCCAGCCTGACAGAAATGGCCGCCGAATACGTCAAACAGATGCGTGCCGTTCAGCCGGAAGGGCCTTATATGGTCGGTGGTTTTTCTATGGGCGGCGAAGTGGCGTATGAAATCGCCCAACAGCTTCATGCCCAAGGCCAGGAAGTGGCGCTGGTGGCGCTGCTAGACACGCACAATCCCGAGTTTGCTCGCCGCCGGCAAAACATTCTGCGTATGGCTGAAGGGCCAGATGGCATTGCCGGTGACGCTGAGGGAGATGCGCCTGAATTTGGTGGCGGGTTAATGCACATGCTTCGCGTGTTAAGACGCTGGGCCAAGCTCCGCATTCTGTTAGCGCGTATGGATAGGCAAAAAAGCCGTTTGTTCCGGCAGGCGCGGGGCATGTTGCAGGCAGGTGAAACATTGCCACAGTCGTTGATTTCCCCATTTTTGTGGAAGTCACACATTGATTTGGTGAATGATCATGAGCTGAAGCCGTATCCTGGCCGTGTGACTTTGTTCCGGGCGAGTGAGACCGAAGTCAGCAACCCCAACCGCGAAAATGTGGGCTGGGCAGCGCTGGCACAAGGTGGCCTGGATGTGCACATCATCCACGGTACGCACAACATTGTGAAAGAGCCTTATGTGGCCGAATTGGCCCGCTTGTTGAAGACGAGTATTGATAAGGCTGTACATAAAAGCTAATTTTTTTTAGAATGTGCGGGTGAATTGGCAAAACGGCCGTTTCACCCGACAAGTAGATGTATAGGATATGACAATGAAAAACCAGGCTGAGTATCTTTATGCAGTAGTGATCAATCATGAAGAGCAATATTCAATCTGGCCTGCGGGGCAAACCATCCCCAACGGGTGGCGTCCTGTGGGACAGGTGGGGTCTAAGGAGGCGTGTTTGACCTTCATTAACCAGATGTGGACAGACATGAGACCCCTGAGCTTGCGTCAGCAAGCCTCGTGATAGTTTGGTAATTACTGTAATTGAGTCGTGGAACCGTACTAACCAAATATGAATGTAATCAATACCAAAAATGCTTCACTGCCGGAGCGTTTTGCGGTACAGGTGCACCAGTCGCCTGACGCCCTGGCTGTTTTTACACAGGAAGACCAGCTTACCTTTGCGGAGCTAAACGGCCGTGCCAATCAGTTGGCGCGGCTTTTGCAGCAGCAAGGCGTGGGTGTGGAAGCCATCGTTGGCGTTTGTCTCGAGCGGTCTGTCGAGATGGTGATCGCGCTGTTGGCGGTGCTTAAAGCTGGTGCGGCGTACGTTCCCATCGACCCCGCTTATCCCCCAGAACGCATTGAATATATGCTGGCCGATGCGGAAACGGCCGTTTGCCTCACACATTCCCAACTTGCCTATAAATTACCCGAAACGGCTCAGGGCCAAACTATCTTTTTGGACCAGTCTGACTATGTGCTGTCGCTGCTTGCCAGTGATGATTTACCCGTGACGGTGCAGCCAGACAACCTGGCCTACATCATTTATACGTCCGGCTCTACCGGCAAGCCCAAAGGGGCGATGATAACTCATGGCGGTCTGGCCAACTATCTGGATTGGGCGCTGGACGCGTATCCAGCTCAGTCGGGTGGCGCACCCGTCCATTCTTCCATTGGCTTTGATTTAACCGTCACCAGCTTGTTTGTGCCGCTGCTGGCTGGGCAAACCGTGCATCTGCTGCCCGAAGGGGATGCCGGCACGTTGTTAGGCCAGGCATTAGCCGAAACGGCCGAATTTGGTCTGGTCAAAATTACCCCGGCGCATTTGTTGCTGCTCAACCAAATCATTCCGGCAGAGCAGGCGGCTGGTGCCACCCATGCCTTTGTGATTGGTGGCGAGCAGCTCACAGCCGAACAGCTCGCTTTTTGGCGCAAACATGCGCCCAACACCCGCCTCTTCAACGAATATGGCCCGACGGAAACGGTGGTGGGCTGCTGCGTTTACGAAATTTTGCCGGAGGATGCGTTGAATGGCGCGGTGCCTATCGGCCAGCCCATTGCCAATACGCAGCTTTACGTGCTGGACGAACAGATGCAGCCCGTGCCCGAGGGTGAAGTGGGTGAATTGTTCATCGGTGGGGCTGGGGTGGCGCGTGGTTATTTGAAACGGCCGTCTCTCACCGCCGAAAAGTTTGTGCCTGACCCATTCAGCGAAGTGCCGGGCGCGCGGCTTTACCGCACGGGCGATTTGGCGCGGCTGCGGCCCGATGGCAATTTTGAGTTTCTGGGGCGCATCGACCACCAGGTGAAAATTCGCGGCTACCGCATTGAGCTGGGCGAAATTGAAGCGGTTTTGGGACAACATGAGAACGTGCGAGAAACGGCCGTTCTTGTCCATGAAACCTCCGGCAGTAAGCAGCTGATTGCTTACCTGACGGCTGAACAAACACCCGCGCCCGTCGCAGAAGACCTGCGGGCTTTTTTGGCGCAGCGGTTGCCGGAGTACATGATTCCGGCCCGATTTATTGTGCTGGAGGCGATGCCGCTGACGATCAACGGCAAGATTGATCGCCAGGCGCTGCCCGCGCCTGAAAGCGCCCGTCCTGAACTGCCCCAACCGTACGCCCCGCCGCGCAGTTCGCAGGAAGAAACGTTGGCCAACATCTGGTCAGACGTTTTGGGCGTGTCTCCCATCGGCATACACGACAGCTTTTTTGGCCTGGGTGGTGACTCTATTTTAGGCATTCAAATTGTGGCCAAAGCGCGCGCAGCGGGCTTTGATTTGTCGCAGGCGCAGCTGTTTCAGCAGCCAACTGTGGCCGAACTAGCAACGGCCGTTTCAGCCGCACCCATCTCGCAGGCAGTGGCCGAAACGCCGCTGCTAAACGACACTGAACAAGCGCAGCTCCGGGTTGAATTTGGCGAGCAGTTCGAGACAGCTTATCCGCTTTCACCTCTGCAAGAGGGCATCCTGTTCCACACGCTGCTGCATCCTGAGGATGACATCTATTTTGAGCAGCCCGCCTTCACCATTGAAGGGGCCTTGCAGCCGGACCTGCTGCTGCAAGCGTGGCAGCAGGTCGCGGCGCGGCATCCCATTTTACGCACGATTTTTGTGTGGGATGGCTGGGAACGGCCGTTGCAAATCGTCCTCAAGCAGGTGGCTCCCCGCACTCAACTGCTGGATTGGCGACACTTGAACGCCGCCGACCAGGCCAGCCAAATGGCCAAGTTTATGGCGGAAAACGAGGCGTCGGGGCTGCCTTTGGCACAGCCGCCGCACCACCTGACGCTGATTCGCCTGAGTGAGCAGGAAACGCGTTTCATCTGGACGGTGCATCACATCATCATTGATGGTTGGACGGAAAGCCTGCTTTACAAGGATTTGTTTGCCATTTACGAGGCGTTGGTGCAGGGGGAAACGGCCGTCTTACCCGAGCCTGAACCCTTTGAAACTTTCGTCCGCTGGCAGCAGCAGCAAGATTGGGCCGACGCCCAACCGTTTTGGCAGGAGGCGCTGGCGGGCTTTGCTGTGCCCACGCCGCTAACCATCGACCTCGGCAAACACGCCACGCGCCACCGCGTGCAGACGCAGGGCGAGCTGCGCCGCCAGCTGCCGGTTGAACTACACGAGGCGTTGAAGCAGTTTAGCCGCACGCATGGCCTTACGTTGGGCACGCTGCTGCAAGCTGCCTGGGGGCTGCTGCTCAGCCGTTATAGCGGCGAGCCAGACGTTGTTTTTGGCACGATGATGTCGGGTCGTGTGCCTCAACTGCCGGGTGTGGACCAAATTGCTGGTGTGCTAATCAACCCGGTGCCGTTGCGCTGCCAAATTACTCCCGAAGACACGGTTTTGCCCTGGCTTCGGCAGTTCCAGAGTAACCTGCTGGCGCTGCAAGCCCACGAAACCACGCCGCTGGTGCAGGTGCAAAGCTGGAGCGAGCTGTCAGCGGATCAGCCGCTGTTTGAATCGCTGCTGGTGCTGGAAAATTACCCACGCCAGCGCAAGGCGGCTGGCGGTCAGCTCACCATTCGCGACTATTTTTCCTACGAGCGCACCAACTATCCGCTGACGCTGCGCCTGGTGCCGGACGAGGCGCTGGATGTGTTCCTGGTGTTTGATGCGGATCGATTAGCAGAAACGGCCGTTTCTCGCCTGTTCGACCATTATTGCAATTTACTCAAAGGAATGGTGGCGGATGCGGAACGGCCGTTGGCCCAACTGCCCCTCATCACCGAGGCCGAAGCACAGCAGCTTATTTTTGAATGGAACGAATGGGACACCAGTTTTGCGTCAACTTCGTGTATTCACCAGGAGTTTGAGCAGCAGGTTGCCAAAAACCCAGACGCCATCGCCGTTAAGTTTGGTGGCCAGCAGCTAACGTATGCCCAACTCAACGCCAAGGCGAATCAGCTGGCCCATTTCTTACAGCACACCGGCGTTCAGCCTGATGATTTGGTGGCGCTTTACCTCGAACGTTCGCTAGAGATGGTGATTGCCATTTTGGGCGTGCTGAAAGCGGGTGGGGCGTATTTGCCGATGGACACGGTCTATCCAGAAGATCGCCTGGCTTTTATGCTGGATGATGCCCAACCGGCGGCTTGCCTCACTACCCACGCGCTGGCGGCCAAGCTGCACGCGCCAGTGGCGCACACCATTTTGCTGGATGCCGACTGGTCGCAAATTGCCAAATCGCCCGCAACCAATCCGATCAGCGCCGTCCAGCCAAACAATCGCGCCTATGTTATTTACACTTCTGGCTCGACGGGCAAGCCCAAAGGTGTGTTGGTAACCCATGCCAACGTCATGCGCCTGATGCAGGCCACAGACGACTGGTACCATTTTGACCAAAACGACGTCTGGACATTGTTCCATTCCTACGCCTTTGACTTTTCGGTGTGGGAAATTTGGGGTGCGCTGCTGTACGGCGGCCGTTTGATTGTGGTGCCTTATCTTACCAGCCGCTCCCCGCACGATTTTTACCAGCTTTTGGTGGCTGAAGGCGTCACCGTGTTGAACCAAACGCCTTCGGCTTTTCGCCAGCTTATCCAGGCGGAAGCGGAAGTGGGGCAGGCAGATAACCTGGCACTGCGCTACGTGATTTTTGGCGGCGAGGCGCTGGAGCTAAATACGCTCCAGCCCTGGTTTGATCGGCACGGCGACCAGAAGCCGCAGCTCATCAACATGTATGGCATCACCGAAACGACGGTGCACGTGACCTACCGGCCCATTTACAGCAACGATGTGGCTCAGGCACCGGGCAGCGTTATTGGCCGCGCCATTCCTGATTTGCAGCTGTACATTTTGGATCCGCAGCAGCAGCCCGTGCCCATCGGCGTGCCCGGCGAAATTTATGTGGGCGGCGCTGGCGTCGCGGCGGGCTATCTGAACCGGCCGGAGCTGACGGCGGAGCGATTTTTGCCGTTATCCGTTATCGGTCATCCGTTATCGATAGACCGTACGCGAAGCGGTCGCGCAGCGACATTACCGGTTACCGATGACCGGTTACCGAACACCGTTTACCGCACGGGCGATCTGGCCCGTTGGCTGCCCGATGGGGACATTGAATACCTGGGTCGGATTGATCACCAGGTGAAGATTCGCGGTTTTCGTATTGAGCTGGGTGAAATAGAAGCGGCGTTGGGTGGGCATACGGCCGTTCACCAGGTGCTTGTGTTGGTGCGCGAAGATGAGCCGGGCGAGAAACGGCTGGTCGCGTATTTGGTGCTGGACCCCGATCAGCCGGTGACCGTTTCTGACCTGCGCAGCTATGTGCAGCCCAAGCTGCCTGTCTACATGATTCCTGCCGCGTTTGTGCTGCTGGATGCCTTCCCGCTGACCAACAACGGCAAGATTGACCGTCGGGCACTGCCGGAACCGGATGAAGCGCGGCCTGAGCTGGAACGGCCGTATACGCCACCGCGCAGTCGTGCCGAGGAAATCCTGGCGGAGATTTGGAGCCGGGTGCTCAATGTGGCCCGCGTGGGCATTGATGACAACTACTTTGAGCTGGGCGGCGACTCCATTCGCTCCATCCAGATTTTGGCGCAGTCCAAGCAGGCTGGCTTGAACTTCTCGCTGGCCGATTTGTTCAATTTGCAAACGATTGGCCGCTTGTCTGAGCAGATGGCCCGCATCGAACTGGTCGAAGCGGGCGTGTCGGCGATTGATGTGGCCGCTTTTAGCCTGATTGACAAGGCGGATCGGGCTGCATTGCCGCCCAACGTCGAAGATGCGTATCCGCTGAGCAAGCTGCAAGCGGGCATGTTGTTCCATGCGGAGTTGGCGGCGGAAACGGCCGTTTACCACAATGTCACCAGCTGGCAGATCGAAGCGCCATTCGACGCTGCAAAACTCGAATTGGCTGTGCAGCAGTTGAGTCAAAAGCACACGGTTTTGCGCACCAGCATTGACCTCACCAGCTACAGTGAGCCGTTACAGTTGGTCTGGCCCCAGGTGGAGATTCCGGTGACGCTGCATGATTTACGGCCGTTGGCCATCGAGGCGCAGGAAGCGGAACTGGATCGCTGGGTGCAGCAAACCATCGCACACAAATTTGACTGGACTCAGCCGCCGCTGCTGCGCTTCCACTTTTTCCAGCGCAGCGAGACAACTTTCCAGATGATCATGGCGGAGCATCACGCCATTCTGGATGGCTGGAGCGTGGCCTCGCTGGTGACGGAGCTTTTCCAGACGTACAGCGCTTTGCTGCGCGGCAACCCGATTACGCCGGCAACGGCCGTTCCCTACCGTGAGTTTGTGGCTGCTGAACAACGCACCCTTGCTTCCAAAACAACCCGGACATTCTGGCAGGAAATGCTGGCCGAGAGCAACGTGAGCCAGGTGCCTCGCCTGTCCATGCCCAAAACTGAAGCGGATTTGCCTGAAACGGCCGTTCACCAAACCATTCTGACCACGGAACAGGTGGCTCAGTTAAGCCATGTGGCGTTGCAGGCAGGCGTGCCCCTGAAAAGCGTCCTGCTGGCGGCCCATTTAAAGGTGCTGGGTTCCGTTTCTGGCCAAAGGGATGTGCTGAGCGGGCTGGTGATGAACGGCCGTACCGAACACAACGGCAGTGAACGCGCCTTGGGTCTGTTCCTCAACACGGTGCCTTTCCGCCAAAAAATGGCGGCGGGCAGCTGGCTGGACCTTATCCGCCAAACGTTTGCCACTGAAAAAACCATTTTGCCTTATCGTCGCTTTCCCTTGGCTGAAATCCAGCAGATGCTGGGTGGGCAGCCGCTGTTTGAGGTGCCGTTTAACTATCTGCATTTTCACGTGTTTGATGAACTGGCGCACCAGGCGCAGGTTAAGATTGCGGACGAGCAGTTTTACGGCCATGCGAATTTTGCCCTGGCGGTAGAGGCAGAGCTGAACCCGGCCAACGGCACGCTGGCGCTGCGCCTGGAATACAAGCCGGCGGAATTTGGTGTGGCGCAGATTGAACGGCTGGCGGGCTATTACAGTCGCACCCTGGCCGCCTTGGTTGCGGAACCGGACGCGGCCCACGAATCATTCTCGGTGCTTAATGAGGCGGAGCGGCAGCAGTTGCTGCATGATTGGAACGCCACGGAAACGGCCGTACCGCACCAACTCATCCACGAATGGGTGGCGCAGGTGGCCGAGGCGATGGGCGAGCGAACGGCCGTTATCTTCAACAATCAGCAGCTCACCTATGCCGAACTGAACGCCAAAGCCAATCAGCTGGCCCATTATTTGCAAGCCAGTGGCGTAGGGCCAGAAACGCTGGTCGCGGTTTATCTGGATCGCTCCCTGGAAATGGTGATTGCGGCGCTGGCGGTGTTGAAAGCAGGTGGGGCATATTTGCCTCTGGACACCACCTATCCCGCTGAGCGCATCAATTTTATGCTGGCAGATGCTAAAGCTGCTTTTGTGCTTACCAGAGAAGCGCTGCGTGCGCCGCTCAATGATTTGCGCTACAGGCTAGAGGCGCCGCATCCAACGCTGATCGCGCTGGATAGTGACTGGCCCAAAATTGCCCTATGCAGCGAACAAAATCCTGATAGTGGCGTTGCGGCCGAGAATGCCGCTTACATTATTTATACTTCCGGCTCGACGGGGCAGCCGAAGGGCGTGGTAGTCACCCATCGCGGCGTGCCCAATCTGGCACAGGCGCAGCACCAAGCGTTTGGCATTGGGCCAGACAGTCGAGTGCTGCAATTTGCCGCTTTTGGCTTCGATGCTTCCGTCTCGGAAATGTTTGTCACGCTAACGGCAGGGGCAACGCTGGTGCTGGCGGAAGCGGAAGCGATGCTGCCCGGACCTGACCTTGTTGCTTTGGTGAGGGACCAAAACGTAACGGCCGTTACTCTACCCCCATCCGCTCTGGCCATCCTGAACCCGGTAGAATTCCCCAGCTTGCAGACGGTCGTGGCGGCTGGCGAGGCATGTTCGACCGAGATTGCGGCAAAATGGTCTGAGGGACGGCGCTTTGTTAACGGATATGGTCCTACGGAGGCGACGGTTTGTGCCACAACGGCCGTTCTCACCCCCGCTGATACACAGGTCCACATTGGTCGCCCGCTGGACAACGTGCAGCTATACATTCTGAATGAAAATCAGCAGCCGGTGCCGCTGGGCACGCCCGGTGAACTGTACATTGGCGGCATCGGCGTGGCGCGCGGTTACCTGAACCGACCGGAGCTGACCGCAGAGCGGTTTGTTCCGTTGCCAGGTATCAGTCAAAATGAACTGGATACTGAACACGGGTCACTGAAAACTGTTTACCGAACCGGCGATCTCGTGCGTTACCTGCCCGATGGCAACATTGAATTCCTGGGACGGCTGGATCATCAGGTGAAGATTCGCGGCTATCGCATTGAGTTGGGTGAAATTGAGACGGTGCTGCGACGGCAAACGGCCGTTCTGGATGCGCTTGTTTTAGCCAGAGATGACGCGGGAACCGGGCCGCAGCTGGTGGCTTACGTGGTAGGTCCCCATGCGTCAGTGGCGGATTTGCGGACGGCGCTTAGCCAGCGGCTGCCGGCATACATGGTGCCCGCGGCGTTTGTGCAGCTGGATGCCTTCCCCCTGACGCCCAACGGCAAAATTGATCGGAAAGCATTGCCAGCGCCGGTGGCAACGGCCGTTGCCCAATACGTCGCGCCGCGTAATGACGTGGAAACCGTGATTGCCAATTTGTGGGCGGAAACGCTAAAGCTGCCCCGCGTAGGCATTCACGATAACTTTTTTGAGCTAGGTGGCCACTCGCTGCTGGCCACCCAGCTGGTTACCCGCCTGCGACAAACGCTGCGAATTGAGCTGTCGCTGCGGGCTTTGTTCGATTCACCGACCGTGGCTGACATAGCCACCGTTGCTCTACAGCCGCCCAATAACCGTTCTCACGTAGAAAAAGTGGCTCAGTTGCTCATCAAATTGTCGCAGCTTTCCGAGGAGGAAGCGGCAAAATTGTTGAGCCAAAAACGTTAATTCTCATGGCCGAACAAACCAAGTCCTTTTTCGATCTGTCGGATGATAAGTTAGCGCTCCTTGACCTGCTGCTGGAGGATGAAGGTGTTGCCAACAGTGCGGCTGGTTCCGCTATTTTGCCGCGCCCTCAGACGGACGATCCGCTGCCGCTTTCATTTGCCCAGCAGCGGTTTTGGTTCTTGGAAGCCCTGACGCCCGGTAGTTCACTGTTTAACACACCCCTGGCGCTTCAACTCACGGGGCAGCTTGATCTGCCTGCGCTGGCTCAGGCTTGCCAATCGTTGGTCGATCGGCACGAGAGTTTGCGCACGACCTTTACGGCCGTTTCCGGCACGCCGCAACAAGTTATCCACCCGGTCTGGCCCATTGATTTGGTGCCCCGCGAGGTGATGGCTGAGGAACTGGATGCGGTTTTGCAAACGGCCGTACAGCAGCCCTTTGATCTGGAAGAAGGCCCTCTACTGCGTTTTCATTTGCTCCGCCAGAGCGAAGCGGAACATATTCTGCTTATCGTTTTTCACCACATTGTGTTTGATGGCTGGTCGGCCAGCATTGTGGTGGATGAACTTGTGACGCTTTACGAAGCGTACTGCCATAGTCGCCAGCCCAATTTGCCTGACCTGCCCATTCAATATGCCGATTACGCTTTGTGGCAGCGCGAATGGCTGGCGGGCGAGACGTTGCAAACCCAGCTAGATTACTGGCAAACGGAGCTGGCGGGTGAACTGCCCTTGCTCAAGCTGCCTACCGACAAGCCCCGTCCGGCGGTGAAAACGCACACGGGTGCCTTTGCCTCCGTTTTGCTGCCTGCCGCGCAAACGAACCAGGTGATGGCGCTATGCCAGGCAACCGGCAGCACGCCTTTCATGCTGCTGTTGGCGGCCTTTCAGGCGTTTTTGCACCGCTACACGGCGCAGGAAGATATTTTGGTCGGCACGCCCATTGCCAACCGGCAGCAGCCGGAGCTGGCCGGGCTGATTGGCTTTTTTGTGAACACGCTGGTGCTGCGCAGCCAGATAGACGGCTGGCAGACGTTCCGCGAGCTGCTAAGCCAGGTGCGCGAGACGGCGACCAACGCCTATGATCATCAGGACGTGCCGTTTGAAAAGCTGGTGGAGCTGCTCCAGCCAGAGCGCAACCTGAGCTATGATCCGCTGTTCCAGGTGATGTTTACCTACCAGGAAGAAGTTGGATTGGAACGGCCGTTGCCCAATCTCACCATCACGCCGTTGGATTTGGATAACGGGATGGCGCAGTTTGACCTGACGCTTTCGGTGAGCCGTGAGGCGCAGCAGCTGCGGTGCAGCCTGAATTACAACACCGATTTGTTTGCGCTCGAAACGATTGAGCGCATGTTAGCCCATTGGCAAACGCTTCTGGCTGGCTTGTTAGACAATCCGGATCAGGCTATTGGCCAGGTGAATATGCTCACCCCGGTGGAAAAGCAGCAAATTTTGGTGGATTGGAATGATACGGCCGTACCGCTGTCTCCAATCGCTTTTTTCCACGAACAGGTTGCCAATTGGGCACAGCAAACCCCAGACGCGCCCGCCCTCATTTTTGGTGCGCAGCAGATGAGCTACCAAACGCTCAACCGGCGAGCCAACCAGCTAGCCCACGCGCTGCAAAGCCGGGGCATCGGCCCAGAAAGCAAGGTCGGCATTTTTCTTGATCGCTCGTTTGACATGATTGTGGCTTTGCTGGCAGTGCTGAAGGCTGGCGGCGCTTACGTGCCGCTGGACACCACTTACCCCGCTGACCGTCTGGCCTACATGATGGCTGATGCCGATCTGGTGCTTGTATTAACGGCCGAATCGCTGCGCGATAAGCTGCCATCGAATGAGCGAGCGGTACTTTGTCTGGATAGTGATTGGACGAACCAGGTTGCTTCCCAACCGGTAGGCAATCCAGTCAGCGCGGTGGCGTTGGCCAATCTGGCGTACATCATCTATACGTCTGGCTCGACGGGACGGCCGAAAGGGGTAGGAGTAACGCATCGCGGCGTAGTGAACCTGGCCGAAGGTTTGCGTAAACAGTTCGCTGTCTCTGCCGATAGCCGGGTGCTGCAATTTGCTTCGTTTAGCTTTGATGCCTCGGTTGCGGAGGTTGTGCAGGCGTTGCAGCATGGCGCAGCGTTGGTGTTGGCTCCCAAGAGTGAGTTGCTGATGGGGGCTTCATTTGTGCAGTTGATGCAGCAGCAGGCCGTGAGCGTGGTTACGCTACCGCCTTCGGCGCTGGCGCTGCTGAATCCGGCAGATTTCCCGGCACTGCGCACAATCGTGTCGGCAGGGGAAGCGTGTTCTGCAGAAATTGTGGCGAAATGGTCACAGGGACGTCGTTTTGTGAATGGATATGGTCCCACTGAGGGCACGGTTGGGGCGATTATGGCCGTTCTTAATCCTGATGATCCGCAGCCTGTGCTGGGACGGCCGTTGCCCAATTACCAGATCTATTTGCTGAATCCACAGCTGCAACCGGTGCCCGTGGGCGTGGCAGGTGAGATTCACATTGCTGGCGTTGGCCTGGCGCGTGGCTACCTGAATCGGCCAGAATTAACCGCCGAAAAGTTCATCCCCAATCCGTTTAGCGCCAAAGCAGGCGACCGTCTGTACAAAACGGGTGATTTGGGGCGCTACTTGCCAGACGGCCGTATCGAATTCCTCGGGCGCATTGACCACCAGGTGAAGATTCGCGGTTTTCGGATTGAGCTTGGCGAGGTGGAGGCGGCTTTGCGGCAGCATACGGCCGTACAAGACGTGTTGGTGCTGGCTCAGGAAGATGAGTCGGGCACACAGTTGGTGGCTTACGTGGTGGGACAGGCAGAGGATTTAGTGGATTTACGGCCGTTCCTCAACCAATCGCTGCCCAATTACATGGTGCCCGCTGCCTTTGTGGTGCTGGATCAATTCCCGCAAACGCCCAATGGCAAAATTGACCGCAAGGCGCTGCCCGCGCCAGGCGAACAGGTCACCACTGTCGATGACACGTTTGCCGCGCCGCAGGATATTTTGGAAATGCAGTTGGCACAAATCTGGCAAGAGGTGCTAAAGCAGCCATCGATCAGCATGGAGGCCAACTATTTTGAGCTGGGCGGCCATTCGTTGCAGGCGGTGACTTTGTTTGCCGCCATTGAAAAGCGACTGAAGCTGCGGCTGCCGGTCTCGCTGCTTTTTGAAGCCCCGACGATTCGCCAGCTTGCAGCGGCAATTCGCCAGCGAGAGGATGCACCCGACTGGTCTTCACTGGTGCCCATTCAACCGCGAGGGACAAAATCGCCCCTGTTTTGCGTGCATGGTGGGGCGGGTCATGTGTTCCATTATCATGATTTGGCGCAGCTTTTGGGAACAGAACGGCCGTTTTACGCCCTGCAACCCAAGCTAGACGAGAAAACGCACCAATCTATTTTTGCTGCGGTGGAGGAGATGGCCACCCACTACATCAGCGAGATAAAAACGGTGCAGCCGGAAGGGCCGTATTTGCTTAGCGGGTTCTGCTTTGGCGGCGTGGTGGTTTATGAAATGGCACAGCAGCTGGTGCAGGCCGGGGATGAAGTTGGCTTGCTGGTGTTTATCGATCCCTCCACGCCGGAAAATAAACCGCATCTGGCTGAGGTGGTTCCGCCCGAGGTGATAGCCGCGCGCCTGGTGCGGCATAAGCAAAATATGGCGCAGCTTGGTTTATTGGCGCGGCTGGGTTACATTTTGAAAAGTGGCAAAAATCGGATGACGGCGTATTGGAATTTGTTCTATCGGGCGCTCATCCGCGATTGGCGTCGTGGGCGGGCCAAGTTTTTCCAACATTATTTACGTTGGCAGCATGTGGTCCCTACACGATTTAGCGATTTTTATTTTATGCACGTTGTCTCTTCTTATGCGACGCAGCTTTATTATCCCCAAACTTTCCCGGGCGAGGCGATTTTGTTTTATTCCACGCTGGAAAATGACGGCGATAAGTCGCTGGGCTGGTCAGGATTGCCGGAGGCGGGCCTGAAAATGTATGAAGTGGAATCGACGCATTTGGGTATTTTGAAACGGCCGTACATTGACCAGGTTGCCGCCGAACTGAAAGAACATCTGGAACCATTTGCATGACCGCTTTTCGCTCCACCTGGCCCCTGCCGCCAGCCCAACCCACCTTACCCCAAGATGAACTCCACGTTTGGGTCGCTTCTCTCAATCGCCCGCAGCCGCAGCTAAACCAGTTTTGGCAATATCTCAATGAAGACGAGCAGGCGCGGGCCAATCGCTTCTACTTTGACCATGATCGGGAGCATTACATCGTGGCGCGGGGTCTGCTGCGGCAGCTTTTGGGCAGTTACTTAAAACGGCCTGCGCACGAAATTAGTTTTGTCTATGGTGAACATGGCAAACCGGAATTAGCAGCAGAGCAGGCAAACTCAGGCATGCGCTTCAATATTTCGCATGCACAAGGGGTGGCGCTGCTGGCCTTTGCCCGTCATCGTGAAGTGGGGGTGGATATTGAGCAGGTACGGCCGTTAGACGATGGCGAGCAAATTGCGGAGCGGTTTTTCTCTAAGCAGGAGGTGGCGGTGTTTACGGCCGTTCCCGCTGCCCAAAAACCGCAAGCCTTCTTTAACTGCTGGACGCGCAAAGAGGCGTTTATCAAAGTCATCGGAGAAGGGCTTTCTTGCCCGCTGGATTCGTTCGACGTGACGCTGAAACCTGGCGAACCGGCTGAACTGCTGCAAGTAAAAGGCAGCCAGGAAGCCGCCGCCCGCTGGAAGTTGGAAAATCTCAACCCCGCCACAGGCTACGCCGGAGCCGTCATCGCCGAGGGGCGTGAGTGGCAACTGAGCACGTGGCAGTGGCCGTGAGCGGTAAACGGTAATCGGTAGGTCAGTAATCAGTCAATCGACTTTAGGAATTGTTTGATAGCTTGTTCGACCTTTACAAAGACTGGCTCAATTTCCTCAATGCCGTGAGCCATCCGGTTCCATTCAAGCTGAAATCCATAACTGTGAAACACAACGTGCCGAAATCGTCTGTATGGTGCTAACGTTTCTGATCGGTTTATGATACTGAATGTCCTGCGGATACCTGGTTGCCAGATCGACAAGTGGAACAACAGCCCTGACATCACCAGTATAGCTTAGCCCCATTACTGCTGAAATATGAACATTCGAATTCTGTTCTTCAAGTAGACATAACAGAGTGTTCACTGCCTCTGCGCGTCCAATATTACCCAAAGCCAGTATGGCTTGACATCGAGTATTTTCTTGTCGGTTCTTGTCGCTTGCGATCTTTTTAACAGTTCAATGGCACGGTTATCGCCAACAGTGCTTAGAGTGTTTGCCGCTTGAATTTGCCTCAAAGGATTTTCATGTTCCAACAAGGCGATCAGTTCAGGAATCGCCCTTGGATCTCGTATGCTCCTCTGGATAGCAGTGGCTACCCAAACCACATCATCACTGTCGTCGGTAATTGCCTTTCTGAAAATTTCTAGAGCACGTAGATCGCCAATTTTGCCTAATGCTTTTAGAAAATAGGCGCGGATTATTCAGAGGAATTGTTGAATCCTTCTATCAACGCTGGAACAGCAAAATGCCCAATCTTGATCAAATTGTTTGTGGCAATACTTTGTCTCCTATCTCTCTGTCGATGTACTTCATTTACAAGGACTGAAATTGCTTGATTATTCCCAATTCTGTGTAGAGCAGTGACAACATGACCATAAACCTGATCATCTGGGTCATTTAAGGCAGAGACGAGAAGTGTTAGAGCGCGAGGATCGTTTAGCTTTCCCAATGCGTTAGCTGCAGAACAACGAACCATTGAATTCGAGTCTCCCAAACTATCTTCAAGCCATCTGATTGCTGCTAAATTACCCAAACGCCCCAATTTTAACGCTGCGTTGGCTCGTGTACTCGCTTGGGGACTTTTCAATTGTTCTAGATACTGGTCAAACTCACTCATCGGAATTCCAGGTTTCACCTTGCCATTATGAGTCAAAGGGACTTCTCAATGCAGAAATCATAAATTGGCTTGGGTGCGGTGGAGGAAACGGCCGTTTCCCATCTCGCCCACAAATTCCCCATCTTGCACCACAACTTTGCCCCGGCTGAGCGTGGTTTGCGGCCAGCCTTGCAGCGTGAGTCCCGCGTAGGGCGTCCAGCCCGCCGTTTCGTGCAGCGTTTCCGGCGTGAGCATTTTGATTGCGTCTGGATCAAAAATCACCAGGTCGGCATCGTAGCCCACGGTGATTTCCCCCTTTTTTGCTAAGCCCATCAGTTTGGCCGGATTGGTACAGCATTGCGCCACCCACTGCGGCAGACTGAGCCAACCCTGGCGCACCCCTTGCGAATAAAGCGCAGCAAAGCGCATCTCAATCGAGGGCACGCCGCCGGGAATCTGGCTGTAGTTGTCCAGCCCGGTTGCTTTTTCTTCGGTGGTGAACGGGCAATGGTCGGTGGTGACAATTTGCAGCTCGTTGCGGCTGAGCGCCTGCCACAGTGCGGTTTGCGCGGTTAGGTCGCGGATGGGCGGCGAGCAGACGGGCAGCGTGCCGTCCACGCCGGGCGCGTCGTATGCGTCCCAGGTGAGGAACAAATATTGCGGGCAGGTCTCGCCAGTGACAGGCAGCCCTTGCTGCCGCGCCTGGGCAATGCGGGCTACCGTCTCCCCGCAGGAAACGTGGAAGATGTGCAGCGGCACGTCCACAAACGTAGCGATGTCGATGACGCGTCCGGTGGCTTCGGCTTCTAGCAGGGCGGGGCGGCTGCGCGGGTGCCAGTGCGGGCTAGTGCGTCCGGCGGCCAAATTTTGCCGGATCAGTTCAGTAATCACGTCCCAATTTTCGGCATGAACGACCGGGATACCGCTAACGTTGCGAACGGCCGTTAAAGCCCGCAACAATTCATCATCCCGCAAACGCAACCCGTAGGCCATGTACAGCTTGAAGCTGGTGCAGCCCGCGGCAAACGCCTCTGGTACCTGATCCAACTTGGCGATGTCATTGGGACCGAGGGTCATGTGCAGGCCGTAATCGATCACTACGTTGGGATCGGCCAGAGCGCGACGGGCGGCAATCGCTTCGACCATCGTTTCGTTGGGCTGGGTTTCCACAAAATCGACGATGGTGGTGGTGCCGCCAAAGGCCGCAGCGCGGGTGCCGCTGTAGAAGGTGTCGGTGGAGGTGAATTTGCCGATGGGCATTTGCAGGTGTACGTGCATGTCTACGGCACCGGGGGTGACAAGCTTGCCGGTGGCGTCAAGCACCTGCCGCCCGTCCAGATTTTGCCCGATGGCGGCAATTGTTTCACCGTTGATGCCGATGTCTGCCGGGAATGTGGAAACGGCCGTTACCACCGTCCCCCCCTTAATCACCAAATCGTACATGCTGCGCCTCCTGACATTGTGCTTCATTCAGCGTGATTTTTATCATGATTATGCCAAATGTACGAATACGGCCGTGTCAATCCATCGCCACATTTTCCAGACCGTTTATAATCAGTGAACGGTAAACGGTAATCAGTAAACGGTAATGGTCACCGACTACCGACCACCGATTACCGAATACCGAAAACGGGAGTTAATTCATGGCATGGTACATCTATCTGGCGGTGCTTGCCGCCGGGTTTGGCGCAGGATTTATTAATACGTTGGCTGGCAGCGGTTCGCTCATCACGCTGCCGCTGCTTATTTTTATGGGCATTCCCGCTACGGTGGCCAATGGCACCAACCGGGTGGGCGTGCTGTTCCAAAACATCGTCTCGGTGAGCAGTTTTCAGCGGCAAAAGATGCTGGACGTGCGCGGTGGGCTCATTTTATCGGCTCCGGCCATCATCGGCTCGATTATCGGCGCGCAAATTGCGGTCGATTTGGATGAAGCGCGCATGCGGCAAGCGATTGGCGTGCTGATGGTGGTGATGCTGTTTGTCATTTTGCTGCGGCCGAAGCGCTGGTTGCAGGGTGAACTGGAGAAAATGGGGGAACGGCCGTCCATCCTTCAACTCGTCATTTTCTTCTTCATCGGCATGTACGGCGGCTTTTTACAGGCCGGTGTCGGCATCTTCCTGCTGGCCGGGCTGGTGCTGGGTATTGGCTATGATCTGGTACGGGCCAACGCCGTAAAAGTCCTCATCATCCTGGCTTTCACTATTTCAGCGCTCGTCGTGTTTATGCTGAACGATCAGGTAAATTGGGGCGTTGGGTTGTTGCTAGCCGTGGGCAATTCGTTGGGAGCCTGGGCTGCGGCCCGCATGGCCGTTGAGCGCGGGGCCAACTTTGTCCGCTGGCTGCTCATCGCTGTAGTGGCTGTCTCGGCCCTCAATTTGCTAGGTGTTTTCACCTGGATTGGTCAACTGTTCAGCTAAAAAGTCGGACACTGATAAACACAGATGTACACGGATTTCTTCTTTATCTGTGTGAACCACTGTTTATCAGTGTCTAATTTAGAATGGCCAGATCAGCGGCAAAACTGTTACTACCAGCCCTAAAATGATCAAATTGAGCCAGACGCCAACACGAGCGTAATCCGAGAAGCGGTAGCCACCGGGGCCGTAAATGATGACGTTTACCTGGTGTCCCACCGGCATCAAAAATGAGGTAGAAGCCGCCAACACGGTAGCCATCACAAACGGTTCTGGGGCTGCCCCCAGCCCAAACGCCGCATCAATGGCAATCGGTACCATAAGAACGGCCGCTGCCGCATTAGAAATCACCTCAGTCAACAGTGCCGTCAGCAGGAACACCCCCGCCAGCACCGCCACCGGCCCCAAACCACCCACCAAATGCACCAGTTGATCTGCCAGGAGTCGGGCCGTGCCCGTTTCCTCCATGGCAATCCCTAGTGGCAGCATCCCCGCAATCAAAAACACCGACTTCCAATCAATCGCCCGGTACGCCTCATCCATCGTCAACACGCCAGTGAGGATCATGAGCACCGCGCCCAACACCATCGTCGTGCTGATGTTGAGCCAGCCAACCGTGGCGGTTAACAGGACTGCGAAAAGAATGATGAGAGAAACGGCCGCTTTCTCCGTGCGTTTCTCAGCCAATTGCGGCGTGTCTAAAACCAAAAAGTCCGGGTTTGTGCGCAGCAGACCAAACTTGTTGGGTGTGCCTTGTACCAGCAGCGCATCACCAAACTCAATCGGCACATCCCCCAAATGCTCCACAATTGACTTACCGCTGTGCCGAATGGCCAACACCGACAACCCAAACCGCGCCCGAAACCCCATCTGCTTCAGGGTTTGTCCCTTTAGTTTAGATTGGGGTGATAGCGTCAACTCGATCAGCTGCATGCCTTCTGTTTCCAGACCAGGATGCCACGCCTGCGATTGCCACTCTTTCACAGGTTGCAAGAGCTGACTGCGGCAAACTGCCAAAATCTTTTCTACTTCCCCCTCGATCAGGAGAATATCACCCGCTTGTAGCAGCCGATCCGTAATCGGTGCATCCATCTCCCCGGCCACATGACGGATACGCAAAATGTGTAGGTCAAACTGTTCGCCAAAGCGCGACTGCCTGACTGTCTGCCCCACCAACGGCGAGCTTTCACTCACGCGCACTTCCGTCACATATTCCCGCACCGGATAAGCATCCACCAACTCATCGCCACTTTGCCGCTCTGGCAGCAGATGCCGCCCTACCAGCAGCATATACAGCACCCCTGCCGCCAGCACAATCAGGCCCATAGGCAAAAAGTCAAAAAATTGGAATGGCTCGACACCCCCATAATCTTGCAGAATGGTAGCCGCCAAAATGTTGGGTGGCGTACCGATGAGAGTCATGTTGCCGCCTAGCAGTGCGGCAAAAGCCAGGGGCATGAGCAGTTTAGAGGGGGCAATCTGTTGGCTGCGGCCGATGGCTACCACCGCAGGCAGCAAAATGGCCACTGCACCAATGTTGTTCATGAAGGCAGACATGATGCCCGCTGTCACCATAATGACAATGAGCAGGCGTGTGGGGCTGTTGCCTGCCAGGCGCAGCATTTGCCTTGCTAGCAAATCGGCTACCCCGCTTTGGGACATCGCTCCGCTGATAATGAAAACGGCCCAAACGGTAATAACTGCGGGACTAGCAAAACCCGCAAAGGCTGCTTCTGGCGTCAGCAGTCCAGTGAGGATAAGGGATAACAGCACCAGCAGGGCAACCAGATCCACCCGTAGCCGGTCACTGATAAACAGTCCGACGGCAACAGCAAGGATGCCCAGCACCAAGACGTGATCGAAGGTCATGGCAATTGTGGGTTAGCGCATGAAGTCTAAGATCCAACGGCCGATTGTAATCAAAATTAGCAGCCCACCTTCCCAACGAGACATACGCCAGCCCGTGCGCATCATAACCACGACAAGCACAACCATGCCGCCCAGCAAAAGGATGCTGCTTTGGGCAGCCGGATTAACAACCATCGGATGCAGCACGCCAGCCAGGCCCAGCACGCCGAGCAAGTTGAACAAGTCGCTGCCGACTAGATTGCCCGCTGACATACCAGATTGCCCGCGCATTAAGGCGACCAGCGAAGTAGCAATTTCCGGGGCGGAGGTGCCAATGGCGACGATGGTCACGCCAATCACCCACTCAGACAGGCCAATCAAGCGTGCCAGGTCCGAGGCAGATTCCACAAAAAAGTGACCACTGGTCACGATGATGGCAATGCCCACGAGGAATTTGGGCACGTCCAGCCAATTAAATTCGCCTTCCGGAACATGTTCTTCACTTTCTGAGCGACGGTAAATGAGAAAGCCGATGTAGCCCACCAAAATGATCAGCAGAATGGCACTCTCAAACCGGCTGAGGGTTAAATCGTACATAAAAATGACCAGCAAAATGGTCGTGCCGATGAGCATGCCGCCGTCGCGGTAAACCATCGTTTTGGTGGTAGTGATGCCTTTCAGCAGGGCCAGGCCACCCAAAATGAAGCCCAGGTTGAAAATATTGGAGCCAACGACGTTGCCCACGGAAATATCAGACTGGCCTTCCAGGGCGGCGACGACGGTAACGGCAAACTCCGGCGCAGAAGTACCGATGGCGACCACGGTGAGGCCAATCACCAGGTCAGACATGCCAATTTTGCGGGCGATGCGGGTGGCGGCATTAACCACCAGCTCCGCGCCTTGCCACAAGCCAACGATACAAACAACGATGATGAGAATGTCGAGAAATGTTTCCAAGGGTGCTTTCCTCCAGAATGTTTAGCGGGTTTTTTGAGCCAAATCGTCACGAACCGATTTTTCCATGCGGATGCCCAGCCGGTAAGCGGCGGAGCTGATGGCATGGGAGGTGACGGGGCCCGTAATGAGCAGCAATAAAATTAAAATAAGTCCGCGGCCGGCGCTGAAATTATCGAGCGAGGCGATAATGGTGGCAACGAGCAGCAGCACCACGCCGAACACGCCCACTTTGCCAGAGGCATGCAGCTTGGTGTACACATCGGGCAGGCGGAAGTAGCCCAACACGCCAATGATGGAAAATGCGGTGCCGATGAGAACGGCCGTAATCACCAAAATCTGTAAAAAAGTCTGCATGGTCTACTCCTAAAACATCTGCTCATCGGCGGCGTATTTGGCCAGGGCAATGGTGCTCACAAAGCCCAATGCTGCCAGCCCCAGCGCCACATCCACATAAATGCCGTTGGTCTGAATTAGCGCCGTCAAAACAAGAATGCCAATCGTCAGCGTGGCCACGATGTCGGCCCCGACCAGGCGCTCCATGATTTCCTTGCCGCGCCATACTTTGTAAACCACAAACACCAGCAGCACCGTGTGGATGATGAGTGCGCCTTGCAAAATGGTTTGTAGCAGTTGTTCCATAATCTTTCTCCAAACGTTTCGTTGTTGGTCATTCCCGCGAAAGCGGAAATCCACTGTGTTTGTCAAGCGGAATGGATGCCCGCCTACGCGGGCATGACAAGTCGGGTGAATCACACAAAAATGCGGCTCAATAGATTGCGCCGGATGTTTTGGGCCGCTTCTACCTGCTCGTCCGGGTTGCTAGCGTCCAGCATGTGTGTGTACATCACGCCGTCGTCGTCGATTTCCACCACCATTTCGCCAGGGGTCAGGGTGATGGCATGGGCACTCAGCGCTACGCCCCAGTCAGATTCGCACTTGGCGGGGATAGCCACAATGCCCGGCTTGATCGGCAGCGATGGTGTGAGCACGATGCGGGCCACTTGCAGACCGCTAATGAGCAAATCCCACAGCAGCCGTACCAGATAAATGACGGATGCCAATAAAGCATCGGGCAGGCGCTTCCAGGAGAACGGCCGTTTCTGCGGACGTATCAACAAAGCGACCAATCCCGCCAAAACCAGCCCCGTGAGAATGTTACTAAGTGCCCAATTGCCCGTCAGCAGCATGTACAGCAGCCAAACCGGAAACATAAAAAGTAGATAATGCATCATTAACTCCAAGAATTAGTGAATCTAGCCACTGCCCAAAACGGCCGTAATGTACAAATCCGGTTGCGCCAGCCACAGCGTCGTTGCATCCGTCAGTTGGATGAGCGGCTCGGCCCAGATGCCCAGCAGCAGCACCAGCCCAATCAACAGCGCCGGGGCGATCAGCTTGTCGCCGGTTGCTTTGAGGGTAACGGCCGTATCAATCTGCGGCTCCCACCAAATACGCTGGAACGCCCGCATCGTGTAAATGAGCGTCGCCAGACTGCCTACCGCCATCAGGCTCAGCACCACAATCTGCGTCGCTTCCACGCCGCTGTTAAACAGCAGCATCTTGCTCACGAACCCACTTGTGGGCGGAATGCCCGCCAGCGCCAGCGCCCCCACAAAAAAGAGCACACCCGCCAGCGGCAGCTGCTTACCCAATCCCGTCACCACCGCAAACGCCGCCGACTTTACCGAAGCGCGGCTGGCGACAAAACCGGCCAGCATCAGCATCGCCGCTTTGATGAGGCTGTGGTTAATAGTGAACACCAGCGCGGCGGCAATCGAAAGCGGCGTGCCCCAGCCGATGCCCACCAAAATGAAGCCAATCTGCGCCAGCGTCGAGTACGCTAGCATTCGCTTGACGTTATGCGTGCCAATGGCCGATAGCCCGCCAAAAAAGATGCCAATCACGCCCAAAACGATGAGCAGCGTCTGGATGAGCGCCGCCTGCTCTACAAACAGCAGCGTGGTCATGCGCAAAAAGCCGTAGATGCCTATCTTCACGACCACCGACGAGAGCATGGCGGAAACGGCCGTTGGTGCGGCCGTATGAAAATCGGGCTGCCAAAAGTGGAACGGAAACACCGCACTCTTGATCATGAACGTGGCCATCAGCAGAGCGATGCTTGTGGTTAGCAGCGGCGCTTCCGGATTTTGGGCAATGCGCTCCGCCAAGTCCGCCAGGTTGAGCGTGCCGTAGCTGACGTACAGCGTGCCGTTAGCCAGCAGCAAAAATGTCGCCGCCAACAGGCTGATGTAAAAATATTTGTAGGCCGCTTCTGTGCCGTACTTGTCGTCGGAAATCGCCGTCAGGACTGTGCCAGAAATGACCAACAGTTCGGTGAAGACAAACAAATTGAACAGGTCGCCAGTTAGAAATGCGCCGGTTAAACCGGTGGTAAGCATCAAAAAGAGTGGGTAAAAGCCTGGGTAGCGCACATTTTTATCTTTTGCGCCCAAAGCGTAGACGGTGCCCAGCAGTAGCACCACCTGGCTCATCAACGCCATGAGTGCACCCAGCAAATCGCCCACGATGGCGATGCCATAGGGAGCCATCCAGCCGCCGCCATAAAACACAATCGGTTCGCCTGTTTGCTGGACTGTCCATAAAAGATAGCTGGTGACGGAAACGGCCGTTCCCAACACCCCTAACGTCCACACACCCTGCCAGCGCGGGGCGCGCATCAAAAACAGGGCAATCACCGCCCCAAAAAAGGGAATTAAAATCGGTAATAAAACAAGATGATTCATCGCTTCAGCCTTTCAATTTCATCCATGTTGCTCGTTTCATACCGCGCCGAAATCACCGCCAGCAGCGATAGCACAAATGCCAAACCACCCATGCTAATGACAATCGCCGTCAGGATAAGCGCCTGCGGCAGACCGTCGCTGGGGTTCGCTGCCCCGTCGTAAGCCGGATCGGTGCCCAGATACGCGCCCGTACTCAGCAAAAACAAGTTAATCGCACTCGATAAAATAATCAGGCCAATGGCCGAGCGAATGACGTTGCGCCGCAGCATCTGATAGATGCCTACCGCAAACAACAAGCCAATCGCCAATGCAGTCAAAAGTTCCATTAAACTACTTCCTATCTCGATTCGGTTTGCGCCAATCCTTCAGGATGGCCCAGCGTGTTCAGCATGAAAAAGACGCTGCCCAAAACGCTCAGGCAGATAGCCACCTCAAACAAAAAGGCGCTGCTCAAGTGAAAGCCGGATGGCAGTGGCAAATGCAGCATCTCCCCATAATCTACCGGGGATAAAAAGACGCCGTTAATCAACCAACCGGAGCCACCCGCCAGCAGCAGCACAAACATGCCAGAGGCAATCAGCGGCGCACTGAGCCATCTGTAGCGGGCGCGCGTTTCTTCATAGCCAAACACCACGTAGGCAAACGCTATCGCCAAACTGATGATGACCCCGGCGGTAAACCCGTCGCCCGGTTGATCGTGACCGTACATCATGTGTGTAGCCGCCACAACGATGGCCAACGGCAGAGAAAGCCGAGCCAGCGCCTGTACAAACACAGAGGTGCGCAGGCCATAAATGCCAAACGAGGGTAGATTGCTGAGGAGTGGTTTTTCCTCGCCTACCTTGTCCCCCAATGCTTTTGTCGCTTGTCGCAACAGCGTAAACATCCCCAGCCCCGCCATGCTGAAAACGGCAATCTCAATCATCGTGTCCAACGCCCGAAAATCGACGATGATGGCGCCCACAATATCTTTGGCGGTGGTTAATGGCTTGGCATTTTCAATGAAGAATGGCGTCACCACGCTCTCTCTCGGCCGGCTGGTGAGGGCAAAAAGAGTAATTATCGTGACAACGAGGCCACTTGCCGCCGCAATCACAGCGTTGCGAATCCGGCTTGAATAGCCAACCTCAATGTTAAGCTTGAGCGCATTTTGCCGTTCTTTGCGCGGCAGCAGCCGCAGCGCCAGCACCAAAATCACAACGGACAAAATGTCTACTACCACCTGCACCAAGGCTACATCGGGCGCTGGTTCCAGCACCATCAGCACGGCAATGCTTAGGCCAGAGGCGCCCAGCGCCACGATGGCAGCAAAATCCCGCTTTAACACGACACTGGCGATGGCTGCGCCCACGGCCACTAAAATCGCTACCAGTCGCAAAAAGTCCTGGCTGCCGGTCCAGGTAAACTGCACATCGTCCTGCACCGTGAGCAGTAGCTGGCCAAACTGGCCTTGTGTGAACAGCAGCACCAAGCCCACCATGCCCGCAATGATGATCGAGAGATAGAAGCGGAGACGGCCGTTCTGCAACTTTGTCACCTGGTCAGCCGACCAATCGATTCCGTTCAGCGTGGCGGCAAATGCGCGGTTCAAATCGAACTGCGCCGCAAAATTGGTTTGCCAGGCCCGGATGGGTTGCCGGAAATAAAACAGCGTCGCTCCCAATGAAATGGCCACAATGGAAAGCAGCAGCGGTACGTTTAGCCCTGTCCACAACGCCAGCGATACCTTCACCGTGTCGCCAAAGGCAGCTGCCGCACTCTTGGCCAGCAGCGAGGCCAATATTTCTGGTTCGGGCAGAATGCCAATTGCCAAGGAGAGTAGGGCCGGCACTGCGGGAGCCAACAGCATGAGTTTCGGCGCTTCGTGGGCTTTGGCTACTGCTTCACCCGGCTGGCCCCAAAAGGTGCCCACTACCAGTAAACCGGCCTGAGCCAGCATTAAGGCGCCTGCGAGTACAGAACCAGCCGCAAGTAACCAGCTAAACAAGGTGGGCAGCGATTGATGAACGGCCGTTGCCAGCAAGGTTTCCTTCGCCAAAAATCCAAACATCGGCGGTAGCCCAGCCATGGATAACGCAGCAACGACGGCGAGAACGGCCGTAATTGGCATTTTCTCTCGTAGCCCCCCTAGCAATCGTAAATCACGCGTGCCGCTTTCGTGGTCCACCGTGCCTGCTACCAGGAACAATGCGCTTTTGTAGAGCGCGTGGGCTAACACGCCCACTACCAGCGCCTTAAAGGCAATATCTGTATCCTGCCCGATGAGCATCATCAGCACGCCCAACTGACTAATGGTGGAGTAAGCCAATAGCGCCTTTAAATCGTTTTGTTTCAGGCCCAGATATGCACCCAAAACCATTGTGATGAGACCAATGATGCTGAACAGCCAAAACCACATCTCTGTTTCACCCAATACCGGATTCAAGCGGGCCATCAGGTAGATACCGGCCTTCACCATCGTGGCCGAATGCAGATAGGCGCTGGCTGGGGTGGGGGCGCTCATCGCCTGCGGTAGCCAGAAGTGGAAGGGCCATTGGGCGCTTTTGGTCAGCGCTGCCAGCGCCAGCAAACCAAGCATCAGCGGATACAAAGCACTCTCGCGCAGCACATCGCCGCTGCCAAGAATGGCAGACAGGCTTGTTTCGCCGCTCACACTAGCGACAATGAGCAAACCAAACAGCAGAGCAATGCCGCCGCCACCAGTGACAAACAGTGCCTTGAATGCACCTTGCCGCGCTTCGGGATATTTGTGTTTGTAAGCAACAAGCAAAAATGACGTGATGCTGGTGCCTTCCCAAAACAGGAATAGCACGATGACATCACCGGCCATTACTAATCCAAGCATGGCGCCCATGAACAAAAAGAGGTAGCTCAGAAAGCGCCAGGCGGATGGCTCTTTTTGGAAGTAATAACCGGCGTAAATGATAATGAGGGTACCGATACCAGTGACGAGCAAGGCAAATAGCAAGCTCAAGCCATCCAGGTAGAAACTAAATTGGATATTGAGACTGGGGAGCCAAGTCACACTGGTTTTCAGTTTTTCGCCGTTGTTGATCAGGCTTACTTTTTGCAGCAGCAGTACAAATGAAGCCAGTGGCGCAGTGGCCAGCAACCAGGCAAGGGTGGTGAGGGAGAAACGGCCGTTCCCTCGACTTAGCCATTGAGTTTGGCCAATCCCAACAGCAATCAGGGCCGCCGAAAATATGAAAACAAAGGGTAGGAATAACGAAAAGTCCTGCATAAGTATCTAATTAGGGCTAATAAAAAGGCCGACATCCATACCAACTTTACTAAGGTACGAATGTCGGCCTACTTTGGTAACTAGGGTAACTAGAAGTTTTCTGGACAAAATCTGTCCAGAGACTTGATTATTTGTAATTTTTATCAAAATAATGATAAAAAGTCAAGGGAATTTAGTTAAGAGTAAAGAAAAAACCGCTCCCTTTGTGAAAAGAGAGCGGTTTTCTTGTTGTTTGCTCATGCACCAGGAGGGGTGTGCATCGAGCAGTCCAGCTTTTACCAAAGACCTGAGGAGGAGGGTGGCTTTCGCCGACGGTATTGCTGTGAGCTCGATCAGCTTGTTCCAGTCGCGTTTCTCTCGTGCCAGTTTGGGGGAGGAGTTCTTTCCTCAGGCCTAAACTGACCGAACCTATAAATAGTCTACACGATTTTTTTTGATTTGTCACGCCCTTTTTTGGTACTTTTGTGTCAAAGTCGCCAAAGTTGGCTCTTTTTTGCTCGTTTTTCTCCTATTGGGCCACAAACTGAATGGTTAATAAGACTTCATTGCTAACGTTTGCGACCCCTGGGGCGTTGGGAATTTGGAGATTGAAGTCAGCTCGACTGATTTGGGCTGTGGCGGAACCAGTTAGTTGGGTACGGCCGTCTGCCGTTACTTCGCCTGAAAAAACAACTGGTTGTGTGATATCGCGTACTGTGAGTTCTCCCGCAATTTCAACCGGGATGGCCTCATTTGCTAGAAATGTATCAGGCAATCCACTGATTTGCATTGGCGAAAAGGTAATGTACTCGTAGGTTTCGGTGTCGAGGATGAAGTTGTGTATGGCATTATCTCGGAATTCATTGTCTGTGGCAAGTGTGCGGGCGTTGATGGAGATAGTTCCAATCTGGCTGTCTGAGGGATTCTCGAAATCAACGGCTATTTGCCCCGCGATTTGCTGGCCGCCCCCCATAACAGTTGTCGGAAGCCCTCGCAGCACCTCATCCAATTCAAACGTGACTTCCGAGGCGTCGGGCACAATTTCCAACAGGGTAAATTGATCTGCATCCTCGCCCAATTCCAGCGGAATGGCAGCAATTGGTTCGGTTGGTGTACGGCTTGGTTGCAGAAACAGTGCCCATACGACACCAATCAGTACGGCCCCTACCACCATCACAATAATGCCGCCCAGCAATGTTTTATCTTTCATTTTGAAAATGGTTCCTTTCTTTGATTTTGCCGGGTATTCTAGGTGGTTTAATTGGCTTATTCAACTGATACCGACTGTTTCTTAGCCCATACTTTACTTGAGGACGACGGTGTGTGGCGAACGGCCGTTTTCTCTCCAAATCTCACCAGAAAATTGACAGTCTATGATATAGACAGCGAAAAAATTATGCTTTATACTGTGCGCAAATTTAATCGAACAGTGTATTAACCCCATTTTCGGCCTGGTGCGGAAAATGGGGTTTTATAATGGCAAAAATTAACTTGCTGCATGAGGAAAATAAACAAGATGCGCGTTGCGTTATTAGCAAACTTAAAGAAAAATGCCCCTCACTGGCCCGGGATTTCCCCTGACCACTGGGACGATTTAGATAGTGAAGCCACCATTGAAGCGATTATGGCTGCTTTGCGAAGCAATGGCCATGAGGTGACTTTTGTTGAGGGCAATGCTCAGCTGGTCAACGAACTGCAAAAACTTCAGCCAGACATTTGTTTCAACATTTGTGAAGGCCATGTAGGTGACTCCCGTGAATCGCATGTGCCTGCTATTTTGGAAATGCTGCGCCTGCCTTACACAGGGTCACAGGTGCTTACTCTGGCGCTCACGCTGGACAAACCGATGACCAAGCGGGTGCTAACCTATCACGATTTGCCAACGCCAGCGTTTCAGGTGTTTGAGCGGGTGAATGAACCGCTTGATCCGCAAATGAAATTTCCCATTTTTGTGAAGCCAAGTCGTGAAGGTACCGGGATGGGCGTGAGCAGCGAGTCTATTGTGCAGGACGAAGCTCAGCTGCGAACACAACTGCGTCGTTTATTTGAACGGTATGACCAGCCGGTTTTGGCGGAGCAGTTTATTGACGGCCGGGAAGTTACGGTTGGCGTGGTTGGCAACTTAACGACGCCAGTTGCCTGGCGACTGCCAGAAGATGAAGAAGCGCCACGTCTTTCTCGTGGTTTGCATTTTTTGCCGCCGCTGGAAGTTGATATGAGCCGTTATCCAGATGAAGAAGCTGGAATTTATACCAGCCGCATCAAAACAGAGTTGGCTCATGATTTCCACTATTTTTGCCCCGCTCCTTTAACGGAAGAGCAATTACAGGATCTGAATTGGTTAACGGCCGCTACGTTTCGGGTGACAGGCTGCCTGGATGTGGCCCGCGTGGATTTCCGGCTGGATGCGCATGATAACAATAAGCCTTACATTTTGGAGATCAATCCGCTGCCGGGTTTGAATCCAGAGTATTCGGATTTGTGCATTGAGGCAAAAGCGGAGGGCTGGAAGTATGAGACGCTGGTCAACCGAATTTTGGATGAAGCGGCCGACCGGTATGGGCTTGGCAGCTAATAGGTGAATCAAACAGAGATTGGACCATTTTTGCTGAACCTGCTTTCATCGTGAGCAAAAATGGTCCAATCTTGAACTGACTTCGCAATTATCTATCCAGCCTAAGCGGTTACTTCGGCTCGTAGAGCATCGGCGTCGAGAATGGTGATACGGCCGTATTCAAACCAGATCAGGCAGCGCTCCCGAAAATCTCGCAGAATTTTGTTGGTACTTTCACGCGTGGCCCCGATGAGGCTGGCCAGATTTGCTTGAGTCAGGGTCATGTCGATGATGACGTTATCCGCTTCGATACGGCCGTAATCCTGGGCCAGCTCCAATAGCTTGCGCGCCAATCGCTGCGACACGGGCAGCGAGGCCAAACTGTCCATTTGCCGCGTGTTGTAGCGCACCCGATGCGTTAGTTCCTTCATGAAGTTAAGCGCCAGTTGGGGGAAACGCTGCATATGCTGCCGGAAGCTTTCCCGGCTGATGGTGTAGAGCAAGGTTTCATCCAGAGCAACGGCCGTTGCCGAGCGCGGCAGCCCATCAATCACAGCCAGTTCGCCAAACATATCGCCCGGTCGTCCAAACAAAATCACTGACGTTTCGCTGCCATCCAGGCCGTTGACGTAGATGCGTACCTGACCGGATTGCACCAGGTAAAGCGTTTGCCCCGGATCGCCTTCCCGAAAGATGATCTCACCCTGCTTAAACCGGCGCGGCTGCACATCCTCGGAAATGGAGCGCAGCTGTTCGGGCGTGAGAGAATGAAATAACGGAATATCCTGAAGGAACCGGGTGATGTTCATGGGTTTGTTTCCCTTTCGGAACGATACAACAGGCTGATAAATTGGTTGGAAGCTCATTTTATATCTCCCGAAAAGAAAAAACTGGTTGATTGCGCTGCCAGCAACAAAGGATACGTTTGCTGCTGGCAGCAGGCTGTTATTAAATGAATTGAAACAAGATGCCGACCGAAACGGCGAGCGTGACGCTGACGAGCAGCTCTGCCAGGTAAACAGGGGCTCGCTCATCGTTGGCCATTTGGGGCCATTCCATGAGCAGCCGGGGCAAGATAACCACTGGCACCAGAACGTATTGGCCCATGGCGACAAAGGTGGTCATGAGCAACCGTTCTAGAATCCCCAAATATTTGCTGGAATCGCCAAACTGCGGGGCAGAGCCTTGCACCAGACCATAAGCGGTGAACTTAACAACCACCCAGGCAGGCATGGTCACAAAAGCATAGCCCAATAGGTAGATGAGCAGTAAATCGCTCTGCAAGATGTGCATCCCATCTTGCAGCAGGCTTGTCAGGTTCAGGTAGCCACCGGCGGTGAGTGCCAGCGTAATGACGGTAAAATGTGCCAGTTGGTCTAGAGAAAACCGTGCCAGTTCCGGAATCGGCAATTTTACCCGCAGCTGAACGGCATCAATGAGAAAGTGGGCGATCCCGATTACTACCACCCAGGGCCACCAGGCCGGATTAAATGGCAAAATAAACAGCCAGGTGACGGCAAATACGACCAGGCAATGGACGATCACGCCTTTAAGTTCCCGGCTTTTCCAGGCTGCCAGGCTGTTCCACTGTAAAATATAGTCTCCGACAAGATGTGCTAAAAACATGGCAATGATCATCATTGGCCTCCCTATGTGTCATGATAATGAATTTGAGATGGCTGTCTGTTTCTGGGTTGACATCCGTCTCGTTTGTTTGTCTACCTTTAGCATAGGGCATGGGGGTGGGTGGCGCTGTGAGATTTTTCACATGGGGGGCAAATTGGGGGTAAAACGGCCGTTTCTCTCCTGTAGGGCTTCTTTTCGTTTTGCGCGAATTCTTGCCTTATGCGATAGTTAGAGGAATGTCATGTTCTCAATGTCAATTGTCATAAAAACCTTATGACATATGTCACTTTGTGTTGAGTGTGCTGTCGGTAAAATCAGGCCAATCGAGATGTGGAGTTTTTAGGTCAACAATATCTATGTTTCAAATTAGCCGACGAATAGATTACGCCGTAAGAATCATGATTGAGTTGGGGATGCAGCCTGAAGGCGCATTCCTTTCGGCGCGTCGGGTCTCTTCAAGAACGGCCGTTCCCAAAGCATTTCTCCACAAAATTACGGCCGATTTGGTGCGAGCCAACCTCATTATGACCCAAACTGGCCCGACAGGCGGGTTGGCGCTGCAAAGACCATGCGCTCAAATCAATTTGCTTCATGTGGTGGAGGCGATTGAGGGGCCAGTTTGTCTCAACATTTGCCTGGTACGGCCGCAGGAATGCAGCCGGGATCGCTTTTGTCCGGGACATGAAGTGTGGGGGCGTTTGCAGATTATGGTCGTCGATGAGCTGCGCAACACCATTCTGGCAGATTTGGTTCAGGAAGCGAAGCGACTGCAAAAAAATCCCCGTTCTGCCCTGGTTGACTTTCCCTATCTTGAAGAAAAAGTAGAAACCGCTGCCGTGGAAAAGGAACAAAGCTAACCATGTCTACCAGTGCGCCGGCAATTGTTCGGCCTCGCAAATCTTCAGGCATGTTAATTTGGTGGCTCTTTTTTGGCCTTTTTGGTTTGATGGGCGCTTTTGTCATCTGGTTTTCCACGGCTCGACCCATTACTGTGTTACCCCGTATTACGTTGGCACCCGGTTTCTACTTAACGGATCAGGATGGGAATCGGTTTACGAGCGAAGATTTGCGGGGCGAAATTGTTCTTTACAACTTTGCCTATACAGCGTGTGAAACGCCTTGCAAGCAGACCAATCAGGTGATGGCCGAAGTTCAAGCGCGCCTGCCAGAGATTTCTGCTTCGGTTCCCCTGAAATTGGTGACCTTTTCCATTGACCCCACGGATGCTGACAATTTAGGTGCTTTTGCCGAAGAGGTTGGCGCGGATCCAGCCGTCTGGTCGTGGGCCACTGGTGGTGCCCCACAGTTAAAGTCAGTCATTGGCGGGGGATTTAGTGTGTACTATAAGCAACAAGAAGACGGCCGTTTCAAACTAGATCCGGCTTTTATTCTGGTGGATGGCAGTGGCGTGATTCGGGCAGATTACCGGTCTGAAACACCCGATGTTGATACCATCATGCGGGATTTTGGCTTACTGTCTGACGAAGTAGACCACAGCGAGGGGATTTACCGCTTTGCCTATGAAGCGGCGCATCTCTTCTCCTGCTATCCCCGATAAGGCAATATAAAAATGAGCGGTATGACAGAAACAGCAAACAATGAAGCACCCAAAACACCGTTTTGGAAAAACCAAATTTTCCGTTTAGCCCTGATTGGTTTGGGCATCGGTATTGGCTTAGGCGTGTTGTATTTGGTGGTACGGCCGTATATCGGCCCCAGAGAATGGCATGGCATGGAGATTCAGTCGAATCTGCCAGTGACCAACTTTACACTCACCGGACCTGGCGAGGAACCCGTAAGCCTGGTTGATTTTCGGGACAAGGTAGTGATGCTCTACTTTGGCTACACCTTCTGCCCCGATGTGTGCCCGGCGACCATGGTTGAACTGCGTGACGCGATGGAGATTCTGGGAGATCGCAGCGAAGACGTGCAGGTGATCATGATTACGGTGGATCCGGAGCGGGACACGCCGGAAGTGCTGGAGCAGTATCTGGCCCACTTCGATGAATCATTCATTGGCTTAACCGGCACGCCGGATGAACTAATCGCCGTGACCGCCCCGATGGGCATCTTTTTTGAGAAGCATGAGGGTAGTGCAGCCTCGGGCTATCTCATTGATCACACGGCTACGGTGGCTGTGCTGGATAAAGATGGCAAGCTGCGCCTGATTTACCCCTTTGGCATTACGGGCGAAGAAATCGCTGCCGATCTGAAGTATCTGGTGCGTGAGTAGTATTTTCTGGCGGGCAAATATCTGCTTGCCAGAGAAGCCCAATTTGTTACCTACTTTTGTGATTTATGGCGAATTCATCACAAAAGCGGAATTTTTTCACTTGGTCAGGGCAAATAGCCATGCCCGCCAAATTTTGAAGGAGGTTTTTGATGGAAAAGGATAAGAAGTACAAAGCGCCTCAGGGCACTGTCGTCCTCGTCATTTTGTACGTTCTCCTCATCATCGCATTGTGGGGGAGTGCTTACCTGACAATGCTATCACGAGGGATGACAGGAGTGGGCGGATGATTCACATAGACAGTCGTGAACGCAACTTCATTATTGGCACTACGATTTTGCTGCTGATATTTGGTACGGCCGTTTTGGTGAGCAGTTTTGCCTTTGGGTTTCAGGTTCCCGCACCGGTAGACCGCGTGGATCCGAAACTGGTGGCCACGCCCGGCCAATCTCCCTGGGGTGACCCGGTTGAGGAACGTATTCGTGAATTAGCACCCAACAAGTACGAAGTCTACATTTTGGCGCAAGCGTGGAATTTCCAACCACGTGAGATTCGTGTACCTGTTGGTTCTACGGTGACGTTTTTCTTAACCAGCAAAGATGTTCAGCACGGTTTTAAGCTGAGCGGTACCAACGTAAACATGATGGTGCTGCCCGGCGAAGTGTCGAGGTTGACAGCAACATTTGATGAACCAGGCGAATACAACTTCGTTTGTCACGAATATTGTGGCGTGGGTCATCATACCATGTATGGTCAGCTTATTGTGGAGCCATAGTTATGGATGCGGTAAATGAAATTGTCCAACCGGTAAGACGACCTTCACTTTCTTTTTGGCGAACGGCCGTTGTTCTCTTCAAACTACGCATTGTCTCCCTGCTGCTGCTTTCAGCTTTTGGGGGGGCAGGTCTGGGCACCATGATTGCCGGGCGGGCTTCCGCCTGGGATTGGGTGCTGCTGGCCATCACCGGCACGCTTTCTGCGGCGGGTGCCTCAGGTATTAACCAATACCTGGAGCGGGACAGAGATTCCAAAATGAATCGTACGGCCGCTCGGCCGCTGGCAACAGGCCAGATCGAAAATCCCCACATGATTTTGATGGTGGGGCTTGGCATGGTTTTAGGGGCAACCGCGTTGGCAGCCGCATTTAATTTAGCTTTGGCCTTTTGGGTATTTTTCGGTGCTGTTATTTATGTTGGGGTTTACACGGTGTGGCTCAAACCACGGACGACGCTCAATATTGTCATTGGGGGCGCGGCAGGCAGCTGTGCCGTCATCAGTGGCGGCGCGGCCGTGGGTGCCTGGTCAGCATTAGGTGTCTGGATTTTGGCGGCTTTGGTATTCGTCTGGACGCCTGTTCACTTTTGGGCGCTGGCCCTGGCTTACCGCGCAGACTACATCAAGGCTGATTATCCCATGCTACCCGCTCGGGTTCCCCCCATGGTGGCTGCGCGTTGGACCGCTTTCCATACGGTTCTCACCGCAGCTTCTGGTCTGGCCTTAGGTTTTTGGCCCGCGATTGATTGGTTCTACTTAGTGCCGATTGGTCTGGCAACGGCCGTACTCATCGTACGCACCATTGCCCTACTCAAGGCCCCAGCCGAAAAAGCACCGGCATTTGCCTTATTCCACTTCTCTAATCTCTATCTTGCACTCGTGCTGGTCGTTATCTTGCTCGCCAGCTTGTGGAGGTAATTCTTTATGTATGCAAGCGTTAAAAAATTAACGGGCTGGTACCTCGGCGTTGGTATGGCAGCCTTGTTTATTGGGGGCTCCATGGGTCCCCTGCAAAAACTTGAGCATGTGGGTATTAACCTGTATCCCGCACTCCAAAACATTGGGCTCAACAGTTATTATCAAGGGCTCACCATTCATGGCGTTTTGAACGTTCTGGTGTGGACCACATTCTTCATTGTGGGTTTTCTCACCTTTGCCACCGTCAACAGCCTCAAGCGTGACCTGACACATCCCAAGCTTAATTGGGCCAGCTTCTTCATCATGGTGATTGGCCTTGTCATGGCGGCCGTTCCCGTTCTGTTGAACCTGGCTACTGTGCTCTTTACCTTTTACCCGCCGCTCCAGGCTTCACCTTATTACTACATTGGCCTGACGCTGGTCGTGATTGGCTCCTGGGTTGGTGGCTGGGGTATGTTCCTCACCTTACGCGCCTGGCGCAAAGAGAACCCGGGTGTGGAAACACCTTTCATTGCCTTAGCTTCCACCATTACCATGGCCATGTGGCAAATTGCCACCATCGGTATTGCGACCGAAATGCTCTGGCTCGTAATCCCCTGGTCCTTGGGCCTGGTTGATGGCATTGATCCACAGTTGGCCCGTACCTTCTTCTGGTTCACCGGTCATCCCATTGTTTACTTCTGGCTGCTGCCTGCTTACGTTTCCTGGTACGGAATGGTGCCCAAGCAGGTTGGTGGCAAATTATTTAGCGAACAGCTGGCTCGACTGGTCTTCTGGCTGTTCCTGCTGCTTTCCATTCCCGTTGGTTTGCATCACCAATATCTGGACCCCAGCGTACCGCAGGGATGGAAGATTGTGCATGCCGTCCTTACCTATTCGCTGTTCATTCCCAGTTTGCTGACGGCGTTTAACGTGATTGCCTCAATGGAAATTGGCGGGCGCGCTCGCGGGGGCACAGGCTTGTTGGGTTGGATTCGCACCTTGCCTTGGGACAATCCGTCTTTTACCGCGCAGAACTTGGCGATGATTTTGTTTGCCTTTGGTGGTATTGGTGGTTTGACCAACGCTTCTTACAACCTGAACCTGGTCATTCACAACACCATGTGGATTCCTGGTCACTTTCATCTGACTGTGGGTTCTGGCGTTACGCTCACGTTCTTTGGTGTTGCCTACTGGTTGGTGCCAAAATTGGCCAATAAACCATTGTTCAGCAACAAGGTTGCTCTGTGGCAGGCCTGGACCTGGTTTGTGGGTATGCTGCTCATGTCCAACGGGTTGCATATTTTGGGCCTGAACTTTGGTTCGCCCCGCCGCACGATGCTCGGTGTGGCCCCTTATGCCTCCTCCGACTGGCAGCCTTTGTTGATTGAAGCGGCTTTGGGCGGTATCATTCTGGGTGTGAGCGGCTTGCTCTTTTACACCAATATGCTCGGTACGGTCTTCTCCAAGAAGACGCTCACAGAGGAAATCGAGATGCCTGTGGCCGAACCTTTGGAAGCCCATCCTTCTCCTGCGTGGTTGGATACCTGGCGTCCTTGGGTGGTAGCTACTTTTGTGCTCATTCTTGTTTCTTATGGACCGCTATTGGTAAATCTTATATCAAATCTAAATCTTACATCGCCCGGCTTTAATGCTTTGTGGTAATGTTAGATTGGTAGCTGGTAGGAATATCAGCTACCAATTAGCTTATTTAATTCAAAAATGGAGGTCGCATCAATGCGAAAAGTTTCTTTATCAGTTTTATTATTATTGCTGCTGTCGTTTACACTGGCTGCTTGCGGTGGCGGTGGTGATGAAGAGGCGGCCGAGAGTGGTGGCGAAACCAGCTCTGTCGGCGATGCTGCTAACGGCGAACGTCTCTTTAACGAGTCGATTATTGGCGCTGCTAGTGCGCCTGGCTGTATCACCTGCCACTCTCTGGAGCCCGGTGTTGTGATTGTTGGCCCGTCACAATCTGATGTTGGTACCCGTGCTGAAACGGCGATTGAAGGGATGTCTGCCGAAGACTACCTGCGGCAATCAATTGTGGAGCCGAACGCCCACATTGCCGATGGCTACACGGCTGACGTAATGTACCAGAACTTTGGTGAAGAGTTGACCAACTCTCAAATCAACGATCTGGTAGCGTTTATGCTCACCCTGAAGTAATTGTTCGTTTGTTAAAGTGGTGGTTATCTGGATTTCTCATTTAGATAACCACCGCTTTTTTATTTGCCATGTAGCTGGGGAGCATCCTGTACCTGCCAGCCTGACCCATTGTAAATCCCATGTCATTACCTAGAAAAGAAGAGCCGGAAGAATTACCGGGCGCTGAAGCCGAAGCGGGTGCCCAGGCGGTGTCGCCGTTGTCCAAACTTGAATCAGCCGTGGATGATGATCAAGCATCGCTGGAAACGGCCGTTTCTCATTCCACAAACTCTGGCAATCTTCTAGCTGGCTGGCAGCGTAAACCTGCACCTTGGGCCGTTTGGCTGGAACGTTTGACGCTGGGGGTGGAACGGCCGTTTAACAAACTTACCGGCACGCCCCAACTCAACCCCTTTTACCATACCGGCACCATTGCTGTTTTCCTGACGCTGGTCGTGGGCCTCACCGGCTTCTATATTTTCCTCTTCTACAAATACGGATTTGACGAATCTTACCTGGCTGTCGTGCGTATGAACGACCAGTTCATTGCCCGCACCATGCGCGCTGTACACCGCTACGCTTCCGGCGCGTTGGTGGTCACCACCTTGCTGCACGCCTACCGCACCCTGTTTATGGAGCGTTTTCGCGGCCAGCGCTGGCTGGCCTGGATTACCGGCATCGTGATGACCATCATCATCTGGTTGGCGGGCGTGAGCGGCTACGGGCTGGTGGTGGATGCCCGCGCGCAGCTCATCACCGACGGCTTCGTGCGCTTTTTACGCGGCGTAACGCCGTGGGCCGACAATTTTATTGTTTGGGTAACGCGGGCGGAGCTGAGCGGCGAAAGCTGGCCCGTGATGCTCATTTTGCTGGCGATTCATGTGGCGCTCTTTTTGGTCGTGGCTTACTTCTTCTATTTGCACATCCGTCGCCTGAGCCGCGCCAAATGGCTGCCCGACACCTATTTGGTCATTGGCACGATGTCTGTGCTGATTTTGGTGGCGATTTTCTTCCCGCTGCGTAATTTGCCAGCGGCCAACAGCATTCGCCTGCCAGACAGCATCACGCTCGATCCGCTGTTTCTCTTTTATTTGCCCACAGAAGGGGGCGGTGTGGCTCCCTGGTTGTGGGGCGGATTGCTGCTGATTACGGCCGTTGCCATTGTTCTACCCTGGATCACCCGCGATCATTCGATGGCCGCCGCAGAACCTGCCGCGCAAAAATCCATTGGTTTGCCGCTGGTAAAAATCTTCCCCGAGAACTGCACCGGCTGTACCTTGTGTGCGCTGGATTGCCCCTACGAAGCGCTGGAGATGGTCGAGCGGCATGATGAGACGGTGCATAAATATGTGGCCGTCGCCAAGCCGGAGATGTGTGTTTCTTGCGGCATTTGCGTGGGTTCTTGCAATTGGGATGCCATCACTTTGGGAGATTCGTCTCCGGAATTGGTGTGGGACACCATCGCCATGCGCCTGAGAATGGCCCAGGCCAAGTCTCCCGGGCAACCCATCCGGTTGGCCTTTACCTGTGACCGGCACGCGGCGCAGGGCGCACGGCCGTATTTGATGCAGCAGACGCCCGTTGAGGTAGACGGAACGGCCGTCGAAATTGTCACGGTTCCGTGCGTCGGCACCTTGCTGCCAGACACGATGCTGCGCGCCCTGGAGGCGGGTGCCCATGATGTGCAGATTATCGGCTGCCCGCCAGATGATTGCCGCAACCGCGAAGGCAACGTCTGGATTGAAAAGCGGCTGATTCGCCAGCGCCTGCCGCGCCTCAAGCGGGATCATGCCAACGCCCCCATTTTTGCCGATTGGGTGGCGCCCGATGACTTTACCTCGGCGCTGCAACGGCCGTTGCCTGTGGCAGAAACGCCAGACAGCGAGCCAGATTTCATGTCGGCGCGGCGCATGTTCCCCAATGTATCGGGCCGCAGTTTGGCCATTTTGTTTGTCATGATGGTGGTGGTGCTGGTCGCCCAGGCTTTCCTGACGGACCTACCCTTCACTTCGCGCAAGGCGGTGGATACGGCCGTTGTGCGTTTGATGGTAGAAGACCCGGTGGATGCGTACAAAAGTTCAGTGCCGCTGGCTCCGGAACGGCCGTTAACCTTGCGCTTTGAGCTGGATGGGGAGGTGCTGGCCGAACAAGTTTACGCCCCTGCCGATTTTGCCAGCGAGGATGTCATCTCCTTCATTTCAGAGCATGATATAGCGCCGGGCCGTCACTTCATCCGCGTTGCCTTTTTGGATGCGCAAACCAACGACGCCATCCTGCTCTATGAAGAAGTGGCCGAAATTGCCCCCGGCGACATTCTGCGCATCATCTACTTCCCCGGCATCACGCCCCCCTGCGAAAGCAGCCACTGTTTGGAGTAGTGCAGCCCTGCCTACTGAGAAATTCTTCAAAAGGAGTTAACCTTAATTGTCACTCCCGCGTAGGCGGGAGTCCATTGGATGCTCGCCTGCGCGAGCATGACAGGTGGAGAAAGCTGCGCGCGAAGGGGGATTCCGCTACCGCTTCACCCCCAAGAGACAGAGATCAGAGACCTAATGAGATGGGGAACGACACACCACCACCACCCGAAACCCGAGGTCGAAGTCGCGGTAGGCCGCGCGGGCGGAGTACAGATCGTAGATGAACGAACCGCCGCGCAAGGAGCGAGACGCGCCGCTGGCGTCTACGGCGCTATCTTTTGGATCATTTCGTTTATTTTGGCACCATTCCCACACGTTGCCGCTCAGGTCATACAAATCCAGTTCCGGGTTTTGACCCTGGGGGTAGAGGCCAACGGCCGTTGTTTGGTTAATTCCACTTTTGTTTGTGTTGGCTTTGTCACTGTCCCAATTATTGCCCCAGGGGTAGGAATTGCCGTCCGGGTACCGCGCCGCCACCTCCCACTCTTCCTCATGCGGCAGGCGAATCTCTAGGTTCAAATGATGGCTCAACCAGCGGCAAAACGCTATCGCCTGGTACCAACTCACGTTCTCACGTGGGTGATTGGCATAAGGAAAACGTTGTTCTGCCCGCTCGTTAGCATTTAGGGGCATTCCTTCCCACCACGTCGCATCATTCACATCTGGCGCGTCAGTAAAACTTTGGAATTGGGCATTGGTAACCGGGTAGCGGGCCAGTTGGTACGCTTGTTCAATTTCAACTGTGCCGTCCTGGTACGGGTATCTTCCCGGCGCCACTTCCTTGCCCCAGGCAATGTCTGGCAGTTTCAAGCCATCCTCCCGCACCAGCACGCCTACGCCGGGGCGGCTGTCACCAAGCTGGCTCAGGGTGCGGCCTGCTTGGGCGCGTGTGGCGTGGCTGGCGCTCAGGCTGCTCTCACCAATCAGGGCATTTAGCCGCTGCCGTGCCAGTTGGCGGTCGTTGGGGGCGGGTATTTCCAGCTCCAACAACCCCGCTGCCGCCAACTCCGCCGCCGCCAGCCCGGTTTCGTCATCTGGGAAATTGTTCAGCAGTGCCTGCGTCAGCTTCAGCGCCTGCGGGCTGGCCGTTTTGCCCAAATAGCCAATCGTCAGCAAAATCGCCTCCCGCCACCAGGAGTGCAGCACGCGGTTCTCTGTCTGAAAAAAGGCGGCAATTTCAGCGGGGCTATTGTTCACCGCCAAATGGTGGGCGCACAAAAATTCCTGAAAGGTGAGGTGCGTAAACTCCACCCGCCCGGCCCGCTCGTGCAAAATGCTGGCCCGATCGCACATGGCTCGCTGGAACTCGCTAAATTTGGCGGGCGCATGTTCCGTTCCCTCAGCCTGTTCAAAGGCGGGCAGCAGCCAGCTTTTCATCTGGGTCAGGCTGGCGCTGCGCCCCGCGTCGTCATCTTTGTTTTGCTCTACGCCCTGGCGCATCATTTCATAGGCCAGCAGCGCCAAATAGCCTCGCTTGGCATCCAGCGAACCGCCGCGCATTTCTAGATCGGGCTGGCTCTGCCCCTGGCCTTCTTCACTTTTGTGTTGCTCTGCGAGCAGCGCCGTAACGCATTTTTCATACAGCGCCGCCCGCTGCTGAGGCAGTTTGCGGTTGTTGTAATGTACAATCGCCACAATCGTCACCATTAGCGGTGTGTCTACCAGCGGCAGTTCGCCCTGCCTTTTGCGAATCGCTTCCAGCGCCGTCACCTCAGCCTGTAACTCTTTGGCTTCTTGGGCCGCTTTGTCTGGCGGGTAAACGGCCCCACACCAGCGCTGCGTCAGGGCCGTGATTTGCTCCGAGCGCATTGGCTGCACTACAAAGCGGCGGAAGGGGCGGGCCAGCATGGTGCGCCCCACGTAGGCGTGGTCCCGGCTGGCAACCAAAATCGTGCCAATGCTGCGGTTGCTGGCCAGTTGCATCACGGCGTGAGTCGCCTGGAAGCGGCCCACCTCGTCGGGAATCTCGTCGAGGCTGTCCAGCAGCAGGCAGACGGTGTTCTCCTGCGAGAGCATTCGCTCAAAGAAATCTTTGGGCAGGCCGTAAACACCGTGCTGCTGGATGAGCGTGTAGCTGATGAAATCAATCAGGGTGCCATCTTTTTTGTCTTGCCGGAAGCGATGAAAATCGGCCAGCGAGAGGTAGATGGGCAGGGGGATTGGGCCGTCCAGATTGAGCTGCTGGCGCACATGGGTCTCGTCTCCACTGTGCAGGGCATAGGCCAGCAGGTAGGTGATATGGCGCAGGAAGGTGGTTTTGCCACTGCCGGGCGCGCCGGTAATCACTAGCCGCTCACCTTGTTGGAGTAAGCTGCGCATGTCTATTCTGGTTGAGCCTACCCAACGTCCTCCTTCATGCTGGGCCGCCAGCGAGACGTAGACGTCAGGCAGGTTGGGGTCTGGCATTTGGTATTCTCGGCTGCTGAGGCCACGGAGGGGGATACGGCCGTATGTTTCCATCACCCAACTGGCATAATCAGCAATCGCCCGGCGTAGCTTTGCCTCTGGCAGGCTGCCACCCCCTTCCTGGTAAATATTGACGATATGCTGGACGATTTTGTCTCCCCCAACCTTATCGCCTCTAACTTTGTCGCCGCCAACGGCATCCCCAAAAATTTGGGCGCGTAGTTCGGCCTCCTTCTGGTGCAAGCGAGAGAGTGTGTCTGCTAGCTGCTCTGGCGGCAGAATATCGGCCAGTTGTTCCTGGGCCGCGATGGCTTGCTGGATTTTTCTGAGTTCATCGTTGAATTGGCTGTCTGGACTGGTCAAGGGTTCCTCCGCTTGGTTGCCTGGAGGATATGATACCCGAAGTTTTCGGTGCGTGGCAATGCGTGATCACCGAGATCGCCCAGCCGTGAACGGCCGGGCTAGTTGTGTAAGCCTCTCCTAGGCTTTTACCAGCCCTTGGGGGCTTCCACAATTAGCCGGACGGCTTTAGCCTCCGGCGGAATTGGTCATCACTTCACCCCGCGCTGGATGCGGAGGGCCGTTTTTAGCAGCTCACGCTGCCCATCTGCAAAAGACCAAGTCAGCACGGCTTCGATGGGTTGGAAGCTGGCGTGGGTGACGTAAAAATCTTCTTCAATGGCTTCTGGATGGAACTGATCCGCCTGGGCCACAAAGATGGGCCAGAAAAAGTGGGGATAGGGGTATTTGTAATCCGGTGGTTTGGGGGCGAGATGTTCAAAGTGGTAGGTGGCAATAACGGCCGTTTCCCGCACCGACCACCCAGTTTCCTCCAACAACTCCCGGCGCAGCGTTTCCAAAATGGTTTCTCCAGGTTCCCGCCGCCCGCCAGGGATGAGGTACGGCTCGTTTTGATGGTCGCGAATCACCATCACCTCATTCTCACGCAGCATAATGGCGCGGACCGAGCTGCTGAGTGCGTCCGGGGGCAGGTCGTGGCCAAGATAAAGTTGTTGGTGTAGTTCAAGTGGATGATTGTGCCACTGCCAGATGGGGGTTTGACTGGAAACGGCCGTTTTTCCCTCTAAAAAATCTGTAATTGTGTTAAACACGCAATCCCTCCTGCAAAAAAGCGGAACACAGAGATACACGGAGAAGCACAAAGGTTCACAGAGAGGAGAAGAAAATCTGCGTTAATCCTTCAACTTTGCTCAGAATAAGTCGGCGAAATCTGCGGATTTCCCTTGGTTCATCATGGCGACGAGACGTTCTTCCAGCAGGCCATAGCCGGTGGTGCGCACCTCTAGCGGCAGCTCCAGATAGTCGGCGGCTTGCTGAGCCTGGGCGATGAGGTCTGGGTTGGGGGTTTGGGCCAGGTAAACGATGCGTTTGTAATTGCGAAAATAATCTTCTTTTAGTTGCGGGAAGCGATCCAGCCCCAGCCCCTTCAAAATGGTGCCCTTGAAGCCGCGCACCAAAAAATCGGTGAGGAAGAAGGTGCCTGCTTCCTCATCCATCAGCTCCTGAAAGGTGGGGCCGCCGTACATTTCGTAGCAGTGGGGGCCGTCGATGCGCTCCAGATTGTATTTGGTCGCCAGCGCATCCACCGCGCCCATCGAACCGCAGTCGCCAAAGCCAATCAGCACCCGGTCAAAGCGGTCGCGAATCGCCAGATAGCGCTTTTCCACGTCTGGGGCGATGCGTTCCGGGTACATGTGGTCCAGGGCTGAAACGCCAAACAGTTCGGCATCCCAGCCGTGTTTTTGCACGATGTCCAAAATTTCGCGGGCCAGCGCCCCGCAGAAGATGATGGCAGTTTTCATGTAAGTAAGGCCGGGAGCGTGCTAACCGCGACGGCGGCGTTCGCGCGTGCGGCTGCGGCTGAGTGTGGGGGTAGCAACGGCCGTTTCCACCAGTTCATGCTCAATCGGGGCGTTAGCCAATGCCTCGCGCATGGCGGCGATGTGGGCTGGTGTGCTGCCACAGCAGGCGCCAATGATGCGTGCCCCGAAATTACGCACCTTTACCGCGTAATCGGCCATCACCTCTGGCGTGCCGTTGTAATGCAGGTGGCCATTGACGTATTCGGGAATGCCGGCGTTGGATTTGGCCACGAAGGGATAGACCTGATTGGTGGCATACATTGCCTGGATCACGCCTTCGATTTCGGCGGGGCCATTGCCGCAGTTACCGCCGAGGGCGGTCAGGTTCATGGCGCTGAGTTCGGTAAAAGCCTGCACCGGGGTGACGCCCATCATGGTACGGCCGTTGGTGTCAAACGTCATCGTGGCCACAATGGGGAGATCGGTTGCCTCGCGACAGCCCTCCACGGCAGCGCGCACTTCGCTCACGTCACTCATCGTCTCGATCCACAGCACATCCACGCCACCAGCCGCCAATCCAGCCGCCTGTTCGGCAAAGGCAGCTACTGCTTCATCGTAGTTCATTGCCCCAACAGGTGCCATAATTTCGCCTGTCGGGCCAATGGAACCGCCCACAACCACGGGCTGTTCGGCGGCATCCGCTTCGGCGCGGGCCAGTTCTGCGGCGGCTTTGTTTAGCTCAAAGACGCGATCTTGTAGTTTGTGCAGCTTCAGGCGGAAGCGCGTCCCGCCGAAGGAGTTGGTGAGGACGATCTGGGACCCCGCTTCGATGTAGCCGCGATGAATGGTGCGAATGCGGTCTGGATGGAGAACGTTCCACATTTCGGGCGGATCGCCCTGTTCCAGCCCGGCGGCCATCAGCATGGTGCCCATGCCGCCATCGGCGATCAGGTAATCGTGGGTTGCCAGTAGTTGTTCTAATGTTGTCATAGCTAAACCTCATCTCAGATGATTATTGTGTGGTAGCTTATCGTTTTCTGTGGCTGTGTCAACCTTCGGCAGCAGGCAATTTGGCGCTGTCACGATGTGTTGGCGCGGCGTTGTTGTTGAATTTGTGCCATCTGGTTGAGATGCTCCGTGTCGTGCTCTACAAGGCGTTGCACCATGAAGCGCAGGCTGGTGTTGCCTACCGTTTCATGAACGGCCGTACGCTGCCAATCGCCCGGCTTAAGGGTGTGCAGATAGCTGAGGGTGTGGTGGCGAGCATCGCGAACGGCCGTTAGCAGTTCCGCCAGCGGGACGGGCGTGAGCGATGACTCGGTTTTCGGGTGCAGGTACGGGAGATACGGCCGTTCCTCTGTCACAATCTTTTGCAAACGGGCCAAATACAGCGGTTCAATAATGGCCAGATGGCGCAGCACGTCGGCGATGGACCAGTGATCTAGGGTGGGGCGATAGTGAACGGCCGTTTCGTCCATTCGCCGCAGCATAAACACCAAATCTTTGGGCATACTCGCCAGGGCATCCAGCAGAACGGCACGTTTACTCATACGGATGAATTGGACACAGATAAACACGGATTCGCCTAAAAAAGCTTTTATCCGTGTTTATCTGTGTTTATCTGTGTTTATCTGTGTTTTAAATCTAACTATGGTGTATTGCCCGTAAGTTCCACCAGTCGGTTGAGCGTTTCTTCCAATGCGTTTAGTTCAGCACCGTAGGTGGCCCAGTCGCCATTGCGTTGGGCAGTTTGGGCAGCTTCAAAGTGGGCATCAGCGGCACTAATCAGCTCTTCAACCGTGGCATCGAGCGGCGCTGTTTCGACGGGGGTGGTGGGTTCAACGGCCGTTATTTCACCATCTTCTTCTACAACTTCTATGTCCCCAGGCGTTTCCAGCAGCAGAGCAGACAACGCGCCGTCCAGCGATGTGCCCATCGCGATGCGCGTGTCCGTGGCCACGATGACCCGCTTGAGTTCTGGCAAGGCGCTGGTGTCGGCCCGCAAGTAAACTGGTTCTACATACAGGAAGCTGTCGTTGAGCGGAATCACCAGCAAATTGCCGCGAATTACGTTAGAGCCACCCTGGTCCCATAGCGAAAACTGTTGCGAGATGTCTGGTTCCTGGTCAATGCGGCTTTCTACTTGCAACGGCCCAAAAACCAGTTCTTGCTTGGGCAGCTCGTACACCACCAGCTCACCATAATTTGCCGGATCGTTGCGCACCGCCATCCAGGCGATCATGTTGTCTTTGCCGGTGGGATTAAACGGTTGAATGAGCAAATATTCGCTTTCGCTTTCACCGGGCAGCGGCATGATGACGTAATACGCTTCCATCGGCTGCTGGTTGCCCTCAAACACTTCTTGCGGAATTTGCCACACATCTTCCTGGTTGAAGAAAACGCGCACGTCGGTCATGTGGTAGCGCAGATATTGCTGCGTTTGAATGTTAAACAAATCCTCTGGATAACGCAGATGATTTTGCAGATTTTCGGGCATCGCGCTGAACGGTTTGAACAGCCCAGGGAAGGCATTGCTGTAGGATTGAATGATGGGGTCCTGTTCGTCGGCGATGTAGTAGTTCACGGTGCCGTTGTAGGCGTCAATCGTAATTTTTACCGCGTTGCGGATGTAGTTGATATTGGTTTGGGCATCCGGCGTGGCGTAAGGGAAGCGTCTGCTGTAGGTAAACGCATCCTGAACCCAGATGAGGTTGCCTTCGTCGGTCAGCACGATGTACGGATCGCTATCCAATTCCAGGAAGGGGGTAATCATCCGCACCCGCTCCTGAATCTGGCGGTGAATTTGGATGCGGGTTTGGGTGTTGATTTCATCGCTGAGCAGCACGTTGGTGTCTCCCAGGCGAACAGCGAAGGCGAGCCGTTTGAGGAACGTATCCAACGGGACGCCGCCGGTGCCTTCATAGCTGGAGTAGACGTTTTCGTTGCCACTGGGATAGCTAAACTCATCCCGGTCACTGCCTACGAATACTTCGTCGTTGGTAAATTCACCGTAGTAAATTTCCGGGCGGGTAACCTCCTGCGGGATTTCGCTTTCTGGTGGCAGGTTTTTGATGAAAAATTCAGGCTGGCCGTCGGCGGTAAAGCGATCAACGGGGTTCATGACGATGCCGTAGCCGTGGGTAAATTCCAGCTTTTCGTTGACCCAGGAAAGCGAGGGTAGCTTGGATTTATCCAGCTCGCGGGTGGCCAACATTACTTGCCGAATTTGGCCATCAATTTCGTAGCGATCAATGTCCACTTCGCCAAAGACGTAATACGGCCGTAATGCCTGAAGCTGCGTGTAAGTGTCATTTAGCGGGCGATAATCCCATAGGCGAATGTTGTTGAGCACTTCACTGTTGGCTGCCAAATCGCTCTGGCTGAGCGGATCGACCTGCTCAAACTGGCGCGTTTCAATCTTGTCTAGATTAAAGCCAAGGCGGGTAAAGTCGATGTTGTACTGAATATAGGGCGTTTCGCGCACCAGCTCGTTGGGTTCAACTTCGTATCGTTGCAGCAGGGCGGGATAAATGCCACCCACTATAATGGTGGTGAGCAGCCACAAACCGCCGGCGACGAGCAACGGCCGTAAACTCAGCCGGAACACGTTGAAGAACATCACCAAGGCTGCCAGTGCCATAAACGCTATCTGCCCGTACAGGGCGTACAGCGACGCATTGACATCCGTGTAGCTGGCGCCAAACACCACGCCCCGTGCCGAATAGTTGAGGTTAAAAATCTCAAACATATTGCCGCTGGCCCACAATAGCAGAATAATGCCAGCCAACAGCGCTACGTGCTGCCGCAAAACGGCCGATTCCCAGGGCCGCCATTTGCCGCGCTGGATATCCAAAACGTTGTTGACGGCGTAGATGGCTAACACGCCCAGCGTCGCCAGCAGCAGCAGCGAGACCAGCCATTGCTGCAAAGCCTCATACACGGGCAGCTCAAACAGGTAAAAGCTAATGTCCCGATTGAAGATGGGATCATTGGTGCCAAACGGAACGCGATTGAGGAACAGCAGAAATTCGTCCCAGCGCACGGCGATAGAGCTGGCAAAGCCAAAAGAGAGGAAGAGCGCTATGCCGGTCAAAATCCATTTGACGCCGCTGATTTGTAAGAACTTGGGATTGAAGGGTGGGGTGGCTTTAATAGCCCGCCGCCGCGCCAGCTGCCAGTTGCCCCACAAGATGAGGAACGTGATGATGAAGAAGGCGACGAAGCTAAAAAATTGGTAACTCCAGCGCGTCAGCCAGACGTTTTGGTAGTTAAGTTCTGAAAACCAGAGCCAATCGGTGTAAACACCTACAATCCAGTTGATGCTGATAAAGAGCAAAAACAAAATGGCGAAAATCCACCAGCCTCGTCGGCTGCCCCGCGGGCTTTGGGGGCGGTTGGGGAAAGGTGGGCGCGGCTTGCCACCGTCGTTGCCTTCGCCTCCCTCACCTTTATTGCCTTCCCAGCCAGCTTCTTCCATGGCTCGCCGGAACACTTCTGGGATATCCCAGTTATCACGACTCATTTTTTCCGTCCTATTGGTTTTATTGTGATCGGGTGGATGGTTAAGGTTACTTTTGGGAAACAAGTGAAAGTGGGAAAGTTACGCTTACTTTTACTTCTTGTTGATTTTCCACCGATCATGTGTGCATTCACTGTCTATTTTCCCACATTTTTGGCTTAAAATGATGAGACGGCAGTGAGAACGGCCGTTCCGCACCCGCTCTTTGGCCATGGTGAGCATAGACTTGCCTGTATTTTACCAGATGCCGGGATAAGTCGTGAATGTGTCTTGCCGAGCTGTTAAAGTAAGTTGTGAGCGCCAGAGGTTCTCTAAAGAATGAATGCAGCACCGACAATTGGAGGTATCCCATGAAGAAAATGAGCAAGGCAGAAGCATACGAATTTTTAGCGAAGGGCACCCGCACGGGCAAGTTAGCCACGGTACGGGAAGACGGCCGTCCGCATGTTGCGCCCATCTGGTTTGTGTTGGACGGCGATGATTTGATCTTCAACACCTGGCATGAATCGGTGAAGGGGAAGAATTTGGTACGAGACGGCCGTATCGCTCTCACCGTCGATGAAGAAGTGGCGCCCTACGCTTTTGTGATAGTGGAAGGGACTGTAGAAATCACCGAGAATGATCCGGCGGAGAGCCTGAAGTGGGCCACGCGCATCGGTGCCCGCTACATGGGCGAAGATCAGGCGGAAGCGTTTGGCAAGCGCAACAGCGTGCCCGGCGAGCTCTTGCTGCGCATCAAGGTAGATAAAATTGTGGCCCAGAAGGATTTGGCGGCCTGGTAAACCGCCTGTTGCTGTTATCAAACTGCCAAGCCCTCTGAGGTTTAGCTAAACCTCAGAGGGCTGTATTCAGACGTTCGTTAACGAACAGTCATGGGCAGGTAGATATCAAAAGGCGATGCGTCAAACGTGAGCACCCACAGCTCGCCACTGAGAAGATAATCTTCCGCGCCAAAGAAAACACGGCCGTTTAGCACCGTAAAGTCGTACGGTTCTGACCCCCAAAACGGGTTGATATCTGCAACCAGATAGGTGCCAGCCTCTGTGCCGTCCGAGGCCCATAACTCTTCCCCTATGGTGTCGTCGGAAATAGCCGCAAACAGCACGATATTCCCTGACTCCCCATCCAGGGGCGTAATGTAATATGGGTAAGAGCTATCAGACAGATTGTTGGTGGTAAGGTCAGTGACCAGCTTGGTTCCAGCTGCGGTGCCGTCGCTGATCCACAATTCCTCGCCGTTGGCGTCGGTTCGGGCAGAAAAGAAGAGGGTGCCATTTACGGCCGTAAACTCGGCTGGATCAGAACCGTTTGGGCCACTGTTGATATCCTTTACCAGGCTAGTGCCACTTTCGGTGCCATCGGTCCGCCACAGTTCCGCGCCGACACCGTCTCCTTCAGCGGAAAAGTAAATCCAATTCCCAATCGCCGTAATATCGTACGGATTACTACTGCCACTGCTGTTCAAATCTTTAACCATGCGCGTGCCCGCAGAGGTGCCATCGCTCACCCACAGTTCCACACCGTGCGTACCGTCATAAGGGGCAAAGTAAAGCAAGTTGCCCTCCGCCTTCAGAAAGCTGAAGAAAGTGTCGGTTGCCGCCCCATCAATGTTTTTAACCAACATGGTGCCGCCCACGGTGCCATCGGTGGCCCACAGCTCTTCACCGTTGATGCCATCGTCGGCCACAAAGAAGAGATGGGTGTCGGTGGCTTCCAGGAAGTAGGGGTTGCCAGCGTTGGCCCCACTCTGAATGTCGGCAAAGAGGCTGGTGCCGTCTGTGGTGCCGTCGCTGCGCCACAGTTCGCTGCCATGTACTCCATCATCCGCGATAAAGTAGACGTAATTGCCAAATACGGTCAATCCTGCTATGTCCGCTCCGTTGATCCCTGGGTAGATATCTTTTACCAGCTGGGTACCGACCGAGGTGCCATCGGTAACCCACAGTTCCAGCCCGTCCGTGTCGTTTTCTGCACCAAACAGCAGCTTGTTGCCCAGTTGGGCAAACTGGGTGAAGTAGGTGCTGCTCCGCCCGGGCGTAATGTCGGCAATCATGGTGGAGTTGGCCAGTGTGCCATCACTGACCCACAGCTCTTCGCCGTAGACATTGTCACGGGCCGTAAACACGAGGCCATTGCCCAGTGGGGTCATATGATCGGGCCAGGAGCCTTCGTTGCTTTTGTCGGGGATGTCTACCAAGACGGTTGTGCCTGATTTGGTGCCATCACTTTGGTACATCTCTGAGCCGGCGGTGGGGCCGAAGGCGGTGAAGATCAGCGTGCTGTTCCATTCGGTGAGGCTGTAGGGGTCTGAGGAGGCTGCGCCGGGGTAAACTTCGAGCAGGATGGTGCCTGCCTCGGTGCCGTCGCTGAACCACAGCTCGCGGTCGTTTACGGCGTTAGAGGCCACAAAAAAGAGTTTGTCGGCAACGGCCGTTAAATAAGCCGGAGAACTGCTCCCCGCGCCTGCGTCAATATCTTTTACCAGTACCGTGCCTACGGCCGTACCATCCGTTTTCCACAATTCTGAGCCGGTATTGATATCATAGCCACGGAAATAAACGTGCCCGTTTGCAATGACTGGGTCGTACATGCTAGAGTTGCCAGAGCCTGGATTCATGTCTTTCACCATGCTGGTGCCGCCCACCGTGCCGTCGCTCAGCCATAACTCACGGCCGTTTATGCCATCGTCTGCCGTAAATAGAACGTTGCTGCCAATGGCAATCATGGAACTGGGTGTAGAGGCAGCCGATGCCGGGCGAATTTCAATCTCCGTCGCATTGCCCAGCGTGCCATCCGAGACCCACAGTTCATAATTCGACAATGAATCTCTGGCCGTCATGAATAGCAACGTGCCGTTGGTGACAATTTCTGTGCCTGCCTGGCCGGAACCGGTGGGATGAATATCTACCACAAGCCCGGTATTGGCGGCGGTGCCGTCGGTGCGCCACAGTTCCGTGCCGTTGGTGCCGTCATCGGCCCGGAAATACAAAATACCACCCATGGCCACAAACCCGGACGGATTACTGTTGCTCGATCCTGGGTTGATATCTTTAAGCAGGACGGTGCCGCTTTCGGTCCCATCGGTCCGCCATAATTCATTGCCATTTACCCCGTCATCTGCCTGGAAGAAGGCAACGCTGCCTACGGCGTAGATGTTGGAAATCTGGGCATAATTCGCGCCAGGGTTGATGTTTTTGACCATGACTGTGCCACCTTCGGTGCCATCACTGATCCATAGCTCTTCGCCATTGACGCCGTCGGAAGCAGAAAATAGGATCTTGCCGTTTAGCTCGGTCATATTTCTGGCGTTGCTGTTTTCAAACCCAGGGCGAATATCTTTGACGAGTTTTGTGCCATTCTGCGTGCCGTCGCTAAGCCACAGCTCTTCACCATGCGTATCGTCGGTGGCCACAAAGTAGATTTGCCCGCCAACAACCAGATAGTTGGACGGTTTTGAGCCGCTAGGGTGGGTATTCAGATCGAGGATGGTGGGGGTGGGGAGGGGGCTGGCAACGGCCGTTGCCAGACGTTCATCATTTGCTTTGGCCCCAACCAGGGGTACCAAAGCCATCAGTATCAAGAAAATAACACTTTTGTTTCCGCTAAGTGATAGGTGACGATGGCGATTAACCAGCCCATAATTGTAGGTGCTGAAATCTACAGGAGGGCAAAATGTCAATCGCCATCACTCAAACTATACATGTTTTACAAATAATCGTACAAACCGTACCCGTGGGTACGAATCTCGCACTTTTACAATTGATGTGGACGATTCTAAATGGCTCATTTGTGCAAAGCCGAGGCGCGATTTTCCCCGCCTTGAAAGCAAATGGGTTTTCATCGGAAGAAAGCCGACGGATATGGAGAGCCTTCCGTCATGGTGTCTGGTATATCAATGAATGCCTTGCCCGATGGCACAGCTATGTTTTGTCTGAAGGAAAATGGCAAAGCCATGAATATGAAGGGTATCGACCAGTTGCCGTTGACTGGACAGCATTTTGGCGGTTCAAACTTAAAGGATGGACGGGAAAGATGTTTCACAGCTTGGCAGGACGAGCACTATGTGGTGTTGGTTTTGGTGTTATTTGCCAGGTTGGGCAGGTTGACGGGCAACGCATTCCGCTGCTACGTCAAATCATTCGCACCAACAAGAAAGACCGAAGCGAAGCCACACTCAAAGCTGATACCTTGCGCTGGGTCAAGCATCATTTGGCTGAGGGCGAAGTGGCGATTGCCGATGCGGGTGTGGAAATCAGTGACATGCAGGCGGTTGGTATGGGGCAATATGTGATTCGGCTGGCCCTTAACTGCACAGGTCGTCGTAATTACTTGCCAGAATACAAAGGACGCGGCTGCCGACCCAAATGGGGTGAAAAAGTCCGCCCCTTGCCACGCACCCATCTGGAAAAAGAGATAGAAGCGACTCCACCTGATAGAGAAGAAGTCATTCATTTTCAGGGGCGCGAAATCGTTGCCCAGGGCTGGGTTGAGTTGATTCCATCAACATACAAACCGGGGCAAGCACCTGAAACCTTCACGTTTTGGGTTTTCTTCGACCCTTTGTATGACAAGCCGCTGGTTTTGGGAACCAATCTGCAGCAGGCAGACCCTTTGACCATCTTCTGCCTGTATCAAGACCGGTGGTCGGTAGAGCAAATCCCGTTGGTAGCCAAGCAGATGTTAGGCTTGCACCGTCAATTCGTCTTTGCTCCAGAGTCTTGTGCTCGTTTGCCAGAACTGGCTTTATTGATGGCCAATATCTTGACCTATCTGGTGACCGTCTTACCCCCGATGCCAACTGGCTTTTGGGATAGACGCCCAAAAAAACATCTGGCCGTCTGCGTCGGGTCTTAGCGGGCGAGTTTTTTCCTAAAGATACCCTCTCTGACCCCCAACTTCGCAAAAAAGCATCGGTTACGGCGCATTTGCCCAAGGGAGTAGCGGCGCATCGGCGGCAAAAAGCGCCGACTTAACCATTCACATCAATTTGACACGGTTTTACAACCGATTTTTCAATGTTCACCGCTTTGAGCTATCGCTCAAAGTCTTTTGTCAATGCCGCGTTAGCGGAAACTAGAGTAACAGACAAATACAGATAATTTTTGCGGGTTAATGGGCTACGTTGACTCGAATACATTCAAGCTCTCCTTATTAAAATGAATATGAATCAGGCCAGTTTATTTTTGGAACGATCAAGAAACGATCCAAAAACCAATGGAATTAAGCCAATTTCCGCGTTCCAATCTTTTGGCAGTGGTCCATTGCATTTGGTGGTGAGAAAAGTTATACTAGTTATACTTATATAACTAATTACATGGCGAGAGATTATGGATATACCTGAAGGAAAGTTTGCCAGCACGGTGCGCGTTGGGGAGAAAGGGCAGATTGTGATCCCCAAGGCCGCCCGAGAGATGTTTAATATTGAGCCAGGCGACACATTGCTGCTGCTGGCAGATGTACAACGAGGCATCGCCATTGTGCGCCAGGAACTGTTTACCGAATTTACAGAGAATGTACTTCGGGGCATGGGCAGTCCCGAGCCGCCCGAAGAGTAGTTTGCAGCGGGGAAAGGGAGCAACGGTGAAAAAGATGATGCGTACGGCCGTTTGGATTGTGGCAGGGTTAGTAGCACTGGTTGCCGCCGGCATCGGCGCTTTTGTGTTTCACACGATCACTTATTTCAGGCGGAGCATGACGGCCGTTTGGCGGGCCGGCTTTGTCGAGAAACAAGTTACTATCAATGGCAGCGAATTTAACTACGCCGAAGGCCCGGACAATGGCCCTGCGCTCTTGCTCATTCACGGGCAAGGGGTAGATTGGCAAAATTATGCCCGCGTGTTGCCTGACCTGGCGGCGCATTATCACGTCTTTGCCGTAGATTGTTACGGACACGGCCGTTCCGCCCGCGTGCCAGAAAAATATACGGCTGCTGCCCTGGGCAGTGAGCTGGCTCAGTTTATGCGCGAGGTGATTGGAGAAACGGCCGTTGTTTCTGGCCATTCGTCTGGTGGGCTGCTGGCGGTGTGGCTGGCGGCCAACGCACCAGATACCGTGCGCGGTGTGGTTTTGGAAGACCCGCCGCTGTTCACCACAACACTGCCACGCGCCGCAAAAACCTGGAACTACGTCGATCTGGCCACCACTGCCCACAACTTCGTGCAGAGTAGCGAGCCCGATTTTGTGACCTACCAGGTTCGGCACGGCAAGTTTTATGCCCTTTTTAAAGAGCTTCAACCCCGGCTGACCCAAAGCGTGCTCACCTACCGGGCCAAACATCCTCATGAGCCAGTTAAAGTGTTCTACATGCCGCCCGTTATGAACGAACTGTGGCGCGGGTTGCAAACCTACGATCCGCAGTTTGGCGTATCGTTTTATGATGGTTCCTGGAACGATGGATTTGACCAGGCCGACGCGTTGCGCCGCATCGGCGTGCCCGCTGTGCTCATCCACACCAATTGGCAGTACGACGAGGACGGCATTTTGATGGCCGCCATGGACGACAAAGATGCCGAACGAGCCCGTTCACTCATTCCCAACGTCGAGTTTGTCAAGGTTGATTCGGGTCATGGCTTCCACTTTGAGAAGCCAAACGACTTTGTGCAAATCATGGTGAATTTTTTGCCCACGCTGCGTGAGACAAAAACCCATTGAAACCTGCTACTCCGTGCGTTACAATCTTTTTGAATTTCCAAGTAGACACCGTAAACGTAACGGGAGCGGCTCATGACAAAAAAAACTGTTGGCTATGTTCATCTAGAGTGGGAATGTCCGTCCTGCGGCACCCGCAACAAAGGGATCGACAAGGTTTGCCGCAACTGCGGCGCGCCCCAGCCAGATGACGTGCAGTTTGAGCAAGTTGCCCAGGAAGAACTCATTCAGGATGAGAAGCTGATTGCCCAGGCCAAAGCTGGCCCGGATGTGCATTGCCCCTTTTGCGGAACGCGCAATCCCGCCACGGCCGATCAGTGCAGCCAATGTTTAGCCGATCTCAGTGAAGCCAAAGCGCGGGAAGCTGGACAGGTGCTTGGGGCGCATCAAAAAAGTGCGGTGCCCGATGTGGCTTGCAGCTTTTGTGGCGCGATGAATTCTGGCACGGCGCTGCACTGTGTTCACTGTGGGGCCGCCTTACCCAAACCGGGGCGACCCGATCCGCAAGCCGCAAAACCGCAGGTGAAACGGGCCACAGGCATGTCCAAAACAACCCGCTTTGTGCTGTTTGGCATCTTAGGTCTGTTTGTCCTCGCTTGCATTGCCCTGGTCATTCTCTCCAACCGTACGGAGGAGATTGTGGGTGAGGTGGAAGGTGTTTCGTGGGAATATTCGGTGCAGATTGAGGCCTTGACCCCGGTAGAAGATCAGGAGTGGCGGGATCGCTTGCCGGACGACGCCGAGATTGTTTCCTGCCGTCAGGAGCTGCGGCGCACGCAGCAAAATCCGGAGCCAGGGGCGCGGGAGGTGTGCGGCACGCCGTACACGGTGGATACGGGCACTGGCGTCGGCGAGGTGGTGCAGGATTGCACCTACGAAATCTACGATGAGCTGTGTACCTACACGGAATTGCAATGGCGCGATTTTGATTTAGTATCGCTGACCGGAGACGATTTTTCGCCAGAGTGGCCCAATCCAACGCTGTCACAGGACCAACGACTCGGTGAAGAGACGGAGACGTATGAGGTGTATTTTGCCACAGACGGCCGTTCCTACACCTACCGCCCCGATGATTTGAGCGAATATACTCAGTTTACTGAAGGCAGCCGCTGGATTCTGGAAGTGAACGCACTCAACAACGTGCGCTCGGTTACGCCAGAGCAATAAGAGGGTTTAGGCTAGCCACACGGGTCAGCTTTGTTTGAAGAGCGGGGCAAGCAATGCGGCTAATGTCTGGTAGGAAAAGTGCTGCTGGCCGAATTCGTAGTTGTGGGTGGTGGCGGCAACGGCCGTTTCCGGCCTCTCCAACCAACCGCGTACTGTCTCCACCGTTTCTAGCGTAATCTCTCCATCGATCTCGGCAAATTGAAAGCCCAGCGGCCCGATGTCGGCGGCGTAGACAGGGTAGCGGTTCACCACGGCGGGCAGCTTAAAGTACACCGTCTCGATGAGCGCGTTGCCGAACCCCTCGATGAAGCTGGGGTAGGTGACCAAATCGGCGTGCGGGTACGCATCCCACAGCGAGTAGATTTTCTGGTTGCCAGCCATTCGTCGCTGATCATCCACCGCCTCCCCCGCGTAAATGAGCGCCACATTTTTGGCTTCGGCCAGCGCCTGAAGTTCGTGTAGATAATCCATCCCTTCGTCGCCAGCTTTGTGGGTGATGACCAGCTTGGCGCGTGAATCGCCTAGCTGATGCAACAGCTCAATCGACAGCTCGATGCCCTTGCGCGGGATGACGCGGGTGGGCTGCAAAATGAGCCAATCTTCGCCTGCCAGACCAATCGCCTGCCGAAAATCGGCGTTGAAGTTGTCAATGCCGGGTGGCGGCGTGTGAAAATCGAACACATTGGGGATGACGATGCTATCTAGCCCGCGCCTTTCCTTGAGCGCCGTTTGCGCCAGGGAGTTGATGGTGGCGTGGCTCAGGCTGGGCAAATTGGGCGGGAAAAATTGATCCAGGAATGGTTCGATCTGGCTGTCTAAAAAGCGAGGCCGTTCCCAATAAAAATCGTGGTTGTGGGCCAGGCCGGGTAGCTTTAGCTCGGCCATCAGCTCGGTGAGCGCCTGAGCCAGGGGGAGCTGCATGGGAATGGCGAAGGCGTTCTGGATGATGACGTACTCAATTTGGTATTCAGTGAGGAATTGGCGGAGCGGCCGTTTCAATTCCGCCGCTCGTTTTTCAATATCCGGCAGCAGGGTTACGGCCGTTTCCTTCTCCACAAAGGCGCGATCGTGTAATTCTTTGGCCACCTCATCTTCAAAGTGGAGACGGCCGTCTTCCAGCCCCCGCTTTTTCAACTCAGGATCGAGTTCGCCTGCGCAGTAAAAAACTTTATGGCCAAACTGTTCGGCAATGGCCACGATTTTGGCCGATTCCAGGGAAACACCGTCGGTGCCCGCTAATCGGGTAGAAATGACGCCAATGTTCATGAGGGTTTTATCCAGGCCACCTGGTAGGGGGCGAGGCTGAGCTGGGCGGGAACGGCCGTTCCCGTCACCAAATCCCGTCCCGTCAGGGGCAAATCAAGCGTGATAGCTTGCGCCGAGACATTGTGCAAACAAAGCAGCGCTTCTTGTTGGTGCGAGCGCAAAACGGCAAACACGGCGGGATGCAAATTGAGGATTTTTTGCTCGCCGATGGGATGGAACGCTTTTTCGGCCGTGCGCAGCCGCAGCAGGTGGCTGTAGCCGGCAAACACATGCTGTCGCAGTCCACCGGCTAGCTCTTTCTCCAACGTTTCACGCTGGAACTTCTGCCGATTGATGGTGCGGTTGCGCCCCGTTTGCTGCACGCCTTCGCGCCAGTTTTGCGAGCCAAACAGGCTGTGGAAATAAATCCCCGGCACGCCGCGCAGCGCCAGCATGATCGCCTGCGAGGCCAAAAAGCGGCGGGCAATGCGTTCCTCAGATTCGGCCGTATCGGGCACGCCCAGCGCGTTGAGATAGTTGATATTGAGTTCGTAAGCTGCTTGCGTGCCGTCGCCGTTGGCTTTGTAAGAGACGAGGCCACCCAGCGCTTGCACCCGGGCCGCCATTGCGTCGATCTCCGCATCGCTGAGAATGCCGCGCGCGGGCGTAACGCCAATGCCATCGTGCGAGGCGCAAAAGTTGAAGAATGTCACCCGGTCGGAGGGCAACATCAGCGAACCGGCCCACTCGGAAAGCTGCTGGGCGCTGCCGGTGTGGAAGGTGTGCAGCAGCAGCGGCGGCAGGGAGAAGTTGTACACCATTTGGGCTTCGTTACGGCCGTTGCCAAAGTAAGAAATATTGTCTTTGTGCGGAATGTTCGTTTCGGTGATGAGCATCACCTGCGGGGCCACCTCGTCCAGCACCGAGCGCATCAGCTGGATGATGCGGTGGGTTTGCGGCAAGTTCAGACAGCGCGTGCCAATCTCCTTCCACATGAAGCCAATTGCGTCCAGGCGGATGTAGGTAGCACCTTTGGCAATGTAAAACAGCAGGGTGTCCAGGATGGCCAGCAGCACGGCGGGGTTGGCATAGTTCAAATCAATCTGGTCGTCGCTAAAGGTGGTCCACAGATGGCGTGTACCCGATTTTGTCTCGAACGGGCTGAGCAGGGGCAGGGCGCGGGGGCGGAAAACGGCCGTTAAATCCACGTCCGGGTCCACCGCCACAAAAAAGTCATCGTAGGCTGGATTGCCCTGCAAATATTCCTGAAACCAGCCGCTTTTGGCGGAGATGTGGTTGATGACGGCATCAAACATCAGCTGGAAGTTTTCGCCGACGGTGGCCACATCATCCCAACTGCCCAGCGCCGGGTCCACCGCTTTGTAATCGATCACGGAAAAGCCATCGTCGCTGGAATAGGGGTAAAAGGGGAGCAGGTGGATGCTTTGGATACGGCCGTTCAGCCGCTTGTTGCAAAAGTCAGCTAGCGTTTGCAGCGGGGTTTCGCCGGGCGCCTGCACCTGATCGCCATAGGTGATCAAAACGGTGTCGCGTTCGGAGAAAACGGCCGTGCCCGGTTCAGGCAAGCGGGATTGCTGCGCAGCCAATAGCTGCTGAACTTTTTCATAGGTTTGCTGGCCAACAGCCTCGCCATACAAAAAGATCAGATGGTCTAAGATAGAAGATGTCATGCTGGAATTACTGCCTCTCGTTGGTTGAATGGATCAGGTGATTTTAGCATGTCCCGATGATTCGGCAGGGTTTATCCTTTCACGCCACCCGCGGAGAGTCCTTCGGACAGATAGCGCTCCAGCGCCAGAAACAGCACCATAATGGGCACGGTCATAATCGTTGAGGCGGCCATCACCACATTCGGTCGCGGCGAAGGATCATTCCAGATAGTGTTGATTTTGATCGGCATAGTGAACAAATCGTTGTTGTTCAGGAAGACAAAGGCGTACAAGAACTCATTCCAGGCAATCATCAGCGTGTAGATGGCCACGGAAACCAGCGCCGGGACGGCCAACGGCAGCGTGATGCGCCAGATGACTTCCAACCGACTGCAACCGTCAATCAAGCCTGCCTGCTCAATTTCGGTGGGGATGGTGCGAAAGTAGTTGGTGAGCATGTACAGGGCCACCGGCAGCGTCTGGGCCAGGTAGGTGAAGACGAGCACGCCCAGGTTATCCTGCACGTTAAAGCCGATGGTGTCGCCAATGCGGGCCAGCATGGCAAACAGGGGAATAATGAGCAATATTCCGGGGAAGAGATACACCACCAGGATGGCGTTTACCATGAAGTTTTTACCCCGAAAGCGCAGCCGGGCAATGGCATAAGACCCAAACACAGCGAGAATGACGGCAATTACGGCCGTTGGCACTGCCACCGCCACCGTGTTGCGAATATTGACGGCAAAATCCTGAAAGCTAGGGCTGCTAGGATCAAACAGTTCCTGATAAGCCTCTAAGCGCAGCGCTTCGGGCACATAGACCGGTTCCCGTCCCCCAATTTCCGCCCGCGTCTTAAACGAGGAGGAAACCATCCAATAAAAGGGAAACAAAATGCTGGTCAGGAAAAAGGTAAGCGTAATAGCAAAAATAAAGCCTTGCAGACTAAACCGACGGCTAAGCTGCGTCAAAAAGCTGGCCTTTTCATTGTAAGTTTGTGTGGTCATGATTTCCCCCTATTCCTCATCAATCCGGCGCATGACAATGCCCACATAAAACGCCATAAAGGTCAACAGAATCACCAGCAAGATCATTGCTGTAGCCGCGCCCCGACCAAAATTGAACTGGTTAAAGCTGAACTGGTAGGTGAGCACGGGCAGCACATTGGTGCCAAAGCCGCCCCCCGTCAGCAGAAAGATGTCGTCAAACTTGTTAAACGTCCACATCAAACGTAGGAGGAAGATGGCGCCCATCACATAGCGCAGTTCCGGCAGAGTCACATACCAGAACTGCTGCCAGGTGCTCGCCCCATCGACGCGGGCGGCTTCATACAACGTGCCGTCCACGGCTTGCAGGCGGGCCAAAATCATCAACATGGCAAAGGGGAAGTAGCGCCATGCTTCAAAGACAATCACAATGAGCAGCGCCCAGCCACGTGTGGAGAGGTACGCTTCGGGCAAATCAATAATGCCCAGACTCATCAAAATGTCATTCAGTACGCCAGACGGCCGTGGGTCTAGCAGCCAACGCCAGACAAACACCACGCTCACAATGGGTGCCACGTAGGGGAACAAGAATACCGCGCGCGTAAGCCCACGCCCGCGAAACGGCCGATTTAACAACAGCGAAGCGACTAACCCGACCAACAGCGTCAGAACCGTTGCCGAAAAACTGTAGACTACGCTGGTAACGGCCGCTCCCCAGCTTTGGAACCCTTGCCACTTAAAGGCGAAATCGTTAAACACCGCCCGATAGTTGTCCCAGCCCACAAACGGGGCATTAAATACATCGTTCAGGTTCCCCAGGCTTACGTCTCGAAAGCTAATCCAGATGGAAAAAAATGCAGGAAACAGCACCAGGCCAAACACAATCAAAGCCGTGGGTGATATGAGCAGCCAGGCCATCCTGGCTTCCTGCGCGTGCCAGCTTCGGCGGCGGCTGGGTTTCGCCGTTCCTTCTTCAGTTATCGCGGCCATCACACACTTCCTTCTCGCTCAAAAAAACGGAGTGAGCATTCTCACAGGCGAATCCGGGTAAAAAACTGCCGGCTTCCACACTGTTCAGGATGCTGTCCCCTCTCTACTCATTCAAGAAACAGCGGTGCAGCCCGGAGACTGCACCGCTGTATTAACTGCTAAATGTTACTGACGATCAGCGTACATTTGTTCAACTTCATCTTGCAGGAACTGAGCGGCCGTTTCTGGCGTCATCGTTCCTTCCAGAGCAATCTGGCTGATGACCGTGGGGATGAGCAAGCGCCCTTCGATATCACCAATGACTGCTTGCTGCGTGGCGTCGTAGTCTGGACGGAACAGCCAGCGCTGCATTGAGTCGTAGCCGTTGGCGATCTGGTCCAGCGTTTCCGGTCCGTAGTACTGGAAGTAGTCGCTGCTTTCACGCCAGCCGTCCATGGCACTGACCAGTACCGGTACCTTGCCAAACGGAGCCAGCGCGATGATGTCCTGGTAGCCTTCCGTCAGGAAGTAAGCCACCACGTCCTGGGCCACCGGGTCAGCGCCCTGCATGATGCCCAGGGTGACCAGCTGTCCGTAAGAAGCAGAGCCGTTGGGGCCGACCATTTCCGGTGCAAAACCTGTGTTGGCGGGCAGATCTTCCACGGCGATGTCTACGTTGCCGCCGCCTTCCAGGCCGGAACCGTCTACCAGGTCATCCATGATGTAGGTGCTGTAGAACATCATGCCGGTTTGATCCAGCTGGTAGCCTTCGCGGGCACCGCGCCAATACTGCGGGCCGGGAGCCGCACAATCTTGCAGGCTGGTGTAGAACTCAAGCGCGGCAATCATCTCTGGCGTGTTCATGGTGACGTTGCCATCGGCATCAAACGGCCAGGCATTGTTGGAGATGGCGACCTGCTCAAAGATTTGGTGGCCGTAGTTCTGGCCAGGATCCGTACCCAGCGTGATGCCGTACAGCAGATTGCCGGTGCCGGGCAGGGCGTTACAGGCGGTTGAAATGTCATCCCAGGTGATGGGGGCATTCAAGCCAGCTTCGTCGAAAATGTCCTGGCGGTACCAGATAGCCTGAATCCAGCCATCGTACGGGATGGCGGCGTAGTTGCCAGTGGTAGGATTGGTAACCATCGCCAGCGGGCCAGAGCGGAAATCATCTTCACCGATGGCGGCAATGGTGGCCATGGCGGCTTCTTCATCCAGCAGGCCGTCGGCGGCAAAGGAGGCAACACGCTCCACACCCATGCGCACGATGTCGGGCAGCCGGTTAGCGGCCTGAGCGGTGGCAATACGCTGCGTCACACCGGCTTCTTCGATGGGCACAATGCGAATGTCCACTTCGGGATGCTCTGCCATGTAGTTGGCGGCTACAGCCTCGTAAGCGGCAATGCGCTCTTCTTCGTTATCCGTGGTCCAGAATTCAACGACGGTTTGTTCCATCGCTTCGGACGGTACTTCTACTTCAACCACGCGGGTTACTTCGATGGTTTCGGTGACGGATTCACCTTCGACCATGCGCGTTACCTCGACTTGCTCGGTAACGGTTTCGGTTTGGGTGACCACGCGGGTTACTTCTACCGTTTGCGGGCTGCAAGCCGTAATGGCCAGCGCCATCAACATGAAAGCTGCTACTAAAAATCGAACTTTTCTCATTTCCTTCTCCTTATGGGTTAAATGAATTGTTTTCTGTGGAGGCCGCCGGAGCAGCCGGCCATTGAGTCGCTAAGAAATTGTGAATAGTAAAGGTGGGTTCTGGAATATTTCACCTCCTTCAGACAAATAAATGCTGTGTCTATAGACTTATAGAATTGAGGAACCGCTTGAAGCTCGGACAATTAATGTTGGTGTGAGTAAGACGCTGGGATTTTCCGGCGCACGGCCGTTTACAATGTCAATCAGCATGGCACAGGTCTGGCGGCCAATGTCGTAGATGGGCTGGTGCAGGGTGGTGAGCGGCGGATTGCTGTAGGCGGAGGCGGGAATGTCGTCAAAACCAGCCACGGCGATGTCTATGCCCACGGTCAGGCCGTTTTGCTGCATCTGGTTGATGGCGCCCATGGCCATGAGATCGTTGCCGCAAATAACGGCCGTTACTCGAGGTTGCACAGCCAGGAGATGCTCGGCGGCTTCCGCGCCGCTGCGCTGGGTCAAATCACCTTCAACGATCCATTCTGGCGCCACCGGTAAATTGTTGGCGGCCATCGTTTCATAGTAGCCTTGCAAGCGATACTGGCTAAACATCAGCCCGGCAGGCGGCATGATGAAGCCAATCCGCTGATGCCCCAAATCTGCCAGATGCTGCACCAGCAGGCGCATACCAGCTACACCATCTTCATCCACGTAGGGGTAATCGAAGGGCAGGTTGGTGCGACCGAACACCACAAAGGGAAAGTTTTGTTCGTGCAGATGCTGGATGCGGGAGTCGTTTTCGCGGGTGCGAATGACAATCAGGCCATCGACCCAGCCGCGTTGGGTAGCGCGGGCGTAGGCTTGTTTTTCCTGTTCGCTTTCCGGCGCATGGGTGGAGACCAACAGGTCGTATTCTTGCTCGGCGGCTTCGTTGCCGATACCGGCGATAAATTCACTAAAAAACGGATCAGAAAAGCGAGGGCCAAAAGTGGGCATGATGAAGCCCAGAGTGTCGGTGCGCTGTTTTTGCAGGCGACGTGCCAGGATATTGGGCTTGTAACCCAGGGAAGCGGCCGTTTCCTGAATGCGTTGGCGCGTTTCGGCAGCCACATCATCGTAGCCTGCCAGGCCACGGGAAACGGTGGTAATCGAGATTCCTAGCTCGGAGGCAATGTCTTTGAGTGTTGCGGCCATCTCTTTTCCAGGGTTTTTGAAGGACAAAGTATCCAAAACGTTTTGGATGATAAAAAGTTTATTCCAAAACGTTTTGGGTGTCAACAAACTGCCCAATAAAAGTTGATAGTTTTTGGTTATAGTTGATAGGTCAACGAATTTGGATTGGGCGTGGCGGGGGGATTGAGGCGGTAAAAACGGCCGTAATCATCTGTGGGCTTACACAACTGCCGGAAAGACTGGGCCAATTTATGCACAAAGCCGAATGGCTGTGTGCATAAATTGGCCCAATCAGCGTGGGTTCTGACTTTATTTGTTGAGGGAATCAATCAGGGCCAGCATTTCCTGATTTTCGGGGATGTCGCGCATGCTGTGGCCGTAATGGATAAATCGGGCGATGCCTTCTTTGTCTATCAACACCTGGGCCGGCATGCGGCCAAATTTGAAGATTTTAATTTGCTGCCCGTATAGCTTCAGCACGCTGTGCTGGGGATCGGGCAGGCCGGTAAACGGCAGGTTGTGCTCGCCAAAATAGGTAGCAAACGCATCTTTGTTTTCAGGGCCGAGAACGAGAACGGCCGTATCACGCGCGATAAATTCATCATAATCTTGACGCAACTGCGCCATATGCTTTTGGCAAAACGGTCACATAAAACCGCGATTGAACACCAGCAGCACATGCTGCTTGCCCTTGAATTGAGCCAGCGAGATTTCGTTTCCTTGATAGTCAGTCAACGTAAAATCCGGAGCTGGCGCGTCGAGTTGCACTTGAGCCATGTTGATATTACTCCTTTGGTAATGAGCAGACACTCATTTGTAGAAGAATGCGGGTTATATGTACAAAATCGCCCCTTGATAATGAGCTTAGCAAAATGAACGGAAAGATCAATAACCAGAATTTTGGGTCATAAAAATGAGAAAAATGGTAAGTTACGCATGAGAGATGGTCGCGCGATGGGGTCTGTCTTGCTAAAAATAAGATGAATTTGTCACCTTTTTGTTACAATATGGCTCTGGTAAGTAAAGACCCTGATTCAGCAGGTAAGGTTTAGACAACTGGCCAGATCTAATGCGTAAATTATCTGAAGAAGGTGGGTCTGAAACGGCCGTTGGAGCACAACATGCATGAGATAGCAGAGTTAGTAATCAATGCCAGCAATGGCAGAGCGAAAAAAGAGACGCGCCAGGAAGCGTTTGCGCAACTGGTGAGTGAGTTTTATGAGACCGCCTTTGGCTGGGCTTATTCGCGCCTCAGAGATGCAGATGTGGCGCAGGATGCGGTGCAGGAAGCGTTTGTTGTGGCTTACCAGCAGCTGCACCAGCTTAATGAGCCGCAGGCGTTTGCCGGTTGGTTCAAGCAAATTGTGCTTAGTCAGGTGTATCGCCTTTTGCGCGATACTCGCCCGCTGGCCCAAGCGGTTGATCTCAATCAGGAAATCGTCGCTTCGGAGCCTGGCCCGGTGGCGCTGCTAGAAAATGTAGAGTTGAAGGAACGGGTGATGACGGCCGTTCAAGCTTTGCCTGAAAAAGAGCAGGTGGTTACCCAAATGTTCTACCTAAACGGCTATTCGCAAAAAGAGATTGCCCGTTTGCTGGAACTGCCGCTGACCACCGTCAAAAAGCGTTTGCAGTACGCCCGGCGGAACTTGCGTGGCATCCTGGCCAGCATGATGGATGCCTTTGTGCCGGAACCGGAACCAACGCCCGCACCGGTACCCATCCCGGTACGGTCACGGCCTATTTATCCGCCAGAGCCGCCGGAGTGGTAAATGTTGGGCGGTAAGACAACGCGGTATGCTTGAAACCTCTCTGGTTTAGGCGTACAATGGATCGATATTTTACGGCCGTTTTCTGGCCGATAAGAAATATTTCGCGGAAGAAAAATTTCCAACTTTTAATTAGAGAGTAAAAAATTATGGATGAGCAACCAAACGACAATCGCCCATCGGTGCCAACCTGGGTGTGGATTATCACGATATTTGCTGTCATTGTGGGGCTTCAATTGGTGTTTAGCGGCCGTTTAAGCGGCCCGGAAGAAATTAGCCAACAGCAATTCTTCAAGCTCGTACAAGACAACGAAGTGGATGTGATCGAGTTGAGCGGAGACACATTGGAAGCGTATCGCATAGACGGCACGGAACAAGTGACCGTTGGCGTTACCACCAAAGACAGCCAAAGCTCCCTGGAAGATGTGCTCGCCTTTAATGGCCTGAACAATGAGCAATTATCCGAGTTAGGGGTTGACGTGCAGGTGCGTAACCTGTCTTTGCGCAACAACATTGTGAGCATTCTCTTCACCATCGGCCCTGTTTTGCTGCTGATTTGGATCTTCAGCCGGGGCTTCCGCCAGATGCAGGGTGGGGGTGGCAACAGCATTTTTGGATTCGGCCGTAGCCGCGCCAAAAACCTGAGCGATGCCGACCGCCCGACCGTCACCTTTGATGACGTAGCTGGTGTCGATGAGGCCAAAATGGAATTGGCTGAAGTGGTGCAGTTCCTCAGGGAACCGGAAAAATTTGTGCAGGTAGGCGCGCGCATTCCCAAAGGTGTGCTGATGGTTGGCCCGCCCGGAACGGGTAAAACTTTGCTGGCCCGTGCCGTTGCCGGGGAAGCAGGTGTCCCCTTCTTCCACATTTCCGGCTCTGAGTTTGTGGAGATGTTTGTGGGTGTGGGTGCTAGCCGTGTGCGTGACCTGTTCGAGAAAGCCAAGCAATCTGCCCCCTCCATCGTCTTTGTGGACGAAATTGATGCGGTGGGCCGCCAGCGTGGTGCTGGTTTGGGCGGTGGCCACGACGAGCGTGAGCAAACCCTCAACCAAATCCTGGTGGAGATGGATGGCTTCGATAACGATACCAACGTCATTGTGATGGCTGCTACCAACCGCGCCGACATTTTGGACCCGGCGCTGCTGCGTCCTGGCCGTTTCGACCGTAAAGTGTATGTCGATCTACCAGACGTGCGTGGCCGCGAAAAGATTTTGGAAGTGCATGCGCGCGGTAAGCCAATCAGCAAAGAAGTTGAGCTGAAAGAGTTTGCCAAACTCACCGCTGGTTTTTCTGGGGCTGACCTGGAGAACTTGCTGAATGAAGCAGCTATCTTTGCCGCCCGGCGCGATCAGCGCACCATTGGCAATCTGGAATTCCAGGATGCGTTTGACCGCATTGCTTTGGGGCCAGAAAAGAAGAGCCATGTGATGACTCAGGAAGATAAAGAGACGGTGGCTTACCATGAAGCAGGCCATGCCGTTGTGAGCTTCCATTTGGCTAACACGGACCCAATCCAGAAGATTACGATTGTGCCGCGTGGACGTGCCGGTGGCTATGTGCTGCCGTTGCGGGAAGAGCGCATGGTGTACACGCGTGAGAAGTTTGAAGACCAGATTGCCATGGCGATGGGTGGTCGTGCGGCTGAGGAAGTGTTCTTTGGCCAAATTACGACCGGCGCTGCTTCCGACTTGCAGCAATCGACCCGTTGGGCACGGGCTATGGTGATGAATTACGGTATGTCTTCTTCCTTGGGGTTGCCCACTTATGGCGACCAGAGCAGCAATCCGTTTGTGGGGCGTGACTACGGTTTCGGCTCCGGGCGTGATTACAGTGAAGATGCGGCCAAAGCGATTGATGAAGAGGTTCGTGTTATCCTGGATCACAATTACAAGCGTGCCCGGAAGCTCATTGAAGACAATCGGGAAAAGATGGTTGCCCTGGCCAATGCGCTGATGGAAGTGGAAACGATGGATCGCAGCACGTTTGAAAAGTTAATGAATGATACGCTGTACATCCAACAAGAATATGGCAAAACACGCACCGAAGAGATGGCAGAGGCGTTGGTTGAAGAGGTTAAGGCCGAAGCTGAAGCCGAAGCATCTTCGACGGCCGATTAAGTCCTTCTTAAATTTTTCTGGAACGGTAGTAACGCCGCTCTAGAACCTGCGTAATGAAGATGGCCTTCTCACTTTTGGGTGAGGAGGCCTTTTCTTTGTGGGGACGTTTTCTTTTTTTGCGGGATAATAGGGATATGACTGTACGATTTCGCCGCATGGGGCGGCAATATGAATCTGATCCAGATGCGAAGGCGAAGCGGCTGAACCGCGAGAGTTTACACACGTTTGGGCGGCTGTTGCAGTATGTACGGCCGTATCGCAAACAAATGGCCTTCTCCATTACCTTGCTGTTGTTTAGCACGCTGCTGGGGCTGGTGCTGCCGCTGGTGGTGCAAAATCTGGTGGATGTGGTGCTGATTGACAAAAACCAGGTGCGGCTAAATCAGTTAGCGATTGGCTTGTTTGTGGTGTTCATTGTGCAAGCGCTGTTCAGTTTTGGTCACCGGCTGTCTTTGGCTTACGTGGGCGAAAAGGTGATTGCGCACATTCGGGTGCAAATTTACACGCATTTGCAGTCGCTTTCGCTGAAATATTATGCGGATCATCGCACGGGTGAGGTGGTTTCTCGCCTGACAAATGATGTGTCGCAGCTGCAAACGGCCGTTACCGACAATCTGGTGGCGCTGCTGCGGCAGGCGATTACGTTGGTGGGAGCGGCCGTTTTGCTGTTCTGGCTCAACTGGCGGCTGACGCTGATTATTTTGACCGGCATTCCCATCATTTCCTTAACGATGGTGGCGCTGGGGCGGCAAATCCGCAAGGCGGCCAAGGCGGTGCAGGATGCGCTGGCGCAGTCGGCCAACGTGGTGGAAGAGACGGTGAGCGGTATCCGCATTGTGAAATCTTTTGTGCGTGAGGCGCATGAAATCGGCCGTTTTGCAGAACGGGTGAACGATATATACGAAGCCGCCATGTGGCGCGCCAAAATCGGCGCGGTGCTGGGGCCGATTATCGGTTTTATGGCCTTTGCTTCAATTACAATTACGCTCTGGTTTGGCAGTTTTCAGGTGCTGGAAGGGCGGTTGACGGCTGGTGGACTGGTGGCTTACTTGGTGTACACGCTCATGGTAGCTACGCCGATTGCCTCGCTGGCGGGGCTGTATGCCCAGTTCCAGTCGGCGTTGGGAGCGACGGAGCGGCTGTTTGAGCTGCTCGACACGCCCGCCGACATTGCAAATCGGCCCAACGCCACTGAATTGCCGCCGGTCACCGGTCGGGTCGAATTTCAGGATGTGGATTTTGATTACACAACGGCCGTTCCCATCCTGAAACAAGTTTCGTTTGTGGCTGAACCGGGGCAGGTGGTGGCGCTGGTAGGCCCGAGCGGGGCGGGCAAGAGCACGCTGGTGAATTTGATTCCCCGTTTTTATGATGTGGTGAACGGCCGTATTCTCATCGACGGGCAGGATGTGCGGGACGTCACCGTGCACAGCTTGCGGCAGCAAATTGGCATTGTGCCCCAGGAGACGATTTTGTTTTCTGACACGGTGCTGGAAAATATCCGCTATGGCAATTTGGATGCCACACAAGAAGAACTGGAAGCTGCTGCTAAAGCTGCCAACGCCCATGAATTTATCCTGAACGATTTGCCCGATGGCTACCAGACGCTGGTGGGCGAGCGGGGCGTAAAGCTAAGCGGCGGTCAACGGCAGCGCGTAGCCATCGCTCGCGCCATCCTCAAGGACCCGCGCATTCTGATTTTGGACGAGGCGACTTCTTCGCTGGACAGCGAAAGTGAGAGTTTGGTGCAGGAGGCGTTGGAGCGGTTGATGAACGGCCGTACCTCTTTCGTCATTGCGCATCGGCTGAGCACCGTCATTAATGCGGATTGGGTGCTGGTGCTGGATCAGGGGCGAGTGGTGGAGCAGGGCAGGCACAGCGACCTGCTGCAAAATCCAGATGGCTTGTATTATCGTTTGTACCAAATGCAATTTTCAAGCGCCGCAGATTGGCGATTAGAGATCGGAGATTAGACGGTTGATGGAGCAAGAAAACAACATCGTAGAACGAAATTACCCCACTGACGTGGAGATTGTGCCGGTAAACGGCCGTGAGTTCATCCTCATCGGCACGGCGCATATTTCCCAGGAATCCACCGATCTTGTAAGGGCTGTCATCGAGCAGGAAAAGCCTGATGTGGTTTGTGTGGAACTTGATGAGCAGCGCTACAAAACCCTGTCTGAAAAAACTAAGTGGGAAAACCTTGATCTCAAGCAGATCATTCGCCAAAAGCAGCTGATGACCCTCCTGGTTAATCTGCTGCTGGCCTCTTACCAAAGGCGGCTAGGCAAGCAGCTAGGCGTGAATCCAGGTACCGAACTGCTAGAAGCAACCAAAGTCGCTCAGGAACTGAACATCCCTCTGGCCTTGGTGGATCGGGATGTTCGCATTACCCTGCGCCGTGCCTGGAACAGCATGAGCTTTTGGGAAAAAATCAAGCTGCTCAGTTCTGGCTTTGTGGGTGCGGTAGAAGGCGAAGAAATCTCCGAAGAGATGCTCAGCGAAATTCGCCAGTCGGATGTGCTGACGGAGCTGATGAATGAGCTGGGCGAATTTATGCCCGTGCTAAAAACTGTGTTAATTGACGAGCGTGACACCTATATTTCCCAAAAAACCCGAGATGCCGCTGGTGAGAAAGTCGTCGCTGTGGTTGGTGCCGGTCATTTGAACGGTATCAAGCAAGCCCTGCAAGAAAATCGGCAGGAAGATTTAAGCCTGATCGAACAGGTGCCGCCGCCATCTCCGGTGGGCAAAATTATTGGTTGGGGCATTCCCGCGCTCATTATTGGCATGATTGTGTACATTGGCGTCACCCAGGGTGCGTCAGCGGCGGGGGATAATTTGCTCTACTGGTTCCTGGTGAACGGCATTCCCAGCGCGATTGGCGCTGTGATTGCCTGGGCGCATCCACTGACGATTGCTGTCTCCTTCTTTGGTGCGCCGCTGACCAGCCTCACCCCGGTGATTGGCGCGGGTTATGTGGCGGCGTTTGTGCAGGCATATTTTGCCCCGCCCGTGGTGCGCGAATTCCAGGCAGTCGGGGACGATATTGCTCACTGGCGTATGTGGTGGAAAAACAAACTGCTGCGCGTGCTGTTGGTGTTTATTCTCACCAGCCTGGGCAGCCTGTTGGGCACCTATCTGGGCGCGGCGGAAATCATCTCGAATTTGTTTTAGTGGTATCCGCAGATTACACAGATTTCACAGATTTTCTAAATGAGCTCATGTGTCATTCCCGCCTACGCTGCTCTGTTGAAAAGATGGAAAGAACGGCGATAATGATGATATGGCTAAGAAAAATCGGCGTGAAAGCCAGTTTGTGACCTTTGCTCGCATGGCGCACAAACTGGCACAAAAAGAATTTACTCCTTATTCGCATCCTAAAAGCCCGCGCAAGTATACGCAGCCGCAGTTGGTTGCTTGCATTTTGTTGATGCATCGGCTGAGATTGAGTTATCGGGATATGGAAGAGTGGCTGCTGGCTAGTGATGCGGTGGTCAAGGAACTGGGACTCAAGGATGTGCCCACGTACTCGGCACTGGCGCGGGCAGCGGCTCGATTGTTGACGCTGGCCCAGATCGATCGCATGAATGTCAGCTTGTTGACAGAGTTGGGCATTGAGGAGGAAGCAGTCGCGATTGACGCGACTGGGTTTCAGCTGACTCAAGCCAGTGATTACTATATCAACCGACGCGGCTGGAAGATCACCCAATATTGGAAAGGATTCTATGGGGTTGGTCTGAACACCCTGTTCATTTTGGGACGGAGTCAATCGTATGGGCCGGGGCATGATGGTAGTAAATTGGAAACGATGCGGCGTGCGGTACGGCCGTTTATGCGTTCTGGTCAATGGGTTTTGTTGGCTGATGGTGGCTTTGATGTGAAGTCGGTACGACCTGATGACCTCATACCGCCCCGTCGCACGGGTCCGAAGCGGTCGATTGCCTCGCCTTTGCGCAAAGCACGCGCTGACTTGGTTGCCGCAGCCCGACTTGATGGACTCTTTGGGCAGCGCTGGAAGGTCGAAAGCGTTATCTCGGTCATCAAACGCAAGTTTGGTGACGCCATTCGGGCGCGCAAATACTATCTGCAGCGGCGTGAGCCAGCAATTAAGATGTTGGTTTACAATCTGCATCATTAATTTTGTTTTGAACCAGTTAATCCCGTAAGCATCTTTTGCTTTGTTCTAGATGTTTTCAACAGAGCAGCGCAGGCGGGTATCCATTTTTGCGAATGTGTGTGGATTCCTGCCTGCGGAGGAATGACAAAGTATATGGTGTAGCCGCAGTTTCTTACTGCGTTTTGCGCGCTAAGAAAGCGCGGCTACAGGAGGGAAAGCTTGTGAAGAAATGGCTTAGACGGATTTTTTGGGGCTTTACGGCCGTTCTCCTCGTCATTCTCCTGTATGCGGGCGGCGTTATTTTGTATGAAGGTTGGTTTGGTGAATCATCGGCGCAATGGACCAACGTGACTTATACCGACGCCGACGGCACCGAACTGCGCGGCTATCTGGCTCAGCCGGAAGAGCCAGGCATTTACCCTGGCGTGCTGCTCATCCACGAGTGGTGGGGCTTTAATGAAGGCATGACCGTTTTGGCCGATGCGCTGGCTTCTGAAGGGTACGTGGTGCTGGCCGCCGACGCGTACCGGGGCGAAGTGACTGACCAGGTACCGCGCGCACTCTATCTGCGGCTCTCCACGCCTGAGGAGCAGGTGTTTAACGATGTGGATGCGGCGCTGGCCTACCTGATGAGCCTCGATTCCGTGGACAATGAGCGGCTGGCCTCGATGGGCTTTTGCTTTGGCGGGGGACATTCGCTGCAATTGGGGATGCGCCAATCAGAAAATATGGCCCTGACGATTTTGTATTACGGCACGGTGGTGACGAACCCTGATTTGTTACGGCCGTTAACTGATGGCCAACCGGTTCTGGGCGTATTTGGCGAAGAAGACAGCTCTATTCCGGTAGCCGACGTGCTGGAGTTTGAGGCCGCGCTCAACAGCCTGGAAATCCCTAACCAGATCACCATTTACCCCGGTGTGGGCCACGCTTTCCTCACCGAAGAAAACTTCGATGAACCTGGTCCGGCGGGCCAGGCGTGGCAGCAAACCCTCGACTTTTTAGCTGAGAATTTCAAAGAGTAAAAGCTGAACCGCAGAGAGCGCGGAGGACGCAGAGAAAAACGAAAACTTTGCGTTCTTTGTGTCCTTTGCGGTTAGAAAAATGAAAGCTGCTTGCCTGTGTCCAAACGGCCGTTTCGCTCCAATCCCAGCAACGCTTCCTTAATCGGCAAACCACCCGCATACCCCGTTAACTTGCCGTCGCTGCCAACCACGCGGTGGCAAGGGATAATCACGGCGATGGGATTACGGCCGTTTGCCGCCCCCACTGCTCTGGATGCATTTGGATTACCCAATTCTGCCGCGATGGTGCCGTAAGTGGTGGTACGGCCGTATGGAATTGCCTGCAAATAGGCCCATACCTGCTGCTGAAATGATGTGCCTTGGGGTGCCAATGGTAAGTTAAACTGGGTCAGTTCCCCGGCAAAATAGGCTGTGAGTTGGGAAACGGCCGTAGCCCAAAACGCATCATCTAGCCGCCAATTAGGCCTTGGCAGAAGTGCGCTTTTGCCATCTTGAAAGGCCACCTGAGTTAGCCCGTTGTCATTTCCCGCCAGCAGTATTTTGCCCAGCGGACTTGCCATTACCGTAAAAATCGTTTGTTCACTCATAGCTGCCATTTTCTCCAACGATAGGAGTTTGTCCAAAAGTCGCCTATAATTTATCCGCTTCGATTCATCAACCAACAAGATCACGTTTGAGCAAAAGCAAACTTCTCTATGAAATGCCGTGTTCCGCTTTTTTGAAAGGAGTCCCCATGACAATCCCCAGTCAAACCCATTTTAGAACCTGCAACCTGTGCGAGGCAATGTGCGGCCTGGAAATTGAGCTGCGCGGTGAAGAAATTCTGGCCATTCGCGGCGATAAGCTGGACCCGTTCAGCCAGGGCCACATTTGCCCCAAAGCTACTGCCCTGGCGGACATCTACCATGATACGGACCGGCTGCGCCAGCCCGTGCGCCGCACCGCTGCGGGTTGGGAACCAATTGGTTGGGACGAGGCGTTTGATGAGGTCGTCACCAACATCAAGCGAATCCAGGGGGAATACGGCCGTAACGCCATCGCCGTCTACCAGGGCAATCCCAATGTGCACAACGTGGGGGCCATGCTCTACTCGCCGCCGTTTGTGCGCACGCTGCGCACGCAAAACCGCTTTTCTGCCACCTCTGTAGACCAGCTGCCGCACCATTTTGCCGCCTACTTCATGTTTGGCCATCAACTTCTACTGCCCATTCCGGATGTAGACCGCACCGACTTTCTGCTTATGCTGGGTGCGAATCCGCTGGCCTCCAACGGCAGCTTGATGACTGCTCCCGGCATCGCCGACCGGCTGAAGAAGCTGCAAAAACGAGGTGGTCAGCTGGTAGTCGTTGATCCACGCCGTACGGAAACGGCCGTTCTTGCCAACACCCATCACTTCATCAAACCCGGCAGCGACGTGCTGCTGCTCCTGGCCTTGCTGCATACCATTTTTGTTGAAAATCTGGCGGACCCTGGCCCGCTGGCAGCAATCGCCGATGGTTTGGGGCAGGTAGAACAAGCCATCGCTGAATTTACGCCGGAACTGGCAGCGGGGCCGACGGGCATTCCCGCCGCAGCGATTCGCCAGCTGGCGCGTGATTTTGCCGCGGCTAAGACGGCCGTTTGCTACGGCCGCATCGGTGTCTCCACCCAGCAATTTGGTGGCTTGTGCCACTGGCTCATCAACCTGCTCAACTTTGTCACTGGGAACTTGGACACTCCTGGCGGCGCGATGTTCACCACCCCAGCCATCGACGTGGTTGGCATTACCACCATGACGGGGCAAACGGGGCGATACGGCCGTTGGCACAGCCGTGTGCGAGGCTTACCAGAATTTGGGGGTGAACTGCCCACGTCTGTGTTGGCTGAGGAAATGCTCACCCCCGGCGACGGGCAAATCAAAGGGATGATCACCATTGCCGGCAACCCGGTGCTTTCGACGCCAAACGGCCGTCAGCTTGACAAGGCGCTCGCCGGTTTGGATTTTATGGTCGCCATCGACATTTACATTAACGAAACCACCCGCCACGCCAATATCATCCTGCCCCCCACCACTGGTCTGGAAACGGATCATTACGACCTTATCTTTCACGCGCTGGCGGTGCGCAACACCGCCAAATTTTCCCCGCCGCTCTTACCGCCTGCTGAAAATGCCCGGCACGATTGGCAAATTTTTCAATCCTTGCGCGCCCTAATGGAGGGCAAGCCGCTGCCCACGCGCCACGCGCCACAGGGCAAGATGGATTTCTTTGCCCGCATGAAACCCGCCCAAATTATCGATCTGGCGCTGCGTTTTGGGCCGTACGGGGCACACGGCTTCAACAAAAACCGACTGGCAGGGCAGGGGCTCAAGCTGCCCACACTGAAGCGCGCCGTACACGGCGTCGATTTGGGGCCGCTCCAGCCAAACCTCAAGCACCGCTTGTGCACCCCCAATCGGCGTATCCAGCTTGCGCCAGACCTGCTCCTGGCTGATTTGGATCGCGTGCGGCAAACCTGGTCCGCTGACGCAGCCAGCGACGATTCGCTGCTGCTCATCGGGCGGCGGCAGCTGCGCAGCAACAACTCGTGGATGCACAACAGTCCCCGGCTGGTGCGTGGCAAAGATCGCTGCACTTTGATGATGCACCCAGACGATGCCCAAAAGCGCCATCTGGCCGAGGGCGCACGGGTAACGGTGCGGTCCCGTACGGGAACCATTCAGCTGCCGCTGACGTTAACCGATACGATGATGCCTGGCGTGGTGAGTATCCCCCACGGTTGGGGGCATGATCGCGACGGGGTTCGTTTGGAAACGGCCGTACAGCATCCCGGCGCGTCAATCAACGACCTGACCGATGACCAGTACATTGACACCCTGACGGGAAATGCGGCTTTTTCTGGCGTAACGGTATCGGTTGAGCCAGCGACAGAAGCTGTTTTGCAAACCGAAGCGTGACTTCCTGCGGTTTGCTTCCGTAAAAGCTATACCTGAGAGTCCGCTGTAAGATTATTTACAGCGGTACCACATTCCCATAGACAGCTACGCAGAAAGGTTTCTGCTTTACTATAAGCTATGGAAGAAGCAGACGTGGGGAACATAACAGCCAACATCCAAGAACCCGCGAACGAATCTATTTAACAAGAATTTATCTATTTTTGCGTAGGGTGAGCAGTCCGTCATTCAGCCTTCCAGTAAATTTTCACGTCTTTTGCACATTTTTATAGCGGCCTAACGTTGTAGTTTCCGTTTAATATGGCAAAAGAGTTCAAGATAGCTTCGATAATGAGTGAATCATTGAAAGAAGATCGGGATATAGCCAAACACACATTAACCGGGCAGGATGGTTTGACGGCCGCCGAAATGACGCAGCTGCAGCGATTTTTGCCCGCAAATCTGATGCAATCGCTGACTGAAGCTGGCGCAGAACCGCCACGATCTGTCATTTCTGCCTGCGTGAGCCATTTAGCGAGTTTGCTAGAGGCCACTACTTCACATCTGCCAGCTTCGTTGGTGCGGCAGGTGCGGCGTCATCCACAGCCTGGGCAGGCCGATGGCGAGTTCGTAGAGGGCACGCTGCTTTTTGCCGACATTAGCGGTTTTACGGCGATGTCGGAAAAGTTGAGCCAGATTGGTCGCGAAGGGGCAGAAGAAGTCACGGAGGTAGTGAACCGCTACTTCGACGCCATGCTGGATATTTTGCGGGCGCACGATGGTCAGCTTATTCGCTTTGGTGGGGATGCACTGCTGGGTCTCTTTACCGAAAATGGCGCCTTGGCCGACCTGAACGATATGTTCCCCGAGTTGAGCGAGGGCAATGGCCAAAACAGCGCCACGTTGGCCATCCAGGCGGCTATGAAGATGCAAGCGGCGATGGCCGACTTTGCTGAAACGAAGACCTCTCAGGGAACGTTCCCCTTGCGAATGAGTGTGGGCATTAAATACGGCCGTTTCTTTGCGGCTCAGCTCGGCTCCATGGAAAACATGGAGTACGCTCTCTTTGGCCCTGATGTGAACGCCACCGCTGCGGTTGAATCGGCGGCTTCGGCTGGGCAGGTGCTGATTGACCAGGATACCTACGATGCTGTGAGCGCCGATGTGGTGATTACGGCCGTTCCCCTCCCCGAAGATTCCCGCTTTTTATTAGTCGAATACATTGACCAGCCAACCAATCGCGCTTACACCGCACCGCAGGAAACAATTTACCCGCTGACCCCCGATTTGGCATCTTTGCGCCGCCACATCACCTGGGTGGCGACCTTCACCCCCTATTTGCCCACAGGTTTACTGGCCCGTCTGGCCAGCGATCCGCGCGCGCCCAGCCTGAAAGGCGAACATCGTCTGGTGGCCAGCCTGTTTGCCAATGTAGATGGCCTGGGCGAGGCTGTGGCTCATTTGGGTGAAGGCCAGGAAACCAAAATTGTGCACGCTCTGAACCAGTATTACGTAAGCATGAGTGAAGCGATACGGCCGTTTGGTGGCGTGATGAACAAGGTCGATCTGTATGACCACGGCGATAAAGTGCTAGTGACCTTTGGCGCCCCCATTGCCCACGAGGATGATGCCGAACGCGCGGTGCGCGCTGCTTTGGCAATGCAAGAAGCGTTGGCCGAACTCAACAAAACGCTGCCGGATGAACTCGGTTTGGCCGACTGGCAGCTGAGCCAGCGCATTGGTATTAGCTACAGCTATGTGTTTGCCGGATACGTCGGGGCTAGCTGGCGGCACGAATACACCGTCATGGGGGATGAAGTCAACCTGGCGGCCCGATTGATGTCTGCTGCCAAAGATGGCTGGGTGCTGGTGAACGAAAATGTGCGCCGCCAGACAGAAACGGTGGCTGAACTGCATCCCGAAGGTGAAGTGAACCTGAAAGGCAAAAGCCGTCCCGTGCCGATTTTTGCGGTCACGGGCTTACGCACCGCTGCCGAGCAAACAACACGCGGCCTGCAAGGCTTGCAGGCACCCACCGTCGGGCGCGATGATGAGCAGGCCATCTTGCAGGATGCAATCGATCAACTCTCTTTTGGCTTTGGTCGCATTGTGTCGTTGATTGGTGAAGCGGGGCAGGGCAAATCCCGCCTGGCTTATGAAGCGCAGCAGGAAGATATGCGCTGGCTGCATGTGCGCTGCCTCTCCTTTACAGAGACGGTGAGTTATCGGCCGTTTCGAGAGTTGGTAAGGCAGCTGGTAGGCGTTCAGCCTGAGGCAGAACCGGAATTGGCCTTCCAAACATTGCACCAGACGCTCTACCAAAATCTGCCAGCCGATGAAGCAACAGACAGCTTGCCGTATCTGGCGAACTTCCTCAAGCTGCCGCTGGATGAGACGTTGGCGCAAAAAGTGCGCTATCTGGACAGTGAAGCGCTGCAACAGCACACTTTTATTGCCATCCGTAGTTTGCTGATGGCTCAAGCCCGTATCCAACCGCTTGTTATCTGGTTTGACAATATTCATTGGATGGACAATGCGTCGCTGGATTTGCTGACCTTTTTGCTGCCGCTGGTAGAGCAGCTGCCATTGATGTTCCTGCTGCTGTTTCGGCCTGAGCGAGAAAAAGGGTGCTGGCAGCTGCGCAGCACCCTGGAAGAGGCGCATAGCCTGTTTTATACCGAAATTCGCATCGAGGGTTTGTCTCGCGAAAATGCCCAAGCACTGCTGCACAGCCTGGTGCCCATCGACGAATGGCCCGAAGGTGCAGAGACGCTGATTCTGGATCGCGCGGAAGGGAATCCGCTGTATCTGGAAGAGGTGCTGCGTTCGTTGATGAATGATGGCCTGCTGAAGGAGGGTGAAAACGGCCGTTGGCAGTTCAGCCAAACTGTGGCCACCATCACCGTGCCGGAAACGCTCGAAGGGGTGTTGTTGGCGCGCCTGGATCGGCTGGAAGAGCTGTGCCGCTGGACGGCGCAGGTGGCGTCCGTGGTGGGACGCTCCTTCCCGTTTGATGTGCTAGAGCATATCACCAGTGGGCGGAACCAGCCGCTGGATGGCTATGTATCTGAGCTGCAAATGGTGGAGATGATCCGCGAGGCGCAGAAAAATCCGGAGCGGGTGTACGCTTTTATTCACTCTCTGCTGCAAGAGGTCGCTTACAATAGTCTGGCGGTGAGTTCGCGCAAAACGTACCATCGGCTGGTGGCGGCCTTTTTGGAAGACGGCCGTACTTCTGGTTGGGGCGATGTGGACAGCCTGCCGCCGCTGATTGCCCACCATGCCTACATGGGTGAGGATTGGCCGCGTGCCTTGAAATACCAGCTGATGGCTGGGGAACAGGCGCAGCATTTGTCGGCCAACCAGGATGCGATTGACCATTTCCAGAAAGCGCGCCATTGTGCGGCCCAAATTGAAGAATTTGATACGGCCGTTGCCCAGCAAAAAATCCATCTTGCTTTAGGCCAACTGTACGTAAATATCGGTCAGTACGATCAAGCGCTGGAGCATTTGCCCGTTGCCTTTGAGCTGGCTGAAAATAACCAGGATGCGGCGGCGAAAACGGCCGTTTGCCGCTGGCGCGCCCGTCTGCATGAGCTGAAAGGGGAATATCCTCAGGCTTTTGTCTGGATTGAAAAGGGGTTGGCCGACGAGACGCAGCGCAATACGGCCGAATATGCCCAACTGTTACTCATCGCCGGGCTGATCAGCATTCGGCAGGGGCAGCAGGACGAGGCCCTGGAACAGTGCCGCACGGCGCTGGAAATTGCCCAGCATCTGGATGAAGTGACGGCTTTGGCTCGCGCTTACAATTTGTTGGGCATTACCTCGTTGAGCAGCGACAGCAACGAAGCGATTGCCCATTTTCAGCAGGCTTTTGAGCTGTACCAGCGTGCGGGTGATGTGCAGGGTCAGGCGACCTCGAATAATTTGGTGGCCAACGCTTACTTTAACCTGGGTCGCTGGCGCAAGGCTGATTTCCATTACCGGCAGGCGCTGCGTATTTTTGAGCAGATTGGCGACATTTACAATCAGGCTGTGGCCTACAATAATTTGGGCGGTATCGCCAAAAATCGGGGCCAAATCAGCGAAGCGCTGGATTATTATCGCCAAGGATTGCAGCTAACCGAAAAAATTGGCGGTTCGGCCTGGATGGTGGGCGTGTTCCACATGAATTTAGGGGCCACGTTTGTCTTGCAGCAGGATACGGCCGAGGCGCGGCATCATTTGCAGCAAAGCCGCAGCTATTACGAGAAGGTGCAGTCGAAAGATTTCCTGGCGGAAACGCTGCGTTATCTGGCGGAGGCGGCATTGCTGGACGGGGATACGGCGCAGGCGACCGCCTGGGCGCAGGAAGGACTGGCTCTGGCTGATGAGCTGGAAATGGTGGTTGATGCGGCTTGCTGCCACTGTGTGCTGGGGCAAATTGCCCTGGCTCAAGGGGATGTGGCGGCGGCCGAACCGCATCTGCGCCAGAGTGTGGACCAACTCATTTCGTCATCGGATGAGTACCAGCTGGCGCACAGCCGTTATTGGCTGGGCCGCTTGTTGGCCACGAAGGGTGCGCTGGCTGAAGCTAGAAAGATACTGGCCCAGGCGCAGCAAACGTTTACTCATCTGGACGCGGCGTTGGATTTAACGGCCGTTCAGACCTTGCAGCGTGAATATCATTTAAATTGAACTTTGCTCACTCCCTGAGCAAACTGGCGTAGTTGAAGTTACCAGCCGAAATGATAAATAGAAAACAGAAGTAGCCGAGGCCCAAGCGGTAAAATGGGCCTGTTTGGAGGTGTTGTTTCGCCTTTTGTTGAGTCTTGCGTTTGTATTGTTGTGTTTTTGTATTGAAAGTCATCACTGTATCGAGAGGAAAAAATATGAGAAGTAGATTCCTGGCAATTATTGGCTCTATTGTATTTAGTGCGGTTATTTTGATTGGGTTGGCCTTAAACGGCCGTGTGGCAGCTGAACCGGAAGCGCCTGCCGGACTGGTATTACCCACCACCTACCGCGCTTCGGAAAACAGCGCGGGTGAAGAGGGCAATGGCGACTCTTTTACGCCAGCGATTTCGGCCAACGGCCGTTACATCGCCTTTGTCTCACAAGCGAACAATCTTGATCCTTCAGATTCTAATATCTTCCAGGACATTTTCATCAAGGATTTGCAGACGCAGGTGATGACCCGCGTGGTTGATTTTGTGCAGACAGGCCGACCGAATGGCGACTCCTGGAATCCAGATATTTCGGCGAACGGCCGTTACGTAGCCTTTGAAACAGACGCAACTGATCTGGCCAATTCACAGGAACTGTTTGACAGCAACGAGGGGCCAGATATCTATGTTTACGACAACGAAACCGGTTTCCTGGATGCCGTGTCCGTTGACTTCAATCAGTTTAGTTTGGGGGATGGGCCTTCTTACACGCCGGTGGTCGCCGCTTTTGGCGATGGTTACCGCGTTGCCTTTGTCTCGGAATCTACCAATCTAGACCCCAATGATACCGACATTCTGCCTGATATTTACGTGATGACCTATGATAACAACACGTTTTCGTTTGACTTGAAGTTGGTCTCGGTCAACAGTTTGGGCATTAAGGGGAATGGGGCCTCTTTTGAGCCGTCAATTTCGGCAAACGGCCGTTATATTGCGTTTGATTCCGACTCAGTTAATCTGGTTCCTAATGATAACAATGACGTGAGCGACGTTTTCGTTCACGATATGGAAACCGGCCAAACAATTCGCGTTTCGGTGGACGGGAACGGGGGCGAGGCCACCGGGCCTTCTTATGAAGCTTCCATTTCGTTTAACGGTGTCATGGTGGCTTTCACCAGCTTTGCCGACAATTTGGTGCCCGGCGACACCAATCGCATGGAAGATGTGTTTGTTTACAATGTGCTGACGGGGAATGTGGAACGCCTGTCGTTGTCCAGCGGCGGTAGCGAGGGAGATGGTCATTCCTACTTCCCGCGCCTGGCGGACAGCGGTGCCAGCGTGGTGTTTGTCTCGGAGGCGACCAACCTGGTTTCCGACGATACCAACAATTTGCCTGACATTTACTGGCACAATATTGCCACGGGTAACACCATGCGCGTTTCGCTGGCGTATGATGGCGCTGAAGGCAATGGGGGCGTGGGCCGACCCGACGTGACGGCAGACGGCCGTATTACCACCTTCGATTCTGATGCGGACAATCTGATACCCAGCGACAACAATGGCTTCCTGGATGTGTTCATTCGTGAGGAAGACATTCCCAGCAAATCCTTCCGCTTCTCGGCTGAGGAAGTGCCGCCCAATACCACTGTGGTGGATACTGTGGAATCAGAAACGGCCGTACAGTGGTACAAGTTTGATGTTAACGACGCTGGTTCCACCATTGACGCCAAACTCACCAACATGACGGGTGATTACAACCTCTACCTGTTTGCCCCGGCGATTGATGAAGAAAGTGGGCAAATCCGTGACCTGGGCCAGATTTCCAACATTGGCCAGATTAGCAATATCGGTCAAATTTCCAACATTGGCCAAATCAGCAATATTGGCCAGATTTCCAACATTGGTGACCTGGTTGATCTGGGCCAGATTAGCAACATCGGTCAAATATCCAACATTGGTCAAATCAGCAACATTGGCCAGATTTCCAACATTGGTCAGGTGGGTAACATTGGTACGCTGGTGGCGGTTTCCATCCAACCAGATCTAACTGATGAATACATTACCTACAACGTGCAGGAACTGTATGGTCCCTACTACCTGGCGGTTGCCCCGCAGAAACCAGACGTGCTGGGCACTACCTTCGAGTTAAGCATTGGCGTAGCCCCGCCCGTTGATCCATACTCTCCCGTTTCCTGTAACTTCTTCGATGACGTGACCACACCACCGGTCGATCCCTCAGTGCGGACCTTGATTTTGGCCAACTCAAACGAGTTAAATGGTAACTACCCCAGCGATGGGGCCACCATTACCGATTTGTTGAATCGGTTAGATGTTCTGGCCGCTGATAAGAATGTGGATGGCGTTGTGGTTGATTTGGCCGCTTACTCGTCTTTGGGGTTCGCTTATGATGATTGGCGCGGCGCATTTGGCGAGCCGGGCAATCCTTTGCAGGCCAACTGCGTGGCCACGCACATCAAATCGGTTATCTACTCGCTGCTGCCCGCGTATCCGAATCTGGAGTATATGGTGCTGGTGGGTGATGATCGGGTGATTCCACACCGGCGCATTCGGGATGATGCGCTGGTTGCCAATGAGCGTAACTACGCGCCCATTGCCGAATCCACCGAGATTTCCGGGTCGCTGAATCTGCGTTACTTCCTCACGGATGATTATTACGCCGCCCCGATTCCGTTCCCGTTCAAAGATCGCGAATTTTACCTGCCGCAGTATGGAATCGGCCGTTTGGTTGAAACGCCAGCTGAAATGCTATTAACCGTCAACACATTCCTGGAAGCCCCGGAACTGAATCCGCAGGATGCGCTGGTTACTGGCTATGACTTTTTGCTGGATCAAGCATTGGTGGTGACCGAAAGTTTAAAACTTCAGGGCATCAACGTGATTAGCGAGACCCAATTCATTAACAATGAATGGAATGGCCAGGATTATATTGACAATGTTCTGGGCAATAACAATATCGATCTACTTTCGTTGAATTCGCACTTTGAGCATTATCGTTTCTTCCCCAACGATTTACCCGATGTTTTTGCTACCCAGATTTCTGGTACCAACTATAACGGAACTGTGGTGTTTTCAGTTGGCTGCCATTCGGGTTTGAACATTCCTGATGGAGCGGCAACCAACGATAGAGATTGGCCGCAAGCGTTTAATGCGCAGCAGGCTAGCTTCTTTGGCAATACGGGTTACGGTTATGGCGATTCCGATCTGGTGGCCTATTCGGAAGCGTTGGTGGCTAATTACGTGAGCGCATTGGGTAACTGGAGCGAAGGGCCGCAAACGGTAGGCCAGGCGATGCGTATGGCCAAGCAGCAGTATTACAATGAACTGGTAGGCGGCTCCTTCAGCAATTACGATGAAAAGGTGCTGGAAGAGATGACGCTTTACGGGCTGCCGATGCTGCGCATTAACATGCCAGTCACGACGACGGAATCGCTTTGGGGTAGAAGTGCGGTGGCGACAGCGCCTGCTCTGCGGGTTGAGGGCAGCGTGAATGGGTTGACCTCAACCTCCTTGAACTTCAACTTTGATTTCCAGCAAAATAGCATTGGCGGGTTAGGTAATTACTACACGCTGGCTGGGGAAGATGGTGTGTATGTCGCTGGTGGCAAGCCCATTCAGCCACGTACCAGCGTAAGCGTAAGCCAGCCCGGCAGTGTGGCCCACGGTGTCTTGATGACGGGTGGTTCCTTCACCGAAATCCCGAACTTTAATCCGGTAATTTCGCAGCTCATTACCGAAGAGGTGGGCATTATCCAACCCGAACCGCTCTTCCCACTGGATTATTGGTATCCGGTGGCGATGGGCAGCATCAACCGGTATCTCTCGATTGAGGGAGCTTCGGTTGAGCGGCTGGTGATGGTGCCGGGGCAGTTTGCCGCTACGGGTGGCAGCGCCGAAACGATTGGCACGCAGCGCCTGTATGATAATCTGACGTTTGAGGTTTACCATACGCCATTCGATAGTGATGATTTCATTGCGCCGAGTATTTGGAATGTAACGGCCGTTCGCTTAGGCAGTCAGGTCAACTTCCAGGTGCAGGTGACGGATGACAGCAGCGAGCTGCATCGGGTGGTGGTGCTGTACCGTGAACTGCCCAGCACCACCTGGAAGCTGGCGGAACTGACTTACGACCCGTCGGCACAGCTGGCGACGGGCATGGTGTCTGTGCCACTGGACAAGGAAGTGGAATTCTTTGCCCAGGCGGTGGATGGCAGCGGGAACGTATCGGTTGCCCTGTCACATGGCCTGCCATATTTTGCTACCAAAGGCTCTTTGCTCGATCTGTACCTGCCGGTGGTCTTAAAGCCGTAGCTGCTAAAGTAAGGTTGCCATCGAGCAATCAATGAAGCAAAAAGGGATGGAACTTCATAGTTTCATCCCTTTTTTGTTATGATTAGGATTTACGCAACTGCCCGAAAGTTTGGCCCGATTTATTTACCAAGTGGGTCCAAGCTGCATAAGATCTGACAACTATAATTTCAGGCGTTTGGAGGTGTTATTATGCGGGAACGTGTGAGTTTATACATTTATCGAAACGGCCGTATCCTCTTCTTCCACCGCATTAAAGCCACCCATGAGCATCATGTTTCCATTGGCGGTGGGGTTGAGCCGGGTGAGACGATTCTGGAAGCGGCGCTGCGCGAAGCCAAAGAAGAAACCAACTATGATATCGTGCTGGGACCGCGCCTGTGGGTGCGCGAATTTGGCGAGACGCATCGAGAATATGCGTATTTGGTGACTGAATTCAGCGGCAAACTGGCGCTAGGCGGGCCGGAACTGGCGCGGCAAGCGCCAGACAACCAACACATTTTCCAATGGATTCCCCTGGAAGAAATTCCCGAGCTGGATTTGTACCCAGGGCCGCTCACGTTGAACCAGATTGAGCAAATTCGGCAGGCGCTTTCATGAAGGTGACGCGACGAGGCTTTTTGAAATGGGCTGGCGGGGCTGTGCTGGGTGGCGCTGCGGGTGTGGGCTATGTGACCAAAATAGAGCCGGAATGGTTGTCCGTGGAGCAGCAAATCATCTCGCTGCCGGGATTGCCAGCGGGGCTGGATGGCTACAAAATTGTGCAGCTCAGCGATTTCCATTTGTATCCTTTTACTGCAATAGACCTGATAGAAAAAACGGTGGCCCGCACCAATGAGCTGGGGCCTGATTTGGTGGTGTTAACCGGAGATTATGTGCTGGAAACGGCCGCTTCCATCTTTGACCTTGCGCCTGAACTGGCCAAACTGAATCCGCGCCACGGCATTTTCGCCGTGCTGGGCAACCACGATCATTGGACAGAGGCGGCAGTGGTGAAGCAAGGGTTGGCGGAGCAGGGCATCGAGCTGCTGCATAACCGTGGCGTGCTGCTCAATGAGAGCCAATTCCTGTTGGCCGGCGTGGACGATTTGTGGAGCGGTACACCAGACATCGAGAGCGCGTTAGCCGACTGGCGTGAAGGCGTTCCCACGATTTTGCTGGCGCATGAGCCGGATTTTGCGGATGATTTCTTGGGAGACGGCCGTATTCAACTCCAACTTTCGGGTCATACTCACGGTGGGCAGGTGCGCGTGCCGGGGGTGGGACCGGTGGTGTTGCCCCGCTACGGGCAAAAATACCACAATGGGTTGTACCAGGTTGGGCCAAGTCAGGTGTACGTCAATCGCGGCATTGGCATCATCGGCCCGGCCGTGCGGCTGAACTGCCCGCCGGAAATCACGGAATTTGTGCTGCGGGCGGCTTAGACCCTGTCCAAATATTTGCCACAGAGTTCACAGAGATCATAGAGGCGAAGGTTCATTTCTCAGGTTTCTCTTTTTACTCTGTGGCTTTTTTTGATAGATTTTCCCCGGAAACTGCTCATTTAGACAGGTGTTTGTGGGGGGGGCCGGGGAAATATAGTCGGAACTGCACCTTTGGGCAGGTGGCGGATGATCTTTTGCGGGGCGCGCCTTTAGAATTTGGCAGATACGATTAAGGCTATAAATTGATCGATGGAGGACACCTTGGAAAACTATATTTGTAAGACGTGCGGCACGCAGTTTCCGGCAACGGCCGTTCCCCCCGAACATTGCCTCATTTGTGAAGATGAACGCCAATACATCGGCTGGGAGGGACAGCAGTGGACCACCCTAATGGAGTTGCAAGCTAATCACCTGAACAAAATCGAGGATGAGGAGCCGAACCTGACCGGCATTGGCACGACGCCCGGCTTTGCCATTAGCCAGCGGGCACTGCTGGTGCAAACGCCGCAGGGTAATTTGCTGTGGGATTGCATCACGCTGCTGGATGAGGAGACGAAAACGGCCGTAAACGCCCTGGGTGGTATCGACGCCATTGCCATTTCCCATCCGCATTATTACTCATCTATGATTGAATGGGCGCACGCGTTTGACGCGCCGATCTACCTGCATGCGGCTGACAAACAGTGGGTGATGCGACCGGATACGGCCGTACACTTCTGGGAAGGAGAGGCCAAACCGTTGTGGGATGGGCTGACGCTGATTCGGGGCGGTGGCCATTACGCAGGGGGCACGATGCTGCACTGGCCTGCCGGAGCCAACGGCGCGGGCGTGCTGCTGACGGGGGACATCATTCAGGTGGTGTCCGACCGGCGTTGGGTGAGCTTCATGTACAGCTATCCGAATCTGATTCCGCTGCCAGCGAAAAAGGTGCGCGAGATTGTTGCTGCTGTGGCTCCCTACGATTTTGAGCGGATTTACGGGGCGTGGTGGGGCAGGGTTGTTAAAAGTGAGGCGAAAACGGCCGTTTCCCGTTCCGCGGAGCGTTACATTGCCGCGCTGTCTGCGGATCGTCGTTAAAAAATTTAACCGCAGACAACGCGGAGAGCGCAGCGTTTTACCTTCTCTGCGTCCTCCGCGTCTCCGCGGTTTTAAATCAATTGCGTGCGATGTAGCTTGCGTGTAGCGACGTGACTGAGCCAGAGCTGATCTCCCAGCCAGGCCAGCCCCATCGGTAGAAAATCAAGATGATAGCGTGCTTGCTCTGTGCCCGTAGCCGGGTCCAGGCGCAAAATGGCGTAATGTTGCTCACTGCTTTCCCATTCAAACTGCTGCTGCTGGGTGTCAAAGTGCATAGGGTAAGCTACGCCCAGCCAAAGCGACCCATCGTGAAAATCCAGGCCGCCGCCAGCCACGGGTATGGGCACGGTTGCCAACACGTCGCTGCTCTCCGGGTCCAGCTTGAACAGCTTGCCGTGCTGCTGGGAAGCTGTCCACAAATGTGTGCCGTCCCAGGCCACGCCGGCCAGCCAGCCATGCTCCCACACCATGATTGCCTGATCGAAGTCGTTGGTTTCCGGGTTGATGCGGCGCAGGGTGCCACCGTCGTGTAAGGATTGCCAGAGCGAACGGCCGTCCCAGGCCAGCCCGCTTAAGTTCCCCGGGCAAACCAGCTCGATATCGCTTTCCAACGTGGCGGGATCGAGCCGGTAGATTTTGCCCGTAGAGAAATCAGCATTCCAAAGGAAACGGCCGTCGGTGCACAAACCAACCGGCCCACGCCCCGGCGCTGTGTAGCTTTCTAAAATCTGAATATCGCCCATAAATGAGGCTCCCAAACAAGATTAGGCGGGTACCTGTTCCTTGTCTGGAATGTCCCGTCCGACCGCCTGGGCAATGGCTTTCATGTCTTTCACCAGTTGAGCAAAACGTTCTGGCTTGAGGGATTGACGGCCGTCTGACATCGCTTCTTCGGGGCGGGGATGCACTTCCAAAATAACGCCGTCCGCTCCGGCCGCCACGCTGGCTTTGGTAACGCTTTCCACGTATTCCCACTTGCCGGTGCCGTGGCTGGGGTCGGCAATGATGGGTAGATGGGTGAGCTGCTTCAGCACCGGAATGGCGTTGATGTCGAAGGTGTTGCGCGTGTATTTCTCAAAGGTGCGAATGCCGCGCTCACACATCATTACGCGTGTATTGCCGTGGCTCAAAATGTATTCCGCGCACATCAACCATTCTTCGATGAGGCTGCTCATGCCGCGCTTGAGCAAAACTGGATGCTGGGATTCGCCTACGGCATGCAATAGGGCGTAGTTTTGCATGTTGCGCGCCCCAATTTGCAGGATATCAGCGTATTCGGCTACCAGCGGTACCAGACTCGGCTCCATGACCTCGGTGATGATCGGCATGCCAGTTTCTTCACGGGCTTCGGCTAAATACTTCAACCCTTCTTCGCCCATACCCTGGAAGGAGTAGGGGGAACTGCGCGGTTTGAACGCGCCACCGCGCAAAATGTGGGCGCCCGCTTCTTTACAGGCGTGGGCCGTCTCGATGATCTGGCTGCGGCTTTCTACGGAACAGGGCCCGGCCATAATTACCAAATCTTTGCCGCCGATGACGTGCCCACCAATGGTGAACTGAGTGTCGTTGGGTTTGAATTCGCGGCTGGCGATTTTAAAGGGTTTTAGCACGGGTACAACGCGCTCCACCCCAGACATCCGCTCCAGCTGCTCCCGGTTAATGACCCGATCATCGCCAATGACGCCGATAATGGTGCGCTCACTGCCGGTTGAGAGGTGAATCTTGAAACCTAAATCTTCTGCCCAGGAGATAACTCCGGACTTTTCCTGCATGGTTGCATTGGGCTGCATCACTACAATCATCATCAATAGTTCCTTTTTGCTTTGGTTTAAAACCGTAAGGATCTGCCATTCTGAAGAAGTTTCAGAGATTTCAAATCCTTAGGGTCTTGAAATTATAAAACAGAGGCCATTACCTTGACCATCGCTTCCATGGCGTTCATTTGGCGAGGGCGGACGGGCGGTAAATTTTGGCGATCCGGGCGGAGCGATTGGGCTTCGCGTAGGTAAACGTGAACAATTTCTTGTGAGGAGCGGCTGGTATTCCAGTGAATCAGCACGCGAATGCACAGGGGTAAGCCACCGGGTACGGCCATTTCATGTCCGCAGAGCAGCGCCACGTCGCTCCAGCCAATCTGGCGGGCAGCCAGGGCGGGGTAGGTGGCGTTTAGATCGGCCGTGGTGGTGAAGTAGACGCTGGCGATGTCATCAGGACGCATTTCATTGCGCTTGATGATGACCTGGAGCAGTTCGCGCGTGGCGGCGAGAATCGCTTCTTCTGTGTTTTCTGTGACGGTGACGGCCCCGCGTACGCCGCGGCAAGCGGTGGGCTGTTGTTCTGGGGTGTTGTTGATGAGTCCGTTTAATGGCATGATTCTTCTCCTTGTCGTGAATCCTATTGCCGATTCTGGCTAATAAACAAAAAAAAGACGCGGCTTTTTGGGCCGCGTCTTGTTGGTTACTGAGTCGTTTTGCCTGGTCTTTTCTAGCGCGTAACGACCACCTCGCAACAGTTGCGGCGGGGTTGGGTGCTAAAAAAGTAAAAATAAAAATATACAGGCTTTGTTAACATGATGGGCGCACTATAGCAGTTTGACGACGCTTCGTCAAGGTGTGAAGGGGACTAATTTGGAATTTTGGGGTGGTAATTTGTGAGCTATCACAGAATTCTACCGCGAAGTTGGGCTGAGTCGATCCAGATCGTCGCAAAAAGGTACAGCCAAATCAAAAGAATGGGCAGTGCACCGGCGACCAATGCGAAAATTTTAGGCGTTGGTGTTTTTATATTCAACTTGGCAACAATCCGACCAGAAAATATGCCAAACAAAGGCCCTGCAAATAAACCGAGAATGCCCAGTGCAGGGACGAAAATCCATACACCCATGAGCCATTCCATTTCGTAGACAACTGCTCCGCCGACGACAATGTAAAAGAACGCGCCAAAAAGATCTGCTGCCAGACTGCCCATTACGCCCCAAATTGCTAGCTGTCTGTTAGACGGCCGTATCGCTAAAGTTGGTTTATTCTCCATGAGGTGCACCCCTTACTCACATCAAAACTTTTAGGATTTAGGTGACGGCAACGGCCGTTTCCCAGCACCTTACTTATTAGGAGAGGAAACGGCCGTATTGCACCTGATAATTTTACCTCAATCGTCAGCAAATTGTGGGCTGACTGGGTGTGCAGCCAGCATAAGCGGGTTGCTCCGGTTGGCGTTGGGCCGCAGTGGCCCGTTCTTTGGCTGGTGCCGGGGCAGCGGCGCTGGCGATGGTAAATGGTTCACCCCGCAGGTTTTTTTGCTTTTCCTCAGCCATTTTTAACTGCCACTCCCACTGGATAACAGCATTGATCAGTTGATGTTGAAACATGAGTTACCTCCATTTGTTGTGAATTATTTGGATTCTACAATTTGAAGTGAACTCTAAGTCAAGGGGGTTTTGGGCGAGGTGAGGTGGGGTAGGAACGGCCGTTTCTTACCGGACCATATCTTTTTCATAAATTATCATGAAGGCAAAGGCAATAACGAGGGAAAGCGTTGCTTTGAGAATGGTTTTCCTTTTGGAACACCTCAAATTAGTGGTATGTATAGCACCAAAGTCCTATACTATTGGTCATGTTTACCGTTTAATCTAGGTCATTATTTCAAGCATATTGGAAATGCAATGTAACAGCAATTAGAGCCAATTACACATCATCGGAGGGGGAAGATACAAGCCATTGTATCGCCATAGTAGCCACAGTGTACCCACATAATCTGTTAGGACATAATAAGTTGATATATGCCGCTTAGGTGAAGTTTAACGCATCATCTATACGCGTATTGTTATCCCACATTTCACTCCCACAAATATTTCCCACAGTAGTTAATTTCAGCCCAAACTCTTTTATAAATTTGTGAATAAAGGAGGTGCATAGCAAAGTAGACAACAACAGAGCACACAAATTCACATTCCATGAGGAGCATTCCTCCTTAAAATATTTTATTTTTCTATTGCATGATCTCAATACAGCCCATGCATCACAATTCAGGAGAAGCTGTAGAAAAAATGAAGAAAAAAGCAGTATCTTCAATAACTATATTCCTCTTATTACTGACCATGGCCATGGTTGCCATGGCCCAACCAATTGTAAGAACGCCCGACGAGAGTGGCCTAACAATTGAATCCGCTGAAGCCATTGAAGTGGGTGTTGGCGTGGTGTCGGAACCTAAGGGTGCAACCGGCCCAGCCCTTTACCTGATTCGCCTCAAGGATGAGCCAATTGCCACATATAAAGGTGGCGTAGCTGGCCTCGAAGCAACATCCCCAGAAGGCTCACGCATCAACCGTTTAGACATGGAAAGCCCTGCTGTTCTGTCTTATGGCAATTATCTGTTGAGCAAACAGGCAGACTTTATAAGTGAGGCTGCTCAGGTTCTGGACCGTGACATCGAACCAGCCTACCAATATTCTGTGGCTAACAATGGTTTAGCCATTATGATGACCCCCGAAGAAGCCGCTGCCGTTAGTAAACTGCCCGGTGTTATTTTTGTGCAGCGCGATTTCGAGCGGCAGCTGCAAACTGATAATGGCCCCGCTTGGGTGGGTGCGCCCGGTTTGTGGGATGGCTCCAATACGGGCGGCATTCCCGGCACCTATGGCGAGGGGATGATCGTCGGTGTTATTGACACCGGTATTAACCCGCTAAATCCTTCCTTTGCTGATGTAGGTGGGGATAGCTATGATCACACAAATCCTTTTGGCGCAGGCAATTACGTTGGTGTCTGTGATTCCAATGACCCCAGTTACGACCCAACTTTCCCCTGTAACGACAAGCTGATCGGTGCACGCGGGTATATTTCTGTAAATGGTGGCGATCCCACAGATTACGATGGACATGGTTCCCACACGGCCAGTACGGCCGCTGGTAACTTTGTAGAAGCGACCGTTACGGCACCTACTTTAACAGTGAACCGTAACATCTCTGGTGTGGCACCCCATGCCAACATTATTGCCTATGCAGCTTGCTGTACTGCTTCTGCTTTGTCAGCCGCTATTGACGATGCAATTGCCGATGGCGTAGATGTTATCAATTACTCTATTGGTAGCGATGCGGCCAGCGACCTGTGGAACGATTTCGACAGCGTTGGGTTCTTGAACGCCCGTGAAGCAGGGATTTTTGTGGCCACCTCTGCTGGTAACAATGGTCCTGGCGCTGAAACGGTTGGTTCTCCGGCCGATGCTCCCTGGTTGACTTCTGTAGGTAACTCCACCCACGACCGTGTTTGGTTGAACAGTGTAACAAACATGAGCGGTGGTGATACAACTCCTCCCGCAGACATTACCGGTAAAGGGTTCACCTCTGGTTTTGGCCCAGCCACAATTGTGTATGCTGGCGATTACGCTTCAACCGAAACCGACACCCCGGAACTGTGTGGTGTGGGCGCTATTGGTGATAACAATTCACCATGGCCTGTTGGAACGTTTAACGGCGAAATTGTTGTTTGTGATCGTGGCACATTCGGCCGTGTAGAAAAAGGTGCCAACGTTCTGGCTGCTGGTGCTGGTGGTTACATCCTGATCAATGATGCAGCTTCCGGCAACGCCCTGGTTGGCGATGCCCATGTACTGCCCGGCGTCCACATCTCCTATGCGGATGGCCTGGTCTTAAAAGCATGGCTGGCCTCCGGTACTGGCCATACGGCTACCATTGCTGGGGCAACTCTGAATGAAGACGCTGGCAATGCCGACATCATGTCATCCTCCAGCTCCCGTGGCGCAAATCGCGCCTTGCCGGATATCATCTCGCCTAACGTAACTGCACCCGGCACCGACATCCTGGCCGCCTATGGCACGGGCGGGGCTATTGAATGGGATATGATCAGCGGTACTTCGATGGCCAGCCCGCATGTAGCTGGTGCTGGTGCGTTGCTCATGTCCTTGCATCCTGATTGGACTCCGGCTGAAATTCAGTCTGCTCTAATGACCACCGGCGTCACGGATATGCTCAAAGAAGATGGTACTACGCCAGCCGATCCCTTCGACTATGGTGGTGGCCGCATCAATTTGAACGTAGCTGCGCTGGCTGGTTTGGTGCTGGACGAATCCATTATTAACTACCAAAATGCGAATCCGGCCAATGGTGGCGATGCCAAAACGTTGAACATTGCCAGCTTTGGTAATGCGCAATGTCTTTTGGAATGCAGCTGGACGCGTACCGTGCGCAGCACGCAGGCCGCTTCTGTAACCTGGACCGCGAGTGTAGCTGGCCCCATGGGTTTGACTGTGACACCCGCTTCCTTTGTACTTGGCCCAGGTGAAACGCAAGAAATTGTGGTAACGGCCGATGTGTCTGCTTTGCCTGCAGGCGATTGGGTCTTTGGCGAAGTTACGTTGGAGCCGTCAGTTGCTGGTATTCCCACAGCAGGATTCCCGGTAGCTGTTATCCCCACAACGGGTATTATCCCCACCTCGGTAGAGATCGATACGCGGCGGAATGCTGGTTCTTTCCTGATTGAAGATATGCAATCAATGGAAATTACCGAGTTAACCACCCAATCCTTTGGGTTGACGCAGGCAGATTTAACTGATTTCGCTTTGTATCAGGACCCCACCAATGACATTAGCGCTGGTGAGTTCTTTGATGATTTGAGCCAGGTTTTCTGGATGACGGTTGAGGTGCCGGCGGATTCGATGGCTTTGATTGCCGAAATTGCCGATACCACATCACCTGACGTGGATATGGCCGTGGGTACAGGTAGCACCCCCAGCGCGGCCACGCAAGTTTGCCAAAGCGCTTCGAATGGCTCTTCTGAGTTTTGTTCTGTAGCAGACCCCGCTGCTGGTACGTGGTGGGTTTTGGTGATGAACTGGGAAGAGTCGGTCAATGCACCAGATGATGTAACTTTGGCAACGGCCGTTGTGCCTTACAGCGATGCGGGTAACATGTCGTTTGAAGGGCCAACCTCTGTACCACAACTTGATCCCTTTAGCCTACGCCTGTTCTGGGACACGCCAGAAATGGTTGCTGGCGACCGTTGGTACGGTGCGTTTACGCTGGGCAGCGATGCGGGTAACCCCGGCAACATCGGCATGATTCCAGTGTTTATTACTCGGCATGAAGATGATGTGACCAAAACTGTTAGCAGTGAGTCTGCTTATGCTGGTGATACAGTGACGTACACCATTACGGTACAACCAAACGTCACCACCGAAGATTTGCTGTACACGATTACCGATGCTATTCCAGCTGGTTTGACATACGTTCCCGGCACAGCAACCGCGTCAGCGGGTGTTGTGGATGTAGTAGGTGACACGCTAACCTGGTCTGGCACGATGGAAGTCGTAGCCCCAACGTATGCCATGAGCACCAGCCTGGAAAATACTTCCTGTGCGATGCCTTTGGCTACCGATGGGGGCTATGTAGATTTGAGTTTATACGGCATACTTCCGAACTCAGTTATTTTGGGGGATTCCGTTGAATACACCTGGACGCCGGATGGAGATGCTCCCATTCAATTCTATGGTATGGAAGTAGGGAATACAATTCACTTTTCTGATGATGGCTTTGTTTTCTTCGACTCGTCTACTGGGGGAAGTACGCCATGGACAAATGAAAGTATTCCTAATGCCAGTGATCCTAATAATCTAATAGCGCCGCTTTGGAAAGATATGGAAATTGTATATGAAGCTGGTACACGAGGTGTGGCGCTGGTGAGCCTAAACACTGGTCCAGGTACGCCTAACGTGGGTCATATCATTGATTACAAAGGGGTGGAAGCATGGGGTCAGTCTGACCAGCGGTATGATACACAAGTTTATATCTCCCGCTATACGGATGATACTCCAGGTGAATATGAAATCGTCTTTGCCTACAATAATCTTACCGGCAACCTCGATGTTGGCACGATAGGGGTCGAAAATGCGTACGGGACCAAAGGTGTGCAATACGCTTACAATGATGCCACTTTGCTGGCTTTGCAAGATGAGATGGCGATTTGCTTTGACTTGTATGTGCCTGTTCCTGAACCGGTGACGATTACCTATGAGGCGACGGTGGATGCGGGTATGGCGGTGCCGACGACGCTGACCAATACGGCCGTTCATGACACGGACGATCCGGGCAGCCTGTCGGCGGCAGCCAATGCAGACCTGGCCATACAGACCTACATCCTGTACATGCCAGTTGTTGCGAAAGATTAAGGACATCTAGTGATTTGCTGACTGGCTGCACGCGGTGAGTGAATTCAGATGTTAACAGAAACGGCCGTTTCCCACGCAGGAAACGGCCGTTTTTATTTGGGTAAAAGCGGAACGGGTGAAACTAACCAGTAGCCGACTTTATTTCACGATCAGCGGCAGGTAGAGCGTATGTAACTGAACTGTTATGGTTACGGTGGCTACGTTTGAATCCTCAATACCGTCGTTGGTCTGGTAGGTAAAAGAATCGTTGCCGGTGAAGCCTGCGTTGGGCGTGTAGGTAAACGACCCATCCGCGTTGAGTGTTAGGGTGCCGTTGCTGACGTTGCTGATGAGAACGGCCGTTACCGCATCATCATTCGCATCGGTATCATTAGCCAATACACCAGGGGCAGCCACAGTCAGGGGGGTGTCCGGGTTGGTACTGTAGGCGTCATCAGCGGCAACTGGAGCCAGGTTCAGCGCAATTTCCAGCGACACGCTGTACAACTCGTCCACCTCATCTGTGTCCTGGTCGGCTTCGTAGATCACAATGCTGCTGTCCGGGCTGAACCGGAAATTGTTTACATCTCCCCCACTCACCAGGGGATCATTCAGTTTGGTGGTGGGCCCGCCGCCGATAGGTACGATGAACAGTTCGGTCACACCGGCCGTCTCCTGATCGGCCTCGAAAAGAACCATGCTGCTGTCCGGGCTAATGTCTACGCCGCCAACACCGCTGTTCTCAGCAAATGGCCCACTGAGTTGGGTGATCGTGCCCCCGTTAATAGGCACACTGAAAAGTCCAGTTGATAGCGCGTCAAATGTATCAAACGGCTCAGTGGTGTAGATGACGGTGCTGCTGTCCTTACTCAGTTCAAAAAAGTCGACTGTCTCTCCCACAGCCAGTGGCCCATTAAGTTGGGTGACGGTGCCGCCGCCGATGGGCGCACTAAACAACTCATCAACACCCTGCCCGCCGGTACTGGTTTGGTAGACCACGGTGCTGCCGTCTGCGCTGATCTCATAGTTGAACAAGTTGGCACCTGGTTCGCTCACCTTGATGGGGGTGCCGCCACCGATGGGCACAGCGAATAGCTCATCTATCCCGACTGTATCTTGCGCGCCACGGTAAACGACAGTGCTGCTGTCTGGCGTGAACTTAAACTCGGCTATGAAGAAGCTGCCGCTGGGCAGGGTACTATTCAACTTGGTGACGGTGCCGCCGCCAATGGGCACACTGAACAGCTCGTGGACATTGTTGGTTTCCTGGTCGGCGCTATAGACAACCGTGCTGCCGTCTGGGCTCAGCCCAAAGCCAAAGAGACCGACGCCACCACCGCTGGGCAGCGGGTCATTGAGTCGGGTGACGGTGCCGCCGCCAATAGGCACGCTAAATAACTCATTGACGTTGTTTGTATTTTGGTCGCCTAAATAAACCACGGTACTGCTATCTGCGCTGATCCGGCGGGTGAACAATACTTCTCTGGTGGTCGTCAGGTTGTTCGGACTGAGCTTGGTAACGGGGCCGCCGCCAACGGGGACGCTGTACAGTTCCGTTATATCAAATGTGTCCGGATCGCCAATATACACCACCGTGTTACCGTCTGGGCTGAGCGTGAAGTCAGCTATACGACCACCAGATGTTACGGGATTGTTTAATTTGGTAGCGGTGCCGCCGTCGATGGGCACGCTGTACAACTCGTCCTCGCCGACCGTGTCCACGTCTGCGATGAAGACGACGGTGCTGCTGTCTGGGGTAATCTGGAAAGTATTCACATCGCGACTGCCGCTCAGATCGGGGTTTAGCTTGGTGACGGTGCCGCCGCCAATGGGGACGCTGTACAACTCGTTCACGCCGTCTATTTCTGCGTCAGCTGTGAAAACCACGGTACTGTTGTCCGGGCTGATCCTCTGTACATTGATATTACCGCCAGTCACCAGGGGATCGTTTAACTTGATGACGGCGGCTGTGGGTACGGCCGTTTCCAAATTTAACTCATAGGCCGAGGCGGTGGAGCTGGCTGTGATGATACCTAAAACGGTACACAATAACGCCAGCAGGCCCAGCAGCCGGAGGGTTTTACTAGAGGGTAATGATAGGGTGGGTGTCATGAAAATTGTTCTCCTTAGAAGTAGTTACTCTAGAAATAGTTGCTTTTGTGATACGTGGAACTTGCACAAAAAGACAGGACCCATTTAAGTGATAGCGCCTGCACGCTGCTCTTGACTGACATAGGTCCAATTTGTGCGTAGGTCTTGATATTTTGTTGAAATAGAGGAAGGGTTTTACTCGATTGTGGGGTGATGATTTACAAAATACTTGCATGTTTTCTTGAGCGAGGCGTTTGGGGCCTCTTCTTTTTTGTAACAGGATAGAGGAACAACGGCCGTTGCCAAACCAGCCGAAGTTAGGGCCGTTCCCTAACTTTTGTTAGGGGATGTTTTTATAGAATAGAGCTGAAGCGGCTTCCCGTTTGGTATTTATCTGTCAGTCATGAACTGGTGGCAGCACCCTATTTTCTAAAGATGCCAGACACGACCAGCTCATAGGTCAGCGTACCCATTGTTTCTGGTGAATGTTTCAAATCGTCTTGCAGCCAGGTTTGTAGCAGCATAAAGATGCCCCCAATCGTGAAGGCCCGAATATATTCCCGAAACTCTGATTGCAGCATTGGCGCATCCGGCAGCGTGTTTTCCAGAATTCCTGCATGATGGCCTCAAAATGCCTTCGCACCAAAGCCAGATGCAAATCTTTATTTTCAACCTGCTTAAGCCAAAGCAGGGCATCTTTGTGAGCCAGCCATTGTTCGTAAGACAGGATGAGAATGATTATCACATTTACCTGCCGTGGCTGGCTGCCCCCATCGCCACCATGTCGGGCTGGGCCACGGTCTTCTACTGCGCCATCTTTTCCTACGAGATGCTCGAACGTCGTTTTACCAAACTCAAAACAATCAATCCGATTCTTATCGGTCTGCTCATTGGCTGTATTGCCACGTTCCGCGATTTAAACGTCGATCCGGTGTCCACCAATATCGCCCTGTGGACCTGGCATGAGCTGCTGCCGGGCTGGTTCTTTAATGTTCCGCTGATCAACTTTTCGGCCTGGATGTGCGCGGTTTCTGTGTACGGCATGACGTATACCTACATTCAGCGTCGGGAATGGCCTGAGAATGTCAAAATCATTGCCTTGTTTGCCGCAATCCCTGTCTTACTGATTGTTTCCGCTGTGCTCAATTTTGGTTTTGTGGGTCTGGTGGAGGGGTTTGATGGCCCATCATGGACGGCCAGAGCTTTAGGCCGTTCGTGAAAATAACCGTTCCGTAAGCGAGCCACCCCCATTTGGGGGTGGCTCGTATTGCTCTTAAGGTTGTTTTTATCTGATGGATTTGCTGTTTGGCTTGGGGAGAATTAGTCGTCTAAGCCAGACGCGTTTAGACCAGCCTGGGGGTATCGGGCAATGTCTAAACGCTGGGGGTTACTACTTTGTTGAGCTGCTCATGATTGGGCTGGGCCAACAAAATCAAGACGACAATTTGCCCAAACGGCACCAGCCAGAACAACTGCCACCACGGGCTGTGGCCGGCATCGTTGAGCCGCCGGTTGCTGGCGGCAAGAAAGGGCAGCAGCAGGATGAGCGTAACAACTTGGTTGACCCGTTCGTGAAGGACGGCGCCAACGGCCATGACCAACACCACAAATGCCAGAAACCACCAATACTCAAAACGTGTTGCGGTGCCGGAAAAGTTAGCAAATTCCAGCAGCCCGGTTTTTACCGCGTCCAGCGGCGTTTGCGGCGACTCGGTTTCGCTAAGTGTCAGTTCGGCCGGGTCGATGCCAAAAGCCTCTGCTAGCGCCCGCACGCTTTCGATAGAAGCGTTACCGCCGTTCTCCAGCCGCTGAATGGTGCGTAAACTCAACCCCGATTTTTCACTCAGTTGTTCTTGAGACCAGTTTTCGGCCGTCCGCAATTTTTTCACCAGGTTCGAATCAATTTTCATAGGTTATTTCCTTCATATTTGGCTTTTCAGGAGTGGGTGAGGCGGGGAACATGAATTGCTGTTCCGCATATTTTCGCCGCATGGTTACCCATTCTAAAAGAAGCCGCTGTTTTGCAGTTGTTGAATCGGGCAAATTATAACGGGGAAAATACGGCCGTGTCTACGACAGCCAGCCGTCAATTGGGCGTCAAAGGCGGGATTGGGGATGAAAATGGGGAAACTCAGGCGCTTAACAGTGAGAAGCTACAGCGATTGAACTGCTGACCGCAAGGCTTTTTCCGTGTCGAGATCTTCAAGCGTTTCGTAGACGCGTTTGATGGCAATTTCGCCCAGGTCTTCATCGCTCATTCCCCCAATGGCCAACGTCATCCACACCGAGGTCCACGTATCCAACATCAACAAGCGATACAGATCAAAGGCTTGGGAGTAGGTGGGCACTTCCTTAACGCCATGAGCGGCCAGCTGTTCCAGATAACGCTTGATGAGATTGCTTTCGGCCGTGTGTCGTTGTTCGGTTGTTAGCGAATAGCCTAAGAAATAGGCCACATCGCGCAAGCCATTCATCTTGTGCATATTCTGCCAATCCAGCAAACCTACCTGGCCATTGGTCAAGGTATAGGTGTTGGCCAGATGGGGATCACCGTGGCAAAGGGTGGGGGGCAGGGATTCCCACACACGATCTACTGCCCGACGATTTTCCAGAAAAAATCGCGTGAGCCGCAGCACCGTCTTTGGCGCATCGCCCCGTTCAATTAACCATTCTTCCGAACGGTTTTCAACCAGATGGGAAAGGGTATGGCCGGGCCTTTGGGCATAAGGTGTGACCCATGACAAATCACGCTTGAAGCGGGGCGACTGCCAATATTTGGCATGTAATTTGGCCAGGGCACCGATCATGGCTTCTACGTAAGCCAGAGAAGGTTGGTCACCTGTCTGGTAAAACGAGGCTCTATTGCTTAAATCTTCCAGGGCGATCACAAAACGGCCGCCAGCGCCAACACGCGCGACATACGGTTTTACGGTGATATCGGCCACATCTGGATAGATTTGATTGTAGAAGCGCACTTCGGTTTCACACAGGCCAAAAACGGAATTCAGGATGCGGCTGGACACTGTGGTTGGCGTCCCTTTTACAAAAGCGGTTGTTGGCAGATTTGCCTGAACACCGCTTTCATTCCAGTGTAAATGGAGTCGGGCGCGGTCCGTTGTGCCTTTGGAGTCAAATTCAATTTCCAGGTGATTTAACCGGGCTTCCGGAACATGGGGGCTTAAAGCGGCTTCCAGTTCTTTTGTGGTAATTGAGTTTGCGCCATAACGCCGCTCTGTGGGTATGAGAGGGAGCACGCCCAGTGCGAGGTTTTTAACGGCATTTAGTGTAGATGTTGTATCGGATAAGAAGCTGTTCGTCATAGATGATCTTTATTTGCAGATGGAATAACTCCACCTAAAAATGCTAACCCATTATGGTAACTTCTGCAATGCGGATATTGACGAAATTTATAAACAAGCTGTCGTTGAATTTGAGGTAAGGATGTGGTGGGGCAAGGAAAATAGTGGATATTAGCTGTAATCTGTGCGGCGTGGCTTCGAAAAGACAAGGCAGCAACGGCCGTTCCCACCTACAAACTCGCCATGATCGGGCAGCGGATACGGCCGTTCCCTTTCCTTCTCGCTGCTTTACAACAGACGATACATATACACGCTGGGGATTTGCGCGGAGAAGCCCGCTTTTTCGTAGGCGCGGCGGGCGGGCGCGTGGCTGGGATCGCCGCCCGTGCCCACGGTAGCCACCCGCATCCCTGCCGCCTGCATTCGGTCCAGGGCAAACTGGTACAGCGCTGTGCCAATACCTTGCCCTGCCGCTGCGGGATGCACAGCATTCAGGCCAATCTCGCCTACGGCCGTTTCTGTATTCAGCTGCACGGACACAAAGCCGACGATCTGGGTGTCGAGAACGGCCGTATACAGCTCCCAACCCGCATCCGGTGCAAACAGCGACGCCAGATACGCCGCCTGATCCGCATCATCATTGGTTTGGGTAATGGCGGCAATCTCCGCTCCCAACAGTTCGCGAAACGAAGCAAACACCGGCGCAAAGGCGGCGGCCCGAATTGTTTGCCAGTGCGGCAAATCATCATCGGTGGCGGGGCGAATGTTTAGATTTAAGTCAGACTGGTTTTGCTTGGTCATGAGTATGCACCTTTTAGGGAAATTAAACAGAGACTGGACCATTTTTGCTCACGATCAGAGCGGGTTCAGTAAAGAAAATGGTCCAATCTTAAGTATACGGGAATCTCAGAAGATGATTTTACGCACCATTAAAAGGGAATCATCGGTAGCGGCATATTCTACAAACCTTTGCTGCGTATACAAATGGCGGGCGTGGTTATCTTTGGCCACCATAAGGCTGATTTGGGGAATTGCTTGCCTGGCAGCGGCCTCTACCAGCCAGGCGATGAGCTGGGTGGCGATGCCTTGCCGCCGGTAGCCATCCAGCACGCCAATGACCAGCACTGGCGTCTGTGCATCCAGGTAGCCCCGCATGGCATCATCCGCCTGCCAATAGCGAAACCAGGCGGCCCCAACGGGTTGCCCCGCGATGTGGGCGACCACACAAGTGTCGCCTGTGCGTTCTCCCCAATGGGCCAACACCTTCTGCACTTCCGGGTAAGCCAGTCCTTCCGCCAAGGCTGGCTTGGTTGGACTTTCTCGCCAGAAGACGGCTTCATACAAGATTGTTTGCAAAAAAGGAAACTCTTCGGGCTGGGCGCGGCGCAGGTGCAGGGAAGGCTGTTGTGTCTGTTCCATTGAGCGATTGTAAGCTATTCGGGCACATTTGTAATGACATTCACCGGAATATAGCCGCCTTGTGCATAAGAACTGTCCAGGCGTGCCCATCCATGTTATCGGCGGGAGCGCCAAAAAGATATTTCGCAACCAAACGCCAGTTAGGTGGCAAAAGGATGCTTTTGAGGACTAGAATGGCCCAAACAGCTGCTGCTGAGTCCTTCAAAATCTGGAAAAGATAAGGGTTGTGGCTTTTGCCAATATACGATTTGAGAGGGTATCTAGTAGAACATAAGCGACATTCGCTATCATGGCAAACAGATAGAAAACCCCGAATATAATATAAACCACCATAGGGTTTGACCCCTCGCTCAGGCTGTTGAAGGGAAAGACAAAGAGCGAAATGAGATTAATACTTGTTATGATGAGGCCATTGATAAAAAATCGCCCCATGATTTGCGAATACGTATTGTTGGTGGTGGCGTTTTCAACGACTCTCTCGTTATCATAATTGGGGCGTAATGACTTTTTGGCTAACAGGATGATCAATTTTACTATCATTGACAACAGAAAGAATATCGTTGTCAAAAAATTGTAAAGACGCATTAAATCCCTTTCATTCCAGCTACCTGAACTACGTTGATCTTTTGGCAGAAGAAAAGAAAAGTATTCAAGAAAGGGCATTTTGGGACCAAAAATATTTACATAGGCTGCAATAAGAATCGCACATGTGAGCAGCACCATGCCAAAGAGGAAGTAGTACGCAACATATTTTACAAGGTAACCTAGCCCCAAAGTAAGCATGGTGTTGGAAGTAGGGCGATCTGATGTCAACATAAATCATTTCTCCTGAAGCTGTGAGTTGGCTAGCGCATTAATATTCTAATACGTAAATCACCTGCATCAGTAGCGATTGACTTTTTCTTTTGGGTATCAAGGGTGGGTATTTTGTGGACATTTATACGGCCGTTCCCCATCCCTCTTCTACCACCAAGCAGATTGGACCAATTTCCGTAGAACACCATTGGCACGCGCCATTATTAAATTGGTCCAATCTTGGGGGGAACTGCGACCGCGCTAAAATTTATACCTCTACCAGCACCGGTTCCTCTTCTCGCGTGCCGTTGCCATTGCTGACCCGCCCCGTTACCGAAAAGCCCCACAGTTGCAGCTCACTTTTCAGCACGCCGCCAAAGGTCACGCCGACCCGCATCATCGCCGCCAGTTTGAGCCAGTGGAGCAGGTTGGCAACGGCCGTATCCCGCACCTCCACATGCATTTCCCGCCGATCTTGGTCAGATGCACCTGCATTACCCAACCGGCGAGGATTATTGGGTTACAAAATCCAGCCGCTCAACCTCATCAAAAGAGCGACGATTTTGCAACTGCCACAGATCGTAGTTATTTTGCATCGCCAGCCAGCTTTCTGGCGATCTGCCTAGCGTTTTGGAGAGGCGCATCGCCATTTCTGGCGTGACGCTGCTTTTGCCGTTGAGTAGGCGGGTAAACGTGGAGGGCGAAACTTTTAACTTGGCGGCAACGGTGCGCGAACTTACATTTAGCTCGTCTAAATAGACTTCTCGAATAAATTCTCCAGGGTGAGGTGGGTTATGCATGCTCATTAGAGATAATCCTCGTAATTTACGATATACGCATTGCCATCAATAAATTCGAATGTGATGCGCCAATTTTTACTTACGTCAATTGCCCAAATACCTTGCTTGTCTCCTTTAGTGGGTGGAGACGGAAACCGGGCAGATCCATGTCTTCAACCGTTTGGGCCGTGTCTAGTGTGGTTAGCCGCATTCTGAGCTTTTGGCGATGCGCGGGATTCACCCCAGCCACGCTACCGTTCTCGAAAAACCGCTGAAGCCCCTTGTGCTTGAAAGTTTTGATCATATTTGGGTTTATACACAATGTGTTGCGTGTTGCGCAACGGCCGTTTCCCACCAACAACTCTTTCTTGCACAGGATAACACGGGGGAGAGATACGGCCGTGTTGGTAACGGCCGTACGCCAGTTAGATGACAGGGCGTGATTTTATGGGGTTTTTGGGGGGCGATACGGCCGTTTACCCACCATAGATAGTTACAAGCTATAAGCCAATGGCAATTTGCAGGAGTGTCACAATGTCATCGAGCTGATCCTCATGCGCAAAAGATTGCACAATCCATCTCGAATTTTTTGATCTATTCAGGTGGCTGGTTGTATGCTTGGGAGGGGTCAAGCCGCGCTGCTTAATAATGCCAGGTGTAAGCCGAATATCAATCTCGCGCTCATTTTGGAAATGAGCAATTTCCTTCTCTTTATAAAATACGCAAAGCAAATCTGTATCTTTCCACAGAGCGACTTTGACATCGGGTAGTTTTTCTAATCGTTTTACGAGTTCATCTTGCATATTACAATTCCTTAGCGATTGTTTATGTTCCCGCGTGCAAGGCTTTGGCCGACGACTTACTTGGCTGCTTACTTTGCTCGTTTTTTGGGGGAACTCGTTCCTGAGTGTAGCATAGCCTTAAGCCACAGCAAGGAGAAACGGCCGTTCCCCATCCCTCTTCTACCACCAAGCAGATTGGACCAATTTCCGTAGAACACAATTGGCACGCGCCATTATTAAATTGGTCCAATCTTGAGGGGATGCTGTCGTGGTGGTTCGCCGCTGCCTTTTTGGTTGCCCGCACGGCGCGGTTAGTTAGTAGAAATGATTCTGCAAATAATTTTGAAGATTACCCAATTTTGGGAGTAGAACGAATTCTTTCACCCAATCTACCAGATAAACCTTCCCTGAATTCATTACCTCATTTAAGAAAGATGCGACCGTTTCGCTTGGAATAGTTGGCTCACCAAAGTCATAAAGGCACATAACCTTGACGGTTGTACCGTCGTGCTGCCCAAAGATAACGACAGGCCCGACCTGAATAGCAAATCCATTTTCAATCAAGCCATCTGCTTCTTGGGAGCCAGGACCACCAAAGCCAATACCTCTATATAGATGTGACCCTTTTGGTAACAGTGACAATAGCGTTTCATAGGCAAACATATGGCGAACCGGATTGTCTATTCGGCTCCGTATATGAATCTTTTTAAAACCCCACACGCCGTTATTTTGAACACTGTGATTCTGGAATATTGCCCTGACATCAGCACGCTCTGCCTTTATCGCTTCCTCATGGCCAATTCCTATAAACTCGATTTGTCTCCAATAATCTTCGTGGATGCGGAAGATATTTCCCATTGGTTCTTGAGTGACTGGTCTGATAAAAGCATGCTCCCCAGCCGCTCTCTCCTCCTTAGACAAAATGGATTGATCCACGGCTGGCATATAAGAAGTATCTTTCTCTATATTGATTGGTTGCACACTAGGGATGGTCTCACAAATTGTTGGTAAAGATGCTAACATCTGATCTAGAGGCATGTGCGTTATTTTTTTCAATACAAGTGTGATCGTGCCACTCTTTGTATATTCAGCAGCAGTTGGTGGTATGGCTTTAATGACTTCCCACGGCGCACCTCCCAGATTCAGCGAGGTTTGATTTGGTTCAAATACGGGAGGCATTTCATCTGCAAAAGACAGCATTTGGCCAAAGATCTCGTTGGTATTTGCATCAGCCAAATAAACTTGGATTTGTTGTCTTCCCATTTGGCTTTTTTCAATTTGTGGTTTTTCTACTTTTTGCAGGAGTAAGTTAAGGCTGCCCATCTTAATAAACTGCTCTGCTGTGCTTGGATTAGCTTGAACCACTCGCCAATCATTATTTTCAATAACCAGTTCCATACCTGGTTCAATTAGGTCGGGCAACCTGTTTGCTGGACTCGTAAATCTGGCGAACATGTTGCCTGTTTCGGCGTCTGTGATTGTAACGTTGATTGCTTTACTATTCATGAGGGTTTGGCTCCTGATTTTGCCCTTCAAAATTTGACTTGAATGGGAGAAATATGCGCATGATTAACAATTGGTTTGTTATTTTGTTATCCTGAAGAACGGTTGGCATAAATTCCCAATAATCTGACAGAGTTCAACTATGGCTCAGTATAAAAGTTTTCTGGAAGTTTTTCAATTTGGAAAAAGAAGATGTTCCCCGTTGCCTGCTTTGTTATGCTGAATTATGGATTAAGCAATACGGCCGTTCCCCATCTCTCTTCTACCACCAAGCAGATTGGACCAATTTCTGTAGCAAACAATCGGCACGTGCCATTATTAAATTGGTCCAATCTTGGGGGGGAGCTGCGAACGCGCTAAAATTTACACTTCTACCAGCACCGGTTCCTCTTCCCGTGTGCCGTTGCCATTGCTAACCCGCCCCGTTACCGAAAAGCCCCACAGTTGCAGCTCACTTTTCAGCACGCCGCCAAAGGTCACGCCGACCCGCATCATCGCCGCCAGTTTGAGCCAGTGGAGCAGGTTAGCAACGGCCGTATCCCGCACCTCCACATGCATTTCCCGCCGATCTCGCCCGCTGGTGCGTTCTGTCAGGCTGGTTTGCAGCGTGGCCAGATGCGCCTGCATCGTCGCCAGCGGCGGGTCACTGATTTGCGCCTCTGCTGGCAGGCTGGCCTCTTTGGCCACATACGCCTCCAAAAAATCCAGCTTTTGCCGCTGGGTCGCGGGCTTGCGCACCCGCACGCCGTTCTGGTCCATCACCGTATCCAGCCCCCACTGCTCCAGCAGGGCCAACTGGTTAAAATGGTTCAGCTTAAGCTGCAAATACGCCTTGTCGATGAGCGGCTGCAAGGCCGCATAGGTTTGCTGCACCAGCTCTCCCGCCGAGGCGCGCCCCTGCTCGCCGCTGCGGGCGGCGGCAATGGCGGCTTTGGCTTCGGTGAGGGCAGTTTGTACGGCCGTTACCGGAATATCCTTAAGCTGTGCCTCTGCCGGCAAGCTGCCTTCGTAAGCCACATACGCCTCACCCAGCGCCACAATGGCGCGGTAAGATTCAGGCCAGCGCACCGAAAGCGAACTGGTGGGATCAAGTCTTATACTTAACATGGGTCCTCCAAGTAGATTGTTGGCTGCCAAAAATTGGGTTTTTCGGCAAGAGATAAAAACGATTGAGGTCAGCATACCCGAAGGAGATAAAGGGGGAAAATGGTTCTCTGGTCCTAAGAATATTCCGGGGGGAATTTTCGGTTTTACCAGACCATAGGCGCTAGAAACCACCACAAACATGACCCGCTACCAGATTAACCTAAAAATTCCCAAACAGAGGCGTTCTGCTACGAGAAAGGGTCAAAAATTTCCAAAAGAGGACGTTCTGCTACCAGATAGAGCCTAAATATTTTTTACGAACCCATTCCATTACCAGACAGCCCCGAAAAATTTTCTACGGGGTCATTCTGGTAGCCGGAAGGCGCTAAAAATTTTTTTCAGACGCATTCTGGTACCAGACAGGGCCAAAAATTTGCAAACAGACTCGTTCTGGTAGCAGACAAAGCTAAAAAATTTTCTACGAGGTGTTCCTGGTACGGGGGAGAGGGAAAATTAGGGTAAGAGACAGGCATCGTTAACCGGGAAAAACCAGCGATGTACCAGGTGGATTGCCTTATTTAGTGGGTGAAATTAACCAGACTTGTTAGGTTTTTGGTGGTAAAGGGGTGTGGGGGATGGAAACGGCCGTACGCCAGTTAGGCGACAGGAAGATATTGTAGAGGTTTCGAACAGCCCAAACAGTTACCGCTGAACCCAGCAAACTATTTCGGCGGGTTAAGCGGCGAGGCCAGATACCTGTCCAGCCTGCCGTAAAAGTTCCCTAAAAATCAAAGGTTCTAATGTTTGCTTCAGGTGTATTTCACTTTGGCTATAAGGTGATAATTAGACGTGTTCAATATTAAGGACATGCCGATGACTTTGATGCTATCTGTATGCCATCATCCATAATCCAACCCTCCCTTCCTCCAACTGCTATTCGATACCATCTGAATTGCCGACCTGCCCAACTCTCGACTGTTTCTCCCAAAGAAATATAAGTGCCTTTACTTACATCAGCAATTCTTAGACTATCCGGGCTCGGTTCTTCCTTAAGCTCAGCAAAAGCGAAAGTGATCGTTAAGGTGCACCTATTATCAATAGGAGCAGGTGTTTTTGTTGGAGTTGGTTCAACGGTTGATGTTATGATGTCGTCAGAGGTAGCAGTGGGAGTGGAAGTTGGCTCTGAACCACCACCGCCACCTCGTGGAAAAAGAATATATAGTCCAAGTAATATTATTGGGACAAGCAAGAGTAGAGGTAAGTATTTTCTTCGTTCAGAAACATTTTGTTTTGCAGGCTTCTCTTTATTGTCATTTGTAGTGCGAACTGGTTGAGTCGGAACTTTTACACGTTGAGCTAAATTAGGAAAGTACTCAGCCGTTGGATTTGGAGATTTACTTACTTTCTGGCATATAAAGCCCAAGAGCCTGATCTTTGAATCAACTTCATGGTCATTTTTGGGTGTATTTATTCGACCGATTAGAAGTTCAGACGTATATGCTGCCAGACTTCCTGTGGGTTTGTCACCTCCATCAGAAAGAACACGGCCATTTTCCCTGAATTTCCAAAAAGGTTGAGTCAAAGCAGTGGGATCAAACCAAGGTCGATGTATCTTTACTTTAGCTATCTCGATCGATGTTGTTGGTTGTGGTTCTACATCAAAAAACTTACGAAACCAATGCCTTAATATTGCATTATCGTTTTGGTCATCTACGTTTATGCTAATTGAAAACCAGAATAATTGCTTGCCCGCTTGATAAAAATCAGGGGGCAGAAATGCAGTTTGATAATAAACTCTAATACCAGTTGCTCGCCGTGATTTTTTAAGATTATCCTGTAGTTTGCTCCAGTAAATTATGGGAGCTTGTTTCGATAATTGCTCAATCGTTGCATAGGCCTCATCAACTTCTTCCTTTCTGCCGTCCGCTAACCATTTACGCTCAATGGATTCCAATTGAGAATCAACTCTTTCTAATTCTGCTGAAAATGAGTTCATCTGTTCTTCAGAATCTGCTCTCTGAAGTTCAACCTTAATTCTGGCATGTTCGGTTTGTAAATCTTTAAACTTGTGTTGATACTCTTCATATAACTTCTCATTCCTTTCAATAAACAATTGTGCTTTGAGGAGTTTGTTTTCTTCATTTAATGTTCGTTTTCGATCACCAATTTGGGCGTTTTCTAAAGTAGCTCTATAAACATCCCATAATAAAGTGTCTTCAGAACTCCATATGCTTGTAATTCGAGGAATGTAGTTAGCTTGAGTTATCAGGTCAGCTTCAGCAAGTTGTCGTTCCTGGTAAGAACCATGATTTAATTCTAAATTGGGGTCAAGGGGTTGTGGGGCATCATAAAGAGTTATAAAGCGATTTCCACTTTGAAGCTCACTTTTAAAAACTTCGACCACTTTCTTATAGAATTCTTTAAAAAAATCATTCATTGAATGTTCCTCTTACAACAATTACCCATGCAATATTTATGATGGCTATTCTAATACCGTCACTTTCTAATAAACGAGGAGTGAGCATTCTCAAATGCGAACAAGTCAGCCAAGACGCATCGGAGAATTCTTGCTCTTCACCCCTCAAAGTCACAAAGTTAAGGTATTAGAACGCCAAAGTTTTTGCATCATGCCCATTCCTTTACTTCTGGAGATGGGTTGGGTAGTTTTGGAAGTAGTTTGCACTTAAAGCCGATCAATTGCATACCTGAAACTTTAAGCCCTTCTTCTGTGATTTCACTAGTGAACTCTTTAGTTTCTTTACCATTGGAATACGAGCCGCTTCCAACACGAAATGGGCCAATCGACACGCTAAGCTTTGCCGAAATATCACGTCGAAACTCGCTAGTTTTGTCATGAAGTTCCTTGAAATCGACAACAACATTTCGAACAAATATCGCGGTTGTTGGATAGGCGATCATTGAGCCGCTTGGTGGAGTATTACCATCTGATAACGTTTCTGTTAAATTTGTTAAATTCGGCATATCTGGCTTGAACCGCCAGGCATTACCTAATAGAAATTCGGGTGAAAGCCATGGACGAGCGATCATAGCTTCAGCGATTTCAAACTTAATAGAAAAGTCAGTCATATCAACTTCTTTCGTGTAACGCTCAGTCTCACCAGACACACTGGGCTTAGCAAAAAAGCTGTAAATTGGAATTTTAACACTTCCTTCCCAAGCATTTGTCTTCTTCTCTGAAAATTTTCTTGTTTGAATGTATTTAAATGAATGCTCCTGCCAACCATCTGAGAAAGGTAGTGTGGATGGAATTAATGATGTCCAGTAGAAAACATGGCCATTTACTGGGTCAGTGACTTTGGCTCTCTTCATATTTTCAATAAGATTATCTTTCCATAATTTGAGACTACGTCGCGTCATTTGATCAATTGCAGCCCAAAGCTCTTCTACCTGGTACCTATACCCATTAGCAACCCATTTTTTAAGAGCGGCATTCAAGTTATCACGATAGTCTTCTTCATTCAGTGCCCAATCAATAATCGCCTCGGCATCCTCAGCAACTAAAGCATTTATCTGTTTTCTGGTATAAAGTCGCTTGGCATCTTGATACTCTGATTTGTAAGTCTGATAAGCTTTCACGATTTCACTATCATCGAGTACCTCGATTTCCTCTCCAGATGTGAGATTTTTCTGTATTTTTGTTTCTGTTAATAAACTTTGCCAGCTTTTTAGGTCTTCTTTTTCATCGTCTGATAAATCTCCTCCTGCTACCTCACTATAGTTCAGCACATTTTGATAAATGCTTACAATAGAGGAACCATCTTGGTTAAAAGCTGTATTATCAAACATTTGTTTTTGCCCTGATTCATCATAAATGCCACTAGGATCAGGTACAAAATTAACTAGCCGGGACCATTCAGCAGCTCTCAAATATCTCTGGCGAACTGCTTCGCCTTCCCCTTTCCCAGCTCCAAAACCTCGCGTTGCAAATAAGAAATCTTCTTTTACAAACGGAAGACCGGGTTGACACCAAGCAATAAATCGGTCGTCGGGAAGGGCTTCTGCTCCATCTCTATCATCAGGCAATGCTGTCAGCGATTCATACAAGTTTGCCAAAAATGCACGGGTGATTTGTTCTTTCTTGAATTCAGCCATTTTTGTTTCTCCTTTAAATTTGTTTTGTTGATATGAAACCTTTCTTAAAACACGAGCGAACTAACCTTAAATCTCAAATATCTCATGTTGGCGTAATTTAATTACCGCAAAGATTCGTTTCTGTCTGCCTGAGCGAATGACGAATCCATTATCATTTAATTCAAGAAATCTCTGACCGACCGTATTTTTAATATTGCCACCAACGATTGTGATCTGATTCGCGTTAATTGCTGTCACAATATCACAGTGAGTCATCTTGAAGCCTTCTTCAATATTTTCATAAGTTGCATTGCTTCCCCCTCGGCTTGAGCAAATAAGATCACCAACTTCTATCGCAACTTGATCAATAGGGAATGCCCAGAAAGGGTTTTCTGTGTTGCCTTGTTCTCTATTTCGTTTTGCATCTGCAATATATTTTTGATGCGCTTTTGCATATCGAAACTTATCTCGTCCTCCTGCTTTGCGTATGATGTAAGAGATAAATACTGCGCTCCAAGGATGTTTTTTTTGCCAATCCGCATTTTGGAGTTGTTCTTCAGTTACATCTTCATTTACTCCAATACGATAGTATCTTTTTAGTATCGATGAAATTTCAGGATCAGTTTCGCGTTTCGTTTTGCCATCGTGCCAATGCTGACACTCTTCAGTAGCAATTCTGGCGATTTCAGACTTTACAAGAGCCCAATTAATATCTATTTCTTCTTTTAGCATGTCCATTAATTCAAGGGCAGTTAATGTTTTTGGACCGACGATACCATCTACATCTAGTTCATTCTCTCTTTGAAATTCAATCACCGCTTGATGTGTTTGATCGCCAAATATTCCATCAACTTGTATAGGGAAACCGAACTTAACAAGTGCATTCTGTATTCTTATAATTTGCTCCCCGCGATCTCCTTTACGAGCATACATTTTTTATCACTCCAAAGTATTGTTATGTTTAAACGTCACTTTGTCCGCTGTTCAGTTGCTTGGGCTGTGCGTGCGCTTACTTTTGCGTGAGAGCTTTAAGCAGGCGATAGGGTGACCTTTTGGTTTGTAGAGCCGCTTTTCAAGAATGTTAGTTGGCAATCGTTTGCTAAACCGTTTGTTCGCCACCCAAATCAACACATGCTTTGACTAGGAGAACAGTAAAAATAAAGTCCATTGAGAAAAATCTGCGTAATCTGTGCAATCTGTGGATAATTGCAAGCATGTGTGCTTTACGAATACGTTTGATTGCTCTGTTACTGACGGTTTCTCTGCTACTACTTGGCTGCGATGGATTTGGGCAGGCGACGCCGCTGCCCACGGCCGTTTCCCTCCTCCCCACCTCTCCATCCATCGTTAACCCACCCACGCCCGCGCTGCCCAGCGCCACGCCGCCGCCTACCAGCGCCCCGCTGCCCACCGCCACCTACGACGCCACTCTGGATGACTGGACCATCCTCGTCTACATGGATGCAGACAACAACCTGGAGCTGCCCGGGCTGCTGGACCTCAACGAGATGGAAGCGGCGGGCAGCAGCGAACAGGTCAACGTCATCGTGCAGATAGACCGGGCCCTGGGCGAAACCGCCAGCGACGGCGACTGGTCCGACACCCGCCGCTACCGCATCCTGGGCGACGATGACCGCAACCTGCTCAACTCCGAGCCGCTGCAAAGCCTGGGCGAGCAAAACATGGGCGATCCCAACGTCCTGGCGGAGTTCATCAGCTGGGGCATCCAAAGCTTCCCCGCCAACCGGTACGCCCTCATCCTCTGGGACCACGGCGCAGGCTGGAGCGGCATCGCCTACGACGGCGACGCGCCCACCTTCGATAACGGCGACCACATCAGCCTGCCCGATTTGCAGGGCGCACTGGAACAAGGTCTGGCCGAGGCGGGTGTGCCCACGCTCGACGTCATCGGCTTCGATGCCTGCCTGATGGGGCAGCTCGACGTGTTCCAGGCGGTACGGCCGTTCACCCGCTACGCCGTCGGTTCCGAAGAGCTCACCCCCGGACAGGGCTGGGATTACGAAGCGCTGCTGCGCACCCTCTACGCCAATTCGGATGTAGACGGCCATTCCCTGGCCACCAGCATGGTCAACGAGTTTCTTAACTTTTATACGGCCGTACAGCCCGACGATTTTGTCACCATGTCCGCCGTCGATTTAAGCCAGCTTGGCGACCTCACATTGGCGGTGGAGCAGTTGGCCAATGCCCTCAGCGTCGAACCTGCTTTCGTCGCCAGCGCCGTGGGCGATGCCCGCAGCGGTGCCGCCACCTTCGCCCGCGTCTACCCGGACAGCTTCGAGGCATATGCGTCGATTGACCTGCACCATTTCGCCTCGATTCTGGCCCAGCGCAGCCCGGATACGGCCGTCGTTACCGCCGCCAATGCCGTCATGGCGGCAGTTAACACGGCTGTTATTGCCAACGGTACGGGTGCCGGGCTCAAAACGAGTCAGGGCGTGGCGATTTACTTCCCCCGGAACGGCCGTTACTACAACACCGATTACAGCACAACCACCCAACTCGCCGCCTGGGATGCCTTCTTGCAAACCTACCACGCCGTCGGCCAGGCGGAACTGCCCCCGCCTGCCGTCAATCTTAGCGCGGCGCAAGCCCCCGTGGCCGGGCTGCAAAATCCCGCCTTCATCAACTTCCAGGTGATTGGCCGCGACGTGGAGAACGTGGCCCTCATTGCCGGACGCTACTTGGAAGACGGCCGTCAGCTCCTGCTGGAATACGACAACCTCAATCCCGAACCCACTTTCCTGCCCGACGGCAGTGAAATCATCGAATGGCGCGACGGTGTGCACGATGACTTCTTCGTTTGGGACACAGAAGTAACCTACCTGTACGACAGCTTCGACAACGGCGACTTTGTGGTGATGTGGCCCACCGAACCGGGCAGCACCCTGTTTACCGTTCAGGGCCGCTACCGCCGCACCGACGGCGACAGCTTCGTCGATGCCAACCTCGTCTTCGACCACCGCACCGCCAGCCTGACCCGCGTCTGGACGGTACAGTCCGACGCCACCGGTGCCCCCGCCGAACTAGTGCCCCAGCCCGGCGACGAGTTCCAGCTCTACACGCTCTATTACACCGACGCGGGCGTGCAGCGTGAACCGGGCCCCAGCCTCTACTTTGATGATGCACGCCAGCTTTATTTTGAGTGGGAACCATTGCCTGGCGGCTCGCACTTTTTTGGTTTTCAAGCGGAAAATGTGGCGGGAGAAACGGCCGTGTCCTTCATCGATCTCACCGTAGACAACAGCGTCTTCACCCCCGGCTACGAAGCGTACCTCGACCCCTATCTCGGCTTCCAGTTCTTATACCCCGAAGCCTGGTTCCATCCCCGCTACCAGGATACCCTCCTCTACACCAGCCAACAGCAGGGCAGCACCCAGTTTCAGGTCACCATTTATCCCAACCTGGCTGAGTCGATCACGCCCGAATCGCTTAAAACGCAAACCCTCCAGCAGTTTGGCGCGGTCGATATCTTGTTTGAGAATGAAGTATTGGTGGCTGGTCAACCCGGCCTGCGCACGGCCTACGGCTACAACAAGCCAGAACAAGGCGAGCGCACCGGCATCTTCCTCACCTTTGTCCACAACGGCACCGGCTTTGTCGTCGATGTGGATGGCCTCTCCAGCGACGAAGCGACCACCCAAGCCGTTGTGCAAACCCTCGCCGACAGTTGGGCCTACCGCGACGTCGGCATCGGCCTCCAGCCCGGTCGCTGGCCGATTGCCACGCTGGACGGGTTCACCGTGGCGCAGCCCGCTACCTTTGCTTACCAGCAAGTAGGCAGCTGGGAATGGTTTGGCGCGGGCGAGACCACGTTCGTGGCCCTGCGCACTGAACCAACAACGCTGGATACCGTTGGCGTCGTCAACACCCTCGTCCGCGACGCAGGCGCCAATGTGCAGAACTTCGCAGTGGGCGAGCCATATGAATTTCCCCTGGGCGGATTGGTTTGGCTGCGGGTGGACTTCAGCTACGACAACGCGGACGAAGGCACCGTCTGGGGCTTCCTCATGGCCCGTGTAGAAGACGGGCAAGACATCGTCGCCTGGGCCGAAGCGCCATCCGACCAGTACAACCAGCTAGAAAGCACCGTCTTCCTCACCATGATCGCCGACCTCACCTTGCGCTAAAACTCCCAATTGTCATTCCGAACGAAGTCTTCGGAGTGAGGAATCTTTCTACTGGCAAAGGTGAAAGATTCCTCGGGGACCGCGGAATGACAATGACAGGGTAGTTTACAGGCTCCGGCTAAGCTATCGTAATAACAAAAAACGCGCTTCATTGTCATTCAGAACGAAGTGAGGAATCCTGCTAATAGCAAAGATGAAGGATTCCTCGGAGGACCTCGGAATGACACTTGGAGGGAATTTAGGATGAAGCAATACTACGTCTATCTCATGGCCAGCTTTCAACAGGTGCTCTACGTTGGGGTCACGAACAATTTAGAACGGCGCATCTACGAACACAAAACGAAAATGCATCCGCAAAGCTTTACCGCCCGTTACAATATTGACCGCCTTGTTTATTGCGAGTCTTTCAGCGATATAAAGGATGCACTTGCAAGAGAGAAGCAAATCAAAAGCTGGCGGCGCAGCAAGAAAATTGCATTGATCGAGGAAACAAATCCTCGCTGGAAGGATATCAGCCTGGATTGGGAATGAAGTTTGCATTGTCATTCCGAACGAAGTGAGGAATCCTTCTACTGGCGAAGATGGAAGATTCCTCGGAGGACCTCGGAATGACAATTGGGTCTTGTTATGCTGAATGGAGTTAAGCTGCATACACTTCAAACGCTCTCTTTCCACAAATCTCCTTATATTGAAGCCACACCAGTGAAAGTTATAAAAACCTGTAGTTTCTTGCCAGAAATGTTTAGTTTGCTATAGTTTTTGGCATGGAACCCGATTGGATCAACTTGAGTGAAGCGGCCGAACTCCTGGGTGTGCATCCGGCAACCGTGCGCGCCTGGGGTGACAAGGGCGAACTGCCCATGCAGCGTACGCCTGGTGGTCACCGTCGTTTTCGTCGAGCAGAGGTAGAAGCTCGGGCCGAAACGGCCGATCGTACCCAGATTGGTGGTATGCAATTGGTTGTGCAAAACATGGTAGGCCGCGCACGTCTGGAGCTGAGCGATGGGGCGCTTAACGACGAGGCGTGGTACCAACGCCTGGACGAGTCGGCTCGCCAGCAGTTGCGCCAGATTGGGCACCAACTGCTGCATCTGTTCCAGCAATATCTCACGCAGAAGGCGGGTTTGTCTGCGGCACGGGCTGAGGCCAGGAAGATTGGCCGTGATTATGAGCGGCTGGGCCGGGAAAACGGTCTCTCGCTGATGGAAACAACTCGGGCGTATCTTTATTTTCGCGAATTTTTGTCCCAGACTGTGTATGACATGGCCGAGACGATTGGCACACAGGGACCAATTCATTGGGGCCAAATCCACCAAAAAATCATCACCATCACCAACGATGTGCTGCTGGCGCTGGTGGCGGCACATGAGGAATTACAGCATGAAGTCTGAGCAAAACCAGCTCTCATTTAGCCTGTGGCGGCTGCTGCGCTTAAGCAGCTTCCAGATTGGCTCAGCCATGGGTGACATCATTGTTACCAGCATTTGGAACCGGGTGATGATCTCCCAATTTGGCATTCCTGCCGCGCCGGTTAGTTTGCTCATTGCCCTGCGTTACCTGCTCTCGCCGCTTAGTTTGTGGGCGGGACACCGCTCGGACACACGGCCGTTTCTGGGGATGCGGCGTACTTCTTACATCTGGCTGGGACGTGGACTGATGGTGCTCTCCTTGCCGCTGCTGGGTTGGAGCTTGATGCGCTTTGCCGCCGTGCACGACGCGGGCAGCAATTCTGACTTGCTGGGCTGGATCTTGGCCATCGCTTCTTCACTGCTGTATGGCGTGGGCACGTTGATTTCCGGTAGCCCTTACCTGGCGCTGGTGCGCGATTCAGCGCCCAAATCGCGGCAGGGTTTAGCCATCAGCACGGCCGAAACGGTGCTCATCATCTTTTTTGCCATTGTGGGCATTACCTTTAGCTTCTGGATGGAAGAATTTGATCCCGTCGTCTTTTGGGAGATGGTGATCGCGACGATGTTGATCGGCAGCTTCTTTTGGGTATTTTCCATTTGGGGCGTGGAGCAATCGGTCCGACGACAAAAGGGCATCACCCTGGCAGAAGAAATGGCGGCTGTGGGTGCGCGGGCGCGTGAGAGCAGCGTGTTTAGCACGATGCAGCGCATTTGGCAGGATAAGCGCACCCGTCGCTTTTTCATTTTCCTTTCGCTGGCTACGTTTTCTGCTTGGGCGCAGGATGCGATTTTGGAGCCGTTTGGGGCGGAAGTGTTTGATCTGCCGCTGTCGCGAACGACGCGTTTTAACAGCTACTGGCAGGCGGCCACGGTACTCACGCTAGTCGGTGGAGCTTACCTGTGGCGCAAACGACCGCCTGAACGGCAGCGGCGCATTACCAGTGGTGGTTTGGTGACGATGGCGGTCGGGATGGGTTTGTTAGCGGCAACGGCCGTTTTCCATCAAGTGCATCTCGTTGAAATTTCGCTGCTGGTGTTTGGCGCGGGTTTTGGCATCTACACCTTCGGCGGTTTAAGCTTGATGGCCGTCATGTCTTCCGACAAGGAAGCCGGGGCGTACCTGGGCTTGTGGACCATTTCGGTGGTGGTGTTTAAGGGGTTGGGCACGTTTGCTGGCGGCGCGCTGCGCGACTTTTTCTTGTTGAGTTTGGAGCTAGGCAGCGGCTTAGGTTACGGGCTGATTTTTCTAATGGAGGGTGTGGGGCTGGCAACGGCCGTTTTCATTTTGACGCAGGTTGATGTGCTGGGTTTTGCCCGCGACATGGGCCGTGTGATCAGCCGCACCGAAGTGCAAATTGCCAGCGCCGATTAGTCGAGGAAGTTGAAGCCAAGCTGGCGTACCTGTGGCGCTTCAATTTTGCTGACGCCCACGCCGAGCAGGCGCATCTTTTGGCCGGGGGGCCAATTTTCTGCCCAAATTGCTTCGGCAATTGCATAGATTGTTTCGGCATCGTCAATGCCCACTTCCAGTGAACGCTGCCGGGTGAAGGTGGTAAAATCCGCCCAGCGAAACTTGACGGTGACGGTGTGGGCCACCAGCTGCCGCTTTTGCAGCGATTGGGCGACTTTGGCCGCCATCTTCTGGAGCTGCTGTCGCAGCCTATCGGCGTCGTTCACATCCTGGCTGAAGGTCCATTCCTGGCTGATGCTTTTGGCCAAGCCGCGATCGGTTTCCACGGTACGGCCGTCTACGCCCCGCGCTCTTTCCTTCAATGAAATGCCCTGGCTGCCAAACGCGCCTTGCAGCAGCCCTAAATCGGCCAGAGCCAGCTGCTCGCAGGTGTGAATGTTCAGCTTTGCTAGCTTTTCGGCCGTGCGCGGGCCAATGCCCCAGATGGCACGGGTGGGCAGCGGCGCTAAAAATGCCGCTTCTTCGCCTGGACGCACCACGGTGAATCCTTCCGGCTTGTCATGATCCGAGGCGACTTTGGCCACCAGCTTGCTGCTGGCCAGCCCCACGGAGCAGGGGAGGTTGGATTCGGTTTTTACGGCCGTTCTGATTTCCCCCGCTTTTTCCTCAGGATTGTCCCAGCCGGACAAATCGACATAGGCTTCATCCACGCTCATTTGCTCTACGGGGCCAAAGTTATCCAGGATGGTCATCACCTGCTGCGAGCAGCTGCGGATGCGATCCCAGTTGGCGGGGGCAATTTTGAGATCGCGGCAGAGGCGAACGGCCGTACTCATCGGCATGGCGGAGCGAATGCCCAGTTTACGTGCTTCATAGCTGGCTGAGGCCACCACGCCTCGCTGATCCGGCTGGCCACCGATGGCTAACGGCCGTCCCGCATCCTCAGGGTGATCCAAAATATGTACATTGACGTAAAAAGCATCCATGTCCAGATGCAAAATCGCGCGGGGCCAGATTTTTTGTGCCACAGAGGGCACAAAGGGTTTAGAGGTTTGGTTTACATTCAACGCCTCTTTTTCCTCTGTGTCCTCTGTGGCTTTATTTTTCAAACTCATGGTGCGTATTGCTCCGGTTCGATGGGAGCTTGAGCAGGAAGCTGCGGCGCGCTAAAGTATGTTTGCAGCGTTAGCTGCGTAACCGGGGCGATGAGCCTCTGCGCCAGGTCGGCAATGCCGGCAAACTGGCCGCCTAAAAACCAGATAGCCGCGCCTTTCACTTCGGGATACGGGGCATACAGCCGCGCCGCCCATTCGATGTCTTGCAGCGCCTGTTCTGGCGACGGTACCTTTTCATACGTCCAGCCCCACTCGGTAATGAGCACGGTCGGGCGAGGAATGCCCAGCGTGTCTACAATCTGAAACAGTGTCTGAAAACGGCCGATTTTGTACGGATACTCGTGGCCAATGTCTTCCACCAGATAACTGTATTCATGCAGGGCGATGGCCAGTTGGTCGGGATTGTTCCCCGCCAGCCGCAAAAAAGCTATCATGCTGGGTGTTTGCCAATCTGTCTGTTCAGGCTCGCCGGAAGCCCAGCCAAACGCAGCCCAGCGGAACCCTTCGTTCATGGCCAATTCGGCCGTTTTAAGGGCAAATTGACCCAGCCACTCCGCCTGATTTTTATCCACTTCGTTGATCGTTTCCAGCCAGACAAGATCGCGATCCAGCTCTGGCGGAAAGGCATCACGGTGCATTTGCCAATGAATTTCGGCGGCTTGCTCGGGTGGCAGGCTGTAGTTGGGTACGTTCCAATCATAATCCGAGCCGCCGTGAGCCGATTTGCGGTACACCAGAATGTGCGGCACGCCGCTCTGCTTCATTAATTCCTGAGCCAGAAAGATTGGTTGGGCATTGTCTACGCTTTTCAAAAAGAAGGGAACGCCTGCGGCGTCTAGCGCGCGCATCCATTGCTCCAGTCCGGCCGAATTGCCACCGAGGCCCGTGTGGAAACCAATTTTCACGGGAGCCAGCGCCAATCCTTGGGCGGCGAGTTCAGCGCGTACGGCCGTAAAATCCACCGTGGGTATCGGCGTTGGCGTTGGGCTGGGCGTGTGGGTCGGCGGCAGCGGCGTGGCGGTAATCTCTTCAGACCCGTTAACCAGCGGCAAATAGAGTTCGCTGCCATCGCTGGCCAGCGTGGACATGGGCGGCGGGGTGAAGATCAATTCGGCCGTCGGCGTTCTGGCCGGATACGATTCGGTTGCCGGGGCCGTGGTGGGCAGCGGATACCCGTCTGGCGGCAGCGTGGCGGCCTCGCTGATGGCTGCCGGGGTGTCGAGGGCAGGTGGTTGGGTAGTCGGCGTGGGGGTAGCGGGAGATTGACAGGCAGAAACGGCCGTAACCCACAGCAACCCTAGCATCATTGGCCAAATGCGCCGCCACCAAGTTGACAGACCAGACTGTTTACCGATTACCAAAAACTGATTACGTTTTTTACCCAACCGTAATCAACTCTCGCGTCATGGTAGTCAGGCTGCGGTGGCCGTTGGGAGTGATGACCACATCATCCTCAATGCGCACGCCGCCGCGCCCTGGCAGGTAGATGCCCGGCTCCACGGTAAAGACATTGCCCACTTCCAGCGCTTCGGTATTGGCTTCCATCATAAAGGGTGGCTCATGCACTTCGACGCCTAGGCCATGCCCGGTGCGGTGGATGAAGTAATCACCGTAGCCCGCGTCTTCAATGACCTCGCGGGCAGCGCGATCCACAGTTTGTCCGGTGACTCCCGGCTCAGCGACTAGAACGCCCTGCTGGTTGGCCAGTTTCACCGTCTCGTAGATGTGGCGCAGCTCGGCATCAATCGCGCCCACGGCAAAGGTTCGGGTAATGTCTGAGGGGTAACCGTCTACATAGCAGCCCCAATCAATCACCAGCAGATCGCCTTCCTGCAACGGCCGTTCCGTAGGCACAGCATGGGGCGAAGCGCCATTGGGTCCGGCAGACACAATCGGCCCGAAGGCAATGGATTCGGCGCCTTCATCCAGCTGGAACTGGGTGAGCATGGCCGCCACCTGCTTTTCCGTCATGCCAATCTCAATCATGGGAATCAGCCGCTCCATCGCCCGTTCTGCCGCGCCAATAGCTCTCTCCATGGCCGCAATTTCTTCCGCGTCCTTCACGGCGCGCAGGGTGCTGAGGATTGGTTCCGCGTGGGTGGTGGTGAGGCCGGGCGCGTACCGCTTAAGCAGTTCCAACTCCAGCACGCGCATGTGCAGCGCCTCGACGCCCAGCAAATAATCGGATAGCTCCAGCACGGCGCATGCCTGCTGAAAAGCTCCCGTGTACCCTTCATCATCGCTCCAGGCGAAAATACGATCTTCGGGAATGCCGGCGGCGCGGGCTTTCATTGCTTCCAAGCCAGGAATGACAATGGCAGGCTCATCATCGGCGGGGAAAAAGAGGACGATCGGCCGTTCGCTGACGTGGGAATGAATGCCGCTGAGGTAAGCCATGTTGGGGCCGGGTACCAGGGCGATGCCGTCCACGCCGTGGGCCAGGATTTGGTGGGTGAGTTTGTCGAGACGGTTTTGGTTCATTTAGTCGGTTCCTTCTAAAAGTTTTAGTCACAGATTACACAGATTTTTGGTTTTAATCTGCGAAACCTGCGGATTGATTTTTATTGTGCCTCGTCCAATTCTATCAGGGGGATGCCTGCCTGCACGGAATCGCCTTTGGCGCAGTGGAGGGCGGTGACGGTGCCGCTGTAGGGGGCTTGGATGGGGATGATCATCTTCATGGATTCTAGCAGAATGAGCTTGTCACCATCTGCCACCTGATCGCCCACGCTGACCAAAATGTCGGCAACGACGGCGGGGATGGTGGCCGACAGCGAAACATCCTGACTGGCAGCGCCACCACCACGGGGCAAAACGCGCTCGTATTGATGGGTACGGCCGTTCAGCCACAAATTGCGCTGTGTCCCATCTTTATGCCCCACCAGCCGCCACTGCTGGCGTGCGCCATTGGGCAGGGTGCGTTCCAGCAGGATGCCGTCTGACATGTCGGCAATGAGCTGGAATACGGCCGTTTCGCCATCGAGCGTGATTTCAATCTTGTCGCCCTGGCGGCGAGCCTGCACCGTTTTTTCTACATCGTGTTGGCGAAGGATGAATTCGGTCATGCGAGTGGTGCCTCCAGAACGGCCGTTTCGGCCACAGGTTCAACTTGCATTTTCATGCCCTGCATCTGGCGCACTTTCACCTCATCGCCAAAATGGATGGGTTGGCTGGAGGTGGCTTGCCAAATTTCGCCCTCAAGGGTGATTGTGCCCCGGTACAAATTGCCGTCGGGGTCAAACGAGTCGCGGGCGATGCCAATTTGGCCCAGCATGCCTTGTTGCCCGGTAATGGGCTGCTTCCCTTGTGCGCGCACAGCAAAGGCCAGAATGGCCACAAAAAAGCTGGCGGTAAATAGGGCAATGGCGATGGCGGCGGGAATGGACAGGCGCACGAATTCTGGCGTGCCGGAGTTAAACAATACCAGCAGTCCGGCAATGAGCGTAATCGTTCCGGCGATGGCCAATGCGCCATGCGTTGGCGCTTTTATTTCTAGCCCCAGCAGCACAAAGGCGACCAAAATCAGGCCCAGGCCCAACCAGTTGACTGGCAATTGCCCCAAACCGTACAGCCCAATGCCCAAAAAGAGCACGCCGATAAATCCGGCAACCCAACCGCCTGGGCTGGAAATTTCGATGATGATGGCCTGGACGCCAATGGCCATCAGGATGGAGACGAGCACTGTGTTGGTGAGGGCCAGCAGCAGCATCTCGATGAAGGTGAGGGGGATGGCGGTTTGATTGGCAACGGCCGTATGCAGCACTTGCTCTTGGCCATTGACGAGGACAGTACGGCCGTCTAGCGCCGCCAACAAATCTTCTGGTGAGTCAGCGATGGCGTCAATAAAACCGGCTGTCAACGCTTCTTGCGAACTGACGGCGCGGGCATCCTCAATCATTGCTTCGCCTAAAGCCACGGCTTCCGGGCCACGCCGCTCTGTCAGGCTGCGGATGGTGGCTTTGAGCGCCTCTACTTCTTTGCGGTAGGCCGTCTCGTTAATGTCACTGCCATCGGAATTGATGGGTGAGGCCGCGCCGATGATGGTTTCGGGAGCCATGCCAGCGGCATGGGCTGCGGCCGTAATAATGCTGCCAGCAGAGGCTGCCATCGCGCCTTCTGGCCCAATGTACACAATCACCGGAATCTCTGAGGCGCGAAACAATTCCACAATTTCAAGTGTGGTGACGACTGCACCCCCTGGCGTATTTAAAGTGATGAGCACCGCATCTGCCCCAGAAACGGCCGCTTCCGCCAATCCGCGCTCAAAATAGGTGTGCATAATCGGCGTTACCGGGCCATCAAACGCCAGCATGGCCACTTCACTGCTGCTTTGGGCGTTAACAAGTTGAACTTGTATCAAGGCGAAGGCAATGAAAGCAAGCAAGAATAGCTTCGCATAGGCGGTTTTGATTCGTTTTTGAATGGGTGTCTTTCGTAAAAGAATCATACTTTTTGCTGATTTTCCAAATACAGTGTTTGACCGTAATCATACTGCTGCCAGGCCGCCAACACACGCGCTTTTAATGGTTTTGTCATCGTGTTAGGCAAGGTGTCTCGGCGAAAAAAGGCAAATTCGCTGAGTTCATCGGCTGGCAGTTGAATGGCAGCAATGTCTGATTCGTCCAATACACCGCCGTCAAAAACAAACATCAAGGATTCTGTTTTAGGGTCATTTGGACGGTTGTAATCAAGCACCAGCAGCCGCCCAATTTCCCGGTTCAAACCAATTTCTTCAAAAACTTCGCGCTGGCAACATTGTTTGGGTGACTCGTTATCTTCCACGCCGCCGCCGGGAATTTCCCAACCCGGCTTGTAGTTTGGTTTGACCAGGAGAACTTCGTTTCTTTCATTAAAGAACAAACAGCCCGCACCCATCCGTTTTTTGGGTAAGGATTCGTAATAAGCATGGGAGTAAGCTAATGTCATAGCAGTCCGGTGGGGGGCAGCTCCAGACGCAGGGCGATGATAAATTCACTGCCCTCCCGGTTGCTACTTTCGGCCCAAATACGGCCGCCGTGCAGCTCTACCAACTCTTTGGCGATGGACAAACCCAGCCCCATGCCTTCATGCTGGCGGCGCAGGGGTGATTCGACCTGGTAGAACCGCTTGAAAATGCGTTCTAGCTGGTCTTCTGGCACGCCGATGCCGCTGTCTTTGATGCGGAACCACGCTTCGCGCCCTTGACGCTCCACTTTTACAACAATTTGGCCGCCCTTGGGCGTGAACTTGACGGCGTTGTTGAGCAGGTTGCCGATGATCACTTCCATCATGTCCTGGTCGATGAGGACGAGCAGTTCATGCTCTGGCAGGGTGACGTGGACGGTTTGCTCTTTGGCAACGGCCGTTTCATCCCGTTCCAGGTTCATATCGTGAACCAGAGCCACCAAATTCACCTTTTTGCGGGTGAGCGCCGCCGTGCCAGCATCCACATAGCGCAGGTTGAGCATGTCTTGAATGAGAGCCCGCAGATGAACGGCCGCTTGTAGCACATTGTCGAACTGGGCCGTCATCTCTGGCCCTGCTTCATCACGCAAAAAGGAAACGTAGCCCAAAATTACCGACAGCGGCGTGCGCAGTTCGTGCGAGGCGATGGCAATGAAATCGGTTTTGAGCTGATCCAGCTCATTGAGTTCCGCGTTGGCCTGCTGTAACTCGTTGAACAGCCGGGCCTGTTCCACCGCCACGCCGGCAATATCTGCCAAAATGGAGAGCGTCTCAAAATCCTGAATGGAGAAATCGCCGCCACCGTTTTTGTTGAGCGCTTCCAGCACGCCGACCGGTTCCTGGTTTACGTTGTGCATGGGCACGCCCAAAATAGAGCGGGTATGGAAGGAAATCGCATCATCCACATTTTGGTTCCAGCGCGAGTCTTTGGACACGTCCTGGATGTACATTGGCTTGTTTTCGGTAAGAATGGCTCCGGCAATCGAACCATCGAGCGAAACGGTCATATTGGCCAATTCGGGCGGCACTTCGTTAGAAGACGCTTTGAAATGAAGCTGCTGCGTTTTGGGGTCCAACAGCAAAATGGAGGCGGCTTCCGCGTTGGTTAGATCGGCCGCTTCGGAAATGATGCGGGAGAGCAAATGGTCGAGATTGGTGGTGGCGTTGAGTACCCGGCTAATTTCAACCAGGCGAGCCATTCGTTCGGCATTTAGTTTGGGGCGCTGTGCGTTCATAAGCGGTCCTTGCTTAACAGGTGATGAATACGGCCGTTTTCTCCGGTTGTCATTGAAGATATGATACGGTATGCTGACTGCTTAGACAAGCGACGGGAACGGCCGTTTGTCGAGAGTAAACACTGACTTTAACCATTGTTCAATGTTGGAAAGTAATTGAGTAATTCGGTAATTACTCAATTACCCAATTACATTTATGTCTGAACCTAGCCTTAGCCTCTACCTGCATATTCCCTTCTGCAAACATCGCTGCGCATACTGCGATTTCAACACGTACACCAGCCTGCTGGATTTGCGGGAGACGTATGCCGATGCCCTGGTGATGGAGATGGCTCAGGTGACGGGTGGCGTGCGGCGACCGGTACACACCATCTTTTTTGGCGGCGGTACGCCATCGTTGATGTCGCCTGCGTCTCTAGAGCGCATTTTGGCGGGAGTGCGGGCACATTTTGATCTGGCTGCCGACGCGGAAGTGACGATGGAGGCGAATCCGGGGACGGTGGATCTGGATTATTTAACGGCCGTTCACCAGGCAGGCATCAATCGCATCAGCTTTGGCGTGCAAAGCGTGGTTGCATCTGAGCTGGCGCTGCTGGAACGAGAACATGATTTTGGCACGGTGGTAGACGCGGTGGCAATGGCCCGGCAGGTGGGGCTGGACAATTTCAACCTGGACTTGATTTATGGTGTGCCGGGACAAACGCTGAAAAGTTGGGAGCAAAGTGTGCGCACGGTGCTGGATTTGGATCCCACCCATCTAAGCCTCTACTGCCTGACGATTGAACCGGGCACGCCGATGCAGCGTTGGCTGCTGAACGGCCGTATCCAACCCCCAGACCCTGACCTCGCTGCCGACCAGTATGAACTGGCTTGTACGCTGTTGGCTGAACACGACTATGACCATTACGAGATTTCCAACTGGGCCAAACCGGGCAAAGAATGTGAACACAACCTGACCTACTGGCGCAACGGGGAATATCTGGGCCTGGGTGCGGGGGCGCATGGCCACGCCGCCGGTGTGCGTTACCAAATTGTGAAGCAGCCGCGCGTTTACCTGCGCCGATTGGAAGAAGCTGCTGCGCCGGGGTATCCGCTGTCAACGGCCGTTGCTGCCAGCCATCCCGTCAGCCGTGCCGAAGCAATCTCTGATACAATGATGACCCAGCTGCGCTTGCTGAATGAAGGGCTCGATTTGGCAGCATTCGAGGCCAAATTTGGCCAGTCGGTGGCCGAAGTTTATGACGGTACACTGGATCAGATGGTGGAGTGGGATTTGGTTGAGGTGGCAAACGGCCGTTTGCGCCTGACGCAAAAAGGGTGGTTCTTGAGCAACCAGGTTTTCTACCGATTCATGCTGGACAACGAGGCGTAGGCGCGAGGCAGGTGAGGAAAATCCAGGCAAAGCGATTTAACGCAACACCACTTGTCTCACCTTTTCTTTCACACACAAAAGGTAAATCATGGCAAATAACTTGACAGTCGCCATCATGGCGGGAGGCCAAAGCAGCCGCATGGGCAAAGACAAATCATTTGTGCTGTTTGAAGGCCGACCCATGATTGAAGTGGTTATTGACGCCGTAGCGGGGCTGGGTGATGAGATGCTGCTCATCACCAACAAGCCAGACGAATACGCCCATCTCAATCTGCCGATGGTGTCGGATGTGTATCCGGATCATGGCTCGCTGGGGGGAATTTTTACGGCCGTTTACGCTGCCAGCCATCCCCATACCCTTGTTGTTGCTTGCGACATGCCCTGGCTTAACCGTTCACTGCTGGAACATATGATTGCGCTGCGAGAATCGGCTGATGTGATTGTGCCGCGCTGGGAAAAATATCCAGAGCCGCTCCACGCCATCTACAGCAAAGCGTGCCTGAATCCCATTGAGGCCAAGCTGAAGGAAAAACGCTTAAAAATCACAGGCTTTTTTGGTGAGGTAGACGTGCAATTTGTGGATCGGGAGGAAATTGAGCGGTTTGATAGGAACGGCCGTTCCTTTGCCAATATCAACTCGCCAGAGGATTTGGAAGAGGCCAGTGGTCAGTAAGTGAGTATTCAGTAGGTCAGTAAACTGCTGACTGACCTACTGATTCACTGAAAACCGATTACTGCTTTGCTAATGCAATTTCTGCGGCGCGCAGGGTGTTTTTCATCAACATGGCGATGGTCATTGGGCCAACCCCACCGGGAACGGGGGTAATAGCGCCAGCTACCTCGGCGGCACTGTCGTATTCCACATCGCCTGTCAGACGGTAGCCGCGTTCACGTGTGTCATCATCCACGCGGTTTATGCCTACGTCAATCACGGCACAGCCAGGTTTCAACATATCGCCCTTAATCATTTCTGCCCAGCCGATGGCCGCTACCACGATGTCGGCCCGCTTTAGATGCTCCGTTAAGTCCCGCGTGCGGCTGTGGCAGATGGTGACGGTGGCATTTGCTTTTTGCAGCAGCATGGCCATCGGCAGCCCCACGATGTTGGAGCGACCCACAATTACTGCTTCTGCGCCATTCATTTCCACGCCAGCGTCTGCCAGCAGTTCCATACAGCCTGCCGGTGTGCAGGGGATAAACAGTGGTGTGCGCCCTTTCATGGCCAAACGGCCGATATTCACCGGATGGAAGCCATCGACATCTTTCTCCAAATCAATCGTGTTGAGCACGGTTTCTTCATCGATGTGCTTGGGCAGAGGCAGCTGCACCAGAATGCCATTGATCTCGGGGTCGGCGTTGAGCTTGGCCACGAGTTCAACCAACTCTTCCTGCGAAGTCTCGGCCGGCAGCTTATGCCCAATAGAGCGGATGCCAAGCTGTTCGCACATGCGCTGCTTGCTGCGCACGTAGGTGGCCGAGGCGGGATCTTCGCCGACCAGCACGGTGGCCAATCCAGGGGTGTAGTTGTGCTTTTCTTTCATTTCGGCCACGGCGGCGGCAATTTCATCCCGTACTCTGGCGGCTACTTTTTTTCCATCAATAACTTTTGCTGACATGTTCATATCCTTTCGTTAATTTTAGGGAAACGGCCGTTGCCAGAAAAGTGAAGAAAATGGGTGGGAAACGGCCGTTTACAGAAATAGTGAGAAAACAAAAAGGCCTCCTGTTTTGGGAGACCTTGTCATAGCATACTAAATTTATCCAGCGTAATAATTCCTGCGGTTATTTGGGCAGCATTTCTGTACCCATAAACTTATCAAGCCAGATGGCTATGGCACAGCCCAAAGCGAATGATGTGAAGAAAGTGTAGTAAACACCGTACTCTTCTAATGTGGTGCCAATAAGCTGTACAATAATAACGGTTAAGCCAAAGCCAATCAGCAGTGAAACAACCCCAATACCCAATCGCTTTAATAGCATAACTTTCTGCCTCCAAAATGTAATAAGCAATTCAAATAATAACGAATGCTTTCTTGTGTTTTTTATCACAAACCGGATGATTCGGCAATGAACTTGCTACAGGTTTGTGGTTGTCTGTTGGTGAAATTCAGGTTAGGCGTCCTCATCAAAATGCACGAGGGCATCCTTTACGTGTTGCGTCAAATCCTCAGGGGAGATCGGTTTTGTCAGGTAGACGGTTGCGCCAGCCCGCAGACCTTTGTTAATGCTGTCCAGATCCGTTTTGGCGCTAAGCATGATGATGGGTAATTCGGCCGTAGCGGCTTCGCTGCGAAGCTGTTCACACACGGCAAAACCATCCATCCCTGGCATCATCACATCCAGCAGCACAACATCAGGCTGATTTTTGCGGATTTTGTCCAGGGCATCGAAGCCATCTTCTGCTTCCGTTACGTGAAAGCCCGCTCGAACTAACATCAGGCGCAGCAATGTTCGCGCCATTGGTTCATCATCGACAATGAGGACCGATTGGTGACTGTTTTCTCCAGGTGCTGATGTGAATTGTCTTGACAAAATGATTCCCTGTATATTTTAACCAGATGGCCTACTGAATTGCTTTACACACCATATTTTGGTTATCTGTTTATTGTAAACTATTCTATTTTTCCAGCAAAGCAGTTTAAGCATCAAAATGGGATCAATCTGGCAATTCGTCGAGAGGGAGTGAGATGGTTAGCCCCTCGCGGGCCAACATGGTTTGTGGAAAAACCTTACGGGCTTTCACCAAAATGTCATCCAGGTCGTCATCCGAAAGGTCAGGGGAATAGTGAAAGAGGGCGAGGCACTTTACTCGTGCTTCAATGGCCGCCTGAACGGCCTCTTGCCAGGCGCTGTGACCGTATTCCTTGAACTTTTTCCGCTCCTCAATGGTGGAAAAGTGAGAATCATGCACCAACAAATCCGCACCTTCAGCCAGCCGCAGTAGATTAGGATCAAAGCCATCATCATAGTGGGTAACGTCGCTGCAATACACAAAAACAAACCCATTATTCTCAATCCGAAATCCTAGACATCCCCCAGGATGGTTTAGATCGGTTGCTGTAACGCGCGTATTGTCACCAATGATAATGGTTTCGCCGTCCTGAATTTCTTTAACAATGAGATCGGCGGGAAGTGATTTGTAAGCAAAGGGGAGATAGGGCTCAATAAACTGGCCAGCCATCGTTTCTTCTAGTTGTTTACCAACGCGGCGTTTACCCACAAGCACAAACCGGTTATTACGGCCGAATATTGGAGCAAAAAAAGGAAATCCCTGAATATGATCCCAGTGGGTATGGCTGATAAGAATATTGCCGATGATGCGATCGGGATTGTTTTTGACCAGCTCTTTACCTAATCGACGGATTCCTGAACCGGCATCGATGATAATTAGCTGCTGATCGGACGTGCGTAACTCCACACAAGAGGTATTGCCTCCAATACGAATCGTCTCTGGTCCTGGGGTGGGGATAGTTCCTCGCACCCCCCAAAATCTTATTTGCAAATTATCCCCTTTGATAAAGTTTTCATTTTCCAAATTTAGGCGGAACCCGTTGGAGTATATCAAAAATTTAGGGAGAACGATATATTGTTTGCATAAATTGGCCCAAAACAAAAAAAGGCCCAACTGCACAGCAGGAGGGCCTTTGCCAGGAACAGGTGCCTATTTCAGGAGCTAATCTCCTGTTGCGTTTTTGCTTTGCTATTGATCACGCGTTCGACGCTGTCTAGAAGTTCTTGCGGGCCAAACGGTTTTGTAATGTAATCATCCACGCGGGCAATGTGCAGACCTAAGACTCTATCGATGCTTTGGGCTTTGGCGGTTACCACAATCACGGGGATGTCGCGCATTTCCTCAGAAGCTTTCATCTTCTGATACACTTCCCAACCATCCATTTCTGGCATCATTAGATCGAGTAAGACGAGGTCGGGTTGAATTTCACTGATTTTGGTCAGACCTTCATGTCCGCCAACTGCACCAGTAACATCAAATTTGTTACGACCTAAAATGAGCTTTACCAGCTCAATCATTTCTAATTCGTCTTCGATGCAAACCACTTTTTTTGGTTCGTCTGCCATTACCAGTTTCCTTCAATCAAAGTAAAGTTGTTGCTTATAGTTATTTTAGCAAACTAACAATATTTATTGTTGTTTATTTTGCGGATTGTTCAGCCTGCCTATGCCATAAGTGTCTAAAGGGTATCACAAGCAAGTATGGTTGTCTATACGTTATTTGCCGAGGCGATGTTACATATGAACTGTTTTTTTGTGCCATTTATCATCGCTTCATATTTGTGTTAGGTTACTTTAATTCAATTTGGCCATATGATCTATATGATAAGAGTAAGGGGTGGTGGGTCATGGTACAATTGGCTAATGTTTGACAGAGTACGGCCGTTTTGGCATAATCTTTTCCAATTAAAAACTAAAATAAGCGTTGATGGAGACGAGTAGTTTGGTAGGCTGGTTTAGCGAACCTGAGATGGTGGAAGTCAGGTACAGGCAAGAAAACGAAAATCCCTCCGGAGCTTCTGACTGAAAGACCGGTGTTCGGTAAGCGGTGAATGGTAAGCGGTAAAACCGATTACAGATTACCGAATACGGATAACGGAAACAAGTAGGCTCAGACGGGTTCGGCCCACGTTAGCGGGCTTGCAGCCATTCTCAGGTGGCTGGTAGAGTGTCTGGTACAAGATGTGCCGGGAACTTGGGTGGTACCGCGGAGACAATGCGCCTTCGTCCCAAATTTGGGATGAAGGCGTTTTTTATTGCCTGGAGGTCACAATGACGGAGCTTTTGTACACAACCGATGCATATGTGCAGAATTTTGCGGCGGTGGTAACGGCCGTTACCGAAGACAATGGTGTGGTCTTGGATCGAACTGCGTTTTACCCTGGCGGTGGCGGACAGCCTAATGATGAAGGCACGTTCACGGCTGGCGACCAAACCTGGAACGTGACCAAGGTAAAGAAAGTAGGCGGCGAGGTGGTTCATTTTGTGGAGGGTGAGCCGCCGGTCGTGGGAACGGCCGTAACGGGTCAGCTCGATTGGGAACGCCGCTACAAGCTCATGCGTACCCACACGGCGATGCACATTTTGTGTGGCGTGGTCTGGCGCGATTATGGGGCTTCGGTGACGGGCGGCAACATGGAGCCACTGAAGGGTCGTATGGATTTTGAGTTTGAGACGATGCGGCAGGAGTTGGTGGCTGAGATTGAAACGGCCGTTAACGTCGAAGTTGAAGCCGCTCGTGCAACCCGCGTGCAAATTTTGCCGCGCGAAGAAGCGTTCCAAATTCCCGATCTAATTCGCACCAAGATTAGCTTGCTGCCGGAAGGTATTCCCGAAGTGCGCACCGTAGAGCTGGTTGGGCTGGATTTGCAGGCAGACGGCGGTACGCACGTGGCCAATACAAAGGAAGTCGGTCGTGTGCGCATCACCGATTACAAAAGTAAGGGCAAAATCAACAAGCGCATCTACGTAGAATTAGAGTAAAAATAACCGCGGAGACGCAGAGGGCGCAGAGATTGGTAAAAAGAGAAAACTCAGCGTTCTCCGCGTCTCCGCGGTGAAATTGGTTTTTGTTATGAGATTTATCGTTAAGGAACAGGATTACGAGAAGCCAATTGGCGCCGGCCTGATGCGGTACGAGATTGATGGCGTGCCGACAGGAGCCGTTGAGCATTGGCGGCTGACCCAGGCGACCGAGGGTTACGAAGTGCTGCGCGTCGATTTGGATGCGCGCGAGGCGGCTTCGGGGCATTCGTACCTGTACCATTTGGTGCGGCGGGCCGATGGCGCGCCGGAGCGCTTGGCGTATCGCTTTTGGGGCAGTGGTCTACAAATTGAAGGTACGCTGCTTTTTTCGGAGACGAATATTACAGGGACGCGGGCGGTAAACGGCCGTACCCACCACGAAGACCTCGACATCGAACCGGATACTATTTTCTGGTTTCCCTCGGCAATTGGGCTGGGACTGGCTTTGCAGGCGAAGAAGGTGACGGGGAATACGGCCGTTACCCTCAACGGTAAAATCGGCGGCGACGAGACGCTGGCGATGCAGCAGGTATCGGCGGATGTCTATTTTTTGATTACCGACACCAAACCGATGGAAATGGCGGGTAAAACGCTGGAAACTGTGCCCACGATGGTGCGCTGGAACGATAACCAACGCATCGTCACCCGCGACCAAAACTATTGGCCCGTCGCTATGCACCGGTTCGACTTTGCCGATACCAAACAGCTTTCGGCAACCGAAACGCGATACATTTGGTATTGAGCAATGGTACGAGAATATTTAATCAGACCGAATGATGACTGGTTTAATCTTCACAAAGATGATTTTTCTCAAGCACTTCGCCCGCTCACTTTTAGAAGCGAACCGATTGCCGGGTGGGGCGATCATCGAATTAAGGTCGAGGGGATTGAAATTGCATTTTCGTTTGAAGACCCTGGCATTCATATAAGTTTTGCAGGTGAGATTAACGGAGAAATAGCTGATCAGATCGTTGATGAGATACTGAAAAATATTGAAGCAACAATCGGACAATCTGGCAGAGTGGTTCCATTATCATGAAAAATCAAATGATGAACACATACTTCCGAATACGAATATCTAAACGAATTACTGGCCCCGACACGGCCGTTTCTAATCTCACAGGTTAGCAAGTCGTCGTCGGGAATTACCCAATTACTCAATTACCAAATTACAAACCTACGCAACACGGAATACGAAATACGGAGTAAACGCTATGTCTTTCAAAGACGTTTCCAACAAAGTGGACTTTGTGGAACAAGAACAAGAAATCCTGAAATTTTGGCAAGAAACCGATGCCTTCAACGAGCTGCGCCGCCTGCGGGCGAATAGTGGCAAGCGGTATAGCTTCATCGACGGCCCCATCACCGCCAACAACCCGATGGGCGTACACCACGCCTGGGGCCGCACCTACAAAGATCTGTACCAGCGCTACCAGGCCATGCAGGGCAAAAACCTGCGCTGGCAAAATGGTTTCGACTGCCAGGGCTTGTGGGTCGAGGTCGAGGTCGAAAAAGAGCTTGGCTTCAAAACCAAGCGCGACATCGAAGAGTTTGGCCTGGAAAACTTCGTTAAGCTGTGCAAGGCGCGGGTGCTGAACTATGCGGCCGTGCAAACCGAGCAATCCATGCGCCTGGGTTACTGGATGGATTGGAACAGCCCGGACGAACTGCGCCGCCTCAGCGCCATGATGAAGGAAGACGCCCAGCAAGAAGTGACCCATCAGGGCCCTAAAGGCCCGATCACCGGGTACGGTAGAGCAGGTCGTGGGCATGTTGGGTCTGGTGGACGTGGGCGGTTCCTACTTCACCTTTAGCAACGAAAACAACTACATGATCTGGAAGTTTTTGAAGACCTGCCGCGACAATGGCTGGCTCTACAAAGGGCGCGACGTGATGCCCTGGTGCGCCCGCTGCGGCACCGGCATCAGCCAGCACGAAATCGTCACCGATGGCTACTTTGAAGTGACGCACGATTCCGTGTTTGTGAAGTTCCCGCTGGTGGACCGCGAGAATGAGGCGCTGCTGGTCTGGACAACCACGCCCTGGACGCTGACCAGCAACGTTGCGGCGGCCGTTGGCCCGGAACTCACCTACGTCAAAGTGCAGCACGAAGATGGCTGGACCTACTACCTCGCCGAAGAAGCGGTCAAAAACAGCCTTATCGGCAAGTACGAAGTGGTGGGCAAGCTGAAGGGTGAGGAGCTGCTCGGCTGGACTTATCGCGGCCCGTTTGATGAGCTGCCAGCGGCGATGGCTGCATTTGCTGAAGCCAACTACACCCATCGCGTCATCCCTTGGAAAGAGGTGGGCGCGGATGAAGGGACCGGTATCGTGCACATCGCGCCTGGCTGCGGTGCGGAGGACTTCCAGCTTAGCAAGGAAAACGATCTGCCCATCATCGCCCCGCTGAATGAAAACGGCGTCTACATCGACGGTTTTGATTGGCTGACTGGGCAACATTCGCAAGAAGTGGCCGAAGCCATCTTTGAAAATCTGCGCGAGAAGGGTGTGTATTACCGCAAGCAGCGGTACGCCCACCGCTACCCGCACTGCTGGCGCTGTGGCACGGAACTGGTCTACCGGCTGGTAGACGAATGGTTCATCAGCATGGGCGAGCTGTACGATAAGCCGCGCGAAGAGGTGACGGAAGCGGAGAAGCAAGCTAGCCTGCGCTACCAGATCATGGACCGCGTGGAGAAAATCAACTGGTATCCCGGCTTTGGCTACGACCGGGAGATGGATTGGCTGCGCAACATGCACGATTGGATGATCTCCAAGAAGCGGTATTGGGGTCTGGCGCTGCCCATCTGGGAATGCGCCGACTGCGGCCATTTTACCGTCGTGGGTGATGAGCAAGAGTTGGAAGAGCGTGCCGTCGAAGGTTGGGAGACTTTTGAGGGGCACACACCGCATCGACCGTTTATCGACGCGGTGAAGATCGCCTGCCCGGAATGTGGTGGCAAGGTGAGCCGCATCAAGGACGTGGGCAACCCGTGGCTGGATGCGGGTATCGTGGCGTTCAGCACGCTGGGTTATCGCCATCATCCCGACTATTGGGAGAAATGGTATCCGGCGGACTGGATCAGCGAATCGTTCCCTGGCCAGTTCCGCAACTGGTTCTACAGTCTGCTGGCGCAAAGCACGGTGCTGGGCGACGAGCCGCCGTTCCTGAACTTGTTTGGCTACTCCACGCTGCTGGCCGAAGACGGCCGTGAGATGCACAAATCGTGGGGCAATTCCATCGAGTTCAACGAAGCCGCCGACAAGATGGGCGCAGACACGATGCGCTGGCTTTATGCGAGCTGCAAGCCGGAGCAGAATTTACGCTTTGGTTTCCATGTGGGTGATGAGACGCGCCGCCGCTTCCTCATCCCGCTGTGGAACGTGTATTCGTTCCTGGTGTCGTACGCCAATCTGGATGGCTGGACGCCATCGGTGCAGGACTTTTTGGACAGCACGCCGTCGCCCATCGAGGCGCATGCCCAGCTGGATGCATGGATCAAGGAGCGGGTGGATGAAACGGCCGTTTCCGTCCGCGCCTCTTTGGATAAATACGATGCTGAAAAAGCAACGCAAGCGCTCGAAGCGCTGCTCGACGACCTGAGCAACTGGTACGTGCGCCGCAGCCGCCGCCGCTTCTGGAAAAGCGAAGCCGACGCCGACAAAAACGCCGCGTACCGCACCTTGTATCAGGTCATGGTCAAATTCATCCGCCTGCTGGCCCCGTTCATCCCGTTCACCACGGAGGTGATGTACCAAAATCTGGTGCGCAGCGTGGATGAAAATGCACCGCTGAGCGTACACCACACGCTCTACCCGGATGCCGACGCGGCTTCGCTGGACCGTCGCCTGCTGGACAAGATGGGTCTGGCGATCACCGCCGCCAGTCTCGGCCGTTCGGCGCGCAGCTCAGAGGACATCAAGCTGCGCCAGCCGCTGGCCAAGGCGCGGATCAACGTGGGCAGCCAGCAGGCGCAGGACGACTTGCAAGAGTTGGCTGACGTGCTGGCCGAAGAGATCAACGTCAAGGAAGTCGAGGTGGTCTCCGAGGTGGGTGCGTTGGTGAACTACGTGCTCATGCCCAACAATCGCGTGCTGGGGCCGAAGTTTGGTAAGGATTTCCCCAAGGTGCGGCAGGCGCTGATGGCGCTCGATCCGGCGGAAGCAGGCGCGCACGTTGCAGGCGGGCGAATCGCTCACCATCGAGGTGGCTGGTGAAACGGTCAGCCTGGGTGATGAGGATGTGTTGGTGCAGACGGAATCACGAGGTGGAACGGCCGTTGCCTCTGACAAAGGCGTGACGGTGGCAGTAGATACCGAACTGACGCCCGCGCTGGTGCAGGAAGGGTACGCCCGCGACGTGGTGCGCCAGGTCAACAACATGCGCAAAGACGCCGGCCTGGAAATCTCCGACCGCATCGAGCTGAGCTACCAGGGCGCTGCTGGCGATGTTGCTGCCGCGCTGACCAACTTTGCCGACTACGTGCAGCAAGAAACGCTCACCGTTAACCTGCAATCCGGCCCGATGCCTGACGCGCTGTACACACAAACTGTCTCCATCGGTGACCAGGATGTGACCTTGCAGCTGCGTAAAGCATAAACCAAAGCATAACCCTTGATATGGGGCTGGCACCCGCCAATTACCATCTGCCCAACAAGCCTGACCGCATAGGCAACCACCTCAAATTGTGGTCTGGAGATGCGGTCTGCCCACTGCCAGCCATTCAGGTCACGGAAGCTTTGTTCTTGCCAGTTTCGATTCGCAACCGAATCCAGTCAGCGTCGTGAAGTTGGTCACCAGGGCCCACGGTTTATGCCAGCGTGCCGTTGGCTGCTTGAAGCAAGCCCAGCAGCCGACCACTGTTCCCCAGCTTGCAATGCAATTGATCCAGACAAATCGCCTTCATCGGTACATACCTTTGTCATTCACGCGGAACAGATAGTACCATCCCAGGTTAGCACAGCCTGCAAAATTGAATCGGCCAGCACAACCACCTCTGGTAGCGATACCCTTCATTTGATTATGACTTGTCCCCTCAATGATACAAAATCCAGGCGGTCCATTGTGCGATTGGAAGGCGTGCAGCGGTCAACAGTGCATTGTCCAGAAAACGTCGCAAGCGTCTAGCGCAGCTCTCAATTTTCTCACCTGTTCGCTACCTGGCGGGCAATCTGCTGCTGTTGGCAACTTTCTGCACGCATGATGCCGATGGTAACCAAACCAACATTTTCAACTCTGCCAGCTATTGAGACAAGGCAAATGGGTGGCGATTGTTTGAATCCATTGATAAAACGGGATAGCTCATCTTGAACTCCTTCTGACGTTTTGGAAGACATCAGAATTGTCCTTGATGAGCTATCTTTTTCCAAGAAACATGTCCTCCCTCAGCCCTCAGGAGCAGAGAGAGGGGCCAGAGTTCTCTCCCCAGGAGGAGGGCTTGGGGTTCTTTTTTCGCACAAAAAACCAAAAATTTGGTATCATTCTTCCGATTGCCAGCAAATTGAAACGAACCTGTTTGGAGGAAACAAATGCCTTTGCCATTCCCCTGAAATTCAAGCCCCAATTACCCAGGCCGTTGGTTGGCTTTGGGGAAAAATATGGCCAGCCAGTTGCCGAAAAAAACGGCTAAACGCGTGGTTGATGAAACCAAATGGAAGTTTGGCATTCGAAAAATATTACACGAGCCTGTTTGAACGGGTGGGGTTTTGTGCGCATTTTGGGCCGTATGGAGTCTGAGCCGCTGGAAAATGTGTTTACCCATGTGAACGTGCTGGATAAGCTGACCGCCGAGCAGCGTTACGATGTAGCCAAACTGAAGGCCGAATTTGACCCGCGCGATTTTGGGCGGCTGGAGCAGGTGCGTCGCATTGCGGGGATGACGCTGTAGCCGAATTCCCCAAGCTGTTTGTTTTGGGGAAGCCGGGGCAGGTAAAACAACCTTTCTCAAGCAACACTGCGCTGCGGGCGATTAAACATGAAATCAAGAAAGTGCCGCTGTTTGTGACGCTAAAAGAGCTGTCTGATTCTGGGAAGGAGATTGATGGAATTTATGACGCACCAGCTGAGCGTGCACCGCTTCCCGGAACCGGAAGTTTTTTGACGCGGCTGCTGGAAAATGGGGATGCCCTCGTGCTGTTTGATGGCCTGGATGAGGTGAATTTAGAAGACGACAAACGAGCCATGATGATCCAGCAAATTAACGATTTTGTTTACCGTTACAGCGATTGTCCTACGCTAATGACCTGCCGTGTGGCGGCGACCGATTACAGCTTTACCCAGTTTGAATACGTGGAGATGGCTGACTTTGATGCCGGCAAATGGCGAATTACATTGAATTTGGTTTATTGGGGACGACGAGAAGCGGGAAAACTTTAAGAAAGCGCTGCTGGAAGATGACAATTACAAACCGGTAAGGGAACTGGCACAGGTGCCGCTGTTGCTGGCGCTGCTTTGTTTGGTTATGAAGAACGGAATGAAATTCCGCCGGAGCGCCATGAAATTTATGAAGAGGCGATGCGTGCTTTTGTTGAGCAAATGGGACGCCAGCCGCAACATTCGCCGCGAGGATGATGTGTACCAGCAGCTTTCCTTGGGGCGGAAGCAAAGATGTTGGCGCAGATTGCGGCCAAACGTTTGAGCAAGGAGATTATTTCCTCAAAGAAAAAGAGGTTTGCAAGGTTAATTGGTGACTTATTTGCAAGGCGTTCCTGGCTTGGAAGAACCTGATGCAGAGCTCGTTTTGCAATCGCTGGAAGCGCAGCACGGTATTTTTGTCGAGCGGGCGCGTGGTGTCATTCTTTTAGCCATTTGACGCTGCAAGAATATTTTACGGCCCGTTACATTGTAGATAATGAAAGCCGAGGACCGTTCAACGCCTGATGATGGCTCATGTGGGAGATGACCGCTGGCGTGAAGTGTTTTACTGGTGGCCGGGATGCTGGATGATGCGACAAAATTTGGTGATTTTGCTTTATCTGAAGCCGCATATGATTTATTGTTAAATGATGAGAAATGCTTGACCTTGATAAATTGGGCTGCACAAAAAAGCGTAGCGATGCAGGCGGGCTATATGCGCTGCCAGCTGCCTTTCTGCAATACCTCGCCCACCTTGTCCTCGCCCACGACTTTGATCTTGACCTTGACCTTCCCACGTCAAACCAGCCCGCTATCCGTCGATCAAAATCACAACCTCGCCCGTAAAACCTCGATTTAGACTTTGACCATGCCCTCGATTTTGTTCGCGCCTCGTGCTGCAATTTGGTCTTCGTACTGATGCGACCTTTGCAACTGCGATGACCGCGCCCTTCAAGTTGCTCGCGAACTCGCGCTCGAGACTTGGCCTTTTGTTGCCTGTGACCCTCGCGGATCGGTGATGTTCCTGCAAACAGCGCGCTTTTGCGCCATATCGATCAATGGACCCTTAACGTCGATTATGCTCTGCAAGAGAATTTATGCTCTACATATTTCTCTTGAGCTCGTTGATATTTAAAGCGTGAACCCGATTATGCGTTGTTTGCAGGTGATATTTGCCCAATCGGTAAGGCTTGGAAGACAAGATTTTGCTGCCGCCAGAGATCGATTTCGACTTAATTACGCTTTTCTACTCGATGTAAACCATCTTCCTGCAAGGTTAGACGTGTCCGCGACGACCCTAATTTCTTGCCCAACCAGGTGGATGTGTTGGGCGAAGGTGTGGTTTGCTAGCAGTTGGGTGCGGTGGGTCATTAAGATGATGGTGCGGTTGGCTCCGGCAGTGAGGACGGCTTGGAGGACGTGAACGGCCGTAATTGGGTCCAAATTTGCCGTAATCTCATCCAGCAGCCAGATGGGGGCGTCTTTCAGCAACATGCGCGCCAGAGCGATGCGCTGGCGTTCCCCGCCGCTGAGCAGCGCGCCCCCTTCGCCGACGTACGTCTGATATCCATCGGGCAGCGAGCTGATGAAGCTGTGCACCTGTGCCGCTTGAGCCGCAGCCACAATCTCCTCGTCGCTGGCCGATTTGCGGCCAATGCGGATGTTTTCGCCAATGGTGGTGTTAAAGAGGTGGGTGCGCTGGGTCATCACGCCAAAAAGCTGCCGCACCGACTCGTGGGGAATTGTTCTTAGATCGGTTGGGCCGACCGCGATTTGCCCCGCTTCGTATTCTGTAAACCGCAGCAAAACGTTGATGAGCGAGGATTTGCCAGCGCCGCTTTCTCCGGTGAGCAGCACGCGCGTGCCGTAGGGGACGTTCAGAGAAAAATTAGTAAAGACGGGCGGCTCGTCCGCATCATAGCGAAAGGTGACATTGTTGAGCGCCAGAGACGGCCGTTCTGGCAAGGGGGCAGGCAGTGAGGCCGGTTCCGCAATGGTGGGCGCGCTGTTGATGACGGCAAAAACCTGATTTGCGGCCGTTTGTTCCTGGCCAAAATGTTGCCCAGCCAGCGCCAGCGGAGTGATCGCTTCAAAGGCGGCGATGGTGCCCAGGGTTAGCGTAGCCAGCAGGACGCCCTCGACGCGGTCGATAGCCACCCACAGCACGCTGGCGGCAGCCAGATTGACCAGCAGCACCGACAGGCCATTTTGCAAGCCGTCCAAGCGCCCCATTTGCCGTTCTGTTTGGCTGAGACGGCCGTTCATCTGCCCCAACGTTTCGCCCAGACGGGTTGTGTAGCCAAAAGCCAAACTGTCCGCCATGCCTTGCACGGTATCCACCAGATAGCTGTTGAGCTGGGTGCGCTGGGCCACCAGCCGCTGGCCGATGCTGTTCCCAATCCAATGGGTGAGCAGCGGCAGCACGCTGCCCGTCATCAGCATAAACAAGACCAAAACCAGCGCCGAACGGCCGTCAAAAAAGCTAAACGTCACGCCCATCGTGGCGGTAATGATCACGGCCACAATGGGCGGGCTGACGACGCGCAGATAGAAGTTTTGCAGCGTTTCCACATCGGTGACCATGCGCGACATCAAATCGCCGCTGCGGAACGCTTGCAGCTGCACCAGCGAGAGCGGCTCGATGCGCTCGTAGAACCAGACGCGCAGCCGCGCCAGCAGGCGGAAGGTGACATCGTGGCTTACCAATCGTTCCAGATAGCGAAAAACGGCGCGGGATAGGCCAAAAAAGCGAACGGCCGTTGGCGCGACGCCCAACGAGGTGATGCCCAACTGCAAAGCGGCTGTGCTGATCAGCCAGGCGGAGGTCATCATGAGGGCGATGCTGCTACCGATGGTGAGCGCGCTGAGCAGCAAAGCAAGCAAGACCCGCTGCCAAAACGGCCGTAACAAGCGCAGCACCTGACCCAAACTCGACTTAAACATGGGGCACCTCGCCAAAGGCGTGCAGCAGTTGAAAATAAGCGCCTTGCTGTTTGAGCAGTTCCTGGTGCGTGCCGCTTTCCACGATACGGCCGTTGTCCAGCACCACAATTTTGTCCGCCTGCCGGATGGTTTCCAGCCGGTGGGCGATGATCAGCACCGTGGCGTCGGCGGTGAGCGTTGCCAGATTTTGCTGAATGGCCAGCTCGTTGTCTGCGTCCAGGTTGGCGGTGGCTTCGTCAAAAATGTAGAGGGGGGCGCGGCGCACCAGGGCGCGCGCCAGGGCGATGCGCTGGGCTTGCCCACCGCTGAGGCGGGTGGCGTTTTCGCCCAAAATGGTTGCGTAGCCTTGCGGTAACGTCTGGATGAAGCGGTGGGCGTTGGCTGCTTGAGCCGCTGCCACTAGCTGCGCCTCGCTGGCGGCAGCTTGTCCGAGGCGAATGTTGTCCGCCACGCTCATGTTGAACAGATAGCCACGCTGCGGCACCCAGCCAATTTGGGCGCGCCACTGCTGCGGGTCTACCTGGCTGAGTGGGATGGTTTCGGTTGGGGTACTGAGTTGAATACGGCCGTTTGTCGGCGTCACAAACCCCAGCAGCAAGTTGGCCACCGTCGATTTGCCGCTGCCCGTGGCACCCACCAGGGCCACTCGCTCCCCTTTGTTGATTGTTAGCGAAAAGTTTGCCAGCGCTGGTCGTTCCGCTGTGCCAAACGTGACGGACACCTCCTCAAAGCGAATCTGGTTGAAAGGGGGAACGGCCGTTTTGCCCACGGACTCTGGCAGCGGGGTGTTGAGGATGGTATAGATCCGCTCGGCGGTAGCGGTGCCATCCCGCCCGGCGTGGAATTTGGCACCCAACTGGCGCAGCGGTAGGTAAAATTCGGGGGCGATCACCAGCAAAAAGAGGGCTTGTTCAAAGGGAAGACGGCCGTAAAGTAACCGCAGCCCAATCTCCACCGCCACCACCGCCACGCTGATCGTGGCCAGCAGCTCCAGCACAAACGCGGACAAAAACGCCACCCGCAGCACCGCCAGGGTGCTTTGCCGGTAGCGGTCGGTGATTTGCGCAATAATCTTGATTTGGGCGCGGCTGCGATTGAACAGCTTCAGCGTTGTCAACCCTTGCATCACGTCCAAAAAATGGGCGCTCATCTGGCTAAGTTGCGCATAGCGACTATTAGCCAGTGCGCCCGCTGCTTTACCAATAAGCACCATGAAAATGGGGATCAGCGGGGCCGTTAGCAGCAAAACCACAAACGTGAGCAGGTCAATGGGCGCTACCACAAACAAAATGGTGAGGGGAATGAGCAGTGCCACAAACAAAGCTGGCAAATAATCCCGGAAGAAACTGTCCAGCGCCTCGATGCCATCGGTGATGGTTAGGGCTAGCTCGCCGCTGCGTTCCTGCTGCGTATACGCTGGTCCCAACTGGAGTAGATGGGTCATTAGGCGCTGGCGCAGGTCTTGCTTGATGCGAATCGCAACTTCGGCCGCTGCTACCTGAATGCCCGCCTGGTTAAGCGCCCGCAGTCCAATCGCGGCCAAAAGCAGCAGAAACAGGCTGCCCAAACCGGCGCGCGTAGCCCCTTCTAAAAAGACACGGTTGATGATGCGGCTGAGCACAAGCGCCTGCCCAATGACCAGCAAGCCGCCTAAAAAACTGAATCCAACCGTGGCTAAAAAGGCGAAACGGGCCAGCCGCGCTTCGCCTAATAATCGTTTATCCATTTGGTTTTAATTGTAGTGAGAAAAATGACTACACCGTTAAATGAGTTTCTAGAAGTTCAACTTTTGGCCCAAAAGGGCGTTGCGTCGTTGAGAAAAAGTTGAACTTCTTTTTTAACAGAGTCATTGCGAGTAGCCAAAAAGGTGCGACGCACTTTCTAAAATGCGTCGCACCTGAAGTGTAGTAATTAATATTCCAGATGGCTTTCCAGCGTGACCCGCTTGCGGAAAACCCAGTAGCTCCATCCCTGGTAAAGCAGCACCAGCGGCACAAAAATGAGGGCCACGATGGACATCACCTTTAAGGTGTACGGGCTGGAGGCCGCATTGTAGATGGTCAGGTCGAACTGGCTACCCAGCGAGGAGGGCATGACGCGGGGGAACAGGCCACCAAACAGAAAGGCGACGGTGCCGACGATTGTCAGTCCTGTGCCGATGAAGGCGCGGCCGTAGCTCTGTCTCCGGATCATCAGTCCTGCTGCCAGCAGCGCCACAACGGCAACGCCCAGGCCGATGCCCTGGACGAGGTTGAAGCTGTCAAACAGTGTGGTTTGTGTGGTGCTTAGACCCACAAAAAAGACGACGGCAATTAAAACCGGCAGCCAGAGGCGGGGTGTCAGCTTTTCAACTCTTTCTCTGATGACGCCTTCGGTTTTTAGTGACAAAAACAGCGCGCCGTGCAGAATGAAAAGGGAGAGCGTGACGAGCCCGCCCAGCAGGGCAAATGGGTTCAAAAGGGTGAAAAAGGTGCCGGTGTAGGTCATGGTGGCGTCGATGGGAACGCCACGGACGATGTTGCCAAAAGCCACGCCCCATAGCAATGCGGGTAAGAAGCTGCCGACGAATACGGCCGTATCCCACGTTTTGCGCCAGGTCGGGTTCTGATCCTTGCTGCGGAATTCAAAGGCCACGCCGCGTAAAATCAGGGCCAGCAAAATGAGGAACAGGGCTAGATAAAAACCGCTGAACAAAGTGGCGTACCAGTTGGGGAAGGCGGCAAAAATCGCGCCACCCGCCGTGAGCAGCCAAACTTCATTCCCGTCCCAATGGGGGCCAATGGTGTTGATGACCACACGCCGCTCTTGGTCGTTTTTAGCCACAAACGGCAGCAAAATGCCCACGCCGTAATCAAACCCTTCCAGAAAGAAAAACCCGGTAAACAAAACCGCGATCAATAAGAACCAAAGTGTGTTTAAATCAAATGTCATTGTCTGTATCTCCTGGCTGCCCGGTGTTGGCCAACCCTAGTAAGCAACCTCTAGCTGGCCATCATCCTCATCTGCTTTGGGCAACGGCAGCAGTTCATCGCCACCTTTGCTGGTTGTGGCATATTTCCACAGCAGGTAAAAGTCTGCCACCATCAGGGCCCCGTAAACGGCCGTAAACCCAATCAACGAAATCCAGAGGTCGGTTACGGTCAGATTCGGCGAAATCCCTTCCTCAACGCGCATCAGCCCCTGCACAATCCACGGCTGCCGCCCCAATTCTGTGAGCATCCAGCCGGTGGAGTTGGCCACATAGGGCAGAATGATGGTGAAGGGCAACAGCCGCAGGAACCATTTGGCGTGCGTCAGCTTGCCCCGCCACCAGAGGAAAAGTCCGAAAACGGAGATGGCACTCATCAAAATGCCAAACCCAACCATCGCCCGGAAGCTCCAGTAGGTCATCCAAATCATAGGCGGTACGTAATCGGCATCTGGGCCATACACGTCCGCGTACTGCTGTTGGTAATAATGGTTGAGATCGTTGATCCCTGGCACCATGCCAGAAAACTGATCGTAGGTGAGGAAGCTCAGCAGCGACGGGATACGAATGTTGATTACCGACTCGCGATTGTCTTCATCGCCAATTTGGAAAAAAGAGAGCGAAGCGGGGGACTCGGTTTCCCACAGCCCTTCAGCCGCTGCCAGCTTCATGGGCTGTTTGTCTACCATAAATTGGCCGCTCAAATGGCCAATAAACATGGTAGACATCACCGCCGCCAGACCTAGCAGCAAGCCGATGCGCAGTGAACGGGTAAACATTATCTGTTCATCGGCCGTTTTTTGGCGCAGCAGCCGGTAGCCGCTAATGGCAATGATGAAAAATCCTGCCGTGGTGATGGCGCTTAGCACCACGTGGGGAAATTGATAGTAGATGTTGCGATTGGTAATGACCGCGCCAAAATCAACCATTTGCGCACGGCCGTTTACAATCTCATACCCCACCGGATTTTGCATCCAGCTGTTGGCGATTAGAATCCATAGGCTGGAAATGGTTGTGCCTGCCGCCACCATCCAGATCGATAACAGATGCAGCTTTTTGGGCAGCTTGTCCCAGCCAAAAATCCACAGGCCAATGAAAGTGCTTTCCACAAAAAAGGCCATTAATGCTTCGATGGCCAGTGGCGCACCAAAAATATCGCCTACAAAGCGGGAATATTCAGACCAGCTCATCCCGAACTGGAACTCTTGGACGATGCCGGTGACAACGCCCATGGCAAAATTAATGAGAAACAGTTTGCCCCAGAACTTTGTCATCCGTTTGTAGTTTTCATCGCCTGTGCGGGCGTAAAAAGTTTGCATGATGGCCACAATGAGTGCGAGGCCAATGGTCAACGGGACAAAAATGAAGTGATATAAAGTTGTGACGGCAAATTGCAGCCGTGCTAGATCAATAGGTTCCACAGGTTTCACCCCCCGGTTGTCGTTGTGAAGCATTTATTAAAGTGGTGAGGAAGTGCAACAGTATAGTAAGCCCATTTTGTCCGATTAGTGACATTTGTCACAATGTTGAGTGATAAACTCCACAATTGGATTTTTGCGAGCTGCACACCAGAGTAATCGCTTTTGCCAACCTGAATTTGGGGCGGGGAACGGCCGTAAAATTATTAATGAAAAATAAGTGGGCATTGAAGCGATAGCCGTGATTGGCATCTTGCTGGTTCTGCCATAATTTAGCCAATTAGGTGGGCTGTTTGGTACAATCGCGGGGCAATTGATTGTTGCTGGAGGCTATCTTTATGCGTCACCTCACACTTTTGAGTTTATTATTGTTGCTTTGCCTGGGCGTGCTTGTGGGAACGAGTTCACGCATGCCAATGGTAGCCGCCGCGGCATCGGAGCCTGAATTGGGGCTGGAATCGCTGCGGGTGGAGCGGGTGAGTTTACAACCGCTGCCGGAAGCGCCGGTTATTGCCAATGTCGCGGCTGATAGCTGCGGCAATGCCACGGTGGTGTCGTTGAGCGAGTCTGGCGTGGGGGAATCTACCATAGTCAACGACATGACGGAAGGAGCGGAAGATCCGTTGCTAACCTGTGCCTGGGGTGGCGCACGCAAAGGGTATCGTACGGTTTGGTATGAGTTTACACCTTCCAGCAACGGCCGTGTTACTATCGACACCTCCAACAACTTTAACCCCAACAGCTACGACACCATTCTGGCTGTGTACACGGGCACTTGTGCTGCGCTAAGCATGGTGGCCTGTAACGACGATTACCAGGGTTTTGCTTCACGCGTCACCTTTAACGTTTCCCAAAATGTGACCTACTTTGTCGAAGTGGCGGATTGGAACGCCGGGGAACCGGGTACGTTAGAGCTAGACATCTTTTTTCTTCTCGATCCCATTCCCTCCAAGTGGATTGCGTTAAATGCCCAGGCACCGGCTCGGACGCGCCATGCCTCGGTGAAGGTTGGCGGTCAAATTTATGTGGTAGGGGGCCAAACCAATGCAGTCGGTACCCCGGTGCTCAGCAGCACGATTCAGCGCTATGCGCCAGGAACGGATACCTGGACTACCTTGCCGAGCAACATGCCCGGTGCACCGCTCACCGATATTACGGCCGCTTATTGGAACGGCCGTATCTACATCCCCGGTGGCTACGACGGCAATGGCATTGTGGGCACCCATAACGTCTACAACGTCGCCGCTGGTGTGTGGGAACCAGCGGCGCAATCACCGCCAGTGCCTGTTGCCTGGGCCCAGGCTGTGGTGCCTGCCGATCAGGGTGGCTATTACCTCGTGGGCGGCATTAGCAATACGAATTTCCTGACAAACACGGCAACCGTGGAAAATGATGTCTCGTTTTTTAACGGTACTTGGAACCCTGGTATTCCGGACATGGCTGTGCCGCGTTATGGGCATACGGCCGTATGGGCCAATAACGGCATCTACGTGGTAGGCGGCATTGATGATAACCTTAATTTGCTGCCGGGCGGCGAATATTATCAGCCAGCGGGCAACGGCCAGTGGGACCCCCTTCCGCCCATGAATGTCGCTCGATACGGCGCGGCCAGTGCGGTGGCCCCAGATGGCAAATGGTACGTCTTTGGTGGCTTGGGTAGCGATGGTAGAGCTGTGTCCGAAGTGGAGGTGTTGGACCCTAAAAATCCAGGGGCTGGCTGGAAGCTGCTAGATGTCACCTTTGATCTGGGTGACAACGGCGAACATCGTGCCCGCGCTTTTCCTGAAGGACAGTTCATTGGCAATTACCTGTACGCCATCGGGGGGCACGATACCGATACTTACTTTGTAACGCCCGTCGTGCAGCGGCTGCTGGCTTTGGGTGAAGCCAATTATCTGCCAGTGGTGATGGATGGCAGCGCCAATCCATTTAATGATAACTTTGGCGTAGCCCAGGGAATTCAATTCAACGCGGCGCAAATCCATCAATTTAACGACTCGTTTGACTTTTTTGATGCCTTCTACTTTGATCAGCCCAACACCAGTATTGTCACCGTGCGGTTAAGCCAGATTCCCACCGGCAGCAATTATGACCTGACGGTATATGATGCCAATAAGAGCGTGCGGGGGAGCAGTACGCAGGTGGGAAGCCTGAGCGAAGCAACGACGCTGCTGCTGCCGCCGGGTCGCTACTACATCATGGTGGAGCGCATCTTTGGCCAGTCAGATGGCTCCAATTACCGTCTCATTGTGGAAAAATAGGTTTGGGCCATGGAACACACAGAGGCAAACGAGGAAATTTTTATATCCTCTGCGTTCCTAGGGCAAAAATATCTCCAGGTAAACTATGACTACAACTCAACCCGTTCGTTTGCTTCATTTTGCTGATGCGCATATTGATATTGCCAATTACGGCCGTCACGATCCCGAAAGCGGCCTGCCTTACCGCGTGATGGATTTCTTGAATGCGCTGGACCAGATTGTGGATGCGGCCATTGAAGAAAAAGTGGACCTGGTCATCTTTGCTGGGGACGCTTATAAAGATCGCAACCCGCAGCCCACATTCCAGCGTGCCTGGGGCAAACGCATGATGCGCCTATCGGCGGCGGGCATTCCCACGCTGCTGCTGGTGGGCAACCACGATGTTTCTCCGGCGGTAGGCCGTGCCCATACCCTGCATGAATTTAGCACGCTCGATGTGCCCTACATTCACGTGGCGGATGGCTTGAAACTGTGGCAGCCAGAAGAGCTCGGCGTGCCCGTACAGGTTATTTCCGTACCCTGGCTGTCGCGCAGCATGCTGGTGGGGCGGGTGGAAACAATGGGGCGCACCGTTGAGGATATCTACCAGCAGTTGGAAGAGCTGGTCAGCGATCGAGTGTCTAAGCTCATTGAGCAGGCTGATCCGGACATTCCGCTGATTTTGACGGCACATGCCAGCGTGAGCGGGGCCAAGTTTGGCAGTGAGCGGGCAGTGATGCTGGGGCATGAGCTGGTGCTTAGCGGGGGCATGGTCAACCATCCCAAGCTGGATTACGTGGCCTTGGGGCACATCCACAAACCGCAGGTGCTGTCTGGCCAGGACAGCCATCCGCCCATTGTGTACCCTGGCTCCATTGAACGGATTGATTTTGGTGAGAAAGAGGACAAGCGGTTTGTGCTGGCTGAGGTGGGCAAGGGCGAAACGCATTGGGAATTCCGCATGCTCAAAACGCGCCGCTTCATTGATCCAGACCCGATTACGCCGCGCACGGAGCATTTTATGGAAGATATTCTCAGCCAGCTTCCTGCTGTTGAAGACGTAACCGACGCTATCTGCCGGGTGCGCCTGACATTTTCGCGGGATGATGAGCCTTTGCTGGATGAGCGAGTGATTTTGGAGCATTTCAAGGATGCGTTTGATGTGAAGGTACAGAAGCATTACCTGAGCAATAAACGCTCTCGGCTGGGCGATGCGGCAGGGGTGGAAGCAATGACGCCGCTGGAACTGCTGGAAACGTACTGGGTGAGTGAGGAAATGGACAGCGAGGAAGTGGATGTGCTGCTGGGCCTGGCGAAAGAGGTGCTGGCGGATGAGATTGATGACACGGTGACGGGGTGATAAGGTGAACGGGTGAATGACTCAATTGCCCATTTGCTTTAGCGATAGATTTTTATGATTCCAACAAAATTAGAAATTTCGAACTTTTTATCTTACCGGGAAACGGCCGTTCTCCAATTCGACGGCATTCATCTGGCCTGTATCTCCGGGGCGAACGGGGCGGGCAAATCCTCCATTTTGGATAGCATCACCTGGGCACTGTTTGGCCAGAGCCGCAGCCGCAGCGATGATGATTTGGTGAACCGCCTCTCGGTGATTGATGACAAAGCGGCTGAGGTCAGCCTGGAATTTGAGCTGGAAGGCACGCTGTACAAAGTGACCCGCAGCAAACGGCGCGGCAAAACCACCCAGCTCGATCTGCAAATTGGGGCGGGTGACGGCACCTGGAAAACCCTCACCGAAGGTAAGCTGCGCGACACGCAGGAGGCCATCGAGGCGCTGCTGCGCATGAACTACGATACGTTCATCAATGCCAGTTTTTTGCTGCAAGGTAAGGCGGATGAATTTACGACTAAAACCCCCAACCGGCGCAAAGAGATTTTGGCTGATTTGCTGGGCGTGAGCGTTTGGGAGCAGTATCGGGAGCTGGCGGCCAACCGGCGCAAGCAGGAGGAGTCGCAGCTGGCGCTGCTGGATGCCCACATTGCCGAAATTGAAGAGGAGCTGGGCCAGGAAGAAGTGCGGCAAACGGCCGTTGCTGAAGCCCAAAGTGCTCTCGACAGCATCACCGAACGTTTGAAAGACAAAGAAACGCTTTTACAGCAGCTGCGCCGGGCCGAAACGGCCGTACAGCAGCACAAACAGCTCGTCGAAACGTTGGCTACCAACCGGAACCGCGGCAAGGCGCAGCTAGAAAGTTTGCAGCGCAGCCAAAGCCAGCGCCAGCAGGAGCGAGATGGTTACGCTGCAATTTTAGATAATGCGGAAGCTATCAACACACAATACAAAGCGTGGCAGGACGCCGATGCGCGTTTTCAGGGTTGGCAGGAGCGGGCGGATGCGTTTAACCAGTTGGAGCAGCGCAAACGGCCGTATGAACTCACTATCGCCGAAGAAAAATCTCGGTTGACGCAGCAGTTGGCCGCCTTGGAAACGCAGGCAGAGCGAGCCGCAGCGGCGGCTGATGAACAGCAGGGGTTGGAAACGGCGTTGGCCACAACACGGGCAGCGCTGGCTGAGCTGGAAACAAAGCTGACGGCGCTTAACAAGCAGGAAGCGGAATGGCATGAGCTGCGCACGGAGCTGCAAAAGCAGGAAAGCGAACGTGAGGCCCAAACGCGCGAGCTGAACCGTCTGCAAAATCAGGCCCGGCGTATGGCCACGCTGCGCGAAGAGGAAACGGCCGTTTCGCAAAATCTGCAAACGGCGCAGCAGCAAATTACCCAACTCACGGCCCAATTGGCGGAATTGAGCCAGCAGGAACAGGTGCACAGCAGCGCTACGGCGGAGAAAGTGGGATTGGAAAGCAGCCAGCCTGCACTCAAAGAGCAAATGAACCGCCTCAAGACGCGGATTGAGCAGCTAGAGGTGGAAACGGGCGGTAGCTGTCCCCTGTGCGGTCAAGAACTCACGGCCGAGCACCGGGTGCAGGTGGTTACCGAACTGCGCGCCGAGGGCAAAGGTATGGGCGATCGCTATCGGGCGAATACGCAAACCATCGAAACGCTGACCAGCCAGATTGCCGAGCTGAGCCGCGCCCTGGGTCAGCGAGCGCAGCTGGAAAAATCGTTGCAAACGCAGCAGCAGCGGCAGGCGCAAGCGCAGGCCCGGCTGGATGAAATTGGCCAGTCGTTGGCCGAATGGGAAGCGGGCGAGGCGGTGCAGCTGGCTGCGTTGGAGGTCACGCTGGCTGAGGATAATCTGGCTGCGCTGCGGCAGCAGGTGGTTGCCTTGGGAACGGCCGTTCAAGCCAAACCGGCTCTGGAGAATGAGCGCCGCCAGCAGGAACAGCAGCTGGCTAATGATGAGGCGCGTCTGGCCGAACTGAATCGCTTCATGACGGATTGGGCCGAATCGGGGCAGGAACAGTTGGTCACGGTGCGGCAGCAGTTGGAAAGCAACGATTTTGCCGCCGAGGCGCGGGTGGCGCTGGCGGGGCTGAATGCCGAGCTGGCCGAATTGGGGTACGAGGCTGAGGCGCACGCTGAAGCGCGCACGGCGCGGCAGGAATTGGCGGAGGTGCCGGAACAGTACCAGCAGCTTAAGCAGGCGGAAGCGGCCGTTAAGCCGCTGGAGGATGCTCTGGCGGAAGGCAGCAAGCGCATTGCCGAACAGGAAGAATCGCTGGCGGAATTGACGAAGCAGCATGAAACGGCCGTTGCCGATCTGGAAAAAATGACGGCCGATGGGGGCGATTTGCGCGGCGTGGAGCGGGAAGTTTTTGATCTGCGTGAGGAGCAGATTGTGGCCAACCAGAAGGTGGCTGTGGCTCAAAATCGTCTGGAGATTTTAGGCGACCAGCGCCAGCGGCAGAAAGAGTTAGGCGCAAAGCGTACGGCCGTTACCCAACAAATTCAGCGGTTAAAGCTGTTGGAAAAGGCGTGCGGCAAAAGTGGGGTTCAGGCGCTGCTCATCGAGCAAGCCCTGCCTGAAATTGAGGAGCGGGCCAACGAACTGCTGGATCGCCTCACTGGCGGCGAGATGCGCGTCTCGTTTGAGACGCAGCGCAAGCTCAAGAGCCGGGATGCACTGGCGGAAACGCTGGATATTCATATTCGGGACAATGCGGGGGAACGGCCGTATGACAATTACAGCGGTGGGGAGCAATTCCGGGTTAATTTTGCCATCCGGCTGGCGCTATCCCAACTGCTGGCCAAGCGGGCTGGGGCACGGCTGCAAACCCTGGTGATTGATGAGGGATTTGGCAGCCAGGATCCAAACGGCCGTCAGCGCCTCATCGAAGCCATTAACACCATCCAGGATGATTTCCAACGCATTCTGGTGATTACCCACATTGATGAACTGCGGGATGCTTTTCCCAATCGTATTGAGGTGAGCAAAACGGCCGTTGGTTCGCAAATCACGATTGTTTAGGTGCAGTTTTCCTGTGTACTGGATGAAAATCTAGCCAGAAATAGCGTCGATATGGTTGAAGGGGGTGGAATCTCGATCATTATTTTGTATAATGAAATTATTCCATCGCACAAAATGACTGCTCGTTCGCAGCCACTCGTGAATTTTCGCTCACGCGATCATCACCAAAGCCGTCGTTCATATAGATAACTTGTTATTTTTCTTTTGTATATTGAGAACAGTAGCCAATAATGGCTGGTTGACGGTTCTTTGTGAGGCACAATTATGGGGTACGAAGTTTTAGTTGTAGATGATGATCCGATGAAGCGACAGCTTCTGCGTTTGATCTTAGAGCGGGCAGGTTTTGGTGTGGCAGAGGCAGCCGATGGGGCCGAAGCGTTGTTATCGCTGGACAGTAAGTTACCGGATTTAATGACGCTGGATGTGATGATGCCCCAAATGGACGGCTTTGCCGTTTGTGAACGCATTCGGCAGAATCCTAAAACGGCCGAATTACCCATCATCATGGTCAGCGCCCGGGCTGATAGCAGCAGTATTCGTGAGGGTTTGGCGGCAGGCGCGAACCGTTATCTGCCTCAACCAGTCATGCCAGATAAGCTACTCAAGACGGTGAATGAATTACTGCCACCCGAATAGGGTAGGTGTCCATTCGTGAGTAAGTAATCCAATAGTCGCAGCAACCAAAGTTATTGTCAGGTTAAATCTGCTGTTTTATTGCCAAGCGGTCATGGGAAATTGTTGTTGCCCTCTTTAACCAACACGCTTAAACTTCATCGCAGTAAGTTATGGTTGAAGATCAAAATGGCACGCTTGCACCCCGCAAACGAACATATCTCAAGCTAATCAGTAATCATATGGATGCCTGGCAGGTGGCGCTGGTTATCGCCACACTGCCTTTGTTGATCCATGAGGCCATTCGTTGGGAAACGGCCGTACTGGCCCTGGCGATTGGTGTCGGATACTGGTTTGCGTTTGCCCTCAACGATTATTACGATGCCCCATTTGATGCGTTGGATCAGCAAAAAGCGGCCCGGAACTTTTTTGTCCAGCTACCTTTGTCTGGCTGGAAGCTGCTGCTTTTTTCAGCCGGATTGCTGGGATTGATCGGTTTTGCTTATGCCCAATTTGGTTGGCAAGGATGGCTGTTTTGGGGCTTGAGCTGTTTTATTGCCTGGGCTTACTCCGCACCGCCGCTGCGCCTTAAAACGCGCCCCGGTCTGGATTTGCTGACGCATGCGCTGTTTGTGCAAACCTTCCCCTATGTGGTTTGTTTGGTGCTGATTCAGGCGAATTGGGGGCTGTTGGATTGGGTGCTGCTCACCATTCTCTTTTTAGCTTCTCTGACGGCGCAGCTAGAACAGCAGGCGCGTGATTTTACGGTTGATGCCCAAACGGGTGGTACGTTTACCACCAAAATTGGGCGAGAACGGGTAATTAAGGGGCTGCGTTGGGCAACGGCCGTTTGCTTGCTGGTTGCGCTGCTGGCTATTTTCAACGGGACAATTCCCTGGTTTTTGTTGCCCTTTGGCTTGATTGGGCTGCCTGCACTGCTGCACCGTTTTTTGCGCGGCTCCGAGGAATCGCGTTCGGAGCGCCTTGTCATTCTTTCCACAACTGCCGGGTTTCTGTATACCGGTTTTATCTTCTGCTACTTTCTCCTCTCCTGAAAACGAGTACAATCCCTACGAATTGGATCGGTCGGAAGACGGCCGTTTACAAAAAAGGATTCTGCACAATGCCAAAATATTTCATCACCATTGCGGGCAACATCGGTGTGGGTAAATCTACTCTTGTCAATCTGCTGGCCAAGCGCACCGGCTGGGAGCCAGTTTACGAAGCCGTCACTGAAAATCCATACCTGTCTGATTTTTACAGCGACATGACCCGCTGGAGCTTTCACTCGCAGGTGTTCTTCCTGTCACGGCGATTGCAGCAGCACCATTACCTATTGCAAAGGCAAAACGCCATCATCCAGGACCGCAGCGTGTACGAGGATGCCGAGATTTTTGCCCGCAACCTGTTTGTGCAGGGCAACATGAGCGAGCGGGATTGGGCTTGTTACTTCGATTTGTACCAGACGCTAGCCACGTTGCTGACGCCGCCACACCTGGTCATTTACCTCAAAGCTTCTGTGCCCACACTGCGCCAGCGCATTGTCCAGCGTGGCCGCGACTACGAGCAGCAAATTGCGGATGCCTACCTGGAACAACTCAACCATCTGTATGATGAATGGGCCAGCAATTTCTCACGCGGCGCCGTTCTAACGATTGATACCAACAATCTAAACTACGTCCGCTATGAGGAACATCTGGACCAAATCTGGCAAAAAATTGATGAGCGTTTGCAGGGGCGAGACTATCTCGCGCTGTAGCTTTCGCCCGAAATCCGATTCGTCTGGCTTTTTCAAAAGTAAGTTGACAAAAAAGACTAATCTAGCGTGAGTACGGGTTAGACCGCTAGGCAAGCGATAGTCTCCCGACCCAACGATAGTTTCTTTGGTTGCCTAGCTTATGCAATCAAGCCCCCAAATCAGATTAAAAATGAAGTTAGCCACACTCGATGGCCTGAATGCTAAATCTGAGAAATGTTTTTTGATTTATCTTGTCTATTGGGTTAAATATGTTAACCATCACGCTATATCTATTAGTTAGATGTCGGCTGTTGATTAGACAGAACATGCGATATTAAGTGATTTTGTCTTGGCTTAAACAACACGTCTATCTTTGTTTATTCCAGCCCCGTCCAGTTTTTGAGCCAGGCTTCTAAATCTTCTGGCTGGTTGGCC
>JACKBN010000040.1 GCA_020634565.1 Ardenticatenaceae bacterium
GAGGAGTTCCTCTTAACCTAGCCAGACCTATGCACAATGATAGTTAATATTAGATGTATGTCTATAAAAATCACATAATAGTTTTTGCTTATCAATTTAGTACGATGGTCATGAGTGTAAGATGCCGCTTGTTAAAAGAAAGACGGTTCAAATAGAATTCGGCACACTTGCTTTTTCATGCGGGAAGAGGCAAAGTACAGAATTTCACGACAGGGAGAATTGACTTAATGTGGCCAAAACAGATGAAAGCCAATAGATGGGCGCTGCTCATCTCATTTTTTCTAATGGGATTATTGCTGATTGCTTGCCAGCAAACGGCCGTTTCCACCCCCACACCTATTCCAACAGCAGAAGAACCAACTGTAGAACCAGCAGCAACAGATACGGCCGTTCCTGCCGAAGACACCATCCGTGAAATCACCATCCTCTACACCAACGATGAACACGGCTGGATGGCTGGTTTGCAGGCCGGAGCTAGTGCCGCCAACCTGATGGGCCTCTGGCGCACCGCCGAAAGTTACCAGCCTGACGGCAACTTCCTGCTGCTAAGCGGCGGTGATATGTGGACCGGCCCAGCCATTTCCACCTGGTTCCAGGGGCAAAGCATGGCCGAGGTGATGAACGCGATGGGGTACGATGCCGCTGCCGTGGGCAACCACGAGTTCGATTTCGGCCTGGAGGCGCTGCAAGCTCGCGCTGCCGAATCCGAGTTTCCCTTTTTAAGCGCCAACATTCGCTACAAAAGTGATGGGACGACACCGGAAGATTTGGGGATACGGCCGTACACCATCGTCACCGTCAACGACATTCAGGTAGGCATCATTGGCCTGACCACCACCCGCACGTCCACCACCACCAACCCCGTCAACATTACCGAATTCGACTTTTTGGATTACGAAACTGCCCTGCGTGAGATGGTGCCCCAGGTGCGCGAAGCGGGGGCTGAGATGATTGTGGTGCCGGCTCACATCTGCCAGGCATCGCTAGAGATTTTGGCTCAGGATGTGGCCGATTTGGGCATTGCTCTGATGGGCGGTGGGCATTGCAACGAACTGTTCGCCAATGAACTGAACGACATCGTGCTGGTGGAAGGTGGCACGGCGCTCAACAGCTATGCCTACGCCTCCTTTGAATTTGACATTGCAACGGATGAAGTTGTCTCCGTGGATTACGGGGTGCGCAGCAACAGCGGCGGTACGGCCGATCCCGTCGTGGAATCCATCGTACTGCGCTGGCAGGAAGAGGCTGATGCAGAACTGAATCGCACCATTGGCTACAGCGAAAATGGGCTGCTGCGGCGCAGCCAGGGGATGCAATCGCTCATCACCGAGGCGTGGCTGTGGGCGTATCCCACGGCCGATGTGGCCATTACCAACCTCGGTGGCATGCGCGCCGATTTACCACCCGGCGACATCTCTCTGGCGGACGTGGTGGGCGTCATGCCTTTTGACAACGTGATTGTGGAACTGCTGCTGACGGGTGAGCAGTTGGAGACGATGCTGGGGCAAGAGTCGGCCGCCGTGGGCGGGGTCTACCGCGAGAGCTTCCGTTGGCATCTCAAATCCACTGGCGAAACGCTGGAGCGGGATGACCTGTACAGCGTGCTGGTGAATGATTTCATGTATGCGGGCGGCGATGATTATGCGCTGTTGGCTGTCTACGATCCGGACGGGTATGACACCGCTATAAATTGGCGGCAGCCAGTTATCGACTGGATCCTGGCCCAGGACTCATCGCCAGATGCCCCGATTGATGATGCCTTTGTCGGATTGGTGGGTGAGTAATAGTTAAACAATTGGGTTGTCTGCTGCTGGATTTTTCGTCTTTGGCGAAACGGCCGTTACAATTCCCACTTCCTATCCTGAGCAACATTCGATCACAAATGGAGAGACAACCGAATGACCCAATCTGCCCCACGGCCAATTTTAGCCGAAAGCCGCGCCTGGAAAACGGCCGTGGCCCCCTATCAGCAGCCAGATCTGCGCCGCAGCATCTGGCAAATAGTCAACACCCTCGTGCCCTACCTGCTGGTTTGGGTATTGCTGGTGCCCGCTTTCCGCATCTCGTTTTGGCTGGCCCTGCCGCTCATCATTTTGAACGCAGGCTTCACCGTGCGCGCCTTTATCATTTTTCATGATTGTGGTCATGGCGCATTCTTCAAGGCACGCCGCGCCAATGAGATTGTCGGCTTCATCACCGGGCTGGTCGCCTTTACACCCTTCTTTGCCTGGCGACATGGCCACGCCCTGCACCATTCCGCCTCCGGCGATCTGGACCGGCGCGGCGACGGCGACGTCTGGATGATGACCGTTGATGAATATTTGGCCTCTCCCTGGTGGCTGCGAGTTGTTTACCGCGTTTATCGCTATCCGCTGGTGCTGTTTGTCATTTCCCCACTGGTTTTGTTCTTGTTTGTACACCGCATTCCGCTCAAGGGGCGCAAGCGAGAGCACCGCAGCGTTTGGCTCACCAATGTCGCATTGGTAGCGATTGTCACTTTGATGAGCCTGCTGATTGGCTTCAAAACGTACGCCATTTTGCAAGTTTCGATTATTGGTTTGGCCGCGATGGCTGGCGTGTGGCTGTTTTACGTGCAGCACCAGTACGAAGAAGTTTACTGGAAGCGGCATTATGAGTGGGATTACGCTACGGCCGCTGTGGAAGGCAGTTCGTTTTACAAATTGCCCAAGATTTTGCAATGGTTCACCGGGAATATCGGCTTTCACCACATTCACCACCTCAGCCCGCGCATTCCCAACTACAATTTGGAGCCGTGCCACAATGCCAACCCGGAGCTGCATGTGGAGCCGCTGACGCTGCTGCAAAGCTTCAAATGCATTCGCTACCGGCTGTGGGATGAGGCCAATTTCCGCCTCATTGGCTTTGGTGAACTAAAGAAAATTGCCCGCGCGTAACTGCTTGAGTGGTGGCCAACGAAAGTTGGCCACTTTTTATTTGGGGAGAGGGGGAGGGGAAACGGCTGTACTTCAATGTGCTAAAATCTAAGCGTATACCTATACATTATTTTCAATAAAGTAAGATTTGACGATTCGCATAGGCCGTGCCAGAGAACACAATCAATACGATAACTGGCTGTTGAAGAAGAATAATACATGGATGAAAATCTTAAAATCCGTAAAGGCACAATTTGGCGAATAGAAATGACGATTTCTAGCATTTATTGTGCGTTTGAAGCCATCGAACAAGACATAGACGAGGTGAAATTTCGCGGTGACGGTCCTCCTCTGAGTTTCGCTCATATTGACTTGTTTTTATTGAATGATGCTTTGATTGTGCTCCAAAATTGTGCGCCATCGTTTGAAAAGATTCCTGATTGGAAAAATGAACAAGTAATTTTGACCGAGCGGCTTCAGAAAATAGTTCAAAGTAAGTATAGTCAAGATGAAAAAATTTCTATTATTCAGCAAGCCCTAGAAGCTCGTATCGAAGATTTTGAAAACTATGTAGCTGTTTTGCCTAAAAATATATCTCCAGACGGCGATGGGTTTGGAAACCTTTTGTCAAAGCGGCATAGTATTGAAGCACTGCTAACGTTTATTGAACTAGAGACTGGAGAATCCAAATACCGTGATAATTTGATCAGGTTAGATGAATTGCTTAAAAAAGGAGCGGAGTCCAATTGGCTAGGAGAACCAACTTGTGAATACCAAATATTGAATTTGGCGCCACTTTCACGACGTTGGTTTTACAAAGAGGAGTAGAGGCGCAATCGTGATACTTGTTTTGTAGCCGCGGATTCTTTCCGCGTGTTTGCGGCGCGGAAAGAATCCGTGGCTACAGGGCGACGATGGGTTGGGCTTCTAGTGCGGGTGGCTGTACCGGCACACCGGCGAACAGTGAGCCTTCCTCAAACCAGGATTTTGGGGCGGGGGCACCCCACAGGGTTTGCCGCTGCGGGTCGCGGAGCTGCCACTCGATGGGTTCCAGGTCGGGGTCTACCGTCAAGTAGTCACTGGTGTAAATTTCAATGCGGTGGCCGTCAGGGTCGCGGACGTAGAGGAAGAAGGCGTTGGAGATGCCGTGCCGCCCGGGGCCACGCTCCATGTTGCTTAAATAGCCAGTTGTTGACATAAGGTCACACAGGTGGATGATGTGCATGGCGGTCGGTGCCCAGAGCGCGACGTGGTGCAGACGTGGCCCACGGCCGTTTGTAAAGGCCATATCGTGGATGTTGCCCTTGCGGTGCATCCACACCGCCCACAGCTGCGGCTCGGCGTCTTCAGAGACGGTGTATTCGGTGGTGCGGAAGCCCATCTCCAGCGCCCAAAAATCGTGGCTGGTCTGGACGTTGGGAGTGAAGCAGTTGAAATGGTCAATGCGTTGCGGGTGGCAGCCGCGATACGCGCCGTACTGCTGCAACATGCGCTCCGCCTGGGCAAACTCGTAGCAAAATTCCAATGGCATCCCAAACGGATCGCGCAAACGCAGCGAACGGCCTTGACCATGCGGTTCGGCCCAGGTGAGCGGCTCGCCTTTCTCGCCAAAATAGACCGCCATGCGGTCCAAGTCCGCCTCGCTGCCGACTTTGAAGCCTAGCCGCAGCGCCTGCGGTACGGCCGTTTGCGTCAGGATAATCGAGTGGTGGTTGCGCTCTTCCAGGCCGCGCAGGTAAATCGAGTCGCCAACTTGCTCCGTTTCAATCATGCCTAGAATTTCGGTATAAAACTTGCGCGAGGCGTCCAAATCAGTGACGCCAAGTTCCACATGGCTCATGCGGATGATGTTGAACGGTGGGGTTCCAGCGGGGTGTCTTACTGGCATGGGTTTTTCTCCTGTGGGCGG
>JACKBN010000041.1 GCA_020634565.1 Ardenticatenaceae bacterium
AAAGACGCCTCATTAATATCAACAGCCGCCACGCGTGCGCCCTTGGCCAGTAACTGCATCACCAACTCACGCCCGATACCGCTGCCGCCCCCTGTCACCACCATCACTTTATTTTGCACATTCATGGAAGGTCACTCCTCTCTTTAAAAAACGATTAACACTATTTTACCTCAGAATTGAATGAGATTATACTAAGCTTACCTAGTGAGCGCTAGGTAAGTAACAAGCAATCTGGTAGGATTAAAGTATGAGTCAAACAATCCATAAAACTATCAAAAAACGAGTCCGCCGCGATCGTACCGAAGAGATTCTGGAAGAAACCACCAGGCTCTTTAGTCAGCATGGCTTTCAAGGCACCACCCTCTCCATGATCTCCGAAGCCGTCGGCCTGACAGAAGCCGGTGTCCTGCACTACTTTCCCAGCAAAATACACCTGTTACAAGGCGTCCTTGAATACCGCGACAAAAAAGATTTTGAAAAATACAGCATCTTGCTCGACTCAGAAAAAAAGAATGCCAGGGAATTATTCAAGCTGCTCAAAGGTGTGTATGCAGAAAACGAAAAATTCCCTGAACTGATTCAATTATTCATCGTCCTTGTGGGCGAAAGCATGCACAGCGACCATCCTTCGCATGATTTTTTTGTGAGCCGCTACCAGCGAGGACGAGAAATTTACGTGCAGCAGCTGGCCTCGCTCAGCCAACTCAAAATCCGTTCAGACGTCGATTTGAATGAACTGGCCACGTTGATCATGGCCGTGGTTGATGGTTTGCATATTCAATGGCTGCTTGATCCTGACAAAGTGGATTTAGCCACAAGCTTTGATCTCTTTGCCAAAATTGTGGTCAGCTATCTGGAAGAATAAGCCTGCAAACCAAAACGGGAGTCCCCTGGAGATAAAATAAATGATAGCAAACACAGACGTGAAGACTTTGCCTGGCCCGAAAAGCTTCTTCGGGCTTAAAAACCTGCGCGATCTCAGTCAAGAAGGGATGCGCCAATTTATCAGTGAAAGTTGGCAAAAATACGGCGATATTTTTGTCATACAGATTGGCCCCAAAAAGCTCGTCGTGGTCATTCATCCGGATCACGTTCGCCACATTACCATCACCAATGCCCAAAATTATGAAAAACGGGAAAGCTACGACGCCGTGCGCAAATACATCATTGGTGACGGCCTGGTCACCAGCACAGGTGATTTATGGAAGCGGCAGCGGCGACTGATGGCCCCATTTTATACGCCGCGCGGCGTAGAAGAGTTTGCCGACATCTTCCTTCAAGACACAATCACCATGACCAAGCGATGGGACGCCCTCGCTGCCAAACAGGCCCAGGTGGAAATGTTTGATGAGATGGCGTTAATCACTGCCTCCATCGTCCTGAAAGCCATCTTTAGCACCGAATCTGATGAAGACATTCTGGAAATCAAAGAATGCGTCGAAACCATGATCAACTACGTGGGCGGCAGCGCGGCCAATCCATTTAAATTGCCAGACTGGGTTCCAACAGAGACTAATCTCAATTTCAAAAAAGCGCGCGACAAAGTTCACAGCTACATCAATAAGGTATTGGAGGCTCGTTTTGCTCTGGATGAAGCAGAGTACCCCAATGATTTACTGTCCAAACTGATCACGGCAGAAGATCCTGAAACTGGCGAGCGCATGTCGCGCACATTGCTCCGAGATGAAGCGTTAACCAACTTCTTTGCGGGCTATGAAACGTCTGCCCGGTCCATGAGCCACGCATGGTACGCGCTGGCCGAAAACGCCGACATCAAAGCCAAACTCCACGAAGAGCTTAATCGTGTCTTGGGTGATGAGCTGCCCACATTGGAGACGCTCAAGCGACTGCCTTACACTCTGCAAGTGATCAAGGAAACGTTACGCCTTTATCCCCCCGCGCCCATGTATGCCAAAGACGTCATTGAAGATGATGTGATTGATGGTTATCACATCGAAAAAGGCAGCACGATCTTGCTCATGCCCTTTTTCACGCACCGCCATCCTGATTTTTGGAATGATCCCCTGCGCTTTGACCCGGATCGGCACACGCCAGAAGCAGAAAAGGCGCGCCATCCCCAGGCATACCATCCCTTTGCTTCAGGGAAACGGATCTGTTTAGGCAATCATTTCTCGCTTCTGGAAACGCATATCATGCTGGCAATTTTGGCGCAGCGTTTTGATCCTAAATTTTTACCGAACTACAAAGCAAATTTCAAAATTCAATCCTTGCTGGAAATTAGCAATGGATTGCCCATGATTTTAGAAAAACGAGAAAGAAAGGAGTTACGATGACAAAGTGGGATTACACGACAGATGTCCTTGTTGTAGGGTCTGGTGGCGGCGGTATGACGGCCGCTCTTGTGGCCAAACAGGCCGGGCTGGATACGCTCTTGGTTGAAAAGACCGAAGCGTACGGCGGGTCTACGGCGCTTTCTGGTGGCGGACTCTGGATCCCCAACAATTATCTGTTGAAGCAGGATGGCCTGGACGATTCATTTGAAAAGGCACGCACGTATATGGCCAACACAGTTGGCGATCGTATCCCGCAGGATCGTCAAGATGCGTATCTTAAAAACGCGCCAGAAATGGTGGAATATCTGGTGGCCAACTCCCAAGTGCGTTTTCACCGTTCAAAAGGATACGCCGATTATCATCCAGAACGACCGGGCGGTATGGTAGACGGCCGTGCGCTTGAAGCCTCTCCGTTTGACGGCCGTACATTGGGTGAAGACCTGGATCAGATGCGCAAAGGGGACATTGAAATTCCGGCCGGCTTGGCATTCACCTCCAGCGAATTTAACAAGCTGGGCATGATCATGAGCACCTGGAAAGGGAAGGAAACGGCCGTTAAAGTCGGCTTGCGCACAATTTACAACATGATCGCTGGCGTTAAGTATATAACGCTGGGCGGCGCGCTTATTGGCCGCCTGCGCCTGTCGCTGAAAGAAGCAAACGTGCCGCTCTGGCTAAACACACCGCTTAAAGAGCTAATCTTTGAAGATGACGCTGTCGTAGGTGTTGCCGTCGAGCGTGAAGGGCGACCGATGAACATTCGGGCGCGCAAAGGCGTCATTCTGGCCGCTGGTGGCTTTGCTCACAATCAGGCCATGCGCGAAGAGTTTCAGCAGGGGCCAGTTAACCATGAATGGAGCTCCGCCAACAAGGGGAACACGGGAGAAGCGATTCAGTTAGGTATGAAAGCTGGGGCAGCCGTCGATTTGATGGACGATGCCTGGTGGGGACCATCCAGCATGATGCCTGACGGAACGCCCATGTTCCACGTTGGCGAACGCTCCTATCCTGGCGGCATCATCGTCAACAGCGCCGGTCGCCGCTTTACCAATGAATCCGCCTCCTACGTGAAAGCGGTCCACGCGATGTACGAAAATAATCGGGAAGATGCGCAAAGCGTGCCCGCCACATTCATCATGGATCATCGCTATCGCAGCAAATACATTTTTGGCATGCTCTTCCCCATGCAGCCAATTCCTGAAGAATATCTGGAAACTGGCTACATCAAGAAAGCAGACACGTTGGAAGAACTGGCCGTGAAGTGCGGCATCGATCCGCAGGGATTGGTTGATGAAGTGAAACGCTTTAACGAGTTTGCCCGCAAAGGCGTGGATGAAGATTATCGCCGAGGCGACAGCGCTTACGATCGGTACTACGGCGATCCCACAGTTGAGCCGAATCCGTGTCTGGCTCCGCTGGATCAGCCACCGTTTTACGCGGTGACGATGGTGCCGGGCGACCTGGGCACCAAGGGTGGTCTGGTAACGGATGCCAATGCGCAGGTGCTGCGCGGTGATGGTTCGCCCATTGCGGGACTTTACGCTATTGGCAACAATTCGGCTTCCGTGATGGGGAATATTTACCCTGGCGCGGGCAGCACAATTGGCCCGGCGATGGCATTTGGGTATGTGGCGGCTAAGCATTTGGCAAACGGCCGTATCCAACCCATTGGCCCACTACCCGAACCCAAATCCGGTCTCAGCGATGGCCAAAAACTAGCGATTGGCGGCGGTGTATTAGCTGCCGCAGCCGGTCTCTTGTGGAAATTGACATCCCGTAAAAAGTAAGATTTTCACCATTAGCGAAAAGATTGGACCAATTTAGTTGAGCCTAAAATTGGTCCAATCT
>JACKBN010000042.1 GCA_020634565.1 Ardenticatenaceae bacterium
GGATTTGTTCTCAGGTTACTTTTTGTTCTCCACATAACTGTCATGAAAAGAACAATTCAAATACTCATTGTTGATGATTATGCTGTGGTGCGGGAAGGGCTGCGGGCGTTTATTACGACCGAACCGGATATGGTGATTGTGGGGGAAGCTGCGGATAAGGAAACGGCCGTTCAGCAATGCCAAGCGTTACAGCCAGATGTGGTGGTGATGGACCTGGCTTTGCCCAACAATGAAGGCATTGACGCCGTCCAGGCAATTCGCCTCTGCTGCCCAATGGTTTGTATTTTGGTGCTAACCAATTTTGCCGAGGAAGAGCGGGTGCTGGCTGCGCTCAAAGCGGGGGCACAAGGCTACATGCTCAAAGACGCTACCCCCCAGGACATCATCCAGGCGATTCGCGATGTTTATGGCGGCAAATCGGTGCTGCATCCTTCAGTTTCTTACGTGCTGCTGCATGCTTTGCAGGCAACGGGCGATGCGGAACAGGTAGCCCTGGCTGGGCTCACCAGCCGGGAAGTCGAGGTGTTGCAGTTGGTGGCGCAAGGGTTTACCAACCAGAAAATCGCCAGCCAGCTGGAGATTGACGAACGCACCGTGCGCGTTCATGTGTCCCACGTTTTGCAAAAATTGAATTTGGATAACCGCACCCAAGCCGCGCTTTTTGCTCTGCGAACCGGCCTGGTTGCTCTGCATTAGATAGCTCGTTTCTCTTGTCTGCTGTTTGCTTCCCCTTAAATCGTGCTGCCTCGCTAACTCATACGTCATTTGTCACAGCGCGCCTAAGCGTTTGCCGGATAACGGCCGTTCCCAAACGGATCATTTACCAAAGCCCAAATACGCCTTCGCGCCGATGTTCTCTACGCCCTGACCCGCTAAGCTAGTAGCAACGATCTACTGAATACAAAAAGTAGATACAAGCTTTAAGACGGCCGTTAGAGCGCGGCACGATGCCAATCTCTGCAAACCGTCTGCAAAAGGAGACAAAATAATGGACATTCCCTTAAATGTAGATGTTTACGGTCCAGACGGCCGTATTGGTCATTCAACACGCATCATTATCAACCCGATTTCGCAAGCAGTGACCCACTTGGTCGTGCGCGACGACACGATGCTGCATACCGAATACATTGTCGCCGTCAAGCATATCAAGGACAGCGATTCAGACATGATTCGTCTGGATTGTACGAGCCAGCAGCTGGCCAAGATGGAGGCCTTTCAGGAAGTGGAGTTTGTCCCAACCCAGGTGCCCCATTACGAGATGCTGTCTTCTCCAGGCAGCACCTACGCCTGGCCATATGTGACGGCCCAGCAAGAGCTGCATTTTGTAGAGGTGGTTCACCGCCACATTTCACCCTATGAGCGCGATATACGCCGGGGGGCTCAAGTTCATGCCAAAAACGGCCGTGTTGGGCAGGTAGATGAGCTGGTCGTAGACAAATCAACTTACCACCTCACCCATCTTGTCTTGCGAGAAGGCCATCTGTGGGGGCATAAAGATGTCATGATTCCGGTGGAGGCCATTGAAGAAATTTCCGAAAATGACATCCATCTCAAGCTAGACAAAAAAGAGATTGCCGCCCTGCCCACCTTCCCGTTGCACCGGCATATCCAGCATTTGGTGTAGCCTAAACCGTGAGCCGCGCCTCAGTTAACTGAAGCGCGGCTTTTGCTTTGAAGGAAGTTCGCTATGAAAAAAACAACCTCATTGCTTGTTCTCATTTCTTTGCTGCTTGTGGCTGCCTTGACCGCTTGTGGCGGCAGCAGTGACGAGGCGGAAAAAAGTGCCGCTGGCGACGTTGTGCAGTCGGTGGCAGACGCTTTTGAGACCGGCTTTAACAATCGGGATTTATCCGAGTTTGACACGTTTTTCGCGCCAGCCAGCGACCAGTTTGACACGTCTGAAATGCTTGCTGCCGCCCATCAGCTTATGGATGGCGCTGCTTCGGGCGTTACCTTCCAAATGGATAAGCTAGACATTCAGGACGTGCAGCTGGATCAGAAGCGGGTGGAAGCGGTTGTTACCTACTATGCCGAAGTTTCTATGTGGGAAAACAGCGCCGAGACGTATACGGCCGTTGTCACCCAAAACGTCTCTCTGCAAAAAATTGATAACAACTGGCTCATCACTGGCAGCGACACTGCCGATGTGACGCCAGGCCAAAGCCCCGGTTAAGCCTCGCTTGTTTCTTCCCCAAGTGCCATTCACCGCTCGTCGGGTGAACCCATGAATTTACTCCCGGTAATCCTCCAACTTGTGTTTCTGGAAGGGGTGCTGTCGCTGGATAATGCGGCCGTTTTAGGGGCGATGGCTTCTCGCTTGCCGGATGATCAGCCGGTGCCGCTGCCGGATTTCTGGCACTTTTTGCAACCCATCACCCATCGCTTGTTGGGGGAGCAGGAAACGGCCGTACTGCGCATCGGCCTTCTGTTTGCCTACCTGGGGCGCGGGCTGCTGCTATTTGCCGCCGAATGGATCCGGCAAAGCGTCCTGCTGACCGCCGTGGGGGCCGCCTATCTCATCTATCTGGGCCTGCGCAACCTCTGGCCCTCATCCGCCGACAGCGAAAAAACGAGGTCGTTGACCAGCCAGATACCGCCTAGCTTTTGGTGGATGGTGCTCCAGGTAGAGGTGATTGACCTGGTGTTTAGTTTGGACAATGTGGTAGCGGCCGTTTCGCTTTCGCCTGATTTTTGGGTGGTCGCCTTGGGCGTGGCCATCGGCATTATTTTGATGCGTTTTGCGGCGGGTGTGTTTGCCCATTTGGTGAAAAGAGAGCCGGTTTTGGAAACGGCCGCTTATCTCATCATCGTGGCTTTGGGGGCGGAACTGCTGCTAACCGACTTTAGCAGCATCAGCCTGGCTGCCTGGCAAAAGCTGGGGATTTCCACGGCCATTATCGCTGCTTGCCTGCTTTACGCCCGCTTCTTCCCCGTAACCCAGCGAGCAGAATGACCTTGTAGCCTGTTTCCCGGCTTGCCTCTGTGACAAATGACGTAGAGGCCGGTAAGCAACTCGGCCATATGACAAAGTTTATTTGCAACATTTACCCAATGGTTTCCGGGCACGGCTCCGTTACGCTTTAGATAGGCATGTTTACATGTTTATT
>JACKBN010000043.1 GCA_020634565.1 Ardenticatenaceae bacterium
GGTTTTTCGGATAGATTCTAAATGATACCGACATACGATTTGGTGACAACGGCCGTTTGGAAGCGTCAAGTATGGAACAGTTAGATTTATCAATTGTGGTCCCCGTTTATAACGAAGAAGAAAATTTACGGCCGTTGCTGGCTGAAATCACTGCGGCCATGAAGGATCAGCCGCAAAGTTACGAAGTCATCTTTATTGATGATGGCAGCAGCGACACCAGTTTTGACATCATGAAAGCGCTGCACGAGACCGACAAGCATGTGGTTGGTATTCAATTTCGGCGCAATCATGGGCAAACGGCCGCTTTTGCCGCCGGATTTGATCTGGCCCGTGGGCGCTACATCCTCACCATGGATGCCGACCGCCAAAACGACCCCGCCGACATCCCCGCCATGATCAAAAAGCTGGAAGAAGGATATGATGTGGTTAACGGCTGGCGTGAAAATCGGCAAGATGCCTTCCTCATGCGTAAGCTGCCATCGTTTATTGCTAACCGGCTCATCGCCCGGCTCAGCGACGTGCCGCTGCGCGACCGCGGCTGCTCCCTACGCATCTTCCGCGCCGAAGTCACGGATGAGCTAAAACTGTATGGTGAACTGCACCGCTTCATTCCCGAAATGGTGAGCTTTGCCGGTTTTAGCATGGCAGAAGTGCCCGTGAATCATCGGGCGCGCGTGGCCGGCACTTCCAAGTACGGCATTTCCCGCACCTTCCGCGTCATTGTGGACCTGATGACGATCCTCTTTTTGCGCAAATACAGCGACCGACCCATGCATCTGTTTGGCATGCTGGGCATTACGTCCGGAGGCTTGGGCGTTTTTATGGGGCTTTACCTCACCGTTCTCAAATTGTGGTCGGGCATTCAGGCCAGCAATTTTTGGGTGGGATTCCGCGACTATGACATTGGGGAACGGCCGTTGCTCTTGCTAGCCGTCTTGCTTGTCATTCTCGGCGTGCAGTTCCTGGTGATGGGCCTCATCGCTGAACTGATGGTGCGCACCTACTACGAATCGCAAAACAAAACCGTCTACTTCATCCGTCAGGTCGTTGGCGGCCCATCCTAAGCAACAGTTTCTACCAACGCTTTTAGTCTTCTATTCATCCAAAAGATAAACCGGCTCGCCATAGAAGCGAATGCCGCCCTTGCCCTGTTTTTCCACCAGTAGTTGGTGCAGCCAGCGGTTTTTCTCTCGCAAAGACATATCGGATTTCAGCACCGACAAATCAGCATTGAGGCGCAAGATGCGGCCGGGGATGACAAAGCGCGTAATACCTGCCGGGAATAAACGGCCGCTCGACAATGTGGCCTGCATCACCTGAGACACCGTGTACTCCGGGAAAATCACCACTGCGGCTAAATCTTCGTACTCATTCTTCAGGCTCAGGATATTGCTGTTTAGCGTGCGGTCCACGTGCCCGGCGGCATCGATGTACGCCTCAGTGAACTGGTTCAGCGCCTCCAGCCGGTTCACTCCCTGCGCCGGATAAATCAGGAAGACCCGATTGTCGATCAGCTGGATGTAGCAAAGCCCACCATACTCAAACATTTCGTCGGCCGCCTTGTCTAGCTCGGTTTCCTGTACGGTAATGTCCGGCAGGGTACGCAGCAGCGCTAGCAGGGCATTCACCCGAATTTTGCAGATGACGTGATACCAGGTATGCAAGCCCAGCCCGTCCTCAGTGGAGATGACCTGGACGATACCATGTTTGTAGCCGAGCTGCTTCATGGCCGTCGTGCGGGTGGCCCCATCAAGGACAATGTAACGGCCGTCTTCCGACTCAATCACCACCGGCGGATTACCCAGCACGCCATCTTTTTCCAGCCGCCCCGCCAAACGATCGACTCGCTTTTGGTCAAAATGTTCGTGCGGCACCACCTTATCCATCGGCACCACCCGCAGCGGCAGCACCGTACTCACCTCCACTTCCTGGAAGAACTCAATGATTTGTTCCGCCAGCATAATGGAAGCCGCCAGATGGGCATCATCGGTGCTGGCCCCAATGCGCGGTGTGGCAATGACCAGCGGATGCTCAATCAGCGCCCGGTTAGGCTGAGGTGCGGCCTGGAACACATCCAGCGCCGCCCCGGCAATGCGCGCTTCTTCCAGCGCAGCCAGCAGCGCCGCCTCGTCAATGAGGCCACCCCGAGCGGTATTGATCAAGTAGGCCGTACGCTTCATTTGCGCCAGCTGCGCCGCGCCGATAATGTGTCGCGTCTCTGGCCGCAGCGGCACATGCAGGCTGATAAAGTCGGCTCGGGCCAGCAGTTCATTCAAATCGACCCGCTGGACATTTTCTTGCAGACGCAGTTCGGGCGTGATAGATGGCTCGTTAACCAGCAGCTTCATGCCAAACGCCTCGGCGCGAATGGCCACTTCACGACCAATACGGCCGAATCCCACAATGCCCAACGTTTTGCCAGACAAGCCGGTACCCATCAACTGCTGCACATCCCACTTGCCTTCCATTAAACTGGTGTAGGCACGAGGCAGGCGGCGCGCCAGGGAAAGCAGCAGCCCCATCGTGTGCTCGGCCACGGCCAGGGTATTGGCATCAGGACAGTTCAGCACGGCCACTTCTTTTTCCTGCGCGTGATTCACGTCGATATTGTCATAGCCCGCCCCAGCCCGACCAATCAGCCGCAAATTCAGCGCATGATCAATGATATCGGCCGTAATGTGCGTGTTATTTTCTATCACGAGGCCATCGTATTCATGCACAATGGTTAGCAGCTCCTCGTGGCTCAGGTTGGTTTTTACAACCACATCCATATGTTCCTGCATCATGTTGAGTCCAGCTTCATGCACAGGATCGCAAACAAGGATGTGGGGCCGACGGCCGTCTTGCCGATTCATGACTGCCATAGTGGGTTTCCTCCAAGGTCAGAATAAACAGAGTGGGAAAAGTATAACAAGATTCGAGACGATGGGCAGAGAAGCGCTCTTTTTGAACCTTTACCGGGTTGTGGATTACACTTGGGGCGTGATGTCCAATTTTCGCCAACGGGTCACAAGCTGGTGGCCATTTCTTTTGCTAACCGCGTGGGGGTTCCCGCTAATCACGCCGCTGCTGAGCTGGACGGCCGTTCCCTGCAC
>JACKBN010000044.1 GCA_020634565.1 Ardenticatenaceae bacterium
ATTAGCCATACGGTCATTGAGCGAGCCATTAACACGGGCGAGGGCATCCTGTCTAGCAATGCCCAGGAAGATGACCGCTTTTCTGGACGTGAGAGCGTGGTGGGCTATCAGCTGCGCTCCATTATGTGTGCGCCGCTGCGCGTGCGCGGGCAAACGCTGGGGGCTGTTTACGTAGACAATCGCCTTTTCAGCGGCGTGTTTGAGAAAGATGATCTGGGTTTGCTGGTCACATTTGCCAATCAGGCGGCGATTGCCATTGATAATGCCCGCCTCTTTACCCAAACCGACCAGGCGCTGGCGCGCCGTGTTGAGGAGCTGTCGCTTTTCCAGCGTATTGACCAGCAACTGAACCGCTCACTAGAGCTGAACCAGGTACTCAGCCTCTCGCTCAACTGGGCCATTGCCCTGACCAACGCTGCCGGTGGCTCGATTGGCTTGTTTGAAGAAGTAAAGAGCGACGATGAAAATGGCAGCGACCCCGCAAACAATAAGATTTTGCGGCTCATGGTGTTCCGAGGTGAAGAAGAGCACAGCGAAGATCGGCTGGTTGCTCTGGATCATGCCATCGTGCGAAAAATCATGAGGGACGGCCGTTCCGTACTCACCCGCAACGTCACCGAAGAAGAATCTGTTGATGGGACGCCTGCCAGCATGCAGCTTGCCGTGCCCATTCAGCAAGATGGGGAGATCACCGGGCTTATCACCCTGGAAACCCAACAAAATATCGAAATCAATCGGGAAGATATTGCCTTTGTGGAGCGTCTGTCCGATCGGGCGGCTGTGGCCATCAAAAATGCCAAGCTGTACGAAGCCATTCAGGATGCCAACAAGGCTAAAAGTGAGTTTATCTCTCTGGTGGCGCATGAACTGCGCGTGCCCATGACATCCATCAAAGGGTACACCGATTTGATGAATGCCGGGCTGGCTGGCCCGTTAAGCGACCAGCAAAAGCAGTTCCTGGAAGTCATTCGCCGCAATCTCAGCCGGATGAGTTCGCTGATTAGCGATTTGTCGGACATCAATCACATTGAAAGCGGCCGTATGAAGTTTGACCTTAAGCCATTTGACCTGCGCGAAGTGGTGGGAGACGTGGCCGACAGCCTGCGCGAGCGCATCGAGAATCGGGAGCAAACCCTGCACATCGAGATTGAAGATGATCTACCAGAGGTTTTTGCGGACACCACCCGCATTGCCCAGGTGGTATCTAATTTGATGAGCAACGCCAACAAGTACACGCAAGATGGTGGTGACATTACGCTGCGTGCCTGGCCAAACGGCCGTTACGCCTACGTCAGCATTCAGGATAATGGTCTGGGCATCTCCGAAGAAAACCAGCAGAAGCTGTTTACCCAATTCTTCCGCGCCGAGGACAAAGAGGTGCGCGCCCAGGCTGGTTGGGGTCTCGGACTTTCCATTGTGCGCCGCATGGTGGAAGCGCAAAATGGCGAAATCACCTTCGAAAGTAAATTAGGGGAAGGCAGTACATTTACATTTACCGTTCCTTTGGCTAATATGGAGTAATGCAGATAAAGTTAGCAGCGCCCGTTAAGTCAAAGTGAGGAAGGTGAATCATGGAAGAAAAGTCATCGGGATTCAAATTGTTGTTGAGCTATGAAGTCGATGACGCACACCTGCAAGCATACCAGCAGTTTGTCATGCAGCGGTATGTGCCTGCCATGCAAATGATGGGCTTTCAGGTAAGCGAAGTATGGCATACTGCCTACGGCGATGCGCCTAACCGTCTGGTAGGCTTTGTCTGTCGTGAACGCCAAACATTGGATGATCTCCTGGAAAATGAGATGTGGCTGACGCTGAACAGCCAGTTAGAGCAATATGTCTCAGAATTCTATTATAAAGTCGTTCCCTATCAGCGGGGTGTCTTTCAGATGTAACCGGTAGCCTCAGTGATAACGTTGACCTTATCACTGGAAAAGCATAAACGCTCTTTGTAGTAATGAAAAAACATAAATTGCTGCTCTACGATCAAATGAGCCGCCGGATGCGCGGGAAACTGCTCTGGCTGGGTTTGATTTTGCTCGTCCTGGCGGTGGTTGATCTGGTACGGCCGTTCCTCGGCACCTACTTTTACCTGCTCTGGCTGGTCATCGGATTGGTGGCCGTGCTGTGGGTTTATTACGGCATTCTGCTGCGCCGGGCCGGCGTGGTTGTCATGCCCCACTATTTGCTGCTTCAGGGTCCATTGCGCGGCGTAAAGATTAGCTACGGCCGTATGGATACCGTCACCTCCACCCAAATGAGCCAGCATTACGATTTCAATACCCTCAAAGCGCGCGAACGCAGCCTGGTTAAACCATTCATCGGCGCGACGTGCAGCTTTGTGAATATGCACAGCTGGCCCAAAACATTAAACCAGCGCACCCTCTGGTTTCCGCGCCTGCTCTTTGGTGTGCGCCGCCAAGGGCTGCTGCTGGCCAGCCCCAACTGGATGCAGCTCAATCGCGACATCGAAGAAGCCCGCCGCAAATGGCACGATGCCCGCCAACAAAAAACCAAGAAAGACGGCCGTTCCCTCGCCGCCCAAATCCTCGATTTATAATCTGTCCATACCCCAATCGTAGCCCAAACAACGCCCCATCATTCAGACGCGCCACCCATTTTTGGCCACAATAAAGGCGATAACTTGCGGAAATACGGCCGTTTCCC
>JACKBN010000045.1 GCA_020634565.1 Ardenticatenaceae bacterium
GCGCCGCTATGAAAATGGGCCGCTGCGCACTATGGAAGTGTTAGCCACGACCACGCCCAATGCGCATGGCGGCTCAACGCTGGTGTATGAGACGTGGGTCGAACCGCGCAATGTGCTGGGGCGCTTGGCTGCCCCGATTGCTTTGGGCCTTATTGCTCCGCGCCGTTTTGGGCGGGCAGTCAAAACGTATGATGCCGTCGCGGCTTTGGCTGCACCACCTTTGTTGTTAAAACGGCCGTATCGCCTGGTGCCCGGTGCCGAAGGACGGTTGAACAGCATGGCCGATCAACTGCTGGCGCAAGGTGCGGACAAGGCGCTGCTGGATCGGCTGCTGCAAGAAATCAAACAGGCAGATGATCTGGTGTTGGCCCATTTACGGCCGTATGCCCTGGCTGACCAATGGGGTGTTTCGCGTCGTGATGTGCTGGAGCTGGCGCTAACGGCTACCCGTGTGGGCCTGCTCGATTTTCAGTGGGAATTGCTCTGCCCGATGTGTCGCGGCGCGTCTGACCGGGTGAGCCACCACCTGAACGAAATGAGCACCACAGCCCATTGTCCCACCTGCCAGATTGATTTCCAGGCGGACAGTGAGCACGCCATCGAACTGACCTTTGCCCCCAATCCCTCCATTCGCCCGGTGGAACGTACCGAATTTTGTGTGGCTGGCCCACGCCAGACGCCGCATGTGGCCGTGCAGCAGCTGCTGCCGCCGGGAGCCAAGCGATCGGTGCAGCCAGAGCTGGCTGTAGGACGTTATCTGCTGCGGGCGGCGGATGCGCCTGGTAGCCAACCGTTGCGCGTGGCTGAGCAGGGTCGGGCGCAAATTGACGTCGTTATCACCGCCAACGGTTGGTCTGCGGAGATAGAAACAGTCCAGACGGATGTGACGCTGAATTTGCACAATGTAACGGCCGTTCCCCAGCTCTTCGTCTTGGAAGAAATGGCCTGGAGCGATCAGGCGATTACGGCGGCAGAAGTCATCTCCCTGCAATGTTTTCGTGATTTGTTCATTGAAGAAGCGCTCCAGCCGGGTGAGCAATTTTCCGTGGGCAGCCTGACGGTGCTCTTTACCGACCTGCGCGACTCGACTCGCCTTTACCGTGAAATTGGAGATGCGCCTGCTTTTGGCCTGGTGCGCAACCATTTTGATGTGCTGCGCGAAGCCATCGCTGAAGAAGAGGGGGCCATTGTAAAAACGATTGGCGATGCGGTGATGGCCGTTTTCCGGCGTCCCATTTCGGCCGTGCGGGCCATGGTGAAGGCCCAGGCAATTTTGTCTAATCCGCCCGCTGGTATACGGCCGTTGCAGCTCAAAGCAGCGATTCATGCCGGACCCTCCATTGCTGTGACCCTCAATGAGCGGCTGGATTATTTTGGCACCAACATCAACATCGCCGCCCGCCTGGAAAAATTTTCCCACGGCAACGATTTGATCCTCTCCGATTTTGTCTTTTGCGATCCTGAAGTGCAGGCATTTATCAACGAAGGTGAAAAACCAATGCCGGCCGACGCTTTTGAAGCCCAGCTAAAAGGGTTTGACGACGAGCGTTTCAGCCTCTGGCGGCTGGTGCCCGCTGCGTTACATTACGCTTCCATCTGAAACTCCCTGTTTAAAATTGCCAAGACGCCGTTTTCCTCGTATGCTTAAGGTAGTCTCGTCTCAGGAGCATACGATGGCAAACGCAAAAACGTTTACGCAGGCACAATTTGATGAGGCCGTCGCCCAGTTGGCCGCCCAACGCGAAACCTTACTGGAACTGATACGGCCGTTATCCAACACCATGCGCAGCTGGCAGCCCAACGACAGCCAGCGCAGCATCCACGATATTTTGCTGCATATTGGCCTGGATGAATGCCAACTGGTGTCCCGCCTGGGCCAGAAACTGTCGGCCCCCAGCGAAGTAACCCTCATGCGCTATCTGCATCAGTCCCGCGACACTGTTTTGGCCCGGCTGCACGCCCTCAGCGAAGCAGAGCGCAGCCAGGAATTCGCCGATGGCTGGACCGCCGCCCGCGTCCTGGATCAGCTGCTGGTGCATGAACAGGAGCATATTGCCCAAATCGAGGCGATTGAGGCCCAATGGCGGCTGCATTTTCTGGCTCGATTGGCCGCCGAGCGGGCAGAACTGTTCGCCGTGTTGCTGGGCTTGTCTGAAGAGCAGCTCACCACCGGCAAACCGATGCCGGGCTGGACAGTAAAAGATTTGCTGATGCATGTGGCCTTTTGGGATGGTTTTCACACGAACCGGATGCAGATGGTGGTAGACGGCCGTCTTCACGAAATCATGGAAATTGGTGATGATGACGACATGGACGCCTTCAACACCAAACTGCTGGCTCAGCACCAAGACGTGCCGCTGGAGCAAGCCATCGCCATGCTGCAAAAAGAGCGCAGTGGCTTCCTCCAGCTGTTCAACCGGCTGAGCGATGTGGAGCTGCAAAGCCAGATTCGGCTGCCCTGGGGCTGGCGCACCCATATGCGCGTCTGGGCCAGGTGGCGCTACCAGCACGATGTGGAGCACGCTCAACACATTCAAGCCTGGCGTGATGCTCTGCCGCGCGAGGAAAAGCGCAGTGATGGACCTAAATA
>JACKBN010000046.1 GCA_020634565.1 Ardenticatenaceae bacterium
CACGTGTACATCCACCGTGCGGCTGTTGCCGTCGTAGGTCCAGCCCCACACCCGCTCCAGAATTAGATCGCGGGAAAGGGCGATGCCCTGGTGCCGCGCCAAAAACAAAATAAGATCAAATTCTTTCGGCTTGAGCCGCAGCGGCTGCCCATCGAGCCGCACCTCACGCCGATTTTGATCAATTTCCAGATTGCCGAAGGTGAGCAGCGGGAGCGATTCTTCCAGTCGGGTGGCCGGGCCGTTGGTGCCTTCGTTGTTGATCGCCTCACGGATAAGGTCTACCCGGCGCAGCAATGCTTTCACCCGGGCCATGAGCTCCCGCATGCTGAATGGTTTGGTCAGATAATCATCGGCGCCCACTTCCAGCCCCACAATTTTGTCTACTTCTTCGGTGCGGGCGGTGAGCATGAGAATGGGGAAGCTGAATTCCTTGCGCAAAATGCGGCACACTTCAAAGCCGTCAATGCCGGGCAGCATCACATCCAGCACAATGAGGTCAGGTTTTTCCTGGCGGGCAAAGGTGAGGGCGGAACGGCCGTCTTTGGCCGTGACAACCTGATACCCCTGACGCTTCAGGTTGTAGTCCAGCATTTCTAACAAGGTGTTGTCGTCTTCCACGACCAAAATTTTTGTGTCCATTTTTTCTTTTGTAACCCTGAATGGTTGCGGCGTCAATGGGATTTTTCTGGTTGCGCTTAGATTGGTTCAATCTTTGGCCAAAGTTCTGGCAATTTTCCCGCTGAGATTGGTCCGATCTTAGCTGACACTCGCCCAGAGCAAAGCGGCGGGTTATACTCAAATTCGTAATTTCACCCACGGTTTCCCCAGAAATGTACATGTTTTCCGGGGAAATTGAGAAGCAGGCAGGAAGAAGAACATGAACAAACTCGGAACAGACCGCATTACGGCCGCTTTTACGCAGGCTCAGCAAAAACAAACGGCCGCACTCATGCCCTACTTTACCCTTGGCTACCCAGATGCCGAAACTTCGCTGGACATTATCGAGGCGATCGCGCCGTACAGCGATTTGCTGGAACTGGGCGTGCCGTTCAGCGATCCGCTGGCAGACGGGCCAACGGTGCAGCACAGCACCCAGGTGTCGTTGGAGAATGGCACCACCACAGCCAGCTGTTTGGCAATGGTGCGTGAATTGCGCCAGCGCGGCGTGCAGACGCCAGTGATGCTGATGGGCTACGTCAACCCCATTTTGGCTTATGGCCAGGACAAGTATGTGCAAGATGCGGTGGCGGCTGGCGTGGATGGTTTTATCGTGCCGGATTTACCGCCGGAAGAAGCGGATGAGTTTGATGAGAAGACGGCTGCGGCTGGTTTATCGCTCATTCCTTTTTTGGCGCCTACCAGCAACCCGGATCGGATTCAGATGGTGGGGGCGGCCGCCCGTGGCTTTATCTACCTGGTGAGCGTGACCGGGGTAACCGGGGCGCGCAGTCAGGTGCGTACAGATTTGGCTGGTTTTGTGGAGCGGGTGCGGGGGGAAACGGCCGTTCCTCTCGCTGTCGGATTTGGCATTAGCAATCCACAGCAAGCCGCCGAAGTGGGGCAGGTTGCCGATGGCGTCATTGTGGGCAGTGCGTTAATCAATGCCGTCAATGCGGCCGAAGATAAGGTGGAAGCGGCCGTTCAGTTTGTGAAATCTTTGCAGGATAGCTTACAGAAATAGTTGTGCCTGGCTCAATTATCAATTCCTAGCCGCGGATTGGCCCAATAGGCGCCGCTGCCCTCCGCTAAATTTTCGCCCAGCACCTCAAAGCGCAAGGTGAGCGTGCTGCCCGCATACTCAGCCAGCGGTACAGAAATTGGCTGCCACTCTTGCGCCGCGTCCCCTGATTGCTCAAATACAATTTGCTGTTCGCCGTCTGCGGTTTGTAGCCGCAGGCGGTAGCTGATGCCGGGTTGGGGCAAAACGGCCGTTTCCAGCACACTATTTGGCGGAATTTCCAGACGGATCTTGTGTGATAACCAACGGCCGTTTGCGGGGGTGAGTTTGATCGCCAGCTGGCTGCCATTCTCTGCCGCTACGATGGGGAGCGTGGCGTCTGGTTCTGGCACCGAAATTTCTGTGCCGGTTTCATCCAGCCATACCTGCTGAGCGCGTTCTTTCCACAAAAACACCGTTTCATCATGCAATTGCAGCTCGGGCATCAGGTTGTAAACTTGCCCGTTGTTGTAATCCAGCACCACAAAATCACGCGTCACCTGATCGGCTGCGCGCAGCTGGGGCAAAGCCCCGCCGGGGCGTTCCAGCGACGTATCGTACCAGAGCTGAACCACTGTGCGGGTGAACTGCGGAGCGATGGGGAAGCGCACCGAAAAGAAATGATTGTCAGGACTGATGGTCGGAAACATTTCGGCCAGCTGTTCTCTGGCATTTTCCTCTTCTATGGCATTGTTCAACCACTGTATTTGGGTGAGATCAATCTGGTGCAGGTGATGCAGGGAAACGGCCGTTACCA
>JACKBN010000047.1 GCA_020634565.1 Ardenticatenaceae bacterium
GAGTTACCAGCGGAGGTGGCCACAAAGATGCCAGCCGCGCGGGCGTTCAGAAAGCCAACAGTGTCGAAATCGGTCCAGACGCTGGAAGCAGCTTCGCTGCCGATGGAGTAGTTGATGACGTTGACGCCGTCCAGGATCGCTTGGTCGATGGCGGCGGTGAGGGCGGAAACCGTGCAGCAGCCGCTGTAGGCAATGATGTTGGCATGGGGCGCCACACCGGAAATGTCGCGGCTAAAGGAGAAGGTGGGGGCATTGATGGTAGCACCCAAGACAACGTTGCCAGCCGAGGTGCTGGCGGTGTGCGAGCCGTGTCCATCGTAGTCGGTGGGGTCGCCGCCGTTAACGGTGGCATAGCCCCAAGCGCCGATGAGCTTGTCGTTGCAGGCAAAGCTGGGATCGTAGGTGGGGTTCCCGGAATCACAAACGCCAACGTAATTGCCGGAGCCGAACGGGTTGGTATGGTTGTAGCCATCGCCGCCAATGTCAGCAAAAGAAGGATTGAGGGGATTAATGCCGGTGTCGATGATGCCGACGATGATGCCTTCGCCCTGGGTGCCGGGTAGGCCACCGGTCGCGGTGCCGTTCCAAATGTCGTTGGCACCGATCCAGCTGGGGCCGTTGTCGGTGGTAAGGACGCGCTCAACGTCGCGCTGCACGGAGATAACGCCGGGCATGCTGGCGATCTCCACTGCTTCTTCGGGGGAGAGCAGAACGGCAATGCCGTGGTTGCTTGCTTCGTATTCGTAAACGGGGTCAACGAGACGGCCGATTCGCTGCGCCATATTGCTGACGTAGTCAGCGCGGCGGTCAGCCAGGAATTGGCGGTAGGCGCGGCTGGCTGGGTCATTGGCGTCCAGCCGGTTGGTGCCCCGGGCCTGGGGATTGGTGGGGGCCAGGTTGCCTTCACCGCCCCGGTAGCGGGCCAGTGGGGCTTCAGCAAAACGGATGAGATAAATGCCAGGGTCTGTGTCGTTTAGCAATTGGGAGATGTCTACGGCGGAAACGGCCGTTACCTGTTCGCTCTCTGCGTCGGCAAAACCAACAGAAGCAGAAGAGAGAATGGCAACGGCCGTAAGCAGCAGAAGCGCAAAAATGGCAAACGAGCTGCGTTGGGTGAGTTGTTTAAACATGTGTTCCTGTTTCCTTCAAATAGTGTGTTACAGCGTGCGTCAGGATGAATTGCAAATTACATTCAGGCTCCGGTCAATAACTACCTCCTTGATGCAGGATTTTGTAGGGTGTTTCTATTTACAGGAAAGGGCGGTGGGGAAAGATACGGCCGTTTCCTAAATTTCTCTCCGGTTGAAGGTTGACAGCGGTTGTCAGGATGCCCTTTTGTGGGCAGAGTGATTCTATGAGCCAAAACTTAATGCGTTGGTTAAGCAAAAGTTTCTGTTTGGCAAGTAAAAAGAGAGCCTGCGGACAAGCTCTCTTTTTATTCATGCTATTTTCTCAAAATTGGTGCTGCGTTTTGAGATTATGGACCAGTAACTACAACCAATTCTGGTGCATTGGCTCCTTCATCACTGCTAAACAGGTTCCGACCCGAAGCCTCTGACAGCAGCGCG
>JACKBN010000005.1 GCA_020634565.1 Ardenticatenaceae bacterium
TTCATCGTAGGCGCGGGCTAACAAGATTGCGAGTAGTGGCAGCAGCGGTAGCAGGTAGCGGTCCCACACAGGAATCGCGAACAGCCAATGAAAAAGACCGTAACCGAGAATAAAAATGAGCAGCAAGCGGTCAATTTTTTCAACGCGGAGGCGCGGAGGCGCAGAGAAATCGGTTTTGGGTCTGAGCTGGAGCAAGACGAACCAGAGAACAGTCGGGATGAGCAGAAAAAAAATGAGGGGAGAAATGGCCGTTTGCCATAACTCAACCCACTGCAAAAACCTTGGCCAAAGCTCCCAAGAGTAGCTTATGCGGACGCCGCCAAAGTTGCCAATTTGGTTTTGCCAGAGCAAGAAACGGCCGCTGCGGGCAAATTCCCAGGCGAACAGAGCCACCATTGGCGGCAGCAGTCCGGCCAGCCAGCGGCTCCATTGAGCCAGCCGCCAGCCCAAAATCCAGCCTAATCCAAGCAGCAGCGGTAAAAACAAAATCGCCTGATATTTTGTGAGCAGCGCCAGACCGAAGAGAATGCCTGACCAACCGGGTTTTTGGAAAGATACGGCCGTAAATCCAGCAAGCAGTAGGACGGTCATCAGTGGGTCAGTGAAGGCGGTGGGGCTGAATTGGATAGTAAGGGGGAAGAGGGCAACAAGAGCGGCGGCGAGTACGGCCGTTTCCGACCGACGATACAATTTCCAGACCAAAATGCCAGTCAGCGGCACCAGCAAAAGCGATGCAATCCAGTTGGGCCAGCGGGCGGCAAATTCCACTGGGCCAAACAACGGGTAAAAGAGTGCTTGCAGGTAAAAGAGCAGCGGCGGCTTGTCAACCGGCTGCATCGCCAGCAGCGGATCGCGCCAGATGGCAATTTCGCGGGCCCAAGTAGCAAATAGCGCCTCGTCTGCCTGAAAGCTGTTAGCAAATAAACCGGGGGCGCGAAGAACGGCCGTTAGCCCGGTAATCAGCAGGAGAGGGAACTTGGGGAAACGATTCATTGCTTCGCATGACGGTAAACGGTAATCGGTAATCGGTGGTCGGTAATCGGTGAATTGCCTACCGATTACGGTTTACGGATTACCGGTTACCGATCAGTCCACAAACCGGTACTTCAACAGGTAGTAAAGCGCCTTCGGCCCCTCGACCCACGGGTTGAGCTTTTTGCCCTCCTCAAACTCACGGCCGTTGTAGGAGATCGGCACTTCGTAGATGCGATGGCCGCGTTTGAGCACCTTGGAAGTGATTTCTGGCTCAAACTCGAAGCCGCGCGAACGCAGCGGCATGTCGCGAATCACGTCGGCGCGGAACACTTTGTAGCAGGTTTCCATGTCGGACAAGATGGTGTTGTAAACAATATTGGTGACGAGCGTCAGCAGTTTATTGCCCACCATGTGCCAGAAAAACATCGTTTTGGTGGGTCCACCGCGAAAACGAGAGCCGTAAACAACGGCCGCTTTCCCTTCCACAATCGGCTGCACCAACGCCGGATAATCACGCGGGTCGTACTCCAAATCGGCATCCTGGATGAGAAAAATATCGCCCGTGGCCTTGTTGAACCCGGTACGCACGGCCGCGCCTTTGCCCTGGTTTTTTTCATGCATGTACACCCTGATGACATCATCCAGCGCTTCAATCGCCGGATACAACTCGCGCGTGCCGTCGGTAGACCCGTCATCAACCAAAACAATCTCGTCGGCCATTTCCACCGCCAACACAGCCTTTACCGACGCTTCTAAAGTTTCCCGTTCGTTGTAAACGGGCATAATCACAGATAATTTCACGGAACTCTTCCTTAAGTTGATATTGCCAGACTTCAAGGCGAGGCAATTGTATAACAACCTGCCCGCAGATGCCCATGCGACTCGTCTACCCATTGCCCACGCATCCGCTATAATCGAGCCTATGAACCAGATTAAGAACCTTATTTTAGACATGGACGGCGTGCTGTGGCGGGGCGATGTGCCCATGCCCGGCCTGGCCGAATTTTTCGAGACGCTGCAAAAGAAGGACATTGGCGTGGTGATGGCCACCAACAATGCTTCCAAAACGCCGCAGCAGTATGTGGCCAAGCTGGCCAAATTTGGTGTCACCGTGAGCGAAGAGCAGATTTTCACCTCGGCAGAAGCGACGGGAGATTACTTGCAGCGGACCTACGACCCAGGCGTAAAGGCATTTGTGGTGGGGGATGTGGGGCTGGTAACGGCCGTTCAATCCCGCGGCTTCCAGTTATTGAGTGTGGAAGAGGTGATGGGGGGAGAAACGGCCGTGTTCGTCGTGGCTGGCTTTAACCCCAATGCTGTCTACGCACAAATGGCTGCTGGTGCCCTGCTCATCCACAAAGGGGCCGATTTTGTCGGCACCAACCCGGACCTCACCTTCCCCAGCGAGTACGGCCCTCTGCCCGGTGCAGGCTCCTTCCTCGCCTTTTTGCAGGCAGGCACCGGTGTGGAACCAACCGTCATCGGCAAGCCCGGCCCGCTCATCTTCCAAATGGCGATGGCCAAGCTGGGCGGCACGCCACAAAACACCGCCATGGTCGGCGACCGCCTGGAAACGGACATCGCGGGCGGCAAGGCGGCGGGTATCCAAACCATCCTCGTCCTTTCTGGCATAAGCCAGCGCGACGACGTGGCCAAAGCCAACGGCCTCCAACCCGACTTCATTTTTGAAGATATTCGGGAGATTGCTACCCAAATTGCCAATGGATGAACCCATCGTTTTTCGCGCCAGGAAAAAATATCGCGTTCAACGTTTGGTAATGTTGATATTAGGCATAACCCTACTTGGTTTTATCGGATTATTAAGTCTGGTCCAAGAAGGTAACAGGCTTGCACACATCATCTTATATCTAGTTTTTGGCGTTCTTCCAATCGTTTTAGGCTTTCGCTCTAACTGGAAATCACCCAAAAAACTGAATTTTGTATTACACGGCGACAGCATAGGTGGCTCAATAGGTAAACAGACTTTTCAGCTTCCTTTTTCTAAAATTTTGCATATTGAGAACCTTGGACACGCCCTGCGAATAGATGCTACAGATAGTCAGCATCTGCTGGAAAAACGCCATTTTGATTTGGAACAAATTCAAGTCGAACTAAAAAAACGCCTCCATCCAGATGTTTTCGTAGATGGAGGTTGGGTCAACTTACCTGCATACCAACCGATAAAAGAGCAAAAAGAGGCTGTGTTTGTGAAAGTCTCTGCATATTTGCCATTACGTGTTAAACAGGAATTACCTCTCTTCCTCAAAGTGATGGGGGTAATAGGTATTATTTTCTTCTCAATAGCAACTTTCTTCTCATGGCAACAACTCGGTTATGGCTCTTTGTTTTTTCTATTTTTTGCTGTGCTTTGTGTAATTGGTTTGCTCCAAAAAGGTGTCTGGGAAATTGATAGCGACCAAATCTCATATGAAACTCGATTCAAAAAATACCGAATTCTTTGGGAAGATGTGAACCGAGTCGAACATGATAATCAGCTCGCCTTCGCTTTCATTGGACGAAATCAGTGTCTAAAGATACCGTGGAGTCATGAATTCAGGTGGGAACCTAAGCAAAAAGAATTGTTCTATTTTTTTCTAGACTACATGATAGAACGAAAGAATATTGAACGGCGTCGGTCACAGTGGGCATCCGTTCGCCTTAATAAGAATACGAGGGTGGTGACATGATGGGAACGGCCGTATTCCACCACAAAAGTCGTGTATAATTTGGTGTAAAGGAGTGTGAATTATGCTTCAAGCAATCGAAGGCATTATTGACGAAAACGGCAAGCTGCGCATTCTAGAAAAAGTCACGCTGCCCAAATCCCGCCGGGTTATCATCACCATCCTGGATGAAGAACCAGCAGATAATGCAGTAAATCTGGCTCTGTTAAGTGAGTCGGCTCTCGCCCGCGACTGGAACCAGCCAGAGGAGGATGAGGCATGGTCACACTTAGCCCAGCTTCCATCGTTATAATTCCATTTCCATTCTCAGACCTTTCCGGTTCAAAACTGCGCCCAGCTCTTGTTTTAGCCGCAACCGACCACGATGATTGGTTACTTTGCCAGCTCACCAGCAAAGCATACACTGACCCCTCAGCCGTTCAACTCACCGACTCTGAATTAAGTGAAGGGTCACTTCACAAAACAAGTTTTGCCCGCCCAATGAAGTTGTTCACCGCAAACGCAGATTTAATTGTGAAGCGGGTTGCCATCCTAAATCCTGAAACTTTTCGCACGATTCTGACGACAACCATTGAAACATTACAGAAAAATTTACCCCCTGCCTGATACATAATTTTATGCCCTCACAACGCTTAAACATATTTGAATTAACTTTTGAAGAATTAATCAGCTTCTTGAACGAATTGGGCGAGCCGAAGTTTCGGGCGCAGCAGGTTTGGGAATGGCTGTACAAGAAGTACGTCACCGAATTTGCCGAGATGCGTAATTTGCCGAGGCACCTGATTGAGAAATTGGAAGCCAACGCCGTCATCCATAGCGCCACCATTGCCAGTGAGCAGCATTCCAGCGACGGCCGTACCAAAAAAGTGCTCTTTCAACTACCAGACGACCAATACATCGAGACGGTGCTCATGCGCTACGACAAGCGGCGCACGCTTTGCATCAGCACGCAGGCGGGCTGCGCTATGGGCTGCGTCTTTTGCGCCACTGGGCAGATGGGCTTCTTCCGCAACCTTACTGTTAGCGAAATCGTGGCGCAGGTGCTTTGTTTTGCTCATGAACTGGCCCAAACTGACGAGCACGTCACCAACATTGTGATGATGGGCATGGGCGAACCGCTGCACAATTACAACAACACCCTCGCCGCCATCGACCGCCTGACAGATGAAACCGGCTTCAACTTGGGCGCGCGCAAAATCACCATTTCCACCGTGGGGCTGGTCCCCGCCATCCGCCGCTATGCCGATGAGCAGCGCCAAACGCCGCTAGCCATCTCCTTACACGCCGCTACCGATGAAGAGCGCGACAAGCTGATCCCCATCAACAACCGCTGGCCCATTGCCGAACTGATGGACACCTGCCGCTACTACATTGAAAAAACGGGGCGGCGGCTGACGTTTGAGTGGGCGCTCATCTCTGGCGAAAATGACACGATTGAGCAGGCGCGGGCGCTGGGCAATTTACTGCATGGCATGTTATGCCACGTCAACCTGATTCCGCTCAATCCCACGGCCGGTTTCAGCGGTGGCCCATCCTCCAAAGAGCGCGTCGAAGCGTTCCAGGCTGAATTAAGCCATTACGGCGTTAGCAGCACCGTACGCGTGCGGCGCGGCATTGATATTCAGGCGGGGTGTGGCCAATTGCGAGACCGGGTGGTCAGTGGCCAGTAATCCGTAATCGGTGAACGGTGGTCGGTAATCGGTTAACCGAATACGGATAACGGATTACCGATTACGGGCCTCAACAGCCGATGTACCAGCAGGGATTATCTCGGTTGTTGTTGATGCGAATCTCAAAATGAATATGCGGGCCGGAGGAGTTACCCGTGTTGCCCGTTCCCCCAATGACATTCCCTTGATAAACGATTTGCCCAGGCACCACGTTAAAGCTGCTTAGATGCCCATAGAATGTCTCGTAACCATTGCCATGGTTGACCACGATGAGATTGCCGTAGCCGTACACATTCCAGCCTGCAAAAGTGACGGTGCCGGTGTCTGAGGCGTAAACTGGGGAACCTTCAGGCAAGGCAATGTCGATGCCGGGATGCCCGTACCAGAAGTATTGGGTGAAGTTACGGGAATTCACCGGATAGATAAAAGTGCCGGTACCGACGATAATCGGGCGCACGCTGCCACCTTCAGAAGAGGTACCGCCAACAGAAGAGAGATCGGGCGGGGTCCAGACAAACAGCTCACGCACAGCTCCAGGTACCAAAATTTGGGTTTCGGGCTGGAGGCGGTAGGGGAATTCAAGATTGTTTGGCTCGTAGGCGATAATGTCTTCGACGGGAATGCCGTATTGCAGCGACACGCTTTCCAGCGTGTCGCCGGGCTGTACGTCGTGCAAAACGCCGTCGATGGGCAAGATGATCAGCTCAGTGCCTACTTGCAGCAGGCTGGATTCTTCGCTAAGGCGGGGGTTACCGCCTAAGATAGTCTCTGCCTCGATGCCGTACTGGTCAGCAATGCCGTTGGGTGTTTCGCCGCGCACGACGGTGTGAGTGATAAATTCGTGCTGTGGCAATTCACCTTCGAAGGTAAGGGGATTGGGTGCAGGCGCCAAGCTGTTATCATCGAGCACAGGCAAGTCACCAGCGCCAAACTGAAGCGGGTCTGCGGTTGCGTCTGGTTCTGTGGTGGCAAGAAGCTCAGATACGGCCGTATCCTCACCCACTGGTTCACCTTCGGCCACCGCCACAATAGTCGGGCGCAAACCAAAGCGCCAAATCAGCAAAATAAGTAAAGCGATGCCCACAATGACCAAATGTCCTTGCCAACGTCGCCAGATCGATCCAAGTTCGTTCATAACAATACCTATTTACAGGGTCGCCATTTGACCCGATTCGTTAAAGATCAGGAGCAGTCCTGGTATCCGCCGCCCAGACGGCTGAGGGGATTTGAGCGGAAATCATTGTCGCGGATTTCAAAGTGGATGTGCGGCCCACTGGAGCGCCCAGTGTTACCAGTGAAACCAATCAGCTCCCCTTGCGTGACGGTTTGGCCTGGGAAAACGCCAATGCTGCTGAGGTGCGCATAGAAAGTCTCGAACCCATTGCCGTGATTGATGACAATCAGATTGCCGTAATCGTAATAAGTACCTGAGGCAAAGCTGGCGTAGGTCACAGTTCCGGTATCCGACGCGTAAACAGGGGAGCCTTCACCGGCAGAAATGTCAATCGCCGGGTGGAAACCATTGTAGAATTGGGTCAGGCAACGGCCGTTTATCGGCCAGATGTAGGTTCCTGTGCCAAACACCTTCCACTGCGGCTGCCCCGCAGCGTTTGTCGCCACCGACTTTGGCGCGGTGAAGAAAAATTGCCCGATTGACGCGCCGGGAATCAACAAGTCAGACTCTGGCACCAGCCGATAAAAAGGAAATTCCAGATTATTCGGCTCATAGGCAATAATGTCGGAAGCAGACACACGGTACAGTTCGGCAATGCTCTCCAGCGTTTCCCCGGCGCGCACTTCATGCAGCACCCCGTCCACGGGCAAAATGATAAGCTGTGCCCCCACCTGAAGCTGGTTAGATTCCTGACTTAGCCAACTATTGCCCCCCAGCAAAGTATCGGCTGAGATGCCATATTTATCGGCAATAATGTTCGGTGTTTCCCCTTCAGCCACTTCATGCATCTGAAAATTATGGGCGGGCAGCTTGGTGTGGTACGTCCGGGGATTGGGCAGCGGGGCCAAACTATTGTCATTAATGACGGGAAGTACGCCTTGGGGAACTTGTGTAGGAGGAACGGCCGTTGCTTCAGTTTGTACTTCAGCTACAGGGGGTTGGGTAGAAACGGCCGTAGACACAACCAATTCCGTTTCCGTCGCATCATGCCACTGGAATTGCCCCAGGGCAATCAAAATCAATGCTCCGCCCGCTAATATGAGATGCCCGCTTAAGCGGTGCCAAAAACGCTGCTCATTGCTCATAACTCAAGGTCAGGATGCTATCATAAAGTCCCCAGACAGCAAAAACGGGCCTGCTGCCAGACCCGTTTTCTTAAAGTTCGTTCAGTTTCTAAAGATGCACAGATTACATCATGTCTTTAGTCAATGTTTCCAGGAATTCGTAGTTGGTTCTGGTACCGCGCAAACGCTCCATCACCGCCGAAGTCGCACTGCTGATATCGTAACCGGGCGTATCCATCAGGTGGCCCAACATACGGCGCATCATGTACACACGCTGTAATTCGTCGCCAGAGAGCAACAAATCTTCACGACGTGTGCTGGAACGTTCGATATCGAAGGCCGGGAAGACGCGACGTTCTTGCAAACGACGGCTGAGCATAAGCTCCATATTACCGGTACCCTTAAACTCTTCGTAAATTACGTCATCCATACGGCTGCCGGTATCGACCAAACACGTACCAATAATGGTCAAACTGCCGCCAAATTCCAGATTACGAGCTGCACCAAAGAAGCGCTTGGGCGGATACAAAGCTGTCGGATCCAAACCACCAGACAATGTACGGCCGCTTGGCGAAACGGTCAGGTTATAACCACGGGCCAACCGGGTAATGGAGTCCAGCAAAATCACCACATCGCGGCCAGCCTCTACCAGACGTTTGGCCCGCTCCAGTGCCATCTCAGACACTTTACAATGCTGGCGCACCGGCTCATCAAATGTCGAGCTAATTACCTCGCCATCAATGGAGCGATCCATGTCGGTCACTTCTTCAGGACGCTCACCAATCAATACAACCATTAAATGAATATCTGGATAATTGTTAGAGATACCATTGGCAATCTCCTTCAATACGGTTGTCTTACCTGCTTTTGGTGGCGACACAATCAAACCACGCTGGCCACGCCCGATGGGAGCGACCAAATCCAGCAAACGCGTCGAAAGGATATTTGGCTGTGTTTCTAGCTTTAATTTTTGGTCAGGGAAAATTGGGGTTAATGTTTCGTAACGGGGGCGTTTCTTGGCTAAATCAGGGCTCATGCCATTGACAGATTCAACGCGCAGCAGGCTGTAATATTTCTCGTTATCCTTGGGCGCGCGCACCTGCCCCATGACCCAGTCACCCGTACGCAAACCGAGTCGGCGAATTTGGGAATTAGAGACGTAAATATCATCTGGGCCGGGCAAATAATTTTTTGCTCGCAAGAAGCCCATCGTCTGTTTGTCGTCGTCTACAATTTCTAAAACACCACCACGGAAATCGTATCCCTGGGCTTGAGCGTTGGCCCGCAAAATTTCATAGACCAGCCCTTGCTTTTTCATGGTGCTGAAGCCGGGAATATCCATATCCCGTGCCATATCTCTCAGTTCGGCAATCTTTTTTGATTCTAATTCGCCAATATCCATACAGTTATCTCCGCGTCACAAAGTTTTGTGCTTCCTAAAGCACATAAATATCGATCAACGTAGAAGCGACTTGTTTGTCATCATCTAACGTCAACCAAGGGATTTATACATTGGTAAAATTGGGTTTATTTTGCTTGCACACAGTTTGGGATTGAGCATGAAGTTTAATTGGTTCCAACAATGCTAAACAGGGGAACGGTTGATGCGTTGCACCCAGATGCCCCACAAACAGGGCTTTCAATTGATTCTAATTTGAATATCTGATTCTCAAAAAACGGCTGAAAATAATTAAACAATTACTTTTTGGCTTCCACAAATTCAGGGGAATTTCAGTGCAGGCTAAATATCGATATAAGGTATTAACTATCAGTTATATTAATTAGGGAGTTTACAAGGCGTCCTTATTATGGGCCAGAAAAGTATAGCATGCCCTTAAAACTCCGTCAATGTTCACGCCAATTTCAATTTTGTGAAGAAATTTGCAGAGCTTTAGGTGAAAAACGGCCGTTTCCCACCTAAAAATCTACCCTCTAAATATTAGTCGCCGCCGACCAAATCGGAAACAGGACGTTCTTCCTGTAAAAAACGCTCCAGCTGATAAACCAGAGAACGATTGCCCATAAACAACGGGGTCCGCTGATGCAAATCTTCCGGTTCAATATCCAAAATCGGCGCATGCCCGTTAGACGCATAACCACCTGCCTGCTCAATCAAAAAGGCCAACGGCCCAGCTTCATACAGCAAACGAATTTTGCCATCTGGCTTGCCCTCTTCGGCTGGGTAACAAAAGACCCCGCCACGCATTAAATTGCGATGAAAATCGGCAACCAGCGAGCCAATATACCGCGAGGATAACGCCGCCCCGGTGCGCCCTTCGCCGCCTTGCAGCCAACGTAAATAGCGCTTCACACCGGGTGACCAATGTTCAAAATAAGCATGATTGACACTGTAATAAGCTGGTGGTTCGGGCAGCCGCATATTTTCATGGGAGAGCAAAAATTCACCCAATTCCGGGTCCAACGTAAAGCCATTTACGCCCTGCCCGGTTGTATACACGAGCATAGTGCTGGAACCGTACAAAACGTAGCCCGCAGCTACCAGCTTACGCCCGGGCTGCAATACGTCTTCAAGCCGGCCGCGCAAATCCCAATCCACACAGCGATAAATCCCAAAAATGGTCCCGATGCTCACGTTGACATCAATATTCGAAGAACCATCCAGCGGATCATAAACCAACGCATAGGAGCCTTTCTTGAACTGCTCCGGGATTTCTATTAAATCATCCCGCTCTTCCGAGGCCATCGCACACAAACGCCCGGTGTGGTCGCAAATGCGAAAGATGATGTCGTCAGCAAAAACATCCAGTTTTTGCTGTTGTTCTCCCTGAATATTGGTGGCTCCGGCCCGGCCCAAAATATCTGTAAGGCCAGCCCGATTGGTTTTGTGGGCAATGACTTTGGCCGCCAGGGCGATGTCATAAAGCAAGTTGGTAAACTCGCCACGCGCATAATCTGGCTGGTAATCCAGAATAAAGCGCTCAATTGTTACAATCTTCGACATGCTTTACCTCCATGCGGGGTTCTAAATAGTGGGAAATTTTGAAATAGACATCTATTTGTGGGAAATGTTTGTCTAAATTTTCTTACGTCCAGGAGAAACTCAATCTATAAAAAGAATTGCCAGGTAATAAGCAATGGCTACCGTCCACATCAATGAATCAATCCGATCCAAGGCTCCACCATGACCAGGGAAAAGTGTGCCAGAATCTTTGACGCCCGCCTCCCGTTTGAGTAAGGAAATACCCAAATCGCCGACCGTGCCAATGGAAGAGACTAGCAAGGCGAGTAACAACGCAGGCAGCCATTCAATTCTTAACCAGGAGGCAATAAGCAGGGTAAACAAGGTGCTCAATACAATACCACCCATAAAACCTTCAACGGTTTTCTTGGGGCTTAAGCGGGGCGAAAGGAGATGTCTCCCCAGGAATCCTCTGCCAGCAACAAACCTGCCCACCAAATAGGCACCTGAATCGGCAATCCAGGTGCTAAGCATAGCCAACATGGTCCACTGCCAGGCCATTTCTGGCAAGCCGCGCAATTTGAAAAAATGCCCACACACCCAACCAAAGAGGATGAGTCCAGAGATAACAGCGAACCAGTTTGCCGGTACGGTCTTGCTGCTCTTGCTTTCGTACTGCCATAGGGCGTAGGCCGTTATGATCAACAGGCTAATGAGCAGGAGCGGGCCAGTCAGGCTATCTTGAGGCCATTGAGCTAAAACCCATTGAACAAGGACAACAGGCACCAACAGCAGCGGCGGCACTTGCCAGCCGATTTTTTGCGCGATTTGACTGTATTCCAGGGTTGCCAGTAATAGAATGATTGCGAGAGGAATAAAATAAAACCATCCACCAAGGTAGATGAGGTATAAAGCAAGAGGACCAAGGGTAAATGTTATCAGGGCACGTTGCAGGAACATAATTAGCGGGCTGTGGGATTACGGCCGTTTCTCCAGAAAGTTGTGTACAAATCCAGGCTCAGGATGTTTCGGTCACCAAACCAAAGCGGCGCTCACGCTGATTAAAGGCCACAATGGCCTCATACAGCTCCTCGCGCCCAAAATCTGGCCAATAAACCGGGGTCGGATAAAACTCTGAATACGCCGCTTGCCAAATAAGGAAATTGCTAATGCGCAATTCGCCACTGGTGCGAATAACCAGATCAGGGTCCGGCAGCCCGCGAGTAAACAGATAAGAACTAAACAAGCTTTCCGTCAGGGTCTCAGGTGAAACCTGATCGGCCAACATTTGCCGTACCGCGTGTAAAATTTCGGCGCGGCCCCCATAGTTAAAAGCCACATTGAGGATAAGCCGGTCGTTGTTTTTCGTAAGCTCAATGGCTTTGTGAACTTTGTCTTGCAGGTCTTGCTCCACCCCGGTCATATCACCCAAATGGTGTAGGCAGACGCCCTGAGCGTTCAATTCTGTTAGCTCCTGATCTAAAACGCGGGCAATGATTTTCATCAGAGCACGAACTTCACGTTCAGGGCGCCCCCAGTTTTCAGTAGAAAATGCATAGATTGTCAGGATTTTTACGCCAAATTCGACACTTGCGTTAATAATTCGACGCAAGTTTTCAGCCCCTGCCCGATGCCCGGCATGCCTGGGCAAACCGCGCTTCTTGGCCCAACGGCCGTTGCCATCCATGATGATAGCAACATGCTGCGGAATCTGATACGGTTCTAAATCAAGGGGCTTATCATAATTGGCCATACTGATCTCACTATACTTCCATAATCTCTTTTTCTTTCGAGACACCTAACACGTCAATCTGCTTCACATATTTATCCGTTAATTCTTGCAGATCGTCTTGTCCCCGAAAGTAATCATCTTCAGTGATCATGGATTCGTTCTTCATCTCACGTAAATCGCCCAGGATGTCGCGCCGCACGTTGCGCACAGCCACCTTAGCCTCCTCAATCCGCCGACCAACCAGTTTAGACAATTCGCGACGCCGCTCTTCGGTAAGACGTGGCAAATTTAAACGAATAATCTTGCCGTCGTTGTTTGGCGTCAATCCCAGGTTGGACTTCAAAATACCGCGCTCAATCGCGGAGATAGAGCTGGCATCATACGGCCGTATGGCCAATTGCTGAGGTTCTGGCACCGAAATAACAGCTAGTTGGATCAAATGCATCGTCTGACCGTACATTTCAACCTCTAACTTTTCTACCAGGTGAGGCGAAGCGCGGCCAGTACGATAACCGGCCAAATCTTCTTCTAACGCGATAATGGCACCGTCCATTCGGTTAGCAGCATCCTGCAAAAACTCACGTATCATCTCAACCTCCTCAGGGAATCAGCAGAAAATAAATTGGTTACGCAAGATAGAAAGCATGGCATCCCATTTGGGCTGGCTTTAGCTTATTACCATAAGTATACCGACTATTGCCACATCTCACACATTGCAAATTGTGGTGCCGATCGATTCCCCTAAAAGATATCGCTTTACGCTGTCTTCCTGCCAAAAATTCAAAACCACAATGGGCAGATCATTATCCATACAGAGCGAAACGGCCGTACTGTCCATCACCCGCAGCCGCATATTCAAGAAATCAATGTACGAAATCTTCTCAAAGCGCCTGGCGCTCGGGTTTACTTCGGGATCATCATCATAAATGGCATCCACTTTGGTTGCTTTAATCATCACATCTGCCTCGATCTCCATCGCGCGCAAAGCGCCAGCCGAATCAGTTGTGAAGTAAGGATTCCCGGTTCCACCACCAAAGATTACTACACGCCCCTTGTCCAAATGCCTCATTGCCCGAAGGCGAATGTATGGCTCGGCAATGGTACGCATCTCAACGGCCGTTTGCACCCGCGTCACAATCCCTGTCCGTTCCAAGGCATCCTGCAACGCCAGCGCATTCATCACCGTAGCGATCATGCCAATATGATCAGCAGAGGCCCGCGCCATCCCCATGGCACTCCCCACAGAACCGCGCCACAAATTACCCCCACCAATCACAATGGCCACCTGCACACCCAAATCGTAAATTTCCTTTACAACCTGAGCCACTTCAGTTGCCCGTGTCGGGTCGATACCATAACCATGAGGGCCAGCCAGCGCTTCTCCACCCATCTTAAGCAAAACACGACTATACCGAACTGATGACATCTTATTCGTCTCCAATTTGTGTGGCCATGTGACCTAAAAACAGGGCGCTCATTGAGCGCCCTGTTAAAAAAGAAATTCAAAACTTTTGTTTAGTCTTCACCTAATTCGTAGCGGGCAAAGCGTCTCACCACAATATTCTCGCCCGTCTTGCGGATGACGTCAGTAATCATATCCTGAATCTTGACCTTGTCATCTTTGACAAACGGCTGTTCCATCAAGCAAAACTCTTCATAGAACTTGCTCATTCGGCCAGACACAATTTTGTCAACCACCTGCTCTGGTTTGCCTTCAGCCAGAGCCTGGTTACGCAAAACTTCAGTCTCACGATTCAGTTCCTCAGTCGGGACCTCATCTTTGGTGATGTACTGTGGGCTCATGGCCGCGATGTGCAGAGCCAGGTCATGGGCCAGATTGGTGAACTCTTCGTTCCGCGCCACAAAGTCTGTCTCACAGTTTAGCTCTATCATAACGCCAACGCGGTTACCCGGATGGGCATACAGCTCAATAATGCCTTCACTGGCTTCACGCCCAGACCGTTTAGCCGCCCGTGCCGCACCTTTTTCCCGCAGAGAATCTACTGCTTTGTCAAAATCACCATTGGACGCTTCCAAGGCTTTTTTAGCGTCAAGGACACCAGCACCGGTAGCCTCGCGCAGCTCTTTTACCATTTGTGTCGTAATATTCATTTTGTTGCTGTGCTCCTAAATTATTCTTCGTCTTCGCTGTCGTAAGCCTCGTCTTCGTCAGTATCAACGAAATCGGCTTCTTCATCTTCCTCGGCAACTTCCTCGACGTCTTCAGCAGCTTCGCGCATTTTAGCCAGTGTGGATTCACCCAGAAGCACCTCATCATCGACATCTTCCATACCATCAAAGCTGGCCCCGTAACCATCAACGTCGGTGATCGCTTCATCCATGTTTTCCTGACGCAGGTTCATGCCTTCAATAGCGGCATCAGCCATCTTACCCACAATCAGTTTGATGGCGCGAATCGCGTCATCATTGGAAGGAATCAGGTAGTCGATATCGTCGGGATCGCAGTTGGTATCCACCAGAGCAATGACAGGAATACCGAGGATATTGGCTTCACGTACGGCCGTTTCCTCGTGATTAATGTCTACGATAAAGAGCAGATCCGGCAAGCCTTTCATGGCCCGGATACCACCCAAGCGAAGGTTGAGCTTTTCAATCTCACGCTCCACCCGCAGACGTTCCCGCTTCTTGAGCAAATCAAAGTCGCCATCTGTCTGGCGTTGCTCCAGGCGCTTCAAGTATTCAATCCGCTGGCGAATCGTCTGCCAGTTGGTCAGCGTACCACCCAACCAACGTTCATTCACGTAAGGCTGGCGCGCCCGAGCGGCCTCAACAGCAACCGTGTCTTGCGCCTGGCGCTTGGTGCCCACAAACAAAACGGCACCGCCTTCCGCAACAGTATCACGAATGACATTGTAGGCATCTTCAATCATGCCCAGGGTTTGCTGCAAATCAATAATGTGGATGCCGTTTCGCTCCGTGAAGATGTATGGTTTCATCTTGGGATTCCAACGACGAGTTCTGTGTCCGAAATGCACGCCTGTTTCCAGCAGTGCTTTCATTGAAACAACGGCCATAGGGGTATATTCTCCTTTGTATGTTTTGTCGCAAACCATGAAAAGATTTGATTTGCGCGTCCACATCGTTCATCCAGACAAAGACTTGCATGGCCAACAAATGCGCCACACTGCCAGAGGTTTCTGTGGCAGCACACGCAAATGAATACAAGCACATTTTGCCTGTCCCGATGTGTGTTTAATTGGTAATGATTCTTTGGGAATCTAATTGCTGCCCGCACTTATTTACGGGCAACGTGGAATTATAACGAAAGTGTTATTTTGCGCAAACTTCAAAAAAGACCTGGCAGGCAGGAAAACCTGCCAGGTCTGGGTCATTAAGCAGCAACGGCCGTTAACTTCTTAGCCGCCTCACGCAGAACGTCTGCGCGCTCGGTGCTTTCCCATGGGGCATCAATATCATCACGACCAAAATGACCGTAAGCGGCCGTTTTGCGGAAGATGGGACGACGTAAATCTAGGTCGCGGATAATCGCGCCGGGACGCAGATCAAAATGGGCTTCCACCAGCTCCACCAATTGATCAGAAGTAAATTCAGACGTGTCAAACGTTTCCACGTTAATGCTTACCGGTTCCGCCACACCAATGGCGTACGCCAGTTGCACTTCGCACCGTTCAGCCAAACCAGCGGCCACCAAATTTTTGGCCACCCAGCGAGCAGCATAAGCGGCGCTGCGGTCTACCTTGGTGCAATCCTTGCCGCTGAACGCGCCACCACCGTGCCGCCCCATACCACCATACGTATCCACAATGATCTTGCGACCAGTCACACCAGCATCACCCATTGGCCCACCGACAACAAAGCGGCCTGTGGGATTCACAAAGACGCGCAGTTCATCATCAACCAACTCGGCGGGCAGGACAGGTTTAATCACCTGCTCAATAATCCCGGCACGAATCGCATCATTATCTACGTCTGGCGCATGTTGGGTGCTAACCAGAACGGTGTCCACACGCTTTGGCTTGCCGTAGCTGTACTCAATGGTCACCTGAGCCTTGCCATCGGGGCGCACCCAGGGCAGCGTGCCGTTACGGCGCACTTCGGACAAGCGGCGAGTGAGCAAATGGGCCAGATGAATGGGCAGCGGCATGAGCGTTTCGGTTTCGTTACAGGCAAAACCAAACATCATACCCTGGTCGCCAGCACCCAGCGCTTCAATTTCCGCTTCCGAGGTGCCGTTGTTACGATATTCCAGGGCGCGGTCTACGCCTTGCGCAATGTCCGGGCTCTGGCTGGCAATGGCGGACTGCACGCCACAGGTATTGCCGTCGAACCCTTTTTCGCTGCTATCAAAACCAATTTCAACCACAACCTGGCGTACCAGCTTGTCAAAGTCAACAAAAGCGGTAGTGCTAATTTCACCCAGCAGCAGCACGAAGCCGGTTTTTACGGCCGTTTCGCAAGCCACACGAGCATTGGGATCTTGCGTCAGCAGGGCATCCAAAACCGCATCGCTAATTTGGTCACACATCTTGTCGGGATGGCCTTCGGTTACAGATTCCGAAGTGAACAAGAGGCTTGGGGCTTTCATAAAAGATGTCATCTATTTACCTCCGATGAACAAGGGTGCATTGCTTCCTAGCAATAGTCACCACATCATATTTTTAGGCATAAAAAAAGCCTCTTGGCAAGCAAGAGGCTGAAAAAGTTACATCTCTTCTACCTCTTATCTCTCAGCTTTTGCTGACGGACTTAGCACCTTCCCACTTGTGGGGGTTGCTGCAGCTTCACCGGGCCGATCCCTCTGCTGCTCCTGATAAGATTGTGAATGAATTTTTGCTGTTACGATTGTAACAAGCTGGATGAGTATAACGAAATGGTTAAAAGTGTCAAGCAAGAAACGGCCGTTTTACAGCCAGGTTTCCGGCGGCTCAGGCATTCCTAATATATTGTAACCGGCATCCACATACACCACTTCGCCAGTCACGCCGCTGCTCAAATCGCTGCACAACCAGAGAGCGGTTTTACCCACTTCTTCCTGAGTAACATTGCGCCGCAGCGGGGCGCGTTCTTCCGTGTATTTGAGCATCTTGCGGAAGCCAGCAATGCCCGCAGCCGAAAGCGTTTTAATTGGCCCGGCAGAAATAGCATTCACGCGAATATTTTGGGGACCCAGGTCAGCCGCCAGGTAGCGGGTACTGGCTTCCAAAGCCGCTTTGGCCACGCCCATCACGTTGTAATGAGGCACCGCTTTTTCAGCGCCATAATAAGTGAGCGATATGATGCTGCCACCTTCACTCATTAGCGGAACGGCCGCACGCGTCAGGGCCACCAAACTATAAACGCTTACGTCCATCGCCAACTGGAAACCATCACGGCTGGTTTCCACAAACGTGCCGGTTAAATCTTCCCGCTTGGCATGGGCAATGGCATGAATCAAAATGTCAATTTTGCCAAAATGCTCACCTGCTTTATCGAAAGTAGCCTGAATTTGAGCATCATCTTCAATGTTGCACTCTTCAACAAATTCAACGCCCAGCTCTTCGGCTAACGGCCGTACCCGCCGCTCTAGCTGCTCAAACCCGTAGCTAAACCCCAGCTCACAGCCATGCTCGTGCAAAGCCTGGGCAATACCCCAGGCAATTGAATTTTTGTTGGCAATGCCAAAAATGAGCGCTTTCTTTCCTTCAAGTAGTTTCATATTTTCTCCTTCACGGTAAACTGCCCACGCGCACGACGAACACACATCATCAACTTCTACCAACGGCGGCGGCTGTTATTTGGAGACAAATGGGTTGTCTGCCAGCCAGTAACGCCAGGGGATAGAAAACCAGGGTTCTGGCGTTTTGCCCAGGCCAATGCGAGGGCCAGTGGCAATTCGGTGTTCGGGTGTCGCAGGCGCATCTTCAATCCATATAACCCCGTCCGACTGACAAAGGTTTGCTGCATTATGAGATTTGTCGATGGCCAGGGCTTGTGTGAGCTTGGCGGGGCCGTTGGTAAGCTGGCGCAACGGCCGTTTGCCCCGCAGCAGCAACATCTCATCAATCCCCTCAACTGGCTCCAAGGCTCGAATAAGCACCGCATTTGGCTGCCCAGGTTCGCCAGTCACCACGTTAAACAGCCAATGGATGCCGTAGGTGAAGTAGACGTAGGCCACACCAGCCGGACCAAACATGACGGCCGTTCGCGGGGTAGGTTGGGCATTATTGGCCCGTTCACCGTGGCAAGCGAGATCGCGCTCTTCACCATCGCAATACGCCTCTGTTTCCACGATGATACCGCTGAGAATACGGCCGTCACGCTGGCGCACCAGCTTTTTGCCCAATAATTCCTGAGCCACGACCCGGGCGGGTCTGGCATAAAATGTTTGCGGTAAGCAAGCCGCCATGTTAAATGACAGCCCCGTTTGTTTGGACCTGAACAAGCGGCAGCTGCACAAAGAAACAGGCGCCCTCCCCCTCTTTGCTCTCCAGCCAGATTTTCCCGCCGCGCTGGTGCAAAAGCTCTTGCACAATAGCCAGGCCCAGTCCGTTGCCCGGCAGTCCCGCATCCACAGCCTGCGCGCCTCGGAAAAAGCGGTCAAAGACAAACGGCCGTTCCTCTTCGGGGATTCCTGGCCCATTGTCACAAACCGTGAAGATGAGTGCCTCAGGCGTTTCCGGAGGCAAATAAGCCTGCACCACAATTTTGCTCCCCTCAGGAATGTACAGGAAGGCATTTTCAACCAGTCGGGACATGACTTTGTCCAGCTGGTACCGCTCCATAAAAACAAGGGGGGATTCATCGCGAACGGCCGTTGGCAGTTCAAAGACAAGCTCTTTATGCTCACGCTCGGCCCGCTCCGTAAAGGGCTGCCAGAACATGTCCCAATGATCGCAAAAATCAACGGCGGCATTGGGACTTGGCGCCACTTCTGCATCCAGACGAGAAATATCCAACAAGTCTTGGATCAATCGGGCCAGACGATCAATTTCATAATGGAGCACAGAAAAATAGCGAGGGAATTTTTCCGGACGCCCTTTTTCCAACAAAGAAATGTATGTCTTGATATTCGTCAGCGGCGTACGCAGCTGATGAGACACGTTAGCGATAAACTCTGTTTTTAGTCTATCAACCTCTTTCAGCCGGGTAATATCTGCCTGAACGCTAACATACCCCGTGACTTCACCCTCAGGGCTGGAGATCGGCGTGACGGTTACGGCCACATCGTACACCCTGCCACTCTTTTGCCGATTGATAAGCTCGCCGCTCCACCTTTTTTTGCTAAGCAAATGTTGCCACATTTCGGCAAACACAGTTTTGGATACTTTCCCGCTGCTAAATACGTTAGGATTTTGCAATCTCAATTCATCGCGCGAGTAGCCGCTTTGCCGTTCCATCGCCGGATTCACATACAAAATGCGTGCTTCTGTATCGGTAAGAACAATGCCCTCACCGGCGCTTTGCAAAATGGCAAACAGACGATCCTTCTCTAATTGCAGTTCGGTGGTGCGTTGATCAACCTGTTCTGCCAAAGATTCCGTTTGTATGCGCAGTGTTTGGTATAAGCCAGCGCGTTCCAACACGGCCGAAGTGCTGCCCGCCAGCGTGGTTAAAAACCGAATATCCTGCTGATCGTAATATTCTGGCTCCGGGCTAGCGGCATCAATGACGCCGATAACTTTTGCATTGACCTTTAGCGGCACAACAATCTCCGAGCGATCGGTATTTAGCAGGGGGAAATAGTTCGGGTCTTTGGTCACATCCGGCGCATAATAAGCTTCTCCGTTACGAAGAACTTCGCCGATAATGCTGTTTTCCAAGGGGATCTCGATTTTTTTGGCTTCTTCGGAAATGCCCTGGTACGAAGCGTGGGTTTGCAAGGTGTTGGCCGCGGCGTTGTACATGATGAAGCCAAAACTATGGGGATACAGTTCGGCCCCAACCAGGCGGGTAACTTTTGCCAAAAATTGGTCGGTGTTCAGCAATACGGCCGTTTCCTGCGTAATCTGGTTCAACACGGCCAACTCTTTGGTTTGCCGCATCGTTTCATCCAGCAGTCGCGCATTTTCAATAGCCACCGCCGCCTGATTGGCAAACGCAGCCACGGTACGGCCGTCTTCCTTGGAATACTGCCCTACCCGCTCGCCATCAACCGATAACAGACCAATAACCTCATCCTTCACCACAAGCAGCGCGCCAATCCAGGATCGTTCCATACGATCGCCCGCCAGGTTGGCCCAATTTGAAAGTTCACGCAAATCGGGCACTACCGTCCACCCTTCTGATTCGACAATCTGTTCAAACACAAGCTGTGAAGGCAGGACAAAGCCCCTTAAATCATAAAATGGATCTGGCAAGCCAACAGCCATCACCATCTCAAAGCGCTCCCTGGCTCGATCCAGCAAAAAAAGAGAAGCTGAATGATAGGTAATAACCTGCGCCAACAGCTTAAAAATGTGATCATAAACCTGCTCAAGCTGCATGGTAGAAGTCAGCAAGGAACCAACTTCCTGCAGGGTCTGGCTAAGGTGCAGCTGACGCCGTTCATTGGCAAAAAGGCGCGCATTTTCAATGGCAATCGCCGCCTGATTGGCGACACCTTGCAGCAAGGCAATCTCCTCATTCGAGAATCGTCTAATCGCGTGCCAATGGTTGATATGCATGGTTCCCAGCGTCCGATCCTGAATCTTTAACGGAACGCACAAAATGGAACGGAGTCCTTTTTTGATCTTGTCAAAGGTATACTCATTGGAAAAAGGCACTTCCCTCAGATCAGAAATGAGGACGGCTTCCCCACTTTCAATGGCCAAAGCCGCAGTAAACATTTCTTCAACTCCGGCCACCGTTCCTTTCGGCATCAACGCATACGCTTCATCAGACCACCAGGAAACGGCCGTTTCCAAAAACTTCCCATCCCCTCGCAGCAAGGAAATAACGCAGTTATGCACATCACTCAAATACACGCGCAAAATTTCCGTAACCCGAGTCAAGATTTCATCCAGGTCCAGGCTGCTAGAAACAAATTCCGCCACGTCCAGCAAAATTTCAGCCTCGCGGCGGCGGCGGGCTTCTGCCCGAAACAGCCGCGCCCTGATGAGCGCATTACCTGTTTGCTGAGCCACAATGTGGCAGAGCGCAATATCATTGGCGGTGAAGTTCCGTGAAACACGCTGCGCCACAAATTCAATACACCCAATGATGTTGTCTGTTTCCTGAATCGGCACGTATAAAATTGTCTGCGCTTCATACGCGCCTAAATGGTTGCGCTGCCAGTCAGGCAAAGTGGGATTTTTTCGGTCAGACACAACAGGAACGGCCGTTTCTGGCCAGTCTAGCCCATCCAACAACGGGGTAAGCTTTAACGGCAGTTTTTCAGCCTGGCTCTCTTGAATTGAATAGGCCGCCAGATAAGTCGCCTCGTCCCAATTTGTGTTCCACTCCAGAATATTGACTGCTGTCAGATCAAAAATGGTGCACAGCCGCTCGGCTAGCTGCTGCAACCGGTTCATAATATCAATATTGTCAGAGAGCAGCGTCACAATTTCTAAATAGATGCTGGTGTAGCCAGGGATGCCAATATGATGCCCAACGGCCGTTTTAAACGAAGTCACGTCGGTCATCAGGCCGCACAAAAGCTGCCGCCCCTTGAAGGTGAGCAAGCTCACCTTGTCGCGAAACCAGATCAGCGAGCCATCAGCCGCCCGCAAGCGATACTCCATCTCCTGCGGTTTCTGAGTTTCAACGGCCGTTGCAAAAATAGACAGTACCCAATCCCGATCCTCTGGAAACAAATTGTCTCGCCAAAAATTCGGCCGTTGCCACACTGCCCGCGGAAATCCCAAAACTTCCTCCGCAAACTCGCTCACATACAGGCATTGAAAACTAACAGGGTCGGCCACCCAAAAAATAGCGCCCGCCTTGTCAAAATAATTTTCAAAAAACTGCGGCTCCAGCCACGGCTGCGGCGACAGTTCAGAAGAATCAAAATTCATAAGCAAAAAAGCCTAATGCAATGGTATAGATGTTTGTGTTGTGTAAATGATGTGAAGTATCATACACAAAGGTTGCCTGTTCTGTAAAAGTCAAAAGTTTTTCTGCCGAAATTTAGGCAAATTTGGCTTTTACTCACAAAAGAACATTTGAAAAATAAGGAAGAAAGAAATGCAACAAAACAAATCCCCGTTTGCCCGCATATTTATATTCATCGTCACCCTGGCCATTAGCGCACTGGTCCTGCTGCGCTACGGTGAACGCTGGCTGCGTTCGCTGCTGCTGTATCTGTCAACGGCCACCTGGGCACGCCAAATCGCCACCGATTTCCCACCTGCCTGGCAGGTCGCCAGCCGCTTCATTGCCGGCAAAACCAGCCAGGATGCCATCCAGGCTGCGCAACAAATCAACCAGAGCGGCATGTCTGCCACCCTCAACTATCTGGGTGAAAGCGTAGATACGCCAGAAGATGCGGCCGTTGCTCGTGAAGCCATTCTCCACCTGATGCAGCACATCCAACAATATGGCGTCAATGCCACCGTTTCCGTCAAGCCAACCCAATTGGGACTGCACATTGGGCCACACATAATTAGAGAAAATTTACAGCAGCTGCTAACCGCCGCCGAAAAATATGATACACGCATCCGCATTGATATGGAAGACAGCAGCGTAACAGATACCACGCTGGACCTATACCGCAATTTGCGCGACGAAGATGGCTTTGGTCATCGCATTGGCATTGTGCTGCAAGCCTATCTCTACCGAACAGAAGCAGACGTGGCTGCGCTCATTCAAGAGGGAGCCTGGGTACGATTGTGCAAAGGAGCCTACAAAGAGCCCAACGAGCTTGCCTTCCCGGAAAAAGCAGATACCGACGCCAACTTCCTAAAATTAGCCAAACAAATGCTCAGCGAAGAAGCGCGGGCGCACGGCATGTATCCTTGCTTTGCCACCCATGATGAGGCACTGATTCGAGCCATCATCCAATTTGCTCGCCAAACTCAGATTGACAAAGATGCGTTTGAATTCCAGATGCTCTATGGTATTCGTCGCGATCTGCAACAAGAAATCAGCACGGAAGGATACCGATTGCGGATTTACATTCCCTATGGCACGGCGTGGTACCCATACTTTATGCGGCGCCTGGCTGAACGGCCCGCAAATCTGTGGTTCTTTCTAAACAATCTGCTTCGCTCGGATGCCGCTTAGCCAAATAGCCGTGCCCACAAGGGTGGGCCAAGCAGCAGCAACCCAATCAACACCGCACCCAAAGCACCAACCAAAACGGCCGCTGCCGCCACATCTTTGGCTATTTTGGCCAGTGGGTGCACATCGGGCATCGTCATATCTACCACGGCTTCGATGGCGGTATTCATAAATTCGGCCATCCACACTGCCATAAAGGTAAGAATAAGCACGGCCCAATCGCGCAGAGGGAGCTTTAGCCACAAACCAACACCCGCGACGGCCAGGGTAATAACGGCGTGAATCCAGGCGTTGTGCTGCGTTCTTAAAACATACCACCAGCCTTCAAAAGCGTACTGAAAGCTCTTGGCTCGATTGTACAGTTCGGAGTTTTTCTCGGTGGACATGGGGGGTTAATCCTCCGCATCCTCCGGCGGGCCAGTAATCTCGGCCCCCAATTGGGCCAAAATGGAAGCCTGCGTCCACCACATCCGATCCTTTTCCTCTGGCTCTTCGTGGTCAAAGCCCAGCAAATGCAGCGTGCCATGCACGGTTAAAAGCTGAAGCTCAGATTTGAGGCTGTGCCCACCCTGCTTGGCCTGCCTTTCTGCCGTCGGCACCGAAATCACGATATCGCCCAAATAGGGATCGTCGTCAACCATGCCGGGCATGGTGTCACCGGCTTCAAAGCTCAGTACGTCGGTGGGTTTATCAATGCCGCGATACTCTTTGTTGAGCGTTTTCAGCTGGTCATCATCGGTGAGCAGCACGGTGACTTCAATCGGCGGTTTGCGCTTTTCGTGACGCAGGGTGACGGTAACGGCCGTTCGCAAGGCGGCGGCAATGGAATGAAGCACTTTCACTTTTTGCTGGACGTGAATTTTGTACGAAGCCACTAAGACATTTCCTCTTTGAGGGGGACGGGTGCCACATCGGCAGGTAAATTAGGTTGAGCAACGGCCGTTTGCGTAGCCGCCTGCTCTGCTGGTGACAGCAGTTCATCGTTCCCCGGATATTTTACACGAACATGGAAGCGACCCTTAAGCGTTTTTATAAAAGATTCGCGAATTTTCCGAATATCGCCCAGCGTCAGGCCAGATTCATCCAGCTGCCCTTCCGTCAAATCTTCATCAATGAGTGAGTTCACCAGCTTTTCAATCGCTTTTTCGCTATTCGGCTGCAACGCTCGCGAAGTTGATTCGATCACATCCGCCAGCATGACAACGGCCGTTTCCCTGGTATGTGGGCGAGGACCAGAATAGCGGAATTTATCGGGATCAACTGTTTCACCTTCCGCCGCCTGCTCCTTGGCCTTAAAATAGAACCCTTTCACCAACCGCCGCCCGTGATGCTCCGCAATAAATTGCTGAATGCGGTAGGGCAGCTTATACCGCTTGGCCAGTTCCAGGCCATCCGACACGTGACTCAAAATGATGCGAGCGCTGGTTTGCGGATCCAGTGCATCATGAGGATTCACACCCTCCTGATTTTCACTGTAAAACGGCGGGCGATTCATTTTGCCAATGTCGTGGTAAAACGCCCCCACCCGAATGAGAGCGCTGTTCGCCTTGATTTGCTCAGCTGCCTGTTCGGCCAGGTTGGCCACCATGATGCTGTGATGGTACGTGCCCGGTGCGCGGCGCAGCAATTCTTGCAGAAGCGGATGATCCAGCCGGGCCAACTCCTGCAATTGCAGCGTGGTGGTGATGCCAAACAAGCTCCCCAAAATGAAAAAGCCTACCAGCGTCAGCGCCGATGACAAGACGCCATTTACCACCGCGTAGCCCATCAATTCCAGCATGTCTATCACGTCAATCATGTCCTGATTCAGGCGAAAGATGAGGATGGCGGCGCAGTAGCCAATGGCGGCAGCCAGCCCAGCCCGGAAGAAGGCGTTGATACGCTGAGCATCCTGCAACGTAAGAATGGCAAGGAGTCCGCCAACGGCCGTATACGCCGCCAGCTCCAACGAATTCGGAGCCAAAAAGCCGTACAGCGCCGCCATGATAATGGTCACCGTAAGCGAGAAGCGCACATCATAAATGACACTCAGCAGCATAGAAAGCGCGGCCATGGGGAAAAGATACGGGAAGAAAGAGCCGCCCGTGAGCATCAGTTTGGCAATGGCGGCAAATACCAGCAGCAAGCTGGTAAGAACGGTGAGATAACGGCCGTTATCGCGCACCCGATCCCAGAAAAACTGATGCCAATACATCGTTACCAGCACCACAGAAAGCAGTGAGGCCACAAAAATTGCGCCCACGTCCCGCCAATCCAGCTGCCGCTGCAACAGCCCCACGCGGGTCAGCTTCTCAATGTCCAGATCCGTCACTGGATCGCCCTGCCGCACAATGCGCTCATTATCGGCAATCGTAATCACAAAGGGGCCGATGCCTTCAACGGCCGCTTCGCGCAGCGCCGCCGTCGCATCCGGGTCCGGGAAAACGGTGGGCACAATAAACTGCGGGGCAATATTGGTAACCACACTCTCCTGAACAGGCGTGAGTTCCAGGCTGGCTTCGCGCCGGGCAATAATCTGGTATTCGCGCACCTGATCCTCGCGGATGTCCTGGCGCATCAAATCGCCCACAATCCGCGAAATCTCACGCTTCACCACATCGTAATCTGCCGAGGAAAGGTCCAACAGCGACAGCCCAATCTGCTCCTGAACGGTAAGGTTATTGATGGCCTGCAAATAAGAGAGTTTTGTTTCTTTGGTGGCCAGCGAATCTGCCCGCACCGCATCCACAAAAGCAAAAACAGACGTCACCAAATTGAGCTGGCTCCGGCCAATATCGCTGCCATCGCCGCTGTACTGTTCAGGAACGGCCGCACGCGCATTGGCCCGTTCTGAAGCCAGGAGCACGTCGCTTTCATAGGTTACGCTGCGCGGCGAAAAAATATCTTCGCTGGCAGGCTGACCGACCGTCACCTGCACATCGCTGGCGGTAACCAGATTGAAGCTAAAGATAATGGTGAGACCGAGGGTGACAACAACGGCAAAAATCCAAAGCCAGGAGCTTTGGAGTGCCTTGCGCCAACCGGGTCGCTCGTCTGTTTGGGCTGTCATTTTTTTGAGGGGGTCTACTGATTTTGCAACAGTTCGCGCACGACCTCATTCACTAAACGGCCGTCTGCCTGTCCTTTCAATCTGGGCATCAGCTTTCCCATTACCTGCCCCATGCCTTTGGCGTCCGTCACGCCCAACTCGGCAATAATTTCCGCAGCAATCGCTGCAACTTCATCCCGCCCCATCTGCTGTGGCAGGTATGCTTCAATGATGGCTAATTCCGCCTCTTCACTGGCAGCCATTTCTGGATTGCCCGCTTTTTCATAGTCAGCGATGCTCTCGCGCCGCTGCTTGGCCTGCTTGGTCAGCAGCGCCTGTACCCCAGCATCGTCCAGCGTTGTCTGGCTGTCGATTTCTTCTTGCTTAATGGCCGCCAACAGCAAAGCGAGGGTGTTCCGTTTGGCGGTATCGCCACTTTTCATGGCTGCAATGCGATCTTGTTGAACTGTTTCTTTTAAGCTCATTTACTAACCTCTATCTTTAGACCGGGCAAATTAAACCTCGGCAAAGACTTTTATCACAGATTTTGCGGATTTTTGGCGCTCGATCCGCGTAATATTTTTAATCTTTGAGTGATTTTCTTTGAAATTGCACTGTTGTGGTGCTATATCCTGTTTAGGTCCTATTTAGGATTGTAGCATTGGCAGGGTGGGTGTCAACACGGTATACAGGCTCAGATTGCCTTCTTTACCATCGCTGCGAAACTGATCCACAATAGAAAATCCAGCAGCGGCGGCTAATTCGGCCGTTTCTTCAGCATCAATGTGGCAAGCATAGCGCAGGGCAAAACCGCCCCGCTGCCAGGCCAACAAATAATCATTCGGCTCTACCTCTGCTGACGCCAGGCCGATGGCCGACCAATCCTGCACTTTACGCCGCTGGCGAACGCTGTCCATAAACTGCCAGTTGGAGATGAGCAAACGGCCGTCTTCCGCCAAATGCCCCCGTATTTCCTGCAACAAACGCACCCGATTCGCCTTGCCCGGTAAATGGTGCATCACCGCCAGGCAAGAAATGGCCGGGAAGCTGCCCAACCCATCCAGACAGCCACTTTCTAACAAATTCCGCTGATAAAAGGTGCCGACTGCATTTTTAGCCGCGTCGGCCAGCAGCTCTTCGCTAAAGTCCACACCGATAAATTCGCCAATGCGATTATGCGATTGAAGGAACTGGGCAAAACGGCCGTTGCCACACCCTACATCCAAAAAGCGGGGGCAAGGTTCCGGCAGATAAGGCAGCAAGCGGTTAAACCCCGGCTGCGGCGACACGCGACTGCCAGAAAAGGAATCTGCCTGCGCATCATAAAATTCTCGGTTCAAATTCAGCAGCCGCTGAACAACATCTTCTTTCATAAAATTAGCCACAGATTTCGCAGATTACACAGATTGATCGGTTTTGCTTGTTTATTGTCTTCGCACCACAAAACCAACCATCATTCGAGTCAAAAATCCGCGTTTATCAGCGTTCATCAGCGTCCCATTTTCGGATGCGGCGGCGGTTGGTGACAAACCAGGAACGGCCATCTCGCGTCCGCACCCAAACCGCTGGCGGTTGATGAGCCACCACCGTGCCCTCAAGCCAAATTTGCTCACCCAGCCAGATTTCTACGGCCGTTCCCACCGCATACATCTCCGTTAACCGTTCAGCCATCAACCAGTTCCTAACTGCCGCAAACGGGCCAATCGCCTCGGCTCCAGCCAATCCAGCTGGGATAATTCCGCATACGCCTGGGCAAAATACGGCCGTGCTTCATCTGCCCGATCCAGTGCCAGCAAACATTCACCGATCTCCTCAAAGACAAAGCCATCCGCCTGCCCAGCGCTTTCATGCTCAGCCAAAAGAATCTGCTGTACCGCCAGCGCGTCATCAAATTGCCCCAGCGAACGCAGCGTACGCCCCACACACCATTTGGCAATGCGAATCGTCTCTGGTTGTTCTGGATGGACAGCCTCGCGCCAGGCCACTGCCTTCTCAAAAAGCGTCAGCGCCCGCTCAAAGTCGCCCATCTCATGGTAAGTCCAGCCGAGATTGTTGTACAGCGAGCCTAACCAGCCAGCAGCCCGCGCATCGGGCGTTTCTTCGGCCAGGGCCAGGGCATGTTCGTTCCATTTTAGCTGTTCGGCTGGGTCGAGTTCAGCAATGGCCATCATGTGTGCCGCGTCGATGGTGTGGAAGTCTGCCTGGGGGGAAACGGCCGTTCCCAACACAAACGCCGCCTCAAACAAAGGCAGCGCCCGCTGCGGTTCGCCGGCTGAATTGAAAGTGCGTCCCCGCTCCAGCAAACAGCGCATTTGGGGCACAACCATCTCGTCGCTCAGCAGCCCATTCGCTTTATCCAAAAGCTCGTGCGCCTGGGCGAACTGGCGGCGCAGACTGTGGGTGCGGGCCAACTGGCTCAGCAGCTCCACGTGGTAAGCGCGGTTAGCCGAGGCGGCGACCTCTGGCAAAAGCGCCTGAAAACGTTCGGCCGTTCCCGCCGGATCACTATAATTCCACAAGGTATGCAGCTCAGGAAATTCGTTCATTGCTTCTTTAAATCCACAGATTTCGCAGATTACACAGATTCTAACGACTCTCTGTGTAACTCCGTGCCATCTCTGTGAAACTCTGTGTTCCGTTTCTTAAAATCCAAAGCGGCGCAAGACTGAATCCACCATGCCCACGTAGCTGCCTCCAAAATGGCAAACGTGGCTCAGCAGCGGATACAAACTGTACAGATGGCGGCGCTCTTCGTAAAAACCGGGCGGCAACGGCCGTATCTCTTCATACCGCCGAAAAAAGGGGGCGCCAAACGAGTTGAACAGCGCGATGTACGCCAGCTCCATCTCATCAAGGCCAAAATAAAGAGCCGGATCGAGAAAAGCGGTGATACGGCCGTTCTCTGCCAAAACATTTGTCGTCCACACGTCACCGTGAATCAGCGCGGGCTGATCCGGTTCCGCCAGCCATTTGTGCCATTGGGCGCACAGCTTTTCCAGCCGGGGCACAAACGTTTGCGGCAGCCGTCCCAGCCGCACCCCTTCGCGCATCAAATGAAAAATGCGCTGCTCGCGGAAAAAGTCGAGCCAGCTTGCCGTCGGTTCGTTGGGCTGGGTAAACGCGCCAATGAGGGTCATGAAAGGAAAGCCAAAAGTGGGGGAAGTGATGCTGTGCAGCGCCGCCAAATGTTCTGCCGCATCCATCTCCGCCTGGGTCGAGAAGTGGCTCTGCCCCGGCATCCATTCCATGATGAGCAAATGCGGCTCGGAATGAATGACGCCGGGTATGGGCAGCTCGGTTTGCTCCGCCAGGTAGCGCAGCATCGCGCCTTCGATGTCCAGCTGCGGCTCCGGCCCGTCGTCAAACTTCACCACCAGCGGCGTGCCGTCTGCCAGCTCAACACGGTACACCTGCCCAATTTGCCCGCCAGAGAGGGGAGAAATGGTCTGGAGTTGGGTAGAAACGGCCGTCCCATCGGCCTGGCTCAGGGCAAGTTCCACCGCCGCACGCACATCCATTACGGCCGTCGCACCACAACATTATCAAACGCGACTTCAGCCGAGGGCTGCACAAAGGTGCCTGCATCCAGGGCAATTGTCCCGCTGGTGTAAGCGGTATCGGTGAGCTGGTGCACCAGTTGATCGTTCACGTACAGCGAAATGGTCTGCCCCAGCGCTTCCACGCGCAGGTGATTTACGCTGCCCAGCCCCTGATTGATGGCGGGGGATTCTGTCCAGCGATCCACAAAACGCGTCCAGCCCGATTCGCCATCACGCCGCTCCACCATGTAAAGACCATCGCCGGTGATTTCGAAGCGGTAGAAGCGGATGGTGTCCTGCATGCGGAACAGCACGCCGTAACTGCTACCCAAATCGCCTTCCAGCAGTTGGGCATCCACTTCCAAAATAAAGTTATCGAAGGTTTGATCAGGCAACGTGGAAAACTGCATGATGTTGTTGTCGGACAGTTGAATGACTAAACGCTCATTGATAACGGCCGTTTGCCCCGCATTGTCCCCTTCAATAACCCAGTTACCCATCTGCCCCGGCACAAAGCCATCCGAAAAGATAACATCCGCGCCAGACGCACCGGGTACGCCCGTAGCATCGGCACAAGCCACCATGCCCAAAATGACCATGAACAAAGCTACCAATCGCCAAGAAAAACGCATACGGTTCACTGATTACCGATTACTGAATACCGAACACCATTTACGGGGCTAAGACGAGCAAATCATCAAACTGGACAACGGCCGTTCCCGGCTCCAACGTACTCACGCCCAGGCCCACATCACCACCTGTGAAGGAATTATCTGTCACGCTCACAAGCGGCAGGCCATTAACCGACAGGCTCAGCTCATTGCCCACACAGCTCACCCGCAGCAAATTGGTTGCCACGCCCTGGTTGATCAAGTCGGAGAAAACGTACTCCTGGTTGGGCGTTAGGTAGGTGATCTGCTCACTGCCAGATTCGTATTTGCCAATGGCGTAATATCCGTCACCGCTAATCAAAAAGATGTAGAAATTGTTCTCATCCTGGTAGCGGCAGAGCACGCCATAGGCATTATTGTTGGGGCCATTGGTCTGGCGCGCCTGCACGGTCACGATAACGTCGTTGAAATTCCGCCCAACGTTGGTCCACCAAATCTGGCCGGTCTGGCTGGTGCTGATGTTCAGCGTGCCTTCGGCAATTTCCACGACCGCGCCACCCTGATTGTATTCGCGCCAGCCACAGGTTTGCTCGCCGCTAAAATCATCCCGCAGCAGTGCGCCATTTTCGTTGCAGTCATCTGTGCTTGGCCCACTCACAATGCTGCATGCCGCCAGGGAAAGCAAGGCCAGCATCAGCAGCAACGGCCGTATGATCCATTTTCCCATCATATCCCTCCAATAGATGATGTGCGGAACGCTACTCCTGCCCGTCGTTCTTGTCTAATTTCTTTTGCAACTGCTCCACCTCGTCAGCAATCGTTTCTTGCTGGCGCGAGGTATACAGGTAAAAGCCAAAGGCTCCTAGCCAAAAAAGGGAAATAATCACAATCAATAAGTTTAAATCATCAAACATGGTTTGTTTCCTCAAAAGTCTGCAAAATTGTGTGGAAGTTTACCTAAAAATAAGCAAACCGGCACACGGTAAACGGCCGTTTCCCTTATAAATGGCTGTCCCACAGCGGTTCCGGCACGCCGCGCTGCTTGTTTTCGTACCGCGCCATCACAAACAAGGCGTCAGACAAACGGTTCAGGTAAGGAATCACATAATCGCCAACCTCTTCCTCGCGTGATAAGGACACCACCAGCCGCTCGGCTCGGCGGCAAACCGTGCGCGCCACGTGCAGTTGAGCAGCACCCAGCGTGCCACCCGGCAAAATAAAATTGTCGAGCGAACCGGTAACGGCCGTTAACTCATCCATCAAGTCCTCTAACCGGGTCACATGCCGCACCTCAATTTCCGGAATCTGGTAAGTTTCCTTATCCACTTCCGTAAAACAGAGGTCTGATCCCAGATGGAACAGCTCATTTTGAATCACCGGCACCACTTCCGCCAAACGGGGCACCAGGCCGTGAGCCACCGCCACCCCCAGCACCGAATTCAGCTCATCCACCGTGCCATACGCCGACACGCGTAATGATTCTTTTGGTACGCGCGTGCGGCTGCCCAGCGAGGTTGTGCCGTCATCGCCGCTGCGCGTGTAAATTTTTGTCAATCGTGGCATTCAAAACTCCCAATTTCCCCGGAAAATTTATAAATGACACTTTTCACGTGAGCATTTTCCGGGGAAATATATTTACTTTGTTACGGCCGTTCTTCTCGGTAAAAACCACACCCCTGGCAGCGTTAAAAAGGCCGTCACGGCCCCAATAACAAAGGCTATCGTCAAGCCAAAGCGGTCGGCCAAAACCCCAATAAGCCAAATACCCAAGCCACGAACCAAAAAGTTCAGACCAATGTAGATGCCATTCGCCAGCGCCCGATGATCCGGGAAAAAATCTTGCACCAGCGCCAACAGCACAGGGGTCGGCCCCAGAACCGTCAGCCCCAGAGCAATGAGCAGCGGAATGGCCAACCAGCCGGGAGCATAAATAAATGCCAGTGCCAGCAGCGGCGAAATAAAGAGCAGCCAACCCAACACCGACGGCCGTCCAAAACGGTCGCTAACGGTGCCAGACAGCAGCGCACCAGCCACGCCCGCACCTTCCAAAATTGAAAGCGCCGCGGCGGCCAGCCACAAACTCGCTTCTACTTCATCCTGCATGTAAAGCGGCAAATAGGTCGTGAGGGCAACCACCAGCCCGGTACGCATCAGCATGATCCAGCCCAACACGGGGAATATGCGGCGAATTTGGGGCCATGCTTCTTCTAAGCCTGCGGGTTTGGTGCTGGTTCGGGCAGAGACATCATGCAGGCGGTAATAGAGAACGGCCGTTACTGCCCACCCCACAAACATCAGCCGCCACATCCCTTCCAGACCAAACCAGCCAACGCCCGCCACGGCCACAATCGGCCCCAGCGTGCGCCCCAGTTCGCCGCTGGCCATAAAGATGCTCATGCCTGTGCCCACGCGCTTGCCCGCCATCCGGCCAATCATCGCCGGTGCCGGGGCGTGGAACGCCGCGATGCTGATACCGCCGGCAAACAGCAGCAGCGCTACCATAAAATAGCTGTTCACAATGCCCAGGCTGCTCAACAAAGTGGCGGTGATGCCCGGGGCCAAAATGATGAAGTAGCGCAAGCTCACCCGGTCTGCCAGGTAGCCAATAAGTGGATTGAGTAAGCTGGGCAACTGGGTAAAGATAGCCAAACTACCGGTGACGGCATAATTGGTCGCCAGCCGCTCTTGCAGCAGCGGCAGCAGCGGGGCAATGAAGGCACTGTAGGTGTCGTGTACAAAATGGCCGCCAGCAATGGTAAAGATTTGGCCGATGTTGAAGGTGTCGGGAACGGCCGTTTCCTCTACGTTTTGCGATGTTGTTGTTTGGTCCACAGGGTGCTCACTTTTCTTCAAGATTTAGAAAAGTGATTATACGGCCGTTTGCCCACATTAACCCACCCCAACTTGCCATCCAGCACACCATAGAAGAATTGTGTGATTTGTCTTTCCGAACGGAGTGAGGAATCTTTCTACCCGCAACGATGAAAGATTCCTCATTTCACTCGGAATGACATCTGTTAATTTGGGCTTAAATTTAGGGGTAGGAAAGCAAATCTGAGCGGGCAGAAATTTATTGGTCTGAGTTTAGCATTCCCAAACCAAGCTTTACAGGTAGTACCTTCAAGCCACGAAAGAGCACGCCAGAGCGCCATTCTAACTGCGCGGCAGGTACAGCGAGTTGCAAGTTGGGGAAGCGTTCAAACAAGGTTTGCAGCCCAATTTGCCCCTCCAGGCGGGCCAGCGGCGCGCCGAGGCAGTAATGAATCCCCATGCCAAACGCCAGGTGGCGGTTGTCGCGGCGGGTCACGTCCAGGGTGTCTGGCTGGGCAAACTGGCAGGCGTCCCGGTTAGCCGAGGCCAGCACCACCCGCACCACGTCGCCGCGCCGCATTTGGTGCCCTTCAAACGTAAAATCCGCCCGCACCCAGCGCGTCGTGGAGGTTTTCTACCGGCCCATCAAAGCGGAGTTCTTCAACGGCCGTTTCCACCCCCATTCTCCCCGCAAAATCCCCAACTGCTCTGGATGATTCAGCAGCGCCAGCGCCCCGTTCCCCAGCAAATTCACCGTCGTCTCGTGCCCCGTCACCAACAGCAGCGCCACCATGCTAGAACAGCTCCGCCTCGTTCAGCCGCTCACCCGCCTCTTCCGCCTGCACCAGCGCCGAAATCAAATCATCCTGCGGCTTTTTGGCGCAAAAGCAAACATCTCCCTGCAAATAAGTCACAAAGGCGCGCACTTTGCGCTTTCGGGCGCTGTAATTCAAATCTCGCTGCCCGGCGAGATGATCGCCTGCGACCAATCCGCCACCTGCGCCTGATCTTCCGCCGGAATGCCCAGCATTTCGGCGATGATGCGCACCGGCATCGGCAGGGCAAAGTCGGCAATGAGGTCTGCCTGCCCCGCCGCGGCGATACCGTCTAGCAGTTCATCGGTGATTTGCTGGATGCGCGGGGCGAGCTGCTCCACACGGCGCGGCGTAAACGCCTGGTTCACCAGCGCCCGCAGCCGCGTGTGATCCGGCGGATCGGCAAAGAGCATGTTTTCGTTGATGAGGCGGTGCATGGCGGATTTGCGCGGCGGCTTGGCCTCCGGCGGCAGGGTGTGGCGGATATCCTTCACGAAATGGTCGTTGTCTTTGAGAACGGCCGTTACCTCCGCAAACCGCGTAATGTACCAAATCGTCCCCCCATTTGGAGAATGATGGGCATAGATCGGGTCCTCCTGCCGCATCTGGGCAAAAGTGGAAAAAGGATCGGCCTTGAAAGTTGGGGAGAAAAGATCGTATTTTGTGGTAATGGCTTGCGCTCCTTAAAAAGCGGAACACAGAGTTACGCAGAGGAGGCACAGAGGCGCACAAAGAAAATCCGCGAAATCTGTTGTTTTTTTATTGCGCCGTGTTGACCATCCAGCTAGAAAAGCCAACCAGAAAATCGCGGAAAGTCGGCAGATGCTCGGCAGGGAAGTTGTATTTTTCCGGCGCGTCGGCCAGAACCGCCTCAAAACAAGCCAACCACACCTTTCGCGCCGCCTCATCAATGGGGAACGGCATGTGGCGCGCCCGCATCATCGGATTGCCATACTTTTGGTGATAAAGCGGCGGCCCGCCCAGCAGCCCCACAAAAAATGCGGCCGATTTTCGTGAAGCGCGCGCCATGTCCCGTGGAAACATATCGCGAATGGCAGAGGCTTCCAGCTGCTCATAAAAATCAGCCAGCATGGCAAAAATATTGTCTTCCCCCATCGCTGCGTAAATCTCCCCACTTGGGGCACTGACACGCGGCGGACCGCCCGGTGGCACGTAAAATTGTCGATCTTCAGGCATAAGCTGCTCCCCTAAGGCTTTGTTTACTGGCCGAGGGCAAAATCAATTGCGTCAGCCAGCGTCCGTTGGCGGCCCTGTTCCAGATATGTCTCCGCATCCTCGTGATTCAACACAGTCGCCAGGCGGGTTTCCAACTGAGATTGTTCGGCTGCTGACAGCGGTGAACCAATCGTCTTGCGCAGGGTTTGCGTCGCCCCCACCAGCTGCAAGGCCACGCGGGTCTCGTTTTGGGCCGCAGCCAAAGCGGCCATATCCTCCAGCACATAGGCGATGGCCCGCTGGTCGCCAAATTCATGGTTGATTGTCAAACTTTCGATGTAAAGCTGATGTGCCGTCTCAAAATCAGATTGATCGCGCACGACATTGCCCAAATTGTTTAGCGAGTTAGCAATAGCCCAGCGATCGCCGACTTCGCGCTGAAGCTGCAATGCTTCTTCCAGATGGTCCCGCGCGCGGGCCAGATCGCCCAGATTGCGCACGGCGTTGCCCAGATTGTTCAACGAGTTGGCAATTGTGCGCCGATCGCCCACCTGCCGCCGAATTTCCAGCGCTTCCTCATTCAACCGCCGCGACTCCAGCAAATCCCCCTGGAAACGAGCAATAATCGCTAAATTACTCAACAGCGCCGCAATGGAGGCTGGCTGGCCCAACTCACGCCGCAGCGCCAAGCTTTGTTCGTACAGCGTCCGGGCTTTTTCGTATTGGCCCTGTTGCGCCGCTAACGTGCCCGCCGAATGATACGCCTGAGCCACGCCGGATTCATCCTCCAGCTTCTCAAACGTAAAGCGCGCCTCTTCCAGATATTTGGTGGCTTCTTCAAAACGGCCGCGTTTCCGCAATAATTCCGCCTGAGCCGCCTGACACCACGCTTCCTCTTGCTGGTTATGATGCTTTTGCGCCAGCTGCAAGCCCTGCATGTACAGTTCGCTGGCTTCGTCCCATTGGCCCACCAATTCCAAAACGCTGCCCAGCTTGCGCATCACCGCCGCCCGCTCTGGTTCCGGCAGCAAGGGCAGCACGCGCCGGAAATATTCAATCGAGGCTTCGTTGGCATATTCCGCCTGGGCCGCTTCGCCCGCTTTGAGGAGATATTCGCGTTTTTTGGTCTCGTTGTCGGAACGGCCGTAATGATACGCCAGCAGCCCCACATATTGAGACAGCGCATGGGCGTAATGTTTCTCGATGTACTGCCCGATGAGATCGTGCAGCATGGCGCGGGTGGCAAAAGGCAGGCTTTCGTAAGCCACTTCCTGCGTCACCACGTTTTTGAAGAGGTACGCCAGCTCTGGCTCCGGCGTATCTTGCGGCGTCAAATCCAGCTGTTCCAACGCCTCCAGGTCAGCCTTTACCTGATGCGGCTGGCCCAACGGCGGATAAGCTCCCCACAACATCGCCGCCCGGAACAAACGGCCGATCACGCTGGCAACTTTAATCGTATTCCGCTGGCTCTCGGTCAGCTGGTCAATACGGCTGAGAATGAGGCTGTGCAGGCTGGTGGGCAAATCCAAATCTTGCAGCGTTTGCCCGGCAATGGCCGACTGGCTCTGCAAATAGTTGAGCAGCTCTTCAATGTAGAAGGGATTTCCGGCCGCGCGCTCCATAATCTTGTCGCGCAGCAGGCGCGGAATTTTGATTTTGGCCTGGGTCAGCTGCTCCATCTTCAAGGCCATCAAATGCTCAGCCTCTTCGGGCGTAAACTCGTTCAGCCGAATTTCAGAAAAGTTAGGCAGCTGACGAAAACCCGCTGACTGCACTCGGCCTAAATCGGGCGAGCGTACCGCCAGCACCAGCAAAATGGGGCGATCGGCAATGGAGCGCACAATGGCCTCCAACAGCTCAAACGATAGCGGATCGAGCCAGTGGCAATCTTCCAGGACGATGAGAACGGCCGTATCTTTGGCCCGTGCCCGCAAACATTCCACCAGCAGCGATTCAAGCGACACCTTACGCAGCTGCGCATCAAAAGATTGCGTCAATTCGTTATCAGGAATGCTAAGCCGCAAGATAGAGCCCAGCAGCGGCAATCGCGGCAGCAGACCTGGATTAATCTGCCCAAGCAGTTCCCCCACGTGTGCAATCTGCTCTTCCACACTCATCATCGGCGTCAGTTCAAAAAAATCTTGCCAAATGCGCTGCCAAACCAGATAGCTGGTGTTGGTGCCATACGATTGGCACTCACCGCCCAAGCCTAAAAACTGTGCGCCGCTTCGCCAGCCGAATAATTTGGGCCACCAGTCGGGATTTACCGATACCGGCTTCACCGCTAATTGCGATGACCTGGCCATGACCCGCCTTCACCTCCGTCATTTTTTCCTGAATGAGGTTCTGCTCAAGCGCGCGCCCTACCATCGGTAACGCATATTGCGGCTCTTGCAAACGCACCGTAGCTTGCGCTTCACGCCGCGACACGGCAAACACGGAGATGGGTTCAGCCTTCCCCTTGACGGTGATCGGCGGCAGATCTTCCCAGGTGAATTTATCCCCTGCGGCCCGTACGGTTGCCTCCGTGACCAATATTTGACCCGGCGTGGCGGCTTGCATAAGGCGTGCGGCCGTATTCACCGCATCCCCCAGCACGCCATACGTCCGGCGCGTGGTGCCGCCATATGCCCCCGTACGGGATCGCCCCTGGCAAATGCCAATTTGCAGCGGCGAAATATACGGCAGCCGGTAAGCCAACTCCTGAAATTCCAAAGCAACCGTCACCGCCCGAACCACATCATCTTCATGGGCAAACGGGGCGCCAAAAGCCGCATACAGGGCGCTGCCCTTGTCACCGATGGTAAGCTGCAACAAATTACTCTCGTAACGAGACAAAATCTCCTGCACATTTTGGATAAACGTATCCAGCTTGGTCTCGGCCTCTTCGTCGGCATCGTAATCAATGCCAGAAAAGCGCACAAACAGCGCCACAGCCGGGCGCAATTCGGCCAGAAATTCGCCCCCGCCTTCAACCAATCGTTTGTACACGGGCGGCAGCAGCCAACGGCGGGTAATGGCCTCATCCAAAGCATCCTGCGGAACGGGAGGCCAGTAAGCGGGAATGCTCATGTTTTCCAGCGTTTCCACCACACCATACCGATGCCGAGTTACGCTATCTTCCCGCCACGCCTTGATGCGTACCCGCGGTCCTAAATTATCAATTGTGGCTTCGTCAAGAATGACTTCCCCTTTGGCCGCCATATGCTCCGCCTCGATCAAGCGATCCAGCGTTTTGCCTGCCAGCACATCAATTAGCTGCACACGGGGATTACCAATGAGGAAACGACGGGCGGGGCCAACGACAACGGCCGTTTTCATGGCCAACGTCATCTCGCCGGAAGGGGTACGGATCGTTTGGGCTTGCTGCATGACGGCCTGCATCGCCGTGGCGCAGGAGGTGGCCCGGAAACCATTGTCCCCCTCGAACCAACAGGTCACCGCATCCCCACTAAAGCTGATAACGCTGCCGCCATACCGGTGCAGCTCATCAACCAGACCATCAAACACCCGGTTCAGGTGGCGCGTCACTTCTTCCGCGCCGCGCTGCGGACCTAAATCTTGAACCAGCCGCTCAGTCAGCGGCGTAAAACCAGAAATATCAGCAAACAGAGCCGCACCGTGCGTAGGATCGGGCAATTTTTCGCCCCGATACAGAGCCTGTCGCCTATCCATGGGAATGTAGGAAATCGGCCGTTCCATAAGTAAAGTTATTGGCCTCCGGGTAGAAGCAAGGTTTAGAACACCAACTTAGCGACTCTATTATACGGATGTTGGCACTTTGTGCAGGCTCAGCTTTAAACAAAAAACTGGGGCGAGCCAACGACTCGCCCCAGTAAATCAGCAGGTTCAAAACAAAGACAAAACCAGTTTAACGAATAGCAATCGCATCCAGCGCCGCGCTGCCCAACTCATCCCAGAAAAGATTAAAGGTGCAGGCAGTGTACTCGCCCAAAGAATCCGGGCTGCACACCAGAATCTGGCCATTGGCCATGCTGGTGGCGATATAGAGATCACCCGTCTCCGCATCTTGATGAACACCCACAATGCTGTCCTGGCTGGCACTGAGCAAGCTCACATCGGAACCATCAAAGTAGATGTCCCAGCTGCCGTCTGTGTTTTCACCCAAGCTGGTTGGGGTAAACACCACCAGATCGCGGCTCTTGGCATTGAGGCTGCCTGCCTTAAACGGCCCATCGGTGCTAATGACGATACGGCCGTCCGCCAACACCGTCAATGCGCTAATAGATTCCTGTGGCGTCTTCAAATCTACATCCGAGCCGTCAAAGTAGAGCGACCAGCTACCACCGGTTTGCTCACCCAATGTGTAAGGCTCAAAGCGGAGAATGTCGGAGTTATCCACATTGATGCCGCCACGCTCGGTGGGTCGATCCAGTTCCGCCAGATAGAAATCATCGGCTACGGCAACAAGCAAGCTGCCATCGGGCAGCCAGGCAAACGCGGTCACATTCTGCCCAGCCAGCCCCACATCGGAGCCATCAAACAGCAGCGACCATGTGCCGCTGTCTAAATCATAGCCAAGCAGGTCTTCCCCGCTGTAAACAATGCCTGCGACCGTACCGCTGGTTGCAGTGCTCACGTAAAGGGTTTCCCCTGTTTCCACCGGCTCGTCAATGATGGTTAGCTCACCAACGGCCGTTGCTGGCAAATACCGGTCGTCCGTCAGGTTCAAACTCACGCCGGGCAGCGGAATGGTACCGCTAAAGTAAACGTCAACCGTGTACGTACCAGCGGGCAGCGGCAAAGCCGTCAGCGAAGCGCGTCCAGCAAAGTCGGTAATAGCCGCTTCCGCATAAGTCCCGTTGCCGCCGCGGATGATGAAGAAGACGGTTTTCTGACCAAACGGCCGTCCCGCCACATCCATCAACGTCGCCACAAACGGCGCGGCTTCACCCAACTCAATCGTAGCCGACGCAGGTTCCAACGTTAGCATGGTGGCCTGCTTGGTTACGGTAAAGGGCGCAGTGTCAAACGATGCCTGGTAAGTGGCATCGCCACCAAAAGTAACCGCCAATTCTGTGCTGCCCGGCAAGCCCAGCAGCGCCAGATCGGTTGTCGCCACGCCAGATTCATCGGTAAGCACCGTGCGCGTTTGCGGCCCCAAGCGGAAGCTGAGGTATTGGTTCGCCAGCGGCGCACCGTCTGCCGTTAGCACGGCGCTCACGCTAATTTCTGTGCTGTAGGCACCAGTTGTAGGCGGCGTTTGTAAGGAAACGGCCGTTTCCAGCAAATCCCCTTCAGCCGTGCCCGCACCATTGTAGTAAGCGCCAAGATTCGTCGCCGCGCCAACCAGACCCACACCGTTCACCGCCTGCACCATGAAGCGCACCTCATCTGCTGGCACGCCGTTCAGCGGCAGCGTGGCAGACCAGACCGTGCTGTCATTTTCGCTCTGCACGAGGTCAATAGACTGCCACAAACCGGCCATTGCGCCGCTGCCCGTGTAGGTCACCCACACTTCCTGAATGCCCGCTGCCGGATCACCCGTCACGCGCACTTGGAAAGTAACATCGTCATCGCCAGGGAACGCCTGCACCTGGGTGATGGCAGGCGGCGCAGCCAGCGCGGGCACGTAACCGGTCACCTGCGACTGGGCGATGTAATCGCTGTAGTAGAGGCGGAAATCCAGCGCTTCAAACTGGCGCAATGTGCCCGTCAACGACCCCGCATTGTCCGAGAGGAATTGAGCAGGCGTCACGTTGAGCTGTACCGCGCCGTTCAAGCCGTCCACCATTTGGCCGAAGTAGTTCACCTGATACGGCTGCATTGGGTAGAAAACGCTGCTCACAAATGGCGGATGCACGCCGCGAATTTCAGTTGTAGCCGCGCCCGTCAGCGGCAGAATATCGGCCACATCCATAAACTCGCCGCCACGGAAGCCCACACCGCGCAAAACGGTGTCAGTCACGCTCACGTTCAGCGATTCCAGCGGCAACACAGGTTCCGCCGGATTCACAACTACGCCATCGCTGCCGCTGAGGTAGCTGGCCGTCACGCTGCTGCTTTCTTCCGCGCCAACAATGTCTAGCGATTGGTTCACCAGGGCCAGGTCGGGCGTCACGGTCAGGTCTGCGTAAGTCAGGCCAAGCGTCAGACCCGGGTCGCTGGTGAAGCCAGCCGTGCTGCTCACCACGGAGGGATCGCCAGAGGGGTTGCCCCGTCCGGTGGGCATATCAATTTTGAGCATCGGCAAACCAAACAAGGTGGCTTCCAGCAGCGATTTTTCATGCAACGGCCGTAATTCCTGCGTCTCCATCAGGTACGTTTGTTTGGCCGCCGCCAACGCCTGCCCGATGGCCACTGGCCCGGTACCAGCGCGTAGTTCCTCGCTAAACGCCAGGTAAAGCCGCTCGCTGTATTCGATAAAGTCGGTATCGCCGTATTGGTAACCAGTTCCAGCAATGAGGGTGGCCCCCTTGCTGGCAAAAGCTTGCGCCCAATCCGGCTCCTGGGTGATGCCCGGCACGCCGTGCGCATTCACGATGTTGTAGCCTGCGTGGCAGCCCGCGCTAAAGATAAGCGCGTTGGTCAAATCAACGCTCGATGTGGCCAGCTCAGAAGCAAACAGCCGCGTGCTGTAATCGGCCGCCAGGGCGCTGCTGGCGCTAAAATGCCCCGCTAGGAAGCTAATATCGTACCGGTTGGTCAGCAGCAAGCTGCGCAAATCAGTTGCCGTCCACGAAGTTGGGTCCGTTGGGGCTACATCGCGGGGCGTGATGAGCGTGGTGGCGCTGGTCCCCAATCCCGCAGACAGTTCGCTGGCAACGGCGTTGGCCGCATCTTCCAGGAAGTCGTACCCGGTAACCAAAGCCGAATCGGGCGTGGCTACCACACCATCTGCGGTGCTGAGATAAGCGTCCAACATGGTCACAACCTGGTCTGGCGTTTCCACTAATCGGCCCACCGCCAAATCGGGGATGGGCAGCGTGTCGCTCTTGCTGGAAAGCTCTACGGTTGCGCCGTAGCGATCCTGACCCAGCACATAGCCCAGCTTCAGGCTGGCCTGGGAGCTGGTGTTATCCAACACGGGCGGCACGTAGTTGCGCTCGTTGGCCAGCAGTGCTTGGTCCGGGTGGCGGAAGAAGGGAATCACGTCATCGTTGCCAATGATGACGATGTACGCCAGCGGATTCAGCTCACGATAGCTGTCTACAATCTCTTTGATGGCGTAAGCTGCCAAATTCTTGGCAAAAGGACAGGCCGGATACAAATCCGCCTGGGCATTGGCTGCCGCCACGCGGGCATCGCTGTTGACGTCTACAACCACGCCGTTGACTTCGGGACGGGCGGCAAAGGTGGCCAGCCGCGCCTGCATGGTGCTGAGATCGCCACCCATGCGGGCATAATCGGCCAGGATGATGGTGTTGAAGTTGTTGGCAACGGCCGTATGCGTGCTGGCGGGCAAAGCAGTGGTCACGTTACCACAGCTGCCAGCCGTTTGTGTCACGTTCAAGGTAAAGCTGTTGTTGGCATCAAAGACGCCATTGCGGCCGCGGACGCGCACGTAAAAGTCGCCGCTGTTCTCCCAGGTGTTAAGCTGCACACCCTCACCTGCCGTGCCGTTGAAAGCCGAGACGGCAATCAGGCTGCGCATCTGAGCACTGGAGAAGGCGTCGGGCGAAAACGCGTCCGGGAAGAATGCATCGGGACTAAACGCGTCTGGACTGAATGCATCCGGGCTGAACGCGTCGGGGGAGAAGGCATCAGGCGAGAACGCGTCCGGGCTAAAGGCGTCCGGGCTAAAGGCATCCGGGGCAAATTCGGCCGTGAGTTCTACCAAATCGGCCGTCTCATCCAGCGTGAGCAGAGATTCCCACTCGGCAGCAATGTCTTTGTAGACGGTGAGATCGTAGTTGGCGGGCAAATTCGTGAGGGTGATGAGAAGCTGGCTGTTGGGGGCCACGGAGAATTTGTACCAGCGAGATTGTCCGGCCAGATCGAGCAGTTGGCTGATTTCGGCCGTTTGCACATCTGGAGAGACGCTATCGGGCGTCAGGTTCAGGCGCAGGGCGCGCGGCCAGGAATCGTTACCCAGCCCCACACGAATGCAGCGGCTAAATTCTGACGTGCCGTCGCTGCCGGTGGCCAAAGCAGTGATAGATGCGTCGGTGATGGTGGTGGGTACGGCCGTTTCAAAGCTGGCATTTCCGGCGGCATCGGTTGTCACCATCGTGCTGCCTAGCCAGGTCTGGCCATCGCCAAACCCGCCCACACGGCAACTTTCGCTGGCATAAAAGTCCAGCGTGTAGCTGCTGTTGGCCTCGCTATTCAAAATCCCCTCGACAGTTAAATTGCTGCCGCTAGGAATGGCACGGATGAGTGTGGGCGTGTTCTGACGGCCGTTTGCGCCCGCATCACCGTCGCCCAAATCGTTGGGCGTTTGGCCATCGCCACCCAGATCAATCCCCAGGCCGCCATTGCCGAAGATGGCGTTCTGGCTCAGCGTGTTGCCACTGCCTTCCACAACCTGGATGCCGCTGCCGCCGTTACCAGTCAGAATATTGCGCTCGATGAGGCTGCTGTTGCCAGCCACCACTATGCCGCTGCCCGCAAAATTCTGCACGGTCAGATCGCGTACGGTGATGTTGTTTGCCAACAGCGTTAAACCGTCAGCAACGCCAGCTTCGCTGCCGTCAATGGTGACGTCGATAGTGTTGTAGAGGTTGGTTTTGAGCAGAAGCGGGGTCGTGATGGCCGGTAGTGGTGCAGTGGGCGCAATCAGCACCGATGTGAGATCGCCCACTTTGAACTGGATGATGGCGTTGCCATATTCCAGGGCATTGGCCGCCTGAATGGCTTCACGGAGGGTGCAGTGGCTTTGGGTACAGGCCCCGTCATCTTCGTCAACGGCCGTTGTTACCGTAAAAACGGCCGTACTGCGACCATTGGCCATTACCGAAGTGGTTATAAACAATACACACAGAGCTGCAAGGAGCAAATACAGAGTTCGCCGCAAATTCAATGGAGTCACACCTTTCATACCTTTCTCTCTCGTCCAAGAGGCAGCACATACGCAAGGTTGCTCTGCCGATACTTCCATTCCTGGCACAGGTTAACGAATTATTCGGTTATGGCTCCACCACGATAAATTGCTGTTACACAGGCGACGAAGGAAAGTTTTTGGTCGCCCGATTGGCTAAACGCGCTGTTGAATGGCCTTCCTGCCATCCTACGTCATTTTGCCAGAGGATACTTACAAGTAAAGTTAATGGTAATTTTATTATTGGGCTGCCGCAGAACACGTTTGGAGTATAACAACTGCCCCGTCCAGGCGTCGTGAAGAAGCGGGGGGAATTCGGTGAAAAGGGGGTAAATGGGTTAGCTATCCGGGGTTTTGGTCGGGTCGATGGGCAATCCCGCCAGTTCCATAATTTTGAGAGCGTTGGTGGTGGGGCATGGTCCCGAATGCAGTTTGTAATCGAAGGCCATACGGCCGTTCACCACATCATCCCGAAAATGCACATTCACCAGCTTGTCGGTCTCTTCGGCCAGCTGCACCAGCTCCAAATCATGGGTGGCAATCGCGCCCAGGCCCGATGCCTGCGTCAGCGCCTGAATGTAAGCGCGGCTGCCGATGAGCCGCTCCCGGTTATTAGTGCCCCGGAAAATTTCATCGATCAGGAAGAGTAACGGCCGTTCCCCATCATCTCGCAGCGCCGTCAACAACTGCGACAGGCGCCGCACCTCGGCATAGAAAAACGAGAAACCATCGCTGAGCGAATCCGCCACGCGAATGGTGGCAAACAGGCGCAGCCAACTGGCGCTAAACGTCTGCGCCACGGTTGGGCCACCCGCATAGGCCAGCACCAAATTCACGCCAATCGTGCGTAAAAAGGAGCTTTTACCCGCCATGTTAGAGCCGGTAATCAGGTAGATCGCCTGCTGGTTGTTCAGCTGCACATCATTGCAAACGCGCTGGTCGCTGGGAATCAGCGGATGCCCCAGCTTTTCCGCCTCAAAATGGGGCGATGCGGCGGCATCCAGCGTGGGCCAGACGCACTCACCGGGGTTCAGGTACGCAAAGGTGGCCAGGCTGCTGGTCGCTTCCAGCTCAAACCAGATGTCCAGCCAGCGCGGCAATTGGTCAGCCAAATCCGCGCGGCATTGATCCAGCCGATGGGCAAAATAGACGTCCCAGGGCAGCAATGCATTGAGAACAAACCCAAGCAGCCAATTTTGGCGCAGCCCCACGCCGGTTACCACGCGTTGAATGCGGCTGATGTGGGCCGACGGCCGTTCTTCCGCCGCTAAAAATGGTTGGCACAACGCCTGTACCTGCGGCATCTGGCGAAAACGAGTTTGCTCCAAAAAGCGAAACACGCCGTTGAGCACCCGCAGCCGGTCGCTGAGAAACATCACATCATTGAAAAGGGTGGCCGTGCGCTGAAAACCGAGGGTGATGAACAAAACGCCGTACAGCAAGCCGCTGCCAATCCATAGCGGCGGCCAGCCACCCAGCTGGTATCCGGCAAAAAGCAGCCAGTTCACCACAGCCAGCGCGGATAAGCCGATGAGCAACGGCCGTAATGATTTTTCCCCGCTGCCAGCCTGCAACCAGTTGAGCAATTCCTGTCCCGCCCACTGCTCGCTGCTGTTGTCCACCGCCAGGGTGGCCTGCAAAGCAAGCCGTTCCTGGAAGCGCGTCTGTTTGGCTAGTTCACGCACGCGCTGCTGCCGCTCCTGTACTGCTGCCGCATCTGGCGCTGTCTCCAGTAGCCATTGATGCAAACGCTGACTTCCTTCACGAGAAACGGCCGTATCCAGCAGCCGGTGCAAGGAAAATTCACCCACAACATCAATGTCAATGGCAAAGGGATGGTCTGCCGGAACGGGAAATGTTTGAGAGAACGGCAAGGCGTCCCAGGCCAGCGTCATGCGGGCCACATGGGCTTGCTTCATCTCATACCAGATGGTGGTGCGCGTAACGGCCGTATCGACCCGGCGATGAATGACCACAGAAACAAAGAAGGGAATGAGGGAAACGGCCGTTACCCACAGCCAGACAACTGGCCCCCATTGAAAAAACGCAACCACGCCTAACAACACGCCGCCAATAAACAAAAACAATCGCCAGCGGGATAGCTGATCGCTGCGCTGCCGCAGGCCAGTCAGCCGCCGTTGCAAACGCTCAGTTTGGTACTTTAATAGTTGAAGTCGCTTCGCTTTCGTATTCATCAAGCTCAGGATTATACTTTATGACGTTTGTCACCTCAAAAGAGTGATACTCCTCCAAATTCCCTCGAGCGTAACCTATTTTGTAAGCAAAAAATGAGTATGATCTTCATGTTGTTTTAGTTGTGATCCACCCATCTATTTGTGTTTTTGCGGCTGCACCGAAGTGTGAACATCATGGTATCCATCAGGCATTTTTTCGGGAAAACCGGTGACGGCGTATGGAGCGTCGATGAAGACGGCTTGATTGTCTATTGGAATCAAGCGGCCGTTGACCTGCTAGGCTATTCTCCAGAAGAAGCTGTGGCCCAGCATTGTTGGGAGCTGCTAGCCGGACGTTCTCCCCAAGGCGCCCCTTACTGTGCGCCGCAATGCCCGGTGCGCCAGGCCATCAAGCACGATCGTCCTATCAGCAGCATTGATGTTCAGCTGCGCCACCGCAACGGACACTACATCCACGCCAACATGAGCACCATTCCCCTACCAGTCGAATTAGACGAGCTGGATGAGAGCATTCTGGTTCATTTGCTGCGCTCGCGAGACAAGTCGGGGCGCATCAATCAATCGTTCCGTGTTCACCTGCTCGGGCCGCTGGTGGTTCTGCGGCAGGATGGTTCGCAGGTTCGCGGGCCGCTCTGGAACCGCGTAAAAACGCGCGCCCTGATGGCTTACCTGACCATGCAGAAGGGAACGGCCGTTTCCCGCGAACAAATCCTGGAAATGTTGTGGCCAGACCTGGAATACAAGGCCGCCATGCACAACCTGAACACCACCGTCTACAATCTGCGCCGCAGCCTGGAGCCAGATTTAGAAAAGGCGAGCCGTTCACGCTACCTGCTGTACCAAAATGGCTGCTATCGTCTGGCTGAAGCGAGTGCCTACTGGCTGGACATTGACGCATTTGAGTCGGGAATTCGCCAGGCCAGGCAAGAAATGGATATGGAAACGGCCGTTAAAAAATACAAGGCCGCACTCTCCCTCTACCGTGGCGATTACCTGTACGATTTGACGGACACGCACAACTGGGTGCGCGATCAGCAGTTCCGTCTGCAAGCCATCTACATCACGGCGCTGGCCGAACTGGCGGATCTATATCACAGTCTTGAGCTTTATGAAGAGGCAATCGACGTCTATCAGCTCATTTTGTCGGTCGATTGCTGCCAGGAAGAGAGCTGCCGCAAATTGATGGCGCTTTTTACCCACTTGGGCAAGCGGGGCGAAGCGATTCAAGTGTGCCAGCGACTAACGCAATGCCTGGCCGATGAGCTAGACATATTGATGAGCGACAAAACACGCGCCCTGTACGAGAAAATCAAAAGCAGCTGTTAGCCAGACAAATAGCCTCTATCTTCCTCTCGTTTAGATTTGGTTGAGTTTTTAATGGCATCCTCTTTATTGGAGGCATACCATGCAAAAATGCGGCCGTTTTCCCCGCCTTGTCCTTGTTTTGATGGCAGCGACACTCTGGCTTAATGCTGCCAGACCCACCCAATCCAGCCCATCTCAGGTGGAAACCACCATTCTGCCCCAATGGTTTTTTGAGAGCGACCAGTCTGCTGCCAGCCTGGGCTATGCCGTCAGCAACGCAGGCGATGTCAATGGCGACGGCTATGAAGATATTTTGGTTGGCGCACCCAAATACAACAGCGGCACCTATAAAGCCGGCACCGTTTTTGCTTTTTATGGCTCAGCAGGCGGGCTTTCACCGTGGCCTAACTGGACGTTTGGCGGTGACCAAACAGGCGCAGATTTTGGTTTTGCCGTGGCTGCGGCAGGCGACGTGAATCATGACGGCTTTGACGACATTGTAATTGGTGCGCCGCGCTACAACGGAGATCAATCACGGGAAGGGCGTGTGTACGCCTTTTACGGTTCCGCCGCTGGCTTGCCCGCCACACCTGACTGGCAAATGGAAAGCAATTTGGTGGAAGCTTATCTAGGTTGGTCAGTGGCCAGCGCTGGCGATGTAAACAAAGATGGCTACGCTGACGTGCTAATCGGGGCCAAATGGGCGACTAATACCTTCACCAATGAAGGCCTGGCCCAACTCTATCTGGGTAGTGCATCTGGTTTGGCCAGCGCCCCTGCCTGGCAGCGTTTTGGGGAGCAAACCGGGGCCAGTTTTGGCACGGCCGTTTCCACTGCGGGTGATCTCAACCAGGATGGCTACGCCGATTTTATGGTCGGCGCGCCTCAGCACAACGGCAGCGAAGAAGATGCCGGTGAGGTACAAATCTTTTGCGGCGCCAGCGGAGGGCCAGCGGCCGAACCCTGCCAGATAATCAGCGGCACACAGCTAGGTGAGCAGTTGGGAGCGGCATTTGATGGCGGCGGCGACGTCAACGGCGATGATCTGGACGACATCATCATCGGTGCGCCGGGGCAAAACATGGTGAAACTCTATTCAGGTCTCACCACTGCCCCCGTCTGGACGGCCGTTTCTGACCAGGACGGCGCGCAGTTTGGAACGGCCGTACATCTCAATAGCGACATCAACGGCGACAGCTACGCCGATCTTGTCATTGGAGCCTACACCTACAGCGCAGGCCAGGCCACCGAAGGCAAAATCTTTGTCTTTTATGGCAGCCTCACGGGCCTTAGCAAAAATCCTGACTGGACCGCAGAAGGCAACAAGGCCGAAGCTGAATTTGGTTTTTCGCTAGGCGGCAGTGACGTTGACGGCGATGATCAGGCTGAATTGCTGGTCGGCTCCCCCAACTACCGCAAAGAAACGGAACTGCGAGGCCGCGCCTTTCTTTTTGAAGGTATTCCCGGCAGCACAACTGGGTACACCATTTTTTTGCCATTCCTCACTTCACAATAAGCATTCCTTATTACACAAATAAATAAAAACGGGCCGCCGGTTGAGGATTGGTTGAGTAGCGACTGGTACTCTGTTCCTATTCAGCCAATTGCGGTCTCACTTTTGGCTACCAAACGGACAGTCCTTGCAATGGTCCCTGAGGCAGCCAATCCATTAAAAACCTGTTACGGAAACTTTCCAAATGAGTACCATTCGGCCTTCATCCCCTCAATTCAACACGACCGGCTGTGCCCTTTATCTACTGGGTTCCATCCGGCTGTGCACGCAAACCAAGGGATTTATCAGCCAATCGTGCTGGGCCAATGACCGGCAGCAGGCAATCTTCATCTATCTGGCTTTAAATCGCGATCATCTTGTTTCGGCCACGGAGTTGCAGCAGCAATTTTGGCCTTATTTGCCCGCTGAAGAGGTGGAATGGGAAGTAACGGCCGTTTCCCAAACCATAGCCAGCATCTTAGAGATTCCCCATCCTATTCTGCATCTAAAAGAAGGCTACCAGCTCTTGGCCAACATCGCCCTGTGGGTGGACAGCGAAGAATTTGACGCGCTGCTGTTGCAGGCTAACCAGGAAGCAAATGGCGAGCGTAAGCGAGAACTGCTCCAACAAGCCGTCAATCTTTATCAAGATGATTTTCTAAACGAAATCAGCTTCAACCAAAAATGGATCATCTCCCACCGCGCCCACCTGCAACAAGGGTATCTCACCGCGCTGCAACAGCTCAGCGCCCTGCACGAGCAGGCGGGTAATCTGGAGATGGCGCAAAGCGTTTATCTGAATGCCCTAAAAGCCAAACCATTTTCTGTAGGAAACGGCCGTTCTTTCCTGCATCTGGTTCAAACCCACAGTTCGCCCGACCAAACCCTACGTCACTGTCAGCGACTCATTTCGCTTTTACAAAACGAATTAGAAATCCTGTTGGATGAATATACCGAACCTCTTGTCGCTTCAGAGCAACCCCAAGAGAGAGGAAAGGGGTGAGCACATTGGAGAAACAAAACCTTGCCGTACAAAAATATCTAAACCAAACAACCCATCTCTATACAAAGGAGGGCTATAAATGAAAAATAAAAAGTTGTTTTCTATTACCTTGCTCGGGCTGTTCATGCTTGCCATTGTCGGCCTGCTGCAAGCCGATGATGGCCAGATGTTCCGACGCAACGTCTCCAAGACGCCAGATCAGGAAACCGAGCGGGCCAATTTGAACCACATGTCCTTTTATGTTCCCGCACAAACCTCTGACGGCTTGATAACAGGCGTGGAATATTACGATGCCTCCGGGGCATTGGTGGAAACGCGCGATTATGCCAAACCGCTGGTCGCCGTCTACATCGACAGCCTGGAAAGCACCGTTGAAGAATACATCCTCTCAGAAGCAGACCTGAATCCAGATGCCCCGCTGGCAGTCCTCAGCGGCACCAGCTTTGGGGCACATGACGCCTATGCGGCCCTCTCACTGGATGACGGCGCGACCTGGAAGCGGACAAATCTCTCTAATTCCGCAGACCTCTCGTCCTTCAATCTGGCAAATGGCCATGCCTACCCCGGCGATGCGCACAACATGACGTTTGGCATTGCGGGTGACAAAGTGTTGGTGGGCTGGATCAGCAAATATTGCGATGGCGGCTCCCCCGCTTACACCTGGACCGATGAAGAAGGCAACGACGTCTATCCAGACATCTGGGGCGTGGCCGGTTCACAACGCTCCGTCAACTACACGCTGCAAGGCTTCCCTGAAGTAGGCGAGATTCCCTACTCCTGTGTTTGGAGCGCGCGCGGCACGCTGCTGGAAGTTGATGCGGACGGCGTTCCCACTGTAGGAGGCGGCTTCTACGACATCGTCTGGACGAAAGCGGAACGGCTCACCTCTGGACGGCGGGATGCCAACCGGTTGGAAATCAACGGCGACGGCGCTGCTGGCTTCATGATGATCTGGCAAGAGGACCCCGAAGGCTTACGCCCCGGTCAGGGACTTGGCCCCGGCGAGGGCTGGTCTGGTGCCGTGGTCAACCAACAAACCGACCTGTGGTACTCCTATATCTCCACAAATGATTTTATCCAGGTGCAAACGTCTGATGAGGATGAAACGGCCGTTTCCATCTACGACTACACCGGCGACACCATGCCCAAAGTAGCCGTCCCGATGGCCCTGCCCGTCCGCCTCACCGACAACAAAATGTGCAAAGCGTCTGGTTCAGACCCGTACTGCTACATCGACTTCGACAACGTCGATACCGAAGGCAACCTGATCCTCTCAGACCCGCTGCCCACGACCCCGGAACCCGGTGCAGACTTCTGCGCCACCACCGTTGCCTGGACCAACCCCGGCGGCACCACGCTTGATCTGTGCCAGGCTGAAGACGGCCGTGTTTTGCAAGGGCGCGTCGGCGCTTCACGGCCACGCGTCAACGTACAGCCCTACGACTCCGACGGCGATGGCGTGTACGACAGCGCCTGGGTCATCACCGCCGCTGAAGAATCCAAAGCGCTCGGTGAAGGCGATGAAGAGCTAGAACCGGAAGACATCGGCAAGAACATGTGGTACTACACCTTCGACATGCTCAACCCCGACACCGTCATGCAAGGCGGCATGCTCAACCAGCCCGCCCTCGATCCACAAACAGGCGACTTCTTCGAGATGCTGGTGGACGACTTTGGCAACGAATTCTACGAGACAGAGATCGCCCGTCGCTTCTCCCACATGACCCAGCCCATTCACCAAATTGGTGAATCCGGCACGGCAGGCATCCTCATCACCAAAGCGGGCATCCTCAACCAGGGTGGCCCGGCAGACATCTTCCTGCGCCGCCTGGTTGTACCCGATGAGGTTTGGGAAACATGCGAAACCGATGGCGATCTAACAACCACAGAATCCTGCCTCCCGGCTGGCTACAATCCGTACGCCTTCGAAAATCTAGCCTGTGATGAGTGGGCCTACACCGACGGCAGCAACCCGCGCTACCTGCAAGGTCTCTGCCTCAGTCCGGCCATCAACGTCTCTGGCACCTCCATCGTCACCTGCGATAACGGCAGCAGCCCCGAAGATTGTGCGGCGGCCTTCCCCTGGGACGGCGGTGTCTCACCCTTCCCCAAAGTCACAGAGTGGGTGCAGACAGTAGACAACCTGGATGATCAATCATGGGAAAACCCATACGACGTAGCCAAAGGACATCGCGGCTTCATTGACGGTGACTTTGTCATGATGATGTACGCCTGGTCGCCCAACTGGAAAGCCAACACCGTCGGCAACGACCACTACAACCTGTATGTGCGGCGTTCCTTCGACGGCGGCGTCACCTGGACCACCACACCCGCTGCCCTTGGCGGTGATGGCACCGAAACCTGTGAAAACTACGGCGCTGGTTCAGAATTCACCACCGTTTGCACCACCTATGCCGCAGGCGAATTCGAGCAATCCCGCAACGTATCGCAGCTCACGGGCAACAAGATCACCGTTCTTGACCCGCGCTATACGCCCACCGGCGGCATCAAAATGCTGCCCATCAGCGACCTGAAGGGAATTGGCTTCACCGGGTACGATGACGACGTGCGCGACCCGTCCAAATTCTTTGTGGTCTATGAAACTGGCGACAATACCACCGTTGCCGAAGGCGAAGCAGTTCCGCTGGACCTCTTCTACAGCCGCGGTACGAACTGGGGCGACGACTATGACCTGGTTGAGTATTACAACTCCTCCACGGGCGAAGTCTCCCTAGAGTTTGATTGGCTGGAGCATGACCAAGACGATCTCTCAGGCGAAGCAGCCAACACGGCCAACCTGAGCGGCACGCTCTACTACGTTATCTGGAACCAGTGGCAAGAAGATGAGCATGAGAACATCACTGACAGTGACGCCATTTTCCGCCGCATCATGTTCCTGGACGAGGAAGCAACCGAAGACACCGCCCCGATTGTGCAGCTTCTTTACATCAGCCACGAAATGGCCGACTACGAAGATACGTTGCTGTTCATCGGCTCGGCGCGGGACGGGGACAGCGTTGGCGACTTACCGCAGGATGACATCGGCGCCTACCGCTGGACCGACACCTTCAATGGCACCACAACGGTTGTTGGCAGCCAGAAGCAGCTAAACATGCCAGCCAGCAGCTTCCAACCCGGTTGGCACAAGTTTACGTTCTCCGCCAAGGACAAGAGTGGCAACTGGTCACCGGGCGTCAGCTTTGATGTGTGGATCGTTGTCGAACTGCACCAGCTGTACTTACCGATTATGAACAAATAGCGATTACCTCTTTTGCAAGGCAGGCTATGGCCAGCTGTAACAGGCTGGTCATAGTCCTGTCGCCACGCTCGTTAAGCGGCGTGGCGCAACGTGAAAACAGGGGGCTATGATGAAATTAAAGCAGTTTTTTCTTCGCTTTCGGCTTGTGTTGGGAGTTTTATTGGCGGGCGTGATGGCAACGGCCGTTTACGCCCATTATGACACGCTGCACACTTACCTGAGCCCCGGCCCGCTTTCTGGCGTTAACCACAGCGGTGAAAGCCTGGAAGGGTACGACTCTCATGCCATGTTTGAAGAAGATTGCACCCACTGCCACGCGCCCGTCCACTGCGTCACCGACAACAAATGCCAGGGCTGCCATCTGGACATTGCCCGGCAGCGTACGGAAACGGTAGGGCTGCACAGCCGCCTGCCCGGTACCGAAAAATGCCAAAGCTGCCATGTTGAGCACCAAGGCCGGGAAGCAGTGATTAGCGCGGTCGCTTTTGAAAACATTAATCATGAAGAACTAAGCGGATTCAGCCTTGTTCATCATGAGACAAGCTTCGATGGGACGCAGATGGTTTGCGAAAATTGCCACACCGAAGGTCGCTTTGCGCCTGACGAAGTGAGCTGCATCGCCTGCCACGAAGATGCCAATGGCGAACTAATTGCCCAGCACAGCACGGAGCATGGCGACAACTGCCTGGGTTGCCATGATGGCAGCGGAGCGATCGTGGAATTCGACCATGACACCATTTTTGCTTTGCAGGCGAGTCATGAAACAGTGGGGTGCAGCAGCTGTCATTCCGACTATGTTTTTGCCGGAACCAACCAATCTTGTGACGGTTGCCACGGTGAACCGGACATGCATGCGGGGCAGTTTGGTCAGGATTGTGGACGCTGCCATACGGCCGTTGCTTGGGCACCCGCACAATTGACCCAGCACCGTTTTGACCTGACACACGGCGATGGCGAAGCGCTGGACTGTACGGCTTGCCATGAAGACAGCTACGTCGCGGTGGTCTGCACGACTTGCCATGAAGACGCGGAAATGACGGCCGTTCACCCGCAAGAAGCTGTGCCTGACTACCCAACCGAAACATGCGTCAGCTGCCATCCCACCGGCCAGCCAGCAGATGTTGTGCCGCTGGCCAACGTCAGCGTACCCACAACGGATTAGGTTCCCTGTGCCGAAGGCTTACGGAGGAACGAGATGAAACAAAGATTGCTAAATAAGCGGTTCCTTTCCTTCATTTTATTATTCAGTTTGCTGCTTGGTTCGCTGCTGGTCACCATTTTTCTGGCGCTAACCGCACCGCTGCATCCTGGCGATTTTTTATATCCCGTACAGAATGCAGGTGAACAGGTGGAGCTTGCCCTCATGCAAGAGGAGCAGGCCCAAGCAGCGCTGTCGCTTACTCTGGCAGACCGGCGGCTGGCCAGTCTGGCCCAATCTGCCAACCCAACCAAAATGCAGGCGGCCATAACGGCTTTGAATAGTGCGTTAGAAACGGCCGTACAGCACCTGAACGCTCTCCCCCCAGAGGTGCAGCCAACAGAGCACGCGCAATTCAACGCCCTGCTACAGCGCACCGAAATTGTGCTCGCTGCCCTGGAAGCGGATGAAGCAGGCCAGCTGGCAGCCCTTGCCAGCCGCGTACAAAACTGGCAAGAAGCAGACTCCCTCGCCGAGGTTGCCGCGCAGCTGCCCCTGCGCGTTCCGGCCCCCAGCCTGAGCGCCGCCGCCCTGGTGCCCTTTCTAACCAGCGACGTGGATCACACCGCATTCCCGCTGACGGCCGGACATGCCTATGTCGCTTGCGAAAGCTGCCACACAAATGGCACCTACGCCAACACACCCACCAACTGCGCCGACTGTCATTCATTGCAACCAGCCGACCAAACGGCCGCAGATCTCCTCTTTGTCAGCAATCATGAATTGTGGCAGGTATACCCCAAGCATTTCACGGGTGATTGTGAAACATGCCACAACACCAGCTCGTGGGCACCATTTACGTTTGATCACAGCGGCGTCATCGAGTGCCAAAGCTGCCACGAAGAAGATCTGCCCTTACGCATTGTGCCGGAAATCATGTTGATCAACTATTCGGAAACGGCCGTTTCCCCCACCCATTATTCTGGCGACTGCCAACGCTGCCACACAGACACCACCACCTGGCAGGCGTTCAGCTACGACCATGCCAACATTACCGAATGCGAATCTTGCCACAGCCAAAACACGCCGTTCTCCCATTACCCCGGCAAATGCACCGACTGCCACAGCAACACCGAAGAGTGGTCACAATACACCTACGAGCACGAGGATGTGACCGCCTGTGAATCTTGCCACCGAGCCGACACGCCCGAGCAGCATTTCCCCGGCCTTTGCACCCAGTGTCACAACGATGTCGAAGATTGGAACGTACTGGATGTCAGCCACAATGGCCTCACCAACTGCCTGGCCTGCCACCGGGACGAAACGCCAACGCCTCACTATGAAGGCACCTGCCAGAGCTGCCACAACACAGCCAACTGGACAAACGTCTCTTTTGATCACACCTATTATCAGGATTGCCAAAACTGCCACACAGACGAACTGCCCGCCAATCATTATTACGGGCAGTGCAGCAGCTGCCATCAAGAAGTCACCTGGCAAGATGTCACCTTCGATCACGCAGGCCAGACCGATTGCAACACCTGCCACGAACAGGAACGACCGGACAACCATTACCCTGGCTACTGCGGCAGTTGCCATCTCACCACCGCCTGGGAACAGGTCTGGGTAACGCATCAGGGCATGACCAACTGCACCGCTTGTCATAGCACGCCGGGCAACCATTACCCCGGCAGCTGTAGCAACTGCCACAACACCGACAGCTGGACTGGCGTCACCTTTAGCCACGCCGGTTTAACCGATTGCCAAAGCTGCCACACGGCACAAGCCGGGCATTATGTAGGGCAATGTGCGCGCTGCCACACCACCAACAGCTGGTCAGAAATTATCTTCAGCCATGCGGGCGCCTACGACTGCCAGGCGTGTCACGCGCGGCCCAGCGGCCATTGGTCAGGGCAATGTTCCAACTGCCACACTACGGCCAACTGGCAAAATACCGTTGTTAACCACACTGGCCTCACAGACTGCGCCGCCTGCCACACCTCGCCAGAAAACCATTGGGCGGGGCAGTGCTCTAACTGCCACAGCACCGAAAACTGGCATGTCGTGACCATCGATCACACCGGCCTGACTGATTGTGTCTCTTGCCACGCTTCACCAGATGGGCATTGGCCTGGCCAGTGCAGCAGCTGCCACAACACCAACAATTGGGCCGATGTCACGTTCGACCACAGTGGTGGCTATACCGATTGTAAGGCATGCCACGCACGGCCGGTTGACCACGGGCGGGGGCAATGCTCCAGATGCCATACCACTGAATCCTGGGAAGCTGTTGTAACGCCAACGGCCGTTCCTCAACCCACCGGCACACCCCACGCAACACCCACCCCATAAATAAAAAAGCCGGAGTGCAACAGATGCTGCACTCCGGCCAACTAATTTTAAAGCTTCGCAGATTGGACCAATTTAATCATAGAGCTGCAAACTGCTCTCTACTGAAATTGGTCCAATCTTTCACATTGTTCCCAATCCTTACGGAATAGTGATCTCCACCGGAACCTGGAGCAAACCAGGTGCTTCAGCCGGGCCCATCAGAATCAGGCCGTAGTACGTGCCAGAAGCAAAACCAGTCGTGTCCCAGTTCACGTCGATAGTTGCCGAACCACCCGCCGGAATAGAGGCAGGCAGGTTGGAGACCGTCACGTCTGTACCCTGAACCGCGTTAATCGTCAGCTCAAAGGTGTCAGAACCGCTTGGAACGCTCCAGCCATGCACCGCCACCGTGTACGTGCCATCTTCGGGGAAGACCACGCGCACATTTTCCGCATCCGAGGAGGTGGTGGAAGAACCAATCAACGCGCCAGATGGACCGTAGACAAACAGGTCAATGTCAGAGCCAACGGTGCAGCAGGTGGAAATCTCCAGCAGTGCGCCATTGGTGATATCAACCGTTGTTACGAAGGAAGCGGTCGATGGATCGTTCGGATCATCCTGGAAAATATCTTCCGTGGTGGTCACGGGGCCGCCCAGGCCAAAGCCTTGTGCTACAAAACCACCCAGGTCCAGCTCGCTGCTGATAGTGAGGCTGGCAGAACCAGGCCCAGCGGCTGCCGAAGAGACAATCTCACCAGGATCAAGATTAACCAACCCAACAAACCCACCAAACGGCTCATCCAGGCTGTTGCCATCTACACGTACCTGATGGAAGAAGATGCCATGCAAACCATCCTGAACAGGCGCCGCCACAATTTCACGCGGGCCACCAGTTGAGGTGTCTTGCAGCCAACGGCCGCTGCCGATGTAGGTGTATTCGCTGCGACCAACTTCAGCCAGCGTATACGGGCCATAGAAGGCGGAACCAGGATAACCACCCAGCAAGCCATCACAGCCCACACCATTGCTCACGCAATCTTCTGTGGGACCCATGATGATGGTGTCGATGTCTGTCCCTTCGCCAACCCAGCTGTTGTCCACAACCAGGAAGGAGGTGCCGTTCTCCGGCAGATCCTCACCGTTGACGTCTGTCCAGAAGAAGCGCCAGTCGCCAGATTCGGCACGCCAGGTGTAGTCGGTGTAACCGAAGACGGTGTCGTTGTCGTAGAGCATCGGGACATCAAGCAGGTGAGCGGAACGGCCGTTTGCCGCGTTTGCTTGCCCAAATTCAAAAGAGGTACCCGATGCAGCCACAGCCACCGTGACCGGAACGACCACTTCTTCGTCGCCATAATGCAGATTGATAGACCCTTCGTACATGCCATAAGGCGTGTTCGGCGGGACGCTCAACGTCACATCAAAGCTGTTGGTTTCACCGGGAGCCAGGCTAAAGGCACCGCGTGTGGGCCGTGCCCACTGCCAATTGCGCAGCTGCCAGTAAGAAACTTCCAGACCCAAATCGGTCTGCGGCACTTCGGCCACCATGTCACGATGACGCAGCGTAACAAAGATACCGTCGGTCATGCGCTCCAGCGGGTTCGCCACGCGCGCTTGCTGCGTCGGGCCAGCATCATAACCATAGGTGAAGCGAATGTGTTCGCCAGTGTCAAATTCGCCCAGGTCAACTTTGCCGTTGCCGTTTGCATCATCCCAAAGGATGCCATCGCCATCCAGGTCAGTCCAGTTTTGTACCGCCACGCGCCAGTTGTTGAAAGGCTCAAACAAATCTTCGTTGGGGTCAAACTGATTGTATGGCTTGGTGAGGCGCACCATCATCAAATCGGTGCCATGGGGAATCATCGGGTCTACGCGGAAAGCATAGTCCGGTGTCGTAAACGCACCATGATCCAATGATTGGTCCAGCGACGTAAAGGAAAGATCATCAGAACCAATTTGGATATGTGTTTCGGTCGTCACCCGCACTTGCATGCGGCTGTCACCCATGTTGGTAACGGTGAAGCTTTGGGTGTCCCGATCACCGGGATTCATGATATGGGCAAAAGCGCCATATTCCGTGCCACGGTAATCACCGGTAGACCATTCAGAAGGTGAAACATAGATACCGCCTAAACCAGCAGCAATATCTGTACCCAGGTCGGCATTCACCATACCTGCGCCCTGCGACCAAACATCATGCTCTGTATTGGTAGCGGAGTTCATGATGAGGGTACGCGCCTGCTCGAAGGTTGGCCATTCGCCCCAACGCTCGTACCAGGCCTGGTACATCAACGCCAGGTTACCCGCTGCCACCGGTGCAGCCATGGAGGTACCACCGAAGTTATCGGTGGCAATAGCACCCCACAACACGCCGTTGAGGGAAAGGTCACCCGTGCCAAACGCACCAGTTGCCACCACATCCGCGCCAACCACGTTGCGCGCGCCAGGGCCACGATTGGACCAGGAGATGACGTCGCCGCCCACAATTTGGTCAGCAGAAGCAATGCTCTCAAAAAGCCCAATGGAGCCAAAGAGCGTGGAAGCGCCCACGCCAATACCACTGGCAGGCGACGGCGGAGCGGCCGTTCCGTAGCCAGCAGCGCCATTACCCGTGGAGAACAACAGGGCGGTGTTCGGGGCAAAGGAGCGGTTGACAATGTCAATCAGGCGAGAGTCAAAGTCGAAACCGTCATTGTCGGTGCCGCTGTAACCCCAGGAGTTACTTACAATTTGCACGTCATCGCCAGTGCCAGAGATACCATCGTAGCCCAGACCAGCATAAACGTACGCATCTTCAACAAACGGGGTCAGGTAGAAGTCGCCATTTTGCGTGGAGGCAACATCTTTACCAGGCCCAACCACCAATCCCTGGAAGCCAGCGATGGGAGAGCCATCTTCGCCCCAGTTCACGGAACCGATGACCACACCCTGGCCCACAGCCACGGAGGTGGTACCCATCCCGTGCGTGCCGCCACCTTCGGTGAAGTCTTGCACATGGAAGGCAACCAGATCGCCATTGCCGTAAGCGGAACCGGGCACGCCCCAATACCAATCGAGGGTTGGTACGGCCGTTTCGCCATCAGCGATAAAGTAAACCAGACCACCAGACACATCATTCAGCCCATCAAAATCGTAATCCAGACAGGCCGTTTCCTGATTGCTAAAATCACGGGTCAGGCGAGCAGGTGAGTCGTCGCTGAAATCGAAGTTGTAGTTCACATCCACGTACACCGTGTCGTAAACGCCAGCTTCATTTTCATCAACCACCAAAACCGCGGCACGTTCACCAGAAACGGCCGTGCCGTCCCCAAAAGCGCCGCTCAGAATGTCAGCAACGTCGGCCAGCGCCTTGTCGGGATGAGAACCGTAATGGTATTCACCGCTCAGGCTGGTGCTGGGCACCGTGTAATCATGCCCTACCGCTGCACCCAGAGGCGCAAAGCTGAAATCGCCAGCAGCCGTTGCCGACGTGTCCGCGTAATCAGCCAAACCATCCGCAATCAGCGTGGTGCCGACAAAATAGTCAAACGCCGCGTAATAGCTAGACAGCGAGTCGAACATCTGCGGCAGGCCATAGTAAGGCGAAGACGCATCGTCGATATAAGCCCAGGTGCCTTCCAGATCAGGATGGCAGTAATCGGCGCCAGAGTCGTTAGACATGTAGCGCACGCCCGCGCCCGTGTAGCCCTTGGCCCATGCTTCTTGCGAACCATGAATGGCGCTGCCCGTGCCGTACCAGCCTTCCGGTGCAGGGCCAGGGCTGGCCTCACCAGACAGATTCAAGGCTGGCGTGATATTGCTGTTTAAATTGGTGGGAACGTCCGGATCAACAGGCTTGGGCAGCTCTGCCAGAGATTCTGACCGGCGCAGGGTGATCACCGCTGGATCTGTTGCCATCTTCAAGATAGCAGTTGGCGAAGCAAAACCAGCAGCCACCGTCGTGCCCAATGGGTCGGCAAACGGCCGTACAAACCATTGAGACGCGTAATTACTCAAATCTGCACCTGCGGCCACACGAGCCACGAATTGCAGTTCCCCCGTATTGGCTGCTGCCCGCGAGGCTATGGCTGGCCCATTGGCCGCTGCATTGCCCGCCAGGGCGGCATCAATATCTTGTAACAAATTGGGGTGAATCTTGGCCCGCGCATTGACAACGGCCGTTTGCCGACTGTCACTTGCTGAAGCGGCTGAGGCCATCACAACAAATGCCAGACTAAGCAAAACGAGCAAAAAGCCAATTTTGCGCGACTTCGATTGCTTTAACATAACTTCCTCCTATACAAACGCTAAACTTATTCTTGAATATTTTGCAAATTGGTCGGGAAATCTTTTAATCGTCACCTCCTTGGAAACGAGTGTTAGAAACAAAAAAGCCTGGCGTTCCAGGTGATTGATCACCAGAAAATCCAGGCCGAATTCGTAGGGAAATGGCGCTAAGGCGCGAAAAAGCAACCCAAAGGCTCACAAGGCTATCTTGAAGAAGTCGAGTGGTAAAAAGCACTACTAGTCTATTTCCTACAGGCTATTTAATTTATATTACGACAAATGAAGCTGATACAAAGACACGAATATTATAGCAAATTTCCGGAAATTTTTGCAGAAAACAAGAATTCTGTAAGATTTTTACCCTGTCCTCAGGAGAAAAGTCTGATGTCATGATGGCTTTTTATAGCGGTGCCATCTTCTAAGAACCAAACAAAGCGGCCATCAATTCACGAATCTCGATGGGGCGCAAATATTGCCCCAGGTACGCCTCATCCAGCCACAATTCAAAATGGAGATGGGCATCTTCCGTCTCGCTGTTCACCGAAGCAGGCGATCCTGTGTTGCCAATAAGGCCGATCTGTTGACCAGCTGTTACGGCCGTTCCTTCCACAATTCCCGGCGCAATTTCGCTCAAATGCACATACCGGGCCACAAAGCCATCCTCCTGCGCAATCCAGATTTGCATCCCCCGGTAAAAATCCAGATTGTCGGATGAGGTGTAACCCAGCTCAATATTTTCGGCACGGCGATAGTTGAAGGCGGTTTCAGACGGCCGTTCATAAGCCAAAGTCGCGCGAATCACCGTACCAGACGCCGCCGCGTACACCGGCGTGCCGTTAGCCCAATAAAAATCGGTGCCCTCATGAATACCCAGCCGATAATGGCGCGGCGCACCCGGCATCTGCAAATCACGCGGCGTGAGATCGCCACTGTTGCCAGTGATGGGCCAGGCGTAGGGGTTGGTGGTGTGCCAAACGGCCGTATCGTGCGGCTGCGGCGCAGGTAAGGTTGGACCACCCAGCACCAACCGATTGTTCTCCGGCTGCTGCCAAAAGAAAAGCTGATCCCGCCCAGCAAAGATTAGTTGGTCGCCCGCCCCGTTTGCGGCAAACGCGCTCACGCCCGGTAATTGAAACACCGCTCGCAACGCCCCCGTGACGGGGTTCAAAGCCAATAACCGCCGCCCCGCCTGATCCAGAATGTAGACGGCCGTTTCCGTGGTCACAATCTGGCGCGGTTGGGTCATCGTCACGGTCGGGGCAAAATCTGATAAACGCGCCGTCTCCTGAAACAACCCCGCCGTCGCTGTGCCATCCGGATTTTGCCAAAGCGCATACACACGGTCGCCAACACCGCTCACGTCCACCGCCAGCACATCTTCCGGCAAAGGCCACAGCCGCCCCCGTTCAGTCGGAAAGAAATATTGGGCGTAGCTGTAGCTGGTTTCCAGCCGAAGCCGCCTGTCGCTGCCCGCCGTGTCATAGCCCAAGGCCACAAAATAATGGCTGGACGTCTCGCCAATTTCCCGCTCATACCGCTCAATTTGCCAGCTACCCGTGGTCAAATCCAGCGCATACAAATCTCCAGCGCGATCCTGCACAAGCAGTTGATCGCCAATTAGTGCCAGATCGAACGGCTCCTGCACCAGCAGGCCATCTACAAAATCACCAGGCTGGAGCAGCGGGACTGGCGGCGTGTCGTTCAGCAAATCAAGCGCCAGCACGCGACCACCATCCAGCAAAAAGATAGTCGTCTCATTCATTTCCAGGGCGATGGGATGCCAAAAGCTGCCGGTCTCAAATTGCCAGTGGCCGCTGTTGGCAGGCAGCAGTTGGGCAAAAGTGGCATTGTGAGATACGGCCGTTTCCTGCATCGTCACGTCCAACGGATTGTCCCACACCGGCAGCGGCAGCGGCGTGGCCGAAGGCAGCACAGTGGGTGCCATCGTGGCAACGCTGCTGCTTGGGGTCGGCAAACTTGTGCTGAGCGCCGTTGCCGTCACCAACGGCTGCTGCGAAGCAGGAACCTGCATAAACGGCGTGGGCGTGGCCACCGGAACAGGGGTTTTCGTGCAGGCCAGTAATCCACCTAAAAGCGCAAGCCAAAGCAGGTTAAAACGTGTCATTCAATGATTCCTTGCAAAAAATGGGTGAGCTGGTCAGGAAAGGTTTGCCACCAGGTGGGAACGGCCGTTACCCGCAGCAAATGTGTCCCACCCGGATCGTCTGTGCTACCCAAACCCGGCACCAGCGGGGTGATTTGGGGCAAAGTGAGGAGGTGACGAGCAACGGCCGTTTCCATTGAACGAGAATCCTTCTTTTCTCCGCGCAACTCTGCGCCATCTCCATGTCCCTCTGTGTTCCGCTTTTTAACCCTCACAAAATAGATCATCCTCAATTCCACCGCCACCTCTTCTAACAAAAAATCGACATGCCAACGCAGCTTCTTGCCCGCTGGCGGACGCAGCGGCTTCGGCCCCAGCCCAATCTGCGGAAACAGTGCCAACATCTGCTGCCGGATCGGCTGTGGGTTCGCCACATCGCTCCGGCTGGCGTGCCGCAGCAGTCGCCGCGCCAGCGACCCAGATCCCTTTTGCCCCAGCGCCGACCCCACGTACAAATAATCGCCCGGCGGCACGTCGATGGGCTGCCCCTGCTGAAAACGGCCGAACCGCACCCGCAGCCTCTCCGCCACCGACAACCGTAAAATGTAGATGCCACCTTGGGACCCGGCTCCCCAGCAGCAAAATGAATCGTCTTGGTACGTTATTTGCAATCTTCCTCCATCCAAAAGATTGGTCCATTTTCTTTCGTTGCAACATGGGTTTCATTGAGGACAAAATGGACCAATCTCGTCCCGCCAAGTTTAGTGGGATTCGACAGTTCCCTCAAGCAGCGCCAGCGCCACCGCACCCCACAGCGGCGCATCATCACCCAACTGCGCCGGAACGATATCGAACTGCACCTCTGGCAGCGCAGTTTCGTGTGCAGCCTGGCGCACCAACTGCCACCAACGCGCACCGGATTTAGTAACGCCGCCGCCTAACACAATGCGGCTGGGGTTGAGCAAATTAGCCGCATTGCCCAGGCCGACGCCCAGCCCTTTGGCACCCCGTTCTAGAATGGAAACGGCCGTTTCCTCACCCGCCGCCGCCCATTCCGCCACCAACTTACCTGTGACGGCCTCAAGCGACAGACCGCGCGCCTCGGCCACATCCTGCGCCATGTACGGGCCGGAGGCTAGCCGCTCCACGCAGCCCCGCTTGCCGCAGAGGCAGACCGGCCCGCTGGGGTCCACCACCGTGTGCCCAATTTCCCCCGCCATGCCGCTGGCCCCGCGATACGGCCGTCCGTCCAAAATCCAGCCGCCGCCTACACCCGTGCTCACCGTCACGTACAGCAAGTCGGCCACGCCACGACCCGCACCAAAGCGCCATTCGCCCAGCGCCGCCACGTTGGCGTCATTGTCTACGCCCACTGGCGCGCCAAACGCCTCCGCAAAAAGCTGCTGGATGGGCACGTTTTCCCAATCGGGCACGTGATGGCTCAAGCGCACAACGCCAGATTTGTAGTCCACTGGTCCGCCAAAACTGATGCCGATGTGAGACGGCCGTTCCCCAGCCAGCAACTCCCGCCCCATCGCCACCATCATCTCAATGTCCGTCTGTGCCGAGGCACCCAGTGGCGCAAAGCGACGCAAATGCCCTTGCCACGCCGCATCAGATCGATCCAGCGACTCCGCCCCAAGCACCGCCGCCGACAGCTTCGTCCCGCCAAAATCACACGCCAAAATCAACCCTGCCATTCTTTTACCTTTTGTTATACTCAAGTCTCAATTTTCAAAATTTTAGGACGCGGATGAACGCAGATTAACGCGGATAAGAAAAAATCAGCGTCATCAGCGTTCATCAGCGTCCAATTTATTCAGGATCAACTTTCAATGACCACTATGCTAGCCAACCGCCTGCAAAAACGCTTCCGCCACCTGCGCAAATGGGCCAGCCGCAACGATATTAGCTGTTACCGCCTCTACGAGCGAGACATTCCCGAATACCCGCTCATCGTCGATTGGTACGATGGCGAAGCGGTCGTCTGGCTCTACACGCGGCACAACGATGACGATGAAACATGGCACGAGGACGCCCTCAGCCAAATTCAAGATGCGCTGGAGCTAACGCCGCGCCAGATTTTTGTGAAGACCCGCGCCAAACAACGTGGCTTGCAGCAACAGTACGAGCGGTTTGGCGAGCAAGAACATGTCAAGCTGGTGCAAGAGCAAGGGCTTACCTTCGAGGTCAATCTAAGCGATTATTTGGACACGGGTCTCTTTTTGGACCATCGGCAAACGCGAGCGATGGTGCGCGACGAAGCCGCAGGCAAGCGCGTGCTAAATCTGTTTGCCTACACTGGCTCGTTCACCGTTTATGCCGCAGCGGGCAGCGCCAAAGCAACTACTACCGTAGACATGAGCAAAAATTATTGCGATTGGGCGGAGCGTAATTTGCAGCACAATGGCTTCCACCCAGGCAAACAGCATCGCTTCATTGCCCAGGATTGCTGGCAATTTTTGGCGGAAGAAAAACGCAGTTACGATCTCATCATCTGCGATCCGCCCACGTTTAGTAATTCCAAGCGGATGGCGCGCAGTTCGTTTGCCGTGGACCGGGATCATCCTGAGTTGATTCAGGCGTGTTTGGCGCGATTGGCCAGCGGCGGTACGCTGATTTTCAGCACCAATTCGCGCGGCTTTAAGCTGGAGAAAACCGCCCTGCCCCGTGGCTTCACGGCCCAGGAACTTACGCCGCAAACCATCCCAGAGGATTTTCGCAATGACAAAATCCACCGCTGCTGGCGCATCGAAAAATAAAGGTTTTGTGTGATGACAAAGTTGATTTCTTGGCAAGAATTTGAAGAAATGGATGTGGCAGCACAACAGGAAGCGTTGGCTGCTATTGGCAAGGCAGTGGGCGAAACGGCCGTTTTCCAACACACCACCGACATGCTCAGCTATCACAACCAACTAGCCCCGCTCATCCACTTGCTTCAAACTGCCACTACGCAATTACAAAGCAGCAACAACGCCAGCGAATGGCAGCAGCAAACCGTCACCGCCCTGCTGATGGACACATTGATCTTCCAATATTTAGAGAGCAATCCGACAGACAGCGCCACGGCACCACCGGAACTTATCACAGCGCTGCAAGCCATCGTGCCGGTGGAAGTTGAGGAACTAAACCGCTATCTGGCACACCTGAGTGGCTACACGCAGTATCAGTGGGAACTGGCACATTTGGCCGAGCATCCCCCGCAAAACATGGCGGCGCTGATGATTGAGTTCTTGGCTTTTGCCCAAAAAGAAGCTGGAGTGTCTTACGGCCGTTCCAACCTCATTCGCCACTTACTCCCGACTTATTTTGTCGAGCGGCGCACCGGGCAGCTCAATCCGCGCCAGGATTTGGGCGATCTCATGCGCAGCGGACGCCCCATCCCCAAACCAAAGCCCAATCCGCACCCGCTGGCTCCGGACAGCGACACCTTGCAACGATTTTTGGCCAAGCTGCTGAACTACGATCCGGTACGGCCGTATGCTGCAGCCGCCGTCTTCACCCTCATGCCCACCTGGCTGCATTTTTTGCAGGTGCGGCATCTGCTCACGGCCAACGACGCGAACGCCGCGCTATATGATTTGGCTGAACTGAAGCCAGATCTGCACAATTATTTTGCCAATCTGGCAGGAGATGATGGGTTAGGAACGGCCGTTGCCAACTGGCCCAATTAATTCGCCAAACTGGCCAAAGCGTGATAAAAATTGTCACTGTTCTTAACAGGAGAACAAAATGGCGATGCCCACGCTTGACAGCAACAAAACACCGAAGTCTCTCAGCTTTGGTCGCAAGCTGGCTTTTGGCGTGGGTGACCTGGGACCCGCACTCGTCGCTTCCATCCAGGGCTTTTTCCTCAACGCCTTCTTGCTAGATATCGCCGGTATCCGCCCCGCCGCCGCTGGCATCATCTTCCTCATCGTCAAAATTTGGGACAGCGTCAACGACCCCCTCATTGGTGGCCTTACCGACCGCACCAACACGCGCTGGGGCCGCCGCCGTCCCTGGCTACTCTTTGGCGCGATTCCTTTTGGGCTGGCCTGGTTTTTGCAATGGCTAGTGCCCGATTGGGGCCAGACGGGACTGTTTTGGTATTACCTAGTCGTCGCTTTGCTGCTGGACACGGGGTTTACGGCCGTAAACGTCCCCTACACCGCCCTCACCCCCGAACTCACCCAGGATTACGACGAGCGCACCAGTCTAAACTCCTTCCGCTTTAGCTTTTCCATCATGGGCGGCTTGGCGGCGTTGGTCATCCACAATGTGCTCATCGAAGCGTTCCCCAGCGTGACGCAAGGGTACGCCGTCAGCGCCGCCGTCATGGGTGGCGTCATTATCCTCAGCAATTTCATTACCTTCGCCTTTACCGAAGAAAGCCATTTTAAGGAAGCATCTGAAGAAGACGATCCGGGTTTTGTGGAGGGCGTGAAGATTGCGCTGAAAAATCGGCCGTTTCTCTACGTTGTCACCATTTATCTCATGTCCTGGCTCTGCATTCAGTTTGTGCAGGCCAACATGCTGCTCTACGTGCGCTACTGGGTCGGCGGCGAAGATCGCTTCATCCAGTTAGCCTTTGCCTTGCAGGTTTCCGCCTTTGTTTTCCTGCTGATCTGGTCCAAAGTGAGCCAGAAATGGGGCAAGCAAAAAGTGTATTACGTGGGGATGAGCTTTTGGATTGTGGTGGAGATCATCATCTTTTTTGTCCAGCCAGGGCAGTTTAATCTGGTGCTGGGGCTGGCCGTGCTGGCAGGCGTTGGCGTCAGCGTCGGCTACCTCATCCCCTGGAGCATGCTGCCCGACGTGGTGGAACTAGACGAGCTAGAAACTGGTCAGCGACGAGAAGGCATCTACTACGGATTCTTCGTTTTCTTGCAAAAATTGGGCATCTCGCTCGGGCTGGCGCTGTCCAATTTTGCCCTGGAAGCCGCCGGGTACATCAACGCCGAGGATTTGACAAACTTACCGCAACAGCCAACGGCCGTTCTCACCGCCCTTCGTATTTTTGTTAGCATCGTACCCGCCGTGGTTTTGCTCCTCAGCTTCCCCGTCGTGCGCAGCTACCCCATCACCCGCGAAAAACACGCCGAAATTCTGGCCGCCATCGCCGCCAAAAAGCAATCATAGTTGGTAATAGATTGGACCAATTTCTGTCAATGGCAGTCAGTTTGCTCTGCAAGCAAATTGGTCCAATCTCCATAGCGATGTCTGTGGCAAACATAAAATCCCACCAATTTTGAAATTCGTTGTCGATTTGTGTCGATCTGGTCGAAGGTTGTTCGTCGTATGTGTAGAACGGCCAGGAAACGGCCGTAAACATCTACACGATAAGGAGACAAACCATGCAATACCTACTGATGATTTACACTGATGAACAGCAAGATGCCCAGCGCACCCCCGAAGAGCACGAAGCCAACATGGGCGAATATTTCGCCTTCACCAACGACGTGCGCGAAGCAGGCGTGATGGTCGCCGGCGAGGCGCTGCATCCTACTACCGCCGCCACCACCGTGCGCGTGCGCAATAGCCAAATCAGCAGCACCGATGGCCCCTTTGCTGAAACCAAGGAACAGCTCGGCGGTTACTACCTGCTCAATTGCGAAAATCTGGATGACGCGATTAAATGGGCAGCCAAAATCCCCGGCGCCCGCGACGGCAGCATCGAAATTCGCCCCATTTGGGAATTTGAAGGCTAAGAAAATTTAACGCAGAGGCGCGGAGGCGCAGAGAAAAACAAAAAATCTGCGAAATCTGTGTAATCTGTGGACAGATAAAATTAAGGAGAAACTCATGCGATACGTGTTATTACTTTACGGAAATGAAAAATTAGACGAGAACGTAACCCCAGAGCAGTGGCAGGCCACCATTGAAGCCCACAACGCCTGGACCCAGGAAGCCATCGATCGGGGCATGAAGCCCAGCGGCGATGCTTTGCAGCCCGTGGCCACCGCCAAAACGGCGCGCTTTGAGGACACGAAGCACACCCTCACCACCGATGGCCCCTTTGCCGAGACCAAAGAACAGCTCGGCGGCTTCTACATTATCGACTGCGATACGGAAGCTGATGCACTGGAAATGGCAGCCAAACTGCCGATGCTCACCGGCTCGGTCGAAGTGCGCCCCGTCATCGAGTTTTAAGAACCGAGATTTGGAGATTGGAGATGGGAGATTGGGCGCGAAAATCTCCCATCTCTAATCTCCAGTCTCCCTAAATTATGCAAGCGATTCACCAGACGATTGAGCAGACGTTTCGGGAGGAGTCAGGCCGGGTTTTAGCGGCACTGATCAGCTACCTGAACGATTTTGACCTGGCCGAAGACGCCTTCCAGGATGCGCTCATCGTGGCGTTGGAGAAATGGCCCCAAGACGGCCGTCCCGCCAACCCCGGCGCCTGGATCACCACCATCGCCCGCAACAAAGCGATTGACCGCATCCGCCGCCGCAAGAATTTTGACAGTAAGCAAGCCCATTTGGTGGAACTGACGCAAAAACCACCAGAACCCGACGAGTACGAAATGGACAGCATTCCCGACGAACGGCTCAAGCTGATTTTTACCTGCTGCCACCCGGCGCTGGCGCTGGAGGCACAGGTGGCGCTGACCCTGCGCACGCTGGGTGGCCTGGAAACGGCCGAAATCGCCAACGCCTTTCTCGTACCTGTCCCCACGATGGCCCAGCGACTGGTCCGGGCCAAACGCAAAATTCAGCAGGCAGGCATTCCCTACCGCGTGCCGCCCACCGACCTACTGCCGGAGCGGCTCCACGCCGTGCTGACTACGCTCTACCTCATCTTCAACGAGGGGTACAATGCCAGCAGCGGCGACGCGCTCATTCGACAGGAACTGTCTGCCGAGGCGATCCGATTGGCGCAAATTCTCAATCAGCTGCTGGCGGATGATCCCAATCTGGACGAAAATGCGGAAGCGCTGGGCCTCCTGGCGCTAATGCTGCTGCACGATGCCCGCCGCGCCGCCCGCATTGGCCATACTGGCGAACTGATTTTGCTAGAGGAGCAGGATCGCGGTTTGTGGGATAATGAGCAAATTGGGGTGGGAACGGCCGTTCTCGAACGCGCCCTGAGCATGAAACAACCCGGCCCGTACCAAATTCAAGCTGCCATCGCCGCCCTACACGACCAGGCCAACACGCCACCAGACACCGACTGGCCGCAAATTGCAGCGCTTTACCAGGCATTGCAGCAATACACCGAATCGCCAGTTGTGCGCCTCAACTGGGCCGTTGCCGTGGCCATGGCCGAAGGGCCGATGCGTGGCCTGGCGCTGCTGGATGAACTGGCGGAAGCAGGCAGTCTAGACCATTACCACCTGTTCCACGCCGCCCGCGCCGATCTTCTGCGCCGTGCAGGTTTCCGCGACGACGCCCATGACGCCTACACCATCGCCCTGGATTTATGCCAAAATGCCGTCGAGAAGCGTTTTTTGCGCAGACGATTAGCAGAATTAAACCGTGGGTCGGATTGACAATCCGACCGACCACAAAGGAGAAAAAATGACCGACAAAGTTGAAGCAGCCGCCCAAAAGATGATCGAAAATTTAGAGAAGAATACCGGCAAATCGCTCGATGAATGGGTGGCTATTGCCCGTGCCAGTGGCCTGGAAAAGCATGGCGAGATCGTGAAATTTCTTAAAACGGAGCATGGCTTCACCCACGGTTTTGCCAATTTGGTAGCAGCTTACACGCGGGAAACGGCCGCTACCCTGCAAAGCGACGACGATCTAGTGGCCAAGCAGTACGATGGCAAGGAATCCCTACGCCCCATTTACGACGCCCTCGTCGCCGCCATCAACCAGTTTGGCGATGACGTACAAATTGCACCCAAAAATAGCTACGTCAGCCTGCGCCGCAACAAGCAGTTTGGCCTGATCCAGCCCTCCACCAAAACGCGGGTGGATGTGGGCATTAATTTGGAGGGTGATGTAATCGGGGGCCGTCTGGAAAAATCTGGCAGCTTCAACAGCATGGTCAGCCACCGCGTCCGCATTACCAGTCTCGACGAGGTCAACGACGCCCTCATCGGCTGGCTGCGCCAAGCGTATGAACAAGCTTAGTCCCCCAGCACTTGTCTTTCCGAACGACGATTGTCTTTCCGAGTGAAACGAGGAATCTTTCAACTACGCAAGTAGAAAGATTCCTCACTTTGTTCGGAAGGACAACTATTACCTCTTCTGCCAGCCAGGGCCGCGCACGACGCGACCGGGTGTGGCGCCCGTATGATCCCCATCCTGAATGACCGGCACCCCGTTCACCAACACATGCTGCACGCCCGTGGCATATTGATGCGACTGGGCAAACGTGGCGTGGTCCTGAATCGTTTCCGGGTTGAAGATGACCACATCGGCAAAGTAACCGGGCTGTAAACGGCCGCGTCGGTCCAGCTTTAGATTGGCGGCAGGCAAAGCCGTCATACGCCGCACCCCTTCGGCCAGCGAAATTACCTGCTCATCGCGGACGTATTTGGCAAAGACGCGGGCAAACGCGCCATAACTGCGGGGATGCGGGTGATAATTGAGGAACACCCCTTCCGTGGCCAGCGACGCCGAATCGGAGCAAAAACTGACCCAGGGCAACCCAACCTCGCGGCGCACGTTCTCCTCCGACATACTGAAGAAAACCGTGCCCACGCGACTGTCATCCTCAACGATCAAATCGAGCGCGGTTTCCAACGGATCTTGGCCGCGCAATGCGCCCACTTCGGTGAGCGTTTTGCCACTGTATGGCTTGAGCGCATCATTTTTGAAGGCTGTTACCAAAATATTGTCGGTCGTTTCCAGCTCCATGAATGGATTTTCCCGGTCCGTGCCCGTGTAGCGCAAATCGGCCAGGATGCGTGCCCGCGTTTCTGGGTCTTTCAGGCGGGCGATCCACGCCTCGTGGCCACCGTCCAGCGCCCAACCGGGCATAATGGCATCCAGACCAGTCGAAGAAGCATGGTACGGATACATGTCCGCGGTGATGGGCCAGCCAGCGGCCTGCTTTGCCTCCACGCGGCGAATCACCTCGTCCAGCTTGTGCCAGTTGCGCGGACCAGCCGCTTTGAGATGGTAAATCTCGCCACGAATCTTGGCCTGCTCCACGATAGTGAAAAATTCGTCCAGCGCTTCCAAAAAGCGCGCGCCTTCGCTGCGCAGGTGGGTAATGTAGATACCATCGTACTCGGCGGCAGCCTGGGCCAGGGCGATCAGTTCGGCCGTATTGGCGTACATGTCTGGCGCGTAAATCAGTGCCGACGAGAGGCCCAGTGCGCCTTCGGCCATCGCCTGCCGCACCAGATTTTGCATTTGCCCCAGTTCATCGGCCGTGGGGCGGCGGTCATCAAAGCCGAGCACGTAGGCGCGAATACCGCCCGCACCCACAAAGGAGCTGACGTTGGGTGACACGCCGCGCCGGGTAAGAAATTGGAGGTATTCGTCGAGGGTTTCCCATTCGATATCGTACTGGATGTCGCCCTGGCGCGCTTTCATATACGCTTTGAGCTGGTCGTTAACTGGCCCCATCGAGGAGCCTTCACCCAACACTTCTAGGGTGACGCCCTGGCGAATGTCGCTTTGGGAACGGCCGTCCGCAATCAACGACTCATTGGCCCAACACATCATGTTGATAAAGCCGGGGCTTACTGCCTGACCGTCGGCCTTGATGGTGATACGGCCGCTTCCTTCCACATCCCCCACCGCCACAATCTTGTCATCCTGAATCGCCAGGTTGCCCAAATACGGCTCGCTGCCGCTGCCGTCTACAATCAAACCATCCTGAATCAAAATATCGTATGTTTGCATGATTCCTCCATGTTGAATGAGGGCGCAGTTTATCACGCAAGCGGGGAAAAGTGATAAGTGAAAAGTAAAAAGTGGGCACATTCCACTTATCACTTTTTACTTTTTACTCCCCTCCGCTACAATCCCCCCATGCAACCAATTTCGCTGACCGACACCCAACCGATCAATTTGCATGATTTGACGCTGCCGGAATTAACGGCCGTTTGCCAAACCTGGGGCTATTCCGCATACCATGCCGAGCAAATCTGGTTGGGTCTTTACCAAAACGACGCCACCGAGCTTAGCCAGCTAAGCCACCTGCGCGGTGATCTCCAGCAAAAACTGGCCGAGGAAGCCACGCTGACCACGCTACGCCAGCAAGTGGCCATCGACAGCAGTGACGGCCTGACGCGCAAATTTCTCCTCGCCTTGCCAGACGGGCAAACAATCGAGACAGTGCTGATGCAGTTTAAGGGGCGCTGGACAGCTTGCGTGAGCACCCAAGTAGGCTGCGCCATGGGCTGCGTCTTTTGCGCTACGGGGCAGATGGGCTTCACGCGCCACCTCACCCCCGGCGAAATTGTGGGGCAAATTTTGTTTGTGAATCGCAAGCTGGCCGAAACAGGGGAAGCGCTGCGCAACATCGTCTTCATGGGTATGGGCGAGCCGCTGCATAATTACGACCACACAATGGCAGCCATCGACATTTTGCTGCACCCAAAAGGGCTGTCGATTGCGCCCAAGCACATTACGGTGAGCACGGTTGGCGTGGTACCTGGCATTTTGAAGTTGGCGGAGGAGAAACGGCCGTTTCGCTTAGCCGTCAGTTTACATGGTGCCACCGATGAAGACCGGCAAAAATTAGTGCCTCCCGCTCGACGCTGGCCGCTGGCGGTGCTCATCGACGCCTGCCGCACCTACACCCAGGCGCTCAACCGTCATATCTTCTTTGAGTGGACGCTCATCGAGGATGAAAACGACACGCCAGAACAGGCCCATGCCCTCGGCCAACTGCTGCAAGATGTGCCCAGCCACATCAATTTGATTCCGCTCAATCCAACTGTGGGCTATAACGGCCGTCCCACCCAGCGCCCCCAAGTCAAGCAATTTCAAGCGATCCTCGCCGATTACGGCATCCCCAGCACCGTCCGCCAGCGACGCGGCATTGATATTGCGGCAGGCTGCGGGCAGCTAAAAGCAGCTCAGTAAAAACAGAAAGTGGCAAATTTGTTCAGGAAAAATTTGCCACCAACAGATTGTTTGTATTTTAGGTTGAGGCAACAACCATTTCTGATTCCTGGCGCTCCCTATGCAAAGATAGGGCCGTCCACAACGCAGCCGCCAAGTCAACCGTTCCCAATAAAATCAGCATTGGATTGGCAAGCCTTACCAGCACAAACCCGGTGAAAAAGATGAAAACCATCATTCGCGTAAAAACGGTCCACTGAAAAAACGGCCGAAAATCAGCCCGCGCTGCCTGAACGTAATAAGCGGCCAGTACCAGAGCTAAGACGCCCACCACGCGAACCCACACTTCTGTGGCATCGGGAAACCCTAACAGGCCCAGCACAAGATTAGGCATGGCAATTAGCCCCACGCCCATACCCACAAGATAAACACCAAAAAACAGGACCGATTTTGCTGACTTGCTCATGTAAAGCACCTCCAAAATGATTTTCGATTCATTCTAAAAACAACAGGGAAGCGTGTCACCACTCGATTGAGTGGTATATAATGCCTGGCATCCTACTTGTTGGTGAGTCATCTTTCACCGGACGCAAAATGAACGATTCCATTAGCTGGAAAGCACGCGAAATTGAAATTTTGACCCTCATTGCCCAGGGGCACACGAATAGTCAGATTGGCGCGCAGCTTCATCTGAGCTATGACACGATTCGCTGGTATAACAAAACAATCTTCGAAAAACTAGCTGTTACCAATCGCCAACAAGCCGTTCACCGCGCCACAGAGCTTGGACTGCTAGAAACCCCGAGTCCCACACAATCTCAACCTGCACCTGAAATAATCAAATCGCCTATTCAATATGTGGCCAATGGCAATGTGCACATCGCCTACCAAATCGTAGGTGATGGCCCCATAGATTTGCTGTTTATTCATGGGTTTCTCTCTCATCTTGAATTAGCCTGGGAGAATGAGGAATTTTCCAACTTTTTTGCAGAAATGAGTCGTTTTGCCCGTGTTATCTTGTTTGACAAGCGGGGCGTTGGCCTGTCGGATCGTATCCAAGGGGCGCCCTCACTCACAGATACAGTAGATGATGCTCTTTGTGTCCTCGATGCCGCACAATCTAAAAGCGCTTTTGTGATGGGAACCTCTGAAGGGGCCGCAACGGCCGTTTTGCTTTCATCGGCTCATCCAGAACGGGTATTAGGGCTCATTTTGTTTGCGGCCGTTGCCAAAGTTGTCCGCACGGGCCTGGAGCCAGCCTGGGCCAATGAAGCCAAAAAGTTTCAGACATTAATTAACCAAATGCAACAAGGCTGGGGAGGTGCCTGGGCTATAGAACATTTTGCTCCTTCAAAGGCACAGGATGATTTATTTTGCAGCTGGTGGGCCATGATTTTACGAGCCGCGTCCAGTCCGTCATCTATAAAAGCAGTGCTAGAGCAATTGGGGAACGTAGACATTCGCTCGCTACTGCCGCAAGTCTCGGTCAGGGCTTTGGTTATTCACAAACAGGCAGATCGCATTACACCTTTGGAAGCGGGGCGCTATTTTGCGACTCATATGCCCAACGCTACCTGGGTCGAATTACCGGGAGCCGACCACATTTATTTTGTCGAGAGTACGGCCGTTCTTAAAGCAATCGCTGACTTTTGCCAGACTGAAAGTAAAAATGTCTTCAAGTAAAAAGTGGCAAGTGGCAGGTTACAAATGATTTACTCACCTGCAACGTGCTACTTGCCACCTACAAAACTGATTACTGCTTACCGATTACCGAATACCGGCTATTCACTCGGCAACTGAATCCCCACCAGTTCCAAATCCAGGCGGCGCGCGCCGGGCAAACCATAGCCATTGGTTGCCCGCGTGCTGGCATACACTTCGAAGGCAAACGCGCAGAACGGTTTGCCTTCCGGCAGCCAGGCACCTGCGTCCGGCTGGAGTTCAGCCACCACGTAATTGTCACCATCTGGCGCGATGCCGTTGAAGGTGCCAAAGAAGGTGTTGCCGTGGGTCGCTTCGTTGTAATCCACATCCAGCGGCTGGGCGGGCGGCGTGAGGTCGCTGACGGGAACGGCCGTACCGGAGCCACGATACACCTGCACATTGTAATTCTGCACAAAGCCGCCGGGATGATCTGCTTTAAAGCGCAGGGTGATCGGTGCATTGGCCGAGGGCAGTTCAAACAGAGCGCACTCGCCGGGCGCGTTGCCATCCAGAGAAACAGAAGCGATGTCGCCCTCCACCAGCCGGTTGTCGATAAACAAGTTGATGGTGTCATCAGCGCCAATCACTTTAACGAGCTGCCCACTTACCTCTTTGTAGCCATCAATGCGGAAGATAACCGTGCCGGGGCTGCTGTTGGGTGCGTAGACGGCGCTGTTCAGCTGGGCTTTGCGCAGGCGATGAGTCGCCACCCACTCGCTGTCGCTTTCGATGTTTTTGTAAGCGGGCACGATGTCGCCACCGCTCAGGGCGCGGTCAAACGGCCCCACTTTGTGCTGGGACGAGGTGGGATTGCCAATTTGTGGGATGTAAATGTGCTTCAGCTCTTCTTGCACATAATTCCATCCACCGCTGGGCCGCCGATAGCGGATGGTGTAATGAGTCACTTCGGGATGGGCCAGGAAGCAGGCAAACACATCCAGCGTGCCGCGCCAGGCACCGCGGGTGATTTTGGGCCCGTTGACGTTGGTGGCGGTGATACGGCCGTCTGCATCAAACGTGTTCCCTACCCCAGAGATCGTCCAGATGTTGCCGATAGCCTGAATGGCACGCCCACCCTGGCAAGCCGGGCCAGGATTTAACCGATATTCGGGGATGCACAGGTTAATGCGGCGCAAGTTGGGGATGTTGGCATGCAAGCCAGTCTCAAACAGCACGTCTGTCTCGGCGGCACCACCCATCACCTGCACCAGCAAATCCGGTTGCAGCTGCGTCAGCAAATCTGGCCCACCGATTACTTGGTCGTCCAGCTCATCCACAATATCTGCCAGATCGCGGCTGAAGCGGAAGATGTAGTTGCCCACCTCATCCGTCACGGCCAGCCCCAACGTTTCGCGGTCGCCGTCGCCTGTGTAAGCGCCGCCAGCCAGTTCCGCACTGGTGCGGTCATATTCCTGGAAGCGCAGCAGCAGCCCTGCCTGATCCTTGACGGAGCAGTACAGCTTGAGGCGGTCGCGCAGCTTGCCCAGATCCACATACACATCTGTGCCCAGCTTGGCAGCAGCAATGCTGCCGAGGGGCGCCTGGTTCAAGCGGGTGAAGGGCTGGTTGCTAAGCGATTGTTGGGGAACGGCCGTTGGCAGCATCAGCGGCTTAAACGGACCCAACTCTTCTACCGGCAAGTGGCGATACTTCTCCAGCTTTTGCAAGCGATCAGGATAAAAAGCGGAAATCGCATCTTTAACCGCCCGATAGTTCAGCAGCGTCTTCAACTGCGCCCAGGTGTCTACAACAAACCAGGGGAAGCAGGGATTAAAACCACACAGCCCGTGATAGCTGCGCACCTTGCCGTACACCACATATTCGCTGGCATTTTCAGTCATGCCGCAGGTCAGCACCAAATCGTTGTAATCGGAATCGCCACCGCTGTCGTTGGAGAAAACATCCAGCGCAATTTGCCCGCCGCTGCGCACAGGTGTGCCCAAACGCATGGCCGAGGGCTGCCAGGAAGTGCCTTTGCCGCTCGGTTTGTGCTGAATCTGGATGGTCCACTGCGCGCCATCTACCTGCACCGGGGATGTGCTGGTCACGCCGTTGTAAACACCGTCTTTGCCGTTGCTGCTACCTTGAATAATGAACCGCTGTTGAAAAGAAGCTGCTTTGCTTTTGACCTGTACGGTCCAGTTGCCTTGCATTGTAATTGCCATGAGTTTGTCTCCTTTTGTTCGATACTGCTCGTTTGTTTGCCAATACAGTTTGTTAGGGGAAGGCAATTGAGTAATTGGTAATTGAGTAATTACTCAATTACCAATTACAAATTACTTTTAGTCGTCCGAATCGTCGTCTTCGTGCGCGTCATCGCAGCAGCGATAATCTTTGTACTGCTCCAGCAGTTCGATTTCGCGGCGCAGCTTGCGATTTTCCAGAGCCATTCGCTCCAGCTCCAGCTCATGCTGGGCGATTACAAACGGTTCACACAGGGCACAGTCACCCAGCTCACTTTCCACGTAGAGTGCTTCAGTGGGGATGATGGAAACCTGCTCGAACGGCTCGAAGCCGGGCAGGTCAGCTACAAGCGCATCCGCCTTGGCCACAGCGTCAGCTCGGGCCTTAGCCGCCTGGTCGAAGATAGCAGCCGAGATACGGCCGACTTCTTGCAGCGTCAGCTGATCGCGTGACAGCGTTAATGCTGGCTGCACGACAGCCAGGGTGTTGAAGACGGGGGCATCGCTGGTGCCAGCTTTTGGCTCGCTGGGGATGAATTGGTTGCTGGCCAGGGAAAGGGCGATTGGTTTCATCTCAACGGCCGTATTCGCCTGATCATTCACCGCCCGACACGTCCGCTCAATCAACTCAATGGTTACCCGCTGCCGCTTGGCAATCTGGTAAAAATAGTGCGTCATCGTGTGGCATTTGTTGATGTTGCGGAAGCGGCGCGTACTCACCTTTAACTCATCGTTCTGCTCGGAGTTGATTTCGCGATGGCTGTTCACCTCCGTCAGGCTCACCGAGGAAGAATCACGGGAAACCTGGTTAGTTTGATGGAAGGAGGAGCGCAGATGGTTGTGCAACTCGCTCACAAATTCCCGGCTGGAATTGGCATCAAAGCTGCCCTTGGTGTAAGAACCAGAAGCGCCAATCTTGGCAATGCCGATGTTGATCCCGCCACCGCCGCTCACGCCACCCTGCGAAAATTCAGAATGGGCGCTGGTGGTCAGCTTGGAGCTGGTGCTCTGGTCAAAGTCGGTCGCCAAATCTTTGTAGGTTTCCATCCAGATGCGGTCTGAAGAGCGAGAAACCTGCGATGCCGAGTACGATTTATCTTCTGTAAAGCGCGAAACGGAATGGCGGCTGCGGACGGACATGTACACTTCTTCACCGGGGAACAATGTGGTGGAATAGAGCAAATCGCTCAGCACATAATCTTCGGTGCAGCGCTGCACGCGGTAGCGGGAAACACACTCCACAGGAATGTCGCCAATGCGCAAGGTAAAGCGGTAGGTCAAAATGGAAACGTCACAAATGTTGTCGCGTTCCCACTCACGTGGGGGGCAGGTCATCGCCGCTTGTTCGCCATGAGCTGCTAAAACTTTCTTTTGATCGGACATGATTTTTCTCCTATACATACAAATTTATTTACCAATACAGAGTGATCGTAAGGTCACAAGTCAGATCGTCGTTTCACCATAGTGTCAGCCTCCTTGGGTGAGCTATCGTTTACGATTGTTTGGTGTTTATTCATTAAGCTGAACGGGAGGTGACTGTTTTTTCCGGTATGTGAAAACAACCACAATACCATTTTCCGTAATTTCAAAACTGGGTATACTTGCCATAAGGAATCAATTTCTCCAGAAAACGGCCGTTCCACCCAAGGTTTTCTGGTAAGCAGCCAAAATTATGAGCGACACGTTAAGCGGCAAAAAAATCGGCAAATATGTCATAAAAGAAAAGCTGGGCAGCGGGGGCATGGCCGAGGTGTACAAAGGCTATCAGGAAAACCTCGACCGATTTGTGGCGATTAAAATCATGCATGCCTTCCTGGTTGCCGATCAGGATTTCCTTAACCGTTTCCAGCGCGAAGCCAGGGCCATGGCCGCCCTAAGCCACCCCAATATTGTGGGTGTCTACGACTTCGATGTGTACGGAGACAACAGCTACTACCTGGTGATGGAATACATTCAGGGCGGGACGCTCAAAGATCGGCTGTCTGAACTGGCTCAAAAAGGGGAACGTTTACCGCTGAGCGATGTTGTCAAAATGATTGCCGAGATTGCCGATGCCCTGGCTTATGCGCATCGCCGCGACATGGTGCACCGGGACATCAAACCGGCCAACATCATGCTTAACGATGATACGGGCCGGGCTATTTTGACCGACTTTGGCATCGTTAAATTGTTGGGCAACCAATCAATGGCTTACACAGCGACCGGTGCGCTTATTGGCACGCCCGCCTACATGTCACCCGAGCAAGCGCTGGGGCAGTCTGGCGATCATCGGGTAGATATTTACTCGCTGGGTGTCATGCTGTTCCAAATGGTCACGGGCATTTTGCCCTTTGATGCCGATACGCCGCTGGCAGTGGTGATGCAGCACGTCAACTCGCCCACGCCCCAGCCCAGCAGCATCATTCCCGATATTCCCTGGGCTTTGCAGGAAGTGATCCTCAAATCAATGGCCAAATCACCTGATGAGCGCTACCAGTCAGCGGGCGAGTTTGCCGCTGCCCTGCGTGCCGTCGATTTGTCTGGCACCGTTAACCGGCCAGCCGTCGCGCCGCCACCTGTTGCCCCTCTGGATTACCCCACCCCCGCGAAAACAGAAGTCATGATGCCCGCTTCGGAAACGGCCGTTGCGCCCCCCACAACTTCACCGACCGAAAAGAAAAAACGGCCCGCCTGGCTCTTCCCCGTGATCGGGGTTGTGGTGCTGGCCATTGTGGGTGGCATTCTGGCGGCAAGCGGCGTCTTTAGCCAGGGGGCAGAACCCACTGCCACCGTGCCCGCCGTGGCGGAAGCGGAAGACACCACGGAACCAACAAACACCAACACACCCCAGCCAACCAATACCGCAGCGCCAGATATTGCTGCCACAAATTTTGCTCAACTGGTCATTGATCTGACTGAAGAAGCGCGCCCCACTGAAACGCCTACGCCTTCAAACACACCCAGAGCATCAGCCACAGCCTCCCCAACGGTCAATGGTACGGCCCAATTTCTGCTAAACTGCGAACCCGGCGTAGAGCTGGTTTCTGTGTCGCGCAGTGGCTTTGTCAGCAATGCCATTACCACGCAGTTTAACTTCACGGCAGCCTGGGTACTGCGTAACAGCGGCACCTGCCCCTGGCCTGCGGAGCTGCGCTGGGAATATGTAGAAGGCGAAACGTTTGATTACGATGGAGAGCCAATCCCTCTCGACGAAACGGTGCCAGCGGATGAAGAAATCACGCTCACGGCCCCTTTCCGCGCCCCCAGCACGCCAGGAACCTATGAAAGCACCTGGCAACTGGTGGATGCCAATGACCAGCCATTTGGCGACCCGGTGACGTTTGAATTCCGGGCATTTTTACCCGCAACCAATACGCCGATTCCCACAGCCACAACGGCCGCTCCGCCCACAGTGCAGGCTGGCGATGTTGATGGTCAGGTAGCCTGGACACCGGGCATCATCAGCAATTGTGAATACATTGGCATTGATTGGCGCTGCCAGCTGACCATCCAACCTTACATTGATGGCAGCGATCAGGTGGGTGACTATACAGTCTTTGTTTTCGACCAACCTGGCGGACAGGCTACCACCTATCGCGGACAAGGGCCTTTCTACCATTTTGTGATTGCCCGCCGCTGCTCCGCTTACAATCAGGCGATTCGCATCATTGATGATGTCACCGACACCGAACTCAACCAAAACGTCTACGTTGACCCGAACAATTATTTCCCCGGCGGCTGCACAGAACCTTAAGGTTTTTTAGGTAGGCCACAGAGGGCACAGAGATTTTAGAGCACTCCCTCTTTTAACTCTGTGTCCTCTGTAGCTATTCTTTAGCGCAGGACAACCTCGGTCCAGGCTTCAATCCACTGTTCACGATTTTCATCAATTGTTTCGGGCGCAAGAACGGCCGTTTCCTCCGGCAGCTGTGTCCACTCTACAAACTCGGCGGGCAGCTCGGCATTCTCGTTTGCGGGATAAACAAACATGTTCAGCGGCATATCTTCCTGGAAGGTTTGGCCAAGGATGAAATCAATCAATTTCTCAGCCAGCTCTTGCTTTTCCGTACCCGCTAAAATCCCGACAAACTCAATCTGGCGAAAGCACATGCCGGGTGCGACCAGGCTGGCGCTGGGCGCTTCGTCCACAGGCGGGTCAGCATAGATAACTTCTGCGGGGGGGCTGCTGGCGTAAGAAACAACCAACGGCCGTTCACCATCGCTGGCCACGGTAAAGCTGCCGTAATATGCATCCTCCCAACCATTGGTCACCAACACGTCATTGGCCCGCAAATCGGCCCAATACTCCAGGTAGCCATCCTCGCCAAATTCCGCGATGGTCGCCAGCAGGAAGGCCAGACCAGGGCTGGAGGTAGCTGGATTTTCCACCACAAGCAGCCCAGCGTAGATGGGATCGGTTAAATCAGACAAAGATTGCGGCAAAGGCAGCGCATTCTCGGCAAACCACGCCTTGTCGTAGTTCAGACAAACGTCGCCATAATCCACCGGCAGCAGCCGATTTTCCGCGTCTAGCTTCAGCGCATCGGGAATCTCGCTTAACAGAGCTGAATCGTATGCGGTAAAGATTTCTGCGTTAAGCGCCCGCCCCATGAACGTGTTGTCCACGCCAAAAAAAACATCGGCCAGCGGGGCTTCCTTAGCCAGAATGGCCTGATTCAACGCCGCGCCCGTATCACCAGAGGGCAGCAATTCCACCGTCACGCCATTATCAGCTTCAAACTGCGCCAGTGTGTCCTCACTAATGGCAAAACTGTCGTGCGTCATCAAAGTAATGACATCTGGCTCATCGGAACCACAAGCAGATACGGCCGTTGCCAGCAAAATAAATACTAAAAACAAACGTTTCATTCTAAACACCAAACAAACTCCTTGAGTAAAATCCGTAAACTTGTAAAGGGGGCTATTGACGCGCATGAATACACAGCAGCAGCCCATTCTGCACCCGAGCGGTGGCTTTTTCGGCCGTCAGCCGGTTGCTCACGCCCCGCGCCTGGCCAAAATGGAGCGTTTCAGCCAGCAACTGCCACTGCATACCCGTTGTGGAAACGCCGTGGGCATCACCAACCAGCGGGATGAGCGACACCAGATCGCCCACCTGCCCCACAATTTCGGTCTGCTCACGAACCAGCCAGGCGCGCTCTGTGGGGGTGATCATCTGCACCTGTTTGTGCGCCAGCGCCGGGTGCGTTAGCAGAAAAATGTTGGCCAGCATCTGATCCAGCCGTCCGCCCAACAGGCCAAATAACCAAATTTCGGGCTCGGGCTGTTCCGCCGCCAGCAGCAGCGCCAATTCAAGATCGGTTTCATCTTTCTCAACCGGGTGCTGATCAAACCGCACCTGATGGGTAGTGAGCCAGGCTTGCAGCTCAGGTTCCAGCGAATCCATATCCCCGATTACCCGATCCGGCAGCCGCTGAAGCCGATACAAATGCTTGCTTCCACCATCGGCGGCCCAAACGGCCGTTGCTTGCGCCAAATACGGCCGTATCCATTCCACCTCATCCAGTACCCCATTGGCAAAAATCAAAAGTGCCATCGTTCCTCCAAACGCAAAAAAGCCATCCTGATTCGGATGGCTTTTAAATAGCAAAATCGCAATTCCTCCGCCGGCATTACCCGGATCAGGTTCGCAGGTCGGTGACAAAACGGTCACCCTCTCAGCCGGGCACTCCCAGCTCCCTGTACACTTTTTAGTTGTCAAAGATGGTTCCACTTTACCGCAAAACAGACCGCACGTCCAATACAGAATTTATGCCCTGGCACATTTATTAATGCGGAACGGCCGTTAAAATGAAACAAAAATGATTGCATCTGGAAGCAAATTCCAGCTGAAACACACAAACAAAATGTCTTAGACATCAACAACAAGGAGAAGTAATGAAAGTAGTAACTGGTCTGTTCACCCCAGAGAATTCTGTCTCTGTTATTCGCGCCCTGCTTAACAATGGCTACAGCCGCGAAGACCTCTCTATCATGTCCACCGCTGCCCAAGTTCCAGATTATTTGGAGGGTGAGCCAGAAGAAGCGGCCGTTAATGGGGCCGCATTGGGTGCTGTTGCTGGCGGTGCGACTGGCGCGTTGGGCGCCGTCGCGGCATCTGGCATTCCAGGTTTGGAAAATGTGCTGGTGTCGGGCCTGATGGCCACCTCTATAGGCAGTGTTATCGGGGCTTACCTGGGCAGCCTTTACAGCGTTCGCGCCGAAAGCCAGACAGAAATCGACGTCCATGAAGAGCTGGGCGAAGGCAAAATTTTGATTTTGGCGCGGTTAAGAAATGAGGCAGATGAAACGGCCGTTTCGCTCATGAAAGAAAAAGGCGGCGAACATATCGAAGTCCACCAGGTAGCAGCTTCCTAAAAATACGCCCGGAGAGATTCGAACTCCCAACCCCTTGGTTCGAAGCCAAGTGCTCTATCCATTGAGCTACGGGCGCCCAGTGATCAAAAAAGCCGATGACCCATTCAAAAAGTCATCGGCTAGGGCGAGTGGTGGGATTTGAACCCACGGTCTTCTGGGCCACAACCAGACGCGTTAACCACTACGCTACACCCGCCACAAAAGCGGTGCAAATGCTATCATACTTAGCAGAAAGTGACAACTGTTGCGCGCAAAACATAACCCACTTAAACTACGGGCATGAGCGAACAAAATCCGGTGTTAAACGGCCGTTACGAACTCCTGGAACGCATTGGCAGCGGCGGCATGTCTGTCGTCTACAAAGCCAGAGACCGCGCCCTGGGTCGCATCGTAGCCATCAAAATGATGCATGAAAGTTTTACCAGCGACAGCGGCTTTCTCAAGCGCTTTCAGCAAGAAGCCCACGCCGCCGCCAATCTGGCCCATCCCAACATCGTCACCGTGCACGACATCGGCCAAGACGAGTACAAACATTTCATCGTCATGGAGTATGTCGAAGGCCAGACGCTCAAAGAGATCATCCGCAGCTATGAGGGCGACCCCCTGCCCATCAATCGCGCCCTAGACCTCATCATTCAGGTGTGCAACGGCATTGGCTATGCCCACCGCGCCAACCTTGTCCACTGCGATGTAAAGCCACAAAACATCATCGTTACCGTGGATGAGCGGGTAAAAGTAGCCGATTTTGGCATTGCCCGAGCCATCAGCGGCGCCACTCAACAGCAGCAAGTAAGCCAGGTTTGGGGCACGCCCCAATATTTCTCGCCAGAGCAAGCGGCTGGCGAAGCGCCCACCCCCGCCTCCGATGTGTACGCCATCGGCATTATTTTGTTTGAAATGCTCACCGGGCGACTGCCTTTTGCCGCCGAATCGCACACAGCGATGGCCCTCAAGCATCTGCATACGCCGCCCCCGCTTGTCACCGAATTCAATCCGGGTATTCCTTCCCAACTGGCCCAAATTGTGAATAAGCTGCTGGCCAAAGAGCCAGCCGGTCGCTACCGTACAGCCGGGCAGCTAGGCCGCATTCTCACCACCTACCGCCAGCGCAGCCAGGAAGAAACCGGCCCAATCTACTCCCCGCTTTCCGCCACTACCCAGCAAGCGCCAGCCATTCCCGTAGCGGAGCAAAAAACCGAAATTTTCCACCGGCCAGACCCAGAAGAAGAGGAGGCGGTCACGCGCCCGCCCATGCGTCCGCTGCCGAAAGCGCCAGAACCGGTCACCGTTTCCGTTAAGAGTCAGCCAAACGGGACAGCAGAAATGGACTGGACGGCCGTTTCCCTGGGTATCTTTGCCCTCGTTGCTTTACTGGGCCTCATTCCCCTCTGGTACCTCGTCTTTCGCGCCTGGGTGGGCTAAATTTCCGCCCTCTCGCCATGCTTTTTTCTTTCTGTTATACTGATATTTCAGAAAATCGTGACTGCCTGCATCCAACAAACAAACCATCCTAGCAGGCAAAACGCAACCCGGCACAGCAGCTCACTCCCGATGGAGGCTTTGGCATGAATTCAACTAAAATGACCCGGTGGTTTGTTTCCTTACTCATAGGTGTCGCCATCCTGGCCATCGTGTGGAGCTACAGCGTTAGCACCATGCCGTCCACCCAAATCTCCATCAGCCAGCTGGCCCAGCAAATTAGAGATGACAAAGTTGCCGAAATTGTAGTGAATGGAGACGGCCGTTCCGTCACCATCACCTACACTAGCGATGAAACCCAGCCCGCCACCGCCCAAATCAGCGGCGTCACCTCCCTGGAAGAACTGCTCAGCTCCTACGGTATTGGCCAGGAAGATTACCAAGACGGCCAACCCACCATCACCTACGAACAGCCCAGCAGTTGGGGCAACTGGCTCAACGTCATTGGCATCTTCCTGCCCGCCATCCTCATCATTGGCTTCATCTTCCTTGTTTTCCGGCAAGCCCAGGGCAACAACAATCAGGCGCTTTCCTTTGGTAAAAGCCGCGCCCGCATGTTCACTGGCGACCATCCCACCATCACCTTCGCTGACGTCGCCGGAGCCGAAGAAGCCAAAGAAGAGCTGGAAGAAGTCGTCGAATTTCTAAAAGAGCCAGAAAAATTCGTCAGCTTTGGGGCCCGTATTCCCAAAGGTGTGTTAATGATTGGCAGCCCTGGCACCGGCAAAACATTGCTCGCCAAAGCCGTTTCTGGTGAAGCCGGCGTGCCCTTCTTTTCGATTGCGGGTTCCGAATTTGTAGAAATGTTTGTTGGCGTTGGCGCCAGCCGCGTGCGCGACCTATTCGAGCAAGCCAAACGCAACAGTCCCTGCATCATCTTCATTGATGAAATTGATGCCGTCGGGCGGCAGCGTGGTGCTGGCCTGGGCGGTTCTCACGACGAACGAGAACAAACCCTTAACCAGATTCTGGTGGAAATGGACGGCTTCGGCACCGACACCCACGTCATCATCCTGGCTGCCACCAACCGCCCAGACATCCTGGACCCCGCCCTCATGCGCCCTGGCCGCTTCGATCGCCGCGTGGTGATTGACAAACCAGATTACAAAGGGCGCGAAGCTATCTTTAAAGTACACATTCGCGGCAAACCCATTTCCTCCAACGTGAACGTTGCCGTGCTGGCCCGTGCCACGCCTGGTTTTGTCGGGGCCGATATTGAAAATACCGTCAACGAAGCAGCGCTGCTAGCCGCCCGCCGCAACATCAAAAGCATTGGCATGGCTGAGTTTCATGAAGCGATTGAGCGCGTGCAGCTTGGGCCGGAACGCAAAAGCCGCGTTATCACCTCAGAAGAACGCGAAATCATCGCCTATCACGAAGCGGGACACGCGATTGTCAGCCACTTTTTGCCGGCGGCGCTGCCCCTGCGCAAAGTGACCATTGTGCCGCGCGGCATGGGGCTAGGCCTCACCTGGTATCTGGAAGATGACACCATTCTGCCCAACAAAACCCACATGCTGGCCCAAATTGCCAGCCTGCTGGGCGGTCGTGTTGCCGAACAGATTGTATTTGGCGAAATCACCTCAGGTGCCAGCAACGACTTGCAGCGCGTCACCCAGCTGGCTCGCTCCATGGTAACGCAGCTCGGCATGAGTGATGAGTTGGGACCGCGCGTCTACGGCCAAAAGCAAGAAATGGTCTTTCTGGGCCGGGAAATATCCGAGCAGCGTGATTATTCGGACGCTATTGCTGAAAAAATTGATGAAGAGGTGCGGCAAATCATTGACGAGCAGTACACGCGAGCCACTGAAATCCTGACGGGTTACCGGAAAAAACTGGACTTGATTTCCCGCCACCTGCTGGAGCGGGAAACGCTGGATGCCGAAGAATTTGTTGCCCTGATTGAAGGGGAAACGCTTTCACCACCTTCGTCCGGCAACCAAACACCGCCAACCACGCCAAAAACATCTTTGGAGGGTGAATCCCGATCAGAATCAGACTGGAAAAAGCCACCATCCCTAGATTTACCCCCGTCCCCAACACCCGCTTAAAATTGCTGGGGCGGACAGTGTGCCTTAAACTGACTGGGGCCAATTTTTTGTTTGTATGTTTGAGCAACTCCCTGACTTTTTAGCCTTACTCAATGATATTTTAGAGGCGGTCATTGTCATTTTTGGATCGGCCGTTGTGCTATACAACCTGGGCCGAAGCCTGAGAGACCGCGTGATGCGCGCCTTTTGCGCCCTCATCATTTTTGTGATGATCTCTTACCTGGCCGAGTTGTTGGTGAGCCGCACCATCGTTTCCACTTCGGTAGAGGGATTTTTGCGCTTTCAATGGCTGGGCATTGCTCTGGTTCCGGCGGCTCAGTTCCATTTATCAGACGCCCTGCTTTCTACGACAGGTGCCCTTCCCCACCGGCGGCGCTTTTTGGTGCCCATCGGTTATCTGACCGGCATCGTCTTCCTCAGCATGGCCCTGTTCAGCGATTTGCTGGTTACCAATTCAATTCCCAACCCACTGGCGCGGATTCCCCACTTGGACCCCGGACCCGTTTTCCCAGTGTTTGCCGCTTACTTTTGGGTGGTCACCGGCCTGAGCATTTATAACGTCTGGCGTGCACGGCAGCGCTGCATTACCCGCACCACACGCCAGCGCATGACCTCCACGCTGCTTACCTATCCGGCTGCGCCGCTGGGCGTCTTCCCTTACTTGCTGATTACGGGCAGTAAAGGGCAAGAAATTATTCCACTTTGGCTATGGCCCATCATCATTTTGGGTAACCTGGTGGTGGGGTTGATGTTTGGCGTGCTGACAGCGCATCTAGCTTATTTTGGCACGGCTTCACCAGATCGGGTAGTGCGCGTGCGGTTGTTTAAATTTATGGCGCGGGTACCGTTGGCCGGCAGCATTGTGCTGCTCGTGTATGTGTTGGTCAGCCGCAACAGCGCGATTCTGGGCCTGCCAGCCGAAACGGCGTTGGGATTCAGCCTGGTGGCTACGGTTATGCTGGTGGAGTGGGCAATTCATGCATATAAACGGCCGCTTGAACGCCTCTTCCAGCTCAATAACGACCCTGATGTGCGCACTATGCAGCGGTTGGGGGAACGACTGCTCACCACCCGCGACTTACAGCAGTTCCTGGAAAGCATTCTGGCGGCAACCTGTGAAGCGCTGCGGACGCCCACCTCGTTTGTGGCGGCCATCACGCCAGATGGTCCCCAGTTAGAGGCTGTGGTTGGCCCTCTGGCCGAATCGGATGAGATTTTGCAGGATGCTGATTGGCGTAAGCTGGCGGGAAGCAAAGAGGACGGCGGCAGCAATGAAGCGCTGGAAATGGTGGGAGATTTCTTTGTCTGGCGTCATTATTGGATACGGCCGTTACACAGCCGCCAGCAAGAACTCGTATTGGGCATCCTCGGCATTCGCGCCCGCAGCGAAACGCCAGACCTAACCGAAGCCGAAGAAGAAATATTTGGACGCCTGCTACAACAGGCATCCTATGCTCTGGAAGACCGTATTTTGCAGCAAGAAGTGTTTGCTACGGTGGAAGGGCTGCTGCCGCAAATCACGGCCATCCAGCAGCGGCGCAGCGAAGCGACGTTTGGCGGCCTGCCCGTGCTGGCCCAGGAAACGTCAGATGCCAGCCCCGTGGTGAGCGACCCCGAATTTAATACGATGGTGCGAGATGCGCTGACCCATTACTGGGGTGGCCCCAAGCTCACCACCAGCCCGCTGATGCGACTGCACATTGTGCAACAGGCGATGTCTGAACACGAAAACAACCCCACCAAGGCGCTGCGGGCCATCCTGAATAACGCCATTGAGCTGCAAAAGCCGGAAGGCGAGCGCAATATGACCACGGCCGAATGGATTTTGTACAACATTCTGGAGCTAAAGTTTGTGCAAGGGCAGCGCGTGCGAGACGTGGCGCGACGGCTGGCCATGAGCGAATCTGACCTGTACCGCAAGCAGCGCGTGGCGATTGAAAACGTTGCCCGCACCATTGGCACGATGGAACAGGCTAGCCAGGATGGGGATGCCGCAGTGAATGGCTCGGGGGAAGACCAATCGGCGGTAATCGGCGATCAGTAATCGGAATTTAGAGATGCTTCTACCAAGTTACTGAAACACTTTGTTATTCTTCGCCTGTGGCAATGGGGCGTTTGGGGTCGCTGCTCCACTCGCTCCAGGAGCCGACGTAGAGACGGCCGTTTCCCAACCCCACATGCGCCATTGCCAATAAGTTCACGCAGGCGCTCACCCCAGAACCACAATAAAAAGTGGCGGCTTCCGGCGCAATACGCCCGAAAGTTTCTTTGAGGGCCGCTTTCATCTCAGCGGCGGCACGGAAACGGCCGTTTGCATCCAGCTGATCCGCAAAGGGCAGATTCACCGCCCCGGGAATGTGTCCCGGCTGGGCATCAATCGGCTCAATTTCGCCACGATACCGCTCTGGCCCACGCGAATCAATCAGCAGCGGTTGGTCAGCGACTTCATCCAGCGTCACAATCCATTTAGGCTGGGGGCGACCCGTAAACTGGGCCGGATCGTTCTCCTCGATGCCTGAATGGGTCGGCAAACCGGCGGACTGCCACGCTTGCCAGCCGCCGTCCAGCACAGCCACCGCCTCATGGCGCATGTAGCGCAGTTCCCACCATAAGCGGGAAGCGACCATGCCGCCCGCGTCGTCGTAGACCACCACCTGGCTCATCTCATCAATGCCCAAGCGGCTAAAAAGTTGGGCCAAGCGCTGCGGCGTGGGCAGCGGATGCCGTCCGTGGTCGGTGACGGGCACGCTGCTGAGATCGTTGTCCAGATGGGCATACACCGCGCCGGGAATGTGGGCTTGCTGGTAATTTTGGTAGCCAACGGCCGTATCGGCCAGGCTAAAGCGACAATCCACAATCACCCAGTCGGGCTTACCGATATTTTCAGCTAATGTTTCGGCGTCGATGAGGGTTTTGTACATGAGGATTTTCCTTTTCGTGTGCAAGTTTTCAAGTGTGAACACGCTTCAAAAATGCCACTTGCACACTTGATTACCTGACCACTTCCTACCCGTTCGGCGTGGCTGTGACCAGTGGCGGCGGCAAGGTGGGCGTTGGTGGACGCGGGGTGCTTTGCGGCGGAACGGCCGTTGGTGTGGCGGTCGGTTCGGGGGATGGCGTGGGGGAAACGGCCGTCGTTGTCACGGTTGGCGTCGGCGTCGGCGCATCGGGATCGATGGTGAAGGTAATGGGGCGTGGCTCGCTTTGCGTGAGCGTGCCGCCGTTTTCCAGGCGAAGCTGCCAACTGTAATGGCCCGGATTCACCTGCAAGCGGGCGTTGCCGCTGGTGAGTTCGTTGGCCGCCAGCTGCACCGAGTAACGCGTACCCAACGTCGGCTCAGTGACGGTGGCCACGGGGAAATCGCCCCGGTTGGTTTGCAGGTAAAGCACAAACCGTTCGCCATCGGCCAGCGGTGTGGGCCAGTTCCAGCCAAATGTGACCAGACTGGTCACCATTGCTTCTAAATCGGCGGCGGGTTCCTGCACGCGCAGGATGGGCGCGTCGGCGGCGGCAAACTGATTGCCAAATTCGGCAGTCCAGTACCAAACGCTAGGAGCGTTAAAATCTAACGAGTAGCCCACACCCACGTCCGTGGCGTTGGCGTTTAAAATAATGCGGCGATGGGCCGGGCTGTTCACCCAAAATTCCACCGCCTGATGCGGATACTCAAAGCCCCAGGCGGTCGCCTCGCCCGCGTACCCCGCGCCATAGCCAAACTGAAGCAGCCGTTCGGCGGGCGTGGAGCCATCGGCTCCGGTATGGCCGGTGTAGGCAAAGCGGGCCATGTCGATGGTGTGTTCCTGGGCGGCGGCGCTCAGCTGCGGCACCAGATTTAGCGGAGCCAGCTCAAACTGGCGGCGGGCTTCATTGATGTAGAGCAAGAGCTGCTCAGCCGGCGTGCTGCCCGGCGGCACAGCCATCGGGCGTAAAATGAACAGTTCATCCAGGGCCACATCGGGCAAATCGGGATTAACGGCCGTTTCTGGCACAGCTTCAGCGCCCTGCCCCAGCAAATTCAGAATGAGCGGCAGGTAAAGACGCAGCGTGCCGGGATCGACGGTCAGCCAGCGGCCGATTTGCGTACTGCCAAATTCGTTGCTGGCTACTAACGTCACATACATCTCGCCGGTGCGATTGTAGCTGTGCGTTACTTGCGGCCCTTGCAACGATTGGCCGTCGCCCATGCTCCACTCAAAACGCGTGATGGAAGCGTCGCCAAAACCCTGCACCTGGAACGTCTCGCCCGCCTTCACGCGCTCCGGCACGATGAGATCGGCCGTCGGCGGCAGGCCCACTGTAACGGGCCAATACGCTTCTGATTGACCAAAGGCGTTCTGCACAGTCAGGTGAACCATGTACGTGCCAGGACTGGCATAGGTGTGATTGGGCGTTGCTTCGGCAGAGGCGTTGCCGTCGCCAAAATTCCAGCTGTAAGTGAGGGGGCCAGCGCCACCGCTTTGGTTGATGAAGGTGATGGTTTGCCCCACGCTGGCGGTGGCGTCGCTGACGGCAAATTGGGCGGCGGGATGGGGCACCACCGAGATGGTATGCTGCTGTACGGCCGTTCCCACCGAATTACTTACTTCGACCCGCACATCATAAATGCCCGCCGCCGAGAATAGCACAACGGGATCGTTGGTTTCTACGCGACGGCCGTCGCCCAAGAACCAAACCTGGGTGAACGGGCCGGAACCAGCAGCCACGGCGCGCAGTTGGAATGGTTGTCCCACGGCCACCTGTGGCGGGCTGGTGACGCTGCTCACCTGCGGCGGTACGCCAATCCAAATGGCGGCAGCGGCCGTTTCTTCCAATTCATTGTGACGCAGCGTCGCCCGAATTTCTTTGGTGGGCTGGTTGATATCGGCCGTTTCCAGGCGAAGCGGCAGCGTAAAGCTGTTCACACCACCATTGGCCAGCGCCACGGGCAGCCAATCGAGCGTACCGGCCTGAATGTTGAGCGACAATCCCGCGGGGAACAATCGGGTATCTGGACGCACGCCGGGCGGCAGTTGTAAAGCAATCGCGGGGGAGATGGTTGACTGACCGTAGTTGGTCAGGGTAATGGTGAGGTCTACGGTGTCGCCAGGCTGACCAGCAGGGGCAGAAAGCAGCAAATCGAGCTGGAGGTTGCCATAAATGTGGGCTTCCCCTTCACCGGAGACGGTTTGGCTGTAAACGGCCGTTGGCTGCCCCGCCCCAAACAGGGCCAGCAGCAAAACACCCACCAGCAGTAAAAACACCCAACGCCACCGTCTCATCATGATGATTGGCAGTGTATCAAACTTGCCATAACTGAACAAGTGCCCAAACAATTAATCTGCCCATCGTGTATTCTCGCTTATTTTTACTGCTATCAATAAACCCACCTGCATTAGAAAACAAATAGCAATAAGAATTGGACCTTTCCAAACAATACTCACCAATCTGGGCAGCGTTTCATGATTAGCTAACCATACCTCAGTATCAGCCCAGGCAGCCCAGAATAATTGCGAACTAAAAAAACACGCAAATGGAAACAACAAAAAAATGGACCATTTGCTATTTGTACATTTGATCATTAACCAAGCTGAAATTATCAGTGTAAAAGCAATTAGAAATTTGGTAATCCTTCCAATAGTAAGAACTAGATTCCCGTCATCTCTCAATGCCCCTACTGTAGAAACGACCCCATATCTAATTATCGGCAGCATCTGATAAGTATTCGTATACACTGTCTTATCACCCGACACTGGATCAGAAACGATCCACTCAAACCAAGGTGTTTCAGCAGAAAATATGGCAATCACACACAAAAAAATTGAAATAAAAATGACAAATATAAGATAAATCGATGGGGAAGATGCAATGTTTGAAATATCCGACTCGTTTTTTCCCGCACCAGGAATACCTATTGGACTATTTTTCATTTATTTGCCTAGCTTTTTATTAACCTAGTCTTGTACGCATCCCAATCAACAAGAGGTTGAATAAACCTGTTTTTAATCATGAAATGAGGCAGTTAGGCGAGTGCTCGGGCGATAGCCTGGCTTAACTGCTCAAGGTTGGGTGGTTTTTTAAGCCAACTGGCCAAACCGAGGGATTGTAAATTCTCCAGTTCCTGGCCGAGCGGATGGCCCGTGAGCAAGATAACAGGGATCGCATAGTTGTGATCACGCATGGCATGGATGAGGGCGACACCACCCAACTGGGGCATAACGGCATCGCTTAAGACCAGGGTAATTTCATGGTGCCGAGTGGCTAGAATCTGAAGGGCTTCACGGCCGTTTTGCGCTGCGAGTGCGTTGTAATTTAGGAGCGTCAAGCTATCCACCAAAGCGGCTCTGATGGCGGGGTTGTCTTCCACAATCAAAATGATTTGCCCTTGTCCCTGTTGTACGGACCCATTGCTGAGAACCGCTAACGCTTCTTCTTCGGCAACGGCCGTAGGGAAAAACAGGGTAAAGGTGGTGCCTTGTCCTTCTACAGATGTCACATCAACAAACCCTTCATGCTGTTTGACAATGCCATAAACCTGCGCCAATCCCAACCCCGTTCCCTTGCCGACCTCTTTTGTGGTGAAAAAGGGTTCAAAAATGCGGGTGAGCACTTCAGGGGGAATGCCTGTGCCGCTATCTGCAATTTGGACTTGAACCCATTTGCCTGGAGGCATGTCTATCATGGATTGGGGAGCATCCGTTTTAAACTGCGTGTGGGTCAAAGCAAATTGCAGTTGGCCGCCGGAAGGCATTGCATCGCGGGCATTGACTGCCAGGTTCATAATTACCTGCTGTATGCGTGAGGGATCAGCCTTGATGAGATATTTTTCGGCGTCATAGTGACAATCTATTTGGATATGTCCTGGTAACGTGCGGTCGAGCAGTTTGACCTGTTCTTTTATGAGCGGGAGCAAATCTAAGGTGCGGCGTTCCATGACAGATTGGCGGCCAAAGTCAAGAATTTGCTGGATTAAATCGGCCGCGCGTTTGGTCTGCTGTTCGATGGTGATTAAGCGTTGTTGGGTCGCATCGGGCAGTTCCGGGGAACGAAGGATGAGTTGGGCATACAGCGTAATGACGGCCAAAATATTATTGAAATCGTGGGCGACCCCGGCCGCGAGCTGGCCAATCACGGCCAGACGATCTTGGCGTTGGGCTCTCTGCTGTATGGCTCGCTCTTGGGTAATATCGCGCAGCACCAAGACCCACCCACTGGTTTTGGCAGTGGTCTCTACGGGGCGAGCGATCGCTTCAAAAATCATGTTGTTGGTGGCGATTTCATGCCACAATCCTTTGGGCGGGGAGGTGAATAAGTCTGCCAGCGGTCGGTTGCCTAGATGGGTAATTCGGCCGTCTAATCGTTCTGGGGCCAATATAGAGATAAATTGGTCAGCGATAGGATTGGCTAAGCGAATATGGCCCTCATTTGTCAGAAGCAAAACCCCCTCAGGTACGCTATTGATGACATGCTGTAACTCAGCTTTGCTATCTTGCAGCGCTTCATTTGAGAGATTTCGTTCATAGATTTCTCGGTTTAGCTTGACCAGCAAATCATAGAGCGCATCAGACAAAGTGACCGCTTCCTGATAGCTGTATAGGCGGGGCATGGTAATGACTTGATTCCCCGGTTTAATCTCCTGAGTGGCGGCTGCAAGTTGTTGAATCGGGTAAACAATCCAGCCGGCTAAGACCCAGCCAAAAATAGCAAACACGGCGCCGAGCAATATGCCCGAGATCAGAATTTGTCGTGACATTTGTTGGGCGGGGGCAAAGGCGACTGCGGTTGGCTGGCGCACCAATACAGTCCAGCCTAAACCGGGGTAGGTGCGATATCCGTTTGTGTGGACTAAACCACTGACATATTGTTGGTTGTCTGACCAGGTAGTGGTGATGACGCCTTGTTGATTGGATTGAATCTGCTCTAAGATGTCTGCCGGGAGTGTAACTTCTACCCCTTCCGTGCTAAACAAAATTTGTCCTTCTTCAGAAAGGACAAACGCTTCAATTTTTCGCTCAAGGTCAAGCGGTGTCAGGAGTGTGTCATGCACCTCTTCTACCCACAGCCAATTGAGATGGGCCCCTAAAACCCCCACACTATTGCCGTCGGTGTCAACAACGGGGAAAGAGATGTCAATGAGGCGCAGTGGTTCTGTGCTGTCTGGACTAACATACGGCTGGAGTAGGATAGCGTCGTGGACATCGCCCATAAACGGCCGTTCCAAACCCACGGAGAACCACGGCCGCATAGAAACATCAGCCCCCTCCAAAATTTGACCGGTACTGATCAACACAGTCCCCTCTTGATCGGCTAATCCGATCCAGGAGTAATCAGTATAGGTTTCTTGCAGGGTGTTGATTAATGTGCGGGTTCCAACAGTAGAGAGTTCGTTGCTAGATAAAAGCGTGGACGCAATTTGTATGTCTCGATAACGTTCAAACAGGCCATGATCCAATCTATTGGTCGTTCGTTCGGCCGTGCGCAGCATTTGCTGGCTAACTGTCTCTTCGATCTGTCTGCGGGCGACCACACCAATGAGCACACTAAGAAATGCGGCGAAGATCAAGGTAGACAAAGCAAAAGTGAGCGAGATTGCGGCTCGTAAATTGGTGTGAGATAAAAACTGATTTAGGAAGGAGACATTTCCGAAGCGGCTATTTGCTTTGATAGCAATACTCCTTTGTGGAAATATTTGACCACCTTTTGTAATTATTCAGCAAACTATCGTCTACTTTGCCCACCGGTACAGGGAAACAGCGCTATTTTTCACAATGTGGTTGAAACAAAAACGGCCGAGAAAGTAAACTGACTTGATCAGCAATGAAAGTGAAATAAATGCATAAAGTGCTGGCTACGATAAAAACAGGGCTTATCATGCAGTCGTGTTGGTTAAACCCATTTAATCAGACAAAACAAAGATTCTGGTGCGTTTTTTGAAGTTGGCCACAAGTGGAAACAGTATACTTGGGAAGTTAGTGAGGTTCAACCTATATCATTTGAATACTTTTGTTTTATTAACGGCCGTTCCCCCACCCATGCAATGCCCTGAAACGCTCAACCCATACCAAGATGATGGTTGGCAACGAAACATACTTGACATAACTGATCACGTGTCCAAACGATAAAAATATGCAATCAAGGCGTAGCGCTGACCATTCTCCAATATTTCCTCTTGGTACCATCCTCCGGCTCCTCAAAGCGCGACCAATCATACCCTTGAGAAACGAGATGCTTATGAACCGCATTTTCTTTATCACTGTTTCCCGGACAAAGAATAACCATGCCGCCCAATTTCGTAACACGTTCTAGCTCTTGAACTTCTTCTTCAGGATAATCGCCAAAAACATGCCCACCCATCGTCACGTCCGCAAATTGATCGGGAAACGGTATCTCTGTAATCAAGCCATCGACTGGAAACACATTCTTGAAGCCACTTTTTGCGGCTTGCTGCTTCAAATACCTGCGCAGATTACCAACTGGCTCAACTGCAAACACAGCTTCTGTCAATGGGGCCACCGTTAAAGTTAATCGTCCGGTGCCTGCCCCAACTTCTATTACGGTTTTGCCCGTAAAATCGACTAGGGACGTGAGTTCACGCGAGTCCCAATCGAGAAAGGGCTGGCTATCATAGATGGCGGGATCAACAACGTACACCAGCAAATCGTTCATTCGCTGCATAACAGCGACCTCCGCCTGACGCACGACATCGTGAGATGGCCTATCGCTCGTTTTTAACGAAAGCACCTTGTCTAGCCAGCCGTTCAGCGAAGGACATTTCTGGCGCATGTACCATTCAACAACAGGATTTGCTTCAAGGGCAATGGCTAGCTCATCTTCTGGCACCCAACCAGGAAGCCAACTGAGCTGAACCCGCTCAAGCAACAGCAACACATTGAACGAAAGCGTTGTGACATCTATCCAATTAACTGCCATCTTCGCTCCTGATTTCTGGATTAAGCCAAGTAAAACATCACACCTGTGATCAATGTCAGCAAGTAATAAACAAAGGGTGGCATATCTTTGAAAACGAGATACAGAATAAAAAACAACACACTGCCCACCACATTCAGCCAGCCGACCCAGCCCGGCAAATTAGACCCCAGCAGCATGATGAGAACTGAACCAAAGATGGCCAAGCCAAGCTGCGTCAGGATCGTGTAGATTACAAACGGCCAATAGGGCAGCGTGCCAGCGGCAAACGCTTCTGGCGCTAATGCGCGATGGTACACCAGCCAGCTCCACAACAGAGCGCCCACCAACATTGCCAGAAAACTGAGGTATGCGAGCCATTCACCTATTTGAACAGCCCAGAAACCAATGGCAACGGCCGTAATCACCGCACCAAGCCCAAACAACACCTGAGAGAGCCACCAACCACGTGGATTCTCCTGAATGATCGCCAACCGCCTGGCTGACTCCGACTCAGCATAAACTTTTGAAATGGGGGAGAAGGCAGCAATTAGAAACAGGACGGACCCCACGCTAACAACCACACCAAAAATTTGCTGGAAACTCATCTGCCAAACCTCCTGCGGCAACGCTCAAGCCAGAGTTCATCATACGCTTCGGTGGAAATAATACGAGATTGCAAACCTGCCACCGAATGAATGCCCGCCGCCAAGCACCAGTCTACACAAACTTCGTACGCGGCCCAATCGAGTGGATCATCGTCCCAATACACCCAAAGAGATGTTTCACCCCGCAAAAATGCAGCAAAAGCACGGGTATGGCCATCCGTCAAAACGATTTTCGAGGCTAATTTTTTCACGGGCAGCGGTTCGATTGTGTGATTCAGGGCAAATTGGTGTTGAACGGTGGTAATTTTGCCCAGCGCTGCAGAATATGCGTGTCCGAGATCAGGCCAATTGTGGCCACCACAGCCTGAGGGTCAATCGTTGGGGGTAAATATAAATTCATGCGAACCATCTTGGCGTAGGGGCGAGGCATTTGGCCTCGATCAAATGATTACCGGTGCCACAATCTCTCCAAACGCCTCGCCCTTTTGCATGGCAAACCATCTGGTCATTGCGGCATCTGGGCGAGGCAGTTGGTGAGGTTCAATTGGCGTAATTTGGTAGATCGTGGCCACCTGCCTCGCCCTTACCGAACCAATTTATTGCACCAAATCCAAAACGGCCGTTAACAAATGCCCATTCGTCGCAACTGCTTCTTCGTGGTGGATGGTCGCCTCGCCCTGCCAGTCGGTGAGCGTGCCGCCCGCCTCTTCCAGAATCACTTGCAGCGGCGCGATGTCCCACAGTGACATGATGGGGTCCACCATCACGTCGGCGCGACCCGTTGCCACTAGCGAGTAACCGTAGGCGTCGCCCCAAGTGCGCTGCACGTAGCTGGCCTTCACCAACTTTTGCCACGCCGCCTGACGGCCGTCTCGCTCTGGATTCTCTAATTCGCTACGCAACACCACCGCATCGGCCAGATTTTTGGTTTCGGAGACATGGGCAGGACGGCCGTTCCAGAAACAGCCGCCACCCTTTACTGCATACACCATCTCATTCAGCGCGGGCAGATTAATGACGCCGACAATCGGCTCGCCTTCGTGCAGCAGCGCCACCAAATTGGCATACAGCGGCACGCCGCACATAAACGATTTGGTACCGTCAATCGGATCGCAGACCCAGGTGTAAGGCGAGTTGTGGTTGGTACGGCCGTATTCTTCCCCCACAATGTTATGCTCCGGCCAATACTGCTCGATGAGCTGACGCAGCTTTTGCTCCGCCTGCTGGTCGGCAATGGTAAGTGGGGTGTTGTCGGCTTTGCGCCGCACGGCGACGCCCGTTTGGAAGTGGCCCAGCGTCACGCGCCCGGCCTGCCAGGCCGCGTCGAGGGCAAAGTTGAGGAAGTATGAGTAGTCAGTCATTAAGAAACCATGTTTTAGTGTTCAAGTTTCAGGTGTTCAAGAAAAAAACTGAGCACCTGACACATGAACACCTGAAAACGCTTTTATTCATATCGAAAACGCCAGACGCCAACGGCCAAAAACACAGCAGCAAAAGCCAGCAAGATACCTGCTTCAGGCAAAACGGCCGTTACGCCCAGACCGCGCGTAATAATATCGTGGAAGCCATCCATTGCCCACGAGATCGGCGAGAGACGGCCCAACGTCTGCATCCAGCCAGGCACGATGTCCAACGGCCACCACGCCCCACCCAGCGCTGAAATCGACAGCACCACGATCGTGCCCAAGGCGTTGGCCTGCGCCAGCGTTCTGGACAGCGCGGCAAACATCAGCCCCAGGGCGGTAATGGCCAAAGCAAAGCTGAGCACCATGATGCCCAACGCCAGCGGCGCGTTGCCCCACGGAATCCCAAAAACCAGCGCCCCAAACAGAATCAAGATGACCATCTGCACCAAACCGGAGAGCAGAATGCCCAGCAGTTTGCCCACCATAATTGTGCTCTTGCGGATAGGCATCACCAGCAGGCGGCGCAGCGTACCATTTTGCCGTTCTTCCAGCAGCACCACCGCCCCGCCGACCATCGTGAAGGTGGCAAACATGGCCATCATGCCCGGCGACGATTGGCTCGTTCCTTGCGGAATCACGTTCTCGGCCGTCACCACAATTTCATCTTCGTTGATTTGTACGGCCGTTGGCGGATTTTGCCACGCGGTTTGGGCAGCAGAAACGGCCGTTACAAAATAGTCAGCCTCGAAAACGTTCTCGGCAAACAGACCCAACTCGCTGGCTACGTCGCGGGAGAGCGAAGCGGCGGTTACCGCCCCACCCAACTGGCTGGCGGCACCCAAAACGGCTTGCTCGATGGGCTGCACTTCCTGCACGTCGGCGGGATCGCTGTAAAAATCGAGGGCAGGCTGCTGGCCCGCCGCCAGCTGTTCGCTGAAATTGGCGGGAATGATCAGCGCTGCCAGGGCATCGTCGTTGGTAACGGCCGTTTCTGCTTCATCGGCCGCAATAATCGTTACGTCCAGATTGGGATCCGCTGACAGCGTGTCTACCAGGGACGTCCCCAGGCTGCCGCTGTCCTCATTGGCCACAGCCAGTGGCCAGGTCACGACTGTGCTGCTGGGGCCATCAAAGCCCCCGGTGCCCTGCCCCACCATGAAGGTAAACAGAATTGGCAGCAGCAGTTGAAAGATTAAAACTGAACGGCTGCTATACGTCATTTTGAGATAGAGCCAGGTAATGTCTAACGCTTTTTTGAACATGAGAAAACTCCAAGTATCAATTACTGAATTACCTAATTACTCAATGACACAAAAAGTAATTAGGTAACTGGGCAATTAAGCAATTATTTCGCCAACCGGCGTTGGAACTGCCACAGGGCCAAAGCGATAAAAAGGATGCTCAGGCCAGTGAGTACGGCCGTTTCCAACACCACATCCGCCGCCCCCAGGCCATAAATCGTCAGGTCGGTAAAGCCATCCAGCGCCCAACGGGTCACCGTGATTTTGCTCAGCTCCTGCAAGAAGGGCGGAAAGTTTTGCGCCGGGACGAAGGTGCCACCGAGGGCTGCAAAAACCAGCGTCACTACTGTGCCTAAAATGCCTGCCTGGCTGGGATTCCGCGCAAAGGCGGCAATTAGCGCCCCCAGGCTCGTGAGCGACAGCACCACCGCCAGCGTCAGCATGGCCAGCCCCAACGGGGAGTGGCCCCAGTTCAGCTGGAAGATCAGCGCTGACGCGGCCACAAACACCACAAACTGCAAAGCTCCCGTCAGGAAAACACCGCCAATCTTGCCCAGAATAATCTCCAGGTGGCTGGTTGGCGTGCTAACCAGCCGGTCTAGCGTGCCGCCTTGTTCTTCTTCCAGAATGGAGCGCGTGCCGTCCATCATGGAAAACATGAGGAACAAAATGCCCATGCTCGGCGCAAAGAAGGCAAACGGGCTGATATCGGCTGTTTCTTCCATGTCGCCAACTGGCACATCATTGAGCGTAATGACGGTGGGCTGACCTTCGGCAAAGCGGCTTTGCATTTCAGCGGACAAGCTCGCGTCCAGGTTAGCCATCGCTGGCCCCAGGTCGGCGGCGTAAGTGCTGAGCTGCTCCACCGCTACTTCGGAGCTGATGGCGGCGCTGTTGAAGCCATTGACAATTTGCGTCACCACGCCGCGCACAATGTTGGGCGTGATGGTCGCGCTTGGGTCGGCATAAAACTGGATGAGGGCTGGAGAAACGGCCGTTTCCCCGCCAAACGCCTCACTAAAATCAGCCGGAATCACAATCGCGGCCCGGGCCTCACCCCGCTGCACCTGCTCGCGAGCGGCCGTTTCGTCACTCATTTCGGTGACGGCCAGCAAGTCACCCAGGGCATCGCTGGTGAGAATGTCGGCAAACTGCTGCCCCATCTCGCCCATGTCCTGATTGATGAACAGCACGGGAATGGCGTCAAAGGGCACCGGATCGCTGCTGTCCAAAAAGCCGCCAAACGCCGAGCCGATAATGGCCGACAACACCAGCGGCGCAAGCACCATCAAAATCAACGCATTGCGATCGCGAAAGCGAATCGTTGTGTCTTTCCAGGCAATGGTCCAAATTTTCATGATATTTCCTGTGGGGTATGCAAGTTTGCAAGTGGCAAGGATGCAAGTTTTTACTTGCACACCTGCAAACTTGCATACTTCCAAACTAATCTCTTAGTGCCCGACCCGTCAGGTGCAAAAACACCGCTTCCAGGTTGGGTTCTTGAATTTCCAGGCGACGGATGGAACGGCCGTGTTCGGCCACCGTCTGCAAAAGGCGCGGCAGCACCACGTTGGCATCTTCAGCCTGCACAATCACCTGCTCGCCTTCGCCATACGCCTGATGGACGCCATCCAGTGCGGCCAGGTCTGTGACGAGCGTGCCGTTCACCTCGGTGCTTTCGCCCACATCCATTTGCACGGTGTCATACTGACCCACCATTTGCGTCAGTTCATCCTGAGTGCCCACCGCAATCAGCTTGCCGTGGTCAATAATGCCGATCCGGTCGCTGAGCTCTTCCGCTTCTTCCATGTAATGGGTCGTGTACAGCACCGTCAGCCCCTGATCATTCAGCTCTTGCACCGTGTCCAAGATACGGCGGCGGCTTTGCGGGTCGATGCCCACCGTTGGCTCGTCCATGTACAGCACTTTGGGGTTATGCAGCAGCCCCACGGCAATATTGATACGCCGCTTCATGCCGCCAGAGAACGTGACCACTTTCTCCTCAGCCCGGTCGGTCAGACCGGCAATTTTGAGCACCTCGGCTACCCGCTCTTTCAACTTTTCGCCAGACAAGCCATACATCTTGCCCCAAAAAGTAAGGTTTTCCCGAGCGCTGATGGTATCGTACAGGGCAATTTCCTGAGGCACGACGCCGATGACTTGCTTCACCTCTTTTGGTTCCTGGCTAATAGAGTGGCCGTCGATGAGGGCATCACCGCTGGTGGGCGCCAGCAGGCAGCTCAGCATGGAGATGGTGGTGCTTTTGCCTGCGCCGTTTGGGCCCAGCAGGCTAAAAATCTCGCCCTGCTTGATGGCAAATGAGACCCCTTGAACGGCCGTTACGCCCTCGGGCGGGTTGTACTGTTTGCGTAAATCATTAACTTCAACAATAAGTGACATTAGATTCTTCCTTTGACTTGTTTTATGAATCTGCTGCGAGTGTACCGGGAAACGGCCGTTGCCTGATGTGCCGGAAGTCATGTGCAGGTCATGGCTTTGCTGTGACCTGTTACCATTCTAGCCACAGGCGCTCGGGAAACGATCAACCGATCAGTTGATTAGCAACTACCAAACGACGAATTTTTAATGCAGAACTAAATGAGACTTATTGAGCGTCAATAAGATGACGTAAGTTAATCATTGCAAAGGCAATGTGATGCCCACCCAAAAAGTAAGCATCACGTCGCTCGAACCTTAACAACAAAGCGCGAAACTTATCCACCCAGGCAAAGGTGCGCTCACTCGTAAAACGCCGCTTGTACACTTCCGCATCGAACAGACGCTTGCGGCCGCGTTTCTTGCTTTTCCGATTCCGCTTGTTCTCAGCCATATTGGGAATCAAGCCATGATTAAAGCAGGTTTTTCGAGCAGCTTTCGTGTCAAACGCTTTGTCTGCATTGAAAAAAGCACCCTCAATGTCCAAGCCTAGCCTTTTCATCGACTTGAAAGCTGTCTGCAAATGTTCCTTTAGGTTCAAAGCATCGTGGCGATTACCAGCAATCAAGCCAGTGGAGGCGATGATAAAACCAGAGCCATCTGTCATAGGCAAGATGTTGGTCGTCTTTGCCTTTTTACGCCCTTGATAGGCAACTGATTCACCACCTTTTTTGGCAATGGCGTGTGACCCATCCAGATTGATTTCAGATAAATTCAATTGCTCAGCAATGGTCACAATGCTCCCTTGCCACACCCTTTCCAGGCTGCCATCCCGGCTCCACTTGCGAAAATGATAGTAAACAGCATCATGACTGATTTCTTTTTTTCTGGGTCGCTACTATCCGGGGCGATTGGGAGTTGACCCCATTGGCAACCGGTGTGCAGACGGTACAGGATGTAGTTAAAGAGCTTATGCAACGGGATTTTGCATACAAAACCGCGCTTTGCTGTTGCAATGTAGGGTAGAACGTGTTGATTGAACTGTTTTTCAGTTAAACTTGTTGGTATCGTGCTCATGGTTGAACTCCTTTTCGAGTTGGTATCAACAACCATGATGCACGATTTTTTACCTTTTAGAAAGTTTCAGTTACTTCAAAACAAAAAAGACCTCCGGGAATGCCCCAGAGGTCTTCATTCAATATCGGACCACTCTTAGAGAGTGAATCTATTTTACAACCATCGGCAAATAAACCGAGAAACCTGCTTCAGAAATTTCGATGGAGTGCGTGTCCATCACCGAAGAACCAACGCCATTAGTGGCCGTAACTGTGAAACTGTAGCTGCCGGGATTGTTAAACGTCACCGTCAAAACCGCTTCATTATCATTCAAGGTGGCGCTGGCCGTAACGTCTCCCGTCACCTCCACATCAATGGGCAGCGAAACGTCTGCCGGATTGATGGTGATGTTGAAGCCATACTGAGTGCCGGTAACCCCGCTGGTTGGACCAGAAATTGTTAAACTGGTGGGTGCTTTTGGTGGCAAATAGAGAATATCGGACAGTTTGCTGGTGGTGCCAGCGCCATAAATGTGGATAACGCCGTTACCGTTGGCCATGCTTTGCGTCCGCAGCCCTTCGTTGGCCGCCAACGGCCGTGAGAGCGTGGCCGTCCAGTTACCAGCCGAATTGGCGGTGGCTTCACCTAAAAATTCGTGGGCTTCAATACGGCCGTCCAAATCATCTGCGTACAGGTAAACGGTGCAGTTTGGGCAAGCTGCCGAGATGACTGCGCCGCCCGGCAGCACCGCATCGTCCCCGCGCGTGCCGCTCACCGTCGTGCCGTTGATACTGGTTACCTTGGCCGGGTTAAACTGGCGCAACTCTACCGGCACGCCAGGCGACGCAAAGCGATAAGCGTGATCGGGATGTGTGGCTTGATCTGCATCCAGAATGGTGTTTTTACGCACCGTGATCCAATGATTGCTGCCCACGGCAAAGCTCTGCGTCAAAATGGCCGAGTCAAAATCCGTGCCGTCATCATTCGGCTCAAAACCGTTGCGGCTGTGGACGATGGTATTAAGCTCCACCAGATGCTCCGTGCCTTGCAGCAGCATTCCCTGCCCGCAAACGCCCACATTATTATTCGCCACGTCCCGACCAATGACGTTGCCCGTCACCGTGTGGCCATCGCCGGAGATTTCCATGGTAATGGGCGGCGTATCGTTGGTGGATTGCGGTATGTGCAGCCCGGCAATGCGGTTGTTGATGATGGTATTGTTGCTGCCCGTCACCTGGATGCCGCGGCCACCGTACCAAAAGCTGGCATTGTAATCAAGCTCGCGCGTGCAGTTGACGCCGTTGTTGAACGGCGCAGGCACCAGGCCATCCGCATTCATACCAATGAAGTTGTTTTGGATGAGATTGTTGTCTCCACCACTGGTGATGCGAATCGCTCGCTCAAAGGCACCAATGATGCGGTTGTTCTGGATGATGTTGTTGTCGGAAGCTTCATTGGGCATGATGATGCCGCCGCGCGCCATCGAGCGCATTGCCTGCGTAGAAGCATCTGACGCCAGCGAGAGACCCGTGCCATCAGCCGTCAGACCCATCCAGTTGTTTTCGATTGTGTTGCCACCTTCATACAAAATAATTTGGCCACCGCCAATGAACCCCAGGTTGCGGATAATGTTGTTCGAGGTGCGCACCTCTAAAGAACTGCCGAACAGCTCAGAATTGTCTCGATTGGTGTTGACCATGATTTTGGGACCATCGGTACGGCCGTTTGGCTGCGTGTTGCCATCAATGGTTACTTGCCCACCGTCGTCGGTAATAAAACGACGATCCAGCTCCCAAATGTACGATTCATCAATTTGCACTTCCCAGATTTGCAAACTGGCATTGTAGTTGCTGTCGCTGGTGGGAATGTTGAACTGAATCGAAATGGGCCGGTCGCTATCGGGGCGCACACCAGCCTCCAAAATGGCCCGTCGCAGGGTGCATTGGCCATCCCCTGCCGGGAAATAAATAGCGCCGCTGGTGTAAGAGCAGGTATGGTTATCGTAGTTGGTACTGTTAGCCAAATCTGCGGTCGTATTGACAGTGATGACAACTCCGCCAGAAACTTCAGCCCGCACCGGCTCTGAGGCTGGCGCAGCGATCCAACTCATCAGCAAGGCAAAAAACAGGATAGGTCCGGCCATTTTTAACAACTTTGCAATCTTCATAGTAAAAATTTTCCTCGCAAATAAACGGTGCTTCGCTCAGACAGTGCCTCCACAGAAGACAGGTTTGCACGCCCGGTTCAACTCACACACAACTGAAGGCAGATGGCTGGAAGCGCAAGCAAATTAAATAATGGGACGCAGTTGAATCGGGCCAACCTACTGTGAACAGCGTAAAAAAATGTCGATCCAATATCGATCCAAACCAACTGTTTGCGAGAAAATCTGGGGAAAAGGAGTGATTTTGTGAACCGGCAAGCGGATAGAAACGGCCGTTCACATCATGCTGCTATTCGTTTTTCTTATCTTGTTTGGGGATTTACGCCGGTTCCGGCAGAGGGTAGACCAGGAACAAATTTTCCAAAACGAGGCGGGTGTTGGCATTGCGTTCCAGCTGCCAGATGGCCTCATTGGTCTGGTTCAGGCTGTTGTTAATTTGCGCTTCGGTCCAGGTGGAGGCTAAAGGCTCAAGGCGCTCTACCTCGTCTACATTGGTCAGCATCAGGCTGATGGGCTTGCCGCGCCGCTGGTTTAGCAGGGTGAGATCGCGCCACCAGCTAAGCCAGGTTTTGAGCAAATCAGGCAACGTTTCCGGTTTGCGTGCCAATTTTTCTGCCAGATTGAAGCGGTGAGCGCGCCGTGCGGCCAGGGCTTCGTGCAAAAAGCCGAGCTGCTCGGTGCGGGTTTGCAAAATGGTTCCGTCCTCCGCTGCCTGAACCGCCCAACCGAGACGGCCGTCTGCCAGATGCGCCAGCAGCGTGGCCTTTTCTGCCGGAACGTGCCAGCGGGTAGCTAGGCTGGTTTCGATGAGTTCGGAGGGTAACGGCCGTAAATTCAAGGTGCGGCAGCGAGAAGCGATGGTGGGCAGCAGCATGTCGGCATCCGTGGCGGTGAGCAGCAGCACCACCTTGCCGGGCGGCTCTTCCAACGTCTTCAAAAACGCGTTGGCCGCACCGATAGTCGCCGCGTCAAATCGCTCCAAAATCGCCACTTTGTAGCGCGCCTCGTAGGCCGACAGGTTCAAATCTTGCTGTAACTGGCGAATCGTTTCGATTTTAAGCGTCAGCTTGCCCCGCCCACTCACCTCTGGCGAGACGAGCTTCACGTCTGGATGCCGGTCTATGGCAATCAGTTTGCAGGGGCGGCACTGGCCACACGGCCGTTCCGCTTCTGGCGCTTCGCAATTCAATGCCTGGGCAAAGGCGCGCGCCAGAGTGGTTTTGCCCACCTGCTCTGGCCCGGTGATGAGGTACGCGTGCCCCAACCGATCGTTTGCCAATCCGCTGGCCAGCATCTCAACTGCCCAATTATGCCCGACAATGTTTTCCCACGTGCTCATGCGCTAATTTTAAGGCGGAAACGGCCGTTTTACCAATCGCCCCCCTAACCAAAACCAGGCCGTCGGATATAATTGGACGCTAAACCGCACAAGTCAACCAGTAAAATGGAGAATTTTTAATGAACGATGTTGTCATTATTGATGCTGTAAGAACACCGATCGGCCGTCATGCAGGTGCCTTGGCCGGCGTGCGCCCGGACGACATGGGCGCGCTGGTCATCAAAGCTTTGTTAGAGCGGACGGGCCTCGATCCGCAGGAGATTGAAGAAGTGTATTTTGGCTGCGCCAACCAGGCAGGCGAAGACAATCGCAACGTGGCGCGCATGGCCACGCTGCTGGCCGGATTGCCAGAATCGGTAGCGGCCGTTACCTTCAATCGCCTCTGCGCCAGCGGGCTCAATGCCGTCAATCAGGCGGCACGGGCCATCAAATGCGGCGAGGGAGACGTGTTTATTGCTGGCGGTGTAGAAAGCATGAGCCGGGCGCCCTACTCTTTCCCCAAAAATTCGCGCGCCTGGGGACCCTCGGGCAACATCACCGGCTACGACACCACGCTGGGCTGGCGCTACCCCAATCCCAAAATGGAAGCGCTGTTCCCGCTCGAAGCGATGGGCGAAACGGCCGAAAATATCTATGAGATGAGCTGTGCCGGGCAGCTTGAAGGCGGCGAAATCTCCCGTGAAGCGCAGGATGCCTTTGCCTTTGAAAGTCAGCGGCGGGCCTGGGATGCGATTGTAAACGGCCGTTTTCAGGCAGAAATTGTTCCCGTCAGCCTTCCCCAGCGCAAGGGCGATCCCATTGTGGTCGATACCGACGAACATCCCCGCATCAGAAAAACCGCCAACGGCTATGAACTGGATACCAGCCCGGAGATTCTGGCCAAATTGCGCCCAGCCTTCCGCAAAGGTGGCACCGTCACCGCCGGGAATTCCAGTGGGCTGAACGATGGGGCTTGTGCCGTGCTGCTCATGTCGGCCAGCAAAGCAGAAGCGCTGGGGCTGAAACCAATGGCACGCTGGGTGGCCTCTGCGGCCGCTGGCGTTGATCCCCGCGTCATGGGGCTGGGGCCGATCAATGCCACGCGTAAAGCATTGCAGCGCGCCAACATTTCGCTGGAAGACATCGATTTGGCCGAACTCAATGAAGCGTTTGCTGTGCAATCGCTGGCGGTACTTAATGAATTGGGGCTCAGCCAGGAAATTACCAACGTGAACGGCGGCGCGATTGCCTTAGGCCACCCGCTGGGCTGCTCAGGCGCGCGCATTCTCACCACCCTGCTGCACGAAATGCGCCGTCGTGCCCAAGCAGGCGAATCCATGCAGTACGGTTTGGCCACGCTGTGCGTAGGCGTGGGGCAAGGGGAAGCAACGGTCATCGAGTTCATTGATTAAGGGCAATTTTAGGAAAAGATAGTAAATGTTTAATTCGCTACTAATTTCCTAAGCGTCTGGGGTGTTTTTGAGGCAAATGTATTGACTAACATCCCTACATCACTTAAAGTTCAGCAATCTCTTTTTGAATGAGCATTGGAATACATTATGTCAAGAATGAATCTCAACTTACAAGTCGAGCGTCCGCTGGTATTAGCCTGGGGAGTTCATCTTTTTACGGCAACCGGCGCGCTTTGGGGCTTGTTGGCCATCATGGCCACCGTGCAGCACCAGTGGCAGGCTGCATTTTTTTGGTTGGGTCTGGCAGCTCTGGTAGATAGTCTGGATGGCACGTTGGCGCGTCGCTTTCAGGTGAAGGGAGTGCTGCCCAGCTTTGATGGGGCGCTTCTTGACAACATCATTGACTACCAGACATACGTCATTGTGCCAGCCATCTTCCTCTATGAAGCGAATTTGCTGCCTGCTACAGTGACGATTGCCGGCGTTGCCATGGTTGTGCTGGCCTCGGCCTTCCAATTTTGCCAATCCGATGCCAAAACAGATGATCACACCTTTAAGGGATTCCCCTCTTACTGGAATGTTGTGGTCTTTTACCTTTTTGTGTTTGATGCCAATCCCTGGATCAACTTTTGGATCATTGCCACTTTAACTGTTCTGGTATTTGTCCCTATCAAATATCTGTACCCTTCGCGCATGATTCGCTTCCAAAAGCTGACGCTCACCCTCACAACCATTTGGGGGCTGCTTTGCGTCACCATTTGGCTACAATATCCACTGTACCAGCCGTGGATGTTGTGGGTGTCTTTGCTGTATCTGGTTTACTACGTGGGCCTCAGTCTGTATATGATGGTTCGCTAAACCAGTTCGTTTAGTCCGTATTTTCAAGACCCGATGAAGATCATCGGGTCTTTTTATTATCGGGTGCCAAACATTTGGCAAAACCTGCCCGAATGTCATTGCGGAACACGCCCAGTTATGATACAAAATGCCTAAAGGATTGAGAATTTACCCCGCTTTATATTGTGCAATTTATTTAACTGACCTGATCCAGACTTTTTGGCAATCTACCACCCAAAATTCACGCCGCAGGATTGTTGGAAATCTGAATTCAGGCCAGTCGATGTCTTAAAAGAGGAGGCATTTGATGACGGACACTATTCTCCACCGGCTGCATGAAAACGGCCGTAAGCGCCCCAATGCGCCCGCCTACTATGAGAAAATTGGTACAGCCTGGGTGCCAACCTCTTGGAAGGAATATACCGACCAGGTTCGGCAAGCAGCACGCGCGCTGGTGGCTTTAGGGGTGGAACCGGGTCAAAACACAACCATTTTGGGCTTTAATCGCCCGGAATGGGTCATTTTTGATCTGGCCAGCATGTTGGTTGGTGGTGCCCCGGCTGGCATTTACACGACGAATTCGGCTGAAGAATGTAAGTATATTGTTGAGAATTCAGAATCCGCCGTGATCCTCGTTGAACATCAGGAACAATGGGACAAAATCGCCCAGGTACGTGACGACATCGCCTGCCTCAAACACATCGTTTTAATGCGAGGCACGCAAATTGACGATGAGATGACCCTGGATTGGGACGCGTTCATGGCCAAGGGCAATGAAGTGGATGAAAGTGTCATTGATGCCCGCATGGAAGCCTTGGAACGGGATCAATTGGCGACACTCATTTACACATCAGGCACCACCGGGCCACCCAAAGGCGTGATGCTGTCTCATGGCAATCTGGCTTCGACAGCCCAAAATGCAAAGGGGCTCATTGATCTGGTGCCTTCCGACCGGACCCTGTCTTACTTACCGCTGTCCCATATTGCAGAGCAGATGTTTACCATTCATGCCGCCATTACGGCCGCTTACCAGGTTTACTATGCGCAATACTCACCTCAAGAATATTTGAATGACAATTTGAAAGAGGTGAAACCGACCGTATTTTTTGGCGTTCCGCGCATTTTCGAGCGGTTCCAGGCGGGTGTGGCCGCCACTTTGGGCGAAGCAACCGGCGTCAAGGCCCGCATTGCGGAATGGGCGCGCGGCATCGGCACCCAGGTCACCAATTTGCGCAATCGGGGGCAATCGGCCAGCGGGCTGCTGGCTTTGCAGCACAGCATCGCCGACAAGCTAGTGTTTTCCAAAGTGAAAGAAGGTTTGGGGCTAACGGAAGCCAGAGTGATGATCACGTCCGCTGCCCCGATTTCACCCGAGATTTTGCACTACCTGGGCAGTCTAGATCTGCCGATGATGGAACTGTATGGCCAGTCTGAAGATTGTGGCCCAACAACTACCAACCGCCCTGGCGCAATCAAGGTGGGCACCGTGGGGCAAGCCTGGCCGGGTTCTGAGGTTAAATTGGGGCCGGACAACGAAATTTTGGTGAAGGGACCTAACGTATTTTTGGGCTATTTCAAGAACAAGGCGGCAACAGAAGCTGATCTGGTGGACGGCTGGCTGCACTCAGGCGATTTGGGTGAGTTTGATGAAGATGGGTTCCTGAGAATTATCGGCCGTAAGAAGGAAATCATCATCACGTCTGGAGGCAAGAATATTGCGCCCAAGAATATTGAAGCCGCGCTGAAAAATCTGGAAATGGTCTCGCAGGCCGTGGTGATTGGGGAAAGCCGTCGCTTCTTAACTGCTTTGCTCACTCTGGATCAGGATGCCGCGACCAAATTTGCCCAGCAGCACCATTTGGAAGGGCAAACCCTGCACGAACATCCCACGCTGCTTGACCATTTGCAGAAAGAAATTGACGAGAAGGTGAACAATTTGTTTGCTCGCGTGGAGCATGTGCGCAACTTCCGGGTGCTGCCCCGTGACTTTACGGTAGAAGATGGTGAGTTAACGCCAACGCTAAAAATTAAGCGGCGCATCATCAATGAGCATTTCTCCGACGAGATTGAATCTATGTACGAAGGATAAGTAGAAAGGTATTACTTATCTTAACGAAAGCCTCTGGTGATTGAGCCAGGGGCTTTTTTACTCTCAGGGTGAGGGTTTTGTTAATCTCGTGTCTCTCCTTACGTAACTGGATTTGGTAACGGCCGTTTCGATTGATATAGTTCTGTCATGTCTAAAAAATATCTTTTTGGCATCCTGTTGTGTCTTTTTATTTTGGTGGGGGAAGTAACGGCCGTTCAAGCGCAATCCGCCTCCGCAATCTTCCAGGAAGTCAACCAATTTCGGATCAATAATGGGCTGGTGCCGTTCCAGTACAGCAGCGCCCTTGCTTCGGCTGCCCAAAATCAGGCCAACTACATGGCCGCCAACACCGTCTTTTCTAGCCATGTGGGCGCGGGCGGCTCGACACCGCAGAGCCGGGCCAACGCCGCAGGCTATGTGGGACGCGTCAGCGAGAATATCGTGGGCGGAACAGGCATGACCGCCGCCCGCGGGCTGACCTGGTGGGTCAACAGCCCCGTCCATTACAACACGCTTATCACCAGCCGCTACCAGGAAGCCGGCACCGGCTTTGCAACCAATGGCAACGAGAATTTTTACGTGCTTGTGGTGGGGCAACCCTCGGATGCCCCGCCCCCACCAGCGGCCGACGACAGTCCAGAACCACTTTTCATCACGCCCATCACCCTGGCACAGCCCGCTGAGGATGGCTCCATTGTGCATGTGGTGCTGGATGGGCAAGCCTTGTGGTCTCTGGCTGCCCATTACGATGTGCCGCTGTCTGATTTGCTACTGTTCAACAGTTTGCCACCGGATGCCATCGTGCAGCCCGGCGACCGCATAACCATTCGTCTGGCGGAGGGGCAGCCACCACCGCCTACTCCCACACCCCCAACCATGCACACGGTTCAAGATGGACAGTCGCTTTGGTCGATTGCTGTGCAGTATAACGTGAAGCTGGGTGATATTTTGTGGCTCAATGGCTTTGCCGAAGATGTGGTGCTGCAACCCGGCACGCTCGTTCGCGTACGGTTGGCTCCTGATGAAGCACCGCCGCCCACGCCAACCCCCATCCTTTACCATTCGGTGCGCAGCGGACAAACGTTGTGGGAAGTGGCTTTAACCTATGGCCTCACGCTCGATGAGCTGTTGGCGCTTAACAATCTTGATCAGAATGCGATTTTAATTCCGGGGGACCAGCTTTTGGTGCGCCAGGCACCGCCCACGCCACTGCCCACAGAGCCACCAACGGCAACTGTACCAGCGGCCACGCCAACCCAACCCAGCCCAACAGTAACGCCAACGCCGCCAAGTACGGCCGTTTCTCTGCAAATCAATCAGCCTGTAGAGCAATCCGCAGAGACACAGGAAGTTTTGGCAGAAACGGCCGTATCGCCCGACAGCTCTGAGTCCACATCTGGCGTTGTAAGACTTTTTACCTGGCTGGCAGTTGCTTTGCTGGTCATTGGGTTCGTGGCCATTATTGTGCTACGCAGCGAGCTCATTTAGTTCTTTGTCAAAAAGCCCCAAACAAGCTTAAAAACGAAACTGTTTCGCTCATTTTGCGTATGAGAAGAAGGAGCTTCTAGCCGAATCTATTAGCGCTTCAAGTAGGAACATCATGCAAGAAAAACAAACTCAAACCGACCTATGGAGCCAGCTAAAAACACCACTAGCCTTGATTAGTGGCTTTGTTGCGCTGCTCTGGCTCATCGAGATTATTGACCAGCTTGTCTTCCGAGGGGCATTAGACAGCTATGGCGTACGCCCCCGCACACTCATGGGGCTTTGGGGGATATTGTGGGCACCGCTTCTCCATGGCAGTTTTCGCCATCTCCTGGCCAACACAGGCCCTCTGCTCATTTTGGGCAGCATCGTCATGTTTTCTCGACGCTTGCGCGACTTTTTCATCATCTCTTTTATCGTCACGCTCATCGGCGGATTTGGCACCTGGCTCATCGGGCCACGATTTTCCGTCCATTTAGGAGCCAGCGGTTTAATCTTTGGCTATTTTGGCTTCTTACTGCTGTCTGCGTATTTTGAGCGCAGCTGCCGAGCCATTGCCATCGCGCTAGTGGTTTTGCTGCTTTATAGTGGGATCATCTGGGGCGTTTTACCGCAAGGCGGCGGCATTTCCTGGCAAACCCATCTGTTTGGCTTTATTGGCGGTGGGGTCGCAGCCTATGTGCTAAGCCAGCGCGAAACCAACATACCGATTACGGTACACGAGCAATTTTGATTTCGTCTTCGTCTGAGTGAGGGAAGAAGCGATCGGTTATTCGAGGGCGACAGAACGTTCGAACTGCCGCTGCCCCACAACGGCGAGACCGATGCTCAAGATATAGAGAACCAGCAGTGGCGCCATTGTTAGCAGCATCGTAACCGGATCAATAGAAGGGGTAATAATGGCGGCCAGGACGGCAATGCCCACGATGGCAAAACGCCACTGTTCCCGCAATGTTTTGGCAGTCACCACACCAACACGGGCCACAAAGTAAATAATGACCGGCATTTCAAACGCCAGGCCAATCCAGAAGAGCATGCGCAGCACAAAGCCAATATAGCCGCTGGGTGTCCAGTCGGTTTTGAAAATGGTGCCCAAGAAGTTTGCCAAAAAGAAAACGGCCGCAGGAATTAGCACAAACCAGGCAAACAAAATGCCCAAGGCAAACAAGAGTAAGGTGCTAGGGAGAAAAATGTAGAGGTAGCGTCGCTCATCTTTGGTCAGCCCAGGCACAATAAACTGCCAAAACTGATACAAGATCATCGGCATAGAAAAAATCGCACCTGACAGCAGCGACACTTTGAAGAATGTCTCGATGCCTTCGGTTGGCTCTAAAGTTTGCAGCTCTACAACCCCGTTAACACTTTCGGCGTACGGCCCCAGTAAATATTGCAACATCGGTTCGGCAAAGGCAAAGCTCAAAGAGGTTGTAATCAGCAAGGCTACAGCCGCGTACGTGAGCCGAATCCGCAGCTCGTTGAGATGGCCCAGCAACGTTAAGGTGCCAGAATCCAGCCCATCTTCGGTTTCTGTCATTGCGGTATCGGAGGGGGATTTTGCTTTAGCCATTATTCAGGGTCGTCTGGTACATCCAGGAGTGAGGGCATTGGCGGAACGGCCGTATCCACATCCTTGGTCTCGGCCACACCGTTCTTTTCGCCAACAGTTTCTGTTTTAGCCGAAGGCGTGGCTTCAGCTGGGGAAGGAGCAGCTAGGGCAGAAGGCTTCAAATTTGGCGGCTTGATGCTGTTATTGATATCCTCAAATGCCTGCCGACCAGCCTTTGTTGCCTGCTGCGTCGTTTGAGTCACTTCACCGCGTAAATCCGTTAACTCTTTGCGCAGCTGCTGCAACTCTTTCATGGTTTCCTTCAAAGCCTGCCCATCGCCCGAGCTATCCAGCTCATGATTCAGCTGGCGAATAAACCCGCGCGAAATCTTTTGTAGCTGCGCTGTGGTGCGCCCAAGCCAACGGGCTGTCTGCCCAATGCGCTCTGGGCCCATCACAATGCCCGCTACAATTAGAATCAGAACAAGTTCTGGGAAACCAATGCCAAAAAAGCTATCCATAAACGTTTATTAGCTGGTTAAAAATTAACCTTCAATATCGCTGGAAGATTTCTCTTCGTCCTCTTTGCTCCCTTCGCGAACACCTTCACGAAAAGCGCTGATCCCTTTGCCCAATTCTGAACCGATACGACTGATTCGTCCTACGCCAAATACCAATAACACAACTGCCAAAATAATCAGAAGTTCTGGTACACCTAAACCTGCCATTTTTAAAATCTCCTTGCTAAAAATATGGAGGGGGTGTCCGAAAAACGGTCATCCTCTCGACTGTTACGTCACGGGATCAGTTTTACCGGACCGTAGGCGTAACCAAATGTACTCTTACTCACTTTTTTTAAAGTAAAACATCACATCCTTAACTGTAAAATTATACCAGACAAAACGCAAATGGTTACAGAATTAGGAAATCGCTCATTCTCAACAGCAAGTGGTCGAAAACTGGTTTCTCTGATTTAATTAAGGGGCGGGGAGCATTAACTGAACCTACAAACGTATTTCAAAGACTGGAAGGGGAATCCACATGCAAATGCAAGATGTACTTGGATTAATTTTAGGCGGTGGTGCAGGCACACGACTCTACCCACTAACCAAAGAACGAGCCAAACCGGCCGTACCGTTGGCCGGTAAATATCGCCTAATCGATATCCCCATGAGCAACTGCCTCCATGCCGGTATCGACAAAATTGCTATCCTGACACAGTTCAACTCTGTTTCCTTACACCGGCATATCCATCGTACTTACAACCGTGATGTGTTTTCGCCGGGTTGGGTGCAAATTTTGGCGGCAGAGCAAAAACCTACCAGCGTGGACTGGTATCAGGGCACGGCCGATGCGGTGCGCAAACAATCGATCGAAATTAAGCAGGCTGGCGCAAAATACACGCTCATTCTGGCAGGTGACCATCTTTATCGTATGGATTACCGCAAGTTTGTAGAGCAGCATGTGGAAAGTGGCTCAGCAATTACAGTAGCCGTACAGCCCGTGCCCCGTGACGTGGCGCCTGGGCTGGGTATCTTGAAACTCGATGAGCAAAACAATATTGTGGAGTTCAAGGAAAAGCCCAAGACGGATGCCGAGCTGGATTCAATGATGAGCTGGCCGGGCCAGGAACGGCCGTTCATGGCCTCGATGGGTATTTACGTCTTCAACACCGATGTGCTCTTTGAACTTCTTGAAGGCAAAGGCAATGACTTTGGCCGGGATATTTTGCCCCAGGCCATGGACACACATCGTTTGCAAGGTTTTATCTTTGAAGGCTATTGGGAAGATATTGGAACCATCCAGCGCTTTTACCAGGTAAACCTGGACATGGCCTTGCCAGATGCACCGTTCGATTTTTACAGTGCCACCACCCCCATTTACACCCGCCCCCGCTTTATGCCCGCCTCGGAAGTGAATGGCGCCACGTTGGACAATGTGCTGCTCACCGATGGCTGCCGCATTTCAAAATCGACTATTAGAAGTGCCGTAATTGGCCTGCGCAGCATTATCAAGGCGAACTGCACCATTGATTCCACCATCATTATGGGTGCCGACTTCTATGAATCTGAAGCAACGGTGGCGGAAAACGCCGAGAAGGGAATTCCCGATGTGGGCATTGGGGAAGGTTCCAACATTGCCGCCGCGATCATTGACAAAAATGCGCGCATTGGTCGCAATGTGACGATCCGCAACTTGCCCGATCGCGTAGACGGTGAAGGACCAAATTGGGTGGCCAGAGATGGCATTATTATCGTACCGAAAAACGCCATCCTTCCCGACGGCACCGTTATCTAATCTTTGCCATTGGTAGCAAAATAATCAGCGGCTGACTCGGGCGAGTCAAACGTGTCTGCTACGTGGCCGTGAATATAAATCTCGTTTTTCTCTGGCTGCACGATGGCGGGCAGCCAGCCGTATTTCTCTACCGGGGGATGAACCGCACCACAATACCCTTTGTCGTGCGGTTTGGGGAACTGCCAGATGACCCAATCTTGCAGCTGTTTCATATTTAGACGGGTGGGCTTTGCAACGTTCAATTTCAGCTGTGCAATTTCTTTTTTATCCACGGAACATTACCCTCCAACTTGCGTCTAAATCACCCATCATTCGGCCAGCAGCGTTTGGACCACTAATTCTGTGTCAACCAAATCATCAAACAGATGATCCGGATGGTAGTCGGCCAGCGTAGAGGCGGCATGCCACCCACTTGCTACCGCAACGGCCGTTGCCTTTCCGGCGCGGGCACACAAAATATCTGCTGGTGTGTCGCCAATAATCACGGTATTGTTACCATTGAAAACGCTACCCGTCAACTGGTTGGCCCGCTTCATGCCGATGGCTGGCAGTTCATTGCGATCCATTGCATCGGAGCCGTAAGCGCCCACCTTAAATTGCAGCGGATCAATACCTGCGGCTGATAGTTTTAGCGGCGCGGTCAGTTGGGAATTGCCTGTAAGCAAGCCCACCAGCACATCCTCTCGCCCAGCCAGGTGCGTGAGTAATTCAGGCACACCGGGGCAAGCCAACATCTCGCGCTCAATAAAGATTCGCTGGCCATGTTCAGCCATCAGTTCGTACACAGCAGGCAGCTGCTTTTTTATCTCTTTGGGCGCAATGCCAATGGCTGTCAGCAAATCCGTAATGATGCGCGGGTCTGTTTTGCCACTCATGTTGTAATGTTCCAGCGGGCCGCAAGTGCCAAACAGCTTTTCTAAGGCATAGGCAATCGTCAAGCGGCCCGCCCCATTGCTGTGAATGAGCGTACCATCAATATCAAAAAGGAGTAGTTTGGGCATGATTGATGCCTATTGACCGTCCAGCAACGGCCGTATCTTCAACCACACGTCCTCATCAGGCATGGGTCGGGGCGGAACGGCCGTTCCCATGGGAATCCCCCGCCCGGTGAGAATCTGCTTGATAGCTCCGATGCGTGCCCCGTTGGGCAATTGGGCCAGAAGCTGGTTGATGAGCCGCTGCTGCCGCTGCGCCTCTGCCATGTCGCCAGCAAAAAATGCCTGGGTCAGCGCGACGTACGGTTCAGGAACGGCCGTACTCAAGCCGCTAATCAAACCATCCGCGCCCAAACCCAACAAGCCTAGCGCCACCGATTCATTGCCCGCCAAAACCACCAGGTGCTCAGCCGCCACATCAAGCAGCCGACGCACCACTTGGGCATCCGGGCGACTGGTCTTGATACCCGCCAGCGACGGAATTTCCGCGCCCAGCCGCTGCAACAGCGCGGGCGAAATACCGTTTATCGCCAGTTGGGGGATATCGTAGAGCAGCAGCGGCATTTCTGGCACGCTGGCGGCGATTTCGTGGTAATAAGCAGCCAGGCTATCGTCGTGCATGGTGTAGAAGAAGGGAGTCACCACGGCCACGGCGTCAGCGCCAATCTCCGCCGCATGGCGGCACAGCACGAGCGTGGATTGAAGCTGGTTGGTACCGGTATGCAGCAGCACGGGCACACGGCCGTTTGTTACGGTAACGGCCGTTTCATGCAGCCGCATCCGTTCTGCCTCGCTTAACAAGACACCTTCTCCGGTGGTGCCCCCCACAAAAAGCCCGCTCACGCCAGCATCCAGCAAAAAGTCAATGAGATCGGGGAGAACGGCCGTGTTTACCGTCATCCCATCTGCCAGCACAGGCGTGGCTACAGCCGGGGCGACCCCGCCACGCAATTTCTCTTTTAACGAAGCAATCTTTTCTTGAATCATAGCAATCTACCTATCAACAGCTACAGACATTTCGCTTCGGCATCTGTAAGTGCCGCTTCAAATTTACGCAAACCCTCTTCAACCAAATTGTGCGGAATGTTAAGTGGTGGCGTCATGCGAATAGAGTTGGAGCCACAAGGAATTAGCAGCAATCCATCTTCAAAAGCATGCTGAATGAGATGATCGCGCAGCTTGACCGCGCGTTCTTTTGTCTCACGATCCTGCACAAATTCCATGCCGATCATCAAACCCCGACCGCGCACATCGCCCAGGCTGGGATGCCGCCCCTGCATTTCTACAAGCGCATCCATGATGTATCGTCCCGTCTCTTCTGACCGGGCCAGCAAATTTTCTTCTTCAATGACCTGGAGCGTGGTCAGCGCCGAAATAGCCGCGATGGGATTGCCGCCAAACGTACTCCCGTGCGAACCGGGCTTCCAATCCATAATCGTTTCAGGGGCGATAATGCCGCCAATGGGCATGCCGCTGCCAACCCCTTTGGCAAAACAAACGATATCGGGCTTCACGTCTTCATGTTCAACCGCCCACCATTTGCCGGTGCGGCCCACGCCACTTTGAATTTCATCAACAATCAGCATAATGCCATGACGATCGCAAACTTCGCGCAGGCGAGAGAAAAAGCCGGGGGCGGGCACAATGTAGCCCCCTTCCCCCTGAATCGGCTCCACCAAAACGGCCGCCACATCTTCCGGCGACAGCGTGGTGCGGAAAATCATATCTTCCAGGTATTCAATGATGGCATCCCCGTAGCTTTGGCCTTCCTGCTGGATTAAAACGGGGCGGTATTCGTTGGGGTATGGCAAATGATACACTTTTACGCCGGGCAGATAATTGGCGCGCTGTACCGCTTTGCTGGCCGTAAAAGAGAGAGACCCCAGCGTACGGCCGTGGAACGCCCCAAAAAAGCCAATGAAGCGCGTGCGGCCTGTTTTATACATTGCCAGTTTGATAGCTGCCTCAACTGCTTCTGTGCCCGAATTACCAAAATAGACCCGCGTACGGCCGTCCATCGGGGCAATCTGCTGGAGCTTCTCACCCAGCTCTACCGCTTGCGGATAGTAGAAATCGGCCAGGCAGATGTGCCAGAACTTGTCTAGCTGCTCCTTCACCGCTTCCACCACCCGTGGATGGCGATGCCCCACATTGAGCACAGCAATCCCGGCCATAAAATCAATGTAGCGACGGCCGTCTACATCCCAAACTTCCGATCCCTCCGCTTTATCGACGACCAGCGCATATTCGCGAGCATAAGAGGGTGAAAGAACGTTGATATCCCGCTTGATTATTTCCTGGCCGACAGTGCCAGCACCAGCCATACTAAACTTCATGTTGCCTCCGATATTGTGTTATTGAATTCTGGTGTCTGTGCAAAAGCCAGAAAGAATTTGGCCTTTACAAAAGCAACCTACAAAGAAATCGCTTCTCGGAACAGTTTATAGATTGCTTAAACCAGCTCGATTGTAAACATGAGGGGATACCCCTCTAACTGGGCCGCAAAATGGGCTTTCCCCACCCGCTTTTTTGCCTCGCTAAGCGGCAAGGTTGCCACCAGCGCTACCCCACTCAAATGAGCGGTAATCATCACATGTTCCGCTTCCAGAGGTGAAAGCTGAAAAATGCGCTGCAAAATGATGACCACAAAATCCATCGGCGTGACGTCATCATTGTGAATAATCACCTTGGCCAAATCTTCCTGATCGTCTTCTACTTTTTGATCCAGGCTAGTATCAACATCCCAATCACCTTCAATCATTGTGACCGTCATGGGAAAATCGAACCCGTTCATTTGGCAGCTTTTCTCAATCTTCATACCGCGCTCCATTTTACCTCAAAGCCCAACGCCAGTCAGCCAGACAATTCTGGCAAAAAACCGCCTGACCATACCGCAAAAAGCCATTCTGCCTTAGAATAAAAATGACTATGACAGCAAATGCGCCACAATCGACGCCACCGAATAATGACACAACAAATGCCATCCTGCGTGTTTTGGGCGGGTTTTTCCTGCTGCTGGGTTTCATTTTTCTGTTTGCCTGGCTGCTAAATGGGGCCGATGCGCGTGATTTTGCTGCGGGCCAGCGGGTTGAAGGCACTGTCGTGCAGATTTGGGAAGGTGATTCACCTGGCGCGTCGATTGAATTTGTGGATAGGAACGGCCGTTCCCAAACCATCCCGCTAGAAAAAGTGAGCCCGGCACAGCTGGCAGCGCTGGAAGTTGGCGATCCGGTTGTGGCGGTGCAGATGAAAGATTCGCCCTCCCGCGTACTGCTGCTGGAAGATGCAAAAGCGCAAAGCAACAGCCTGGGCGGACTCATCATTGCCACACTCTTTTTGCTGCCGGGTCTGTTTTTGGTGATGCAGAAACGGCCGTCTGGCAGCAAAGCCCGGCAAGAACTCCGGGAAAAGCAGCAAACTCATTTAGCCAGCGGCACTATCTTTTTCTTTTGTGGGATTTTGATGCTGGTGGGCTTTCTGGCCACCGCTTTCGACAATGAAATGCACCTTGTGGTGCGCATTTTGTTTGGCGGATTGTGCCTGCTAGCAGGGAGCGTGATGGCGTTTAGCGGAGTGAAGCAGTTCCAGCAGGCGCGTCAAATGGGGAAATTATTACGCCAATCGCGCTCAGATGAAGCCTAGAAAATCGTTTCAGGCCAATCAAACATCCAGGCCGTTAGCTGGCTGCCCGTCGCCACGTACTTGACCCCTTCTGGCACAATCAACAAGGCGTTGGCCTTGACCAAAGAAGTCATCATATGAGACCCTTGAGCGCCCGTAGTAGTTGCCTGATAACCGTTCTCGTCGTGGGTCACGACTGCGCGAATGTAGCTTTCGCGCCCATCGGAATCGATATCCTCTTGCACGGTCACGGTAATGGTGGGGCGATCCAGCTGCGTGTGCCCGGCCATCTTGCGAATAGCAGCACGGGCAAACCGTTCAAACGAGACCATCGCGGATACCGGATTACCGGGCAGGCCCAAATACGGCACGCCGTGATAAGTGCCATAGGCCAAAGGTTTGCCGGGACGCATGCGCACCCGCCAAAAACCAATGTTGCCTTCTTCCTCTAGCACCGCTTTCACCACATCATAAGCGCCCACAGAGACGCCAGCCGAGCTAATGAACAGGTCAACGCCGGCATCCAAACCAGCCTGAAGCTTTTCGCGTACGGCCGTTTCCGTATCCCGCGCAATGCCCAACTGCACCGGTTCGGCGCCCAGCGCCATAATTTGCGCCGCCTGGGTGTACCCGTTGCTGTTGCGAATTTTGCCCGGCTGCAGCGGCTGATCGATTTCCAGCAGTTCATCCCCGGTGGCCAAAATCGCCACTTTAGGGCGGCGCACCACAGCAATCTGACCAATGCCTAAGGAAGCCAGCACACCCACTTCCTGCGGCCGTAAAATGTGGCCCTGCGCCAAAATTGCCTGCCCTGCCTCAATATCCTCGCCGGGATGACGAATATAATCGCCCGCTTGCACAGAGCGGTTCACCTGAATTTGCTCGGGCAACGGCCGTTCGCGATCCCGCCAGCTTTCATTGGTATCTTCCACCGGCACGACGGCATCCGCCCCGGCTGGTACAGGCGCACCGGTCATGATACGTACGGCCGTTCCCGGCTCTACTGTCACGTCCAACACAGCCCCAGCCGCCACGTCCCCCACCACTTGCAAGGTCGCCGGTTTTTCGGCGCTGGCTCCGCTTAAATCAGCCGCCCGCAGCGCATACCCATCCATCGAGGAATTAGAAAATGGCGGCAAACTATCTTTGGCCACCACATCTTGGGCCAGCACACGACCCAGCGCCGCCAGCAGCGGCACTTGCTCTGCCGGTAACACCGAAACGCCAGCCAAAACGGCCGTTAAGGCTTCTTGAACGGTTAAATATTCTGCTTCACTCATGGGAAAATCCAGGTGTTAATTGATTTCTAGGCGTCGGCTAAACGGCCGTCCAGCTCCAAAACTTCAGCCTGTGCCTGCATGGCCGTCAGCACATTTTGGATATGGGTCCATAATTCCAGCGAACCATCAAAACATTCACGGCTAAAATCGGCCGCAACTTCCGTGACATGATCACGATCCACTCCAGCCGCAAAGCGCCGATCTTTCCACTTTTTGCGAATAGATGAGAGTTTAACTTCGGCAATGTTTTTAGACGGCCGTACCAACGTTGTCGCAATGATCAGCCCCGTGATCTCGTCGCAGGCCAGCAGCGCAAAATCAATCGGCTTCTCACGCTCGACGCCAGTACCCTCCGTGTAATGCGACAAAATCACGCGGATGGTCTCTTCATCCCAGCCCCGTTCCCGCAAGATTTTGGAGCCTTCTGTCGGATGTTGGTTCAAATCGGGATGAATTTCCCAATCAAAATCGTGCAGCAAGCCCACTGTCTCCCAGTAAGCCACATCTTGGCCCAATTCCTGAGCATACCAGCCCATGGCCGCGCTCACTGCCAGCATATGCCGACGCAAGCCGCCGTCCTGCACAAACTCGCAAACCAATTCCCAAGCATCCGACCGATCAGGCATTGTCGCTCCCTGTTTCCTCACTCTCGCTTTCGCTATCTTGGGGAGCCGCACGTTTGGCGCCACAATCGCAGCCACCACTCTCATGCTTGGAACAGCCAGCTTCCGCTTTTTTCTTCAAGGCTTCTAATTCGTCCAACGGCTCCAATTCATGCCGGAAGACCTCAAAATACTCGTTTTCAACCTGCACCAAAACGGAATCACGCAGCACGCGCACGTCCCGCACCTTGCCCTCACCATGCGGCGTGCCGACCCGTTTACCGGGCTTAGGCAATGTTTTACGCGCCTCTACGTACTGTTCGTACTCATAAACCAGGCAACAGCGTAAACGGCCGCACATCCCCGTAATTTCCTGCGGGCTGAGTGAAATACCCTGCGCCTTGGCCATCCGAATCGAAATGGGGCTAAATTCGGTGAGGAAAGTAGAGCAGCAGCGCGGCGCGCCACAGGCACCATATCCACCCATGATTTTGGCCACATCGCGCGGGCCAATCAGGCGCATTTCCACTTTGGTCCGAAACTGCCGGCCCAAAACCTGCTGCAAGCGGGTAATATCCAGCTTTTTGTTTTCCGTCGTGTAATGAAACGTCAACCAGGAGCCATCAAAACTGTACTCCGCTTTGACAAACTTGGCGTCACGAATTTTCAGCGAAGCCGCCTTCTCACGACAGCTAATCAGGGCATCTAGCTCTTTGGTTTCCCAAACCTGCTTCATCACCATATCGCGAGGATTGGCTTTGCGCTCAATAGCCCGCAACCCTCGCTGACGATGCGCCTCTTCAGGATCGATAAAGCTAATCACCTGACCTAATTGACGCCCACGTTTTGTTTCCACAATAACATAGTCGCCCGGCTCAACATCGCCATGTTGCTTGCCAATTTTAAAGTGGTACAGCTTCCCCAGCTTTTGAAAACGTACCCCAACCACTGAGGTGCGTTCTGCTGAAACAATATCCATTTAACAACTCCGCAAAAGTATTTACCTGTACGTTCGGGTATCGCCAGTGAAGACCACCGACGGTAATCTTAATAAGATTTGCTTATGTTATCATACTAACTCTGTGTTTTACCAACATCTGAATAAAAAAGCCAGCCCCATCACTGGCGCTGGCTTCCATATCTGGTAAAAGAATCAGTTTAACCAATCATTTCGATGGGAATGAAGTTGGTTGATTTGTTTAAGGTCAAAACACTGATCCGGGCGGCTACTTTTTGAGCCACATCCTGCAAAGCGGCGGCCGCCGCAGAGTCTGGGTAAGCAACCACAATCGGTTTCCCGTTGTCACCACCCAAACGGACATTGGCATCCATTGGCACGCTGCCCAAATAATCCGTGTCATAGTCCGACGCCAGTTTTTCCCCAGCACCGGTGCCGAAAAATTCGCCGCTCATGTTTTCCACAACGCCTAAAATCGGCACGTCCAGTTTTTCAAACATTTTCAAGCCGCGCAGAGCGTCCGAGGCGGCAACCTGCATGGGTTGGGTCACAACGATGGTGCCTGATAGCGGCAGCACTTGCGCCAGTGTCAACTGGGCATCGCTGGTGCCGGGCGGCAGGTCAATGATGAGGTAATCCAGTTCGCCCCATTCCACATCGCTAAGCAGCTGGCTGATGGCGCTGTGCAGCATGGGACCACGCCAGATGAGTGGCTGATCCGGCTTCACCAAAAAGGCCATAGAAATAAACTTAACGCCAAAATTTTCGGCCGGAACCATCTTGCGATTGCGCGGAGGCGGCATTTGCTCCACGCCCATCATCATCGGCACGTTTGGCCCCAAAATGTCGGCATCCAGCAAACCAACGCTGGCGCCTGTTTGAGCAAGCGCAATGGCCAGGTTCACGGCAACGGTGGATTTACCCACCCCACCCTTCCCGCTGGAAACGGCGATGGTGTTGCGGAATGATTGGCCAAGCTGGTCTTTAATGCGCCGGTCAGCGGGCACGTTGGCATCCCAGTTAATGCTGATCTGGCCAATGCCCGGCACGCCAGCCAAGGCAGCCCGGGAATCAGCTTCCATCTTGCCCTTAAGCGGGCAAGCCGGTGTGGTCAGCATGATGGTAAAGGTAACATCACTGCCTTCAATTTTCAGATTACGAATCATGTTAAGGGAGACAAGATCACGATGCAGTTCTGGTTCAATCACGTTAGCCAGGGCCGCCATAACGGCCGTTTCCGTCACCCCTCCCTCATTTTCTTTGCGTTTAAACATAGTTGCTCCTAAAAAGGCGAATGCGCATCCCACCAAATTCTGATGAAATACGCAACGCTCTTAAAAATTAATCAAATTGTAAAGCCAGGTCGGTTAGTAATATTCACCGCGGTAGAAAAGCTGCTTGGTATGTTCCTCAGACAGCTGGGGCGCAGTGGACATGTCAGCGTCACGACCATTTTCTTTCTTCCACGCCTTGAGCTCATCCACATGATCCCGAATAGCTGCTTCAGCCGCTGCCTTCTTCGGCGCGATCTCACGCCAGTAGCTAATCGGCTTGCTCAAGCGCTCTTTGTCATGAATGTGCGCCGTCGTGCGGTCATAACTCGCCAACTCGTAATCATGGTCCAGCTTAATGGCATCAAACGGACAAAATTCCATGCAGAAACCGCAGTTCATGCAAATGTCGATGTCGATGTAAAACTCATTGGGTTCCGGTTTGGGACGGCCGTTTGGCTGCACACCACGCTCAATCCAGATACATTGTGGCGGGCACACCTTGGCGCAAATACCACAAGAGGTACACCAATCTTTACCCCACTTTTGCCCAGGAGGCGGATTATCTGTCACCAAAAACGGCACAAAACGGAAACGCTCCGGCACGGGCAACTTTTCTTCAGGATAAAATACTGTCTTGACGCCTTTACCTTTCAGCCCTTGTCGCACCTTCAACGCTTCGTCATTGTAGTAACGACCGCCACGTGCTGCCCAAAAAACATCGTCCAGGTAGGAATCGACAAAATGCTTTAAGGTGATTGCCATACCTTTCAAAATACCAAGTCCGTACATAGCTTCTCCCTAAACCCTCCCAGATAAATTTCCGGGAGATTGGATGTCTAATTTGCAAAAGTTACCGGTCAACTTCACCCAACACGATGTCGATGCTGCCCAGGATAGCCACGATGTCAGCCACCTTGTGTCCTTCACACATCTTGCCCAACGGCGTCAGGTTAATGAAGGATGGGGCGCGCACATGATACCGATCCGGGTTCGATTCGCGGCGGCGGGTTGTTATATAGTAGCCCAGTTCACCTTTGGGGTTTTCAACACGGCCGTATGATTCACCAGCATTGGGCATACGAATGGCATATTGGGGTTTGCCTTCAATAATGGGCGCACCTTTCGTTGCCTTGATGTGCGGCATTACCTGCTCCAAAATACGCAAACTTTGGCGCATCTCATCCATGCGAATCAGATAACGATCGTAAATATCGCCGTTGTAACGCACCGGAATATCAAAATCTAAACTGGGATAGTATGAATATGGCTCAGCCCGACGCACATCGTACTGTACCCCGCTGGCCCGCAAGACAGGGCCGGCCACGCTGTACGCAATTGCATCTTCCCGCGACAAAACGCCGACGCCAATACTGCGCGCCCGCACAATTTCGTTGTTGGTCATCAGGCCATCACCCTGATCCAACACGGCGGGGATGTGCTCATAAATCAATTCTTCCAGGAAGCTGATTGTTTCCTGCTCACGAACATAGTCCGGCAAATCGTAGGCCACACCACCAAAGCGCATGTAGTTGCACATCATGCGGGCGCCTGCGGCTGCTTCGAAGAAGTCCAAAATAAGCTCACGTTCCAAATAGAAGTAGAGCATAGGCGTTTGCAGCGCACCCAGGTCGTTGAGCAAGAAGCCCAAAGCCCACAGATGGTTACAAATACGGGTCAACTCCACCATGAGGATGCGGATCCACTCAGCCCGTTCTGGCACCTGCGAACCCATCAGTTTCTCCACCGCCAACACGTAGCCGTGGTTATTACCCATCGAGCTAAGATAATCCAGACGGTCGGTGTAGGGAATGTTTTGGATGAAGGTGTTGCGCTCACCAATCTTTTCGTGATTGCGATGCAGATAACCCATTACTGGCTTGAGGTCTACGACCGTTTCACCATCGAGCGTAACCACCATGCGGAACACGCCGTGAGTAGAAGGATGCTGCGGCCCCATATTGACAGTGAGCTTGTCGGTTTTCATACCAGACTGGTCATCGCGCGTGTAGGTGATGCCGGTATACATGTCAGTTTCGACATCGTACTCGTCGCCAGTTGGCAACCAACCCGCCGGATACTGCACATTTTTACCGTAGGTGGTTTTTTCTTCAGCGCGGAAAACCTCACCACCGGGCCAACGGCTGCCAAATGGCTTGTGATCTTCTTCGTAGAAAACTTCTTTCCAATCCTTGCGCAATGGGTGACCATCGAAGCCATCCCAGGTTAGGATGCGCCGCAAATCATGATGGCCATCAAATTGAATACCCAGCAAATCCCAGGCTTCACGCTCTTGGAAATCAGCGCCGGGCCAAATGGGCGTTAGTGAAGGCACGACTGGATTGTCCCGATCAACCTGTACATGCAGCACCAGGGCACTACCGCCCTGATCAATGCTGTAGGTATGGTAAACAACCTCCATCTGGTTGTCTTTTATCTGATCGACGCCGGTCACGCTGCTGAGGTAGTTAAAGCCGATATCATCACGCAAGGCGGTAGCAACTTCTACCAGTTTGTCGGGGCTTACCATCAAACCAGAATAACCATCACGTGTATCATCGGTGACGGCATCCGGGAAGCGTTCTTTCAGGAGGGCAGCAGCACGTTCTACGGGATTTTGGTCAACGGCCGTTCCGCCATCTTCTGGTTGTTCATCAAGAATCATTTCACTCATGGGAAATCCTTCTAAAGAATTTGTGGCGCAATTTATGCGGCCGTTTCAGCAGTTTCTACTTCTTCTTCGGGGGCCATTTTTGCTTTGGCCGCTTCTGCCTTAATCACATCCAGCTGACGCAAATCTACCAAATCCGGGCCTAAAACAGGCACGGGCACCAGCTCTGTGGTGGGATCATTTTTGCGATACCAGGGGACAGTGGCAATAGATTGCTGATCAATTTTCTCTTGCAGCGCAATCAGGCCATTGATAAGTGCTTGGGGTGTGGGCGGGCAACCGGGCACGTACACATCAACAGGAATAAACTTGTCGATGCCGTCAACCACGTTGTACCCTTCCTTGAAGGGGCCACCGCCAGAAGCACAGGCGCCCATGCTGAGCACGTAGCGCGGTTCCGGCATCTGGTTGTACAAGCGCACGATGGTGGGCACCATCTTCTTGGTTACCGTGCCGGAAACAATCATCAGGTCAGACTGGCGCGGCGTGGCGCGGAAAACTTCCATACCAAAGCGGGCCAAATCGTAGCGGCTGGCGGCCGTACAAATCATTTCAATCGCGCAGCAGGCCAGACCAAAAACCATTGGCCAAACCGAATTGCGCCGACCCCAGTTGTAAACCGGGTCTAAAAGCTTGGCAATGTTGGTAATAACCACATTGTTGCTTAATTCATCGGGAACACTGATTTCTGGTGAACCAGCTGCTGAGGTATCAGCTTGCGTCATGAATTGGTTGCCTCCTCGTACCAGACGGTTTGAATATCCAGCAAAATGCGCTCAGTTACCATTGCGGGGTCATCGGCAAAACCAGGTAATGATTCCACCAGCTTTGCCAGCTCTTCCAAACCAACATCCTCCGGGTTACGCTCCGGGTATTGGTCCATCAAAGCTACGGTTATCGCATAGGTTGATTCCCAATACAGCTGGTGCGGTTGTTGACTCACCGGGTGGTTACCTGTTTGGCGCTTTTGCTTACCCTAAGACGCTACCATTGCGTGGATAACGGCCGTTTCATCGGGATATTTTCCGTTTTAAGCTAAAAACAAAATTGGTACCGTTCTTCTTCCCAAAATCTGTCTTTATTTCAATAGGTTTAAGTATATTACAATGTCATTCTTGGGGCGAGTTTATTTATGACATTTTTCACAATTAGTGTATCTTTGGCCGGGGATCTTGTCAAAAATCATGCGCAATATTTTCCTTGTTTCTCCCTATCATGGCGGCAGCCATAAATCGTGGGCCGTTGGCTGGCAAGAACACAGCCAACACGCCATTACGCTGCACACCTTGCCCGACCGTTTCTGGAAGTGGCGCATGCATGGTGGCGCCATCACGTTGGCGCGCCGTTTTTTGGCCCAAAAAGCGCAACCGGATTTGATTGTGGCCACGGACATGCTGGATTTGACCACCTTTTTAGCCTTGACCCGCCGACAGACGGCGCACATTCCCACGGCCGTTTACATGCATGAAAACCAGCTCACCTACCCTCTGCCCGCAAACGGCCGTACCGGCCCCATGCGCCGCCAATTGGGTGAACGCGATCAGCATTATGCGTTTATCAACGTCGCCTCCATGCTGGCGGCTGACCAAGTTTTTTTTAATTCGCGTTACCATTTAGACAGCTTTTTTGCCGCGCTGCCCAACTTCCTGAAACATTTTCCTGAATATAATGAACTGAACGCGATCCAAGCTTTGCACAAGAAGAGTCAGGTGCTACCTGTGGGCATCAACTTTGCCCGGCTCAAAATGGCCCAACCACCTAAACCGGGCACCAAGCCGCTCATTTTGTGGAACCAGCGCTGGGAGTACGATAAAAATCCAGAAGCATTTTTTACCGCGCTGTACGCCGCCGCGGAAGCGGGGCAGGCGTTTGAGGTGGCATTGTGTGGGCAGCAGTATGGCAAACGGCCGTCCATCTTCAATGAAGCGATTGCCAGGTTAGGCAACCGGGTGGTGCATGTGGGGCACGCCGATCTGCCTACCTACCGGCGTCTGCTATGGCAGGCCGACATCACCATTTCCACCGCGCACCACGAATTTTTTGGCATTAGCCTGCTGGAAGCCATTTACTGCCACACCTTTCCCCTGCTGCCCAACCGCTTAAGTTACCCGGAACTTTTGCCCGATTCGTATCACGCGCACACCCTTTACCAGGATGAAACTGAACTGGCAGAAAAATTGATCTGGGCTCTCACACACCGTGATGAAACGCGACACTTGGCCGCTGGGTTGGCAACGGCCGTTTCCCACTACGACTGGCAGCAAGTAAGCCCACTTTATGATGAAAAAATGGTGACTCTTTGGCAAACTTACCAAGCCGAAACCAGAGAAAATCAATGAAAATACCGTTTGGCACAACGCCCTGTTTGGGGTATCGTTTTCCTGCCTTGCAATCCACAAGCTCGTCAAGCTTTCAAATCCAGGAATCGCATGGCTTTACCGCAAATAAACCACTGGGAGAAAATAAATGAGCAAACAGGCAAAAAAGATCGGGCTTCTGATTGGACAGGAATGGGAATGGCCTGAAGCATTTATGAAAGCCGTCAATGAAAGTAAAGCAAATGTTACGGCCGAATTGGTAAAGCTGGGCGGCACCTTCATGGATGACAAATGTGACTACAACGTCATCATCGACCGCATCTCTCATGAAATTCCTTATTACCGGTCTTACCTCAAATATGCTTCTATCCAGGGAACCTACATCATCAACAATCCCTACACCTGGTCGGCCGATAGCAAATTTGTCAGCACGGTTCTGGTTAACAAACTGGGCCTCAGAAGCCCCAAAACGGTGGTTCTGCCCAACAAACAGGTTGATCGCGACGTGACTCCCAGCACATTCCGCAATCTGGAATATCCCATGAATTGGCAAGCCATCATTGATTACGTCGGCGTCCCGGCCATCTTTAAAGATAACCTGGCGCGTGGTCGCCGTGGCGTGCATCGGGTTCACAACGTGGATGAACTCATCCAGCGCTATGATGAAAGCAGCACCCGCACCAAAATTTTGCAGCAAATCATTGAATCCGATCAGCACATTCACAGCTTTGTCATTGGTCAGGAAAAGGTTCTGTCGCTGCATTACTCCATCAAACACGGCCGTTACCAACAAAACATCCTCGCCAACGACAGCGCAATCGGCAAAAAGCTGGCCGAAGATGCCTTGCGCATCACCAAAGCGTATCACTATGACATTAACATGGTGGAGTTTGTCATCAAAGATGACATCGCCTACGTCATCAACGGCACCTTCCCCGCCCCCGACATCGATCAAACCTTAATGACCGAAGAGCAGTTCAACTGGTTTGTTGCTGAGATTGCCGCGCTGGCCATTGCTCGTGCCGAACGGCCGTTAACCCAGGACGGTATGTTCATGCGCCAGGATGCATCCGACTGATTGGCTCGCCAATTTTGTGCTACCTTTTCATTGAAACCATCCTTAAGCATGGTATAATTCCCGCCAATTAGTTGACGCATCAACCATCATTGCTTGCGCAAGTGAAAACCAGGTTGAAGCCGCAACCAATAGAGTTAAAAAAAGCCGCCATTAGTAAGTGACAGTGGTATCTCAAGAATTGATTACCATGATGAGGAGACGTCATTTACGTAAAAGGAAGAAAACACATGATGCACATTAAAGATAAAGTACCGGAGAAAATCGGCCGTATTACAGAACTGGCCTACAATCTTTGGTGGAGTTGGACCCCCGAAGCCCGCGGTCTATTTCGTCGTCTGGATTATCCGCTTTGGCGCAAGACCTTGCACAACCCCGTACAAATGCTCCAAGAGATAAGCCCCGCCAGATTAGAAGAAGCCGCCCACGATTCCACATTCATCAGACAATACAATAAAGTAATGCTGTTATTTGATGAAACCATGAAAAATAGAAACACATGGTTTCACCAAACCTATCCCGAACTGGGTGATAAAACCATCGCCTACTTCTCCTTTGAATTTGGTCTCCACAGCTCATTGCCCATCTATTCCGGTGGCTTGGGCATTCTCTCTGGCGACCATGCCAAAGAAGCCAGCGATTTGGGCCTGCCCTTCATAGGCGTAGGCTTTATGTATCCCCAAGGCTATTTCCGCCAGCGCATCCCCTCGCATGGTTGGCAGGAAGCCGTCTACCATCAGCTAGACATTACCCAGGCCCCTGTGCTGCCCGTGCTGGACGGTAACGGACACGAAATGCGTATTTCCGTGAATCTGGGCGGCCGTCCGGTCCATGCCCGCATTTGGCACGTCCGCGTAGGTCGTAATCCACTCTACCTGCTAGATACCGACGTGGATGAAAACGAACCGTGGGATCGCGAACTGTCTGCCCGCCTCTACGCAGGCGACTCAGAAACACGCATTCGCCAGGAAATTATGCTGGGCATTGGCGGGGTGCGTGCGCTGCGCGCCTTGGGCATCAACCCCTCCGCCTGGCACATGAACGAAGGCCATTCTGCCTTCTTGACACTGGAATGCATCCGCGAACATGTTGCGGCAGGCAAAACCTTTGACGAGGCATTACAAATCGTCCGCAAACGGTCCGTCTTCACCACCCACACGCCAGTGCCAGCCGGACATGACGCCTTCGGTTTCCACATGGTCGAGCAATACTTTAATGGCTTTTGGGATGAACTAGGCATCAGCCGGGAACATTTCCTCAGCCTGGGTGGCCATGAAGAAGAATGGGGCATGGCCTTCAATATGACAGTTCTCGCCCTGAAACTGTCTGGCCAATCAAACGGTGTTAGCAAATTACATGGCGACGTCTCTCGCAAGATGTGGAATGAAGTTTGGCCCGACAAAGTCGTAGACGATGTGCCCATCACCTCCATCACCAACGGCGTGCATATCCCCACCTGGATTGCCGGTGAAATGCACAATGTTTTCGATAAATACATTAGCCCCGTTTGGATGGATGATCACGACAATCCAACCATCTGGCAGCGATTAGCTGAAGTTCCCGATGATGAATTCTGGGAGGTCCATCTGTCGCTCAAACGCAAACTGATGAGCTACTTGCGCGAACGGGTACGCCGGCGTTGGGTGAATGGCAGCAACGACCCCACACAGGTTCTCACCAGTGGCACCTTGCTAGACCCAGAAGCGCTGACGATTGGTTTTGCCCGTCGTTTTGCCACCTACAAGCGAGCCACGCTCATCTTCCGCGATTTGGAACGATTGCAGCGTATCTTGCTGGATATTCACCGCCCTGTGCAAATTGTCTTTGCTGGTAAGGCACACCCCGCCGACGAGCCGGGCAAATCGCTAATTCAGCACATTTACAATCTGGCCAAGCACAATCAGCTGGGCGGCCGTATTGCCTTTATTGAAGATTATGACATGCACATGGCTCGTTATCTCACCCAGGGTGTTGACGTTTGGCTGAACAATCCACGTCGCCCGCGGGAAGCCAGCGGCACCAGCGGCATGAAAGCCGCCATCAACGGCATTCCAAACCTCAGCATCCTCGATGGCTGGTGGGTTGAAGGCTACAATGGCGCCAATGGCTGGGCCATTGGGGATGAACGTGAGTTTGAAAATCACGAAGCCCAAGATGGCTTTGACGCCAATTTTATTTACCAAGTTTTGGAAGAAGAAATTGTGCCGCTTTACTACGATCGTGACAGAGATGGCACTCCGCGTGGCTGGGTGGAAATTATGCGGGAAAGCATCCGCTCTAATGCGCCCATGTTTGGCACTCGCCGCATGATTAAAGAGTACACCAATGAGCTGTACGTCAAGGCCATTTTGTCTGGTGAGACTGAACCAGCCTAGTAGTGCATGATGAATCGTTGGCTAAAGCGACTTGGTTACGGGGTTTTGATCATTCTTTGGCTCGCCATTATGGCTTTTCCTACGTTTGCCTTTCTTTTGGCAACCAACGGGGAGATACAATTTGGTGATGAGCCTCGTAGCCATCTTCGCTTTTTTATGGTTCAAGAAGAAGCATCCAGCGGCGTGGGAATGGAGTGGGTACGCAGTGCCCGACGCGTAGAAAATTGTACGCAAACGTCCCTGCGCTATTTTCTGTGGGAGGGGAGTGGCTCTGGACAAAATACAAGTTTTTGCCAATGCTACAACCCTGTTACAGACGCGCCGCTGCCAAGTGAGGAGAGTATCTGTACACCATGAGTAACGTTGCCTTAAAGTGGACTGGTCAAGGAAGCCAGATGTTTGTGGGCCGTGATTCGTTCGGCCATATGGTTGTCTCTGGCTCCTGGCCAAGTGAAGATGAAACCTGGCAGGAATGGAAAGGGGTTAAGCCGTCGGATTTACTTTTGTTGAGTTTAGCCTCTTGCTCAGCTTATGATGTGGTTATGATTTTGCGGCGTCAGCGGCAAGAATTAACCAATTTATACGTGAGCGTTAATGGCGATCAGGCGAGTGATCCACCGTATCAATTCACAGAAATTCACCAGCATTACACGGTAGAAGGGGTAGATTTGGACCCGAACAAAGTGGCCCGAGCGATTGAGCTTTCTGAAGAACGGTATTGTTCGGTGGCCGCAACCATCCGCGGTGTAGCCAAAATAAGCCACAGTTATGAGATTGTGGGGGCGGATTAGCCCATTTATTTTGCTGCTAAATTCAATTTGGTTTGCAGTTTTGAGGTTGTCGGTTCCCCGTGTTTCCCACGGGGAACTTTTTTTGCCCAGGCATTAACCGGTTTTGTGATACCGGTTCACATAAGATGCCATAAAAAGTGTAGTTGTGTTACAATGCAAGAAAGTTTAACAAATCAAGCAGGACTGCTTACTTTCGTTTGGAAATATGAACCCAACTGAAACCAAGAATCCATATTTGCCTTATCCGGACGGGACGCCGCCACACTGGGGTGAGGAAATGCGCAGCAACACTTTTGTGCCGACGGCCGTTCAGCTAGAGCGAGCCGAAGCCCTGACACGGTTCAACCGATGGGCCATCTATGTGCCGCTAGGTGTGCTGGCAACGGCCGTTGTTGGCTTCCTCATCTACTTACTCATTTTGGCCGTTTGGCCCCCGTATGAAGATACACGCCTTTTCCTCTCTGGGGTGGCAGATATCATCCTCATTTTGTTTATGCTACCGGTTGTTTTACTGTTTGGCTTGCTGCTGGCAGGCATTTTTGGCGGGGCATTCTATTGGCGACAATCCAAAAAAGAAACGGGCGAACCCTCATTACAAAACAAATACGGCCGTCTTCGCCTGCTGCTGTGGAAACTCGACCAAAAACTGAGCACCGTCTACCGCAAAGTAGACCAGGTGATGCCCAAAATTGCCCAGCCCGTGATGCGCCTGAATGCCACCCTCGCCTACATCAGCTCCTGGTTGGGGCAGTTAAACGGCCGTAAACACACCAATTCCTAAACGTCTCGACGTGGAGTAGAAGATTATGCAAGAAAACATCAATCCAAGCTGGAAAACACAAATGTTACTTATCGGCTCTGTAGCTGGCGCTGTTGTTGGTGCCGGTACGGCCTATTTATTAGCCCGGTCCGCCGAAAAAAGCAAAGGCGGCCCCCCAGAAATTTCGACCAAAGATTTGCTCAGCACCGGCATCGCCATTATTGGCGTGATCCGGGGCATTGCCGCTTTGGGAGATGGCAAATAAGTCCGCGAAACCATCTCTGCCATTACACAGGACCATGTAAAACCAATTCCGCCTTTTGGGTGGGGTTGGCAGCCCAAACGTTGACCGCACATGACACGTTCCAACAGGCACGATAAAAGCACGCTCGAAGAGAGCTTGTTTTTGGCTGATGATCAGAGCAGCGCAGCCAGCAATCAGGCACTCGCGCAAGCAGAATTGCCGCAAACGCTGCCCATCCTGCCATTGCGTGGTCTTGTTGTCTATCCGCAAACGGCCGTTCCCCTCAACGTCGGTCAGCCCCGTTCCATTCGGCTGCTAGAAAGCACCAGCCAGCAAAGCGGCCTGATTGGCCTCTGCGCAGGCCACGACCGGGATCGAGCCGTCCCCAGCAAAGATGAAATCTACCGCATCGGCACAGTTGCGGCCGTTCACCGCCAACTGCGGCGCAAAGATGGCACCATCCGTATGCTGGTCAATGGCCTCAATCGCTTCCGCATCAAATCATTCATCTCCACAGAGCCATTTTTGGTAGCAGAAATCGAGCCCCTGCCGGAAGATGAAAGCATCAACACCCAAACCGAAGCGATGGCCCGCAATCTGGTAGATATGTTCATGCGCCTGGCCGAATTTGTGCCTAGCATCCCCGGCGACTTGCTCATCTCCAGCCTGAAAGTGGAACATCCTTTACAGCTGGTTTACACCATCGGCACTTACCTCCAGCTGGACCTCAACGATGCGCAGCAATTTCTGGAGTTCAATTCTGCCGCCGAAAAGCTGGCCTGGCTGGTACGATACATTGGCAAAGAAACCGAAATTATGGAGATGGGCCAGCGCATCCGCTCTGAAGCGTTTGGGCAGATGGAACAGGCGCAGCGAGAATACTTTTTGCGTGAGCAACTCAAAGCAATTCAGCGCGAACTGGGTGAAGCCGATGAGCGGGAGGTTGAAGCGCGAACCTTTCAGGCCAAAATTGAAGCCGCTGCCATGCCCCTAGAAGCGCGACAAGAGGCTGAACGTGAGCTCAAGCGCCTGACAAAATTGCCCGTGGCCGCCGCCGAATATGGTGTAGTGCGCACTTATTTGGAATGGCTGGTCAACCTGCCCTGGAACATTTCCAGCACAGACAACCTGGATTTGGGCCATGCGCGCACGGTGCTGGACGAAGATCATCACGGGTTGGAAGAGGTGAAGGAGCGCATTGTCGAATTTTTGGCCGTGCGCCGTTTGCGTGAAGAGCGACCGGTAGAAACGGCCGTTTCCAGCTACCGTCCTGATCGATTGGGGGCCATCTTGTGCTTCCTGGGACCGCCAGGCGTCGGCAAAACCTCGCTGGGCCGCTCGATTGCCCGGGCGATGGGCCGAGAATTTGCCCGCATTTCGCTCGGCGGCATGCGTGACGAAGCAGAAATTCGTGGTCATCGGCGCACCTACATTGGTGCCTTGCCAGGCCGCATCATCCAGGTGCTGCGCCGCTGCAAAAGCAAAAATCCCGTCATCATTTTGGACGAGATCGACAAGCTGGGCGCTGATTTTCGCGGCGATCCGGCGGCCGCACTGCTGGAGGTACTTGATCCGGAGCAAAATTGCGACTTTACGGATCATTACCTGGATGTATCCTTTGATCTTTCGGCCATCATCTTCATCACCACCGCCAATACGCTGGACTCGATTCCCCGCCCCTTGCAAGATCGCATGGAGGTGATTCGGCTGGCTGGCTACACCGAACGAGAAAAAGTGGCCATCGCCCAAAACTATCTGGTGCCCCGGCAAATTCGCGAAAACGGGCTGCTGCCAGAAGAAGTGCAGTTGGATACGGCCGTTCTCAGCCAAATCATTCGTGACTACACGCGTGAAGCAGGTGTCAGAGAATTAGAAAGACAAATTGGCCGGGTTTGCCGCAAAGTAGCAACGGCCGTTGCCCAGGAGCCATTCGCCACCTCAGCACTTCACCGGCAAATTGTGGCCGAAACGCTCACCAGCTATCTGGGGCCAGTTCGCTTCCAGGCAGATGCCGTTCAGCGCACCAGCATTCCCGGCGTCGCCACTGGCCTGGCCTGGACCAGCACCGGAGGGCATATTTTATTTATTGAAGCAGCCAAAATGCCTGGCCAAAAAGGGCTCACGATTACTGGCCAGCTGGGAAATGTGATGCAAGAATCAGCCCAGGCTGCCCTAACGTATGTGCGCGCCAAAGCCAACTTACTGGGCGTCGCATCCGATTTTTTTGAAAAACATGACATTCACATCCACATTCCCGCCGGGGCCATTCCCAAAGATGGTCCCTCGGCTGGCATTACCATTGCCACAGCGCTGGCCTCCTTGTTAACCAAGCGACCCGTCTGTAACGAAGTGGGAATGACCGGAGAAATTACCTTACGCGGCCAGGTTATGCCTGTTGGCGGCATCAAGGAAAAAGTATTGGCGGCTCATCGCGCCGGTTTACATATCCTGGTGCTTCCCGAACAAAATGAGCCTGATTTGGCCGAACTACCAAACGAGATCAAAGAAGAGCTGTCATTTATACTTGTCTCTACCATGGACGAAGTACTCAAAGCAGCTCTCTGTACGGATTAAAAAACATGACACAAATTATTGTTGTTGATGACGACAACACCAACTCAAGTTTAATAAAAATGCTGCTGGAACTCGATGGTTTCAGCGTGGAAACCTGCGAAGACCAAGAAAAAGCAGAGGCAGCCACCACCTCGCAAACACAGGCGTTTGTGGTAGATTGCCATCTGGCACGTGGCCGCAGTGGCTTAGACCTGCTGCGCGCCATTCGTGCGGGCAAAACAAAAGCACCGGCAGAAACGGCCGTTATCATTACCTCGGGCGATTACCGGCGAGAAGAAGAATCCATGCAGCTTGGCGCAGATATTTTCTTGCTCAAACCCTATCCACCCAATGCCCTGTCTCAGGTCATTACCGAGCTGTTAGCAACAGGGGGTACGGAATGAGTAACGGCCGTTCTCGCAAAAGAAAACCACACAACAACAGCAAATCAGGACCCTCTCGCAAATGGCGGCGGATGGATTTGCATCTGCACACCCCCGGCTCTGGGGACTACCAGGAAAGCAACGTCAGCTATCTGGATATTTTGCGCCAGGCCGAAATTCGCGGCCTGGACATCATCGCCTTTACCGACCACAACAGCGTGGCCGGTTTTGCCGCCATGCGCAAAGAAGTGGAGCGTTTGCTCTGGCTAGAAGAATTAGGGCGCTTCGACCCGGAAGAAAAGCGACGGCTTGATGAATACAGACGCCTGCTGGACAAAATCTTGGTCCTGCCCGGTTTTGAATTTACCGCCACATTTGGCTTTCACATCCTCGGCATTTTCCCGCAGGATACGCCCATCAGCTTTTTAGAGCATTTGCTGCTCACTCTGCGCGTCCCGCTGGACTCGCTGCGCCAGGGTAGCGCCACCGTCGGCGCCACGGCCGATGTTTTAACGGCCTACCGCGTCATCAGCGAGGCTGGCGGCCTGGTCATTGCCGCCCACGCCAATTCCAGCAACGGCGTAGCCATGCGCGGCCTCGATTTTGGTGGACAAACGCGCATCGCCTACACGCAAGACCCCAACCTGCACGTGCTAGAAGTAACCGATTTGGAAAAGCGGGGCCGCTACACCACCCGCCGCTTCTTCGACGGCTCCAAACCAGAATATCCCCGGGCCATGCGCTGCATTCAAGGCTCGGACGCTCACCGGCTCACGCGCGAATCAGCCAACGCCAAACAGCTAGGCATCGGCGACCGCATCACCGAAGTGCTGCTGCCGGAAGTTTCTTTTGAAGCGTTAAGCACGGTACTGAAAGGCAACGATTTGTCGTTAACACGGCCGTATCGCGGACCGGCCAACCCCATCGACTTTGTGCAAGTAGCGCGGGAAGAAGGCGAATCCATCGTGCAAGCCTTTCACGCCGCCATGACCCAACGTGGCGGGCATCAAAACCAGGTTTTGCGCGACGTATGCGCCATGGCCAACGGCAACGGAGGCACCATTTACATCGGTGCCTCGGCCAATCCCAAAGAAAAACCAGTGGGTGTGCGGGATCACAGTCGGGCCATTGATCGCCTGCAAACGGTCATCAGCAACAAGCTAACCCCGGAACCCAACATCCACATCGACAGCCTGCCTTCGCAGGGCGTGCAGATTGTGCGTATCACCGTGCAACCCGGCCCAGACAAGCCCTATGCCATCGACGACAATCAGTTCTACATTCGAGATGACACAGAAACGAGCTTGGCCGTTCGGGATGAGATTGTGCGCCTGATCAAAACCAACGCCGAAACGGCCGAATCTGATCCCGAAGTGTTACCCCCCCTGCCCCCCATCGGGCAGCTTCCACCACAAATCAGCGCCAGCGCCACCAAGGTGGTTGAACCACCGCGCACCGGCGTAGAAATTGTAGAAAGCGAAAAGCGTAAAGGGACGTACTATCACACCGTTCGCGACCTGCGCAACGGCAATCTCATCAAAAACGTCACCCGCTCTTCGGCGCGAAAATTGTGGCATTATGCCATTACCAAAGTGGAAAATGGCACACTCAAGCCCTCAGAAATTGCCTGGCAAGGCAACATCGCCGTGCTGGACGTGCGCAAAAAAGATGACAATGTCTGGTATGACCTGGCCATGCGCGAAAATGACACCATCCACTATTTTTACGGCGTCACCGACAGCGGACTCAACGACAATTGGCTGGCACTCATCGAGAAGGCGCAATAGCTCATGCAGGTCGGCATTCTTACCGTCTCAGATCGCGGCGCACGCGGCGAATATGAAGACCGCAGCGGCCCGCTTTTGGCCGAAATCGTACAGCGCGACACCCCGTGGCCGGTGAGCCACCAGGACATTGTGCCTGATGAGCAGGCACTCATTGCCAACAAACTGATCGAATGGTGCAACGCCGGGGTGAATCTTATCCTTACCAGCGGCGGCACTGGCTTTGCCCCCCGCGATATAACGCCAGAGGCTACAAAATCGGTCATCGAGCGGGAAACACCGGGCATTGCTGAGGCGCTGCGGGCCGAGAGCCTGAAAATCACACGTCATGCCATGCTCTCGCGGGCGGTGGCCGGCATTCGCGGGCAAACGCTCATCATCAACCTACCCGGCAGCCCCAAGGCAGTGCGGGAAAATATGGACGTGCTGTTGCCGATTCTGCCCCACGCCCTGGAGCTGCTGACTGAAGCACCTAACAGCGAAAGCCAACACCGACAGGTTTAGATTCACAAATCAAAAAAATCCAAAATTGCGCAGATTGAACACTATTTTTGTCGTTTAATCTGCGTAATTTGTTGATACAGGTTGTAAATTGTTATGCACGAAATTACAGGGCAACTTATTCTAAAACGTGGTCGGGAAAAATCGGTACTGAACCGGCACCCGTGGCTGTTTTCCGGGGCGATTGACCGGGTTGAGGGAGAACCCCAACTGGGAGATTTGGTACAGGTTTTGGACAGCAACGGCCGTTTCCTAGCCATCGGCTACTTTAATCCCAACTCCCAAATTCGGGTGCGCCTGCTCAGCTGGGATGTGGATGAGCGGATCGATGAGGGATTTTGGAACGGCCGTTTGCAACAAGCAAACACGCACCGCCAACAGCTCAACCTGGAGCCCGCCACCACCGCTTACCGTCTCGTCAACGCCGAAGCCGACGGCCTACCCGGCCTCATCGTGGACAAGTACGGCGATTTTCTGGTAATGCAGTCGCTGACAGCGGGCATCGAAGCGCAAAAGGATCTGCTGCTCGGGCTGCTTAACCAAATCTGGCAACCCAAGGGCATCGTGGAACGCTCCGATGCGGATGTGCGGGCAAAAGAAAATTTGCCCATCATCAACCGCGTTGCCAGTGGTAACGCCCCACCCGAAACGCTGCTCATTCAGGAAAATGGCATCCAGTTTGGCGTTAATTTACTGGGCGGGCATAAAAGTGGCTTTTATTTGGATCAGCGGGAGAACCGAACGGCCGTTACCCATCCCCACCACATCGCCAACAAAACCATGCTCAACGTCTTCGCCTACACCGGCGGCTTTGGCCTGTACGGCATCGCCAACGGGGCCACCCAGGTGACCCACGTAGACAGTTCCTACGACGCGCTGGTTTTGGCGGAGCAAAATGTAGAACGGAATGGTTGGAAACGGCCGCAAGACGAATACATTGCCGGTGACGCTTTCGACGTTCTGCGCCACTACCGCGACACCGACCAAACCTTCGATCTGATTGTGCTGGACCCACCTAAATTTGCCCACAGCCAGCGAGACATCGAACGGGCTACGCGCGGCTACAAAGATTTGAACTGGCTGGCGCTGCGACTGCTGCCCCCCGGCGGCCTGCTGGCCACCTTCTCCTGCTCCGGCCTCATCAGCGCCGATTTGTTCCAAAAAGTGCTCTTCGGCGCAGCGCTGGATGCCGGGCGGCAGGTGCAAATCATCCAGACCCTCACGCAGGGACCAGACCATCCGGTGCTGCTAACTTTTCCTGAATCGGCTTATTTAAAGGGATTTTTGTGTCGCGTCTGGTAGGCTACCATTCAGGCAGTTGGATGCCCTGAGATTCGGCCAGCTCTTTGGCGTGCTGGCTTAAACGCTCCTGTTGGCTCTCGTTGCCAATGTTGGCTTCGTGGGCAGCCCAAGCCCACAGCGTTCGCGCCTGGTCCCGCGCCGAGGCAACCCCACCCCCATTCACTGTAGAAAAGAGGCGCACACTTTCGGCAAAACAGTCGGAGGCATTGTAGGTGGTGTTGTCGATTTGTAACGGCCGTATCTCGCCCAACCCTTTCGCCAAAACCTGAGCCAAAGCAAACCAGGCAAAGCCCAAAGCAGAATCATTTTCCTGCACCGCCGCTTTACGGTGTGCCCGATTGGCAAAACGCAGGGCCAGATCCAGCTGTCCTTTACCCAGGCAAGCCAACGCCTGGTACACATACACACGCGAACTGTCATACCAGCCCGCCATCTTGGCAAAATCTTCCAAAAAGCGGGAAACGCCGCGAATCGCCCGCTCCGCCGCTTCATAGCTGCCTAAATCCACCAGCGCAGCCGCCAGATTGGTACGCACCTTCAGAATTTCCAGCTGATTGTCCAGTCCATTCACAATCGAAAGTGACTTGCGGTAAAAGGGAATGGCCGCGTTCGATTGACCACGCAGTCGGGAAGTTTCACCTAGCAAGTTAAGCACCTGCCCAATCGCCAACTGATCTTCCAAACTACGGTAAACCTTCATCGCCGATAAAAAGCGGTGAACCGCCTTGTCAAAACGTCCAAGCCGGTTGTAAATCTCGCCCAGGGCGCGGTTGGCCAACGCCAACGACGGCCGATCATCCAGACGCTCCAGCAAAGAAGCCTGCCCTTTCAGTTGGGCAATGTATTGATCCACCGCCCGATAGCGCCCAATGTGAATATGCTGCTCGCTGGCCTTCTGCAAGCTGATGGTTAGCAGTTCCGGCTCGTCTAGCCGCTGGCTTGTCTCTAAGGCGCGGTGAGTGGTGGCCAGAGCCATCTCAACATCCCCTTGCCGCATCAACGCCGTGCTTTTGTTCAGCAAGGCGCGCACCCAGGTAGATTCTGCATTCACCAACCAGGCCACACGTTCTGCCTGAATAGCGCTCTCCAGCATCGAAATAAAATCTGCCTGATACTCCTGAACCTCGGCCAATCCATTCCAAGCACGGGCCTGAAGCAGCAAATCGCCATCTTCTTCGGCCGTAAAGCGCATGGTCATGAAGGTTTGCGCCGCTTCTACCAGCCGCGCCTGCTGCAACAGCAGCTTGCCCAAATCCTCCTGCAAGCGCAGCTGCCAGATGGCATAGTGAGACATTTCTGTGAGCAGCGAGAGGGAGCGACAGTAATACAGGGTGGCCAATTCGCTGTTAAACGTGTCTTGAGCCCGCTGGCCGGCCATTTCGTAAAGCTCAGCGGCCGTCGATTTTTCCTCGGCGAGTTCATAATGCTCGGCAATGGTGCGCGCATATTCAGAAATACGCTCGCCGCTTTGCTGGGCCAGCCAGTCTGCTACCTGTTTGTGGTAAATGGGGCGCGCCCGCAGCAGCACTGATTCGTAGGTGACCTGGTGCAAAATGGCGTGCTTAAACAAGTAGGCCTTAGTTCCGGCAAAACCGGAAGATTGGCGCTGAAAGATCATTTCGCGCTTTTCCAGCGCTTGTAAGGCGGTTTGGGTTTGCTGCTGATTTAAGGGGTCATCGGCGGCCGCGTTCATTTGGGATACGGCCGTATCCCAAAAAACACGCCCCACTACCGCCGCCCGCTGCAACGTCACCCGCTCCATGTGCGTCAGGCGATCCAGGCGGCCTTGCAACACAGAGGTGATATTCGGCGGCACGCGTACTTCTGTAAGCTGGTTGCGCCGCAATTGCCACTTATCTTCCCCGGCAATAATCACGCCGTCCTCAATCAGCACTTTGATCAGCTCTTCTACGTAAAAGGGATTGCCTTCAGCGCGCTGCAACAAGAGGTCGGATAAATCGGCCGGAATTTCAGGCAGCTTTTGCAAAATTTCAACCACCAGCTGCTGGCTTTCCTCAGGGGACAGTGAATCCAGATGAATTTGGGTGCCGGGCAACGGCCGTTCCCGCCGATTAACGATGGATTGGGTATCAAACGGCCGTGTCACCCCAATAATGAGCAGCGGCACCTTCTCACTGGTATCCGCCAGGTACCGGATCAGATCCAGTGAAGCATCATCCGCCCAATGCAAATCCTCTAAAAAGAGCAAAACGGCCGAATTATGCTCAGCAATCACCTCAAACAGTTGGGCTACATACTCATAGGCCGCCTGCCGCAGCTGTGGCGCTTCCCCAGTTTGGCCCAAAGACTGCACCCGCACCGACAAATCCAGGCCAATCAACTGGCCGATTACATTCGCCCGAGTGCGCACCTCTTCATTTTCCTGACCCATAAACTGGCCCATGCCCTGCACCAGCTTTTCCTCCGCTACGTGAGGCGGATCATTGTCCTGAATCTCAAAATAAGTCGCCAGCGTATCCCGAATGAGGCCATAAGGCAGCTGGCTAATCTGCTGGTAGGTGCGCCCCTTAAACACAGGCACTTCATAAGGCAAGGCCCGAATCCAGTTGCTAAATTCATGAATGAGCCGCGACTTGCCCACCCCGGCATCCCCCGTAATGGTGAGCATTTGCCCCACGCGGCTCTTAATTGCCCGCTGGAGCATCTCTTTCAGCTGGTGTAGTTCACTGTCTCGCCCCACCATGCGCGTTTCCACGCCTTCTACGCCACGGCCAGAAGCATAAAAGAGGCGCGGTTTGGTGCCCAAAACCAGATACACCTGAATAGGCTCAGAACGACCGCGAATGGTCATTAACCCCAACGGTTCCACGTTAAAGCGGTCATGAACCAGCATATAAGTGTCATGGGCGATGAGAATGCCACCTGGCGGCGCGGTTTTCTCTAAACGACTGGCCACGTTTACCACGTCGCCAATCACCGTATACTCATCGCTGCTGCCCACCTGACCCAGCATCACGGGCCCAGTATTAATGCCTATGCGAATTTGCAACCCGCGCAGGTGATCCATTTCTGCTTCAGAAAAAAGGCCGGAACGGCTGGCTTGATCAGAGACAAAATCGCTTAAAGCTGCCCGCATTTGCAGCGCCGCGCGAATGGCTCGTTCGGCATCATCTTCGTGAACGACAGGCACGCCAAACAGCCCCATTACTGCTTCGCCCATATGTTTGTCAATCATTCCATCCTGATTGATGATGGCACTATCCAGGCGTCGCCATAAGCCATTCATCATGTCGAGCATGTTGGTGTCAGGCAGGGAATCGGCAACCTCAACCATGCCGGTGATGTTGGCAAAGAGAATGCTTACTTGTTTACGCTGGGCGGTTTTGGAGTCGAGCTGGTTTTGCGAGGTGCTGTCAATTTCAGACAGTCTTTCCTGGAGAGCAGCAATCGTGGTGTTGACAACAGCCTCACCCAAGAGCGAGCGTTTCTCATTTAGAGAATCAATCGCTTGTTGTAATTGTTCCTGCTCACTCATCAATACAACTCAAATTATTTTGGTACTGCTAGCAAAGCAAACTGTTCGGCAATCTGCTCAGCCTCATTTAATAACTCATTGGCACGAGCCAAATCATTGCGCAGCCGTTCGTAGGTGGCCCAATGGTGAAGCGTCAACAGCAGTTCATCGGCCGTTGCCGACCCAATTTCATTGAGCAAGCGATAGCTGCGGTTAAAGCATTCTGCGGCATCCACCGAACGCTGCTGAATGGTGATTTGCCGATCTTTGGCGGGTTCTTTGGCCAACACCATGCCCAGCACCCGCCAGGCAACGGCCGTTACCCGCCTTCCTTCTCGACCAAACTGCTGCTTGCGCACGGCCAAAGCTACCTCAACGGCCGTTTTCGCCTGGGCCAACGCTTCCTCCAGCAAATGATCCTCCAGGAAAAGTTGAGCCAACCCACCAACGGCCGTACTGATGGCAAGCGGCCGTTCCAACATACGGGCCAGACGCAGCGTCTTTTCCCACCAGTTGTAAGCCAGCTGCAAATGCTCTTCTTTACCCGCCAAATCTTGCGCTGACTGCGGATTGGCAACCGCCTGAAGCAGGTGAAGCTGCCCCAGGCAACAAGAAACCTGCATCCGCAGCACGTCATTATCGCTTTTGTCTGCCTGGGTGAGCGCCTGCTGCAAATAGGCCGCACTGGCTTCATGCTGTCCCCGGTGCATGGCAATCATACCCAGATGACGCAGCGCCAGAACGATACCATAAACGTCCCCTAAGTCACGCGCATGGTAGAGACAACTGGTGTAATTTTTAACGGCCGTTTCCCAATCATGCTGATCCCGGGCAATATGCCCCAGCTGGGCCGACATCAATGCTTCCCAAATACGCTCATCCAATTCGCGGAAATGCTGGCGGGCGGCTTCGGTTGTGTTCATCGCCCGTTCAAAATGACCAGCCTCACGGGCAATGTGCCCCAACAATGCCTGCATGTAAGCACGCGACATGGGAGCCGCATTATCTTTCATATTATTGTACAACGTTTTGCCAATTTGAACGGCCGTATATTGATCGCCAACCAGCACCAATATCCACCCCACAGCCGCCTGCGTCATGAGCTGGAGATCCGTGAGCTGCGCCGCGCTGGCCAGCCGATCCGCTTCTTGCGCCGCGCTGAGCGCCTGCATCAAATCATCTTGCAAGAAGTAGCAGAGAAACAGGCCCAACTGCCCGCGCACCATCGCCGCCATATCATCAATGGATTGCGCGGTTGTTACCATGGCCGAATAGGCATCAGTGGCGTTAGCAAACTGGGCCAGCCAGCGCAGCATCTCGCCCAGCCCTTCGTTGTAGGTAATGCGCTGCACGGCCGTTTCCGGAGACACGGGCAGCAAATTCAACGCGTTGCAAAAGTAGAGAACGGCCGTTTCCGGGGCATGATCACGCCGCGCCTGTTGAGCCGCACGGCCGTACCAAATGGCTCCCTGGCTAAATCGTTCCGCCTGCTCCAGATGATGCGCCACCATGCTGGCCAGCTGCGTAGCCCGGCCATTGTCGTGAGTTACCAGCCAGGCCGCCAGGCGAGCATGCGCATTTTGCCGCTCTCGATTGGTCAACGAATGATAGGCAACACGCTGCAACTCATCATTGCTAAACGCATATTCCTGCGTGCCAGAAAATGCCGAGTTTTTGCGCCGGTAAATCCAGCCCAAATCCACCAACTCCCCGAGAATGGTCGTCAACCCATCCCAGGAAAGCGGCAGTTCATCTTCGGCACTCAGCTGGAGCAGCGCCATATCCCAGAAAAACGGCCCCATTGCCGCCGCCCGCTGCACCACCATGCGCATCGTCACCGACATTTTTTCCAGATAGTTGCCCAATAAGCGCGGCAGCGTCAGCGTGGTGGGCAGCTCCGCCAAATGAGACATACGCACGTACCAACGGCTGCCACTGTTATCAATAACGCCTTCCTGAATCAGGATTTTGACCAGTTCACCCAGATGTTCAGGATTGCCATTGGCACCTGTTACGATCAAATCGCTCAGGCGCAGCGGCACCTGGTCCACCTGTTGCAGCAGTTCAGAAAGCAGGTGGCGGCTATCAATCAACGAAAGTGGCTTGAGATCAATATGGTGGTAGATCAGTTGGTTGTGATCCTCGGCCACGCGCCAGGACGGCCGTTTTTCCAGCAGTTCGGGCCGCGCCAGACACACAATCATCAAAGGCAAATTGTGGCATTCCTGAATCAAGTAATCGAGCAGGTCAAACGACCATTCATCCGCCCAATGCAGGTCTTCCAAAAAGAGGACGGCGGCATCATTCTGGTAGCAAACGGCCGTAAAATACGCCTCTAAATCCTCAAACGCATATTCGCGCAGCAGGCGCATGTCGGTGAGGCTTTCACCCAGCAACGGGCTGTCCGAAAAATCAAAACCCAGCAGCTGCCCGATGTAATGCGCCTGCGTCAGCCGTTGGGTATCGCCTCCCTCAAACTGGTCTACCAAACCACGAACCAGTTTTTCTCGCGCCACAGCCGGGCTGTTGCGCCGGTGGATTTCAAAATGATTGATAAACAGATCGCGAATGAGGCCATACGGCCGTTGCATAATGCTCCGATCCGCCCCACCTTTGTACAGCGCAACCTGATCCGGCCACAAACCCAGCAGGCGCTCAAACTCATACAGCAGGCGAGATTTACCCAGGCCTGCATCCCCCACAACCGTTACCACCTGCACCTTGCCCGACTCAATCATCCCCTGCAACACATCCTGCAAGCGACCAACTTCCTCAGCTCGGCCCACCATGCGTGTCTCCAAGAAACTGGTGCCCCGGTTGCCCCGCTGAAACGCCTGCGGTTTTTCACGATTAATCACGTAGGCCCGACCGCTGCCAACTTTGCCGTTTAGCGTCAGGCCGTCTCTGGGTTCTGCTTCAAAAAAGGGATGAATTTGTTCATAAATCTGATGCGAGACCAGCACACCACCCACCGGAGCAAGCTGCTCCAGCTGGTGCGCCACCGTCACCGTGTCGCCTAAAATGGTGTAATCGCCACTGCTGCCCAGCGGCCCCAGCAACACCGAACCATAATGCACGCCAATACGCATTCGCAAGGCTTGATTTTGGGGCAAGGAACTCACCATTTGGCGCAGCGGACCATCATTAAACAGCGCCAATTCCATCTGCATGTCGAGGGCCGCCTGTACGGCACGCTCCTGGTCATCCTCGCGAGGCACGGGCAGGCCAAAAAAGGCAATCACCGCGTCCCCCACGTGTTTATCCACGCGCCCGCCCCAGGAATCAATCACGCCGTCCAGCTTGTGCCAGACCGCATTGATCATGTCTCGCACTTCTTCCGCGTCCATAAACTCAGACAGGGTGGTAAAGCCAGACATGTCTGCCACCAGCACCGCCCCGCGCGCTTGCTGCGGCGTAGGCAACGGCTCCACCAGGGTAGACAGCTTTTCGCGCAGCGTGGTAATCGCCACTTGCGCCACTTCTGGCTGCAAGACAGCACGCTGCGCTTCTAATGTTACAATTGCTTGTTCAATCTCTTGGCGAATTGACACAACACATTCCAATCAATAATGAGTTCAACAAAAGCCACCAATGCGCCCATTCAAATTCAAATTTCTTCTTGGCTTTTGCGTATCTGAAACCACTCAATTTTATCCGTGTTTTCTGGATTTCATTCTGTTGAATACAAGATAACGTGCAAGTCACAGATTATACCGGATAGTTGAGCCGTTTATTTACATTCCATAGACTCAGAAAAATAACCTTTTCCCAATCGTATATTATAGACAGTCTGGCACAGGAGAGCGAAGTCATTTTGGCAACCCAACTGTAACATTGTTTTCACACCTGGCACAGTGAACGGCCGTTTGCCGTTCAACTTGCATAGTTTACCAGATATCACTATACTGCGCGCCGCCCAATCTACCCAAAAATCGGGCCCACTTTTTAGCCTATGAGACTCAAAAAACTTGTCCTCCAAGGATACAAAACATTCGCCACCAAAACGGAATTTCTGTTTGATGAAGGCATCACATCCATCGTCGGGCCAAACGGCAGCGGCAAAAGCAACATCGCTGACGCTGTGCGCTGGGTGCTAGGAGAGCAAAGCTACAGCACCCTGCGTGGCAAACGCACCACCGACATGATTTTCGCCGGCAGCCAAAGCCGCCCGAGGGCGGGCATGGCCCAGGCGATCCTCACCCTGGACAACAGCGATGGCTGGCTGCCGATTGATTACAGCGAAGTGGAAATCGGCCGTCGGGCTCACCGCTCTGGCGAAAACGAATACATCCTCAACGGCCAAAAAGTGCGCCTGAAAGACATCACCGACCTGCTGGCCACCAGCGGTCTGGCGGAGCGCACCTACACCATCATCGGCCAAGGGCTGGTCGATCAGGCGCTTTCCCTGCGCGCCGAAGAACGTCGCGCCCTGTTTGAAGAAGCCGCGGGCATCAACCATTACAAATCGCGCCGGGCCGAAACATTGCGCCGTTTGCAGGAAACCCAGCGCAACCTCCAGCGCGTCCACGACATTTTGGCGGAAATTCGACCCCGCCTATCTTCCCTCAAGAGGCAGGCCACGCGCGCCCAAAACTACGAGCAAATTTCGGTTGATCTGCAAAATTTACTGCGCATCTGGTACGGCTACCGTTGGGAAGTGGCCAAAAAAGAGATTCGGCGCTCACGCGAAACGGCCGCTTCCTCCGAAAAAACGTGGCAGGTCAGCCGCCAAAAAATGCGCATCCAGCAAGAAAACGCTGACGACTTGCGCCGCCGCATTCATCGCTTGCAGCAGCAGGTGAGCGAAACGCAAAACAAGCGGGACGACCTGCGCGACCAGCTAGAAACGGCGCGGCGGCAGGTGGCCATCATGCAGGAACGGCGGGAATCGGTAGCGCGTCGCATGGCTGAAGTGGAAGCCGAGCTGCCGCCCATCAGCCAGCAGCGGGAAGCTGCCGCCAGTGAGTTGGCTGCTGCTACGGAAGAATTAGCGGCAGCACAGGCAACGTTGAACCAGGCGCGGGAGCAACTGCAAACGTTCAACGCAAACTTCCAAACGCAGCAGGCGACGATCAACAAATGGCAGTCGGAACTGCAAAGCTCCCAACAGGCGCAGCGCAGCACGCAAACGCGCGTGGCCCAGCTGCAAGGGCAGCTCAACCAGCTGCGTGAGCAATTGCAGGAGCAATCGGCCAATCAACCCAGCGGCAGCGACGGCGAACTGGTGAAAGTGCAGGCGGAAGTAGAAAAGCTTACGGCCGTTTTCAGCACCGCCCAGCAAAAAGTGGAAGACCAACGCCAGCAGCGCCGCGATTTGCAAAATCAACGGCAGGAGTTGATTCAGGAGCTGAAAAATTTACGCCGCGATTTGCGCGATCAGGAGCAACAGCTCAGCCGCCAGCAAAAAGAGCTGGCCCGACTGGAAGCCCAAACCGAGATGCTGAACCAGATGCGCCAAAAAGAAACGGCCGTTCCCGACACCGTTAAAGTGCTGGGCAATCTGGCATCTATTTTGACGATCCCCGCGCAGCACCAGCAAGCGATCGAAGCCGCGCTGCAAACCCGGCTGGGCACGCTGCTGCTGCCGGATGAAGCCGCGCTGTGGCAGCTCATCGCCCAGCGCGACCCGGACGCCGCCCTGGCCGTCGCTGTGGCAGACCAGGTGCAGCCCGCCGCGCCGCCCGAAATTAAAGAGAATGGCGCGCTTGGCTGGGCCGATTCGGTGGTAGCCTACGATAAACAGTTTGCGCCGCTGGTGCAGCTGCTGCTGGGTCGGGTTTTGCTGGTGGATGGGGCCAAAACGGCCGTATCCATTGTTAAAAATCTACCAATCGGCTGCGTCGCTGCCGCGCCGGACGGCACGGTGGCCTACGCGGGCGGCCTCATCGAGCTGGTCGGCCAATCGGCGCAGGACAGCTTGCTGGCCCGCGAAGAAGCATGGCGCGAGGCGCAGCAAAAGCTGGCGGAAAAGAAAGAAGAGGTGGCGGGGGTGGAAACGGCCGTTGTCGACCAACAAGCCCTCATCCAAAGTAAGCAAGAAGCCGCCGACGAGCTGAACAACGAAGAGCAGCGTCTGGGTCGCCTGATGAACGAGGCCAGCCAGCGCGTCAGCCAGGCACAGCGGGATTTGGACCGGCAAAAGCAGCAGCAGGCGTTCATCGAGCGGCAGCAGCAGGCGCAGGCAGAAGCGACGGCGCGGCTGCAAAATCGCATCGAAACGCTGGCCGCCAACGCCGCAAAAGATGAGGCGGAAGTCGTGCGGTTAGAATCGGCCGTGAGCCACGCCCAGGCGCAGCTAGACAGCCTGCCCGTCGCCGAGGCGCAGCAGCAACGCGAAAGCTTGCGGCAAAACATCGGCGCGGAACAGACGATTGTAGACGGCCGTCGCGCCGTGGTGGACAGCCGCCGGGCGACGCTCAACCAGTTTGAGCAGCAGCTCGCTCGCCTCAAGGAACGCCAAGCGGCCCTGCAAGCGCAGCAGGCGGAGCTGGCCCAAAACAAACATGAGCAAAACCGCGTGGCCCTGCAAGACCAGATGACCGAGCTGGAAGAGCAGCTCGCCCCGATGAAGAGCCGACTCACTGAATTACAGGAAGAATTGGGGATGTGGAGGAGGAAACGGCCGTAACCCAAAAAAGAGGCCCACGACCACGAAACCATCTACACCCAGGCCAAAATCGCCTACAGCCAGCAGCAAAGCGCCATCGAAGGGCTGCAAGAGCGCATCAAGGCCGACCTCGGCATCGTCGCCCTGCATTACGACGACGACCAGTTTGGCCCTAACCCGCTGCCCATCAGCGGCGTGCAGGCGCTGCCCAAAATCAGCGAACTGCCCGACGACATCGAAGAAACGATTCACAACTATCGCGGGCAGATGCAGCGCATGGGGGCCATCAACCCCGACGCGCCCGAAGAGTACCAAGAAACCCAGGACCGCCACGACTTCCTCACCGAGCAGCTGGACGATTTGAACGAAACAGAGGAACGGCTGCGCAAGGTGATTGAGGAGCTGGACGAGCTGACCAGCCGCGCCTTTGCCGAAACGGTGGACAAGGTCAACGCCGTCTTTGGCGAGACGTTTACCCAGCTTTTGGCGGCGGCGCGGGCCGCCTGGTGCTCACCGACCCCGACGACCTGACGATCAGCGCGGTGGACATCATCGCCCGGCTGCCCAACCGGCGCGAGCAGGCTTGGGCCTGCTCTCAGGCGGCGAGCGGTCGCTCACGGCCGCGGCGCTCATCTTCTCGCTGCTCAAGGTGTCCCCACCCCGTTTTGCATCATGGATGAGGTGGATGCGGCCCTGGACGAAGCCAACATCAACCGCTTCCGCGACCAGCTGCGCGAGCTGAGCATCGGCACGCAGTTCATCGTCATCACCCACAACCGGGGCACGGTGCAGGCGGCGCAAACCATCTACGGCATCAGCATGGGCTCCGACAGCGCCAGCCAAGCCATCTCCATCAAGCCAGAGGAGTACATTAAGCAGCCAGAGTTGTTGTGATGGGGTGAAGGGGTGAAGGGGTGACAAGGTGAGGGGGTGAAACGGCCGTTTCATCACAGTTCAAATCAAATGAAAGACGAATCCGACTATTCTGAAAAACGGGAATCTACAATTTACTATGAAGATCAATGTCCCAATTGTGGAAGTCGAAACACGTTTATAGAAAAAGTTGAATACATTCATCCTCCTCAACCTGTGATCGGCGTAAGAGGAGACACGAGCAAAATATCTCCAGAAGATGCAAAGTCACAAATATTAATGTACCAATTGTTGTCTATCTTCGGCATTTTGGGCTTCTTGTATGGATTAGTTTCAGGTACAAGGGGAAGAAATGGTGAAACAATATCACTTGAAGGCAGCCCTTTTACAATTATTTTGTTCCTGTGCATCTTTTTCTTCGCATATGTGCTTTATCTGCTATCTAGGCAAAAAGATAAAATAGAAAACATTAAAAAACTTACTCACTATAAATGTCTGGAGTGTTCTCATAAATGGAGATTTCCTCGCCATTTGCTCAGCCTGGATTCAAGTACAACAAATGCAGAAATCAAAAAATCTGAAGAATTTTATCGCAAGCAATTAGATTTAAGAACATTGCCCGCAGAACAAAAACACGGCATCAATGGTTTAAGCAAATGGCTATTTGGCTTTATCACAACAGTGCTATCTGCTGCGCTTTTGTGGAAGTGGAGGAAAAGCAAAAAAAGTTAGCTAAATCTCTCTAAAACGTTTATTTGGCTGCGGCACGGCGTCCCGCCGCGCCGCCTGTTTTGCCTCAAGTGCCAGGTTCGTTCACCCTGTGCCTGGCACATCTGCTAAAGTTAGTCAGGTAATTTAGAGGTGGAAAGTGCAAATTAGTGCCCATTTCTGCTAAAACGGCACCATATCAGGTTCATTTCAATTGCAAAGGTCTAATCTTCGTAATCCAGGCAGAGATACCACGATGCTTCAATTGAGCGACAAACCTGTTGATATTGACCGGCAGCAAAGGTGTAGTCATCTGTATTGCCAACCGTCAACAAGGGCGGGGGTGCAGGGCTATAAACAATTGTTTTCATGGGGCTGAAGGGGATCAGGTTGAAAATTTGAAAGGTAACCTGACCAGCAGCATTACCGCCTAGGCTGCGCGTTACGCCGCTCTCTTTTACCAGGGTTCGATACAGTTCCAAACGATCAGATGACAGTTGTTCCTCAGCCGTCGCTGGATAAATCGAGCCATTCTTATGCACAATCACGCCGACCTGATCTTCCTGATATAGCTGCACCAAGTGTCTCAAACTAGCCTGGTGTTCCTGGTAGATAGCGATGACGGCATCATCAGAGGGTGGCTGCCTGCCAAACCACAAAACAGTCATCAAGAATACAGCACCTATTGGGAATGCAAGATACTTGCGCATATGAAACCTGCCTTCATGATGTTCTGAAAATGGCTATTATCTAAAGGATAGGCCTCTACTAAACAGCCTATGTAGTTGTCCTTTATAAAACCGCCAACTGCTGCTTATACGCCTGCACCGTGGCGTCCTGCTCACCCAGCAGGGCAAACAAGCCCTGCATCACTGGCCGAGCACGGCCGTTTCCGCCCCCATTGATCTCCATCAACAAACCATACATTGCCCCAGCATACTCCCGCTTTTGGATCATGTTAGCAATATTGACGTTGCTGCCGCTTAAACGGCCGTTTCCCACATCTACCAAAAACTGCGCCAACGGCCGTAACTGGTCCGCCTCGCCTGTGTCACTGGTGGGCAGGTGGCGCAGTGCCTCGCGGCCATTACCCTGACGCAGCAGCTCTTTTGCTTTTTGCAGGCGCGCTTGGGGGGTGGTGGGAACGGCCGTTTGCGGTTTCGGTTGGGCAGGCGCGGCATTGGGCATTTGCGCCAGCACCCGCTGCAAAAATTGGCGCACGTTTGGCTCCGGCTGCGCCCCCACAAACTCGTCGACGACACGGCCGTTGACAAATGCCTTCACCGCCGGAATGCCGCGCACGTTAAACTGCATCGACAGCTGCTGGTTTTGGTCGCTGTTCACTTTGGCTAAGCGGAAACGGCCGTTATGCTCATTCGCCAATCGTTCCAGCACCGGCCCCAACATGCGGCAAGGCCCGCACCACGGTGCCCAAAAATCCACAATCACCGGCCGCTGGTGCGACTGCTGGATCACTTCTGCCTGAAAATTGGCCTGATTAACATCTAAAATCGTTGCGCTCATCTGCTTTTCCTTGAATAATTTCACCGCAAAGAAAAAGAAAATCTCTGCGTTCTTTGCGACTCTGCGGTTTGCTTTTTTAAGTACAAAGTTGATCTGTAAACGGCCGTAAGTGTACCCGCTAAATATAAAAATTAGGTCAACGAAGCAATATAGCAGCTACCCAAATTGAGAAAAACATGGAAAAGATAGAGAATTTGACTCAATTTCTGAAAACGGGGTGCACAGGAATTTTAACGCCTGCGCTTACCTTAGCTCAGGCAATCGCTGAGCTTGGCACGCCAGACGGCCGCACTGTTCATGAAAATATCCGCTCCCCCCTCTCAGAAAAACAAGTAACGCAAAATAACTTGCATTATGGGGCGTTATTTTTAGTATTTTTTGCCCAAGACCTTTATCAATTTAATTTTGAAACGGCGAACGCCTCTATACTTGGTTTGCCACACCGATTGGATGCCTCATGGTATGATGACGTTCGTTTATGGCAACCGGAACAATTCCGCGAGTTACTTCAAACATCACGTATAGAAAGCCACGGTTATCGTATTGATAATGATGAAAATGGGGAAGAAATGATAATTGCTGTTCCTGCATCTAAATCCTATTGGTTCTTTATTAACAAAAAGCTGTATAAAGTTTCATGGAAGTGGAAACGAGATGATTATATTTATTTTTCCTCGGCTCTAAGTGCCAAGTTACTTTGGTCATGAGGTCTACCTCAGGATAATGAGAGACAAGGATTTAAAAACTTATGAAGATTGATGACCTGCAACTGCTGTTTGATTACCATTATTGGGCATTAGACCATCTACTCAACCATTTACGCGAACTGCCCGCCGCACAGTTAACCACAAACTCCCCCCACTTTTATCACAAAACAGCCCAGCAAACCGTCCTGCACATTCTCGATGTGGATTGGAGCTGGCGGCTGCGTTGTCAGGGAAAACCTGGCGGGCAATATTTGTGGGAAGTAGAGGATTTGCCCGATCTGCCAGCAATGCATACCTTTCTGCACCAGGAACAAGAAACAATCAACCACTATCTGGCAAGCCTGAGCGAAGCAGACCTCACGGCCAAGGTTCAGTACGCGGAAGGCAAAGAAGGCGTGGCCTCGCTGGCAAATTCTCAGCCACATCATTAACCACGGCACCGAGCACCGCACAGAAATTGGCCACTTCCTCACGGAATGGGGCAAATCGCCCGGCGAACTGGGATTATTCCGTTATTTGGTAGCGGTACGGAATGCTTAATGTTGCTTTCCCCTTACAAATGATTAACAACCTTTTGTTGTTCCCTTAACATCCATTTCCTATAATTCCCACCATGAGTTTTGCAATTGGATCCACTGTCGGCAGCTATAACATAGAAGAAAAGTTAGGTCAGGGTGGCATGGCCACCGTCTACAAAGCATACCACGAGCGGCTGGACCGCCACGTGGCCATCAAGGTACTGCACGCCGTCTTTAAGGATGACGACAGCTTCCTGCGCCGCTTCACGCGCGAGGCGCAGGTGGTGGCCCGGCTGGAGCATCCCAACATCGTGCCCGTCTATGATTTTGCCGAGCATGAGGGCTACCCCTACCTTGTGATGCGCTTTGTGCAAGGGGAAACGCTCAAGGAAAAACTGGGCCAGGGCACGCTTTCCACCAAAGAGATGATCCGCATTGCCAGTCGCGTGGCCGATGGACTGGACCACGCCCACAAGCAGGGTGTGCTGCACCGCGACATTAAGCCCTCGAACATTTTGCTTACTCTTGGCGGTGGCGTATTTATTGCCGATTTTGGCCTGGCGCGCATTACCCAATCGGGCGAATCAACCATGTCGCAAGACATGATCATGGGAACGCCCCAATACATTTCACCCGAGCAGGCCAGAGGCAACGTAGATTTAGACGGCCGTACTGACATCTACTCCTTTGGCATCATCATTTATGAGATGGTCACCGGACGCGTGCCCTTTGCCGCCGACACCGGCTACTCGGTCATCCACTCGCAAATTTTTGATGCCCCGCCGCTGCCCAGCAGCCTGAACGACAAAATCAGTCCGGCGCTGGAGCTGGTGCTGCTGAAGGTGCTCAGCAAAGAGCCAGCCGAACGCTACGCCACCGCCGGGGAATTTGTGGCCGCCTTCAAAGAAGCGCTGCAAGATGCGCCTAGCAAAATCGGTCCATCCGGTGCGGCCGTTTTGCCAGATGCAACCGAAAAGAAAACGCAGCCAATGGCCACGCAGGTGCTAAGCGAAGCCGAAGTGACCGTTCTCAACCAGGAAGCGCCCCCACCCTTGCCCAACTTCGACGATGCGCCCAGCAGCAGCACGCCCCAACCCGCTGCCGCCAAACCCAGACGGCCGTTACTGCTGGTCGGCATTGGCGTCATTTTGGGCATGTGCATCTTGTCCGCCCTCATCATCTTTGTGGTGCGGAATCGAAACCTGCCGGAAACGGACAACCGCCCCCCAGAAACGGCCGTTGACCCCTCCGCAGCAAATCCACCAAACGAACCACCCGCTGAATTCGCCGAAGAGATTGAACTTCCGCTGATTATTCGCCCCGTGCCAGAACTAGAAGATCTGTACGCTGAAAACCCAGAAAGCAACATTTTGGCCGCCGAACTAGCCGCCGCCTACCTGCGCGACGAACGCCCGGAGGATGCCCGCACCGTCGTGCGCGACATTGTGCAGCGCACCCGCGTGCCCATCGCCATTCACACGCTCACCAGCCGACTCATGGAAGAGCAGCAATACGAGCTGGCCATCGTGGTGCTGGAAGAAGGGCTCACCCGATACCGCCAGGATTTGGAAATCCAGCAAAACCTGATGATGGCCTACCTGTTAAACGATACGTCAGGACGGCGTGTCGAAGAGTATCTGGCACTGCTGCGCGAAGATGCTCATCATCCCACCACGCTGGCCATCGGCGAAGCGTACATGCTGTACGACGACGGCCGTTTACGATTAGCCCTCCCCCTGCTTGATGCCCCCGAAGCATTGGATGACGGCCGTTTCGCGGCTGATCTGCTGTTTGTGAAAGCCCAACTGTTGAAAGAACTCGACCGGCCCGATGAAGCGCTGGCCACTTTAGAAGAAGCCCTCCAGCACGAGCCATCCGCCTGGCTGGCTACCCGAATTGAAGAAAACATCGTAGAATTACGGCCGTAATTCTTACCAATTCAACCCCAGAGACGGCCGTTGTGCAGACCCGATTTCTCTGCGCCTACGCCTCTCTGCGCTAGTTTATTTTTGAAGGAGAGTCATGCGTACCCCAATTATTGCTGGAAACTGGAAAATGAATAAAACGGCCGCTGAAGCGGTTGAATTTGTTCGCGAAATTCGTAACGGCCTCAGCCAGATCAAAGGCGTAGACAAGGTTGTTTGCCCGCCGTTTATCGCCCTGCCCGGCGTTGCCGAAGCGCTGCAAGCCACCGACATCGGTGTGGGCGCCCAAAACATGCACTTTGCCGACAACGGTGCCTATACGGGCGAATGCGCGCCCAACATGCTCACCCCGTTCTGCTCCTACGTCATCATCGGCCACTCCGAACGGCGCGAATATTTCAACGAAACGGACGAAGGCGTGAACAAAAAAGCCAAAGCGGCTTTGGCTCACGGCCTCATTCCCATCATCTGCGTCGGTGAAACGCTGGCCCAAAATGAAGCAGGCGAAACACAAGCCTTTGTCAGCGGGCAGGTGCGTGCCGCTCTGGATGGCCTGACGGCCGAACAGGTCGCCGGTCTCATCATCGCCTACGAACCAATTTGGGCGATTGGCACCGGCAAATCCGCCAGCGCCGCCCAGGCGGGCAGCATTATCGGCCTCAGCGTGCGCGGCCCCATCGCCGACATGTTTGGCGAAGAAACCGCCCAAAAAGTACGCATCCAGTACGGCGGCAGCGTCAAAGAAAACAACATCGCCGAATACATGGCCCAGCCAGACATCGACGGTGCCCTGGTTGGTGGGGCCAGCCTCAAGGCAGGCTTTGTCGAACTGGTGAAAAACGCAGTCTGATAATTTGCAGTCGCGGATTCTTTCCACCGATAACTACTCGGAAAGAATCCGCAGCTACATCTCAACGGAACGGTTTATGAGCAATGCCCTCATGCCCTTTGTCTGGGTTGCTTTTGCCATGATCATCTTGCTGATCATGCAGCGCTGGATTCATACCCACCTGCATGGTCTTTCGCTGCTGCTCATGGGCAAGCCAGAACGGGCTATTATTTTCTACGCGATTGTGTTGCTGCCGGGCGTGTTTTTGCATGAGCTAAGCCATTGGCTGGCAGCCACATTTCTGGGCGTGCGCACCGGCGGCTTCTCCATCATCCCCAAAATGCAGTCCGATGGCACGGTGCAGCTGGGTTACGTGGAATATTACAAAGGGCGCACTCTGGGTCCCATTCGCGAAAGCCTGATCGGGGGAGCGCCGTTGATTGTGGGAACGGCCGTTATTCTGCTCATTGGTTTCCAGGTATTTAGCGTCACGCAGCTAACAACCGCTTTGCAATCTGGCGAATTGGAGGCGTTAACCACGGCGCTGGAGCAAATCTTCCAGACGCCTGACTTTTTCCTCTGGCTGTACCTGCTTTTTGCCATTGCCAACGGCATGATGCCCAGCCGCTCCGACCGCCGCGCCTGGCCCGCCTTCTTGCTGGCGATGGCCGCCGCCGTCCTCGTCCTGTCGCTGCTGGGCTGGATGGGCCTCATCCTTGATAGCTTGGCGGGGCCAGTAACGGCCGTTTTCAGTCACCTCGGACTGGCGCTTTCTATGGCCATCGGGGTCAACGTCTTTTTCATGGCGGTCATTGCCTCGTTTGAGGGAATTCTAGGCCGCGCCAAAGGCGTTTCGGTTGAGTACGGCCCGGCCGATTCTCAGTAACCCCAATTCATAAACAGATGGTTTCTGTCCTCATCACGGCTTTTCGTGAACCCGTAACGGTGGCCCAGGCCATCGAGGCTTTTTTGCCCCAGCTGCCGCCGGAAAGCGAGCTGCTCATTGTTTGCCCCGATGCGGAGACAACGGCCGTTGTCCACCAATACGCCCAAAAATTCCCCCAAATCCACCATGTGCCCGAACCAGAACAACGCGGCAAGCCTGCGGCGCTGAACCTTGGTTTGCAGGCCGTCAAAGGCGACATCGTGGTGTTCAGCGACGGGGACGTCACGATTGGGGAAAACGCGCTGGCGCACTGCTGGCTCCCTTTGCCAATGAAAACGTCGGGGCGGTGACGGGACGGCCGTTTTCTAGCAGTCCGCGCAGCACAAAGTTAGGCTACTGGTCACACGTTTTGGTAGAAGGAGCCCACCAAACTCGGCTGGCCCGCGACACGACGGACGAATTCTTACTCTGCTCCGGCTACCTCTTTGCCGCCCGTCGTCAACTCATCCCGCCCATTCCGGAAGACGCGCTGGCAGAAGATGCCGTCATCTCCCACCGCATCGCTGAGCAAGGGTATCAGATTCGGTACGCGCCGGAAGCGGCCGTTTTTGTGAAGTACCCCACCACCTACGCCGACTGGCTGCGGCAAAAGGTGCGCTCTGCTGGTGGCTATGCGCAGGATTACGTGCGCAACTCGCCCTACTCCATGCGCTCCGCCAGGCTGGAAGCGCAGCAAGGCACTGCGCTGGCCCTCAAATTTGCCCGTTCTCCAAAGGAACTGTGGTGGACGCTGCTCCTGTTTGCGGCGCGGCTGCATTTGTGGGCACTGGTTTTTTGGCAGGTACGGGTGAAGAAACGGCCGTTAACAACCCTCTGGCAACGCGTCGAAACCACCAAATAAAGATTTGGACGCTGATTAACGCGGATGACGCTGATTTTATTTCTCTTCATCCGCGTTATCTGCGTTCATCCGCGTCCTATTAAAAACTAAACAACCAACCGCAACGTTACAATCTGGAATGGCTTCACATACAATTTCAGCTCAGTGCCATCCACCGCCACCGATTCCATTGTTTCTTCCAGCAAATTGCATAGATGCGCCTCGGCGACGGGGAATCTGGTGGTGAACGTCAGCCAGCCGCGCTGCCGGTTGCACTCGTAGCCACGTACAATGAGGCCGCGACCATCTTCGGCTTGCTTCACCGTTTCTACGATGAAGTTGGCTGGCGTTTGGATGAGCGACGGAGACGGCCGTTCCTCACCCCCCACACCCTCCACCACCAGCAGCGGATCGTTGAACGCATACGCCACCTGCGCAATCTCAGCGGGATTGACGACGCTACCTGCGTTCGCATGCGGATAAAGCGCATAAGCAAACTGGTGCCGTCCCTGATCCGCTTCCGGGTCGGGGCTGGTGGGGGCACGCAGCAGCGAGAGCCGCATCACGTTGTTATGAATGTCGTGCCCGTATTTGCAATCATTGAGCAGCGCCACGCCGTAACCGCCTTCACTGAGATCGACCCATTTTTGAGCGGCCGTTTCAAAGCGCGCCCAATCCCAGGAGCTGTTGCGATGCGTCGGTCGCTGCACGCTGCCCCACTGGATTTCGTAGGTGGCCACCGGCGACAGCACGTCCACCGGGAAGGCTGTCTTGAGCAGAATGTGGCGTTCCTGCCAATCGATGGTCGTGTCAAAGCGGAGCAGCGGGCTGTTGTAGCTGAGAGAGATGTGCTGGGTGTACTCGCTGCTCAAAATGCGCCGACGGATGACCAACGTCGCCCGCAGCGGCCCGGCTTCAATCACCTCTACGCTGCTGGCCGGTTCCGCCAGATACGTCTTGTCGTCGTAGTAAATATCAATGTCCCACGCGTCCCAATTGAGCGGACGGTCCACGAATGCCTGGAACTGGTTGCCAATCGTGCCAGGAGGCAGCACTTCGCGCCGCTGCACCTTGTCGTAAACGCGGCAAATGTCGCCCGATTCGTTAAATTCCACGCGAAGGTAAGCGCGTTTTCCAGCAATTTTGGGAGGCGATGAGCGGGTAGTCGTTGGGGTTTGGTTGCTTGGTGGCTGACCATTGTGAAGCTGAACGGCCGTATCGCCAAACCATCCATCTCCACCCCACCCAGCAGCGTGCCGCCCTCAACTTCTTGCGTCAACACGCCAGCTACCTGCTTCCCTTCTGGCAAACTACCTGCCCAAAATGCCAAATCGTTGCGAGCAAAACCAGTCGGGTTGATGAGCAGTAAGTCGCCGCCGCTTTGTTGTTGGATAACTTGGAGGGCGGTTTGGGAAACGGCCGTTGCCATCTCCCCAATCTCTGCATAATCTCGCGCGGAATCCTCGTACACTTGGTGAATGCTGCTGCCGGGAATGATGTCGTGGAACTGCTGCAAACATTGCCGCTGCCACGCCTGCCGCAATGTTTCATGCGGATAGGCAAATGTGCCGTCCAGCAGCGCCGCCTGCGCCGCCAAAAACTCCGCATCGTGCAGCAAAAACTCGGTTTTACGATGCGCCCGCTTGTTGCGACTTTGCGTTGTGAGCGTGCCCCGGTGCAGTTCCAGGTACAGCTCATTATTCCAGGTCGGCAGCTCCGCCCCGCTCTCCGTCTCCAACCGCCGGAAAAAGTCTATGACTTTGCCCTGCTGTACGCGCGGCAGGCCAGGGAAATCAGTCAGCCATTGGGCGTTTTCGTTCATTTCGCGGGTGGGGCCGCCACCGCCGTCGCCGTAGCCGTAGCTCATCAACAGCACGTTTTGCGACTCTTTGTGCTGCAATTTACTCCACGAACCGAGCGCGGTGAAGGCGCGCAGCTGGGCGTTGTAGGTGGCTGAGTTGAGCAAATCTTGCGGACCAGGTTTTTCGCTACGCCACGGCGTTTCTGGCGTCGTGCTGAAATGGGTCAACACCTGCGTGCCGTCAATCCCTTGCCACCAAAACGAGTCGTATGGCATTTTATTCACTTGATTCCAGCCAATTTTGATGGTGAAAAAGTAATCCAGCCCGGCCAATTTGATCAGCTGCGGCAAGCTCCAAGCGTAGCCAAACACATCGGGCAGCCAGAGCAACGGCGATTCGGCGGCATCACCAAAATGCTCGCGGAAGAAGGTGCGGCCCAGCAAAAACTGCCGCGCCAGCGATTCCGGCCCGGTGATGTTGCAATCCGCCTCCACCCACATACCGCCGATCGGTTCCCAACGGCCGTCTGCTACTCTTGCCTTCATTGCCTCAAATAATTCTGGATAATCCTGCCGCACATAATCATAAAGCTGGGGCTGGCTCTGGGTGAAATGGTAATCGGGAAACTGCTCCATCAGGCGCAGCACGTTGGTGAAGGTGCGCCCCGCCTTGCGCCGCGTTTCGGCCAACGGCCACAGCCAGGCCACGTCGATGTGGGCGTGTCCAGCGGCAATGAGATCGACGTCCAGTGCGGCTCCAGCGTCGGCAATGCCTTCGCGTAAAGCGGCGAGCGCCTCCGGTACGCTGTCGTAAAAAGCATCACCAAATGGTTCCCGTAAATCGAGTAATTTATAAGCAGCGTCCAGCGCGTTGAGCAGGCGCATTTTCGCGGGATGGGCTTCGTCGAGCAGCTCCACAGTTTCCAGTGCGGTGCGAGAGCCAACGACAAAATCCCGCGTAGGTGAATCAATCTGCACCACGGCACATTCCCGCAGCATGAGCTGCTTGCCTGCTTCATAGCCCACCGTACTCGTCCAACCCCAGAGCAGAATGTGGTGAGAACGGCCGTCTCGCAATTCTGGCGGCAGCAAAACTTCCTGATGATGCCGATCCACCGCCGCGTACGGTTGGCCATCCAGGTAGACCAGCGCTTCGGGATGGCTGAACTGGCCCGCGTCTCCCAGCGGCAAATGCAGGGCGACGGGCGCGTCGGCGGCAAAGTTCTCAGACACAGTAAAGCTGCCGCGCATTACAAAATTGATGTTGGCCCCACCCCAATACGAATGGGGCGGCAGGCTGGTCCAAGCACTGTCATCAAACTGGGCATCGAGCAGTTGCGCATCCAGTTCGCGCATCTCCTTGTAGCGAAAGGGAGCCAACTGTTGTAGCTGCCGATACACAAGCGTTTCTACAATTTTTTGGTAACGGCCGATTTTTTGCTGGGTTAAACGAATGGTGTGTTTCATAAGGTCTCCGCATGGTTAAAAAAGGTGCGCCATTTTACCCCGATTTTGGTTGGTATGGTGGGTTCTAAAATGCGGTTTTTCATTCATCTAACTTCTGAAATGAGTAAGGACGCGGATGAACGCAGATAAACGCTGATTTTTATTTATCGGCGTCATCCGCGTTTATCCGCGTCCCATTTGCAACCAAAGCACAACCCTGGATAATGGCGGCACAAAAGCGAGGGCATGATGAATTTTATAGAAGAAGTAACGGCCGTTTTGGCCGAAAAAGTAGCAACTGATCAATTTTCAGGCGTGGTGGGCATCTGGCAGGCGGGTGAACCGCAGCTAAGGTATGTTTCTGGGCTGGCGCATCGCGGCTGGGACATTGCCAACACGCTGGAAACCCGCTTTCGGCTGGCGTCGATCTCTAAAATGTTTACGGCCGTTGCCACCCTGCAACTCATCGACGAAAACCAGTTCCAGCTAGAGACGCCCATCCACGAGCTGCTCGATTTGAGCCAAACGACCATTCCCGCCAACGTCACCATCTTCCACTTGCTTACCATGAGTTCAGGGATTGCCGACTGGTTTGAGGAGTCTGAAAATTGGGAGGCGGATTGGGCGGCGCTGTGCCGGGAAAATCCGCTTTACCTGCTGCGCCAAAACGCGGATTATCTACCGCTGTTCAGCCAGAAACCACCCAACTTTGGTGCGGGCGAACGGTACCAGTACAACAATGCGGGCTACATTTTATTGGGATTGGCCATCGAGGCGGTGACCGGTCAAAGTTACTTTGAGGCGGTGTGCCAGCGCGTTTTTGCCCCGGCGGGCATGACTGGTGCAGACTTTATTCCGCTCGATGCCGTGGCTGACAATCTGGCTGAAGGGTACGTGCCGCAAGAAAACGAGGCGGGCCAAACCACCTGGCAGAAGAACATTTACAGCACCACGCCTGCTGCAGCGGGGGATGGTGGCGCGGTGGCAACGGCCGTTGATCTGCACAACTTTAGCGTGGCACTGAGGAACGGCCGTCTTCTCTCCCCGGAACGTACACAGGCGATGCTCACCCCGCACATCCAGCAAAAAGAGACGCCGATGCGCGGCTATTTTTGGCATTATGGCTTTGGCAATGAATTTGTGTTTGACTCACAAAATCAACTGCTGCGCTGGGGGCACACCGGCGAAGAGGACGGCGTGAGCTGTCGCTTTTACCATTACCCAACGCAGCAATTGGATGTGGTGATTTTAGGCAATCAAAGCTGGTGTGCCGGTGCGCTTGGCTGGCAAATTCACGATCTCATCCAAACGCACCTCTAAAAAAAGCCACAGAGAAAAAAGAGAAGCTACTCAAAAATCTCTGTGGCCAACTGCAAATTATTGACTAACCACCACCGGCAAGAACACACGGCGCGGATCGTTGTCCAGGATCGTGCCGGTGCCTTCGCTGACGTCTAGCGTGGCGTTTACTGGGGAATCCAGCATCATGGAGAACGTTTTCGTTTCTTCAAACCAGATGTCATTGAGGATGGTGACCGGAATGGTGTGGCTGGTTTGCCCAGGTGTGAAGGTGAGCGTGCCAGAAACGGCCGTATAATCCACCCCGTCCAGTGCACTGCCATCCACTGTGGCGTAATGCACCTGAACCGTCTTGCCGCTAGGCGCACCTAGCGTCACGGCAAAATCGGCCTGCAGCGTGCCATCGTCTCCTTCGGTTACGCTCATATCACCGATGGACAAGGCGGGCAGTGGGTCATTGTCCACAATCGTACCCACACCCTCGCCATCTGCCAAAAAGGCCATGACGGGATTGCTCAGCGTGACGATAAAGGTTTCGTCTGGTTCGTCTAACAAATCCCCCAAAACAGGCACCGAGACGGTTTTGGCTGTCTCGCCAGGATCGAAGGAAAGCGTGCCGGCAACGGCCGTATAATCCACCTCTTCCAATGCCGTTTGGGCCATCGTTGCAAAATCGACGGTTACTGTCACCGGCGCAGCAAAATCGAGCGTCACGGCAAACTCAGCCTGCACTGAACCGCTGTCGCCTTCGGTTACGGAAACGTCGCCCACCCGCACGGGAATGCCAAACTCAAACGCGCCAATGTCACAAACGGCCGTACCGTTCATAGTGCCATCCAGCGGTCGCGGACGGCCATGCTGGTCAGTGGGCGGGCAGACTGCCGGATCACCCGCATCAATGGCCGGGCTGGCCACATTCAGCGGATGCAGATAGCTGGGGCCATTGTAAAGCGTCAGCGGCTCCAGCAGCGGGTCCTGGCTCAAAATATTGCCCGTCAAATCACCGGTTAGCGAGCAGTCGGTGGCATCCTGGATGAGGTTGTAGCCCGCGCTGGTAACAGCAGTGCCGCCGCAGTTGGGGCCAGTGGTGGCACTGTTACCTGCCAGCAAGGTGTTGTGAAACGTGGCGGCTGCGCCGCTAGTGTAGAGACCGCCGCCATTGACGGCCGTATTTTCCGCAACAGTCACATTGTTGAGCGTGGCGCTGCCCGTTTGCAACCAGAAACCGCCGCCGTCGGCTTGGGCTGCGTTGCGGCTCACCGTGGCGTTGGTTAGTTCAGAACTTCCTACCAGCAGCAGACCGCCCCCATTTGTGGTGGCTGTGTTGCTGTAAACGGCCGTTTGCGCCAGGTCCAGCGTTGCTAATTCGGCCAGATACAAACCGCCGCCGTCGTCAGCGGCATTCTCGCCTAACTGCAAGTTGGTAATGGTGAGCGTGGCTTCTTCTACAAAGATGCCGCCACCGTAACGGTCTGCCGTGTTGTGCACAATCTCGCCGCCGGAGATGGTGAGATCGCCAAAACGAATGTTGACGCCAGCGCCATCGGTAACGGCCGTATTGTGGCTAATCGTACCGCCCGTCATCACCATGCTGCCCTGGAAGCCATACACACCACCGCCGCCAAAATCTGTAGCGCTGGACGCGTTGTAGCTGATGACGCCTCCATTTTGGGTGAGCAATGCGCCAGGGAATGAGAGATACACGCCGCCGCCGTAATGCGCCTGGTTTTGCTGAATCAGGCCATCGTTCAGGACGATCTTGCCGTTGGCCGCCTCGATGCCGCCACCGCGCACGCCGCTGTTATCAGAAATTTGGCCGCCGTTGACGGTAACCGTACCCTGCGCCACATAGACACCACCGCCCCCCTTCTCCAGCGCGGTGCTGGTGTTGTGCTGCACCAAACCATTGGTGAGGGTGTAGGTGGCCTGAACCAAATTGACAAAAACGCCGCCACCTGTACCGGAACTATTGTATTCAATGGTGCCGCCGTTTTGCGTGATCATACCGTCCATGTTGTAGACGCCACCACCATTAAGCGTGGCATCGTTTTGGGCAATGGCACCGGTGCTCAAGGACAGCGTGCCACCATCCCCCAGATACACGCCGCCACCGTTCATGGTGGCGCTGTTCTGGCGAATTTCGCTGTTGATGACGGCCAAACGGCCGCTATCCACGTAAATGCCGCCGCCATTGTCGCTGCTGCCATTGGTGACAATAAGATTTTGCAGCGTCAGGGTGAAATGGCCATCCAACAGCAAGACACGCCCACTGGCGTTGCCGTCTAAAATGGGGGCCGGGGAATCGCCAACCAGTTCTAAATCTTTGGTTACAACCAGTTGGCCTAAGGTGAGCAGATAACTGCCCGAGGGAATAGAAATGGTGCTGCCGGGAACGGCCGTTCCCACAGCATCGCGCAAAGAACAATCCCCGTCGTCACAACTGCCATCGTTTTCGTCGAGGGTGCTGGTAACCGTAATGGTCGCCGCCCGTAACCGAATCGCTGATCCGGCAGGCAAAAACAAGCCAGCTATGAGCAGGAATGCTCCAACAAACAGCCGTGAAGTCTTCAGTTTTGGGTTCATTTTTTGACTAGCTCCACTAGTCCCGTGGTAAAATTACGCTTCGATCACAACAGGACTATTTTCTCATACAATACTTACAAAAACCGTTTCTAAAGGGTAAAACCACTATGAACCGCTCCCCGCTTCACCAGCAAGTAGACACCTTACCAGACCTGGTGCTGGCAATGATTGATGAATTGGTTACGGCCGTTCGTCACACAATCACCCCCAGCCTCAGCCAGAAAATTGAGCGCGTTTTCACCACCGGCTGCGGCGACAGCTACTTTGCTCCGCTGAATGCAGAACTCGCCTTTGAGCAGCTAGCCGGTTTGCCCTGCGAACCGATGACGGCGATGCAGTTTGCGCGCTATGCGGTCGGTTTTTTGCCAGAGACGGGGCGCGGCAGCAATTTGGTGCTGGCCGTCTCCGTCAGTGGCGCGGTGAGCCGCACGGTGGAGGCGATGGCACTGGCGCGGCAGGCTGGGGCAACGGCCGTTGCGCTCACCGGCAATCCAGAAGGGCCACTCGGCCAGGCAGCAGAATTTGTGTTGGAAACGGCCGTTCCGCCCCTCCCCGCCGAACTGCAAGGGCTGATTGTGCCCGGCACGCGCAGCTACGTCGCTTCGCAGTTGGCGCTGTATTTGTGCGCCATTCAGCTGGGCGAACATCGCGGCCATCTCCCCAAAGCCACCGCCAACAAGCTGCGCCGCGAACTGGCGCACATGGCAGAACTGATGGCCCACACCATCGCCCTCAGCGACAAAACAACCCGGCAAGCAACCGAGGCGTGGCATGACGCGGACCAGTTTGTTTTTTGCGGCGCGGGGCCAAATTTGGGAACGGCACAGTTTAGCGCAGCCAAAATTTTAGAAGCCAGTGGGGATACGGCCGTTGCCCAAGACACGGAAGAATGGGCGCATCTGCAATATTTTGGGCGGCAGGTGGCCACACCCACCGTGTTCATCGGTGCGGGCGGTTGGGACGAGGGGCGCGCGCTGGAACTGGTGACGGCGGCCAAAGCCATCGGGCGGCGCGTGGCGGCGATTGCGCCCCGGGGCAGCGCCTTGGCTGCACATCCAGAGCTGGATTTTGTGTGGGAAACGGCCGTGCCAACTCGGGAATGCTTCTCTCCGCTGCTCACCTGTCTGCCCGGCACCCTGTTTGCCGCCTACCGCGCCCAACTGCTGGACGAACCGTACTTTCGCGGCTTTGGCGGCGGGCGCAGCGTGGAAGGGGGCGGCGGCATCTCCCGCATCCGCAGCAGCGAGGAGATTGATGAGGTCAGGCGATAATTACCCAATTACCAATTTCTAATTACGATTTGTAATTGGTAATTGAGTAATTAGTAATTGCGTAATTGAGGTAACGATGTTTGTCACCGCAGGCGGCATGCGTATGGATTATTTGATCACCCACGCGGGCGAGGCGCGGGTGGAGATGGTGGGCGGCAACGCACTGTATGCCGCAGTTGGGGCGGCGCTGTGGAGCGAACCGGTTCATTTGTGGGCACGAATTGGCAGCAATTATCCGCAAGCCTGGCTAGAGCCGCTCACCCAACAGCAAATCGGCATCGAGGGGCTGGTGCGGCTGGAGACGCCGCAGGATCACCGCACCTTTTTTGCGTACTTGCCAAACGGCCGTCGCGATGACACCAATCCCGCCGCCCACTTTGCCCGCATCAGCCACCCCTTGCCCGCTGCCCTAAGCGACTACAAACATTCCACTCCTGGCCAGGACGATCCGCACAATTATGAACCATTGGCGCTGCGCCCGGCAGATTGGCCGGAGCGCTGGGACGGCGTAACGGCCGTTCACCTGTCTCCCGCGGCGCTGGCAACGCATCTGAGCGTGCCATCTTGTTTGCGGCAGCGGGGCATTCGGCAAATTACGCTCGATCCGGGGGAGCGGTACATGGTGCCTGAACGAGCCGCATACATTCAGCAAATTTTGCCGCAGGTAGACGTCTTTTTGCCCAGCGTGATGGAAATTCGTTCGCTTTTTGGGGATGGCGTGGATTTAGGCGAAGCGGCGCTGACGCTGACGGCGTGGGGCGCGCGCTGGGTGGTGGTGAAAAATGGGGCGAAGGGGGTGCTGCTGGTAAACGGCCGTTCCCAAACCATCACACCTTTCCCCGCCTTCCACACAAGCAACGACCCGCGCCTGGTGGATGTGACGGGCGCAGGCGACAGCTTCTGCGGCGGCTTCATGGTCGGTTTGGCGAAAACCGGCGATCCAGTTCAAGCCGTGCCGTATGGCTTGGTGTCTGCTTCTTTGGTTATTGAGGGATACGGAGCGTTGTACGCACTCAGCCGCAAAGATGAAGCGTCGGCACGCTTGGCTGAATATCAAAACAAAAAGAACTAACGACATGAATCAACTCAGAGCAAAACTGAAACCGTACAGTTTGATACTTTTTTTCCTAGTCGCGCTGTTTGTTGTGCTGTCTGTCATTGCTCTTTATCTTTTCATTGATTATCTAAGCACTCCAATCGAACAACATAACCGTTTTGAAAATCAACCTGCACACACAATCCTTGATCATTCGTCTCAATTCGAAACGCTCTGGGAAAGCTCAGAAAATTTATTACATAGCCTTGTCATTGCCGACAACCACATCTTTGCGGTCAAAAATGAATATTATGACACACCCCCAGGCAGAGGCATGATTTTCACCAAGCTCGATATTGACACAGGAGAGCGAATTTGGGAGGAAAAAGCAGACTACTTTGGCCGTGTGCTCCACAACAGTTCCCATATTTTTGTGGAGAGAAACAACGGCGAAGTTGTTGCCTATAATTTGCAAGATGTAAACACGGCGTGGGTACATGATTTTTCGCCACGACAGAACGTACGTAGCATTTCACTCTCGGAAAACCACTTAATTGTCCATGTTTCTCAAGACAAAACAGTTATTTTTGAGGCTGATTCTGGAAGTCCCTTTCTCGATGAGAGCTTGTCTACCTACAGCAAATTACTGTATTTTGATGAAGACATTAGTTACTTCTACATCAGCAATTTTAGCCTTGTGGCTTATGACCATAAAACGGAGGTTGAACGTTGGCGGCACAGCCCTAACGGCTTTGAAGGAGATCCCTTTTTCGACGGGGATCGTATTTATGTCAGAACTTTTCAAGGGCAAATTCAGGCGCTTAACACAAATTCTGGGGATATTTTGTGGGAAACAAAACGGCCGACTTCTCTCATTGATGCAGAGCGTGTCGTTAGCAACTTTGCCGTTACTGAGAAATACCTATTTTATTTAACACAAGATGCTCAACTCAAGGTGCTAGATAAGTTCACGGGCGAACGCATTGGTTGGATCAATTTTTCCAACAGTTTCTTTTTACTGGGTGATGACATTGCCAATTATTATTTCGAGGTTGCGGCCGACACAAATTATGTGACAGTTTTTTTAGCGGATAGCTGGCAACTGTTTGTGTTCAGGTTTGCAGAATGACGGCTAACAGACGCAACTTAACACCGATTTGACAATCATCTTATCTAGCAGTTGGCTGCGTGGTTAAAAAATCGTAGACGTCTTCGAGGGAACGGCCGTATGGCACCGACAAATCTGTGGGCAGCGATTCACCGTCTAACGATAGCCAGTAGGTTTGCAGCCCAATGCTATGCGCAGGCAAAATGTCGTTTTCCCAATCATTACCGATCATCAGCGCATTTTCGGGGGCACACTCAATTTTGTCTAAAATCTCAGAGTAGTAAGCAGGCTGCGGCTTGGCAGCGTGCATGTTCTCATAGGTGGTCACCAGGGCAAAGTCGTACTCTGTTACCGGGAGGCCCGCCCAATCCAGCCGCGCATCAATGGCAATGCGGGGAAAAAGCGGGTTCGTAGCCACAACGACAGCCAGGTTTTGTTCCAGGCAATATTGCACGAGTTTGGTAGCAAACGGCCGTTTCTCGGTCCGGTCACGCAGCTGAGAAAATTGATTGCGATAGAACTGCTCAAAAAACGGTTCCAACTCAGCCGCCTTCAATCCTGTACGCTGCTCAAACGTTTGCCAAAACACATCACGGTTGCTCACCGTCGGATCCACATTGCGAATCATCGCCTCGGTGCTGGCCAATAGCTCCTGCAAAAACTGGTCGCGCGGCAAATATTTTTCGGCAAATTTGCCCAGCAAGCCAAAATAACCGGGCAAAAAACGATCCATATCGTTGCCCAGCAGGGTATCGTCTAAATCAAAAAGTACGGCTTTTAACATAACTTCTCTGGAGGGGATGGCGAGCTGCGGTTTATTGCCAGCTCAATCTTTTATAGATTATCAAATAAGTCGGGCAACCCTGGTTTTTCTTTGGCACATTCCGGGCAGCCAACCTGCGGTTTAGCCACATCAATGAGATGCTTGCTGCAAAAGGCTTTCACGCTCACGCGCCGGTTTAAGCCGAGAAATCCCTTCTCAATGGATGCTTCCAGCACCAGGTTCGGATTGCTGTTGGCCAGCAAAATATCCGGCACAGGACAGTTCCCGCAATCACTGGGTCGCCAAGATTCGGATCGAGGATTGCCCATGATAAGGCGGCACTCTTGTTCTGAACGGCCGCGATGAAAGTTTTGGTAGTAAAATCGGCACTCTTTGCCGGCTGGTGTCTTCATAAAGGTTTCCAATTCGTAAGCGTAAGTCAGCTTCAATTATCGTTGTTTCGCCATTTTGTTCAACCATTGTCAGGCAATAATCATAGGCAACTCAGGATTATGACATTCTTCCATAAGTTTTACTTACCGATGTCAATACTATATTCTTATACTAGCGGGTAATCTTCCCTCAGATTTGAAGCCAATTCCATTTTGGTTTCCTTGACAAACTTTTCGGAGGATTCCGCATGAAACGTGCTTTTTTGCTCATCGTCTCCTTACTGCTCATCATCCTTGCTGCCTGTAATCAGGCAGCAGACGCCGGTCCATTGGCGGTTGTTGATGAGCCAGGCGTGGTGACGGTGTTTAAGACACCCACCTGAGGCTGCTGTGGCGATTGGAGCGCCCACCTGGAAGAACATGGATTCACCGTGGTGGAAAAAGGGATCAATGACCTGATCGCGGTAAAAGACAATTACCAGATTCCCCAACAGCTCTACTCCTGCCATACGGCCGTCGTGGATGGCTATGTCATTGAAGGACATGTTCCCGCAGCAGAAATTAGTCGTTTGTTAGCCGAAAAACCGGATGTGGCTGGCTTGGCCGTACCGGGCATGCCTATCGGTTCGCCGGGCATGGAAACCCCGGGCATGGCAGACGAAGCTTATTCCGTTTTTACATTTAATGAATCTGGGGAAACGGCCGTTTACGCCACGTACCCTTAATTCTACCCCTCAACAACTCCATCCTGGCAAAAGGCGGTTCGGCAACGAGCCGCCTTTTTCTTTGCAACATAGCAATATCCGCGTTTTCCGCGTTCATCCGCGTCCCATTCAGTAAAAATGAAAAACCCTGTGGCAAAACGGCCGTATCTGGTCATCAACACCCAAAACGTGGACAATCATGTGCCAATGCTGCTGAACATTTGCATTCAACAAGCGGCAGCAGCAAAGAATTATTGTCAACCAGCAAGATTGGACCATTTTCTTTTACCGAAACTTTCGTCATGGAGGTGCAAAATGGTCCAATCTCAGACGAGCATAATCCATGAAAGAATACGACGCCTACATTTTTGATCTCGACGGCACCGTTTACCTCGGTGACGCCCTGCTACCCACCGCCGGAGAAACCATCACCCAACTGCGCCAGATGGGCAAACGAACCGTCTTTCTCTCCAATAACCCCACGCGCACGCGCGAAGCCTATGCCCAAAAGCTGGCTCGGCTGGGATTGCCCACGCCGGACAGCGATGTGATCAACTCCTCCTACGTGATGGTCGATTTTTTGCAGCGGAGGATGCCGAGAGCCAACTTGTTTGTCGTGGGAGAACAGTCGCTGCGGGACGAGCTAACGGCCGCAGGGTTCACCCTAACAGAAGAGGCCAATCAGGTGGATGCGGTGATTGCCAGCTTCGACCGCACCTTCGTCTACCGCAAGCTTCAAATCGCCTTCGATGCCATTCGCCACGGCGCGCGCTTTTTTGCCACCAACGCAGACCGCTACTGCCCCGTCCCCGGCGGCGGTGAACCAGACGCCGCGGCGCTCATTGCCGCCATCGAGGCGTGCACCGACACAAAAATCGAGGCGGTGGTAGGCAAGCCATCGTCCTACATGGCCGAGGCAATTCTGGGGCTGCTGGATATGCCCGCCGAGCGCTGCATCATGACTGGCGACCGGCTGGAAACGGATGTGCTGATGGGGCTGGACGCGGGCATGGCGGGGGCGCTAACCCTGACCGGCGCAACCAGCAAGGAAACGGCCGTTCAATCCGACATCACCCCCACCTACATCATCCAAAATTTAGGGGAATTGTTGCCAACGAGATAAAATTTTTGGCCACAGGGCAGGACCGCAGATTGGACCAATTTAATTGTAGAATCTTGGAAAATGCCTCGACTAAAATTGGTCCAATCTTGTTGGTGATAGCGCAATGCGTTGTTAAGTAAATATTTTTTCACAGAGTAGTAAGTTCTGGAGAAAAACTGCACAGCTCTATTTTCTCTTCTTCCTCTGTGGCAAAAAACAGGAGGTATGCATGTCGAAATCATTTTTGTTGGGCATTGATCAGGGCAGCAGCGGCAGCCGGGCGCTGATACTTGACGAGGCAGGCACGGTGCTGGGCTATGCGTACCGGCCGCTGGGTCGGCTGCATCCCCGGCCCGATTGGGTGGAGCAAGACCCCGCTGAAGTGGCGGAGGGTGTAGCAGCGGTCATCACCGAGGCGATTGGCGAGGCTAAAATTCATCCCAACCAGATTGCGGCCTGCGGCATCACCTGCCAGCGTAACACCGATTTTGTCTGGGATGCGCGCAACGGCCGTTCCCTGAGCAACGCGATCAGCTGGCAAGATTTACGCACCAGAGAAATCGTCGAAGAAGTAGAGCGCTCCCCCTTTGGCGCAGAAGCCCGACGACGCCTGGGGTATGCACCCGGCACCTACATGACCTCCCTCCACCTGAAATGGCGCATGCAGCACGATACGGCCGTTCGCGAAGCCGCCCAAGCGGGCCATTTGCGCATCGGCCAGTCGGCGCTGTGGCTGGTGAAGGCGCTGGGCCAAGCGAACGGCCACGCCATGGACACCTCGATGGTACAGGCCACTGGCCTGTACGATTTTCGCGCTGAGCAATATTGGCAAGAATGGCTCGATTGGCTGGGCGTGCCGCTGGATACGCTACCAGAAGCGACGCCGACGCTGCATCCGTTTGGCGAGATTGAAATTACTGGACCTGGGGGAGAAACGGCCGTAGTGCCCGTAACGGCGATGATTGGTGATCAGCAATCGGCCTTGTTCGGCCACGGCTGCCATCAGTCCGGCGACGCCGAAGCTACCTTCGGCACGGCCGCTTACGTCAAACTATTTCTAGGCGACACCTTGCCCGAACAGGAAAACATCAACGTTTACTATGCCTGGCATCTGGGCGACCAACAGACGTACTGCCTGGAAGCACCCACCACGGTCATCGGTGCAGCGATACGCTGGATGCGGGACAATGCTCGCTTTTTGGATGAGTATGCCGATGTAGAGCGATTGGCAACGGCCGTTCCCGATTCGGGCGGGGTGATGTTTGTGCCTGCGTTTACCGGACTGGACACACCTTATAACAATCCCCACGCGCGCGCTGCACTGCTGGGTATGACGCTGGGCACCGAACGTGGCCATATTGTGCGCGCTTTTTTGGAGGCGCTGGGTTATCAGCTGCGCGTCATCAAAGAAACGATGGCCCGCGACGCAGGGGTGACAATGAGCCAAATGCTGGTCGGCGGCGGCGTCTCCGCCAGCGACATCGCCTGCCAGATTCAGGCGGACATGCTCAACATTCCCATCCTGCGCCCCACGTTCACGGAGACGACGGCCTGGGCAGCGGCGCTGTTAGCGGGGCTGCAAAGTGGCATCTGGCCCGACCTGGCCAGCCTGCCGCCCCTGCCCGGCAGCCACCAACAGTTCGATCCACGCCCCATGGCTGAACGCGATCTGGACGAAGGATACGGCCGTTGGCAGCAAGCCATCCGCCTCATTCAATCCTGGCAATAAACAACCTGGCCAGATATCAGTTTGACTGAAACAAGAAATTAAACACTGATTTACACAGATAATAGCCCCAAACCAGTGTTAATCTGTGTCCAATTTAGAAAGGGATTTTTACAACAACCAATCACAGAAAGGCTTGGTATGAGCGCCTTCTCAAGCCGATTTGCCCGTGCGTTTTTGCCTGCCAGCACATTATCTTAAACCAGCGCGCTCTCCATGCCCGAATCCCGCACAAAGATGCAGGATGAGTCAGTGAGGGACATCATACGCCGCATGAAAGGTAAGTTGACATGCGTTTGCAAGCCAAAGATGTTTAGATCGGCCTGAGGGGCTTTTTGCAAGCAGGTTTCAAAATCTCCCACATACACCAGCGGCGTGGTGCCTTTGGGCATGCGACCCAACTCCATAAGCTGCGCCAGATAGGCCCTAGCGTTTTCCTCTTCGGCGGCATCGGTAACGGCCGTTAGCAAATGAATCTCTCCCGGCCAGTTTCGTGCCAATTGGTAGGCCAGCAGCAGCGACAAATCGAGATTGGGCAGGCGCAGCCCAATGGCCCACTCCGGGCTTTGCTCCCGGATCCACACGTTAATCACATGTTCCCGCCCCAGCCCCGTCTCCGGGTCATCTGCATACAAAATAATGCCCAGTTCATTTTCACCCGCCCGATCCACAATAAATTGCAGCTCCGCCTCGTCGCTGCTCGGCAAGAGCGGCAAAAAGAGCGTATTGGGTCGGAAAAAGGTGCTGGTAGAAACCTCCATCGCCGTTTGCAGCGTATGGCCAAAACGACGATCCTCCAGCAGCGCCACTCGGGCAAAAATGCCGTCATTGGCAAACGCCTGCTCATATTTGCTCAGCGCTACCACGTGCTCTCGCTGACCCGTTTCATAGAGGCCCACAATATGCAGCGAACCATTGGGCTTCGTGATCGCCTCTAGAAAGCGGTAGCTGTAGCGTATTGCCGCTACGGACTGCACTGGAACCAGCAAGCTGGGCTTCCAGGCCCGATCTTGCCCGGAGGGCATTTGGAGTACCCGCTTAGCGGCCCATTCTGCCATGCTGACAAACATACCGCTGCGCACATCGCTCCACGGCGCAGTCAAATGCTGTAGTGAGAGGAACTCATACAGCACCAGCACAATCACTGTGGCGGTTAAACTAAAAATGGGGTTGATCAGATACATGGCCACCACAGAGCCGATCAGCCCAATCAGCGGCACGATTTGTGGCACGCGGAAAAGCGGCCGAAAACTGGTCAGCCCCAACGATTGTTCCAGCAGCACCACGCCATTCAAAATGGCGTAGGTTACCAGGAAAAACATGGTCATCAGCGGAGCAATACCGTTGAGCCCACTACCCAAATAGCCAAAGATGATGGTGCCAATGCCAATGGCTCCGGTGAGGTACATGGCCGGGCGCGGTTCGCCAGCGGCCGTTTCCTGAGCAAATAGTTTGCTGAAGGGCACCACATCGTGCGCCGCCATCGCTTGCAGCACCCGCGGTGCCCCCACCAGCGAGTTCAGCGCCGCGGAAAAGGTAGCGGCCAAAATCCCGACCTGAATAGCCCAACCAAACGCCGCCCGATCAATCATAATCGTAAAATTGCTTTGTAGTTCAGCGGGCGTGGCCACCAGCGAGGACCAATAGGCCAACGCCAGGTAGACGGCAAAGCTCAGCAGGATGGCACTCATGGTGCCAATGGGAATGCTGCTCCGCGGGTTTTTTAACGTCCCAGACAAGTTGACCCCAGCGAGTACACCCGTCACCGCCGGAAAGAAAACGGCAAACACACTCCAAAAATTATCACCACCGGGAAACTCGCCAAAAATTTGCGGCGTGTACACGGCTCCCGGATGGCCAAAGCGCGTAGAAGCACCTAGCGCAATAGAGAAAAGGGAAAAGGCGATGATAAACAAAATGGGATAGCGAATACGTGCCGCTAGCCCCACACTGATGAAGGCAATACCAAAACAGGCTCCGTAGGCAAAAAGCAAGATGAGGATGGTGGGGTGGCTGGGGAAAATGGATTGCCAGCCTTCGGTAAAAGCGAAGATGTAGAAGGCAACGGAAATCGCCTGGGCCAGGTAAAAAGGAAGATTGACGCTGCCGCCAACTTCTAGCCCCAACGATTGGGAGATGATGGAAAAGGAGCCACCGGCTCCCACGCGAATGTTGGTAGCGATGGAGGAGATGGACAGCCCGGTGCAGGTGGTGATGACGTTGGCAATGACGATAATTAGCAAACCGCCCAGCAGACCCGCTTGCCCCACCACCCAGCCGGTGCGCAAATACATGACAGCGCCCAAAATGGTGAGCAACGTCGGCAGAAAAACGCCATCAAAGGTGCCAAATTTATTGCTTTCGGGGGAAACGGCCGTTGTTGGTTCTGAGGAGCGGTTGAATAGTTGCATAAGGTTATCGTCCCTTCTCTCTCGAATCGTAGACGTGTGGACACAGCTTAAGCGTGAATCTTACCCCTACTCAATCAGATGGCAAAACCACTATTTAGCGACACAAACCTTATTTTTCAATCAATTTGGATTAAGAGAAACAGTTCTAGCGCGGCGACGTGCGCCTGCCGCTCAACTTCACCGACGCGCCGCAAACCATCACCGTGGACACAACCAGCCACACTCTCCCGCTACGTGATTTGCTTCCTTACCGGACCGATGAGGCAGAGCATTCAGCATAGTAATTTTCTCAAGTATAAAAATTGCAAGGGGAGAGTATTAACTTATTTCTTGAATACGTATATCGCGTCATCACCAAATGTCACAACCAAAACCTCATTGTCAGATAGGATTCCATAAGGCAAAATCACTGTACCACCTACGCTTTGATTTGTTTTGAGAAGACCAACACTTCGACCGTTAATCGGATCAAATGCGTGTATTTCTCCGTTGCTAGTTAATGCGTACAAAGCATCTTTATAAACTGCAATTGAGCCCATCACATATAAATCGCTGAGATAGGTTTGGACAATTTCATAGCTTTCTAAATCTAATGAGAAAACACCCCCACAATTTCCTGCAGCAAAGAGATAGTTAGCTTCCAAAATAAATGGGAATTTGAAATCCTCGCAATCCCCATGGAGAGGTATATAGCTAGGTGAAGTCAGGAGGCTAATTTGCTTCATTGTATTTGCATCCCAAACCCGGCTTTTACCATAAAACCTTTCATGGATTAACTGTTGAGCTCCTGCAAGATTGTCCTCAAATGCTTGCTCAATAATTCCATTATCCAGATTGATCAAGTGCACTTCTGTTGTCACAACATACAGCTTTTCTTCTTCACCAATAAACAATCGAGCACCACGTGAAGGAAAAAGAGTATCATTGATTTCACAGTGACTCCAAGAAACAGAACCGTTTTCTAAGTATATTGCTTCAATAGCTGTTGGTTGAGACGCTACAAATACTTTTTCTTGTTCTGAAAGGATACTTGCAATACTAAAATAATTCTCTTTTCCACAATGTTGTCGTTGCCATTTAACCTCACCTGACATCGCACTTAAAGCAGTTACAGTTCCACTTTTGTCGCCAAACACAACAAAGCCGCCATTGGTAGAAATAACAGGTATAGGAGATGACTGGCGCTCACGAAAAGGATACTTCCACAGCTGTTGCCCTGAATTCTTATCGAGACCATAAAGCGCCTTTGCAGTTTGGGCAATAACTACTTCAGTTGTCAAAACCGGTTGAGCACTTAATGGCTCTTCCAATTGGGCTAGCCACAATTGATCTATGGGAAGTGAAGATGAAACTATTTCCCTTGGTGAGATAGATTCGGTACACGAAGCTCCGGAGCAAAGTATCAAAAACAAGATGATGATTACATTCCATTGAATTTTCGAAAGATTGCCATCACATTTGCTTCCCATCCTTGCCACTCCTTACGCTGGGACGATATCTTTGGCTAGCTCGGAACTCCATATCCGCCGCGTACTCTGCGGTAAATCGTTAAATTTCCTGACGTTCGAAGAGGGCAACGGCCGTTATCAAAAACACCAGTATCAGCACCCCATTCGCTGCCAAAGACCCACCGCTAAACGGCACGTCGCCCGGCAGGCCAAGCGGCGCCGCCCAACTCACCAATGCACCGGGGAAAAAGTTTGCCACCTGGGGAATGCCACCCAAAATGAGCAGCAGCACCGCGCCTAGCAGGGCCAAGCCCGCCCCGCCGCCGATGCTTTTGGCTATCGTACTACCCAGGAGGGTAACGGCCGTATACACCAACGTCCACAGCCAGAGCAGAAAGCCACCGAACAAAAACGGCCCCAGCGCCAGCGGCTCGAACAGCACCAGCGTGTAATAGTAGGTTGCCAGCGTGCCCAGCAGCAGCGCCACAAAATAGACCACGCCCTGCGCCGCAAACTTGCTCAGCAAAAAGGCCCAGCGGGGCAGCGGCTTGCTCAAAATGATTGCCGCCGTACCCTTGTCTTTCTCGCCAGCCACAGCTCCCATGCCCAGCAAAATGACCAGCACAAAGCCGAACTGGGTCAGGTTTTTGATGTATTGCGCCACCGCATCCCCCGCGGTTGGTTCGGGGATTAGTCCGGCGAACTGCTCTGCGCCAGGCACGCTTTTGAGCAGCTCCGGCGTGAACTTGGCCAGCATCGGCGACGCCAGACCAAACAGCACAAACACGGCCACCATCACCAAGGCGCGGCGGGTGCGCCATTGCAATTTAAGTTCATGCAGGACGGCCGTTCCCCAAAGCCGAAGCTCCGCTTGCCACGACAACCCAGCCCCAGTCTTAGCTGCGGCAGGCCAACTGTGCCACAGCCAAATCGCACCGGGCAGGGCAATGGCCAGCAGCAGCAGTTCCACCCAGATGGCATCCAAAAATTGCGCAGCGTAAACGGCCGTTCCATCCAACAGCGCATGGTAAGCCACCGCCAACAGCACCGGCCACACCTGCCGCGTCTTAAACGCGCGCCACACCAGCACCGACAGCGTCACGTGCAGCGTGATCGCAATCAGCCGCTCAAAGACGGCCAAGAAGATCAGCCACGGCGTTTCCTGAAGAGCGGTGAGTTGGGTCGAAACGGCCGTCATCTGCGCCGCCGTCATGCCCAATGTGCTCAAATCCGCATCCCGAATCGCCCACAGCGAACTGAGCGAGCCAGCGGTAAAGACACCGCCAATGATCATCGCCTCGATGCCACCGTGCCCCAAGCCCACCAGCACGCCATCCTCAAACCGGTCAGCCAGCTTACGACGAAAGAGGAACCAGTAGCCCAACACACGGGCAATCGTCTCGCTTAACCCGGCAGAAAGTCCGAGGATAACGGCCGTTCGCAGCAAATTCGGCGCGTCCGGGCCAATCTCGCCAATCACGCCCAACTTGGTCAGCCAATTATTGAGCGGAATGTGGTACGTCTGCGAACCGATGAAGGTGAGGATACCCACGCAAAACAAAACCCACGGCACATCAAACCGCCGCCGCAGCCAAATCGCCAGCCCCAGCGGGATGAAAATCATAAGTAAAACTGCAGTTGTGGAAAATAAGAGTGTCATGTTTGGTAATCCGTTTTCCGTAATCGGTAATCGGTTATCGGTTATCCGTAACCGGTTATCCGTTCACCGATTACCGGTTACTTGTCACTGATGGAGAGGAAGATTTCCTCCAAAGACGGCCGTATCCATTCGAACTTGGTCAGCTGCACCTGGTTTTCCGCGATGAGCGGCAGAATGCCTTGTTGCGCAGCGGTCACATCGTTCACGTGCAGGTGGAGACGGCCGTTTTCCTGGTCAATCTGTTGCAACCACGGCTGGGTTTGCAGGATGGGCAACAACTGCTCCGAAGCCAGCGGTGAGTTTGAAGCCACTTCCAACAGAATGCTGTCCGTAGCGTACTGGGCCATCAGCTCATCACGGCCCGCCACCAGCACCAGTTCTCCCTCGCGGATAATGCCAATGGTGTCGCACACTCGCTCCACGTCCGCCAAAATGTGGCTGGAGAGGAAGATGGTCACCTGCCCACGCAGCGTTTGCAGCAGCGCCAGCAGCTCATGCCGACCCGCCGGGTCCAGCGCACTCGTCGGCTCGTCTAGAAAGAGTACTGGTGGCTCGTGCAGCAGCGCCTGGGCAATGCCCAACCGCTGCATCATGCCGCCAGAAAAGCCGCGAATCGGCCGTTTGGCCGCGTCGGTCAGCTTCACCAATGTCAACATCTCGTCAATGCGGCGCTGGCGCGTGGGCTTGTCCAGTTGGCACAGCTTGCCCACATAATCCAGATACTCGGTGGCATTCATCCAGCCGTAAAAAGCCGGCTCCTGCGGCAGATAGCCAAAGCTGGCGCGCGCGGCGCTGTCAGCCGTGGTCGTTTCCACGCCCGCCACCCAGGCGCGCCCGCTGCTGGGCACTGCCAGGCCGGTCAGCAACCGGATGGTGGTTGTTTTGCCCGCACCGTTGCGCCCCAAAAAGCCAAAAATCGCGCCGTGCGGCACAGTTAAATCGAGCGGCTGGAGGGCTTTTACATCGCCGTACTGCTTGCTCAACCCCTCGCAGCGAATCGCAAAGGTATCCATTTACGCCTCGTCCCGCCCCACTAAAAAGTAGATGATGGGGCCAATCATGTTGACAAATAAAATGACCAATACCCAGACCCATTTTGGCCCGCGTGTATTCTCCCGCCGCAGCAAATCGGCCAGGGCAAACACAACCAGCGTCAACTGGATGAGGATGATAGGGATGAGCAGCGGTAGGTTATTGGTTATGAATTCCATAGTTGTTTACTCCATTTGTGTAGCGAGTTTGCAAGTTTGCAAGTCTGCAAGTTTGTAAGTGCTCAAATATTCAGGTGTTCAAGTGTCAAACTAAACTTGAACACCTGAGCACCTAAACACCTATTCACTCAATGAGCCATCGCCACCATTTTCTGGCAGTGGTTGCGAAACGATAGCTAATTTGCGGCGGGAACGGCCGTTCCCCGGTTCGTTACTGAGCAGTTTCATCACCGCCTTGTTAAGCGCCACCTGCAATTCATCCAGCTCGGACTTGGTCGCATAAAAAGAGACCTCGTTGTAGCCAACACGATCGGCCATCATGTCAATCGGTGTGCTTTTGCTGACGTAATTGGAAAAATCCTGCACCAGCGACAACGCAAACGTGGTAAAAAAGCGAATGTGGTCGTCGGCCGACATATCCTTCATCTCTTCGGCACTAAGCCGGGCGGGCTGGTCCAGACGATACGTTTTTTCCTGGATGCCATTGACCAGCCGGGCGTCGGCCACATAAAGCAAATTGTGCTCCAGCAGCAACTTCAAATGCCGGTAAATCGACGATTTCGGCGTGTCGGGCAGCCGGTCGGCAATCTCCTGGGTGGTCAACGCATCAGTACCGATGGCGCGCATAATTTGAAAACGAACAGGATGGATGATTAGCTCTATTTTTCGCAAAACAGACTCCATTATTAAATTTGATAATGTTGTCAGATATGATAATCAGGAATACGGCCGTTGTCAAGTAAATTCGGTCAAACCTGCCAATTGAACGATTTTCTAGAAACTGCTACACTTACTGTGAACGCTCACGGAGGAGATAAGCCAAGTGAAAAGAGCCACAATTGAAGATGTCGCTGCCCTGGCGGGTGTCTCGCGCCAGACCGTTTCCCGAGCCATCAACGACAAAGGCGAAATCAGCCCGGCAACCAAAGAAAAAGTGATGGCAGCCGTACGGCAGTTGGGCTATCGGCCCAATCGCCAGGCACAAAGCATGGTAACGCAGCGTACCCACACCGTCGGCTTGGTCATCCCCGACATCTCCAACCTCTTTTTCCCCGAAGTGGCTCGTGGCGTGCAGGACACGGCCCAACAACACAACTACAACGTGTTGCTGTGCAATACCGATGACGATCCAAATGAAGAAATCCGCGTGCTTAACTCACTCCAGGCCCAGGGCGTCGATGGCATCATCATCTTGGGCAATGCTGCGGAACAAACTGCCATGCAAACCTTTGCCGACAGCTACGCGCCCATCGTGATGGTCAACCGCTTTATCGACCACCCCAACATCAACGTCATTAATGTGGACAATGAACACGGCGCATTTTTAGCCGTGGCGCATCTCATCCAGCAGGGCCATCGCAAAATTGGCATGCTGGCCAACAAAAATTTCTCGCGCAGTCAGGTACGGCGGGTCCGCGGCTATGAAAAAGCGCTCACTGAAAACGGCATTCCGTACGATGAGGCGCTGATTGTGGGTGCTTCCCCCACCCTTGAAGGCGGCTACAATGCGCTGCAACAGTTACTTGGCGAACATCCAGAGATTACTGCCGTTTTCACCTACAACGATCTGATGGGTATCGGTGCCATTCGGGCCGCCCATGATCTGGCCAAACAAGTGCCCCATGACCTGGCCGTGGTCGGCTTCGACAACATCGGCCTCAGCAGCATCTTTATTCCCTCCCTCAGCAGCGTGCACGTGGACAAATACGAAATCGGCCAACGCGCCATGAATCGCATTCTCGACATGCTCGATTCTCCAGAGCAATCCTTCGCCCCCATCGAACTCCCCGTCACCCTCGTCACGCGCGAATCTTCTACCTAGCCAACAATTTAGCGCCAGAAAAAACTATTTCTTGACAAACAGTGGCTAATTTTGTATATTTTCCGTGAACGTTCACGGGAACGCTCACAAAGCGTACGACAGAGGAGAAAAAATGACCACACCCACTGCTTCCCGCTCGCATTCGCTCACCCCACCCTCACTGCTGCAACGCCTATTCAATCAAGAAACCCTTTTGGCCTGGCTCTTTTTGCTGCCCAGCCTGATCGGCTTCATTACCTTTTACGCCGTTCCCGGCGTGCGGGGTCTGTATATCAGCTTCACCGATTGGGATATGTTGTCTGCCCCCAAGTTCATCGGCCTCGAAAATTACAGTGACATGTTCCAGGACAAGCAGTTTTGGCGGTCGCTGCAGGTGACGCTGTATTACGTCCTGCTGAACATTCCACTCCAAACGATGTTGGCCATTGGCCTGGCGGTCATGATGGATCGGGTGACAAAGTCGAATATCATCCGCGGCATTTTCATCATGCCCTGGCTGCTACCACCGGTGATTGTGGCCCTCATTTGGCTTTGGATGCTCGATCCCTCCTTGGGTTTTGCCAACAATCTACTCCAATTTTTTGGCTTCAGTCGCCAGCCGTTTCTCGGATCACCCGACCAGGCGATGCCGTCGATTGCCCTGATCAACATCTGGCAATATACCGGCTACACCGCCCTGCTGTTCTTCGCCGGTCTGCAAACCATCCCCAACTCGATTTACGAAGCAGCGGCGATTGACGGGGCCACTGAGCGGCGCATTTTTTGGTCGATTACGCTGCCGCTTTTGCGACCGGTGCTGGTATTTGTTCTGGTTACCACCATCATCGGTTCCTTCCAAATTTTTGACACGATTGCGGTAACCACTGGCGGCGGCCCCATTGACGCGACCCGGGTGATTACCTGGTACATCTTTGAATTTGCCTTTCAGCGGTTCCAGATGGGGTATGCAACGGCCGTTTCCGTTGTACTTTTCCTCATTCTCATCGTGGCCACGCTGCTGCAAATGCGCATCCTGCGCGCCGATGAGTCAGATTTGGCCTAGTTGCCTAAGGAGAATTGATCATGAGCAGCATAACCACTGTTTCCCAACCAGCCGCTCCGCGAAAAATAAAAATAAAGTGGGGCAAAGTTTTATCCTGGATAGTCATTATTTTGGCCCTCATCGTTATTCTCTTTCCTTTCTGGTGGGTCATTCGCACCTCCCTTTCCACCCAGCGAGAAATGCTGGCCAGCCCGGAGTCGTTAGCCCCAGTTGGCTTCACCACCATCAATTACGCCCGTGTGTTAGGCCAGGTTGATACAGAAACGGCCGTTGCCGCCGGTGGTTCTGGTCAACAAATCAACTTTTGGCTCTTTTTGCGTAACTCCATCATCGTCACGGTGCTGGTTGTGGTGGGGCAGACCTTTTTTAGCGCCCTGGCCGCCTACGCCTTCGCCCGCCTTAAATTTCCGTTTAGAGACAAGCTGTTTTTCGTTTACATTACCGGCTTGATGGTTCCTGGCATTGTCACCCTCATTCCCAACTTCCTTTTGATTCGGGACCTGCAATGGGACAACACCTACCTGGGCATCATCGCCCCCACCTTCTTGATGTCGCCGTTTGCCGTCTTCTTTTTGCGCCAATTTTTCCTGGGCATCAACAAGGAACTGGAAGAAGCCGCCAGCCTGGATGGCGCCAGTAAATTTGGCATTTTTTGGCGAATCGTCATTCCCATAAGTGGGCCTCCCCTGGCGACACTGGGCATCCTCACCTTTGTCACCACCTGGAACACCTATCTGTGGCCCTTCCTGGTGGGCAAAGATGAAAGCGTGCGGGTGCTAACCGTAGCCCTGGCCATTTTCCGCTCGCAAACACCGCAAGGCGCACCCGACTGGACCGGCCTTATGGCCGCCACCATCATCAGTATGATTCCCACACTCATCTTGTTCATGCTCCTGGGACGGCGCGTCGTCAATAACATCCAGTTTTCTGGGTTCAAATAAATTGAAAATCGTCCGTCGGATTGCCAATCCGACCAACGTTCACGAAGGAGGTGAATTTGCTGCCAACAAAATTTGGTAGCCGATCAAATTTTCCAATCCATTTCAGACTGTTCTCGACCAAAACAGTCGAGCAGGCAGCCTGCTCCAGCCGTAGGCAAGGTCTTCAAAATTAACTCTTGAAAATATTTAACCTTGGAGGAGATGTAAAATGAAAAAAAATCTATTTCTTACTGCGCTGCTGCTTTTGTTGGCGATGTTGATCGTAGCTTGTGGCGGTGGCGAAGCGGAAGAGGCAGACAGTGACACGGCAACTACAACCGATTCTGGTTCTACTGAAGAAACGGCCGCTTCCGATGAAGCAGTAACCATTCGCTATGCCCTGTGGGATTCAGCCCAGCAGCCTGCGTACGAACAATGCGCCACCGCCTTTACGGCGGCCAATCCCAATATCGTGGTGCTCGTTGAGCAGGCGGGCTGGGACGATTACTGGAACACTGTCCAAACCGGCTTTGTTAGCGGCGATGCCCCCGACGTATTCACCGATCACCTGGCGAAATTCCCCGAATTTGCCGTAAAAGAACAAATTGTTGATATTCAGCCGCTGGTTGAACGCGATGGCGTAGACACGGGTATCTACATTGAAGGTCTGGCGGACCTGTGGGTGCGTGAAGGCAAACGGTATGGCCTGCCCAAAGATTGGGACACCATTGCCGTTGTTTACAATGCCGACATGTTTGCCGCCGCCGGTATTGATCCGGCCGTAACCGACACCTGGACCTGGAATCCGCAAGATGGCGGCACGTTTGAAGAAGTTGTGGCCCAATTGACGCTGGACGCCAACGGCAACAACGGCCTCAGCCCAGACTTCGACAAAGAGAACGTGGTGCAGTACGGCTTTATCCATCAAGGCTCTGGCGGTTTCTCCGGCCAGACGCAGTGGAGCCATTTTGCTGCCAGCAACGGCTTCCAATTCACCGATGGCCCCTGGACAACCAAATACTATTACGATGACCCGGCCCTGGCAGAAACGCTGGACTGGTATGTTGGTCTAATCGAAAAAGGGTTTGCCCCGCCGCTGGCCGACGTTACCAGCCTTGGCCCGCAGCAGCTAGTCATCTCTGAAGTTGGCGCCATGACCACAGACGGCTCGTGGCAAATTGGCAACTACGTAGACAACTCCAGCTTTACAGTAGGCTTTGGCTTGCTGCCCATTGGCCCAGACGGCCGTAAAAGTATGTTCAACGGTTTGGCTGATTCCATCTACATTGGCACCGAGCATCTGGAAGAAGCATGGCAGTGGGTGAAGTTTGCCGCCTCGCCAGAGTGTGCCAACATTGTGGGCGATACGGGCGTTGTCTTCCCGGCCATTCCCTCGGGCGTTGAGCGGACCCTGGCGGTACGTGAAGCCGCTGGTGTAGACGTAAGCGCCTTCACCGACGAAGCGCTTGATCCAAACGGCACCTTCCTGTTCCCCATCACCGACAATGGTGCAGAAATTGCCGCCATCATGGACCCCACGATGGACAGCATTGTGTTGGGTGAATCCGATCCTGCCACAGCGTTGCAAGAAGCCAATGAGCAGGTAAACGCCCTGTTCGACGAATAAGATACTCGATAGGTGCGACGCACTTGTAAATTTGCGTCGCACCTTAGCATTGAACTTATCTCTTATTGAGCATCGTGTCTGTTTGTTTGCGTGCAAATCATTGGCACGATGCTCGTTCTTTATGTAAGTCGGATTGACAATCCGACCAACGATTTTTGCTTGTTCAGTGGGATTCAGTTTTCGAGGCAGGTATGAAACAGACTGTCTATGCCCCGCCCAAGATAATACGAGAGACACAAAAGTGGCCAAGCTGGCGGATCATGCTGAGCACAGCTGTTGTCGTGAGCATCTTGCTTGGTGTTCTGTGGCCGACGGTCATTGCACCAGCCAGAACGAGCGCACAGCTGACCGATCTGCTGGCCCAAGCAAGGGCCACGTTACCCGAGCGTTTGCCCTCTGCCGCAGCGGCGAAAGTGGCGTTGGGTGAAGCCCTTTATTGGGACCCGCTACTGGGCGGCAATAAAGATATGGCTTGTGTCACCTGTCATCATCCTTTGCTGGGTACGGGGGATGGGCTGTCTTTGTCGATTGGTGTTGGCGGGCAGGGATTAGCCCCAGAACGAGCGTTTGTGAGTAAGCGGCAGGTGTTGGTGCCGCGCAATGCGCCGCCTGTGTTTAACTTGGGCTTAGCGGGGATGGACACGATGTTTTGGGACGGCCGTATCCAACAAACCACCCCCACCGAATTCCTCAATCCCGCTGATGATTATCTCCCTTCTGGCCTGGAAAACGCCGTGGCCGTGCAGGCCATGTTCCCCGTCACCTCACGCGACGAAATGCGGGGGCAACATGGAGATTACGCGGTTGATGGTCAGCCGAACATGCTAGCCAACCTAGGCGATCATGACATGACCCAAATGTGGGCCACGCTCATCCAGGAAATATTGGCGTTGCCCACATACCAACCGCTTTTCCGGGCCGCTTACCCCAACACACCGCTAGCAGAGCTGGGGTTTGCCGATGCCGCCAACGCCATTGCCGCCTATGAAATGGAGACGTTTACGTTTTTGGACAGTCCCTGGGACCGGTATTTACAAGGGGAAGAAAACGCCCTTTCCCATGAAGCGCTGAAAGGTGCCACGCTGTTTTATGGCGAAGCAGGCTGCGCTCAATGCCACAGCGGCTCTTTGCTGACAGACATGCAGTTTCACAATATCGGCGTGCCGCAGGTAGGGCCGGGCAAAGGGGAAGAAGCGCCGCTAGATTACGGCCGTTCCCGTGAAACCGAAGATGAAAATGACTTGTTTGCTTTCCGCACGCCGCCGCTGCGCAACGTATCGATCACTGGCCCGTGGATGCACAATGGCGTCTATCTCACGCTGGAAGAGGCGGTGCGCCATCACCTCAACCCGGCGCAAATGGTTGGCAATTATGATTACAGTCAGCTTTCAGACTTGATGCAGGCGGATGATTGGGCGGGAACGGCCGTTCGCACCGCTGCCCTCTCTGCCCCTTCCTTTGCCATGCCCCAAAGAAATCTCTCTGACGCAGACGTTGCCGCCATTTTGGCCTTCCTGGACTCATTGACCTCGCCAACCGCCCGCGATTTATCCTTTACCATTCCTGACTCAGTGCCCAGCGGGTTACCCGTTGGCGGCGCGATTCAAGCTGAGGCAGTGCCAATCGTGGCTACCGAAGAGCAGATGGACGCGCCCCAAACGAACATCCTAACCGATGAAGATTCCCTGTCTGCAAGCGTGGGCGTCGCCCCCTTTTCCGTTGCGCCCAGCTGTAACGGAGAATTTGTTACCCATTGGCTGGATCATGTGACCGATGTTCAAGGCGAAGTGGTGCGCATGTTTGAAACCAACGGCGCAGGCGTGGCCATTAACGATCTGGATCAGGATGGCTGGCTGGATATCGTCTTTGCCAACCTCAACGGTCCCGCCACCATCTTTTGGAATCGCGGCGACCTGACCTTTGCCAAAGAAACCTTACCCGATCTCAACACCCGCGCGGTCAACATCGTGGACGTGACGGGCGACGGGCGGCTGGACATCGTTTTTACCCACATCGTCAGCTCATTAACTTACTGGGAAAATGTAGGCGTGGCGGGGAACGGCCGTACCACCTTCACCCGTCTTCCCCTCCCCGGCGTACGCGCGCTGGCTCACTCCATGGCCTGGGGCGACCTCAACGGGGACGGCTCGCTCGATCTGGTCACCGGCTCCTACGATGCCGAACTCAACCTGAATCTGGGCAACACATTTCTGTTTAGCGACGGCGAAGGTGTGTATCAGTACATGCAAAGTTCGGGCGCATTCACAGCCACGCGCCTGGCCAATGCCTCTCAGGCGCTGGTGATTGCCCTGCTGGATGTGAATCAGGACGGGCAGCGCGATATTTTGGTGGGCAATGACTTCAGCATTCCTGACATGACCTGGCTGCAACAAAATGGCACGTGGCAGCCCGCCTCCCCCTTCCCCACCACCGCCAAACACACGATGAATTTCGACTGGGGCGACATCAACAACGACGGCACGTTTGAACTGTTCGCCACCGACATGACCCCCTACGAAACGGACGAAATCGGCCTGGCTCCCTGGATGATCATGATGGAAACGATGGCCCCAGAACCCATGGCGGCGGGCGATCCGCAAATCACCAGCAACGTGCTCCTGATGCAAAACGAGGCTGGCACGTACCAAAATCGGGCGGTGATGAGCGGGGTGCATGCCTCTGGCTGGGCCTGGTCGGGTAAATTTGGTGATTTGAACCAGGACGGCTTCCTCGACTTGTATGTGGTCAACGGTATGATTGACGCGGAAATGTTCGACTACCTGCCCGGTAACGAACTCGTCGAGGAGAATCAAGCGTATCAAAACGTGGGGGGGAATTTCTTTACACCCACACCGGATTGGCAGTTAGGTTCTAACGAAAGCGGGCGCGGTATGAGCCTGGCCGATCTGGACAATGACGGCGATCTAGACATTGTGGTGAACAATTTGCGTTCGCAGGCCCAGTTATTTGAGAATCAGTTGTGCCGTGGCGCCAGCCTGGAAGTTGATTTGCGCTGGCCCGCAAGCCCAAATCCTTTCGCGCTTGGCTCAACGCTGATTCTCCATACCTCAACCGGAACTTACACGCGCGATGTCCGGGCCAACAGTGGTTACCTTTCAGGTGATGCAACGCGCGTCCATTTTGGGTTTCCGGCCGAGGCAGAGCTTAATGCTTTAGAAATCATCTGGCCTGATGGTGAGGTAACCATTATTAACGACCTTGCGGCGAATACACTTCTGGGAGTGGAACGGCCGTAACCATTTTAGATTTAGAGCGTCAGTTGCCAGTCTGCGCCTGCGCTCCAACAAAAAAGGAACTTTTACCATGCCAAAAATTACATTTATTGGTGCGGGCAGCACTGTGTTTACCAAAAATCTACTCGGGGATATTTTGAGCTTTCCCGAACTGGCTAACGCCACCATTGCGCTGCACGACATCGACACTGAGCGCCTGAAAACCTCAGAAATTGTGGCCCACAAAGTAGCCCAAGCGGTCGGGGCCAATCCCACAATTAGCAGCACCACGGAACGCCGCGACGCGCTGGCAGGGGCCGATTACGTCATTTGCATGATTCAGGTGGCGGGCTACAAACCAGGCACCGTGGTCGATTTTGAGATTCCCAAAAAGTACGGCCTGCGCCAAACCATCGCCGATACGCTGGGCATCGGCGGCATTATGCGAGCGCTGCGCACCATTCCGGTTTTGCTGGACATTTGCCACGACATGGAAGACGTTTGCCCCGATGCGCTCTTGCTGAATTATGTCAACCCAATGGCCATGAACTGCTGGGCCATTGATCGCGCCACGAGCATTAAAACCGTGGGACTGTGCCACAGCGTGCCGCACACCGCCAGCGAACTCGCCCAAGACTTACAAGTGCCAGTTGAGGAGATCAATTACGTGGTCGCGGGCATTAACCATATGGCTTTCTACCTGAACTTTGAGCGGATGACGGAGGATGGCCCGGTGGATTTGTACCCCCAACTGCGGCAGGTTTTGGCAGACGGCCGTTTCCCCCCCACCAACAGCGTCCGCTACGAAATGTTCAAACACCTCGGCTACTTTGTCACCGAATCCAGCGAACATTTCAGCGAATACGTGCCCTGGTTCATCAAGCGGGACCGGCCCGATCTCATCGAGCAGTTCAACATACCCCTGGACGAATACATCACCCGCTGCGAAAACCAGATTGCCGGTTGGGAAAAGATGCGCTCCGATTTTGAAGACCCCAACAGCACGCTGGAAGTCAAACAAAGCGTCGAGTACGGCTCGCTGATTATTCACAGCATGGAAACGGGCCAGCCGCGCGTCATCTACGGCAACGTGCCCAACGATGGCCTCATCGACAATTTGCCCGCTGGCTGCTGCGTGGAGCTGCCCTGCCTGGTGGACCACAACGGCATCCAGCCCACCAAAATTGGCAGCCTGCCGCCCCATCTGGCCGCCTTGATGCAAACAAACATCAACGTGCAGGCGCTGACGGTGGAAGCGGCCGTTACTGGCAAGCGCGAGCACATCTACCATGCCGCCATGCTGGACCCACACACTGCCGCCGAACTGGACCTGACCCAAATTCATGCGCTGGTGGATGATCTGATTGAAGCGCACGGGGACTGGCTGCCAACTTACCAGTAGTTTGCACGGGTGATTTTGCTACATTTGGCGTAAACTAGGGGCATGTCAAAACCTCTGCAATTTGCCATCGTTGGCATTCCCCTTAGTCGCCCTGAAATCGTTGAATTTTTGGTGCCGCCCCAGCCGAAAAGCCGGGGCAGCAGTGTGACGATGGTGGGACAACGGCCGTCTGCCGCCGCCGAAGCAAATTGGATCAAACGGTTGCAGGAAACGGCCGTTCCCACCATCACCGACCTGCTGCACATTGACAATCCACATGGCCACTTGGTGGAAAGAACCACCGACCGGCTGGTGCCGGTTGAATTCCTGGCAGAACCTGATTTTTTAACACGGCCGTTGGGCGGCTGGATTGCCAACTACTTCGGCGTCATTGGCTTTGCGCCACCACTGGCCAACGGCGATCCGCTGCTGGATCGGGCCGAAATTTTGCATGATTTTGGTGAGCAGATTCACTTTTTTGGGGCCGATCCGCAACAAGTGGCCAGCCGTCTGGAAGCAGAAACGGGCCTGACAGTGGCCGAGACGGCCGAGACGTTTTGCCGCCTGCACGCTATCCGTCAGCAAAAATTGGGACAATTGCCAACCTTGCCAGCCCGAATGGCTTACGTAGATGCACTGTACGCCGAAATCCGGAGCGAGCGCTGTTTCACCACCGGTAACCAGCCGCCACTCCCCGCCACCTTTCTCATTGATGAATTGATGGGGCAGATGGTGGAACTGGAACTGCAAAGGCGAACGGCCGTTGCCGACCACAACTTTGCCATCAGCGATGACATCGCCGGGTGGCAGGAGAAACATCGGCAAGAGAGCGGCCTCCAACTGCTGCTCAAGGGCGAGTACATCGTAGGGCGGCACCGGCGCAGCACCATCCTGATAGCCCCAGAGCTAAGGCTAGTGATTAAGCAGCCAGCTCCCGAACCATTTCATGAGATTGAGCTGGGCGCAAAGATGGTGAACGGCCGTCCTGAAAACTGGCCCTACATGACCGGCACTGGCGAACTGGTAACCGCGCGTGGGCGGCTGCGGCTCATTTTGGAAGAAGATTTGGTGCCGCGCATCAGCCGGGCCTTTGGCTACAACACCCAATTTTCGTCGCTGCTGGGGCTGACGCTGGAACCGTTTGTGCGAGGCAGCACGGTAATGGAAGCCGCCTGGCGAGATGCCGACATCCTCACCCCCGCGCTGTACGAAGAAATTTTGCTGCACCAGCTAGTTTGCGAGCAGTTGGGCATCGAAAACGGGGATTGGCACGCCGCCAACTTCATCATTCGCCAGCCAGATGAGGCGATTGTGCATGTCGATTGGGGCGCTGCCCGCCCGCTTGAAGCCCATGAGTTCACCCCAGAAGGCCAACAAACCCGCCTGCACCAAGTGCGCAATATCGCCTTCTCCTTCAAACACGCCCCCCTCGTCGCCCGCATTGAGCAGCTGCACGATGAATTGACCCGCGATGAGGGCCGCATGACAATTTTGCAAACCAAAGCTCAACAATTTAGCAGCCAAACATAGGGGCCATCAATCCCTTGGCCCACAAACATGAGAAAATGACAATGACCACATTTGACCCAACTGAACATCCCCACCGGCGCTTTAACCCTCTGATTGACGAATGGGTGCAGGTTTCCCCGCACCGCATGAAACGGCCGTGGCAAGGCCAGGTGGAAAAAGCGCCACCCGACACCCGTCCGGCTTATGATCCCAAATGCTACCTGTGTCCCGGAAACGGCCGTGCCAGCGGCGACACCAATCCTGAATACACGAGCACCTACGTCTTTCCTAATGATTTTGCCGCCCTGCTGAGCGATGTACCATCCGCGGGCGAGCCAGCGCATCCACTGCTGCAATCGCAGGCGGTAGAGGGCGTCTGCCGCGTCATGTGCTTCTCACCCCGCCACGATTTGACGCTGCCGGAGATGAGCGTGCCGGAAATTCGCGGCGTGGTGGACACCTGGGCAGCGCAAGCGGCCGAACTCGGCCAGACCTACCGCTGGGTGCAAATCTTCGAAAACAAGGGGGCGATCATGGGCTGCTCCAATCCGCATCCACACGGTCAAATTTGGGCGCTGAATGCCCTGCCCAACGAACCAGCCGCGGAAGAAAAGGCGCAGAAACGATATTTTGAGGCAAACGGCCGTCCGCTCCTGATTGATTATGTCAATTTAGAGCTAGAACAAAAAGAACGGATTGTGGTGGAAAATGAACATTGGCTGGCCGTGGTGCCTTACTGGGCCGTCTGGCCCTTTGAGCTGCTGCTGCTGCCGCGCCGCCACATCCTCCGCCTGCCCGACCTGACTGACGAAGAGCGTGAGGCCCTGTCTAACATCCTCAAAAAGATGCTGACCAAGTACGATAATCTTTTTGAGACTTCATTTCCATACTCGATGGGCTGGCACGGCGCGCCGTTTGATCCTGAAAAAACCTCAGAGGTTTCCAACACTGAAGATTCTGAAAGAGCTCAAGAAAAACCTCTGAGGTTTGAATCGCAACAACATTGGCAGCTGCACGCCCACTTCTACCCACCGCTGCTGCGTTCCGCCACGGTGAAGAAGTTCCTGGTGGGCTACGAAATGCTTGGCGAAGCCCAGCGCGATCTTACGGCCGAACAAGCCGCTGACCGCCTGCGCAACCTCTCAGACATTCATTACAAGTTAGCTGCCTGATGCTCAGCAAGGAAGAGGTAAACCGTTTGCTCGACGGCGTCGTGGGTTTGGTAGAGCTAATGCTGCCTGAACGGGTACGCGCCTATTACCTCACAGGCAGCTATGCAGAAGGTACGGCCGTTTCCCACAGCGATCTCGACATGGTTATCATTTTTAAGGGAGAATGCGAGCCAGGTGAAGCGGACCGCCTGCGAGAGCTGCGCCATCTGGCCAGCCAATTGGCCCCCATGCGCCTGGACCTGACGCCCAAATGCGAAGCCGATCTGCTGGCCAAAGGAGCCACCGGACTCAAACTCAGCGGCAAATTTGTGGCGGGTGAAGACATTCTGGCGCAAATTCCGTTTGAACCAATCGGCCAATACCAGCACGACGTTTACCAGGCATTTTTAATCTACCAGCGCGAAATTCGTGGGGAACCAGAAACCGTGCCCACGCCCGTTACGGCACCTGTGCCCGACGGTGAATTTCTGGGGTATGAGCGCTTTGGCATCTGGCACGGCGGCCATGCGTTTAAGCCGGGGACACGATTGCTCATCAACCTGATCAGCATTGGGGCCACAGCGTCGCTCGCCTTTTTACATGAGGAACGCGCCGGTTCCAAATGGCAGTCAATCCAAAAATACCAGCAGCTCATCGGTGATGAATGGGGCGATTGGCTGGCAAACCTGTATCAATTGGCCAAAGTGAAATTGGGTTACAAGCTGCCAACGGATACGGCCGTACGCCACCAGCTCCGCCGCCTCATCGAAAAAACGCCTGATTTTGAAAATCTAATTCTGGCACGCTGCCAAACAAACTAATCGGAGACAAACCATGAGTTTACAAGCAAAGGTTGTGAATGCTTTTCAAGACAAATTTGGCACCGCACCGTCACTGGTGGTGCAGGCCCCAGGCCGGGTGAATCTCATCGGAGAGCACACAGACTACAACGACGGTTTTGTGCTGCCCATGGCCATTGACCGGGGCCTTTGGCTGGCGCTGCGACCGCGTGAAGATGATCAGGTATCGGTGCATTCGCTGGATTTTGGGCAGACGGCCGTTTTCCATCTCAACAATCTGCAACACACTAAATCCGGTTGGGTTGAGTACCTCAAAGGCATCGCCTGGGCGCTGCAAGAAAATGGGTACGCGCTGCGTGGCTGGGAAGGCGTCATGGCCGGCAATGTGCCCAAGGGCGCTGGACTTTCCTCGTCGGCGGCGCTGGAGCTGGCAACCGCCCGCGCCTTCCAGCAGGTCTCCGACTTTACCTGGAACGCCGCACAGATGGCCAGGTTCAGCCAACTGGCAGAAAACAAATGGGTTGGGGTGAACTGTGGCATTATGGACCAGATGATTTCCGCAGCGGGACAGGCCGGGCACGCGCTGCTCATCGACTGCCGCAGCCTGGACACGCAGCTGGTGCCGCTGCCACCGGCGCTGGATGGATCAGGAACGGCCGTTGTCATTCTAGACACCACCACTCGCCGTGGCCTGGTCGATTCTGCCTACAACGAACGCCGCCAGCAGTGCGAGGCCGCAGCCGCCTACTTTGGCGTCCCGGCACTGCGCGATGTGTCGATCAGCCAATTTCTGGCCGAAGCAGACAATTTGGACCCGCTAACACGCCGCCGCGCCAAACATGTGATCACCGAAAATCTGCGCACGCTCAACGCCGCCAAAGCCATGCAAAATGCGGACGCAGCGCTGCTGGGCCAGCTGATGAACGAGAGCCACATCAGCATGCGTGACGATTTTGAAATCACCAACCACGAGCTGAATGTGATGGTCTCTATCGCCCAAGCGCAGGATGGCTGCTTTGGGGCACGGATGACAGGCGGCGGCTTTGGTGGCTGCGCCGTGGCGCTGGTGCATGAGGAAAAGGTAGCGGGTTTTGTAACGGCCGTTTCCGACCAATATCATGACCAAACCGGGCTTGGCCCCAAGATTTACGTCTGCCAACCCAGCGATGGCGCATCGGTGATTGCCCAAAATTGATAGCGGCTCTGCAAGGTTAGCCGTGTAAAAGTGGTAATCGGTAATCAGTCATCCGTTATCGGTATGCTCTACCGATTACCGATCACCGTTTACCGAATACCGACCAACCGAAATAAGGAGAATGACTCAATGAAAATTCTAGTAACCGGCGGTGCAGGCTACATCGGCAGCATCACCGTAGAGCGCCTCATCAAATCTGGCGCAGAAGTGGTTGTGTTTGACAATCTGTACCAGGGGCACCGGGATGCGGTTCATCCCGATGCGGTGTTTATTCAAGGCGACCTGGCAGACAAAGCAGCGGTGGAAGCGGCCCTTTCTACCCACAAACCAGACGGCATCATGCATTTTGCTTCCTACACGCTGGTAGGCGAATCTGTTGAAAAACCGTTCCTCTACCTGCGGGATAACATTGTTAACGGACTGAATTTAATTGAGGCCGCTGTGGCCAACAACGTCAAAGGGTTCATTCTCTCCTCCACCGCCAACCTGTTCGACGACCCGGAACGGATGCCCATCGACGAGGATGAACGCATTGTGCCCGGCAGCCCATACGGCGAATCCAAGTTCATTTTGGAGCGGTATCTGTACTGGATGGACCGGCTGTACGACATGCGCTACACCTGTCTGCGCTACTTCAATGCCTGCGGGGCCACCGAAACGCGCGGCGAAGATCACGCCCCGGAGACCCACCTCATTCCCCTGGTTTTGCAGGTGGCGCTGGGCCAGCGTGAAAAAATCACCATCTTCGGCGACGATTACGACACGCCAGACGGCACCTGCGTCCGTGATTACATCCACGTAGTGGACCTGGCCGAAGCGCACATTTTGGCCATGAAAGAAATCCTGAGTGGAGGACACAGTCGCAAGTACAACTTAGGAAACGGCCGTGGCTTCAGCGTCAAACAAGTCATCGACACCGCCCGCGAAATAACCGGGCATCCCATCCCCGCAGAAATTGGCCCCCGCCGCGCGGGCGACCCCGATATTCTCATCGCCAGCAGCGAAACGCTCAACCATGATCTTGGCTGGCAGCCCATTTACCCCAACCTGCGCCAAATCATCGAAATGGCCTGGAAATGGCATGTAGCCAATCCGCACGGTTACGAGAAATAGGTTTTGAGTAAAAAGTAAAAAGTGAAAAGTGAGGAAGGTGCCACTTTTCACTTTTTACTTTTCACTTATCCCCCTCCCGCTTGAAATCCCGTCTAAACGCAGTATGATCCAGTCAAAAAGGATTATCTGCCTATGTCCAAAAGCAAAAAATGGATTGTCCGGGCTGGTTTGCTCGGCTCCGCGCTCATTTTTCACAATTATCAGCTCAACAAAATCGCCCGCAAAACAGATCAGCTAACGGCTAAGGCGGTGGATGAATTAAACGCCGCGCATCCGGGGCTGAACGCCGACTGCTATTTTATTGACGTGGGCGGCATTATTTTGCATACGCTCATCGCCGGCCCAGAAGATGGGCCGCTGGCGGTACTACTGCACGGCTTCCCGGAGCATTGGGTCTCCTGGCGCAAGCAGGTTCCGGCACTGGCACAGGCGGGTTACCGCGTCGTGGTGCCAGACCAGCGGGGGTACAATCGCAGCAGCAAACCGTGGGGCATACGGCCGTATCGCCTCGACGCGCTCACCCAAGATATAGCCAATTTAATTACGAAGTTGGGCCGGGAAACGGCCGTTATCATTGCCCATGATTGGGGTGGCGGGGTTGGCTGGCAGTTTGCCGCCGACTACCCGCAAATGACCGACAAGCTCATCATCATGAACGCCCCGCACCCACAGGCGATGTGGCGCGAATTCCGCAAAGGGTGGGAGCAGCGGCTTAAATCGTGGTACATGCTCTTTTTCCAGCTACCGCTGCTGCCCGAGCTGGTCTTCACGCTTAATCCGTACCAAACCGCCCAGCAATCATTCCAGCAAATGACAACCCAGCCAGGCGCCTTTAACGATGACGAGGTAGAAATGATGGCTGTGGCCATGAGCCAACCCCGCGCTATGACCAGCATGATCAACTGGTATCGCGCACTGCGCTATCCAGCAGCTAACCAGGAAGCACACATCTCAGCACCGACCCTGCTCATCTGGGGCGAACAAGATTTTGCGCTCAGCCGCGCCCTCACCGAAGATTTGGAGCCGTGGGTGCCTAACATTCAGCGGCATTATATTGCGCAAAGTAACCATTGGGTGCAAAACGAAGCACCAGCGGAAGTCAACGCGGCGATGCTCGCCTTTTTACAATCATAAATGCCTAATTCCCCGGAAACTGCTAACAAGAAAGCGTTCATTAGAACAGTTTCCGGGGAATTCAAAATCACATGGCTCTTTTTCTTTTAACCACAGACCAAAAAACGCTGCTGCGTACGCTGCTGGGCTTCATTGAGGATGGCAAACTCAAAGAGCCAATCGTGCCTTTTCCAGCAGAGAAATCTGCCAATCAGTTTGTCATCCACATTCGGGGTGAAGAGAGCTTTCGGTTTAACAAAATTAGCGATCTGGATAGTTTGTGCGATGCGGGTTTGCTGCGCTATCGCTGGAATCGGTTGGGCAATGGCAAGCTGTATTATGTGACCAAAGTGGCGGCAACGGCCGGTGCCAATGACATCAACGCACCACCAGAACCATTTGGGGAAAATCTCTCGCTCGCATTGCTGGTCGCCACGCTCAGCGGCGGGCAGGTTACGCTAGAGGGTATCAAAGACAGCAAAACGGTGGGGGACATTGCAGACGATCCGGTTTTACGGCATACGGCCGTTTCCCACCTCATCGCCAGCCTGCAAAAAACGGCCGAACAACTGCTCCCCTGGCCCGAATTCCGCAGCTATCACAAACTGACCCAGCAGCTAGAGCAACTGCTGCTCCTGCCGAGACCAAAAATCAGCGAATTACAGCCGCTCTTTAGCCAACTGGCCACACCCCAAACAGAGCTTGCCACCTGGCCCCAGCTTTGGGCACACCTCTACCCCCTCCTCCTCATCGCCCATTACCAAACAAAATAGGACGCCGACGTACACGGAAAAAATCAGCGTCATCCGCGTTCATCAGCGTCCTATTCAAAATTCAGAACGGAAGCTTGAATTTAACCTTTTAAAGCACCAGCCATCAAACCGCGCAAGAAGTAACGACCCAGGAAGATGTAAACCAACAGCGTCGGTACGGCGGCCAAAAAAGCACCGGCCATCTGCACATTCCACTCGATGATCTGGCTGCCCGCCATGTTGTTCAGCGCCACGGTGATGGGCCAGTTGCCCGGGCTGGTCAGCACCACCGCAAAGAGAAAATCGTTCCAAGCGGCCGTAAACTGCCAGATTAACACCACCACAAAGCTGGGAATCGAAAGCGGCAGCAAAATGTGCCAATACGTTTCCAACAGCCCCGCCCCGTCGATGCGCGAGGATTCTATCAGCTCCTTCGGCACGGTGGCGTAATAATTACGGAAGGTCAGCGTGGTAATCGGAATGCCGTAAATAACGTGCGTCAGAACTAGTCCGGGCACGCCACCATACAAATCAATGCTCCGCATGAATTGTACCAACGGGATCAAAATGCTCTGGTACGGAATAAACATGCCAAACAGCAAAAACGGGAAGATGAAGTCTGCGCCACGGAACTTCCAGCGAGCCAAAACAAAGCCGTTCACCGAGCCAAGCATCGAAGAAATAAAGGCGGCGGGAATCACCAGCCGGATGCTGTTCCACAAGGCGGGGGCAAGCTGCTCAAAAGCGGCCGTAAAATTTTCCACGTGCAGGCCAGAAGGCAAATCCCACATGCGCTGCAAATCAACCTCGGCAAAGCTCTTAAAGCCCGTGCTCAGCATCAAATACAGCGGAATGAGGTAAAAGAGCGTGGCCAGCAGCAGCGGAATATAAAGTAACCAACGGCGGGAGAAACGGCCGTTCGTGCGAGATTGGGGAATGGTTGTCATACTTCAGCCTCCGTGCGCAAGGTGTACCACAGGTACGGAATCACCAGCACCGCCACGCTCAGCAACAGCATTATGCCAATCGCCGCGCCGCGATTGTAAAATTGGCCGTCAAAGGTTGTCGTCCACATATAAATGGCCGGCACGTCCAAAGCCACCTGCTTGCCCGCCACCGCCACAATCAAATCAAACACCTTCAAGGAGATATGTCCCAAAATAATCATGGCGCTAAGCGTAATCGGCCGTAGCAGCGGCAAAATGTGGTAACGGTAAATTTGCAGCTCCGTAGCCCCATCTACCCGCGCCGCTTCCCGCAGCGAATCAGGAATCGCCCGCAGGCCGCCCAAATAAAGCGCCATCGTGTACCCAGACATCTGCCAGATGGCCGGTATGGCAATGGCCGCAATGCCCCACCTCGGCGTTGTGTGCCACTGGTTTATCAAAAAATCAAGTCCGATTTGGTCAAAGAGCAAGTTCAACCCGCTGATGCGTGATCCTTGCGCCGGGTTCATCAGCCAACGCCAGACCACACCGGTCACAATAAATGAAATCGCCATCGGAAACAGAAACAGACTGCGGAAAAATGATTCACCGCGCAAACCCTGATCCAGCAAAACGGCCAGACCCAATCCAATCAGCAGCGATCCGCCCACAAACAAGACAGTAAAAATCACCGTATTGCGAATATCAATCTGAAAGCGGGGATCTTTTAGCAAGTTGGCATAGTTGGCAAAACCGGCCCACTCATAATTTGGCAGTAGGCCCACCCATTGGCTCAGCGAAACCCGCCCCGACCAGGCAATAAAGCCATACACAAAAATAAAAACGGCCAAAATCGAGGGGGAAACCAGAGCAACGGCGAGCACTCTATCTTTGTTGTAGCGCATCGCAACTCCTTACATTCTCTTCTTCAAACAGCAGCCACGATTTCTTACCAAACTTGTTTTCGCGGTAAGAAACCGCAGCTACCAAAACCTGACAGGCTGATTGATTTTACTTCTTCCCAAGTAACGCACAAACCTGTCAGGCAAAACGAGGAGTAGGCATCTTTAGATGCAACAGGCATCCGAGGATGCCTACTCCTCGATTTGAAACCTTCAACAAAAAGGGGTAGGCACACTGATTGCACCTACCCCAGTTCAAACTAAGTTAGCTTATTGGCAAGGGCCAGAGCTGGCGCAAGCAGCAACCAGAGCAGATTGGAACCCTTCGATATTGCCGTCGGCCAGGAAGAGACCCAGAGCAGTGTCAATTTCTGACTTGAAGGCATCGTTAGCCACTACGCCGTGGGTCAGGCTGCCAACCACGCGGTTGCTGGCCCAGTCGTCCATAGCGGAGAGCAGGTACTCGCCGTACAGGCTGCGGTCTGCATCACTGCGGGCAGGGATGGAACCCTTGACCGGGTTGAAAGCATCTTGACCTTCGATGGAACCAGCTACGGTTAGCCAGGCAATGGCGGCGTCACGGTGCGGCGCGCCCTTGGGCAGCACGAAGCTGTCAGACAAGAACTGGAAGTTGCCACCGGTGCCAGGTACAGCCGCCCAGCCATAGCCACTGTTGGGCTCAAAGCCGATTTCGCGGAAGTATCCTTCAGCCCAGTCACCCATCACGTTGAAAGCGGCATCGCCATTTACAACCAGTTGGGAGGCATCTTGCCAGGTCAGAGCGGAAGCATCGCTGTTGACGTAGGTCAGCACTTTGGCGAAATCTTCAAGAGCGGCCGTTACGTCGGCACTGCCCCAATCACCAGAACCATCCCACAACGCTTCGTAACCATCAGGACCTAAAGAAGCCAACAAAACGGTCTCGAAGAGGTGCATGGCGGTCCATTGCTCACCCATGGCCAGCGGGGCATCCATACCAGCCGCTTGCAGCGCATCCATCGCAGCAAACCATTCGTCCAGGCTGGTGGGAACATCAATACCATTTTCAGACAAAACGGTGGGGTTGTACCAAAGAACGTTAGCGCGGTGGATGTTCACCGGCACGGAGTAGATGTTGCCATCCTGAGAAATCAGGGGGATCAGCGTCTCGGGCATCACATCCAGCCAGCCATTTTCCTCGAAGAGGAAGTTGACGGGTTCAAGTTGGTCGGCAGCAACGTAGGTGCCAATCAGTTCCTGACCTGCGTGGCCTTGCCAGCTGTCGGGAGCGTCGCCTGCTTGCAGACGGGTTGCCAAAACGGCGCGAGCGTTGGTACCAGCACCACCAGCAACGGCCGCATTTTCAAATTCGATGTCGGGGTATTTTTCGGCAAATACTTCGATCATCGCTTCCAAACCGGCTGCTTCACCACCACCGGTCCACCAGGAGAAGACCTCAACGGTTTGGGCCATCTCTTCATCGGCCATTTCCTCGTCCATCGCCTCATCGGCTGTGTCTTCTGTGGTGTCGGCAGCTGTGTCGGCGCTGTCGGTATCGGTTGCTTCTGGTTCGTCAGCAGAGCCACCGCAGGCGGCTAAGAGCATGGCAAACAGGAGCAAAAAGATAAAGGGGGTATATTTACGTGACATATTCTCTCCTCATTTGTGCAAAAGCGGGGGTGATTCATTGTGAACTGCAAAACACCGCGGCTTTTGCCTGTGGGTAAATAATGAATCGTTGCGGCGTTGGGCATGGGAAGCAGGGTGCCCAAGTGCATGAAGTTCAGGGACTATAGCAATTTTGGTCGGGGTAATTCAAGGGGATTTGGGCCAAGTGTATGACATGAGTGTGACATTTTTGGACAAATTGCCCAATAAATGGCGTTAGTAACTACCCAAAACGAGAAAAACAAAGAAAGTGCCAATAATAAAACAAGCCACAAACATCCAGCCCAGCAATCGCCATAAGCCAGTTGACGGTAAGCTTTGTCGGGAATCTCTTTGACCACACTCGAAACATTCAATGTGATACGTTCCGCCTCCAGGCACATCTTCACAACGCCACATATTAATCATTTTTCCACAGGACAAGCACTTTCCTCTTTCTGGTCTGTCATTATACATTTACATATCCTGTTTCTTAATCTGATCCGCGATTAAGTCGATTCGGTTCCGGTATTCACTTGCCGTTAGAAAGAGTTCTTAAGAAATCCCAATCCCAACTTTTGGGTTTCCAATTTTCTGGCATTGATGCCCCTTATCAAACCACATTTAACTGGCGCAGCGCCGTCAGAATTTGGTCGCGGCTGACGGGTTTGGAGATGAAGTGGGAAGCGCCGAGGGCGTAGGCCAGTTCCGGGTCGTTGAAGACGGAGCAGATGATGACGGGGGTTACGGCCGTTTCCACCCGTGTCCGAATCGTTTGCAGCACATCCCAGCCGCTCACGTCCGGCATCATCGCGTCCAAAATGATGGCATCGGGCGTGGTGCGGTTGAGCACTTCCAGCCCTTCTTGGCCACTGTTGGCGGCAATGACGCGGCAGTTGTGCCCCGTGAGGTAACGTTCCAGCAGTTCTACCAGCCCCTGGTTGTCATCCACCACCAGCACCACAGGGCCGTGCAGGGGAATTTGGAGTTGGAGCTGATAACGGCCGTTTCCCTCCGCTACCTCAATCAACCACCCCAACTTCTCCGCCAGGGGCGCAATCACCTCATCATCGACAAAATTGAGGGCCAACGGCTGAGAAACAGGAAAAGTCAGCGTCAGCCGAGCCATCTCCTCGCCCAGCGCACCCTGAATGGTGATGGTTTGCTGCTGCGTCGCCTGGATGAGCCGACTGAGCACGCTAACCAAAAGCTGACGAGATACGGCCGTATCCACCGAAACCACTAATCTTGGCCACGGCTCCTCCCGCTGAAACGTTACCCCGCGCGTTTGCGCCAGCGGGGCCACCGCCTTCTGCGCCTCTTGCAGCAGCTGACCCAAATCGGTCGGCTGGAGCGTGGTTTCCAGCTGGGCAAACTCAGCCTGTACGGATGAAAGTTGGGCGGCAGAGAGATCTTCTTCAGAAACGGCCGTAGCCACCGACTGCACCCTGGCCCACAAAATGGTCGCTATGCTCTCCTCCGCTTTGCGCAGAGAGCGGTGCGTTTGGCGCGTGGAAAGCCCCAGCCGCTGCCCCACCTCCTGCACCGTCAGCCCTTCTACGTAGTGCAACTGGAGCAGATTGTATTGACGCATATCCGGCGTATGGGCCGCCGCGCCCGGCTCCGGGCTGAGCGCCTCAATCGCCTCAATCAGCTCCCGCCGCAAATGGTGCCCTAACGTCTGGCTGGGACGTTTGTTGCTGTCCGCCAGCTGCTGGGCCAGCGTCAGCTTTTGCAAAAAGGCAAAATCGTACAGATGCTCCAGAGCAACTTTCACATCGTCGATAAATTGATCAGAAGGCTGCGGCGTCATAGCTCAATCATCCCAGCTTTTCCCGTGCTTGTCCATTTAAAGATTGGTCTGCCAGCCAGTTGCCGTACTGCGGCTGGAGCGCTTTGACGATGGGCTGAATGCAGTGGAGCAGCTCAATGGGCTGGAACATCGTTGAGCGCTGCACTACAAGCTGACTCGTCTGCCCGGCAAACTGTTCGCTGATGAAATCGGTGGCGGTAAGCAAAACGACGGGAATGTTGGCCAACAGCTCATCCTGCTGCATGATGTCGAACACTTCACGGCCGTTTAACCTCGGCATGATCAAATCGAGCAGTAGCAAATCTGGCGGCTGCTGGCGCATGGCGTTCAGGCCGCTTTCCCCGTCATAGGCCACCCGCACAGTTACCGAATTGGGCCGAGCCGAGAGGCCACGCTCGACCAGCTGGCAAATGCCGCTGTTGTCATCTACCACCAGGATATTTTGCACATTCTCCAAACCGTCGATAAGGCGGTTGAGCAGCTCAAAATTGATCGGTTTGTTCAGGCAGGCCAGTGCGCCAAAAGCGTCGGCCATCCAGGTGCGGCTGGGCAGCGAGCAGCTGATGACCGGTACGGGCAGGGCCAGCGTAGGCGCCGGAGGCACAGACCCAGGCGCCACATTCCACACCACCGCTGCCGGAAGCTGTTCCGCCACCTGTTCAGCCAGATCAGCGGCATCGGGCAGCGGCACGATGTCGAACTCGGTGAGGTGACGCTGCACCAGACTAACCACTGTCGGATCAGAATCAATCATGAAAACGGGCGGCAGCTTATCGCTGGGCTGCGCTTCCAGGGAACGCGTTCGGTAAAGGCGACCACCGGGTGACAGCTCTTCGATGGGCAGGGCGATGGTAAAGGTCGCTCCTTCACCAAGGATGCTGTTGACCCAGATACGGCCGTTGTGTGCCTGCACAAACCGGTGACAAATAGCCAACCCCAATCCCGCGCCGCCATGTTTACGGCTAAGCGAATAATCCACCTGATAAAATTCGGTAAAAATGCGGGCCAACTGCTCCTCAGGGATACCAGGGCCAGTGTCAGCAACCTGAATGTGCAGTTCGCCCTCTTGCCTAAAGGCGCGCAGGGTGACAGTGCCTTGCTCGGTGAAGCGGCAGGCGTTGTTGAGCAAATTCAGAAACACCTGGCGCATCCGGGTGCGATCCAGCTCCAGCAGGGGCAGCTCCGGCTCGATGTCGGCCACCAGCGTAACGGCATCATTGCGGAACAAATCAGCCACCATGCTAAGCGACTCTTGCATCAATGGTTCCAGGTTGGTGGGCTCCTTGTTGAGGGTGAAACCCGTCATTTCAAAATGGGACAGGTCCAAAATGTCGTCGATCATGCTCATGAGGTGGCGACTGTTGCGGTAAATCTGGCTGACATCGCGGTACAGTTTGGGCGGCATCGCCTGCCCGCCATACACCTCCGGCGAGAGGTACATCACCTCACTAAAGCCCAAAATAATGCTCAGCGGCGTGCGAAATTCGTGGCTGATGTTGGCGGCAAACTGCTCTTTCATGCGCTGGCTTTCGCGCGCCTGCTTGTTGGCGATGAGCAGCTCGCGCTCCGCCTGAAGGCGCGCCTCATTGGTGATTTGCAGCGACTTTACGGTGCTGCGCAGCTCGGCCTGCTGGCTGCGGGTCACATCCAGCAGCTGCTCGGCACGGCGCTGCGTTTTGCTCAACCAATCCAGCGCGGTATACAAGGCTCGAATCGTCAGCCAGGCGATGAGCACGGCCAAAATCAGGTTGGTGAGCACGCCCGCCAGCGGATAAGGATAATTGTGCGCAAGGGAAAGGTAAACGGCCGTTCCCACCATCATCGTCCCCGTAACAAATTCACTCCCCTGCACCAGCATTGCCTGGCAAAAGATGAGCAGCACGCCCACAAACGGCAGCCAGGGCGCAGGCAAAAAAATCATGGCAAAAAGGAGTACGGCCGTTAAGCCCCACACCAGCAAATGGCGCGCCAATCTGGGTTTTTGATTGGAAAGGGAAAGCGCCCCCACGGCAACGGCCGTTAACAACAGCCAAAAGCCAATTGCCGGCAGCGGAAAGGGTTCCGCAGATTCGTAAAACAGGATGAAAAATTGGGCGACGGCAATCGCCAGCAGCGCCAGCCGCTGGGCCAGCCGCCCGCGCAAATCATCCATGTTAAGCTGCACCGTCTCATCTTGCAGCGGGGAAAATCGGTGAAGAAGGTTTAGATTCGCCATAATTGCACTCCGCGCCGTCCCGCGCCAGAGCGGGATCGGTTTGTGAGGGTATTGTATTGCGGAATGGGTTGGGGTGAAAACGGCCGTCTATCAGCGCACAATTTCCCCGGAAAATGGGCAAAGGAAAGTTGAATAGTGGGGAAATAGACAGGGGGAGTTGGTTTTTAAGCAGCTTCTGGAGAAATCCGCCAGCGACGGTGGAGCAGATACAGCACAATTGCCAGCAACAGCCAGCCGAAAGCCAGAAAGCCTAACTGGGCCACACCGCTGCCGTAGAAGACAACGGCCGTATCCCCCGGCCCAGGTAATGTATTAGACATGGCCCACTTCAGGCTAAACTCATACCAGAACCAGAGCCAAAAAAGACCAATAATGAGGCTAAGTACGGCCGTTACCGGCAAGATCACACGTCGCAAAGAAGTAAACATGACCCCATTATGAACAGACAATTTTTATTTCGTCAATGGTCTATCGGTCATTGCAATGCTATGATCACAGTATGACCCGACAAAACCTCACCCCATTTTTACAAGCTTTTGCCGCCGCCGCGCTTTTTGGCGTAAACGCGCCGCTCTCCAAACTGTTCCTGGGCGAAGTGGAACCGATCGTGCTGGCAGCCTTCCTTTACCTGGGCAGCGGGCTGGGTCTGCTGCTGCTCAAGGGAGGTCAACGTGTGTGGGGAACGGCCGTTGCCAGCGAAACCCCCATCGGCAAAGAAGACATCCCCTGGCTGGCCGGCGCGATTTTAGCGGGCGGCATTGCTGCCCCGATTGTGCTGCTGTTCAGTTTGCGCGAAACGGCCGCGGCCACCGCCTCCCTGCTGCTTAACTTTGAAGGCGTCGCCACCACGCTTATTGCCGCCCTCGCCTTCAAAGAAGCGATTACCCGCCGCGCCTGGTTTGCCATTTTGGCCATCACCGGCGCGACGATTCTGCTTTCTTACGCACCAGGCAGCAATTGGGGCTTTTCGCTGGGCGCATTGGGTATCTTGCTGGCCTGCATTTTGTGGGGGATAGACAACAACTTCACACGTAACATCTCCGCCAAAGATCCGTTGGCCATTGTCATTGTGAAGGGGCTGGTTGCTGGTCTATTTTCGCTGCTGCTGGCCACGCTGTTGGGCAACAGCTGGCCCCGCTGGAGCACCATTTTGGGCGCGCTGCTGCTGGGCAGCCTGAGTTATGGCCTCAGCATCACGCTGTTCATTCGGGCGATGCGCCATTTGGGAGCGGCGCGCACCAGTGCCTTATTTAGCACCGCGCCAGTTGCTGGCGTCATTCTCTCACTGCTGCTGTTCAGCGAAACGCCGGGATTTCTCTTCTTGCTGGCGCTGCCGCTCATGGTTGTCGGGGCCATCTATTTGGTGAATGAAGATCATACCCACTACCACGTGCATGAAGCTGTTTTTCACGACCATTGGCACAGCCATGATGATGCGCATCACACCCACACCCACGACGGCGCAGAAGCAAACAGCGCCCATGCTCACCCTCATGACCATGAAGAGACCTCACACGAGCACCATCACCTGCCCGACATCACCCATCGCCACACCCACGAAGAATGATTAGCCGCAGAGAAAAAAGAGTAACTCTGTGCCCTCTGTGGCCAAACTTAATTCGGCCGTTTACCCACGTACCTTGCGCGAGGGCGGATGAGCTGATCTTCTTTGTACTGCTCGATGGCCTGACCCAGCCAGCCAGCGGTGCGGCCCAGAGCAAACAGGGCCAACGGTGCCCCAACGGGCAGGTCAGCCGCCACGGCTAAGGCGGCCAGACCCAAATCAATGGTCGGCAACTGGCCGGTCGCTTCAGCCATCACCTGCACAAGCTCCTGCACGATGGGTACGGCCGTTCCGCCCACAAATTCCGCCGCCACCAAATCCAGCAGCAGCTTGCCCCGCGGATCGCCGTTAGGGTACAGGGTGTGGCCAAAACCAGGGATGCTTTCCCCGCGCCGCAATCTGGCCGCTACTGCCGGACGCACTGCCGCGACAGAACCCGCCTCGCGCAGCAACGTGGTAACGCGCTCCGTATGGCCGCCATGCCGCGCCCCTTGCAGCGCCGCCAAACCAGCCTGCACCACCTGGTACGGGTTCGCCTGCGCCGACGCCACCACCCGCGCCGCAAAAGCGGACGCATTGAGTTCGTGGTCCGCGCACAACACCAGGGCACTGTTCAACAATGGCTGCACCGACGGCTTGTCTGGCACCCACGCCTGCTGCAAAGCAGCCGCCAGATTCGCCTGCGGCAATTTCCCGGTCACTGCCCAGGTGAACAAATACAACATCCGGGCGCCCGTCTGGTCAACGGCCGTTTCCGCCAAATCAAACGCCGCCAGGTCATGTTCACTCAGCAGAGGCAGCAACACCTGAAAACGGTTGATCAACGGCAACGGCGACACGATGGGCCACACCTCTGCCAGACGCAGCTGCAAGCTCAGCGGCACGTTGGGCGGAAACAAGTCGCCGCTGTCCAGCGAATCCCGCCACAGCAGCGAAGCTACCGCCTCAAATGCGGCCGTTTGCGCCAGCAGAATCGCATCCTGGCCGCGATAGTAGAAACGGCCGTCTTCAATCAACGTCACGGCCGAGGCCAGAACTGGGCTGCCAAAATGCAACGCGGTCTCAGCCGCTTTGGCCGGATTTTGGCGCAGCGCCTTGCGGGCTCGCAGCGCTTCAACGTCGGCCTGTACGTACCGTCTGGCCCGGCTCTTACCCTTGCCCGCCTCCGAGCGAATCAGCCCCCGGCTGACGTAGGCATACAGCGTGGGCAGCGAAATTTCTAACGCCGCCGCTGCCTCTTTGGCGCTCATGAACGTATCGTTTTTCATTGCCATTTTTCCTTGAATTGGCCGCAGATTTGCCCGGACTTTATCCGTGGCAATCCGTGTTTATCTTTGTTCATTCATGATTTCGCGCAGCAGATTCATGGCCAGATTGCCGCCGGTTAGCAGGCAAACGGCCGTCTTCCCCCGCACATCCACCGCGCCAGACAGCAAAGGCGCTACGGCCGTAGCCCCCGATGGCTCAATCACCAGCTGCTGCTCTGCCAGCAGTAGCATAATCGCCTGCCGAATTTTGGCCTCGCTCACCAGCACAATCTCCGGCGGATTTTGTTGCAGCAGCGCAAATGGTTTGGCGCCAAAGCCACCAGCCAAACCATCGGCAATGGTTGGCGCATGGTCATAAGGGTCGATGGCCCGATTTTGGGCAAAGCTCAGCTGTGCTGCCGGGCTGGCCTCTGGCTGCACCCCCACAATGTGACAGGTGGGTTTGATGTGGCGAACGGCCGTTGCCACCCCAGCTAGCAAACCACCGCCACCAACCGGCACCAGCAGCAAATCCACCGCGGGCAAATTGGTCATCACCTCCAGGCCAACGGTGCCCTGTCCGGTAATCACCGCCAGATCGTCGTAGGCCGAGATTTCCAGAGCGCCGCTCTTTTGGGCAAATTCAGCCGCCGCCTGATGCGCCGCTTCATACGTCTGCCCGGCCAGATGCAGGGTGACGGGAAAGCGCCGCAGCTTCTTGAGCTTGGCATCTGGGGCGGTTTCCGGCACAAAAATATCGACCTGCGGCAAATTTAATGACCCGGCCGCATGGGCCACCCCCAGCGCGTGGTTGCCCGCCGAAGCCGCAACAATGCCCTGCGCTTTTTCTGCCTCCGTCAGCTGGCTCAATTTGTTCAACGCACCGCGCACTTTAAATGAGCCTGTTGGCTGGTGATTTTCCAGTTTAAGCCACACCTCGCCGCCGGTACGTTCGCTGAGGTAATCACTGCGGATCAGGGGAGTGTGGTGCGTGTACGGCCGTATGCGCCGTTTCGCTTCTAAAAATGCCGTCAAATCTATCATTTTTCACCCCTTACATTGATTTATTAATCAATATTGACACCAATCAATCAACTATTAAAATGAAGCATACTGAATTTGGCTTTTCGAGTCAACTAACCGTGAAAAGTAATCCAGTGACACTGGCAACTCGCTCACTCGCATACTTACACACTAAAAAGGAGTCAACATGTCAACAAATAATGGCTATGCCCCTGGCCTGGAAGGGATTGTGGCGGCAGAAACTGAGTTAAGTCACGTAGACGGGCTCAAGGGCGAACTGATCATCGCCGGATTTCCTCTGGCGCGGCTGGCGACCAACGCCACTTTTGAAGAGACGGTGTTTTTGCTGTGGCACGGCCGTTTGCCCAACCAGCAAGAATTAGCGGCCCTGAAAAACGAACTGGCGGCATTACGGCCGTTGCCGCCCGCCACGCTTACTTTACTACGCGAAGCAGCAGACGCCCACACCACCCCAATGGACGCCCTGCGCATGGCATCAGCCACGCTCGATTTGGGCAGCGGCCCGCAAGATCATCTGGCCACGGCGAAGATGATCGTCGCTCGCCTGGCCACAATCGTCGCCAGCTACCACCGGCTGCGACAGAGGCAAGAACCAGTGGCACCCAATCCAGCGCTGGGCCATGCCGCCAACTTCCTCTACATGCTCACTGGCGAAGCACCCAGCGACGCGCGCGTGCGCGGTCTGGAAACGTACCTCAACACCGTGGTCGATCACGGGCTGAACGCCTCCACTTTTGCCGCTCGGGTTATCGTCGCTACGCAATCCGATCTGGTATCGGCCATTACCGGGGCGATTGGCGCTTTGAAGGGGCCGCTGCACGGCGGCGCGCCCGGCCCTGCCCTGGATACGGTGTTCGAGATTGGCACGGCCGATCGGGCCGAAGCAGTGCTGCAAGCCAAGCTAGAGGCAGGCGAACGGCTGATGGGCTTTGGCCATCGCGTCTACAAAGTCCGCGATCCACGCGCCGAGGTGCTGGGAGCCGCTGCCGAAAAAATGTTCCAGGCCGACGGGGATATGGCGCTGTATGAATTGGCCAAATCGGTGGAGGAAACGGCCGTTCGCTTGCTGGCCATCCACAAACCAGGGCGCAATTTGCAAACCAACGTGGAGTTTTATACCGCCCTGCTGCTGCACGGCCTGGGGCTGGACACGGATATCTTCACCCCCACTTTTGCCATCGGGCGCACGGCGGGCTGGTTGGCCCACTGTTTTGAGCAGATCAAGTACGGCCGTCTCATCCGTCCCCAATCCCGCTATACCGGCGTGATGAATCGGGAATGGGTGCCATTGGCCGAGCGGTAATCAAACAACAGGCAGCTGGATAACTGAGACCCGCAGATTATCCAGTTGCCATTTCACCACCTCCCCCACAGCGATCCTCAGCCCCCCCAAAGAATAAGACTGCACCTTGAGATAGTAATCTGAAATCCTTATAATGAGGATGTTGCTAATCGTCCAAAAAGATATTTCTCTGCCCAAAAAAGCAATGGTGTTGTTCCCAAAATCAGTAATAAGGGCTGAAATCTTATGCAAAATTCCCTGCAAAGCAGTGAGGGGGCTTTACTCGATGCTTTGTTTACGAATGCCACAGAAGGAATGATGATCGTAAGCAAAGAAGGTGAGCTGTTGGGTTTTAATGCAGCTTGCTGCCGCCAAACAGGCTACGAGGCCAACCAGTTACAAGGTCGCCCTTTACAGACGCTTTTCCCCCAGAAAGCACCCACGTCGAACATCCAGTTTCAAAATTATGAAATGCGCCAGCAAAACGGCCGTTTCGCCACAGTCTCTGTTGAAACAAGGCAACTAGCAAACGGGCAATTCTTGCTCATTTTGCGTCACCCCACCCAGCAAAACGCAGCGCTGGCCCAAATCACCCGTCTCACAGAAACAATAAGTGGCATTAACCACCTGGCTACAAACCTGAACAACCTACTCACCGCCTCAGAACCATTGGGGCAAATCGCCACCATTATTCGCGAACTCCCCGGCGTATTCGCCGTTACTGTTTCCACATTTAGGCCAGAAACAAACGAGCTCGTTGTTGAAAAACTGCTCATGCCAGATAACGAGAGCGGTTTACTTTCCCACATCAATGAGCTGCTTGGACGTTCCCTCATCGGCTTGCGCATAAAATTAACCAAAGAAATCCAACAAAAAACAGTCAACGAGTTGATCACCACCGCGGGCAATCTCCATGAGATCTCCTTCGGTGGGATTCCCCAATCCGTATCAACCCTTTTCCATAAAACCTTTCGGTTAGAAAAATTGTATGGGCTGGCTTTGACGGAAGGTAACGATTTAATAGGCGGCATTGTGATTGTTATGCGCCGCGATGCGGAACCGCTTACGCGCGAGCTACGCATCTTGCTCAGCCGCATCTGCGCCATTGCCTTACGCCACGCACGCTACAAACAAAGATTGGAGGCCAGCGAGGCCAAACTACGCTCCTACATTGATCATGCCCCAGTCGGTATTTTTGTGGTGGATAGGAACGGCCGTTACGCGGAAACAAACCCCACCGCCCTTAACTTACTCGGCTATACCGAAGAAGAAATCAGAGAGTTAACGATTAGCGAGGTTGTTCATCCAGACTATATACAAGCGGCCTTACACCACTTCCAAGGTGTCATGCAACAAGGATATTCGCAAGGTGAATTCTGCTTAAAAAAGAAAGATGGTTCATTGCTTTGGGCCACAGTCGAAGCCGCCAAACTAAGCGACGAGCGTTTCATCGCGTTTACCCAAGACATTACAGCCCGCAAACAGGCAGAACTAAGCAACCAGGTCAAAGATAGATTGCTGCACATCACCGGTGAAATGGCCCAGGTCGGCGGCTGGGAATTTGATACCCGTACCCTCACAGGCACCTGGACCGATGAAGTAGCCCGCATTCATGATTTAGACCCCTCTGTAGAGACAAATACAAGCTTCGGACTCTCCTTCTACAAAGGAGAAGACCGCCAGAAAATAGAGCAAGCAATTGAAGATATTATTTCTCAGGGCGTTTCCTACGATCTGGAATTACCCATGACCAGCGCCAAAGGTGTGCCTAAATGGGTTCGCACCATGGCAATTCCCATTTGGGAAGATGGCAAAGTTGTTAAAGTGCGGGGTATCTTTCAAGACATTACCAAAGCCAAAGAAGCCCAGGATGCCTTACGCCAGCAAATAGCCCTCCAGCACCAGCTTAGCCAGATTGCGGCCACCGTTCCCGGCATGATTTGCTCTTACAGAATGACACCAGAAGGGCATATTTCTATGCCTTATACCAGTGCGGCCCTGGACGATTTGTATGGCCTCTCTGCAGAAGCGTTGGCCCAGGATGCTTCCATTGTTTTTGAAATCTTGCACCCTGATGATAAAGAAAAAGTGCTGACCACTTTAGAGCGTTCCGCCCAAAACTTGGAACCCTGGCGAGAAGAATATCGCATCAATCACCCACGCACTGGCGAACGCTGGATGGAAGGGCATTCCATGCCACACAAAGAAGAAGATGGCTCCATTCTCTGGCATGGCTTTGTGCAAGATATAACAAAACGCAAAAAAGCAGAACAAGCCCAGGCCGAGTTAGAAGATCAGCTCCGGCAATCCCAAAAAATGGAAAGTATTGGGCGGTTGGCCGGTGGGGTGGCCCATGATTTCAACAACTTGCTGACCATCATCCAGATGTATAGCGACCTGATGTATCGCCAAATGGCAGCGGAAGACCCCATGCGCGCCAAAGTGGAACAAATTCAGCAAGCCAGCCAGCGCGCCGCCGACCTCACTGGCCAACTTCTGGCCTTCAGCCGCAAACAAATCCTCAAGCCCAGCCTAATCAATCTCAACGGGCTGGTGACAAATATGCAAAAGCTGCTTACAAGGCTCATCGGGGAAGATATTACGCTAACCGCAGTCCTTCATGACAACTTGTGGCCCGTAACGGCCGATTCCGGGCAAATGGAGCAAGTGATCATGAATCTGGCCATCAATGCCCGCGACGCCATGCCCAAAGGGGGCATGCTCACCATTGAAACAAACAACATCATCCTGAAAGAAAACCTCGTTAGCAGCCAATTAGGCACGCCAATCGGCCCTTGTGTCCTGATGGCCATCACCGATACAGGCCAGGGTATGGATGAAGAAACCCAGGCACATATCTTTGAGCCTTTCTTTACCACCAAAGAGGTTGGGGAAGGCACAGGGTTGGGATTAGCAATGGTGCATGGCATTATCCAGCAAAGTGAGGGCAGCATCTTTGTCTACAGCGAACCAGGCAGAGGCACCACATTTAAAATCTATTTGCCCGCCAATAGCGAAGATTTGCCTTCCATTGAACCGGTCATAATTGCTCAGGAAGATCTCCAATATGGCAACGAAACCATTCTCCTGGTTGAAGATGCCAAAGCAGTTCGTGATCTGGTCAAACTCACGCTTCAAGACCTCGGCTACCATGTTTTAACAGGCGAAAACGGTGCTGATGCCCTGGAAATTGCCCAATCCTATAAAGACCATATTGATTTACTGCTCACAGATGTGGTGATGCCCCAAATGAGCGGGCGGGAATTGACGGAAGCGCTGCAACAGCTGCGTCCTGACATTAAAGTGCTGTTTATGTCTGGGTACATGGATGACGCCATTGTCCGCCACGGCATTCTCACGGCCGAAGTTGCCTTCCTGCCCAAACCCTTCTCGCGCCATGAATTGTCGCTAAAAATTCACGAAGTCTTGAACCGGTAACTGTTCACAAAGTAACGGCCGTCTCTAAACCTTCACACCCCCATTTGCAGGACAATTTCCGATTGTCTCCGCACATTGGCTCATATTGTCTCTTTGCAAAACAGGATTGTCTCTGTAAAGTTGGGCCATCCTACCCGATTGGAGGCAACTATGAAAGGCCAATTTGCGCAGCGCATGTCGCGCACCAAAAAATCATTCATTCGCGAAATTTTGAAGGTGACCCAAAATCCGAACGTCATTTCTTTTGCGGGCGGGTTGCCCAACCCCAACTACTTCCCCATCGAGCCGCTGCGCGCCGCCGCCGACCGCGTCTTTGCCGAACAGGGCAAGCTGGCGCTGCAATATGCGCCCACGCTGGGGCACGAACCGCTGCGCGCCTTCATCGCCCAACGGTACGCCGAGCGCACCGGTATGGCCGTTGACCCCGACGAAATTTTGATCACCAATGGGTCACAGCAAGGATTGGATTTGGTCGCCAAAATTCTCCTTGATCCCGGCGACCACGTGCTGGTGGAATCGCCCAGCTATTTAGGCGGCATTCAAGCCTTCACGATGTACGAGCCGGAATTTGTGCCTGTGCCGCTGCGCGAAGATGGGGTGGATACGGCCGTTCTCACCCAAGCCGCCGCCCATCCGCAGAGCAAACTGTTTTATGCCCTGCCCAATTTCCAAAATCCCAGTGGCATCACCTACTCGCGGGAAACACGCCAGGCCGTCAGCCAAATCCTGGCCAACAATCAAATCTTCCTCATCGAAGACGATCCGTACCGCGAGCTGCGCTTTTTGGGCGAAGATTTGCCAACGATTGCCAGCTTCAACCGAGAGCGTGCCTTTTTGCTGGGGTCATTCTCCAAAATTGTGGCTCCCGGCTTCCGCATGGGCTGGATATGTGCCCCGGCACCGCTAATGGACAAGCTCATCATCGCCAAACAAGGCACCGACCTGCACTCCAACTACGTGTCGCAGCTCATCATTCACCGCTACCTGCAAGACAACGATCTGGATGCCCACATCGCCACCATTCGCGCCGCCTACAAGGCCCAACGCGAAATCATGGTGGCCATGATTGAAGAATGTTTCCCATCGGAGGTCACGTTCACGCTGCCCGAAGGCGGCATGTTCCTGTGGGTCACCCTGCCGCCGCAGCTCTCGGCAATGGATTTGTTTGAAACGGCCGCTCAAGAAAATGTCGTTTTTGTGCCAGGTGCCCCGTTCCACGTGGATGGCACCGGCAACAACACGCTCCGCCTGAACTTTTCTAACACGTCCGCTGAAAAAATTGAAGTGGGCATGACCCGGCTGGCCCAGGCAATTAAGCGGATGATGGTGGCTGCCTAATCAAGTAATTGGTAATTAGTAATTGAGTAATTTGATTACCTAATTACTAATTACTAAATTACATGAATCCAAAAATGCTAGACCTAACCGTTAACCGCGACAGCAAACCGCCGCTCTACCGCCAGATTGCGGAGCAGATTCGCACGCAAATCAGCAACGGCCGTTTACCAGCCAACAGCCGCCTGCCCACCGTACGGGGGTTGGCCCGCTCGCTGGGCGTCACGCGCCTGACGGTGCAAAACGCCTACGCCGAACTGCAAGCAGACGGCTGGATTGAAGCCACTGTGGGACGGGGCACGTTTGTGAGTACGGCCGTTCAGCAAATGAGCCTGGAACCGACCGTTGGCCAATACCTCACGCCGGACAGCGCCATCAACGACATGCTGGCCATCAACCAGGTCATCGGCGTGCGCTCGATGGCCATGGCCCACGCCGACCCCACCCTCTTTCCCCTCGATGCCTTTTGGAGCCACATGGACCAGCTCCGACCCGAAGCGAATCAACTGCTGAGCTATGGGCCCATCCAGGGCGACACGCCGCTGCGGGTGGAAATCTGCAAGATGCTGCGGGAAGATGGCATCCCCAGCTCCCCGGATGACATTTTAATCACCACCGGGGCGATGCAATCCATCTCGTTGGCGTTAACGGCCGTTGCCCAACCCGGTGATGGCATATTGGTCGAGCAGCCCACATTTTTGGCGGTGCTCAACATTCTCAAAGCGCAGGGATTACGGCCGTTGCACGTCGAAATGCTGCCCGATGGCCCCGACCTGGCCCAGCTCGAACAGCGCATCATCGAACAGCGCCCGCGCTGCTACTACACCGTGGCCAATTACCACAATCCCACCGGCTACTGCCTCAGCCCAGCCAAGCGGCAAGCCATCTTGCAGCTGGCGCAGCGCTACAACTTCCTCATCATCGAGGACGACATTTACGGCAAGCTGGGGTTCGATGGCCCACCGCCCCGCTCATTCAAACAGCAAGACCCAGACGATCGCGTTTTGTACGTCAGCAGCTTTTCCAAAATGCTGATGCCGGGACTGCGCGTGGGCTACTTGCTCATGCCGCCCGCCTGGCGCAGCCAACTTCTCACCCTGCGCCGCGCCACCGATTTGTGCGGCACCAGCCTCATCCAACGCGCCCTGGCCCACTTTTTGCAAGACGGCGGCCTGAAAAAACATTTGCGGCGCGTGATACCCATCTACCGGGAACGGCGGGATGCGCTGCTGAATAGTTTAAGCCGGTGGATGCCAACGGCCGTTCGCTGGAGTGAGCCGCAAGGTGGCTTTAGCTGTTGGGTCACGCTACCGCGCCGCCTGCCGCCGGGTCTACTTTACCAGCAAGCGCTAGAAAACGGCTTCGCCTTCACCCCCGGCGAAGCGTACATGCTGGATGATGATGGCCGTGATTATCTGCGCCTATGCTTCGGCAACCTCAGCGCCGAAGGCATCGAAGCGGGCGTCAAGCTGCTCAGTGCCCTCATCCAGCAGCAGCTCACCAGCAGCACGCCCGCCGGCGATTGGCTGCCCTATGTTTAAACAAAAAAATTTAACGCAAAGGCGCAAAGACGCAGAGAAAAAGAAAATCTGCGTTTATCTGCGTTCATCCGCGTACCATTTTTTGGAGAAATTTAGATGCAAACGATTGGCTTACTTGGCGGCATGAGTTGGGAAAGCACCGAACTGTACTACCGTTGGATCAACGAACTGGTCAAAGAAAAATTAGGCGGGCTGCATTCGGCAAAAATAGTGCTGGTCAGCGTCGATTTTCAGGAGATCGAAATGTTGCAGCACGAAGGGCGCTGGGAGGAAGCGGGCGCAGCCCTGGCCCAAGCCGCCCAACAAATCGAAGCCGCCAGGGCCGATTTTCTGCTCATTTGTACCAACACGATGCACAAAGTGGCGCCACAAATTGAAGCGGCGATTCACATTCCGATTTTGCATCTGGCAGACGCAACGGCCGTTCGCATCCAACAAAAGGGTCTCAAAAAAGTTGGCCTACTGGGCACCAACTTCACGATGGAGCAAGATTTTTACCGGGGACGACTAGAACAGCACGGCCTGGAAGTGATCGTGCCAAACGCTGCCGATCGCGCCATCGTGCATGGTGTGATTTACAACGAATTATGCCTGGGCCAGGTAGAAGATGCCTCGCGCCAGGAATTCCTGCGCATCATCGACGACCTGCACGCACAGGGAGCCGAGGGCATCATCGAAGGCTGCACCGAAATTGTGATGCTCGTCCAGCAGCAGCACACCGCCGTGCCCCTGTTCGACACCACGGCGATTCATGCGGAAGCGGCCGTTAACCGCGCTTTGGGAATTTTTTAGCCACAGAGGGCACAGAGCGCTTAGAGGGTTTTGAAAGAATGAATGAGCAGTTGAAGCAAGATCAACAAAATCAGGGTGAGCTGTTGCAAACGGCCGTTCATGCTGCCACTAAATTTTTAGCCACGCTGCCGGACCGGAAAGCGGCCGTTTTCCCCCAAACGCCAACCAATCGCCCCGATTTGCCGGAAACTGGCCTGGGCGCAACAGTCGCCCTGCAAAATTTCCGCGAACGGTTTGAAGCCGGACTATCCGGCAGCGCCGGGCCGCGCTACCTGGGCTTTGTCACCGGGGGCAGCACCCCCGCTGCCCTGCTCGGTGACTGGCTGGCTTCTACCTATGATCAAAATCCCACCGCCGACGAGGATTCAATTGCCCCACACGTTGAGCAGGAAGCAATCCATTGGCTGCGTCAGCTCTTTGGCCTGCCCGAAGAGTTTGTCGGCACCTTCGTCAGCGGGGCCACGATGAGCAACTTTGTGGGGCTGGCCCAGGCGCGGCAGTGGCTTGGGCAGCAGCAGAGCATCAACGTGGCCGAAGATGGCTTGTGGGGGATACGACCGTTTCCCATCCTCGCCGCCACACCTCATGCCAGCAGCAAAAAAGCGCTGGCCATGCTGGGGTTGGGTCGCCAAGCCATCACCCCTGTGCCCACCCTGCCCAACCGCGAAGCGATGGATGTGGCTGCCCTAGCCGAAATTTTGACCACGCTGGATCAACCCGCCGTGGTCATCGCCAGCGGCGGCACCGTCAATACCGTGGATTTTGACGATTTGCAAGCGATTGCCGAATTAAAGCAAAAGCACAATTTTTGGCTGCATTTGGACGCAGCATTTGGCGGTTTTGCCGCCTGCTCACCCCAATTTGCCCATCTGCTGGCCGGGCAAACCGCCGCCGATTCGATCACCATCGACGCCCACAAATGGCTCAACGTGCCGTATGATTCGGCAATGACCTTTAGCCGCCATCCTGAGTTGCAGCTGGCCGTGTTTCAAAATTCGGCCGTTTATCTGGGCGAGATGGGTGAACATCCCAGCCTGGTCCATTGGACGCCGCAAAATTCGCGCCGCTTTCGCGCCCTACCCGCCTGGATGAGCTTGCTGGCCTACGGCCGTTCCGGCTACCAGGACATCGTCGAGCGCAACTGCGCCCAGGCCCGCTGGCTAAGCGAACAAATCGCCCAATCGGACCAATTTGAACTGCTGGCCCCGGTGCGGCTCAACTGCGTCTGCTTCACTGTGGCTAAAGCCAACAGCCTTGCCGAAATTCAAGCATTTTTAGCCAAACTACGCGACGATGGCCGCGTTTACCTGACGCAAACCGTCTACCAGGGCCAACCCGCCATCCGCGCCGCCTTTTCCAACTGGCAAACCGAGCAGCGGGATGTGGAAATTTGCTGGCAGGCGTTGAGCGAGTTAGTCACAAAAAAATCCTACGCGTGACGCAATTAGCGAAAAGATTGGACCAATTTCAGTTGAAAACAGTTTACAGGCTCTACAACTGAATTGGTCCAATCTAGTATGTCTCCAGTGTGATGGATAAGAAAATTGAACACTGATTTTTAGACTAAATCCGTGTAAATCAGTGTTTATCAGTGTCCCATTAAATAACACACTGGCAATCTAAAGAAAAAGTTATGTTAACTGAAATGTCAATCGAAAACGGCCGTTCCGCCCCCAAATCCGCCCTCTGGCAAGGCATCAAAGCCGAAATTCCCATCACCATCGGTGTGATTCCCTTTGGCATGATTTACGGCGTGCTGGGCTTGTCCGCCGGACTGACACCGCTGCAAGCCCAGGCGATGTCCTCGATTGTGTTTGCCGGATCGGCCCAATTTTTGGGGGCGCAGCTCATTGGCGTGGGCACACCGCTGCCCATTTTATGGCTGACCACCTTCATTGTGAATTTGCGGCACGTGCTGTACAGCACCGCCCTCGGCCCGGATGTGCAGCATCTGTCGCGCAAATGGCGTTGGCTGCTGGCCTACTTGCTCACCGACGAGGCGTATGCGGCAACGGCCATTCATTACGGCAATAAACAAATTCCGCTGGCACACAAACATTATTTCTGGCTGGGCGCGGGTTTTACGCTGTGGGGCGTGTGGCAGGTGAGTACGGCCGTTGGCATCCTGCTGGGCACCCAGGTGCCGCCGGAATGGGGGCTGGATTTCACCCTGGCGCTCACCTTCATCGGCATCGTGGTGCCCAGCCTGAAGGATCGCCCCAACACGATGGCCGCGCTGACGGCGGGGCTGGTTGCTGTGCTCACGTTCAACCTGCCGTACAAACTCGGCCTTATGCTGGCCACACTCACCGGCATCGGCGTCGGTGTCTGGCTAGAAAATCGACAAAAAACAGGACACTGATAAACACAGATTGACGCTGATTTAATCTGTGTTTATCAGTGTTCATCTGTGTCCAATCAAAATGGAAGTCGTATGAATCTCTGGATTGCAATCATTGGTATGGGCCTCATCACGTACGCCATTCGGCTGGCACCCATCTGGCTGCTAGAGCGGGCTACGATTAGCGCCAGTTGGCGACAGGCACTCCGATTTGTGCCTGCGGCCGTTCTTTCCGCTATCATCTTGCCGGAACTATTTATGCCCGGCGGCGAACTCGACCTATCGCTGGGCAACGCCCGACTACTGGCCGGTCTGGTTGCCATCCTGGTGGCCTGGCGCACCAAAAATATTTTGTGGACGCTGGCGGTGGGGATGGTGTTATTGTGGGTGTTGGGATGAAAAGTGTTCAGGTGGTCAGGTGCTTAAGTTTTCAAGCGTTCATGTTCACCTGACAATTGAAAATCTGAACACTTGCATACTGGCATACTTTTTCGAGGTAACGATGATTGAAGAATTTATAGAAGTTGGTGTGGTAAAAGAATTATATCGCTTTCCGGTGAAGTCCATGCGGGGCGAGGCGTTGACGGAGGCGTTTGGTTACTGGCATGGGTTTCAGGGCGATCGCCGCTATGCGTTTGTGCGCTCGGAAAACCGATCCGGATTCCCCTGGCTAACCGGGCGCGAAACCCCGCAAATTTTACAGTTTACGCCCCGCTATACTGATCCCAGCGATATAGAAAATTCACCGGTGGAAGTGGAATTGCCAGACGGCCGTATTCTCCCCATCGACTCGACCGAACTTAACCAGGAACTGGCGAACGCTTACGGTAAGCCCGTCAATCTCATCAAAATTGGACGCGGTGCGTTTGACAGCCAGGTCATTTCCATCATGAGTACGGCGACGGTATCTGAATTAAGCACGATGATTGGAACGGCCGTTACGCCCCTCCGCTTCCGCCAAAACATCATCATTGATCCCTTTGACGACCAGCCCTTTGTTGAAGAACGCTGGCTAGACAGCAGCCTCGTCTTTGGCAGCGAAGCAGATGGCCTGCGCATCCGGCTCAATCGCCGCATCCAACGCTGCGTCATGATCAACATCGATCCCGAAACTAGCGAGAAAGAAACGGCCGTACTCAAAACGGTTGCCCAGGCGCGCGATAATTGTGCTGGTGTACACAGCAGCACCGAACGCCCCGGCATGATTCGCATTGGGGATGTGGTGAAGCTGGTCAGAATGTAAATTTGCCACAGAGAAAGTTTATAGAGGAAAGGGTTAAATTCTCTTTTTCCTCTGTGCACTCTGTGGCCAAAAAGGAAAAAATGAGAACTTACCCTTTTATGCAAGTGGATGCGTTTACGGAACGGCCGTTAGCCGGGAACCCGTGTGCCATTATTTTTGAAGCCGACGACCTGACCGCCGAGCAAATGCTGGCCATCGCCAAAGAGATGAACCTGTCTGAAACCGCCTTCGTGCTGAAATCGGAAATCGCCGATGTGCGGGCGCGCTACTTCACCCCCGCCGAAGAAATTCCGCTGGCCGGTCATCCCACCATCGCCACCATCCATGCGCTTGTGGAGCGCGGCGATGTGGTTCTTCAAGATGATTACACGAAAATATCACTAGAATTGCAGGTCGGGCCGATTCCGATAGAGCTGTACAAGACAGAAACGGCCGTTTGCGTCATTATGAACCAAAAGAAACCCCAATTTATGGCTACGTTTTCCCCGGATGAAGTCATGCCCCACTTCGGCCTGGAAGCAGATGATTGTCTGCCTGACGCCCTGCCGCAAATCGTCAGCACGGGCACGCCCCAACTCATGATCCCTGCGCGCAGTTTGGACGTTTTGCGCCGGGCGCAGCTAAACGCGACCACCTACCCCACCTTCCGCCAAAACGCGGGCTTTTTCAGCCCACATCTCTTTTGCCTGCAAGGCGCCACCGACCAGGGCGACACCTTTGCCCGCCACTTCGGCGTGCCGCCAGACACGATGGAAGATTCGTTCACCGGCTCCGCCACGGGCGGCATGGCGGCCTATTTGTGGCACCATCGTCTGCTAACCAACCCCACCTTTATCGCCGAACAGGGACACTGGATGAATCGTCCCGGCCAAGCGCAGGTAGAAGTTGTTGGCCCGCCAGATGACATTGAAACGGTGAAAGTGGGCGGAACGGCCGTTACCGTCATGCGCGGCGAGCTAACCATCTAAAATATTCATCAAAGATTACGCAGATTTGAAAGATTTTTCTGGTAAATCTGTGTAATCTTTGATAACAAAACCTTTAAAAACTCTGTGTCCTCTGTGGCAAAAAATATTTGGAGCGAAGATGAAAGAGTACACCCAACTAGCCAATACCGAAGTCCGCCGTGCCGACCGCGCCGTCACCGACGAGGCGTGGATTCGTACGATGCTGCACCGCGCTCCGGTAGGCGTGCTGGCCTTCAACCAGGGCGACCAGCCGTTCCTCAACAGCAATCTGTTCGTCTATGATGAGGCGGCCCACGCCATTTACACACACACCGCGCGTGTCGGTCGAACTCCCGCCAACCTGGCCAGCGAAACCAAAATCTGCTTCACCATTTTTGAGATGGGCCGCCTGCTGCCCGCCAAAGAAGCGTTGGAATTCAGCGTGGAGTACAGCGGGGTGACCGTGTTCGGAACGGCCGTTACCGTCGAAGATCCCGTCGAAGCCAAACACGGCCTGCAACTGCTGCTGGATAAATACGCCCCCCACCTCAAACCAGACCAGGATTATCGCGGCATTACCCCAGAAGAGATGAAGCGAACGGCCGTTTACCGCATCAACATCCACGAATGGAGCGGCAAGAAAAAAGAAGTGGCGGAAGATTTTCCGGGTGCCTTCTTCTATAAGCCGTAAACGGTAATCCGTGATCGGTAATCGGTTATCGGTATATTCTCTCACCGATTACCGTTTACCGATTACCGATTACCAAAAACCCAGTCGCCAGCCAGAAATGAACGCGCTATAGTACGGGCATGGAACATGCACACCCGCCGGGCATTCATCCCGAACACGACGTCAGCCATAAACGGCCGCTTGCCTACCACGAACTGCGCGACATCATCGACCTGAGCCTGTGGGCCGGGCAAATGCTGCTGCAACACGGTGCCACCAGCCAGCGCGTCGAAGAATCGGTGCACAAAATTGGCACTGGCCTCGGCTGCGATTGGCTGGATATCCTCGTCTCGCCCAACGTCATCACCATCACCGCCTCCAGCGGCTCTGAATTCCGCACCAAACTGCGCCGTGTCGTGTCGCTGGGCGTTGATTTGGGTAAGGTCACCGCCCTTAACGATTTGAGCCGCCGCATCATTAATGGCGAGCTAGACCGCTTTCAGGCGCGCACCGAGCTGGAGCATATCGACCAGATGCCGCGCAGCTACAACCGCTGGCTGGTCGTGGTCATGGTGGGATTGGCTTGCGCCGCCTTCAGCCGTTTGTTTGGTGGCGACTGGATTATTTTTGGCATCACCTTTGGCGCGTCAAGCGTGTCCATGTTTTTGCGACAGGAGCTAAACCATCGCCACTTTAACCCGCTGCTGGTGGTCGTAGCCTGCGCTTTTGTGGCGGGCTGTCTGGCCAGCACCGCCGGGCTGCTTCACCTGAGCGATCAACCAGAGACGGCCCTGGCAGCGGCCGTTTTGCTGCTGGTTCCGGGCGTACCGCTTATCAACGCCGCGCAGGACCTCATTCGCGGCCATCTGGTTACAGGCATTACCCGCGGCGTAACCGGGCTACTTATCTCGCTGGCTATTGCCCTGGGGCTGCTGCTGGCGCTGGGTCTGACGGGGTTAACATTGTGAATCCGCAAATTGCTGCCCTACTGGCCGATGCGTTCTGGTCGGCGATTGCCGCCGCTGGCTTTGCGATTTTGTTCAACGTGCCGCCGCGCGCTTTGCCCGGCTGTGCCTTGGCCGCAGCGATTGGTCATGCCCTGCGCACCTGGGCCATCCAACAAGGCCTGCCCATCGAACCAGCGACCCTGCTGGCGGCCACCACCATTGGCTTCCTGGGCGTCTATCTGGCCCGCTGGTTTCAATCCCCCACGGCAATTTTCACCGTGCCTGCCGTTATCCCGATGGTGCCGGGCACATTTGCTTTCCGCACCATGCTGGGCATTTTGCAGCTAACCACGCTGGGCATCAACGACAGCGCCCCCATCCTGGCGGAAGTTAGTCTGAACGCCATCAAAACCGGTCTGATTTTGGCTGCGCTGGCAGGCGGTATCATTGCACCACGGTTATTGTTCCGGCGGCAAAAGCCGGTTGTGTAGGGAGTAATTACCCCATTCTAGGAGGATGTTTTGCCATGACCATCACCATTCACCCCCTGCAACCGGCCGATTGGACGGCCGTTGCCCAAATTTACGCCGACGGGATTGCCACCGGGGAAGCGACGTTTGAAACCGATGTGCCTACCTGGGAAAAGTGGGACGCCGGGCGGATGCCCACCTGTCGCTTTGTGGCCAAATCCGAAGCGGGTGCGGTGGTTGGCTGGGCAGCGCTATCGCCGGTTTCCAGCCGCTGCGTTTATGCCGGCGTGGCCGAAGTGAGTGTGTACGTGGCGCCCGCCGCCTGGGGTCAAGGTATCGGCAAACAGCTGCTGCAAGCCCTGGTCGATGGCTCGGAAGCAGAAGGCATCTGGATGCTGCAAGCCAGCATCTTCCCCGAAAATGTGGCCAGCGTGACGCTGCATGAGAAGTGTGGCTTCCGGGTTGTGGGACGGCGGGAAAAGTTGGGGCAGCAATACGGCCGTTGGCGGGACGTTCTCTTCCTGGAGCGGCGCAGCCACAGCGTCGGTGTGTGATTTTTAACCGCGAAGGACGCGGAGGGCGCAGAGAAAAAAACAGAAATCTCCGCGTTCTCTGTGCGCTCTGCGGTTAAAATTTTTGGCGAGGGGATTACAGATGCAGCTGTATGAAATTCGGCAGTGTGAAGCTGAAGAATGCCAGTTTCGCTTCCCGGTGGCGGCAGGTGATCCAGCGGGGCTGCGCTGCCCGCACTGTGGGGCAGCCACAGCGCTTGCCGTAACGCCACAAGCGGGCGGCGCACCATCGTTGCAAAGCACCCCACGCTTTACCCGGCTGGAACTGCTGCTGGACAACATTCGCAGCCTGTACAACGTGGGGGCCATCATGCGCACGGCCGATGGCGCAGGCATCGCACATCTGCATTTGGGCGGCATTACTGCCCCACCCACGCACCCCAAACTGGCCAAAACGGCGCTCGGCGCAGAAAGTGCTCTGCCCTGGACGCAGCATCGCAACAGCGTGCAGGCCGTGAGGCAGCTCAAGTCTGAAGGATATGTGATTTGGGTGCTGGAGGAGGGGGAAACGGCCGTAAATCTCTTCACCACCCCGCTATCACAGCAAGCCAACCAACCCATCCTGCTGGTCATTGGCAACGAAAAAGTGGGCGTCGATCCCGCAATTGTGGCTCTGGCCGACCACGTTTTTGCCCTGCCCATGAGCGGCGTCAAAAACTCGCTCAACGTTGCCGTTGCGTTTGGCGCTGCCATTTACCAGATTCAGTTCCAGGCTGCCGATAATGAGTAAGAAGAAACTGTTCGGTTTAAACAATTATGCACAAAACCTTGCCAAGGAAACGTTGGATGGAGCAAATTTACGGGGAAGCTTATTCGCTCACGCAAATTTGACTGATGCCTCTTTGATAAAATGTGATCTGACAGATTCTACTTTCACCTATGCAAAACTTGTTCGTGCCAATCTTGCACAAGCTACGCTCGTAAGGGCAAACTTTGAGTATGCCGATTTGTCAGAGGCAAATTTGAGCAATTCAGATCTCACGCAGGCAAACTTCTCTCAGGCAACCATGCGACGAGCTAATTTATCAGGTGCTTATCTGCGTGAAAGTTGCTTGGCCAATACAGATCTAGCCGAAGCAATCAGCAATCATGAAACGGTATGGCCTGAGGAGTTTGACCCATTAAAAGCAGGAATTATTATCGGCAGTTCAAAAGGATGATTATTCAACTGGTGTGACGCAGCGAAAGCCTACGTCAGGGATCAGGCGAAATTCGGGGGCGCGCTCACTGGCGCGGTTGGTGGTGCGCAGCTCTTCGGCGAGGCTATCGTAGCCGCCGCCGCGCAGGACGTAATCATCGGTGACACGAACTTCATCCGGCCCAGTGGGGTTTTCAGATGGGCTGCGATCGTAGTAAATGGCGTCGTAGCCATCGGCGACCCATTCCCAGACGTTGCCAGCCATGTGGTACACACCAAACGGACTCGCGCCTTCGGGCAGACTGTTGACTGGCTGCAAATTATCAAACGTTCCAGCAAACACGGCTGGAATCGTGCCCTCGTCGTCAATCACTAATTCATCGCCCCAGGGATAAAAACGGCCGTCGCCACCCCCCGCTGCCAGTTCCCACTCTGCTTCGGTAGGCAGCCGCCCGCCAACCCATTGGCAGTACGCATTGGCCCCGTGCCAGCTAACGTTGTTGATGGGGTAATCGCCAAAACCCTCAATCGGCACATATTCGATGGTGTCATCTGTGAGATAACTGGCCGTAGTTTCAAAATTGGTCGAGAGACAGGTAAAACCATTGCAGGCGTTGACGTATGATCCCAGCGTGTTGAGGAAAGCCGCGTACTGAGCCACGCTCACTTCATACAAATCAATGGCAAAGGCATCAACGGTCACTTCGTGCCGGGAGCGCTCATCTGATTCAGCTAATTCATCCTCGTCCCGCGCCCCCATGAGGAACGTGGTGGCGGGAATGATCACCTGGGGCATTTCGTCCTGCTCGCGGGTAAGCATTACGAGCGGCGTCGGTGTTGGCACGCTGGTGGCTGTAGCTGTAGGCAGCGGCGTAGGCGTGCTGGTTGGTGAAGGGGTGGGACTGGGCAGCGGCGTACGGGTGGGCGTATTGCTAGGCACGGCCGTTTCGACAAGCACACTCGCTTCCGTTTCTGTGGGAACGGCCGTTGCCGTCTCAGTTGGGGCGATTGTCACCGTAGCGGTAGCGGTGGCTGTTGCCGTGGGGGTGACGGTGGGCGGCAAAGCGCCATTTTGCGCCAAATAGGTCAGATCGTTCCACGAATGATCCTCCAGCAGGAAAAACCAGGTAGAGGCCCCTGCCAGACCCGCCACAACCAGGAGCAGCAGCAGAAACACCAGGCAGGAACGGCCGTTGTTCGTCTTTACCTTCTCCGGCGTGGGCGTGGGCGTAACGGTGTGCTGCGCCTGCCCCATCACCATGGCCGCCGGGGGCGGCGGCAGCGGACGCGGAGCGCTGGACAACGGCGGGCCGGTTACGGCAGGCGGTGGTGGCGGCATCGTTGGGAGCGGCGCTTGTTCCACCATCTTCAACGGCGCCATGCCCGGCAGCTCTAACTCTGCGGTATCTGGCTGCTGCACGGCTTGCTCAACGGCCGTTGCCAGCAAATTCCCGTTGGCAAACCGATCTTCTGGCTCCTTGGCCAACGCTTTCAAAATCACTTCAGACAGAGCATCGCTCAGTTCCGGCCGAATTTCCCGTGGCGATGGCGGCAGTTCGCTCATCTGCTTGAGGGCAATTTCCAGCGGTTCGGCCCCTTCAAACGGCCGTTGCCCGGTAAACATCTGGTACAAAATCACGCCCACGGCGTACAGGTCACTCTGCGGCACAACCCGGGCTGAGGAGATGGCCTGCTCCGGCGCAATGTAGTGAGGCGAGCCAAAAATATCGCCCTGCGTTTCATTGTCAGCCAGCAGTGCCAGACCAAAATCGGTGAGATAGGAACGGCCGTCTTCTCCCAGCAAAATATTCGAGGGCTTCACGTCCCGATGAATGATTCCCTTGCTGTGGGCATAATCGAGCGCACCGCACAGCTCCCGCACCAGCCGGGCCGCCTCGACCGCAGGCAGCCACTCATCGCGCGCTCGCAGTTCATCCAGATAACCGCGCAAATCCTGGCCGGGAATATACTGCATCGCCATGTAAAACAGGCCAGAGACTTCCCCATAGCGGTACAGCCGCACGATGTGGGGATGTTCCAACTGGGCAATCGCCTGCGCCTCACGCTCAAAACGAGCCCGGTATGCTTCATCCGCCCGATAAACAGCATCAATCACCTTGATAGCCACGTCTCGCTTCAAGCGTACATCCCGCCCCTGGTAAACGCGCGCCATGCCCCCCCGACCTAACAGGGAGAGCAATTCATATTCATCTAGCTGCTGCCCGATGAGCGGGTCTTGATTAAAACTTGTCATCTAACTCTGTAACTTTTCCTTGAAACTGCATGACAGAAAGATGCACCGGAAGTTTCCGGAAAAATGGCTGGTCAGTGCCAGGGAAGCAACCCCCGTTTGTCGTAAGAGGTGGTGGCGATGCGGTGCAGATCACGCACGTATTGGTTCAGCCCGGTGGCGAAAGAGTCCAGCTGATCAACAATGATGCGGATGGCGAGGTCGTGACGGCCAACGGCCGTTAACTGAGCCACATGGGGACGAAAATCACGCACGGTCACATGCATCACGCCATCGGCATCTGTGAGCACACCCCAGGCCAGCTCCTTTTTCTCGTTGTCGTCCTTGGCGGTAATAAACCGCGTCAGGCTGCTGTCTGGCGAAACACGCCCGACATTAGAAAACACTTCGCGCCCCTTGATCAGGTCATTTAGCACATCAAATTGGCCTGGAATTTTATCCAGTAAACGCTGAATGGGCACGGGCAAATGGGCCAGCAACCGAATTGAATCGACACTCATGCTTTCGCCAGTGCTGGCCCGCTCTTTGGTCTGGTTAAGCACCTCACCAAAGCCAGCCAGCATCGTCAGGTACGATTTTTGCAGCTTTTCAAACTGGCCAAAAATGTGCTGCCGGTTGCGCTTGGCCCGCTCGTAATTGCGCAGCGCGGCCAGAGTGCGCTGATGCTCACCAATCAAGTCCAGGTTGGCCAGCGGCACTTCAAAAGTCATGGGATACACGCGGTCGCGCGGATTGCGGCGGCTGGCATCCACCGGAATGAGGATGACAGGGTTATTGACCTGATTCTGGATGGTAGCCAGCGCAGTTTTGGCGGCGGCCTGGGTACGGCCGTCTGCCTGCAATGCCTGCAACTGCTCCACCAACTCTGGGGCAGGCCGATACACCAGGCCATGAATTGTACGATACAGCACCAGCAAATCGTTGACCGTCATGCGCAGCAAATCGTTGCGCTGCTTAAACAACCCACGCAGCTCCAAAATAGCGTTCAGATCGATGGCCGTGGTTTCGGCGCTGGCCTCCTGAGCCACATGCGGCGCGGCCTGCAAGCGCTGCCGGTCGTTGGGTCGCAGCGTCAGCGCCGGGGCATACGGCCGATTTTGCGGCGCGGTCACCGAGGGCAAACCGTGCAAATAAACCGCCCAGGAGAGCGCTTCGTTGGTTAAAATTTCAGCCATTGCCGCGCCCCAGATGCCATCAAAAAAGATGTGGGACAGGTCAAAGACAAACGTTTCGCCCGTGTCAAAGATGGTTAGCGGCTGGTCGCCAATGCCACGCTCTGCCTGACGCAGGCTGGCCAGCGGCTGGTGGCGCGACTGCTGATCCGTGTTGATCCAGATGGGGGCCAGACGCAAACTGGTTAGCTCCTGCCGCAGCCCTTCGCTGGTGCCGTTCAAAAATTCGGGGAACGCCGCCCGCCGCACCTGGGCCAGTTCAGTCAGATGCGCCGGACCGGTTTCGGCAGGGCGGTTCATCAGGTTGGTGATGTACCCGCGCACGGTGGCGACGTTTTGGGGACGGCCGTTTTTATCGGCGCAGGCCGGCAACAGATAGTAGCGTCCCTGGTGGATGATGCCAATTTGCATTTGCTCCAGCGGAACGGGCTTGCGTTCCTCACCGTACAGCGATGGTTCCAGGTAAGCGCGGATGCTGAGCTGGTGCTGGTAAGCCGGCAAATCTTTGGCCTCAGCTTTGGCAATTTTTGTTTGCCACGCTTCTTTTACCGCAGCGGGCAGATCGGCCATGGCGTTGGCCAGGAAGGTGTCAAATTTGCGGCGGCGATAGCTGGGATAATCTTCCTGTGGCTGCACATCCACGCCGCGACCATACGGCCGTAATCGTTCCCAGCGCGTGTACAGTTCTGCAAAACGGCCGTTTTCAGGCAATTCGGCCGTTACTTCTCGCAACACGGTGGTGTAAACGCGTTCGCGCCATTCGTTGGCCAGCAGGTCGTAATATTGGTGCAGGGTGTAAACGGCCGTCATCGTCAGCGCCGTAATGCGATCAACTGGCGAGAGGCGAATGTTGTGCTGGCGCAGCGTGGTGTCGAAACCGTGGGTTTCGCAGGCGTGGCGAGCAGTGTCATCGCGCAAGGCATAATCCACGTAGAACTGCCAGATGCCTTCCGGGAAGGAGGCATCGACCTCTTTGCCGGCCAGTTTGAGCAAATTTTGGTATGCCCATAAAACGGCCGCTGGCCCGGCAAAAAATGTTCCGTAGACAGCCTTATCTAACAATGCTTGCTCCACGCCTTTGAAAAGCAAATGAATATCCCGCCGCACAGTAGCTGTGGGCGGTTTGCGGCTGGGCAGCCGCAGCAACCCGTTGAGGATAACGCTCGGCACGTTACCCGCCGGGGCCTGTTTAGCGATAGCTGCAACCAGCTTATCAATCTCGGGCAAAGACAAGGACGACAATTCATGTACCTTCTGTGTGTAGGCGATCTTACGAAGAGTATGAAGGGTAGCCTGGGTGGGGTCAATGGCTCGTTTAGTATCGTCCACAAGACGTTGCCTTTGCGTATGGTTACGTTAAGAACTTCAATTGGTGCGCGCTTATTATGCCGAATTTACGGTTTTCTGTAAACCGTTAGTCGTCCAGCAGCTATGGCTCCACGCGGATGGTCGTGAGAATGCGATGGTCGCTACCATCATCCAGCAGCAGACGCTGGCCCGTTACCGGATCATAAAGGCCAATTTCGATCTGGTAAACGCCAGGCGGCGCCAGCGGATCAAGCGGGATGGCGTAGGCGTCCAAAATGATTTCGTCGGTGCGCCAGGTGGTGGTGGGACGACGGCCGTTTTCCGGTTCGTTGTCTTGCTGCCCCCACAAAAAGTTATTGCTGTTGATGTTGTACACCTCGCCCAAAACGTGGGTGAATACCTTGTACCGCAGGCCAATTTGCCCGGCTCCTTGCCAGTACAGCGTCAGCGGAATCGCCTCGCCCGGCTGGAAGGTATTCTCGCCTAAATCGTACCCCAACAAGCTGATGCCCTGCGCAAATTGCGCATCCACCCGATTTTGGATGGTCACATCGGCGGCGGTGAGGAAGGTGGCTTCTTTTTGGCGAATGTGTATGTGGCCAAATTCGGCCGTGCCGCTGCTGGTTGTTGCGTAAAATTGGTAATCCCCCGTTGCTAAGTCAGCCGAAACGAGCAAATCAACCTGTTGGCGACTGGGGCCTGTCGTGACGGGTGTAGTCACAGTAGCCAGGGTAAACGGTTCACCGCCACGCACGGGAACAACGCCCACTTCCACGGGTTCCACCTGGCCAGCGCCCTGCCAATACAAAAAGAGGTGGATGGTGTCGCCGCTGCGAAAGTCGTGAGCGTGTAAATCGTAGCCGGTGAGTTGGGAAACGGCCGTTTCCAACACATTCGGTGGCTCAGTCTGCACCAACGTTTCCACTTGGGCGGCTCGTTCCGGCGTGCGGGCAAAAAAGATGAGCTGCTTGTCACCGTACGGGTAGGCAATTTCGCCAGCGGCCCGCTCGGTAAGCCAGTTCACCACGTCCTGCTGCGGATCGCCGATGGGAGCATATTGCGTTCGCACCAGCCAGATGCCGTCATGCTGCTGCCAGATCGGTTCGAGAAAATCATTGGCCTGCTGCGGCGTCATCTGCCACGCACCGGGGATACCGTGCCAAAACTCAGCGTAATGATGGGCAAAGATGGGCCAGTCGTTGTCGCTGTAGAGCACGACGGCATCATTGGGCTGCTGGTACGCTTCAATCGTCGCCGTAAGCGAGGGGAAGTCGTCAAACAAGATGCGGCTGCTGTGGTAGTTATTCAGGCCAAACAGAGCGGCGTAAACGGCCAATGCGGCACCCAGAAAACCAAGGGGACGGGAACGGCCGTTGCTCAGCACACTAATCCCCCAGCCCAACAGCGCGGCAAACGCGGCTAAAAAGATGATGAGGTAGCGCGGGGCCAGTGGCGGCGAGTAAAAAAAGGAGGCTTTGGGCAGCGATACAATGTAAACGACGAGCGCGGGCAGCAACAGCCCCACCAGCAGCAGGGCGAGTTTTTGTTGGCGCAACGGCCGTTTACGCGCCTGCCAACCAATCACCCCCACACCCAACAAGAAAACCAGCAACACCGGAACAGTCAGCGGGGCGTATTGGTCCACGTCGAGCGGGATGCCCACGGTGAGGACGGTCCAGTAAATTTTGAGGAAGCTCCACGGCTCAACCGGATTGGCCTGCGACCAGGTGGGAATGCGCCCGATGGCAAAGGCCAGCCAGGGCGCGTACAGCAGCAGCACCACCGCCTGCGCTACGGACCACTGCCAGAAATTGCGCCAGCGTTCCTTTGCGCGCGGCAAAACCAGGAACAGCCAAACAAGGTTGGCCGTCACCAACACCATCACGGCCAGGTACAAATTGTACAGTCCCAGCACCATGAAAAGGATGTAGAGGAGCCAGTCGCGGGTACGGCCGTATTGCCACACGCCCACCGCCGCCCACAGCGCCCACGCCCCCAGCAGCGCCGCCAGCGAATACATGCGCATCTCCTGTGACCAGCCAATGTCAAAGCGGGAGATGGTCATGAATAAGGCGGCGAGGAGTCCGGTGAAACGGCCGTTCAGCCGCTTGCCCAGCAAATAGGTGGCGGGAATCGTCAGCAGGCCGATGATGGCCGAGAGCAGCCGCAGGCCAAACTCACTGTCGCCACTGAGCAGCCGCCAAAAATGAAGCAGCCAAAAGTAAAGCGGGGGATGCACATCGTTGGCGGTCCAGAGGGAGATGTCAGCCAGGGGTTGCCGCGCAGCCCAGATGGCCAAGCCTTCATCCCACCAGACGCTCTTGTCCCCCAGGGCGATCACCCGCAAGCCAAAGCCCAGCAGCATCAGCCCCACCAACAGCCAGCGGGTTCCCCTCTCCGAAATCTCTCGTCGCGCAAACATCGGGCGAATTAAACCTTAATTGGGAATGGCCGTCAACGTGCGGAAAATTAATTTTGAATAGGACGCTGATAAACGCAGATAAACGCAGATTTTTTGAGTTTAACGCTTGACGTTGCGCCAAACGGCCGTTTCTCCCCAGGGATCATAGGCAATCGATTCGGCAACGGAGACGGCCGTTCCCACCTTTTGTCCCCCACCTTGAAGCAGCTCAAAAACGGCCGCGCCCAGCCAGCCGTCTTCATCCAACGGGGCGGGCTGCCAGTTAGGCAGATGTTCTGGCAGGTAGTTGGTGCTGGTCTGGCCGCTGCGGAAGGTCGGCTCCTGCAGGATGGCCAGCAGGTAGGGAATGTTGGTTGTTACGCCTAGCACGACAGTCTGCTCCAGCGCGCGAATCATTTTGCCGATCGCTTCCTCGCGGCTGTGTCCCCAGGTAATCACTTTGGCCAGCATCGGATCGTAGTAGGGCGAAACGGCCGTTCCCGACTCAATGCCATCATCCACGCGAACACCTGGGCCAGACGGCCGTTCATACACCGCAATCTGGCCAATGGAGGGCAAAAAATTGTGCGCCGGGTCTTCGGCATAAACGCGACATTCGATGGCGTGGCCCCGCTGTTGCAAGTCGTCCTGCGTGAAGGGCAGCGGCTCGCCAGCGGCAATGCGGATTTGCCAGACGGCAATGTCAATCCCCGTGACCAGTTCCGTGATGGGATGCTCTACCTGGAGCCGCGTGTTCATCTCCAAAAAGTAGAAGCCACCGGTTTCATCGACGATAAACTCCACCGTGCCTGCACTGCTGTAATTGACCGCTTTGGCTAAAGAAACGGCCGCTTGCGCCATGCGCTGCCGCAAACCTTCGTCTTTTATCACTGGGGCAGGTGTTTCCTCAATGATTTTTTGGTGGCGGCGCTGAATGCTGCATTCGCGCTCAAACAGGTGCAGCACGGTGCCATACTGGTCGCCTAGCACCTGAATTTCCACATGGTGAATCTCCGTGAAATATTTCTCAACCAGCACATGATCGTCGCCGAAGGAGTTTTTGGCTTCGCCGCGCGCAGCCTGCACCGCATCGGCAAATTCGTCGGCGGACCAAACCACGCGCATGCCCTTGCCGCCGCCACCCGCGCTGGCCTTGATGAGGATGGGATAGTCGATGTGGGCAACGGACGTTTGCAATTCCGCCGCACTCAGCCCCGCCCCATCCACGCCGGGCACGATGGGCACGCCCGCCTGTTCAGCCAGCTCACGCGATTTGGCCTTGCTGCCCATCAACTCCATCGCCTGCGGGCTGGGACCGATGAAGACAATACCGCGTTCGGCACACGCCGTGGCAAAGGTTGGGTTCTCGCTTAAAAAACCATAACCGGGATGAATCGCTTCGGCCCCACACGCTGTGGCAATGTCCAAAACGGCCGTTTGGTTCAGGTAGGTGTCGGTGGCGCTGGTGCCAGGCAGATTGTACCGCTCGTCAGCCAGACGCACCCAAGGGGCGTCCACATCAGCATCGGAGTAGATGGCAACGGCCGTAATGCCCAATTCATGGCAAGCCAAAATCAGCCGCCGCGCAATTTCCCCTCGATTCGCAATTAACACTTTCCGAAACATACTTTTTCTCTTTATGGGCCACAGAGATTCAAGCGAAAAGCGCTTGCAGAGATTGGACCAATTTTAGTCCCTAAAAGTTGGAAGGCTGTGTAGCCAAATTGGTCCAATCTTTTATGCTCGTGGTTCTCTGTGGCAAAAACAAAAACTCCCGCAGATTTTGGTAGTTGCACAACTCTACCATAAACCTGCGGGAGCCAAAAAACCGCTTACGATTTACCGATTACCGAGACTACGGCCAGCCGACCTCCAGCGCATGACACATGCCACGCGCTACCCAACCGTAGGTTGTGCCGGGTGCGGGGTTCACAATCGCCATTTCTACCGGATCAGCCCCGCCGCCAGGCTGGTAGAGCACACGAACGTAAACCGCCTGAAACGAAATCTCAATATCCCGAAGCCAACCGCTATCTTGCCAGCCATCTTGAGCCGTCCAACTGGCCAGCGGACGGCCATTTAGTTCCTGCACCTCATACGTTCCCGCTTGGGCCACATCGCCGCTTACCTCAAAATTGATGCGCAAGCAGGCCAATTGGGGATCAGGGGCTTGGGTGGGCACTAGCGTGGTGGAAGGCACAACGGTAGCTGTGGCTAACGGGGTTGGGGTAGAGGTCACAGCCAGCGGAGCGTCTGGTTTCAGGCCCGAATCATCTGCCTTGGCAGCAACACCTTGAACCGCTTGCTGCGGCAGCAACAGCACAAAAAACACAGCAAAAAAAGCCAAAATTGGCGGAACATATTTCATTACAAAACACCTCGATCTTCTCTGAGTTGATTAAACGATGTTTTGCAATGTAGGTGCAAATTGTAACAATTCATCTCGCCGCATAACGGCAAGCTAAACTTTGGCGTTCTCGCGCAGCCAGGTAGTAGCAAAATCAACGCCCGTTTTCTGGTGGAACAATCGGCACTCAGCCAATCCCACTTTGCCAATCTTTACCGGATGCACCTGCTCAAAATCAGCCCCAATTTGGGGGAAACTGTCATCGTCGTAATCCAGGCTATCAAACCATTGCCAGACACGACGGCCGTTTAGCCAAATAGGCGACCCTTGCCGAATTGTTTCACCCACGCCAGCCCGCCCTTCTGCCAGGTGAAAGGAGGTGTTGTTGCCGTAGCCCACGCCGAGCAGCAGCACATAGCCATCCAGCTCATAGATGCGCGCCAGCGGCGATCCTTCGCCCAGACCAAATTCCAGTTGATGGTCAGCGATGATAGCTGCCGCGTGCTGCCCCCAGGCAGCAAACGAATCCTGCGGATGGTAGCTGCGAAAAACGCCGGGCCAGGTGCGAAACAGTTCCGGGATAGCTCCCATCATGCGCGTCGGCGTGAGCATTGGATCAAAGGCGGGCATGGTGTCGCGAATGGTCTGATGCCACGCTTCCGGTGCAGGCGGATGCTGCCAGGGCGCCGGATCGGAATAATCTGTGCTGAATGTGGGCATGACTAACGTACCCGCCTCGGTGAGCGCTTCTTGCAGGGCTTGAATGACGGTCACCGCCCCGCCCGGCACGTAACCAATCTTGCTCATGCTGGAATGCATCAGCACGGTCATGCCCGGCTGCAAACCCAATGCCTGCAAATGCTCCACTAAAATATCTTTCGTAAAAGGATAGGGTGATCTTTCTATAACGGCCGTTTCTGTCATCTTACTTTTCCTCCTGCCACCACGGCTTGCGCTTTTCCAGAAATGAGCTCATCCCTTCCCGCCCCTCGTCGCTGTCACGCAAGGTGGCAATCAGCTCTGAGGTGTAGCCACGCATCGCTTCTTTCGGCTGGCGAGCTACCTGACGAATGAGCGCCTTGGCTGCCGCCTGCGCACCGGGCGCAGCTTGCAATAGTTGTTGGATACGTTCGTTTACGGCCGTATCCAAACCATCTTTCGCCACCACGTGATTCACCAGCCCGATTTGCTGTGCCTTGGTCGCGCCAAATCGCTCACCGGTCAGGAACAGCTCGCGCGCCACGTTGGGGCCAATCTTGCCCAGCACAAAGGGCGAGATGACGGCGGGCACAATGCCCAATCGCGTCTCGCTAAAACCAAACTGCGCCCGATCCACCGCCACCACAATGTCACAGCAGCTTACCAGCCCCACGCCCCCGCCAATGGCTGCCCCGTTGATCCGGCCAATCACCGGACGTGGGCATTGCTCCACCATTAGCATCAGGTCAAAAATTGCTTCCCCATCCGCCACATTTTCGGCAAAGGTGTAATCAGCTGCCGCCCGCATGAAGCTCAAATCGGCTCCAGCGCAAAAGGAACGGCCGTTCCCCGTCAGCACCACCACACGCACAGAATCGGGGATTGATTGGAAAACGGCCGTTAATTCCGCAATCATCGTCGGCGTCAGCGCATTGTGCACCTCCGGCCGGTTCAAAGCGACCCGCAAAACATGCCCATCTTGTTCAACTAAAACTTCACGATTCACAATTCACCATTACCAAACCGTTTTCATAGAGCCGCCATCCACAATCAACGTTTCGCCCGTGATGTAGCTGGCCGCGTCAGACAGCAAAAACGCCCCTGCTTTGCCAAATTCCTCGATGGTGCCGTAGCGTCCCCACGGAATTTGCCCTTCCTGCAAAGCCTGCTGCTCGGCCACGCTGCGCCCTGCACCTTTCGCGCCGATGGCATCCAGCGATTTCACCCGATCGGTCGAAATGCGCCCTGGCACCAAATTATTTACCCGAATCTGCTCCGGCGCCAGCTCGCGCGACAAGCTCTTGAGCAAGCTTACCACGCCCGAACGCATCACGTTAGACAGCAGCAAAATATCAATCGGCTCCTTCACCGATGAAGAAGTCACAGCCAAAATTGAGCCACCACCCTGCGCCCGCATGTGCGGCAGCACGGCGCGAATCATGCGCACGCTGCTCATCATCGTCAGCTCGAAGGCAGCTTGCCACGCATCATCGTCAAAATCATCAAAGCCACCAGAGGGCGGACCACCCGCATTTACCACCAAGCCATCCACGCGCCCGAATTTGGCCACGGTTGCCTCAACCCAGCGGCTGATCGAAGCGGCATCCCGTGCATCCAGCACGCTGCCCAAGGTTTCTGCGCCGGTTTCCCGCTGCAATGTCTCTGCCGCGGCCAAAATATCAGCCTCGGTGCGGCTACCAATCGACACTTTAGCCCCTTCTTGGGCCACCGCTTGAGCAATGCCGTAGCCCAACCCTTTGCTGGCCGCAGCCACCATGATCACTTTGTTTTGCAATCCTAGATCCATCTCAACTCCTGATTTCTACTGTTTCGCCATCCGCAGGAATGCGTAACTGCCCCTCAGAAATGCCCTGTGCGGCAGCCGTAGCGCGTAAACTGGCTCGGGTTACGGTGCCATGATCCAGCGACTCCAGATGGACGGCAATAACCACGGCATTTGGTGCGGCCTGGCAAACGGCCGTTGTCTGCACATCATCCATCACAATCGGCAAACTGTCGCCAAACTTGGCCCCGCTGGAATGCGTCACGATGACATCCGGTTGCTCCCGGGCAATGACCTCCGCCACGGGTTCATACCAGATCGTATCCCCCATCCAGTAAACTTTGGGTTCGCCCGGCGCTTCCCAGACAAAGCCAGAGACGTTGCCCATACGCTCGGCCAGTTCGTTATAACCATGCCGCCCTGGTGTGCGGGTGAAGCTAATGCCTTGCCAAGTGTGTTCGGTCGAAACTGCCGTTACGTCCACAAAACCTTTCTCACGAATCGTTGTTTCATCCCCCGGCTGGCACAAAATAGGCAGCGTTTTCGGCAGCAAGTTCATGGCCACCTCATCAAAATGGTCTGGATGCAAATGGGACACCAACACCATTTCCACGCCCTCAATCACCGCTTCCGGCGACATCGGCAGCTCCACGATAGGGTTCTGCGAAATGCCCGCAAAGGAGCGAATCGTTTCTTTCGCCGCCAAAAATGGGTCTACGAGGAATAAACGGCCGTTATACGTCACCCGTAAAGTTGCATTCCGAATAAGCTGAATCTTCATCTTCCCTCATTTATTTTTTGCCACAGAGAGCACAGAGGAAAAAGAGAAATCATTCTCTTAAATCTCTTTGCCCTCTGTGGCCAAATTTCTAATGAATTTGCACCGGGTCTTTGATCGCCCCACGGTCGAACAGCGGTTTTTCGTACCCTTCGTCCCAACCTTCGGGAGCAGTGGTTTTGCGGATGCGAACGGCCGTATTCTTGTAATCCGGAATCTTCGCCCGCTCATCCACCCGGTCCAGCGTTAGCAAATTGGCCGCTGCCTCCGCAAAGTGGAACGGTATAAAGATCGTGTTCACCGGTGACCGCTCCGTCACCAGCAGGCGCGTCTTGATTGCGCCACGCCGCGAACTGACTTCCACCCAATCACCGGTTTTCAACTCTAGTTTCTCCGCATCGGCCGGATTCATCTCACACACCGCCTCCGGGAACACATCTTCCAGCTTCGAATTGCCCGTCATTGTGCTGCCGTGCCAATGGTACAGTACCCGTCCCGTGCTCAGGTTAAACGGATATTCCTCGTCTGGCTGCTCTGAACGCGTGCCATATTTCACTTCCCAGAATTTGCCTCGACCACGCGGAAAACTGTCGGCAAAAAGGAACGGGGTACCCGGATGATCCAGCGAAGGGCACGGCCAATGCACACCCCCTTCCCGCTCCAAACGCTCATAGGTAATGCCACCAAAATCCGGCGTTAAGGCGCGCATCTCTTCCCAAATTTCGTCCGCGTCAGCAAAATCGAAACCAGCAGTGAGTTTGAGGCCCAATCGCTGCTCCACGCGTCGGCCCAAATCACACAAAATATCCCAATCTGGCCGCGATTGCCCGACGGGTGGCACCGCCTGCCGCACTCGCTGCACGCGACGGTCGCTGTTGGTGAAGGTGCCGTCTTTTTCGGCAAAGCTGGTGGCGGGCAAAATCACGTCCGCCATCTCGCCCGTCTCGTTGATGAAGATGTCCTGGCAGACCATGAAGTCAAGCTGCTCCAGCGCATGACGCGTATGGTTCTGGTTCGGCTCGCTAATCATCGGATTTTCGCCCACGATGTACATGGCCCGAATATCGCCGTGCGCCGCGCCCGTCACCATTTCTGTGGCGGTTAGTCCAGGCTCGCCACTCAGCTCACGCCCCCAGAACTGCTCAAATTTCGCCTTGACCGCCGCATCGTTCACCGCTTGGTACGCCGTGTAGACGTTGGGCAAGCCGCCGCTGTCAGAGCAGCCCTGTACGTTGTTCTGCCCGCGTAATGGGTTCAAACCCGTGCCCGCCTTGCCCACGTGGCCACACATCAGCGCCAGATTCACCAGCGAGAGCGTGTTGTCTGTGCCGTGGGTGCTCTGGCTGATGCCCATGCCCCAGTAAATCGCGCCCCGCTCGGCGCTGGCGTACAGACGCGCCGCCGCCCGGATATCGTCGGCAGGCACGCCGCTGATTTGCTCCGCCCACTCTGGCGTGCATTCTTCCAGCGATTCCAGGTAATCGTTGAACCCTTCGGTGCGTTGGGCGATAAAATCCTCGTCGTACAGCTTTTCTTTGACAACGACGTGAGCCATCGCCTGAAAAACGGCTACGTCGGTGCCGGGATTTTGGCGCAGCCAGAGGGTGGCAAAATCGGTCATCTCAATGCGTCGCGGATCGATGGAAATGAGCTTGGCCCCGTTTTTACGCACCGCCCGCTTGAGGAAGTTAGAAATCACCGGATGTGTCTCCGTCGTGTTGGAACCAGTCACAATGAACACGTCCAGGTTCTCCATTTCGGCAATGGAATTGGACATGGCGCTGGAGCCAATGGAAAGCTGCAAGCCGGTGACGGAACCCGCGTGGCAGAGCCGGGCACAGTGGTCCACGTTGTTGGTGCCAATCAACGCGCGGATGAACTTTTGGAAGATGTAGGTGTCTTCGTTGGTGGCTTTGGCGCTGGCGTAGCTGGCGATGGCGTCGCCGCCGCTCTCTTTGGTAATGCGCACCAGGTTATCCGCAACGTAGTCGAGCGCTTCATCCCAGGTGGCTTCGCGCCACTGCGGCGGGGCGCTGCGTCCTTCTTCCCGATTGGTACGAATGAGCGGTGTCTTCACTCGCCGGGGATGCTTGACATAATCAGTACCAAAGCGCCCTTTAACACACAACATGCCATAGTTCGGCGCGGCATCAAACGGCGCTTCAACAGCGTAAATATACTCATCTTTCACCTGCAAATTGAGCTGGCAGCCCACGCCGCAATACGGACAAGTGGTTCGGACTATTTTATCGGGTGTAATCATTGGAGCACCTCCATGATTGGTAAAAATATCACTTCTACTAAATCAACTTTCTAGCTTTTACTCATCAGAAATAACACAACAAAATATAGGCCAACAGAAAAAGCAACAAGCCCAGCCACAGCAAAAATGGGCGAGATGAGCCGATTCATCCAGAGTACATACCGGTTGGAAACTATTAAAAATCGGCGCTTCCGCATTCTTCCAAACCACATCGTAGATTGCAGCGCCATGAATTCATCAGCGGTTCTGGTCCAGGAAACGATTGAATTGGAAATGCCGTATATCAGAAACACCAGACCCACAAGGGTGATAAAAAGCTGTTCCCCAATCACCTGAAATAGCCACCTGCTCCCAGACGAGTCTGACGAGGGACGAAGCGCTAAATCGGACACCACGAAGGTAACAAAAAGCACGATATAAAATGCAGAAATTCCATATATGATTTTCTTAAATGTTTTGTCACTCATGGTTTTGCATTCGTTACGGCCGTTTCACCAACAAAACTTCCAGCGTCATGATTGATACTCCGGATGGTTGGCAATGAATTTGTCTAGACCCGCAACGGCCGTTTCCCTCACTTTCTTCTGCATCATTGGTGTCCAACCAGCCAGTGTGCCCGGTACCCCCAGCGCCATGCGCATCCAGCGGTAAAAGTCAAACAGGTCAGCGTGGCGGATGATACGGCCGTCCTTAAATTCAAAGCTGGCCTCAATTACGTTATGCACCTTGCGCCCCGTAGAGAAAGTGTAGGTTGCTTCCCAATGCGCCTGGCCACTGTTTTGTGTCGCCTGCACGTCGCGGAACGTCACCTGTAAATCGGTGCCACGCTCGCACAGCATGTGCCACATCGCCATCGCGCGCTTGCCGTGCAAATCGCCAAACGCAGGGTCCGAAAAATGTACCTCGGGATGGTAACAGGCAATCATGCCCGCATAATCCCGCTGCTGAAAGGCTGTGTAAAAGTTACGTATAAGTTGTTGATTCTCCTGCATCTGCTTCCTTTGCCGGAGGCTGCTCCGGCGCTTCAATTTCTTGGCCCGCCGTCACGTCGTCGGGCTGTGAGCGGCGCACGGTCAGGTTGGCAATGGGGTCCACCTGAGCCAGGCGATACTCGATGATTTGTTCCGGAGGGAGCATGGCAAAGGGCTGCAAAACGGGCAAGCCCCAGGCCAACCGCGCCTTGTCACATTCCGGGCTGGGCAAGCCATCTTCCCAGGCTACCCGAAACTCCTGGCAAGGAGACGGCCGTTCCGCATAAATGGTACAGTGCACGCAGGAGCCAATCTGCCCCTCCAACGCCACACAGCGGGGCGATTTGCCGTTGGTGCCTGCCATCACCCGCCGGAGATCGTTTAATTTTTCTGTTAACGCAATGGGCACCGTTCCTTCAACCGCTGGATCCGCTTCTGCCCAATAAAATGAAACTCGATAATACGCACAACATGCACCGCAACGCAGACAAACATGCTCCGCACTCATAGATTTTTACGCTTATAGACGACTCCTTTGCATACACAAAAATCTCTAACCTACTACTTTTTTTAATTGGACACAGATAAACGCAGATTGACACTGATTTTGGTTTTATCTGTGTAAATCAGTGTTTATCTGTGTCCCATTTTATGACTTGCCCTTCCGCTTCTTCCCCCGCCCACCACGCGTTTGTTGGAAAATCGAATCCGGATCCACGCCCTGCTCCAGCAGCGCCTGCCGCTTCGGTTTGAGCGCGCCCGTTGGGCACACACCCACGCACTGCCCGCAAAAAACGCAGGTCGTGTCCATCATGCCGTTGCCGTTGAAGGTGCCAATTTGCGTGTCGTACCCCCGACCGTCAAAGCTGAGGGCAAAGGCAAACTGGGCATCCTCGGCACAAACCTGCACGCAGCGCCAGCAGTTAATGCACTGGTTATAATCCCGCAAGTAAAACGGATTGTCATCGTAAACCGGTGCGGTACGCGGCTCGGCATCTTCAAAGCGAAGCGGGTCCGCATCGTAGCTGTCCAGCAGGTCGAGGATATGGGGCGATTCATCCAGATTCACCGTAGCGGCTAGCATCTCCAAAATAGTGCGCCGCCCGCGCTGCACCTTCTCCGAATTGGTGACGATTTCCATGCCGTCGGCACAGGCCGTGACGCAAGCGGCCAACTGCACCCGCTGCCCGGCGTCCACCGAGCAAATGCGGCACAGCCCGTTCGCCGTCAGGTGTGGATGGTAGCAGATCACCGGAATTTCAATCCCAGCCTGCGCAGCGGCATCTAAAATAGTCGTCCCTTTGGCGACTTTTACTTCCTGGCCATCAATTGTCAGCGTTACGGTGTCACTCATACTTTTCTCCGTGAAACTCTTTAAGATGCTCCTAACAAGGCGAAAATAACGATAGCCGCCAATATCATATAAACTACACCACCAGCCAAACAACCTGGAACTGCTCCAAATTGCCACTCATCACTCGCCTTAAACCCCTCAAAGCCAAATCGGCTCAAAACCTTGTTAGTAATCCAGCCAAAAATAAACAAAATAGCGATGGGTACCCCAATAGACAAAATCCAGTTAAAGAAAATACCGCCAAAGGTAGAAGTTTCGACTGAAGGATCAAAGCGTTCCAAAAAAGGCTGCGAAAGATTACAGGCCGCCAAAACCACGATGCCAGCCAGGAAACCTTTCACAAACGGCCGATTTATCCAGCGTTGTTTCGTCTCAGAATTTTCCATTGTTGAATCGTTTTGTTCTAAGCGGGGGCCAGTTGGGGAACCAGCCCCCGCTCGAAGTTAAGGTGTTTGTTCTTGGATCGCGCGTTTTTGCAACAGTTTAGCACGCGGATTTTCGATGCGAACGGCCGTTACCTTATATTCAGGTATCTTGGCCACCGGATCAAGCGCAAAATCTTGCGTCAGCATGTTGGCCGGTGCTTCGCGCCAGTGAAACGCCAGGAAGATCGTCCCCGGCGGCACATCCTTGCTAATTTGCGCCTTGGTGCGGATTTCCCCGCGACGGCTCTTAATCACCACCGCCTGATTATCCTCCAGCTGAATTGCCGCCGCATCCACCGCGTTGATTTCCACGTAGCCGCGCGGTTCCACCCAATCCAGCGGACCGCTGCGCCGCGTCTGCGTGCCGGTGTGGTAATGATACAACACCCGGCCCGTCGTCAAAATCAGCGGGTATTCCTCGTCGGTTTGCTCCGCCGGGTCTTTGGCGTCGATAGCGTGGAATTTGCCCAACCCGCGTGAAAAGCCTTTGGTGTGCAAAATCTCCGTGCCCGGATGATCCACCGTGGGGCACGGCCATTGCAGACCAAACTCAGCCAGTCGATCATAACGCATCCCTGCGTAAATCGGCGTCACTTCGGTCAATTCAGCAAAGATTTCAGCCGAATTGCGATACTGCCAATAATTCGGGTCGTCCCGCTCGACACCCATCGCGGCATCAAAGTGGGCCGCGATTTCCGCCGTGATCTTCCAATCCGGCCACGCCTCGCCCGGCGCAGGCAGCACAGGTTGCAGCAGTTGCACCCGCCGTTCCGTGTTGGTAAACGTGCCATCTTTTTCCATCGAAGACATCGCTGGCAGCAGCAGGTGGGCCAACTGTCCCGTCTCGTTCAGGAAAATGTCTTGCACCACCAAAAAGTCCAGCTTGCGAATGGCCGCTTCCACGTGCGTCGTGTTCGGGTCAGACATCATCGGGTTTTCGCCCATGACGTACATCGCGTGCACTTTGCCGTCATGCACCGCTCGCATTGCCTCCACGATGGTCAGCCCCACTTCACCGGGCAGCGAATCCACACGCCACGATTTGGCAATCGCCGCCCGCTTCTCGTCATCGGTGACGGCCTGGTAGCCGGGGTAGACGTTCACCAGACAGCCCAGGTCGCACGCACCCTGCACGTTGGCCTGACCCCGCAGCGGATTTACGCCGGTGGATGGTTTGCCCACCTGCCCGCACAGCATCGCCAAGTTGGCCAGGGTCATCACCATGTCGGTGCCGTTGCTGCGCTGGGTGATGCCCATCGCATACAAAATGGTGCTGTGGCCGCGGGTATCGTTGTGGATGGAACGGCCGTCTACCCGTTCACCATTCGCATAAATCCGCGCTGCTTCTTCAATTTTCTCGACAGGCACGCCCGATTTCAACGACGCCATCTCCGGCGTGTACGCCTTCACCACCTCGCGGAATTCCTCATACCCTTCCGTGCGCGCCGCGATAAACTGCTCATCAGCCCACCCTTCACGAATGATGATGTGCATAATCGCCAGGAAGATGTAAATATCTGAACCCGGCTTAATTTGCAGGAACAGCGTCGCATTTTCCACCAGCGGAATGCGCCGCGGATCGACAATGATGACGTTGGCGCCCCGTTTGGCCGCCCGCACCACCTCATAACTGATGACCGGGTGCGATTCGGCCGTATTTGAACCAGTAATAAAAATACAATCCGCATCGCGAATTTCAGCGATTGAATTGGTCATTGCCCCACTTCCGAAGGCCTTCACGAGGCCTGCAACGGTTGAGCTGTGTCAGAGACGGGCGCAATGATCCAGGTTATTGGTGCCTAGCGCCGCCCTCATGAATTTTTGGAAGATGTAATTATCTTCATTCGTGCAGCGCGCTGAAGAGAGACCCATGAAGGCATCCGGGCCATGTTCTTTGGCCGTTTCAGCAAACTTTTCGCCGACCAGATTCAGCGCCGTGTCCCAATCAATTGGCACGAAACTGTCTTCTACATTCGGTTTGCGTACCGCCAGCGGCGATTTGTCCGGCAGTTCCCACGGCTCATCGGTGATGCCCATTTCGTACGCCAAATCGCGGCGCAGCATCGGGCTTGTCAGCCGATCTTTGTGCGTAGCAAAATCCCAGCCAAAACGACCCTTGGTACACAACGTTTCGCCATTCACCGAAGGTCCAGGCGCGCCTTCCGCATACAAAATCTCGCCATTTTTCTGGGCGTAGCTCACCTGGCAACCCACGCCGCAGTAGCCGCAGGTGGTCTTGGTACGGGTCAGCTCCCACTCGCGCCCCTTACCCTTGCGCGAGACGGGCATCAGCGCCGCTGTGGGGCACATCTGCACACAGGTGCCGCAAAAGACGCAGGAGGAGTCGAGCATGGGTCCATCGAACGGGGTGGCCACGTGGCTGGTAAAGCCGCGCCCCACCACTTCGATGGCATTGGCCCCAATCACTTCGCGACAAACACGCTCGCAACGGCCGCATAAAATGCAGTACTGGTGGTCGCGAATAAAAAATGGATTGTCGTCCTGGTACAAGGTGCGACCCAGTTCAAATTCGTGGCTCGTTTCGGTAACGCCGTGCTCGTAGGCATACTTTTGCAGTTGGCAGGAACCCGCCTTATCGCAAGTCACACAGTCCAGCGGATGCTCGGCCACAAAGAGGTCAATCACATCTCGACGAAGATCAAACAGCGGCGCGCTTTTGGTGCGAACGGTCATGCCTTCTTCGCACAGCAGGCCGCAGCTGGCCACCGGCGCGGGCCAATCGTTCACCTCCACCATGCACAGGCGGCAGCCACCCGACACCGTCAGTTCGGGATGGTAGCAGAGATGCGGCACATCAATGCCGTTGGCATGGGCCGCTTCGATGACCGTGGTGCCCTCAGACACCGAAATCGGTTTGCCATCAATGGTTAGCGTAATCATTTCTTGTCATTGCTCCCTGAAGAGTCCAGCAGGGACTCGTATTCATGTCGGAAATAGTTCATGGTGCTCAGCACCGGGTTAGGCGCGGATTTGCCCAGCCCGCATAAGCTGGCCGTTTTGACAGTCTGGCAAAGCTTTTCCAGCTGCACCAAATCGTCGGGCGTGCCTTTGCCCGCAATCATTTTGTCCAGCTTGTTGCGAATTTGCACGGTGCCGACGCGGCAGGGTAAACATTTGCCGCAGCTTTCATCCACACAAAAATCAATGAAGAAGCGGGCAAAATCAGGCATCTGGGTGCTGTCATCAATGATGACCAGACCGCCGGAACCCATGATCGAGCCCAGCTTGGTCAGATTTTCGTAGTCCACAGGGCTGTCCAGATGCTCGGCAGGGATGCAGCCACCGCTGGGACCACCCGTTTGCGCCGCTTTGAAGGAACGGCCGTTTGGCACCCCTTCCCCCATCTCATACACAATCTCACGTAGGGTGATGCCCATCGGCACCTCAATCAGCCCCGTGTTGCGCAGCTGCCCGGCCAGGGCAAACACCTTCGTCCCTTTGCTCTTTTCCGAGCCGATGCTGGCAAACCAGTCCGCCCCCTTGCCGATAATTGACGGGATGTTGGCCATCGTTTCCACGTTGTTGATCACCGTGGGCGCCTGCCACAAACCGGCGGTGGACGGATACGGCGGGCGAATGCGCGGGATGCCGCGCTGCCCTTCGACAGAGTGAATCAGCGCTGTTTCTTCGCCACAAACAAACGCGCCTGCGCCGATGCGCACCTCCGGCACAAAGCTGAAATCGGTACCCAAAATGTTGTTGCCGATAATGCCGCGCCGCCGCGCCTTGGTGATGGCGTTGTTGATGCGCCGGATGGCAATTGGATATTCGCCGCGAATGTACAAATAGCCGCGCGACGCGCCCACGGCGTAGGCGCAAATGATCATGCCTTCCAGCACGCGGTGCGGATCGTCCTCCATCACCGTGCGGTCCATGTACGCGCCGGGGTCGCCCTCGTCGCCGTTGACGATGACAAATTTTTGCTCGGCTTGCTCTTTGCGTACCAGATTCCACTTGAAGCCGGTAGGGAAACCGGCCCCACCCCGCCCGCGCAGCCCACTGTTCATAATTTCCTGGCAAACTTGCTCTGGCGTCATGTTGGCCAAAACATGGGCCAGCGCCTCGTAGCCGCCGTGTGCCAGGTAATCTTCCAGCTTTTCCGGGTCGATTTGGCCCGTTTCACTGAGCACAATTTTGACCTGCTTGGCAAAAAACGGATGGTCAAGTGAAATGCGGTACCGGTCCAAACCTTTGGGGCGACGGGCGCGGTAGTGGGGAAAGTCGTGGGGGGTGGTGGATTCGGTTGGTTGGCCGTCGGCCAAATGCTCCGCCACGATTTGTTTGGCCACGTCAGCGGTCACATCGCCATAAAGCGCTGGCGTCTCCTCTTTCGTTTCCACGCGCACCATCGGGCCACGGCTGCACAGCCCCATGCAGCCGGTGTTGACGAGTTCAGCGCCATGCCCTTCCTGCTGGTGCATAGCCCGGTCGAGCGCATCGTAGGTCACGTCGGCTCCAGCGGAGAGGCAGGCGGTGCTGGTACAACAAAAAACGCGGTGCTGGAATTGTTCCTGCCGTTCGCGTTCCTGTTGACCAAGTTGCTTGAGCTTTTCATTATTCATGCCATAGGTTCCTGTGAAAATAGTTTAACCGCAGAGAAAAATCTGCGAAATCTGCGAAATCTGTGGATTTTCATTCATTGCCGGTCAGCTACAGTCGGGGACATTTCTTGTTGGGCCGTCATATCTTTGGTACGGCCAACCATTTCGCGGACGTGGCGCACCATGCCATCGGGCGTTTCTTTGGCACGCACCTTGCCATCCAGCACGGCCACCGGGGCGAGACCGCAGCTGCCCAAACAGCGGGCGGTGGTCAGGCTAAACAAGCCATCGGCCGTGGTTTGGCCCAATTCCACGCCCATCTCGGCACAGACACGCTCGATGATGGCGTTGGCCCCTTTGACGTGGCAGGCAGTGCCGGTGCAGACGATGGCGTTATGCTCGCCCAGCGGTTCAAAGGTGAACATGTGATAGAACGTCGCCACGCCATACACGCGAATTAACGGCAATTTGAGCTGCTCGGCAATGTAAATGAGGAGGTCTTGGGAGAGAAAGCCGAAGGTTTCTTGGGCGGTGTTGAGCACTTCAAGCAGGGCATCTTTTTCATACTTGAAGCGCTTCATGGTGCGGTCGATGGCGGCGTACCGCTCATCGCCACTGGGGTGCGAATTCGCGTTAGAAGTCGCAGAAGTGGGGGTCATGATTCAAAATCCTTTTGGTCCAGAATGCGTTCTGGATGGGTGTAAATGCGCATCCGGTCCTGCCGCAGGTAGGCCACCAGGGTGATGTTCCAGGCGTCGGCCAGGGCCACGGAGAGGCTGGTGGGCGAGGTGCGGGAGCAGACGACGGGCGTGCCGAGGCGGCGGGCTTTGTTGATCATCTCGCTGGAAATACGGCCGCTTGTTAACAAAATCTTGCCCTCGGTTTCTAGACCCGACAGTAAGGCCGCGCCGCGCAGCTTGTCCAGGCAGTTGTGGCGACCAATGTCTTCTTTTTGCAGCAAGAGTTGGGTGGGGGTAGCGAGAACGGCCGTATGAATCCCCCGCGCCTGCTGGTACAGTTCCGCTCCCAAATGCATCTCGCGCATCAGGCTGGCCAACTGCTCCGGCGCGGCCCGGAGATCGACGGTTAGCGGCTCATGCTCTGCCGACAAATCGTCAAAAGTCACCCCACCGCCGCAGCCTGCGGTAATGATAAATTTGCGCGGCTTTTCAAAGCTGGTGTCGTGCAGCCAAATATCGACACAACTGCTGTTTTTGGCGAGATGCAGGTGGCGAATATCGTCAAGCGTTTGGATGATGCCCTCGTTGGCTAAAAAGCCAAGGGCCATCGGCTTTAAATCTCGCGGGGAGGCCATGAAGGTGGCCAGTTCGGAACCGTTGACCGAAATGCAGATTTGCGCTTCTTCCACCACCCAGCCCGCTACGTCCTGAGGCGCGCTGACGCCGACGGTGATGTATTCGGCAGGTTGAACGCCAGCCAATTTTTCGATGAGGGGTTGGGTGCTGCCGTTACTTGTCACTTGTAAACCTGTTCACTCAACGAGCTCGGGCCATTGCTCAATGGCGCTGGTGATGGCGGAAGCGGCCGTTTGGCCCAGGCCACAGAGCGACGTTTGGGTCATGGTAAAGCCAACATCGAGCAAAATTTGTTTGTCGCTCGCCTGTGGGCCGCCATTGTGCTGAATACGGTCCAAAATTTCTAGCTGCCGCTGGGTGCCAATCTGGCAGGGGAAACATTTGCCGCAACTTTCGTGGGCGAAAAAGTGGGCCAGTTCGAAGAGATGTTGGCGGAGATCGGCCGTTTCATCAAACACCATGATGACGCCAGAACCCAGCGGGATGTTGGCCGCACGGGCGTCTTCGTAAGTCAGCGGCGTGTCCAGCTTGTCTGGCCCGATGAAGCGGCCTGCCGCCCCACCCATCAGCACCGCCTTCACTTTTTTGCCGTGGGGCACCCCGCCCGCCAGACCAATCATATTGCGAATGGTGAGGCCGAAGGGGACCTCGTAAATGCCGGGATCAGCCACATCGCCACTGACGCAGAACAGTTTGGTGCCGGGCGACTGCTCCGAGCCAATCATGTTCCAGGATGCTTCGCCGATGTTGAGCGCCGCCAGCATCGCCACCAGGGTTTCGACGTTGTTTACGGCCGTTGGCTGGCCAAACAGCCCGTGCGTGGTGGGGAACGGTGGCTTGATGCGCGGAAAGCCGCGTTTGCCTTCGATGGCTTCAAATAGGGCCGTCTCCTCACCACAAATATAAGCCCCCGCGCCTAAACGAACGTTGACGGTAAAGTTGAAGCCGGGCTTGCCCAAAATGTTCTTGCCCAAATAGCCCGCCTTCAGCACCTCGTCTACGGCGTGGTGCAGGCGGGCGTGGGCGCGCGGATATTCGCCGCGCACAAAAATCCAGCCGTTTTCCGCGCCAACGCCGTACGCGGCAATGGTCATCGCCTCGATGATGGAAAATGGGTCTTCTTCCATGAGACAGCGGTCTTTGAAGGTGCCGGGTTCGCTTTCATCGGCATTAACAACAATGTGTTTTTTGCGGGGATCATCGGAAGCGCTGCGAGTGAAAAACCATTTGCGCCCCAGAGGGAACATTGCCCCACCGCGGCCTAAAATGTCAAAACTGTCTACCGTTTCGATCAGTTCTTCCGGGGACATGCCCAGCGCTTTGCGCAAGCCTTTGTAGCCGGAATTGGCTTCGTAATCGGCCAAACTGGTTGGATCGACTCTGCCAATGCGGGCCAGCTTGATGAATGGGCCACCGCGCGGTCGGGCATTGGGTTCGGGTAGATTGCCCGCCAGAAAATCGGGAACGTTTTGGGGCGTGAGGCTACCGGCAGGGCGCTCGCCGTGCAGGGCGCAGGGGGCGTGTTCGCACATGCCCAGGCAAGGCACGGTTTCAAAAGTCAGGCTGCCATCCTCGCTCGTTTCGCCTGGTTCCAGACCAGTCGCTTTCTCAATCGCCCGGATGACAGCATGTGCGCCTTCTTTGCTGCAAGCCAAATCTTCACAGACGCGGATTACCTGGCGGGCAGTCGGCTCATTGTAGAGCATAGTGTAAAACTCAACGACGCCGTGAATGTCGGCCAGGGGCACGCGCAGGATTTTACCGATGGCTTCCTGCACTTCGGGCGGCAGCCAACCGTAGATGTCTTGGGCTTGATGGAGAAAAGGGAGGAGTGCTTCTCGCGAACGGCCGTTGTATCGGGGCAGTAATGGATCGAGAAGCGTCAAATCAACAGATTGTCCCGCAGTGATCACAGGTCACTCCTTGGGTAACTTGCCTATCACTCTGGACCGGAAGTGTGTGGGAAGCCCAGAGCCGGGCGACGACAAAAGATGAATAGTCTGCATCACCAGCCTGAGGTAGGTTCATGGGAAACGTGGGCGTAAACATGAATCCAGGGCCGATGCATCTGAATGCTTCCCATTGTAGCTGAGATATATCACTTTACCAATGAGAGTTACAAAGCAGCGGTTGATGGCAAACGGCCGTTTACGAACCTGGATTTATCATCGTCACCGTATAGCTAAAGCTTTGTGGGCTGCCATTGATGACAACATTGTTCACCGTAACCTGATAAACGACATCGGCGGTAGGCGCACCAAACGAGTCTACAGGTTCCCAAACCAGGGTGTTTTCCCCATAGCCGTCTACCACTGGATTCACCGTCAGCGCCAGCGGCGCACCGTTTTTGCTCATGACAACGGTCGCGTTCTTAAAATCTGCCTCATCGTAGGCAAACGACCAGCGTGCGTAGATAACCTGATAGGGCACGTAACCGGGCGGCGGCCAGGCAACGTATGCCTCCCGCGTGTCAGGGCGGGGTCCCCACATGTTGGCTGTGTCAAACACCCACAGCGCATTGGCCGGTGAATAGCCAGACGACGGCGGAATATCGCCTGTGCCCAAATATTTCGACTGCGGATACAAAATCCAGCGGCGATGACCCGCCACATAATTATTGCTGCCAGGGTCCTGAATGTAGCCGCTAATCGCCGACGGGCCATAAACACCCAAATACAGATTTGAGCTGCCAGCTCCCTGGCTGCCCGATTCCGTGTAGCAGGCCCAATCCGTGCCTGGAGAATGGCTCAGTCTATCTTCGGCACTCATCATCAACGCGGCGGCCTGGGCTTTATTGTTGTAATCGGCCAGAAAGCCAGCCAATGCTGGCACACCTGACATGGCTCGGAAATAGTTTAAGCGGCGCAGCATCGCCTCTTTGAAGGCCGCCGACGTTGTACCCGCCACACAGCTGCCGACATTACCCGTCCAGCCGCTGCTGACGCCTTCAGAAGCAAGGTAGTCGTTGAGGTAAAAGTTAACAACTTGCTGGCGGTTTTGGGTGTCTACCCACGGCCCAATTTCGTCGGGCCGCGTGATGAAGGGCAGATAAACTGCATAATCGCCACCGACGGCCGCTTGGGGCTGTCCGGCAATCAATTCGCTGGGTTGTGGCGGAAATGGCGGTGGTGATAGAGGGTTGTTTTCTTCGGCGGTGAGTGAACGGCCGTTCAGCCACACCAGCAAGCTCAACAGAAAAATCAAACCATAAAAGCGTAAATTATGTTTCATGGAGGCGCATCCTTTTCGTTTTGCCCACGATAGCATACGACACGTGAAACTCAACCGCTCCATGACTATCTTCCCAGCAGCGTGGCTTGCAAAATGCCGGGCGAAAATTGAATGTGCGCCACCTGCCCCTGCCGGATAATCGGCTGCGTTTGGGTTGCCTCCGGGTGGTAAGCAACGGCCGTTTCCAACCAAATTCTCTCGCCCTGAAGCTGCACAAAATACGGCCGTTCCCAATTAGCCGTGCCGCGCATGAAGTTGAAGGCGTGCTGGGCAGACCAGGTTAAATCCAGGGCAAAGTCATTATCGCCGGGCCAGGGATCGCTGCGGTAGCCATCGGGCTGCGGCTGGCGCGGCAGCGTGCCAGCGGCTAACTTTTGCACCGCTTCTACCAACAACGCGCCGCCCATCTGGGCGAGATGGGTTTCTAATTCGGCGTGGGTAAGGCCGTTTGGGAGGAGAAACGGCCGTTGCAGAGCCACATCCCCCGTATCAAACTGCTCATCCATGAAATGAATGGTGACACCTGTTTCCCGCACACCAGCCCGCAAGGCCCAGAAAAGCGGCACTGGCCCGCGAAAACGGGGCAGCAGCGACGGATGCACGTTCAGGCAGCCCAGGCGCGGCAAATTCAAAATAGCTGGCGGCAAACGGTGCGGAAAGCAAGAGACGCAAATCACATCTGGCTGCAAAGCGGCTAGCGTGGCGACTGTTTCCGGGGCCGCCAATCGGCGCACGGCAAAAGCGGGCACGTCGCGCACGGCAGCTTGTGCCAACGGCGAAGGCAGCTGATCCGTTGCCAGCAAATTCAGCGTTGGTGGTTGGCTGCGGATGGAGGTAATGGGCGTTGAGAAACGGCCGTTATCCACCAGCTCAAACGGCGGCACAATTTCGGCAGGCAGCACCAGGCCACACAGCTCCACATCCGCTGCCAGCAAGGCTGCCAACGGCAGCCGCGTCAACGTCCCCAACATGCCAAAAAACAAAACGCGCAAATGATTCACCTAAAAATTGACGATTTCCCCCTGACGATTTACGATTACGGGATACAACGTTTATCAATTTTAACTGAAGGGGGCCAAATGGCTCGTTACGAAAAAACCATTATTGTTGTTCACTGTGCCAAACTCAACCGCGAACTGGAGGCACTGCCGCGACGGCCGTTCCCCGGCGCGTTGGGCGAACGCATCTATAACGAAATCTCCGCTCAGGGGTGGGAGCTGTGGCAGCAGCAATCAACCATCCTCATCAACCATTACGGCCTCAATATGGCTGATCCCCGCGCCAACGAATTTCTGTTTGAACAAATGGAAGAGTTCTTCTTTGGCGAAGGGGCACAAATGCCCGAAGATTGGTCACCACCAGCAGCCGCACCAAGCAAAAAGTAAACGGTAATCCGTTAGCGGTAAACGGTAATCGGTCATTGCGAATCATCACCGATTACTGTTTACTGATTACCGACCACCGTCAACCGAATCTCCTCATCAATTTGAAATTTCAGGCAGCGATGGGCTTCCCTTAAGGCGCTTTCAACCTCATCGGGGGTTGCCCCTGTGGCAAAGATGAAGCCGAGATAACTTTCACCTTCGGGTAAAGGCACCAGGCGATTGTTGAGCGGAGCCGTAATTGTCACTTCATCCACGCCGGGCACGGCACGAGCCGCGTCTTCTCCCGTAAAACCGCGCAAAATGCCACCGTGCGGGATGGGAATCATCATGACACCGCTGGCTTGCTGCTCCCGCTGCAAATGGCTCACAGATAAGCCAGTTGCCTGCCGTAGAATCAGTTCTTCGAGCGACATGCCCATATCAAAACGCAATGTTTGGGAGCAGAGGCCACCAATGGAACGGCCGTTTACTTCCACAATCCACGCGCCAGCCTCGTTTACCCGCAGCTCCGCGTGAACGGAGCCTAACTGCAAACCCAACGCCGCCGCTCCGGCAGCGGCCGTTTCCACAACGTGCTGCTGCACATTTTCTGGCAGGCGGGAAGGTGTCACGTAAATCGTCTCTTCAAAAAAGGGGCCTTCCAATGGGTCGGGTTTGTCAAAAATGGCCAGAGGATGCAGACGGCCGTTTTCCAACACCGCTTCTAACGCCACTTCCACGCCGGGCAAATAACTTTCCACCAAAAAAGTGCCTGCATCTGGCAGCATGGTGCGCAATCGCCCGATGACGGCCACCAGCTCAACTGCATCGTTGGCGCGCATCACGCCGCGGCTGCCATTGAGATGCAGCGGCTTCACCACACAGGGGAAACCAATTTCGGCAGTAACGTAGGCCAGCACGGCCGTCATGGATTCATTTAAAGGGAATTGCGCAAAACGTGGGGAGTTGACCCCTGCGGCGGCCAGCATTTGCCGCATTTTATACTTGTCGCGGGCCGCCTCGGCCGCGGCCACCTTGTTATGCGGCAGGCCCAATGCCTGGCTGGCTTTGGCGGCCAGCACGGCCCCCGCATCATCTACGGGAATCACTGCGGCTAACGGCCGTTCCTGGGCAAATGCTACAATGTGAGAAACGGCCGTGTCTGGCTGGCTAAAATCGAGGCGTAACTGCACGCCCCATTGCTCCGCCAGCGCCTCAGGCAGATCCACACCCTGCACGATCGCAATGCCCAGCTTCTTAGCCGCCGCCAAAAAAGCGGTGGCCCGATAGCTTTGTGGTGTCGTTAACAGCAAAACCAACTTCTCTTGTTGATCCATACTGCCATTGTAACCAAAATCCGTGTTGGGAACTATCTTAATCCTTTTCGTAATCCTTAATTGCTAACCTTGCCAAAATGTATCGTAACAATTTCGCAACGCACTAAAGCCGTATCAATCGCACAAGTTAACTGAATAAAGGGAGCGTATTGGAACCTATGAATAAAAAAGTTCTTTCCTTTTTGCCTGCAATGCTGCTGGCTGTTTTTCTTTTACCGGCCCTCTTCACTATCTTCCAACAAACCAATGTAGCCCATGCCGCCAACTTCACCGTAAATATTTTTGATGACGAAGCAGATGGCATTTGTGACAGCAGCTGCTCTATCCGGGATGCCATTCTCGCGGCCAGCAACAACGGCGTAAGCGACACCATCACCATTCCCGCTGGCACGTACACACTCTCATCCATGTTGGGTGCCTTAACCGTCACAGAAAGTTTGATTTTTGATGGCAACAGCGCCGTTGACACCATTATTGACGCTCAGGGCGTCAGCGGGGTATTTAACGTTACGGCCGGTACGGCTACTTTCAACAATCTCACCATTCAGGGGGGTGACACTACTGGCAGTGGTGGCGGCATCAATGCGACTGGTGGAGGTAGCCTCATTCTAAACAGCACCGTTATAACCGGAAACAACGCTACTTCTAATGGCGGCGGCATTGCCTTCACCAACGGCACGCTCACCCTCAATAACAGCCAAATCATCAGCAACACTGCCGGGAGCAGCGGCGGTGGCATTTTTTCTAACAATGGGGCCATCGCTCTCACCAATTCACAGGTACTTACAAATACGGCCGTTGGCAATGGCGGTGGTATTGCTGTCAATCTGGCAGGTGCCAGCCTGATCATGAACAGTGGTCAAATTCAGGACAACACTGCCAATACCACCAGTGGTTTCCCGGGCGGCGGCATCTACGTGGCCCAGGGTTCAGCAACCATTCACGATGGCGAAATCAGCGGCAATGCAGCCCGTCGTGGCGGTGGCATTCTCGTTTCTTCAGGCTCGCTCATCGTCAATGGGGGACAAATCATCAACAATGAAGCGGCTTACGGCGGGGGCATCTACGCCCGAAACACAAACGCCACTGTCACCATCAATGACGGCCTGATTTCGCAAAATCGCTCCATCGATCCCGTTCTGTTCGGCGGTGGGGGTTTGTACATTTTCCAGGGACAGATCACCATGAACGGTGGTCAGCTCTCCCAAAACACCGCCCTCAATGATGGCGGTGGCTTGGAAATTGGCGATCCGGTGGGACGCTTCGTCCAGACCGGCGGCGAAATCTTTAGCAACAGCGCCGGCAATATAGGCGGGGCTATCCATAATTCCCAGGGTATCGTAAACATCAGCGGAGGCATGATTTACGCCAATAACAGTGGGACGCAAGGTGGCGGCATTTATGCGGCAGCCAACAGCAGCACAACCTTGTCCAACAGCGCTATCTTGACAAACACCAGCACCATAGGTGGCGGCATCCACAACCTGGGCACGCTCACGATGACCAACGTGACGATGAGCGACAATAGCGCCAGCAGTGGGGCAGGGCTATCAAACGGCGGTACGGCCGTTCTCACCAACGTCACCATCTCAGACAATACCGCCAGCAACAATGGCGGTGGCGTCAGCAGCAGCGGCGGCACCCTCACGATCGGCAACAGCATCATCTTTGGCAACAGCGCCCCATTAGGGGCCGATTGTAATGGCACCGTTACTTCTGCTGGCAACAATATTAGCAGTTGCGGTAATGGCGATCTCAACAGCGATCCACTGCTGCAACCCCTGGCGCTTAACGGTGGCGACAGCCTGAACTTTGCTTTGGGTGCGGGCAGCCCAGCCATTAACGCGGGCAGCAACACCCTCTGCCCCAGCGCCGATCAGCGCGGCAATCTGCGCCCGGTAGGCGGCACCTGCGACATCGGCGCCTACGAAGATGGCATTGGCTTCTTCATCAACAACGTTACCCTGTCCGAAGGGGATGCTGGCGCAACCCAGATGAACTTCACCGTAACACGCTCTTTCATTACCGACACCACCTACACCGTAGATTACGAAACCTTCGATGACACGGCGCTAGCTGGCCTGGACTACACGGCCATTTCTAACACGCTCACCTTCTTGCCAGGGGATATGACCCAAACCGTCACCGTCGATATTTTAGGCGATACGCTCGACGAAAATGATGAGCTGTTCACCGTCACTCTCAGCAATCCCTCCGGCGGCAGCCAGCTGGGCAACACCAGTGGCACCGGCACCATTTTGGATGATGATGCGCCGCCGTCGCTCACCATCAACGATGTGACAATTGATCCAGAAGGAAATAGTGGCACGGTAACGGCCGTTTTCACCGCCACCCTCTCCGCCCCCAGCGGCAAAACCATCACCGTAGATTACGCCACGCTGGCGGATACCGCAGAAGCAGGGTCCGATTACGTCACAGCCAGCGGTACGCTCACCTTCGTGCCTGGCGATGTCGAAGAAAGCTTCTCCATCACCATCAATGCCGATACGCTCGATGAGTTTGACGAAACGTTCACGGTCGAGCTAAGCAACGAAACCAACCTCAACCTGACCGACAGCAGCGCCCTCGTCACCATCGTCGATGACGATCTGGAACCAGAAATTAACATTGGCGATGTCACCGTTACCGAAGGGGATAGCGGCACCACAACGGCCGATTTCACCGTCACCCTCTCCGCCCCCAGTGGCAAAACCATCACCGTGGATTACGCCACCGCAGACGGCACCGCCACCGCTGGCAGCGATTACGTCACCGACAGCGGCATGCTCACCTTTGCCCCCGGCGACACGTCCAAAACCATCAGCATCACCATCAATGGCGATGTCGTCGATGAAGTCAATGAAACCTATCTGGTGAATTTGAGCAATGAAAGTAACGCCACGCTGGCAGACAGTCAGGCCACAGGCACCATCACCGACGATGATCCGCTGCCTACCGCAACCATCAGCGACGCCATGGTAATCGAGGGGGACAGCGGCACAGTAACGGCCGTTTTCACCGTCACCCTCTCTGCCACCAGCGAAAAAGTCATTACCATTGACTACAGCAGCGCAGATGACTCAGCGACGGCAGGTGAGGATTATACGGCCGTACCCGCCTCCACCCTCACCTTCAACCCTGGTGAATCGCTCAGCCAAACCATCAGCGTCACCATCAACGGCGACGAAGACACAGAACCAGATGAGCAGTTCTTCATCAACCTCACCGGCAGCAGCAACGTGACTCTAGCCAGCACCCAGGCTGTCGGCACCATCACCAACGATGACGGCACCTTTATCTTCTTGCCCTTCATCGTCAAACCCTAACTTTCCTCAATTGCCCGCAGGCTGCATCGTAAAACCTTGCAGCCTGCGGGCTAATCCACGCTAGTACCATCCTGTAACCAACTTTGTAACCCATCCTTGTTACCTTGTTCGGGATTGCCCAACTGGTACACATCTCACTGAAAAACTCAGGAGCACTTGACTGCATGAATAAACAAAAAGGCCTCGCTCTCACGCTGGCACTCTGCCAAACGCTGCTCATTCTGCCACTCCTTTTTTGGCTGTTCCAACAGACCCCCACGGCATATGCCGCAAGTTTGAACGTTAACACCTTCACCGATGCCACCGATGGCAATTGCAACGACGGCACCTGTTCACTGCGTGACGCCATTGCCCTGGCAGCGCCCTTTGACACCATCTATCTGCCCGCAGGCAGCTACGTCCTTTCATCTGGTTTGGGGCAGCTCAATGTCAGCAAAACCATCACCCTGATCGGGCAAGGCGCCAACGCCACCAGCACCGTCATCGACGGCAACAACGCCCTGCGCCTGTTCAACATCAGCTCCGGCACCGTAACCTTTAACAACCTAACCCTGCAAAACGGCCAGCCCGCCAGCGGCAATGGCGGGGCGATTCTCACCAGCGGCAGCGCCAGTATCACACTGGACAACGCTATCGTGCGCAACAGCGAGACAGCAGGCAATGGCGGTGGCATCTTTTTAGCGGGCGGCACGCTCGCTATTTTGAATGGCAGCGAGGTAAGTGGCAATACGGCCGCTTCCAGCGGCGGCGGCGTCTACAGCAACAACGGCACCGTCAACCTCACCGACAGCACCGTCTCCGACAACATTGCCCAGCTCGGTGGCGGCCTCACCCTCAACCTGTCTCCCGCCCAATTAACCATCAATAACGGCCAAATCCTGCGCAATGTAGCCCTGATGACCGACAGCTTCACCGGCGGTGGCATCAACATAGCTTCCGGTTCGGCCATCATGAACAGTGGCCTTATCAGCGGCAACACCGCCTTTCGCGGCGGTGGCGCACTCATTCTCTCCGGCAGCTTCACCATGAACGGCGGCACCGTTACCGACAACGAATCCAATTACGGTGGCGGCTTCTACGTACGTAACCCATCTGGTTTACTCACCCTGAACGATGGCGCCATCACCGGCAATCGCTCCGTAGCAACCATTTTTGGCGGCGGTGCACTGTATGTCTTTCAGGGGCAAGCAGTGCAAAATGGCGGGGAGATTAGCAACAATACGGCCGTATACCTCGGCGGTGCGATGGAAGTGCGGCAGGGTGGCTTCACCATGAACGGCGGCAGCATCTCCGGCAACAGTTCCGGTAACTGGGGCGGCGCCATCTACAACGATATCGGCACCATCACCATTACCAACGGCACGCTCACCAACAATTACAGCGCGCTTGGTGGTGGGGCCATCGCCACCGGCGCCGACAGCCAAAACCTGGTGCGCAACAGCGTCATCTACAGCAACAGCGTTGCCAGCACCGAAAACGGCGGGGCCATTTTAAACACCGGCACGCTCACGCTCACCAACGTCACCCTCAGCGACAACTTCGCCAACAGCGGCGGCGGCCTGCACAACCAGGGCAGCGCTACCTTGACTAACGTGACCGTTTATGAAAATACGGCCGTTACCAACGGCGGCGGCCTCCACGGAAATGGCGGCACGCTCAACGTCGTCAACAGCATCATCGCGGGCAACAGCGCCCCCACTAGCCCAGACTGTGCCGGAACGATTGTGTCTGGTGGCTACAATCTCATCCAGAGCAGCAGCGGCTGCACCGTCAGCGGCAGCAGCACGGGTAACCTCAGCGGCAATCCGCAGTTGGCGGCGCTGGCGCTTAACGGCGGCAGCACGCTTAACCACGCCCTCGGCAGCGGCAGTCCCGCTCTGGACGCCGGCAATAACGGCAATTGTGCCGCCAACGACCAGCGCGGCGTCACGCGTCCCGTGGATGGCAATGGCGATGCCACAGCAACTTGCGACATGGGCGCGTTTGAATATGGCATTCAGCTAGAAATTGGCGACGCCACCGTCACTGAGGGAGACAGCGGCACCGTCACCGCCAGCTTCATCGTCACCCGCTCGCTGCAAACCAGCGGCACAGACACGGTTGAGTATGCCACCGTCGCCGACAGCGCCGATGGTTCTGACTTTACGGCCGTTGCCAACACCACTCTCACCTTCAACCCTGGCGACGTCAACAAAACGATCAATATCGACGTCACCGGAGACACCATCGACGAAAATGATGAAACCTTTTTAGTCCAGTTAAGCAATCCCTCCGCAGGCGTTTTCTTTAGCCAGAGCAGCGGCACCGGCACCATTTTGAACGATGACGGCGCCCCCCGCCTTTCCATTGCCGATGTCACCATCAGTGAAGGCAGCGGCGGCAGTAAACTGGCTACCTTCACCGTTTCCCTCTCTGCTCCTAGCGCTTCTACCGTACAAGTGAATTACGCCACGGCAAATGATACGGCCGTTGCGCCCGCAGATTACACCAGCGCCAGCAACACCCTCACCTTTACCCCCGGCGACACGGAAGAAATCATCTCCATCACCATCAACAGCGACACGATGGACGAAAATGATGAAACGTTCCTGGTTACGCTCAACACGCCCGTCAACGCCATCATCACCGACGGGCAGGCTACCGGCACCATCACCGATGATGATGCCGCACCCAGCCTGAGCATTGCCGGCACCAACGTCAGCGAAGGGGACAGCGGCACCACAACCGCCACCTTCGCCGTCACCTTGTCAGCGGCCAGCGGTAAAACGGTCACGGTCAACTACGCTACCATGGACGATACGGCCGTCTCTCCCACCGATTACACCATCACAAGTGGCGCGCTCACCTTCAATCCCGGCGAAACGCAAAAAAATATCAACGTCACCGTCAACGGCGACGCCACGGATGAAGACAATGAAGCATTTCTGGTAACGCTAAACGGACAAAACAACGCCGGTATCGGCCAAGGTTCAGCCACCGGCACCATCAATGACGACGATGACCCGCCCACGCTCAGCATCGCAGACATCGTGCTCAACGAGGGCAACAGCGGCAGCACCGATGCGACTTTCACCGTCATGCTCGATGAAGCCAGTAGCAAAACCATCACGGTGGACTATGCCACGGCGGCAGGAACGGCCGTTGCCAACACCGACTTCACCACCAGCAGTGACACCCTCACCATCAACCCCGGCAGCACCAGCCAAGCCTTCACCATCAGCGTCATTGGCGACACGCTCGACGAAGATGATGAGTTGTTTTATGTCAATTTAAGCAACGCTAGCAGCAGCGTCAACCTAACCGACACCCAAGCCCAGGCCACCATCACCGATGACGATGCCCCACCCACCCTTGCCATCGGCGATGTGACTATCAGCGAAGGAGACAGCGGCACGAAAACGGCCGTTTTCACCGTCGCCCTCTCCCAAGCCAGCAGCAAAGTCATCACCGTAGACGTCACCTCAACAGATGGCACAGCAGCAGCAGGGGAAGATTATACGGCCGTTGCCACCACCCTCACCTTCAACCCAGGTGATCCGCTCAGCCAAACCGTCTCCGTCACCATTCACGGCGACACCACAAACGAGAGCAACGAAACCTTCCAGCTCACCCTGAGCGGTGTCAGCAATGCCACCTTGGGCAATAGCCAGGCCACCGGCACCATCACCAACGACGATGGCTACACCATCTACCTTCCTTTCGTCGTCAAACCATAAACAGCTTGGTTGTCCCCTATGAGGGCAAATACATAATTTCACCGCAAAAACGCCAAGAGCGCAGAGATTTTTTATCAATTTCTTTGCGCTCTATTTCTCCTCCGTACACTCTTGTAACCTAGTTTGTAACCCGACGGGACTACAGTACCAGTAACATCGCTGTACTGTGAAAAAAACTACTTGTTCCAGGAGTGTATCGTTACATGAAACGTCTCAACATCGTGCCTCGGCTGCTGATTGGCCACGCCATCATCCTTGTTCCCTTGCTCGCCTTTTTGCTGCTGCAAACGCCTGCCGTTTTTGCCGCCAACTGGACCGTCAACACCACCGCCGACAGCAGCGACGGCAGTTGCAACGACGGCACCTGTTCCCTGCGCGATGCCATCCTGGTTGCCGCCCCCGACGACATTATTGAGCTGCCCGCAGGAACTTATACACTCTCACCTGCATTAGGTTCGCTCAGTATTGCCAAATCGCTGGAAATTGTGGGATTGGACGGAACGGCCGTTTCCACCATCATCGACGGCAACAACAGCACCCGCCTGTTTGACATCAGCTCCGGCACCACCACGTTTCGTAACCTGACGCTGCAAAATGGACAACCCGCCAGCGGCTCCGGCGGCGGCATCAACGCCACCGGAACCGGCAGCGTCGTTTTAGACAATGCCATCCTGCGCAACAACGTCAGTCCCAGCCACGGCGGCGGCATCATGCTGGCCGGTGGCTCACTCACCATCCAAAACGGCAGCGAAATCAGTGGCAACAGCGCCACCCAAAACGGCGGCGGCGTTTACAGCAACAACGGCCCCGTCACTCTGAGCGACAGCTTGGTCAGCCAAAACACAGCCAGCAGCGGCGGCGGCATCGCCCTCAACCAGCCCAGCGCCACCCTGCTTATGGACAACAGCCAGATTCTCAACAACAGCGGTACAGCTCCCGGCCCCAACAGCTTCCCCGGTGGCGGCGTCCTCATTACCAATGGTTCCGCCACCATTAACAGCGGTCTCATCAGCGGCAACACCGCCTTTCGCGGCGCGGGCATCATGCTCAACAACGGCACTGCCACCATCAACGGCGGCACCCTCACCGACAATGAATCGAATTACGGCGGCGCGGTTTACGTGCGCCAAAGCAGCGCCCTGCTCACCGTCAACGGCGGCAGCATCACGGCCAATCGCTCCGTGGCCACCATTTTTGGCGGCGGCGCTTTTTACGTATTCCAGGGCAGCGTCGTGCAAAATGGTGGCGAAATTACAAATAATACGGCCGTAAACTTTGGCGGCGCGATGGAAGTACGTTTTGGCAGCTTCACCATGAACGGTGGCACCCTTAGCGGCAACAGCGCCGGCAGTTGGGGCGGCGCCATCTACAACGATGGCGGCACCGTCACCATCAACAGCGGCACGCTGGCCAACAACATTAGCAGCAGCAACGGCGGGGCCATCGCCACTGGCAGCGCCAGCGTGAACAATTTGACCAACGCCACCCTCAGCGGCAACAGCGCCGTGGACGGCGGCGGCTTCTACAATACCGGCAGCGCCACGCTCAACAATGTCACCGTCTTTGGCAACAGCGGTGGTGGACTCAGCCAGCAAGGCGGCTCGATGAGCCTGGGCAACAGCATCGTGGCGGGCAACGGCAGCGACTGCACCGGCACGATTAACTCGCTCGGCTACAACCTCGTGCAAAACAGTGCAGGCTGCACGCTCAGCGGCACGCTCACGGGCAACATCTCCGGCGATCCGCAGCTCGCCCCGTTGACAAATAACGGCGGCAGCAGCCAGACCCATGCCATCGCTTTTGGCAGTCCGGCATTGGACGCCGCCAACAACGCCACCTGTGCCGCCAACGACCAGCGTGGCATCATGCGCCCACAAGACGGCAACGGCGACAGCAGCGCCCTCTGCGACATGGGTGCTTTTGAGCTAGAAACGTTCACCGGCCCCACACCGACGCCGACCAACACGGCCGTTCCCACGGCCACAGCCACAAATACGCCCATTCCCACCGCAACCAATACGGTTGCCCCCACCAATACCCCGACCGTTGGTCCCAGCCCGACAGCGACCAATACGGCAGCACCCACAAACACGGCAACGGCTACGAATACGGCCGTTCCCACCGCCACAGACGAACCCAGCAGCAGCTACACCTTCAGCGCCGAGGCCGACACCACCCTGCTCAGCAATCGCCCCACCAGCAACTTTGGCCTCTCCAGCCAGCTCAGCGCCGATGCTTCACCGGAAATGTGGTCGCTGCTGCGCTTTAACGTGACGGGACTGCCCGGCAGCGTTACCAACGCCACGCTGCGCGTCTTCACCAGCAGCGATTCGACGCCTGGATTGATTGCCTCTGCCGTGACAGATAACAGTTGGGTAGAAACAGCCGTTACCTACAACACCGCCCCCACCATCGGCAGCGTGCTTAACAGCTCCGGCAGCATCAGTGCAGGCACCTGGGTGGAAATCGACGTCACCAGCCACATTTCTGGCGACGGCCTGTTTAGCCTGGCGCTCACTACCAGCGATGACAGTCGCATCAGCCTCAACAGCCGCGAAACGACAAGTCCGCCGGAACTGGTGGTGAACGTCGCCCTCGGCCCCACGCCGACGCCGACCAACACCGTGCCGCCCACGGCCACGGCCACCGCTACCAACACGCCGCTACCAACAAACACGCCCCTGCCCACCAATACACCAACCGTCGGCCCCAGCCCCACGCCAACCGCGACGGCAACCGCATCGCCTACGGCCACAGCAACACCGCTGCCCACAGCCACCATGACGCCCTCGCCAACGGCCGTTCCTGGCAGCCTCACCACCATTTACATCAGCCTCAGCAGCGACGCCAGCGTCGGCGGGCTGAACGTGGCGGATGAGGACGTGCTGGCCTACGACCTCAACAGCAGCACATGGTCCTTAATTATCGACGGCTCTGATTTGGGCTTTGGCGTCAACGACATTGACGCACTGCACCGCCTGAACGATGGCAGCTTCCTGATCAGCCTGGAGCGCGCCCAATCCATCGGCAGTTTGGGCACGGTAGACGATTCGGAACTGTTCCAGTTCATCCCCACCAGCCTGGGTGACAGCACCAGCGGTACGCTGCTGCGCTACCTGGATGGCACGGATGTGGGACTCAGCTCCGGTGGTGAAGATGTGGATAGTGGCGGTCTGACGCCAGACGGCCGTCCTCTCGTGAGCACGCTCGGTGGCTACTTTGCTGGCGTCAGCGGCGACAGCAGCGACCTGATTGTGTTGGACGGCGCAACTTTAGGCGATCCCACCAGCGGTACCTGGGCACTCTACTTCGATGGCTCGGATGTGGAATTGACGGACAGCACGGAAAACATCAGCGCCAGCTGGATCGATGGCAGCAATGGCGACATCTACCTGAGCACCAGCGGCGCGTTTAGCGTCACCGGGGCCAGCGGCGACGCCAGCGACATCTTCGTTTGCACCCCACTCAGCCTGGGCGAGACAACCAGCTGCACCTATTCGCTTTTCTGGAACGGTGGGAATTTTGGTCTCAGCGGCCTGGCCATCGACGCGCTGTCAATTGATTAAACGCTTGGCCACAGAGCGCACAGAGGAAAAAGAGAAAATCTCTTGATTCTCTGTGCGCTCTGTGGCAAATTATTCACTTCCCCGATAAGAATCTAGCAAATCGTATAGTTCAGCTCCGGTCAAGTTTTGAATGACGTGGCCCTCGTTGGGCACGATGGTGAGGCTCACCTGCCCGCCCAAGCTCTGCAACTCGGCCTCGGTGGCAGTCATTTGTTCCACCCAGCGGGTGTCGGTTTCGCCCACGTACATCGTGATGGGGATGTCCGTGAGTTTGTCGAGCTGCTCAAAATCTGCGGACTGAGGGAAGCCAGGAACGGCCGTTAACGACCAAAACTTCCCAGGCATCATAGTCGCTATCCGAAATGAGCTAATGCCCCCGTTGCTCACCCCGCCCACATGAAACTTGCCCCCTTCTGGCGGATAAAGCGCTTCGATCCGCTGCAAAAATTCGGGCAGATATTGCTCAGACCCCTGGAAAAAGAGCGTGCCACCGGGTGCCACCGGACTCACCACCACCCAGCCACGCGCCTGTGCCTCAGCACCCCAGTAGCTATTGCCCGCCACCACCATCGCCCGCGTTTGCGGCCCCGGCGGGAAGGCAATTAGCACCGGATACGTCTCGCCATCCACAAAATCATTCGGCAGCACCACGCCGTATTCCAGCGGCGTGCCATCTGCCATTGTCATCTCAAAATAGGTAATCATGCCATCTTCTCCAAGGGAAATTGGTGCGGGAAAGGGCGTCGGTGTGGGTGATACGGCCGTACAGCCCAGCAGCAACAAACAGATCAGCAAAAGAACAATTCGGTTAACCATCACTTTCTACCAAAGCCAACGCCTGATACTCAGCCGCGACATCCAAACGCAAATCATCAGAGCCCACGCCATCAAACGGATTTTCCAGATGGTCCTGAATGTTATCCAGGCTCACCAGCACCAGGCTGTAAATAGCCGCCACTACGTAACCCGCCAGCGGATGTTCCGGATAGGAGATGTAAGCAAAATAAGGGCCAAACAGCATCGGAAACAGGTTCAAAAAGAGGCGGCTGTAGGCGCGCAGCGCCAGCGGTGTGCGGTAGCTGGCGATATTGTTCATCTTCTCAAAATCAACGATGAGCTGGCGCAAATATTGATTGGCGCGCGATATCTCGTTAGCGGGCACGCCAGCGGCACGCAGCAGTTCATGCGAGCGCGAATACTCGGCAAAGATGGCGTAGATTTGCTGTTTCGTCTGGCTTTGTTCGTGTCCGTTGCTGGTGAAATGATGGGAAACGGCCGTTAACAACCGTCCCAACAAATCAATCGCCCGTGCAGAATGATCAATTGCCTCCTCCGGCCATTCACGATGGGCAAACACCAGCGCCACGCCATTCGCCTTCAGGCTGGCAAACGCCTGCAGCGCATCTTCCCGCCGCTTGTACGCGCTGTTGATGGAAAAAACCAGCGGAAACACCACAGCAATCCCAATAAGCGTGGTGGGCAAATCGACCAGAAAATCAAGCTGGCGGCATAAAAACACCACCACCAAAGCCAACGCGGTGACGATTAAAGTATGAGAATCAACTATTTTGCTAAATTGTTTGATTGTCTGCATGACGACGAGGATTTTTTTGAGCGTGATCGAGTTGTTGATTAAGTGCCTTTCCGAATATTTGCCACAGAGTCCACAGAGAGCTTAGAGGCGAAGATTCATTTCTCAAATTTCTCTTTTTCCTCTGTGGCTTTTTTGGATAGGCTCTAAGTTTGGCGCAATCGTAAACAGTTTGGCCGCTTTTGGCAACCTGCAAAACAAACTGCTGCCCGCTGCCGCACGGCCGTTTCCAGCCAGAATGCGCCAGCGAGCAGCAATAATCTATCTCACAAACAGCAAATTAACCTTTCGTCATCGCGGGCTTGGCGGTGATGCCCGTGACCAGCTCTTTTTTAGACCGCACGATGGCCCATCCCAGAATCACCAAAATGAGCGCAATGATAACGGCCGTTCCCAACGTCATCTGATCATACTGCACAATAATTGGCGCCAAAATCAGGCTCACCATGTTAACAACCTTGATCATCGGGTTTAGCGCCGGACCCGCCGTATCCTTCAGCGGATCGCCCACCGTGTCGCCAACCACGCTGGCCGTGTGCCGCGCCGACCCTTTGCCCAGATTGCGTGCCGGGTCGCTCACCTCATCCTCAATCTTCTTCTTGGCATTGTCCCAGGCGCCGCCCGCGTTCGACATGAACACCGCCAACAGCTGCCCCGACAAAATGATGCCCGCCTGGAAGCCGCCCAGCGCCTCCACGTGCAGCAGCAAACCCACAGCAATCGGCACCAAAATGGCGATGAGCGCCAGATTGATGAGATCGCGCTGGGCCGCCACCGTGGAGATGGTCACCGCCCGCCGATAATCTGGCTTCACCGTGCCTTCCAGAATGCCAGGAATCTTGAACTGACGCCGCACCTCGGCCACCATCTGGCCCGCCGCCCGGCTTACCGACTTGATCGCCAGCGAAGAGAACAGCCAGGGCAGCGCCCCGCCCAGCAGCAAGCCAATAAACACCAACGGCTCCGACACGCGAATGCCCGAAGCCAAAGCGTCGGGATCGATGCGGGTGACATCTGTGATGAAGGAGCCAAAGAGCGAAACGGCCGCAATCACCGCCGACCCAATCGCAATGCCCTTCGTGATCGCTTTGGTCGTGTTCCCCACCGCATCCAGGTCGGCCATGATTTGCCGCGCCTCTTCATCCAGGCCCGCCATTTCGCCGATGCCGTTGGCGTTGTCCACAATCGGCCCAAAGGAGTCCATCGCCACGTTGTTACCCGTCAGCGTCAACATACCGATGCCGGTCATCGCCACGCCGTACAGCACAAAGGTCACCTGAATCGCGCCAGCCGTAAAGGCGGAGCTGGAGCTCATAAATTCCGCCACCGGCATGCCGCTGTAGATGAGAAGCGCCGCGCCAATTGTGATGGCAATGACCACCGCCGACCAAACGCTGGACTCATACCCCACGCTCAGGCCAGACAAGATGGTTGTGGCTGGTCCACTTTTGGTGCTCTTTTTGATTTCCTCCACCGGCTTGGCGTGCGACCCGGTGAAGTAATCGGTCAGCCGATCAATCAAGATGGCCAGCATCACGCCAGCGGTGGTGGACAAGAACGGCCGCCACCAGCCACCCGGCACGCCACGCATGTAAAAGAACGCCACCAGCCCAAACAGCACCACCGAAATCACAGCCGAGGTGAGGAAGCCACGAAAGATTGCCGCCATCGCGTCCCCACGGCCGTCTGACTGTCCTTTCACCAAATAAGTGCCAATAATCGAAGCCAGCACGCCAATACCGCGCACCAGCAGCGGATACAAAATCCACTCAATGTGCCCGGTAATCGCCGTGAGAGCAATGCCCAAAATCAGGCCAGAAACAATCGTCACCTCGTACGATTCAAAGATGTCGGCGGCCATGCCGGCACAGTCGCCCACGTTATCACCCACCAGGTCAGCAATAACGGCCGCATTGCGCGGATCATCTTCCTCCATGCCCTGTTCTACCTTACCCACCAGGTCAGCCCCTACATCGGCCGCTTTGGTGTAGATGCCACCGCCCACCCGCATGAACAAAGCCAGCAGCGTACCGCCAAAACCAAAGCCCAGCAGCGCATCCGGCGCGGCCTTGCCAAAGTAGACAAACAGAATCGTGCCACCAAACAATCCCAAACCATCGGTGAGCATGCCGGTGATGGTGCCTGCACGATAGGCAATTTTGAGCGCGTCACGGAAGCTGGTGCGAGCGGCAGCAGCCACGCGCACATTCCCCTGCACCGCCATGCGCATACCAATTTGCCCCACCGTCAGGGAAAACGTTGCCCCTAAAACAAAGCCAATCGCCCGGCCAAAGCCAACAATCAAGCGGATGCTCTCTTCGCTGCGCCCGGCAAACCGTTCCATCGCCTCTGGCGTTGGCTCTACGATATAGACGCTCATGAAGAGCAAAACTGTGAGTAAAACAATAAATGGGAGAATGGTGCGCAGCTGCCGTGAAAGATACGCATCTGCCCCTTGCCGGATTGCCTCCCAGACTTCCTGCATTGCGACGGTGCCTTTGTTTTCACGTAAAACCTGCCTGCGCAGGAAAATTGCGTACATCAAACCAAGAATCGCGGTTGCCAGAACTAACCAAACAGCAATCGTCTCAAACGTTGTTAAGCCCATTGTACTCATGAAGCAAAACCTCCTTTAGACACAAAGTGCCTCCAGATTGAACTATCAGATTCGGTTAGAACAGAAAGTGGGAAGCTATCAGGTTGTAAAATTACAGGGGATGAGCGGTACGTACGACATTTTGTACAACTCAAGCAAGGGTATCACAGGGATCATTATGGCATACATCCCACGGGGTCATGAGTGACACATGTCACGCTCAAATATGATATCTGTCATTTGCTCAATTTCAGAAATTCAGGTCGGAATTCGCTTCGCTATGCGTTGACGCCTGCCTGGGCTGACCGTATACTCTCGCCATGCAAACATCTCAACGCCTCCAATTATTTCGTGAATCTGTGATCCGTGACATGACCCGGCTGGCTCTAAAGCACAATGCTATCAATCTCAGCCAGGGTTTCCCCGATTTTGATACGCCAGAGCCGGTGAAGGAAGCGGCCGTTCAGGCCATCCAAAACGGTATGAACCAATACGCTATCACCTGGGGCTATGCGCCGCTGCGCGAAAAGCTGGCGGAACTGTACACGCAGCGACTTGGCTGGGAGGTGCACCCGGACAAACACGTCACCGTCACCTGTGGCGTGAGTGAGGGGATTATTACGGCCGTTCAATCCATCCTCAACCCCGGCGACGAAATTCTCATCCTGGAACCGGCCCACGACAATTTTCGGCCGTCGGCCTTTATTGCCAACGCGGTGCCGGTCTCGGTGGCTCTGGAAGCGCCGGATTACCGGCTGGAAGCGGACAAGCTACGCGCGGTCATCACCCCCAAAACGAAGGCGATGCTGCTCAACACGCCGCACAATCCTACCGGACGTGTGTTTGATGCTGATGAGATCGCGGGCGTGATTGAGGTGGTGCTGGAAAACGATCTGGTGCTGATTACCGATGAGATTTATGACCGCATTTTGTACGACGGCCGTATTCACCAATCCCCCGGCGGTTTAGAACCCCTCAGAGAGCGCACCATCACCATTGGCGGGCTAGGCAAAACGTTTGCCATGACCGGCTGGCGGCTGGGCTACGTCATCGCCCCGGAGCGGTTTGCGCTGGGCATCCGCACTTTGCACGACTTCACAACGATTTGCGCCGCCACGCCGCTGCAAGCCGCCGCCGTCGCCGCGCTTTCCCTGCCGGAGAGCTTCTTCGAGCAAACCACCCGTAACTACCACCAACGCCGCGCCCTGATGATGGAAATTTTGACGCAAGCGGGCTTCCAGGCCAGTACGCCGCAAGGCGCCTACTACATCATGGCCGACTACAGCCAGCTGCCTATCCCGCAGGCCAGCCTGCCGCCAACCGAGTTTGCTTACTTTATGGCCTCAGAAGTGGGTGTGGCGGTGGTGCCGGGGGACAGTTTTTACTCGCTGGATGGCTACGGCCGTTCCCACATCCGGTTCGCCTACCCCAAAAAGCTAACCACCCTGGAGCAAGCTGGCGAACGCTTGCTGGCCCAACTCAGATAGCAGATGAACCACGCTGATCATGTGGCATTAATTCGGGAAGGCATTCCCCAGGTTGGTGGCGTCTGGGCCGATTTTGGCTCTGGCACCGGCGCATTTACCCTGGCGCTGGCCGACTGCCTCGGCCCCGATGGGCAAATTTACTCGATTGACAAAAGCGAACGTGCCCTGCGCGAACAACAACGGGAAATGAACGGCCGTTTTCCCCAAACCCGCATCACTTACCTCATCGCCGACTACACCCACCCGCTCGATTTGCCACCGCTTGACGGCATCCTCATCGCCAATGCGCTGCATTTCCAGCGCCGCAAAGAAGGCATCGTGCGGCAGCTTTACGATTATTTGCGCCCCGGCGGGCGACTCATCATGGTGGAGTACAATTTGGATCGGGGCAACATGTGGGTGCCTCACCCCTTTTCTTACCCTACCTGGGAAACCATTGCCAGCCGCAGCGGTTTTGTGCAAACACAAAAGCTGAACGTCCGGCCCAGCCGCTTCTTGAGGGAAATTTATTCGGCCGTTTGCCAAAAACCCGCCTAGGGTCGCCGCCCCAACCTAGCCCAATTCCTTGACGTAGATGATGAACGGCCGTTTGCCAAAATTGGCCACAAATCGCTGCACGGGCACAAAACCGTGCCGCTCCCACACTTTTTGCGCCCGCCGGTTAAACTCGGCAATGGTCACGCGCAGGCGCGGTTCTGGGAAGTTTTGCCGAGCAAAATCAATGGCCGCCCCGGCAAAAATGACGCCCAAACCGCGCCCCGTGTTGGCCGGATGCACCCCCATACCGATGTCTACTGCGAGCTGGCTGTAATCACCGCCGCTCACACGGCCGTCTAAACCAAAGCTGCAAAAAGCTGCCAGCTCACCACCCGGCTGGCGCAGCATCGCCTGAAAATGGTATTCCGGCTGGGTGAAGTAATCGATTGCTTCGATCAGCGTCACGGGATCTTCGGTGCCTTCCCCCATGTTGTACAAATCGTAGGGTGGCTCATAACGCCATTTGAGAATTTCAGCGACGTGTTCGGCGGTCAGCGGCTGAAATTTCAGCTGCCAGGTTTCATCAGACATATGGTTCAATCCCTCGTTGAAAAGCCACTTCATCCCCGTTTTCAATGCCAAACAGCGCTTCAAATAAGGCAAAAGTGCCTTTGTAAAACCAGATGCGGGGCCAAAATTGGGTGATGGCTGGATAGTGCCGGGCAACTTCTTGTACAAATGGCTCGCCATAGGTGAGCAAACCAGCCACATCAAATGCGGGATCGCCCAGAACGGTAAAGCCAAAGTCGATGATGCCGCTCATCTGCCCGGTTTGGGGATCGTGCAGCAAATTTCCGGTGCCAAAATCGCCGTGGCGCAGCACCGGTTCGTATGAATACTGCTGCGGATCGTTCAGCACGCTTTCAAAATGATGGGCCACCTGTTTGCAGGCGTCCAGCCGCATGTAGGGGAACAGTTTGGTTTGGATACGATCATACACATCCCACCACTCTTCTGCCGTATCACTCACCGGCAGCGGCTCAGCCACCAGCTCGCGGATAGGTACGGCGTGCAAGGCCTGCAAAAAGCGGGCGATTTGCGCTGCCAGGGCAGCCTTATCGCTTACCTGAGCAAAGGCGGACGGATAGAGCGGCTCGCCCGGAATCAGCCGGTAACCCATGAACGCTTCACCCACATCTGCCCCTTCAAAATTCACAAAGAGCGGCTTGGGTACCGGCAATGGCAGATAGGGCTGTACGGCCGTTAAAATTTCCGTTTCCAGCTCTAACTGTTCCAAACCACCGGGATAGCGCGGAAAGCGGAAGATAAGCTCGTCGTTGAGAATGAGAACGGTGTTGTACTGGCCTTCCTCGTTGAAGACGGCCGTTTGCACCGCAAGGTCAGGGTAAATGGCCTGGATGGCCTGAAGGTAGGGTCGTGCGTCGTCCATAAGGACTCAAGTTTGCCACGACTTTATAATTGCGCAACGAAATTTACGGCTTTAGACCGTATCCGGGGAAGACGGCCGTAACCGTCCGGTAAGATCGCGCAGCTGGATGAAGCTGATCGGCTTCATGAGGACAAAATCCACCTGGGAACGCAGCGTTTCCGCCATCCAGGCATCAGCTGTGGTGAGGATAATGATGCAATCTGCCAGCCGCTCATCCTGCTGAACGTGCCCCAGCACGACATCACCGGACACATCTGGCAGGTGTAAATCCAGCAAAATAAGGGTGGGGATTATTTCATCTAAACGTTCCATGGCGAGACGGCCGTTTACGGCGACAGTTGCCGTAAATCCAGACGCCTTCACCGCTTCAGAAAAAATATCCGCTAATTTAGCATCGTCTTCTACAATGAGGGCAAGCGGTTGCGTCATCCAACATACTCCGGGACTGGCTGCAAAGGCAGGGTGATTAAAATGGTGGTCCCTTCGTTTTCTACGCTGTGCAGGGACACTTTGCCGCCCATCAAATCCGTTAACTGCTGCACAATCGAAAGGCCCAGGCCAAAGCCTAACTTTTGCTTGCTGTTGGGTGGTTGATAGAACGGCTCAAATATTTGTTCCTGAACGGCCGTTGGAATGCCAATGCCCGTATCAGTCACCTGAATTGTCCACATTTCGGGGCCATCGGGAAAGACTTTGATCTCAATTGAGCCACTGTCGGTAAATTTGATGCTGTTGCTGAGCAAATTTTGGCAAATTTGGCGCAGCCAGTACCGGTCTCCGTACATCTGGGTAGGCATCTCCGGCGCAATAGAACTATGCAAAGTCAAGCCTTTGGCCTCCGCCAAGACCCGCACCAAATCTTCCACTTCCACAATCAGATCAAGCAGCGCAAACGGCTGCGGATTCAACTGTAGCTTACCCGCCTCAATTTGCGCCTGATCCAGAAAATTGTTCACAAAATTAAGCAGATGCCCCGTGCTGTCTATAATTTGCGAGGCGACTTTTTGCTGTTTAGCCGACATCTCACCATAAATGCCAGCCTGGAGCATTTCACTGTAGCCCAAAATGGCGTTGAGCGGCGTACGCAAGTCGTGGCTTACATTGGCCAACAGCTGCGATTTCAGCTTCGAGGCTTCCAAAGCGTCATCGCGGGCCTGGCGCAGCAGTTCCTCTTGCCGCCGTCGCTCCCGAATATCACGGACAATGCTTTGCAGCATTCGCTCGCCTGCCAATTCAAACATCGTCACGGAGACTTCACCCGGCATCAGGCTGCCATCCTGAGTGAGAAAATCAATCTCAAACTGGGCGATACCGTTCTTGAGCAGCTGCTCCGTCCGAATTTGCATCTGCTCCTGGAAATCTTGCGGATGAAGATCGGCGAGGGACATATTGAGCAGCTCATCACGACTGTAACCGAGCATGTGGGCGATACGGGGGTTGCAATCCTGAATACGGCCGTTCCAATTCAGCAAAAAGATACCATCTCCCGACTGCCGGAATAGATTGCTGTACTTTTCTTCACTGACTTTCAGCGACGCTTCACTTTGACGGATGGCTTCATATTGGGTCTGAATGAGGTGGAAAGTACGCTGCCCAATCAATGCGAGAAAGGTAAACAGCACGCCCAACAGCAGAACAACCGCGCCCAACAACGTCCACTGCACCTGATTGGTCCGCAGCACCAGTGAGGTCACGTCATCGTACACCTCAAAGACGCCCACAACAGGGCCGCTGCTGCCGTTGGCATAAATGGGCACGTAGCTCGAAAAAACGTCGCGGTCTGAAATGGTCTGCTCGAAAGCGCTAAATGTGTCTCGATGGGTTAGCTCACTGGCCACGCCGCCAGCGCGGGCAATGAGGTACCCTTCATTATCCAGCTTGTTTTCACCAATCTGGGCTAATTCTGTGGAAAAAACAGTGATGCCCTCCAGGTTGTAAACTTTTATCTTGACGATGGAGAGATCATTCAGCTGTTCATCGACCAAGGCATATAGTTCGTCAATTCGGGGGTCATTTTGCAGGTCTTCAGGGGAAAGCGAAGCGGAATCAGCTACAAGGGATTCAAAAGCGGGCCACAGGGAGTTGCTAAACGCCTGGGTAAGCACGACATTTCTACTTTCGGCCAGCTCCTCCAGATTTGTGCGCACCATGCGCCGCACAAAAACGGCCAGTAAAACCGCGATGGTAATAAAAGCAAGCAGGCTGGAAAGAAAAAAGTAACGCCGTAATTTATACATAAAGATGCCCTGCTAAAGATTTTCACTTCACACGCACATTTTAGCAGGAAACAGGCAACTTTATATATAGATTGAGTGAATTCTCAACTTGTTGGGGCCGGCGTGTCTGGTGGTGACGGCCGATTTTTGGACCGGTCGCGCCACCGTTGGCCAGCCATTGAAAGGAGGACAACGGCCGTAATCACCAAAGCCATTGGCAGTAAAATGCGGGCAAAGCTAGACAGGGCAAACGCGTCAAAGCCCAGACTTTGCCGATCGCGATCTCGGTCACCAGACTCGCTGCCAAAATTCGGCCGTTCGCCCTGCTCAGCCTCGTCATCAAAATGGCCAAACTCACCTTGACCACGGCCAAGATGGCGACCTTCTTCGCCACGCAAGTTGGTTTGCTGGCTTACCAAACCGGATTGGCCAATGGCATAGGTAGCTCCGGCCACCACGGTGATGGCCAATAAAATAGCTAAAATGCGTAAAATCGTTTTCATCGAAAAATCCCCCCTTATGCCTTAGATGCACTGCTACGCTTTTTCGTCAGCGGCTGCCAGAGATACCGCTTGGTCGTACTGACAATCCACTTCCAATCCAGGGCAATATGCAGCGCCACCAAAAAGATAGCGAAATCGGCCGTTTGCTCATGCAGCCTGCGCCAGAAAAAGTTTGGGGCAAAACTAAGGCCCAACTGCCGCATCGCCACCTCAGAAATCCAGATGCCAGTCATGGTCAGAACCACCATATCCACAAACAGCACCAAATCAATCACATAGCGCAGCCGCTGGCCGCCAGGCAGCTTACGAAACAGCCGCTTGGTGAGCGAAGCAATCCAGTTCCAATGCAGCAAAAGATGGTAAATAAGGGCAATACCAAAGCCCAAACCCAGCCATTCGTGGATAGAAATGCCGGTAAAGCGGGTGTTCATGTCGATGATGAAGGCAAAAAAGAGCGCGATATCTAACCAATAATTTTTCACTGTCTCGCTTAAACGTTTTCTTTTGCGCTCTGCTGGAATTGTCGTTGTAGCCATGTGCTCCCTCAAAAAAGTGAATTTTGAGATTGGACCATTTTCAGATTCTCCTTTGGGAATTTTAGCAGCAAAAACAGTCCAATCTCTACCAGGATTGCTTCTAGAATACCCAAAAATTGTTCAGAAAATGTGAAGATGTGATTGGGATGCTGTTTGAATAAACCTTAATCGCCTAGCGTGGGCAGCGGCGCCGCTTCATCATGGGGAAGGCGCAAAAAAGAGATGAGAGCCACCAGCAAAAAAACAACGGCCGTTGCTACAAATGTCGCCCGCAAATCGAACCAGTAGGCAATGATGGACCCCACCAACGGCGCGGCCGCTCTGGCCCCGGCCACAATCGAGTTGTCGATGCCGTAGACGCTGCCTTCTTCGCCGGGCTGGGTGTAGTTGGCCAGCAAGGCGCTGATAGCGGGCACAATGCCGCCTGCCGCCGCACCCGTGAGTGCCTGCAAGATGAGCAGCTGCCAAGCATTGGTGACCAGGCTTTGCGGCAAGAAAAGCAACCCGGCCGCCAGCGCGCTCCATTTGAGCACCCGCCCATGCCCGACGCTGTCGCCCAACCGGCCCAGGTAAACGGCCGTAATCGTCCCTGCCGCCGCCGAAACCCCAATAACCAGGCCAGTAATGGTATTCAAGTGACTGCTGTCCACCAGCAGCGTGGCAATAAACAGCGGGGCAAACGGTGTCAGCAAGACCCGGCCCAGGTTGGCCAGGAAGCGCAGCGCATAGGCCAAAATCACACCCTGCGCCTGGAACACATGCTGCCAATCGGCCCAAAAGCTGCGGCGTTTTTCGGCAGAAGCGGTACGAGGGGTAAACGCTTCCTCCACGCCCCAGAAGACAAGAATGCCGCCAGCTAGCAGCAGAACAGAGGTTAAAACAAAGGTCATCCGGTAACCAAAGGCATCGGCCAAAACGCCGCCAATCAGGGGACCGACGGCGATGCCGCTGGTTTGGCCCATGAGCAGCAAGCCCATAGCGTAACCGCTGCGCTGACGCGGCGCGACAGCCGCTACCAGCGCATTAGCCGCAGCCACCGTGCCGGTAATCATGCCCTGCAGGGCGCGCAGCAACACCAGCTCTTCGCCAGAACGCACAAAGCCCATCAGCAGCATAATGACTGCACCGCCAAACATGGCTCGCTCTACCATGAGTTTACGGCCGTATCGATCCGCCACCGCTCCCCAAATCGGCGAAGCAATCATCATCGTGATTGCCTGAGCCGAAAAGACCGCGCCAGCCAAAAATTCCACACTCAGGGACGTGCGGCTGCCCAACTCGGTCACGTAAAGGGAGAGAAAGGGAAAGATGACGGAAAAACCAACGGCCGTTAGCAACTGGGCCGTAAACATGATGTACAAGGTGCGCTGCCATGGTTCGACAGCGCGGAGTTTTTGCAGGAGACGTGAAAACATGGCAAGAAAGTCATTGGTAATTGAGTAATTTGGTAATTGACGAGGCAAGTTGCCAATTACTCAATTACGTATGTTTAGGGGCTGATCGTCACGGGGTTCTCGTAATAGTGGGGAAGTACCTGGAACCAGCTGTTGCCAATTTGCAGCGGCACCGGATTGCCGTCGGCATCCACAAAGGTGAACATGTCGCTGCGGTTTTCACGCAGCCAGGTCACGGGATACTGCTTGCCATCGCGCAAAATGATGGCGTCTCCCTGCCCCCAAATCTGGATTTCAATGGGCCAGTCAGAGCAAACGCCGTTGCTGTGGGTCAGGCAGATAGAGTGATCTTTTTCATGGATGGCCGTCAGCAAAATCACGTTGGCGGCGGTGATTTGCTCTCCGTTGTTGGCATCAATGGTCGCTTCACCATCGGCCCAGCGGGCGTAACGGCCGTTTGCCGGATTGTACACCCACTCCACCAGCGTGTAGGTATCATACGCAATTTGCACCCGGTTGGCCGGTGCGCCACCCTGCGGCGGAATGGTGCTAAAGGTCATCCACGAGGTGAATTCCGGCGGACGATTTTCATCATGGGCGGCGATAGCTTGCCACAAACCAGCTGGGTCCGCATGCAGCGTGTGCTCCCACGGTTTGTCTTCCCCCGTGCGATAAAAACCGGTCTCGTGCGAGCGCAAAATGCGGTCGCCAATGTCCGAGCCGTGCAGCCGCTGCGACACCACCGGATGCGCCCCGGACATCGCCAGAGCGGCATCGTACATGGCAGGCAGCTCTTTATCAATCAGGCGGGCGCTGCGCACCGGGCCGATGTCCGGCGGCGTCTGGCTGTAAAAAATGGCGGTAAAGCGGGTGATGTCTGCCTCGGTAACGTGCTCAAACACCAGGTCGGCCTGGCTGAGGCCATTCTGCGGGCGAGCATATTGGGGCGGGCTGTTGGAAACTTTGATGGCTAACGGCCGTCTCAGCAAATTCTCTGGGTTGGCCACAATTTCACCCGTCAACGGGTTGCGGTTTGTGCCGAAATCCTCGGGCGCCGTCAGCTCAATACCGGGCAGCGGCGTGGAGGTGGGAATCACGGTAACCGTGGGAAACGGCGTCGCCGTCTCTGCGATTTCGATGGTTTCGGCCGTGGGTTCCTGGGTGAAAGTGGGAACGATGGCAGGGGTATCGGTGGCGGCAATTGCGGAGAGCGTGGGGGCAATGGTGGGTAACGGCCGTTCCTCGGCATTATTGCAGGCGACGGCCAAATTTAACAAGACAAAAAAGCTGCCTAAGCAGAGAAAAGAAATCCATTTTCTAGACATGCCGCTATTGTACTTCTTTTGCAGAATAATTGATCACCGCAAACCTGGCTGAATTGGCTTACGAAAGTTCAACATGTTTAAGCGGATCAAAATAAGATTCCGCCAAAATGAGCAGGCGATTCAAAAGCAGCGCCAGCAGCCCCACAACCACTGCCCCGGCCACAATTTTGTCGTACCGATTTTGGGCAATGCCATCAAACAGCAGCGTGCCCAGGCCGCCCGCGCCAAACTTGGCCCCGATGGTGGCAATGGAAATGGCCACGATGGTTGCCAGACGAATCCCGGCCAGAATCACCGGCAAGGCCAGGGGCAGCTGCACGCGATACCAGCGCTGCCAGCTGCTCATGCCCACGCCCGTGGCCGCTTCCAGCGTCGCCGCCGGTACGCTGCGCAGCCCGGCAATCATGTTGCGCACCAAAATGATTTGGGTGTAGATAATGAGGGCCACAATCACTGAGTTCTGGTTCAGGCCAAAGAGGGGCAGCAGCAGGATAAGCAGGGCAATGCTGGGGATGGTGTACAGCACACCTAAAACGCCCAACACAGCCGAAGCCACCTTTTCAGAGCGCAGCAGCACCATGCTCAACGGCAGGGCAATACCCGTGGAAATAAGCAGGGCCGAAACCGTCATGAACAAATGCTGCCCAATGAGCCTGAGGATAATGTCTGGCCGACTGAGAATGTAATCCATAATCGTTACTGATACGCCTGAATATTGCTCAAGGTCAACAGACCAACAGGCCGATCATTTTCCGTGACGGTGAGCGCGGGCGCGTTGGAGTTCAGCAGCATCGAGAGGGCGCGCCGCAGGTTATCATCACGGGCAATGGTGGGACGGCCGTTCTGCACAAAATCGGCTGGCAATGGCTTCATCGCCAGATCTACTCGCACCAGCCCCAACTGCCGAATGATGTCATCCGCCCCAACCAGATCGTAGACAAACTGGTTGGCTGGGTGGCTGAGAATGTTGAACGGGGTGTCGTATTGGACGATACGGCCGTCTTTCAAAATAATAATCTTGTCCGCCAGTCGCAGCGCCTCTTCCACGTCGTGGGTCACAAACAGGATGGTCTTCTTGAGCTTGCGCTGTAGCTTAATCAGCTCGTCCTGCAAACCGGTGCGGGTGATGGCATCAATCGCGCCAAATGGCTCATCCATCAAAATTACATCGGGATCACCCGCCAAAGCACGGGCCACCCCCACCCGCTGCCGCTGCCCACCAGACATCTGCGAAGGATAGCGATCGCGGTACTCGTCGGGCGGCAAATCTACCAACGCCAGCAGCTCATCCACCCGCTGGCGAATCCTTTCAGGTTCCCAATTCAGCAAGTCGGGCACAATGCCCACATTTTGGGCCACAGTCATATGCGGGAACAGGCCAATTTGCTGAATGACATACCCAATCTGGCGGCGCAGGGTGGTGGCATCCATCTCGCGAATGTCTTGCTGGCCCAAATAAATCGTGCCCGAAGTGGGTTCATACAGCCGGTTAACCATCTTGAGCAAGGTTGTCTTGCCACAGCCAGATGGGCCGAGCAGCACGACAAAGCTGCCCTCATCCACATCGCAGCTCACACTGTCCACCGCCGGTCGGGCGGCATTGGCATACTGCTTGGTTACATTTTCAAAACGAATTGCCGTCATAATTTTTGGGTGGCTGGTGCCCAACGCAGTTAAGCACCAGCCACAACTGTTTTACTGCTTAACCGTCAATCAAACCTTCTTCAACCAGGAATTCCCGCGCAACCTCGTCGGGTTCACGGCCGTTTCCAGAAACCTCATTGTTCAGCCGCTGCATGGTAGAGTCGGTGAGCAGCGGGGCCAGGCTGTTCAGGATTTCGGCAATATCGCCATTTTCATCCAGCACGGCCTGGCGAATCACGGGAGCCACCTGGTAAGGCGGATACAAGCCTTGATCATCTGCCAGAGAGAGCAGATCATAAGCCGCCAGTTCACCATCGGTGCCAAAGGCAACCACCACATCGGCTTCGCCGTTCAGCAAAGCCTGGTAGCGTAGCCCTGGGTCCACAGTAAGAATGTCTTCAAATTCAAAGTCGCCATAAACACGTTTGAGGCCGGGAATACCATCTTCGCGTTCCACAAATTCGGGCGGGCCGATGAGAACCAGCTCATCCGCGTGGGCCACCATATCCGAGAAGGTGGTGATGCCCAGTTCGCTGGCGCGTTCTTTGGTCATGGCCAGGGCCTGGGTGTTGTTCATCGGGGCGGGGTCCAGCCAGACGAGGGAAAACTGTTCTGCATAATCAGCCTTCACCTCATCATACACCGCCTGAGGATCGCTCATGACGCCCAGCTTCAGCACGGTGAGCAGTCCGGTGCCGGTGTATTCGGGATACACATCAATTTCGCCGTCCAGCAGGGCTTGATGCGTGACGGGGGTGCCGCCTAAATTGAGCTTGCGCTCAACGGTGTAACCGGCATCTTCCAGCATGAGGGAATACATTTCCCCCAAAATAAATTGCTCCGTAAAATCTTTGGAGGCCACGGTCACTGTTTTTTCACCGCCGCCACAACCGCTGAGAACGGCCGTAGCCATCAAAACAGCTAGCAAAGCCAAAACGAGCTTCTTCATCACTTTCTCCTTGTCTGTTGCTGATTAACTTTTCATCAGCATGAATCAATAAACTGCTCTTTCAACGGGAACGAATGACCAACTTTTCACGCATTCGAACACAGAGCCTTTTATTGGACGGTTCCTAAACTCACATTCTTACAAACATTTGTTCGATAAATTCAATTAGCCGATTTACCCGCCCCGATTCAGGCAGGTGGCTGGAGTTTGCGCTGGGCAGCTTCCAAAATGATTTCGGCGGAGAGGGCAAGCAAGGCCACGGGAATGGCCCCCACAAGCAAAATGGCAATGTCGTACAAGGCAAAGCCACGCACGACAAAAAGACCCAGACCGCCAATGCCAATAAACGCGGCCAGCGTGGCGCTGGCAATTACTTCGGTGGCGGCGGTACGAATACCCGCCACGATGATCGGCAGGGCCAGCGGCGTCTCTACGCGCCACAAAATTTGTCGGGCAGTCATGCCCATGCCTTTGGCCGATTCACGAATGGCAGGATCAATGGTGCGGTAAGCAGCGTCTGTGTTGACCAAAACTGGCGGAAATGCCAGCAGGGTCAGGGCTACAACGGCCGAAGTGAAGGAAAGTCCCCAAAAGGGAATTGCCAGAAATAGTACGGCAATGCTGGGCACCACACGCAACGTGTTGAAGGTGTTCAGCACCACGGCCGATACCACCTTGGAGCGCGCTGTCCAGATTCCCAGGGGAATGCAAACCGTCATGCTAATGCCCAAAGCAATCGCCACAAGCAGCAGATGTTCTCCCAAAGCACCCCATAATTCGGCCAGATGACTTTGGGTGTATTGAATAACTTCTTGCAATAGTTCAAACATGGAAACGGCCGTTTGCCTTCATCTAAATCAGTAAAATAACCCAACAAACGTCCCGATCATTATAGGGAGGGATCAATTATTTGCCACCCAATCCAGCCGATTGTTCATGTGGCCGCAATTCGGAAATGCGTGAGCCAGCAAAAAAGCAGACCTCCTGGTCAATTTTCCTTCATCTATGTGTGAAGGATGCACCAAGAGATCTGCCTCTAACACCCACCAGATTTACTCTAATGGTGTTTATTTTTCATTTGGGCAGGCAACAAATTTTACCGGGCAGCGAGTGCCGCCTCCAGCCAACCGTCTACCTGTTCTTGATTTGCTTCAATCCATTCGGCTGCATGACGAGCAATATCTTCATCACTATCTTCACCATCAACCATCTTCTGGTTCTGCGCAGCAATGTCAGACAGCGGAATCTCTACCATCTCAAACAATGTCCGAACATCAGGATGGCTTTGCAGGAATTCCGTATTGGCTACGGCACGGATGTCATTGGCATCAAAGCCCATCACACAAGGGTCAACCGCACAGCCCTGTACACCAGAGGCAGGTGCAGCACCTTCAATTGGCGCTTCGATCCAAACGACATCTTCACCCAGCTGAAGCTGGCTAACTGTCCAGTTTGGTGTCCAGGTGTAAAAGAAGATGGGTTCGCCACGTTGGTAACGGCCGATTGTGTCAGCCATCAGCGCCGAGTAAGTCCCCTGCTGGTGTGTGATCGTATCACGCAGGTTCAGTTCATCCAGGGTATCCTCAATGACCAACTCACAACCCCAGCCAGCATCACAGCCAATCAGATCAGCTTTGCCATCACCGTCGCTATCAAAGTTAGCGGCAATTTCCGGGTCAGCCATGTCTGTCAGGCTGGTAATGCCGAGCGCATCGGCGGAAGCCTTATCAATCAGGTAACCCTGAAGCGCACCAGCCTCTACCTGAAAACCTACCGGTTCAGCTTTACCACTCACGAGGTCATCTTCCAGGTAGGTATCATGCAGTGGGAACCAGCCATTGGCCCAGAAATCAACATCGCCTTGGGCAGCAGACGTATAGAAAGCGGCGTTATCTATCGTACCCAGGTCTTCGACTTCGTAACCCAAATCTGTCAACAGCGTTTTGTAGATTTCAGCCTGGAAGAAACCGGTGTCCCAGGTCGCTTTGGCCATTACAATTTCCGTATCAGCAGGCATATCAGCCATGTCTGTGGAATCGGCCGTATCAGTCGTGTCATCCTCCATGGCCTCATCATCGCCGGTGCCACCACAGGCAACCAAAACCATGGCCAAAAACAACATGATTATCAAGGATAATTTGTTCTTGTTCTTCATTTTTCCTCTCCTTTTTGTTTGTTTAAATTGATTTATTTAAACAGCTTTATCCTTCTTGCTTACACCACTTGCTTGTGAAATGCGATCCAGCACAATAGCCAGAATCAAGACCGTCACCCCAGACGTAACCGCCCGACCAATATCCAGACGGCCGACGGACCGCAAAATTTCTTGCCCCAATCCACCACCGGCAATCAAGGCAATAATGACCACCATTGAAAGCGACAGCATCAGGGTTTGGTTAAGACCAGCCATAATTGTAGGCATCGCAAGTGGCATTTGAACATCCCACAACAGCTGGCGGTTGTTAGCGCCGAAGGCGCGTCCCGCCTCGACCACCTCTTTAGGTACCTGGCGAATCCCTAAATTCGTCAGGCGCACAATAGGCGGCAGGGCAAAGATAATGGTGGCAACAGTGCCGGGTACCGATCCAATCCCCAACAACATGACAATGGGAACGAGATAAACAAAGGGATGAATGGTTTGCATACCATCCAAAATGAAACGACTGGACGTGTTAACTGTATCGGACCGCGAGGCCCAAATGCCCAGAGGTACGCCCAGCAAAACAGAAATCAGGAGGGCAGTGAGCACCATCGCTAAAGTGGTCATGGTGAGTTCCCAATAACCCAGAAAACCGGTTAAGATAAGGCCAGCGGCGGCCAGCAGACCAACCTGTCGCCCCCCATTTTTCCAACCAATGGCTAGAAACAGCAGCACAACCAAGGGCCAGGGCAGCCAATTGAGAAAGTCATCCAGGCCATTCATGATCCAGTCAATTGGCAAAATAAGCTGAGAGAGAAAGGGCTTGGCATTAATCGTGAGCCATTGCACCAGCGCCTCTGCCCCATTAGAGAGCCAGACTCCTAGAGGAAATAGATCAAACAGATCGAGTAAGCTTTCAGAAAACTCAGACATTTATTACCTCCTGGGTGTTTGTAGCAACAACAGCGCCCGCCCCATTACTCTGGGTAACATCTTCGGCATTGGCAAGCGCTTGCAGCACATCATAGGGATAGACCACGCCCTGCAACTGTCCCTTGTCATTGACGACGGCAATGGGCAGTTGTTCGCTATACAGGTTATAAAGGCTGGTTAGTGAGGTCAGAGGAGAAACAGAGGGGAAGTTCCCAATAATGGCATCACCGATGGTTGCCTCATTTCCTTGCTGCAATTCATAGAGATACTCGCGGCGTACAACACCATCAGGCATGCCATTTTCATCGACCAGATAGAGTGCATGAACGCCAAATTTATTCATATGCTCCACGGCTTCGGCGACGGAACAGTCACGGGGCAAGCTGTGAGCCGGACGCATGACAAATTCGGCCGTAAGCACGCGGCTCTGGTCCACATCAGCCATAAATTTCGCCACATATTCATTGGCGGGATTCATGACAATTTCCGGCGGTGTACCAATTTGCACAATCTTGCCGTCACGCATAATGGCCACGTGGTTGCCTACGCGCAGCGCTTCGTTTAGATCATGGGTGATGAAGATAATCGTTTTGTGCAGGTGATCCTGGAGTCGTACTAATTCATCCTGCATTTGCCGCCGGATGAGAGGGTCCAACGCGCTAAACGCTTCATCCATCAGCAGAATGTCTACGTCGGCGGCTAAAGCGCGGGCCAACCCCACCCGCTGCTGCATACCGCCGCTAAGATTATCGGGATAATGATCAATCCATTCGGTAAGCCCAACCAGCGAAAGCGCTTCCATTGCTTTTTCACGCAGTTGCTCCCGAGAAACATTGCCCCGAGTACGTAAACCATAACTGACGTTGTAGCCTACTGTTTTATGGGGAAACAGGCCAAAATGTTGAAAAACCATGGCCATGCGCGTGCGGCGAATCTGCTGTAGTCGTTTGGGATCAGCAGCAACCACATCCTCGTCATCATCCAAATACACATGTCCGCTTGTGGGCTCATAAAGGCGGTTGAGGCAGCGAATGAGTGTCGATTTGCCGGAACCGGAGAGGCCCATAACAACGAATATTTCGCCCTCTTCAACAGAGAAGGATGCGTTGTTGACACCAACAACGTGACCCGTTTCTCTAAGAATCTCGTCCTTAGGAATACCCTGTTTGAGCATATTGAGTGGTTTTTTTCGTGGAGTTTTGCCGAAGATTTTGACTAAATTTTCGACACGAACTTTTGTAGCCATGCGCATTCACCTCCTCATAGTAAGCAAAAACGGGAATATAAATATGTCACGCTCTACACGTTTAAATGCACGGGTGCAAAAGGTATATACTTGCGGGAACTCATGCCCGTTAGCCAACTGTCTAGCACCCTATGGGCTAATAAACATTGTGAGCAGGCAGCCTTAGTACGGCAAGAATTCTTCAAGCAAATCAATCGTGGCAGGTTGAAAGATGAGGGTTGTTTTATCTGGTGATAAAACAGAGCGATTCACCACTTGCTTTGTTACCGGTAACAACAAATCTTCAATTTGTTCATCAAATTTGGGATGAAAATGATGTCAATTTAGTTTTGCAAATCTTACCAGAGAACTCTACATGTAGATGATTTTGGGGATAATTCCCACAACATCAGTAAGTATTTTTTTGTCTTCCGCAACAGCAGTATAGCAAATCATGAAAATATCGCAATTGAGGCCAAGGCGGGATCCAGTCAGGGGATGATGAGTTGCTGACCAGGGCTAATGTTGTTGTTGGCTAGACCATTGGCGGCTTTGACGGCATCCACGGTTGAGCCGTAGCGGCGGGCAATTGAGTAGAGGGTGTCGCCACGCTGCACGGTGTAGATAACGGCCGTTGGCGTTACCGTCGCAGTAGGGGCAAAAAGAGACTGCAAGCCAGCTTCCGCTTCGCCCCCTTCGGGGAAAATAGCGAGGGCAAATTCAAACTGTTCGCCAGCACCAGCCGCATCGCCCGCAGCAGCCAATTGGTAGCCATAATTCACCCGGGCGGCGTACAGCTTCTCCAGCATTTCTGGCTCGCTGGGGGCAAGCTGGCGAATCTCTTGAATGAGGCGAATGACTTCGGGCCAGTTTTCGGCCATCCAAGGTTCGTCTAGCTGCAACACCAGATTGCTTACATCAGGGGCGGGCGTAGCCGCGGGCGTGGGAATGGGTGTGGGAACGGCCGTACTTTCCAACGTAGGCAACGGTAACGGTTCTGGCAGTTCGGCGACCGAGGCTCCAGTAGAAAAAGGAGACGTGTAAAGCAGCACGTTGAGGGTTAACAGGTCATTCTGCCCATCGGGGCTGGGGGTGATGAGCAAATTTTCCAGGCTGACACCAGGGATGGCTGGTTGCTCGATACGCCCCACAAACTCGTTGAGCTGGATCAACTCTCCCGCTACCTGCAATAAAAATTGGCGCGTATCGTAAACTGGTTTTTCGGCTCCGGTGGACGCCGCGGGCGGCACGGGTTGGGCCTGTAACTCGACGATGGTAACGGCCGTATCTGCCGCACTGTCATACAAACGAGCCAAAAACGCAGCCCCTTGCTCTTCCGTGAGAAAATGGTTGGCGGTTTCGGCAAACTCGCCCTGCGCCACCTCGATTTGCTCGTCCATTTGTCCCGCAGCAGATTGCTGCTGCGCCACGCGGTCGGCATAGGCAGCCTCCAGAGTGCCATAAGCGGTGCTGAGTTCAGTATGCAGCTGCCAGCGCGGCACCAGCGTGCGCAGCGTAAAAATGAGATAGCCCAGCAACAACAGCACGATGATGGCTATGGCCAGCACCATCAACCAGTTTTCGCGCAGATAATCACGAATTCGGTCCAGATCAAAATCAAGATTCATTACGGCGTCACCGGTTTTAACGTCACCACAATGACAAAATCTACGGCACTGTTTTGGTACCAGGCCATTTTTGCGGCGTGCAAACGGCCGTTTGTGCCCGGCAATTCACTTTGCACCGGATCGATTTGGATGGTCACGGGAATGGTTTGGCGGCAAAAGTCAGCCCAGCCCAAGGTAATTTCACCCTCATGGGTACCCGCATTCAGGCCCGCAACATTGGCCACAAGACTCAAAGTGGCGGGCGTGGTACCTGTAATGAGGTCGGTACTCAGCCAGGGCGTTTCGGTTGTTACATCCCAGGCCAATGGCTCGGTGCCTTCGATTTGCACAGTTTGCGTCAGCAGGCCACTACCCTGCGCCGCGCTGCCAAAATCTACCGTCTCCGGATCAACCGTGAGGAAGGGCACCTCCTGCACAGAGACGATGTACGTTTTGCTGGGCGCATACTGTTGGGAGACATTGCTAATGCTGGCAACGGCCGTACCATCTGCCTCTGCCGGGAAACAAACGGCCGAAGCAAAATTACCGGAACCGGGCAGATCATAATCGTCGTTACTCCACGCTTCGCCGTTGAAATTGACGGTAACGGCCGTATCCACCCCTACCCCCAGCTGCGAAGTGAGAATTTGGTAGAAACGGCCGTTCTTGACCAAAAAGCCTACCTTATCCAGGTCACCATTCGGGTAAAAATTGTGAATTTGCGCCTCGCCGACAGCAATCGGATTGGGATCGACATCGTTGGGTTCATAGATGTCACGCAAATCTTGGGTAGGCGAAGGGGTGAGCGTCGGCGGCGCATTGGTGGGAGTGATGGTGGGTGTGGGCGTGGTAGGTACAATTTCCAATACCTGCAAATCGTACCATTTGTCAGCCCCGTAGACGCCACGGTTGGATATCTGCACCGACACTTCGACATCACTGTCTGGCGGCGCTTGCAGCGTAATGCTGGAGCGCAGCGTGCCCAACTCCGCATCGTCATTGCTCAGCGACACATCCCCGTAGGTGACCGTGAGGAAGGTATCGACGCCAGGTGCCAAAAAGTCGGTACTTACTTCGTAGGTGCGGCCCGCTTTGGCCAGAAAAATCACACAATCCATATCGAAATCGGGATAAAAATTGTGGGCCTGGGGCGGTGCGCCGACAAAAATCGGGTTGGCGTGGTTATCGTCCCATTCGTAATCGTCGGTGAGTTTTGGCGTGGGCGTCCAGCTGGGCATGGGGGTGACGGACGCTTTGGTGGGAACGGCCGTTGGCAACGGCGTGTTGGTCACTGCGGGCGTCGCTGTGGCCGTTGGCAGCAGCGGCGTAGGCGTGGGTGAAAGAAAAGGTTCGGTTTCCTGCGTGATTGACTGAATGGTAACGCCAGCAAACTGGCCGGAATCTTCCAACTGCTGTGCATAACTGATTACAAACGCATCATTCACAGCCCGCCCTTGCAGCACCAGCCGATTGCCCGTTTGCTCCAGCCCCGTCAGCATTAAGCCGCTGCCATCCACGTTGTTGATGACGCTCATTGCCGCTTGCCAATCCACATTTTCGGCCGCCAGCGTGGGCAAGATGGTTTGCATTTGGTCAGTTTGGTTGTGAACGGCCGTTAACGTCACGGCCAAATCTTGGGCTGCGGGCAGAACGCCGGGGGTAGCCGCCAAAGCTGTTTGCAACGGCAGCAAATCGGACTCCAGCCGGATGATTTCGTTATTCAGGGTATTGGCTGTTAGATAGAGCGGGATGAACAAGATGGCCAGTCCCAGCACCCCCAGCCACAAGATGACCGGCGGTACGCCAGCACGACCTGCGCCAGGATCATCGTTTTCCGACGTGAGCGCTTCGAGTTCATCAAAATCAAAGGGACTGTCTGTTTGCACGGCCACCATTCGCCTATCTGTTGCCCAGACAGACGCCTACCAATTTCACCCAAAGGATAAAGTTCCTGGGTAAATTATGGCATAGGCAGGGAAAAAGACCGTGAAAATAACGAACGAACGCCGTGAAAAAACCGTTGGTGAATGAACGCCCGGCGGCTAGATTTTGGTACCCAGCAGGCGACGAGAAAAGAGCAGATAACCACCAGCCGCCACCATCAGCAGCACGCCATACAAGGCCACATCGCCTAAGCTGGCAAAATAATCATTTGTAGCCAATTGGGTTAGCAGGGTGATGGGGGAACGCCCTACCAGCGTGCTGCCGCCCGCCACCAAGACAATGGTCAGCGAGTAAATAAATTGCGCCCGCTCGCGATCTTTGAGAAAAGTTGTGATGCCAGCTGAAGCCACCGCATTGAGTCCGGCCACAATCACAGCCAGCAGCAGAACGCTGCCCGGATTTTGCACTTCAATCTGGTTGAAGTTAAGCAAAATGAGCCACAAACCAATCTGAATCAGCGCCAACAGTAGAGCCGCCACAATTTTGGCGGCAAAAATCTGGCTAAGGCTGATGGGGGCCGACCAAAGCGTTTCCAGCGTGCCGTGTTCCAGCTCACTGGCGACCGAATCGGCCACCATGCTGCCCGCCACAAAGCCGGGAAAAAACATGAGAATGGGCAAAATCGTGGCGTATAAAAATTCGTAGCTGGTAGAGGGTTTACCGGCCAAATCGGTAAAACGCACTTCAATGCCGTGCTGCCGCCGCAGATAGTTTTCGTAGTTCTCCAGAGGTTGGCGCAGCACCATCATCACCACAGTGGATTGGGTTTCGGCTTCAGGTAGAAAGAGCTGTAGTTGGGTAACATCGTCGGCTGTCTCGGTGGGCACGTACAGAACGGTGTCCACCAGACCACGCGCCAGAGCCGTATCGGCCTGCGCCGGATCATCAAAATAGATGGGACGCACGTTGCTGGCCCGCAAATAATCCAGCAGAGGACTTTCCTCATCTCCCACAATGCCCGCTTGAATACGCGCCTGGCTGTTCAGCGCAATGGAGCTGGGGTCGTAAAAGGAAAGCAACCCTACCAAAATCACGGAGGAAAATGAGGCAATAAAAAGCTGAATGACGATGGCGATCATGATGGTCCGCTCACGGGTAACGGAGCGCAGTTCGCGCTTGACGATGGCCCACATGGGTTTGATGTTCATAAGGCGGCTCCCAAAACAAAGAGATTGTAGGCGACGTGCAACACTCCGGCGGCCAGAATGGCAATGGGGTAGCGGACGTGCCAACGGGCGTTCAGTACGCAAACAAAGCTGGTAAAGGTGAAGTGGGCCAGGAGCGGCACCAGCAGCAACCCGCCGCTAAAAATGGCGGTAGACAGGGCTGCATCAGCAACGACACCGAGTGAGAGGTAAAGCAGCAATTTTTCGGCCACCAGAAAGCCTACGGCCGAAATTAAGGCAAAGGTGAAAATGCGCAGGTACGGCCGTTCCGCCCGCCGCTGGTACAAAACCACAATCCCGATCGACTTGGCAATCTCTTCCACCAACACCGAAACCAGCAGCACGGCAATCAGTGCAACCTGTAGCGGCAAGTTGAGCGAGATGGCCAGCAGCACCAGCTGGATAAGGTAGACAATCGGCACAAAACAGAGGGCGAGAAAAAAGATGGAAAGTAACGGCCGTTTATGGTTCATTGCCAGATACACAGCCTGGGCCAGCTTGCGCGTTAGCGGGCGGAAGCCCAGCAAAAATTCCTCATTGAGCACCCGCGTGCCAATGTACAGGGCAAACAAGAAAATGCTCACAATCGGCACAGTGGCAAACAGATATTGCTCCAGGGTAAACATCTCACCCTGGTACATTTGCACCGCCAGAGTCAGCGGCGACAAGTAGCTAAAGTCGTTCACGCCGCTAAACATCGCCGGAAACACCAGATAGGCGGTAATGATGGTCACCGCCAGCATGGAAATGAAGGTGGTATCTTTGAACGTGCGGTAAAACAAGGGCACCATCAAATAAATGGCAAACATGAACAAAATAACGGGCACAAAAATCAGCAGCGCGTAGCCCACATTGCCATGCAAAATGAGTGTAATTACCACCACGGAAATGAGCGAAAAAGCGAGATACGGCAGCATCTTACCCAGAATGATTTCTACGGGGCGAGCGGGCGTGGAAAGCAGCACAGAAAGTCGCTTGTCCAGCTTTTCCTGCATGAAGCTGCTGGTGAAAAAGATGTTGATGAAGGCGATGGGCATCACGTACAAAAAGGCAATAATCACCTGGGCAAAGGGAATGGGCGGTTCAGACAGGGAAGGAATGAAGACATCTTCGCCCTCCAGGTTAAAGTCAGCCAGTCCCATGTCGGCCAGCCCATTTTGTACGGCCGTATCCCCCGCCGCCACATCTTCTGCACCCCCGCCGCTAGCGGCAATGGAAGCCACGCTGCGGCTCTGCACCGTAATCCGCAGCGGAAATGCCTGCTCCGGTGGATAACTTTCCGAGAGGCGAATCAACTCTTGCTCGGCCAGATATTGTTTGACAGCTCCCAGTGCATATTGAGACCGATCATCGTCGCGGGCAACCACTCGGTCGGCCTCCACGTACAAATCCTGCTGGCCTAAACGAAGCTGCTCAAAACCGGCAATGGGATCTAGGGTGGTGGTGATGAAACGGCCGTCTGCCAAAACAGGACCATTTGGGGAGACACCCACCCGATAAACACCCATTTGCACCGTTGCCCCTTGCTGCCAGGCAAGGTACGATAAACTCGCAGCGGCCAAAAACACCACTACAAGCATCGTGCGTGCACCGCCCTGAAAGCGCGAGCGAACGCGATAAAGTTCCCGTCGAGCAATTGAAAAAATAAGTTTGAAGTTCAGCATGGGTAAGAATCCATCATTAAATTTTCAAAAAAGATAGTGAGATATGATCCAGTTAAAAGACGTTTCCAAACTTTATGATAATCATGTGGCAGTCCGAAACCTGAATTTGCAGGTACGCAGTGGCGAAATTATGGGCATCATTGGCCACAATGGCGCGGGCAAAAGCAGCACGCTTAAAATGATTTCTGGTCTCATCGCCCCTTCCTCTGGTTTGGTCGAGGTGATGGGGCATGATATGAGCGAAAATCGCGGCACGCCGGCCATTAAAAAGAAGATTGGCTTCTTGCCAGAAGAAAGTGCGCTTTACGCCAACATGACCGTCATGGAATATCTCACCTTTTTTGGCGAGCTGTACGAACTGCCCAAAAAGCAGACGGAAGCCCGCATTGAGGAGCTTCTCACTGGCCTTAATTTGCCGGAGCGTAACAAGCTCACCAGTGAACTTTCTAAGGGTATGAAGCGAAAGGTGGCAATTGCTCGCGTCTTGCTGCACGATCCCGACTTGCTCATTCTGGATGAGCCAAATTCTGGACTGGATCCATTAACTTCGTTTTTTATTCTCAACTATTTAAAAGAGCTGCGTAAAGCGGGCAAAACCATTTTGCTTAGCGCTCACAATTTGTTCCATGTGGAGTCAGTTTGCGACCGGGTGACCATTTTGAAAGACGGCCGTCTTCTCATCTGTGACACCATGGAAAACATCCGCGCCACGTTGGGTCATCGCGAATATGAAGTCCGTTTTAATACCAGCCAATCGTTGGATTACCCTAAAGTGGACGGCCATTACTGCGTCCGCACGGCCGATCTCAACGAACTGAGCCAACTCCTCAATAAAATCTCCACAGAACAATGGCATCTGGTCAATCTTTCTGTGCAGGAATCTGCCCTTGAAGAGATTTATGTAAAGCTTTCCAGCATTGCCTAAATTACTATAACAAACTGCCTACCCCCTTGTTATAGGGCAATCTTCCCTATGCTCTGATACATGAAGGCTATTGTTTTCGACAAAAGCCCTCCCTTATCATTCTGTCTATAAGGCGCATTTTTATGCTGCGGCCTGCAATTTGGCAGAGATTAGTAAACGACGGTAAGCGCAAAGATTATGGCAGCTCCATCCAACCCATACGAACAGTACACCCCCACTGAGCTTTTGCTAAGGCAAGAGAGCAATCAGCTGCGGCGCACCAATCAGTCGTTAGAACGGCAAGTGCAGGCACACACACGGTCGCTGAATCTCATCAACCAACAGCTTGAAAACGAGATCGTCGAACGCAAAAAAACCGAGCAAAAACTACAAGATCGCATTGCCATCGATCAAGTGCTGAACAAAATTTCCAATAAATTTATCAACCTGGCCATCAGCGAGATTGATGACAACGTAAACCAGGCGCTGGAAGAGATTGGCAAATTCAACGGGTTTGACCGTGCCTACATTTATTTGCTTGAGGAAAACGGCCGTTCCCTTCAACTTTCCCACGGCTGGCAACAAGAAGATCATCCCACCACCTTTACCGATTTCAGCCACCTGCCCGCCACGCTTTTTGACAGCTGGCTGCCGCGGCTGCTACAGCAAGAATCCCTTTTCTTCCAAAAAATCGCTCAGGATGAACAAACGCAAAGCAATGAGCTAAAGCTGCTGGCGCTGCAAAACGTCGGCTCTGCCCTCATTTTGCCTCTGGTATTTAGCAATCAAACCATTGGCTTGTTCATTCTGGATTCCCAAAAACCAATCTCCCCCTGGCAAGGCAATAACATCGAGACCATTAAAATGATGGGCACTATCATTATCAACGCGCTGGTCCGCCAAAAGACAGAATTGACGCTGACCAAAGAGCGCAACTTCGCCAAACAAATTATGCGCACCATGGGTCAAGGGCTGGTAAGCACCAACGTGGAAGGCACGTTTGAATACGTTAATCCAGCTTATGCTGCCATGCTCGGCTATGAACCTGCCGCACTCATTGGCCAGAACGCATTGGCCATTTCCGTCGCCGAAGATCACCCCCAGATTATTCATGCCCAAATGCAAAATCTGGAAGGCAAAGCCAGCTCTTTTGAAGCACGTCTTTGCCACACGGATGGTTCCTGGATATATGTGCTCATCAACAGCGTGCCTAATTTTGATGCCCAAGAGCGCGTCGTCGGCACCATTGCCACCGTAACGGACTTAACGGAAAGGCGCCGTGCCGAGAGCCAAATAGAGGCGCACACTCGGGAAATCAACCTGATTTACAATTCGGCCGTTAAGCTGTTGCAGCCTGGCAGCCTGAAAAACCTGGCACAGCAGATTGCCAACATCACGATTGATGAACTGGGCTTTCATGCCTGCGATGTGCTGCTGCTGGACAAACCCCTTTTCTGCAATGTCGATGGCGAGGCATTCTTGTCGCCAGAAGATGATGAGAATTTTCTTGTTTGTTTGGGCAGAGACGGCCGTTTCCAGCAAGCCCACAAAGATAGAATATGCGTGACAGAAAGAGGGTTGGTGACAACGGCCGTACGCGAAGGAACCACCATTTACGCCCCAGATGTGACCCAGGACGAGCGCTACATACTTACCAACACCTACACCCAATCAGAGATGGTCATCCCGCTGCGCGCCTACGACCACGTAATTGGGGCGATCGATCTCCAATCACCGCACAAAAATGGCTTTACCGAGCGAGATAGGCGCATCGTCACCATCTTTGCCGAAAATGCCGGGCTGGCTCTGGAAACTGCCCGCCTGAATGAGCAGCTCCGCGAACATGCCCAACAGCTTGAGCTGCAAATCAACAAACGAAACAAAGTTGAGCAAGCCCTGCGCACCAATGAACAGCAATACCGACAGCTGGTAGAAAACGCCACAGACATCATCTATCGCACGGATGCGCATGGCTATTGCACTTATGCCAACCCCGTAACCGTGCGCAAGCTCGGCTACAGCGATGAAAAAGAGCTGCTCGGCTGCCATTACACAGATTTTCTTCGCCAGGATTTCAAGGTGGAGATGATCAAAATTTATAACAAACAAAAAGCCGAACACACACCCAATACCTACCATGAATTTGTGATCTTGGATAAAGATCAAAAAGAAATTTGGCTGGGCCAAAACGTGCAATTAATCATCGAAAATGGCGAAGTTGTCGGCTTTCAGGCTCTGGCCCGAGACATTACCATCCGTCGCCAGGCCGAAGAGAAATTACGGATTCGTAGCACTGAGCTCAACGTGACCAACGCCAAGTTGGCCAAGGCCCTCCGTGCTAAAGATGAATTTTTGGCCAACATGAGCCACGAGCTGCGCACGCCGCTTAACGCCGTTCTAGGTAAGGCAGAAATTTTGCTAGAAGGCATTAATGGTCCGCTTAACGAAAAACAGGTGGCTTCCATACAAGTCATTGAAGAAAGCGGCAATCATCTTCTCGATCTCATCAACGACATTTTAGATGTGGCCAAAATTGAAGCCGGCAAGATCAGCCTGGATATTCAACCCGTCATTTTGGCAAATATTTGCGAAAGCAGTATGCAATTTGTGCGCCAGATGGCTCATAAGAAGAGCATCAAGCTAAACGCAGATATTGATCATTCCCTGAAAACTTGCCAGGCAGATGCACGTCGTTTGAAGCAGATTCTGATCAATCTTTTGAGCAATGCAGTGAAATTCACGCCGGTGGGCGGTGAAGTTGGGCTTAATGTCGTTTACGAACCGGAACGTGAGGCGATACAGTTTCAGGTTTGGGATACGGGCATTGGTATTTCAGCGGAAGATATGCAGCGGCTGTTCCAGCCATTTTCACAGGTGGACAGCAGCCTGGCGCGCTCACATGAAGGCACTGGGTTGGGGCTGTCGCTGGTTTACCATTTGGCCGATTTGCACGGTGGCAGCATTTCGCTGGAGAGTGAGGTGGGTGTAGGCAGCTGTTTTACCGTTACGCTGCCGCAAAATCCAACCGTCAATTCAGAACAGATCAGGGAACGAGCCCAAGCTGATCGGGCGCACTATGCTTTTGAGCAGATTACAAAACAGCATTTTTTCCCCGGCGAAGAACCCTTAATTTTGCTGGTAGAAGATAGTGAAACCAATATTGAAATCATCTCGGAATATCTGCCGGTTTGGGGCTACAAGTTGCTGGTGGCCAGCACCGGACGTGAAGCTTTAGCGCGAGCACGCGAAATGCAGCCAGATCTTATTTTGATGGATGTACAGATTCCAGAAATTGATGGATTAACGGCCGTTCGCGAACTGCGCCAGGATAAAAACTTTGAGCACACCCCCATTGTAGTGCTGACAGCCCTCGCCATGAGCGGCGACAGAGAACGCTGCCTGGCTGAAGGAGCCGACGAATATTTAAGTAAGCCAGTTGAACTGCGAGAACTCGTGCGGATAATCAACCAACTGCTGGCAAAAGCGAGAAGTTCAGTGAGGGAACCAAATGGATAAGTTAACGGCCGAATTCCCCACCGCCAGAAAACAAACAACTGCCTCAGTAAAACTCCCAACTGGGCGCTTGCTCATTGACGATGCTGATGAGATTCTTTACGCCAATACCCAGGCGCGCCATTTTTTAGGTTTGTTGACGGACGAAATGCTACCAAGAGGGCAAAAATTTCTACAGCTGGTACGCGCGGCGTATCAATGCAGCCCGCCGCTGGCCTGGATGGACTGGCCCAGACATTCGGGCAGCAACCCATCCCGCTACCTCATTTACACGCCACCTAATGGCCAGGGTCACTTGCTGCTAAAAGTAGAAATTGCAGAGCATATTCGTCTGGAGGGTAAAGATATTTGGGCAATCACGATCAAATCTGTAGAATCTAAATTTGCAACGGCCGTTTCTCAACTTACAATATAGAAAGATAGTCAAAGTGCAATTTAATCAATTAACGCCTGATCAATTAATGAAGGAAACCTCTTTCATGGTCCCAAACCCCACCCAGCAAACGCAAATTTGCATTGTGGACGATAACCAAATGGCGCGCGAGGTTATCGCGGAACAGCTTTCGCTAGACGCCTATGAGGTCAGGCAGTTTGTCAGTGGCGTCGATCTGTTAGAGCATATTGACACGTATGACCCAGACGTCATTCTGATGGACGTGATGATGCCCCAAATGAATGGCTACGATGTGTGCCAAATCATCAAACAAAACCCGGAAAAGAAGCATATTCCCATCATTTTGGTCACAGCACTAAGCAGCCGTGAAGATATGCTCAGAGGCTTGGAATTTGGTGCTGATGAATTTTTGACCAAGCCAGTGAATGGCTCTGAGCTGCGCGCTCGTGTACGCACCATGTTGCGCATTAAGCAACAATACGATTCGCTACAATCCGTTATGCAGCTGCGCGAAGATTTGGCCCACATGCTCATCCACGATATGCGGAATCCTCTCACAGTGGCCACCCTCTACAACAACATTCTACTAAAACGCGACCAACTTTCTGGGCGCGATAAAGAATACGCTTCGCTGGTGCGTGACAGCTTGCGTAATCTGGCTGGCTTTCTGGATGAAATCCTCACCGTCGCAAAAATGGAAGAAGGTGCGCTCAAACTAGCCCGCAATTGGGAAAATGTGAACACCCTGATACGCGAAGTCGCTGAAAACCACCGGGAACTGGCCCAACTGCACGGATTTCAGCTGGTGTTAGACCTACCAGAAAACAATCCAGCTTTCTCCATAGACGCACCATTGTTTAGACGTGTTATCGATAATTTGTTATCCAACGCCTTCAAATATGCGCCAGAGCAAAGTCAGGTTACCGTAAAATTGCGCTATGAAGGTGTGGATACGGCCGTTACCCAGCCCACTCTCTGCTTGCAGGTAATTGATGAAGGCCCAGGGATCGCCCCAGAAAACTACCAGCGTATTTTTGATAAATACGAAGTTATAACTTTGAAGAAAACAGGGCAAGAACAGGTAGGCTTGGGGCTGGCCTTCTGCAAAATGGTCGTCGAAGCACACGGCGGACAGATTTTTGCTTCAGCCAACAGCCCAAATGGCGCCGTTTTCACAATTGAGCTTTAACCAAAAAATGCCAACTCGTGCCATACTAAAATCAGCGAGCATCTGTAAATGACATGCTTCCTATTTAACCACGGGTCCCTTTTTGTTAAGTTACGAGCAGGCAGTTTATTTGACATGTGCCTATACGGAAGAAGAAATGCAATCTCACTCCATTTTATTAATTGATGATCACTATCAATTAGTTCAGGGAATACGAAACAGCCTGCAAGAAGACGGCTACGAAATCATCGTAGCAGCCAACGGCCTGGACGGCCTAAAAGCTGCCCGTCGCCACCGCCCAGACCTTATCGTCCTCGATATAAACATGCCTTTAATGGATGGGCTGGAAGTATGCAATCGGTTACGTGCCGACAACCAGTTCAGAAAGGTACCCATTCTCTTCCTCACCTCCCGCAATAGTGTAGAAGATCGCGTTCGTGGTTTGGACAACGGTGCAGATGATTATCTGGCCAAGCCCTTCAACACGGCCGAATTAAAAGCTCGCGTTCGCGCCTTGCTGCGCCGTACCCAGGATGCATTTGAAGAAAGCGAAGATCAGTCAATTGAGATGACCCGCTTGCGGGTCGGGCCATTAACTCTGGACCTCAAAGCGTGCTGGGTCAAAATTGAAGATGGTGAAGCCGTGCAGCTCACCCCCGCTGAATTTGAGCTGCTTCAATATTTAATGAGCCATCCCAACCAAACCTTCTCCGGTGAGGATCTTTTGGAAAACGTGTGGGCCTATGAGCCAGGCACAGCCGACCAAAGTTTGGCCCGCTGGCACATCCGCAACTTGCGCGCCAAAATCGAACCAAACCCAACGAAACCCGTTTTCATTCGCACCATTCCCCGGCACGGCTATATCCTCAGCCCAGAAGTAAACTAGGCGCTCCCCTTTCGCGGCGCCCGCACTTTCCACACCTTAGCACACCCCATAATTTTAGAGACAAAAACTGCGGCCTTACCCCATTCACTGGCTGTGTAGAACGGCGAATTGTGGGGTAAGACGGCCGTTTCCACCACACAATCCACCTAATCCCGGCCCTACAAAATTCGTAAATTTCCAATAAATTTTGACGCGTAATTTTTACCCGTACTCGAGTAATACCCAGTGAATACCATTAAATTTTCATAGTGGGATGCAGGTAATAGACCTTAAGTAGTGGTCTCACACATACCCAACGCAATGCTCTCGCTAAGCACACACACAAGCCCCTGTTTTTATAGTAAATTTATGGAAGTACCGTACTGGTAAACAAAAAGTAATTTTAATTTTAAGGAGCTGTAAAAAATGAAAAACTATTGGTCAAAAATGTTCAAGAATCTGGTAAAAGAAGAAAAAGGTGTTAGTGCGCTGGAAACCGCAATCATTCTTATTGCTTTCGTAGTTGTAGCTGCCATTTTTGCTTTCACCATCTTGTCCGCTGGTACCACCTCTACCGAACAAAGTAAAGAAGCCATCTACGCCGGTCTTTCCGAAGTCCGCAGCTCGATGGAACTTCGTGGCGCTGTTGTAGCCGAAACCGACGGCACCAAAGTTACCAACATCATCTTCAGCGTTTCTAACGCTGCTGGCGGCGAATCCATCGACATGACCGCCCCAACCAGCAACACCCTGATTATTGACTACCGTGACAATGACCAACGTGCTGCCAACCTGACCTGGGCGCTGAATTGGGTTGTTCAGAACGACACCGACAATCTGTTGGAAGAAGGTGAACTGGCTGAACTGACTGTAGACGTATCCTCCCTGAACTTGGGCGCCAACACCCAATTCGCCATGGAAATCAAACCAGGGCAAGGTGGTGTGGTTGTTGTAGAACGTACGACCCCCGCTTACTTGGACACCATTATCGACCTGCGCTAAGCAAGCAAAACCTGAGGCTTACAAACGTAAGCCTCCCCTTAAAAATTGCAGTGGCACGTCCAGCAAAAAAGGGCGTGCCACTTATCTGATTGTAAACAAGAAATACGCGAAAAAGCAGCGGCACAACTAGTGCATTGTGAGTTCTGGCTAAACTGAGGGATGCGCTTTGTTCCGTCCACTTCCTAAACTGGGAGGCGCACTGTGGCACTTGAAGACAGAGTAAAAGAATTAGAAGAGGAACTAAAGGTTCTAAAAAACGAAATCCAAACAACATTACTGGATATTCAAGAGCAAATTCTTTCTCACTACTACCCATCCCTTTACCCATCAGCCAATAAAGAAGCCAATTTAGCCCAGGCTAATGCCGCAAATAGACAAACAACTGCTGAAGCTTACGCGCCACAGCCAGCTGCGATGCCTATGGTCCCGACTACGGCCGTTCCGCCAGCAGCAGTTACCCCAACCGAAGCTGCACCGGCACCTGCTAGATACCACGGCAAATACAAAACACAAACCATCACCCTGGTTGACGAGCCCGAAGAAGAGGAAGAAGTTGACGACGACATTCCCTTCGAAGAAGAGGAAGAACCGGTACGGTTGGCTGTTGTGCCCCAGAAAAGCCACAAGCCAGCCAAACCCTCTGTTAACGGCCACACCTCAAACGGCACCCACAAGCCTATTTTGCCCCCACCCAGCCAGGAACTCACCGCTGAAGATGAAGCCTTTCTAGATGCCATCGTCGCCAAGGGCAAAGATACAACCGGCAAAGAAAAGGCCGTCTCTTTTGATGAGTTTAAAGAGTTAATGGAACAGAAATCGCCTGAAGGGGGTGCCGAAGAGGAGCTACTGGACGAAGACCTGCTCAATGATCTCCTTCAAGATTCACTCTTTGCCTTCAATGAAGAGTATCTCAATCAGGTAACCAATCTCGGGCTGCCCGATTTACCGGAAGATGAAACGGTTCCTGAATCTGCATCAATTGACAAGCTTGCCGTCAAATCCACGGTGCGCAAGCTACTCAACTGGATAGATGAAAGCGTAATGGTCATTGGCAAAGACCCCACGAAGCAGGCCATTGCCATGTATGTACGCGCCGGGGATCTCTCTTCAGAAATGCATCAAACGCTGCTGCTGCTGGTTGACTCCACTCATGCCAATCCCGCTACAGAAAAAGCAAACATTCGCCAAATTATTGACACGCTAGGCGAGCTAAATGACATTTTGGATCACCATACCTCAGAGTACCTTGACCAGGTGATGAGGTTCGTCACGGAGGTCAATTTTGGATAAGACAATCGTCACCGCATTTATGGTTATTATCAGCGTGGTGGCTTCCGTACTGGTATTCAACTCACTGTATCCGGCCATCCAACAAAGCAGCGATGCCATGGTCGTCATGAAATCGCGCCTGGATGACCGTATGAAAAGCCAGATCGAGATTGTGCATGCTAGCGGCGAGCTCAATAGCAGTGGTTCCTGGCAAGATGCAAATGGAGACGGCCGTTTCAACGTCTTCATCTGGACTAAAAATATTGGCTCTTCCCGCATCTCTGGCCTGGATCGCGTCGATCTGTTCTTCGGTCCCGAAGGTGATTTCACCCGCATCCCCCACGAAAGCACAGCTGGCGGCAGCTACCCCTACTGGACAGCCAGCCTGGAAAACGACACCAACTGGAATCCCACCGCCACCCTACAAATCACCATTCACTTCTCTGGCACGCTGGCCTCAGGCCGATATTTCATTAAAGTCATCACGCCCAACGGCGTTGAAGATCAAATCTTCATGGGTTTATAAGCATGGAATCACTCATTACTGTTATTCTCGTTGTCACCCTTATCCTCTTTGCCGGACTCAACATTTTTCAAGAAACATTAGACGCACAAGATGCGCTAACCACCACCTGGCAAGAAATGGAAGAAATTTCCGGCGACCGGGCACGGACGATGCTCACGCCTATCTCATCCACCGTCAAGAGCAATGGGGCCATTGTTGAAGTCATCTTCAAAAATGAAGGCGCTACCAAATTAGCTGATTTCGACCGCTGGGATCTGGTAATGCAATATTACACCGACAGCGCCTCCTATGAGATTGACTGGCTACCCTACGTAGACACCTACCCCGGCAGCAACCAATGGACCAACGCAGGTATTTATGTGGATGCGGCCACTGGCCTGCCAGAAGCATTTGAACCTGGCATTTTAAACCCTGGGGAAGAAATGGTTGTGCAAGTTCAGTTAATGCCGACCATCGGCATGACCACCACCAACATGCTCACCATTGGCACCGAATATGGCATCCAGGCATCAACCATCATCACCCGCTAACCTGGCTTAGGACAAAGTATGGACGTTTATCGCACCAAAACAGTCGTTTCTACCGGCAGTACCGAACTGGATAACAAAGTGGGCGGCGGCATTCCGCTCGGTTCCCTAACACTCATTGAAGGCGGATCGCACTCAGGCAAATCTGTGTTTTCACAGCAGTTGCTCTGGGGTTCGTTACGTGATGGTTATCGTATTTCGCTGTTTACCAGCGAAAACACGGTCAAAAGCTTAATGCGCCAGATGCACAGCTTGAATCTAGACGTACAAACCAATCTGCTTCTGAGCCAACTGCGTGTTTACCCCATGGAAGTCTCCAATTCACAAGAAGCGGGATTGGAATCGCTGCTCGGGGCCATTAAATACGAAGCCGCTAACGAGCGTGACATTATCTTCGTAGATGCGCTCACGCCTTTTATTTCTGGCTCGCCAGCCAGCATGATCATTAGCTACTTTGAACAGTGCAAGCGCCTATGTTCCAATGGCACCACCGTGGTCACCATTATTCACTCCCATGCGGTCGACCAGGACTTGCTTATCCGCATTCAATCACTATGCGATGCCCATCTGCGGATGAGAACAGAAAATGCGGGCAGTAAGCTCATCAAAATCATGGAAGTGGCCAAAATTAGAGGCGCCAGCAAAAACACAGGCAACATTATTAGTTTTGAAATCGAACCTGGGATCGGTATGCGGATTATCCCAATTAGTAAAGCGCAAGGTTAATAACCATGGCCGATGTCTTATTACCTTTTCCTGAAGAAAGAATCGATTACCGCAAAATTGGGCGAGGCGACAGCTTCTTGCCCGGTTTCCCCCAGCCATTGCGCGAAGTTGCCATGCAGAAACCGTATCTGGCAGCTTACCTCACGGCTCTGCCAGTGGATGAAATTGGCATTCCTGAATTTTACCCAACGCCTGACCGTTCCCTGGGCAAACTGGAAAGGCGCAACCTGATCTACCCCATTCGCAAAGGGAACTTTATTCATATCTATCCAGACGAACAAAGTGAGCGAGATTACTACATTGTGATTGAGCCCACACTGGGCATCAATCTCAATGGCCTTTCCCGTGAAATTGAGCTGAAGTTACTGGATATGGCCGAAGAAATCGGCGAAACCGATGAAGAAGACCGCGAATCAGTGTTCATGGAAAGTTTGGACAAAATTCTCACGGTTAAATCATCCAAAAATGGCAAAAGCAAGGACCGGCGCTTACAGGTTAACCCTCTGGAAATGGAAGCTATTCGCTACACTACCAAGAGAGACAAAATTGGTGTTGGCGCCTTAGACCCGCTGCTAAATGACGAGTTCATTGAAGATATTAGCTGCAGCGGCATTGGCCCCATCTTTCTGGAGCATAAGCTGTTCAAAAGCCTGAAAACGTCGATCGTGTTCTCCAATCATGAACAGCTAGATGCGTTTGTGGTGTGGTTGGGCGAGCGTATCAAGCAGCCCGTTACCCTACGAAATCCGATTGTGGACTCGGTGCTGCCGGACGGCTCGCGTATTAACATTGTATACGGCCGTGACATCACCAAGCGCGGCAGCAACTTCACCATCCGTAAATTTGCTGAAGAGCCATTGAACATTCTCAAACTCATCGACTTTGGCGGTATCACCTCCACCATGGCCGCTTACCTCTGGCTAGCCATTGAAGATGACCTGAATGTGTTTGTCTCTGGTGAAACAGCGTCTGGCAAAACCACCCTGCTTAACGCCCTCACCACATTCATCAAGCCCGATGCCAAAATCGTCACGATTGAGGATACGCCAGAGCTTCAAGTGCCCCAGGAAAACTGGCTGCGCGAAGTTGTCAAGAACATGGGCGCAGATGACCAGGGTGCCTCTGTTACCATGTTTGACCTGCTAAAAGCCGCTCTGCGGCAGCGCCCCAACCGCATCATGATTGGTGAAATTCGTGGTGAAGAAGGGAACATTGCCTTCGGTGCTATGCAAACAGGCCATGGTGTAATGGCCACATTCCATGCCTCATCGGTAGAGAAGCTGATCCAACGTTTGACTGGTGCGCCCATTTTGGTGCCTAAAACGTATGTGCCCAACCTGGACCTGGTCGTTATTCAGATGGCTGTACGTGGACCAAATGGCAATACGCTGCGGCGAATTCTGAGCATCAATGAAATTGTTGACTACGATCCATCTACCAACAGCTTTTCTTACATCACCGCCTTTCGCTGGCGACCCGATGATGACACATTCGAGTTCCCCGCCTACATGAACAGCTTCTTACTGGAAGAGAAAGTGGCACGAATGCGCGGCTACACCGAACAAAACAAGCGCAAAATCTATGACGATCTCAACAAGCGAGCCCGTATTCTGGAAAAACTTGGCGCGCAAAAGATTGGCGGCTTTAAGGAGCTGTTCAATATCATGACCGAAGCCCGACGCCAGGGGCTCATCGACTAACTAATTTTTGACGAGGCGCACTGTATGACAGCCATCAGCTCACCACAAGCTAAAACTGCGGAAAAGAAAAAACCATTTAAGAAGACCAAGCTCAAGGAAGTTACCGGTTACGATCTCTTTTACCAGCTAATCTACATGTCTGCGATTGCCGCGGCCGGTATTGAGCGGCGTAAAATCTTCCAACTTGCCTCAGAACTACCCCGGAAAACGGCCGCTTACTTCCGCCGCATTCATCTGTTATCCCAGCGACTCGGGTATGACTACTCCGAATCTTGCAAGATTGTAGGGGAAAAAGTTGGCTCCGAAGTAATGAAAAGCTTGCTGCTGCGGATGGCCGACGCGCTGCGCGCTGGACAGCCCGAAGCGAGCTTTTTGGAAGAAGAGGCTGAAATCCAGACCCGCGCCTATGAAAAAGAGTATGAGCGCGACCTTGAATCCCTAAAAAAGTGGACCGATGGGTATGCTTCGCTGATCATTGCTTCTGCGCTCATCATCATCGTGAACCTCATTTCCGTGCTCATTTACCCCATCGAATCAACGATGGTGGGCACCCTCGTGCTGGTGGGCGTGTTGACAGCCGCTGGTGGAGCCTGGATTCTTTCTAGAGCCGCCCCAGCTGAAAAGCGCGCTCTTTTTGCCGAAGGCAAAGACGGCCCCAAAATGCAGCAACTGGCTCGAAATCTGACCACCTTTGGCGTTGCGGCGGCGGTGGGCATCTGCGTGCCGTTGGGATTACTGGTATTGGATTTGGGCTATGCCTTGATTTTAGCCGGACTGGTGATGCTACCAGCAGGCATTACCAGCATGATGGCCGGACGCGAAGCCGCCCGAAAAGATATGGAAATCGGCTCCTTTCTGCGTTCATTAGGCACATATGCCACTTCAACAGGTACCACCATTGGCGAATCACTGGATCGTTTGGATTTAAGTTCATTTCCTACCATCAAGCCTGATTTGATGCGTTTGCGGGCCCGGATGCGCGCTTCCATTGATCCCAAATTGTGCTGGGAAAAATTCTCAACCGAAACCGGCAGCCGTTTGATTGCCGAGACTACCGTTATTTTTAATGATGCCATTGGTTTGGGCGGTTCAGCCGACACAGTGGGGCTTTTTGCCGCCCAATATGCGGCACTCACCAACACGTTGCGGGCCAAACGATTGGTTGTTTCATCCACATTTACTTCGCTCACCATTGTTATGCACGGCGTATTGGCGATTTTGATGATCGTGATCCTGGAAGTTATTCGCAACTTTTCCATGATCATTGATGAATCTATGGCGGCAGCCTCCGAGGCATTAGAATCAACCACCATGCCTCTACCCAGCTTCGGCTCGCCGGACATTGGCTTTTTAGAGCCTGTTTCTATTGGCATGGTTATTGCGCTGGCCCTTATCAATGCCTACGCTGTCGCTGTTACCGATGGGGAGCACCTGATCAAGGCAACCCTCTATTTGTCGGTTTTGTTGATTGTTTCAGGCGTCGCCCTGGTTTTTGTACCGCCAGCAGTCGCTGGCATGGTAGCCGTCTAAGGTGCATTCATGACTGATAGTTCTTTTACCGACCTTCTCATTAATCAGCCCGTGCTTGTTTGGAGTTTAGCGGGTGGCATTTCCATTTTGGTGATTGCCGGCTTTTTGGCGCTTTTTCTCTCCGTGCGAAAAAAGGCACAGCAGAAAAAGTCAGTGCAAAATGTGAAGCAATCTCGCCAGCAGAATGATGCCAATGAGATGAGTAAGGTTTTAGCTGAAATCGGGAAGGTAGCGGAAGAAAAAGCGCCCGTTACAGCCAAAGGAAAGGGCCAACAAACGATTGCTCCGCCCCTAACCACGGCCAACGACGCACTATCCCCAGAAACGGCCGTTTCCGGTTCCTTTCTGCCAATAGATGCCAATGAGGCTGCGGTCGTCGAAAATGCCGTGCTGGATATTGATCCTATCGAAGGAGAAGCGCTCCCCGAGGAAAGTGAAAGCGAGCCGGTGGTAGAAGAGCAAAATGAGCTGGCAGCGCTTTTTCAGGCAGATGTTACCGTGGATCCCCACATCCAGGCCCTGCGAGACAATTTACCTGCCATTTCAATCGATGAGCTGCTGGCAAATGTGCGAGCCGTTTCACAGGAACTGCAAGAAAAAATTAATGCCGGGCAACTGAATTAGGTTGAAATGTTTTTGATTACTTTGCTTTTCGGATTAATTATGGGCTGGCTCATTTGCTGGCTAAGTGATCGGCTGCCTGTTTTGGCTACCAGCCAAATGCCCACGGTGAATACACCTAAGGGGACACTTCAGAATTTAGAGCAATTTAGCTTTCCCTGGTTGGCGCTAGGTGTGATGACCATTACGGCCGTTCTCTACACTTACCTCTGGCACTTACTGCAATTCAGCGAAAATTTCTACTTTCTAGCCGGGCTGTGCACGTTTCTGATTCTCATTGCGGTTATCGATCTCAAATACCAGCTCATCTTGAACGTACTGATCCTACCCGCCATTGCGCTCATGCTTCTGTACCAGTTTATCCCGCTCACACAAAGCAGCTGGTACGCTTTGTTAGGCGGCGTGGCTGTCTTCTTTTTGTTTTTAGTGGTGGGGATGTTAGCCAATGGTGGCTTAGGCGGCGGCGATATTAAGCTGGCGGCTTTTTTAGGCGTTACTTTCGGCCTGCCCTATGTGTTTTGGGCACTTTTGGCGGGCGCGTTGGTAGGTGGCGGTACGGCCGTTTTTCTGCTGCTGGCTCGAAAATGGCAGCCAAAAACGCACATGCCGTATGGCCCATTCCTCTGCCTTGGCGCCATTATTGCTTTGCTTGTAAACCCAATCCCCTGGCTACTTTCCCTTTTTACCTAACCACTTTTCCTTAAAAATTCCCGAGCCTTATTCGCATCTAAAAACCAGCCTATTTGTCAGAAAAAATTGTAACACTGTGACTATGTAGCTACTTGGCATTTAAATAGGACCATGATAACATTACATAATATCCACCGTAGTGCGTTAGCCATGTCATCAAACCCCGAATCATGCCAGCCAGCTACATCACTTGGAGGCAACGTTGTTCCTAGAAGATAGCGAGTTTGAAGATCTGGAAGAAGGAACTGAAGAAGTTGAAACATCTAGACGCAGTTTGGTTCTGTGGCTAATTGTTATTGGGCTGGCAGTTCTATTTATTCCCCTTTATCTTGTTTTCAGCACGTTGCGGTCTGATGTGGTGCGATTGGAAAGCGAGCTGGTGCCGCTGCAAGATAAAATTGCAGTTCAGGGCACCCCCCCACCTGAAATTCAACTGCTCATGGAACAGGCGGCTGCCGCCAACGGCGAGGTAGATGCCATTGCGGCTGTTTATCCTACCCTGGTCGCCAGCCATATTGATTGGCAACCCGCCATGCAAACAATGGGCGGCTACGATCCAACCCAAATGCTGCTCACCAACGTAACGCAAGACGGCCGTAAACTCACCATTGTCGGGAAAGCATTTGATCAAGCAGAAGTGGTCGCTTATGCCCGCCTGCTAGAAGAATCCGGCTTGTTTAACAGTGTAGAAATTCAATCCATCACCCAAATTGAAGGGCCGCTGTTTACCCCCACACCCACCATCTCTGCCACCACAACAATTACCCAAACCGGGACACCAGAGGCAGATTCGGATTCTGCCAGCGGTGGCGGCGCCAGCGGATCAACCGGCGGCACCAGCGGAAGTTCCGGTGGCAGCACTACGGGAACCACCATCCCTGGCAGCACGGGCGGTGGCACGGGTGGCACACCCACCATCACCACGACTCCCGATCCGCGAGACGAATACGAACCGGACAACAACGATCCCAATCCAATCTTTCTCACGCAAATCCAGGACCATAATTTTTATCCTGACAACGATGTGGATCTGGTTATTTTTCTGGGCAAGGCAAACCGCTATTATGAAATCACCACCCAAAGCCTCGCGCCGGGTGTGGACACCGTGCTAGAAGTCACTGTCGGCGATACAACCATCATCAATGATGACGGGAAACCGGGCACCTTGGGTTCGTCCGTTTCTTTCCAGACAGGTGGCAGCGACATGGATATCCGGGTTTTGATTCGGAACCGGGGACAATACGGCAGTGAAATGAGTTACCAGGTGGTTGTTAATGAAGTGGTGCCAACCAGCACAGGAACTCCACAAAGTACAGCTACACCTGTTCCTTCAGGCACACCTACCTTAACGCCAACACCAACCAATACGCCCACGCCAAGCAACACCCCAACACCGAGTAATACCCCTACCAACACGCCAACAAACACACCGCGGCCCGGTGATCAGTATGAACCCAACAATTCAACGCCCAGTCTCATTGGCGTCGGTGGCGTGCAAACGCACACCTTTGATCCGGCTAATGATGTGGACAGAGTGACGTTCCCGGTAAAAAACGGCCGTCATTATCAAATCTACAGCAGCAATTTAGCGCCTGGAGTGGACACGTTCTTAACCTTAAACATGAATGGCCAGCAGTGGCAAAACGACGATTACGCACCATTAGGTTCCGGCAATCTCGCCTCAGCCATCTGTTTCGCAGCGCCAATGGATGCCAATCCGGTAGCTACATTTACCAACATTGCCGGGCAGTACGGACCAGACAAAACCTATAATATTGAGGTTCGGGAAGTGCCTGAGCTTGAATTTAGCGCCGATCAGCTTGATTTTGGGCCAGTTACAAGCGGTGGGGCCAATCCACCAAACCAAAACTTGACCCTCACCAGCACAGACGTGGTTACCTGGACCACGAATATCGAGGACAGTTGGTTAAGCGTGAATCCCATTACCGATACCACGCCTTCTACAGCGGCCGTTTCTGTAAACATTGCCGGGCTGGCACCAGGTTTGTATGAAAGTGGCATCACCTTTGGCTGGGCCAATCTCTGTTCACGAACCGTTACGGTAACCCTGCAAGTAAATACATCTGCCGGGCTAAACCAGGACATTGCTTCGTTGACAAATGGCCTCAATCAAGACGGCCGTTCCTCGGCGACTACCTCACATCCAACCAACCCATACGCCGCCTCAATGGCAAAACGGCCGTTCCTGCTGCAAAGTGAAGTCGCTTTTGTCATTGTCGTCGAACTTAAAGAGAGCTTACCCCCAACGCCATGAATGCCTTTACCGAACTTCTAGATAATCTTCGCGACAACCTTGTCACTGCGCTGGGCATCTTTTTAATCGTTGTCATCATTATTGGTTATCTCGCCTTTTCGTTGACCTCTATCTTGCCCCAATGGCGCTTGCGTACGGACCTGATTCCGCAGGTAGCCGCGGCTGAGGTACAAGTCACGCAAGCCGCCCAAGCGGGTAACAACAACATCGATACATTGCGCGCCCAAATTGAAAGCGCGCCTACGCGCCTTGTAGAAACGGCCAGCAGCTTTTTAGTCCCCGACGCGCGTGAAGCCCAAATATTAGACAATATCTATCAATATGCGGAACTAAACGATGTCGCGGTAGTTGGGCTGCAAATACAGTCAGCTCCCAGCACAGCTGAAGAGCCTCTTTATACCGTGCGCCAATTTAGAATCGAAGTCTCTGGCCCCGTGCCTCAACTGGTATCTTTCCTGTCAACAATTCAAGAAACTGAGCTGCCCGGATTTGTGCTCACCAACGTGCGCCTGAATCAGCAAGAACCAACCGATTCCTTGACGATGGATGTGCTTTTGTATACCTCTTCTCTGGTTAACGCAGATTTAGCGCCCACCCTCTCCGCCAATCAAGGCACAGGAAGTGAAGCCGTGGCACTTGCCACCCCTGTACCAGACAGCACAGCCGATGAGTTGGGAAACGGCCGTTACGAAGTCCGCCGAGGAGATACCCTACTTTCCGTCTCTTTGCAACACAACGTAACGTTGTCAGCCCTTAAAGCCGCCAACCAGCTAAGCGACAACACCATTTTCCCCGGACAGGAATTGGTCATCCCATAACACTGCAATTAATGTGAACTAAATGAAAAGGCTATGGCAGCCAAATGAAAGATTCGCAGCCGTTTTCACAGCTAATAATGAACGGTGAATCTGAATTGGGAGTCTGCACATAAATTTGGGCGTCACCGGCAATGTAGGCTAACTGCTGTCCGCTTGAAGACCATTGCAGCTGCCAGCCGTTGTCTGTTATGGGTGTAACGGCCGTTCCGTTCAAGGCCACCAGGGCAATTGAAACATTGTTAACGGCTGCATCCGCTGTGTACAGCAAACTTACCTGTTCACCAGCAACATCCCACTGCGGCACAACTGCTGTCAAAGCTGGCAAATTAGCAGATAATTCCACCGTTTCGGACCCATCTGGCCTGACCACCAACGCATGCCAGGTACTATCAGCAAAGTGCGCATAGGCGATCCATTCACCGTCTGGCGACCATTGATGCAAGCTGTTTTGCCCCGCCCCTGTGGTCAACTGCTGCACGCCACTGCCATCAGCATTCATCACGTAAAGCTGAAGGTTCTTGTCTTCATCTGGTGAAACGTACGAAATTTGGCTGCCATTAGGCGACCAGGCGGGTTCTCGATACCAGGCAAACGAATCCACCCCATTGTTGGTGATATTTACGATGACGCTATCACCATCTCGGGCCACACGGCACAAATCTGTGGCTTGCGCACCGCAGGTGAAGAGCAATTCACTGCCGTCTGGTGACCAGGCAACGCTACCGGGAATATCGCTCAGCTGCATATTGCTGGCTACGCTGATTCGGTTATTGCTGTCTGCCTGCACCACCACCAGATCGCCGTTGTCGATAACGGCAAATTCGTCTCTATTGGGCGACCAGGTTAACCAACTGGGGGTGGCAACGGCCGTAATTTCTGTCAAACCACCGCCATCAGTCCGCGCTACAAAAAGACGGCCGTTGCTAATCAACGCCACTCTTGCGCCATTAAACGAAGCAGAAAGAAGCTTTTCCACATTCTCCAGTGCATAATATTGCGTCTGCGCGGAATTGTCTGGTTGCACCAAAAACAACCCTGCCCCGATGCTATTAACGTAAGCCATCGCCCCACCAGGATCCACAGACGTGGTGGCAGAATCAGTCACCAATGGCTCAGCTGGTATTTCAGTTTCAGATATGGCTTCAGGAGTTGATTGAGCTGTTTCTATCGGGTCAGGCACTGATGTAGGTGTAGAATCTGGCAATTCCAATACGGGGACCAATGTTGGCAAGGGGTCCTGTTCAAACGTTGTACAGGCAACCAATAACAACAATAGCATCCCCCCAAAGATGCTCCACACAACTTTTCTTTTCATCTTTCCTTCCAAATGAAGTTGCAACCAGAAAAAGTCTTCCCAATGGGCAACTAAAAATTACGTTTGTTCATCTAAGCGGGCGGCAAGGGCCTTCAGTTTACCCCATTTCATCCGAATGACGTACATCATGGCTAAAGATTTAAGCCAATACTCGTCACAGTACGGATTTTCGGCAAGCTCTTCAAATACCGCCAGGGCTTTATCGTCGGTGCGATGTGCTTTGGCGTATTGTGAGGCTAACTGAATTAAATGAACATCACGCCGATCACGCAGTTGCCCGGTTTGCGGTATAGTGCGTTCTGGCAGCGTTGCACTGAGCCGGTTGATGACCTCTACCAGTTCTTCGCTGGTAAATGGTTTTACCAAAAAATCAAAGGCTCCTGCTTTTTTGGCCTTGCCCAACGTGACTTCATCCCTCTCACTGGAGATAATAACGCATGTCAGCGTAGGAAAATCTTGTTTTATTTTGGTCAGGGCTGAAACCCCATCCATTTTGGGCATATTAATGTCCATGATGAGCAAGTCAGGCTGATATTTTTTGACCAGCTGAATTGCCTCTTGTCCATTAGATGCCGTGGCCACAACTTGCGTATTCGGCACCAGATTTAGCATTAGTTGGGTACTGTGGCAAGTTGCCTTAACATCATCCGCAATAATAATGCGTAGTTGGCCAGTACGGGGTGGCTTCAACTCAACTCCGGACATAATTTACTCCTTAAGACCAGACGCATATAGGTTCTAGGTAAAGTAAAATCTACCTGTATTTTAATTGATGGTAGAGGAGAACACTATCAGGATGGGTAGTTAACTTGTACTGTCAGTACCTCTGGACTGGCACAAAAAACAGACCGGATAAACATACTTTATCCGGTCTGAACATCTGTCTATTTAGAGGGCTTACAAACTGGTTAATGAATTACAATTCTACGGTAAAGACTGAGCCTCTGGGCTTGTTGGCTGAGACAAAAATACGGCCGTTATGCGCTTCCACCACCATCTTACAAAAGGCCAAACCCAACCCAACCTGCTTCACATCTCGCCGTCCTGTGGCCACAATCTTAAACTTGTCGAAGATCGTTTCGTAATGCTCAGCCGCAATGCCCGGCCCTTCATCAATCACCTGCAAATTCAGGTGCGGTTTACTGCCGTTGCTGCTGGCCACCCCATCTGGCCCATCGTAGCGTACTTTGAGGGTAATATTGCCACCTGTAGGCGAAAACTTCACCGCGTTAGAAACTAGGTTATCCAGCACACGACGCCACAAATTGGCATCCAGCATCATTTTATTGCTCTCTGTGGGCAAGTCTAAATCGAGCTGGATTTCCTTCAACCGCGCCATAGGTTCGTAGCTGTCACGTACGGCCGTTGCCAGTTCATTCACGTCCACCGGAGATTGGCTAAGCATTAAACGGCCGTGTTCCATCTTGGCCATCATCAGCATATCCGTCAGAAACGAACTAAGCCGGTTTGCTTCGCCGCGCACCGTGTCCAGCGTCTGCATGCCACCGCTATTGCCCTCAAGCTCCGATTCCAGCAAATCACAGTAAATCAAAATGGTGGAAAGCGGGCTGCGGATATCGTGGACAATCATGTTAGCCAAATCTTGCCGCATTTGGAGGGCCGCTTGCAGCTCATCATGCCGCTGTTTAATGCGCAGCATGGAGCGCACACGAGCACGCAGTTCCAAACCGTTGATTGGCTTATGCAAAAAGTCGTCCGCCCCGGCTTCCAGGCCGCGAGCCAAATCTTGCTTGCTGTCCAGCGCCGTCACCAGAATGATGGGCACGTGATTCCATTTTGGATTTCGCTTGATGCGCTGACACAGCTCAAACCCATCCATATTCGGCATCATCACATCAGACAAGATCACATCAGGAATCTCATCATCTAGCTGTGCCAGCGCTTCATGGGCATCTTCTGCAAAAAAAAGCTCATACGACTCTTTCAGCAGCAGCATTTCGATCGTCTGCCGGGCGTATGGCTCATCATCAACAATTAATACTTGTGGTTTCTTATTCATAGCTCATTACATTATACAGCAGCAACTTTATTCTGCTGTGCCAAAGTCAATTGGGATTGTATTGTATCCGCTAATCGTTTCAAGCTCACGGGCTTGCTCAAGTAACCATTTGCTCCAGCTTCCAGGCACGCTTCCCTATCGCCCGGCATGGCCAATGCGGTAACGGCTACAATGGGAATTTGGGAAACGGCCGTATCCTCATGCTGTCGAATTTTAACAATCGCCTCCAACCCATTCATCTGCGGCATCTGAATGTCCATCAAAATCAGATCCGGCTTATCAGTCTCCGCCCGGGCTACAGCTTCCAGCCCGTTGCGGGCCAAAATCAAGTCAAATCCCTTGGCAATCAGATAGCTAGAAAATGTGTTGATATTGGCTTCATGGTCTTCAGCCAGCAAGATGAGGGGATTCGTAACGGCCGTATCATGCCGCACAAACCCATTTCGCTTAGCCGCAACCGCCTGTAGCGCCATGTGCATTTGGGGGCGAGTAAACGGTTTCACTAGGCAATAATCGGCTCCTTCCGCCAGCGCTTGTGCCTGATCATCCAGAGTAGACACCACCAAAATCGGCACCTGCCGGGTGTTGGCGCTGCCCCGAATAGCGGTGATCAATTCCAGTCCAGACCGATCGGGCAAGAAAATGTCCAGCACCACCAGATCCGGTGGCTGCTCCAGAATAAAATTGAGCGCTTCCTGGCCTTCGCCAAACAAATGAACCGTAACGCCACCTTGATCAAAATATCGCTTTAGCTTTGCCTGTGTTGAAAGCGAATCTTCTACAATGACAACCGAATGCCAGGGGGCCATATACGGCGGATTTTCAATCAGATCCGTATCTGAAAGCTGGTCCGCACCTGTGTCTACGCTTTGCCAGGGGAAGGAAACCGTAAAACGGCTGCCCTTGCCCACTTCGCTTTTCACAGCCACGCTGCCACCATGTAGTTCCATCATACGCAGCACCAATGACAACCCCAGACCGGTCCCTGCATATTCGCGGGACAGGCGGCTGTCTAGCTGCACAAACGGCCGAAACAGCTGCTCCAAATGCGAAGCGGCAATACCAATGCCGGTATCCCAAACGGTAATTTTAACGGCCTGAGCATCCTCGTCACCTTCAACTTCAAGCCCAACTTCCCCACCCTCAGGGGTAAACTTCACCGCATTGCTCAGCAGATTCACCAACACTTGCTTAACGCGCCGCTCATCGGCAATAAACACGTTCACCCGGCTGTCATACGATGTGTTGATGCGCAGGCGTTTCTTGTGAGCGTTTTGCTTGATCATGCGCAGGCTGGCCTGGCAAACTGCCTCGACCGGTGTTGGAGCCAATTCCAGCTCCAGCTTACCAGCCTCCACTTTGGACAGGTCCAAAATATCATTGATCAGCTCCAGCAGGTGACGGCCGCTTTCTTCAATGCTGCGTAAAGAGCTGATTTGCTTCTCGTTCATCTCGCCAAAAACGCCCTCTTGCAGCGCTTCAGAGATGCCCAGCACAGCATTTAAGGGTGTACGCAACTCGTGGCTCACACTGGCCAAAAATTCATCTTTCATGCGGGCTGCCCGGGCCAATTCTGCGTTTGCGGTGCGTAAATCGGCCGTGCGCTCTTCTACACGCAAGGCCAACTGCGTGCGCTCGGCTTCCAGTGCCGCTTCGGCTCGCTTACGTTCCGTAATTTCCTGCTGAGATTGCGCAAAAAGCTGTGCATTTTCAATGGCCGTCGCTGCTGGAACAGCTAAACGGGTAAGCAGGCGCAAATCCTCTTCGTCGAACGTGCCGTTTTCTTTGTTGATTGCCTCAATGGCACCGATGGGCTGGCCCTTGACCAGAAGCGGCACGCACAAAATGGAGCGCGCCTGAAAGCCACTGGCGGCATCAAAATCACCAAAGTGGCGGGGGTCAGTTGCGGTGTCTGGCACCAGCAAAGGCTCACCCGTTTGCGATACCCAGCCCAGAATACCTTGCCCCAGCTCCAACCGCTTATCCTGCACAAATTCCGATGCCTCACCAGAAGCCGCAGCAAAATACAGATCGTCCCGATCCTTATCGTGCAGCACCACGGAGGCCGCATCAACCAGCAACAGCTTAGTCGTGTTTTCGGTAATGATGGTCAGGGTTTCGCTTAGGTCAAGGGTAGAAGTGACTGCCTGGCTAATCTGGTTGAGCGTGGTTAGCTCCGCCACACGTTTTTGCAGCTGCTGGTACAAATTGGCGTTCTCAAAAGCGATGGCTGCCTGAACCGCAAAATCCTTCAGCCGTGAGGAATTTTCTGGTTGATAGAAACCAGGTTCGCTGTAATTAAGCGCCAGAAAGGCCACAACTTCGCCTTCTACAATGATGGGTGCACCGGCCCAGGAACGCACGTGCGGAGAAAGTTCGGCATCTACCCACAGTTCACCGGCATCAAAGGTATCGGGGATGATGAGAGGTTCGGCCGTTTCTACGATTCTGAGCAAGCTGGGGCGAGAGGCGATATGAAAGTGGCGGGGCTGACGCAGCTCTTTGCTGAGGTCATAACCACGGGTCACCACAATTTCGACCTCATTTCCATGCACCAACATGATGTTGGCGGTGTCGTAACGCAGCACCGGGCCAATTTGGTCCAGAAAGGTATTTAATAGCAAGTCAAAATCGAGCGTGGAGTTTAAGGCCAACCCTACCTGACGCAGCGCTTCGGCGAGGTTACGCTGCTCTTGTTCGGCCGCCTCGGCTCGCTTGCGTTCCGCAATTTCTCGCTGTAGTGCTTCGTTGGCAGTTAGCTGATTGGTGGCCACCTGTTCCGCCTCTTTGAAGATAGCATACATACTTGTGAGCAAACCGACCAAGACACACAAATAGCCAATCATTTTGAGCAGAACGGCCGTATCAAACAACGCATCAAACGGGGTGCGGGCAAAGTACATAAACAGGCCCTGCGCCCCCACGTTGATGATTAAGGCAGCAACCAACCAGTTTTCAAAAGTATCATGTTGCCAGGCACCCTTGTGCAAATAGCCAATCAGAGCAATGAGAAACGCCGTCGCCGTGAAAATAGCTGTGACTCGCCCTGGCAAATAATCCAGAGAAGTGATAGGCGGCTGCGGAATGAGCGTAAAAACGATCACACTAACAAAAGCAATCAGAGCAACCGTAATGTAAAATCCGTTCGACTGCCGTTGCAGCTGTTTGTTACGCTGCCAAATGATCCAACTACCTGCCATTAAAACAGATAAAAAGGTTGAGGAATAATTCCACTGCCACTCTGGGGAAGCGGTAACCGCGGTGAGGGCGCTTCCCGTCTCCATGGAAAGCATCGCATGGTAGGCATCCAGCAAACCTGCGCCAACAAACCCAATGCCAATGAAAAAGTAGGCGCTGTTTTGCTTGGTGTAAAAACGCACCAGCGCCAAGACACCCACAAACACAGCAATGGTCCCGGCAACAAATTCCGTCAGCATGTGCAAATTGGCTGAGCCAAACCAGTCTGACTGTCCTACCCAGGCCCGGCTGGCAACAAGTAACAACAGGACGGCCGTATACACTGCAATTCGTTTTTTAGTCGAAGAAGGTTGGTTGGATATCATTACCCTATTTCTCTGGCAAGAAAATGCTGACCTTGACCAAATCTTTCACTGTTATTCCAAAACGCCCTTTTCGATAAATCTTTGGGATAGCAACTACAAGGACAAAGACAAAACCGTCGGCAAGGTACGATTTGAACTGGTTGGCGGCATCTAACAGGCTTCATAGCCAGATAGTACCAGTTTACCCAAATTCAGCTAATCTCCCTATGGTACCATTGGACTGGTAACCCAACATAAAGTTGGTAGCGAGATAGCGGTAAAACGGATTGATTTTCGCAAAGACAATTATTTCCCTACAATATTACAACGTCAATTTAATTCTACTCGCCATATTTCTGGAACTGGTTAAGATTAGGGAATGATGCAGAAACGTTGGCCGTTGCTACTTATTTTAGCATGTTATTTGCTGGTTGGAACTTTGTTTGCCGCCCAGGTGCCCGATTGGCAAGCACCAGATGAGCCAGCCCACTACAATTACGTGCGCCAGTTGGCTAACGGCCGTTTACCCATCATCGCTCCTGGTGATTACGATCAGGCGTATCTGGATGAAATCCGTGAGGCACGTTTCGCCCCCGAATACTCCGTAGATGACATTGAATACGAAGATTGGCAGCCACCGCTTTACTACCTGCTGCTTACCCCAATTTTTATCCTGACCAACGGCGCGCTGCTGCCCTTGCGGCTGGCCTCCGTGCTTATTGGCGCGGGTGTCATCTGGCTGGCGTACCGCATTGCCCGGCTACTTTTTCCTGAGGCGGAATGGGTGGCCTGGTCAACGGCCGTATTTGTCGCCTTTATCCCCCAACACGTGGCCATGCTGGCCTCGGTCAACAACGACAGCCTCTCGGAGTTCCTCATTGCGCTGCTGCTTTATCTCACGCTACGCTGGGTCACCCGCGACGGCATCCGCAAGCTGGGTGATGATCGCCCCTGGCTCATAGGGTTGGGTCTCGTGCTGGGATTAGGTTTCCTCACCAAAGCCACGGTCTACCTGATGGCACCCGTGCTTGGCGTTGTTTTGCTGTGGCAATATTGGGGTACCTGGCAGCGACTGTTCCAGGCGGGTGTGCTGCTATTTGCGCCCTCTTTTGTTCTGGGCGCTATTTGGTGGGTGCGTAACGTGATTGTTTACGGCGGGCTGGACATTTTGGGCAAAGCAGCCCACGACACAGTAGTCGTGGGGCAGCCCCGCACCATGGAATGGATCAGCAAATACGGCATGGATGGCACTATACAACGTTTTTTCCAGACCACGTTTAACAGCTTTTGGGGGCAGTTTGGCTGGATGGCCGTGCCGATGAACCAGCCTCGCGCCATTTACATCTTGCTGTTGGCCTTGGTGGTGCTAGCCGTTTTAGGGCTTTTGCTTTACCGTTTCACCACATCCCAAATACCCATGCAGTTTCGCTCCCGGCTACCAGTGCTCATCTTATGGCTGGTCTTTTTCCTCACGCTGGGCATTCATGTTGGCTACAACCTGACCTTTGTGCAGCACCAGGGACGCTACCTGTTCCCGGCGCTAATTCCTATTTCGCTTGGATTTTCGCTGGGGCTGGGCACCTGGTTGCTGCTGGTAGAAAAACCATTTCGGCGGGAACGGCCGTTCCTGGTAAATCTAATGCCCATTTTCATTGGTGTCGCCTTTATTCTGCTGGACCTTTTCGCCCTGTTCCGCCTGATTTTGCCTGGGCTGAGCGTATCGTAACCACCTCTAGTTTCGCCACGGCTCAAACTTCTCCAAAATCGAACCGCCAATAAACTCCCGCAAAATTGAATCGCTAGCAATGAGTTCCAGACCCTCTTCGGGTACAGGATCAAACCATTGCAGGAATGCCAATAGCCGGTTGGCCTCAATGCGCTCCGGCGTGCCCGGCTCTACTTGCAATAGCAGCGGCTCCGCCAGCCGCTTCAGCGCCGACAATTCATACACCAAAGCCGAATTAAAGAAGAGATTGGCGTTGTTCTGGTAAGGAAAGATGTGTCGCTTTTCGCCACGACGCACGCTGGGCCAGCGGGCAATCGTGTCGGCGGCTGAGTAACCACGATGGGCCGCATCGCGCACAATGCGGCGCAGCAGCCGCGTGTCGGTTGTGGGCACCCGGTTGTGCTTGTCCAGATTTAACTGCGTAAAGGCCGAGATGAAGATGCGGTACATCGCTTCTGGCGGAATGCCTTCTACCAGTTTGGGATTAAGGCCATGAATGCCCTCAATCAGCAGCACATGGTCCGTGCCAATCTGCAAATTGGGGCCTTGCTCTCGCATGCCAGTATGAAAATTGTAGATGGGCTGCTCGATCATCTGCCCTTGCATCAGGTACTTTAGATGCTCACGGAACAGCGGCAAATCCAACGCTTCCAGCGCTTCAAAATCATAATCACCATTTTCGTCACGTGGGGTTAAGTCACGGTTCACAAAGTAGTTGTCCATGCCAATGGCCACCGGGAAGATGCCGTGAGCCATCAGCTGAATAGACAGCCGCTTGCTAAACGTTGTTTTCCCCGCCGAGGTTGGGCCAGAAATGAGCACAATTTTGATTTCATGGCGGCGGCTGGCAATTTCGGCGGTGATTTGGGCCAACTGCTGCTGGTGAAACGCTTCGGCCACGAGGATGGTTTGCTGCATACGGCCGTTTGCCAAAGCACTATTTAATGCCGCCACGCTGGGCAAGCCAATAATACGCAGCCAATCATCATACTCCTGAAAAACGCGAGCCAGGCGCGGTTCATCTTCAAAAGCTTGAAGCGCTTCCGGTTCGTGGCGGCGAGGGAATTGCAAGATGAAACCATCTTTATACGGCCGTAAATCAAACAAATCCAGATAGCTGGTGCGCGGTACCATAAAACCGTGAAAATAATCGCGGACGCCGTTTAGCTCATACATCGTCAGGTAATCTTTGCGTCGCTTGGCAAACAAATTGGCCTTCTCCAGATCACCTTCCTCGCGGAACAATTTCAGCGCTTCTTCAAGAGGCACGCGCACCTGATCAATCGGCAAATCAGCATCGACCAGGGCCTGCATGCGCTGTTTGAGCTGCTGCAAACTATCTTGATCCAGGCGGCTGGCATCGTCGCATTCGCAGTAGTAACCGCCAAATGGCATGGAATGCTGAATGGAAATAATGCTGCCGGGCCAAATTTCGTCGGCAGCGGCAATCATCAAAAAGCAGAGGGAGCGGCGGTAAATGCGGCTGCCGTCTGAATCGGCCGAGGTTACGGGAATAAGCAAGGCGTCTTCTTGCAGCGGATGGGAAAGCTCGCGCAGTCTGCCATTTTTTAGCGCGGCAACGATACGGCCGTACGCCTGCGGCTGGGCCACCTCGATAAACGCTTCAAGCGTGGTGCCAATAGGCGCATCATAAGCACGGCCGTCTGGGAAACGAGCCTGCACCGTGTCACGGACGGGGGCGGGAGTGGGTAGTGGGTTCATGATAAAGGTCTATCCTTCAAATTAATTTTGGGCAAACAAGCCCATTTATTGCAGATAATTACGAATAAGTTCAACGCTTTTGGGCACGGCATTTAGCAAAATTTGCTGCACTTCATCTACCGGAATCTTGCTGAAAACCCGTTCCTGCATCCAGGCTGGATCTTGCAAATTTGCCGCAAACTCAGCAGCGGACATTTTTAATCGTCCGGCATAAATTTCGATGGTTTTCACCGATGCCTCCGGCTGTAGCTGCTCGACCAACAGTCCTTGCCAGGCCGTCAAAATTTCGTCGTCAACGAATGGCAACCACTGTTTGGGCTGTGCCGCCGCCAGTGTAGAAACGGCCGTTTCCGGCAAATGGCTTAGCGCAATCGTGTCTAAATACGTCAGCAAAATAAAATGCGTCAGACGGCGCTGCTGCCGATCGCCTAAACTTTCCACAAGATGGAAAAACGGATAGACGATCTCCCGCAGCCAGATTAAATCCAGCAGCAAATGGGCGCTGTAAGCCGCCACACAAATCGCCTGCCCCGGCGACATGGCCGACCAATCAGCCAGTTCAGGATATTGTTTCAGCATGGTTAAATACGCCGTTTCTTCGGGATCAGGCGGCATATCGTAAAAATGGGTAGTGGCTCGCGGCAGTGTGGAAATAGCATTCACGTCTGGAGCAACGCTGCCCAGGTAAAACGCAGGCCATTCCGCCGCCAATGTGGATTGCAAACGGCCGTCGCCATTGGCGGCAACCATCTCATAGATTTGTTCTGCCATGTGCAGATGCATAAATGGAGTAGGCATGAGCAATAATTCAGGTCATTGGCGAGCACTTTCTGAAATCTCGGAAATCTCTTACCAATTGTAAAAATCAAATTCTTAAAAATAAAAAAACGCCGCAACCAGCGTGTGAGGCGTCAGTTTCTTAACCAAATAGTATTAAAAATTGGCTTACCAGAAACGATTACGTTTGTCCTAAAAAGGAGCAGGTTGGTGGATCAACGGTGCCAGGAGGGGCAGCCAGAAGGAGCAAACCAACGGGTGCTAGCAATGCCGCGCAAGCGACTGAGGCTGGGTAAACAAGCCAGAATAATTCGGGGATTGCTGGTGTCTATCTTTACCCCGTCCTCACCCAAACGCGCCTGCAAATGCACATCCAACTCATCGCTGCTGCCATAGGTTGAGTTTTCCGGGTCAGGATAAGCAGGCACAACCAGCGCTAACGGCACAGCATAGCCGTCAATAAAAAAGGAATGGCCAAAATCATCGACGTAATCATACACCCGATGAGGTGCGTATGTATAAAGTCCAGAAACAGGCTGCTGCCCCAACACCAAAAACGGCTCATGAGGCACATAGCCCTTGTCAATTTCAACGGCAATTGTCCATCTCGTGGCAATATCTGGGGAAATTCCCTGCCGGATCAGGACCGCACGGGCGTAATTGTCCAGCACGTTGGCGGCGTAGGCTTGTGGCACAGCACGCCCAGCATGTTCCCAGCCGCCGCTGTAAGCAGCCAACGCAGAAGCAAGATCACCGCCTGCCTGCCGCACCACTTCGGCTAAAATGGCTACGCCCCAGCGCAGATTAACGGCGGGAATCATCAACTCTTCGGTGGTTGGCCGCCATTCCAGCCCAGGCCCTTGGGGCATGACACCCATTAAGCCAACTGCACCCACCGAACTTACGCCATCAATACGGCCGTTCGACTCTTCTTCAATAACCGCAGCAATAAAATCGGGGTCGAGGCCATGCGTATTGGCCAGCACACCAATGTAGGTTGACCATTGGCGAATGGTCGGCCCCCACATGGGCGAAAGCAGCGACGCCTCTGGTCCGCTAGCTGCCCGCATCAGGCCCTCGCGTTCAGCGGCGTTTGTTTCCAACGGGCTCAGCAGGATCAAGGCCCAGGTCAGCGCAAAAATAACGACCAAAAAACGGCCGTAACGCTTGCCAAACAGTCTTAGATTACTGACCCCACGGTTTGAAAACATGGCAAAATTTTAGCATAAGTCAAGAAATTGTGTCAATGCATTATGTAAAGTTACCGATTTTCCTCATTTGCACTTTCCAGTTAAAATATTCTTCAAAATTAGCACTCAAATCAAACACCGTAGCCTTCTTCACAACATTGAAAGGACAAGAAATGCCAGTCATTCTGGTGGTAGACGACAATCCACAAATGGTTCAGTTGATGCAAGAGATGGTTCATCTGGCCGGATATAAAACAGAAGTCGCTTACAGCGGCCTGGAAGGGCTAGATAAAGCCAGAGAAGGCATGCCGGATCTTATTCTGGTGGATTTGATGATGCCTGAAATTGATGGTTGGGAGCTGTATCATCGGCTGCGCGAGTTCACGACCATCCCCATTATTTTTGTTACCGCTTATGACACGCCACAGAATGAGGCTAAAGCTATCGCCCTCGGCGCAGAAGGCTTTATTGGCAAGGATTTAACGCCGATGGAGCTGATTCAGCATATTGAATTTGTGCTGCAAGCGGGCAATCACGCAGATAACAACGAAATTTTGCACTAAAACGGCCGTTAATTTTCGCTGCTACCGTTTTCTGCAGAGTCGGGAACGGCCGTTGCTGGCGGCGCAGGCGTCGGAATAAACTCAAAATCAGTGGAGATAATCTCAAAGCTGGTCTGACCAGGAAAAATTTCCATTTCCCGCTCGTAGATGTGAACCCCATCATTCATGTCAATCATTAACCGGTATTGCCCCGCTGGCAAATCCCCAAAAACAAAATTTTCCTGCCAAATCTCGTCAGATTGCACAATGGAATGATACGTGCTCTGTTTACGAACGGGCACATCGACATTGAGCGGCAGCAGCGTCAGGCTGGCGCCAGAAATCATCTGATTATTTTTGTCTACAAAGCGGCCAGCCAGCGTACCCCAACCTTCAAAAGGAGCCAGCCACAAAGCCGGATTACGCGTATCGTGATAATTGTTGGTGCCCACACGCACCTCAAAATGCAAATGCGGGCCACTCACCTCACCAGAACTGCCCACCCCGGCGATTACTTCCCCTTGCCGCACAACCTCGCCTTCAGTGACAAACAGTTCCAGCGTATGCGCATAAAGCGTATACACATCCTGCCCCTGCCACTGCCAATCATGCAAAATAATGACTGTATTCCCGTAATAATTCACCCCGTTAAGCGGGCTGGGAAAAGGTCCGGCAAAAACCACCGTCCCGCTGCTGGCTGCCAACACGGGTGTACCGGTCTGATTAGGAAAATCAAGCCCGTGATGAATGCGGTAAGACGGCCGATCTGGCAATTGCACATCATTGCCGTAGGGATACCATTCCAAATCGTAGTTGCGGCTGCCTGAAGGTAAGGGGCGGGCCAACCAATAATGATCGTCGTAATGAATGGAAAGCGGCACCTCATACGGCGGCGGACGCCAGCCTTCGGGCGGCTCGGGGCCAGCATCGGGCACCCACAGCTGCTGCGCCTCATTGGGGCGAATGCCAATACCGGACGGTGTGGGCACATCGTGTACCACAGCGGAACTGGCAGCACGACCACCGGCAGCCGTTACACGGCCGTTCGACTCAGCCGTAATGGCAATTTCTGTTTGCTGCGAAGGGGGTAGGTCCAAGGGGGAAACCAGCGTAGGCGGCACAAACTCACCGCCGCAACCCATCAGCAGTAAAAGTGCTCCAAACCCGAGAAGCAGATGAAATTTACGGCCGTTCCAGAATAGGAGCCAGTTCATCTTCAGTATAAAGCTGCCGCATGGCGGCTTCCCAGGTTAAGCCATCTCGTCTTTCATAATGCCAAAAGCGAATATCGGGGAAATACGTACGCCAGTTAGCGTTGGCTGGCACCCAATGCCAACCATAATCCGCTGCCAGCGCCGTAAAATCAATGTAATAGCCGGAGGGAACAGCTTCGCGCCATTTGCCGCCCTGTTCATAATAGCTGGGGTCATCGCCGCTGCGCGCCTGGAGATCCCAGGTGAGGGTACGCAACGGTTCGCCCAAACTGCCGTCTTGAACGGCCGTTTTCACAAACACACGCCAATAAATCTCGCCATTCCGTTCCAGCTTGACCAATTCCACACGCGGATCAAAGCCCAACGCCTCGCGGAAATAAAAATCAAAGGCACGCCCCGCCTTGTTCCAAGATTCGTCAGATTGTCCCGGCAGCGGTCGGGCATCCAAGGCTTCAAACATGCCGTCGAGTTGACCTAAAAAGTCCCAGCCCGCCTCATCAAGCACCCGCTGGCGCAGGGCCACAAAGGATTGGTCCACATCATCACTCAGATACGGTGACGGCGCGTTGACAGCCACCGAGTAGAGCAAAGCCGGGGGCTGTCCTTCTTCGGCCTCAGCTCGGGCTTCCATGTAAAGCGGTTCATTGGCCGTCAAACGGCCGTCAATATTTTGCAGCTGGTTGATCATGCTGGGCGTCAAACGAACGGCCGTCCACGACGGATCCTCTATGCGACTTTCGGCCATGTACATTTGCGGCACTACACTCCATGCCTCAACGCTGCCCGAGAGCAAAAAGCTACGCTCGCCCTGGTCATACACAAACAGCACGGAACGCCGGTCTGGTGACCAGGCAGGCGAACGGCCTTGCTGGCCCAATGCGTAGGCTGCATCCGCAGGCAGATAATCATCACTCAAGGGCATGGCATACATCACGGGGAATCCAGCACTAAGTTCAGCATAAACAAGCGAACGGCCGTCTGGCGAGAAGGCAGCTTCCACTTCCTGAAGATCGGGCGACTGCGTCAAATTCACGGCCCCCGCATCAATCACAGAATCCAGAGAGCGCATGTAAATGTCCTGGTTTCCTCCACGGAAGCTGGTAAACACAATGTGCCGCCCACCGGGTGACCAGACCGGATCAAAATCCGGGGCCGGATCATCCGTTAATTGGAAGGGACCCTCGCTGCCATCTGCCTTTAGCAAATAGATGTCCAGATCACCATCCCGATAGGACTCATACGCCAACCATTGCCCATCGGGCGACCAGGTCGGCGCAGCGTCATAAGAAATATCATGGGTAAGGCGGCGCAGTTCACGACTGGGAATGTCGTACACATACAATTCCCAATTGCCATCCCGGTGGGACGCAAAAGCAATGGCCGTGCCGTCTGGCGACCAGGCCGGATCGCGATCTTCAGCCGGATGCGTGGTCAGGCGAATGGGTTCAGACTGCCCCACGGGCAAAACATAAATATCCCGGTTGCCCTCTAGCTGCTGAGAAAAAATAACAGCGCCACCGCCATCAAGCGGATTGGGTGTAGCCCAGGGCGTCAACTTTACCGAAACGGTAGGGATGGCTGTAGGCGTGGGGGGCAACGGCGTTGGCGTCAGCACAATTATCTGGGGCGTGGCGGTTTCAAACGGCCGATCATCAGCAACGGCCGTATTGCCCGTCTGGGGTTCACGCATGCTCAACATGCCCACCACCACCACAAGCGCCAGGGTAGCAACGGCCGTAGCCAAACGAAAGGTACGTACGGCGCGCACATTGCCGCGTGGCTGGCGAGGAATGCGTAGAGCCGCCACAGGGGCTTTTGGCCTACGCCAGGCCAGACGCAGGTTAGATTTAAATAATCGCCAACGAGAACTCAGGCGACGGCCGTAAATCGCGCGCTGTGGGGCCGTACGCAGCCAAATGAACTGGCCAACCCGCTGCAACAAACGCCAGACAAACAAAACCGCGCCCGCGACAGCTGGCTTCAAAATCCGCGAATAAAGCCAATGCAACGGACGCCAGACAAACTGTACGAGCAAATGCCGCAGTGCCAGACCAAGCCGGCCAATAAAACGCCAAACCGGCGGCGCAATCTCTACGATAGTATCCCAGAAGATCCAACGCAGCGGCAGCCAGATAGGCATGGTAATATAAAAAACAGGTTTCCAGATAATCCAGGTCAGGAGATTGCGAAACGCCAAACCAAGCCGGCCAAGGAACTGCCAGACAGGGGAAATAACTACTGAAAGAGGCTGCCAGAGCCACCTGAGGGCCCGCCGAAATCTTGCGCGCATGTTGGTGCCAGTGTAGCACGGCTCAAGACTATGTCAAGTTAATATTTGCCTATGTCAACTTGTTTGGGAGTACTTAAGTCTCATTGTTGAGCTTTAGTCAGACTGTAAGAAATTGGCGGTAATCTTTGTTTTGTAGAGAGCCGAAATGAAATTACAGCAGAAGTTCTGGTCAGTTGGCTCCCTGGACGAAGAGCAATCTTGCGGTCAAAAGGGTCGAACCAATGCCAAGCTAAACGTAACAACGAGGCTCTCTACTACAGCAATTATTCGACCACCAGGAAACTGGTGGTTTTTATTTTCTGGAACCCAAACACTTCTTAGAATCTATCCCAAAAAGCCACAGGCTTGTGCTGAGCGCGACCGAGGTAGGAAAAAGAGAAATCTGAGAAATCAAACTTTTCCTCCAAGCTCGCTGTGAACTTTTTGACAAACATTCAGATAGATGCCAGACTTTCAGCCTCAATCCACAACATACCACAGCATGAATAAAAAGTGGCACAGGCTGCCGCCCAACACAAACAGGTGCCAGATTTCGTGATGGCCAAAAACATCTGGCCAGGGATCAGGTTTTTGGCGATAGTAGACCACAAAACCGACTGAGTAGATGAGCCCACCCAGCAGCAGAAGCAGCAAACCACCCGGCGGCAACCAGCGGGCCGCTTCCCCGGCCAAAATCAGCGGCAGCACCCCACCCCAACTGACTATCAGATAAATGGATGCGTTAAAAAAACCATGAATGCGACGGCTGAATAGTTTGTAGAGCATCCCCAGAACGGCCGTTCCCCAAACCATCCCCAGCACAGGCCAGCGCCAGACTGGCGGAAAAAACGTGGCCACGATCGGCGTATACGTGCCGGCAATGACCAGAAAAATGGACATATGATCGAGACGATTCAGCTGAAATTGCAGGCGAGGCCGGGGCTTTACGCCGTGAAGCAGCGAACTAGATACATACATTGCCGCCATGCTCAGGCCATAAATCGAGAGCGTAATGACCTTTTGCCAATCGGGCCAGACAAGTACAACCAACCACAGCCATCCCAGCAAAGAAGCAATGGCCCCAGCCACATGGGTTAACGTGCTAACAGGTTCGTATAATTTAGAGTTGAGCCAATTCATCATGGTAAATTTAACGGCCGTTTCATCCATAAGCAAATCCCATCCTGGCGGTTTGTGCCCCCTTGTGAATGTTGTTACAATTGCTTCAGAAGTAAACAAAATACCCCATTCGGAGACCGAATGTCACTGACAGATACCCGACAACCAACTGGCCTCGCTGGCACCCCGGCAACGGCCGTTTCCTCCACCTGGCGTAGCAAATTACAGCTCATTGTGGTGCTGTTTAAGCTGCGCATTGTTTTTTTACTGCTGATGGCAGCCACGGGCGGTGCGTTTATGGCCGCTGGCGGCTGGCCCGGTGTGGGCAACCTGCTGCTGCTCTGGCTCACCGGCGGCATGGCCGCGGCGGGCGCTTCTGCTCTCAACCAATATTGGGAACGAGAATCTGATGGCAACATGGGGCGCACCCGACAACGGCCGTTAGTCACCGGCGAAATTGCCCAACCAAACTGGGTGCCCTATGTGGGCATCGGGCTGGTTTTGCTGCCCTCACTGGCAGTGCTGCCTTTTAAGCCAGCGCTCACCTTCTTCTTAATATTGGGTGCCCTCATTTATGTGGGCATTTACACCATCTGGCTAAAGCCCCGCACCTTGCTCAATATTGTGATTGGCGGTGCAGCGGGCAGTGCTGCCGTTTTAAGCGGTAGCGCAGCGGTGGGCAACTGGAGCGACACAGGTGCCCTTGTCTTGTCTCTGCTGCTTTTCCTCTGGACGCCATTCCATTTTTGGAGTTTGGCTTTGCTCTATCGGGATGAATACGCTCACTCCGACGTGCCGATGCTGCCGGTACACACCACCCCACGCCAGGCAGCCTGGTGGGTGATGTCCCATACGCTGCCTACCGGGCTTGGCGGGCTGCTGCTGGTGCTGTTGCCGTCGCTGGGCTGGGTTTATCTCATCCCCGTGGCCTGGGTCACAGCTGATCTTTTCTGGCGCAATGCCCGTCTCATCCAGTCACCCTCGCCTAAAAATGCCCGAGGGCTGTTCATGTCCTCCAACATTTATTTGCTGGTACTGCTGCTGGCTATTTGTGCGGGCACGGTAGCCGCTTCTCTGGCTGGATAAGCAGATGCTCACCGTGACCTTATTCACCAAAACAGGCTGTTCCCTGTGCGATAAAGTGAAGGAAAGCTTAGACGCGCTGCAAGGCAGTTTCCCTCATCAACTGCAAGAAGTGGACATTACCCAAGACGAAGCGCTGTTCCAAACGTATCGCTACACGATTCCCGTGGTGCAAATTGGGGACGTGGAGTTGGCTGCCCCAATTACGGCCGTTCAGCTGCAACAAGCCCTCCAATCTACCCAAAAATCCTAAACAAACGCGCCCAACCCCGTTAAGGCCCGCCCCACTATCAACATATTGATTTCGTTGGTGCCCTCATAAGTATAAATTGCTTCGGCATCGGTCAGGTGACGGGCAATGTGGTTTTCGATGAGAATGCCGTTGCCGCCCAAAACCTCACGTGCCAGGCTGGCCACACGGCGCGCTTTACGCGCATTGTTATACTTGGCCAAAGCCACCATGCTTTCATCCAGTTCCCCCGACGCCATTAATTGGCCCAGCCGCAGGCAAAGCAGCTGCATTTGGGTCACTTCGGCCGTCATTTCCACCAGTTTTTCCTGAATGAGCTGGAAACCGGCAATAGGCTGGCCAAACTGTTCTCGGGACTTGGCATAAGCCAGCGCCTGCTCCAGACAGGCTGCTGCTAGCCCCGCTGCTTCCCAGGCAACAGCGTAGCGTGTGAAGGCCAACACTTTGGCCGTGTCGCGGAAGCTGTGTGCTTTCTCCAGACGATTGGCTGCGGGAATACGCACGTTTTCCAGCCGAATGTCGCCGTTGAGCACAGCCCGCTTGGCAATTTTGCCGGTCATTGTTTCAATGTGTACACCCTCTGTTTGGCGAGGGTCTTCGACAACAAATCCGCCAAAACGGCCGTTTTCATCCTTGGCCCACACAATCAGCAAATCAGCAATAGGCGCGTTGCCAATCCACCGTTTACGGCCGTTTAGCACGTAGCTATTACCCTGGCGAACGGCCGTTGTCAGCACATGCGCCGCATCCGAACCGCGCTCTGGCTCCGTCAGGCCAAACGAGCCGATTTTGTCCAGACTAGCCAGCGCGGGCAGCCAGCGAGCCTGCTGCTCTGCCGAACCCAATAACCCAATTGATCCCATCACCAAGCCAGACTGCACGCCATAAAACGTACCAACAGAGCCATCACCCTTGGCCAGCTCATACCGCACCAGCCCCATGCTAATCGGGTCCAGTCCGGCACAGCCGGGAGCAGTCAGCGTGCCGCCCATTACCGGCAGAGTTGGCAGCTGTCGCACAATTTCCCAGGGGAAGGCGGCTTGCTCCCAGTATGGATTGATGTGGGGCAGCACCACCTGCTGCACAAAAGCCCGCACCTGATCACGCAGCTGAATTTGTACGGCCGTTAGCTCATTGTCCAAACGAAAAAAATCTATAGGCAAACTATTCATACGATTCCTCACCTTATTTTGGCTTACCGTTCCGGGGTCGAACAAGGATTTTTACCTCTGGTAAATCATTATAATTTGATTTGTGAAGTGGCGCACAACCTTGTCATCACCCTGTGACTGTGTTAGTATCTCGACAACCCTGCTGTGTGCGTGATGAGCTTGCCAGTGTTGAGCCAACGCTTCACAAATGGGGGTCAAAAATGCGCTGAGGGGATGTAGTAGCTCACGGCTTCGGCTGTTCGGCCAGGCAGATACTCGCGAAAAGGCTCCCACCTGCATCTGCAGGTTCAAACAACGGGGCTCACACGGCATGGCGGGGCTATTGGATGTGTGCCCTTGATCTTTATAATCAGGGGTTTTTTTGTCCAATCCACCGTCAAGCAAAAATTTACAGACATTCAACTCCGGAATTAGCGGTTGTTAATTCTCTAGCACAAGGAAATAGCAGCATTATGGTGCGTGAGCGAATTGCTGACGACATCTACGTATTCACAAGTCAGTTGTATGCCCAGGTAACAGCAGGAGCCATCCTCACCAAAGATGGCGTGATTTTAATCGACACGCTTTACTTCCCCGAAGAAACAAAAGCAATCAAAGAGTTTCTGGAAGAGCGGCAAGGCTTGAAGATTAAGTATGTCATTAACACGCATTACCACGCGGATCACACTCAGGGTACGTATCTTTTTCCCGAGGCTCAAATTGTGAGCCATGCCATGTGCCGGCAGTTGTTGGATACTGTAGGGCGCTCCGGGCTGGAAGAAGCCCAGGCGCAAGACCCGGAACTGGAAGAGGTGCAAATTATTTTGCCGGAGCTGGTGTTCCGTGAAGGTGTGTTTAATCTTTACCTGGGTGGCAAAACCTTGCAACTGCACCATATGCCAGGGCACAGCATGGATCTCACGAGCGTTTACGTGACCAATAACCAAATCTTGTTCGCCTCTGACAACTCCATGCCAGTTCCCACCATTTTTGATGGCAGCCATCGCGCGTTAGTAGACTCCATGCACAAAATGCTGGCGCTGGAACCGGACACGATTGTGCAAGGCCACGGCGAAGTAATTTTGCGGGGCGAAGTGGAGTCCGTCATTCAGAACGATCTGGATTATCTGGCCAAGATTAAGGATGAGGTCTCGAAGGTGCTGCGCCGCAATAAACCTGCCAGCGCTTTAGACAATATTGACATCGAAAGCTGCGGCAAATCTCGTATTCCCCTGAATGGTTTGGTTTCTGATCTGCATCGGGCAAATTTGTACCGCCTGTATGATGAACTGCGTGAGGAAACGGCCGTTACCGAAGGCAGCGTATCGTAATGAAGGCCCGGTGCCGTCTGGGCATCTTTTGGGCATTTATTACGGCCGTTCTCTTCACAACTTGCCAATCTCAACCCTCTTTTTTTGCCGCTGTTGAACCGCTGCCCACGCTGGTTCTAACCCTATCTATTCTGCCAATTCCACCCACCCCGCTGCTCACACCTACGCAGATTTTGGCCAGCGCCACGCCTTCGGCTACGCCAACGGCCGTTCCGCCCACACCAACACCAACCCACACGCAAACCCCAACCGTCACGCCAACGGCTCATTATCAGCTTGCCCTAAACGTAACGCAGCCCCAAGGGTATCTTAGCCAATTCCGCCTGGTGGCCTTTTACGGCAGCCCTACCGGGCCAGGCCTGGGCATTTTTGGGGAACTTCCCCGTGAGCAAATGCATCAGCAGCTTTTGGCCACCATTGCCGAATATGAACCGCTCTCCGACCGGCCCATTTTGCCGGCTTATCACCTGGTCACCACCGTGGCTAATCCCTACCCGCCCACCTACCGGCATCATGCCAGCCTGGAATTAATCGAAAGCTGGATAGAAGAGGCGAAGGTGTTGGAAACGGCCGTTATCCTCGATATTCAGCCAGGACGCGCCGATTTAATGAGTGAATACAACCGTGTGGAATACTTGCTATACGAACCACACGTGCATTTGGCCATTGACCCGGAGTTCACCATGAACAACTGGCAGGTGCCAGGAGCCAATATCGGCCAGCTTTATGCCGAGCAAATCAACGCCATCCAGGCCAAAATGAACGCGATCGGGGCCGCGATTGGGCTGAATCGCGTGCTGATTCTGCACCAGTTCCGCCCAGCCATGCTGCCGGACAAGGCACTTATCGAAGATTATCCTTATGTGGAGATTGTGATTGACGGGGATGGCGTAGGCGCGGCAGGGGCCAAAATTCGCAATTACACCACTTATGCCGCTGAGCCTGCCTTTGAATTTGGCGGCTTCAAGCTCTTCCCCACCGATGGCGATTACCCCATCATGACACCAACCGACGTAATGAATTTAGCCCCGCAGCCGGTGCTCATCATTTACCAGTAAGCAGCAGCACACGTTTAGCTTTGCAACAGGGTCAATTTGCCAGGAAGAATCTGGTACTCAATCTGCGTGGCCGCCTCGGCAATGATTTCGCCGTCGGCGTGGATGGGCGTGCCGGGACTGCTGGTGATGCTGATGTGTTGGGTACGGCCGTACACCACATCCGGGTGTTGAATGTGCGTCTTGCGAAACAGCTTCACCAAAATAGAAAGAACTGTTAGCTTCGGCACTTCTGGCGCAAAGACAAAATCGAACAGTCCATCATCTACGGCCGCATTGGGGGCCATATAAAAACCGCCAGTGCGTGGCCCGTTGCATACCGAGAGCAAATAAGCCGGGCCATCATAGCCGCCATCATCCCAACGGATCTGCATATCCCAGGCCGTTAGCTTGATGAGCCCCTTCAACAGGGCCAACACATAGCGCAGTTCCCCAGACAGCCGCTTCATGCGGATATTTTCCAGGGTAATCATCGGCTCCATGGCCACGGCACAGTTATTGATGAAAAAATGATCGTTGATGCGCCCCGCGTCAATCTGGCGCGTCTGGCCACGGGCGATTAGGGCCACAGCCTGCGTCAAATCACGCGGCAGCCCCACCATATCGCTAAAATCGTTGGCCGTGCCGATAGGCAGGATGCCAAAGGGCACTGTGGGGCCATCACCGGCGGCGCGCAGCAGGCCATTGGCCACCTCGCTCAACGTACCATCGCCACCAGCCGCAACCACGGCATCGTAGCCTTGAGCAACGGCCGTTTCCGCCAAAGCAATCGCCTCTTGAGGTTTTTCCGTCTGGGCAATATCCGCAGACAAACCGTTGGCCGCAAAGGCGGCCCGCACCTCATCCAGGCGGGAACCGGCCCGCCAGCGGTTGGCATAGGGGTTCAAAATCACCTTAATCTTCATGAGCAAACAGCACCCCCTGAATGAATTTTGGCTTGTTGGTGATAAGCGCGTGCACGCCCAGCCCCGCCAGCCGCTGCGCCTCAGCCGGATCATCCACCGTCCACACATGCACGCGCCAGCCATGTTTTTTGGCCCAGGCCATGTAATCAGCATCCACCATGCGGTAATAAGGATGCACCGCCTGAACCGGAATCAGCGAATGTTTGAACTTGAAGGCCGATTTGTAGCTGAGATGCGCCACCCAGGTTGATTGCGTCAGGTGGCGGCGAGCATAACGCATCGCCAGGGGATTAAAGGAGGATACAACCGTTTGTCGCTCAACGCCGTGTGCCTGAATGCGGTCGGCCACTGCGGCAGCCAGACCCGTGTCGCGCAATGCGGCCGTTTTTAGTTCCACATTGTATAAAAAGTTGGGGCCGACTGTTTCAAACACCTCGTCTAATGTGGGGATTGGCTGCCCTTGCCCGGCATCCAGCTTTTGTAGTTCAGCCACGGTGAACTGCTGCACTGCCCCACGGCCGTTTGTGGTGCGTTCCAACTGGCTATCATGAATCACCACGGGCCAACCATCGGCTGAAAGCTGCACATCAAACTCAATGCCATCCGCGCCCTGGTTTTGTGCCAGGGTAAACGCTGCCAGCGTGTTTTCCGGTGCTTCTGCACTGGCTCCACGATGGCCGATGATTAACGGCCGTTGCGCAGAAATCCAGTCTTTCATCAACTAAAGCTGAACGAAGTAAGAATCAGCCGCCTGATCCAGCAACTCTTTGGTAAGCTGCGGTTTGACGCCAAGATAATCCGCAATATCCAAAAGCTGGTCCAGAATGTCGCGGGGATGGTTGGCACGCAGCTTTTGGTTTCGCTTGATGTAATACTCTTGCAGCAGATAACGAATGCCCTGCTCATCATACTCAACGCGGCGACGTTCACACACCCGCTTAAAAATTTCGCGGTAGCCATCAAACGAAGGTGATGTCACTTCAATCTTGTGCCGGATACGGCGCAAGAACGCCTCATCCACCAGATCCCGTGGCGGCAAGTTGGTCGAAAAGACAATCAGCACCTCAAATGGCACCTCTACTTTCCGCCCCGTGTGCAGCGCCAAAAAGTCGATCTGCTTTTCCATCGGCACAATCCAGCGGTTCAGCAAATCACGCGGCCGTACTTGCTGCCGCCCAAAGTCATCAATCAGGAACATGCCGCCGTTCGCCTTCATTTGGAACGGCGCTTCGTAATATTTATTCGTCGGATCGTAAATGAGTTCCAACCCATCCAGCGTCAGCTCACCACCCACCATGATCACCGGGCGTTTGATACGCACCCAACGGGCATCGCCCCGGCGCGGACCCAACTGACCCGTAGTCATTTTGCGCTCAATATCCGGCACAGTCACATGATTAATTTCATCAAACACCTTGATGATCTGGCCATCCACTTCCACAGCATACGGAATGTACATGTCGTTGGTGAGAATCATACGGCCGATACTTTCCGCAATGGTCGTCTTCCCATTTCCGGGCGGGCCGTATAAAAAGATAGACTTACCAGAGTTAGCCGCCGGACCAATCTTGCTGAACACAGAATCTTCTAACACCAGGTGCGAAAGCGATTGCTTCATCAACTTGGGATTTACCCGCAGCCGATTGCCACCCTGCGCCTTGATAGCCGCTATATAATTTTCCCACGGCACCGGAGCCGCCCCGACATAGGTAGTCCGCTCTAGCTGCTCACGCGCCCGTTCAGCGCCTTTAGACGTAATAGAGTATTGGTAAGTAGCAGCCCCCAAGCCCCCAGACCCTTTCACTTCACACATTTGCTCCCGTTTAAGAAAATCCATCACCGTACTAACGACAGTGGCAAAGGGCAAATGCATATACTCAGCAATGTCATGGCCAGTTAGCTGGCCGCGAAAATACATGATCTTTAAGGCTAAATCCTGCAGAAAGCCTTGTGATAATCCTGTATCTTCAATTCCTTTAATTGCTGGTGGTTCCCAATCTAGTTGTTGTGGACCTGGTGCTGATGTGCTCATCTATAAATCTCCGTAAATTCCCGCAAACTGCTCGAACGAATGGACTCATATTGTAATTCGGCTACTTTAAATTCACAAGATTGTTATCGTCTCGGCAAATGGAAATGACCCAATTTTCAGAATTTACTCAAGGAAAAATCATGAAGTTCAGGGGATAAGTGCCAAAATTTGGTTAATTCTTGCCTGAATCAAGTTGTTTCATAAACTTGAATCAAGTTTGTTTGTCCGGCCAAGCCAAAGGGAACACCTGCCGTAATGACTAGTTTTTCCCCAGGGGCTAAATCCAGCTTCTGTAAAGCGGAAACCGTTCGGGATACCATGTCAGCTGTGTGGGAAAAATCTTTCACCAGCACACACTCAACGCCCCAAACCAGCGAGAGCTTGCGCTGCGTTTGCTCTGAGGGAGAAACGGCCATGATGGGCGTGGGCGGGCGGTGCCGCGCGATTTGCGTAGCCGTGTAACCAGACATGGTGGCACTTACAATCGCCCGGGCATTGATTTGCTCGGCCACATCACAACAAGCGGTGCTGATGGCCTGGGTGACGCTGTGCGCTTCTGTGACTTCGGCCTGCCGCCGATTGCGCCAATCTGAATAAGGGAAGGCTCCCTCAATAATTTCACTGATTTGCTTCATCATCAGCACCGATTCCACTGGGAAGCTGCCGGAAGCCGTCTCGCCAGAAAGCATCACCGCATCGGTTCCGTCCAGAATGGCGTTGGCCACATCACTGGCTTCGGCACGGGTGGGGCGCGGATGCTCTACCATGGATTGCAGCATCTGCGTGGCGGTGATGACGGGCTTCCCCACGTCGTTACAGGTGCGGATGATGCGCTTTTGCAGCAGGGGCACCTCTTGCGGCTGCACCTCGATGCCCAAATCACCGCGAGCCACCATCATGCCATCGGCTGCATCGCGGATTTCTTCCAGGTGGTCAATCGCCTCGCTTTTTTCAATCTTGGCGATGATAGGGATGTTGGCCCCTTCAGCTTTCATAAGTTCGCGCAGTTCTTCGATATCTGCGGCCGTTCTAACAAACGAGAGCGCCACAAAATCCAGTTCCAGGGCACAAATCAGCTTCAAATCTTCTTTGTCTTTATCCGTGATGCTGGAAATGGGCAGGTCCGTACCGGGTGCGTTGACCCCTTTGCGTGACTCGAGTAAGCCCGCCACGGTGGTCATACAGCGCAGGGCATCGCCCATTTTTTCGGCTACTGTAAATTCCACTTCGCCATCGCCTATGACCAGGCGCGCGCCTGGTTCGATGGCTTCGATGAGGTCTGGATGGGGCAAGTGGATCATGGCGGGCTGCCCGCGGTGGGGCGTGAGGACAACTTCTTCGCCAAGAGAGAGCTGGATACCGCCCGTCTTGACGTGACCCAGGCGAATTTTGGGACCTTGCAGGTCACCTAAAATGCCAAGAACTTTGCCTTCGCTCTCGGCAACTTCACGAAGCATCGTAACGGTTTTGGTGTGCTGCTCATGGTCGCCGTGGGAGAAGTTGACGCGCGCCACGCGCATACCGGCGGCAATCATGCGGCGGATGGTTTCTGGATTATTGGAGGCAGGGCCAATGGTAGCGACTATCTTTGTTCGGGCCATAGGAAATCCTTAGCTAACGTTAACAGGTGTTTATTGGGTAATGGTATCCCAAGCAGATAACCCTTACAACTTGTTTTCGTTCTGGTTATGATGGCAAAAAGTGGGAACGGCCGTTTCCACCCATAAATTCCACCGTAAACCGTACCCTCTCCTACCTATAACCAATGCCGTTTAGGACAGAAAGACTAAGGACAACTGAAGACCCGCCTGCCATACTCAAGTTAAGATCATCTGTTGGTCGGTTCACCTACCACGACACACCACCACAAACGATATACTATTGCAAAATGAACAAGGGCTTCCTTTTAATGAACCAAAATGTCTTCAATTTACTAGATTGGTTTATACCTGAATCTATTCGCCTTTCAGAGCATGAAAGAGATAATGTTAGAAAGTACCGACTGCTGCTCGGCTTTATAATTTTCAATGCCGTCATCTGGTTTTCGGCCTCGCTGGCTTTGCAAATACTCATCAAACAACCCACGCCACAGGAAATTGGCTATGAAATATTTTTCATGGCTTCGGGGCTTTTATACTTCTCCTTCCTTTTTATCCTCCGTAAAACAAACAGCTATAAACCAATCGCTATTTTTTGTTTAGCCGCCATAAAGTTTGCGACACTGTTTGTTGTTTTTATCTCTGGAGGGATTACCTCACCAAACATCATTTGGCTTATTACAGGTTCTTTAATCGTAATCATCCTCTTAAATATACGCTTCGGATTATTCAACATGTTTTTGGATATTCTCATCCTTAGCATATTCCAACTGATCAATACAGATTACGTCTTGTTTATTCCTGACGAATATTTTGGCATTATCCGCTTCTTTGTTCTTGTTATGTCAATTGTTTTCGTGACCTCTATGGGCATAGCGATTGAATCGACCCGCAAGCGTACCCAAGACCAATTAGAAACTGCACTGAAAGAGCTACAGATTACAAATCAGCAGCTACAACTGGCAAACAAGGCGGCAGAAGCTGCCACCAAAGCCAAAAGTGAATTCCTGGCCAACATGAGCCACGAAATTCGGACACCGCTCAACGGCATTATTGGCATTGCGGGTCTGTTATCCGGCACGGTCCTCGACGAAGAGCAGCAAGCGTATGGTCAGATCATTCAATCGAGCGGCGATGCACTATTAGAGATTATCAATTCTATTCTGGACTTCTCGAAAATTGAGGCGGGCAAGCTGGATTTAGAAGCAGAGCCATTTGACCTGCGCCAAACTGTTGAAGATTCACTTGATTTGGTAACCCCCAAGGCCACAAACAAGGGCTTGGAACTAGGCTACAGTATCGAAACTAATATTCCTCCGTTCTTCGTGGGGGATGCCATGCGCTTTCGCCAAATTATGTTGAACCTGCTGGGCAATGCGGTGAAGTTTACCGAACGTGGCGAGGTCATGGTGTTTGTAACGGGGGAAGAAGAGGGAAACGGCCGTTTCCAGCTCCACATCTCCGTCAGCGACACAGGCATTGGCATACCCACGGAACGCATAAACGCTCTATTCCAATCGTTTAACCAGGTAGACAGCTCCACCACGCGCAAATTTGGGGGCACGGGACTCGGTCTGGCCATTAGCAAACGCCTGGCAGACCTGATGGATGGCGAAATGTGGGTGGAAAGCGAAGAAGGTGTAGGCTCCACTTTTCATTTTACCGTGCTGCTAGAAACGGCCGATCTTGGGCCAAAGTCAGAATACCTCCAGGACAACCAGCCAGATTTACTGCACAAACGCATCTTGATTCTGGATGACAATGCCACCAGTCGGAGCATCCTCAACCGCCAGATGACAAATTGGGGCATGTCTTGCCTGGAAGCGGAATCGGCCGAAGCAGCACTGGATTTGCTCCATGCAGGCGAATCGTTTGATGTGGCCCTTGTTGATGAAAAAATGCCAGACACCAGCGGAACAGCCTTTGCCCAGCTGCTGGCCCAGCAATTCCCCAACCTGCGTTTGCCTCTGGTCCTGCTTACCTCACCGGGGCAACAGCATTATGATAAGAAGCATCTCTTTGCGGACTTTCTTACCAAACCCATCAAACCCATGTACCTGTATGAAATCCTTCGACATGTTTTATCCAGCAAACAAGCTGACCCAAATGAAGCGAACCAACAAGAACCCTCAACCTTTTCCTCCATCGATAACACGGTGCGAGTTTTACTGGCAGAGAACAACCGGATGAATCAGCAAGTAGGGCTGAGTATGTTAGAAAAACTGGGGTTGCAGGCAGATTTAGCCGTCAACGGCACAGAAGTGCTTGAAGCGCTGGCCATACAATCATATGACATCATTTTGATGGATATTCAAATGCCGGAAATGGATGGGGTCGAAGCAACTCGGCAAATTATTGAGCAGTTTGGGGCGGAACGGCCGTATATCATCGCCCTCACTGCAAATGCCCTGGATGGACACCGCGAAGCTTATCTGGAAACAGGCATGGATGATTATCTCAGCAAGCCAATAAAGGTGGAATTACTACACCTGGCTCTGCAAAAAGCAGTCGAAACCAGAAATGCCCTCACAATAAGCACCCTTTAAAAAGGCTGGCACCCAATTCAAGGGTGCCAGATTCCCCGATTCCGTCTGCCTTAGGCGCTATTTACCCAGCAGCACCTCAACCTGTTCATGAGCCCGATAGCTGCTGCGCACCAGAGGGCCGCTTTCTACCCAACGGAAACCCATTTCCAGGCCAAGCTCTTTAAGCTTGGCAAACTCTTCAGGCGTATAGTAGCGATCAATTGGCCAATGGTTACGCGTGGGCTGCAAATATTGACCAATGGTCAAAATATCAACTCCCCAGCTTTGTAAATCTTGCATAGTGGCCAACAATTCTTCCCAGGTTTCGCCCAGCCCCACCATAATGCCGCTCTTGGTCAGCAAGTCTGGTGCCATTTGTTTGGCGTTCGTCAGGGTGGCCTGGGCCCATTCGTATTTGTCCTGCGGCTGAATGGTGCGGAAGAGCCGTTGCACCGTTTCCACATTGTGGTTGAGGATTTCTGGACGCGCATCCATAACAATTTGCAGTGCGTCGCGGCTGCCTTTGAAGTCAGGAATAAGCACCTCGATGGAACAGCCGGGCTGCACCTCGCGGATGCGGTTGATGCAGGCGGCAAAAATGGGTGCGCCGCCGTCAGCTCGTTCATCTCGATTAACAGAAGTGATAACAACATGCTTCAGGTTCATCGACTTGACGGCCTGGGCAACACGTTCTGGCTCGGCCCAATCCATCGGCAACGGCCGTCCCGTTTTCACGTCACAAAAGCGGCAGCTGCGGGTACAAATATCGCCCATGATGAGGAAGGTGGCGGTACGAGAACCCCAACATTCGCCGATGTTGGGACAGCGCGCTTCTTCACACACCGTGTGCAGTTCCTGGCTGCGCATGAGCCCTTTAAGGAAGTGATAGTTTTCGTTGGTATCGTGAATTTGGCGAACCTTGATCCAGGACGGCCGTCTTTGGGGACGACTTTGCGGATCAGGGGTTTCTTTAATCGAATCTAATGAAATGTGAGACATAGCTTTCCTTAAAATCAGGCAGGCTGATTGGCTGCCCACTGAATGTTGGTTTGCAGTTGAAAAACGGCCGTAAACGCGGCCACCAAATGCGGCAAAACGTCAACAATGGTCACGGGCGTATCTAAAAATTGGGCCATGCTGGCCACCCCGTGATCTTGAATACCGCAGGGAATGATGTGGCTAAAGTAAGACAAATCGGGCTGAACGTTCAGGGCAAAACCGTGGCTGGTGACCCCATCTTTTTGAATGCGAATGCCCACCGCCGCAATTTTGTCCAAACCCTGGCCCGTTTCTACCCAAACGCCACGATGACCCTCAAATCGTTGGCCGTTAATACCAAACTTGGCCAATGTCTGGATAATTACCTCTTCGATGTCGGTTACGTAACGCTGCACCATACCCAAACCGGGCTGCTCATAAACACGCTTGAGCGAAAGAATGGGATACCCCACCAACTGCCCCGGCCCGTGATACGTAATGTCGCCGCCACGATCCACCTGGTAAAAGGCAATCTGGCGCGCAGTCAATTCGTCTTCGTTGAGGAGGAGGTTTTCCAAACGGCCGTTTCGGCCCAAAGTATAAGTGTGGGGATGCTCCAAAAGCAGCAGCTTGCCCGGCGTCTCCGGGTTGGCGATACGCTCAGCCACCAGCGCTTTTTGCAGTTCCCACGCCTCCAAATAATCGACTTGTCCCGCCCATTCTACATCAATGTTTTGCATACCTTGCTCCCAAAATTAACGGGCCATATTCTAGCACATTTTTGCCGAAACACGGCCGTTTTCACCGTTCGCTCAGGCACTTGTGGGAATCCTAGTTCCGAGGGACAATACAGTCAATGAAAGAAATCCAGAGCTTCGCCCAAACATTAATTGATAATGTCGAAAACGTGATTATTGGCAAACGGCCGAGTTTAGAACTGCTGGTTGTCTCCCTGTTGTGCGAAGGGCACACGCTGCTGGAAGACGTGCCCGGCGTGGGCAAAACCATGCTGGCCCGCGCTTTTGCCGTCAGCCTGGGCATTCAGTTCAAGCGGTTGCAATGCACCCCCGACCTCCTGCCCAACGACGTGACCGGCGTCTCCATTTTCGACCAGCAAAAACAAGGCTTCACCTTTGTACCTGGCCCCGTCTTCAGCAATATTTTGCTGGCCGATGAGATCAATCGGGCCACACCCCGCACGCAGTCGGCACTGCTGGAGGCGATGGGGGAACGGCAGGTGACGGTGGATGGGGTAACGCATGAATTGGAACGGCCGTTTTTCGTCCTGGCCACCCAAAATCCAGTGGAATACGAAGGCACCTTCCCCCTGCCCGAAGCGCAGCTCGACCGTTTTTTCATGAAGCTCAGCCTGGGCTATCTGGATGAAGCCAGCGAGAGCCAAATGCTGCTCAATTTGGGCCGCGCCCACCCCATCGAAAGCCTCAAGCAGGTGGTAGATGGTCATGAGCTGCCCAAGCTGGCGCGGCAGGTGTGGGATGTGCACGTAGACGATACCGTGCGTGATTACATCGTGCGGCTGACCTTTGCCACGCGGCGGCACAAAGATCTCATTCTGGGGGCCAGCCCGCGCGGCAGCCATGCACTTTACCGGGGCATTCAGGCATATGCGGCCGTTCAGGGCCGCGACTACACCTTGCCCGACGATGTGAAGAAGCTCGCCCCCGCTATTCTCTCCCATCGCTGCCTGATCCATCCAGAAAGCGCCCTGCGCGGCCACACCAACAGGGGCATCCTCAAAGAAATTATGGAAGCCACGCCGTTGGACATTGGCGAACTAGAGTAAACTGTTGCAAGTAGCAAGTTGCGAGTAAAAACCTGCCACTTGCAACCGGCCACCTGCTACTCGAAAAATGGGACAATTCTCCGGCTTAATCCTCATCCTGCTGCTGCTCGCTTTCTTTTTGCGAGTAGATTTCATTTTCTACGTGATTTACGTCAGCGTGGGTATTTTTGCCTGGGGACGCTGGCTAATGCCCCGCGCCATTAAAAATTTGCAAAGCCACCGCCTCTACGATCGGCAAGCTTTTTGGGGTGAAGTGGTGCCGGTAACCATTGAACTGACCAACAACGGCCGTCTCCCCATTCCCTGGATTCAAGTGCAAGAAAGCGTCGCTATCCAGCTCAAACATGGCGAACCTCTACACCAGGTGGTATCTCTTGGACGAGGCGAAACGGCCGCATTTCATTACAGCGTCATTGCTCGGCGTCGTGGCTATTACCAGCTTGGCCCGCTGCGCCTCGCCACCGGCGATCTGTTTGGCATCTACCCAGAACTGGTCGCCTACCTGCCCGCCGATCACCTCACCATCTACCCCCGCATCACGCCGCTCACGCAGCTTGGCCTGCCGTCTCGCCTGCCTTTTGGCACCATCGCCAGCCACCAGCGGCTGTTTGAAGATCCCGCCCGCCCGATGGGTATTCGCGACTTTCGCTCTGGCGACACCATTCGCCAGATTAACTGGAAAGCGAGTGCCCACACGCGCAACCTGATGGTGAAGACGTTCCAGCCCGCTATTTCGTTGGAAACGGCCGTTCTCCTCAACCTGCACACGCTCGACTACAATTTTGGCAACCGGCAAGATATCGCCGAGTGGGCCATTGAGGTGGCCGCCTCGCTGGCCGCTCACCTGGTGAACCAACGGCAAAGCGTGGGGCTTATCACCAACGGCATCGATCCGTTAGCCAGCCCACAGCATGGCTTTGATGAAGCCACCGGCCGACTGCTGCGCCCCAGCCGCACAGAAATCCAGGCCAATCCCAAAGCATTTATTCCTTCCCCAATTCCACCGCGAAACGGCCGTCATCATCTCATCAAAATATTAGAGCGATTGGCCCGCATCGAGGCGGAAGAAACCGTCTCTTTTGTGGAGTGGGCCAGCACCGCCTGCCTGCATCTAAACTGGGGCGTGACGATTTTGGCCATCACGGCCAACGGCAGCGAAGAAGTGTGCCAGAGCCTGCACCGGCTGGTACGCGCCGGTTTCAATCCCATCCTCATTGCCGTGGAACCCGTGTACGATTTTGGTATGGTGCGCGAACGTGCCCGGCGCCTGGGTTTCACCGCTTACAACGTCAACACCCCGCACGATCTGGATCGCTGGCGACGGCCGTACAGCGTGGGAGCCACCCCATGAGCCTGAAAGCCGCCGAAAAAAAGCCCAACGACGACGCCAAAGAGTTTTTCCTGTCGCTTGACGATCCACGTCTGGCCTTCATCACCAACAAATGGTCACGAACAATCGTTCAGCCATTGCTCATCAGCCTGCTCATCACGTCACTGCTCTCCTCCGTGCTGGCCCTGGCCCAAATTATCAGCCGCCAGGATATCTGGCTTCCCTTCAGCCTCTTTTTCCTGTTTGTCACCCTGGAAGGCTGTTACACCACTCTCTGGTTGCAGCAGCCAGAACGACGGTTGCTCAATCATACTGCCTACCGGGCCGCTGAGTTCGTGCTGCTGCTGCTGCTGCTGCGCCTTTTCACCTGGATTGTGGTCGGCAACTGGCCGGAATTCAGCAGCCTGCCAGACATTTTGCGTCGGCCTCAGCTTATCCTTTTGGATGCGCCATTTATTGTCAGTGGGCTTCTGGGCCTATTTGGCTGGGAAAGAGCCATCGCTTTGGGCCAAACGTTTAACGCCCTTTCGATTGATCAGGCCGAAGTTTATTATTACTCGCGGCCAACCAAAGAACGTATTGCCAGCGACAAGCCCGTGCGCACCAATCGCGGCGCCATTGTCTTCACTTTTTTCCGCCAGTGGATTGCGGGGGCGCTTATTCTGGCTGTGGTCACGTCGATGAGTAATTTTGACGTGGTGGATTTGTATCGCGGCAGTTCGCTAGCGCTGGCGCGGCAAGGGCTGCCATCCGAGTTGCTGCTGTTTTTGCTGGTTTACTTTTTGGCCGGATTTACGCTGCTAAGCCAGGCGCAGCTGGCGGCCATGAATGCACGCTGGCTGATCAACGGCGTCACGCGCACCGGGCATGTGGAAAAAAGCTGGCACCGGTATACGCTCATCTTGCTGGGCGGCATCGCCCTGCTGGCAGCGTTTTTGCCCATCGGCTCTACCTTTGCCATCAGCAGCCTGATCGGCGCAATCATTACGGGCTTATCGGCCGTAGCAACGTTCTTGATGACTTTAATTTCTACCCTGCTGGCCCTGTTCCTCTCCCTGTTTACGGGCGGGCCGCGCGAGGAAGGGTTAGAGCCATTGGTACAACCCACCATTCCGCCTCTGCCCACGCCAACGGCCACGCCCATTCCATCGTCGCTGCCGCCCCCCATCGTTGACACGGGGCTGATCACCAGTTCGCTCTTTTGGGCGGTGGCCATTGTGATGAGCGTAACGGCCGTTAGCTTTTTCTTGCGTGAACGGGGAGTACGGTTGAATACGGCCGTTCTGCAACGATTCTGGCAGCAACTATTACACTGGCTGCAAATCACCTGGAAAGAAGCGGGCCATCAGGTGCAGGATTGGCAGCAGGCGGTGCGCACGCGTCTGCAACGCCAGCCCAAAGAAGACGAGGAAAATCAGCCGCCGTGGCGCTTCATCCGGCTCAATTCCCTCTCGCCGCGCGAACAAATCCGCTACTTTTACCTTTCCACCGTCAAGCGGGCCACCGACAAAGGCGTGGCGCGGCAGCAGGCGGAGACACCGCTGGAGTTTGCTCAGGATTTAAAAGAGAACTGGCCCGAGGCCGAGGAAGATGTGGATGCCCTGACCGAAGCCTTCCTGGAAGCGCGGTACGGCCGTTCCCCCATCGAAAAAGAAGATGTGAACCCCGTTAAAAAACGGTGGCGTCAGGTCAAATCCAGCCTGCGGCGCAAGTAGCCCGCTGGACTACCAGCCCCATTCATGATAAAAAAGCGCGTTTTGAAACGTAGGGGCCAGTTGCTTCCCAACTGCCGCGCCCTTACAAATGAGGAGTTATTCTGACCATGCAGCAGCTTGTTGAATGTGTCCCTAATTTTAGTGAAGGCCGTAACTCGGTCGTCTACAACGCCATTGCCGATGCCATCCGTTCCGTACGGGGCGTGAACGTTCTGGATGTGAGCGCCGACCCCGACCACAACCGCACCGTGGTTACTTTTGTGGGCAGTCCCGCCGACGTAGAAGAAGCTGCATTTCGCGGCATCGATAAGGCGGCTGAGCTGATTAATCTAGATTACCACGAAGGGGAGCATCCCCGCCTGGGGGCCACCGACGTCTGCCCCTTCATTCCCATCCGCGGCGTTTCCATTAACGACTGCGTCGAGATGGCCAACCGGCTGGGCCAGCGCGTGGGCAAAGAACTGCGCATCGCCGTGTACCTGTACGGCAACGCCGCCACCACCCCCGAACGAGAAAAATTATCGGACATCCGCAAGGGGCAGTACGAGCTGTGGAAAACCGAAGTAGAAACCAACCCAGCCCGCCTGCCCGATTTTGGCCCAGCCAAAGCCAAAACCTGGGGCGCAACGGTGATTGGCGTACGGCCGTTTCTCATCGCCTACAACCTTTACCTCAACAGCCACAACGTTGAAATCGCCGACAAAATCTCCCGCACCATTCGTTATAGCAGCGGCGGATTGCGCTACGTGCAGGCCAAAGGGTTCCTGGTCGATGGCCAGGCTCAGGTCAGCATGAACCTGACCAATTTCGAGAAGACGCCCATCCACCTGGTGCAAGAGATGGTGCGACGCGAAGCAGCCCATTACGGCTTGTCAATCACCAAAGCGGAACTGGTGGGCATGATTCCCCAAAAAGCGCTGATGGAAAGCGCCAAATATTACCTTCAGCTGGACGAGCTGATCATGGACGAGCAGGTGCTGGAGTATCGTCTGCAAGACACGCTGGATGAGGCGGACGCCACGCCCTATGCCTTTTTGGAAGCGGTGGCTTCCAAGGAACCGACCCCTGGTGGCGGCTCCGTAGCTGCGCTGGCTGGCGCTTTGGCCGCTAGTTTAACCCAGATGGTGGCCGGGCTCACCGTGGATCGCAAGAAGTATGAAGAGGTGCAGGAGCAGGTAACGGCCGTTTTACAAGAAGCCACCACCCTCCGTGAACAGCTCACCGAAGCCATCGCCGAAGATGCTGCAGCTTTCCAGGCCGTGATGGCCGTCTTCCGCAACAAAGAACTATCCCAGGCGGAACGAGAAGCGCAAAGCGAGCAGGCCACCGTTAACGCCGCCGAAGTGCCGCTGCGTGTGGCCCGGCTTAGCCACAGAGCCGCCCATCTGGCTGGCGAACTGGCCACCATCGGCAACATCAACGCCGTGACGGATGCCACGGCGGGTGTTTTGTTGGCCCATGCGGCCGTGGAAACGGCCGTTCTCAACGTCAAAATCAACGCCGCCAGCGTCAACAACAAACATCTGGTCGCCCAATGGACCGAAGAAACCGATAAACTAACCGCAGAAACGGCCGCACTGGTGGAACATATCAAAGCGGTTGCCGCAGAGCGCGGAGGGTTTGCGTGAGCCGAGTGATATTTTGGTGGGGAACGGCCGTACTGTTCCTGCTCATGACAATCGGCTGCCAAACTGCTGCGGTGGAAACGGCCGTTCTGACCGAATCAATAGCGGTTGCCGAGGCGCCACCAACGCCCACCCTGCAACCAGCACTGGCCCAACCGGTCATCGAATACAGCGAACCGCCGCCCGCGGCCGAAATGCCCTCATTTTCCCTGTCCAAACCAGAAGATGGGGCAGCCGCGCCCACAAATGCAGCTGCCGAATCAGCTCCGGCAGCCACTACCATGCCCGCTTCAGCCACGCCCATACCCTCGCCTACACCGCCGCACCTGCGCTACACCTCCCCCGATGAGCATTACTGGTTCTGGCGGCCCATTCGGGAAGGCGAAACCAACTGGACCGACAAGACCTATCCCTACGGCAGCACGCGCGGCGGCACACTGCGTCCGCATCACGGCGTAGAATTCTACGTGCCTGCGGGCACCGACGTCATTGCCGTGGCTGACGGCACCGTTGTGTACGCTGGCCCCGATGATGAACTGATTTTCAGCCAGGAGAATAACTTCTACGGCAATCTGGTCGTTATCGAGCATGATGCCAAATTGGACGGACAGCCAGTGTTTACCCTGTACGGCCACCTCGCCGAACCATTGGTAACAGAAGGTCAGCATGTGCTGATGCAGCAGTTGATTGCCCGTTCCGGCGCAACTGGCGTGGCCGATGGGGCACATCTTCATTTTGAAGTGCGCGTGGGGGAAAACAGCTACAGCAACACCCGTAATCCCCTGCTCTGGCTCTACCCCTTCCCAGACCGAGGCACGGTTGTGGGGCGCGTGCTGAATCCGGCAGGTGAGCTTTTGCATGAAGTCACCGTCACGCTGTCCTCAATAGACGGTATCAATCGGGCGCACACGGCCACCACCTATGCAAACAGCAGCGACATCAACAGCGATCCGCTGTGGAACGAGAATTTTGCCATTGATGATGTGGGCGGTGGGGGTTACAAAGCGGTGGTGCAAATTGGGGATGTGCGCGTTACGCAGGAGATTGTGGTGCAGCCTTACCGCACCACCTTCGTGGAATTGGTCATCGATCCACCACCCCCAACGCCAACACCCACCCCAGAACCGTAAAGTCGGCACTCCCCTCAACGGCGCGGAAAAAATCCGCGGCTACAATCCCCATTTGTCATTCCGAGTGAAACGAGGAATCTTTCCTCTACCATATTGAAAGATTCCTCACTTTGTTCGGAATGACAAAAAACTACTTGGTAAGACCCAAACGTTTAGCCACAATATTGTCAAACATGCGGGCAGGCAGGTAACGGGGCAGCAGCCAGCCAGAGAGCAGCTTTCGGGCAATCGCGTAGCGTGTCTTTGGCTTCTCTTTGGTCAGCGCCTCGTAAATCACTTCGCTCACCTTCTCTACCGGAATGCCAGACTTGCCCTGACGAACCAGCGTCTTTTTCATGCCCTCCATCATGCCCAAGTAGGGCGTCTCCCGGTAAGGCTCCACGTCGATATCTTGCGCCTTGTCCCAGATCGGCGTCTGCACCGAGCCAGGGCCAATAACAATGACATCTATGCCAAACATGAGCAGTTCACGCCGCAGCGCATCGGACATGGCCTCCAGAGCGTGCTTGGAGGCGGCATACGGCCCCATGAACGGGTAGACCACCTTGCCACTAACGGAGCTGATATTCACAATGCGCCCTGGCGGATGCGGGGCGTTGGGTACGGCCCCCAGCAGGGGTAAGAATTTTTGGGTCACACTTAGCTGCCCCAACAGATTCACTTCCATTTGCCAGCGCATTTCGTCGAGCGACAAATACATAAGCGGCCCAGCCACAGCGATGCCGGCGTTGTTCACCAGCCCAGCCAGACCGGTATCGCCTACAATTTCAGCGACTTGGGAAACGGCCGTTGCTACCGCCTCTTCATCCGTCACATCAAACAGCAAAGGGGTGAACTGCTCCCCCAACTCACCCTGCACCCGATCGGCATCCACCTGCTTGCGCACGCTGCCAAACACGTGAAAACCACGCTCAATTAAGTAACGTGCGGCATCGTAGCCAATTCCCGTTGAAGCACCCGTAACAACGACGTATTTCATGATCGTATCCCTACGCAAAGACGTTGCCATGCAACGTCTCTACACGAATTTTTTGGTTAACCAATAGCCCAAACCCGTGACCAAAATTCCCAGCAGCAGCGCCCCACCGCTCATAATGACGCCAATGTCAAACCAGAATTGCTCTGGAAACAGGCGAATGAGCGAGTCACTGTAGCGAAAGGTCCAGGTGCCGGGCGGGAAAAGCAGCTCGTGGAACTGCACAAAAAACGTGCTCCAACCGATGCCGATAAACAGGGCAATCGCTGCCAAAATGATGACAGTGGCCCAGCCGCCCTGGTAAATAGCCCGATACCCCACCGGACGCAATGCCGGTTGGCTGAGCAAATACCCCAAACCGACGACAACGAGAACGGCCGTAATCCACCAAATATTGCGAATTGCGTCCGTCAAATTCTTCACGTCCACCATGTGGCTGATCTCAGCTTCGTTGTACAGCGGATCATTGGAATTGGGCAGGCGCAAATCTTCCAGCAGGTAAATTGTTTCGGCTGATGGCTCTGATCGCTGCAAATAATCCAGCGTGGCATGTGCATATTCCAACCGCTCTTCCGGCGTGAAGCCAAACTGATCTGGCGAAATACGCTGGTACTCAAAAGCGGGATAATCCCAGGCAATCACCGCCCGAATCATGCCCAATCCCAGAAAAAAGGGCATAGCGATGATAATGACCCATTTGATGATGTTTATGATTGTTTTGTTTTCCAACTTGCTTCTCTCTTTTTTCGGTAATCGGTTATCGGTGGTCGGTAATCGGTAAAAGCTCACCGATGACGGATTACCGTTTACCGATTACTGTTTACTGTACACCCGGCAACCCACCCACACCTTCTTGCAACAAATAACGCAGCACCAGGCTGTCGATAATCGTTTCCACGGGGGCGCGTTCATCGGTGAAGATGACGTCGCTGGGGTTGTTGGGGACTTGATTGTTTACGGCCGTTTCCAAAGCCGCCCGCAGCAAAGGGTCCACCGAAGCATCCAGCTGCGCAAAATTTTGAGCTAAATCGGCTGAGGTGGTCGGCTGCACCGTGGCCACCAAAATCGTGTTCAGCGAGCCCGGCACGTCAATCGCGTGCACCGTCGGGTAGACCGTTTGCAGCGTCGCCGTCATCGCATCGATCAAGCTGCGATCTTCGGGGGCGCGACCGACATTCATCGCCACCACGCCGGTGTTGGTCAACTGGTCGCGCACCTCCTCAAAAAATTCCTGCGTGGTCAGGTGCCAGGGAATGTACGGCACCTTGTACGCATCGATGGTGATGACATCGTACTGGTGATCGAGCTGATTGAGTTGGTAACGGCCGTCGCCCACAATCAAATTAATATTCGGGTCGGTCAGGGCAAAATAATCAATGCCCGCTTGCACAATTTCGCCATCCAGCTCAATCCCATCGACCTGCAAATCCGTGCCAAAAACGCGCGTGTACTGTTTGGGAATCGTGCCCGCCGCAAGACCAATCACCGCCAGTCGATTGATTTCCACAGGCGCGGCGTTGAAGTACGGCGCAGCCAGCATGATGCTCCACACCGAAACGCGCGGCACCGCGCCGCCATCGCAATAAAACGAATGGTACGCCTGCCCCTCGTTCAGCAGCAGGTAGTTGCATTCGCCCTGCCGCACCACCTGGATGTAATTGTAGGCGGATTCGGTTTCGAAAATTTGCCCATCATACGCCTTGATGCCGCCAGAGGTCCAGGACAGGGCCACGGGCAGCAAAATGATCGGCAGCAGCAAGGAGGCGATGCGGCTGCGCGCTTGCGTTTGCCACAGACCGCCCAGCCCCACCAGCAGCAAAATCCCGCCAAAAAGGAGCGCCGTCAGCCGCGATCCGGCCAGGGGAATGACAAGCAACACGGGCAAATAGGTGCCCAGCAAGCTGCCCCAGGTGGAGATGGCGTAAATACGGCCGCTTATCCGCCCGGCCTCTTCTACATTCTGCACCGCCAGGCGAATGGCAAACGGGGAAATGCAGCCCAACAACGTCACCGGCACGGCAAGAGCAAAGACAACGCCCACCAGCGAACTGGCAATCGCGCCTACGTTTACCGCAGCCATGGCAGAAGCAGCCGTTTTCAACAGCACACTCGTCAACAGAAGGAAAAAGACGCTGCTAAACCCGGCCCAGGCCACCAGGGCGTAGAAGGTTTGGGGATACGGCCGTTTGTCAGCCAAACGCCCGCCGATAAAGTAGCCAACCGTCAAAAAGAGCAGCACCAGGCCAATCACGTTGGCCCAGACGATATTGGAGGTTCCGTAGACGGTTTGCAGCATGCGGCTGGTGGTAAATTCAATGGCCAGGGTGCTCATCCCCGCCACAAAAACCGTCATGAATAAATAGCTTCGATTCTTCACGCAAATATTGTGTGTAGGGGCAAGTCTAAGACCTGCCCCTACCTTATCCTTTTTTAGGCTAGCTGGATTATAGCGGGATGGGATGATTGGCGCAGGTGGTTTTGGATTAGGGGATAGTAAAGAGGGCTTGCAGCTCAACGGCCGTTTTGCGCTCCACGTTCTCAAAAATGATGGTCAGCGGCTGATCGTACACGATAAAACTCTCGTCCGCGCGGCCCCAATTCAGGCCCGGCTGGCTTTCCTGGTACGATTGCACCAGCGGCGGCGGCGTCACATTGGGCCAGCCAAACGTATCTGGCCGTAACTGCCAGCCAAACAGTGTGGGATACCGTCCCGCCACAAAAACTGGCTCGTAGCCCAATGCCCCCGAGAAAAGCAGCGCGTGATACTGGCTGGAAACTGGATACAACTCTGGCAAGCGAGGCACAGTGCCATAAACTCGGTTGGTCAAAATCGTCACATAATCAGCCTCGGCCAGCAGTTCCAGATTTGCAGCCAGCTTTTCGGCGTCGTCGTTGCTGCCGGTGCCGGTAAGCCAGGTCAGTTCAGCGTTGGGATATTCGGAGCGGCGGCGAATTTCCCCATCCACGCTCATGGTGCTGGGCAAGGAATCATCCCACTGCTCGCTCAAGGTAAGCGAACCGGGTGCTGCATTGCGGAAAAGCCATTCCGAGGCGGCGACCCAAGGGTGCGGCTGCTGGTAAATGTTCACAAAGCTGAGGGCATAAAGCGTGGTGGTGAGGAGAACGGCCGTTCCCACGCCCCACTGCAACCATTTCGGCCGCCAGCTAAACAACCACGCCGCCGCCCATAACATCAAAAATGGCGTCAGCGGCTGCAAATAGCGCATAAACTTCACAAAAAAGCCGCCGGTAGTGAAAAATAGCGGCACAGTCCAGGCTAGTAACAGGAGATTGGAGACTGGAGATTGGAGATTTGATACTTTCAATCTCCAGTCTCGCAGCTGCAAGCTGCCAATCTCCAATCTCTTAATTTCTTGCCAGATGGCCCAGCCAAATGCGCCAAACGCCAGCAGCCCCAACAGCCAGCCCATCCCCCAACGCAGCTGCATCTCGATGAAGTAGAGATAGGGCCGCGTATCGCTGTATTGACGGGTAAACGGGATATTGCCGTTCCCCTGCACCATGTTGTTTTGCGTGGCAATATTTTCCAGGTAGCAGGAACCCCAATCCAGCGCAGGCACGTGAATTGGCCCAATTTGCATCGCCGGGGTAATCACTTCGCAGCTAAAATCGAGCACGGCAAAGGGATTGGTGAGGAAAAAGGTGAGGGCGGCGGTGAAAACGGCCGTTCCCAACCAAAAATCCCATCGTTTCCCCAACCATCTTGCCGCCAGCAGCAAGGGAAACACCAGCAAAATCGCCGAAAACTTGGAGCCAACCGCCAAACCAATGCAAACAGAAGCGAGTAACCAGTAAGCGGTAAATAGTTTTCGGTTATCAGTATTATCTCTTTTTTCTCTGTGCGCTCTGTGGCCAACTGCCTTTATCAAAAACAGGAGCGCAGCGACGGTGAAGAAGGTTTGGTACGGATCAGAGATGAAGAAGTGGGCCAGCTGGATGTGCATGACGTTAACCGCCAAAAACGCGGCTGCCAGCAATCCAACCTGCGGTGAAAACACCTGTCGTCCCAGCAGAAAAATCAGCCAGACGGTGCCTAAATCAAATAAGGCGGTGAGAGCTCGGGAAACGGCCGTTAAATGCCGAAACTCAATTAGCTCAGCCCGGTTCAAAATATCGCGGGTAAACAGCCAATCGTCAGGAAAAAGCGGGGCCAAGCTGGGACCAACACGCTCCATGAGGCGCGTGGCAATCACGCCCAGGTAAAGCGGCACATGGCCATAAGCGAAATCGCGCGGCTGGTCTTGCAGCACCTCGATGCCCTCACTGGCTGCATCGGGTGCCCAGTAAAATGGGTTGAAGCTAGATTCTTGGGGGGAGAAAGCAGTTTGCCAATCGGCAGGCCATTCGATGGTGGTAGCTACCCAGGTGATGTACCGTTCATCGGGGTGGTAATGGTGATAATCATCCCAATCGATGCCGCTAAAGCGAAAAACGGCCGCAATCAGCAAAATAAGGCCCAAGCCAAGACGTTCCTGCCACTTCTTCATGTGCAAATTGTATCTTGGCGGCAAAAGCGGGTCGAATCAGCCCAAATTTGGACCATTTTCTGTGCCTAACCTGATGATTAACGATTCGGTGGCAAGAAAAAAGGGTTGGCACCGGGCCAACCCTCTTGTTTTAAGCTTGTAGACAGACGAAAATTTATCCTTCGTCTTCTTCGCCGTGGCCTTTCTCGATGATTTCCACAGAGTCGGCGGTGACTTCGAATTCTTCCTCTTCCTCTTCAACATCGAGACGAGCATATTCAAAGCGGGCAACGGCCGTTTCTGGATCAGTCAAAATCTCAACACCCTTCGGCGCAACCAGGTCGCTCACATAAATCGGCTCATCAGGCGTCAAGCCGCTTACGTCCACCTCAATTTCCGCAACCAGGTCATCGGGCAGCGCTTCAATTTCCACGCTGGTCAACGACAGTACGTCGGAACCCTGTGCCTCTTCCATCATTGTGGAACGACCAACCAAAACCAGGGATGCTTCAGCGGTAATTTTGACCTTTAAGTCAACTTCCTGGAAATCCACATGAATGAGATCGCCGCGCGTAAGATGTTGTTGAATCTCACGAGCCAGGACGGTGTGTTTATCACCAGCCACCGAAATATCGATCAGGTTCGTGGTACCAGCCCGCCGCAGCACGCGCCGCAGCAGCTTGTTTTCCAACTGAATCGTCACCGGATCGTTGATCCCATAAATCACAGCGGGGACCATTCCCTCACGGCGTAACTGTTTCACTTTTTTGCCAACAACCGCGCGTGGGGCGGCGTCGATAGCCAATCTATCTTCAGACATGTTCCTAAACCTCGGTTTGTAATTTCCTCAAAGACGAGGGAGTTTATTTCTTGTGGTAAATATTCAGCAAAAAGCCTGCGGGCATTGGTGCCCCAGGCTAGAAGAGGGAGTATATCATTTTCTCCTGAATCGTCAATCAAATGATCAGCCCGTTTCTGTCTCGGATTTCTGCCATTGGGCCTGGCAATCATTGCAGTGGTACTTTACATCGTAAAACGTTTGGATAGCCGTATAACCACCGCCTTCACCACCGCCGCTGCCCCCACCAGTCAGGCCTGTGGTGCGAAATCCCTTGTTGGTTTTGTTCACGCCAATTTTCCGGCTGCCGCACTCTGGGCAGCGCGGACGTGTGCCAATAGGCAAGAAAGGAAAGATAAAGATCAGCAACAAAGCGCCTATTCCTGCAATCATCAGAACCTTATCCATCAACATCTCCTCGGCTGGACAAAAGCGCCAACAACCATCACCCAGTTAACCATGTTGCGCCACTTCCTTTTGTACAGTCCAGCGCCACAGCGTATTCAATAACAAGACGTACAAAACAGCGTAAATGACAGCAAAAGAGGCAAACCACAAAGCAAAACCCCAAATGGAAGTTTGCAGAAAAGGGATTTGGCTGCCCAAAAACAACCCAAACAGTACCGTCAAACCTGGCAGCAGCAAGTGCATCCTTGATTTTCGTACGGCATGCTGACTAATTTTTTGCTGCTGTGATGGCTCCAAATGATGTAGTTCTGGCAAATCCTTCGTGCGAATAATCATATTTCACCTCTCCAGTAATTTTGAGGGCGACAGAGATAGTTCGTTGCTTTCAGGATACAAAATCCAGGCCAGCATCGTCAACTAACATTCATGCACCGCCTAGAAAAGTGACGGCATCAGCTGTTTAGCGCCGCAGCAACACGAGGAGCCGTCATCGGCAAATCGGTCAGGCGAGCTTGCGTGGCATCGGCGATAGCGTTGCCCACGGCCGCAGCCGTGGCAATGATGGGCGGCTCACCTGCGCCGCGTGCCCCAAACGGGCCATGCTCGGTGGGCACCTCCACAAAAACCGCTTCAAATTCAGGCACGGCATGGTTGAAGTGAGGCACATTGTAATCCATCCAGCTGCCAGTAAGCGGCGTGCCGTAGCCATCGTGGGCCATTTGCTCATAGAGCGCCCAGCCCAGCCCCTGCATCGCGCCGCCCATCACCTGGCCTTCCAGCGTGAGCGGGTTGATTACCCGGCCCACATCTTGCACCACAATCAGTTTGTGCACCCTCACCGCGCCTGTCTCCACATCTACCGAAACTTCGGCTAGCTGGGCGGCAAACCCTGGCGAGGCGGTGGTGTTGGCGTGACGGCCGTTTCCCACCACCGGCGCATATTTTCCACCAAAACGCATCGTCTTTTTGGCAATATCGGCCAAATCGATCGCTTTATCCGGCACGCCTTTAACCTGCACACGGCCGTCTACCACTTCCATATCCGCCACGTCAGCTTCCAGCTCGTCGGCGGCAATCTCCATTACCTGCTGGCGGGCATCCTGCGCCGCCTTGATGACCGACGGCCCCACCATGTAGGTAATCTTGCTGCCACCCGTCGATCCGGAAAATGGCGCCGTAGACGTATCGCCGCTGATAACGCGCACCTTGTCTGGCGTGGTGCCAAACGCCTCTGCGGCGATGAGCGAGAAACCCGTGGCCGTTCCCGTCAAATCCACCGAGCCGACATGCACGTGCAGGGTGCCATCTCGATGCAGTTGGCAAGAAGCGGCCGTTGGCTCTATGCCACCTGGCCAGCCACCGACGGCGATGCCCACACCGTGCCCGCTGGCTCGCGCCGTATCCCGATTTTGCCAGGCAGGATGAGCTTGCAGCGTTTGCAGCACCTCCATCATGCCCATGGTGGGCCAGGGCTTGCCGTGGGCCATCGGATCGCCTGGTTTGCTGGCATTTTGCAGGCGCACTGCGAGTGGATCCAGATTAAGCTGGCGCGCCGCTTCATCAATGGCGCTTTCCAGCACAAAGGCCGCCTGCGGCGCACCCGGCGCCCGGTAAGCGTCCGTCGAGAGCTTGTGGGTCAGGACCTCGCGGTAACGAATTTGCATGTGGGGAATCTGGTACAGGCTGCCCATCAAAAAGGCAGCCATGCCGTGCGGGCTGGGGTAGCAGCCCGCATCAAACTGCACATCTGCCTCCAGCGCAGTGATGGTGCCATCCTGCTTCATCCCCAGCTTGATATAAAACTCAGCGGCAGGGGCAGGATTGGCCGCCAGCATATCTTCGCTGCGCGTCAGGGCCAGTTTGACGGGGCGATTGACGGCTTTGGCGGCCAGGGCAATCAGCAGCTCATACAGCACAAACTTTGCGCCAAACGCGCCGCCGACCGGCATGGGGATGACGCGCACGGCCGTTTCTTCCACACCCAGCACCTCGGCTATTTCTTCGCGCGTGTAAAACGGCGCCTGCGTGCTGGTCCAAACAGTAGCGCCGTCAC
>JACKBN010000006.1 GCA_020634565.1 Ardenticatenaceae bacterium
AGCGTTACGCGACGAAGGCGACCTGCACTAAACGCGCAATCAATATCATTACGTGGGAGAAGGCTCGCCCGCAACGGCCGTTTCCCTGCGCACCAGCGGCGATGATACCGTCGTCATCCAGGCCCACGACGAGGACGGCGTACACGTTATTGGTGAGGTGGATTTGGACACCGCGCCCGTCATGGTGTACGAAGGCTCGATTTACATGCACCAGGCGCGCACCTATTTGGTGGAGGAGTTTGATTGGAACGGCCGTATCGCCCACGTCCGCCCCATCGAAGTCGATTACTATACCCGCGCCAGCATCGGCAGCAGTATCCGCGAGCTGAACCCGATGGAAACGAGTGAAGAAATTTTGCCACAGAGCACACAGAGAAACACAGAGGTAGAGAATAAAAAATCTGTGGAATCTGCGAAATCTGTGGATATTTTAAGAGCTTGGGGCGATGTGACCGTGGTGACGAAGGCCACCGGCTACCGCAAAATCAAGCGGTACACGCATGAGACGCTGGGTTTTGGCGAGATCGATCTGCCGGAGATGGTGCTGGAGACCAGCGGCTACTGGCTCATCTTCTCCGACGCGCTGACGGAGCGGCTGTACGACGCGGGCATTTTGCTACGGCCGAATAATTACGGCCCCAACTGGCAGCAACAAAGACAAATTGTGCTGGCAAGGGATGGGCATCGGTGTCGAAATTGTGGGGCAGAGGCGAAGCCGGGACAGGGATTACACGTGCATCATATACGGCCGTTCCGCGACTTCAACTACATCCCCGGCCAAAACGACAACTACAAACAGGCCAACCAGCCCGAAAACCTGATTACCCTCTGCCCTAGCTGCCACAAACAGGCCGAAGCCGGGCAGCAGGCCCGCTCCGCGCTGGGCGGGCTGGCCTACGTGTTGCGCAACCTGGCCCCGCTCTACCTCATGTGCGATCCCGGCGACATCGAAGTGGTCGCCGAAAGCCGCAGCCCGCTGACTCAGGCCCCCACCATCGTCATTTACGAATCGGTGGCGGCGGGAGTAGGCTTTAGCCAGCGGCTGTTTGAGCAGCACCACGACCTGCTGCCCGCCGCCCTGGAACTGGTCAGCGACTGCCGCTGCCGCGACGGCTGCCCCGCCTGCGTCGGCCCCCCCGGCGAAATCGGCCCAGACACCAAGCAAGTGACCCGGCAGCTTCTGCAAATGCTCACGTAGGACAATTTTTAAAAATTGACCCACACTGGGTAAAATGGAACCTGAATTTTGCCAGACAAGCGGAACGCACCTGCTAGATGCACCCCACTTAAATCATTAGGAATCCCATGGTCAGATACAGATACAACAACCCCGAGTATGCTTACAAAGAGGCGCTTCGCCGCATTAAAAAGGCAAGAGAAGAATCATCAACCACGCTTTGGTTAGATGGACTAGGATTAACCACGATTCCACCCGAAATTGATCAGTTGACAGTGTTGACGCAACTTTGGCTTCAGGAGAATAAACTAACAGTGATTCCTCCAGAAATCTGGCGGTTGACGTCATTGAAGGAACTTAATCTCAATCAGAATCAGTTAGCGGCGATCCCACCTGAAATTGGACAATTGATAGAGTTGACACAACTTCGACTTCATGGTAATAAGCTAACATCTATTCCATTCGAAATTACACAATTGACAAAGCTAGAAACACTTCGGCTTGCTGGAAACCCTAATTTGCTCATCCCACCAGAGATTTTAGCGCGGAAGGATAACGCACAGGCTATTTTGGATTATCTGCGGGAGCAGCAAGAAGCATCCGCCCGCCCGCTCAATGAAGCCAAGCTTATCCTGGTGGGGCAAGGTGTGGGCAAACCTCCTTGTTAAGCGGTTGCTGGAGCAAGGGTTTGACGAAGCAGAAAACCAGACGGAAGGGATTAATATCGAAACCTGGTCGCTGGATGTCAATCGCCCCAGCAGGGTGTTGTACCCATCGCCCTCAACGTCTGGGATTTGGTGGGCAGGAGATTGTGCATGCCACTCACCAGTTTTTCCTCACGAAGCGCAGCCTCTACCTCGTCCTCGACGCCCGTCAGGGGAAGATGAGGGGCGCGTGGAGTATTGGCTGGCGCTCATCAACAGCTTTGCCCCTGACGCCCCCGTCCTCATCGTCATCAACAAATCAGACCAGCACCACCTGGACATCAATCGGCGTGGTCTGCAAGAAAAATATCCGGCGATCAAAGGGTTTATCCGTACCTCCGCCCGCAGCGGCCAGGGCATTGACCAACTCAAAGCCCAAATCGCCGATCTCCTGGCCACGATGGAGCACGTAGACACCGCCTTCCCCGCCAGCTGGATGCGCGTCAAAACAGATCTCGTCACTATGCAGGCCCAGCGCCACTTCCTTCCCTACGACGAATACGAAGCCCTCTGTCGCCAACACGGCATCACCGAAGAAAGCAGCCAGACCACGCTCGTCCGCTTCCTCCATGATTTGGGCATCGTACTCAACTTCACCGACGACGAACGTGTCCGCGACACTAGCGTCCTCAATCCTAACTGGGTGACGGATGGTATCTACACTTTGATAAACAGTGAAGCATTACAGCTAGAGCATGGGTATCTTATCCGAAATCAAGTACGTCGTCTGTTGCCCTCTGATGAATACCTCCCTTGCAACGCCGCTTCCTGCTGGACATGATGCTCAAATTTGAGCTGGCCTTTGGCTTGCCGGGTGGTCAAACGCTCCTCATCCCCGATCTCATCAGCAAAGAGCAGCCTGCATTTGCGTGGGACGATGCCAACGCGCTCCAGTTTGCCTACCAATACAGCGTCCTGCCGCGCAGCATTTTGCACCGCTTCATGGTGCGCCAACACCAGCGCGTGGATGAGAAAATCCGCTGGCGCACCGGCGTCATGCTGAACCATGATGGCTTCACCGCCCTCGTCAAAGCAGACATCAAAGCCGCCACCATTCGCATTTCCATCGTGGACAATTCTGTCCGTGGCGATGGCGACCGCCGCCAGTTTTCTACTCTTCCGCCTGGAATTTGCGGGTATCCACGACACCATCCAGGGTACCAAACCGCGTGAGGTTGTGCCCATCCCCGGCCATTCAGACGCACAGCCGATTGATTACGCCTATCTGGAACAGTTAGAAAAAGAGAAGGTAGACACGATTCATTACCCTGGGAAAATGGAGAAGTGATTAGGCTCAACGTTCAAAACTGCTCAACGGTGTGAGCACGACGGAAATGCGGCAAGTTGGCCTCCCCACCCGACGTGAAGTGCTTTCTGCCTTAAACGCAGGTTTTGATAAGGGAGAATTTCACGGACTGCTGTTTGAATTGGGGATTGGCAAGAATGACATTGGTGGCGAATCAACGGCCGATCAAATGCGTGAGTGTGTGGAGTTTGCGGAGCGGAATGGCAAATATCAAGACCTCGTCACCGCCATTGCCAGCAAACGGCCGCATCTCTTCAACGAATCCCGACGATTGTAGGGGCGACCCGCCGGGTCGCCCTTACATCAGGTACCGATTGCCGACCGAATTTTTAAAAGGACAACCAATTGACTGATTCTATTCCCTACATTGATTTTGGCGGCGAGGGGCCGATTCTCCATTTCGCCCATCCCAACGCCTACCCACCGGCCGGGTTCCGCCAATTTTTGGAGCCGCTCACCGAACAATTCCACGTTTACGCCGTCGAGCACCGGCCGCTGTGGTCCGGTTCCCAGCCTGAAGAGATGACCGACTGGGCCGTCATCGCCGAAGATTTGATTCGCTTTTTTGACCAGATGGGCTGGCAGCAGGTGATCGGCGTGGGGCATTCGCTGGGCGGCGTGGCGACGTTGTATGCGGCCGTTTCCCGCCCAGACCTCTTCTCACAGTTAATTCTGATTGAACCCGTCATGCTGCCCCCAGCCATTCTGCAAAAAATTGCCGAAAACCCCGAAGAAGGCGCGTTTACCAAAATGGTGGATGGCGCCCTCAAGCGGCGCAACCATTGGGAGAGCCGCGAAGCTGCCTTTACCCGCTTTCGTCGTAAATCCGTGTTCAATCGTTTTTCCGATGACGCTTTGTGGGATTATGTCAATTCAGCCACACAAGAAACCGCCAACGGTGATTTTGAGCTACTGTTCCCGCGTGAATGGGAAGCCCAATTTTACGCGATGCCGCCGCTGGGCGTGTGGGAAGCCATCGCGCAGCTCACGCAGCCCACGCTGGCCATCCGCGCCGCCGAGAGCAATACGCTCTTTCCCCAGGCATGGGACCATTGGCAAAAGCTCCAGCCCGAAGCGACCTTTGTGGAACTGCCTGACTGTGGCCATATGCTGACGCTGGAACGGCCGTCTCAAACCGCAAACATCATCCTCGACTACCTCAACCGCGTATGAAAATAAAACTCACCACCTGCCAGGCGCGCAACACCCACGCCGTCACCGCCGCCATCGCCGATTATCTGGCGGCGCAGCTCAATCTGGAAACCGAATTTATCATCGACCCGCCGTGGGAAGATTGTTTGCAGGGGGTGCTGACGGGGCAAATTCAGATTGGGTGGATGTGTGGCTACCCGTACGTGCAGGAAACGGCCGTTCCCGATCCCGTCATCGAACTGCTGGCGCTCCCCGTCATGGCTGGCGCGCGCTACCAAAACCAGCCCGTCTACTTTTCCGACGTGGTGGTGCGCCAGGACAGTCCATTTGCCAAATTCGAGGATTTGCGCGGCACGACCTGGGCCTACAACGAGGTTGGTTCCCAATCTGGTTACCACATCGTGCGCTACAAATTGTCTCAAATGGGGGAAACGGGTGACTTCTTTGGCAAAATAGTGGCCTCTGGCGCGCATTTGCAATCGCTGGCACTGGTTTTGGCTGGCGAGGTGGATGCCTCAGCCATCGACAGCACCGTGTTGGAGATGGCTCTGCGCGAAGACCCGGCACTGGCCACTCAGATTCGCAGCATCGAGGCGCTCGGCCCTAGCCCGATTCCCCCCTGGGTGATCCACAAAAGCGTGCCCGCGCCGCTGCGCCAATCGCTGCGGCAGGCGCTCACGCAGCTGCACCTCTCCCCAGCCGGACGTGAGATTTTAGCTTTGGGAGAGATGGCGCGGTTTGAAACGGCCGTTGACGCCCACTACGATCTCATCCGCCACATGCTCCACGCTTCCCAAAATATCCATCTATAAAAAATGGGACACTGATTTTTGCTCAAAAAATCTGCGAAATCTGCGAAATCTGTGGATTATTCACTCTCGACGCAGGAACAGTTTTTTGCAGTTGGGGCAGCGCCACGCCGCTTCCCCTTTCTCCAGCGGGAAAAATCGGCACAAAAAAGAGCGAAAAATACCGCTTGTTGCGCACTGGCTCCATTTGGACCAGATCGCCGCAGTAGCGGCAGGTGGTCGTTTGTTTGCTGGCGCCGTCGTCGGCCACGACCCGCGCATTTGGTGCCAAAAATAATAATTGCCATAGATTGCCTCACTGGTTGTTTTCTATATTTTACCGGCTTTGCCGTGAACGGGTGACAAGGTGACAGGGTGAAGGGGTGACAAAAAAATCTGCGTAATCTGTGTAATCTGTGGATAAGTTTCTTTACGCAGCGGCCTGTTTGCTAAGATCGTCGGCCATGTCGCTGGTGTAGTTGCGCAGGCGCGGATAGCGCCAGGCGATGAGCGCCGTCAGCAGCACCGTCGCCAGCCCGCCGGTGAAGATGGCCACCGGCGCGCCAAACAGTGAGGCCACCAATCCGGCTTCCAACTCGCCCAGCTGCGGCCCGCCCATGAAAAAGACCATGTTCACACTCGTCATGCGCCCGCGCAGATGATCCGGCGTCAGCAACTGGCGCAGCGTGCCGCGAATGACGGTAGAAACCGTGTCGCCCGCACCCGTCAGGCCAAACAAAATGTAAGAGAGGGCAAAGCTGGTCGAGAGACCAAACAGCGCCGTTGCCACGCCATAAACGCCCACGCTCACCAGCAGCACCACCCCCTGGCGGCGAATGTCGTGCCGCAGGGCCACAATCCCCCAGCAATGAGCGCTGCCCCAACTGGCTGGGCCGTCGCCAAAAAGCCGTACCCTTCCACACCCAGCTTCAGCACGTCCGTGGCGACAATGGGCAGCATGGTGCGGGCCGAGGCAAAGAAGGTGGCGAAAAAGTCCAGCAGCATGGTGCTGCGAATGAGTCGCGTTTTGAGGGTAAAGCGGACCCCTTCGACCAAGGCTGCCCAGCCAAGACCTTGTCCAATTTGAGTAGCCGCCTCCCCGCGATACTCCATCAGCAGCAGCGACACAATCACCGCTCCGAACGAAAGCGCATCCACTGTGTAAACCAGCCCCACATCAAACTGGCCCACCAACAAACCCGCCAGCCCCGGCCCCACGATGGTGGCAATCTGCCACAGCACCGTGTTCAGCGTGACGGCATTGGCCAAATGCTCACGCGGCACCAAATTGGGCACAATGGATTGCCGCGCCGGTTCGTCAAAGGCGGAAGCGGCCGCCAGCGCCGCGCTGAGCAGGTAGATGATGGGAATTGTGATCTGGTCGGTGAAGGTGAGAATGGCGAGCGTGCCGGAGAAGAGGGCAGCGGCCGTTTGCACCCAAATGAGCAGCGTCCGCCGATTGCGCGAATCGGCCAGCATGCCGCCCAGCAGGGCAAAAATGATGATGGGAATGACCCGCGCCAGCCCTAGCGAGCCTAGCCCGATGGCACTGGCGTTGAGTTCAAAGGTGCGGCCAAACAGGTCCAGACTGTACGTTTGGCCGCGCAGCAGCTCAAACACGTGCCAGCTAATGGCTATCTGCTGCATTTGCGAGCCCATGGTAGAGAGCAGCCGCCCAAACCAGAGCAGCCGAAAATCGCGGTGTTGTAACGCCACCAGGCGTGGTTGTTTCATGGTGAGTTTCCAAAAAAGAAGACCTCCATCGGCCCGACAGAGGTCAAAAGTTGGCTGGATGTTACATCAGGCGAATTGAATCGCCAACCGTGTTTAGGTGATTTGTAGTTCGGGGTTGGGCAGGGAATTGTCGGTGGAAACTGCGTTGGGATGGGCGGCTTTTAGTTTGTCTGTAATGCGCTGGGCTTGTTTTAACGGCCGTAATGCCGTCAGCAATGATATCTGGGCCAGACTGTGCTGGCCCCCATCCCGCAGATGCAGCCGGATTTCGGCCGTGGGTCCCAGCTGCCATCCTTGTACGCTGTTTGTTACCATTTCAATGTGGGTGATATCTTGCCAGTCAATAAAGGGTGTCTTCTTTTTGCGGGTATCCGGGGCATTGCCGATGGCGAGGGGCAGGCGGGCGCGTTGGTCGCTGTAAAGGGCAAAGCGAAAAAGCGTAGGCAACGCCTCTAGAAATAAAATGGCACTAAAGAGAAGTTCGCCTACCACCTCAGCATCATAAGCCCTGAAATCAAAGAGCGAAGAGGGGGTGGATTCATAAGGGGGCCAGTGCAAATACCAGGCAAACAGCGACAAAATAATCAACCCAATGGACCCAATTAAATTTCGCCAGGTAAGGCCCTCAGTGAGAATGTCACCTGACGGTTGGAAGATGATGCTACCACCGTTGATAAGAAACCCTTCTGCCTGCTTTTTACGTGGTTTACCAGGATGCACAAAGATTTTTGATTCGCCAGGGAACAAGAACAGCGGCAAAACGAGAAGTCCCAGGCCAATGATAATATAAAGCCAGAGAAAACTGGTTGTTTTGGCACCATCATAAAGGCTGAGCCAAAAGCCATGGCCAAAGCCAGCCAGCCACCACCGCCGGAGATAGCTTTGATTGTAGAAGCGTTCTCCCAACTCAGAGATGATGATGGAAGCTAGAATGAAAAAGAGCAGGGCGGACCACAAACGGCCGCTCCACCCCCCAGTCAATTGCGCCAACATGCCAGACAAAGCATCTGGTCCGCTTGCGGACAGCCAGGCGGCGTGCAGCATGTCGAAAAAAAGCCGGGCCAGCAAAAAGGCGACTGCGTACTGAAAACCAATTTTTAGGGCATTTCGGTTTGATTTTTCCATGAGAATCAAGAGTATTTAAGCAGAAAAAAACAAACAGTTCAATCCCCAGTAAATTTATTGGAAAACGACAACAAAAAAAGCGTGGCCAAGCCACGCTTTTTTTGTTGTTTAGGGGTACGGTTGGCTGCTATTTTTTGGTCGATAGTTTCAGCGGCAGATACAGGGGGCAAAAGCCGACAACGCTGGTAAGCAAGAAAACGATGGCCAAAATGCCCAAAATGATAGCGACCGTTCCTGAAATGAGGCCCGTAAAATACAAAACAGCCACGGCTACGGCCAAAACGACACGAATAATACGATCTGCACTTCCCATATTTTGTTTCATCTGATTCCTCCGAAAATTATTGTGTAAAAAACTGAACGAAATAGACCAGGCCAGTAATGAGCGTGAGGCAAAGCAGGCAAACCAAAATCAGTTTGAGGATAGTTGTGCCGGTGGTGTCTTCGTTGTTGCTCATTCTGCCCTACTTGTTTTTTTAGACGGAGCCGAAGGAAAAAGGTTACAAAACTTATTGAGAAGTTTTTGATTTCAGAAAAGCATCCTGTAATTGATCAAAGAGGTGGCTGCGGCTTTGGGCTGGAATGGTACGCTTGCCTTGCTCGCGGAACAGAAAGATTGTCTGCTGGGTGCTATCTAGCACCACGCGGCAGTTATGGCAGGTGGCTAAATGTTCCTGGGCTTCAGCGGTCAGGTCTTCATCCAACGCTTGATCGATGTAGTCAGACAGGTATTGGAGTAGTTCTTCACATTTCATTTGGTTTCAATCTCTGTGCCAACCGCAAACAGCGATTGGGTTAAATGCTCACGTAAAAAGAGGCGGGCGCGGTGCAGGCGTACTTTGGTGGCGTTGAGTGATAAGCCGGTGATTTCGGCCGTTTCTTGTGTGGATAAGCCCTCGATTTCGCGCAGTACAAAGACGATGCGAAATTTCTCGGGCAAGGCGGCAATGGCGTCATCCAATGCGGCGGTTACTTCGGCATCTGCGAGTAAATTTTCTGGCCATTGCTGCCAATCTACCAGGTGAACGGGGGCGGTTAAACGGCCGTCTTCCGGCTCATCTCCCAATTCCAGTTCAGGTTTTCTTTTGCGCAACCTGTCCACCGTTAAATTATAGGCAATGCGGTAGAGCCATGTGCCTAGCTGTGATCGTTCTTCAAACTGATCCAGGCGTTCGATCAGCCGCAAAAACGTATCTTGCACCACGCCTTCGGCTGCGGCCTCTTGCTTGAGCATACTGATCGCCAAGCGATAAATCTTGTCGGAATAGTGCTCAAAGAGGTAGGCAAACGCGTCTGGTTCACGATTACGCAAATCAGTTAAAAGTGAAGCACCAGTTTCTTTGTACATTGATTCTAAATCCATGTTTTCTTTGGACGGAGCTTGCCCAGAAAGGTTACAAATAGTTCTATAAAAGCATACGGAGCGGAACGGCCGTTAGATTCACCACAAAATTTTAAGTTTAAAAAGTGACAAAACAGGCAATTCCCGGTCTAATAAAATGGATGTCCCGATTCGTCCTAAACAAACGCATAAACAGTGAAAGGAGAAATTCATGTCTAAAGCAAAGTTAACGGCTGCCGAATGGGAGCTGGTGAAAGACGCACCATTCTGGGTAAACGCTGCCTTGTCCGCGGCAGACGGCCGTGTGGCCCTCATCGTCAAGCGCAAAGAAGCCAAAGCGCTGAATAACGCCCTGGAATCTTATAAATCCAGCAACCCGCTGGTGCGGGATGTGATTGCCAATGAGGATGAGCCTGACAAAGCCATTGAAAAAGCAACCCAAAAAGACGCCGAAGATGCGCTGGGCCAAATTTCCGGCATTGTGGAACGGAAACTGGGCGTAGATGATCTGGATGATTTCAGCGAATTTTTGTTGAGTATCGGCCGTTCCGTGGCCAACTCTGCTGGGGAGGGTGTTTTAGGGATTGGCAAAAACACCAGTGAAGAAGAAAGTGAAGCGTTACAGATGATTGCCAACGCCCTGAAGGCAACACCAGCGCACAAACAGGCTCGCCGCCAGGCCAAACAAGCGGCCGAACAGGCCGCCCGCGAGGAAGCTGCCGAGGCAAAAGCGGCGGCTGCCGCCCAGGCCAAGGCAGAAGCAGAGGCGAAGGCTAAGGCTGAAGCGGAAGCAAAAGCTAAGGCAGAGGCAGAAGCCAGGGCAAAAGCTGCGGCTGAAGCCAAAGCAGAAGCGGCACGAGAAGCCAAGCTGGAAGCGCAGCAGCAGAAACGTGACGAGGCGCTAGAGGCACGCCGTCAGGAACGTGCCCAAGAAAAAGCGGAGCGGGAAGCGGAAGCCAAAGCGGAGGCCGAGGCCAAAGCAGCAGCTGAAGCGAAAGCTGCCGAAGAAGCTGCTGCCGCCGCAAAACAAAAAGCAGCCAGCCAATCCCGCTTTACCGAATTTATTGCCGAGCATAAGGTGGTTTCTGGGGATAACTTGAGCTTTATTTCCCAAAAATATTACAACACCCAGGCCAACTGGCGGCTGATTTACGAAGCCAATCAGGACGTCATTGGGGACAACCCAAACCTGATTCGCGTGGGGCAGGTGTTAAAGATTCCTAAACTGTAACAATAAAAGTATGGCTTACATTTAATGGATACAAAAAGGCTGCACTCTCGCGAGGGTGCAGCCTTTTTTACTATTTACGGAGGCGAGAAAGATTATTGTATGGATACAAGCAGCGCTGCCATCTCGAACATCTTCTCGATCCGAGGAGGCATATACAGCTCTTTTTCAATCCAGAGTGACATGGGCACTAAATCTTCCCGGATGCTGGCATCTTGCAGATAGGTTTGGCCTTTCAAGAAGGCGCGCCGGCCGGCTTCGGTGAGAAGATTCTCTTTGTGTAGCGCATACAGAGCCAGCACGGCATACGCCGTTTCTGACGGAGTGGCTTCACGGGTGACGCCCCAGCCGCCATCGGGATGCTGGTTGTGAATGAGGTCGGTTTGGGCATGCATCATAGCATTGTACCCTTCCGGTTCAGGGGCCAGGGCCAGCACCAGATGCAAGGTGTTGTAGAGCCAGGAGATGTGCCATTTGTCGTCTTTCCAACGGCCGTTTTCACCCTGAGTATCGAGTAAAAACTGGATAGCGGTTTCATCGCGCAGGCCAAACAGGCGCAGCGCGTGTACAGCCCGGGCGGTTAGCGACAGCGACATCTGCATCTCACCTGCAAACGCATAATACACGCCATTACCGCGGAATCGCTGCAAAATCGACGGATCGACTATGTAGCCGGCGGCGTGCAAGATGGCCAGCGCTGCGGCCGTATCGTCGCCATCATGGTAAAAGTGGTCGCTTAAACCGATGCCTTGCCTTGTCAAGGCAAAGCCCAGCATATCTAACTGAGGCTGCAAGGTTGCTTGCAGCGTTTGGTTATCCAGCAGGTCAGCTATCAACAGCGGATACAAACCAAAGGCCAGCTCAAACCGGTCGATGGGCCAGATGCCGGGCACCACGCCCGGAATGTTAACCCCTGTGGCCTGGGCAGAGCGATTCAAATACATTTCAGCCTGGCGGCGCAGCGCTTCTGTCTCTGGATTTTTGGGTAGACGTGATAGCCAAACGGCCGTAGCCGCCGGACTATGACCAATACTGGCGGCGCTGTCCAGAAAATCTAGCTCAGGTTCCTGGCCCCAGGCTTCCCAGGAATGCATCGGTGCCGAACCCGCTTCTGGTTTAATGCGAGAAATATAATCTCGCTTTCTGTTGCCTTGTGTGACCAAAGCGGTGTTGCCCAGACGCGGGATTTTCAAATCAAGCTTGGCTGCTTCATCCAGCAAATAGGGATAGATCAGCTCTGCGCCGACTGGTAAATTGTCTGGCACCGTGTTGTCCCAAAGCTCGCGTTGGAAGCGCAAATGTTCCAACGCGGCGGCAATGTTTTCCGAAGAATCCACGATATCAGCGTATTGGTGCAGCGCCAGAAGCGCGGCCAGGGTGGAAATACGACGGTAAAGCGGCGCAGCAAGACTGCCCCAACCGCCGTCTGGCTGTTGCTGCTGCTTGAGCCATTCCAGCCCCGGCGTAACGCCTGCCGCGGGCGGGTAGGTTCGCAGCACCTGGGCGGTGTCGTAGATGGAGGCGCTAATGCGCCCGCCGCCACGACCTAATTGAGGCAGCAGTTTTTGCAGCCGCTTTACAGTTGATGTTTGGCTAATAAAAGGGATGGGTGTGGAACGGCCGTACGGCCGATTCTCATGATCAATATGCATTCGTTTTATACTTCTCCATTTGAACCATGCAAACTACCGGCAAATCAAAAAGCTTTAGGACAGCATTCTGCCATGTTGTCGCGAATGATGACGATGCAGAACCCTAAACAACTCCAACCAAAAGGAAAATGGTGGGGTTTACTTATGAATCGGGTGGATAGCAAGGATGAAGAGTATGGGCTCCATTTGATTTCGGATGCATAATAACAAATCAAAGCGCTCTGGTAAAAAGACGATAGTACTAAAAAAACATGACATTTGTCGTAACTTCCCTATAGAGGCGCACAATTGTTCTAATTGAGATATAATTATTTGCTTCTGTGAAGGAACTGGTTGTGTATCAACATGAAGCAAATCAGGCAATCTCACAACAAGCACACCTGCTTGCTGTGATTTGCCCAATAAAAGCGAGAGCAACGGCTCAAAAGGCGTAGCTGCTTTTCATGAAGAGGCTGAATTGAGTAAAAAAGAGTTTCGCGTTGAAAATGAGTACGACTACAATCGCAGCGGCCCCATTCGCTGGATTTTGTCTCACGTGCTGCGCTATCCCTGGCTGCCCATTTTGGTCACCGTGGCATCTATCATCAACAATTTTGCTGCCAGCTACGTGCAGGTCTTCATCGGGCGCGCCTTTGATTTGATTAGCACGCCCGGGTGGGCGGCTACCGCGCTGTTGGGCGTCGCGTTTTCTGTATTTGGTGCGGTGGCGGCGCAAAGTGTGTTGGGGATTGCTCGTAACTATTCCAATGAGTACATTGCGCAGCTTCTTGAGCGAGATAGTCGGGACGAGCTGTACATTAGCCTGTTGGGCAAGAGCCAAACCTTCCACGGCCGTCAGCGCATTGGCGACATTATGGCCAGGGCTACCAACGACGTGCGCTCGCTAAACATCATGTTTAGCCCCGGCATTATGCTGCTGGTGGATGGTTTGATGGGCATTGTGGCGCCTATCATTGTGATGGCCTCCATTCGGCTGGATTTGCTGTTGGTGCCGGGCATCTTTTTGCTGCTGTTTACTATTACCGTCTCGGATTATGCGCGGCAACTCAACCCGGTGAGCGAGGCGATGCGTGAGCAGTTCGGCACGATGAATGCCGGCTTGGCCGAATCCATCGGCGGCATTGAGGTGGTGAAGGGCAACGCGCAGGAGCGGCAGGAGATTCAAAACTTTGCTCGCGACGCAGGGCGATATCGGGATTATTTTGTGCAGCAGGGGGTGATCCAGGCCCGCTATTTGCCGCTGTTGGTGTTTAGTTTGGCGCTGGGGGCTGGCTTTTTCCATGCGATGTGGCTGTGGCGCGCAGGGACTTTAACCCTGGGCCAGGTTGTAACCTACATGGGGCTGTTTGGCGTGCTGCGCTTCCCTACGTTTATCTCTATCTTCTCGTTCAATCTGGTGCAGTTGGGCATTGCTAGCGCCCGCCGCATTTTGCAGCTCATCAATGATGAGACGGATCTGGACGAAAATGAGGGTGGCCATCAGGCAGAAATTCAAGGACGGGTGCAGTTCGAGGATGTGCGTTTTGGCTATGAGGGCGAACCGGTGCTGGACGGCATTAGCTTTGCCGTGGAACCTGGGCAGACGGTGGCCATCGTGGGCCAAACTGGCTCTGGTAAGACGACGCTGACCCGACTGATTAACCGGATTTTTGATGCGGGGAACGGCCGTATCCTCGTTGATGGTCATGATGTGCGGGACTGGAGCCTGGAGTCGCTCCGTTCCCAAATTTCTACGATTGAGCAGGACATCTTTTTGTTCTCGCGTACGCTGGCGGAGAACATTGCTTTTGGCGTGCCGGACGCCTCGCAGGCCGAGATTGAGCAGGCGGCCAAAGAAGCGCAGGCGCACGAATTTATTACGAGCTTCAACGAAGGATACGAGACGGAAGTGGGTGAGCGCGGTGTGACGCTCTCTGGTGGGCAGCGTCAGCGCATTGCCATTGCCCGCGCCTTCCTCACCAATCCGCGCATCCTCATTCTTGATGACAGCACCAGCGCCATCGACAGTGCCACCGAGGACCAGATTCAGCAGGCGATGCGGCGCATCAGCCGCCAGCGAACGACCTTCCTTATTACCCATCGCCTATCGCAGATTCGCTGGGCGGACAAGATTTTGGTGTTGAGTAACGGCCGTCTCACCGACCAGGGCACCCACGAAGAACTGCTGGCCCGCAGCCCCGCCTACCAGCGCATCTTTGCCCGGTATGATTGATTTGTGGTAGGGGCGAGGCGGTGGCGAAAGATGGATGATGTAACAAATAATCTGGTCTCGCCACCGCCTCGCCCTAAATTGCGGTGACAAGGGCGAGGCAATCGGAGCGAAGGTGTTTTGCTGGGCCAAGATTGTGGCCGATTGCCTCGCCCCTACGAAAATTGATTTAATGCGGGCGATTTCACGCAAGGAAATTGTTATGGGATTTATTTTAGATGGTTTAGACACTGAAGATTATGACCGCAGTTACTCGGATCGGGAGCTGTTGGGGCGGATTGTGGGGTATTTTCGGCCGTATTCACGGCAGATGACGCTGGTGGCGCTGATGATCACGCTGAATTCGGTGGCGGGCACGGCGGGGCCGATCATTATTGCCCGGGCGATTGACGTGATTGCCGCTGACCCGAGCACGCGGACGATGCTACTGCTGGCGGTCGGCGTCTCGCTGATGGGGGCGTCGGCGTGGGTGTTCAACTTCATCCGCCAATATTTCTCGGCGCGGATTGTGGGCAATGTGGTGTTGCAGCTACGTGAGGATGTGTTTACGGCGACCATCAACCATGATTTGTCCTTTTATGACGAACACCCGTCTGGCAAAGTGGTGAGCCGCGTGACGTCGGACACGCAGGATTTTGCGGCAGTGGTCGATTTGTCGCTGAATTTATTGAGCCAGGTGCTGCTGGTAGTGATTCTGACGGTCTGGCTGTTTAGTATCAACGTCTGGCTGACGCTGCTCCTCATCGGCATGACGCCGCTGGCGGTGGCGATTGCCTTGAGCTTCCGCAGCATCGCCCGCCGTGTAACGCAGGACGCGCGCCGGGTGACGGCCAAAATCAACGCGCAAATTCAGGAGTCGGTGAGCGGTATCATCGTGGCCAAAGGGTTCCGGCAGGAAGGGGCGATTTACGATACGTTCAACGCCAACAACATGCAGGGGTACGCCGTCGGCGTGCGGCGCGGGCTGGTGCTCATCTCCATTTTCCCGATTATGGTGATTGCCTCGGGGATTGGTACGGCCGTTCTTGTCTACTCTGGTGGATTGGCGACTTTGCCCGATTCGTTCCTGGGTGGGCTGGCCGGTTTGTCGCCGGGCGATTGGTATTTGTACATGCAGGCCGTCGGCTTTTTCTGGTTCCCCATGACCAGCATCGCCTCATTCTGGAGCCAGTTTCAGGATGGCCTCTCCGCCGCCGAGCGTGTCTTTGCTCTGATTGATTTGGAGCCGAAAGTGCAGCAGACGGATTCCAGTGAGGTGGCTGGTGGGCTGCGCGGGGAGATTCGCTTTGAGAAGGTGCGCTTTAGCTACACCGACAAGGAAACGGTGCTGCCGGAGTTCTCTCTGACGATTGCGCCGGGGGAGACGGTGGCGCTGGTGGGGCACACGGGCGCGGGCAAAAGCTCGATCGCCAAGCTGCTCAACCGCTTTTATGAGTTCCAGGACGGCCGTATTCTGGTAGACAATCACGATATTCGTACGCTTGATTTGGGGAGCTATCGCAAGCAGATCGGGCTGGTGCCGCAGGAACCATTCCTCTTTTCTGGCACCATTCGGGACAATATTCGCTACGGCCGTCCAGAGGCCGATGACGCCCAAGTGCTCACCGCCGCCAACCGGATTAGCCAAGGCGAATGGCTGCACGGCTTGAGCCAGGGGCTAGATACCGACGTCGGTGAGCGTGGCAGCAACCTCTCGATGGGGCAGCGGCAGTTGGTGGCAATGGCCCGCGTCCTGCTCAAAAACCCAGCTATCTTCATTTTGGATGAAGCGACCGCCAGCGTGGACCCGTTCACCGAAACCCAAATTCAGGAGGGGCTGGACGAGGTGATGCGTGAGCGCACCGCCATTGTGATTGCCCACCGGCTGAGCACGGTAAAAAATGCGGATCGGATCATTGTGATGGGTAACGGCCGTATCATCGAAGAAGGCACCCACGCCAGCCTCATGGCCGACAGCGGCCACTATGCGGAACTGTACAATACCTACTTCCGCCACCAATCTTTAGAGTATATAAACTCGCTGGTAAATGAGCTTGATACAGAAGATTAGCCCGCACATCTAGCCTGCCGCCGCGATTTTCCAAGGGCGGTTACCCGCTGAAGGTGAAAAACGTGTAGCCTAACAGTGTTTACGCTACAAATCAACAGGCGGAAGCCTGTTTGCAACCAGTTGGTGAACCAAATGAACCAATTCAGGCCTCGATCAACACGGTTGGTGAGCTGAAAGGGCTTAAAACGGCTTAGATGCAGGTTTTTGGTGAGCAAATGGGTGGTGTGGGAGGGTAAACGGCCGTATTTGGTCAGCCAATACCGCTTCTTTACCCCTATTTGGGTCTGTTTGGGGAGCCAAAAGACCCATAATTAACCTGTTTGGGTACAGTTGGTGAGCTGAAAGGTCGTAAGCTGACCTCGATCGGCTGTGTTGGTTCACCAACTGGTCGTTTATCAACCCAAAGTACTGCCCGCATACACAAGTCAGTTAACCCTGACGCCTCTTTTCTTTTCCTGTTTTGGTTCATTTTTGCTGTTGTGAAAGTTAAGCTTTTGAAGATTTGGCTGAGAATCTTGCCTGCCATATTTGATTCTCTAGCCAAATTTTTTATACTATCCGGCAAGGTCGCTGGGTGTCGCTTTTGTGCCTACATTACACGCCCAAACAGTTTGAGGAGCGTGCTTTATGCCATCGCGGAGAGGGTTTCTCTTTTGTTTGTTGTGTTCGCTTGTCCTTTTGTCCCTAAGTTTATATCTCTTTACTCTTTGGTCTGGCACAGACCTTTGGGCAATTGCTGTTATCTTGTTTTTGCTTGCTGGTATTTTGGGGTTAAAGGCGCTGGGCCAGCTTAGACAGGGAATATGTCCAGATTGTGGACGTCTTTTTCCTCAATATACACTCTTCTCTGGTTTCAGAAAGTATCAATTCTGGCATCGAAACAAGATCCGCGTTACCCGCCTGATTTGCCTGAACTGTGGGTGTGAGCTGCGGCGAAGCGAGAAAAAGATACCGCGCTGGTAAGCTTGACTTCATGCGCTTTGGATCGGATTGTGATCGATTGCGGGCTAGAATTACTGTCAATTGTTGAAACGGCCGTAAATCTGGAGCAATCATGAGCGAAGACGATCTGAATAAAGGTGTAGGTAAGCCGCTGATTATGGCAGGGCTGGAGGATATGAGTGTGCAGTTAGTTCGTGTGATACCAGAGTTGATATGCGGAATATGAGGAGATACACAGAGTCAGTTACAAAATCGTTGCTAGAGTTGGTGGATTTTGGAGGGAACGGCCGTCTAGCCAGGCTTCAGCTCCAATTTCATTTATGATGGCTGAACCCTCTTCCCAAAACTGAGCTTGATGGAGGCCTGAGGATAAAAGAGCAAGCCGCAACAGACAAATACCCTCATCTAATCGTTGGGAGTGACGTCGAGCCAGCGCCAAAGCCTGCTTCACCAAATTTGTAGCCTCTTGTAAAGGAGTAAGTCTGGCGCGGCAGCGCAAAATTAGGACCTGAATAGATGGTGATTCAATGTTCTGAATGAGGTTTTCGGCTTGGGCAACGGCCGTTATGGCTTCTTCACGCCTTCCCAATCCATCTAAACAACAACTCAGATGCGCATAGGTTTGCGCTAATTGCTGCAACAATCCTAGTGTGTGTAAACGGTCTAAGGATTCTTCTAACAAGGGTAAAGCGGCTTCATAATCTCCCAAATAAAGCAAAGCCATCGCTCGATTACCATAAGCACGATTAATTTCAGCAGCATCGTCTGCCTCTTGCGCTAAGGCTAAATGACGCTCTGTAAAAGACAAGGCTTGTACTAGCTTCCCCCGGGAAAAAGAAATAGCGCACAAATTACCCATTTCATTCATTATTCGCAAGCGGGCATGGAATGTTTCGGCCAATTGCAAACTGTCGCGGATGGCTGTTTCTGCCTCGCCTAGCCGGGCCATGCTCCAGTACACAATACCAAGATTGCCTCGTGTAGTAATGGCTTCATAGGTGTCACCCAACTCTGTGTAAATACCGATGGCTTTTTTCAGAGAGCTTACGGCCGTATCGTATTGGTCGGCGGCCCACAGCATCGTGGCCTGGTCGGTATAAAGAGTGGCCAGGAGCCGCTTGTCAACCTGGGAATAATTGGACAAGGTGGTGATAAGCATCTGGGCGCGTCGGGCTGCCTCTCCTGGAATACCATCGTAGCGCATAAACACCATGCGCCTCAATAAAAGATGTCCAGATGCTTCCAGATGTGACAGTTGGGGGGCCTCAATTGCATTTTCTGTTAACTGTGCTTCGCCGTGTGCCAGCAATTGGCGAGCCTCATCGTTGCGACCCAAACGATTTAGAGCGTAAATACCTCGGCTGGTTGCTGCTGCCCAAGCTGTAACTTCTCCGCTTTTCCAAGCGATATTGGCGGCGTTATGACTGGTTTGAACAGCCGTTTCCAATCGTCCCGTTCTAAACTGAATTTCAGCCAAATAAGTCATTAACTCTGCTTGTTGCGCTATATGTTGATGAGCAGCCAAAACGGGGATAGCCTGTTGTAATTCTAACTCCCAGGCGTCCCACTCTCCCCAGCGCAGCGGCCACGGATGCAGTGCTGTTAATAAATTAATGTAGGCAATGTGTAGGTTTGAGTGGGAACGGGCTCGACGGAGTAAAACGAGAAAGCTGTCGAAATGTTCTTTTAACTGTAGAGACTCTGTTTGAGAACGGATGAACGACAGGGCTTGCGCCAACTGTCGTTGCAGCTGATTTTCATAAAAGTCTGTCCAGCTTTCCCGCTCAAACTGCCAGTTGGTAGACCTCCCCCTTGATTCTTCCCCCATCAACTTATCGTCGCCCAATTTAGTAAAATTTCCGTCTGTAAAAACGTAATGGTTAAACGATGCAGGTTGTAAGTGGGTGACTGTGGTGACCCTGATACTTCAATTAAGGAATAATCTTGCAGCTGCCGCAGGGCGATTTCAAATTCATCTTCTGGTAACGGGCACATCAGACGAAGCCATTCAATATTCTCACCATCAGCTGAAATAGAAAGCAGAGAGAGTAACAGCGCTTTGGCCGTCTCTGACAAGAGCTGCCAGGTACGGTGATAGATGTAAGTGAATAGCTTTTCACTTGATTGATAGCTCGCTTGTTGTAAACCCTGCAAGACATCTTGAAGCGGCAAATGTGCCAACTGCGCCGCCGTCAATTTTAAGGCCAACGGCACCCCGCCAATAAGTTGATGTAACTGTTGCATTGTGGGCTGAGCAATAGTCACCTTGCGCCCGCGTCTTTCTAATTCGCCTTCTATTAAAGCGCGGCTTTGCACCAGGGAAAGTGGGGGGACAGGGAGTTTCTGCACAAAAGAATAATGCCCAAGTGTATGCCGGCTTGTCAGTAAAAAGCGAGCAGACTGTTTCAAAATGCCCAATGCTGGTAACAGGAGTTTTACGTCAGCCAACGTTTCTAAATTATCAATAATAATCAGATAGAGGGCGGAGGCCAACGTCGGTTGCAAGCGATTTAATTTATCTTCTACTGCCAGCCCCGCTAATTCCGTCTGCCCCAATTGGCTAGCCAGGCGGGTGACAATATCTGCCAGAGAGTGGGCTGGGTCTGATATGGGTTGTAATTCACCCTGAGGGTTAAGCCATTCGTGGCGGGCGCTGACCCACAGGATGTCTGCCAATTCGGCAGCTTCGGCTAATTGCTCAGCAAAGGCTCTGGCCAGAGCAGTTTTGCCAATACCACCGAGCCCTTCGATACTTATGAAACTGGTATTGTTTTCTTTTTGGAACCAATCGGTTAGCTGTTGCAAGAGAGGTTGACTACCAAAAAGCTGATTGTAATCAGGTGGGGGGAGATGGCGGCGTAGTTGCTGTTTATGGATACGGCCGTGTGCTGCCATCTCTTCCCTCCGTACTAAATCAACCAGCATATCCAACCCCATTTGTACCCGCCGGTTAAATTGACGAGGCACGACGGCTGCTGCCTGCGCTAATTCCGCTACAGGTAGGCTCGCTAGAGAACAGTATCGATAGTACAAAGCACTCCACGCTTCTAATTCTGCATTGTTATGGGAAAAGTCGTTGGCAAGAACGGCCGTAATTTCTTGCCGTGTTTGTGGATTAGGATGGATGATTAACTGATTCTCAAATTGACGATATTGTTGCAAGCGATTTTGAATTAGCTCCGTAAGCCAATCCTGCAAATGTATCTGCTGTTCGGTAGGTGATTGTCCTACCCGTTCCCGTAAAATATCTAACTCTAGTAATGCATGAGGAAAAGGCTGGACTTGCTGTCCAGCAGCCAAAGCTTGCTTTAACCTGGTGGCTGTAATTTCCGCAATTTCCATTACTTGAGTACTGGCTCCACTGATAAACGTGTCTGATTTTTGTCCGTTTTTAGTCCGAAAGCTGCAACAGGTTCTATAAGTGAGCAGTATACTGCCCCTGTGCTGTTTGGGCAATTTAGGATCAAATTAACGTTCCAGAATTGAGTAGATTGATGCGAAAACTGCCCAAACGATTTGTGCTGGGCAGTTTTTTGCTGCCCATTTCAACTTGCCGTTTTCAGGAACGGCCGTGCCGTAATATTTACAGGAGAGTTCAATGAGGAAAAAACTATTTATTGCTATTTTGTTTATCAGTGTTGGGCTAATTTTGGCCTTAATTGGGTTGATGAGTGGCTATTCTATAACACCTGTTTACGCCGCATCTTTCATCGTCAACAGCACAACCGATGCTGTAGATGCCAACCCCGGCGACGGTAATTGCACCACCAGCGGCGACGTTTGTACCCTACGTGCGGCTATCCAGGAAGCCAATGCTCTGGCCGGAGATGATGTTATCACGCTACCTGCGGGAACCTACATAATTACAATTGCAGGTGCAGATGAAGATGACGCTGCCACTGGCGATTTAGACATCACTGATAACCTTACCATCAATGGTGGAGGTTCTGACAGCACCATTGTTGATGGTAACCAATTGGATAGAGTATTTGATGTATTTAGCGCAACAACATTAGCCGGAATAACCATCCAAAATGGTGAGGTGAATGATCCTTCCATTTTTACTTGTGGTGGTGGCGGTATTCGTACAAACAGCAGGCTAACCATTCAAGAAAGTGCTGTCGTTAACAATGCTACTGTATTAAGCACCGGCGGTGGGATGTGCATTGCAACTTTCAGCGATGTAATCATCATGAACAGCAATATCAGTAACAACGATGCTAGAGGATGGTCAGGTGGGGGAATATCTTCAATTTTTCCTGCCAATATTAGCCTTGTTGGTAGTACAATAGCTAATAACAGTGGTTACTATGGTGGTGGTATTTATTCCAGTTCAGGTCCAACAGTACTCAGTATTGAAACGAGTCAAATCTTAAACAATACGGGAAGAGGTTATGGTGGGGGTGTTTACTTTCGCGCAAGTAATGTAGATGTTACCTCCCAGATAAATATTCTTGCTAGTACTTTTGAAGATAATCAAATTCCCGGAGATGGCAACGGCAATGGGGCAGGTCTTGCAATTGATGGTCAGAATATCTCGGCCGCAATACAAGACACTATATTCCGCAATAATTCAAGTGGCGTATACAGCGGTGGAGGTATTGCCAATTGGTCTGACAATATAACTATCTCTCTGGTTGGGACGACATTTGATGGGAATACGGCAGTTAACAGCAACGGTGGTGCTTATTGGAGTGAAGCGGACAGCGTAACGCTTAATATCACGGATGGCACATTTACGGATAACAGCGCATCCCAATATGGCGGTGCAATCTACAGTAATAATTTTACCGACACAATTGCTATAACCAATACCCTTTTTACCAATAATGCTGTTTCTGTAGATGATAGCAGCGGGGGAGCCATATATGTTGGGTCGCCAGTCGGCTATCTTAGCTTAACTGGCAGTACGTTTCAGAATAATGAAGCTACGGGATTGCCCAGTTCTGGTGGTGGACTGACCTTTGCGTCTTATCAAGGAACAGCCGACATCTCCAGCACTATCTTTACTGCTAACTCAGCGTGGCAAGGCGGTGGTTTTACCAATTATGCTGCGGCGGGAAACATCTATATTACCGATAGTCAATTGACTAATAATTCAGCGACAGCCACTGGGGGCGGCATCAGTCATGCAGCCGGCTCCTCAACGCTTGACATAAAAAACAGCACTGTTTCGGGAAATACTGCGCGGGATGGTGCAGGGATTAATGCTCTTACTGATACTGTGCTTACCATCACAAACAGCACACTCAATAACAATCAAGCCACTGAAGCTGGTGGCGGCATTAGTTTTTCAAATGGCACAGTAACTCTTAATAATTCAACCATTGCAAATAATACAGCAGATAGTGATAACAATGGTTCAGGTGATGGTGGCGGCATTTTCTCTTCATCTACAGGAACAATGACTGTCGCCAACAGTATTATTGCGTTGAATGTTGATAGTGGCGGGGAAGCACCCGATTGTATCGGCGCTTCGGGAACGCTCGTGTCATCCGGTTATAACCTGGTGGGGAAAGTAGATGGATGTAATTGGACGGCTGTTACCGGTGACCAAACAGGCACAAATGCCAACCCAATCGATCCGCTGCTGGATCCGCTGACAGGATCGCCCGCCTACTATCCCCTGGTGGCGAACAGTCCCGCAATTGATGCTGGAAATCCAGCTGCTCCTGGAAGTGGTTTTCCTGCTTGCGCTGCAACAGATCAACTGGGTACTAGCAGGCCAGTTGATGGCGATGGCGATGGCACGGCCATTTGTGACATTGGCGCATTTGAGTGGGCCGATTTGAGTTATGTTTATTTGCCATTGGTTATCAAATAAGTAATGGAATTAGGAACGGCCGTTTGGACTAGAAACGGCCGTTCCCCCAAAGGAAAAGCACATGAAAAAGCAGATCATTCTATTCACAATAATGTTAACATTGCTAACGGCGGCTTGTGCGACGGCAAATAAGCCTGAGGAAATAGCGGCAACGGCCGTTCCTATCAGTACAGACATACCAATTCCGACAAATACGGCCGTACCCACAACCACGCCAACCGCAGAACCATCAGCAACGCCACTGCCCACCAACACGGCTACTCTGGAACCAACGGCAACGGCAACAAGCACACCAACGGCGACACCTACACCACTCAGTCAAATAGCCTTTGCTTTTTACAATGGAGAAGCCAACGCCTACCAAATAGGCGTTATGAACGCCAATGGCTCAGAGCGCATCGATTTCCCCGAAGCCATCCGTAACTTGCCCGATGGTTATACACCAGAGTGGTTTGGTTATGGTGTGGATTTCTCATGGTCGCCAGATGGCTCGCGAATCGTGTTTGGGTTTATGAACGATGGCATCACATCTCCCCGCGATCCGAATGGTGGCGATAAAAGTTTTCAACTGGCTATAATGGATGCAGATGGTTCCAATCTCGTAGAGGTTCCTCTACGTGTCGCTTTCAACAGGTACCGCAGCGCACCTGTCTATACCTGGGCACCTGATGGGTCAAAATTGGCATTTGTTTCCGATTCCGATGATGAGCTTTATATCATCAATGCCGATGGAACCGATCTGTCGGTTGTTGAAAGCGTGGCCGACTTAAAATTGCAGGCTGATTATGATGGCTACAGCTCCGTATTTGCCCCATCCTGGTCTCCTGACGGTAATTACATCGCTTTTGTTTGGGACAGGAACGTAAAGTCCGTCAATCTAAATGATGAAACGATCACGACCATCATAAGGCCTACTCCACCTCCTACCACAGAGACGGTTAATGAATACTTGGTAGACCCTCGGCTCACCTGGTCAACTGATGGAGAGTGGATTGTTAACTTACAATCCGGAGTTTTCCTTTTTCAACATATCCCTCCAGAAGAGGTCATCCAAATTTCTTCTCTGGTTGGACGCAATTGGGGTTGGTCGTCTGATGGCACGCTTTTGTACGGCCAGGTAACGGATTATGATGATGATAATTACCCCACCGAATCTCTTATCTTTAACATGGCTGATATGTCGCTCATGAGTAACCCGGCACTGGGTTCTGGCGATTATCTTTACGGCTTTTCGCCGGACATGATGCAAATGGTGTTTTTATCAAACCGAGATGGCAATTATGATATTTACGTTGCTGATGCTGATGGTTCTAACGTGAATCGGCTAACGTCTAGCGAATCTATTGAAAGGATTATCGGGTGGTCACCCGATAGCACAAAAATCCTTTTCGCTTCGGACCAGAATGACAACAATGATTTGTATCTTGTAAATACTGATGGTTCTGTAGAAACGCAGTTGACAGATACGGTCGTTACTGAATTTTTGGCTCAGTGGAAACCTTAAATTAGCAGACTCAGGGTGATGGCTATTTTGCACAACGGCCGTGTCTTATTCCCTCAATTGTCTCGGATCGGAATGTGATCGATTGCTGGCTAGAATTGTGGAAAAATTGGTGAAGCTGGAGCAATCATGAGCGAAGACGATCTGAATAAAGGTGTGGGCAAGCCGCTGATTGTGGCGGGGTTGGGGGATGTGCGGGACCAATTGGACCGCTGTTTTCTGCCGCTGGGGTTGGAACTGGATTCACTATTTGCTGGGCGGAAGTATGTGGGGGAGGTGTACGGCCGTTCCACCACCATCACCATTGCCCTGCGCACCCGCAACAAATACGTCACCAGCGACATCAGCTATCGCAAATTTACCGGGCTGTGGATGGACATCTCTGTAGAAACACCCGTCATGAGCCGCCTGATGATGGCCCAGCCGCGTGGCTGGGCGCGCCGTTTTTCGGCGTTTGTGCAGCGCTGGCGGGGACAACGCCCTGTGGAAAATGCGCCCAATCTGGTGGAAAACTTTATCGCCTTTGCCCACGATCCTGCCTGGGGCGAGATGTTTTTGGCGGATACGGCCGTTCAATCCCACCTCATCCTGCTTATGAACAATCCCACACTGCCGCCGGGAGCGGCCGTTTACCTTACGCCTAATAAGTGGATGTGGACCACGCCCGCTATGCCTAGCGACTTCACCCCGGAAGCCGCCCAGCAGTGGGTGTATGCCCTGGGCCATCTGGCGGCCGCTGCCGAACAATCACCACCAATGACGGCCGTTCAGCCGAGTTGGTTAGAACGGCAAAATCCAACCGTGGCGGCGTTTTTGATTGCGGCCGTTTTTCTGTTTGGCATCCCCGCTTTGCTTTTTATGTGCTGTATGCTACCTGCCTTGATTGTGGTTTTGACCAACGTCAAATAAAAAGAATCCCTGGCAGCCGTGGTTTGCCGCCAGGGATTTGCATGACACTTATCCGCCGCCTACGGGACTGATAAACGTGGTGCAATACAGGTTATTGCCTTCGTTCTCCTCAAGCACCGCGCCCCGACTATCAACCGAGATGCAGACAGAGCAATCTGGATCGTAGCAGCTTATGGTTGGCGGGCTAGTGAGGCTCAGTACTGCCGTATCGCCCACCGCTAAACCTTCAACCACATCCGTCATCACAATCGACTGCTCGGGATCGATCCGAACCAGCACGTCAAATGAGCCAACGTCTGCGCTGCCCTGGTTGGTGACCGCTAACGTTACCGTCGTGGCGCAAACACTTCCATCGCAATTCTGAGCAATGGCGGGCAGTTCACCCGTCGCGTTTGTGAGATCGGGTAGCATGAGCGACACGGTGGGAGTAATGGTAATCGTTGGTGCTTTTGTAACTGAAATCACGTCGTCCAGGTAAAGCGGCGGTAGCCAGATTTGCGTGTAGGCCATGAGCTGACCATACAAGCAGTTAGCCTGCTGGACGGCTGTGATGGTGGTGCCGCTTTGTCGCGCCAGTGAATAGAGTGTGTTGCCGGGCTGCACCGTGTACAGTCGCCAGCCTGCGGGTACCAGGCCACACACGGCCGTATTGCCCGGATTCGGTTTGTTCGATGTGTCGGCTTCGACCACGGGCGTTTCCTCGATCTGTGCTTCCTCTGTGGCGGTCGGGGCCAGCGTGGGTGTGCTGCTGGGTGCCGGGGTGGCGCTGGCTGCTGGCTGGTTTTGCCCGGCAACGGCCGTCATCGTGGCAAAGATACTGCTGGCAAAATCTTCATCCGGCTGCTGCCGACGGCTGGCAATCTCGCGGTCAATCACCGCGATGGCAAATAGACCGGTGATCACCGCCAAAGAGACCGGTATCAGAACGTATCGAATCACCCATTTGAGCAAATTTTCTTGACTTTCTTCGCTAATATCAGACATCTTTTCCTCCCATTACGTGGAACTAACAGTACTAAAATTTGGAACTTGTTTGGGCACGTGTCGTAAAAGCGGGAAAATTCTTGAAACTAGGGAGAACCTTGTTTACCGCGTTTACTTAAGCAATCGGCCAAAATCTTGTCCCTCTAATTTCAGAACTTCTTGCCGATTGCAGTATCATTGTGAACGAAGGAACGGCCGTAATTCCGGCATAAAATCTTTTATCAGTCGAGGAGAAAAGATGCCCAGACAAAACCGCGTCACGCCAGAAGGAATAATCATCGCCACGCCAGCCCGCGGTACCTTTATGGGGAATCGGGGCATCTTGCACAATGATCAGCAAGAAATTGTGCAGCCTTACGCGTTAAAGGTGTGGCTCATCTGCCAGCTTAGCTTCAAGGGGCGGCAGCGCCAGCTGATGCAGCCGGGCAACTACACGGAACTGTTTTTCCTGGATGAGGCGACCGCTTTGGCGGCTGGACACCGGCCCTGTTTTGAATGCCGTCGTGAGGCGGCGCTGGCCTTTCGGCAGGCGTGGCTGGCGGGCAATCCGCAGTTCAATTTGGGTGATGCTGTCAAATTGGGAGAAATAGACGCCGTGCTCCATGCGGAGCGGCTGACGGAGGCGTATTACAAAAAAGATAAGCGGAAGAAAACCTACACGGCCGTTCTCCACACGCTGCCCAATGGAACTTTTATTTTGCGGGAGGAACGGCCGTATCTGGTATGGGAGGAGCTGCTGCTGCCGTGGGAGCCGGCAGGCTATGGCGAGCCTGTCCGGCGAGTGTGTATGGGATCGGAACCGGTGACCGTGCTAACGCCGCCATCAACTGTGGCAGCATTGAGCCACGGATATCTGCCGCAGCTGCACCCATCGGCGCTAGGCTGGTTGGGTCCGGGTGGTGGTTAGCGGTTCTTCTTCGCGGGTGCGCCAGTAACCCACAAAAGCCAGAATGAGGATAAGGGTCGCGGAAATAACGGCCGTATTCGCCACGATGTCTACACTCGGGTAAGCGGCCCGAATGCCAAACAACGCCCAGACCAGCACACCCGCATAGGCAAGGTTACGCCGGTTAACCAAAATAAGACCAGCAATCACCACAGCGGCCCCCATCATGATGGCAGACCAGGTCGGTTCGGCAATGCCAAAGCCATTCCAGCCTAAATAATTGGCGACGCTGGCGATATTGGCAATGGTGGCCACCGTAATCCAGCCTAGATAGATACTAAAGGGAAATTGCACCAGCCCGCGATCGGCAAGGGACAGCTTGGCGTTTGGTTTGCCAATTTCCAGGCGTGTATAAACGACGATAAGCGTTACCAGCAGGCTGAGCATGATGAAGATGGACAGTGCGTAGTAACCGTAGTGCCAGGCCAGCAGCCAACCCGCATTAAACACGGAACTGAGGGCAAAGCCCCAACCAATCCGGCCTAAAAGCCAGTTATTCCGCTGGGCAGGCAATGCCTGGTAAATGGTGAAACCAATCAGCGCTGTGTAAATGAGGCCCCAGATGGAAAACGTATAGCCAGCCGGGGTGAAAAACGAGGGCAAGGCATCAGAAATTTCGCCTGCGGTACGGCCGTTTAGCGGCAGTGCGTTAGACAAACCATTCATTGATAAAGCCAGCAGTAATGCGGCGATGTTCACGATTTGCAAAGTTTTTGTGAGCGGTTTTTGTCTGTTCATGCCTTCAGTGTACAGATTCAAGCCCGTTTTGTCAATGTTTTGTACAGAAATATAGCGTTTTGTTTAACTGATCTTTCTAGCGAAGTAAAATCCACAAGGCTACACTTGCCAACAACACGCCAAATATCTTTCCTTGCCAGCGACGGCCGTATTCCGATTGAAACAGACGTTGCAGCAGGCTGCCGCCCACAACCCAGGCCAGCAAACTCCCCATGATTAAGCCCGCCAGCGCCACCGTCAATACCACCATTTGGGTTTGGCTAGACGTTGCCGGGTCCAAAAACTGGGTGTACATGATGAGCGGTACCGTCAGCGCCTTGGCGTTAAAAAATTGCAGCACGGCCCCTTCCCGAAAGCCCAGCTTCACGTCACCAGCGGTTTGTTTGAGGTCAGAAGAGCGGAAAAATTGGTAAGCCAGATAAAACAGATAAGCAGCTCCCAAAATCTGAAAAACAGTGAACAGCTGCGGATAACGGAACACAATCTGTCCAATCCCCAAACCAATCACAGCAATTTGCAGGGCAAAGACGGCCACAATGCCCCACATCAGCGGCAGGGTACGGCGGGTACCCACCTGTGCCGCCGTAGAGGACAGCAGCAAGTTGGCCGGGCCAGGGCTGATCGTGATGGGGAAGAAGGTGAGAAACCAGGCGATTGCCAGTTGTGCGGTCATGGTGGGCTCCCATGAGGCGTCTGAATTTGCCCGGCGTAATGCCCTGGCGTCAGGCCCACAATGCGCTTGAAGCGGCGAGTGAGATGGCTCTGGTGGCTAAAGCCGACCGCCAGAGCCACATCGGCCAGCGGCTGACCCAATTCGATGAGCCGCTGGGCGCGCCGGACGCGCACATCCTGCAAATACGCATGGGGGGGCAACCCCACCTCGGCATGAAAGACTCGCAGCAGATAGTAAGGGCTGAGCGCCACGTGGTCTGCCAGCTCGCTCAGGCTGATGGGCCGGTCAAAGTTATCTTCCAGGTAGGTTTTGGCTTGCTGTACGGCCGTATGCTCTTGACCCAACGGCCGTTCCACGGGCCGCACCTCGCCGTACCGTTTAATCAATTGGGCCAGCGTCGCCATGAAGCGAGATTCTGTCTCCAATGGTTCGCCGTTTTGGCTGAGGGCTTCGTGCAGTGCCCAGACGCTGTGGGTGGTGGCTGGATCATCAATGCGGACATCGCGAAAGTAGGGGATGGCGTTGTGCTGCCCGGTGAGTTGGTGAACGGCCGTTTGCATATGCCCCACCGTGGGATAAATAGAGCGCATTTGGAAGCCGCCGTCAGAAGCGGGTTCGCCTGTATGCACAATGCCTGGATTGATCAAAATGAGGCCGCTGGGCGGCGTGACATATTTGGTGCCCTGGTGCGTAAACGACTGCACGCCCTGCTCGATGAGGCAAATCACGTAATGGTCATGCCCATGACGTGGATACGCATATTCTCGATGGTAAGCGCGCAGCAGGCTCACATCAAGCTGGGAATTGTGCCAAAATTTACGTTTCTCGTTCATTGTTCCCACACAAGTTGTTTGATCGGATGCTCCCATACTCTAACACAGGGTGGAAACGGCCGTCTTGCACAAAATTGCGCTGTTGTTTACTGCCCGTCTGCTGACGCTTTTCAGGCCAGAAGATGACATTTGGTAGAGGGCTAATTGCCCTGGTTCAGTAAAATTCAGCTACCTTGTTAACAGTTTGAACAGTCTGAGGGAGATTATCAATCCATGAACAACAAACTTACCCGCATCATTGCCTTTTGTTTTCTGGTTGTATTGTTTGGCTGCCAGGAGGCACCGGCGGCAGAAGTGGCGGAAGCAACGCCTGCCGCAGTAGAAGCAGCGACCGAAACGGCCGTTCCGCCCACAAACACCGCCGAACCCACCGAAGCGCCAACGGAAACGGCCGTACCCACAGAAACAAACACGCCAACATTGGAACCAACGGCAACCAACACCGCCACCCCTACTGAGCCACCTACAGAAACGTCCACCAGCGAACCCACCGCAACAAACACCGTGGCGGCAACGGCGACCGCTGTAGAGGCACCAGCCACCGCCACCACAGCACCGCCAGCGCCCGTTTCTGCTCCGCCACCTGCGCCGGCCCCATCTGGACCCAATTTGCTTGCCAACCCTGGCTTTGAGAATGGTTTTGAGTTTTGGGAAGCCCCTGGCGGCACTGCAAGTTATTCTCTGCACACAGCGGACAGTCAGCCAAATTTCGTCCACTCAGGACAGCGATCATTAAAAGGGGGCTCACGCGTTTGGCAACGCGTGTCGCACGATATTACACCCGGAATGACCTACCGAGCGGGTGGATGGTATAAGGTGTGGTCTAGTACCCAAGAAGATCGCAATGTGTCAGTTGATCCGGCTGACCTACGTGGGCGTATCTGTTTAAACACATTTGGCGATGATGCCCTTGATTTGCCCACGACAATTTGTTCTGGTTGGGTACGGCCGTTAGATGTCTGGCAGTTTATCTCTGTTGATGCTGTCGCTACCAATGATCGCGTAACCGTCATTTTGCAGGTGGTCTTCTTCAACAATGATAATGGCGCGATACATATTGAATCAATGTGGGATGACATCACTCTGGGTACAGCTCCTGCTTCGGCAACAGCCACACCGCCCCCAGCTCCGCAACCCGTACGGCCGAATCCCATCGCCTTTAGCTCCACCGCTCTACGAGATAGCATGACCAGCGTTCGCTGGACCATTGAGCAGGCCGGTGGTTTGCTCGACCGACTGTACAACGGCGAATCGGGCAGCTGTGAGGAATACCAGGGCTACTACGATGACGGCATTCGCAGCGCCATATACTCTGGCGTTCCCGACGATTGGGCTGGTATTTACAACGACTACATTTTTGCTGTCGAAAACTTCCTGGCAACCAACGAAAGCATCAACGCCTTGTGTGATGGTGGAGGGGGTATTTTAAGTGCGCTTAACTATGGTGCAGCGCGGCAGGGCATCAACGACAGCCTGAACCGGTTAATTCCGGCCGTCGAAGCGGCAAACGCCAAACTCGGCGGGTAACTGTAACTGCATTTGCGCAAATAAATTTATTAAGGAAAAGCATTCATGAGAAAAACACGATACATCATTGCACTTTGTTTGTTGTTTGTTTTGTTTGGCTGTCGAGAGTCACCGGCGGCCGAAGTGGCGGACGCGACGCCTGCGGCAGTAGAAGCAGCGACCGAAACGGCCGTTCCGCCCACCAACACCGCCGAACCCACCGAAGCGCCAACGGAAACGGCCGTACCCACAGAAACAAACACGCCAACAGCAGAACCCACGGCAACCAACACCGCCATGCCTACCGAGATACCCACGGAAACGCCAACCAGCGAACCGACTGCAACAAACACCGTGGCAGCAACGGCGACCGCTGTAGAAGTACCCGCCACCGCCACCACAGCCCCGCCAGCCCCAGTTTCTGCCCCGCCACCTGCGCCAGCGCCAGCCGGCCCCAATCTGCTGTCGAATCCTGGCTTTGAATTTGATGGTGCATCATGGGAGCAACACAATGTAGGGTCACCGCCTAACAGTTTTTATACGGTTGCGGATAACCCCCAGTTTGTTCATTCAGGCCAAAAAGCGGCAATCGATATCATAAACGGGCGTACCATTATCTTTCAAAGAATCGAATCAAACGTTGCGCCAGGGACGACTTATCGCGCCGGGGTTTGGGTAAAAATCTGGTCCAGCAGTGGCGAGAATCGTACCGTTTCAGAAAATCCGGGCGAAGTTGGGGCACAAGTTTGTATCAATATAGCTGGCGAATCGGACCCCTATCTTGACACGAGCTTTTGCTCTGGCATTGTTCGCCCGCTAGACGTTTGGCAATTCATTTCTGTTGATGGGGTAGCTGCTACTGAACGGCTCACAATTATGTTGGTAAGTGGTTATACTGGGCAAAATCATCCAACGCATAACGAGGCCATTTGGGATGATGCCACTTTGGGTACCGCTCCAGCATCCGCTACGGCTACGCCTCCCCCGTCGTCTGGACCCGTACGGCCGAATCCCATCGCCTTTAGCCCCACCGCCCTGCGCGACAGCATGACCAGCGCCCGCTGGACCATTGAGCAGGCCGGTGGTTTGCTCGACCGACTGTACAACGGCGAATCGGGCAGCTGTGAGGAATACCAGGGCTACTACGATGACGGCATTCGCAGCGCCACGTATTCAGGTGTTCCAGACGATTGGGCCGGCATTTACAACGACTACATCTTTGCCGTCGAAAACTTCCTGGCAACCAACGAAAGCATCAACGCGTTATGCGATGGTGGGGGTGGTGTTTTAAGTGCGCTCAACTATGGCGCAGCGCGGCAAGGCATCAATGACAGCCTGAACCGGTTAATTCCAGCCATCGAAGCCGCTGATGCCAAACTCGGTGGTTAGCGTCGAGACGATTCGTTAATCTGGCAGCCGCTGTTTCTTGTCATACCAAATCACGCGATAAGAAACAGTGGCTGTCATCGTTCTAAATTCTGTAGCTGCTGACTTATAAGAACTGCTGTTTACCAAGTTCACAGGCAGAAAGTTCTGATTTTTCTCTCACTTTTAGGTGACATTTTTTTGCCCCGATTGGTCCAGTTTGCTGTAAAATCCCTTCATCCTTTCATGTTTGCGGGAGATTCCACCCATGCGAAAAATTGTATATTTTGTTGTTTTTTGCTGCTTGTTTTTCCTTATTGGTTGCCGCGAGGAGCCGGTATCTGAACTGGCGGAGGCGACAGCACTGCCATTGATTGTGGCTACGGATACGGCCGTTCCCACCTCCACCAACACTGCTGAGCCTACAGAAACCGCTACCCTCACCTCAACCCCTACGGCAACGGCCGTTCCCACTGAAACCAACACCCCAACTCTAGAACCTACTGAAATGCCAACGGAAACACCAACGGCTGAGCTTACGGCAACGGCCACCAAAGCACCAGCCACCGCGACAACTGTACCTCCGGCCCCCGTCTCTGCACCCCCGCCCGCACCGGCTCCTGCGGGACCTAATTTGCTGGCCAATCCGGGTTTTGAAGCTGGGGATGATGGGTCATGGGTGCATCATCCTTTTCATACCCTCTCGTTCTACACAGCAGATAATTCGCCTCAGTTTGTTCATTCTGGGCAGCGTTCCATTCAGGGTGTTTTTCAGATTTGGCAGCGTGTACCCAATGTCACTGTTGGCACAACCTATCGTGCCGGAGGTTGGTATAAGGTTTGGTCTAGCACGCAACCCGATCGGAATGTGTCCATCAATCCGGCGGACGTTTATGGGCGCATTTGCCTGACCACCAACGGAGATGATCCGTCCAGTACCCAATATACCGTTTGCTCCGGCTGGGTTCGACCGCTTGATGTCTGGCAATATATTTCAGTAGACGGGGTGGCCACGAACAATATTGTTACGGTGAGCCTGCAGGTGACAGTAAATAACGATAATGGGGCTCTATACACCGAAACGATGTGGGATGATATTTCGTTCGGCACAGCACCCTCAGCTGCAACACCTACGCCTGCGCCGGTTGCTGCGGCAAATCCCGTACGGCCGAATCCCATACCTTTCAGCGCCACCGCTTTGCGTGACAGCATGAATAGCGTTCGTTCCAACATTGAACAGGCAGGCGGTTTACTTGATCGACTCTATAATGGCGAATCTCAGACCTGCGGTGAATATCAGGGCTATTACGACAATGCCATTCGCAGTGCTACCTACAGTGGCGTGCCAGATGATTGGGCTGGTCTTTATAATGAATATTTGTTTGCTGTAGAAAACTTTCTGGCCACAAATAAAGATGTAGACGCTCTATGTGATGGTGGCGGTGGTAGTATTAGCGAACTGAACTATGGTGCGGCACGCAGCGGCGTTAATGACAGCTTGAACCGGCTGATTCCGGCCCTCGAAGCCGCTAATGCCAAGCTGGGTGGCTAACAAAGTTGGTGGTGGGACGCTGACAAAAAAGCGTCCCACCACCAACTTGATAATTTGAACACATGATCAAACAAATCCTTTCCATCTTTTGGGGCACACTTGTGGTTGGTATTCCTACGGCCATTCTGATGACATTGGCTATTTTGGCGATTCCTTCCTTCACTTTAGATGCAGCCTACAGCGTAGCCTTGTTCATTCCTGGCAAGCTGGGTCTGGTTGCGGAGGTTGACCCCGCCGAGAAAATCACGGTCGATGGCAGCCAGGATACCGTACTGAATTTGTCGCGGGCGGGCCGATACCGAATCTATGCGTCAGAGCCTATTGCTCCCAGCACAAGAATCGAATTGCTTTCACAGGAAGATACCAGGCGCATTGAGGTGATTTCGCTTTATGAGCAAACGGGTGTGGGGCAGTTCGTTGACGTTGATGAGCCACAGTATGTTTTTACCGTGGCTGAAGCCGGTCTTTACACCGTCATGGCGCGGTCTGTTTTTAGTGACGGTGTACCTGATGATCTGATTTTCTCCATAGAACCGTATGTTGGCGACCAGCATGCTGCTCTGGCGATATTTGGTGGTATTGCGCAGATTTTGTTGCTGGCTTTTGGCATCAGCTTTGTGTACCAGTGGGTAAACCGAGAGAAGATTCAGGCAGAAAAAGCAGCAAAAGATGAGAGCCGTAGCGAGTGGGAGGCGTTTTTTGATGAAGAAAAGCGTCGGAGTGGGCTAGATAAATAGCGCAGCCGCGGTTTCTTACCGCGCAATTTTCGCAGTAAGAAACTGCGGCTACAGGGTTAATTTCTAGGCGTCGGCGAGGAGGCGATCGATGGCCGTTGCCAACTGCGCCAAATTGCGTACCACACTGACTGAATCACACACCGGATAATATTCCAGCATGTCACTGTCGCCGGTGCCCCATTGGCGCTGATGTTCCGGGTTTAGCCAGACCAGCCGCTTGGCCCGGCGCTGCAAATCCTTCATCAGGTCAATGCGCGGCGAGTTAAAGTTGTTGCGCCCATCCCCCAAAATGACGACGGTAGTACGGCCGTCTACGGCATCCATGAACTTTTTGCTAAACGTGTTTAAGCTGTTACCCAAATCGGTAGCATAGTAGCCTGGAGGGATGTCATACAGCACCGCTGTTACGGCATCGGCGGCGCGGCTGCCCGATAAGGTCACGCTGATTTCCTGCATGTCGGAGTTGAAGGCGAAGCTGCGCGCTTTGGCTACCTGGTCTTGCAGTTCATACGTCAGACGCAGCATAAATTCCGCTACGGCACGCATCGACGTAGACACGTCGCAAATGAGCACCAGGCTGGGCTTGAGCTTCTTTTTCCTGAACTTTAGCTCAATCGGCACACCGCCGTTTTTCTGGTTGGCGCGAATGGTGCCCTTTGAATCAAACTTACCCTTGTTGCCCCGCTTGCGCCGCAGCGCGGCTCGGCTGCGCATTTGGGTCACCAGCCGCTGTACTTCTTTGCGCAGCTGGTTCGCATCTTCTTCGGTAAGGGATTGCAGGGGCTTGTTCATCAGGTCAGAACCATGCAAATCATCGGCGCGATTGGCCCGCTGTTCGGCGATTTGCTGCCCTACCTGCTGGGCGACCTGCTCTTCTAGCGCTTCCCGGTTGGCATCTACCACGCCCATTAGCTTTTCAATCGCTTCCTGGCTCATGCCCATCTCTTGCAGCTTTTGGTACAGCTCCTGCATTTGCTCTTCTAGGTGGGCAAAGCCCATCTGCTGCAACATGCGGCGTGTCACCCAACGGGCTTCCTGCGGGCTGTTGGCCCATTCGACGCCTGCGCGGCGTGCCATTTCTTCTAGCTCTTCTTTGGTGGGACCTTCGCCGCTGGAAAGCCAATCGAGCAGTTGCTGCATACGGCCGCTTAACGCACCTAGCGCCATCTGCATCATTTCTTGCTCTTCCGGGCTCAAATCCTCCATTGCATTTTGCAAAGGGGGGCCGCCGCTGCCAAAGTAAAGCGGAAACAGTTCCTCGAAGGCGGCAAAGTCGTCGGACTCTTTAATGAGGGTGGCGCGCAGTGAGGAGCGAAACACCTCTTTGTTGGTGATGCCCAGCGTTTCGACGGCATGTAGCGCATCCACCGACTCCGCCAGGGAAACACGCACGCCAGCGGCGCGCAGCCCTCGTATGAATTCTACAATTCGGTTATCCATTTGCTTTCTCCGAATTTCGGTAATGTCGCTAAGCGACCGCTTCGCGTACGGTGGTCGGTGAACGGTAATCGGTTTACGGATTACCGCTTACGGATTACCGATTATAACGGCCGTATCGTCCCCCATCGCTGCCGCCCATCATGCGGCGGGCTTTTTGCACGTCGGATTCGTACTTTAGCAAAACGGTGAGGGTGTTGGTGAGCGTCTTTTCGTCGATTGAGTTGGCATTGAGCGTGACCAGGGCGCGGGCCCAATCCAGCGTTTCGCTGATGCTGGGCATTTTGCGCAAATCCATGTTGCGCAGCTGGGTAACCACGGCGACGGCCTGCTGCGCCAGCTCTGGCTTGAGGTCCGGCACCTTGAGGCGCACAATTTCTAGTTCGGCATCCTGGGTGGGGTAATCCACATGCAGGTAGAGGCAGCGCCGCTTGAGCGCTTCACTGAGCTCGCGGGTGTTGTTGCTTGTGAGCAGCACCATCGGCTGGTGCTTGGCGGTAATGGTGCCCAATTCCGGCACGCTCACCTGAAAATCGCTCAGCACTTCCAGCAGGAATGCTTCAAATTCCACATCAGCGCGGTCAATTTCATCAATGAGCAGCACGACGGGTTCGTCGGCGGTCAGGGCGGTGAGCAGGGGGCGGGGGAGCAAGAAGTTTTCGGAGAAAAAGACATCTTCTTCGTCGGCCAGCCGGTTGGCGGCTTCGGCCAGGCTGTTCACATCCCCCAGGACGTTGCGCAGCGTATCGCGCAGCAGCTGGGTGTACAACATCTGCTTGGCGTACTCCCATTCGTACAGTGCTTTGCTTTCGTCCAGCCCTTCATAACATTGCAGGCGAATGAGCGGCATTCCTGTAGACAAGGCCCACGCTTTGGCCAGCTCTGTTTTGCCTACCCCGGCTGGCCCTTCGGCCAAAATGGGTTTGCAGAGGGAATGAGCCAGGTAAACAACGGTGCCTATTTCTTCAGAAGCGATGTACTGCTGTTGGCCTAGCCTTTGGCGCACATCGGCAATATCTTTGAACATGCTGTTTTCTCCATTTTTAAATAACAAGCAACGGCCGTTTCTCAACAAAAAGTTTAGATGGGCTGTTTATTGAATCGGTGCAGATGGTACTCAATAGCATCTGTACAACAGGTTCATTGTAAGATGGTTTGGGGAAATCGTAAAGATCGTTCTAGGAAACAACTCATGTTGGCGGCAAGGTGTGCGTCAGGCTGTAGCTGCTGCTGGTGTGGCGAAAACCGAGGCTTTGGTAAAGGTGTACGGCCGTTTCGTTCGTGGCCCATACGCCCAACGTCACCGTTTGCACGCCCCGATTTTGCAGAGCTTGCAGCAGGCTGGTGAGCAGGAAACGGCCGTAGCCCAGACCCTGATTCTGCCGCACAATGCCAATCGGCTCAATTTCTGCGACGGTTGGTTCGGGAAAATGCAGCCAGGCAAAACCAATTGGCGTTGCGTCGCTGACCAGCGTCCACAGTTCATCGCTTGGTTCCCAGGTGGCGGACACTTCGGCGGCAGTGTATGGCTGGAACCAGGGCGTGTGGGCAAAGCAGCGTTCGTATAGTTGGGGCAGGGTGCGTACGGCCGTATCTCGCGCCACTTTTTGCAGTTTGGCGGACAGGGTGGATGGGCTGAAAACGGCCGTTGCCACATTCTCCAGCTGCATCGTCCACTCCTCATGTTCCAGCTCAAACTGGTGGTGCTGCAAAAAGTGGGACGCCGGGCTGGCAAGACCATCTGTGGTGAAGGTGATTTGCTGGATGTCTGTTCCGGCTACAGCCTGCTGCACCGCCTGCCACAAAAAACTGCCTGCGCCCTGCCTCTGAAACCGGGGTGCGATGCCGCCTGCCAGCTCAAACAGGTGGGGCAGGCCGGGCAGCGGCAGCAGCGCTGCATAGCCGATGGGCTGGGTTTGTTGGGTGATGGTCCAGAAACGGCCGTCTATCTGTTGGCTGCGAATGGCTAATATGGGTTGGGCCGATTGGGAAACGGCCGTAGCAATTGCCAGCAGCGGATCCACATCGCTAATTTGGGGTGGGCGAACAATCCAGGCGTTCTTCATACCGAATTGTACAAGTTTCTTGACCCATCTGCCGCAGAATGATAGAATTTTGCCCGTTGCCCTCATCGTCTAGGGGACCAGGACGTAGCCCTTTCAAGGCTAAGACCGGAGTTCGAATCTCCGTGAGGGCACAAAAGAAGCATCACCAATTTGGTGGTGCTTCTTTTTTTTCTTACTAGCCTTACTCTGCGTAGATAATAAATCCATCCGGCGCGTCAAAAACCATCGCTTCGGTTGTGACGATGATGTTGGATTTCACCTCGCGCACCGTCTCATCATCCATCTTTAGGCTAAGTGGATGGGTCATGACGGCAACATAGCCATCCCCATCTTTTACATAGCTTACTTCCTGGTTGGCATACTGGTCGCATTCAAACCGGCCGATAACATCTGGATTCTCCATATCTGAATCGAAGGAGCCAAGAACAACCACCGGCGAATCGCTATCCTTCAGCTCGCCAATCATAATGATGCTGGCCACACTGCTGTTCGGAATGAGCATTCCCTGGCAAGCGGTGAGGTTAAACGTTAAGCCCCCTTGAATAATGAGGCTATCTTTAATGGGTGCCTGCGTGTATGCCATTGCCGCGAAAGTAATATCGAACGGCACTTCGGAGAGCAAATTGGCGCTGGGTGCCCCGCTATTAACAACAACGCTTTTCAGGTTAGGGGAAAATGCCCAGAATGGGAGCCCACAAGGATAAAACAAACCTTCTTCCCATTCCGATTCCAGGGCACAGGTGTTGATGCTGCCAGAGCCAGTTAGCCCAAAAGATTGCGTTGCGCCAAAGCTGAACTTGCTACCTGTCACCTTTAGCGTGCCACTGGCAAAGATGATGAATGGCTCTTTGCTCTGGACCCAAAGCAGTGCATCTTCAACAACCTCTAATTGGCAGGTAACCCCAGCTTCATTGCTATCAGCAAATGGGTGAACATCACACTTCACACTTTCAACCGCCACTTCGATATCAGGGGTTGTGCCTTTTTGGTCCTGAGACAAATCCTGACTCATAAAGGCAGTTGTGTTTTCAGAAGCCTCACTTAACCCACAGCCAACCGCAAATAGGGCAAGGATCACAAATAGCAAAGAAATACGTTTCATGTTAATGCAGTCTCCTAATTCATTAAAATTGGTTACAGCGATTTGTTTTTCATGCAAAAGCGGAGCTGGTTTCTCCCACGTTTGCTTGAGCCAACCATAGAGAAACCTCCCTTCGGCCTCAAAGTGCGTCTTATGGTTTCTTGATTAGACAAGATGCAGGATACAGCCGCGCCGATCCATTAACGATCCAAACTGGGTTGCTATAAAAGTAAAAGATAGGCAAGGTTTAGGGGGCGGTTATTTGTTGATTTTCGTCAAGCGTGCAGCGGACGAGTATGATAGCCAGCCTTAATGAACTTTTTCCCAGGAGCATTTGATGACCTCTCCTCAAATTCCCGAACAAATGACGGCCGTTCTGCTTGAATCGTACGAGGGTGCGGCGGGGCTGCGCGTGGTGCAGCGTCCCGTGCCCCAGCCAGGGCCACAGGATGTGCTCATCCGCGTGGCCGCTGCCCCGATTAACCCATCTGACCTGAGCTTTTTGCAGGGACGTTACGGCTTCCAGAAGACGCTGCCTACCATTCCCGGCTTTGAAGGGTCCGGCACGGTGGTGGCTGTCGGCCGTGAGACTGGCTTGATGGGGCGCTTTTTGCTGGGGCGGAGCGTGGCCTGCGTGACTCAGCAGCACGGCGAGGGGCTGTGGGCGGAATATGCCGTTACCTCGGTGAACTACGCCCTGCCGCTGGCGGGTGCGGTGGGTTTGGAACAGGGAGCGATGTCGGTGGTGAATCCGTTAACGGCCGTTGCCCTCATCGACAGTGCTAAAAAAGAGGGCCATAAAGCGGTGCTAAACACCGCTGGAGCCAGCGCCCTGGGGCTGATGCTGCACCGACTGGGTCAGCAGGAAGGGATCGAAGTCGTCAACATCGTGCGGCGGGCGGAGCAGGTAACCCAACTCAAGCAGCAGGGCATGCGCACAGTGCTCAACAGCAGCAGCCCCACCTTTGCCGAAGAACTGCGTGACCTGTGTCACGGGCAAAAAATCCGGTTGGCGTTTGACGCCATCGCCGGGGAAACACCGCAGCAATTGCTGGCTGCCATGCCCGACCACAGCCGGGTGACGGTGTACGGCAATCTGGCACAGCAAGACGTGGCGCTCAATTCCGGCGGGCTGATTTTTCAGGACAAGTCGGTGGATGGCTTCTGGCTAACGCGCTGGGTGGGGCAGAAGAACTTCTTGCAGAGTCTACTAATGTGGCGGCGGGCGCAAACGCTGCTGCTCTCCGCACTCAAAACCGAGGTGCGCGCGCGCTACCCGCTGGCCCAAGCCCCGCAGGCGGTTGCTGAATACGAGGCAACGATGTCTGGCGGCAAGGTTTTGTTGGTGATGGGGGATTAGGGGGGAACGGCCGTAACTGGCAGTAGTTGGCATCATTTTTCATAGATTTGGCATCCTGCGCTGCGTAAACTAACGAAAAGTTTATCTGCGGAGGAACCCATGCTAACCAATCCCGATATCCTTTTCCGGCTCATGCTTGCTCTCTTCTTGTGCCATGAACTGGACGCTATTCGACACCATGAATGGCGGCTGTTTGCCTTCATTAACCGTCTGAATGATGATGCGGCGTATGCGGTATTTGCCGTGCTGCACATTCCGATCTTTTTGCTGTTTCTCTGGTTTGTGGCCCGGCCTGCCACCTGGTTTCACATCGCCGCTGATAGCTTCGCCATCATCCACTTGGGTCTGCACACCTGGTTTCGCAGCGATCCTCGCTACGAGTTTCACGGGTTTGTGTCTCATTTGTTTATTGGGGGAACGGCCGTTTGCGGCGCTGTTCATCTGCTTCTCTTGCTCGTTCGCTGAAAAGCAAAACATGGTGGAGAAACTCGTGCAACTTTCTTTTGACAAAAATAGACCGATCGGTAAAATTAAACCGATTGGTCTAAATTGAAGAGAGAATAATGAGCTACATCAAATCAGAAGAAACGAGAAACCGCCTGTTAAAAACGATGTCTTATCTGCTGCGCACGCAAGGATTCCACGCTACTGGCATCAGCCAGGTGATAGAGGAAAGCGGTGTGCCCAAGGGATCGCTCTATTACCATTTTCCTGAGGGCAAGGTGGAGCTGGCGGCAGCGGCCGTGCATCTGGCCAATGAGCGCATTATGCTGTCGCTGAATGAGATGGTGGCCACCACGCCTGGTCCCATTGAAGCGATTGAGCTGTTTTGCGATTACTACATTGAGGAAATGAACCAGGGCAATTACCGGCGCGGCTGTCCCATTGCCACCGTCACGTTGGAAACGGCCGCTTCTATAGACCCCATCCAGATCGAATGCAAAACCAGCTTTGATGACATGATCAACCTGTTTACGGCGCTGTTGGCAGCCGAGGGTGTGGCTCCTGAAAAAGGGCGCGAACTGGCGCTGTTGACGATTGCCGCCATTGAAGGGGCGTTGATTTTGTGCAAGGCGCAGCGCAGTACCGAGCCGCTGGTTTTGGTGCGGGATAATCTGGCCACGCAGCTCCGCGCGGCTTTGGGAGAGAACCATGCTACAGCCTGAGTTAATGAGCCTGCAAATTGAGTCGTTGACGATTCCGGCTGGTGATGGCTTTTCGTTAGCCGCAACGCGCTACCAGCCAGCGCAAAATCCAACCAACACGGTGGTGGTGATTAGCTCAGCAACGGCCGTTCCCCAACGCTATTACAAACATTTTGCTACTTTTTTGGCTGAGCAGGGATATACGGCCGTTACCTATGACTATCGTGGCGTGGCTGGTTCCAAACCGACTTCCCTGCGTGGATTTACGGCCAACGCCCGCGATTGGGCGTTGCTGGATATGGCTGGCGTCATCGACTGGGTGCAAAACGTGGAACGGCCGCAGCGGCTTTTTCTGGTGGGCCACAGCTACGGCGGGCAAACCGCCGGGCTTCTGCCCAATTCTGATGGCGTCGCGGCGATGGTGACTTTGTCCTCACAAAGTGGGCATTGGCGCTTGCAGGGCGGCAACCAAAAATGGCCGGTTTTCTTGCACGTTCACCTCACGTTTCCGGTTTTGTGTGGCTTGTTTGGCTACATGCCGTGGAGCAAATTTGGCCCGGCGGAAGATTTGCCCAAAGGCGTGGCGCTGGAGTGGGCACGCTGGTGTCGTCAGCCGGGGTATCTGCTGGATGATGAATCGCTGCCGCTAGAGCGTTACCAACAGTTTCAAGCGCCAGTGCTGGCCTACAGCATCGACGATGATGATTGGGGCACCGCGCGCTCGGTGGATGCGATGATGCGTGCTTACCCCAACCTGACCCGCCGCCACATCGTGCCCCAGGAACACGGGCTAACTTCCCTCGGCCATTTTGGCTACTTCCGCCCCAAATCCAAAGCGCTCTGGCCCGATGTTGTCGAGTGGCTGGAACAAGCCGCTCCGCTTTAGTCTGTTTGGGCATTTCTCTTCCCTGCCATACAATTTGAATCACTGCTAATGCTTGCCATTAGCAATTAACCATTCACTATTTACCATTACGGAGGGTGTTATGCGTTTAGGAATCATGTTGGGCTACGCCGGGCGGCGCATTGAGCTGCCGGTGGAGCTGGTAAAAGAAGCGGATCGGCTGGGCGTGTACGCTATCTGGACGGCCGAAGCGTACGGGTCGGATGCGGTGTCGCCGCTGGCCTGGCTGGGGGCGCAAACGGAAAACATCAAGCTGGGCACGGCCATTATGCAGATGCCCGGTCGTACTCCTGCTAATGCGGCCATGACGGCAATGACGCTGAACCAGCTTTCCGGTGGGCGCTTTTTGATGGGTCTGGGCCTTTCTGGGCCACAGGTGGTGGAAGGGTGGCATGGCGAGAGTTACGGCCGTCCGCTCACCCGCTCCCGCGAGTATGTAGACATCGTCCGGGCCATCTTCAAGCGCGAAGCGCCGGTGCAGTACGACGGCAAGCTGTACCAGATTCCCTACCAGGGCAAAGGGGCCACTGGCCTGGGCAAGCCGCTCAAAAGCACGTTGGAAGCTGCGCCCGACATCCCGATCTATCTGGCAGCCATCGGTCCGCAAAATGTGGAGCTCACCGCCGAAATCGCTGACGGCTGGCTGCCCATCTTCTTTTCGCCTAGCAAATACGACGAAATCTACAAGCCGCACATCGAAGCGGGCTTTGCCAAGGCTGGCGGGGGAAAGTCCATCGCCAATTTTGATATTGCCCCCACCGTTTCGGTGGTGATTCATGATGATGTGGAGGTGGCGTACAACATGTTACGGCCGTTCCTGGCCCTCTACATCGGCGGCATGGGTGCCAAAGGCAAAAACTTCTACACCAATTTGGCCGGTCGCTACGGCTACGAAGCCGAAGCCGAGGAAATTCAGGATTTGTACTTGGCAGGCGACAAAGGCATGGCGATGATGAAGGTTCCCGGTGCGCTCATCGACGATGTGGCCCTGGTTGGCCCCCGCGAGCGCGTCAAGGAGCGGCTGTCGCTCTGGCTCAATTCACCCGTCACCACCATGAACATCACTGTCTTTGACGTGGAAACGCTGCGCACGATGGTGGAATTGTTGGCTGAGCTGTCTTGATTATCGGCACGGTGAAAAAGCTGTGGGTAAGTTGTGGATAATCGGCCATAAGCCCAGCAAATGTTGTGAATAAATCGGCAAAAGTCGAGCAAATCCCCGTTGATTAAATAGAACGCGCGTGCTAGAATTTGGCTATCTTTTGCTCTACTCGCTGAACTGCAAGAGGACCAGACATGACCATCGTTTTTGAGCAACGCGCTTCAGATTCGCCCTACATTGAATCTGTTACCCACGGGTATACGTTGAGTAACGGCCGTACCACTCGCCCCGCCGAATATTGCTGGCACATGGTCTTTGTCAAAGAACATGGCAGCTTTCACCCCATCATTGCCGGTCCCTTCACCTCGGCGGGCGATGTCTCCTGGGGAAAAGATGCAGAAGTACTCTGGCTCAAATTTAAGCCGGGCGTTTTCATGCCGCACTTACCGTTCAGTCATTTGCTCAACAGCGAGATAGCGCTGCCAGAGGCAACCGGCCAAGCATTCTGGCTCAAAAGCGCAACCTGGGCCTCCCCCACCTTTGAAAATGCCGAAGTTTTTGTCAACAGGCTGATAAAGGATGAAATCTTGGTGCACGATTCGGTGGTGAGCGCCGTTCTGCAAGGCCAGCCGCACGACATGGCCCCACGAACGGTGCGCCATCGCTTTCAACGCGCTACCGGGCAGACGCAAAAGCAAATTCAACAGGCCAGGCGCGCCCTGCAAGCCTCATCACTATTGCAAAACGGCACCTCCATTCTGGATACCGCCTACCAGCTTGGCTACACGGACCAATCCCACCTGACGCACGCACTCAAACTGTTTGTTGGCCATACGCCAGGCCAGCTCACCCCGCAGAAAAATCCCGCATAACTTTGCCATTTTTTACAAGACAACCGCCCTGGCCGCTGGTTACAATGCAATCGTAATTTCCGAAGGGCGTGCGTGGGGCAAAACTGGCCACCACAAGTCCATCATCAAAAAAATTGGAGAGTAAACATGTCAAAAGTAACCCCGTTTTTAATGTTCAACGATCAGATGGAGGCGGCTATCGAGTTTTACACGGCTACGTTTCCTGACTCAGAAATCAAGACCATTGCCCGCAATGGCAGTGATGGCCCCGTCATGTCCGCCGAATTTGTAGTTGGCGGACAAAAGTTCATGGGCTACAACGGCGGCTCGCATTTTACATTTACCGATGGCTTTTCGCTTTACGTTGATTGCGAAAATCAGGCAGAAGTGGATGAATATTGGACCAAGCTCTTGGCTGCCGGGGCAACCCCCGTGCAGTGCGGTTGGATTACCGATCCCTTCGGCATTTCCTGGCAAATCGTGCCGCGACGCTTCATGGAACTGATCGGTGGCGATAACCCCGCAAAAGTTCAGGCAGTGATGGCCGCCATGATGGAGATGATCAAGCTAGACGTCGCAGCGTTGGAGAAAGCGTATCAGGATGCATAGCCAAAAACTTCGTCAGCAGAGGGGCTGGTATTACGTATTGAAATAAACCGTCACGCGCAGCCCGCTTCCCGGTGTGTTTTCGGCGTGGATACGGCCGTTCATCCCCAACACCAACTGCTTCACAATCGCCAAACCAAGTCCCGCCCCGCCCGATGAGCGGTTGCGGGACTTTTCGGCGCGCCAGAACCGGTCAAACAGATGCGGCAAATCTTCCTCCGGCACGCCCGCGCCAGAGTCCGCTACCGACAGCGCCACGCCGTTCCCCTCTCGCTGCACCGCAACCGCGATGTGGCCCCCATCCGGCACGTGGCGCAGGGCATTGCTAAGCAGATTGCTCACCACCTGCCCCACTCGCTGCGGATCGGCGGTGACGGCTGGCAGGTCGGGAGCAGTAGCCACCGTCAGCGTCACATTTTTGTCCAACGCTTCGGCTTCAAAGAGAACGGCCGTTTGCGCCGCAATCTCATCCAGGTAAACATCTTGGGCCGCAATGGGCAGATGGCCTGTTTCGGCCAGCGTCAGCAGGCGCAAATCATCCACCAACTTTTGCAGCAGATGCGTCTGAATCACCGCCGGGGCGATGTGCGCCTCGTCTGGCTCATAGATGCCGTCCAAAATGCCCTCCAACCGGCCGCGCAAAATTGTTAGCGGCGTGCGCAGTTCGTGAGCGATGTCGGCCAACATGTTGCGCCGCTGTTCCTCGTTGGCTTGCAGCGTATCTACCATCTGGTTGAACGCATCCCCCAGCGCCCGAAAATCATCCGGGCCGCTCACATCGGCCGCCCGCGCCGATAAATCGCCAGCGGTTACTTCCTGGGCGGCGGCAATCACCTCTGCCAGCGGCGTGACGATGCGGCGCGTGAGCAAAAAGCCAATCAGCAGCGTCACCAGCGCCGTGCTGACGGCAATCGTCACCAGTGGCACCGCGCCCAGCACCACAAACAGCGGCGGCGCACTGAGCGGGCTGGTCAAAATGAGCGTGCCCACTGTTTGGTCCGCAACCTGTACGGTGAATGGCACTTCGCCTACGCCGGATTCGTAAAGCTCACCCAATTCAGCAGGACCAGACAACACACGGCCGTTTTCATCCAACAACACCAACTGCTGCCACGTTTCTGGGCTGTCATCTGGCGGCGCGTCCCATAGCGCAGCCACGCCCTCCCAACTGCCCTGCACCAGGTAATACGTTTTCAAGATGGCCAGCTGCTCGGGCGGGAAACTGGCTTCCTCATCGCCGGGGCCGCGCAGCATAATCGCCAGCAGCCCGGCCAGCAGCAGCAGCGCGGTTAACGCCACCGCGCCAAACACTTTGAACAACAACCAAAAGAGGCGGCGACGGATTTGGGTGGCTTGGAAACGGCCGTTTCCCCCCGACCCTTGCTTACTCATCCCCGCTCTGCTCCGCAAATTTGTAACCGACGCCGTGCACCGTCACCACGTATTCTGATCCGTTGTTTGGACCCCGCAGCTTGCGCCGCAGGTTGCGGATGTGGGAGTCGATGGCCCGTTCGTAGCTGGCAAAGGTGATGCCGTGAACGGCCGTTAACAACTGCGCCCGTGAGAAAATCCGCCCCGGTTGGCTGGCCAACGTCGCCAAAATGTCAAACTCCGAGGGCGTCAGTCGCTCTTCCCGATCCGGCAGCACCACCACGTAGCGCGCTCGATCCAACGTTAAATCCCCGGCGCGAATGAGATCAGATGTTGTTGCATTGCCACCAGTCGTCCGGCGCAGCACCGCCCGCACCCGCGCCGTCAGTTCACGGGCGCTGAACGGCTTCGTCATGTAGTCGTCCGCGCCCAACTCCAGACCGATTAGCTTGTCGCTCTCCTCCACCCGCGCCGTGAGCATGATGATGGGCGTGTCGCTTTCTCGCCGCAGCGTGCGGCAAACGTCCAGACCATCCATCCCCGGCAGCAGCAAATCCAGCACAATCAGGTCAGGTCGGTGGCGGCGAGCCAAAGCTAGGCCGTCGGGGCCGCTGTTGGCGGACAGCACGTTAAACCCGGCCGCTTTCAGGTAATCGCGGCAGATGTCCACAATCTGTGGTTCATCATCAACAACTAAAATCGTCTCGTTCATTGGCGTTTTGTCTTGGCTCCAATGGGCAATCGGTTTCCGAATGACGTCAATCATCATGGATTATACGCTCCTGCAAACGGGTCTCAAACAGACAATAGTTTGGGCTGTACGGCCGTTGCCCAGCTGCGAATCGCATTCCAGTCGCGGTAATCGCCATCGGTGTCGTCCTCAGCAAAGGCACGATACAGCTGCGCCATGGCAAACGACATCTTGCTGTAGTCCAGCGCTCCGGCAAAGTGGCCCACATCCACCGGCTGGACGGCAGGGAACTGCGCCCGCACTGCGTCCAGGTGGCTGTCGATTTGTTGGCGAATTTCTGGTCGATTCCCCGCCAAACCTAGCGTCATGCTGGTGGTAAAAAACGCGGTTGGGATGCGACTCAGGGCCGCTTCGTGGGTTTGCACAAAGGTTACTGCGTCTGGTTTCCACGCCTCAGACTGAATGGGCGCGCCGAGGACAACGGCATCGTAGCCGGATAGATCGGTTACATTGGTGATGGAGAGGACATCAACGGCCGTTCCTCCACCACAAAACACCTCACCAATCGCTTCAGCCACTTCACTGGTTGAGCCATACTGGCTGGCATACGCGACCAGAATCTTTTTGCCATTGCTGTTTGCATTGCAGGTGATAGTTGCAAAATCAATTTCTGGCTGGCGCACGGTCAAATAGGTCAATCCGCCACCAGCGACAACAGTGGTGCTCGCGGCCATTAATAAAAATTGTCGTCTGCTCATTTTCTTTGCTTGTGTCATTGTTAGTCTCCTGTTAGTTAAATGGGACGCCGATGAACGCGGATGACGCAGATTTTTCTTCTTATCCGCGTTTATCGGCGTTAATTCGCGTCCTGTTCCTTCAATTCATTGGGATCAATCGGTATTGACCGAATTCGCTTGCCGGTGGCGGCAAACACGGCGTTGAGCACCGCCGGGGCGGTGGTGGGCACGCCTGCTTCGCCAGCTCCCGTTGGCGGCAGTGTGCTGGGTACCAGATGCACTTCTACTTCTGGCATCTCGTTCATGCGTAGCAGTTGAAAATCGTGGTAATTGCTTTGCACTACCTGGCTGTCCTTGACGGTGATGCTGCTTTTGAGGGCGGCGGTCAGGCCAAAGGCGACGCCGCCTTCAATTTGGGCCGTCACCAGCTTGGGATTGACCACAGTGCCACAGTCCACCACCATCACCATGCGATGTACGGTAACGTGCCCTTCCTCCGAGACGGACACCTCGGCGACGCTGCAAACGCGCGTCTCCTGAAAATTGACCGCCGCCATGCCTTGGTAGATGCCATCGTGAGACGGCCGTCCCCAATCCGCTTTTTCTGCTGCAAATTGCAGTACGTGCTGTAAACGGGCATCGCCATCAGCCAGCCGGTAGCGCAGCACAAAGGGGTCTTCGCCTGTCGCTGCCGCAATTTCATCAATAAAGCTTTCCACCACAAACGTGTTTTTGGAAAAAGCAACGGAGCGCCAAAAGCCAATCGGCACGCCGGGATCATCGTTGACGTGGTTGACCTGCACATTGGTCAGCGTAGGATAAGGCAGTGGGCCAGCGCCCTCTTTAGCAAAATCGCCCGGCACGCCCATTCCCGCCACTTGTCCGGCTACCGATCCGGCCACATTGCGTGCCAGGCGGGGCAAAAAGTAGGGCAGCATCGACGGAATCAGCCGCTTGATGCCCTGTGGCATAAAGTCCGGGCCAATAATTTTGTGCTGCCAGGCAACCAATTTGCCAGCATCGTCTAGCCCTGCATCGAGCACGTTGTATGCGGCGGGACGGTAAAACCCGTGGCGCATATCTTCATCCCGCGTCCAGATGACTTTGACTGGCCGTTCTATTTCCTTGGCAATTGCTACGGCTTCGGCCACGTAATCGACGTTGATGCGACGGCCGTATCCGCCCCCCAGATAGGTGGTATAGATGTCTACATCTTCGTAAGCCAGTCCGGTCAGTTTGGCCGCAATTTCCTGTGACGCATCCTGATGCTGCGTGGGTGCCCAGACCTGGCAACGGCCGTTTGCCACCAGCGCGGTGCAGTTCATTGGCTCCGGCGTGGCGTGCGTTTGGTAGGGCAGCTCGTAGACGGCGTGAATTGTTTGCACCGCGCTGGCCATTGCCGTTGGTGCATCGCCGAGCTCAAAAGCAGGCTCTCCCGGCTCCGTTTCTGCTAGCTGCCGCCATGTTTCGCGGATTTGGTCGCTGGAAACCGGATTTTGCGGTTCGCTCCATTCCAATTGCAGTCTGTAAGCCGCTTGCCGCGCCTGCCAGAAGGTGTCAGCGACAACCGCCACGCCGCCGTCAATCTCCAGCACCTCGTGTACGCCGGGCATTGCCAGCGCGTCTGCTGCCTCAACGTTGCGCAGAGTGGCGTCGAAGGTGGGAGGATGGATCACCGTGGCAATCAGCATGTCGGGTAGCTGCACGTCAATGCCGAAGATGGCTTCGCCGCGACTTTTAACGGCCGTGTCCAGCCGCGCGATGGGCTGACCGATCAGCTTGAAATCTTTGGGTTGCTTCAGCGGTGGATCCGTGGGAATGGGCAGCGTGGCTGCAATCGGAGCCAGTTGGCCATAGGTGAGGCGCTCGCCCGTTGGGGTGTGGATGATGGTACTGGTTTCGGCCTGGCAAACGGCCGTTTCCACCTCCCAGGTCATCGCTGCGGCTGTAATCAGCATTTCCCGTGCCGCTGCGCCTGCCCGCCGTAAAATGTCCCAAGAGGTGCGCGTGCTGGTGCTGTCGCCGGTAAACTGCGAGTTGAACGCCGGGTTTTTGTAAACAGATTCGGCCGGTGCGATTTCGACGGCAATTTTGTTCCAATCTGCTTCTAGTTCCTCGGCCACAATCATCGCCAACCCGGTGGTGACACCCTGTCCCATTTCGGAATGGTTGATGCGCACTGTGATACTGTTGTCGGGGGCAATGCGCAGCCAGGCGTTGGGCGTGAACCCTTCTGCTTGGTCTCCCCAAACGGCCGTTTCCTCTTTTACCAGTTCGCCACCAAACCCGAAGTAAACGCCCAGCAGCAGCCCCGTGCCACCTACGGCACCCAGCTTCATAAAACTGCGGCGGCTCATTTTTGCTTTCTTACTCATCTTTGCCTCCTGTAAAAAAATAGGACGCTGATGAACGCGGATAAACGCTGATCTTTTTGCATCTGCGTTAATCTGCGTCAATCTGCGGATTTTTATAGACCGTGCCCCGACGCGCTTTCAGCAACGGTGTGAATGGCGCGGCGAATGGCGAGATAGGTGCCGCAGCGGCAAAGCACGTCAGACATCACATCGTTAACTTCGGCTTTGGTTGGCGTTGGGTTTTCGCGCAGCAGGGCAGCGGCGGTCATGATCTGCCCGGTCTGGCAGTAGCCGCATTGGGGCACATCCTCAGTTTGCCACGCATCATGCAGGGCGTCGGCCAGCGGGCCGGTCAGCCCTTCGATGGTGATGATTTGTTTGTTGATGACGGTGGAAACGGCCGTTGTGCAAGACTTCACCGGTTGGCCATCCACATGCACCGTACAGGCACCGCAGTTTGAAATACCACAGCTATACTTTGCGCCGGTCAGGCCGAGCTGCTCGCGCAGTACCCACAGCAGCGGCGTGTTCGGGTCGATGTCGAGTTCGTAGTCAACGGTGTTGACGTTCAGGGTAATCATTTCGCTCATTGGGAAGCTCCAGTTTGTTCTAGTTGAGGTTTGGGCAAGGTATCCCGCTGCGATAGTGCGATTACGAATTGCGTCACCGGCACAATCAGCAGCCGCGAGCCGTTATGCAGAATCCATTTCCAGTTCAGCGCCAGATGGGCAGCGGATAGGCCGGTGAACAGATAAAAACAAACGTTGTGGAAAGAGGTCACGTTGGGTGCATAGATGAGGGCGACAATGATGCCGCTGAAAGTGAGCAGTAAGAAAAGCAGCAGTAGTACCCAGTCGAGCAGCAGTTTTAACCGTAGCTTTACCGACATCTTCTTAGTAAACCGTTTGCTCATGCTCACCAGCCACTGCCAATGCAGTGCCAGATGTATAAAAACAATGATGCTCAGCCCCAGCCCGATCCATTTGTGTAGTTGAACATTGGTGAAGGCCGTCACAGCCACGGCAATGAAAATCAGCAGCGTGACCGCATCTTGCCAGAAGTTGAGTTTCGTTTTGCTTATTTTGCGCGTGTTGATTGTCAGATTCATGTTTTCTGCTCCTGTTTTGTATCTGGCAGGGAGTATGCGGCTTAAATGTGCAGAAAATGTGCAGAAAGGGTGCGCTTGTGTGGAGAGTGAAAATCTAATTGAAGAAGCCACAGAGGAAAAAGAGAAATCTGAGGAATAAACCTTCGCCTCAAAATCCTCTGTGCACTCTGTGGCTCATATTCGGATGGGTACTAAATCTGACGTCAAGATGAGCGGCAATGACCGCAATCGTGGACCTTGTTATAATGTGGGGAGATTTTGAGGAAACGGCCGTATCAACAACGCGCTCGGTTCAAGTGATTTTATGAGTCAAAAACGGAATAAGCACATCTTAATACCACCGGATCAGGTGCAGGTAAAAGTGGCTGAATGGCAGTCACGCAATGAACCTGTGCTGCTGGCCGCCGGGCAGGAGCCGCTGTTTTTGGAATTGGTGGCGGAACTGGTGGGGAAACGGCCGTTAACCTCTAAAAAATACCAAAACACCATGCGAGAATATGCTCGTCAGGGGCTACCGTGGCTTTCCAAAAGCAACGTCATCCGCCTGTACGAAGAGCTGTGTGAAGCAGGCTGGGCTGAATTTGATCCCGAAGTGCGCATCCACCTGCAAATGAAGCCGATCCGCAGCCAGGCCGGTGTCACTGTGGTGACCGTGCTCACCAAGCCGTACCCGTGCCCCGGCAAATGCATTTTCTGCCCCACCGACGTGCGCATGCCCAAAAGCTACCTTCACGACGAACCGGGTGCCCAACGTGCCGAACGCCACGGCTTTGATCCCTATGCCCAAACGGCCGCTCGCATTCGCGCTTTAGAGCAAATTGGCCACCCTGCCGAAAAAATTGAGTTGCTCATTTTGGGTGGCACCTGGTCCAGCTACCGCCGCGACTACCAGGAATGGTTTGTTAAGCGCTGCCTGGACGCCATGAATGGCGAAGATTCCGAAACGCTGGTCGAGGCGCAGCAGAAAAACGCCGTCGGTCCGCGACGCAACGTGGGGTTGGTTGTCGAAACACGCCAGGATCACGTGGATGTAGATGAACTGCGCTGGCTGCGTTATCTGGGTGTGACTAAGGTGCAGGTTGGCATCCAAAGTTTGGATGAGCGGGTGTTGGCGCTCAACAATCGTGGCCACGATGTGCAGAGCACCCGCGACGCCTTCCGTCTGCTGCGGCTGGCGGGCTTCAAGATTCACGGCCACTGGATGGCTAACCTGCTGGGGGCGACGCCGGAAAGTGATGTGGCAGACTTTAGCAAGATTTGGTCAGATACGGCCGTACGCCCCGATGAACTCAAAGTGTATCCCACCATGCTGGTGGAAAATGCCGAACTTTACGACTATTGGCAGCGTGGCGAATACCACCCTTACGACGAGGAAACGCTGACTGAACTGTTGGTGGCCTGCAAGGTGCAGGTGCCGCGTTATGTGCGCCTCAATCGCGTTATCCGCGATTTCCCTACGACAAACGTGGTGGCGGGCAACAAAAAAGCCAACCTGCGCCAGATTGCCCTAAATCGCATGGCGGAGCGCGGCTTGCAATGCAACTGCATCCGCTGCCGCGAGGTACGCCGCCACAAAGTACAGCGCGAAGATGTAGAACTGCGCATCGAAACGTACGAAACAGACGCCACTACCGAGCACTTTCTCAGTTTTGAGACAGACGATGACAAATTAGCGGGCTTCTTGCGGCTATCGCTACCGCACAAAAATGCGACCCATCCGCTGCCGGAGCTGGAAAATCATGCCATGATTCGCGAGGTGCATGTGTACGGCCCAGCGCTCAACCTGGGCGAGGGCAGCAGCGGTGAGGCGCAGCACATGGGGCTGGGTTCAGAACTTATCCACAAAGCGAAGGAGATGGCGCGGGCGGCGGGTTATGCCAAAATTGCGGTCATCAGCGCCATCGGCACGCGGGAATATTATGCCAAATACCACAATTTTGAGATGGATGGCCTGTACATGACGGCCGTTTTAATGGTAAATGGTGAATTGTAAATTCTTAATGGTCAGTTGGTCTTTAGCTTCTTCAGCTCTTTAGCGCCCCAGTTGCGGATGGAGGCAGCGTTGTCTTCGGCCGTTTTTTCCAGCAGCTCAGTCCCGTAAAATTGTGTTGAGAGGCGATAAAACGTTTTGCGTGTGGACACCTGCGGAATTTGAATTCCCTTTTCGATCAACTCTCGAATTTCTTCTGGTGGTATGGCATCGGCGTATTCGGCAATGATGTCGGCTACACCCATGTTGAGCGCTTCGGCACCATAATCACGGGTGGAATCCAGGTAGAGAACGGCCGTTTCCCACGCATCTTCCCCCAATCTTACCAGTGCCAAAACCGCAATGCGCTGCAGCCAGTTGGGTGTAAACAGATAACCAAATTCCGGGCTGAAATGGTACAGTGGATCACGCGAAAACAGTTTACTCAAGACATCGCGGTTTGCCTCTTCCTCAATAATCGCTTTAACTTCTTTTATCTCTTTACGCGACGCCCCCATCTCCCTCAAAGCTTTTTCCGCCTCATCCAAATTGCCGGTGGTTTGCGCCATCATTAACCGCCAAGGTGCAGGTGGCGTACCCAAATGCCGCACTTCATCCAGCCACCCTTGCACAAGCGCTTTTTTCACATCGCTCGCCAAATCAGGATGATCTAGCCAATGATGCACGAGTTTTTTACCCATATGAGCAAATTCATTTAGTTGCATAGACAAGTGCCAGAGCCAAAACATCTTTTCTTTATCGGGGATTGTTTCCTGGGGAATAAGCCAATTGGAAAGCTGAACTGCTTCTTCAATTTGCCAGGGCCAGATCCATTGTCGTAGCAGATTTGTCATTTGCATGATGGCCCGAAATATGTCGGCCTCCAGGTAGCCTGTCTCAGCCAAATAGCTGGCCAAAACAATGAGGCCATGTGGGATTCCGTACTCTTCTTCGGGCACGGCCGTTTGCAGCGTATATTGGCAAATCGCCAGTTTACTGGTCTCTTTGATGCCTCGTTTGGCACGCAGCACTTCGACCATGCCAAAGCCAAAGATGTACGGTTCGCCCATACGCTGGTTAATGAGATGTTCCGGTTTACGGCCGTACTTCCGGTACCCATAAATATAATCGTAGTAAACTTCCAGCCCTGTGGCAAAACAGCTGCGAATACGAGCCTGTTCCTTGTCGCTTTCAATTTGTAGAGCTGTGAAAAATTGGTCGAGGTCAAATGTCCGCACAGGTTCCTCGTCGTCCCAATCATCGTCATCAAAATCAAGCATTTCGGCTATATTGGCCATTGAGAGGACGAGAGATTCCATTTCAGATTGGTATTCCAAGCCGTAACGGCCGTAAATCTCCACCAGCACATTGAGAACATCTTTTTCCTTGTCACGAGGTTTGGCTAATTCCACCTCATCCAGAGCCAACATCCAACCCTCAATCGCATACCCTTCACGAAAACAGCCATCAAGCACTTCCTTGGGCATTTGCTGCAAGGTCTGGCTATCCCAGGCAATATCAAAAAATTGCTCATCTTCCACATAAATTTCTTTGATACGCCCCTGCCAGCCACCAATTTCTACCTGAAAATCTGGGTCTTTTACGCCTACTTTCACGCGGACTGAATCGCCAACTTTCAATTCCGACATTGGTCACCATTCCCTAAAATGAGTTAAGGGCAAGTATAATGCATGATGATTGCCTCATAAAATTTTTCTAGGCAACTTCCTCACCTACCACTCAGCTAAACCTATCCCGTCTTGTCAGGCAACGGTCAGTTGCTATACTCCCCCGTTATGAAACGAAACATGCTCTTACTGGTCATTTTCCTGCTGTTGGTTGCTTGTGCGCGCGGTGGGGAAGATACGGCCGTTACTCCCCAACCACCTACACCCACCGCGACGGCTACCGAATCGGCTCCGCAAACCTTTGGTGAACAAGACTTTATTGTCATTGCCACCGATGCGCCGCTGCCACCCTACACTGAGTTCGACAAATTTGGCGATCTGGATGGGTTTGTCAGCCGCCTGATGGAAAACATTGCTGTCGAAGCCAATTTGAATTACGAGTTTGTGGTCACGCCCACCGAAGGTGTGCTGGAAAATCTGGCCGCTAATCCTGGACGTGATTTTGATGCAGCGATGTCCCGCCTGGTCATTCCCGAGGAGCCAGCACCCGGCATTGCCTACACTCAGCCCTACCTGAACGTGGGCCAGGTGCTGGTTGTTCTGGCCGATGAGAGCCGGTTCAACAGTTATCGCGACTTGCAGCCGGGCATGGTGGTTGGCGTGGTGCAAAACAGCGAAGCAGAGCAGGTGGCGCGCACGGTAGTAGGTGTGAATGAAGTTGATCTGCGCAATGGTTATCGTAACAGCGTCGAAGCTTTGCAGGCGTTGATCGATGAATCGCTAACGGCCGTTATCACTGACAGTTTTGTGGCCGATTACTTTAGCGAAACCTACAGCGATCAGGTCAAAGTGGTGGGAGGCAGCAGTGCGGACGCCTGGATCAGCCAGAAGGCGTACGGCATTGCCGTGCCTGCCGGAAATGTAGATTTACTGAATCGGTTGAATGCGGGCATTACGGCCGTACAAACCGAAGGCAACATTGACCGGCTCACCGTCGCTTGGCTACTGCCTTCAGACACATTGACGCCCGGTGAGCCGCGCGTTGTGGCCTCGCCCAACGAGATGGTCATCGGCATTGTGGGCAATCCCACCGATCTCGATCCCGCTGCCCGAACGTCTAATTTCACCAGCTGGGAGATAAAAATCAACACGATGAGCGGACTCTACACGCTCACGGCCAACAATACGCTGGAGCCTTTATTGGCTACCAGCCTGCCCACGCTCTCAGAAGACAAGCTGGAGTACACCATTCCCTTAGTGCGCGGACTCAACTTCCCCGATGGCAGTGAATTTACGGCCGATGATGTGAAATGGTCCATCGATCGCGCCCGCAGCCTGGGCAATTTTTGGGTGAACAGCTACCTGAAAGACAGCAACGAAGATGGTTTTGCCGATGCTGATGCTGTCCAGGTGATTGACGACTTTACCGTCAAGTTTGTCCTGCAAGAGCCAGATGCCAGCTTCCTCAGTTTGTTGGCCACGCCGCCTTACTTTCCCATCAGCAATGAATGTTATGGCGATGCTCAGGATGATTTGAGCAGCTGTGGTGGCCTTGGCCCGTACACCATTGTCAGTTGGACGCCGGGCGAGCAAATGCGCTTGCGGGCCAATCCTGAATGGCCGGGTCGCCCCACGCCTGCCTTTGAGAACATTTTGATCCGGTTTCAGGATGATACGGCCGTTATGCGTCGTTCCCTCGAAGAATTCCAATCGATTGATATTGCCTGGACTGGCTTGCCTTACAGCGACTTTACCGCCTTACAAAACAGCGATCCCAACGGCGATGGCCAGCCCGATTTTCGGGCCTGGACTGGGCCAGCCGCCTTTAAAAGCTACGTGCTGTTTAACCAGGAGCAGGAGCCGTGGGACAATGCTCTGGTGCGGCGGGCCTTTGCCCTTTCTGTGAATCGGGAAGCTTTGGCCAATCAGGTGTTTGGCGGCAGCCGCCTGCCGCTCTTCAGCCCCATCCCCGATGGTATGCCGGGCAGCCTGCCCGTGCTGCCCCAGCGCGATTTGGAGCAGGCGCGCTCTTTGCTGCTGCAAGCTGGCTACAGCGAGGCGACTCCGTTGGAAATTGAATTGTGGTACGTGAATGACGGCCGTTATAGTGATGTTGAAGCTGCTTATGCTACCGCTCTGCAAAATCAGTTAGAAGAAACAGGGGTGTTTCAGGTCACCTTATCCAGTGCTGCATTCGATCAGTTTATCGGCCAGGTGGGGCAATGTAATTTGCCAGCTTACCTGCTTGGCTGGCCCAGCCCCGGCCGACCACCGGATTATCCTGGTCCTGGTGCCTGGACAGATATTTTCGTCACCAGCAGTACATTTTGTCCCAATTATGAAAGCCCCGGGATGACAGCTTTTCTACAAGCTGCAGATGAGGCCGCTGATCAGGCTGGCTATTTGTCTGCTTACGGTGACATTCAGCAGTTGTGGGCGCAAGATTTCCCCACGGTTGACCTGGTGCAAGAACCGCGCATTGCGGTTTCGCTTAGCAATGTCAGCAATGTGCAAATTGATGTGATGGGCTTGATGCACTACGAGGTGCTAACGAAAGGCGGGGGCTAACAGTTCAATAGAAATTGGGAAATTGCGCAATTATCCATTGCGCAATTTCCCAACGAAATGCTCTAATTTCCGTTTTGTGCTTCCTGCATCCGTTTCAGGCGACGAGCGCGGGGACCAACAATTCGCTCCGTGCCATTGAGTAAGCGCTTGATATTGGGCCGCAACGCCCAAGCCACAATGGCAAACGCTACAATCCCGCCCACAATGTAAGCCAAAGAGGCATCAAATGGGGGCACGCCAGCCACATAAAGAATAAAAAAGACGATGGCAATCAGGGCGCCCATGGTCAGCGAAGCCACAGAAGCCATGCCAATGCCCAATAACATGCCAGACATCACGACCACGGCGATGGGCAGCATCGGCCACCACAGCGCCGTGCCCCAACCAACATTTGGCCCTGTGCCCGCGCCGCCGCGCCAGCCCATAAACACAGACCAGTTGTGCCCGATGACAGACATGACGCCAGCCAGCGCCAGCGCCCACGGCAGCAGATCAGCGCTAAGCTGGTTGGCCAGCAGCCACCGGCTCAAGATGATCCCTAAGGCACCTTTGCCTACATCGCTGAAGGAAGTGGCTAAACCAACGCCCAGACCCGCGGCGCGCAAGGAATTGGTGCCGCCTGTACGGCCGCTGCCAATGGTGCGAATATCTTCCCCTTTCACTAAACGAACATACAAATAGCCAAAGGGGATGGCTCCACAAAAGTAGCCAATCAATGCTGCTACTAAAAAGTAAAAAAGTGACATCATCTTTTAGGTTCCTCTCCGTATTGTGCTTCGTGCACCCTATTAAACACAGTTTTTGTCAGTTGGTTGCACAACCCTCATCTTTTTTTCAGTAACAGTTTGTTCCTCAATTTGAAAAACGCGTATGGTTGGTTCATCCCGGTTTTTCAAGGAGACGATCATGGTGAGCGTTTCAGGATAATGGGCTTGTTGAATGTCTGAGATTGAGGGCTGTTCGGGGCCTAGAGGGTGAGAATGGTAAATTGCTGCCATCTGCCACCCTTGTTCTTCCAGGTCTAGCATGGCTTTTATTTGCTGCCGTGGCTCCATTTGGAAGGCTGTGGGGCTCTGTAAAATATTGTCGATAGGGTAAACGCTTGTTACCTGTCCCATTTCATTTCCAGCCACAAGTCCGCACCCTTCCTGCGGGTAACAGTTTTGCAGATGTTCAAGAATTTGGTTGAGGAACGGCCGTTCAATCGTCAACATAGTGGGAAATAGATAAAGAAAAGGGTCGCCCCAGGCGACCCTTGTGTTGATTTAGTAAACGGCCGTTACTTCTGAATGCCGCCGTCGGTGAGAGAGCGTACGTTGAGCAGGCGGTCGGCTTCTTCTCCGTCCAGGTACCCTTTCTCGATAACCACTTCGCGCACGGTGCGGTTTGTAGCCATGGCTTCTTTGGCGACCTCGGCACCCTTTTGGTAGCCGATTACTGGATTCAGCGCAGTTACGAGGATGGCGTTTTTGGCCAGCCAGCCAGACGCCTTTTCGGCATTGGCCACCACGCCGACCACACATTTTTCGGTGAATGCATTCACCGAATTGATAATGACATCCATGCTCTGGAACAGGTTATAGGCGATGATGGGCATCATCACGTTTAGCTCCATCTGTCCAGCCTGTCCGCCCATCATCACGGTCAGATCGTTGCCCATTACCTGGTACATGGCCATGTTCAGCATTTCGGCCAGTACTGGGTTGACTTTGCCGGGCATGATGGATGAGCCGGGCTGTACGGCGGGCAAGCGAATCTCATCCAGGCCCGTGCTGGGACCGGAGGAGAGCAGGCGGAAATCATTGGCAATGCGGGTGAGGTCTTGCGCGAGGGTTCGCAGCGAGCCGCTAAAGTGGACGGCGTCGGCCATGCTTTGCATGGATTCAAACAGATTGTCTGATTCATGCAGTTCCAGGCCAGTCAGGCGGCCTAGCGTAGCGACCATGCGCCGGTGATATTCAGTGTGGGCGTTGAGGCCAGTGCCGGTGGCGGTGCCACCGATGCCTAAACGGCGCAAGCCATCGGCCGCCTGGGCAATCTTTTCCCGATCGCGCTCTACGGCGCGGGCGTAAGCGCCAAATTCCTGGCCCAGCCGTACGGGTACCGCATCTTGCAGGTGAGTACGGCCGCTTTTGACAACATCATCAAATTCGGACGCTTTGCCATTCAGGGCGTCGGTCAGATTTTTCAGGCTGGCTAGCAGTTCATCCAGCCGCCAGAGGCAGCCCAGCCGGATGGCGGTGGGGATGGTGTCGTTGGTGGATTGGGCCATGTTGACATGGTCGTTTGGATGGACGGGCTTGGTTTTGGCTTCCAGCCCGTAGCCTAAATGCTCATTGGCGCGGTTGGCGATCACTTCATTGATGTTCATGTTGTGGCTGGTGCCTGCTCCGGCCTGAATGGGGTCTACAACGAACTGGTCGGCGAAACGGCCGTCGATCACCTCATCTGCCGCCATCATAATGGCCTGGGCCATGGCATCGCCAGAAACCACCTTGCCATCTACTTCTTTGTCCTGGAATAATCCCAGATCAGAATTCACTTCGGCGGCGGCACGTTTAATGGTGGCCATCGACCAGACAAAGGCCGGGTATGGCTTCAGCCCTGTGATGGGGAAGTTGTGAATAGCTCGCTGAGTTTGGGCACCCCAGTAAGCCCCTTCAGGAACATGAACTTCGCCTAAAGAATCTTTTTCAATGCGGTAGTTACTCATCTTGTCCTCTTTTTTTGTGGGTGGGGGGAGCGAAAGAAAAAACCGAATTAGCCACCTTTGCTGTTTTGCACCAGAGGACTAATTCGGCTTTTTAAATGTAAGACCTACCGCATGGCAGTAGGTCTCAGTTGTTGGGTGTTAATCCAGGGCGTCGTAGCCAGGCCCTTCAGAGTAGAAGTCGTAGTTCGGCGGGATGTCCTCGGTGAGGTCCAAGATTTCGCCACCAGAAAGCTGCTTGGCATTCAGCAATTTTACCTGATGCCCATCAACTTCACCTTCAAAGGGAGCGCCACCGGGGAGAAGCTCTTTGGTGTTGGCAATCCAGACACCAGCAGGGGCTTCGTAGTCGAACGGTACTTCTTCTTCAGGGAAGATGGCTTCGTAGGGACATTCGGGGACGCAGGCGCCGCAGTCGATGCAGGTATCGGGGTCAATGTAAAGCCAGGGCCATGCCTCTTCGGGCTTGCCCAAGACCATACATTCGACCGGACATACCTCTACGCAAGCGGTGTCGCGCAAACATAAACGGGTCACAATATGAGTCATAGATCCTCTCCTTGCTTTAACCAGAAGGTTTTGATAAGTGTAACCGACTTTTTCTAGAAATCACCCCAAGGTTTAGCACTGGCCGATTACGTGTTAAGGTTGCTGTCGCTGAATTTGGATTCTTTTCAGCTTGGCAAAGGTGGAGTTAATTTCCAAATGCTTTATTGACGAGTGGGTCAATGGGTTCATTCTAGCCACACTAAACTGCTTTGTCAATTCTTTTTAGTGCTGGAGAAAACGGCCGTTTCTACCGCTGTTTTTTATGGGAAAAATGGAGGGGTACTGCCTAGAATTTATGGGTGATTTGGCCAAGAATCTGGTCTGCGCGCACGGGACCAAAGCTGCGGCTGTCGGTGGAGGCTAGCGGATCTGGATTATCGCCTTGCAAAAAGTAACGGCCGTCTTTGGTAACGGCCGTAATGCGCTTCACCATCTTGTTTTGGGGCTGAAAGGGATGCTGAGCCAGGACGATGTCGCCAACTTGGGGCGAGGTGCGTTGGTAAGCGGCCGTGTCTAGCAAAAGGAGGCTGCCTTCGGGGATGGTGGGGTGCATGGAACGGCCGTTCACACGGCGGCGTTGCCAGCGAGGCAGCAGCAGCTTGGCGTAAGCGAAAAAAGGGGCTGTTGGCAAAGGTTCGCGCATTTTCCACAGAAAAGAAAACGCCGACCATGTAAGATGATCGGCGTTGCAGCGTTAAAGCGAAGAAAAATTAGCTGGCGGTGTAATAAGAAACATCGCGGCCTTTGGTGGCCCAGAAGATATTGTGGATCTTCTCAACGGTGTCCATCAACTCTTGCGCATGCTCCTGATTAACTTCTACTTTACAAGCGGAGCACAGTTTGGCAGCTTGCCAGAACGTGTCATGCAGGTCAGGATATTTTTCCAGGTGAACTGGCTTGAAGTAGTCAGTCCACAAGACGAGCAGCTCATCTTTCGCTTTTTGGGCTTGTTCTTCCTTAATAGCAATGTAGCGGGACATTGTATTCAGGTAAGAGGCCCACGCTTTGGCGTCGCCGTCGCTGGGCGGGGTGAGGGCCAGAATCTTCTTGGTCATGGAAAGTACGGCTTCTGCTTTAATACGGGCATCGGCTGGGTCGTAAACGCCACATGGACCATCGCAGTGGGCATTTACTTCTTCCGCGGGAAACCATTCATTAATCATAGTTGTCAGATTTTTCATGGGTTTTGCTCCTTCCTAATGAAATATAACTAACTGTTTAAGTAATTATAGTTGTACCAACAATTATGGCACCTGTCCATTGGACCAGGGCATATCTATGGGATGTATAAGAAGTTCTTAGATCATTTTGACGGGGCCATAAATTCACTTATCGTTTATGCGAGGATACGGCCGTTCACCATGATCTCCTATATGACTTAGCCTAAAAATCCTTTACAGTAGCTCCAAATGAGCGCTGCAATTGATGAAATAGACAAAGAGGAAGTGCCCGGCTGGAAAGTGCGTCTGCGTAACATGCGTCAGATTTACTCTCTGTTCTTGTCTATTGCCGGTTTTGTCATCGTTCTCCTAGGCCTCATTGGCTTCCCGCAATACGAAAACCCCTCCATCCTGCTGCTCCTGCTGTTTTTTGCCATTGCCACCCAAAGCACCATGACCTACCTTGTGGGCGGGAATGTAAGCGTTTCTGTGAGTGGAGCCATTAGCTTTGCTGTTGCTGGCTTGTATGGCCCCGTGGCCGCAGGGATGGCTGCCGCCATTGCTGAGCTAGGCTTGTGGCTGCTCAGCTTGCGCCCCAAAAACCGCAACTGGCATCATGAATTAGAGCGCCTCGGTGTGAACGGCGGCATTCATGGCATTTCCATTTTGCTGGCAGGTGGCGTTTTTGTTTGGGTGCGCGATCTGGTAGGCACTGGTAGCTTTATCCTCGATTCAATACCCTGGTTTATTGGTGCCATCATCGGCGATCAGGTGAATTTCTGGCTGCTTTGCGTCATCATTTATCTGGCCAATGGCGTACGCCCCAAAGAGGTTTTCCGCGAAAATCGCTGGGCTATTCCCATGAACGTGTTGGTCATGAGCATCGGCGGTGGCATGATTATGCTCGCCGTCGTGCAGTTTGGCTTGTTGGGGCTGGCCATTTTTGTGCTGCCGATTATTTTGTCCGCCTATTCTTTCCGTATCACGGTGAAAAATGCCAAAGAGCAGATGGAAAAGCTAGAAGAAATGGTGACCGTGCGCACGCAGGCATTAGCCGATGCGAACCACAAGCTGGAAGCCCTGCACAAGGAAAAAGATTCCTTCCTGGCGGTGCTGACCCATGATATGCGTACACCGCTCACCAGCATTCGTGGTTATGGCAGCATCATGCGTGATCGAGAGCTGACGCGCGAGCAGCAAACGAAGATTGCCAAGGTAATCTTGAACAGCCAGGACACGCTGCTGGAAATTGTGAACAACATTCTGGAGCTGGAAAAGCTGCAATCTGGCGTGCCGATCCTGCTAGAATCCTCCAATTTTGACCTGGCGCTACTGGTGAAAAACACGACCGAATCTCTGGAAACCCAGGCCCTAGAGAAAAATATCACCCTCAATTACGACCAAATCCCGTCTCCCATCATGGTAACGGCCGATATGAGCAAAATGCGGCGTGTTATCCTGAACCTGATTTCCAATGCGCTGAAGTACACGCCAGAGAGTGGGTTGGTATCGGTGCGGACGACGGCGGACGGCCGTTTTGCCAAGTTTGAAGTAGAAGACAACGGCTACGGCATCCCCGCCGACGAACTGCCGCACATCTTCGACCGGTATAGTCGGGTGAAAGGCCACCGCCACCTGGCCATCGGCACCGGCCTTGGCCTGGCCATCGTCAAAAGCCTCATCGAAGCCCACGATGGCGAAATCAGCGTGGAAAGCGAAGAGAACGTCGGCAGCACCTTCACCTTCAAACTCCCCCTCACTTAACGCCTGCACTCATCCATTTTTGACAAAATATTCGCTTTATCTTCTTGTCACAAGTTGGCTTCTGTGCCCAGGTTGTGTTTTACGGCATTTTTCAGGGCGATACGGCCGGAGATGGCATCCTGCACGGCAACGCCGACGGATTTGAAGAAGGTGATTTGCTCTGGACTGGTGCGGCCTGGCTTGAGCCCTGCCACAATTTCGCCTAGCTCGGCGTGAATGTGGGCTTCGGTAATGAGCCCGTCTTGCAACGGCCGTATCAAATCCCCCGCTTCTTCCCAGGCAGCCTCGCGCTCATCCACCACCACCAGAGCACGTCTGACCGTTTCTGCGTCTACTTCCTGCATAGCGGGTGTGTAGGAGCCCACGCCGTTGATGTGGGCTCCGGCGGCCACGTCTTTGCTGTGGAAGACGGGTTTACTGCTGCTGGTGGCGGCACAAATAATGTCTGCGCCGCGCACGGCCGTTTCCGGGTTGCTCATAATGCGAATCGTGTCAGGAATCGGGCCGACGCCACGCATTTCCCGAGCAAAAGTGACAGCATTCTCGTGCGTTGGACTGTACACACGCACTTCGCGAATATCTCGCACGGTGCAAACTGCCTCAAGTTGCGTGCGTGCCTGCACGCCGCTGCCCAAAATGGCTACCACGCTGGCGTTGGATCGCGCCAGCAAGTCTGTGGCGGCGCCAGACCCGGCACCGGTGCGGATGGCAGTAAGGCTGCCTCCTTCCATCAACGCCAACGGGCGACCCGTTTCCGCATCCAAAACCAGAACGGCCGCATAAATTGTCGGTTCGTACCGCTCACTGTTTTTGGGGAAAACGGAGACCACTTTCACGGCTAGATCATTGCTTTGGGCCAAAAAGGCGGGCATGACAAGCGTCGTGCCGCTGTGCGGGGCGACATCCACCCGGCCACGCAGCGGTACTTCAGCATGTCCGGTGGAAAGTTGGGCAAACGCCTGCTTCATACCGGCAATCGCCTCGGCCATGGGCAGGGCGCGACGCACATCGGCGGCGGAAAGGATACGCATTTTCATCGAAAATCTCCTTGTTCTGTGGGCTGGCCAAACTGCCAGACGAGCGGTGGGGGCCAGAGTGCGTTGTTGCGTACGGCCGTATCCAATTCATACACGCCATACCCCGCAGCCGCACATTCGCCGTGCGAGGTGCAGCTTAAGCTTCCGGTGAGTCCGGCGACATTTTGCGTGGCAGCCAACTGATCCCGCACCGCCCCGCGCCCGATGACCAAAGCGCCATTTTGTCCCACAATCGCTACCTCCTCGATGGCTGCTAGCAGCAGTTGCGTCGCGTCGTAGGCGTAGGCTGGTGCAGAACTAGTGGGCGGAACGTCATAGCGGGTAGACCAGATTTCCAAAAAGCTGTCGTAGGCGACTCGGTTGAGTACCGGGTTGGTCACATACAGATCGGCCGCGGCATTGCCAATCTGGCTGGCAAAGTGCGGCGTGAATAGACTGTCCCCGCCGAGAAGCATGGCCCGGTTCAGCGGATTTATCTCGGTCAGGCGGGTCACCAGCAGGCTGGCTTCTGGCTCAAATAGCGCCAGGTAGATGAGCTCGGGCGACGTGCTGGCAGCTTCGGTCAGCATGTCGGCAACTTCGCTTTGGCCGACGTCCAAATTGCCAAAGTAGGTGACGCTGCCGCCCAATTGGGTGAAGGTGTTGCTGAACTGCTGGGCCAGCAGGGTATTGAATTCGGTGTTGTCCTGAAAGACGGCCGTTTGCCGCACGCCCAACTGTTCATACGCAAAATAGGCGGCCCCGATGGCTTGCTGGCGATGGTTGGGCACGGTGCGGAAAAAGGCTAGATCCGCCTGATCTTGGGTTAGCGTGGGGTCCGTGCTCGCTGGTGAGATGAGCAACCAGTTGTTGCGGCTCACCAGGGGCAAAATGGCGTGGGCCACGTCAGAGCAGGCCGGACCGATGATGCCTAGCAGATCATCCTCTTCGGTTAATGTTTGTACGGCCGTTTGCCCCAGCGTTGGGTCACAGGCAGAGTCCAGAGGAATGAGTTCGATGTCATGATCTAGCAGTTCGCCATTCCAGTCAGAAACTGCCAGGTTGATGCCGCGCGACAGTTCTTGCCCCCAAACGGCCGTTTCGCCAGAGGTGGGCAGTAAAGCCGCAATTTGCACCGGGCTGCCGGGGCGAATTACGGCGCAGCCCAGCGGATCGTCACAGCTGATGGGATCGGTGCGGCAGGCTGTGGCCAACCACAGGAGCGCCAGACAAAAAACGAGCCAGCCAAATCGCTTACGCTTTATATCCATAAAAACAAAAAAGCCACAGAGAAAACAGAGGTTGGGAGAATTGCTCACTCTCGATTTTCTCTGTGTACTCTGTGGCCTAAAAAATTGATCGAACGTCTATTCAATCCCCAAATATGCCTTTTGCACGGTGGGGTCTTTTTGCAATACAGATGCCTTGTCTGTTAGCACAATCTGGCCCGTTTGCAGCACGTAGCCACGGTTGGCAATTTGCAGCGCCATGTGGGCGTTTTGCTCCACCAGCAGGATGGTCATGCCTTCCTTGTTGATTGTTTCAATCGCTTCAAAAATGACATCCACCAGCACGGGGGCCAGCCCCATAGATGGCTCATCCATGAGCAGCAGGCGGGGTTTGGACATGAGTGCCCGCGTTACAGCCAGCATTTGCTGCTCACCGCCAGACATGGTGCCCGCCAGCTGGGTGCGTCGTTCGCCCAGACGGGGGAACATTTCGTATGATTTTCCGATATCGGCCCTGATGGCAGCTTTGTCATTGCGGTGGAAGGCACCCATTTCCAGGTTTTCTTCGACAGAAAGTTTGGCAAACACACCGCGGCCTTCGGGCACCATGGCGATGCCTTTGGAGACCCAAGCGTGGGCTGGATGGGTAGACACATCTTCCCCGTCAAAGATGACATTGCCGCCGCGCGTGGGCATCAGGCCGCTGATGGCGCGCAGGGTGGTGGTCTTCCCCGCGCCGTTCCCACCGATGAGGGTAACAATCTCGCCCTTTTCGACGGTGAGGCTAACGCCTTTGAGGGCGTGGATGTTGCCATAGTAGGCATGTACGTCGTTGACTTCGAGTAATGGCATGGTTTTTCTCGCTATCTACGCTTGTTCTTTGTTGGCAGTTAAAGCGGCCGTAGCCCCTTTACCCAGGTATGCTTCAATCACAACCGGATCGTTTTGAATTTCGTGGGGCAATCCTTCGGCAATTTTACGGCCGTAATCCAGCACCGTCACCTTTTCTGAAATGCCCATTACCACCTTCATATCATGCTCGATCATGAGGACGGTAATGCCCAGCTCATCGCGCAGTCGCTTGATGAAGGTGGTGGTTTCGGCCGTTTCACGCGGGTTCATACCGGCTGTTGGCTCGTCCAGCAGCAGCAGCTTGGGCTGTGCGCCTAAGGCGCGGGCAATCTCCAGGCGGCGCTGATCGCCGTATGGCAGGTTTTTTGCCAGCGAGTCGCCCATGCCTTTCAGGCCCACAAAATCCAAAAGTTCTCGGGCGCGGCGTTCTGTTTCTTCTTCTTCGCGGCGCACGCTGGGTAGGCCCAACAAGGCCCCAATCCAGGTGGATTTCAGGTGGGGCTCCTGCCCGACCATGATGTTTTCCAGCACGGTCATGTTGTTGAACAGGCGAATGTTCTGGAAGGTGCGGGAAATGCCCAGCTGGGTAATTTCGTATGATTCCAGCCCGACGACCGATTGGCCGTTAAACTCAAGCGTGCCTTCATCAATCTGGTAAAACCCGGTGAGGCAGTTAAAGAAGGTGGTTTTACCCGCACCGTTGGGGCCAATGATGCTGGCGATCATGCCTTTGGGCAGCACATAATCAAAATGGTCAGTGGCTAAAAGTCCGCCAAATCGTTTAACTGTCTGGTTGGCTACAAGGATGTTATCACTCATGTTGTTCACCTAAGATTTGGCGGTGACGGGAACGGCCGTTTCATCATCACCCTCCCCTTGAATTTCTCGCCGATGTACTTCAGATGGCCATAAACCTTCTGGTCGCACCAACATCATTACAATCAGGGCAATGCCGTAAAGCAGCAGGCGGAATTCTGCAAATTCGCTCAGCAGCTGCGGAATGCCTACCAGGGCAAACGCGCCCACAATCACACCGGGAATACTGCCCAAACCGCCCACAATAATCAAACTCAGCACATTAACCGAGATGAGCAGCTCAAAGCTGGAGGGGAAAATCGAGCCCAGCTTGGCGGCAAAAATTGCTCCGGCCAGGCCACCAGAAGCCGCGCTGAGTGTAAAGGCCAGCACCTTGGCGTTGGTGGTGTTGATCCCCATGGCGGCCGCCACATCTTCATCCTCCCGAATAGCCATCCAGCGCCGTCCGGTACGCGAGTTGTTGAGCCGCCGGGATACAAACAGCATCAACAACGAAGCCAGAATGAACAAGTAGTAGAGCTGGGGCGGGTTCCCAAAGATAATTTCGCCATCTTTGGTGGCTAAAATGCCCAGGTTAAACGGTTCTAAAAAGTTGTTGATGGGATTTAAAACGAATCCCAGTGCCTCGGCAAAAAAGCCGCCAATTTTGGCGTTCGGAATTTGCAGGATGCCTTGGGCACCACCAATAAACGGTTTCAGGGCGTCAGAGCGGGCCAGTACGCGAATGATTTCGCCAAACCCCAGGGTGGCGATGGCCAGATAATCGCCGCGCATTTTTAAGACGGGCAGTGCCAGCACAAAGCCAGTAAACATGGCGGCAACAATGCAAACGGGAACCGCCAGCCAAAAGGAGACGGGTTCGCTCAGGCCAAAGTCGCTGTTGGAGGTGAGCAAGGCCATGATATATGCGCCGACAGCAAAGTTGGTCACATACCCCAAATCCAGCAGCCCGGCCAAACCGATAGCAATGTTAAGCCCCAGGCCCATTAAAATGAACCGGCCCACCTCGTTGAAGATTTCGCTGAGGTAAACGCCAAGCAGTGAGGGCAGAATAAGCAGGAAGATGACGAGTAAAGAGATGCTGATTCTACGGCCGTTTTTCTGCTGTTTAGGGGTAAGGTTTTGGCGCATTTTTCGGTAGCTGGTTTGCCCACCTTGCTGCCACCAGAAGAATACGGCCGTTAACAGCACAAACAGCACCGCAAACGGGATTGGCTGCAAGCCTGTGTTCCCGAACAAACTCCGCAGCGTATCCTGGCTCATGCGGGGGCGCAGCACCCCAATTAAAATGTCAGACATCACACCAGCGCCGATGGTCCAGGCCAGACTTGTCGAAATCGGCCGTCTGAGACGGTTCGGCAGCAAAGTGAATCCCACGCCAACCAGCCCCAAAACGCCAAACACGGCGATGAGTAACAGGCCGCCAACCACAACATTTTCATTGTTCAATGTCAAAATGGCGATCAGGTCGGGTTCTACATTGATAAAAGAGTCTCGAATCGTTTCCCAAACGAGCGTAATCAGAAGAAGGCCAAAGATGGGGACGCCAGAAAGCAAACCGGCCAGCCCGCCATGCAGGAGTTTTCCACCCAGGTTGCTATCTTTCAGTTTGGAGGAGACCAGAAAACCAACGACCAATGGCACGCCAAACAGCAGGATTTGACCCAAAGTGAGCAAGTCGGTGATAACGAAACGGCCGTTAAACGATTCCACAATACCAATCATGCCCAGGCTTAGCGCAATACCACCGGCAATCAGACCAAGTTTAATTGTTCTTTTTAGTTGCTCGTTCATTACGCTTTCTTCTCCGCTAACCGTTCACCAATAATGCCCTGCGGACGGAAAATAAGAACCAGCACCAGCATCGTAAACGCAATCACATCTTTCAGTTGGTGTGACCCCGCTACGCCCAGCCCTTCCAGGAACAGCGGCGGGCCAATCGCTTCAATCACACCCAGAAATAAGCCGCCTAGAGCCGCACCCGGAATGCTGCCAATACCGCCTAACACAGCGGCCGTAAACGCTTTAATACCCGGAATAAAACCCATAACAAAATTGAGCTGTCGGAAAACAATCGAGTAAAGAACGCCAGCCACGCCAGCCATAGCGGCCCCAACAATAAACGTAATGGTAATGGTGCGATTCACATCAATACCCATTAGGGTGGCCGCATCCTTGTTTTCGGCCACGGCGCGAATCGCGCGGCCCGTTTTGGTACGCTGGACAAACTGCTGTAGACCAATCATCACGATCAACGAGGTCAAAATCACGGCAATATCTGCTTTTTGAAAATCAAGCCCGAGGAATTCTACCTTCCCATCAAACATGGCAAATTCGGGGAAGGGAATTAACGAGGAGCCATAAAGGCCACGAAAATAATATTGCCAGAAAAACGAGGCGCCAATAGCGGTAATAAGTGGCACAAGCCGCGGGGCATTACGCAAAGGACGGTAGGCAACCCGCTCCGTTAAAACAGCCACAATAACGGACATTAAAATAGCGCTAGCAAAAATGGCTAAAAGGCTCAGGAGGGGATGGCTGGCAGTGTACCCAGCATTCTCTAGCGGCAACGCCACCAAAACGGTTGAAGACATGGCCCCGGCCATAAAAAATTCGCCGTGGGCAAAATTAATCATAAACAGCACACCATAGACCATGGTGTAACCAAGCGCAATCAAGGCATAAAGACTGCCCTGTGATAGACCGGACACAAAGAAATCCAACCAGTCGGAAACCGTGTAACTGTTCCCAACGCCCAGAATGAATTTGCCGATCATTCCCCAGAGCACAATGCCTATGATGCCAATACGGAAAAGCCAAAGAACGAGGTCAATGTAGTTAAATCGTCGCAAGATTGTGTCCCCTTCTTTTTGAGGGCGCTCACCAAGGTGCCACCACTCGATTTGTTGCCCACCCACCTGTTATTGCCGCAGGCTGTTTGTTGTTAATTGTGCGGGATTAGCAAACAGCCTGTGAATCACTTCACAGGCTGCCTAGAATATCCTACGTTACAAGCTATAAACCTCATCCAACAGATAATAATCCATTATCCTGTTAAATGTTGTTTGCATTGAAGCCCCACTTTTTACAGTGGGGCTTCAATGCTTATTTCAAAAACTATTCGTTTTCGTAATTCCAGACGGCGGTGAAGGAACCATCTTGTACCTGGCTCACGGCGATTTGCGGGTCAGCGCAGTCACCATTTTCGTCGCAGGTGATGGAGCCGGTGATGCCTTCCAGGCCGCTTGTTGAGCCCAGTGCATCCAGCAGCGCCTGACGGCCGATTAACATCGAGCCATCTGCGCCAACCTGAGCAACCTGCTCAATGGCGTTCAGCAGCATGTTGGTCGCATCAAAAGCGTGAGCATGGAAGGGAGCGGTCGGTTCCGTACCATACTCTGTCTGGTAAGTTTCCAGGAAGGTGGTGTAGATGTCGTTACCAAAGCCCAGGTCTGGACCGGAAACGTACATGCCTTCAGCCGCATCACCAGAAGCATCGATAAAGTCCGGGGATTGCACACCGTCGGCAGCAGCCAGAACGACGCCTTCCAGACCATCAATTTCACGAGCGGTCTTGGTGATCAGGGAGCCCAACGGAATGAATACCGGGTAGTAGATGATCTCGGGGCCAGAAGCCGCAATGGAGGTCAACAGGGGTTCTACGTTGGTTGCATCAGCTGCTTCAGCTTCAAAGGCCACAACTTCGCCACCCAACTCGGTGAAGGAATCGCGGAATACAGAAGCCAAACCTTCGGTGTAGGGGTCGCCATCATGAACAACGGCCGCTTTCGTCAGGCCCAACTCATTGTAAACATACTCAGCCATGGCCCGGCCCTGGATTTTGTCATTGTGCGCCGTACGGAAGTAGCAGGACTGACGCGTCTCGGGGTCTGTGAGCACAGGAGCGGTGTTGGAGGGGGAGATCATCGCGATGCCCTCAGCACAAACGATCTGGGACATGGGAACACCAGCGCCAGAGCAGCTTGTACCGATCACGCCAACGATGGAAGGATCGGAGGCGATTTTCTGGCCAGCGGCCTGTCCACCTTCAGCGTTACAGCCTTCATCTTCGGCTTGCAGCTCAACGGTGTGACCATTGATTTCGCCACGGTCGGCAATAGCGATTTCCACACCGTATTGGGAATCCAGACCCAGGGATTCGTTCGGGCCGGTGATTACCAGGGCGGAAGCGATGCGAATCGGATCATCGGGGCCGATTTCCACACAGCCAATGGCGTCATCACAGGTCATTTCTTCTTCTGCCATGTCTTCGTCCATCGCTTCATCGGTGGATTCGTCACCTGCATCGGCAGCGGTGTCACCAGAATCGGCTTCTGGTTCGGCATCATCGCCACTGCCGCCACAGGCTACCAGCACCATGGCCAACAACAACATCAATAAGGTTAACCAACTCATTCGTTTCATGTAATTCTCCTCCTTACGGAAAATTATAGATTTCGTAGGCATGTCTCTGATGATGAGCAACACCTACTTAAACAACTTGTAAAAGTGGCGCAACAAATCGCGCCGTAAACACAATGAGGACGTAGGTAAACACTCAATTCTTCTTGGCTGATTTTTGGGCAACTATCACCTCCTCTTCCGATTTTGGGTGATAAGCGCATTGCGAACTCAGTGGTTCAAAATTCTATTGGCATTGCTAATTGTTGTCAACTCAAACAATAGGAAAGACAAATCTTTGCCTTTGGGCAGCTCATTCATGCTCAATGTGATGATGTGATTACTCTAAAATAGATGGGGTTTCTACAAATTCGCCCGTGCACATAAAGATGACGCGTTCGGCGATGTTGGTGGCCCGGTCGCCAATGCGTTCCAGATTATGGCCTACCCACAGCAAAAAAGTGGCTCGACGAATGTAGGTGTCGTCTTTCATTTCTTCCAGAACGCCACGGAATAGCTTACCGTATTGGCGATCGATCTTGTCGTCGCGTTTGATCATGTTAATGGCCAGCTCCGCATCGTGCTGAATGAAGGCATTCATGCCTTGCTGCACCATTTCCCGGGCGCGTTTGGCCATTTGGGGGAGTTTGTGCAAGGTGTCTATTTCTTCTTCATCTTCCATGCGCTCTACCAAACGCGCGATGCCCGCTGCGTGATCCCCGATGCGTTCTAGCTCTACGGCTAGATGAATGGCGGCAATCACGGCGCGCAGGTCGGAGGCGGCGGGGGCTTGGGTGGCGAGAATAAGCAGGGCTTGCTCTTCAATTTCGAAGCGCATTTGGTTAATCGCTTCATCGTGCAAGATGACTTGCTGGGCTAAAGCGACATCGCGACTCTGCAGGGCCGCCATCGCCTGATCAATGCTTTCGCCTGCGGCGCTGCCCAAACGAATGATGTTTTCTTTTAATTGAGAGAGTTCTTGATCGAGAATTGTGCGACTGGTTGTCATAGGTTTCCTCACTCTTGGCGTAAGCCGTTAAAAATTTGCATGAGTTCGTCTGCGGTGTGGTTGGTAGAAGGTGTGCCGTGGCCGCAAGCAATGACAGCGGGGGATAATTCCAACAAACGAATGGCTGACTGGCGAGCGGCCGTTTTATCGGCAGTGATGCGTGGTGGGGTGATTTGAATACGGCCGTCTCGCGTATTCAAGGCATCGCCCACAAACAAAACGCCAACTACTGGGCTAAAAAACGAAAAATGGTCCAGCGTGTGTCCCGGCGTGGCCAGCACTTGTAAGCCACCTAAAAAAGGCAGGGTGTCCCCCTCCTTGAATACCGAGATTTGCGATTGAGGCACCGCCCCGTAGTGGATAAAGGTATCAATGATCCACTGCACAATAACGGGCATATGCTTGGGGGATTTTCCCTGATCAATCAGGCTTGCCGAGCTGGCCCCGGCCAAAACTTGCGCCCCAGACGCTTTATGAATAGCAGCCAGGCTCCCCACATGATCCATATCGGCATGGGTAACCAAAATGTGGCTGAGGTCGGTGGGTTGGTGCCCTAACTGGCGCAAATAGTCAAAGATGGTTCGCTGCTGGCGCGGCATGCCAGTATCAATCAGCACAATGTTTGGTGGCTCAATGACCAGATAAACATTGCTACCGCCTGTTTCTACCCAGTGAACATGAGGCGCAATTTCCATAGAAAATAACGTTTACGATTCAGTGGCTGACAGTTCTGCTTCGTTGATCAAATGAGCCGCTTTTTGGTCAAAGGCAGCCTTGATAGCGGCAAAATCTTCTTCGGGCATAGGTGTTTCACCCTTTTGCTGCCGCAAATACCCTTTTACCTTGGTGAAATGCATAGCGGGAATAGCTGAATTTTTCAGGTCGAGGTTATTGTTACCCTTGCCCGTAAACACAATCATTGCTGCGATCGGAACTTCTTCCACGGAAGGGGCATTTTTGTTCAGATAACTGGCCACGGCTTCCACGCTAAGGGCCGCCTCGCGTGACGGATTCCCCAAGCGCTCCTGGCCAAAAAAGCGGCGCAGCCCCAGGCCGGTTTGTTTCCACTTGTCGCCTTCCACCGAAATAGTACCGCTCTGGTATTTGGTAATAAACAAAATGATACCGGTGGGGATGAGTAGAACGTGGGCAGCCGGGAGGAGGTAATGATAGATACGGCCGTCTCGCGCCACCTTCTTCAACACATCATCCAAAACCTGGTCGGGTCGCGGCTCCCGCATATAGCGATTGCCTAAGTAGATACCAATCTGCGACAGCATCCACCCGGCGAACAGCGCCACTATCTGATAGAAAAATAAATTAGCTGTACCCGGTAGAAAAACCAAAAACAGCCCCGCTAGCAAAATACCCATACCCAGAAAACTGGTAATCTGGCCAAGCCGCTTCATGCGGGTAATTCGTGCATCGTCTCTTAAAATAATCATAGCAAAATCAAATCTTTGTTGGATGTAAAGACACTACTATCAGCATCTTCACCTAGTTGTATCATATTTGCTCAAAATCAGGCAGGCATTTTGCCCGCCCAAGCCAAACGAATTGGACATAGCCACCTGTAACTGTGCCCGGCGAGGTTCATTGGGCACGTAATCCAGGTCGCAATCCGGGTCTGGCGTTTCATAATTCCAGGTCGGTGGGATGATCCCCTGCTGCAAGGCCAGCGCGCAGAAAATAGCTTCAATGGCCCCGGCCCCGCCCATGGCGTGCCCCAGCACCGACTTGCTGCTGCTGATTGGCACCTCGTACGCCCGTTCCCCAAAGACTGACTTCACCGCAAAAGTTTCGGCCGAGTCATTGACCGGGGTTGACGTGCCGTGAGCATTGATGTAATTCACCTCGTCGGGCTGCAAACAGGCATCCTGGATGGTCCACTGCATAGCCCGAATAGCTCCCGCTCCTTGCGGATCGGGTTGGGCGACGTGGTAAGCGTCTGACGAGGCGGCGTACCCTTTTAGCTCGGCATAGATGTGGGCCTTGCGCGCCAGGGCGTGATCCAACCGCTCGATGATGAGGACGCCTGCGCCCTCGCTCAACACAAAGCCATCCCGATCTTTGTCAAAGGGGCGGCTCGCTTTTTCCGGCGTGTTGTTGAAGGCGGTGGAAAGCGCTCTCATGGCGCCAAACCCCGCAATCGCGGCCTCATGGATCAGCCCTTCTACCCCGCCTGTAATCATCATATCGGCCCGGCCACTGCGGATGAGCTCCATCGCTTCACCAATGGCTTGGGTGCCGGTGGCGCAAGCGGCCGTTACTGTGCTGATTGGGCCTAACGCTTTGGCCAGCAAGCTGACATGGTGGCTGGGCATGTTGGGCAAAAAGCCCGTCATGGCGAAGGGGCTGACGCGGCTAAATCCTTTGCTGCGCAGAATTTGTAGGTTCTCATCAGCGACTTCAAAGCCGCCAACGCCGGTGCCAATCAAGGTGCCGACACGCTCGGCATTGGGGACGGGTTCAGGCAAGTTAGCGTCATCCAGGGCCATGCGGGCGGCGGCAATGGCCAACTGGGAAGCGCGGGAGATGCGCCGCGCTTCTTTGAAGTCCATATATTTTTTAGCGACAAAATCTTTGACCTCGCCCGCAATGCGAGAGGGTAGGTCGGAGGCGTCAAACTGAGTGATGGGGCCAATGCCGGAACGGCCGTTTAGCAAACTGTCCCAGCTCTCCTCAACGGTATGCCCGAGGGGGCTCATCACGCCTATCCCCGTAATAACAATACGCGGTCTGCCTTTGGCATCCAGAAATTGATTGTTCATGCTTATCTGCTCTTTTCAGTAAGCCAGTCATCAGTGTTCAGTAATCGGTGAGTCAGTCAAATGAAACTGATTACTGAATACAGGCTTACTGATTACTGAATCCCGGTGGTAATCGCCTCGACGACCTCGTTTTGCGCGACGCGTCGGGCCTGCCCAATGGCCTGTTTGATAGCGTACGCATTGGAACGGCCGTGGGCAATAATGACAACCCCGTTCACCCCCAACAGTGGCGCGCCACCGACCTCATCCGGGTTGAGATGCCCGCGCACCCGCTTGAACGCCGAGCGCGTGAGCAGGCCGCCCAGCATGGAGATGGGGTTGGCGGTCAGTTCCTCACGGATAATACCGGTCATGTAGCTGGCGATGGATTCGGCCGTTTTCATGATCAGGTTACCCGTAAAACCATCCACCACACCTACTTCGGCTACGCCCTGCATAAATTCCTTCGGTTCAATGTTGCCAACGTAGTTTAACCCACTGGCTGTCAGCATGGGAATTGTCTCTTTGATGAGCGTGTTGCCCTTGCCTTCTTCTTCGCCGTTGGAAATCAGCGCCACACGCGGGTTTTTAATCTTGAGCACGCGTTCCACGTACAAACTGCCCATAATGCCAAATTGCAGCAAATACTCCGGGCGGCAGTCAGCATTCGCGCCGTTGTCAATGAGCATGGGCCGGTGTTTGGTGGGGAAGATCACACCCAGCGCCGGGCGCTTAATGCCGGGAATACGCCCCAGCCCTACTTGCCGCAGCATCGCCACGGCCAAAATCGCTCCCGTGTTTCCGGCCGAGACAAATGCATCTGCCTGGCCATTTTTCACCAGCGACATGCCCACATGCATCGAGGAGTTCGGCTTGCTTTTAACAATTTTGGATGGCTTGTCTTCCATGGAAATTGCTTCGCTGGCGTGAACAATTTCCAGCGACAGGCCGCTGCTGTTTTGGGTGGCTAACTCTGCTTTGATTTGGGCTTCATCCCCCACCAAAATAATGGTGTCGCCAAACTCGCGAGCGGCCTCAACTGCCCCCGCTACGTCTGGCTTTGGATGATCATCACTTCCCATGGCATCAACAACAATCCGCATCTTGTTCTCTCGCTTTTATGAGGTAGAAGTCGGATTCTAGCGGTGGCGATTGGTTAAGTCAAACAGGGCGAAACGGCCGTTTGACAAAAACAAATCATCGCTTATAATGTCGTCACATTGATGATCTTCAATATGATGGCGAAATGATGAGTGACCCAATTACCTTTGGCAAAGCAATTGCCGACGAAACCCGACAAAAAATCATGAATCACCTCTGCTGCCAATGGCTGTGCGTGAGTGATGTGGTAGATCTGTTAGGTGGCGTGTCGCAGCCGACGGTGTCCCATCATCTGGCCATTTTGCGCGATGCTGGGCTGGTGCACACCCGGCGAGAAGGCAAACAAATTTTTTATTCCTTAAACCAGGATGCGGTAGCGGTTTGCTGCGGCACCCTCATGCAAAAATTCGCCCCCGAAGTGAGCCTTTCCGATATTGCCATTGAGTAGGCGCTTTTTTTTGCCCAAACATATAGATAAATATCAATGCGAGGTGGAAAATGACAACTGAATCACGAACAAATGAAGAAATTTTAGAGGCCGTGCAGGATCGATACGGCCGTATCGCCCAAAACTTCCAGCCTGAGTTAACGGTGATAGGCCAAAGCGCCAACTGCTGTGATCCCGACAGCGGCGCTGATTGCTGCGGCAGCGACCTGTACGACGTGGATTTGAGCCAGTTGCCCGCCGACGTGACCGGTCTCTCGCTCGGCTGTGGCGATCCCATCGCCATTGCCAGCCTGGAACCGGGCCAAACGGTGCTGGATTTAGGCTCCGGTGGCGGCATCGACTGCTTTTTGGCGGCGGAGCGCGTGGGGCCAACGGGGCATGTCATTGGCGTGGACATGACCCCCGCCATGCTGGAAAAAGCGAACCGCAACAAGGCGAAGCTAGGTGTGGAGCATGTGGAGTTTCGTCAGGGTCAGATTGAAGCGTTGCCCGTGGCTGATGACAGCGTGGATGTGATTATTTCTAACTGCGTGATTAATTTGAGCCCGGACAAGACGGCCGTTTTCCAGGAAGCATTCCGGGTACTCAAACCGGGTGGTCGTCTGGCGGTGTCCGACATGGTGACGCGCGGTCAGTTCACGCCGCAAGAGCGCGCCGATATGTCCGCCTGGGCGGGCTGCATCACCGGGGCCGAGGATGTGGCGGAGATGGCCGCCTGGATGCGCGATGCCGGCTTTGCCCAAGTGTCTATTCAAAAGAAGGGAGATGATACGGCAGAATTGGCCGACGTAGACCCACATGCCGGCCCAGCCGAGATTTTTAGTGCGCGGATTACGGCCGTAAAACCATAGCCAAATAAAAAAGGACGTGCTGGCAAGGCCGGCACGTCCTGATTCTTACTGGTTTGCCAGATGGGGTGGCTTAGAATGGGATATCGTCTTCTTCTTGCGCGGGTGCGCCGCCACCATCGTAATCGTCGCCACCGTAGCTGCCGCCATCCTCACGGCCGCCCAGGAAGCGCACTGTGTCGGCCCGAATTTCAAACGAGGCCCGTACGGTTCCGTCTTGACCACTCCAAAGACGGGGGCCACCCGTGTTGCGGTCAGGCGTGAGCTGCCCTTCCACCAATACTTTGCGCCCTTTGCTTAAATATTCATTGGTTGTTTCAGCTTGTCGTCCCCAGACGCTAACGCGGAACCAGGTCGTTTCATCAACAGGTTGTCCCGTAGAGCGATCGGTCCACCGCCGATTGGTCGCGACACTAAAGCTGGTTACGGCCGTTCCATCAGGCATATACCGCATCTCGGGATCACTGCCCAAATTTCCAACCACAATAATCTTTTGATACATGCAACACTCTCCTTAAAATGATTACAATTTTGGCACGTGGATTACCTAAAAGAGAAACGTCAATGCTCAGAATAGTATCACGTTTTAGGTAAATGAAAAACCAAATTCACATGCCAATGCGCCCATAATTTACCTGTAATTTTAGCACAATTGTTCTAAATTATCAACTGTTTTTCTCTGGAAAACAGCCAAAACATTGACGCATCCACCTTAACTATGTTACTCTGTTCAAACTTAATTCAGGAAGCTCTATGATGATGAACTATTTGGTTGCTCAACGATTACAAAACAAACAGCGGCTCTTACTTGGTAGCCGTGTTTGTTGTGTTGCTGGAGCAGCCTTCTAGGTCGATTGAATTAAGAAAGAAAACTTCTTAGCTTTTCAGGCCACAGGCGCTTCAGCCCTGTGGCCTTTTTATTTTCCGCCACAGGTCCGCCTGTGGTTTTTTGTTTCATCGGTTGCATAACGATTTGTGTAGATAAAACATGAATCAGGCAACGTAGTCGAAAGAAGAATGGCATGAAAACAGATTTTGGTATGACTCAAAATTGGAGCCTCTTATTGTTACTAAGCCCGACAGCAGCGCCGGTTCTTTCCGGTTAGCAGGGCGTGCCTGAGCGCCTTGCTGCTGTCGGGCAGGTTCAGGGTGGCTCAGGGGTTTACGAACGGAATCATGGTAATTCGTAATTAGGTAACTGGGTAATTAGCTTTTCCAATTACTCAATTACAAATTACCCAATTACAAAAATAAGAGGACAACATGACAAAACAAACCAAATACAATTCCCAGGCCGTCGAAGAAAAGTGGCGGCCTGTTTGGGAAGCGCAAAATCTGTATCAAACAGGGAACGATCCCCACAAGCCGGACACCTACATTCTGGATTACTTCCCGTACCCGTCTGGGGCCGGACTGTCGGTGGGGCATGCGCGTAATTACGTGCCCACCTGCATCGCCACGCGCTACAAGCGGATGCAAGGGTACAACGTGCTGCACCCGATGGGTTGGGATGCTTTTGGCTTGCCCGCCGAAAATTACGCCATCCAGCACCACATTCACCCCCGCGAAAGCACCAAGCTGTTTGCCGATACCTACCGGCGGCAGATGCAGGCGATGGAATGCGCCTACGATTGGTCGCGGGAAGTCAACTCAACCTATCCCAACTATTACAAGTGGACGCAATGGTTTTTTCTGCTGCTGCACAAGCGGGGACTGGCCTACCGGGCGCTGGGCAGCCAATGGTGGTGTCCCACCTGCCAAACCATTCTGGCCAATGAGCAGGTGGAGCAAGGGCTGTGCTGGCGCTGCGACAGTGAAGTCACCAAGAAGGAACTGGCGCAGTGGTACTTCAAAATCACGGATTACGCGGACCGGCTGCTGGCTGACCTGGACACTGTGAATTGGCCAGAAAACATCAAGGCGATGCAGCGGAACTGGATCGGCCGTTCTGAGGGCACCGAAGTTATTTTTGAGGTCAAAAATCAGCAGATTTCGCAGATTGAAAAGATTGAAACAAAATCTACTGAATCTGCGCAATCTGTTGATGAAAAGTTTGAAATTAGAACTTTCACAACGCGGGTGGATACACTGTTTGGCGTGACGTTTATTGCCATTGCGCCCGAGCATCCGCTGGTGGGGCAGATTGTGAGTGAGGGGCAGAAGACGGCCGTTTCCCACTATATCGAGCAAGCCAAACGCAAAACCGAAATCGACCGCACTTCGACTGAAAAAGTGCAGACGGGTGTCTTCACCGGTGCGTATGCCACGCATCCGCTGACGAGCCAGCCGGTACCGATTTGGGTGGCGGATTACGTGCTGCCCGGCTACGGCAGCGGCGCAGTGATGGGCGTGCCTGCCCACGACAGCCGCGATTTCGCCTTCGCCCAGACCTACGATCTGCCCATCGTGCCAGTGATTGAACCCGAGGATGGATCTGATGTGGAAGGTTGTTTTGCGGGATACGGCCGTCTGATCAACTCAGCTCAGTTCACCGGACAAACTTCACAAGAGGCGATGGCGGCAATAACAGCCGTTCTGCAAGCCCGGGACCAGGGCCAGCCGCAAGTTACTTACAAGCTGCGCGACTGGCTGATTTCGCGGCAGCGGTACTGGGGCGCGCCGATTCCCATCGTGCATTGCCCAGAATGTGGGCCGGTGCCCGTGCCAGAAGACCGACTGCCCGTGCTGCTGCCAGAGACAGATAACTTTGCCCCTGCTGGAGACGGCCGTTCCCCCCTGGCCCATATTCACGATTGGGTCAACACAACTTGTCCCCAGTGTGGCGGTCCCGCCCAGCGCGAAACCGACACGATGGACGGCTTTGCCTGCTCCTCGTGGTACTTTCTGCGCTTTGCTAGCCCGCATTACGACGAGGGGCCGTTTGACCCGGCGGCGGTGCAGCGCTGGCTGCCGGTCGATACCTACGTCGGCGGCGCGGAACATGCGGTGCTGCATCTGCTGTACGCGCGCTTCTGGACCAAGGTGATGGCCGACGCCGGGCTGATCGATTTTGAGGAACCGTTTACCGAGCTGCGCAACCAGGGCGTGCTGATGTCGCCGCTGGACGGCCGTCGCATGTCCAAATCGCGTGGCAACGTGATTACGCCCGACGAGGTGATTGCCCGCCACGGCACCGACGTGCTGCGGCTGAACGTGGTCTTTCTGGGGCCGTTCGATGGCGATGTGGTATGGGATGAAGGCGGTATTCGTGGCATGACGCGCTTTGTGGAGCGGTTCTGGAATCTGGCGCAAGAAAAGATGAACGCAGCGGCGCAAAGGCGCGGAGATATGAACGCAGAGGCAGTTTTTGAGCGGGCGCGGCACAAAATCATCAAGCGGATCACGCAGGAGATGGAGGATTTTCGCTTTAATACGGCCGTTGCGGGCCTGATGGAATATCTGAACAGCCTGTACGATTTTCGCGATCAATTGATTGGCACTGACGCGTGGCGGGAGGCGCTGGGTACGATGGCTCGGCTGCTGGCTCCCATCGCCCCGTTTGTAACGGAAGAAGTGTGGCAAACCGTGCTGGGCAACACCGAATCAGTCCATCTGCAAGCGTGGCCCGACTACGATGAGGCGCTGACGCAGGATGCGGAAGTGACCATTGTGGTGCAGGTGAATGGCAAGGTGCGCGACCGGATGACGGTGGCGGCGGATGCAACGGTGGCGATGATGAAAGAAACGGCCGTTACCTGCCCCAATGCTCAGGCGCATATCAACGGCCAGCCCATCCGCAAAATTGTCGTGGTGCCGCAAAAGCTGGTAAATATTGTTGTGTAGATTCGAGTGAGCAAAATGGCCCCATCTGTGAAGATGGGGCCACTCTAATTAACAGAGGCTAGGGGATGCAGAGTGTTTGCCCGGCGTAAATGTAATTCAGGTTATAAATGCCGTTGGCTTCGGCGATGGTATACGGGCTGAGGCCATACCAGATGCCGAGATTGATCAGATTTTCCCCATACTGCACCGTGTGGTAGTAGCGACAGTATCGCTGTGGCGGGGGTGGCGGCGGCGGAACTGGTGCCGGATGGTAGTACGGAATGAAAAGCACGGTTCCGTAATAAATCAGGTTTGGGTTCACAATGTGGGGATTGGCAATGAGCAAATCTTGTACAGTCACGCCATAGTTGTAGGCAATGAGCGACAAGGTTTCGCCATAGCGGACAGTATGGTAGACGCCATTACTTTCTGCTGGAGCGGCCTGGGCGGTGGAAACCATAGCACCCAGAAGCAGGGCAAAAAATAGCAGCAAGATGGCTATTCTACGAAACGGGGAAGACGCACCTTTTCTCATGGGGGAAGACCTCCTGAAGTCATGACAGGCGGGGAAACGGCCGTTTATCCACTTTCCTGACCTGCCAAATTTAACATAAAACCCTGTGCGCACTATAGCATATTCTCCCCTGCACTGGCAATATGGTAAACGCGGTTTTTAGCCAGGTAGCAAACAAAAAGCGCTTTGAATTTACTTGTTCAAAGCGCTCATGCAGCTTATTCAATTGGGTAATCGGCAAATCAGACGCGGGTGATGTACTCGCGGGATTCCGTGTTGACCCGAATTTTGTCGCCTATGTTGACAAACAGCGGCGTTTTCACTTTTAAACCCGTGCTGGTGATGACTTCTTTAGTAGCGCCCGTCGCCGTATCGCCAGCCACCGCATTTTCTGCTTCTACAATTTCAAAATCCATTGTCTTGGGCAGAACATAGTCCAGCACTTCCCCTTCATACATCAGCAGTTCCAGCTCCATGTTATCGATGAGGAACGCTTTGTCACCTTCTAACACGTGGTGGTTTACTTGCTTTTGTTCGTAGCTGTCTGTATTCATGAACACGTAAAACGTGCCGTCGTCATACAGATATTGGAAGGTTTGTTTCTCCAGGCGAATATCTTCCACGCGATCACCAGAGGTGAAGGTAATTTGGAAGTTAGAACCGGAGCGCAAGTCGCGTACGCTCACGCGGATGGTGGCCTTGCCGCGACCGGGCTTGCTGTGGCTGTATTCCGTTACTTTGTAAAGATTGCCGTCCTGAGTAAAGCTTACCCCGCGGCGCAGCTGATTGACATCTATCATAATAGGTTGCTCCTTGATTTAAATGCAGAGACGCGGAGGCGCAGTGGGTGGGCTTCCGGCTGCCAATTTTTGTTTGGGTAGGTGAAAATTAAGACCTCGACTAAGAAGTTTATCATAAACAGTCTGGGACGGGCAATTTGTGAGGATATTTGAAGCAATTGGGCTTGCGCCTTATTTTGTCTTTTGAGTACAATGCGGCTGTTATGGATGAGTTTGCTGCAGCCACCCCGGAAACCCAAATTTTATGCCATCAATGTGCGGCCGTTCTGCCCATCGAACAAGGCTCCCAATTTGTAACCTGTGAATTTTGCGGCGCAACCAACTTTGTCGATAAAAGTGGGGCGGTGCTGCATTATGCGGTACGAGCCACGGTGGATGAAACGGCCGCTTCCTCTGCGCTGCGTCGTTGGATGGGCGGCAATGCGACCGTGAAGGATTTGGACAAGAAGGCGGCGATTGAACGGCCGTCTTTCCAGATGTTCCCCATGTGGCTGATGCGGGTGGATATGAGCGGGCAGGAAAAAGTGGTGTTGGAACCCGCCGCCGCGCTCTCCATTTTGGACATCACCGAACTCAGCATTCCGGCTTCGGACCTGGAACCATACGACCACACGATGGATGGCGATGCCATTGTGCCCACGGTGCCCATTGAGACGGTGCGCAAATGGCTGGCCGACAACCAAAAAATCGCTGCTGGCCAAATTAAAGAAAGCTCATTAGTACACCTGCCCCTGTTTGTTTTTAAGTACAGGTTTGAGGGAAGGGAGTATACGGCCGTTGTCGATGCTGCCAGCAGCCAGGTGTTTGCCTCCATTTATCCATCCAAACGGGAAGTGCCCTACGTCGCCATTGGCTCCGTTGGCTGTGCGCTCTATTTTTGCGCGGCGCTCATTCCCGCCGTTTCATTTTGGACAACCGATGGCACGGGCTTCCTGTTTGGCATTTTAGGCTACATCGTTGTTGCCATTCTGCTGGCGATACCCATTTTTGGCATCGCCGCCTATATTTCTTCCCGCGTATAAATTTGTAGTAGGGCAGGTCTCAGACCTGCCTCTACCTAACCAACCTATGACACAATCCGCCAACAAAACCCAAGGACTGACCTGCCCCGAATGCAGCGGTGTCGTGCCCATTGCCGAGGGCGACCGCATTGTTGAATGCCCCTACTGCCACACGCACTCGCTGGTGCAGGGTGAGCGGGGCGTGCGGCGTTGGCAGGTGCCGCAAACCGTCGAGCGTGAACGCGCGCTGCAATCTGTGACCAACTTTTTCCGCGGCGTGAAGAAAGCCCGCGATTTGCCCAGAGAAGCGCAGATTAAAGACACATTTTTGGTTTACCTGCCGTACTGGCGCGTGGAGTCATTTGTGGCGGGCTGGATGTTTGGTCGGGTCAAATCGGGCAAAGACAGCACCACTCCCGTTGAAGTACAGGTAAACGAGATGATGCATTGGAACGATGCGGCCGTTGATGTAGCCGAATACGGAGTGCATCAGGTCGCCATTTCCAAGGAACAGTTACGGCCGTATGACAGCGACCAACTTCACGCCGAAGCAATGGTTTTCGAGCCGTCAGAATCCCACAGCGATGCCCTGGATGAAGCCGGCCGTCACTTCACCCATCGCGCGCGCAAAAAGCGCAGCCTGCGCACCAAATTTTTTGAAAGATTTCACTTTCTACGCCAACGGCTCTCGATTGTCTACTATCCACTTTGGGTGTCACGCTACGAATACCACAAGCGCAACTACCAGGTGGTGGTAGACGGCGTGAATGGCAATTTGCTGTATGGCAAAGCGCCCGGCAATATCTTGTATCGGGCGGCGGCGTTGGTAGGCGGGCTGGCGTTTGGCAACCTTATTTTGGTGAATGGCACCTGGTTGGCGGCGCTCATGGTGGGCAACAGCGATGAAGACGGCAGCATCGCTTTGTTGATTGCCCCCATCGCCATTGGCATTGGCCTGATTGCCGCTGGCTACCGCGCCTTCCGCTACGGCGAAGAGGTGGAGGAGATTCAGCGGGGTGCCCGCAAAGCGGCGCTGGCTGGAGATGCCGATGCTAAAAACGTGATGTCAGCGCTCACGGGCGGGCTGATGGGTAACAACAGCGATGTGGAAGATATGTTGCGCTCCGGCATGAGCGTGCTGGAAGAGCTAACGGAGGGCAAGCGATGAAGCTGCTGGCCTTGCGCTGCCCCTCCTGTGCCCAACCGCTCAAGCCGCAAAACCCGGAGGTGATCGTGCTGCGCTGTGATTGCGGTACGGCCGTTTCCCTCAGCGACACCGGTTTGAACACAATAACGTTGCAATTTGCAGCCCCCGCCGTAGAAAAATTCGACGCCTGGCTGCCGCTCTGGTTATTTAACGGCCGTGTGCACATCACCAATCGCCAAACCCAGGGGCGCAATAAGCAAGCGGAACAAGATGCTGAACAGTTGTGGAACTATCCGCGCCGTCTCTACGTGCCCGCCTGGGATTTGCCCACTGAAACCGCCAGCCAGCTCGGCGGCGATTTGGTGCAGCGCCAACCATCGTTTGAGCGCACCGACCAGCCCGAAAACGCACCTTTCATCGAAGCCGTTGTCACCCCGGAAGATGCGCTCAAGCTGCTGGAATTTGTCGTGCTCAACGTGGAGGCCGCTCGCAAAGATTGGCTCAAAAGCCTGGAATTCCATATCGAAACCACCACGCCCCAACTGTGGGCCATCCCTGCCCTAAAAGATGGCAGCGGCTGGCGCATGCAACCAGTTCTTAAATGAAAATCCGCCCAGCCGTAAACGGTCTGGGCTGCAGTATGAAAGCCTCTTCGAGGCTCGCTTTAGCCCCGCCGGGGCTTCCAAATTGTAGCCGGGGCTTCAGCACTCGGCGGCGCTAATCACCAAAAAATTAAGGAGTTAAAGATGAAAACAATCATTCACACCGATGACGCACCAAATGCAGTCGGCCCCTATTCACAAGCTGTGCGCACCGGCAATTTGCTATTCACCGCCGGGCAGGTGGCCATCGATCCGGCCGTCGGCAAACTGATTGAAGGCGACATCACCGCCCAGGCAGAGCAGGTGATGAAAAACTTGCAGGCCGTGCTGGCCGCAGCGGGCACCAGCTTCGACCATGTGGTTAAAACCACCGTCTTTTTGGCAGATATGGCGGATTATGCGGGAATGAACGAGGTATACGGCCGTTACATCGGCAGCAATCCACCGGCCCGTTCCGCTTTTGCCGTGCGCGGTTTGCCTCTAGGTGCCAAAGTAGAAATCGAGATGGTGGTTGAAATCCCGGATGCCTAAAGAAACGATTCTCGTCGTTGATGACGAGGCCAACATCCGCGATTTGGCCCGACTTTACCTGGAGAAAGATGGCTACCAGGTTGTCCTGGCCCAAGACGGAGCACAGGCACTAAAGCAAGTCAGAGACAATGATGATTTGTCTCTGATGGTGCTGGATTTGATGCTGCCCGAGGTGGATGGCTGGGAAGTGTGCCGTCGCGTGCGCATGGACAGCAACCTGCCCATTCTCATGCTCACCGCCCGCGACGACGACATCGACAAAATTGTGGGGCTGGAAATGGGCGCGGATGATTACCTGACCAAGCCGTTTAATCCGCGCGAACTGGTGGCACGGGTGCGAGCGATTTTGCGCCGCACCACCGGCTCCGCCAGCGGCAGCGCCAGCGACGACGCCCGCCAAATCGGCAGCGTCACCATCGACCCCAAAAGCCGCGAAGTGATGATGGGCAAAGATCGCGTTGCCTTGCGCACCAAAGAGTTCGACCTGCTGTTGACACTGGCTGACCATCAAAACATCGTTCTTTCACGGGAGCAATTGCTGGATTTGGTGTGGGGCTACGAATTTTACGGCCAGACGCGCACAGTGGACGTACACATCGCTCACCTGCGGGACAAACTGGGCGACAGCGTGAACATCGAAACGGTCTGGGGCATGGGCTACAAGCTGGTGACGGCGTGATCATCTTCGACACCGACATGAGCCTGGGCACGCCGGGCGCAGAAATTGACGACGGGGCGGCGCTCATCTTTTTGCTGCGGGCAATGGGGGAACGGGTAGCATCTGTGACCACCACGCACGGCAACACAACCCTAGAAAATGCAGTCCACAACAGCCGCCGCCTGCTCTCGTACTTGAAGCGAACCGATTTGCCGCTGGGGCGTGGTGCAGCGCATGGCCTCATCGAGGAGAAGGCGTGGTTTGCTGGTTGGCAAGCCAGCTATGGCGAGACACCCCCCTGGCCAGACGATTCTCCACTGCCGCTGGCAGCCAATCTCATTATCGACATTGTGCGGGCTAATCCGGGGCAGGTGACGCTCATCGCCGTTGGCCCGCTGACCAACCTGGCGCTGGCCGTGCGGCTGGCGCCAGACATCGTGCCGCTGGTGCGCCAGGTGGTGACGATGGGCGGCTCCCTGGCCGATACAGACAACCCAGAGTTTAACGCCCATTGCGACCCGGAAGCGGCGCACGTTGTGCTCAACGCGGGCTGGCCGCTGCGCCTTATCGGTCTGGAAATTACGAGTCAGGTTCCCTTTTCTCGCGCTGATTTTGCCAGCTTGCCAGATGATGATCCGGCGCTCAAGCTCCTCAAAATGCAAGCTGCTGGCTGGATTGATCGGGTGGAAAGCAAGGGGTGGTCACACGATGGCTGTGCCTTGCACGATGCGCTGGCGGTAGCGGCCGTTTTTGATGAAAGTTTGTTTGAGTGGCAGGAAACGGCCGTCTCTGTCACTCTCTATCCTGAAAACCGGCGGGGTATTACCCGGGCCGTGCCGCAAGTGGGGGGGGGAGTGGAAACGGCCGTGTCAGTGGATGCCAATCGCTGCCGTGAACTGATTTGGTCCTATCTGGTGCAGGAAAATGGCTAAACGGTATCCTATCCCGGCTGCCGAGGCGCGGGCGGAAATTGAGGTGAAGAATTCGCGGTTTGTGGCAACGGCAGTTCCCGCCTTCAGTGTCGAGGAAGCCAGAGAATTCATCGCCCGCATCAAAGCTGAATTTAGCGACGCCACCCACAATGTGCCGGCCTTTTTGATTGGCTTTGGCAACAGCGTTACCGCCCACGCCAATGACGACGGTGAACCATCCGGCACTGCGGGACGGCCGATTTTGGCGGTGTTGCAAGGGAGCGGTCTGGGGGACATCGCCGTAGTGGTGACGCGTTATTACGGCGGCACCAAGCTGGGCACCGGTGGCCTGGTGCGTGCTTATGGTGACGCGACCAAAGCGGTGCTAGACATCCTGCCCCACGCTGAGAAAGTGCCGACGCACACCACCATGCTGGCGCTGCCCTACAATTTGCTGGAGCAGGTAAGATTGCTAGTGGGGGAGTGGAACGGCCGTATTCTCGATGAGGAATTCGCCGCCGATATCACCATGACCATGCAGTTCACCGTGGCCAAATTCCCCGGCTTTCAAGATGCTCTTCGTGAACTTACACACGGTTCACTGGCCGCCGAAATCATCGAAACCAACGAAGATACGATCATGCCTTTAGGCAGTTTTGCGGCTGAAGAAAGCAACTAAAAAACAAAACGAGATATGTTTTTACAGCAACAATGCCCATCTAAACATGTGTGAAGGATGCATGAGACGTCCATGAGATGCCACCGTAATGGCACATTGGTCATCTTGACTTCGGTAGCGTAAAAAGTGTATGCTGGCAGCACGTTACGAATGGCCATTTCAAGAACGTGATTTACATTTATTTTAAAGTTTCATTTAGTCAGAAAGGAGGTAGTGTATCGTTTTGGAATACCTTACAGAAACTCACCGGCTGGCTGGAAACTGCACCAAATAGGGCTAATTGCAGAAAAAGCAGAGCCAACACAACTAGTGAAAATGGTTACGGCCGTTTTTGGCTAGCCTCTATTTTATTAACCCACATACAGTAAATACCAAGCGAGTCTGAGTTCCAGGCTCGCTTTTTTTATTGCCAATCTCCAATTACTCAATCACCAAATTACCTGAGCGCAGCGCGCAGCACCTCCGCCGGATGCAGCACCTGGCGGCCGGCACCATGTTTGATTTGTTGGCGGCAGCTTACCCCAGGAGCGACCAGAATTGTTTCCGGGGCGGCGGCACGCATGGCGGGCAGCAGGCGGCGCTCCGCCATTTTCAGCGAGATGTCGTAATGCTCCGCCTCGTAGCCGAAGGAACCGGCCATGCCGCAGCAACTGCTGTCCACCTCTTCCACGGTGTAGTTGGGCGGCAGCGTCAGGGCGCGATGGGCTGGTTTGGTGCCGATGAGTGCCTTTTGGTGGCAATGTCCGTGCAAGATTAGATGGCGCTTCTCATCGGTAAAGTTCAACTTTAACTCCCCGCTATCAGCCAGTTCAGCAATAAATTCCTCGAAGCTGCGACATTGTGCGGCCACCAGCGCCACGCGCTTGTCGTTGGGCAGCAGCGATTCGTAGTCGTCGGTAAGGGCGGAGAGGTCGCTGGGTTCCAGGAAGATGATGGGCAGCCCCTGTTCGGCGAGCGGCGCGAGGTTATCGAGTACCGTTTTGGCGATGGTGCGTGCCTTATCGACCAGACCTTTGGAGAAAGACGGCCGTCCGCAATCCGTCACCCCTGGCAAAACCACCTCAAACCCGGCCGCTTCCAGCAATTCCGTAGCGGCGATGGCGATGTGCGGGTAGTTGTAAGTGGAAAAGGTGTCGTTAAACAGCACAACTTGTTGTAGGGGCGCACTCGCGCGAGTCGCCCGTGTTTGCAAATGCTCATCAAACCAATCGGTAAACGACTGGCGGGCAAACTTTGGCAAACTGCGCTTGGCCGAGATGCCCAGCGTGCGCTCCATCCCCTTGCGAATGAGGCCGTTGCCCAGCGTCCAGTTGGCTAAGGGAGCCATCGAACCGCCCAGGCGGCTGAGTGGGGTGATGTTGGCGAACAGCTTGTCGCGCAGGGGCGTGCCGTTGGCGTCGTGGTACTGCGCCAGGAACTCCGTTTTGATTTTGGCCATGTCCACCGAAGAGGGACATTCCGCCTTGCACGCTTTGCAGCTAACGCACAACGCCATGATTTGGTACATGCGCTCGCTGGTGAACTCGCTTTTGGGCAGATGGCCGCTCATGGCGGCGCGCAGGGCGTTGGCCCGGCCGCGCGTGGCGTGTTCCTCTTCGCGGGTGGCTATGAAGCTGGGACACATGGTGCCGGTGGTGCGCTTGCGGCAAATGCCAGCGCCGTTACACATTTCTACGGCGCGATCAAACCCCTGGTCGCTGCTGAAATCCAGGTGCGGCGTAATGGGAATCACCTGGTAACTTTCGCCGTAGCGCAGATTTTCGGTCATCGGCCCGGCGTTGACGATGGTGCCAGGGTTGAGGATATTTTGTGGATCGAAAATTTGCTTCACCTGCTGGTAGAGTTTGTACAAATCGGGGCCAAAAATTTCTCGTTGAGCCAGCTGCGGGCGCGACCGTCGCCGTGTTCGCTGGAGAAGGAGCCGCCGTAGCCGCGCAGCAAATCCACCGAGAAGTCGGTGATTTGGGGCAATTTGGCCACTTCGGTTGCTTTTTGGTGTTGATGAGCGGCCGTATGTGAATGCAACCAGCACTGGCGTGCGCGTAGTAAGCTACGTCGGTGCCAATGTCGTTGCAAAACTGCTCCACCTTGGTGACGTATTCGGCTAGATGCTCCACGGGAACGGCCGCATCTTCAATGAACGGAATCGGTTTGTGGTCGCCTTTGATGCTCATCATCAGCCCCAGACCCACCTTGCGCACGGTCCAGACGTCGGTTTGTTGGGCGGCGGTGGTGGCGCGGGTAACGGCCGTAAAATTCACCATCTGCCCTTTGAGATGCCGCTCCAAATTATCCATCTTGCTCACCAACTCCGCCTCGCTCTCGCCGTAAAACTCGGTGATGAGGACGCAGTTGGGCGTGCCCTGGATGAACCCTGAAAGCAGCCGCGCGTACTCTGGCACGTCGCGGCACATGGTCAGGCCCAGATTATCCAGCAGCTCTACGGCGGACGGACCCACTTCGAGCATGAGGGGAACGGCCGTTAACGCCTCCGGCAAGCTGTTGAAATGGACAATCGCCAGGGCGGTCTTTTTGGGTAGCGGCACCAGGTTCAGCTTCAGCTCGGTGATGACGCCCAGGCCGCCTTCCGCGCCGCAGACCATTTTGCCCAGATTGAATCTGTTATCGTAGGGCCAGCGGTAGGTGGGACGGCCGTTGCTCACCGGCACCAATCTGTCCAAATTGTAGCCACCGCAGCGCCGCCAATGGCGCGGCGTGCCGCTGCGGATGATTTCCTGGTTGGTGGCATCCTGGGTGAGGGCGTGCATCTGGCGGTAAATGTCCCCTTCCAGGCCGCTTTTTGCGTTTGCTGCAACAATGCCGCCGACTCCAGCGGGCCAAAGCGGGTCAGCGTGCCATCGGCCAGCAGCAGTTCCATCTCCAGGACGTGATCGGCCGTCATGCCGTACATAATCGAATGGCTGCCAGTGGAGTTGTTGGAGACGATGCCGCCCATCGCCGCCCGGTTGCTGCTGGCCGGATCGGGGCCAAACAGCAGGCCGTACTTTCGCAAATAAATGTTCAGCGCATCCAGCACGATGCCCGGCTGCACCCGCACCCACATCTCTTCCTGATTTAGTTCCAAAACCTGGTCCAGGTGGCGCGTAAAATCCATCACCAGGGCGCGGTTGACCGCCTGCCCGGCCAGGCTGCTGCCCCCGGTGCGCGGCAGCAGCGGCACACGATGTTTGGCCGCCAGCTCCACCGCCGCCTGCACGTCATCCACCGTTTGCGGCAGGAGGACGGCGTGCGGCTTCACCTGGTAAATCGAGGCGTCGGTGCTGTACAGGATGCGGCTGTACTCGTCCGTACGCAGTATGCCGCTGGTGCGTTTGTCTAGTTCGTTCAGGAAATCGAATAATGCTTCAGACACGGCAGTTCTCCCTTATGAATAAACCGCAGAGAGCGCGGAGAACGCAGAGAAAAAACGAGAGGCACCCTCTGTGTAACTCTGTGGTTCTCCGTGCCACTCTGTGTTCCTATTTCTACAAAATCTCTTTGAGGGCAGCGAGGAGCATGGTGACGTTTTCTTTGCGGCTGTTGAAGCCCATGAGGCCGACGCGCCATACTTTGCCTGCCAGTTGGCCAAAACCGCCCGCCACCTCAATGTTGTACTCGTTCAGCAGCCGCCCGGCGACCGCTTTGGCATCCACGCCATCGGGGACGCTGACGGTGGTGAGGGCGGGGATGCGCAGGGCGGGGTCTTTGACGTGGCAGCTCAGCCCCATTGCTTCCAGCCCTTCCCAGAACAGCTCGGCGTTGGCCTGGTGGCGCGCCCAGCGCTCGTTCAGCCCTTCTTCGACAACGAGGCGCAGCCCTTCGCGCAGGGCGTACATGCTGTTGATGGGGGCGGTGTGGTGGTAGCTGCGCGTTTTGCCGTCCCAATAGTTGGCCAGCGTGGTCATGTCCAGGTACCAGTTGGGCACCTTGCCCTGCCGCCGATCTAGCTTGGCCAGAGCACGCTCGTTGAAGCTAAATGGCGAAGCTCCGGGTGGGCAGCTCAGCCCTTTTTGGAGCAGCTGTAGGCCGCATCCACGCCCCACTCGTCCAAAAAGATGGGGGCGGTGGCTAAACTGGTGACCGTGTCGATGAGGAGCAGGCAGTTGTGCTTGCGGCACAGCTCGGCGACGCCGTCCATCGGCTGGAGTGCGCCCGTGGAGGTTTCGGCGTGAACCAGGGCCAGGATGGCCGGTTTATGTTCGTCCAGCGCCTGGCTGAGGTCATCGAGGCTGAGCACTTCGCCCCACGGCCGTTCCACCCGACGCACATCTGCCCCATACCGACCAGCCATATCGACCAGCCGCTCGCCAAAGTAGCCAATGACGCCGACCAGCACCACATCGCCCGGCTCGACGAGGTTGGCCAGGGTGGCTTCCATGGCTGCACTGCCGGTGCCGCTGACGGGCAGCGTAAACGGATTGCTGGTTTGCCAGGTGTAGCGCAGCATCTCCTGAATTTCGTTCATGACGGTGATGAAGCTGGGGTCCAGATGCCCCACCTGCCGGTTGCTAATCGCTTGCAGCACGCGGGGATGGGCGTTTGAGGGACCCGGGCCGAGCAAAAGGCGCGGCGGCATATTCAACTGTCCGGTTTGCAGACGGTGGGTTTCGTTTACGTTATAGGTTTTCATGGCTCTTCCTTTGTGTGTTAGAGGAACAAGAATAAGGCGATCATACGTCGCCGAGGGGGATTTTTCAAGAGAATAGTCAAGGTTTATGGGTAGGCCAATTTATGACGAAGAAACGAAGAGGAAGGAACAAAGAAAACAAAATGCTTTGTCACTTTGTTTCTTCGTTCCTTCGTATGAAATTTCGTTTTTGGGGGAATCGCCATCGGTAGGGGCGCATTCCGTGTGCGCCCCAGAATGGGCAGACATGGGGTCTGCCCCTACGGGGATGGGGTTGGGGTGGCGGTGGGGAAGACGATCGGCGGGATGAACGGCTGCAATGTCACCACTACTATTGGGAAAATGGGAAAGACAATGGTGCCATCGTTTAGGCAAGTTTCTGGGAAATCGGCCCCGGTACGATGACCGCACCAGGCAAAATTGTCGTTGTAGTTGCCGTTGAACCGCTCACCGTTTTCCAGGGCAAAAAACTGCATGTCGCCGCTGTTGCCGCTGCGGGCCCAGGTGCCATTGAGCTGCGTGCCGCTGGCTGTGGCTTCGATGGTGCCATCGCCGTCGGCGTAGGTGCCTTCGACCTCGGTGCCATTTTGGGTGAGGCTGACGGTGCCACAACCTGAGGTTCCGCAATTCGTCGTCCAGTTGCCATACCAGGTGGCGACGCCGCACGGGTTGGGTTGTGGTTGGCCATCACGATAACCGCACCAAGCGGCCGTTTTGTCCCAGTTACCAATCCAATTCTGACCATCATCACTCAGCCAGAAATCAATCGAGCCATTTTCGCCAGCAAAAGACCAGGTGCCCGTGAGCCGGTTTTCCTCGATGATGCCTACAATCGTGCCGTTGCCAGCAGCAAATGTGCCGGAGACGGTTTCTTCGCCCTCATTGTGCGACAGGATAACGCTGCCGCAGTCCAAAAATTGGCAGCTGCTCAGCCAGACGCCGTTCCACGCGCCGGGCGGAATGGGGGTGGGGCTAAAAGTGGGCGTGGCGCTGGGCGTTGGCGTGTTGGTAGGCGTCGCCGTGAATGTGGGCGTGTTGGTCGGCTGATTTGTAGCCGTCGCGGTGGGTGTTGGTGTGGCTGTGTCGGTGGGTGTTGGCGTGGGCAGTTCGCCGGGAGCCGGATCGAGGTTGTCCGGTTCGCCATCCCCATCCGTATCGGCATTGGCCGGATCGGTGCCATTTCCTACCTCTTCACCGTCTGGTAAAGTGTCGCCATCCGTATCGGGGTTCAGCGGATCGGCACCCCAGGTGAGTTCGTCACCGTCACTGAGTCCGTCGTCGTCACTATCGGGATCGTTGGGGTCGGTGCCCAAATTGTTGACTTCGTCACCATCGTTTACGCCATCGCCATCGCTGTCTGGATTGTTGGGATCGGTATTGGTGACGTCGATCTCCTGGCTGTCAGACAGGCCGTCGCCGTCGGTGTCGCCAGCGAGGCGGGCGGTTTCTGTTTGGGTGGCAATGATGGCGGCCTGGGCAACGGCCGTTGCCGTCGCATCTCGTCCCCGTCCGCTATAAGTGGCATAAACCACCGCCAATGAAATGCACAAGATGACCAGCAAAATGCCAAACACCGGAATGAGCCAGCCGGGCAAAATCGGTTTGGTGATGAGCTGCCCCTGTAAGGATTGGCTTTCGGGGCCGCTGCTTACCTGGATGGTGAAGGGGTGGGTGCTGGCATTGCCGGTAAACGGCCGTTGCGCACTGCTCACCTGAAAATCAACCGTATCTTTGCCGCCTGCCGGAACCGTGATTTGCTGGGTTGCCTGCTCAAACTGCACCGCCTGGTTGGTATCGCGGCCCGCAAGGCTGTAGGTGGCGTCAAAATTGCCGTCGTTGCGCACCAGCACCCGGCACAGGCCGTTGTTGGTCACTTCTTTGGGGCGCATGTCGATAGCAAATTGGGTAAACGGCCGTATTTGTACCGTGCCAGAAACGGCCGCTTGTTCCGATGGGCTGCTTTGGGAAACAACAACCAGACGATAACGATGCTGCCCCGAGCGGGCGCTGCTGTTTTTGGGCGGATGAATGGTGACGGGCAGCGAGCTTTGTGCACCCGGTTGCAGCTGAATTGCCTCATCGGGCAGCGTGACCCAACTGGGCGGCAAGCCCTCCAATTTGAGCAGAAAATGGTCGGTGGCGTGGCCCTGGTTGAGCAGTTCCACCTGAATTTCAGCGGCTTGCCCCGGCGATAGTTCGGCGTTGGTGGGGTGCACCACCACGCTGAGCCGTCCGGTGCTGCTTTGCATCAGCGTGCTGCCCGGCGGGCGGCTGATGGGTGTCGCGGCGGGTGCCTGGTAGGTGGGTGGCGGGGCGGTGATTAGCGGGGCTTCTGTTTTGGCGGCGGGCGCTGTGCCCTCTCGCTGCATGAAAAATGGCCCGATGCGCAGCGTTTGGCCCTTGTCCCACGGCTCGGGCACTTCTGGTTGCAGTTTGACTTCATCCAAAAAAGTACCGTTGGTGCTGCTTAAATCGGTGACGAGCCAGCCGCTGGGCGTGTGCTCCAGCCGGGCATGATGGCGCGAAATGCCATCGGCCGGCAGCGTCACATCGCACGATTCGGAGCGACCCAGCAGCACGGGGTCTGTGCCCAACTTGAAGGTGCGGGGCGATTCCCCTTTTTGGCTGATGACCAGCCGTTCGTTGGGGCTGGCGGTGACGGCGGCGGCCATTTGCGACGGCCGTTGCACAATCATTTCTTCATGCAGTTCGGTTAGAACACTCACCACCGTTTCGTCAGATGAGGTGGAGAAGACGGTGACATCTTTTTCGGTAAGGCCTGTTGCCGCCCGACGCAAATCAGAGGCAAACGCTTCGGCCGTTTGGTAGCGGTCGTCGGGCTGTTTGGCAATCGCTTTGATGATGACGTTTTGCACGGCTACCGGCAGGCCGGGCTGGATGTGGCGCGGCGGCGGTGGCGTCTCGTGCATATGCTTCATCACGGCGTCGGTTGGTGTTTTTATGTCAAATGGGAGGCGACCCGTGGCCAGTTGGTACAGCACCACACCGAGCGAGTAGATGTCGGAACGGCCGTCTATCGCCGCAGAAGCCAACGCCTGTTCGGGTGACATGTACGGTAAGGTGCCCATAAACGTGCCGGACTGGGTTTCAATGCCCCCTTCCAACAGCTTGGCCAGGCCAAAATCGGTCACTTTGGCCCGAATAGGCAGCTCATCGGGGCGGGTTGGTTGATCCAGCCGCGCCACCAAAATGTTGTCTGGCTTAATGTCTCGATGGATCACCCCCAGCCGGTGTGCGTAGCCTAGCGCATCCGCCACCTGAGCGATGATGTTGAGCGATTCGCTCAGCTCCATTACCTGCCGCCGCTGTGCCAACTGCTTGATATACGCGCCCAAACTCAAGCCGCGCACATACTCCATCACAATGAGCAGATGGGTGGGGCTGCTGGAAAAGTTGTAGATAGCCACAATGTTGGGGTGGTTTAGCCGTGCCGCTGCCTGTGCTTCCTGCAAAAAGCGCTGCTGGAATTCTGACTGGCTGGCGAACTGGCGGTGCATGATTTTTAGAGCCACGGGGCGCGCCAGGTTTGTGTCTAAGGCGCGATAGACGGCACCCATGCCGCCCTCACCCAGTAAAGCGTCAATGCGATATTGGTCTAGCTGTTTTCCGATCAAGTCATCCATAGTGTGTGCGTTGTAAAAGCGGGAAAGTAATTTGAAAGTAAGAAGAGCCGTTTCTGCCGCTTTTACTTAAGTGAATCACCCTTTCGCGGCTCAATTTTCATTAAAATATTTTTTGCGATTCACAGTATCCGTCACAGAGGCGGGTTGTGTCAATAAATTTGGTTACATCTCTCGCTGGCTGTTTTCACGTCTTTACAGATTACGAGGTAACCAATTAACAAGATACAAGAACGATAATTCTACGGCAAAAGGTAGGTGATTTCGAGGGTGGGTGCTGTACGGACGACATACAGATCGGCAACGGCGTCCCCATTGCTGTCTGTTTCAAAGCTGAGGCGGAGGTTGAGCTGGTTTTGCTCTTGAATGAGGGCATCTTCAACATCGAAAGTGACATCAATGCTGTTGGGCGGCGTGGACTCACAGCCGATAAAAAAGCCGGGAGCATCGTAGGTGGTGTTGTCTGGCGGGGTGGTGACTTCAACAAAATCAATTTGCAGGCAGCCCAGGCCATCGAAGGGATCTCCTTCCAGGGTAGTATCGTCGCTAAAGCGCAGGAAGGCGCTGCGGATGAGAGCGTCGCTGGGCACCTCTGTGAGAGCGAAGGAGAGTAGGCCGCGTACGGCCGTTCCGCTCACCATGTCGCCCGCCTGTGGCCACTCACCGCTGCCAATCGTTACGTCCCCGTCGGCCGTTAGCCAACCTGATGTTTCTTCATTGAGCGGAATTTCAACGGTGGTTTCAGCGGCGTCTGGGACGGCGGTCACGGGTGGGCTGAGGGTGGCTGCCGGGACGGTTGGCCCATCGTGATTGCTGTGATCGTCTGTGGTGGGGATGGTTTGAGTAACGGCCGTATTCCCCGATTGATACGCCAGCGGGTCAGTGCCTGCGGCAACTTCTGCGCCGTCAGAGGCGCCATCTAGATCGGTATCGGCCAGCGTGGGGTCTGTCTGGTGCTGCTCAATTTCGGCGCGATCAAGCAGGCCGTCATTGTCGCTGTCCTGGCGCAGGGGGTCGGTTCTGTACGTGTTTACTTCTGCACCATCCAGCAGGCCATCGCCATCGGTGTCATCGTTGAACGGGTCAGACCCCACCACAATTTCCCGCTCGCCGGTCAAGCCGTCGTTGTCATCGTCTCCAAGCAGCTGGGCGGAGGTGAGCGGGGGCGATTCAAGCGTGCTGTCGCCGACAACCGGCGTGTTGGGCACGCTTTCTATCGGGTCTTCGCGGTTGCCCAGCACTGAGTTGAGCACCACGGCGATGAGCAGCAGCACCAACAGCAGCTGGATGAGCGGCAAGAACCAGGCCGGAAAGCGGGGGCGCACCTCCAGATGCCCGAGTTTGTTCTGGTGCAGCCCGCTGCTGCTGCGGATTTCCACTTCAAAGGGAATTTGACGGATGCGGCCAAAGAGCGGCCGTTTCTTGCGGTGGCTAATGCGGTAAGCGGTGGTGCCGGTACTGCCCGGTTCCAGGCGGAGCGGCTGCTCGTCGCCGAAAAATTGCAGCTTGCCGGCCGGGTCTTGCGCGGCGATTTGCACCACGCTGTTAACGTTGCCCTCGTTGCGCACCATTACGCGGCAGGTGCCGCCGTCCTCTACGTGGGCGGGCCAGATGCTCAGCTCAAACAGTTCTTCCGGCAAAATGGTGACCTGACCCAGGAGGACGGTCGTTTCTACCGGCGGCCCTTCGGATCGTAGCAAAAGTTGGAAAGGATGTTGCCCGGCTAGCAACGGTTGTTCCCCCAAGGGCAATTGCAGCGTTAGCGGAATAGTGGCTCGCGCGCCCGGCGTCATCGAAACCGTGTCTTGGGCCAGGGCCGCAATTTCTGTCAGGCCAGTTAAGCTAAGCCTGACCACCAGGACATTGCTGCTTTGGTTAAATAGCTCAATTTGCAAACTGCTTTGTCCACCGGGCACCAGCGTGGCCTGGGTGGGATTAAGCGCCACGCTAAAGTTGCTGTGGCTAGCCTGCACCTGGCTGCCATCGGTGGCAACCTGGAACAGCTCAGTGATTGGTTCGGCCGGGGTTTGTTCGGCTGGATTCGCTTCTACTTCGTTGGCCAGCTGCCACTGCAAAAAGTAGGGGCCGATTTGCAGCTTTTGGTTAGGTTGCCACAGAGCTGGCTTTTGAGGGGAGAGTTTACGGCCGTCGTAAAACGTACCGCCGCGACTTTCCACATCCACAATGCGCCAGCCGCCCGCCACTTTTTCCAGGCGGGCATGGTGCCGCGACACGTCCAGCGAAGACAGCACAATGTCATTGTCTGGGGCGCGGCCAATGGTGATTTGCTCTTTGTTCATGCCAAAATGGCGGGGCGCACGGCCCTGTCCGGTGATGATGATTTGGTCCCCAATGGCGGGTGGCGGCGAGGTGCGCAAGCTGCCGGGCGACGGGGCGATCTTCTCATTTTTCGGTCGCGGAACGTGCCCTTCCGGTGGCAGCAGCGCCGGGGTCGCCTCTTCATCAATTTTCTCATCCAGCTGTTTGGGACGAGGGATAATTGTTTCTTCCAATGCGGCCAGCGGTGGGCGGATAGGCGCTGTTGTTTTGTCTTCTTGGAGCAAAGTGTGCAGATCCACCACGCTGGCTTGCGGGGCAAAGAGCAGCATGTCGGCGGCGGTGAGGCGGCTGGCGGCTTGCCGCAGTTCGTCGGCCATTTGCTCGGCAATCTGGTAGCGATCGGCCAGCGCATAGGCGGTGGCTTTGGCAACCACAGCAGCGATGTCCGCCGGGACGCCGGGGCGCAGTTCACGCAGCGTTTGCTGGTGATTGGGCAGCTTGCCCGCAATCAGCTGGTGCAGGATGATGCCCAGGCTGTAAATGTCGGAACGGCCGTCTACTGCCTGGCCTGCCTGTCGTTCCGGTGACAAATAGGGCAGGTAGCGGCGCAGCGGGCGGGCCAGTTCCGGTGACAAGCCATCGGGAATGCCGGAGTAGGGAATCGGCGAAAGCCCAAAATCGGCGATCATCGCTTTGATGGCGGGGTCACCACTGCGTAACGGCAGTTCCAGCGGCTTAAGCAAAATATTGCCAGGCTTCAGATCGCCATGTAGCACGCCAGCCTGGTGGGCGTAGCCCAACCCATCGGCTACCTGGGCCACGATGAGCAGCGTTTCATCCAGCCGCAGCACGCGTTCACCCTGCGCCAGCAGCGCCAACACGCGTGACAGGCTGATGCCATCCACATGCGCCGTCACCAGGTAAAGGTGGCCGTTTTGCTGCCCAAAGTTGTACATCGGCACGATGGCCGGGTGGGAGAGGCGAGAAGCCGACTGCGCAGCTTGCAAGATTTGCTGCTGGCGGGCCGGGTGTTTGGTGAGGCTGGGTTTGAGCAGCTTGAGCGCCACCAATCGTTCCAAATTGGTATCGGTGGCCCGGTAAACGGTGCCGCTGCTGCCATCGCCGAGGTGTGCCTCGATTTTATATTGTTCGAGCTGTTGACCTATGTAGGTATCCATAGAATATTCATTATGTAAACCTTCTGGCGAGCAATCAACTGTTGTTTGCCAGAAGGTTGTGGGCATTATGTGTTGATCAATTGTGAAGATCAATCGCCGATGGTCATGTTGCGGGCCAAAATGAGCGATTTTCTCACCTGTAGTATAGATTTTGGCCGGTGCGGCACCATGCAGGCCCCGTGAATATATAGGAAGAAAATCCTGTGAAAAACGGCCGTTTCCAGTGAACAGGCCGTAAAAATTTTATTCTACCCGCTCTGCTGCATGCTAGAATGCTCTCATTAAATGGTAGTTCGTACATTCCTGGTGGTGAAACATGACCCAAATTGCGCTTAAAACAGACGTCGCAACGCTCAACCTGTTGCAAACCGCATTCCCCGATCTGAGTCGGAACAATATTGAAACGTTAAGCCAAGCGGCCGTTTATGAAAACTATCCCGCCCATACCGACATTTGCCAGGAAGGGGAAGAGGGCACCACGCTGTTCATTTTGGATACAGGCGAGGTGGATATTATTGTTCATGCCGAAGACAACCAGGAAATTTTGGTAGACAGCATCGGCCCTGGCACCTACTTTGGCGAGATGGCCTTCTTGGGCGAAACCACTCGTATGGCAACCATCCGCACCCGCGTGCCCTGCCGGTTGCTTTCCATTGAAGAAGAAGATTTCATGGCGATTGCCCAAACAAACCCCAGCTTGCTGCGCACGCTGCTGCGGCAAATCATTGGCCACATTCGTCGCAATGATCGGGCGGTTATTCACGAACTCAATGTAAAAAATGACGCCCTGCACAAAACGTATGCCGAGTTGGAGGAGCAGGAGCAGCTGCGCACCCAATTTATCGCTACGCTTTCCCACGAACTGCGCACGCCGCTGACCTCCATCAAAGGATATTTGAACCTGATTAATCGCGGCGCAATGAAGGGGGACTCGATGCAGGTGGCCATGGATTCCATCACGCGCAACGTTAACAAAATGGTGGGCCACACCAACGACCTGCTCATTTTGTATGAGATGCATCCCAAAAAGCCATCGTTTGAATATTTGGAAGTGGCTGACGTGTTGATTGAGGCTTTAAATGCCGCGCGCAGCGTGCTCAACGATCATTCCACGCCGGTCACCATGGATATCACGCCAGAAACGCCCAAGGTGTACGCCGATCGGCGCGGCTTGACGCTGGCGCTGCGGGCGCTCATCGAAAACGCATTTAAATATTCATCGCTCCATTCGCCTGTGGCCATCAAAGTTTCCAATTTGGATACGAATGAGGTGGCGATTGCCGTTGCGGATGAAGGGATTGGCATTGACGCAGCGGATCAGGCGCGTTTGTTTGAGCCATTTGTGCGGCTGGAGAAAGAAGAAAGCGCACCGACGTTGTATCCTGGCTTGGGTATTGGGCTGACTATTGCCAAGTTTGTGTTGGATCGGCATAACGGCCGTATCGACATCAAAAGCACCCCAGGCCAAGGTAGCACTTTTACACTTTACCTGCCCAACAAATAGAATCGCATCTGCAACAATGCCTCGCTTTTCTCGTAGAGGGTAACGTGTACCGCCAAAGCGGCACCATCGTCTAGAGAAAACGAGGCAAAGCCAATGAGTGAAGAGAAAACCTATCTAAAAGTGGAGATTCCGGTAGAGGAGGAGACTCCGTTTGTCCCGGAACAGCCCAAGGAAACGGCCGTAGACGCGGTTAAAAGTCAGGCGAGCAAAGCGGCCAAACAAGCCTGGGATAGTGAATTGCGTAAAAAAGCCACACGCGGGATGAAAAAGGGCGCAACGGCCGTTGCCGCCAAAAGTCAGCAAGTGGTTCAGGAACGAATGGTGAAAGCGGCTGAGGAACAGGCCCGCCAGCAAACCGAAGCAATTAAAACCAAAATTCGGGAAACAGATTGGCAGTACGAAGCCAAACAAGGCACGGCTAAAGGGTTACGCTGGCTCAGCGCCCAACTCAGCAAACTGGCCGAACGCTTTACCCCCAAAGAATCTGCACAAGAAGAATAATTTACCGCAGAGGACGCAGAGAACACGGAGGTTTTCTAAAAACTCAGCGTCCTCCGCGTTCTCTGCGGTTAAAAACTATTTATCGTCTAAAGCCGCGATGCCGGGCAGGGTTTTGCCCTCCAGCAATTCCAGGCTGGCGCCACCGCCCGTGCTGATGTGGCTCATCTTCTCAGCCAGACCCGCTTTGGTGACGGCTGCCGCAGAATCCCCACCACCGATAATTACCTCAGTGCCTTCTTCCACCTGCGCGGCCAGCAGCTGTGCCAGTTCGTTGGTGCCTACGGCAAAGCGCGGGAACTCAAACACGCCCATCGGCCCATTCCAAACAACCATCTTGGCCCCTTGCAGCGCTTGCTTAAATGCCTCCAGCGATTTCGGACCGATGTCCAGCGCCATTTTGCCGGAAGGGATGCTGTCGGCAGCGACGGTTTCGGCGTCTGCTTCGGCGTCGAATTTATCGGTCACTACAAAATCGACAGGCAGTACCAGGCGATCCCCAGCCATGCCCAGCAGCCGTTCTGCTTCGGGCAGCGCCTCTTCTTCCACCAGCGAGGTGCCGGTTTCGTTGCCGTTGGCCCGAATGAAGGTGTTAGCCATGCCGCCGCCGATGAGAATCTTGTCGGCAGTGTTGAGCAGGTTTTCAATCAGCTTGATTTTGTCGGAGATTTTGGCCCCGCCCATGATGGCCACGTAGGGATGGGGTGGATTGGAAACGGCCGTTCCCAACGCACTCAATTCTTTCTCCATCAAAAAGCCCGCGACGGCTGCGCCGCCTTTGGCTTGAATTGCTTTGGCGACGCCTTCGGTGCTGGCGTGGGCGCGGTGTGCCGAACCAAACGCATCATCCACGTACAGGTCAGCCAGATCGGCCAACTGTTGGGAAAGCTGTGCATCGTTTTTCTTTTCGCCGGGGTGGAAGCGGGTATTTTCCAGCACCAGCACGTCGCCCGGTTTTAGAGCCGCAGCGGCAGCGGTGACGTTCTCGCCAACCACATCATCGGCCATCTGCACGGGGCGACCGAGCACTTCTTGCAAATGAGCAGCGACAGGGGCCATGCTATATTGCGTATCGGCGGGGGAAGACGGCCGTCCCAAATGGGAGCACAAAATGAGCGCGGCACCGTTATCCAGCAGGTAGTTTAGGGTCGGCAAGGCCGCTTTAATGCGGGTATCGTCGGTGACGGTGATGTCGTCGTTGGGGTCTTTGCTGCTCAGCGGCACGTTAAAATCAACGCGGACCAGCACCTTTTTTCCATTTACATCAATATCGCGAACAGTTTTCTTATTCATTTTTACCTCAATTACTTTGTAGCTTGTGGCTAGTCGTTCTGGGTGGCGAACCACCAAACCAGCCGCTAATCTGATTCATAAACAATTTGTGTGCTTTGCAGATCGGCGTAGCGTTCGTCTCCGGGTTGGATGTTCAGCGCTTTTTTGATCTGCTTCAAGCGCGGCACCATGTGGGATAGTGGGGTTTTGTAATGCTTGGCCACCGCAGCCTGGGTCAGGTCACGCAGCTCCAGCTCACTCATAATAAATTCGATGGCAGCCGCCCAGGCGTTGGGCTTATCCAATGGTGGCTGTTGATTTGCTTTGAAATCGCGCCAGAGCGTACGGCCGTTTACCACCGCCATCGCCCCGTAAGAACGATCCTGCAAGCCGGGCATAAACAGCGCTTCAACCGGATCGGCCAGGGCCTCAGGGCGCAGCTTCATTTTTAATAAACCACCATACAGCGCAAAAGGCAAAATCCACGCCTCGCCCGGTAGCTTGCCATCTTCACCCAGCAATTGCCCCGTAGCAATAACGGCTCGGGCGCGGCCCCCCGTCAGCGGCAGGTCAATGGAAGCGGGATTCACCTCGACGATGCGCCACGTGCCAGCCAGCTGGGTAAGCGTGACGGTGACCAGATCGTTGGCGGTGAAGCTGTTTTGGGCGGAACCGGGTTCTGGCCAGGCGTATTCAATGTGGATGAAACGGCCGTTTTCTGTTTCTACCGCGCGCGTCACCCCGAGCTGTTCCCGACCCAACACCGTTTTTAGCAAAATGTCAAAGACGTAGATGTCGAACAAATCAAGCAAGGCCGCTGCCGGGCCATCGGAGCTGAGCAGGGTGCGGGCGGTGGCTGCATCTTCCGCCAGCGTGGCCTCAATCAAATTTTCTACGACGGGCCACAGCTCATCCCAGACGGTTTGCTCATCAATCATCTTTTACTCCAGGGGCAATTATACTGGGACGGCCGTACATTTTCACACCAAATAAGCCGAAGGTGAGCAATGACGCCTGCTTTGGTGACAAGCATCAAACGATGTAGATGAAAAAAGCCACAGAGGAAAAGAGAAATCTGAGATAGGAATCTTCGTTTTCAAACTCTCTGTGAACTCTGTGGCAAATATTCGGACAGATATTTAGCGCAGGTGAGCCAGCACCGTGCGCGAGACGACAAATCCCAGCCAGACGCAAAGCAATCCACCCGCATTGCTGGCGGCCAGGTAAAGCAGACCGTCGCGACTGCGTCCTGCTTGCAGCAGCGTCAGGCTCTCCAGGCCAAAGGTGGAAAAGGTGGTGAATGCGCCCAAACCACCGGTAAAAACCATCAGGCGCGTGTTGTGCGGATAGGTGACCGTATCAAATAACTGCCACAAAAAGCCAATCAAAAATGACCCTAATAAATTGACCGCCAGCGTGCCGTAAGGCCAGCTGTCGCCCGCAAAATGAATCACTAACAATGAGACCAGATAGCGCATGACGGCCCCAATCGCGCCGCCAAGGGCGATGACTAAAATTTGCAAAATGTACTCCTAAAAGGGGCGAGGCAGTTGGGTGCCATACTGGTTTTGTTATGCATGGATGATTCCCAACTGCCTCGCCCTTACCCGTGTGATGTTTATAAAATGAATTGGTCGCCGGTTTGGGCAATGCTGAATCCGGCTTGATATACGGCCGTTTCCGCCGCGCTCCCCTCGTCCAAAACCACATTTGTGTGATTCAAATGAGTCAACACGATTTTGTCTGCCAGATGGGCAAAGCGCGAAATCGTGTCTGTCACCAGCGGATGGGCCACCGGGCACGACCACCCAGCTCGTCGCGGCTGTAAAAGCTGGCGTCTACCAGCGCCACGTCCACGCTGCTCAACGTCGCTTCCGCTTCCGGCCACTCGTCCCAGGAATCAATGTCGGGCAAATAAAGCAGCGATTGATTGGGACCCTGAATGCGATACGCCACTGTGCCCACGCCCCACTCATCACGATGCGGTACGGGAACGGCCGTAATCACCAACCCATCCCCCAAATCCACCGACTCTCCACCCGACATTGGCCGAAAATCCAGCTCCGCCACCAGCGGCGACCAAAGCCGCGTTTGCTGAATCAGTTCACACAGCGGCGGCGTGGCGTAGAGGGGCAAATCATGGACAAACATCGCCTCCTTGCTCAGCTGCGGCAGCCCGCCGATGTGCCCCATGTGGGCGTGCGTCAGAAAAACCGCGTCCGGCTGGCGCAAGCGCGTCGGCTGCTGCGGCTTCGTCCCCAACACCCCCGCCAACAAATTCAGCTGAAACTTAATATCCGGCGTCGCATCAACCAAATAAACCTTCGCCGTTTCTCTGCGTAACTCCGCGCCTTCTCCGCGCTCCTCTGCGTTCCGCTTTTTTCTCGTATCCACAATCGCCAAACAAGCCGCATACGCCACCCGCGCCGGATCGTCAAAAGCGGCCGTACAGCGCGCACAAGTACAGCCAATGTGGGGCAATCCCGCATCTTGCATAATGCCGAGAATTACGGCCGTTACTGCATCATCTCTAAAAGTTAACATAACAATCTCTAATAGCGAATTGTGAACAATGAATGATGAATTGTGAATGATTTTGCCTGGATTGACAATTCGTACTCGCAAAGCGCCACGGTTTCCAGAAATCAAAAAATTGCACGCGGATAAACGCTGATGACGCAGATAAAATAAAAATCAGCGTTTATCTGCGTTAATCCGCGTCCTATTCCATTTCAAAATTCGATTTATGAAACGTGTGGAAAGCGCAAACAGCTAATCCCCAAACCGCCCTCTGCGTCTTTGCCCCTTTGCGTTAAAATTCCGCCAAGGAGAAAACGCTCATGAAACCACTCTCAACCAAACTCAGCAGCATTCCCGCCTCGATGACCCTGGCGGTAAATGACAAGGCCAAAGCGATGCAGCGCGCCGGGCAGGATGTGATTGCCCTGGCGGGCGGCGATCCCGATTTTGATACGCCAGCGCACATTGTGGAAGCGGCCGTTTCTGCCCTGCAACACGGCTACACTCACTACCCCGCGCCGATGGTTGGCCTACCGCAAACGGTGGAGGCCATTGCCCACAAAATGCGCACCGAAAACAACATCCCCATCGACGATCCGCGCCGCCAAATCATTGTGACGCCGGGCGGCAAGTGGGGCCTGTACCTGGCGCTGGCCGCCATCACCAACCCCGGCGATGAGATTTTGATTTTGGAGCCGTACTGGGTTTCCTACCCGCCAATGGTGACGCTGACGGGCGGCACGCCAGTGCCGGTCAGCCTGCCTAGCGAGGATAATTTCCGCATCACCGCCGACCGGCTGCGAGCCAAACTCACGCCGCGCACCAAGGCGATCATGGTCAACAATCCGTGCAACCCCACCGGGCGCGTCCTCACGGTTGAAGAGCGGGATGCCATCGTGGAGGTGGCCCAGGAAGCGGACCTGTATGTAATTGCGGATGAGATTTATGAGAAATTGGTGTTTGACGGCCGTTCCCACCTCTCCCTCGCCGCTGCCCCCGGCATGGCCGAGCGCACCCTGACGGTGAACGGCCTCACCAAATCGTACGCCATGACCGGCTGGCGGCTGGGCTGGCTGGTGGCTTCCCCGGAGATTATTCGGCTGGCGACGCGGCAAAACGGCCAATCTGTCTCCTGTGCCGCCACGTTTACCCAGCACGCCTGCGTTGCCGCGCTGACGGGGCCACAAGACAACATCGCCCTGATGCGCGACGCCTACCAGCAGCGGCGGGACTTCATGGTGGGCGCCCTCAACAGCATCGACGGCGTAGAATGCCGCTCAATTGAAGGCGCGTTTTACCTCTTCCCCCGCTTCCCCAAGAGCCAGAAAAACAGCCTGGAACTGGCAGACGCCCTGCTGGAACAGGCCCAGATTGCCGCCACCCCCGGCATCGCCTTTGGCCAAAGTGGCGAAGGCCACCTACGCTTCGCCATCTCCACCGCTCAGGCCGATTTGGAACGCGCGGCCGAGCGGCTGGCGCGGGTTGCGCCGTTTTTGTAGCAGTAATCGGGAGTCGGTAAACGGTAATCGGTTATCCGTAAACGGTTGGCGGTAGGGGCAGACCCCCGTGTCTGCCCATGTTCTGGGGCGCACATATTGGGGCGCACACGGGGATGCGCCCCTACCAAAGCTGAATTGTTATGAGGAAATTTTGGCCTCAATGGCAGCGAGGCTGTTGCGGGAATTGATGGTGTCTGGATGCTCTGTCCCCAACCGTTTTTCGCGGATGGCCAGCGCCCGCTGCATGAGCTGGGCTGATTCAGCAAGATCCCCTTCATCATGGGCCATCCAAGCCAAATTGTTGAGGCTGCGGGCGGTATCTGGATGGTCCGGCCCCAACACATTTTCCCAGATGGTCAGAGCGCGTTCGTAATACGGCCGTGCCTCTGCCAAGTCTCCCATCGCTTGCAGCAGTCCGCCCAGATTGTTGAGGCTGCGGGCAGTATCTGGATGGTCTGGCCCCAGCGCTTTTTCCCGGATGGTCAGGGCACGTTCTAAGTATGGTCGTGCTTCCGCATAATTCCCCGTCGCTTGCAGTAAAATGCCAAGGTTACTGAAGCTTTGAGCTGTGTCTGAATGGTCGAGACCGAGGGCTTTTTCGCGGATATGCAGGGCACGCTCTAAGTACGTCCGTGCTTCTGCGTAATTCCCCATTATTTTTAGCAACAAGCCTAGATTGTTAAGGCTTTGGGCTGTGTCCAGGTGGTCCGGACCAAGTATTTTTTCTCGTATCCTTAGAGCACGTTCGTAGTGTGGCCGCGCTTCCACATGATCTCCCATTGCTCGGAGTAGCGCGCCCAGGCCACTGACACTGCGAGCCGTGTCTGGATGGTCTGGGCCAAGCACTTTTTCCCGTATCCTCAGAGCACGTTTGTAATATAGTTTTGCCCCAATATAATCCCCCATCGTTCGCAGCAGTGCGCCGAGGTTATTGAGACTTTGGGCCGTGCTCGGGTGGTCGGGACCAAGCACTTTTTCCCGGATGGCTAGGGCGCGTTCGTAGTACGGTTGTGCCTCCGCATAATTTCCCATCGTTTTCAAGAGCAGGCCTTGATCGTTGAGGCTTTGAGCCGTGTCTGGATGGTCGAGGCCTAGTGCTTTTTCCCTTATCTTTAGGGCGCGTTCGTAGTATGGTTGTGCTCTCTCATAATCCCCAATCACTCGCAGCAAGTAACCTAGGTTGTTAAGGCTAAGAGCCACGTCTGGGTGGTCAGGGCCTAGTACTTTTTCGTAAGTAGCCAGGGCGCGTTCGTAGTATGATCGTGCCTCATTTAAGCTGCCATAATGTTGCAAATAAAAACCGGTCTCGTTATTCAAAAAAGCGGTTTGGTTATTTTCTAGGCTATTCTTTTCTGCCAAATCGGTGGCAAAAATCAGGTGAGGCAGCAGTTCACCGCAGGCAGGCCATGTGCTCATATCGTTCTGGTTAAAGCGGTAGGTTTTGTGCAGCAGGGCTACCGTTGTTTCCAGCCAATCTTGGTGCAGCGTGTTATTATTCATCCGGTTGCGGGCCACGGCTTGCACCAATCGGTGCATAGTTAGCTCGTTGCCGGTTTGTTGCATGTTCAAAGAGCCGCAGGCTCTTTGAACGAGGCTGAACCGTCGCAGCACCCCCAATGCATCATCCAGCGCCAGCTCATCCGACACAATCTGAGCCAACAAAACATCCGATTTTTTCAAAAAATCGGATGTTTCCAACGCAGCTACCTGCTGAATCAAAGCCAACGGAATGCTTTCCGGGTCTAAAAAGCAGCACAGGTTCAGCAAATCCAGTGCGCCGGGGGTCTTTTTTATCTCGTCAAAGGCCAGTTCCCAGGTGGTAGTGATGGTGGCGTGATACCGTTCCGGCTTTTCCGCTCGCTGCCACAGCTCATTTTGCCGTTTGTTAAACAGTTGGTGGTAGTTGGCGTAGCTGCTGTTCTTGCTGGCCACATACGCCGCCGCATGTTCCAGTGCCAGTGGCAGCCGCCCCAATGCCTCCGCCAAAGCCGCCGCTGCCTGCCATGCTTCACTCCCCCTTTCCACTTTTTGCCCCTTTGCCTCTTTGCGTTGAAAAAGAAACGCAACTGCCTTATCTAAATCAAAAAGCCCCAATTCCAACACCTTTCCTAAACCACTATAGTTCGGGTTGCGGCTGGTAATGAGCACGTGGCCGTTGCCGCTGCGGGGCAGGTATGGAGCCAACTGTGCTGGCTCAATCTGATCGGCGTTGTCGTACACTAGCAGCCAGCGTTGGCTCGTTTGCCCCAGCCAGAGCAGCACGGCTTGAACGGCTGCTTTCTGGTCGGTGGCTTCTGGGGCAATCAACTTTAGGCGACGGGCTAGGGCCATCAGGTCCTCGCCCAGCCCCGGCTCGCTGTCAGCGCTCAGCCAGTAAATCAGGTCGTAGCTGCCCAGGTGGGCATAGCTGTAGGCCAGGGCCAATTGGGTTTTGCCCACGCCGCCCAGTCCGGCAATGGTTTGGGTGACGACGGTGGTTTGCCCAGCGGCTAGCGTTTGTTCCACCTGTTGCAAAATCTGCTCCCGGTCGGTGAAGTTGGGGTTTTGCGGGTGGGCAATCTGGTGGATGGGGAAGGTGGGTTTTTCTGCCGGGGCAGGATGGTGATGGTGAACTTCGTTCACATTAACCTGGGCGTTATCACCAACGGCAATGTTTTTGCTGTCTTTGAAATCTCCGGTTTGGATAGAATCAGTCATCGGTCAATGGTTCCTGGCAGGTTGGTGGTTGGTGTGGCTTATGGGCGAGGCAGATGGAGGGATGGTTGGGTTGGTATTCGGGGGATCGTGGCCATCTGCCTGGCCCCTACCGCACATGCGTTGAGGGTATTGTAATGGGTTTTAGGGGAAAATGGAACTGGAGGTGGCGTTGATGTTGGTTTGTCTTATACTCTCTTTACCGATTGCAACAGCAGAATAATTAACAACCCCTGGCGGTGACAAATGAGCGAGCGCTTTGATTGGCAAATTGGCGAGGAAGAGGATGATCTGACGCTGCCTGCGGACACGGCCGTTTCCCGCAACTCTCCCCCCTGGTTCTGGCTGGCATTACTCGTGGTTTTGCTGGCCGCAGGCGGCTGGCTGTGGCGCTCGGCGCAAAATCGGCTGGCCCAGGCCGAGCAGAACGCCATCCAACTGGCCCAAGCCGCGCTCGATTTTGAGCGCGAGGCGTACCTGGCGGGCGACGGCGACCTCTTTTTCAGCTTCCAATCCAGCGAACCGGACTGGTTTGCCGCCCAGCTTTTGCCGCTGAACGGGCGTCCTTACCACCACGCCCCCACCATCACCCACGCCGAACAGCACGAAAACACCATCTGGGCCAATTTGCAATGGACGGAAGGGACGCAAACACTCCAGCGCGTCGCCTTTTGGCAAATTCAGCCAGACGGTAGCCTGATTCGCCAGCCAACTGCGCCCGGCTTTTGGGGCAGCAGCACCTTCACCGATTACGCCTGGGGTCGCCTGCGCTACAGTCAAACCGACGCCGACCTGGCCGAGCAAATTGGCGACCACATCACCGAGCGCATCCTCACCTTGTGCGTGGCCGATTGCCCCACGGCGGAACGGCCGTTCACCATCACCCTCGCGCCGTACTTCCAGGAAACGGCCGTTGCCGACCAGCTCAGCCTCCCTTCACCCCGCCTCATCGGGCTGGATGAAAATGGTGCGCCGTCAGACTTGTTTTGGCAGTTGGTAGACGGCCGTATTGCCGACCGATTTAGCCCAATTACCCTCCGTTTTGGCGTGCCCCCGTCAGATTATCCGCTCATCGATTACGAAACGGCCGCTGCCCGATTTATGGCGCTCAATCCCCGCATCACCATCGAATTGGTGCCGCTGGAAAATGCCCAGCCCACGTTGGCTGAGCTGGCCACGCTGGATGCTGTCGGACTGCCCCCTACGGCCGAATTGCTGGCCGCAGGTGCCGTGCGCGACCTGACGCCGCTGATGCAGACCGACACCACCTTCGACCGGGCCGATTTTTATGAGCAGCTATGGCAGGGCGCGTGGTGGCGCGAGCGCATGTGGTTCATGCCGCTGGCGGGCCGCATGAACGTGATCTATTACGACAAAAACGCCTACCGCGACGCCGAACAGCCGGAACCAACCCTGCGCTGGACCTGGCAAGAGATGGAAACTGACATGACGGCCGTTTCTCTCGGCACGGAATCGCAAAATGGGGCTCTAGAATGGGGTTTTCTCGATGTAGGGCCAGACGCGCTCTTCTCTTACGCCTACAACTGGAACAACCAATGCGAAGAGGCCACCGTGCGCTGTGACCAGCCGCTGACCCCCGAAGCAATCGCCGCCACGCTGGATTGGTACCGCACCCTGGCGGGTCAACCCGGCCAAATTGCCGACTTTACCCAAATGACGGAGTTGGAACGTGCCGGGGTGCTCTCCAACTGGCAGTCGGCCCGCCGCCGCGCCGCCATCTGGGTGGAATCGCCGCTGCTGTACGAACTGCGCTTCCAGCTCAATCCGCTGGGCGTGCTGCCCTTCCCCGGCTCCAACCGGTTCGATGGGATCACGCCGCTGTGGGTGAATGGAGCCTTTATTACCTCTGGGTCGGAACGGCCGTATGCCACCTGGCAATGGCTCAAATTCCTTTCTTACCAACCGCCGTCGGCGCGTTACCGGTTGGTGCCAGCACGGCCGTCTGTGGCCACCAGTAGCCAGTTTTGGGGCCGCCTGCCGCACGATTTAGGCAACGCCATGCGCACCGCCTTCCCCTTTAGCCGCCCGGTTTTAATTGAAGAACAACATTTGTTTGATTGGGAGATGTTAACGGCCGTTCAAAATGGTCTAGCTCCCGAAACGGCCGTTCAGCTCAGCCCCCGCTTGCACTGGTTTCAGTGATAAAGTTTGCAGGTATTCAAGTGGGCAAGTTTGCAAATGATCCACAACATGGCACTTGCAAACTTGCCCACTTGTAAACTTGTTAGTGATGCAAAATCTGAGATAAGAACAACTTCGTCCGGTCATTCTTCGGATTTGTAAAGAACTCTTCCGGGGTATTGATCTCCACAATTTGCCCCGCATCCATAAAGATGACCCGATCCGCCACTTCACGGGCAAATCCCATCTCGTGCGTTACGGCCAAAATGGTGTAGCCAGACCGCGCCAAATCGCGCATTACGTCTAGCACTTCCTTGATCATTTCCGGGTCCAGCGCCGAGGTTGGCTCATCAAACAACAAGATGTTTGGCTCCATCGCCAGCGTCCGGGCAATGGCCACACGCTGCTGTTGCCCACCAGAAAGCTGGCCAGGATATTTGCCCGCCTGCTCGGGAATACCCACGCGGGTTAACCACTTCATGGCAATTTCTTCCGATCGTTCGCGCGACCATTTACGCACGTGAATGGGTGCCAGCGTTACGTTTTCCAGTACCGTCAGGTGTGGGAACAGGTTGAACTGCTGGAACACCATGCCCACATCCCGCCGAATTTCGGCAATGTTGCGCACATCGTGGCTCAGCGTAATGCCATCCACAATGATGTCGCCGCTTTGGTGCTCTTCCAACCGGTTTAGCGTGCGAATGAACGTCGATTTCCCCGAGCCAGACGGCCCCAAAATCACAATGACCTCACCTGCTTTCACCGTCAGGCTCACATCTCGGAGGGCGTGGTAATCACCGTACCATTTGTTGATGTTTTGAGCCACAATGACGTCTTCCATTTTTGTTAGCGTTGCTGCTGTTGTCATTTTAATCTCCTGAATTCGTAGGGGCGAGGCAGTTGGATTGGTGTTTTGCTTGGCAAGTCAAACTTGCCTGCCAACTGCCTCGCCCGTACCTTTTTATCTCTCACCCAAGCCGGTTTGCTTTTCCAGACGACGGCTGTACGCAGTCATCAGCGCGGAACCCACGAAGTAGAGCAAAGCGATGAAGATGTACGGTTCACGGCGAACGCCCAACCAATCTTCCTGAGCGGCGATGGCGTTGGCCACGCCTAGCACATCAAACATACCAATGATGGCTACCAGGGTGGTGTCTTTGAACAAGCCGATGAACTGACCGACGATGGCGGGAATCACCACGCGCAGCGCCTGGGGCAGAATAATGAGCCGATATTTTTGGTAAGCGTTAAAGCCTAGCGAATCGGCTGCTTCATACTGCCCTTTGGGAATCGCTTGCAAACCACCGCGCACGTTTTCTGCCAGGTAAGCTGCGGCAAAGAGGGCCACGGCCCACAAAACGCGCCAGGTGTTCAAGATTTCTACACCGGGGGGAAGCAAAATCGGGAAGAGGATGATGCTGCCAAACAGCACGGTGATCAACGGCACACCACGCACAAACTCGATGTAGAGCGTGCTGAAAGCCGCCAGCACGTTGCCGTTAAAGGCGCGCTGGAAGGCATAGGCCAGCAGCAGCACCAGAATAGGCCAATAGGCCAACACCAGCTCAAAGTTGTTGCGTGCGGCTTCAATCATCCCGGGTGTGCTTTGGGTAAAGCCCCAAATGGCAATAACCAGGGCTGCTCCGTAGGTTAGCCAGGCGGGAATGCCACGAATCTTGCTGCGGCGACCCAACGCCATAAGCAAGCCAATGGGGAAGGAGACCACAATAGCAAAAACGGTGATGATAATGGTGAGCAGGAAGCCACCCCAGTTCACGTCTGGATCAAGACTGGAGAAGACGGGCTGTTTCACTTCTTGCGGCACGCCATTAATGACCAGTTCGCGGGTATAGGTGATGGACCCGATGAACATGCTGACGACTTGAAGCAGGGCCAGCAGGGCATAAACGGCCGAAATGATCAAAAAGAAGCGCAAGATCATCCGCCCCAACCTGGCCAACTCGCCTTCATGCTCCTTTTGCGGGAAGCGGCGGTTTAAGAGGAGGGTCAGCCCGCCAAACAGCAGGAAGCCCAGCACCCCCAGCAGGTATTGATTACCGGAAAACGTCGCCAGAATTTGCGTCCAGGTGGAAATAGGTGTGAGTACACCACCAGGACCACGTTCAAGCGGACGGCCGTTTACAAAAGTAATTCGCCCCGCCTGATCCAGTTCATCAATAAAACCCGTCCAAGCAAAGGTGTTGTCCCAAACGCCGCTCATCACGGAGACTGGGCCATCGACTTCAAACGGCACAGGCTCCACACCGCGGAGGAATAGATAAATCAGCAGCGGCGAAGCCAGCCACAGATACGTTACCAGTTTGCGCACGGTTTGGTTCTTGAAGGTGTCACGATAAACAAACATCGTCGGCACAATCAGCAAGCCCAGCAGAATGATCACCGCCCAGATGCGCCACGTTTCGTTGCGGTTAAAGCGGAAGATCATCATCGTTACCAGATTGGCCTCGACTGCACCCCAGTTGGCCCCGCTGAACTCGCGCTCGACGGTGAAGAAATCAGGATTTTCGGCCGTACTGGCAAAGCAAGTGATACCATTTTCTGGGTTATCCGGATCTTGATCAAAGCAGAAAGAGGAGGCTTCTTCGCCCACCGCCAGATTGCTAGGCGGCGCAGCCAAATCGGACGTGGCAAAGCAGCGTTCGGCTGAGTCCGTGACAATATCGGTTGTAGAAACCTCTGCATCGATACCGCCCATCGTAAAGCAGTACTGTCGCCCGTCGGCGCTGATCAATTCCGCCCGATAATCCGACTCTGGCACGGAGACAAAACTGGCGTTTACCCAGGCGTAGTTATAAAAGCCAATAATGGCCGCAATAATCCCCAACACAATCAGCAAACTGATCTGCGTGTTGGTGATGCTGTTGTACATATTGTTTTTCAACCACAGCGAGAGGGCGTTGTGCTTGTGGCGCAGTTCGTTGACCACAACCAACGCCACGGTCACTACCCATACCACCAGCACCAAAATCGTGGAGATGGGGGCTGCCTGCACTCGGTTGACCACCATAGCCGCCGTAAAGACGGTGAGCAAAATCACCCACAGCGTCAAAACCCAGGAGCGTGTGATTTGCTCCGTGACAAAGCGGTTGAGCTGCACTTGAAGATCTTCTGGTAAAAAGTTAAATCGCGTTTGTTTTTGGGGTAATGTTGTCATGATTATCTCTCCACCAGCGCAATTTTGTTGTTATACCAGTTCAGGAAGAACGAAATGAACAGGCTGATCGATAGATAAATCAACGCCATAATCACAATGGGCTGAATCGGCCGACCGGACTGGTTAATGATGGTATTGATGTTGCGATACAGGTCGGGGAACAAAACGGCCGCTGCCAAACTGGAGTTCTTCGTCAGGTTCAAATATTGGCTGGTAAGCGGTGGAATAATCACCCGCAGCGCCTGGGGCAGCACCACCAGCCGCAGCCGCTGTGTTTCCGAAAGGCCCAGCGCCCGCGCCGCTTCCGTCTGCCCTTTAGAGACAGACATGATGCCGGCCCGCACAATTTCCGCCACAAAGGCACCCGTGTACAGCACCAGACCCAGCAAAATAGCGGCAAACTCCAGCGTCAGCTTGGAGCCGCCCACAAAGTTAAACCCTTCCAGCTTGGGCACAGAAAATCGTACCGGGGTCTCTGGCAGCGGTACCACCAGCTGCGCGGCGCTGTCTTCCAGCAAGTCACGCTCGGCAGCCAGCGTCGCCTGGTTGGCTACAAAGATTTCACAGCCGCCTTCAGCATAAGTTTGTATGGCCTGATCCGCGCGGTCGCTGCGTTCAACGTCAAAGGGCACATTGGCGGCGCGCAGCTGCGACGTCAGGTTGATTTCCGAGGGGGATTCATTGATGGCGCAGATTTTGAGGGCCGCTTCATCCACCGCTTCCTGGGTCAACGTGCCGTTTTCTAGAGCGCTCTCAATGTCATTAATGTCGTTGATGCCCAAACGACGCTCTACCAGGGCCGGAATATCTCTGAATTCGCGAACGCGTGAAGCCCGCGATACCAAGGCTGCTTCGGTGTCGCTGTTGTTGCCGGCAATAAACCAGCCAATGAGCACCACAACCAAAAAGGAAAGAACTGCCCAACGCCCCCGGCTGCTTTGCTGGCCGGTTTGCTCTTCACGCCGCCCCAATATGACCCAGATGAGCTGTGCTTGCACAATGCCCAGCACAATAAAGGCCACCCAGGTGGCAAACGAGGCCATCGGCACCAGGGAGGGATAGTTCATACCGCGCTGGCTAACGTAGACCGGCAGCCCTAAAAGGGGCTGCACGTCGTTAACCGACGGTAAGCTGACGAGAAAAATAACAAAATAGAGGAAAAATAGCTGCAACAGCAACGGCGTATTGCGCATCAGGTCGATGTACCATTTGGCAATATTGCTGACGAGCCAGTTGTTGGATAGTCGGGCAATGCCTGTAAACGTACCCAAAATGGTGGTTAAGATGATGCCAAATACGGCCACCTTGCCGGTGTTTAAAACGCCAATGCCAATGGCGCGCCAGAAGGAGTCGGTATTTGGATCGTAGCTGATGACGGATTCACTGATGGGAAATTGTGCTTCACCGCTGAGGAAGTCGAAAGCACAGCGATAGCTGGTGCCGCCTTCTTTACAACTGAACTGACCGGCACCTAAAGCATCCAGGTTGTTGCCGATATTGGTGAAGAGCCAGCTGAGGCTAAGAACTAGGAGAACGACGAAGACAATTTGTAACAGAATCCCGATGATACGGCCGTCTCGCCAGGGAGGAATCCTTTCATTGCCTCGCAGGGATGGTTTTGGTATGTCCGACATAGGCGTTACCCCTGTAGCCTATCTGCCTGGGGATTCCGCAAGAACCTGCGGCAGATAGATTCTTTTGTTAACGACCCTTTGACTATGCTGCCGCCAAAGGGGTCAGAAGTCGCTAAAACAATTTTTAACACAACACAGCCCGACACGAGGCCGGGCTGTGGGAACTAACTAAAATGGGTACGGCCGTTTTGAAACGGCCGTACCACACGACCTCAAATCTTAACGGAATGGGATGGGGTAGATAACACCACCATCGGTGTACAGCGAGTTGCGCGCCCGAGCCAGATTAAACGGCGTGTCTGGACCCAGATTGCGGTTGTAGATATCTTCGTAGTTACCAACCTGGCTGATAACCTGGTAGCAGAAATCATTGGACAGACCCATTGCCTGGCCATGATCGCCGGTTTCACCCAGAACGTTCTGGACGGCCGGATCGTCACTGCCGAGGAAGGAGTCTACATTTTCCTGGTTGATGCCCAGCAGTTCACCATTGAACGTACACTGCACAACCCAGCTCACGATGTCGTTCCAGTTGTTGTCGCCGTGGCGGGTCAGCGGACCCAGCGGTTCGCGGGACATGTCTTCTTCCAAAATGACATGGGCTGTCGGGTCAGACAGCAGGATTAGCTGAGAAACCAGACCGGATTTGTCGGTGGTGAAGCCGTCGCAAGCGCCGGAATCGTAAGCGTCACGGGTGGCTACAGCATCGTCACCAACCAGTGGCGTATAGCTGATGCCCAAAGCGGTCATGTAGTCAGACAGGTTCTTTTCCGTGGTGGTACCAGACTGCACGCAGATGGTAGCGCCGTCGAGTTCGCTGATGCTGGTGATGCCGCTGGCCGCACGAACCATCATGCCTTGCCCATCGTAGAAGGTGACGGGAGCAAAGTCGAAGCCCAGGGCCGTGTCACGGCTGCTGGTCCAGGTGGTGTTACGGATGAGCACATCAATTTCACCAGACTGCAAGGTGGGGAAGCGAGACTGACCCGTGGTTGGCGTTACTTCAATCGCTTCGGCATCGCCCAAAACGGCCGCTGCAATGGCTTTACAGAAGTCAATGTCAAAACCGCTGAAAGCGCCGGAATCGGGATCCAGGTAACCAAAGCCAGGAACATTGGCGTTACCACCGCAGTTCAATACGCCACGACCCTGAACCTGCGCCAGGGTGTCGCCACCACCGGCAAATTCCACAGCGACCTGCTCGGTCACGGTTTCGGTAACGGTTTCCACAACCGTTTCGGTTACCGTTTCGGTCACGGTTTCAGTTACGGTGTCACCCTGTACCTCAACGATACGGGTTACTTCCACAAACTCGGTTACAACTTCAGGTTCGCCACCGCCGCAAGCTACCAGAGCCAGGGCCAGAACCATTAACAAAACAACAACAAATTTCTTATTCATGCGAATTTCTCTCCTCCAAAATTGGATAATAGAATTAAACAAATTGCTTGAGTCAGGGGGCCTCTTTTCCATGTTTTACTTGTTTGCTGTGCAATCACCTCCTTACTTAGGCCAATTTTATACGCTAAGATTTGCCATGCTTTTAAGCAAAATGGCAATTGATGTAGGTGGATAAACGGAAATACCGCTGACTGTTTTTCAGCCCGGTACTTAATTTGACTGTTGCTTTGCGGATTAGTGAGACTTTGACTTTATCGTCTGAAATCGCCTGATAGGCAGAAGATAGCCGATTGTTGAACCGATTTCTTCTTTTTTCTTCCCGAGAAAATGCGGGGCATATCAGTGACAAAACCCCAACATTTGAAGTTAATTAGTATAACGAGGCTGGGAAAATGGTCAAATTTTGGTGGTGGGGCAACAAACAACGGCCGTTTCCTGGAACCATACGCAAGAAAACGGCCGTATCTTTTAGGCACTATTCACAAACAGTGGTTTAAAAAGAGGCAGGTCGGTTAATTATTCGAGCTTGATTTTTCCGAATCAGCTTCCTCTGTCTTGTCGCGCAGGAACTCAATGAGCTGTTCCACCGAGGCAAACCCCTCTTGTTCGCCCGTGTGGGGATTTTGCAGCGTTGCCCGCCAGGGCATTCCCTCTTCCTCGCGCCAGATGCGTAACAAATATGCGTGATAATGTTGTAGATTTTTACTCATAAGCGTCATCCCGTACTGGTTGAGCCATCCTAGACAGGTTTTATTGGGCGTAAAAGCAGAGCCATTTCTCTTGCTTTTACTGCAAGCAAATTACCACAAAGCAGATTGACTTCAGCCATCTACCCGTGATTCGCATAGACTATGACAGTCTAAACTGAGGATTTGCCTTTCGATAAGCGCCACCGGGGACTGTATCCTCAATTTTCTCTCTCTTCCACGATCAGAGTGCGCTATAATGACAATGACTTTGGGTATGACAAGCAGCAATATTGTACACAATACGCACGATACATCTGATCTACTGTTGAGTGTACTGGGTAAACGATCCGAAAACGATCCATCTGATTGAGGGAGCGCCATTCAATTTATGACGGCCAAATTGGAATTAACCTTGCTAGGCGAGACAACGATCAAATTTGACGGCAAGCTGTCGGCTGATCTGCCCTCGCGCAAGGCAGAGGCGTTGTTGATTTACCTGGTGGCCACGCAACGGCCGTATTCCCGTGAGCTGCTGGCAGATTTTTTCTGGGATGATCGTTCACCAGAGCAGGCGATGGCTAATTTGCGCTCTTTGCTGTCTGGCCTGCGCCGCAAGTTTAAACCCTACCTGGATATCACCCGCCAAACCATCGCCTTCAAAACAGAAAGCGCCTACTGGCTGGATACGGCCGAATTCCAAGCCCTGGCCCAAAGTGAAAACGTGTCGGATTGGGAAACCGCCATTGGTCTTTATCAGGCTGACTTTTTGGCCGGTTTTGACATTCGGGACAGCCGGGGGTTTGAAGAATGGGTTACCCTGGAGCGCGAGCGGCATCAGCGTACGGCCGTTCACCTGCTGCGGCGCTTGGTTCAGCACTTTCTTGATCACCAGCGATACGAAAAAGGGATTCGCTACGCCGCCCGCCTGTTAGCCATTTCCCCGCTGAGTGAATGGGCGCACCGGCAGATGATGCTGCTGCTAGCCCGCAACGACCAGCGCGCCGAAGCGCTGCGCCAATACCAAACCTGCTGCGATGTGCTGGTCGAAGAACTGGGCATCGACCCTTCGCCCGAAACGACCGCCCTGTACGAGCGCATTCGCGCCGCCGTGGACATTCGCCGCCACAATTTGCCCGTGGCAACCACCCCCTTTGTCGGGCGGGAGGCGGAGTTGGCTCAGATTCAGGCGCAGTTGGTACGGCCGTCTTGCCGCTTGCTCAACTTAACGGGGCCGGGCGGCATTGGCAAAACCCGATTGGCGCTGCACCTGGCCGAAACGGCCGTAGGCACCACCCTCAACGGCGTCTTTTTGGTGCCGCTGGCTGCCGTGCCCGCGCCAGAATTTATCGTGCCCGCTATCGCGGAAGCGATTGGCTTCACTTTTGCCGGAGCCGCACCGCCCAAAACCCAGCTGTTGGCCTACCTGCAAGCCAAAGAGATGCTGCTGGTGCTGGACAATTTTGAGCATCTGCTCAAAGGTAGCCAGCTGCTGGCCGAAATGAGCCAGGCGCTGCCCGACGTGAAGCTGCTCGTCACCTCGCGTGAGCGGCTGAACCTGCAAACAGAGTGGACCTTTGAGGTGGAGCCGCTGCCGCTGCCCGCTAATTCGCAAGGGCAAACGGCCGATTCGCTCACATTGTTTGCCCAAATGGCCCAGCGCGCCCAGGCAGATTTTGCCCTCACACCTGAGAACCAGTCAGATGTGGCCCGGATTTGCCGCCTGGTGGCTGGCGTGCCTTTGGGCATTGAGCTGGCTTCTGCCTGGGTGCGGCAGCTCAGCTGTGCCGAAATTGCCGAAGAGCTGGCCAAAGACCTCGATTTTCTGGAGACGCGCGCCGGGGATGTGCCGGATCGCCATCGCAGCTTGCAGGCGGTCTTCGACCACTCCTGGGCGCTGCTCACCGCCGATGAGCAGCAGGCACTGGCCCAGCTTACCGTCTTTCGCGGCGGCTTTACCCGCGAGGCGGCTCGCCAGGTAACGGCAGCAACCCTGTGGACGCTGACGGCGCTGGTGGATAAATCGCTGCTGCATCGTGAGGCGAACGGCCGTTTCGAGATGCTAGAGATGGTGCGCCAGTTTGCCGCCGAGCGGCTGGATGAACTGCCGGACCTGGCAGCAGCGGCTCAGGCGCGCCACGCGCAATACTTTTTGCTGCTGCTGCACACGCAAGAAAACGATTGGCAAACCGACCGGCGGCAGCGCGCCCTGGATTTGCTGTCGCCAGAAATAGAGAATGTGCGCGCGGCCTGGCGCTGGGCTGTGGCCGCGCTGGAGGATTTTCAGGCACCCGACACGGCGGCCCAGGCGGTGCAGTGGCTGGATCAGGCGCTGGTGTCGCTGTTCTTTTTGTATGAGTCGCGCGGCTGGTTTCAGGATGGGGCGGCGGCTTTTGGTTGGGCCATGGCTGCCCTGGAGGAGCGGGCGCGTCTGAAGCAGGAGAGCGGCCCGCATCGCCTGGCTTACGGGCGGCTGTTGGTGCGCTACGGCCGTTTTGTCACGTTCCTGGGGCAGTATGAAAAGGCGCAGCACATGTTGGAGCAAGCCTTGACGCTCTTGCAAGCAAGTGACAACAAAACCGAGATTTCGCTTTGCCACAGCTATCTGGCGATTCTGGCCAGCTTTCAGGGTGATTATGAAACGGCCGTGACCCTGGCCCAAACCTCGTTGGCGCTCATCCGTGAGCTTAACCACAAGGCGGGGCTGGCGTTTGCCCAAAATTTGTGCGGCACGCTGGCCCATCGCCAGGGCAAATATGAAATGGCCCGGGAACATTATGAAGCCAGCCTGGTTTTGCGTCGGGAATTGGGGGATCAGCACGGAACGGCCGTTGCCCTCAACAACCTGGGCAATCTGGCCAACGCCCAGCAAGATTTTGTAGCCGCGCGCCGCTACTACGAAGAGAGCCAGATCCTCTTTAAGGCGATCAATCACCAGCCGGGGCGGGCGGCGACGTTGGGCAATGCGGGTGTGGTCGCCATGCAGTTGGGCGAACTGGCCGAGGCGCGCCAGCTGCATGAAGAAAGCCTCATTTTGAAGCAGGAATTAGGCAACCGGCGCAGCATTGCCATTTCGCTCATTAATTTGGGTGAGGTGAATTCGGCGTTGGGGGAAGCAGACGCGGCGCGCCGCGCCTTCCATGAGGCGCTGCGCCTGACGATGGAGATTCAGGCGCTGCCACTGGCGCTCGATGCATTGGTGGGGGTAGCTGCCCTGCTGATGCAGGATGATCAGGCGGAACAGGCGCTGCGTTTGCTGCATCTGGTGCAGCACCATCCGGCCAGCACCCGCGAGACGCAAGAAAAAGCGGCTCAGCAGCTCACCAACCTGGATGCGCCTGCCGAGCCGTCTGAATTGCCAGATTTAGCGGAAACGGTGGCTGAAGTTTTACGGCCGTACGCATAAAAAAAGACCTGCCAGATTTGGGGAAAATCTGACAGGTCTGGGAAGAGGGTTAGCGATTCAAGAATTCAGGCTGTGTTGCCTGGACGAAGAAGTCCACCAGGTCCCCGGTATTGGTTTCACCAGAGAACTTCCACGTTGGCTGAATGATCATAGTTGGCTGTCCTTCATACCGAGTGGTGCCATCTTCATTCGTCGGCCAGCTGTAGGTGGTGAAGTAAGCCAGTGTGACCTCATTCACCGTAAATGATTCATAGGTGAACGGCTCAAAGATTGGGCCTTCGCCATCAATGGGCAACGGTTCTTCAATCGGTTCCACGGGGAAGCTTTCTTCGCTAGGCGGAATGTTGACGATTTTGTCGATATTTTCCCAATCCAGTACCGGATAAGCTTGCCCCAGGTCGCGGGCGCTCCAGGCGAAGAGGTACACTTCTGTGCCATCTTCCAGATCGGCGGGTGGGTCTAGCACAAGGTAGGTGATGCCTGATTCATAGTTGGTAAACTGCACCTGGTCGCCGTCACGGGCGATGATGCCGGGGCCAGAGGCTTCGGGCCGAGCATCGCGATCTACGGGTTCCCATCCTGCAAGTTCAATGGTGTCGCCGTTCGGGCCAAGCTGCCCCCAAACGTGGGTTTGTTCACCGACTCGCTCGGCCAGGGCAGTCAGCGTGGCCGTATCTGCCTGGATGACGTATTCGCGTACCTGAATGCGCGGGTCGCCATTGCCATCAATTGGCAGGAAGACCACGGGCCATTCGTACAGATGAATCTCGTCGCCGGGCTCGTATTCACGCACCCAGAATTGGTAAAGGTCAGCGGTGGGGTCTTCCAGGAAGACTGGCTCGCTAATGGCCAGCTCTGGCCGGACACCATACTGGTATAGAATGTGGTTGTCGGACACGCCACTTTGCAGGAGCTCCCACGCTTCTTGTGCGGTGATGAGCGGGTAGCGGCCCAGCGTTTCTGCATTGCGCAAAACTTGGTAGCTCACGAAGAAGATACGGCCGTCATGGCTTACACCCACGGTCAGTTCTGGCTGGTTAGTCGGCTCACCGTTGATGGTGCGCACAAAGTTCACGTCGGAGCCCCAGATTTGCTGGACTTCGTAATCGAAGTTGAGCAGGCCGCGCTCTTGGATAAACGCTTCGGCAATAGGAACGGCCGCTTCAAACGAAATCGGGTTCTCATAATCGTTCTCAATGCTCACGTCGTTGTAGTAAGCCCCCCATTGGTCAATGATGAGGCTGCGCGGGCCGTCAAACACGCGGTAGACGACGGGCGGTTCGTAAACAGGGCCGCCAGCTTCAGGCTCGAAGACCGGATATTGTTCCTGGTAAATCTGGCCGGTGAAGCCAAAGCGGCTGGCCAGATCGCGCACTGCATCCAGGCTGATACCCTCGCCGGGCACGTTTTGCAGCACTGGCGCCAATGTCGGCTCGGTGGGCAGCGTGGCGTTCAGCGTGAAAATCGTGCCAGAGAATGGATCTGTGAAGATGAAGCTGCTATCGGCGGCAAATGCGGCACTTTCAGTGGCAACACCACCCCCGCCAGATTGTGGCCGTGGGTTACCGCCACCGCCACCGCCCAAGCCATTGGTCTGGTTGCCTTCCAGCACGGGCAGCGCGGGCAGATCGGCCACTTCTACTGCCTCATCGGTTGCATCCGGTTCATTGGTTGCCTGATCGGTTTCTTCTACTTCACTGCCGGTCGCGTCAGCTACGGGCTCGACCGTGTTATTGTTGTTAGTCCTATTTAAAAGTACGTATGCGCCCACAATAACCAGCGCCAAAACGCCGAGAGCGCCCAGTAGGTATTTATTGCGATTCATGGTTGTTCCTTCCTTTACTAGTTGTTTGAGCTGCTGCCAGAACGACGGCCGTTCTGGCGGCACAGCTTTGTTTTTCATTTTTTGCCTGTAGGCTGCCCTGCGGGCCAGTTGACTACCAAGCTGAGCCACAAAATCGGGATCAGGGTGGGTGTCTTCGGCCAGTCGGATTAATCGGGCGGCCAGTTCAGCCTCTTGCTGGACGGCGTCACTAACGGGCGGTTGTTGTTTGCCCTGCATTTCGGCATCGATGCGCCGGTTTAGTTCATCCGCCAGAATTGGATCTTGTTCTTTCATGCGGTTGCCTCCTGATTTGGATCAAGCCGGGTTTGCAAATCTTGCAGACCTCGATGCAGCAGCATGCGCACAGCTGGCTCTTGCCGCCGCATCAGGCGGGCAATTTCTGGTATGTCCAGCCCACCAAACAGTCGGAGTGAGATTGCTTCAGCGCGGTCGGGTGACAAGGTTTGCAGCTTCTGTGCGACCGCTTCAATTTGTAATTTTTGGCTAACAAGTGTGTCTGGGGCTTCCTGGGTATCGACCAGGTCGCCTGCGGTTTCTAGCATCACTTCCGGCTTTTGCCGGCGATATTTATCCGCCACTTTGTGCCGGGCAATGCCAAATAACCACGCCAGAAACGGCCGTTCCCCACGGTACTTGTCCAGATTCTCCATCGCTACCAAAAAGGTTTGCGACGTTAAATCTTCGGCGTCGGCCACGTTGCCTACCCGTACCAGCAGGTAGCGATACACGCGCGTGACGTGCCGTTCGTACAGTCCGTTGAAGGCGCGCAGGTCAGTCCGGGCTGCCTGCACCAGCGCCCGATCATCCTCAATGGTGGCGGGTGCTTCGGTCAAAAGCGCACTAATTGTCAACCAGAGTGGTGCTATGGGCACCGGGACAGGTTGGTTCATCAACATGCATGTTCTCCTAGGTCACCAGCAAAAGTTTGCCTTGTTTGACGGACCTGAAAACAATTTTGCCAAACGTTTTTCAGGTCTATAGATTCCCTAACCAAGCGCTGCCTGACGCCCCTTCAAGCGGGCGAGCGTCACAGTGAAATAATTTTTCTTCACGTAAACAGACATGCGTACTTGTTTAGAGTTTCGCATCAACAGCACCCTTCGCTGTTCTGTGTGGTATGTCGTGGGGATCGGCGAGTTTATAACAGGCAATTTTGAAATTGGGTGAAATTCGAGCATTTTCTGTTCACTTCCCGCTGCTAGTGTAGCTGAAATTAATCGCAAATTAAGGTTGACTTGTCGCCGTTCGGCCCACATTTTGCCCAATTTGCCTACGCCAGACACAATTACAATGAAGGGGAAGCAGAAAAATACAGATTGTTTCAGAGGAGAAGATGATGGATGTAACGGCCGTTCTCAACACACTTTTACACGGCAACCAACTCAAACGAACCGCCCGCACCGGCTGGGTACAGCGCGGCGTGCCCAATGCGGAAAACGTGGCGGCGCACAGCTTTGGCGTCGTTTTTGTGGCGCTGGTTTTGGCCCAGGTGGTCGATGAGGAATTAGATTTGGGACGGCTGCTGGCCATCGCCGCCCTGCACGATTTGCCAGAGGCGCTGACCACGGACATTCCCACGCCCGCTTGGCGCTATTTGCCCCTCGGTATCAAAACAGAGGTGGAACGCGGCGCGATGCAGGAAATGTTGGGTGAAACCGAACTCGCCCCTACCTTCATGGATTTATGGGAGGAGTTACATGCTGCCCAAACCCCAGAGGCCAAACTGGTGCATGACGCGGATAAGTTGGAGATGTTTTTGCAAGCGATGGTGTATGAAAAACAGACGGGAAATCAGCAGCTAGAGGAGTTTTGGAAACGGCCGTATACCTTCAACTTCCCCGAGGCTCAGACCATCTATAACGAGCTTGTTAGAAGCCGACATCTTTGAGCAAGCAGTTACGCGGAGTCCTGAATTACGCTATAATCTTTGGCATTGACATGAACCCAGTTGTCCAAACTTTAGTGAAAGCAAAATGTCTCCAAACCCTAGAACTGAGCTATTAAACCATATACGAGACCTAATTTTTGAATATTTTGACAGAGAGGAGTTTCGAGACCTCTGTTTTAAGCTTGGCGAACGCTATGATGATTTGCGTGAAGAAAGATTAACAGTCCAAATTCGTGAGTTCGTTTTAAGTCTCGATCGTAAAAAACGGCTAGATGATTTACTGTCTCTTTGTTCTTATCTTCGGCCAAATGTTGGTTGGCCTGATTTGAGCAATTCAACAAAGCTAGATCCCTCTCCTACATCTTTTACCAATGCTAGGCACAATCCAAATCAAATATTTCTTAGTCATGCCGGCCAGGATGCTGAATTTGCCCACAAATTGGCAGCCGATTTGCGTCGTCATGGGTGGGAAATATGGATTGCACCGGATAGCATTCGTCCCGGTGAGGAGTGGGTGGATGCTATTAATAACGGGTTAGCTGGTAGTGGTATCTTCTTGCTTGTTTTAACTCCAGAAGCTATTAAATCCCGTTGGGTCTATAAAGAAACGAATGTAGCAATTAACTTGCAAAACCAGAAATTAATTCGACTAATTCCACTACAGTTGAAAACTGTAAATGCACCACCGCTATGGCAAGATTACCAATGGATTCGATTTCAAGGTGCATATAAAAACGGCTTAGAACTTTTGCTACGAGAATTGCAGCCAGAAAAGGTGGGAAAAGTTTCAGAGCTTTACCGAACCATGCAAGGGGCTTTGGGACGCAGAGAGTGGGCAGAAGTGTTGCGCATAGGGAAGCAAATTGAATCAGTTTATCCAGATTATCGAGAAACGGAAACACTTATTGCGTCAGCACACCGAGAAATTGAGCGTGAACAAGCTCAACAAGAAGAAGTTGAAAAACTTTACACGCAATTGCAAGATGCGATAGGTGTGAATGACTGGGCTACAGTTAAGAAATTAGCTGTCAAGATCGAGAGGTTGATTCCTGCCTACAAAGACGTATCACAATTGGGAGAACGTGCCCGAAAAGCAGAAAAGCAAGCTAAACGCAAAGCTTTTCAAGAACAACTACAAAAAATCCCAGGTTGGATCTGGATTGGAGGGGGAATAGTATGTGTTACTTTGCTAGTCATTCTCTTTCCATGGGAAAATGGAAATAATGCAATTTTTGTTACAAGCACAATGGCTAGTGTCGGCGCGATCACACCTGCTGCAACAACGACTCCTGCCCCAATAGTGACGGAAGAACCGACTTTGACTGCAACGCAGCCTACTTTAAAAGCTACACCTTCTAACACACCATCACCATCACCATCACCAACGGCAATGCCAAGTAGCACATTTACACCAACTCCAGATCCACGGAACTTTCCACCAGAAAATGGAGAGTTAGGTGATGAATGGATTCGTCCAAAAGATGGAATGGTGATGGTTTTTGTGCCTCCTCCATCTGAGCCATTTGTCCTGGAAAACGGTGACACTGCACCTACAGTGGGATATTGGATTGATAAGTATGAAGTCAGCAACGCGCAATACAAGCTTTGTGTTGATGCTGGGGTTTGTGAAGCACCGATATCATTAGATGATGGAGATGAATATCCAGTTGCAAGCGTTTCCTGGTTTGATGCGAAAGCATACGGCGAATGGGCTGGAGGAACTTTGCCAACTGATGCGGAATGGCTATATGCGGCAATAGGTGAAGCAACTTTCAATTATCCTTGGGGAAATGAGTTTGATGGAACAAAGCTCAACTTTTGCGATCAAAACTGTAATGGGGCCAGTTCCTGGGATGATGGTTATAGAAATACTGCTCCTGTAGGTAATTATCCAACGGGCGCCAGTTGGGTGGGAGCACTAGATATGGCTGGCAATGTACATGAGTGGACTGATTCTTTGGGTAGCGGATTTCAAATTTTACGCGGATTTTCTTGGATTGATGAACAAGGTACCGTGGAAATTGGATTAGCAGCAGATTGGGGATATTATGCTACGGATCCAAGTGCTCATAGCGCAAATTTTGGGTTTCGATTAGTGATGAAATCTAACCCTTAAATCCAGTGTTTCCTCACCTTTTTTCGAACTAATGCCGAGCAGTCACAGTTCGATAATCCGGCAAGCAAGTATGTTAAACATTTTAAGCGAATCGTTTCCCTCATTTTGTGTGTAACGGCAGTAAACCCATACAAAGTATATTTCCCTGACTCCTTAGGTTGTCAATCCCTCGTCAGGCAACACTCATCTTTGCTTTAACCAGTCATGAGACGATTCCGCCCCTCACCCGTTCACCTTGTCACCCCTTCACCCCTTCACTATACTTCCAGCCAATGAGCACACGACAGGTTATTCACGTCGAGAGCGGTGACGTTCTCATTCCGCAGGCCAAATGGTGCGATGGCTTTGGCAGCAAGCTGCGCGGCTTCACCTTCCAGCGCACGCTGGGGCCGCAAGATGGCCTGGTGCTGGTGGAAGCCAAAGACAACCGCGTCAACACCGCCATCCACATGCTGTTTGTCTTTTTTGACCTGGGCGTTATTTGGGTAAATGATGCCGGGGAAGTTGTCAGCACTGTCGTGGCCAAGCCGTGGCGGCTGTCTTACATGCCGCCTGCGCCCGCCCGCTACGTCATTGAGGGCCAGCCAGATTTGGTCAACCGGGTAAAGGTGGGCGACCACATTCAATTTTTAAATTCGCCAGGGGCTGAAGCCCCCGGCTAGTTGGGGAAGCCCCAACGGGGCTTTCATAAATAGCCCAGATGTTTACGGCTGGGCGGTCTTTTTTATGAAACGTATCGGACTATTTTTGTTGCTATTTTCGCTATTGCCTGTGGTGCCCGTGCTGGCGCAAACGGCCGATCCCACTCCAACCCCCGCCCCAGACAACGCCAGCGACCCCATTCCCCGCGTCCACACCGTGGCTGAGGGGGAAAACCTCACCTATATTGCCAGCCTGTACGACATCACCATTGAGGATTTGTTGGCCCTGAATGGATTGGCCAACGCGGATAATTTGTTCGTGGGGCAAACGCTCATCGTGCCTGGCGGCGAGGGAGAAGCGGTGGCGACGGTGTACACGCTGGGCGGGGGCGATACGCTGGCACAGATTGCGGCCGTTTTCAACACTACTCCCACCGCCATCCTGCAAACCAATCGGATGATCAGCCCCAGCCAGCCGCCCGCTGCCGGGCAGACGATCACCGTTGTTAGCCGTACCGGCTCGGCGCTGCCGCAGGCGGTGACGGGCACGCCCTACGTGGTTGCCCCCGGCGATACGCTGATTACCGTTGCCGCTGAGCACAACATTTCTCCAGGAGCTCTGGCTGCGGCCAATGCCCTGCCTTATCCAGCTTACCTCTTTACGGGGCAGCGGCTGCGCATTCCCAGCGACGCGCCGTACCAATATTTAAGCGGTGAATGGCAGCAGGTGGTGGTACGGCCGTTTCCCATCATCCCCGGCAATACCGTTTCCATTTACGTAGAGAATGTGCTGGACGGACGGCCGTCTGGCCAGTTTGGTGAGCAATCGCTGCAATTTTATCCAGAAGGTGACGGCTATGCGGCCCTGGTGGGTATTGATGCGTTTGCCGAGCCGGGCTTGTTCACCCTTCGGTTGGAAGGGTCCGGAAGTCGTCCGTGGCGACCGTTTACCCAGCAAGTATTGGTGAACTCTGGTGACTACTCCGTGCAGCAAATCCCTATCGCCGATGACCCGGAACTGCGCCAGCAAGAAGATGAGATGTTGGCCCCGATTTACCTTACCAGCACAGAAACACGGCAATGGGATGGGCTGTTTACCACCCCGGTAACCACCACCATCGTCACGGCTCGCTACGGGGATGCTCGGTCTTACGCAGGTGGCCCGGTGGAGATTTATCATTCAGGTGTGGATTTTGCGGGGACGATAGGCACGCCCATTTTGGCCCCGGCCAACGGCACGGTTCTCTTTAACGAACTGCTGGGGTTGCGGGGCAACACCGTTATTCTGGATCATGGGCAGGGAGTGCTGTCGGCTTATTTCCACCTCTCGGAGACGTTTGTGAATGTAGGGGACACGGTGACGGCGGGCCAAACCATTGCGGCCGGTGGTTCTACCGGGCTGTCTACCGGACCGCATTTGCATTGGGATCTGCGGATTCATGGGGTGCCGGTAAACGGGATGCAATGGTTGGAGACGACCTTCCCCTAGCACGTCTGTTTTCTCTGGACATTGGCGTAGGGTGGGCAGATTGGTATAATCTTAAGCTGTGCTGCAACTCATTCTAAACGGCCGTTTCTGATGAAATTGACGAATCTGTAGCCAACGGCCGTTGAGGAAGCGTTGACAAAAAAATTCCAAACAGGAAACGCTTCTGTAGGTGATGGTCATTTATCTTTATTGGTTTATCTATTGAACCACCACCTAAATGCCCGATTTTCCCTGTTAATGAGGAGATTGTTGTGATTCAGCCCCGAACCCAGACTGAAACTTATTGGGGAGCGGATTTTGCCCTAACAAGCAGTGATATAGAACAGATCTATAACCATTTCCTGGAGGTGGAACGGCCGCAAACAGCCGATGAAATTACGCGCATGATTATGGCGTATCGCGTAGCGGAAGAAGCCAATCAGGTAAAGAAAAAGCTGTCTGGCCGCACGATTTACCAGCCTAAAAACAGCTACAACGTAGGCGATCAGCTCGTATTCCCCGCGCTACAATTTGCTCACGGTGACGTAACGGCCGTTCGTGACGGCTACAACCCCCATGACGGTCAGTTCAAAGTAATCAGCGTAGAAATTGATAACAAGGCCCGTGAATTTGCGGCCGATTTACAGCCAGAGCACCTTCTGAATGCCGACAATGGCGACGCTGTGGCCGATTTGGTTCAGGTGGATGTGGATGAACTGGTGGTCAAATATGGCAACCGGGTGAAAACGGCCGTTGCCCAGGAACTCAAAGAGCGCTCCGAGTTTGTGAAGCTGGGGGATGTTTGGTTTGTGAAGCAGCTCATGGCCGAAGTAAACGCCGGGCATCTGCATCTTACCGAAGCCGTGTTGGAAATTAACGAGGGCGGTCCGCTGCCCACGGCCGAAATTGTGCCCCACCTGGATATGGACCCCGCGTTGGATCCCTCTGTGCAGTATTTTTCGCTCAACTACCATCTGCTGGAGGACGAGCGTTTTGACGAAGTGGCTCCCAAAGGGGAAGTTGCCTGGTTCTTGCGGCGGATGGAGCCAGATGAGGTGCGGCATACGCCTGAACGCCTGCTGTACCAACCCATTCCGCATGACCGGGCTTTGCTAAGCCCTCAACTGTTGCTGCTGGAACGTGAACTGGATGATGAGTGGTCGGATTTAGAAGATCCGCCATCGCCCCAGCCTGTCGTTTTTACGCTGATGTTCCCGCACCGTCATGCTGGCGTCATTCCGCTGAGTTCACGGATACGGCCGTTGTTCCCCCCCAGCAATTCTCCCCGCCAACGCGTTGTCTTCATCGACGACCAGTCGGGCGAAGAAGTGGTGGGCTGGGTTGTGCGGGAAGCTCGCTACATTTACGGCTTGGGCGACTGGTACGAGAAAAACGGCATCCCGATCGGTGGGTTTGTGCATATTCAGCCAGGGCCGGAACCGGGCATTCTAAGCCTGGGCTTTGACCGGCGGCGTCCTCAACGAGAATGGGTGCGCCTGGCAACGGCCGTTGATAACCGTATCCATTTTGAACTACAGCGCCGTTCCGTCGGCTGTGGCTTTGACGACCTGATGATTGTCGGCACCGATGTGGTGGCGGCCATAGACGCCCTCTGGCGACGGGCCGAAAGCCATCAGCGCACCGTCTCTTCTCTGCTGGCTGAAATCTTCCCCAAGCTGTCTGAACTAACGCCGCAAAGCGCGGTACATGCCAAAACATTGTACAGCGCCATCAATATGCTGCGGCGCGTGCCGCCCGGCCCGCTGTTTGCTGAGTTGGTACGCCATCAGGCGTTTGTGCCCGTCGGGGATCATTACTGGCAGTTTGACCGCAACCGCTGGCAAGAAGGCGCCTGATAGACTATTGTATTGATATGGAGAATGACCTTGGCTAAAAGTCCACGACCAAAACTAAATCCGTCCCTGCTCAAACGAGCCACGCCGGATACCCGCTTTTACATCGACTACGATTGGTGGGATAAATCTGACCTGGACCTGAAAACCTATTTGCTCACGCGCCTGGACATCGGCGAAGATATTAACCTGGAAAGCGAAACCGACGAAGTGGATTTGGTTGATGCTGAGACCGGCGAAGTGTCTCGTGTTGATGGGTTCCAATACGTGGTACAGGCGTACTTTAGCCAGGTGCCCGACGATTTTGTAACCCGCACGTCGCTGGTAGACGCTGTCTTTTGTGTGCTGCTGGCCAATGCCAACAAGCCCATGACCGCCACCGAGATTGCCCAAAAAGTTAAACGCTCACCCGATACCATTGTCAAAACGATGGGCGGCCCCAAGATATACCAGGGCGTGCGTCCCATGTTAGAAGATTAAGTTTGTAAAGAACCTTTTTGAACCGTCGAGTTTGGCTGACCAGACTCGACGGTTTTTTGTTTACCATAGCTGCGCTTTTTTAGTGCAAAATTAGGTGGAGAGTCTTGTGAACGTAGAAAAGTTTTCTGAACCGCTGCGCGTGTTTATTGCGGGCGTCATGCAGGCCAACCGGCGCGACACGCTGATGGAAAGCCAGGATTACCGCGTGATGCTCAGCGATGCCCTGCGCCGCCACATCCCCGATGTGCAACTCATCGACCCGTGGGCCGAAAATCCCAACAGTCTGGAATACAATGACGATCAGGCGCGCCACACTTTCCTGACCATGACCAACAAGGCCAGCGAAGCGGATTTGCTCATCGCTTATTTGCCGCTGCCCAGCATGGGCACCGCCATGGAGATGTGGCAGGCGTACCAGCACAATACCTACATCATCGCCATCACGCCGTTTGTGAACCATTGGGCCATCCGCTTTACCGCCAACGACGTGCTGCCTGATTTGGAGAGCTTGCTGGGCTGGCTGGAAAACGGCCGTTTCCAACAAGAAATTGTGCCCGCCGCCCTGGCGCTACGACAAAGTTGACGCCCCCCGCGTTGCCGTTTAGAATTGCCATCTGTTAACCCGCCCCAGTAGCTCAACGGATAGAGCAACAGACTTCTAATCTGTAGGTTGGGGGTTCGATTCCCTCCTGGGGTACCTCTTCAAATGAGTGTTCCCGTTTTCAAGTGTTCAAGTAGAAATATGACACTTGCACACTTGAAAACCCGAATACTTGCAAACTCCTTATGATTTTAATGACAGGCGCAACTGGCTTTTTAGGCCATCATCTTGTTCCACGACTGGTGCAATCTGGCTATGCACTGCGGGCTGTGATGCGCCCCAGCAGCGATACGCAGTTTCTGCAAAAGTACGGCGTTGAGCTGGCCTACGCGGAAGATATTACGGATGTTGCCGCGCTTGCCCAGGCGTGTGAGGGCTGCGACCAGGTCATTCACGCCGCCGGACTGTTTCGCTTTTGGGGCGAGCGGGAAGAGTTTTGGCAGACGAACGTGGGGGGCACAACGGCCGTTCTGCAAGCCGTAAAAAATCAGCCCATCCAACGCTTTATCTACATTTCTACTATCGCTGTCGTCGGCAAGCCGCCCACCAACCGACCCATCGACGAAACCACGCGCTGCAATCCGCTGGAGCCGTACCAGCAAAGCAAGTTTAAAGCGGAAAATCTTGTTCTGGCGGCCCATGCGGAAGATGGCCTGCCCGCGATTGTGCTGCGTCCCGGTGCGTTTTATGGCCCGTGGGGGCATTACGCCTTCAACCGCCTTTTTTTTGAAGAACCGCTCAAGGGTTGGCGCATTAAAGTAGACAACGGCCGTCACATCACCTTCCCCGTCTTTGTGCCCGATGTGGTGCAAGGGGTGGAGCTGGCTTTGCGCAACGGCCGTTTCGGCCAAATCTACAACATCTGCGGCGAATCACTGGAGCACAACCGCGTCAACGCCATCGTCAATGAACTGGCTGGCATTGGCAATTGGCGGCTCAACTTCCCCACCTGGATGGTGCTGCTGCTGGCTCGCGCCTGGACCGCGCTCTCCAAATTTACGGGGCGCGAGCCGTTTTACCCCATCAACATGGCTCCCTACGTTTTCCAGGATTGGCATGTTTCTTACCAAAAAGCCGTGGACGAACTGGGCTTTCAGCCTACCCCGTTTGCGGACGGTGCCCGCCAAACGTTAGAATGGTACTGGCAGCAAGGATTATTGAAACGGCCGTCTTAAAAATCACAGATTGCGCAGATTAAACTAATTTCACGTTTTTCCTCTGTGAAACTCCGTGCTGCCTCTGCGTAACGCTGTGTTCCGCTTTTGCTATGAAACTTTTTACCGTCTCCCAAATGGTGGCCGCTGAAAAAACGGCCGATTCCCAAGGCAACTCTTACGCCCAAATGATGGAAACCGCCGGGCGCAGCCTCGCCGAAGCAATCATCGCCCGCTGGCCAGTGGCAGATGCCAGCATTTTGGTGCTGGTAGGCCCCGGCAATAACGGCGGCGATGGCCTCGTTGCCGGACGTTACCTGGCTGAAGCCGGTGCCGATGTTGCCTTTTATCTCTTCAAGCCGCGCGACCCGGAAAAGGACGAAAATTACGCCAAAATCCAGCAGATGGGCCTCTTCGCCGTAGATGCCGCGTTCGACCAACGTTTCCGCGTCCTGCGCACCCGCCTCAACATCACCGACATTCTCATCGACGCCCTGCTGGGCACTGGCGTCACCCGCCCCATCGCTGGCGATCTGGCCAAGCTCATGCAGCAAACTGCCGCCGGCCTGGCCGAACGCCGCGCCGAGCTGGCAGCTGCGGCCCGTTCGCCACTCACGAGCTTAACTGACTTTTCTGACAAGGTGACACGGAGACAAGGTGACAAGGTGACATCTCAAGACCATGTCACCTTGTCACCCGGTCACCCCTTCACCCGGTCACCCCTTCATCCGGTCACCGTCGCCGTAGACTGCCCCTCCGGCCTCAACTGCGACACCGGCGCACTCGATCCCGTCGCGCTGCCCGCCGATCTCACCGTAACCTTTGCCGGGCCGAAGCGGGGGCATTTTGTGTTTCCGGGGGCAACGGCCGTTGGCGAATTGGTCGTGGCGGATATTGGCATCACGGAAGAAATGGTAAGCGACGTACTGGTTGAGGTAGCCACACTGGAACTGGCTCATAACCTGCTGCCCGACCGCCCCAAAGATGGGCACAAAGGCACCTTTGGCAAGCTGCTCATCGCCGCTGGCTGTGAGAAATACCGAGGCGCACCGCTGCTGGCGGCACGGGGTGCCTTTCGTGCCGGAGCGGGGCTGGTGACCTTAGCCGTGCCCTCGGTGTTGCGGCTGGGCATTTCGATTGCGCTGCCGGAGGCGACGTATCTGGACGTTTCCGATTGGTGGTTTGGTGAGCAACCTGATCCCAATATTGATTCGGGGCAGTTAACGGCCGTATCGGCACACCCCATCCGCCAAAACGCTAGTAAGTTTGACGCGCTGCTCGTTGGCCCCGGCTTGGGCGACGCCGATGACTTCATCACAACCCTCTTCCCCGCCGACGGCAACGCGCCCGACCTGCCCACGCTGATCGATGCCGACGGGCTGAACGCTCTGGCGCGATTGGACAACTGGTGGGAGCGATTGCCCGCCCACTGCGTCCTCACGCCGCACCCGGCAGAAATGGCCCGGCTGATGGGCATCCCTTTGGCTGAACTTTTGCAGCAGGATCGGATCGAAACCGCGCTGGCTCAGGCAAAACAATGGCATCAGGTGGTGCTTTTTAAGGGAGCCTATACGGTGGTCGCGGCTCCAGATGGCCGAGCCACGTTGCTGCCATTTGCCAATCCAGTGCTCTCCGTGGGCGGCAGCGGCGATGTGCTCAGCGGTGTCATTGCCACGCTGCTGGGGCAGGGGCTAGAACCTTACGACGCGGCTCGACTGGGTGGCACGCTGCACGGCCTGGCTGGAGAAAGGAGTGGGCAAAAGGCGGGTCTGCTCGCCAGCGAAATTGCTGATTTGCTGCCGGAAGTGATCGCCCTGCTGTAAAAACACCCCGTTTGTCATGCCCGCGCAGGCGGGTTCCATTTTGGTAACAAAAAGAGGAACACAGAGGTGCGCAGAGAAGTCGCAGAGTTACACAGAGAAAAATCTGTGCAATCTGCGAAATCTGTGGGTAAATTCTACAGCGTCAGGGCGTGTTCGCCGTGATAAAGTTCGCGGCGCAGGGTGGCAATGGTGGGATCGGCCAGGTACGCTTCCAGATTCATCATGCGGTCAATCGCGCCGTTGGGGGTAATTTCCACGATGCGGTTGGCGATGGTGTTGACAAACTCGTAGTCGTGGGAGGCGAACAGCACCACTTCGGGGAACTTGATCAGCCCCTTATTCAGCGCGGTGATTGCTTCCAAATCGAGGTGGTTGGTTGGCTCATCCAGCATGAGCACGTTGGCCCCGCTGAGCATCATGCGCGACAACATGCAGCGCACTTTTTCGCCACCGGAGAGCACCCGCGTATTTTTCAATGCCTCCTCGCCGGAGAAGAGCATCCGTCCCAAAAAGCCGCGCAGGAACGTTTCGCTGTCGTCCACAGTGGCGTACTGCCGCAGCCACTCCACCAAGTTGAGATCGGTGTCGAAGTAGGCGCTGTTTTCCTTGGGGAAGTAGGACATGGTGATGGTGGTGCCCCATTCGTAACGGCCGTAATCCGCTTCCAACTCGCCTGCCAAAATATCAAACAGGGTTGTTTTCAACAGGTCGTTGTCGCCGATGAAGGCGATTTTGTCCCCCTGGTTTACTTCCAAATTGAAGTTGCTCAGGGCGGGCGCGTCATCCACCGCTTTGCTGAGATTTTCCACGCGGAGAACCACTTTGCCACACGGCCGTTCCGGGTCGAATCCCACAAACGGAAAGCGACGCGTGCTGGCGGGCAGTTCGTCCATCGTTAGCTTGTCGATAAGCTTCTTGCGCGAGGTGGCCTGACGCGCCTTGGCCACGTTGGCGCTAAAGCGACGCACAAACTCCTCCAGCTCCTTGATTTTGTCCTCGCGCTTTTTCTTCTCATTTTTGCGTTGCTCCATCGCCAGCTGGCTGGATTCGTACCAGAATTCGTAGTTGCCCACGTACAGCTGAATCTTGCCGTAGTCGATGTCGGCGATGTGGGTGCAGACGTTGTTGAGGAAGTGCCGATCATGGGACACCACGATGACGGTGTTGTTGAAGCGGAACAGAAAATCTTCCAGCCAGCGGATGGTGTCCAGGTCTAGCTGGTTGGTTGGTTCGTCCAGCAGCAGGATGTCGGGATTGCCAAACATGGCCTGGGCCAGCAGCACGCGCACTTTTTGCGTGCCTTCCAAATCGCGCATGTGGCGATCCAGCAGTTCTTCTTCGATGCCCAGCCCTTTGAGCAGCGTGGCGGCTTCGGCTTCCGCTTCGTAGCCGTTCAGTTCGGCAAAGGTCGCTTCCAAATCGGCAGCCAGAATGCCATCTTCTTCGGAAAAGTCTGGCTTGGCGTAGATGGCGTCGCGGGCTTGTTGCACATCGTACAGCTGCTTGTGCCCCATGATGACCGTTTCCATCACGGTGTACGCGTCGAAGGCGAACTGGTCCTGCTGCAACACGGCAATGCGCTCGTTGGGATCAGTGATCACGTCGCCGCGATTCGGTTCGATCTCCCCGGAGAGCACCTTGAGAAAGGTGGATTTACCCGCGCCGTTGGCCCCGATGAGGCCATAACAGTTACCGGGCAGAAATTTGAGATTGACGTCTTTAAAGAGCACCCGCTGCCCGAAGGAGAGGGTGATATCGTTAGCTACTAACATCGTTTTATCCTGTAAATTTTGGCCACAGAGCGCACAGAGGTTTTAGAGATATTTTCTCTGAGTTCTGGTGATCTCTGTGGTCAATTAAAGTGGGGTGTTCCCTACGGCCGTTTTCCAGACCGCATCTTGTTTTCGAGTTGAACCTGAATCCTAACCGCACTTGTCTGAATCGGCAACGGGTATGCTAAAATGCAAGGTGTAAATGGGACGTAGATGAGGAAAGTGAGTGAGTATGGACGACAAAATTAAACAAGCATTGGCAAAAGACGAGGTGGTTGACATAACCACGCTGGGGCGCAAGAGTGGGCAGCATAGGCGGATTGAAATTTGGTTTAAGCAGGTAGACGGCCGTACCTACATCACCGGCACGCCCGGCCCGCGCGATTGGTACGCAAACTTGCTGGAAAATCCCAATTTCATCTTCCATCTAAAAGAGTCGGTACATGCCGATTTACCCGCTCGGGCACGTTTTGTGCTCAATCCCGCCGAGCGCCGGACCATTTTCAACGATCCGGCAATGGCCTGGTATCGGGAACAGGTCGAATCGTTCGATGAACTGCTCACGGGCAGTCCGCTGATTGAGGTTATTTTCACAGAATAAAGATAAAAACGGGACACAGATAAATACAGATTGACACAGATAATAATAAAATCTGTGTTTATCCGTGTGAATCAGTGTCCCATTTTAGAATAAATTTCACATGGATGAACCAGTCAAATTACTCACGATTGGCGGCTCGGACAGCGGCGGGGCGGCGGGCATTCAGGCGGATTTGAAGACGTGGACGGTGTTGGGGGGCTATGGGATGAGTGCCATTACGGCCGTTACCGCCCAAAACAGCCTCACCGTGCAAGACGTCACCTGGATGACGTCCCAATTTGTGCAGTCGCAGCTGGATGCGGTGTTAAGTGATTATGGGGCAACGGCCGTAAAAACTGGCTTTCTGGGCCGAGCCGAACTGATCATTGCCATCTCCGCACTGCTACAAAAGTACAAACCTGCCCATATCGTCATCGATCCCGTGCTGGTCAACCATCGCGGCCAAAGCATGTTTCCTGACGAGGTGCGGCAGGTCTACCTGGCTTACCTGCTGCCGCTAGCTGAGTTGATTACACCGAACTTGGTGGAAACGGCCGTTCTCCTGCAAACCTCCTCGATTGATTCCTACGCCAACTTACGCCATTCCGCCACTCGTCTGCACAAACTTGGCGCCAAAAACGTGCTCATTAAAGGGTTCCGCGACGGGGATGATTTGGTAGACGTGCTGTTCGACGGCCAAACCTTCACCGATTTCCGCCAGCCGCGTATTGACACGGCCAACACGCACGGCTCCGGCGACACCCTCTCCGCTGCCATTTGTGCCTTTTTGGCGCAGGATTTCCCCCTGGAAACGGCCGTTTCCCGCGCCCAACAATTCACCCATCGCGCTATCCAACAAGCCACCCGCTGGCAGCTTGGCGGTGGGCACGGTCCCCTCGCGCTCTTCTGAGTAATCAGGTGATTAGGTGTTTACGTGTCATGTTTTTAATTACCTGCTCACTTGAACACTTTGGCACTTTAACACCGTAGCGGTGGCGTATTGACGTACATTCACAACTTTGCTAACATCAGGTACATTCAAAACGTTCTGAACGCAGGGGGAAACAATGGACAAAAGTTTAACGGCCGTAAACGATAGTACGGTGGCTGGCTTGGGCCGATTGGCTCGCTTTTTTGGCTTTAGCGAAGTGATGGGACGGCTCTATGGCACGTTGCTCATGAGTCCGGAACCGCTCTCGCTGGACGATCTCGCCGATACGCTGCGCATCAGCAAAGGCTCCGTGAGCATGAACATGCGCGCCCTGGAGCGCTGGGGCATGGCCAACGAGGTGTGGATGCGCGGCGAGCGCAAAAAGTATTACCAGGCCGAATCTGACCTGTGGCAAGTCATCCGTAACGTGCTGGACAGTCGCGAACGGCGCGAGGTGCAGGTAGCGTTGCAGGTGCTCAACGAAAGCGTGGAAAAGCTGCAAACCGCCAACGAAAAGCTCTCCCCGGAAGAACAGGAGCTGGCCAAATATTACCTGGAGCGCATCGATGACCTGCAAGCGTTTTTTGAATTTGCCCAGATGGCGCTGGAAACGGTGCTGGGTGGCCAGGAATCCCTCGACTTTGAATCAGTCACCAAGATAGAAATCGGCTAAATAAAATTTGACGCAAAGGCGCGAAGGGACAAAGAAAAAACAAGAATTCTTTGCGCCATCTGCTTCTTTGCGTCCTTTGCGTTAAAAAATTCCTTATGAAAATTGCTGTTGGTTCCACAAATCCGGTGAAGGTTACGGCCGTTCGCCAAACCATCACGCGCATCTGGCCGGAGGCTGAGATTGTGCCCATTTCCGTGCCCTCTGGCGTCAGCGACATGCCGATGAGTGATGAAGAGACGCGCGTCGGGGCACACAATCGAGCTGTTGCCGCCCGCGAGGCGCTGGATGCGGATTTTGGTGTTGGGCTGGAAGGGGGTGTGCAGCCGGAACCATTTGGTTTGACGCTGCATGGCTGGGTGGTGGTGGTGGACAGGAACGGCCGTACTGGCATCGGTGGCGGCGGCAGATTGCCTTTGCCCGATCACATTGCCCAGAAGGTGCTGGCTGGCACCGAACTCGGCCACGTGATGGACGAGATTCTGGACGACCACAACGTCAAGCAAAAGGGGGGGGCGGTGGGGGCGCTCACTAACGGACTGGTGCTGCGCGGCGAAACCTTTGCCCTGGCCACGGCGTATGCGTTTGCGCCGTTTGTTTCGCCTGAACTTTACCGTGAACCGTGAACGGTATGCGGTAATCCGTTATCGGTAATCGGGAAAACTCTGCATTCTCTGCGCTCTCCGCGGTTAAATATTTTGTTTACGCCAGTTTGATTAAGGTTTACAATAGCGCCTATGACCCTGGAATTTGAAAAGCTAACCGCAGATTTGGAAAAGATGGCCCAAACCACCGCCCGCCGCCTGAGCCAGCGCAGCGAGCGCGTGGCCGAGGCGCTGGACACGCTGCACACCTACCGCACCAACTGGACGGCCGTTTCCAATGCCCTCACCACCGCCAAAGAAAAATCCGACGAAAAATATTACCGCTCAGCACGGCCGTTTTCCGAGAACGAACCGCTCGATAGCCACATCCCCGCCCCGCCACCACCACCCCAAGCCACGATCATCGCTGCCGACGGCAGCCAGATCATGCCGGATCGCCACGCGGCGCATCTGTACTATCTGATCAACGTGGGTGGCATTATTTACCATCACGGCAGCGGCCGTACGCCCGAAACCTTCTCCCAGCCAGACATTTTCTACCCGGACAATGACGAAACCATCGACAATTTCAACGACACGCCCGGCGCCGTGAGTATCGAGCGGGATTTAAAAGAAATACAAACATTAGCCCGGAAAACTGCGGCAAATCGGCATAACGCACAACCGTTATTAGCAATTCTTGATCAGCGGTTGCTTTACTGGCCGATTGGATCAGCAGGAATTGCAGTTAACTCAGCTGTAAGCGATTGGAGTCGAGACATGTCCGGCATCCGTGATGCGGGCGCTCTACTTTGCGGGTACATTGATCGTCCGGGTACTAGTTCAGTAATGATGTTGCTCCGCTCGATTGTCGGACTATCAGACGCGCAGTTTAATTGGAAGGAACTCGGGCAACGCAAGGCCACGCAGGGCGTGACCGACGCCGACGTGTTTAGCCAGATTTTGGGACCGGGCGAACGCAGCGCCGTTTTTGCCAACATCTCCGACGCCAATGATGTGTTTATGGCCCAGGATGCGGCCAACGAGGTTTGCTTTTTCTACCTGAATCCGGGCATGTCGGGGCAGAACATTGCTCGGGTGGATATTCCCCGGTGGGTGGCGGAGGATGAGGTGAGTGTAACGGCCGTTCACAGTCTCCTCATCGATCAATGCCGCATCATGGGTAACTACCCCTACGTCATTGCCCGCGCCGACGAAATGGCTGTGGTCGGGCGGCAGGATGCCAGCGAACTCAACTTCATGATCGACATCATCATGGAGCGGCACGGCATCAGCAACGACATCACCTCCAAGCAAGGCAGCAAAGATTTAGCGCGAGGCGCTCGCACCCGCCACGAAGGATTTTAGAAATCAACATGCAGAGCATACAACCGCACCAGCTTTTTCGTTTTGATTTCGACCAAATTTTGGAAGAAGGAAAGCGACAAGAAGAAATAGATGTGACCAATAAGGGGGAATTTGCCCTTGTTAAATATTTACATCACTTCTTTTCTGTCGAAATTTTGCCATTGATACTGACCAACGATTGGGTTTTCGGAGGGGCAAAGATTTTTGCATCAGAATATGTAGATGATTGTTTCCACAATCTACGGTTAAGTGGAGATGAAATCTATAAAACTCAGCAGAAGTTGGTGAAAATCAAAGAACTAGTTTCCGAATTCCTTGCCCGAGCTAAACTGGTTGATGCTGTTTCTTTGGATTGGATTGTTAGGTTGACTAAGTCGAGCGACTTTATCAATTTTGTGCATCTTGACAAGCTTGAGCCAAGAGTCCAGCGTTTTGCCCTTCAACTTTTTGACAAAGCTAAAGATCACGAAGAATTGCAATTGAGGGTTGTACTACGTGGTATTAAAGATAGCTATGAACTAACTTTCACCCGGATAATGTTTGTAGTACGTCGTGCTTTAAAAGTGAAAGATGGATTGCCCGAAACAAAAAGTGATTCTTCACTTTTGTCACCTTCAGATTATATTGATTGGCTTCACCATCATACAGATCAATCGCAAATCATAAACAAATTGTTTGTGCAGGAAAAAGAGTTTTATAAAGTGGCCCGAAATGTCGGAAATCATCATTTAGGATTAAAATGGATTCCTCAAAAAGACGAAATCACTTTGCCAGATCGTAACCAAGTATTATCAGTACACGTGGATGATTTTCACAAACGATTCAGGTATTTGATACACTTTTGCGAGTTAGGTGTAAGAGGGATTCTTTCTGCGTTTTGTGAAAAAGATAGGGGTGAGCTTTCAAACCAAATTGTGAAGAACTATACAAAGACATTCCCTGAAAATTGGACTCAGGGAGAACTGGGGATCATGGAATTTTATTCCCTGCAATAAGATTCCAGAACAAAACGGTACTAACATGACTAAGAATCAAGAAATCGGCCGTATTTTGCGGGCCAGCACGACGGGATTTGCCGTGGGCTGCCGCGTTGGGCAGCTGAGTGTGCCGGCCTTTGGCGGGCTGGTGCAGGCCCAGCCGGTGGATGACCGGGAGTGCATCTACGGCCTCATCTACAACATGAGCATCGACGACGATCCGCTGGTGCGGCGGCTGGTGTTGGCCGAAAATCCACCGCCTTCGGTGATTGAAGACCAGCGCAACAACCGGCTGCTGCCCATTGAAATGAGCGTGTTGGCGGTGGGCTACCAACTCAATGGCGAGATCAAACACGGCCTCCCCCCACGCCCCCCGCTCAACCTCGATCCCGTTGAACTGGTCACCGATCCCGACGACATCCGCAACTTCACCGATAACCTGAGCTACCTGCGCCTGATTTTGCGCGCCGTGGGCAGCAGCGTCCCGGTGGATCAACTGCTCGTGGCTCACATCAGCAGCGCCTATGCCCTGCGCGGTAACGATCAAGCCTGGGCTGTCGAAGTCGTCAACGAACTGATCGAACTGCTGCGCAGCAACTATGATGTGCTGATTCCCACGCTGGAAGCGCTGAGCGATGCCCTGCCAGATTTGGGGTTCCAAAATCTGACAGTTTAGCAACTATTGCCACCAGGATGTAATTACTTTATAATCACATTTAGTCTTGATTTTTTGTTCCATTTTAGTTGCAGTGGAGGTCACAAATGCCCCATCTGATTCAGATTGGTAACTCGCGTGGAATTCGTATTCCAAAAGCACTTATTCAACAAGCAGGCTTGGAAGAAACCGAACTTGAATTTGCTTTAGTAGACGAAGGCTTGTTGATAAAACCAGTTCAATATCGTGTTCGCCAAAATTGGGAAAAAGAAATTCGGGAAGCCGTGCAAAAGTACGGAACCGAAGAGGTAGACAGTGAGTGGCTGGATGCGCCGCTGACCGATGATGAAGAATGGGAGTGGTAAGGTGAATCGTTTTGAAGTTTGGCTTGTGGGCTTGGACCCAACTTTGGGACGTGAAATCAATAAAACACGGCCTTGCGTCATTGTTTCACCAGATGAGATGTCTGCTCTCTCTACAATTATCATTGCTCCGTTGACCAGTAAAGGCTTTGCTCATCCAGGACGTGTTTCAACGCAGTTTCAGGGTAAGGAAGGGCTAATTCTGCTTGATCAAATGCGAGCGGTTGACAAGCGGCGTCTTTATCGCAAGCTTGGTGTCATTAACAAGGCTACAAAAACCGCTTTATGTGACACATTGCAGGAAATGTTTGCCTGTGCCTGATCTGAGATTTGGTAATTGGGCTGGTCAAATTACTCAATTACCCAGTTACCCAATTACTTTCTGAGGATTTTTATGGACGTAATTAACGAACCAATCGGCTACATTGTGGGCGGTGGGCTGAAGGAAGGGTTTCGCATTCGGCTGACGGTGCCCGCGGACCGGGTGCAGGAAGGGAGCTTTGTGGTGTGTGAAAACGGCCGTTTCCACTACTATGGCCTCATCACCGACCTGCAACTGGGCAGCACCGACCCTCGCTTTGCCGACGAAAAAACCGACCGGCTCCAGCCTGCCATCCAGCAAGCCCTGCTGGGTAAAACGCTCTACACCACCTTGATGATGTATCCCACGCTGCTCATGGACACCGGGCCAGAATTTGGCACGGCCGAACGCGCCGAGTGGGAAGATCGCGTGGCCAATAATCTGGAAACGCCCGGCCCTAAGCCGGTGAAAACGGTGCCTGCGCATCATGCTGAGGTGCGCCAGGCCAACGAGGCGGACGTGGCTCAAATTTTTGGCGAGTCGGGCGACGGCATGTTTGTCGTGGGGCACACCATCGAGCAGGGCTACCCGGTGCGGCTGGATTTGAAGAAGTTTGTCAAACGCAGCAGCGGCATTTTTGGGGCGACGGGCACGGGCAAAAGCTTCCTCACGCGCATGGTGCTGGCCGGGCTGATGCTGGAAGATGTCGCCGCCGCCCTGGTGTTCGACATGCACAACGAGTACGCCTTCGACGATACAGACACCGACCGCATGGTGACGGTGCGCGGCCTGCGCAGCTTGTTTGGCAGCAGCAAGGTGCAGGTGGCGGCGCTGGGCAAGGGGGCGATGGTGCGTGGCAAGTCGCCTGACTTTACGCTGGAAATTGCCTTCAGCGAAATTGAAATCAGCGATATTGAGATGTTGTCTAATGAATTGAAATTGACAGACACTTCTCAAAGTACGCTAAATGCTTTATTTCGATCCTTCCGAGAGGATTGGTTTGTCAAATTTATAAAACTTGAAATTTCGGAAAAGATTACAGATGAAGATGGTAAAAAATATTATCCACCTAATTCTGTAGGTGCTTGGGCAGAAGAAAACAATGTTCATGTTGCTGCCGCTAATACACTGCACCGAAATCGACTTGATCGATTTGCTTCGAAAGCATATGTGGTTGAACGACCAGCTGGCGATCCGGTAAATGAAATTGTGTGATAAGCTGGAAAACGGGCGTCACGTCATCCTCAGTTTTGGTGAATATGATAATGATCTTGATTATCTGCTTGTGTCAAATATTTTGACCCGGAAAATTCGTGAACACTGGATGAAGAAAACAGAAAAATTTAAATCATCAGGCGGCTCAGCCCCTCGTCCGCTGCTGATTGCCATCGAAGAGGCGCATAAGTTGCTGAACCCGCATCTGTCTGGGCAGACGGCGTTTGGCATTATTGCCCGCGAGAGCTGCGTAAATATTTTTCGTGACGCTGCTGGTGGTGGATCAACGGCCGTCTGGCATCGATGACGAAGTGATGAGTCAGCTCGGTACCCGCATCACCGGCTGGCTGGGGGATGAGGACGACATCCGCGCTGTGCTCACCGGCCTGGCTGGGCGCGACCAGCTGCGCGGCATGTTGGCCCGTCTGCAAGAGAAGGAAGAGGTGCTGCTGCTGGGTTGGGGCGTGAAGATGCCCATCCCCGTGCGCTCGCGCCGCTACGACGAAACCTTCTATGAAGAAATGAAAGGGCCACAAAGCCAGCACTCTGCGATCTTTAGGGGATGATAATGATGATTGGCTTTCTAATCCTTACGGATAATTGAGTAATTGGTAATTAGGTAATTGGCCAAACTCAATTACCAATTACTCAATTACCATTTCCCACATGAATTGACACTCCCACTCGCTTCCTTGGCAAACGGCCGTTCCCCAACCCAATCCAACTAGCCACCTGATTTCTGTTTTGATCCGGGTATAATTCCCGGCATGGAACCATACTTCCCCGACGATAACTATCAGACTCCCAGCAACACCCCGCGTCACTGGTTAGACAAACTCTTTTTCGGTAGTCGAGTGGCGCTGCATGGCGTCTTTGTTTGGGAAATTATGAAAGCGCGCTGGCTGGTAACACGAAACCGATATGATCGTAAGGCTGTGGCGGCTACATCGTATGCGGTGTTTAAGATAGCGGAGGGGTGCAACGGCCGTTTTCACATCACTGGCCTGGACCACATTCGCAACTTAACTGAACCCGTCGTCTTCGTGAGCAACCACATGAGCAGCCTGGAAGGCAACATTTTTAACTGTCTGCTGCTGCCATATCTGGATGTGACCTACGTGATCAAGGAATCGCTGACCCGCTATCCTGTGTTTGGCCCTGTCATGAGTTCGCGCCAGCCGGTTACCGTAGGGCGCACCAACCCGCGTGAGGATTTACAAAAGGTGTTAGAGGATGGGACCGCACTCTTGCAAAACGGCCGTTCCATCATCCTCTTCCCGCAGCATACGCGCACCCCCATCTTTAATCCCGCCGAATTTAACTCGTTGGGGGTAAAGCTGGCTAAACGGGCTGGCGTGCCGTTGGTTCCCATCGCTGTCAAGACAGATTTTGTTATAAACGGCCGTTACCTGCGCGATTTTGGCCCGTTAGATCGCAGCAAACCAATCCATGTGGCTTTGGGACGGCCGTTTCCCGTCGAAAACAGTAAAGAAGCCCATCATCAAGTAATAACGTTTATCCAGAACCATCTGGAGCGCTGGGCATCGTAGCAAAAACATAACGCGTCACCCTTACTTCCCGTTGCTGAATCCTCATTTCTCTCCTGAATTCAGGGACTAAAGTCAGCTTGCCAGGACGAATGTCCCCCCTCAAAATATTGGCAGGAGTTATAACACAGTCCAACTGCGCATCCGTTTGCTTAAATGAGGGTCTCCATTTGCCACAAAACGAATTCATTTAACTGCGTCAGGGACAAAAGAAAATTGCGTTCAGTTAACGTTAGTCCAACAAATGGGCTGTGTGCAACAAGGAAAATCTGATGCCGAATTGGCTAAAAAAATTGTTAGCCCCCCCTGTGTATGAAGATGAGAATACCAACATGCGTGCCGGTCTTCTTAACACCATACTTCTTTCTCTCATTGGGTTACTTACATTTCTTTATTTTATTCGCCTTTTTACAGGCGCTGCCAGCGTAACTTCAGAGAATGCAGTAATCATTTTGGGCGCTATTGTGATTCTCGTAGGTATCTACATCATCACAAAGCGGCGTCATCTTACACTTGGCATCGGAACCCTCATTGCTACAGGCTGGTTAACAGTCACCCTTTTAGCCATAAATGCAGACGGTATCAAAGACTCCTCTATCATGGCTTACTTCGTTGTCATTTTGGTGGCCAGTCTTTTATCGGGTTGGCGCTTGGCTTTGGCTTTTGTTGGGCTAACAATTGTAGCGGGTTGGGGCTTGGTTTATGCAGAATTAGCAGGCTATATTATGCCGCCTGAACTAGATCCCTCCCCAGAAATTATGCTGGATTACAGCTTCATTCTGATGTTGGGCGGGATCATGATTTATTTGCTCGTGAGCCACCTGCAGAATACTTTGCGCCGCCTGCAACAAAGCAATCAAGAACTGCAAAATCTTAGCCAGGATTTGGAGAAGAAAGTATCTGTTCGGACCCAGGCTCTGGAGGAATCGATTGCGCAGAGTAAGGCAACCAACGAGAAATTGAAAGATCATGTTTCTCAACTAACAACCTTAAACTATATTGCGCAGGCTCTAAACGACACGCTTGATTTGCAGACAACGCTTTCCACCGTGGCCAAAGAGTTGACGCTTTCGCTGGATGCCCGTGGGACAGGCATTGCGCTCTTGAATGAAGCGCGTACCGAACTGCGTGTGGTGGCCAACTATAATCAGACCAAAGATGTAGCAAGCTCAGTCGGGCTGCTTCTTCCCTTAACAAACCAGGCAACCATGCGCCTGATTGAGCATGGTGAATCCTTCATTGTAAAAAATGCGCAAACTGATCCAATCTACGAAGATATTCGTGAGATGAAGCGGCAGCGACAGATTCAATGCATCATGCTCATCCCTCTGCGAACGCAAAGTAAGATCATTGGCAGCATTGGCATTGATCGGACCGAACCAGGCTACTACTTTACAGATGAAGATATGCGGCTGGCCGAAACAATTGCGGGGCAGTTAGCCGGAGCTATTGAAAAAGCCCGCCTGTATGATGAATCCAAAAAGGCTAAAAAGGCAGCGGAAGTAGCCAATGAAGCCAAAAGTGAATTTCTGGCCAATATGAGCCACGAAATCCGCACGCCTATGAACGCTATTATTGGCTTAACTGGATTGTTGCTGGACTCCCCCTTGAGCGCTGAGCAGAAAGACTTTTTGGAAACCATTCGCATTAGCAGTGACGGGCTTTTAAGTATCATCAACAATGTTCTGGATTTCTCCAAGATAGAGGCGGGCAAGCTGGAATTAGAAATTGTGCCGTTTAACTTGCGAGAATGTGTGGAAGAATCTCTTGACTTGGTAGTGGCCAGCGCCATCGAGAAAAAACTGGAGATTGCTTACCTGATAGACGAGCAAGTGCCGGAACATATTAAGGGTGATTTTGTTCGGCTGCGACAGATTTTGGTGAATTTGCTGACCAATGCTATTAAATTTACCAATAATGGGCAGGTTTTTCTCTCGGTAACTTCCCTTGGCCAATCAGATAAGCAGCATGAAATTCGTTTTTCTGTTGTGGATACGGGGATTGGTATTCCTCCTGAAAGAGTGCACCGGCTGTTTAAATCTTTTAGCCAAATTGATTCTTCCACGACGCGTCACTACGGGGGAACCGGGTTGGGGTTGGCGATCAGCAAAAAGCTGGTGGATACAATGGGGGGCAAAATATGGGTCGAAAGCGAACCGGATGAGGGATCGACTTTTAGCTTTGTCCTGCCTTTTACAATTTGGCAACGAGATGAACGGGGGGAAACGGCCGTTCCTTCCCAAAAACTCACCGGTAAGCGTATCCTGGTAGTCGATGATAACCATGTCAACCGGCTGATTCTTAAACATTACCTCTATCGGTGGCAGACCGAATCTCACCTGGTTGCCTCTGGTGAAGATGCACTCAAGCTGCTGGCGGAAGGGCAAACGTTCGATCTCGGTATTCTCGATATGCAAATGCCGGGGATGGATGGCATCAGCTTAGGGAAAGCAATTCGAGAGATGCCCGGGCAACGGCCGTTTCCCCTGGTACTGCTCAGCTCTTTAGGGCGTCAGCCACTGCCCGAAGCCGAAGAACTCTTTGCGGTACAGCTAAGCAAGCCCATCAAACCCCAGAATTTGTGCAAAGTGTTAGAGAGAGCCTTAGAAATGCAGGCGGGACCCTGTTGCCCTGACATGGCAGGTGAGGCTGCTCCCAAGATCGCATTCAGGCACAAAAACGCACGCATCTTGCTCGCCGAAGATAACACCATTAACCAAAAAGTCGCCCTGCGTATGCTAGAGCGACTGGGTTATGAAGCGGCCGTGGCCAAAAACGGCCATGAAGTCTTAGATGCTCTCCAGGACCATCCCTACGACATCATTCTGATGGACGTACAGATGCCCGACATGGATGGGTTAACCGCCACAACCTTCATCCGCAAAAACGAGCATTTACTCCAGCAGCCATACATCATTGCCCTGACGGCCAATGCCCTCAAAGGCGACCGTGAGCGATTTTTAGCCGCCGGCATGAATGATTATCTCAGTAAACCGGTGAGGCTTGATGAGTTGGCCGCGGCGCTGGAAAATTACCGTCTCCAGATAGTTCATAACTAGCCCTTAAGCCTGGTTCTGAATTTCCATCAACGCTAACTTGCGATCCCGCTGCTTTTGTTGTTCCTGCAAGATAGAAGGCGCAACGGCCCGCTCCCGGCATTGTTCGGCCGTTAACGGACAGCGTTCACACGTTTCATTGATAATGACTTGAGGAATGGCCGGGTCCTGAACAAAGCGGATGGTGTTTCGCAGATCTGGTTCCTCCCGGAAGCCGATGATCACACTGCTGGTGACCCCCGGCGACAAACTCAGCTCTCGCGCAAAGCCCAGACACAAAAACCGATCCTGTGACTCCACAAACTCCGACATCTGCACCCCAACAATCGGCTCATCGGAAGCCGTGGGTGTCGGGTGCATATCTTCCATCTCGCGCAGCAGCCGCACAGACAGCCAGCGCCGGCAGTAATGCTCCAGCAAACCAATCCCACTCGGCACAATGAGCTGGTTCATGTTTAGCTGCTTGATAAGCTGGTAAGTGCCGCTGTTTTCCCGATGATGAAAGCGCAAAAAGTGCAGCTTCACGCCAAAGAATTGGGGAATGAGCTCGCTGAAGCGATAAAAAAGCATTTCTGGCGTTACGTGATATTTATCCAGCATGGCCAGCATGAGATGAGGCGACCAGGTTGTTTGCTCAAACAAATGCTGCAAGTCGGCCAACATGTGGTGGCGCGGCATCAGCAGCACCCCGCCAAAATAAGCGGCCTTAAAATCATTCAAAATTTGCTGGAAAGAGTTGATTTGGTCCGGTGTTGAGGCAAAAGAGCGTTCTTTTAGCTTGAGATATTGATAACCTACTTCCCGCGCCAAAATGAACTTCACCTGGCGCGTACTCAGCGCACTGTTGATGAGCAGACGCGGGTTCTTGCCTTCAAAGAAGACGGCGCGATATTTGGTTAGCGCCGGTTGTTCCTGAATGGTTTCCATGTCCAGCTCGTAGCCATATTCGTTTTGCAGAATCGTTTGCAAAGCCTCTTTGCTCACGGGGGGATCGTCTGTGAGGCCAGCGGCGGGGCCATAGCGCTCAATAAAGGCTTGCGCCGCGTCTTCCAAATCCTGGAAATAATTTTCGTGGATTTCTTGGTAGGAGCGCAGGGCTGCTCGTAAAAAATCCTCTTCGTGCAGGCCATAGCGACGGCCGATTTCCAACACGGCATGGAGCAGGGCACTGGCTTTCTCTGGTTCGCGCGTCAGCAGCGTGACCAAATCGCCCATTTCCAGACCAAATTCGTCAAACGGAAACCGTTGAAAGGTCATGGATTTGAGCGTGGTGCTCAAGTAGGTCATGGAGGGTGAGAGGGCGATGGAGACCAACTCATCGTACGGCTTGCTGAGCACTTCTGCCATGCGCAGAATTTTGTCGCCGCGTGGATATTTACGCCCTTTTTCGATTTCGGTGACGTAGGAGGGCGATAGTTCGCATTGGGTGGCAAATTCAGAAAGCGTCAACCCTGTTTCCATACGTGCCTGGCGCACTTTCATGCCAAAAATAATGTTGATGAGATTATTCGTCATAAGTTCACTTTTGCTGCTGCCGTATGAATGTAATAGATGATGCGAGCAGTGCGAGGTCAATGATACTGCTTTTAGCGAATTTTCGCTATTAAGCAAGAAGTCGCCCATTTGGCCTTGACACAGTGCGTCTTTCGTTTATACTTTTCTTCACAAACAGCGAATTTTCGCTAAAGGTGATAATTTTCAGCAAGTCAGGTTTAAAAATAGAGTTAAGGAGCCGCACCCCATGTCCCACCATGTAAAGCTCACTGGTGAACTTCACTCCCAGTTTGATCGGATTCTTACGCCGGAAGCCCTGGATTTTGTGGCTTCTTTAGATGAACAGTTTCAGGAACGACGCCAGGAATTGCTGCAAAAGCGCGTTCTGCGGCAGGCACGGCTCGATGCCGGGGAAATGCCCAACTTTTTGCCAGAAACGGCCGAAATTCGCCAAAGTGACTGGAAAGTTGCCGCCATTCCGACTGACCTCATGGATCGCCGCGTAGAAATCACAGGCCCGGTGGATCGCAAAATGGTCATCAATGCGCTGAATTCCGGGGCCAACATGTACATGGCTGACTTTGAAGATTCACATTCTCCAACGTGGTTCGACACGGTACAGGGTCAGATTAACCTTTGTGACGCGGTTGATGGCACCATCACCTTTACCAACCCCGACGGCAAATTTTATGAACTGAACGACACCATCGCGACCTTGTTGGTGCGCCCCCGTGGCTGGCACCTGAACGAGAAGCACATGCTGTTGAACGGCCGTCCCGTTTCCGCCTCCCTTTTTGATTTTGGTCTTTTCTTTTTCCACAATGCTAAAAAATTGCTGGAGAAAGGCAGCGGTCCCTATTTTTACCTGCCCAAGCTAGAAAGCCACCTCGAAGCGCGGCTGTGGAATGATGTGTTTGTCATGGCCCAGGAACTGTTGGGCGTGCCTCAAGGCTCCATTCGGGCCACGGTGCTCATCGAAAATATTTTGGCTGCGTTTGAGATGGACGAGATTTTGTACGAACTGCGCGATCATTCGGCTGGCCTTAACTGCGGCCGTTGGGATTACATCTTCAGCGCCATTCGTAAATTCCGCAAGCATCCCAGCTTTGTGCTGCCAGACCGGGCGCAGGTGACGATGACCACGCATATGATGCGCTCTTACTCGCTGCTGCTCATTAAAACGTGTCATCGGCGCGGCATTCATGCCATGGGTGGCATGGCAGCACAAATTCCGATTAAGGGCAACCCGGTCGCAAATGAGGCCGCCCTGGCCAAAGTACGGGCCGACAAGGAGCGCGAAGCGCGCGATGGGCATGACGGCACCTGGGTGGCGCATCCGGCACTGGTGGCCCTCGCCAAAGAAGAGTTCGACAAGGTGATGACGGGGCCCAACCAGATTGATCGCCTGCGTGAAGATGTCCAGATTACGGCCGAAGATTTGCTGACGGTGCCCCATGGCACCATTACGGAAGACGGCCTGCGCACCAATATGGATGTGGGCATTCAATATATGGCGGCCTGGTTGGATGGCAGCGGCTGCGTGCCGATTTATAACCTGATGGAAGATGCGGCTACGGCCGAAATCTCTCGCGCTCAGGTATGGCAATGGCTGCACAATCCAGGCACCAAACTGGCAGACGGCCGTTCCATCACCCCGGAACTTTTGCACAAGCTAATGCCCGACGTGATGCAGCAAATAGAAGGCGCTGTCGGGCCAGATCAGTTTGCCAGGGGCAAGTACCAGGAAGCCAGCAAACTGTTTGAGAAGATTATCGTTGGCAAGGATTTCACCGAGTTCCTGACTTTGCCCGCCTACGACTATTTAAATTAGGTTTTTTCGGTTGGGCGCTACCGCAAGCCTGCCGTTCATTACAAAAAATCATTTTCTTAAACGTAAATTCGGAGGAGTGAGCATGTTGAAAGATTACAATGCAGAGCAGATGGAAAACAGTTGGAAGTTTGACAAGCGGTGGCTGGGGATTGAACGGCCGTATACCAGCGAAGATGTTTGCCGTCTGCGGGGGACCGTGCAAATTGAGTACACATTAGCGCGTATGGGCGCTGAGCGCTTGTGGCAACTGATGCGCAAAGAGGATTATGTCAACGCGTTGGGTGCGCTTACTGGCAACCAGGCCGTGCAAATGGTGCAGGCGGGTCTCAAGGCCATCTACCTGAGCGGCTGGCAGGTGGCGGCTGACGCCAATAACGCAGCACACACTTACCCAGATCAGAGCCTTTACCCGGCAGATAGTGCACCCCAGTTGGCCAAACGCATCAACAATGCGCTGTTGCGTGCTGACCAGATTTACCACATGAACAATCAGAATGGCGTTTACTGGTTTGCGCCCATCGTGGCAGACGCTGAGTCCGGGTTTGGCGGTGCGCTTAATGCCTTTGAACTGATGAAGATGATGATTGAAGCGGGCGTGGCCGGCGTTCATTTTGAAGATCAGCTCTCTTCAGCCAAAAAATGTGGCCACATGGGCGGCAAGGTATTGGTGCCCACCCGCGAATTCATCCAGAAGCTCATCTCCGCACGTTTGGCTGCTGACGTAATGGGCGTGCCCACCGTTCTCATTGCCCGCACGGATGCGGATTCGGCCCAACTCATCACCAGCGATATTGATCCGCGCGATCAACCGTTCATCACCGGCGAGCGCACCTCTGAAGGGTTCTACAACATTAAGGGTGGGCTGGAAAGCGCCATTGCTCGTGGCCTCTCCTACGCACCCTATGCCGATGTCATCTGGTGTGAAACCTCAACCCCGGATTTGGGTGAAGCTAAAGAGTTTGCCGACGCCATTCATGAGAAATTCCCTGGCAAGATGCTGGCTTACAACTGCTCACCTTCGTTTAACTGGCGGCGCAATCTGGATGAAGAAACCATTGCCAAGTTCCAAATTGAACTGGGTAAGATGGGGTACAAGTTCCAGTTTGTTACTTTGGCTGGGTTCCATGCTCTCAACACGAGCATGTTTGAATTGGCGCTGGCTTATAAAAATGAAGGCATGGCCGGTTACTCGCGCTTGCAGGAAAAAGAGTTTGAGCTGGAAGCCAGCGATGGCTATCGGGCGATAAAGCACCAGAGCTTTGTCGGTGCGGGTTACTTTGATGAAATTCAGCTAACGGTTTCTGGCGGCGAAGCATCAACAGCCGCTCTCAAAGGTTCTACAGAAGAAGCTCAATTTGATGATCTGGCGGAACCAGCACACGCTTAATTCGCTATTTCTTCCATTCACTCCTTGGTAAAAGAAGCGGTCGTCTGTGGGAGACGGCCGTTTCTTTTTTTCTCTCTCTTTCACCACAAACAACACTTAAGCCAGACGTTAACTTTTCCACGATACCATAATTTTGCAATCAAGATAAGTAGTAGGTGTTCTAGGTAAACGCAGCTAATTTGGACAAATACGCCAAACAAATTGTGTTTACAAGAGCAAATCATCCCGTTATTTTGTGATTTGCTTGTCATTGAAGTGATCTATGCAGCCATTTGAGCAAGAGAAGGTTATCGAGCCTGACGAGATGGTTGAATCTGCGGCCAACTTGAAGATACATCTTTTTGGCACGCCATCTTTTTTAATTAATGGGCAGCCTCTGGCCGAAACAACGTCCAATAAAGTAGAAGCGTTGTTTGCCTATCTGGCCAGCCATCCTTATCCGCATTTGCGGGAAGCGCTGGCGTTTCTACTGTTTAATGCCCAATCTCGTAATCAGGCCAACAATAATTTGCGCGTGCTGTTGTCCCGGCTGCGCCGCGTGTGTGAAGACACGATTTTAATCACGCGGCAAACGGTACGAATCAATCCAGCCTATGATGTGTGGTTGGATACGGCCGTTTTTCAGCAAATCCTCCCCCAACAGCCAGAACGCGCCCTAGAACTGTATCGAGGTGATTTCTTGGAAACAATTCAAGTACAAGATGCCAAAGGTTTTGTAGAATGGGCCGCCCTGGAGCGAGAGCAGCACCGCTTGCAGGCGCTGGAAACGCTCTTGCAGCTCATCGAAAAGTATGAAGCGGCGGGCCAATTGGAAAAAGCGATATATTTTGCCCAGCAGCTGCTCACCATCGAGCCACATCACGAAGGGTGGCATCGCTGGCTCATTCAGCTTCATTTGCAGGCCGACCAACGCGCTGAAGCGCAAGAACAATTTGACGTCTGCCGCCAAATCCTGCAAGAAAACTTTAACCAGGAACCAACGGCCGTTACCCAATCCCTCCTCAAATAAGAATCTCAAACTGATTTCCCACTTAGTAAACACAGGCGCTGCTTCGTAAAGAGGCAGCGCCTGTTTGCGTTTAGCCAATCCCCGTTTTACAGACAATTTACAAACAAATTGCAACTTTTGGGAATGCATCTGGTATCTATAACCAGTAACAGACAGCGGCAATTGGCCGCTTTGCCCTGTAAGGAGGCATTCTCATGGTTGATGTTTATATTGTTGTCTACTCCCTTTTAGGCATTCTCATTTGCCTGCCCGCATTACTGGTAGCGCTGAATTTGCTCATGCCCCACATTACCGCCCGCATCGAAACGCGCCTGGAGCAAACGCCGGGCAAGAGCTTCTTTTTAGGGGTGCCGGTAACGGCCGTTTTCCTCCTCTGGATCGCCATTACCGCCAACATTCCCGGAATAGGGCAGGCCAGTGCATTTTTGGTCGCCTTTTTGGGCATGGGGCTGGGCACGCTCGGTGCCGCAGGCATGACACGGCTGTTAGCCAAGCGCGTACGGCCGTTAACCAATCCCAGTTCAGAAGCGCTGAACTGGCTGCGCGGTGCCGTCATGTATGAATTGGCCTGCCTGTTTCCTATTGTGGGCTGGTTTTTGTTTGCCCCCATCGTAGGCATTACCGTCATCGGCGCAGCGACTTTTGGGCTGCTTGGCTGGCTGCCTCGGCCTACGGTGAGTGAGCAGGTGGCGGTGGCTGGTAATCAGTAATCGGTATTTGGTAATCAGTATTCAGTAAACGGTGTTCCGCTGATTACTGAATACTGACCCACTGAAAACTGCCTGGCAAAGGTTTTTCACTATGAAACTAACCCGACGCAACTTCCTACAACTTGGTGGGGCAACGGCCGTTGCTGCCGGAACAGCCGGTTGCAGTGTGATAGGTAGAGAGGTGGCCCAAAATGAGCTGCCGGAAAGTTTGGCTGTGCCAACGGCCGTTCCCGGTTCCGAACCTCTTACCCAACCCGTACCGGAGCTGCCCAGTTTGGCGGTGAATCCCGCCCGACGGCTGTTGAATCGGGCTGGGTATGGCGCCACGCCGGGTGATGTTGAGCGTGTGCAGCGGCTGGGGTTGGCTGCTTACCTGGAAGAACAACTCAATCCAGAGAGTATTGATGACCTGGCCAACGATCTCATTGCTCGCCAACAAACCTTGTACCAGATGGACGCCAGTGTGCTGGTGGAGCAAGAACCAGCAGATGCCACCATCGAGTTGATTGGTTCCACGTTTATGCGCGCCATTTACTCGAAACGGCAGCTTTATGAAGCGATGGTGGAGTTTTGGTCGGACCATTTCAACATTTACCTGCGCAAGGAGCAGGTAATGCCTTTGGCCAAAATTGTGGACGACCGGGATGTGATACGGCCGTATGCCCTCACCAACTTTCGTGATTTGCTTGGTGCGTCGGCTAAAAGCCCGGCGATGCTGCTCTACCTGGACAACATCAGCAATGAAAAGAGCCACCCCAACGAAAACTACGCGCGCGAGCTACTGGAACTGCACACCCTAGGGGTTGATGGCGGTTACAGCCAGCAAGATGTGCAGGCCGTGGCCCGCATTCTCACTGGTTGGACCGTGGCTAAACGCGGCCGTTTGCGCGGGCAGTTCATCTTTGATGAAGCCAAGCATGACTTTGGCGAGAAGCAGGTGCTTGGACAAACTTTCCCTGCCGGGCGCGGCGAAGCGGAAGTGGCAGAGCTGCTCGATTTGCTGGCCAATCATCCCGCCACCGCTAACTTTTTGGCCACCAAGCTGGTGCGCCGCTTTGTGGCCGATGAGCCGCCTGCTGATTTGGTTAGTGAGGTAGCGAATGCGTATCTGCAATCTGGCGGCGATATCAAACCGATGCTGCGCACCATCTTTTTAAGTGATGAATTTGCCACAGCGCCGGTGAAGTTGAAACGGCCGCATTCCTACATGGTCTCTGTGCTGCGCGCCTTGCAGGTGGATTTTCGCTTGGGTCGGGGCCGCGCCATTGCTGACTGGATGCAGCTGCTGGGTCAGCCGCTTTTCCACTGGCCGCCGCCCGATGGCTACCCGGACGTGTCCAGCGCCTGGGCGGCTAACCTGCTGCCGCGCTGGAACTTTGCCCTGGCGTTGTTGCACAATGAGCTGCCGGGTGCCACTGTGCCGCTGGACGAACTTTTGCAGGCGGGCAATGCAGAAACGGCCGAATCTGCCATGCAACTGTTTGCCGGATTGATATACGGCCGTTCCCTGCAACCCAACGAACTCGACCTATTCACCAACTACATCGGCAGCCAACCTATCCAAAATGGTGAAGGGCAACAGCGCCTGCGCGACTGCATCGCCTTGTTGCTGGTCAGCCCGGAATTTCAGTGGACGTAACCACGCGTAGGGGCGACCCGCCGGGTCGCCTTTACAGGAGATACACCTATGACAACCCAAACCAACCATTGCCAGGAATATGAACAAGTCAGCCGCCGTACCTTTTTAGGCCGAAGCATGCAGTCAGCCGCCGCGCTGATGTTTGGCAACAAGCTGATGGCCCTGCCCAGCTGGATGCCGCGCATCAGCCTGGCGGACCCACACGTGGGGCCAGCGGGTGACACGCTCGTCTGCATCTTTTTGCGCGGCGGTGCGGATGGCTTGAACATGGTCGTGCCCCACGGCGACGAGCAATATTATGCCCACCGGCCCCTCATCGGCATTCCCCGGCCCGATGACAACAAGGCGGCAGACGGCAGTACCGTCGATCTCGATGGCTTTTTTGGCCTGCACCCGGCGCTGGCTCCGCTGCACGATATCTACGCCGCGGGCGACATGACCTTCATCCACGCCACCGGCTCCCCCGACGAAACCCGCTCCCATTTTGAAGCGATGGATTTGATGGAGCGCGGCGCCACAGAAAATGGCGACTACACTGGCTGGCTGGCGCGCCATCTGGCCACGCTGGACAGTGGCAACGACTCAGCCCTGCGCGCCGTGGGCCTTGGCGACATGCTGCCTGCGTCGCTCACCGGGGCGGTTTCCTCCACCGCGCTGCAATCCATTGCCGAGTACCATCTGAACGGCCGTCCCGAGCAAATCGGCCAAATGACCAGCCTGCTGCAAACGCTCTACAGCCAAAACGAAGATATGCTCACGGCGGCGGCGCAGCAGACGTTTGCCTCCATCGAGGTGCTGGGCAAGATTGATACGGCGGGATATGTGGCTGGGGGACGGCCGTATCAGGAAAACGAATTCGGCCAGGCGATGCGCATGATTGCCCAGCTCATCAAAGCGGATGTGGGGGTGGAGGTTGCCTGCGTAGATGTGGGCGGTTGGGATACGCACGTGGCTCAGGGCGGCACCGTCGGCACGATGGCCAGCCAACTCACCGAACTGGCTGAGGGTTTGGCCGCCTTCTATGAAGATTTACAGGCACAGATGGGCAATGTGACGGTCGTTGTGATGTCCGAATTTGGGCGGCGGGCGCAGGAAAACGGTGGCCTGGGCACCGACCACGGCCACGGCAACATGATGATGACCCTGGGCGGCGGTCTTAACGGCGGGCAGGTGTACGCCCGCTGGCCTGGCTTGCATGATGAGCAGCTTGTCGGCCCTGGCGACCTGGCCGTCACCACCGATTATCGCGACGTGTTGGGCGAAATTATCCAAAAGCGGCTCAACAACCCGCTGCTGCCCGCCATTTTCCCTGGCTACACCGTTAATCCGCTGGGGTTGGCTGTGCCGCGTTAGGGTGAGGGAACGGCCGTTTTAGGAGCGGAATCGAACTTAATCGTCAAGGCTTTCAGCGATTTGTATCGCTTTTTGCATCAGCGTAGGCACATCAACGCTTGGTGGCAGCCGAGCGCTGTCATATTGAATGACCTCACCGGCAATAATATTACCGACGGCAAGCGCTTTGTTGATAGGGAGACCTTTTCTTATTGCCACGAGAAACGCCCCAAGGAAATTGTCGCCTGCGCCGGTGCTGTCTAATGCCTCAATCTCTTGAGTCGGCATTAGAAATTCTTCACCACCAATTCGAGCAAAAGCGCCAGCGGCGTCCAGGGTGACAAGTGCATTAATGGGCGTCTTGGCGAGTTCGGTTCTTACTTTGTCTAAGGATGATTTTGGGTCGAGGTTTAATAGAACGGCCGTTTGCTCAAGGTTTCCGGCGACCATCTGCGCTTTTGGGGAAAACGTGTCGTAGAAAGGGCGATAGTTGTTGACGATTTGGGTGCTGGCCAGGGTAAGCCCAAACGGCACATCTGCCGCCTCGGCGACCTGGGCACAATAGGACAGGGCTGCTTCCGATTCGGTGCCAAAAGAGAGCACCGAACCATCAAGCAGCACAAGCTCCGCGCCTTGAATTGCGTCGCTATCAATGCGGTCAGGGCTCAACAAGGCGTTTGCCCCATGCGTCAAGATAATGGTCCGCTCACCCGCTTCATCGTAAAGATAGAAGTCATACCCCGTAACATCCCCTTCTTCGAGTTTAGAGAGAAACGCAATTGAGGCGCTTTCACAGTTGGTGACAAACGCTCTGCCAAAGGTGTCTTCGCCACCAACACCCATAAAGCCACAGCTTACACCCGCACGCGCTATGAGGTTTGCGGTGTTGCCCACCGAACCGCCGTTGCGAGGCTCGGGAAGGGTGCCGCGAGTCTGTTCCAGTGCCAGGCGAATTTCCTCGATTCGCGCCACAGAGAGGATTGAAAAGCTGCCCGGTGTCAACCCCAACGCGCGTAGCTCCGCACGGCTAGAGGTAAGATTGATGCCAACGGTAACAGGACCCATTGCTACGATAGAACTCATTCAGAACCCTCAGCAAAGTCAGTTTAGTGCATAACGCTGCAATATTTATTCCCTAGTGGGTAGTTCATTTTAGTCAAAAAATAGGTACTGTGTTTGCCTTGTATTCCCGACTATCGATTGAATTCAAAGCAGTATAAACGCTTTTGACGGCTTTTCAATTTAGGTAGCAAATCGTTTGGATGGGTATTGACATGCATCGGAATCCCACCTATACTGCGATTAATATATTGGAAACCGAGGTATAGATCGTTATGAACATGAAAGGAAGTTTGCCGTTCCTGATTTTGCACATTTTGTCGTTGAAGCCTGCCCACGGTTACGGTATCGCCAAAGAAATTAAGCGCCGCTCCGGGGGCAACCTGGCGTTTGCTGAGGGCACTATTTACCCCACGCTGCATGATTTGGAGAAGCAGGGGCTTATCTCTGCCAGTGAGGAGGAGGTGCGGGGGCGGACGCGCCGCTATTATCATCTCACCAGCGACGGGCAGCAGGCGCTGGCCAGGGAACATGCGGAGTGGCAGCAGTTTTCGTTGGGGATCAGCCGTATTTTGGGGGAAAGCGCATGAGCAGTCACAAATATTCTACTCTGCAAGAATGGCTTTTGGTGGCGACGAAGAAATTGCCAACGGCCGTTTCTCAAACAGTCACCCAAGAACTCACCAATCACTTTTTGGACGCCGTGGAAGAATATGAGGCGGACGGGCTGAGCCAGCCAGAGGCCGAGGCCCGGGCGCTGGCCGAGTTGGGTGCCGCTGAGGCGGTGGGACGCCGCCTGAAAGATGTGCATCTGGGCCAACCGCATTACAAAACGGCCGCTTTCGCCAGCTTGCTCATTTTAGCCCTGATGATGGGTATTCCCGCGCTGGTTTACCGTTTGTTTGCGGAAGAACCGCGTGTGGTGCAAATGAGCCAGGTGGCATTGGGTGTGCTGCTTGCGGGCCTCACGGTTTACGTCTTAAACACGCTGCGCCGTTTGCTCTTGTGGCGTTTTGATTTGGCGGGGGTGGACAAACCGCTAAAAGTAGCCATCGGCAGCTACCTGTTGTGGCTGACGGCCGATACGCTGAGTTTGCTGGTTTACAATGCGCCGCTGTACGTGGGGTCATTGCGGCCATTGGGTACGGCCGTTTCCCCGTTTGATACATTACTTATCGCTGCCGCCTGGATGGGGCAAGTGGGCATTGGCGTCACCGGCCTGATTTTGGCCCGTTCGCTTTGGCAGGCGCAGGCAGATTTGCATGGCATTGGCAAGTTGTTGGCTGGCTGTCTGGTGGTCATGGCGCTGCCGATTGGGTTGGCTGGGTTCGCCGAAAATTTGGGGATGGAAACGGCCGTATTCATCTTTTCTCTTTTGGCGACGCTGGGACACATCAGCATCTGGCCCACAATGACGTTGTTGTTTGCCCGTTCAACCTTCCGTCCGCCCCATGAACCACCCCTGCCGCTGGCTCAATAAGCGGGGCGCGAAGAAAAGCTTGTGGTTATTGACGGAATATAGAGAATCGTGTACGCTATCCACGTACATTTCGCGAGATTGTCCTGGAATTCAAAAGCGTTACCCGGACTCACAAGGTCGGGAAACGCTTTTTTTCTTGGCAAAATCGCACCTGTAAACGGCTAAATTTAGAAAAATAGATGTGGTTACAAAAACGGCCGTTTACGTAGAACCACAAGGAGAATCTTTTTAATGTCAGATTTAACATCCGGGACCGTCAAATGGTTCAACGATCAAAAAGGCTTCGGCTTTATTGCTGTCGATGATGGCGACGACGTATTCGTTCATTACTCAGCTATCAATGGTTCCGGCCGCAAGACCCTCTATGAAGGTCAACGCGTCGAGTTCACCATTGAAGCTGGCCCCAAAGGCCCGGCTGCTGCTAACGTAACGGCCGTTTAAGGTCACGCGTCTTATTCACCTGCTTGCTCTTGCGTAAGCAGGTGTTACAAAATTTAACAAATAGTACGAAAAGGCTTTCGTCTCACTTATGGGCGAAAGTCTTTCTTTTTGGAGAAACTGATGAGCGACGAATTAAGAGTAAAAGATGGCATGGTTGTGAGCCTGGAATACGTCCTTCGGCTAGACGACGGTGAAATCATCGATGCTTCTGAAGGCGATGTCTTGGAGTATTTGCACGGTTATGGCCAGATTATTCCTGGGCTGGAGAAAGCGCTGGTGGGCCTGGCCGTTGGTGACAGCAAAAAAGTGACTGTGCCAGCCAGTGAAGCGTACGGCGAAGTAGACATGGAAGCATTTGAAATTGTGCCCCGCTCCATGTTCCCGGACGATTTGGAATTGGAAGAAGGGTTGGAACTCAGCCTGCGCGATGTGGAAACAGACGAACCGTTTGACGCCACCATTGCCGAAATTCGGGAAACTGAAGTTATGCTCGACTTTAATCATCCGTTGGCTGGCGAAACGCTGCACTTTGAAGTAACAATCCCCGCGATACGCCTCGCCACCGAAGAGGAGTTGGCGCATGGGCATGCCCACGGAGCAGACGACCATCACCACTAAGTGGCTTTTGTAAGCAAGACTACTAACGCAAAAAGGCACCCCATCAACCGGGTGCCTTTTTTGTTGCCTGCATCAGGATGGAACTTTTTGGCAAGTCGTGGCGTTACAAGAGTAGCAGGCTTGAGAAATGATTCACAAAGCGCTGCTTATCTTAGAACCCAAACGTCGTTCATTTGGCTGAACGGCGAACAATTCATGTAAGGAGAAATTTATAATGAAGTTTCATGTTAGGCCAATAAAGTTAATTATCCTGAGTTTATTTATGACGCTGCTGCTGATGGCTTGCAGCCCAACTGGTTCCGGGGGCAACTTCGAGCCAGAAGTTGAGTCTGTACCTGATTTGAACGGCACCAGCTGGCTGTTAGAGCAGTTTGGGCCAGAAGGGGAAGCAACGGCCGTACTTCCCGACACAACCATCACCCTGAACTTTACCGACGAGGGCGTCAACGGCACCGCAGGCTGCAATAGTTACTTTGGCGATATGACCCAGGCCGGCAGCGCGCTTAGCTTTGGCGCACTCGGTTCCACCAGAATGGCCTGCCCCGAACCGATTATGCAGCAAGAGAACGACTACCTGGCCGCGTTGGGCACCGTTAGCACCTTCTCGCTGGCTGACGGCCAACTGACGCTGCAATATGAAGAGGGCACGCTCGTTTTTACCGCTGGCACGCCAGAAGAAGCGAATGAGGCAGCCGATTCAGACACAGAAACAGTAGCAGTGAAAACGCTGTTCGTGGGCCCAGAATTGGTGGACTGCGTGGGTGAGGCGCCGCAGCAATGTTTGCAGGTGCGTGAAAACGAAGCTGACGAGTGGACGCTGTTCTACGACCAGATTAACGGTTTTGAATTTGAGCCGGGGTATGCATATGAACTGCGCGTCACGGAAACCGAGGTGGAAAATCCGCCAGCCGATGCTTCTTCGCTGGAGGTGACGCTGGTAGAAGTTGTTAGCAAAACAGCGGTGGCTACGACCCCGGAACCTCGCCCGGAAGGCAGCACCCTGGAAGGTCCCACCTGGATGCTTGTTAGTTTTGGCCCAAATGACAATCAAACGGCCGTCTTACCCAATACCGAACTCACCCTGAACTTTGACGGCGCTCAAATTAACGGTGACGCTGGCTGCAACAGCTACTTTGCCGATGCCACCATTAATGATGACGGCAGCCTGGAATTTGGCCCCATGGGCAGCACGTTGATGGCCTGTATGGATGAAGCGGTGATGCAGCAGGAAAGCGACTTCCTGGCAGCCTTGAGTGAGGCCACTAGCTACACGCTCTCTGGCAACCGGCTGACGCTGCACACGCCAGATGGCTCACTGGAATTTGTCCCGGCTTCCATGCCTGAAACCACAAATGAAGAGACCGAGATAGTGGATTGGGAAACGGCCGTTTCCCTCCTCAACAGCGGCGAAGTCATCGAAATCTTCCAAACCCACAGCCTGGACGTGACGTTGACGCTGGTAGACGGCCGTCTCGTTAAAACCGTTGAACCGGCGATTGATGACATCTTCACCGCGATTGAAGCATGTGGCGAACCGTGTTCTGATATTTTGATGGCGACGGAGTAGTTCTTACGGGGACAGACCTGGAATTTTAATAAAAAGGGATAAGTGGATGATTACTTTCCACTTATCCCTTTTTGCTTTTTACTTGTTGCCGCTTATTCGCCACTGCTGGCTGGCGTATTGGTTGGCGAAGGTGCGCCCCGCAAAACGCTGAGCGGGCAGACGGCTGGTGGTGCCATACGGTAGCCAGAAGATTGCGCCCACTGCCGCGCTTTCACTTCATCCGGGTAAAACGGGGGGACTGGCAAATAAAGCCGGACAGTGGCCCCTGCGGGTGGGCTGGTGCTGTTGATAACGCACTCAGTGGGTCGTGGCATCTTGCTGCCGTTGCTCAGCTCCGGCTGGGTATCCAAAATGCGCTGCGCTTCGTCGGCGGGTAAGGGCATGGTGGCCAGGGTCCACGCGCCCAAATTTTCGCCCATGTTCGGATTGTAGCTGATGCGGGCGTTGCCATGCACCGGCGCGCCCACGATGAACCAATCGTTGCGGCTGGCGGTGCAGCTGCTGCCACCCGTGCCGGAAGGTCGGCAAACTGGGCGCAGCTCAATCCCTTGGGGTTGAATAAAACCAGTGGCGGGAGGACGGCCGTTTACCCACAAACTCTGCATCATCGCCGGGTCACCATAAATGGTTTGCATGATGGTGTTCCACAATGGGGCCGCCCCGCGCAAGCCTGAGGAATCGACCATTGGATGGCCATCTGAATTGCCTGACCAGATGCCGACCACCACGCCCGGCGTGTAGCCGAGGGTCCAATTGTCGCGGAAATCATTGGTTGTGCCCGTTTTGGCAGCGGCAGGAAAGGGCAGGTCCAGCGCATTGTTGTAGCCCATCGCCGCCACCCGGGCCTGGTCGTCATCCAAAATATCGGTGATGATGTAGGCAATGCGGGCATCAAGGGCATTGACGGCGGGCAGCTGGTTTTGCTGCGCGTCAAAGATCACATTGCCCCGGCTGTCTGTAATTTTGAGGACGGAGGTGAGGCGGGGTTTTTGTCCCTGGTTGGCCAGTGTAGCATATGCGTGGGTCATTTCCAGCAGCGGCACTTCGCCGCCGCCCAAGGTTAGCGCCAGCCCGTAAAAGCCGGGCGGCTCTCGCAGCGATTCAATGCCCATGCTGCGGGCGGTGGCTACAAAATTGGGAACGCCTACGTCCCGCAAAAGCTGGACGGGCGGAATGTTGTAGCTGTTCGCCAGCGCGTCGCGGAACAGAACCGGGCCGCGATAGTAGCCATCGTAGTTGGTGGGCACCATCTTTTCGCCGTCGCCCAGGTCCAACTCGATGGGCACGTCCCACAGTACATCGGCAGTGGACCAGCCGCGCTGGAGGGCAGTAGCGTAGGTGATCGGTTTGATGCTGCTGCCCGGCTGGCGTGGGCTGAGCGCCACGTTGACTTGGCCGTCAATGGACTCGTCGAAGTAGTCCAGACTGCCCACCATGGCCAAAATCTCACCCGTGTTCGGCTTGAGGATGACAACTGAGGCGTTGCTTACGTCGTGTGCAGCAGAACGTGAGGCGATCCATTCACGAGCGGCCGTTTCCGCCATGGTGTGCATGTTTAAATCCAGGCTGGTCGTGATCTGCCAGCCACCGAGGGCAATTGCGTCAGGGCCGTAGAGGCGCTCCAGCTCGTTTTGCACGTAGAGCACAAAATGGGCTGCTTCCAGCGTCACGTCCTGAGCCGCCTCGTTGGCGGTGATGCGGGGCCGGATGCGCAGGGGCGTTTGTTTACCAATCTCGCCGTCCAATTCGGAGATGGTGCCGTCTTCGACCATCAAATCCAGAATAAATTCTTGCCGCGCTTTGGCTGCGTCAAAATTGGTGTATGGGTCCCAATCAAGCGGTGACTGGGGCAGGCCTGCCAAAAAGGCCGATTCAGCCAGATTAAGTTCCTGGGCCGGTTTGCCAAAGTAGATTTGGGCAGCCGCTTCGATGCCGTAGGCCAGATTGCCGTAGTAGATTTCGTTGAGGTACATCTGGATGATGGCCTCTTTGCTGCGCTGCTGGGTCATGATGAAGGCGAGGAAGATTTCGCGCAGCTTGCGCTCGTAGCTGACGCTGACGCGCTCTTCGTAGGTGAAGGCGATGTGGCGGACGAGCTGCTGGGTGATGGTGCTGGCTCCCACGGGACGGCCGTCTTGGTTGCGGTAATTATTTAGCAGGGCAGCGCCAATGGCGGCTGGGTCTACGCCGTAGTTGGTCCAAAAGGTGTCATCTTCCACCGCTACCGTGGCGTCAATAGCCGCCTGGGGAATCTCCGAATAGGAGAGCCAGAGACGTTTTTCGGTGGTCGTCAGCTCAAAAAGCAGCTCTCCATTGCGGTCGTAAAAGCGAGGCGTTCCCCCAACGCCTGTGCCACGATAGGCCACAACCTGGTCAATCGAATCCGACAGTTCATTGCTTAGATAGATGTAGGCACCGATGAAGGCCAAAACGCCCAAAAGTAAGCCAACCAGCGCCAGCTGCACCAGCAGAACAAAACCCTTGGCCAGACAGCCACGCGATTTTTTGTTGCCATTATTTTTATTGCCAGAAGGTTTTTGAGGGCGTTTCTGATACTTCTCCAGATATTCCAAGCGATAGCCATCGTTATTTGTCATAACAATATGTTAAGCGGATTTATGAATAGGTCAAGTGACTGGTACTATGCGATTGATGGTAAAATGGAGGGCTGGAGGTAAACATGTGGCAAGAGTTTATAACAATTTTGACATCTGACGTATGGTGGAGCTATTTGCTGCGCATTTTAATTTACGTTTTGCTGGCCTACCTGGTTCACCGCTTGTCGCGGCGTATTGCGCGCCGGCTGCTGCGCATTGGCCGCCTGACAAACAAGGGTCGTGAATTTCGCCCCGATCGACAAAAAACGCTGGTTAGTTTGGTTAGTAGCGCAATTACGTTTTTGGCTGTGGTAACGGCCGTTTTGTTCAGCCTCAATATATTTGTTAATGGCGAAACGCTGGTGTGGATGGTGGGTTTGTTTACTGCTGCCTTTGGTCTGGGCGCACGGCCGTTGGTCAGCGATTATCTCACCGGCATCGGCTTTTTATTTGAAGACACCTTCGATGTGGGCGAAAAAATTGATATTTTGGGAAACGAGGGTGTGGTGGAAACGGTGAATCTGCGCACTACCACGTTGCGCGCCCGCAGCGGCGAACTGTTTGTGGTGCCCAATGGTGAAATCCGCATTGTGCGCAACTTTAGCCGCGGCCGTTTTTCGCCAGCCTCTATCTCTGTCAAACTCAACTCCGAGGATTTAAGCCGGGCGCTGCCCATTTTGGAGGAGCTAGGTAAAGAAGCGGTGCTGATTTTGCCCAACCTGCTGGAGCCTTGGCAAATCATCAGCGAATCTGGTTCGATTGGGCAGCAAACGGAGCTGACCCTGGTGGCTAAAGCTAAATACGCCATGGGGGCGGAGATGCGGCCTCGTTTGTTGGCGCTGGTACATGAGCGGCTTAATGAAGAGGGTGTGCATCTGGTGGATTAAGATTACGGCCGTAATACATTAGCTTGCCCGCAAAATTCCCATCACACCATCCGGCGCAGCCTCAACAATTTCCGTCACTGCGATGCGGTTAAACATGTCTGCGGGGCCGTTTGCCTGGACGCGAATGTAATTGTCCGTGTAGCCTACCCAGCGCAATCCGCCATGATCGGCCCCTACGTTTGTTTCCCACAGCACGTTGAGTGTTTGCCCCACAAATTGTTGATGGAATTGATGGCTTAGCTGCTTGCCCAGTTCAATCATGCGGTGGGTGCGTTCTTTTTTGACTTTGCCATTGACCTGATGGGGGAATTGAGAAGCGGCCGTTCCGGGGCGAGGACTGTAGCTAAACACATGCAGTCGAGCGAAGTTGATTTCTTCCACAAATTCCAGACTGTCGGCAAAATCTGTTTCGCTTTCCCCAGGAAAGCCCACAATCACATCTGTACTCAAATTCAGGTCAGGGATATGGCTGCGAGCGGCCTCCGCCAGTTCACGGAAGCTGGCCCGGCTAGTGCGTCGTGCCATGCGCTTGAGGATTTTGTCGCTGCCGGATTGCAGCGGCATGTGCAGGTGGGGCAGCAGGCGGGGATTTTCCCACAGTGTAAAAAAGTCTGGGGCCAAATCCCACGGTTCCAGTGAGGAAAGGCGCAGCCGGGGGATGTCCGTATGCTGTAGAATTGCTTGAACTAAATCCCGCAAGCCCGTCTCATTGCCAAAATCATGCCCGTAACTGCCTAAATGTACGCCGGTTAGCACGGCTTCCTGGTAACCGGCGGCGGCCAAAGCCTGAATTTCGGCTACCACATCGCCCAAATGGCGACTTTGCCCTGCCCCTCGGGCCACGGTGGTCACGCAGAAGGTGCATTTGTTGTCGCAGCCATCTTGCACTTTGATAAAGGCGCGAGTGTTGGCGCCTAGACTGCCGGCTAAAAATTCGCGCAGCACGGGTTCCTGATCAAAAACGGGCAGCTCAATACGCGCTTTTGGGTCTAGCATTTGCACCAGTTGTGCTTTTTGCTGATTGGCAATCACCCGACCCGCTCCTTGAACATTCCCCAGTTCGTCCGGGGCGATGGTAGCGTAGCAGCCGGTGAGAACGATTTCGGCTTCTGGGTTGCTGCGGTGGATGCGGCGGGTTTGGCTGCGGGCGTCGCGGGCCGCTTCGGCCGTTACGGCGCAGGTGTTGATGATGACTTTGTCGGCTTCCGTAGATTCCGTGACGATCTCGTGCCCGGCGGCCAAAAGTTGGCGGGCCATCGTTTCGATTTCGCTCTGGTTCAGGCGGCAGCCGATGCTGTTTAGGAAAACTTTCATGCTTTGATTTTAACGCAGGCAGGAGTGCGGTGCGAGAGGAACAAAAAAGGCCGTAATTTCCTGGCTCACAATGAAGCGGTGATGAGAAATTACGGCCGTACTTAAAACGAGGAGAATTTATTTAACGCATACGACGGCTCAGCGTGTTGTTGCGGTTGCCCATAAACATGGTGGCGGGCAGGTTGAAACCAAAGTTACGCAGACGCTGTTCGCAGTTGGGCCGCATGCCACCGGGCATGAAATCGCCCACAAGTTCGCCTTCGCCGCCACCCGTCTCTTCAAATTTGAAGATGTCTTGCATAACCACCGTTTCACCTTCCATGCCGGTGATTTCGGTGATATTGATGACTTTACGGCTGCCGTCACGCAGGCGGGCTTGCTGCACAATCAGGTCCACAGCCGAAACAATTTGCTTGCGCACTACAGAGAGCGGCAAGTCCATCCCAGCCATGAGCACCAATGTTTCCAAACGGCTGATGGTGTCGCGGGGATTGTTGGCGTGAATGGTGGTCAGGCTGCCATCGTGGCCAGTGTTCATCGCTTGCAGCATGTCCAGCGCCTCACCACCACGGCATTCACCTACTACAATGCGTTCGGGGCGCATACGCAGCGAGTTAATGACAAGGTCGCGAATTGTCACTTCGCTGTCGCCTACTTTGGATGGCTTTTTGGTTTCCAGGCGAACAACGTGTCGCTGGAGCAGGCTCAGTTCGGCGGCATCTTCAATGGTGACAATGCGATCGCCATCAGGAATGAAGCTGGAGAGTACGTTGAGGAGGGTGGTTTTACCAGAGCCTGTACCGCCAGCCACGACGATATTGAGCTTGGCGCGTACGCACGCTTCTAGAAAATCGGCCATGTCCTTATTCATACTGCCAAAGTTGATCAGGTCCTGAATGCCAAAAGGATTGGTCGAAAATTTACGGATGGTGATGTTGGGTCCATCAATGGCACAGGGCGAGACAACGGCATTCACGCGGGAACCATCGGGCAGGCGTGCGTCTACTAGTGGAGAGTCCCTGCCTACATAGCGCCCCAACGGCTCGATGATTTTGCGGATCACGCGTTCCACATGGTCATCATTCACAAAAGTAACGCCGGATTCAATTAGCTTACCCTTTTTTTCGATGTAGACGAGATCGGCGCGATTTACCATTACTTCAGTGACCGTGTCATCGTTGAGCACTTTTTCCAGAGGGCCAAAACCTAAAATCTCGTCCAGCAGATCTTCAAAAAACTGTTTTTCATCGGCCGGGGCGATGTTAATTTTGGCGTGCTGCCGTGCCAGCTTATACCGTTCCTGAATCAGCTTGATGGTTTGCGGGGTGCGATCTAATATCAGCGTTTTGGGTAACGAGGCTTCTATCTTTTGCGCCAGCCAAAGGCGTGTGCTATCAAGATTTGTGTTTGAGGCGGTGTTGACTGCCCCGTTTTGTTCTGTTTGCATGATACTCCTTGTACGGTTCTTACGTGTACAGTTGCCTGAAATGCCTCAAGTTATTGTATAAAGAACGGCCGTTTTCCAACCATAGTCCGTTCTTACCAGCACTAGAGTAAGGGAGCCTTCTTCGGCATTTATACTTGACAGGCAATGCCGCTTTGGATAGAATTTCCCAGCCTCCAACGAGGTTCTTTAATAGCCGGGATAGCTCAGTCGGTAGAGCACTGCACTGAAAATGCAGGTGTCCCCAGTTCGAGCCTGGGTCCTGGCATATCTTTGTATTTTGCGGTTCATGATTGTTCTGTAAGAATACAAAAAAAGTTTTGCTAAAAGAATCAGCAGTTGGTATAACTGTAAGTAGCAATTCTCTTTGCGGGCATAGTTCAGTGGTAGAACGTCTCCTTGCCAAGGAGAAGGCCACGAGTTCGAATCTCGTTGCCCGCTCTAACAACCGGCAGGCCGCAAGCCTGCCGGATTTGTTTCCGGCGACGTGGCCAAGTGGTAAGGCAGAGGTCTGCAAAACCTTTATCACCGGTTCGAATCCGGTCGTCGCCTCAATAATGAAGCCCTTGCCCACAGGCAGGGGCTTTTTTTATCCAAATTTCAGGAGTATCTTGTGATGATTTCTTTTGATTTACCACGTACCGTTGATGAGATTAACCCCCGCCAGTGGGAGACGTTTGCCCCTTATTTTGAGGAACTTGAGAAACGGCCGTTAAGCCCCGATAATCTTCGACAATGGCTAACTGACTGGTCGGACCTCACCCGATTGTTATTTGAAGCAGCCTCACTAATCTATATTGAGAAATCACAAGACACCACCGATAAGGAAAGAGAGCAGGCCTTTTTGGACCTGATCAATGATGTCTATCCACAAGCGCAAGTTGCCATTCAGACGCTTAAAGAGCGGCTTTTGGCTGTTGATCCTGCCAGTGACGCGTTGGCGGACATGACGATGGTGCTGCGTAACATGCAAAATGAAGCATCTTTGTTTCGGCAGGAAAATATCCCCTTGTTTACTGAAGCGGCCAAACTGGAAAATGAGTATGATAAAGTCACGGGGGCGCTGAAGGCCGACTGGAATGGCGAAGAGAAGAATCTGAGCCAGTTGGGCCTGTTCCTCAATGACAGCGACCGCTCTGTGCGTGAAAAAGCGTGGCAAACCATTGCCGGTTTGTGGCTGAGCCAGCGGGAAACATTAAACGACATCTATGGGAAGCTGCTTACGCTGCGGCAGCAAATTGCCCACAATGCTGACTTGCCAGATTATCGTGCCTACGCTTTTCGTGAGAAGGGTCGATTCGATTACACGCCAGAGGATTGCCTGACGTTTCATGAAGCGATTGAAACGGCCGTTGTGCCCGCCGTAAATCGTATTTTGGAACGCAAAAAGAAGCGCCTGGGGTACGATGCCTTACGTCCCTGGGATTGGGTGCCGGAAAAAGGCTCTATGGTAGATGATTCCGGTGGGGATCCATTACGGCCGTATCAAGGGCAAGAAGCACTTATTCAGCACACTCTCAACATTTTTAACAAATTAGATCCGCAGTTGAGCCGTTATTTTGCCATCATGGCCGAAGATGGTTTGTTGGATTTGGATACCCGTAGCGGCAAAGCGCTGGGTGGATACTGTAGCTCGCTGCCATTAAGAAATCGGCCGTTTATCTTCATGAATGGTGTGGGCAGCCACGATGATGTACAAACCATGCTCCATGAAGCCGGACACGCTTTTCATGTTTTTGAAACGGCCGATTTGCCGCTAGTCTGGCAAGCCGACCCGCCAATGGAATTTTGTGAAGTCGCTTCTATGTCGATGGAATTGCTATCGGCACCGTACCTGACTAGCCAGTATGGCGGTTTTTACACCTCACCACAGGCAGCGCGAGCGCGCATTGAGCATTTAGAGGGCATCATTGCTTTCCTGCCCTATATGGCCGTTGTTGATGCCTTTCAGCATTGGGTTTACACGCATCCACAGCAAGCAGCCGATGCTCACCAGTGTGATGCCATGTGGGAAAATTTGCTAGATCGTTTTCTCCCAGGCATTGATTGGACAGGTCATGAAGACAGCAAGAAAACTGGCTGGCATCGCAAGCTCCATATTTTTACCACACCATTTTATTACATTGAATATGGCATGGCACAGGTAGGCGCTTTACAGGTTTGGCGGAATAGCCTGAAAGATCCTGTAAAAGCTCTGTCTGATTACCGCCAGGCTCTTTCACTTGGAGGCACCCGCACCTTGCCCGAGCTTTTTGCCAGCGCCGGGGCCGAATTCCGCTTTGATACAGAGATGTTGACGGAGCTTGTGAGCCTCATTGAAGAAACGACTGCTGAATTAGAAAAACAAACCCTTAGCTGAACTTTTCCTCAGCATGAGTTGGCGGTGGAGGCCGGATCGAGATAATATCAGAACATGGTAAACAACGATTTTCAGCCCAGCGTGGCAATGCGCGAATATCTGGCCGAGATTTATCGGCTGCAAGAAGATTCTCCCACGGTAAGCACTACCAGCCTGGCAGATCGTCTGCATGTTTCCGCACCGGCCGTTCCCCGTATGTTAAAGCGCTTGCGAAATGCTGGTTATGTCAAGCATAAGCCATACCAGGGCATTGAACTAACCCCACGTGGTCGCGAAGAGGCCTTGCGTGAACTGCGGCGTCATCGCATTTTGGAAGTGTTTCTGGTTAATGTGATGGGATTTACCTGGGACGAAGCGCATGAACATGCTGAAGATATGGGTAAGGGGCTAAATGATACCATTTCAGAGCGCATGGCCAAAATGACCGATTACCCTAGCCGCTGCCCGCATGGGGAACCAATCCCAGACGCTGAGGGGAATCTTCCTGAAGTCAAAGATGTTTGCATTATGAATTTGGGCGTAGGGCATGTGGGTAAAGTGAGTCGTGTGCGGACTCATGATCCAGAGAGACTAAAATATTTCCAATCATTGGGCCTGGTGCCTGGTGCCGATTTTGAGATTATGGGGCGGGCGCCGTTCAATGGGCCGATGCGTTTGCGCGTGGGGCGTGATGATGTGGTTTTGGGTATTGAGCTAACTAAATCCCTTTGGGTTGAATAAATTCAGCAGTCCACGGTTTGTCTAAGGAAATAATCGCCGCGTTTTGACTTCCGCTACGGCATCCTCACGATAGCGATACAGCATTGCGGGTCGTCCTTCACCTTCTTTTTGTTTCTCCCCCGTTTCTTCCAAAATTTCTGCCGCTAAAATCTTGCGACGGAAGTTCCGTTTGTCGAGCTGTTCGCCCAGAATGATTTCATAAGCCTGTTGCAGTTCGGTGAGGGTAAAAACATCGGGCAGCAGTTGGAATCCGACGGAGCTGTACTCCAGCTTGTAGCGCAGGCGCGTATGCGCGTAGTCGATGATTTCGGCGTGGTCAAAAGCTAATGGTGGGAGCTGCGAAATTGTAAACCAGCCAGTTTCACTTGCATCTCGCCCTGCTTTGTGATGAATGGCATCATGAGGTACCAGAGCAAAATAAGCAACGGTAATCACCCGAGTTCGGGGATCGCGGCCCGGTTTGCCAAAAGTGTAAAGCTGTTCCGTGTAGACGTCTTCTACACCTGTCTCATCGGCCAAGGCACGTACGGCCGTTTCTTCTAGCGATTCATCTATTTGTACAAATGAACCCGGGATGGCCCACATGTTGGCAAAGGGTGGTGCCAACCGTTTGATGAGCAGCACTTTCAGCTCATCTTCCACCAAAGAAAAGATAACAACATCCACGGTTACGGACGGCCGTTCAAACTGATTCGGATCGTAATTCTCTGGCAAATCGGCAGACAAGGTAGCCTCCAGGCTAGATAATTCATGTGTAAATAAAAAGTCTCCAGCCAGAAGCTAGAGACTTAAAATGAGCTAAAAAATCTTGTACTACTGTTCTTCTACTTCATTAGGATTCACTGGCGGCAGCGACGGAATCGGTATATCTACCAGTGACGGGTGCAGATCAAAGTTTGATTGGTCTGGAATAGCCAGTCCGCCCTGATCGATGATTTGTGGCAGGCTCACGCTGGTAGTTACGAATACTGTTTGGTCGCCAGGAGACCGCAGCGCTAAATTAAGCGTAACGCCACGAATCATGGCCCAGTTTAGAGCCAGGGCATCCTGAGAAGACATACTAAGAATGACTACATCTGGTGTCCTTTCCAAGCGAGACGGAATTGGGGTGGGTGTTGGCGGGACGGTTCCATCTTCCCCAGGCTGTGCCGCCGCAGCTCGTGCTGCAATTTGCTCCTGTTCCAGAATGCGCGGATCTTGCCACGTTCCTACGAAAAGCACTTCCGCCTGCTGAATGGTCAACTGAGTGACGCGTTTGGGAATTGGCAAACCAGCTGTGAAGTCCTGGCTTTCTAGCCCCAATGTGCTGGGGTAAATGGCGGCAACCTGGTTGATTTCGGGGATAAATTCGAGACGGCCGTCCTTAATTGCCGGGAACAAGAATGGCTGTCCATTCAAAAGGGCAGATTGAATGACTCGCTCGACGTTATTGGGCAGAATGGTGCCAAACTGTGGGTCAATATCGACCATTCGCATGGTCATCATCACATCTACTAAGTCACCCGGACGCATAGCCAAGGCTGCTCCGTTAAATCTGTCCACAGGGAACGCTACCGCTACTTCGCCAAAAGGAACATAAAGCGATAGATCAGAACCAAAGGAAGCAATATCTGTTGGGTTAAGCGCCAGCATGGGGCTCAAAAGAGATTGCCCCCGAGAAATATCTACTTTTGTAATGCGCCCAACAAGTCTTGTTGTATCTGTGAAAGTATAGCCACCTTGCAAAGCAATATTTGTCCGTGGCCAGCGTTGGACTTCTAACAGCTCGTCAGTGAGCATGGTACCTACAGGGATATTTACCTTCGCCACGATAACATCTTCAAGACCAGGTGTTGCCGTAGGTGGTGGCTGCAGAGGTTCTGTTGAACCTTCATCGCTATCAGCTGTGTCATTGTCAGTTACGGCCGTATTGTCCCCACCGCCAAAAACGCTAGCCAGGGGGCCAATCCCGCTGTTACCAAGCAAAACAAGGGCAACCGCAGCAATGAGGATTAATACCAAAATCAGGAGAATGAACGTTCTGAGACGCATAACAAGATCCTTGTTAAGTGCTACCTTTAAAATGATGCCGAAGCATTATTAAGGCGCTGATCCTTCTTCGGGTGGTGGTGTTGGCGTTACCTCTCTAATTAATGCTTCAACAGAGTAACCCAAATTCGGCGGAATTTCTACGTTGAACCGCTCTAACAAGAAGTCGAGCGTCATGTTTTCTACACTGTAAAGTTGTCCATCGTTTACCCCGCGCAAAGCAAAGAAGACTTGGGCATTTACCTCCACAGCATAGCGCAATAAAAGCTGCTGCTGCGGTTGCAAGGCAAGGACGAGGACATCAGGAGGTGGAGGTGTTGCAGTGGGAGCTAATGCCGGTAGCGGTGTTGGCGTAGGTTGACCTTCTTCCAAGGGTTCTGGTGTTGCTGTGGGGGCAGCATCTGCTGGATTGCCAGGAAGGGTGTACTGTCCCACTTGAATTACCCGAGCATTTTGAATGATCATCGTAACGGGTACCGGACGTGGGGCAGTGTCTTCTTCATTGGGGCTGATGTGGGCAATATCACCTGTGGGTAGTTCTTCAAAACGGCCGATTGGCGATATCGGGAACAGAACAAATGCCGTCCCATTGGTTATCACTTCCCCTGACCCAATTGCCTCGATAGCCTCAATTTGTTCTTCCAAATAGAAGGCAGCATCATTGGGTAAATAGGTTTGGAATTCCTCATCAATCTGGCGGAAGAAAAACGTGACCATGATGTCCACATAATCCCCTTCGCTAAGTCCGTAAGCCACACCAGATAATCGGTCCATTGGCACCGATTGAGCGACATAGCCAGGCGGGATTAAGGAGCTTGGCCCATAAGAATCCAGGCCAACCTTGGTAATATCATCCACCAATGTATCGTAAGTGAGGGTTTCGCCCTGGTAAATATCAGTTCGGGCGTAAAGATTTAAGGCTTCGTCGATGCTGGTAATAACATTGTTGCCTACGGTGCCTACTGGACGCATATCCAGAGCCAGAATATCTTCTGTCATTTGATGGCCACGGGGCACAGTTTGTAGGGAAACAACAACTTCAACAAGGGGGGGGACTGTTTCGACTGGTTCGTCTACAGTTACGCCATCTGGAGCTGGTGCACCATCTTCTCCATCGGTAACGGTTTCAGTGGGTTGATTTTGTTGCAGTATAAAAACAACACCTACAATTGACAGCAATACGATGCCAAATACAAAAATGAGAATCAGGATAGTTCGACGGCTCATAAGATCGTCCCTTCTTTAAGCGTGTGTTTCGGGGCTAGCGGGTATCTTGGGTCGTGTGTCATACTGGAGTAAGCTGCCGACTCAAACCATTGTGCTATGTAGTGTCGGTTTCTGCTGTGCCTGGTTAGCGAACACCGGAACCATTTTGGCAATTGAGGACACAGCCGTAGCTTGGTTTGTTGTCGATAAATACCAATACATGAATAACAATATGTAAACCTCTCAACGAGGCGTATGTTATCATATGTAAAGTTGAATAGCAAGTGATAAGGCGTGTGGAAGGGGTGTTTTATAGTACTAATGGGGCAGTTAGCCGGAGGCAAGCGCCTTTTGGGGACGGGTATTGCCTAACAGATTAGCTGAAATTGGCTTATGGTGTTGGAGGGGCTGTGTCTGTGAGCAGATGCCACCATGCTTGCCAGGGGTGTGCATTTTGAATGGGATCGGGAGTGGCTGTCGGTACGGCCGTTGGTTGTGGTGTCGCTTCAATTACCAATGGCACGACCCGTTTTTCACCTGGCAGCAGATACCCTGCTTCGTCCCGGGCATAGGCAGCCACGTAATCCTCGCTTTGCACATATGCTAGCGTGACTTGCAACTCTACCTGGCGTGTTGATTCTGCATCAACTTCAACTTGCAGATCGCCTTCACCTACACCTACCAACTGTCCCGCCTGTGCGCGACGATTCAAATCCACGGCGACAAAGAGCGCCGCGCCAACTAGCAGTAGGATAAGAATTTGGGGAAGCGTGAGCAACGGCCGTTGCCGCCATAAATCTTTGTACATACGTCACATCTTAACATAAATATTACGAGTGGCAAGCAGCTAAACAGGAATTACCAGACTTTGCCAGTCGCGCGGATAGTACGTTAGAAACTCTAGGCCATCAGCCGTAACCAGTACCGTGTCCGAATGGCGAAAACCACCGAGTTCAGGCACGTAAAGCCCAGGCTCGACAGTAAACACCATGCCTTCTTGCAGCACCGTCTGATCGCCTGTATCTAAAAAGGGGCCTTCATGGTAGCGCAGGCCAATGGCATGGCCGGAGTGATGTTTCCAGTAAGGCATCAGGTTGTGCTTTTCGTAATAGCCGCGTACGGCCGTATCCACCGAACTGCATGTTACCCCAGCCTTCATGGCCTCAAATGCCACTTCTTGAGCGGCTTTCATATGATTGAAGTAGGTTTGCTGTTCGGCACTGGGTTGCCCCACAAACATGGTGCGTTCCAGCTCTGAGTTGTAGCCCCACATTGGGCAAGATGCGCCAGTGACGAGCACATCGCCGGGCTGAAAGGTGATGTTGTTGGCCAGCGCATGGGGAATGGCAGCGTTGCGGCCAATCTGCCCCCGATACCCGGCAAATGGCCCGGTGAGCCACATGCTTTGGGCACGATACAACGGCCCGATGGCATCCATCATGGCCAAAGTGGCTTCCTGGCTGGCGTGCAAGCTGACGGCCGTTTCTGTGGCATGAACGGCCGTATATCGTTGCAGCAGCACATGCGCCAGATGTCCCCATTTGCAGCTTTCTTTTATAAGCGCGATCTCAGCCGGGCTTTTGATCGCCTGCCTTCGGTTGAGGGTGCCCTGCAAATTGTGCACGGTCATCCCCGTAAGCTGCGATAGCGACACCCCTTCGTAGCCGAAAATCCAGGGATAGCCATCCATGTCCGCCCCAATTTGGCTGCTGCTGGCGATGGGATATTGTTTCGGCGCAGGCTGGTGTGGCTGAACCACCATGGATTCTGGCCGCACAGGGGAATGCAAAAATTGAGGATTGCTATTCTCTTTGATCATTCCCATGTCCATCAACAAATCTTGAAAGATGGCCATCGGGTGTGGATCGCCCGGGTATTCCAAATAGTGGGCCACGCGATCCAGTTCAGCCTCTGTTTGGGCGTGTTCAACTTCCAGGCGCGGTACCAGCATCGCGCGCTCGCCATCGGCGCTGAGCACGAAGGCGATGGGGCGTTCGGTGGGAATGAAGGCAAAGCCGGTGAAATAGAGGATGTTGGTGCTGTCAAATAGGACCGCGCCGGTTAACCGCTGTTGGCGGATATGCTCAAGAAGTTGCTGGGTACGGCCGTTAAATTCCGCTCGGGTAATACGCATGATTAGGGCACACAAATAATATCCGCAATGCGGATGGTGTAGTTGGCGTCCAGATTATTGAGCGCCTGCAAATTTTCTGCGGTGGTATTGTAACGTTGGCTGATGTTAAACACGGTGTCCCCTTCGCCGATGGCATACGGCCGTCCGCGGCCACTGCAATATTCGGGGTTTCCCACGGGCAGCGAGATGGTCTGGCCCGGAACCAGGTTGGCCTGGGAGATGCTGTTTTCTGCCATCAGGGCAATGGACGTCACAAAACTTTGCGAAATGCTATAAAGCGTGTCGCCTTGCTGTACCTGGTAATTTTGGAAGATGATTTTGTTGGCCGTGGTATTGACAGGAACGGCCGTTGCTTGCGGTACGGCCGTTGGCTGTTCAACAGCTGCTTCGGGCACAGGGGTGGCAGTTGCTTCTTGCACCTGCTGATCCGGCACCTCTTCGGGGCGCGGGCTGTCATCGTTAACTTGATTATCAATGATTGTAGGGCGCGAGTTGGGATCTACCTGCAAGGCAATGGGCTGGCCACCCACGTTGACGACAAAATTGCTGTCTGTCGCCACTGGTTCAGCCTCCCGATTACGACCTTGCACCACACTCATGGCCAAAAACACACCGGCAGCCAAAATAATGGCAATGGCAATCATCAACAGCATGATGGTTTTATTCATTTGAGAAGGCATACGGTTTCCCCTTAGCTGCAATCAGTTCAGCTGTTTGGGCGGCGTTTACGAGTCAAGACGGCCGTCTGAAATTATGTTACACTTACCATAAAATTATAGCAAGTGGCTATCTACTGTGATTATTGGACTACGGCAGACAATCAATTGCTGTGATCATTAGTCGCAGAAGGAGTTTCCCATGATCTACAAACGTGAAGAGCTAGAAAAAATCGAACAACTCTCATTGGCACCATATGGTCTAAAAAGTGCCAATAGTAAGGGGCGCGTTTACCCGGAAGCAGAATCTAAATCCCGACCTGCGTTTGAGCGGGATCGCGACCGCATCATTCACACCACCGCCTTTCGCCGTTTAGAATACAAAACGCAGGTTTTTGTTTATTACGAGGGAGATCATTACCGGACGCGCCTGACCCATACGCTGGAAGTAGCCCAATTGGGTCGCTCGCTGGCGCGGGGGCTAGGCTGCAATGAAGAGCTGACCGAAGCCATCTGCCTGGCGCATGATCTGGGCCACCCGCCGTTTGGCCATGCCGGAGAGTATGCGCTGAATGCACTGATGGCCGATTATGGCGGCTTTAACCACAATACCCAAAGTTATCGCATCGTCACCCAACTAGAGCAACCTTATCGCAATTTCCCTGGGCTGAACCTGACCTACGAAACGCGCGAGGGCATGATCAAGCACGAAACCGATTATGATAAGAGCGATGCTGAAGGGTACGAACCGGACAAGCGCGGCTCTCTGGAGGCGCAAATTGCCAATCTGGCAGACGAAATAGCGTACAATGCGCATGACCTGGATGATGGGCTGCGAGCTGGTATGTTTGAGATGGCGGCGCTGGATGAACTGACGCTGTGGCAAGAGTTACAGGATATTGTGGGCTGGCATTCAGAACGGCCGTTATCCCACATCACCCGCCACGAAATTATTCGTGAGCTCATTGGCAAGTCCGTCATGGATGTGCTGGAGTACACTGGCAAGCGCCTGGTCGAAAACGACATCGACTCGCCCGAAAAGGTTCAGACGCACTCCGAAAACCTGGTGAGCTACTCCCCCGAATTTAGAGCCAAGGTGCGCCAGCTCAAGAAGTTCTTGCTAGACAGCATGTACCGTCATTATCGTCTCATTCGCATGCAAACCAAGGCAGAGCGCTTTGTCACCGAGCTATTTCAGGCATATGCCAATGAGCCCAACATGCTGCCCACCGACACCAAAAAGCGGCTGGACGAAGCCCCGCTGCACCGTGTCATCACCGACTACATCGCTGGCATGACCGACCGATACGCGCTGGATGAGTGGGAGAAACTGTACAATCCCTACCGCCGCGCTTAACTGCGTGTAAAAAGTGATAAAGTGATAAGTGAGAACTGATCTGGGTGGACATTTCACTTCTTACTTATTACTTTTCACTGCATGATTAAACGTCGCCTTTTCCTCTGGTCGAAGCTGCTGCTGCTTACCCTCTTTTTTTTGTTTGCTTTTACGCGTGAATGGCCCCCTTTCGACGATGAATATTACCGCATTACTCAGCTGGTTGGTTTGCGTCAGTTTGACTTTTTCTCCTGGGAGCTGAGCGCCTTTGCTGACAAAGCGGAAGGCATCCTGGCCAACAGCGACGCTTTTTTGGATGAAAGCCAGCGCCAGCAAACAGTGCTCGATTTTTTGGACCTTGTGCGACAGGTGCAGCAGCTGGACGGCCAGATCAACCAGATTTACACAGACCCAACTGTGACAGACCCGGCAGCGGCAACGGCCGTTCTCCAAACCGAATTAGCGCAAAAACGTGAAGAAATGGCCGCCATCCAGCCCGTCGCCGAAGCGATTGTGCAGGATCAGGTAGGGCAGGTATTGGTGGACGAAGGCTTTGGCGTGTTGAATCAGGCGTGGCCCCCGGTGATGATGCGCATGACACCGCTCCCCTCACTGCTGATTGTCTCCCCTCGCGATCACATTGAGCGTATTTACGGCATCTCGCTCGTTCCCGGCCTCTCCACAGCCGAAATGGACGCTTTGGAGACAGCCATCTTTGAGCAGCTCAACCTCTCGGCCCTGGTGGTGCCTATCGGTGGCATGGGCACGTACCCCGCGATGATCATGGAAACCAGCAGCATCAACTGGCTGGCCGAAGTCACGTCGCACGAATGGTCCCATCATTGGCTGAGCTTCTTCCCCGTTGGCTGGAATTACGGCGATCCCCAGGTGCGCATCATCAACGAAACCATCGCCTCCATCTTTGACCAGGAGATCGGCAGCCGCGTGATTGAACGCTACTATCCCGAATATGTGCCGCCACCCGCGCCAGCGACCTTGCCAGCGCAAACTGCGCCAACATCCCCCGTGGAACCACCGGCCTTTGACTTTGGTGCTGAACTTGCCGCCACGCGCATCCACACCGAAGAATTATTGGCTATGGGCGATATTGAAGGAGCAGAAGCGTACATGGAAGCGCAGCGACAGGTTTTTCTGCAAAATGGGTACGGCATTCGTAAACTAAACCAGGCATATTTTGCGTTTCATGGGGCATATGCGGCCGTTCCTGGTGCAACCGGCAGCGATCCGACAGGCCCCATGCTGCTGGACATTCAAGCCAGTGTGGATTCTCCCCGAGAATTCATGGAGACCGTTGCCCCCATTACCACCTTTGCCGATTTAGAAGAAATCTGGAACGAAGTTGTGGTATTGGAGAACCAATAACCTTCCCCCAGTCATGCTGAATTCATTTGCCTTCGCTGTGAGCTGGCCTAACGCCAGCTTCACCCGCCGCGTGTAGAGCCCTCAAAGCGCGTGATGCATTTGGTCACCACCACCTCAAATCGTGAACGAGCCTCGATCTCGCGGTCGGGTGCAAGCGTTGTTATGGGGCTGAATCAAATCTCCTATCCTGCAAGATAACAACCTGTAACTGTTCAAAATAATCGGCACAATTATCACCCTTGCAAACTTGCGACACATTGCTCAAACCTTCATTGCCTTTTCCTAAAAGATGCATCTCATACAAATAAGTTGATAATACAGTGTTCTCATTTCCTTCCAAACTAGTGGCCCACCACACAGGGTCTTCCTCTGTGATTGCAAGATATTCTGGGCTTAAAATAGCGACTTCTCCCTGAGCAGATGTTAACCACATATTAGCATCTTCAAGTATCAGATCTGGGTAATCTAGAGTCACGTCAATAAATCGTCCATCATCAAATCTATATATCTGAACAGGACCAACAGAGGCTGCTGGTGGTGCTAGCCAGGGGTGGTGAGGGTTTCTGGTTACGAATTCTGGATAATTATCATTCTGGATGTCTACTAATTTGGGAGAGATGCTCCAAATTGTCGAAAGGAAGTCACCACTTTTGTAGGTTTCAGCACCCTGATCATAGAAAAAGACAAAGATATTTGTGCAACAGTTTGATCCAGGTGTAAAAATATCAAGAATGATTTCGGTTCGTCATCATTGTCCAAGTCTTGAACGGCGAGTATAGTGACATTGTCGAACGGAATAGGCAAACTAATATAGGGATGATTAATAGGAGCAGATGTACCTCATTCTCGCCTCGAGTTATTTGTAGCATTGGTGACTCGTCCTCTTCATTTGCAATTATTTCAACCAGTAAATCATCAGAAATATGTTGACCTTTATTAATTTTTGCAGTCGTACAAGACACCTCAAAGAAAATAATTGGTATGGTCAAAATTAGCAAAAATTTTTTCATGATAGAGAGTGCTGTAGCCCCATAACATATTCAACAACTTGGTAGTGTGTATAAACTCCTGATTTTCGTCTTACGCAACCGAAAAAGGAGGTAGGTTTCCATATCGGCGAGATGCCGGCCACAGCCCGAAATTTGCCTAAGCCTTACACTTTTTTCTCAAGGCAACAGGGGAACAAAGAACTGGCTGGCAAACCGAACGGCTTCTTGCAATGTAAAAACTTCTCTACCGTCAGAATCATCAGCAAGCCACTGCTGAGCCGTCTCAGTATCGCGCAGAAATATCATTTCCAGGCACAAACTATCTGCACAGCATGAAGCCGCGTTTGCTGCGTCCCAAGCGATGCCAAAATGTACATCCTGCACTTCCGCCAGATTCAGAATTGTCTCGCCTGACATTTCTATCTTAACGGGAGCATCCGTCACCGCGCATTGGGACGTGATTTGCGTGGTTTCCTTAAACATGGGGCCAATTGCTAACGCATCCAGGGCACACATGGCATGGACTTGATGTCCGTTGACGTGAACTTCATGCACACGTTCCGTCATCGTGAACGGATAGGCACCGATGGGTTCACCGCTTCCGGAAACTGTCACCATATCATGCTGACTCAGTACGTTAATAGCTTCTGGAATGTCATCTACCCAAAGAACCATTTCCTCCTTGGTTAGAATACGGCCGTTGGTAACAAAAGAGCGGAGTATCTGCTGATGAAGTTCCTTAATCTCTGCGGTGCAGTTATCCTGGTTCTTCTTCAACGGCAAAATAGTATTCAAACGCTTTAACGCAATCGTTAGTTTCTTGTTCATTGAGTTGACTTTAGAATGGCAAATTTTGAGAAATCAACTGGTTTTTTGAGGGTTAATCTTCATCGTTGTCCAAACTTTGCAGCAGGCGGACGATGCGCTGGGCATCGGGCCAGTTTTCGTCGGAGGCGTCAGATTGGGTGAGGTAGGCTTCCATATCTTGCAGGGCTTCGGGGTAACGGCCGTTTTCCATCCACATGATCCCCCGGTTAAACAACGCCAAATTGTAGGTGGGGTCTTCGGCTAGCAAGGCGTCAAAATCGGCAATCGCTTCATCAATACGTCCCAACTCCCGCCCCAGCAAAATGCCCCGGTGCAGTCGCGCCGCCCGGAACGTCGGGTCTACTTCGTAAGCGCGACTAAAATAATGAATGGCCCGCTCAAACTCCCGCGCTATGCTGTTTTGGATGCCAAAATAGCGATGCAGCCCGCCCCAGGTGTACAGTAGCCACGCCCAAACAAATCGCATTAGCCTGCCCTTGTATCGCGTAGCAGCCGCACCAGATATTCTGTGCCCTCTGGCTGCGACTCTTCGATGGCCAACTGCCACCCTTTGGCCATCTCGTCAAAGGGCATCTGTGCGTAATTTGCCGATTCAAATAGTTCACGGATAAGCGGGGGAGCATCCTCAGGCAAAAAAGCGACAATGATTTGCCCCATGTGAGAAGCGGCCGAAATTTCAATATCTTCCAGCACGGCTTTGGCGGTTTGCGTTGCCATTTCCAGGGGATGAATGTAAATTTCATCAATACGCGCCACCTGGCTGTCGATGTTGTAGCCCAAAACAGCGCTAATTTCCGTACCCACCTGGCCGATGAAATAGCCCCGCTCACTCAGAGCCATTAAAAGTTCCGCGCGCTTCATTTTAACTTTGCCATCGGTTGCTTTTTGAATGAGCAGCAAAATAGACGGGATGTCAGACGGCCGTGCGCGGCGGACTTGTAGATCTTCGGGTCGCTCGCTTGGTTTCAGGCGCGGCGGTGGCGCAGCTTCCGCAGATTTTTGTGGTGTCGGCGTTTTGGGCGTGACCAGTTTGCCGGTCAGCGGCGTGCTGGGGGCCGATTCGTCTGGCAGCGGAAGGCGCTCCATTGGCTTAGCCGTGGCCGGGTCCGGCAGGCGTTCCCAGGCAATGCGGAACTGGGTCTCAGTATCTTTCATCAGCCCGTTGGTGTCGATGAGGACGTCGGACTGCGCTACTTTTTCTTCTTGGGGCGGTTGGGCCTTGATGCGCACGGCGGCTACTTCGGTTTCCAGCCCGCGACAAATACGCAGTCGTTCCAGCTGCCGCTGCGGGGCACAGCGCGTCACCCAAATTTGGTGGCAGATGTCGCGTATATTGCCTTCTAGCAGTTTGATCGCTTCTATAAAAATGACGGGGTGGTCGCTGGCCAAAATGCGGGCATCCAATTCTTTGCCTACGGCCGGATGTACCATCGCTTCCAAATCTTGCATGACGGTGGGGTCGGCAAACGCGATTTCGCCCAATTTTTTGCGGTCAATACGGCCGTCTTCCCGGCGTATCTCTGCCCCAAAGGCGACGGCAATGGCGGCTTGCATCGTGGCATCATTGTCCATGAGTTCGTGCACAATTTTGTCGGCATCAATGGTGAGCGCACCATGTTCACGTGCCAGCCGCATCACGGCCGATTTCCCGGTGGCAATATTGCCCGTCAGCCCGATGATTACCTTGCCCTCGTAGGTTGTCGGCTCTGTGTTGTCACTCATGCATCATCTCCCATTGTTCCAGCAGGTCTGCCAGTTTGGCTTCGGCGGCGGCATATGCCTCGCTGAGCGTTTGTATCTTAGCAAATGATTCGTCGGTTGTCGCTTGCTGTAAGGCTTCACCAATTTGCACAATCTCTGCCTCGGTGGCTTCGATGCGGTTTTCCAGCTCGGCCAGCGCCTCGGCTTGCTTACGCAGCTCGTTTTTGCTGAGCTGGCTGCCGTTGTCGCTGCTGCGGGCCGCTTTTTCCGCCTCACGTGCCTGGGCGGCGGCTTCTTTCGCCGCTTCGGTTTCCTGCTCACGGATGGTCAAGTAATTTTGGTAACCACCGTCATAAACGCGGAGACGGCCGTTTGCCAACGCCCAAACCTGTGTTGCCAAAGCATTGACTAGGTACCGGTCATGCGACACCATTAAAATCGTCCCATTGAACTGCTCCAGCGCCTCTTGCAATGCTTCCTGCGAGGGAATGTCCAGGTGATTGGTTGGCTCATCCAGCAGCAAAAAGTTGGCCCCTTGCAGTGCCAAAATCGCCAGCGCCAAGCGGCCGCGTTCGCCGCCGCTGAGCATGCTGATCTTTTTGTAAACGTCATCTTCGCGGAATAAAAAGCGGGCCAGGTAATTGCGCGCCTCGCTAATTGGCAAATTGCGGAAGTTAAGCAGTTCGTCCAGGACAGTGTTTTCTAGGTTAAGGCCGTCATGTGCCTGGGCGAAATAGCCAATTTGTAAGCTGGCGCCCAAAATCACTTCACCGTGTAGCGGGGCTAACTTTTCCAGGGTGGTTCTGAGGAAGGTGGTTTTGCCTGCGCCGTTGGGGCCAATCAGGGCGGCACATTCCAGCCGTCGCAGCTCAATATCTTCGGCGGTAAACAGTTCATTGCCCGGATAGCCAATCGTAAGCTCTTTGGTGCGCAGTACCAGCTCACCGCTGCGCATTTCGCTGTCTAATTGGAGCCGCAGGGTAGACGGCCGTATCGGTGGCCGCAGCTCTCCAATTTGCTGTTGCAGTTCGCCAACGGTGGTGGCCACACGGCCGTATTTTGTGATGCCGTAATGGTGGTCGGTTTGCAGCCAGCCTTTGCTGTTGAGTATACCTAATGCAGGTAAGCCACCCATGTGAACGGCCGTAACTTCCCTCGCCAACCGGCTCAGCTTGCCCTGCGCCATCTGCGTACGCTGCCCGGCAATGTTGCGCCGGATAAAATCCATCTCTTTTTCGATGTGCTGCTGGAAATCCTCATACGCCTGGATTTGCTGCTGCCATCGCTCCTGCCGCTGCTGCACGTACGCCGAGTAGTTGCCGCGATAATGGGACATGCTTGTGCGGGTCATCTCCCAAATCACCGTGACCACGCGATCTAAAAAGTAGCGGTCGTGGCTCACCACCAAAATCGCGCCGTCCCACGTCTTCAACATCCCTTCCAGCCACTCAATCGCCGCCACGTCCAGATGATTTGTCGGCTCATCCATGATGAGCAAATCCGGCTTTTCCAGCAGCAGCCGACCCAGCAGCACGCGCGTTTTCTGCCCGCCGCTCAGGTGGTGCAGCGGCATTTGCCAATCTTCCTCGGCAAAGCCCAGACCCGTCAGCACCTGCCGGATGCGAATTTGGTAGTCGTAGCCACCCGCGTGCTCAAACCGCTCTTGTAGTTGGCTGTAGCTGGCCATCAACGCTTCGGAATGGTCGCCGTCGGCCATCTGTTGCTCCATCTGGCGCAGCGCCGCTTCGTCCTCACGCAGGTCGTCAAAGACTGTGAGCATCTCTGCGAAGACGCTGTTTTCCTGTCCGGCAAACGCCTGGGCCGCTTCTTGCGGTAGGTAGCCCAGCCGGGTGCCTTTGGCAATGTGGATGCTGCCTGTGCTGGGCTGGCTGAGTCCAGCCAAAATCAGCAGCAGGGTGGTTTTGCCCACGCCGTTGGGACCAACCAGCCCCACCTTGCCGCCATCGGGAATGCTGCCGCTAACGCCTGTAAAGACGTCAAACGCGCCAAATGCCTGGCCAATGTTGTGTGCCGTCAAAAGTGCCATAGTCTGCGATTATACCGAACGTGGGGAGTGCTGCGTAGAGGGAGAGAGGAAAGAAATAAAAAAGGGGCCAAGCGGCCCCTTTTTGTCGTTAGTTGAGGTACTGCCGGAGGTGTCCGGCGAAGTTGGGATGGCGCAGCTTGCGCAGCGCTTCCTTTTCTAGCTGGCGGATGCGCTCGCGGGAGAGGCCAAACATCTCGCCGACCTCTTTGAGGGTGCGGGATTCGCCATCTTGCAGGCCATAGCGCAGGCGCAAAATGCGGGCTTCACGCGGGGTGAGCTGGTCTAGAATCTCGCCCAGCTCTTCGGTGAGCATCTTTTGCGCAACTGTTTCTGCCGGCGGTGGCGCGTCCACATCTTCGATGAAGTCACCCAGTTCGGCATCAGACTCATCGCCAACGGGGCGTTCCAGGTGGACGGGCTGGCGGCTGGTGCGCAGCATCCAGCGGACGCGCTCGGCGGGCAACTCCATGTGTTCGGCAATTTCTTCAGCGGTTGGCTGACGGCCGTATTCTTGTTCCAACTCTTGGGCTACCTGATACAGCTTGCTGATGCGGCCACCCAAGTGAGCGGGGATACGAATGGTACGGCCGTGATTGGCCAACGCCCGCGTCACCGCCTGGCGAATCCACCAGGTGGCATAGGTGCTAAACCGGTTTCCACGACGATAATCGTATTTTTCAACTGCTTTCATCAGGCCCACGTTGCCTTCTTGAATCAGGTCCAGGAACTGCAAACCGCGCCCGCGATATTTCTTGGCAATGCTAACAACAAGACGCGTATTGGCACGAATGAGATGAGCGCGAGCCATATCTGCAATCTCTCGCAGGTTGGCCAATTCATCTTGTTCGTCGAGGCTCAAAATTTCAGATTCCATGCGGGCTTCTGCTTCTTTACCAGCCTCAATTTCCATAGCCAGGGTCACTTCTTCCTCAGCGGAAAGCAGCCCTTGCTGGCCCATTTCACGGAAGTAAAGTCCTACGGAATCATCAATCGGTACGTTGCTTAAATCGAACAGTGGGGCAGCGTGCGGCGATGCATCCTCACCATCTTCATCTTCAAATTCTTTGCCGTTAGCCAGCGCTTCGGAGAGATCGCTGGTGTCTTCCCCGTTCATTTGCGCTTCTACTTCATCTTCATTTTCATATATCGGAATGCCTGCTGCTTGCGCCTCTTCCAGAATTGTTTCGAGCAGCGGCAAATTGTCTTCGACGTCAGGCAGTGCTTCCATGATTTGATCGTAGGTAATGTAGCCTTGTTCGGAACCTTCGTTAAGCAAAACGCTAACAAAGTCCATTTCGTCGAATGGCGTCGTTAATTTGGTCATCTATTTACCCTTTCTCCGAGATTTTATAGTTTTCCAGGGGTGCTGACTCTCACCCATACGGCTAACTCGTCGCCAATTTTTCCCAAACGGCAATTTGATAATTTCGTAAAAGATTTGTTTTATCAATGATGAGCTAGCTAGCCTCTTCCTTCCTAGGGGGGCAGTCTAGCATATTCAAACGACAAAAGTCAAGGGGTCCTACGCGACTCTTTCGAACTTATAACGCACTCACCAATTGAGCCGCTGGAGAATCGGCAATAGGCCATTGGTACCATGCTGTAGCCTGTGTTTTGGTTATGGTTTCAGGACCTCATCAACGCCAGGGAGCGCTGTTTTGAGGACGGCCGTTGCCTTGCTTAAATCCAGCTCACAGTTCAATGGCCAACGGCCGTCTGACGGGGCAATGGTGAGCGTGTCGCGGGATTTGATTTGCCAATAATCCAGCATTTTTAGGCCAAACTCGGCGCGGGAAAGCACTTGTTTGCCGGCCACGTTGAGGATGCCCGTGAAACTGTTTCCAGCCAACTCCAGAATGGCAGCATAGAGACTGTTGACCCAAATCGGGTTGCGAATTTGATTGCTAAACAAGGTGACGGGTTCGCTTTTGCCCAGCGCTGTCGCCATCCAGCGCGTACCGTGATCCATTTGCTCCAGACCATAAATGAGCGAGGTGCGCACGATGACGCTGCGAGAATGCTGCTGCACAATGGCTTCGGCGTCGGCTTTGGCCCGGCCGTAGGCGTTGACGGGGCTGGGGACGGCCGTTTCGTCATAAGGCGCGGCGTCACCGCGAAAAATGCTGTCCGTGGAGAGGTGGATGAGGCGGGCGTTTAGCTCCTGTGCCACCCACACCACGTTGCCCGCTCCTTGGCGAATGACCGCCGCCATTTCTGAGCCACGATTGGAACCAGCCAGGTGAATGATGATTTCTGGTTGGAGGAAGAGAATGAGTTGGCGAACGGCCGTTTCATCCCGAATGTTCAGTTGATGACCAGTGCCTGGCAGGCTGGGTTTGTTTTGATGGTAGGTGTAATCAACCGTGTGTCCGTCGCCGACGGTCAGCGGCACGAGATGCTGCCCCAGATAGCTGCTGCCGCCTGTGATCAGGATGTGGCTCATGCGTCTTCCAGCATTTCCACTTTGTTCATGGCCACCTTGGCGGCCGCCTGCGCCGCCCGCTGTTTGCTGCGCCCCGTGCCCTCGCCCCAGACGGCATCTTCCAGCAGCACTTGCACTGTGAACTCTTTGGCGTGGTCGGGACCGCTTGTGCCCGAGACTTCATAGCGAGGCGTGATGTTGTATTTGGCTTGAGCCCACACCTGGAATTCGCTTTTAGCGTCTTTGTGAAGCGATTCAGCCATGATTTCCGCCAGAGCCGGGCCAACCAGTTCTTCGACCAGCGGCTTAACTGCGGGCAAACCCTGATCCAGGTAGATGGCACCGATGACGGCTTCAAAGGAAGCACAGAGCAGCGGCGTGCGTTCACGACCGCCGTTTTCCGCTTCACCGTAGCCTAGTTGAAGAAAACGGCCGATTTCCAACTGACGTGAAAAGTCGGCCAACGTTTTGGCGCGCACCAGCGCGGCCCGCAAACTGGTCAGTTCCCCTTCATCCATCTCAGGAAAGCGATGGTAAAGGTAAGCGCCAACGATAAAGTCCAGCACGGCATCACCTAAAAATTCGAGGCGCTCGTTATCTTCCAACACTTCATCGGGATGCTCATTCAGGTAGGATCGATGGGTGAGGGCGCGCACCAGCAATGAGTAATCCTTGAACTGGACATTGAGATTATTTTCTAATTCATTAAAGCGTTTCATAAACAGTTCCAACCAAAAAATTTCGCAGATTCCCTAGATTATACAATCTTTTGAATCTGCGAAATCTTTGATTGCTCTTACAAAGCGATAGGCGTTGTTATTGGAATTTCTTGATGACGAGTACCGCGTTGTGGCCGCCAAAGCCAAAGGCATTGTTAAGACAGACCTCTACTTTGGCGGGGCGGGCTTCATTGGGGATGTAGTCCAGGTCGCATTCCGGGTCTGGGGTTTCGTAATTGATGGTGGGCGGCATGATCTGGTCCTGGATAGCCATGGTGCAAAAGATGGTCTCAATGGCACCAGTGGCTCCCATGATATGTCCCGTCATTGATTTGGTGGAGCTAACGCCAACGTTGTAAGCATGTTCGCCGAGGGCTGTTTTAATTGCGGCCGTTTCCGACGCATCGTTCAGCGGGGTGGAGGTACCATGAGCACTGATGTAATCCACATCCTCCGGTTGTAATCCGGCATCTTCCAACGCTTTGCGGATGGCCCGGGCGGCACCAGCCCCGCCTTCTGCTGGGGCAGTGATGTGGTGCGCATCGGTGGTTTGGCCGTAGCCAACCAGTTCGGCATAGATAGTAGCTCCGCGCGCTTGGGCATGTTCCAAACTTTCGATGACGATGACGCCAGCGCCTTCGCCCACAATCAGCCCATCCCGATTTTTGTCGAAAGGCTGTGGCGTGCCGCTGGTTTTGCCAGAGGTGGCTCCGGCGCGCTCAAAACCGCCCACGGCCACGGAGGCCAGAATAGATTCGCTGCCGCCGGTAAGCATGGCATCCATCTCGCCACGCTGCACGGTGCGGAAGGCATGGCCGATGGCGTCGCAGCCAGCGGCACAGGCGGTGGTAATGGTGGTGGATGGACCGTGAATGCCATAGTCAATGGCAATCATGCCTGCTGCGCCGTTGGGCATAATCATGGTAATGGCAAACGGGCTTACCCGCTTGAGCCCTTTTTCCATGACGGTGTGCTCTTGTTCTACCAGCGTTTGGATGCCGCCCACACCGGTGCCCATGGTAATGCCGATGCGCTCCCGATTCTCGTCGGTGATTTCCAGGCCGGAATGGGCGACCGCTTCGCGCGCGGCGACGGTGGCGAGCTGTTGGAAGCGGTCGCGGCGGCGGGCGTCTCGACGACCCAGATAGGCATCGGCGTCAAAATCTTTTACTTCGCAGATGGTGCCCATCTCGTGTTCGCCTTTGTTAAGCACCACAAAATCACCCGTGCCGGATTTGCCTGCTTTGATGGCGGCCCAGGTGTCGGGTACGTTGTGGCCCAGGGGGGTAATTAAACCCATGCCGGTAATAACGACACGATGGGCAACGTCTTGCTTATGCTTGTGATGGCTGTTTGATCCGTTCTGCATTCTTCTTCTCCCGAAAATTGGTCTGTTCTATTCAATTCAATGGCTGCCCGGATGCCCTTTTTCTTGCCAGCGAGCTTCATATTTTACGAGGGCAGCCGTGAGGGCCTGGTCGAGGTCTACGTTTACGGCCGTTGCCAGTTGGCACAAACTATAGAGCATGTCACCTAACTCATCGGCTATGGCTGGATTGTCAATCGGGTCGTGACGGCCGTAATCGGTTGCTTTGAGTAGTTCTTTGGCAACCTCGCCAAATTCACTGAGTAAATCTAATGCAGTAACACCGGGATCGTGGGTTAAGTTGTGTTTTTGGGCGAAATCGCGGGAAAGTTGTTGCCAGTTTTTCATGGTTGGAGATTGGGGATTAGAGATTGGAGATTAAAAACAATCTCTAATCTCCAGTCTCCAATCTCTTTCTGTTAATTGTCAGCTTCGGTGGGGCGATAATCGCCTTCCACCCAGACCGATTGGTCTTCGCCAACTTCTTTTTTCCAAACGGGGACGATCTCTTTGAGTCGGTCGATGCCGTAGCGGGCGGCGTCGAAGCAGCCCTGGTCACGATGGCCACTGGCGCAGGCGACAAAGGTGGTGTTTTCGCCAATGTCCAAACGGCCGATTCGCTGCACAATCGCCACGCCTTTGACCAACGGCCATTTTTCCCAAATTTCGCGGGCGACCTGGGCCATCTTGAGTTCGGCCATTTCGCTGTACGCTTCATATTCTAAGTAGCTGGTTTCTGGTGGCAGGCCGTCGCGCTGGGTTTGGCCGCGTACAAAGCCGGTGAAGCTGACGACTGCGCCAATTTCCGGGCTGGTGAGGTGGGCGTGGATGGCGTCGATGTCCAGCGGCTCGGTGGTGACGGCGAAGTAGGTGGGGTACGGCAGGTCGTCAGCACCGCTGCCGCCACTGACGGGCGGGAACATGGCGACTTCATCCTGGGGAGATACGGCCGTATCCTTCCCCGCAAATGCTTTGTTCACCGACACCAGCACAATCGGCAGCGAGCTTTGCAGTGCTGGATAGGCCGTTGCCATTGCTTCTAGCAGGGTGGCCACCGTAGCTGGTTCCGCCACCGTGACGGTGATTTTGTTGCTGCCCGCTTTGTCTTTCAGCGTGGCGAATAGTTTGATTTGAATTTCCATTTTTCCCGTTATCGGTTATCCGTTATCCGTTATCGGTAAACAGTAACCGATTACCGTTCACCGTTTACGGATTACCGTTTACTCTTCCAAGTTCCAATTGCCGCTTTTGCCACCCGATTTTTCGACAACGCGCACATCACTGATGATCATGCCGCGATCGACGGCTTTGGCCATGTCGTAAATGGTGAGGGCGGCAACGGAAACGGCCGTTAATGCCTCCATTTCCACGCCCGTTTTACCCTTCAACCGGACCGACGCCTCGATGTCTACGCGGCTGGCGGTGGGGTTGGGCGTGCAGGTGACAGCCACGTGGCTGAGCATAAGCGGATGGCACATGGGGATGAGGTCACTGGTGCGCTTGGCGGCCATGATGCCTGCCAATTGCGCTACCGTCAGCACATCTCCCTTTTTCATGTTGCCTTCTATTATAAGGGCCAGCGTTTCCGGCTGCATTTGCACGGAGCCACGGGCCACGGCCACGCGCTCGGTGTCGTCCTTGTCGCCTACATCCACCATGCGGGCGCGGCCAGCTTCATCCAGATGGGTTAATTTTGCCATAGGTTTTAATTATAGTGAGCTATCAGGTGGGAAGCCAATTAGCGTGAGGCACTTTGCTCTATATTATATCTGAGACAACATTGCAAAGAGCATCATAACCATTACGAAGAATCCAAGAGATCCGTAAAAGATGCGGGCGAACGTCCTCCCATAGCTTCTATCTCCCCTTGTAAACTTCAAAATCCAATCTATATCAAACACGGCCCCAATAAACAAAAGCGCAAAGATAAAAAAGAAGACAAGCATTTTTACTATCTATGGGTATATCGATCCAGTTCCCCGCTCAACATTCCACCAATAATGAATCCAGAAGCAAAACTTAAGAGTATGCCTAACAACGAAGTGCCAAATGCAACAACAAGCCAACTAACTATAAATCCTAGCGGCAGACTGGCTATGGCCCCCAAAATGCCATACTCTACGCCATGCAGCCGCAGATGCCAGAATTCTTGGTAATAATTGCCGCCCATTGTGATCCGTGAACGCACGTCGAAATATATTCCTACCAGAAATCCGACGCCGCCCCACACAAACGCATTCATTAAGACGACAAACCAGATGTTTTGAATTGGCAAGCTGCTGTTATCTATCGTACCCATAAAAACTGTCGTATAAATTGATAGGATAATGGCTCCAGTTAGCATTTTTGCGGAACGGCCGCTTTGCAAAAACTTTGGCAATAACTTGATAACCGCAACCATTACTGGTACCAAAACAACAGCACAAATTTTTAGGGTGGCAATGGGATTTGTGGGCATAAACTTCTCAATTGATTGTTGGCTAAATAAAGGCTGCGCTGGCAAAGATTTTTACACTATACACCTTGCTATTTTAGGTTGCAACGGCCGTTCCCACCCTTCGACAACACCCCCAGACTGATGTAAGCTATCCAGCATGCTAAACTTGTTTGATACCTACGGCCGAAAAGTACAGTTAATTGTCTTGATCGAGAAAGGCACGTGGGGATAAAACAGCAATTTGGCGAAAGGGATGCAAGACGAGTAAATCTTGATCTCCTGTGATGATTGTGTCGGCCTGGCCGTTAACGGCCGTTTCCAAAACCATATCATCTTTCGGATCACGACAGACCTGAATCCGCTCCGAAATTTCCACAACCATAGACAAACTGATAAAGCCAGACAAAAAGCGCAGCCGGGTTTCCAGTAAAACATATCGGTCGAACTTATTGCGCAGCAACACCTCGCTTACCTCTGCCTGTAAGGCATCAGAAAGGAGAATTTTGCCGGTTGTTAGAACTTTTTCAAATGCCTGGCGGGCTACGGATTGCTTAAACAGAGCGGCACTAACGATCAGATTCGTATCCAGAACAAAACGCGACTTACTCATCACCCAAGATGTCGGCCAGAATTTCTGGGGTTAACTCATTCATTTCTGCTTCCTGGCTCATCTCATCCATTATGGCCAGTAGCGATTCGGGGCGGCTTTCGGCAAACTCTTGCAGCATCCGGGCCACCAACTTTTGCAAGCGTGCCCGACTCTCCGCCGGTTGCGATTGGTAAGCCTGTTTTACTTTGTCATCAAGCTGAATATTTAACGTAACGGTTGTCATCACGCACCTCCGCATTTCCGAACAATCATAAGTTATCTGCGAATGATTGTAAACTGGTCTAAAACCATTTTAGCAAACTTGTGCCACCTCTTCTTCGACACCTCCACACCAATAAGCAATCCGGTTATACCTATTTGATACGTATGCGCGAAACTTACGGCCGTTTCCCCCGTAAAGCTCAGCGACAATAAAATAGCATCGTGGTTAGGTGAGAAACGGCCGTAACCTATTGCGATTGTTTGTTACCAAAAAGCACACTTTACCAGGAGATATGGATAATAAATGGGCTTGATCCAAATAAATATTCAGGACCGACATAAGCTTGCGCATCTTTTTCAAGGACATCCAGGGGGCCTCATCTCCCAATCTGTTTTGGACGGATATTCGGGTCGAGCCTTAGCCAACCAAACGTTGAAATTTGCAGTCTTAGAATTTCCATCCGCCAGAGTGTGCATTTTGGGTGGCGATTTTTCACAGACCGAGGCACGTGAATATTTAAAGTCGTTACCTGGATTCAGTCAGGTCTTCTTTACTGATAAAAGTTTCATTGACGTTGCCCAAAAGGTGCATCCAGGTAAATGGATTGAATTAGAAAGGTATGCCTTCTCCGCTGACAAGCTAAACCCTGAGCATCTCAAGACCCTAAAATCTAAAATTCCTGATGGTTTTCAGATTGTCAAAATTGATATTTCACTGGCGCAGCAACTGCGTAAACGAAAGAATAAATTTGCTGAGGCACATGGATTAAATTTTGTTTCCCCTGAAGATTTCATTGCACGCGGTTTCGGTTACTGTGCCCTTGATGGCAAAAATATTGCATGTGTCGGCTCAAGTTTTGCCGTGTGTGATACAGGCATTGAGATACAAATTGATACCCAAAAGCAATATCAAGGAAAAGGGCTGGCCACGGCCGTTGCGGCTCATTTAATAATTGAATGTTTAGAGAAAAACCTTGTACCTTCATGGGATGCAGCAACCACAATATCTGCAAAGCTTGCCGAGAAATTAGGTTACATGCCGGAAGGTGTATACACAATGATGGTGTTTACAAATTCCAGATTTTTGGTGTCTCTTAGAAATACAATTCGTCGAATCAAATCATCTCGTACCAAACAGTAAACGTTATACGGTTTTAGTTCATCTCTCTTTCGACAACACCCCCAGACTGATGTAAGCTATCCGGCATGTTAACCTTGTTTGATACCTACGAGCGAAAAGTACGGCCGTTCACCCCCCTCGATCCACCCCAAGTGAAGCTATACACCTGCGGCCTCACCGTCTACGACTACGCCCACATCGGCAACCTGCGCAGCTACATCTTTGAAGATATTTTGCGCCGCGTCCTCGAATTCAACGGGCACGAGGTGCTGCACGTCATGAACATCACCGACGTGGGTCACCTGACCGATGACGCCGACGCGGGCGAGGACAAGATGGAAGTGGGCACCCGCCGCGCCGGCAAAAGCGCCTGGGAAATCGCCGAAATTTACACCGAAGCGTTCAAGCAAGATTTGGCCCAACTGCACATCCACGAGCCGCACATCTGGTGCAAGGCCACCGACCACATCGGCGAGCAAATCGCCATGATCCAGTGCATCGAGGCCAACGGTTACACCTACCGCACCAGCGACGGCATCTACTTCGACACCGCCAAGCTGGACGATTACGGCTACATCGCCCGGCTCAACATTGAGGGTTTGCAGGCGGGCAGCCGCATCGCCATGAGCGAAAAGCGCAACGCCACCGACTTTGCCCTGTGGAAGTTCAGCCCGCCAGACGCGCAGCGGCAGATGGAGTGGGACAGTCCGTGGGGCGTCGGCTTCCCCGGCTGGCACATCGAATGTTCGGCGATGGCGGCGCACTACCTGGGCACCTTCTTCGACATCCACTGCGGCGGCGAAGACCACATCATGGTGCACCATCCCAACGAGATTGCCCAGACGCAGGCGTGCCATGGCACCCGGCTGGCCAACTTTTGGCTGCATGGTTACTTTTTGCAGCTCGATGGCCTCAAGATGTCCAAATCATCCGGTGGTTTTTTGCGGCTACAAACGTTGATCGATCGCGGTTACGACCCGCTGGTGTACCGCTTCTTCTGCCTGGGCGGGCATTATCGCGCCAAGCTCACCTTCAACTGGCAGGCGATGGATGGAGCAGCGACGGCGCTGCAACGATTGCGTACGGCCGTTTCCCAATGGCCCGACCCCACCCAACCCGACGAAACCTTCCTCGCCGACTTCACCGCGCAGGTCAACGATGACCTCAACATGCCCCGCGCTCTGGCCGTGGTCTGGAATCTGGTCAAGAGCGACCTGCCCGGCAGCGTGAAAAAGGCCACCATCATTGAATTTGACCGCGTGCTGGGGCTGGGTCTGGCGGAGTGGCAGCCGGAAGCGGAGCAGCCCATCCCCGCCGAAATTCTGGCTCTGGCTGAGCAGCGGCAAGCTGCCCGCGCCGCCAAAAATTGGGCAGAGGCCGACGCTCTGCGCGACCAAATCGTCGCCGCAGGCTACGAGATCACCGACACGCCCACTGGCCCCGAACTCAAACAGAGAGCCGCCCATGCGTGAGCGGTACAAAACGATTTACCTCTCGCCGCATCTGGATGATGCGGTGCTTTCTTGTGGCGGGCGGATTTATTTGGAAACAGCCTGCACTGAGTTGCCCAACGCAGTTGGGCATGCCGAAGTGGCCGCTTCGCACCCTGTCCTCATCGTCACCCAAATGGCAGGTGAGCCTGCGCCCGATTTGCAGCTGTCCGCCTTTGCCCAGGAACTGCACCAGCGCTGGGAGCTGCCCCAAGACACCGTCCGTGCCCGCTGCGCCGAAGACGCTGCCGCCTGCCAGATTTTAGGTGCAGATTATTTTCACTGGGATATTCCCGACTGCGTTTACCGCATCGATCCGGCCACGGGCGAGCCATGCTACCCTACTTGGGAAAGTATCATCACCACTCAGCACTCCGCCGACGAGGCGACACTTGCTTATCTCACTCAGCAGCTCAGCCAACTGCCGCCCGCCGACGAAATTGTGGTGCCGCTCACCGCTGGCCAGCATGTGGATCATCGGCTGGTGCGTCAGGCGGCGGAGCAGGCTTTTGGCGCAGATCGTCTTCTTTATTATGAAGATTATCCGTATGCGGCGCAGGAAGGTGCGGTGGATGCCGTTCTCACCCCCGACCTACAACCGAACCAAATTTTGCTGCCGGAAACGGCCGTACGTGCCAAAATCGAAGCCATTTGGGCCTACGCCTCGCAGCGCAGCAGCTTTTTTGACGATTTCGCCGATCTGGAACGTAAAATCGAGTCATACACGGCTAAAGTGGGTGGTGAACGGTATTGGCACCGGATTACAGTTTGAGAATACGGCCGTTTCCCGTTAAGATTCCGTTGGTTTCGTGCTATTAGTACCGAGGCCCTTGATTAAATGCGCAGGGTGAACTTATAATAAACCCCCATACTAAGGAGATGGACCGCAACCGATTATGGGGCGATTAACGACCAGACAACTTGCCAGCAAAAGAGGCCGCCAAAAAAAGGCACAGCGCAGTGGGCTGCAGCCGGGTGACATGCTGCAAGAACGGTACCGCATTGTTGGGCCGTTGGGCGCAGGTGGTTTTAGCTCGGTTTATCAGGCGCGCGACATGCGTTTTCCTAACGTCACCAAGCTGTGTGCCGTCAAAGAGATGGTCATCTCCACCCCCGACCCGCAAATGCGGGAACTCACCATTAAATCGTTTGAGCGTGAAGCCAACATGCTGGCCTCGCTTGATCATCCGGCCATCCCCGATGTGAGTGATTACTTCACGGAGGGGGATCGCTCATACCTGGTGCTGGAGCTTATCCGCGGCAAGGATTTGGATGAGTGGCTGGAGGAACAGACTGAACTCCTGGATCAGGAGACGGCGATTAGCTGGGCGATGCAGCTTTGTGATGCGCTTTATCATTTGCACAGCCAAAAACCGCAGCCCGTTGTATTTCGGGATGTAAAACCCTCAAATATCATGCTGGACCATCGGGAGCGCATTCGCCTGATTGATTTTGGCATTGCCAAAGTGTTTGAGATGGGTGACAAGGGCACGATGATCGGAACGGAAGGCTACTCGCCGCCCGAACAGTATCGCGGCCAGGCGGAACCGGCGGGTGATATTTATGCGTTGGGAGCGACGCTGCACCATTTGCTCACCCGGCAAGACCCGCGCCTGGAGCCACCGTTCACTTTTGCTGAACGGCCGATTGCCAAAGTGAATCCGCATGTAACGGCCGCTTTTGAAGCCATTATCATGCGCTGCCTGGCTTACGATCCCAAAGATCGCTTCCCCGATGCCAAAGCGTTGAAAGATGCGCTGGAAATACTGGTCAACCGTCCGGAAACGGCCGTGTTTGAGAGCAACCCCAATCTGCCCATTCCCCCAACCCAAACTCCCGCTGCCGCCGTGCCCCAGATGGGAACGCCCACCCCCGTGGCGCCCGTTGCCAACCAGATTAAGCCGGTCTGGCAGTTTAAATGTGAAGATGAGATTCGCGGCAAAGCGGCCGTTTCGGGCAACATGGTGTTAGTAGGGGCTTACGATAACAACTTGTACGCGCTTAACAGCGACAATGGGGAATTTGTTTGGAAGTTCCCTGCTGCCGATAGTGTCGGGGGCAGCACCCCGTTTGTGTACGATGAGAATGTTTTTATTGGGTCGGCCGATAAGCATTTGTATTGTATTCAGCGACGCACGGGCCGCCAGGTGTGGCGATATGCCACCAATGGCGCCATTTATGCCTCCCCCATTGTGCGCTACGATCATGTCTTTTTTGGCTCCGACGATGGCCATTTTTATGCATTGGAAGCCCATCAGGGTCGGTCAAAGTGGAAGGCCAATGCATATGCGGCCGTTCGCTCCACAGCTTTTGTCGATGAAGAGCGTATTTTCTTCGGCACTGAAGGCGGCTATATCTTCTGCGTAGAGATTGCCAGCGGCAAAACCAAGTGGCAAGCCCAAGCCAAACGAAGCGTCACGTCATCTCCCACGGTGGCGGATGAGATTGTATTTGTCGGGTCGTTGGATGGTACTGTATACGCGCTCGACGCCAATACAGGCTGGATTATCTGGCGCTTCCGCAGCCGTCGGCCCATTGTTTCTTCGCCAGCGGTGTACGATGATGCTGTCTACATTGGTTCTTCGGATGGCAGCTTGTATGTGCTGGATATGGATACGGGGCGTCAGCAGTGGACGTTTGAAACTGACGGCCAGATTGCTTCTTCCCCCGCTGTTTGGAACGATGCCGTCTATTTTGGCAGTACCGACGGCTCTGTCTACTGCCTTTCTACCAAGAAGGGCGATATCAACTGGAAATTTGATACAGGGTCTCCTGTTATTTCATCACCGACAATTGCCGATGGCGTGGTTTACATTGGCTCAACCAACCATTATATTTATGCATTACCAGCTTAACTCACTGTGCGAAACTGGATTTTATTATGAATGAAACGCCTCCTTTTATTCAGCCTGAGGATAAACCGAGCAAGCCGGACGCAGATGCGGCCGTTGCGCAAACGGCCGAATTAGATGAAACGGCCGTTACCCGTGCGGGTGATACGGCTTCGATTATTGACACCGGGAACATTGCAGACGATGCCTCCGGCAAGGAACCCACGCTGCGAGCCGGCGTCCGCTGTGATGTGGGCGCACGCGAGCGGAACGAGGATTCTTGCCTGATTTTTAGCTCCGAAGCGGGTGGCCATTTTTCCCTGGTGCCGTTTGGCCTGTACATTGTGGCTGATGGTATGGGCGGGCATACCAATGGGCATGTGGCCAGCCGCATTGCCTCACGCGTGGCGGCCCATTACATCTTGAACAAGATTTATATGCCGCTGCTGCAAACGCTTGGCCCGCCAACTCAGGTGCCCATTCAGGAGGTGCTGTTGGATGCGGTACAGGCGGCCAATACGGCCGTGTTTGAAGACGATCCTGAAGTAGACAGCGGCACGACGCTGACGGTGGCTCTCGTTTTAGGACGTCGGCTGCATGTGGCCCATGTGGGTGATAGCCGCCTTTACCTGCTGGCTGACGGCAAGCTGGAGCAAATTTCGGTGGATCATTCGCTGGTGCAGCGCCTGCAAGATGTCGGCACCCTGACTGCTGAAGAAGCCACGATGTACCGCTATCGCAATGTGCTGCTGCGTGCTGTGGGGCAAGGTGAAGAGGTGGAGGTAGACACGTACATGCGTTTGCTGCCGCGCACGGGCAAGCTGTTGTTGTGCAGTGATGGCTTATGTGGTTTTGTCTCCGATGAGACCATCCGAGAGGTCATGTCGCAAGATTTTTCGCTGCCGCAAATGGTGGATGAACTGTACGAAACCGCGTTGGCTGCCCACAGTAACGATAACGTAACGGCCGTTGTTGTAGACTTTTCACTATAATCAGCGTATAACAAGGTTGCTGGGCGGGCATGCGCAAACAGGATTTGTTGGCTGTGCCGGTGTGACCAATAAAATGCGTGCGGTTGGCTCATCATTGTGCCCTCAATTGTTTCCCCACAATAGAGCGTGAGCTTTTATCTTGATTGTTCTCTAGACGTGAATCCGGCTCACATACAACGGTCTGCAAAACCAGTTAAAATCAGCAAGCGGGAATTCCAGGTCGATACGGCCGTGTTTTATGGATAAAGAGTTTGAGTATTACGCAATTCTAGGAGTATCACCTCAGGCTACAGTCAAGGAGATTCAGGCAGCCTTTGCCTCTCTGCGTGCCAAAATTCCCCAGGAAAAGCGAAGTAGAGCAAACAATCCCGCCTATGCCCGGCTCATCACCGCTTACGAGGTGCTGACCAGCCCCGAACGACGCGCCACCTACGATGCGCTGCTGGCGGAGACACAATCGCTGGGAATAGTGAATTTCCGGGTGCGTGCCAGCCGGGACCGGATCAAGGTTTCTGATACTGAGCAAGTGTTGTATTTGCTGCTGGATATTTTGCCACCGGCGCAATCTTCCCGGCAACGGCCGTTAAACTTGTGCCTTGTTTTGGACCGCAGCACCTCCATGCAGGGCAGCCGCTTGAGCCACGTGAAAACGGCCGTAGAACTCATTGTCAACAAGCTCAATTCCGCCGATACGCTCTCTATCGTGAGCTTTAGCGACCGTGCTGAAATTGTTGTGCCTTCCGCTAAGGTCGAAAACTCATTGGCAGTTATTGGCCAGCTGCGCTCTGTGCAGGCTTCCGGCGGTACGGAAATTTTCCAGGGCTTGCAGGCCGGGGTAAAAGAGCTGCGCAAAGTGGATCTGGCCAGCCACACCAATTACCTCATTCTGCTGACGGATGGACATACCTATGGCGACGCTGCGCAGTGCCTGGAATTGGCGCGCACCCTCGCCCAGCAAAAAATAGGCATTAGCGCCTTTGGCCTGGGTACGGAATGGAATGACCAATTTCTAGACGCGCTCGTTTCACCATCGGGCGGGCAGTCCAATTTTGTTGAACATCCAAATGAAATTGTGCAGCATTTGGAAAAACGGATTCAGGGATTAGGCACCACGTATGCCCAAAACATTGTCCTCAAAACTGATCTGCACAAAAATGTGTCCATTAACTATGGCTTTAAACTGGAGCCATTTGCCCAGCCATTGGCGCTGGACGAAGACAAGCTGACTCTCGGTAATTTGGAAGGTCGCGCGCCTGTTTCGGTGTTGCTGGAGCTAAAAGTGGCCCCGCATTCCATCGAAACCCGCCTGAACCTGCCGCTTGTGGTGGAAGCCGATATTCCGGGTCAGCAGCTGACGGGGCAGCCATTCCGGCACACGCATAAACTATATGTCTTGTCTGAAGCACCCAATGAGATGCCCCCGGACGAAATAATTGAAGCCGTGCGGGCCATGAATATGTACCGCATGAATGAAAAAGTGTGGCAAGAAGTTGAAGCTGGGCGACTGGACGCAGCCACGACGCGGATGCAGCATTTAAGCACGCGTCTGCTTGAAGCGGGGGAGACTGCGTTGGCTCATCAGGCTCAGCAAGAAATGGAGCGTATTGCCCACGCCGGGACGATGTCCCTGGCTGGTCGCAAAAAGCTAAAGTATGGAACGCGTGCGCTTATCGACAAGACCAAACTCAATAAGAAGTAACATGATGAAATGTAGTGATTGTGGATCTACCCAGGAAGAGGGGGCGTTGTTCTGTGACGAATGTGGTGGATTTTTGCTGGAAGAGGCGGGCAAGATTACGGCCGTTCTTCCCTTTTCTGAATTTGCCAACCGTCCACCACCGCCGCCGCTGGCAGAAGATGCGTTGCATCCCGCACAGGGCATACGGCAAATGACCCTTGTTGTACCCAGCAGCCGTCGGCGCTTCAAGCTGGTGGTGCAGGATGAAATCAGCATTGGCCGTGCTTCCTCCGAGTATGTGCCGGAAGTGGACCTCACGGAGGATGACGGGGCGGAAAAAGGCGTTTCTCGCCTGCACGCAAAAATTCAGGCGGTGAAGGAAGGGCTGGTGCTCATTGATCTGGAAAGCACCAACGGCACGTTGCTCAATAATTATCGTCTGCCCCCCCACGAGCCTTACCCCTTGCAAAGTGGCGATGAGATACGATTTGGCGATATGCTGGTTCACTTCTTTTTGTCGGACACTGGTACTGATTAGCCGTATTCCACCTTGCAATTTGACAACAAATGGACCAATATTTTGTGATTGGCAAAAAGATTGTAAAAGCAGTTTGATAACAAATCTGCCAATTACTTATTCATCTGAAAACCATTATTAGATGAGGTCATTATGATTACAGTTATTGTTCATATTAGAAATGAAGATGCATTTGAGTGTGAACTTGATGAGCTGCCAACGCCAGCCAGTCAGTTTGTTCAGGTGCACAACCCCCGTTTGCGCGATGGCAAGGATTTGCATTATTTAGACGAGGAAGTCACCAGCATGCTGGTGCCCTGGCATCGCATCAACTTTATCCAGATTCTACCTTCTGGTGATGTGGAAGAAGTTGTGAGTTTTGTTCGGTAGTGATGGAGTAAAAAGTAAATCGTATGGTTGAACAAGTCCCAGATTCGCTAGAACCAACCGCACCGCGGCTTATTCTGGTGGTTGATGATGAATCGCGCATGCGACGCTTTATTCGCATGAATATGGAGCTGGAAGGGTACCAGATTATCGAGGCTGAGAATGGTTTGGCTGCCCTGGAGCAAATTCGGCAGCACACGCCCGATCTGGTCATCATGGATGTCATGATGCCAGAGATGGATGGCTTTGAAACGTTGAAACTGCTGCGGGAAATCTCGACGGTTCCTGTCATTTTGCTCACGGTCAAAAGTGATGAGGATGACAAAATTCAGGGGTTAAGCCTGGGTGCGGATGATTATGTGACCAAACCATTTAGCCCGAGAGAGTTGGTGACGCGGGTAACGGCCGTACTTCGCCGCGCAGAATGGCCAGCACCACCCCCCAGAACTATCCTGCGCATTGATGATCGCCTGTCTGTGGATTTCAACCGGCACCAAGTCATTGTCAATGATGAACGCATTGATCTGCGTCCTACCGAATATCGTTTGCTGAATCACCTGATTCAAAACGCAGGCTGGGTTGTGCCGCACGAAACCTTGCTGGCCAAAGTGTGGGGCTACGAATACCGGGATGAGACGCACTACCTGCGCCTGTACATTAACTATCTACGCAAGAAAATCGAGGAAGATCCCGCCAACCCATATTACATCCTTACGGAACGCGGAGTTGGTTACCGCTTCGTCGATTATAAGAAAGCGCAAAAATAGTTTACTTTTCCAGCGTTTTTAATATCATTGTCCGTTATGGCTCATACGATTGCGTCTGACGGCAAACAGTTCTTTGAACAAATTAACAAGTACCTTAGTGCTGAAGACCGCATTTGCGTGCAAGAAGCATTTGCCCTTGCTCGCCGGGAACACGGAGAACAACGCCGTAAGTCCGGCGAGCTTTTTTTTACGCACCCCCTCACAGTCGCCTACTACATCTCCGAATTTTATCTGGATGCCCCAACGCTCATTGCCGCGCTGCTGCATGACGTAGCCGAAGACACCCGCGTCACCATCGAAGAAATTGAAGCGCAGTTTGGCCCCGAAGTTGCCAAGCTGGTGGATGGCGTCACCAAGCTGAAAGATGTCACCAAGGGCATTGCCCGGCAAAAAGAGCTGTCCAAGCAGGAAATTGAAGATCTTACCCTGCATAAACTGCTGGCTGCCATGACCAACGATGTGCGCGCCGTCATCATCAAGCTGTTCGACCGGCTGCACAATATGCGCACCATCAAGGCCACGCCGCACGGACGGCAGGTTTACAAGGCAAAGGAAACACTTTCCGTTTATGCGCCGCTGGCCAACCGGTTAGGCATCTGGTGGTTGAAGAATGAACTGGAGTCCCTTTCTCTAGAGGTGCTTGAGCCGGAAGCCCACGCCATCATCAAAGGGCGCCTGGCTCAAATTCACCAGGAACAACAGGAAGAGTACCAACTCATCAGCGGGCAACTTTTTGACTGTCTGTTGCAAGCAGATCTGGATGTGCGCCGAATCTTTTTAGCGCCAGAAAATATCTACAGCGTATATCAGGATTTGTGTGACAACGGTGCCTCGTTTTATGAGGTAGACAAGACGATGCGCCTGGTGGTGCTGCTGGATAACTGGCAAGCTTGTTACCAGGCAATCGGCTACATTCATCAACTTTGGCAGCCAGTACCCGGCACGTTTGATGATTATGTGGCGGTGGCGCGTGATAATCTTTACCGTTCGCTGCACTCAACGGTGGTGCATACCAATGGGCAGCATCTCAAGCTGCGTTTGCGCACCGACGCTATGGACAAGGTGTCTGAAGTGGGGGTGTTGGCCCGCTGGCTTTACGCCGACACGCCCATGTGGACCAGCGGTGTGGCCGGGCGCATGGAAGCGTTCTTCGAGAACATCAACGAAAACATCAACATGGAGCCTTTGGACCCTACGGCCGGTGTGCGCGGCGTGGTGGAAGATGTGTTCCGTCAGCAGATTCGCGTATTTACGCCACGGGGCGATGCCATTGAACTGGTAAAAGGGGCCACGGCGCTTGATTTTGCTTATGCTATTCACACCGGGTTGGGAAATCAGTGTCATTCGGCGTATGTCAACGATATGTTGTATCCGCTGAATCGGCCGCTGCATGATGGTATGAAGGTGCGCATCATGAAAAAGGAGAAAGCGCAGCCACAGCGGGCCTGGTTGGATGAAGACTTGGGCTACATCATGACCAACTATGCCCGCAGCCATGCGCGCCGCTGGTTTAGACGACTGCCGCCGCAAACGGCCGTTTACCAGGGGCTTCAGCTTTTGCAGGACGAGTTGAGCATGTTGGGGCTGCACACGTACCCACATGAACGGGTGGCCCAGGCGTTTAGCTACAACAACACCCGCGACATGTATTATGAATTAGGACGGGCCGAACTGCTGCCAACGGCCGTTACCACCCAACTCGTTGAAGAAATGTGGAGTCAGGGACCCGCACGCCATCTGGGGAAAATCGTTTACTCCGAAACAGGCGATCAATTTGTGGTCACTCAAGCCGAAGGGCGCGAAATTCGCCTGTGTGGAACATGCAATCCGCGTCCGCCGGATGCCATCATTGGCTTCTTGCGCCGGGATGGTGGCGTCACGGTGCATCGCCAGCGCTGCCACACGCTGAACCCGGGGCGGTTATCTGGCCGCATCCTGAAGCTGGGCTGGGGTGAAGCTGCCCCCCGTGAAGTGCGCCAGATCAAGCTGCAAATTAAAGTGTATGATCGTCCGGGATTGCTTTTTGAAATCACCCAGCTGATGAATGACGAAGACATCAACATTGCCTACATTCATACGCCAGAACCGGGTGCCCCTAATGAGGTGCACATTCACCTGGAAGTAGAAGTGTTGCGACCGCGCCAGCTGGTGCGTATCTTGCACCAGATTCGGGCGCTGGCCAACGTCTTTTTTGTGGAAATTGTGGATTCGTTTGAGGAACCAGATCCCCTACTGCCGGCCGATTCTTTCTACCGCCCCGAGTAATCTACAAATTTTCGATTTCGACCGGTTTCACCGCATCTGCCAGCTCAAAGTCAAAGATTTTGCCGTAAAAATAGAGTTCGCCATCGAGCGCGCGCTTGATGTTTTCGGCGCTGCGGAAGCCATGTTGCTCATTGGGGAAAGCAACGTAAGCCACAGGAATGCCTTTGGCTTTGAGGGCTTCAAACATTTTTTCGGCCTGATTGGGCGGCACAACTTTATCTTCCAGTCCCTGGAACAAAATGAGCGGGCAGTTGATCTGATCGGTAAAATGAATGGGTGATCGCTCTTCGTAGAGCTGTTTGGCTTCGGGGTATGGGCCGATCATGCTGTCCAGGTAACGTGATTCAAACTTATGCGTTTCCTTGGCCAAGGCTTCCACGTCGCTGACGCCAAAGAAGCTGGCACCAGCGCTGAACGTATCATGAAACGTGAGGGCGCATAATGTCGTATAGCCACCGGCGCTACCGCCGCGAATGGCCAAACGATCGCCGTCGGCCAACCCCTGTGTCACAAGGTATTTGGCTCCGTTGATGCAATCTTGCACATCCACAATGCCCCATTGACCATTGAGACGCTGCCGGTAGGAACGGCCGTATCCCGTGCTGCCCCCATAATTTACGTCTAAAACAGCAAAACCTCGGCTGGTCCAATATTGTGTGCCTAAATTGAGCGTCGTTTGCGTGGCGCTGGTGGGACCACCGTGGCTAATCACCAGCAGCGGCGGCCGTTCACCTTCTGGTGCAGCAAAGTCGCGATTTTGCGGAGGATAGTAAATGGCGTGTGCTGTCAGATCGTTTTCAGTGGGAAACTCAATCGCTTCGGGCACGGATAGGTAAGCCGTGTCCACCGTTAAATCAGTGGATTGGCGCAGAACTTGTGTCTCGTTTGTTTTCAAATTGAGCTGAACGATGGCGTTGGGTCGCGTGGCTGATCCGCCGATAAAGTAAGCATAGCCGTTGCTCACGTGCAGATCGCTGATGGCGGTGTACGGCGTGTCGAGGCGAGTCAGCCTGCCGGTTTCGGTGTTCAGTCGGGCCAGGTGCCACAGCCCATTTTGCGTGAAGGTGCAGATGATGCTGTCGGGACGCTCGAAGCTGTAGGTGGACATGCCAAATATCCACTGCGGACGGCCGAATTCGGCATCCTTCATATGCACAGCCTGAATCTTCCCGTTGCACCAGCAATAAAAATTCCACCAGTCGGTACGGTCGGACACAAAATACAAATCGCCAGTGGGTGACCATTCCGGTTGGAAGATGGATTCATTCGGGCCCCCAGCCACTTTGGTGAGGTTGCTCAGGCTAGTGCCAGTTTCATCCAGGTCGGCCACCCACAATTCGGTGCCGTCCCAGGGCATGTTGGGATGATTCCAGCTAAGCCAGGCCAGCTGACGCCCGTTTGGGCTTAATCGTGGTGAGGCATAAAAGCTGTAGCCGGAGGCCAGCACGCTGCCACTTTCATTGTGACTGTCCAGATTGACGCTGACCAGACTGTTTTTAGCTTCGCTGTTGGGGTCGGTATGGTCTTCGCGAATACAGAATAGACGGCCCCGCTGCGGATCAACGGTGCCATCGGTAAAACGAAGCGGTTCGCTGGTGGTGAGTGGTTCTGGTTCGCTGTGCGGATACTGGATGTACAGACGTTGATCCACAAAATTGGTGAAGTAGATGACGTCATCGTACACGGCATAGGCGCCGCCACCGTATTCGTGCACGCGGCTGCGCACGTTGAACCCGGCAGCTGAGAGTTCTTCAAAGCTGTTGTCGGGCGTCCATTTGACCAGAGCGTTACGGCCGTTTTCAGACGGCCGTCCTTCTGTCCAATAAACCGCGTTGCCATCAACCACCAACTGGCTCAAGCCGATTGAGCCAGCAACAATGAGATCCGAACTAATAGGAGATTTCCAGGAACCATAGGGAGCAATTTTCTTTCCACTCATAGGGGAATGATAAACCGCATCAGGCATTTCGCCAACTTGAGATGGGGAAGGCGCCAGCCTGATACTGGCACCGCTTCTCGCTACATGCGTTTAGCTCATTTTATTTATAAATCAAAAGGATATCTCTTCGTGCTTTAACGGAGGATGGGGGAGATATGGCGACTTTTGCACGATAAACTATAGAACTTATAATCAAATAATGACACCCGACATCAACTCACCAGACTATTGGCACGACAGCTATCTTAACGGCCGTATCCCTTGGGATTTAGGCTTCCCCACCCCCACTTTTGCCCGGCTGGCGGCGAGTGGGCAGTATCCGCCGGGCCAAATGATTGTGCCGGGTGCCGGTCGCGGCTACGATGCCCGGCTGTTTGCTCAGCATGGCTTTGATGTGCTCGCCGTCGATTTTGCTCCTGACGCGGTGGCTGCCATGCAGTCGCTCAACAGCACCACGCATCCGGTGCAAATCCTGCAGGCCGATATTTTTGAACTGCCAGAGACGATGAACGGCCGTTTCGACTACCTGCTCGAATACACCTGTTTTTGCGCCATCGATCCGGCGCGGCGAAATGAGTATGCTGCTCTGGCCGCGCGACTGCTCAAACCGGGTGGCCTTTACATTGGACTTGCTTTCCCCATTGGCCGCCGTCCCGGTGGCCCACCCTTTGTTGTTCAGCCAGATGGCGTGGTTGAACTGCTCGCTGAACACGGGTTCAGCCTACAGCATCGCGAATTTCCTCCTGATTCTGTCCCGTCCCGACAAAAAATCGAAGAATTGCTCATCATGCAGCGCTAAATCTGCGTTGGCAGAGTTGGTTGACAGCTGGTGCGTTCGTTTTGTATACTACGTTTAGTTTGTACTAAACGTTATAATCAAACAGGATGATGCCAATGAATCAGGAGTTACAGCAGGCCCAACAAACGTTTATTCAGGGAATGATCCGAATTAGTCATTTTTGGGGCTTTCCCAAAGCAATGGGGGCAATTTACGGAGCTATCTATCTGGCCTCCGCACCGCTTTCTCTCGATGAAATTGTGGAGCAGGTGGGCGTGACCAAAGGGGCCGTAAGCACAAATGTGCGCACGCTGGAGCGGCTGGGAATGGTGCACAAACAGCTCCAACTGGGCGACCGCAAAGATTATTACATCCCCGAAACTGATTTTTGGAAGATTATCCGCACGGTTTTGCGGGAACGTGAAAAGCAAGAGTTTGATGTGGCTTTGCGTACGGTGGATGACAGCCTGGCCATGGTAAACAGCCAGGCATCTCCAGATGCCGATCCCGAAGATGCAGCGCTGACCAGGCTGTATCAGGAGCGGATGGAAAAGATGAAATCATTTTTCCACACGCTGGACAACATTGTTGCCACCCTGCTCGCTCTGGATGAACTCCGCTTAAGCACCGTGCAGCGCCTGTTTGGCAAAACAACCACCAAGGAGTCATAACTATGTCATCATCACAGCGACACGCCGTTACCGGCGCTTTTGGTTATTCGGGTAAATACATTGCCCGACGGCTTTTGAATCAGGGCCATGAGGTTATCACGCTCACCAATTCGCCCCAGCGTGCCAATCCGTTTGGCAGCCGGGTGCAGGCGTTTCCCTTTAATTTTGATGAGCCGCAGCTGTTGGTTGAAAGCTTGCGGGGCGTAAAGGTGCTTTACAACACGTACTGGGTGCGGTTTAACCATGAAAAGTTTCAGCATGCTTCGGCCGTGGCCAATACGCTGGCGCTTTTTCAAGCGGCCAAAGCGGCTGGTGTAGAGCGAGTGGTGCATATCAGCATTACCAACCCGTCGCTTGACTCTCACTTGGAGTATTTTCGGGGTAAAGCTGAGCTTGAAGAGGCGTTGAGCGCTTCTGGCCTGTCCTATGCTATCTTGCGGCCGACTGTACTTTTTGGCAAGGAAGATATTTTGATCAACAACATTGCCTGGATGGTGCGTAAATTCCCCCTGTTTGGTGTGTTTGGGGATGGACAATACCGTTTGCAGCCCATTTATGTGGATGACCTGGCCGCATTGGCAGTGGCGGAAGGGGCCAGCCAGGAGAACCACACGATTAATGCCATCGGGCCGGAAACGTTTACCTATCGTGAACTGGTGGCGATGATTGGGGAGGTGATTGGCAAAAAACGGCCGATTATCACCATCCCCCCGTTTTTAGGGTACTGGGTCGGGCGAGTTGTGAGCCTGTTGGTGAATGATGTGCTGGTTACTCGTGAAGAAATTGAGGGTTTGATGGCAGGGCTGCTGTGTGTAGACACGCCGCCCACGGGCACTACCTCGCTCACTGCCTGGGCGCAAAAACATGCTGCCACCTTGGGCAAAACATACACCAGCGAATTGGCGCGTCGGCGGGATCGTACGGCCGTTTACGCCTCAAACTAGGGCAGGGTAAAGGTGATAAGCGGGATATTGTCCTGGCCGTTTGGCTGTTGCAGGCGGCTGGCGTTGGGCAGATAAAGACCCGTTGTAAGCGTGTAGTTGCCGGGGGGCAACGTCGTTGGCAGGCTGATCGTGTGCCGGTCGATGATGAATTCGCCGGGGAGCCAACCGGTTGTGGGGCGCGTCCAGCCTGCGGGCAAGCCATCCGCCTGGGCCACGATACGGCCGTCTTCCCCCAGCAAATGCACAAACACCCGGTAGCTTTCACTCAACTCCGTCACCGCCTGCCACACCAACTCCAGATTAAGCGTTTCCCCCGCCGCCAGCGTTGGCACATCCAGCGAAAAGCCCAGCAGCGTTGCCTGCTCACTGAGGGTGGTGTTGACGGCCGTTTCCACATCCGGCATCTCCAGCAAACGTTCCGGCGCGGTGATGGTCAGCTCGCCCCAGCGCACGGTTTGGCCATTGGGGAAGGTGAGTTGCCATTGGTAACGGCCGTTTGCTAATCCCACCGGCAGGCGCAAAAGAAGCTGGCTGCGCCACGCCCCCGCGCCAAATTCAGAGAGGGTGACCGGCCAGTTGGTAACGGCCGTATCATTTTCATCAATCAGGCTGAGGGTAACGGCCGTTTCTGACTGCGCCGACCAGAAAAGTGTCACCAACACAGAGTCACCCGGCGCGGCTGCGCTGCGATCCAAGTTGCTGCCCAGTAGCGTAGCTGGCCCGTTGGGGACATTCAGCCGGTGCTGCATCGTCAGCGAGGTCGGCCACGGTTCCGTAGGCGATACCACCGTCACCGTACCCAATTCCAGCTGCGGGCCGATGGGTTGGCCGCTGGCGGTGTAAAAGGTGAGCGGCGTCAGGCTGTCCTGCTCAAAAAAGGAAAGCTGGAGCTGGTAGTCGCCGGGCGGCGTACCGGGCAGCAAATCGACAAAATAGGCGGTGAGGGCATATTGGTCTGTTGGCCAGCCCGTCGTGGGCGGCGGATTGCGCAGCCAGCGATAATCGCGCAGCCCCTCTTCAGACCAGCGCAGGCCGTTTTGGCCGTAAAGCGTCAGCCCGACCTTGTAGTTGGCGGTCAGCGGTTGCAGCGCTTGCCAGTAAAGGGTGAGAGCAAGCGGCTGGTTGGCGGGAACGGCCGTTTCCCATGCATCGAGTCCCAAAAGCTTCACCTGCGCCGGATTGTCTGGCGTGCCCAGCGTCACGTCTAGCGATTGGGCCACACCTGCCAGCGCCCCATCGTGCAATCGTGCCTGCCGCAGCGGCGTTTGCCCTGCATCTACCAGCAGTAACTTGCCCGCGATGAGCAGCACGGCGACGGTAATCAGTGGCCAGTAATCCGTAATCAGTGATGGGTAATTTGTTAACTGAATACTGAATACTGAATACTGATTACCCCGTATTTTCCAAACAATCCCTAACAGCAAAACCAAACTCAGCAACGAAATTCCGTCCGCCGCCAGCCGCAGGGGCGTTTCGCGGAAGGTGGCCTGGATGGTGGAACGGCCGTTTGGCACGGGCACGGTCAGCCAGCCTTCCAAATCTGTGGGGGTGATGGGTGCCGCTTCGCCATTAACGGTAACTTGCCAGCCGGGGAAGTTGAAGATGCGTAGGGTAGCGGTGAAGGGAACGGCCGTTTCTAACTCAATTTTGGTGTTTAGTGGCTGGTAGTTAGTGGCTAGGATTTGGGCATCGGGGGGCAGTGTGGTTTCATCCAGGCGGGCTTGCCAGGCTGGTGGATTGGTGGGGTCCGGCACGATCTCCACAGCGCGGGGCAGCAGTTCGCCGCTGGCGGTGCTGCCAAGCGTCTGTGTCGCCTGCTCCCAGGCAACCATGCCGTCCACGGACAAATCATCTGGCACGTTACACAAATCCGGGTACAGCCAGCCCCAATGCCCCACCGATAGAATCGCAATGATTGCTATGTTTACCGCGGAGAACGCGGAGAACGCTGAGTTTTTTTTGCTCTTTTTAGCCTCTGCGCTCTCCGTGCTCTCTGCGGTTAAATTTTTCACACCACCGCACAAAAATGCGGCGAGGAAGCTGGCGGGAGCTAAAAAGCGCCAGGGAAATTGGAAGGCCTCAAGTTGAGGAACGGCCGTCCACAACCACTCTGAAGCCTGCACTGTGAGAAAAACATAGCTAGCCAATCCCAGCAGCAAAAAGCCCACCAGCCAGCGGCTTTGCTTGGTGCGTCGCCAGGCTAATACTGCTCCAGCCAAGGCTACGATGAGCAGCAGCATGCCCAATGCCCGTGGCGGCCAATCGTTGAGCAAGCTGGGATCGGCGTTGCGGGGCAGCGCCAGCAGCTGATCCAACGGCAAAAAGTTATTGAAGTACAAAAACGGCCAGGCGCTGTTGGCTCGGTCAAACTGAATGGCCGACCGCTCGGTGATAGCGGGCAGCCAGAAAAAGGCGCTGCCGCCCAGCCCCAGCAGCAGCCCCAGACCACCACGCCAAAGAGTTGCCCAGGAACTGCTTGCCTTGAGCTTGTCGAAAGGGCCGTCTACCCACCACCACAGCCCCACCCAGCCGACAAACAACGGCATAAACGCATATGCTGTCACGTCGTGGGTGTAGATGAGGAGGATGAAGCTGAAAACGGCCGTTCCCAATCCCCAGCCGCTCTTTTCTCGCTGCCAGCGATACAGGCCCCACAGCACCAGCGGCGGCAGGCTCCAGGCCACCGTTTCCGACAGGCTGGCGCGGTAAAAGGCCACGTAAGCGTGGAAGGGTGCGTACAGGTAGGCCACGGCTGCTATCAGCCCGCCCCAATCGCCCCAAAAGGTACGCGCCAGCCACCACATCGTCCAGCCAGAAGCGACGATGCCCAGCCCGTAAACCAGATTGAGCGCTACTGGCCAGCTGAAACCGATTGCGTGGAATACGGCCGTACCCTGTGCTGAAAAAGGCGACTGGTACATGAACAACGGATAGCCATAGCCATGTGCCATATGCGGTGCCCAGCGGCTGAAAAAAATACCTTCATCCAGCAGCGCCCCCGCTTGGACCGCCCGCCACAAGTGGAAAACCGTATCGAAACCACAGCTAATTTGAGTGGTAAACAATGGCTGCAAAACGGGAATGGCTAAGAGCGTGATGAGAAACAGAAAGAAAAGAACCTTTCCATACCCCAAACGCTTAGGCTCAGAGCTGGCAAAGTTGGGGGAAAATGAGTGACGGTCACGGGTCATATCTGCAACAAGTCCTGATAATGAGCCGGATCATATCACACCTTGTTAAAATTGTAGTTTCCTGAGCGGTATGTTACAATTTTCGCTTGTTTGTAGCGCAATCCATAGTTGCGCTATATTTTTGTCTATCACTCTATTAAACAGAGTTGAAAGATAAAAATTGAAGCAAAAAACGCTTAACCAAAGCATAAACTTACACATGGAAGAGTCATGCCCTAAAGCAAAAGAGTAATCCCCGGGCATGAATGTGTGGAGGAAGAAGATGAAAAATAAGTTTGCAAAAAGTACGCTGCTGATTGTGGCTACCTTGTTGGTAGCTGTACTCAGCTTCCCCCGTAACGACGTGGCTGCCCAAGATATTATCTCGGGTAACTTGTTTGAAAACCCTGGTTTTGAAGCTGGCTACTTCAATCAGGATAGCATCCCGCAAATTGCCGTGCCCAATGGCTGGCGGATGCACTGGCTAGATGGCGTCGCCTTTGAAGGGACCGATGGCGTGGTCGCTTATCGTCCCGAAACCGTTGTCTGGAATATTCAAGATGCGCCCGAAAATGAGCGCTCCCTTTTCTTCCGCGACGGTAGCTACACCCTGAAGCTGTTCAAGCCGTGGGCACCTTTGTTTGTGGCGCTCTCGCAAGAAGTTTCCGGGCTGGAAGTTGGCCGAAACTACCGCATTTCTGCTCCAATTTATGTTGATATTGTGGAATCGTACGATGGCGGCAAGCAACCACCGGCTGCTCGGCCTGATGCCGGCTTTATCCGGTTTAGCGTGGGTCCCGCTGGTTCCGGTTGGCGTACCTCTGGCCTTACTTACAGCCCTACCTGGGGTGCTGACAACGTTGGCGGCTTCTATCTCAATAGCATCAACTACATTTGGGATTTCACGGCCACCTCTGAATCTATGATAATTTTCTTGGAAATGGGTTCCAAGGTTCCATATGTTAACAGTGGTTTCTTTATGGATGGCGTTGGTCTATATGCCCTGGGCACGACGGGTGAAGTACCCGCCAGTTCTGGTGGCAGTGGCAGCAGCGGCGGCACGGTTGCCCAAGCTGGCCCAACCGCTACGCCATTCCCCACACCCACGCCGCGCCCAGATGGTTCTATCATTCATGTAGTGAATTCAGGTGATACTTTCTGGACTATTGCGATTCAATATGCATCTGCGCTGGGTGTTACGCCAGAGGAAGCGCTGCCGCTTATTCGTGAGCTAAACAACAACCCGGCCTTCATCAATGTGGGGCAGGAACTGGTCATCAAGGAACCCGGGGCTGTGGTTGCCGCGCCGGAACCAACGGCCGAAACGCCCGCCGATGAAGGCGAAGCCCCGGCTGAAGAAACGGATGAAACCTCCGCTGAGGAAGTTATTGAGGTTGAAGGCACTGACGGTGAGGCAGCTGAAGTTGCAACCCCTGCGCCGCCTGTAGAGGATTCGGCGGAAGAAGCTGCGCCTACTACAGGCACCATCTGCGTGGCTGCCTTTGATGACCAAAATGCCGACGGCGTACGGGACAATGCTACAGAAGGCTTGCAGGCAGATGCCGCCATCACCATTTTCCGGGGTGGCAGCACAGTAACCACTCACATCACGGACGGATCGAGCGAACCGTACTGCTTTGAGAACCTGGCGCCAGCTACCTATCAGGTGCAAATCTTCCCGCCAGCAGATTACCAGCCAACCACTTCGCCGAGTTGGGCGGTTTCTGTCGCTGAGGGCGCGCAGATTTCGGTGGCGTTTGGCACACGGTTTGATCCGCAGGAAACGGCCGTTGCCGACACCACCTCCGCCGATACAAGCAGCGACAGCGCTGCTGCTGACGGCGAAACGGCCGAAAGCGCAGATGCTAGCGTCGTTGAAGAAGGCGGCTTCTTTAGCAGCATTGGTGGCATCGTTTTGGTTGTTGCTGCTATTTTGATTCTGCTGGCTGGCGTGGGCGTGGTTATGCTTCGCCGCGGCTAAACCCTGTAAACGGTAAGCAGTTATCGGTAATCAGTTTTACCGATTACGGTTTACCGACTACCGATTACCGAAAAGAGCGTCCTGCGGGGCGCTCTTTTTTGTTGGGCGTAGGACAGCGTCAGGTTGTCGTTACCCAATCGTGCATGGGGCGAACAGTGCGGGAACGGCCGTTCCAGTACAGTTTATAGTGGCGAATAGCTAATCGCTAAGAATGACTCGCCACTAATGACCGTTTTGTAGGAGATACCATGTACAAAGATCAAACCACCCGTCCGATGGCCTTAATTCAGACACCGCAGAACACCCCTCAGCCGCAGGCACCAACTGCCGCACCACCCGCCCGTAAGCGACGCGGCTGTTTTGGCTGCCTGGGTCGCGCCCTGATCGGTGGCATTTTGCTGCTGGCGCTGCTCATTTTTGGCGGCGTGGCCGTGGCGGGTACGCTGGTCTACTCCAACCTGTCGCAAGAAATTGAAGATGGCATTGGCAAGCTGGACGCCGCCCGCGACCGGGAAACGTTTGAAACAACCCAGATTTTCGACCGCAACGGCGCGCTGCTCTGGGAGTTTTTTGGCGAAGGGAAGCGTACGGCCGTTCCCATCAGCCAAATCCCGTCTCATCTCATTCACGCCACCGTGGCGGTGGAAGATGACAGCTTTTACGAAAACCCCGGCGCAGATTTCCCCTCACTGGTGGCAGCGTTGATTGCTAACTTGCGCAATCCAAACGGCCGTCCCGTGGGAGCCAGCACCATCACCCAGCAGCTCGTCCGCCACATCGCCTTCGACTACGAAGAGCGCACCGAAGTCTCTTACAACCGCAAAGCCAAAGAGATCATCCTGGCCTGGATCATGAACCGCGATTACAGCAAAGATGAGATCATGGAGATGTACCTCAACGAGATTTATTACGGCAACCTGGCTTACGGCATCGAGGCGGCGGCCGATACCTATTTTGGCAAATCGTCGCAGGAGTTGACCTTGGGCGAAGCATCATTGCTGGCCGGTTTGCCGCAAAGCCCGGTGGAACTGGACCCGCTGACCAACCTGGAAGGAGCGAAAGAGCGCCAATGGCTGGTGCTCAACCTGATGGTCAGCGAGAGTTTTATTACCCAGGATGAGGCGGTGGCCGCTTACCAGGAACCGCTCAACTTTGTGCCGCAAGAAGTGAGTTTGGAAGCGCCCCACTTTGCCGTTTACGTGCGGCAGCAGCTAGAAGCGCTGTACGGTGCCGAAGCCGTCGCCAACGGCGGCCTGCGCGTGACAACCACGCTGGATTTGCAATACCAACGCTTGGCTGAGCAGTTGGCCCAGCAGCACGTCGCCGCCGTCGGGCCAGAGCACAATCTGACCAACGCGGCGCTGGTGGCAATGAAGCCGGGCACGGGCGAGATTTTGGCCATGCTGGGCAGCGTCAATTACAAAGATGAAAGCATTGACGGGCACGTGAACGTGACGCTCTCCTTGCAGCAACCGGGCAGCAGCATCAAGCCGCTCACCTACGCCGCCGCCCTCTCCCCCGATGAGACGGGCGAAGCCGCCTGGAGTGCCGCCGATTTGCTGTGGGATGTGGAAGTGGATTATCCGCAGTTTGATGGCAGTACGTATTCGCCGGTGAATTACGACGGCCGTTTCCATGGCCCCATTCGTCTGCGGACGGCGCTGGCCAATAGCTACAACATCCCCGCCGTGCTGCTGCTGCAAGATTTGGGCGTGCCCAAGATGCTGGAATTTGCCCAGCAGATGGGCATCAGCAGCTGGGACCAGGATTCCAGCAACTACGGCCTCTCGCTAACGCTGGGCGGCGCGGAAGTAACGCCGCTGGAACTGACAACCGCCTACGCCGTCTTTGCCAACGGCGGCAACCAGGTGACGCCAACCTCGATTTTGCGCGTACAAAAGAGCAATGGTGAAGTGTTGTTTGAGCAGCCCCCGCAAGCGGCCGTTTCTGTCATCGATCCGCGGGTGGCTTACCTGATTAGCAATATTTTGGACGACGATGAAGCCCGCGTGCCCGCAATGGGTCGCAGCAACCCGCTGGCGCTGCCCTTCCCGGCGGCGGCCAAAACCGGTACCACCAACGATTTCCGCGATAACTGGACGATGGGTTTCACGCCCGGCCTCGTCGTCGGCGTTTGGACCGGCAACACAGACAACAGCGAAATGATCAACATCAGCGGCCTGACTGGTGCGGCCCCGCTGTGGAGCGATTACATGCAGGCGGTCTACACCAACTACGACCTGCTGGCGACGCTAAACGTGAATGGCGTGGCCCCAGCGACTGATTTTGTGCGGCCAGAAGGATTGGAAGAACGGCCGTTATGCAATATCGCGTCCGTCACCATTGGCGCCACCGAATGTACGCCCGCCGGGTCTGAACTATTCCTGGTGAACAACACGCCCGCCGTGGCCGAAACCGTCGATCCGAATCTGGTGGTCTGGGAAGAAATTGAGCCTGCCGTCTGGCGCATGCCCGCTGTGTCGCTGCCGCCGGTTCCCGCTGAGGTGCTATTGGGCGCAGAAGCGGATGAAGACGCGCCACCGCCGCAGCTTTTCTGCCATCTCGCCGAGGGCACGGATGCCACGCTGCTGCCCGGCGATGCGCTGCCGCAGGTTTTCCTGGCCCCGCCGCGCAACAGCGAAAGCCTGAAGGCGGCTCATGAGTGGGCTCAGGCAAATAATGTGGTGCTGCTGCCAACGGCCGTTTGCAACGATGATCTTTTAGCCCTGGCGCGTGATCCCAACCGGGTGGCCGTCTATCGCATCAGCAGTCCGGCGCAGGGCGACACCGTCAGCGGTATTCTGCCCATTGTAGGCACGGCCGATTTTGAGCCGGGTGTGGTGCAGTTCTACAAGATCGAGCTGGGTATTCCTGATGGCAGCAACGTCAATTGGGTCACGCTGGGCGAGGTTCACGACCAGCCGGTGGTGAATGGTCCGCTGGAAATGCTACACGCCGAAGCGCTGCCGCCCGGCGAATATTTCCTGCGCCTGATTGTGGTGAAGGACAGCAACTATGTCGGTGAACCGCACACCATTACGATTACCATTGAATCGTAAATTATGAATGATTGCCTAAATCGGTGACGGGGCTGTTCTGCCTTGGTTGGCTCTCTGCTATAATGTGCGCTTGTGTTTTGCAATTCGTGGTAGCTAACATATTTCTCAAGTTGTTGTAGAGGAAAATACGTGTGAAGAAGAGATGGTTATTGTTTGTATGTTTAAGCTTGATTTTACCGGGATTGGCGGCCTGTGGCGGTTCTCCCACATCTGTGCCGGAGCCGACGAATACGGCCGTTTCCCAAACCATCCCGCTCACGGAAACAGCTACCGACGAACCGCCAACGGCCGTTCCGGCCACAGCTACAACTGAAAGTGTGCCTACAGAAGCGGCTCCCACGGAGGCCGCCCTGTTCCCCACGCCAGAGGTTACGGCGACGCCCACCATCACGCCGACGGTGGCGATGCCTGATTACACGGTGACGATTGTGGAGCCAGCGCCCGCCACCACGCTGCTGGCCGGGCGTGAAGTCACGTTTCGTGGCGAGGTACAGCCTGCCACCACCGACCCCCTCACGCTGACGTTGACGGTTGGGTCGTTTACGGCCGTTTCCATACAAATCACCCCCGACGGCACCAGCGGCAGCTGGGAACTCACCACCACCCTGGCCGACGCTGCCTCCGGCCCCGGCTTGCTCACTGTCCAACTCGGTGATTTGGCGCAGGCCGAGCAGCCCAATCCCGTGGCCTTTGATAGCACCACCGATGAACCCTATATTTCGTTGGCCAGACCAGTGGAGGGAGAAACGGCCGTAGCTGGCTATGCCTTCTTCATGCAGGGAGACAGCCGCAATCTCATCGGCGATGCCTTTACTATTGGCGTGCAAATTGATAACTGCACCAACTTCATCGCTGCCCAGAAAATTTCCCTCACCAGTGGCAGCTGGTACGGCTATGTGATTTTGCCCCAAAATACAGTGCCTGGCCCTGCCTGCGCTGTCGCCTACACGGGCGAATTTGGGGAAGACGGCTGGCGCGAGGCCATCATTCCTATCCAGCTGCGCGCCAACGACGATCCGCAAGCGGTGGTGCTGAACCTGGGTAACCCCGGTGAGCTTACCTTCAATTTGGGACAAGATACCAACCTGTTTGGCGTCGCCATTAACGTCCCCGAGAATGCCGTAGACATTATGCTGGAGCTAGATGCCGTTTCCGGCGATGGCCCACTGATTACCTCTGGCAAAGCCTTTGCTGATCATTTCGGCTTCTGGTCTATTGACCTGGATGTGCCAGACGATGCGCCAACCGGTTCTGCCCTGCTCACGATCTCCGCTGGTGAAGGTGACAATTACCAGGAAATTCGTTTGCCGGTCACCGTTTCCCCTTAAGCTCGATAATCGTTTATTAGATTTATGGTTGATGAACACTGATTTTGCCTTGAAATCAGTGTTCATTTGTATTTTTCCCCTGCTGTAAGCATCTCATAAGAATTTATTTAGAAAAAGATCATAAGATTAGAGATAATTGCATACTCAAACAAAAACAATTATTTGACCGAGGAAGAAGCATGTTAATCAAAAAACGCACGGGAATTGAGATTCCATCATCAGAAATTACGCCCAAATCTGTTTACCTTTCGCGCCGTCAGTTCATGCGCGGGGCGGCGCTAAGCACCGCGGCCGTCGCGGCTGGCGGGCTGCTGGCTGCCTGTGGGGCCTCAGAAACTGAGCCTACAGAAGCTGTCAGCACAAATATCGCCACGGGCAGTTCGGCGGAAGAAAGCTTCATTCAGGAAGCCATGCCCGGACCGGTTAGCACGACCACCGATGAATTAGGCGATCCGTTGAATTCGTTTGAGGAAATTACCAACTACAATAATTATTACGAATTCACCACCGACAAAGAGCGCGTGGCCACGCTGGCCAAAGATTTCCCCACCGCGCCCTGGCAGGTAGAAGTTGGTGGGTTGGTCAACAAGCCTAAAACCTTTGGTCTGGAAGATTTGTTGGCGTTTGAGCAAGAAGAGCGCATTTACCGGCTGCGCTGTGTGGAAGCCTGGTCGATGGTTATCCCCTGGGTTGGGTTCCCGCTGTCCAAGCTGCTGAACGAAGTAGAGCCAACCTCAGCGGCGAAGTATGTTCGCTTTGAAACAATTGAGGATCGCGAAAACATGCCGGGCTTGAGCCGTGGGCTTTTCCCCTGGCCTTATGTGGAAGGGCTGCGCCTGGATGAGGCGATGAACGACCTGGCGATTTTGAGCACGGGTTTATACGGTGAGCCGCTGCTGCCACAAAGCGGTGCCCCGATTCGGCTGGTGGTGCCCTGGAAATATGGCTTCAAGAGCATCAAATCAATTGTGAAGATTGATTTGGTGGACACGATGCCGCAATCTTTGTGGATGCGGGCTGCACCAAATGAGTATGGCTTTTTTGCCACGGTGAACCCAAATGTGGATCATCCCCGGTGGTCGCAGGCCACAGAGCGGCGCATTGGCGAGTTTGGTCGCCGTGAGACGCTGATGTTTAATGGCTATGCTGACCAGGTGGCCCACCTGTACGACGATCCCAATTACGACACGACGCAATCCAGTTAAGTAAGTAACTTCGTGACGAAAGAGAGTAAGCAAATGTCTGTGATTTCTGGCCAGGATACGGCCGTTTCTCCAAGCTCAACGCAAGCTGTTTCCACCCAACCCAAACGCCGCGACCGCAAAAAAACGGCGAAACGACTCACCTGGATTACCCATCTGGGTGCTTGGGTGCCGCTGGCAGTACTGATTGGTGAATATTTCACCAACAACCTGGGCATCGACCCCGTGCGCGAGATTTTGTTCCACACGGGCACCACGGCGCTGGTGTTACTGGTGTTGTCGCTGGCGGTGACCCCCGTGAATATTATTTTTGGCTGGAAGCAGGTGATTCCGTTGAGACGGCCGTTGGGCCTCTACGCCTTCATGTACGTTTCTTTGCACCTGCTCACCTTCGTCTGGTTGGATTACGCCTTTGACCTGAGCTTTATTCTCGACGGCATCGTTGAGCAGCCGTTTGTGCTGGTGGGAACGGTCGCTTTCTTGCTGCTCGTTCCATTGGCTATCACCTCGACCAAAGGATGGCAAAAGCGGCTGGGTAAGCGCTGGAAAACGCTGCACAAGCTTAGCTATCTCATTATCATTTTGGCGCTGATTCACTTTATCTGGCTGGTGAAAAATGTCTACATCGAGCCGGGCATTTACGCGGCCATTGTCGGCCTGCTCTTTTTGGCCCGCTGGAACCCGGTCAAACAAAAGCTCCTCCGCTGGCAGCGCCAAATCCGCACGCGCCTCAAAAGCCGCTAACTGCAATAGGACGCGGATGAACGCAGATGACGCGGATAAAGATAAAAAATCAGCGTTTATCTGCGTTCATCCGCGTCCCATTTTTTCAAATCAAAACGAAACTATCTGATTGAGCCCGGCAGCAACGCCGGGCTTTTTTGTGCCTGTAGCGTGTGGATTTCGGTGGGGAGTTGTAACCGTTTTGGCACAACGGCCGTTCCCTACTTCTGCTACAATTTTGGTATGACTGCCCAACTTACCCTGCTGCTGGCCGACGATGAAGCGGCTATCACCGATAACCTAGCCCCCTTTTTAGAGCGCAGCGGTTTCATTGTGCACGTCGCCGCCGACGGTGAAGCGGCGTTGGCGCAAATGCAACAAGCTGCCCCCGACCTGATCATTTTGGACGTGTTGATGCCCCGGCTGGACGGTCGTGCCGTGCTGCGGCAGCTGCGCCAGCAGGGGGATTGGACGCCTGTCATTTTGCTAACGCAGGTGGGTGAGGCGTTTGAGCGGGCTATGGCGCTGGAAGAAGGGGCGGACGATTACCTGAACAAACCGTTCGATCCACATGAGCTGGTGGCGCGCATTCGGGCGGTTTTGCGACGGGCGCGGCCAGGGGAACGGCCGTTAACCGCCACCCAAAAACTGCTCAGCCACAATCTCACCTTCGACCGCCTTACGCGCCGTGCCTGGCTGGGCGACGACGAAATCCACCTCACGCCCAAGGCGCTGACGCTGCTGGAATATTTGATGACCCATCCCGATGAGCTGGTGAGCCGCGAACGGCTGCTGGACAGCGTTTGGGGCTGGGCCTACCCGGCCGGCACGCGCACCGTCGATTCCCGCATTGCCGAACTGCGCCGCGCCCTCGGCGACGACGCCAGCGATCCGCAGTTTATCGAGACGGTGCCGGGGCAGGGGTACCGCTTTGTGGCTCCGGTGAAGGGGGCGGCATGAAGCCAAAGCTGTGGCTGGGCGGCGCGCTGCCGCTCATTTTTGGGCTACTGCTGGCGCTGTTGTTTGGCCAAACCAGCTTGCCCAATCCGGTGCTTTATTTGCGGATTAGCTTGAGTACGGCCGTTCTCCTCACCGGCCTCATCACCACCCTATTGCTAACCGGCGCGCTCTGGCAGCATTTTAGCCAGCAGGATCAGTTGGTCCAGCAAAAGTCGGCTCTGCGCACCGCCGCCGCTGAAGATCGCCGCCGCTTTTTGCAGCGGCTGGACCACGAGCTAAAAAATCCGCTGATGGCGATGCGGGCCGGGCTGGCCAACGTGAGCAACGGGCACGACGAGGCTACGCGGCAGGCGTTGGCCTCCATCGAGGCGCAAACGGTGCGCCTGAGCCAGCTCACCGCCGATTTGCGCAAGATTGCCGAACTGGAAACACGGCCGTTGGAACTGTCTCCCGTCGAGATGGGGCCGCTGCTGGCCGAAGTGTTTGAACTGGCCCAGGATCATCCCGGCAGCGCAGGGCGCAAGCTGACGCTGACGGTGCCGCAAGCGCCGTGGCCGCTGCCGCCCGTGCCCGGCGACCGCGACCTGCTCTTTTTGGCCATCTACAACCTGCTGGAAAATGCGCTTAAGTATACGGCCGTTCCCGATGCCATCGAACTACGTGCCAGGGAAGACGGCCGTTTTGTCACCGTGGAAGTGGCGGATACCGGTCCCGGCATCGCCGCCGCTGACCAGCCGTACATTTGGGAAGAGCTGTATCGAGGGGAAGCGGCTCGGGGTGCGCCGGGCAGCGGGTTGGGGCTGGCGCTGGTGCAGGCGATTGTGGCCCGGCACGGGGGCGAAGTGGCGCTTTCCAGCCGTCCAGGGCAGGGAACCCTGGTGATTTTGCGCTTGCCCATCGCTTAATGTAACAAATCTGTCACACCTTCTGCCGAATTGATTACCGGCGTGCCATACGGCCGTTACACCCATTTGCTATGCTAACAATTGAATACGTTTTGTGTGGAGGTTGTTATGTTTTACCTGAAAAAGAAATCAATACTCTGGCTGTTACTTACCCTGTCTTTGGTAGCTGTTGTGGGATTGGCCGCTTGCGGCGAGCTGGAATTTGGCGTGGAGACCAAGGTTAGCAGCGGTCGTCCCGAAGTGACGGTGGTTACCACGACTGTTGCCGAAGTTCCTGAAGGCATGGTGCTGGTTACGGTTACACCGTCTGCCCAAGCCACAACGATTGATGCGGCAACGGTGACGCCAACGGTCGCTGCCAGCGAAACGCCCACAAGCACAGCCACCACCACGCCTACCCCTACCAGTGCAGCAACGGCAGCCGCAACGGCCGTACAAGCGGTTCCCACGCGGCAGCCCGTTTGGCCTACCAATACGCCCACGTTTACTCCCACTCCCTCCTGGGCTCAGGTCCTGGTTTCTCCGGTTGTTTCAGACATCGTTTGGCCTGGAAACAGCGTCACCGTGGACTATGAAGTGCGGGGTAATTCGGCCGCTTTGTGTTTGGCACAGCCTTTTACTCAGGATTTTACCTGTTACAGCGTGCCCACTGTTGGTCCCTACACCGTGGATATTGCCGCTTCTACTCGGACAAACTTGCAGTTAGAAATACGCGCCTTTAGTGATGAGGGCCAGGCAGTAGGCACGACTGCTTTGCTGCTTTACTGTGATGAGGATGCCTGGTTTTTCAGTGGGCCACCCACCACCTGCCCGGCCAGCGAACCCCGGCAAACGGCCGCTGCTTATCAGCAGTTTGAACATGGGCTGATGCTCTGGTTGCAAGAGGGCCTATGGTGGGATTCCGGCAGCGCCATCTACATACTCTACGATGATCAAAATCAATATTTTGAGGCTTACCCGGAAGCGTCCTTGCCAAACCCTAACGCACCGACGCCGAACATTGAATACGATCCGCCTGAAGGGCTGTTGGTGCCGGAATCCGGCTTTGGGCTGCTTTGGCGAGAGTACACCTGGATTCGTCAGCGTTTGGGCTGGGCAACTGCCCCCGAAGAGGGGTTTACCACCACAGCGCAGCGCGAATTCCTCCAGGATGCCGACAATCTCTATTTGCTGGATAGCGAAAACCGATTGCTTGTTTTGCAGCTTTATACGGGTACTTGGGCCGAACGCAGCCAGCCGTGAACTAGGCGTGAATAAGAAAAAGGGGGTGTTACAAACGGCCGTTTCCACACGACAACTTGATACAGAACTATGAAAACTATGTAGTGTGTCTATTGTATAGGAGGCAAATCATGTACCGTAAATTAATGATACTGTTGGCTTTATTTATTGGCTTGCTGGTGTTTCAGCAAACCGCCCTGGCCCAAGATGTTCCTACTGGCCAGCATACCGACTCGGTTTGGCAAGTTTCGTATTGGAATAACAAAACCTTGGGTGGGAACCCGATTGTCCAAACGGCCGAATCGAACATCGATTGGGATTGGGGCACTGGCGGCCCAAATGGCTTACCCGCAGACGGATTTTCCGCGCGTTGGGCTAAGTACATTGATGTAACGGGTGGCACCTACCGCTTCTCCGCTACGGCCGACGACGGCATCCGCGTTTATGTGGACGGCAACCGCATCATCAACGAATGGAGCGATCATCCGGCCCAAAACTTTATCGCTGATGTCACCTTGTCATCTGGGCATCATGAAGTTGTGGTTGAATATTACGAAAATGGCGGCTTTGCGCTGGCCCAATTCAGCTGGGGACCAAAGCCCAACGACATCGTCAACTGGCGCGGTGAATACTTCCTTAACCGGACGCTGACTGGCCCGCCCATCCTGGTGCGTGATGATGCCAACATCAATTTCAACTGGGGCTACGGTGTTGTGGCGCACGGCATGTCAGACGATAACTTCTCAGCACGCTGGACGCGAACCGTGAACTTCCCGGCTGGTAACTACCGTTTCACCACCACTGGTGATGATGGAGTGCGGCTCTGGGTGAACGGACACCTGCTCATCGACAAATGGTTTGACCAATCAGCTTCAACGTATTCCGACGTCATTCATCTGTCTGGGGATGTGCCGATTAAGATGGAGTATTATGAGCATGGTGGTTTGGCTGTGGCTCAACTGAGCTGGACTTTGGACAATGGCAATCCGCCACCGCCGCCCAGCGGCTCCGTCGTCATCGACAACAGCAGCCCTGGCTTTGTGACGGGCGGCACCGCTTCTTCCTGGCGCTCCTCAACGGTTGGCTACAACAGCGGCATGATCTGGACCTACAACAATGATTATGCACGGGGCAACTACAATTGGGCGCGCTGGTATCCGTCTTTGGCGGCTGGCCGGTATGAAGTTTTTGTCTTCATCCCCTCGCAAAATGCTACCACAACGGCCGCTCGCTACTGGGTATCGCACCGGGATGGCTTTACCTTGAAGATTGTCAATCAGCTGGCCTACAGCGATCAATGGGTGTCGTTGGGCACGTACTGGTTCCGGGGCAGCAGCAGCGACTACGTTTCCCTGTCTGATGTGACGGGCGAGAAGTACCTCTCACGCATCGTTGGTTTTGATGCCGTGAAGTGGGAAAGTCGTTAACGGCCGTTCCCGTTTGATTGTTTGGTAGTTGTTAGCCCCTTACGCAGCAGAACGCGTAAGGGGCTTTTGTTTTGGTTAAGGACGGGGCAGCGTGGCTGCCTCAGCTACCATGGCTTCGCTGCGTGGATAGGCCCATCCCAAAAAGTTGATGATTGCCTGGGTGGTTTCTACGGTTAACTGACCACCCTGGCCACTGCATAACGGCCGTATCTCCGTGGTAATATTCACAATCTGGTTCAGCATCGAACGGTATTCAGCATACAGAGGCTGCCAATCAGCCGGTACGTTCGTGAAACCCGGCGCTTCTAGAATCCAGAGCATGGTCCAGCCGTTAAATGTTCCACAGTCACCCGGCTTTCCCGTTTGGGCAAATAAACCCATCTCGCTGTTAAAGCTGCGAAATGAATCGCGGACCAGGCCCAGATAGCGGGTAAAGGTATCTGCATCAAAGGCTTGGATCGGCGTCTCTGGAAAGACCGGGGCAGAAATGGGAGCGGCGGTGGGCGGTACGGCCGTTGGCGGAACCGCGGTGGGGGGAATGGGCGTCGCCGTCGGTGTATTGGTTGGCAGCGGTGTTTCGGTAGCTGTGGCTGTTGGCTCCGGGGTGTCGGTCGGCCCTGGCGTATCGGTTGGCACAGGTGTAGGTGTGTTTGTCACCGTGGCCGTAGGGGGAATGGGGGTGTCGCTGGGAACGGCCGTTGGTTCTGCTGTCGGTTCATCGGTTGGAATTTCGGCTGCGGCTTCAGCCACCGTGTCCGGCGTCGGCGTTGGCGCAGGTTCTTCTGTGTTGCAGGCAGTCAAAATTATTAGACAGATAAGTAGACATAAAATCGAAACGACTCTCTTGGGTAAGCTGTTCATCATTCCTCCAAACTGGCATTGCAAAAAAATAAATCAGGCTACAGCTTAAAATGGCGGCACTCAGCTTTCAAGTGTAGAAAAGGACGCGAAATGTGTGATGAAATACCCTGATCCGGTATTTACAAACTGGCCTAAGCAAAAGGCGAGCGGGTAGGGAGCCCACTCGCCTTCTAAACTGGTACGAGAGAAACCAGGTTATGCGTTAATTTTTTGTTATGGGCGCTACGCCATTTTCTTTGACTTCATGGCGCAGCAGCATGCCCATGAGACCATCAACCATACCGCCGCCACCCGCGCTGCTCACGGAAACATCGGGCACCACGCGTACCTGCCGCTCGCCGATGATTTGCATGAGCTGAACGGCCGTATACCCATCAATGCCGAGTGCTTCCACACCAGCCAGATACGCTTCTGCCTTTGCTTTACCCGTGGTACGAATGGCAGACGCCTCACCCAAAGATTTCAGCTTGGTGGCTTCTGCATCACCACGCGCTTCTTTCACGACCGCTTGCGACTTTAGCTCGGCAATTTGCACGCCTTGCTCCGACTTCACCATGTCTTGCTGAATGTCGGCCATCGCCGTGGCCCGCACCAACTCCTGACGTTGGGTTTGCGCCATTTGCTGGATCTCATACGTCTTGCGCTGTTCTTCAGCAATCTTGCGGTCGGTTTGTGTGACCATCAGCTGCTCGGGCGGGGTGATGTCGCCAATCAGCGTGTCGAGAGCCTGCACATCGTAGGCGCTAATCGCTTTGCGAATGTGGCCGGTGGCCTCTTGTTGCCGCTCACTGCGGGCACTGAGGAAGTCCAGCACTGTGTACTCCTGAGCCGAGTTGCGGAAGTAGTTACCGACAATAGGCTGTAGCACATGGTCTACCAGATTCTGCACAGAGCCCACGCGGGAAATCACTTTAGGTGCATCCGTCGCGCCAATGTGAATGATTTGGGCCACGTCCAAATTAAAGGCGAAGCCATCCTTGGAGCGCACCGTAATTGGTGACAAATGCGCATCGTACTTGTGGCTTTCTGTGCGGCTGGCCCAGTTCAGCACAATGTTGGTGGTGGGAACCAGTTCTACCTTGAGAATCCGCGTGTTGAGTGGATGCTTGCCCGGATAGAGCGGCGTGACCCAAACACCTTTATGGCCTGGCTCAACCAGATTGCCGTGCTTGAATCCTTCCCCGCTGACGTCTTTGTGCGCCTTGCCGACGTAGGCAATCACAATACCTACATGGCCGATGGGAATCTCGGTCATCGGTACCTGCTCCACGTTGACAAACCACGGGTTCAGGTTCCACGAACCAGAAAGCAGTACCTGTTCTTGCAAACCACGACGGCCGTCATGATTCAAAAACGTCTGGGCATTTTGGAAATTGTCGTGCCCTTCCACAATCGCGCCGGCAATTTCACCATCGTCGATGGGACGGCCGTCTAGCGTTGTTACAATCCCGACCTGATCGGGCGCAATGCTGTGTACGTGCAGCTGTTTGGGTCCCATCTCGTGCAACTGCGCGTTTTGCGAAGTGATCACGGTGAACAAGGCGCTGTTAATGCGATAGGTACCAGCGGTGAGAATTTGCAGCTGACGACCTTTTTCGCCACCGTTCATCAAGAATTGGCGGGCGTCCTGAAAGTTGTTGCAGGGAACGGCCTTGCCCAGAATGCGCTCTGGCGGAATGGCGGCTCCGGCTGCCGCCACCAGCAGGCCAATCTGCCCTTGGGGAATGATGGTCACGGGCGTTTTATGCACGGTGAATTGCCAGGGAAAGTAAAAAAAGTGCCAGCCAGGGGCCAATGTATCGGCCTGGTAACCGGCTTCTCCTTTCAGGGCAATAAGCTGCCCGGCGTGCAGACGCGGGCCAAACTTTTTGACGACGACGCCAACTTCTTTTTCGCTGATGATCACCAGACCCAAAATGGATTTGATGAAGACAGCCATCACCAGCAGACCAAAGAGGCCTACCAGCAAAATAATGATAGCAGTGGTTGATGTAAACATGAGTTACCTCCAAATGCGGGCAGAAAGGTGCCCAACCAAAATAAATACCGCCGCGCAGGTGACTGTGGGTGGCAACAATAAAACAAACAGCCAAAATCCCCGACGCGAAATAACACCGGGAACGGCCGTAAAACAACTATTCAACTATGAAAAAAGGAAATTATGTTGGGGTACGAGCGAGCATAGGTCCAACCTCCACCGGGGCAATGAATAAAGGCTCTGCGAGTCACGCCCCTGTGAAGCGGCAAAGCGATAAGTTTTTATTCTGGGAAACCCTGTTTTGGCCCCAGATATGGAGATATTAATGATATTTGCCTTCCGTGTCAATATCTGGGGGGACGATTTAAGGTTGAAATGGTCCAAACGGCCGTTGTTATCTTGGCCGCGCTCGATGTAGGATCAACTTTGTGCTTTTCGGAGAAGCGAACGGCCGTTGTCTTGCCACTTATGCTAAAATGCAAAAATCCAGCAGGGTAAAATAAGCGGCCTGGCCTCTGGCCGCGCCACAGCCAGGAGAGGCTACACGCTTGTCAAAGACCACGCCGTTAGCATAAGGGGTCTTCTGAAAAAGTGATTACTAGATGAAATTTAAGATTGGTGAAACACTAATAGTACCCGTAGAGACTTTACCTGTAGGTAACAGGAAATTGGAGATGGTATGGATTGAACCAGGCGTTTTTAATATGGGAACTGCCTTAAGTCACCAAGAGCAAAACGATAGCCATGATAGACCTTTCACGATGGTATTAAGCCAAGGCTTTTGGCTAGGCAAGTATCCAGTAACTAAAGCTCAATGGCAGGCAATTACTGAAGATGTAGCCCAGGTTTCTACATGCCTAAATTGCCCAGTCGGAAATGTTGATTGGTATCAATCTCTATCCTTCTGTGAAAAACTCAATGACCTTTTTACAAAGGCTTTACCATTGGGATATAAGTTCAACTTACCCACTGAAGCACAATGGGAATATGCTTGTAAAGCTGGCATGTCTTCGCTTGATATTGACATAGATCTATTGTCTGAAATGGCATGGCACAAAGGTAATAGTGAGGGTTCAATACATCCAGTTGGAGAAAAAAAACCAAACGCTTGGGGGCTGTATGATATGCTAGGTAATATTTCAGAGTGGTGTTTTGATTTTCCAGCTTATTATCCTTCAGGGTCTGTCGTGGATTGGGTAGGAAATGGAGATAATGCCCTTCGTAGTTTGCGAGGGTTGCCATGGTCTGCTTCGCCAGATAAACCAGAGAATCGTTGTATTAGCAGAAATTATGCAGAACCAGATTTACAAACACCCTATGTAGGTTTTCGTCTAGCTCTTACCTCAGCAGTTGTCGATTATGATGGCAAACCTTGCGAATAAACATTTAATCAGGATCTTCCCGTGAGCTGTGTAGTTGCCTTTTAGCCGTTGCGAACGTGTTGAGCAGTTGGAATCACAGGGAAATGCGGCCGGTGCGTTCATCGCGCCACATTGCCCTTCTCGCTCCGGCGCGGTCTTCGGCAAGCCCCAAACCTTACTTTTCTTGCTGAATCTTTGCATTTGCGCCTAAATTGGGTGGGCAACGTCCGTTCACCTTCTCACCCTGTCACCCCTTCACCTTGTCAATAAACGGCCGTGTAACTAACTCTACGAATCCAGATCGCAAGAATGGTCAAGAAGCGCGGGTATCTTTCTGCTATTATCTAACGCATGACCCGACTTGAAGAACTGCTGCCGCTGTTGGCCCAACTGGTTGACGTTGATGGTGAGATCCAAACCCTGGCTGATTTAGCTGCGGCAGACGGCCGTTCCCCGTTCCACTTACAGCGTATTTTCAGTGCTGAGATAGGGAAGTCCCTAATCCAGCTGAATGGTTGACGGAGATTATTCACCCGCGTAAGTAATTTTCAACAAATATCATGAATGCCAATCAGGCAAATGAAAATTACTTTTAGGAGAACAAAAAGAGCTAATGAGCGATTTAATCTCAAGTTACTTTTTGTTCTCCACTAAATAGCTTGCAGAATCTAAAAATTCAATAATGCGCTGGCTATAAATGAACGCCTGACTTTGTGTCAGGCGTTTTTTTGTTGATGGTAAAACGGCCGTATCCTTTCAGCACAACAACCATCAAACAAGTGTCAGGCAAGGCGGAGTAGTTAGCGACCGACAAGATTATGGGCTTGCAAAATACTTCTCTCCAGCAAAGATGGCTTTACAAACTGGGTGATAAATTGACAACAGATGGTCATTTCGGTAGGCAGTAAATTTAGATTGTGCATTTTTTAACAAACAGATTTAAGTAAAGGAGTATGAAATGTATCGGCGATTTTTTGTTTTCATGTTGACTGCTCCAATTTTACTCATCACATTTGTTGCTTCCCTGACGATGCCCAAAACCGTAGCAGGAGCCATAGACTTAATATCTACTCCATCCGTTCAGTTGGGATCGACCATAGAGGTTTCCTGGTTTGATGCCGAGCAATATTTACCGACCGTAACATATAATTCTAACCTGCAAGAGTTTTTTGTCGTTTGGCACAGTAAAGGAACGGACAATGGTCATCGACGACTCTTTGCCACGCGGCTTAATATCAATGGAGAAATTGTTAGCCAATTTGTGATTGCCTATTCTCCTACGGCCAATGACCGGACCCAGGCATCGGTTGCCTATGACCCTATTAACAGAAAATATCTAGTCGTTTGGACAGAAGATGTGAATGGGGATGGCAGCAATTGGGATATTTATGGCGCGCTTGTGCCGGAAAATTTTGTATCGCAAACTATTACGCCATTTGCCATCAATGAATTTCCTACCAGTCAATGGAATCCACAGGTCGTGTATGCCAGCGGGCCCCAAGAATTTTTGGTGGTCTGGACGAATACTTATAGCGCTGGCACACCGCCGGCGTATATCAGCGGCCGTCGTGTTCTTCCCAATGGCACATTTCCTTCGAGCTCATCTGATTTAACTATTTTTGACACAGTTGAAAACCAGGTAAATCCGACTGTTGTTTACAATGGGATTCGTAATGAATATCTTGTTGTTTGGGAGAAGGTTGGCTCCGAACATGATGTTTATGGGCTGCGCTTGACGTCAACCGTGAATCCCATTAACAGCGAGTTTGCTATTGCTGGATGGCCCGGAATCGAGGAACAGCCCTCCGTTGCTTACTGTGCTGGACCCGATCAATATTTAGTGGCTTGGCAGGCTGTCCCAGGTGGCAGTGGTTATGATCTGTACGGCCGTGTTGTATCAGGTGATGGCATCCCCGGTCAGGTTAGTGCGATTTATAGCTCGATAGTAGACGAGAAAGAACCAAGTGTGGCCTGTGATACAGCAGGACAACATTACATGGTTACCTGGCAGCAGCAATATAGCAGCTTAAGCGGCCCGCATGGCATTTGGGGACGGCCCGTCAATTCCGATATGAGCCTGGGCGATCCATTGGCTCTGGTAACAGCATTGCCGGGGCAAGTTGTGGGGCAAGAACAGCCATTCAATGCTGCGGGTGGCACCGGGTATTTTGTCGCCTGGCAACAGGAAATTGGTGCGAATGTGGGGCATGGTATTTACGGCCGTTTCATTCACAATTCAACCGTTTATTTACCGTTTGTGATTCAATAAGACTGCTAATAACCATAATCTGATATTTTGCCAGTTGGCAAGGGGTAATGGTCATTCCTGGTGGTGTGCTTTCTCACTTGCCATTTGATCTGCTGGTATAGGTTATTGGAAAAAGTGCCTTTCAACATATTGCCTGCGCATCTTGCAAGGCAAAACGGCCGTATCCTTTCAGCATGCCAACAATCAGGTTAGCGTCAGGCAAAGCGGAACAAAGTCCAGTATCCTCACGTTGTAACGTACAGGTAGACTTTTTATTCAGGATTTTTTCAATGCAAACAAGTGAACTCAAAACCCAGTTTTTCCGCAGACCCATCGCCCAGCAGCCAGTGGTTAATGAAGCGCCGACGCCAGCCAGCACCCATACGCTGGCTGATGCGCCCACGCAGCTTTGGTTTCCCGCTGCTACGGCGCAGCCCCAACCGATGCCCCAGCCAGTGCGGCAGAAACGGCCGTTCCTCAAATACCTCTTCCTTGGTGTGACGCTGCTGGCTTTGTTAACGGTGGGCTTTCTCACCATCGCGGGCGCTGGGCTGATTTACATGAGCGATTTGGTGCTGCCCGGCGTGCAGGTGATGGGCATCGATGTAGGGCGCATGACACAAAATGAAGCGGCGGTTGCCTTGCAAAATAGCACCAGCCAACAAACCGTTCGTCTGGCACATCAGGAGACCGTCTGGCTCGTGTCGCCAACGGAATTAGGCCTGACGTTAGACGCTGCGACCACAACCCAAAATGCGCACGCGTACGGCCGTACGCCCGAAGCCTGGGTTGAGTTCATCAAAACTGGCGCGATGGTTGTGGAACCAAGCTGGACGCTGGATACGGCCGTTGCCCAAACCTACCTGCAAACCCGTGCCGAAGAACTGGCCATCGCGCCCGTAAATGCTGGACTGGTCATTGCTAATGGTCAAGTCACCACCATCCCTGCCGCAGATGGGCGGGTTTTAGATGTTGCCGCCACCGTCGCGGCGCTGACGCAAAGTGGCGCGGCTGCGGCCCAAAACGGTGAAATTCAACTGGTGATGCAGCCGGTTGCTCCGGCCATCACCGATGTGAGCAACTTTGTGGCCCAGGCAGAAGCTTTACTGAACACAACCATCACCATTCAAGCCACCGACCCGGTGCAGGATGAATCCGTAAGTTGGGTGGTAGGGCCGCAAGTGTGGGGCAACTGGCTCTCCCTCGCCGTTGATCCGGCCAACACGACCCAGTTCAACTGGACGCTTGATCCCGATAAATCTGCCCAATTTTTTGCCGAACGCAACGCTGCCCTGGGTGAAAATCGGTATCTGGATGAGGCACTGGCATTAACGGCCGTTACCGACGCCATCAAAAACCAGCAAACAAACATCAGCCTGCGCATTTACCACAGCCCCAGCCAGTACGTGGTGCAGTCGGGCGATACGTTTGCTGGAATCGGCCGTAAGATGGGCATTCCCTACCCCTGGATTCAGGCCGCTAACCCCGGTGTCGGCGATGCGCTGACCGTCGGCCAAACCATCACCATTCCCTCGCCCGACGATTTGCTGCCGTACCCCGTGGTGGATGGCAAGCGCATCGTGGTGAGCATTAGCCAGCAGCGCGCCTGGGTATATGAAAATGGTGCCCTGAAGTGGGAATGGCTGGCCAGCACCGGCATCGCTTCCAGCCCCACGGCCCCCGGCGTCTTCCAAATCCAAACGCACGAGGCCAACGCCTACGCGGCCAGCTGGGATTTGTGGATGCCCAGCTTCATGGGTATTTACCAGCCTGCACCAAACGTGGAGTTCATGAATGGCTTCCACGGCTTCCCCACCCGCGACGGGGCCAATCTGCTCTGGACCAACAACCTGGGCACGCCCGTTACGTATGGTTGTATACTGTTGAGCAACGAAAATGCAGCCCAACTGTACGATTGGGCCGAGCAGGGCGTCATCGTGGAAATCTTGCCCTAGCAGGCTGTCGGAGAAGTTTTTCTCTTTATGGGGCACTGATTTATACAGATAAGCGGAAAAAATCAGTGAAAATCTGTGTAAATCAGTGTCCTAAATTCCTTTTTCCGATACGTAAGTAGAAAGATTTCTCGTTTCACTCGAAATGATAAAGGATAGGAGTATGAGCTTGATAGCTTTATTGTTGGCAGTTTGTGGTGGCGGCTTAACCTTGGCCGCAATTGGTGTGGGTCTGTACTTTTTTCTAAAGGATAGGGAAAAATAGCAATGGGTGGCATTGGTGTAACCGAACTCGGTTTGATTCTTGTTTGTGGGGGTGGTTTGTTGCTGGTAGCCATCGTGGCTGGCGTTTACTTCTGGCAGCAGCGAGAAAAATAGAGCATATTCCGAGGAGTGAGTATCCGCAGGCGCGAACGGAATGGCAAAGCGCTCAGCACAGACCAGAGGATGCTTTCTCCTTTGAAAATAAAAAAGCGGAACGCAGAGTGACACAGAGAAAACGCAGAGTTTCGCAGAGAATTGAGAGAAAAATCTGCGAAATCTGCGTAATCTGTGGATTTAATTCCCAAATCGCATGGGCAGGCGGGTGAATCGTTGGCCAGTCAGGGCAAACACTGCATTGCCCACCGCCGCCGCAATCGGGCCGATGGGCGGCTCACCGACGCCAAACGGTTCCTCACCGCTTTGCAAAAGCTGCACGTGAATGTCTGGCGTTTCCTTCATCGTCAGCAGCGGATAGCGATCAAAGTTTGAAGCCTCAACGACGCCATCCTTCACCGTAATTTCTTCCAAAAAGGTCGAACTCAAGCCCATCACAATCGAGCCTTGTGCCTGGGCCGTTGCGCCGTCCGGATTGATCACCAGACCAGGGTCCATGGTGCAGTACACGTTGTGCACCCGAATCTGGTCATTGTCCACGGACACGTCGGCAATTTGGGCCACGACGGTTTGTGCATCCAGGCACAGCGCCAGGCCGAGGGCGTGGCCTTCGGGTAAACTGCCGCCCCAGTTGGCCATCTCGGCTACGGTTTCGAGTGCGGTGCGGAAACGGCCGCTCATCACACTATCCGTCAAATGATTCAAACGGAATTGCAGGGGGTCGATGCCTGCTGCGTGGGCCATCTCATCCATGAAGCTCTCGATGGCGAAGGTATTGGCCAGCAGCCCCAACCCACGCCAGGGGCCGGTCCGGATGTGCAGCGGCGTGCGGTAACTAATCATTTGCCGGTTGGGGATGCCGTCGTACTCCAACCGCGCCCCGCGATACGCGCCAAAGTCAGCGCCGACCACGGCTGCCGCCGCGCCGGGAAAAAAGGAGAAGAGCACATCACCACTGGCGACTTCGTGCTGGAGGGCCTGGATACGGCCGTTCCCATCCAATTTTCCCTTGATGACATGATGCGTTGGCGGACGGAAAAAGCCGTGGCGCATATCCTCGGTGCGGTTCCAGCCTACGTGCACCGGACGCCCGGCTGCTTTGGACAAAAGCGCCGCTTCCCGCGCCGCTTCCACGCTCGATTTGCGACCAAAGCCGCCGCCCAAAAACGTCGGAATCACCTCGATTTGTTCTTCGTCCATGCCCAGCGCGTCCGCTAAATCGCCTCGGGTGCTAAATGCTGCCTGGGTGGAAACCCAGGCTGTCACCTTGTCCGCCTGCACGTCTACCAGGGCGGCTTGCGGTTCCAGGTGGGCGTGGGCGGCCAGTGGCGTGCGGAATTCGGCCGTCAGCACATCGCCATCCAGCAAATTGCCGATGTCGCCCTCTTTTTGAGCGACGACGCGGGTGCCGTTGCCCACGGTGACCATCTCATCAATTTCGGACTGCTGCCAGAGACGGCCGTCTTCCCATTCCAGTTCCAAATTGGCCACTCCGGCATATGCTTGCAGCCGCGACTCGGCCGCCACGCCCGCAAAATCTTTCTCGGCCACCACAGTGACCACGCCGGGCCGATTGGGAGCATCGCCGGGAGCGGCGCTTTTGAGCTTGCCTTCGATGGTGTTGGGACGAGCCACCGCGCCGTAGAGCATGTTGGGCAGGCGCATGTCGTAGCCGTACTGGGCTTGCCCGGTCAGCTTGCTTTCAAAATCGACGCGCGGCGTGGATTGGCCCACGTAGCGGAACTCGCTCACCGGCTTGAGCGCGGGCGCTTCCTCCGGGATTTCCCAGTTGGCCACATCCGCCCCGGCTACGATCTCACCGTAGGTGATGGACTTCGTAGGGTCGTTGTTGGCGGTGAAGGTGCCAGCGGCCACGCTAAGGCTGGTTGCGGGCACGCCCAGCTGATTAGCTGCTTCGTTGCGTAGCATTTCGCGCAGGGTGGCGGCCGCTTCACGAATCGGGGTGAAGGTGCTAGAGACGGAGGTGCTGCCGCTGGTGCCCATGCTGTCGTTGATGCCCTGGGCGGTGCTTGCCGTGACCACTTCAATTTGTGCCCAGTCTACTTCCAGCTCTTCGGCGGCAATTTGGGCGAGTGAGGTGTGGACGCCCTGGCCCATTTCCACTTTGGGATTAAAGAAGCGAATGCGGTTGTCGGCGGTGATTTCAAACCAGCTGGTGGGCGGTGCGTCGATGCCGCCAAACGAGCTGTTGCCCGCAATAAAATCGGCGATGGCCAGACGGGCGCGAGGTAAGCCAATCGGCACGCCAATGGCTACTGCTGCGGCGGTGGCGCCCAGGCCAATCAGGAAGCCGCGCCGGGAGACGCGCCATTTTTTAACGTTGCTTTGGGGTGGTTGATTGGATGTCATACGGCCGTTTCCTCCCGCATTGCCAACTGTTCTGCCGCTTTGGCCACCGCGCCTTTGACGCGGAAATAGCAGCCGCAGCGACAATAATTTTCACCCATCGCCTCCACAATTTCATCTTCAGAGGGGGTGGGGTTTTTGGCCAGGAAGGCAGCGGCGGTCATCATCTGGCCACTCATGCACCAGCTGCATTGGGGCACCTGGTCTTCCAAAAACGCCTGCTGCACCGGATGCAGCTCAATCATGCCGTCAGCGGTGGTGGTAGCCAACCCTTCGATGGTACGAATCTCGCCCGCCACCGTGCCGATGGGCACCGTGCAGCTGCGCACCGCTTCACCGTCGATGTGGACGGTGCAGGCGCCGCAAAAGCCCGCGCCGCAGCCAAATTTAGTCCCGGTCATGCCCAATTCATCCCGCAGCACCCACAGTAGGGGGCGCGGCGGCTCTTCTGCAATGTCGTATTCAGTTCCGTTGATTGTCAGTTTCATGTTTTCCTAATCCCAAGTAAGATTGTAGACGGCCGTTATTCTAGCACAGAATGAACGCTTTTTGCACATGTATTGTACAGTTTAATTTACTTCTTAATTGTTTTGCACAGATTTTTGCGGAGAAATGACGATGAGCTGGGTTCAAAAAGAGATTCGCCTGGGTGCGCGCAGCCGAGGCTTTCATTTGGTAACGTCGGAGATTTTGCAGCAGCTGCCGGAGCTGCGTGAGATTCGCGTGGGGTTGGCCCACATCTTCATCCAGCATACCTCGGCCGCGCTGGCGCTGAATGAAAATGCGGACCCGACAGTGCGGCAGGACATGGAGCGTCATTTTAATGAGCTTGCGCCAGAAAATGCGCCTTATTTTGTGCATACCTACGAAGGGCCAGACGACATGCCCGCGCACATCAAGGCGGTGCTGTTGGGTAGTTCGGTGACGGTGCCGGTGAAAGACGGCCGTTTCCATCTAGGCACCTGGCAAGGCATCTATCTTTGTGAACACCGCAATCGGGGCGGCAGTCGTCGGTTGGTCATCACCATCCACGGAGAATAATTTACCGCAGAGCGCGCGGAGGACGCGGAGCTTTTTCTTTCTCTGCGTCCTCCGCGGTTAAAAAATCAGGTAGCATGATGAAACGATTTGAAGAGCAAGTTTGTGTGGTAACGGGCGGGACGCAGGGGATTGGCTGGGCGATGACGCAGGCGTTGGCAGCGGAGGGAGCCACGGTTTACGCATGTGGTTTTTCGCAGGGTAGTTTGGAAAAGGCAGAAGCGGCACGTGCTACGCTGCCTACAGCCAACCAGATTCACCTGAACCGCTGCGACGTGACGGACCGGGCGGCATATGAGTCGTGGTTGGGGGCGATTTGGGAGGGAAACGGCCGTATCGACCTGCTCATCCACAATGCCGCCTTTGTGCGCTGGGCCAACGTGACCGAAATGGATGTAACAGAAGCGCAGCGCACCATGCGTGTGGGTTACGATGGCATGGTCATTGGCACCAGCTTTGTGTTGCCTAAAATGCTGGTGGCGGGGCGGGGTCACATCGTCAACATCGGTTCGGTGGCGGGACGCGCCTTTGTGGGCGGCGCGTCGGCAGCGTATGCGGCTACCAAAGCGGCTATCGACGCCTACACCCAAACATTGCACGCAGAGCTGGCCGATTCACAGGTGAACGCCACGATTGTGCGGCTGGGTACCGTGGCGGGTACAGACTTCTTCCGCAAGCACGTTTCCAATGAGCGGATGCCGCCGTTTACCCAATTTTTGCCTGCCTTAACGCCAGAACGAGTGGCAACGGCCGTTCTCCAGGCCGTCGTCAAAAAGCAGCCAATCCGCACGCTGCCCCGCTACCTGGAACTGCTCACCTTCATCTACAACCTCTCACCCGGTTTTGCCCGCTGGTTGGCCAGAGTGGGCGGACCGAATCGGAAGGATTACACATGAAATAATATTTGCCACAGAGGGCACAGAGGAATAAGAGGATTTTCTCTAAAATCTCTGGGCGCTCTGTGGCAGAAAATAGATATTGACTGATTAGTCAATCTGGTGTATTATCTTGTCCATGAACGACAAAGCGACACAGCTCATCGAAGCATCAATTGACCTTTTTGCCAAGGAAGGGTTTTGGAACACACCGACCTCCCGCATTGCCAAGCATGCGGGTGTGGGTACCGGCACGCTGTTTAACTACTTTGAATCTAAAGACGGGCTGATTGACGCCGTGTACAAGCAGCTCAAGCAGGAATGGATGGCGCATTTGCTGGCGGACTACCCGCAGGCAGGCCCGCTTAAAGCGCGCGTGGAGCATATCTGGTTCCGCCATATTGACTGGGGACTGCGCTTTTCAGTCCGGTACAGCCTGATGATGCAGCTCAAGCTCTCCAATTTGGTGAGCCAGGAGGCACAGCAGAGCCAGGAGGCCGAGCTGGCCTTTGCCTACGACATGATTGTGCAGGGCATTGCCTCTGGTGAGCTGGTTGATATTGCGCCGGCGTATCTTGGGGAGATTTTTTATGCACAGCTGGAAGCGGCCGTTTCTTACGCAGCCGCCCAAAACTTAACCGATATGCCCCTGACCCGGCACATCACCCAAGGATTTGAAATCTTTTGGAAGGGCGTCACGCCCTAAATTTTTTTTGAGCAAAATTTGACTGACTAATCAATCTTAGTTCGCGAAATGAGGAGTATTTCTTATGAGTAACAAATGGACACAAAACGATATGCCCGATATGACGGGTAAGGTTGTCATTATCACCGGGGCCAACAGCGGGTTGGGTCTGGAATCGACCAAGGCCATTGCCGCAAAAGGGGCGACTGTGGTGATGGCCTGCCGCAATTTGCGCAAGGCAGAGGCGGCTAAGGCGGAAGTTTTGCAGCAGGTACCGAACGCCAAGCTGGACGTGATGGAACTGGACAATGCCAGGTTGGCTTCCGTGCGGGCGTTTGCTGAGGCATTTAAGGCAAAATACGATCGCCTGGATGTTTTGCTCAACAACGCGGGCGTCATGGCTATCCCCCGCGCTAAAACGGAAGATGGTTTTGAGATGCAGTTTGGCGTTAACCATCTGGCCCACTTTGCCCTGACGGGGCTGCTGCTTGACGTGCTGACCAGCACGCCTGGCTCGCGCGTTCATGGCGTTTCTAGCAGCGCGGCGTTCCGGGGCCGAATCAATTTTGACGATTTGATGGGTGAAAAAGGGTACAGTCGCTGGGGGGCCTACGGGCAAAGTAAACTGTCTAATGCGGTCTTTGCTACCGAGCTGGATCGGCGGCTTAAAGCGGCCGGGCACAACAGTTTGGCCAATTCTTCGCATCCTGGTTTGGTGATGGGTAACTTGCAGACGAACAGTTTGCAAGAATCCGGTGCTCCTTTGAGCGAACGTATTCTCTACCGCGTGATAGGCCCTTTGATGGGGCAGGATATTGAGATGGGCGTTTTGCCCCAGCTTTATGCGACGACGGCCCCCGCCGCGAAGGGGGGCGTTTTTTATGGGCCAGGGACCTCCCGCGTGCGCGGCTATCCCGCCGAGCAAGCTTGTCATGCTGCGCTCGATGATGCGGCGCTGCGCAAACGGTTCTGGGAAATTTCTGAAGAGCTGACGGGCGTGCGTTATTTGTCTTCTTATTAAGGCGTGGATGAGGATGGGAAACGGCCGTTTCCCACCCTTGCTATACTAAAAAGACAGGTTGGTATTTTGTAAAAAGAGGTAATGAACATGAATAAAAAATGGATTGGCGGCCTGGCAACAGCCGCAGCGGGCGTTGGGATTGTGAGCTATTTGCGGTCACGGAAAAATGGAAATGGCGCAGCGAAAGATCATTGGACCACGGCGAATATGCCCGATCTGACGGGTAAAGTGATTATTGTGACGGGGGCCAACAGCGGCATCGGTTACGAAGCGGCGAAGGAGTTTGCCCGCAAGGGGGCGCAAACCATTTTGGCTTGCCGCAGCATGGATAAAGCGCAGGCGGCGCTGGCCGAGCTGCGGGCGGAGGTGCCCCAGGCTCAAGCCGAAATTATGGAACTGGATCTAACCAGTCTGGCGTCGGTGCGGGCGTTTGCTGAGGCGTTTAAGGCGAAATATGACAAGCTGGACGTGCTGGTGAACAATGCAGGCATCATGATGGTGCCGTACGGCCGTACCGAAGATGGCTTCGAGCGGCAGCTGGGCACCAACCATCTGGGGCACTTTGCGCTGACGGGGCTGCTGTTTGACTTGCTGGCAAACACGCCAGGGGCGCGGGTGGTCAACGTGAGCAGCGGCGGCCATCGTTTTGGCGAGATGGATTTTGCCAATCTCATGTTTGAGGATGGGAAGGGCTATTCACCGATGGCAGCATACGGCCGTTCCAAACTGGCCAATTTGCTCTTTACCTACGAACTACAGCGCCGTTTTGAGGCGATGGGCGTGCAGGCCGAAGCGCTGGCGGCTCATCCCGGCGTATCAGAGACAAACCTGGCCAATCACATGGTGCCTGACTGGGCTATGCCATTGGCACGGCCGTTGTTTTCCCTCATGATGCAGAGCGCAGCGATGGGTGCCTTGCCCACGATTCGTGCGGCGGTTGATCCGCAGGCTGTCGGCGGCGATTATTTTGGCCCTGACGGGACTGGAGAGCAGCGCGGCTATCCGGTGAAGGTGCCATCTAACGATGCTTCGCACAATGTGGCCGATGCCCAAAAGTTGTGGCAGATGTCGGAGCAACTCACGGGCGTGTCGTACGCTGAGGCAGCCGAGCCGGTCTGATTTTGCTGAAAGCCCACCGACCTTATTTGGTGAAAATATATTTGTCCAGGTAAGGATTGCGAAACTTCCCGCTGGGATCATATTGTTGGAGAAGCTCCCGAAACGCCGGGAGCTTTTCGTATTGGGCTTGCACCGCGGCGGGGGTGAGGGTAAATAGTTTGCCCCAATGCGGCCGGGGGGCGAACGGCCGTAACGCCTCTTCGATTAGCGGTAGCAATTTTTGCACGTTGGCCCAATCTCGCTTCCAGGTAAAGTGAAACGCCACGCTGTCTTGCTGGTAGGCCGGGCTTAACCACAAATCGTCAGCGGCAATGGTGCGTACTTCCGAGATGAGCAGATGCGGACCCAATTGTTCGGCCAGCGGCTTGATGGCCTGAAAGGCGGCGAATCCCGCCTCCCGCGGTACAAAATATTCCGACTGTAACTCTTCGCCGTTGCTCGGCGTAAATTCCAGCCGAAAGTGAGGCAACCGCTCGTGCCAGGGGCCAGCTACACCCATTTGTCGGGTACAGTATTCGGCAGATTGAGCAAGGATGGGATGTCGGTCGGCGTCGGCCAGGGTGGCGCCGTAAAAGGTGGGAACGGCCGTTTCCACCGGTGAATCTGCCAACTTTTCCTTCAGCCACACCTGTTCCACCGCGTCCGTTTGCCAATTGGTGAAGAGGCTGACGCTGTAGGCGGCACCCATGATGTCTGCAAAATTGGCGGCCAGTTCGCTGTGGGGCAGATTGTCATACACAAGCTGGCGCATCTCGAAAGTGGGCCGCAGATCCAGCGTTAAGCTGGTAATGACGCCCAGCCCACCCAGGGAAACAACGGCACCAGCAAATTGCTGGGGCTGATTTTCGCGGGAAAGAATGACCTGATGACCATTGGCGGTGATGAGTTGCATGGCGGAAACGGCCGTTGCCAGATTTCCATTGCCAATGCCTGAGCCATGTGTGCCCGTAGCACACGCCCCAGCGACTGAGATGTGGGGCAGCGAAGCCAGATTGGGCAGCGCGTAGCCCGCCTCTGCCAAAAAGCGGCATAGCTCCCCATAGCGCATGCTGCCGCCAATGGTGACCTGGTTCTTTTCCTCATCGAGCAGCAGCGGCTGTTCCATCTTGGCCAGTGAGATAAGCGCCTCGGTGGTATCGGCCACGTCATTAAAAGAGTGGCGCGTGCCCAACGCCTTGATCTTGGTCGCCTGGCGCACAATTTGCTGGAGCTGTGCCAACGATTCGGGATAATGAATGCTTTCTGCCTGATAGCTGTAATTGCCTGCCCAATTTTGCAAATGGATACTGCCCATGAGTTGATTTCTCCCTTTGGTATGCTTATGCGTGGAGTATAGCCTACAATGAAAAGAGCAGGGCATTTGGGCGGAACTGTCCTATAATTTGCCGAAATTTTTGAAGGTAGGTGAGTTTTTATGCGTAAACGAATTGTTTTGATTGGCGCTGGCAGCGCTCAATTTGGCTATGGAACCATTGGCGATATTTTTCAGAGTGATGTCTTGGCGGACAGCCACATCGTGCTGCATGACATTAATCCGGTGACGATGGGGGTGGTTAAGGACACGGCTGAGGCGTTTATTGATGCCCACAATCTGCCCACCACCATTTCGGCCACCACTAATCGGGCCGAAGCGCTGCAAGGAGCCGATTTTGTCATTATTTCTATTGAGGTGGGTGACCGGTTTGAGCTGTGGGAGCTGGATTGGCGGATTCCGCAGCAGTATGGCATTCAGCAGGTGTATGGTGAAAATGGCGGCCCTGGTGGCTTATTCCACGCCCTGCGCATCACGCCGCCCATTTTAGAAATTTGCGCCGATGTGATGGATATTTGCCCGGACGCCTATGTGTTCAACTTTAGCAACCCGATGAGCCGCATTTGCACCACGGTGCATCGAGCCTTCCCGGAGCTGAAGTTTATCGGGTTATGCCATGAAATTGCTTCGCTGGAACGATTTTTGCCATTGGTGCTGGAACGGCCGTATACCGATCTTTCCGTCCGTGCGGCTGGTCTTAACCATTTTAGCGCCGTGCTCACGGCAACCTATGCGGCAACCGGGGCGGATGCTTATCCAGACATTTTGGCGCGAGCGCCAGGATTTTTTGGCAACATGCCTGTGCTGGACACCCAAAAGAAATATTTCAAGGAAACTGGGCATTCTGGGGCAGATGATGCTTCCGAGCCAGTGTATAGAACGGAAGCATGGCCAGAGCGGCGCGTGTTCCAGGCGGTGCTGGAGCGGTTTGGTGTGCTGCCTATCACCAGCGATAGCCACTTTGGTGAATACATCCAGTGGGCCTACGATGTCACCGATCATAAGGGCATCAACGACTTTTACCGCTTCTACAAAAATTATTTGATGAAAGTAGAGCCAAAAATTGAACTAAAATTGAAGGAACGAATCGTACCTATTGTGGAGGGCATTGTTACGGATTCAGGTTACGAAGAGCCCGCCGTCAATATTCCCAACAACGGCTTTATTGATGAACTGCCGGACTGGCTGGTAGTTGAAGTGCCAGCCACAATTGATAAGGATGGGATTCACGGGATTGCGATGGGGCAGCTGCCCAAAGGGTTCCTAGGCCTGCTGCGCAATCAGGTGGCTGTGCACGATATGACGGCCGAAGCCATCCTGCATAAGTCGCGCGAGTTGGCGCTGCAAGCGCTGCTGGTGGATCCGATTGTGACCCGGTATCAGGGGATGGAAGCGATGTTGGACACGATGATTGATTACCAGTGGAAATGGCTGGGGTATTTGCAGTAGGTTAGCTATATCCAGATAATAAAATTGAACGGCCGTAAACGAATGCATCAGTTTACGGCCGTTTTTTTTATTTTAATTCAGAGGGCCAAAAAATAGATTGCCAGGGGCGGCGGGATCATCGCCAACAAAAAACTCATCGGACAGCGTGATCAGCTCGTCTACCGTAATCCGCTGATCCTGGTTGAGATCGAGCTTAGTAAAAATCTGGTCGGCATATTCCTCGCCCAAGCGCATTACGGTGCACAGCTTGCGGTACTCCGAAAGCGAAACATGACCGTCGCCGTTCAAATCCCAGAGGCCAAAAATCGCTTCAGAAATTGGCCGGACGATCTGATACTTTTGTGGCGCGTTGGCTACACCAGATAAAAAGTTGATCCAATCATCCATCCCCACACTTTCTGATTGGGTCATCTGTTGCAGTGCTTGAGCAAATCCGGCAAAACGGCCGTTCAACTCATCAAATTGCGCATCCCCAGGCCCAATGCCGCGCATTTCATAGAGGCGGCTGTGGAACAGGTCAAAATCGGCTTGCTCGATTTTGCCGTCTCCATTTACATCGAACATGTTGAACATGTTGGCCCACTTCTTTTGTTGTAATTCAGATGCCATGGTTGTTTCTCCTTATTGGCTAAAAACGCAACCGGTGGGAACAGTACCGTACCGCATTGCACTTGGGTATTGGATAACCTCAGTTTACGTGCCGCGCGATCCATTATCGATCCAAACTTTGTGAGTTGCTTTTTGTGAGGAGAATGAGGGGAGAAGAAACGGCCGTAATTAACCGCCAAAATAGCTTTTCTGTAAAAATTGCATACCTGCAAAAATCTGCTTGATCCGCTGCTCTGTGAGCGAGCCAATGTACTCGCCAAGCTGCGTTTTGTTGACCGAAGACACTTTTGACACCACAACTACGCTCTGCTTGGGTAAATTTGCCTCACCTACGTCCAGCAGCACATTGCCTGGATCTTTGGCTTGCCGCACATTAGATGTGAGTGCGCAGACAACCACGGTGCTCAGGCGGCTTTGGTTCAGCACACTGTCCTGAATAACCACATACGGATGCTGGTAAAAACCGAGTTCGGATTCACCTGCGGCATCTGGCACAATCCAAAAAATATCGCCCTGATTGATTTTTTTGCTTGTGTTCATAGCGATACTGTACCAAAAAGATGAAACTCACCCACCTTTGCGCTGTTTCGCAAAGATGGGTGAGTGATTGTGCTGCATTTTATCAGTTACGGCCGTATCACCACCGGCAAATAGGTCTCGTACAGTTGGCTTACGACCGTGAAGCTCATTGGGGTGCTTTCCAGGCTGCGGCTTGAGTCATAGACGGTGACGTTGAAGCTGCCCAATGCATCTACATCGGTGCTGGGGATAACGGCCGTTATCACAAACGGACTCACATACGTGGTGGCACGATTACTGCCATTCCAGCGCACCACTGAGCTAGGCGTAAAGCCCGCCCCGTTTACCGTCATCGTAATGTCGTGCACGTTATTCAGGCCAGACCAGGGCGGCGCGATGCTGATGATGAGTACACCCCCGCCAAACTCATAAGCGCCGATGTCGCAAACGCCATTGCGGGCAAAGCCGCGTTGGTCAGTTGTGGGGCAGTTGCTGCCCGCATTGATGGCCGGGCTGGAGGCTAAAAGCGGCACGGTGGGTGTTGGCCCGCCGTAATCGCCAATGGTACCGACCTGGGGATTTACGGCCGTTTGGCTGCCAAAACATTCGTAATCATTCCAGTTCCCCGTCGTTTTTTGCGGAAATTGAATATTGTTGCCCGCATTGGTCAGCACATCCGTACAGTTTTCCTGAATGTCCCACGGATTGTCGCCGTCGTTGTTGGCGATGATGGTGTTGCGTGCCGTGGCTGGCCCGGCAATGGCCCCGCCCACAAAACCCGCCGTGTTGTTCACCAGCGTGCTGTTCACAATCGTGGTGGCGGTGCTGGTGCGGATGGCCCCGCCAAAGCCGCGATGCCAATCATCCGCAGCCAGGGGCAGCGGCGTGGTGGCATCGTTGCCGTCAAAGGTGCTGCTGGTGATGGTGACAGGGGCATCCAGCAGCCAGAGTGCGCCGCCAGAGCTGGCACCGCCATTGGTGGCGTGGGCGTTGTTGTTCATAAACGTGCTGTTGCTGATGCTAAGCGGGCCGTTGCTGGTGGCGCTTTGATGATAAATCGCCCCGCCCTGCCCGCTGCCCGTCGCCGAATTGCCGTCAAACAGCGACTGGTTGATGATCGTGCTGCCGGTGCCTTCAGGGAAGCTGAAAATGGCCCCGCCGAGCTGGTTGGTCTGGTTGTTGCTAAAGGTGCTCAACGAAATATCAATCGTGCCGTTGAAATTTTTGGTGCCATCGACGTAAATGGCGCCGCCACCACCGCCGCCCGCCGTATTGTTGGCAATGTTGCTGGTGAACGTGCTGTTTGTTACGGTGAGATTGGCACCCAAAATGTGGATGCCGCCGCCGTTGACGGACGTGTTGTTGCTAAAGGTGCTGCCGCTCACGGTAGCCGTCGAGCCACCGGTGATGTACAGGGCACCACCACCGTTGCCTCCGCCAGGAATAGCCCCTGCGGTTGAGCTGTTGCCGCTAAAGCTGCTGTCGGTGACGATGAGCGTGCCGCCTGCATCGCCAGAGCCCCAGCCATTGAGAGCCACGGCCCCGCCGTTTGGCGCAGTGGAACTGTTGATGGCGCTGTTGGTCAGGGTGAGGGTGCTGAGCCGTTCCACGTAAATGGCGCCACCGTCGCTGCTGCCTTTCCCATTTTGCAGGGTGATGTTTTGCAGCGTGAGGTTGGCCCCGTTTTGCAGGTAAAACAGACGGGTGCTGTTGCCGCCGCTGAGGGTAATCTGCCCGCCGCCGTTAATGGTGGTGTTGCTGTTGATTGTTTTTTGGCTGGTGAGGGTGATGGTGTGGCTGCCGCCGCAGTTAAAGCTAATGCTGCCGCCGCCGGAGAGGGCGGTGTTGAGGGCGGCTTCGGTACAGCTGCCCGGTGTGCCACTGCCCACGACGCCCGCGCCTTGGGCTGGTCGCGCGACCAGCAGCAGAGCCAGGACAAGTAGTAAAACAAGTAAAATGCCAATTTCGCCTGATAATCTTTTGGAAGGGGATAGTTTCCCGCGATGGGTTTCTGGTTTGTTTGATGGTTTCATGAATCACGCTCCATTTTGTGGCACACGATTGGTGGTGCCGCTTATTCTGCAATCTCCTGTAAATATTGTGCGAGAGGAAACGGCCGTATTGAAGGTGACTTTAGTACGGGGTGGATGTGGGGCAGCGGGCTAAATTACGCTAAAATCTAGCGATGTCTTTATGATGCCACTGTCTGCTTTTGCTTAAGCAGGCAATCATTTGAGTGGGAAACGGCCGTTTCCCACCCACCACACAAAAGGAGTTTCAACATGGCAGTTACCCATAAACGTCTGGGCAGACATGGTGTTGTCGTTAGCAACATTTGCCTGGGAACGATGAACTTTGGCTGGCACACCAGCGAAGAAGAAAGCTACAAAATCATGGATCGTGCCCTGGAGTTAGGCATTAACTTCTTCGATACGGCCGATGTGTACGGCTGGGAAGTTGAGCACGGCTACACCGAAGAAATCATTGGGCGCTGGTTTGCCCAGGGCGGCGGACGGCGCGAGGCAACCGTGCTGGCCACCAAAGTGTTCAACCCCGTCACGCGCAAAGCCAACTTGCCCGAGGTGAACAGCGACGAGCGCAGCCTGTCGGCTTACAAAATTCGCAAGCATTGTGAAGGCAGCTTGCAGCGCTTGCAAACCGATTGGATCGACATTTACCAGATGCACCACATCGACCGCGACGCCCCCTGGGACGAGACATGGCAGGCGTTTGGTAGCCTCATTAACCAGGGCAAAGTGGTGTATGTGGGTTCCAGCAACTTTGCTGGCTGGGATATCGCCACAGCCTGCCAGGAAGCTGACAAGCGGGGCATGCTGGGGCTGGTCAGCGAGCAGAGCATCTACCATCTCAACAATCGTATGGTAGAGCTGGAAGTGATCCCCGCCTGCCGTCATTACGGTTTGGGGCTGATTCCCTGGAGCCCGCTGGACGGTGGTTTGCTGGGCGGCGCGCTGGAGAAAATGGCAACCGGTCGTCGCAAGGGCGAGAACTTTGAAAAGCAGGTCGAAGAAAATCGGGACAAGCTGGAAAAGTATGAGGCGCTTTGCCGCGAGATTGGTCACCCGCCCGGTGAAGTGGCGATTGCCTGGCTGCTGCACAACCCAATTGTGACCGCGCCGATCATCGGCCCGCGCACGATGGAGCAGTTGGAAAGCGCCGTGCGCGCCACGGAAATTGTTCTGGACGAAGAGACATTGCAAAAATTGGATGAAATTTTCCCAGGACCGGGTGGGGAAGCGCCAAAAGCGTACGCCTGGTAAAGATTTTGAGCTAAGCCTCCGGGAGGGGTTGCGGCACCTCCCGGAGATTTAACGGCCGTAAATTATTCGTAGGGGCCAAACAGGTAATTGCCGACCACATCTGGCTCGTCGTTGATGTAGAAGTTGCTGCCGTACTGCAAAAATGCGCCGCGTGAGAGACGGCCGTCTTCGTTAAAATCCATCTGGGCATAGGCTGCTTCTGCCAGGGCCGTGTCGATGCCCCACGCTTCAAAAAACAGCTTGTATTCGTCGCGGGTAATCTGCCCATCGCCATCCAGATCAATGGTGTCGAAGATGGCTACAAACAGATGGGTGACCTGCTTCATTTCGTATTCAAAGCCCATGCGCCGCTGGAAATCGGCCAGATTGAGGTACTCTTCCAGAGTCACTTTGCCATCGCCATCCCGATCGGCGGGCTGCCAAAAGGTTTGCCACATGGCCACATGGCGGTTCATCATGTCCTGATAGGCGTCGTCATCGGGTTGCCAGCCCCGCAGCGCTGCCAAATTGCGGGCGCACTGCTCCCAATCGCTGCGCTGCACAAAGCCATCTTTGTTGAGATCGCGGAACTGAAAATGGCGGGTGAGTTTTTTCTGCATAATTTCTGACAGCATAGGGTGCCTCGTCTTTGTTGAAATATAATATCTGGAATTGTAGAGGTTCCTGTTGGGTTTGGAAAGAAACGGCCGTTTCCTCCCGCCCCTGGTCCCACCAAACAACGGTGTGTTGTGGCGTAACGGCCGTTTCACCCTTTATTGTGCGCGAGGATGCCGCTGGAATGAAGGGGACTTTCGTCACGGGGGCATTGTTTCATTTTTCGTGAAGGTAAGGTGACAGATGGACAAAAAGTTGGCTGCTCCGATTGCGTTTGGCCGTACGGCCGAAATCTATGCCTGGGATGAGGGCAAGGTGATTAAGCTGTATTACGATTGGTTTTCGCCCGAGGCGGTGGGGTATGAAGCGCGGCTGGCCGCTATGGTACATAGCAGCGGTTTGTCAACGCCTGCCGTGGGGGAAATTGTGGAAGTGAACGGCCGTACCGGACTCATCTACGAGCGGGTGGCCGGTGCCGCTTTATTTGAAGTGATGCCCCAAAAGCCGTGGACGATCCTTCATTACGGCCGTCGCATGGCGGAACTGCACGTTGAAATGCACAGCAGAACCATCACGCTGGAGATTACCCGGCAGCGGCAGCGGCTGGCCGAGAAAATTGAGCAAGCCAGCGCCTTGCCAGATAAGTTACGGAAACGAAGTTTGGCTGCTTTGGCCACCATGCCCGATGGCGATCAGCTATGCCACGGCGATTTTCATCCGGCCAACGTGCTGGCCACGCCGCAAGGGGAGGTGATTATCGACTGGATTGACGCCACGCGGGGCAATCCGCTGGCAGATTTGGCGCGCTCGTCGATCATTGCCCAGGGCGTTGCGGCCACCGAACAAACCACCAGCCCCATCGAGAAGCTGTTTGTGCGGCTGTTTCATGCCATTTACCTGCGCCGCTATTTTGCGCTGCGGCCGGCGGGGCGGGAGGAATATGACCGTTGGCTGCCCATCGTAGCCGCCGCCCGGCTGAGTGAAAACATCCCCGAAGTGGAGGCGTGGTTGCTGGCTCAGGCGGAGAAGTTGGTAGATTGAGAAACGGCCGTACGGCCCACAAAAAAGGGAAAAAGATGCAAAAACAACAAACCGACCAAACCATACAGTTGCCTGATGGCCGAACCTTGGGCTACGCTGAATACGGCGAGAGGGCAGGCTTTCCGGTTTTCTATTTCACAGGCGGCAACAGCTCTCGTTTTGAAGGACAATGGTTTGCCGAAGCCGCCAGCCGGAAGCAAATTCGGCTAATTGTGCCCGATCGGCCAGGTTTTGGCTTATCCACCTTTGCCCCAAACCGTAGTTTGCTAGATTGGGCCGGGGATGTTCTGGCGTTAGCGCAGGCGTTGTCGCTCGAAACCTTCTCTATTTTTGGGCTTTCTGGCGGCGGGCCGCATGTGTTGGCAGCTGCCTACAAAATACCAGAGAAGATTCAGCGAACGGCCGTTGTCAGTGGCACTGCGCCCGCAACCATGCCCAATCAATATCAGGGGATGTGGCCACCCGTCCGGCTCATTTTCGCCACGGCCAAACATGTGCCTTTCATGAATCGCTTTTTGCTCAAGCAAATGGCCGGGTTCTACAGCAACCAGGAACAAATGTTAAAGCGCATGAAGCAAGCGATGCCCAAACCGGATGTTGAACTCATTGACAACAGGCCAGAAATTATTGAAATATTTTCCAAAGCTGCCCAGGAAGCGCACCGGCAAGGTGTGCAGGGGGATGCCTGGGAGTGGCAGCTTTACGTGCGTTCCTGGGGATTTAATCTGGCAGATATCAAGCTGCCCATCAAGCTGTGGTATGGTTTGTATGATCAGCAAGTACCCATTGGCATGGGGCGGTTTTTAGCCAATGTGCTGCCCCATGCTGAATTGCTAGAAGTGGAAGATGGCGGCCATTTTTCTACCATCAATAATTACATTGACGATATTTTTGACTACCTTTGCCCATAGCCAAGCGGTGCAACGCTGCCGGTTGTTGCTAGGAGTTTGGTGAAGCTTGCCGGTGGATTTATGGCGTTGAGAAACGGCCGTTTTTCGTTTACACGGTCTCAGTGCCAGAGGAGAATACGTTATGACCACAGTCTCGAAGAAAAAAATCAGCCTGTTTGGCACGATTAACAGTCGCAAAGCCGCACTGGAAGTTATACAACAAAGCATGATCGTTTTTGGCGGACTGGGTATTTATCAACTCATCCTGAGTTTTAAATATTTTCCTTCAATACGTCTTGAAGCAATTTTCTTAATTGCCCTGGCCTTACTGCTAGCTCTTTGGAAGAGCCGTTTAGCTGCAATTGTGATCTTATTGCTGACCGGCATGGCATTTATCACCGGTGTGTTAGAGGCGTTGCGTCTGACCCCTCAAGGGTTTGTGTTTGTTTTCATAGCTTTAGTTTTGTTGTGGTTAGCCATTAAGGTTGTAGAAGCGACATTCAAGCTGCATGGCCGTTTGGCCAACGAACCGGATGAAGTAAGGATGGAAACGGTAACGGTAACGGCAGTTGTTCCACCGCAACCAACTAAACCCCGCCTCGTGGAATGGGGCTTCCTGGTTGTGGCGCTGCTGGTGGTGATTGTTTTGCTCGTACAGTTTTTGTTGGTGAGAGGGTAGGGAGTCGGGAACGGCCGTAAATCCGCCACCAAACCCCTCAAGAATCTAGGACGCTGATGAACGCGGATAAAAAATCCGCGTCATCAGCGTTTATCCGCGTCCCATTTTTTAATCAGTGACGGCAGGAACGGCCGTTCCCGCCACACCAAACTCCGCCACCGACGCCTTCGCCTCTTGCACATTCACCTTGCCGATAAGCCCGATGGCCACCACAATCAGCACAATTTCCAGCGTAAATGCCGTGCCATAGGCCAGCATTTCGTTGCCGCCAGACACCGACATCAAGCCATCCACGACGATGCCACCCATCAGGCTGGCCATCGCCCGCCCCAACTGGTGCGCCACGCCCCACACGCCAATCAGCAGACCGGCGCGCGCTTCCGTGGTGAACTCAATCATCGAAACCAGCAAACTCGCCGCCGATAAACCGGTGCCCAGCCCCAGCAAAACAACCGCCAGCCGCAGCAAATTGGCATTGCCCGTAAAGCCAATGGCCACGATGAGCAAAAACATCACCGCCACTACGCCCAGCCCGATGCGGTAAATACGCAGGTAGCCAAAGCGCTTAATCAGGTACAGTCCCGAGGCCAGCATGGCGATGAGCGTTCCCACCCCCCAGAAGGCGGTCAATTGTGAACTTTCGCCCACCGTCATGCCAAAGCGAACGGCCGCATACGGCTCCAACAACACATCCTGAATTTGTGTGCCCAGCAAAGTTAACATAACAACAATGAAGAAGCGTCGCACCTGCGGATTGCCCAGCACCACCGTCTTGACAATTGTCTGGAAATCTTGTGAACGAGCCGCCTGGCTGCCCCGGTCGGCCACGTCGCGCGGTTCCTGACCAGGAGCCGCGATGAAGGCAAACACCAAGGCCATCACGCCGATGACAGCCACGACAACGGTGAGCCGCTCCGGCGAATATGGCTGCAAAGTTGCACCCACAATGCCCGCCCCAGCGATGAGGCCAATCATGTTGACCACTTCGTACAGCGTGGCGGCGCGGGAGCGCGGTGCGCCCTCTTCAAATTTGTCGGCCAGCAGCGCCTGGAAGGTGTTGCTCGTCAGGTTTTTGCCGATGCCGTAGACGATCAGGAACAGCAGGGTGGCAATCGCGCCCACGCTGAGCAACGCTTCGGTACGCAAAACCAGGGCCACGGAAACGGCCGCTCCCAAACCAGCCAATCCCGCGCCAACAATGATGTACGGCTCCCGCCGCAGCCCACGAATCGGGTACGCATCGGAACGGTAGCCCAGCCAAACGCGAATAGGCGCTACTAGCAGCGGCACCGCCAAAAATAACCCGGCCAGCGTCACCGGCAGGCCCAGTTCCACGACCATCACCCGGTTGATGACGCTGCCCGCCAAAATGCTGATCAGCGTCAGGCTCAACGGCACGGCCGCCAGTCGAATCAGGTTAAAACTTCGCTTCATTTTCTTCTCTCCTGTTGGGATTTCCTCGGAAAATGCACACATGTAAGCGAACACAACAACATTTTTCGGGGAAATATTTAGCGCTCAGCGCGCGCCACGTATTTTTATTGGTAATTTTTGATTGGGTGCGGTTCACGGCTCCCGGGGGCAGCGTGGTGAGGCGTGGCCACGTTGCCTCCGGGAGCGTGTTCCTCTACAGTTGAAAATCCCGTTGCAAAGGATTGTTTCTCTTATGGTTGTTAAGCCAAAGCTTCCGTTTTTGTTTGCAAGTCGGTGACGATTTGCGCCACCAAATTGCGCGACTGGCGGATGCAGTCGGGGATGCCCTGGCCGCGCAGCCCGGCCCCGGTGAGGTAAAGCTGCGGCAGTTCCTGCGCCAGCGTGCGCTCAATCTGGGTAATCATCGCCAGATGGCCGATGGGCGGCTGCGGGTTGGCTGGTAGCCATCGCTGAATGTGAACTTGGGTTGGCTCGGCAGTAATGTCGAAAATATTGGCCAGTTCTTGCCGTACCAGCTTGATGAGTTCCTCGTCGGAACGTTCAGCCAGCTCGGGATCGGCCTGCCCGCCCACGAAGGCGCGCAGCACAAACTGGTCGCCTGGGGCGCGATGGGGGAATTTGACGCTCATCCCTTCAATGGCCAACAGGCGCGATGTTTCGGCCGCGGGCACCACCACGCCAAAACCATCAAATGGGTCGTGAATTTCACTGCGGTTAAAGGCGACGTTGACGGTGGTGACGGGGTTGTAAGGGATGGCGTGGAGCTGGTCGGTAACGGCCGTTTCCGCCACATCCTCCAGCAGTTCAGCCGAGACAAAGGTCGGCGTGGCCAGCACCACCACATCCGCTTGGAGGGTACGGCCGTCGCTCAGCGTGAGGGTGTACGGCTGGGCCTGAGTGGGGTTGTGTTGCAGGGAAGAAACGGCCGTGTCCAGCAAAATCTCCCCGTCGATCTGGGCCGCCAGCGTTTCCACCATCTCCATTAGCCCGTTTTGCAAAGTGGCAAAGCTGGGCTTTTTGGCCGGACGCGCTTCGCCAGATGTTTTGCGCTCGGCGCTGCGTTCTTTCATCAGAGCAAACATGCCTTTCACCACGCTGCCGTGCTTCTGCTCCATCTCGGCAAAACGGCCGAATGATACCTGCACGCTCATCCCGTCCACATCGCCCAAATAAACGCTGCCAATGGCGGGCTTGACGATGTTTTCCACCATCTCATCCCCCAGGCGGCGGCGCAAAAAGCTGCCCAGCGACTCATCGCTGGCGGCGGTGCGCGGCTTCACAAACGGCTCCTTGAGCAAACGCAGCTTGCCGCCCGCCGAAAGCAGCGGGGTCGAGAGCAAGCTGACCGGGCCAGTGGGCACGATGGCGGGACGGCCGTTGTGCAGCACATAATTTTTGCCGGAACTGGTAGTGCCCACCAACCGGTCGCCCAGGCCCAGTTCATGGCACAATTCCCACGCTTCTGGCTTGCGCGTCACAAATGATTCGGGACCGCCCTCAAAGACAAAACCGTCGTGACGCTGCGTGGCAATCTTGCCGCCCAGCTGGGTCTCTTTTTCTACCACGGTGGTGTGGATGGCCAGCCCGTTGGCGCGGGCTTCTTTTTCCAAATAATAAGCGGCGGCCAATCCAGAAATACCGCCACCGATAATTACAATTTCACTGCGTAATTGGGTCATTCGTCAAAATCCTCGTCCAGTGGCAAGCGGCAGGAACGGCCGTTGGCAGCGACCATGGTTCAGAACCGCTATGCAGTTGGTGTACAGAGTATGAAAATGGGTCTGTTTTACGGCTGGCCTTCGTAAGCCTGGGCAATCGCCAGATGCACCACGTTGAGCAGTTCATTGATGCGGCGCATCAGGCGCAGGTTGGCCTCTGGCTTGATGTTGACGGAGTTGGGCAGTTGAAACGCAGTGTCTACCAGCATATCCCGAAACAGCAGCGTGGCTTGCAGCGCTTCTGTCAGGGGTAAATTGGTCTGGCGGGCCAAACGGCCGTACTGCGCCCCAATCTCTTCTGCCTGTTTGAGCAAAGTGCCGTTGGTTTCTGGATCAGAAATATATTGCAGGGTTAATCCCATCAGCCGGCGACCCAGCAGGCGGTGCTGCTCGCGCATCTCGTCATCGTAGCCAGCCAGCCAGTGAGCATCTTTATGCGCCGAGATCGCCTGGCGCGTTTGGGTCAGCGCCTTTTCGGCCCACATTTGCTCAAAGCTGGCGGGCATTTGCGCCTGTCGCCGCTCGGTGGAAAACTGCTGCAAATCGCCCAGAGAAAATCGGCGATGGCCACCGGGGGTCATCATGAAGGCAATTTGCCCATTGTCGGCCCAACGTCTGAGGGTGGTGCTGTGCACGCCGAGGAATTCGGATGCTTTGGAAAGTGACAACCACTGCTCAGTTTCGGGGAGAAAATTATTCATCAAATCTATCCAGAATCACTGTAAAACAGAATAAATCTATGCAAATCTATGCAACTGCGGAGGATTATACAAACTCAATTTTAGGGCGTCAATCGAATTAAGCAACTGTTGACAAATGTCACAGGCAGTGGGTGACATGTGGCTGACGGTTTTCTAGATGAGGGGGATTGACAGGGGAACGGCCGTTTCTGTATAATGTGACCGACCAGTCACATGACCGACTGGTCATATAAAGAGGATTGGTTCATAAATGCCGAAAGAAACCTTTTTTAATTTGCCTGAAGATAAGCGGCAGCGAATTATCGAATTGGCGCTGGCCGAATTTGCCGAGAATGATTACGACACGGCTTCTATTTCACGCATTGTGGCTCAGGCGGGCATTGCCAAGGGCAGCTTTTATCAATATTTCGAGAACAAGGAAGATTTATACGCCTATCTGCTGACGTTGGGAGCAGAAGCCAAGGCGCAGTTTCTGGATGGCAACCCGCCGGACCCGCAGATGGGCACGTTTGCCTACATTCGCTGGTTGAGTCAGGCAGGCATTGCCTTTGAACTGGCCCGGCCACAGCTCAGCCAAATTGCTTACCGAGCGGTGCGCAGCGGCACGCTGCCCGCAGCCATGCAGGCGCAAGCCAAAGTTGGCGCAACTGGGTTCTTTCGCCAACTGGTAGAACAAGGCCAGGCGCGTGGCGATATTGACGCCGAACTTGATCCCGATTTGGCCGCATTCTTTTTTAACGTCATTTTTAACGAATTGGGCAGCTATCTGATCAACCGCCTGCAACAAGAGGAAATGCCTTCGGACGGCCGTTCCCTCTATGAAACCCCGGAAGCGGTGCAGTTGTTTGACCAGGCATTGCATATTTTAGCGTCTGGCTTGGGCGCAAAGGAATCATCATGAAGCAAAAAATTGTGGTTATCACCGGCGGGAATTCCGGCATTGGCAAGGCAGCGGCGGTGCAGATTGCCCAAAAGGGGCACAAAGTCATTATTGCCTGCCGCAGCCAGCAGCGCGGCGAAGCAGCTCTGGCCGACATTCGGCAGCAGGCCAGCAGCCAGGATGTGGAGCTGATGCTGGTAGATATGTCTCTCCAGTCGTCGATCCGTGCGTTTGCCGAGGCGTTCCTGGCTCGCTACCAGGTGCTGGATGTGCTGATTCAAAATGCGGCGCTTTTCGACATTCGCCAAAAGCAGATTGCCTTTACGGAGGAAGGCGTCGAAAAGGTGTGGGCTACCAACCACGTTGGCCCCGTGTTGCTAACGGATTTGCTGCTGGAGGCGCTGCAACGCAGCGAGCAGGGCCGCATCATCACCATTTCTTCCAAAGGGCTGATCGCGCATCCATTCCTCAAGGTTGATTTGGCCGATCCGGAGTTCCGCCAGCGCAAGTTCAGCGTGGAAAAAGCGTATTACCAGTCCAAGCAGGCGCAGGTGATGTATACGTACTGGTTGGCGAAACAGTTAGCGGGAACGGCCGTAACCACCAATGCCATCCGCGTGACTAACGTGAGGATTGATGTAGATAAACGGTACCCTAATATGCCCACGCTGCTGCGCAAAATGTACGCACTCAAGAGCAAATTTTCCATCGCGCCGGAAGAAATGGCCCAAACCTACACTTACCTGGCGTTATCGCCTGAGGTGGCCAAAACCAACGGCCGTTATTTTGATGATCCGGAACACCGGGTGGATTCGCCCGCCTATACGCACGAGTGGGCAAATATTGAAAAGGTGATGCAGGTGACGCGCGGTTTTATCAAGGAACCGGCGTCGGCTTAAACGGCCGTTGCTGCACTCACTTGGGGGATTGGAAGGTGTTGACGTACCAGGCATAGAGCAGGGGCAGGACGGCAGTTCCGCCCACACCCACCGTTAGCACACCCACCAGCCCGGCCCAGGCGAACGCTTCCTCTGTGACCGTGTAGCCGAGCAAAATTAGCGCTAGAGTAAGTACCAGGAAAACGGCCGTAACCACCGCAATGATAGCCGCGATGCGTCTGGCCCGTTTCATCGAGGCGCGTCGTACGCCATGCAGCTGGCCTGTTTGCCCGTGTAGCAGCACCATTTGGGCGCGGTTGTCATCGTCCAGATAATAGCTGGTGTAAAGCGGCAGCAGCATTTGGGTCCACTGCTGGTTGGCAAAGTGGGGCGACCATTTGAAGCCGCGCGTGTGGTCCGCCTCACACGCCTCGCAACAATCCTGCGCCACCGAACTTTGCAGAACCACCCGCGCATCATTCCAGGCATCCTCCGGTGGCCGGTTGGGCAGATGCACAATCGCCCCCGTCAAATCACCTGGATGGAACGGCTTTTGTTCTTGCAGCTGAAAACGGCCGATTTTGCCTTCCACTTCTGCCTGTTCTTCCAAAGCTGGTGCAGCCCGATTATCATACTGGCGGTTTAGTCGCCCGACGCGCTGCTCCCAGCGCACCCGCGTCTCCTTCACTCGCTCCGTTTGCCAATTGTTTTGGCGATACTGCTCTCGGTGGCTCACAATCTCATAATCGAAGCCCATTTCTGCCTGCCACTCGCCCTGCACCTGCACATCCACCAACCACATCGGCAAATAAACGGGCTGCAACCGGCCAAGTAGCGTGTTTTCATTCAGGTCAGTTGGGGCCAGCCACAGGCTGCGGGCAAACTTGGCAACATTGCTGCGCAGGGCATTCTCTTGGGCACGGAATCGCACCACCAGCTCCGGCGGCTGTGTGTAGATGGGGCGATTGTCGGCGGGGTTCATCTCTGCGAGAGCCGCTTGGCCACAGATGGGGCAGCGCTGGCTCACTTTCTCTGGTGGCAGCACAAAGATGCCGTTGCAGTTGGCGCAGCCTTCCAGCACCCAATTTTCACCCCAGGCTGACAGCCATTTTTCTTCAACTCGTTTTGCTTCACTATTCACAATTCACCATTCACAATTGATCAGGCGTTGGCCAGCCTGCCTGCTTTGCGCAGCGTGTCGATCACAAAAATGAGCCAGATGAACAGGCTGAAACCGGCCACCATGCCTACCGGCACGCCCACGCTGTCATTGCCATTGGCCAGGAAGATGGCCGCCACGATGGCCAGCAGCAGCGCTGGCAAGAAGGCAAGGCCCAGATATTGGGCCACTTTACGCCAGTCAACCGGACGCTGCCCGGCAATGGTGCCGGTTTGGCCGTTAATGATTACCTGGAAAACCTTATCGCCATAACGATAGGGAGCCAGATAAAGCGGCAGCAAAATGTAGCGCCAGCTTTCTTCGCTGAAGTCCAGGTTCATGCTGAAGTTGCGGGTAGAGCGGGCGCTGGCCTGCTCCAGGCAGGCTTCCTTGGTTTTGGCGCGCATGGAGCTGCGTGCCGAGGCCCAGGCGGTTTCCAGATCGACATCATACGCCTGGGCGGAGAGCCCTGCCAGGAAGGTGGGCTCGTAGGGAACAAGGTCGTTCAGGCGGTAACCGCGCAGTTGTTTAAGCAGCGTCAGGTTAATTTGCTTGCTGCCGCTGATGAGCAGGTCATCGGTAAACAGGCTGGCTGCCCCAGATTCCCAATCCCACTGTTTGCCTTCCCGGTTGCCCAGTTTGAGTAGGGCGTTTCGTTCCCATTTCCAGTTGGGGGCGGAGTGGCGGCGGCGGTTGGCGTCGGTGTTGAACACCTCGGCACGCCAGGTGGCTTTGGTGCGGGCATCAAATGTCCAAAACGGGATGTAGATGGGCGTGTATTCTGTGGAGCGGGCCAGGTTTTGTAAATCTTGGGGCAGCATCCAACTGTTTTGCAGCCAAACGGCCGTAATTTGGCGGCAGTTTTCTGTGGTGGTGACAAATGGCACCAAAAAGCGAGGACGCAGCACGTCTTGCGGGGCGCGCGTTTGCACCACGGCGTTGGAGCCACAAAACGGGCAGGTGTGGGTAAGCATTTCTGTGGAGAGCGTGATGTGGGAGGCGCAGCTATTGCAGACCAGCTCCTTACGTTCCTGTCCCCAACCGTTGGTGGCACGTTCCACGGTTTCTACCGTAAATTCAAACTCTTGTGCCCCTTTGCCCACAATTTCCACTTCAGGCGCTTCGTGGTAGCCGCAAAAGGAGCAGATGAGGCCGCCATCGTCGGTGCTGTAGGCGGTTGCGCCGTCGCAGTTGGGGCAACGAAAATCCACGACGGGGCGGGCGTCTTCCAGCTCTTCCGGTTTTAGGGGGCGAAACACTTCAATGCCGGAAACGGCCGATTTTGTTTGCACATATCCTTCTGGGGGGAAACTGTTGCTCATAAAGTATCCGTTTTTTGCCACAGATTTTACAAAAATGAACCGCAAAGACGTAAAGGCGCAAAGATTTTCTCTTAAGTGTGTTTCTCTGCGTTCTCCACGACTCTGCGGTTCAATAAATTTTCACCATTACAGATTTCGCAGATTTTCACCCTGGTAAGATTAGTACATTGGCCAGAGAAGTTCAACCTATTGGAAAAGTTAAATTTCGCAAGTAAGTGTAGGTTATGGGCCGGATGATGCAGCGACACAGGGCTTTGACGCATTGTTAGGTGCGGCGATGAGAGTGGCGATTGAGCATTTGCTTATGTCCTCACCTTGTCACCAATGGTAAATAAACCAAACTTTGTTCTGGCCCACGGTCATGAACGAAGACGTCGTATGCACCATTTGTATCGCCGCTGACCAGGTTGCTGACAGAAGATTGAAAAGCGACATAACGGCCGTTGGCGGAGATGGCGGGGATGATGGACCAACCAATTCCCGGTGTGCCATCAGATGCGATGGAGACGAGCGTCGTTTGCCCGGTTTGCTGGTCATGAACGAAGATGTTCGTCCAGCCATTGGTGTCGACACTGACCAAGTTGCTGGCCGCAGAGCCAAAAGCGATATAACGGCCGTCGGCAGAGATGACGGGATAGTTGTCGATTGTATTATTTCCCTGTGTGCCATCAGAGGCGACGGAGACACGCGTGGTCTGCCCGGTTTGTCGGTCATGAACGAAGACGTCAGGCCGGCCATTGGTGTCGCCGCTGACCAGGTTGCTGGCAGAAGAGTTAAAAGCGACATAACGGCCATCGGCAGAGATGTCGGGATGAAAGGCACCATCATTCCCCTCTGTGCCATCGGAGGCGACGGAGACACGTGTGGTTTGCCCAGTTTGTCGGTCATGAACGAAGACGTCCCCTGTACCATTTGTATCGTCGCTGACCAGGTTGGTGGCATCAGATTCAAAAGCGACATAACGGCCATCGGTGGAGATGGCGGGGATGGAGGACCAACCAATTCCCTGTGCGCCATCAGAGGCGACGGAGACGCGTGTGGTTTGCCCGGTTTGCCGGTCATGAACGAAGATGTCCATTAGGCCATTGGTATCGCTGCTGACCAGGTTGCTGGCATAAGAGTTAAAAGCCACATAACGGCCATCGGCGGAGATGTAGGAGTTATAAGAATCAGTATTTCCCTCTGTGCCGTCAGAGGCGACGGAGACACGCGTGGTTTGCCCGGTTTGCCGGTCATGAACGAAGACGTCAGGCCAGCCATTTGTATCGTCACTGACCAGGTTGCTGGCAAAAGAGTCAAAAGCGACATAACGGCCGTCGGCGGAGATAGAGGGGTCGATGGAACTACTATTTCCTTCTGTGCCATCAGAGGCGACGGAGACACGTGTGGTCTGCCCAGTTTGCCAGTCATGAACGAAAACGTCACGCTCGCCATTTGTATCGTCGCTGACCAGGTTGCTGGCATTAGAGAAAAAAGCGACATAACGGCCGTCGGCGGAGATGGAAGATTTATAAGAATCAGCATTTCCCTCTGTGCCATCGGAGGAGACGGAGACGCGCGTCGTTGTTCCATCAGTAAGTGCCCGAACCACAACGGGCAGATTGCCTTCTGCCATATCCACCTCCGGCGTTTCAGGGTTTGCATTCGACCCAGGTGTTACGCTGCGATCGTCTCTGCTGCCAGCGGCGCTCGCCATTGAAATGAAAAGAATCGTAGCAAGAATCACAAGCAGGAACACAAAATAACGCTTCATATTCAGTTTTTCCTTTGTCCCTAGCGGTACACAAAACTAGGATCACAATAATCTGACTGGCGTTCAGGCTAAAAATTTTGGCATCGCGCTATTTATCCCGAGTTAGAGTGTTTCCTTCGTGTTTCTTTCGGAAGAATATTTGTGTACTGTTATTTATCCTTTCTTATGTGTATGCCATCACCTTGTCACAAATGGCAAATAAACCTGGCTGAGTTCTGGCCCACGGTCATGGACAAAGATGTCCCCCGTATCATTGGTATCGCCGCTGACCAGGTTACTGGCTTCGGAGTAAAAAGTGACATAACGGCCGTCGGCGGTGATGGCGGGTCGAATAAAGAGGAATAATTATTTCCCTCCGAGCCATCAGAGGCGACAGAGACACGCGTGGTCTGCCCTGTTTGCCGGTCATGAACGAAGACGTCAGACCAGCTATTTGTGTCGCTGCTAACCAGGTTGCTGGCCCCAGATTGAAAAGCTACATAACGGCCGTCTTCAGTGATGGCGGGGAGCAACAAGAACTATTATTTCCTTGTGTGCCATCAGAGGCGACGGAGACGCGCGTGGTTTGCCCGGTTTGCCGGTCATGGACAAAGACGTCCCCGTACCATTTGTATCTCCGCTAACTAGGTTACTGGCATTAGAGTAAAATGTAACATAACGCCCATTGGCGGAGATGGCGGGGTGGGAGGACACACCATTTCCCTCTGTGCCATCAGAGGAGACCGAAACACGCGTGGTCTGCCCTGTTTGTCGGTCATGAACGAAGTCATCCCCGTACCATTTGTATCGCCGCTGACCAGGTTGCTGGCATAGGATTGAAAAGCCACATAACGGCCGTCGGCGGAGATGGTGGGTTTGTAGGAAACATCATTTCCCTCTGAGCTATCAGAGGCGACGGAGACGCGTGTAGTTTGCCCGGTTTGCCGGTCATGAACGAAGATGTCGGTTGCCAAATTGGTATCGCTGCTGACCAGGTTGCTGGCATCAGATTGAAAAGCCACATAACGGCCGTCTGCGGGAGATGATGGTGAAGCTAGAAGTATCAGCATTTCCCTCTGTGCCGTCGGAGGCGACGGAGACACGCGTAGTCTGACCGGTTTGCTGGTCATGAACGAAGACGTCGGTTGCCAAATTTGTATCGTCACTGACCAGGTTACTGGCATCAGATTGAAAAGCCACGTAACGGCCGTCGGCGGAGTTGGAGGGATAATCAGAATTGGCATTTCCCTCTGTGCCGTCAGAGGAGACGGAGACACGCGTGGTCTGACCGGTTTGCCGATCATAAACAAAGATATCTCCCGTACCATTTGTATCGCCGCTGACCAGATTGCTGGCATGGGATTGAAAAGCCACATAACGGCCGTCGGCGGAGATAGAGGACCACCAAGAAAAAGCATTCGCCTCTGTGCCATCAGAGGCGACGGAGACGCGCGTCGTTGTCCCATCAGAAAGTGCCCGAACCACAACGGGCAGATTGCCTTCTGCCATATCCACCTCCGGCGTTTCAGGGTTTGCATTCGACCCAGGTGTTACGCTGCGATCGTCTCTGCTGCCAGCGGCGCTCGCCATTGAAATGAAAAGAATCGTAGCAAGAATCACAAGCAGGAACACAAAATAACGCTTCATATTCAGTTTTTCCTTTGTACCTAGCGGTACACAAAACTAGGATCACAATAATCTGACTGGCGTTCAGGCTAAAAATTTTGGCATCGCGCAGGCACTTAATCTATTGCCTTGGGAAACATTTCTGTAGGGTGTTATTTCTCCTTTTATATATGTGTGTTATCACCGTATTACCAATGGTAAATAAACCTGACTTTGTTCTGACCCACGGTCATGGACAAAGGCATCCAATACACCATTGGTATCGCCGCTGACCAGGTTGCTGGCATAAGAGTTAAAAGCAACATAACGGCCGTCTGCAGAGATGGTTGGGGGGGAGGTATAGGAATCATTATTCCCCTCTGTGCCATCAGAGGCGACGGAGACGCGTGTTGTTTGTCCGGTTTGTCGATCGTTGACAAAGATGTCCAACATACCATTTGTATCTTCGCTGACCAGGTTGCTGGCTTCAGAGTTAAAAGTTACATAACGGCCGTCGGCAGAGATGTCGGGGTAGTAGGAAGTACCATTTCCCTCTGTACCATCAGAGGCGATGGAGGAGCGTGTCGTTTGCCCGGTTTGGCGGTCATGGACAAAGATGTCCTCAATACCATTTGAATCACCGCTGACCAGGTTGCTAGCTTCAGATTGAAAAGTGACATAACGGCCGTCGGCGGAGATGTCGGGGTAGTGGGAAGAGCCATTTCCCTCTGAGCCATCAGAGGCGACGGAGACCCGTGTGGTCTGCCCGGTTTGCTGGTCATGAACAAAGATGTCTATTGCCAAATTGGTGTCGCCGCTGACCAGGTTACTGGAAAAAGATTGGAAAGCGACATAACGGCCGTCGGCAGAGATGGTGAGGGCGGAGGAATAGGAAGGACTATTTCCCTCTGAGCCATCAGAGGCGACGGAGACGCGTGTTGTTTGTCCGGTTTGGCGGTCATGGACAAAGATGTCTCCCGTACCATTTGTATCGCTGATGACTAGGTTGCTGGCCAAAGAGTAAAAAGCGATATAACGGCCGTCGGCGGAGATGGCGGGGTGGTAGGAATTATCATTCCCTTCTGTACCATCAGAGGCGACGGAGACGCGCGTGGTTTGTCCAGTTTGGCGGTCATGGACAAAGTTATCTTGCGAGCCATTGGTATCGCTGCTGACCAGGTTGCTGGCAACAGAGCTAAAAGCGACAAAACGGCCGTCACCAGAGATGGCAGGTGAGATGGAACCATTATTTGTCGGCGTGCCATCAGAGGCAATGGAGACACGCGTGGTTTGTCCGGTTTGGCGGTCATAGACAAAGATGTCTCCAGTGGCATTTGTATCGTTGCTGATCAGGTTGCTGGCATAAGAGAGAAAAGCGACATAACGGCCGTCGGCGGAGATAGAGGAGAAATAAGAATCAAAATTCCCCTCCGTGCCATCAGAGGCGATGGAGACCCGTGTTGTTATCCCATCAGAAAGTGCCCGAACCAAAGCGGGCAGATTGCTTTCTGCCATAGCCACCTCCGGCGTTTCAGAGTTTGCATTTGACCCAGCCGTTACGCTGCGATCGTCTCTGTTACCAGCGGCGCTAACCATTGATACGAAAAGAATCGTTGAAAGAACAATGAACACGAATGCAAAATAACGCTTCATCTAAAGTTTTTCCTTTGTAATTAGAGGGATACAACAATAGAACCACGATATTCTAACTGGCGTTTAAGCTGAAAATCTTAGCATCGTGCAGACACTTTAATCCCCAATAAAAATGTTCCTTTAGGAATCATTTTTGTATAGTGTTATTTGTCCTTTCTTCAAATGATAAATTACATATCTTTAGCGATTCATGGTCCTGAATGAGAAACATACCCCCGTAGGGCTTTCAAGGGGGATTGTCCCTACCTGTAAAATGTAAGGAAAAGCTACCTTCTAAAATAAGTATAGGTTTTGGCTAGGATTCTGTTAAGATCAGCGCTCAATAGAGAGGTTATTTGTGAAGCAAAAACAACGCTTTTTAATGATTTTACCGCTGCTGGTGGATGCGGTGGGTGCGGCTGGCATCATCCTTTTGCTGCCGACCCTGTCCACGCAGTTTGCCGAGCTATCCACGATTAATGTGCTGATTTTGAGTGGGGCATTTGTGCTGTACTGTACGGCCGTTTACCTCATTCGTAAATTAGAACCCAACGCCGATGCCGAGCGGATTTCGCGCCTGCCTGCCTGGCTGACGACGACGCTGACCATGCGCCTGCTGGCCATCTTTTTTGCCCTGACGCTGGCGGTGGTGCTGCTGTGGCAGTTTGGTTACTGGGACTCCATTTTTGTGGTGGATGACCGCGTGCTGGGTGCGGGCGAATCCGCTTCCTTTTTTGTGTATGGCCCGGGCGCCTGGATTGGGGCCGCGCTGTTTTACGTGCTGGTGCTCAGCGCTTCGGTGCGCGTGACGATTGAAGAGGTGTCGCGCAATTATGTGGGGCTGGCGCTGCTGGGTTTGCTGGTGGTGAACGGAATGCTGCTAATGGGAACGGCCGTTCTCCAAGCGACAAACCTTTTCAGCGGCTGGTTGGGCGCGATTGGTGCCTTTGTGCTGCTGCTTTTGCTGTTTGCCCCGCCGCGCGTCTGGTATCTGAGTAAACGGCCGTCGCTGCTGGCTGCACTTTCTTATTTGGCGCTGTTGTTATTATGCGCCTGGCAAGTGGTGTGAAATACGTAGCGTTCCTAAAAGCAATCGCTCGGATTAATTCTAAGGAAATAATGTTCCCATGAAGTTAAGATATTGTCGGCACTGTAAAAAAGATGTGCCCATGTTTGATAACAAAGAATACGCACAACTTCGAGAAGTTTTTAGTGAATGCATTCGGAGTATTAAAGAGTACCGTCGAATAAACAATGCTACGCTTCCAGAAACACCGTTGGATGATCTATACAAGCCTTTTGGGGAGATGTATGAACGGTTTGCTGGTGTTGAGTTAGAGTTCGATGTGGATGAAGTCATTCGGCGACATTACCTAGCTCGTTGGAAAAAGTACAAGCACGAAGCAGATTGAGGGTGCTAGAAATTCCACCTCTTGATTGCGAGCCTGCCACTTTTAGAAAAGCCACTTGACGGCCGTTTCTGTCTCCATATCATATTGTGTGTGGCCTGACCCACCACCCACAACTCACTGAACAATGGAGGCAACCCATCATGCATAAGCTCTGCGTCACTTCAGAAACTGGTCGTCTGCGTTCTGTTATCATCGGCTACCCCGACAATTTTCATCAGGTTCCCCCGGCAATCATCAACGAAACACAAAAACAATATTACTTTGGCCCAGATTGTCCCACGCGTGAACGCATTATGGCTGAATTGGATGGCTTTAAGCAGGTATTGGCTGGCCACGGTGTGGAAGTGTTGCAGCCAGAACCGCTAGACGACGTGCCAGACCAATTGATGACCCGCGACATTGGCGTGGTGATTGGCGATACGTTTGTCGTCACGCAAATGGCGCGCGCGAGCCGCCGGGACGAATGGCTGGGGCTGCTGCCCATCCTGGATGAGTTGAATACCCAGCGCATCATCAAGGTACCGGATGAGATTGTGTTGGAAGGCGGGGATGTGATTGTGGATAACGGCCGTATCTTTGTCGGTCTTAGCCAGCGCACGGGGGCCGATGGGGCGGCTTACCTGGCCCACCGTTTTCCCCAGTTTGAAGTGATTCCCGTACCGCTCAAGCAGCTCGCCGATGGTGAAAATGTGCTGCATCTGGATTGCAGCTTTGTGCCTGTGGGCCAGCGCAGCGCCCTTATTTATGCAGATGGATTGGCAGAAGTACCCGAAGCCATCGCCGATTACGATTTAATTGAGGTAACCAGGGCAGAGCAGGCGCTATTGGCCACCAACGTACTTTCCCTCTCGCCTACGCAGGTGATTGCCCGCCGCTGCGCCAGCCGCGTGAATGCGGAACTGCGTCAGCGGGGCCTGGAGGTCATCGAACTGCCTTTTGCCGATCCGCCGAAGACGGGCGGATCGTTTCGCTGTTGCAGCCTGCCGCTGTGGCGAGATTAAAGAAGATGCAGAAACGGCCGTTTTGCGCTAGACTCACAGGTTGATACAACCCAACAAACACAGTGCCGAAATCTTTAAAACCTTTGTGAGCGCTGTGGCAAAAATAAATAATTTGAGGGCTTATTGCCTTTTTTGTCTGGCCACCGGAAGTTGCCAAATAGGAACGAAGCAATTCGCAGAAATGTAATGAGTGAAACTGAAACAATCGAAAAACCAGAAGAAGAAATTAACGAACCAGCTACAGCCCATTTAGTGGAAGAAGACGAAATTGAAGAACCAGAAAACAGCCTGCCTTCGGTAAGCATCGGCGATTTGCCGCCGCGCCTGAGCGAAGCGACAACGCGTGCTGGCTGGACATCGCTCACGCCGGTGCAGTCCAAAGCGATGCCATACCTGTTTGCCGGACGGCCGTTGATGGTGCAGGCGCGTACGGGCAGCGGCAAGACGGGCGCGTTCATCATGCCCATCATGGAGTTGGTGAATCGCCATCAAAACGAGACACAGGCGCTGGTGCTGGTGCCCACGCGTGAATTGGCCACGCAAGTGGTCACCGAGGCGACGACCTTGTTTGGCGATAGTGGCTTAAGCGTAACGGCCGTTTATGGCGGTGTCGGCTACGGTGCCCAACTCAAGGCGCTGCGCGAAGGCACCCATCTCATTGTGGGGACACCGGGGCGCGTGCTGGATCATCTGCTGCGCGGCTCGATGTCGCTCAAAAAGCTCAAGGTGCTCGTCTTTGACGAAGCGGACCGCATGTTGAGCATGGGCTTCTATCCCGACATGCGCCGCGTGCAGGAATATTTGCCAGACAGCGTGTACACCTGCATGTTCTCTGCCACCTTCCCGCCCACGGTGCGCAGCCTGGCCCGCCAGTTCATGGACAAGCCAGATTTTCTCAGTCTCAGCCGGGATCATGTGCATGTGGCTGACACTTCTCACCAGACGGTGACTGTTTCTCCAATGGAAAAAGATCGGGCGCTGGTGCGGCTGATCGAGCTGGAAAATCCCGACTCGGCGATTATCTTCTGCAATACCAAGCAGCGCGTGCATTATGTGTCGGTGGTGTTGCAGCGGTTTGGCTACAACGCCGACGAGTTGAGCGGCGATTTGCCGCAAAACGACCGCGAAAAGGTGATGGATCGGCTGCGCAAGGGCAAGCTGCGCTTCTGCGTGGCGACCGATGTGGCGGCACGAGGCATCGACATTTCTGATTTGTCTCACGTGTTCCAATACGAGCTGCCGGACGACCCGGAAATTTACATTCATCGCGCCGGGCGAACGGGGCGGGCTGGTGCGGCGGGCACCGCTATCAGTCTGGTGGGCGACTTCTCGGAGCAGGTGCAGCTAAAGAAGATTGCCAAGCAGTACAACATTGAGTTTGAGGAACGGCCGTCTCCCGACGAAGCGGCTCTGGCCAAAGTGGTGGCTGAACGCATGACGGTGCGCCTGGAAGCGCAAATGCGTGATCGGGATAAGCTGCGCATTGAGCGCTTGCAGCGTTTTGTGCCAATGGTGAAAGAGTTGGCTAAAGACGAAGAAGGCGTGCAGCTTGTCGCCATGCTGTTGGACGACCTGTACCAGCAAACGCTCCACTCGCCGCCGGCCCTGGTAGAAGATGAAGCGCCCAAACAAGATGACACGTCTGAGAAGAAAAAGCGGCGTCGTTCACGCGGCCGTTCACGCAATAAATCATAAGGTAATTATTTCCCCGGAAACGCACAGTTTCCGGGGATTTGCTTTAGGAGGAAATTGTGAAAGCGATTATCACAGGGATGAATGGAGCTGTGGGCACTGCTCTGAAGACAAGATTGTTAGCAGAGGGTTACACAGTGATAGGGTGGGATCGTACGGCCGTTCCGCCCAATAATCATCACGCAGCCAAGACCTTTCTCCAAACTACCCAACCGGACGTACTGTTTCATCTGGCTATCGCTTCGCAATCGACCGGTTTGGAAAATGAGGGCTGGCAAATCAACGTAGAGTGGTCTGGCCAGTTAGCTCAGCTTTGCTATGAGCAGAACATTCGTTTTGTCTTTACCAGCTCTGTAATGGTGTTCACTGATGACGCGATTGGCCCGTTCACACCAGATTCCGCGCCAGATGCTCAGGAAGGGTACGGCTATGACAAGTTGGTGGCGGAACATCAGGTTCGCGCTGCCAATCCAGAAGCTATCATTGCCCGGCTGGGCTGGCAGATTGGCGATGCACCGGGTTCCAACAACATGATTGACTTCTTGGCCCAGCAGGAAGTGGTGCGCGCCAGTGAGAAATGGCTCCCGGCTTGCAGCTTTTTGGTGGATACGGCCGTTGCGCTGCAATCCCTCATCCACGCTACCCCCGATTTGTATTTGCTGGACAGCAACACCCGCTGGAACTTCTACGAAATTGCAACTGCATTAAACCAACTGCATGGTAACTCGTGGCGCATTGAAAAAACGGCAGATTTCATCTATGACCAGCGTATGAGAGATGACCGTATCCACCTGCCCTCGCTGGACAAACGCCTGCCTACCCTCGCATAATTACACACGAATCAAACCCAGATCACAATGATTGGCATGATTTAAATCTGCATTCATTTGTGAAAATCTGAGTCCATTTTTTCAAGATTAGGAACGCATCATGTCGGATCGCAACCTTATTTTTACGCTGGCCAAAGTGATTATTGCTGCGGCCTGGGCCGATGGTCAGGTAAGCCACGAAGAGGTGAACAGCCTCAAGGATTTGCTCTTTCAGCTGCCGCGCGCGGGCAAAGCAGGCGGCTTGCAGATGAGCGGGCAGGAGTGGCAGCGCCTGGAAATGTACATCGATCAGCCCATTGATGCGGCGGAACGCGCCCGCCTGATTGTGGATCTGCAAAATGCGCTGCGCACGCCGCGTGACCGCCAACTGGTGCGGCAGGCGCTGGATGAGATGGTGGGCATCGACGGTGAAATTACGACACAAGAGCAGGCGTTGGTGGATGAGGTCAAACGGGCCATCGACGATGTGAATCTGAACCTGTTTGCCCAGTTGGGTCGCATGGTGGGTGGGGCCGTGGCGCGGCGAACGGCCGTTGCCGATGCGCCTAATCGCGAACGGAATTTTGAGGATTTTGTAAAGAACAAAGTGTTCTACGCCGTGAGCCACCGGATGAAGGTTGAACAGTCTCAGCTAGATTTGCCAGAGGCAGAATTACGTAAGTTGAGTTTGGCTGGCGGGCTGATGGCTAAAGTAGCCCACGTGAATCAGGGCGTGTCTGAATCAGAGTTTGACTCAATGGTGCAGGCGCTTAAACAGCATTGGGAAGTGGATGCGCAAACGGCCGTTTTCATCACCGAAGTGGCTGTGTCTGAAGCGGCTAAAAAGCTGGATCATCACCGCACGGTGCGCCAATTTGCGACGCACACCACACCAGAAGAACGCCATCATTTTCTGGACGTGCTTTTTGCCGTTGCGGCAGCCGATGGCATGGTGACCTACGATGAAATTGAGGAAATTCGAGCCATCGCGCGCACGCTGAACCTGACACGCGAGGCGTTTATCGAGGCCAAGCTCAAAGTTCCGCGGGAGCAACGCGAAGCATAGATTTGGGAGATTTTTATGGGCACCTGGGGTTTTGGTAATTTTGAAAATGATGCCGCCGCAGATTGGCTGTACGATTTTGGCGAGAATGATTTTCGGCTGATTGACCGCACGCTGGCAGGTGTGGCCGCCATGCTTGAGGTGGATGAGCTGGACGCTGAGGAAGCGCAGGAAGTGCTGGTTGCCGCTGAGTGTGTGGCCGCCGCCGCTGGCTTCCCGCCAGATGATCCGCCGCAGGAATTGGCTGAATGGCTGGCAGAAAATAGCCCCATGCGCGTCAAGCCGGAGTACATCGAGATGGCGCGCCAGGCAGTGGCCCGTGTGTTTACAAAGTCAGAACTGCGGGATTTATGGCTAGAGAGTGATGAGTTTGGGGCGTGGGAAACGGCCGTTACCAACCTCCAGTCCCGCCTCAACCAAATCTCATATTAAACTGGATTGCTACATGATGCGATTTAATCGGACAAAATATGTTTGGGTGACGATATTTGGGCTTGTATTACTGCTGGCTACCGCTTGCGGCAACACAACGCTGCCCGAAATCTCTGCCGAGGAATTGGTGCAGCTTGCCGCCGAGCGGATGAAAGAGAGCGAAGGCTTCCAGTTCACCATTGAACGAGACGGCGCGCCGGCTTATCTTGATCCAGGTGAAACGCTTTCCTTCCGGCGGGCAACGGGCGCTTATGTGGCCCCCGATCGTGCTCTGGCAACGGTGCGGGTCATTGGCCCCGGCATTATTACCGATGTGGATGTGATTAGCGTGGCGGAAATTCAGTGGCAAACCAATGTGGTCACGGGCGATTGGGAAGAGCTGCCGCCCAATTGGGGCTTCAACCCCGCCGTCCTTTTTGACGACGACATTGGCATCCAGGCGGTGCTGCTGGCGGATGTGTCGCAGGTGGCCCTGGCAGAGCCGGAAAATCTGGCGGAAAGTGATGGGCCGGATGAACTGCTGTACAGCGTCACCGCCGAAGCGTCTGGCGAAAATATCTACCAGATGAGTGGTTATCTGATTGGACCCAGCGACGTGAAAATCCAGCTCTGGATTCGGCCAGAAACGTTTGAACTGGTGCGCATTGTGGTGCGCGAACCCGAGCCGGAAGATGAAGAGCTGGAAAGCATCTGGCAGGTGGATATTTCTAATTACGACGAACTGATCGATATTGAGCCGCCAGTAATTGAGTAATTACGTCAGGACTTGCGCAGATTGGACCAATTTCAGTTGAGAATAGTTTGCCAACTTGGTGATTAAATTGGTCCAATCTTGCAGGTAATTTTAATTGCGGCGGATGATGTAGATGCGCCCCCACTGGCCCAGCACGGCGATGGAGTAGCCCGTCAAAATTTCCAGACCAGGGCATTTGCGGACGGAATCTTTCACCAAATCATATTCGCTGCTGAGTACCACGGCACGGCCGTTTTCCCCCAACACTCGCTCCAATTCCCTAAAAAACGCAGGATACAGCTTTTTTAACGCTTTGGGTGAGCCAATTTGTTTGCCAAAGGGCAGATTGGTGGCCACTTTGGTGATGCTGCCCGCAGTGAGCGGCAGCTGCGCGGCGTTGGTGTGCAGCAGGTAGAAGTTGCTGGGCGGCTCCTTGCGCAGCGCCTCTACATTTTGCCGCGTGGCCCGGATGTTGTTGAAAACGATGTCCCCGCCAAGCATCTGATCATACACGCCAGCGTAGCGCCGTTCCATGAGCAGCGTGCCGCTGCCGCACATCGGGTCCAGGAAGATGTCGTCATCCTGTGGTTGGGTGAGATGAATCATGGCGGCGGCGACAGACGGCCGTAACGCCGCTTTCAACTCCACAGGCTTGTTAAACCGGTGACGCATCGACCGGTCAGTCAGGCGAATGCCACAGACGAGCCGCGATCCCAGCAAATTGACCCAGATTTCCAGCTGAGCATGATCATCCACCAGTCGCCAGCGAGGATAACGCGCCTTCATGCCCCGTTCCACCGCTTCGCCCAACTGCTTGCGGTAAATGTCGTGGCTGCCATACAGGCGGCTAATGACGCGGTAAGACGGCGGTGTGGACTGCACCCGGATGGGCCAGGCGGTGTCAATCGCTTGCTTAAAAACGGCCGAATTCTCCACCAGTTCCGTTAATTGCGGCAGCACTTCTTTTGTGCGCGGCACTTTGTCAATTGACACCGCCAGGACAAACAGATCTTCAATCGTCCTCAGCTGAAACAAATCCTCAGCATCGCCCCCATAGCTAAAAATGAGCACGCCGTTTTGGTCTTTGGCAAAGACCGTTTCGCCAAACTTGGTTCCTGGCAGCTTGTCTCGAATCTCTAACCAGGCAATCTCTTCCACGCCTGGCATGGTTTGTACATAGTAGTTCGTTGCGTCCATCTTTCTTTTCCTGTTCTCTATAAAATTCGGTAGATGATACCATAACTCTGATCATCCTGTTTGTCAGAATCAAGTTGCATCAATGCCCGACAATAATTTACACTGGCTTTTCAGCAAAACAATTCACAAGGAGGAAAAATTTCCAATGCGCAAAAAAACAATCCTGATTTTGCTTCTTCTTTTAACTGCAATCATTTCCTTAGCTGCTTGCTCTGGGGGCGAGCATCTGCTGCTGGCCGAATACAATCGGGACGCCGAAGCCGAAATCATTCTGGCAGAGCTGGGCGCAGAACAGTCAGAATGGCAAACGTTGGCCAAAGATGTGGAAAGAACGTTCCTTTTCGCCGGGGACACAGCCACCTTTATCCCAGACAGTAATCGGATTTTGCTTTGGTATGTGGACGGCAATGATATTCGCATTGAGCAAATGGAAATTGGCGACGAAGCTCCCACCGAGATTCTGGAAGCGGATGCCGATATTCGTTTGTTTGGTACGGTGATCCAGGATCCATTTACAGTTTTTATTACGGAAACGAGAGGGTTTGATAGCTATCGCTGCTATGTGTCGCAAGATGGCGCCAAGGCAGACCGTCGGGCGCGCGGCTCTTTGTGTTTTATGAGCGAGCAGGGGGTCATTCAGCTGGAACTGGATCAGGAAGATGGCACTACTTTGACCCTCATTTCCCTCGACGGCGAAGAAGAGACCGTCATTTTGGATGAGGTAGAAGATGTGGGGACCCGTATTCGCTATAACCAGGAACTGACTCAGTTTGTCTACATGGTGCCAGATCGAGACGAGGCGCAGCTTTTTTTGATTGAGCCGGGCGCAGAGGAAGGCGAGCCATTGGGTGAAGCGTTTGCCATCATTGATGAATTTGGCTTTTTAGGTGATGGCGAAACAGTTTACGTATCTGGCAAGCTGGATGAAGATGATAATGAGCTGGGTTTGTTTATCAACGGTACGGGCGAGCCGCTCATTGAAGCCGATGACATTATCGGCATGGGCCAGTCTGAAGATGGCAAATACGCTATTTTCATGACGACTTCCGGGGATGAGATGACGGCCGTTTTGTACAGCGTTGACGAAGGTACAGTAACAGAGTTGTTGGAAGGGGCCTTTATCACACAGAAAGGCTTTCCCACTGAAGATTATTTTCTGTTGCAAACAGAAGATGGCGATGAGCAGACGTTGTACAGCGTGCGCAAAGATGGCAGTGAAGTCATTGAACTCTTGTCTACGGATGCGTACGATATTTTGTCTTTTTACATGAATCACGCCGCCGATCAGCTGTTGGTGCAGCTGCGACATGAGGATGGCAGTGACGCTGTGTACGTGACCAGCCTCAATGAAGAGAATGGTTACTTCCTGGTGGAGGATTGGTATTCGTTGACCATTCTGACTGCATCTGAGGATCAATTCATCTTTTGGGGAAAGGAAGATGAGGAAGATGATTATGCTCTGTACAGCATACCTTGGGCTGAAGATGCCTCTGAAGTTGAGCTGGACGATGATGCGGACTTTGGCTACCGGACTGCGTTTCTCTCGGAAGACGGCCGTTCCCTGTACTATACGGCCGTAGATCGCGATTTCACTGATTTTGAGGTCCGCCTGGTGCCCGTAGACGGCAGCGAGCGGCCTGAACGCCTATACCGTGATAAACATTTGCTGGATGTTAGTTGGGAAGGGGAACCGAACCTGGAACAAATTCGCTAAAGCACAATACAGAGAGGCCCATTTTTACGAACAAAATGGGCCTCTTTTTTAAACAACTTATTTGGCAAACCGATCTTCGCTGCGAGCACGGAAAAAGAGCCGGATGGGCACGCCCGTAAACGGCCATTGCTCCCGCAAGCGGTTTTCTAAAAATCGCTTGTAGCCAAAATTCAGCCATTCAGGATTATTCACAAAAAAGACAAACGTTGGTGGGGCCACGCTGGCTTGCGTGGCGTAGAAAAATTTGGCGCGCTTGCCGCCCTTTCCCGGCGGTGGGTGCTGGGTGATGGCATCCCGCATGAATTTGTTGAGGGCGCTGGTGGGGATGCGCTGGTAACGCGCCTCATTCACGTCAATCACATGGGGCAAAATGCGGCTCACCCGCTGCCCCGTCATGGCGGAGATGAACAGAATCGGCACATAGGGCAAAAAGTTAAGCTCGTTACGTACCTTGTCTTCATACTCCTTCATGGTGTAGGTATCTTTTTCAATGGCGTCCCATTTGTTTACCAGCACAATAATCCCGGCCGTTTCGTCCGTGATCATGCCTGCTACATGGGTATCTTGAGCCGTAATGCCCGTTTCTGCATCCAGCAGCATCAAAACCACATCGGCGCGTTTGAGCGCTTTCATGGCGCGCAGCACGCTGTATTTTTCGATGCCGGGGTCAATCTTGCCGCGCCTCCGGATGCCTGCCGTATCGATGAGGGTGAAATCCTGACCGTGCCATTTTATTTGCGTGTCGATGGCGTCGCGGGTTGTGCCTGCGATGGGGCTGACAATGACGCGTTCCTCGCCAATCAGTTTGTTCACCAGCGTGGATTTGCCTACGTTGGGACGGCCCAGCAGCGCAATTTTGATGGAGGTGTCTTCTTCGTCATCGTCGGGCGGGGAGGGAGGAACGGCCGTAACCACCGCATCCAGTAAATCACCCGTGCCATACCCGTGCAGGGCCGAGATGGAAAACACTTCACCCAGCGCCAGCTCGTAAAACTCGTAAACATTATCCGTCTGCTTGGCGGACTCCAGCTTGTTGGCGGCGACAAAAACCGGCTTGTTGGATTGGCGCAAAATGTCCGCCACTTCTCGATCGGCTGCTGTTACACCCACCTGGCCATCCACCACCAAAACGATGACCTCTGCATCACGAATGGCAATGGTGGCCTGCTGGCGAATGTAGGGCAAAAACTGCTCCGAATCTTCAGACAGTGGCTCTGTGCGCCAGCCAGAGGTCACTTCAATACCGCCAGTGTCTACCAGCGAGAACGCGACGCCGCCCCATTCGCTGTCAGAATAGAGCCGGTCACGGGTGGTGCCGGCGGTATCGGAAACAACCGCCACGCGGCGGCCAACAATGCGATTAAATAAGGTTGATTTGCCGACGTTAGGTCTGCCGACCAACGCGACCAAAGGTTTTGCTTTCATAATTTTTTAGATTGCTTTGTGATTAGGTAACCAGGCAAAGGCAGGTTGAATAGGAACGGGCAGATGGGTAAAAGAAACGGCCGTATCATCATCACGCGCGCCCACGGTTGGCAATGTGCCTGGCCTCAAGGATTCTGTATCCGTCAGCTCTTTGGTGGGCGTGATTGGCTCTGAAATGATGACCTCAATCACCGAAGGCTGGATTGAACGCAGTTCCAGGCCGCGATCCGGCACATCAACATCCGGCTCTAATGAATATTCGCCCACTTCCAGACCAAACAGGTCCAACGTGACGCGCACTTCCTGCTCTGTTAACGTATCCAGCACCGGTGATGGGCCAAACAATACCACCCGTACAGTATCCGGCTCAATGGTTACTTCAAGGTCTTCATTGACCCCTAGTAGTTCGACCGGTTGATTATATATCTTTGTGCTGGAAAACGGTTCAATTTGAACCGTTGCCGTAATTTCCGTTACGCTGTCCAGCGAAATGCCTTCTGGCAGCACCAGCGAGACCTGACTCTGGAACGTCTCAGCTAGCCCCGTTATGTCAATTGGCTCGGTTTGCACCCGGAAGGGCAAGGCCAGCAACGTGGGCCGCCCCGTTACCAATATGCTGGATGGCTCCACCGTTACCCCCAACACCCGATATCCCGGCGCAACCTGCCCCACAACATCTGGGGAGATGACTTTGGTAGCAAAATCGGCGGATTCGTTAATGGGAATGGTCACCTGCACCTGATCTGTACTTAATTGCAAACCACTTACGCTGGCGGGCTGCCCCTGCCGATTGTAAAAGAGCGGCTGCGGCATTTCGATGCGCGTTTGGTTGTCATCATTCAAATAGACAGTCACTCGTGCCGACTCCAGCCGATTAACTTCGGATTCGGTGCCTGTAACGGAGATGACTGGAGGATCGATAAGTGGCTCATCCATCGTGTAACCCCGCGCCACATCCCCCCGCAGGTTTAGCGTTACCTCAATTTCTCGGGTCACCAGTTTTTCCAACCGCACTACAACAAAATCTGGGACTGGGGGATCTAGGTCAATATCAGTTCGTTCAGCCTGTATTGCCACCGGCACGCTGACCTCGCTGCTCAAGGGGACTTCGCTTAGATCAATGATGGCTGTGAAATCATCTTGCGTTAGCTCTGAGACAATCGAAGTGGGTCCTTCATAGGAAATTAACACGGGAGGATTGTCGTCAGATGGCTCCAGGCGCGTCACGTCTTCTGGCAAACCAATAAAGGTTGCCGAAATCTGTAGGGAGCGCTTGATGTCTGGGTCATCTACCTGCATGGCATTCACCCAGATTACTATAGCTAAAATGAAAGAAAGGATGAGTGTCGCCAGATTGGCGACGAGAGAACGAGCCATGCGCATCATGAGTCGTCTCCCTGGCGATTTTGCCGGTTGTGCAAAAAGGCATGCAAGATGTCATCCAAGCGGGATGGGTCTTGACGACGAATAACACGGCCGTTATGAGCAATGGAGACCTGACCCGTTTCTTCAGACACAACCACTGCCACGGCATCGCTCACTTCGCTAATGCCCAGCGCGGCGCGATGGCGCAAACCCATTTGCCGGTCTGTCAGGCTGCTGGTAGAGAGGGGCATCACACAGGCCGCGGCTGCCAATCTATCATTTCGCATAATAACTGCACCATCGTGCAGCTCCGTGTTTTTGTTGAAGATGGTGAGCAATAAATCGGGCGATACTTCTGAGTTCAGCAGAATGCCGGTATCAATATACTCTTGTAAGCCAGTGTCCCGCTCAAAAACGATGAGTGCCCCGTGCCGCCGTTGGGAAAGCCGAAGGCTGGCATCCTTTACCGCAATAACCACCGGGCTTACTTCATTTTTGCGCAAAAAGCGGAAGAAGCTGCCCGTCCGGCCCAATTGTTCCAGGGCGCGGCGCAGCTCCGGCTGAAAAATAATGGGAATGGAGAGCAGCAGCGTGGGCAAAATCCAGCTCACGAGCTGGCGAAAGGCAGTGAGGCCGGGAATGGAGGAGAGGAGCAAAACGATGAGGGCGAGGCCCACAAAGCCACGCAGCACCTGCACCGCTCTGGTGCCGCGAATCAGCAAAAAGCCGCTAAAAATAACGGCCGTTACCAACAAAATATCAATCGCACTGATCCATAAATTCGTGGAGCGATTCAGTGCGTTAGCAATACTCTCCCAAGAAAAAGCGTCCATAGATTGGTGTAGCGATTACGGCCGTAATTGTGCCAGTAGCTGTTTGTAGCTGGCAGCATTCGGGGGATTTAACGACAAAATCTTTTCAATTGTCTGGTAGGCCGCTTGCGTCTCATTTGCCTCTAGCTGTGCTTCGCCAAGTTTGTCTAACAGTTCAATAGCGTCCGCCTGCCGTTTCTGCTGGATGTAGAGCCGGGAAAGTCGATCAACCAGGTTTGCATCAGACGGCCGTTGCCGAACCATATCTTCTAAAATACCAACCACCTTCGCCCCACGGCCACTGCGAACCAGCTGCTTTAAGTAATTATCCAGCTCACCCACGGCATTAACGGGTTGACCCACCTTGTAATACAAATCTACCAAAGTGATGGCCGTCCGTTCATCGTTGGGATCCAAGCCACGTAATTCTTTGTAGGCAGTCAACGCCCGTCGCCAATCAAAGCGCTGCATGTCAATTTCCGCTGCCAGGCGCAAGAGACGGGCCTTCCACTGTTGTTCATCTGTCCCACGTGGAGCCAGTTTCAGCGCTTCCTGGTACGTGTCGCGGGCTTTGTCAATTTGCGCCAGTTGGTAATAAGCATCACCTACAGCCAGATAATGCTCCAGGGCACGATCAATTTGACCGTGCTGCTTGAGCAAATCAATCAGGCGGTTTCGGGCAGCCAAATCGAGCGGCATCATCTCCACCGATTTCTCGTAGGAAATAATTGCGCCATTCACATCGCCGCGATTGCGATAGGTGTCGGCTACGGTAATGAATTTTTGTGCGGCCGTTTCCCGACGACCCTGCTTGCCCAACAGTTCACCCAGCTGAATGTGAGCCGGCAAATAATCATGGGACAGCTGAATGGCCCGATACGTTTCTTCAACGGCCGTATCATACATGCCGCGTCGCGCGTATTCCTGGCTCAAGTACAGGGATTCCAGCACTTGTTCAGAACCAGCCGTGAGCATATCGCCCAAAATCATCATGCCCGAATCAGAAATAGCGTCCAGGCGACCGCGTGCTTCCTTGGCCTTGTCTTCCCACCCCTTGTGGCTCAAAAATTCCACCAGGGCGTTGGCAAAAGCAGACGCCTGATCGCGTTCGCCTTGGGCCATCAGGCTGTCAGCCAGATTTTCATACAGTTCAATCAGCCGATCCGCCTGGCTGTGCTGCACGGTTGCCAGGTCCACAATCTTCAGCACGTTGATGAAATGTTCTAGCGCCTTTTCGATACGGCCGCGTGCCCGATGGCACTCGCCCAGTGAAAAGTAGCTGGCCAGCCGGAAGTCATGGTCCTTCACCGACAGCTCAAACTCACGGATTGCATCTTCAAAGCGGAGCTTATCCTGATACAGCAAACCGAGATTGAAATGTGCGGCCGTATTGTCCAGCCCCAACGACATGGCTTCTTCATAAGCGCTGATGGCTTCGTTGGTCATGCCGCGGGTTTGGAAATCAAGCGCCTTGCTGATGAGCGTGGTCAGCTGGAGCGTCTTTGCATTTAGCTCCATGCCCTCATCATCAAACAGATCCTCAGCCAGCTTTTCAGAAGCCAGGCGGCGCGCATCCTGTACCGGGCTGGCCGCATCGGCCGACTTGCTGGCCCCGCCGGATTTTTCTTGCAGGGCGGCGGCCATGTGCTGCGCCACTTCGCTGATGCTGTCCGATGATTGGAACGAAGGCGAATCAGATTCGCCCGCCAGCTTTTCACCACTGCGGATTTGCTCGATGGCGGTGAGCACTTCTGCATTGCGTGGGTCTAGCTTTAGGGCCAGTTGGCATGCTTGCAGCGCATTCTCTGACTTGCCTTGCGAATTCAAAATGCGGGCAATGGCTAAATATTCGCGAATCGCATTGTGCACAGAGCCTTGGCGCTCGTAGATAGAGGCTAGCCGTTGGTGGCCTCGAAGCAAATCTGGTTCCAGCCGAACGGCCCGGTTCCAGTTGTCCATTGCCTCCGTGAGGCGGCGGCGATTTAGCTCAACTTCGCCAATCGCCATGTAGGTTTTGCCTGCTTCGCCGTAATGTCCCAGGCGTTCCTGCGCATCGGCAACCTGACGCAGATAAATAACGTCGCCGCGGGAAAAGCGGGCAGCCAACTTGTAATTTTCTAGCGCATCTTTGAGCTGGTTCATCTCCAGGTAAGCCATGCCCAGCCCGGCATACGGGGCTGGCTCGTTGGCAACCTCTTCAATGGCGACCTTAAACTCGGCAATTGCCTCTTGCCAGTTTTGGTCCCAGCTATGTGAATGGCCTCGGTTTAATGCTTCTTCGAATCGGGCTCGGTTTCCTGCCACGCCAAAGCCTCCAAAATAGTTCTATGATTTGCCTAGCAGCTCAACCAGAATGGCTTTTTGGGCGTGCATCCGGTTTTCTGCTTGGGGAAACAGAACGGAGTTCGGGCCATCAGCCACTTCGTCGGTAATTTCTTCGCCACGATGGGCGGGCAAGCAGTGCATGACCAGACAATCTGGTTTGGCCAGGCTCACCAGCTGTTGGTTTACCTGGTAGGGTGGGAAGACTTTCAGGCGAACGGCCGTTTCCTCTTCTTGCCCCATGCTTGTCCACACATCCGTATAAATAATATCGGCATCTGCCACCGCTTTGTTCGGATCTTCATACACTTCTATAGAAGCGCCTGCCGTACTGAACTGTTCGCCCAAATCATAATCGTCTTCGGTGAGCGTATAGTTGGGCGGTGTGGCGATAGTAAAATGCATACCCACCTTCATACAGGCGAATAATAAAGAGCGCGCCACGTTATTGCCATCCCCCACGTAGGCCATTTTTAGCCCTTCCAGCTTCTTCTTGGCTTCCATAACGGTAAAAATATCAGCCAGAGCCTGCGCCGGGTGATTGTAATCAGACAACCCATTGATGATGGGTACGGAACCATACTCAGCCAGCTGCAAAATATGTTCGTGCTCAAACACGCGCGCCATGATGCCGTCCACATAGCCGGACAGCACGCGGGCTACGTCAGCTACGCTTTCGCGCCCACCCATTTTGATCTCGTTGGGCGATAGGTAAAGCGCGTGCCCACCCAGGTGCACCATGCCCATTTCAAAAGAAACACGGGTACGCAAAGATGGTTTCTGGAAGACCAGGGCCAGGCTTTTGCCTTTTAATACCGGCTTGTTGCCACCGCTCTGCCATTCTTGCTTAAGCGAAAGCGCTAAATCCAGCAAATTGTGTAGTTCATCGGGGGTCAGATCAGCGATGCTAAGAAAATGTTTCACAGGGTTCATTCTCCGAACAGTTGGCTTGGATTTTAGGGATTGTGGGGGAACGGCCGTATCCAAAATCCCTTTTGTTGCCACTGGTTACCTTAAAAAAGTATACCACAGGCAAAAACAGAGGAAAAGCATTCAACATAACTTGACGCGCTTATCAGTTATGGTAAGATATCTCCTGCAGAGGGGATGTTATGTCATTTTCGTAATGTCCCCAATTGGGGGCAAAAGAAGGTAGGTGCCACATGGATTTTATAAAGGAAAGACCAGGGCTTTCGGTTCTCATTGCTTTTATTGTTGGCCTCTTCATCGGCCAAACCTTGTTTGGCTGGTACCTCTTCCCCGTGGAATGGACGGGGGCTGGCCCGCAAGACCTCGATCAGGCAGAACGTGATGTTTATCTGCAAACCATTGCTGATGCCTACTCTTTTCAACCAAGTAACACAGACATTGTAACCCGTGCGCTCGGCAACTGGCAGAATGCTTCTGCTGACATTTGTGCGCTGCGCGGCCGTACCGCAGACCCCGCTGCGCAACAGCGTTTGGACGCGATTGCCGTGGTCGCTGGCGGACAGGCTTGTGGTGCGCTGCCCGCTGACGGCAGCTTGCCCACCGTGCCGGAGGCCGAAGAAGATTCTAATTTAGGCACGATTTTGGCCTTGCTGTTGGTGTTGGCTCTGGTCGGTGCTGGTATTGTGGTGGTGCTCAACCGCCGCAACAGCATGATGGCAGAAGATGACAATGTGGACATGTACTACGAGAATATGCCCGAAAGTGCCCCCACGATGACCAGCGAAGAGGGCGTCAGTGCCGTACCGATTGCTCGGTTCCAAAGTGATTACGTATACGGCCGTGACAACTACGACGACTCCTTCAGCATTGAAAACTCGGGTGGCGAGTTCCTCGGTGAGTGCGGTGTAGGCATTGCTGAATCCATCGGCAGCGACACGCCTAAAAACGTGACCGCTTTCGAGGTGTGGCTGTTTGATAAAAACGACATTCGCACCATCACAAAAGTGGTGATGAGTGACCACGCCTTCTTTGATGAGGCGCTGAAAGCCAAGTTGGCGCCCAAGGGCGAACCCGTCTTGGCCCGAGAGAATGAGGTGATTGTGCTGGAAACAGCTACCCTCATCATCAATGCCGAAATCAAAGAGATGCAGTACGGTGCCGGTTCTTTGCCGCCACAGAGCTACTTTGAGAACTTCTCTATTGAGCTTTCTGCCTGGGCCAAAGAAGGCGACTTCGATGATCCGGATATCGAGGGCCGTGTAGACGAACTGCTTGAGTACTAATCTCACCATTTAAAAGAGAGTTTAAAGCCCCGGTTGATTTTCAGCCGGGGCTTTCTTATTGTTTGGGGTAGTAAGATGCGTTTTTTAGTGACGGGGGGCGCTGGCTTTTTGGGGGCCGCGTTGGCCAACAAGCTGGTGGCTGATGGCCATACCGTACTCGTTTTAGATGATCTCAGCAGTGGCGATGCCAGCCGACTGCAACCAGAAGCTCAATTCACTCAGGGTGATATTAACAACATCCCGCTGCTTTGGTCACTGCTGGCCGATGTGGACTGCGTCTATCATCTGGCGGCGCGGGTTTCGGTGGCCGAATCGATACTGCACCCGCAGGCGTACAACGCGGTCAACGTGGGCGGCACGGTGAGCCTGATGGAGGCGATGCGCGACACAGGGGTGCGACGGGTGGTATTTACCTCGTCGGGGGCGGTGTACGGCCGTTTGCCCACCCAACCTGTCCACGAAAACGATACGCCCAACCCGGATTCCCCCTACGCAGTAAGCAAATGGGCTGCCGAGCAGTACATTCACACGATCGGCCAGCTGTGGGATATTGAGACAGTGGCGCTGCGCATTTTTAATGCTTACGGGCCAAACCAAAACCTGCCCGTTTCGCATGCGCCGGTCATTCCCCGCTTTTTACACCAGGCGCTCACTGGCGGCTCTGTGGTGCTGTACGGCGGGGGGCAGCAAACCCGCGATTTTATCTACGTGGCGGACGTGGTTGCGGCTTTAGCCGCCGCGGCCACCGCCAGGGATGTAAATCGCCAGGTCATCAACATTGGCAGCGGGGTAGAGACAAGTGTCGCCCAGTTGGTCGCCTTGATAGAACAGGTGACGGGCGAACACGTCAATCAATTAATCAACCAGCAGAAGGTGGGGGGCGTGCCGCGACTGGTTGCCGATATCAGCCGGGCACAGCAGCTTTTGGGTTTTCGTCCTCTGGTCAATTTGGAGAGTGGCTTGCAGCTAACTGTGCGGGGAGACGGCCGTTTCCGAAAGTCCTGACAAGCTTGTGTGAGTACCAACAAAAAACGCCAGCACAATGTGCTGACGTTTTCATGCCCAAGAGAGGACTCGAACCTCCACGCCCATAGGGCACAGGCCCTCAACCTGCCGCGTATGCCAATTCCGCCACTTGGGCTAAATACGTTGGCAATTATAGCCATTGCCAGACGGCTGTCAATGCAGTTGCACGCTTTAAGCGGTTACCAGTTCAGAGATAGCCGGAGCCGATGCTCCATTGGTGTAAACCTGGTGGGATTGTACGGGAGCCATCTGCAAAACGGCCGAAGCCCAGGTAAGCCCCGAGCCAAAACTCACCAGCAGCAGCCGGTCATCCAGTTTGATTTCCCCGGATTCCAACCCATCACAAATGGCTAACGGAATGGAAGCGGCCGAGGTGTTGGCGTATTTGTGCACCGTCACCAAAAAGCGGTCCATGGGTAAATCCATACTGCGTGCCGCCGCCTGGATGATGCGTAGGTTGGCCTGATGCGGCACGATGCGATCAATATCCTCCAGCGAAAGGCCAGCCTGAGCCAGACTGCGCTGGCTGGTAGTGCCCAAAATGCGGGTCGCAAATTTGAATACCTCACGGCCGTTCATGCGAATAAAGTGACGCCCTTCCTCAAAAGTAGAGGCATTGACTGGCTCTGCCGAACCGGCCGCAGGCGCAATGATGTGCTGGCTGCCGCTGCCGTCTGAACCCATGTCGAAGCTTAACAGCCCACATGGTTCTGTGGTGGCTTGCAGCACAAAGGCAGCGGCGGCATCGCCAAACAGCACGCAGGTGTTGCGATCGGTCCAATCCACATAGCGGCTGAGCAGTTCCGCGCCAATGACCAGCACATTGTCGTAGGCGCCGCTGCTGATAAACTGCTGCGCCGTGGTGAGCGCATACAAAAAGCCCGTGCAGCCATTGGACAGCACAAAAGCAGGCACGTCTGTGGCGCCCAGCATGTGCTGCACCTGGCTGGAAACGGCCGGTGTTAGATGATCGCCAGTGGTGGTGGCCACAATGATCAGGTCCAGGTCGGCGGCGTCCAGATTGGCTTTGGCCAGCGCGCGGCGCGCGGCTTCGGTGGACATCGTAGCGTTGGTTTCTTCTGGCCCGGCAATGTGGCGCTGTTGGATGCCGGTGCGCTGCACAATCCATTCATCGCTGGTGTCCACCATCTTTTCCAGATCGTGATTGGTCAGCACTTTTTCCGGGACATACGCGCCCCAACCGGTGATACGGCCGTATCGCTTTTGCATAATTTGCTCCTCAGAGGATTTTTACTGCTGTGTGGTACCTCTTCCTCACGTTGTTGATTTCGTAACACCGTATTAAACACGACTCAGCTTGATTCGTCACGCTGGGATTTTGGGGCCACAGAGAACACAGAGATTTAAGAGTTTTTCTCTTTTTCCTCTGTGCCCTCTGTGGCCAAATCGCTTTTTGCCCATCGTTCGCCCTGCGCTGGCTTGACAAAGCATTGGCTGCAAACAAAAATAGGCTTCATTGGTGCAAACACAACCTCCGGTAATCTTTAGCCGGAGGTTTTCACTTTTAATTGAACTCTGCGTCCTCCGCGCGCTCCGCGGTTAGATGATTTGCGAAGGAGAAAAGCGACCCGTGAAGAAATTTAGTTCCCTCTTGATGTTGCTGCTGTTGGTGCTGCTGGCTGTGGCCTGTGGCGGTGAAGACGAGCCAACCCCCACGCCGATTGCCCCGCCGTCGGATACAGAAACGGCCGTAACCACCCAACCAACCACCAATCCCACACCGACTGCTGCGCCTACCAACACCTTGCCCCCGCCGCCCACCATTGCCCCGGCTGCCACCGAGGCACCTACTAGCGAACCGGTTGCCGAGGGCATCAACCTGCTCACCGCTGCCGATTTTGGCACCGATCGCAACCCGCTCACGGGCGAACTGGTAGACGATCCGGCGCAACTGCAAAGACGGCCGTTGGCCATCAAAATCTCCAACGCGCCGCCCAGCTACGTCCGCCCCCAGGCCGGCCTCAATAGCGCCGACTGGGTGTTTGAACACACCGCCGAAGGGCACATCACCCGCTTCACGCTCATCATGTATGGGCAGGAGGCGGAGCTAGTTGGCCCCATCCGCAGCGCCCGGCTCATTGACGTGGAGCTGCCCGCCATCTACGATGCTGCCCTCGTTTTTTCCGGGGCCAGCGTGGGCGTCAACCAGCGGCTCAACGCCTCCGACTTCGAGAGCCGCATCATCCGCTCGGCCGACCCCGGCTACTTCCGCACGGGGGAGGACAAACCGTTTGAGCATACCCTGTACGGCCGTCCCGCCATTTTCCGCCAGGGGTTAGCAGCGCAGGGACTCAACACGCCGCCCAACTTCAACGGCTTGCTCACTTTCACCAGCCAGCCGCCCACAGGTGGCCAACCCGCCAGCCAGGTCACGCTGGATTATGAGTGGGAAATTGTGGAATGGCGCTACGATGAGGATACGGGTCGTTACTTCCGCTGGGCTGCCGGAGAACCGATTCTGGACGCCAACACCGGCGAACCGGTGAGCGCCGCCAACGTGGTGGTCATTGCCCCGTTCCATGTGGAGGACGCCACCATTTGTGAGCAAATCACCAACGGCGTTTGCACCCATCTCTCCGTGCAGATTCAGCTGTGGGGCAGCGGCACCGGCTTCATTTTGCGCGATGGGCAGCAGTACCCCGTCACCTGGCACCGCGAAGGGCGCAACGACCTGCTCACCTTCACCACCGCCGACGGCACCCCCTTCCCCCTGCAAATTGGCAACACCTGGGTGCAGCTCGTCCCCACCTGGTACGATAACCCCGTGACAGTGACCCCGTAAGCGGTAATCGGTTATCCGTAAACGGTTTGCGGTAGGGGCGCACCCCCGTGTGTGCCCCAATTTTGGGCAGACACGGGGGTCTGCCCCTACCCTGATGTTGCCGCTTTGACCTTCCGACCAAAGAGAGGAATCTTTCTACGCGGTGGCGCGGCTGGTTGTGGGTTGAAAGATGCCTCACTGCGTTCGGCATGACAAGGGGGTGTGGGTGGCGCTGAATGGCGGATGCGGGGTGTTAGATGCGGTAGGGGCGAGGCGGTTGGCCGCCAACGAACGAATAACGGCCAAACACCCCACCAACCGCCTCGCCCAAAGGCCACAATGACCAGAGGGTTTGCCCTATAAAATGGTTTGCCCTGCAAAAAGGGCAAGGCAGGTGAAGAGATTCAAGCGGCGCAATTTGGCAGATGAGGGCCACCTGCCTTGCCCCTACCAAAGATGTGTTGTTATGAGGAAATTTTGGCCTCAATGGTAGCAAGACTGTCGCGAGACCTGATGGTGGCTGGATCATCTGGCCCCAGCCGTTTTTCGTAGATGGCCAACGCCTGCCGCATGAGCCGGGCCGCTTCGGCAAAGTCCCCTTCGTAATACGCCAGCACCGCCAGATTGTTGAGGCTGAGGGCGGTATCGGGATGGTCGGGCCCCAGCGCTTTTTCGCAGATGGCCAGGGCGCGTTCGTAAAACGGCCGTGCGGCGGGTAGGTCGCCCATTGCTTTCAAGAGCGCGCCGAGATTGTTGAGGCTGGTGGCGGTATTGGGATGGTCGGGGCCCAGGGCTTTTTCCCAGATGGCCAGGGCGCGTTCGTAAAACGGCCGTGCCCCCGCCAGGTCGCCCATCGCTTGCAGCAGAGCGCCGAGATTGTTGAGGCTGCGGGCGGTGTCGGGATGGTCGGGGCCGAGCGCTTTTTCACGGATGGCCAGGGCGCGTTCGTAAAACGGCCGAGCAGCGGTCAGGTCACCCATCGCTTGCAGGAGATAGCCGAGGTTGTTGAGGCTTTGGGCGGTGTCGGGATGGTTAAGGCCGAGGGCTTTTTCTCTGATGGCGAGGGCGCGTTCGAAAAACGGCCGAGCGGCGGTCAGGTCGCCCATCGCTCTAAGGAGCACGCCGAGATTGTTGAGGCTTGTGGCGGTATCGGGATGGTCGGGGCCGAGGGCTTTTTCGCGGATGGCCAGGGCGCGTTCGTAAAACGGCCGTGCGGCGGGCAGGTCGCCCATTGCTTTCAAGAGCGCGCCGAGATTGTTGAGGCTGGTGGCGGTATTGGGATGGTCGGGGCCGAGGGCTTTTTCCCAGACGGCCAGGGCGCGTTCGTAAAACGGCCGTGCGGCGGGCAGGTCGCCCATTGCTTTCAAGAGCGCGCCGAGATTGTTGAGGCTGGTGGCGGTATTGGGATGGTCGGGGCCGAGGGCTTTTTCTCTGACGGCCAGGGCGCGTTCGTAAAACGGCCGAGCGGCGGGCAGGTCGCCCATCGCTCTAAGGAGCACGCCGAGGTTGTTGAGGCTTTGGGCGGTGTCGGGATGGTTAGGGCCGAGGGCTTTTTCCCAGACGGCCAGGGCGCGTTCGTAAAACGGCCGTGCCCCCGCCAGGTCGCCCATCGCCTGCAGCAAGAAGCCGAGATTGTTGAGGCTGAGGGCGGTATCGGGATGGTCGGGCCCCAGCGCTTTTTCACGGATGGTCAGGGCGCGTTCGAGAAACGGCAAGGCGGCTGTGAAGCTGCCGCGCGAGTTGACATAAGCCCCCGCCTCGTTGTTCAAAAAGGCAGCGTTGCTGGATTCGCAGCCGTACTGTTCGGCCAGGTCGGTGGCGCTGGTCAGGTGGGGCAGCAGGTTGCCACACGTTTCCCAAGTGCGCATGTCGTGCTGGTCGTAGCGGTACACCTTGCGCAGCAAATCTACCGCCAGTTCCACCCAGGCGCGGGCGCGTTCGTGGCCCATCCGGTCACGGGCCACCGTTTGCACCAGCCGGTGCAGCGTTATCGTGCCCTCTTCCGCCTGGTGCAGCAAGGAGTAGTCGCGCAGTGCCGTCAGCGCCAGCCGCAGCTGCCGTTCATCTTCCACTACCTCTTGTAAGGGCGCTTCGCGAAGCGCCCCTACCGCTGGCAACGTGGCCACCTGCTTAATCAAATCAAGCGGAATCCCGTCCGGGTCCAAAAAGCAGCACAAATTCAGCAACTCGGCCGCGCCTTTGCGCTTCCGGGCGTGCTCAAAGCCAATTTGCCACGTTGTGGCCACCGTCTTCGGGTAGTCGGTGGGCGCTTCTTCCTCCGCCCACAGGCTGTCCCGCGCCTCGCGGAACCAGGCCAGGTATTCCGCCGCGGGCAGCTGCTGCACCTGCATAAACGCTGCCGCCTGCTCCATTGCCAGCGGCAGGTAGCCTAATTCTTTAGCCAGCACCGCCAGTTCCGGCGCGTCGGGCAGTTTACGCTCCTGCCAAAAAGCCGTGGCTTCCGCCTCCGTAAAGGTATCCAGCGCCAGCGTCTGCCCAAAAGCTTGCCAATGGGCGGCAGCGCGGCGGCTGGTAATGAGCAGATGGCCGCCGCCGGGCAGGTACGGGCGCAGGTCGCGCGGGGTGAGTTCATCCACATTGTCATACAGCAGCAGCCACCGCTTTTTGCTGCTGCCCAGTTCGCTCAGTACCAGGGTGCGGGTGGTTTCCGCATCCTGGCCACGCACGGGGAGCCCCAGCGCCTCGCCCAGCAGGCGGAATTCGTTGTCCAGCGTAGGCACATCGCTGGCGCGCAGCAGCCACAGCATGTCGTACTGGTCCCGCCGGGTGTGGGCGTAGGCCAGGGCCAACTGCGTCTTGCCCACGCCGCCCAGTCCGGCAATGGCCTGCGTCACTACCAGTGGGTTGGCCGCGCTGGCAAAGTTGGCGGCAATCGCCTCTAATTGGTCCACGCGCCCCACAAAGTGCGGGTTGGGCGGGGGCAGGTTGTACACTGCGTCCGGGCGGTAATCGGGCAAGTTGTAAATATTGGTTACGTTAGCCTGCGCGTTACGTCCAATTGCAGTTGCCTGATTGTTGCTGAGGTCTCCAACATTGATTTCGTCTTTGGTTTCGTCGCTCATGATTTTCCTGAAACTGGTTGTCTGGCTGAACTGGGCACAGTATACCGGAAAATGGGGTTTGGTTGAAGGGGTTTTTGCCCTCCCCTCAATCCCCTCCCGAGGGGAGGGGAAGCCTGTTCCCTCTCCCTATGGGGGAGGGTTAGGGAGGGGGTAGTTTAACGCGCGGTGCGGCGTACGGCCGTACTCAACATATCCACCACAAACGTGAGCAGCACCACGCACAGCAGCAGTGCCAGGACGGCGCGGTAGTTGAAGGCGGCGAGCTGCTGGGTTAGTTCCCGGCCCAGGCCACCGGCCCCCACCAGCCCCACCACCACCGTCTCGCGGATGGCGTTTTCCCAGCGGTAGAGGCTGTACGCCAGGTAACGTGGCGTTACCGCCGGTACCGTGCCGTAGAGGAAGGCCGCGCCACGGTTGGCCCCCAGCGCTTTGATGGCCTGCAACGGCCGTTCATCCTGATTCTCCGTCACTTCTGCCATCAAGCGACCCAGGATACCCAAGTTGTACACCGCCAGCGCCAATGCCCCAGGCAGCATGCCGGGGAAAAAGATAAAGAGAAAAACCAGCGCCCAAATCGGGGCGGGGATGGCCCGCATGAGCAGCAGCAGGGTGCGGCTGACCCAGCGCAGGAGGGTACTGAGCCAGGGCTGTGAACGCTCGGTGGTAAACGGCCGTGCTGCCAAAAAGGAAAGCAGTCCGCCACCACCCGCCGCCAGCGCCGCCGCCAAAATAGACATCGCCAGCGTGGCCAGCGAGAGCTGCCACAGCTGCTGCCCAGCGGCGATGGTAAGCCGCAAGGGCCAGGCGCGGCTGACCACATCCGCCAGCAGCCGCTGGCTGCGCTCCGCCCATAGCAGGCTTACCGTCGGCTGCAAAAACCAGAAAGAGAGCGGGGTGAGGAGGAAAACGGCCGTAATCGACCATTTCAGCACCTTGTCAAACTGTGGCGGAGGCGGCAGCGCATCTCGCCCCAAAAAAGTGTTGCAGGCGACGTCCGTGCGGCCCAGCCGCTGGCGCACCTGCGCACTCCACGCATCCGCCAAGCCACTGAGCAGCATGAGCGCGTAAAACAGCGTCCACGTCTCGTTGTAGTTGAGTGTCTGCATGCTGAGCAAAATCTGGTAGCCCAGCCCGCCAGCCCCCACCACGCCCAAAATCGCGGCGGCGCGAATGGCGCATTCGAAGCGGTAAAAGGCGTAAGAGAGCAAATCGGCCAGGGCGATGGGCAGCAGGCCGTACAGCAGCGCCTGCTGCGGCGAGGCGCCACTGTGCAGCAGCGCCAAAAAGGGGGCGCGGGGCGCTTCATCCAGCATTTCGGCAAACACTTTGGCGACGGTGGCGCCAAAGGGAATGCCGATGGCTAAAATCGCCACCAGCGGATCGAGGCCGAAGATGTTGAGAAAAAATAGCCCCCACAGCAGTTCGTGGATGCCGCGCGGGATGGCCAGGAAGCCGCGCACCAGCAGCCAGGGCACGCGCCGCCAGCGGGCCTGCTGCGGCCAGACCGATTCCCACCACACCTCAGACGCCAGCAGGCCAAAGCCCGATCCCAGCAGCAGGCTAAGAAACGTGCCCGTCACGGCGTAGGCCAGCGTCACCAGCGTTGCGTCCAGGGTGATGGCTAAAAAGTCGCGGGTGAGCGTGGGCTGGAATGCCGCCTGCCAGAAGGCAACCACCTGCGGCCAGCCGCCGCCGTTCACCAACTGCCGCCCATCAAACAGCCCTGCCTGCGCCAAAGACCAGAGCAAGGCTCCGATGAAGATTAGCAGCCAGCGGGTACGGCCGTTCCACCAAGACGGCCGTTGCGGCAGCGTGCGGGTGTGCGTCGGGGAAATGGCCATCACGCCTCGATTTTGTACAGGGCTTGCACCTGCTCCGGGGTGACCTGGCTGGCGGGGGCGTCGAAGAGGATACGGCCGTCTCTCAAACCCACGATCCGCTCACAATGGCTGTAGGCAAACTCGATGGCGTGTACGCTGACGACCAGCGTTTTGCCCATCTCCTGCGCCAGTTGGCTGAGCAAATCCATGATTTCCCGAGCGCGTTCTGGGTCCAGGCTGGCAATCGGCTCGTCGGCCAGGATGACGTCTGGGTTTTGCACCAGCACCCGGGCTAGGGCTACACGCTGCTGCTGCCCGCCAGAAAGCTGGCCAGTGCGTTCGTACAGCTTTTCCGGGATGCCGACTTTGTGCAGGGCGTCATAAACGGTGGTCACGTCAGACGGCCGTAGCAGCGAAAGCAGCGCCCGCCCCAGCGACCAGCGCCCCAGCTGCCCCGCGTTGACGTTGTGAATCACTGCCAAATTATCCACCAGATGAAACTGCTGGTAGATGGTGCCGATGCGCTTTTGCACGGCGCGTAGCTGCCGCGTGCTGAGCTGCGCCACGTCCTGGCCGAGCAGCTGTACCTGGCCCGCATCGGCCTGCTGGGTGCCGTTGAGCAAGCTGAGGAGCGTGCTTTTACCCGCGCCGCTCGGCCCCACCAGCGCCACGCGCTCGCCGGGGGCAATTTGCAAGGTGACGTCATGCAGGGCAGCCAGGTTGCCAAACTGCTTGGTGACGTGGGTTAGGTTAAAAACGGCCGTGTTCATATGTAAATCCATTACCCTCACCCCAGCCCTCCCCCTTGTAGGGAGAGGGAGCCAGTTCCCTCCCCCTGTCAGGGGGAGGGTTAGGGTGGGGGTTGATTAATTATCTACAATCTGACCAATTTCTCGGCCAACTGCTTCAATCTGGTCGTAATTGCTGTTTTGCGTGGCGATGAAGCCATCCGCCCCGAAGAAGCTCAGGATTTCTGCCTGATCGGGGTCGTTGGCGTCCAGGTTCAGGAAAGCATCGGTGACGCGCTGAGCAAAATCGTCGCCGTACCGCTCTGCCACATCGGGTCGAATGACCCAATGGTAATCGTGGTAGGGTGGCGTTTCCAAAATCACCATCACTTTGTCCAGATCGACCTCGCCCGCCTCAACGCGTGAGTTCCACACTTGCGAATTGAGCACGCCAGCTTCAAAGGAACCTGCTTCTACCAATTCAATCGTCCTGTCGTGTGAACCAGAAAAGCCCGGTTCGCCCGCAAAATCGGCCAGCGTCACGCCCGCCTGGCTAAGGAAATATTGGGGCATCAAGCGGCCCGAAGTGGACGATTCGCTGCCGAAGGTGAAGGTGTGCCCGGCCAAAACGGAAAGTTCTGCCACGCTGTTCACCACTGGAATGCCGCTGGCGCTGTTGGCGATGAACACGCTGGTGAACTGCTCGTCGATGGTGCGCTGGGCCAGGGCCTGCGCGCCCTCCACCTGCAAGCGAGCCTGCACGCCCGTCAGCCCACCAAACCAAACCATATCCAAATCCCCTACGCGGAAGGCGGTGACGGAGGCGGCATAATCGGTGACGGGGCGGTACTCGACGGGCACGCCCAACTGTTCGCTGAGGTAGTCAGCCAGCTTGCCGTATTCACGTTGCAGCAGTTCGGGGTCCTGGTCGGGGATGGCGCTAATGACGAAGGGTTCTGTTTCGGTTTCGGCTGTGTCGCCGCCGCAGGCAGCGAGCAAAAACAGGAGCAAGGCGCTCAAAAGTAGTAGGTATTTTTTCATGTTGTTCTCCTTTGTTTGCCACAGAGGACACAGAGGGATTTGAGATATTTGGTTCTCTTTTATCTGTGGCTGGTAGATTAGGGTTGCCGTTAGCCAGACGGGGATATGAAGCTCTCCCACTGGAACGGCCGTATCCGCTAACCCGTTGGAGAGCAACCTACCCCACACACGGTGGAGTCGGGGACGGCACGTCAGAGTTTGTCACGCAGCACAAGTGCCGGCACGGTTAACGTCATTTCCCAAAAATGGGGCCAAAAATCGGTTGATTGGTGGGTTGGGGTGCCAGTTGTCTGCATCGGCAAAATTATGGCGGGTTTAGCTGGAATTGGCAACCGGCCTGCGCGAAGCGCCTGGCTAAGATGAGAAAATATTCGTTTTTGACAGATAAAAACAAGTTGCTAGAATTGACACAAAATAACTATTGATACAATATCTCATTATGGAGAGGCGGAATGAAACGAATCAAAAACCATTGGTGGCAACTCTTTTTGGCAATGACGCTTGTTTTTCTGGCAGGATGCGCGACGGCGGAAGAAACGGCCGTACCTGCCACAGATGATCATGATCAGGAACATGAAGCAGAAGCGGATAAGCTCACGCTGCCGAAATTAACGGCCGTACAACTGGATGGGGCACCGCTCAAAGTGGTGGCTACCACCAGCATCATCGGTGATGTGGTGGCGCAAGTGGGTGGCGAGGTAATCGACCTGACGACTTTGATGGGGCCGGGCCAGGACCCCCACAGTTTTGAACCCAGTGCGCGGGAGTTAACGGCCGTTGCCGATGCCGACGTCATTTTTGTGAATGGTTGGGGCCTGGAAGAGACCCTGGTGCAAGATCTCGAAGAGATTGCTGCCGATGTGCCGCTGGTATCCATTTCGGCCAATATCGAGCCGCTGGCTTTCGGCGAAGATGATCACGAAGCCGAAGCAGATGCACATGAACACGGCAGCATCGATCCGCACGTCTGGTTTAGCGTTGCCAATGTGCAGCAGTGGGTCGAGAACGTACAGATGGTCTTTAGCGAACTGGACCCGACCAACGCCACTACTTACGAAAGCAACGCTGCCGCTTACTTGACGGAACTGGCCGATCTGGACGCGTATGCCAAAACTCAGCTGGCGCAAATCCCGGCAGAGAAGCGCTTTTTGGTGACCAACCATGAGTCGTTTGGCTATTTTGCCGAGGCGTATGACTTTACGGTTTTGGGCACTGTCATCCCTGGCCGCAGCACCCTGGCTGAGCCATCCGCCAGCGACCTGACGGCGCTTGTTGCCACGATGGCGGAACACAATCTGTGCACCCTCTTTACGGAAGCGACGGTGAGTGATAGTTTGGCAAAAACGGCCGCTGGCGAGCTATCCAACTGTGATGAGGTCCAGGTGCTGCCGCTCTACACCGGCGCTATCGGCCCAACAGGCAGCGGCGCAGAGAGTTTTGTGGGGATGTTTCGGGCGAATGTGGATGCGATTGTGGCAGGGTTGAAAGGGTGAACGGGTGAAGAGGTGAAGGGGTGACAGGGTGAGCGGATAGTGTCATAATGGCGTTACCAGTTTTTAGGAGGATTCATTTTGGCACAAAAAATTCAGACTCATAACGATCTTGAGGTGTATCAGCGGGCGTTTTCAGCTGCGATGACGATTTTCGAGTTGTCGAAGCAGTTTCCTAAAGAGGAAACGTATTCGCTGACCGATCAAATTCGGCGTTCATCCCGGTCCGTTTGCGCAAATTTGGCGGAAGCGTGGCGTAAGCGCCGATACGAAAAAGCGTTCATTAGCAAGCTGTCTGACGCAGAAAGTGAAGCGGCCGAAACCCAGGTCTGGCTTGAATTTGCCGTAAAATGCAATTACCTGGACCGGGAAACGGCCGCTTCACTCTATCTCATTTATGACGGCATCCTGGCAACTATCGTTGGCATGATAAACCATCCTAGTGCCTGGGTACTCCCTGGCAAAACGGCAAAGTAATCATCACCCTTTCACCCTTTCACCCGCTCACCTTGTTATGCTGAAATGAACCCTTGCTTCACCAACAATTCCGCATTCAAAACCGAGCCACTCGCCGCGCCGCGTAGGGTGTTGTGGGCGATGGCCAGGAAGCGAATGTCGTTGACCTGGCATTTGCGCACGCCACCGACGGTCCAGGCGAGGCCGTTGCCGGCGTCGCGGTCCAGGCGGGGTTGGGGGCGGTTGGCTTCGGGCCGATAGATGAAGACTTGTTCCGGCATGGTGGGCAGGTCGCGCACGATTTCGGGGGGCTGCCACGTTTTGAACAGCTCAATCACTTCTTCGGCGGAGGCGGATTGGCGCAGCTTGACGGAGACGCTGCCCAGATGGCCATCCATCACCGGGACGCGGTTGGCTTGGGCACTGACTTTGAAGGGAGCCATCTCAATCGCGCCATTGGCGTAGGTGCCACACAGCTTGCGCGGTTCGGTTTCCAGCTTGCCATCTTCCCCGCCAATGTAGGGGATGACGTTGTCCATGATGTCTAGTGAGGGGACGCCAGGGTAGCCTGCGCCGGAGATGGCCTGGAGCGTGGTGATTACGGCCGTTTCCACCCCATATGTCTGATGCAAAATTTGTAGCGGCAGGACGATGCTCGTGGTGGAGCAGTTGGCGTTGGCTACAATCCAGCCATCCCAGCCGTACGTTTCTTTTTGGCGGGGGATGAGTGCCGTGTGGTCCGGGTTCACCTCCGGGATGAGCAGCGGCACGCAGGGGTCCATGCGGAACGGCGAAGCGTTGGTGAGGACGATGTAGCCAGCCTCAGCAAACTTCGGTTCCAATTCACGCGCCTCAGCGGTGGGCAATGCGGAAAAGAGAACGCGCGGTTCCAGGTTCGGCTCGGTGGGCTGCACGATCATGTCAGCCACGGCGGCAGGCGGGTCGCCGGGCAGCAGCCAGTTGACCCCTTCGCGATACGGTCGTCCTGCCGTGCGATCGGAGCCGGTGAGGGCAGTGATTTCAAACCAGGGATGATCAACCAGATGTTGAATAAAGCGCTGTCCCACAGAACCTGTGGCAGCGAGAATGCCGACGGGAATTTTGTTGCTCATAATAAATCTCCATTTTGGGAGATTGGAGACTGGAGATTAGAGATTGGCTGCTTCAAACCCAATCTCCCCATCTCCAATCTCCCCATCTCCGAGAATAAAAAAACGCCATCACCCACATGGGGCGACGGCGTCGCGATTCCACCCAATTCGGTAATCGGTGGTCGGTGAACGGTAATCGGTAAATGATCCGATTACGGATAACCGATAACGGATTACCCTTGAAACGGCCGTTAACGGGGCCAACCGTGCTTCCTTACGCAATCTTGTTCAGGAAGTCGCTCTCAGGGGGTTTTCGGGACTGTCTTTGTCTCGGAGGCTTTCAGCCGATGGCGCTCCAATCTCTTTTACAGGCTCAGACCGTACTCGTCCTGATCATTGCTTTGTCAGATCTGCAACTGGGCAAATCCTTCTAAATTTTCGGAGGATTATAAAGAATCTGGTTGACCTGTCAAGCATTTTCGGTAGGAAAACAGTGCACGTCGCCCGACCAGGGTTGCAAGGTGAAGGTGTGTTGCTGCTGATGGGAAACGGCCGTTACCTCCCGCACCGCATCGCTGGCATTCAACGCCACCCAAACCGTTTCCTGTTCATGCACCTGAGCATAGACCAGCGTGTGGTCATCTGCCTGGAGGATTTGCGAACAGCCGTGGCGCAGCGCCGGGTGTGCCTGGCGAAACTGAATCAGCCAGCGGAAATAGTCCCGAATGTCAGCATCCTGTTCATCGCCCCACAGCATCGGTTGGCGGTTTTCCTCCATGCCCTGGCTGTCTGGATCGGCCATGCTTTTGAGCTGCCGCACGCCTACTTCGGTGCCATTGTAGACGATGGGCGGGCCGATCAGGGTGAACTGGCACAGGGCGGCCAGCTTCAGCTTGCGCTTGTCGTGACCAGCGGCAAAGTAGAAGCGGTTCATGTCATGATTGTCTAAAAAGCTGGGCCGACTGTACGTTTCTGGGAAAAAGCGCTCGTGCTTGATGAGGAAGCTGGCAAATTCCGAGATGGTCATGCGCTGTAGGGCAAAGGTGTCGCGGATGGCTTGCTCTAGCGAGAAATCCAGGCAGCCGTCCAGGCGACCCTCATAGCTTAGCAAGGTGGCCGGCGTTTCCACGACTTCGCCAAAAATCCAGGCGTCGGGTTTGACTTGCTTGACGGTCGCCCGCAGCTCGGTCCAAAAGTCGTGGGTGGGGCCAAGGGCGTAGTCGAGGCGCAGGCCGTCGAAGCCGACATCGCCCAGCCAAAAGCGAACGCTGTCTAGTAGATATTTTCGTACCTCGGGATTGTTCACATTCACCTGGGGCAAATCCATCACACCAAAAAAGGTTTCGTAATCAACCGGGTAGTCGATCCAGTGGTACCAGCTCACAAATGGGCTTTCCGGATCGCGAATGGCTTCCTGAAAGCTGTGGTGGGCGCTGCCCCAATGGTTGGCCACAAAATCCAGCAGCAGGCGGATGCCTTTGCCGTGGGCCATCTCCACCAGTTCGCGAATGTCGTCCATGCTGCCCAGGCGCGGGTTGACGCTGAAGTAGTCGGTGGCATGGTAGCCGTGGTGGCTGTCATCGGGGAAGAAGGGGTTGAGCCAGATGGTGTTGAAGCCCATCTCTGCGACGTAATCGAGCTTGTCGATGATGCCGCGCAGGGTGCCGCCGTAGATGTCGTTGAGGCTTTGGGTTTGGTTCCAGGTACGGCCGTTTCCCACATAAAACCGATCGGGAAAAATCTGGTACACAATTGCGTCCTGGCTCCAGGCAGGTGGGGTGCTGTGACCCACGAGGTAAGAGAACACTTCGCCGTCGTCGGCCAAAATTGGCTCGGAGCCGTCGGCGGGATACGCTTTGATGAGGTAGCGCACAATGGTGCCTTCGGGCTGGGGTGGCAGGGTGACTTGCCAATGCTGCAAATATTGCCAGTTGAGCAGGTCCCATTTTGTTTCGCTGCGGGTGAGGGGATAAACGGCCGTTTCTGGCAAAATCAGTTCGCACTCAATCCGGTCAATCAGCTGGGGCAGCCCCACGATGACGGTGAGCACGGGGGCATCGCCAGCTTGCGGCGCGCGCGGCGAAATTTGGCTGTGATGCTTCACGCCCTGTCGCCATTCCTGGTAATATTTCAGTCGTTTTTCCGTGGTGGAAAGAGAGCCAAAAACAAAATCTTCCATTTGTCACCTGATTATGGAACGAGTTGGATAATGTGCACCGACTGCGGTGGGATTTCGTCGAAGGGGACGTAGCTGCTGCTGGTTGGGTCGCCGGTGGGTTGGAGGCCGTAGAGAGAAACGGCCGTACTCACCCCATCCAAGCCCAATGCCAGGCTGTAATCGTCTGCTTGCACCGCATTGCGATTTACGTTGATGATGACCAGCACGGTCTCGTTTTCGGTCTGGCGCAGGAAGGTGAGGAGCCGAGCGGAGCCAGATTCGACCAAGGTCCAGTCGCCGATGCGTAACGCTTCGTGTTCATTGCGCAGATGGATTAGATCGCGGTACAGGCTCAGCAGCGAATCTGGATCATCGGTCTGGCGCTCGACACTGCGCACAGGGAAATCATCGGCCGCAGGCCGCCACGGCGTGCCTTCGGTGAAGCCAACGTTGGGGCTGTTGCTGTCCCATTGCATGGGTCGGCGAATATCTTCATCGGGCTTGGTGCCGGTCTGACCAATCTCTTCGCCATAATAAATGAACGGCACACCGGGGTTGGTGAGCAGGATGGCGGCCGCGACACGCGCTTTGCCTTCCTCTTCGGTTAGCTGGGACATAATCCGGTTTTGATCGTGGTTGGTGATGAAGGTGGCGTATTGGTTGGCCGGGAAGGAATCATAGACTTCTTGCAGGGTATCTGCGTAAATGGAAGAGAGCCCAGAGTTGGCGCTGTTTAAAATGTCTTCAGCCAGGAAAAATTGGAAGGCGATATCTACTTCGTCCCCCGTGTAATCCACAACTTGTTGCGTGCCGGTCCAGGCTTCGCCTACGGTCAGCGCCTCGGGGTTGACGGCTTTGTAAAACGTGTGAAATTCTTGCAGCCACGCGTGGGTGCTGGGTGTGTTTTGCTGCCCTTCGCCTTCTTCAATCATGTGTTTGATGGCATCCAGCCGGAAACCATCGACGCCCATCTCGTCTAACCAAAAGCGGGCAGCGTCAAACATGGCAAAGGTGACGTTGGGGTTTTCGTAGTTCAGGTCGGGCATGCCGCTCCAGAAAACGCCGTAGTAATAGCCGCTGGCGCTGCTGTGCCACACCACTTGCCCGTCTGGCCCGCGGTAGCCGGGATTCTCATCTGACCAGATGTACCAATCGCGGTATTCAGAGTCGGGATTTTGCGATTCGATGAACCAGGGGTGTTCGGTGGAGGTGTGGTTCATAACGAGATCGACAATGACGCGGATGCCGCGCGCGTGGGCTTCTTCCATCAGCCGTAAGAAATCTTCGTTGGTGCCGTATTCGGGGTCTACGTTGAAGTAGTCGGTGACGTCGTAGCCGTGGTAGCTGGGGGAAACGGTGATGGGCATGAGCCAGATGCCGGTGACGCCGAGGTCATCGGTGGTGGTGGGGTCGCCGTCGTTTAGATAGTCGAGCTTTTCAATCACGCCATTTAGGTCGCCGATGCCGTCACCGTCGCTGTCGTAGAAGCTGCGCACGAAGATTTCGTAGAAAACGAGGTCGTTCCACCAGGGGAAGCCGTTGGTGCCCACGGTAAAGGGATCGGGTGTGGCGGTTGGGCTGGGTGTGCTGGTTGGGGCTGGCGTGGCGGTTTCGGTGGGAACGGCCGTTACTTCATCAGCATCGGCAGCAGGCGTTGCCGTGGGGCGTACGGTTGGCGTTTCCTGGCAGGCGATCAGCAACAGCAGGAGAGTCAGGAAGGCAAGAAAGAGGCGTTTTTTCATAGAGGGATCCTATTGAAAACGGCCGTTTCCTTTGTCTACCCTGGCAGGTTTGTGGAGGAAACGGCCGTAACCAACTAATAATTAAAAATTAACCATTTACAATTGACAATTATTTACCCTTTCACAGCACCCTGTGTCAAACCACCCACAATCTGGTCCTGCAAAATTAGATAAATAATCATGATGGGCAACGCGCCTAAGAGTGCACCCGCAGCAAATGGTCCCCAGTTTTGGGAAAACTGACCGCTGGTGAAGATAAACAAACCCACCATCAACGGGTATTGGTCGGTGCTTTTCAGCAAAATGCGCGCCAGAATAAAGTCACCATAGGTGCCAATAAAGGACAAAATAGCAACAACAACTAAAATCGGCCGCATCAAAGGCAGCAGCAGCTGCGAAAAAATCTGCCATTGGGTTGCCCCATCTACCATAGCGCTTTCATCAATCGCTCGCGGAATCGTGTCAAAGAAACCTTTCATCAACCAGATATTTACGCCCATCGCACCGCCCAAATAAACCATAATCAAACCAGCATGCGTATCCAAACCAAGCGCCGGGATAATTGTGCCAAATTGGGTAACCAGCGTGAACATGGCAATCATCGCCAACAAGCCTGGGAAAACCTGGATAAGCAGAATCCCCTTGAGCATATTTTCACGACCCGAGAAGCGTAAACGTGAAAACGCATAAGCCGCCAATGTCGTTATTGATACAGACAAGACCGTTGTAATCGTAGAAATCTTTATCGAATTCCACAACCAGGTTAAAAACGGGAAGTCCGGCGATTCAAACAAAAATCGGTAATTGTCCAGCCCCACATTATCGGGAATAAAACGTGCCGAAGCGAGTGTATTAAGCGGGTTCAGCGAAGCTGAAAGCACCCACAAGACTGGAAAAATAGCAAAGAAAATCAATACCAATGCTACAAGCCAGCGTCCCAGATGATTGAGATTTTTACGTTGTTTTAAAGTAATGTTAGACACCTTCACCAACCTCCTCCCACATCCTGGTATAGCGGAACTGGAACAGCGTAATGACAGCCACAATGATGAAAATAACGATCGTAATTGCAGAGCCCAAGCCGTATTCTTTTGCTCGGCCTGAGGCAAACGCAAAGTTATAAACGTACGAAATCAGAATGTCTGTGTGGCCCGCTCTCGTAGCTGAATTTGCAATCGGTGGTCCACCCTCAATAAACAGGTAAATCAGGTTGAAATTATTGAAGTTGTACACAAAAGAAGCCACCAGCAGGGGGCCAACCGAAACGAGAAGCAAGGGCAATGTGATCTTGAAAAACCGTTGCCAGGCATTGGCCCCATCCACCCGGGCTGCTTCATACAAATCTTCCGGAATAGCCTGCAACGCACCACTGCAAATAAGCATGAAATACGGGTAACCCAACCACAAGTTCACAATCAAAATTGCTATCTTTGCCAGCGTCGGATCAACAAACCAGGCTGGCGCAATACCAAACAAATCACTTAGTGTCCGGTTGATAACGCCAAGTTGATTATTAAACATACCGCGCCAGATAATGATGGTAATAAGGCTCGGTATGGTATAGGGAATTAGCAAAAGAGATTGGATGATCTTGCGTCCAGGTAAGCTGCGGTCGTTGAAAATATAAGCAATTCCCAACCCCAGGGCAAAAGTTGAAAAAACGCTGAAGAACGCGAACACAAAGTTCCAGGTGATAATGCGAAGCAAAGGTCCCCGTAAAGCAGGGCTTTCAAAAAAGCGGGTAAAGTTGCTAAACCCAACCGATGATTGAAAGCCGAAGGGTAGCTCATCTCTATTTACGGCCGTCCAGATACCATCTACCGGGGAATATTCTATTTCCGTTTGCAGATCAACAATGATATCTTGTTCTTCATTGTATGAATATCTGGATTGGAGTTGAGCAGCTTCTCGGGCCGACCGAATGCGAACACCATCTTCTTCTGAGCCAAACTGTACCTGAGATATGGTTTGATCACTGGCAACCTGGAGGGCATTTAATTTATTAAAGCCTTCAATTGAGGTTGGTATGCCACTCTCATCCAGTTCGCCAATCCCTTCTGCTTCAGCAGCTGGAATGAGCGGTTGCCCCGGAAAGGCAAGAAAGCTTTCACCCGCAGCGTTTTGCAGCCACAGGGCATATTCCCCAGCGTCATTTCGGTACCCTGTCCACGAATAGGCTGCCCCTCCTTCCGGAAGATACCGTTCTTTTTCAAGCAGTTCTATTGACTGGGTTTTGCTGAGCAGATGACCGTCACCATAGTTTGTGAAGGCCACAAAAATAGTCAGCAGGATAGGCCAGATAGCAAACATTGCCATCAAGATCAGGCCAAGCAGCATCCAGCGTAAAGGATACATATCATTTACGAGGATGACATAATTAACGAATGCCCCCACAAGAACAACAACGATGCCTAACGGGAGAAACCCTTCGGCAAAAGCATTTAAGGCAAACCAGATTAAAAACCCATCAATTGCCAATAATAAGACAATGCGTAGTACGACATTTGTTAATGTGGCACTTGGTTCGCCTTTTTTTGACCTGGGCATATTTAAATTCTGCACAGCCATGAAACCGACCTCCTTTTTCTCCAGCAGGATGGGGAAATTTTATTGCTTCTTCCTCTTCCGAAACACTAAAAATGTTGATTTGTAACTTCCGGTGGTTTGCAGACTTTCAAGTTTGCAAGGGGTCATGTTAGATATAAAAAGTGTGGCCCAGAGTTGAAGCTGGACCACACTTTTCTTATCCACTAAAGGTTAGTTTGTTTCAATAGTCAGAATCTTGGTTGCGGAGTCCCAGGTGAATGTTACGTCACCCTCTTCAGCTACAGTGAAGGCGTAGTTGTCACCATCTGCGGCGCCATCTACACCGTAGTTCTCACCCCAACTGCCATCAAGCGCTACTTTGGTTTCATAGTCGCCAGCCGGAATGGTAAAGGTAGCAGAATAAGTTCCGTCACCATTGTCCATAAGGGCAGAACCTTCGCAAGCCGGGTCCCAATCGCCTTCACAGGCACCAGAGGCAGCCTGCCAGGAGCCAGGAACATTTACCATGCCTGCAAGCGCGCCACCGATTAGATCCCGGATTTGCGTAGCAGCATTGGCCAAAGCGTCAGCTGGTGTCAATTCGCCGTTGATAATGAGGGTGAAGGCATCGCCCCAACTGCCCCAAACATCTCCCATTTCAGGGATAGCGGGCATGGGTTCGGCCACTGCGGCGATCTGGGCAAAACCAGCCAGGTCTGGGTCAGGATTTTCAACCGACAGCCAGGCCGAAGGACGGTTACTGCCGACAGACAGCATTTCCATTGTTTCTGGAGTAGCAATCACCTCGGTGAGGAAGGTTTGAGCGAGCAGTACGTTGTCGCCTAAGGCATTGACAGCAAAGCCCCAAACGCCGGAGAACGGTACGCCTTGTTCGGTAGCTGAGGGGAAGCTGGCAATAGCGTAAGGAACACCAGATTCACGGAATGTGTCCAAACCCCAGGGCCCGTACATAAGGAACGGAATTTCACCTGCAGCGAATTGGGCGCGGGCAGTGTCGTTATCAGTGCTGTTGCTGATGTATCCAGCTTCAACATTCGCTTGAATGAAGTCACCAGCCGCAACCATGCCTTCGCTGTCAATACCAAGATCATTGGCATTGTAGGTGCCGTCATCGTTCAAGCCAAAAATATAGCCACCGAAGGCAGTCTGGAGCGGGAAAGCATCGTAGGTTGTACCGGCGAGAGCAATGGCGTAGGTAGCGTCGCCGCTATCAACCAGTGCAGCACCCATTTCGATCAGTTCATCCCAGGTTTGGGGTGGCGTCTCGATCATGTCGGTGTTGTAGAAGAGGGCCGTGTTCTCTACGTTGTAGGGAACGCCTACCAATTGGCCGTCATAGGTCCATGCCTGAATGGCGAAGGGATTAAATTCATCTACTTTGTCGCCCAAGTCAACAGGAGCTAACAGGCCAGATGCATAGAACCCACCCAAGCGGTCATGGGGAAGCATAATGATGTCTGGGCCTTCACCAGCAGGGGCCGCGATGGGGAATTGGTCGTTACGATCCGGTACGTTTTCGATAACGAGACCGATGCCGTATTCGTCCTGGAAGGGGCCGACCAGTTCAGACAACACGGGGGTCAGCAGTTCATCAGACCAAATGGTGATGGTGGTGTCGAATTCAGTAGCAGCTTCTTCTTCAGCTGGTGCAGCTTCTTCTTCGGCCGGTGCGGCTTCTTCTTCAGCTGGCATTTCTTCTTCGGCCGGTGCAGCTTCTTCTTCAGCTGGCATTTCTTCTTCGGCTGGCGCAGCTTCTTCTTCAGTGGTTTCAGTTGTGGTGGCTGGTTCTTCGGCCGGTTCTTCAGTTTCCGGTTCGGTGCTGCCACCGCAGGCGCTCAGGAACAGGGCGCCCATTAAAAACAAAACTGTTAAGATGTACCATTTTTTATTGTTCATCTCTCTCCTCAAAATATTGTGAATTTTTGAATTTGAAATTTTTTTAGGTGCAGTGACTGTCTTTTTGTACGCATCACCTCCTTAAAATTTGAACTCAGATATTAATTGTGTTAAAGCGTTGATTAAGCAAGTTTGTTGAGCGGAGTAGATTACTGGCAACTTGCTTTGGTGTGCTTGTTCTTGCCATATTTGGCAGGAATGGCTACAAGTTTCTCAAATTGATAACGTATAAAATTTGTGGTGTGAAAGGGATTGATATTCAACTCTTTCAACCAAGGCTTAGTCCAAACGATACCCATTAACAGGCTGTGCTGTTTGCGATAACTCCTCCTGGAGTGATTCATTTAGAATGGTGAGATTTTCTAAGAGATTGCCTTGAGAGATTTCATTGATGCAGCTCAGGCGGAGTTCGTTGTAGGCTTCGTGAGCTGTTGAGATTTGTGAGCAGACCATTTTCCCTTTTTCGGTGAGGTAGAGGCGTAGGGTACGGCCGTCTGTTTCATGCGGCTTGCGGATGATGTGATCGGTATTTTCCAGCCCCTTCACAATGCGAGTGACGTTGCTTTTGTCGCACAGCAGCCGGTCACTTAATTCGCTGGAGGATAGCCCCGGCTTTTCCATGATGTGGAGTAAGGCATAGTAACGGGTGGGGCTGAGATCGTAATGACCAAACAGACGACGATCGCCATCGTCAAGGAGAATAAAGGTTTGTTTTAGAAGGTTATATAGCGTTTCTCGGTCGCTCATATGGTTTGATTTGAGTTTATGGGAATAGAGCTTTTTACAGAACAATTTAGTTGATAGCTCAATAGTTGATGCGTCAACTATATCACCGAATTTTGGGCATGTCAACCAGTTTTTGGCATTAAATTTTGGTTATTTCGTATACGAGAGGAGTTGCCCCTTTGGCTACGAATGCTCTTGGGACACAGGATCAAAAAGAGCCAGATGGCGCACCATCTGGCTCTTGGGGTTACTCGCGTAACTGGGCGTTTAGCCTGTATTTGAGTTGGCCGACAATCTTGTTGCGGCTCTTTTGCACTACCTTGTCGGTGAGCGTTTTGTCGGGAGCCTGGAAGGTGAGATGGTAGGCTAGGCTTTTCTTGCCTACGCCAAGCTGGCTGCCTTCGTACAAGTCGAACAGCTCCACATCTTTGAGCAGGTAGCCGCCTGAGTTGCGGATGATTTCTTCAACCTCTTGGGCGGCAACACCTTTGTCCACCACCACGGCAATATCCTCATGTACGGCTGGGTAGGGCGAGATGGGATCGTACGGGTAATGGCTGGGAATGTGGGCGATGAGCGCATCCAGGTCGATGTCGGCGGCCAGGACGGGTTGATCGTCGTCTTCCAACTGCACGTCGAACTGTTCGGCGACCAGCGGATGCAGCTCGCCCATCACGCCAACCTGGGTTTCGCCTAGCAGCAGGCGGGCGGTACGCCCTGGCCGGTAGCTGGGATGCTCGACTGGTTCGTAGCTGATGTCCAGGTGCAGTTCGTTGAACAGCGCTGCCAACACGCCCTTCAAATCGTAGAAGTCGTAGGTGCCGGATTGGCCACCTTGCCAGCCCAACACGGTGCGCTGCCCGCTCATCACAATCGAGAGGCGAGTTTGCTCGGTGGGCAAAATCTCATCCTCATCGGCGATGAAGATGGGGCCGATCTCGAACATGGCCAGGCGATCCTGAAAGCGGCTGTTGTTGGCGGCAATCTCCACTACGGAGGCGAGCAGGCTGTGGCGCATTTCGGCCCGTTCGGCGGAGAGGGGGTTGGTGAGGGTGACATACGGCAGTACATCCACCCCCGCCGCATGATTTTTAGGCATCAACTTTGCTTCCTGTGTTTTGGAGGTGAGGCGGAAAGTGATGAGCTCCTGCAAACCAGCCTGAACCAGCGTGTCCTTGATGCGCTCTTCCTGCTCCAGCTTCATGTTGCCCCGCTGCGGTGGCAGCACGTCGGACAGCACGGTGGAGGGGATGTTGTCGTAGCCGTACATGCGGCAAATTTCCTCTACCAAATCGTGCGGCCCTTCGATATCCATGCGGTGATCCGGCGCGGTGACGACGAGATGATCGTCATGCACCTCGGCGGCAAATTCGAGGCGTTCCAGCAGTTCGGCCATCTCAGCACCGCTCAAATCCAGACCGCTGAGGCGACGGGCGTAATCCAGCTTGAGGGTCACGGTGACCGGTTCCGGCGGATTGGGATAGTAGTCGATGATGCCGTTGGCGACGGTGCCACCGGCCAGTTTGTTGAGCAGGTTGGCGGCGCGGTTGGCACCCAGCAACGCCTGGCTGGGATGCACGCCTCGGCTGAAGCGGAAGGCGGCGTCGGTATGGATGCCCAGCTTGGTGCTGGTGCGTCGAATGTTGATGAAGTTCCAGGCAGCCGCCTCCAGAAAGACGTTTTGCGTATCTGGCCGGATTTCACTGTCCAGACCACCCATCACGCCGCCCAAGCTGAGGTTGCCCAGCGGGTCAGTCACCAAAATGCTGTATGGTTCCAGCTTGTGGCTGGTGCCGTCCAGGGTGGTGAGCGTTTCGCCGTCGTGGGGCAGGCGGGTGTTGATCTGGATGGGGCCGCCGGGATTGTACTCGTCGGCGCGGCGGCGCAGGAAGTCGTAATCGAAGGTGTGGTTGGGTTGACCCATCTCCAGCATGACGTAGTTGGAGATGTCTACCACGACGTTGATGGGGCGCTGGCCAGCCAGGCGCAGGCGGTGCTGCATCCAGTACGGGCTGGCGGTTTGCTGCACGCCTTCGATGATGTAGCCGACGAAGCGGGGGTTCAGTTCGGGGTTTTCGGTGGTGAGCTGGATACGGCCGTCTGCCTTCGGCCCGTCCATCGTTACCGAGTAATCCGGGTAGCGGATGGGCTGGTTGGTGAGGGCAGCATACTCGCGGGCCACGCCGACCATCGAGGCGCAGCGGGCGAGGTTGGGGATGATGTCGATCTCCAGCACGGCGTCGCCGAGCACGTCTTGCAGCGGGGTACCTGGCTGGTAGTCGGGCGAGGTTGGCCCTTTTTTGATGAGGATGATGCCTTCGTGCTCTTCGCTGATGCCCAGCTCTTTTTCGGAGCAGAGCATGGCGTCGTTGTAGATGCCGCGCAGTTCGCGACCCTTGAGTTTGGCAGTGACACGGCCGTCTTTGTGGCCGTCGTACAAAACGGAACCTTCGAGCGCCAGCGGCGAGAAAATCTGCAAGCCGCTAATGTCCCCCTGGCCGATATAATCGAACAAGTTGGGTGCGCCAGTGACGACGGTTTTGATACGGCCGTTACCATAATCCACCGTCGCCAAAACCAGCTTGTCGGCGTTGGGATGCTGCTCAACTTTGAGTAGGTGGGCCAGGAGAACGAGTTCGCGATCCCATTCCAGCGCTGCACCGGGGATGCCGATGTAGTCGATGGTTTTTACTTCCAAACCGGCGTTGGTCAGCAGGCGGTCAACCTGCGCCACGGGTTTATCTATTGTGACAAAATCTTTAAGCCATGAGAGTGGTACAAGCATGGAAAAACTCCAAAGAATTACCCAATTACAAATTACTTAATTACATGTTGCAATTAGTAATTGAGTAAATGGTAATTAGAATTGTTTGAGGAACCGCAAATCGTTGTTCCAGAATTGGCGAATATCGTCGATGCCGTAGCGGAGCATGGCGATGCGCTCTGGCCCCATGCCGAAGGCGAAGCCAGTGTACACTTCGGGGTCATAGCCACCGTTGCGCAGCACGTTCGGATGCACCATGCCGCTGCCTAAAATCTCCAGCCAGCCGGTGTATTTGCACACCTGGCAGCCTTTGGCGTCGCACAAAAAGCAGGTGACGTCCATCTCCGCGCTGGGTTCGGTAAAGGGGAAGTAGCTGGCGCGGAAGCGCGTTTCGCGGTTGGCACCGAAGAGGCGGCGGGCAAACTCGGTGAGCGTGCCTTTGAGGTCGGCAAAGGTGATGTTGGTGCCCACGGCGAGCCCTTCGACCTGAGTGAACTGGATGCTGCTGCGGGTGGTGATTTGCTCGTTGCGGTAGCACATGCCGGGCAAAATTA
>JACKBN010000007.1 GCA_020634565.1 Ardenticatenaceae bacterium
TCGTCCGTTTCGCCCGTGAACTTTTGCTTGAGCTGCTCCGCCTGGAACTGGACGGAGTAGTTGATCATGTACCACATGCCTTTCCACGTTTCCGGGTCTAGCAAATCTTCACGGGTGGCCCCTTGCAGACTGTCCATAATGCCTTTGGCCACATCTGGCGTGAAGCGATCAATATTAGTTTTGACAAAGTTGAGCATCGTGTCTGGCTGGAGCGGTTTGGGGAGCTGCTCGTTCATCTTTTCGCGCAGCTGGTTGGCCTGGAATTTGGCCGAGTAGCTGAGCATGTAGCCCAGCCCTTTCCACGTCTCGATGTCCATCATGTCTTCGCGGGTCATGCCGCGGAAGTTTTCCAGGATGCCCAGCTGCATTTCTGGGGTGAACTGGCTCAGATTTTGGCGCAGGTAGGTAAGCAGCTGCAGCGGGTTGTAGGGAGAACTGTTGGCGGGCGGAACGGCCGTTTTCAAATCGGCCACTAGTTCATCCAGCTCCGCCAAAAGCGCTTGCTTGCGGGCCAGCAGTTCAGCCTCGGCTTCACTTTGCGCCGACGTCACCTCTGCTTGCGCCATATTTTGGTGAACATGGCAATACTCTGATCCGTCAACAGCATAATTTTTGCACGGTTTGCCCGCCTTGGTGGTGGCGGCACAGTGGGTTGGGGATTGTTCGCTCATCGTTTTCTCCAATTTTTAAGGGCTTGCGGCCCTCCAATTTACTTTTTGCGCCAGAAGAAGAGAGCAGCAATGGCAGCCAGGGCCGCGGCCCCAGCGCTGGCCAAAATGGTGGTAGAACGGCCGTTGCTACCCCGTTTCGCCCTGCCCCGCCGACCTCTGGTAGGCAAGGCAGCCTGCGCCTGCCGCTGCACATCGGCCAACTTGGCCGGATCGTTACGCAGTTCATCAGCCAGCGCTCGCTTTTTGGCCAGGTCTTCGTCCGTCAGGAAATGATCGTGGCTGCGAATGCCCGACAGTTCCAAGCCATGTTTTTTATAGAGGCGATAGATTTCTTTGACGCGCTCAATTTCGATGTTGCGGCCAAGGGTGTAATCTTCAAAACGGCCGTCCAGCGCCAGCAGCGCCGTTTCTGCCAGACAAGCATAGGCCACACCAGGCGGCAAGCCAATGTCCATACCAAAATTGGGTTTGCCCGGCAGCAAAATCTCGCCTGATTCAATGACCAGCACATCGGGGCGCAGCGCCGCTTCCTCTTCGGTGATGTCCGGCGGGCGGGCAATATCGCAAATGACAGCGCCCGGCTTACACTTGGTAATGTCGATAATGCGCGTGTTCAGCGCCGTTGTCGTGGTAACGATGAGGTCGCAGTCGCTCACGTAATCGTCGGCCGTTGTGCTTAATGTCACTTTGGCGTGGGGCGTTTCAGCCTCGATGGTTTGTTTCAGGCTAATCAATTTTTCGGGCCGGGGTGCCACGAGCACAATGTTAGGCACGGCCTGCGCCAGCAAGCGGGAGCAGACGGAACCAATCGAACCGGTCGCACCAATCACCATCACCTTGCCCTGGTGCGCTTCATCCAGATTGTTGCCCATCTTCACCACCGCCTGCTTGGCCGTTTCCAGCGTGGCCGCCACAGTGAGGCTGTTGCCCGAGGTGATGGCAATATCCGCTTTTTGGGCCACGGTGATCCCTGCATCCCCCACGACGGAGGTAAACGCCCCCAACCCCATCAGGCGCGCCCCATAACGCTCCGCCATGCGCGAGGCGCGGATGAGGCGGCGGTAAACAAAAGCGGGATCGCGCCGCATCAGTTCGCGCGGCGTACCGCCAATATAGAGCAGGTAACCTTCCACTTTTTGTCCCGTCGAGGGGCTTTCAATGCCGGTGATGCGGCTGCCGTACATCGGTGGCAGATGGGCCGCCACGCGTTCTACCAAACGCTCCGGCAAGAAGCGCGTCCAGCGGAAACGAGGATGGCTAAAAATAAAGCGAGGCGAGAGCGGATGGATTACGAAGGCAAATTTGTTGATGCCAGCTTCTTCCGGCTGCAAATATTTGATGCCCGGCTTCCAATCCATTTGGGCCATCAGGTTGAGGTAGGTGTTTTCCGTGAGTTCAGCCTCTTCATCGGGACGTAGAGCAACGAGAATAGCTTCAAAAACGGCCGCTCCCAAGTGCGCCAGTTCATGCCCCAATGGCGGCATCGTGGTCACCAGCACAGAGACACCGCGCTCCCGCAAATCGACCACATCTTCCTCGGTGGCCGACTCAGTGACGATAACCTTGCGCTTAAGCTGCGCCGGACTGTAGCGGCGAATGCCCCCCATATCACCCGCGATCACATCAGCCCATTCAAACAGTTTGGGGCTGCGCGGCCGAATCGATTCACCAGCCTGGGGGAACAAGCGGCGAAACGGATAGGCACGAAGCTGATTGAGCGTAGGCTCTGCCACGCGCGGCAGCGTTTCGGAAGTGCCAACGCCAGGTACGGGTGGCAAAGCAAAATAAACAATGGGGTCTGCATATCGTACGGACTCCGTGTACTGGCTTAATGCCTGGGAAAGTCCATTGTGATTCAGCCCCGGAGCCATAAGCACTCGCTTGCGTGACCAAATACCGGGCTGCGCCTCATCGGCTAGGCGCACGGCCCACCGTTCCATTGCGGCCCGCACCCCTGAGCCATCAACCACGGGCGTTTCTTGCGCAATTTCAAACAAGGGTGCTGCTGCCGGATGGGCGACCCGCGCTTTGCCCAGGCGCAATGTTTTGGCAATACCCTGGAGGGCAACGGCCGTTACCTGACCATCCAACGCTTCGATCTGGGCAGACATTTTGTCCAAATCGCCCCCGCAGCCGATGTGCTGTATATGCACGGTGCTGTTTAGCAGTTCAACCTGCTCTTCCTTTTCTTCGGTGCCTTGAAAATGCAGCACAGCGATTTTCGCCTTGGAACCAGCCTGCTCTGCCATAGGTGCACTCCTTTTCTCCATTGCCTGCCTCACGCGGTTATCAGTAAAAAATGGGATTGCTAATCTATTATTTGTGTGTGGATATGTAGTTTTTGTCGGTGATGCTTGATTATACTCTGTTTATCACATTTTTCAGATCAAGAACTTGTTAATGTATTTGCCAGCCTGACCACTACCAGAGATGTAGAATTTCATTTAAATTGAAAATATCCCATTTCCCCATCGTCGTCTTCATTGCGATGCAATCCTAGCCCGATCTTATTGGTTTACAGTGCCCAGACAGACAAAAAAGCCTCCTGAACCAGCAGAAGGCTTCTTTAAAATAACAGAGTCTGTATAGGGCCAGCTACGCCAGCCCTATTTTATTTGTGTGAGAATGGTTCATAGAACCAATCGGATTTATGGTGCAATTACAAACTGGTATTCGGCCAGGCTAGGCAGGGCTACCAGTTTGGAGACCACGACGACCTCAAGGCGGTTGGAGCCTTCGGCCAGGGCGTCGGTGGTTTCACTACTTAGCACCACCTCCCACAGACCGTCTTCAACGGCCGTAGCCATACCAGCTTCCACCTGCGCGCCAGTAGCGTCGAACAACAGGTAGTTGACGCCTTCGATGTCGTCTATTGAGTATGGTTCACCAAAGGCGTCAACAAAGACGTCGAAGATGGCTTCGTCGCCAATGGTGACACGGCTGGGACCGTCGATTTCGACTTCGGCAATGGCCGGGGCTGTAAAACCGGCAAAGCGGTTGGCCGGATCCGGGTGCGCTTCGTAGCGTTTCAGGATGGCCTGACTCTCCACGGGGAAGACGCCTTGCAAGAAGTAGATGTTGGTGCCCAGATAATAGTGGCCATAGCGGCGGGCAAACTCAGTCAGATTGGCGTAGCGCACGGCTGCTTCATCCTCGGTAATAAACTGGCCCAGGGTGGCGGCATAGGGGATGTAATTTTCTTCAGTGGCTGCCGTCAGTTCTTCGGCAAGGATGGCCAGCGACGGGCCGGCGATCATGTTGGTGCGCTGGATTTCGTTGGCGTCGGACTTGTCGGGCGTGAAGGCGAAACTGCCGTTGCCTTCGCCGCGCAGCATCAAAGCCATGTTGTGCCAGGCGGCGTCGCCAAAACCATAGGCCTCACCGGCTCCGGAGCCGGGCCACCAGCTAATAACCATGTTCTCAGCGTCCAGGCTGGCGTTATCGCCGTAATGCTCGATGATCAGCGGATCGGTGGAGACGATACGCACGCCCTTGAACGCGGAGAGGAACTGGTCAAGCGTGGGTACCAGGGACTCGTCGTAGTAGGGGCTGCTGGGGTTGGCCAGGTCGAAGGTGACAATCATGCCCATCACAAAGTCGGCGGCGCTCAACGGGCTGCCATCATGCCAGGTGATGGTGTCGAACATGTCTTCGGGATAGTAGCTGGTGCTCTTGAAAACGGCCGTTTGTGTTTCAGTGTACACTTCGGCCGCCGTCAGGAAGGCCTGATTTTCGGCATCCCAGGCAACCCAGGCGTCGTCAGGCACCACAATTTCCGGCGCGGTAGAGAAGTCTACCCAGTCGTAGGTGACGCCAGCCGGGAAGCTTTCATCCACAACGACTTCGGCGCGCTCGATGCGGCCAGGGATGCCCAGACCCGTATTGGGATCAGCGTAAATGGCCTGTTCACCGACGGCGCGTTTAACCATGTTGTCGAACACCCAGTTGGAGCCGCCAATCGGGTTCCACGGTTCGGTAAAGACACTGGGCAGACCAATCGTCATAGAGCCGCCCACTTCGTCGGCAAAGCGCACAGTCTTAGCCCACAGGCCTGCGCCACTGACGCCGGCAGCCAGGTCTGTAGAGACGGAGACGTCTACATTGTACGGCACCAGTGTGGTACGGCTGGTCACCCAGATGCGCGTGGCCAGTTCATTGGCTAGCGGTAGCGCCTGGCGGAACAGTTCGGCGCGTTCTTCCAGATTAGCGAAATCATTGTTGAACAGGCGCAGGGACAGCTCGTCCAGTTCGGGAGAGGGTTCGAAGACCTGCCACGACGGCCACGGCACGCCACGTGGCGTGTAGTAGAAATCGAAGTTACTGCCGTCGTCGCGGCCAATGGCGCTTTGGCTCCAGCCACCGGTGTACCAGTTCCACTGGCATTCGACCGGATCGGAGCTAATCCATAACGGACTTAGTTCACCAGAGGTGCGTTCAAAACGCTCCACCGTAAAGCCCAGCTCTTCAAGCTGGTTGGCGAAGTAATTGCCAATTTCCAGACGGGTGTCCTCGGTACGGATGAGACCGATGACGCTGACCGGTTCACCATTGTAGGTCCAGAGGCCGTCAACCAGTTCTGCGCCTAATGCTTCCATTTCTGCGTTAACCACTTCGCGGGCGCGTTCGAGGTTGTAGGCATATTCGGCTTCTATTGCACGAATTTCAGCGGCGAAGCGGCTGCGGTCGGCGCTGGCTTCGCGGATAACGGTGTATTTGGGTACGGCCAAACCACTATACAGTTCATCGGCAACGTAGTCGCGGTCGATGGCCCAGTTCATCGCTTCGCGGATTCGCTGGTTCTGAAAGGGATTGAGGACGCCTTCGTCGGCGCAAGTGCCGTTGTTGAAGAGGATTTCATCGAAGAGGCCGAATTGGGTAACGGCCGTAACGTTGTCGGCGTTGTTAATGGCCTGTACTGCTGCTGCGCCACCGATGTCGTCGGCATACATGTCGATGTCCTCAACCGCCAGGCGGGCCACGGCTGAATCCTGATTTGGCTCTTCGACAAAGACGATAGTATCCAGCCAACCGCCGGTACGATTCATCTCTTCTTCGCTTCCCATATCTTCGGGTTCAACCTCAACTGTTTCCACCACAGTCTCAACAACCGTTTCGGTGACGATGCGGGTGACTTCAACCGACGCACCTTCCTCAACAACCGTCTGGGTGATCACACGGGTCACCTCGACTGTGGTTGGCTCACTGCTGCCGCAAGCGACAAGCACTAGAATCGCCAGCAGCAGGGAGCCTATCATAAACCATTTCCGTTTCATAATTGATTCTCCTTTGGGTGTGTGAGACATTTTTTCGGGACTGTGCCGGGGCGGCGCTGAAGTAGCCGACCTGCGCCGTTTGCGACACGCCTGCATTATAAACAAGTGTCATAAAAGTGTCAATATAGTGACACAGAGGTAAATAAATGGTGTTTTTCTAGTGAACCAAGGCGCGCCTGTGGACTATGCCAAAATATCAAAACGCTTCGTCTGGCAGCTAAAATGACGGCGATGGGTGGAGGAAACGTAGTCATTAGATAAGGGCAGGGAGAAAAGCCCAAATAGCGAATCGCTTTTGAAAATTTGAAACTACAAAGCAATTTTTCACTGTTAAAGAGACGCCTTTTCGATTTGAATGAAATCCTGGAAAAGCATCGCTTTTGGCCTCTTGACTTCCATGACGCACTGTGTTATATTGCTTATGATGCGATGCGTCATAAACAAATTGAAGCTGAATCAAAACAAGGCAATCTGGTAGAAACAGGATTGCAGGAGGCACAAAATGGCAGAAAAAATCGAGTTTACCGAAACGGTAGAAGAAAATGTAAATATGTTGGTTGAGAACGGCCGTAAAATGGTGTTGGCTGGCTTGGGTGCCATGACGATGGCTCAAGAAGAATTAGTCCACCTGTTCAACAATCTGGTAGAACGCGGTTCTGAAACCGAAGAAAAGACCCGCGGCATGGTTAACAAGCAGGTTGAAAATCGTCAGAAAGAAGCTCAAAAAGCCGCCAAAAAGATGGAAAAAGAAGTTGAAAAGCGGTTCGAGAACTTGCTGCACCGCATGAACATTCCATCCAAAAACGACATTGAAAAATTGAGCCGCAAAGTCACCACATTGAACAAAAAAGTGAATGAGCTGAGCAAAGCTGAGTAACAACGAGCCAACAGCTTGACATTGGGCCAAACGGCCCTTCAGAACCACTTCTGGGGAAGAGCAAAATACGGTAAAGTTTCGCGGGTAGGTGGCCTCCATCTACCCGCGTTGCGCAAAGATTAACCTGGTGAGGTATAAAATGGTAGACAAAATTAAAGTAGAAGAAGAAGCTGTGGAAGAAGTTAGCCCAAACCCGTTTTTTGAGGGGATTCGCCGTGTCATGTTGGCAGGTGTTGGTGCCGTTTCTGTAGCGCAAGACGAAGCAGAAAAGTTTGTAAACAAGCTGGTTGAAAAGGGCGAAATTGCCGAGCAAGACGGCCGTTCCCTGTTAAATGATCTGGCCGACAAGCGCAAGCAGCGCGCTCAAGAAAGCAGCAAGCGCGTCAGCGATGAGCTGGAAAAGCGCATGGAAAGCTTGCTCAACCGGATGAACATCCCTACCAAAGCAGATATTGAGCAGCTGAGCACCAAAGTTGCCGAGCTAACCAAAAAGATCGACACGCTGAAAGAGCAAAAGTAAGCTTTTTTTGCTTGAATAACTGAATAAATAAACCAGAAAAGGGAGAGAAACGGCCGTTGCGCTGCGTCTCTCCCTTTTTGCATATCCCACAATCACGCCTATAATTTCTGATGACGCACTGAATCATTGAGCGCACACTGGATACCGAATAAGGATTGACCACTATGCCCGTTATCAAACGTTACCCCAATCGGAAGCTGTACGATACAGAAGCCAAGCGCTACATTACGCTGGACGGCATTGCAGAACTTATCCGCGAGGGCGCTGAGGTGCAGGTGGTTGACCACACCACGGATGAAGATTTAACGGCCGTTACCCTCACCCAAATCATCTTCGAACAAGAAAAACGCAACAGCGGTTTTCTGCCCAAATCTGTGCTTACCGGGCTGGTGCGGGCGGGCGGTGATACGCTCAATACGCTGCGTCGCAACCTGAATTCACCCTTGGAGCTGCTCAAACACGTAGATGAAGAAATTGAAAAGCGACTCCAAACCCTGGTCGAACGAGGCGAAATAGCCAAGGACGAGGCCATCAACCTGAGTGAAAAATTGATGGCTGCCAGCCAGGAAAAAAGCAAAGAAATGATTTCTGGCCAGCAGCGGCTGGAAAGATTACTCAATGTGCGGGGCGTACCGTCCCGCGAAGAAGTGGAAGAGCTAACGAACCAGATCGAAACATTGTCTGCCAAAATTGATTCTTTAATTGACGAAAAAGCGCCTGATACGCAAAACGACAACTAACCACCCTACCCAGTTGCATGATAAACATTACCGGCTCCATTAAACGAGCGTTTGTTTTTCCCGCTATTCCTAAAGTTGCCCTTATTTACTACAGTGACATCAGTCGCGTAGCTGAATTTCTGCCCCACATTACCCTAATCCATACCTATGCCGAAAACCAGATTCGCATGCTGTATGAAACGGTTGAATTAGGGGCTTACACCATTCAAATTTACTCCGATCTGGAAAGCCGTGTCGATTGGGACAAGATGGCCCTTCAGGTGTATCCCGTAAAGATCGAAACGGCTCCGCCCATCGAGCCAGAAACCTCGGTGCGCCACACCAAGGGGAGCGGCCTGTTTGCCATTGATACGCAATTCTTTGACATGAAGGACCAAACCAGGGTTGAGTACACCATCCGCCTGCAAGCCGAAATGGAACGGCCGTTAGGCATGCGCCTGATGCCCAAACGGGTTGTCAAACGTATCGCCCAGAGCATCACCGACGAGCGCGTCAAAGAAATTGCCGACGGTTTCATCAAAAGTTCCATTGAAGGCTTTCCTGAATGGGAAGCCCAAAACCAACAGGTGGGCAAATAAATGGAGTTTCGCTGTACGGTTTTGCTGGCGGCTGAACAAACGGCCGTCTGGCACACCCTCACCACGCCTGAACTGATCAGCCAATGCACCCCCAGTCTGCAAGGCTGGAGCGCACTGGACACAGGCACCTCGTTTCAGCTTCAATTCTCCTGGGGCAGCGGCAGCAGCACCATTTTCATCCCCCTTCTGCTCACCTGGCAAACCGTTACCCCGCCCGATTATTTACAGTGGCATGGTGAAGCAAAGTTGGGCAGTACGGCCGTTCCCCTGCAAGGCGAATTCCAGCTAAGCCCAGACGGAACCGAACAAACCAATCTCACCTTTACTGCACAGGTAGATCCCCCCAATAAACTGCTGGCCCAAATGATTCAAACCGCCGCCCCCAAGTTCATCAACAGCTTCTTTAGCTGCCTCAAAAAATCGGCCTGGACCGTTTGACTTTGCGCCTTAGATTAGGTAAAACTTATACAAACACCCTCCTGTACAGTTCAAACCATTTTTACAATTGTGCAGGCGTGAGTCCCTTCTAACGAAAAGCCATATTTCAAACGCTAAGCGTACTGTACGGCAAAAAACGCATCTCTTTCATCCATCAGGAGAAAATTCAATGAAAATCGAAGGCAGCTACCCCTTTGCAGCACCTCGTGACGTGTTGTGGCCCATGCTGCTAGACCCCGTCGTCTTGGCCAATATCTTACCCGGCTGTGAAGAACTCGAAACCGTAGCCGAAAACAAATTCCACGGAACACTCAAAATAAAAGTTGGTCCCGTCCAGGGCAAATTCATGGGCGATGTGCTCATGAGCGACATCAAAAGCCCTGAAAGCTGCACCATTGCCATCGATGGCAAAGGCGCCCCCGGCTTTGTCAAAGGGACCGGTTCCTTTCGCCTGGAACCAGATGGCGACATGACCACCCTGCACTACATCGGGGATGCCGACGTAGGCGGACGGCTGGCCAGTGTGGGCCAGCGCATGCTAGAAACCTCCGCCAACGCCATTATCCGGCAAAGTCTCGAAGGGTTGGGCCAACAAGTCCAGGTCCGCATGATGGCCGATGCCAGCAGCGAACTAGGCATGGATGAGATGCCCGCACCGCCCTCACCCCCCTCGCAAACCCAATTTGCCGCTGGTGTGGCCAAAAACCTGCTAGAAGAATATTTAGCCCCGGAAAAACGAGATAGTCTGATCAAAAACGGCCTCATTGCCCTGGGCGCCATTTTGTTCGTACGTTTCATCATGAACTGGTGGACCAACAAAATTGCCCAAAAAGTAGCCAATCAACTAAAAAATACCGATTAAGGAATGTAAAAACAGCCTCTTTCGGCTGTTTTCATTGTTTTCTAGCAGTTTAAGGCGCACTGCCTCTTGTGTCGCCACCTCAAGAAGGAGACCGGCTCTATGAAAGTCAGCATCATCGTCAATGGGACGCTTGAAGAACGAGAGGTTGAACCGCGTACCCTCCTTGTTCATTTCCTGCGCGATCACCTGAACCTTACCGGTACCAACATCGGTTGTGACACCAGCCAATGCGGGGCCTGCACCGTTCACATGGACGGCATGGCTATCAAATCTTGTGCCACCCTGGCCGTCCAGGCCGACGGCGCTGAGATTACCACCATTGAAGGATTGGCCCAAAATGGCCAGCTGCACCCTATGCAGCAGGCATTTTGGGATAATCATGGTCTCCAATGCGGTTACTGCACCCCCGGCATGATCATGGCTGCCACCAAACTCGTTGAAAACAATCCCCACATTACCGCCGAAGAAGTCCGCCACGGACTTGAAGGGAATATTTGTCGCTGTACTGGCTACGAGAACATTGTGCGTTCTGTGGTGGCTGCGGCAGCCGCAGGAGCAGGTGACTAATGTATCCGCCAAAATTCGATTATTACCGGGCCGATTCCGTACAAAGCGCGTTGGACCTCATAAAAGAACACGATGGCAAGTTTTTAGCGGGCGGGCACAGTCTAATTCCTGTCATGAACCTGCGCCTGGCTGATCCGGGCACGCTGATTGATATCGGCCGTATTCCCAACATCAAAGGGATTGACAAACATGGCAATGCCGTGAATATCGGGGCGCTTACCACGCACACGATGGTGGCAGCTTCTGGTGAATTACCAACAGCGGTATCTGAAGCAGCCAGCATGATTGGCGATCCGCAGGTGCGTAACCGGGGCACGCTGGGCGGTAACGTGGCACACGCCGACCCCGCTTCTGATATGCCAACCGTACTGCTGGCGCTGCGGGCTCAATTCACCATTGCTGGAGCAAACGGCGAGCGGATCGTGGATGCAGATGATTTCTTTGTCGATCTCTTTGAGACAGCGCTGCAAGAAGGTGAACTACTGGTTCGCGTGAGTGTGCCGGTTGAAGGGCCGCACACTGGCTCGGCGTATGCCAAGCTGCACAATCCGGCTTCACGCTATGCGATGGTTGGGGCGGCGGCTACAGTTACCATTAACGGCGGCAAGTTCCGTGAAGTTGGTGTGGCAGTTGGCGGTTTAACGCCCAAAGCAACGCGGGCCAGCGCTGTGGAAGCCGCTCTGGCAGGCCAAGACGCCACCGCAGAGACAATCGCGGCTGCAGCAGCCGCTGTGGCAGATGACCTGGGCGACGAGGTGATGGGTGACATACATGCCAGCGAGGCGTATCGGCGGCAGATGGCTCCGGTGTTTGTGCGGCGGGCGTTGGAAACGGCCGTTTCTCGCGCAAGCTAGATAGGTATTTAGACAGACAGAGTTGAGCTAACCAAAGTGGCTCACACATCACAAATGGAACCGGTTGGTTGAAAAGCCAGCCGGTTTTTTATGTTTGGGGAATGGGAACCGTGCCGGACAAGCACAGACGGGTGGTCATCTCAGACATTTGCAGCGGCGTGTAGGGCATGTCATTCATCAGCCACCAAGTGATCAGCGCATAGAGCGATCCGGCTACGTGTCGCGCCATAATTTCGATAGGAGCCTGTAGCTCAATAGTGCCCAAGCCTGCCCGCAGCTGAAGTTCGCTAAACTTGGCAATGTAATCAATGATCCGGTTGATCACATACCCCATGCCATTCTCCCCCAGCAAAACCCGATACAAATCTGCATGCTCTGCCACGTGGGTGAAAACCATGGCATCCGCTTCGGGATTCTCCCAAATTGGTTTGTTCATCGTCTTGGTAGCTATTTGCTCTACCAGTTCATCAAAGTATCCCTCCAGGCTGTCTGCCAGGAGTTCCTCCTTGCTTTTGTAATGTAAGTAATAGGTAGCGCGGTTCAAATCGGCCCGATCGGTAATATCCTGAATGGTTATCTGCTCGTATGGCTTTTCTTGGACCAATTCCAAGAGGGCTTCGCCCAACAATTTTCTGGTTCGTCTTTTTCTTCTGTCCATATTTCCTTGCGCTTTTTGTCAACAGCTGTTGATAAAACAACAGTCAATCGTTATTCGGTCTTGACAAGCATCCAATCCGATCTATTATTTCGTCAACACTCTATCAATTAAACAACAACTTGTCAATTATCTCAAATTTAAGGAGTAAACATCATGGCAGTCAAACGGCCGTCTGGCCCTCAGGGCTCGCTCATCATGGGCAATGCCAACCAATTCAGGGAAGATGAACCCAAATTTTTGCTAGAAAGCGTAAAAACGTATGGCGATCTGGTCTACTTTCGGCTGGCGAATATGCACACCTACCTGGTAGGACATCCCGACCTCATCCGCGAAGTGCTGGTAACACAAAGCGACAAATTTGAAAAAGCACCGCTGGACAAAACAATTCTGGGCAAATTTCTGGGCAACGGGCTGCTCACCAGCGACGGCCAATTCCACCGGCGGCAGCGGCGGCTGGCCCAGCCCGCCTTCCACAGCAAGCGCATCCAAAACTATGCGGGGGTGATGGTTGATTATGCGAACCAGATTATGGATGGCTGGCAGGATGAGGCGGTGATGGACATCACCCACGAAATGATGCACCTGACGATGCTGATCGTTTCCAAGACGCTGTTTAATGCAGATGCGATTACCGAATCGGGCGATACGGCCGAAACCATCAGCAGCGCCATGGACGACTTCCAGGCCGTCTCCAACCGGGATTACCAGCGTGGCTTTTCGTTACCCAACTGGATTCCCACGGCCGATAATCGGCTGCGCAACCGAGCTGCCACCGAGTTCAACAAGGTGATGGATCAAATCATTAGCGGGCGACGGCAAACGGCCGTTAACGGCCAGGTAGAAGACACGGGCGATTTGCTCTCCATGCTGATGCTTTCGGTGGATGAGGATGGCGAATTCATGGATGACAAGCAGCTGCGCGACGAGGTCGCCACGCTGTTTGCCGCTGGACATGAAACGACATCCAACGCCCTCAGCTGGACCTGGTTCCTGCTGGCCCAACATCCCGAAGTAGAAGCGAAACTGCATGCAGAACTGGACAGCGTGTTGGCGGGTCATCAACCGACATTGGCTGACTTGCCCAACCTACCCTACACTTTGCAAGTCATCAAAGAAGCCATGCGGCTTTACCCACCCGCCTGGATTTTAAACGGCCGTCTCGCCCTGGAAGATGCCGAATTGGGTGGCTACATCGTCCCCAAAGGCAGCACCGTCTTCGTCTCGCCCTACGTCATGCACCATTTGCCCCAATATTTTGATGAGCCGGAAGCATTTAAGCCGGAGCGGTTCACGCCGGAATTTGAAAAATCGCTGCCCAAATTTGCCTACATGCCGTTTGGCGGCGGCGCGCGGGTGTGCATTGGCAACGCCTTTGCCATGATGGAGGCGCAGCTCCTCCTGGCGACCATCGCTCAAAAATACCGTCTGGCACTGGCCCAAACCGAACCGGTGCGGCACAAGGCACAAATCACCCTCATTCCCGAAAATGGGATTCAGATGCGCGTGATGGAACGGGAAACGGCCGTATCCCCCACGGCCGAACTTAGCTTTGCCTAAGTAGCCGCGGCTTCTTGCCGCACAACACGCAAAAAAGCGGTGCCTGCTCAGCAAGCACCGCTTTTTTGATCAACCGTTGCAAAGGATTTAAGAAGTTTTTAAATTAACGACGGCCACCATTACCCTGGCTGTTACGGCCGTTTCCACCATTTCCCTGGTTGCCGCCCTGACCCTGGCCATTATTGCCGCCGCCACGAGCGCCCTGGCTGTTGCCGTTGCCGGAACCGTTGCCACCGCTCAAGATAGCGGCTACATCGGCATCGCTAAGCAGCTGCGCCGTGTAGGCATTACCGGTGGCGCTTTCATACGAGTTCGCAAAGCCGTTCAGGTGATTGCCCGAGGCGCTAAGCAAGCTTTGGTACACTTGCTCAATCGCAGCCACGTTCGTGGTGGCCAGCTCGGCGCGCAAATCAGCAATGTCCACTTCCTCGATGAGACCGCCCACCAGCAAAGCTGCTTCATACGATTGGCTGCCCTGGCTCACCAGGTCATCGTACAGCGCTTGCAGGTCTGCGTTGACAAAAACGCCCACGGCATTACCCGCCGCCGGGTCAGCCAGGCCGTACTGATTTAGCAAAGCCAGCACCATTTCCGTATGGTTTTGCTCACTGCTGGCGATGTTGTTGAAGATGGGTGCGCCCCACAGGTCGTAAAGCGTTACGTATACATCGTGCGCCAGTTTTTCTTCCTCACGCATGTAAAGTAGGGAGTCAATATCTTCTTGAGTTAAGCCGCTAACGGCCGTTTGGGCCGCAGCTGGCTGGGCCAACACCATCAGGCCTCCAGCGATAAACAGAGCCAATCCCAGCCCTAAAATAGATTTCCAGCTCATCAGGCGTTTGCCTGTATTTTGTGTGTTTGTGTTTTCTAACATTATTTTGTTCTCCAATACGTTTTTCTAGCCAGTCGGCTAATTGTTTGTAAATTTAGAATGAATCGTTTGTGATGCAGTTGATTCATTACTTTTAATCATAGGCAAAATTGTGTGGACAATATAAAGAACTAGTGAGCACAATGTTTAGTACGAGGTTTCTGGAAAAATCCAATTTTCCACTTTCCATTCCAGCGCAGGGAGAAAACGACAAGGGACTTATTTTTACAAACAGATTACAGTTATCAGGTCAATCATTAACAATTTGCCGCCATCATAAGCAGCAGTGACAGACACCGTTTTCAAAATTTAACAAATACAGGAGAGACAACATGCGACAGGTAAAGGTAGCAATTTTATTCGTACTGGGAAGTTTGCTTTTGGTGGCTTGCGGCGCAGGCCGCGTCTCCATTGTGCGGGAGCGGGGCAGCGATGTGTTCAACATCACCGTAGAGCTAAATGAAGAGGATGTGGCGCAGTTGGTAGAAGAAGCGCTGGTCGCAGGCGGCAATCCGCTGCTGCGCGACCCAGTGGTAGATTTGCAAAATGGGCAAATTGAGGTGACGGGGCAGCACGATCGGCGGGATGGTGGTGGGCAGGTAAACGGCCGTATCATCCTCATTCCCTCTGTTGAAGATGGGCATTTGGTGCTGACAGCCACAGAAATCAACATCGAAGGCGTGGACGTATCTGACGAGCGCGTGGATCAGTTCAACGAAAACCTGGCCGAACGCATCAGCGGGCGAGCCGCCCAGCGCGACCGCAACATCACGCTCACCGGCGCCACCGTCTCCGACAATCTGCTGGTGCTGACGCTTGACGCCACCCCGCGCAATTAGCGATATTTAGCATTTACACAACAAAATAAGGTGAGATCAAAAAAGGCCCGCAGCAATGCGAGCCTTTTTTATTTCATTTGAGGATTCTCCCGTCAGGAAGAATTTCAAGCGAAGGATTTAGATCTTGCGGACGTCGGCAGCAGCGGGGCCTTTCTGGCCTTGTTCGATGGTGAATTCAACGCGGTCGCCTTCGGCCAACGAACGGTAACCTTCAGCTACGATTGCCGAATGATGTACAAATACATCATCGCCATCTTGTTGTTCCAAAAATCCAAAACCTTTTTGATCGTTGAACCATTTTACGGTTCCTGTTTTACGGTCGCTCATTTGTTGTACACTCCTTGTTTGGTACATAAAAATAATAGGGTGGCTCACAATATCAATACGTATGGTTCCTACAAGAAAGACAACAAAAAAAGCGCTATCTGGATTTATATGTCCAGACAACGCTTCAACATACTCTAATTCAGAACTTATTACATCTTGAATTTTGATCCGAATCAACTATACCGGGCATTAAACATTCTGTCGAATAATTGGTCCAACGTGCTTATGCACCGTTCATTTGTGTCCCTTAACTGCTCACCTCATCCACAAAGGCGCTCAACAGGGCGCTAAATGCTTCTGGGGTTTCGGTTTGTGGTGTGTGGCCTGCACCGGGGATGATCTGCACCGCGCCGCGCCACAGGGTGGGCATCTCTAGCTGGCTGATGTAGTCGGCATTCACCAACTGTTCGTGCTCACCGTGGAGGATGGCTAACGGCCGTTTCAAACTCCCCACAATCTCCACCTCATCCTGGTAACCGCCTGGGGCGATGCTGGCGGCCATCGTGGCCCGCGCTCGGCCGTCGGTGCGGGCGATGTCGGCCACATACGGGGCCAAATCATGCGCGCAATCCGGCGCCAGACAAGCGGCGGCAAACCCTTCCATCTGCTCTTGCGTTAAATCCTGGGCAAAGGCTGCGCCCATTGCCGGATTGGGCAAGAAGGCATTTTCCATATCTGGCGGAAAAGCCAGCGGCGGCGTGCCAAAAATCACAAAACCCGCCGCATCGGGCAGTAAATTGTGCGCTTCCAGCACGATGTGGCCACCCAAGCTCCAGCCCACAAACACGCCGTCTGTCAGCCCCAACTTTTGCGCTACCTCGGCCACAACGGCCGCATAGCCCGGCATGTGGTACGTTTTCTCCGGCTCCGCCGCCTGGTCCGATGCGCCATGACCGGGCAAATCCATCGCCACCACCCGGTATTTTTGGCCAAATTCGCCCGTGATCTGGGCTTTAAACGTCTGGCTAGAGGCGGAATTACCGTGAATCAACATGACTGTGGGACCGGTACCGCTGCTCTCGTAATAAGCAATTTGCTGCCCGCCTGCTGCTACTTTTTTAGCGTCCATCTGAATCAAAGTTCTCCTGTAATCGTGTGGGTTTATAAAAAGATCACCAGCAGGATGATGAGCAGCACCACCACGCCGATGATGTATGGCCAGTAGTGGGCTGGCACAATGTCGCTGGCAACGTCTTTGGCTACATTCATCGCGACTGAGGTTTGTGACGGGGGTTTGTAATCAGGGATAGGGGTGGATGGGGTAACGGCCGTTTCCGTCACAACCTCACCTTCTGTCTCTGTATCCTCTGCGCTCACGGCGCTGGTCGCGGCTCGCTGAGCCGCCTGCACCTTCAAATATTCGTTTAACCCCTCCAAACTCTGCCGGATGATCGACTTGGCTGAGGTGTCCATGAGCCGCTGCCCCACGCTGGCAATACGCCCACCCACCTGCGCCGAGCCTTCATACGCCATGTGGGTTTGATTGCCTTGCGGTGTGAGCTGAATACCACCCGTCGCCTTTACAAAACCGGGTGCGCCCTTGCCATCTACTTGCATCCGATAGCTCTCTGGCGGCACCACATCGACCAGCTTGATATTCCCCTTAAAAACGCCCTGCACCGGCCCCACTTTAATCTTCAGATTGCCCGCAAACTCATTGTCGCCCACTTCGGCAAAACCTTCGCCGCCGGGCATGGCGTTCGACAGCACATCCGGGTCTTGCAGCGCTTCCCAAACCAGATCCTGGGGGGCGTCAAACGTGTATTCACCGCTAATTTCCATGGGGTCTCATCCTTCTTTTTGCTCGTTGGATTGTAGGTGGCGCAAGTCTAATGGGGGTTGGGGAATTCGTCAATTGATGCGGGCGAACGGCCGTTTCCACCCCTGCAGATAAGCTGTTAAAATACAGAAAAGATCGCTTCCCACAATCACGAGAGACCGCCCATGAAATTTGGACCCATTCCCATTGCCCAATCCCCGCACAAGCTATTGGGCCACAACATCGCCGGACCGAAACGGCCGTATCCACGCAGCAAATTTTAGGCAGTGATTAGGTGATTGCGTAATTACGCAATTACCCAATTACTCAATTACTATTCCCACACAACCCACCTTTCTGGAGGCAACCATGCATTTCAAAACCATCATCGAACCGTTTCGCATCAAAATGGTGGAGCCGATCCGCCAAACCACCCGCGCGGAGCGGGAAAAACTGCTGGCCGAGGCTCATTACAACCTATTTTTACTCAAGGCCGAAGACGTCCTCATCGACCTGCTGACCGACTCGGGCACCGGAGCCATGTCCTCTGGCCAATGGGCGGGCATGATGCTGGGGGATGAGTCGTACGCGGGGGCCAAGTCGTTTTACAAGTTTGAAACGGCCGTACGCACCATCACCGGCCTCAAACACGTCATCCCCACCCACCAGGGGCGCGCCGCCGAGCGCATTCTGTTCGGCTCCGTCCTCAAGCCGGGCGACATCGTGCCCAACAACACCCACTTCGACACGACCCGGGCCAACACCGAATATCGCGGCGCAACTGCCCTCGATATTCCCATCCCCGAAGCGCACGATCCCGCCCTGATTTTGCCCTTCAAAGGCAACATCGATCTGCAAAAGCTGGAGCAAACCATCGTCGAAAATCCGGGCAAAGTACCGCTGGCGATGATTACCGTCACCAACAATTCCGGCGGCGGACAGCCCGTCAGCATGGCCAACATCCGCGCCGCCAGCGAGATTTGCCGCCAGCACGGCATCCCCCTTTTCCTTGACTGCTGCCGCTTTGCCGAAAACGCCTGGTTCATCAAAACCCGTGAAGAAGGGTACGCCGACAAAACGCCGCTGGAAATTGCCCAGGAGATGTTCAGCTATGTCGATGGTGCGACGATGAGCGCCAAAAAGGACGGCATGGGCAATATCGGCGGCTTCCTGGCCCTCAACGACGACGCCTGGGCGCAGGAGTGCAAAAATCTGCTCATCCTCACCGAAGGATTCCCCACCTACGGCGGCCTGGCCGGGTACGATTTGGAAGCATTGGCCGTGGGTCTGGAGGAAGTGCTGCACGAAGATTATTTGCAGTACCGTATCCGCTCCGTGGCTTACCTGGGCGATATTTTGACCTCGAACGGCATCCCGATTGTGCAGCCGCCCGGCGGTCATGCCATCTATATCGACGCCAAATCCATGCTGCCCCACATTCCGCAAAGTGAGTATCCTGCCTGGGCGCTGTCGCTGGCGCTGTATTTGGAAGGCGGCATTCGCTCGGTAGAAATTGGTTCGGTGATGTTCGGCCACCAGCCCGACGGCAGCGAAAAACCGGCCGCGATGGAGCTGGTGCGCCTGGCCTTTCCGCGCCGCGTCTACACCCAAAGCCACGTCGATTATCTGGCCGAAGTTTTACTTTATGTCAATAGCATCAAGGGCAACATTCGCGGCGTGAAGATAGTGCAAGCGCCACCCATGCTGCGCCACTTCTCGGCCAAGATGGCGCTCATCTAGTTAGTTTGATGCCAAACCTGACAGGTCTTCTAAGCTTCTTTGCCATGAAGTTGTTTTGCATTACAAATAATTTGAGGGCAAGGTTGGTACGTAGACCTGTCAGGTCTTTTTGAGGACAAATGTTACTTCTACCCCCACGCTGCATCTAATAAAATTAGAATCTGCACACTGGAATTGGAGTAACATTATGTCAAATACACACCGCAGCGTTGGTCACAATCGCCGAGCTGCCCGGCATCAAAAGAAAGTTCAGCAAAGCAACCGACTCCTGATCGCGGCGATCATCTTGATTGTTGGGGGGCTGTCGGCCATTTTCTGGATGAGTTCACAAACGGCCGCTCCGCGCGAAACCACAAATTCCTACGGCGCCCCGGCTCTGGCCAAACAAGGTGGCACCGTCACCGACTTCACCATCGGCTCGCTAGACGGCGACCCGATTGCCCTGGCGGATTACGAAGGGGATGTGATCATCATGAACTTCTGGGCCACCTGGTGCCCGCCCTGCCGTGCCGAAATGCCGGGCATCAACCGCTTCTACGAAGCATACAAAGACGATGGACTGGTGGTGCTGGCCATTAATGAAGAAGAGAGTGCGGAAACGGTACGGCCGTTCATTCAAAGCAATGAGTTCAGCTTCCCCGTTCTGCTGGACATTGAAGGGCGCGTGGCCCAACAATACAGCACCCGCAGCTTCCCCACCACCTTCATCATCGACCGTGAAGGGGTGATCCAGCACGTGCAAACTGGTGAAATCAGCGAAGATGAACTGGCACGCATTGTGCTGCCGCTGCTCAATTAACAGCTACACGAAGACATTTTCTTGCTGGACAGAGCCTGTAAATTAGCCGCCGTCTCTGTCATTTATTTAACACCTTTGTCATCCGAAATCTATAAAATCAGGTCATGCTTCAATAAGAAGATATTGGCCTGATTTTTATTTCCCCTCACCTCATCAGCCAACATCTGCTTTTTACGTTCAACAACCCATTAGCCAAATCGTTTTGCTGCTATCTCCGGAGGACATTTCTATGCGTATGCTGACCCTGACCTTTATTTTTGCAGCAGCCCTCATAACTTTAGGGACCTTTTTGACAGTGGCCGAAACGGCCGTTGCCTCCCCCACAGCCACCATCACCGTAAACAGCGCCGGTGACGAAGCCGATGCATCCGGAGGAACCGGCAGCTGCGCCACAGCCGGGGGTGCCTGCACCCTACGGGCGGCCATCCAAACGGCCCAGGCACAGGCTGGTCTCGACGTGATCAACTTTAGCGGTGACTTCACCATCAATCTGGGCAGCGCGCTGCCGGTGCTGTCCGAAACCGGACTCACCATTGACGGTGTGGGACACACCATTCGCATCAATGCCGGAAGCGGAAACTTTAATGTTTTCCAGATCAATGGGGAAGCGATTACGCTCAAAAATCTGCGCATCTACGGGTCTGGGGTGGGCTGGTCCAACATCTGGCTGCAAGACAACGCGGTGGAAGTGGAAATCGCCAACAACATCATTGGCGATGACAACCCAGGTGCGGGCGGTTGTGGCAGCAGCAATTCATCTTACGGCGGCATTTATGTTGCTTCGGGCAATACCGATGCGGCAAAAACAACCGCCTGGATTTATGGCAATACGCTTAAATGCCTGGTCGGCCTACCTGGCGACGGGATTTCCATTTTTGGCAGCCAGTATGTCGTGGTGGGCGCGGACCCTTCAGGTAATGCAACGGCCGTTCAGCAAAATACCTTCCGCGAGAACAATACAGGTATCGCCGTAACAAACAACGCCCAGAGAAACCAAATTCGCAATAATCATATCCTCAACAACATCTTTGGCATTCAAGTTAACGGCAGCGGCCGTACCAGCATTTGGGCCAACATCATCGAAAATAATACCAATTATGGTGTGGAGTTGGTGGGTGGAACGGCTCCAAATTATGTCGGCTGCAACGAATTTCAAGAAGATGAAACATTAGCCCGCAACTACATTCGGGGCAATGGCTGGGCAGGTGTTTACATAACGGGAGCATCCACCGAATTTAAGTATGTCTACTGTAACTGGATTGGGACGGCCGATGATGGCACCACCGCCGCCCCCAACGACTACGGCATCTACATCACCGGCGATGCCCAGTTTAGCTGGATCATCAAAAACGTCCTCAGCGGCAACAACCTGGACGGCCTGCGCATTCAAAACTCTGGTGGCAGCAACATCGCCATCGACAACATCATCGGCCTGGACCACACGGGCATGCTCAGCTTACCCAACGGGCAGCACGGCATCGGTATTATTGATGACGCGGGCGAAAACATCATTGGCAGCACCTTTTCAACGGCAACGGGGAATATCATTAGCAGCAACACCAATTACGGCATTCTCATTAGCAATTCCCCCACCACCACGTTGGACTTAAATAAAATCGGTGTTGCTATTGACGGCGTTACGCCGCGCGGCAACGGCTTTGATGGCCTTCATGTTTCAAACTCAAATGGCACCAAGATTGGCACGCTGGGCTTCGCTGGCACGCAAATCATTGCCAACAATGGAGAAAGCGGCGTTTATCTGGATAACGTTCAGGAAACGGAGCTTGTGACCAATACGCTTTTACTCAACAATGACAGTCATGGCCTGTATGTTTTCCAATCGCAAGACAATTATCTTGCCCCGCAGCAAGTGCAAGGCAATGGATCTGCCGGTATCCGTGTTATTGGCAACAGCTCTATCAACAACCTCATGGTTCCCGAAGAAATTTATAACAACGGCGGATTACCTATTGAACTGGGGGCAGATGGCCTGGAACCCAATGACCCAGGTGATGCCGACACCGGCCCCAACGGAATGGCCAACTATCCAGAGGTTACAACCAGTCATGGAACCGTCGTCACGGGCACAACAACCGTAGGCACGTTTGCCATTGGCATCTACGAAGTTACCAAAGATCCAACCAGCCCAGGCGGTGGGGGCATTTATCGCGGCTCCGTGCTAATCGGGGCGTCTGGCACCTGGTCTATTGATCTGGCAGCCTACAATCTGCAGAATCGCCCGGTCGCTTTTGTGGCCTATTTGGGCGCACCGAGCGGATTTAGTCTATCCAGTTCGCCTTTAAGCCCGGTAACGCAGTTGGGCTACGAACTGTATTTACCTGCTGTTACCAAAAATTAAGTGGCGTTGTTTTTCCACATCATCTAACTAGCTGTGAGAGGGGAACGGCCGTTCCCCCCTCACACTTTTATGCAGCCATTTCTTGTTGATCCTTCCCCTCTGCGATACAACTTGGCTGCATCGTAGCAAATCACAACGAGCATTTTGAAAAAGCAACAGTTTTGCTGTGATTTGCCAAAGCAAAAGCGGGGCAATGGCTTTAGGTACTTCCTTACAGATTCCCCTGCTTTTACACATTTCCCACAATTTGGAGGTTCCCATGCAGTTAGACGGTAAAATTGCCCTGATCACTGGCGGCAGTTCTGGCATTGGCCGGGAAACGGCCGTTCTCTTCGCCCAACACGGTGCCAAACTGGCCATCGCCGACCTGAACCCGGACGGCGGGCAGGAAACCGTGCAGATGGTCACGGGCACAGGCGGACAAGCCTTTTTTGTGCAAGCGGATGTTTCCCAGGCAGCCCAGGTAGAAAACATGGTGAACAAGGTGGTGGCAGAATACGGCCGTCTCGATATCGCCTTCAACAACGCTGGGATTGACGGCATTCCCGTGCGCACCGCCGACGGCACAGAAGACGAATACGACCGCATCATGGCCGTCAACGCCAAAGGCGTCTGGCTCTGCCTCAAGTACGAACTCCAGCAAATGCTTTTGCAGGGCGGTGGCACGATTATCAACACCGCCTCCGTGGCCGGGCTGATTGGCGCACACAGCATGTCGGCCTACGCCGCCAGCAAACACGCCGTCGTCGGACTCACCAAAACGGCGGCGGTTGAATACGCTGGCAAAGGCATCCGTGTCAACGCCGTCTGCCCGGCAATTATTCGCACGGCAATGGTGGAACGCGCTTTCGCCCACTTGCCCCAATTGGAACAAGGCGCCATCCAAAACAACCCCAGCCACCGCATCGGCGACCCACGCGAAGTGGCCGAAGCCGTCCTCTGGCTCGCCTCCGACGCCTCTTCTTTTACCACCGGCGCTACGCTGACAGTAGATGGTGGCCTGACGGCCCAGTAGACGGTAATCCGTAATCGGTGATCGGTAAACCGAATACCGATTACGGATTACGGCACAGTTCGTTTTCTTGCTAAAATAGACACAACAACCACCCACCGCAAGGAGAACCCATGCAGATTGAATCCATCGACCAGTTACAAGAGGCGCTGCGCGGACGGCATTACGTGGCCGACCGGGGGCTGGCCACGGCCGCTTACCTGGCGCTCAAACTGCAACGGCCGCTTTTCCTCGAAGGTGAACCCGGCGTGGGCAAAACCGAAATCGCCAAAGTGATCGCTGATCTGCTGGGCACGGAGCTGATTCGCCTGCAATGTTACGAAGGGCTGGATGTGAACCAGGCGGTGTACGAATGGAACTACACGCGCCAAATGCTGCACATTCGCCTGCTGGAATCGCGCGGCGAGCGGGCCAGCGAGGCGGAACTGTTTGGCAAGGAATATTTGCTGGAACGGCCGTTACTCCAGGCCATCCAACACAGCAAAACCCAGCGTCCTGTCCTGCTCATCGACGAAATTGATCGCAGCGACGAAGAGTTTGAAGCATTCCTGCTGGAAATCCTCTCCGACTTTCAAATTAGCATCCCAGAAATTGGCACGATTAAAGCTGTCCAACCGCCCGTCGTAGTGCTCACCTCCAATCGCACCCGCGAAGTGCACGACGCACTCAAGCGGCGCTGCCTCTACTACTGGATCGATTATCCCAGCTTTGAGAAAGAGTACGACATCGTGCGGGCCAAGCTGCCCCACGCCGCCGACCAGCTGGCCCAGCAGGTGACCACCTTCATTCAGGAGCTGCGCCAGCAAGACCTTTACAAAATCCCCGGCGTGGCCGAAACGCTGGACTGGACAGCCGCCCTGGTCGCCTTGGACGCCCAGGCGCTCAGCGTGGAAATCGTGGAAAACACCCTCGGCGTCATCCTCAAATACCAGGACGACATCGAAAAAGTGAGCGGCGAAACCACCCGACAGATTCTTGAACGCATGCGAGTAAATTCGTAATTAGTAATTAAGTAATTGCCCGATTACCAATTACTTAATTACAGGTAACAAACCACCTGTGTCTAGTAACCACCTCCTCCACAACCTGATCTTATTCGGCCGTTTGCTGCGTGCTTTGGGCATGGACGTGAATCCGGGCCGGATGATTGACCTGGTGCAGGCACTGGAACACGTCAATCTGGCGCACAAGGCGGATTTTTACTACACAGCTCGCAGCCTGCTGGTCCACGACCGGGACGATTTGCCCTTGTTTGAGCAGGCGTTTGCGCTGTTCTGGCGCGCGCCGCGTGAGAAAATATTGTGGGAAGAACTGTTCATAAATCGGCCTGAAGAACCCGATCCCCAGCCGATCATCGCCCCGCCACCGCTGCAAGAAGAAGAACCTATTGGCGGCGACGCGGAAGAGGATGATGACGATGAGGTGCAGCAAATCATCGAGGTAACCCAAACGTACAGCACGCGCGAGGTGCTGCATCACAAAGATTTTGGCGACCTGACGCAGGAAGAGCTGCGCGCCGTCAAGCAGTTTATGGCCCAGATGGTGTGGCAGTTGGGGCTGCGGCGCACCCGGCGGCAGCGCCCAGGACGCGGGCAACGGCTGGATTTGCGTCGCAGCCTGCGGCGCAATCTGCGCTACGGCGGCGAGCTCATTGAGTGGCCCAGCCGCCAATTCAAATTTAAGCCCCGCCCGCTCATCGTCATTGCCGACATTAGCGGCTCGATGGAACGGTACGCGCGACTGCTGCTGCACTTCATTTACAGTTTGGCGAAGGGGCTGGAGCAGGAGGTTGAGGCGTTTGTGTTTAGCACCCACCTCACGCGCATCACGCGGCAACTGCGCGGGCGAGAGATTGACCGCGCCCTGGCCGAAGTATCGCGCGAGGTGACCGATTGGTCCGGCGGCACGCGCATAGGCGATTCGCTGAAGACATTCAATTTTGCGTGGGGGCGACGCGTTTTGGGGCGCGGCGCAGTGGTGCTGCTCATCAGCGACGGTTGGGATCGGGGCGATCCGGTGCTGTTGAAAAAGGAAATCGGCCGTTTGCAGCGCAGCTGTCACCGGCTCATCTGGCTCAATCCGCTGCTGGGTTCGGCGGAGTATGAACCTTTGACCCGGGGCATGCAGGCGGCGCTGCCCTACATCGACGACTTTTTGCCGGTGCACAATTTGGCCAGCCTGGAAGAGTTGGCTACCCATTTGCAAGCGTTGACGGCGGAGAAACGGCCGTCCCGCCGCCAGCAGCTCAAATTATCCGGCGCAGCCTTCATCAAAAATCGTTAGAATGGGACGCAGATAAACGCAGATGACGCGGATAAAAATAAAATCAGCATTTATCCGCGTTCATCTGCGTCCAAAAAATTATGGGAAAAGAAACGTTTGACATTAGTTTGGTAATGGAACGAGTTGAGGAAGCGGTACGGCCGTTTCCCAAAGCCGCCATGTTTGAACTTGCCGAAAAAGGGCATGACAGCCCGTTCGAGCAGCTCATCGGCTGCATCCTCTCCATCCGCACCTACGACGAAGTTTCGCTGCCCGTGTCGCTCAAGCTGTTTGCCCGCGCCAATACGCCGCAGCAAATTGCGGAAATGGACGTAGCCGAAATTACCAAAATCATCCGCCGCAGCTCATTTTCCGAGCGCAAAGCCGAGCAAATCAAAGCGATCGCCCAGCAGTTGGTGGCCGAATATGGGGGCGAACTGCCCTGCGACCGCGAGCTGCTGCTCTCATTCAATGGCGTGGGGCCGAAGTGTGCCAATCTGGCGCTGGGCATCGCTTGCGACCAGAGGGTGATCAGCGTAGACATTCACGTACATCGCATCACCAACCGCTGGGGCTACGTGGCGGAAAAGACGCCCGAAAAAACGATGGAAGCCTTGCAAACCACACTGCCGGAAAAATATTGGATCGAGATCAACCGACTTTTGGTGCCCTTTGGCAAACATATCTGCACCGCCAGCCACCCGCGCTGCACCACCTGCCCAATAGTGGCGATGTGCCAACAAATCGGCGTATAGAATTTTAAGTAATGAGGTAACACAATGAAAAGATTTCGCTACTGGGGCAGCCTACTTTGCCTGACATTGCTAATCAGTTTCGTTTGGCAACAGGGTTTGCAAGCTGATGAACCCACTCCCCAAGATGATGATGCCACTCCCACCATTTTAGGCGAGGCGGCACAGGGAACGGCCGTTTCCCACACATCACCTACACCGACACCCACTGTTGAGGAACGGCCGTTGGGCGGCAACAACCTGCTTTACCTGCCCCTCATCCTCAACCAAAAACTTGGCCCTGAAGCCCAGGCTGTCGTTGATCTAATTAACGCTGAGCGCGTTTCCGCGGGATGCGCTCCCTTGCAGGTAAACCTCAAATTGGTGGCCGCCGCCCAGGGACATAGCGAAGATATGGCGCTCAATGATTTCTTCTCTCATACTGGTTCCAATGGTTCCAGCGCCGGGCAGCGCATTGCGGCGCAAGGATACAGCTATTCCACCTGGGGAGAGAATATTGCCGCCGGATACTCAACGGCCGCTTCTGCCGTCAATGGCTGGATGAACAGCGAAGGCCATCGAAACAACATCTTAAACTGCAATTTCAAAGAAACAGGCGTTGGCTACTATTACCTGGCAAACGACACGGGCAACGAAAATTGGTACCGTTACTGGACACAAGTTTTTGCATCCCCCTAGATCACAAGGACCAAATCATGAAAGATGTAATGGATGACATCAATCGTTGGCAGGCAGAAAAGCAGCCAGTGGCGTTGGCCACGGTGGTGCAAACCTGGGGCTCCGCGCCGCGCAAGGTGGGGGCGAAGATGGCGCTGACGCCAGACGGCCGTATCGCGGGTTCCGTCAGCGGAGGCTGCGTGGAAGGGGCAGTTTTTGAGGAAGGAACGGCCGCTTTGCAGGCCAACCAACCCAAGCTGCTGCACTTTGGCGTGGCCGACGAGACCGCCTGGGATGTGGGTCTAGCCTGTGGCGGCACGATTGAGGTGTTTGTGGAACCGTTGGATACGGCCGTTTACCAATTCATCCACACTCTCATCCAAAACGACGAGGCTGGCGCGGCCATCACCATCATTCGCGGGCTGGAGGAACTGCTGGGGCGCAAGCTGGCCATCAGCCGTGCCGGGGAGCAAGTGGGTACGCTAGGCGATGCGGCGCTGGACGCCCAGGCCATCGCCGCCGAAGCCAAAGCGGGGCATCCCCAGCGCGTGCAGCTGAGTGACGACGTTGAGGTTTTCATCGACACCGTGCGCCCCGCGCCGACGCTGATCATGGTGGGCGGCGTGCACATCGCCATTGCCCTGACCAGCTACGCCAAGACGCTGGGCTACCGCACCCTGGTTATCGACCCGCGCCGCGCCTTTGGCAGCGACGAGCGCTTTCCGCATGTGGATCAGCTCATCCAGGCATGGCCAGACAAAGCGTTTGCTGAGGTGAAGATTACGCCAGAAACGGCCGTGGCTCTGCTCACCCACGACCCCAAGATTGACGATCCAGCCTTGAAGATTATTTTGCAGGAACGGCCGTTTTACATTGGCGCGCTAGGCAGCAGAAAAACCCACGCCAAGCGGGTGGAGCGCTTGCGCGGCTATGGCTTTAGTGATGAACAAATTGGCCGGATTCACGGCCCCATTGGCCTGGACATTGGCGCGCAAACACCGGAAGAGATTGCTCTCTCCGTCATGGCAGAAATTGTGCAGGCCCGAAGTGGCAAATAGCGATTATTTTGGAGGTTAGATATGGAAATTTATGAAGCAGTGAAGACCGTTTTAGCCGTACGAAGCTACGAAGAAAAATCGGTGCCAGCAGAAATTGTGGCCCGAATCGTCGAGGCGGGGCGGTTGACGGCCAGCAGTATGAATAAGCAACCGTGGCATTTTATCGTGGTCGAAAAGCCAGAAACGCTTCACCGGCTGGGCGAATTGGCCAAATCGGGCCCTTATATTGCCGAAGCGGCGCTGGCCATTGTGGTAGCGATTGAGAAGGAATCGCCTTACGGCGTTTCGGACGCCAGCCGGGCGATTCAGTCGATGGTTTTGACAGCCTGGGGCGCTGGGGTTGGTTCCAACTGGGTGGGGTTCAACAATCTGAACGATGTGGGCGCACTATTGAAAGTGCCGGATTCGTTTGAAGTGCTGGCGGTGCTGTCGTTTGGCTACCCCACGCGGGAATTAGGCCAGGGCAAAAAGCAGCGTAAGCCGCTGGCCGAGGTCGCTTCGCAAGAAGAGTTTGGACGGCCGTTCGGGTAAGCCGCTAAATTGCCTATGGAATATCTGCAAGGGGGCCGTGAAAACAAAATCGGCCGCGTAGACAATGCCGTGCACCGACCGTCTGGGCCATGGACCCGGTCGGTGCATGCGTTGCTGCGGCACGTGCGGGCGGTGGGATTTACGGCCGTTCCCGAACCGCTCGGCTTTGATGACGCAGGCAATGAAATTGTCACGTTTTTGGAAGGAGAAGTGAGCAACTATCCGCTGAGCGCAGCCGCCACCAGCGAGGAAGCGTTGGTTTCGGCGGCCCGCCTGCTGCGCGCCTACCACGAGGCAACCCGCGCCTTCCTGGCCCAAAACCCAGAAAGCCACACCTGGCTGCTGCCCAGCCAAACACCCATCGAGGTCATCTGCCACGGTGATTTTGCGCCATACAATGTGGTATTAAACGGCCGTCAGGCAGTGGGCATCATCGACTTTGACACGGCGCATCCCGGCCCCCGCATTTGGGACATCGCCTACGCACTTTATCGCTGGGCACCCTTCACCAACCAGCAAAACCCGGACAGATTAGGCGATCTGGACACACAAATCGGCCGGGCGCGCCTCTTCTCCGACGCCTACGGCTTCCCTGCCGCGCAGCGACACAATCTGGTGGACGTGATGATTTTGCGGCTGGAAACGCTCGTGAACTATATGCAGACCGAAGCCGCAAAGGGCAATGAAGCGTTCATTGCTAATCTGGCGGATGGCCATCATTTGCTATACCTGGCGGATATTGCGTATTTGGGGGAGAAACGGCCGTTAATCGATAGAGGATTACAATAAGAACCGCAGCCTACCTTGCCAGACAATCAAATCAAAAAATCTGAATGTCGCTCCAAACACCTGAGTGCTTGAGTCTAACCTTAACTTTCTGCTAGGGTATATTCAACCAGTATTGGAGGCAAAATGCATAATTTAATGTCTCAGAGTAAATCAGGATTCATTTTGGGAGTTTGCGTTCTAGCAACAATCTATATTGGCTGGCATTTGTTTCTCCCAATTATGATTATCTATATTCCGCTTACGGCAAGCCATGAGGGGGTTCCTTTACCAGCCTGGGGTAGAAAAGGGTATGTGCGTCCCGAATATGATGTATCCTTTTCTGAAAACGGCCGTTTCGTAGCATTTACCACCAACGGTAATTCTCTCAGGCATTATTACGAACGCAGTAACAAGGGTTTATTTCTTTACGATGCCCAGTTAGGGAAAACACAGCAAGTTTCCACAGGTCTCTGGAATCCAGCCATTAGTATTGAAAGACCCCAAATATCAAAAGATGGCAGTCACATCCTCTTTTTTGCGGCCACTGTTAGCAACAACCCAACCATCTTGGAACCACCCGTCCGACTCTATGTCTACAATGTAAAGGCGCAGGAAACCAAAGAAATTGTGGTGCCTGAAGATGTTCGCTTATCTATAAGAAGCCAATTCAAACTTTCACCAGACGGCCGTTACCTTGGCACTGTTATTTCCACGGATGCGATGTTTATTTATGATCAAAAGACGGACACTTACACTGTGTTTTCTGGTAAGCAGCTTTATGCATCTGGTTATGAGTATGAAATACAAAATTTCAGCTTTTTACCCAACCAAGAAATCCTTTTTTCTGCCAAAAGTGGACCGAATGACCTGTACGGCATCTATTCATTAGAATCAGGCACTTATGGTGTTATTGATCAGCCAACTTATGACAGATTGAATCATCGCAGAGAAGAGCCAAGACCCGAAGACGTAGCTAGTTTTGCCCGTAAGGAACGCAATCGGTTTTATGGACTCACGCCTGACGGAAACACAGCTGTGCTCTTGTTAGGTGAAAATCATACAGAATTAGGCGACTATAACTTGACATACGACTTGTACAAGCTTGACCGTTCAACAGGCGAGTTAAGCCGAATTCCCACCCCAAACTGGAAGCGATCTGCCTTTCTCATTTTGACAGTCATGAACACAATATTAGCTGGCTATATTTTGCTTACAGATTCGGCACGTAAACGGCCGTTCCCCACCCACGCACCGAGTTAAACAAGTAAATCCCCTCAGCCCGCGCTAAATCAGCAATGGTAAGCACCTTTTCGCGCAGCGGCAGGCCACCTGGATTTTGCCAGCCCTCAGGATTTTTGAGCAGGTAACTGCGGAATGTGCCGCCCAGCAGGCCAGATTCGAGGGGCGGCGTCACCAGTTCGCCATTTAGCAGCAGGGCGATGTTGGAACTGCTGGCCTCGGTCAGATCGCCACGTTCGTTGTGCAAAATCACGTCGTCGCAGTCCGGGCGAGAAGCGCGGGCCGCGTCGTACAGGTGGCGGCGGGTGGTTTTGTGGTAAAGCCAGATGGTTTGCGAATCGACTGGCTCCTGCGCCAGCCCGACGCGCACAGGATTGGGGCGAGCGCCAACGCTCAGGGGGACGGTTTGCAAGGTGCATGTGCCATCTTGCCCCAGCAGCAAGCGCACTTTTACCGGCTCGGGAAGGGTTTGTGATAGGGCCTCTAGTTCAGCGAGTACGGCCGTTTCCACCCACTCAATCCCAAAATATTCAGCTGAATTACGCAGCCGCGCCAGGTGCTCATCCAGCAAAGAGAGACCGCCCTCTGGCTGCCACAACATCGTTTCAATTAGTTGAAAAGACGGCCGTTTCTCCGTCAGCACCTTGGATTTCACCTTGCACTCCTCGTACTCGTCCGCTGCGTCTGAATCCCAAACGATGCCGCTACCTACGCCGTAGGTGGCCGTAGCCTGCACCCGATCCACCAGCACGGTGCGAATGGCCACATTAAACTGCGCCGTCCCGTCCGGCGCGAGGAAGCCAATCGAGCCGGTGTAGACGCCTCGTGGCTGCGTCTCCAATGCCTTGATGATTTCCATGGTGCGCACTTTGGGCGCGCCGGTGATAGAGGCGCAAGGGAACATGTTGGCCAAAATCTGGCTCAGTGGCGCGTCGGTTTGGGCTTCCACAGTGGAGGTCATTTGTAGCAGTGTCGGGTAGCGCTCCACCTCAAACAGCTGCGGCACATGCACGCTGCCCACCTCAGCCACCCGCCCCATGTCGTTGCGGATCATGTCCACAATCATCACATTTTCGGCGCGGTTTTTCTCCGATTGGGCCAACCAGGTGATGTTGGCTTTATCTTGCGCCAGGGTGCGGCCACGTACGGCCGTTCCCTTCATCGGTTTTGAGTGCAGTCGCGACCCATCCAGCTTAAAAAATAGTTCTGGCGACGCCGAGCAAATGGCAAAACGGCCGATATCCAGATACGCCGCATACGCCGCCTGCTGCGCCGCCACCAGCTCCGCAAAATAAGCCAGCGGCTCACCGGTAAAGCTGGTCTGTTGGGGAAAGGTGTAATTCACCTGATAGGTGTCGCCCGCCGCGATGTGTGCTTTGATTTGGTGGATGGCCGCATCGTAGGCCGCGCGGCTGACGGCTGGCTGCCAATTGCTACTGGAGACTGGAGACTGGAGATTAGAGACTAGCTCATCAGTCTCCAGTCTCCAATCTCCAATCTCCTCATAATCTTCAAACAGCCCAAACCAAAGCAGCGGCAAGCCCTCAACCGGCGCATGAACGGCCAATTCAAACGCGGCTGCGGCCTCATAAGCGATGAATCCAGCGGCGTACAGATTTTCGGCCCGTACGGCCGTTTCCAATTCAACCAGCGCTGGCAAAACATCTTGAGGGGATTCGGCCGTGATGACCCGCACCGGCTGCTGAAACTTGCGCCAGAAACGGCCGTGTTGCAATAAAACGAGGGGAGACATGCTTTCGGTAATCGGTTAACGGTAATCAGTAATCGGTTTACCGTGCACCGATTACCGATTACCGATGACTAACTCTCAGGGTCATCCTCCGCCTTGCCCTTGCCCAGGGAGACGGAACGTTCATAAGCGGCCCAAATACCGCGCGAGATGACAGTGCGCAGGCCACCCTTTTCCATGTGGTACAAAGCCGCCGCGGTCGTGCCGCCGGGTGACGTCACCTGGTTGCGCAGTTCCGCCACGTGCTTGCCCGACTGCATGGCATACTCCACCGAACCGCGCATCGTCTGAAAGACCAACTGCTCGGCAATGCGGCGTGAAAAGCCCAGATGCACCCCGGCATCAATCAGCGCTTCCATCATCATGAACACATAGCCAGGCCCAGAACCGCTGAGCGCCGTGGCCATGTCCAGATAATCTTCCTCATCCACGTAAATTTCCTGCCCCAGCGAAGCCAAAATCGCCTGCGCCTGCTGTTTTTGTATCTCGGTGACCTCTGGCGTGCCGGTCCAGACGGTGATGCCCTGGCCAATTTGTGCTGGCGTGTTGGGCATAGCCCGCACCACGGCTGCATGGGCCGTGCCATCAGCCAGCTTACGAATGGGAACGCCCGCCAAAATAGAAAGCAGCAAATCCTGGCGGCGCAGATGGCCGCGAATTTCAGGCAGCACGTAGGGCAGTGTCTGCGGTTTAATGGACAAAACCACAATTTGGCCTTTTTCGGCTGCTTCGCGATTGTCGTTGGTGACATTGATGTGGTAGCGATCCAGCAGCTCTTCGCGACGCTGCTCCCAGGGATCGGCCGCCAAAATTTGATCGGGCAGGACGTTTTTCTGTGCCAGCAAGCCGCGAATCATCGCCTCACCCATTATGCCGCTGCCAATAAATGCAATTGTTTTATCCTCAAACATGATTCCTCCGTGGGGGGTAAACTCCCAGGCTATGGTGTAAAACTTTCTTGCTTCACTGTAACTTCTTTTAATCGCGCCATGTCTACGTCGATGCCCAAGCCAGGGCCGGTGGGCACGGTGATTGTACTATCTTCTTCATTCAGGAAAAATGGCGTCGCAATATCATGCGCATAATAACGAGAAGTAGCCGAGATGTCACCGGGCAGCGAAATGCCGGGTAAAGAGGCCAGCGCCAGCTGCGCCGCGCGCCCCACGCCTGTTTCCAACATGCCGCCGACCCACAGGCCCAGCCCATGAGCCACGCCTAAATCGTGTACTTTGCGCGCTTCGGTCCAACCACTCACGCGCGACGGTTTGATATTGATGATGTCGCACGCTTGCAGCGCCACGGCGTAACGCGCGTGTTCGGCAGAATGAATGCTTTCATCCAGGCAAAGCGGGCTCTTAATTTGCGGCCGTAATTTGCTGTGGTCGTAAATATCTTCGTAGCCCAAAGGTTGCTCTATCATGAGCAAGTCCAGCTCATCCATGGATTGGAAGATGATGGCATCGTCTAGGGTGTAAGCAGAGTTGGCGTCCAGCATGATGGGCACATCGGGGAATTCGTGGCGCGCCTGCCAGGCCAATTTCACGTCCCAGCCGGGTTTAATTTTGAGCTTGATACGGCCGTATCCCTCGTCCAAATGTTTGGCAATGACGTCCATCGTTTGGGCAATGCTGGGCTGCGTACCGATGCTCACGCCCACCTTGACCCGCGCGTTGGGGCCTTCTGCGTATGGCTGGGCCAATTTCTGGGCAAAAGAAAGCCCGTCCCGCTGGGCGGTAATGTCCCAGGCGGCCTGATCCAGCGCCGCTTTGGCCAACGGATGGCCGCGCACCTTGCTAAACCAGCCTTGCAACTGCTCCGGCTCGTCCAGCTCTTTACCCAGCACGCTAGGAATGAGGAAGTCGGAGAGGATATGCCAGGCGGTAACGGCCGTTTCGTAACTGTAGCCCGGATCGTTGGTGGCCACACATTCGCCCCAGCCGGTCAGCCCGTCGCCGTGCATGGCCAGGATGAGTGCATCGCGCTGGAGCTGCATGCCAAAGCTGGTGCCAAATGGGGATACCAACGGCATGGAAATGTAATAGAGGTCAATGCGTTCAATTTTCATATTTTTTTGCCACCAATTTCCCCAGAAACTGCCTGCCAGACCATCCGATTACCTGAAAGTTTCCGGGGAAAGCCAGGCAATCCTGTTTATGAATTGTTTTGCGTGAGTAAATAGAAGCTGCGGGAACGGCCGTTTTCGTCAGGTTGAAACACAAAATCGGTCACGGCGAAGTTGGCAGCAAAATAAAACTCAAACAGCTGCTGGGTATGCTGCCGCCACTGTTTGGCCAGCGCCATGTCTGCCGCCTTGATTGCCTGAATGTTGCTGGGAATTTCAACCAGCAGCAAGTTATTCTCGCTATACGTAAATTCCAGCGGCGGCAGAGGCAGCCCGCTGGCGTCAAAATGGGCTTCGTTCACCAAAACCGCGCCGGCCCCAAGCATGGCATCGAGGCTTAACGGCCGTCTTTGCTGCGCCACACGTCCTTCCACGCGGTTGCTGGTAACCCACCACTCTACCTCGAAGCGGTCGGTGGCCAACCCGGCATTGCGGCCAGCCATCGGCCCATGATAATCCCGGTAATATTGATGGCACACCGCGCCTAACTTGCCGATGTTGAGACGGCCGTTCCGGCTCTCTAGCGGATCATAAGTCCAGGTAATCAAGCGCAGCCCCATCTGCAAAGCCGCCTCGCGTTGGGCCAGTTTAAGCTCATAACCAATGCCGTGGCCCTGATATTCTGGCAAGACGCCCATGATGACGGAAAACAGCTTCAACCGGGCCGCCGCCACCTGATCAATCCGGTTTGGGGCTTCAATCGCCCCGAGCGTGCCCAAGCTGTAACCCACCAACTGCTGGCCATCGTACGCGCCCAGCAGAATGCCACCGTTGTGCTGAAAGGCATGCATCGAGAGCGGCGGGATCGTTTCGGCGGCATCCACACCCCAGGCAGCCATATGAATCTGGCGGGTTTTTTGATAATCTTCGTGGCTGGATAACGGCCGTATCGTAATTTGCGTCATGCTTGCCTCTTTTCTACCGCAGGGGACACACCATTTTTCTCGGCGTATGCTGCGGTCAATGCCTCGTTTTGTTGCCAGGCACGATTAAATCTGCGGGCCTGCGTGATGAGATCGGCCATGGTTTGATTGGGGCCGGTAAACAGGGGTGCGCCAACCAACAGCGCGTCCGCACCCGCCTGCTGGTAGCGGGCCACTTCCTCTGCCGCCAGTTCCGTTTCCACGATGAGCCCCAATTCGGGCTGTACCTCGCGCATGGCACGCACGTAATCAGCCCCGGTTGGCCCACCCGTACGCAAGCGAATGGCGCGGCACCCTTTCTGCTGTGCCGCCTGGGCCGCCCACACGCTAATCACGCCGGACAGATAGGCCACAGCCTCATTTTGGCACAGTGCATGCAGTTCATCATCCAGGCGTGGCGAAGAAATGTAGTCGATTTGGTGAAGTGGGAGGGATTGCAAGTGAACGGCCGTTTCCACCCCACTTACCCCTATCAGCAATTTATCCCCTGCCCGCTGCCGCAAATCATGCAGCAGTTGGGGCAGTTCGTCACCGCCAAAAGCCACATCCACCGCCAAAATGGGAGACGCCAGCAGCGCATCCACAATCGGAATAATCGTCGCCAGCGGTAAATCTCCCGGCAAAGCGACGATAATGCCAGCAGCCTGCAATTTTTGGATGATTGTTGCTTCCATAGTTAGTTTATTTTACCGCGGAGGACGCGGAGAATTCAGAGAACAAAAAGCTCTGCGTTCTCTGCGCTCTCCGCGGTTAATCTAAAAATTGCTGCACGTATTGTGCGCCCCAAATGAGCATCACAATGGCGCCCAGAGCCAAGTATTGGCCGTACGGCAGCGCCGTGTCCCGGTTGACGCGGCGAGTAAGCAGCAGCAGCAAGCTAAAAACGCCGCCCAACAAAACACCCAGCATCAGGGCAAAAAAGATGCGGTGAAACCCCAACATCGCGCCCATAAGCATAGCCAGCTTCACATCGCCGTAACCCAGCGGAATGCGTTCGGCACCGTATAAAAATTGGGCGAGCCAGTAGAGCACGTAAAAAATCACAAAGCCCACAACTGCGCCCAGCAGCGCCAGCCGCAAATTATTCTCTTCCGGGCTGACAAGCAGGCTGGTAGCCAAAGCAATGGCCGTAGCAGGCCAGATCACCTTGTTAAAAATGAGCCGGTGCTCCAAATCGGTGACGATGATGAGAATGAGGACCGCAATGTGGAAGCTGTTCACCGCCACATCCACCCAATTGGTTAAAAAGGTGGGCAAAATGGCGAAGGTAACGGCCGTTCCCACAAATACGAGAAGCGGCCGTTTCCGTACCGACCAGCCCCAGGTGTGCCACTGCGGTCGCAAGGGCGTGTGAGACGAGGGCAAATAATCTGCCAACGTATTGATGATGATGGCCGCGAGCAGGCCAATCACAAAAAAGATGAGGTTCAACATGTTGAGATTATAGCGATGAAAGGAGCGATTTACGATTCAGCCAGAAAAGTCTGAAAAAATTCCTGCATTGTCAACGTTCCGGCGGCAATCAGGGCGGCAACTCGGGCATTGCTCATGTCAAAATCGGTGGTCTCGTACCCCTTAGCAGGCAAGCGACAGACGCCGTCCTTGTACGCGTCGATGATCGTTTTGTCGTTGGCATTGGTCATCGTATTCACCAGGTTAGAGACGCGGCGCACGATGGGTAGATTTTTGACCTCCGCCACGGCTGGTGGCGCGGCACTCTTCGGGCCAATTTCACTGTTGGCTACCGGCTTTGTTTCGTCGATGAGCATGCCCAGGGCAAAAGCGCCATCGTGCGGTCCCATCACCTCGATCACGTCCCGGCTGCGCGAAATGAGCAGGCGAATGGGGAAATTGGAGTTCAATCCGCCATCGACAATGGCATGGCCCGTGATGTCGCGCCCGTGATAAGCGCCCCATTCTTTTTGCCAGCGCACTTCTTGCCAGACAAAGGGGATGCTCATGGACATGCGCACGGCCCAGGCCACCGGGCAATTGGGTGCGGTGCGGTGGTTCAGCACCAGAATGCCGCCGTCGGTAATGTTAGAGGCAACGACGGTTAAATCTTTGCCCGTGTGCTCGTAAAATTCAGCGAGGGTGGCCTGGCCCAGATTACGGCCGTTTAAATCCAACTTCTCCCGCAGCCAGGCCAAAAAAGCGTTGCCTGCATACAAACCACCCAATTCCAAAAAGGTGAAAAGCAGGCGATACACCTTCATCTGCATAAACTGCCGGAACACGTATTGGTCAATCTTGCTTTCGGCACGTTCAGGCACAAACGGCCAGTCAATCCGTTTGGACAGTTTGTAGAGGACGCTGTTTTCCCAATCGGCATCGGAAATGGTGTCAGCCACGTCCATAAACGTGGCAAAACGAGGCGAACCATCAGGCAATTTTTCGTTTACCTGCACCAGCATTTCGTCGGCGGAAAATCCGGCAGCCAACAGTGTAGCCGTAATAGCTCCAGCAGACGTACCCAGCAAACGGCCGTACGTGTGCCCCTGCCGCTCAAACTCCTTCATCGCCCCCACAAAAACCAACCCTTTCGCACCGCCCCCTTCAAAAACCAGATTAAAGTGCATCGTTTCCTCCAAAACTAAAAGGGTCAGGTTTTCGACAAAGGCCACCACACAATTGCTGTTGTTCCCTGACCAAGTCCATCGCTCTGAATCTGAATTTTACCGTGATAAAACTCTACAATAGATTTGGCCAAAGGTAAACCCAGTCCTGTACCCCCGGTTGCGCGGGTGTGCGCCTTATCTGCCCGGTAAAACCGCTCAAACAGATGCTCTGCATCTTCCGGGTCCAGGCCGATACCGCTGTCTACAATTTCGCTGCGCAGATAGCCATCTTCCTGCGATAGCTGCCAGGTCACCCGCCCACCCTCCGGCGTGTACTTGATGGCGTTGCCCAACAAATTTTGCAGCACAATACGCAGATGGCTCTGGTTGGCCTGAATGGCGGGCAGTTGGTTAGGGGCGTCAAACGTGAGGGCAATTTTTTTGGAAACGGCCGTTTTCTCCATCTGCTGGCACAGCGAACGCCCCAATCGCACCGGGTCGATCAGCTCATGCCCTACTTCGGCCCGGCCCGAATCAAAGCGGGAAAGCTGGATGAGATCATTCACCAGGCGACCCAGGCGGGCCACCTCGTCATCAATTTCAGCGATGTATTGCTGGGCGGTGGCCTCATCCAGCGTGCCGTCGCGGAGCGCTTCGCTGCGCAGGCGAATGGTGGTGAGCGGCGTGCGCAGCTCGTGGGAAGCGTTGCTGGCAAACGCTTTTTGCTCCAGCAGCATCGCCTCTACCTGTTCGGCCATATGGTTGAACGTTTCGGCCAGCTGACCCAGCTCATCCTGACGGTCCACCCGCACCCGCTGCGTCAGGTCGCCCGCCGCCAGCTTCATCGCTGAATTTTGCAATCCTTCCAACGGCCGTGTAAACGAAGCCGCCAGCCAAAGTGCCGCCACCACCGCCAGACCCGTCAGCCCTAAAACGCCCGCCGCCAGGGCCAAATACCGCTGGTTCACCACGCTGGCGGTCGCGCTGGCGGGAGCCGACACCTGTACTACGCTGAGCAAATAGCCATCTTCGGTGACGGCAACGGCCGTATAAATTGTAGGCACATTTTGCTCATTGTTACGCGTATCAAACACGATGCCGCTGCGATCAAGCGCCGCAACCACTTCCGGGTCGCTGCCCAGATTCACGTTGCCAACGCTGTCATCGCTGCTCAGCCAGGCAAAGCCATCCGGGCCAACGAGGGTAATTTGCAGGTTAAAATCATTGGCCAGGGAGTTAACGGCTGTTTGCATCGATGAATAAGAGCCTTCCCCTTCGCTAAAATGTTCCAATGGTTCGCGCAAATTACGAGCAACCAGCGCCGCCTGCGTCTCTAGACTGCGCTCAAAATCCTCCACCGCTCCGGCCGAAATCTGGTTGCCCGCCAGCAGCGACAGACCCACAAAGCCCAGCAAGATCAGGCTGACATAGGTCACAATCAGCCGCATGCGCAGTCGCCAACTCCTAAACATTAGTCCGTCACCATCCGGTAGCCCACGCCGCGCACCGTTTGAATGTAGCGCGGCTGGCTGGGATCTTCCTCGATTTTTTCGCGCAGCCAGCGAATGTGCACATCCAGCGTGCGCGTATCGCCCAGCCAGTCAGTGCCCCAAATTTTGTCGAACAGCTCGGCACGGGTCACCACATCTCCAGCCCGATTCAGCAGCAAACTGAGCAGTTCAAACTCCTTGTAGCGCAGTTGCAGCAGCTCATCCCCCTTGTACACCTGGCGGCTGTCCAGCTCCACGCGAATATCGCCAACGACCAGTTCGTTGGGCGCAGGCGCTGTATGCTGATCCAGCTCGACGCGGCGCAGCAGCGCCTTAATGCGCGCCTTTAGCTCGCGCACGCTGAATGGCTTCGTTAAATAATCATCGGCGCCTAGCTCTAGCCCCAAAATGCGATCCACTTCATCACCCAGCGCGGTCAGCATGAGGATGGGCACCACGCTGTTTTGGCGCAGCTTTTGGCACACTTCCCAGCCGTCCAGTTCGGGCATCATCACATCCAGCACCACCAGGTCTGGTTTTTGCGTTTGGGCCAGCTCAAGACCAGAACGGCCGTCATGAGTCACCAACACCTCGTACCCGGCTGCCCCCAACTGCCGCGCCAGCGGTTCGGTAATCATCGGATCGTCATCAATTAACAGTAACCGGGTCATCGTTTTTGTCCTTAAAGTAAGTCATCAATGAGATTGTGACACAGGGGAGAAAGTGAATCAAGCAGGGAAGATATATTTAAGCTGAATTTAAGATCATTTAGCCCATTCTTAACTCAATCTATGCTATCTTATACCTATTGTTCGTGGCATTTTTCACGAACCAATGCCTTTATAAAGGAGCAAGTTAAAATGCTGAAAAAAATCTTAAAATGGGGTGCAATTCTGGTAGTCGGTGGATTTGTGCTGATTCAGTTGGTGCCATACGGCCGTAACCACACCAATCCCCCCGTGCAAAGCGAGCCCAATTGGGACAGCCCCGAAACCCGCGCCCTGGCAGAACGCGCCTGCTTCGACTGCCACAGCAACGAAACCGAGTGGCCCTGGTACAGCAACGTCGCCCCCGTCTCCTGGCTGGTGCAGCACGACGTAGAAGAAGGCCGACCGATTCTCAACTTTTCTGAATGGGACCAGGGTGGCAAACCCCGTGAGCTAGAGGAAATGTGGGAAGTGCTGCAACATGGCAGTATGCCCCCTGCTGTCTTCCTGCCCACACACCCCGAAGCCCGGCTCACCCAGGCCGAAACTGATGCCCTAATCGCTGGGCTACGAGCTACCGCCCGCAATTAAGTAATTTGGTAATTGAGTAATTGGGCAACTAGAAAATTTCCTAATTACCCAATTACCAATTACACACTTCTTCTTACTCCACAATCACCAAGTCACTGCTGCTGCGGCCAAACACCTCTGGCGAATACATCTCTTCGGCCTTGGTGGGCGGCACCACAAACGTGCCCGGCGTGGTGGCCCGAGCCACGTAGTCGTAAGTGTAGACACCTTCCCACAGCAGCGAGGTAAACGCTTCCACGCGCTCATCCCGCATGTTTTGATGATCGTACCACTGCCACCACCACCACCAGGGCAGGCTACCATTTAGCGCGTTCGGGTCTTCCGGCACGCTTTGCGAAACAGCCAACGCAGGATTGATCGCTTCCAGGCCAGCAGGCAGCGGATCAACCAGAGCCACGTGATAGCGACGATTATCGGCTACCAGCGTTAGCTTGACGCGCACCCGCACCCCCAGCTTGATATGCCAGGTGCCGTCATCGTCTTGCCAAACGTCTTCGGGATCGTCCACCGCCTCGTAGGTGCGTTCCACCACAAAACCACGGTTCAACGCTTCGAGCGACAGATCGGTTGGGGCATAGTTGAGGGCGAGGCGATAGTAAAGACGGCCGTCTCCATCCACACTCACCACAATATCGCCAGACTCTTCAGCCGCCAGGTAGCTCATCGGAATTTCCGTCAGGTAACGATCCGTGCTGCGGCCCACAAACTCCTGCGCCCCGGCATACGTCTCGCCCAGCCAGATTTGGGCCACAAAGTCCGGCGTTTCTGCCTCGAAGGTATTGAAGTAGCTATCTAGCGCCAGCAGAATGAACACATTCTCCTGACTGCTGCCCCAATGGCCACGCATGCGGTGCGCCAGCAACCCATTGACCACTTTAGAAATCAGATCGCTGTCTGGTGTCTGGTTAATCAACGTTTGCAGAATGATGCCATCCGTGCGGCGATTGGAGTGCAGCAGCAGATAATCCTGCTCGCCGTAGGAAGTGGTGAAGTTGGCCGCATCAGCCGTTTCTACCGCCCGGTTGTTGATCAGTTGGCGAATCTGCGCCACATAATCTGCCGCGGCTGGATCATCCGCCAGGATGTCCCACAGCCAGGCGTTGGCCTCCAGCGACAAATTATCAATGCCTGCCTCATCCAGCAGTGCGCGCGCCTTGGCAAAGTCACTGTCTCCCGCCAGATGGCGCACGTAAAGCGCGTATGAACTAATCGCCCAGCGCGTTTGCTGGCTGTACCAGTACGGATAGTAACTCTCGATATTTTGCAGATAGCTCTGCACGCTGGCCTGCATGTCGGCGGGCACCGCAAACCCTTTCTGGCTGGCGACGGCCAAGGCGTGGGCCACATGCACCGTGTGGAACGGATACGACTCGCGGTAGCGTTCCCAAATTGGGAAGCCGCCGTCAGGGTTTTGCAGCCCTTGCAGCGCTTCGATGTCACGCACAACGGCCATCTCCATCTCGCCCGGCGCAGGCAAACCATCCGCCTCGAACGCCGTCAGCACATCGCGCAGCGCGGCCACGGTGAGAATGCGCGAGGCGTACTCATCAGCCGAGTCGTAGCGGTGTTCGGTGAGGTAAAGCACGGCGTCCGTCAGTGCTTGCAGCGCCGTAGAAGAAGTGTTGATTTCCAAACCGCCATAGCCGGGAATCACGCCATCGGGCATGACAAACGGCTGGGCCACCACGCCTTCGTCCAGCGTGCCGTAGGTGGCAAACGCTTCGGTGGTCGCGGGGGTGTAGACGGGCATTTCGCCACTGGCAGCGTCGGCGTAGTCGCCAGAAACAACCGCCACCTGGAAGCGCGCCGTGCCCGCGCTGCTGGTGGTCGCCGGAAAGCGCACTTCCACACGGTCGTTGGCGGGCACCTCGACACGCTGGCCTGCGCCTGCCGTCAGGGTGAGATTGGTCACATCGAGGGCAACGTCTACGGTCATCGGCTCATCGGTCTGGTTTTGCACGACGATGGGCAGCTCAAACTGGTCGCCATAGTTCAAGAAGCGGGGTGCAGACGGCCGTACCATCAAAGGTAGCCGCGCCGTCAGGTTACTCTCGTTAGAGCCAAACAAATTATCGCCCGCCACAGCCACGGCCATGATGCGGTAACGCGTCAGGTTGTCCGGCAGCGTGAAGCTAATTTCGGCCGTGCCGGAGGCATCAGTTTGGCTGGCGGGGGCAAAAACAGCCAGCGGATCAAAGTTGGTGCGCAGGTCAATTGGCGTGGGTGCTCCGGCTTCGCCATCGGCAACAGCTCCAGCTTCCATTGGCTCCGCCGCATATGCCAGGTCAGTTGCGGCATCATCCTCAAACGCAGCTTCTTCTTCTATAGTTTCCGTCACGTCGCGGGCCAATTCAGTAGTTGGTGTCACGTTGGCCCCTGCTTCTTCCGCTAAGGCTTCGGGGTTGGCGAGGATAATGGAGGAACGGCCGTATCGACTATCGATCCAGCTCCATTGAGTGATGTAGAACATATCCAGCGGGTTGCTGAGTTGGTAGTTGGTTAAGGCCAAAATCGCTTCATCCACCACCACCAGGGCCACTTCCGCGTTGGGTACGGGCTGGCCATTGGCATCGGTGACGGTGACGGAAACGGCCGTTTCGGCACCAGGTTCCAAACTATCCGACTGCGGTTCGATGGCGATGCTTAGTTCGCGACTGTACGGCGGCACGCTCAAAGTCAGCGAGCCGGTGGCGTAAGCGGGACGCGGCGGCACGCCAGGCATCTCTTCCCCAGCATCATTCGTGCGCGGCGCGGAACCAGCAACATCTACCTTCACCGTCAGACGCGGTATGTGCTCCTCGGTGACGGGAATGCGCAGCGTGTAACTGCCATTCTCCAGCGTAAACGCTTCGGTAGAGAGAATGCCATTGTGATTGATCGTTAGCAGCCCTTCGGCTGGGCTAAACGGTGCCTGAACCAGAATTTCGGCCACGTCGCCAGGTTGGTACTCTTCTTTATCAGGAATAAGCGTGACTGCTTCTTGCGTCACGTTGCGCTGCACAGGCTGCTTGCCACCGCTGACCCAGCGGGTGAGCTGGCTCTGGTTTTGCCGTCCCTGCGCGTCGGTGACAACGGCCGTAATTTCATACGTGCCACCGGAATCGGTGTTGAAGGTACAGGTAACTGCCTCAGCGGCGCTGGTTACGGTGCATTCTTCGGTTTCGGCAGGTTGGTAGCCAACCCCGTATTTCCACTCCAACCGAGCCGCTGTGATGGAAACGGCCGTACCGCTCACCGCCGCGCCATCAATATCGGTGACGATTGCTTCAATTTCCAGCGGGGCACCCTGCTCCACAAAGGTGCTGGCGCTGCGTAGCCCCACGTACAGCTCGGCTGGATGCACCAGCAAGCCGGTGTTAGCCGACCACGCCTGCCGGTTCACGTCCATTACCGTTGCTTCCGCGCGCACGGTGAAGGGGCGATTGCCTTCCAGCGCTTCAAAGTCGATTTGCAAGAAATGCTCGCCGCCAGCGTCGGTAAAGCCGCTAAACGTTTCGACTACGCCCTCTGGACCACCGGGGAAGTAAAACTCTTCATCAAAGCCAAAGTCGTCAAAATACCACCAGGGCGTCCAGGTGCCAAAGGTAAAGCCGCGCCAGCCAGGTGGCGAGTAGTACGTGGGCGTGGAGGTGACATACCAGGTGGTGTCGGCATTGGGCAGTGGCCCACCAGCAAAGTAGCTGGCGGTAACGGCCACGGTGGCAGCATCACCCACCACGTAAGGGCCGACACTTTCTTGCCGGGCGCTTACCTCAAATTCGGGGCGGCGGAACTCTTGAATTTGGAATTCATGGAAGCCATATTCACCACCTACATTTTGCAAACTGCCTGCGGCGCGTAGTTCCATGTAGGCGTAGCCCAGATTTGCATTTTCTGGCAGTTCAATTTGCAGATCAAACCCACCAAAAGAGGTTGGGGTAACTGTGTCTTCGGCAATGACGTTGCCTTGCGGTCCGTACAGCGTGTAGCGGATGGCGTTGAGGCGGCTGCCGGGCAAGGTGATGGCGCCCTCGCCGCTGATGTGGCGCAGCCAGCCTTTGATGCTCACCGTTTCGCCAGGGCGATACATGGCGCGGTCATCGAAGATGTACCAGCGCAGTTCGTCGCCCAGTTCACGGGACTGCCAGCCGCGATCGTCCCAGTAGGAGGTGCTGGCGGGCAGGATGGCCGTATCATCCCCTTGTGTGGCCAACAGATACAAGATGCCCCGATCAGATAGCTCAAATTCGGCCAGACCAGCGGCGTCGGTTTGTTGGGTTGCGCTGCGATTGGTGGAGAGAGTGACATCGGCCAGCGGTGTGCCATCAGACAGATCGGTGGCCCAGGCGACCAGCTGCGAATGGTCGGCAAAGGCGTCCAGGCCAATTTGGGTGACCTGCACCCAGGTTTGAATGTATTGTCGGCGTCGCTCCCAAAAGTCGCGGGCGAGTGTGGGCGGCTGGATGACGGCAATGACGTGTCCTGTTTCGCCATCGAGAGCTGGTTGGAGGGAAACGGCCGTTTCCGTCAACACATCTTCGACAGAATCCACCGCCATCATTTCATCGACAACCAGTTCACCCGGAGGCGTGGGCACATCGTCATCTTCACCCATCTCGTCAAAGTCGCGCAGATACTCCAGATAATCTGGCCAATCCTCAGGCGAAACAGCATATAGCTGCACGTGCAATTCATCATAATTCATCACGTAGAGCGTCAGGCTGGGGTCGCTGGTGGAGGGATCGGCGGTAACAAACGGCTCGCGCGGGCCGCTCACAAACGGCGTAGCGGAATCCACGCGGAAGCGGGCGTCTTCTGCCTCGCCCAGTGTCTGGCCGAAGATGTCGGTCAGGCCAGCATCAATCGTTACTTCGTAGGTGGTGCGTCCTTTCGTTAGTCCGCGAATGGTCAACGTGGTGTAGCCAAGCTCCACAACAGCGCCGGGCAACTCTGGCTCGATGCGAATCATGGTTTCGTTAAACGCTTCGGGGTCCAGCGGATTGTTAAATTCCAGGTAGAACGGGGCCAACGGCGGGCAATCACGGTCAGACCAGCCGCAGGTATCGCGCTCCAGGCGCAGCGGCGGGTAAGTGTAAAAGGTGAAGCTTTGCGCGTCTGGGTTCAGGCGCGGCCCTTCAGCAGAGGGGATGTCGGGGCCAATGGTGATATTGATTTCGGCGTCGGCGGGTAACGGCCGTTCCGCCCGAAACGCCACCCATCTGCCCTCATTTGCCGATGCCACCCGACGGCTAACAGTCTCGTCGGCAGCAATCTCTGCCTCGGTGGCCAGGCGGATTGCTTCGTCATCTCCATCAGCGGTGAGGCGGGTCACAGCCAGAATGGCGTCTGGATTCACAATTTGATCAAACGCCACAAAGATGATCGGTTCTAACGGCTGCGCTTCACGCGAATTGGGATAATTATTGACCATCTGCACAGGCGGCGTGCTGAACGTCCAGCGCACCGTCTCGGGCAGTTCATTGCCCGTTGCCGAAGTGGTGCCAGCGGGAATTTCGGCCACAAACTCAGTGGCCATCGGCAGCCGATCGACGGCATCAGCGTCTGCCTCAAAGCGGAGCGTTTGCGGGCTGATCCATTGCCAGGTGCCGGGCAGATCGGGCGTCAAGTCCACGGGCACATCGGCCTCGGTGAGGCTGCTGAGGTCGGTCAGGGGCACCATCGGCTGGTTAAAGGTGACGTTGAGGAACGGAGCCAGGCCAATGTCGCCTTCGGGGGAGTAGCGCAGCACTTCCAGTGGGCCGGTGGGCACTTCTTGGGGCACAAAATCGGTGGGCGGCGGGGGAAAAGTTTGTTCAACCGTTGTACCCGGAAGCGGCGGCGGAATCAGTTCATCGGGCAGGTTGAAATCCAGCTCGTCGGTTGGTTCGCCCATCAATTCTGGCAGGCGCGCCACAATTTGGGCGATTTCTGCTTCCGTGAGCGGCTCGCCCGTGACCAGGGGATTGGCCTGTAATTCACTGGGCAAAGATTGGCCTTCGCTGAGGCTGATGAGTAGGCTGGCAGCGGTGCTGTTGGCCCCACCAAAGCTGGCGCTTTCCAGACCAGAGACGGTGTTACCAACGGCCGTTTCTGTGCGCAGCGTTGGCGTGGTAAAGCTACCATTGCTGCTGATGCCGGGGCCATTTTCAAACTGAAAATACCAGATGCCCACGCCAGCGGCAATGATGATAAGAAGCGCAACAAGGCCACCAATGAGGGTGCGCTGCCGTTTGTTGGCTGATCCTGTAGGTTGAGACATGCTTTCCCGTTCCTTTGTTGGTCCTTAACCCTTGTTTGGGGCCAAGGAGAAATGGCAAACGTATCGATTCGATGTGGAATCTACATTGTAAACGATAGAACGCCCACAAAGGTTCCCCGATTTACAGAAACAGTCTCAACATCTCCAATTACGGCCGTATCACCAAGGGTAGATACGTCTCATACAGTTCGGGCACCACATACAAAGAGACGGGGATTTCAAACGGGGCACCGGGCACGGGGGGCGTGACGTCAATGGTAACGGTGGTGGTGTAAGTGCCGGTAAGCAAGCCGGTGCTATTGAAGGAAAGGTCCACATCGGTGCTGGCGCTGCCGCTGTTCTGGCTGAGGCTCACAGGCAAACTGCCCTGAGGGTCCAGCGAAGCGGTCCAGGTGAGACCTGGCGTAACGCTGATGCCGATGGTGTGGGTAACGGCCGTTGGCGCAGCCACATCCAGCAACGTGGTGAGTTCACCTGGCTCAACGCTGGCAGCATATTGCAGCGTCAGACGGGCATCGTCCCAATAAACGTCGTTGTGCTTCACTGGAATGTTGGCCTTGGACCAAATAAAAACCGTAATTGTGTCCGCCTGGGCTACGGCCTCGACGCTGAATAGGCCAAATTCGTCGTATTGCATGCGCATGTCGCCCCAGATGATGTTGGGGCTTTGCCAATCGGTACCGCCCGTGGGATCGATGCCCACGCGCTGATACAAATCGCCGTGGTCATTGGGATCGCTCAACCAGCCAGGCAGCGTATCACGCGCAGACCAGGCATGACCCCAGCTGCTGAAACAGTAACGGCCGTTTTCCAGCGCGCTCACCTGCTGCATCAAGCCACCCTCATGGGTGCTCCAAAAGGAAAAGTAATGCTGCGATTTTTCACCGCTGCGTACCCGGGGTGGTTGTTCATGCGGCAGCGAGGGGACGTACTCTGGCTGGATGTTCATCCAATTTTCCGTGCGGGGTGTGTCCAGCCAGTATGGATGCCAATCGTCGGCCAGCTTGACGCGCTCGCAATATTGGTTGGGCTGGTCGTCGAACCAGGTTTGGCAGTCTGGGTGGCCGGGTGCGGCCATGACGTAAACGGGATAGTCGCCTTCAAAAGAAGGGTTGGCGATGAGGTTCGTGCCAGTGCAAACTTCTTCATCTCCAACCGCAATCGTGAGTGGCTGGGCAGGGGTAGAGGCCAGCACCACCGGGCGCGGACGCAGCAGCAGGGCAACGGTGGCGGTGAGCAGCAAAATGGCAAACAAAATGGACAAGGATACGGCCGTACTTCTCTTCACAACAAAACTCCTTGGTGGATTTTTGTTGATGGTAGCAAAGCAGTTTATCTATTTCCGTGCCTGGGGCGTGAATTGTGGGCTGTTTTTACGGGATTTTTGCGGCAGTTTGCCGTTTGTAGACAAACAAAAAACCCGCCCAAATATTTGGGCGGGCAATGCTCCCCATGACTGGATTATGGGAAGGTGCCGACTATGAAGAGGCTAAAGTAAAAACGGGATTAAGTTCAAAAAAACCCAATCCCGCTCATTATCACTTCTTTACCCTCTTTTGCGGCTGCGATCAGGCGAAGAACCCACGGATTTAGGTATGAATTCTTCTGCTGTTGGGTTATGATTAACCGCTAGAGTATCTTAGCATACGCCTTTTTAGCCGCCACCTATCTAAAAGGACAGGTTTTTTAGCAGCAAACATTAATGAAAAATGAGAGCGGCTTTATTTTTCCTAAACAGAATCAAATGAAAAACATCAAAGAACAAATCCAAGAGCTTTGGGCAGCCAACCACAAAGAGATCGGGATGGCATGGTATTTGCTGCCTGCGGCGGGTGATTCCAAAACGGCCGTAACCGCCACCGATCTCCACAATCAAGTCACCAACTATCTGCTCATGTCCCCCTTCCAACCGGAAGCGGGCCGAAGAGTGGGTGAGCAATTGGCACAGGTGTTTGGTCTGTCGCTGGAAAAGCTGGGGTATTTGCAGCGTTTATTGGCAGAACAGCTCCTCATGGATTTGAACGAAGCCCAAACGACCTGGCTGGCCCATCGGCTATCCACCCTTTGGGCAGAAATGATCGTGGGCTACAGTGACCAGCTGCACAAAATGTACACGACGGAAGAAGCTCTGCTGGCAAAAATATTGCAGACCTTGCAACAAGAGGCAGAGCGGGAAAAACATTTTGAAGCGCTTCTTAACGATACCTACAGCCCAGTTGTGATCCATGAAAACGGCCGTATCCAGGCCATCAACAAAGCCGTCACTCAGGTCTATGGTTACTCAGCCGATGAGTTGATGGGGCAAACCATTCAGGTGCTAGTGCATGCCATGGCCCCTTCCTCTGAACAAAGCACTATCCTGCAAAATATGGGCGTCGGTTACCATCAAAAATACCAAACCAGCTGCCTTCATAAAAATGGCAGCGAAATTGCAATGGAAGTCACCGCCAGCCCCATTATTTACAACGGCCGTCGCATGCGCATGATTGTTTTACGGCCGCTTAACGCCCTCGGCAAGCCATCCCCCAACCAGGAAGATGTCACGCTTTCCCCGCGACAGCGGCAAGTTTTACATTACCTGGCCCTGGGTCTGGCCGACAAAGAAATTGCCAGCGCCTTGCAAGTGACGGTTTCCACCGTCAAACACCACAAGCAGGAGCTTTTCAAAAAAATCCAGGCCAACAATCGCTCCGAAGCCGTTATTTGGGCGTGGCAAAAATCGGATTTGTTTGCCGCCCTTCCCTCTGAGTAAACGCACCATTATGGGCTGAAAAGACGGCCGTTCCTCCCCCAACTCGCTCGCCAATTTCACCTAGTTGGACAACCCCAAACCGGGTATCATTGAGCCGATTCAACAAACTGTGCCCCATCCCTAAACGCCGCAAGACGTCTGTGGCACAGCCCACCCCACTGGAGGAAAAATGAAAATAGCAGCGCGCATTGGATTAATTTTGCTTGGCATACTTGCCTTGCTGATTGTGGTTTTGGCCATTGTTGGCGTGGTGAGCGTGAGACGGCCGTTCCCCGACACCGACACCACCCTCACCATCCCCGGCTTACAAGACGAAGTCAACGTCTACCGCGATGAGAACGGCATCCCCCACATTTACGCCCAAAACGAACATGATTTGTTCCTGGCCCAAGGGTACGTCCACGCCCAAGACCGCTTCTGGCAGATGGAGTTTTGGCGACACGTCAGTCTCGGCCGCATTTCCGAGATTGCTGGTGAAGCCACCGTGAGCAGCGACACCTTCATCCGCACCATGGGCTGGAACCGCATCGCCGAGGAATCGTTGGCTTATTACGAAAATGAATCCCCAGAGATGATGACCATCCTGGAAGCGTACAGCGAAGGCGTCAACGCCTACATTACCGAACAAGGCGACAACATCTCCCTCAATTACACCGTTCTCGGCCTCGTTAACGACAAGTGGGAGATTGAACCGTGGCAGCCGCTGCACACCATCGCCTGGGCGGTGGTCATGGCCGACGACCTGGGCGGCAACTGGAGCAGCGAAATCCGCCGCGCCAACCTCATCAATGAGTTAGGCGAAGGCACCACGGCCAACCTGCTGCCGCTCTATCCCTACGACAACCGCCCCGTCATTGCCCCCACCGACGCCATGGACATTGAATTCACCAATGAAGAAACCGAAGCGCTTTACCAACAGCTGCAAGCAGCCAATTGGGAAAATGTGAATCAAACCATCGTTGGCAGCTATCCAGCCGATGGCTACTTGGGCAGCAGCGATTATGTGGGCAGCAACAACTGGGTCATCAGCGGCGAACATACCGACACCGGCATGCCCCTGCTGGCCAATGACCCGCATTTGGGCATTCAGATGCCCTCCATCTGGTACCAGGTGGGTCTGCACGCACCAGACTATAACGTGCAAGGCTTCAGCTTTGCTGGCGTGCCCGGCGTGGTGGTAGGCCACAACGACAACATCGCCTGGGGCGTCACCAACGTGGGGCCGGACGTGCAGGATTTGTACATTGAGAAAATCAATCCCAACAACCCGGATCAGGTGGAATTTATGGGCGAGTGGGAGGATATGGAGATCATCGAAGAGGTGATCAAGGTCAACGGCGGCGATGACGTCACCATCGAGGTCAAAATCACCCGGCATGGCCCCATCATTTCTGATTTGCGGGATGACGTGAGCGACGTGCTGGCGATGCGCTGGACGGCGCACGAGCCGATGCGCATATTGGAGTCAATTATTGGGCTGAATACGGCCGTATCCTACCAAGACTTCCGTGATGCCCTACGCTTCTGGGACGCTCCCTCGCAAAACTTTGTCTACGCCGATGTAGAAGGCAACATCGCCTACCAGATGCCCGGCCGCATCCCAATCCGTGCGGACGGCGACGGGCTGGTGCCCGTACCCGGCTGGACGGGTGAATATGAGTGGACCGGCTGGGTGCCCTACGAGGAACTACCCGCCGTGCTCAATCCAGAATGGGGCTACATCGTCACCGCCAACCATGCCGTAGTGGATGAGGAATATCCGTACTTACTCAACCTGTATTGGGCCGATGGTGATCGCGGTCAGCGCATCGTGGACATGATCGAGGCGGAATTAGACGGTGACGGTGAGGTTTCCCAGGCAGACATGGCTCGCATCCAGTTCGACAGCCGCTCGCTGCTGGCCGACAGCTACGTACCGTTGCTGGACGGCCTCTCCAGCAATGACGACACGGTTCAGGCGGCTTTGGAACGGTTGCGCGGCTGGGACCGGCAGGTCCGGCGCGACAGCGTGCCCGCCGCTCTGTTTGAAATTTTCTCTATGCAACTGGCGCAAGACACGCTGGCAGATGAAGTCGGCGATGACAACGTTAGCTCGTTTGGCGGGCGCGTGCTGTTCCACCAGTTGGCCGACAATCCGGAAGCAATCTGGTGGGACAACACGACAACCAGCGCCGAAGAGTCGCAGGCCGACATTTTGCTGGCGGCGCTGGAAGATACCGTTGCCTGGTTTGAGGAAAACGTGGGCGGCAATATGAACGACTGGACTTGGGGCAGCATCCATACGGCCACCTTTGTCAGCAATCCGCTGGGGGAAAGCGGCATCAGCGCCGTGGAGTCGCTGGTGAATCGCGGGCCATTCCCGGCGGACGGCGGCAGCAGCATTGTGAATGCCAATAGTTGGAGTTGGAGCGAACCAGCGGCCGTTCGCGGGCACGTTTCCATGCGCATGCTGGTAGACGTAAGCGATTTTGACGCCAGCGAGTGGATCATCCCCACCGGCGCATCTGGCCACCCGTACCACCCCAATTACGATGACCAGATTCAGCTGTGGCTGGACGGTGAATACTTGCCGATGGTGTGGAGTGAAGAGATGGTGATGGAAACGGCCGTAAACCACCTCATCCTCCAACCAACAGAATAATTCTTTGAACCTCGTGTTTTTATGGGACACAGATTTGCACGGATAAACACAGATAAAAAATCCGTGCGAATCTGTGTTCATCCGTGTCCCATTTTTTAAAGGTAAACCCTCATGAAAAGATGGCAAAAAATTGTATTGGGCGTAGTTGTGTTGCTGGCGCTGGCGGCTGTTTACATCTTTTGGCCGCAGGGCGTGTGGCCTTTTGTGGTCAATCTGGATGAGCTGGAAGCCGTGAATGAAAATTACGATGTCGTCATTCGGCGGGACAGCTTTGGCGTGCCCCACATCTTTGGCCAGACTGACGCCGATGCAGCCTATGGCCTCGGCTACGCGCACGCAGAGGACGACTTTTTGACCATCCAGCAGGCGTTGGTGGCGGCGCGGGGCAAGCTGGGCGTGGCCTACGGCATCGACGCCGCGCCGAATGATTACATGGTGCAGCTCCTACGCATCTGGGACGTGGTGGATGCGCAATACGACAGCATTCCGCCCGACATCCAGGCCATCATGCAAGGGTACGCCGACGGACTGAACTATTACGCCGCCCTGCACGAAGATGAACTATTGCTGCCAGAACTGTTTCCCATTTCCGGGCAAGACGTGGCAGCAGGATTTATCCATCGCGTGCCACTCTTTTTTGGCCTGGATGGGGCACTGGGTGACTTATTTGCGGAAACGCGCCAAAACACGGTATCTGAAAAAGAGGTTATCCATCTGCCGCCAGCGGTGAAGTACGGCAGCAACGTCATCGCCGTGGGGCCAGAGCGCTCGGCCAATGGAGAAACGTTTTTGGCAGTGAATTCGCACCAGCCGTGGGAAGGAATCGTGGCCTGGTACGAGGCGCACATGGTTAGCGGGGAGGGCTGGAACATGGTGGGCGGCTTACTGCCCGGTTCGCCAACGATTACGCATGGGCACAATGAGCATTTGGGCTGGGCGTTTACGGTGAACAGCCCGGATTTGATCGACGTTTACGTGCTGGAAATGAATCCGGACAATCCCGACCAATATTTGTTTGATGGCGAATGGCGCGATTTGGAAGTGGGTGAAGCACCGATTACGGTAACGCTGTTCGGCCGTTTTCGCTGGACGGTGAAGCGCGAGGTTTTGTGGTCGGTGTATGGGCCGACGGTGCGGCAGGATCATGGCGTGTATGCCATTCGCTACGCGGGCATGGGGGAGATTGGACACGTGGAGCAGTTTGTGCGCATGAACAAGGCGACCAATCTGGCCGAATGGCAAGCCGCCATGCGCGAGGGGCCATTGCCAATGTTTAACACCGGGTATGCGGACGCTGAGGGGAATATTTTTTATGTGTACAACGGCCGTATTCCCATCCGCGCTGAAGGGTACAACTGGCAGCAATATTTACCCGGCAACACCTCGGAAACGTTGTGGACCGAGTATCTGCCGTTCGATGAACTGCCCCAAGTGAGCAATCCGCCGTCTGGGTTTGTGCAGAATGCCAACAGCAGCCCGTACCGCACCACGCTTGGCGACGGCAACCCGGACGAAACCAACTTCTCCCCCACCCTAGGCATCAATGACACGATGTCCAACCGCTCCCTGCGGGCGCTAGAACTGTACGGCGGCGACGAGTCGATCACCGAAGCGGAATTTATGGCGTACAAGTACGACATGACCTTTTCGGCTGAGGCAGATGTGAGCCGCATGGTTCAGATGATTTTGGCAGAACCGCCGCCCAGCGACCTCGATGAACGCGCCGCTTACGATTTGCTGGCCAGTTGGGATGGCCAAACAAACCCGGAAAACAGCGGCGCGACGGTGACGCTGCTGACGTTTTTCTATTTGCTGGAAGCGGACGGCACCGATATATCGGTCTCCAACATTACGGGCGGGGCGTTTACGGCCGTTTCCGTCCAAAACAGCTTCTCACAGGCAGTGGATCATCTCATAGAGCATTTCGGCAGCGTCGAGGTTCCGTGGCAAGAGGTGAACCGGCTGGTACGTGGTGATGCAGATTTGGGCCTCGGTGGTGCGCCGGATGTGCTGCACGCAGTGTATGGTGAAATGGGCGAAGACGGCCGTTTCCACGGCGTGGCAGGCGATTCCTACATTTTGCTGGTGACTTGGCAGCCAGATGGCACGGTCAGTTCGCAGAGCATCCACCAGTACGGCAGCGCCACGCTGGATGAAAACTCGCCCCATTACGCCGATCAAGCCCCTATTTTTGTGCAGCGGGAACTGACGCCGGTCTGGTTTACGGAAGAAGCCATTTTGGCCAATTTGGAGCAAGCATACCGGCCTGGGGAAGAAAACGGCCGTTAACCCCCCATTTTCTCCCCCCAATTCACCCTCTCAACGTCTAAAACTACGGGAAAATTCTCAGCAGTGTGAGGGTTTTCCTGTAGGACCCCTCTTTTTTTCCTCAAAACAAATAAGGGATATTGCGGTAGAAACGGCCGTTACACCCGATTGATTCCCAGGCCCCAAAAAGCTGATAATAAGTAGCATAAGTGGAGGACCTGTAGTTTGTCCATTTCAACAACAAACAGTCAACATCATTAAGTCGCAATTGGAGAAATGACATGCATTCTGTAATCAATACGCAAGTGGTAATCGTTGGAGGCGGGCCCGGTGGGGCAGCCAGCGCAGTTTTTCTGGCCGAAAAAGGAATTCAATCCGTCATTATTGAAAAAGAAAGCTTCCCGCGCTTCCACATCGGCGAGTCCATGACTGGAGAATGCGGCAACATGGTGCGCCGCCTCGGTTTGGAAGAAGCCATCCAACAAGTGCCCCGCACCATTAAACATGGTGTAAATGTTTACGGACAGGGCGGCATCAATGCCTTCTGGATTCCCGTTATGCGCCGCGCAGAAAATGGCGAATTGGTGAAAGGGGATACCTGGCAGGTCCGTCGTGGCGAATTTGACAAGATGCTGTTGAACAAAGCCAAAGAAAGCGGCGCCAACGTTATTTTGGGCAAAGCTGTTAAAGTCATCACCAATGATGAAAACGTACCCTGCGGGGTAACCGTTCGTCAGGAAGATGGCGAAATGGTGGATATCATGGCTGAGATTGTGCTGGATGCTTCAGGCGCAGCCACCTTCCTCTCCACCGCAGGCATTGCTGGGGAAAAAGGACGTGGCAACTATGATCGGCAAATTGCCATTTATGCCCATGTCAAAGGCGCCAAGCGGGATGAACAAGACAACACGCTGATTTTCTACCAAAAGAAAAATCACTGGGCCTGGTTTATTCCGATTGATGAGGAAACCGTCAGCATTGGCGTGGTAACGCCCTCCAGCTACTACCGCTCATCCAACGAAGATATGCGCGACTTTTACCTGCGCGAGATGCACAAAATTAACCCGCAGCTTTCGCAACGTGTGCCAGATGTCAATCTGGTTGAGGAAGTTCGCGCCACTTCAAATTATTCTTACCATATTCGCGACTTTGCCGGTAAAGGATTTATTTGCGTCGGGGATGCCCATCGTTTTATTGACCCCATCTTTTCCTTTGGCCTGCATTTTGCCCTTACCGAAGCAAAATTTGCCGCCGACGTCATTGCCGACTACCTGCTCGAAGGTGTTGGCCGCGAGCTGGACAATCCGTTTGCAGAATACGAGCGCCATTGTGAACTGGGCATGGACACCATTCAAGATGTGCTGGACTGCTTCTGGGAGCATCCGTTCTCCTTTGCCTTCTTCGTTCACTCTCGCTACGTCGATGATTTTATAGACATTTTCGCTGGACGCGTGTATCAGGAAAACCCATCGAAGGGCCTGCAAGCTGTGCGCAAAATTATTGCAAAAACAGCAACGCCAGTAGAAGCCTCGGCGGAAATGGCTGTAGCCGCTTAACTAAAGTTACCATTTATCCTTCTTCCACAGGTTAGCGTTGCTGCCTGCTCGATGTCGCAACATTGGGCAGGTAGCAACCTGCCACTTTTACTTACCCCAACCACACTCTTTAACTCCCTGAGGTTATTTTTCAATGAAGCTAAACGTTGCCGCACCTAAATATCGCGCGCCTCGCCTTCGTCTTACCCCCCGCCGAATCTGGATTTATTATGGCTTATTGGCCATTTTCTACGCCATCTGGATCGGCTACATGAGCTTTGCCGACAAGTGGGCTTTGTTTCTGGACTACTGGCCCGCTTCCTTAACCATGAGCCTGGGTTCATTTGTGGCGGGTGCAACGGCCGAAGGCGGTGCGGCCGTTGCCTTTCCGGTATTTACCAAAGTGCTGCACATCCCCTCCAGTGATGCCCGCACCTTTGGCTTGATGATCCAATCTTTTGGCATGACGATGGCCAGCGTGATGATTTTTGTGCAGCGGGTGAAAGTATTGCCGCGCGTCATCGGCTGGGTTTCGTTGGGCGGTATTTTGGGGCAGATCGTCGGTGCGTACCTCGTTACGATTCCTGATCCGTATCCCAAAATCCTGTTTACTTTTGTGGCCACCGCTTTTGGCGTGGTGATGATCATTTCTCGCTGGTTTATGAATTGGTCACCGCGGGATGAAGTCGCCAATTGGAACCATTCAAGACGCGCGTTGTTTGTGCTGGTTGGTGTGGTGGGCGGTACATTTGCAGCACAGACTGGCTCAGGCATTGATATGCTGACGTTTATTGTGCTGACGCTGGCGTTTGGGCTGAATGAGAAGATTAGCACCCCCACCACCGTGGTAATTATGGGGCTGAATTCGGTCGTTGGCTTTTTTATTCATGGCGCTATGCTGCAAGATATTGGCGGCATGTGGAATCATTGGCTGGTGGCGGTGCCGGTAGTGGTGGTTGGTGCACCGTTGGGGGCTTATGTGGCGCATCGGGTTAGCCGCGACAGTATCATTATCTTTTTGCTGACGCTCATTTCCATTGAGTTAGTGACAACGCTGTGGTTGGTGCCTTTTACCAGTTTGGCGCAGGTGCTGTTTACGGTAACGGCCGTTTTCATCTGCACCGTTTTCTTCTGGGTGATGTTGGCCTACCGCAAAAAGTATGTCGGCGCAGTGTAACCAACAAAGTTGACTTCAATATAAATAGAAAAAGGGCGCTAAATGCGCCCTTATTTTTTGCCAAAATGTAACGAGAAGAAGAATCAGCCCAGATTGCCAGTGATGACCATCAGGCCGATGGCCCCCATGAGGATGTTGAGCAAGACCAGCAACGCCAAAATGAGCCGCTGCCCTGGGGTAAAGTTACGCCAGGCAAAACCAGACCCGCTGCTGCGCTCTTCGCTGAAAAGTGCATCATCGCTGGCTAAATCATCATCCAGAGATTCACCTCTGGTTGATTTGCGCCGCAGTTCCTCAAACTCGTCATCCATATCTTCCATTGGCGGCAAATCATCAGCAAATGATGCGGGCTCGTCATCACCAAATAAATCGTCCCGAAAAGATGAGAAATCATCATCTAGATTGTTGTCATTATACTCGGTCATGTGTGGATACCTCTCCTCAATCTATGCCGAAAACTGTCTGGCGGTTGTTCTTCTTCGGTCAATTCGGAAAAAGAGATGCGACGCACCGAAGATTTGTACTATTGTAGCGGAAAATTGGCGAAAAACGAAGTTTTTACTTGACCATAATTATTTTTTACGCAGGGTCACATCCGCCGCCGTGACAGTGTGCAGCTGACCGGCAGCATCGCGCACCAGCAGATGCCCGCCCGCGTCTGTCGCTTCTGCCACGCCCGCAAAGCTTTGGCTGGAAGCGGTGTAGGTCACCTGCACGGGCTGCCCCAGTGTAATCAGTTTTTCTTGCCATGCTGCCTGGGGCGAACGGCCGTTTGCCACCGCCTCATACCGTGCTTCCACCTGCTCCAAAAAAGTGGTTAGTAGTGGTAATCGCGACACAGGCTCACCCATCGCCGCCAGCAAGCTGGTGGCTGGCGTGCTGCCAGTAGGCAGCTGCGCCGCCGGAATGTTTACGTTCATCCCAATCCCAACGATAGCCCATTGTAAACGGCCGTTCCCATCAAACTCCCCTTCTTGCAAAATGCCGCTCACCTTGTGCCAGCGCTCACCGAGCTGCACCATGATATCGTTAGGCCATTTAATGCCGACCGTCAGCGACGTATGGGAAGCAATGGCTTCGGCTGCGGCCGTACTCACCAGCATCGTCAGCCAGTTGGCCTGGCTGCCCGGCCAGTTGGGCCGAAACAACAGGGAAAGCAGCAGCGAGCTACCCGGTGGCGCGTCCCAACGACGGCTCAAACGGCCGCGCCCTTGCCGCTGATAATGCGTCAGCAGTAAAAATCCAGCTGGCGGATCATCTTCCGTGCCTTCCCGCACCATTTCTTTAAGCAAATCATTGCTGGAATCCAATTCTGGCAGCACCTGACAGGCTCTACCCAACCAATTTGTAGTCAGCGATTCCAACACATCCGCTGCCGAAAAATGATCGATCATGTCCCTATCCCTCTAAAGTAAATCCCGGAAAGTTGCTTAAAACGACCGATGAGATGGGATTTACTTTTAAGGAGAACGGAAGCGAATTTTGTCGCTTCAGTTTAAAGTTACTTTCCGTTCTCCACTTAACGTCTGTTCTTACTAATGATAGACGGATAAATTTCGTATAAATTTTTGTTTGACACGAATCTGTCTCCCCCTATAATTAGTACCTGATAAGAAACGGTATGTTACCAGTTTCTTCCACAAATGAGCGAGAGAAAAAGTTAGCCCCGATTAATGCAAAATACGCCTTGTTTACCGCAATCGCATCCGCTAACATTGTAGTAAATTTTGTAACAGAGAGTAATGGAAATGACCGCAAACGTCTCCCCAGAAATGTCCCCCCAACCTCAGTCTGATGACGCGTATTGGAGTTCCCTGTTTGAACAAGAGGAGGCGCTGCTTCCCCCGGAACCGAAAGTCGATGTGCCGCGCGGTGGTGCCAGTTGGGCGCCTATCAATCAACGCATAGACGGCCGTTTCCGCTGGGCTGATGGCGCGGAAGAAATTCACGATCCCTGGCTGGAGGCTAAAGAGATTTTAGATACGGACGGAACCGTTACCCTGCCGGTGACAGGCTTCAACAAAGGGGGACTGCTGGTGCATTGGCGTGGCTTGCAAGGTTTTGTGCCCGCCTCCCAACTCATTGATTTCCCCCAATTCCACCTGGAAAGTGAACGATTACAGGCCCTACGCCAATGGCATGGCCAGGAACTTACGCTCAAGATTATTGAACTCAATCAAGACCTCAACCGGCTTATCCTCTCAGAACGGGCCACGCTGGTAGAAGCGGATGAACGCGAACAGCTGTTTGATCGCATCGAGCCAGGTCAGATTCACCGGGGAACCGTCACCAACCTCACCAATTTTGGTGCCTTTGTCGATTTAGGCGGCGTGGAAGGGCTCATCCACATTTCTGAGCTTTCCTGGAGCCGTGTGATTCATCCCAGCGACATTTTGGAGCCAGACCAGGAAGTCCAGGTAAAAGTGCTCAATGTGGACTCGGATAACGGCCGTGTTGCTCTCAGCCTCAAACGTCTAAAAGAAAATCCCTGGCGCACCGTAGACGAACGCTTCCAACCCGGCCAACTGGTCGAAGGCACCATCAGCAATGTGGTCAGCTTTGGCGCATTTGTCATGATTGAAGATGAGCTGGAAGGCCTCATCCACATCTCGCAGCTGGCGGAAGGCACCTTCCTACATCCCCGCAACGTTGTCGAGAAAGGCCAGATTGTTGTGGCTCGCATCCTAAAGGTAGATGGCGACAACAAGCGGCTGGCCTTAAGCCTGCGCGGGCTGCACAGCGAATAATGTGGCTTCGGTCAATTTACGGCCGTCTTCTTCCGCGCTCCAGCCAGTAATGTATTGGTATGGCACGAAAAAAATCCGGTAGCAGCAAATCGCCTGCCCCACCCCCACCCACCTGGGACGAACGCGTCATCAACAGCCTGATGCCCTGGCGCATCGAGCTGGCCGGAATTGTCCTCTTCACCATTTCCTTTCTCATCTTTTTAGCCCTGCTCAGCCTGCCCAACAGCGCCTGCCCCGGCGTCTGGCTCTGTTTGGTGCGCACGCTGTTTGGCTGGGGCGCTTACCCGCTGCTGCTGTCACTGTCAGCGGCCGGACTGCATCTGACGCTGCGCCAGGTGGAAAAGCCTTACAATGTTCGAACCAGTCAGGTGATTGGTTTTGAACTGGTGCTGCTCACCCTGCTACCGCTGAGCTACCAGCTAACCGGCACGCTGGAACCAGAAGTGTACACGGGCAAAGGAGGCGGGCTGGTCGGCTGGGCGCTGTCCGTTCCGCTGCTGGACTTTTTTGGCCCATTCCTCACCAATTCGCTGTATCTTGTCCTGCTGGCCTATGGCATCAGCCTGATGGTGGGGTTTACCTGGGAAGATTTGCTGATGAGCCTGAACAACTTCTCCTTGCGGCTGCGCCAGCTTTCTCAGGAACTGGCCCCCCCGGAGTCACGTTCTGCCGCTCAACCGGAACGGGCCGTGCAGCTGCCACTGCCTGAGCCTCCGCCAACCCCCAACCCTGATGAGCTGCTTATTATCGACGATACGGCCGTCTACACCGATCCATCCAGCCAACAGCGCAGTAGAAATCTGCCCCCTCTCTCCCTGCTGGAAGAAAACAACGACGTGCCCCTCACCCCAGAGGAAATCGACGAGAAGAAGAAAATCATCGAGGAAACCCTGGCCCACTTTGGCCTACCGGCCACCGTGACGCAGATCCAGCGTGGGCCGGCCATCACCCAGTTTGGCGTCGAGCCAGGCTATGTGGAGCGCACTGGCCCCGATGGGGAGCCGCGCCAGCAGAAGATTCGCATCAACCAGATTGCCGCCCTGCGCAAGGATCTGGCGCTGGCGCTGGCTGCTACCCGCCTGCGCATCCAGGCACCTGTGCCGGGACGAGGCATTGTGGGTGTAGAAGTACCGAACTCGGAAACGGCCGTTGTCAACATGCGCTCCATCGTTGAATCACCAGAATTTACGGGCCACAGCTCCCACCTCGCCGTGGCTTTGGGCAAAGATGTCTCCGGTGCGCCCGTCGCCATCGATCTGGACAAGATGCCCCATCTGCTCATTGCGGGTACTACCGGCTCCGGTAAATCGGTCTGCATCAACGCCCTCGTCACCTGCCTAGTGTTCAACAACACGCCAGACAAGCTCCACCTCATCATGATCGATCCCAAAAAGGTGGAGCTGATACGATTCAACGGCCTGCCCCACCTCATTGGCCAGGTGGAAGTGGAAGCCGACCGCGCCGTGGGCGTGCTGCGCTGGCTCACCGCCGAGATGGATCGCCGCTACGAGATGTTTGCCCAGGTAAATGCGCGCAACATCGGCGGCTACAACCGCAAAGTAGCTGGCGACAAAACGCGCAAAAAGTTCCCCTATATCGCCGTTTTTATTGATGAGCTGGCCGATCTGATGCACATGTACCCTGGCGACGTGGAACGCACGCTCTGCCGTCTGGCGCAGATGGCCCGCGCGACGGGGATTCATATGGTGGTGGCTACGCAACGGCCGTCTACCGACGTCATCACCGGCCTCATCAAAGCCAACTTCCCCGCCCGCCTCTCCTTTGCCGTTGCCTCCAGCATCGATTCCCGCGTCATCTTGGACACTGTTGGCGCGGACCAACTGCTAGGCAAGGGCGACATGCTCTTCCTCTCCCCCGAAGCCAGCGCCCCGCAGCGCGTTCAGGGCGTCTTCCCCACCGACCGCGAAATTGAGCGCATCGTCACCTTCTGGCACAAAAACATGCCCGACGACTTTGAGCCGATGCCCGCCCCCTGGGAAAGCCTCATCGCCAAATACGCCCTACTCGATGAAACAGACAGCCTGTTGGAAGCAGCCATCGAGTTAGCCCAGAAAAACGACACCATCTCCGCCTCCTTCCTACAGCGCAAGCTGCGCCTCGGCTACCCACGCGCCGCCCGCCTCATGGAGCACCTCTACGAGATGGGACTCGTCGAAGACCCCAAATCCGGCGGTAAAACCCGCCGCACCCTGGTAGATGAAGACGACGATCCGTTGGATGATATTTTGCAGTCGTAACTTTGGAAAACAAGTCGTGAAGATCTAAAGATGTTCGAGCTTTTCTACTGGGGAACGGTACCCTTTTGCAATCATTTGCTCAAGAATTTCATTAGCAGCGGACAGCGACAAGGCATCAGTTTGAACAAGACGAAGCAAAATCCCCAACGTGCCGCTTACCGGAATTTTGAGCTGGGCAGCTAATTTGCGGGCGTCGCGATCATCTGTGAGGAAACGGCCGTTCCTCACCACAGCTACTGCCAAACAAGCAGCTTCCCCACCGTTGACTCTTTGCGAATACTCCTGAAAAAGCGTCTTTTCTCGCCCTTCCAACTGAACGATTGAAAGCCAATCCCACTTGGCAGCAGGCAAAATCCCTTTAGCGACACCATTTTCAAATTCTTCAATTACTTGAGACGTTGTGGAAACGGACTCCCCCAATGCCTTTGGCAACAAATCTAACTGCTGCACTAAGGCAAAGTTAGACAAAACGGTGTTATCTAACAGCATCAGCATAAGCTTTATGTATCTTCATTCTGGGTAAACCAACTGGTCAATGCTTGCGCTTCAGCTGCGGCCTCACTTTTGTTGGCCGGACCAATGCGCAGTGGAATGCCCAAGGCAATAAAACGATCGCGCAGCTCAAGTTCATGCAAATCAAGCATTTCTGCCGCCTTGCCCAGGTTAATTTCCTCATCTAGATACGCACTTACGACCAAAGACCAGGCCAAATCTGGATTCCGCTCGATCATTTCTTGCAAAGCAGCATCTACCAACGTGGGCTGCTGTTTATACAATTTGGTTAAGTGTGAAAACGTCCAATCCGCAGACCACATCATAAAGTTACCCTCATACGCTCAACTGTTCTGGCTAGTAACGATAGTATAGCATGGTTTTTCACTGCCAGATCGGTTCGTTAACCATTAACCATTTACAATTCAAAATTAACCATCAAATACCCCCATATTTGCTACTATAGTACCAATTTCCACCACATCTGGAACTTTTTCTTCTTCATGCCGTATTGCCTCCTGAACACCAATTTTGTTTTTTCCAATTTCACACTTTTATGATCTTCGCGCCTACGGGCGCAAGATGGGCGTAGGATGGGTACACAGGAGATACGATGACTCAGCAACAACCCCAACCAACGGTCGAGGAAACCCGTCAGTCCACTCAAACAAAAACGCGGCGCTTGCCCGACGTGGCCACCGCCGAACGTGCCCTGAGCGACGTGAACACCAGCGTCGCCGTTTTGCGCACCGAAGCAGATCGCGCGCGCGGCCTGTTTGGCTTTGGCCGCCGCATTTTGGTGCCCCCGGATGAAATTCACGTGGTGGTTGGCGACGGCCGTCACAGCCTGACCCTCTCCAACGAACGCAAAGTGTTCGGCCAATCCGCCGACCGCCCCGCCAAATATTGGCTCAACCCGATCACGCAGGTGATCAAGCTCAAAACCATCAGCTTCACCGTGCCGATTCATGGCACAAACGACGGTGGCGTGGAGGCGTTAGACAGTAGCAAAGTCAGCTTCCGGCTGTGGGCACACGCCGTGGCTAAGCTCAATCCGGACAAGGCAGAAATTGCTGCCCAGCGCGTCGGTCTGGACACCAACGGCCTCATCTACACCATCACCAAGGTTGGTACGGCCGAATTGGTTGCCGCCGCCGCCACGATGAGTCTGGAAGAGATCATTGCCAACCGGCAGGAATTGGCCGCCATCGCTTTCCCCAAAGTGAACCAGATTTTGTCCGAGTTGGGCTACGATTTGGCGCTGCTTACCATCACCCGTCTCGACGGCGTGGCTTACACCAAGCTGATCGAGCAAGCCGAATCCCGCATCTCCAAAGAGACGGGCATTGCCACTAACAAAGAGCAGCTGGCCGAGCTGACTGACATGCAGGCCCGCGAGCAGGAAGAAGCGGAAATTCGCGCCCAAACCGAGAAAAAGCTGGCGGCTGAACGACTGGATGCCCAACGCGAAGTCGAAACAGCCACGATTAGCCAACAAGAAGCGCTAGACGTGCGTCGCCACGAGATGCGCATTTTGCAGATTAGCCGTGAGAAAACGGCCGCTTCTGCTGCCAACGAAACTGAAATGGCTAAAGTGGCCCTCAGCCAGCAGCTCGGTGAAGCCGAAGCTGAAAAAGCAGCTCATCTGGCCCAAATCGAAGCGGAGCGGCAGGCCAAGCTGCGTGCCATCCAGCAAAAGCGCACGGCCGAAATCAACCTGGCACAAACTGAAGCGGAAGCAGCCCGGCTAGCCGTGGCTCAGGCCAAAGAGATCGAGCGGATGGCCGAGTTGACGGAAGCCGAAGCGTCTCGTCTGCGCCGTGAAGAACTGGCCGAAGCGGAACGCGCCCGCGAAATCGCCCTGGTGGAAGCCAACAAATCTGCCGAAGCGCTCAAGCTGGCAGCCGAGGCGGAAGCCCGCGCCGTGCAGATCAAGGTGGATGTGGAAACCCAATCTGAGCTGGTGCGCGCCGAAGCAGAAGCGACGGCCACGGAGAAACGGGCTCAGGCAGCTAAAGTTCGGGCAGAAGCGACCAAGGCAGAAACGGCCGCTTCCGGTTTAGCTGAAGCAGAAGTGGAAGCCGCGCGCGTGCAGGTTGCCGAGAAGCAGGTGTCCGTGACCCGCGCCGAGGGCTTGGCGCAGGCCGAAGTGGCCAAAGCGCAAGCCGATGCCGAAGCTGAGAAGCTGCAAAAGCTCAAGGCCGTCGAGATTGAAGCGCAGGAAAAACTGGCCCTGCTTTATGGGCAAGCGCCGGTACTGGTGGACCTGGAGCGCCTGCGCATTCAGCTAGGTCACCAGGAGCGCATCGCCACCATTCAGGCTGAAACGTCGCTGAAGGCGTTTGAGGCAATTGCCCCAAGTCTGAAGGTACACATCTTTGGCAATGGCGGGCAGACGGGCCAGATTTTGGCCAACGTGATGGCGTTGTCGCACGGACTGACACAGGTGGGCGAAGAAGTCCCGCTAGTTGGCCGGATGCTGAACCCCGGCGCGAACGGCGGCGCGAACGGCGCTGGCGAACCGCTGGTTTTAGCCAACTGCCTGCCCAAGCTGAGCCAATTTGGGCCGTACCTGCAACAGGTGCTGGCGGAGGTAAATCCGCGCATGCTGTCTAGCCTGAAGGTAGCGGACGTAGTGGAGCGGCTGGGGCCAGTCGTGGCGGGCGAGGAATCGCTGACGAGCGCGCTGAGCAGTCTGAAAGCGGATGCGTCGTTCCGCGTGATTGGCGACATGCCGGTAAGCCCGCTGCTGCGGCTGCTGGGTTTGGGACAAGCTGAGCCAGTTGAGGAAATTCCGGTCGCCTAATCTGATTCGCTAAAAATTTAACCGCAGAGTGCGCGGCGGACGCTGAGGTTTTCAGCAAATTCCGTACACTCTGCGGTTTTTTGTTGTGTCATGCCGTTGGTCGGATTGGCAATCCGACTTACTTACTCAAAGTAGGGCCATTCGATGTCGTCCAGGCAGCTGGTGTCGGGCGCCTGGTCGGGATTAACCAGAAATTCGTCGGTGATGTCGATGGTGCATTCGACGCTGCTGAGCAGGGAGTGACCTGCTCCAGGCACCTCAACCACGATGCTGTTGGGCAGGGTGGCGGCGGTGAGGGTCGCCCAGCGGGGCGGCGTGGCAGTGTCGTATTGACCAACCAAAATGAGCGTGGGGATACTGCTGGAAACGGCCGTATTATCCACCGCGTTCATTGGATTCCAGTATTCACACAGGCTGGTCAGGTCAAAGGTGGCTTGCAGCAGTGCGCCTTCGAGTTCTTGTGGGATGTTGCCAACAACGGCCGTTTCCACCCGCTCGTAATCGCCCAACGCGTACTCATCGTGGCAGATGACGGAGTTGTACATGCCCTCGCTGTCACTGCGGTCCTCGTCGTCCTGGTACAGGGTGCGGGCAAAGCCTTCCTCGGCGCTGATTTCATCGAGCGCGTCAAAATTGTCTTCGCTCACCTCATAAATGACGTAAGGCAGCAGAGGAATCAGCGACGTGTCGCTAAAGGCGCTGCTGAGGGCAAACACAAGATCGTCACCGTAAATTTCGGCCGTTTCGTCTTCGTTCAGCCGCTGCACGGTGTCCAAAAAGACATTTTCCAGGTCAGGATATTCTTCACTACAGTATTCGTCCCGCTCACAGTCGGCGAACAGTTCGGCGAGGGCGTCGGTGAAGCTGTAGACTTCGTCCACGGGCGTGTCGGCGTTGGGCGGGAACGGCGAATCGAGGATGACGGCACGAACACCTGCGGGATGGTTGCGCATCACTTCCAGCGCCAGCCGGGTGCCGTAGGAAATGCCCAGCAAATCCCACTGCTCAATGCCCAGCGCCTGCCGCAATGCTTCCACGTCGGCGGCATTTTCCTGAGTGTTGTAAGCCATCAAATTGATGCCTTCGTCAGTCAAGCGATCAAAGCAGAGGGTGTCGGGATTGTCTTGCTCGTCGGCTTCGGCAAATTCGGGACAGTCCAGGGTGGGCTCTGAGTAGCCGGTGCCGCGCTGGTCCAGCAGGATAAGATCGCGGTTTTGCAGGAAAGACATTTCCCAACTGTCTGGGTCGGCGGCGTAATCGTCCAGCCCGCTGCTGCCCGGGCCACCTGCCAAATACACAACGGGCGGCTCTGTAGCGCCATCCGGCGCGGCGACGATGGCCACCGCCAACTGAATCATGGGTGAGTTAGCGTCGCTGCGATCTTCTGGGACGGTGAGGTAGCCGCATTCAATATCGCCTGAGGCGTCGAAGGGGCAGTCGGTGTATTCGAAATCGGCGGTGTTGGTGGGGGAGGAAACGGCCGTATCCACATCTTCATCAACTTCATCCACAAAATCTTCTTCATTACCGATTGGCTCGTCAAAAACATCGTCAACATAGTCGTCTGAGACATCTTCACAGGCAATCAACAACAAGGCTAAAAGTAACAATATTCCAATTTTTTTCATCTTTATTCTCATGTGTTGGGGTTAATAAATTACCGTGGCTCATCTTAGCAGAAAGTCATATTTTGGGGGATCAATCGTGGGTCCTGGTAACGGCCGTTTGTTCGTGCGCAATTTAGATTTTTGTTGTTTTCGCATCACGATCTTGGCGCATTGAAAATGGTCCAATCTCAAAAAATTAATTGTTGACAAAAATCATCCATATTTCCGCCAAATGTCATGGAGGCGATTTTAAATATCCTGAAAGGTTGGGTAAACTTGGTATAATCGCGCGCAGCAAATAGACCTTGCGCGGATTTGAGAACAGGAAGAGCAGGAGAAAACATGTCAGAACAAGACAATAAAAAAATCATTCGTTGGCTTTTTGTGGTGAGCGGCCTCATCATGATTATGGTGGTGTTTGGTGGTTTTGTGCGCCTCACGCGGTCTGGCCTTTCGATTGTGGAGTGGAATCCGGTGAGCGGCGTGGTGCCACCCATTGGCCAGGCAGCCTGGGAAGCAGAGTATGCCAAATACCAGCAGACCCCTGAAGGCATGTACATCAACCACCAGATGACCATCTCCGAGTACAAAGAAATTTTCTATGTGGAGTACATCCATCGGCTCATTGCCCGATTTGCCGGACTGTTTGTGGTGATTCCGCTGTTTTACTATCTGTACAAGGGCATCATTCCCTGGCGCCGATCCGCCATTTACCTCACGATTGGGGCGCTGTTTGGCTTCCAGGGCTTTTTAGGCTGGTACATGGTGAGCAGTGGGTTGATCGAGAATCCGGCAGTGAACCATTTCCGCTTGACCATTCATCTGCTGATGGCCCTCTTTTTGCTGGCGCTGACGATGTGGACAGCGCTGCGCCACGTGCACCACTTTCCGCCAGTTATCAACAAAGGGCGCGGCTCCCTGCCGTACATCTTATCGGCACTCACGCTTACAATCTTGGTGATCCAAATTACGTGGGGCGGCTTTGTGGCTGGTCTGAAGGCGGGTTGGATTTCTAACACGTGGCCGTTGATGGCCGGGCGCTGGATTCCCAGCAATTTATTTGCTCAGTTTGATGCCTGGTGGCAAAACTTGATTTCATCCCCGGTAGGCGTGCATTTTGTGCATCGCTGGTTTGCTTTTGTGGTGTTGGGTGCGGCCATCTGGCTTTATTTCATTACCAAGCGACATGCATACTCGGCCAACGTACACAAGGCAGTGATTTATTTCCTGGGTCTGGTAGCTGTGCAAATCACCTTGGGCGTTACCACCATTTGGTTCAGCGTACCGATTATTTTGGCGCTATCACACCAGGCGGTGGGGCTGCTGCTGTTCATCGTGGCTGTGTACATTCGGTACGAAATTGTGCACACGCCCATCCCTGAGCAGATTGTGGAACGGCAAACGGCCGTTGCCCAAACCGGCGATTAATTTTTTGGAGATTAGAGATTGGAGATGCAATTTCTAATCTCCAATCTCTTTTATGAGTTCCTCAACGATCTGGCATCTTGGCACAATGGGCTTTGCCTACAAGCAGTGGCTTGGCCCGTTTTACCCCGCCGGGATGGCTTCCAAAAATTATCTACCTCATTACAGCACGCTGTTTGATGCGGTGGAGATTGACAGCACTTTTTATGGCACGCCGCGTCCGCAAAGCGTCATCCGCTGGCGAGAAAGCACCACCGACAACTTCACCTTCTGCCTCAAAACCCCCAAGGCAATTACCCATGAAGCCCGCCTGACAGACGGCATTGAAGCGATGCAGCTGTTTGTGGAAACGGCCGTTCTCTTGCAAGAAAAGCTCGGCTGCATCCTTATCCAGTTTGGGCCTACCTTTACCTATGCTCAAGTCGAGGAGCTAAGCCAATTTTTGAGCCACCTGCCCCAGGTAACGCGGTATGCGGTGGAGTTCCGGCATGATTCCTGGCTGCGGCCTGAAGTGGCAGATTTATTACGGCCGTATAACATCTGCCTCACCGCGACGGATTACATCCACCTGCCCAAAACCATCACCCCCACGGCCGATTTTCTCTACCTGCGCTTCATTGGCCCCCACGGACAATACGCTACCAAAGACAAAGAGCTGGTAGACAAAACGGCCGATTTACAGGCATGGTACGAAAAAATCGAACCGCTTTTGCCGCAATTCAAGCATATCTTCGGCTTCTTCAACAATGATTACGCGGGTTTTTCCCCAAAAACATGCAACCGGTTTAAGAAAATTGTGGGACTGGAAGAGAAGGAAATACGGCCGTTGCAGCAAGGTCGCCTATTCTAAACAAAAAGCCGCTCGATGAGCGGCTTCATTGTTTGTATTAACTTTGCAGCGAACTTTTATCCGCCGGCAACGAGTTTGGCTCCTAGCAGCGCTGCTTCGCGAGTAATGGCAAACCAGGCTCCAGGGAAAAAGCCGAGAATGATGGTGGCAACGGCCGTAATCGCCACAACCAGCTTCACACCAGGCATCGCCGCAACCTCGCCATCCCCATCGTACATGTACATCAGGTAAACGACGCGCAGGTAGTAGTAACCCGACACCACGCTGGTGATCACGCCAATAATGGCTAACCAGAGCAGATCCGCTTCAATGGCCGCCCGGAAAACGAAGAATTTGCCGGAGAAACCACCCGTCGGCGGTACGCCAGTCAGCGACAGCATAAAGTAAGCCATCGCCAATGCCAACCACGGGCTGCGCTTGGCCAGCCCTTTGTAATCATCCAGCATCGTACCTTCGTTCTGCTTACGTTCAAGCGCAATTACCACGGCAAATGCACCCAGGTTCGTGAATAAGTAAGCAAACATGTAAAACAGTGCCGAACTGACGCCGTCGGAGCTGCCAATGCCAGCAGCCACAGCAATCATGATGTAGCCTGCGTGGGCAATGCTGGAATAGGCTAGCATGCGCTTGATGTTCGACTGGGAAATGGCCACGAAGTTCCCCAAAATGAGCGTAATCGCCGCCACAATCGCCACAGCCCCCGTCCAGGTATCGCCTAAATCGGGCAGTGCCGTCACAAAAATGCGCAGCATAGCGGCAAAACCACCCACTTTAGCCCCAACCGACATAAAGGCAGTCACAACAGTGGGCGCGCCTTCATACACATCTGGCGTCCACATATGGAAGGGAACGGCCGCAACCTTAAAGGCAAAACCAACCAGCAAGAAGGCCGCGCCAGCCAAACCTAACGCCCCGCTGCCGCCAATCGCCGCTAAAACTTCAGGGAGAGAGGTAGAACCAGTGGCTCCATAGGTCAGGGCAATACCAAACACCAAAATGCTGGAAGAGAAAGCACCCAGCAAGAAATATTTCATGGCCGATTCTTCTGAATCGCTGCGGGGCCAGGCCATACCAGACATGATGTACAGCGGAATGGAAAGCACTTCCAAGGCCAGGAAGATCAAAATGAGATCGTTGGCCATCCCCATGAGCATCATGCCGCTGATGGAAAAGAGCATCAGCATGTAAAACTCGGGCCGATCCAGTTCATGCTTGCGCAGGTAGCCGGCCGCAATAAGAATGGAAAGCAACCCCGTGAGGATAAAGGTAACGTTGAGGAAAGTCGCAAAATTATCAACCACCAGCATTGGTTGATCACCCACGGCGGCAAAAGTTCCGTAACTGTCCCCCCACAAAACCAGAGATTGCACCAAAGCCACCAGTAAACCAACGGCCGCTAACCAGGGTGCCCAGCTCCGATTCTCCTCAGAAACAAAGAGGTCAATAATCATTAACAAAACGCCCCAACCCGCAACAATCAGCACCGGGGCAGCAACTGGAAAATAAATTGTTGGAATTTCAAACTCCATAGCGTGTGAAGACCCTTCCTAAAATAATTTCGACCGCCTGAGCATTTAGCAGGCTCAAACTGTGACAATCTTCGCGATCATACCACATTTATTCGATAAAACTACTGAATAATGAAGCGGGAGAGGGTTATTTTTGCGGCTAACGGCAAAAGGTTTCCAGCAGCAATATGTCTATTTATGTACCTTTCTTTGTATCACATCCTATATATGCAAGGGCAGCCTGCCGTTACAATGCGCCCATATACAGACCAGTGTTGTTAAATACACAAAGGAAGTGAAATATGCATACTGTATTATCCGCAACAACCCTAATTAATGATGACGTGAAAAATCCTGCCGGAAAGGATTTGGGCAAAATTGAAGATGTGATGCTGGACGTTAACAACGGCCGTATCTCTTACGCTGTCCTTTCATTTGGTGGTTTTCTGGGCATGGGCGACAAACTGTTTGCCATTCCTTGGAATGCTCTCGAGTTGAGCACCGAGGAAAAATGTTTCTACTTGGATGTAGATAAAGACCGCCTGGAAAATGCACCCGGTTTTGACAAAGATAATTGGCCCAACATGGCCGATCCGGAGTGGAACCGTTCCGTGCACGACTATTACAACGTCGCCTATCAAAATTAATTAACATAACAACAAAGCAAGATATTAGCCTCTGGCCTTGTCAGGGGCTAATTTTTTACCCGCACTCATCTTTTATTAGAGGATTAAATCATGTATCGAAGCAGAAGTAGATCAGGGGGACGCCGCTTTAACGGAGGCCGAATATTGGTGGCATTGGCCATTGCCGCCTTTTCGCTACTATCTTATTGCAGCTCACGCAGCTACAACCCAGTCACTGATGAAACGCAGTATGTGGGCATCAGCCCAGAGCAGGAAATTGCCCTCGGTTTGCAGGCTGCGCCCGAGATGATTCAGGAATTTGGCGGCACAGATGCCGATCAGCAAGCACAGGCAGTGCTAGATGGCGTATGCGAGCGCCTCTTGGCCAACAGTGAAGCGGGTCAAACAGAATGGCCATTTGAATGTACCTTGCTGGCAGATTCGCAAACGATCAATGCCTTTGCCTTGCCTGGAGGCCAGCTTTTTATTACGGCCGCTTTATACGATCAGCTAGAAACAGAAGGCCAGTTGGCAGGCGTAATGGCCCACGAAATCGGGCACGTCATTGCCCGACACTCGTCCCAGCAAATTGCCAAACAAAAGCTGACGGAAGGTTTAACGGGCGCGGCCGTTATTGCCACTTACGATCCAGATAATCCTGCCAGCCGCCAAACAGCCCAAGTTGCCGCTTTGATCGGCCAATTGGTAAACATGAAGTTTGGGCGAGATGACGAACTGCAATCGGATCGATTGGGCGTTCAGTTTATGGTGGAAGCAGGCTACGATCCACGCGCCATGATCCAGGTTATGGAGATTTTGGCCGCAGCCTCACAGGGCAATCAGCCGCCGGAATTCTTTAGCACGCATCCCAACCCCGATAACCGCATTGCCCGCATTGAGGAAGCCATTCAGGAAACGTTTCCCAACGGCGTCCCCGATGGGCTGGATCAGTAAGCACAAAATAGCGAAGGAGAATCAGATGACAACTTTTCGTACACAGGTGCGCCACGTAATGGATTGGAAAGCGGCCGTTCTGGCGGGACTTATTGCTGGCGCCGTTTTCCTGGTGGTTCTGTTAATTGCTTACCCCCTGGCGACTGGGGGAACCCCGTGGACCATCTTCCGCTTTATTGGCGCAATGGTCTTGGGCGAGGCTGTGTTGCCGCCACCTACCAGTTTTGATGCCGGAATTGTGATAACGGCCGTAATCATTCACTTTACACTGGCTGTGCTTTACACGCTGGTGCTGGCCTTTATTGTGCACCGCTGGCGACTGCTGGTCAGCGTCATTGGCGGCGCACTTTTTGGTCTGGCGCTGTATCTCATCAACTTTTTCACGTTTACCTTCTTTTTTGCCTGGTTTTATCCCGCAAGGGCCTGGCCGTTTTCGCTGGTTCACATCTTGTTTGGGGCTGTAGCTGGCGGGATTTACGAATTACTGGAAAAAGACGTCTTTATTATCGAGGCTGAATAACAGTTCCTTATACCTCCAGGCGGAATCCGTTCTCTCTCTGCTTTTCGGCCTTTTATGGATTACAATTCAGGTGAGATGATTGGTTTCCCACACACCGCCTGGAGGTTTTGATGAACACATTGCTGGTTAAAAACACGGCCGTTCTTGTCACCATGGACGACGAACGACGCGAAATTGTCAACGGAGGGCTCTTTGTTCGGGGCAACGTCATTGAACAAGTTGGCCCCACCAGCGAATTGCCAGAAACGGCCGACACGATTCTGGATTTGAGCGGCCACATCGTACTGCCAGGGCTAGTCAACACCCACCACCATCTTTACCAAAGCCTCACCCGCGTCCTGGCCCAAGACAATAATCTATTCGATTGGCTCACCACCCTCTATCCCATTTGGGCCAATCTTACCGACGAAGCGATCTACATCAGCACCATCACGGGCCTGGCCGAACTGGCTCTTTCCGGCTGCACCACCAGCAGCGACCACCTCTACATTTTTCCCAACGATTGCAATCTGGACAGCCAGATTCGCGCCGCACAGGAAATTGGCGTGCGCTTCCACGCCGCCCGTGGCTCCATGTCCTTGGGCGAAAGTGATGGCGGCCTGCCACCCGACCGCGTCACCGAAGACGAAGCATTCATTCTGAAAGACAGCCAGCGCCTCATCGAGACCTACCATGACGCCTCTCGCCACGCGATGATGCGCGTTGTGCTGGCCCCCTGCTCCCCCTTCTCCGTCACCCCTGACCTCATGCGCGAATCGGCCAACATGGCTCGCGCTTACGGCGTGCGTTTGCATACCCATCTGGCCGAAACGCTGGAGGAAGAGGAATTTTGTCTGGAAACCTTTGGCTTGCGCCCCGTGCCCTACGTGGAATCGTTGGGCTGGACGGGCGATGATGTGTGGCACGCCCACTGCGTACACATGAGCCAGCCAGAAATCGAGCTATTTGGCCAAACGCAGACTGGCGTAGCTCACTGCCCAAGCAGCAATATGCGGCTAGCCAGCGGCATTGCACCCGTGCTAGCCTGGCGAGATGCGGGGGTACCGATCGGTTTGGGGGTCGATGGCTCTGCTTCTAACGATGGCGGCCATTTGCTCACCGAAGCGCGGCAAGCAATGCTGCTCCAGCGCGTCGCCCCAGACCGCTACCTGAGCGAAGCGCCGGGCGGACGGGGCGGCTTCGGTGGCCGTCCCGATGCGATGTCGGCGCGGCAAGCTTTAGAAATTGGTACACGTGGTGGAGCGGCCGTTTTGGGGCGTGATGATATTGGCTATCTGGCACCCGGCATGAGTGCCGACTTCATTGCGTTGAATTTGAACCAAGTCGCTTTTGCCGGGGCGCTGCATGATCCGGTAGCGGCCGTTTTGCTCTGCCAGCCACCTTCAGTCGATTATTCGGTCATTAATGGCAAAATCGTCGTTAAAGAGGGGCAGCTTACTACTGTAGATCTCATCCCGCATCTGGAAAAGCACAACAAAATCGCCGCCCAAATGATTCGGGATGAAAAGTAAAATCGAAAAATAATGTAATCGGTCGCGCTGAGAAAAGCGTTTTTCAACTCTGGATTTACGGCTTGCAAATCGAGGCTGATTCTCTAGCTATTATTAGCTCGTCATTTGTAACGCGCAAAAACATCGGTATTTGGGTATCTGGCGTTAACAAATAATATTTTTCTAGAATATCTTTGGCATTGTACAAAGTGGGTGATTGATCCTCATGAAAATATACAGGCGTACCGGATAATAAAAGAGTATCTACCACATAAACCAAGCAGGGCTCAAACAAGTCGAATCTATATTTATCTTGAACTGAATCATATTGAGGGATACGTCGGTAATTCAATACCGAGCGATTTCCGTAATAGGTGATGTGATCGACCCAGGCATAAGTCATAATAACAGCATTTTCCTCGGTCGATGCCATGGTAGCTCTAACGTTAGAGACGGCCGTTTCAAGATTTGCTTTTTGCAGCCTCAATGAAGTAATCTCTGGATACAAATGCCAAGCCAATCCCAAAAACAGAATCAAAATAATGGCCCTTTGAAGCCGATAATCATGAAACTTTAGCAGCAGCACATAAACCCCTTGCGCCGCCAATATCGCCAAAAATGGAAAAATCGGGATTAAGAATCGGCTATTTATTCCCGTGGGGGCAAAAGCATAGATGGCATACAAACCAATAGAACTAACAACCGTCAGAGAAACAATGAGGCGAAATGAACGGGGAAACGCCCACCAGCCTACAGGGATGAAAAGCAAAAGGGGAGAAAAGTTTTCCCACAAACTTTTGCCTGCTTCAATTAAGCTGAACCCATTTATTGGTGATGCGCCAAATGCATACTGTATCGAAAAAGGTGGAAAATTGTACCATCCATTTTCAGGACTGTAGCTGGTCAGTCGCACCCCTCCGTAATAAAAATGATTGAACGCCAAAACCCCCAACAAACCAACAAACAGAACACCATAAAAAATCCACTTCTTTGATGGCTTCAGGAGTTCTTTGGGGCCAGTAATCAGTTCGGCCATTCCAATACTTAGCAAAAACGTAATATTAGCATACCGAACGAAGAGACTATAAATCAGTGCTATACCAGCCAAAATAGCATACCCTACTTTGGTCTGATCTGTGCCATCTACATTTCGCGCCCGAAGGTAAAAAATATAGCCTAATAGCACAAAAACCATCGCTGGAACTTCCGACCAAGCTTCAGTGCCAAACCGCCAATAAATAGGCATGAAAGCTAAAATAATAGTCCCTAACAATGCCACCCATTGATTTTCAACTAACCGATTGCTTAGAAAAAAAGTTAACAGCAGTCCAATAGCGGCCAACATTGGTACCACATAGTGAATCGTCTCTATTGAACCTGTGATGATTCCCGGTAAAGCTAAAAGCAAAGGAAAACCAGGAGGAAACCCCAGATACAATCTAAAATCATCAAGATGTTTAATTTGAAAAGCAAACGGGGAAAAGAATTTCCCAACAAGTGCATTATTGGGGTCGTCAAAAGCCAATCCATTGCCTGCAGTTATTTGCCTAGCCGCGAACTCGTAGCCGGCGGTATCGGCTGTCATGGGCGTTCTTACGGCTAGCAAAATAAAGGCAACAGTGATTACCGTGACCAAGAAAAACAGGATCCATTGGGCTTTATGAGCTTCTTTTAGGTTGTGACCCGACACTTGATCCCCCACTTTCGATGAAATTCTGACATTGAAAAACAGATAAACGACTGTTTCGCCCCACTATCCAGTAGAAGGCAAAACAGCCGTTCACGTTCAATCCCATAAGATTATGGGATCAAAACTTATCAAGTTCAATCGTGCTTAATTGCCTACTGTCAAAGAGAGCGTTTTGCTGTTGTTATCCTCGTTTGATTCTATGAAAGCATTCCCAGCATCTACAACAACATAGACCTGATAGGTTCCTGAAGATACATTTTCCCAGAGGTGCGTAACCGTTTTATTATGTCCGCAGCCTTCCAATGACACAATCTGATCACTGCCTAACTGTATACCGCCCGCATCGGGGTCGCCATTATAAAAACGAACGACAAAACTCTCCGGGAACACATTTGTGCCACTGTTAGCCACAATTGCGGTCAGAGTAATATTGGCTGGCGCAGTAGACATAGCTGGGGAAAATGTAAAACTTGATGGATAAAGGTCAATCTGTTTTGTTAGGCCAGCAGTATAATTTGCGTAATTTTGTCCCATCACAGACAAAGCCCATGGGTAATTTCCCGCCGTGCCTTCAAATAAATAACCATTAAACTCATCGCCCACCGCTCCGGTACTAAACCAGGACCAAGTTTGCACAAGCTTGTCATTGTCGTTTGGATCACCAAGAACGGGGTCAACGGCCGTTTCCATGTAATCGAAGGTTGCATTCATGAAAGTATTTACTCGGTTATTGTCAAAACCTAACCAGTCAGGCATCAGAATACCATACTCAGAAACGGTCAGTGGTAAACCCGCATAACCCCTGTCATACATCCATTGTCGGAAATTCTCAATTCTCACCTTGAAAAGATCCATGTTGTCATTATCTTGTACATCCAGCACTTCGCCTACGTCTGCATTAATGCCAGGAGGAATGCCAGCTCCCCAGCAGTTACCAGGATCATAATCGCAGCTTACCTCATTCAAAATAAAGTTATGAATACTCCAGCCATCAACTGGCATTTTTGCTCCGCCATTTTGTGCAGAAAAACTATCGAGCACCATATCTAGATACTGCAAACGAAGTGGTGTAGGCTGCACAATAGCACCTGCAAACACGCGCGCTTGTGGATCGGCCGTTTTGATGATGTCATACAGCTCTGCATAGGCTGCTGCATAAACGTGTGGCTCCATATCATCTTGAAAATCCCTACGATCGGGTTCATTACCAATCAACCAGTCAGCACCAGGATTCGCCGCAATAACGTCAAGCAAACTACTGCCACTTGGCACATAAGAAAAATCTTGCGCATTCGGTCCCGTCTGGCTTAATCGGATTACAGGAACAAATTTTGCTTGATTATCAAATTCAGGATATCTAACAGTGTTATAATTTAAATACCATCCTAATCGCAGCTTTTCTAACTGCACGTTATCCGGATTCTGAATGACGTTAACACCAAATCGGCACTGTGGCGCTGTACCATTACTCAACAGAGGTAAGTATAAAAACTCACTTATGCTTCCTGCAGACGCTGGTTCAGCTAATTTCCCGTCCCCTAATGAAAGGAACAAAGTTCCAAAAAACAGCAGAAAAAAAATCGCGAATACAGCTTTCCAGTTTCCCCCCGTATTTTTAAATTCTCCATTCATCGCTTATCTATTTACCTCAACATATATGGGATTTGCCCCTACCTGTACAGAAATATAACCATCAGTTTTTCCATCGTTACCATCTAAAACAGAATATTCAAGATTTGCAATGGGATTTCTAACAAGCGCCTGGCCAACGGGCAAACGCAAAGAAGCAGTACCTGAAGTTGTCACTGGATTAAGCCAGGCAACAAACACACGCTTACTATTGAGGCTATCATCAAACTCATAAGCCTCCAGTTCAGCTAGACCAGTTTCAGCAATCGTTAATTTCCGGATAAAGGAAGCAGAACCTATCGTTTCAACATAATCTTTATATATATAATAAGCTTGTTTTGGCGTTGTAGAATCCGGCGGATCTTCTTTGGTAACCAATCCATTATCGTATGTATAGCCTCCCTCAATATCATAGTACATCCACCAAATGACGATTTTAGCATCAAGGGCATAACCCTGAGTCATAAGCTGAATAACATACCTAGATTGAATCTCTGGGGAACCCGGTATTGTGGCAGGGGGATTATTGCTGTGCCAACCAGTCTCTGTCACGATAATGGGTTTTGTCAAATTGTAACTGGCCAAGAGAGCCTGAATACTTTCTCCTTTTTCCAGAAGGCCTGGCCCTTTGTTTGTTGTCCAATTTGTGTAAAAAATAGGGTAAGAATGGAAATTCATAACATCAAAATAGTTCCCCCCTCCGTTATCGAGCACATCTGTTAAAAATGAACGAGTAAACGGACCATTCTGATCATCAAAAAAGTCATAGGCAATACCAGGAAACACTAACTGAGCTGACGCATTAGCACTTTTAACAGCGGGGTAAACCACCTTCAACAGTTCAGCAAATTCAGCACCACTTTCGCCCCAAAAGTTGAAGCGATCTGGCTCGTTAAACAGTTCCCAATACATGACCTTTGGGGATCCAGGGGCATCATCGACACCATCTGCATCATATCTTTCAACAAGAGCCGTCACAAATTGGGCAAACTCATCGTAACGATCTGGGTAAATGGGCTGTTCGGGGCCAGCAGCAGCCCAATTTGGAATATAGCGTATAGTGCCAATAACATTCATCCCCCCCATATCTTCCCGGGAAATGGCAAAAGCGTTGTCGCCTGTGCTCCAAAAGTAGGTCGGGGGACTAGTTCTCGTTGGTTCAACATCAGACCAGCTTACTTGCACACGAACCCAAGAAGTACCAGACTCGACTAGACCAGCATGATAAGGACTGCTACTTCCAGTACTGTTATACATTTGTACGCCAATAGGCGACACAATGTTTGCATACTTATTAAAAATTACAGGAAGGTACGTAAAAGTTTCTAAGCCGGAGAGATCTTCTTTGTCCATTTCACTGGGGGGAATTGTTCCAGCATCGACAAGTCCATTTACTAATAAAAACAAACAAAACGTTAGAACTAATAGCAAGCTCACTTTTCGCAAATTCATAAGTAACTCCACAATTCATAAGATTTAGTATGGTAATCAAAACAAACATTCATGAATATCCACCTAACCTTACCCAGAATGCATAGGACCTAATTTCTGCGATGAGAAAACATTTGGGAAAGGTTTAACGGACTTTATGGTTTCCTGAAGCCACCACCACACTATAACAAGCCAAATTGTTAGAGAAGAAAGTTGAATAATGGCGTTGCCAATTTGTGGAGTAAACAATCTGTAAATCCAATCTGCAAGGTGAAGACCCCAATACGATATAAGCATATGTATTAAGGCACCTGCAACAAACCATCCTAGCGCATTAAAGCGCCCTGCTAACAGACCAATGGGTATTATCCAACACAGACTTTGCAATCCGAGGTTGGGTACGGCCGTATCCATCACCAGTATTGTCAGCAGAAGAGATTCGAGTAACGACCGTTTCCGCGTAAACCAAATCGTGGCAAAACCCGCAGCATACCCTAAGTACTTACCATATCGGGATATCCACCCGAACAATACCTGACTGGAATCAGTTAAAAGCTGCCACACATTAAGTACCGCTGAATAACCCCACCAGCCAGAAATTGCGCCCGCTCGCATGGCCCGCCGTAACATTGCTTGCCAGCTTCCCGGAAATATCAATTCAAATAACAATATGCCTAATAAAACCGGTATAGCGACAAGCACAGTTACTTGAACCCTTTGCCGCCAGCTTGATAGGCGCAAAAACAAAATTGGCGCAAGGATAAATGGCCATGTTTTACTCAAAATGGCCATCCCGGTAACCCAAGCTGCCATCGAAAAATTTTGGTTCGTTGCTCGACTCTGCTCGTAAAAGTACCATGCCAACACAATAAAAAAGAGAGGAAGCGCATCAAACTGTCCCTGATATGCTGCTACCAAGATAGTAATGGGATTAAAAACATATAGCCATCCCGTTTTCCGAGCAATTTCCCTGGTTTTAAAGCGTGATAATCCGGCAAAAATAATCAAGGCAATAAGACTATCTGCTATCAAATTAAGGCTTTTAACCCAAAACACAAAGTAAAGTCCTACATTTTCTGCCAACCAATTGGCCAGAACATGCCAATAGATTATTAAAGGGAGATATGGATGCGCCACTTGTATTAAATAGATACTCTCCCCTTGCCGAAAGATGTCGGCCGCTTCGCCAAAAACCTGCATTTCGTAGCCTGCGCCATTGGGCAAAATGAGAGCCGAAACAAGGCGAACCAAAATCGCTACGCCAAACAGGAGCAAGCCTCGACCTGATAACATCCTTTCACTTTTGAGCAGGTAGAAAAAGATAGCCGCACAAGCCAGTATCCAGCACAGTGCCAGTATGGCACCTAAGTCCCCAGCTATCATTAGGATTTCCCCCTACACTGGCTTAGGATCAAGGCTTTTGCACCACCGGCAAATAGCCCTGCATGTTGTACGGTTCTGACCAACTGACAATTGTCTGAGCTCCCTGATCGGCAATCCAAGCTGTACCAGAGGAATCAACAACAATATCTACGGGCTGACTATTGGGTGAAGGTAAACCATGCAGCACATTGCTCACAAGATCTAGGTCGGCACTTTCTAACGTCATTTGCCCTACACGGCCGTTATTGGGCTCTGTATACCACAAACGAATGAATCCCGTTGGTTGCGTTATAAATAGGCTATTTATACCCGTATCTGCTGCTGGTAACTCAAACCAACGGAAAAAAGCCAGTGTTTCAGGCAAAAACCGACCAATCCGGTTTTGGGTAGGATTGGCAATCCACGGGGCATTGCCCTGAGCAAAGACATCACTAGGAGGCACAGGATTGGAACCAAAGTCGGCTACGGGGATTCTGACAAACTGCTGAGTAGCTGTTTTAAACTCCGCAATGTGGTTTGTGCCTGGTGCCGTTATCCACACGCTGTCATTGTTCGCAATTGATATTTTTGTAGGCGCACTATTTGTAACCGGAATCCCTTGAACTATATAGGTAAAATCGTAATCTGTGAAGGTACCAGTGGTAGGCGTTGTCAAAGAAAAACTTACTAAGCTGTTGGCTTCGGGCTGAGTAAACCAAATCAGCCCATTGGGTGATTGGGCGATGCTATGCGGCAAACCGCTATTGTCAATTTCAAACTCAACAATGTTGCCGTTAGCAATAGTGAGATATCCAATATAGGGTCTGGCTCTCTCAGTGAACCAGATACGGCCGTTTGCCGCATCATACAGCAAATCATACGGTTGGCTATTTGGTGTCGTCAAGGTGTATGATGTAAACGTGAAATTACTGGCATCTGTCACAACCAATCGGCCAATAGCATTGGCCTCTGGCATCGTAAACCAGATGCGCGCTGGAGGTCCGGCGCTCTCAACCGCAATATTCTGAGGAGCACCATTGATTGTCGGTATCGGGAACTCCGTCACGAAACCAAATGTTTCGCTCGGCGATCCATTTTCTTCCGCTAAAATCCAGGTCGTGATGGACATACAAAGTAGAATGATGGCTGCAATGAACAATCTACGTGTCGTGTTCATAATTCTTACCTCTAAATTTATATGACTGAGGAGCTAATTACCTGACCGATAAAACTCTTTTCTTCTAATGTTACAAGTTCACAATATCTACAGGGTTTTGGACATTAATTACCCACTGTGCCGGCAGTCTGACCAAACCGTCGAGCTCTTGTTGATCACCTTGCGTAACGCTAAAAGTATAAGCTTGTTTATGAAAATCGTAGCACTGATGCGTACGGCCGTCGTGTACGGCCGTTGTTACCAAATACGTTGCCGGCAATAAAGGCAGCTGCTCAATTTCGTACCGCACCAACCCTTCGCCGCTCAGCGTCCCCAGATCAACGCCAGCCAGCTTCGTGTTGGGACCATTCACCTGGACGCCATCTTGCCGAAAGATGGCCAAACCCACTTCTGGATTGAGGATAGGTTTATGGGCCACGTAGCCAATTTCAATCGTCATGGGTTCACCCGTGGTAAAAATTTCCTGTGGTTCGCCCTGCTGATTTAAAAATCGCGTACTGGTAATCTCAATTTCACCGGAGCCTGAGCGAGAAAAAGTGCCGGCAACTGGCTGCCCGGGACGTTGGTAAGCGTGCGCCACATATTCTGCAGCAATTTCATCCACAGGGCCATAAGCCTTCGGGATACCCTTATCAATCCATAATACATGGGTACAGAGCGTACGCACCAGGTTGATGTTGTGGCTGACGATGATAATCGTTACACCCTGGTCTTTCATGGTCATAATGGCATCAATACATTTGGACTGGAACGCCTGATCACCCACCGCCAGAATCTCGTCCACGATGAGAATATCTGGCTGCATGTGAATGGCGACGCTGAAACCGAGGCGCATATACATACCAGAGGAATAATGCTTCACCGGCATGTCGATAAACTCTTCCAGCTCAGAAAACGCGACAATGCGATCGTAATAAGCGTGGGTGCTTTCTTCATCGAAGCCGAGCAAGGCAGCGTTGAGAAAGACGTTCTCCCGCCCGGTGAGATCGGGGTGAAAACCGGCCCCTAGCTCCAGCAGCGCACTGACACGGCCGTTTATGATGATACGGCCGTTGTTCGGACGCAAAATGCGAGCAATCAGCTTCAGGATGGTGCTTTTGCCACTACCATTGCGCCCCACAATGCCAAAACATTGCCCCGGCAGCACATCAAAGCTCACATCACGCACCGCCCACAACGATTCTTTTGGCGTCTTAGGCTCCCTGCGCTGCGAAAGCGAAAACAGCTTGATAAACGTTTCCATCACCGACTGTGGTTTCTCTTTGGTAAAAGCAAACCGCTTATCGACATGTTGGAAACTAATGACTGGCTCTAAACCCATAATAAACAGATTTTCCTGAAAAACGCAGAGACGCCAAACCGCACTAAAAGTTGATGAAGCTGCGTCCTGGTGTCTCTGCGTTCAATTTTTCCGGTGAATTCAATTGTGCATTGTAGCGCAATCAGGAGAAGCGACCAAACACGCCAGATCAACGATTTACCAACGGCACAGGTAGGGGAGAGGCGGTTGGCCTCGATCAAACGAAAAACGGCACAACAAACCCTCCAACCGCCTCGCCCAAATGCCGCAATGACCAGATGGTTTGCCATGCGAACAAGGGCGAGGCAGGTGGAGAGATTCATTCGGCACAATTTGCGGGATGGTGGCCACCTGCCTAGCCCCTACGATTCTTCCTGGTAAATTGGCAAGGTGAAGGAGAGGTGGCAACTGCTTTCGTCTGTTAATTCTGCGTACACGGCACCGCCATACTTTTCAACCAACCCAGTGGCCAAACTAATCGGATCAAAATACCGTTGTCTTTCTGTAAATTTCAAACGACCTGTCTCGCCATCAACAAAATTTTTCACGCGGGAAGAAGGAATTTGTATCGTGTGAGGGAAGTGAAAGCGAAGGGTATCGTCAGATACGGCCGTTACTTCCAAAACGCTTCCCTTATTCCTTTGAAACCAACCCCTTGCCAACAGATTGATAATTGATCGGGCTTCGTATCTGTTGATGGAAACGGCCGTTTCCAAATCAAACTCACTCTCAACCTCAAACTCAGTCATCTTACCAATTTCTGCCAACGCCACGGCTTCCGGAGCAGGTTCAGCATCTACGGAATCAATTCTCCCCAGAAGATCAAAGAAATGGTAATCGATCGCTTCATGGAGATTTCTCGCACGATTATCAATTGCTGTAATGCCCTCTAGCTGACCGCTATTCAACGGTCCGCCTATTAACTCCGGCTGTTTTAAAAACAATTGACTATACCCAACGATCAAGCTCAATGCTCCAACAAATTCATTTCTTGCTCCTTGTAACGCCTCGCCTTTAGCCTGATACTTCAAACGCAGTTCAGCCAGTTGCTGATTCGCTTCCTGCAATTGTCGGTGGTAATTTTGAACCAAACTGGACTCTAAATTCTCCAAAGAATCTGCCTTTGTCAGAATTTTTTTTGTTGCTTGGAGCAGTTCATTACTCCGAACAGCGCCTTTTCTCATAGCATCAACCGCCTTGGCTTGTTCGCTATCCAGCGGATGATAGAAAGCACTCTCTTCTTCTAGCAACAAATACGCATATTCTCGAATAACATTTAACGGCGTCATGAGCTCTGAAACCATTGTGGCAACAATCGTATTCAACTTCTGGTTTTCTTCTTGCGCGGCAATGAGCCGCTGGCGCAGTTCCGCCGCAGAGAGTTGATCCAAGTCTGAGTTTTGGTTTGTCATTTGGGCCTGCCCCTTTTTACCGAAGAGAAAATATCCTCATTTTTGCAAACTACAGATCCCACGCGCTGCGAACAGTATGCAAAATTTGAATCGCTTTGGCAATAAGGGCTTTGTTGGCAGGCTTGTTGGGCCACAGGCTGGCCCCGGAGGGATGCGGCAGGGGAACGACGATGCGACCTTTGGTCGGTAATCCGTTATCGGTAATCCGGTAATCCGTTATCCGTTCACCGATAACCGTTCACCAATAACCGAAACCGGCAGCGCGTCATCGAAATTAAAGTTCACCGGATTGATCAGCGTTTCAGGAGGAAAGTAAACGGCCGTTCCCACCACCTCGTTCAGTTTCAATTTGGCCGGATACAGGAGCTTAATCGCTAAACCACCGACCAAAATCATCAGCTTGGGGCGCACCAGGGCGATTTCACGCTCCAAAAAAGGGCGGCAGAGCGCCTGCTCTTCTTTGCTGGGCACACGATCGCCTTTGCCGCTTTTGGGGTCCTTGCCTGGGTAACATTTGGTAACGGCCGTCATGTAATGTCGCGCCCGGAACGCATCTTCATCCCAGCCAGCCTCCCCCAGCCATTGGAACAGTCGCGTACCCGAAGTGGCATTAAACGGCCGTTTCGCCTCCACCTCCGTCACCCCAGGCGCTTGCCCAATCAGCAGCACCTCCGCCCCAGCGCTGCCACGGAACACCGCGCCCGGCACAATCTCATGCCCCGCCTCCAGGCATAGGCGGCAGGCACGCATCTCTTTGTGAAGTTCGGTAAGGGAATCCATGAAGATGTAATTGGCAATTGAAAATTACTCAATTGCCAATTACCCAATTACTCGGCCGCTTCAACCAGCGCCACAAACTTGTCAATATCCGCCCGCAATACATCCAGGCTAGCTTTCCAGAACGCCGTGCTGCGGATGTCAATGCCAAAGCGGGCGGCCAAATCGGCGGCATTACCCATGCCCGTCATCGACAGCAGCTCGTCGTAGCCAGATTTGAATGGTTCCGGGTCAGCCTGGTATTGGGCATATAGGCCTAAACCAAACAGCAAGCCAAACGTGTAGGGGAAGTTGTAGAAGGTGGAACCATAGTAGTGTGGCACATACGCCCAGCGGTAAGGATGCAGTGAACCCTCTTCCAAGGCGTCGCCCATTGAGGCCAGCTGGGTTTCTTCATCCAGCGCACATAGCTCTTCCACCGATAGTTCCCGCTCCTGGCGCTTCTCAAACAGCTTCTCCTCAAACATGAAGTTACTGCTGGCACCCAGCACCACGCGGGCAGCATATTCCAGCAAGCCATCTAAAATGATGAGCTGATCTTGGGGAACGGCCGTTTTCAAAGCCGCATTTTCCACGATTTTCTGGCAAAACGTACTGGCCGTCTCCGCTAGAGTCATCGGCGTTTCGCGCAGGAGCGGCGTCCGCACCGAGAGGCACAAATTGTGATACGCATGCCCCAACTCATGAGCCAACGTACTCACGCCGGAAAAGCTCGGCTCAAAATTGGTCAGAATGCGTGACTCATCCTGGCGCAATCCCATGCAAAATGCACCACCCCGCTTGCCATCACGCGGTTCCGCATCAATCCAATTCTCCTGAAATGCCCGCTCCGCCAGCTGCCGGAGTTTTGTGGAATAGGTGCCAAACTGCGACACAACAAACTCAGTGGCATCCTGATAAGCCCAGCTCTGTTCCCCCTGCCCCAGCGGCACCAGGCGATCATACCAGGCCATCTTGGGTAGACCCAACGCCTGCGCCCGCGCCTTCAAATACCGCTGAAAATCGGGGAAGGCGTCACGCGTGGCGCTCATCATGGCGTCCAGCGTGGGGCGATCAATTGCATTTTGGAACAACACCATGTCCAAAGGTGACTTCCAACCGCGCCGCTGTGTTAGGGCCAACGTCTCCCCTTTCAAACTGTTGAGGCAGGCGGCAATAGGAACGGCCGCTTTCGCCAATGCATCCAAAACAGCCTGGTGTGCTTGCGCCCGAATTTCACGATCAGAATCATAAGCCAGATTTTGGGCCGCAGTCAGAGGCAGGGTTTGCGTTTCACCATCCCGCTCGATATCCACGGTAATTTGTGACGTGTAATTGTTGAACAGGCGGAACCAACTGCTGCCGCCCGTCAGGGCCAATTCCGCAGCCAAATCTTCCTGCTCAGGCGACATGAGGTGTTGAGCCTGCTCCCGCGCCCGTTGCAGCATGTATTCATGCTGCTGCGCTACGGCAGATTGGTCAAGCAGCTCTTCCACATCCAACGAACCAATCCAGGCCGTCAGGCGCGTTCCCAACAAGGAAAGCCGCGATAAATGGGGCATCAGTTCGCTTTGTCGCGCCTGTGCCACACTGTTCCGGGAATCGGTTGTCAGGAAACCGTACAGATAAACCTGTAAAATATGTATTTGTTCGTCAATGTCATTAAAACGATTGATGATGGTCTCGAACAGGGAAACAAGTGATTCATCAACAGGAACGGCCGTTTCCAGTCGGTTGATCTGATTTTCATCAAATAATTTCACCATACTGGCAATGGCTTCAATAACGCTTTGAAAACCTGTAGCAAACTCGGGCGATTCAAGCCCAGGAAAAACAGTGCTAAAATCCCAATGTGGTAGTTCTGACTTAACTTGACTCATGCTGTTTTCTCCAAAATTACTTTTTCCGTGCACAATGACTAATTCTTGACCATTTGACCAGGCATGATTTTGGCGATGAAAGCGTATTGTTGCGTCCTGGGAGTACGCGCCAGATTAGAGAGTGGCGCAATACGTAAATCGGTCCGGCTATTTCAACAACTTTCGTCAGGCAAATTTCTACCGGACTTAGACGTTAGTTTAGCAATGAATAGCAAGAGGGCCAAAAATCTGTTAGATAATCATCTACTTGTGCTAGAAAATCAGATACGCGGAACGATTTTATTGTAAAATGAATCTAATCTTAATGGAATCCAATGAGTAATGTCACCCCTGCCACAACTGATTATTCTCGGCAAAGAGAAATGACCATGAACCCGCTTCGTGCAGTACCATCCTCTCCAGCAGATAACACGCCAGTTGATGAGGTAACCAACTATGAAATTCTGCCGCAGCAGCTACTAAAATCGTTGCTGCAAGGCACAGCCATCTCTTTATTTCTAGCGATTGTCCTCTTTTTTATTCGCGGCTCATTTACGCTAAAAGATATGGCGATTGCCCTGATTTATTGGGCGGTCATTATCGGCGGGTATGGTTTGCTACGTCTTGACAAACTCGTCTGGCTGTCTCATGGGTTTATCGCGTTTTTTTGGCTGTCCCTCACCATCTTCATGATATTTTATGGCAGCGACCGTATGCCAAACCCTGGTGCATATACCGTAGTCATTTTGATCTGTGTGGTGCTGCTCCGGGGACGGGTCGCCACTGTATACACAGTCATCTCCATTATCTCAGGCGTGTTAATCGGTGCGGCTGCAAGGTTGGGCTACATCCCCTTATTTGTGCTTAATCGCGACGAGCCCATCTACATCATGGGGACCATGCCTCAAGCCTTTATTGTTTTTTCTTTATTCGCCATTACTTATCATTCGGTTCGCTTCACGCTCAAAACGCTGCGTTTCAACGAACAAGATTTGCAGCGAATACGGCAAACGTTGGGGCAGCGCACCTTGGATTTGTCGGTAACAAACAATCAGCTGCTGCAAGAAATTGGGGAACGACAAAAAGCAGAAACCAAACTGGAACAGCAGCGCGCTTTCTTACGGGAAATCATTGATACGATTCCCAACTATGTTTTTGTTAAGGATGCAGACGGCCGTTTCCTGCTCACAAACAAAGCGATGGCCGCAGCTTATCATGGCACACCTGAGGAAATGGAGGGGCACACCGGGCGTAAATTTAACCCGCATACCGAACAGATGGCTCGGTTTGAAGCAGGCGACAAAGCGGTACTGGCTTCACAAAAGAGAGATGTCCTGGCCTGAGCTCCCCTTCACCGATTTAGATGGCAATTTCCACTGGCTGCACGTGGTCAAACGGCCGTTATACGATCCGCAACAACGGAATCATTGCGGTCCTTCGGCATTACCAACGATATGACCCAGATTAAAGCCACCACCGAGGCCCTGCGCGAAAAGAAGAAAAAAATTCCGCACCCTGGTAGAAGCCTCCTTTGAAGGCATCATTTTTTGCATAGACCACATCATTCAGGAGGCCAATGCCAATTTTTGTATACACAGTCATCTCCATTATCTCAGGCGTGTTAATCGGTGCGGCTGCAAAATTGGGCTACATCCCCTTATTTGTGCTTAATCGCGACGAGCCCATTTACATCATGGGGACCATGCCCCAAGCCTTTATTGTTTTTTCTTTATTCGCCATTACTTATCATTCGGTTCGCTTCACGCTCAAAACGCTGCGTTTCAACGAACAAGATTTGCAGCGAATACGGCAAACGTTGGGGCAGCGCACCTTGGATTTGTCGGTAACAAACAATCAGCTGCTGCAAGAAATTGGGGAACGACAAAAAGCAGAAACCAGGCTGGAACAGCAGCGCGCTTTCTTACGGGAAATCATTGATACGATTCCCAACTATGTTTTTGTTAAGGATGCAGACGGCCGTTTCCTACTCACAAACAAAGCAATGGCCGCAGCTTATCATGGCACACCTGAGGAAATGGAGGGGCACACCGGGCGTAAATTTAACCCACATACCGAACAGATGGCTCGGTTTGAAGCAGGCGACAAAGCGGTACTGGCTTCACAAAAAGAGATGTCCTGGCCCGAGCTCCCGTTCACCGATTTAGATGGCAATTTCCACTGGCTGCACGTGGTCAAACGGCCGTTATACGATCCCGCAACGGGAATCATTGCGGTCCTCGGCATTACCAACGATATGACCCAGATTAAAGCCACCACCGAGGCCCTGCGCGAAAAGGAAGAAAATTTCCGCACCCTGGTAGAAGCCTCCTTTGAAGGCATCATCATTTGCATAGACCACATCATTCAGGAGGCCAATGCCAATTTTGCCGCCATGTTTGGTTATACGGCCGTATCTGAGGTGCTTGGCAAAAGCATCAGCGAATTCCTGGAACCAGACGACGCCCACTATCTGCGCGCCAAAGTAGCGGAACAGGGCAAAATAAACATGGAAACCATTGGCATTCGCCAAGACAACAGCACCTTTCCGCTGGAAGTGGTCAGCCACACCATTAACTACCAGGGAAAACTGGCCCAGATTACCGGCTATCGCGACATCACTATGCGCAAACAGGCCGAAGAAGCGGAACAGCACGCCAACAAGCTGGAAAGCCTGCGCATCATGGCCGGTGGCTTGGCCCACGACTTCAACAACCTGCTGGTCGCCATGATGACCCAAATTGCCATCGCCAAAAACAAAATCAACGACGAGCATGCCTGCCAAAACAATCTGGACAAAGCCATTCAAGCCACAGAAACGGCCGCTATGCTCACCCGCCAACTCCTGGCGTACACAGGCCAGGGTCATTTTGAAGTCACTAAAATCAACCTAAACGAGCTCATCAATCAAAACCTGCGGCTGTTTCAAGACGCACTGCCCGCTAATATCGCGTTCCAAATCAATTTGCAGGAGCCGCTGCCAAATATCCTGGCCGATGGCGTGCAAATTCAACAAATCATTATGAATTTGCTGCTCAATGCTGCCGAAGCATTAGGCACCAAACCAGGCACCATCACGATCACCACCACCCCCTACCAGCTCAAGGAGAGCAATTTAAGCCATTGGCAGCCCAATAATGAGGCGATTTGTCCCGGCAATTTTGTCTTGCTGGAGGTGGCCGATACAGGCCGCGGCATGGATGAGGCAACCGTAAGCCGCATCTTCGACCCATTCTTCTCCACCAAAGGCACGGGGCGCGGTTTGGGGTTAGCGGCCGTTTTAGGCATCGTCAGGGGCCACAAAGGCAGCATTCGGGCCAGCAGCAAGCTGGGGCAAGGGACATTGTTCCAATTTTTGTTCCCCACTGAAGAATGGGCTGCCGCCGCAGAGAATACGGCCGTTCCCGCCCCACCCACGCAAAAAAATCTCGTGCTCGTCATTGATGATGAAGAACGCGTCCTGGAAGCCCTATCAGACATCCTGGAATTGAAGCAAATTCCGGCGCTGCTGGCCGCCAGCGGCGAAGAAGGCATCGCCCTCTATAATGAACGCTATCAGGAGATTGGCCTCATCATTCTGGATTTATCTATGCCCCGCATAAGCGGCATAGACGTGTTCCATACCCTGCGCAGCATCAATCCTGAGGCCAAAATCATTCTCTCTTCTGGCTACACGGAAGGCGAAATTTTGCAGAAGATGGCTGGCACACGGCCCACAGGCTTTTTGCAAAAACCTTACCGCCTGGAAACCGTACTGCAAACCGTAGAAAAGTTTCTCAACTGACGGCCGTATCCTCCAAACCGGCCAAATGCTGCCCCACACTGCCCCCCTCCGCCATGATTTGCTGCTGATATTGTGACACCAGCTCCCGCCGCAGCACCTTGCCAATAAAACTGCGCGGAAAATCCTTCACAAAAATGACCAGGCGCGGCACCTGGCTGGGCGGCAGCCGCCGCTCACAAAAGGAGATGATTGTTTTGGCCGGCACGCGCGTTTTCTCTTTCAGGCTCACAAAAGCAATGGGCTGGTTGGCCACGCCCACCACCACCACTTCGCGCACCTCCGGCAGCTCGTAAATCACCTCTTCCACGTCGCGCGGATACGCCAGCGCTTTATCTTCGCCCTGCCAGCTGTCCTGGCGGCGGCTGATAATCTGGAAGTAGCCGTCTTCAGTCATGCGAGCCACGTCGTTGGTATGCAGCCAGCCCTCCTTGTCGATAATCCCGTGCGTGGCGGACTCATCTTCCCAATAGCCACGCATCACCTGCGGCCCACGAATCACCAACTCTCCAATTTGCCCGATGGCCAACGGCCGTCCCGTCTTCAAATCCACAATGCGCGCCTCGAGTGCTGGGCAACGGCAGGCCAATCGACCCCACTTTGTGACGGCCGTTTATCGGATTGGCGTGGGTCACCGGGCTGGCTTCACTCAGGCCGTACCCTTCCACTAACGTGCCCTTGGTCAGCTTCTCAAACGTTTCCTTCACCTCAATCGGCAGCGGCGCCGCCCCACTAATGCAGGCGCGAATCGACTCGATGCCAAATTTGCGCACGCCAGGAAAATTGTTCAGCGCCACGTACATGGCCGGCACGCCGGGGAACAGCGTCGGCTTGGTGCGACGAATCGTATGCAGCACTTCCTCCGTGTCGAAGCGGGGCAGCAAAATCATGCTGGAGCCAATGCTCACCGCCAGGTTCATCGCCGAGGTCATGCCGTACACGTGGCTAAACGGCACCACGCAGAGCATCGCCTCTTGCCCATCCCGCACGTCGGTCAGCCAGAGGCGCACCTGCATCGTGTTGGCCACCAAATTGTAATGGCTCAGCACCACGCCCTTCGGTTTGCCCGTCGTACCGCTGGTGAACTGGATAACGGCCGTATCCTCCGCGCGTAATTCCACCTTGGGCGGCTGGGGCCGAAATTTACGCAGCCAGCGCTGCCACACAAAATCGGAGCTCACGTCGGGATTGGGTGGTTTGTCGGCGGCACGTGGGCCAGGCATCACGCTCGCCGCCAGCTTTTTGGTCAGCGGCAAATAATCGGAAATGCTGGCATAGATGACATGACGCACGCTGCTTTGGGCCTTGATGCGCACGGCCGTTTCGCCAAATCGTCCCAGCGTCACCAACACCTCTGCCCCGGATGCATTCGCCTGCCGCACCAGCTCCTGCGCCGGGTCCAGCGGATTGGCCATCACGACAATGCCGCCGATGCGCAGCGTGCCATAATACGCAATCACCAAATGGGGCATGTTGGGCAGCAGCAGCATGATGCGCGTCCCTTTCTTCACCCCCAGCGAGAGCAGCCCGTTGGCAAAACGAGCCGCCTGCGCACTGAGCGAACGGTAGCTCAGCGTTCGCCCCATAAAACGGATGGCAGGCCGATTAGGGAAACGCCGCCAGGCGCGGTCCAACAGGCGGGTCAGGGGGAGGCGGGGAATGTCGATGGTGGGCGGTACGGCCGTTTCATAACTCGCCAACCAGGGACGTTCCGCCGACAAACCGCCACGCCCGCCCGTATCGGCATCGCTGCGCCAACGAGAATAGGTGGGAACGGCCGTTCCCCCATCCAAAAAGCGTTCGATGGCCCGATTCACCGCGTCCCGCCGCTCCAACATCACCATGTGCGCCGAAACGCCCACGTTGATCACCTCCGAGCCTTCGGGCACCAGCTCTGCCACCCGCTCAAACGCCGACTGCGGCAAAACGCGGTCCTTGTTGCCCAAAATCACCATCGTGGCGGGCTTTAGTTCGGGGAATTTGTCCCAGCCGCGCCAGCGGCGCATGTTGTTCAGGTACAGCTCCTGCAGGGCGTAAAGCGAGGCGTCCATGATGCGGTTGGCAATGGGTTGCAGCAGCCGCAGCAGCGCTTCTGGCAGGCGGAACATCACTTTGTAGGCGGGCAAAATGCTGTACTCACCCGCCCCGGCAATGAGAATGAGGTGGCTGACGCGCTCCGGGTAGCGCCAGGCAAACTCGGTGGCGATGGCCACACCGTAGGAGTGCCCCGCCAGCACAATCGGCCGATTGACGTCACAATGGCGCAAAACGGCCATGATGTCGGCCAAAATGCGCTCCATTTCGTACCCATGCCCAGGCCGCGAGGAGCTGCCGTGCCCGCGCAAATCAATCGCTATCACCTCATTGTGGATGGCAAACTCTTCAATCTGGTAGCGCCACTGCCGCGCCCGACCGCCAAAACCGTGAACAAACAGGATGGTGTGCAACGGCCGTTCCGGGGCGATGCGAATGTAGCTAATGCGTACATCCCCCTCAACTTGCGCTTCCTCACGGTACAGTTCCAGGTCAAGCTGCATCACTCACACATCCTTTGTGCAGGTGGGTCGGATTGGCAATCCGACCTACGATTTTCACCCGTCGTGGGGGTAAATCTATCCGAAAAGCCACAGAGAAAAAAGAGAGCATAGAGACCTGAGACCAATCTCAAAAATCTCTGTGAACTCTGTGGCCAAGAGTCAGACATTTTTATCGTTAATGAACTTCCGAGAGGTTGGTTGATAGGGCTTCGGGCAGTAAATTGTGGTGCAAAATTTTGGTCTCGTCGTTGAGGCTTACCAGCCAGATGGCCAATTGGCCAATCGCCAACTGCACACCGCGCGTGGGGCGTGGGAAGCCGAGCTCGTGCAGGCTAATGACGTAGTTGCCTGGCTCGCGCTGCCGAATAACCAACCCTAGCCGCTGCGCCACTGGCTCTTCCTTGATGTACGTTTCCACAAAAAGCGAGTCATCGTCCTTGGCCCGGAACAGCTCCATGAAGTTGATGTGGCAGTCGTCGTAAGAGTATTGGAAACGGCCGTATTCAGCCTCAATCGCATCTAAACCAAGCGGGGATTGCAAGACAGCATGGGGCATTGGAAACTCCTTGGGGATGGGGTAGCTTTGGGGAACGGCCGTTTCAACACGGGCAAACTTGTAATAATGGCAGGTGCGCCCTTCATCCAGGCCGATTTGTTCGTATTTGGTACGCAGCCGCTCGGTGTCTTCCGTCACAAACGTCGTGGGCAGGCGACTTTGGAAATACGGCGTACTCTCCAACGCCTCGGTAATGGCCAGGGCATAATCTGCGTGATCGGTGGCCACGTCCAGACGGCCGTTTGGCACCATGCGCGTCGCCAACAGATGCAAAAAATCCACGTTGATCAGCCGCCGGTGCAGCTGCTTAGCCTTGGGCCACGGATCGGGGAAATTGATGTAAACCTCAGCCACCGCTTCCGGCGAACAGAGAGCTTGTAGCAGGTAGCGAGCATCGCTTTGTAACAACCGCACGTTGTTCAAACCCAGCGTGCGCACCTTGCGCTGCGCCTTATCCAGCGCAGGTAGGGAAATTTCCACCCCGAGGACGTTGGCAGACGGCCGTTTCTGAGCCAAATCCACCAAAAAATGCCCGCTGCCAAAACCAATCTCAATAATCAGCGGTGCCTCACGGCCAAAAATATCGGCCCAATCGGTGGGCCAGCGTAGTTGATGATTTTGCAGCAGCGAAGATGTCATGCCCGAATTATACCGTAAACAGTAAACAGTAAGCAGTTATCGGTAAAGGCTCCCCCAAGAGTGAGTGCTGTTTACCGACCACTGATTACTGATCACCGAATACCGTTCACCGCCAAGTTGCCCCATCTAGCTGGATAGGCCACAATAAGCAAACCACTATTTTTTTGAAAGAGAGGCGCACATTGCACAAAAGGAATATTCGCATTATTGGCGTGCCCATGGACCTGGGCCAAAATCGGCGCGGCGTGGACATGGGTCCCAGCGCAGCCCGTTACGCGGGCTTGCAGGCCCGGCTGGAGCGGCTGGGGCACACAGTTTTTGACGAGGGCAACGTCCCTGTCCCCAACCCGGAAGAGGATGTAGCCCAAACCGGAGCCAAACGATTGAAAACGGTAACGGCCGTTTGCCAAAACATCTACGACATCGCCCGCAAATGCGTCACAGCTGACGAGTTTGCCATTTTCCTGGGTGGCGACCACAGCATCAGCATCGGCTCCATTGCCGCCCAGTCACAGGAAGAACCGCTGGGCGTCATCTGGGTAGATGCTCACGGCGACTTCAACACGCCAGAAAGCTCGCCCAGCGGCAACATCCACGGCATGCCGGTGGCGGCGCTGGTAGGCGAAGGTCCCGAATCGCTGGTCAACGTGGGCCAGCCTGGGGCCAAACTCAAACCGCGCCAGATTGTGCAAATCGGCATTCGTGACCTGGACGAAGCGGAGCGGGAGCGGCTGGCGCGCAGCGGCATCAGCGTTTTTACCATGCGGCACGTCGATGAGATGGGCATGGCCAGCGTAGCCCGGCAAGCGATTGACCGGCTGCGCCACTTTTCACGCATTCATGTGAGTTTGGACATGGACAGTTTGGACCCGGATGAAGCGCCTGGGGTGGGAACGGCCGTTCCTGGCGGACTCAGCTATCGCGAAGCGCACCTGCTCATGGAAATTTTGGGCGACAGTGGCCGCGTGCAGTCGATGGACATTGTTGAAATAAATCCAATCCTTGATACCATGAACCGCACGGCCGAACTTGCCGTGGAGCTGGCGGCATCTTTGCTTGGTCAGCGCATTTTATAAAGAAAGGAGATTGGAGATTAGAGACTGGAGATTGAAAAGATAGCCAATCTCTAATCTCCAGTCTCCAATCTCCCCAAAGGACAATTTATGGCAGCCGTCATGCGCGGTCTGGAAGCAGAAGCTTACGACCGACAATACAGCGACAAACAACTGGTGCAGCGCATTCTGCACTACTTTCGCCCCCACAAACGCAAAGTGATCATCGTCACCATCTGCGTCTTTTTGATGGCGCTGGCCGGGGCGGCGCTGCCCCTCATCGTTTCCAACGCGGTGGGCGTGATGGCCGACGGCGGTGACAGCCGCCTCATCCCCCTGCTCATCGGCGTGGTGTTTGTTACCGGCATCGGCAACTGGGGGCTGAACTGGGTGCGCCGCCAGCTTACCTCTGAAGTGATCGCGGACGTCATTTTGGCGATGCGTCAGGACGCTTTTGCCGCTGCCGCTCGCCAAGACCTCTCTTTTTACGACGAATACAGCTCAGGCCGCATCGTCAGCCGCATCACCAGCGACACGCAGGAATTTGGCGAAGTCATCGTGCTCAGCACCGACGTCATCAACCAGTTGGCCGTCGCCCTTATTTTGCTCATTACGCTGTTTACCATTGAGTGGCGGCTCACCCTGCTCGTGTTGGCGATGGCCCCGTTTGTGATGTTGGCGGCGCTCTCCTTCCGCAATTTGGCGCGCAAGGTCACACGGCAAGGCTCACGCGCCCTGGGCGAAGTCAACAAATCGATCCAGGAGGCCGTGACGGGCATTCGCGTGGCCAAAAATTTCCGCCAGGAGCAGGCAATCTACGACGAGTTTTTGGGCGTGAACCGGCAAGCGTACAGCATCAACGTGCGGCGCGGCTTTGTGATTGCTAATATTTTTCCGGTACTGAACATTTTGGGCGGCATTGGTACGGCCGTTCTCATCTATTTTGGCGGTCGCAGTGCGGTGGCTGGGGCGATTACGATTGCGGCCTGGTACCTGTTTGTGGCCACGGTGGACCGCTTCTGGTTCCCCATTACCAACCTGTCAGCGTTTTGGAGCCAGTTTCAGGCGGGATTGTCTGCTTCGGAACGGGTGTTTGCGCTGATGGATGTGGAAACGGCCGTTAAACAAACCGGTAGCACAAAGCCCCAAAATTTGCGCGGCGAGATTGTCTTCGATCACGTCTCTTTCCGCTACTCCGAGCAGGAACAGGTACTGGACGACTTTTCGCTGCACATCCCCCCGGGCGAGAGCGTTGCCCTGGTGGGGCACACTGGCGCGGGCAAATCCAGCATCATCAAACTCATCGCCCGTTACTACGAATTCCAGGAAGGGGAAATCTGCGTAGACGGCACAGACATTCGCCACTTCGACCTGACCGCCTTCCGGCAGCAAATCGGCATTGTGTCGCAGGTGCCGTTTTTGTTTGCGGGCACGGTGGCAGAGAATATTAGATACGGCCGTCCCAGCGCCACCAACGCCGAAATCGAAGCAATGGCCCGCCGCATCGGCGACGGCGAATGGCTAGAAACGCTGCCCAATGGCCTGGACAGCGAAGTGGGCGAGCGCGGCAGCCGCCTCTCGATGGGGCAGCGACAGCTCGTTGCCCTCACCCGCGTCCTGGTGCAATCCCCCCGCATCTTCGTGCTGGATGAAGCCACCGCCAGCGTGGATCCGTTCACCGAATCTCAAATTCAGCAGGCGCTGAACCTGATCATGGCCAACAGCACGGCGATCATCATTGCCCACCGCCTCTCCACCGTGCGCGCCGCCGACCGCATCATCGTCCTGCAAAAAGGGCGCATCATCGAGCAAGGCGACCACGATGCGCTGATGCAGCAGGGCGGCCATTACGCCGAGCTGTACGACACCTACTTCCGTCACCAATCCCCGAAATATAACGAAACCATCGCCACCTGGCGGCAGGAAGCGGCCTCCAACGCCAAAACCGCCTCCTCCTAATCTAAGGTATATCAGCGAACGACAAACGGTAAGAACACCTGATGGTCTGCCGCAACGGCCGTTGGCGAGTTGAAGGTTGCCACTTTCAAATTGTTGTTGGGCGCGCTGTCGTAATAACTGACCACCGGAAAGCCGCTGTCGTCGAGTGCCAGGGAGCTGTGCATACCCACATTTCCAGGGCTGTCTACGGTGGTCATCGTGGGGGTCGTACAGGCAATATCATTGCAGACAGCTACCTTCAAGTCTTCGTTGGTGGCGTCGTAATAGCTGATGATGGGTGTGTCGGTGCTGGTTAGGGCCAGGGAACTGTACTGCCCGACATCGCCGATAGCATCAACCGTGGTTATCGTTGGCTGTGTACAGGTGCTGTTGTTGCACACGGCCAGTTTCAGATTGGTGTTGCTGGCGTCCCAGTAGCTGATGACGGGAAAGTCCTGGCTGTTGAGGGCGAGGGAGCTAAACTGCCCCACAACACCGGCAATGTCAATCGCCCGTTTGGTAACGCTGCTGCAAACTGGGTCATCACAGACGGCCAGCTTCAGGTTGAAGTTGATGTTGTCGTAATAGCTGATGACGGGATTGTCGCTGCTGGTGAGCGCCAACGAGGTGAAATAGCCCACATCGCCGCCGGTATCTACCGTGGTCAACGTGGGATTGATGCAAGCCGCATCGTGACAGACAGCCACTTTCAAGTCGTCGTTAGTGGCATCGTAATAGCTGATAACCGGGTTGCCGCTGCTGTTCAACGCCAGCGAGGTGTGATACCCCACGTTATCGACGCTATCGACGGTGGTCAGGGTGGGGCTCGTGCAGGCGGCATTGTGGCAGATGGCCAGCTTCAGGTCGCCGTCGGACACATTGAAGTCGTAATAGAGATAACTGATGACCGGATTGCCGCTGCTGTTTAACGCTAGCGAGGTGTTTCGGCCCACGCTACCAGCGCTGTCTAGTGTGGTTGTGGTACGCTCTGTGCAGGCGGCATTGTTGCAGACTGTCAGTTTCAGAACGTCATTGGCGTCATCGAAGTAGCTGATGACAGGGCTGCCGCTACTGTTTAGCGCCAGCGAGCTAAATTGGCCGACGTTACCGGCATTGTCAACCGTTGTGTGCGTGGGAACCAGACAAATATTGCAGATGCCAACTTTCAGGGCCAAGTTAGTGTCGTCATAGTAACTGATAACCGGGTTGCCACTGCTGTTGAGCGCCAGGGAAGTAAACAATCCTACTTTACCACTGTTGTCCACTGTTGTTAGCGTTGGGTTGGTACAGGTGGCATCGTGGCAGACAGCGACTTTCAGGGCTTCGTTGGCGATGTCATAGTAACTGATGATTGGGTTACCGCTGCTGTTGAGCGCCAGGGAGGTATGCCATCCCACATCCCCATTGTTGTCTACCGTGGTCGTGGTACGCACTGTGCAGGCGGCATCATTGCAGACGACGACTTTCAGGGCGGTGTTGGCTTCGTCATAGTAGCTGATGACCGGGTTGCCACTGCTGTTGAGCACCAAGGAAGTAAACCGTCCTACATCAACATTGCCATCTACTGTGACAAGGATCGTGGCGGCGGCCGGCGGGGGTGGCTCAGCCAGGCTGGGTTGGACAGGCAGCAATAGTGGTAGCCCGGCCAGCAAGCAAAGCAGGAGAATCGTTTGAAAGGGTTTGGGATGTGGAAAATGTTTTTTGTACCATTTGTTCATTTTGTGCCCTGTTGTTTGTATCCCGGTGAACATATCGTTTTACCTCTCAGTTTCTTCAGGCGAGAGCGCCAATTGCTTGCCTTCGCTTCCGTTAATGTGTGAAGGACGCCTCATGCAGATCGCCGCGCCAGGGAAACGGGTTCTCCAGCTGGTTGGGATCGGTCATTAACGCCAGGGAATGGATGGGAATGCCGGCGGTCTGGAGTTGGTCGCAGAGCTCGCGCTGGCACTCGGCTGTGGCTTCCCGCACGATGACTTGAAGCGCGTAGCCATCGGCAGCCAGGCGAACCCCAAAGCGGACGGGAAGCGGCACATTCAAATTGGACTCCAAAACCGCCAGGAGGTCTCGGGGGCCAAACCAGCGGTCGGCAGAGCGAACACAAAACCGTTTTTTCCCCAGAAGGTGACTGGTAGCCGGATGGTGTCTGAGCGAACAACGGCACGGCTCGGACAGGGTGCGTACCATATCGCCGGTATCGTACCGTAATAGGATTGTGGACTCGCGGAAGGGGAAGAATGGGGTCAGGACGAGAGAGCCAGCGGTGTCGGCCGATGCGGGCTGCCCGGTATCGGGGTCAATGACCTCCAACAAGCCGCGCAAAGGATCAAAGTGCAGATGACCTTCTTCACAGTAGCTGCCGCCAAATGGCCAGGCTTCCGAAATACCGTACCCTTCATCGAAGGCAACTGGCCCAAACAACGCCTGAGTGCGCTGGCGCAAACCGGGACTGCTGACTTCACCACCGATGGTGATCCGTTCTAGACCGAAATCCTGAGGCCCGTAGCCAGCGGCGTGGCCTGCTTCGAGGAGTCTACCCAGATAAGAAGGATAGGTAAAAAGGATACTCACCTGACTTTTGCGCTTGGGCAAACGGTGCTGTTCGGCTAAAAGGGCCAAGGCGCGCTCTGGCTCAACGACGCCGGTCTGGTAAACGAGGGCGCCGGTCTGACGGTAAGCGTCGATGGCTCTCTGATTGCCCAGCAGCGCTCGGGTGCTGGTGCTGACCTGGACGATATCTTTGTCCGAAATGAGGCCCTGGCGAAGCAGGCCAAGGGCGGCCATCAAGGTGAATATCTGAGATTCACGCGATGTAAAAAGCATGCTGGTTCCCTGACCGGTCGTGCCGGTGGTCATGGTGCGCAATGTTGGGGAAAAGCCACGGCGCACGAATCCCTCGGGTCGGCCTCGAAGATCCGCTTTGGTGGTGAGAGGCAGCTCGCGAAAGTGCGCCAGGGTGATCTCTTGCCAGTTGATGCCATCCTCGGCGAACCGGTCTTGGTAGAAGTCGGTCTCGCGAACCGCCAGTTGAACCTGGCGGCGGATCCGCCGCTCCAGAGTCTGCTGCAAAAATCGGGGGTTTGGATCAACCGTGCGGCGGGAGTTGGCGGCCCTGTTTTTGTTTTCGGCCGTATGGGCACGCACCAGATGGGTAAGAGAAGGAAGGTGGATCGGCGCACCCGTAACGAAGGACCGGAACATCGCAAGGTGGGCAGCAGCGGATCTGAGCTTGGTTATTGGGTTCATGAGGTTTCCAGGGGTGGCAGCACCATCGGGTCAGGCAAGCGCTTGACCCGATGGTTACCTTGATTAATTGTGTTCAATACCGCCAGAGGCGATGATGCTGCCTGCGTAATAGCTGATGTACCAGGCTAAGTATGAAATGGAATAAAGTAACATTTTGCTGTCTCCTTTTTATAATTTGCTAACTTGATTAATTGCTTTCCAAACCGCCAGAGGCGATGATGCTGCCGGCGTAATGGCTGATGTACCAGGCCAGGTATGAAATGGAATAAAGTAACATGATGCTGTCTCCTTTTTGTGGTGGGTCATTAATTTTTATTGAAACTGACTCTATGTATTTATGCTCTGTCTCTGTTTGATAAACTAAATTAGTCATGACTGTTGTTATTAAACAGGATAGCCTCCCCCGTTTGGTATCGCTTTGTGTTACGATAGTGGTACAAAAGTGATACAAGTCGTTGAAAGGCATAACTTAGTGACAGAAATTGTTTCATTTGGTGAATGGATGGAAACGCGGCGCAAGCGGCTGGGACTGACGCGTAAAGTCCTGGCTGCCCTGGCAGGCTGTGCCCCTGTGACTGTACGGAAAATTGAGCGAGATGAGAGACGGCCGTCTATACAACTGGCTCAACTGTTAGCCCAGCATCTGCAAATTCCCGAAGACGAACAGGAAAATTTCGTTCGCCGCGCCCGTGGTGAATTTGTGCCTCGCTTCGAGAATCCCACTGACGTCGCTGTGGCCGATGGACAGCAGAGTAACCCGCGGGTCACAAAAGTGCGCCACAACCTGCCACAACTGCTCACCTCTTTTATCGGCCGGGAGGAAGCGCTGGCCGAGATCGAAAACCTCATCACTCACAACCGCCTGGTCATGTTGACCGGCATTGGCGGTATTGGCAAAACAACCCTTTCTATTCAGGTTGGGCACCGCTTGCGAGCAGCTTTTCCCGATGGGGTGTGGCTGATTGAATTAGCCCCGGTTTCCAATCCGAGTTATGTGGCCGAAACGACCGCTTATACGCTGGGTCTACGAGATTCAGGTGACCGACCGGTTTTTGAAAGTTTACTTTCATATTTGCAACAAAAATCCGGCCTGTTGATCCTGGACAATTGTGAGCACTTGATTCATGCGACGGCTCAGTTTGTCGAAACATTGTTACATGCATGTCCGAAGATAAAAATTCTGGCCACCAGCCGAGAAGCCTTCGCCATTCCGGGAGAAAAACTTTTTCAAGTGGCACCGCTTTCAATGCCTGACCGCCCTCAACCGACTTCTTTATCTTTGAAGGAATGGGCAAAATACGAGGCGATCACTTTGTTTGTGGACCGGGCTACGGCCGTTTTGCCAGATTTTCAGTTAACTGAAAACAATATCATGCCGCTGGTTCAAATTTGTCAACAGCTGGATGGACTGCCACTGGCTATCGAACTGGCGGCCGCCAGAGTTAAAGTCTTAACAGTGGCCCAAATTGCCTCTCGTCTGGATGATCGGTTTCGCTTACTCACCGGCGGCCGCCGTACGGCGCTGCTCCGCCAGCAAACCTTACGCGCCTCAATCGAGTGGAGCTGGGCATTATTAACGCCTGCCGAACAGCACTTGTTACAGCGCTTATCCGTCTTTGTCGGCGGCATGAGTCTGGCAGCGGTGGAGGCTGTTTGTGCCGATGAGGCACTTGACCGTTTTGATTTGCTGGATTTACTAGACGAGTTGGTCAAGAAATCTCTGGTCATCGCCCAATGCCGACCAGGACATGAAAGGCGCTATCGCCTGTTAGTAAGCATCCGGCAATACGCTCAGGAAAAACTGGCAGATGCCGGTATGAAAGCCCTGTTACAGGATCGCCATCTGGCCTATTTTCTCCAGATGGCCGAACAGGCTGAAGTGGCACTGGCAGGACCCGATCAAGCCGTCTGGATGACCAATTTGGCAAAGGAGTTAGACAATATTCGGGCCGCGTTGAGTTGGGCGCGGCAAACCGATAGCCAAGCAGGGCTGAAACTCACCATCGCCATCTGGCGCTTTTGGCGGGACGGCTACCTCCGGGAAGGAGACGCTTATCTGGCTCAATTTTTAGCGGATGATAAGGATATAACTTCATCCCTCAGGGCCAGAGCTTTGTGGGTGTGGTCTCAATTTAAATATCATTTGGGTATCGGTGACCGCCCTTATTCATTGGTTACAGAAAGTTTGGCTTTATATCGAGATTTAGGAGACCAGGCGGGAATTGCCCAGAGTCTTTGTTTATCAGCGCAGCTGCGCGGCAACATAGAGTTGGCTCAAGATGAGGGTTTGGCATTATTAAATGAGAGTTTGACCATTTTCCAGTCATTAGGGGACCGATTAGGAATGGCTGGTGTGTTGCTTATCTCAGCCATCTATGCGATTGAGAGAAATGATTTTGATCAAGCCCTACTCTATGCTAAAGAAAGTGCCGCTTTGTTTCGTGAAATGGGTGATTTGGCTTCCCTCGCCGATGCCTTGGGTTCGGCTGCGGATGCGGCAAGCGCGCTAGGAGATTATGTCTCTGCGGAGGAGATGTTGCATGAGAGCCTAGCCATTCAAGAGTCTTTGGGACCAAGACGAACTGGCATAGGTTTGTATGATTTTGGGCGTTTTTATTATGATCAGGGCAACTACGACAAGGCGTGCCAGTATATTGAGAAAGGCATGACGATACTACAGCAAGTAGGCGAACTGCACTACAGTAATTGGGCAGCTACCCATCTAGGACATGTTCTTTTACGACTGGGTAAGCCAGACAAAGCAAAGTCCTTACTCATCGACGCCCAGCAGGTATTTTCTAAGATTGGGGTAAAAATCGGGGTTGTGTATGCTTTAGAAGGGTTAGCCAGCCTGGCCGTGATTCAAGCGCAGGTGAAGAAAGCCTTGGCCATTTATGCCTGGGGAGATGCTATGCGAGTAACTTTGTATAACCCCCGACCGCCACATGAGCAAACGGCCGTAGACAAGGATTTAGCAGTTATCATAGAGATGATCGACGAAAAAATGTATGCCGCTGTTTATGCTGCCGGGCAAGATATGAAGATAGAAGAAGCTATTGCTTTGGCAATGGGTGAGAGCGACCTCCTAACGGAACTGCGCAAATAAGAGCCACAAACCTCTGTTTGTTTATTCGGAAATGAGGATGAAATCGGCGGCGACCCAGCCGATGATGCCAGTGTCAGTTCGGACCTGCTGCCAGATTAGATCATCGGCCGTTTCCTGGCCATCAAGCAAGGTGAGAACGGTGCCATCGAGCAGCCACTCCAGCTGTTCCCCGTTGGTGCTGGGGGCAGAGCGCAGCCAAACACCAACCCCACTGCTCACAATTGCTGTATTTGCCGCCGGTTCTGGCGTATTTGTGGGCGCCGACGTAGGTTGGTCAGTGGCGGGTGTGGTTGGCGAGGCAAGTGGCTCTACAACTTCCACCTCCTCCACAGAGGGCGTGACGGGAGCTGGGGTAGGCAAGTCGGTGGGTGATGTTGTGGCAGAGGGCTCTGCGGGGATTTCCGTGGCATCCAGCACAGATGGTTCTGTTGGGGAAATGAGCGGCTCTACAGAGCGGGGCGTCAGGCCAAATGCCCCCAGGAAGATAAGCGCTACCACAATCGAGGCCAGCGCCCGAATAAGGTCAATCTGCACCGAACGACGCGCTTCCAACCGACCCACGTTGTAAGCAGATTCCGTGGACTGCCCACGACGCATCACGGCGCGTCCCCCGAAATAAAGCGCTGCCAAAATTGCTACACCAGCAATGCCAGCAAAGACAATGTTTAATACGGCCGTCACACTGCCTCCTTCCTATACATCAAAAACTCACCTAGTAAAGCCGCGACTACTTTAACCAACACGGTACCGTTTGGCAAGCTGTGCTTACTCTTTGAGCTGCATTTTAACTTCTTGCCAAAGTGCTTCAAGGTCATCCAGCGTCATATCTGACAGGGTCAAATTGCGGGCTGCAGCTAACTTTTCCACACCACGAAAGCGGCGGCTGAACTTCAAATTAGCCTCACGCAGCGCCGATTCGGCATCAAGGTCCAGCCAATTAGCTAGATTCACCACCACAAACAGCAAATCACCCAGTTCTTCCGCCCGATGCTCTGGCGTTGTAGCTTCACGCAATTCGACAATCTCTTCCTGTACTTTTTCATAGACGCCATTAATCTCAGGCCAGTCGAAGCCCACTTTGCGCACCCGTCCTTGCAGCTTTTGCGACCGAGCCAGCGCCGGCAGCGCCTCTGGAATATTGTCCACGAGCGAATCAGATCGATCTGCCTTCTCTTTAGCCTTGAGCATCTCCCAATTTTCGATGACCTCGGCGCTATTGCTCACCTGCCAATCCCCCCACACATGCGGATGGCGATATTTCAGCTTGGCATCAATCCCAGCAATCACGTCCGTCAGGCGGAATTCCTCATCCTCGCTGGCAATCTGCGTCTGCATCACCAGATGGTACAGCACGTCGCCCAACTCCTCGCGCAGTTCGTCTACGTCGTTGGCGTCAATGGCACCCAACACCTCGCTGGCTTCCTCTAAAAAGCCACTGCGCAAGCTCTGCGGCGTCTGCTCCTGATCCCAGGGGCAGCCATCCGGGCTGCGCAAAATGGCCACCGTCTCGGCGAGTGCATTCAGCGAAGACGGCTGGGGCAGCGGGGCCACAAACAGGCTGGTGAGATGGCTCACGGCATCACTGCGGTCGATGGCGTACAGGGGCACCTGTTCAATGGCCTCATCATCGTCCCCGGCCTGGTGGATGAGGGTGACGGGATGTTCATCGGGGTAAACGGCCGTTAATACCAACTTCAACTCACTCGCCAACATCCGGCTGTACACCTGCCCCAGCAACAGCGGAAAATCTGGGTTTACGGGCGGGTACAAATATTGGCTCAGCTCAATCGCGTCGAAGATTTGCACGCCGTCCATACCGTCTTGGGATACGGCCGTTAAACAAGGCTCCACAAAGCTCAGCCCAGCCACGACATTCACTGCAACGCCAGCCACTTTGGCTTCCGCCACCAACCGCGTCACGGTCGATTCCCCCACAAACGGATGCCCTGGCACCGCGTAAATCACGTCATTTTGTTGAGCCAATTGCAACAGCTCTGCCACAATGGTTTTATACACTGTCTCAAAACTGTCAGCGCTATCGTAGATGTGGTCAAAGCTGTGACACGTCACGCTCTCTGGCAAATCCGCCACGGCAGGATGGCGCGCCGTACGCAGATACACGTCCTGTGCCTGGCTTAAAATGTCCCAGGCGATTCTGGTGAGGAAACGGCCGTTTCCCGGCCCCAATCCAACAACTGTAATTCCCATCGCTTTATCCCCTTGATGGCTGTGTAAAGCAAAAAGACGAGAGACATCTCTCGCCTTTTTAATCGATCAAATTTTAGACTAAACGACCAAACAAATTAACGCTTGGTGTAAGTCGGAGCCTTACGGGCACGTTTCAAACCTGGCTTTTTGCGTTCCTTAATGCGTGCGTCACGGGTTAGATGCCCCCCAGCACGCAGCGGACCGCGCAGGTTTTCATCATACTCCACCAAGGCGCGAGCCAGACCCAAACGCACAGCGCCCGTTTGCCCGGTAATACCGCCACCATTGATGTGTACGCTCACGTCCACCTTGCCCATCAAATCAGCATCATCCAACGGGCCAGTCAAAGCCAGATAATCGCCAAAACGTGGGAAATATTCCTTCACGTCTTTGCCATTTACCACAAAGTTGCCTGTCGCTTCTTCATCCAAAATGATGCGTACGCGCGCAGAAGCACGCTTGCGGCGGCCAATTCCTTCGTAATACCGTCTTGATTCTTCTGCCATCTCAATCAATCTCCTACAGTTCCATTGGAACAGGCTGCTGTGCCTGATGCGGATGCTCTTCGCCCGCGTATACTTTCAGCTTCTTGATCATTTTGCGACCCAATTTATTCTTGGGCAGCATCCCCTTAACGGCCAACTCAATGGGACGTGTTGGGTAATTTTCTAACTGCTCACGCAGCGTAACTTCTGTAAGACCACCGGGATAATTAGAGTGACGATAGTACACTTTCTGATCCATCCGACGACCCGTTACATGAATTTTATCTGCATTGATTACAACCACATAATCGCCGCAATCAACCGAGGGGGAAAATCCTGGCTTATGCTTACCGCGCAATATGGTGGCAATACGTGATGCCAATCGGCCTAATGTTTGGCCTTGTGCATCCACAATAAACCATTGGCGTTGAACTTCAGCCGGTTTTGTGATGAACGTTTTCATGCCGCTTTCTCCTAAACGTAAACCATCTGGCCTCAACGTTTTCCAGAAACCTGTGTTTTACGCAGACCAGTTCAGGGTTTTATATGTTACTGAAACAAGACAAAGACCTTGTGGAGGGGCCACCGTACCGCACTCATGACGGTTTTGGGCTTTAAAAGCCTCCACAAATTCTTCTGTAGACCAGGTGCCTTCACCAACCAGTTTCAAGCTACCCACGATGCTGCGCACCATTCGGTACAAAAATGCATTTGCTTCAATCCGAAAGGTTAAATCACAGTCAGAACGTGTCCATTCTGCCATAAACAGTTCGCGCACAAAGTTGCTACCCTGTGGCGGCTGCCCAAAGGTGGCAAAGTTATGCACACCCAGCAGATATTTGGCTGCCTGATTCATCTTGGCTTCATCCAGCTTTCTGTTTACATGCCAGCTAAACTGCCGCTTTAACGGATGTCGTATCGAGCCATCGTAAACAGTGTACTCGTACGCCCTTCGCTGTGCATCAAATCGAGGATGAAATGATGATGACACCTGCTTCAATTGTAAAATTGCGATATCTTCTGGCAAATTGGCATTCAGCGCTCGATGTAAATCTTCGCTGCTGTGCCGCCATGCCAGTGAAAATGAGATAACTTGACCAACTGCATGCACACCACTATCTGTTCGTCCTGAGCCAAGCAACGTAACGGGTTGGGGGGCTAGCCGGCTCAGACTCTCTTCGATGGTACTTTGTACAGTTGGTTGACTTTCAACCTGCCGCTGAAAACCATGATACTCTGTGCCATCGTAGGCTATCAGAGCAGCATAAGTGGGCAAGCATTACTCCCCGTCTACCAACATGAGCATTGCCATGTCGGCGTTATCACCAGAGCGTTTGCCAATTTTTACCAGGCGGGTGTAACCACCGGGACGATCAGCAAAACGGGGAGCAATATCATCAAACAGTTTCTTAATGGCGTCTACCTCAGCAGTGCCATCTTCATTTGTTACAACCCGGGAGCGGGCAATTCTCGCTGCAATCAGCCGACGGGCATGGATTGCTCTGGCGGGGTCTTGCTCGCCATTAGCCAGGCCACGTTTGGCCATGGTAATGATTTTTTCCGCTGTGGGGCGTAGCATTCTTGCTTTTGCTTCTGTGGTCAATATTTGTTCATGGATGAGCAGTTCTGCAATCATGTTTTTGCGCAATGCTTTACGATGTGCAGTGTCTCGACCCAATCTACGACCGCTTACTCTGTGTCGCATGATGTTTACCTCGTCTTATGGGGGAACGGCCGTTGCTAGGCAGCGGTCGTTTCACCTTCCTCGTCTTTCAAAAAACCTTTAGCGCGCAGTTGATCTTTCAACTCATCCAGCGATTTCTCGCCAAAGTTGCGGATGGCCAGCATGGTTTCTTCGCCACGCTCCAGCATATCCAACATTTCACCAACTTTGGTGATGCCCGTGCGCTTCAATGAATTAAAGACGCGCACGCTCAGATCAAGCTGCTCAATCGGTGTATCGTAAATTTCGTTCGGGATGGCGCCTTCTTCCTCTTCTTCCTCTTCAACAGGCAAGAAGGTTTCTTCGCTCACACCAGCGATTGGCCGCAAATATTGCATCATAATTTGGGCCGACTGGGCCAGCGATTCTTCGGGCTTGATGGTGCCATCTGTCCAAATCTGCATGACCACGCGATCATAATCAGCTGCTTGTCCCACGCGGGTTTTCTCAACTTCGTAGCCAACACGCCGAATGGGGCTGAAAATGGCATCCACGGGCAGTTCGCCAATGGGCAGGCGTCCCCGCTCTTCTGCTGGGGAATAGCCACGACCAGTTTCGGCCGTCATCTCAATTTCCAAGAAGGCATCATCGGAATCGACCGTAAACAGGTACAGGTCAGGATTGATGATTTCCACCTCAGGGGGCGTTTGAATATCGGCAGCGGTAACGGTACCCGCGCCATGTACTTCCAGACGCAGCCGGGCCGTATCGGTACCATGAAGTTTCAAGCGCAGCTGCTTAATGTGCAGAATCAACTGCATCATGTCTTCGCGAACGTGCTCAATGGCCGAAAACTCATGCGGCACATCGGTTACACGAATGGATGTAATGGCAGCCCCCGGCAATGATGCAAGCAAGACGCGGCGCAGAGCATTGCCCAAGGTCGTACCATACCCTCTTTCCAAGGGGCCAAGGATAAAACGGCCGTATTCACGCGACATCGCGGTGCTTTCGATTTTGGGCAGTATAAGATTACTAATAGCCAACGTACATACCTCCCTATGCTAGGCTCAGGACGGTTAAAATTACCGCCGGGAGTAATATTCAACAACAAGCTGCTCATTGATGGAAACATCAATATCATCACGAGCAGGTAAATTCAAAACATTTGCGGACACGTTTCGGATATCCAGGGACAGCCAACGCGGTACCTGACGATCATCCAGATCCTCACGCAAAACTTTGAAGTAACTATTTTTTATGCTTTCAGGACGAATCCCAACGGCATCACCTGGGGAAACCAAGGCAGACGGCACACTTGTTTTACGGCCGTTCAACGTAATGTGGCCATGTTGCACCAACTGCCGCGCTTGCGACCGCGAATCCGCCCAACCCAACCGGTAAACAACGTTATCCAGGCGAGTCTCCAGCAGAACCAGCAAGTTGGTACCAGTAAGACCAACACGCTGCGTTGCCCGCCGGAAATAGCGGCTAAACTGACGCTCCATCACGCCATAAATACGACGTGCCTTTTGCTTTTCACGCAGCTGCAACAGATAGTCTGAAGCGCGCCCACGACGGAACTGATTGTCGCGACCATGTTCCCCTGGGGGGTAGGAACGACGCTCAAAAGAGCATTTTGGGGTTAAACAACGAGACCCCTTCAAAAACAGCTTTTCACCTTCACGGCGACAAAGCTTACATACTGGACCAGTATACCTTGCCAACTTAACCTCCGTATTGAAGCTAAAATGAGAGGTTTACAGGTGTGGCAACACCCCTTCATCCCTCTCAAAAACAATAAACTGTAAATGTCAATTACATTGACTGGGAAACTCACCGTGCATACAACCTCAACCAATCATATACACGGTGTTTATTAACAAAATAAATTAGACGCGGCGCTTTTTCTTAGGGCGGCATCCGTTATGAGGTACAGGCGTAATATCACGAATACTTTTTACCCGAATACCAGAAGCCTGCAATGAACGAATGGCCTGTTCACGACCCGGGCCGGGGCCCTTAACGATAACGTCCAACTCTTGCATACCGCTTTCCTGGGCAACACGCGCAGCATTTTGCGCAGCCAACCGAGCGGCATAAGGGGTGCTCTTACGAGAACCTTTAAAACCAGCATTACCCGCACTGGACCAGGCAATCGTATTGCCGCCCATATCGGTGATGGTGACGATGGTGTTGTTAAAGGTGGCAAAAATATGCGCTTGCCCCTGAGGCACCATGCGTTTTACTTTTTTACGTGTCTGAGTCTGTCTTCTACGTCCCATTCCGTCTCCTAAAACCTAAACAAGTAAGCTGGAACGATTGACGGCCGTTCCAGCCCACCGCATATCAAATCGAAAAGATTATTTACCCTTACGACGACCACGTCCAGCCACAGTCTTCTTGGGGCCTTTGCGTGAACGCGCATTGGTCTTGGTACGTTGTCCGTGTACGGGCAAATGACGGCGGTGACGCAATCCACGATAGCAGCCGATTTCCGTCAGGCGCTTAATGTTCATTGCTACTTCACGACGCAAATCACCCTCAACAACATAATCATTGTCGATGATCTGACGCAGCTGCGTCACTTCACTTTCTGACAAGTCCTGAACGCGCGTATTGGGATCAATACCCGCTTTTTCCAGGATACTCTGGCTGGCAGTTTTACCAATGCCATAAATATAAGTCAGACTAATTTCTACCCGCTTATTACGGGGGATATCAACACCAGCAATACGTGCCATAATTCCTCCAGAAATTCCTTACGAGATAATCTTGTGCCAATCTAGTGCAACTGGCACAACGTACATTTAGCCCTGGCGCTGCTTGTGATTCGGGTCTACACAAATCACGCGCACAACACCCTTACGCTTAATAATTTTACATTTTGGGCAACGACGTTTAACAGACGCTGATACTTTCATCTTTAGCTCCTCAAACAGTCTCACTTCTATCAGACTGTTCAAAACATCTTATAATTTCTGGTAAAAAATTTTGAGAAAATAGTTGTCTCGGCTTATACCCAAAGCAATCTACTATTTTGCCACCAAAACGTTATTCTGTCCAGAAATTGCTTATTTACATCACATCTTTCACAACTGCGGTCAAATCGGCCGTTACATCATCGATGGATTGTTCGCCCACAATTTTGACCAACAGCCCTTTCTCATCATAGTAATTCAACAACGGGGCCGTTTCTGAATGGTAAACTTCCATTCGTACCCGAATTGTTTCCTCGTTGTCGTCAGCCCGACCTTCAATCTCAGCGCGCTTGGCCAAACGCTGCACCAAGACATCTTGAGCTACATCAATGAAAGGCACCACGGCAATTTTGGCAGAAAACTCTTCCAAAAGTGTATCTAAAGCCTTCGCTTGAGCGATGGTCCGAGGGAAGCCATCGAGGATGGCTCCCTTTTCACAATCTGACTGCGACAGTCGATCACGCACCATGGCCACAGTTACTTCATCAGGCACCAGCTCGCCTTTATCCATGTAGGTACGAGCCAGCTTGCCCAATTCCGTTTCGTTTTTCAAGTTGGCCCGGAACAAGTCACCCGTAGCAACTTGTGGCAAGCCTAGCGAAGATTCTAATATCTTGGCCTGAGTACCTTTGCCGGCACCGGGCGCCCCCATCAAAACCACAAACGTTTTCATTAGATGAAGCCTTCATACTGCCGCATGAGCAGCTGAGATTCCAACTGTCGCATGGTGTCGATAACAACACCCACTACGATGATAAGACCAGATCCACTGACTACCAATGTGCTTTGCTCAATGCCAGGAATGTTCAAAATGACGCCAAGAAGGCTCATGATACCAGGCATAATAGCAATTGTGCCCAGGAACACAGCCCCAGCAAAGGTAATGCGCCGCACAACTTTGGTAAGGTAATCTTCGGTACGTTTTCCAGGCCGAATACCGGGAATAAACCCACCCTGACGCTGAAGCGTCTGAGGGATGTTTTGCTGGCGCACCATCACATCTGTGTAGAAGAAGGTGAAACCGACTACCAGAATGAAGAAGGAAAGCCAGTAAATGGTAAAGCCAACCGGGGCTACTGTAGGATCCGCGTTGCCAAAACGGCTAACGGCCGTTGCCACCGTATCCACAAAGCCACCATTTCCCGTGATAAACAATCCGGCCAAAACCGAAGGGAAGATCAGAATGGATTGGGCGAAGATAATCGGGATCATGCCCGCCGTATTTACTTTCAGCGGCACATAGCTGCTCTGGCCCTGGTACACCTTACGGCCTCGAACACGACGGCCGTATTGCACCGGTATTCGCCTCTGTCCTTCCTGAATAATCACGATAACGAAGATAGTAAGTACCGTAATAAGCAAGAAAGCAACAATCGTGAAAATACGCGCTGTTATTTCATCTAGCTGAAACAGACCAGCCACACCAGGTAAAATCCGGGCCACGATGCCACCAAAGATGATCAACGAGATACCCTGACCAATACCATCTTCCGTGATAAGCTCACCCATCCAAATGGCAAACATTGTGCCACCCATCATAGCGAGCAATGTAGTAAAGGTAGGCAGCAGTTGTTCCGGGGCAAAGCCAAAGTTAGGCATAATCTGAGCCAAACCATCGGCACCACCAACACCCAGGCTAAAACCCACCAAACGAATTTGACCAACAGCCTGCAAAAGCGACAGCGGTACGGTCAAGAAATAAGTGATACGGTTTTTACGGTTGCGGCCAGACTCACCTTCTGAATCCATTTCCTGCAATTGCGGGATGATGGGGGTGAGCAGCTGAATGATAATGGATGCTGTAATGTAGGGATAGACACCCATAGCCATTACAGAAAAGTTGCGGACTGCACCACCAGACAATAAATCCAGAAAGTTAACAACCTGATTAGATGTTGTCGCACTGGTGAAATTCAGCCATTGAGCCAGATTCACGCCAGGAACAGGAATATTGGCCACCAATCGATAAATCACCAGAATCAAAACCGTAAAAAGAATACGACGGCGTAGATCTGGTAAGGAAAAAGCAGCTCTGACTGATTCGATCATGATTTTCCTCCATGAAATGGCGTAGTTAGCAGGTCAAGAAACCACCTAACTACATTACGATAGGGGGAGCACCTCGATCGTACCGCCAGCTGCCTCGATTTTTTCTTTAGCAGTTGCAGAAAAACGATGAGCCTTTACTGTCAGGGCGACTTCCAAATCACCATCACCTAAAACCACCACTGGATCGGTTGGTTTTTTGATAAGGCCAATGGCAGCCATCACTTCCGGAGTTATCTCAGCACCGTCAAAATCAAACTCAGCCAGCGTCTTCAGATTCACTGGCTTGTAGTGCACCTTGTTTACGTTGGTAAAACCACGCTTGTAAGGTAAACGACGAGCCAAAGGCAACTGACCACCTTCAAAGTAGACGCCTTTTCCCCCACCACTGCGAGCGCCTTGGCCCTTGGTACCACGTCCGGCGGTCTTACCCTGTCCGGCAGAGATACCACGACCCACTCGCTTGCGCTTTTGTGTTTTGCCTTCATTTGGGCGCAGATCGTGTAATTTCATTATTCAACCTCTTCCACAGTCACTAAGTGACTTACTTTATTGACCATTCCCCGAATAACGGCCGTATCTTCATGCTCAACCGTTTGATTCAACTTGGTAAAACCAAGTGCGCGAATAGTCCCTTTTTGATCTTTTTTATAACCAATCGAACTCTTCGTATACGTAACGCGTAATTTAGCCATTAGTCACGACTCCAAAACGGGGTAACATCTGCTACATCTTTACCCCGATCTGAGGCTACCTCTTGAACGCTTTTGAGATTACTCAAACCATTCATCGTAGCCTGCAGCACATTCAGAGCATTGGCACTGCCCAGGGACTTGGACAAAATATCCTTGTACCCGGCCGCTTCAATAACGGCACGCACACCACCACCGGCAATAACACCAGTACCAGGCGATGCTGGCTTAAGCAGCACACGGGCCGCGCCATGCACACCAATGATTTCATGAGGGACAGTGCTGCCCACAATCGGCACCTTCGTCATTGATTTACGAGCTGCATCCAGCGCCTTGCGAATAGCATCCGGCACAGAACGTGCTTTACCGACACCAACGCTCACGCGTCCTTTGTTATCACCAACTACAACTGTGACCCGAAAGGCAAAACGGCGACCACCCTTTACAACTTTGGCAACACGGGTAATGTCGATGATGCGCTCATCATATTCCTGTTCGAAACTTTGTCGTCTTTGACCCATTTCTTTCTCCATACTGCCGCGCTTTAAAAAACTAGACGCAGCATGCTTCTCTGAACCTCAGTTAGAAATCGAGACCACCTTCACGAGCGCCGTCAGCCAATGCTTTAATACGGCCGTGGTACAGGTACCCACCCCGGTCAAAAAGAACCGTAGAAATACCCGCAGCTTTTGCTCGTTCAGCAATCGCCTTGCCTACCATGGTTGCCTGCTCTTTCTTCGTTTTTCCAGACACTTCGCTACGCAGACCTTTATCTACTGTAGAAGCAGAAGCCAGCGTTTTGCCAGCCACGTCATCAATCACCTGGGCATAAATGTGGTCCAGGCTACGAAAAACGTTCAAACGCGGCCGTTCAGCAGTACCTGAAATTCTATTCCGGATACGACGATGACGCCGTTTACGTGCAATCTTTGTTTTAATAGCCATTGCTAACTACCTTTTAAACCTTTCCGGCCTTACCAGCTTTACGGCGGACGTATTCGCCTCTGTAGCGGATTCCCTTACCCTTGTACGGTTCCGGGGGGCGCTGCTTCCGAATAACCGCAGCAACTTCACCCACAACTTGCTTATCAATACCGTTGATAATGATGGTCTTGTTCCGGTTTTCGACAGCAAAGGAAACATCTTTGGGCGGATCAAACCGAACCGGGTGAGAATAACCAACATTTAAAACCAATGTCTGGCCATCCATTTCAGCCCGATACCCCACACCTTCAATATCCAGGATTTTGGAGAAGCCATCGCTTACCCCAACAACCATATTATTGATGAGTGCGCGGGTTAACCCATGCAAAGAACGATGCTGACGAGAATCAGTCGGCCGTTTCACTGACAAAACGCCGTCTTCCTGTTCAAACACCATATCTGGATGAACTATCTGCGTGAGCTGACCTTTAGGTCCCTTCACGTTTACAGAGCCCTTCTTCACTTCAATTTGTACCCCATTTGGAATAGTAATGGGGGCTTTACCTATGCGAGACATATGAATCCCTCCAACTACCAGACCTTACAGAGCACTTCGCCGCCTACACCCAGGCGACGGGCCTGCTGCCCAGTCATAATGCCTTGGGAAGTGGTGACGATGGAAATACCCATACCACTCAAAACCCAAGGAAGCTCACCTTTACCAACATAAATACGACGACCTGGACGACTCACCCGTTCCAAACCAGTGATAACCGAGCGACGATTCCGCCGGTCGCCTACGTATTTCAAAGTCACCTGCAAAACCGCTTGCGGCTTCTCCGGCAAAACTTTGAACTCTTCAATATAACCTTCTTTATGCAAAACTTCCGCAATCGCTACCTTCACATTAGAGTGTGGGATAGACACAGTTTTGTGTTCCCGCATCTGGGCATTGCGAATGCGCGTCAACATATCAGCAATTGGATCACTCATTGACATGATTACACACCCCTACCAGCTTGATTTGACCACGCCAGGGATATTTCCCTGCAACGCTTGCTCACGGAAACAAATGCGACAAAGACCAAAGCGGCGAATATATCCGCGCGGCCGGCCACACAATTTACAACGATTCCGAACACGAACCTTATATTTACGGCTCGTTTCCCGTGCGATCATTGATTTCTTAGCCATATTAATTCTCCCAGAAGGGCATGCCCAACATAGATAACAAACGCCGCCCTTCTTCATCCTGCTGGGCAGTGGTCACAATGCTAACTTCCATACCACGGATTTTGTCAATCCGATCGTAATCAATTTCAGGAAAAATCAATTGCTCACGCAAGCCCAGTGTGTAGTTACCCCGTCCATCAAAAGAATCTGGCGAGATACCCTGAAAGTCGCGGGTACGCGGGAGGGCCACATGGATAAGGCGGGTCAAAAATGCCCACATGCGCTCACCCCGTAAGGTGACCTTTACCCCAATAACACGGCCTTCGCGCAGCTTAAAGCTGGCAATTGAATTCTTTGCTTTGGTTAATACAGGCTTTTGCCCGGTAATTGCCGTAACATCATTTACTGCAAACTCAATGGCCTTGGCATTATCCAAAGCCTCACCGAGACCGATATTAACCACAATTTTTGTAACTCGCGGCACCTGCATGACGCTGCCATATTTAAATTCTTTCATCAAAGCAGGCACCACTTCACTTTTATATTGTTCTTTAAGTGGTGTAAACACAATTTACCTCCGAATTGAGTGGCAGGTTAGCATGCATTTCTTTTTCAAATCATGCACTTTGGCCACCTGGCTCACCGACGGCATTAATAAATTAACTAATCGGGTTACCGCTTTTCTTTGAAAAGCGAACGCGGTTACCATTTTCATCACGGCGAATACCAACACGAGTTGGCTCACCAGTTTCTGGGCAAACGAGCATGACGTTTGAAGCATTAATTGGCGCTTCAAATTCAATAATACCGCCCTGTGCTTGTGTCCGTCCGCCAGTTGGACGAGGCCGCTGATGCTTCTTCACCAGATTGACCCCAGAAACAACAACGCGGTTTTCTTTGGGCAAGACACGCTGCACGGTGCCACGACTGCCTTTGTAGTTGCCAGAAACAACTTCTACTTCATCACCAACTTTAATACGCATAACTTCCTCTCTATAACACCTCTGGTGCCAGTGACATGATACGACTGTAACCAGCTGGACGAAGCTCACGAGCGACAGGACCAAAAATACGGGTCCCCACTGGGTTTTTGCTATCTGGGTCTACAATAACGGCCGCATTATCATCAAAGCGGATGTAGCTACCATCATCTCGTTTGTACTCTTTTTTAGTACGAACGATGACGGCTTTAACGATCGAGCCTTTCTTGACAGATGAATTGGGCACAGCCTTTTTCACTGTCGCGGTAACCAGATCACCAACACTACCATAGCGGCGGATTGAACCACCCATTACCTGAATGACCAGCAGCTCGCGAGCACCGGAATTATCTGCGACATTCAAACGACTTTCTTTTTGAATCATGATGCAGTCCTCTTATTTCGCTCGCTCCAAAACGGAGACAACTGACCATCGCTTGTGACGGCTGATGGGTTGGGATTCAATAATTTCTACACGATCACCAATTTGGCATTCATTAGCCTCGTCATGGGCTTTGTATTTCTTTACAAGCCGCAAGACTTTGCCGTAGATTGGGTGGCGTTTGGTTGTGGTTACGGCAACAACAACGGTTTTATCCATCTTGTCGCTGGTCACAACGCCTTTTAATCGTTTACGTTGCTCTCTCATGATTTACCTACCCTGCAACCTCAGCTGATACGACACGCTGTGATTGTCTTGTCTTGTTCGCCTGGCGACGGCTGTGTGCCCGTTTCTTATTCAAATTCACCAGGGCAGAGGCTAATTCTTTACCGCCTTCTGTGAAGGTTACTTGCCAACCGCTATCTTCATAGTTGTAGCGTGCGGAAGCTTCCCATTCTTTGCCAGCCAGCGCTGAGGCAACTGCTTCATCAGCAACGGCCGTTTCAATTGCCAACTGGCGCATATTCAAAACCGTTTCCAACTGGGCGATCTCCCGCCGCACGATCTTGATCCGGGAATAATCTTCCAACTGAGCCGAAGCTTTCAAAAACCGCAAGTTGTACATTTCCTCACGATTGTTCTCCAGCATCTCTTCCAGCTTGGCCTCACTCATCTCGCGTAATTCAACAATATTTGCCATTACAACCGATCCTCCCGCGCAACAATCTGCGTCTTGATAGGCAGCTTGTAACAGGCCAGGCGCAGCGCTTCACGCGCTATATCTTCTGGCACACCAGCCACCTCAAACAGAATACGGCCTGGCTTTACAACCGCCACGTAATGATCCACAGAACCTTTACCTTTACCCATGCGGGTCTCGGCTGGTTTTGCAGTCACTGGCTTGTCTGGGAAAATCCGAATCCAGTACTTGCCACGACGCTTGTTATGGCGCACAACCACACGACGAATTGCTTCAATCTGGCGACTGGTAATCCATCCAGGTTCCAACGCCTGAATACCAAATTCACCGTTCTGCAGATCCGTGCCGCCTTTTGCCATACCGCGCATGCGCCCACGGAACTGTTTACGGTATTTTGCTCGTTTAGGCATTAACATAGCTCAAACTCCGTCCAAACTCAGGAAAGCAACCACTCTCCCGAGATTACTTTTTACTCACTAATATAAACGTCCGTGGCTTCAAATTCAGTCTTCTGCGGCAGGATTTCACCCTTGTAGACCCAAACCTTTACACCAATTTGGCCAAAAGTTGTCAGAGCCTCGGTAAAACCATATTGCAGATCGGCCCGAATTGTATTACGCGGCACACGGCCGTCCCACAGCTTCTCTTTACGCGCCATTTCCGAACCACCCAAACGGCCGCTTACCTCAATGCGGATACCTTCCACACCCTGGCGCATCGCCTGCTGAATAGCACGCTTCATAGCACGACTGTGAGAAATTCGACGTTCCAGCTGCCCGGCAATATTTTCTGCAATCAACTGAGCATCCGTATCTGGCTGAGAAATCTCTTCTACCTCAACCCGAACCGCCTTGTCAGTCAACTCCCGCAGCTTGCCACGCAGTTCTTTTACAGCGGAACCTTTACGACCAATCACAATACCTGGACGGGCCGTATGAATTGTTACCTGAACTTGATTGGGAAACCGTTCAATCTCCAGCAAAGAAATACCAGCAGAAGGCAGTTCTTTCTTGATCAACTCGCGAATCGCGAAATCTTCATGCAAACGCTCTTCATACTGCTTGCCCTCGGCAAACCAGCGCGTATTCCAATCACGAATAGCTTTTAAACGGAATCCAACAGGATGTACTTTGCGTCCCAAGATTAATCCTCCATACCGCCGATAGTTTCACTATCAGCCCTAACAGCGAACCTAATCACCGTACTCAACCACATCCCGTTCAGCTAAAACCACTGTAACATGGGATGACCGCTTAATAATTGGCCGAAAACGACCGCGTCCAGCAAACCGACCACCATAAGGAGCCTTGCGGTGCCGTGGGCCATCATCTGCAAAGATCTGGCTCACATACAGCTCATCAGCTTCCAGGCCAAAATTTTGCTCTGCATTGGCCACAGCTGAAGCAATCAGCTTGTAAACCGGATCAGCAGCTCGCTGCGGCATAAAGCTCAAAATATCCAGAGCTTCCTGCGCGCCTTTGCCACGAACCGCATCGACAACCAGTCGAACCTTCTGCGGCGTAATCTGTAAATAGCGTAACTTCGCCTTAATCTCAAATGCTTCTGCCATGATTAACGACGCCCCTTCTTTTCAGCTTTGCTGATATGACCACGGAACGTGCGCGTCGGGGCAAACTCACCCAACTTATGGCCCACCATATTCTCCGTAATATAAATCGGGATATGGCGACGGCCGTCATACACAGCAATCGTATGGCCTACCATCTGCGGAAACACCGTGCTAGAACGAGACCAGGTACGAATAACCTCGCGCTTTTTAGAACTATTCAGCGCCTCAACTTTCTTCAACAACTTCGGACTAATGTACGGACCTTTCTTAAGTGATCGAGACATTTCCTAATCTACCTCCTACCGGCGCTTCTTGCTACGGCGACGGAAAATGAATTTATCCGTAGCCTTATTACGACGAGTACGTTTACCCTGTGCCGGTTGACCCCATGGCGTCTTCGGCGCAGCCATACCAATTGGCGAACGGCCTTCACCACCACCATGCGGATGGTCGTTCGGGTTCATAGCAGAACCGCGAACACCAGGACGGATACCCATATGGCGTTTACGCCCAGCCTTACCCAACTTCACATTACCGTGTTCCACATTACCAACCTGACCAATCGTAGCCAGACACTCTTGCGGAACATACCGTTCTTCACCAGAAGGTAGACGCAACGTCACGTAACGTGGATGGTCCTTGGCCAACAGCTGAGCGGACGTACCAGCAGAACGCACCATTTGCGCCCCACGGCCGACTTGCAACTCAATGTTGTGTACTTGGGTACCTAACGGAATATTCTGCAAAGGCAGCGCATTCCCGGGGCGAATCTCAGAATCAGGGCCGCTCATCACATCATCACCCACACGCAAACCCAGCGGGGCAATAATGTAACGCTTCTCGCCATCAGCATAAACCAGCAGAGCGATGCGCGCAGACCGATTCGGATCATATTCAATTGAACTTACACGAGCCGGAATTCCAAACTTGTCACGTCGTTTAAAGTCAATTTGACGAAAACGACGCTTGTGGCCACCACCCCGATGACGGATGGTGATCTTCCCTCGAAAGTTACGGCCGCCTTGCTTTCTCAAACCTTTGGTTAAGCTGCGTTCCGGACCAACCCGGGTTACTTCCTCAAAGGTTTGCCCACTCATGTCACGGCGACCCGGCGATGTGGGCTTAAAAACTTTTATTGGCATATGTCCTCCAGAGACGGGTTAGAGGCATTTTGACCTTCTAGGAACAAACCCTGATAGGCAAACGCCCTCATCCCTGCTCAAAAATTACTAAACGCTAGACACCTTCAAACAACGGAATCGTGTCACCAGGTGCCAGGGTTACAACTGCCTTCTTCCAACCAGCTTTACGGGTCGTTACCCGACGGTAACGACGTGCCCGTTTGGCTGGCATATTTGCCACCCGAATCTTCTCTACAGAAACCTCGGGGTAGGCTAACTCAACAGCCTGTTTGATTTGCATCTTGTTCGCTCGTGAGTGCACCACAAAAGTATACTGGTTGTTCAAATCAACCATGAAGTTACTCTTCTCGGTCACTACCGGGCGACGAATGATTTCACGCCAATGCAGCTGCATGATTATTCTTCCTCCCCAGTTTCTTCGATTTCTTCAAAAGAATCTTCTACATCCAGATAATTGGTAAGAACATCCAGGGCTGCCAACGAGATAACCACTTTGTCATATCCCAGCAAATCGCGAATGTTCAAATAATTTGCATGCAATGTTTTTACATCGCTCAAATTTCTGGATGATTTTTCTACATTTTCGTTACGCCCTGGTAATAACACCAGTGCGCTGCTATCAGCTACCAATGCCTGCATGGCCGCTTTCATGTCGCGTGTCTTGGGCGCATCCAAAGCCAGATCGTCAACCAAAACAATAGCTTCGTTGCTGGCCTTGACGCTCAATGCAGAGCGCAGCGCAGCGCGGCGCATTTTACGCGGCATCTGTTTGGTGTACTTACGCGGCAACGGGCCGTGTGCCACACCACCACCAACAAAAATCGGGGCGCGCTTACTACCATGACGAGCGTTACCGGTGCCTTTTTGACGATACAACTTGGCACCTGTCCGGCTCACCTCTGAACGACCCTGTGCTTTATGGGTTCCTTGGCGAGCATTGGCTAACTGCCGCACCAGAGCCTGGTGCATTAGATCACGATTGATATTTGCTTCAAATATGCTAGCCGGAAGATCCACACTGTTGACTTCCTTGCCAGCCATGTTGAAAACTGAAAGTTTCATCACAATGCCTCCGCTAGCCTTTTGCTGCTTTCCGAATTACGACGAGCGAGCCTTTTGCGCCAGGAACTGAGCCTTTGACTGCAATCAGATTTCGCTCTGCGTCGATGCGCACGACCTGCAAATTCTGTGCCGTAAAGCGTTCGCCACCCATACGGCCAGGCATGCGCTTGCCTTTAAATACACGGGCGGTACCGGAGGTTCCACCAATGGAACCTGGGGCACGCCAACGATCTGACTGGCCATGGGTTTTAATACCACCACCAAAGCCGTATCGTTTCACAACACCAGCAAACCCTTTACCTTTGGATTTGCCAGTGACATCAACACGTTCACCGCTTTCAAACTGCTCGACGGTCAAGGCTTGGCCCACGGTGTGCTCCGCAGCATCCTTGGTGCGGAACTCACGCAGATAGCGCAAGGCAGGGATGTTTCCCTTCTTACGGCCTCTTCCCTTAGCGAGAAGGCCCAAGTGCCCTTTCTGACCCTTACTTAACCGACTTTCTTTGATTTCGCTAAAACCAATTTGAACGGCCGTATAACCGTCTTTCTTCTCAGTTTTAACCTGTGTAACGTAGCATGGTCCCGCTTCGATGATAGTAACAGGCGTAACAACACCGCTCTCATCAAAAATTTGGGACATACCCAATTTCCTGCCTAGTAATCCTTTCACCTTAACCTCCCAGGACTGTCAGCAACCAGGCTCGTGCTGCATCATCCTTTTTCAGAGATTCGTTAAATAGAAATCTCAATATCAACCCCGGCGGGCAAATTGAGCCGCATGAGGGTGTCAATTGTTTTTGAGTCAGGATTGATCACATCGATCAGCCGCTTGTGCGTCCGAATCTCAAAATGCTCGTGTGAATCCTTGTCAATAAATGTGCTACGACGCACCGTGAATCGCTCAATGCGTGTTGGCAGCGGCACTGGGCCAACCACACGCGCACCGGTACGTTCGGCCGTACCCACAATGCGTCGTGCCGATTGATCCAACACGCGATGATCATATGCTTTTAAACGGATACGAATTCTCTGCTTAGCCATACGTTTCCTCGAAAGTAGAGGCGTTGGACTCAATTAGAATCACAACGCCTCTATGACAATCCTAGTTCAGGATTTTGGTAATCACACCAGAGCCAACGGTCAAACCACCTTCACGAATGGCAAACCGACCGCCTTCTTCCAATGCCACCGGCTTGCTCAACTTCACCCGCAGGTTCACGTTGTCGCCTGGCATCACCATCTCTACGCCATCCGGCAGGGCAATCTCGCCCGTCACATCCAGCGTGTGGATGTAGAACTGTGGACGATAGCCAGGGAAGAATGCCTTGTGACGACCGCCTTCATCCTTGCGCAGCACGTACACTTCGCTCATGAACTCGGTGTGGGGGGTGATGCTGCCGGGCTTGGCCAATACCTGGCCACGCTCGATCTCTTCACGGGCAATACCGCGCAGCAGCAAACCAGCGTTGTCCCCAGCCTCTACCTTGTCCAGAATCTTGTGGAACATTTCCATAGAGGTCACAACGACCTTGCGGGTCTTTTCCTGCAAACCAACAATCTCAACCTCGGTGTTGGGGGTCAGGGTGCCACGGTCTACACGACCCGTTACCACGGTGCCACGTCCCTTGATGGAGAAGACGTCTTCTACGGACATCATAAATGGTTTGTCGGTCTGACGTTCTGGGGTGGGGATGTATTCGTCTACCACGCGCATCAGCTCCAGGATGGGAGCATATTCCGGGGAGTTGATGTCACCGCTCTCGGATTCGAGGGCTTGCAGGGCGCTACCACGCACGATGGGGGTTTCATCGCCAGGGAACTCGTAGGTGTCCAGCAGCTCGCGCAGCTCCAGCTCGACCAGCTCCAGCAGTTCTTCGTCGTCCATCATGTCAACTTTGTTGAGGAAGATGACGATGGCGGGAACTTCTACCTGACGGGCCAGCAATACGTGCTCGCGGGTCTGGGGCATGGGGCCATCGGGAGCGGAGACGACCAGAATGGCGCCGTCCATCTGCGCGGCACCGGTGATCATGTTTTTGATGTAGTCACGGTGACCGGGGCAGTCTACGTGGGCGTAGTGCCGGTTTTCGGTTTCGTATTCAACATGGGAGATGGCGATCGTGATCCCGCGTGCTTTTTCTTCGGGAGCGTTGTCGATCTGGTCAAAGGCGGAGAAGTCGGCGAACCCTTTGAGGGACAGCGTCTTGGTGATTGCTGCTGTCAGGGTTGTCTTGCCGTGGTCTACGTGACCAATCGTCCCAATGTTCACATGTGGTTTTTCGCGCACAAATTTTTCTTTTGCCATAATTTCCCTTTCCTCTATGCTAATTAATTCATTAATTAACGCACTGGTTTAAATATTTCTTGCCTCAATACTTTTTCTATTAACGGCCGCTTTTCATCAGGCTCTGGGCAATCTCATCACTGACTGGTGCGTAATGCTCAAACTCCATCGTAAACGTGCCACGACCTTGCGTCATGGAGCGCAAACGTGTTGCATACCCAAACATTTCAGCCAGAGGCACTTTTGCCTTGATGGATTGCAGACCTTCAGATCGCATTTCCATCCCTTCAATCATGCCGCGCCGTGAAGAAATATTGCCAATTACATCACCGGTATACTCTTCCGGGGCCACAACTTCAACAGTCATAATCGGCTCAAGCAAAATCGGCCGACCTTGCTGCATACCTTCTTTCAAAGCCATGGAACCCGCAATCTTAAAAGCCATTTCCGAGGAGTCAACCTCATGGAAAGAACCATCGTACAGAGTTGCTTTAATATCCACGATGGGATAGCCAGCAATCGTACCGCTTTCCAAAGCTTCCTGAATACCAGCTTCCGTTGGCTTAATGTACTCTTTGGGAATCACACCACCAACAATAGCGTTTTCAAATACGAAGCCAGAACCAGGTTCCAATGGTTCTAGACGCAGTACCACGTGTCCAAATTGTCCACGACCACCGGACTGGCGAACAAAGCGGGCTTCAGCTTTATCTACCGTACGGGTAATCGTTTCACGATAGGCTACGCGTGGTTGGCCGACGTTGGCTGCTACTTTGAACTCGCGCAGCATGCGGTCTACCAAAACTTCCAGGTGAAGCTCGCCCATACCAGATAAGATGGTCTGGCCAGTTTGCTCATCTACCTTTACCTGGAAAGTTGGATCTTCTTCAGCCAACGCCCGCAAAGCAATACCCATCTTATCCTGATCGGCATTGGTTTTTGGCTCGATAGCCAAATTGATAACGGGTTCAGGGAATTTAATAGATTCCAACACAATTGGACGATCGGGTGCTGATAAGGTTTCACCGGTAAAGGTAACCTTCATACCCAACGTGGCAGCAATATCACCAGCATGAACCTCTTTGAGATCTTCACGCCGGTCAGCATGCATCCGCAAAATACGGCCGATTCTTTCCTTCTTGTCTTTCGTCGTGTTCTGCAAGGTATCACCCGTGCGCAGCACACCAGAATAGACACGGAAATAAGCCAGCTTACCCACATATGGATCGGTCACGATCTTGAAAACAAGAGCTGACAACGGCTCATCATCAGAAGGATGGCGCACTTCCATTTCGTCCGTAACAGGATTCATACCTTTAATTGGCGGTACATCCAGAGGAGAAGGCAGGTAGTAAATCACTGCATCCAGTACGCGTTGAATACCTTTATTACGCAAAGCAGTGCCACACAAAACAGGCGTCACCAAATTTTGGACAGTCGCGTTACGTAAGGCAGCACGAAGCTCCTCAGTTGTGGGCTCTTCGCCTTCCAAATAACGCTCCATCAAGTCATCGTCGGTTTCTACAATGCGCTCGATGATAATCTGACGGGCCTCTTCAGCCTTTTCCTTATACTCATCCGGGATTTCAACGACTTTAGCGACTGCGCCTAAGTCATCATCATCCCAAACGGCCGCTTCCATCGCGAGCAGATCAATAATGCCCCGGAAGCTAGCTTCTTGGCCAATGGGCAGCTGAATCGCAATAGGATTTGCGCCCAAACGCTCCCGAATCATGCCAATGGTGCGAATAAAATCGGCACCTGTACGATCCATTTTGTTGACAAAACAGATACGCGGCACATTGTATTCATCAGCCTGACGCCACACCGTTTCAGACTGTGGCTCCACACCAGCAACTGCATCAAACACAACCACACCGCCGTCCAGAACACGCAAACTGCGCTGCACTTCGGCCGTAAAGTCGATATGACCTGGCGTATCGATGATATTGATCTGGTGATCAAGCCAAAACGTAGTTGTAGCGGCTGATGTAATTGTGATACCGCGTTCTTGCTCCTGCACCATGTGATCCATCGTGGCAGTCCCTTCATGGACTTCACCCATGCGGTGGATTACACCTGTGTAGTACAGAATGCGTTCGGTGGTGGTTGTTTTACCGGCATCGATATGGGCAATAATGCCGATATTCCGTACGCGGTCTAGTTGCAAACGACTCATAATATCCAGTACCTAATTTCCTTAAAAGCGGAAATGCGAAAATGCCCGGTTGGCCTCTGCCATGCGGTGCGTATCGTCACGACGTTTTACGGCCGCACCCTGATTGGTAGCTGCATCCATAAACTCATTAGCCAGCTTTTCAGCCATTGAACGGCCACCACGGCTGCGGGCAGCCATCAACAGCCAACGCATAGCCAGCGAAAGCTGACGACGGCTATCAACAGGCGTGGGCACCTGATAGGTGGACCCACCCACACGGCGTGGTTTTACCTCAATTTGAGGCGTTACATTTTGAATAGCTTGCTCAAAAACCTCGATGGCTGGTTTTTTAGCACGTTCTTCAATCAGATCGAAGCTATCGTACAGCACACTTTGCGCCGTGCTCTTTTTGCCATCATACATCAGGCGATTAACAAACATAGAAACATGAATGTTGCCATATTTCAAATCAGGTTCTACCTGTCGTTTTTCAGGACGATCACGTCTTGGCATTTTGCAATTCTCCGTAAAAATACAAACCGATTATTATTTCGGTGTCTTGGTGCCGTATTTCGAACGGCCCTGCTTGCGTTTATCTACACCGCCAGCATCCAACGTACCACGCACAATATGGTAGCGAACACCGGGCAGGTCTTTTACACGACCACCACGGACGAGAACCACAGAGTGATCCTGCAAGCTGTGTCCTTCACCAGGGATGTACGCGGTAACCTCAATGCCATTCGTTAAACGCACACGCGCAACCTTGCGCAATGCGGAGTTTGGCTTTTTGGGCGTCATTGTTTTTACTTGCGTACAAACGCCACGCTTTTGCGGTGCACCTTTTGGTTGGCGCGTCCGACGTTGTTTAAAAGAGTTGAATGTCCATTGTAAGGCAGGGGCCGTACTTTTCTTGCCTTTAGCCGTGCGCCCCTTGCGTACAAGTTGATTAATCGTAGGCACGCTGATTTATCTCCTTACTTCTAAAATCTTCCAAATTCAATGAGAGTCTGCGGACTGTGTGCCCACAAACATGCTGTCACCCGACAAATGGAGGCCATCGTAGTTAGATTAACTCGATGGCCTCCACGTGGTTTCACCTATTCAATTAGTAACTACGTATTTATCTAGTTACCTAGTTGGGACAGACATACGAACGATGATTTTATCACAGTTAATACCGTTGTCAAACGGTTTAAATACTATTTTTAAAACTTCACTTAGATGAGGATGCAGTAGATTTACCGCATCCTCTTGACTGTTACCGACGGCTGCGAGCCAGGTCCATCAAACCGGTACCAGCCCATTTTTTATTCTTCTTTTCGTCTTCTTTGCCAAAACGAACCACTTCGCCGCTATCCGTGACGGCTTCAACAGCGAGACCCAAGCTTTGCAACTCTTTCACCAGCACCCGGAAGGAAGCCGGTACGCCTGGTTCGTCAATAGGCTCATTCTTGACAATAGATTCATAGGTCTTGACACGACCCTGAACATCATCAGACTTAATGGTGAGCATTTCTTGCAGTGTGTAAGCCGCACCGTATGCTTCCAAAGCCCACACTTCCATTTCACCAAAGCGCTGACCACCAAATTGCGCCTTACCACCCAAGGGTTGCTGGGTAACCAGCGAGTAAGGCCCAGTGGAACGGGCATGTGCCTTGTCTTCAACCAGGTGAGCCAGCTTAAGCATGTGCAAAATACCGACTGTTACCGGCTGATCAAACGGCCGTCCCGTTTTCCCATCAATGAGCATTTCCTTACCCAATATAGGCAATGGCTCATGCATAATGGTGGTAATCTGATTGGACAATAGCTGCAATTCAGAAATCTCTGCCTTCAGCGGATCGACCTTTACAGCCTCTGGCAGCACCTCACTGTGCTTGTCCAGCATAAAACTGTACCACTCGCGTACGCATGCTTCGATTGCACCTTCGTTGTTATCGAGCCAATCCAGCTTACGCATCGTTTCATGGTTTTCCGGGAAGAGTAAATCCGGATCCCAATCACGGCCACGCACCCATTCGCGAGCGACACTCCACTGAGCGTACCGCAGATCAGTTTCTAGACGTTCTACGTCATACCCTTCTTCACCCAACCAACCGGTTACAAAGAGGCGACGCGCTTCATTTTCATCTTCCAAAGATTCCAGATCGTAATCAATTTCGGTGAGCCAATCCCAGGCCCAATCAGCAGCAACCTGCCAGGCACGACCCAGCAGCCAGGCACGCGCCAGCTCTGCCGAGATTTCCCGTTCATTGGCGCCGTCAAATACAGGCGTAATGGCCCGGAATCCCAGACGGTGAGCAGCCCAACCCAGATGTGTTTCCAACACCTGGCCGATATTCATACGGCCGGGCACACCCAACGGGCTTAAGATGATGTCAATCGGCGTTCCATCAGCCAAGTATGGCATATCTTCCATGGGCACAATCTTGGAGATAACACCCTTGTTCCCATGGCGACCAGCCATCTTGTCACCCTCAGAGATTTTACGACGTTGGGCAACACTCACACGAACCATCGTCTCGACACCAGCGGGCAAGTCACGATCGTGCTGCCGATCAAAGACATGCACATCAACCACTTTACCGCGAGCACCATGCGGCATCCGCAGGCTGGAATCTTTTACTTCACGCGCCTTATCACCAAAGATGGCACGCAGCAGTTTTTCTTCTGGGCTGAGTTCCTTTTCACCTTTAGGCGTGATCTTACCCACGAGAATATCCATCTCATTGACATCGGCACCGACGCGAATGATACCGCGCTCGTCCAGGTCTTTGAGCGAATCCTCACTCACGTTAGGAATATCGTACGTAATTTCTTCAGGGCCTAATTTGGTGTCACGGGCCTCAACTTCGTGCTTTTCAATGTGAACTGAGGTGAAGCGATCTTGCCGCACCATACGCTCACTAACCAGAATAGCATCTTCGTAGTTACCACCTTCCCAAGAAAGGAAAGCAACCAGGACGTCTTGACCAAGAGCCAGTTCACCATATTCTGTCGATGAGCTGTCGGCCAAAACATCACCAGTCTTTACACGCTGTCCTTTCACAACAACTGGACGCTGATCGATGCAGGTGCTTTGGTTGGAGCGATTGTATTTGCGTAAGTTGTAGGTGCGCGGGCCACTTTCGCTGACCACCACAATCGTGTCACCAGTGACGTTAACAACTTCACCGTCTTCTTTGGCCACAACAATCTGGCCGGAGTTGATGGCAGCTTGCTGCTCCATGCCGGTGCTAACAATCGGCACATCCGGCTTAAGCAACGGCACGGCCTGACGCTGCATGTTCGAACCCATGAGGGCACGGTTGGCATCGTCATGATCCAGGAACGGAATCAAAGCCGCCGAGATACCTACAATTTGGCGAGGGGCAACGTCGATGAAGTCAATGCGCTGCACAGAAGTAAAACGGAACTGCTGATTACGCCGTGAAGAAACGCGGCGGTCAATAAACTGTCCTCGGTCATCAATACGCGCATTAGCCTGAGCGATGGAATAATGATCCTCTTCATCCGCTGACATGTACACGATTTCGGCCGTAATGTACGGTTTTACCTGTATTTCGGCGATACCAGCGCTCTTGATCTCTTTGGCAGCTTTAGCCGTGATGGTTTCGCCTGATGCCACAATAATTTCGCCCGTTTCCGGGTGCACAATATTATTGAAGGCGTCATGGTCTACCAGTTCGTCACTATCCCCAGGAATGGTGTTAAGCACGCGACGGTAGGGTGTTTCGATGAAGCCATATTTGTTCACACGGCCGTATGTTGCCAAACGACCAATCAAACCAATATTCGGACCTTCAGGGGTTTCAATGGGGCAAATACGGCCGTAATGGCTATGATGCACATCACGAACCTCAAAGCCGGCACGCTCACGGCGCAAACCACCGGGGCCTAATGCCGACAAGGTACGCTTGTGAGTCAACTCGGCCAGCGGATTTGCCTGCTCCATAAACTGACTCAACTGCGAACTGCCGAAAAATTCACGAACGGCCGCTACAACCGGACGAATATTGATCAAGGAAACGGGCGTTACGGTATCGCTGTCGCGGATAGACATACGTTCGCGAACGACACGCTCCATACGGCGCAAACCCACGCGCAGCTTAGCCTGCAGCAATTCGCCCACCGTCTTCACCCGACGATTACCCAGATGGTCAATGTCATCAGGTCCTTCCAGACCATTGTTAATGTTAACCATCCGCCGCACCAAACGGACAATATCGTGCTGAGTGATGGTACGGTGCGACAGCGGCACCACATCTTGCAAGGCCAGACGCTTGTTTAATTTATAACGCCCTACCCGAGCCAGATCATAACGACGTTGGTCGTAGAGCTGCTCCTGCAAATATTGGGTCGCATTCTCTAATGTAGGCGGATCACCTGGGCGCATACGCTTGTAGAATTCAATCAGCGCCTGCTCTGCCAGAGATTTATCGGGATCCCACGGGGGTTCCTGCTCAATGCTGCCCTGAATGTAAAGATGTTCACCATTCGTGTCGATATCTTCAAACAGAGCGATGATTTCTTCATCAGTGCCGTTTTTCAGCAAGGGATTGTTCAGGCCATCATCAACCGCAGCCATAGCCCGCAGGAACAAGGTGATAGGTACCGTACGCTTCCGGTTGAACTTGACAGTGATGTAATCAGTTTTGCGTGTTTCAAACTCCATCCAGGCACCACGGTCTGGAATGAGTTTACCAGTGGCTAACGGCCGTCCCGTTGTACGTTCTTCCTGCACTTCAAAATAGGCACCGGGGGAGCGAATCAACTGGCTAACCACCACGCGCTCCGTACCGTTAATAATGAAAGTACCAGCCGGGGTCATGAGCGGGAAGTCACCCATGAAAATATCCTGCACAATAGGCTGGTCCTGATCTGTGCTATACAGCATCGCCTTCACATACATGGGGGCTGCATAGCTCATATCCCGCTCGACACACTCTTCCACTGAATATTTCGGTTCCCCAAACCAATAGGTCAGGTCAAACCCTTCAACCTCTGGACGGTTGCTGGGGAAATACAGCTTCAGATCACCGTTGAAACTTTCAATCGGTGAAATTTCGTCGAAAAGCTCAGCCAAACTTTCTTCAACGAACTGTTTGAACGAATCCAACTGAACGTCGATGAGCGTAGGCAGCTCAAGCAATTCGGTCATGCGGGCATAATTTTTTGTTGGAAGTTTAGACATTTAAGATTCCTGCTCCCTAAATTGTTGATAAACAACGCAGCCAAATCTTGCTTTCAATAAATTTAGCTTTGTCATTTACTGCGGTGAAAGCGATCCATCATTCACTCTCACACAACCACTCTTTCCAAATAGTGCAATTTAGTCTTCGCTCATCACAAAATAACCACAAACAAAGGGTGCAACGAATTCCCTCAAATTGTTGCACCCCTGATTTCGATTCCAGCTGTCTGTTCAAATTGCAATTTTTCGCCTCACAGACAGAAAAGGTCGTGGTTTTTTTGCACGTTGTAATGAACGAATATTAATTCGCGAACGGAGATTATAGTGAGGGCCTGCTATTTTGTCAACTGCTTATACAAAGAAACGATATGTTCTCCGGCTTTCTGCCAGCTGTAAACTTGCAGCGCCCGTTTACGCAGTTTTTCGCCAAGCGCCACACGTTCCTCAGGTTGATGCAGCAGGGTGGCAATGGCTTCAGTAAAAGCGGTCACATCGCCGCTGGGCGCATACACACCCAAATCGCCCAAATATTCGCGGTGAACGGCCGAATCATACGCCACCACCGGCTGTCCCAGCGCCATGTAATTCAGCAGCTTACCACTGCCTTCGCTGGTAGACATTTTGGGAGCCACGGCGATATCACCCAGCGACAAATAAGCGGGCGCATTCTGGTACATCACCTTGCCCGTGAATGTCACATAATCGGCCACATCTTTTTGGCGAGCCACGGCCTGGTAATGCGCCACGTTTGGATAACCCATAATGAGAAAATGGCACTTCTCTCCGGCCTGCTTTAAGCGCGCCGCTGCTTCAATTAAATGGGGCACACCCTGATAATCAGTCAGCAGCCCAAGATAGGCCACGATAGGCCGATCCAGCGGCAGGCCCAATCTTTGGCGCAAATCTTGCTTCATTTCGGGGCTAAAGCGTTCGGGATCAAACCGCCGATGATTGGCACAGTCAGGCAACGGAATCAGTTTATCTTTAGCCAGTTGAAAATCTTCTTCCAGCAAGCGTGTGGCTTTAATGGAGCTGGTGAGAATCGCTTGCGGCATTTTGTTGATGAAATTTTCCAGACGAAACGCCAAACGATAAAGACGGCCGTCTTTACGCAAAAAGTTGTGATCGGTCATTTCGGCCGTCATGCTGCCCTGAAAGTCAAAAACCAGGGGGCGGCGCAGCAATTTGGAGAGCACGCCACCAATGAGCGCGCCTTCGTGCATGTGCCCGTGAATGACATCTGGCTTAAAGCGAATGGCTTCAACCAAAGATTGCCAGGCCAGGTACACATCAAAAGCAATCTTGTGACGCGAAGACCCAACCTCGTATTCGGGCCGCCACGGCAACGGCGCCGTGCGGCGAATGTCGAGATCAGGCATATCGCTTCCTTTATAATAGGTAACGATAGCCACCTGATGCCCCATTCCTTGCAGCGTGTACGCTTCTTCCAGAATGCGGATGTGCCCGCCATAGTCGCTAAAAAAGGAAGTGGGCGCAATCATAAGGATGCGAAACGGCCGTTCGCCCGCAGCTGCTTTGGCGACAGTATCTCGTTTAGCCATCTTCACCTCGCCCACCGCAGATTGACTGCTACGCATCTTTATCTCCACTGCGAGTGACAAAGCTGCCAAACAAATGAGACGCCATACTGCGCCTCTCAATAGGTGGCGACTGACGCTCATCCCAATCATTTTTCTCGCGTGAATCCAGCCATTTCGCCCGTTCGAGGGCCAGCTGCTCTGCGAGGGCAGCCAGGATTTCTTGCTCCTCGCTGTAAACCAGCCGCCTCACTTCTTTGAGTTCATTCACCATCGCATCCAGCCAGCGCAGGGTAGCTTGCTTGTTTTGCAGAGCATGCAGCGGAATGTCTCGATCATTTTCCAAGGGCAAGGTGGTGAGGGCAAAGGGCAGCCCGGCAAACCGCAAAATATCTCGCCAACCGGAAGATTGCTGCATCGCTTTAAACATAGCCAGAGAAACCAATCCCGGCAGCGTTTCTGTGCCCTGAACCAGGCTGTCATACTCATCGGGATCGACAAAGTAGGGAAGCGCACCCAGGAGGATGCCAAAATTAACGGCCGTTTCCACCGCCTGTGGGTCCGCTTTGGGTGAGGGCATCAGGCAAAAAGCGCTGTCTTTGAACAGGTCCGGAGTGGCGACGCTGGCATCAGAACGGCCGTCTGTCAGGTAAGGGGCCGCCAAAACCGGCACAGCCCCCACATAGTGCCCCTGTTGCATATATAGCTTGGCCCAATCCAACCCCAAACGCTTTAAGCTGGACAAATCGATGAGCAAAGTGTGCGATTGAAGTTCAGAGCCAATAACCTGCAAAATGCTCTCAACATCGGCAATTTGGGCAGTGATAACCAAAATATCGGCCATGCGGGCAGCCGTCACCAGATTGGGCTCTGCCTTGTCAATCGCTTTGAGCTTATCTTTGGCAAACCTGCCTTTGGCATCATCAGGATCATGGCCTACGACGGTCACGTCCAAGGGCGACTGCTTCACAGCCAGCCCAATTGATGCGCCCACGCGATCCAAGCCGATAATGGTAATGGTTTGTGTCTTCATAAAATCCCCTCAAGTCCCTGTGCTATCTGTCTTTGTTTCAGCCTTAATTCTGGTCATCGGCCCATTGCAGCACGCGGAGCAGTCGAGCCTCTTCGCTATCATCGTCTGGCGGAATTGGGTCCTGGTGTCGCTGCATGAGCCGGACCGCCTGCGGGGTACTACCAGCAGCGGCGGCCATTTCGGCGCTCCAGCTGGGATGCTGCATTTTAACCACAAACGGCCGTTGCCAACCCGTTGCTTCCCCCTGCCCCCAAACGGCCGTTTGCCGCGGCAGAAAAATGGAGGCCAGCACAATTAAAGAACGTTCCCAAATGGAGAGCGGAAGTCGGGTTTTGCCCACGTCGTGCAGCAGAGCGGCAACCAATAAATCTGGCTCATTATGCCCTGCCGCTTGCAGCATCTTCATGACACGGTAGCTATGCCATTGATCATTCAGGGCAAATCGGTCAAACAAGGACATCTCGCTGGCTGACAAAATGGCAGCAACTTCTTCACGCGCGGTTGGATTAAGGGGAACGGCCGTTACAATCTGCCAAAATTGCCACAGCCGGTAACGCCACATTGCCCAAAACCCATCCGAGTGGCGGCTAGAACCGAGGGCCAACGCCACCCTGAATCATCTGGTAACTTTGCACCGCCAATAAGCCAAACATAAACGCCATGTACAAACTATTAAAGTAAACATAGCCCACAATTGCCAACAGGGCGCCAGTCACCACCGACAGCCACAGTGCATTGCGTAACCCATTCCAGCGATCAAACCGCATGAAAATCTGCTGCGACACTCTGCCACCATCCAAAGGGAACACCGGCAGCAAATTGAGTATTCCCCAGAACACATTCACCCAGACGATGGTTGCAATTGCTTCATTGACCAAATCGCCAGCAGAAAACAAATAAGCCATAGGCACAGGCAAAAAGCCAAACATGGGATTGGTAAATACAAGTCCCCCAGCCAGCTCAACAATTCCAATAACAATTCCCACAAAGAAAAAGCCCGCAAATGGGCCAGCCAGCGAGATCGCAATTTGCTGCAACCAACCCAACGACATCCGCCTGGCCGATAGAGGCACAGCCAAACCGCCAAAATGATATAAAACAATGAACGAATCAATATCATAACGGCGCATCATGAGCGAATGGCCCAACTCATGAATGAGAATTGAAACAAAGATTACAGCTACCCAAATAGCGATGCGCTCCAGGTTAAACGACGAGGCACCTAAAAAAATTGCCAGCACCCAAAAGAAGGGGCTTATACGCACGGAGAAGCCAAATAGAGAAAAATTTAAATCAAATCGAGTTGGGGGTGGTACCTGAAACATAAATAAGTTTTCCTGAGTAAAAATTACACACCTGCTCAGACCAAGGTCGCGAATTGAAGTATACCTTGCAGGCAAATTAGCGGCGAATGATGGGCTAGCCACGAAGACAAAGTTTACCTGCCGTTCAGATTAGCATGGGGCAAACGGCCGTAAATCGTATTGGCAAACGGCCGTTCCCGCACCTATAATCGCCCACTATGTACGTAGAAATTCATCTGGGCGATATTGTACGCATGCGCAAGCCACATCCCTGTGGCAGTTACGAATGGGAAGTGGTGCGCGTTGGCACCGATGTGGGGCTGGTCTGCCAAACCTGCGGCCGCCGCGTCATGCTGCCACGCGGCGTCTTCAACAAGCGGCTCAAAACCATCGTCAAATCCGCCGCCCAAGACACAGACACGGAAGCCGAAACCCCCGAATGAACACCGTTATCCTCATTTTATATTTTACGGCGCTGGGTGGGCTGGCGCTTTACGGGCTGTTTGGGCTGCTCACCTTTGGCCTTTACTGGCGGCATCGTCACGCTAAATTCCCTACCCCGCCGCTGCCCGTCACGCTGCCTGCCGTCACGGTGCAACTCCCCGTATTTAATGAACCCTTTGTGGTGGAGCGATTGATTCATACGGCCGTTGCTCTACAATACCCCGCCGACAAACTGCAAATTCAGGTCATCGACGATTCCACCGACAGCACCACCGAACGCGCCGCCCGCTGGGTCGCCTATTATAAGGAAAAGGGTGTCAACATTTCCCTGGTGCACCGCAGCCAGCGGAACGGCTTCAAAGCCGGCGCATTGGCGGAGGCGCTGCCACAGGCCAGCGGCGAATTCATCGCCATTTTTGATGCAGATTTTCAGCCCCAACCGGATTTCTTACAGCAAACCATTCCCCATTTCGCCCCAAGCCCCAGGCTGGGCATGGTACAAACGCGCTGGGGGCACTTAAACACACCTTACTCGCCGCTCACCCAGGCCCAAGCCATCGCCCTGGACAAACATTTTGTGATGGAACAAACAGTGCGCCATCGGGCCAGCCTGTTCCCCAAATTTAACGGTGCGGGCGGCGTGTGGCGGCGCGCCTGCCTGGAAGATGCCGGTGGCTGGGAAAGCGACACCGTTTGTGAAGACATGTGTCTGAGCACCCGCGCCGTCCTGCGCCAATGGGAGTGTCTCTTTCTGAACGACGTGCAATCCCCCGCCGAACTGCCCACCACGATTTCGGCCTATAAAAGCCAACAGGCACGCTGGTCTAAAGGATCATCACAATGTTTGCTGAAATACGGCCGTACCATCACCACCGCCCACCAGCACACCATCCTGGCGCGCTTTTATGCCCTCATGTCCATGTCGGCTTACAGCACCAACCTCTTCCTCATTTTGCTGCTGCTGCTGCAAATTCCACTTTTGCTGCTCGACTTTCGCTTTTCGCCGTGGATGCTGCTGTTTTCCCTGGCGGGCATTGGCCAGCCGCTGCTGTTTGTGATGAGCCAGCGGGTGCTGTACCGGGATTGGCTGTGGCGGCTGCGTCACTTCCCCACGATGGTGCTCGTCGCCATTGGCCTGGCCCCCAATAATGTGCGGGCCATTTTTCAGGCATTCTTGCGCCGCCAGCATGAGTTTGTGCGCACGCCCAAGCAGGGAAATCGCACCGGCACGCCCCTGCTGGAGCTAAACTTCGACTGGATTTTTCTGGTGGAATTAAGCCTGGCCCTTTACGCCTGGGCCGGTGTCTTTTTGGCGCTGCGCCTGGGGAATTATGGACCGCTGTTCTTTTTGGGCAGCTGCGCCCTGGCTTTCAGCGGTATGGTTGCCCTCAACATGCGCGAATGGCGCTGGCATCTAAAGCAAGAACATCGCGAAACGGCCGTTTCTCCCCTTCCCTAAACCTCAACCACCCAATTTCACACTTGAGCCACGCACAATAACCGTGCTTTCTTTGGCTTCACTAATAAATTTATTAATTTATTGAGATTTTTGAATGGAATATTCAAATTTTCAATAGATTTTCCTATTTTTTATAAAAATCGCTTGACATTCGCCAGAAAACAAATTATTATCCGTTTAGTTGTTAATTTTATTTACATGCATATTAATTTTTCAAACACAGGGCAAAGAAAATGAAAACTGTTAACTTTACCGAAACAGTTGAAGCAAAAACAAAGTTGGATGTACTGGTAGAAATTGGTTCCGTGACGATACGGCCGTCTACCGACAACGACATCCACATTGAAGCAACCTACCGCCACATGGACATCTCCGTCGAGCGACATGAAGACACCATCATGGTGCGCGCCGAGCAGGAAGATGATCTGTTCGTGAAGCTCTCTCGCCTGTTCCGCAATGATCACCCCAAAGCAGAACTGATCATTAATGTCCCGGCCCACTGCCCCATTCAGACCAAAGTCATCACCGGCTCACTGGACGTTGAAGGCACCGCAGCCGCCGTTACAGCTCGCGTCATTACCGGCCAGCTGCGCTTGAAAAAGATTGCAGGGCCTATCTATGCCAAAACCACCACGGGCAGACTCACCTACAGTGGCGAACTCACCGAAGAAAACCATCGCTTTGAAACCACCACCGGAGAAATTCTGCTCACGCTGCCAGAAAGCACCAATGCAGAACTATTCGCCCAAACAGGCACAGGCAGTCTTAAATGCCATCTCCCCCTCGCTGAACAGCGCGAAGAGCGTCATCTAGTGGGCGGCAAGCTGCGCGGCGTGCTTGGCAGCGGCGCAGGCCAGGTGAAGGCCAAGATTGGCACAGGCAGTTTGGTGATACGGCCGTTAACGTTCAAACAAAAAGAACCGGCCAATCTGCTTAAAGAAGCAGAACTTGTTTAACTTTTTTGGGCACATTCTTGAACTGTCAAGTATCATGGACAGCATCCATATTCTGACAGTTTAAGGAGACACAGATTCATGAATTCAGTCATTGGCCAATGTCCCATCTGCAACGACACCCTGCACGTGACCCGTTTGCACTGCCGCAACTGCGACACCAGCATCGAAGGGCACTTTTCGCTGGGCCGTTTGTATCAGCTCTCACCCGAGCAGCTTAGCTTTATCGAGACGTTTATCAAATGCGAAGGCAAAATCAACCGGGTAGAGCAAGAAATGGGCATGTCTTACCCCGCTGTGCGCAGCCGCCTCACCGAAGTCATCGAAGCGATGGGGTATGAAGTAGGTCCCGCCGAGCCAGAAGTCTCTGAAGAGACGCGGCAAGCGGTACTGGGTGATTTAAGCAGCGGCAAGCTGTCGGCCGAAGAAGCGCTGGCCATTTTGCGCGGCGAAGGCTAATTGGTAACCGGTATTGAGTGAACAGTGGTCAGTGAGATTTACTGACGGGCAAAATGATAACCGATTACGAACAAACAACCGTTACCAACGCCAAATCGCCCCTAAAAAGTTGATAATCGCGCTTTTTATGTAAAGCGCGTCTTGTAAGAAATCAGACAAAACAATTAGGAGCAAATCATGAGCAAACCAAACCGCATGGAAATTTTGGAACTGTTGAGCAACGGTAAAATTACGGCCGCAGAAGCAGCCGACCTGTTAAGCGATATCGGTCAGCCCGAAGCACCAGCCGCTGCCCCACCTCCCCCGGCAGCCAAAGCCCCCGAACCACCCAAAGCTGCATCTGCACCAGCTGCGCCAACCAATGGCGACAGCAGCAAAGAGCCAAGCTGGTTCCGCGTACGCGTGGCCAATTTAGAAACTGGCAAAAATCGCGTTACGGTGAACATTCCGGTTAAAATGATGAAGTTTGGCCTGAAGATTGGCAGCCGCTTCAGCCCAGAGATTGAAAATCTGGACTGGAACGAGCTGACAGGCATGATGCAAGACATGAAAACCGGCATGTTGGTTGATGTACAGGATGAAGACAGCAACGAGCATGTGCAAGTTTATTTAGACTAGCATCCAACTGTCATTCTCAACGGAGTGAGGAATCTTTCTACTTGTCATGTTAAAAGATTCCTCGTTTTCACTCCAAATGACACGATAAAGCGAAGGTAACAGTATGACCCAGCAAAAGATTTTTACAGGCAAAGCGCCCCACATTAGCATCGCCGACTGTAATGGAGATTTGGTGGTGCGAACCTGGGCAGAAACGGCCGTTTCCCTCTCCGGTGACAGCTTTGAAGTGACCGAAGGCGAGGAAAAAGTTTCCATCAGCAGCCAGCGGGCCCTCAAGCTCACCGTGCCCATTCACAGCAGCCTTTCCGTTAGTTATGTCAACGGCGATGTGGCGATTAAGTTACTGGAAGGGGATGTGAACCTGGTTGAAGTGAACGGTGATGTCGTTCTGCGCGGTGGCAGCAACGTGCACATCCAAACCCTCAACGCCGATCTTTCCGCCAAAAATTTGGACGGCGATCTGACCATCGACATGATCAATGGGGATGCTTCGCTGCGCAACATTGGCAAATTGACCATTGAAACCATCCAGGGCGATCTTTCCGTGCGCAATGCCAACGGCGATGTGCATCTGCATCAGGCACAGGGAGATGTGAGCCTGCGCACCGTTAACGGCAGCGTTACCGTGGAAAATGGCCAGCGCGACATTAACCTGCGCAATTTAGGCGGCATCACCTCCGTGCAGGGCATCCAGGGCGACATTCGGCTGTACGGCGGCCTAAGCGAGGGCGATCACAACTTCGCCGCTGAGCGCGATATCATCGTGCGCTGGCCCATCACGTCGCCGCTGAATCTAACCGCCACGGCCCCCTCTATTAAAAACCGGCTGCCGCTGGAAAAAGAAACCGAGATGGAAGATACGCTGATTGGTCGCATTGGCGATGGCGAAACAAACGCTACCTTTACGGCAAACGGCCGTATCATCATCAAGGATGGTGATATTGTGGATCCCAAATGGCAGGATGACGCTGAAGGGTTCGAAACAGACTTTGATTTCGATTTCGCCAATTTTGGCAGCCAAATCTCTCAGCAAATTAACGATCACGTCTCCCAAATCAGCCAAAAGCTGGAAACCACGCTTGGACCAGAATTCACCCAGCGCATGGCAGAAAAGATTTCCAGAAAGGTAGAAGTCGCTACGGCCAAAGCAGAAAAAGCCGCCGAGCGGGCGCGGCAGCGTGCCGAACGGCAGCAGCGCTACGGCGTACGCGTTTCGCGCACCGCAGCGCCCACGCCCGAACCCAAGCAAAAAGCCAGCAGCGAAGAGCAGCTCAAAATTTTGAAGATGGTTGAACAGGGCATTATTTCCCCCAACGAGGCAGCCACGCTGCTGGAAGCGCTGGAGAAATAAGCCAGCTTAACCATTTGGCCCGAGCCAAAAACAGGAAATCTTATGATCTTACCTGTCAAAATTCAGAATTTGCAGAAAACGTACAAAACCAAGAAGCGCCAGGGGCTGTTTAAGGCTTCTGTGCGCGAGGTCGAGGCGCTCAAAGGCGTCTCGTTGGAAATTCAACCGGGTGAGATTTTTGGCTTATTAGGGCCAAATGGTGCTGGCAAAACAACCTTGATCAAATGCCTCACCACCCTGCTGCTGCCCAGCGGCGGCCGCGCCTGGATCAATGGCTTTGAGCTGACCAAGCAAGATGATGCCATCCGGGCGACCGTCGGCTGCATGCTCATGGGTGAACGCGGCCTTTACTGGAAGCTGACCGGGCGCGAAAACCTGGTCTTTTTTGGCGCACTGTATCACCTGCCGCCAGCGGAGCGCGCCCGACGGGCCGACACGATCATCGAGCGGCTGAATCTGGGCGAATTCGCAGACCGGCCCGTGGAAACCTACTCCTCCGGCCAAAAAATGAAGCTGGCGTTTGCCAAGGCGCTTATTAATGATGCGCCTCTGCTCATTTTGGATGAGCCTACCAATACGCTGGATTTGCCCTCAGCACGCGAGCTGCGGGCGATTGTGCGTGAGCTGAATCAGCAGGGCAAGACGGTAATCTACACCACGCACATCATGGCCGAGGCGGAGACATTGTGTAATCGCGTGGCCATCATCGACCGGGGTGAGGTAATTGCCGAGGGCACGGTGCCCGAGCTCAAAGAATCTATTGGGCGGGAAACGGTGATCAAGCTGGAAGGGGTGATTCCGATGCAGGCAAGTACGGCCGTTGCCACCCTTAATGGCATCACCCGTTCCGCTATCAGCTCCGTCAATGGCCACAATCAACTGACCGTGGTGACGCCGAATCAGACGGCCGTTCTGCCTGAACTGATCCAAATGCTCAGCGGGCACGGGGCTATCTTGCAAAAAATCACGCCAGAAGAGGTGACGCTGGAAGATGTGTTTATCGCCCACACCGGCCGTACTCTGGCGGAGGATACGGCGGAGAAGTAAGAAGGTTTTCAGGTGTTCAAGTGGCCAGGTGCTTAAGTGAGCACTTGAATACTTGAACACTTAACCACGCGAAAAATCATGACAACGATTCAATACACACCCCCCACCTTTCGCCATAAACTTTCGGCCGCGCTGGCCGAAACGCGGCTGCGGCTGATCAACATCTCGCGCTATCCGGGGCAGTTGGTGATGGAATTCATCATTCCCATCGTGTTTGCCGCGATGCCGATGCTGCTGGGGCGGGCGACAGCCGGTGACCAGGCGGCGGCCAACTTTGCCGCCAACACGGGCACGGCCAACTATGTGGCCTACCTGCTCATCGGGGCCAACGTGTTCACGATTGTGTCGGGGGCGTTTTGGCACATCGCGTACTGGGTGCGCTTTGAGCAGGAGACGGGCACGCTGGAAGCGGTGTACGTCACGCCCACGTCCAGCCCGGTGCTGATTGCTGGGGTGGCTATGTACAGCGCCATACGGTCTACGGGAACGGCCGTTATCGCCTTCATGATTGGTTGTCTGGTATTCCGCGTCAATCCATTTCAGGGGGACATCATCCTGGCCTTACTGTTCCTCTTCGTCGGGCTGATTCCGCTGTACGGCATCGCCTTCATTTTTGGCGCGGTGGTGCTCAAAATCAAGGAATCCCAATCGGTGCTGAATCTGATGCAGTGGCTGGTAAGCTTTTTGATGGGCATCTTCTTCCCGGTGACAGCACTGCCACCGTTCTTGCGTTGGATTGCCCAGCTTTTCCCCCCAACCTGGATGGTGAACGGGGTGCGTTCGGCGCTGTTGGGCGTGGGCTTCTTTTTAGAAAACTGGTATTTGGATATGGCGGTGCTGTGGGCTTTTTTGCTGTTTGCGCCGCTGTTTGGCATTTGGGTTTTTAACCGCACAGAAGGTAATTTGCGGGGCAATCAAGGCATCGGGCAGTTTTAAAAAACACGAGGAAGTTATGAGCGAATCATTGAAATCGGTGGAAAAGCAGGTGTTGGTTTTACCGCAGGAAAAAGAGGTTTGGCAGCCAAAGGCCAGCAGCAATGAGATGATGATGCAGGTAGACACCGTCCGGTCGATGGCCAAGGCGGCTCCGGTGAAAATCGGCCGTCGGGCGCTGTTCTCCTGGCTGCGCATCTTTGTGCATAACCCGGGCGACGGCGAGCGCGTCAACCTGCGCATTCCAATTCCCATTCCGCTGGTGGGGCTGCTGCTGCCCTCGCAGCCACCAATGAACCAGGCGCTGCGCCTGCGCAACATGATGGTCGAGAGTGACGATCCGGCCAAAACGTTGGAAACCTACCTGGATTCGCTCATGGCAGTGGAGTTCATCCGCGTGCAGGATGATGACGAGCTGGTAATTATTGGGTTGGATTAATTCATTGCCACAGAGGGCACAGAGGTTTTGAAAAACATTTATCTCTGTGCGTATGAGGATTTTTTGATGACGGCCGTTCCCCAGCATAAAAAAGAACCGTACGAGCGCTTATCTGAACCGATGGCCACGCTGAGCGCGTTTGCCGCCATGGTCAAGAAAGAGTTCATCATCCAGCTGCGCTACCCGGTGGAATTTGTCGCCAGCTTTGCCCAGATCTTCCTCATTGTGCTGGTGCTGACGCTGGCAGGGCTTATGTTTGCCCCAGATGGCGTACAGAGTGAATCGGATAGCGAGATTACCGGCCTGGTGGTGTATGGCTTTGTGCTTTTCATTTATCTGTCCGATACGTTGTGGAGCGTGGGCTTTAACGTGCGGCGTGAGCAAAAACAGGGCACGCTGGAGCAGCTTTACATGAGTCCGGCGTCTAAATTTGCGGCGCTGGCTTCACGCGTGGCGCTGACGCTGCTGTGGACAGGGCTGCTTTCCATTGGTGCGGCCGTTCTCATGAGCTCCTTGTTGGGTGACCTGCCCTTCAACAATGGGCCACTGGCCGTGTACATTTTGCTCATGACGCTTTCTGGCACTTTTGGCACGGGCTTTGCCTTTGCGGCCCTCACCCTACGCATTAAAGAAGCGGCAAATACGGCCGTAAACTTGCTGCAATTCGGTTTTATGGTATTTTGCGCCCCATTCTTTCCCTTTGCGGCACTGCCGGAACCGATGTTGTGGATTGCCAAGGCAATTCCGTTGTCTTATGGCGTGGATGCATTTCGCTCCACTTTAATGGGATATCCAAATGGATTCCCCGAACTGGCGCCGATTGGTGTAGAATTAGGCATTGTAACGCTCTTTGGTGTTGCCATGCCTCTGTTGGGCTTCTGGCTGTACCGCCAGGCAGAAAATATGGCCCGACGCAGAGGGAGTTTGTCGGAATATTGAGTTTGCGAGTAACTGGGTGGCAAGTCCGTCTTTTGCTGGCAAGCTTGCAGACCCATACACTCGCAAACGTCTATGATTGTAACCGCGCCCTCGCAAGACCAATCGAAAAATGGACTTCGGCCCATCAACCTAAATACCGATATTCCGGGCATTTTAAGACTGCTGGAATTGGTATTTGGGGCCTCCCTCAGAGCGGAGGGACGGCCGATTATTGCCAGCAATGAATTGGCGGCGCAATCACCCGCCATTTTGTGGCGACTGAGCCCAGCGGCGGCCAAGCTTTCATTGGGCTTTGTCTGGGAAGCAGACGGCCGTATCGTTGGCAATGTCACGGTTTTAACAACCGAATTGCCTGGGCGATACCTGGTGGTCAACGTGGCGGTCCATCCTGACCACCGGCGGCAGGGCATTGCCCGCCTGCTGATGCAGCAGGTAGAAAATCTGGTGCGGCAGCGAGGTGGCCATCAGATTTTGTTGCAGGTGGTTAAGCAAAACAGCGCCGCCGTTGAACTTTACAATTCACTCAATTACACCACGATTGGCAGCATGACCAACTGGGCCACGTCTGTGTCCCGGCTGCGGCGGCTGGAGCTGAATGTAGAAAGCGTCCGCCCGCCCATTCGGGAGCTAAAACGCCAGGAATGGCGCGCCGCTTATGCGCTAGATTGCCAGGTGTTGGACGCCGATTTGCAATGGCCAGAGCCGCTTAAATCGGATGTTTACAAAACCGGCTTTTGGCCACGCGTCGTTAATTTCTTAAACGGCCGTCAGGCGGAAACGTGGGTCATGCATGACGAGGCCAGCCGACAGTTAGCTGGCCTGGCGCGAATTGAATCCGAGTGGGGCCGCTCTCATCAGCTGACGCTGCGGGTACATCCCACGTGGCAAGGTCGGTTGGAACGGCCGTTGCTGGCCAAACTGATTCGTCGCCTGCAAAGCATGTCACGCCGCAACGTGCAGATTGATCATCCAGACAACGATGAGCTGGTGAACGCGCTGCTGCAAGAGGCAAACTTCCAACCCAGGCGCACGCTAACTCACATGCGGTTGGATTTAACAAGGTAGCAAGGGGCAAGTATGCAAGTGGCAAGTTTTTATTTGCATACACGCAAACTTGCATACTTGAACATATTCAAAGAGGACAATCATGGCATCCGCAGAAGAACGTATGCAAATTTTAAAAATGATCGAAGAAGGCAAGATCAGCGCCGCCGATGGCGCGGAACTGCTGCGCGCCCTGGGCAAAGAGAAAAGCAGCGCGCCATCCATGCCGCTGAAAGGTGGAGCCAGCAATCCGCGCTGGTTCCGTGTGCGCGTGACAGACACCTTTAGCGGCCGTAACAAGGTCAACGTCAACATTCCCTTCGGTCTGGTGAACGTGGGGCTAAAAATGGGCGCACGCTTTGTGCCAGACATGGAAGACGGCAAGCTGCAAGAAATGATGGCCGCTATTCGCAGCGGGCAACAAGGCAAAGTCATCGACGTCACCGATGATGAAACGGGCGAGCGCGTCGAGATTTTTGTGGAGTAAAAATTAGTCCGTTATGCACGGGGTCGTTTCAGTTTTAGAGGAGCCACATCTAGGCCAGGTATATCAGCTTTGGGCCGAGATGAATCGTCAATTCGGGGTGGGCAGTCCAGAAGCAACGGCCGTTCCCCACTTTAGCTACCACGTGGCCCCTACCTATGACATTGAGAAATTGAAGGCGGTTTTGGCAGAAACGGCCGTATCCACCCCACCCTTCACCGTTAAAACCACGGGCATCGGCATCTTCCCCGGTGAACTGCCCGTTTTGTATATCCCCGTTGCCCGTTCGCCAAAATTACAGGCGCTGCACACAGCTTTGTGGCCCAAACTGCAAGCCGTGGCACAGGAATCGCTTGATTACTACAACCCCACCAACTGGTTTCCCCACATCACCCTGGGCCACAATGACATTACCCCCGCGCAGTTAGGGCCGATTGTCACCTGGCTCAATCGTCAATTCCTCGCCTGGGACGTCCAAGTGAGCAATTTCACCCTCCTCCACGACAACGGCGAACGCCACGTGACCTTACACCGGGCAGAGCTAGCAGGCTAAACCAAAACCAAAAAATCAAGTAGAATACGCGGCATGGACGATATTTCTCATCCGTTTGACGCGGAAACCTGGGCACAGCTGCCTGAATTGCTGGAAAACCTGCCGGAACCAGTGCACATCATCATGTGGGGTGATCCGGCAGAGAGCGTGGCTGAAAAGGAAACGGCCGTTCTCCTGCAAAGCCTCACCGAGCGATTTAGCCAACTCTCCACCCAAACCTTGCCCCGACGCATTAACTACGATTTTTACCCCGTGCTGGGTGTGATGGGTGGCCCCGCCGACGATTGGCACGATTTTGGCGTGCGGCTCATCGGCTTGCCCAATGGTTTTGCCATGACTTCGTTTATTACGGCCGTTCAAGCCGTCTCGTTTCGGGGGATGACGCTAGAGGCAATGACCCGCATCAAGCTGAAGCAGCTCAGCAAGCCAGTTAACATCGAGCTGTTCAGCGCGGCGGACAATGAAGCAGGCGCGCTCATGGCCCAGCCCTTGTTCAACATGGCGGTGGTAAACGAGCACATTCGCACCTTTTTTGTGATGGCCGATCAGTTCCCAACGGCCGTTGACCGGTACTCGCTCAATTATTTGCCCCATATGGTGCTTAACGGCCGAGTTCACATGGAAGGTGTGGTAGACGAAGCGGAAATTCTCAAGCAGATTGCCATTGCTGTGAAAAGCAGCTAACTCATTTTCCCGGAAATTATGCTATTGAAAGCTCCCACTTGAAAAATTTCCGGGAAAATCTTGTGACCCTACCCCAGCCATTTGTACATCACCAACGCATCCACAAACCCCTGGCGGGGATGTTGAAACGCTCTGGGCAACCGCCCCACAATCTCGAAGCCCAATTTTTGCCACAAGCGCACAGCGCCCTCATTGGTAGAAGCCACAAAATTGAATTGCATCGCCTTGTAACCCAACTCAACCGCCACTTGCTGCGAATGCTCACACATCTCTGTGGCTAGTCCACGACCCCGCGCTGAGCCAGCGACCATGTAACCACAGTTGCAAACGTGACTGCCCGGCCCAGCCTGGTTGGTTTTGATGTAGTAGGTGGCCAAAATACGGCCGTCTTCCTCCACCACAAACGTCTGACGCGGGGCATGCAGCCAAAGCTGCCGCGCCTCGTCCTGGCTGGTATCGCGCGGGTAAGCATACGTCTCACCGGCCCTCACAATTTCTTGAAAGATAGGCCAGATACCCGCAAAATCTTGTTCAGTTGCTTCGCGAATGATCATGGGAGATAAGACTATTTCCCCGGAAACTGCTCCAGAAGAAGTTTTCACTTGAACAGTTTCCGGGGAATGGGAAATCAAGCCGTTTTGCGCAGCAGCCAGATCGTCCAGCTGGCCAATCCCAAAAACAAGATGGTCACCAGCAAAAACGTCAGCTGAATGGGGGTAGCATCCGAGTTGGTGATAGGATTTTGGGGATGCAGCACCAGTTCGGCGCTAAAGTTGAGCCAGAGTAGGATGAAAATGATGCTCGCCGACAGCAATCCGCGCACGCGAAGCCACGGCTGCCAGGCGCCCACAATAAGCAAAATGGTGGCCACCGCCAGCCCATTCAGCGAAGCGGCCATGCGCGGTTCCTGCAAAAAGACCGCGCCCCAGTTATCCGCCGAAGCGATCATGCTCATGAAAACGCCAGCTCCGTAGAAACCCAGCGCCACCCAGCTGACCGGCGACAGCCAGCGCAGCCAGATCGGTTTTTGGGTGATGAGCAATCCCAGGCCCAATACGGCCGTTACGCCAAACCCCAAAATCCCCGTCCAGATCAGCCCCACATGAACATACACAGAGCGAATCCCGCCGCCCAGCGTCCGCTCCTCTGGCCCCAGAATAATCACTAATACCAAACCCAACAGCAGGGCAACCGGCACCCACCAAAACCAGGCGGGAAACGGCCGTTGCTGCTGGCTACTTTTTATCTGCATTACGCATCCTCGCATTCGGTGTCGGGGAAGCAGACACCCGATCAATAATCCGGCGGCGCCACTTCTTGAGCTTGGAACGCCCACGAGCCACAATGTAGCGCGCCCGCCGCCATTCGCGGCGCGGCAAAGAAATTTCCGGCGGCGTCACGTTCCATTTTACCACCGAAGCCGCCCAGGTAAGCCCACCGCCAAAGCCAACAAATACCACATTGTCGTCTGGACGCAAACGGCCGTCGTGCACCGCGTCACACAGCGCAATGGGAATGGAGGCCGCAGAGGTGTTGCCCACGGCATGCACATTCATGTAGAAACGCTCCGGCGTAATTTTTAGGCGCTTAGCGGCCGTTTCAATAATCCGCACATTGGCCTGATGGGGCACAATCAGGGCCACATCATCAATGGTCAGCCCGGCCTTCTCCAGCGTTTCCTCAATAGAAGAGGCGATCACCTGCGTGGCAAAACGGAACACCTGACGGCCGTTCATCTCGATTGTGTTTTTGCGGTGCCCATTGTGTAAATATTCCGGCCCCAACATGGGCATGGGATTATGGTAAACGGCTGGCAAGCTGAGCAAATCCCCACCGGAGCCATCCGAACGGAGCGTGGAAGCCATTACACCACCCGGCACGGAGGAGCCTTTGAGCACCACAGCCCCCGCCCCATCGCCAAACAAGATGCAGGTGCCGCGATCTTCCCAATCCAGCACCCGCGACATCGTTTCTGCACCAATCACCACCGCATTTCGTACCGATTCGGTCTGGATGGCCTGGGCGGCCATGCTCAAGCCATACACAAAGCCGGAGCAAGCAGCGCTCAGATCAAAAGCACCGGCCCTGGTGGCACCCAAATAATCCTGCACGCGGCACGCCGTTGAGGGGAAAATATATTCTGGCGTAGAAGTGGCCACGATTATCATTTCCACCTGGGAGGGATGCAGATCGGCCCGCTGCAAAGCGCGCGCCGCGGCTTCAAAAGCCAGCGTGGCGGTGGTCTCCTTCTCACTGGCAATACGCCGTTCGCGGATGCCGGTGCGACTGTAAATCCACTCATCGGAGGTCTCGACCATTCGGGCCAAATCATTGTTGGTTAAAATTTTATCGGGACGAAAGCTACCCCATCCCACAATATGTGCATATTTCATATGATTCCTCAAAGCCGTGCTGGTTAGCGAGCTAATTCATGAATCGCAATCACAGCTGTCTCTCTTCCACAGTACAAAACCCAGGTAAGCCATTTCCGTTGCGCCATTCTGCCCCAGCAAGACGGATTGATTATCCTTGCAAATTGGGATACGCCAACCGGGAAACTGCCGTATTCTCCCCAAACCAGCCTTCATTCAAGATAACCACCAGCCAATTTGCGCCATTTTGCACCTTTTCCGCCTCTCGCTCGTAAACCAAAATGAGAATCAGCAAGGAGAGTGGTTTTTTCCTATGGACAAGACCGTCCAGACCGCTATCCTATTAGCAACGGAGCCTGCCGTGGCGCTTCAATCTATCAATATTTATCTTTATTTTTGACACATGAATTATAACGAATACGAACCTTATACTCCTGCCTCTACCCCCGAACCAAATAACAATCGCCGTTTGTGGTACGTGCTGGGCGGCTGCCTGATCGCGTTTTTATGCCTGTGCTGCTTTACAGCTGGCGCAGGTTATTATCTGTATGTGGAATACGGTGATGAGATTTTGTCGGACTTTACGGCGACGGCCACACCAGAGCACCGTGAAAGTGGTCGGGACGATAACGAGATTGAGCACCCAACTGCCCAGCCTTCTGGCCGAGAGGGTGCCATTACGCCCACGGCCGAAATTGCCGAACTGCCGACTGATACACCCGCAACGCCTGAACCGACCGCGGTAGAAACAACCACGGCCACTTTTAATGCCGTCGTTCCGGCCGAAATTGACCAGCGCCTGCTGGCCGATCGGGCAGCACAAGACTTGATCCGGCTTTACAGTGCCAACTATCCCGCCCATGATTATTTTGAAACGGCCGTTCGCCTCGGCGGTGACAATTTGGGCGCGCGTACGTTCGTTGCCACGCCGCATACGGTGGGTGACACCAAAGAGTTCTACAACGACACCACCCGCATTGATGCCACCCTGGCTGTCGTCACCGAGCATGTCTATTTTTGGGTTGAAGATGGGTTGGACATCGATCAAGCTGACCTGGAAACGGCCGCTCTGCGCTTTGAAAACGATTTTTATCCCGCACTTCTGCACCTGTTTGGCGAAATGTGGCTGCCCGGCATCGACGGCGACCCGCACTTTTCGGTGCTGCACGCTAAAAATGGGGCCAGCGATGAGCTAGGCCGCTTCAACAGCGAAGACGAATTCCCCCGCTCCCTCTACCGCTTCTCCAATGAGCAGGAGCTCATTTACATGAACATGGCGGAACTATCGTTGGGCAGCGATCTTTACTACGGCACGCTTGTCCACGAAGTGCAGCATCTCATCCAATGGCACCTTGACCCCAGCGAGACGGTCTGGCTCAATGAAGGGCTGTCGCAGCTGGCCGAAATCTACATGGGCTTCGATGACACTGCGCCCAGCGTCGATTATCTGGAGCAACCCGATATTCAGCTCAATACCTGGAATTATGATGATGAGCAGGTTTATGCCCATTACGCGGGGGCTTATCTATTTTCTGTCTACCTGTGGGAACAGCTGGGGGATACGGCCGTTCAAGAACTCGTCCGCCATCCCGCCAACGGCATGGCCAGCGTGTGGGCCATCTTGCAGGGCTACTCGCCGGATGTGTCCCTGGAGGAGTTTACGGCCAACTGGGCCGCCGCCAATTATTTAGACAATGACAATGCGGAACGGCCGTACTACTACCAATCCCTCCGCCTGCGCCAACCCTTCATCTCGGCCAAGCTAGATGAAGCCGAACCTAATCTGGAGCGGCTGGAAGAGATGAACCAGTTTGGCGTACACTACATCGATCTGAGCGATTTACGCGGTGACACAACCATTACTTTTGCGGGCGATACGGCCGTTGACCTCATCGACGCCGCGCCGCGCACAGGAGAACAGTTCTGGTTTGCGCCCGGTCTCGACGACACCAACGCCCAGCTCACCGCCACGTTTGATCTCACCAGCGTGCCGCAAGCCACCCTAAAATACGCGGTCTGGTACGAGCTAGAAGAAGATTACGACTATGCCTATATTTCCGTCTCGCAGGATGGCGGGAACAGCTGGGAGATTTTACGTCCGACACATTATACCGCTGGCGAGTTTGGTACCGCTTACAACGGCCGTTCCGCCGACCGCAGCGATGCCGTAGATGGCTGGCTCAAACAATCCATCAGCCTGAATGATTATGTGGGCCAGGTCGTCCAGATTCGCTTCGACGTGGTTACCGATGGCGGCATTAGCGAACGTGGCTTCGCCATCGACGATCTGGCTATTTCCGAATTGGGCTATGAATCAAACGTTGAGGGTGGGCCTGACGGCTGGCAGGCAAATGGTTTTGTGCAGGTGGGTTGGCAAATCCCCCAAAAATGGAGCGTTCTGCTCATCGAGGATGGCCCCAACCCCGTCGTGACGCCACTTGAGCTCAACCCCAACAATCAGGGGCAGTGGACCTTGTCCATTGGCAAAGGCGGCGGCGTTCTGATGATCATGCCCCAAACCGCCTTTACCTATGAAACGGCTACATATTGGCTAACGATCGAGCAAGGATCAGCCAACTAATCGCAATTTACTGGGCACCACTTTTCAACATCTCAAATTCAGTTTCGAGCAGTTGACGTGTTTGGGTGCGGGCCTCATCCGCTTCTTTTTTGGCGGTTTCCCATTTGGTGACCGCCTGCTCACGCAGGTCATTACCTGAAGCGGGCGTCAGCAGCAGCGCTGTGACACCCCCAACCAGGGCCCCACACATCGCACCAGCCATAAAGCTAAATAACTTGTTCATTGCAAAAGCTCCTTCTATTCCGTAATCGGTATTCGGTGATCCCTGGTTCGGTATGCGCAAAATCGCCCAAACAGAATGTGGATAACTGATTTACTGCTTACCGATTATACTGTACCCGCTAAACATCTGCCCGTCACGCTTATCATTGTTATAATCACACCCATGTCTGAATACATTGAAATTGAAACCGAAATCAGCGATGATGACAGCACACTGGCTGTCTATACGAATCTGCGTCTAAATGATGGAAATGTAGAAACCTATCACTCAAGTGAGGAGTTGGAAGAAGGCTCTCCCGTCGCTCAGGCATTGGCCGTCATTGAAGGAATTACGTATTTGCAAATTGAGGGCAGCGACCTGAGTGTGCAGCGCGACCCAGACACGCCGTGGCACGTCATCATCAGCGACATTTCGGCCGCATTGAAGGACTTTTTCCTCTAACAAACATTCCTTTACCGCACTTTATGCCCAACACTTCTCGACGGACTCCCTCACCCCGCACCATTTTGCTGGTCGTTGCCTTTGGCGTTTTTGTAGCCGCCGACGACCTGACGGTGGTCTCCACCATGCTGCGCCAGATCATCTTTGATCTGGAAATACCCTTGCCAGATGGACTGGATCAGGCTGCCTGGATTGTTAACGCGTATCTGATTGCCTACGTGGTGGTGATGCCCTTCATTGGCCGCCTAAGCGACATTTGGGGGAGACGCAATGTGTATGTGGCCTCGCTCATCTTGTTTTTGGTGGGCTCCATTTGGGTGCCGCTGGCCCCGGACTTGAACAGCTTTATTGTGGGGCGCGTGCTCACCGCGCTGGGCGGCGGGGCCATGGTGCCGGTGGCGATGGCCGTCATTGGAGATGTGTATCCCCGCGACAAGCGGGCTTCGGCGCTGGGCGCGCTCGGGGCCATCGACACAGCTGGCTGGGTGTGGGGACCGCTCTACGGCGCGGTGTTGATTCGCTTTTTGAGCTGGCAGTGGCAGTTTTACCTGAATATTCCGCTCAGCCTGATTGGCATTGCCGCTGCATGGTGGGCGCTCCGCGATCTGCCAGAGCCAAAAACGCGCGAACGAATCGATTGGTTGGGTACGGCCGTTCTCACCATTTCCCTTATCAGCCTCAACATTGCCCTGCTCAACAGCGGCGACGTACAGGCCGCCGGTGGCTTTGCCCAGCTGCAAGCCAACGAGCCGAGCACCAACACCACGCTGCTCTATGTCATTGCCGCCGTCACCTTTATCATTTTTGTGGCTATAGAATATTATTTAGGCCGCCGTGCCGAGCAACCAGAGACGCAAGCGGGTGCGCTCTCCCCACCACCGCCGCTCATCGACCTCACCCTCTTTCGCCGCCGCAACTTTTCCCCGGCCATTCTCGTTAACTTTCTGGTTGGTGGCATTTTGATTATTGCCATGGTGAATGTGCCGCTGCTAATCAACGTGCTGGAGTTTGATGTGGAAACGGCCGCTCTCACCAGCGGCTATCTGCTCAGCGGCATGACCGGCGCGATGGCCATCACCGCCTGGATCGGCGGTCAATTAACCGAAAGAGTGAGCTATCGGCCCGTAACGGCCGTTGGCCTGCTCTTCTGCGCCGTGGGCATGGGATTGATGGGCTGGCTCTGGCTGGTAGACACACCCTACCTGAACATGGCGCTGCACCTGGTGGTGCTGGGAGCCGGTTTTGGGTTGGTGATTGCGCCGATCGGAACGGCCGTTATCAATGCCGCTCCAGAAGACCAGCGGGGCATTGCCAGCAGCCTGGTGATTGTGCTGCGCCTCATGGGGATGAGCGTGGGGCTGTCTGGACTAACAGCATGGGGCCTGTATCGCTTCGAGATTTTGCGCAAGCTCATCGAGCTACCCAATTTGCCCCTCAGCGACCCAACTTACCAGCAAGCGCTGGCCAACGGCTTGACAGAAGTGACGGTTGAAGTGCTCACCGAAACGTTCCTGATCTCGGCCGGCGTGGCCTTGCTGGCGCTGCTCGTTGCCTTCTGGCTCAAACGAGATTAAGCGCAGGTAAATAATTCTCCCACCTCTGCTGGCTTCGCCATAAACTAAATGAGGAATTTTCAAGAACTTTTAGCGAGGTAATCAATGCCAAAATTACTCAAACTGTTCATCGTGCTCATGATTGGGAGCATTGCCGCCTTTTTTCCGCTGCGCTGGCTGGTTGAACGCGCCAGCCCCATGCCAGATAACCTTGGTGTGGAGAACGGCCGTCTGCAACCCTGCCCCGACAGCCCCAACTGCGTCTCCTCCCAGGCCACAGATGAGCAGCACGGCATGGAACCCATACCCTATGCTGGCGATACCGCGACTGCCCAGGAAAAAATTCTCGCTATTTTAGAAGCCGATGACAGCTACACGCTCATCAGCCAAACGCCCACCTACATTCACGCCGAAGCCCGCTCCAATCTGTGGCGCTTCATTGATGATGTTGAATTCTTCTTTGATGAAGCGGACAGCCTCATTCAGTTTCGCTCCGCTTCCCGGTTGGGTTACGGTGACGGCGGCGTCAACCGCACCCGCATGGAGGCCATCCGCAGCGCGTTTGCCAACGCCTCCTAAGCTTCTAGCGCTACAAAACACCCGTATCTAGCAGCGCCTTCACGGTAATGCCAATACCTGCGATGGTGATGAACAAGGCGCTGACCGCTGGCAGCAGCCGCAGCAGGCCCGCCTGTTTGGTAGGCAACCGGGAAAACAGCTTCCCCGCGTAAACCATCGCCAACCCAATGCCGGTCAGCACGCTGGCAAGGCCAATGCTAAAAGCCACAATCAAAATCAAACCAAAGCCTACTTTTTGCAGCGCCACAGCGCTCAGCAACAAAATCAGCGCGGAAGGGCAAGGGAGCAAGCCGCCAGAGACGCCCAGCGCCAGCAAGCTGTGCCAGCCCATCTCTGGTTTGGGTGTATGGGAGTGGCCAATGCCAAAATGGGTGTGATACCCTTCATCGTGCGCGTCGGCGGGCTGGTTGCGGTGCAGCCAACTGCGGAGATGCCCTTGAAAAAGCGAAAAACCAATGCCCACTACCAGCAAACCAGACAATACGCCCAACCACGGATACAGCATTTCTGGCAGGATGGTGCGGGAGGCAAACAGCACCAGCAAACCAAAGGCAAAGACGCCTGCGGTATGCGTCACCGTTGTTGTCAGGCCCAGGAAGAGGGCGTGCTTGGGCGTGCCGCGCGACCCCACCAGGTAGGCGCCGACAATCGTTTTGCCGTGGCCGGGAGTAAGCGCGTGCGCCGCCCCCAAACCGAAGGCCACCACCAAGGCAATGGCAATCGCGCCGGGCTGGTCTAACGCGGTGGTGAGCAGGTTGGCAAATTCATCCTGACTGAAGCGGTTGGTGCCGGGGGAAACGGCCGTTTCGGCCACAGTCATGGTTTCGGCAACGGCCGTCTCCGCTTTTAGGGCTACACCAACGAGTGCAAACTGCACCTGTGCCTGGTTTACCGCCAGCGGCGCTTGCAGTAAATCTTCCGGGTAGCTGCGCAGCTGATTGCTAACATCCTCAGTGGGCACGCTGCTTTGCAGGATATTTAGGTCGGCAACGCCCGTTACCACCGTTTCTTGCCAGCCCAATCGCTCAGGGAAGTTGTTGTCGTGGTAGTCGAGCTGCCACAGTTGATCAGTTGGGGGGAGAACGGCCGTTGCCTGCAGGTCAAACCGCATCGTGGCTAACTCGCCCTGCCCTGGTGGAAACGCAATCGTCCAGGAATCTGGCGTTACAGGCACAACCTGGCCGTTTACCGTGAGGGACAAATTTTGGGCTAGCTGGGCAGCCTGCTGGCTGGCGTACGCAGTTTCTTCGGCGTCGTCTATGCTGCCGTCACCGTTTTGGTCGATTAACGGCCGTTCCTGGAAGGTTGGAATCTCCGCCATGTCGATGATGTACAGCAGTTTGACAGCGTCAGATTGCAACGTCAGGTGCGAGTAACGGCTAATGGTGAAATTCCCCAACGGATGCGCCCATGCGGCAGGAACCAGCACAAACAGGGCCAGCAGCGCGGCAAAAATGGCAAATTTTCGTTTACGATTAATTCTCATGATGATCTCCAAAAAACAGGACGCTGATAAACGCGGATGAACGCAGATTTTTGTATGGGTTAAGGCAAATCATCCAGCGTTTCCTGGGCGATTTGGGCCTGGTAAAAGTCGAAATGTGGGTTGAGTGCCAGGGCGGTGGTTAAATGGGTTTTGGCCTGTTCGCTATTGCCTTGGGCAGCGGCAATCATGCCTGCGTGGTAATGAAACAACGCTTCGGGCGTGCCTAGTCGCAACGCTTGCTCACTGGCTTGAGCGGCTTCAGCGAAACGGCCGTTCTTAAACAAAACCCACGCCAGCACATCGTAGCCATACACGTCCGGGCGGCTAGCCAGCTCGGCTTCGGCAGCGGTTAACGCCACCTCTAAATTGGTGTTCTGATTAGCGTAAAAGAGCGCCAGTTGGCGGCCGACCAACGCCTGATCGGTTGTTTCCAATTCGGCGATGATATTCACGGTATTGTACTGCTGCTGTGCGGCCGTTTCATCACCCACCAGCGCATAAAAATCACCCAGCGTGGCCACAAATTCTGGCTGCGGCAGTCGCGCCACAAGCTGCTCGTACAAGGCAATCGCCTGCTCAAAGTTGCCATTGGCCGCCGCCACTTTACCCTCACCCGCCAACACCAAATAGTAATCGGGCAGCGTTTGCTTGGCAGCGGCATAGTGCGCCTGCGCCGCGTTAATATCGCCCGTTTTGAAATGAAGCTCACCTAATTGGAACTGGTACCAGGCCAATCGCTCACCGGACAGACCGCTCTCTTTAGCACTATCCACGGCTTGCTGCATCCAATCAATTGCAGCGGCGGCGTCTCCCTGAATCCAGGCTAAACGAGCAGCACGACTAAAAACGGCCGCTCCCGGCGCCTGCTCAATCAAGGTTTTGTAAGCTGATTCCGCTTCCTCGTACTGGCCTAGTTCCAGACTGGCGTCCCCAATAGTGGCCAATGCTTGCAACGCCCCCGGATCAAATTCATAGACGCGCGTTGCTGTGGCCAATGCCCCAGAAAAATTGTGCTGAGCAATTTGGGCCACGCCCAGGTAAGAGAGTGTCAGTTCGTAGGTGGGATTGATGGTGAGTGCCTGTTCCAGCGCCGCCTGCGCCCGATTGTATGCCGCTGCGTCTCCGGTTTCGCGCCCTTTTTGCAGGTACGCCTGCCCCAGATACGTCAGGCTGATGTAGTCGCGGTCGTCTCGCTGCACTTTTTTCTGCCAAAACGCGATTTGTTCATCGCTGCTTTTCATGCCGCTGGCGGAAGGTGCGCTTTCTACAGGAATGGTGATTTGTTCTGGTTCGGCATTGGCGGTGAAGCGATTGGTTGCATTAAAAAGATAAGAGCCGATGATGAGAACGGCCGTTGCCAGCACCAAAATGATCGTTTTGCGAGTGGTCATAATAAATCCTTGAGAATCCCAAGAAGTTCAACTTCTTGAAGAAGTTGAACTTCTTTAGGAATGATGTCAATTTAGTGGGCTGGAGCCAGGTATGGGAAGGTTGCCAGGAAAGGCACGTCGTTGGCGTCCACGCAATCGCTGGTGAGAACGGGGGAACCGTTAGCGCCCAAGCCGCCGGTTACCACGAACAGCTCAAAGTCGATGACATCTTCTGCCAGTTGACGACCGTTCAGCGGAGCCGTGGTGAAACCCGCATCGGAGCTGGTGTCCAACGTCAACACATCAGGCAGCAGCAGGCTGGTGATAAATTCTGCTTCTGCTTCGGTGTAGCCAGAACCATCCAGGCCACTTAGCGCCAGCAGGGACGCTTGGAACTCATCCGACCATTCGGCAACGTCGCCAGCTGGCGTGGTTGCATTGTAGGCATCTTTGCTGCCAGAGGGGATGAGCACGGTATTCAATGCTGGTTTACCCATGCGGTCAATCGTGCCGGTACGGTCGGTGGTGCGTGCCCAGATGTTGACGGTGTCAGAATCGGCGGTGAGGTGCTCGCTGGGGATTTCCAGGACAATGGCGGTCACGTTTGCGCCAGCAAAGAAGTCGTTTTCGTTGCCATCACAAAAGGCACGATTGCCACCCGCCCCCAAAACCTGATCCTGAAACGCTACCAGGTCAAAGAAAAATGGATCATCGCGCAAACCAACGTACAGGGAACCGCCACCCGACACAGGGATGTTGGCTTCGGTAGCACCGCGAGCAATGCGGGGCGTGACGGCGCCTACGTCAAACAGGGTGATTGTCCCATTGCTGCTGGCCTGCACGCGGTAAACCATGTCTTCTTCATAATCACCATCGTTGTCAATAACAAACTCATAGGGGCTGTTGGGGCGCAAGGTTGTGCCGTTCAAAACGCCAGCCAGCGGATTGACGGTCATCACCATGACGGTGTTGTCGCCGTTGGTGAAGGCGTAAAGATCGTTGATGTCGGTACGGCCGTCTGCCTGAATTAACGGTGCATCCAGATGGTCTGCGGCACCAATGGTTGTGGCCGAAAGACCAACCAGCATGGCGGCGGCAACGAACAATAAAATTACGATATTGCGAATCTTTTTCATCTCATTATGCTCCTTAAACTTTTGAATCGTTAAATGTTTACAACCTGAATAAACGCGGGTAGGTCTAGGCCATTGGCAGCCTCCTCAACTTGGGCTTCGATGCGAGTGCGCATCCTTATTCTTTTTGCCTTCATCGCCAGGGAATGTTGTGGTTGGGGCGATTCATGGGGGATTACGCAGCAGGGTTCAATCTGCATTCATTTTGGTCAAAATTAGTTTTTTACAGGGGAAAATCTGATTGACTGACAAAATTTATTTAACCGCGGAGAGCGCAAAGAAAAAAAATTCAAAAACTCCGCGTCCTTCGCGCGCTCTGCGGTAGAAATCTGAAATTTGTCAATGAGCGCAAGCTCAATACCATGAATGAGAACCAACCTCCGGGAGTGTTGGTGCATGACCATGATGGTGCCAGAATCCTCTCGGAGGATTATTTACGAAGGAAAATTGTTGAATTTGCAAAATAATTTTGGGCAAGGCACAAAAAAGCCCCTCGGGTGAGGGGCTTCCAAAACAGTTTTGTGGCTGCACGTAATACTATGAGGAGGCCGCACCCAGCAAAATAATTTGGTCCGGCGTGGGGGTTTCGCTGCCACCGGCGGGCTCGATGGAAACACCAACAGCATCAAAGGTGGCTGCCAACGCGGGATCAACGTTAAGGATGACACGGCCGTTTTCATCCACCTCAAAAATACCCGCACTCAACGGCTGGTCACCGCGAATAATCCATAATTGGTAAACCTGATCTGCGTTGAGCCGTGGCAAGTTGGCGGCCACAAAAGTAGCGCTGTTGCCTTCAGGGGCTACCGTCAATGTTGCCCGCGCCTCTGGGTTTTCACCTGTAATGTCGCTAATGGCCAGGGTGCTGGTTCCTGGCGCCTGGTAGGAAGCTAAAATGTCCTCCTGGGCTTGCAGCTCTTGCTGTAGCAAATCGTTACGCACGCGCAGGTCATTGTTATCGGTTTGCAATGTTTCCAGTTCAGTCGCGAGTAGGTTTGTGTCGTTGGTGAGGTCTGCCACCTGAGCTTGCAAATCGCTGATCTGCTGATTGAGCGAGAAGGCCCAGATAAACAAGAGAACGGCGGCAAGGACGGCCGTTCCCGCCAGCGCGGGCATGGCGAAACTTTGGCGAAATTTGTCCCACCAGGAAAGCTGCCCCGTAGACGGCCGTTGCCCAACTGGTTTAGCCGCCACAGGGGCAGATGCCACACGTGGGCTAGCCTGCACCCGCGCCATCAAATCGGCCTTCACTTGGGGTAATGGCATTACGGGGTCAACCGCGTTAGGCAGGAGCGCAGTCACCTCTTGCAGCGCATCCAGCCGCGCCTTGGCATCCAAATCAGCAGCAATGTACGCTTCGACCTCCGCTTTTTCTTCGTCAGTTAATGCACCCAGGGCATAAAATGGGAATAGCTCTTCTTCGATTCGTTTGTTCATGATTCTATACCTGCTGCTGCCAATGCTGACCGTAGGTTTTGCAAACCCAATCTGGCTCTGGTGTGAACGGTGCCCAGCGGCTTGTCAATGGCTTGGGCAATTTCCTGCCGGGTTAAACCTTTGAAGTAAGCGAGTTCGATCACCTGGTACTGTTCTGGCGAAAGTTCCGCCAAAGCAGACCGCACGTGCGCTTGTTCAATCCGCAAAGCGGCCGTTTCTACGACATTGGCACCATCTGGCTCCCGCAACATTCTTTCCTCTTCAGCTTCACTGGCAGCCGCCTCTGGGCGCACTTTTTGCCGCCGTGTGTAATCGATAGCCAGTCGGCGACCAATGCTATACATCCAGGTACTAAATTTACCCTGCGTTTGGTCAAAGCTGTCGGCTTTATCCCACACCCGCCAAAATGTCTCTTGCACAATCTCTTCCGCTACAAATCGCTGCCCAACAATGCGCAGCACAACGCCCATCAGGGTTGCCGCATACCGATCGTATAGCGTTTCCAAGGCGGTGCTATCACCCGCCTTCACCTGTGTCATCAGCTGTTCATCTGCAATCTTCAACATTTCATTGAATCCCACTGACAGCAGTTAAGCGTTGTTCCCATGGGGCAAAATTCCTTTTGTTTTGGTAATACGCAGCAAAAGGGATTTTGCATTTATGTGGAGAACAAAAAGTAACTTGAGATTAAATCGCTCATTAGCTCTTTTTGTTCTCCTAAAAGTAATTTTCATTTGCCTGATTGGCATTCATGATATTTGTTGAAATTACTTAACTTTGCACAAAATGAATGCAAAACGGCCGTTCCCGCGTAATCCCACTGAAAACAGTAAAAATTCTAACCAACAGGAGTATGGAATGGTACTCAACTTATCAAATTCCCACAAAAACGATCCGGATTCGGCCAATAAAGCCGCCCCCATGCCCGCTGGCCCCATTGTTTACCGCGAAGATGGCAACGTAGATTGGGGCAACATGTGGGACTCGTTTTGCATATTAGCATTGGATGGCGGGCCACCCCATCGCGGAGATTTTTTGTACGCGCCAGATAACCCCAATATAAACAGTGAATCGTACCAGTTTGCAGTTGCCGAAATTGCTCGTGGTGTTTTAGAAGTATCGGGGCTAACGGCCGTTCCCGCCGAACCGGGCTGGCTGCAAATTCAATGCAACTCTGAAGGGCAGGCTCGCTGGCTGGCGGAAGCGATAAAGGAGGAAAACGTACAGGCGCGTTTTGAAGGCGCTTGGCTACTGGTGCCGGTGGGGGATGATTTTCGATTAAAGAAAGAGATCAAGAATGTAATTACGGCCGTTGCCAAAACCACCCATTATTGGCAGGAACATTTGGCCGTAGAGGTCAAACAAGCGCTCGCATTTCAAGAGAAACTTGGGGCAATTTGGCGGAAGGTGAAGCAGGTAATTCGGTAATTGAGTAATTGGGTAATTAATTTGCTGCATAAATTACCCAATTACTCAATTACATACTATCTTTTACGCTTTTTTCTCTTTTTCTTTGATTGCTAGAGCAATGTGCAGTTCGTCCAGCTGGCGCTGCACCACGGGAGATGGTGCGCTGGCCATCAGGTCGGTGGCCTGGGCCGTCTTGGGGAAGGCCATTACCTCACGAATGTTCGGCTCACCTGCCATCAAAGCGACAAGTCGGTCTACGCCGGGAGCAATACCACCATGCGGCGGTGCGCCGTACTCAAACGCCTCCAGCATGTGGCCAAACTGGTCTTCCGCCTCTTCCCAGGAGAAGCCGATGAGCTCCATGATTTTGCGTTGTAACGGCCGTTCGTGAATACGAATACTGCCGCCAGCAACCTCAAATCCGTTGCACACCAGATCATACTGCTCGCTCAGCACCTTGCCCGGATCGCTGTCCAGCAGCGGAATGTGGGCTCGTTTGGGAGCGGTAAACATGTGGTGGCTGGGCGCATAATGCCCATCTTCCATCCCTTCTTCAAACAGCGGGAAGTCGATTACCCAGGCAAAAGCCAGCGTGTTGGTATTTGTCAAACCCAGCCGATTGGCCATTTCCGTGCGCAGCGTATGCAGCACTTCATGAACCACGGATTTAGTGTCACTGGAAATCAAAAGCAGGTCGCCAGGGCCAGCTTCCAATTTTTCTGTAAGGGCAATGAGCTGCTCCACGGTGAAGAATTTGGCGATGGGGCCGCGCACTTCTTCCGTCTCGGGATGGATAGCCAGCCAGGCCAATCCCTTGGCCCCGGCATCCTTAGCGATGTCTTCCAGCTCAGTGAGCTGCTTGCGGCTGTAATCACCGCAGCCCGGCACACAAATTGCTTTTACCGGATTGCCTGCCGCCACGTTCTCAGCAAATACGCGGAACGAGCTGCTGCCCACGATGTCAGAAATGTCTACCAGTTCCAGACCAAAGCGCAGGTCAGGCCGGTCAGTGCCATACCGGTTTACCACATCCCCGTAGCTGAGGCGTGGGAATTCTTCGTAGGCCAAAGGCACCAAGCTAGCATGTTTCACCATACCTACCATCAGCTCCTCAATCAGGTTGAGAATGTCATCACGCTCGACAAAGCTCATTTCCATATCCAACTGGGTAAATTCCGGTTGGCGGTCGGCGCGTAAATCTTCATCGCGGAAGCAGCGGGCAATCTGGAAGTAGCGCTCGTAACCAGCCACCATGAGCAGCTGCTTGAGCTGCTGCGGACTTTGCGGCAGGGCGTAAAATTGGCCAGGATGCACGCGGCTCGGCACCAAATAATCCCGCGCGCCTTCGGGCGTGCTCTTGAATAAAATGGGGGTTTCCACTTCCAAAAAGCCGCGTTTGTCTAAAAAGTCACGAATAAATTTGATCGCTTTGTGACGAATGCTGAGGTTGCGCTGCAAACGCTCGCGGCGCAAATCCAGATAGCGATACTTGAGACGCAAACTTTCATCCACCACCTCATCCCGATCGATGAGGAAGGGGGGATTTTTGGCTGGATTTAGAACCACAATTTCGTCAGCCAGCACCTCAATATCGCCCGTGGCAATATTTTCGTTTTCCTGGCCAGACGGCCGTTGCGAAACCTCGCCCGTTACCTGAATGACATACTCACTGCGAATTTGCTCCGCCAGGGCAAACCCTTCAGCCGTACGACCTGCATTCACCACCACTTGCGTCTTGCCATCACGATCGCGCAAATCAATAAAGACCACGCCGCCCATATCCCGGCGGCGGTTGACCCAACCCGCTAACGTAACCGTTTCACCTACATTTTCAAGCCGTAATTCACCACAGCTATGTGTTTTTAGCATCTTATATTCCTTCTATTCTCAGAGTAGATTCCAGCTTACCGCGGGGCAACCTTCGCCTGGCACCTCTCGTGTTGTGAATCGTCTCTTTGTGATTGTGAAAATTGTATCATGCCCCTCTGTTGACGCCAATTACCAAGAGTAAACAAACCAAGGGAAGATGGTCGCAGCAAAGTGCGCAACGGGTGACTTTTTACGGCCGTTTCTCACCCCACTCCCCTCATTTCACCCTCCAGACAAAATGCCTCGCTGCGCTGCGTTGATATTTCATAAGAAAACAGTTTTCTAAATTGACACGAGTCCGTTTGCTTGTTAGAATGCACAAGCGTTACGCAAACATCTATTTTAGGAATTAACAAGGAAAGGAACCATGGACCTTCTTGAACAAACAAATGTAGAAACAATTAACCTGACAGACGCGGCCGTAGCAACCGTGAAGAGCCTCTTGGTTCAAAAAGAAGTTCCCAATCACGGTCTGCGCGTGTTTGTTTCCGGCGGCGGCTGTTCTGGCATGCAGTACGGCATGGCCTTGGAAGCCGAAGCTCGCCCCTACGACCACGTTATCGAAAAAGATGGCGTGAAAGTTTTTATTGACCCCACCAGCATGATGTACTTGAGCAATGCTACCATTGATTACGAAGACAGCATCATGGGCGGCGGTTTCAAAATTGACAATCCCAACGCCGTTTCCAGCTGTGGCTGTGGCTCTTCCTTTAAGACCGCAGACAGCCAGGGCGCTTCCGGTGGGAGCTGCGGCTGCGGCTAAGCTCCGCTTTTAATTCACCGTTTGTTTTTAAGGCGGAGCGTGATACACGCTCCGCTTTTTGTTTATGGATTATTGGATGTATGATGAAATATTTCACAGTTGAAGAAGCCAATGCGCTCTTACCTAAACTAAAACCTTTGATGAAGCAGCTATTAAACCGGCGGGCGCGCGCTTCTCGGTTGGCTCAGCAGCAAGGCCATTTGCTCGGCGATTATCGCAGCAACGTAGGCAGCGCCGATCTTTCTACACTGACGCAAGATTTTGTGGCCATCGATCGTTTGATAGCGCACATTCAAGCATATGGTGTGCTCATTAAGGATGTGAACGGTGGGTTGCTGGACTTTTTGTCGGAGCGAAACGGCCGTGATGTATACCTTTGCTGGAAATACGGCGAAGACAAAATTGAGTTTTACCATGAACTGCACACCGGTTTTGCCGGGCGGCAGCAAGTATAACAAACAAAAAAAGACGGCCGTTTCAGATAAACGGCCGTCTTCCTCTCTAAAATCTACTGCTTACTAAATACCGATTACCGCTTATCCATCGGTACAAAATCCCGTTCATCCTCACCCAGATAAATCTGACGTGGCCGAGCAATCTTTTGCTCGGAATCTTCCAGCATTTCCACCCACTGGGCTAACCAACCGATGGTACGCGGAATGGCAAACAGCACCGGGAACATGGCAATCGGGAAGCGCATCGCCTGGTAAATAATGCCCGAATAGAAGTCCACATTCGGGTACAGATTGCGCTGTACAAAGTAATCATCTTCCAGCGCGATCCGCTCTAGCTCCAGAGCAATGTCCAGCAGCGGGTTCTTGCCCGTTACCTCAAACACCTCATCGGCCACCTTCTTGATGATACGCGCGCGTGGATCGTAGTTCTTGTAAACGCGGTGACCAAAGCCCATCAGTAACCGCTCACGATTTTTCACGCCCTGGATGAATTCTGGTACGTGCTTCACGTCACCAATTTCCACCAACATGCGCAGCACCGCTTCGTTGGCACCACCATGCAACGGGCCGTACAGAGCCGCCGCCGCGCCAGCCATCGCCGTGTAGGGGTCAGTGTGGCTGGAACCAATAACGCGCATGGTCGCCGTACCACAGTTTTGCTCGTGGTCTGCATGCAGAATAAACAGCACGTCCAACGCCCGCTCCAGGATTGGATCTGGCTGGTATTTAACCTCGGTCATCTTGTCCAGCATGCTGAGGAAGTTACCGGTGTAGCTCAGATCATTATCGGGGTAGACGTAGGGCAAGCCGCGGCTGTGACGGTAAGAGAAAGCAGCTACCGTCGGCAGCTTGGCAATCAGGCGGTGAATTTGCTTGGTACGAATCCACGGGTCAGAAACGTCTCGCCCTTCGGGGTAATAAGTGGACATAGCCGCCAGCGTAGCAATGTACATCCCCATCGGATGCGCATCATGGCGGAACGCTTTCATAAGCTGGGTGATGTTTTCATGCACAAACGTATGGTGCAGAATGACATGCTCCCAATCCTCATATTGCTCTTTTGTGGGGAGTTCGCCATACAAGATCAGGTAAGCGGTTTCCAGGTAGTTGGAACTTTCAGCCAGCTGCTCAATGGGATAGCCGCGGTAGCGCAAAATACCTTTATCGCCATCAATGTAAGTGATTTTGCTCTTGGTTGAGGCGGTATTCTTGAAGGCAGGATCGTAGCTCATCATGCCAAAATCATCTTCATTCACTTTGATTTGGCGCAGATGCATAGCCTGAATGGTATCGTGCTCAATGGGAATTTCGTAAGTCTTACCGGTCCGATTATCGGTAATAGTTAGGGTGTCTTTTGACATGATTACCTCCGAATCATATTCTGTGGGTAAATATTGTTTACTTGGCTCCCGCAAAACCTATTTTAAGGATGTTAATGCTTGGCGTAAACGCATTTGAACATAAGTATATCTTTTTTTAGCCAACTCTACATTGTTAGATGCCCCAAATCTATCACAGTTACTTATGAAAGTGTCCTTTTTAAGCTTATGGTTAGATTATTTGTGGCAAATGCGCGCAAATTCAATGGCGGCAACGGCCGTTTCCAGTTCCCCCGCCGCCTGAGCTTCCTGAATCAAGCGCAGCAACCGCCCCACTTCCGGGCCAGGTTGCAAAGTTAATGCGTCCATGAGCATACGGCCGTCTACCAATGGCGGCGGCGCTACAGTCTCTTCATGCCGCTCAAAATAATGGTGGCAAAGATCAGACACCACTTGCAGCAGGGCCTGCCACTGCGCATCCGGGCCGGTGCCCTCGTAAGTGGCTAAATGATCGGCCAGGGAAAGCAGGGCAATGTTGATACCGGATACGGCCGTTTCCCGAAAATAACGATACACAGCCCGCCGCGACAGCTTCCCCCCGCTGTTGGCCAGATGCAGCGGGCGCATGTGCCCGGCCACGATTTTCTTCACGCGGGCAATGGCTTCATTGCTAAGGCTAAGCCGACGCAAAACCTGCCCCGTTAAATCCGCCCCCGCTTTTTCATGCCCCAGGAAGCGAATCCGACCATCTTCTTCGATAGTTTGGGTTTGCGCCTTGCCCACATCGTGGAAAAGCGCACCGAGGCGCAGGAGCATACGGCCGTTCACGCCACCATCCACTTCCTCCTGCCACAATGCCTGAATCTGCGCCGCATAAGGTTCTAAGATTTTTTTTACCGCGGAGAGCACGGAGGACGCAGAGTTTTTCTGTGTTCTCTGTGGCTCAATTGCTGCTTCAACAACTGTGAGCCAGCGCAGAACGGAGAGCGTATGGGCAAAAACAGGCTCGTGATGGGGCGCGGATTGCTCAACCGTGGCCAGAGCCATCACATCTGGCAAAATTTCGGCCAGCAGTCCCAAATTGGCCAGATCGGCAACGGCATGGTGGGGAACGGCCGTTTCCAACAGCTTCAACAGTTCATCCCGAATGCGTTCGGCAGAGATTTGGTTGAGATGGGGCGCGGCAGCACGAACGGCCGTTTCCGTCTCCGGCGTCAACGCAAAGCCCAAACTGTGAGCCAGCCGCACCGCCCGCAGGCTGCGCACCGGATCATCCAGCAAGCTGCGCTCGTGAATCAGGCGAATTTGGCCAGCTGCTAAATCCGCCTGACCACCGTGTGGGTCAATGAGTCCAGCCGTGGTGGTGGCCGTCGCGGGCAGCGCCATTGCATTGATGGCTAAGTCGCGATCGCGCAGGTCGGCTGCCAGATCTGCGCCGCGAAAGCAGGCAAAGTCGAGGCTGGTGTGCGCGTCCGGCAGCATCACCCGCCCGGTGTCGCGCTCCCGATCCAGCACATAGGCAGGCACGCCAAGCGCATCCGCCACCTGAAAGGCCAGCTTGATCGCATTGGCCGGCACAACAAAATCCAGATCGTGACTGATACGGCCCAACAGAGCATCCCGCACCGCACCTCCCACCAGGTAAACGGGCTGGGACTGCGTTTGGAGTAACGGCCGTAACTGTTCTAGCAGAGGGGATAAGGGGAGCAGTTCTCCAGAGGGATCATCCACAAAGCGCAGCGCAAAACGCTCTTTAGGGCGGCTGTGTCGCGCCATGTGCAAGGCGGCATCTGGCGTCTCGCCCACGCCCGTCACCTGGGTGCCGTAAAGGGCCACCCAGCGGCCTGCATATGCGGATAGATCTGGTTGGTCACTACTCATTTTAAGGGGAGCTTTCCATCAAGATTGGGCCATTTTCTGCTCAAATCGTCAGCGCAGCGCAGATAATAAAATGGCCCAATCTCCAGCGCAACTATAGATTCAAATGGGCAAAAACTTCTGGCTTGAGCACCGCAATAAACGGCAGATTGCGGTACAGTTCGTCAAAATCCAGGCCGTAGCCTACCACAAACTCATCGGGAATATCAAAACCGATGTAATCGACGGGTACATCCACTTCGCGGCGGGACGGCTTGTTAAGCAAGGTGCAGATTTTTAGCGAGGCGGGCTGGCGCGCCAGCAAATTTTGGCGCAAGTAGCTGAGGGTGTGCCCGCTGTCAATAATATCTTCCACAATCAGCACGTTGCGGCCAGCCAGCGGCTGCTTCAGATCCATAATGATCTGCACAGCGCCGCTGCTGCTGGTGCCGCTGCCATAGCTGGAAATGCCCATGAAGTCGAGATGATGCGGCCGTTTCAAAGCGCGGCTCAAATCAGAAAGAAAGACATAGCCACCTTTCAGCACACAAATCAGCAGCAAATCTTCCTCGCCTGCGTAATCAGCCTCGATGGCTTCAGCTATGGCCGCAATTCGCTGCTGCAACTCTTCTTGAGAAATCAGGGTGTGATTAATATCCTGGGATAAATCATGAATCTGGGCGCTCATTATGTGCTCCTCCTAATGACTGCCGTTCCGCGCAGGTAAAACCTGGTGACATTCGCGGCAGCGCGCTTCATACACTTCGGCAGCCCCAACCAAAACAATGGGATCATCCAAAGCGGCGGGCTGTCCATCAATCAGGCGTTGGGTACGGCTGGCCTCATCCCCACACACCACGCAGATGGCGTGCAATTTGCTAACCAATTCGGCGCGAGCCAGCAAATCGGGCATAGGGCCAAAGGGAACGCCACGGAAATCCATGTCCAACCCGGCACAGATGACACGCTTGCCTTGTTCCACCAGCTGCTCACAAATGTTGATAACGGCCGTATCGAAAAATTGCACCTCATCAATGGCCACAACCGTGGTGTTTTCATCCAGCGTCTCCAAGATGCGCTGCGAAGAAGCCACCGGCAGCGCTTCAAAATCGGCCCCGTTGTGCGAAGTAACCTTTTCCGCATGGTAGCGATTGTCAATGACTGGCTTAAACACCTGAATTTGTTGGCGAGCAATTTGGGCGCGGCGCAGGCGGCGAATCAGTTCCTCCGTTTTGCCGCTAAACATACTGCCGCAAATAACTTCTATGCGGCCCTTGGAATGTTTAGACATATTTCCTCCTCTTGTTCGTGGCTGGCACACTCCCGACCATTGACCGGCCATAAACAGCCCGCCACGTTTCCCCTTAAACAACAAAGGGCAGATACGTATTCGCATCTGCCCTTCTATCTTTTAAATCTTTTAAATCGTTCCCGACCGAAGTTAGTCGATAAGCCCTTCAGCACGGAGGAAGCGCTTGATGTCAATCAACGCTTTCTGACCGATGCCAGGCAACGCCAGGAGAGCATCTTCGCCTTGATTCAGCAGCTCGACCACATCACCTACGGTGGTGATGTCGGCTTCGAGCAAAGCTTTGGTGGCGCGAGTGCCCAAATCCATGCCTTCCACTTCCAGGTTAACGGGTCTGGTGGTTTCTTTGACTTCTTCTTCTTGCTTGACCAGCTCTTCACGCCTCTGCAAACGACGCATGAAGCGGTCTACCTGTCCTTCGGTATCTACCAGGCGCTGTGTGCCGGTGTAGAAAGGATGGGTACCGGACCAGATTTCCACGCGGATTTCTGGTTGGGTGGCGCCGACGGTCATTACAACTTCGCCATCAACAATAACTTTGGCGTCAGGATACCATTTTGGATGAATCTCTTGTCTCATGTTGCCAACGCCTTCCTTAACTTTCGACCGGATACACGCTCACGTATTTACGGCCGTGTTTCGTCTCGAAAGTTACTTTTCCTTCAATCAGGGAAAAAATGGTGTAATCTTTCCCAAGACCTACATAATTACCAGGTTTAATTTTGGTGCCACGCTGCCGAATGATGATGTTGCCGGGGATTACATATTCCCCACCGTAACGCTTTACACCAAGCCGTTTCGCATTGCTATCACGGCCGTTTTTCGTTGAGCCTGCACCTTTCTTATGTGCCATGTCACTTGCTCCTTTACTCTATTCGCGTATCTACGCGTTAGCCGGTAACGATTTCATCAATCCGCAGCCGCGTATAGCTCTGCCGATGTCCCTGACGACGCCGATACCGTTTCTTGGGCTTATACTTCCACACAAAAATCTTTTCACCGCGATACTGTTCCATAACAGTCGCTTTGACAGATGCACCTGTCACGGTTGGTTGACCAACTTTTACATCATCGCCGTTCGCCAGGAGCAAGACATTTTCTAATTCAATCTGCTCACCGACTTCGTAAGGAAGCTTTTCCACGGAGAAGCTGTGTCCTTCTTCGGCGCGGTATTGCCGGCCACCACTTTCTACGATTGCGTACACGTTGTACCTCCAAAAAAAACCAGCACCTAAAAAGGATGCCGGCGTGAAAATTTGTAAGCTATCTGGGCAGTGGTAGAAAACCCAGACGCGAACGAGGATTATAGCCCGCCCCAGAGGGATTGTCAAAACGAAAACAGGGGCGATCTGGGTAGAAAATCAGCGAAGTACAAAAAACGCTGATGACCCAGATTTTTCAATCTGAATTATCAGCGTTCTATTTTACAGGAAAGATTTTGCTGTCAAAAATGATGCGTAGCGGAAACGGCCGTTACCCCCACCGGCTCAGTAGCAAAGATACCAAGAAGCTACGTTGTCCCCCGTCCAAGTTGGCGGGCTGGGGCAAGGATTGAGAGTGGCTGTTATCTTCATTTGGAGCGATGAGCGGTTGATTGATTCCCAGGACCGTATATTCCTGCGGTTTCGGCTGCTGCGGTTGATTCACTTTCTTATACCCGTAATATGCTGCCAATGGTTTGCTCATGAGTTGTTCTCCTGAATAACTAATTAAAAGTCCGACATACTCTATTTTCAACGGAATTTGTGCCAAACCTGTCCCGATTTCAATTAGTTTAGTCCCTACTTGGGCCGAAACTTGTGCCACAGGTTACAGGCGAGCGGTTAAATTTCCGCACATCTTGGATTGTTTCCATACAATGAGTCAGTCTAAACAAAGCGCGATCCAGAAACGATCCATTGGTGAACGGCCGTTTACCGAGTGACAAACGGCAGGTGCAGCGGCGGCGGATTGGCCTCGTCAAAACCAATGTCAAAGCCGTTGGCCAACGGCCGTTAGCCTTGATGCCGTTATTTTTCAATCAACGGCAGGTAGGTCCAATGGTCCGGCGTAAAGACAATGGTGGGCACCAGCGTCGCCGTTGGCGTGGGCGTTGGCGCATCGACCGCGCCAGCTTCGTAGGCACCGATGTCGCACAGCGGACTGCCATTGGCGGGCCGCGTGAAGCCGCGCTGGTCGGTATTCAGAACGGTGCTGTTGTGATCGCGGCAGCCGCCTGGATTGCCCGCGTTGATGGCCGGGCTGCCCGCTAGCAGGGCGTGGGTGAGGGTTGAACCGCCATTGTTTTGCAGCGCCCCTAGGACAGGATTGACGCCAGTCAGGTTGCCTATCGTGTCGCCATTGATGGTGCAGCCGGTGACGTTGGCGATCAGGTTGTAGCCCTCGCTGGTTAGCGAGCCGGAGCAATCGGGACGCTTTTGGCCGGGGCTGCTGTCTGTGTTGCCGCCGATGAGGGTATTGGCGGCAGTTGTGCCGCCCAGCATAAACACACCCCCGCCGTCGCCGCTGTCGTTGCTGTCGGAATCGGCCGTGTTGCCACTGATGGTGACGTTGTAGAGGTGGTTGTTGTTGCTTTCGACGGTGTACAGGCCACCGCCATTGCCGCCCGCGCTGTTACCGCTGAGGGTGCTGTTCACCACATTGAGCATACCGGAGCTAGAAATGCCGCCGCCACCACCCGTAGCAGTATTGCCGCTAATTTCGCTGTTGATAATCGTGGTGGTCAAAAAGCTGACAAAAACACCGCCGCCGCCGTTGGCCGTATTGCCATCGATGCGGCTGTGGGTGACGGTGAGCGTGCCCCCGGCAAAAATACCGCCGCCAGAGCTGGTCGCCGTGCTGCCCGTGACGCGGCTGCGGTTGAGGGTCAACGTGCCAGCTACGTAAATCCCGCCCCCGGAAGTGGTGCTGCCGTTGCGCACGGTCAGGTCGTTGAGGGTGGCGATTGCGCCGTTGTGCACTTCAAAAATGCGATCGGCGCCAGCGCCATCAATGATGCTGTTGTTCATGCCGCCGCCGTTGATGGTGACATCGGTTGTTAGATCGAGATCGCCGGTTTGGGCCTCGTTTTCGCCTGAGCCAACCAGGTTGAGGGTATAGGTACCGGGCGGCAGCGTGATGATATCGGCACCGCTGCCGGCACTACAGTTGTCTACGGCCGTATCCCCATTGGCCGACAAAATGGCTTCACGCAAAGAACAGTTGCCATTGTTGATCACCTCATCAACAGTTGTGTCTACCGTGATGGTACCTGCATAAACAAGGGGGGTGAAAACGGCCGTAACAACCGCCCCCGCTACAACCAGCAAAAAGAACAATAATCCCAAATGAAAAGTTGTTTTTTGATTCATTGCATTCTCCTGATTTCAGGCATTTAGCGGATAACAAAAGGTAAATACACCCAAAATGATTCTGTTTGTGTGGGATCTGGAGTTTCCGTGGGTGGCAAGGTAGGTGTGGGGGAAGTAACGGCCGTTTGCGTAGGTGTCGGCGAGGGTCCGGGGGTCGGGCTGCTTGTGGGTGTAGGCGAAGGACCAGATGTTGCCGTGCCGGTTACGGTGGGCGTGGCTGTTGCGGTTGGTGATGGCGTTGCCGTGGCCGTCGCCGTGGCTGTGGCAGTATTCGTGGCGGTTGGGGTAGCCGTGGGGGCGCCCTCCAGCAAAGCACAGGCCGAAAACTCAGAGGTGTTGCCGTCCGGGTCGGTGGCTGTGGCCGTAAAGTAGCGGCCCGTTACCCCACCCAAGCTAAACTGAAATTGCAGGTGGCCCTGCGCATCCGTTTGCTGCGGAAAAGTGGAAAAATATTCCTGACCTTCACCAAAGCCAGTCGGATCACAGCTGTCATTGAGGTAGGTATCAATCTGGTAGACTATGTTAGGCTTACTGTCGAGCACCACATTCACAATCGGGCTGCCAGGGGATGTGGTAAGAACCGGATAATTTTGATGTCCGTTTTCGTCACCATCCGCGTCGCCTGGATCGTTGATGTCCACCCCACCATAACCCAACTGAATGCCTAAATCGTCGTTGCCATAAATAGCATTGCCTCGAATCGCATTCTGTATGGGAATATCGGCTTGAATGGTCGTTACACGGACGCCATAGGAACCATTGTGTGCAATCAGGTTGGCTTCGCCAACGGCCGTTCCCCCCACCGTATTGGCAAAGGCTTCACCATACAGCCAAATGCCATTTTGCGTGTTGGGCAGCGGCTTCACACCATCTCTGGCCACCCCAATCTGGTTTCCCTGAATAATGCTTTGATTGCCGCCCGAAGCGATTCCATCACCACTGTTGCCACTAATCAAATTGCGCGCAAGAGGGACGCTGCCACCTATGTGGTTACCCGTCGTGCCTGAAGAAATGAGGACACCTTCTATCTCATTACCCAAAGCGCTCAGCCCATCGGCCGTGGTCCCCACAAAGTTGTTGGCAACAAGATTGTTGTCTGAGAAGTAGTTGATGTAGATGCCTATATTTTCATTGCCCGAAATAACGTTGCGCTGCTGTACCGAGCCTTGCCCACCAATAACGTTGTCGCTGGCCCAGACAAAAACGCCGTAATTCCCGTTGCCCATATCCGAAACGCCATCGGCACCTATGCCAATATGATTGCAGCGCAGCCGATTGTTATCTCCTAAAATCTCAACGCCCCGGGAAGCAAAATTGCCAATCACCAAACCGCGAATCGTGCTGCCTTCGCTGCCAGCGAAGAGAGTAAGGCCAGACGCGCCAACACCAGCATTGCTGCCGTCCAACACAATCATCAGGTTGGCCGGAGCGTTGGCAGTAGGGCAGCTAGCCCCCGGTTGAGTCTCGCCATCAATCACAACGGGCACCGTAATGGCTGGCAGTTCAGCGGTTGGGGCAATCGTAAAAGGGCCGGTGCCCGAAATATCAAATTCAATCCGATGGGGCGTTGTGTCTGGGCCAAGGGCATTCAACTCTTCAATGGCGGCTCGCAAGCTGCATTGATCCCCGGAAAATGCTGGCAGCACATCACATTTCCCGTCCCCAGGATTCCAATCACTTGAGTCGCCAGAGCCGTTGACGGTAACGGTGATTCCCGCCGCATAAACCGCCTGCACCAGAAACCAACTGCCAAAGGCCAACACACCCATTGCCAGAAAAAAGAAAACGGTTGTCTTTCGTTTCATTACTGCTCCAAATTTCCTGGGGAACGGCCGTCCGCTCCCCAGGAAATCTTTTAAAAACGCTACTTCAACACAAAAGGAAGATAAAGTTGGGGTGGCGCCCCACCTGCCTGGGCACAAATCGAGAATTCAGAGGTGTTGCCATCTGGGTCCGTAGCGGTTACCGTGATTTGGTCACCCAGCACAAACCCGCCCACAGCGATGGTAAACGTCTGCGAACCGGTCGCATCTGTGGTCACCGGGCCATATCCCAGATATTCCTGGCCTTCGCCGTAGCCTGACGGATCGCAGCTGTCGTTGCGGTAAAAGTCGAGGCGGTATTCCGTGGACGGGGCGCTCTCCATCGTGCCCGAAATTTCGCCTGTGGCTGGGTTGGCCGAACGTAAAAGTGGATAGTTTTGCAGGTTGTTCGCCCCTGAATCCGGGTCGTTGGGCACATCGTTGGGCGTAACGCCTTCGCCGTTCAGGTCAATGCCCAACTCATCGTTCTCGAAGATGCTGTTGCCGTAAATTGTGTTGTTTGTGGAGGTGGATAACAGTTTGACACCAGCGATACCGTTGTAAGCGACAGTGTTGTTCTCAATGTGAGTTGTCGTCACATTGCTTTCCAGAATGATGCCATTGCTGCCGTTGCCCAGGGGATCGCCGTCTTTGTTCAAGCCAATGGTGTTGTATTGAACGATATTGCCGCTGGCGTTGTCCGTCAGGTGCAGCCCGTTATAGGTGTTCCCGGCAATAAGGTTGCCTTTTTCAAGCACATCGCCGCCGATCTCATTGTTGTTGGAATTGCGAACAAAGATACCGCTGTTGTTGGGAACGGCCGTTACGCCCGACCGATCCGTGCCCACCCGATTCCCCCAAATCTGATTGTTATCCGACAAACCACGCAGGTGAATGCCATACAAACCATTCCCGGACACAATGTTGCGCGCGGTGCCCACGCTGCCACCAATGCGGTTGCCAGAGGCATCGTTCAGGCGAATGCCGGCTTCCGTATTGCCAATGGCCACATTCCCGATTGCGTTTAAGCCGACAAAATTGCCCTGCACCTTGTTCTCGGCGGCGCCGGAATTGAGTAAAACACCAGCAACATCATTGCCAGAGATCACGTTGCGTTCGCTGTCAGATAGGCCACCAATGCGGTTGCTCACTCCAGTGACGCGAATGCCGTTGAGTGTGTTACCAAAATCGGCCGTGCCCACCGCATCCAGGCCAATGTAATTACAGGCAATCACGTTGCTGTCGCTGTTCACCAGGATGCCTTCTTCAGGAAAACCGCCGATAACAAGTCCGCGAATCTCGCTGCCGCTGCTGCCCGCAGCCAATCTCAGGCCATTGCCGCTGGCCAGGTTGCTGCCATCCAACACGATGAGTAAATTCGCCGTGAGGAAGCCTGCCGCACAATTGGAAAAAGGTTGGGAATTGCCATCAATCATTACCGGTTTAGTGATGTTGGCAAAAGCCGTGGCGGGAGCAATAACATGTGGGCCATTCCCGGCAATGTCAAACGCAATGCGGAAGGGGCCGTTGCCAACGGAAGCATTGACCTCCTCGATGGCGGCACGCAAGGTGCATTGATCCCCTACATTGACGGAAACATCGCAATAGCCATCACCCAAATTCCTGTCACTAGCGTCGCCTGTTGAATTCACCACATAACTAATTTCACTTACCAGCTCACATCTGCTAAATTCCGAGGTGTTTTCGGTGTTGATGTCGATGGCGGTAGCGGTCACATATTTACCGGCAGCAATAGGTGACGCCAATGTGAAATCAAAAACCAGCAAACCGCTGCCAGGAACCGTCACATCAACCGCCTGACGGAATGTTTCACCTTCACCGTATCCGAAATCATCACAGCTGCTGTTGATGTAGAAAAAGAGGGAAAGCTCAGCACCGGGAGAACCATTCAGCGAGCCTTGGATACGGCCGTTTACATCCACCGAACTCAAGACCGGATAATTTTGCAGGTCGTTGGCACCTGTATCACTGTCCAGCAAATCGTTAGCGGTCACTGCGCCGTAGAATTCACCAGGCCCCTGTAGATCAATGCCCAAAAACCCATTGTCGCGAATAATGTTTACCCGCAGCGCATTTTCTGAAGCGTTTTCGCCAACGTAAATGCCATTGTAGTTGTTGTGGGCAATAAGGTTTGGGGCACTTGAATTCCCGACCGTATTGCCGGTGCCATCTTTAATCCAAATGCCATTGTTGCCGTTACCCAGTGGATCACCATTTTTATCGACACCGATGTAGTTATTGATGATCGTATTGCCTATGGGCAGTGACCCTTGATCATTAATCCAGATGCCATCGTACCCATTGTCAGCAATCACATTCCGTTCATTGGCGTTAAAACCACCTATCGTATTATCATCGCCATAGATGCCGACACCCCGAAACCCATTGCCCTGAGGACTCACCCCATCAGCTTCTGTACCAATGAAGTTACCTGCTACTACGTTAAAATCGCTGTTAGTATCCAGCAAAATGCCTGCCTGACCGTTATCCGCAATGGTGTTGCGGTCATCAATGGAATCACCACCTATCGTATTGTTGTCACCATTAACCAAAATACCGCTCAAGCCATTGCCAAGACCGACATTCCCTCCGGCATCAATACCAATGTGGTTACAGCGAATGGTGTTGTTATCGCTCCCATCACGCACAAATATGCCGTGCTTTTCAAAAAGAATGATAGAAAGCCCTTTGATGGTGCTGCCGCTGCTGCCTGGACCCAGGCGCAAGCCGCTCGCCGCGCCGGCATTAAAACCGCTCAGGGTAATCTCCAAATCTGAATCGTTCAGATTACTGGCGCAGTTAGCGGTGCTAAATGCCACGGCATCAATAATGACGGGATCGGTGATCGTGGGTAGCTCTGATTCAGGCAGAATGGCGGCAAACGAAGGAAAATCAAACAAGATCGTGTCTGTACCTGGAGTGCTGTTCGCAATGTTAATGGCTTCGCGAAAGCTACAGTGGGTACTATTGCAAGAGCCGTCCGTCACATCATCGGTGCTATTGACGGTGAACGTAGAGCTTGGCGCAGCGGGACTGCTGGTTGTCTCTTCAGCCAGGGCGTTTTGGGATGGGCCACAAACGGCCGTAAGCATGCCCAAAGCGACCAATACGAGTTTTATATAATTTTTCATGTCACTTCCTTTACATAAATGAATTCAATACGGATTTTTTACAGCAAGGATGGCGAGGATGAACAAGCCTGATCAGGGCAATTCGCAAGGATGGGGTCACAAAGTTGGCAACAGCATAGGACAAACCAGCTACCAACACATCGGTAGCGGTTCCCTATTTTGCAATTTTCTATTCCCTATATTGGGGAGCCTAAACTAGGGGAGGAGGGTTAATCTGAGAGGAGTTGTCGCGCTAACTCAGCCGCTTCTTCACGTGACGAAACAACCAGCTTACCCAAAACGGCCGAAACATGATGATCGACCGTCTTGGGTGAAATGTGCAAGCGCTCTGCAATGTCGGCATTGGTCAATTCTTCGGCCAGCAGCGCCCACACCTCCATTTGTCGATTGGTTAAATAGAAAGGATTTTCTTTGGTGCTGGCACGCGGCCCACGCGGAATCACATCAGCGCCAGCAGCACGCAGCTGCTGGCGCACCCACTCGGCCATCGGCTGAGCTTCCAACTGTTCAAACAAGGTAAGCGCTTTTATCTGGGCATCGCTGTCTCCATAAGCCAGCGCCCGCGCCTGTTCGTACGGGCAACCCATCATTTCCCACGCTTCCGCCGCCCCGCGCCAGTCGCCCGCAATTTGCAGGGCAAAGGGCGCGGCAGCCCATTCTGGCAACTCGACCGCTTCGCCCGCGCACCATAGCCAAAAGGCCAGTTCCCCCACGTACCATTCATGATGATGACTAAGCGCCAGGTCATAAACCAACCGCGCCTCAGCGAACGTCTTTTCATGGTCTCCAGCCAGCCAGGCAGCTTCCGCCCGCGCCGCCCGAACCATGCCCTCGCGCTGGCGAAACCCTTGCTTCAGCAACATATCAAGCCCTTCATCTAAGGCTGTCCACGCGTCAGGTTCGCCGCGACGCGCCCGCAGCCGCCCTAGCGCCACCAACGCTGGGCCACGCCCCGGTGACGTGCTGCTCCGCTGCGACGCTTCCATGCCAACTGTCTCAGCCGCCGCCCACTCCCCTAGAAACAGCTTATGCAGCGCCAACCAGCCATCCATGTACGCCCGTAGCGAATCCAGATGGCGCTCCTGAGTAAAGGGCAGCCCTTCGGCAAACGTCTGCTCGGCCCGCTCAAATTGGTAAAAATCCACATAAATCGAAGCCAGGTTGGCATAGATGTTGCCCGCTCGGGTCGCATGATCAAACTTTAGCGCCAGCCGCAAACTTTGTTCCAGCAAACTGGTACCCTGCGCGTGATCCAGGTAAAGCCAACACAATCCGGCAATTTCCAGCAGGCGTGGCAGTTCCACTTCTTCCTCAAAATATTGGGCGAGGGTGATGCCTTTTTCTGCCATCGCCACGCCGCGCTCGCTGTCGCCGTTCCCCAAACTCAGCCACGCTTCCATGTTGTACGCCGAAATCAACTCCAGATTGGGCGCCAGCGGTTCCAAAATTTCCAGCGCAGCCCGATTGGTGGCTTCAGCCTCACTCTTCTGGCCAGCAACTTGCAGGAGCAGGGCCAACTTGGTCAGGCTCTGGCCCTGGCGCAACGGCTGCCCGGCCTCTTGCCACAGCGCCACCGCCTCACGACGCTTGGCAATGGCATCGGGACGACGATTAACGATGTCGCACTCAACCGAAAACTCGTCCAGCAGTTGGGCACGCTCGGCAGCGGGCAAGTTTTCGGCGTGGGCCAACGCCAGTTCAAACAGTTGCACCGCCGCCCGGTGGGCCTTCGCCGCTTCAGCCTGACGGGCAGCCTGTGGCGCGTAAGTCAAAATGGCCTCTTTGTCTCCAGCGGCTTCGGCATGGTGGGCCAGCCGCGCCAAATCTTTTTTTCCAGTGGCAGAAACGATCAGCGCATCTAAAACAGCCTGGTGCAACAAAGTGCGCTGGTGTGGGGCAATCTGGTTGAGGATAGCTTGGCGGGCCAACTCATGGCGAAAAACAAAATGGTCCCCTTGAACCAACAGGATGCCCAACTCCAGGCTTTCGTCAACAACATCGGCCTCGGCCTGGGTGACGGCTTTCAGCAGCCACGGCTCGATGCGCTGGCCAATCACGGCCGCCGCATTCAGCACGGCCCGCCCCGACAAAGAGAGGCGCGAAACGCGGGCCAGCACCACCTCGCGTACGGTAAGCGGAATGCCTTCCTCACCAGAGGTCAGCACCTGAGTAATGAAAAATGGGTTACCAGCCGTCAGACGGTGCAGTTGGGTGACATCCCCAGCGTAATTTTGGGCTAAGTGGCGAACGGCCGTTACCGACAGCGGCATCACTCCCAAACGCACCACGCCGGGATGGCGCACCACCTCCCCCAGCAGCAGCCGCAACGGATGCTGCGTGCCCAGCTCGTCATCACGATAAGTCGCAATGACCAGCGAACTGGTTTGCTGGATGCGCCGTCCCAAATATTTGAGCAGGTCCAGGGTGGCCTCATCAGCCCAGTGAATATCTTCAAACACGAGAATGGTGGGCGTCTGGCAAACGCTTAGGCAAGCAGCAAAGATAGCTGGCCGGTTGAGCGGCGCTTCCAGCAGGGGCAGTAGTTCGCCGCGCAGCTGAGCCGCCATATCGTGCAGTGGACCCAACGGCCGTGGCGTAAACAAAGCATCACACGCCCCCCACAGCACCCGGCTGGTTTGACGTTGAATGAATTGCTCCACCAGGCTAGTTTTGCCAATGCCCGCCTCGCCGCTAATGAGCAGGAAACGGCCGTTGCCCGTCTGGGCGGTTTGCCAGGCAGTTTGCAATTGCGCTAAGGCAGATTCACGCTCAAGAATCTCCATACAGTTGCCTCGTCATGATTGACCCAAATTGGTCCAATCTTTGGCCACAGAAAATATGGGGAATTATGAGGCAATCGATTAATTTTCTCTGTAGCTTATTTGATACTGTCTAAATCCAGGTTGGCTCCTCGTACTTGCCAAACACCTCACGGAACACGTCCGTAATTTCGCCCAGAGTGGCATATTCCCGCACCGCCTCGATGATGAACGGCATGGTGTTGGCCGTACCCTGCGCCGCTTCGCGCAGCGCTTGCAGGGCCGCGCCCACCTTCTCGCTATCCCGCTCCGCCTTCACCCGCTGAATACGCGCAATTTGCCGCTCATACCCCTGCGGGTCCATTTGCAAAATGGGAATGCGAATATCCTCCGCTTGATCGACAAAGCCATTCACGCCCACGATGGTGCGCTCGTTGGCATCAATTTCCCGCTGGTACTGGTACGCCGCGTTGGAAATTTCCCGCTGGTAAAAACCCTGGTCGATGGCAGGCAACACGCCGCCCAATTCCTCAACCTGCTGCCAATATTCGTATACCTGCGCCTCGATTTTGTTGGTCTCGTGTTCCACAAAAAAGGATCCAGCTAACGGATCAATCGTGTTGGCCACGCCGCTTTCCTCGGCAATGATTTGCTGGGTGCGCATGGCAATCGTTACCGCTTCCTCACTGGGTAACGCCAACGCCTCATCCATGCTGTTGGTGTGCAGGCTTTGGGTTCCACCTAAAACGGCCGCTAACGCCTGAATCGCCACCCGCACAATGTTATTCTCTGGCTGCTGCGCCGTGAGGGAGACACCGGCTGTTTGCGTATGGAAGCGACACAGCCACGAGCGTGGATTCTTCGCGCCAAACGTCTCGCGCATCTCCCGTGCCCAAATGCGACGCGCCGCGCGGAACTTGGCAATCTCCTCAAAAAAGTCGTTGTGGCAGTTGAAGAAGAGGCTCAGGCGCGGGGCAAAATCGTCGATGTCCAGACCGCGCGCCAGCGCCCAGCGCACGTATTCCAGCCCGTCGCCGAGGGTAAAAGCGAGTTCTTGAGCGGCCGTTGAGCCTGCCTCGCGAATGTGGTAGCCACTGATGGAAACGGTGTTCCATTCGGGCATGTTTTTGGTGCCAAATTCAATCGTGTCGGTCACCAGCCGCATTGAGGGTTCCGGCGGGAAGATATACTCTTTTTGGGCAATGTACTCCTTGAGAATGTCGTTTTGCAGCGTGCCGCGCAGCTTGGCCATCGGCACGCCCTGCTTTTCGGCGGCAACGATGTACATGGCCCAAATCATCGGCGCGGGGCTATTGATCGTCATGCTGGTGCTGACTTTGTCCAGCGGGATGCCGTCGAACAGGATTTCCATATCGGCCAAGCTGCTGATGGCCACGCCGCAGTGGCCAAATTCGCCTAACGCTTCGGGCGCGTCGGTGTCGTAGCCCATCAACGTGGCCAGGTCAAAAGCGACGGAGAGGCCCATATTGCCCTGCTCTAACAGATATTTGTAGCGGGCGTTGGTTTCTTCGGCGGTGCCAAAGCCGGCAAACATGCGGGTGGTCCAAGGGCGACCGCGATACATAGTGGCATGGACGCCGCGCGTGTAGGGGTATTCGCCGGGCATTCCCAAATCTTGTTGATAGTCCAGGTCAGCGACGTCCAGCGGGGTATAGAGCCGCTTAATCGGCTCACTGGAGGTGGTGATGAATTGCTCTTTGCGTTCAGGGAAGCGGGAGAGGGTTTTGTGCAGGGTTGTTTCTTCCCATTTGTCGTTGTTTTCGGCCAGCTCGGCCAGCTTTTGTTTATCGTACATGGGTGCTCCTTTTGGGGAGATTGGAGACTGGAGATTGTTTTCTCACAGCCACATTCTCCGAGAATGGCGGTTGTTGTGAGTTGTGGGTTACCTGAGGATTATACTGAGGGGGGATTTTGTTGGCTAGAGACGGCCGTTTGAATGGTTAATCGTTAATGGTAAATGGTTGATGGTTAACGGCCAACTATTCGTCTAAAAAATTGCAGGCACGCTTTGGAAAATGCTATACTGTCCCAATTGAGCAAGTCTCGCACACGTGGCTATTATGTTAACTGATACAAATCCAGAAACCGAAACAATCCTAGCCGATCTATTGCGTCAGGTGCCAATTTGGCGCAAATTGGAGATGATGAGCCAGCTAAATCAGACAGCCAAACAGTTGGTGCTAGCTGGCTTAAAAGAGCAATATCCAAATGCAGATGCAGCCTGCCTGCGCCGCCATTTGGCAGATCGACTGCTAGGCGGCGAGTTGGCACAAACAATATATGGTCCTCATGCATGTGGAACGGCCGTATGACCCCCGAACCAATCCTTGTCACTTTGCGCATCACACAAACGCTTGAATCTCTAAATATTCCCTACCTTATTGGTGGCTCTTTTGCCAGCACGGCCTACGGCCGTATCCGCACCACGCAAGATGTGGACATTGTGGCAGAGCTGACCGCAAAACATGTTCCTTATTTGATGGCTGCGGTTAAAGAAGATTTTTACGCAGATGAGCAAATGATGTTGTCAGCCATTGAGCGGCGGTCGCATTTCAATCTGATTCACCTTGAAACGATGTTCAAAGTGGATATTTTTGTGACAAAGGAACGGCCGTTTGACCGGGAACAGCTTACTCGCAGAGAGGAACGCCTGATTGATAATGAAAACGCTCGCACCGCATTTTTTGCCAGTGCAGAAGATACTATTTTGTCAAAGTTGGAATGGTATCAGTTGGGGGGCGAACAATCAGAGCGGCAATGGCTCGACATTTTGAGCATACTCACTTTGCAGAAAACAAATCTGGATCATGATTATTTGCAAAAATGGGCGGAAATTTTACAGGTAGATGATTTGCTCAGTCGCGCGCTTGCCGCTCTTTTATGATGTGGGTTAGTCTGGTAACGAGTTGGCAGCATCTTGTAACTGTTGGCGGTAAGTGTTGAAGGCAGTACGGCCGTTTTCCGTCAAACTACAGAGCGTATGCGGCCGTTTTCCCTTAAACGTCTTCTCGATGGCCACATAGCCGCCTTCTTCCAACTTGCTCAGATGGAACGACAGGTTACCTCGCGTCAAGCCCGTTTCTCGGAGCAAAAATGTAAAGTCTGCATTCTCTACGCCGAACAGCAGTGCCATGATAATCAGCCGTGCTGGTTCATGAATCAGCCGATCGGTCTCCAGTAACTGCTTAAAGTCGGTCATGACAACGCCTCCATCGGTTCATCGTTACCCGGCTCACTATTTTGCCAGTAGCGCCAAAAGGCAATGGCCCCTGACACCATCAAACCCAAGCCGATAAGCCCCATCGTGTAGGTGGAAGCCACCGTGATATCTACCTTCAAAAAAGAGATGACGACCCCTACGGCAACGGTCCAAATGGCCAGCAGATAAAAGCGCAGCAAGCCTACGCGGATGCCCAGCATGAACAGGGCAAAACCGATGCCGGCGCCAATAAATGCAGCCGCCAGGTCCGCAATTTCCAGCTGTGTAACGGCAATAGCCATAACGATCCCAACCACCAGGCCCATGAGCAGGCTGACATTGCGTTTCTTCCTTGTGGGCTTGACATAAGTTATGTAGCCAGTACGTGGATAAACGAAGCGCTGCTTGAGCCAACGGAGCGTCACGCCCATTAAAAGTGCGCCCAGCACGATGATGAAAGGCATGGCAATACCGCCGACCAACGCGGCATATTCAGAATTGCTGACCACCTGCCACCAAAAGAGGCCGCTCAAAACCAGAAACAGCAGCCCCAGCAGCAGCTCCACCAGGCCATCTTCAAACCAATATTGCTGCGTGCGACGAATGGTTTTATTTAAATCGTTCATGCTTGACCCCCTTTAATTTTACAAATAGATTTGTATTACTATTTTTGTTTGCGTTACAAACTCATTTGTATAATAACAGATGTGAACGACCGTTGTCAAGCCTTTTCCTGGTGCAAGAAAAATAACAAATTTGAGACAGAACCGAATAAAGAGACCCAACCTATGCTAAAATAAAAAACAGTAGCCAACTGCGGTTTGCTCCTGCCGCAAACGTGCCAACACAAAGGAAAAATGAATGACTGAGCCTTTTTTATACCTCACAATTTCGTTAGCATTTACGATCATTTCCGCTTACTTTGGGAGTCTGGCTTGGTTTTCGTATGCCACTTACATTGAGAAAATAAAGAGTTTCCAAATCACACTGCAGAAAACCGGAATGAAAAAATCGACTTTTGTTGAGCAATTCACTGAATCTACAATGCTCAAATGGCTCACAAGGTTGGTCTATCTCTTTATGTTTTGCATATCATTGACAGTTTTGTCTCTCACGCTTTATGGTTTACTAAAACTGTGGACTGCGAATTGACTCCCCTTTAATTTACCAACATGCAGGCAAAACAGAACCAAAACGTAGGCTGGCAATCATTGCCCTGCCCCCGCCCATCCGCTAGAATGCACCCCAGCTTTAATGGAGACTGGAGATTAGAGATTGTTGCAATTATGAATTGAGAATAATTAACAATGAATTGTAAATTGGGTTTTCATTCACTATTCTCAATTCATTGTTCACAATTCATTATTTTTGTGCCAACAAAGTTTGGCAAGAACGTAATCTCCATTCTCCAATCTCCCTTCTAAACCGACGCGCTCAAGGAATTACGCTTGCTCAACTCAACTGACGCCACAGAAGATGCCAACCAACCCGTCCCACTGCCGCTGGATGAGGCAGAACGGCCGTCTGCCCCCACCAATCTCAGCCAAAATAAAGGCGTGGTACGGGCTGCGGCCGTTTTAGCCATCGGCAACGTCACCAGCCGGGTGCTGGGGCTGGTGCGCGAAATTGTGAAATCGAACCTGTTTGGCACCTCTGATTTGCTGGGCGCGTACACCGTAGCCGCGTTAGTACCCATGACGCTGTTCAATCTGATCACGGGCGGCGAAATGGTGAGCTCTTCGCTGGTGCCCGTGTTTAGCGATCTGGCCAGCAAGGAGCGGCGCACTGAGTTATGGAGCGTGGTGAGCAGCTTTTTAAGCCTGGCAACGGCCGTTCTGCTCTTCATCGTGGCGTTGGTGATGGTGTTTACCCCCCAGATCGCGTGGCTGGCCGGGGCCCGCAACTTTTCTGACAGCAGTTTAACGCCCATCACAATGCAAATGATGCGCCTGGCCACGCCTGCCGTCCTCTTTCTGTCGATTGCCAGCATTCTCACCGGGGTGCTTTATGCCCTGGAACGATTCACCCTGCCCGCCTTCACCGCCGCCGTTTTCAACGGCACGATCGTCATCGTCGCTTTGCTGCGCCCAGACAGGATTGAGAGTTTGGTGTACGGCCTGCTGCTTGGCTCTTTTTTGCAGATTATTTTGCAGCTGCCTGCCTTGCGCGACGGCCGTTTCAAAGTCCAGTTCAATTGGCGACATCCCGCCGTGCGCCGCATCCTCATTTTGTATGCGCCGATCGTGGTGGGGCTGCTAGTAAACCAGGTGGCCATCTGGATTAGCTACAATCTGGCCATCCTCACTGGCGACAACAGCGTCACGTACATGACCTATGCCACCACGCTTTACCAGTTCCCGCTTGGCCTCGTTGTTACCGCGCTGTCGATGGCTACCCTGCCCACGCTGTCCCAAATTGTGAACGCCTACCACGCCAGCAAGGTCAGCGATACCGTGGCCGCCAGTGCCCGCGTGCAGGAGTTCAAACAAACCCTGGCCAGTGGGCTGCGCCTGGTGCTGACGCTCATCCTGCCCGCCACCGCCGGACTGTTTGCCCTGGCCCCGGCCATCATCGCTTTATTATTGGAACATGGGGAATTTACGCCGCAGGATACGGCCGTTACCGCCACCGTCCTTCGCGTTTATCTGGCTGGACTACCCTTCGCCGCTATCGACCAGATGCTGGTGTTTGCCTCCTACGCCCGCAAAGATACCTGGCGGCCTGCGGTGGCGGGCATCATCAGCATTGTGATTTACACGATTACGGCCGTTCTGCTCCTGCCTGTCGTCGGTCTCTACAGCCTGATGGTGGCCGACGCTGTCAAGCATTTCTGCCACACGATGATCATGCTGTGGCTGCTGCAACGCCAGCTGGGCGGATTGCGCGGCTTTGGCATCAGCACAGCCATCTGGAAGGCGGTAGCGGCTTCAATTGTTACGGGTCTGGTGGCGTATGGTGTGGGCGAAACGGCCGTGTTGTTACTACCCGTCACGGGCTTCACAGGTCGGCTCATTATTGTGGGGCTGGCTGGGGGACTGGGCTTACTCGCCTTTTTAGGTCTGGTGCGCCTGCTCTCCATCACTGAAGTGCAAATGCTGCACCGCACGCTCACGGCCAGGCTGAGCCGCCGCAAGTCCTCTGCATGAAAGCGCCGCCTGTTTTTCACTTATCTTCACTTGCCAATGACGCGCTTTTTTGGTTAAAATGCTGACCAATAGCATCGTTTTTGGTAGCCTCTCCACCAAAACATTTACAAGTTATCTGAAGCAAATTAGGAAATACGCCTCTGTTTCAGATTTTCAGCAAAGGAAACGGCCGTGGCAGACACTCTGTACCAACTTACCGTACGCAAAGGACCCAAAGTTGGTGAAAAGTTTATACTGGAAACCATCTCTCTAACCGCCGGGCGCGACCCTGTCTCAGATATTATTCTGAATGATCCTGAAGTTTCACGACAGCATGCTCGTTTTACCCAAACCGACAGCGGCTATCAGGTGCAAGATTTAGGCAGCACCAATGGCACCTTTGTCAATGGCGAACGTCTGGAATCTGAGCCTGTGGATTTGCAACCTGGTTACACCGTGAGCATGGGCAGCGGCATTACGCTGCTCTACGAAGAGGTGCCAACGGGTGATGCACTAGCCGCTACAATGATAGATCAGGGCGGTTTTGGCAGTTTCTCCGGCGCAGCGGAAGATGCGGGCGATTTGCCAGACTTTGATGATGAGCCCAAAGTTCCCTCCGACTGGGAACCCGATCCTTCACCCCCTTTTACCCCAGAACCGGAAGATTTTCCGCCACCACCACCTGTTGTGCGGCCATCCAGCGCCCCGCCGCTGGTGCCCACCACAGATCAAGATGAAGCTGCCAAGAAAAAACGCCGCAATATGATTATCGCGATTACGGCCGTTATTCTACTGCTTTGCTGCTGCGGCTTTCTAGTGTTCATGTATTACGTCGGGGGCGATTGGCTGCTCGAAACGTTAGGCGTTATCTAAAACAAAAAGCCTGATGCTGTTCACATCAGGCTTCACAAGACACATCTTCTGCGAGACCAGGTTCAACCCTGGTCTTTTTTATTGCTCATCGGCATCCGGCTGCGGATCGATGATGATTTTCTCGTTTACGGGGTCCAATGGTGAAAATCCATCTTCTTCCCGAATCTGGTCCAGGTAACGAACCACTACATGTGCAGGAGCCAGTTCAATGAAGACCTTGGCTCCCACCAGCAGCGCGGTTAAATCATCCAGCTGACCCAAAAAAGGAGCCACATCAGGCAAAATATCGAGGGGCCAGAGCAGGTAGAGAACGGCCGTAAACGGCAACAGCTTCAGGTAAAACGGCACTTCCGGATCACGCAGCAAAAAGTACACCAAACGAGCCTGCTGCCACAGCTCACGAAAAAAACCAGGATCTTTACGATTCCCGGTGATTGTTTCCAAATTCATCAGAGGTTTTTTTTCCTTTTCATCCATAAAATCCATCCAAAGGGAATCCCTTACTATTTTTAGTCGGATTCAACAACAAGCCATACGTTCAATTGAGGAAAAGGTTGCATAGCCAGACTATTCCTGGCTGCGCACATAATCTGCCATTTTAGACAAAATAGAGCCAATGTTATACGGACCCCACTGCGCCACCGGCCCAGCAGTGAACACCGTAAAGCCCAGTACGTAATCATCTTGCCGCACACCCGCATCATACCATGCCAGCTGATTGATAAATGCCTCATCCCCGGTGCGTCCCCAGCCTTGATCTACGGCGTATTCCTGAAAATCAGCCCAACCAAGCCCTTCTGGCCCCGGACGGTTGCCAATAATTCCGTCAATTCCCGCTTCTGAAATTACAAGCGGAATCACCAAACCACGTGGAATCAACAGCTCTTCATAATACCAACGATAGCGAAAAGTCAGCGAACCGCGATCCTCGTGGTATGGGTAACCGGGTAAGGCGCTGCCGTAACCGTAAGACATTACGGGCGCGCTGTACTCATGCAAAGTTAAGATGCCGCCATACTGCATAGCAGTTTCAATAGCTGGCAAAAAGAGGGCAAATTCATCCATCTCGGGCACGCCGGTAGCAAATCCGCCAATGGCTGCCTTAAATCCATAACGGGCCAGTTCTCGTACCCGTTCTTGCTCAAAACGCGCATACCACGCCATCCGATCGAGGCCGGGGTCTGGCTCATTCCAGCCCTCCCAAAAATCGACAGCCGGATTCAGCTGGTATTCACGCAGTTGGGCCTGCACAAAATCGCGGGCGGCCTGCTCAGGGCTGCCCACATATTCCTGATGCGCCCAGTTACGCCTGCCTACAATAATGGTGTTGGGTGATACCTGTTCTACTTCTGCCAAAAAGCCAAGATCATCCACCCCTTTTATGACAGCGGGGTGCGCCTGACGCACAAAGGTCATGATGCGGGGATCATTATTGAAAATAACGTGAATACTTAACTTACTGCGATTGGGATCACCTTGCAGGTAGGGACCATTCCCTTCTGGTGTGGGCGATGGAATGGGGGTAGGCGATGGTGTGTAGGTGGGTGTGTGCGTTGGCGTCGGCGTAGGGGTGCGGCTGGGTATGATTGGCGTAATGGTAGGTGTAAACGTTGGTCTTAGTGGCGAATTGTCCCCAAAATTGAGGCGAGGGTCGATGGTGGCATTGGGCGGCGGGGGCGTAAAGGTTGCCGGTACCACCATTGCTAATGATTCTTCGTTTGGTGGCTGTGGCAGGGAAAGGGGCGAAACAAGCGTTGGTAAAGCTGGTTGCTCAATACAGGCTGCCTGAGCAAGCAGAAGAATTAAAGTAAAAATCAGGAGAAATTTGCCGATTTTGGTCGCAGGCATGGCAGCTATAATACCATTGGCTTTAAATTTATGTCAACATTAGGGTTTACCGGTTTTCATACGGCCGTTCTTGCACCAACCCCGCTGAATGTTACAATTTCTGCGCGAATGGGCAACTATTAGTCTATTCTGCTGAGGAAATTTATGCTCATTTTACTTATCTTAAAATTTGCGGTGATGGCTGTTTTTCTGTTCATGTTTTGGCGACGGCCGTCTACAAAATGGGGCGTTGGTCTGCTCACCGTCACTTCGGCCGTGCTGCTAGACACCTTCCTGGGCACGTTTAACCGGGAAGAAATGATGGCCCAGTTTGGCTTTTTCTTTTACGTCATCAGCGGCTTGCTCATTGGCGGTGCTGCCTATTGGCTGTTCAGCGTCCTTGGCCCTTTACAGATAGCTCTGACCCCACGCAGCGAATTGGCCATGGGAACGGCCGTCCCGCCCACGCCAACTCCTCCCACTCCCTCACCGGATAGCGTCAAATTCGCGCCTGGCACAGATGAACAGGGCACCGCTTTTGATCGCCAGATGATCTATGAAGAAATTCGAGATCGCTTGGGACGTGAAGACGTACTTGATTTGCTATTTGATCTGAGCATTCAAGACAATGAAGTGATGAATTTGCAGCAAAACATGCAGGAGCTCATTATCAACCTGATGAACCTCACGGCTGAACGGGGCCAAACGGGCCAGTTGGCGCTGGCAGTAGAGCGCATTCTCACCCCGCCGGCACCAGAATCGCTGCCCCGCCTGGAAAAAATTTCGCTGGAGTCCCCACCAACCATCTTGCGTCATTACCTGCTGGCACATTATGATTTGGAAAAGCTGCAAAAAACGGCTGTTGCCCTGGGCATCGACTGGGAACAATTGGCCGTCACCAGCAAAAAGTCAAAAGTGCGCGACCTGCTGCACTACCTCTATCGGCGCAACCGCATTGATGAACTGGTTAATTTAATGCACGCCAATGCGGCCTTAGCAAAGGATGATTAAAGATGTCACGGCGCAAAAGCTGGGCACTCATTTTCGTAATTTTGTTGAGCATTTTCGGGGGGCTGGGAACGGCCGTTGCTCAAGAAGAAAACCAACTTACCCTAAGCCTCAGTCGAGATTTTGGCACTGGGCTGGGCAATAACATTCAAGGTCGATTCTCTTTCCGCGCTGAAGGACCCGACAACCTGACTCGCGTTTCCTTTTATATCGACGAACAATTGGTCGGCGAAGACAGTACAGCGCCGTTTCGCCTACAATTTGAAACGGGAAGTTATCCAGTGGGCATCCACACCCTCTATGCTGTGGGCTTGACCGACGATGGCCAAGAACTGCAATCCAACAACATCACCCGAAACTTCATTTCTAGCAGCAGTGCCAACCGCACCGTGCTCCTCATCGTTGTACCAATCCTCGTCCTCTCGATTGGTGGCTCTTTACTGGCCGCCTGGATTACCAACCGGGGACGCAAAGGCAGCACTGACATCAACGTTCACGGTCCATTTGGTGGCACGATTTGTCCCAAATGCCATAAGCCATTTGCTCGCCACATCTGGGGCATAAATTTGGTGGCAGGCAAATATGATCGCTGTCCTCACTGTGGCAAATGGAGCCTGGTTCGTGCCATGAACCCCGATGTTTTGAATGCGGCCGTGGAGGCCATGAAACAGGCTGAAGCCGGACAAAACCAACGCTCAGCCAATGATGACGACGATGAGGATCAGTGGCGCAAGCGGCTAGACGATTCCAGATTTAACGGCTAGCAAACGCTCCCCTAATTAGCTTCATATTACATGTAGCACTCCTGTCATAGGGGTAATATCCCATATATTTCGCTACGAAAATTTTATATTATAGGAAGTGTAAGGCTGAATTGCTTTTTCAACTCGTTTTCCTCCTCCTTCCTGCTCCGGGTAAACTCACCCGGAGCATTTTTTTTATTCCCTCGTGAAAAATGTACAAAAAAAGCCACCATGAAAACATGGTGGCTGCAAATGATTTCTAAAGAGAATTGTTCTAAAACGTTGTCAAAATTGCCCTATCTTCCAAAAGCCGTTCGATTTGGGCCTTTTCACGATACGCTTTATCAAGCCGCTGCACTTCTCGCTCAATAGATTGAACCAGCCAACGCAAGGCAGCAATACGCGTTTGGGCCTCCATCACCGTTTCTACGGAGGTCTCGTGCGAAAAGTTGCGCATCTTAGCCATTAGCTGGCGCAGTTCTTCCGTATACTGCAGCAAAATAGCAGATGCCTTTTCACGTGCCTGCTGCCATTCTTGAGCAGACCGGCTGCCGAGCAAAAAATTTTCAACCAGATCGCCTAAAGGCGTCTCCATCGGGGATTGTTTAAAAAACTGAAAAGAACTATTCATCAACTTCGCTCCTAAGACTTTTGTACTAGATTGGACCCGCATCTTGCCCAATATTTCGCTATGAACAGTGACAATCTGGCGTTCAGGGTAATAAATTTGGTACCTGAATACCCCTTCCCTTTGCATTATGAGTCTTCCCCAAAAGGGAAACAATAGACCAATTGTCCGGCATTGCTCTTTTGCCCCTTTTCATATCAATCCTTACCGTCAGGCAGCACCTTAAAAGTTTCTTTGCTACTTCACATTATGTAGGCTTTGGTGTATACTGTGGCCTATTGTGGTTAAAAGTGGGGCATTGTGGTGCAAAATTCCACAGAAATCCTGGAAATCTATGCTAAAATGGGGCAATCAGAACAAGTGTTCTAATTTTAGAAACAAATAAGTACTATGTTCCTAGGCGAATATACGCACACCATCGACAACAAGGGCCGGATCACCATTCCGGCAAAATTCCGCAACCTTTTGGCTGCGGGATTGGTGGTTACGCGTGGGTTCGACCAGAACTTGATGCTGTTTCCCATGGATGGCTGGCAAGAGTTGGCTGAACGCATTGCGCAACGGCCGTTGTCAGATGAAGGTGTGCGCGCTTTTCGGCGTCGTGTCTTTTCTGGTGCGGTGGACCTGGTACCGGATCGACAGGGGCGCATTTTGCTGCCCCCCTACCTACGCGAATTTGCCGACATCGAGAGCGATGTGGTCATCTCTGGTATGTTTAACTACCTGGAACTGTGGAGCAGCGAAGCATGGAACACCGTCCGCGAAGACATTGAAAGCGATGGTGATGCAGCTCGCTGGGAAGATTTGGGCATCTAAGGTTGTGATCAAGTGACGAGGTGTCAGGTGTTCAGGTGAACACGCACCAGTTAAGCACTTGAAAACCTGAACACATGAACACTTTCAACCACATCCCGGTTCTATTTGATGAAGTGCTGGATTTGCTGCGCCCCCAGGCAAACGGCCGTTACATCGATGGCACGCTGGGAGCAGGTGGTCACACTGCTGGACTGCTGCAAAAATCTGCGCCCTCAGGGCGCGTTTTGGTCTTTGACAAAGATGCAGAAGCGATTGCTTTTGCACAAAAACAGCTAGAGCCGTTTGGCGAACGTGTTACCTACGTACACGCCAGCTATGCAGAAATGGGCCGCATCGCCCCCACAAATGGCTTTGACCAGGTTGATGGCATTTTGCTGGACTTGGGGCTTTCATCCCGGCAGTTGGATAATGCCCAGCGTGGCTTTTCCTTTATGAAGGATGGCCCATTGGACATGCGCTTCGATACCAGTCAGGGCGAAACGGCCGCAGACCTGATTAACAATTTAGATGAAACCACCCTGGCCGACATTCTGTGGCGCTACGGTGAGGAAAAAAGCAGTCGCAAGATTGCTCAGATGATGGTGGCAGAACGGCCGTTCACTACCACCACTCAACTCGCCGAAAAGATTGCCCAAACGGTACGCCGTCGCGGTCGCATTCACCCGGCCACACAGACGTTTCAGGCGCTGCGTATTGCGGTGAACCGCGAATTAGAAACGGTTGAAACTGGCGTAATGGCTGCGTTAGAGTTACTGGGGCAGAACGGCCGTTTGGCTGTGATTAGCTTTCATTCCTTGGAAGATCGCTTTGTCAAACAGACCTTTCGCCAGCTTAGCCAGGATTGCACCTGCCCACCAGAACAACCCGTCTGCACCTGCGGTGGCCAGGCCAAATTCCGGCTCATTACGCGCAAAGCTGTTCAGGCATCTGCCGAAGAAATTGCGCAAAACAGCCGCAGCCGCAGCGCCCGGCTGAGAGTGATTGAGAAGAAGTAAGCAAGTTACGAACTATCAACCAACAGCAAAAATTATGATGGCACGCCAAACCCGAGAACAACTAAAGCGTCTCAACGCCCTCACCGAAGCGCAAGCCGCGCTAGGCTGGGGCGTTATTTTGGTTTTGGCCGCCCTGTTGGGCACCATCTACGTTAGCCAGGCCAGCCGCATTGCTTCTGTCGGGCGTCGTGTGCAGATTTTGCAGAACGAGCTTACAGAACTCAAGCGGGAAAACAACGATTTAGAACGTGACATCGCCGCCGCCCAATCCCTGGAAAGGCTGCAAGCGGAGGCTGTTCGTTTAGGGTTTGTAGAAGCAGATCCTGAAGATATTGAGTACATTATTGTGCCGGAATATCCGGTCGAAATAGAAGAAACCGATCCGCTGGAAATAATGCCCACGGTAACGGCCGTTCCGCCACCGGCCCAAACTGTGCGAGAAGCGCTCTGGCTTTACTTGAGCGATCGGTTTAGCGATTTTATAAGAGGCGAAGCTCGTGAACAGTAGCCAAAAAAGACGAATGTGGATAGTGGTTGGGATCCTCATTTTCGCCGCCCTCATCATTGTGGGGCGGCTTGTGGCGTTTCAGGTGGTGCAAGGTCCAGAATGGGCCGAACGCGCTGGTGATGAAATCTTGGTCGTGGCCAAACCGGAGCGCGGTTCCATTTTTGACCGCAACGGCTCCATCCTGGCCGCCAACACCGCCGACTATCAAATTGGTGTTTCCCCCCGGCTGGTAACAGAATCAGAAGAGTTAGCTACGGCCTTGGCGCCCCTGCTGCAACAATCTCGCTACGAAATTTTGGGCGTTTTGCAGTCCGACCAATCCTTCGCCATGCTCTCGGGCCGCGTCTCCGCTGAAGTAGCCGATTTAATCCGCGCCTTGCCCTACGAAGGGCTGCAAATCGATCCCCTGCCCCGCCGCTTTTACCCTCAAGACAGCATGCTGTGCCATTCTCTAGGCTATGTGGATTTTGATGGCAATGGTGGCAGCGGGGTAGAAGGCTATTACCAACGAGAATTGGCCGGTGAAGCGGCCAGCGCCATTGTAAACATTTCTCCGCTAACCACCCAACAAAGTGTCATTGCGCATGAAGGGGCCGATTTGGTGCTGACCATTGACCGCTCTTTGCAATACGTGGTGGAAAATCACCTGCGCCAGGCACTGCAAGAGTATCGGGCTGCTAGCGGCAGCATCATCGTCATGAACCCGAAAACGGGTGCCATTTTGGCAATGGCCAGCGCACCGTGTTACACACCAGATGAATTTTATGATGCCGACCCCACCCTGCTGTTAAATCCAGCCGTCAGCAAGCAGCATGAGCCGGGTTCGGTGATGAAGCTGATCACGATGGCCGCCGCGCTAGACTCCGGCGTGGTGACGCCGCAGTCTACCTATTATGATGCCGGTATCATTGAAGTTGGCGGACACCAAACCTACAACTGGGATCGCAGCGCCCCAGGCACAACGGACATGACTACTTTACTGGCCCGCTCGCTTAACGTAGGCGCGGCCACGCTGGCCACCATGATGGGACCGGACGTTTACTACGATTATTTGCAAAGTTTTGGCTTTGGCCGCCCCACGGGGGTGGATTTGATGTCTGAGGCGGCGGGCACCATGCCGCTGCCCGGCGATTCGCTCTGGACGGAATCATTTGTGGCTACCAATTCCTACGGGCAAGGTATTGCCGTAACGCCCTTGCAGATGATTACGGCCGTATCCGCCCTGGCAAACAACGGGGTCATGATGCAGCCGTACATGGTGCAGGAAATTCGTGGGGAAACAGGCACTTTTGTGCACGAACCTACTGTGTTGGGCCGCCCCATCAGCCCGGAAACGGCCACGCAAGTGACCGCTATGGCCACAGCGGCCGTCTCGCGCGAAACGCTTGAAGCCCAAATTGAAGGCTACACCATTGCCGGCAAAACCGGCACGGCCCAAATTGCCGAAAACGGCATCTACCTGCCCGATGACGTGATTGGTTCATTCATCGGCTGGCTGCCTGCCGAAAACCCAGAAATGATTATTTACGTGAAGCTGGATCGGCCACAAACGGCTCCCTGGGGGTCGCAAACGGCCGCACCAGCCTTTGCTGATCTCGCGGATGAACTGGTTGTCATGCTCAACGTACCGCCAGACACCGTCCGCCTACGCGCCGACGTGATGGCCGCGAGACAAGACCAATAATCGGTAATCCGTAAGCGGTGAACCTTAAGCGGGAGAAGCAACCGATTACTGATTAGCGATAACGGATTACCAAACAACAATTACCGAAATGTTGACACTAGCACACTTCCTCAAAACATTAGCCACTTACGAAACCACGGGCCAAGAGCCGGTGGTTTCGAGCGTGGTGATGGACAGCCGCGAAGTTGTGCCGGGCAGCCTCTTTGTGGCTTACAAAGGCGAAAAGGTTGACGGGCATGATTTTGTCGCGGCGGCATTTGAGCAGGGAGCGATTGCGGCGTTGGTAGAACGGCCGATTTCGGACGAATATGCAACCATCGATTTGCGTACCGCCGAGCCGCCTACTGCGCCCTTCAGCGCGTCTACGCCTGTTTGCCTGTTGGTTGAAGACACCATAGCCGCCTTGCAAACATCCGCCAAGGCGTGGCGCGCGCGCTTCCCTGCAGAAGTGATTGGCATTACCGGCAGCGTAGGCAAAACCTCCACCAAGGAACTCACCCACGCCGTGCTTTCCAGCAAATACCGCACCTTTAAATCGCCGGGCAACCGCAACAGCATTTTGGGACTGCCGCTGGCTCTATTTGATTTGCAGGAAAGCGACGAAAAAGCGGTGCTGGAAATGGGCATGTACACCACGGGCGAAATCGCCACGTTATGCGACCTGACCCAGCCCAAAGTAGGCGTTGTTACCCTGGTCGGCGCAGTTCATTTGGAACGGGCTGGCAGCATGGAAAACATCGTCAAGGCCAAACGAGAGCTGGTCGAAGCGCTGCCCGCCGACGGCACCGCCATCCTCAACAAAGATGATGCCCACGTGATGAGCATGGCTGACCATACCCAGGCCAGCATTTTCACCTACGGCTTGAGCAACACGGCCGATTTATGGGCCGACAACATTCGCTCGATGGGCCTCAACGGGGTGCGCTTTACCCTACATTACCAGGATGAGGCGATGATTGTGCAGGTACCGCTGCTGGGTCGCCACAGCGTCCACACCTCGCTGCGCGCCGCCGCAGTTGGGCTGGTAGAAGGGCTCACCTGGGATGAAATTTTGCATGGGTTGCGCAACACGGCCGTTCAGCTCCGCCTCGTCACGGTACCAGGCCCCAGAAATTCGCTGATTATTGATGACACGTACAACGCCAGCCCAGATTCTGTGGTCGCGGCGTTAAATTTGATGCACGATTTAGACGGCCGTTCCGTCGCCGTGTTGGGTGATATGCTGGAACTGGGTTATTTGGAAGAAGAAGCCCACCGTCAGGTTGGTCGCCGCGCCGCCGAAGTGGCCAAGTTGCTGGTCACCGTGGGGCAGCGCGCCCGCTGGATTGGCGAAGAAGCCATCGCCAGCGGCTTACCAAAAGATAAAGTAGTGATGGTAGAGGATGCGGTTACGGCCGTTCCCACCCTGGAAGAACTCATCGAAGAAAACGATACAGTCCTTGTTAAAGGCTCATTGGGAATGCGCATGGATCAAATTATCACGGCCATAGGACGAGATAGCTAATGGCCTTTTCACTAACCGTAGGCGGACTCACCTTTCTGATGGCTGTCATTTGGGGCAGCCCCTTGGTAGAGCTGATGCGCCGCCTAAAAATGGGCAAACAGATTCGCATTGATGGCCCGCAAACGCACATGGTGAAAATGGGCACCCCAGCGATGGGTGGCATTCTCATCGTGGCCTGGGTCGTGATCATCAGCATTTTGGTCAACATCGTGCAGTTGGTACAGGCGCTGGAAATTGCCGAAAGCGTCATCATTCCGCTGGGCGTCATGGTCGCTTACTCCATTTTGGGCGGCATCGACGATTGGCAAGGTTTCCGACTGCGCCCCGGTGAAGGCATGCGCGCCAGAGTCAAAATCTGGTTCCAGCTAGGCATCGCCCTGGCTGCCGCCGGTGTGATTTACTTCGTTGTGAACGATAGCCACGGTTGGGTAGCGCTCCCCACCGTTGAACCATTGCTAGACATTGGCATCTTTTACATTCCGATTGCCGTCATCATCATTGCCGGCACCGCCAACGCCGTCAACATCACCGATGGCCTGGATGGGCTGGCGGGCATCATCGCCGCCACAGCTTTTGCGGCTTACGGCATTATCGCGGTGCTGCGCGATCAGCAATTCTTGGTAACTTTTTGCTTTATCACCGTAGGCGCTTGCTTCGCCTTTTTGTGGTTCAACGCCCACCCCGCCCAAATGTTCATGGGTGATGTGGGGTCACAAGCCTTGGGCGGTGCGCTGGGCGTGGTCGCTTTAATGACCAACCAATGGCTCATCCTGCCCATCATTGCCATTGTGCCGCTGGCAACGCTGCTCTCCAGCTCGCTACAGGTGTTTTATTTCAAGGCCACGGGCGGCAAGCGGCTCTTCAAGATCGCTCCGCTGCATCATCATTTTGAAGCGATTGGCTGGAGCGAAACGCAAATTGTGCAGCGCTGGTGGCTCATTGGTTTATTGAGCGCGATGATTGGCATTGCGCTGGCACAAGTTTAGTTATCGGTAAACGGTGGTCGGTAAACAGTAATCCGATTACCGATTACGGATAACCGTACACAAAGTGGTCACGCAGTGACATTACCGGAAAAATGGACGATTTTAATGGCAAACGACTTCTCATTCTTGGACTGGCGCGGCAGGGCAAAGCGCTGGCCCGGTTTGCCACTGGCGCAGGCGCAGCGGTAACGATTACCGATTTGCGCTCGCCGGAGAAGCTGCGGGATATTTTGGACGAATTAAGCGACCTGGATATCCGGTATGTATTGGGAGAACATCCGATGGAACTTTTAGACGAGACTGACATTCTGGCCATTAGCGGTGGTGTACCGTTGGAAGCGCCGCTGGTGCAGGCAGCCCAGGCCAAAGGCATCCCGATCACGAATGATTCCCTGGAATTTACCAAGCGGACGCCAACGGCCGTTATTGGCATAACAGGCTCCGCAGGTAAAACAACCACCACCGCCCTGACCGGCGTGATGAGCCAGGTCGCTGGGCGACGCACCTGGGTAGGTGGCAACATCGGCCAGCCACTCATCGCCGATTTGCACAAAATGGAACCGGATGATGTGGTCGTGCAAGAGCTTTCGAGCTTCCAGCTGGAAATCTGGGACCGCAGCCCGCACATCGCCACCGTACTCAACATTACGCCCAACCATCTGGACCGGCACAAGACGATGAAAGCGTACACCAACGCCAAGGCCAACATTTTGCGCTATCAATCGGCCGATGACATCTCCGTCCTTTGTGCAGACGATCCGGGTTCGTTGGCCTTGAGCGCCATTGCGCGCGGCAAGCTGCGGCTGTTCAGCCTGGATAATGAGGTGACAGAAGGGGCGATGGTGAAAGACGGCCGTATCGTCATCCGCAACGGCAGCGAAAAAGAGATTTGTCGGGTGGACGAAGTGCAATTACGCGGTCGCCACAACCTGCTTAACGTGCTGGCCGCCACCACCCTGGCCGACTCCGCAGGCATTCCTCCAGAGGCAATTGCCAAAGCGATCCGCACTTTTACGGGCGTAGAACACCGGCTGGAGCTGGTACGCACCCGGCGCGGCGTGCAGTGGATTAACGACTCCATCGCCACGGCTCCCGAACGGGCCATGGCTGCCTTAAACGCCTTCCGCGAGCCAATTATTTTGCTGGCTGGCGGCAAGGACAAGGCGATGCAGTGGGATGTGTGGGCGCAAAAAGTGACCCAGCGGGTGAAAACAGTCATCCTCTTTGGCGAATTGGCGGATTTGCTGGCCGAAAAATTAAACGAGCAGAACCATCCCGACTTCCACAAGTTAAACACGGTGGAGGAAGCGGTGGCATTGGCAGCAGAAACGGCCGTTTCGGGCGATATCGTCCTGCTTTCCCCCGGCGGCACCAGCTACGACGCCTTCCAGGATTTTGAAGAGCGCGGGCGGTTGTTCCGGCAGTTGGTGAATGCGTTGTAAGCGAAAAGTGATAAGTAATTGCGTAATTAGTAATTGGGTAATTAATTACAAATTACCAATTACAAATCCAACAGGATCTTCCATGACCACAGTAAACATCGTCCGTAAAAGAAGCAATCGCGTAAACCCGGTATTGCGCTTCCGGTTTGATTACTGGCTGCTGCTTTCCATCGCCGGGATGCTGGTGCTGGGCATGCTGATGGTGTACAGCACCACCTTCGATTACGGCCTGCGCTTTCAGGATGACGCCACGTTTTACTTCCGGCGGCAATTTTTGGCGCTGGGGCTGGGACTGTTGGCCATGGCTGGCGTGATGCAGTTTGATTACCACATTTTGCGCCGCTTTTCGGTGCCATTTTTGGGGGCCACATTAGTAGGGCTGCTGTTTGTACTCTTCTTCACAGCCATCTCGGACCTGGGCGCACAGCGTGGTTTGTACAACGACTCCTACCAGCCTTCTGAAATTGCCAAACTGGCCATGATTGTTTACATCGCCCACTGGCTTTCCAGCAAAGGCGACCGCATCAAGCTGCTGACCTATGGCCTGCTGCCGTTTTCCATCATTGTCGGCGTGGTGTGTGCCTTGATTGTGCGCCAGCCGGACCTGAGCACCGCTGGCCTCATCGCCCTGGTGAGCTTCACGCTCTTCTTCGTGGCGGGAGCCGATTGGCGGCAGTTTGCCGTAGCGGGTTTGCTCGGCGGCACCGTTTTCCTGATTTTGATCAACACGCTGCCCCACGCCCAGGCGCGTGTGGATGCATACACGCAGGCGCTGTCCGATCCGCAGCAGGCGAGCTGGCACGTACAGCAGTCGCTTATTGCCCTGGGGCGCGGCGGCATTTTTGGCGTAGGTTTAGGTGAAAGCACCCAGAAATTTGGCCCGCTGCCCTTTGCCCACACGGACGGCGTGTTTGCCATCCTGGGCGAAGAGCTTGGCCTGGCGGGTACGCTGCTGGTGATTGCCTTGCTTGGTCTTTTTGTCTGGCGGGGCCTGCGTACGGCCGTACGCGCTCGTGACAGCTTCGGGTTTTTATTGGCCCTGGGCGTTACCTGCTGGATTGTGTACCAGGCATTTATCAACATTGCGGTCATTACGGCCGTTATTCCCTTTACCGGTATTCCCCTGCCCTTCATGAGCTACGGCGGCACCTCGCTGGCCATCTCGATGGTGGGGGCCGGGATTTTGCTCAACGTGTCGCGTGATTCGGCCTTGCAAAAACGGCCGCAAACCAGCGACGCCAGCGAGCGACGACAAACAACAACCAACCGGCGGAGCAAACGGCCGTCGGCGACAGACAGGTTCTAAAGATGCGCGTACTTATTTGCGCTGGCGGCACCGGCGGCGGCATTTACCCCGCCCTGGCCGCCGTCACCGCGCTACGCAACAGAGGGCTCGCCACAGAAAATATTCTCTGGGTGGGCACAAAAGGTGAAATGGAACAAACATTAGTCCCTAGAGCAGGCATTCGGCTGGAAACCATCACGGGTGGGGCCATTGCTGGCGTGCCGCTGCACCGCAAGGTGATCAACGGCAGCAAACTCCTGCTCAGCATCGGCAAGGCGCTTCAGCTGGTGCGCCAGTTCCGTCCCGATGTCATGTTCATGACCGGGGGCTACATGGCCTTTCCCTTCACCCTCGCCTGCCGCTGGCTGGGCGTGCCCATCGCCATTTATTTGCCCGATGTAGAACCGGGGCAGTCGATCCAGTTCTCGCTGCGCTATGCGCAAAAAGTGGGCGCAACGACGGATGGCTCGGCTCAATTTGTGCCGGCAAACAAGCTGGTGGTCACTGGCTATCCGGTGCGCCCGGAACTGCGCGCCGCCGCCGATTTGAGCTTAGAAGAAGCATTGGCCAGCTTCGATTTGCAGCCTGGTCGTCCCACTTTGATGGTGTTTGGTGGCAGCCGCGGCGCGCAGGCCATTAACCGCGCCCTGATGAAAATCTTGCCGGAGCTGCTGACAACCATGCAAATCATTCACATCAGCGGCACCTTTACCTGGGATGAGGTGGATAACAACGCCAAAAAGCTGCCCAAAACCTTGCGTGACTTTTATCGGCCGTACCCGTACCTGCACGAGGAAATGGGGCACGCCTTCCGCGCCGCTGACCTGGTCGTGTCTCGCGCTGGTGCCAGCATGCTTGGTGAAAGCCCGGCCTTTAACCTGCCTGCCGTTTTGGTGCCGCTGGCCTGGGCTTGGCGTTACCAGAAAGTGAATGCGGATTATTTGTGTGAGAGAGGAACGGCCGTACAGCTCACCGACGAAACATTAGACGAAAAACTCCTGCCAACCATCCAAACCTTAATGGCAGACCCCGACAAATTGGCCCAAATGAGCCAGGCAGCCGACGCCCTGGACGTACCCAACGGCGCAGACAATCTGGCCAGGCTCATTGAAGATGTGGCCAACACAAAAGGGAAGGAGTGAGAAGATGCTAAGTTTGGGTACACTTTTTTGGTTGATGGTGCTGTTTTTTGCCATTATTGGATCATTGCGAGGCTGGACACGAGAAGTCATTGCCACCTCAGGTCTCATTTTGTCTTTGTTTGCTATTAACCAATTTGGCAACCTGCTCTTAGGGTTTGCCCCAACCGGGGGAGCGGTTCCCCCAGAACGGCAGCGATTTTACTATCTGGCGATCCTCCATTTGGTGATTGCCTTTTTTAGCTACCAGGGACCAGCCATTGCCGGATCGCGCTTAGGTGATAAGCTGCGGGTGCGTGATAATTTTCAGGACAAACTGCTGGGTCTCATCATTGGGGCACTCAACGGGTATTTGATTGTGGGCTCGCTCTGGTCTTTTTTGGAGTATCGGGCACAACCGGGCGGCGGCTGGCTGCGTTTGCCTATCGGCGAATCATATCCGTTTGACCTTACGGTTCTCGCCAGACCAGACGTGACGGCGGGGCTGGATTCGCTCATTGGGCGGCTGCCGCTGCCGCTGCTGGCACCTTACCTGCCATTTTTGGTGGTGATTGTCTTTTTGTTTGTGATTATTGTGATGATTTAAAAATCATGAACACAGAGAGAAACGGAGATACTTCTCCGTGTAAATTCTTTTTTTGTGAAACTCTGTGTTCCTTAAAATTGTTGCCCATTAGCAACGTATCCAAGCAGTAGGGAACTTAACGTTGTGATTCAGGATTTGTATTTAGAGATGAGTGACGAACCGTTCACACTACAGCCAAATATGCACATTCATCTGATCGGCATTGGCGGGTCAGGGATTTCGGCGATTGCCAAGGTGCTGCTGGGGCGCGGCTTCACCGTCTCTGGTTCCGACATGGCGGCCAATGAGATTACGGCCGTTCTAGCCAACGAAGGCGCCACCATTTACCAGGGCCACGCGGCGGAGAATATTGCTGGGGCTGAACTGGTCGTCATCTCCTCGGCCATTCCCGAAGAAAACCCGGAACTGCGAGCAGCGCGTGAGGCCGACATTCCGGTGATGAAACGTGCCGACTTTTTGGGCCATCTGATGGCCGACCGGATTGGCATTGCCGTAGCCGGAACGCACGGCAAAACGACCACCACCGGCATGATTGCCCACATCCTGATGGAAGCGGAACTGGACCCGACGGTGATTGTGGGCGGTATTTTGCCTTCTTTGGACGGCAACGGCCGTTTCGGCGAAGGTGACTATTTTGTGGTAGAAGCCGACGAGTACGACCACATGTTCCTCGGCCTCAAGCCAGAAATGTCAGTCATCACCAACATTGAGCATGACCACCCGGACATTTTCCCGGATACGGCCAGCTATCAGGCCGCCTTTGCCCAGTTTGCCGCCCTGCTGCCAGAAGGTGGCCATTTGGTGATGTGCGCCACGGATGCGGGAACGGCCGTCTTACGCCAAAATCTTAACCTGCCCGAGGTGCAAATCAGCACCTACGCCATTGGCAATGAAGATGGCGAGCAGCCCAACGCCGATTACGTCGCGCTAGATTTGCGCCCGAACCAGCTGGGCGGCACCGATTTTCTGGTGGAAACCGAAGGGCAGATGATTGGCCTGGCCCGGCTGCGGCTGCCCGGCGAGCATAACGTGCTCAACGCCCTGGCAGCGATCATCGTGGCCATCGACCTGGGCATTGATTTCAACGTCATTCGCGCCGCCCTGGGCAGCTTTAGCGGAGTCAACCGTCGCTTTGAGGTTGTGGGCGAAGTGGCCAGCGTGACCATCATTGATGATTATGCCCACCACCCCACCGAAATTGAGGTGACGCTAAAAGCAGCACGGCAGCGCTACCCGGGACGGCGCATCTGGGCCGTATGGCAGCCGCACACCTTCAGCCGCACCAAGCTGCTGCTGGACAAATTTGCCACTTGCTTTGCCGAAGCGGACAAGGTGGTGGCGCTGGACATTTATAAAAGTCGGGAGAAAGATTCGCTGGGCTTGGATACGGCCGTTGTCCTCGAAACCATGAAACATCCATCCGCAGTCTACATTCCTGACCTGGACGATGCGGCAAAATATATTTTGGATCGGGTACGGCCGCATGATGTGGTCTTAACGCTGGGTGCAGGCGACAGCAACAAGGTAGCCCAGCAAGTTTTAGCGGGCATTCAATTGTGGAGTGATGCATGAACGTGAGAACTTCAATTCGGGTATCAGCAATTCAGGAGTTACAGGCAGCGTTTGAAGACCGGCTCAAGCTGGACGAGCCGCTGGCGCGGTACACATCGGCCCGCGTGGGCGGCCCGGCGCAGCTATTTTTAATCGTGAACAGTGCGGCGGAATTGGAAACGGCCGTTTCCATCGCCTACGAAAAGCGCATCCCCTACACCCTGCTCGGCGGCGGCTCCAATATTCTCGTCTCCGATTACGGGGTCAGCGGCCTGGTCATCATGAATAAGGCACGGACCATGACCTTTCGTCACATTGGGGCTAACGTGCTGTGCACGGTGGAATCCGGCATGAATCTGTCCTCGCTGGCGCGGCAGTGCATAGGCAAGGGGCTGGGTGGTCTGGAATGGGCCATCGGCGTGCCGGGCACGGTTGGTGGCGCAGTGGTGGGCAACTCCGGCGCGCATGGGGCCGATATGAACAGCAATTTGCGAGCGGCCGTTGTTTGGGAACCGGGTCGCGGTCAGCGCATCTACGGCAACAACGAGATGAACTACAACTACCGCGACAGCGTGCTCAAGCAGGAGCAAGGGCGCGATTTGTCCCGCCGTGTAGTGCTCAGCGCCGAACTGGAGCTGACGCCAGAGCCAGTCGATGTGCTCATCGCTCGCGCTGATGGCTTTACGGCGCATCGCAAGCAAACTCAGCCTGGCGGTGCCACCGTCGGGTCGATGTTCAAGAATCCAGAAAATTATTATGCGGGCTATTTAATTGATGCCGCCGGCTTGAAAGGATTTAGCGTCGGCGGCGCGCAAATTTCGGAAAAACACGCCAACTTTTTTGTCAACGATGGCACGGCCACGGCCGAAGATATTCGCGCCCTCATTGCCGAAGCGTGGAACAGCGTCCGCGAGCAGTTTGGCGTGGAGCTGGAATTGGAAGTGGAACTGGTTGGCGATTGGGACTTTGAATAATTGTGAATGGTGAATAATTAATTGTGAATGGTTAATGGCCAGTTCACAATTCTCAATTCACGATTCATAATTCATAATTATTTATGAGCAAAAACGGGAAACAGAAACTACGGGTAGGCGTGATTTTCGGCGGTCGGTCGGGCGAACATGAGGTGTCGCTCAACTCGGCACAGTCGGTAATGCGCGCCTTGAACCCGGACAAGTACGAAGTGATTCCGATTGGCATCGACAAAGACGGCCGTTGGCTCACAGGTGATGTTGTGGGCACGCTGACGGAAGGCAAGTCCAGCAGCCAACACGCCACCCTGCTGCCCGATCCGCAAGCCAGCGGGCTGATGCAGCTAAACGAGGGTGAGAACGTGGGGATTACGGCCGTTTCCCAGCTCGACGTTATTTTCCCGGTGCTGCACGGGCCATATGGCGAAGATGGCACGGTGCAGGGTTTGCTGGAGCTGGCCAACCTGCCCTACGTGGGCGCTGGTGTGGTTGGTTCGGCTGTGGGCATGGACAAAGCGATCTTCAAGCATGTAATGGTAGCCAATGGCTTGCCCGTGCTGCCCTGGCTGTTGGTGCAAAGTAGCGATTGGCGCAAACGGCCGTATAAAGTCATCGAGCAAATCGAGGCCATTTTGGTCTACCCGGTCTTCACCAAACCGGCCAACCTCGGCTCCAGCGTGGGCATTAGCAAATGCAATAACCGCGAGGAACTGGAAGCCGGTCTGAATGAGGCCGCCAGCTACGATCGGCGCGTTGTGGTTGAGCAAGGGGCCAACGTGCGCGAATTGGAAGTCTCGGTACTGGGCAACGAAGACCCGGTGGCCAGCGTCGTCGGCGAAGTGCGCCCGCTCCGTGATTTTTACGATTACGTGGCCAAATACGTCAGCGACGATTCCGAGCTGATCATTCCGGCCGATTTAACCGAAGCGGAAAGTGACGAAGTACGCCGTTTGGCCGTCCAAGCGTACAAGGCGATTGATTGCGCCGGATTGGGCCGCGTAGATTTATTGTTGGATGTGGAACACGGCCGTTTGTACCTGAACGAAATCAACACCATTCCCGGCTTCACCCGCATCTCGATGTACCCGAAGCTGTGGGAAGCCACCGGCCTGCCCTACAGTGAGCTGCTGGACAAGCTCATCGAGCTGGCCATCGAGCGGCATGAAGAGAAGAAACGGCTGAAAACGACAATTACCTAATTATCAGTTACTTAATTACAAATCTGTAATTAGGTAATTGAGTAATTGAGCAATTCAATTATGAAACGACAAGAAAACCAGCCAAAACGCCTACGCAAACAGCCGAAGATGCGACGCATGGATACGGCCGTTCCCATGCCGCGTATGCACGTGCCTAAAAAGGCGCGGCGTCGGCGGCGGCGAAACCAGGTGCAGGCGCGGGTGCCGCTGGCCAGTATGCGCCAAATCCTGCTTTCCACCCGCTGGATTAGCTTGGGTTTGCTGGCGCTCTCCATCTACGCACTCACGCTTATCGGTTTAGATGAGAACTTTTACCTGACGGCCATCCCGGTAGAAGGCGTCGTCTCTGTGCCCGCTACCGAGGTGGTGCAGGCCAGCAATCTGGCCGGGTCGCACGTTTTTGCCGCTGATCCAGGTACGGCCGCTCAGCAAATTATGGATAACGTGCCGGGCATCCTGTCCGCCGAGGTCACACTGAACTGGCCCAACCAGGTGCACATCAACGTCACCGAAGATTCGCCCATTGCCATTTGGATAGAGGGCAGTAATCAATTTTGGGTAACGCGCAACGGCCGTCTCATTCCCGCGCGCTCTGGTTCTTTGGGCTTGCTCATGATCCAGTCCGAGGTCGAGATTCCGCCCGCACCCACGCCAGAGGCTGAAATTGAGGCAGAAGATGGGGAGGAAACGGCCGTAGCCACACCCATCAGCGCCAACATCCGTTTTGTGCCGCACGACGTGCTGGTCGGTGCACTCCAACTCAAGGATTTGCGCCCCAACATTGACCAGCTTTTTTACCGGCCCAGCAGCGGACTCAGTTACCAAGACGGCCGTGGCTGGCGCGTTTATTTCGGTACCGGCACAGATATGGCCCAAAAACTTGTTGTGTATGAAACCATCGTAGAGGAATTAACGGCACAAGGGCTTACGCCCCAGTATGTCAGTGTAAGTAACCAGGAAAAACCATACTTCCTGGCGCAGTAAATCACTGGAGATTTGCGGTCGCACACAAATCTCCGTAATCAGTAAGCGGTTATCCGTAATCACTTTTTTACCGATTACTGAACACCGAATACCGATTACTAAACAAGAGGGTATTGGAATATGGCAGATATTATTTTTGGACTAGACATTGGCACAACCAAAGTGTGTGCCCTGGTTGGTGAGGTGCGCGAAGGTCGCCTGCAAATCATTGGCCTGGGCTTGGCTCCGGCGCGCGGCATGCGCAAAGGCATGGTGATTGACGTCAGCGAGGCGTCACTCGCCCTGGCGCAGGCTATGGAGCAAGCAGAGCAAACCTCCGGCTACGATCTCTCTCAGGCGATTGTGAGCATGGCGGGCGAGCACATCAGCTCCACCAACAACAAGGGCATCGTAGCCATTGGCCGGAATGATGCCGGCGTTGGCGTCAGCGACATCGAACGCGCTTTGGATGTGGCCCAAGCCATTCCCGTGCCGCCCAACCGCCAAATTGTGCATCTCATCCCGCGCAGCTACACCATCGACGAGCATGACGGCGTGCGCAATCCCATTGGCATGCATGGCTTCCGCCTGGAAGTGGAAACCCACATCGTCACCGCTGCCCGCCCTGCCCTGCAAAATCTCACCAGCTGCGCCAGTGCCGTGGGCATCAACAGCAGCGAATTTGTGCTGAATGCCCTGGCCTCCGGCGAGGCAGTGCTAGATCCCAATGAACGGGAGATGGGCGTCATCGTGGCCGACATCGGCGGCGGCACCACCGATATTGCCCTCTACATGCAAGGCAAAGTGTGGCACACACACGTCATTCCGATTGGCGGCTACCACGTCAGCAACGACATTGCCATCGGCTTGCGCGCCCCGTATGAAGTGGCGGAGCAGGTCAAAATTCAATACGGCGACTGCCGTCCCGACAAGATTGACGCCAATACCGTCTTCACCGTAGAGCCGTTTGGCGGCGAGAAAATTCAGGTGGGACGGCAAGATTTGGCCCACGTCATCGAAGCCCGCGTGGAAGAAATCTTCCAGCACATTTTGGAAGATGTGCAGCGCTCCGGCTACGACGGCCTGCTGCCTGCGGGCATCGTGCTCACCGGCGGCAGCGCCCAGCTGCGCGGCATCACCGAGGTGGCCGAGCGGGTGCTGAACGTGCCCGCCCGCGTGGCCCAGCCGCAAAATCTGGTGGGCATGGTGGACCGACTGCATTCGCCTGCCTACGCCACCAGCGTGGGTCTGCTGCATTGGGCCATGAGCGACAACCAGATTTACCAGCCCCGTACCCACAATCGGGAATGGGGTCGGAAGATGGGAACTATTTTAAAAGCACTTTTACCGGGATAGAAAATTGGTAATCAGTAAACAGTTTTCAGTAATCAGTTACTTTACTACTGATTACTGAGCTACCGAATACTGATTACTGGCAAAGAGGGGTAAAGACAATGAACCAAAAAACTGCAAAAGTACAAAGAATGCCAGAAACAGAAGGAAATGCACTGATTCGCGTGGTTGGCGTGGGGGGCGGCGGGAACAATGCCATCAACCGCATGATTTCGGAGAATATCTCCGGCGTCGATTTTATTGCCATCAACACGGACCAGCAGGCGCTGATGGCCAGCCAGGCGCGGCAGCGTGTGGCCATTGGCGAGCGCACAACGCGCGGGCTGGGCTCCGGCGGCAAGCCAGAGGTTGGCCTGAAATCGGCCGAGGAATCCACGGAAGAGCTGCATGAGCTGCTGCAAGGCTCTGACATGGTGTTTGTGACAGCCTGCATGGGCGGCGGCACCGGCACGGGCGCCAGCCCTATCGTAGCCAAGGTGGCCCGTGAAGAGGGTGCGCTGACTATTGGTGTGGTGACCAAACCGTTTAGCTTTGAAGGCAACCAGCGGATGCGCGCCGCAGAGACGGGTATCGAGCAGCTGAAAGAGCATGTGGATACACTGATCGTGATTCCGAATGACCGCTTGCTGGAAACGGCCGATCGCCGACTCTCGCTCATGGATTCCTTCAAGCTGGCCGACGATGTGCTGCGACAGGGCATCCAGGGCATTAGTGAGCTGATCACCGTGCCAGGTCTGATTAACCTGGACTTCGCCGACGTACAGACGGTGATGTCGATGGGCGGCGCGGCGCTGATGGCTGTGGGTAAAGGCACGGGCGACGATCGGGCCCGCATTGCGGCCGAAGAGGCGCTGGCCAGCACCCTGCTGGACGTGACGATTGCGGGCGCACGCGGCATTCTGTTTAACGTGACTGGCGGCAGCGATTTGAGCCTGTACGAAATTAACCAGGCAGCGGCAATTATTCGCGAGACGGCACACCCGGATGTGAATATGATCTTTGGCGCGGTCATTGATGAAGCGATGACGGATGAGATTCGCATTACGGTGATTGCCACGGGTTTTGAACATGGCGCGCCCATGATGCGGCAAATGTCTCGCGCCGAAAGTCGCTTGCCGCAGCGGGAACCGGTACGCCAGTCGGTGAGCCGCCCCACTGCCCAACCGGTACGCGAAGAACGGACGGAACGGCCGTCCTTCCAGGTAAACGATATCGACATTCCGGCCTTCCTGCGCAAGAAAAAAGAGTAAGTTAATCCCCCCTCTAGCTGGTTGGGCCGCCAGGGCGTATTTGCCCTGGCGGCCCATTTTTGTGTTACTTGTCAGGTGCCGCTGTCCTTATAGTACAGAAGTCCTGTTTTTTCCCTATAATTTCACAAGCTAAAAACGTTTAAAAACGGCCGTTTTTGGGGCATTTTTCCGGCCACACAGATGTTCTAATTCCATGTAAACGGCCGTTTAACAGTGGGTTAACGGCCGTTTAATTTTTTAAGGTTCCCCAATTACCTATTCGCTTGCTATGGAAACGGCCGTATGCTATAATGCCCTCCACTTGTACCAAATCTAGGGGGAATATTAGTGCTAACCCCCATATATGGCGGCAACGCCGTAAAAAGTTGGTACAATCCCATATCTGGTTTTTCCGGCCCAAAGGGAGACTTCTTAAGTGAAATGTCCATACTGCAATAATGAGAAAACGCGCGTTATCGACACCAGCCACGATACCCGCGGCGGCACCCGGCGGCGGCGGGTATGCGATAAGTGTAACGAGCGGTTCAGCTCCTACGAGCGCCCCATCCTGGCCACACCGATGCTGGTGAAGCAAGACGGCACCCGCGAAGAGTTTTCGCGGGAAAAGCTGATGGGGGGCATCAAGGTGGCCTGTGCCAAGCGGCCCGTGGCCGCCGCCGACATCGAGCGCATTGCAGGCGAAGTAGAGGCAGAATTACAGCAGTCGGGCAAAGCAGAAGTTTCCAGCCACATGGCGGGCGATCTGGTCATCAAAAAGCTGAAGGATTTGGATGAGGTGGCGTACATCCGCTACGCCACGGTCTACCTGGGCTTTGATGACCTGGAGTCGATACGAAAGGAGATTGATCGACTTCTTGAAGCCCGGTAACGGCCGTTTGCAGTGCCAAAACGGCCGTTAGTCAGAACAACCTAATCATCACACGCTTTCCCAACCCACGCATTGGCAAACACAATATCGGTAAAGTAAACCCACAACTAAGGAGATGGAATCTCAATGTCTGAACAGCAGAATATGCAAGAAACCACGATGGTAAAATCAAATGGCAGTAATGGAAGCAACGGAAAAAACGGCAAGAATGGGAATGGCACCCATCTAAGTGCCAGCAGCATCTATTTTAAGGTTGCCGTACCGAAAAGTATTGTGAAGCGAGACGGCCGTATCGTCCCCTTCAACATGGACTTAATTGAAAATGCGCTAGAGCGCTGCTTCACTACTCTGGATATCGAACCCAAGACGCCCGTAAACGACATTACCCATCAGGTCGTGAACGTGGTTGCTGCCAAATATGATCTGCCCACCGTGGAAGGCGTGCAGGACATCGTGGAAATGGTGCTGCAAGCGGCTGGCGAATACGAAGCTGCCAAACATTACATTCTGTACCGTGCCGAACATGCCAAAATGCGTACCAAGCGCCCCGTGCCCGATGCGGTACGTGAGGCATTTGCTGAATCAGACCCCTACTTCCCCACCCAACTGCAAAAGTTTCAGTTCTACGATAAATATTCCCGCTTCAACTACGATCTCGGCCGTCGCGAGACGTGGGTGGAAACGGTTAACCGCGCTACTGACTACCTGAAAGAGCTGTCTGAGTACCGCCTGCCCGCAGAAACGTACGAGCGCATCCGCCAGGGCATTTTGCAAATGAAAGTGATGCCCTCCATGCGCCTGCTGGCCATGGCTGGTCCCGCCGCCCGGCGCAACAATATTGCCATTTACAACTGCTCCTACATGCCGGTAGACAGCATTGACTCCTTTGTGGAAGCGTTGATTATCTCCATGAGCGGCTGCGGCGTGGGCTTTTCCGTCGAGCGGCAGTACGTGGAGCAGTTCCCACGCATCGCCCGCCAAAGCGGCAATCCGCCTGCCACTCATGTGGTCGGCGATTCGTCTGAAGGCTGGGCGGAAGCGGTACGCATTGGCCTGACAACCTGGTTCAAAGGCGAAGACATCAAGTTTGATTATTCCGAAGTGCGGCCCATTGGCTCGCCGCTGCGGGTGAAGGGTGGCCGGGCTTCCGGACCGGAGCCGCTGCGCCAGATGCTGGACTTTGCCCGTTCGCGCATTTTGTCGCGGCAAGGTGGCTTTTTACGGCCGTTAGATGCGCATGACATCATGTGTGCTGTGGGCGATGCGGCCGTTTCTGGCGGCGTGCGTCGCACGGCAATGATCTCCTTGTTTGATTACGACGATTTGGAAATGCGCCACTGCAAGGACGGCGATTTCTGGCGGGCTAACAGCCAGCGCTGGAATGCCAACAATTCGGCCGTGTGGCCCTCGCGTGAGCTAAGCCAGGCGGAAATCACCCGCTTTGTGCTGGACATGGTGGAATCAGAACGAGGCGAGCCGGGTATTTTCAACCGCAAAGCCGCTATCGAGAACAAACCGGCCCGTCGTAAAGCCGCCGAGTTTGGCACCAATCCGTGCGGCGAGATTTATTTACGGCCGTATCAATTCTGCAACCTCACCAGCGCCATTGCCCGTGCTGATGACACCTATGAAACGCTCAGGGACAAGGTGGAACTGGCGGCTATCATTGGCACCATTCAGTCAATGGCGACGCACTTCCCCGGCTTGCGGCCGCAGTGGCAGCACAACAGCATCGAAGAGCGGCTGCTCGGCGTGGATTTAAACGGCCAGATGGACAGCACCGCTGCCCAAGACCCGGAAATTCAGGAAAAGTTGCAGAAAATTGCCGTGGACACCAACAAAGAGTACGCCGCCCGGTTGGGCATCAACCAATCCGCTTCGGTTACTTGCGTAAAACCATCCGGGAACTCTTCGCAGTTGGTGAACTCCTCCTCTGGCTTGCACGCGCGGTGGGCGCCGTACTACATTCGCAACGTACGCGTTGGTTCGCACAGCCCCGTCTTCAAGGTGTTGCAAGATGCGGGTGCGCCGATGGACCCGGAAAATGGCCAGACGCGCGACAACGCCAAAACCTGGGTGGTGCATTTCCCGGTTAAATCACCCGAAGGCGCCATCACCCGCAACGACCGCCCTGCCTTGACGCAGTGTGAATTCTGGCTGCAAAACAAAACGCATTACACCGAGCACAATCCCAGCGTCACCATCACTTACCGCGACCATGAGGTTCTGGACATTATTCGCTGGATTTGGGAGCATCAGGACAAGATAGGCGGCATGGCTTTCTTGCCCGCTTTTGATGCCCAATACGACCAGATGCCATACATCGAAATCGCGCAGGAAGAGTACGAACAGCTCGCCGACAAATTCCCGGATATCGACTTCTCCAAGATTTACCGGTACGAGGAAGAAGATCTCACCACGGCGGCGCAGGAATTGGCTTGCATGGCGGGGAACTGCGATATCTAAAAGTAATTGGGTAATTAAGTAATTGCCGTCAGAAAACAGCTCGCCAGCTTTGGCGGGCTGTTTTTTTTGGTTAATATTTCAATGAGTATTGAAATATGACAGGCGTCATTTAATTCGGGTGATGAAGATCACTACGGCCGTTTCCCGCCCAGGCGTAAAGTTCCAGCAGATTATTTCAATGATGGTTGAATTACCAAGGAGAACCTGATGCTGAAAATCAAAGTGCTGGGACCGGGCTGTGCCAACTGTAAACGTTTGGAGCAAATTACGCGCGGCGAAGTGGAAAAGCTAGGCGTCGCTGCTGAGATTGAGAAGATCACCGATTACGGCCAGATTATGGCCTATGGCGTTATGTCAACACCAGGGTTGGTGATTGATGATAAGGTGGTGGCGTACGGCCGTATCCCCAGCAATGAGGAAGTGACCAACTGGCTCATCGCCGCCCAAAATTAGGAGCCAATCATGAGCAGCCAAAAAATCACGCTCACCCCACCCCGCAAATCTGGCTGGCAGCTACCTGCGCTGGTGCTGCTGCTGGGTCTGGTGTGGGTGCTGGTGTGGCAGCAACTACAAGCCCTGGCCGATTGGCTGACCTACGACCTCATCGGCCTGCTGCCAGAGACGCACCTGGGCGAATCGATCAACTTTTTCCTCTACGATGTGCCTAAAATCCTGATGCTGCTGGCGGGGATGATTTTCCTCGTCACCTTCATTCGCTCCTTTTTTAGCCCGGAGCGGACGCGGGCGGCGCTGGGTGGGCGGCGCGAAGGCATAGGCAACGTGCTGGCGGCTGGATTAGGTGTGTTGACACCGTTTTGCTCGTGTTCGGCCGTGCCGCTGTTTATTGGCTTTGTGGAAAGCGGCATTCCGCTAGGCGTCACCTTCTCCTTTTTGATTGCCACGCCCGTGGTGAACGAGATTGCTCTGGCGATGCTGTTTGGTCTGTTTGGCTGGCAAATTGCCGGACTGTATCTGGTTTCTGGCCTAACAATTGCCGTGGTGGGCGGACTGCTCATCGGCCGTTTGCAGCCAGAAAAGTACGTGGAAGAGTTTGTCTGGCAGGTAAAAGTGGGGCAGGCTTCCGACGTGACCTACAAACCGACCTGGGATGACCGGATTCGGGATGCGGGACGCAGCACCAAAGAGATTGTGGGCAAGGTGTGGCTGTTTGTGGTTATCGGCATTGGCATTGGTGCCGGGATTCACGGCTACGTGCCGGAAGATTTCCTGGTGAACGTGATGGGGCGCGAGGCGTGGTGGTCGGTGCCAACGGCCGTTTTGTTGGGCGTGCCGCTGTACGCCAATGCAGCGGGCATCATTCCCGTGGTGCACGCGCTCATGGAAAAAGGGGCGGCGCTGGGTACGGTACTGGCCTTCATGATGTCTGTGGTGGCGCTAAGTTTGCCAGAAATGCTCATTTTGAAGCGGGTGATCAAGCTGCGTCTTATCGCCATTTTTATCGGCATTGTGGCCGTGGCGATTATTTTTACGGGTTATCTGTTTAATTGGGTGATTGGGTAATCAGGTAAGTAGATTGGACCAATTTTTACACACCGCTTGCAAACAGCTTGTAACTGAAATTGGTCCAATCTTTGTAACACCTGAAATTTGATTTGCTATGAATGAACAAGAGATTAGCCAACGAACGGCCGTTTTCAAAGCATTGTCTGACCCAAACCGGCTGCGTATTTTTGCGGAGCTGATGGCGGGGGATACCTGCAACTGTGAGCTGAAAGAGAAGCTCGGCCTGGCCCCCAATTTGCTCTCGCACCATCTGAAGGTGCTGGAAAATGTGGGTTTGGTCAGTTCACGACGGGATTTGGTGGACGGCCGTTGGATTTATTACGCGGCCGATCGGGAAACTATTGCCGACTGGCATGATTGGCTCACGATCTTCTTCAATCCCGCAGGCATTCAAACACGCTGCCTGTGCGGCCCGGAAGGGCAGCTGGCGGCAGCGAATACAACCACCTGAGCAAACGGCCGTAAACAGAACGCAACGTAACGCTGATGACGCGGATTTTTCTAAGCCGTGCGCATCAGCGTTTTGGTTTTTGCTGTAATTCCCTAAAACTGTCACGTTTGCGTCACGTTGTCTTTTTATGGTTGGGCCATCGTTAAGTTGTAGTGACCAAGCACAAGGAGACAGCAGCATGTATCAGTTAAAAGCAACCAAGACCGTTAGCAACATTTGGAGCATTTTCCGCGCTGGTTTGACCTCTGAAAACAAGACGGCCGTATCCAACCAACAAGCCGTTCGCACTGCCTTCCAGGAATTCCAAAAACTTTATCCGTCATGGACCGACAGCCTGTTTGATGAGCGCTTTTTGTACCGAGAGGCTGCACCCTTGTTTGCCAATGGCAAGCTGCCCAACTCCCGTCAGTTAGCCAACGCCTGGCGTGGTCAGTTTAACGTGGGCACGCCCGCCCAAAAGGCAGCCGATGTGCAAAAGATGCAGCCGGTCGCCGGCCTCTTTTTGCAAATGGTGCGGCAAGAACTGTATCGTTAGTTAATTTTGGCGAGGGGAAATAGTAATCACGCTGGGAACAGCCACAAAAGCAGGAATGCTTTCGGCGGGTTCAGCCAGAATGAGGCCAGTGGAAGTGCCGCCGTCGAGATTGAGGGCGTTCACCAAGCCAAAATCGGCACTGGCCAGGTAGCTGCTGAATTCAGCCAAGGTAAAATCACCCCAGGAAGCGAGAATGAGGAGAATACGGCCGTCCGCATCCACCCCAATTGCCGTGCGGCGGGCGGCATCAAAATCGGCGTTTTGGTAAGCGGGTTCGCCATTTAGCACCAGCATGGGGAAGGATTGAAGGGCATGGGTGAAGGTTTCGGTGGGTTGATACGGCCGTTCAACAAGCGAACGTACCGCCACTGATCCTTCACTCATGGTTACCATACCGCCAAACCCCTGGTAGCTGCTGCCGCTGGTCACGCCATCGACCACGATGAGCCCCGTTGCCACAAATTCCTCGGTGAAAAAGCCCCCGTTCACCACAATGAGCGCCCCGGTTTCTGCTTGCCAGGTAGCGAGCGGCTTGGGCTGACCGGGACTGTAGCCAATGGCAAAGGTGAACAGATTTGGATCGAGTCGCAATAAGGTGAGCTGTTCGGTCTGACGGCCGTTCTCATCCAGCACGCGGATTGAGCGGCGTTCCAAACCGGCCTGCAACAACTGCCAACCGGTGTCGGCCAGCGGCGTGGCGGTGGGAACGGCCGTTGTCGTCGTCGGTGACGGTTCCGGGGGAAGCTGGAGCGTCGGCGTTGGCAGTAAATTGGGGGACGGGTTAGTGGGCGGAACGGCCGTTACCGGTGCCCCAGTGCAAGCCGCCAACACAACAACCAACAGCCCAACCATGAACCATTTACAGTTACCCATTAATCATCAACTGTCTTCGGCCAGCACCATCCCCGTGCGGCAAATGCGCATGTCCAGCGGGTCAAAGCCCAGGGCGTCCAGCACTTCATCCGGGCGGCCCGTTTTTGATGGCTCCAGGCAAAGGTTCATGTGGATATGCACCTGACCGTCTTCATCTTGTGCGGTGGAGAGATCGAGAATTAACGGCCGTAAATCATACACCTTCTTCTTGCCCCGCCGCTCCCGCTCACGCTCCAGCTTGTCTGCGGCCAAAATGGCTGCCACCTTGGCCTGCAATTCGGCAAAATCCACCGGGTCCAGCGGAGTCGCCACATAGGCAGAGGATTGGGTGACTGATTGCAGCGAGGGTGCGTTGGTCGGAACCTCAAACACCTCCAATACCTCAATCCCTGGCGCCATTTTGGCCATTAACTGCGCTTTGGCCTGGTCTGGTTCCATGCTTTCTGTCAGCAAAATATCGGCCAACTCATATTGGCTGGTGTAGCCTAACGGCAGAGCTGTTGCCATCTGCATGCGTGGCCGCCGGTTAAACCCTTGCGTGTAAGCAACCGGAATTTTGGCTCGATTAAGGGCGCGCTCCAGCGTCCGCGCCAGATCCAAATGGCTAATGTAGCGCGCTGGCCCCCCTTTACTAAAAATCAAACGTAATCGTTGTACGTAATTCGCCTGCATAAAAAACGACTTATTCCTTAAAACTGTAATCTAAACTATAAGGAAATTATTCTACCGTAAATGGGGTGCTAGAGCATCTAGCCATCTTGTTAACAGGGGAGCACTGGCTCTCACATCTCAATATCCCCGCCCACTGTACCCGGATTTTTAAAAGCTTATGCCTTGTTAAGCAGAGGCTTATCTTCTTCTGAAAGCACTCTGGCAAGGGTAATCACTCTCGATGTTTCGGGAAAAATTGCGGCCTTTTTCTTGGCGGTGCAGTTCGTTCGTGACCTTTTTGTTTTTTATTTATCTAATGTTAGGAGACAGAAAGCTTCCCTAACAAAAACAGCACAGGCTCATATTGGCACACGAACAGCACACACTAAGGACAACCAATGGAACCAAAAAGTAGCCATATTTTAATTGTGGATGATGACGAATTTATTCGTGACATGTTGTCTGCACGTCTGACGTTCTGGGGGTACCAGCTCACCACCGCCTCAGGTGGAGGAGAAGCATTGCAGCTACTTCAGCAGGAACGGTTTGACCTGATTCTTCTGGACATCATGATGCCGGTTGTGGATGGCTTTGAGGTTCTGCGGCAGCTTAAACTGGCAAATAATAGTATCCCCGTCGTGGTGATGTCTGCCCAAAGCGAACAAAAAAGTGTGATTGAGTGTATTCAGCTCGGGGCAGAAGATTATTTGAGCAAACCGATTGCCAAAGAGATTTTGCGGGCCCGCATTGCGGCTTCGTTGGAGAAGAAGTATTTTCGTGATGCCCAGCAAACGTGGTTGGAAGAGCTCAATTTGCTGCAACAAATTGAACAGGAGCTGAACACCACGCTCAATCGGGCGGAAGTTTCCCATCTAACGCTCAAATGGGTCGTGCAAAAAACGGCCGCTCTGGCGGGGTTTGTTGGCTCAGTAGAAGGCGATTTCTTGCGGCTGCGGGCCGTTCATGGCTTAAAGCAGAAGGTGGGCAATGCGCTGGCGCTGGCCACGGTGGCTGTCGATGCAGCGCAGCGCAACATTACGCAAACACCTGTGCCGGAAAACGGCCGTTTGCATTCCCAGGCGACCCACCGCATCATCCTCCCTATCGTGCGTAATACCAACATTCATGATATGGTCGTTTTGGATTTGCCGGCCCCGGTTCCCGATACCACCATTCGCTTCTTGCGGTATTTGTCCACCCACATCGCCATTGCCTTGCACAACGCTCAACTTTACGCCGATGTACGCAGGGCCAACGAGACCAAAAGCAATTTTGTGGCGATGGTCTCTCACGAACTCAAAAACCCCCTGACAGCAATACAATCATACACCTACCTGCTGAACCATTACATGTCTCAGCTTTCCCCGGAAAAGCAGCTTGAGTATTTAGACATCATTGCCAATGGGGCTGAACATATCCACAATTTGGCTTTAGAGTTGGATGACATCACCCAGATTGAGACGGGGCAGTTCCGACTAAAAATTGCCAATATCGCCTTCCCCCAAGTGTTGGCCGATGTGCTTAAATTATTGGACCCTCAGATCAACGAGCGGAAACAAACCATCAAGCTCAACATTCCTCAGGAACTGCCTCTGGTGCAAGCAGATGCCAAGCGGCTGGGGCAAATTTTGACCAATTTGATCAGCAATGCCAGCAAATACACGCCGGAATCAGGCCGCATTACCGTTTCGGCGCGGCTCATGGCTGATGAGCTGAAGGAAATGCTGCAAGTTAATGTACAAGATACGGGCATTGGCATTGCGCCAGAAGACAAGCCCAAAATATTTAGCGAGTTCTTTCGTGCCGATGATCCTCAGGTGAGTAAAATACGTGGTACTGGTTTGGGATTAAATATCACCCAAAAGCTGGTAGAATTACAAGGTGGTGAGATTGGCTTCACCTCAAAGTATAGTAGTGGCAGTACGTTTTACTTCACAATACCTGTGGTCGCAGCAAAGGAAACGGCCGTAACCGCAGTCGTACAGCCGGTTGCATAACGTTTAATAGTCTATTGCATGTTGCTAGACTGGACATATACCCCCTACACCATACCGTTATTTATAGCAGCTGCCGTATCCGGCATTCTGTTTATTCCTGCCTGGCGCAGACGCGATGCCCCTGGCGCTAAGGCGTTTGCCTGGTTTTCCGCACTGGCGGCGCTGTGGTGCTTTGGCTACGCTGTAGAAATTGGCTCACCAACGTTTGCTGGCAAGCTATTTTGGGCTAAATTCCAATACATTGGCATCGTCAATGTTTCCCCGGTTTTCATTGTTTTTTGTCTGCAATATACGCGCCGCTGGCGTTTTTCTAGCAAATCGCTGGTTGTCTTTTTCATCCTGCCCTGGCTGCTCTTGCTGTCTGTGTGGCTAGAACCCAATCTGGGGCTTTTTTATCGCAGCCTGGGGCTAGATGACAGTGGCCCATTTCTGAATCTGGATTTGGTGTATGGTCCGCTTTTCTGGACGCTTATTTTTTATTCCTATTCCCTGCTGCTGGTGGGCTCTTATATGCTGTTGAGCCTGGGGCACAAGCTGCGCAATCCATACCGGCTGCAAACATATGGCCTGGTGCTGGCCACCATCTTCCCCTGGCTGGGCAATGGGCTTTATGTGACGGGCCTTACCCCCTTTCCAGCTCTGGATTTAACGCCGCTGGGTTTTGCAGCAACGGCCGTTTTCCTGGCCTGGAACCTCCAAAAACTCAGTCTGCTGGATGTGGCGCCCTTTGCGCGCGAAATTGTGCTAGAAAATATGTCAAACGCCATGTTGGTCTGGAACCAACAAAATCGGCTGCTCGACTTTAACCCAGCCGCTGCGCGTTTGTTTAACATAACCACCCCGCTTAAGGTGGGCATGTTGGCGCATCAGCTATTTCAGGGACCATTTGTAGTCTTGCTGCCTCTGTACAAACAGCATGACATCCAAAAAGAAATTGAACTATCGGGCAGTTACTTTGAGGTCACCGTTTCACCGTTACTGGATCAACGCGGCGTGCCAAGCGGCCGTTTGCTTATTCTGCATAATGTGACGGAAGCACGGGTAGCGGCTCAGGAACTGGCCATTGCCAAGGAGCAGGCAGAGGCAGCCAGCCGGTCAAAAAGCGCCTTCCTGGCCAACATGAGCCACGAACTGCGCACGCCGCTTACCGCCATCATTGGCTACAATGAGCTGCTGCAAGAAATGTTAAAAGAAGAAGACGGAGGCATACATTTCCTCCCTTACCTGGAAAAAGCGGAAACGGCCGCTTACCATCTGCTCACCATCATTAGCGAAATCCTGGATATGTCCAAAATTGAAGCGGGGAAAATTGTGGTGCAAAACCAGGAAATTGTTATTGCAGACCTGGTGAACAAGGCAACTACGGTAGCCCAGCCCCTAATGACCAACAATAAAAATAAATTCTCCGTTGAGTGCCCGCCAAATATAGGCACCATGGTGACTGATCCCACCTTGCTAAACCAAATACTCCTGAATTTATTGAGCAATGCCGCTAAATTCACCGAAAATGGGGAAATTACACTAGCTATTTCACGGGATGAGCAGTTTGTGCAGTTCCAGGTAGCAGATACAGGCATTGGCCTGACCACAAAGCAAATTGATGGTCTATTCCAGCCTTTTACCCAGGTAGACTCATCGCTCTCACGTAAATTTGGGGGGACAGGTTTAGGCTTATCAATTAGCCAACATTATTGCCAAATGATGGGCGGCCAAATTTACGTAGAAAGTGAATTTGGGCACGGATCTACGTTTACAGCTTTGCTGCCCTGCACGATTAAAAAGCAGGTAACTGCATAGGCAATTTAGCCTAAAGCAGGGCATTTACCTTTATCTCTAAAAAGTTTTAACGTTCCTTACACGAGCTTAAAGAAAACAGCTTTGTATAGTAGTTTAGAAAATGAACTGGAAACATACACCTATCATCTTACCCCTTTTCATAGCCTCCTTCGTAGCCATCTACGTCTTGGTGTATACCTGGCGTCGGCGCAACATGCGTGGCGCAAGGCCCTTGCTGCCCCTAACCTTCGGCATTTTAATTTGGTTGGTAGCCAGCACCATCGAAGGCATGCTGATAGATGAAGCGGCGCGTTTGTTGTGGATCAACATCCAGTACATTGGCATTGTGATTGTCCCTACCGCCTGGCTCATATTTAGCCTCTCGTTTACCGGGCGCCGGGATCTGCTCTCACGTCGAAATATTGCGCTGCTGTTGTTAATGCCCCTCCTGACCCTGGCAATGGTCTGGACAAACGCCTGGCATCATTTTTTTCGCATCAGTTTGGAGTTAGACACGTCTGGCGTATATCCCATTTGGATATGGAATCCAGGGCCGGGCTTCTGGCTGCACACGCTTTACTCTTATATTTTATTGTTTTGTGGGTTTGTGATTTTGGTCCAGGCTTACCGACAAAGCTCCCGCTTATTTCGTCGGCAGATCATTGTTATTTTATTGGGTGCGGCCGTTCCCTGGCTGGCAAACATCATCTTCATCATCTTTCCGGCCACGCCTGTTGACTATACCCCAATCGCGTTTCTGATTTCCGGGCTGGCCATCGCCTGGGGCATCTTCAAGGTGGGCCTGGTAGAAGTACAGCCGATTATTCACAAACAGGTTATTGATGAAATGCAGGACGGCGTGTTGATCCTGGATGAAAAGAACCGCATCTTGGAAGCGAATACGGCCGTCTTAAACGTGTTGGGCGTTACCGATACCATCATTGGGCAGCCCATCGCCAAGGCGCTGGCTCGTTGGCCCGAATTGATTACGGAACTGCACGGCGCTGCTTTTACACAGGCGGAACTCAGTCTGCCCCTGGACAATCAGGAAATACACCACTACCAAATTTCCATTACCCCCCTGCATGACAAAAAAGGGCTAAAAACCGGTCAGCTCATCATGGCGCATGAAATTACGCACCTGAAGGAAATAGAAACCTCCCTCATGGAAGCTGCCGAAGCTGCCGAAGCCGCCAGCCGCGCCAAGAGTACCTTTTTGGCGACCATGAGTCATGAACTGCGCACGCCGCTTACAGCCATCATTGGTTATAGCGAATTAATTGAAGAAAAGAGCGAGATGCTGGGGTATGAAAAAATCGTTCCCCAACTACGGCAAATTGGTATCGCTGCTCACAGCCTCAACTATATCATTGGCAACATTCTGGACTTATCCAAAATTGAAGCAGAACGGATGGAGCTGGCCTTTGGGGAATTTCCCGTAGCGGAGCTAATTGCCGAAGTGGTCAACAGCGTTCAGCCACAAATCGAACAGAACAGCAATGTACTCTCTGTTAATCTGCCAGAAAAAATCGGTGTGCTCAACAGCGATAAAGCCAAACTACGGCAGATCTTGCTAAATCTGCTGGGAAACGCAGCCAAGTTTACCCGCGCAGGCAAAATCGATTTGTCGGTAAGTCGTGATAGCGAGTCAGGGTATTTTGAATTTACTGTTTCAGACAACGGAGAAGGTATTCCAGATAAAATAAAGACAACGTTGTTTGAACCATTTGTTCAGGCAGATGCGTCTTTCACTCGGGTACATGGCGGCAGCGGTTTGGGTCTGGCCATTAGCCAACGTTTTTGCCACATGCTCGGTGGGAGCATAGCGGTTGAAAGTGCCTTGGGCCAGGGGGCCACGTTTGTTGTCAAAATGCCCATCCAACCACCAGAAGATGCTATCGTAAAAGTGGATTCGGCCGTTCTTAGAAGGCAGCAAACATGACCTGGCAATATACCCCCTATATCCTGCCCATTTTTGTTTCCGCGCTTATCTGCTTTGCCGTCGCTTATTTGGCCTGGAAACGGCGCCTCATACCTGGGGCCACGCCACTCATGTTTATGATGTTGAGTATTGGGCAATGGTTGGCTTTTTACGTTTTGGAAATTGGCAGCACCACGTTGGAAGGCAATTTATTTTGGGCCAATGTAGCCTATTTAGGCATTATAGCTGCTCCTGTTTTCTGGCTGCTGTTTTCCATGGAATACACCAATCCCAGCAAAAAGATTACCTGGCGTACGGCCGTTCCCTGGTTTATTGAACCCCTCTTTATCGTTTTTACGATATGGACCGACATGTTCCACCACCTTTTTCGGGCCTCCATTTTCTTGAACAGTTCAGGGCCATTTGCTTATTTGGAAGTGACGCGGGGGCCAGTTTTTTGGGTGCATGTGCTTTACTCGTACGGCATGCTGCTTTACGGCACATACCTGTTGATTCGCGCCTACCGGCACACCACGGGCCTGTACAAATCGCAGATTGGCGTCTCTTTGGTGGGCACCCTTGTGCCCTGGATCACCAATATTTTGTACATTTCCCCCCTGGCCAGCTATTTCATCATCGATCCGACACCAATGGCTTTTACCGTGACGGGCCTAATGTTTGCCTGGGGTATTTTTGGCTTCCGTTTGATGGATATTTCACCCATTGCGCGCAACTGGCTCATCGAGCAGATGGATGATAGCATGTTTGTGATCGATACCTTGAATCGGGTGGTCGATTTCAATCCGGCAGCACAAATTCTGCTGGGAAAACCAACCAATCAAATTGTGGGTCAGGCGGTGGACGAAGTTTTTGATGACTGGGGCAAGCTCGTGGATCGATACCGTTACGCAGAACGAGCCAGCACCACAATCCGGGTGAACAACACCACCCCAACGCGCTACTTTAGCCTTACCCTTTCCCCCCTTCATGACAAGCAAGGTCGGTTAAACGGCCGTCTTCTCATGCTGCACAACATTACCAAACAGCGACAGGCAGAAATTGAACTGCGTGAGGCCAAAGAGGCAGCCGAAGCAGCCAGCCGGGCCAAAAGCACCTTCCTGGCCAATGTGAGCCATGAACTGCGCACCCCACTTACGGCCATTATCGGCTACAGCGAGTTACTCCAGGAACAAACGGCCAATGCCGAGGACGCCACCCTCCCCCTGCGGCTGGAAAAGATCAACGTGTCGGCTGACCATCTGCTGCACATCATCAATGATCTGCTCGATCTATCCAAAGTGGAAGCCGGGGAAATGCAGCTTAATCTAGACACTTTTAGCCTGGCTTCTGTCATCGAAAGCGTCCAGGTTGTCATCCAATCCACCTTGGCGAAAAACCAAAACAAATTACGGGTCAATCTGGCTGACAACGTAGAAACCATGTTTGCAGACCAGGCAAAAGTACGCCAAATTCTGCTGAACATCTTGCACAATGCCGCAAAATTTACAGAAGCGGGTAAAATAACGTTAACCGTGCAAAAAAATCCAGACGATGATGCACAAATCATGTTTCAAATTACCGACTCTGGCATTGGCATGTCACAAACACAGATAGAGCAGTTATTTCGGCCGTTTTTCCAGGCAGATGTTTCAACAACCAGACGTTTCGGGGGAACGGGTCTGGGGTTGGCCATAAGCTATCATTTATGTAAACTTATGCAGGGTGATATCAAGGCGCAAAGCCAACCTGGCCAGGGTTCTTGCTTCACCATTACCCTACCCCAGGTTGTGCCGCAAACAGAGGAAAGTATTGAAGAGCGAGCGTGAGAAATGAGCAAGATTCTAGTCGTAGAAGATAGTCCCATGATTCAGGAAATCTTAATTGAGCGGTTGCGCTTTCGCGATTTTGAAGTAGTAGCCGCTGATGATGGGCAGTCAGGCATCGAAATGGCTCAGCGTGAACAGCCAGACCTGATTTTGATGGACATCAGCCTGCCGATTATGGATGGCTGGGAAGCCACCGCTAAAATCAGGCAGATTGACAGCATCAAGCATATCCCCATCATCGCCCTGACGGCCCACGCTTTGGTTGAAGATCGCAACAAGAGCCTGGAAATTGGCTGTGATGATTTCGAAACAAAACCGATCAATTTCGCCCAGCTCGTCGCCAAAATCAACAAGTTCCTGAAAGAAAATCCTAGCGAGAGCGACGCTTAGTCCGCCAGTCAAAATTCGCTCATAACCAGGATGCATTTGAACGGTCCTGGGGTACAATCGCGGTAATGAGAGATTTTGCAACGGGGAAACGACGTTCGAGCCTGCTTTTGCTGCTAGCCCTCCTTTTGTCTTTGGCAAGCTGTGAACGACCCGACCCAGAAACGGCCGTTTTTGTCACACCCGGCCAAACCACAATCATCCCACCAACGCCCGTACTCACTCCCTTTAGCGGTACGGAACAACTGCCCCCCACTCCCCAACAATCTCCGGCAGATGTCGTGGCCAAGCCCACCTATTTAGGCACCCCCACGCCTGATCCGCCGCACGGAACGGCCGTTACCACCGACGGCAGCACCTCCACCACCCACACCGTCAGCGTAGGTGAAACCTTGGGCTACATCGCCCAGCTGTACGGCACTTCCGTTGACGCCTTGCTGGAACTGAACCAGCTGGCCAACGGCAACCTGCTTTATGCCGGCCAGGCGCTGCTGGTGCCCACCTCCGCCTCCCAAACAGGCCCAGCCTTCAAAATAATTCCCGACAGCGAACTGGTTTACGGACCCGCCGCCAAAGGCTTCGATGTGCGTCAGTTTGCCGAAATCTATGGTGGATATCTGCTGGATTATGAGGAAGTGGTGGAAGAACGGCCGCTTGCCGGACCAGAAATTGTGTCCCTGGTGGCCCATCGTTTTAGCGTCAATCCCCGCCTGCTGCTGGCCGCGCTGGAATATCGCGCCGGGTGGATCACCAAACCCACCGGCATTGTGGAGCAGTTTCCCCTGGGCTATCGGGCCAGCAACCAACCCGGCCTCTATGCGCAGCTGGGCTGGATGGCCAACGAACTCAACTGGGGCTTTTACGGCCGTGCCGAAGGCGGCCTCAACGCCATGACCCTCACCGATGGCACCCGCATCGGCTTTGATCCCACCATCAACCACGGCACCGCTGGCGTGCAAAAATGGCTGGGCGCCCACGATGACGCCAACTACGCCACCTGGCTGCAAGAAACGGGACCCGATGGCTTCTGGGCCACCTACAACACCCTGTTTGGCAATCCATTTGCCTACACCGTCGATCCGCTGTGGCCAGCCAACTTGAGCCAGCCCAGCTTACAGCTCCCCTGGAGCAGTGACGAAACCTGGTATTACACGGGCGGACCTCACGGGGGCTGGGCAGCTGGTTCGGCCTGGGCTGCACTGGATTTTGCGCCACCGGCCGACCAATTGGGCTGCGTCCAGTCAGAAAGCTGGGTCACCGCAGCGGCCGATGGCATTGTCACCCGGAGTGATTTTGGCGCGGTTGTTGTCGATCTGGACCTGCCAGAACAACCAGCCGATGGCTACGCAGGCACGGGCTGGGCCATCACCTACATGCATCTGGAAACGCGCGACCGTATTGCCATCGGCACGCCCGTGCAGGTGGGCGACCGTCTGGGGCATCCTTCCTGTGAAGGCGGTTTTTCCAACGGCACCCATTTGCATCTGGCGCGCACGTACAACGGCCGTTGGGTCGCCGCAGATGGTGAGCTGGCTTTCAACATGGCGGGCTGGATTTCCCAGGGGCTGGGCTCTGAATACGATGGCCTGCTGGTGCGCGGCACCGTCAGCCGCGAAGCGTGCGTCTGCCGCGATGAGATTAATGCGATTACCCCATAACCAGTTACCGACGCGCCAACATAGGGCCTAACGGCCGTCCTCCCAACAAATGCAAATGAATGTGAAAGACCTCCTGGCCGCCGTGCTTGTTGCAGTTAATCATCAGGCGATAGCCATCCTCGGCAATCCCCTCCTGCGCTGCTAACTTTTTGGCCACCAGCAGCAGACGCCCTGCCACCTGCTCATCTTCTTCTTCCAGGTCATTGACTGTGGCAATTTCCTTGTTGGGCACAATTAAAATATGCGTCGGCGCCTGCGGATTGATGTCACGGAACGCAGTAACCAGCTCATCCTGGTAAACGACATCGGCGGGAATTTCACCGGAAATAATTTTGGAAAAAATTGTAGACATTGAATTCTCCTTGTTTTAGAGCTAGCGGTTGGTAGCCTGACTGTATCCAGCCACAATCAACCTCTCACCCGCCCCGTTTTACTCGTAATCTGGCAGCAAGGCAACCTGCGGTATAATTCCTTACATCTATTTTCCTTTTCGGTAAGGAGAACCAAAATGCCGCATCCGGTACCAACCAACCATTCTGGCCCTATTCGCAGCATCACGCCGACAATTGATATTTACATAAAGTTAGCCCAATATCCAACCCTGGCCCACGATATTCGGGTACGGATGCGCGAAGAGCTGTTTAGCCGCGGCATTATCGACCAGGAAGCATTTAGCGCGGAAGTGAAAGCCAAAGCGCTAGAATCACAGAGACGCGAAGGGTTGTATGATCCATTTGGTCAGGAACAGGCCCACATCTGGCAAAAACGCAAAGACCGCATTCGCGATTTTCAGACAGATGCCTACTTTGGTAACAACCTCAGCATCGCGTTGCTAGAAAGCATCATTGTTGATGTTCTCAACAACCAACCAGGCCACACAGACTCTATCGAGCTGACATTTAATCCGGAAGTGGCTCCGTGGGAGCTGCTGTTCCGCCAGGGCGAACTATACGAAAGTCTCCCGCCTCATCAACAAGAACATGTCAAGCACCACCTGCAAGAAATCAAGGTGGTGCTTATCAAAGGGATGATTAGCGACCAGCTGCGCTTTATTGCCGTGGCCAAAAATGTGTTGAGCATTGCCGATTTGCGCCGCATTTACCGGCGACGGATTGGTGGCGGCAAAATTGGCGGCAAAGCAGCCGGCATGATCCTGGCCTGGAAAATCTTGCAGCAAAAGCCCACCGACGGCGGGCCTGACATCAGCGAATTTGTGGAAATTCCCGATTCTTACTTTTTGGGCAGCGAGGTGATTTACGACTTCCGGCTAATGAACAATCTGGAAAGCTACATGAACCAGAAATATCGGCCGTTGGAAGAGATTCGCCAGGAACACCCCAAAATTGAAGCGGAACATCTGGCTGGTCGCTTCCCTGAACACATTATGGACAGCCTGCGCTATGTGCTGGCTCAGTTTGGTGACGATCCCATCATTGTCCGCTCATCCAGCCTGCTGGAAGATAACTTTGGTTTTTCGTTTGCCGGGAAATACAGCAGTTACTTTTGCCCCAACCAGGGCACAAGGGAAGAAAATTTGCGCGACTTGTTGGATGCCATTCGGCGCGTGTATGCCAGCACTATCAACCCGGACGCCATTTTATACCGCCAGCATCACGGCCTGATCGATTACGATGAGCGGATGGCGGTGCTGTTGCAGCGAGTACGGGGCAAGCGATACGGCCGTTACTTTCTCCCCACTATCGCCGGCGTCGGCTTTAGCCGCAATCCGTTCCGCTGGCATCCCAAAATCAAGCGCGAAGATGGCTTCTTGCGCGTCGTTTGGGGCATGGGTACCCGGGCGGTAGACCGGGTAGACAACGACTACCCGCGCATGATCTCCCTGAGCCACCCCCAGCTGCGCCCCGAGGCCACCCCCGCCGCCCAACGACAGTATGCACAATGGTCAGTTGATCTGGTCGATCTGGAAAAAAATGAATTTGTTACCTTGCCCATTGACCAGGTGCTGGGCCTGGACTATCCCGAACTGCGTTACATCGCTTCGCAAGATAAAGGGGATTATTTACAGCGCATACTCTCCGTGGGCGGCTTGCATGAAGACGATCGCTTTGTGCTCACCTTTGATGCCCTGGTGCGCGATCGTAAATTTGTGACGCTGATGCGCACCGCGCTGGAGCGGCTGGAAAAAGGGTACAAAACCCCGGTGGATATGGAATTTACGGTGGAAATTATGCCGGGACGGCCGTATCCTGATTTCAAGCTGCATTTATTGCAATGTCGTCCCCTCAGCCAGCGCAAAAACGAAGATCTGGTGCAAATCCCCACCGATGTGCCGGAGAAGCGCATTTTATTTACCTCGCGCGGCCTCATCCCGAACGGCCGTGCTGAGCAGGTGCGCTACATCATTTTCGTCAACCCAGAGCTGTACCGCGAGATTCCCGAAGTGAACACCAAGCTGGAACTGGGCCGAGCCATTGGGCGGCTCAATAAATTGCTCGAAGAGGAATCCTTCATCCTCATTGGGCCGGGACGATGGGGCAGCACCAACCTGGAGCTGGGCGTGCGCGTCAGCTACGCCGACATCTACAACACCAAAGTGCTCATCGAGCTGGGCGTGGCCCAGGACGGCAAGCCGCCAGAACTCTCTTACGGCACCCACTTCTTTCAGGATTTGGTGGAATCGGGCATTTATTCCCTGCCCATTCCGCTGCATTTGGAAGGAGCCAGCTTCAACTGGCGCTTCTTCCGCCTGGCACCCAACAGCCTGGACAAGCTGCTGCCCGAAGACAAAGCGCTGGCCCCCTACCTGAAGATAATCGACATTCCCCAGGTGACCAATGGCTACCGCCTGAACGTGCTGATGGATGGCACCACCAACGACGAGGCCATCGGCTTCCTGGTGAAAAGCACTCATCATGACCTCGTCGTGGCCAAAGAGCAGTCAAAAATGGGCTATCCCTTTACAATGTAGCCGGGAGTTTTTCACCTCGGCTGCTCTTTTTCTCAGCGACTATCTGCTTTGCCTTCATATTTTTGCTCATCCCATTTTCCACAATCGCCTGCTGCTCGGGCACAGTCAGCAAGCTAATCAGCGTGTCCCCAGGCTTGGGCACCAAATCCGTGTCGGCCGAAAAGACGGTTAGTTTGCCCGTTTTTTGCAGTAAACAGAGCGAAACGGCCGTTCCCGGATGCTGCTTCTGGAAATCTTCGTAGGTAAATTCTTGGGTAATCGACGTTGATTTGAGCTGTGCCCCACCAGCAAAAAGCGCATCCAGTTGCGCATATGTTAGCGCCGGTTGGAACAAAATACGGCCGTGCAAATGGCGCGGCTTCGATTGTTCCGCACTCGAATCCACAGAATCGCTGGATTGCAGTTGGAACGCGCCCGAACTGCCAAACGTCTCGGCAAAATGCAGCGAAGCCAGCGCATTGGCCTCATCATTCGAGGTCATCGCCAAAAAACGGCCGATTCCCGACAAATCCAGATTCTCCAGCACTTCCTCATCCAGTGCGTTGCCGTAGTAAGATTTCAAGCCAGCCATCCGTGCCGCCGCATGGTTGCGCCAGTTGGAGTCAATGATTCCCACGCGCACGCCATGCCCTTGCAGCAGCAAAGCCAGCTCACGCGCCAAATGATGCGCCCCCATAAACAGCACCCCCTGCGGCTCATCCTCAGAAATGCCCAGCCATTTGGCCAGCGGCGACGCTGTCAGGCCGTAAATCACCACCGTAGACAAAATCACCAGGAACGTCAGCGCCACCAGCGATTCGGCCCCGTCAAACCCCGCTTCTTCCAGTCGCAGCGCAAACAATGAGGCCACTGCCGCCGCCACAATGCCGCGCGGGGCCATCCAGGAGAGGAACACCTTCTCTTTTAGAGACAGGTCAGCGCGCAAGGTGGCAATGAAAACGGCCGTTGGCCGCACCAGCAGCACCAAAAACGCCACAAACAGCGCCCCGCGCCACCACACAATCTCGGCAAAATCAGTCCAGGAAAGCCGCGCCGCCAGCACAATAAACAAACCACCAATCAGTAAATCGCGTACGCTTTTCTTAAACTCTTCAATTTGTTTGATGGGCACCTGTCGCTGGTTGGCCAAAGCAAACCCCATCACCGTCACCGCCAGCAGACCAGATTCAGGATGCAGCAAATCACTCGCCACAAAAGCCAGCGTCACAAACAGCAGCGAAACACCATTCTGCAGCTGATCCGGCACCCAATAGCGAGACAGCAGCAGCCACATCACGCCCGCCGCCAGCAAACCGATGCCCGTCCCAATGAGCGCCGTCAGCAAAACACCCCGAGCAATAAGCAGCGGTGCTTGCTGCAATTGGCCCGACAAAATCGCCTCAAACACCAGCACCGCCAGCACCGCCCCAATCGGATCAATCAAAATACCTTCCCACTTCAGGATGGTTAACGTTTTGCCCTTGGGCCGAATCTGACGCAGCAAAGGTCCAATCACGGTTGGCCCGGTAACAACAAGAACGGCCGTTAACAAAATCGCGATCGGCCAGGAAAGCTGAAGCAAATAGCGGGCTGCCACCGCCCCCAACACCCAGGTAATCGTTACCCCAATGCTGGTCAGGCTAAACACCACACCGCCAACCTCGCGCAGCTCCTTCACGCGCAGGCTCAGGCCACCTTCGTACAAAATGTATCCCACCGCCAAAGAGACCATGGGAAACAGCAGTTCGCCCAGCACTGCCTCTGGCGACAGCAGACCGGTCACCGGCCCCGCCACCAACCCAATGATGAGCAGCAATAAAATGGACGGCAAGCGCAAGCGCCACGCCAACCATTGTGCAAAAACCCCTAAAATAATAACGGCGGCAATACCAATCAATAATTGTTCATGCATGGTAGATTCCTTCATGTTGCTACCGGCACAAAAAACAACGCAGCGCCTGTGCTGCCCGCTGCGTTCAATATGAATCAAATCAATAAATGCTTCGGTACGTGATGTCCGGTAGACAGTTTTCTTGCATTCTTCTTCAAGTATGCAAAAAACTTCCGCGATTTACATAGATGTGGATACAGACAGGGGTATAAAAGAGGGTAGAGAAAACGGTAGCCGCGGATTCTTTCCGCGAATTGGGAGCGCGGAAAGAATCCGCGGCTACAAAAGAATGTACACAAAATCGGACCCCGATTTATGCCGCCAGCAACTCATCCAACAGCGCCAGTTCCTCGGCTTCGGAGGTGACGTGGCCATCCAGCTTGGCGGCGAGCAGTTTTTCTAGCAGCACACCAAACTGCGGCCCAGGTTTAAGCCCCATCGTTTTGAGCGTCTCACCGGTAACGGCCGTTTTCACCCCAGACCATTCCGCCAAATACCGCTCAATCAAATCCGCCGCCGGGCTGCCCGCCAGCAAAATGCGCCCCACCAGCAGCACCCGCACCGGAAACGGCCGCATCAACCGCACTACCTCACTCGGCTTCAGCGTGGCGGGCAGCGTCACCCATTCACGACGAAGTCGGCCGCACGCCAGCACGTCGCTGTGGGTGTGTTTGCGCACCCGCAGCCGCTTCATTACCCCACGCTGCACCGCCTCCGGCAGCGCCGCCAGCCAAAGGGCAAAGTAAGTAAACACGGGCGATTCCTCGTCCAACCACGCCTGCCACTGTTCAGATTGCCAAAATTGGGGCACACGCTGGAAGAAAACGGCCGTTTCCGGCAGCCAAACCAACCCCTCCAAAATATGCGCCAGCACGTCCAAATTCGCCAGACGAGCCAGCGGCGCAGTCGGGTCCGGCTCTTGCAGCGTCAGCTCAATCTCGTGGCGAATGCGCGCGCCAGACACCCGATCCAGCAGCGGCAGCGCCTCCTCAATCAGCTCCAGCGTGCGCGGTTCAATCTGGAAATTGAGCCGCTGCTCCAGGCGCACCGCCCGCAAAATCCGCGTCGGATCATCCACAAAGCTCAGGCTGTGCAGCACCCGAATCAGCCCATCAGCCAAATCTTGCTGTCCACCGTAAAAATCGAGCAGTTGACCCAAAAACGCGCCGTCCAGCCGCACTGCCAGCGTGTTGATGGCAAAATCGCGCCGGTGCAAATCCAGCTTAATCGAGCCGTGCGCCACCTCCGGCAAGGCGGTGGGTTCTGTGTAAAACTCTGTGCGCGCGGTCACAAAATCAATAGTGGGAGGTAATTGGTTATTGGTAATTGGTAATTGCTCGATCTCCAATCTCCGATCTCCAATCTCCTTTTTTTGTTCACGCTGCAAGATATTCTCCCACACCGCCTCATCCAGCAGCCATTTGGCCGTACCAAACCGCTTGTGGCTGCGAATTTCGCCGCCGAAGCGCTGGGCTAGTATCTTGCCCAACCGGATCGCATCCCCCTCGACCACCATGTCTAAATCAGTGGGCGGCTTGTCCAGCAGTAAATCGCGCACCAGCCCACCGACAAAATAAAGTGGCAAATCCAGCTCGTCGGCCGTTTCGCTGATGGCGAGCACCATTTGCCACAGCGCGGGCGACAAAATGTTTAGCATCCGCTGGCGCATGTTGCGCGTGGTGGTTTTGCTGGGCGGCTGGAACAGATGGTTGAGCAAATCGGTGCGCGTCACAATGCCGATGGGGCGCGTGCTCTGGCCGTTCTCAGCCACCACGGGAATCTGGCCCCACTTGGCATTGAGCATTTTTTGCTGCACGGTGTCGATGGCGTCAGACGGCCGTACCGTCACCGACCCTTTGCGCATAATTCGCTCGATGGGCACGTCCGCCATCTCGTGGCTCATGGCGCGGTCCACGGCGCGGCGGGTGAGCAAGCCCACCAGTTCGCCCTCTGGCTCTGTGACCACCGGATACCCTTCATAGCCAAAACGCTGCATCAGAACGGCCGCTTCGCGCACCAACATCTCCGGCGGCACCGTCTGCACCCCATGGGACATCAAATCCGTCACCCGAATCAGCGGCTCGATCGCTTGCGAAAGCGCGGCGACGACTTCGGGCAACACCGCATCTAGCTGGCGCTCCTTGACGCGGGCGGCGGCAGCGCGGCTGTGCCCACCCCCACCAAAGCTGCGCGCCACGGCAGCCACATCCACCGCATCCGTCGTGCTGCGCGCCACCAACTGCACGTCCCGATCCAATTGCACCAGCACGATAAGCCCCGCTGGCTGCAGCGATTCGCGCAGCCGGTGCGTAATCGACGCAATCTCATCCGTAAAATTTTCGGGGGCGATGGCGCCGGTGACAACAACCGACTGCCCTTGCACCTCGTGCCAGGTCACGGCAGCGTGCAGCGCATCGTACAATTTTTGCTGCGCCGCCGACAGCGGTATGTTGAGGAAGCGGCGCACCACGGAGAGCAGCGCCCCTTCTTCCAGCAGCCAGGCAGCGGCGGCGGCGTCGCGCGGGGTGGTCGTGTCGTAGGTTAGCGAGCCGGTGTCTTCGTAGATGCCCAGCAGCAGCAAAGTCGCTTCTTCGGGCGAGAGGGCCACGCCCTGCGTCTTGAGCCGCTCCACCAAAATGGTGGTGGTCGCCCCCACAGGTTCTACCTGGGCCGTCCATTCTTGCGGCGGTGTTTCCTGCGTGTGGTGATCGATGACGTGGACCTTGGGCTTGTTGACCATGCCGCGCACACTGTTGAGCGATTGCGTGTCCAGCAGCAGCACCTCATCAATACGCCGCTTACGCCATTCAGACGGCCGTACAAAGTGAAACGCATCCCAATACAGCGTCAGGAACTGCTCCACGTTCCGGTTCAGGCGGCGGGCAAGGAGCATCGTGCCGTCGGGCGTCAGTTTGCTGGCGGCAAGCTGACTGGCCACAGCATCAAAATCGGCGTTTTCATGGGAGAGGATGAGGCGCATGGGGATATTGTAGTGTGGGGGTGAAGGGGTGACAAGGTGAACGAATGGCTAGGGCAATTACGCTTCCTCAATACGGCAGCATATTTGCGAAAAACCTTAAAATGTATTTGGCTGAAACAATTTTTTCGTGGACTCAATCAAGAATCAGGCTAACTTGATAGGTATGCAAAACGGCCGTTTCCTCACCAGAAACGGCCGTTTGCTACCTAAAACCCGTCCAGTATCAGGACAATAAAAATTAGTCGCCCGTGCTCAATACGGCCGCTACCGACGGACGCTGTAGCCAGCTGAACAAGCCATACCCCAGGCCAGCCACAGCCAGCACCACAATGAAGGCCGCGATGCCGGTCGCGTTAAACAGCCCCAGCGCCGAGAAAACAGCGAGCAAGAGCGTGGTGGTCGCCAGAGAAGCTGCCGGCGGATCAATGTGGGTGTCGCCGTAGCTGGTGAAAGTACAGGCAACCATCTCGCCCACAAAAATACCCAACAACCCAAAGGCCAACCCCCACCAAACATCGCCGGTAATGGCCGCAGCTGAACCAGCAGCCAGGGTGATGTGATGCGTTACCGGAACGTTTGTACCGAACTGCAAGAAAACCAGTGAAAAGGCGGAAAAGCCGAAAAACAGAACCGGAATCGTGCCGCCACCAGGCAGATCAGCGTAAGCGTGGGTGATGTAAGCTGCCGGGAAGCCAAAAGCCACGGCCAGGGCAATCATCTGCAGGGGCTTGGATTGCCAGGGAATCCAGGCGCCCTTGTCACTGTGGATCCAGCGGCTGTAGCCCGTGGGAACCTTGCCAAAAATACCTGAGTTGCCAAAAACCAGACGCACGATGATGGCGGTGGTCACTACGGACAAACCAACCGTGTCGGTCCAGCCCAAGCCACCAATGCTCGGCACCATGTTGTACAGCCAGGTGAACAGGTAGCCCAACGCGCCAAAGACACCACCAACCAGCAAAATGTCTGGAGAATCTACCCCAGCCAATGCGGTCAGAATGCTTTTGCCGCCGTCCAGCTTACCTTTTTTGGCCGCGTAAGCAGCACCGGCCACGCCGCCAGCAAACGCTACGTGCGGGCCTAAAAACGGGCCAAAAGCCACAGCGCCAACCAGGTCACCTTGTCCGGTGATAATAGCAATGGCCGCGCTAATAATTGCCGCTACGCCAGTCAGAATAAAAGCTGGGATAGCGCCAACTGCAGCACCAAACATGCCACCAGCAAACGCGGCCGCTAAAAGTATCCACTCAAACATCTCTCATCTCCTGTAAGTTATAATAATTTTTCAATAAGACTTTTATGGGGTGCAGGAATGACCTCAAAGGAATCAATGACCCCTTCATCTTTAAGCAGTTCGGCGGCGGCGCGCACGCCATTGCGCACGGCGCTCACTTCGCCGGTAAACACGGTGAACGCTTTGCCACCCATGGCAAATGGCAGTCGAATTTCAATAAGATCGACGGGCGCGGCTTTTACGGCCGTATCCGCCGCCACAATCGAAGCTGCCAGGGTAAACGTTTCCACCACGCCGATGGCCTTCACCTCTTCAATCTCCGTCGTGGCCGTCAGCGCCGGGAAGACGCTGGGATGCACATTCGACAGAATGAACTGATCCACCACCACTTCCGGGGCAATTTGCTGACCAACAGAAACAGCATTTTTTACGTGGCTAATGGTGCCCGCCACTAGAATGATGTACTTACCGGGGCAGACTACGTGGGCCCGCAGCAGCTCCACGTCCGCCGCTTTTAAGATGGCGTCGGTGGTTTTCATGCCGCGGGCAATGCTGCGCAGCTCAATCAGGCCAATGGCCCGCTTTACGGTTGTTGTTCTAGGAATGACTTGTTGTGGCATCATCTCAATTCGCCTCAATTACAATTGCTTCGTTTGTCACTTCACGTACCACGCCGTCGATACTGGCGTGGAGGGGGACACCCAATGCGCCCGCCGGGATTTTGCCGATCATGTCGCCCAAGCTTACCTTATCGCCTACCTTGACGACCGGTTGGGCCGGGGCACCAATGTGTTGGCTTAATTTCAGGGTGACACGGGTGAAGGTTTGGGAAACGGCCGTTAATGGAGCCGGCACATCATATTTCACCAGGCCCAACCGGCTGATCAGCCGCGTCATGGGCACCCGCCGGTAATCGCGGTACGGGCTGGCTTCTGTTTGCCGGTGATACGGATTCTTCATGCCCGCTTTCACCAGATCACGCTTGATGTTCAGCGCGATGTCACCGGGAGCCAGATGCACTGGACAGGCATAATTACAGGTACGGCATTCACAGCAGAGCATTGCCCCAGCCATCTGGGCATCCGTCAACGGCACGCCAGAAGCAAGGAGCAAAATGAGCTTGTGCGGCTCAATCGCGTGCCCTTGCGCGTGGCGCGGACAGTAATCGGTGCAAAAGTAGCATTGGTCGCAAGCAGCAATTGCATGATTGTCGATGACCACGCGCGGCGTGCGTCGCTTCACGCTCAGTTGATGATCGTACGGCAGCACCAGCAGCATCTTGGAGCGCTTGGTGATGGGCTGGCTAAAATCGGTCACCACAGCCCCCATCATCGCCCCGCCATCCAAAATTACCGGATCGGGCGTCAAAACGCCGCCTGCTAAATCCAACACTTCTTGAATGGTGATGCCTATCGGCACGCGCACCGACATCGGTTTGGCCACCGCCCCAATCACGGTGAGGTATTTGTGCGTGAACGGCTTGCCTTGGGCAGCGGCGCTAATGTTGTAAAGCGTTTCGATATTTTGCACGACGCAACCCACGTTAATCGGCAGGCCACCTTCCGGCACAATGCGTCCCAGAATGTCGTACACCATCACCTGTTCATCCCCCGCCGGGTAAAAGTTGCCCAGCTCAGAAACAGTAATGTTGTCACCTGGTTTGATGGCAGACTGAATGGAAGCGATCACTTCCTTGTATTTGCCCTTGATGCCAAAGATGCCCTGCTTCGCCCCCGTGGCCTGCATCCCCAGCCGCATCCCTTCCACGACTTCTGCCGCATGGTGCAGCATCAGCTGCTTATCCACATGGGTCAGCGGTTCACACTCAGCGCCGTTGGCCAGTAAATATTCGGCCTGGGCCTGGAGCTTCACATGGGTGGGGAAACCCGCCCCGCCAGCGCCGGTAATACCTGCCCGTTTTACTGCCTCGACAATATCTGCTGTTTTTTCCACGATTCTCTCCACTCTCGTTCTTTACACGGCCGAAAAAGCACCCACCAGCGCACAGCGCCGAATGCGGGTAAATGTGCGGGCCGTCGTCATGCCCTCGCCGGTACGTCCGGCAATGGTGAAACTGGTGTGGCCTTCACCGCCAAAACCTAACCCGGCGTAGGAAGGTGCATTTTTCACAAAAATGGTGGTGTTGATGGCACGGCCGTATTCGCTCATGTGGTAAATATTGGACGAGTGAATCACGGCCGAATGGCGCAAGCCAGCCTCTACTTCGACCGCCACGTTGATGCCTTCTTCAAAGTCGCGCACGCGCACCACGCCCAGCACCGGCATCATGAGTTCATGCCGCACGAACGGATGATCTTTGTCCACTTCCACGATAATCGTCCGCATCTCTTCATCCGCCTGAATGCCCAATTCCGCCAAAATGACGCAGGCATTCTGGCCAATATATTTGCGATTGGGCCCAGAATGTTTTTCATTCAGCACCACTTCTTCTAGCCGAGGCAGCAAGCTGCGATCCAGCACGTAGGCATTGCCCGCCTTGCGGAAACCAGCCATCAAAGCGTCGGCAATCCCGGCGGTGACCACCACTTCCTTCTCAGAGGTGCAGGGCATGTTGTTGTCGAAGGAGTGGCCCAGGATGATGTCGCGGGCAGCTTTTTCAGGATCGGCCGTATCGTCAACCAGAGCTGGCGGATTGCCAGCGGCAGCGCCAATAGCCCGTTTACCGCAAGAAAGGGCGGCATCGACGACACCGGGGCCTCCAGTGGTGCAAATCAACGGAATTAACGGATGATGCATGAGTTCTTGGGCCACTTCAATGGTCGCTTCCTGAGCAGCGGTCAGGAGATTGCGCGGGCCGCCAACGCTTTCGATTGCTTCATTGAGCAAATCCATCGTCGTCAGTGAGGCTTTTTGGCTGGCTGGATGTGGCGCAAAAACCACGGCGTTCCCAGCCGCCACCATGCTGATGGCGTTGTTGATGACGGTGGCCGTGGGGTTAGTCACCGGGGTGATGGCCAAAATGACGCCAAAAGGCGCGCACTCTTCAAGAGTCAACCCATCGTCACCCACATAGGCGTCGTTGGGCAAAATTTCTACGCCAGGGGTCTTTTCAGCCACCAACAGGTTCTTGAGTACCTTGTCGGAGACGCGGCCCATGCCGGTTTCGGTTACGGCCGTTTGCGCTAGCATCTGGGCATTTTCAATGGCCGTTTCACGCATCGCCTGAATGATGGCTTTGCGCTGCGTCAGGCTCACCCGACGGAAACATGCCTGGGCGGCATAAGCAGCCTTCACCGCCTCGTCCGGCGTGGCAAACACGCCACGGTAGTGAGCCGAACGCGGCATTTCGCCCGGACGGCCGTTTACCTGGGCCAAAACCTGTTGAACAATTGCTTCAATTTGTGAGTCTTGAATCTGTACTGTCATGACTTTTTCCTGAGAACCATCCACAGATTTCACAGATGCCACAGATTTATTGCTTTAATCTGCGTAATCTGTGGAAAAATATTTTTAAAAAGCGGCTACCATTGCTTCGGCTACAAGAATGTCTTGGGCAACGGAGCCGCCGCTCACGCCCACGGCCCCAACTACCTGACCCGCTTTTTGCAGCGGAATGCCGCCGCCAACCAGCGTAATCTTGGGCAGGTTCACATCAATGCCAAACAGCGATTGGCCGGGTTGGGCCGCTTGAGCCAAATCGGCCGTGGCCAGGCGCACCGTGGCGGCGGTGTATGCTTTGTGCGGCGCCAGCGTGATGCTGACGATGAGCGCGTTATCCATGCGCCGCGATTCAATAATGTCGCCATTCTGGTCAACCACGCTGAGAACCATAGGCACACCAATTTCCCGTGCCTTTTTAATGCCAGCTTCTACCATACGATTGCAGTCGTTCAGGGTAAGTTCCATTTCAGACGCTCCTTGACGGCCGTTTCCAGAAACGGCCGTTTGCAAATCAGCAGGCATGTTTTCGGCAATGGTTTGGATCAATGTGCGCTGCTCGTCAATTCGGGCCAACACATAAAGCAGGTCAGACAACCGGTTAACGTACTTAATCAGATGCGGGTTCACCGCTTCTTGCCGGTTCAATGACACCAGGCGCCGCTCGGCCCGACGGAAGATAGCCCGCGCCGCATCAATGGCGGCCGAAGCAGGCGATCCACCTGGCCGGACAAACTGCCCGGTCTGAATCCATTCCTCGTTGTAGCCGTCAATCAGGTGCTCTAACCGGGCAATTTGTTCTGGCTTCACCTGGGGAATGGCAAACTTGTTGGGCTTGTCGCCCGGCACAAAGGCCGCTTCCGACATGACGGGAATCAGTTCGCCTTGCAGTTCAATGATGTGGCGGCACAAATCATCGAACTGCGTGGTGGCGCGGGCCAGCCCTAGCATGGATGTCCCTTCGTCCATCGTGCCGTACACTTCTACGCGCAGATCGTCTTTGTCTACCCGGCTGCCGCCCAGAAGCGAAGTTTGCCCGGTGTCGCCACCGCGGGTGTAAACTTTACCGCTCATTCCACCACATCCACTGAATCAACAATGCCCACCACCGCCACGTCCAGCGGGGCCGCCCGGTGTGTCTCGCTGATGACGCGCGCTGCGCCACCCTGCACCCACAAAACGGTGTCCCCCCGGCCAGCGCCCAGCGTATCAACCGCGACCAGGCGGTTGCTGGTTGGAGCCTCGCTGCGTGGGTCAATTTCTTCGATGACCAGCAGCTTAAAGCCGGTCAGAGAATCTTCTTTTCGTGTGGCCACGACGGTGCCAATTACTTTTGCCAGGCGCATCATTCACCTCAATTTTCAAATATCAGCGTCAGGTTACGGGTGCGGGCGCTGTCCTGGGCCAGCGGGGTTAATCGCGCGCTGGTGGGCAGATGCAGTGTGGTGCCCGGCTGGTAGGTGGACAGGTCCGCGGCGGTGAGGATGGGCGCACGGCCGTTTCCCCCCACACGCAGCACTGGTTGAGGCGATACGGCCGTTACCACCGGCTTCGGTTCGTCACCCGTCTGAAGCTGCTGAATCACAGTTGAAATAAACTTCTCTTCCGCTACCAAATGCACACCGTAATCGATCAGCGTGCTCAAATTACCGCTCAGGCGTTGGCGCAGTGCGGGTACGCCCTCGTTGTTATCGCTAAACACCAGACCGCCATTGCCGTACGGATCAGCCCCGTCACACACGGCCACCACTGGCTTGTTGGCCAGCAGCGCCCCTAGCACCAGCGTGGAAAAGAGCGAATCCATCAAACCCAGAGCCAGCCGTGCGGCCGTATTCATCGACAAGGTGGGCACCAGCACCAGATCCGTCTCGCGCACCAGGCCGGGCGTGTTCACCCACTCTTGCGGCCCGATGATTTCTGCCGCGCCCGCCTTGCGCACATTAGGTTCGCCAATCACGTGCATGGCCGAGGCAGTCATGAAGACGGTTAGCTTGTGCCGGGCCTGGCTGAGCATTTTGATGGTGTCCATGCCCACCACGTAGCCAGTGCTGGCGCCGCTAAACAGCATCAGCACCCGCCGGGGCGGTACGGCGGCAATCATTTTTGCCTGTACCAGGGCCACCACTTTGGCCACGACTTCTTCAATCAGGGCTTGGTCCACAAGGTTTGTCCTTTACTTTTGCGGCACAATGAGTGTGCCCGTCTGCCCGCTGCGGATGCCCACAGCGTTGCCTTCATCGGTGTCCAGATGAACTTCGGTCAGCCAGCCCGCCTTCACGCGCACCAGAATGCCGTGCAGCGTAGTCGGGCGCGCGCCGTCGATGTCCAGATCAAGCAGATCGCCGTTTTTCACGCCCAGCCGCTTGGCCATGTCGTCGCTCAGGTGAATGTGCCGCCGGGCAATAAATGCCCCGCCGTTGCCATTGCCGGGCAGGGTCACCACGCCTTCCGGCCCCACCAGGGTGATGGGTTGGCAAGCGGGGTCTGAACCGTCGGTGGCGATGGGCAGCTTCATGCCAATCATCAGGGCATCAGTTTGGGAAAGTTCTACCTGGGAAAACGGCCGTGTTGGCCCCAGCACGCGCACTTTTTCGATGCAGCGCTTACGCCCCACCACCATCACCTGCTCGCGAGCGGCGTAATACCCTTTCTGGTACAGCTCGTTGTAAACCGTCAGGCTGTGCCCTTTGCCAAAGAGAATTTCCACATGCTCTGGGCACAAATGAACGTGCCGCACGGAAATGCCAATGGGGGTTTTGAGCTCTAAATGACCATTTACGGCCGTTGGCACCGGTTCATGATCGTCCACAACGGGTGCGGGCTGCAAGTCGGCCAGCCGCCGCAGTACTTCCTGCGAAATGCGGTCGATGGTGAACTGGCTGCTGTTCAGGTCTAGCGTGGCTTGTTCGGTCATCGTCGTCACCGTTCTCCTTCCCTTTTACTCAGCGTCTGCCTGTTTGCGATGAACAAAGCAGTAAGCTGAACCAGGTTGGGCTGGCAGCTTGCACGGCTCGCCAGACTTGGTGGTGGCGGCGCACAGAGCCGGTTCTGCTTCTGTTGCGACGACGGGTTCTGCGGGGGGAACGGCCGTTGCGACCGGTTCCGCCACAGCAGGCGCTTCATCTGCCAAACCGCGTCCGCGATCCAGGTTGCGAATCAGCGCGTCAATCTCTTCATGCGGACGGGCGATGATCTGTTGACCGTATACCTGGCCAATACGCGAGGCGGCGGCCACGCCAGCCGAAACGCCAGCCTTCACCGCCCCAACATCCCCCACGATTTTGATCGTGATCTTGCCGCTACCCTTGGTGTTTTCGTAGCCCAGCAGAATCACGTTGGCCGCTTTTACGGCCGCATCAGCCGCTTCAATGGCAGCGACCAGTCCGATGGTTTCAATGAGTCCCAATGCTTTTTTCATCGGATACCTCTCTCTTGTAATTTGCGAACGACCAGCGCAACCAGGTGGGCAATTTCTGCCGGGTCAGGTGCGAGGTCGGCTGTGGGTGGCTTTGGCGCAGCCAACGGGGCTGCTTCGATCGCCACAGATTTCTCTTCGTCTCCGTTAGCAAAAGGTGCGGGCTCGTCTTCAAAGCGGAACGGTTTGCGCACAATCATGCGGGCCGCGTTAGAGCCCATTAAGCGGCAAAAATAGTCAGGCTGATCAGAAAAGTTAAAGACCAACACCGGTTGTGCGGGCGGCATGTGCATTTCGTGCAGCACCACCTGCGCTTCACCCACGGCCACGCCGATGTTAAAGCGTGAGCTTTGCGCCGCGGCGTAGGCCAGGGCCACCAGATCAGCCCCTTCTTCCTCGACCAGTTGGCAGGGCACGCCTTCTTCTTCCGCCCCGATTTGCACCCAGCGGTACAGCGCCGCCTCGGTGCCGGCCCCTAAGCTGACGTGAATACACGGCCGTTCCTGCGCAAAAGGTGCCATCCTAACCCGCCTTCTGCCGCTCCGCGTAGCTGAGAACCAGGCCAGTAGCCACGGCGTTAACCGTGCCCAGCTTGCCACGAATGTTGGCGGCACCGACCACGGTGCCAAACTCAGCCAGCTTGTTCATTAACATTTGCGCCAGCTCAAAGTCCTGCCCCGAACCGCCGACGATGGCCACAAACTCGATGTTGCGAATGTTGCCCAACGGGGCGACGGTTTGCAGGGCGCGCAGGCTGTTGCGCAAAAAGACCCGGCGCTTGGCCTCACGACGCACCTCACGAATGCGCTCCACGGTATGTTCCGTGGGGATGGGCACCAGGCCGCCTTCCGTCACCAGAGCCACGCGGCCGAACAGGCGCGGGTCCAGCGGATCTTTGAAAAAACGCACCGAATTGTCTTCGTTGCGGATGTGAAACAGGCTCTCCACCTTCGCCAGAGGATAACGCTTGATTTGTTCGGCCACGTCGATGTTGGTGCCCGTGGGCAAATCCAACTCGCGTTGGATGAGCAGGGTCACCATGTTGCCCGCCCCCGCCAGATGGATGCTTTCCACCTTTTTGCCCTTAACCATCAGGGCAGCATCGGTAGAACCAGCGCCCAAGTCGAGGATGGCCAGCGGGATATCAATGCCGGGTGTGGTCAGCGTGCCCAGGATGGCCATGTTGGCCTCCACGCCGCCAAGCTCCACGCGTATGCCAATTTCCTGGGCCAGCGCCAGCGCCAGCCGCTCCATCAGCAGTTGGTCCGTGTTTACCATGGCCGCCAAACCAACGGCGTTTTCCATGGAGAATTCCTGAGCCAACCCGCCAGACACTTTTTGCGGCACTAGGCAGTCAACCGCCAGAATGTCGCGAATTTTGATTTCCTGGATGGGCTTTTCGGTGACGTCGCTCATGGTTTGGCGCACGCGCTCGACCATGCCGCCCACGTTGGTGCCCGCTTCACCGGCTACATTTTGCAGCCGACCCACCTGGCTCAACCCGTCCATGATGGCATCTGCGCCGCCGTCCATTTCCACAACGGCCGTACGCGTATCGCCAATCAGTTTCAGGGTGCCAGCCGGAATGCGACGGGTCTGCACATCTCCCGCAGGGGTGCGAATGACCACCGCCGAGCGCAGCCCAATCAGGGCTTTGGCGATGGGAATCACCATCTGCGTCTCTTGCGGTGTCAGGTCAAACAGGGTCGCAATGCCATAGGGATTGCACAGCTGGCGAATCACCTGGCCGTGGTCACCCACTTCCACGGCGGCCAGCATGTTCAGCGGCACCTGGTCAACCAGACCCACCTCATCCACAAACGGCAAAATTTTGGGCAGCCGGTTGGCAATCAAAACGCCATCGTCCGACTGCACAATGCCGCCCTGCACATCCACGCCCGCTTCCAGCGCCCGCTTAATCAGCGAGGCGGCAACTTCAAAGTCATACCCTTTGGGAATCACCACAATGATCGATTCGCCGCGTTTAACGGAAACCAGGTTGTTGATGTGCGTGGTAATGCCCACACCAATGCCCATACCGCCAGGAGACCCAGGATTGTGGCCGATCATCGTCGATTCGGTGATGATCGTCTCCGTGATCGTTTCCATGGCGATGTCACCGATCACCGGCGTAGCTTCGTTTAGCAGCGCCAGGTCGATGTCGCTCACGTCGATGCCCGCATCTTCAGCAGCGTGGCGCAGGGCCAGCTTCATGCCGGGAATGTTACTCAGCGTTCCCTTGATGCCGGTGGTCGATACCCGGCTAGAGCCGAGGAAGCGAGGTGGCGTATGGCTGTTGGTGAATTCAGCAATGGCAACTTCTGTAGTTGAGTTTCCTACGTCGATGCCAGCGATAACAGTGCTCATAATGATTTAGGTGGCGAAACATCCTGTAGTCGAGCAGCCTGGTAATTGCCTGGTCTTAGACCTCTTGATTACCTGGCTGCCTGACTACCTGGGTGTTCGTCTAGTCTTTTAGAACGTCGCGGGCTTCGTATACGTTGGCTGCTTCGCGAACGAAGTTGGCGCATACTTTGGCCCCATATTGGTTTTCCAGCTCATCAGCGATGGCCAGAAGTTCGGCTTTGGTTGAACGGTTGGGACGCAAGGCGTTGTACATCGCCAGCACGCGCTCGTCGGGAACCTTGGTCAGTTCACCCGCGCGGCGCATGTTGTTGGCCAGCTGCGGCCGGTAGATGCTTTCGGCGATCTGCGCCTGGTACTCCAGGGTCTGCGGGGTGATGCGAATTTCTTCGGCTTTCACTGCGCCGGACATGATGGCGTCCAGGGTGATGTCGTCCAGGCTTTTACCGGTGGCGGTTTTCACCAGCTCACGCCGTTTTTCCGACAACGGGTAGTCGGTTTTGTAGTTGAGGGTACGGCCGTTGCTTGTGGCGGCCGGCGCGCTGCTCTTCCCACCATTCAACTCAGAGAGAACCTCTTTTACGATTGCAGCAATCATATCTTGTTGTGACATTTCAAATTCTCCTTAGTTGAAGCGGACTTCCACATCCATGGGCTTCTTGCGCTTGTCCACAAACTCGGTTTCGCGAATGTGGTACACAGCGGCGATAGCCTGATATTTCGGCCGGGCCATCTGGTCACTAAACTGCTCGACTGGTGCCGGGGAATCACCCTTGGCGTAGCGAGCCGCATTGCGACCGATGTTGCGGTAGGTTTCCAGCGTCAGCACGGGTGCCTGCGGGAACAGTTCGATGTTCTGCAGCGGGAACAGATCGCGCTGGTGAATAACGGTGGTGCCGCGAGACTGGATGGCGACAGCAATGCCAGAGCCGCTCAGTTCAGCACCGCGCTTACCAACAAAGGCCACGTCGGAGGTATGCCACACCCGGATGATGCGGGGTTTCATGCCTTCTTCTTCGATACCGGCCATGAGTTCACGGAGAACGGCCGTATGCGGAATGCCCGTAATCGTCCGTTTCTTCAATTTGTCGCCAAAAGCGGGGGCCAAAGCAATCACAACCTCGCTAGAGGAAGTGCCCTGGCGCGCCTCACCGACTTCCCGCATGGTCATGTCGGCATATTCGCCATTGGCTGGGGTTACAGCAGGGGCTGCCGGAGCCGCAACAGGCGCACCATTGGCTACCTGCGCCAAAATCTCCTTAACAACTTCCCGCACTACAGCTTCAGATATTTGTGCCATTTGTATCGCTCCTTAAATATCCTCTGGGCTCATCGCGTGGCGGATGTTGGCAATTTCTTCCCAACGTTCGCCTTCAAGACGATAGCCAGTGCCGGGTCCCTGGTAATCATTCAAGTCGTTGACCGCAGCCACAACATTGAAATCTTTGTCCAGGATTGCAGACGTGTGCAGGTAGTCACCAGAAACGCGCTGCTTCTGCACGTTCAGGATTGCTTCAGCCACTTCGGGGAAACCATTTTTGGCCAGAGCCTTAACAACTTCCACACCGGTAACGTTGCGCTTCAACATTTCCTGCGCTGCTTTTGTATCTTGCACCTTGTCACGCGCGGGCATGTCTTTACTGCCGTGAGCGTACGTTGCTGCTTCAACTTCCTCATTCGTGATGGCTGGCAAGCCCAGCTCTACAAATACAGCTTGCAGTGCCTTGGCCGCTTTGTTACGAATAACAATGACATCTTCCTCGCGGACGGGGCGCAAACCACCATCAACCTTCAGATCGCGCTGCAAGATGAGGAAATCGTCGTAGTCGTCGGTATCAAAGTTCGAACCGGCAAACACGTTGTCGTAGTTGGGGGAAGCGCTGTAGCCGGAGAAGATGAAATCTGTACCGGGCAAGAACTGACCCATTAAACGAGCGGTACGGCGGAAAGGTGAATGAGAGAATGTTTGGTCATTGCCGGAAGCAACTTCCAGGTCCAGGCAGGTTGTGACCAGGTTCTCAGCCAAAACGGCACGAATACCGCCAGGCACGCCACCGGGCACACCAATACAGCTGATGGAACCATTTTGCAGACCCTGTACCCCAGCGCCCTTGGTAATCATGACGCACTTGATTTCCAGGTACAGCATCGATTTCCCTTCGGCATAAGCCATCTGGACCTCAGAGCCGGTACCGGAGGTGTAGCGCATCTTCAAACCACGAGAGGCGTAAGCCGAGGCCAGAAATGCTTTGGACCAGGGCGTGTCGTCGCCATCTTTAAACACCTGCTCGGTGCCGTAGACGGAAACCGTTTCAGCGTAGGCTGTCAAACCGAGCAAACCAAGCTGCAACTCTGTGGCTTCTTCAAGGGCATCCTGGCTCAAAACGCCGGGACGACCCGTCTGGCCACCAACGAGCAGAGCCAGCGCGTTCATGGGGCCGTAGTTGAAAACGGCTACCGTGGTCTCGATTTCGTCAAAGCCATAGTAGGTGGCTTCAGCAGCATCGGCGGCCAGCAATACCGGGTTGTCTTGCACGTTGGTGACGTGCGCCTGGTTGCTGGGGGTGCGGCGAGCGCGCATTTTCTGGACGCCCATCATCATCTCGACGACGTTGAGCTCATCCATCACGGCGGCAATTTTAGCCGGAGTTAGACCAGAGAATATCTTCACTACTTCGGCGCGCGGCACGTTAATATCAACAATCTTGCGGGCAATTTCTACACAGGGAATTGCCATCATTTCTTCGGCGAGATTGGCGTTGATGGCGTAGTTGGCAATGAACAAGTCGTTGAAGTCAAACTGTTCACGCTTTTTGCCGTCCATCTCTACAATGACGCCGTTTTGTACTTTTACACTTGGGGCGGGATCGTTGGGGCTGCCCATGGCAATCAAGCCAACTTCGGGCCATTCAGTCACAAAGCCGTCTTTGTTGACTTCCCGTGCATCCAACACCTCAAATCTTTTTTGTCGTTTAGCCATCGTTTTTTAACCTCCTAAAGGGGTCTTCGACTAAATGTAGGGAGTGCCGAGGCCAGCGGGTTTCTCGCCCAGCGTTCCCAGAAGCTTCACACCCACTTCGCGGGCGGTGAGGATTGCCTGGCGTACAGCACCGGCATCACCGCTGAAAAAGCCGATGACTTCGTTGCTGAAGGATGTGCCGCTGGCGGGGCTGGCGTAACCAATCACGTCAACGTCGGCGGATTTAACGGCCGCATCCACCATCATCACACCGATACCAGCGGGGGCACCGACGCACAGACCAAAAGCACGGCCGATTGGTGCACCGAATGCTTTTTCACAAGCGAAGCTAGCACGAGCGGTGTATTGCAGTTCAATATGGCCCGCATCACTGGCATATACATCGCCAAAGGTGCGTTCCAGGTCTTTCAAAGCTACTTCGATAGCGCGACGAGCATCAGAAACTTCCTCAGCGCCGAAGATGATGAGGGAACCGTGGCCAGCGCCACCTTTGGTGTCGCGAGCCAGTTCAACAACTACCAGTTCGGTGTTGGTCGCTTTCACGGCCTCATCAGCCGCCATAATTTGGGGGCCAGCCCCAGTACGGGCGCTCAAAATACCGATGGAACGATATTTCGGGTCCAGGCCCATTTTTTCGTGTACAACAGGGTCTACGTTGGCAATGACGATACCGATGGTGTCACCAAAGGCCGTGCCAACAAATTCGGTCATGCCAGGATTGGCAAAGGCTGGCGCTGCCGCCGGGGCAGGCGCTGCTTCACCGTTACTGCCGACTTTGTCCATCACTTGCGCGACAATCATGTCTAAAAGTTTGTCATCCATTGAGTCTTACTCCTCTAATCTCCGGATTAGTGGGGCTATTCCGGCTCGGGGTACCGGGCCGGAGCCTAATTATTTATCTCGATGTTTGGTGAGGGCGCAGATGCTGCCATCTGCGCCCGTCACGGAGACTCCGGTAAATCCTTGAAGGTTTTTTATTCCTTCGTGGGCAGCAGTGCTTCGGTGTCGGCATGCGGGCGTGGAATGACGTGAATGGAAACTACTTCGCCAACTCGTTTGGCAGCAGCAGCACCAGCGTCGGTGGCAGCTTTTACTGCACCAACGTCACCACGAACCATGACGGTCACCAAACCGGAGCCGATCTTTTCCATGCCCACGAGCGAAACATTCGCTGCTTTGACCATGGCGTCGGCAGCTTCAATCATCGCTACCAGACCGCGGGTTTCTACTAAACCCAGTGCTTCTCCTTGAGGTTTTGCCATTAGCTTCTCCTTATGACTAAAGATTTATTTCTAACAGGTACGTTCTGAGTTCAGAGATGCCGTAACCAGTTATTGCGGATACAAAAAAAATCTCACCCGTCACCCCCGCGGCGCGTAACTGGGCCTGCGCCTGATCGGGATCAGCCGCCGGATCGTCCATTTTGGTTATGACGCCGATGGTGTGCTGGGGAAACATCAAAAAATAGTTGGGCGGGAAAACAGCCTGCTGCCGGGTGGCATCCTGCACGGCGATGAGCAGCCGCGCGTCAAACGATGAAGAAGCGAGGACGCGCCGTAGATGGCCCATCTCTACAAATTCACCGGGGGTATCAATGCCCCAACCGCCGTAATCAATCATTTGGGTTTTATTGGCCAGTTGGGGCTTTTTGTTTTCCAAGACTTTAAGCAGGGTGGTTTTACCAGCTGCGACACCGCCAATGAGCATAAAACGCCAGGGAGTTCCTTCTGTGGCCATGGTTGTCAGATAATCCAATTCTGGGAAAACAACTCGCTGCGTCATTCGTGCCAGTCTCAACTACGGGTAATGGGGGCGGGATAAAAGCCTAAGATGTCTTCCATGCCCCGGTTGGCCGCTTCTAATGCTGAAAGAACGCTGGATAAACGGCCGTTTACCACCAACGTCCCACTAAACCGATCCAAAAATCCGATCTCCACATCCGCGGCCTTCAAAGCCAAATCTCCGGCAATGATGGCGCTCTCGCCTGGCGTCACGGTCATGATGCCGATCGCTTCCGCTTCGTTGAGCCCGATCCGCTGACAGAGCGGCTTATCGGGATTGGCAATGACGTGAGCAATAGTCACCTGGCGGCCCGGCACATACTCTTGAATGATGCGCGTAGAGACCTGTTCGTGGTCATGTTGGCGTGGGTCGGAATACGGATTTGCCATAATGGGTTCAGCATAACAACGCGACGGGGGCACCACAATTTACAAATCGCTGCTGTGTATACACAAATCAACGGAGTTTCTATTTAGACAACTTGCACAAAACGGCCAAATTTGAGGGTTATGTGAACTCTTAGCCACGGGGGATGACATAACGGGGCGGTTTGGAGGGAAAATGGAGCGAGGGGAACGGCCGTTTCCCGCCCACCCTACACAAATTCAGCACGAACACCGTAAAAAAGTGTATACCTCACATCGCTTTGTGCATTGTTCAACGACAGCCCAGCCTCTATGATGAAACAGATACCTATCAATAGGGAGAACCTTTAATGCAAGCAGTTGTTTATCAGGGTCCGGGCAATATTGTCCTCAAGGATGTGCCCCGACCCACCATCATTGAACAAAACGATGCCCTGGTGCGCATTACCCAAACCACCATCTGCGGCACCGATTTAGCCATCCTCAAGGGTGGCGTTGCCACCGTGACGCCAGGGCGTGTGATTGGCCACGAAGGCGTGGGCATTGTGGAAGCCGTGGGCAGCGGTGTGCGCCAGTTTAAACCGGGCGATCGGGTGATCGTCTCCTGCATTACCGCCTGCGGCAGCTGCGAATATTGCCGCCGCGGCATTCCCTCCAACTGCACAGAAGGTGGCTGGATCTTGGGTAACAGCATCGACGGCTGTCAGGCCGAATATGTGCGCGTGCCCTTCGCCGATAACGGCCTGCACCACATTCCGCCTTCTATAAATGAAGAGACTGCCCTGATGCTCTCTGACATTGTGCCCACCGGACTGGAAGTAGGCGTGATGAACGGGCAGGTGAAGTTTGGCGACGTGGTGACCATTGTGGGCGCTGGGCCAGTCGGGCTGGCCGCACTGCTAAGCATCCAGTTTTTCTCACCCGCCGACATCATTGTGGTGGATTTGGATGATCATCGTTTGGAGCTGGCCAAACGGCTGGGGGCCACGATGGTGATTAACAACCAGGACAGCAGCGCCACCGCCAAAATTCTGCAAAAGACAAACGGCCGTGGCGTAGACGTAGCCATCGAAGCTGTGGGGCATCCGCTTACTTGCAAAGTGGCCCAAGAAATCATCGGCGTCGGCGGCACCATTGCCAACATCGGCGTTTACAGCCAGAGCGCGGAACTGCACAAAGAAGCACTTTGGGTAAAAAACATCACCATTCGCATGGGCGTGGTGAACACCACCACCATTCCGCTGCTGCTCCGCACCATCCAGAGCGGCAAATTGGACCCCAGCCAGCTGATCACCCATCACTTTCCGTTTAGCGACGTGCTGCACGCCTACGAGATTTTTGCCAACGCCGCTCAAGAACAGGCGGTCAAGATTGTGCTGGCTGTCGGCGATGCTTCCGACGACAACGCCCGGCTCTCAACCGACGCTTTGGTAGAGATGATTGTGGGCCAGATTATGCAGCAGGTTTCAGCTCACTAGGGGCAGCGTTATGATTCTCACGATTAACTGCGGCAGTTCCACCCTTAAATACCAGCTCTTCACCAGCGACGTGGCGCAAGTAGTGGCCAAAGGCATGATCAGCCGGATTGGTGAGGATGGGTCTTATTTTGAGCAGGCGGCACACGGCCGTTCCGTCAAAGAATCCGCGACTATCCCCAACCACCACAAAGCATTCGAGATTTGCATCCAAAGTTTGCTGCACCCCGACTACGGCGCGATTCACGACATGAACGAAATTGAAGCCGTCGGCCACCGAGCCGTACACGGTGCCGATTTGTTCATTGCTTCCACCCGCATCGACGATGAAGTCATCGCCAAGATGGAAGCGTGTGTACCGCTGGCACCGCTGCATAATCCGCCCAACCTGATTGGTATTCGCGAGGCGCAGGCTCTGCTGCCCAACGTGCCGCACGTGGCCGTGTTTGACACCGCCTTTAACCAGACGATGCCGCCCAAGGCGTACATCTACGCCCTGCCCTATTCGTTTTACGAAGAACACAAAATTCGCAAGTATGGCTTTCACGGCACGTCGGTGCGGTTTGTTAGCCAGCGCGCGGCAGAGGTTTTGCAACGGCCGTTAACCAGCCTGAAAATGGTCGTTTTGCATCTGGGCAATGGCGTCACCATGACGGCCGTTGACGGCGGCCAAGCGGTAGACACCACCATCGGTTTTGCCACCTTTTCCGGCGTGATGATGGGCACCCGCTCCGGCGACATTGATCCAGGCCTGATTTTCCACATGCACCGCGAACTTGGGCTTTCGCCCGACGAAATCGAGCGGATCGTTTACAAAGAGAGCGGCCTGCTGGGCGTCTCTGGCATAAGCAACGACATGCGCGTCATTGCCGAACAGGCCCAGGCGGGCAACCAGCGCTGCCAGCTAGCGATGGACAAGTTTGCCTTCATGGCCAAGAAATACCTCGGTGCATTTGCCGCCGCCATGGGCGGGCTGGACTGCGTGGTTTTCACCGCTGGAATTGGCGAAAACAGCCCAATCATCCGCCAAATGATCTGCCAGGACCTGGCCTTTTTAGGCATCAGTCTGGATGAAGCGAAGAACAAACAGGCGGTTGGCGGTAAGGCGGAAGTGGTAATTAGTGAGGTGGCGGCGGGAACGGCCGTTCTCGTCATTCCCACCAACGAAGAAAAGATGATCGCTCTGGACACGAAAGAAATCGCTGGCCTCTAAAAGCCAGTTGCTACAGATTTTTTACGTGTCGCAGATTACGTATCAACCTATTTTAAAGAAATAAACACTGTTAGGAGTAACAAAATGATTAGCACAACAATCTTCCCTGGACGGTATATCCAGGGCTACGAAGCAACCAAACGTTTAGGTAAAGAAGCCGCCCGCTTTGGCGATACGGCATTTCTCATTGTCGATCCATTTGTCAACGAGAGCCTGCTGCCCCGTTTCCAGGCCGATGTTGAAAAAGAAGTCAGCATCGTGGTGGAATCGTTTAACAGCGAATGCTCCGACGAAGAAATTGCACGTTTAGGCGAGTTGGTAAAAGCAGCAGGCGCCAAAGTGATCGTGGGTATTGGCGGCGGCAAGGCGCTAGACACAGCCAAAGGCACGGCCCACTCTCTGGGCTTACCCGTTATCATTGTGCCCACCATTGCTTCCACAGATGCGCCCACCAGCGCGCTCTCTGTCATTTACACCCCAGAAGGCGTTTTCAAGCGGTACCTCATCCTGCCCAAGAACCCGGATGTCGTACTGGTAGACACGCGCATTGTGGCCGAAGCCCCGGTGCGGTTCCTCGTGGCCGGTATCGGCGACGCGCTGTCCACCTGGTTTGAAGCCGACGCCTGCGAACGCAGCTACGCTGGCAACATGACCGGCGACGTTGGCTCCATGACGGCACGCCGCCTGGCCCGTTTCTGCTACGAGACAATTTTGGAGTATGGCACAGCCGCCGTTGCCTCTTGCCAGGCCAAAGCGGTTACCCCAGCCCTGGAACGAGTCATTGAAGCGAATACGCTGCTCAGCGGTCTGGGTTTTGAAAGCGGTGGTTTGAGCTCCTGCCACGCCGTGCACAACGGTTTGACGGCGTTGGAACAGACCCACCATTACTGGCACGGTGAGAAGGTTGCCATTGGCGTTGTCACCTCCTTGTTCCTTACCGACAAACCGGCGGCACTGATTGATGAAGTTTACACGTTCTGTGAAGCAGTGGGGCTTCCCACCACGCTGGCCGAAATTGGCCTGGAAAACGTGACGGATGAAGAGCTGATGGTGGTAGCCAACCGCGCCTGTGCAGAAGGTGAAACAATTTATAATGAATCAATTCCGGTGACGCCGCAAACGGTGTTCGCTGCCCTGAAAGCAGCCAATGCTGAGGGTCTGCGGAGAAAAGCCGGGTAACGGCCGTTTCCCATCGTGAGGCAATGCACAAAACAACAAACTTCTGTGCATTGCCTCCTGGTTTAGTCCATGAAACCTGAAGTCAACGCGATTCTCGAAGAGGCCTACGCCGTCTTCAACCATAAACCCGCCGTAGCCAATTACCAAGGAACGGTGCACGTGGGTGTGGATTTGGGTACGGCCTATACGGTGCTGGCGGTGCTGGATGCGGAGAAACGGCCGTTAGCCGGACGCTACCAGTTTGCCCAAATCGTGCGCGATGGCCTGGTGGTGGATTTCATCGGGGCCATCCAGCTCATCAAAAAAATGAAGGCGGAAGTGGAAGCAGAGCTGGGCATCACCCTGGAACACGCCGCTACCACCTACCCGCCGGGCGTGCCCCTGGCGGAAGTGAAAGCCACGCAAAATGTCCTCATCGGGGCTGGGCTGGAGTGCAGCGCATTTGTTGATGAGCCCACCGGAGCCAACGCCCTGCTGAAAATCTCCGACGGCGCTGTAGTAGACATTGGCGGCGGCACCACAGGCATTGCCATCGTTAAAGATGGCGAGGTGGTGTATACCGCCGACGAAGCCACCGGCGGTACGCACTTTTCACTGGTGGTGGCTGGCGCACTTAACCTACCCTTCCTCGAAGCCGAGAAAGTTAAAACAGATCCAACACAAAGCCGGATGATTTCTTCGCTGGTGCATCCGGTGATGCAAAAAGTGGGCAGCATTGTGGCACGGCATATCGCTGGCTACAGCGTGGACACCATTTATCTGGTCGGCGGCACCAGCGGCCTGGCCGGTATCGACGCCGTGGTGGCCGACATGACCGGCGTCAAAACAGTGACACCCGTGCATCCCATGTTTGTCACGCCTCTGGGCGTGGCGATGATGGACCGATAGTCTAACCCCCACCTAACCTCCCCCTGCGAGGGGGAGGAATTGGCTCCCTCTCCCTTGAGGGAGAGGGCTGGGGTGAGGGTCGCATTGCAGGACAATCATGAAAGAACGTCTCATCATCATTGGGGGCGTGGCGGCAGGCATGAGCGCCGCAGCCAAAGCCCGCAGAACCAATCCTGACCTGGACATTGTGGTCTATGAGAAATCGGGCTACGTTAGCTACGGTGCCTGCGGCTTCCCCTTTTTCATTAAGGGCGACATACCCCACATTGAAGACCTCATTGTGCGCACGCCAGCGCAAATGGCGGCGCAAAATATTGCCGCGCACGTGCACCACGAGGTGCTGGCCATCGATCCGCAACAGCGCACAGTACAAGTGTGCAATCAGCAAACCGGTCAAACTTTTACCGACCAGTGGGACAAGCTGATTATCGCCGCCGGGGCCAGCGTGGCTCGGCCACCGATTCCGGGGATTGGGCTGCCCGGCGTCTTCACCTTGCGTACGACGGAAGATGCCCTGGCTATCCGAAACTGGCTGGAGACGGAACGGCCGCAACACGGTGTCATCGTTGGCGCGGGCTACATTGGTCTGGAGATGGCCGAAGCGTTGCAAGCCCATGGCGTGGCCGTGACCCTCGTCGATATGGCTGACCAGGTGATGCCGACGCTGGATGCCGACATGGCGGCACACGCTCTGGCCGAACTGCAAGCCCACGACGTGACGGTTTACCTGCAACAGCCGGTCCAATCGTTCATTGGTCCGGCACAGGTAACGGCGATTGCCCATCGGGTAGCGGCCAAGGTGCAAGCGGGTAGCGGTGACGGGGTAGGAAACGGCCGTCTCCGCGTCCGCGAAGTGATCACCCCCGACCAGATTTTACCGGCCGACATCGTTATTTTTGGCATTGGCAGCCGGCCTAACGTCGCTCTGGCCCAGGCGGCAGGCATCGCCATTGGCCCGACGGGGGCCATCGCCGTGGATGCCCAGCAGCGCACCAATCTGCCCCACATTTGGGCCGCCGGAGCGGTGGCCGAAGCGTTTCACTTAGTGACAGGTCAGCCCGCTTACGTGCCGCTGGCTACCACAGCTAACAAACAGGGCCGCATCGCGGGCGAAAATGCGGCGGGTGGTTCAGCCGAATTTGGCGGTGTGGTGGGAACGGCCGTTGTTCAGGCCTTTGATCTCACCATCGCCCACACCGGGCTGACGGAAAAGTGGGCCAAAGCGCATGGCTTCAACACGGCCAGCGTCACTATCCAGGCCTCCTCACGGGCGCATTACATGCCGGGCAGCGCATCCATGCACGTCAAGTTGGTGTACGAACAAGGCTCGCAGCGCCTGCTGGGGGCGCAAATTGTGGGCAAAGATGGCGTAGCCCAGCGCATCAACACCATCGCCGCTGCGCTGCACGCTGGCTGGACCACCGACGATCTGGGCGACCTCGACTTGTGTTATGCGCCACCGGTTGCACCCGTGTGGGACCCGATTTTGGTGGCGGCAAACGTGGCCGGGCGCTAAAGGAGCCGTAAGCAACATGCTCAGATCATCCCCCAACCCATTTGCCAGCAAAACGCCGGGCACCATCGACCTGGAAATTTCTGATCCGGTGCTGATGCTGAATGAAGTGGCCAAGCGCTATGAAACGACGGAACGCGTGCTGATGGAGTATGTGGACAATGCGCTGGACGATGCCGAAGCGCTCTACCGCGAAAACGGCAATACTTATCCGTACCCCATCCAGATCGACATTACGATTGACCGGGCCAGCCGGGCCATTACCGTGCTGGACAACTGCCGGGGCATGACGCGCGAGACGTTGGAGCGGGTGGTGCGCAATGTGGGTGAATCGCAAAAACGGGGGCTGAGTTGGGTAAACGGCCGTTTCGGCTTCGGCGTCCATGCTTTTCGGGCGGCGGCTGAATCTGTCTCCTTCCAAACCAAACACGCCGTCAGTTCGCACCATATTTTGACGGTGCAGCGGGAGCAGCATCGCGGTATTAAAGAGGCCAAACGGTTGGATGATCCCTTCCCGACCGACAACGGCACTGGCTGCTGCGTTACGGTAGCCGGGTTTGATCGGGACTGGTTCCAGTCGGTCACAACAGATTCTATCAAGGCTGAAATTGAGAATCATTTTGAGCGGCTCATTGCCCGGCCCAACTTACTCATTACCGTGGGCGAAGCGGGTGAAACACGACAGCCGTGTCAACCGTTTCCGTATGAGCAGATTGAGGGCAGCACGCTGCAACAAACGCTGGAAGTTGTTTACAAAGAGGCGGTTTATCCGGTGACGCTGGTGTGCCAGATTGCCAACCAGCCGCTGAACCGACCGGTGAGCTTTTTTGCCCGCGGCCGCCGCATTGGCCAGGTAACAGAGATTAAGTCGTTTATGCGCAAGTCGGTGCACAAAACCAGCGTGTGGAGCCATCCGCATCTGGTGGGCTACATCGAAGTGGGCGAAATTGTGCAGCCGATCATTAATCGGGATGATTTTGTGCGGACATACGGCCGTACGCTCCTCTATGAAGCGCTGCTGCCGGTTGAAACCCAACTCAAAGCGCTGCTGGCAGCGGTTAACGAGGAGCGACGCGAAAGCACTTTTGTCCAGTTCGAGCAGACGGTGCAACAAGTGCTAAAGGCAGCGACCAGCGGGACGTCGAAGTTTATGGTAACGTTTGGTGAAGAGGCAGATGGCAAGCGGCGTGTTTGGTGGGAGAACGGCCGTTTAACCATCAACACCAGTCATCCCGACTTTCAGGCACGCTTGCGCACATCGCGCCTGGGCAACCCGCGCCCCTCAGATCGGATGAGTGCGTACCTCGCCGGGGTTTTGTCGGTGTACGGTACGGCCGAACTGGCAGATGTTGAAGAACGCGCCGCCAGACAAATCGACTTGATGTTCACTTTGGAAGCAGAATTGCGGGAGATGCAGAAGAAGTAAGCGAGAGAAGCTAGCGACTAGCTGTTTCGCGGTAGGCGGCGGGGGTTGTACCCGTATCTCGCTGGAAGTGACGGTAAAAATTGGTGGCATTGGGATAGCCGACCATTTCGGCAATGCTGGTCACGCTGTGATCCGAAGTACACAGCAACTTTTTGGCTTCATCCAGTCGCACCGATGTCAAGAACTTGACATAACTCAAGCCAACCTTGGCCTTAAACTGTGAGCTAAAATGCGACTGGCTTAGGGAGACCGCGTCGGCCACTTCAGCCAGGGAAAGATCAGACCGGTGGTAATTTTTGCTGATGTAAGAAACGGCCGTTTGCATTACGTCCTGCCGCTGGGATAAACCCTGCACCAACGTCATCATTTCTGCGAGGCTATTTAGCGTCCAGGCTCGAATTTCCGATATCGTTTTCCAGGATGCCAAGGCCCGCACCTGCTCGTGCAGCACATTCAAAATCGTTGGCTCATCAGATCCATCGCCAATGACCCCCCAGGCCACCAAGGTAACCAATTCAGCACAGTGATTTTTCATGGCTTCAGGCCGTGTATAGTAACGCTGCGACAAAAAATCAACGATTTCGTTTGTAAGCTGCTGGGCGTCTTGCTTGTGGTTCATCTGCACAGCTTTCACCAGCAGCCGTTCCCGCTGCACCAAATAGCGGGATGTCCCGCTTTCCCCAGGTGCCTCATCTTCCACGTCGTCAATGCTCACCACGCGGTTATTTTGCAAATGACGCAGGTAACGGCGGGCCAGATTGGCCTCAGCATAAGACAGCGGGATGGAATCCAGCTCCATGCGTCGCTTACCCAGGCCAATCGTGACGGTGAATGGCATATTGGTGGCAATGGCCTGGCGCAGTTTTTCGCCGAACTCACGCAGTTTTTCGGTTGTGGTTAACGATTGTTCAGCTGAAATAATGGTCACCACACGCCCTGGGCTACTGTATCCAACCAGAGCTCGCTGCGGCTCGGGCAGCATCTCGCGCACCATTTTGACCAGCCCGGTATAAACACGCTGCAATTCCTCAGCCGATTCGCCCTGACTGAACTGGTCGAAGCTATCGATCTTGGCCACCATCACCACCGGCCAAACCAGCCGCTTACCCAGGTAGGCAAGCGACTCTTCAACCGTTGTTCCTTCTGGATTGATGCCCCGGATCAAGTTTTCTACCAGATTGGCTTCGATAACAGGCAAGGTTTTCTGCAAAGAATCTTTGACGATTTCCACCGTACGCAGGTCGCGACGTTCGTTTTGAATTTCTTCCTTAATTTCGGTAAGCAGTTCCAGCAGTTTGTCGGGGCGCACCGGCTTTAAGATGTAATCGCGCGCACCCAGCTTGAGTGCCTTTTGCACGTAGGAAAACTCATTGTAAGCCGTCAGCATAACAATTTTTACGTCTGGCTGTTCTTGGCGAATAACGGCCGTTGCCTGCAATCCGGTCAACGCGGGCATTTTGATGTCCATCAAAATAAGGTCCGGTTTGTGAAGACGCGCCAGGGCAACCGCTTCTTCACCGTTGGTCGCTTCCCAAACAGGCGAAAAGAGATCGTTCTGCCGGGAAAGAATTTTCACCAGGGCCGAACGAATGAGCGGCATGTCATCAACGATTAAAATACCAGGCATGAGTTACTGAAGGGGTGTGAGCAGCGGCTGTTCATAGCTGTAGCCGCGTCCCTCGCTGACTTGCGCAACAGGCACAACGCTGAGGGTTTCGATAGATTGCAGGCTGATTTGATTACCAAGGCCAGCGGACAAGTGAGGTTTGCCATCAAGTGTAGCTTCCACAGCAGGCGCTTCATCTGGCTGCATGATCAGGCTCAACAGGATACGGGTTCCTTCATCTGGAGCACTTTGCACGCTGACTTTGAATCGACTTTGGTATTCATTTTGCAGGCGGTAAAAGACGTTCTGCAGACCAATCGATTGGCTATTGCCATCAAACTTGCCAGATTCGATTAGGGCGACGACTTCTGGGGACATACCACAACCGTTATCTGCTACTTCGAGGAAGAGACGGCCGTTTTCCGCATAAGCCTTCACCGTGATTTTGACCGGCCGCACCAGCGGTTCTGCACCATGAATGACGGCATTTTCCACCAAAGGCTGCAAAATCATGCACGGGATTTCAAACTTGGCCACGGCTGGATCGAGCACAATCTCGCTTTCCAGGCGGTCACTAAAACGGATCTTCTGAATGGCCATAAACTGACCAATCATCTCCATCTCCTCGCTTAGTTCCACGGACGTAGCCATGTTGCGCAGACTGTAGCGCAACAAATCGCTCAAGGTGTAGGCGATCTCTTCGGTGCGCAAGGCATCTTCTTCCATGGCCGTGTAGCCCAACAGCGTCAGCGAATTAAACAAAAAATGGGGATTGATTTGCGCTTTTAAGGCCCGCAGCTGAGTTTCTTGCAGCGCGGCCTGCAACGCCGCTCGTTCCTGAGCTTCACGCAGCAGTTGGGCCTGGGCCAGATTGGCTGCCCCGTTTTCAATGATGTGGTTGGCGGTCAGCGACAGCATCTCTACGGCTGCCTGGAATCGGTCACGGGGAAGCGGCCGTATTTTACGAACAGCTTCCTCAAACTCCTCGGCAGGCAGCCCAAGCGGTAAATTGCGCGCCAGAATATCCTGCACAAACGTTTCGTGTGCATCGTCAGGGACAGTCTGGCCACACAGGATACAGCCAACGTACTGCCCATCAATAATGATCGGGGCAGCTGCATCCAGCAGCCCACCGGCACATTTGTAAGCGTAGGGTTTGCCGCGTTCCAGAGCAATACGACCGCCTTCCGCATCACACTTTTGGCAACGTTCCAGCCCCTCTTTTGTGGAACGAATCATCTGACATACATCACAAAAGTTGCTGGTTTCGGTAATAGGAATGCCGTCTCGATTTACGGCAACAGCCGCCACACCCATCGCTTGCGCAAAGGTGTCTTGGAGGCGTTGCAGAAGGCTAAGATCCACCAAATCTTCAATTCTTGTTGTCAAATCGTCCATGCGTACCACCAGATAACAAAAAAGGAGTAACCTTTTTGAGGCTACTCCTTCCGCGAGGAATCTCGTTACAAACCAATGTGTGAGGGGATCTGGCTTAGGAACAGGGCTGGGATACGGCCGTTCCATCACAGTTACGGGATAGCGCCGGACTCAACACCGGACTTCACCCTCTTCAAGTATCAAAAAACTGTCTCACTCAGCAGAAATTATACCGATAATTGCCTAGTATGGTAGTAAGCAAGTCGGGTAATCGCATATAGAACTTTTCGGCTAATGAATCATTAACTCATTTTACGCCCTACTACAGAGCGAAGGTTAACATAACTATAAAATGTAGGTCTAGGAGAATATGATGAACTACCAAATTCTTGACCTGTATCCAGATTATTTTTTAGCTCTTTTGTATAGACAACCGCTACCGAAAGGCGGATGAATGGCATCAACGAATTGATCAACTGGATCTACTCGAAGGCACGGTCAAACCCATCTGAAAAACCGTGGCCTATTCCCTACAATCTTCGCTCACGCCACTGAAATTCTCTATAATCCTCCGCGTGACCACACACGTTCTACTGCATACCAAACTCCTGCTACCCCAGCCACGGCCGTTTCTGGTGCCGCGCCCTGCCCTTTTGCAAAAATTGGCAGCCGGACAGTCAGGCAAACTGACGCTGCTGTCCGCCCCACCCGGCTTTGGCAAAACGACCCTCATCGCCGACTTCCTGGCCCACGCCAACGCCACACAGAAGGCAGGTTGGCTCTCGCTGGATAAAGCTGACAACGATCCGCTGCGCTTTTTTGCCTATGTCATCGCCGCCCTACAAACGGCCGTTCCCACCCTGGGCCACACCGCCAACAGCCTACTCACCACTCCCAAACCCGCCCCGCTAGAAATGGCGCTTACGCTATTGTGTAATGAGATCAATCAGATAGACGGCCGTCTCACCCTTATCCTCGACGATTATCATACCATCGGCAGCCGGGCAATTCACGACGCGCTGACCTTCTGGCTGGAACATTTGCCACCCAATCTGCACCTTATCCTCACCACCCGCGCCGACCCGCCGCTGCCGCTAGCCCATCTGCGTGCTCGCGGTGAACTCACCGAGCTACGTGCCGCCGATTTACGTTTTTCCCCCGAAGAAGCCGCCGCTTTTTTGCGCCACTTCCTGGGCCTCGACCTGCCGACAGAAGCAATAACCGCTCTGGAACAGCGCACGGAAGGCTGGATTGCCGGATTGCAGCTGGCGGCGCTGTCCTTACGTGGGCGAGACGATCTGCCCGGCTTTATCCGCGCCTTCACGGGCAGCCACATCTACGTGCTGGATTATCTGGCCGACGAGGTGCTGCGACAGCAGCCCGCCGACGTACTCAATTTTTTGCAGGAAACGGCCGTTCTCGACCACCTCAACGCCGATTTGTGTACGGCCGTTACCGGCCAACCCAACAGCGCCACCTGCTGCGCCAGCTCTACCAGGCCAACCTCTTTCTCGAAGCGCTGGATGACCAACGCGACTGGTTTCGCTTTCATGCCCTCTTTCGCGATGTGCTGCTAGTACAGCTTCAAACTACGCAGCCGCAGCAAATCCCCACGCTGCACCGCCGTGCCAGCCACTGGTACGCCCAGGACGGGCAAATCACACCCGCCTTGCATCACGCACTCGCCGCCGAAGACCCAGCCCTGGCCGCCGATTTGATAGAGCAGCACGCCTGGGATCTCCTGGAAAACGGCAACGTACTGGTCGTGCGCAGCTGGCTCAACAGCCTGCCGGCCACGCTCATTCAGGCGCGCCCCTGGCTATCCCTGCTCGAAGCAGGGGTTTTGCTAACCACGGGTCAATTAACCGCCGCGGAACAAGCCATTGCCCTACTGCGTGCCCGCCCCGATTGGCCCAACAAAACCGTATTTGCCGGGGAGCTGGCCCATCTGGCAGGGGTTCTGGCCCGTTTCCAGGGCGACAATCCAGCAGCCATCCGCCTGGCCGAAGAGGCGCTGCGCCACCTGCCGCCCCACCACAAAAGCGCGCGCGCTGCCGTGCTGCTGAATCTGGCGATCGCTCACATTGCCACCGGCAATACGGCCGCTGCCAGCGAAGCGTTAACCAGCGCCGGGGCTGTTGCTGCTTCTTCCCAGGCATCCCATGGGGCAGCGTTGGGCCTGGGTTGGCTCTATGTGCGTCAAGGCCGCCTGGCAGAGGCAGCTACGCTTTACCATTACACAATCGCCCAGATGGCCACACCTAATCCAGATCTATCCACACAGGGGCTGCTTACACGGGTCTGGGAGAAGTACTGCTGCTGCGCGGCGAATGGAATGAAGCGCAGGCTGCCTTCCGCACGGGCATTGGCCTGCTGAGAGGTTCGACTGAGCAGATTTTGTTGGCAGTGGCTTACGGCCGTTTGGTCCAAATCCAGCACCAATTGGGCGATTCGGCAACTGCCGCCACGCTGGCCGAAGCTGACGCCTGGCTGGCCCAGATGCGCCTGCACGATCTGGGCTTTGGTCGCCTCATCGCCGGCTACCGCGCCTGGCTGGCCCTGCGCCAGGGCAATCTGCTAGCCGCCACCCAATGGGCCGACCAAAGCGACCTGCTGCCTGACATCCAGCTAAACAGCATCAGCGAGCTGCTTTATCCGATTTTAGTGCGTATTTTGCTGGCGAACGGCCGTTTTGCCGCGGCCCAAACAATTCTGGATGCCCTGGTGAAACCCATGGGCATCCGGCAGTGGCACGGGCAGTTGGTGGAGATTCACCTGCTGCAAGCGCTGCTGCATAATGGGCAAAATCGGGAAACGGCCGCTCTCGCCGAACTGGAAAGAGCATTAACCTTTGGCGAAGCGCAAGGCGCATTGTTTCACTTTGTGGATGAGGGGCCGCGACTGGCTGCGCTGCTGGCGCAGGTGCAAGAGCCTCTGGCTAGCTCTCCGTTTGTAAAGCACCTACGGCAATTGTTGGGCAGCCCCTTCGCCTCCTCTGCCCTGCCTGATGCCCTGAGCGAACGTGAACTAGAGGTGCTGCGCCTGGCTGCCGCCGGGGCCACCAACCGCGAAATCGCCGCCCGCCTGGTCATTGCCCTGCCCACCGTGAAAAAGCACATGAGCAACATCTTCGTCAAGCTGGATACCGCCAACCGCACTCAGGCCATCGCCCAGGCCCGCGACCTTGGGCTACTCCCCTGATTCCCGTTCCCTCACCAAATACGACCGCAAAATCATCCTTTGGTATACCTGGCTGCGCCACCTTCTGCTGTATTCTCTCTTTCAGTTGCTAATTTATATTCCATTGGATGGAGGAAACGCATGACTCAGGGAACAATTATCTTTTTGAATGGCACGTCTAGCTCAGGCAAAACCAGCATTGCCAAGGCTTTGCAACAAATTCTGGAAACCCCGGCTCTCCACGTGCAGGTGGACACTTTTGCCGACATGCTGCCGGAAGGATATCTGGAAACGGCCGTACCCGAACAGCGCAAAGAAACGGCCGCACGCCTCATCTCTGGCTTTCATCATGCCGTCGCGGCCCTGGCGGCAGCGGGCAACACGGTGATTTTGGACCACGTGGTCCCTTCGCCCAGCTGGTGGCAAGAGTGCATGACCCTGTTTACCCCACACAGGCTCCTCACCGTGGGCGTGCATTGCCCGCTGCCCGAACTGGAGCAGCGCGAGACGGCCCGTGGCGATCGCCATCCGGGGCTGGCGCGGATGCAGTTTGACCGCGTTCACCAGCACGGTGCCTATCAGGTTGAGGTAGACACCAGCCAGCTCTCTCCCGAAACATGCGCCACCCAAATCGAGGCGGCGTTGCAACAGCCAGCGGTCGTGTAAAAATAGCTTACAGCCTTCCCGTGCCAATCTTTGTACAATTGTGTGTAGGTAAACGATTTGGCACTTACGAGGCAAAATATGAGGCGTACTTTTTGGTTTGGGCTGATAACAAGCATTTTGCTGGCAGGATTGGCCGCGGCATGTGGCGGGGATGAGATGGCAGATACGGCCGTTTGCGACTACACCACGCAAACGGCCGTTACCCTCGACCTGCGCGATGAAAACGGCAATCCACAGCGGCTGGTGCGGGTACGCTACCGGGTGGACGATGGGCCGTGGCAAGAGCTGCCGGAAAGTGTGAATGAAACGGCCGTCCTGCGCGACGGCCCCGGCACCTACCAGATTCATGTTGAAAAGCCAGGATACGCGCCCAATGAGATCACCGTTGTTGTGCCCGCGCCCGAAGGTGACAGCTGCGACGTGGCCGCCGAAGCCGCCACGCTGCCCATGTCCCTGGCCGTCTGCCCCAATACAGAGCCAACTTTCCTGGAAATCGAGATCGTGTCAGCCAGTGAAGAGGCGGCGGTAACGGCCGTTGCCCAGCCCGGCGGTACGCAGCCGCTCACCTGTGCCGACGAGACAGCCACAAATTGCTCCTTATACACCTTGCCGCTGACACGCGCGGCCAAGCTGCGGCTCACCGTAGAAGATTTGGGCGGCATCGGCCCCATGCAGGTGGAAAATGGCATCGTCGGGTACGCGCTGAACGACAGCCAGCTTATCTTGCGCCAGAATGGCTTGTCGCACAGCCACACCGTGAGCGGGGCGAACAGCCTGAACGCCGCACTGGATGTGACACTGGACGAGGTTGGTTGTCCGCTGGCCGACTTTCGCACCCTGGATGTGCAGGTGGAGCCAGATGTGACCAGCGGTGACCCGTATCCCACGCTGCGCGTCTTCCAGCTCAGCAACCTCACCATGACCGATTTAGGCGCGGCGGGTTGCCAAAACATACCACAGCTTTATCCGGTTCGCTTCCAGGCTGAGCTGCCCAACGGCACTCGCCTGGACGACGTCTCTGTGCAAACTTTTACCGCCGGTGAGTGGCAGCCAGCAGAATGTGAGGTGGGCAACGGCCGTTACCTGTGCACCGCCGCATTGCCCAATCCCCTCATCCGCCAGCCATATGCCTACAAAATCGTGGTTGGTGACGAAGAATACACGGGCACCAGCCTGCCGTTCGACACTTTATGCCTGATTTTTGATTAGAACAGAACGGTGCGAAACGGCCGTTTCTCACCCCAAAACCCTCTTTTTTGCCCCTACTTTTCTCTGGTTGTGACAGCTATTGACACAATTTAGCAACTTCACTCTTGACTTTTTAGCACGCGTGTTCTAATATCACGTTCTAGAACAAGTGTTCCACACCCTCCCGGAGCTGATTGGTGCGCCCCCAATCAGCTCCTTCTTCACAAATTGGGCGCATGGAAAAGAAGATTGCCCAAGCAGAGGGGCAAGCAAACTGCAAGGAGATGCGGATCATGCAAAATAATCAATATATGCGAACCCAAACCATTGGCTCGCGCTTGTCTTCTTTGGCAAGCGTGGTCCCCAGCAAGACGGCCGTTGGCCTCATTCTCATCGTGGCGCTCATCGCCTTTGAGATTTTTAACTTCGACACGACCAAATATGCCCTGCACAACCTCATTGGGGATGTGCGCTTTGTGGGTATGCAGTGGGCGGCCATTCTGGCCGTCGCCTTCTGCGCCATCGACTTTGCCGGTCTGGTGCGTCTTTTCACCCCCGAACGCGGCCTGGATGAACCGAAAGAGGTCTGGTACCTGATGGGTGCCTGGCTGCTCGGCGCGACCATGAACGCCGTTATGACCTGGTGGGCCATTTCCCTCACCCTGCTCAACCACAATTTTGGCAATGAGGTACTGAGCCGTGAACAGCTGCTGCTGTACGTGCCCATCTTCGTCGCCGTGCTGGTCTGGCTGACCCGCATCCTGTTCATCGGCGCCTTCTCCGTAGCGGGGGAACATATTTTTGAATTGAATGAGGTGTCTGATGCGCCGGCCAAGCGTCCGGTGGCCACAACCTCGCCGCGCCGTGCCAGCACCACTGCCGTTCGTCGTGCGCCAATGCCCAAAACGGCCGCTCCCACCCGTACGGCCGTACCCAAACGCGCCAGCGTCCAGCCAACCCAGGTCAGTATACCCGTTCCCGTTGAGGAATACAGCGAACCTCAGTCGGCTCCCGTAGTGCAGCGCCAACCGGTTTCTTCCCGCGTGCGCCAGCGTCCACCTCGCCCCAACGGTATGCGTCGCTCGCCCATGGGTGGTTTGCAAGCCCGTTCTCGCAATCAGAATTAGTTGACAGGACATCAGGTTACGTTTACGCACCCGGCTAAACGAGGTAAACTATGACGGTCTACGAACAGCAACTAACCACATATTGGACCATTGAAACACCCTTGAACGAGCAGTTTGAGTACGAACCAGAAATCATAATTCACGAACGCGATTTGCCGCAAGATCCAATGCAGCGCCGCATGTTGATGATTTTGATTTTTGTCCTGGTGGGTGCCCTGTTGTTTGCTATCCTCGTCATGCCCCGTCTGGCACAGGCTGATTTGCCTCTGATCAACAATGACAGCACCAGCCCAATAACCAACATGATGGCCAGCGAACCAGAAAACAAAGCGGTTAATTATCAGGGTAAGATTTCGGCCGTTTTTTCTGATGAGGTCAAATATTGGGAAACAGACATCGTGCGCTGGGCCAATGAATTTAACCTGGACCCCGATATGGTAGCCACCATCATGCAAATTGAATCGTGTGGTGATCCGCAGGCACTCTCGATTGCGGGTGCCCAAGGGTTGTTCCAGGTAATGCCCTTCCACTTTACGGCCGGGGAGAACATGCTAGACCCGGACACCAACGCCCGGCGCGGCATGAATTACTTCGCCGAACGACTGGTGCAAACGGCGGGTGACGTGGGTAAGGCGTTTGCTGGCTACAATGGCGGTCATGTCGCTGCGGGCGGCAGTTGGGACAGTTGGGCAGCCGAAACACAGCGCTATTACGTTTGGTCCACCGGCATCTATGAAGATGCCAAAGCCGGACTTACAGACAGCCCCACGCTGCAAGAATGGTATGCGGCTGGTGGCGTGAGCCTGTGCCAGCAAGCTGCCAGTCGTCTAAACATGCGTTAGTTTGTGTGAGTTAGCGAAAGCTCCCGGAGAATTGTTATGGATTTAGGTGCATTTTCAGTTAGTCTCGCCGTAAAAGATTTGGCAGCTTCCAGAGCCTTTTACGAAAAGCTGGGATTCCAGGTTTTTGGTGGAGACCCGGCACACAATTATTTGATGCTGCGCAATGGTTCTCATGTGATTGGGTTATTTCAGGGAATGTTTGAGCAAAATATTCTCACATTTAACCCCGGTTGGAATCAGGCAGCAGAGAATTTGGACGCTTTTACCGACGTCCGCGAGCTACAAAAGGCACTCAAAGCCGAAGGCATCGAGATTCACAATGAAGCAGATGAGACCACAACAGGCCCTGCCAGCTTCGCCATCATCGATCCGGACGGAAACCCAATTTTGATTGACCAGCATGTTTGATTGTTAGATTGACACCCTCTCCTAAATTAAACTCTGCAAAAGCGCAGGTGTTGGGCATTAGTCCCTCTCCTGCGCTTTTTTGTCCCGTTTTGTTTGACTGCCGATCGCCTGCTACTTATACTTAAATTATCTTCCCTGTTTTAAGCGGGAAGCATATAGATGAGCAGAATCGCTCATCCCACTTTTACTTGAACAATCGGTTAAAACTTTTGCCGATTGCGTCACTCCGACCATTTACAAACATTTCCACAACAAAAGGAGTCACTTTATGTCTATTAAACTCACATGGCACGGTCATGCCACCTTTTCACTCGATATCAACGGCACAAACATTGTTGTCGATCCTTTCTTTGCGGGTAATAACCCGGCCGCCAAGACAGGCGTTGATGACGTGGCAGCCGATTTCATTTTGCAAACGCACGGCCACGGCGATCACATCGCGGACACGGTGGGGTTAGCCAAACGCACCGGTGCGCAGATCATCGGCAATTTTGAGATTTGCAACTGGGTTGCCGCCCAAGGGCATGAGAATGTACATGCCATGAATACCGGCGGCGGTTTTAACTTTCCCTTTGGCCGCGTAAAGATGACGGCCGCTTTGCACAGCTCTGGTTTGCCCGATGGATCTTACGGCGGCGACCCGGGTGGCTATCTGGTGATGGCTGATGGCAAAACGATCTACATTGCGGGCGACACGGCGCTCTTTTCTGACATGTCCCTGATTGGCCGGGCGGGCATTGACCTGGCAATCCTCCCGGTAGGCGATAATTTCACCATGGGGCCGGAAGATTCGATTTTGGCACTGGATTATTTGAAGCCAAAGATGGTTATTCCTTGCCACTACAACACCTGGCCGCCAATCGCTATTGATGTAGCTGCCTGGGCGGAGGGTGTGAAGAAGGATACGGCCGTTACCCCCATCGTCCTTCAAGTGGATGAAAGCTACACCCTTTAGAATCTTTTTAACCAAACTGTTTTAATATGAAGCCACGTTACATTTGTGACGTGGTTTTTTTATTTTAAAACTTGTGCAAACGGACCACGCACCACCCTGGTAGCGTGGTTTTCGTTTTCACGAAAAACAGGGAGAATCCTATGAAACATGTAGCAAACCGTTGGCTTTTGCTGTTTGTGCTGCTGCTGGGCATGTCGGCGATGGCCTGTAGCCTGCCCTTTGGTGGCGAAGAAGAGCCTACCCCGCGCCCGACGAGAGACAGTGATGATGAGGACAACGCAGATAGTGCAGAAGATGCCGTAGTGGAGGAAGACGCGCCAGAAGCGGAGCCTACCGCCGCAGTGGAAGCTGAGAGTGCCGATCCTGTAGAAGAAGTGATTGAGGAAGCAACGGCCGTGCCCGCCGCCCCTGAAGAAACCGAAACTGCGGATGATGGTGGCCTCTTTAGCGGCTTGTTTGCCCAATCGGTAAACGTAAGCGAGACTGTACAGGAGCTTGATGATCTGAATAGCTACCAGATGCAGATGGAGATCAGCACCACCTACAGCGAAACAACCCAGCTGATCCAGGCTTCAATTATCGTCTCTACCGATCCGCCGCAATCCTCCATGACCTTTATCTTTGAGGGTCTGGGCGATATGGCGGGCATGGACAGCATGAGCATGACCCAGATTGAAGGCACCAGCTATATGGAAGTGCCGGGGTTGGGCTGCATCACCACCACCGAAGGCGACATGATGGGCGAGGACTTTGCCGATTCTATGGCCGCCAGCCAGTTTATGGAGGAAGTTGGTGAGGCAGAATTGGTCGGTGAAGAAACCATCAACGGAATCGACACCCTGCATTACACCTTTGATGAAACCGCCCTGCAAAACGAAATGTCTGAGTTAAACTGGGCGCAGGGCGACGTTTATATTGCCAAAGAAGGCAACTATGTGGTGCGCTTCCGCATGGAAGGCGAAGGCAATGTGTCGGATGCCTTGATGGCGCTCGATCAAGGGGACACAATGACCGAAGCACGCATCGGGCAAATGGTGATCCAGATGGACATCTCCAACATCAATGAGCCAGTCAACATCACCATTCCCGAAGCCTGTGAAAACAGCGGCGCTGGCAACAGCGAATATCCGATTCTGGAAGATGCCGCCGAATACAGCTCGTTTGGCAGCTTCGTTACGTACACCACAGAAACGGCCTTTGCTGACATCGTGACCTTTTACCAGGAAAACCTGGCAGCCCAAGGCTGGGTTTACGATGAAGGCGAATCGCTTATTCTGGAAAATTCCACTGCGCTGATGTATTTCACGCTGGATGAACGCACGCTCACCGTTACCGTCACGGAAATCAGCGGCAGTTCTAGCTTTACAGTTTTGCTCCTGGAAGAGTAAAACCAGCACCCTGACGCTCTAAGTTTTCCAAGCTCCGGCCGTAACTGGTCGGAGCTTTTTTTATGGGGTTAATACTTCTGAGGAGAAAAGCCCGATACGGCCGTTTCCATCCAATCCCGCAATACTCACTGCGTACTGCACCGCTGGGTCCAGTCCGGTAATAGCCACATTGCCCGCCTCGCCCGAATTAACGTAGCGGAACTGGGAATACTCAGGGGAGCCAACAGGACGGAATGAAATGGCATACCCGGCCGCCACGCTATCGGGAATCCAGGTGAGAATGTAAGCGCCGGGTTCAGTCATTGGGGAAATGGAAGGGGCGACCGGCATCGGCGGCGCACCGGCAGCATTGCCCAAATAAGAAATGTTCAGCTGGGTAATCTGCCGCAGATAGTCGTAATCAATCCATTCGGCCGTATCGCCACTGTTGTGCTGCCGGTTGGGATCTTCCTGCGACTCCGTCAGGCGCACGGCAGGAATGCCCGCCTGCAAAAAGCTGATATGGTCACTGTAACGGCCGTCTCTATCTTCAGCGTCAATCAACGTGTAGGGGAACTGCGGCATGTAAAGATTGCCCACATAATGCATGTACCGGGCCAACTGCCGCGGCGGCGAACCATCTGGCCCAGGCGAAAATAATCGCACCGATTGGGGAATGCCGGGCCGCCCCCCCACGATGTCGGTGCTCATCATCGCGTCAAACCGCCAGCCCTGCAAAAGCCGATCCGTCACAAAATGGGTGCTGCCCAGCCGATTTTGCTCTTCTGCGGCAAACGCCACAAAAATAATGGTCTGGCTCCACTCGCGGGAACTCATCACCCGAGCTGTTTCCAGCAGCGCCGCCACGCCAGAGCCATTGTCGTTGGCGCCCGGCGCATAGCTGCTGCCATTCAGGGGATCAATAGTCCGCGAATCATAATGAGCGGCCACCACAATCACGCCCGGATGACTGCCCGTGCCTTGCAGCGTAGCAATGATGTTTTGCTGGTTGTACACCACGCCGCCCTGGTTCACTGGAAACTCATCGACTTCCACGAGAAGACGGCCGTTTCCCACCCGAATAAACTCGTTAAAAATCCAGCGCCGGGCAGCCCCAATGCCCAACCCCTCCTGATCCGTTACGCTGTACGTATTGCGCGTGTTAAACCCTTGCAGCGTCTGGATATACCCCACCAAATTTTGCCGCGACACCTGCTCCAACAGCGTGCGCAAATCCGGGTTAACCGCCTCGATCACATTGCCCTCGGGATCTGTGATGAGCGGCCCTGCCTGGGCAATGCTGGCAAACGGTGTACCGCCCGGCGGGGTGGGAATCGTCAACTGCTGCGGCCCCTCCAATAAAGAGCAAGAAACCAAAAAGAAAATGATGGGTAAAAGTAAGAGGAATTTGATTCGTTGAGGCACAAACACACCACAAAAAGCGGGTGAGTTGAGGTTTCTCAACTCACCCGCCATAGAAATCTACTTGATTACTCTGAATCCTCCGCAGCAGGCTTCTCCAGCCCGGCTCTGGCGTCTGCCTTTGCCTTGGTCGAGATGAACTCAGAGATGATGTCAATCGGAATGGGGAAGATGGTTGTGGTATTCTGCTCCACGCCAATTTCCACCAACGTTTGCAGGTAACGCAAAGTCATCGCCCCGGGTTCCGTATTCATGATGCGCGCTGCTTCAGACAGCTTTTGTGCCGCCTGAAAGTCACCTTCTGCCTGAATAATCTTGGCCCGGCGCTCACGTTCAGCTTCTGCCTGTCGCGCCATCGCCCGCACCATCGTGCTGTTCAATTCAACATCCTTGATCTCCACAATGGAAACCTTTACACCCCACGGCTCGGTGGCTTCATCAATGATATGCTGGAGCGTATCGTTGATTTGCTCCCGATCCTGCAAAATCTGGTCCATCATGGATTGGCCAATCACATTCCGCAGGCTGGTTTGGGCAATTTGCCAGGTGGCCCGACGGTAATCTTCCACCTTGACGATGGCCATCACCGGATCAATAACGCGGAAGTAAACGACCGCGTTCACCTTCACCGTGACGTTATCGCCAGTGATCGCTTCCTGCGCGGGCACGTCCAGCGTCACAGTACGCAAATCCACCTTCACCATTTTGTCGATGATGGGAATGATGAAGAAGAGGCCTGGCCCTTTGGCTCCCTGAACACGACCCAGGCGAAAGATGACGCCTCGCTCATATTCCTGGACGATGCGAATTGACGCAACCAAAATGACGACAAAGCCCACAAAAAGAACGCATAGAATTGGGAAAATAAACTCCATTGCTGACTCCTTATCGATGAAAGCAGATTGTTATTGCGCAGAACTGTAGCTATACCTGGCTTTCATTAAAACGGCCGTTTTCCGAACGGCCCGATCATTTGTTGCCTTATGACAACATGCCAATATTATACCCCATTTGCCTTTAACTGTAAGAACAAATGCAGTTAACGCCCAATACGCAAAAGCGCAGAAAAAGTTTGCAAAATACGCCATATTTGGGGAAATATTCTCTTTTTCAACAAAAACCCCCATATTTGCCCATTATCAAGCAATTCAAAAGAGAGGATTTGTTAAGATTTGACCCCACACTTCCCAGAAAAGTTGCCGCATGTCTTGCAGGCAATAAAATACCATCATGTCTGTTGACTACCCCACCGCAGAGGATCACGCCCTTATGGTCTTCATCGTCAACCGCCAGGCAGAAGCCCTGGGCGTTTTGTACGATCGTTACGGCCGTTTGCTTTACAGCGTCGCTTATCATCTGGTAGGCCATCAACAGCTGGCTGAAGAAATTACTTTGGATGTGTTCCGGCGCGTTTGGGAAAAGGCACACAGCTATCGAGCAGACCGGGCCAGCGTGCGCACCTGGCTCACCAGCATGACCCGTAATCGGGCCATCGACATGCTGCGCCGTGAAGGCGTGCGCCCTGAGCACAACAGCATCAGCTGGGCCGACCTGACGGTGGAACCCAGCGCGGATGGCCATTCCCCGGAAACGGCCGTTTCCCAGCGAATGCAGCAGCAGCGCGTCCAGGCTGCCCTGGCTGAACTACCCCAGGAGCAGCAAGATGTCCTGATTCTGGCCTTCTTCCGTGGCTACAGCCACAGTGAAATTGCCACTCAGCTGGAAATGCCCTTGGGCACGGTCAAAACGCGCATCCGGTTAGGTATGCAAAAGCTGCGCCATCAGCTACAGCCATAAATCCAAAGGAAACGAAACTACGTAACAGCTAATAACAAACCATTTGGCTTTTGAATTTGTACTGAAGATAATGAATTCCGAGACCCACATCACTGAACAACTCGCTGCCTATGCGCTGAACATGCTCGACGCCGACGAAGCGTCACAGGTTGAGGCACATCTGCTGACCTGTGCTGCCTGTCAGCAGGAACTACAAGCGTATCAGGAAGTTACCGGACTGCTCACCCTGGCGCTGCCCACAGTTACGCCTGCCACGGATTTGAAAGCCCAGCTGATACAGGAAATTGGAGAATCGAAGGCGGCAAAACAAACGGCCGTTTCCACCCCCAAACCCCGTCCAAAATTTAGCTGGCGCAACTGGTTTCAGAAACGGCCGCTTTGGCAACCTGCCCTTGTCCTCGTCCTCATTTTGCTGCTCATCAGCAACTTCCAGCTGCGGCAGCGCCTGGATGAGGCGGAAACCCCGGCCAACTTTGGCACCGTCATCCTCTCTGGCACCGAGCTCAGCGCCAGAGCCACCGGCATTATCATCATTAGCGATGACGGCGAGCACGGCACGCTGGTGGTGCAAAATCTGCCCCAACTGCCCGAAAGCGAAACCTACCAACTGTGGCTCATTAAAGATGGCCAGCGTACCAACGGCGGTCTCTTCAACGTCGATGAAGACGGCTACCGTTCCCTCTGGGTAGGTGCGCCCGAGCCACTGGGCAGCTACCAAAACTTCGGGGTCACCATCGAACCTGCCGCTGGCAGCCCTGGCCCCACCGGCGACAAAGTGCTAGGCAACTAACCTTGATTTTTTGATAAGGACATGTTGGACATGGATTGACACAGATGAAAACCAAAATCAGTGTAAATCCGTGTTAATCAGTGTCCAATTTTCTCAACCACCCCCAAAACGAGGTAAACCATGACAAACGAACACACCATGAAAGCCGCCACCCAATGCATCTGGGCAGGCGAGGAAGATTATTTGCTGCAAGGAGCCACCCAGGTGCCGGTGGTGCACAGCGTCTCTTTTGGCTACCGTGATGTGGACGAGTGGCAAGCGGTGGCTTTGGGGCAAAAGGCGGGACATATTTACGGCCGTAACACCAACCCCACCGTCCATGCCTTCGAAGAAAAAGTGCGCCAGCTAGAAGGCGGCGAAGCCGCGACCAGCGCCGCCACCGGCATGGGCATTATCAGCAGCGCCCTGTTTGGCTTGCTGTCACCCGGCCAGCGTGTCGTCTCGGTGAAAGATACCTACGGCGGCACCAATGTACTCTTCACCGAGTTCCTGCCCCGCTTCCAAATCGGCGTCACCCTCTGTGACACCACCGATCACGCCCAAATCGAAGCCGAAATCGGACAGGGCTGCAACCTGGTTTACCTGGAAAGCCCCACCAACCCCACCACCAAAGTGATGGACATTGCCCGTCTGGCCGCTGCTGCCCACGCCGTCGGAGCCATTGTCATCGTGGACAATACTTTCGCCACGCCCATTAACCAAAATCCGCTGGCGCTGGGGGCCGATTTGGTGCTGCACAGCGCCACCAAGTTCCTGGGCGGTCACGCCGACGCGCTGGGTGGCGTCATCGTCGGGCGTAAAGATTTGGTAGACCAGATTTACCACTACCGCGAAATCAACGGGGCGACGCTGCATCCGATGGCCGCCTACCTGCTGCTGCGCGGCATGAAAACCCTGGCGCTGCGCATTCGCCAGCAAAACGAAAGCGCCCTGCAAATAGCCCAATTTTTGGAAGGACATCCGGCCATCGAGCAGGTGTTTTATCCGGGATTGGCGTCGCATAGCGGGCACGCCATCGCCCAAAAGCAGATGCGCGGCTTTGGCGGGATGCTCAGTTTTATGCTCAAGGAGAATAGCTTCGACGCCGTGCGCCGCTTTCTGCCCCGGCTCAAGTTGGCCCACGCCGCCGCCAACCTGGGCGCAGTGGAAACAATCGTAGGGCCGCCCGCCACCACCAGCCACGTGGAATGCACCCCGGAAGAACGTGCCGCTATGGGTATCCCGGAGAGCTTGATTCGCTACTCCACAGGCATTGAGGATGTGGATGATTTGATTGCGGATTTGGAGGGAGCATTACGGCCGTTCACCTAAAATATTAACCGCGGAGAGCGCAGAGAAATTAAAAACTCGCGGTAGTGGCTAGGTGGTAAGTGATAAGTTGTATTCATAGATGTACCACTTGGTTACTAAATGATGAAACTTATCATTTTTCGAAAACGATAACGATTTACGAACATAGCGACTGATTCGCTGACGCAGGGTGTTATTCCACCGCTCCACATGAGCTGTTTCGCCGCTTTCTTTACCAACTGAACTGTGCTTACCTGTGTTAATCACCTGCTGATAAGCATGCCAGAAGTCGCTGAAAGAACGGCACTGTTGATACGCTTTAGGAATACGTTTCCACAGTTTACGACATGTTTTTGCACTGCGGTCACCAATGACAAAGGCGACTATTTGACGTGTTCGACGACAGAGAGCCACCCAAAGCCAACGTTTCTGGCGTCGCTGACCGACAAAAGACCAGAGTTCATCCAGTTCAAGCACGTCATCTGACTGGGCTGGCTTCACTGAAGTGCGAAAGGCTGGTAGGCGAACAATTAGCTCTAATAACCAGATAGCCAAGGTATGACGATGCACACCGAGAGCCCGCTGAACGCCACGCATACTGGCCCGTTCTTTGTAGACGTTCAATGCGGTTTCTTTTTTTCAGACGACGGATGGCGTTTGGGCTGTAAGACGCGCCGGGCGCCACACGCTTTGCACCAATACTGCTGGTTACCACAGCGGTTGGTGCCATTTTTAACAATATTGGTGCTGTCGCAGACGCGACAGCGGTGAGTGATAGTTTCTTGGATCATGTATCCAGTTTATCCATCACTTACTTTTCGACCACTACCCCAAACTCGCGACCTCTACGGTAAAAGAAAAAAGGAGATAGCAAGCGCCATCTCCTCTTCTGACTGCGGGACCAGGATTCGAACCTGGACTAGACGGTTCAGAGCCGCCGGTTCTGCCGTTAAACTATCCCGCACTGTTCCGTTCAACGGAGCGAGATTCTACCAGAAGCATCAACGCATGGCAAACAAGCCACAGCAAAATAAAGGGCTATTTTGCCTCAAAAAGGGCCAAAATCTGGTCTAATCTTTCTACCACGCGAGCACGCCCAAGCGCAACGACGGACTCGAACAGAGGCGGCGAAACTTGCTGCCCGGTTACGGCCAAGCGCATTTGCCCCAGGAAGGGACCAGCCTTGCCATTGACAGTATATTTTTCGCCAATGGCCATTAGCTTGGCGCTGATTTCATCCAGCGTGAAGGGCTGCAATTCAGCCAGCATGTCGCGCGCCTCACGGAAGGCAGCCGCGGCCGATTCCAGCGGTAACTGTTTGTGCGTCAGCGCTTCGGCGCTGTCTGGCAGGGGCATTTCTTCGCCCAAAAAGCGTAGAAATTCGATGGCATCGGTAAACCGCTTGAGGCGCACCCGCATCGGTGGCATGACCACCAGCAGGGCTTCAACGTTCACTTCCAAACCGGCGGCTTCCAGATACGGCCGTACTGCCTGCGCCAGTGCCAACGGTTCCATCTCCTGAATGTACTGGCCATTCAGCCAGTCCAGCTTGCTGTACGGCAGCTTGGTCGGCGCGGAGCTTACCGTCGCCAAATCAAACCGCTCGATCGCTTCCGCCATCGTAAACTTTTCTACGTCATCGCCAAACGTCCAACCGATGTTGGCCAGGAAGTTGAGCACTGCTTCGGGCAGGTAGCCGCCTTCCATGAACTCATCAGCGCGCACCAAAATTTCGGTGCCGTCTTCGGTGAATGCCTGATGGCGCTTGCTCAGCTTGCCCTTGCCGCTGGGGTTCAAAATGACCGGCAAATGCACAAACACGGGCATCTCCCAGCCAAATGCTTTAAACAGATTCACATGAATCGGGGCTGTGTTCAGCCATTCCACGCCGCGGGTAATGTGGCTAATTTCCATGAAATGATCGTCTACGACGTGAGCCAGATGATAGGTGGGCAGGCCGTTGGATTTGAGCAGCACGTAATCGGTGAACTGATCATTGTCAAACACCACGTCGCCACGCAGCAGATCCGGCACGACGGTTTGTCCCGTCAGCGGCATTTTGAAGCGCACCACGTACTCCCGTCCCGAAGCCTCCAACTCAGCCACTTTTTCCGCAGGCAGGTCACGGTAACGGCGATCGTAGCCGGAGCGATCCCCTTTGGCTTCCAGCGCGGCCCGCATTTCGGCCAGTTCTTCGGCCGTGGCAAAACATTTGTAGGCGTAATCATTTTCGATCAGCCAGTTGGCCCAGGTTTGGTACAACTCTTTGCGCTGTGTCTGGATGTACGGCCCATACGGTCCGCCAATATCTGGCCCTTCGTCCCAATCGATGCCAAACCAGCGCAGGCTGGTCATGAGGCTTTCTAAAGCGCCGGGAACGGTGCGCTTGGTGTCGGTATCTTCGATGCGCAGCAAAAATTGGCCACCGTGCCGCCGGGCATAAAGCCAGGCAAACAGCGCAGCCCAGACGCCGCCAATGTGGAGATAGCCCGTGGGGCTGGGTGCAAATCGTGTTCTAACGGTCATCAATCCTTCCTGAATGATTTTTTGCTACAGAGATCACAGAGATTTAAGAGAGGGTTTTCTCTTTCTGTAGCTTCTTCGCTTCAATTTCAAAGTGAAAGGGGAGTATACCGGAATCAGCCAGCGGCTTCCAAACTACTTTTCATATGCCATGACATCCAGCGAAAATTAGTTTTAAACCTCTAATTTCTCTGTGCCCTCTGTGGCAAAATTTTTAGCCGAATTCTTGCTTGCGGTGGCGCATAAGGACGGATTGGACAATGCCAATACCAATGAAAAGTGTGGTGAGGGAGCTACCGCCGTAGCTGACAAAGGGGAGCGTCAACCCTGTCACCGGAACCAAGCGCACATTCATGCCGATATTTACGGCCGTTTGAAAGAAAATCACCGTCGCAATGCCCACACAAATAAACTTGCCCGCCGGATCCGGCGACAACCAGGCAGCACGCATGATGCGCCAAAGAATAAAGCCTATGAGCACCATGACCACCAGCGAGCCAAACACCAGCCCCATTTCTTCTGTCACCACAGAAAAGATGAAGTCCGTGTGCTGCACGCGCAAAAAGCCCAACTGACTTTGCGTGCCGTTAAGATACCCTTTACCCCACCAGCCACCAGAACCAATACTGATTTGCGCCTGCTCAATGTTAAATCGATCATCCGGGTCCGCATCTTCAGGATTAACGAAGGTAGTAATACGCTCCTGCTGATAATCGGCCAAAAATGGAAAAACGATTGCTATAGCGCTAATCCCCAGCACCGCCAAAATAGCAAAATGAGACAGCGGCAGCCCTGCCAGCCAGATCATCACAAACCAGACAGAAATGTACAGCACCGACATCCCCAAATCCGGCTCCACAAAAATCAGGGCAATGGGCACACCCACGTAAATAAGCGAGGCAATCGTATTGGAAAACTGGTTCATGCGATTGCGCCGGTTTGCCAGAAATTGACCAAAGGTAATTGGCAGAAAAATACGGCCGAATTCCGATGGCTGGATGCGAATACCAATACCCGGAATCTCAATCCAGCGGCGGGTTTCATTACCCAAAGCACCAGCGACCAGCACCAAAACCAGGGCCAACACCAGTCCAGCGTAAATGTACCAGTGCGAAGAAGTGAGTACACGATAATCTATCGAGGCAATGACCACCATGATGATCACCCCAATCACAGCCCACTGGATTTGATCGCCAGGCAGCGCTTCAAACGCCGGTGCCCCCGTAACGGCACTGCGGATGATCAGAATGCCGTAGGAGGTGAGCAGCAAAACGGCCGCTACCAGCCAAATATCAAAATAACGCCAGACAGAAGTTCTTGCTTCCATGCCGCCCATTGTAAAACGCAAACCGCCCGGTGGCGACACCAGGCGGCATTTTTACACAATTTATTCAGATTTCAGCCAGTTCGCTTACTGCACGGCAGCTCGACGACGGCCGTTTGTTGTGTGCAGCAACGGGATCTCCGCCACCAGGCGGCTTTCCTGCGCCGTGTTGTCCAGATTCACCACCACATTGTCGGGATTAATCTCCAACCGCTTGGCAATCACTTCAATGATGTCGTCCTTAATTTGCTCCAGCAGCCCCGGCGACACATCCGCCCGATCGTGAATTAAGACCATTTGCAGCCGCTGCTTGGCCGTTGCCCCACTCTTTTCCTGTTTTCCTAATAATCGCTCGAACCAATTCATTGCAAACTCCTTGATTAGCTCTTGCTGAACCAGTTGTTGAGGCGATTCAACAAACCGGTCTTGGGGGTTAGATCAACAAACGGAACCGCTTCGCCTTGCAGCCGCTGGGCCACATTGCGAAACGCCTGGCTGGCGCTAGAGCCGTTCATGCCGCTCATGGCCACCGGTGTACCCCGATTGGATGAAATCAAAATCGATTCATCCTCAGGAATGACACCTATCAACTCGACGGCCAAAATGTCCAACACATCATCAATGGAAAGCATGTCACCACGAGCGACCATCTCTGGCTTGAGGCGGTTGATGATGAGCCGGCCAGGCCCCTTCTCCTCCGCTTCCAGCAAGCCGATGATGCGGTCCGCATCCCGTACGGCCGAAACCTCAGGGTTGGTCACAATCAGCACTTCATCCGCCGGAGCCACCGCATTGCGGAAGCCACGCTCAATCCCGGCCGGCGAGTCGATGATAATGTAATCCATCTCCTGCTTCAGCTCATCGCAGACCAAAATCATGTCAGACGGACTGACCGCCATTTTGTCACGCGTTTGGGCAGCGGGAATGAGATACAGGTCTGGCTGGCGCTTGTCTTTAATCATGGCCTGGCGCAAACGGCAGCGGCCTTCAATCACATCCACCAAATCATAGACGATACGATTTTCCAGCCCCATCACCACGTCCAGGTTACGCAGCCCAATGTCCGCGTCGATGGCCACCACCTTCTTGCCTGTCATGGCCAGGGCAGAGGCGATGTTGGCCGTGACGGTGGTCTTGCCTACGCCCCCCTTGCCTGAGGTTATGGTTATGACTTTTCCACTCATAATGTTTTCTCCTACGAGAAGAGCTTAGAGATTGAAGATTGGTCTATTTTCTAATCTCCAGTCGCCAATCTCTTTTTTATCTTTGCCACATTTCGGCCACAATCTGGCCGTTGCGAATCGCAGCTTGTTCGGGGATCGCTTTGCCCCGTTTTTCGTCTGGTGAGATGGCAATCTGATCGGCAATGCGCAGTTGAGTTGGGGTAAGTTCAAGGGCGCAAATAACGGCCGTTTCATCCCCCAACGCCCCCGCATGTACCAAACCACGCAGGCGACCCCACACAATCACATCGCCGCTGGCCACAATTTCAGCCCCAGGGTTCACGTCACCGATGATAACCACGTGGCCTTCATGGTAAATAGAACGGCCCGAACGCAGCGTCTCTTTGAGGATGAGACCACCTTGGGACGGAATATCGGCAGATACGGCCGTTTCCTGTTCCACACTTTGCAATAAAAAGTTGCCATTCAAATCAGTCTGGCTGCCGGATAAACGGGTGGCTAATACCAATTCTCGCGCTGCTTCCCGCACGGCCGGCTCTTCGGCCAGCACCGCCCACAGTTCCAGCTGATTTTGTTCAAATAAGGCTTGCAACGCCTGCAAATCCGTTTTATTTAGCTTGCGGTAGCCTACCTGCAACGCTACCTGGCTGCCCTGTAGAAATGCCCGCTTTTGAGCCAGCTCGGCCCGCAGCAGCGCCAACAAATCGGCAAAAGAACCGCGATCGGGGACGGTGATCAATAACCCTTCACGAATGCCTTTAATACCAATTTGGGATGCTACCTGTTCCATTGCTTGCCTTTACAAAAGAGTATGGGTACTTACGCCAGCTAAGCGGAATGCGGGATACTACAACAATACGCCTGTTGCAATAATACAACAATACCAGGTGAATTGCAAGCCCCAAAATCGCATCTATATGCGAAGAACATTTGCAATGGGTAAATCTATAGGGTATAGGTGATGGGAAACGGCCGTTTTTAGCCCACTCGCATTTTCCCGGAAATTGTTAGGCTTCAAGCATTTATTGGCGCAATTTCCGGGAAAATCACATGGTTGCCTATCGAAAACGCGCCAAATCAGCGTCCACCATCAGCTGCATTAGCTCAGCAAACGAGGTGCGCGGTCGCCAACCCAGCTCCTTTTCGGCCAGCGAATAATCCCCTTGCAGCACCGTGATCTCCGTAGGACGCAGCAGCGCCTCGTCACTCACCACGTGATCCTGCCAATCCAGCCCCGCATGAGCAAACGCCAGGCGGCAGGCATCCGCCACGGAGTAAGAGCTATTGCTACCAATCACATAATCTTTCGGCGCGTCGTTTTGCAGCATCAGCCACATCGCCTCGACGTATTCCTTGGCATAACCCCAGTCGCGGCGCGCCTCCAGAAAACCGAGCTTGAGCTTGCCATCGGGAGTGATTAACGGCCGTCCCAACTCATCTAGCGGCGGACGGGCCACCTTGTTTTTGATGCAGGCCACGGCAGCAGTAATTTTGCGCGTCACAAAGTGCAGGCTGCGCCGCGGACTTTCATGGTTAAACAAAATGCCACCGCAAGCAAAAAGATCATAGCTTTCACGGTAGCAGCGGGTCATCATGTGGGCATACGCCTTGGCAATGCCGTAGGGATTATTGGCGTCGATGGGTGTTGCTTCTGTAGCGGCAACAGATTGCACATTGCCGTAAATTTCCCGACTGGTGGCCTGGTAGACGCGCGCCTGCGGGGCAAACTGACGCACCGCCTCCATCACGCGCACCACGCCCAACGCCGTCACCTCACCCGTGTACAGCGGATGGCTCCAGCTATCGGCGGGCACCGATTGAGCCGCGATATTGTACACTTCGTCGGGCTGGTATTCACGCAGCAGCCGGGCAATGCTTTCGCCATCAATCAAATCGGCCGCTTCGATGATGATTTTGCCGATAAGGTGCTGAATGTTGGGCTTTTCGTAAGTGGTATTGCGCCGGATGGTGCCCACAACGCGGTAGCCTTTTTCCAGCAGCAGGTCAGCCAGATACGAGCCATCCTGCGAGGTCACGCCAATGATCAGAGCGGTTTTTTGCATGGGATTCTCCTTGTAGATGCGGATTTTGGGGCGATGGTAGCAGAAATGGCGGAGAAAATTATACGGCCGTCCCCCGATTCCCAGCCTATCCAAACACGCTGGCACAGTGGCGGAGGTTAGTCAGCTAAGGGGATTTGTCGAGGAAGGGTAACGGTGAAGGTGCTGCCTTGACCAGGACGGCTTTGCAGCGTCAGCGTACCACCCATCTTGGTGACCAGCCGCCGGGCGATGGAAAGCCCCAAGCCAATCCCACCCTGATCTCGCGTGAAGGGGCTCTGCACCTGCTTGAACGCATCAAAAATGTGGGCCTGAGCCGCTTCGGGAATACCTGGCCCCGTATCTACCACCTGGAAGGACCATTGATCCCCGCTGCCCGCCAGCACAATGGTAACGCTTCCTTCGGCCGTGTAACGGATGCCGTTTTGCACCAGGCTCATGAACACCTGCCGCACGCGGGCTTCATCCCCCACTACCACGTTGGGCAGACTGGGATCCACCTGCACGGCCAGCACCAAGCCTTTGGCCGCAGCCATAACGCCCAGGGAAAACTCCACCTCTTCTGCCACCGATTGGGGGCTGAATGGCTCGGCTTGCAGCTGAATAGTGCCCGCTTCCAGCTGCGCCTGATCAATCATATTGTTGACTAAGCCGGTGAGATGCTCAGAACTTTGCACAATTTGCCGCAAGGCGCTCCTTTGCTTCGCTGAAACATCCCCGTAAAGGCCTTCTTCCATCATCTCGGCATTGCCCATGATGGCGTTGATAGGCGTGCGCAGTTCATGGCTAACAATGGCCAGAAATTCACTTTTGAGGCGGCTGGCTTCCAGCGCCCGGTCACGCGCCTGCTTGAGCGCCTCTTCCGCCTGCTTGCGCACAGTAATATCACGCACCAGGGCTACGTAGACTGGTTTTTCGGCGATGTGAGTTTGGGAAACGGCCGTTTCCAAAGGAAAAGTTGTGCCATCGGCCCGCTTGCCCACCCGCTGCTGGTACTGGGAAGCCCGCGCCAACTGTTCCGGCGAAAGCGAATCGTCCAAAAGCGCTTGAAACGACTGGCCGATCATCTGCCCTGCCGCGCGTCCAAAAATCGCTTCGGCCGAGGGATTCATTGACAGGATCGCCCAGTTTTCCTGGGCAAACGTGACGATGCCATCCGAAGCCGCCGCCACAATGATATTGGTTTGAGAGACCGCTTCTTCGAGGCTGGCCATTACCTGATTGTATCGTTGGGCAATCTGCCCCACTTCGGTAAATGGCTCGACGGGTACCCGCAAGCGCAAATCGCCCGTTTGGGCCTGAGCATCCATCACGTTGAACAAATTCAGCAGCTCCGTAGAAGCATCATGCTCGGACACATTCAGGCCAATTCGCTCAGATTCCAGCGAAACGCGGAACGTATAAAACCGATTGATAATCCGGAGCAGCAGGTAAGTCAGGCCAAAGGCCCAAACAAAGCAAACGACCAGCCCCAGCGCCTGCACGCCAATCTGCGCGCCGCGTGATAGGCCCGTTTGCAGCAGCTCCGGCTGGCCAAAAATGCCCACGGCCAATACGCCCCAAATGCCTGCGCCCAGATGCACCGGCACCGCACCCACTGCGTCATCAATTTTCCAGCGCAGCAGCAGCCAATCGGTAGCGGCCATAAACAACGTCCCAACGAGGCCAATAATTAGTGACGCAAAAGAAGAGACCACATGGGCATTGGCCGTGATGGCGACCGCTCCGGCCAAAACGCCGTTAAAGGCCAGGCTCACACTGATGCGGCGGTAAAACAGCCAGCCCAAAGCCAGGCCGCAAGTCAATCCAGCTGATCCGGCAAGGAGTGTATTGCTGATAATGCGACCAATCTGGTTGTTAAAAGCGAGGGTGCTGCCGCCGTTAAAACCAAGCCAGCCAATGAACAGGAGCATGACACCAAGGCCAGCCAGGGGCGTGCTGGACCCAGGAATTTTTTGTGGTGGGGCGTTCTGAGGGAAACGGCCGTATCGTGGCCCAATCAGCAGCAGCATCGCCAGCGTTACCCAGCCGCCAACGCTGTGCACCACAGAGGAACCGGCAAAATCGACATAGCCCAGCTGCGCCAGCCAGCCCGTCGCCTGCCCCACATTTAGGCCATGCCACGCCCAGTGGCCAAACAGCGGGTAAATGAGTAGAGTCACGAGCACCACCACAATCATGTACCCACCAAAACGGACCCGCTCGGCAATGCCGCCAGAGACGATGGTCATCGCCGTGCCGCAAAACATCACCTGGAAAATAAAGAAGGTGGCTGTCCACATATCGCTGCCCAAATCAGGGGCAAACAAATCGAGGCCCAGCCAGCCGTTGGCCGTGGCCCCAAACATGAAGGCAAAACCAACCAGCCAAAACAGCAGGGTGGTGACGGCAAAATCAGCCAGATTTTTGATGGCGACGTTGATATTGTTTTTGCTGCGGGTTAAGCCGGTTTCCAGGCAAAGAAAACCAGCCTGCATGAGGAAAACAAGCGCGGCTCCCAACAAAACCCATAAAATATCAATGGCAGTTTTTTCCATGTTAGCTTCCTGTGTCCACATTTTAGAGCTTTTTAAGGACAGTACAATGGGCTATTCGTCAAATTGGACCGGTTCTTGAAGAACGTACCAGATTTTCACGAATCATTTACTGGTGCGAAGCCTTTGGCAAAACGGCCGTCTCCCTGTATCGTTTCTCCTAATTCAGCAAAAGGGTGAAAATTTTATGTCAATTAGCGCAATCGGGGACAAATTGAAGGTTATCGTGCCAGAATTGATGGAAACGGCCGTTATCCCCGGCGTCGCGGTCGCTGTGGTGCAAAACGACGACATCTGGCAGGCGCAGTGGGGCGTGACAAACGCCACCACCCAGCAACGCGTAACGGCCGAAACCTGGTTCCAGGCCGCCTCTTTGAGCAAGCCCGTGTTTGCCTACGCCGCTTTGCAGTTGGTGCTGGCTGGCCAGCTCGATTTGGACAAGCCGCTCATCACCTACCTTCCTCTTGAACAGCAAAACAGCGATTTGCTCTTTGAGCATATCGTTAAAGATGACCGCGTGCAGCAAATTACCGCCCGGCACGTGCTGAGCCACACACCTGGGTTTCCCAACTGGGCCAAAAAGGACGAAAATCTAAAAGTCAGCTTTACGCCGGGCATGCGCTTCTCTTACTCCGGCGAAGGGTACCAATTTTTACAGCGCGTGGTTGAACACATTGTCGGTCAACCAGCGCATGACTGGATTCGCGCCACTTTGCTCACGCCGCTGGAAATGACAGACGCCAGCTTTACCGGCCTGCAAACGAACGAACAGATCGCCTTCGGCCACGACAAAACAGGTCAGCCAGTCGATTTTTGGGAAATAGCAGAGATGGGCGCAGCTTACAGCTTACACTGTTCGGCCGCAGCTTTTGCCCAATTTTTATTGGCCATGTTACGGCCGTCTCCGCTCACCAACCTCATGCTCAGCCCACAAATTCAAGTCAACGACAACTCATCCTACGCTGATGATTGGCCAAATCTGGATGCGCCGACGAACCCACATGTTGGCTGGGGGTTAGGCTTTGGGCTGCAAACGGGGACCGACGGGGATTTCTTCTGGCATTGGGGGGATAATGGCACCTTCAAAGCGTGTACCGTCGGGCAGGTTGCGTCGGGAACGGCCGTTGTCGTCTTCACCAACAGCCAAAATGGGGGTGCCCTCTGGCAGCCCGTCCTGGAAACCACCTTCGGCATCACCGATTGGCCCGCATTGGATTGGTTGAACCGCTAAGTTTGCATTGGCAAAACGGCCGTCCGGCGGTATCGTTCCACCACATTTCACACGGAACAGGAGCATTAACCCATGATTGTTGTTGCCAGCAGCAACGGCCGTATCGGCATCGAAGCAGCGACCCAAATTTTGCGCCAGGGCGGAACGGCCGTAGACGCCGTGGAAGCCGGTATTCGTCTGGTAGAAGCCACCCCCGAAGACCATACCGTCGGCTACAACGGCTACCCCAACATTTTAGGAGAAGTTGAACTGGACGCGAGTGTGATGAACGGCCGTACCCTGGAAAGCGGCGCGGTCGGTGCTTTGCAAGGCTATTTGCACGCCATCACCGTAGCCCGGCAGGTGATGGAAAAGCTGCCGCACGTCCTGCTCGTTGGCAACGGGGCCAACCGCTTTGCCGCCGAGATGGGCAACCCCGCCCAGCCAGAAATGCTGCTGCCGGAAACGCGCACCGTGTGGGCCAACCGCCTGCGCCCGGATATGAACGACGCCGACATCGAAGCCATCGCCGAGCGCACCGATCTGGCCCGCTGGGTGGAATTGGCCACCGATCCCGAACGGGCCAAAGGCACCGTCAACTTCATCGCCCAAGACAAGGATGGCAACATTTGCACTGGCGTCAGCACCAGCGGCTGGGCCTGGAAATATCCGGGGCGGCTAGGCGATTCACCAATCATCGGCGCGGGCAACTATGCGGATAACCGGTACGGCGCGGCGGCCTGCACCGGCATGGGCGAGATGGCCATCCGCGCGAGCACGGCCCACAGCCTCGTTTTTTACATGAAGATGGGTCTCAATCTGGCAGAAGCGTGCGAGCGAGCGATGATTGATTTGCGTGATTTGGGCGGCCGTTTTATCAGCGTCATGAATCTGGTGGCCATTGATAAAGCGGGGAATCACGCGGGGTATAGCTCGGTAGACGGCCGTACCTACATCTACCAAACCCCCGACATGTCCGAATGCGAAGAACTGCCCCGCACAGTCGTCTCCATCCCACCCCGCTGGGGCTAATTCTAATTTCAAGGCTTATACAATTAGCAAAAAGATTGGACCAATTTAATCGTAAAGCCTTCGAAATATACTCGACTAAAATTGGTCCAATCTACGTCCTACTCTTGGAGAAACAGCAATGGAAATCGTCCGCACCCCCGACGAGAGGTTTGACAACTTGCCCGATTATCCCTTCGCCCCCAACTACGTGGAAATCAACGGCCTGCGACTGCACACCGTAGACGAGGGCGCGGGCGAGACAATCCTTTGCCTGCATGGCGAACCAAGTTGGTCCTACCTTTACCGCAAAATGATTCCGCCGCTGGCAGCGCAGCACCGCGTGGTGGCCCCGGATTTGGTGGGATTCGGCCGCTCCGACAAGTACACCGACCCTGCCGCCTACAGCTTCCAGATGCACCGAGATGTGCTGGTGGGGTTTATCGAGGCGCTGGATTTACGGGGAATTACGGCCGTTGTCCAGGATTGGGGTGGCTTGCTCGGTCTGACGATTGCTACCCAGCTACCAGAGCGCTTTGCTCGGCTGGTCATCATGAACACGGGCTTGCCTACAGGCATGTTCCCTATGCCGGAAGCGTTCATGCAGTGGCGCGCTGCCGCCGAGCGGTTTGGCACCAAGCTGCCCGTCGGGCGCATCATTCAGGGCAGCACGGTGACCAAACTACCCAGAGAGGTGGTTAAAGCGTACGAAGCCCCCTTCCCCGATGAAACGTACAAGGCGGGAGCGGCCGTTTTCCCCCTACTCATCCCCCTCAAACCAGAAGACCCCGGTGCCGCAGAGATGAGCCGTGCCCAGCGCCAGCTCACCCGCTGGACCAAACCGACGCTTGTCATGTTCAGCGACGGCGACCCGATCACCCGCGGCGGCGACGCGCTGTTCCGTCGCGCCATCCCCGGTGCCAAAGGCCAGCCGGAAATCACCATCGAAGGTGCAGGCCATTTTTTGCAGGAGGACAAGGGTGAGGAGATTGCCGGACATATTTTGGCGTTTATGGGAAGAACGGCCGTTACCCGTTAACCAACGCCGTCAAACCAAAAATCAAACTTCCATACAGCTAACTTTACAACTATAATTGCTTTAATCAGCAATCCATCTTCTATAGCATTACAAACGACTCGTTAAAATCAGACGCTTTCCTGGGTAAAGGTAACCAATGTCAAACGCCGCTCCTAATAAAAAGTTTGATAGACGCCGTGTCAAAGAGTACATCGTCAAGTCTTATGAGTTTCGTCATGAAGCGTTTGTTTCGTTGCTTTTTAATGAAAGTGACGAAGGTGAAAATGGCCTTCATAAAATATTCAAGGACATTTATAGAAGAAATCAATCCTTTGAAAATTGCATTGAAGATTTAATAGCCTCGGCAGAAAATATTGATAAATTCCAAAAACTCATATTGATTCTGCAACAAAGCAATCCCAGATTCGAGTACGAACTGACTGATTCTTCCATCTCATCGCCAGCAACCAAACCAACCTTCGACACGAAACTCTCAAATGGTAACCAGTGGGAAAAACGGAGCCAACCTCGTGGCTATAGCAGCAGTTACCAACCAGAGGCTATCACTCATCCCCAAATTGACAGATTGCAGCAAGATATTGAACAGCTGACGCAAGATATTGGGGTCCTGGAAGAAATTGACGCCTTGCTAGAAGGCGTACGCCGACGAATTGACGGTTTACGTCTGAGCAAAAAAGAAAAACAGCGGTTGATGCAAGAAGAACACACGATTGCCGCAAACAAGTCCCATGTTTTCCAAAGAGATCAAGAATCCAGATTCTCGCCTAGAAAACAGCCGAATCCGTTTTCCAGTCCCAGCAGTTGGCGAGAAAATCCATACGCCAAACCAACCTAATGAATGAGGAGAATCAGCAATGAGTCCGAATGAAGAGACACAAGCCTCAAACGAAACCCAACCAGACCAAATAGACCAACTAGAAACGTTGTCCGCTGAGCAAATCCAAATAATTGACGGCCTGCACACCAAGTTTAGCGAAGATGAGGGCCTGCCTTCCGCCATCGAAACCGTGATTCGCGAACATTTGCGAACGGGCATCACCGCGGAAACGTTGGACAAAATTCTCAGTGGATTAGAACTCTATATAGACACAGATTCTGTGATTTTCCTGCTGGAAAATTTAAGACGCAGCAATGAGCCAGCCTACATCGAATCGGTAAAAGCGCAAATCTCGCAGCCATTCTGGGATTGGCAGCGGTATCTAATCGCCCTTTATGCGGCCGATTTCAGAAAAGCGTATACGGTCGCTACCGAAAACCCAAACGCCTGGGATATCCTAAACCGCCACACCTACTACGATTATTTGACCAATACGTGGATGGTTGCTCTGGAGCTGGTGAAATACAATGGCGAGCGTTTTAATCTGGAAGAAACGCCGAGAGGCGCTTTCACCTTAATTTACGGCATTATCGATATGCTGACGCGCATACCGCCTGAAGAAGCGCCCCAACTCATCGACAAAGAGTACCTTAACCAAATCTATGAACAATTCCAGCAGTTAATGTTGCTGTATGCACCGGAGCCCGCCGCAGAATCAGGCGATGAAACGGCCGTATGATCGCCCCCAAACATATCGCTTTCATCATGGATGGAAACGGCCGTTGGGCCACCAAACAAGGTCTGCCCCGCTCGGCCGGGCACAAAGCCGGCTATGAGCACATTCCCGACGTGCTCAAAATGTGTCAGGAACTCGGTGTAAACGTCATCTCTTGTTACGCCTGGTCCACCGAAAACTGGGGCAGGCCCGAAAAAGAGACCACCTTTCTGCTGCGTGCCCTGGAAAACCATCTGCCCCGCTTTGTCAAAGAGCTGCACGATCGAGATATCCGTTTTGTCCATAGCGGTTTTCGAGACGATTTGACCGCTAAGGCCCAAAAGCGGCTCAACGAGGCCGTGACCCTCACCGAAAATAACCAATCTGGGGTTTTCAACTTTGCCTACAACTACGGTGGCCGCGCCGAAATTCTTCATGCTGCACGCCAACTATTGGCAGAAGGCAACGCCAGCCATGAAACATTAGAGCAAAAACTGGAAGCGCATCTGTGGACGGCAGGACTACCCGATGTGGATCTGGTCATCCGCACCGGTGGGGATTTGCGCTTGAGCAACTTTATGCTGTGGCAAAGCGCCTATGCTTGTTTACACGTGGTGGGAAATTATTGGCCAGCCATTACCCGCGAAGATATCGAGGCTGGCATTGCGTATTTTAATGAGGTGATGGTACGGGTTTAATGGGATGGGAAACGGCCGTTCACATCTGTGCATCATAAACGGCTTGCGCCTCAGCCACCTCAGCAATATTGGCCTCAGCCCACAGGCGGATGGCAGCAATAGGGGCGCACAACGTTTCGCCTAACGGCGTCAGCGCATACTCTACTCGTGGCGGGACCTCAGCATAAACCGTGCGGCTAACCAAACCATCTCGTTCCAAACTGCGTAACGTTTGGGTCAGCATCTTTTGCGAAATGCCGCCGATGCTGCGCTGCAATTCAGAAAAGCGCTTAGGCTCTTCCTCCAGCACGCCAATCACCAGCGCCGTCCACTTGTCGCCAATGCGATCCAGCACCTGCCGCGTGGGACAGTTGCCACTGTATACATTGCCATGAAGTTCAATTGTTTCCATTTGGTAACTACCCCACTTTAAAGTGCCTACTTTCCGATAGAGAGTTAATCACTTATAGTAACTATTGAAACATTTTAGCTTAAAACAAGGAGTTACACAATGAGCAAAAACGACCAACCAACATTATTAGTCACCGGCGCTTCCGGCCAACTGGGGCAGCGCGTTGTTGAATTATTGCTAGAGGCCAATGCAGGCACCATTGTCGCCACCACACGCACGCCAGAAAAGCTGGCCAATTTGGCAGAGAAGGGCGTCATCGTGCGCCACGCTGATTTCAACCAGCCAGATTCATTACCAGAAGCATTTGCAGGTGTGGATCGCCTGCTGATCATCAGCACCGATTCCCTGGAAAAGCCGGGCTTGCGGGTAACACAGCATCAAGCGGCCATCAAAGCGGCCGAAGCGGCGGGTGTGAGCCATGTCGTTTACACGTCCGTTGTGAACCCAGGCCCAGGATCCGTTATTCCCGATCATTATGAGACGGAAGAGGCGTTGGCTGCCAGCCAGCTCAACTGGACCATCCTGCGCAATAATCTTTATGCCGATCTCTTGCCCAGCACCATTGGGCAGGCCATTCAGATGGGGCAATTGTTTAGTGCGGCTGGGGACGGCCGTTTAGCCTACATTTCACGCGAAGATTGTGCCCAGGCTGCGGCGGCTGCGCTGCTCTCCTCGTTTGACGGCCGTAAAACCCTGAACATCACCGGCGCCGAAGCGTTGTCCCCTGCCGATCTAGCTGATCTGGCCAGCAACATGGCCGGCAAACCAGTCACCTACGTTCCTCTAACCAAAGATGAGCTCATCAATAATATGGTGGCTGCTGGTGTACCGGAACCTGCTGCCCAATTCGTGGGGGCACTCGACGCCGCCACCGCACGGGGACAATTCGATGTGCTCTCTGACGACTTTGCCGAACTGACTGGCCGTAAACCAACGGCCGTTGCTGATTTCCTGGCAGCAAATTAAGCAACTTTCCCGGTTTATCCAGGCAAGTTAGCTATCAACAAACTTGCCTGGATACCACATCTTACCATTTGCCGCTAGCGCCACCGCTGCCAGAGGAGCTTCCCCCACCAAAGGAGCTGCCAGAACTGGAAGAACGAGAAGAAGAACTTGAACTGCTCCACGAGCTGCTATTATCATCATCGTCAGTACGAACCAGCATCGGAATCGTCGATTCCCGCACATGCTCATAACGGCAATGGCTACAGTAATCACGATGTCGCCGTAATCCAGTGCTGGTATAGGTTGCGCTGTAAACAACTGTGGAAGAATGTATCAATGTTTGATACCCACATTTGTGACATTTACTGTACTGCTTTAGCCAGTTTTTGTAGGGAATAATTTCATACTGTTCACAATTCTGGCAAAGCCACACATCATAATCAATTGAGCTGATACCTTCTTCCGTGATTTGCCCCTTATCCAGGTAAGTATTGTCTGCCTGTTCATCCAGGCGAATCATTTTTGATTGACAATTGGCACATAATCGCGTTTTATAGCGACGATAACGATAAAACAGCACGCCACCCAAGGGCGCACCTGCGGCACCAAGCCCAAGCAAAATTAAGCCGAAATTCTCCGATACATTGGACCGCGAAACGGCCGTTGGCTCCCCAACCTCCACCGCCGTCTGTAATGGCACATTATTCCCGCGCGTCTCAGCCAGCGATTCGTACACCTCACCGCGCAGACCAGCCACCACAGCACGGGAGCCTTCATAAATGCCCAAACTATAATTATCTTCACGCAAATAGGGGATGATAATTTGATCAACGATGCGCTGCATACGGCCGTTATCCTCACTGCCATAGCCTGCACCCAATTCAATACGCAGCTCCCGATCTTCTACGGCCACCAAAAGCAACACCCCATCATTTCGGTCGGCATCCCCAATGCCCCAATCATTAAACAGATTGGTCGCAAACTGCTCAAGGGTCATGTCCTCTGTGTTGTAATCTCGGAACGAAAGAACCGTCAGAACGGTCATTTGCACGCCGTCGCTAGTTTCAAACTCAGCAAGCAAGCTGCGGATTTCTTCTTCATCGTTAACGTCGATCACTTCGGCGTAATCATTAACGTACTGATCAATAGCGAGGGGATAAGGTGATTGTGCAGAAACAACCGCGGCCGATAGCAACCCCCACAATAGCAAAACGGCCGTTCCACCAACAAGTACCCGATACAACTTCATGAAGTTTTCTCCCAAATAACGTTGTCAAACTTGCTCGCAGTATAAGATATTCCCAATCTGCCTAGTATCAACTACGCAACAATCACGTAAAAGATGCTGTCGCTTCCCACTTTTAGCCAGAATAAATTTCCTAGGTATACTTGACCAAAATCTAAACGAGGAGGTTAATTTTCATGCTTGTCAATAAAACCCTATTGCTTGTGGGCCAAAACGGCCGTTTACGATCAACGGCCGCGTCCCACCACCAACTTAACAAAAATCAACCGACTCGGACCATGCCTCGCTAAAACAACCACACCCGAGGGTATGTGCTCCCAGAGTCGTCTAACAACTACAGATTTCGCAGCTCCGTTCAGAAAAACTCTGTTTTCTCTGTGATCTCTGTGGCCAAAAAGAAGAAAAATGGACACAAAATCATTACATACCCTTGAATACCACAAGGTACTCAACATTCTAGCTGGCTACACCAGCTTCAGCGCCGGCGAAGAGCTAGCCCGCAAACTCCAACCCACCACCGACCAGATTTTGGCCGAGCAGTGGCAAACGGAAACGGCCGAAGCGCTCCTGCTGCTAGACACCCACACCAACATCACCATTGGCGGTGCCCGCGACGTGCGCCGCCCCGCCGACAACTCCCTCCGCGGCTTCACCTTGCCCGCGGAAGATTTGCTGGACATTCGTAGTACGCTCGTTGCCTCCCGCACGCTCAAGCGGCAGCTGCTCAAAGTGGAAGATGAGTTCCCCTACTTGGCGGCCATCGCCGAGTTAGTGGAAGAAGTGCCCGGCCTGGTAGATGCCATCAGCAGCACCATTGATGAGCGAGGCGAAGTGCTGGACAGCGCCAGCAGCAAGCTGGCCAAAATTCGCGCCGATCTGCGTACGGTACACGGCCGTATTCAAGACAAACTCCAGCGCCTGCTCAACTCCAGCCAAAACCAGTGGCTCCAGGAACCACTCATTTCGATGAGAAGCGGCCGTTACGTCGTGCCCGTCAAAACCGATGCCAAAGGGCGCATCAAAGGCATTGTGCATGACCAAAGCGGCAGCGGGGCCACCGTCTGGGTGGAACCAATCGGCACAGTGGACCTGAACAATGAATACCGCGGCCTGCAAATGAGTGAACAAGCCGAAATCGAACGCATCCTGGCTGAACTCTCCGCCAAGGTGGCCGATGTCGCTGACGTGATCATTCGCATTGTAGAGCGCATGGCCGAGCTAGACCTGATTTTTGCCCGCGCCAAGTACGCCGCCATCATCAAGGGCGTGCCGCCAGACTTTGTCGATTGGCGCGAATTTGAAGAGCCTAAACCGCCCAAACAGGCCAACGAGCGAGCCCAATGGACACCGCCACCGCGCAATCCTCATCCGGGCAGCACCGTCTGGATTCGTAACGCACGCCATCCTCTGTTGCCTCCCGGCGATGTCATCCCTACCGATCTCACGCTTGGTGACGACATCTTCAC
>JACKBN010000008.1 GCA_020634565.1 Ardenticatenaceae bacterium
CGCCAATCAGCCCGAAGATTTGGAAGCGTGGCTCAAAAACTGGACGGGGCTAGAGTAAGCATCCTCATCGGAACAGCTATTCTCAAGTGCCAGTCACTGGGCAGAAGATTCACCATTTACCGAGAATCGTGCGCCCAGTGACTGGCACTTTTGGCATTAGTCGGCAGCTAGTAAAGCCACATCGACGATTTCTACCTCAAAATTGTGGCCCGATGAGACCAAAATGATGCTCTCGATAAAGCGGGGCGGAATACGGCCCTGGCGGGAAATCTCAGCTCCTAGATCAATATCGTAGAAATATTCCTGCCCCAACGGCACCTTCTCATGTACATCTTGAACCATGGCACAGGTGGTACAGCCATCCGGCTGCACGCCGGGGATGGGGTCGCCGACGGCGTAGAAGCCATGCTGCCAGGTATTAGAGAAGCCACTGCCATCCACGTAATTGACCCGCACAAAAAGCGGGCATTCACTACCAGCAATGCCGCACACCTGTAGCGACTGGTTCAAAATGCGGAAGGTCACCAGCAACCGCAGCGACTCCACTTCGGCCACGTCCTGGTTGACGGATTGGCGCACCAGCACGTCGGCGTGGCCTACGCCCTCGCGGCTGATGTTGAGACGGGGCTCCTCGCCCGCATCGAGCACGCGCACCTGTCCGGCGGGCTGGTCGGCCCGTTCGACGTTCCAGGGGAAGATGGTCCAGCGGTTCAGCTCCTGGCCGAAATCACCGTTCACCAACAGATTGCGCTCCGTTTCCAGTGGTCCTACCGGCGCTGCCCCCGTGGGCACGACGGCACGCTGGTTTTCGGCCAGAGTGAGGCCATTTTCGCCCTCAACGGCCGTTACCTGCAGCTGCCCCGACTGCACCGTCACCTGCGTCTCATCGTTGTTGACGAGGATGGTGTATTGCCCCGGCGTTTGGATGGTGATGTCGCTTTGCGGGCTGGCAATGAAGATTTGGGACGGCCGTTCTCCAAAATCGGGCACAGTGAGGCGAATACGGCCGTTGTCCAGCCGCAAGCTCAAGTTGTTCTCATGATCGCTGACGGCAAAGCGGGGTGTCGCCGCTTCCAGCAGCGTCAGGTCGGTGCTGCTGTACACCTGCAAGCGGGCCAGCAGCGCCTCCGCATTGGGCAAATTCACGGCAATCAGCGCCGAGGCGGTTTCGCCCGTCAGCACGCGCTCGCCAGGGGCGATGACCACGCCTCCCTCCCCCGCCAGCAGCGCCGTGCGGTCGCCGGTGCTGTTGTCGATGCCCACCGTACCCTGGTTGGCCTGCACAAAAATCACCAGCGATTCGGTGAGATTTTGCAGCAGCGCATTGGCCGTGATGGGCACGGCAATTGTAAAAATCATGCAAACGGCGAAGCTGCCCAACAGCACCGCCCAGGCCAGTCGTTGACGCTCTACCTTACTTTTTTCTTCAACCATAACATCTCTATGAAACTCTAAAATTGGACACAGATAAACACTGATTGACACAGATAAAATCAAAAAATCAGTGTTTATCTGTGAAAATCCGTGTCCTATTTTTCTTTGGAAATTTATCCCAGGTACTTGACCGAGAATCTGCTAAATTCGCCCGTGGCGTCGGTCCATTTTTCCTCGACGCGCTGGACGCGGGCGGCGGGTGAGCCTTCGTGCAAAAAGGCGATTAGCTGATGCAGGCTGGCTTCATCCCCCTCGGCCACGACTTTGACCGTGCCGTCCCGTTGATTGGCCACCCAGCCCGTCACGCCCAGCCGGTTGGCGGCGCGGTGGGTGTGGTAGCGAAAGGAAACCCCTTGCACGTACCCGTGGACGATTGCTGTGACTTGTTTTTGCTGCGATAAGTCGGACATAGTTCTCCTCAGGCGAATTATACCTAAGGGTGGCGGGGAAAAGTAGGTGGATGGAAACGGCCGTAGGGCAATAACCTCCCAAGCGACGATTTGTCGCTTGGGATAGTCATACACAAAATCAAATTTGACGGATTAGGAAAAATGGGGGAGCAAAATGACCTTCATCCAAGTTGTGTTTCAGATCATCCATCACTATACTTTTTACATCGTGTTGCTTTGCTCAATCAGGATAAATCAATGCCAGTCAGCAAAACCATTATTCAAAAGAGGAAATTATAAAAATGTCAACCACATTTGTTCCAGCGATTTGTACGCAATGTAGCGGAGAAATGACAGTTGATCCATCATTGGAAAAAGCATATTGCCAATACTGCGGTACAACATTCTTAGTCGAGAATGCAATCAATAGCTACAATGTTCAGCAGGCAAATATTGAACACATTGAAACTGTAAATATTCATCACAATCATAACCAGCAAGGTTTTCTCGATTCCATTTTCAGTTTTGTTGAAAAACAACAGGTCCGAAAAGATGAAAAGAAGAGATTAGAAGAGGAAAAAAAGAAACGAGATGATAAAGTTAGCCTCATAATGTTATTGATTCTGATGCCCATATTAATCCTATCTTTTGTATTTTTAGGTGCAAATGATGAAGAACTAAATCATGAAGGTGATGCCAGAACGCCTGGAGAATCAAGTGATTTCAAAGGGGAAGATTACCGGGATGTCGTTTCGGAGTTTGAAGAGAACGGTTTTACGAATATTGAAACTGAAAAACTGGATGATTTGATAACTGGCTGGGTGACAAAAGATGGTGAAGTAGAATCGGTGTCCGTTGATGGTGATGTAGAATATTCAACGGGTTGGTATCCGGAAGATGTCGAAGTTGTCATCACTTATCATACGTTTTCCGAAAAAGAAGGGGATGATGTTACAGAAGACTAGAACGAACAAAGAGTGACCCAGAAAATTAAACATTGCACAATGAACATATGAAAATATGGGAATCGAAAAACAACCTACAGAAGAACAAGAAAATCCCCATCAAATTAATAAACGACTTGATTTAATAGAATTATCAGCCGAAGAAGCTACACGCCAGCTTGAGCAGGGTCAAATTGCAAAATACTACACCAAAGCTGGACATGGTTTCTCTGCCGAGGATGCCAATGCTTTTTCCGATCAGTCCAAAGCATCAAGCAAGGGCTAGCGGAAGCAATCGAGTTTTCTCTTGGGCAAACGAACGGGACAATGATGTGTGAGTTTGCCAAAATCTTCGGAGTTAATCTGGGCACATTGCGGCATTGGGAGCGAGGAGAACAGGAAGCCATAGGGGCCTGCGTAAGTGCTGTTAAACGTTGTGGCCAAAGAACCCGAAGCCGTTTTAAGAGCTTTGAGTTCAGCGCAATCATTCACGAATGATATGGCCGGGAAGGCCGGGGCCTTCGTAGATGAGGCTGGTATAGAGTTGCACCAGGCTAGCTCCGGCGTCTAGCTTGGCCTGTACGTCGGCTGCCGTTCTTACCCCACCCACGCCAATGATGGGCAATTTCCCATCCGTCACCCGCCAAATATGTTCAATCATCGCCGTACTTTTTTCCCGCAAGGGCAACCCACTCAAGCCGCCCGTCTCCCGCTGGTTGGGCGAGCGCAGCCCGTCGCGGCCAATGGTGGTGTTGGTGGCAATGATGGCGTCGATCTGATTGTCTTGAACGGCCGTTAAAATTTCATCCAGTTCAGCCAGCGACAAATCCGGGGCAATTTTGCCTTTGAAGATCTTGCATGACCCTTGTATTCCCGCATAACAAGTTGTACAATTGTACTAATTAAATGAGGTTGTGATGCAAATACTTATTGATACATCAGCTATCATCGCTGTATTAGTTAATGAAGCCAGTAAACTGGCCATCATTCAAGCGACGCAACAAACCGATTTACTCGCACCCCCATCAATCCATTGGGAAATTGCCAATGCTTTTTCGGCAATGTTCAAACGTGAGAGATTATCTTTACCTGAAGCTCTGACCGCAGTTGAAATTTATCAACAAATTCCTATTCGATTTATAGAAATTGAGCTAGAGGAATCATTAAGAATCGCCGCTGAATTAGATATTTATGCGTATGATGCCTACTTATTGAGGGGTGCTGTTAAATATAATCTGCCCATACTCACTTTAGATCAGGGCTTAAAGGAAAAAGCAGAACGACTTGGTGTAAAAGTAATCGAGGTGCAGAAATGATTGTCTACACATATTCAGAAGCGAGACAAAAGTTAGCCCAATTGCTAGATCAGGTTCTTCAACAAGGGGAAGTACGGATAAAGCGGCGCGATGGGCAGATATTTGTGATCAAGCCAGAACTGCGAAGCGGTTCGCCGCTGGATGTACCGGGGATAGACACAAGTTTGAGTGCAGATGAAATCGTCGATTTTGTACAAGAAGGGCGCAGACAGTAATTTTGCTCTCTAAACCACGCCGACTAAAGAGATTCATTCAAGTCATGGATGAGTTGGGACGGTAGGCCAGGACCGCCGTAGATGAGGCTGGTGTAGAGCTGGACCAGACTGGCACCGGCGTCTAGCTTGGCCCGCACATCAACGGCCGTTCTTACACCACCCACACCAATAATGGGGAGACGGCCGTTTGTCACCCGCCAAATATGCGCAATCATCGCCGTGCTTTTTTCCCGTAATGGGAGCCCACTTAAGCCCCCCGTCTCCCGCTGGTTGGACGAATGCAGCCCATCGCGGCCAATCGTCGTGTTGGTGGCAATAATGGCATCAATCTGGTTGTCTTGAACGGCCGTTAAAATTTCATCCAGTTCGTCCAGCGACAAATCCGGAGCAATTTTGATGAATAACGGCCGTTTGCTAATGTTGTACACCCTAGCCAATTTCTCATTCTCCGCCACCAGCGCCCCCAGCAGCTGGCCCAGATAATCCCCACCTTGCAGCTCGCGCAGCCCCGGCGTATTGGGCGAGCTAATGTTCACTGCCAGATAGTCGGCAAACGGATAAACCACCTGCATCACGGCTTTGTAATCCTCCGCCGCTTCCGCCAGTGGAGTCTCTTTTTGCTTGCCTAGGCTGACGCCCAGGATGTAGTCGTGCGGCTTTGCGGCCAGCTTTTGCAGCCGAGGCAGCGCCGCCTGCACGCCACCATTGGGGAAGCCCATCCGGTTGATAATCGCGCCATCCTCCGGCAGGCGAAAGATGCGCGGGCGCGGGTTGCCCGCCTGCGGGCGCGGCGTCAGCGTGCCCACCTCGATGTGGCCAAAGCCAAGCGCCGCCAAACCAGGCACCACGCGCACGTCTTTGTCGAAGCCTGCGGCCATGCCCAGCACGTTGGGGAAGGTAAGTCCGGCGAATTCCACCGGGTTTTTGGGGAGTGGCCCAGCTATTTTTTTGAGAAACGGCCGTCCCACCGCACTTTGCCCCAACTCCAGCAGCCGCAGTGTCCGATCATGCACCGTTTCCGCATCGAAACGCCGCAGCAAAGGGAACACAAAACGCGAATAAAAATTAGCCAAAACGAAATCCTTCTACTTCAGCCTGAAGCTGCTGTTTAACTTCTGGCGGCACTTTGTTCCAGGGCATATCGTGCAGTGCGCCATAAAGCGCGTAGAGCAGGTTCAGGCTCACCGGATACTCCTGGGCCTTCAGCAAACAGTACGCAGGCACAATCCCCATTGCCACCAAATCCTGGCGCGTGTGAATGCCAATATCGGCCAGCCAACCGGTAGATTTTGGCCCTAAATTAAGCAGCGATTCCAGTTCTGAGTTTGTCATAGCGCCACAAAGAAAAGCCACCTCGTTTTGAGATGGCTTTTGTCACCAATTAATCGTCGTTGAGCGAAAGAACCGCCATGAACGCTTCCTGCGGCACTTCCACCGTGCCGATCATCTTCATGCGCTTCTTACCCTTCTTTTGCTTCTCTAGCAGCTTGCGCTTACGGGTGATGTCACCACCGTAACATTTGGCCAACACGTCCTTGCGCATCGCCTTCACCGTGGCCCGACTGATGACCCGCTTACCCGTAGCCGCCTGAATCGGCACCTCGAACATCTGGCGCGGAATTTTGCTCTTGAGCGCCGTCACCAGCTTCTGCCCGCGATTGTAGGCCATGTCCCGATGCACAATCATCGCCAGCGCATCCACCGGTGCTTTGTTCACCAACACTTCCAGCTTCACCAAATCAGATGCTCGATAGCCCGCTGCCTCATAATCCATCGAGGCATAACCGCGGGTGCCGCTCTTGAGCTTATCGTAAAAATCAATGATGATTTCCGCCAGGGGAATGTCGAATTTAAGCACCACACGCCCCGGTGCCGGATATTCCTGACCCACAAATTCGCCGCGCCGCTTGATGACCAAATCCATCACCACGCCGTAATACTCGTCCGGGGTAAAGATTTGCACGTGCATCCACGGCTCGCGAATCTCTTCGAAGGTGCCTTCGTCGGGCAGCTCGGCCGGGCTGTCGATGATGATTTCCTCACCCGTGTGGGCCATCTTTACTTCGTAGCGCACGCTGGGCGCGGTGGCGATCAGGTCCAGATCGTACTCCCGCTCCAGCCGCTCCTGAATGATTTCCATGTGGAACAGCCCCAAAAAGCCGCAGCGGAAGCCAAAATTCAGGGCGTCCGATGTTTCCTGCTCAAAAACCAGAGCCGCGTCGTTAAGTTGCAGCCGCTCTAAAGCTTCTTTCAAGAGGGCGTAATCTTCGCCTTCGGTGGGGTAAAAGCCCGCAAACACCATCGGCTTGACGGCCTTGTAGCCGGGCAGTGGCTTCTGCGCTGGATGTTCACGCAAGGTGATGGTGTCACCCACGCGACATTCGCGCACTGTTTTTAGGCCGGTGGCAATGTAGCCCACCTCCCCGGCAGAAAGCGTGTCTACCGGCTTCATGGCCGGGGCAAATACGCCAATTTCGATGGGTTCGGCGGTGACTTCATTGGACATCATCCGCACCCATTCCCGCTTGTTGAGTTTGCCCTCAAACACGCGTACATAGGCAATCACGCCTTTGTAGGAATCGTAATGAGAGTCAAAAACCAGCGCGCGCAGCGAGGCGTTGTAATCAATGGTTGGGGGCGGCACGCGCTTGACGATTGCTTCCAGCACGGCGCCAATGTTCTCACCTGTTTTGGCGCTAATCGGTATAACATCCTCTGCTGGCAAACCAATGATGTTTTCCACTTCTTCGGCGACATCTTCTGGCATGGCAGCGGGCAAATCGATCTTGTTGACCACCGGGATGATTTCCAGATCAGCATCCAACGCCAGGTAAAGATTGGCCAGGGTTTGCGCTTCGATACCCTGCGTCGCATCCACGACCAGCAGTGCGCCTTCACAGCCTAAAAGGGCGCGGCTCACTTCATAACCAAAATCGACGTGGCCTGGCGTGTCGATCAGGTTCATGATGTATTCTTCACCATCTTTGGCGGTGTAGGTCATGCGTACGGCCGAAGCTTTGATGGTGACGCCTTTTTCCCGCTCAAGATCCATGCTGTCGAGCACTTGCTCCTGCATTTCCCGTTCGGTGAGGGTGCCGGTTTCTTGCAGCAGGCGGTCGGCTAAGGTTGATTTCCCATGATCAATATGGGCGATAATGCAAAAATTGCGAATGTTGCTTTGTGTCATGAGTGTAAGTATATCAAAATGGTGCGTTTACGGTAGAATGGTCATGGAAAATCAGGGAAATATTGTGTTTTCAGTAGAAAATTGAGGGAAATATGAGTCCACACGATGAAACGGCCGATCCGCTACAGCCGCACAGCCATGAACCGAATCCAGCACCGCCGAGTAATGATTCGAGTTTTGAGCTGGTGGGGAGTAACGGCCGTTCCCAAACCATCACCGTTCACGATTTGCAGCAGCTGCCTAAAACGTCGATAGGCAACTGTTTCATCGTCAGCACCGGACACGGAACCTCGGGGCCGTTTACATTTACTGGCGTTACCCTACTAAACTTTGCCACGCACTTTTGCGGTGACACATGGGAAGAGTTGGAGGTCGTCAGCGCCGATGGGTTTGGTAATCGCGTTTTTGCCCACGAACTGCACCAGCCGGACCCGGCTGGCCCTATTTTGTTGGCCTATGAGATGAACGGCCGTCTGTTAACCCGTGAACAAGGTCTGGTGCGTATGATTGTCCCCAGTGAGCGAGATGATGCGCTGAGGCAGGTGAAGTGGGTGGGAGAGATTAAAGTGGTGAGAGGTGGAGGGGAGATACGGCCGTAAAAAAGCCCCGGATGTTTCCAGGGCTTTCGCGATTCCTTCATGCCAGTTCTACGAAGCGTAAACAATCCGCTCCGTCAAAGATTTCACAAAATCTTCCAGCGCCTGATCTGCTTTATGGTGCAGCGTCAAGCGCTCAGAACAAACTTGCTCCACATCTTTGGCCAAATGCTTGTTGCTGCCCGTTACCGCAACACGTCCCTTGCCACTGTTAAACTCCATCAGCAAAGATTTCACCCTGGCATCGTGGCGCAAGGCGTCCCCATTACGACCGCCTGAAGGCAATATCAACAGACAATCTTCCCCAGAGGGATCGAATGGCTTATCAGCCAGAGCGTAGTCCGCTTTTAGACCCACACCCTGACGACTGTAGACCAGTTTATCGAATAAGCTAACACTTTTAATTGAAAGACCCGCCTGCCGAAAATTATGCAAGAAGTAGATGACTTCCAACTCGTCAAAACCATCCCCAATTAATATGTAGCTTTGCGATCGTTTCTTTTTGCCATTTCGATATGGTAAAGACATGTTGCTCCTCGTGTTGCCAACAACTCACAAGGTTTTGGCCACCTTGTAAATTCTTAAAGAATACACTAACTCAAAAAGCTATTAGCCACCTGTACATACGCTACCACTAGTTACGCAATAACGCATTGTAGAAATTCCAGCAATTTCCAGTCCGCCACTTTGCATTGTGACGGCAAATACAAGAAATGTTACCAAGGCAACTAAAACCAATGCCAAAATAAGAAAAGCCACTTTATTACTATTGATTACCGACATTATTGATGTCATGGAAACCTCCTCTCCACAGGATTAAATATGATTAGATTCTCAAAGCTCTCTGCTTATTTGCTACCATCAGGCTTTCTTCTTAGCTTTCTTCCGCTGATGTTGCACCACAATAACAAACCCGCCCTTCAAGAAACTACAAATTCACTTCAATATGACTGCAACACCCCTGCAATTTTTTCACCAAAGCGTGTAAGATAGCTTATGATTTTGTGGGACATTACAGACAAATCGTCCAAAATGAATCTACGAGGGACATTGTGATAAATACAGATGAAGTTCTAACCGCTTTACGATTGTGGCATGGAGGCGAATCTGTAGATTGGCCCTTGGCCAATCTGCGGCTCGGTTTAGCGCTCTCACAAACAGAGGATATTTACAGCACGCTAGCGGATGCAGGAACAGCCGCAAACAACCGAGCTGTGCTTAGTTTTGGGTTGGAACAATTACGGAATGCAGCTCCAGAAGCCGAGGAATTACTGAGAGAGCGTTTTGAACATAGACGAGATGTCTTAACTGTGGCAAACCGTCTCAACATTTCAGAATCAACTTTATATTATCGTCAGCGGCAGGCGATTTCGCATTTAACTGAAATTCTCAACCAACAAGAAACCCTGGCAAGCAGCGAGTGGCGCAGCAAAATGACCGCTCGTCTAAGCATTCCATCGTATGAAACTCTTGTTGGCATTCATGAGCCAGAGCAAATTCTCACCCAGGCATTATTTGACGAAAACGAGCATTTTATCATTTCGGTAGACGGAATTGGGGGGCTGGGTAAAACGGCCCTTGCCGATTATTTAACACGCCAAATCATTAAATCAACCAGATTTGACGAGATTGCCTGGGTAACGGCCAAACACACACACCTCTCAATGTTAGGCCGTTTGCAAATTGAAAGTGGCCGCCCAGCTTTAACCTTGCCATTACTGATTGAAAGATTAAGTATGCAATTTAGTTTAGCAGGTGAGGATACTACTCATGTGCAAAGACAAAGGATGCTCTACAGATTTATGAAAGATCGTCGCTGCCTTGTTGTTCTCGACAACCTTGAAACAGTGGCCGATTATCAAAACTTGATTCCAGAGTTAAAAAAATGGCAAAATCCTTCCAAGTTCTTACTTACTTCACGTATTCGGCTGCTCTCCGAACCAGGCATTTTTTCTTACTCACACAAAGAACTTGATGAGGAATCTGCTCTCCAACTTGTGCGGCAGGAAGCCAGACGGGGCGGATTTAAGGACTTATCAACTGCCAGCGATAAAGAAATATCACAAATATATCAAATCGTAGGTGGCAATCCTCTGGCTTTAAAACTCATTATTGGTCAACTAAGATTTTACTCTTTGTCTAGCGTTCTTAACAGATATACTTCCAACAAACCAACTGAAGCAAGTGAAGGTATTTTCGATTATATTTTTCGGGAAATTTGGGAATCGCTTGATAATAACAGCAAAACGGTGCTAATAAGCTTAACCCAAGCCGGAGAAACTGGATTTACATTAGAGCACCTGGTAGCCGTATCAGGTTTATCCGAAGCTGTTGTTTACAACTGTCTTACCAATCTGGTTATTTCTTCACTTGTAGATATTGCAGGTACGCTTCTTGAAAGGAAATATAAACTACACAGACTCACAGAAATCTTTCTACTGCGCATGATTGAGGGGGAATAATGGCATTAAATGCCGCCATTTCAGACCAAGCGCACTGGCGAACTGTTTTGGAGCAGCAGAAAATCGCCAATGCGCTGCGCTGGCTGCAAATTTTAGAGAGCAGTGAGGAGCCAATTCTGCTCGTTCGTGAAGATTACGACAATTTTCTACGCGCCCTGGAAACCACGCTGCAAAAGCCCGAAACGTTTGATATTGCCTATAAGCTTAGCCAACTGCTGTTTCCCATTGTCTTTGGCTATGCGGACTGGGATCGTTGGCTTGTTTACTTAAATCAGGCGCTTCACACCAGTCAAACATTGAAATTACGAGATAAAGAAGCTCGAATGTTAGAGCAAATTGGAGACATTTTATACCACAAGGGTGATTTAGACAGAGCAGAAGAAAGTTACCAGACTGCAAGTCAACTTTACGAAAATACCGATAGCCCCACAAACTACTATCGAACCCTGGCAATGTTAGCCACCTTGAAAGATCTTCAAGGAGATGTAGACGAAGGCATTATCTTATGCCAAAAGATAATTATTCTAGCAACACAAGCCAAGGATAAACTTGCTTTAGCAAATGCAAACTTAAACCTTTCCAATATTTACAGGAGAACAAGGCACTGGAAAAGAGCTCTTGAGACAGCCAAAAAAGCTTTTTCTCTTTATGGTGAGTTAGGTCATTCTGTGTTTTTAACAAAGGCATCTATAACACTGATTGCAATCTGGGCCGAATCCGGTAATTGGGAGGAAGTCAACAAACTCTCTTCTGAGTTAATGGGTTTATTAACAGAATCTGGTGACGTATATCGTCTCAGTCAACTAAAAAACAATTTAGGCAGCGTAGCTTATAGCAAAAGGAATTATAAAATAGCTGAAGCAGCCTGGCAGGAAGCGGTTCAATTGCATTCGCAAATTCAGGAGCCGATGGAGTTGGCTGGTATTTATAACAACTTGGGGATGGTTTATACGCAGCTAGAGGAATGGGATACGGCCGAAGAAATGCTCCTTAAGGCAATCACGGCTTACCGGCGTTTTGGCGATGTCTTTAACTGGGCTAACTCCTTGGATAACCTGGCTGATCTTTATGAGGCGCTTGAGCAAACGGCCGTATTCAAACAAACCTTGCAGGAAGCTATAGACGGTTTACAGGTGCTTAAAGACACACCCCATGCCAACGAACTGTTAGATTATATGCAAAAAAGGCTGGCGGCAGTCGAGTAATCCCCCTAAATTTGCCCCTCTTACACCCCCAAAATCCCCTTTTACTTCCAGTGCGTTTGTAGTTGCTTTGCAGGTGTTTTGCAGTCTTTTTGAGGGTACCACTCAACGATTGTGATACCATGTCAGCAGAAATAGCAATTGTATTCTTACAATGACTGTATTCTAGAACCTGTAAAGTTAACTATGTCATCAAAATCGTCACCACCTTCAAATTCCCACGCGCAGCAATTAGAAACAATCGGGTTTCTGGCCACCGGTATTGCCCACGATTTCAGCAACTTACTCACCAGCATTGTGGGACAAACCTCATTGGCTTTAGCGACCCTACCTCAAGACAATATCGCCCGCTCGCATATTGAAAAAGCAATGCAGGCCGCCGAATTTGCCGCCGAGCTGACTCGCCAGCTGCTAACCTACGCCAATTCGCAAGATGCACCCGACGAGCTGATCAATTTGAATCAGTTGATCAATGATAATATCAGCTTGCTCAACACCACCCTGCTGAACGGTGTCTCGTTACAGCTGGATTTAGCGCCCAACCTTCCCCCCATCGAGGCCAGAAGGGCACATATTCAACAAATAATCATGAACCTGATCATCAACGCAGCCGAGTCTATAGAAGGCGGACAAGGCATTGTGCTGCTGCGCACCGGGCGAGAAACCTTGCATGAAAATGACGGCCGTTTCGATTTCATCAACAGCCACTCACCATATCCCGGCTCATACGCCTACCTGCAAATTACCGACACGGGCTGCGGCATGACGCCCCAGCAGATGCAAAAAATCTTTTCCCCCTTCTACACCACAAAACCTGCCGGCCGCGGGTTAGGGTTGTCTACCATTTTGGATATCGTCAATTTGTATAAAGGGGGAATTATGGTCGAGAGTCAGCCAGGGTTGGGCAGTACATTCTGTATCTTCTTACCGCTGCCCACACATTTGGGTATGATGCCCAACATGAGCACGCTGCACTAATCGTCAGATTGTTCGGGAGCCAACAACTCAGACACGGCCGTTTCCTCAATCGCATCTGCCGCCCCCACCTGTAGCCAAACCAGGAATTCAATGTTGCCGTCTGCGCCGGTCACCGGCGATTTAGTCAAGCCCAGCACGCCAAAATCATTCTCGCGCAGCCACTGCCACAGTTCCAGAAGAACCGCCCGATGAACGGCCGTATCCTTCACAATGCCACCCCGCCCCACCTGCTTTGGTCCCGCTTCAAACTGTGGCTTAATCAACGCCACGATGCTGGCGCCCTCTGCCAGCCACTGCTTCACCGCTGGCAAAATCAGCCGCAGCGAAATAAAAGAAACGTCAATCGCCACAAAATTAACCGGCTCGCCTAAATCTTCCAGATAGCGCGCATTGGTGCGCTCCAGCACCACCACCCGCTCATCCTGGCGCAAGGACCAATCCAGCTGGCCGTAGCCTACGTCGATGGCGTAAACGCGACTCGCCCCATTTTGCAGCAGCACATCGGTAAAGCCGCCCGTGCAGGCCCCCACATCGGCAGAGATATTTCCGGTCACATCCAGTTCAAACGCTTCCAGCGCCCCGGCCAGCTTAAAGCCGCCCCGCCCCACGTACGGCAGTTGGGCCTTGAGTTCAATGGCAGCTTCCAGCGGAACGGCCGTTCCCGGCTTATCCACCATTGTGCCATCCACCAACACCTCGCCCGCCAGGATGATCCCCTGCGCCTTCGAGCGCGTAGGGACTAATCCCCGTGCCACCAACAACTTATCCAGGCGCTCTTTCTTTTTAGCCATAAACCAAACCGCCTACGAGAGCCGCTGCACCCAATCGTCCAAAATATCGGCCAAGGAACGCGCCAAGGGAATTTCCGGCTGCCAGCCCGTTTGAGCCTTTAATTTAGCATAGCTGCCATACAGGCAAGGCGTGTCTGACGGCCGCATTCGCTCTGGATCTTGCACCACTTCCACCTCAATATTGGCCAGCTCAATCAGCTGCTGCAAAATCGCGTCGATTTTCACCGGCTGGCCTGAGCAAATCAGATACGTTTCGCCCGGTTCACCCTGTTCAGCCATTAATTCATAGGCCCGCACGATGTCCCGCACATCGGTAAAATCGCGCATCGCTTCCAGGTTGCCCACCATCATCTGGTTGGGTCGCTGTCCCAGACACATAGCGGCCAACTGGCTGGCAAAATCGGGCACCACAAACCCCAGCGCCTGGTGCGGGCCAATATGGTTAAACGGCCGTGCTTCCACCACTGGCAGTTGATATCGCTCCCAAAACAGCGGTACCAACATGCCTGCCGTCCATTTACTCACCCCGTAGGGATGATGCGGCGCAGGCGGCGTGTGCTCCGTGATCGGCAGCATGTCCGGCCGGATTTCACCATAAATTTCGGCACTGGTCACAATGAGCACCCGCGGACGGCCGTATTTCACCACCGCCTGCAGCAAATTGGCCGTTCCCACGCTGTTCACCGCCAGCGTCAACCCCGGCTGCTGCCAGGAACGGGCCGGATACGCCTGCCCGGCCAAATGGTAAACAACGTCCGGCTTGGCGGCGGCAACGGCCGTTTCCAACGATGCTTGATCCAGCAAATTGCCAGGAATCGACTTGACGTGTTCATGTGCCAACAGCGGCTGGTGGCTAGTTTCCGCGTGAACCAGCGAATAAATCTCGTGCCCGGCTTCCACCAAATTGGCTACCAAATGAGACCCGGCAAAACCAGTGGCGCCTGTAATAAAAATACGCATAAGTGCCCTCGAACTTGGGAAATCATTTCAAATCGGCCATTGGGAGCCGACCCGTCACATTATACCTGCCTCGCCGCCAGCGGCTAAACCAAAATTAACGGCGCCTCACCAGATTGGTCCGTTCTTTTGCATCCTCAATCGCCCAAACCGCCAAACCTGGATTGGATCAATCTCATAATCCAGCCAACATATTGCCCAGAGCAGGATCGGCAAAGTATAATGCCCCTATGAACGCAGCGTTCCCCACTATCGCCCAAACTTTAATGTCAGACCTGGGTCCCGAATTGAAAGCTGTCTATTTGTTTGGGAGTCAAACGAGAGATGGTCTGGCAACGGCCGTTTCCGACACCAACCTCCTGCTCATCACCAGCCCCAACGCCAACGTTCAGGCCGTGCGCCAAAGCTTTTACCCCCTCTGGCAGCGGCACAGCGGGCTGCTCAAGCGAGCCCCGCTTGTTGCCAGCCAAAATGCCCTACAGCGCCACCTGCGTTTCAATCCCCATCTGGCGCTCCATTTGCTGCAATATGGCCAGCAGCTGGCGGGCAGCACCCAACCCGCCACGCTCTTCCGCACCCGTGTAAACCCTTACGAAGTGTACGCTCACCTGGCCCATGAACTCATGGAAGCCTCTGCGGCGCTGAACGAACAGAGCGCATTAGAAACCAAACAGCACCTCCACCGTTTGGTACGGCAGGTGACCAATAAACCGGTGCCAATGGGGCAAACGGCCGTTGCCCAATTCAACATCATGCAGCAGGCATTAACGGCCGTTCTTAACCAGCTACCCGCCGCCCAAACCTGGCACAAAGCAGCCCAAACCGGACAAACATCGCCCACCATTCCCGGCCTGCAAGCCATTTACAACGAAAATCACAAAAACATCTTCGTCTTCAACCAGCTCACGCCTCGGCAAATCGCCCAGATTAACTGGCAAGCGCTGGCCCAACACCTGCCCAAATCCGACGACGCCCTGCACATCACCACCGTCGCCCAATTTTGCCTGATGGCCCTCTACGACAAGGCGCTCGACCTGCGTTTTAACAAATATCAGCACAAATGGGGCATCAACTTCCTGAGCAAGCTCACCCCATCGAGCCCCCAAATTTTGCGCCAGGCAGCCCGCGTACCCTCCCAAATTTTGATAGCGGACTTACCGCACAGCTACTTCACCGCCCCTGACGCCAGCGACGAAACGCTGCACAAACTCATCCACGACTACCAAAACCGGATGCTCAACATCCAACTGGAAAATGAACTTCTATTCCGTCTGGGCATCATCCCGGCCAAATTTGAGCCACCCGAGCCCTTACCAGACCGCACCGCTTCCCCCGCAAAGCGATTAGACGCCATCTTCCAGCATTTGGATTGGTGGGCCGATTTTTATCAAACCGCCCTGCAAGCCCAAACGTGACGTTGACCTTCGCCCACAAGCTCCGCTTTCGCAGCGGCTTGCGCCTGCTGCTGCTCATTACCCTCATCACCCTCATCCAGCCCGCGCCGCTGCTCATCGTGCCGGGGCCACCACAAATGGTGCACACCGATCATCCCATTCTGGGCGTACATACCCGCCTGACCGATGAAGTCGAAGAGTGGAAAATTCAGCGCAGCCTGGAAATGGTGCGCCAAATGGGTTCCCCCTGGATTGTGGAGCTTTTCCCTTGGGCCTACTACCACGCCGAAGATGGCGGCATCGCCTGGGAGCATCCAGACATGGTGATTGAGCACGCCCACGCTCAGGGGCTAAAAGTCATTGCCCGCATCGGCCTCACGCCCGGCTGGGCGCGACCGGAAGACACCCCGCTCAACTATCTAGACGACACCGCCTACGACGATTTTGCCGAATTTGCTGCTCGCTTTGCCGAGCGGTACGAGGGCAAATTAGCGGCCATCATCGTCGGCAACGAGCCGAATTTGAGCTATGAGTGGGGCTATCGGGAGGGAACGGCCGTTGACTACACCAATCTGCTCAAAACCGTCTACCCTGCCATCAAGGCCGCCAATCCAGACGTGCTGGTGCTGGGCGGCGCGCTGGCTCCTACCCTGGAGCCGGCCGGTTCACCGTGGGGACTAAACGACCTGGAATATTTGGACCAGATGTACGCCGCTGGCGCCGCCGACTACTTCGACGGGCTGGCCGTGCACACCTACGGCCTCACCTTCCCCGCCCTCGCCGATCCCGGCCCGGAAATCCTCAACTTCCGCCGCGTGGAGCTGGTGCGTGAGGTGATGTTGCGCCACGGCGACGCCGACACCAAAATTTACATCACCGAATTTGGCTGGAACGATCATCCCCGCTGGACTATGGCCGTGCGCCCGGGCCAGCGCATTCAAAACACCCTCGACGCCCTCACCTACGCCGAAGAGAATTGGCCCTATGTGGAGATGATCGCTATCTGGGCCTTCCGCTTCCCCGCCCCCACCAAAAGCTTCATGGATTACTACACGCTTGTCACCCCCGAATTTGTAGCGAAACCGATTTACACGGAGCTACAGGAGTTCACCGGAAATGAGTGAGTATTGTGGCAAGTTGCAGGTTGCAGGTGGCAGGTCTTCTATACCGAAGGCTACTTGCCACTTGCCACTTGCCACTTGCTACCCTCGTCGGATCGTATTCAGATCGCTTTGCAGCTATGCTAGAAAAAGCTTATGGCTAATTGCTCTTTTAACCCTCGTCATCCTGCAAATTGGCTGCCAAACGGCCGATTCTAGCTGGGAACGCGTACAAGCGGCAGGCCTGCTGCGTGTGGGGCTGGACCCCACTTACCCACCCTTCGAGGTGGATGACGGCGGCAATTTGTATGGCCTGGATATTGATTTAGCCAACGCCATTGCCAACGATTTGGGGCTGGACGTCCAGTTTGTCTACTTTGGCTACGATGGCCTGTATGACGCTCTAGCGACCGAGCAGGTAGACGTACTCATTTCCGCCCTGGTCATCATCCCGGAGCGGACGCGAGATTTTAGCTACAGTAACTCGTACTTTAACGCAGGCGAAATCTTAATTGTCCCGGCGGACAACGACACTATCGAGACAATGGCTGATTTGAGCGGCCAGACGGTAGCGGTAGAACTGGGCAGTTTAGGGCACGTGGAGGCCACCGAGTGGGCCAAGCGGGTGGAAAATTTGGAAATCATGACATTTTCGACGGCAGATGAGGCAATTACGGCCGTTCAACAGGGTAACACCCACGCCGCCCATGCTGCACTTACTGATGCGATAAGCGGCCGTCTTTTCTTGCGCGACCACGACCGCCTCAAGCGGCTGCCCGAAAGCGTCACCGTAGAACCTTTTGCCCTGGTCGTGCGTAGTGAAGATGAGCAGTTACTCGACGTGCTCAACCAAAGTCTGACCACCCTACAACAATCTAGCCAGCTTGACCAGATCATCTCTCAGTGGCTAGAATGACTTACAAAATTGGTCAATGATTTTTACATAGCTTCCTAAAATGCAAAACAGTATGATTATGTCGTTGCCGAATCCCAAAACTAAATCTTTGAATACTACTTTTGAGATTTCAGAGATACCAGAGATTACAAACCTTGAATATGATCTCTGGGAACTCAGAATTACTTTGAAATTTCCTAACAAGAAAGAACCCATTTATGTCATATTTTCTACACCTGTAGGTTTTCGAGTCCTTGATGAAAGTGATATGACAGAATATTGGAATGATGATGCAAGAAGCAGCGGCTGGTTGTGGGAAATTGTTGAAGGCGGTTGGATTACATTAGAAACTCAGAGAAAAAATAAATACTTTTCTGGAACCGAAATACATAACGTAGAATATTTGGTAACAGGTATTCATGACTGCATAAATGTAATTTCTCCCAGACCACCCAAAATCTATTCAGGATAGAATCTCTTAATCATGTGGTTACTATCTTCTACCATCAAAATGAAAAGAAAAATGCAGGAATCCTACACTTTTTTGCCAAAACGGAATTTACTCACAGCTAGTTTCTTGTTAGCTGCTGCACTACTAAGTCTGCTAATCAATCCCGGTTCGGCAGCGGCGCAAACGAAGTCCTTTTACTGGGAGCGGTTTGATGTGGACATGACGCTGCTGGAAAATGGCGACATGCAGATTGTGGAGACGCAGGTGCTCAACTTCTCCGGCGAGCCGTTTACCTTTGGCTACGGGGCCATCCTCACCGGCAGCGCAGGCAACAACGACAACATCACCGACATTTCGCTGCGCGAGGGCGACCTGATTTACCAGGAGTCCAGCAGCAATGCCCCCGGCACCTTTGAAGTTAGCCGCTCTAGCAACGAAGTACGCATCGATTGGTATTTTGAACCAGCGGTGGGACAGCATACTTACACCTTCAGCTACACGGTCGAGGGCGGCATCATCGTCGGCACGCTGGATGAGGGCAGCGGCGACCAGATTTTCTGGAAGGCGATTCCCTCGGACCATCCAGGGCGCATCCAGAACAGCACCGTCACCATTCGCCTGCCAGAAGGCGTAGAGCCGCAGCGCTACATCGACGATGGCACTTACCTGATTGAAGGATTGGCGGCTGGCAGTGCCAATTTGGTAGAGACGAGCGCCAGTGAAAACGGCCGTATCATCACCTACACCCTTCTCGAACCACTCGTACCTGGGCAAGCCTTTGAAGTGCGCGTCCAGTTCCCCCACGGCATCCTGGACATCCCCACCCCAGATTGGCAGCAGCGGCAGCAAAGCGCCGACGTCTACGGCCTGATCGGGTTGGTGTTGTCCGGTCTGCTCTTCGTCGGCGGGCCGCTGAGCGTGCTGGCGCTCTGGTACACACGCGGCCGCGACCCGGAAACGGGCCTCATCGTGCCAGAATATTTGCCCGAACCGCCCTCCAATTTGCGTCCGGCGGTGGTGGGCACGCTGGTCGATGAGAAGGCCGACATGCGCGACATCATCTCCACCCTGGTCGATTTGGCGCAGCGCGGCTACATCAACATCAGCGAAAACAAAGCACGAAACCATGTGTTCACGCTGGTAAATGACGACAAGACGGGTTTACGGCCGTATGAAGTCCAGTTCGTCCAATCCTTTTTTGGCAACAAAACCGAGCGCAAGCTGTCAGAACTGCGCTATAAATTTGCCAATAAACTACCCAAACTGCGCAACATGCTGTATGACGAACTCCTACACGAAGGATTCGTAGATCGCTCTCCCGACAAAGTACGCACCCGCTATGTGGTTATGGCCGCTTTCATCGGTTTTATCTCAGTCATTGCCTTTATCGGGCTGGTGGCGGCGCTGCCTGCAGAAGCTGGCTACGTCGGCGTGTGCACCGGCCTGGCGCTATTCATCACCGCTATTTTTGTAGGCGTAGTGGGGCGTTACATGCCTAGCAAAACCGCCAAAGGCGCAGAAGAAAAGGCCAAATGGGATGCCTTCCGCAACTACCTGAAAAACATCGAGCAGTACGAAGATATGGCGCAGGCGGGCGACCTGTTTGAAAAATATTTACCCTACGCCACGGCGTTTGGCCTGGATCGCAGCTGGATTCGCAAGTTTGCCAGCGCGCCGCACACGCCCATTCCCGGCTGGTACGTGCCTTACGGCTATGGGCATTATGGTGGATACGGCCGTCCTCGCCCCACAGGCGGCAGCGGCGGTGCCACGCCATCTCTACCAAGTTTGGACTCAGCCGCCTCCGGCATGGCTGGCGGACTAGAATCAATGTCTGCCGGGCTAACACGGATGCTCAACAGCACCGCCACCACCATGCGCAGCACCCCGCCCAGCTCCAGCGGCGGCAGTTCCGGTGGCTTTAGCGGCGGGTTCAGCGGCGGCAGTTCTGGCGGTGGCGGCAGTCGAGGCTTTGGCTAATTACACACGCAAGATTGGACCAATTTTCTTGTATTTGAAAGTACCTATCATTAAACGAAATTGGTCCAATCTATAATCTATAAAACGAAACTAAGGAAACTATGGGCAGAACACTTGGACTTATTCTTATCGCTGGCGGCATCATCGTTGGCATTATTGTTGTCGTCCTGATGGGCGTTTATCGCGGCGAAGGGCGGCTAACGCCGGGCGGCATGGCGTTGGGCATCACCCTGGGCTTTTTAGTGCTGGTGCTGCCGCAGCTGGGCTTTGGCGCGTTCCTCTTTTGGAAAGGTGGCCAGGATGCGGCCGTTTCCGCCCGCGCCCAGGAACAACGCCAAATGCTGGATATGGTTAAAACCCGGGGCCAAATCGCCATTAGCGATCTGGTCATTGAGCTAAACAGCACCCGTGACAAGGTACAAAAAGATCTGTACCAACTCGTGGGGATGGGGCTGTTTTCTGGCTATGTAAACTGGGATGAAGGTATGTTATACTCTCGTCAGGCAAAAGAGCTGCATGAGCTGAATAAATGCGAACATTGCGGTGGCGAGTTGGAATTGGCCGGGAAGGGTGTCATTCGCTGCCCCTTCTGCGGCACAGAATATTTTTTGGAAAGGTGACAGTCAGTGCCAAGCTGATGCACCCATTTATTGTTTAGCGTGGCTGTCATCGGTACAGTCGAAAATCCTTGTAAAGAGAGGCTTCCCAATATGAAAGAACAAATTTCCGACTTATTTGACAAAATCCAGAGCGAATCAACCGGTCTGGGCAATTTGTTGAGCAAAATCCCTGGCCTGGATGGCTACATGGAACGCAGCCGCCGGCGTGAAGCAGATCAGCTCCTGCGCAAAACGATTGCCGACCGACTGGAAGGCAGCCGCCTACAGCTGGGCGGCGTCAGCGAAGAGCTGAGCCGCGACATCATCAAGGCGATTGACCACGCCGAGCCACTGGGCCGCGTAGACACCCGCCTGATGGGCCTCATCGGCAAGGTGAAGGATGCTCCCCAAGGGTACGCCGGTTTCTTCGATGCCATCAAGGTAAAAGAGGAAGATTTGGCCCGCATCTACGCCTTCGATGAAAATATTTTGAACTTTGCCGAACAAATTGCGGCAGAAACGGCCGTTCTCGCAGCAGCCGTTGATGAAGATGGCGACGTGGCCGGTGCCATTCGTGAACTGGACAACACCGTCAAAGAAGCCAACACCACTTTCGATGGCCGCGACGAAGTGATTAAAGGCATCGGCACTTCAGACGACGATCTGAAAACTGATATGTAATTATTCGGAAATCACAGATTTCGCAGATTAACAAGATTTTTCTTTCTCTCTGTGTAACTCTGTGACTTCTCTGCGAAACTCTGTGTCGCTTATTTTTAAGGAGATTGACTCATGGCAAAAGTGTTTGATCGCGTAGCAATTGATTCCTGGCTTCGGGACGAAGTTGTACGGAAGTTCCCTCCCGGTGGTCTGGGGGATATTAAATTAGGTTCGCCCCTGATTGTGAATCCGGGGGAAACGGCCGTGTTCGTGCGCAGTGGTGAAGCAATGGGCACCTTCGAGCCCGGCACCCACGTACTGACCACCGCCAACGTCCCCTTCCTCATGGATTGGGTGGAAAAAGGTCTTTTTGGTGGAAAAAACGTCTTCACGGCGGATGTGTATTTCGTAAAAACCACCGACCTCACGATGAAATGGGGCACAACGCAACCCATCATCATTGAGCACCTCAACCGCCCGCCGGGGGCCAGCGCCATCGTCGGCAACGGCACCTACGTCGTGCGTGTCAAAGAGCCGTGGCGCTTCCTCAACGCCATGGACGCCTTCCGCGAGAGCGTACGCCAACCCCAGCTAAAAGATCGTCTCGATCCCAAACTGGCCATCATGATGCAGGACAAAATGAGCGAGTTGGCCATCGCCAAGAATCTTGGCCCGGCTCAACTGCAATCCTTCTCCCAGGACCTCAACGAACTGCTCATTGGCTTGCTCCAGGCTGAATTTGACGCCTTGGGCATGGTTTTGGTGGATTTCAACATTCGCATGGGCTTGCATCCCAAGTCGCTGGAAGTGGTCACCAACATGGGCTACGGCACCAGCTACACCCAGAAGCAGCAGGCTGACGCCTTCGTCGCCGCCGCCAACAATCCGTCAGGTGGCAACATGGGCGAAATTGGCTTTGGCGCGATGGGTATGGCCGCCATGCAGAACCTGCAAAATCAGCAGCAACAGCAGCCGCAGCAAACCCAGCAACCGCAGGCTGCCCCAGCCAGCGGCGCTGCCGGAATGCCAGACGTCATGACCCCGCAGCAGGCTGCCGAAATGCTGCAAGTTTCTTATGAAGATGTCATTGCTGCCATTGAAGCTGGTGATTTGAAAGCCCGCAAGATCGGCAACGCGTACCGGATCAGTAAAGCCAACATGGAAGAATTCCTGGGCGGCTAATTTTTATTATCCAGACCTGACAGGTTTATTATCCTACTTGGAGAGCAAGTAACTTTGTTAAGCAAAGTTATGGTGCAGACAAGCTAGTTTGTAAACCTGTCAGGTCTTTTTATTCTCAAACGACAATTCGCAAGAAGAGAATTTCCCCGAATATTTCACCCCGATCATCGCGCATGCGCCAGTCGCCAAAGTAGGTGCCGGGCTTTGTTGGTGCGGTTTGCGCAATAGAGATTTCAACCTCTTGCCCCGGCGCACAGGCTGGCAGCGGCATGCTCTGCTGTGTGGTCATCGGAGTGCCTTTCTCAAACAGTAACTGGAAGCCCGCACCCCACGGCCGTTTTCCGGTATTCTTGACGCGCCACGTTTTGGTAAACACCTGTCCCGCTGTCATGCGCGTATCGTCAGGGATGGTGACATCGGCCACGTAAATGCCGTTGCTTGGCCCCTCATCCACGCTGATGATGCGGGTAAACACGCCATCCCCAAATAGCTGCCCCTGGTCATCCTGCAAGCGCCAGCTACTGACATACACACCCGGCTGCGCCGGCACCGTGAACTCGACAGATAAATTGACTTCCTGGCCAGGAACGGCCGTTGGCAAAGCTTGCTTCGTCTTTTCTGTCATTGCCGTCCCAGCCGTAAAAACCAGATGATAGCCACTACCCCAGGCAACATTACCGGTGTTTTTAACACGCCATGTCTTCACAAAAGTGGTTTTGGCTTGAAGGCGCGTATCGTCGGGGATCGTCACATCGGCAATAAATTGGGCATTTGGCTGCGGCGGCGGTTGAGGCGGTTCCGGCGCAGGCGGTGGCTCAGGTTCTGGTTCCGGTTCCGGATCAGGTGGCGGTGGTTCAGCTGGCGGTGAGGGTGGCGACGGAGGTAACGGCGGTTCCGGCCCCGGCACAGGCTCGGGATCTGGCATGGGAGGCTGTGGCGTGCCGCCAATAACCGGCACATCAATCTCGTCGCTGCCCTCCAACACCTCAAATCGGTGATTCAAGGTAAAGTCGGTGACGGGCTTGATGAGCCTTTGTGCCTTGTCGGCAATGCCCGAGAAGCTGCCGCCCAAATACCAGATAGCCGCGCCCTCAATTTCGGGAAAGCGAGCGTACAGTTCGCCCACTTTGCGAATGTCGGGGAGCGCTTTTTCTGGCACCGGCACGCTGTCGAGCGTCCAGCCCCATTCGGTGATGTGCACACGCGGGCGCGGAATGTTGTGCTTATCACACACCTGAAAGAGATATTGAAAACGGCCGACTTTAAACGGAAATTGGTCAAAAATATCCTGCTCTAAGAAGCTGTACTCATGCAGCGCCACGGCGGCCTGAAGCGGCCGTTGGGCACAAAGGCGCAAATATTGCAGCATTCCCGGCGTTTCCCAACAGCTAGGCTCCGGTTCCCCGCCCGACCAGGAAAAGAGCGACACTTTGTAGCCATCCCGCTGTGCCAAATTGGCAATGCGCACGGCAAAACGGCCTAACCAATCGCACAAATTGCGGTCTACCTCGTTGACCACTTCCAACCAGACACGCTCTTTGTCAAATTCCGGGGGCAGCTTGGCCAACGTTTTGCGCCAATGCTTGTTCGCTCCGCCTTCGGGATCATTCACGTATTTGGGGTCTTTGTAGGGTGGCGTATCGTATTTGTAATTGTCGTCCGGTCCATGCCGGTCGCTCAAACGGAAGATGAGCAGGTGCGGCACGTTGGATTTCTTCATGATTTCTTGCGCCTCAAAAATCGGACCATAATGATCCACAGATTTGAGAACCATGGGAATCCCGGCGGCATCTAAAGCGCGCATGTAATCGCCAATGCCGGTGGGGTTCCCACCAGGGCCAGTATGAAAACCAATCTTGTTGGGTACTTTCACCATGTTGATTCCTTTGGCTGTGTCCGGCGCAGGGGACGGTTGGGGAGGCGGGGGCTGGGCCACCGCATCGCCTGTGACAGAAGATAATCGTTTGAAGAATTCACGCAGGAATGAGATCATGAGTAGCCAGAGAATATACCGCTGGCCTGAGGGTTGTCAACCGTTAGAGGGAATTTAAGCGGTTTCCTGGGTAAATGCGTCTTGCCAACTGTCTAAAACGGCCGTTTCCACGCCAGCCTCTTGCAACATCCAGCCCAAAAAGGTGCCGCAATCGTAGCAGAACTGTTCGCTGTCGCTCTGGTTGATGTGAGACGGCCGTTCCCAAACTACAGCCACACTTTCGGCTGGCGCAAACACCAAAATCGCATCGTGCAGCAGCGCCTTCATGCCCGAAATGTGCACCGAAATCGGATTCTCTGAATGAACAACGTAACGGTTGACCAGAGCAAAACCCGCCTGCCGCAAAGCGATCGTGAGCGCCGCCCACCCTTTGGGATTCCAATGGTGAAAGGTGAAGATGAAACGGCCGTTTTCCGCCTTCAACACCCGCCGACATTCCGCAAAAATGCCAGACATCAGCTCTGCGTAGCGGCTTTCGCTGTCCAGCTGGTGCGGGTCTACGGCCGATTCTTGCGTATCGTAGGCCCAATTGGCCGCGTCCGGCAGCAGATGGCGCAGCCAGACGCGGAAAAAAGCCGCCAGGTCACTATACTGCACGCTGTCAAAATACGGCGGATCGGTGACGATGTAATCCACGCTGCCATCCGGCAAATCGAGCTGCGTGGACGAGCCTTGCAGCAGCAAAAAGCGTTGGCTGCTTTCCGGCGTCATCTCCGCCACATCAAGCACTTCAACGCCAGCATCCCGCTCACCTGCAATCTCCACAAAATAGTGATGGCCGTTCGGCGATGGCCACTTACCGATGATCCGCTCGCGCGGCTTTTTGGCCCATAAACGGCCGTTCCGAATGCGAGACTGAAACAACTTTTGCAGCGTTCCCGACGCCTTGCGCGGATAAACCGGATTATTCTCCAGCGCCGTGTAGGGAAACGAATAGGCATGATGAGAAAAAGTGTGCCGAATTGCTCCCGCCCGCCGCTTGTTTTTGCCTTTGTACCCGCACAGCATCGAATTGAACTCCAGCGATGTGGACACTAGCAGCCCCAAATTGAGGCGAATTTCGGCTGGAAACTGGCCTAGCAAGCGGATGGCATGATGCAAATACAACAGTTGGCGACTGGAAAAAAGATCAAGGTAATTTTCAATGCTGCGCGGCGTGAGCTGGCGCGATTTACGCCCCGGTTCGATGGCAAACGCCGCCTCGTCAAACGGCAGCGTCTGGCGCAGCTCGTCGGCCTGGATCAGCAGCGCTAAATCTTGCTCATCGGGCGCTTTGAACAGCAGCTTCTTCTGGCGGGGGCAGCGTATGACCAGCACCAGCGGCACGTACCGTTGGTAGTAAGGAATCGAATTGTCATCTTCAAATTCGGCTGGCTCCCCGGCAAACGTGGTAGTGCCTTTTTCCAGCAGTGGCGGTTTGCCGGCTGTATCGCCGCAGTGGCAAACGGCCGTATCGTGCAAAATGGCATGGCAGCGCGGGCAAAGCTGAATGGTTGAGCCATCCGCCTCAACCCGCAGCACCAGCGAATCCACCATGATGACGGAACGGCCGTTACACACCCGCCTGACACCATAGAGCGTGTAGTTAACGGCCGTTTCCAACCCGTTTTCCGGGCATACTGTCGTAAAGTACGGACCGATCGCTTTGCGCAGCTCCGTGTAAAACAGCTTGTACGCTTTCTCCAGCGCCACCAAATCGACCTGCGTCAGCGTGGCACGGGCTTGCAATACTGGGATTGGCTCCAAATCTGCCCCAATGACGTGCGCGCCCAGGCGAATGGCCTCGTGGAGCGTGGTGCCGCCGCCCATCATCGGGTCCAGAATGATTTTGCCAGCCAGGCCACCCGGCGCGTAATAATCGCGCTGCGCTTCCGCCTCAGCCAACTGCTTCAGGATGAGGCGGAAAGTGCTGCCGCAGCGCCGCGCCCACCATTTATGCAGATAACTGTTGGGGCGATAATGATGCTTGTTATACGCTTCCAGCTGCGCAATCCGGTTGGCAAAATCGGTGTCAAAGTCGGTGTCAAGCGGCGTTGTCATGGACAGACGGTCTTACCCGTGGCTTGCTTACAATCTTGCCTGAATGAGCGTTTTTACGGATTGGAGACGGCCGTTCAAATCATCTTGTCCGCGACCATCTGCCTGCTCCATTACCTGGTCAATAAGCTGGATCAAATCCTCAGAAATAAAATCGGCATTCTCGTCCAGCAGTTGAACCTGTTCTTCTGGTGATTCCGAGCGCACCAATTGGTTGAGCAGCTGCACGTGTGGCGGCAGCGTGCGCTCCATCTGAGCATAAATGAGGTTGTGTATCTCGTTCAGGGCCTGGAATTGAGCCAGGTCCTGCTTTTGGTCAGCTTCATTCATGCGAGCCACCAGCACCGACATAAACGCATCATCAATCTGTTCTGCATTTTCCATCAGCGCCTGCTCTTTATCGGGCGCCTCCAGGATGACATTGAGCGTATTCATGGCTTCTTGCAGCATGCTTTTGGACTGCTCCTGCATGCCTTCGTACAGCTCTAGCAAGTCGGCTCGCAGCTCTGTCAGGCGAGAAACGGCCGCTTTGTCCCCAGCCTTTTCCGCTTTCTCGATTTCGGCGGTAAGCAAGCTGAAAAATTCGTATTGCAGTGCGCCCTGCCCGGCCATCACCAGAGCGTCCACGACATGAGGCTGCTCCTGGTTCGCCACGATGTGTTCCACCAGCATGGCTGGCGAGAGGCCGCCCTCTTTTTTCGCCTGGCGACTGAGCTTGTGCAGGGCCATCTGCTGCTGCTCCATACGCTGGCCAACGGCCGTTTCCGTCATTAACCGCGCCCGCAGATTGGTCAGCTTCACCATCTGCTGGTTATCCTGTAACTGCGAAGCCATATCTACAAACTGTTGCAGCATGGCAAAAAAGGTCTCGTCAATCTCGTCAGCCCGCTCTTTCAGCAGCACATCCTGCACATCCTTGTCGGCGCGCATGAGCGTTTGCAGCAGTTCCGACTGCTTCTTCTGCCGGGCAATCATTTCTGGGGTGATGCCTTCTGTTTCCAGCACTTTTTCCATAAAGGTTTGCCAGTTCAGCATAATTTGCGGCTGGAACATATAAGCGCGCCGATCTTCGGGCGGCATTTCATCCATCACCTGCTTGGTAAGCTGGCCGATCATTTGCTCCCGCTGCATCTGGTTCAGATTCAGCTCTTGCGGCACGTGTATCATGAACATTTCATGGTCGGGATCGTGAAAAAGCATGAGGGTAGCCATCTGGCCACCAGCGCCGCACTGCGGGCAAACCGCCACGTTAAGCTGGCCATTCAGCAACTGCTGCTTCAGCTGGGGCGTGCGTTTGGAATCAACAACCTGATGAATTTCGGCCGTATACGGCGTGCCACACTGCGGGCACGTAATTTGTGTGTACATAATTGCTCCTATTTTTAGTGGCAAGTGTCGGTATTCAGTGGTCAGTAATCAGTTATCAGCAACCTGCCTACTGATAACTGACCTACCGATTACTGATTACGGGCATTAATTTCTTGGTAAGGAAAAGGTGAAGGTGGTGCCGGGTCCATTGGGATTTTTGTGGAACCAGATACGGCCGTTATGCGCCTCAATAATTGCTTTAGAGAGGAACAAACCAAGCCCAGTGCCTTCAGTTTTGCGGCTCAGGGCATTGTCCAGCCGCGAAAATTTTTGAAAAATACGGTGCTGTTCATGATCCGGGATGCCAATGCCGCTGTCCCGCACCGAAACGGTAACATGTTGCGGATGCACTTCGCCCCGAATCGAAATCTCGCCACCTTCCGGTGAATATTTGATGGCGTTGCTAATCAAATTGTTCATCACCTGGCCCAGCCGCCGCTCGTCGCCCCAAATGGGCGGGAAATCGTCGGCAAAGTGCACCGTGATTTTATGCTTGTCTGACTGGTTGCCAAATTTACGCGCCGTGTTTTCCACCACGCGGTTGAGCTGGACATCTTCGCTCACTTCCAGGTTGAAGGTGCCGGCCTGCAAGCGCGATACTTCCAGCAAGCTGTCAATTAAATCGGTCAGATTGTCCGCCTCTTCTTCGATGACGGCCAGTGAATCCTGCATGATTTCCGGCGACCAGTTGGCATCCTGTCGCCGCAGCGTGCCTGCGTATCCTTTGATGATGGAAACCGGCGTTTTCAGCTCATGACTAACTACAGAGATAAACGTTTTTTGCAGCGCTTCCTCTTCACGGTAGCGGGTCAGGTCACGCACGTTGGCGATGATGTCGGTCATACGGCCGTCTGCATCCATCAGTGGCGCATAAGTGATACCCAAACTAACCCGTTTACCATCGGCCGTTTCCAGATTTTCGTCGAACGGCCGTTGAAAATCACCTTCCACATACAAATGAGCTGCACCCGGCGGTGGCCAGCCAGTGTCCAGTGCCTCGTGCAAATCCATATCTGTCTTTAGAGAAAGCCATTGGAAAATTGCTTCGTGGGGCTGCCCGATTGCCTCTTCCGGTCTAATACCCACCATGCGGCTGAGCGCCCGGTTAAACACCGTGATGCGCAGCGATTGGTCCAAAATCATGACGCCATCTGCATTTTGCTGAATGATGGCGTCCAGGCGCTGCTTTTCTTTGTTGACCTGCTCGTAAAGGCGCGCATTTTTTACAGCGATGGCCGCCTGTTCGGCAAAGCTGGCCAGCAAAGAAGCGGCATCATTGGGCAAATGGTAGGGTGTGCCCGACAAAAAGACGTAAATCAGGCCAATTGTCTCACCGCCGCTGATCATAGGCAGGCGCACCATTTGCGTAAACCCCAGGTTAGAACGGCGGGCTACAATTTGTAAACGACGTGTCAGCTCCGCTTCTTGCTCAGCGGTATCCAAGGGTGGAATATCGCGCAGCAGCGGGGCAAAATGGTCTACCAATGGCGCGGGAATGCCATAGACGGAAGCTACCCGCACGCTGTCCAATTCTGGATGATGCAGGGCAATCATGCCCGCCTTACCGGCAACCAGCTCTACCGCCGCCCGCAAAATAATGCGCAGCACATCTTGCAGATCTAATTCGGCCGTAACGGCGCGCGATATCGCCAGCAAATATTCTCTTTGCAGGATGCGAACATCCACTAATCCATGTGCCATTGGTTGCTTACCTGTCAAACAAATGTGCAATCAGCGATTGTAACATAGTGTGCTGCCCACAGACAGCCCAAACAAAGGTTAAAATTTATCACAGGGGCGTTATAGTTACATAAACACACCAGAAGATGTGGTAATATTGCGACGATTCCCCACTTTTTTGCCCCATTTGCCACAAAATACGTTATGATGTTCACGATTCAGGCCAATTGACAGAGGATTTGCACTTATGACTGTAGATGTAAACGTACGCCATGTCACAGAAGCTGACTTACCCGCGGTACGCGACCTTTTTTACCGCAGCTACGGTGAAGAATATCCCTACAAAGAGTTCTACAATGATGAGTGGCTCAAACGCTCCATTTACCAGGACAGCTATCTCTTTTTGCTGGCAGAATTGGCGGGCAAAGTCGTGGGCACCGCTTCTGTTTATTTTGAAGTGGGGGCTTATGCGGATTTGTGTGGGGAATTCGGCCGTTTGGCGGTTGATCCTGGGCACCGAGGACAGGGCGTTGGCAGTGCCCTCATGGAAGCGCGTCTGGCTTTTGCTGAGCGGCGGCTCCACTTTGGCCTGACGGAATGCCGCACCGCGCACACCCACGCCCAACGCATCTCAGAAAAGTTCGACTTGCGTCCGATTGGCTTTTTGCCCCAGAAAGTTTTGCTCGACAATCGGGAAAGCCTGGTAATGATGGCCAAGCCATTTGGCCCGGCACGCGATCTGCGCTGCAACAACCCGCGCGTCATTCCCGAAGCGTTTTTGTTGGGGCAACTCGCTTTGCAAAACACTGGTTTTCGCAACGATCTCATTGCCGTGGATGATGTGGATGGATATCCCATTGGCACAGAGTTCCAGGTGGAAGAATTAACTGAGTCTGGCCTGCCCTATTTGCTGCGCATCGAACGCGGCCGTTTATCGCGGCGGCATGTGTTTGGCAATTTGCAGCTGAGCTACGGCTTGTTTCTGCTGGAGTCGCGTAATGTGCGCTATCTGGTGGCGCGTGAAGATGAGCGCATTGTGGGCGCCATTGGGTTTACGGTGGACCCGATTGGACACAGCATCAAAATCCTGGAAATGATTGATTTACGGGATGATGTGGCCGGTTTTTTGCTTAAGGAACTGGATGCCTGGGCCAAAGCCATCTACAAGGCAGAGTACATCGAAATCACAGTGTCAGCTTACTGGCCCGATATTCAACGCACGCTCAGCAATTTGGGGTTTGTGCCGGTAGCCTACTGTCCCTCTTTTGTTTTTCATGAAGTAGAGCGCCTCGATACGCTGAAAATGGCAAAGCTGTATGTACCGCTTGAAATTGACGATGCGCAGCTGACGCCGGCTAGCCGTGAAATTTTCGAGCTGGTACGAGCTGGCTTTGAAGAAAAGCGAGTCGGGATTTCAGTTAATGAAACAACGCGCCAGATGGCCGTTTTTGCCGGCTTGGAAGAAGGTGAGCTCATCAAAATTGCCGGTTTATGCTCTCTAATCCACAAGAAGAAAGGCGAAACCGTTCTGCAAGCGGGCCTCACGGGCAATGTGTTTTACATGGTGATGGAAGGTGAGATGGTCATCTTGTCGCCCGATGGTTCGCATTCGGTGGGGAAGGTAATGGCGGGAGACTTTTTAGGGGAAATTGCCCTGGTAAGTCATCAAACGTATACAGCAACGGCCGTTGCCGCCACAGATGTTACGCTGCTGGCCTTAAAAAATCAGGATTTTGAGAATCTCATCCATCGTTATCCTCGCATTGGCATGCGGGTTATGCGCAATATTGCCATTTCAGTCGGTGAAAAGCTGCGCCTGCTCAACATGAAAAATTAACAAAAAAACGGCCGTTCCTGGCGAGGAACGGCCGTTTCATCACAACTTTCTCTCAAAAACTAAAATTTTAATTCACGCTTGCAGGATCAATACCGGCTGCCTTTAAGGCCTTATTATAGGCCGACTTTGCCTTGGAGTTAGCAATACGTGCCTGGCGTATCTCGTCTGGACTCATCCCGTCTGTAATCTCGATAAGCTCAGGTTGGGGAATATTAGCGGCTGCCGCAGCACTACCGCCCGCTGCCGGAGCAGCTGCGGGTGCAGCCTGTGCCGCTGGTGCCGGAGCAGCAGGAGCGGTTGCCACTGGTGCACCACCAGGCAACACAACCTTGCCATCGACAATTTCTACATCTTTGGGATCCACCCCAGCGGCTTTCAGCGCTTTGTTAAAGGCCGACTTCGCTTTGGAATTGGCAACACGCGCCTTGCGCAGTGCGTCGGGATCCATGTCATCGGTGATTTCGATCAACTGCGGTGGCTCAATATTGACAGATTGAGCCACAACGGGTGCAGCCGCAACCGGCGCACCGGCCGCAACGGGTGCAGCCGCAGCGGGCACACCAGCGGCCTTGGCTGCCTTCATCGCCGCAGATTTGGCTTTGGAATTGGCAATGCGCGCCTTGCGTTTTTCATCTGGGGACATGCTGTCGGTGATTTCGGTATATTCGTAATCTTTGCCAGGAACCAGCTCGATCTTGCCAGCGGGCGCTGCGGCTGCCCCAGCAGCAGGTGCGGCAGCGGCCACAGGTACGGCGGGTACAGCCCCAGTTTTGGCACCATCCCACCCATGATGAATCGCAATGCGAACGGCCGTTACGGGATCTTCATCCAACGCATCACCAGCCGTGCGCAGGTTTGATTGACCTTTCCGACCAATGCGCATGTTGGCTCCACGAGGCAAACTTGCCGCCTTACGCGCAGCTTCCAGGCGAGCCTGCTTCAACATCTCTTCAGGTGAAGCATTCACCTTAACCTCATGACCAAACGTCATCGCAGGGTTTAGACCCTTGTCTGCGCTTTCCACTTCTTCTTTGGTTTTTTCGACAGCTTGGGAAAAGCCAGCACTCCCCCAGGCGAACAAACCACCGAGCATAATGGGCAACAGGATAACACCTACAGCAATCAGAAAAATCATATGAAATCCTCAATCATTTTTGGCGAATTTACATTCTTGGGCAGAATGTCAATTTAGTACAGATTTTGGTCTTTACTAGACCAGAAAACCTAATTTTTGGTGTTTCGTCAAGCTGACGCACAATTATACAGTTTGTGCTGATTTTCTCAAACTAAAGTTCTGTTGTGCTTTCAGGCCATCTCGTGTGAAGAAAAGTTGACGGGAGCGTGAACATCTGCCAAAATGTGAGCAATGGGCACAGAACAATCAGGGCAAGTGGTCAGCAGTATGAGCGATGTGGACAACGGCCGTTCCCGTCCAATTGTATTCCCCTTGACCAATTTATGTTTGCCACAATCTGTGAAAATAAAAACAGCCCGAACATTGTTGTTCGAGCTGTCTTTTTTATGCCGAAGGTGGGAGTCGAACCCACACGAGCGTAATGCTCACTACGCCCTGAACGTAGCGCGTCTGCCTATTTCGCCACTTCGGCTCAGTCGTGCGGTAGTTTATCAACGATTTAGCAAAAGTCAATATTTCGGCCGTATTTCCCCAATATTTGGAGGCACCCATGTCAATCCCTAATCTGCTAAAACGTGTGCAGCTATTTGCTAATCTACAACAGGATGAGCTAGACCAACTAGCCGCAATTTGCCAGGAAAAACCGGTTTCCTCCGGTGAAATCATTATTACCCAAAACACTACCGGGAATGAAATGTACATTGTGGCCACTGGTTCGGTAGAAGTGTACATTCAGGGGCTAAATGATGCCCGCAGCCTGGTTGTGTTGGGCAAGGGCCAGGTAATTGGTGAAATGGCCCTGATTGATCAGGGCTATCGGTCCGCTTCGGTGCGGGCCACGCGCGAGGGGGCTTCCCTGTACTTAATCGAGAGTGACGCTTTTTACAAGTTATGCGAAGAAAACAACCATATTGGCTTTATTGTGATGCGTAATCTGGCGATTGACATTGCCTTTAAGCTGAGACATCGTAATTTGGCAGAGCTTTAATTCAGTGGAGAAGGAGTACAGGCAATGAATGACGAGGTTTTTTACAAAGTAAGCTATGTAGTTGCGGGTGGCGAACATCCTGGGGCTATTATCAATATTGACAAAAAGCCAGATGTGGGTGAACAGGTGATGTTTGACGGCCGTATTTTTGAGATTCTTGAAGTAATGGAACTGATGCCGCCCGTGGGCAATTTTGGCTTTTTGCACGCCACCTGCCGCTATTTACGGGATGCCACCAGCGAAGATAACGACGAGTAAGGGATGGCTTAAACAATCTCTACGGCATTCACCGCCAACTTGCCCGCTTCTTCCAGACCCGCCAATGCCTGTCCCTTGGCGTTAATCCAGCGAATTGTGTAATTCTCTGCCAGCTTGTCTAACGCTTGCCACAAATCGGAATTTGCCACTGGCTGCTCGCCGTCTTTTTTCATCCAGTTGCGCTTACGCCAGTTCCGAATCCACTGCGTAATCCCCTGATACAAATAATCTGACGTGGTAAAAATCTGCACTTCGCTGTTTGGGGGCAGCAGCAAAAGACCTTCAATAGCGGCCGTAATTTCCATGCGGTTGTTGGTCGTCTGCGGCTCGGAACCGCTGGCTTGCTCTGTTTCCGATCCTTCTTCCAGCACGGCTCCCCAGCCGCCCGGACCGGGATTGCCTTTGCAGGAAGAACGCAAGTAGAGGCGCGGCACATTTTGGTCAATCACATCACCAGGCGTAATCTCCAAACGTGCGTCGCGGGCCAGTTTATCCACGCGCTCGTTAAATTCGTTCCCCGAGTGCCCTTTCACCCAATGCCACTCAATTTCGTGCGTTTTTACCAGCGGCCAAAGCGCCTGCCACAAATCGACATTTTGAATCGATTTGCCCTTCTTTTTCCAACCGCTGGCCGCCCAGCCATCAATCCATTCGGTGATGCCTTTGCGCAAATATTCGGAGTCGGTGTAGAAGTCGATATCACACGGCCGTTTCAAAGCCTCCAGCGCTCGAATAGCGGCCGTTAACTCCATCCGGTTATTGGTAGCTTCGGGATCGTTGCCGGTGAGTACCTTTTCATGCTCACCAAAACGCAAGATGGCAGCCCAGCCCCCAATCCCAGGATTCGGGTCCGAGCCGCCATCACTATAAATAATTACCTTGTCTTTTGAGGCGTCAGTCAAACCTATGCTTTCCCTAGCGCTTTCAGCATATCGTCCACTCGGGTGAACTTCACTCGGGGACGCCCGGCTTCAACACCAGCCGCCAATTCCAGCTCATCCAGCTTCACCCAATCATCATACGAGACAAAAGTGGGCTTGCGCGATTGGATTAGGTCAGCCACAGCTTCCTGTTCTGGATGAGTCGGCGCTAATGTTTTACCCTCAGCGAGATCAGCTAACATGCATTCGGCCGTTTCTACAGCATCCGGCTTATTGGTGCCAATAACACCGCTAGGGCCGCGCTTGATCCAGCCCGCCGTGTATTGACCCAGCACCGGTTCATTGCTGGCTGCGTCCAACACACGCCCCTTCTCATTCAAAATAACGCCCCAGCGCTCATGGAAGGGCACACCTTTTATGGGCACACCGCGATAACCAATTGAACGGAAAACCAGACCAACAGGAATTTCCTCAACCTGATCTGTAGCGCGTGGGCGCATAGTGCCTGTCTCTGTCTGGTAAAGTTCATTTTTAACCAGACGCATTGCCACCACTTCCCCATCTTCATTGCCGATAAGTTCAGTCGGTGAAACCAGAAAACGAATCGTCAGCTTCTTTGGCTTACCAGACAGTTTTCGTGCCGCCAGTTCCTGAATAATCTCAATGTTGCGCATCGTTCCCCGATCCGCATCCGCCAGAGAAGCCTGGCTCAAGGGGTCCAGTTCGGCTTCTTCGGGCAACACAACGGCATCAGCACCAGCCATTTCACCCAACTCTTTGGCTTCTGGAGGAGTAAAAGCAGCCTGGGCCGGACCACGCCGCCCCAGCATATAGACTTCTTTCACCTTACTTTGGCTGAGCTGCTCTAAAGCATAATCAGCAATATCTGTCTCCATCAATTCTTCACGCGTGCGGCACAAAATACGTGCCACGTCAACCGCCACGTTTCCGATACCAATCACCGCTACGCTTTCTTGGGACAAATCAAACTCATAATCGCGAAAGTCAGGATGGCCATTGTACCAAGCCACAAAATCCGTCGCCGGATGGCTGTTCTTCAAATCAATGCCGGGAATATCGAGATGACGATCGGTTTGCGCCCCCGTGGTATACACAATTTGATGGTAATGATCACGTAAATCTTCCACCGTTACATCTGTACCCAACTCGACGTTGCCAAAAAAACGAAACTCGGGCTTCCGGGCCAACCGGTCAAATATCTTGGTAACCGATTTAATTTTCTGGTGATCAGGGGCAACACCATTGCGTACCAAACCAAACGGTGTCGGAAGCCGATCATACATATCGACTGTAACGTGAATACTTTTTTCTTTGAAGAGGCGTTCGGCCGTATAAAATCCAGCAGGGCCCGCGCCTACAATAGCGACACGTAGTGGGTTCGTCTCGCTGCCAATTTGAGACATTCTATTGCTCCTCTATAAATGAACTTTTCGCAGGCAAGCATCTAGCATCGCCACCAAAAAAGATGCGCCTGCGAATATGTGGGTTTTAAGGTGAAACGATTAGTTTTCGGTGGCCAGGATTTGTGTTTCCAACGTATCAATCTGACCATGATAATAGTCACGCTGGGCCTTCAACACATCCCCAATAGAAATGATGCCTAGCAGGGTACCCTCTTCAACCACAGGCAGATGCCTGAAGCGTCGCTCCGTCATAACATTGGCCACAGACATCAAATCATCCTGCGGTACACAGGTCACAACTTCGGCCGTCATCAGGTTCTCCACTGGCTGCATGAGCAAATCGCTCTCATCTAACAGCCGACGTACCACATCGCGTTCAGAGAAGATGCCTGTTAAAGCTCCGGCGTCGCTTAAGACCACAAGTGCACCAATATTATGCTGGGCCAGTAAGGATAACGCTTCCCTTACCGAGCTATTTGGGGCAACGGAGATAAGTTTATTGCCTTTTGTCGCTAAAATTGTACTGACTTTCATCACATTTCTCCCGATTAGTTCATCACATCACCAAGACGACTACAGGCTGGGCAGCTGCTATCTGGACGAATAATAGCATATCCGGCCTGGGGATCGCCATCTAGCTCATATTTGACAAAATCTAAATTGAACACAATAGCCAGACGAACATAGCCACTATTTTTGGCAATTTGGGCAGCCTCCGCCAGCCAGGCGGCTTGCTCGTCCAGGCTGGTACCGGCTGCCCAGCTAAACCCAGACGGCAAGCCATCAAAGCCATCGGCCGTGAGGTAACCAAACTCCGTCAAGCACAGATCACGCGTATTGCTGAACGCATTGCGATACAGCGTGAGCGTTGGCACATAGTACCAGCTGTAATGCCGATCGCCAGGATCGGCCGGGTGACCAGACGTGGCGCTCGGCGAGGTAGCTCCGGCATTGTAATGAACGCCTACGCAGTCAAGATAGCTGGCCGCCCCTGCATTGCGCATCCCAGCCAGGTAACGGGCATCCGACCAGGCGTTGGTGTTGTTATCAAAACCCGTTGGGGCTAGAGCCCCAGAAACCACCAGTATGTTAGCATTTACCGCCTTGATGGTGGTATAGGCGGGGGCCAGCATATTGCTGACGTAAGAGTTAGGGCTGATTTGTCCAGCAGGCCACTCAAAATCAATATTCATCTCGTTCCAGATTTCCATGCCATCCGGGCCTAATTCGGCCACATCACGCACAAAATCAATGTAATCCAGAAAGTCTATACTGTTGGCCGCCGGATATGGTGTATCACCTGTCACGGTAACCAGAATCTTGAAGCCTTCACTGTGTGCTGAGTCAATGATAGCCTTCAAGTTTGCCAACGTATCTTCAGAGGGCCACTTATATTGGTACTTTATCCAGGTCATGCCCGATTCTTCCAGACGTCCGCGGTTTTCCAAGTTGAGTGTTTGGGCGCCCAGAGCAAACCCCTGCGCTGGCGGTGGTGAGGTAGGAACAGGGCCACCACCGGGAATCGTCAGGCGCTGCCCCACGTAGATGAGGTTGATATTGCTGATGCCACTGGCCTGGGCAATCGCGCTGACGGTGGTATTAAAGCGTCGGGCAATAGCGGAAAGAGTGTCTCCGGGCTGCACGATGTACGTTTGGCTGCCAGTTGGTGGGGTTGTTGGGGTCGGCGTGACACCGGGCGGTGGGGTTGGCGTCGGTGTGGCATCGCCAGAGGGAATTTCCAGCTCTTGACCAGCATAGATAAGATTGGGGTTGGTAATTTGGGGATTGGCCTGAAGGATAGCGGAAATGTTGGTGCCGAAGCGGCTGGCAATATTGGTCAGGGTATCTCCCCAGGTGACGCGGTACGTGAGGGCGGAAGCTACGGTTATGGTTACGAGCAACAGCAGCAGGGCCATTACAGAAGCAAGCCAACGCGATCGTTTCATGGGTACTCTCCTGGTAAACAGCTGACGGTAACTGTCCACATTATAATCGGAGATTACATAAACACAAGGTGACAGGTTGGGGATCATTCCGTGTCTTTTCATTTCATCCTCGGCGACGGTTCGTGTATACTTGGCGCAGAATAGTTTTTTGGCGGCACACGGCCGTTTCTACCCCACCCCGTCCGCCACAGACCCGAAACAAACAGGAAATGTATGGAACACCTATTAACTGAATCAAGCGAAGAGCAACTAGAAGAGATGGAAATCTACAACAACATCATGGAAACCATCGGCAATACACCGCTGGTGCGGCTAAATTCCGTGGTGAGCGACCTGCCCTGTACCGTGCTGGCCAAGGTCGAGTTTTTTAACCCTGGCGGCTCCGTGAAAGACCGCATTGGCCCGGCCATCATTGAAGATGCCGAACGCAGCGGCAAGCTGAAACCAGGCGGCACGATTGTGGAATCCACCTCTGGTAACACGGGCGTAGGGCTGGCTATTGCCGCGGCGCTAAAAGGGTATCGCTGCATTTTTGTGATGCCAGACAAGATGTCTCAAGAGAAAATTTTGCTACTGCGGGCGTTTGGGGCCCGGGTGGTGGTGACGCCAACGGCCGTTGAGCCAGATGATCCCCGCAGTTACTATTCCGTTGCCAACAAACTGGTTGAAGAAACACCCAATGCCATCCTGGCCAACCAGTATCACAACCCGGTAAACCCGCAGGCACACGTGGAGAGCACGGGGCCAGAAATTTGGCGGCAGACCAAAGGGCGCATCACCCATTTTGTAGCAGGCATGGGCACCGGCGGCACCATTTCTGGTACGGGGCGTTACCTCAAAAGCAAAAACCCGCATGTGAAAATTGTGGGGGTCGATCCCGTTGGCTCGATTTTGTATGAACTGCACCGCAGCGGCCGTTACACCAAAGCGGAAGGGTACAAAGTTGAGGGGATTGGCGAAGATTTTTTGCCCAGCACCACCGATTTAAGCGTCATTGACCAGATCGTGCAGGTAAACGATAAAGAGAGCTTTTTGATGGCCCGCCGCCTGGTGCGGGAAGAAGGCATCTTTGGCGGTGGCTCTTGCGGTTCGGCGGTGGCAGGAGCCGTTAAATATGCCCACGACCAAAAGCTGGGCAAGGATGATGTGATGGTTGTCATCCTGCCAGATTCCGGCTCACGCTACCTGAGCAAACTGTTTGATGACGAATGGCTGCGCGAAAATGGCTTCCTGGAGCAAACCTGGGTTGATTTCCGGGCGGCGGACATTCAGGCAGCTAAAAGCGAAGGGGATGTTATCACGGCCAAACCCTCTGACTTGATGACGGACGTGGTAGCCTTGATGAAGCAGTACAACGTGTCGCAGCTGCCGGTTTTGGATGAAAACGGCCGTCTTCTCGGTGTTGTCTCTGAAATTGACCTGCTGAACCACATCCTGCTCACCAACCACGCCAGCCATGCGCCGGACGAAACAATTGAGTCTATCATCGAGACAAATGTGCCCGTGGTTCGGCCCAGCGCGCCGCTGGAAACGCTGGTGGGCATCTTCGCCAAGCACAACGCCGTCATCATCGCCACCGACGACCAGGTGCAAGGCATTCTGACCAAAATTGATATTCTGGACTTCCTTTCCACCCAGGTTCGCTAAAAAATATTTCCCCGGAAACGCCAAGTTTTCGGGGAAATTTACCACAAGAGGTTTTCATGATTGCTGAAACCGCCAAGAAGCTGCGCGAGAACATCCAAAAAGTGATTGTGGGCAAAGATGAAATTATTGATCTGGCCCTGATTGCCATGCTGACGGGCGGGCATCTGCTGCTGGAGGATGTGCCGGGCACGGGCAAAACCACGCTGGCGAAAACGATTGCCGCCTCGCTGGGCTGCACCTTCCGCCGCGTCCAGTTTACGCCTGACCTGCTGCCCTCTGACGTGACGGGCATCTATTTTTACAATCAGAGACAGCAGGAGTTTGAGTTTCGCCCTGGTCCGATTTTTGCCCAGATTTTGCTGGCAGATGAGATCAATCGGGCCACGCCGCGCACACAGGCCGCGCTGCTGGAAGCCATGCAGGAGCAGCAGGTGACGGTCGATATTGCCACGCATCGGTTGGAACGGCCGTTTCTCGTCATGGCCACCCAAAATCCGGTGGAATTAGAGGGCACGTTCCCCCTGCCGGAAGCGCAGCTTGACCGTTTCCTCATGAAGGTCGCCATCGGCTATCCTTCCGAAGCCGAAGAAAACAATATTTTGCTCCGTTTTGAGCAAGAAGACCCGCTAGAAACATTGGAAAAAGTGGTGGAGCCCGCCGAAATTATGGCTATGCAAGCCAACGTCACTAAAGTCCGTGTGGAAGAATCGGTGCGCAACTATATCGTCAACGTCTGCCGGGCTACGCGCAGCCACGAAGATATTGAGCTGGGGGCCAGCCCGCGCGCCACGATGGCCCTTTACCGCACCTGCCAGGCGCTGGCTGCCATTCGTGACCGCGCATTTGTCATTCCTGATGATGTCAAAACGATGGCCCCCTACGTGCTCACCCATCGCCTCATGGTCAATCCGCAAACCCGCCTGCGCGGTCGCCAACCGGAGGATATTATCCGCGATGTGGTGGCTACCGTAGCCGTACCCGTGGAAAATTGATTGTCACTTGCTTTAGATTGGACCAATTTTGTATCGTACCGGTGACCATCAACTACGAAAAAATTGGTCTAGCCGCCGAGAGCTATCATGTCCCAAAATATTGAGAACATTCATCTCGTCATTCGCGAAAACAGACGCCAAGCGGAACGGTTGGCTCGCCAAAACATTATGCGGGCGGCTGTTACCGGACAAGACCTGAAGGTAGAAGATGTGGCGATGGCGCGCGGGCTGGTTATGCGCGAACGAGAAAACTCGATTTTTAGCGATGCCTGGGTGCCGCTGGCGGTCATTTTTGTGATTATTGGTCTGGCAGCCGGGCGTCAGGCTGCCATGCTGGCGCTGGGGTTTGTGCTGCTGCTGATTGTGGGCGTGAGTACCGTCTGGAAAAATCTGTCGCTGCTGGGCGTTACCTACGAGCGCCGCTTTAATCGCAACCGTGTCTTTCCCGGCGAGTCCATCGAAATGACAATTACGGTGGGCAACGACAAGCTGCTGCCGCTCACTTGGCTGCAATTTCGGGACGAACTGCCGGTAGCCGTAGAGGACGAGGATGCCATTGGCCAGGTGACGAGTGAGATGAACGGCCGTTACACCCTGCTAAACACCTTCTCCTTGTACGGCCGTGAGCAAACCGAGCGCACCTTCACGTTACGCTTCCCCAAACGGGGCTTTTACAAGCTGGGTCCAGTCACCTACGAATCTGGCGATATCTTTACCCTGTTCACCCGCCAGCGAGACCATCTCTACCTGGATCAGCTTATCATTTTCCCGCAGATTTACCCGCTTGAAGAATTAGGGCTGCCCGCCAAAGAACCGTTCGGCGAGGTAAAGGTGTACCGCAGCCTGTTCACAGATCCCATCAAAACGCAAGGCGTGCGCGATTACCAGCCGGGCGATCGCTTCCGGGATGTGCATTGGAAGGCAACGGCCGTTCGCGGCAGCTTGCAAACCAAAGTCTATGATCCGTCCACCGGCATGACGATTGCCGTGTTCCTCAATGTGGCCACCTTTCCCAGACATTGGATGGGGTTTGACCCAGAACTGCTGGAGCGCGGCGTGAGCGTGGCCGGCTCAATCGCCAACTACGGCATCCAGCAAGGTTGGGGCGTGGGCGTTTATGCCAATGGCTCTATCCCCAACTCCGACCAGCCCATTCGGGTGCAGCCAGGCCGCTCGCCCGAGCAATTGGCCCACATTCTGGAAGCGCTGGCTGCCGTCACCGAATTTGCCACTGGCTCCATCGAGAACATGATGATGCGCACCAGTCCGTCGCTGCCCTGGGCCAGTACGATTGTGTTGGTAACGGCCGTTGTCACCGATGAAATGATGGTGGCCCTGCTGCGGCTCAAAGAAGCGGGACGGCGCGTCGTGCTCATCTCTTTAGCAGATGAACCGCCGCCCAAAGGCTTAGGCAACATTCTGACTTACCACATTCCCGCCACCGTACCGGCCTTCCAGCAAGGGCATCAGGCCAGCACCGTTACGGAAGCGGCTCTGAGCAGCATCCCCACACCAGAACCCGTGGGACTAGAATTCGAGCTGGAAAAAACAGTTTGAAAATTATTTTGTGCTTTTGACCTAAATTATGCGCCTAACTGTTGATCACGAGGCCATGTCGCCACGCTATGAAAAGCTCCTGACCATCTGGGGTCATATCCAGCACGAGCTACTTTTTGTCAGCTGGGCATTGGCCGATGCGGCCCTGTTGGTTCCCTTTTTGCTGGGGGTTATGGGCTGGGCCCGGTATTGGGAGCCAGGCATTATGCTGCTGTGGCTGCTCATGCTGATGCTCTTCGCTTTTAACCTGACACGGTTTATGAGCGCGCTCCAACTGCCGCCGCGGCACCAGCAAACCGTCATGGCACTTACGCTGTTCCTGGTCGTTATTTTTACGTTGCCCACTTTTTTCCACGGGGGTAGTCCAGTTTTTCGCTTTGGCTGGGTCGGGGAAATCATGGCAGATATCAACGAGCCAGGCAACGGTTTGTGGCTACGGGACATGATGACATTTGTTGTCCTGATGCTGGTTTGGATGCGCGGGCTACAGCTGGGCAGACGCGAATATAGCGTTCACCGTGCTGGCTTGCGGCTGCGAGTGGGCGGCCTTATTTTGGCTCCTGTGGTGATCTGGATGGCCAATACGCGCTTGCTGTGGGACAGTACGCCTTACATTTTGCTCTTTTTCCTGGCGGGGTTAACCGCACTCGCTCTCATCCGGGCTGAAGAGATTGAACGCGGCACGAACAGCCAGACTTTAGCTTTGAATCCTCGCTGGTTAACGGCCGTTTTCCTGGCCAGTCTTTTCATCATCTTTACTGCGGGCACAATGGCCGTTCTTGTTAGTGGAGAAGCGGCCAACACCGTCGTGGGCTGGCTGGCTCCCTTTTCCGACACGCTTAGAGTGACAGGGACGGTTGCTGTACTCACGTTCCTCTATCTATTAGTACCGATATTCGAGCTAGTGGAGTCCATTGTGCACTTCATTGGTTCCATTTTTGCTTCGTTTTCTGATGAATGGGCGTATCTGGGCAAAATTGTGGGCAAATTTTTTATCGATCTACGCCGCCCCACGCTGCCCGCTAATCCAGTTGCCCTTGAACCCATCGTTTTTGATGAGACGGGCACGCTTGTCATTGAAGTGAATCGCAATGAACAAATGATTATTTTGCTGCTGGCCATTGCCCTTATTTTGCTGGTAGCGCTGCTAGCCAACCGTTTGTATCGCGAAACGGCCGTTACCACACGCATCAGCCGCCGAACCACCAGCCGCCTGGATGAGGACGAAGAGGGCAACCTGATGCAGCGTCTGTTGGGCCGTCTGGGTTTGTGGCGCAATTGGCAAACGGCCGTCTCGATCCGTCGCATCTACCGCAATATGCTGCACGCCGCCGACGTCAGCGGCTATCCGCGTTTGGAAACCGAAACCCCTTATGAGTTTCTCAAAACCCTGGCTCAAGCGTGGCCCGAGAACAAAACCGAAACCCAGCTTATCACCAATGCTTATGTGAAAGTGCGCTACGGTGAGCTGCCAGAAACACAAGAAGAAATTCAAGCCATTAAAGATGCATGGCGTGTCTTAGAAGTAACACCCCCTATTGAGCCGCTAGAAGCGTAACTGCCGTTCACCAGGAAAATCGACTATGCAACGAATACACGAAAACGATGCGGAGCAGTTACTTGCTCTTCACCAAAAAGTTCTGGAAGCCCATCTGAAAAGTGACGTAGAGATTCTGCTGGAAGATGAAGGCGACAGCTATGTCATTGCCAACCGAGGCAGCGTCACCCATCCTGCCAAAGAAGCGCGGCGACAGCGTTTGGGTCCATATCTCCAGGCCACCCGTTTTGAGGAATACCGCGATGAGATTCCCCCTGTTGTCACCGTTTCCCAGGACGGCACGCTGGGCTGGGTAGTGGTTCAGGTGTATGCGCGTGGCCAGCAAACCACGGCTGAGGGAACAGCCGTTCCGCTAGAGTTTGTTAGCGCCTGGATTGAGCTGTACGAAAAACAAAATGATCGCTGGCTGCGCACCGGAAACGTCTCCAATTTCAAGGGCTAAAGTCCAGGTAAAAAGTCGTTTTTTGCGAGACAATTTTGGGGGAAAACGGCCGTGTTTTTACCCCTTCATTAAATTTACATAACTTCTCAAAATAGCTCCATTATCCTGCTTTGGAAGGTTTGACAGTCAAATTTCGATATGGTATTATCCAGCCCATCTTGGCTAACATAAAATTAAGGTAACCAGAGAAAACATGCTCGTGTTTGTGCAATTAATTGCGGCCAAACAAGTGCTTAAAGAACGAGTTTCCCCAAATACCAACGTGTAAGGAGAGTCTGGATGAGATCCCGTACAGAGATGATGGTTGACCGCTTGAAAGATTTACAAGCAGGCACCCCAGATATTGAAGCATCAGCCGTTGTAAGTGTGGACGGCCTCATTATGGCATCGTCACTGCCTGCCGGTGTAGATGAAGATCGTATCTCGGCGATGTCTGCCGCCATGCTTTCCTTGGGTGACCGGATTGCGTCTGAACTCCAACGTGGCCGCCTGGAACAGGTTCACATTCGTGGTACAGATGGTATTATTGTTTTGCGTGCTATCGGGGAAGATGCTGTACTCACAGTACTTGCTCGGGCACAGGCTAAACTAGGGCTTATTTTTCTGGATATGGGACGCGCCGCAGAAGATTTGGAGCGGCTACTCTAATGGTATGAAACGGCAAAAGTTAAAGCGAATAATAGAAGATTCGCATTGACGAACTGAAGTCAAAATTATAGGTGGGGCATGTCACCCAAGATGACATGCCCCACCTCTTTTTTTTGGTACTGGTCGAAAGTGAGAGGTTTGAAAAAGCGAGGCGGAAAATGACAAAATATATCTTTTTTACAGGTGGTGTAGTCAGCTCTGTAGGCAAAGGCGTTACGGCAGCGGCGCTGGGGCGTTTACTGAAGGCCAGAGGACTTTCAGTCGCCGTGCAAAAGCTCGATCCGTATATCAACGTGGACCCCGGCACAATGTCTCCCTATCAACATGGTGAAGTGTTTGTCACCGAAGATGGCGCAGAAACAGACCTGGATCTGGGTCACTATGAGCGATTTATTGACATCAACGCCAGCCAGGCATCCAACGTCACTACCGGGCGCGTTTATGCCGAAGTAATCGCCCGCGAGCGGCGCGGCGACTATTTGGGCGGTACCATTCAAGTCATTCCCCACATTACCAACGAAATCAAGCGCAACATACGGCTCGTGGCGGAACAAAGCGAAGCGGATGTGGTGCTGGTAGAAGTTGGCGGCACGGTTGGCGACATCGAAAGCTTGCCCTTTATGGAAGCGCTCCGCCAAATGCGTTCCGATGTCGGGCGCAAAAATACGCTGTACGTTCATGTAACCTTTCTGCCTTACATTGGTGCCAGCCATGAGCTGAAAACCAAGCCTACTCAGCACAGCGTGCGCGAGCTGCGCGGCATCGGTATCCATCCCGATGTGATCATTGCCCGCGCCGACCACCACATTCCTAAAGAACACATCAAAAAAATTGCTCTTTTCTGCGATGTGCGTAAACGGGCCGTCATTCCCGCTGTTACCAGCGACATTTTGTACAACATTCCTCTCCTGCTGGAAGAAACCGGCCTGGGCGATTACGTGATTGAACGACTCAAACTAAAAAAAGCCCAAAAGCCCGACCTGACCGATTGGCAGGAAATGATCGGTAAAATCCGCAGCTCTAAAACCAAGATTCGCATTGGCATTGTGGGCAAATACGTAGAACTGCACGACGCGTACATGAGCGTGCGCGAGGCGCTTTATCATGCAGGCATTAAGTACAACCGAGATGTAGAAGTGGAATGGATTCATTCCGGCGACCTGGAAAAGAGCAAGAACTGGGACCAATTCAAAGGGCTGGACGGCATAGTGGTGCCCGGTGGCTTTGGTGAGCGCGGCGTGGAAGGCAAGATTTTGGCAGCACGCTGGGCACGAGAAAATAAGGTGCCCTATTTGGGGTTGTGCCTGGGTATGCAGGTCATGTGCATTGAGTTTGCTCGCCACGTGTTACAAAGTGATGAGCCCAACAGCACGGAGTTTGACAGCCAAACAGAACATCCGGTTATCAGCCTGATGCCAGACCAACACGCCCTGGAAGATATGGGAGGCACCATGCGTCTGGGCTCGTACCCGTGTGTGTTGGAAGAAGGTAGCAAGGCCGCTCAGGCCTATGAAGCTGACCGGGTCCAGGAACGGCATCGCCATCGCTGGGAGTTTAACAACGGCTATCGGAATGTCCTTGAAAAAGCAGGGATGGTGTTTAGTGGTTTGTCGCCAGACGGCCGTCTCGTAGAAATCGCTGAACTCGCAGATCATCCCTTCATGCTGGGCAGCCAGTTCCATCCCGAATTCAAGAGCCGCCCCAACCGCCCGCATCCGCTGTTTGCAGCTTTTTTGGGTGCGGCGGTGGCTCGGCAAGACGGCCGTATGGCAACAAGTTCAAATGGGGTCATGCCAGTTGAAGAAGTAGAAATAACAAACTCGTAACACTGTTAACCTAGGGGACGGGGTCGCCCCCGCCCCCCGGCTTCAAAACCGGACGTGAGCGTTTCCGCTCATCCGGCTCCTCGCATGACTGGCACTTTTCATGAGCGCCTCCAACTGCCTCAGATGTTTGTCCTTAGCAGTCTTCTGGTGATGACAGTGTTGGTGAAGTAGCTGCCAATTGGCATAGCTATCTTTTCCTCCGCTGGCTTTGGGAACGATGTGGTCAACTTCCAGAAGATCACCTGACGTAAAATACAATCCACAACGAGCGCATATACCAGATTGCTGCTTCAGTAGCTTCGCTACCCGTGTTGGGGTTCCGGTATATTCCGCTCTTCTTTTGGCCCAATAAACCCAATCCCCATCATATGGACTCTTGCTGCCTTTCACCTTGACATGTCGCTTGATGGGTGTTTCGAAATGACGGTAAAGCGGCAGACCAACCGGCGCGGCAAAGAGCCAAATGCCCCGTTCAGGATGCCAATACTTCCGGGCAATCCATTTCCAGGATTTAGATGGGTGGCGTCCCTTTGCCCAGCGGCGAAGCTTGACAAAGGTGAGATGAGCCAGTTTGGAAAAGGCATCTTTTGAAGCAACCGTGGCAAAGTAGGCAGTCCAGCCGCGTGTAGTTTTGTTGAGTTGGCTAATGAGCTGTGCCTGCGGTGTGAATGGGTGTGCCTCAATAATGCGCTTAACCTCCTGGTAATGTCGTTGCATCGCATTCTTGCTGGGTTTAATGATGGTCTTGAAGCCAAGTGGTAAGTTGGGTGGATAACCGGTTTTCCCCGAGCGATTCTTACCCACCGGGTATTGACGCACGTGAAATCCCAGAAAATCGAATCCAACCTTGCCATCATGTTGGTGAAATGTATGGGTAATGCATGTTTTGCTTGGTTTCAATTCCAATCCCATCCCATCTAACCATGTTGACACTGTTGCCTTCGCTTGCTCAATGACGGGCAGGTCTTTGTGCAACACCACCAAGTCATCGGCATAACGAATTAATCGCGCCTGTGGGTGTGCTTTCGAAACGGCCGTTTCCAGACCATGTAGAGCGATGTTGGCCAACAGGGGCGAAATGACCCCACCCTGAGGCGAACCGGCGGGTGTGGGGAAAAGCTGGTCTTCTTCCATGACCCCAACCTTGAGCCAGGCTCGGATAGAACGGCGGAGGGCAGGAAAGGTTTCCAGTTTTGCCAGCAGTGCGGCATGGTTGATGCGGTCGAAGCATTGGGCGATGTCTGCATCGAGGACATATTTTGCCTTGAGGCAGATTGATTGAAAGATGGCTTCGATGGCATCATGGGCGGAACGTCCTGGCCGGAATCCGTAACTGTTTGGTTCAAAGCGAGCTTCCCATTCGGGTTCCAGGGCAAGCTTGGCTAAGGCTTGCTCAGCTCGGTCGCGTATGGTGGGGATACCCAAGGGGCGCATCTCCATTTTACCTGGTTTAGGAATCCATACGCGCCGCACGGGGCGGGCTTTCTGTCGCAGTTTCAGCGTTTGCGCCAGATACAATCGTTGCTTGGGTGAAAGGCGTTTGACGCCGTCAATGCCGGCAGTATTCTTGCCGCGATTGTCTTGCGTAACCCGTCTGACAGCGAGACACCGAGCGTGCCAGGAGTTAATTAAGAGCCTTTGGAGCTTGTGAATTGTTTTTCTGTCATCCTCAATTGAGGCTTGGTAAATACGCTTTTGGAGCTTAAAGACCGACCGCTCGAATTTCTTCCAGGGTAGGTCTTTCCATTCATACATCGGTTGTTGCACCGTGTTCATAACCTGTTTACTCCTACTTGTGTCCTTACCTTCCAATCATGCGTCCCCACGTCTGCCTATCCGGGGCATTACCCCCGGCCTTTGCTTCTTGGGGAATCCTTCCCCGACCGGCATCCGGTTGGCACCTGCTCAGTCTGGCTGAGAGCACGGACGGGGTTACTTCGTTCCTGTGGTTCGTTTTGCGTATCCTTAGGGTCAGACTATACACCGGGTTTATCGGGGTGAACCCTGGTCACGGTTGACATATGCCAGGCCCTTATCCTTTCCCATTTTGGGCAAGCCAATAGTCCGCGTAGGCTTGTTTCAGTTCACGATGCTTCAGACGTCTGTTCGTATTCCTACCCATAGATACCTGCTCGCGGGGATGACCTAGTCGAACTCCAGGCGACCCGCTTTTCATCCCGCTTCACGGATTGATGGCCAGTCGCTACCATGGGGATGTTGCATTCTCTGTTCACTAGAGGTTGGGGATTGCACCCAACGTCGAATCACAAGTTATCAAGGATTTAGTCAGCCATACTACCTCCTTGCCTCTCATCCCCCGGTCATGAACCGGTTTCGAGAGAACGAATCAAAACATCCCCAAAATGAGCAGCAAGCGGGCGAGGCAAGAGATTTGTCTCGCCCGTTTTTTGTTGGATTACGGCCGTTCCACCGCAGGCAGATAAATCAGATAAAGCTCATCAAAGGTCGCCGTGACGTTTTGCAGTTGATCCAGAGAAACGACACAGCTACCTTGGCCACTACATACCCCACCCCAACCGGCAAAAAAGGAACCATTTTCTGGCGAAGCGGTGAGGGTAACGGCCGTATCTGCTGCAAAAGTAAAAGTACAGTTCGTGCCGCAATCAATCCCCGCCGGTGAGCTGGTAACATGCCCCGCACCTGTGCCAGCCAACGACAGAGTCAAGCTAAACTGATCCAGCTCGTAGGCACCCACGTCACAGGCAACGCCTTGGGGGCGCGTGACGCCGCGTTGGTCGGTGGCGGCACAGTTAGCGCCACCTGCATTGACAGCAAGACTATCCATTGGCAGCGTATGAGTCCAGGTGAGGCCGCCGTTGTCCTGGAGGGGACCGAGATTTGCTTGCGAAACGGCCGTTTGATCGCCCACCTGGTTAAATGCCATCACATTTGCATCCACTGCGCCAAGGATGTTGTACCCATTGCTCACAAAGCTATCAACCGTGCCATTATCCAAATCAACATCGCTGGCCGTCGTCGTGCCACTGAGCACGTTCCCCACAATCAAATTGTGATTCAACATTGTGGTGACGTATGAGACACCAAGGCCAACGAGGCCCGCGCCACCATTTGCAGCTTGATTTTGCACAATCGTGCTGTTTTGCAGTGTCAAATTGCCGTATGACGCCAACCCACCGGACAAATCAGTAGCTGTGTTATTTGAAACGGTTGTGTTAACCACAGTATGGGTGCCAGAACTTAAAAAGAGGCCACCCCCTTCCTGAGCGGTGTTATAAGCAAAGGTGCTGTTAACTATGCTGATGCTGTTTACATGATTGATACCGCCGCCATACAAGGCCGTATTGCTCAAAATTTGGCTGTTTTCTAACGTCAGAAGGCCACTGTTTTGGCTAAGAATAGCGCCACCACTCAACGAGGCACTGTTGCCTGAAAACACACTGCTGGCAATTGTGACAGCCCCGCCATCTTTAAAAACAGCACCGCCGTCAGAGGCAGCATTGCCAGTAAAGACGGTGTTAGAGACAGTTAGCTCGCCAGGTGCTCTTGTATAAATTGCACCGCCACCTGAGCTTGTACTATTGTCCAAAAATTCTGAATTGATAATCGTGACAGTTCCCTCAAAATTGTAAATGCCACCCCCACGGGTTGCGCTGTTGTTCTGCAAAATGCTGTTGGTCACCGACAGCGCAGCACCGTTTGTTTGCAGCATGATGCCGCCCCCACAGGATAACGTAAATGCGCCGCAATCTGTGCCGCTAGGCGTCCCGTTCATAATCGTTAGGCCATCGAGGGTGATATCTGTGGCTACCACGTTGAAAATGCGACTGGAATTGAAGGCATTAATCGTGATTTGCTGGTTGCCCTCAATGGTCAGTTGATTGGTATTTAGCGTGAGCTGACCCAGCGAGGCAATATTAATTGTGCCCGCGACGGAAAATTGAATGACGTCACCTGTGGCGGCGAGGGCCAGTGCATCCCGCAGGGAGCAGTCACCATCGGTGCAGCTGCCGTCGTTTTCGTCTACCAGGGTGTTGACGATGAGGGTGGCGTTGGGGGCAGCGCTAACGGCCGTTCCCCGCAAAAACCACATCGCTCCCAGAACAAATATTCCTGATAAGCACAGAACCCCTAAAATTTGCATTTGTTTTTTCATTGTTGTCTCCTGAATGCCTTGGTTTTTATAATTTCAAGGATTAGGGTAGAGGGAGAAACGGCCGTTTTTTGCCAACTTTTTGCCATCTTCAACGGGTAGTGAACCAAATTGATGGGCAAATCACGGGGTGAGGTGATTAGGAAGTAAGTAATTGGCGAAATTCCTTGTTCAACTACCCAATTCACCCTATCCTCAGTTACAATTCAGCAGACACCTTTGTCTACACAACTGGGAAGGAAGGTTCCGATGTCAACAATTGAAAACGGCCGTGAGGAAATCATCACGCTGGGTGGTGGTTGCTTTTGGTGTTTGGAAGCTGTATTCGATGAAATGCGCGGCGTAACAGACGTGCTTTCTGGCTATGCGGGCGGCCATGTGCCCAACCCCACCTATCGCCAGGTTTGTTCCGAAACAACCGGGCATGCCGAAGTCGTGCAGGTAAAGTTTAATCCAGCAGAAATCACGCTTGAGGAACTACTCTCGGTTTTCTTCACTGTCCACGACCCAACCACATTGAACCGGCAAGGCGCTGACGTAGGCACGCAGTATCGGTCGGTCATTTTTTATCACAATGAACAGCAGCGGGAAACGGCCGTACGACTCATCAACGAACTCAACGAAGCCCACATTTGGGACAATCCCATCGTCACAGAAGTGACCCCCATCGACCATTTTTATGTGGCCGAAGAGTATCACCAGAATTATTATGTCAACAATCCAGGCCAAGGCTACTGCCGTGTGGTGGTCGCTCCCAAAGTGGCAAAGTTCCGCCAGAAATTTAACCATCTGCAAAAGTAGACCCAACTGGGGGAAGCTGTGAAGGGAAAGCTCACGCTGCGCCATCTGCTTTATGGCGTGCTCATCATTCTATTTATTCGCTTTGTCTACCTGAATCGCGGCCAGTTGGTAGACATTGTCGAGGTGTTGCGCAATGGCATCTGGTATTATTTGCTGATTGTCATCTTTCTCTTTGGCATGATTGTGCAAAACCAGGGCCGACTCTACAGCAGCATCTACGACATCCTGAATTTACCCCCAGAGCGTAAAAAACTATCGGCTATCTTCCTCGTTTCCCGCTTTATGAGCGTAGCGGCCCCCAGTGGCGGTCTGTCCGGTGCAGTTCCTTTCATTCAGGATGCGCGACGGCGCAATTTAGGGGTGGGCTCCGTGTTGGTAGCCAATATGATCTACCTCATCGTCTGGTACAGCACCTTTACGCTGATATTGCTCATTGGCATGCTGCATCTCTTTTTAGTGCAGGATTTGCAATGGTTTGAAGTGGCCGAAGCCATTATTTTGATTACTTTCACCTCGTTACTGGTGGCTATCCTGGCCTTAGCTTGGCTCACACCGGCCTGGCTCAGCGCCATTTTGCATCGCATTACGAGACTGGTTGGTCGCATTGCCAATCGCTTCAACCGGCCCGTACCGCTCACCATTGCCCAAACAGATGCTCTGGCTGATGAGTTAACCCACGCGATTTATCTGATCCGCCATGCTGGTTGGGGGCCTGCGTTACGGCCGTTTGCCATTGGCCTCCTCAATGAACTGCTCAATCTACTTATTTTGTTCTTTGTGGCCTTGGCGTTTGGCGTGCAGATGAATTTGGGTGTCTTGGTGGCTACTTACAGCATCGGCATCCTGTTTTTCCTCATCTCACCCACGCCGGGTGGCCTGGGCTTTGTCGAGGGTATCTTGCTCTTGGTGATGACCTCATTGGGCATTGCTGATGAGAGCGCGGCAACGATTACGCTGGCTTATCGGGGCTTTACTTTCTGGCTGCCGTTTATCCTGGGCTTCTTTGCCCTGCGCCGCCTGGAGCGAATGAACAGGGCAAAAGCTGAATCGACTGAATCCACTCAAATTGAAGAATTGAAGCCACAGGGTTCGTAAACTTTGGGGGAATTACGGCCGTATTGCCGTTATAACCGCGCGTTTGGGGGCAGGATGTCCTTCCACCGTCTTACGAGAATCCTCTTTATCCAAAAAATCTGGCAGAGAGTTAAACGTCATCCAATCAGTAGAGCGCTGCTCTTCGACCGTAGTAGGCGTCACATCCACCAGCTTTTCCTGCACAAAACCACACTTACGCAGCCACCCCAGCAGAGTCAGCACCGAGGGAATGAACCAAACGTTGCGCATCTGGGCGTAACGTCCTTCCGGCACTAATAGCTGCCCATCTTCCCCCTCAATGATGAGCGTTTCCAGCACCAGTTCCCCACCGGGGCGCAGCGCCTCGCGCAGTGTTAGCAAATGGTCTAGCGGCGAGCGGCGATGGTAAAGCACACCCATGGAGAAAACTGTGTCGAACGCGGTCAATGCCTCGGGTAGATCCTCGATACCCAACGGCAGAACGTAAGCAGGCACCTCATCCCCCACAAAGTGGCGAATTGCCTGGTATTGGGCCACGTACAGCAAAAACGGGTCCAGCCCAATGACCAGCCTGGCCCCATCACCCGCCATGCGCCAGCAGTGGTAACCGTTGCCACAACCAACATCCAAAACGAGACGGCCGTTCAGCGGCGCAATCCCTTCCTTCAACCGGTCCCACTTCCAATCAGAGCGCCATTCTGTGTCGATGTGCAAGCCAAACAGGTCAAATGGCCCCTTGCGCCAGGGATGCAGCTGCCGCAATTGGTTTTCTAACTGGCGGAGTTGCTCTTCAGGTAAATCATCCGGCTGCCCGACAATGACGCCATCGCCCAAATTGAGTTGAGAAGGCTTAATGGAGGGAAGATTGTTGAGAATTGTGCGCCACTCAGGTAAACGGCCGTGCTGACTCTCATCCAACGCCGCCGCCACTTGCGCTGGTAAATGATCCAGCCAACTGGCCAGTACCGTGTTTTCCATTTGGGCATAAAGAGGCGTGTAATCGATCATTTGATGGCCAGAAGCGAGACAAAATTGAACGCCTGAAACCATAAATCGGCTGAGGCAAAACCAGCTTGCAGCAGCCGCGCCTGATGCTGCGGCACCGTCTCAGAGATAAGCACGTTCTCCAGCGCCGTCCGCTTCTGGCTGATTTCCAAATCGCTGTATCCGTTGGCCCGCTTAAAATCATGATGCAGCGTCACCAGCAAATCATCCAGCTCCTGTGGCTCAAAAACCACCTTTTCAGACAAAATAAGCACGCCGCCCGGCAGCAAACCGTCATAAATGCGCTGGATGAGCACATCACGCAAAGCAGGTGGCACAAACTGAAAGGTAAAATTCAGCACCACCACCGATGCCTCAACGATGGGCGTCTGGCAAATATCCGCTTCTACCAAATCAACAGGCAGGCCATTGCCAGAACGCGCCAGAATGTGGTGGCATTTTTCAATCATGGCGCGGGAGTTATCAACGGCCGTAATCCGACAACCTGGTTTCTGGATTCGCTGACGCAGCACCTGCGTTACCGCACCCAACGAACAGCCCAAATCATAGCAGCGGCTGTGCGGCTGTGCGTACCGGCTGGCAATCTGGCCAATCAACGGCAGCAGCAGTTCATACCCTGGCACGGATCGCGCAATCATGTCAGGAAAAACAGCCACCACCTGTTCATCAAACGCAAAGGGGGCAACAATTGGCCTTTCAGCAGCGTAAATTGTATCTTGAGCCATAGCTTCCTCATCAAAAAAATGTCAAGTAACTATCTCTCCGATTAACAACCACGTCAACCTGATAGCTACTATCAGCATTATCTTTTCTCAATCAGATAATACTTAAGCGTGGTTTTAAATTCAGTAAAAAAGTGCTAAAGTAACCCGAATCTCAAACCAAACGTGAGTAAGTAACATGAAATTATTAATTTTAGGTATTGATGGTGCAACATTTGATCTCATACGGCCGTGGGCCGAAGAAGGCAAACTCCCTAACCTGGCTAGACTAATGCAGAACGGGGTCCACACGGATTTGCTCTCGACTTTACCCCCCGTCACCAGCCCCGCCTGGCCTTCGTTTATGACTGGCTGCAATCCGGGCAAACATGGCGTTTTTGACTTTATCCAACCGTCCGGAGCCAGCTACTCATTGGTAAACTCGACGCGTATTAAAAAGCCAACCATGTGGCAAATCTTGTCTAACATGGGCTACTGTGTGGGTGTGCTCAACGTGCCGGTTACTTACCCGCCGCAACCGCTAAACGGGTTTATGATTTCTGGCATCCTCAGCCCGAAACAGGGAACTTTCTGCTATCCGAAGGATTTAATCAGTCGTCATCAATCTGCGCTGGGTGAATACCGTATTTCCCCCAATATTCAATACAAAGTAGGCAATGAAGCAGCCTACATCAAGGATATTTACGATTTAATTCATGCACATGGCAAATGGGCACTTCATCTCATGAAAAATGAGCCTGTTGATGTGATGATGGTTCATTTTATTGCCCTAGACATCATGATGCATGCCCTCTGGCGCTGGATGGATGAAAGCCATCCCCGGTACGCGCCCTCTCCTTACCAGAATGCTATTCAGGGTGGCTACCAGCTGGTAGATGATTACATCGGGAAAATGTTGGACCTGCTGCCCGAAGATGCGCATGTCATTTCCATGTCGGATCACGGATTTGGCCCCCTACACCGAATTGTGAACCTGAATAACTTCTTGATGGAAAAAGGGTTCCTGAAGCTGAACCGATCGCCCATCACCATTTTGAAGGCGTTGGCTTTCAAATTAGGGCTGTCTCCAGCTGTTATTTACCGGCTAGTAGAAAAGATCGGTCTGCAAAACATGGCGACAAAGGTGTCTAAAAACACGCGCAACCAGGTATTAGGCAAGTTCCTCAACTATGATAATGTGGATTGGAACCAGACCGTTGCGTACAGCATGGGGCATGTGGGGCAAATTTACCTGAACATGGCTGGTCGCGAACCAAATGGCATTGTGACGCAGGCCAGCTACAAGAAAACCCGCCAGGATATTGTGGACGCATTGCAAGAGCTGAAAGACGAAAACGGCCGTTCCCTCATCACCAAAATTATCCTGCGTGAAGAAACCTATCATGGTCCCTATACCGAAAAAGGGCCGGACATTCATTTGATTCTCGACGATTACAACATTATCGCTTACCCGCTGTTTGCAACAAACGGCAAAATCGTGACCGAACAAATTCGCGGTGATTCCGGTTGCCACCGTCGCGAAGGCATTGTGATTGCCCATGGGCCGCAGTTCAAGAAAAATTTACAGCTGCCCATCGGTGCCGACATTATTGACATCGCTCCTACCGTTTTTGCATTGCTGGGCGAAGCCGTGCCGGAGCACATGGATGGCGCCGTCCTGGTTGATTTCTTCAAAGAACAACCAGAAGTGACCTATTTTGATGCCGAACAAGAGTTACGCGACGCTCATACCTTAAACGAAGCTGACAATAAACAAATTGAAGACCGCTTGCGCGATCTGGGCTACCTTTAAAAATTGTGATTGAGTAATTGGGTCATTCAATTTCCATTACTGAATGACCCAATTATTGAATGACTCACTACCCCTCTATGACAACTTCCAACACAACATCTGCTCCCGCCAAAACAAAAAACCGCCTGGTCACCCTTCTCAAAATTCTGGTGACGCTCGTCAGTTTGGGCTACGTTTTTACTCAGGTACCTCTCAGCGAAATCGGCGAAGGAATTCGCCAGGCGCGCTGGAGTTGGCTGTTGGTGGCGATGGGCATCAACTTTGCCGGGCTGGTGCTGCGCTCAATCCGCTGGGCGATTTTACTCAACGGCATCGGCAGCACGGTGCCGCTGCCGCAGCTCATCAAACTCTATCTTGTGGGAGCTTTTTTCAACGGCGTGCTGCCCTCTGGCTTTGGCGGCGATGTGGTGCGCATTATTGAGGTGGCAGAAGATGTGCCGCAAGCGACGGCCACAGGCACCGTGATTGTGGATCGGCTAAGCGGCTTGATGGGACTGTTTCTACTCGGCGTGATGATAATGGCGATTGAACCGGGTCTTTTTCCAGCAGATATGTTGTGGCAGGTGGGAGCGATTTGCCTCTTGGGCCTGATTGGGGGCACGCTGCTGCTGCGCGGGTGGCGCTGGTTTCCTTTTTTGGAGAATTGGCTAAACAAACTGCCACCCAAAGTGGCACGGCCGTTTCTCAAACTCATCGCCACCCTGCAAGCCCTACCCACCAAATCGCTACTGCAAGCGCTAGGCATCTCGCTGCTGTTTAACTTTTTGCTCATCGGACAGTGGACGGCCGTTTCGCGGGGACTCAACTTCGACATCAGCTACTGGTATATGATGGGCGTGGTACCAATCATGTCCATCGCCCTGCTGGCCCCTTCATTTAGCGGATTAGGCGTGCGCGAGGCACTGGCCCCGCTGCTCTTCGCCGGAGCTGGCCTCTCAGAAGGGCAAGCGGTGACTCTCTCCCTTATGGTCTTTTTCGTCAAACGCGCTTCTGAACTGGTGGGCGCGCCAGTTTATTTGATCTCGTTGTGGCGAAAACGGCCGTAGTTTTCATACGAACTCACAAAGAAACATAAAAATCCGGCATTGGGGACGCAGATAAACGCGGATAAAAAGAAGAAAAATCAGCGTCATCAGCGTTAATCTGCGTCCTATTTTTTAGCTTATTGGTCCAACTCAAACCGCTGCTCGTGGACTAAAACGCCAACAAATCCTCAATTTTTTCTCGAATTAAATCAACTGTCGGCACGACGCCATCCATGAGGCTGGTGCTGAAAGGAATGGGCGTAGACGGCGCGGTTACGCGCTCGACTGGCGCATCCAGATCGAGGAACGCTTCGGCGACGATGGTGGCAGCGATTTCTGCGCCAAAGCCGCCCAGGCCGATGTCCTCGTGCACAATGAGGCAGCGGGACGTTTTTCGCACAGAGCGGAGCACCATCTCTTTGTCCCAGGGCACCAGCGTGCGCAGATCGATGATTTCAATGCTGGCCTCTACGTCACGGGCGGCCTGCTCGCAGCGCTCCACCATTGCCCCCCAGGTGACAATCGTTAACTCATCCCCCTCGCTAATCTTTTTGGCCTGGCCAAAGGGCAGCATAAAGTCGTCGCCGGGATACGGCCGTCTTGCCCAGCCTGCATCCAACATGGCCCGATGTTCAAAAAAGATGACCGGATCGTTGCCGCGCAGCGCAGTGCGCAGCAGCCCCACCGCATCTTCCGCGTTGGAGGGTGCGGCAAAGAGCAGCCCCGGCTGGTGGGCAAAGGTCACTTCGCTGGTGACGCTGTGCCACGGATCGCCAATCTTGCGATAGCCGCCGGGGATGCGAATAACGATGGGTGCCGCGAAACGGCCGTTTGTCCGCCAGCGCACCGTGCCACAATTGTTGATTGATTCGGTCGCTGGGTCGGCATATTTGCGGAACTGGATTTCTGGCACGGGCAGCAGCCCCGCATACGCCATCCCCACGGAGCGCCCCACGATGCCCTCTTCATTCAAACTGGTGTCAAAAACGCGGTCGTCGCCATACTTTTTTTGCAGACCCAGCGTGGCCGCATGGACGCCCCCTTTCAGCCCCACATCTTCGCCAAACACCAGCACGCGCGGATTGAGGTCCATCTCCACGTCAAGCGTGCGCCGGATCGCTTCAATCATGTTGATGCGGCGCGGATCGGGTGGGTTGGGCGCACTGCTGCCTTGGGGCAGTTCAATGCCATCTGCCTGCAAACCACCCACTTCCTGCGGCCGTTCCGCATCCGAGAAGACATATTTGGTTACATTCGCCGGATCCGCGTGAGGCTGCTTCATGGCCGCATCGCGCGCCTTGGTGACCTCTCGCTTCACCTGGTTGACCATGTTTTCCCACTCATTTTCGCGCATGAGCGCGGGCACCAAATAAGCATGCAAATGGTCGATTGGGTCTTGCTGCCACTCCTGTTTGCGCTCGTCCTCGCCTTTGTACGCCTGGTTGTCCACGCTGGAATGTCCAGAGAGGCGGGGCATCGTTAGCCGCAGCAGGCCGGGGCCATTACCGGCGCGCACTTCGCGTACGGCCGTATGCACCAGTTCGGCCGTTTCTGCGGGTTTGGTGCCGCTGCCATCCCACACGGTGAGGTTGTGAAACGAGGCCAGATTGGCGGCAATGTTACTGCCCGGCGTTTGAGCCGGTCCTTTTACCGAGATAGCGTAGCCATTGTCTTCGATTACAAACAAGATGGGCAGTTCCAGGGTGGTCGCGATGGTGAGCGCGCTCCAGAAGCCATTGGCCGCGACGGAGCCATCCCCGCCAAAAACCACGGAGATGCTGTCATCGACAGCGGCCGTTTTTAGCGTCTCTTTGTGGTAGCGAATGGCCTGCGCCCACCCGACGGCGGGCGTGTATTGTGAGCCGACGTCAGCCGCCATGGGCAGCACCAGGGCGCGCTTGCGCCGCGGCAAATTAAAGACCACGCCCACATCCCGTCCACCACTAATGCTGCCGGTGCGAGACATGTCAGAGGCCAATGCCTCGACCAACGTTAGACCGCTGCCCAGCATAAACGGCCGTGAGCGATAGTAAACGCTGGCGGCATCATACGGCCGATCCAAAAGCTGGCTGATGAGCAGTTGGCCCAGCTCATGCCCCCGCGCCGAGAATTGGTAGGTGACCAATCCTTGCGGTGTCAGTTCGTTTTCTTCCATTTCGTCCAAAATGCGGGAGGCCCATGCCAGCCGGGCGACTTCTTGCCAATCAAATGCGGGATGTAAGTCCAATCTTAACGCTCCATGTGGTATGATTTGTGGGAAAATTTCTCACTTTTCAGTCATGCTTGGGGGCATTATGTTACTGCAAAAAGCGCGAATTGGAAAAACGGCCATACTAATCATCATTCTCATTTTGTTGGGGGCACTTGCAGCGCTGCCATTGTTCCTGCGGGCAGACAATACAGGGGAAGCCAATCGTTTTCTATACTTGCCTCTCATCCTTCATGAGGCAGATGGCAGACTAGACCCCGCCGCAGAAGCAACAGCCACTTTCACAGCCTCCCCCACCATTCATCCAACCATTACCGCCTCGGCAACTCCCTCCTCCACAGCAACAGCCACACCAACAAATACATCTACGGAGCCATATATTCAATTATTACCAGATTGCGGTCCGGGTCCAGACATTTTTTTCTACATCCAAGGCTACAATTGGCCAGAAGATGAATCGATCATGATCAGTTGGACCGACACTCCGATAATTTTTTTGCCAGCCATACAACATTCTGGCAACTTTAGTTTTGCCTGGACAGCTGAAGGGCTGACCACGGGTCTTTACACCGTGAGTGCCGTGTCAGGAACAAGTGGAATAACTGCCTCAGATTTCTACACGATTCCTTGTGGCGCTTCAATTACGCCTACGCCAACAGCGACCAACACAGCCACACCAACGCCTATTAATTGCGATGTGCAATTTGAGAACCCCGTTTTTGCGGGTGACGACGCTGTCGATATTGTTGGTGATCCAGGTATTGATGTCTCAATTATCAATGTAACCACAGGAATCACTATTGGGATGGGCACACTTAATGGTCCTGTTACGGGTCATGCCTGTGAAGGGTTCAATACGATTTCGCTTTCGCCCCCGCTCCTTTTTTCAGATGCAGGCAATGTGCTATTGGTGATGGAATCTAATAATCCAGACAACAATGATTCCACCATTATCAATCCAATGCCGACAATAACACCCAGTCCAATTCCCCCTTCTTCCACTCCTGTGCCTGCTGACCTGGTTGTAGGCCAACCGCAATTAGTTAGCACGCCGCCCATCATTGTGTACCAGCCGCTTGCTTTTGAGGTTCCCATTACCAACACCGGTGATATTGATATCAACACCCTCTTTTTTGTGGATTTGCTGTTTGATCCGCCCCCCGTGCATATTGAGGATTCGTATACGGCCGTTTCTGGCCTCAGCGGTGGCAGCACAGTAACTCTAACCATCACCTCCACCATCGGGCTGGCTAACTTCATCGGCGATCATCAAGTAACTGCCCTAGTTGATTCGCTGGATCATGTCATCGAAGCGGACGAAACCAACAATTTGTCGGCTCCCTTTGAAATTACCATTACAGAGCCAGCAATGACGCCCAACTACACACCAACCCCTACAGGCACATCAACTATCAGCGGCATCGCCATTGTGCTCTGGGACATCCATGTATACCCACAAGAACGAATGCGTATTTCAGCGATTGAAGAAACAACGGGCGAAGTCGTTGCTGTAACGTACAGTGACGAAAATGGATTTTATCAATTCGACAATTTAATTGAGGATGTTGCCTACACGATCCAAGGCTGCATCACAATTGACAACAATGCCTATTTTGGCGTTCTCCCCAACAAAATACCGCCTGATACGTTGGCGAATATAGTTGCCTTTCCAAATGCGTCCTGTCCATAGTTGTGGGTAGTGTGTGGAGGATTACGGCCGTTGCCTCCTTCCCCTAGCCTACAAACCAACAACATACAGCACAATTTGACAGCGCAGACTGTTTCGACAAATTCACGCCAAAAGTTATTCAGGTGCAAAAACCTGAGGTTCAGATTGGTGCCCCTCCCAAAAGACATACAATCTTGAACATTTCGGACATTTTAGAAAACTTGTTGATACAGCGTAAACCTCTTCCGCATCAACCATTCCAGAAAAGTTATCAAAATTCGAGTCGCTAAAAAGGAGCCACTCATTCGGAGATGGGATTTCTCCATAATGAATTACTGCGCTGCACTTACAAAGGAGCTTAGGCATGCTCGTTTCCCTCATTCTGCATTCCAAAATATTGCAGTTTATTCAACAATTTCAAAGTCTCGCGCTAACTGAGAAATGCCACTTTTTGCGTTCCTTGTAAGCACCCAAACGCTAAAAAGCACTGCTAAAACAAGGAATCCCAAATAACCTACCAAGGGTTGTGAGATAAAAATCGCCGATCCGCCCACACCCATTACCAAGCCAGCAATTCGCGTCTTGAAGATCAATTTATCAACCGAGTCCTGAAAAATTGCTTGTTCACGTTTTACTTGCGACTCAAATTGATAGTACCCAAATAGTGCGTAGCTTGCGGCGCAAATTGGGACAGTCAAGCTAATAACAAGTTCCACAGACCAATTCCTTCACTTTATTTTTCAGTTTAATTTCTCTGCCCCACAAACCAGCGACGCACCAGTTCAATTTGAAAGCGCAAGCCATTGCCATGTGGCTCGATGAGCTCACGTTGCTGGAGTTGGGTGAGGGTTTGGCCAAGCTCCGCGCTACCCATCTCCCCTTCTAACTCGCTACGCGAAACCACTTGCTTCTCACCCGCTTGGGCCAGCAGATGCAGCACCTGACCGCCCACCTCATCCGTCTGGTTGCGCATGTCGGCGAAGAAAAAGCTGCCGTGGATGAGCGCTTCGGGTACGGCCGTTTCCACATCATCCACCGTTGCCAAGCGACGCTGCGCCGGGGGCTGCTCGTTTTTCAGGGCCACAATCTCGGCACAAAGCAGCTGCACCAGGAACGGATGCCCACGCGTCAGGTCCAGCACGCGCTGGCTGGCGGCCGGTTCGTAACGCAGGGCAAAATTCTGCACCGGCGCTTCCACCAGCTGCCGCGCCTCGTCCGGATGCAGGTAGCCAATGTGCACCACCTGTACGTTGATCAAATAACTGGACCAGCGCGAAAATTCCGCCAGCGTGTGCGAGCCAGAGAGCAGCACCTTAAATTTGGGCCGGTGCTGGATAAGATGGCGCAGCATCCCCAGCACAATCTCCTCGTCAAAACGCTGCAAGGCGAGCACCCGCTCCAGCGCCTCAAACTCGTCCAGCATCAGCAGCGCGGTTTGGCCGCCCAGCGCCGCTTCTACCTCGTCCAGCCACTCGTCGAAGCGGGTGAACGGGTCATCTTGCAGCAGCTCCCGACTGAGCGACGGTAGGGTCACACCCCGCTGCCGTTTGGCCGACTGGACCATGCTGCGGGCCACGTTGTACAAAAAGCCCGCCTCATCCTGCGCCCGCGAGGCCGGGCCTTGTAAATCCACAAACAGGGGCACGATGCTGCTCGGCAGCAGCCGCCCCAAATTGTTGAGCAGCGACGTTTTGCCCACACGCCGCTGACCGTAAAGCAGCAGCGGCGGCTGACGACGGTCCAGCAACAGCTGCTCGATCCGGCTGCTCACGTCCTGCCGCCCGATGAAAATGGCTTGCTTCTCCGTCAGCGGCACGCCGATGATGTACGGGCTGTCAATCTCCTGGCGCAGCTCCGCTTCCTCGGCCAGCCGCGCCCCTTTTTCGCCAATGATGTGCCGCCAGTTGGCCGCAATCGGGCGGAAGCGGGCGGCATATGGCTCATTGCTGCGGGTTAACTCCCGAAGTAGCCCATCCAGCCGATCCTCGACGGCGTGCAGGGCAAGGCGCTGGTTGTAGGCGCTCTCCTGCTGCAAAGCGGCGGCCACGTCGGTACTGAGGCGGCTGAAGCTGCGCAGCAAGGCGCTGGCCGGACCCACCAGATCGCCCGCCGCCAATCCGGGATGCACTTCGGCAATTTGTACGGCCGTTTCACACAACTCCAACTGCCGCGCATCCAGCTCAATTTGGGCCGATTGGGCCGCCCAGCGCTGCCGGGTGCCGGTTAGATAGGCCATCGCCGTGCGCCCCTCGGCCAGGTTTTTGTGGATGGTTAGCAGCAGGTGGGCATCCAAATTGAGCAGCGGCAGGCGCTGAAATTCGTCCCAAAAGGCGGAGTGCCAGCGCAGCAGCGGCCGTTTCGCCCCATCATCCGCCCGCTGCACATCCAATTGGTACAGGATGCGATTCCAGACGAGCAAAAATGGGTAGAGCAGGACGGGTCGCCACCAGGCGAGCGTCAAGCCTAGCAAAATCCCGGCCAGGCCAAACGACAAAAACGGGCCGTAAGACGCGCCATCGGTGGCGAAGAGGAACAGTCCCGCACCGCTGCCCAGCGCCCCAGCCAGGCCGCCCGCCCAGGTGCCTGCAATCTTCTCAGCCAGTACGTAGGGCAAGGCAAACAGCGCCGCCACAAAGGCGACAAAAGCCAGTGCCTGAACAAGCCCGCCAACGGCCGTTGCACTCGGCACGCCACCCGCCAACCAAACGGCCGTTCCCACCAGCACCCCCGCCACCATTCCGCGCCGCCAGCTTTGGCTGCGCCAGCCCACAGCTGCGCCAAACGGCAGCGCGGACAACAACACCGTCACCCAGCCACCTTCCAGGAATCGTGCCAAATAGCCCGCTGCCAGCCCGATGAGAATGCCCACCACCATGCCGCTCACCTGTCGCAAAACGGAGACGGTAGCTGCTTCCTGCACCATCTCTTCGCGCGTCACGCCCACGCCGACGCCGTAGGCCAATCCGCCAGCCAGCCCGCTCGTGGCCCCAATCAGGCTGCTAATGGCGATTTCCAGAACGACCGGCGCACCATTGATCACCAAATCGCCAGCGGAGCGGAGCAGCAGCGCGCCGCCCAGCCCCAGGGCAAAACCGGTGGCCATGCCCACGGTTACGCCAATCGCTACGCTGCCCGCGATGCTAGCCGCCAGCCCCACAATCAGCCCCACGGCAATGCCCAGCATGACGCCTAGCAGCAGCGCGGTCGAAGGCATGTTGAGCAGCCAGAGCACCAGCCCCAGCAGCAACCCAACCAGCAGCGGCCAGGCAAAAAAGGTCATGAGCAGGAAGCGAAGAACGGCCGTGTTGGTCCACTGCCGCCGCCGCAAATCGGCCAAACTAAAATACGGGGAAAGGGTGCTATCGATCCGTTTGAGGTGGTTGCGCCACGCGGAGGGGTGGAAGAAGAGCCAAAACAGCAGCCGCACGCTGCCGGTGAGCAGGTTGCCGGTCAGCGTCGGGGCGTCGGTGTAGCGGTTGCGGAGAGTGTCACTCATTTGGGTTCGGACCAAGATTGGACCAATTTCCTTTAACTGAAACCGACCGTTATTGAAGCAAATTGGTCCAATCTAAGCATCAATGGTCAGCCATGCGGCGCAGCGGTTCAAGTTGGCGCAGGGCTTCTTCGCGCCAGTCGTCGCCGGTTTCGCCTTCGCTCAGGCTGAGCAGCCGCTCGCGGCAGAGAATTTGCAGCTGCATGGGCCAACGGCCGCTTTCGGCCAAAATCCATTCTACATCCCGCGCCGCAAATTTGATGGGCGCGGTGGCGATGAGATTTCTTGCGCCTTCTTCGGAAAGTGGACCGAGAACGGCCGTATAGCCAAAAATGTTGAAAAATGGGGAGCCCATCCCCTGGTGCTGGGCCAGCACGTCCGGCGGCTGGGCGCTGGACAGCACAAACCCGAGGTTGCCGTCCACCTGATTGGTCGCCAGCGAGCGCAAACTTTCCCAAAAGGCATCGTCCAGTTCAGGATAGCGGGTCAGCGCCACGCCCAATTCGTCAAACAAAATGACGGTGGGCCGGTCCAGCTGCTCGCTAACCACATCCATAAATGATTCCAGATCGCATGGTTCGGGTACGTTTAGGTCCATCTCGGTGAGCAGGGTGCGCAAGAGCACCTCTTGCTTGCCCAAGCGCGCATCCTGAAAATCGATAAAAATCCAGCGGTAGTTGCTGGCTTGGGGCAACCATTTGGCCAAGCGCAAGTAATGCAGCAGCGAGGTTTTGCCGCTGCGCCGGGGACCGATGATGGCTGCGTTTTGCAACGGCCGTTGGCGCAGCATCATGCCCAGTCGCTTCAACTCCCGTTCGCGACCAAAAAACTGCTCTGGCTGGGTGATAGGCGGACCAGCGATGAAGGGCGATTGGGTGACAAGGTGACCGGGCGACAAGGTGACCGGGTGACAAGGTGGCCTCTTTCATCTTGTCACCTTGTCTCCTTGTCACCTTGTCATACTCGCCGGATCGAATTTGCTCGTGCAGTACGGCCGTTTCCGCTGAAACAGCCACGCCTAGTTCCTCGATGAGCAGCTGCTGGCACTGTTCAAACTGGAGCAAAGCGGCGGGACGTTGGCCAGATTGGGCCAGGAGCTGCATCAAAAGGCGATGACTGGCTTCGCGGGTTGGTTCCAAGGCAAGCAATTGCCTGGCAATTTGAATGCCGTGCTCAAAATTGTGCTGCATCTGGAGCTGAGTCGCCCAGGCATCGTGAGCGGCAACAGCCTGGTTGTGGAACCAGAGGCGCTGCTCTTGCAGCCAATTGTCAAATTCAGGCGCCTGACGGATGTAGAACTCTTGCAAAAATTCACCACGGTATAGTTCAACGGCCGTTTGCCAGCCGTCACCTGGCTTTTCACCATTACGGATGGCTTGTTGGAAAACGGCCGTGTCTACCTGCACTGGCGCATCGGGATGCACGGACACAGTTTGGTGGCTGATTTGCAGGTATGGCTCCACATGCTGGCGCAACCTTAGCAGCACACCGCGCAGGTTGCGCCGGGCATCGGATTCAGGCAATTCTCCCCACAGCAGATTGGCGAGGGCATGGCGGGAATGGGAACGGCCGTTTACCGCCAAATAGCAAAGTAGCGCCTGCGCTTTCCCCGAATCCAGCCCAATCAACGGTTCGTTGTCTATTTCAACTTGCAATGGCCCCAACAAAGCCAAATTTAGTACCTTTGTCATACCCTCTGTCAATAATTTTAGCTTCAATCAACGCTTGATAAACGCTAGAATGACACGCGTGCATTAATCTATTATGAATGAGTTAATATATTGCAATCAAACTATTCCCAGCCAGTATACCGGAAACAGCATTTTGATGGAACTTGTGAACTGGCCAGCAAATGCAGAGAAAGACAATTATGACCAAACTCAAAAAACGATTTAACGATTCTCCCGGACAGGCATTGGTCGAGTTTGCGCTGATCATATCGGTGCTTTTGATGATGATCTTTTGATTATCGAAAGTGCCCGAATTCTATGGGCCTGGAACACCGTGCAAAATGCTGCCCGAGAAGGCGCTCGCTATGCAATCACAGGGCAAGAACAGGTACCGACCTGTGCCGTAGATTTTGGTTTGCCTAAATTTGTTACGGGCGATCGTGACGTGTGTAATGATTTACGCACAGCCTCCGTTATTGACAAAACCCATTCCCATTTAGCAGGATTGCCACTAGACGAAGAATCCACAACGTTTGAAGATGATGAATATTATAATATTGAAGTCTGGGGTGTTGATCAAAACGGCCAGCTACAATATGACAATGCAGGTTTACCAAACACGCCAGTAATTGTCCGGGTAACGTATCGCGTTCCCATCATTACACCATTCTTCACACCCATTTTGCCTTCAATCCCCGTGGTAGGACAAGAAACACTTTACAATGAAGCATTTGGTCAGCTAGGTGGCAACAGTGAGGGCGCGGCATTGCCACCCAACCTCCCCCCAGTGCCAACACCAGGTGTTACACCGTCGCCTACACCATCCCCCACACCGTCAGACACCCCCACTCCTGGCCCAACGTCAACACCCACCTACACGCCAACGCCGCTTCGCTGCGATCTGGAATTTGAAGGATCAGCCGTAGCTGGCAATAATTATGTATTTGTCACTGGTGATGTGGGAATTACTGTAGAAGTTTATAATTTATCTGATAATTCCGCCTTTTTGGGAAGCTTTGTCTTAAATGGACCCTTAGATGGTCACGCCTGTGAGGGTTTTGGGGCCGTAACGCTAGATCCAGCATTAACGGGGGCTAATGTCGGTGACGTCTTGCTGGCAGTACAGTCAGATGCAGCTGATAACAACGACACAACCATTGTAGTTGGAGTTCCGCCAACCCCAACGCCTTCGCCAACACTAACCCCTGTACCTACCAGCACGCCAACCAATACACCTTTACCAACACCCACAAACACGCCTAGTGGTCCATACATCTACGTTTCACCAAGCTGTGGACCTGGACCTAATGTGCTATTCAATGTACATGGTTTTAATTGGCCCACCAATCAATCTGTAACGCTACAGTGGAATGGCGCTAATCAAAATGTGCTTCAGCCGAATCAACATATCGGCAGCTTTACCTATACTTGGACCTTTGATGGTTTAACCGCAGGCACTTACACTGTTCGCGCTGTGTCCGGCGGTGGTGCAGTATCAACCGATACCTTCAGCATCCCTTGTGAGGGTCAACCTACCTCAACACCAGTGCCAACGTCAACGCTTTCACCAGCTGATTTGGTAGCTATTAGTCCACCCACGCTTATCAGCACACCACCCATTATTGCTTACCAGCCCGTTGAATTTTCTGTGGTCATTACCAACACAGGTGACCTGGATGTAGAAAATCAATTCTTTGTAGATATCTTCTTAGACCCGACCACGATTTTGACAAACAGTATTCCTATAAATGAAAGCGATGGGTATTCTGCGGTTAGTGGACTACCCGGTGGGGCCAGTCAAACAATCATTGTTCGCTCGAATTCAGGTTTCACAAACAACCCAACGAATCATCAGATCTATGGGATGGTCGATTCTGTATTCCAGACGGATGAGTTAAGTGAGTTAAATAACGTCACAGATCCGCTATCCGTCAATTACGTGACGCCCGCGGCAACACCTACCCCCACCCCAGACCTTGTTGGTGCAGACGAAATTAGCGGAGTGGTTCGCGTACTCATTGGTACTTTCTTACGTCAATATCGGGCAACAGTTTTTCTCTTTGATGAGAGTACATCACAAATAATCGCTGCTGAAGTTACTGACGAAAATGGCTTTTACCTATTCAGCAACGTCTCGGCAGGTATGTATACAGTGCAATCCTGTGTTGTAATTGATAATACGGAATACTTTGGTCTCCGTACGGGGCGAACCCCACCAGATCCATCCGCAGATATATTTGCGCTTCAAGGAGTATGTCCGTAAATGAAAAAAATTTGGTTATATTTAATTTTAGCTTTCATAGCTGTTGTTTGGGTAGGTCAGGCGAGTCTCATTGCTGTTGCAAAACCGGATGAACCATTTTCGTCGCCTAATTGGGAAAATAATCAAAAAATATCGCAAAGCAGTGGCATTACCGGCGCCATTGTGCCCTCTATAGCGGCATCTAATAATGGAGCAAAAGTTATTGTTGTCTATCAAGGGATAATCAATGACAACATAAACGATCATGATGTGTATTACACAACCTCAACTAATTACGGAGATACTTGGCCAACAAAAGCACGCATCCACCAAAGCACAGGGACAGCTTCAGATTCATCTTTTGTGGATGTTACTATAACGCCTAATAGCAAAGGACATGCTGTTTGGATAGAAGAATTCAGCAACACCCCGCGATTAGTTTATAAGTACGAAAATTATTGGGGAAATAATACAACAAATCTAATTACAATTTCAGCTCCTACCATTCCTACTGTCATGGCAGAGCCAAGAATTGTAGCAAAAAACAACAACCGCTTAGATGTGGTCTGGGCACAAGGTGAGCCCACAACCAACATAAATATCTATCATGCCTACTCTATAAGTAGTACTGGTAATAGTTGGCTAGGTATTTCACCAATTGCCGATACTACCAATACGTCACGTCTTCCGGATATCGCCATCGATGCTTCAGGAAATTACCATGTTGTTTGGGAAGAAGGACCAGATCCAACAACCATCCGTTATGTGCGAGGTGTGCCATCTGGAAATTCAATTAATTGGTCAGCAAGCATTAACATTTCTCAGAGAAGTATTCCCGGGAATGTATCAACTGCAACACAACCAAAAATCATTGCTGTAGGGAACACAATCCACGTCTCTTACACAAATTTCATTGGTGCCCAGCAGCAATATGTCCATCATCTACAGTGTAATAGTGGTTGTACCAATGCATCTAATTGGTCTTCCACGAATAATCCGGTTTCTGGCCAAGTATTAGGAGCAAAGGCATTAGATCCCTTTGACGTTATCTCTACTGTAGCACAAGTTGGGAGATGTACCTTTGTCTATTTTCATGGCATTCAAGATGATTTCAATCCTGGTACCACAGATAATGAACGTCTGTGGGGTACCAACAGTTGTGGCAACTGGGCTTCAAGTGCTAGAGATCAGTTAACTAGCAATGAAAATCGTTCTGTCAATCCTAGTTTGATATCTGCAAATAATTGGTGGCTATATTTAACCTATGAGAAGGTTAGTATTGACAGCACCTTACGTGAGATTTATTTTTTCAGAAATCAACCAGCGATTTATTTACCACTGGTTTCAAAATAATTTATGAACCGTTTAGAGTGGGTTTTAGGCATTATTTTGGTGGTTTTGCTGGCAGTGGTGGCAGTGCTATCGTTGACGTTTTGGTTCCGCAATGATCGCACGGCCGTTCCTGCCCCATCTTCTAACTCTGCCACCATTATTGCGCAACGGGCTGACGACATTGCCCCAACGCCAGAATACGAAGGCCGTTCCGCTATCGTCGCCTATGCTGCTGCACAAGAAACGGCCGTAGCTTGGCAGCCAGATGCCCAGATTCTTACCGCTCAGGCCACCTGGCCACAAGGAGCCACTGCACAGGAGTTACGTGCAGGTGAGACAAGCTGGGGATTTACATTTTATTCACCAGCGGCGCAAAAAATTGTCGTTTATTCGGTGGTAGAAGATCGGGTTGCCTTCGTATCTGAAGGCGAACACCAGCAAACAGCCCCGCTGCTTTCCGCCAGTGGGTGGAACCTGGACAGTGATGAAGCAATCAAAACCTTTTTAGCGGGCGGCGGCAATCAATTTTTAGCCAATGGTGGCGTATCAACCCTAACCATGGCGCTTATGGCGAGTGACACAGAGGAAAACGGCCGTCTCGAATGGCAAATTTCTCTCTTTTCACTCCAAACTGGGCAAGCCTTCACCATGCGTTTAGATGCCACTTCCGGTGAAATTCTGTCTACCAACCCAGAAACGTAATTATCGGATTTTGTAAGAATAAGTAGAGGAACTCATGAAGCGAAAAGTACAACAACATTCAAAACTTGCACAACGCGGCCAAAGTTTGGTCGAAGTTGCGCTTTTCTTTCCTATCTTCATTATTTTATTGGCAGGACTAGTAGAAGTCTCTCAACTACTTGTTACCCAAAATCGCGTCAGCAGTGCGGCTCGTGCAAGCACCCGTTTTGCTTCTAATGGTGGGCAGGATGAAGGTATGGTCACCATCATTATGAACAATATTACCCAAACGCTAGAAACAGATGAGTCGGTTTGGGACATTTGGAGTATCCGCGCCACAGTAGGTGACGCAGGGAACTGCTTTAACTGCCCTGGCGGTTCCTGGACATTTACCCATATTTATGGCATCTCTAACACCGTGCGCGCAGAATCCCTTGACCCGCAAAGCATTCAAACGCGTGTCCTAAACGAAATTCAACGAGATGAGTTTGGTAACACCGTCAATGGCATTGCCAGTGGTTTACAAATAGTAGGAACATATGCCATACATGACGTTGATTCTATTTTGGGGCTTGATGCGATGTCACAGCTAGCCGGATTTTCTTCGATAAACGGCCTGAACGTTATGCGCATCACGGCCAATACCCAAAACGTTACCAATGGCTGTTCAGGCTTCCCTATTGTTATTGAAGAAGGACGACGATCAATGACCGAAGCTGAGTATATAGAAGGTGCCGCTCAATTAGGCAGCGGGAACGGATATCCGCAGCCACCACCGGCTTATAATTCATTTATTCACCACACCCCAGATGTGCCGTTGTTAGCTGCTGAAGAAGGAGACATGTTCTTTCTTCAAACCGGCGGTGGCGGTGGCCAATTTGGTTGGCTAACTTGGAACGCCTGGAAAAACAGCAGTGCAAACAACTTAGAGGGTAGCTTGAGTTGGCCCGGCGACAGTGAAGATTATGACACAGTTGAAACCGGTATTACACCACCCGGCTTCGACCACCCTGTTGTGGGTTATGTTGCCCCAGATGACCCCACCGATACCAGTATGCATATTGGTGACTGGATTACGGGAGAAGGCGGCTCAATAGTCTCCTCAGGAGTCCGTAATACCCTTGAAGGTCATATTGAAGCAGGAAGAACCTTAAGAGTTATCGTTTATAACAACTTTGCGGAACACATTAATTCACCAGGCGGCCCGAATGACCCTGGTTATCAAATTTCTGGCTTTGCTATTTTCCGTTTGCATGGCTATAAGCTTGGTCAGGGCGGTGGGGAATCTTACATTTTGGCAGAATTTATTCGCTGGGACAATTCTTGTGGTCAGCCTGCGCAGTAAGAAAAATTTCATGAAAATCGAGTAGATTTCAGCTTAAATTTGTCAAATTTTTAAATCGCTTTTCTGTAAACTACCGGAACAATAGATAGGTATAACATATGAACCGTATCAAAAAGCTTATTCAATACAAACAGAAAGCATCCAATCACGAAAAAGGGCAGAGCATTGTCCTCATTGCTTTAATGATGGTCGCTATCATCGCCTTTGTAGGAATTGCCATTGATGTTGGCTTTATCTTTGCCCGCGGTTCCCAGTTGCAGGCCGCTATCGACTCTGCTGCGTTAGCTGGTGTAACGGAACTTTCTGGCTGGACTGAAGGAGGCGGGGGAAATCCCGTTTTAGAAGCGAATGCTTTAACTAAGTCGGCGCAGTTTTTAAATGCCAACAACATGCCCATCTCTGTAACAAACTCCATAAACATCGCGGGCAATATCAATGTAAACGAAACGCCTTTGGGTGCTACTCAATACGCCGTCACCGCTACCTGGCCCGTGGAAACTTACTTCCTCAGAGTCATCGGCTTTCGCCAACCTATCAATCTCACACGCTCAGCCACTGCTGCCATCTTTTCATTGGCAGACATCTACGTAAGTCGCCGCGTAGAAGACGGTGTGCTTAGCACATCTAATCAGGCTATGTTCGGTTATGACTCTTGTAGTCATATGGGGGACCCCTATTCACCTAATCCTGCTAATGGTGGTCAGGGGCCGTACACCTATACTTACCGTATCTACATTCCCTCTGATTACCCTTATGATGTTGTCCGCGTCGAGCTGTTTGATCCAGACTCTATTAACACAAACCAAAACAACAACACCATTTTGCGTACCAATTTAGCTATTAATGAAGGTCTGGCTGACTCAATTTCAGCAAGCTGTAGTGGAAGCCGAGTTGATCCGTGCCTATTAAATACAGGTGAACTTAATCTAGTTGGGGACGACATAGAGTTAGATCAAATCAATCCCTACTGGTTTGTACGGATCGATGAAAATCGGCGCCCCCCTAATTCTCCCGGTGGGAGCTGTGGTGCCCCCGGTAGCTACACGTCCAGCATGAATACCCAAACCCAGTACAGCCTTTACTACTTTGCCCAAAATGCAAGCGGTACAATCGCGCGTACACCTCTGGTGACTTATATTGGACAAACAGGTGACGGCATTCGTGATAATGGTGACCATCTAACAGATATGATGTGGGTTTCGCCTGGTGCGACCAATCCGTTCTCACCGGTAGATTCCCCAGGTGTAAATGTACCAGCTATTGCCGAAACCGTAAGCAGCTTTGAAATCGATCTCACCTCTGATGTCCCCGGCATCGTGACGGATCCCAGTGATGGCACCAGATTCATCTTTTTAGACGTCATTGCCCTATCCGGTAATGGGTCTACTACTTTCAGTTCTTCAGAAAATGGGTTTGAAATATGGGCGGGACCACCCGTTTATACGGATGGTAATGAGGACGTGCCAGATGTACCAAGTGAAGTAAATTTCCGTAACCGTTGGGCTTTAAATTATCCAGGTTCTCACTCATCTGAAGGCGTTACGGTTTATGGCTTGGGCAACCTACCCATGAACTCCAATTTTGGTAATGAAGTAGATGTACCACTCATTTACGTTGGACCAGATATGATTGGACAAACCATTAATGTCAGCATGTTTGACTCCGACTCTGGTGCATCCCCGCCGCTCATTTTCTACTTCGACTCCATTGCCTTCACCCCAGATGATGGTAGCAACTTAGGCTATGACCCCGATGCCACAGATTGGGCACTAGCCTTCCATGTGAGCGGTCAACCCGATCCTGACGGCGTAACGCGCCCGTGTGCACCAGGTAGCTGCAACAACCAGTGGGTTAATTACAATATTGTCGTACCTGGCGGTGATGGTGACATACCGTTCTACGGCGGGCGGCTTATTGCCCGGTATGGCGCTGGGTTTACAGATACGTATGGCTGGCAAATTAGTGTTCAAGGTCTTCCGTACCTGGTGAAATAGCCAACGTGTAAATACCAATGTCTTAGAGACGTACCTGACTCAACCCAATACGATATATTGTATTGACTATTGTTTAAGAAAAAGCCAAAGAGGCATCCTATGAAACAGCAAAAACACCACAACCAAAAGAAGATTTACGAAGCCGGTCAGGGCTTTGTTGAATATGCCATCATTCTCATTTTTGTGGGCATTGCGGTTGTGCTCGTTGTGAGCCTCATGCAGCCTGCTATTGGGGATGTCTTTTCACGCTTTGTAGCACAAGCGCCTGTAGCCCCACCATCATTACTAAACTATACACCTCCACCCACTTTTACTAACACCCCCACGGTTGACCCTTCCGCGAGTGCAACTACCGTATCATCTAACCCAACAAATACGGCAACAGCTACCGCGACCAGTACAGCCACAGCCACCCCGACAGCAACCAACACATTAGCAGCATCGGCAACACCACCTTGCCCTTACGGGCCCTTCACGGCATCTGCTAGTGGCAGTGTGCGCATACAAATGGAAGATTTTCGCTGTGGTGGCGCAGGCGTAGCTTTCAATGATACCACTGGAGATGGACCGGGTAGTGGCACGTACCGCAGCGATGTAGGAGATGAAGGTCCAGATTTAGAAAACACATCCGATAGTGGCGGTGGCGTTAATGTAGGTTGGACACAAAATGATGAGTGGATGGAATATGAAATCATCGCTCCAGTAACAGATTCTTACCTATTCACTATTCGCCACGCATCTCCTAGCGGCAACAATCCACGAATACAAATACACACGACATCTGTAGATAATGGTTATCAAGCTGACACCAATACAATAAGTGTAGGAACAACTGGGGGATGGCAAAATTGGCAAAGTCGCTCGGTTCAAGTTACGTTATTTGAAGGCAGAAATATCGTGCGATTCAACATCGTTACAGGAAGCGGCAACTACAACTACTTCGATATTGCGCCATTTGCACCTACTGCAACCCCAACACCAGTCCCACCTACCGCCACACCTACTCCGGACCTCACAGTTCTGGAATTGTATCTTGAAGCTGAATCTGGAAATGGCTTAACGGGTAGCTGGGTAATTGCTAATAGTGGTTCTGCTTCTGGTGGACAGTATATCTATTGGAGTGGCAGTGACCGTACAAACAGTCCCCACCCTAACAACCAGGTGACATATAGCTTTAACGCACCGGTTGCTGGTCTATACAAGGTTTATTTGCGAGTCAACACTAGAAACAGCACTAACGATGATTCGGTTTGGGTGACTATTGATGGTGTGAATGTCAACCAATCAATAAATATTTCTCGCTCTGATGGATGGGTGATGTTTAACAATATTGCGGGTTCATCCAGTTGGTTGTGGGATCAAGTTCACAATGCCGAAAGTGGGAACGCATTGGTTGAATTCTACGTTCCAGCAGCTGGTACACGAACGCTACGGCTTACGTATCGGGAAAACAATACCTGGATTGACCAGATCTACATTACCAATTCTAGTACTCCACCCTAAAAATAATAGAACAAGCTAAATTATAAAAAAGGAGCGTCACTCATGATGAAAGTGACGCTCCTTTTTTGTTTTAACCAGTTAGGATCACAAGAAAGCAGTTTTTAGGTAAACGTTTCACCCTCCAGGAAACTATCCAGCATAGTGCATACTGTTTTGATGGCTTCATGACGCGCCTCGTAGCGACGGCCGTTTACACTCAACGTCACATGCACCAAACGGGCTAAACGTAAGGCATCCAGGTGGTGAATTACCGTGGGGGGACGTAGGCGCAAACGACGCGCCAGTTCAGCAGGTGTCAGCGGCTCTTCTGAGAGATAGCGTAAGATGCGTAACCGCGTCGGATCTGCCAACGCTTTTAACATCTGGTAGAGCAGTTCAGGCACCACTTCACCCGGCACCAACGACACCCCATCAGGGCGACCGCCAAACAGGAAAAGCCACCGCTTGTTATCGCAGGAAAACGATGTAAACATGGTAAGCGGCGTACTCCAAAAGGAAGGAATCATGACCAGCTCTTTCATGTCCTCCGTTTGATCAAACTCAAAGCGGAGCCCCTGAGATAACTCATTGAGCAAGTCTGGCAGAGGCATTTTCTCCGCCAATGCTTTGGCCGCTGCCACCCGGTCTTCTAGCGGCTTCTGAATACGCGCCTCTTCCTCCTTGAAGAACACATCATAATAGAGCTTTAACGCTTCGAGCATTTTTTGGCTATAAACGGCCGCATCTGCCCAAACCGTCAACTTATCTATTAGCTCCTCATCGGGAACCTTTTTGCTCTTGCCCGTCTCCTCTTTATGCGACTGTGCATACAGAGTCTGGAGTGCATCTTTGTCACTTTCAGTCCAGGAACCTTGTTCTGCCACGAGGAACAACAGCGCCTGCATTTCTTCCCGCATGTAGCAAGATGCCAGTTCCTGCATACGTTGTTCAGGGGGAATAGCCGCCAACTTTTGCAAAACGGCCGCACTATCCTTTGGCCCGTCCTGATTGGTTAACCACGGGATGACCCAAAAATGATGCCGCTCAACAGCATTTTGCAAAAACTCTCGTTGCTCAACCGGCAGTCGCGACCGTACACCCGCGGCCCAAGAACCACGCAAACCGTACCGTGACGGATTATGTATCACATCGAGACTAGTAAAAAGATCGTATGCTGTGCCAATCTCCCAGATTAACTGCGGATTTATTCCCATTAATATTTATTCCTACATTCAGTCATCTTAAAAATTCACGCTCCAACGTCTAGTTATAAACCAGAAAGGTCGCATAGTGCAAAACTTTTAACCTTAGACAGCCTCTGGTTCAGGAGCAACGGCCGTTTGCGGGGCCGCTTCATAATCCACCAACAAATCTTCTGCATCGCGAATGGCCGGAAACAAATAGCCACCTAAACCCACGACCACGCCCAAAAGACCCGTTATCACAAACATCAGCGCCATGCCCGCTCCCGTGCCCGTACCCACCAGCCAACCAAACAGCGGCGCCAACACACCGTCAGCCCGCATAGCCGGTTCAAAAACATTGTCCGCCAGCGGGCCAGCCAGCGCCGTCGCCAGCGGTGCCGTAATTTGGGCGATTAACCGGCGCACGGCAAACACACGTCCCTGCACATCCGGGGCAACTTTTGCCTGCCAGATGGCCTGGTTCGAGCCATTCAAAATTGGAATGATAAATTGACCCATAAATGCGGCCGTTGCCCACACAAAAACAGTCTGCCCCACGCCCATCAAACTCTGGCTGAAAATGCTCACGCCCACCATACCCAGCAAAATACCGTTCACCTTGCGCCGAGGACCACCCCAGGCGCTTAGCAAGAGCCCTCCCGCCACGCCGCCAATTGCCCCCACCGACTGCACGCTGGCCAGAGCAATCTCATCATTACCCGTACGCGCCAAAATCATGGGCACCATCACGGCAAAGCCAAACATTGCCAGAAAATTGATGAAGAAGAACACCATTTGCAGGCCCAACAAACTCGGCCGTTGAAAAATGTAGCGAAACCCGTAAGCAGATTCTTGCAGCAGGCTGCCCTGCCCCGTCCGCCCTGCGGCCGTTACCTCCGGTTGCGGAATAAATACAACGAATAGGGCGACAATGGCAAAAATGAACGTCGCCACATCAACGCTCATAATGCCAACCAGGCCCAGCGGGGCCAACAATGCACCGGCAAAAGCTGGAGCCAAAATGCCAGACGCGGCCCCCGCCAGAGACAACATGCCAGATGCACGGCCGTATTGCGCTTTGGGCAGCATCATCGTCACCGCAGCCGAATAGGCTGGAAATTGGAAAGCATTGGCTGCGCCCGCCAAAAAATTGGCCACGTAGATATGCCAGATTTGCAAGCCATCCATCCCCAATAGCACCAGCAAAAAAATAGTGGCAATGCCAGCCAGCAAATCACTGACAATCATCACCATTTTGCGGTTGGCCCGATCCACAATGGCTCCAGCGATAGGGCTAAACAACACGCTGGGGGCCATAAAAAAGAAAATAGACCAGGTAAGCGCGGTTGCTTCCCCGGTCTGCTCAAAAATCCAGAAAGAAAGGGCAAAATTGGTCATCCCCGTACCCAACATGGAGACCACCTGGCCCAGCCAAACCACCACAAAACCACGCATACCCGAAGGCTGCCCGGAAGGCTTTTTTGATAAACGCATCATCTATTACTCAAAACAAACCCATCATTAATAAAGAGGGAACGTGGAAACCAGCCGCTAAATAGGGGGCATTTAGACTGAGTCTGGTTCCCACGTTCCAAGAGAAGAAGAAGCAAATTGAAAGAGATTTACATATCCCAGGTGGCATCGCCAAAAAAATCGCCATGATCTTTGGCTAAAAATGCCTCAATCTCTACCCGTCGATCGCCGAGGCGAAAATGCGGACCATGCCCAGGATAGCAAACTGTCTCGTCGGGCCAGGGCAGCACCACATTGCGTAACGTTACCAGCGTGGTTTTGAACCCCTCACTGGACCAGGTACGGCCCGGCCCGCCGTCGAAAATCGTATCGCCAACAATCACGCGGTGATCATCGGCCAAAACAAAGCAAATCTGGTCACCAATGTGGCCGGGCGCATACACCGCCTGGAGCGTGTGTTCCCCGACAGTGACCGTATCACCATCACGCAGCCAGCGATCCGCCTGGATATCTTTGCCGCCTGGCTCGTGCGGGCCATCGTTGCCCATCACGGGCACGCCAAGCGTTTCGCGCATAGCCGGCAGCGCCCCGATATGATCCACATGCGTATGGGTCAACAAAATCGCCACGGGTTGGCTGTCGCCCAGCATCTCCTGCAAAATTTCTGGATCATCACCAGGATCGATGAGGACGCTTTGGTTCGTAACCGGGCAAACAAGCGCATAGGTGTTCATGCCCCAAGGCCCAACTTGCCGGGTGACTAGTTTTAAATCAGACATACCATTCTCCTTTTTTGAGCAACATTAAGGAATGGTAATGTACCATTGAATCAGCCACTTGGATTCTTTTTCTTCAGATTCGGCCGTTTTTGGGGTGCTTTCTTTGTCAGACATAGAAACTCCTTAAGCAGGTGCCAATGCTTCTTTGGCAGTTTCAAGCAGGGCTTGAATTTCGGCAATGTGCGCCCGCGTATGACCGGGCAGGCCGTATAAAAACTGGTTGCCAATATTGTGGTAGGTGGCTTTGCGCGCCACAGCAGTTTCTGGCAAGTTGGCCATCAGAGCCACGGATTCCGCCTCAGTGCGCTTCCATAAGGCAATAATTTCAGGCAGTGTGGGATAAACGGCCGTAATCGACCTCACCCAAGCCGCTGGATTATTAGGAAATCCATCCAGGTTGCCGTCAGTAATTTGGGTGGCTGCGCCCATCTGCAAACCTCGTTCCGTGGTGATGAGATGAGCCAAAAGCTCTTTTGCGTTCCAGCTATCATCAGTCGGCCGATAATCAGCCTCCGCTTCGGTAACTCCCGCCAATGCTTTATCCAGTTGGGCGTCTAACTCGGCATATAATTCGGCAAGCGCATCGGCCAAAGCCGCTGGCGTTTGCGGAATCTCAGGTATCGGCCGGGTAGACAATGTCATTACTGCCTGTTTCCGTTCGCCAGCCCGATAGTAAGTTACTTTGACGTTATCGCCAGGACGATACGGCCGTATCGCCGCTTGCAACGTCGGAAAATCTTTGGTGGCGCTGCCGCCCATATCCACGATAATGTCCTCACCAGCTAACCCCGCCGCCGCTGCACCGGTGCCAGGCATCGTACCATTGAGGCGCACGCCACCTTCAGCATCAATGCCCATTTCGCTCGCTTGCTCGGCCGTCACCAAACCAGCGATGAGAATGCCTAAGAAAGCTTGATCGTAGAGCCGCTTATCCAGACCCGTTTCCAGAACAGATTTCAGGTTAGCTAAGCCAGCCTCCCAGCCTTCTTTCAGTCCTTGACGCATTTCTGCTGCATCCTCGCCAGCAGGCAGTTCGCTATGTACCAGCGTTAGATTTGTGCCGCCATCTGCCGGTTCCAGCGTAAAAGCGACCTTGGTAACGGCCGTTTCCAGCCGCCCTTGCCACGAACAAATCACCTTTTGCTCAGGCACCAGCTCCAGAAACTCCCCTGTGGCCCAATATCCTTGCTGCCACCACAAATAAAAACGGCCGCCCACGCGCGTGGCCACCTGCGATGTCGTACACAGCCATTCGCGCAGGGCCGCCCCGTTGGTGAGTGCGTAGTAAACGGCCGTTGGCGTTGCCTCAATCTCTTGGGAAAACGTCAATTCTGTCGTGTTGTCCATCTTTACCTCCGTCAAACAAAAGGGAAACTTTTTGGCCGAAGTGCAATGGCGTGATAAAATTCTGTATTAGGCCAGTATCTAATGTGTTAGATAATTATCTAACACGGAGAATAATAAACATATCAGCCCCTTTTGTCAACCAGATTGACAAATTTCATGCCCCTTCCCACCTATATCTTCAAAAGTTTCCCGACAATTTCATAACAAACCCAACAAACGCTTTGATTTTCAATCATTGCCGTTTACAATGCCTACACGCGTTTTCTACAACTTGTTTCATGCAAAGGGAGGTACTCATGAATCTCAGGCAACCCATCGCTATTGCCATGCTGATATTGTTCTTTGGATTTGCCACTGTTGCTGCCTATCAGGCATTTGGCCTGTCTGGCATCCTCATTATGATCCTGCTGCTTGTTCTGGTGGGCATCGTTTTGTATATCTCTTTCCGCAAGGCCGCCTTGGTGGATGAAATGGAGGTGGGCGTTGTATTTAACCGGTTCAACAACAGCTTCATCCGCTTTGCTGTTGGTGCAGAACCTGACTCTGCACGTAACTACAACACCTATTACAAACCAAACTGGATACCTTTTGGACGGACAATGCTCGCCATTAACGATCCCCATTACGTGCGGCTCAGGTGGTTTGAAGAGGTGCGAAGCAGAATTCCCAAAAAGTCACAAACCGCCAAAGGTGAGCTAAAAAACTTGCGCACAGCCGATGGCATTCCTGTGACTGTAAACTGGAAAGTCTCCTATACGGTTGATGTAACGCTTATCACGCCCACAATCAAACACAAAATGGCGCGCACCCTGCCAGAGAACTCAGAAAAGGTTATAGGGGGGAAAGTAGAACGGGCACTGAAACACATAATAGAGCTGCGAACCATCCAATCATTGTATGGCTTAGGAGCCATTCAAGCATTGGAGCAAGAACTGACGCAGCGGGTCGATCGGCAGCTTACTCAACCAGTAAACCTGGGTTTCCAAACAATCAAGCCCAAAGATGTATCCTTAGGGCCAATTATAGTTCCGTCGGAAGTAGAAAAAGCGCTAGAACTAGCTCATCAACGCCAAATACAGGCAGAAACGGCCGCTGGGGCATTGGTGCGGCTACAACAAGCCATTGGTAGCTTTTCACAAAGGGATATGCATCATCTGGCTGAATTAGAACGGCTGCGCATTTTGGATGACAAAGAGATTCGTTCCCTCTATCTTTCTGATGCCTTTATCCGAAGTGAGGCGGTAAAAATCAAGAAGAATTTGAACGGCAGTTCTCCTTCTTAAAAAAGTGGGGGACATGATTGATCTATTCATGTCCCCCACACTCAAATTACTCGGGAAAACTAAAAATGGCTACCAACGGATCATGGTCCGAGACGCGGCGAGGTGAGGTGTCTTCGGGGTCAGGAACAGGGTAATCAGCGTTGGTGTGCAGCGGCTGCACCAGCGCCAGCCGAGCGAACAGCTCTGGCGAGACAACAATGTGGTCTAGCGTTTGGGTGCGGCCCTCGAAGATGTAGGTATACGGCCGTTCCTCTTCCCCCAAATACCAGTACACATGCTGCAATCCAGACGCCTCCAGGATATCCAGCGGCAGCGTCTCGAAGAATGAGTTTAAATCCCCCAGCACCACAAACTGCGCTTCCGGGTTTTCTGCGGCCAATTCCTCGATGATGGCGGTGTTCCAGGCTGCCTGCGCCGCGCGCACCGGCTCCGTTACTTCCTCACCGGCGGAAAGCGAGAGGAAATGATTGTTGAGCACAATCACCGTCTGGTCGCCGCTGGACAAGTGAGCGGTGACGGTAATGACCAGCGGCGGACGAGCAAATAACTCACCAGGGGCATCATAGGCGGCGACGGATTCCACGGTGGCCCGGTCGCTGCGCACCAGGTAGCCCACGTCAATGCCGCGCGAATCGTTACCCTCAATCAGGAACGGCTCGTAGCCAAATTCGGCAATCGCCTCTTCTTCCACCAAATCTTGCAGAATGTCTAAATTCTCCACTTCCTGCAAACCGATAATGGTCGGCGCGCCCATCGCCACAATGGTTTGGGCGATCTTTTCCAGCTTGTTGCGATACTCAAACACAGTCGGAATGGGCGGGCTAGACGGGTGCGGCGTGACTAAATCGAACAAATTCTCCACGTTAAAAGTGGCGATGCTCAGTTCGTTCTCATTAGCGGCGCGGATGATGGGCAACGGCCGATTCATCGCAGCCACATCTGGTACAGCAATCGGCTCGATTTTGTAGTTGCCAAAGGTGTAAGCCAGCGGCCCCACCAAATTGGCCACAAAATCGCCCTTGGCTACGGCGTAGGGCAGGCTGTCCTGGTCATCATGCACGGTGGAGGAGCCGTCGTCCACGTAAATCAGGAAGCCGCTGTCATCGGTGCGAGCCACAGACGTGACGCCCCATTTTTCATAGAGCAGGGCGTATTCGCCGTACTGTGTGGTGGGGGCAATCACCAACGCCGGATCGATAAGGCCAACCAGCACGCCTTCCAGCGCCTCGTTGTAAACCAGCGCCGCTGCCGGGTCCTGGGGCGGATCATACGGCACGGGCTCAAAGATGTTGGTGTAGCCGGAGCTGTTGACAACCACATCAGCCAACGCCTCGACTTGCAGCGCCGTTTGGCCAGATAGTTCGCGGACACGGCCGTTTACCTCCAACAAATCGCCCACCTGGACCGTAATCGGCAAAACGCCCGTGAAGACAAAGAGGCCGTCGGAGGTGGCGGGGTTGTCATCCGGTGCCAAATCCTGAATGAAGAAGCCGTTGAGCTCGGGGAAAACGGCCGTTACCACCCCACTCGTCGCCGCTTCAATGCTCACGTACGGCGAGCGGTCGCCTTCGCCCTGGATGGCCCAGATCGGCACGGCGTCGCCCAGGAAGGTAGTGAAACTGTTGGACAGCACCGGTTCGGCCTGCGCGTCGGCGGTGAGTTGGGCAGGCAGGGCCATCAGTGGCTCGGTTTGGTTATCGGGCACGGTGAAGAAGTATTGCAAAACGGCCGTACCACCATTGGCGGCCAACTCATCCACTGACCAGATCACATCCCCATTGGCCGAAATGCCGTTTTGATCTGGCTGCACCTGGAGCGCATTGGCCACGCCACCCGGCACTTCCAGCTCCACAAAGACGTTGGTTAGCGGTTCAGCCGTATAGTTAGCGGCGGTAACGGTGTAGGTGAGCACTTCGCCGGGAACGGCCGTATTATTCGTTTGCATTTCTAGCAGCACGATGGGCGGGATTATCTCCACGATGTCGCTTTGCAGGCGCGGTTTCACCTGGCGCACCCCCTGGTAAAACTCGCTGATGCCTACCATGCGGTAATTTTGGCCAACCTCGATCAATTCAGCGGAAGCACCGGTCTGCTTTTCGATGAGCACCGTCGCCGTTTCGCCGGTACCCTGATCGATTTGCACCTGAAAATCAAAGGAAAAATCTTCCACGGCCAGCACCGTACCTTCGATGGCAACCAGTTCACCCAAAATGGCGTCGCTGTTGTTCACATCTTCCACGGTCACAGCAAGCGGTCCGGGCACTTCTTCTTCACCCAATATCTCCACATCTCCGGGAATCAGTTCGAGCGAGTCGCGGTACGGTTCGATAAGACCCGTCACGCGCACCCGGTCACCGATGGCCACAGTTGCCTGCGCCTGATCGCCAGGAATGTACACCTGAATGCCGCCGGTTTCGTCTTGCATGTAGAACTTGCCGCCGCTGCCTGCAAAAAAGCCGCCCGTGTACATGGTGGCGATGCCTTCCACGCTCACCACGCTGCCCACCAGCTCGCGGGCGGTGGCAATGGGAATCGCCCCACCAGCCATGCTGATGAGCCGCGGCTGACCAAAAGCAGCCAGATAGCCATCGGCATCGGCGTAGTAACCGGTAAGCAAGGTATCGGTGTAAGTGAACGGGCTGAGCAGGGTGATTTCAGCCGTCTGGCTACCATTCGCGGCAACTTCGGGCATGATCCAGGTAAGACGGCCGTTTGCTAATTCCGCCCCCTCTGGCGCAACCACCAGCTCAAAATAGCTGGCAACGGGTAGGGAGATGGTGACGTTGGCAACGGCCGTTTCACTCTCATTGCCTACTTCCACCGTCAAAACAAACTCTGAACCAGGAGCGATAGCCTCTGGCGCAGAAACATCAATTGTCAAAAATTCATCTGGCTGCGGGGTGATAGGGCTGCCGCTGTTTTGCGGATTTGGCGTGGCCAGGGCCGCAAAATCGGTAGCATTGCTGCCGCTGTTCTGAGCGTTGCCCGCCTCACCGCCGGGCAGTCGCTCCAGGCTGGCCCCGCCATCCGAAGCTGCTACCGGCTCGCCTGCGGTGAACTCAGCGGGTGCGTCGCCCCAACCCAGCAGATCGACCGTTTGCTGCGTTTTGTTACGCAGCAGCAAGCCACCGCGCCGCTCAAAGAGCGATTGCGTAAAGAAGCCGTCCGGGTCTGCCCCAACATCTTGCCCTTCATGCACCAGGAGGATGTGGCCTTGCGGAGGGATAACGGCCGTTTCCGTCCAACGGTACACCAATGACTGCTCTTGCCCTTCACCCAGCAGGTAAAAAATCGACCAGCCCATCAAATCCACTGGTTCGGAGCCAGCGTTGTACAGCTCAATGAATTCCTGGCTGTTACCGCCGGGTACGCCGGTGAGCAGTTCACTAAAAAAGACACCTTCGGTCTGGATCGCAGGCGCATCGCCTGGTTCTGAGGTGGCGGTGGGATCGGGGTTGGGAACGGCCGTTGCCGTAGCGGGAACCGGCGTTTCCGTGGGAATTTCTTCTGACTCACAGGCCGTTAACAGCCAGCCTGAAAACATGAAAATTAAAAATAATACGGTCATTTTTTGACGTAGCATTGTGACGTTCTTCCTTAAAAATGGTCTCTATGATGTCTGCTGGCGGATTATAACACGGCGAAGTTAAAGATGACGGGACTGCTCTGAATCGGGCCTCCATTAACCAAATGTTTACAACGTGTTAGCATCATATTAACTGGTTCACATTTATTTAACGCTCTACGCTGTTGCCCGCAAAAGTGCGCGTGATATAATGCCCCTAAGTTCTTGCTACAACACATTCTACAGGGAAGACAGAGTGGTTTTTAAAGAAAAACAACAGCAATTATTGGAACGAACAGTTTCCACAAAAGTGATAATGCAACTTCTCCATTCCATTATTCGCTCACACACCTTCACACAAGATTTATAATTTAGCATGGTACGACGGCGCAGGCTGACTGCCGCCGCATAGCATAAGGAACAAGCTATGAGCGACACAGCAATACCTTCACAAAAAACCAAAGCTGAACCCAAGCGAACGGGGCTAGCCATTTTTTCAGGACGACGGGGAATCAAACGCAGAGAAGCACTGCTGGCTTACTTGTTTCTTTCTCCGGCAATCATCATCATTGGTCTGTTTGGCTTGTTTCCCCTCGTATTTTCAGCTTACCAAAGCACGCGTGCCGGTCTCAACAATGTTGTAGGCCGCCCCGATGGTTTGGGACAATATGTACGGGCTATTGATAATCTAGCCTATGTCATTGCCTTTTGGCTGGCGCTTTTCCTCATTGTGGTTGCCGTTCGCAACATTAGCGATGCGCTTAACACAGCTCGCGCCAAGGAGGAAAACCCATGGTGGTGGCTGCTGCCCGCAGCGTTCAGCGCCATCGGTCTGGCGTTAATGCTCTGGCTCGTCTTCAGGTTTATGCCTGGTGTACTGGAGATTGGCGAAAAGCTGGTGGGATTTACGGCCGTTGAGCGCAATGAATTATTTCCTCAATTTTTGGCGGAAGCCTGGAATGCGCCGGGCGTGGGCTCCACGTTTTACTACGCACTCTTGGCTTTTGTTGTCAGTGGGGTCTCCTACTACTTAATACAGAAAAACAGCCCCCCAACGCTGCGGGATGGCTTGTATACGGGGAAATGGGTAACGGCCGTATTTATGATCATTATGGCTGCGGCTATCGGCTGGCTCAACCTCTCCGAAATTCAAGTCGCCTACGCCGAAGCGTTGGAAGAAGGCGAAAGCCTGGCCATTTGGGCTCAAATGGTCACCATTAGTGCTGGATTTGTGCTGCTGCTGCTTTCCTGGTTGGTCTGGCGAACGGCCGCGAACCGCGACTCAAACCTGCAAACCTTCCTGCGCTTCTTTGCTGGCATTCTTCTAATGATTGGCGGCTGGGTACTCATCAGCGAACTGCCCGTTATCATTGCTGAAGGGGACAAAGATTGGTGGATTGGGCTGCGCACAACCATATTTTACGTGGTTGGCGCTTTGCCAGCGGAACTATTTCTGGGTTTGATTCTGGCCACTATGCTGTACCAGGACATCAAAGCCAAAGGCTTGTTCCGCATGATTTACTTCTTGCCCTACATCACGCCAGCTGTGGGCGCAGCGGCCGTTTTCAAAGTTCTTTTCTCCGGCAACCCCACAGGCACCATCAACACCGTACTTGCCTCAATAGGGCTCCAGCCATTAGGCTGGCTCAACGAACCCAACGGCGTCAACCAGCTCATTGGCGAAGCGCTTAAACTAAACATTCCCGACTGGGCCGCTGGCCCAAGTTTGGCACTGGTTGTCGCCATCATCTTTGGTATTTGGAAATTTACCGGCTACAACGTAGTTTTCTTCCTCGCTGGCTTGGGCAACATTTCCCGCGAATACTACGAAGCCGCCTCAATGGATGGCGCCGGACGCTGGGCACAATTTCGCCACATCACCTTGCCTTTGCTTTCGCCCATCACCTACTTTTTAACAATTTTTGGCGTCATTGGTGCCTTTAAAGCCTTTAACACCATATTTGTTTTGCGCAGCCGCGCCGCACTCGGCACCATGGATACCGCCAGTCTGGTTATCTTCGATGCCTTCAACCGTGATACGCGTATTGGATATGCAGCGGCGTTAGGCATCATCTTGCTGCTCGTCATTTTAAGCGCCACAGCCTTGCTGGATCGCTTTGCCAAAGGGAGAGTGTTCTATGGCTAATCAAGCCGTCCCCGTCACCAGAGAAGCTCCCACACCCGCCGGTTCAGGCTTCAATTGGGCAAAATTCTTTACCTACTTTGTGCTGATACTCGGGGCCATCATTGCCATTGTGCCTTTTCTGGCCACAATCAGCATTTCCCTGATGAACCTGACAGAGGCCACCAGCCAGACCTTCATCCCCAGCACGCCGCAATGGGGCAATTACGTCGAAGCATGGCAAGAGGCTGATTTTTCAGAATATTTCTTCAACAGCTTGCAGATAGCCATCATCACGGTGAGTGGCGAAGTGGTTTTTGGTGTTTTAGCCGCCTATGCCTTTGCCCGCATGGAATTCCCCGGCAAAAACCTGTTATTTGGTCTGTTCCTGGCCACGCTAACTTTGCCTCAGGCGATCACCTGGGTGCCTAACTTCTTAACAGTTTCCTGGCTAGGCAAAGTAACACCCTTTCAATGGATTGATAATTGGCCCGCACTAACGGTTCCATTTATGGCCAGCGCTTTTGGCATTTTCCTGCTGCGCCAATTCTTCCAACAAATTCCAGATGAACTGTGGGATTCCGCCCAAATAGATGGCGCAGGTCATTTGCGTTATTTACTGCAAATTGTTTTGCCGCTGTCCAAAGCGCCCGTGCTTATTCTGGCCCTGTTTGGCTTCTTAGGCAGTTGGGACAGTCTAGCCTGGCCTATTTTGGTAACACGCTCCCTGGATTGGCGGCCCATCTCTTTTGGTCTACAAAGTTTTCTGCAAGAAGCTGGTAGTTTTGTCCATTTACAGATGGCGGGTGCCATCATTACAATTCTGCCGATTTTAGTGATTTACTTCTTCACCCAGCGCCAATTCATTGAAGCAATGACACGGTCTGGGCTAAAAGGATAATTTTTAGAAGATATTTCTAGAGCCTGAATCTTACAAGTTAAGGAGGTGATGCGAATCGCTCAGAGTTTGTAGACAGGGTTCTTAATATTGACCCAAACGCCTGGTTTTAATAATTACAGATAAAACCGAAACATTCTGTGATTAATCTTTTAATGAAACGAAAAGTTTCGAGGAGAAGACAAATGTCTAAAAAGTATATTAAGTGGTTTATGATTCTGGCGCTTATCGTCCCCATGTTCCTTGTGGCATGTGGTGGCAGCACAGAAGATGCTGTTGACGACGCGGTAGATACCGTTGAAGAAACTGCTGATGACGTAGCTGCTGACGTTGAAGAAGCTGCTGACGAAGTAGCCGACACCGCCGAAGAAGCTATGGATGATGCTGAAGCAACTGCCGAAGAGGCAATGGATGACGCCGAAGAAGCCGTAGCCGACGCCGAAGAAGCTATGGAAGAAGAGGCAATGGATGAGCCATGTGCCCCTGCTGCTGATGGCCCTCTGGCTGGTGTTGACCCCCGCGGACAAACCGTTGTTTGGTGGCACAACCACAGCGGCAGCCGTGAAGAAATGCTCATCGAGATCATCAATGACTTCAACGAAACAAACGAATGTGGCATCACCATCGAACCGCTGAATCAGGGTGGTTACAATGACATTCGTGACGCTGTGAATGCCAGCATCGCTTCCGGTGAAGTTCCGGCCGCTTTGGTTGTTGGTTACCAGAACGATCAAGCTTTCTACCAGCTGAACGACACGCTGGTTGACCTGAACGAATACCTGAATGACCCAACCTGGGGTTTGAGTGAAGAAGAACAACAAGCTTTCTACCAGAGCTTCTTCAACCAGAGCATCCATGTTGCTTTCGACAATCAGCGCTTAGGCTTCCCGCCCAACCGCTCCATCGAAATGCTCCATGTCAACATGTCTTACCTGCGCGACCTGGGCTATGACGCACCGCCGGCCACCCCAGAAGAGTTTGTTGAGATGTCTTGTGCTGCTGCTGCTGCCAGCGAAAGTGGTGTTGGTGGCTACATCTTGCGTGACGATGCTTCAGCAATGGCTGCCTGGACGTATGCTTACGGTGGCGACATCCTGAGCGAAGACGGAACGACCTATGTTTACAATGGCGATGCTACGGTTCAGGCTATGACCATGCTGCAAGAACTGGCAAATCCTGGTGAAGATGGTCAGGTTTGTGCCTACTTGTTCGATGGTTTCCCGAATCCTGAGGTTGCTAACCGTAATGCGCTGTTCTCCATGGGCTCCAGCTCTGGTATCCCGTTCTACGTAGGTGACTTTGCTACGGTCGCTGAAGAAGCTGGCACCGATGCAGATGAATATGCTGTCGCGGCTATTCCTCACACCACACCAGACCCGGTTATGAATATCTACGGTGGCGATGTGATGATTGTTAAGACAACGCCAGAACAGCAATTGGCCGCTTGGGAGTTTGTGAAATGGTTTACTGAACCAGAACAACAAGCTCGTTGGGTGGAAGCCAGCAACTACTTCCCCACCAATTCTGGTGCGGTTGAGTTCTTGGGCGACTACAATGAACAAAATCCAGTTTGGGCGACGGCTTTGGATCTGCTGCAGTACGGTAAATTCGAGCCTCAGCTGATCTCCTACCAGTCCGTTCGTGACGCTGCTCAGGAAGCTTACAATGCAATTATCCAGGGCGCTGATGTTCAGACTACGCTGGACGATCTGACTGAAACCGCCAATGAACTCCAGGCAGAACTGCTGGAGGAAATGGGTAACTAGTTAATCTTTTGCTGGGAGGAAACGGCCGTTTCCTCCCATTCACATACCCATATCTTTAAAAAAGGGCAGCATGGTTTTACGGCCGTGTTGCCCTTTTTATTCCTCTAAACTTTACTAATTTGTCACCATTTAGCCCCATGATATAATTTCCGTAGCATTTACCATCTTTTTGGCCCACACAAGCGCCTTGCAACCTATGTGGGCAATCCCCTTGTGTTTTTGAAGGAGGAAACCATGAAAACACGAATCAGTTTTAAGCTTTTACTCGGTGTCTCACTGCTCCTTTTTGTAGTTGCAGCCTGTACCCCCCAGACCGAGACGGTCGAAGTTACACGCGTTGTCACAGAAGAAGTTGAAGTTCCTGTGGAAACAGAAGTTGAAGTTCCTGTGGAAGTCACGCGCGTTGTCACCGAAACCATTGTGGAAGAAGTGATGGCCGAAGAAGTCGCAATCGGCTCTGAAGAGCATCCCATCAAAGTGCTGTTTGTCCCTTCAGTAGATGTTGATGTCCTCATTTCCAGCGGTGAAGTTTTAGCTGACGCTTTGAGTGAAGCAACTGGCCTGAACTTTGAAGTTAGCGTACCGACCAGCTATGCAGCCACAATTGAAGAAATGTGCGCCTCCCCTGAGGACACCATTGGCTTTATCCCTGCATTGGGCTATGTGTTGGCCAATAACCGCTGTGGCGTTACGGCCGGTGCTGCTGCCGTTCGCCGTGGTCTTTCCTGGTATGCTTCCCAATACGTGGTTCCGTTCGACAGCCCAGCCCAAACGCTGGAAGATTTGGCTGGCGCCACCTGGTGTATTCCTGAGTTTGGTTCCACCTCTGGCTACCTCTATCCCCAGGCTGAACTGCTGGACAAAGGCATTGAGGTAGGTGAGATCATCGAAGCTGGTGGTCACAACGGTTCGGTTTTGGGTGTTTACAACGGCGACTGCGACTTTAGCACCTCCTTCTTCAGCCCGCCTTTGCTGCCCAGTGACAGCGGTCGCACCTGGACTTACGGCGTAGACAGCCCAGAGATTTGGCGCGATGCAGGTGTGAACCCAGAAGTTGTTGATGGTAATTCAATCGTCGCTGGTGGCCCAGATGAAGGTGGTTATCGCATTCTGGATGCACGTATCTTAATTGCAGAAACAGCACCAGATGTTTATGAAAACACCCGTATTTTGGCCCTCACGGACAAAATCCCCAATGACTCGATTTCATTCGGGCCAGAATTCCCGCTGTCGATGGCCAACAACATTGTGAAAGCCCTGGTCGATTTTGCGGCTTCCGATGCTTGTCTGGAATCCATTTGTGCCGAAGAGGCTTACGGCTGGACCGGCGTAGAAGCTGTTGGTGATAGTTTCTACGATCCCGTTCGCGTACTCATCGACAACATTGGCATGTCTGAGGATGACATTCTCGGCGGCTAAACAGAATATTCGCTTCTAAGAGAAGCCGGGCGGGCAGCACTGTTCGTCCGGCTTCTTTATTTACGCATTTGTGTACCTTGCTATACCCCAAAAAGTTTGCCCCTTGGGGATGTGTCCCGTGCAATAAAAATTTAGACTAACAAACGCTCATGTTAAAAATCCAAAATCTTACAAAAGTTTATGAAGATGGCACCGTCGCGTTGAAGGATGTTAGCTTTGAAATCCCGGATGGTGAGTTTGTCGCCATCATTGGCCTGAGTGGTTCGGGAAAAAGCACCTTGCTGCGCTGCATTAACCGGCTAATTGAGCCAACATCCGGCGAAATTTGGTGGAACGGCATTGAGCTGTCGCAGGTATCCGGGGAAGAACTTCGTCGTGCCCGACGGCAAATTGGCATGATTTTCCAGCACTTTAACCTGGTTAACCGCTCATCTGTATTGACCAACGTGCTAAGCGGCCGTTTAGGGTATGTAAATCCTATCGCCAGTGTTTTGCGCCGTTTTCCGCAAGAGGATATTAAGCGGGCACATGCCAGCCTGGCTCGTGTGGGCATTGGTGACAAAGCCGACAACCGGGCAGATGAGTTGAGCGGTGGCCAGCGCCAACGGGTAGGTATCGCCCGGGCCTTGATGCAAGAACCCAAAATGATTTTGGCCGATGAACCGGTTGCCAGTCTGGACCCGGCATTGGCTCACAGCATCATGCGCCACTTGCAGCAGATCAACAAGGAAGACAAGATTACCGTGTTGTGCAGTCTGCACTTTTTGGATTTAGTGCAGCAGTACAGCACAAGGGCGATTGCCTTGAATCAGGGACGCCTGGTTTTTGATGGCGAACCCAAAGAAATTAATGACGAAAAATTCATTGAAATCTACGGCCGTGAAGCGGAACGAATCGGTTAACGGTAATAAATTACCACCTCTAACGAGCATTCCATGAAAAACGAGAAACGCAACGGCCGTTCCCCGCAGTGGTGGAAAACGGCCGCTATCCTTCTGGTGATATTTTTGCTCTATGCCTATGGCCTGCAAATTACCAAGGTCAATTTGCAAGAGCCTCTAGAGCCTCAACGACAAGCCAACCTGGTTGAGCTTATTCGCAGTTTTGCCCGGCCAGACCTGTTTGCCTACGAAACAGAGACACGGCGTCTGACGGTTTCGCTGCGCATGCCCTGCCCTGAAGAGATTAAAGGGTCTCAGGTAGCCATTGAGGGGCGCGAACTGCTGATGGTGCCGAACTGCGCCTCGACAACGCAAGACCCCATCACCATTACCGGCAGCGGGTTTTTGCCCAATGCCGAAGGGGTGATCGCCTGGACGCCCAATGGCACTACATCCTCCCGGCGCGTAGCTGAATTTAAGGTGACGGCGGACGGGCAAATTGATACAACCTTCACTATGCCGGACATTCGGCCCAGTGAAGAGCCGCAAATTTTAGAAGTCGTCGAAGTGGTCAACCGCAACATTGTGGGTTTGAGCGATACGACCTATGAAGCGCTAGACAAAATTGTCGAGACGGTTCTGATGGCGCTTATCGCCTCCACGATTGGTACCTTTTTGGCGATTCCGCTTTCCTTCGTAGCCGCGCGTAATCTGATGCAAAATGTGAAGTCGCCGATGACCAGCATCATGACTGGGGTGATTTTGTTTCCCATTTTGGGTGGCCTGGCATTTTGGCTGGGGCAGCTGTTGGTAAGCCCCATTCTCAATGTAAACAGCACCTTTTTAGACTCGTTACAAACGAGTTTGGCAGCCATTGGCTTTATTGGTAACTTCATTTTTGTCCTCTTCGAGCTGTTTATTTTGCTGATACCGCTCCTCTTTGGGTTTGCTGGTGCCCTGGCCGCTAATTTGTTGGGGAGCCGGTTGGGTGAACAGGCCACGATGCGCCTACCCGAAGCAACCCTGCGTATTTTGAACTTTGTGCTGACGGTGGTGGGAACGGCCGTTCTCTTCATCCTCATCGCTTATGCCGTCAACTGGATTAACCTGCTCGGCATTCGAGAGTTCTTGCCCGAGACGCTAACCGGGCAGCTAAGCCTTTTTGTGTGGCCTGGCCTGATTTTAGGCCTGCTAGCCGCCCTCTGGACGCTGCGCGCACCGGCCAAACATCACTACGCCACGGGCCTGGTGGTCTACAACATCACCCGCACCATCTTTAATGCGGTGCGCTCCATCGAACCGTTGATGATGGGCTTTGTCTTTGTTGTCTGGGTGGGACTGGGACCATTTGCCGGTATTATGGCCCTGACCCTGCACTCGTTGGCAGACCTCGGTAAATTGTTCTCTGAAGAAGTGGAAAACATTGATGAGGGACCCGTAGAGGCCATTACCGCCACCGGCGCAAACCAGATACAGCGCATTGTTTACGCCGTGGTGCCCCAGGTAACCCCGCATTACATCGCCTACATCTTTTATCGCTGGGATATTAACGTGCGCATGTCTACAATTATCGGCTTTGTCGGTGGTGGCGGTATTGGGTTTGTCTTACAGCGTAACATCAACCAGCTGCTTTATACACGAGCCAGCGTGATGGTTATTGCCATTGCCATTGTTGTTATTGTTTTGGATAACATCAGCGCCAGAGTGCGCAGCCGTATTATTTAGGATCTGCTATGACGCTGCTTAAACAAGAAGAAAAAACGCCTGGCAGACAGGCATTACGAACCTTTTTAGCCTTTGTTGTTCTGTTTGTCCTGTACGCCATTGCGGTGCAGGTAACAGAAATCGATCTGGGCCGACTTCGCTCAGAAAGTCGGCAAACACAGCTAATTGGCGTGCTACGCTTTCTGGCCGACCCAGCTGTGACCAATCCAGACATCATCGACCCACTGTTTGTGGAAGAAACACAGCCGTTTGAGCTTACCGAAACGACCGTCAACACACTTGGCCTCATCGTTGAAACAATCTTCATGGCCCTGCTGGCCACGACCATTGGAACCTTTTTGGCCATTCCGGTATCGTTTTTGGCAGCCCGCAACTTGATGCTGGAAGTGACTTCCCCGCTGGCCAGCTTTATGCTGGGGTTGACGCTGCTGCCAATAGGCGGGGTTTTGGGCTGGCTGGGCACTCGCGGCATGGTTGCCCTAGCAGGGAATTTTGATCAAACGCTGATTGTCCTGGTGATGTTAGTGGTCACTATGGCTATGGGCTGGGCCGTGCTGCGCATCGGCCCCTCTCTCATTTCTACCGAAACGCGCAGCAGGGGTGCTTTGGTTACGGCCGTTTTCAAACTGATCATCCTTGCCCTACTGACTCTATTTGGTCTGGCTCTGCTGGCCACCTTAAGTCAATCTTTTGGAATTTGGCTCACAGATGCCTTAAACAATGCGGCCTTTGGCGTTGGCCCGTTCACGGTGAACTTCAGCTTCATCGGCAACTTTTTCAAGGTTGCGGGCGACATGATCGCCCTGATGCTGCCCGCACTGACCGCCCTGCTGGTAGGTGGCATTGCGCTCATGCTGGGCACCCGCTACGGCCAGGAAGCCATTTTGCGCCTTACCGGAACGCCCGCTCGCCTGTTAACGGCCGTATTCACCTTTCTCGGCACGTTTGTCGTCATTTTGGGAATTGGCATCATCCTGAACTGGCTCTACGAATTCGATAATCCGGCCAGATGGACCTGGATTCCCGCCCTGGTGCTGGGCGGATTGGCCTCCGTTGGCTCGCTGTTTGTAGCCCCGAAACGGCCGTTTGCCATCGGCTTTGTCATCTACACTATTTCGCGCGGCATCTTCAACACGCTGCGCTCCATTGAGCCACTCATTATGGCCATTATCTTTGTGGTCTGGGTGGGGCTGGGGCCGTTTGCTGGTGTGATGGCCTTAACGCTGCACACCATTGCCGCCCTGGGCAAACTATTCTCCGAGCAAATCGAAGGCATCGACGAAGGCCCCATCGAAGCAATTAACTCGACCGGGGCCAACCGGCTGCAAATGATTGTGTTTGCCGTCATTCCCCAAATTATCCCGCCGTACATCGCCTACACGCTGTACCGCTGGGACATCAACGTGCGTATGTCCACGATCATCGGCTTTGTTGGCGGCGGCGGCATTGGCTTTTTGCTCAGCCAGAGCATCCGCCTGCTGCGCTACCGCGAAGCCAGCGTCATGATGCTGGCCATTGCCATCGTGGTGTCGCTGCTGGACTACATCAGTGCCAGCGTGCGCCGCCGCGTGATCTAAATTTTTCACCGCAGAGCGCGCGGAGAGCGCAGAGTTTTTTTGATCTCTGCGTCCTCCGCGGTAAATTCCTTGGGAGCTTTTCATGGATGTTGTTGAACTGAATCAACTGCGAATGGTGGTGGCAGAAACGACCGTTTCCGCCGGAAAACTAGCCCGCGAAATGTGGTCACAACCACGCCAAATCAGCCAAAAAGGGTTCCGTGATCTGGTCACGGACGCCGATATTGCCACTCAGCAGCACATCACCGAAAAAATCCAGGCCCTCTACCCCGACCACGGCTTCCTCACCGAAGAGGAAGACAGCACCCTACCCGAAGACGGCCCCATCATTTGGATCATCGACCCGATTGACGGCACCACCAACTACAGCCGCCAAGTGCCCGAATTTTGCGTCTCCATCGCCGCCTGCCAGCCAGTGGCCAACGGTTACCAACCCATTGCCGCCGCCATCTACGACCCGATGCGCGACGAACTGTTCAGCGCCGCCAAAGGTCAAGGTGCGACATTGCAAAACGGCACCGGCACGCCACGCCCCCTGCAGGTGAGCACCGTAGAAAACACAACCGAAGCGGTTCTCGCTCTCGATTGGAGCAGTTCAGCCGACGCTCGTCGCTCCATTTTGCCGATGGTCACCGACCTCATGCGGGATTCGTTCACCATACGGGCCATCGGCACGGCCGCTTTGGCCATGGCCTGGGTGGCTGCCGGGCGATTTGATGCCTACCTCAATTTGCGCCTGCGCCCCTGGGACATTGCCGCGGCCCTGCTGCTGGTACAAGAAAGCGGCGGTGCCGCCGCTGATACCAACGGCGCTCCCCTTGTTTGGGATGTGAAGGGAATGAGTTGCGTGATGAGTAACGGCCGTCTTGCGTTGAAGTTGGAATAACGTCTAACATTTGGGCAGATTGTGCAGACGGCAACGGCCGTGTTGTCTTAAAAATCGCTACTCCTCCGTTGTGAATTGCAAAGCAAATTCCTGATTGCCAATTGTTAAAGATGCCTCCTTGCTCAACGGTCGTTGGAAAACGGCCGTAAATGCCACCATCCCATTCCCCGCAGGCACACGCCATGGAAAAGGCGGATCTGCCGAGACAATTTGGCTGTGCAAATCATCGCCCAGCATCAAAATGTCTGCTGCCGACACGCTGCCCTCTTGCACACCACTGTTGGTCACAGAGCCGCGAACTAGCAGTTGCAAGCCATCACTCTGAATATCCACTCCGTCTAGCTGTACCCGCAAATCTGCCTCTGGCAGAGTCTGTGCTGGTTCTACTCGCACTCCACCAAGTCCGGAAGCGTCTAGCAGATGAATAGAAGGGATGTAGCTACCACGTAAAACGTACGCTTCAGTGCCTTCGCTATTTTGCCATAGCAGAGTAATGGCGGGCTGCTTCTGCTGGGTGTGGGCAATAAGGGCAGCGGCCGTTTCTCGCGCTCCGGCCTCAATAGTGAAGTCGAACTGGTTGCCCTTGACGGTGGTGAGGGTTATGAGGGATTGGTTGGTTACGGCCGTTTCCAAAATATCTCGATACCCCCGATTGACAGGCAAGCGAAACACGTAGTTGATCACGCTATTTTCCAGCCAGCCCACCTGGTTAGCCCCCAGAGCCAACTCTGTCAGCAGCGTTTCTTCATTCAGATATTTCTGCGCTACCGTCAGACGAAAGCCGTCAATCTCCAACGCAGCGGGCGGATCCAGCCGATCCACGCTGCCCAAATCCACGCCATCCACCTGCATGGCAACTAAGCCAGGCCGCGCTACCAGACTAAATTCATCCGCGGCCGAAACCGGCTGCCCTGGCTCTAGCGGAATGTCGGCAAAGGTAAGCCACGCCAACAAGATAAGCAGCCCCAGGGTAACGCCCGCTGTCAAAATCAGCTTCATTTGCAACGAGGGATTGGCCTGGGCCAGCCAGTCGCGCAATGTTTCTGCTTGCTCTGGTTTTTGTGATGTGTTCATGGGAGCCTCCTGTTACCGTGCACCAACGCGTAGGCGAATATCCTGCACGTCTGTCACGGCGATTTCCTGGTTGATATTGAGGTAGGGGACAAAGAGCTGGATGGTGCCAACGGCCGTTTCCGTATTCACAAACACTGCCCCACCCTCCGTGGTCAACGCTTGCAGCGGCGTGTCAGACAGCCCCGTGTACAGGTAGACGGGCAGGTTAGACACCCCCTCGCCTTCATCTTTTTGCTCGTTGCCGTTGGCATCGTGGTAGATTTGCAGGGTGAAGGTGGCCGGAATGCCCGGCTGGGCGGGCGGCGGCGTGGGCGTACGCGGCGGCAGCGCCACAAAAGAGACCGCCTCCGGCTTGCTGGCCACCACCTGCACGGTAGGCGTTGCTTCCACGACGGTTTCACTGGTTTCAGCCACACCCCCCGGCTGCGGCGGACCGCTGCTGGACCCCACAGGCGCATCCCACGGGTTGCTTGGCCCCGGCTGGTGGCTGTCAATTGGCTGCCCAAAAATCTCCCCTTTGCATTCAAAATTATAGGTGTAGCGATGGGCTAACTCAAAATCCACCTCATCAACAACTGGCTCAACCAAAATGTACAACCAGCCTGTGTAACCAATATTGGAAATTACTCGGCTATCTCTGGTCCCATCTTCTATTGCAGTCACATTTGGTGTAAGTGGTTTATCATCATTCACGCCAAGCACATTTTCATGCTCATCATACAAAGTCATCTGGGTATCATTTCCCAGCATTACATCCGTTGTGCAGGTGTAACGTTCACCCGGTTTCACCCATATTTTGTAATAATCATCATCCGCGCTCGTTTCCTGAGGCGGCTTAAAATTGAAATCCACCTCTGGATAAACTGTACTCGCAAATTCTTTAATCTGTACTTCACAGGCATCCTTAAATGAATTATTTGGCTCACATTTGTCTGGAAAATGATCTGGTTTTAAATCTGGCCGAAACTCTATACCCAAGCAATAGCTGCCATTGCCATTTTCAATCAGGTTTCGCACTTCAATGTAGTAATACCTATCTTCCTCGGCGAGGAAGGTTATTTCAGATTCATAAGGATCATTTGCTGTATCAGGCACTGGTGTCACAAGAATGACTTTGTCGTCGTTTTGCTCAAGTGGGGTTTGGCCTAGGTGTTCAAGTGGATTGTCACGATAAACATAAAGCACCGTATCCACACCGATTACTGGATTAACGGATGGGCCATTGAAAAGATTTGTTGTAATTTTGTAAACATTGCCACTTTTAGCCCAAAATTTAAAGTAGTGGCTATTTTCGTCACCAAACCGAAAACGCTCATCTCCGCCAGCCTCAGGTGTAGGATTATTGTTAGTGTCCGAATCGTTGTATTTGCTACACACGTTGTTAACCAAAATTTCAAGTGATGGGTTGTTGGTTTGCTGGGTGGTGTGGGCGTGGGCGGGTTGGGGGCTTTGGCTGGTTAGGTTGATAGCCAGCAGCAGGGCGCACAGGCTGAGCAAGCTGAGTAGAAATCCCCAAATTTTATGTTTGTTTTGCTTCATCGGTTTTTCCTCCGTTGCAAATCTCCCGCAGGTTCCATTCACAATTCACATTCGCGGACAAACCTGCGGGAGGTTGGTTGATTCAGGTTACGGCCGTTCTCCGGTCTCGGTTGGTGTGGGGGTGAATGTGGCGGTCGGCGTGCTGGTTGGTGTGAACGTTGGGCTGGCGGTGGGCGTGAATGTGGGCGTGGCCGTTTCTGTAGGCGTTGCTGTGGGCAATGTCGTGCCGGTGGCCGTTGGTGTGGCGGTCGCGGTGGCCGTGCCCGTAGGCGTAGGCGTGGCGGTGTGGGCAGCAGTGGCCGTGGGCGGCGGCGTGGGGGTGATGGTGGGGCTGAGGTAGGTTACGGCCGTTTCTCCCGGGAGCTCATAACTGGTAAACTCAATCACCCAATGCCACACATACTGCGAATCGTAGTTGGTGGCCTCGGCCGCGCCGATTTCATCCGCCAGCGGATTGAGCAGCGTGCGCCGGTGCTCCGGGCTGTCTAGCCAGAACTGCACCGCACTGCGGGCGGTATTGAACCCCCAGGCCGTCACCTCGCCAATCAAAAAGCCGTCCACGTAGCCAGCCCGCTCCACCCGATCGTATGGATTGGTGCCGTCGGAACCGATGTGGTCCACTACAAAATTGTTGGCGGCGTCATTGGCGTGCACCTGCGCCGCCTGGCTCAGGTCAAACGAGAGGGTCACGGCAGGCTGCCCCGCCTGTCGTCGGGCCTCGTTGGTGTACCAGAGCAACTGCTGCGGCAGGGGCAACGCATCCACCTCAGCATTGGCCTGGAGCTGAATGGGCAAGGCCATGTAGTCGGAGGTGGCCGCAGTTTGAGGAACGGCCGTTGCCGGAACGGTCGGTGGGTTTGGGTTCAGGTCACTCGCCTGCACCACAACCAGCGCCGAGGCGCTGCTGCTGCCAAATGGATTGGTAGCCGTGAGCCGCACTACGTATTCTCCCGGCTGGGCGTAACTGTGCTCCACCCAAAAACCATCATGCACTGCGCCGTCCCCCATTTGCCATTGCAAATTTGTCTCGCTGCCGTCGGAAAATGCCTGGGCTACAAACGGAGCCTGGGCGTAAATTTGCTGACTCAAATCTAGCTGCACCACTGGCGGTGTACCGACGGTGATGGGCACGGTGTGGCTCGCCTGCCCCAGGCTGTTCTGCACGGTGAGCTGCACCACGTACTGCCCCGGTTCGGTGTAGACGTGGCGCGGTTCGGCGGCGGTGGCGGTTTGCCCATCGCCAAAATCCCACTGGAAGCTGAGCGGGGCTTGCCCCAGGCTGCTGTTGGCAAATTGCACCTGCTGCCCCACGGCCACCTGCGCATCATTTGGTTGGAAAACGGCCGTTGGCGACAGCGACTGCCCCGACCAAAACGGGAAAACCACCGTGTGCGATTCCCGGCCATCGGACAGCAGCACGGTAAGCCGCTCCGGCTGTTCCCCTACGGTGGGCTGCAAGGCCAGCAGTGACAGCTCGCGTACGGCCACGCCACCGTTGGCGGCCAGGGCGGGGTACCACCAAAGTGCGTGGTCGGTTTCGTTCAGCAACAAATCTTCAGCCAGATGGGCCGCTTCAAACTGCAAGGCGGCAGGCAGTTCCACCGCCACTTTTGGCTCCAGCGGCACGGGCTGGTTGTTGCGCACGATGAGCGTGAGCGTAACAAAATCCCCAATTTCCACCGCCTCGGCGGAAAGCGTGGCCCCAAGCTGGAGCGGCTGGCCGGAGTCGGGCAGCAGTTGGGCGGCCAGCCGCTGCGGATCGTCGGTGGGGGGAGCGAGGCCACGCACAATTTGCCAGGCGGTCACCAGGGCGGCCACGGTACAGACGGCAAGAATGAGCTTTTGCGGCAGTTTCAAAGTCGTCATTGGAGCATCCTCCGGGAAAACAGGGCGGCTTTGGGGGAAATTCGGCGGGCAACAGGACAGGTGATACTGCCGACGGCCACGTTTACGGTTTGCAGATTAGAAGCGCCGCCGTCGGCGTCGGTAGCCTGGAAGGTGAACTGGCGGCAGCCAGCGGTGGGCGTGGGGCTGAGGTGGACGTACTGGGCGGTTTGAACGGCCGTTTCCCAATCCAAAAGTGCCAGTCCGCTGGCGGTGAGGGTGATCGTGCTGCCGGTGCTGGTGATCACCTGCCCCTGGAAAGTAAGCTGCACGTACTCATTTTGGCCGTCCAGCCGGTCACCATCGCCAAAGCGGATGGTGAAGCGGTTGAGCGCAGTGTTGTCCACGTCAGTGATGATGGTGGTGGTGGCGATGTTAACGGCCGTTCCCAGTGTAGACGAGTAAATGACGGGGCTGGTGAGATTACCCACGGCCAGTTCGGGCGGCTGGTTGACGCCGCGAATGGTGATGGTCACTTCGGCGGCTTCGCTCACGTCGTGCTCATCGGCGATGGTGTAGGTAAAGCTGTCAGTAGCGGTATCCCCTTCATTTAAGGTGACGTACTGGCCGTTGGGATTGTAGGTGAGGCCGCTGCTGGCAAGAACGGCCGTTCCGCCCCCGCTGTTGTTGGCGATGGTATGGATTTCCAGCTTGGGCAGATCAGAGTCGTCGGGATCGGTGTCATTTTCCAGCAGCAGGCTGGTGAGATCGCCAGAAATTTCGTCTTCGTCCACGAAAATCGAGTCTGCCGGAGCGAGACCGTCGGCAACTGCCTGGGGCAAATCGTTGGCTCCGGTGATGGTAACGGTAACGGTGGCGCTGTTAGAGAGGGCGAGACCGTCGCTAAGCTGGTATTGGAAAGTGCGAACGGCCGTTTCGCCCTCGGCTAATTCATTAAACAGCTCCCCCGGTACAAAGGCCACAGCCCCGGTATCCCGGTTAAAAATGACCTGGCTGGGTTCGTCGGTCGTCACCTCGGCAATGGTGAGCGGGTTGGCTTCGATGTCCAGATCGCCGTCGAGCAGGATGGCGGTGAGCGTGATTTGGTTGTCGTCTTCACTCACTGTCACGGTGTCGTCGTCGGCAATGGGGGGGTCGTTGCTGGGGCGGATGGCGATTACGGCCGTTGCCAAGGCACAAGCCCCCGTGCCGTTGCACGCTTCGTAAATAAAGGCATCTTCGCCGAAAAAGTTAGCGCGGGGCTGGTAGGTGAAAGTGCCGTCGGCATTCAGGCTGAGCGTGCCGTTGGCCACGACGCTGGGGTCGTCACTGCCAACGGTGACGGCATCGGTAAACTTATCGTTGCGCAACAGGCTGTTCAGGGTGCCAACGGTGAGCGGGGTATCTTCGTCGGTGATGTAAAAATCATCGGCCAGTTGGGGGGCAACGCCTTCGTGGCGGCCTTCGTCGTCTTCGTCGCTCTCATCGCTCACAGGTTTTGTGGGGGAAACGGCCGTTGCCGAGGGCACAGCCGTGCGGGTGGGTAATGCTTCAGTGGGTTGTGAGGTAGCGGCGATAGTGGTAGCTGGTAGGGTCGGCAGCGGTGTGCTTTGGACCACGCTGCTGGCTTGCACGGTGAGTAGTTCCGCTAGCAAGGCGCGATTGGTTTCTGACTGTTCCGCCAGAGCAAGCAAGACGGCCGTTAGCGCCACGATGAGCAACAGCAGCAACACCCCAGCCATTGCTGGCCAAAAGAAGGTGCGTCTGTAAAACGGCCGTTGCCCTTGCTGGTCTAAATGGCTCATAATCCTAACCGTGTCGCCGCCTGAAAGCATAAGCTGTTGCCCCGCGACGCCAACCATTCTGCCAGCGTGGGGCTGTACTGCGCCCCGGTGCGGGCATCGTCGTAAATGCCCTGGCTCCAATAAAAATATTGCTGAGTTTCCTGGGGCCAATTGACTGAGGATGCCAGCACGCTGCCGTGCCCGGCGTTGTACCCAGCAAAAGTCAAAAACAGATCGCCGTTATGGTACGCCAATCCCTCAACAAAATAATCCAGCCCACGCTGAGCGTTGGTGGCAGGGTCGGTCATGTTCTCGCCGGGGGCAAAATGGAGAGGCAGCACCTGGAATAGCCCCACAGCTCCAGCGGAAGAAACGGCGTCTGGATTGCCGCAGGATTCAATTTGCATAAGGGTGGCCACAATGTTGGGATCGAGGTCGTAGGCGGCGGCCCACTGCAAGATTTGGGGGCGCCAATGCTGCACCTCTTTGGTGAAGATAGGGGAGAGACGGCCGTCGCCAAACCCGGCCGTTTTGCCTAGTTTGTTCCCCGGCGGCGGGTGCGGCGCAGGCTGTGCCAACACTACGCCCTGCACTACGGCGGGCTGGGTTGGCTGAGCAATGACGATGGCTGTGGGTTGGGAAACGGCCGTGTTGGGCACGGGTGGCACAATAGAGACCGTCTCAAGTTCTCCCGCCAGGGCAATTTCTTGGGTGAGAATGGAAACGGCCGTGAGGAGCAAACCTACCAACAGCAAAATAACCCACGCTATAGCAGCCATCCAAAAAACGCGAACTTTATCCATGTTAATTGTCTGAGTCCTCTGTCTGTGGCAAAGGTTTACTGCACATTGAATCTCTAAATTGTGCATTGTCTATCGCGCCAGACAGCAATGGGTTGAAGAAATCCGGCCACCTTGTGCTGGCTGAGTATTCTGCTCCTGAAAAGTTAGAACCACTCAAATTGGACCGGGACAAATCTGCGCCAGTTAAATCGGCTCCCCGCAAATCGGCCCAGGAAATATCTACAAAAACCAGTTGCGCCCCATTCAAGTTTGCACAAACAAAAGACACTTCCTTAAAGATGGCGTTGGTTAACGTTGTTGACAGACTAATCGTGGCTCTAGCCAGGTTGGCGTCGGTAAAATCTGCGTGGGTTAAATCCGCTCCCGTGAGAACAACTTGGTACAAATCTGCATTATTCAGCTTTGCGTAAGCCAGTACAGCATTCTTTAAGGTTGCGGTTTCGTTATCAATGTAAAAAACTGCATTTTTCAAATCTGCGTCGTAAAGATTGGCATTTGTCAGGTCTGCTCCGGCTAAATTTGCGTTACTCAAATCGGCCCCAATGAGTTGCGCGTTTAGCAAACAGACGCCAGATAAATTTGCCCCGGACAGGTTCACACCAGATAAATCCATGACGTTGTTACGGCCGTCCCACACACATTTACCATTCAAACCCGGCCCAGCACCCAAATTGGCCCCCGCCAGATTGACCCCAGCCAGGTTAGAACCTAAAGCCGCTCCGCTTAAATTTGTCTGCGACAAATTGGCAGCACTCAAACCAATCACCTTGGTTAAGGTCACACCGCGCATATTGGCGTTGGTGAACACAGTTCCGGTTATGATTGCGCGAGTAAAATCGGCATGAGGCAACCCCGGCAAGCAATTGTCTAACGTCGTTAGCTTTGTATTTTGGGCACAAGTTTCGGATAAATTGGTCTGAATTCCCCCCAATAATTCTTTTAGTACCGCCTCAATTTGATCCAGTTTGGTATCAATTTCCCCTGGCTTTGGATCAGAAAACACGGCATCCGATGGAGAAATTGTTAAGTTTTCAATAATTTCGTTTGTAATACTGATTGCTAATTTGGCAGCGGTGATAGCTTCATTAGTTTTAGTAACGGCATCGCCTCTGGCTTCCATCAATGCTTTTTCTATATCTTCTACATACTCTCCCGCTTCTTCCTCGGAATCTTCTGTAGCATTATCTCGTTCAGACTTAGCTATAACCAACAATTCTTCGTAATGTTCGAGGGTATCCACTGCATTTCCGGCGGCTTCCAGTTTGAATGCAGCATCAGCAATTAAATAAGCCAGGCATTCTGATTCTCTTCCCACTGATTTGGAACAATCTTCATTCTCCTTGAAAATTGGCCGTTCGCTCATAAAAAACTTTGCATCCGTTAAGTTTGCATTGTTGAATTGAGCACCATAGAGATAGGCGTTGTAAAAATCTGAACCAGTTAAATCTGCATCAATGAAGTGGGCGTTTAGCAATTCCGCACCAATGAATTTGGCACCTCGTAGACAAGTTTGTGAAAAGTTTGTTCCAGATAAATTGGCCCCAGTAAAGTTAGGCAGGTTGTTCGTTGCATCTGCCTCTTGGGCAGCGGTGGGCCTTTCTGGGCATTTTCCATCAGTGGTAAGCTGGCCGTCTCCAAAATTTGAACTCGATAAATCGCTATTCGTAATTGTTGTTTGATTCAAAATCGCACCAGAGAAGTCTTGACCATGTAAACAGATGCGATTAAAAATTACTCTTGACAAGTCTACGTCTTCAAAGCTCGGCAATTCACTATTTTCTTCTGAGCAACTTTTATCTTCGTCCATAAATCCGTTGCCCAGGTTCACATTCTCCAAAGTTGCCCCTGAAAACACGCCTGAGATTACCTCTAAACTGGTCATTTCCGACTCGATAAAGTGCGCCCCTGCCAGGTTTGCGCCTTCAAAATTGGCACCACGCAAGCAGATGCGCTTGAAGATTACATCTGATAAATCTGTGTCTTTGAAAGAAGGCAATTGAGTGGTTGTTGTCGGGCAACTTTTGTCTTCGTTCATAAAGCCTTTGCCGAGGTTCACATTTTTCAATGTTACCCCTGAAAATACACCCGAAATTGTTGCCAAACTGGTCAAATCAGATGTAATGAAATCTGTTCCAAAGAGTCTTGCGTCTTCAAAATTGGCACCTCGCAAGCAAATCTGCATGAAGATGGTGTTGGAAAAGTTTCCTGCAGTGAAATTAGGTAATTCACCCGGCTCCCCTAAGCATGTCTTATCTTCTTGCATATATCCATCACCAAGGTTAACGTTGACCAGCTTTGCGTTGGCAAACATCACCGGCATCGTCGCCAAGCTGGTAAGATCTGATGTGATGAACTGTGTCATAGAAAGCGTTGCCCCTGAAAAATCTGCACCACGCAAACAAGTTCGTTTGAATGTAACGTTTGATAGAATTGCGTCTTTGAAGCTGGGCAATTCGCCGTGTTCTTCTGGGCAGATGTTGTCTACATTCATAAATCCATCGCCTAGGTTCACATTCTCCAAAGTTGCCCCTGAAAACACGCTTGAAATTGTCGCTAAACTGGTCATTTCTGATTCGATGAACTGCGCTTCTGTCAGGGTTGCGCCTTCAAAATTGGCACCCCGCAAACAGACGAGCTTAAAGATTGCACCTGACAAATTTGCGTCTTTGAAAGAAGGCAATTGACTGGTTGCAGTCGGGCAACTTTTGTCTTCGTTCATGAATCCGTTGCCCAGGTTCACATTCTCCAAAATTGCCCCTGAAAATACGCCTGAAATTGTCTCTAAACTGGTCATTTCTGATTCGATGAACTGCGCTTCTGTCAGGGTTGCGCCTTCAAAATTGGCACCGCGCAAACAGATGCGTTCAAAGATCGTGTTAGAGAGATTTTTGGCTGAAAAATCGAGTAGGTCTTCTTCTGATTCAAGGCAAATTTTATTCTCAGCCATAAATCCATTGCCAAAATTGGTAGCAATCAACCTAGTGCCCAAAAGGCTATTTTTAGTCATCGTTATTTGGGTCAAATTGGCTCTATTTAGAACGGCTCCACTCAAATTTGCTTCGCTCAAATTGGCCTGTGCTAAGTTTGCGTCAATAAATTGTGCATATGTCAGGGTTGCGCCCTCAAAATCAGCTCCACGTAAGCAGACTCTAGTGAAGTTCGTGCCAGAAAGCATAAACTGAGAAAAATTTGGCAACTTGCTTGGTTCGTTTTCTTGCCGAGGCAGACACTCGTCATTGTTGGTCATCTTCCCATTCCCAAGGTCGGCTTCTGTCAAGTTGGCTCGACTCAAAATTGCGTGGGTCAGGGTTACTCCAGTTAAATTGGCACTAGTCAGGTTGGCACATTCAAAATTTGCGCCAGACAAATCTTTGCCGCTGAAATCTACGCCGCTGAGATTTTGGTTGGCAAAATGCTTATCGCCAGTTAGCTGCGCCTCTATGTTTTCTGACGTCATTGGGGTTTCTTCAGTTTGGCAGGGTTGTGGGGCGGGGGTTGGTGTAGGTGGCACGGCCGTTTCCGACTCCACATTTTCTTCTGCTGCGATCGTTTCTGCCTCACTTTCCACCTCTGAATCATCCGTGACAACGGCCGTAGGGTCTGGCTCCGTTTGCCCCACAGGCGCAGCCGCCGACGAGGCACTGGCATCCGCCCCAGCCAACGAGCAAGCCACCAAACCAACCGCTAAAAAGCCCAAAATGAGCGAGAGAATGAGGTGAGATACGGCCGTACGCTTCATAAAATTACTCTCCAAATTAGCTTCTTCTGCAACTATCTGCTTGCTGTTCACCGATTACTGAAAACTGTCATCAATAATCAATCCACACCATATCAATTTCGGTATAGGTGTCGTATTGGTTATCAAACCGGCGGTGGTTTTCCAGGCTAATGGTTGTGTTCCCGGAGTAGCCACTCAACGGAATGCGCGAATCCACCACCACCTGCCGATTGATGACTGGGCTACAGCGGATGGGCTGATAAATGTTACTCACTCGATCCACCACATTGCCATCTATCGCAACTTCAAACGCATCAAAGGTGCTGCTATTGCTGGGGTTTTGGTCTTGGGTAAAAACTGTGCCTTGAACTCTTAAATAGAATTCACCACCGGATGGTAAGTCGAAGTCAATCAAACCAGCAGAATAACCAATAGGAGCTAATTTACAATTATTTTCTTGAAAACCAATTGCTCCATGTTTGTTTTGAAGGTGCAGCAATAATTTCCCGTCTTGAATTTTCGTATCCGATCCGTCATTACTTTGGTAGGTTTCCCAACTATTTGTATCGTTTATGAAATTACCATCTGGTAGATAAAAGAATATGAATTCAATCGGAACCGTTGAGGTGCCGTACTGGCTAATAAATCTGATAAATATTCTCTCAAAACCTGCAGTTTTACCCCGAAATGTTACAAATATATTCTCTGTAATCGAGTGTCTAGAAATATTCGTTTCTATTTCTTTGGGGTACCACCATTCAACCGTTTGAGCTGTGTTGTTGAATGCTAAATCGTCAAAATTTAATTGGACAGTTATCTCGCCATTGCCTGAGCTTGGTTGAAAAACAGTTAAACCTTTTACAATTTCATTACCATCAGTATCAACCTCTTGAACTAATTGAATACGACCGTTAAGCAATAAAAATGGCTTACCAAAAACAATCGGCAAAAAGGCACAATTCGGTTTGTCTGGCACAGGGCAATCACCCGCCTGGGGTGCTTCAATTTTCACTGGTGGGGAAGTTGGCTGGGTGGGCGTGATGGGCACCGTGGCGATGATAGGCGATTGGTTGGCGATAATGGTGTGAGTTGTGGCTTCGGGCGTTTGCTGGGCAGCAACGGCCGTTCCCACCAAAAGTTGCACCAATAGCAGCATCACCCCCACAAAAATGACAAGTATCATTAAAGTACGGTTGGTCACTTTTTTCATCCTTTTTCACTTCCCTTTTTTAAACAGTAGGTAAAACAGACGGCATCAAACGACAAAACCAAGGACACGGCAGAGGGTACGGTCAGATCGTTGATTTATAGTTAATTTGGAGAATAGCTATTGAATCGCAAAGACACTGAATGCGATTTGAATTAGAAGGAGCCAGCTATCAAAAATCATGCCGACAGGCAATCAAAACAAACAACCTCAATATGTGTTTAGCTTACTGAAAAATGAGCCCACAGCAGAAGCCTCCTCCCAATGTAGAGACTTAAACCTGATACCAAAATAACAAAAACACCGTTTCACGAACAACCATAAGCCGTTCCTTATTTAAAAATAAGCGTTTCTTATTATGATGTTGGATGCTATAATGGCTCAAAGTTCTGCTGGGGCAGAAAATCAGAAATCCTACTTCGTTTTTGTAACTCAATTACATTTGCCTTACTTTCAATAACTCTTTGTCGCGTCGGATGAGGCAATGTCATCACAAATAACTAAATCTGAAAACTTGAGCGCCACACATGAGGAGTAGCACAATGGCACAACATCTTCGCATTCAACTGCTAGGGAAATTTCAAGTCCATCTTGAGGATTCATCAATTACAGATATTGACACTTCCTATCGTCTTCAATCATTGCTAGCCTTATTAGTGCTAAACAACGCTATTCCACAACCACGAGCTCACATTGCTAATTTGTTTTGGCCAGCATCCTCAACTAGTCAGGCCCGTACTAATTTACGCAAGCTTCTATATCAACTAAAGTGCTATTTGCCAAACGGAGAGAAATATCTCATTTTTGATAGAAACCATATCCAATGGAATCCAAGCACGAATTTTTCTGTAGATGTTTTTGAACTTCGGCAACATCTAGACACCATAAAGCAAAATCCTTTCGAACTCGCGCTGTTAACAAAAGCCGCTACCAAATATACGGGAAAGCTGTTACCCCAAATAGATGATGAATGGATTCAATCAATTCGTTTTACCCTACACGAACAGATGCTTTATATATTGGAACGTTTGGTCAGGCTCTTTAATTTTCGGAAGCAATACATTCAAGCAATCCTTTATGCAACAAAATTAGTTAAACTAGAACCCACGGATGAATCATACTACTGTCAGCTAATGCGCCTCCACAATCTGAATGGAGATAAGATCAAAGCTTTGGAAATCTATCAAAAATGTTTCTCTATGCTGCGGCGTGAACTTAATCTACAACCCAAACCTACTACGCAAGCACTCTATCAAAATATTTTGAGCTCAACGCATCCTTTCGCTCTAGATATACCTACATGGCCATTGCCAGAACAGCTTCCTCTTGTAAGTCGGCAAGTAGAACTCAAACATATGCAAAAGTTACTGGCACAAATGATAAACGGCCGTACGCATTGCCTTTTAATTACAGGGGAGACAGGTATTGGCAAAACACGGTTAGCGGAAGAACTTCTTGATCATGCCTCCCAGCAAGGCATCGTTGTTGCCCGAAGCCTGGCCTCAAATTTACACCACAACTTAGCGCTGAACGGTGCCTCTCAACTCTTCTCTACGCCAGAAATCATTAGGCGTTTAAGTAAAATTGAGCCTTTTTGGTTTAGGGAAATTATCCGATTGTTTCCAGAACTGCTAGACGAATACCCGAAGGCAACTTACCAAACCAAGAATTCTACTACAGATAGCCGATCACAAAGGTTAATTTTCGAGAGCATGGCAAGAGGAATTTTGATTGATAATCAGCCAACCATACTATTTTTTGATGATTTGCAATGGGTTGATGAGGAAACGTTAAACTGGCTTTATTATCTACTTCTCTACCAGCGACATACCAGACTTCTTGTCATCGGCACATATTGCAATAACGAAGGTAATAACCAAACTTTTGAAAAGTTACGTCATAATTTGTACCGTCAAGATTTGCTAACTCAAATAAATTTATCTACGCTAGACCAAGCAGCAACAGCCATGCTAGCTAGCTTGTTTACCAAACGGCCGCTTCCAGTTGAACAACAAAAAACAATATATCAGCTTACAATGGGAAATCCACGCGCTATTGAAGATTTGCTTCGCCCCAAAGTAGATACGTTGGTTGACTCGCTAAAATCACTATCTTTTAGGCAAACTGTTGCATAGATAACGGCCGTTTCCCTCCAAATATCCAGTTGCCAACGTTAGCGCATAGAGTACAATCCCACCATATGCGCTGGCCTCCCTACAAACACGTCTTCTTCGACTGCGACTCCACCCTTTCCACCGTAGAAGGGATCGATGTATTGGCCGAGACCGCCGGTAAAAAATGGCGCGTCGAAGTGCTTACCAATGCCGCTATGGACGGCAAGCTGGATTTGGAAGACGTTTACGCCAAGCGCCTGCAAGCCGTCCGCCCCACCCACGATCAAATCCAGCAAATTCGCGCCGTTTACAAACGCAACATCGTCGCCGACGCCCAGGCCGTCATCGCCGCCCTGCAATTTTTGGGTCACGAGGTATACATCATCAGCGGCGGGTTGGCCGAGCCGGTGGAGCAGTTTGGCCTCTTCCTCGGCGTGGCCAAGCAAAACATTCGCGCCGTCAATGTCGATTATGATCGGCTGGCCGGGAAGTGGTGGCAAGGCAACGGCAACAGCCATTCACCCAAACAGGCCCGCTACCTGGATTATGAAGAAGGCGCGCTCACCGTCAGCGATGGCAAGGCGCAGATTGTCAAAGAGTTGTTAGGCGGGAGAAACGGCCGTTCCCTCCTCATTGGCGATGGCAGCAGCGATTTAATGGCCGGACATACCGTAGACCTCTTTGTTGGCTTTGGCGGCGTGGTGCAGCGGGAACGCGTCAAGGCAGAATCACCCGTCTTTTTACACACGCCCAGCCTGGCGCCGCTGCTGCTGCTGGCTGCTGGCCCCGCCGCAATTCGTCAAGTCAAAGATACCCCCCACGAAGCCGTCTTTAGCAAAGCATTTACTTTAGCAAATACAGGAGCATTTGATTTTAATCATGAGCGACTCAAAGAGAAATTCCAACAAGCATATCAAGCTGTACATTCCCGGGCCGACTGAGGTCCGCCCCGAAATTTTAGATGCCCAAACCGAATGGATGGTTGGGCACCGCATGCCTGAATCCATTGACCTGATCGGCCGTATCCAGCCCAAACTGCAAAAAGTGTTCGCCACCAACCGGCGCATCCTCATCGGAGCCAACTCCGGCACCGGCTTTTGGGAAGGCGCCATCCGCAACTGCGCCGACAAGAAGGTGCTCAACTGCGTCAATGGCGCGTTTAGCGACCGCTGGCGCGATGTCACCGAGCTGAACGGCAAGGACAACGAAGTTCTTGAAGTGGAGTGGGGCCAGCCCATCCTGCCCGAAATGGTCGTCGAACGGCTGTCCAAGGGCGGGTTTGATGCCGTTACCGTGGTGCACAACGAGACCAGCGCCGGGGTCGAAAGCCCCATCAAAGAGATTGCCGAAGCCATCCGCAGCCTGCCCGACGGCAACGACATCATGATCCTGGTAGACAGCGTCAGCGGCCTTTCCGGCGCACGCCTGGAGTTTGACGCCTGGGATTTGGACGTGGTGCTAACCTCCAGCCAAAAGGCGTTTGCCTTGCCCCCTGGCCTGGCCTTCTGCGCCGTGTCTGAACGGGCCATGGCCAAAGCCGCCACCGTCAAAAATCGCGGCTACTACTTCGACTTCATCACCCTGGACAAGTCGATGGCCAAAAACCAGACGCCAGCCACGCCCGCCATCTCCCTGCTCTATGCCCTGGACCGCCAGCTGGACGACATGATGGCCGAGACGATGGACGGCCGTTTCGCCCGCCACATCGCCATGCGTGACATGACCATCGCCTGGGCCACCAGCCACGGCTTTGAGATGTTCGCCCCCGAAGGCTACCGCTCCCCCACCGTCACCTGCGTCAAGAACAACAAGGGTATCGACATCTCAGCCCTCAACAGCTTCTTGCGCGAACGTGGCATGATTCTTTCCAATGGGTACGGCAGCCGCCTGAAGAATGTGACCTTCCGCATTGCCCACATGGGCGATTTGCAGCCCACCGACATGGAAGAGCTGTTCAGCGCCGTGGACGAATTTTTGGCACAAAATAGTTAACTGACCACAGCGGCACAGAGTTTTTAGAGAAAACTCGATAATCACACAATCAGGAGTGAGCAGACTCAGATGCGAACGGCAAAACCGGCGCATTGGGGAATGCTCACTCTTTTTTTATGTTCACCTATTGACAGGTATATGCGAACTGTGCTACGTTTTCTCCTGTAGTTCATTGTCGGCACCGTGAAACCCAATTCACGCAGTACAGACAAAATTCTCAACAAACCAACAAGGAAATTCAATGATTCAGGCAATCATTTTTGATGTGGGTGGCGTATTGCTGCGCACGGAAGATCGCGCTCCCCGGCAGCAGTGGGAGGCCAAACTTGGTCTCCCCCCCGGCGGTGCGGAAGCGCTGGTGTTCAACAGTGCAATGGGCCAAAAAGCGCAGCGCGGTGAAATTACGGAACCGGAGCTGTGGCAGTGGATTGGTTCACATTTGGATTTGTCGGTGTTGGAAACGGCCGCTTTTCGTCATGGCTTCTGGGCTGGAGATAAACTGGACACAGGGCTGGTTGCCTACATCCGCCAGCTCAAAAACCGCTACCAAACCGCCATCATCAGCAACTACGCCAGCAACCTCCGCCCCGAGCTGACCGATCTGTTCAAAATCGCCGACGCCTTCGACGAAATCATCATCTCCTGCGAAGAAAAAATCATGAAGCCAGACCCCGAGATTTTCTACCGAGCGCTGGCTCGCCTGGGCCGCCAACCGGCCGAAGCCGTATTCATCGACGATTTTCAGCACAACGTGGCCGCCGCAGAGGCCGTCGGGCTGGCGGCCATTCATTTTCAACCAGGCCTTGATTTGCCCGCAGCTTTGCAAAAGTTAGGCGTTTCGTCAGGTTAGTGGTTAACATAAACAACACTATCTTGAACACGATTTCCACTTTTAGGAGAAAAATTCATGGCAAGCACGCAGCTTTATCAAAATGATCCCCGTTGGATAAACAAGATTATGGGCAACGGCCGTACCGAAACCATCGGCAATTTGGGCTGTCTGGTCACCAGCCTGACGATGATTGGCAACTATTTTGGCGGCAACGAGACAGTAGCCTCATTCAACGACAAAATGAAGCAAAACGACGGCTTCCAGGGGGCCTGGGTGCGTGCCTTTCGCATCAACGCCGTTTTCCCAAACGTGAGTTACCAAAAACGGATTCAGTGTGACAATCAGGATGCCCCTCTGGATGAGCTGGATGCGGCGCTGGCTGGCGGTTCCTTAGCCACCGTGCGTGTGGATTACTCACCAGCGGCAGGCATCCAAAGCCATTGGGTGGTGGTGCACCAAAAAGACGGCAACGATTACCAAATCTGGGACCCGTACAACAACCCCAGCGAACCCGACACGTTAGTAGGTCGCTATGGCTTTGCCGGAACGGCCGCTCAAATCATTCAGGAAATGATCTTTTTTGGTACAGGAACATTAAAAGAGCCCAGCGCTGCCGTCCCCACCCCAAAACCCACCACCAGCAACAAGCCCGCGCCCAGCAGCAGCACAACCAGCACCGCTGCCGCCAACAGTGATGACAGCGACAAACTGATCGTCTCCCCCACGGTTAACGGACTCACGCTGCGAGATCAGCCCAAAATTTCCGGCTCCAACGTGCTGAAATATTTGCCGCAAAGCAGCAAACTGGTGGTGCTGGACGATGCGGCCTCAGCCACAACAAAGATTGGCAAACGCAACAACTGGTTCCACGTGCGAGAAATTGAAGGTAAGGAAGGGTATGTGGCGGCGTGGTATGTAACGGCCGTTTCCGACCCCGCTCTCGGCAGCCACAAAACTAGCCAGGCTAACCAACCCTCCAGCCCCAGCAAATTGGTGGTCAAAACCAGCGCCTCCAGCGTTTCGCTGCGCACCGAGCCACGCGTCGCCAGCAGCACGCTCATCACTTATCTACCCTTCGGTACGGAACTGCTCGTGATTGAAGGGGATGCTGCCGCCAGCAAAATTGGGCAAAAAGATCAGTGGCTTAACGTGCAAACCGTCACCGGACGCAAAGGGTATATTGCCGCCTGGCTGGTTACCAAAGCGTAGATTAGAAGCACTATTTTTGTGAGATATGGTGTTTCTGCAAGGACATCGTGAAAGTGCAAAGGAAAGCGATTTTCCTTTGCACTTTTTTATCAATTTTTCTGCCACACAACCAGGCTAGGATTCTCGCAGCACATCCATCACATTGGCTACCAAATCATACCGGCCAAACGCAGGCATGAAGTAGACGCCTTGGGTAAACGGCCGTAATTGCAACAAAATCTCCTGAGCAATCGTCACGCCCTCCTGCTGCGGATCGCTGGCATCAGTCATGCGGTCGCGCAGCGGCTCGGGGATAGACATGCCGGGCACTTCATGATGCAGGAATTCGGCATTACGGCCGTTGTACAGCGGTTTTACCCCCACAATCAACGGCAGCATCTTTTCTTCATAGGTCGCTTCGTACAAATCGACAAACTGTTTGGCCGCCGCCGGGTCAAACACTGGCTGCGTCAGGGCAAAATCGGCCCCGTTGCGGATTTTGCGCCGCAGCAGAGTCATTTCCCGCTCGGGGTCAGCTGGCGTCAAATTAAGCGCACACCCCACCGTAAAATTGGTTGGCTGGTCAATGGAATTACCCGCCTTGTCCAGACCGCTGTTAAACTGCTGCTTGATCAGGTGAATCAAGCCGGTGGGCACAATGTCGTAGCTGTCCATCGCTTCAGGATAATCCCCAATTTTAGTGGGATCACCCATCGTCACAAACAAATTGCGAATGCCCATAGCGTACGCCGCCAGCAAATCCCCCTGAATGCGCAGCAAATTGCGCCCGCGCGTGGGGAAGTGCAGCACCGTCTCCAACCCGACCGTTTTTTGCACCAGATGGGCCGCCGCCCAGGCGCTCATGCGCATGCGGGCCAGGGGGCTATCTGCCAAATTTAGCAAGTTGGCCCCGGCCTCTTTCAGCATGTGCGCCCCTTCGATGAGCCGCTGGGTCGCCACGCCTTTAGGCGGGCTCATCTCTATGGTGACGACGTAACGGCCGTTTACCAGATTCTCGGCTAACTTTGTGGGAGCATCCAGAACGGCCGTCTTCTTATCAACCTGGGTCACGACCTGAATTACCGGCAGCGGAATAGGTGACGGACCGGGATGATCCAGCGCATAGCGCATGGCGGCAATGTGGGCTTCGTTGGTGCCGCAGCAGCCGCCAACCAGCACCGCGCCCGCTTCCACCAGCGCACGCGTATATTGGCCAAAATAATCGGGCGTGGCTGGATAAAGCACTCGCCCGCGCTCCGTTTGCTCGGGCCAACCTGCGTTGGGCGCAGCCGCCAACAGCCAATCCGGGGCGGTCTGGCGCATCATCAACAGCAGGCGCAGCACCTGCGCCGGACCACCGCTGCAATTCACGCCAATCACGTCCACATCCAGCGCGGCCAGCCGTTGGGCCACCACGTTGGGCGAATGCCCCAACAGGGTGCGGTCGTCGCGGGTAAAGGTCATTTGGGCCACGATGGGCAAATCGGGGGCGAGTTCACGGGCAACGGATACGGCCGTTTCTATCTCGTACAAATCTGACATCGTTTCCAGCACCAGCAGATCGATTCCATCCGCCAGCAGGGCCTCGATTTGCTCCTGAAACGCCTCGGCCGCTTCGGTAAGCGGCACGCGCCCCAGCGGAGCCAATCGCACGCCCAGCGGCCCGACCGATCCGGCCAGCCACACTTCGCGGAAGGCGCTGTCAATCACCCGCCGGGCAATGTTAACCGCCGCCCGATTAATTTCACGCACCTGATTTTGCAGGCCGTACTCTGCCAATTTATACCGATTGGCCCCAAAGCTGTTCGTCTCGATAATGTCGGCCCCGGCATCGATGTACGCCCGATGAATATCAGCCACGACGGCCGGTTGGGTAAGATTGATGCCATCGAAGCTGGTGTCCATGGGCACACCACGACTGTGCAGCAATGTGCCCATAGCCCCATCAAACAAAAACGGCCGCTCGCGCAGCCGAGAAATAAATGTTTGTCTATCCATAGTTTTGGTGTTCAAGTGCTCAGGCGTTCAATCCAGATGAGCACTTGAACACGTGGTTAATCGTTGTTGTAAAAAAGTTCCTCAATCAAAATAGAGGCTTTGGCATTATCCAAAATAAGTACCTGTGCACCGGCTTCCGTCAGATAGCTGGAAACGTAATCATAGTCGAGCACATCGTTTTGAATATTTTCAGAATCGACGCTGTTGGCCGCCGTGGCCAGCCGAATCATCTGTTCCAGGCTTAAATCGGTGCGGATGCCGTTTTCTACCTGCTGGTAGAAGGTGCTAGCCTGGGCGATCATACCCGTAAAGCCGAGTGAAGCCACTTTTTGCTTGATGGCTAAAATCACCTGCTGCTGCCGGGACGCCCGACCAAAGTCGTTGTCCTGATGCCGGGTGCGCGCATACTTCAAAGCCGTTGCTCCATCAAAATGATTTTGCCCGGCGGGAATATAAAGCGGATCAAAACCATAGTTCATGCTGGGATACGTGGGATCGTTAATGGCCGTCGGCACGTACACATCAATGCCGCCTAACGCGTCGATGCCGTTAATCACCGCGCTAAAGTCCACCAAAATATAATGATGCACGGGCACACCCAGATTATATTCCACCGTTTGCATGGCCAAAGCCGCCCCACCAATGGGATTATTGCCCGACGACCCGTACACAAAAGCGGTGTTGATACGATCACGGCCGTATCCAGGAATGAGCACGTACAAATCACGCGGAATCGACAGGATGGAAGCCGATTCTGTCTCAGGATCAAGCGAAACCAGCATCATTGTATCGGTGCGAGAAATGAACGCTTCACCAGGGCGGCGGTCAATCCCCATGAGCAAGATGTTGACGCGATCGGTGCCTTCCCACGGTTCGCTGGTAGGGATGAGTGTCGGGGTGGCTTGGCCGGGAATCAACGTCGGCACACCAGACGGCCCGGTCTGCTCCAAAGAGAGATCCACGCCCGCGACGGCCGCAGCGGATTCCTCCAGCGGATTCAACGGCCGATTAAGCATGACCTGAAAGGTGAAATAGGCAAAGATGACCACCGCCACGCCTGAAAAAACAAAGGCAATTGAAAGCAGATAGGTCAGCCAGCCGGGTAAAACAGGTTGTGAGGTACGCAATACAAACTCCTGATCAGGTCACAGAATGCTCAGAGAAAAGGATTCTTAGCTTGCTTCTCTGGTCATGTTCGCTGTGGCCAACATTCATAATTTTCACAAACAGGCTGCATTATACACGGAAACGGCCGTATCGCGGGATGAAAACAGCGTGATTCCCCTACGTTTCCCCTGATTTTAGCATATTGTGCATTGTTAGTTTTTCAGAAAATCATGATGAATATGGTTGACTTACGGCCGTTTTACGGTAGATTTGCCTAAACCTGACAGCAACACCTGAGAGTGAACACATGAACCCACCAACTCCTAAAATCGTCGATAAATTCGGCCGTCCCATCCGCGATCTGCGCATTTCGGTTATTGATAAGTGCAATTTCCGCTGCCCTTACTGCATGCCTGCCGAAATTTTTGGCGCAGATTACAACTTCCTCAATAAAGATGAGCTTCTAACGGATGATGAAATTGTGCGGCTGGCGACGCTGTTTGCCCAGCTTGACGTCACCAAGTTTCGGCTCACAGGCGGCGAACCGCTGATTCGGCCCAATTTGCCCGCACTGATTGCCCGTCTGGCCCAGGTTGCTGGCATTGAGGATTTAGCCCTCACCACCAACGGCTTTTATTTGAGCCAGCACGCTCAGGCGCTAAAAGAAGCAGGCCTGCACCGGCTGACCATTAGTTTGGATTCGCTGGATAATGAGGTGTTTCAGGTATTAAACGGCCGTCGCGCCACCGTAGAACGGGTACTCGAAGGGCTGGCTGCCGCTGAAAAAGCCGGCTTTACCAAAATCAAAATCAACTGCGTCGTCAAAAAAGGCGTCAACGATCACACAATCGTGGATTTGGCGCGCCACTTCAAGGGCACTGGGCACATCGTACGCTACATCGAGTACATGGACGTGGGCAACCTGAACGGCTGGAAGCTGGATGATGTGGTCACAGCCGACGAAATCCTGAGCAAAATTGACGCCGACATGCCCATCCAGCCCGTCCCGCCTAATTATCCCGGCGAAGTTGCCAACCGCTACCGCTACCTGGATGGTTCTGGCGAAATTGGCATCATCGCCTCGGTCACCAAACCCTTCTGTGGCGACTGCACCCGCGCCCGCCTTTCCAGCGCCGGGGAATATTACACCTGCCTCTTTGCCCACAATGGCACCGATTTGCGTGCCCCGCTGCGGGCCAACGCCAGCGACGAGGAAATGCTAGAACGCATCGGGGGCGTCTGGCAGCGCCGCACCGACCGCTACTCAGAACTGCGCACCTCCTTCACCCGCCTCCCCGCCAAAGGCGCAGAAATGTACCGCTTAGGCGGCTAGCGCCAAAATTTATCATCTAAGTAAACCAAAAGGCCCTATGCACTCTTAGTTGCGGGCATCAAGGTTGCAAGGATTATCCATACGCATACAACCCAGAGTTGGCTTGGCATGATCTACCAACTTATAGGTTCCATCAGCATAAACCGAACCACCAAAACCGCATTCTCCAGAAAGGCCAATTTGGGTAACTTTTACTTCAGTTTCTCCAAATTCAAAAACGATATAGCATTTATCAGAATCAATATTGGACATGTCAGGTGAAAAAACGGCAATGCTTTCAACAATCCGAATGGTATCGAGAGCATAACCAGAATTGTAGGAAGGTGCTCCTCGAACGCAAGCGAGTTCAATATCATCTATTTCCTCAAAAGGTACTTTTAGCAAATTATGATCTGTTTTTAAAGTACACTCTGCTCCATTTTTTCCAGATCGACTATAAGTTCCAGAAAAATCCGGCCTCTGTTGTTCCCAATTATTTTCTGTTTCAAAGGATTTAGTCTCAGAACATGCTGAAAAAATCAGTAACATTAAGGCCAACGTAATATTTTTATAATTGATCATTCGGGTTATGTCCTAGCACCCAGAATTGGATCGCCGTGTGGTGGGTGTCGATTAACGAGAATATCGTCGGCTCGGATGGGGATAATGCGTTCTCGGTTTAAAGCCAATTGGGTTACGGTGGCGCGACCAACGGCCGTTAGTGGCACAATCATCAATCCATCTTCCGACCAAATAAAATGCTCGTTCCATTTGTCTTGGCGGGGATTAAAAAGAGGCACTACTTCATCGGTCTGAGGATCAACGGCCGTTACTAAATCACTTTTACGCCTGTTGCAATGAAAGCAAGCAAGCGCCAGATTTCCAAGCCCCGTCTCGCCCCCTTTGGCAATAGGAAGAACATGATCAACTGTAAACGGCACATATTGCCAACGTTCAGAGGTATGACAATATTCACACAAAAATTTGGCACGTTGCCGCACTCGCTGCTTTATTCGATTCGTTAAACTACCTGGACGAGGCACTTTTTTATTTTTGCGACTTTACCAAATTGCGTACAACCCGATTCAAATGGCTGAGATAATCGTCAATTTCTTCATAACGATCGAGCTCTTCCACTTCTTCAGAGGTTAACTCATTTTCCAGTTGATGAGTCAAAAGCTTCTGAATTCGCTCTTGTACCTGAGATGAGGCACGAAATACCGGTACACCTTCCTCCAGAATCATACTAATTGACCCATCGTTTGGCATACTTTTCGGTAATTTTTTTACATTTGGCAGTGGATACGGTTGCATCATCTATTCACCTCGCAGTCATTATACCCTCTCTGTAAACGCGATGTCTACAGTCTCATACCAAAGCAGACGCCATCAAATCATTCACCGCAATGACAAGCATGGTACTGGTAATTTCGCTCATCGTGCTCCCTAATCTGTGGATTATTCTTCCTCCGGAAAGCCCCACTTTTTGTCTACCAGGTACAACGGCCGTCCTTTCACTTCATCATAAATCCGGCCCAAATATTCACCAATGATGCCCAGGCTGATCAGCTGCACCCCACCCAAAAACAGCACCGATACCAGCGTGGTTGCCTGCCCCAACAAGGGATTGTGTGGCCCGAACAAGCGAATCAAAACCACCGCCAGAATCGCCAGAGCGCTAATCACGGCAATCAAAAAGCCCAGGTAAGTGGCTAATTGCAGCGGCAAATACGAGAAGCTGGTAATCGCGTCCAGGGCAAAGGGCAGCATTTGCCGCACGCTGCCAAATTTGGATTCCCCGGCAAAGCGGCTGGCGCGCTCGTACTCCACGCCGGTTTGCTTAAAGCCGACCCAGGGAATCATGCCGCGCAAGAAGCGGTTACGCTCTGGCATGCTGTTAATCGCTTGGACCACCCGCCGGTCCATCAGGCGAAAATCACCCGTGTCCAGCGGAATGTCAATCTTGGTGATGCGGCGAATCAGCCGGTAAAACACCTTGGCGGTAAACAACTTGAACCAGGTTTCCCCCTCACGGCTGGCCCGCACCCCATACACCACCTCGTACCCTTCACGCCATTTGGCAATCATCTCCGGGTAGATTTCCGGCGGGTCTTGCAAATCGGCATCCGTCAGGATAATAGCCTCACCTTGCGCATGGTTAAGTCCGGCCGTAACGGCAATCTGAAAACCAAAATTGCGCGAAAAGCTGATGCCTCTGACGCGTGGATCTTTTTGGTGCAGTTCGGCAATCACTTCGGCCGAACGGTCCCGACTGCCGTCGTTGACCAGCACCAATTCCCACGGCTCACCGAGCTGGTCCATCACCCCACTCACGCGGCGATGCAGTTCAGTCAATACGGCTTCTTCATTGTACACAGGGGCAACGATGGAAATAGTTGGTTTTGTTTGGGTCATGATTTTTCTGGTTATGCTTTATGGTGGGGAGTGAAAAGTGATAAGTAAAAAGCAGGTGATGATTACTTTTCACTAGCCCATCTGATTAAAAAAACGCTCAACGGCCGTAATTTCTGCCGGTATCGTCACAGCCTGGCCCACGGATTTCATGGCTGACTGCACATCCTTTAGCCCGTTACCGGTGAGAATGAGCGCCACGCGGGCATCGGGGCCAATCAGGCCAGTTTGAACCGCTTTCAGGAAACCTGCATACGTGGCCGCTGAAGCTGGTTCGGCAAAAACACCGCTGCCCTGCGCCAGGGCAGGTATGGCGGCCAGGATTTGCTCGTCGGTTACGGTGATGAATGCGCCGTTGGTTTGGCGAACGGCCGTTATCGCCTTGATCCGATCCCGAGGCAACCCTGCGCTGATGCTGTCTGCCACCGTGTTGGCCGCGATGGGCGGCTTTGTCAGCACGTCTTCATCATTGGCCCATGCCTCATACAAATAAGCTGAGCCTTCCGCCTGCACGCCGATAATCTTGGGCATTTGCGCCAGGAAGCCCGTGGCCACCAAATCGCGCACGCCCTTGTAAACGCCGCTGATAATGCAGCCATCTCCCACGGACACAAACAGATGGGTGATGGGGGGCGCGTCGGCGGCTCTCTGCTGCATAAGTTGCGCGTACAGCTCAAAAGTAACGGTTTTCTTGCCCTCGGCCATGTACGGATTGTACCCGGTGTTGCGACAGTACCAGCCAAACTTCTCGGTGGCCGCCAGGCAGAGATCAAAGGCGTCATCATACGTACCTTCGACCAGCAGCACCGTGGCCCCATAAACCAGCAGCTGAGCAATTTTGGCCGCAGGAGCCGATTTGGGCACGAAGATCACTGTCTTCTGGCCAACGCTGGCGGCCAGGCCAGCCAGCGCCGCCGCCGCATTGCCGGTGCTGGCCGTCGTGACAATTTCGGCCCCCAGCTCTTGGGCCTTCATTAGGGCCACGGCGCTGGCCCGGTCCTTGAGGGAGGCGGTGGGATTACGGCCGTCATCCTTCAACCAAAGCTCAGCCACGCCGGCCGCCTGCGCCAAACGAGGCGCTTCTTGCAGCGGCGTGCCGCCCACCACCAGCGGCGGGGCGGATATATCTTCCGCTACCGGCAAAAACGGCCGATAGGCAAACATCCCCCCGCTGGCCTCTGGCAACACATCACCAATCTCGGCGCGAACGGCCGTATAATCATATTCGACCTCAAGGATGCCCTCATTCCCGTGATCCGGACAGACGTAAAGCACCTCATCCGGTTGGTAAACCTTGCCGCAAATGACACAGCGCAGTCCTGTAACGTTTTTCATAGTGGGTTTTCCTGATTGTTATACGTCTAAAGTCACCAACAGCCCCACATGATCCGACGGATAAAGCGTGTCGTCATCAGGGGCAGGCACATCGCAAAAGATTTGCGCCTCAGGCACCTGGCGAATACCGCTGGAAACAAAAATGTAGTCCAGGCAGCCGGACCAGTCGCCCAGCGGCACCAGGGCTGTAGGAAACGTGGCCAATGGCTCGGCCCCATGCCGCAGTTGATAGGCAGAACGAAAGCGCTGCTTCATAATTTGGATGGCCGGGCCGTTGGGCGTCTCGTTAAAATCGCCCGCCACCACCTGGGCAGGAATTGGGCGGCTGTCGGCCAGCCAACCAGTGAGCATGAGCGCCTGCTCCTGCCGCGCCTGCTTGTCTTCGGCAATGTGGTGGAAATGGGTGGCGACAAAATCGAGTGGCTGGCGGTTGCTTAGCTCCACGTTTACCCGTAGGGCAACGCGCCCGCCATACCCCAAGTTGAGGCTATCTGAATACAAAATCGGCAGGTTGGTAAGCACACCAATGCCTTCCAGATAACCGTAGATGGGATGCTGCTTGCGGATTTGGATGAGGCGATACGGCCGTTTCCCTTCCGGCAGCCGCGCATTAATCTGGTTACGAATCCAGCGCCCCTGGGTAATGGGGAAACTAATCTCTTGCAGGCTGATCAGGTTGGGGGTAACGTCCAGCAGCTGCGCCACCAGCAAATGACGGCGCTCCCGCCAACGGTCTGCTCGATTGCGCAAATTGATGGTAGCGACTGTTATCTGCGGCATGGTGGGTTAATTAGTTCCTGTCTGTTCTGCGCTATTCCAGGTCGATTTCGGTGGTGCCGCTGGGTACGGCCGTTTGCATGGATTGATGAGCATCGCGCAGCGTCAGCGTAAAGGGCACGTCCGTGGTGAGCGTCAGCTTTTGGGCATCAGCCACCAGCGACAGCGTGCCGTCTGGCCCCAGCGGATAATTTTCCACGCCATACGGCCGTTCGCTCACCAATCGCCGATCCCAAAAAACACGCCGCTGCGGCCAATCCACCGAAAGGCCAATGACATCTTCCAGCAAAATGGTGATGGGACTCAGCCCGGCCATCCCTACTGGATTTTTAGCGGCGGGATCGCCAGGAGCGGCCGTTTCTGGCGCATAATTCTCCCAAAAAGCCCCCGTCTGCTCATACACCTCGGCCACGTTGCTAAGGTGGTTGACGGCAATCTCGTGCGCCAGGCCGTGCTGCCCAATCTGGCGCAGGCCGCGCAGCACCATAAAATTGGTGGCCGGCCAGACGCCGCCGCGCCAATAATTACCCGTCTCAAAATTGTAGCTATCGCTGTCAGCCGACTGGCTAGGGATGCGATGCGGCAGTTTGAAGGCCCAATTTTCACGCAGCGCCTTCACAAACGGTTCCAACCGCTTTTCAGGAATCAGGGCGCCGTCCAGCAGGCCCCAATAAGCCGCGATGCTTTTTGTCTGGCTAAAACGCCCCTCAGGATCGACATCCTGGTAAAAAAGGGCGGTTTCATTCCAAAACTGCTTGTTGATCAGCTCGATCAGGCGCGCGTGTTCCGCTTCCAATTCGTCGGCCAGCGTTTGCTGCTTTAAGAGCGTTGCCATTTGCGCCAAAACGTAGCAGTTAAGCGAAGCCTGCATGGAAGCATCCACCCAGCTCCAATGACGATGGTGGTGGCTGCTGTTGGGCACGCGCGGCTGGTTACTGAGGCCGCTGCTGTGCCCGGTGGCCCAATACAAGCCGCTGGGCCAGGTACGATTGGCCCGACACCAGCGATGGTAAGCCATCAGCGCGGGGAAGATATTGGTCAAACGGCCGTCATCTCCCGTAAAGCGATAATGCCGCCACTCCACCCAGGCCAAAATGTTGGGTCCCGTGGCGTTGGGATCAAAGGGATAGAAAAAATCTTTTCCCGTTCCCAAATCAATCTGGCGGCAGATGAAGCCGTCATCGTGCTGTTTGGCGTAGAGATTGTCCAGGTTGCCCATGAAACTGAAAGCGCGACGGCCGTACAGCCCAAACTGGCTCATGAAAGCGCTGTCCCACATAAACAAAAAGGGTTCCGTCGCCGCATCCAAAAAATTGGCCACAAAACCAGATTCAGCTGCTGGCTGCCGCAAATTTTGCCAGGCCAATTCCCAGGCGTGCCAATACAGCTTTACCCAGGTCTCATGCTCTGGCAGGATGGGCTGGGGCAGCTTGGCCCGAGCCGCCGCAAACGAGGGCCACTCCAGGGAGGCATACGTCTGTTGGCGATATTGATTTTGCGCAACGAGAGGGTCAGACGGCCGTTCAAACTTGGGATGTGGCTGCGGCATGAATTTGAGCTCCCTATCGGTTAACCAGCATTTCGGCCGTGGCACCTAATTGCAAACTGTTTTCGTTAAAAGTAGCCACCCGGAACGTGTAACGGATGGCCACATTTTGCTGCAATGTGCCAATCCAGGTAATCGAATCACCAGTGGCAAACAAGGGATGCCCGGTTAAGCCAGTCAGCCGCGCCGAAGAAACATCACCCTGCGTGGAAACACCATCATACACCAGAGTCGTTCCAGGAATGATTTCGCCCACCGGCACGCTGTGGGTAAGAATGATGTTGTCGTACTGGATCGCGTTGGGCCAGTCTGGCATGGCGGTTAGCGCTGTCGGCACGGGATTTAGAACCGTCACATCCACACTGCCCACAGCCCGCAACGTGCCAAAAACCGCCAGCAAACGCAGGTTGTAGTTGGCAAAAACGCTCGGCGCGACGATACCATTCCAGATGAACGAATCCCCATCTCGCTTCTGCGCTGGTTCCCCGTCGATGGTGACTTCGTACAGGTCGGCGCTCTTGCCCACGTAATTCAGCTGCGAACCCGGCACCGTGCTCCCCGGCTCCAGGTCAAACGTGTAGGCGGGGATCTTAAACGTCGCCGAATCATCCGTCATAAAGGGCGTGGCTTCCGCGCCGTCACTGTCTGATGATCCTGTACCGGGAATAGTACAGGCCAAAGCTGTAAGCAAGAAAACGAGCAAAAAACCGCCAAGACTTTTAAGCGAATGCTTCATCTTTTCCTCTTCACTTACTTCCTAACAAATCGCAAGTTCGGTTAAAGAGTGAACCATTCTGTTTAAGAGCATAATCCTGTCACAGAATGATCCACTCTCTATTGATTACTCGCCTTTTTCAATGGTAATGGTTTCGATGCGAACACCGTCTGGCGCATCGGGATTCTGCGGATCACGCGCGGCAAAACTCTCTACCACGTCCATGCCTTCGACAACCCGCCCAAAGATGCTGTGCAGCCCATCCAAATGGGTCGCCGCACCAGTGGTAATGAAAAACTGGCTGCCGCCGCTGTTGGGCGAACCAGTGTTGGCCATCGACACCACACCAGGGCCATCGTGCGACAGATCTGCATCAAACTCATCATTGATGGTGTAACCAGGGCCGCCAATACCCAATCCGGTGGGATCGCCTGTTTGGGCCATGAAGCCAGGAATCACGCGGTGGAAGGTAATGCCATCATACCACCCCTCTTCGGCTAAAAAGACAAAGTTATTCACCGTTTCGGGTGCAGATTGTGGCAGCAGCTCAATCACAATTTCTTCGCCCGTTTCCAAGGTGATAGTGGCTGTGTAGCTGGCATCCACATCAATGGTCATCGGCGGAGAGGTATCGTACTGCTTATCAGCCAATGCTGCTTCGGCTTCTGCCACGGCGATGCTTTGCTGCACGTAGCTGTCCCACACGGTGTAATCAAAGGGGACGTTGGGAATCAAAAAGCCATCCACAATCACGCTGGGTGTACCGCCCAAGCCAATGGCCATAGATTCGGTTTCAAGAGCCGTCACATATTCGGCAAAGGTGTTGTTTTCGAGGTCGTCACCCAGGGCAGCACCGTCCAGCCCCAGCTCATCTGCCAGAGAGACAAAGTAGTCGTGGGCAGCGGCTGTATCTAAGGCAGACCATTCTGACTGTTGGGCAAACAGGGCATCGTGGTATGCCCAAAAGTCGCCTTGAGCGCCAGCTGCTTCAGCCGCCTCGGCCGCTTTTTGGGCGTTGGCGTGAATACGGTTTAGGGGGAAGTGACGATAAATAAGCTGTACTTTTTCCGGGTAGGCGTCTACCAGACGCTCCAGCACGGGCGAAACGCCCGCGCAGCCCGGTCATTGAAAGTCGCCATATTCAATAATGACAACCAGCGGATCGGCGGCACCTTGTTTCCAATCTTGTTCACGAACAACGGCCGCTTCTTCCACGGTTGTTGCCGGTCTAAAAGCATCCAGATTGGTGGCACCAGGCAGCGGCTGATTTGTGCTACTCGTTTCAGCCGGTTCGGTTGTTTCATCAGTGGGTTGTTCTGCGGCGGAAACGGCCGTTTCCTCACCCACATCTGCATCGGCTGGCTGCGAATCGGCTGTGGAAGGGCCACAAGCAATCAGGCCCAACAACAGCAGCAGCCAAAAGGCTTTCTTCATAATCATTCTCCTCAACAAATCCGAGGCAAAAACAGAATCTGGTAGCCTCGATTTATTTTGTTTATCGGCATCTAGAGTATTTAGATACTTCATGGAGCCGTATCTTAACAAAATGTCGCCGCGTGACGAACTTTACTCATAATTGTTTGCGTCATCTGAGTATCTGTTAAATAAATTGTAAATTTTTCAGGGGAGGAACAACTAACGGTACTAGATCGTTTTCCGTATGATAGCGCATTTTGTTACAATCCCGTAACAACTATCATTCTGATAAAAACTGATAGAAACCCTATTTTGGCCGAAGAACGCAGACTATTTTTCTGCGTTTCCCAATTTTGTAGAGGAGTGACTTGTGAAACGATTTTTATGGCTTTTACTTTTAACAACTGGTTTGTGGCTAACGGCCGTTGCTTGCAGTCCGGCTGCCGTTGAAGAAGATCCAGACCCTGCGCCCGCCGACAGCGACGGGGGCGCTTTGGAAGCTGCCCCGGAAGGCGACACCGGTGTATTCCCCCGCCCCACATTGACCCCACCGCCCATGAGCGAACCGATGGAACCGGAGAGCAATCCTGTTGGTGGTGATGACAGCGAGGGATATCCGGTGCCTGTGCTGCCTTCGCCAACGCCGCTGCCGGAAGGGTATTCACTGCCGGTGGCTGTACCCACCATGAATCCGTACCCGGAACCCACCGGCACGCTCATTTGGGTCATCAAGCCCGTCGGCGAACAATGTGCGGAATCCCCCACCACGCCCGATTTGCAAACGGCCGTTGCCGATATGGTGGCCTTTGGCATTCCGGTTGAAGCCTCAGAAATGACCGATATGCCTGTGTGCACCGCCTGTGGCTGCCCCACCAGTGCCCACTTCCGCCTGCAAATTGATTCCGGCTACCTGGGCAATGCCCAATCATTGGGCTGGGTAGCGGAAGAGTAACTGAGTAATGAGTAATTGGGTAATTGGCATACTTACCAATTACCCAATTACATCCTAGGCCATCCAGGCATCGTACAGCGTCTTCGCCAGGCGACCAATGATCAACACCCCCGGCGCATCTGGCTGCCACCGCTCTGGCTCTGAATTCCCCTCATTCATCACCGTCAGGGCAAAACCCCGATTTTCATTTGGCATACCGCGGTAGATAACGGCCGTTTGCGCCCGCATTCCCGCTAATGAGCCAGTTTTGCCCGCCAAACGCAAAATTTCGCTATCTGGCACATCGCTGCCATATGGTTCAAACGGCAGATACCGCCCCACCCGGTCCGCGCTAACCTTGTTCATCATGCGCATCATCTCGGTGCAGGCAGCGGAGGAGACGTGGGTTTGTTGGTAAACGGCCGTTATCATCCGTGTGAGCGCCGCCGGAGTGCTGGTACCCAACAGCTTCTGATCCGTTTTCAGCAAGTTAAAATTGATTTTGCGGTGCAGCCGAATATCCGGGTAATCGTGCTCATCCAGCCAATCATTGACCTCGTCCAGACCGACATGGTCAATCAGCACGTTGGTCGCCAAATTGTCGCTGATGCTCATCATCAAAAAAGCCCAGTCGCGGATGGGCATGGTGAGCCCTGGCGACAAATGTTGGAGCAGCCCGCTGCCCGCCACATAGTCCGCCCGGCGCAGCATAAGAGGATCGTCCAGGCTGTACTCGCCATCCTCCACTTGCTGCATCAGCGTTAGCAGCACCGGCAGCTTGATGACGCTGGCCGTGGGGAAAATCTCGTCTGCCAGGAAGCCCACCGTCTCGTTGGTTTGCAAATTGGTGGCGGCAAGGCCGATACGGCCGTTAAACCCCGCACACATCTCGCGAATCTGTTCAGCCAAACTCATTTCTCACTCTCCCAACAAAAAAGCACAGGAAACGGCCGTTTCCAGCCATCCCCTGTGCTCAAAAAAGCCACAGAGTTCACAGAGGAATTGAGGAGATGCTTTTCTCTAAATTCTCTGTGCCCTCTGTGGCAAAAAAGTTACGCTTTCAAGAAGTTCCGCAAAACGGTGTGCAGGATGCCGCCGTTGCGATAGTAATCCACCTCAACCGGTGTATCAATCCGGCAAAGCGTGTCGAAAGTGATGGTACGGCCGTCTGGCTTCACCGCCTGAATCGTAATCGTTTGCAGCGGCTTCACCTCGTCCGTCAAGTTCACCGTAGAGAAAGTTTCCGTGCCGTCCAAACCGAGCGACTGCGCCGTGTCGCCCTCCTGGTATTGCAAAGGCAGCACGCCCATGCCCACCAGATTGCTGCGATGAATGCGCTCGTAGCTTTCAGCGATGACCATCTTCACGCCCAGCAGCAAGGTGCCTTTGGCCGCCCAGTCACGCGAACTGCCCATGCCGTAATCCTTGCCAGACAACACCACCAGCGGCGTGCCGTCTTCCTTGTACTTCAGCGAGGTGTCGTACATCGTCATCACCTCGTCGGTGGGCAGATATTTGGACCAGCCACCTTCGGTGCCAGGAGCCATCTGGTTGCGCAGCCGCACGTTGGCAAACGTACCGCGCGTCATCACCCGGTCATTGCCGCGACGCGAGCCGTAAGAGTTGAAGTATTGCGGCGCCACATCATGCTCCTGCAAATATTGCGCTGCCGGGCTAGTGCGGGAAATGGCACCTGCCGGGGAGATGTGGTCTGTGGTCACCGAATCACCCACTTTCACCAAAACGCGCGCATTTTCGATATTCTCGATCGGCTGCACCTCTGGTGTTAGCTCCGTGAAGAACGGCGGCTCCTGAATGTAGGTCGATTCGTCATTCCAGGCATAAATTTCGCCGCCGCGCACCGGAATCTCATTCCATTCCTCGTTGCCATCATAAACATTGCCATACTCGTGACGGAACATATCGGCTGACATTGTTTTCAGCACCGTGTCGCTAATTTCCTGGCGGCTGGGCCAGATGTCCTTCAGATAAACCGGCTCGCCCGCATCATTGGTGCCGATGGGTTCATTCACCAGGTCGATGTCCGTGGTGCCAGCCAGCGCGTAGGCCACCACCAGCGGCGGCGAAGCGAGGTAATTGGTTTTGGTCAGCGGATGAACGCGCCCTTCAAAGTTGCGGTTACCGCTCAGCACAGAAGAAACCACCAGATCGCCTTCCTGAATCGCGTTGCTCACCGGTTCCGGCAGCGGGCCGGAGTTACCGATGCAGGTGGTGCAGCCAAAGCCGACGATATGAAAACCCAACTGCTCCAGGTAAGGCATCAGCCCCGATTTTTTGAGGTAATCTTCTACCACGCGAGAGCCAGGGGCCAGACTGGTTTTGACGTATGGATGCACTTTCAAACCAGCTTCGACCGCCTTCTTAGCCACCAGACCCGCGCCAAGCATGACGCTGGGGTTAGAGGTGTTGGTGCAGCTGGTGATGGCCGCAATCACTACCGCGCCGTGTCCAATTTCGACGTCTTTGCCGTTGGAGACCACTGCGGTGCGGGATAACTCATCTTCCTTCAAGCCAATCCCCTGCGGGCCAACCGGGGCCAAAAGGGATTCCTTGTACTTGCTTTTCATGTCAGAAAGGAGGATGCGGTCCTGCGGCCGTTTTGGCCCGGCCAGACTGGGCAGCACCGTGCCCAAATCCAACTCTACGATGTCGGTGAATTCGGGATCAGGCATGCCGTCGGTGCGGAACATGCCCTGTGCTTTGGCGTATTTCTCTACCAGATCGACCAGTTCGTCGGGGCGACCGGTGCTGCGCATGTAGTTCAGCGTCTCGTCATCTACCGGGAAGTAGCCGACGGTCGCGCCGTATTCGGGGCACATGTTGGCGATGGTCGCCCGGTCGGCCAGGGTCATGCTGCTCAGGCCGGGGCCGAAGAATTCCACAAATTTGCCCACCACACCCTTCTTGCGCAGCAGTTCGGTAACCACCAGCACCAGGTCGGTGGCTGTGGTGCCTTCTTGCATTGCGCCAGTCAGGCGCACGCCGATGACCTCTGGGGTGAGCATGTAAATCGGTTGGCCGAGCATTACCGCTTCGGCTTCGATGCCACCTACGCCCCAGGCCAGCACACCCAGGCCGTTGATCATCGTGGTGTGCGAGTCGGTGCCCACCAGGCTATCCGGGAAGGCCACGGTGTCATCGCCCTCGGGCTTGGTCATTACAACTTTGCCAAGATACTCCAAATTTACCTGATGAACGATGCCGGTGGCAGGCGGCACCACGCTAAAGTTCTTAAACGCTTCTTTGCCCCACTTGAGGAACTCGTACCGCTCACGATTGCGCACAAATTCGCGCTCCGCATTGAAGAAAAGGGCGGCGGCGGAGCCAAATTGGTCCACCTGCACCGAATGGTCGATGACCAAATCCACAGGTACGATGGGGTTGATCTTCTTGGGATCGCCACCCAGGCGAGCCATAGCGGAACGCATTGCCGCTAAATCCACCACGGCGGGCACGCCGGTAAAATCCTGCAAAATCACACGGCCCGGCTTGAAGGGGAGTTCATCTTTTTGGGGATTTTTGGCGTTCCATTTGGCCAGATTTTCCACATCTTCGGGGTTAACTTCGTAGCCGTCGCAGGTGCGCAGCAGGGCTTCTAGCAGCACCTTAATGGAGAAGGGCAGCCGGTCGATGTTGCCAAATTGGGACAGTTTGTCTAGTTGATAGTAGTAAACGTCGGTGCCGGGCAGCTTGGCGCGAGCACCGAAGTGATCGAATAGTTTGCTCATGTTTTTACCTCTTCGTCTAATCCGGTTTGTAACTGAGGGTATTATAGCGGAAATGGTGAGTGGGGAAACGGCCGTTTATCCAGCCCACACCTAAAGAGGAAATTATTGCTAAACGGCCGTCTTGCAGATAAGGTTATGTGGTTTACTTCCCACGAAAGGAGTCGATCATGGTCAGTACTGTTGTTTTATTGAATGTGCAGCCTGGAAAAATCAATGAGGTTGGTACGCAATTAGCCGAGATGAAAGGCATTAGTGAGGTATTTAGCGTAGGCGGCCGTTTTGATCTGGTAGCCATCATTCGCGTGCCAGACAATGACACGATGGCCGAACTGGTCACCGAAAAGATGCTCACCGTGCCCGGCATTACCAACTCCGAGACGCTCATCGCCTTCCGCGTCTTCTCCCAGCACGATCTGGAGAGCATGTTCTCCATTGGTATTGAATAAAAAAGACGCTTGATGGATTCCAAGGATCAAAGCCACAAGAAATAATGCGGGAGATTACACATTGTTTTCAGATAATGCACCAGATAGGAAAAAAACAAAATCTTTTCCTTATCTGAAAATCTTAATTCTTCTAGTTGGATTTGGATTTCGTGTTATAGACAGCAGCAGTCGAGCCCTCTGGTTTGACGAAGCGGTAGAGTATTTAACTGCTTCATCAAATTTCAACCAACTGCCTGCGGCTATTGTAGCTTCAAATTATCAACCACCTCTTCTAACATATCTTCTACATGTATGGTTAAAAATTTCAATTCACCCATTGTGGATACGTATGCTGTTTATCAGTTTAAGTATGCTCACCTTGTGGGCATCATGCGATGGGCTACACTTCATTGGGGAAATAGAGGAGGGCTGATTGCTGGCATGATAACAGCCGTTCTCCCCACAGAAATCTACTACGCCCAGGATGTTGGTGAATATGCACTGCTCGTATGCTTGCTTACCTACAGCCTATTCTTTTTGGATCAGGCTAATAGAAAATCATTAGCTCGTTATTGGTTTTATGGGCAATTTTAACTGTAGGTGCAATTTTTACACATTATGGGGCCGCTATCATTGTTTTGCCAACTAGTTTAACAATACTGCTCAGAAATATCTACTTACAGAAATGGTCAAACGTAAAGCAACAAGTGATGCTGTCTGGTATCAGTGGGCTAACCATGTTACCGCTCGTATTTTTATTTTTTACCACAACAAATTCAGCGGGTCAGCAAATCTGCTTTTAGCTAATCCACTTACCTCTACAAGACAGGAACTCATCAACGCGGTTAGCTCTGTAGGCCAAACCTTTAGCTATTAATTAACGGGATGGCCCCTTTCCCAAATAACACAATCAACCAGCATGATTATCGTTGCAATCGTGGTCATTTTAGCTATTATTTTTCAATTCCTAATTGGCGAAAATCACCAGTTTTGTGGTTACTACCAGCCTATACCTTTTACTTCATTTTGGTTCGGCTTGGCCTGTATATTGGTTTTGGTTTTCGTTATGCGCTGATCTTCACTCCCATGCTTGTGATGACCCTCGCATGGATTTTGGTCGAACTTAACCAATCCCGAACGCCTATACTCAGATGGCTGATTTTTGTCTCCTTTGTCAGCATGTTCATCTACGCAACCCCTCATCCCACATTTTCAAAACTCCTGCGGAACGATCCCCCTTGGTCACCACAAGAAAACCTGCATGTAGCATTCAATTACTGGAATCAACAAAGGAGGGATGATGAAGCTACGTTCGTATATTATGGTGCCGTGCCGGCAATGCGGTATTACTTACAGCTTTCAGGTTTAGACACACTGATCGGCCATCGGCCAGCATTCGAGCCCTCGTAGAATGCTCTGCAAAAGAAGCGTTACCAGTATGCCAGGAAAACCGAATCTACTTTAGCAGTTGGGTAAGGGATTTAACAGTTGAAGAAAAATATGAAAATATGCTTGAAACAATGGGCAACACACCACAACGAGTGTGGCTACTATTTTCACATGTTCATGCTACTGAAGAGAGTGATTTGGTAACCTATCTTCAAGGAAGTTACGAAATAATTGACCAATTTTCATGATTCTCCTCCCACAGCCTCTGCATATTTATTTCAAAGGCAAGTACCGTAAGTGCTGTGTAAGGTAAGTTCATCAAGTGAAGTTGCCAATATGTATTTTTAAAATCTTGGGAGACTCATTTTTTGGTCAGGCGGATTGCAGGAAGCGTTTTTATAGCTCCGATTTATCAAGTTAGCGAGATGCTTTGAGGTCATCCAGCAAAATCGGTCGGGTACTCCGTATTCATCCCACAAAGGGCAGGTGTAGACAGCCTTTAGGCCGTCGAGGTGAGGCGTGGGAAATTCTCGCCTAGACATGCTTGATTGTGTGTGCAAAAAGATAGGCTAAATATGGATTTAAAAGAGCTACGAGAATTTCTACAAGGGCAGGCAAGAGTGCTTTGCCTGCTTACGAACATTATGGATAAACTCGACTTTGCCACTCAGGATGACTTCCTTTTTCTCAACAATGCCTGCGCGGAATTGTGCGGCCATTTGCTGGAAATCATCCTGTTGACACCTAATTCAGCAGTGATTTGTCTGTTTGATAGATTAAGACCCATCAAATACAGACACAGCATCCAGACGCACAGGGGTTGATGATGTCCGGAGAATATGGTATTGGTCACACGCTTTAAATACGTAGCGTTGCCTGTGTTTAGAACTGTTATGGAACCCGCGTTTCTTGACCTGAAAGTGGTCACAATGGGCGCAGTGCACCCTTATTGGGCCAGCGCAAGTTGCGCACCATTTCATAGCATTTCGCCTCATCGATCAAGTTCAGAATGTTTTGCATAGGAAGACCATCCTTGGGTTTTGGTCTATGCTAAAGTGTATTTTTATTTTTCAACTCGGCTCTGATCCTTATTCTGGGGGTGAGACGCGCTTCATCTCGAAGAAGTCGTTGATGTGAGCGTAACCGGCACCGGCCAGCCGACCAATTGGCTGTAGTTTTTCTGGGGGAATACGGCCGTTTTCATACAAATCATCCCGCACAAATACCGACTGCACCTCCCCCAAAACGGCCGCACCGCCACCTGGCCCCTCATGCACCACCACAATTTGCTGCAGCTTGCACACAAACGCAATCGGTGCTTCCGCCACGCGCGGCACACGAATCGTCTCGCTGGGCACAGGCGTCACGCCAGCCCAGGCAAACTCGTCCACACCAGCTTCAAACTCGGTGGCGGTTAGATTCATTGCCTCGGCTGTGGCTTCATTCACGATATTGATGACAAACTCCGGCACAGCGCGGATGTTGTACAGCGTATCCTTCATCCGCCCGCGCAGATCGCTCCAGCCAGGGGCAAACAGCAGCGTCATGGGATCAGAGCAAACGGCCGTAAAAAACGAAAACGGGGCTAAATTCGGCCGTCCCTCAACGTCAATCGTGCTCACCCACGCTATGGGCCGGGGCACAATCGCGCCAATCATCAACTTATACCGATCTTTGCTACTCAAATTTTCCGCTTTAAATTGCATTCCCTGCTCCTGTTTTTAACATAAATGTCTCAAGGTTAACCCTGTAAACCAAACGTACGGGAATTAGTTAACCCTCTCAGAAACACTTGCAAAATCAACGATTTTTAATTCTTCTATTTTGATGTGAGTAATCGTAAAAAAATATTGTGCGCCATCCCTCGTATAGCAATCATAAAACACGTCAAAAACACCATCCCCCGAATGACCATAGAAAAAATATGTTTCATTCGTACAATTTGGAGGTTGGCGAGTCGTCATCCATTCATCAATTTGAGATTTCATATCTGCATCTGCTATCTCATAAGCAGCAGAGTGATTTTTTATCAGTGCTAATGCAAACGCGACCGCAACCTCAGATTCGGTATCCCGCTTGAACATTCGGAAATACTCATCCAATTGTGCAGTAGAACCCCAAACGAAAACAATGCTCAATAATACTGCCAAACTACTGATGATAAGGAGTTTACGTTTTGTACTTTTTTGCATTATTTTCCACTCGCAGATCGAAATAATTCTGTTGGCAGCACGACCGCGCAAACCACTTACCCACAAAGAAACAAATCTCTACCCTCTCTGTGCCCTCTGTGGCTAACCCTCCGCAGAAATGACCCGCATGGGCCAGACACCTTGTTTGCGGCTCAGGTAGGTGGCGCGTCGTGCGGCAAACTCAAAATCCAGGGTGGATAACGGCCGTAATTCCCCATCTTCCCCCAACACATCCGGGTCCACCGAGCGCAGCTTGGTGCTCACCCGAAACGTCGGACTCGCTTCATCCCACACAAATTCTGTTTCCACAGATACCTGCGCCAGCAACTTATTTAGATACGCATCTTCCGTGCTGTGCAGCTTTTGCCACAACACCTCGTCGGTCAGCCAAAAATCATCCTGCACAATGGCGCTGATTTCTAATCCGCGCTGGATGGCTCGTGCCGTCAGCTCATATAGCCCCACTTCGCGAAAGTTGGCCCAGCTGGCGTCATCGGCGGCCATGAACGTGTTGCCAAACCAACGGGCAACTTCTACCGTTTTGAGGGCGATACGGCCGTTCGCCACCACCAAATCTGCCACCGCCCGATTCACATCCGCCTGGGTGGCCAAACCCAAACCGACACAATCACGCAAAAAATAATCAATCCGATCGGCGCACAGCCGGGGCGATGGCTGCTCTAGCAACGTGTACGGCTCCTCATCCACAAAGTCAGCCCAGTTGTAAGCGTGCCTGCGCAAAATGTCCGGCAAATCTGTAGTGGCCATGTACGCTTCCTTCATCTCATCGTGGTAACTTTGGCCGTCATGATCATCCAGCACATAATCAATCACATGGCTAAACGCCGTATGGCTCACATCATGCAGCAGCGCCGCAATTTGTTCACGGACCGAACCACCCAGCCGCCGCACCAGCAGCATCGCCCCCACCGAATGATCAAAGCGAGTAATCGGCTCGGTCAAACCAATCAGCCCCGTAATGCCATGCTGCAACACGCCGTGTAAGCGCTGCACAGCCTGCGACTGAATCAAATCTTGTAAAACAGGTTCCGTAATTGTCTCAGAACCATAAATTGAATCATCAACTTTCATAAAAAATCCTTGCCTAAACTGGTATCTTGCACCATCGTCAACCTAATTAATTATGAACCATTACACACTTTCCCCGCTAATTTTGGTATCATACGGCAGATTGTCGCCCGGTTTGGCGACCACAATCTGTATCTGATCAGGAATTTGGAATGAAATCACGTCATCTACTTTTTTTACTTGTACTGTTAATGATTTTTACCGCTTGTAACGAAAACGGCCGTCCCACCCCCACCCCATTTCCTGAAAACGAAAGTACGGAAGAGGCCCTGAACCCGCTGGCTCCTCTGGCAATCAGCATTTCAGATCTGGCGGCAGACCCTGAAGCATATGCCCAAAGCTTTGTCGAAATTACCGGCCAATACCGGCGGCTGCCGCTGCTGGTGTGCGACAGCGATCCCCATCCGGCACCAGCCACCTGGCAACTAGTGGCCGAAGATGGCAGCCTGGTGGCTATCGGTGGGTTTGACTCACAGGTGCGCTCTTTGCTGCCCAATGACCTGACCATGACAGTGGCTGGCGTATGGCAGTTGTTTGATGGACCGGTTGGCTGTGGCAAAAATGCTAGCAGCCAGCAAATTTGGTACCTCAAAGCGAGTGACATCCTTTCCCCCAGCCCTATTGCCCGCGTAACGCTCACCCCCACCGGCTCAGGCACCCAAATTGCCGAGACAGATGACGGAACGGCCGTTGCCACTCCCGACAATCAAGGCAATCTCCCGCCAACCCCCACGACAGATACAGGGGATGAAACCGACGGCCAATTTACCAGCACACCCACCTCCGCCAGCACCACCGTACCCGCCCCACCCGGCGGCACAGCCGCCAGCACCGCGACGCCCACTTCCGGCAGCGGCGGCGGTCCGGGCAGCATCGGCCCGACCAATACGCCTGCGGGCTCGGACAACGAAACAAACACACCCACACCAACCAGTGGCGCAGGCACACCAACGGCTTCCAATGGCACACCAACCCCCACCAGCAGCAGTGGCGGCAATGGCAGCCCCACCCCCACCACAAATGCACTCAGCACAGCTACGCGCAATCCCACAGATTTTGACGTTGTAGAATTTGATGATCTGTCCCCGGAACTTCCCGTCCTGGAATTACTGGCTGAAGAAGAAACCCATCTCTGGCCCATTTTGTTTGATAACACCGCGGCCATTACGATTACGGCCGTTTCAGAACCGTCCGTAGACCTGGTGCTAGAAATTCTGGACCCGGCCAACAGCGTGGTGGAACAGGCCAACAGCGGCGGCAGCGGCGCCGTCGAATCAATCGTCAACGCCCAGCTAAACGTAGCGCTAGATTACAAAATTCGCGTTTATAACCTGAACGGTACAGCCGGTGAATATTGTCTTATTTTCAGTGAAGAAGGGGGCTTCCCCGACAGTATCAAAGGGCGAATTGATTACGGGCAAACGGTCAACAATACCATCGAGACGCTGGCCATTAATTATTGGTGTTTCATGGGCAGCAGTGGTGACACCATCACCATTTCAAGCAGCGCCACCGGCAACACCGGCGATTTTGTGGTCGGCCTGTTTGGCCCGCCAGATTTTGATGCCATCGGCACGCCCTTTGCCGGTTCGGAAATTACCAACGTCACGCTCACCGAAGACAGCATGTACCTGATCGGCATTCTGGACTTTGATGCGGGCGAGACGGGTTACTCGTTAACGCTCAACAGAAATTAAACGGCCGTTGCTGGTGGTGTGGCGTTCTGCTGAAAACGGTTAAACCAGAAAAGCAGCGCCACCAGCAGCAGCGACAGCGCAATGCCCACAGCCGCAACGGCCGTCATGCCACCCTGACTAAATACCGCACCGGTTCCCAAACTGCCCACCCCGGTTGCCAATGAAACCAACACCTCGCTGGCCCCTTGCGCCTGAGCCCGCTCCCTGGCTGCCAGCGCATCCGCCAGCAGCGATGACCCGGCAATAAAGCAAAAGTTCCAGCCCAACCCCAACAAAAAGAGCGCCACCGCCAGATTCGGTACGGCCACGGAAAGCGGTGCCAAAATGCCAGAAATAATCAGGATGGCCGAACCAGCCACGATGAGCGGAATACGGCCGTATCGATCAATCAGCCAGCCCGTCACGCTAGATAAGCCAAACATGCCCAGCGTATGCGCCATAATCACCAGCGAAACCGATTCCGTACTGTGATTGTGATGGTTCATATGCAGCGGCGTAATCACCATGATCAGCGCCATCACCAACTGCCCAATGGCCATCGCCGCCACCGCCAGCAGCACCGCCGGCTGGCGAAAGATTTGGGACAACGGCCGTACCGGCAAATCAGGCTCCTTGTTGGGATTTTCCGCCTCCAATGCCTGGCTCACCTGCCGGGGGTCTGGCCGCAAAAAGAGGAAAATCGCCAGCAAGCCAATGGCGTACAGCACCGCCGCCGCCAGATACGGGCCACTGTTTCCCAGCAGATCCCACGATTCGGCAAAAAGGGTAGAAGGCCCCACCAGCAGCGGGCCACCCACAGCGCCCACCGTCCCGGCAAACACCATCAAACCAATGACCTTGGCCCGGCGATCGGCCGTTTGCACCTCTGCCGCCACATAGCGCGCCTGATCGCTGCCGCCACGCCCCATGCCCATCAGCGCTGCGCCCGCGCAAAACCCAATGAACGACGCACTCAACACCGCCCAGACGGTGAGCAAGGCACCCGCCAGCGCCAGGGCAAACCCAATCGAAAGCCCCAACCGACGGCCTACCTTATCAAACAGCCAGCCAATCGGATACGCAGCCGCCGCGCGCCCCAACAGCGTGACGGTGTTGGGCACCCCGGCCATACTGTCGCTGCCACCCAGTTCCGCCGCCAAAATTGGGGACAGGGTAAATGCCGCAATCATGGCCGCCGAAAACAAGCTTTGCGAGAAAAAAAGAGCGCCAGTCAGCCGCTGGCGGGTCGAATGAGAAAGGGTTGCCGATGTCATTGGGTTCCTTTGTGCGTCATGAATTGTGCGAGCTCGTCAAAAGAGGAGAATCTTACTGTCAACTCCCCATTTTTGCGAACGTGTGGAGCCAAAAAACCTGACAGATCTGTGAAATCTGCGTTGCTAAGCAAACCAAATTTGTAGACCTGTCAGGTTTCGCTGACTAAATCTAACCTTCCTCATAGAAAGCTGTGGTACGCTTGGCCGCCATGAGCGAACTATCCCAACTAATTTCCATTGCCATCGTGGCTAATGATCCGCTGGCCCGTGCCGGATTGGCGGCGCTTTTGGCTGCGGAACCGGCCTGCGACATCGTGGCCCAGATGAGTCTGGCTGACTGGCTAGCAGATTTGCAAACGGGCGAATCAATCGCTGAGCTGCCCAACGGCCCGCTCGATGGGGTGGTTTGGGATGTTGGTTGGGAGTCTGTAACCGCCCTGCCAGATGAGGAGCCATTCCCTTTGCCCGTGGTGGCGCTGCTGCCAGATGATACGGCCGTTCCCCAACTCTGGTCGCTCGGTATTCAGGCCATGCTGCGACGGGATGCCTCGGCCGCGGCCATCCTGGCTGCTCTGCAAGCCGCCCTGCACAATCTCGCCACGCTAGACCCGGATTTTGTAACGGCCGTTCTGCCCCCCACCCCCATCAGCGCCGACCCCTTACCTGAATTGGTTGAGCTTACCCCGCGTGAGCAGGAAGTGCTCACCCTGCTGGCGGAGGGACTCACCAACAAAGCCATTGCTCACCAGCTAGAAATCAGCGACCACACCGTCAAATTCCACGTCAACGCCATTCTGGGCAAGCTCAACGCCCAAAGCCGCACGGAAGCCGTCGTGCAGGCAACGCGGCTAGGATTGCTGCTTTTATAATTGAGGGCGAGACATATCACCTACCCATTCTTCCAGGTAGCCCACCCCCGAAATGGCTGATTTCGCCCAAGTCGCTTTCTCCTAAACTAAACAGCATCACAAACCGTAGGCGCGGATTCTTTCCGCGAAAATGTAAGGAGCAACCATGAGCAACGTATTAACTGAACTTTCGGCGGCATTGGCAACGGCCGTTTCCCAGGCAGATTCCGGCATTGTGCGTGTGGAAGGACGCCGCCGCCTTGGAGCCACCGGCATCGTCTGGAGCGCCGAAGGACTTATTCTCACCGCCAACCATGTGGTCCGGCAAGACGAAGGGCTAACCGTGGGTCTGCCCGACGGCAGCCGCGTGGCGGCCAGCCTGGTTGGGCGCGATCCCTCAACCGATCTGGCCGTACTGAAAGCAGAAGCCAGCGGCCTCACGCCGCTTACCGAAGGCAACAAGCAAGAATTGGGCGTGGGCAACCTGGTGCTGGCGCTGGGGCGGCCCGGACGCACCGTGCAGGCCACGCTGGGCATTGTTTCCGCGCTGGGCGAAGGCTGGCGCACTCGCCTGGGCGGGCAGATTGACCGCTACCTGCAAACAGATGTGGTGATGTACCCCGGCTTCTCCGGCGGTCCGTTGGTAGACGCGGCCGGACAGCTTATTGGCCTGAACACGTCCGCCCTGGGGCGCGGCGTCAGCCTGACAATCCCCACGCCGACCCTGGCGCGCGTGGCGGATGCGCTGCAAGCGCACGGCCGTGTGCAGCGTGGGTATCTGGGCGTCAGCACCCAACGCGTGCACCTGCCCGATGAGTTGAAGGCAGAGCTGGAGCAAAAGCGCGGCCTGCTGGTGGTCTCTGTGGAAAAGGACAGCCCGGCAGCCAAAGCGGGCCTGACAATGGGCGACACGCTCGTTTCCTTCGCCGACAATGCGGTGCAGTCTCACGATGATCTGCTGGCTTTGCTGGCAGGCGATGTGGTGGGAACGGCCGTATCGGCCAAATTCGTGCGCGGCGGTCAGGTCCACACCACCGAAATCACCGTGGCGGCTCGCTCCTAATGACACAATTACCAATTACTAATTACAAAACGCAATTAGTAATTGGTAATTTTTAACCATGAATTTTCTAACCAACATTAATCAAACCATGAACGCGCTCATTCAGACGGTGCAGCAAAGCGTGGTGCGCATTGGCAACGGCCGTTCCGGCTTTGGTGCCGGTACCATCTGGCATTCGGATGGGCTGATTCTCACCAACGCCCACGTGGTGCAGCGTCGTGAACCGGAGGTGACATTGGCAGACGGCCGTACCTTCCCCTCCCAACTGCTGGCCTACGATGAATCAGTGGATTTGGCCGCCCTCTACATCGCGGCAAACCAACTGCCAACGATTGAGTTGGGCCATTCCAGCCAGCTAAAAACCGGTGATTGGGTAGTCGCGGTGGGGCATCCGTGGGGCGTGATTGGTGCCGCTTCCTGGGGCACAGTCATCGCCGTGGGGCAACCGTTAGAGCAAAATGGATATCGAGGAGAGCTGGTGCAGTTGGGGATTCAGCTGCGTCCGGGGCATTCGGGCGGGCCTTTGGTGGATGGAAACGGCCGTCTCGTCGGCATCAACACCATGATCTCTGGCCCACAGGTGGGCCTCGCCATCCCGGTGGACATCGCCAAAAAGTTTTTGCAAGAAAAGATGGGGAGCGCTGCTACCGCAGCGTGAACGGTAATCGGTGAACAGCCATCAGTTTCCTACCGATTACTGTTCACCGATTACCGATTACCAAAATCTAAAACCAGCGGCCACCAGAAAAACGCTGCTCCTGCCAGGGATCGGCTTCATTGTGGTAACCAGCGCGCTCCCAAAAGCCTAGCTGATCATCCGCCCGAAACTCCAGACTGCGCAGCCATTTGCCACCTTTCCACAAATACGCCGACTTTTCCTCACTGCGGTCCGCAAACGCCCCGATGACACCGCGCAGCGGCCAGCCATGCTCCAACGTCAGCGGCTTGCCATCGTAATGCGTGGCCAGCAGAAAATTGTCGAGCATCACCAACTCAATGGGCGTGTTGGTGGTATAGCCCACTTCGCAATGCTGAATCACATACTTCGCTTCTGGCTTTGGCGTGATGAAACCCTCATCTACCAGCGTTTTCAGCGACACACCTTCCCAATCCGTATCAAACTTGGACCAGCGCGTCACGCAGTGAATATCCAGCGTTAGTTTGGTGCGGGGCAGCTTGTTAAATGCTTCCCAATCCCAAACCTTTTCTTCTTCAACCAGACCAAACACACGAAAATCCCAATTTGCCAAATCGGTATTGGGCGTGGGGCCATAATGCAATACCGGGAATTTTTGTGTTAACGACTGCCCTGGTGGCAACCGATTCATCCCTTTTACCTCATCTTCTTGCTCGCGTCGGCCAAAAACTTTATTAAACATAGGGGTCTCCTTGAAATTACGGCTGATAAGTTCCAGTATAGCAAATAGAGTCACTGTACACAGGGGTTCTTACGCACAACTTACCAGGGTGTAAGCATTTTGTTAGATTTGGGCAACCACCATCGTTATACTTCCACCAGATTGACTCAAATATACCTGGATATACCATTCTCCAGTTGAGATCATGGTACAATCGCCTTACCGAATCGACAAAACGCAAGCATCTGCATAAATTTCGCTCTGAAATTATTCAGATGCATCGCATCATCACCTGGTTCCCGGCCAGGTGCGGAGACAAAAAGAAACACATTTTATGAACATATGGCATGAGTTCCACGGGCCAAACGCTGGCTACATTTTGGAGCTATACGAAAAATACCAACAAGATCCCAATTCGGTGGATGCCGCTACGCGTGAGCAGTTTGAGCAGTGGCAGCCCCCGCTAGAATTCAGGCAAAACGGACATGGGGCACCAACAGAATCTGCTTCGGCAAGCGCTGCCCCTGCCTACCAACCCGAAAAAATCATGGGCGCGGTCAATCTGGCGCAAAGCATTCGCAAATTTGGCCACATGGCCAGCCAGATCGATCCACTGGGGCTGTTTAATCCTCCCGGCGACCCCGATCTCGATTTAGAAACCCACCACATCACCGAAGCGGACCTGGCTGAGCTCCCAGCCAGCCTGATTGGTGGCCCCGCTGCCGAAAATGCAGCCAATGCCAAAGAGGCCATCGACAACCTGCGCCAGATTTACTCGGCCAGCATTGGCTTTGATTACGCGCACGTGCGCGTGCCCGCCGAGCGGCAGTGGCTGCAAGAGATGGTAGAAACGCGTCGCTTCCGCCCGCCCCACACGCCACTCAATACCCAGGCGCTGCTGAGCCGCCTGACCGAAGTGGAAACGTTCGAGCTGTTTTTGCACCGCATTTTCCCCGGCAAAACGCGCTTTTCCATTGAAGGTCTGGACATGATGGTGCCGATGCTGGATGAGATTATTGGCGGGGCCGCCGAGGCCGACGTGTTCAACGTGCTCATCGGCATGGCCCATCGCGGGCGGCTGAACGTATTGGCTCACATTTTAAGACGGCCGTACGAAGAAATCCTCACCCAGTTCAAAGACCCCGCCCAGCAAAGCCGCTACGAAGGGCGCAACTACCGCGGCTGGACCGGCGACGTGAAGTACCATGCCGGAGCCAACCGCACGGTTGATTTTGAAGGGGATGACGTGGTTGACCTCGTCATCAAAATGGCCCCCAATCCCAGCCATCTGGAGCATGTCAATCCGGTGGTGGTGGGCATGGCGCGGGCCGCCGGTACGCTGGTGAACGAGCCGGGCCAGCCACAATTTAATCATAAAATTACACTACCCATTCTCATTCACGGTGACGCGGCGTTTTCTGGCCAGGGCATTGTGGCCGAGACGCTGAACATGCACCGGCTGCGCGGCTACCGTGTGGGCGGCACCATTCACATCATCGCCAACAATCAGGTTGGTTTTACCACCAATTACTGGTCCAGCCGCAGCACTCGCTACGCCAGCGATCTGGCCAAAGGCTTCAAGATTCCCATTGTGCACGTCAACGCCGATGACCCGGAAGCGTGCATCGAAGTGGCCCGGCTGGCCATCGCCTACCGGCAAAAGTTCCAGGAAGATTTCCTGATTGATCTGGTCGGCTATCGGCGCTACGGCCATAACGAAGGGGATGAACCGCGCTTTACCCAGCCGCGTATGTACCAGGCAGTAGACGCCTTGCCCACCGTACGTGAACTATGGGCCAATACGCTGGTAAAACGGGGCGACATTGCGGAGGATGAGCCAAGCAAGCTGATTGACGCCAAGATGAGCGACCTGCAACAAACGTATGAATCGCTCAAACTGGAAGAGATTGCGGATACGCTGGAGCCACAGGCAGAGTTACCACCCAAAGGCGCGGCGAAACAGGCAGCAACGGCCGTTTCCGCCAACATGCTCCAGGAACTAAACAACGCCTTGCTAGACATCCCCGCCGACTTCAACGTCAACAGCAAGCTGGCCCGCGCCATGAAAAAGCGGCGTAATGCCCTGGATACGGCTACTGAGCGCAGCATCGACTGGGCCACGGCTGAAGACCTGGCCCTCGCCTCCATTTTGGCCGATGGCACCGCCATTCGCCTGACGGGCGAAGATGTAGAGCGCGGCACGTTTAGCCACCGGCATGCCCTACTGCGCGACGGGGAAAACGGCGGCATCTACATTCCGCTGCAAAATATTCCCCAAGCCCAAGCCGCCTTTGAAATACGTAACAGCCCCCTATCGGAAAATGCCGCCATTGGCTTTGAATATGGCTACAACATCGAGGCGCCTGAGCGGCTGGTGATTTGGGAAGCGCAGTACGGCGATTTTATTAACACCGCCCAGGCCATCATTGACGAATACGTCGTCAGCGGCTACGCGAAGTGGGAGCAAACGCCCTCGCTGGTGCTGCTGCTGCCGCACGGCTATGAAGGCCAGGGACCCGATCACTCATCGGGCCGGTTGGAACGCTTTTTGCAGCTGGCAGCCAAAACCAACATGCGCATCGCCTACCCCACTACCGCCGCCCAATATTTTCATCTGCTGCGGCGGCAGGCGGCGCTGCTGCAAACTGATCCGCTGCCGTTGATTGTGATGACGCCGAAGAGCTTGCTGCGCCATGCACTCTCGGCCTCGACACCGCAAGAGTTGGCAACACAAAGCTGGCAAGAGGTGCTCGATGATCCCAACACCACCGAGGAAAACGCCGCCGACGTGCGCCGTCTGGTGCTGTGCAGCGGCAAGGTCTATGTTGATCTGGCAGAAGTACAGGCCAACCAGTCTGAGTTTGCCGTGGCGGTGGCCCGCGTGGAGCAGCTGTACAGCTTCCCCGGAGCCGAAATCGAAGCGGTGCTGACGCGCTATCCCAACCTGGAAGAAGTGGTCTGGCTGCAAGAAGAACCGGCCAACATGGGCGCCTGGGAGTTTATGCGTTGGCGGCTGGATGAGGTGATAAACGGCCGTTGGCCCTTACGGTATATCGGCCGTCCCCGTCGCGCCAGCCCCGCCGAAGGCTCCAGCGCCTGGCACCGGCGTAACCAGAAGGCAATTACAGAGCACGCATTCAAATTTGAAGAAGAATAAAAAGTGGCAAGTGTGCAAGTGACAGGTGTGCAAGTCCCATCCTAACTTGCACACCTGCACACTTGCAGACTCAAAACGAGGAACCAATGACTGTCGAAATTAAAGTACCAGAAATGGGCGAATCGGTTGTTGAAGCAACCGTGGGCGAATGGCTCAAAAAAGAAGGCGACACGGTCAACCTGGGGGATGTCCTGGTCGAATTAGAAACTGACAAGGTGGATGTGGAAGTTGGCGCGGAATCATCGGGCGTGCTGCGCAAAATTGCGGCGCAAAGCGGCGATGACGTCCAGGTGGGTGATGTGCTCGGCATTATCGAGCCAAATGGCGGCGCCACCCCGGCTGACGATAACCAGGAAGCGGCTCAACCCGAAGAAGCAACCGCGCAGCCTGAGGCTACAAACAAAACCGAGAAGGAACCAGCCGAAAAAATCACCCCCGTGGCCCAGCGCATGGCCAGCGAAGAGGGTGTGGACGTTACAAAAGTAAAAGGCAGCGGCCCCGGCGGCAAGGTGACCAAACAGGACGTCGCCAAGCTGCTGGAATCGGCCAAGCCCATCTCCAAGAGCGCCAAACCAGCGGAAATGCAGCCCCGGAAACCAGCGGCACCGCCTACCGCCAGCAGCAAGGCAGATCCGCGAGAAGAACGCGTCAAAATGTCACGCCGCCGCCGCACCATTGCCGCCCGTCTGGTAGAAGCGCAGCAAACGGCCGCTATGCTCACCACCTTCAACGAAATCGACATGAGCGCCGTGATGGAGCTGCGCAAGCGGCGGCAAGATGCGTTTGTGCAACGGCATGGCGTGAAGGTTGGCTTCACCTCCTTCTTCGTGAAAGCAACGGTGGGCGCGCTTAAAGCATTCCCGCGCCTGAATGCGGAGATTGATGGCGACGAGATGGTGTTGAAAAGCTACTACGACATCGGTATTGCCGTGGGCGCGGAGGAAGGGCTGGTTGTGCCCGTGCTGCGCGATGCCGACCGGATGAGCTTTGCCCAGATTGAACAGCAAACCAAAGAGTTTGCTCAAAAATCGCGTGATGGGTCGCTGTCGCTGGAGGATTTGCGTGGCGGTACCTTTACCATCACCAACGGTGGGGTGTTTGGCTCGATGCTCAGCACGCCGATTTTAAATCCGCCGCAGGTGGGCATCTTGGGGCTACACAACATTGTGGAGCGCCCGGTGGCTATCAACGGCGAGATGGCCATCCGGCCCATCATGTACGTGGCGCTGAGCTACGACCACCGCATTGTAGACGGCCGTGAGGCGGTGCAGTTCCTGGTGCGGGTGAAAGAGCTCATCGAAGACCCGGAAAGCTTGCTGCTGGAAGGGTAAGTAATGCCGTGTAGATTGGGCCATTCTTGAAGATTGGCCCAATCTTGGAGCAAAGGCACTGTAGGTGCTGAATGCTTCAAAGGGCCTCAGCATGACAGTTAGGGATGGTTTGCTTAAACGGAACGGCCGTATTGGGTTTACCTTCGCCTTTATCGCCTCAGGTATTGCCCATTTTCTATCACCACGCCTTTTTATTGCCCTAATTCCCAAGCGGGTGCCGGGACGGCCGTTTCTCGTTTACATCTCTGGGCTGGTGGAATTATTGCTGGCGGTGGGACTGTGGCAGAAGCGCTGGCGCAAGCTGGCGGCGCAGGGAACGCTGGGCCTCATGCTGCTCTTTTTGCCGCTGCATGTGGTGGATATTTTTCGGGAAAAGCCAATTGCGGGGGGACGGAAGTGGACGGCCGTTCTTCGGCTCATCGCCCAGTTTGGCTTAATTGGTTTGGCGAAAGAGATGACAACCGACAAAATCACCTAAAGTAACGTCCTCCCAATGTTTAACAATTTAGTTGGGAAGCTGTCCTTTCGAGGTCCCCCGAGAAATCTTTCTACTCGCAAAAATGAAAGATTCCTCACTCCGAAGACTTCGTTCGGAATGACAACTTCAGGCTCATTTTTGTTCGTAAATTACAGACTTTGTAATCTTTTTTAGCCGTCCCCCTTCCAGCATTTGGCAGATGATGCGTATGGTTTCGACGCTGACGGGGCAAACCCGCCCCAGCAGACATGATCTGTTCTTTGTATTCAGATGTAAAAGTGGGGATTTGAGAAACGTTTGAGTTCACCAACTACTATGATTCACATCTACGCAAACAACTTTTTGCCACCACAGGAGCGTCTTCATGCGTGATGACGCTCCTTTTTTCTGCTAAACATCCCAAAACAGCGTGAATAAGCTCATTTAGTCTACCAACTACATGAAAACACGTCTGTTTGCGCTATTTCAATCTACTAAACCAGCTTTTGCTTATGGATAAACACCCTCTTAGCGCACCAACTGTCTGTATTTTGCTTGTTTTGGCTCCATTTTGCTGCTAAACCAGCCTTTGCTTATCAATAAACGTCCCGTTAGCACGCCAACGGTCCTTATTCACGTCTGTTTTGGCTCCTTCAGCTCACCAAACCAGCCTTTACTTATGGATGGACGTTCTTTCAACGCACCAACTGTCTATACGCGAGCATGGGGCGCACCATCATCAGCCCAGGTATTTAATGAGTTGGAGGCAGGGGTTGGCTTCACCCCAAAGATCGGGAAACTCTTCCAGAGGTCGAAAGCCTACGCTCAGGTAGAATTGGCGGGTACGGCCGTATCCCACATCTGGATGCCGCGCACTGAGCGTTTTAACCTGCAAGAACTCAACTTTTTGCTCACGTAGATAGGCTTCGCTGGCAGCCAGCAGCGCCCGCCCCACCCCATGCCGGTGCCACTCGGGCAAAACAGCCATCACATGAATTTCGGCGGCGTAGGGCGTATGCTGGTTAATGGTGAGAAAGCCAACCGGTTGATTATTGTGGAAAGCGAGGAAGGTGGGCAGAACGGCCGTATCGGCCACATACTGCCTGGTTGCTTCCTCAATGCCAAACCAGTCCGGCAGCGCCCGCAAAATCGGCTCACACAATTCAGATTGGCCGAGCAAGGGTCCTTGAATTTCTATGTTCATCGTTTGCTAAAAAACCTGACAGGTTTTCAAAGTATCTGCAAAACAAACCCTCTTTGCCCAGCAAAGAATCTTGCCGCAAAGAAGCGCTGTAAACCTGTCAGGTTTGCGAAATTACCTCTCTGACAGTTTGGGCGAAGGTTTGGGCGCGAGTAACGGCCGTTCCCACATGCCCCTCTGCTCGCATCAACTCTTTCACCTGTTCCACCGCTAAAAACTGCCCAATTCGCTCATCGGCCAGCAGCAGCTCAACCAATGGATTTGGCTGCCCTTCGCGCAGTGCCCCCCATGCCTGCAAACTGGCTTCCCGAATCCATTCGTGCCCGTCCTGGCGGCTGGCGCCAGCGGCAACCAGGGCCATCAACACCCGCTCCGTGGCGGCAAATGGCCCGTAGATGGCCATGTTGCGGGCAATCGCTTCCTCGTCAATCACCATCTCCGCCACGATGCGGGTGGCGCGGCGCAGCAGCTCATCCGTGGCCAAAAAGCCTTCCGCCTGAAACAACCGCCGGTTAGCCGAATCGTCCAGGCTGCGCTCCAAAATCGCCTGGCTGGCGTTGTCCCAGGCCACGGCAGGCAGCCCGGCTACGTAACGCGCCAGCGAGCAAATATTTTCCGTGTTAATGGGGTTGCGCTTGAACGGCATCGCCGACGAGCCAACCTGCTTTTTGCCAAACGGCTCCGCCCACTCGCCAAACAGCGGCGACTGCAACACGCGGAAATCCAGGGCAAATTTGTGCAGCGAGGCGGCGATGCCCGCCAACACCTGCTGCACGCGCAAATCCTGCTGGCGCGTGTACGTTTGCGTGGCGATGGGAAAATAAGGCAGTTCCAGCACCGCCATTGCCGCCGCTTCCATCTGCAAGGCATCCATCTTGGTTTCGGCCAGCAGCTCATCGTAGCCGGCCTGGGTGCCCACGGCACCCTTCAGCCCCTTGCCCCGGAGATTAACAATCAGCGCTTGGAGATTGCGATAATCTTCCAGCAAATCCTGCGCATAAACGGCAAAACGATAGCCCAACGTTGTGGGTTCGGCGGGTTGGATGTGGGTGTGGGCCATGGTGGGGAGTACGGCCGTTTCTTCAATCCGGTCCGCCAATTTAACCAGTAACTGTTTGAGCTGATTTTGCAGCAAAACGGCCGCTTCGCGCAGCCGCAGCACATCCACATTGTCGGTGATATCCGCGCTGGTGGCCCCCCAATGGATGATGCCGCCACCCACCGCGCACTGCTCGGCAAAGGTGCGAATCTCAGCCATCACGTCGTGACGCGTTTCTTTCTCGATTTCCAAAGCACGCTCAATGTCGATTTGCTCGGCATGGGCCTGCAAATCGGCCAGCTGCTCAGCGCTAACCAACCCGGCCTGGTGCTGCGCCGTGGCCAGCGCCACCCAGACCTGTCGCATCAGCCGCCGCTTGTTCCGCTCTGACCAAATCTGGCGCATCGCTTCGCTGCCATAGCGCCAGGTGAAGGGTGAAATAAAAGTATCGTGTGTGAAATTCATAGTTTAGAGTGGCCACTTCTTCACCCCCTCCCTCCCCCTCCCCCTGGCAGGGGGAGGGAATCTTGCTCCCTCTCCCTCGTTGGGAGAGGGCTGGGGTGAGGGTAAAAATTACCGCCGTACCTGATAGTTAGGCGCTTCTTTGGTAACCAAAATGCCATGCGGATGGCTTTCCAGCAGGCCCGCGTTGGTGATGCGCACGAAGCGGGCTTTCTCATGCAGCTCTGGCAAGTTGGCCGCGCCCACATAGCCCATGCCGGAACGCAAGCCGCCCATCAGCTGGTAGGTCACGTCGGCCAGCTTGCCGCGATAGGGCACCTGCCCCTCCACACCTTCGGGCACCAGCTTGTCACGATCGGCGCGCACATTGCGGCCAGCGGTCACGCCGCTGCCGTAGCGATCGGCCCCGTGCCCCTGCATCGCCCCCAGGCTGCCCATACCGCGATACACTTTGTAGCGACGCCCTTCGTACAAAATGATGTCGCCGGGGCTTTCTTCCAGACCTGCGAGCATGGAACCAAGCATCACCGCGTCGGCCCCAGCCGCCATCGCCTTGACGATGTCGCCGCTGTACTTGATGCCGCCATCGGCGATGCAGGGAACGTCGTGTTTGTGACATTCGGCGGCACTTTCCAGAACGGCCGTTAACTGGGGCATCCCGGCACCAGAAACCACCCGCGTCGTACAAATTGAGCCAGCGCCAATACCAATCTTGACAGCATCTGCCCCGGCCTTAACCAAATCGCGCACGCCTTCAGCGGTGGCGGCGTTGCCCGCAATGATGGGCAGGTTGGGATACCGATTTTTGGCTTCGCGCAAGGTTTGCAGCACCAGGGCAGTATGGCCATGAGCCGTGTCGATCACCGCTACATCTACCCCCGCTTTTACCAGCAGGTCCAGCCGAGCCAGCCCGGATTCCCCCACCCCAATCGCGGCGGCACAGAGAAGACGGCCGTCTTCACCAGCTGCCTGCATCGGGTAATTCACCTTCTTCTGAATGTCCTTCACCGTGATGAGACCCTTCAGATAACCTGCCTCGTCTACCAACGGCAGCTTTTCAATGCGGTGACGATGCAAAATCTCTTTGGCTTCCTCCAACGTGGTGCCAACCTGGGCGGTCACCAGATTCTGGCTCGTCATAAATTCATGCACCGGCTGCGGGCCGGGCTCAACAAAACGGGTATCTCGGTTGGTTAAAATGCCCACCAGCTTACCCTCGTCATCGGTGATGGGCACGCCAGAGATGTGGTATCGGCTCATGAGCGCCTCGGCGTCAGCCAAAGTGTTGTCCGCACGCAGCGTCACCGGGTCTACAATCATCCCGGCCTCAGAGCGTTTAACCTTGTCCACTTCTTCCGCCTGCTCTTCTGGCGACAAGTTGCGATGAATGACGCCAATACCACCCAACCGCGCCAGGCCAATCGCCAGACGCGCCTCGGTTACTGTATCCATCGCTGCGGACAGCAGCGGGATATTCAGATACAAATTACCGGCCAGGCGGGTTTTTAAATCCACGTTGGCCGGTAGCACTTCGGAATATCCTGGGGTTAACAAGACATCATCAAATGTGAGCGCAAGCGCGCCGATTTTATCTCCAATTTCCATCGTTTTTCTGCTCCTCATATCTTTAAGTAAGGGCAGGTCCAAGACCTACCCAAAACGTAAAACAAAACTGAGCTTGCTAAAGTGGCCATCAAAATAGGATGGCTGTTTAACAAGCTCAGCTGCTAATGTACAGATTTTGTTTTGAAATGCACCGCTGTGGGAAAGCGGGTTCGGTCGGTACGGTGTCAATCTGCTGATTACCGACTCACTGCCTACTTTTTCCGGTTCTAATTACGGCGCGGTCTTGGCTTGACAGGACGCTTACGCTTATTAGCCACCGCCTCTGGCAAACGATCCAGCTTCTTAAGCGTTAGCCATACGCCAAACAGCGTAATGACAAAGGCTACCAACATCGAGTATGTCAGGAAGCTGTTGCCAATGGTCGGCTGATCGGGCCGGAAGAATTCAATCCAGGTGCGGTTGCCGCCCCACCAGATCAAGAAAATCCCAAACAAGGTGCCCGGTTCCCATTTATCCCGAAAACGATTGTTCAACCAGACCAAGAGCAAAAAGCCGACAAACAGGGCGATTGATTCGTATAAAAAGGTGGGGTGAAACCGGGTAGTATCTGCCGGGTATACGGAGAGATCGCTGTATTGGGCAATGCGGTACTGCGGCTCAATGAGCAAGCCCCAACCACTGCCTGTTGGCGGGCCGTACAGCTCTTTGTTGATGAAGTTGCCCCAACGGCCGATCGCCTGGGCCAACAGCAATGCTGGGCCGGCCACATCGGCATAATGCCAGAACTTAAGCCGCCGCCACACCACGTAAAACCAGGCCACCAAGACGGCTCCCACAAAACCACCGAGAATATTGACACCCCCGGCGCGGAAGTTGAAAACCTGGCCCAGCGACGTGTACTGAGCGCCATCAATAATGTCTAAAACCACGTAGGTGAGCCGGGCAAAAAAGTAGCCCGCAAAAACAACGATGATCAGCCCATTGTAAAATTCATCAATGGCCTTTACCCCTAGCTGCCGCTTTTGCAGCTCCCGCGCGGCCCACCAGGCACCCAGGGCAATGCCGATCACGATGATGATACCGTACCAGTAAATTGGCAGTGTGGCTCCCAGGTTAGGGAACCAGTTCTGCAAGAACTGGGGCATGGGTATCTCGAAAGCTACCCGGTTGATATTTATTGCATCAAACATCTCTTTTCCTCTCTCAGTTTAATGTTAGGTTCGTTGCTAATTATAATGTCGCCAATCCGTCATCGACAGTTACTGGTTAGTCAATGTACCCTAGAGCGCGCAGACGGCGGGTCATGCTCTCATCCAGTTCAATTTGGCTACCCGCGTCTACCTGGTTTTTCTGCTGGGAAACGGCCGTTACCCAACGTCCTAACTCTTTCTGCATTGGCTCTGCTACAGACGGCCGTTTTGCCAACACGTTCACTGATTCTAACGGATCATCCGCTAAATCAAAAAGTTCGTCCAATTTTTCATCAACTTGAATCAGCTTGTGCGCTTTGGCCGCTGCCTCATCCTCACCAATTTGCTGCACCACAGCCCGCCGCACCGAAAGACAACGATACGCTTCCAGCAGTTCCGGCTGCCGTTTTTCAATCGCTTTCACAAAGGTCAGCGGCGGGTAGACCTCACTGTAAGCCACGCCCTGCTCAGGGTCGTGCCCATTCACCGTGTTGGCCAGCGTCAGACCATGCACCCGAATCGGATCCACCGTAGCCGATTGCGGCAAGCGGCCGGCTGCATCCAAAATGGTATGGAAAACGCGGCGCGTACTTACCGGCGTGGCCACACGCGCCGGTTGTTTAAAACGCTGCGGCCACTGCATGAGCAGCGGCACGTGCAGCAGTTCCTGGTAGGCCACAAAGGCGTGCCCCATGCAGCCGTGTTCACCCAGCCCATCGCCATGATCGGCCACAATGATGGTGAGCGTGTTTTCGGCATTGGCTCGCTGCTGCAATGTTTTGAGCAGTTGGCCCAGGTACGCATCCTGGTAGGCTACTTCGGCATCGTACAAATCGCTCAGCACGTCGGTTTCTAGCTGGCTCAACGGCTCGGCCAGGGGGGCTGCCCACCGGTAGGATTCGCGATTCCAGCGGCGCATGACGGTGCGGGCTTCTTTGCTGCGGCGCAAATAGGGGGCCACTTTGTCAATAAATTCCACCGGAGGCGTAAAGGGTAGATGGGTTTCCATCAGATTCAGGAAGAGGAATAACGGCCGTTCCGACCCCTTCTCCTCTCGCTCCTGCAAATAATGCGTCAAATCCCGCACCGAGCGTTCGTTTTGCCCCTTGAAGTTTGCCACTCGTGACCAAATTGGCGTAAACCAGGCATTCAGCGACAAACGAAAGGCCAGGTCAGACTGGCCAAAAAAGTTCTGGATGGGATACGAGATGCGGCGCAAAAACTGCGTGTACTTCTCAATCAAACGGCGCAGCGGTCGCGGCAGCGTCGTGGAATCACTCGGTACGCTGGGGATTGCCCCACCGTAATTATAAAATGTCTCAAAGCCACGCTTAAAGCCGTTGTTGAGAATGCCCACCAGTGGATTGTTGCAAAAGGCGACCGTTTGGTAGCCAGAATCACGCAATAGTTCGGCTAAATGCGGCCGTTCTGGGGAAAGCGCCTGTGAGGATTGGGTAACCTGATGTGCCGTGGGATATAGCCCAGTAAACATGGAAGCATGGCTGGGAATGGTCCACTGGGCAGGTGAAATTGCCTGCTCAAACAGCACACCTTCTTTGGCAAATTGATCAAGATTGGGGGTAATCGCTTTGGGATGACCGTAACAGCCTAACCGGTCGGCTCGCTGCGTATCAAGGACTATAAAGATGACATCTGGTTGATTCATAGGGCACTATTTTATCCATTCATACCCGCAGAACCAACCAGATTTATTAAAGGCTTAGAAGCCAAACCAGCTCATGATGTTGTCTAGCAACTGGGGCTGCACATCCTCGGGCAAGAGGGCAAAGGGCAGCAACAAGAACAGTGATTGCTGATCATCGGCCGCTTCATCGATGGTGGCGATACCCACGATATTGCCTGCATCATCGCTGTTGGCCCCGCGCACCAGAAAAGCCGTAGAGCCATCTTCCAGATCTTCAACGAGAAAATCGGCAAAAATAGCGCCATAGGTATCATCCAACTCAATCACATCGCCCGCAACAAAACCATCGAGCAAAATCTCGTCATCACCCACAAATTCCAGATCGGTGATGTCTGAGAGGCCTAGGTCACCTAAAAGGGTCGGGGATGAACCGGTAATAAAGAATGAACCACCAGCATCCAGGTATTCAAAGATGACAAATGTGTCGTCGCCGAAAAAACCTTCATCATCCAGGTAATCTCCGGAATCCCAGATGAGCAGATCAATGTCCTCCAGGGCTTCAGCCTCCAGGGGCCCGTCGATGGTGGAAACCCAGGTCACTACTGTGTAATCTTCGGCCAGCAATGTTTCCAGTTCAATTTGGCTGGTAAAGCCATCGCCAATGGGCTCGCCATTGTCGTCTATAAAGAGAAAGATGGTTACATCCTCATTGCTGCCTTCGTCCCCATTGTCCCCGGTGTCGCCTTCATCTTCGGCCGGAACTTCGCTGGATTCAGTAACCGTCAGCGTGAAGTCACCGCCATTGTCAAAGAAATCGCTCAGAAGAATGGTGTAAGCTGCATCATCGGTAATTTCGTAGCCGATGATTGATTCCCCTTCACCGGTAAATCCAGAGTCAGAGGCGGCCAGGAAAACATTGTCGGCATCGTACAGTTCCAGCACGGCATCCAAATCTTCGCCGCTGTCCACGATGATGTCGATGACGGCCGGGCCATCTTCGAAGGTCCAGCTGAATTGCTCGCCTTCGGGCAGGGTGCCCTCTACGGTTTCGCCCAGGCCAATCACACCTTGATCTGTCGCGTCGATATCCTCAGCAGGCAGCTCGTCGATCTCATCGGTTGGTTCACTACCTGGCTCGTCGTCTTCTTCAACGGCCGTATCTTCATCGCCACCATCTTCTTCATCGGGTTCCAGCACGCCACCCGTGAGCAGTTCAGCCTCCACGTCTTCATCAGCAACGTTGGTGGGGCAAAGCGCCAGGTTATCTTGCAGCAAACAGTCTGCCAGCGCGTAGTTGGCATCCAGCGGAATCAGGTCCAGCAGGCGGCTGATGGTATTCTCCAGCCCTTCCTTGCTGGCGGCCAAAACCACCAGGCGACGCTGACCACCGCTCTCATCCAGCAAAATCAAAGCTGTGCCAGACATTTGCACATTGCCCAGTTCTGACTGAATAAGACGATCAAAAACATCTTCTGCGGTTTCGGCCGTATCATCGACTGGCTCTTCATCATCGGCAGCTTCAGCCTCTACCTCGTCAACTGGCTCGGCTTCCGTATCTTCATCTTCGGCATCTGCATCGGCGTTTTCCAATGCGGCCGTTTCTGCCTCAGTCAAGATTTCAGGATCAATCACCAGCGTGATACCCGCATCGGCCAGCATCTCTGCTACGTCATCTGACTGGTTAAACAGACCCAGATAAATGGCGTCACCGCTTTGGCTTTCCGTGGTGGACAGTGTCAGCTCTTTTTCTGCTTCCCGCAGACTGGCCTGCAAGGTAATAATTTCATCAAACGCATCGGGGCCGAGGTCCGGTGTGCCCGCATAAACCAGCTCTACTTCCTGAGTAAAGAAGTAAGGGAAATCAGCCACGGTGTAGTCGCGGCTGGCTGGTCCTGCCAGAAAATCAGCCATTTGGGCAATGAAACGGCCGTTATCCAACACCGTGTAATAAGGCTCCGTCAAAAACTGAAGGTCGCCAATGGCCAGCACTTTGCCAGAAGCAGCGGTTGCCGCCAGCGTAAGGCCACCGGGGCGGTCTGTGGCCGATGACCAGGTATTGTCATCACCCGCCATGAGATATTCGGCCCCAGCGCCCACCTGGATTGAGTGCGCCCCATAAAAAGCGACATTTTCCAAATCGGCCGTCAGGGCACTACTGGCAAAGCCCGCTTCATTCACGATGATGTTGCGGAAGTTGCCTTCGTTTTCCAGCGTGTTGTACAGATAGTCGCCGTTAAAAATGAGGTCGAAGCTGTTAGCCAGGCTGTTAAGCGCAATTTTGTCTGACTCCACAAACACGTTGAAGGTGAACAAATCTTCTTCCACGATCACGTTGTAGCGTGTGGGATCGCCCAACATCAACAGGTGACCACCACGCCGCACAAAATTCTCGACTGCCTGAATTTCGTCGGCAGCAAAACGCTGCAAGGGGGTGATAACCACAAACGCGTTCACGGCGCGCAGGGCAGTCGCCAGATCGCCACCCGTGTAGCTAATCATTTCGACGCCACGTGCCGCCAAACGGCCGTCCAAATAGCCAATCTCGTCCAGCGTAAATGCATTATCGTGAGCCTGATCCAACAGCACCAGCCCGCCAAACGTCTCCGGTTCATCTACAAACGATGCTGAGGCCGGGGTGGGCACGCTCTCTACCAAAGAAGCAACGTCATATGTGGGCGGCTCCACACGGTCGCCCCCACCCAAACGATAATGCTGCAAGTAGCGAACGGCCGTTGGCGCAATAAGCAACAGGACAAAAACAAGTAAGAAAATTAATCCTCGGCGCATGATTTAATCCTTGGAATTCATTTTATAATTAATGGTTAGCGGGCAGCTCGATGTACCGGTAGTAAAGACCCGGTGGCAAATCAGCCGGTGTAGCCCACAACTTCTCCTGGTTAATGGCTGGCACCTGATAAGTGCCAAACGCCACCGGACCATCTTCGCCAAAAGCCAGCGGATACAGTTCAACCGTCTCGTAACCGCGAATGCCCGCCAGCTCGGCGGCTTTGTCAAACGCCTCACTCGTGGAAATGATGCCGTCGATGAGCCCCAATTCGAGCGCGCGCACCCCACCAAAAATTTCGGCGCGAGACAGCAAATCGAGATCGGCATTTAGTTTTTCACCACGACCGTTGGCCACCGCCTGCAAAAAGGCAAACTTCAATGTTTCAGCCCGGCGCACATAGCCATCCCGCGTGCCGCCAAACGATTTATAAGGCCCGGTTGTCAGCACTTCTTCTTCCAGGAAAGGGGCCTCAGGCAAAGAGCTAATGACACCAATGCTGCCAATGGCGGACCCTGGCTTGGCATAAATTGCATCCGCAGCGGAAGCAATGTAATAAGCCCCACTGGCAGCCAAGAAATCGACTGTGGCAACCACGGGCAAATCTTGCCGCGCAGCCAACACGTCCATGTAAAGATCTTCGCTGTCAGAGGCAGTGCCACCGGGGCTATTGATCACAATAACCACCGCTTTGATTGACGGATCATCTCGTGCATAGATGAGCTGCTCACGGAACTCAAAAGCAGTGGCATTCGAAATTTCATAGTTGAGGCGAATAACGCCAATTTTTGGTTGGGGGACCAATCGGGGGGCCATGTACAGGCCAATTGCTAAGGGCACCACAATAACAATCAGAAAGAGGAGAATCAAACGCAGCGGGGAACGGTTGTCGCCGTTGTCTTGCATCATACCTAGCTCCTTTTGCCAATACGCAAAACGTTTTTTTGCCATCATTTGCAGTACACGGCCGTTGTACTTGTTTTCTTTTTTCCAAGCTGGCCGATTACAATTGAGTGAAGCCGCAGTAGGATAACATGTTGAGATTGCGATGGCAACCAGCAATGGCGCAATCATTTGCAACTATTTTTATGATTTGACAAACCATTATGTTAAAATCAAACTATCTACTGTTCAACGTAAATTATGGCTCTGGTTAACAGTAGCGAACGCTCATGCATATCACCCATCTATCATTGACGAATTTCCGGAATTACGGCCGTTTAGAATTGACGCTCCCCAAAGGGCCAATTTTAATTTACGGCAACAACGCACAAGGCAAGACCAATCTACTGGAAGCGATCTATTACTTGGCAACCACCCGCTCTCCCCACGCAGATAATGATGCCCAATTGCTCAACTGGAACGCCGCTCAGGCAGCCGAACCAGTTGTGGTTGGACGCCTGGTAGCCTCTGTGGAAACGTTGAAACAAACCCACTCTTTGGAAATGCGCCTGATTCAGGAACAAAAATCGGCCGTTTCACAGTACCGCAACTTCAGCTTTCGCCGTCAGGCCCTGCTGGACCGGCGTAAGGTGCGCCTGATGGATCTATTAGGGGCCATGCGCGTGGTGCTCTTTTTACCAGAAGATGTCCAGCTGCTCACCGGCTCTCCTGCCAATCGCCGCCGCTACATGGACATTACGCTCTGTCAGATTGATCCCGTCTACTGCCGCACCCTTTCCAATTACAACAAGGTACTGGAACAGCGCAACGCCACGTTGCGCCAGATGGCCGAAGGCAGCCCGGTGCGCGATGTGCTGCCCATTTACACGGACAAGCTGGTTAGCCTAGGCAGCACCATCTTTCTGCGGCGCGCCGAATTTTTGGCCAATATCAGTCGGGAAACGCAGCGCATCCATTACGAATCATTAACCGCCGGACGTGAATCCATTAAATTGCTCTATTTACCACGTCTGAGCGTGAAAAAATCAAAGCTGGCGGCACGCGGCGAACAAGACCCCGCAACTTTGGCGGAGTGGCTTGAAACTCATCAGGGACAGTCAGAATTAGTTTCAGAACGTTTTGCTAAGCTGTTGCAAGAATCTTTAGCAACGGATATTGCACGCGGTGCCACCACGGTGGGGCCGCATCGTGATGATTGGTCATTTCAATTAAACGGCCGTTCCTTGGGTAGTTTTGGCTCTCGCGGGCAGCAGCGCACAGCCATTCTGGCCTTAAAAATGGGTGAAATCAACTGGATGGAAGCGGCAACTGGTGAGCGTCCAATTTTACTATTGGATGAAGTAGTGGCAGAATTAGACGAAAATCGGCGTGGTGCCTTGCTAAGCTGCGTAACTGAAACCACACAAGCCATATTAACCGCAACCGATCCGGGGATGTTCACAGAGCCCTTTTTACAACAAGCAACACGCATGCACGTTGAAAACGGCCGTGTAACTGTAATGTAACCAACCTAATCCTGGCACTGTTTATCTTCACCATAGGCAGATGCCCATTCATCAAGTGAATAGTATTGTGAACCAGACCAACAAAGAACCATCCGTCGTACTCATCATTGATGACATGCGTGAAAACCGGCTTCTGCTCTCCTCCCAGCTCAGGCTGGATGGCCACAGCATCCTCGAAGCCAGCGGAGGTCATGACGGCATCGCCATGGCCCAAGAGCATGACCCCGACCTCATCTTACTCGACGTCATGATGCCCGATATCAACGGATTTGAAGTATGTAAAATCCTCAAGGGCGATACGCGCACGCACCTCATCCCCATCATCATGATCACTGCCTTGAGCAAGGTTGAGTCACGTATTGAGGGCAAAAAGGCAGGCGCCGATGAATTTCTGTCCCGCCCCCACATTCGTGAAGAGCTGCTGGTTCGGGTTCGCACCCTAATTCAGCTCAAACGAGCCAGAACCAACCTCGAAGAAGAACGCCATCGCCTCCAGCTGCTGTACAACATCAGTCGGGCTGTTAGCACCCAACTTGACCTGGAATCGATGATGTCCACCATCATTACCCAAACGCAAGCGGCCGTTGGGGCCACCAAAGGTAATATCATGCTCCTCAATGAGCAGGAGCACGTGTACCACAAATTTATCATTCGGGCTGGCTCCCCCATTGAAATAAGCGACCGCGTGACTCAAGAAGTCATGACGCGCGGCCTGGGTGGTTGGTTGGTTGCCAACAAACGGAGCGAAATCATTCACAACATTCGCCAGGATGATCGTTGGGTGACACTGCCCGATGATGAAGGCGAAACAGGTTCCGCCATCGGCGTGCCGCTGATTGGTTCGGATCGCATCGTGGGTATTCTCATTTTGAATCACCCCGATGTTGGGTACTTCACCGAAGAACATCGCGAATTGCTGATTGCCTTGGGCAGCACTGTCTCGACAGCCATTGCCAATGCGCATCTTTTCACTGAAATTAGCGAAGAACGGCGCAAGCTGGAAGCGATTTTGCGCCAGGCAACGGATGCCATCGTTACGACAGACGAAAATTGGAATATCTCCCTGTTTAATAAAGCGGCAGAGCGTTTGTTTGACATCACCGCAGACGATGTGGCCGGCAGATATATCGGCGACATAAAACCGCTCAGCGTGCTGCTGAAGGTTTATAGCAACGGCAATAATTTGCCCAATGCCCAAGAAATCAATCTAGAAAATGGCAACACCCTGTTTACCAGCGTCTCACCTATCCAAGATGTGGGATATGCGGCCGTTTTGCAGGACATCACTGAGCTCAAACGAATTGAAGAGTTTCGCCTGACCGAAGAGCGCCGCAAAAAGCAAGAAATCAAGGAAACGTTCTCGCGCTACATGGGGCCCAGCCTGGTTGATTACGTGCTCTCCCATGAGCCCGGCCTGATGGCCCGGCGCGAACGGCGGCACGCGGTCGTCATGTTTGCTGATATTCGCAGCTTCACCCGCTTCACGCGTTTGGTGGAACCCAATGAAGTTATTGAGCGGCTAAACAAGTTCTTCACTAAAATGACCGAGGTGGTTTATCGGTATGAAGGGACTATTTTTGAGCTGACCGGGGACGAGATTTTAGTGGCTTTTAACGCGCCATTTGATCAACTGGATGCGGCTAATCGGGCTGTGGAAACGGCCGTTGCTATGCAAAAGCGATTTAATGCCCTGCGCATGGATCTGTTTGAAGAGCTGCGCACGGGCTTTGGCATGGGCATTGGCATTGACGAAGGGAATGTCATTGTGGGCAATGTGGGTGCCGAAACGCGCATGACGTTCCGCATGGTAGGCGACGCCGTCAACACCGCTCATCGGCTGGTGGATATTGCGGTGGATGGCCAAATTGTTGTTTCTGAAGGCATCTACCAGAATCTGCAAATAGAAAACAGTGAGCTGCTACAAGCACATCCTTTAAAATCAATGGGAGCTGTTGAAATTCGCGGCAAAGATGAGCCTGAAAATCTGTACCAGATTCACGTTTCTCTGGAAGAAACGCTGGCAGAAGAAGAATTATAACGGCCGTTTCGCTGGCATGCCCACGCGCCGCGGGTATTTCTGAGGCGTTTCTCCAATCTTTTTCACCGTGACAAAATAATGAGGCTGATCTCGGTCAGGCAAAGTAACCTGCGCCAATTCTGGTTCGCTGCCGCCCAGAAGCGGAATTGCCACCTGAGCATTGGCTATCTCCGCAGCCACACCTTCCCCTTTTTGAGCCAACATACTGCCCCCCACAGCACACAGCGGCAGCAAATACTCCACCAACACACGCAGTTCAGCGACTGCGCGGGCAACAGCCCAATCATACTGCCGCCGATGCTGCGGCGATTGCCCCAAAAGCTCCGCACGGTCTGTCAGAATTGTGACGTCACTTAACGACAGGGCATCAACAACCGCCTGCAAAAAGTGCGTTTTTTTGACCACACTTTCTACTAACGTCAGCTTCAGTTGGGGAAACAATATTTTGAGGGGTAATCCTGGAAAGCCAGCCCCGGTGCCAACATCAATGAGGGAACGGCCGTTCAAATCACCCATCACCCTGGCACAACTCAATGAATCCAGAAAGTGCCGCAAGCGAATCTCGGCGGGTTCGCGTACGGCCGTTAGATTCATACGCGCATTCCATTCCAACAGCAGTTCCTGATAGGTCATGAACTGCTCAATTTGAGCTGCCGACAGAGATACGTCCAACTCATCAGCCCACGCGGCAAACTGTTCCCATTCCACTGTAAACATTAGCCTGACCGACTCCGTTCCAGCTCTTTGCGAGCCACTTCAATTTCATAGCTATCGAACTGTTCGCCGCCAAACAAGGCAGGCGGATAAGACAGCCAATCCTGCTCCAGGACAAGGTTGCTGCGCAGGTATAGGGGCACTAACGGCACGATGCCCTCATCCCCAAACAAGATGTTTTCGATTTGACGATACAGTTCCAGCCGCCGACTCATGTCTGTGGTGGTGGCCGCCTCACGAATGAGACTGTCTACTTCGCCACACGGCCGTATCTCTCGATTTTCGCTTTCCTCGCAATGAATCAAGTCGCCCATCCAATTTTGGGCGTCGGGATAGTAAGTAGCCCAGGCAAGCTCCCAAATATCGGGGCGGGCGGCGCCAGCATCGGGGCGAGTGTTGGCCAGCAGCGTACCAAATGGCACCTGCTCAATGATAAACTGCGATTCCTCACAGCCCAGCTCTTCGACCCACATCTGGATAATCAATTCGGCCTGCAACAGGGAGAGATCGGACGAAGAAACCATAAACCGGATTTCTGGCATTAACCGGCAGCTAGTGAAGCCGCTCTCCGACATTTTAATGCGGGCATAATCCGGGCTGTAGCCCACGCCAACCTGATCGGTGGGCAGCGCGCCCACCACGCCTGGCGGCATTAAATGACGCATGGGTGTGGCTTGTTCGCCAAAAACCTCTTCGATTAAAGCCTCGCGGTCAATGGCCGCATTAAAAGCACGGCGCACAGTCGGCTCGCGGAACACGCCGCTTTGAAAGTTGAAGTTGAGATAAAAGAGGGTCTGCTCACTTACCGATTGCAGATGTTGCAAGGTGGCGTTGGAAACGGCCGTTAAATTCACATTGGTCGCATCAATCAGGTCTAATGACTTTGCTTCCCACAGCAAAAGGGCAATCTCATCTGTCTCCACGTAGTTGATTTTTACAATTTCGGTATTGCCCTGAAAGGGAATCGGCCAGAGCGTGTTACGCTGTAGCGTACTGAAATTAGTCGTTAAAGGCATAAATGGACCGCTGGTTAGCAACGGCACCCCATTCTGCACAGCTGTCTGCCAATCGTCCCCGTACTCTTCCCCAAACGATTCTTCAAACAGTTCACGGGGCAACGGCCGCATAAACCAGAGCGAGGTAATGGTTAAGAAATGGGCAGCTGAGCGATTAAGCCGAATTTGCAACGTTGTGTCATTAAGCGCTTGTGCACCTACGTTCTCCAAATCGGCGGGGGTGGCGCTGGCCAGTTGGTGTACCTGCTCGCAGCCTTCAATTAAGAAAAGAATAAACGCATCGGGGGCGTCCGTTTCGCGGGAGCAAGTGCGTTGGATGGCAAACACCATGTCACTGGCCACCACGGGCCGCACGGCCTCCGAAATCACGTAGCCATCAATCGTTTGCGAGCTGGGCTGCACCCAAAAAATGTCATCTCGCAGCGAGAAGGTCCAGACACGGCCGTTTTCAGACACTTCCCACGATTGCGCCAGAGCCGGATCGACCTGGTTCGTTTCATGGTTGTAGCGGGTAAGCCCCACAAACATATTCTCGATGAGGTCAATCCCGTCGGCATCATTGGTGGTCTGCGGATCAATATCGGGCACCGATTCGCGCACAAAGCTGATATCTAAAACGACTGGCGTATTGTCATCAGGAGAGGGGGTGGGAACGGCCGTTGGCGTAGGAGTTGGTTCCAAAATCCGGGTAACCACCAGCTCCTCTCCGGCCACATTAAACACTTCCGTCACAATAATGGGTGGTACTTCTTGACTATCGCCGCACGCCGAAAAAAGAACGATTCCGCTTATAATAAACGCGGCGACGCTAAAAAGATAAGTTGTGGAGAATCTCTTGCGTTGTTTTTTTATCACGGCGTCATGCTATCCCATGCAAATAAGGGTGACAAGTTTTTTAAGCAAATGCTGGAAACGAAGTGACATTTTTAGGGCGTGCCACGATTAAAATGTGTGCAATTTCTGTGGTTGCATGCTTATGGCGCGAGTAGTAATATAGTGAAATTGATACTTCCCAGCCAAGGATAAAACTATATGTACGAGCACGTACTCATTATTGATGATTCACAAGAGATACGCGACTTCCTAAGCGAATACATCCTTCAACCAAAAGGCTTCGAAGTTTTGCAGGCCTCCAACGGTCTTATGGGTCTGGAAATGGCAATTGCCAAAGAGCCAGACTTGATGATTGTGGATCAGCAAATGCCCCGTCTCACCGGGCTGGAAGTATTAGAAAAACTTCGTGAGCGCGGCATTGAAATCCCCGCAATTTTGGCAACCGCACATGGTTCAGAAGAAACGGCCGTTGCGGCCTTTCGTCTTGGTATTCGTGATTACGTTATCAAACCGTTTGATGCAGATGAAATTAGCGAATCAGTTGATCGGGCATTGCGCGAAAGCCGCTTGCAGCGAGAGCGCGACCAGCTTGTGCAGCAGCTCATGGAAAGCAACTCCCAACTCCAGCGCCGAGCCCAGGAACTGAACGTACTGTACGGCGTCGGAAAATCCGTCGCCTCATCATTAGATTTGGAAGAAGTGCTGCATCGGGTGGTGGAAGCGGCCGTTTACGTCGTTGGCGCCGAAGAAGGCTCATTGATGTTGCTGGATGAAGAGCAAGGCGAGCTCTACATTCGCGCCTCCAAGAACCTGGACTCCAAAGCACAATCCATGCGTAAACGCGTCAATGACAGCCTGGCCGGTAAGGTGCTGCAAACCAAGCGGGCCATCGCCATCGGCAATGACTCCCAATGGAAGCGCACGCACACCGCCCTGCTGGTTAAGTCGCTCATCTACGTGCCCCTTATTTTGCAAAACAAACCCATTGGTGTTCTTGGCGTCACCAATCGGCTCAAGGAAACGTCTTTCGATAGCAACGATACCCGTGCGCTGTCTGCCTTAGGTGGCTACGCGACCATTGCTATTAACAACGCCAATATTTACACAGATATTGAGCAGCAGCGGGTGACACTTTCAGTTGTGGTAGATCAGATTGATGATCCGGTTTTGGTGGTAGACCACGAGGATAAATTGCTGCTGCTTAACAAAGCAGCCCGCGAAGTATTTGAACTGCCAGATGCCAAAGTAGTGGGGCACCCCATCAATAAGCTGCTTAAAAATGAAGAAGCTATTGAGTTTATCATGCAAAACCCCAATGAAGAGGTCCAAACGAAGACCGAAATCACCGGGGCAGACGGCCGTACGTATCAGGCACGCATGACCCTTATCGAGGGTGGCAGTCGTTCAATCCTGATGGTGGCTGACGAATAAATTTGATAACAACCAGCAAATCAATCAGGCTGTCTTCATTCCTACCCAAAAATGATGCGGCAAAATAGCAGCCCACGGCTGAACACTTACTTTGCCGATTTTCTTTTCCTCCGCTAGCATTTCCTTGTTAACCAGGCACATTTCTGGCATACGGCCGTACTTCTCCCGGTAATACTCCACGGCGCGATCCACCTTTTCTTCAAGGCTTCGCTTCTTGTCATCATCCAGCCACAACATGCCCACGTTCATCTTAATTCTCCTGCCTGTCGTCATCAAATAGCGTCAATTGTGTCTCATCCAGCTCCGTGCGCTTCGGCTCGTTTTCCATTTCGGCTGCCGTTTCATCGTCGCGCTGCCAGTGAAAATCCTCAGCCGCTTCATCACCTCCGCCTAACGCCAATGGCTGAGCCAACAGCGCTTGCGGCCGGTTACGATGAATTGTTTCCAACGTCAGATGCAAATCATAGTTGCCAATAAACGCAGCCTGAAAATGAAGTTGGCTATCATCAGCCACGGCCAGAAAATCGCCTTCGCCTAACAGCAAATTCGCTTCTGCCCCAACAACGGCCGTTGCCGCCAAAGATTCCGCCTCATCCCGCACCTGCCCCACTAGCCGCAGCGGGAGGTTGGTGCGCATGACATTACTGAGCCATTCGGCCGTAGGTTGGCTGGAAGCCAACACTAGATGAATGCCTGCCTCCGCGCCACGCTGCAACAGCTCCGACAGGACCGTCTGCATATCACTTTTGGCTGTCAAAAACAAAGCTTCAACATTGTCAATCAGTGTCACAATGGTGGGGCGCACCGTGTCGTTCTTGAGCCGATGATACATTTCCTCGACCAACACTTGAAGTGTATGCAGCGCGTCTTCCGGCTCGGCAATCACCTCGCTAAGAAGATGTGGCAAGAACATAAGCGGGGCCAGTTGACGGTTTGATTTACCGGGGCGATCCGGATCGATGACGAGTAATTGCAGCTTGGATTGTCGATTGGTCATTGCCAATGAAATCGCTATCGTGCGCAAAAGCGAGGTCTTACCTGCGCCTTCTGTACCTACCAATAGGGCATGGCTAATGTCTGGATCGGCAAAAGGCAGCAGCAAGGGAGCACCTTCTTCATCCATGCCCAAAACGGCCGTACTTTCTGGCAGTTCAGGCAGCAGCGGCAGCAAATCGAGCAGAGCCACAGGGGGTTCATGCGGCCGTACAATGTCCAGGCGCCACTGACCCTGTTCATCCTTTGCCAACGAAATGTCAGCAACACCCAACACCGAGAGCAAATCACGCTTCAAGCCCCGCAGCCGGTGTATGCCAGATTCCAGATGGGATTGCAGGTCAAAGCGAATAGATTGCGTTTGTACCTGCCCGCCAGCCACCCGCGCCGCCACCTGATGGGTGGAAAAAACCCGCTCAATCTGCCGAGATTGTAATTCTAGCTGATGTCGCAGGCGTTCCTCCTTATTCATTTTTTGCCATGTTTCTTTCTCGCTCATATTTCACGCCAATGCGCCCACAGAGAACATTCGTTCTATTTAATAGATAAAAAAAATGGACGGCTAAGAAACGGCCGTCCATCCACTACCTTGTTCATGCGTTATGCGGTCTGCCGCAACACCATCATTACTTTGCCCTGCACCTGCACATCTTTCCGATCCACATAAATGGGTTCCATTGTTGGATTGGCAGGTTGCAAACGCACTTTATTACCTTCACGATAGTAATATTTGAGCGTGGTGGTATCGTCGCTCAGCCACACAGCGACCATATCACCATTACGTGCATCACTTTCGTGGCGCATAATGACGATATCACCATCATTAACCATCGCATCGATCATGGAATCTCCGCTAACGCGCAGCGCAAACAGGTCATCATGACGGCCGGGAATCATGGAGCTGCTAAGTTCGATAGCATCTTCCTCATCGTAAACGGAAAAGTCGCCATCATTACCCACTTCAATGGGCGAACCAGCCACAATATTGCCCAGCAGAGGCACTTTAAACAGATTGGTAACGGCCGCTTCGACCTTCTCCACCGCATTGCTAACAGATTCAACAACCTGCCCAGTGGTTTCAGCAACCTTCTCTGTTAAACGCAAACCGCGCGACACTTCAGCATCCCGCTCAAGCAAGCCGCGCTCTTTCAGTTTGGTCAAATTGTAATTCACAACAGAAGTGGAGCTGATATTGACAGCGCCCCCAATTTCACGAATGGTTGGTGGGCGTCCAAATTCACCAACATATTCTTGAATGTACGCCAAAATATTTTTCTGGCGGTCAGATAATCCTTTTTTGGCCATTGTGCCTCACTCCTATGCTACATGCCGCGATACCACTGAATCTGATAAACTACGTGAAAAAGATGTGGTTTGCACACATTATGACAATCGCTCATTTGTTCTGGGTGCAGTATACACGAACACTTGTTCGGTGTCAAGGCAGGTTTGCCGCCCCTACTCTGGTACAAATTTTTAAGGAAAACAGCATGAAATTTGAAAACTTTCAGTTTCCCAGCCGTCGGTCCAACATCATAGCGCGTAACGGGCTGGTAGCCACCAGCCAACCGTTGGCTGCCCAGGCCGGACTAGCCGTTTTGCAAGCGGGCGGCAATGCGGTGGATGCCGCCATTGCTACCGTTGCCACGCTTTGCGTAGTTGAGCCGAGTTCCACAGGCATTGGCGGGGATGCCTTTGCCCTGATTTGGCAGGCCGATGAACAAAAACTGTATGGGCTTAACGCCAGTGGTCCGGCGCCAAAAGGTTTAACGGCCGAATTTGTGCGCAGTCAGGGGCATGAACAGTTTCCTGCAATTGGGGGTCTGGCGGTGACGGTGCCGGGCAGCCTGCGTGGCTGGGAATTGGCGTTGAACCGATTTGGCAGTAAGGGATTAGACACATTGCTACAACAAGCCATCGCCTATGCCCGAGATGGTTTTCCCGTAAGCCAGCGTATTGCCCAGGCCTGGGAGTTTTCTACCGAAAAAATGAGCCGGTTGCCCGATTCCAAGCGCGTTTGGCTGCCGAACGGCCGTTCCCCTCGCGCCGCCGGAATTTTCCAAAACCCCGAATTTGCCCGCACCTTGCAAACCATCGCTGAAAATGGCGTAGACGCTTTTTATCACGGTGATATTGGCCGCCAGATTGCAGAGGCAGTACAAAACGACGGCGGCTTCTTGACCCAGGATGATTTGGCAGCTTATCAGGCTGAATGGGTCGAGCCGATCAGCGTTGAGTACCGCAATGGCTTCACGTTCCACGAAATTCCTCCCAACGGGCAAGGTCTGACGGCCCTGCTGGCGCTCAACATTGCCAAACAGTTTGATCTGTCAGCGCTGGGTTACGGCACGGCCGATTATTACCATGCCCTCATCGAGGCCATGAAGCTGGCCTTTGCCGATGCCCACGCTTATATCGGCGATCCTCGTCAGGCGAACATACCCATCGCCGCCCTCCTGAGCGAGAGTTATACGCGCAGCCGCTACAATCTCATCCAGCCAACCAGCGCTTTGCAGCCCACGCCCGGCACACCGCAAACGCATGGTGACACCGTCTACCTGACGGTAGCAGACGGTAACGGCAACATGGTGAGCTGGATTCAAAGTTTGTACATGGGTTTTGGCAGCGGCATTACGGCTGGCAACACGGGGGTGCAGTTACAAAATCGGGGAGCCAACTTTAGTTTGGAACCAGGGCATCCCAATGAAGCAGCTCCGGGCAAACGGCCGTATCACACCATCATCCCCGGCTTCATTATCAAAGACGGACAGGCGTGGAGCAGCTTCGGCGTGATGGGCGGCTTCATGCAGCCGCAAGGTCATCTGCAAGTGGGCATCAACCTGATCGACTTTGACATGGACCCGCAAACGGCGCTGGATGCCCCCCGCTTCAACTGGCTCAAGGATAAGGAAGTGGCTTTGGAAACGGCCGTTTCCGACGACATCCGCCAGATTTTGCAGCAGCGGGGCCACGCGCTGTGGGAAAAGGGCAAACCGCTTCATTATGGCGGCGGGCAGGTTATCGTGCGTGATCCGGAAACGGGCGTGCTCATTGGTGGCAGCGAGCCGCGAAATGACGGAACGGCCGTAGGCTGGTAAGCGTGCCCAATTTCACAAACAGGCTTGCAAACCTGCCATCTCGTACTATAATTCCCATCCGATTCGGAGAGGTCGCATAGAGGCTTAGTGCGCACGCTTGGAAAGCGTGTATACCGAAAGGTATCGCGGGTTCGAATCCCGCCCTCTCCGCCATACGTGGCGCAGCTTTTGGCTGCGCCACTTTTTTTAGAAAGCGCCCCTAGAACCCACAGCAAAATAGATGGTACACTGGTACCATTCTTATAAACCCACTTTGCCACAGCGTATACCAACCATTACAATAGGACTAGCTTATGCGTCAAGTCAGATCAATGGAATCTGTGACACATCACTTTATTCGTCATTATTCGGCCTTAAGGATTGTTGTTGCTCGGCCAGCTTCACCACCAAAATTGGGAATGAACCGCTCGCGCTCATGAACGCATATCAAGCCAACCTTTATCTTCCTCTCATTGCCGCTGGTCTGTATCTGGTCATGCTTATCCTGCCCCAGATTCGTCAACGACCAGAAAAAAAGCAAACAACCTGGCTGGTTGTCTCGTTGGTCTTTTCGATTGGTTGGGAATTTGCTATTTATTTTGCCCGCAGCGTTCCTTTTGCCAACCTTCCCACCATTGTGTTGCTGCTCGCGCTTTGTGCCATGGCGGCCACCACCAGCGCCTTTTTAGATTGGAAGCCGGCCACACGCTATGTAATTTTGGCGGCAACGGCCGTTTTAACGGCCGTTTTCATCAATCTACTGGCTCCCGACCGGGTATTTATACTGCCCAACGGCCGACTGCTGGCAATTACCAATGGCACGCTGGCTCTCTACCTCACCTGGGGTGGCCTGGCTGGCGGATTAATGCTGGCTACCTGGCGCGAATATCGCAAAACCAGTTTCCCCTGGCATGCCAATCGTCTGCTGTTCTGGTTTACCGTTCTGAGCGTTATTTTCCTCGGGGAGCTTGTGCAGCTGTTTGATCAGCTCATTTTGATTATCGTGGGGCAGGTGCTCCGGTTTATTGGCATGGTGGGAGCCGCTTATGGCGTCTCCTCCTTCCGTATTTTTGACGTGCGTGCCAGAGCCCAACGCGGCATCGCCTTCATCATCATCAATACACTTTCTGCCTTGCCGCTCATTCTCTCCGTTATCATCGTTTTTCAGTTTGGCGAGGCGCTAAACCAAACCGATGACATCTTTACCTCAATCCTCATCGCCCTCATTATCACCTTGGGCTTTTTCCTTTACCAACCATTTCGGCGGCTCATTGGCCGAGTTGTGTACCGTTACCTGCGCGGCGAAAGCGTCAATGCGGGCCAAGTGGTCCGCAATTACAGCCAGGCCATCTCCCGCACCCTGGATGTCCAGCAAATTTCACTGCTCATCATCGGGACGCTCAGCGAACTGCTGGAGACCAACCGGGGCACGCTGATGCTGGTGACCCAGCTGGAAAATGGCGGCTACGAAGTGGAACCCATTCCTGCCATGGGCGTGGTGCCGCGCCATCCCATTCGCTTTACCCATGACGATTTGTTCATGAATGCGTTGGTCAATCAACACCAGCCGCTGCTGCAATACGAGCTCGATTTCAACCCGGCCTTCAAAAATTTGAGCGATCAGGAACGTGGTTGGCTATCTGAAATGACGATGGAAGTGTACGTGCCAGTAAGCAGTGGCACCGACATTGTGGGGCTGGTGGGGGTGGGTCCTAAGAGTTCGGCCGTTCCTTACCAACCAAACGAACTGGAACTAATGCAAACGTTGGCTGACCAAACCGTGGTCGCTCTGCAAAATGCCCGTCTTTATAGTGAGCTAAACGATCAAAACGAGCACATTCGCTACCTGAATATTGACCTGGTGGAGCAAAACGAAAAGCTCGAAATCATGGACCGGGTGAAGTCAGACTTCATCACCATTGCCTCCCATGAATTGCGCACGCCGCTTACCCAGGTAAAAGGGTATGCCGATATTTTGTCCGCCATGAACGAGGAAAATGCCCTTACACGAGAGCAAACGCGAGAAATTGTGGGGCATATTAATCGGGCCACCTTGCAGTTAGAACGGCTCATCACGGCCATGCTGGACGCCAGCCAGCTTGATGTAGATGGCATGCAGCTCACTTTTGTCAAAACGCAGCTAGACACGGTACTCCGTCTGGCCGTTGAGCCTCTTATTCAGGCGATGCGCGAGCGGCGCATTCACCTGGAAATCGACGGCATAGTCGAACTGCCCTCCATTTATGCCGATTTCAAACGATTGGTGCAGGCGTTTACCAATCTGCTAGGCAATGCTGTGAAATACACGCCGGACGGCGGCCGTATTTCCATCAGGGCCTCTGTGGTGCCCGGCCAAACATTTGAGGAAGAGTTCCTGGAAATTATTATTCAGGATACCGGCATTGGCATTGATCCTAAATTCCACACGCTTATTTTTGAAAAGTTCTTCCGCATTGGCGATCCGCAGCTGCATTCCACCGGAAACACTAAATTTAAGGGCGCTGGCCCGGGGCTTGGCTTGCCTATTGCCAAGGGTGTAATTGAAGCCCACGGCGGCCGCATTTGGGTGGAATCGGAAGCTGAGGATGAAGAGCGGCTGCCGGGAACCAGCTTCAATATTGTGCTGCCCGTTAAACCACCGGGTTCTGAAGATATTGTGAATGGCGAAACGGCCGCTCGGCCCGCGTATCTCATCGGCTAAATCAATAAACAGGAGGCAATATGCCCTCAGAAAACCGCAAAAATGCGCTTATCCTTTCCGGCGGCGGCGGCCGTGGCGCTTACCACGTGGGCGTTATGCGCTTTTTGGAAGAGCACGAATGGTTCCCCGACATCGTTGCGGGCACCTCTATCGGGGCGGTGAATGGCGCAGCGCTGGCCTCCGGGCATAACTCCCGCTCCCTTTGGGCGTTGTGGCAGCGGCTCACCACCAACGATGTGCAAAAAACGCATTGGAACGTGTTGGAAGGCAACTATCTACTCGACACCTCGCCGCTACGCAGTACGTTGCAAGAGCAAGGCTGGGTCAACTTTGATCGGATCAATTCGGATGAAGCGGCCGTTCATCTACGCGTCACGGCTACCGAAATCAACAGCGGGCAGTTGCACGTCTTTGGCAACAGCGATGACATCTATCCCAGCAAAATGGTTCGAGAGAAAATTGAGCTAAATCACATTATTGCCAGCTGCTCCATCCCCATTGTTTACCCGGCCACTCAGCTAAACGACACGCTTTACTGGGATGGGGCAACCGTGGCCAACACGCCGCTGGGGCCAGCCATCGACGCGGGCGCTGAGGAGATTGTGGTGGTCATCATGACGCCTTGGGAAGATGAAGACGACAATACGCCCGTGCTGCCCACGCCCAAAAATATCCTCTCTGCTGCCAGCACCATGCTGGAATGGGCCTTGCTCGCCTCGTTCCAATCTGATTTGAAGATGTTCCGCCGCATTAACGAACTCGTGCGGCTGCAAGTGGAAAATGCCCGCCTGCAAGCAACCAATCGTTTGCTGATGAGCCAGCTGCGTGGCGAAGAGCCCGACTTGGAAGATCGGGACGGCAACGGCATTCCCGATATTTTTGAAGACAAGTTCCACGCCTTACCCGATCCGATCATCGTGGCCCCGCAAAAGGCGATTCCGGTAGATCGCATCATTCGCTACACGCGCGATGGGCATGAAGAGCTGTTCCAGATGGGGTATGAAGATGCCAAACGGGCCTGGAAAGCGGCGGGCAAAGCGGTCGAAGGGGAATCATAATTATTTCGAGAGGTGGCAGCATGTTAAAAGAGGATCCCAAACGGGCATTGGTGCTTTCTGGTGGCGGCGGACGCGGCGCGTATCATGTGGGTGTGCTGCGCTTTTTGGAAGAACACGAATGGTATCCAGACGTCGTAGTGGGCACGTCGATTGGGGCGGTGAATGGCGCGGCGCTGGCCTCGGGCCACAATGCCAATTCGCTGTGGGCCTTGTGGCGCAAGCTGCGCACCAAGGATGTGCAAAAACCAAACTGGAATCCATTTACGGCCGTATCCCTCCTAGACACCTCCCCTTTACGCCACACCCTGCTCAATGAAGGTTGGGTGGATTTTGAGCGCATCAATGATCCTGAAAAAGCGGCCGTTCACCTACGCATCACTGCCACCGAGATTACCACCGGGCAGCTGCACATTTTTAGCAACAGCCTCAACAACAAAACCGACATCAGCGTGGAGCACATCCTTTCCAGCTGCTCCATCCCCCTCATTTACCCCCACACCAATTTGGGCGAAACCAAATATTGGGATGGCGCAGTAGTCGCCAACACGCCGCTTAGCGCAGCCATTGCCACCGGCGCAGAAGAAATCATCGTGGTGGTGATGACCCCCATGGAACAGACGCAAGAGGACCAAAATTATCGCCCCATGCTGCCCAAAAGCCTGCCCACTAACCTGTACGAAGCCGCCAGCATGACGCTGGAGTGGGCGCTGCTCGCCTCCTTCCAGGCGGACATGAAAATGTTTGAGCTGATTAACAGCCTGGCTTCAATTCGGGACGAACTCAGCAAAATCCAGGCAGATTATCCCGACATTGTGAACCAGTACATGCAGGATATGAACAACTTCGTCGGCGCCAACGTGAAGCAAGATTACAAACGGCTGGAAAAGCCAATCATTGCCGCTCCACAGGATTTTATTCCAGTGGAACAGATCGTCAGCTACACGAAAGATTGGCATGAAAAACTGTACCAGATGGGGTACGATGACATGAAGCGCGCCTGGCAAAACGCCGGACGCGTGGTTGAGTAATTTTAGAAAATCAGGTCTTTATGCTTCCCAACTGGCAAGTTCAAGAACTCATTCAACTCGTGCGGCAGCGATACCCGGACTGGGAAGATTTTTCGCATCCAGACTTTATGGCGGATGAGATTTCTTACAAGCAAGCCACCATCGCCAAAGCGCAAAACTGGCTTAACCAGGCGGCGCTGGATCAACTGCTGGCTGAAGGTGCCTATGACACTTTCCTCGACCGGCTGAATAAGCTAGCGCAAGACAATAACTTGCTGTGGCGCTCGGTGCCATCTTCGGGGGATACGGCCGTTCTCAACCACCCCGATCTCGATAAACCCGCCTTTTGCACCCAGCTGCGCAACCTGCTCTACGGCGACCGCCCCACCCCCGACCGGCTACAAACCTTTTCCGACTACCTGAGCGCCAGCGATTTGCCCAACAAATGGCCGCTGCCCACCTACTTCTTGTTCATCTGCCATCCAAAAACCGAGATGCTGGTGAAGCCACGCACTGGCCGCTGGTTCCTCAAGTTCATCCAGCCCGACGACGAAAGCAATCCCACCGTACCCCAAACCAAACTGTTCATCACCCTGGAACCATCCGCCAGCAGCTACGCCTTGCTAGTCAATCAGGCAAAGTCACTATACGAATCCTTAGCCGACTACGGCGTGCGGGATATGGTCGATGTGCAAAGCCTCATCTGGGTCTGTGAACAAATCAGTAAACATCAAACCGGACGGCTGGATTACAAGGGGCAAATTGAACTGGACGTGCCGCCTTCCGTGGCAACCAGCCCAGTACGGTACACGCCAGCGCTGAATACGGCCGTTTTCCAGGAACCCTCGCCCGACTACCAAACCCCATCCGAGCCATACACCCTCGACCAATGCGCCAGCGACACTGGCCTGCCCTCAGAAGAACTCAGCCGCTGGCTGCGAGCCATCGAGCGCAAAGGACAGGCGATTTTGTACGGGCCACCCGGCACCGGCAAAACGTTCCTGGCTCAAAAGCTGGCCCAGCACCTCACCCAGGGGCAAGATGGGTTTTGGGAAATGGTGCAGTTCCATCCCGCCTACGCCTACGAAGATTTTGTGCAGGGAATACGGCCGTTTACCGATGAAACCGGCACCCTCCACTACAGCCTGATCCCTGGCCGCTTTTTGGACTTTTGCCAGCGCGCCAGCGAGCGTGACGGCATTTGTGTATTGATTATTGATGAGATTAACCGGGCCAATTTAGCGGCCGTTTTTGGCGAATTGATGGTGCTGTTAGAGTACCGCGACGCTTCGATTCCGCTGGCCAGCGGCGGCAGCTTCCAAATTCCGGCCAACGTGCGGCTCATCGGCACCATGAACACCGCCGATCGCTCCATCGCCCTGGTGGACCATGCCCTACGCCGCCGCTTCGCCTTCATCCACCTGCCACCCAACTACGACGTGTTGCGCCAGTTCCACGCCAACACCGGGTATGATGCCGAGCCGCTCATCAAACTGCTCCAGCGCCTCAACCGCCAAATCGCCGATCCGCACTATTTTGTTGGCATTACCTTCTTTTTGGAAGAAAACTTACCTGAGCAGCTCCCCGACATCTGGCAGCTAGAAATTGAGCCGTACCTGGAAGAATATTTCTTCGATCAACCGGACCAGGTCGCAGCGTTCCGCTGGCCCAAAATCGCCAGCCAACTCCCCATGTAGCCGCACATTCTTTGTGCGCCAAAATCTGCGCGGAAAGAATCCGCGGCTACAAATCTGTGTAATCCGTGAAATCTGTGGCTAAAATTTACCCAAACAATTTGGCAAAGAAACCGCGCACGCCGCGAGACGGCCGTTTCCCCACCACCACACCAGTCTGCCCATTCACCAGCAAATCAAACGTTTCGCCATCCACCTTGTAATGCGCCAGCCAGACGGGCAGCAGCGCCAGCTTAAACGACTCCACCACCAGCCCCAGCGAACCGAGTTTGAGATTGCGCACATCTTCCAGCGTCAGCTTGCGAGGATTGCGACGCAGCTCTTGCAGCACCTGTTTGCGCGCCTGCAAAGACGCATCGGCCAGCGGAATGGTGTGTCGCTCAGCGGGCCAATCGGCCAGATAACGGCCGTCGTAAGCCATCAACCCATCCAGATCAAAAGCAGCAAACGCTTTGGCCATATCACCATTCAACTTTTTGCTGGCAGGCACACAAACATCATTGCTAAACGCCAAATAATTGCCAGAAACGGGCACCCAATTGTCGCCACGCTTCACCTGGCCACCCCAGCGAATTTCCCCGCCCACGTCAAACGTCCATACTGGCAAATAAATGCCCACAATAGGCGAAATCTGCGGCCGTTCCACCCCAATTTCCTTCAACCACACCCGGATCGCCTTTTCCGCCTGCTCCGGCAAAATGCGGAAGGGTATCACCACATGAGGGGGGATGATGTCTTGAGCAGCGGCCGTTTCGGTGACATAGGTTGAATCGCAGTACGGGCAGGTTAAAGAGATAGCCTCCGGGGAAAGCACAAACTCCACCGCACAGCCGTTGCATTGAAAGGTGCGCATCTGCACCGGGGCCAGATGCCCTTTGGCCTGGGCCAGCGCCGTGCTGAAATCTTGCTCAAACGCGCCTTCGCCAAACTGGCTATTATTCGGACGGGCCGCCCCGTTGGCTACTACCTGCTCAAAGCCACAAAAGCCACAACGCAGCGTCGCCCCGTCCGGCAAAAATTGCAGCTTGCCAGCACATTGCGGGCAAACAAACTGCTCCGCCTTCGTGTGCTCCGGTTCCTCGCTGGTGAATTGGTTGATCTTGTTGGGATCGATGACGTCTTTGGCTTGTAAACGGCCGTCTAGCAAAGCCAGTCCTCGCCGCGCCACCCCGTGAGTGGGATCAAAGGCCAACACCTGCTCCAGGCAGTGCCGCTTGTCGATGGGTGCGTCATACACTTCGCTCAGCCAGAGCCACGCCTGTGCCTGCTGCTTTTCACTGGAATCGGTGCGCAGCACCCAGCTTAGATAATGAAAGGCTTCATCGTTGTCGCCCGCTTTGGCCGCAGCCACACCCTGGCGCAGCAGTTCGCGCACGCCGGCCGTACGCACGTTGGCAAAGCCCGTTTCTTCGGGAGAAAACTGCTGTAGCTGCATCAACTCCTGTGGCGTTTCGCGCTGGCGCACAACATTGATTTTGTGGCTGCATCGTTCACATTGGCGAGTACGGCCGTCTGCCGCAAAGACCAATCGGCCACCACATTCTGGACATACATTCGAGGAAGCATTGGATTCATTCATATTTTTTAGTCTAATGGCTGCCTTTTACAAAGTCACTTACACCTAAGTCATGGAAAACAAAATTACCTGCCACCTCTTCTTCCCTCTCATTTTTCTCTCGCCTATCACCCGTCATATGGTAAAATGACGCCGTAGTCCTCTTACAGGCAAAACAAGCGACTTCTACATTCAAAAATATGGCGCAAAACACAGGCAGGCAAGACAAAGTATTGGCCGTCGTCAACCGGAAAGGTGGCGTGGCGAAAACAACCACCGCTATCAATCTGGCCCATGGCCTCTCACGTAAATTGATGCGGCGCGTGGACCCCAAAGATTTAGACAAAATCAGCGATGCCAGCAATCTCTATCAGTATCAGGACACTTACTACTATCTGATGGGGCACGTTTTGCTGATCGATTTTGATCCGCAGGGGCACTGTGCCCGCGGTTTGGGCATTGACACAGGCAAAGCCGACATCGGCGACGTGCTGCTAGAGCAGCGCCACATCACCGAAGCTGTCGTCTCGGCCGACCGCGCCGCCGAGGGCTTCCCCCGCCCCAATTTGTGGATTTTGCCCGCTTCTGATAACTTGGAACACGCGAAAGATATTTTGCGCGCCCAAGCGTTTGCCATGCCCAGCACCAAGAATTACGGGTTGGTGCGCGTTTTGGAAGATCGGCTGGCAGTGGCCCTGGAGCGGTTCACCTACATCATTTTGGACTGCCCTCCGGCGTTGGACACGTTTACACAAGCCGTTTACCAGTTCGCCGATTCGGCCATCGTGCCCGTCAAACCGGACTATTTTTCGATGGCGGGCACCGGGCAGCACATCAGCTCCATTTTTGAGGCGCAAATGCGGGGCATTGACATTCGCATTCACACCATTGTGCCCACGCTCAACGTAGCGCGGCAAAATCTGGACCAGCAAATGGTGGATGAACTGCGCGAAACACATGGCGACATGGTGAGCGAACCCATCCCCCGCAGCCAGGCAGTGGCCGAAGCACCCGCCTTCCAACAAACTATTTTTGAATATGATTCCCGGTTTTTGAACCCGGCAACAATCGCTTACCAAGCATTAGTAGACAGAGTTTATTATGGCTAGAAAGAAAACCAGCAAAGCAGCCCCGCAAGACAATGCAGCCGATCCGCTGAGCAATGTCGAGTCGTTTGATCCCAAAAAAGTGGAGGAAGAAACGGCCGTTCGCGCTCAAAACAAACCGGTCTCCCCACTTGGCCCACCTCAGGCCGTGCCCACGCCGCCACAATTAGCCATGCCCGTCCCTGCGATGGCCCAGCCTAGCGAGGATGTGACGGCCCTGAAAGCAGAAATTCGTGCCCTGAAAAAACGGAACATTGAGCTGGAAACGGCCGTTACCCAACACAAAGCCACCATCGACGAACTAAAAGCAGAGCGCGACGTGCGTCTGAAGCTGGAGCGGGAAATGGCAGGCATGGAAGTAGAAATTCGCCAGGCGCGCCACGCCATTGCCGCTCTGGAAGAAGAACGTCAGGCTCGGCTGGCGCTGGAACGCAAGCTGGCCTCGCTAGAAGTGCTGGCCGAACGTGCGCAGGAAGCCACCGCCCAACTAACCGAAGAACGGCAGATGCGGGTGAAGCTGGAGCGGGAAAAAGCCACATTGGACGTGCAGGTACAAAGCCTGCAAAAGCTGGATACGCTGTTGACAGAAGAGCGCCAGGCTCGCATGAACGCCCAATCCCGCGCCTCCTCCGCCGAAGCGCGGCTGGCCCGCCTGGAAGGGGAAATTAATCAGCAAGGTGGCGGTGAAAGCGGCCGTTCCTTCCTGGATCGTCTGCGCGGCCGTTAAGCCCAATAACATCCCATAAAATGCACAAAGGAGACTTCCCATATCGAGAAGTCTCCTTTTTATTTGCCTCACGAAAACAGCTTATGCCGATCTACGGTTCTAAAGGCGGATTGGCATTGTGTACCAGGTCCAGCACCATTTCCGGGAACCATTCACCAGCACCCGGGTCGATCAAACCCCATTCAGGATCAATCGTAGAACCAGCAGGACCTAAACCGCGCGTGCATTCCCCATCCGATTCGCCAGGAATCTTCACCCACAAATAGGCGTCTACCAGAGGCTCGCCCGTATTGGTGGAAGGCTGCAAGCCCAGCCCACGCCCTGGCGGATTACACCAATCCTGCGGATCGGGGTAAGTACCGGCAGGCGCTTGCCACGGCCCTGTCCCATTCCGGCTGGTATCAATCACAAAATGGGTCGCAGGCTCAACGCCGCCCAACATATTGGCATAACGCAAGTTGATGCCAGATGTGTTGAGTTCTGGTACATCAGTTTCGTCGCTCCACTCGCCATAGGCGCTCATGGCCACGCCTGTCCATTCACCGAGCAGCTCGGCAATCTTGGCCGGAAGCGGGCCACCGTTCCAGTATTGGTTGGGGCAGCCAGCAAAATCACCGGAGTTTACTACTGTGGCATAGGTGATGCAGCTAGAAACCCAGCTGCCATAATGCGTCAGGTTAGCCGTAAACTGGTAATTGGAAACGTTCAGGTAAAAGCCATCGGCCTGCTCTACCCCAGCCTGAACCAGTCGGTGGGCAGCATCGCCAGAGCCGAGCCAGCCACTGTGTGTGCCATCCAGGTAAACGCTGACGTGGGGCAGAGCCTTCAATGTATCAACGGCGTAGTTCAACATTTGGAAACGTTCAGAAGCGGCCGTTTCCGGATTTGCTTCAGCCGGTTGGCACCATTCCAGGGCATCGCTGCCATCGGCACTGCCGTACGGGTTGTACCAGGGGATGATACCCAGACCATCTGGCTCCAGAATAACCATGGCTCTTTGGTTGCCAACGCCTGCCGCAAAGCCGTCAATCCACGCCTGATATTCCTCAACCGTGGTAGCTCCACCGGCGGAAAACTGAGCACAGTCGCGGAAGGGGATGTTGTAGGCCACCAAAACTGGCACAGACCGCTTAGCCGCAGCCTGTCTGACTGTTCTGCGGACATCTTGCTCTACAGAGTGCGGCGTGCCTGCTGTAAACCAAACCGCCTGCGGCGTGGTGATCATCTCCCGCACCAGCATCGCATCGGCCTTATTGCCGCTGGAAGTCAGATCAGCAATTTGCGCGATTGCGTCGGGATTTGGCCGGGGTACATAAAACTGAGTCTCTGGGGTATGCGCCCAGGCAATGCCTGCTGTTGAAACGATAAGCACAAACAACAGGCTGCCAAACATGATGAAACGGCGAATGTTACCTTGAATTGCGTGAAATTTTTTCATTTCGAATCTCTCCATAACTTTTGCATCTCGCTGAGAATGATTCAATCAGGTTGCTTAGGGACCAGACAAACAGCCTGAATCAACAGGAGGGGAAATGGCAGAACGCCACGTTGGGACTGCTTGCTGGTCTGGAACAGGGGAATAGGTGAATTGTTACTTTTTGTTACAATAAGCACGCTCCTTTTGGTTGAACTTTGGTTTTTATGACATAGGTAAAACGAATTGTGAGCGATGAAGGGCAATGCTGTGTGGAAGCGGTCATTGCCCTTTTTGCATATACGCCCTTATTTATCAGCAAGGTGATAGCCACAGGATTGGCGAATCACAAGCTGCGTGGAAAACATTGTTTTTTGCTCGATTTGTTCGCCGCGAATCAGCTGCAACAGTTTATTGGCGGCTGTACGCCCTATTTCGCTTGTGGGAGCATGCACGGTGGTGAGCGGCGGGGTGATGTATTGCGACAGGGTGTCATTGTTAAAGCCAACAACGGCCGTATCCTCTGGAACGCGTCTGCCTGCCTGTTGTAAAGCAACGATGGAAGCCATAGCGGCCGTATCATCCCCGGCAAACAGCGCGTCAAATGCCAAACCTTCTGCCAACCACTTCTCGATTTGCTTTTTTGCTTCCCAATCATGAAAAGAACCTGTGCCCAGCAAAGCGGGATCCACAGGAAGGCCATTGTCGGCTAACGCCTCGCGGTAACCTTGCTCGCGCCAATACGAATCCTGGTTGCCTGCTGGACCCGCCATAAAAGCAATCCGGCGATGGCCGCAATTTTTGATCAGATGCTCAATAAGTTGGTAGGCCCCGTCTTTGTTTTCTAGCAGCACGCAGGGAATGGTTAAATCTGGTGGTGGTTCGTGGTACAGCAACACCATGGGGAATTGGTGTCGGTGCATATGCTCCAACGTGCGCTCATCCACGCTGTCGGCAAAAATCAGCAGGCCGTCGGTGTTGCCTTCATTGAGCGGCAGCGGCACCCCACCCTGAATAGTTGCCTGTTTGGTAGTGGCGTAAATCAGCAGGTTGTAACCGCTGGTAATTGCACTTTGATTAATGCCTTCTAGCAACGAAGTCAGGAAAGGATTGCTGGTGGCGGGCACAATAATGCCAATATTGCCCGTTTTGTTGTTGGCCAAGACGCGTGCGGCCGTATTGAGCACATAGCCTAGTTCGTCAACGGCCGTTTCTACCCGCGCCACCGTTTTGGGACTGACATTATTGCTCTTGTTGAGCACCCGGCTGACAGTCGCCGTAGACACCCCCGCACGCTGGGCAACATCTTCAATTGTGACGCGTTGATACCCGTTTTCTTTTGCCATGTAATTCGGTTTTGCAGTTAGTTACGGCCGTAAAAAAGCTTATTCAGTGATGAGACAAATCCGGTTTTGGCTGAGCCATAACCGAAAATGTAAGCGGTTACATTCTGCATCATAGTAAAGCCAAACGGGGCAACTGTCAAGAAAAACGAGGCAATTTCTTAATAAATTTCGGGTCGCCGATCGGCGAAAACGGGGATTTTGGCGCGCACCTGTTCAACTTGGGCAATGTCGATAACGGCCGTTCCCAACATCTCCCCCTCGCCCAGTTCCAGCACAATCCCCCCCCACGGATCCAAAATGCAGGAATGGCCAAAAAAGTCGGTCTCTTTGCTGCGGCCCACGCGGTTGCAAGCCACCACAAACATCTGGTTTTCGATGGCCCGCGCCCGCAGCAGGGTGCGCCAATGAGCCAGGCGCGGATGTGGCCACTCCGCGGGTACAAATACCAGCTGCGCGCCACCCAAAGCATACTGCCGGAACAATTCAGGAAAGCGCAAATCGTAGCAAATAGTTAGCCCCGCCTTGCCCCATTCGGTCTCCACCAGCGTCGGCTTTTCTCCCGCAGTCAAAAACTGCTCTTCCTGCATCAGCCGGAAGAGGTGCAGTTTGCCGTATTCGCCCAGGGAACGGCCGTGTTTATCAAAGTAAACGGCCGTATTGCCAAACTCTCCCTCGCCCAACAACGACAGGCAGGAACCCAAAATGGCAATCTGGTGCTCTTGCGCCAGCGCCGCCACCTGGGCAAACAGGCCCGCATCCGTGCGTGTGGCGTAATTGGCCGCGTTTTCCAAATCGTAGCCGGTAGACCACAACTCGGGGAAGACAACCAGATCAGACCCACGACGGCTGGCTTCGGCCGTCATCTGCTGCACAGTGCGCCAATTTTCTGCCGGATTCCCCAGCTTTACGTCCATCTGTCCTAAAGAAATTGTTAGCATAACGGCCGTTCCTCAACCTAAACTCTACAAATGACAAAATTTTCGCTATAATACCCACAATCTGGAGAGGTCAAAATAGGAGTTCGCAGATTTTCGCTTCCCCAACGAACGACTTTTGGCGATCAACAAACGCAACATGTTCCATTGCGTACCGAAAATAGTAGTGTCATTCGGAGTTGTTTTGTCGCCAAAAGCAAATCGTCAACCACGCAACGCTTAAACTAGAAAACAGAAAAATCTCGTGAGCGAATCTGACCTGACTGGACGCACCTTTGGTAAATACAAGCTCTATAATCGCCTGGGCTCAGGCGGCATGGCGCGTGTCTACAAAGCGTACCAGGCAAACCTGGACCGTTTTGTGGCCCTCAAAGTGCTGCACGCCCATTTGGCCGAAGAAGATGAATTTCTGGGCCGCTTTGAGCGAGAAGCCGCTGCCGTGGCCCACCTGCGCCATCCCAACATTGTGCAGGTGTACGACTACGACACCCAAGGCGACAGCCATTACATGGTGATGGAGTACATCGAAGGGCCAACCCTCAAAGCAGAGCTGGAACATCGGGCGCTAAAAAGCCAACCGTTTACCCTTCCCGAGATTGTTCACCTGTTTACGGCGCTGGCCAGCGCTCTGGAATATGCCCACACCCGCGGCATCATTCACCGCGACATCAAACCAGCCAACATCATGTTTACGCTGGATGGCGAAGTGGTGCTCACCGATTTTGGCATTGTGCGCATGTTGGGGCTGCCGCGCTACACGCTCACGGGCATGGTGGCGGGCACACCGGCCTACATGGCCCCGGAGCAAGCCCAATCGCTCACCAGCGACCACCGCTCAGACATTTACTCACTGGGCGTGGTGTTGTATGAACTGGTGACTGGTCACACGCCTTTTCATGGCAACACCCCGCTCGAAATCATCAAAAAGCACATTGATGAGCCGCTGCCACCGCTAGAATTATCCGATGAGGTTCCTGCCACGGTGGAATATGTCATTAGCAAGGCGCTGACCAAGAACCCGGAATACCGCTTTCAAACGGCCGTTGAATTTGCCACCGCCCTGCAACAAGCTTTGGGAGAAACGGCCGTTTCCTCACAACACACCACCGCACTCATCCAGCCGCTGGCCAAAGCCGTCTCCACCCCCACCGATCCCGCCACCCCGGTGCTCGATCCCACCTTCGTCATGCCCGACAAATCGCCCTACCGCGGCCTGTTTGCTTTTGGCGAAGAAGATGCCGCCAACTTCTTTGGCCGCGAAGCATTCAGCGAACGGCTGCTGGATGCCGTCGCCCAACAGCGGTTAATTGCCGTTGTTGGCGCCTCGGGCAGCGGCAAATCTTCCGTAGTTTTTGCCGGGCTGGTTGCCCGCCTGCGCGACGACCCAGACTGGCTCATTCTCAGCTTCCGACCGGGACCACAACCCTTCCAGGCGTTAGCGGCGGCCCTTATCGCCCAACAAAATCCTGATGCCAGCGAAAACGAACAGCGGCAGTTGGCCACCCAACTCGCCACCAAACTGCAAGACAAAGAGCAGCGTCTGCTGCCGTTGCTGCGCACCATGGCCGCAGAGCATCCAACCGCCAGCAAAGTTCTCATCGTCTCTGACCAGTTTGAAGAGATTTTCACCCTCTGCACCGACCAATTAACACGCAAAGCATTTATCGATCTGCTTCTGGAAGCAATCGAGTACAAGCACCAAACCACGCTCACCTTTGTCCTCACCCTGCGCACCGACTTTTTAAGCCAGGCGCTCACCTACCGCGCCCTATCTGATGCGCTGCAAAACGCCGACATCAAGCTTGGCCCCATGACCCGCCGCGAACTCAGTCAGGCGATTGCCAATCCCGCCCGCCGCTTTGGCCTGTTGTTTGAAAGTGGTTTGGTCGCCCGCATTTTGGACGATGTGGGCGAAGAATCCGGCAATCTCCCCCTGCTCCAATTTGCCCTCACCGAGCTGTGGGACAAAGCGCGCGATGGCTATCTGACCCATGACGGATACGAAGCAATTGGCGGTGTAGAAGGTGCTTTGGCCCGCTATGCCGACCGGGAATTTGGTGAACTTTCCGCCGCTGAACGGCAACAAGCCCGCCGCGTTTTTATCCAGATGGTGCGCCCCGGCGCAGGCACGGAGGACACGCGCCGCCTGGCCCAGCGCAGCGAATTAGGCGAGAGCAACTGGCAGCTCGTGCAAAAGCTGGCCGATGCCCGACTGGTCGTCACCAGCCGCGCGCCCAGCGGCCAGGAAACAGTGGAAGTTGTGCACGAGGCGCTGATTCGGGGCTGGGGCCAACTGCGCCGCTGGATGGATGATGATCGCGCCTTCCGCTCCTGGCAAGAGCGGCTGCGGGCCGCCCAGCGCCAGTGGCAGATGAGCGAGCAGGACACCGATGCGCTGCTGCGCGGCACGCTGCTGGCAGAAGCAGAAGGCTGGCTGGCTGAGCGAAAATCGTTTTTGAACCGGGAAGAGCGCACCTTTATTGAAGAAAGCTTGAAGCTGCGCCAGGCGGAGCAGCAGGCACTAGAACAGGAACAATTGGAACGCCAGCAGGCTGCCGCCCAGGCTCGCTTTGCCCGACGGTTGGGTTGGCTTACGGCCGCTTTGCTCGTCATGGTCATCTTGGTGCTCATTTTTGCCTTTACGGCCGCTACCAACAATCGCGCGGCGCAGGCCAACGCCGCCACCGCCCAGGCCAACGAAGGTACGGCCGTTGCCCTGCGTCAGGCATCCGAATTTAGCCAGGCAACCTCGGTGGCAGCGGAAGCAACCGCCCGTGCCGATGCCGCCCTGCGCGCCACAGCCGAATTTAACGCCGGCATCGAGCGCGAAATTGCCGAACTTAGCGCTCAGGATGCAATTGCGGCTCAGGAAACGGCCGTTTTTAGCGCCAATGGGTTAGCAACGGCCGTTGTCATCGCCGAGCAAAACGCCCAGGAAGCCGAAAACCAATCCCGGTTGGTGGTGGCCCGCGAGCTGGCAGGCATCGCCACGGATCAGCTCAACAGCGACCCGCAGTTGGGCTTGCTGCTCTCGCTAGAGGCCGTCAATCTCACCCAGGAGCTCAACCTCGCGCCGCCCGAATCTGCCGAAGACGCCTTGTTCCGCGCCATGCAATCGTCCCAACTCCAGCGCATCTTCTCGGGCCACACAGATGGGGTGAACGCTGTCGCTTTTAGCGCCGACGGCCGTTTGCTGGCCACCGGCAGCCAGGATACCGATGTGAAGCTGTGGGATGTTGCTTCCGGGCAAGAAATTGGCGCACTCACCGACCACGCCCAGCCGGTCAACGCCGTGGCTTTTAACCCAGATGGCACCGTCCTGGCCGCGGCAGGCGCCGATGGCTTCATCATTTTGTGGAACACCGCTACTCTGGAACGCATCACCGTACTCAGCGGGCAGGATGGCGCGGTCAACGATATCGCCTTTAACCCGGCAGGCGACCGGCTGCTGGCCGGGTATGACAGCAGCGCGGTACGGTTGTGGGATGTCGTCAACCGGCGCTCCTTGCTGCGGCTGCTGGGACACACCAGCCGCGTCAATACCGTCACGTACAGCCACGATGGCAGCCGTTTTGCCACCGCTGGGGCAGACGGCCGTATCATCATCTGGAACAGCAGCACGGGCGCCTCGTTGTTCTCCATCGAGCCTTTCCTGGGCAGTGACAATCAAACCGTTGCCATTAATGCCCTCGACTACAGCCCCGATGACGGCCGTTTGCTGGCGGCCAACAGCAACGGCACGGCCACCATGTGGAACAGTCAGGACGCCTCGCTCATTTTCCGTGTGTCGGGCCACGCCGTCGCTCTGGAAGATGTGGCTTACAGTGCCGATGGCACCCTGTTTGCCACAGCCAGCAGCGACAACACGGTCAAAGTGTGGCAGGCGGAAACCGGTCAGGCACTGTATACACTCACTGGACACAACAGCGGCGTCAATGCGGCCGTTTTCCATCCCAGCGAGGCGCAAATTATTACCGCCAGTGGCGACGGCACCGCCCGCCTGTGGCGCACAGAGGCGGCGCTGTCGCCCCAAATTTTGTCGGGTCATACGGGGAATATTTTGGCGATTGGCTTTAGTGCAGACGGCCGTTTCCTGGCCACCGGCGGTGCAGATGAAACGGCCCGCCTCTGGGACACCGAAGATGGCGTACAGATAAACGCCTTCACCGACCACAACAACATCGTCAACGATGTGGCTTTTGCCCCGGATGGCACGCTGCTAGCCACCGTCAGCGACGACCGCAACGCGCGGCTGTGGGACACCGCCACGGGGGCAATCAAGCTGCCAGTGATGGATCATCCTGCTGCGGTGAACGGCGTGGCGTTTAATCCAGAAGGTACCACCCTGGCCACCACCGCCGATGACGGCTTTTTGCGCTTCTGGAACCCGAGCGACAACAGCTTGGTGCTGCGTCTGCCTTATGAAGCGGGGCTGACCAAAGTGAGTTTCAGTCCCGATGGCAGTCTGGTAGCAGCCGGCGCGGTGGACGGGACGGCCGTTATTTGGGATGTCGTTAGCAATGAGATTGTGCAGGTGCTGGCCGGGCACGAAGGCGCGGTGAACGATGTGGCCTTTAGTGGCGACGGCCGTTGGCTGGCCACCGCTAGCAGTGACGGCACCGCCCGGCTGTGGGATTTAGACAGCGGCGAAACCTTGCGCGTCTTTTCCGGGCACAGTGGGCCGGTGCTCAGCGTGGCGCTGAGCGTAGATGGCAGCCGTCTGGCCACCAGCAGCGCCGACCGCACCACCAAGCTGTGGGACACGGCCACCGGCCAAACGCGGCGCACCTACTTGGGCCACACGTCCATTGTCAATGCCGTGGTGTTTGATCCCAGCGACGGCCGTTTGGCCACCGCCAGCGCCGACCGCACGGCGCGCATCAACACGCTGGAAACCGTGCCCAATCTCTTTGAGCGAGCCAAACGGTTGGTGACGCGCCCCCTCACCCAGGACGAATGCACCCAATATTTGCGCGGCCGTCCTTGCCTCGATTTTTCCCCTTGATCTGTAGAGAGATTGGACCATTTTTCTCAAATGTGAATTAGATTGCGGGCAAAATGGTCCAATCTTGAGTCTCGACTTGTGTTGCCGAGACGGCCGTTCTCTGCCACAATTTCCCGCTCACTAAACAACCGACCGATTCAACTTTCCCGGAAACACCCCAAGGTCACCAACTGGACAAGAACAGTTTCCGGGAAAATCTACATCAGGAGCAACAGCATGAGTTACATGGCGCAGCGGGTGGCTGGCTTTGGTACCACCATCTTCACAGAAATGACGGCTCTGGCCAACGAACATCAAGCGATCAATTTGGGGCAGGGGTTCCCCGATTTTGCCGCGCCCGCCTTCATGAAAGAAGCGGCCGTAGCTGCCATTAAAGCAGATGTAAACCAGTACGCCCCGGCAAACGGCCGTCCGCGCCTGCGGCAAGCCATCGCCCAAAAAGTGCAGGATTTTTATGGCATAGAGGCCAATCCGGACACCGAAATCACCGTACTGCACGGCGCCACCGAAGCGATTTTTGCCACCATTTTGGGGCTGGTAAATCCAGGTGATGAGGTAATCGTTTTTGAGCCTTTTTACGATTCGTACGTGCCTGCCATCCAGATGGCTGGGGGCATTCCCCGCTTTTACACGCTGCGTCCGCCAACCTGGCAGATTGACGAAGCTGAGTTGGTCGCGTTGTTCACCAACAAAACAAAGCTGATCATCATTAACACGCCGCATAATCCCACAGGCAAAGTTTTTGCGCAGGCCGAGCTGGCGCTAATTGCCAGCCTGTGTCAGCAGCATGATGTACTGGCCATGACCGATGAGGTGTACGAGCATCTTGTGTTTGACGGGCAGCAGCACCAGACGTTGGCCAGTTTTCCCGGCATGGCAGACCGCACCATCATGATTTCTAGCCTGGGCAAGACGTTTAGCGTGACGGGCTGGAAAGTGGGCTGGACGGTGGCTCCACCGGAGCTGACCCGTGCCATTTTTCGGGCACACCAGTTCATGACGTTTTGTGGGGCGGCACCCTTGCAAGAAGCGGCGGTTACGGCCGTTTCGCAACCCGCATCGTTCTACACAGAGCTAACCGAGTTTTACACGCGCAAGCGAGATTTTCTGCTGGATGCGCTCAAAAGCGCCGGACTGACGCCCATCGTGCCCAGCGGCACCTACTTTATCATGGTGGATATTTCACATTTGGGGTTCGCCAACGATGTGGCCTTCTGCCGCTACCTCACCAGCGAGATTGGCGTGGCCGCCATTCCCCCCAGCGCTTTCTTCCACAACCCCGCCGATGGCGCGGGGCTGGCCCGTTTTGCCTTCTGCAAGGAAGAAAAAACCCTCGCCGAAGCCGCCAACCGCTTGCAACGTTTAAAATAGGACGCGGATAAACGCTGATAACGCGGATTTTTTTATCTGCGTTAATCCAAGTTCCATTTCTGTTTCAGAAGCAACATGGCCGGTAGCAAATAACTGATTACGGATTACTGCTCGACTGATCACTAGTTCTGGCTGGCCCACTTGTCCACGGCTTCGGCAATGCCCTGGCGAATGGTTTGGGCGTCGGTGGCGTGGGGTTCTTTTTGCAGGTAGGCATCTAAATAGGTGGCCGCCTGGCGCATGTTCCCCAACTGGTAATGAATGACCCCCAGCTCACGCAAATGATGGGAATTTTCGGGTTGAATTAACCGCATACGCTCCACCACCGCAATAGCTTCTGGCCATTGGTGCTGCTGGGTAAAGATGATGCGTAAATTATTGAGCATGCGGGCGAGGATGTCTTGTGTAGAAACGGCCGTTAGCCATTCCTCCTGAAACGCCCCCGTGTACCCCACCGTCAACTCTACCAACCGGGCACAATCGGCCGCCGACAGCCGCCCACCGCCATGAAACGGATCAAAATACAGCGTGTCACCGCGCACCGCAACACCCACGATGAAGTGACCGGGCAGCCCCACACCAAAGGCGGGCAGATCCAACCGCTCCGCAATCGCCAGATACAACACAGAAAGCGTAATCGGAATCCCCAGGCGGCGCTCCAGAACATCGTTGAGGTAACTGTTGCGTGGGTCATCGTAAACGGCCGTATTCCCCCGAAACTGCTCCTCTTTGAACAAAAAATCACTGAGCAGCTCGGCGCGAACGGCGATCGAATCGTTGAGCCGCACCCGTTGGGCGGCCCGATCCGCCAGACCGTCTAACCGGTGCAGATACGTTTCAATGTTCAGATTTTGATAGGCCAATTCTTTGGCGAGAAGGAGAGAAGCATGAGAAAGATTGAGAGACGGCCGTTGCACCATCTCGGCAAAAGTGAGCGTGTTCATAGCCAAATTTTACTCAGTTTGCCCCGCCATTCAACATTAATATTAAAGTGACCGCTCGGAATATTGCGCCGCCGCCCGCTGCAATTCTGATCCGATTTGCGCCCGCAGCCAATCCGGCGCCAGCACCTCCACCTGCGCACCCCAGCTGCGAATAAACGGCTGCATCTCCTGCGGCTGCGCAACCTGCACGCACAGCACACAGCCACCATCATCCAGCTTTTCCAGCTTTTGGGTGGGGTGCCATTGGCGCTCGTGAATATGGGGCGTCACTTCCGGGGTGAAGCGCAGCACCACTTCTACAATCTCACTGCCGGCCATAATGCGCCAACCAGAAGCTAGGTGCGTTTCCAGATCAAACGCCTCCGGCACGGTAAACGTGCGCTTCAACACGGTGGCATTTTCCAGCCTGTCCAGCTTGAAGGTGCGAATGTCCTTGGCCCAATCATCGTGCCCAATGACGTAAATACCCGACGGCGTTGGCTCCAAAGCATACGGCGCAATCACGCGCTCCCGCAGCTGCCCACTGCGTGGCGAACGGTAGCCAACGCGTACTTTGTGACCCGTACCCCACCCTTCTGCCAGCGCTTCCAGCACAGCCACCTGCTGCTGTCCATCATTCAGGGTTTGCACTCGGTCGGCGGCCCGTTTCAGGTGGGGCGAAATGGCTTTGGGCAAGGTGATGGCTAACTTACGCAAGGCAGAGGTGACGTGCGGGTTGCGCTCATCAATCGTGCGGGACAACAGCAAGCCCGCCAGCGTCAGCGCAATTGCTTCATGAAACGAGAGATGGACGGTGGTGAGGTAACGGGTGCGATTCATGCCGAAACGGCCGTCTTTCTGCCAAATCGGTAAACCCTGCTCACATAAAAAATCGACGTCACGGTACACCGTGCGTCGATCCACATCTAATTTTTCAGCTAAATCAATGGCCCGCATGCCGTCTGGGGTCAGCAAGAGCAGCTGCTCAATACGACGTAAGCGAGATGTGCGAGAAGCCAGACGAGACATAATTTCTCCTGATGGATCGTAGCTCTTTTGTTCTATTTTGCCCTGCATAGGCAAAATTGTCAACGTGAGCCAACCAAAATAGTCCCGAATTCCCCTGTCACCTGCCAAATTCTACGAGCCATTTGTCTTGACAGATTTTAGAGACATAATAGTTATAATCATCACAAGCCTTGAACGTCTCCCTTCTTTAAATTGATAACAGTTAAAAACTTTCTATTTAGAAAAAGATTATGAACGTTGGCGAAATCAATGTGCTGTTAATTCAGGACAACTTTGGGGAAGCAAACCTGATCAAAAAGATGCTGCATCATTCCTCCTTTATTGAAGGAGAATCCGCGGCATTAAATACGACGCAGGTTAACAATTTGGCAGAAGCAGAACGCCATTTGCAACAGCATCCCTGCGACATTATTTTGCTGGATATTTCCTTACAAGATAGTGATGCTCTGGAAACCATCCACCAGTTAAAAGAAGATTACCCACAAACGCCCCTTATTGTTCTGAGTGATCAGACAAACCCCCAAATGTTGCGAGAAGCCATTCAACACGGCGCCCAGGACATCCTCCCGAAAGATGCGCTAACCACCAATCTTCTGATCAAAGGCATTCATTCCACGCTTGAACGTTACCGATTACTGCTGGAACTCAAAAGCCGAGCCAGCCAGCTAGAAAATCAGAACCTGGCCCTCAATGATTTCGCGCACACGGTTGCCCACCAAATTCAAGGGCTCCTGAGCCAAATGGTAGGGTATGCCAGTCTGGTAGATTCTCACTATCAGGAAGAGCTAAGCCAACCAGCCAAACAAGCCGTCGATCAGATCATGCAGAGTGGCTACAAAATGAATAATGTGATTACAGAGCTGCTCTTTCTGGCCAGTATGCGCTCCGAGGATATTGAAGCCAACGCGTTAGACACCCAGCGCATTCTCAAAGAGGTTCTCAAGCGGCTGCGTTACGAGATTCGAGCCACCAAGGCCGAGATCATCATGCCTGACAATTGGCCAACTGCCATGGGGTATGCTCCTTGGATTGAAGAAGTATGGCTTAACTACATGAGCAACGGGCTGAAATATGGCAGCAAAGAAAATGTGCGGCCGATTTTGCGCCTCGGTGCCACACCGGAAGGGAATGGCATGATTCGCTTTTGGGTCGCCGACAATGGCCCTGGCATCCTCAAAAATGATCGAAAACGGTTGTTTAAGCCCCACACGCGCATGACTTCTAAGAAAATTCGCGGCGAAGGATTGGGGTTATCCATCGTTTGGCGGATTATCAAAAAGAGCGGCGGCAAAGTAGGCGTAGATAGTGAAGAAGGTGTAGGCAGTTGCTTTTGGTTTACTTTACCGGAAGCAAAGCTGACTTCTTGATTGATTGTTGGCGCAGCGCTAACTGTTTGTTACGATCGGCTGAATGGAAAATTTGGCTCAAGGCACACTTGCTCCCTTAAATTTACGCATTCGTGAATATGAATCACTGAATTTACCAGCTGATCAGTTACCAGATTGGGTAGGCGAACTGCTGTGGCGCAATTTGGACCAAAACGGCCGTAAACTGCTCATCTCCTTCCCCTCCCCCAAAACAGATGGCCAATGGCAGCTAACCGCACAAGGTTGGGTTGGCCAGATTCAGGTGCCGCATCAACTCACCCTCACCATCACACCCAAAGTGTCAAATGCTCGCCTGTTCCAGCTATGGGAAATGGCTTACGATCTTAATCTGGCTGAACTGGCAGAGGGCTTAACGGCCGTTCACTCCCTGCCCGCTTTTTTTAGCCTGCTGGCCCAAATTTTGGCGCAGCGCGTGATTCATCGCGGGCGGCAAGGTTTTCAGCAGGCGTATTTACAGGAAACAGCCGAACTGCCCTACGTGCGCGGCAAGCTGTTAACCCGCCAGCCATCTACCAGCAGTCCGTCCGTAACGCTGGCCTGCCGCTACGATGCCCACACCGCCGATATTCCCGACAACCAGATTGTGGCCTACACGCTGCATCAAATTGCCCGCAGCGGACAATGCAGCCCGGCAGCTCAAACGGCCGTTCGTCGTGCTTATCATTTGCTACAGCCGCTGGTTTCATTACGGCCGTTTCAACCGCAGGATTGCCAGAATCGCACCTACAGCCGCCTCAACCAGGATTATGCGACCCTGCACGCCCTCTGCCGCTTCTTTTTGGAGCACACTGGTCCGCTGCTGGACGAAGGCCAGCACCAGCTAATGCCCTTCTTGCTGAATATGGCTCAGCTGTATGAACGATGTGTCGCCAACTGGCTGCAAGCCGAGTTGCCACCACCCTATCGCATCAAGGTGCAAGAAAATACCGTCCTTGGCCCACACGATGAGCTGCGTTTTCAAATTGATTTGACGCTGTATGGTGAAAACGGCCGTCCGCTGGCGGTACTAGACACCAAATACAAAACGCCTGACAAACCCAGCCAGGCAGACATCAGCCAGGTAATTACCTATGCCAAGGCCCGCGGATGTCACCATGCGCTGCTCATTTATCCCCAGCCATTATCCCAGCCGCTGAACGTCGCGGTGGGCGATGTGCAGCTGCACACCGTCACTTTTGGTCTGGATGAACCGGTTGCCCAAGCGGGTGAGCAGTTATTAACCCAGCTCAAAACGCGGCTCGATCTTTAAGTTGAGCCTTAAGCGGAAGACGGTATAAAGGGAACGGCCGTATCACATGAACCATCCGCCCATTTTGCATCTAAAGCACCTGTGTTACGATTAAAGCGACATGCGAACCAAACAACAGTTAACGGCATGAATCTGCATTCGGTAAAAAATTGACAAGGAATATTGCATGAAAGGTATCTTCAAGAAATTATTTGGCGGCAGCAAACCTGTTGTCACCGTTGTCAGCGGCCTACCTCGCTCTGGCACCTCTATGATGATGAAAATGCTGGAGGCTGGTGGCATCCCTCCCCTCACCGATAAATTTCGGACGGCTGATGACGACAATCCCAAAGGCTACTACGAATTTGAGCGCGTCAAGCAGATGGACAAAGGGGATACGGAATGGATGGCCGATGCCCAAGGCAAATCCGTCAAAGTGATCTCCCAACTGCTGCGCTACATGCCCTCAGAATACGAGTACAAAGTTATCTTCATGCGGCGCAACATGTCCGAAATTTTGGCTTCGCAGAAGAAAATGCTCATCAATCGCGGAGAAGACCCGGACCAGGCCAGCGATGAGGAAATTTCGGCCCTGTTCGAGAAACATCTCAACAGCGTTATGGATTGGATGGCGGCGCAGCCCAACGTCTCTGTGATTTATATTCATTACAGCGACATGCTGGCCAATCCCGCCCCCCAAGTTGCCCAACTCAACGAATTTTTGGGCGGCAGCATGAACACCAGAGCCATGGGTGAAGTTGTTGACCCCAACCTGTACCGCAACCGCAAAAATCGGTTAAAGAAGGAGACCTCATGAGCAACTTACATGAGCTAAAAATCTCGCCTGTACGCTACCCTGGTGGCCTGCGCATTGTAGAGTGCGACGCTTGTCGTTACGCCTTTGCCGCTGAGTTTGACGCGCAGGGCATTATCAAGCTAGACACCAAAGAATCTATAAATCAGGGTGATATTCATGCCTCTCACCGTCTGTTCCAAACGCCCCAAATAGAACTTGAGCTTGACGTGGCAGCCGAGCTAGACAATGATGACGATCTGGCTGATTTTAGCCTGTTCTAAATAGAGCAACGGCCGAATTTCACACCATACAATTAAAAAACACGCAGATTGAACTCAGACAATCTGCGTGTTTTTTGATTTGAGCTCCTTTACAAAACATTCAACTTCGGCAGCTCAAAATAGGTTGGTTTTAACGGCCGTTCTCCCTGAAAAAATATCATCATACGATAAATTCCAGGTGCTAGCCTTGGCAGTGTTGCCCGATAGCGCAAACAATGTACCGAAAAATCTCGTATCATATCCAGGCAAACTGGTGTCTGGTGGTGCGTTGTTAAATTTTGCAGCCGACATTGAGCAAAAAAGAGTGGTAAGGTTTGATCTGTCTTTGGGGAATCGAGTTCAAAATCTATTGCCAGAGTTTTTAAGTTTTCGTGGTGAACATGCGCGAGAAACGGCCGTTCAGGTCCGTCCAGGCAAATCACAATATCCTCATCAGGCTCTTGCTCCAGGCAAACTTGGGTGGGCACAATGTTTAGAAACTCGCTTATCGTTTTAGGTTGCTGAACATCCGGTTTCGGTTCCATAGTTTTGGGTGCCGCTTCCTCAGAGGTCAGGGTAGTCTTCGGCTCTGATTCATCCACTAGCAAATGCCGCGTCAACCACACACCTAATTGCTCACGCTCAATGCCTGGCCAGGTGATTTCCTCATCTACTTCCATATAATGAACTTTAGTACGTTGCTGCACCTGCTCCGCTTCGCCTTTTTGCTGAAACTCCACAACAAATGAAGCAACTGGTTTCCAGGAAGTTGTTTCTGTGTGATCCGTGTTTGATTTTGCAGCAACACCACTGACTTTTTCAGTAACCAATGCTTTGCTTTGAGCAATCCAATCAGCCACTTCACCCTTCGCCAAAATCTTACCCGCTTTTTTAGCTGTGGCTTCCACCTCGTTTGCCGAAAGAGCACTTAGTGCCTCCAATGAATACACATCAAACAGTTCCCCCAGCCATTTTTGGCGCGCCGGGCCGATGCCTTTTACGGCCGTTAGATCATTTTTGTTACCGTTATCTTTCATGATTCATATCCTCCAAAAAACATTGGCCCCAGTGTCCACCACTGAGGCCAATGTTTTATTTATCCAGAATCAACGAAAATGATTAAGGATGATCTTCATAGAACTGCAAGATTGGGCCTTCCCAGTAAGCAGCCATTGGGCCATGATGCCCGAGCGGGTCAACGTAGGTCAGCAGCACAACCAGCTTCATAGCCAGACCTTGATGCGGTACCACATCGGCAGAAATCACCGAACCAGGCACATCGAAGCGGCAGCTATATTCACCTGTCGCACTGGGCAACGGCTGATTCTGGCAATCGGGGTCAGCAAAATCAACTAAAGACAGTTCAGGGCCAGGGCCAAATGATTCCAGATTGACATGTACATGCCAATTGCCAGCAATCATGTGCCAGTTTTTACCCTTCAATTCCCAGTTGATGTCAACTGCCCACGGCGCACCAGCTTTAATGATCAAAGTGGGCTCTTCACCCGTGTCATCCCGCACGACGGCAGAAATATTGCCTGTCAGATCAAAAGTTGGAACTTCAAAAGTCATTTTAAATTCTCCTTTTACATACTGAAATGGATTGAACACTACAACTAAACAAAAAGTCTCCGGATGACTTTTGGCTTTCGAGCCATTCGCTTGGCCGGAAGCACACCCCCATAAAACCACAGCCCACTTAAGCGGCAGTAAATCACCGCTTAATTTGAGATTTTTTCAAATTAAGTGTCAGTTCGGGGTAGATTTGGATTAGAAACGGCCGTTTCCCACCCCAAAAATAAAAAAGCCAGCCCCTCAACAGTAGTGGGCTGGCCCAATGAACTGGCTCAATTAAATGTGATTTCATGCTTAAATCGGTTCGTGGCTGCGAATAGCTTCGTACAGATGGGTTGTTGTTGGGTCTGGCGGCACGGCCAATTCCTCAGCCAGCAGCTCCACACATTGATGATATTGCCGCAAAGCCAGATAGCCTTGACGTTGACGAGCGTAGGCACGCATTAACAAACGGTGCGTGGCTTCGTGGCAGGGTTCCACCCGCAGCAGCTTATTGGCAAAGGTAATGCAAGAAGCATACTGCTCACCCTCAAAATAATGGTTGCACAAATGCGTGAGCAGCTGCAAGTAATGACGTTGCAACTGCTGCCGCCGAGTAGAGGGCCAGGATTCGTACCGATCCTCGGCCAACAGTTCGCCCTGGTACAGTAGTTCAGCCGCGTGCAGATCGGGGATGGCAACGGCCGTTTGCCCCCGGCGCACCATCTGATTGGCTCGTTCATAAACCAGCTCAAACTGTTCCACATCCACCCATATGCCCATCTTCGGATTGAGAAAATAACAGTCATCCTGAAACAGGACATGCGAAAATTCAGGGTAACCGTTGCGCAGCGCCTGCCGCAATCCATAAATGGCGACATTTAGATTGTTGCGTGCCGCATCAGCGGTCGCCTCTGGCCAAAACGCATCCATCAGCACATCCTTGGTGATGCGCTGCTGACGGTGCAACAACAAATATTTGAAGATCGCTTTGCCTTTGCGGCTGGGCCATTCTTCCACTGGATGTTCATCTTCATAAACGCGAAACGTGCCCAGGCAGTAGATAGTAAGTTGGGGATTGGCACTATTATTGGTGGCAAACGGCCGTCCCCCATCCCCATTCCCCTCAAACACAGGGAGCACTGGCGCAACGGCCGTTTCCGGCAAAACCTGATGTCCATTTTGCAGCAGCGGTGGCGCAAGGCCGGTTGGCGCCACGGCAGGTGGTTTGCCCCGCTGCCACAGCTTTGTCATGCGCTGCCAGAATGAACTTTGAGTGGGGGAAACGGCCGTTTCCGCCAGCGACATCGGCTGCACCATACCCAACACCTTTTTCAACTCCGCTTCCAAATTCTCGCGGCGTGTTTCCGTTTGGTGATACGCTTGCTGGTGAAAAGAACCCTCCTGCTGCACTTGAGCACAGCTCGCCACCAGGTGAGCCGCCGCCGCCAGCAAAGCCGACTGCTGCGCATCCCCTGCTGCTACAGCCGCCGCCTGTGCCTGGTCGATTAAATCTGCAATTTGTTGATACTCATTACTGATTAGCAATTGATGCCACACATCGTTTTGAGCCACTGGTTTGCTCATCACGCCTCTCCCGGAATTCATTTTAGACCCTCCTCTCAAGCAGATTAACGGAGATCCAATTCCTTTTTCCGGCATCAATTCAACGAATAACCCGCTTTTAACCCCACGCTAAGGTGGACATTTACCCCCTAAAAAGAGAGCCATTTGCCCGTCATTCAGCCCGGTTAAAAAGACACACAAAAGAAATGTTAACCTTGGTTAAATTTTATTGTCACATTGGTTAAATTTTGATATAAACCTACGTTAACTATAAGTTTGACTTAGGATAATTAGATGTCCTTTGTCACATCCAAAAACACACAAATATCAATAAAAAAAGAGGATGCCCGCGCCTAAAATAAGGGAAAAGGAAGTAAGTTATGACAGAGAAACCACAATTAGCAATGGAATCCGACGACAACTGTGCCGATCTCATCAATGAAGCCATCCACGACCAGGATGGAATCATTCAGGTCAGTCTGCATCCGCAAGACGGCCGTCTTGAAATCGACTACGATCCCGAAAAAGTTTCCCAGCCCACCGTGGAAAAAGTGGCCCAACAGGTAAGCCCCATTTTGCAACAGCGCTGGAATACCTGCACCATGCGGCTGGGGCGGCACGGCGGACGCGCTTGCGAATCCTGTGCCCTCAGGCTGGAAGATAAGCTGGGGGAACTACCCGGCGTGCGGCGCGCCACCGCTAGCTTTGCCGGCGGCGCACTTTCCGTCACCTACAACGACCAAATCATCTCCCCCGACGAAATTACCCTGCATGTCAGGCAGATGGGCGTCCCGGTTGCCCCTTCGGCAGCGGATCTGCCGGCTGAACCAGAAACGGAAGCTCCCGCCACCGGCTTAAAAGCAGCCTGGAACTGGCTAATGGACGGCCGTCTCGAAGCCATCTTCACCGCTATCACCCTCATCACCATGATTGGCGGCCTCATCGCCGAGCAGCAAGAAGCAGCCACGGTAGCCACCGTGCTGTTTGTGATTGCCTACATCACTGGCGGCACCTTCGGTTTGCAGGGCGGCATCGAATCGCTGCGCAACCGCACCATCGACGTGGATTTGCTCATGGTGCTGGCGGCCATCGGCGCGGCGTTAGTCGGCCAACCGTTTGAAGGGGCCATGCTGCTCTTCCTCTTCTCGCTATCCAACGTACTGCAAGACTTTGCGATGGACCGCACCCGCAACGCCATCAAGGCGCTGATGGAACTGCGCCCGGCCAAAGCGCTGGTGCGGCGCGGCGACAATACCTACGAACTCCCCATCGAAAAAGTGGTCGTCAGCGACCTCATTTTGGTGAAACCGGGCGAACGGATTGCCCTGGATGGTGTGGTGGTAGACGGCCGTTCCGCCATCGACCAATCTTCCATCACCGGTGAATCCATGCCCGTCAGCAAAGAAGTTGGCGATGCGGTGTTTGCCGGCACCATCAACAAAAATGGCAGCCTGGAGATTCGCGTTACCAAGCTGGCCAAAGATTCCACTCTGGCCAAGCTCATCCAAATGGTAGAAGAAGCCCACAGCGAAAAAGCAGAAACGCAGCGCTTCATCGACACCGCCGAGCAATACTACGCCATCGGCGTTATCGTGCTCACCGCCATCGTCGCCATTGTGCCGATGGTTTTCTGGCAAGAAGCATTTAGCGAAGCCTTTTACCGGGCGATGACCGTCATGGTTGCCGCCTCTCCTTGTGCCATCGTCATTAGCACGCCCGCCACGGTGCTTTCCGCCATTGGCAACGGCGCACGGCGCGGCATTTTGTTTAAAGGGGGTGTCTATGTCGAAAACGCCGCCACCATCAAAGTGGTCGCCTTCGACAAAACCGGCACGCTCACCCAGGGCGAGCCAGAAGTAACCGATGTGCTGGTGCTGGACGGCCAAACTAGCCAAAACGAGCTGCTGGCCCTGGCCGCCGCCGTCGAAGCCAAATCAGAACATCCGCTGGCCCAGGCAACCGTCAAAGCGGCCCAAAAGCTAGGACTCAGCTGGACCGAAGCCACCAATTTTGAAGCAACCACCGGCCAGGGCGTGCAGGCCACCGTTGGGGGACAGCATTTTTGGATTGGCAACGGCCGTTTCTTCGAAAAATTCAATCCCGTAGGGCTGGATAGAGCGATGTGGGAGTTGGATCGGCTGCAAAATCTGGGCAAAACCAGCGTGCTTATGGCTGAGGTGGATGAGACCGCAGGAACGGCCGTACTCCTCGGTATCCTGGCCTACGCAGACATCATTCGCCCCGATGCGCCAGATGTGGTGCGGGCTTTGCACGCCAACGGGGTGCAGCACGTCGTCATGCTTACCGGCGACAACAACGCCGTGGCCCAACAAATCGCCAAGCAAGTGGGCGTAGATGCTGTTTTTGCCGAGTTGCTGCCGGAAGATAAGGTAGCAGCCATCAAAAAAGTACGCGAGCAGTACGGCACCGTCGCCATGGTCGGCGATGGCGTCAACGATGCCCCCGCCCTGGCCACCGCCGACATCGGCATCGCCATGGGCGCAGCAGGCACCGACGTGGCCCTGGAGACGGCCGATATCGTCCTCATGTCCGACGACCTGCACAACATCCCCTACACCATCGGCCTCAGCCGCAAAACGCGGCAAACCTTGCTGCAAAATCTCGGCTTTGCCATCTTCATGATCTTGCTCATGCTGGGCACCATCTTCTTCTCTGGCCTGGCACTGCCCGCGGCCGTCGTCGGCCACGAAGGTGGCACGGTCCTCGTTTCGCTCAACGGTCTGCGCATGTTGGGCTACAAACCAAAACATTAATTGTGAATGGTGAATTGAAAACGGTTAATGGTTAATACCGTTCCCAATTCACCATTAATTATTCACAATTCACAATTCAGAGAGGCGTTGCTTGGCAACGTCTCTTTTTTTGCCAGAGAGTTGAGAGGCAACGCTATGGGGCATGTCCCCACTTGACATCACAAGCATTCTGATTAAAATATACCATATTAAAATTATTTTTTAGACGCATCAAAATTCTTGCCGAACAGGTGATTTATGGAGACAAATCCAGCCATTTTATTATTGATAGGCACAGCGGTGTTGGCAGTAACGGCCGTTATCCTCTGGCCTGAAAAAGGAATATGGTCGCGCTGGCAGCAAGGTCGCCAAATGACCGATCGCGCCCGCCGCGAAGATGCCCTGAAGCACATCTACAAATGTGAGCAAAAAGGGCGTCACGCCAGCATGGAAAGCATCGCCGGGGCGCTGAACATCAATACCAACGACGTGGCTGTGCTGTTAAGCGATATGCAGGCAGGTCACCTGCTGCAAATCCACAGCGACAACATTACCCTGACAAACGAAGGCATGGAATCGGCCCTGCACATCATTCGGGCGCACCGGCTGTGGGAGCGTTACCTGGCAGAAACCACCGGCTTTAGCGAGTCGGAATGGCACAGCCAGGCGGAACTGCAAGAGCATCAGCTCACGCCCGAAGCGGCGGACGCGCTGGCGGCGCGGCTGGGTCACCCCACCCACGACCCGCATGGCGATCCGATTCCTAGCGCCGAAGGCAACTACGTCTATCACGATGGCCAGCCGCTTAACGAGTTGGCGGCTGACACGCCAGCCCGCATCGTCCATTTGGAAGATGAACCCGAGGCGGTTTACGCGCAACTGGTAGCCGAAGGGCTTTATCCCGGCCAAACCGTGCGACTCATCGAATCCAATAGCACCCGCATTCGCTTTTGGGCCAATAGCAATGAGCACATTTTGGCCCCGATTGTGGCCCGCAATATTTCGGTATTGCCATTGCCGGTGGTTGTGGCGGAAGAAACGGCCGTTCCCAATCAAGATCATGGCACAAAACTCTCTGATCTGCCCTTGGGCAAAACGGCCGAAGTCATTCGCATCTCGCCCAACTGCCGCGGCGCAGAGCGACGCCGCTTTATGGATTTGGGCATCCTGCCCGGCACGGCCATCACCGCCGAAATGCGCAGCCCCAGCGGTGAACCCACCGCCTACCGCATCCGCGACGCCATCATTGCCCTACGGCCGAATCAAGCCAACTATATTTATGTAAAGCAAACCGCGTGATTTTCCCGGAAACTGCTCCTGAGCAGAGCTTCATCTAAACAGTTTCCGGGAAAATGAAGAGTAAACTATGGAAACAAAACTAAAAACACCTCAATCCATCCCCTCAGCCTGCGAAACCTGCCCCATGCACAATGCGGGCAACCTGCGCAAGCTGGGGGTAAACATGGAAAATTCAGATTACGTGATTGCCCTGGCAGGCAATCCCAACACCGGCAAGAGCACCGTCTTCAACGCGCTCACCGGACTACGGCAGCACACCGGCAACTGGCCGGGCAAAACCGTCGCCCGTGCGGAGGGTGCCTTTAGCTACGGCGACAAGCAGTACAAAATCGTCGATTTGCCCGGCACCTACTCGCTGCTCTCCACCAGCCTGGACGAAGAAGTCGCCCGCGACTTCATCCTGTTCGGCCAGCCTGACGTGACCGTGATTGTGGTGGACGCCACCCGGCTAGAGCGCAACCTGAACCTGGTGCTGCAAGTGCTGGAAATCACCGATCGGGCCGTGGTTTGCCTGAATCTGATCGACGAAGCGCGCCGCCACAAGCTGCAAGTTGATGAGCGACGGCTAGCCCGCGATCTGGGCGTCCCCGTCGTGCCCACTGCCGCACGCCAGGGTGAAGGCTTGCAGGAACTGCTAGCCGCCATCCACGATGTGGCCACGGGCCAAACGGTGTGTAAACCGTACCGCGCCAAATCAGAATCACCCGCGATTAAGCGGGCTTTGGAGCGATTGGTGCCGCAAATCGAGGCGGCTTTCCCTGGCTTGCCCAACGCTCGCTGGGTGGCTTTACGCTTGCTAGACGGCGACGAGCGGCTGATGCAAGCCGTCCGCCAGGGCGAATTGGGTGATCTGACCCGACCGGAACTGGTGACCTTGCCAGAAGCCTCGGCAAACAATCGCGTTATTCCGCTGGAGGTGGCCTCATGACCAGTGTGAATCTAACCGTGAACCCCAACGACATCCTGCAAACGGCCGAATCCCTACGTTGGGAAATCGGCCCTGAGTTTCATGAGCAGCTGATGGAAGGCATCTACACCGAAGCAGCCAATCTGGCCGACCGCGCCGTGACCCGCCCCGATGAGAAGCCGCGCTTTGACCTGGACCGCACCATCGACAAAATTGTGACCAGCCGCGTTTGGGGCTTTCCCATGATGCTGCTGCTCTTCACCATCGTCTTCTGGCTGACGATTAGTGGGGCCAACGTACCCTCCTCGCTGCTGGCAACGCTGCTCATCGACAAAACCGTGCCACTGCTGCACCAGGCGGCCGATTTCTTGCGCTTCCCCTGGTGGCTCAGCGGCTTCCTGATCGACGGCATGTATCTGGCGACGGCCTGGGTGGTCAGCGTGATGCTGCCGCCGATGGCCATCTTCTTCCCGCTGTTTACGCTGCTGGAAGATTTTGGTTATTTGCCGCGCGTGGCCTTCAATCTGGACAATCTGTTCCGCAAATCGGGCGCGCACGGCAAGCAGGCGCTGAGCATGATGATGGGCTTTGGCTGTAACGCCGCTGGCGTGGTGGCCACGCGCATCATCGACAGCCCGCGGGAACGGCTGATTGCCATCATCACCAATAATTTTGCGTTGTGCAACGGCCGTTGGCCTACGCAAATCCTCATCGCCTCCCTGTTTATGGGAGGATTGGTGCCTGCGTACCTGGGCGGCCTCATTTCGGCGCTGTCTGTAGTGGGGATTGCTCTGCTGGGCGTGTTTATCAGCTTTGTGGTTTCGTGGGGCTTGTCCCGCACCATGCTCAAGGGCGAAGTGTCTACCTTTAGTTTGGAGCTGCCGCCGTACCGCCCGCCGCGCATCTGGCAAACGATTTACACCTCGGTCATCGACCGCACGCTGATTGTGCTGTGGCGCGCCGTGACGTTTGCGCTGCCCGCTGGCGCAGTCATCTGGCTGAGCGCCAACATCATGATTGGCGGCGTCAGCATTGCCGAGCATCTGGTTAACGTTTTGGACCCGATTGGCTGGCTGATTGGGCTGAACGGCGTGATTTTGGTGGCGTACATCGTCGCCATCCCAGCCAACGAAATTGTGATCCCAACCGTGCTGATGCTGACGGTGCTGGTCACCGGCACAAACGCTGGGGCAGGCGCGGGCGTCATGTTCGAGTTGGATTCGCAGGCAGACACAATGGCGTTGTTTAGTGCGGGGGGCTGGACGTTGTTAACGGCCGTAAACCTCATGCTCTTCTCGCTGCTGCACAACCCTTGCAGCACCACGATTTACACCATCTATAAAGAAACGGGCAGCAAAAAGTGGACGGCCGTTGCCACCCTGCTGCCGCTGGTGATGGGTTTTGTTGTCACCTTTTTTGTGGCGCAGATTTGGCGATTGTTTGCAGGATAGGAAAGTAATTGGGTAATTGAGTAATTAGTAATTTTCCAATTGCCCAATTACTCAATTACCTTCTTGGTTAAGACGGCCGTTCACGGCCACCGCCCATTCATCCACACTAAATCCACCTGAATCTGCCAAAATAGAAACCACTACCGTCCCTTGGCGGAAGTTCACCATGCGAAAACCGGTGCTTTGCAAGGCGCACACTTCTTGCCCGACAACAGGGGGTTCGGCTTTTTCCATTTGGGGAACAGCGCAAGTTCGAGCCAAAAATTCGACAGCTGCCGCTTCATCGGCCATTTCAAACAAATCGCAAAAAACGGAAATATTGGCCAGTCTATTTTCGACCAGGGAGACGCCATAATAATTTTCAATCTGGTCAGCGAGGTAGGTTTCGGGGGGAACGGCCGTACGCGTGCTGCCCACGGTAAACGGCGGATCGGCAGTCACATCCGCTGGTTGGCAAGCCACTTCCGGCAAGTTCGCACCGATCTCATTTCCCTCGTCCTCACGTTGACAGCCAACAAACAAGGCCAAGAAAACACACCCTAAAAACGCAGCAAGAGCAAAATTGTTTCTACTTTTAACCATTAGTCATTTTTTCCTTACGCTGCCAGCCAAACCACTGCTCAAATATGGTAGATCGTAACTGCTTTAAAGGTCCAAAAATTAAATAAGCAACAACGACAGCAAGTACAAAACCCAATAGTTGGGCAGGTCTTCCATCAAGTACAAAGCTAAGCGCCCATTGAGCCAATACACCTAACCCAACCAACGCGAACGCAATTGCAGCAAAAACTACTTCCATCAAGAATGAAACAAAATAAGCAACGAATCGTGTGATTTCATAAATGGTCAGGAGTTCATTCCCAAATTTAAGCACCCAATAACCAAGTACAAGAAGAATGGACAGAAGTAAAAAATATGTCTGATATCCCAAAGCAGTTACAAAAAATAAGATGACCGCCATCAACAAAAAAGTAAAACACCCAATTTCAGCGTTATTTGATGGCAGAAATCGTGCTCTCCAATTCATTTCGCCCTCCCGCAAAATCAATCAGTTAGTTCAATGGAAAAAACTAACCGCAAAGATGCAAAGGACGCAGAGTTTCAAATATTATCAAAGAAAAACGCTGCGTTCTCCGCGCCTCCGCGGTGAATTTTAGTAAAATCATTAGTAGTTTTTGATTAGCTCCACGTGCCCACGCAGGCTTTCCATCATTTTGGGGATGGAGATGTATTCGTCTACGACGTGCGCCTGGCTTTCTTCGCTGGCGGCGTAGCCGATCATGGTGAGGTTGTAGGGCACAAAGTGACGGCCGTCCGTGGCAAACTGGTAGCTGCTCAACTCGGCCTCACGCCCCATGCCCGCACCGATAAGCGTCTGGGCCTGCTGTACCTTTTCATCGGTGTGCGGGGTATAGAAGCCATAAATCGTCTCGTTGCCCTCAGGGAAAGTTATCGGCGGGGTGCACATGGCATCTTCCAACAGAACGGTCTGATCACCTACCAAACGCTGCACAAAAGCGCGCAAGCTGCTGAGACTCTCGCTAGCCGTGCGGAAGTCAAGACAGACGCGCGCCCAAGCGGGCGTGACGTTGGTGCTTTTGGTGTCCACCTCGATGATCGTGGGCGTAACGGATGTTGCCCCCAGCAGTTCATGCGCGGACAGTTCACCTTTGGCCGCCTGCACATCTTGAATAAATTGAGCCAGGGCGTAGTTAGGATTCACGCCTTTCTCTGGCACGCTGGCATGGACGGAACGGCCGTTAAACTGCACCCACATCTGCGCAATGCCCCGATGACCCAGGGCAATCTTGTTATCCGACGGCTCGCCCAACACCACCAAATCCACAGGATAATCCAGGTTTTTAGCCCAATGTTTAGCCCCGGAACCACCAATCTCTTCTTCGACAACGGCCGTAAACACCACATCCCGCCGTGGACGCACACCCGCGCGCAGCAGCGCCGCCATGCTGTACACCTGCACCGCTAGCGGCCCCTTGATGTCACACGCGCCGCGCCCCACAATGCGATCGCCGACAATGGTGCCGCTGTAAGGCGGCACCGACCACAAACTCGGCTCGCCGGGATCGACGTGGTCCAGATGCGTATTCAGGACCAAAGCACCTAAAGAGGGATCGGTGCCCCGGATACGGCCGTTTACATTGCCAATTTCATCAATCCATACCTGATCAAAATTCAGTTTTTGCAGCTCCGCCGCCACCAGCTCCGCCAGCTGAGCCTCTTCAAACGGCATGCTCGGCGTCTGGATCAACCGCTGTGTAAAGTCAATGCAATCTTGCAAAAGGGTATCCCAATCGAGGTTCATAGCTTTCTCCAAAGTCGGGATGCTTATTGGGTAATTGGTAATTAGTAATTATGAAGCAATTACCCAGTTACTATTACCAATTACTTCTCTCATCCCAAATTCAATAAATATACCGAAAACGCCACCACTTCCCGCATGTAAGAGAAGGTTCGCGTGGCGCTGTTAATCCAACGGATGGAGCGAGTGGGCGAACTGTACGCTTCCATGTGCAAATCATCGGCTACCGCCAGGGCGCGCCGCATGTGGTTGGGCGTGCTGACGATGAGAAATGTCTCCAGTCCATGCTGCTGGGCCACCAGCCGGGCATTGCGCAAATTTTCGTAGGTAGAAGTAGAGGTTGTTTCCAACAAAATGTCGGCGGGATCGACGCCGCGCGCAATGGCGTAGTTACGCCCGACTTCCGCTTCGGCCAGTTCGTCCCGATTACCGACACCGCCCGTGAAGATGAGCGTGGGCACAGTGCCATCATGGTAAAGCTGGATGGCGTGATTGATGCGCTCCCGGAACACAGGCGACGGCCGTTCGCCCCACACCGCCGCACCCAGCACAATCGCTGCATCTGCCGAGCGCGTTTCATCCTTTATCGAGAACAAGAAGACAGTCATCGCCGCGTACCAACCCAGCAGCACCGCCAGGGCCAAAATACCCGTCACAATTCGAGCCAAAACGCGAACGGCCGTCCGCAATACCTTCACCAAATTTCTCACCTAAAAATCAAAGATTCCGCAGATCTAAAGGACAAAAATCTGCCAAATCTGCGATAACTTTCAAATTACCCAATGACTTAATTACCCAGCTCGGCCAGCTCCCGCTGCCAAAACCAGCGTGCCATCCATAAACCCCAAATGGGAATAAGCAGCACCACCAGCCCGCCAAAACCAGTCTCGCCTACCGTGTATGCCAGCGGGGCTGGCACCAACGCTTCCACCAGCGCCAGCAGCACCAGGGCAATGCCCGTGACGGTGGTAAATTGCCCCAGCCGCCGGGAATCCAACACCAGCTTGCCCGCCAACCAGATGAGCCACAGCCCCATAAAGGCAAAGCTAATCGTTTTCAGGCCGGAATCACGGATGGGTTCCATGTACTCCCACATCTGGGCCACAAACAGCGGATTGCCCTGCGCATAACGGGCCACCACCGGCGTACCTAGCTGGTCAATCAGGCTGGCAACCAGGCCAAAGACCGCGCCCACCGTACCCAACGTGGTAAAAGCGCGCGCCCGATTATCACCTGCGCCAAACTCGGCCAGCAAGCTCACCAGGAAAACGGCCGCACACAAACCCAGCGTCGCCCCAATGTGAAATGCCTGCCAGGAGATGGCATTCTCGCGCACAAAGGCCAAAAACAGATCGCCATCATCCCAAAAGCCAGGTGGTAAATCCTGAATCTGGGGAAACCAGACGCCCAAATTCACCCCGACGGCAACCAGCCAACCCAGGCCCAAAATTCCTGCTGCCAATGTTCCAAGTCGATTATAAGACATTGTTCATTCCTTCCTGCCGCTTTCTCGCCTGCGATTAATTCTCCAGCGGCAAATACTCAGCCAAAAAAGCTTGCATTTGTGCCGTAAACGTCTCTGGATCGATGGTAAAAATATCCAGATGGCCCGCACCGGGCACCGTGTACAGCTGCTTGGGTTCATTCGCTGCGGCAAAGATAGCCTGCCCCTGCGCCGGTGGCACCAGCCGATCCTGATCGCCGTGCACCAGCAGCAAGGGCATGGTTAGCTGCGCCACCGTTTCCACCGTGCGAATCTCGGTGAGCGGTTCCGTCGTAGCCGCATCCATGCGGTCAAACACGTAGGGCGCTAAAAAGCCCGGCCCCCGCGCAATGCTGGGCATGATGTTGGGCAGATTTTCCTCGAAGCTGCTGTAGGTGCTTTCCAACACCAGTACGGCTGTATCCGGTAGCTGCGCCGCTGCCAAAGCCACGGCCGCGCCCCCCATCGACTTACCCACCAGCCCAATGCGGCTGGCATCCACTTCCGGGCGCGTCAACAGATAATTGTAAGCGGCAATCACATCGTTGGCTTCGGCGTAGCCCCAGGTTGAAGCGGCATCACCGCTTTCGCCGTGGTGGCGCATGTCCAGCAGCAGCGCACCGTAGCCCACTTCATGCATGGCCGCCGCCTGCGCCAGCAGTGCCCCGCGATTGCCGCCAAAGCCATGTACGTAAATGAGCGTGGCGCCATTGGCCGCTGCCGTGGGCGGCACAAACCAGGCCGCTAATTCCACGCCATCGGCGGAGAACTGCACGGTTTCGGCCGTAAGGTCAAAATCGGACGGGGTTTGGCTGGGCTGGGTGTGCTGGGGATACAACAGCCGGTCGGTGCTTTGCCCGATAAGCCGATTGCCGTACCAAACGGCCGTTCCCGCCCCCACCACCAATAAACCAATGAGAAGCCAGCCCACGTTGCCCATACGCCCTCGCTTTTTACTCATCAAACGCTCCAATCAAATTGAGTACCGCCATCGTATTCAAAGTGGCTTTCGGTACAAATGAACTGACCATCACATATTCCTGATCTTTGCTGCCGTCCTCACTGCGTTCCGAGCAGTGGGCATTAGCCCCGGAGGGTCCCAATCCATCCAAAGATGGTACGCGCTGCCAAAAATGATTGCCATCGCTCAACCCACCCCGCTCTTCCGGCAAAATGGTGAAGCCGAGGGATTTGCCCGTTTCTTGCCAGATGTTGAACAGGCGATCGGTGGCCTCATTGCGTGCCCAGGGCGGCGTCTTGCGATACAAATTCACATTCACCGAACAAGCGTACCCATCCACTGAACTGGCCACGTCAGATTGCCCGTTCAGCGCCAAAATTTCGTCAATCGTCTCCTGGTAGGTGTCTGGTTTGAAGGTGCGCATCTCCAGCCACGATTCTGCTTCGTGCGGCACGCGGTTGGTCACCACACCACCGCGCATCGTGCCCACGTTCACCGTCACCTGCCGCTCGTAGTCGGTGATGGCCGCCAGCTTGAGGATGGTGTGCGCCATCTGCACCACGGCATTAGCCCCTTGCGGATGGTAGCTGCCCGCATGGGCCGCACGCCCTTCCGTTTTCACCTGGAAGATGGCCATCCCTTTGCGCGCCACCACAATCTGGTAGGTGTCATCTACCTTGCTGCCGCCTTCAAAAATGAGGCAGGCCAGCGTATCTGGCCCTTCCAGCCGCTCGATGCACAGCTGGCCAAAATCTTCCGCTTCAGCTTCTTCGGAAGCATCTACCAAGATGACCCAGTTCACAGCTTCAAACTGCTCCGGGGCATGATGCTGCAACGCTTCCAGCATCATGTAGATGAGCACCGTGCCGCCCTTGATGTCCACTGTACCGGGGCCGTAGATGCGGTCCCCTTCTTCGCGCCAGTGGAAGTTGTTGCGCTCTTCTTCGTGTGCCGGGAAAACGGTGTCCAGGTGGGAAACGAGGCCGATGGTTTGTTTGGTACGGCCGTTCCGCGTGAGCACCAGATGTTTACCGTAGTGGGGAATAGCAGACTGGACAAATTCGGCCGTAAAGCCCAGCGGGGCAAAAAGGGCCGCCGTCATTTGGCCTAGCTTGTTTACACCCGCAGCGTGGGCGGTAAAGCTGTTAATTTCCACCATTTGCCGCAGCGTTTCTAAATAGTTGGGCAAATTATTACCAAAATGTTCCTCTAAAGTTGAGGAAAATGTATTGCGATTCATGCGACCTTCCTTATGAAATTGCCACAAAAAGCACCGAGTGATACAGAGATAGTGGCAGGCAATTGAGTCGGTGCTACCTGTGGCCAGAATTATCCAGTTTTTCTATCACGATCACCCATTTTAGGCGAATCGGTTCTGCCAATAACGCCAATCAATCCTAAGGCCATTTTTATTTATACGAAGAGACGAAGGAAGCAAGGAACAAAGGAAAATATTCCCTTTGTATCTTTCTGCCTTTGTTCCTTCCTATAAAATCTTCAAGCTTCAACAAAAAAATGGGGTAAACTACGCGACCAGCCAAAACAAAAGAAGGAGTAAGTTTTTATGCGTGGAGTGATTGCTGCCGGGGACCCCCAAACGGCCGCTGCGGGACAACAAATTTTGCAAATGGGGGGCAACGCGGTGGACGCCGCCGTGGCCGCCGCTTTTGCCTCATTTATCGCCGAAGTGGGCGTGGTGCACCTGGGGGGCAGCGGCATCGCCCACCTGTACAACCCGCAAAGCGGCCGTTCCCTTGTCTACGATTTTTTCAGCAACACCCCCGGCCTCAATGGCCCCCAACTGCCTGCGCTTGATTTTAACGAAGTGACGATTGATTTTGGCGCGACAACCCAAAATTTCCACCTGGGACGCGCCTCCGTAGCCGTGCCGGGCAACATTGCCGGCCTGTGCCAAATGGCTGAGGATTACGGCCGTTTGCCTCTAGCAACATTGCTGCAACCCGCCCTTAAATTGGCCAAAGAAGGGCTGCCACTGGCCAAATTCCAGGCCGATACCTGCACCTTGCTGCAACCCCTGTACACACACACGGCTGGCATGCGCGCTATTTTTTCGCCAAACGGCCGTATGATTCAGCCCAACGAAAAGTTATTCGTTCCCGACCTGTACGACACCCTGCAAACCCTGGCCCGCGAAGGGGCTGCTTACGCCCAAAGCGGTGCGTTGGGGCAAGCGTTCATCGCCGATCAGTCAGCCAACGGCGGCTTAATTACCCCCGACGATCTGGACCACTACCAGGTTTACAAGCTGGATTCGATTCGGCTACCCTACCGCGGCTACGAAATCCTGCTGCCGCCGCCCAGTTCCACTGGCGGCGTGCTCACCGCCTTTACGCTCAAGCTGCTCTCCCATTTTGACATGCAAAAACGGCCGCATGGCTCCGCCTCTCATCTGCAACTGCTGTACGAAGTGATGGTGGCCACCAACCGCGCCCGCGATTCGTGGGAAGATGCCATTGAGTCGTTACCCGTGGCCGAAGCAATCGGCCGTTTTCTGGATGACAGCTTCGTGGAGCGGTACGCGGGAGAAGTTGAGGAAGCGCTCAGCAGCAAAACCGCCTCCCCCTTTGCGCCGGAACCACCCGCACCCAACAATACCAGCCACCTCAGCGTCGTCGATGGGGACGGGCTGGCCGTCAGCCTAACCACCACAGCGGGCGAGTCCGCCGGATACGTGGTGCCGGGAACTGGCTACATCCCCAACAACATGATGGGCGAAGCCGATTTGCACCCCCACGGCTTCCACAGCCGCCCCGCCGGGCAGCGCATCCCCACCATGATGACGCCGGTCATTGTGCTAAAGGATGGCCAAACGCGGCTGGTGCTAGGCAGCGGCGGCAGCATCCGCATTCGCAGCGCCATTATGCAGGCGTTGAGCAACTTGCTCGATTACGGCTTAACGCTGGACGACGCCGTGAATACAGCCCGCGTCCACGTGGAAGACGGCGCACTTCAGTGCGAAGCTGGTTTTGATCCAGAGGCAGTGGCTGAACTAGAGGGAATGGGCTACCCGGTGAACCGCTGGCCCACGCGCAGCATCTATTTTGGTGGGGCACACTCAGTTTCCCGCACGGAAAACGGCCGTCTGGTTGCAGCTGGTGATAATCGCAGGGGTGGCGCAACGGCCGTTGCCTAAACCAGGCCAAACGCAGCCACCGCTATACCAAAAATTTAGTTGATGGGGAGAGAAATGTCGAAGGTGGTGCCGTGGCCGGGCTTGCTGTCTACATAGATAGAGCCGCCCAGGCCGTGGATAAAGTCACGCGTCCAAAAGAGACCAAATCCCATGCCGCTGCCCTCTTTGGTGCTCCAGCCCATGTCGAAAATATGGGGCAGATCCTCGGGGCGAATGCCGACGCCGCTGTCGCGAATGATAATTTGCAGGCGATTTGGCGCCTGTAAGCGGCTCGCCAGATGCAGTTTGCCCGATTTACCCTTGCCCAATATAGCCTCATAGCCATTCTTCAAAATAACCCGAAACGCTTCGCTTAGCATATCGCCAGCCGCATGAATGGCAGGCAAATCGTCTGCCAAAGTCAGGTGGAGGGTAAGTTGGTTATCATCCGGCAAAGAGAGCAAAAATTCAGCGTCGGCCAGGTCACTATCGCCCCGCCGCCATTCTGGCAGCAGTTCGCGAATGGCCCGCACCAGACAATCATTGACAAGCACATCTTTTTCGGCCGTATGCTGCCATGGCTCGTGCAAGTTATCCAGCAGAAGCAGGGCTTTGTCGATGCGATCAATCATGCGGACATTGGTTTCGGCCAGCTCCTCTTTTTGGCTATCCGAAAAATCATTCAGGTTTTGCAGCATATGCAGGTAGGTGCCGATGATGCTGAGATGGTTGCCCAAACCATGAACGGCCGCTGTGCTGCTGAAGGCCATTCGGCCAAAAAGCGAAGCAATGTGGCGCTGCTCTTCCGCTTCGCGATAGAGGCGGGCATTGCGAATGCCAGCAGCCGCCTGCTGGCCAAACGTCGTTAAAAGAGAGGTTTCCCAAGAAGAAAAATGGTCGCGGCGAGAGGCCACAAACAGATTGCCCACCACCTCATCTTCCACAAAAAACGGCACGGCAATCACCTGACGAATGCCCAACATGCGCTGGGCAAAGTCGGCGAGAGGTTTGTTGATGAACGGCCGTAACAAATCATACAAATAATCTGAGGTGAGGAACTTTTGGGGACGGCCGTCTATACCCTTCACCGCCCGCACGCTCAAATTGGCCTGGTAACGCGGCTTGTCCAAATACACCACCGACTTGGGACCAAGCAGCGGCATCCCGGCTTTCTTTTCCAGGTGGGTCAGAATTTGCGGCGTATCATCCAGGGCATAGGCACGCACCGGCAGAGAGTTGCCATTTTCCAACGTGGCCACCATGGCACCTTCGTAGCCAAGCTCCTGCACCACGGCATCGACTACGCTTTGCAACACGCGCGTTTCGTCCGTCATGCGCGCCTGGAGGCCAAAAATGACGCGCTCCAGGGATTCCATGGCGGTCAGCCGATAATTATTCTGAATAGCCGCCGCCGCCAGATTACCAAACGCTTCCAAAAATTCGGCGTCGCGGTGGGTAAAGTTATCTTGGGTCAAGGCCATAATCGCCCCAACCACCTCGTTTTGCACAACCAACGGCACGGCCACCACCTCACGCACGCTGAGTTCCTGCTGAATTTCGTCAGCTGTGGCGCGGTCGGTTAACGGCCGTAATAAATCATATAATCTTTCCGAAACGAGATGGTGATGCCCAGCCTGTTCAGAAACCTGAGCCGTGACTCCATTGACCGCGCTGACGCCCAGGTTATAACGATGCCGGGCATTGTTGAGGTACATCAATGCCTGCCCTGGTTCCAGATGGATGTGATTTTGGCTAAACACCTGCTGCAAACGGCCGTAAGGCACATTAAAAGCAGACGCCCGCACGTACAGACCCATATCGTTTTCCAATGTCATCGCCAGTGCGCCTAAACAGCCGAGCCGGTTCACAACATCGTCTACGATTTGCTGCAAAACAGATTGAAGTCTGGGTGAAACTTGGGCGTGATGTTTACGATTTAGGTGAATCACGTAGTTCCTTTCTCTTCTCGCAGGACCAACTTTGCGAAGGAAGATGCTTGCGATGCGCGGTGCAATTTTCAACCTTTACATTGTAACGATTTTGGCAAAAGTGGCTGTTAAAAATCAGCAAAAAGCGGGCGACTAGGAAATAATTCCTAGTCGCCCGCTAGCTTTGTTAGAAGTTTCGTGAGAAGAGGAGGGGAATCCGTGATCCGTTATCCGAAATCGCTACTGATTACCGTTTACTGAATAGTGATTAAAGCCCTACGGCCGTTCCAAAATATGGGTCACAATCGTAGCGCCGCTGCCGCCAATGTTTTGCGTCATGGCAATTTTGGCATCGGGGATTTGGGCTTCGCCCGCGTCACCGCGTAGCTGCAAAGTCGCCTCGGCCAGTTGGTACAGCCCTGTGGCGCCAACTGGATGCCCGCGCGCCTTTAAGCCGCCCATGGTGCAGATGGGAATACGGCCGTCCGGGAAAATCGCGCCTTCCTGCGCCAGACGCACCCCCTGCCCCCGCTCGGCAAAACCAGTCGCTTCTAATGAGAGGGCAGCCATCACGCTAAACGCATCGTGCAGCTCAAACAGATCAATTGCCGAGGGCACCACGCCTGCCTGGGCGTACGCCCGCTGCGCCGACAGCTCCGACGCTTTCAACCAGAGTAAATCGTGCCGATCATGCACCGCCAACGTGTCCGTGGCAGAGGCAGAGCCAGCCACGCGCACGGCCTGGGGCGCTTTTTCGGCAGGCACTAGCAGCAGCGCTGCCGCACCATCACCGATAGGCGACGCATCAAACAGGCTGATGGGATCGGCCACAATGCGCCCTCTATCATAGGTGCGCTGGCTAATCGGTTCCTGGAACATAGCGTTGGGATTTTTGGCGCCATTGCTGTGCGCGTTCAGGGCAAACGGCGCAAAATCGCTCCGCTGGTAGCCGTATTCATGCATGTACCGCCGCATGATGAGGGCGTTTAACCCCACAAAGGTGACGCCGTGAATAATTTCGTAATCGGCGTCGGCGGCGGTAGTAAGGGCAGCGGTGGTTTCTTTGAACGGCGTTTCGGTCATCTTTTCTACGCCGATGACCAGCACAGCATCCAGTTCGCCGCTGCTAACAGCCAAAATGCCCTGGCGCATGGCGGAGCCAGCCGAGCCGCAAGCCGCTTCCATTTTTACCGCTTCCGCGCCGTGCTGGTTCAGGTGGTCGGCAACGAGGGCACCGAGCTGCATTTGCTGGTTGAGCACGCCGCTGGTCATATTGCCCACGTAGATAGCATCTACACGGTCCACACCTGCGTCCTGCATGGCAGCCCGGCCCGCAGCCACGGCCAGCTGCCGAATGGATTGGTCCCACTGCTCGCGAACGGCCGTTTGCCCCACCCCTAAAATTGCTACTTCACGCATAAAAGTCTCCGTAGTCGTTTGTTAGTGGCTGGTTTTGCTAGCCGCTAAAAATAAAAAGCTGGACCCGCGAACGAATCCAGCTTGGAGTATCACCCCATTTTCCCGTCAGAAACTATCAATCGGGGCAAAATGGCTCTCAAATGGTGTCAATTCACATCAATGGTTAAGGTCCAGTTGAAGCGGTCGGGAATACGGCCGTACTGAATCCCGGTCAGCTCATCGTACAAATGTTTGGAAACTGGCCCAGGCTTGTTATCATTGATGATGTACTCCTGATCTTGGAAGCCAAACTTGCCCACGGGGGCGATAACCGCCGCCGTGCCGCAGCCAAACACTTCGGTGATTTTGCCGCTTTGCACATCAGCTAGCATCTGATTCACTTCCACAGGCTCCTCAGACACCTCGTAGCCCAAATCGCGGCCCAGCTCAAGAACCGATTTGCGGGTGATGCCGGGCAGAATGGAACCAGTCAACGGCGGCGTAACGATTTTCTTGCCTTCATAAACAAAACAAATGTTCATGGCGCCTACTTCTTCTATGTAGCGCCCTTCCACAGCATCCAGCCAGAGCACCTGCGAGTAACCTTTTTTCTTGGCCTCTTCACCCACAAACAGGCTGGCGGCGTAGTTACCGCCCGTTTTGGCATCGCCTACGCCGCCGCGCACTGCCCGGCGGTACTTGTCGGAAATGTAAACGGGAACAGGATTGAACCCTTCTTTGAAGTAAGCGCCCACGGGGCCAACAATGACGAAGTGCAGATAGGTGCTGCTGGCGTGCACGCCCAGCGCCGGATCGGTGGCAATCATGGTGGGGCGAATGTAGAGGCTGGCACCATCGACGGTGGGCACCCATTCATGCTCTAGTTCGATGAGCTTGATGATGGCGTTGAGATGGTCTTCTTCATCGACCACGGCCATCGACATGCGGCGGGCGGAGTTGTTGAACCGCTTCATGTTTTCCCACGGCCGAAACAGGTTAATGTTGCCATCGGCGCGGCGATAAGCTTTAGTGCCTTCAAAGATTTCCTGTGCATAATGGAAAACGGCCGTTGCCGGGGGCAAACTAAAATTCTCGTAAGGGCCAATTTTGGCGTCGTGCCAGCCTTTTTCCACGCTGTATTTTTGGCTAAACATGCGATTGGCAAACTTGTTGCCAAAACCAAAATCATCAGTGGGGGGCGTTTTTAGCGTAGTTGGGTTCAGTTCAACAACTTCAATATCCATCATTATCTCCTGATTGAAAGTGGCTGGTGGTTTGTGGGGAGGTAATCAGCCAGCTAGTAATTCCTGACTGAGATTTTACTTGGATTTGGCAGATTATCCAGCCTGCCCGATATAACTTTTTTTGTATCCAATTTATGGGCAAATTGAGAGGAACTACGTTGAATTTTGAGCGGAGCGTGGCCAAGATAAACCACGCTCCACCTTAATTTGTCATTTGGCCAAGATTGTTTCAGCGCCAATCAAAAACACGCCAAACGCTGCGTCCATGGCTGAACCAAAAAATTTCGAACTCAACCATACTGTAATTCCTTCTCTGAAACCGGAACGCCCACCTTTTCAACAATCAACAAGAAATTAACAAAGGTGGCCGGAACTGGCGTGACGTTGGGAATGATCGCCACCACTTCACCATCCAGATTATTCAAAAACTGTTCCAGCTTGACCTGATCCTCCGTCATACGAATACCAAAACGATGTACACGATATTTCATGATCCTAACTCCCTAGGAGCGATGCTTGCTCCCTGATAAGGGCGCTAATCGCGGCAGAAATACGCCAGAGCGCCACCCTGCACCGTACAACAGTCAGTTGAGTTTACAAATGGAGCAGGGCGTGAAAAGTGAGTCCAGTAACCCATAAAACCACTTTACAAACCCTAGGGAATAGGAAGCTAGTGGATAAAAGCATTTTCCAAAGTGATTTTAATCACAAGCTTCAAATTTTATAGATTGGTATCGGTTCCGTACACATGGCTGAGCCGTTGTTTGTATTCTTCGTAGTCGGTGAGCTGGCGAGTGTAGCTGGTATGCATTAGGGGTGAAGAGATGAGAAAATCGGCCGTGGTGCGGTTGGTGGCTACCGGAATGTTCCAGACGGTGGCCAGCCGCAGCAACGCTTTGATATCTGGATCATGCGGCTGCGCTTGCAAAGGGTCCCAAAAAAAGATAAGTGTATCAATCTCTCCCTCGGCAATTTTGGCCCCGATTTGCTGATCGCCACCCAGCGGGCCACTCATGAGTTTATCAATTTCCAGGCCCAATTCGGTTTCCAAAAGCCAGCCGGTGGTGCCGGAAGCATAAAGGATGTGCTGCTGCAAGATATCCTGGTTGTATTTAGCCCAGGTAAGCAAATCATCCTTCTTGTGGTCGTGAGCAACTAGGGCAATTCTTTTTTGTGATCCCATCAACACTTCTTGATGCGCCATTGTTTCCTCCTTCCAGAAACAGGATTATTACTTTTAACCGTATTTGTACCGAATGGAAGGGGTTTTGCCAATGCAAAATCAGGGATTTATTTGGATTGCGCTGCTTCAAGAAGGGAAACAACCTTGTGCTGATAAAGGGGGAACAGTACTGTAAATATGGCCCCCTGACCTGGATGGCTTTGAACGGTAATTTCTCCGTGGTGCAAATCGACGATCTCTTTGACAATCGCCAAGCCTAAACCGGTACCAGGGATGTTGGATTGGCCGGCTCGTTGGCCGCGGTAGAAGCGGTCAAACAGGTGTGGAATTTCCGTTTCATCAATGCCCATGCCATCATCGGCAACTTGCAAACAGATTTTTTCCTCGTCTGTCACAAAGGTAGAAACGGTAATTTGCCCGTCGCCATCGTTGTAGTTAATGGCATTGGTGATGAGGTTGGTGATAAGCTGATCCAATTGGTTTTTGTCGCCTAACAAGAGGGGCAGCTCTGGCTGTAAATGATTTATGATGCGAAGCCCAAACGCTTCTGCCCGACCGCGATGTCCTTCGACGACTTCTTGGGCAAGTGATGTGAGATCAACGGCCGTTAATACCTGATTATCGGCATCTATTTCCAGCCGAGACAAACCCAACGTCGCTTCTACCAGATTCGTCAGGCGGTCAATTTGCTGCTGCAACACGTTGATGTAATGGGCCTGTTTTTTCGGGTTGCCGCTGGCAAGCAGGTTGATATAGATGCTTAAGTTGGCAACCGGCGTCCGCAGCTCATGAGACACATCGGCAATGAACTTTGTTTTTAGCTTGTCCAGTTCCTTCAAACGCTCATTGGCCGTTTCCAAATCGAAGGTGCGGCTGGCAACCCGCGCTTCCAGCGTTTGCATAAGCTGAATGCGCTGCAAACCGTTGGCCGCGATGTTGCTCATGGCCCGCATAGTGCGAATTTCATCTTCTACAAATTCATGAAAAGTATCCAGACCTAAATGAATAACGCCCAACACGCCCCGTTTGCTGGTTAAAGGCAGCGCGATCGTTGAATGCAGGTTTTTGATTGCTCCTGGCTCATTCGGTTTGTCTTTCTTTTCGGGATCCTCATTGATGTTCGCTGAGATGTGGATTCGGCCTGTTTTGGCCACGCCACCTGTAATCCCTTCACCAAGTAAGTATTCAATGCCAGCAGGGTAAAACTCGGCGGGGTAGCTGGCCTGGGAAACGACAGCCGACCCATCTTCATTGAGCAAAAATGCCACGCCCATCTTGGCCGACAAAGTCTCAACCATTGTCTGCAACACGGCCTCCAAAATGGTGGGAACCGTCTCGTAAAAACGAAAGGCAGCGGAAACCGTACTCAGGGCTTCTAACTCGGTGACACGCCGCTGGATTTCGGTAAAGAGGCGGGCGTGTTTTAGGGCCAGGGTTGCATAGTTGGCAAAAGCCGCCAGCCTTTTCTCATGTTGGAGCTGATAGAAATTCAGCTCTAATTTATCCACCATCAGAAAGGCAATTGGTTCGTCTTCAATCAGGAGAGGCACACCCATCCAAGATTTAACGTGACCCGGATAGCGCCAATCTTCTGATTGATCCGTGTTGGAAATGCGTAACGGCCGTTTCGTCTTGTACATCTTCTGCAAAGTGGGCATTTCGGAGATAATCAGCGTTTCCATTCTGAATGCTGTATCTCGATTCAGATCGAACTCGCCAAAATCATGGTGACGCACCATGTAAGCCTCATCCTTTTCGATCAAGGCAAAGCTAGCCATGTCGTAAGGCACTACATGAGCAATTTCCTCCAGAATCAGATCCAGCACCTGCTCAAAATCGAGCGTACTTGTGAGTGCCTGGCCCGCTTTTTGCAGGGACTCCAGAAAAATACGCTGCTCTTTTTCTACCGCAAACAGCTGGTTCTTGGCGATGGCCAAAGTCATTTGCTGGGCAATTTGCTCACCCCATTTGATTTCTTCACTACTAAATTTGCGTGGCGTATTAAAACCAACCAGCAGCGCCCCTACAATCCGCTCCTGAGTAATCATAGGCAAGGCTAGCATCGCCCGGGTGGGGAACATTTGCGCAATTCGCGAGCTGATAAAAGGCGAGTTGTAGGCATCTTCAATGACGATTGGCTGTTTCCGCTGGCAGACCTCATAGGTAATAGATGGCTCCCCGTCCGCCAACTCCAGCGAATAATACAATGTTTCATCGACGCCATACGCAATGGCGGGTCTGGCGCGCTGAAGCTCCTCATCCCACAAAGAAATGAAGCAGTTGTCCGCTTCAAACAGCCCGACAAGGCGGCTGGCCAAAATGGATAAAGCTGCCGAAAAATCACTGATGCTAATCGAGGCCTTGGTAATCTCGTTGAGCAGCATTTGATTGTAGGCATATTGCTCAATCGTCTGGTGCGTTTCGGCAATATACGCCTGGGTGCGGCGTTCCATCGTTAGATTTTCTACCAGGCAAGCCAGACCAATGTAAATTTCATTGTCGTAAACAGGCCGAATGCTGAACTGCAACCAGGTTTTTTCACGAATATCGGCCGTTTTATCCGCGTTGTTTCGTCGAATGATTTCTAGTTGGTGTATCTGTGTGGGCCGCTGCTGCACGGCCAACTGCAAAATTTGTAAATCGGCCGCGTTCTCCACGTCGGGCATCAGGCGCTGTAACAACTGGGGCAGAGTCAAAGTGCCTTGATCTTGCGCCAGAGTAAAAGGCAAATATTCCTCAGAAAAAGCATTGGCATCGGAAAGATACATCTGCTCATCAAATACCAGAAGCCCGATAGAAACGGTATCGACCACCTGGGTCATGGCCATTTCCATCGGCGAGAAAAACCGATAAGAGCTCACCACCCAGGCCGCTCCGACAGCTGCAAAAACGGGCGTCAGCATGCTACGCAACTGTATGGGTATGTGAAGCCAGGGCACATACAACACGCCCACAGAAATGGTAAGCAGCAGCAAAATCCGGGCCGCGCGGCGCAAACGCTCTGGTATCGAATGGCGAAAGGCAAAAAAGGTGAGGGGGAAGACCAACAGGCTGTTGGATATTGTGATGTAGAAAAAGTAGAGGGGGGTGCCGATACGGCCGTTTAACACTTCTCGGACCGACACATATCCTCTGGCATACAGGCTGGTATCAAACACAAACAAGAGCCGCGTAGACAAAAACACGTCCAGAACAGCTAAGCTCACAGGCAGCAATGCCAGCATGATCAAAAAAACAGTAATTCGCTTTCGGTAATGATGTCGGGGGATAAAAATTCCCAGGATGAGCAACCACAGCAGGGGCGTCAAAACCATGGTGGTCAGCGCGTGCAGTTGCGAAGTCGTGTAACTAACCGCCACATCTGTGGTGGTGCTAGAAACCAACACGCTGTAGCTGCCGACTGACAAAATAAGCATGTACACTGCAAACAGTCGGTTAATCCACAGCCGGGGCTGCAACATAAAGATGTACATCATCAGACACAACTGGGCGCCAATGATGACAAATGATGAGAAGTAAAATCCTATAGACAAGATCATGACACTACGTCACTTTTACCATCAGAACAACAATTCTTATTCCTGACTTGTGAAGCTTGGCTGGGATGTGCAAACAGCATTATAGCAGTTGCGTTCACGATTCCTTACCTGAAATGCTAGTACTGATATAGTACACATAGCTTATTAGCCACCTTAACACAAGTTTTGTTTCAAATCGCTCCGGTTTCTGCTCTTGTCCTCTCTGCCGGTATTGCCTATGATGGTTCACATGTATCCTATCTTGACTCGGCTAGGCCCATTTTTTGTTTACAGCTATACGGCCGTTTTCGCCATCGGTCTACTGTTAAGCTGGGGAATCACCCACAGGCAAAGCAACCAACAGATGCTGCCCCGCTGGCAAGACGCCGCGCTAAGCACGCTGACTGCCGGCTGGTTGGGCGCGCGCCTGAGCTTTGTGCTGCTGCACTGGAACTATTTTGCGAAACGGCCGTCTGAACTCATGCAGCTCTGGCAAGGTGGCCTCACAGCTTACGGCGGTCTGGTGGGTGGCCTGCTTGGGTTGGGCGTGTGGTGTTGGTGGCGGAAACGGCCGTTCCTGCCCTACGCCACCCTCTTTTCCCCCGCCCTGCTGCTGCTCATCACCACTGGCTGGGCCGCTTGCTGGTTTGAAGGCTGCGCCTACGGTGCCACAACCACCCTCGGCCCCTTCGCCGCCAACCTACCCGACACCTTCGGCGTCTTCGCCGTACGCTACCAAACCCAACTTCTCGGCATCGGCCTCAACTTGCTCCTGTTTTTACCACTTGCCTACTTGCACACCTGCAAACTTGCAACTTCTTACCGCTTCCCCCTCACCCTCATCGCCACCTCCCTCATCCACTTCGGCCTCACCTTCCTGCGCGGCGATGTCGCACCGCTGCTCTTTAGCTGGCGGCTGGATAGCTGGCTGGCGCTGCTGTTCGCCATTGGGGGTGGGATGCTGTTACAATACAAAAAGCGTGATCAAGTCCTCAAGTGATCAAATTTTTAAGCCTTTAGATACCTGAGCACTTGACACTTAAACACAAAAAACTAGCAAAAAGTACTCATTTCTATGAAACTAAAAGTCGGACTTGCCCAAATAACCCCCAAACTCGGCGACCTGGAAGCCAATCTGGAGCGCCACCTGCAAGCAATCGAGGAAGCGGCCGAAAGCGGCGTGGAACTGCTTGTCTTTCCCGAACTCTCCCTCACCGGCTACCGCCTGCGTGATTTGGCCTTCAGCGTCGCCATTCAACCCACCTACAAAAACCCCATCTTCGCCAAACTGCTAGACGCCAGCCGCGACATGGACCTGGTGGTTGGCTTTGTCGAAGCCGATACGCGGCAAAAATTCTTCATCTCCGCCGCCTATTTATCTGGGGGCGAAGTGGTGCATCTACATCGCAAAGTGTACCTGCCCACCTACGGCATGTTTGACGAAGGACGCTACTTTGCCTGGGGCGACCATCTGCGCGCCTTCAACACCCGCTTTGGCCGCGTCGGCATTCTCATCTGCGAAGATTTCTGGCACGTCAGCGCCGCCTACACGCTCTGGCTGGACGGAGCCGACATGCTCATCCTCACCTCGTCCTCACCAGGTCGTGGACTAGCCACGGAGCAAAAAATTGGCAGCGCCAAATGGGTGGAGCATATCAACCAGGCGTACGCCAGCATGTTTACCAACTTCATCCTGCATACCAACCGTACTGGCTTTGAAGACGGCGTCACGTTTTACGGCGGCTCCACCATTTTTAATCCTGAAGGCCATCTGCTGGGCCAGGGACCCTATTACGAAGAAGCGCTGGTCACCGCCAAGCTGGATTTGAATGAAATCCGCCGCGCCCGTATCCGCCTACCGCTCCTGCGCGACGAGCGCGTCGGTCTCACCCGTCGTGAACTCAGCCGCATTTTGGACAATAAATGACGAAGTAATTGAGTAATTAGTAATTGGATAATTTTGATCAATTGCCAATTACTAATTACCAATTACCCAATTACAAAAATATGAATGAATCAACTTCCAACCCAACTGGATATGACACAAGTGACGACCACCGCTCCGGCTTTGTGGCGGTGATTGGCCGCCCCAACGTGGGCAAAAGCACGCTGATCAACGCGCTGCTCCAAGAAAAGATCAACATCGTCTCGCCCAAGCCGCAAACCACGCGCAGCCGCCAGCTGGGCATCCTCACCACGGCCGATTTCCAGATCGTCTTCATGGATACACCCGGACTCATGCAGCCGCGCCACAAGCTAGACGAATTTATGGTGGAAACGGCCGTTGAATCCCTTAACGAAGCGGATGTGGTGCTCTGGCTGGTGGACGGCAGCGAACCGATCGGCCCTGGCGACAAAGCGATCGCCGAAATGGTGGCCCAGGTAGATGAGACGATTCCCGTTGTCCTGGCCATCAACAAAAGCGACGTCACCGCGCCCGAAAATGTGATGCCCCACACCGAGGCGTACCGCGCCCTGGCGCCTGAAGCTGCCTGGATTTTCTTTTCGGCACAAGAGGGAAACGGCCGTTCCGATCTACTCAACCTCATCGTGCAAGCCCTGCCCGAAGGCCCCCGCTACTACCCCGCCGACCAAATCACCGACATCTACGTCCGGGACATGGCCGCCGAGTTCATTCGCGAACAAGTCATGCTCCAACTACGCGACGAAATCCCGTACGGCGTCGCCGTGCAGGTGGACCAGTTCAAAGAGCGGGACAACGGCGTCACCTATATCGGGGCCAACATTTTTGTAGAACGGGACAACCACAAAGCGATTGTCATCGGGGCCAAAGGGAGCCAACTGCGCAAAATCGGAGCCGCCGCCCGCAAAGAGCTGGAAACACTCGTCGATGGCAAAGTGTTTCTGGAGCTGTGGGTCAAAGTAGAACCCAAATGGCGGCACAACGAGAGAGCACTCAAACGCCTCGGCTACAGTAAACCGGAATAAGTTCACCCGCCTACACTCAGATTGGACCAATTTTAGTCTAAGGCAGTCTGTAACTTTACAACGCAAATTGGTCCAATCTTTCAGGCAGCGAGAAGCCCCTACCCGCGTATATTCCAAAAACCTCTTACAAATTTGTTACACATCCCCATTTGCCGTTGCCTGTAAGGCAGCCTACGGTTAGCATCGCAAAAATTGCTATCCTATCGAGCAAATTTGGTTCTTTGCGGTTTAAGGATGTGTACGTCGGATTGACAATCCGACCCAACCAATGATTCCCTCAAGGAGCCAAAAATTATCAAGCAGAAAGCGAGGATTTATTGTGAAGAAGAAAAATTTAGCATTGCTGTGGCTTACGGCCGTCTTGCTCATGTTGGTCGCGTGCCAACCCGCAGCAGATGACGTGCCCGCCGTTGACCTACCCGACGAAACGCCCGTCGCCGGCGTTGAACCCCCACCCGGTTTTGCCGATTGGGATGCCGTGCTGCAAGCAGCGCAAGGCCAAACCGTCAACTTTTACATGTGGGGCGGCAGCGATTTGATCAACGGCTGGGTCACCGGCTACGTCGCCGATGCCGTACAGGAACGATATGGCGTTACGCTCAACATGGTGCCCGTTGCCGATGGCCCCGAGTACGTCAACAAGGTGTTGGGCGAACAGCAAGCAGGCCGCGACGAAGACGGTTCCGTCGATCTGGTGTGGGTAAACGGCGAAAATTACCGCACCATGCGCCAGGCCGAACTGCTTTACGGCCCCTTTTCCGAATATTTACCCAACTCTGTTTATGTCAATTGGGACGACCCCAGCGTCGCCAACGATTTTGGCCTCAGCGTTGATGGCTACGAAGCGCCCTACGGCAAAGCCCAGTTTGTGATGATCTACGACAGCGCCAAAGTTGAAAATCCACCAACCACCGTGGCCGAACTGCTGGACTGGATCGAAGCGAATCCGGGGCTGTTCACCTACCCCGCCCCGCCCGACTTCACCGGCAGCGCCTTTGTGCGCCACATCTGCTACGATGCGGTTGGCGGCTATGAAAACTTGCTGGGCGAGTTTGACCAAGCGCTGTTCGACGAGCAGTTGCCCGCCTGCTGGGACGTACTTAACCAAATCGAGCCATTCCTCTGGCGCGAAGGGGAAACGTACCCAGAAAGCCACACGCGCCACCAGGAGCTGTTTGCCAACGGCGAAGTGTACTTCGACATGGCGTATAACCCAGCCGAAGCGTCTAGTCTGGTAGAAAACGGCCGTTACCCCGAAACCACCCGCACCTTTGTCTTTGACGAAGGCACGATTGCCAACACCCATTACGTCGCCATTCCCTACAACTCGCCACACAAGGCAGCAGCAATGGTCGTGGCCAACTTCCTGCTCTCGCCGGAGGCGCAGCTGAGCAAGGCGCAGCCCGAAAATTGGGGCGATTTGCCCGTGCTGAACCCGTCGCTGCTCAGCGCCGAGGATCAGGCCGCCTTTGACGCCATCCCGCGCGGCGTGGCCACCCTCTCCACTGAGGAACTGGCTGCCAACCGCCTGCCGGAGCTGCAAGCGCCTTGGCTAACGGCGATTGAACAGGCTTGGGAAACGGCCGTCTTGCAGCCGTAATCAATCACCCTCACCCCAACCCTCTCCCTCAGAGGGAGAGGGAGCCAGTTCCCTCCCCCTGGCAGGGGGAGGGCTAGGGTGGGGGTAAATTTCGCACACGCACCATGCCCTCACGCCTCCGACCGTACCTCTTGCTGGCTCCCACGCTGGCCGTCATTCTGCTGCTGTTTGGCGGCGGGGTGCTGCTGGCACTCATGCAGAGCGTCGGCTACCTGCCGTTCCTCGGCCGCACAGAAATCAGCCTCGACGCGTACTTGACCATTTTTCGGCAGCCTGCCTTCAGCCGCTCGCTGCTGCTGACGCTGTGGGTGGCGTTGGTAAGTACGGCCGTTTCCACCCTGCTCGCCCTCGTGAGTGCCCTGGCTTTAAGACGGCCGTTTCGCGGCCACCGCCTCATCACCTTTCTTTTTCAGCTCAACATCCCCATCCCCCATTTGGTGGGCGCGGTGGGGATTCTGTTTTTGTTTTCCAAAGCGGTTTTCTGGCCCGATTGGCCGCGCTGGCCGGACTCATCAACCAACCCGCCGACTTCCCCGCGCTGGTGTTCGACCCGTGGGCCATCGGCATCATTTTGGAGTACGTCTGGAAAACCACCTGCTTCACCGGGCTCATTTTGCTGGCAACGCTGCAAGGAGTCGGCAACGATTTGGAAACGGCTGCACAAAACCTGGGTGCCAGCCGCTGGCAGCGCTTCCGCTACGTCACGCTGCCGCTGCTGACGCCCAGCATGGTTTCCGCCTCGGTGTTGGTGTTTGCCTTTACCTTTGGCGCATTCGAGGTGCCGCTGCTGCTAGGGCAGCGCTTTCCCTCCATGCTGCCCGTGCTCGCCTACCGCAGCTACGTCGATGTGGATCTCAACGCCCGCCCCGAAGCGATGGCGATGAACGTGATCATCACGCTGCTGATTGGCGTGCTTATTTTTGTCTACATGCGCATTACGGACCAAACGCTGCGCCGTGAACGGTGATCGGTAATCGGTAATCGGTGAACGGTAAACCGATTACGGGTCACCGTTTACCGATAACGGATTACGGATTACGAACAACATGAAACAAATCAAGCCAACCTTCCCAACCCGCGCCTTCATCCTCGCCGCCATTGTGGTGGGGGTGCTGCTGCCGTTTGTGCCGCTGCTGCTCTGGTCGGTGAGCTTTCGCTGGCTGTACCCGAGCGTGCTGCCGGAATCGCTGAGCTTGCGGGCCTGGCAGTACGTTTTCTCGCCCCGCGCGCAGGTGTTGTCGGCGTTGGGCTACAGCACGCTGGTGGCGCTGCTGGTGACAACATTGTCAATTGTGATTGGGCTGCCTGCCGGGCGCGCCCTGGGACTGTACAAATTTCGGGGGAAAACGGCCGTTCGCTTTCTCATCCTGGCGCCCACCATCGTACCCACATTGGCAGCGGCGATGGGCATCCACGTGCTCTTCATTCGCTACGGACTGGTGGACAATGTGCTGGGGGTGGTGCTGGTGCATCTCATTCCGGTGCTGCCCTACGTGGTGCTCATTTTGAGCGGCGTTTTTGCCAATTACAATCCCGATTTTGAGGCACAGGCGCAAACGCTCGGCGCGTCGGCGTGGCAGCGGTTCCGCTTTGTCACCCTGCCCACCATTTTCCCGGCGCTGATGGTTAGCGGGCTGTTTGCCTTCATCATTAGCTGGAGCCAGTACATTCTCACGCTGCTCATCGGCGGGGGGCAGGTGGTGACGCTGCCGGTGCTGCTCTTCTCATTTGTCAGCTCCGGCGACAATGCGATCACCGCCGCGCTGAGCCTAGTATTTATTGCCCCCGCGCTGCTCTTTTTGCTGGCTACGGCACGGTATTTGTCTGGCAATCAGGCATCGTTGGGCGGATTTGGTAATCTTTAGGACAGGTAATTGGTAATTTGTAATTGGGTAATTCAGACGCCAATTACAAATTACTCAATTACAAATTACGTTTAACCCTATGACAAAAGTCGAACTACAACATCTCAGCAAACAATTCGGGGAGGTTACGGCCGTTTCCCAAGTCTCACTCAACGCCCCAGATGGCCAAATCACGGCGCTGCTGGGGCCATCTGGCTGCGGCAAAACCACAATTTTGAAGACAATTGCCGGGTTGTTGGCACCGAGCGCAGGGGATGTGTTGTTTAACGGCCGTTCCGTCCTCAACATCCCCGCCGAAAAGCGCAACGCCGTCATGGTGTTCCAAAACCACCTGCTCTTCCCCTACCTCAGCGTCGGCGAAAATGTCGGTTTTGGCCAGAAGATGCGTGGCGTAGACGCGGCCACCATTCGCCAAAAAGTAGACGAGCATTTGGCGCTGGTGCAGCTGCCTGGCTTGGCCAACCGCCGCCCCAACGAGCTGTCTGGCGGGCAGCAGCAGCGGGTGGCGCTGGCGCGGGCGCTCATCGTGGAACCGACGGTGCTGCTGCTAGATGAGCCACTCTCCAACCTGGATGCCCATCTGCGCGAAGAGATGCGCCAGCTCATCCGCACGCTGCAGCGGTCGCTGAACATGACCACAATTGTGGTCACCCACGACCAGGAGGAGGCGGTGCTGCTGGCGGACCAAATCGGGCTGATGTTTGACGGCAAGCTGGCGCAAGTTGGCCCACCGTCCGACTTTTACGAACGGCCGTCTACTCGTCAGGTTGCCTCATTTTTTGGTGCGACTAACTTTTTGGCCGGGGAAAAGTGTGGGAATCTGGTGGAAACGGCCGTTGGTCCCCTGCACGTCGCCGCCAATGCCGTGCCCGATGGCCCCGTCCAACTTACCATTCGCCCAGAACATGTACAGCTTGCGCCCGCAGACGGCCGTTTGCCCAACCAGCTCTGCGCCACCGTGCAGGAAGCGATTTACGCTGGCACGCACACCCGTCTGCGCCTCACCCTCGACGGCGACATTGAACTGACGCTGATCACGGCTCCGGCTGCGGCAAAAACGATTGGTGTGGGAACGGCCGTACACCTGCACTTGCCGCCGGAACATTTGTGGCCCCTGCCCTGACATTTCTAGGACTCACACAGTTACCCGAAAGATTGGACCAATTTATTCGCAGAAATTTCAGACGGCTTTCAACTGAAATTGGTCCAATCTGCGTAAGTCCTGATTTCCCCGGAAAATGCTCAATTGAAAATCTACATTCGAGCATTTTCCGGGGAAATTGCCGAACGCCATTTATGAGCACAAATCTAGAAAATAGTCCTGCTAATGTGACTTTTTTTGTCACATGGGTTTCCATACATGTATCAAACACGGTTGATCAAATCAGAACATCCGTGCTAAAATTGCCCGGAATTGGCCAGACGGGGCGTGTTTGTAGAGCCAATTTTCTGGGCGCATGGAGATTATTTTCTTTGCTACAGGAGAATGGATATGACAACACAGCCAGATGAACAAGGTGTGAGTCGTCGTAACTTTATTAAGGCCGCTGCTTTAACGGCCGTTGCTGCTTCCGCTACCGGAGCGGGTGCTGCCATCTATAATCAGAACCAGAACGCGGCAACCGTCATCACGACAGTGCCCAATGCCACAGCGCCAATTGTGAACACGGCCGTTCCCCCCATTGCCGCACCGGACAGTGATTTATTTACGCGGCTGGCCGCCGCCCAAGCCGAAAACGTGCGCCTGCAAGCGGCACTGGATGCGGCCCAACGCCAGCTAACCAATCTGCAAACCAACAATCAAACGGCCGTTAGCGACAGCGAAGTGCTTACCATGGAGCTGGGTCAGGCCAACGAACAGATTGGCGTCCTGGCCGGACTCATTGCGCTATACGAGCAATTTACGGCGGTGGATGTGGAAACGGCCGTTACCGATGGCTTTAACAACTTCACAGGCGAGGTTGAAACGATGCTGGCCGAAATGCCTACGCTTTCCGAGAGCATTCAGCTGGGGCGGCAAGCGCTGGAGAATTTTGAATCGCAGGTGCCGATGTTGGATAACGGCCGTCTGTGGCTCATCAACCATCTCAGCAAAATAGAAGGTTATTTTCAGGTTGTGGAGCAACTTTTATCTGAGGCAGTCGATCGTGTTGGCCCCTTTCTGCAAATGCTGACCGATTGGTTTGAAGGCGTCAAAAAGTGGCTGCCCTTCGGCATCGGGCAGACGGCTACCACCATCATGCAATCCATTACCGATCTCGTCATGGAAACGCCAAATACCATTAGCGGGCTGGATACCAACATTGCCCAACCGCTCAACGTTTGGCTGAACCGGGACCAAAACAATGAGACCGCTTTGCACCAAACACTCATCAAACCCCTGCGCGACGATCTCATGCCCAAGGCAGATATGACGGTCAGCAAGGCGCATCAAATGAATGAAATGTACAAAACATCGCTAAAAGAACCGGTGGAAACGGCCGTTTCCAGCCAGCGCGCCATTCGGGGGTTAATTGTTGCTTATCGTGAAAGGCACGGGATTCAGTAATCGGTAAACGGTGAACGGTGAACGGTAATCAGTTACCGATTACCGCTCACTGCTGACGGATTACCGCATTAAGTTGGGGCAGTATCAAGTGGTGGAGCGACGGCCAAAAAGTCATTAACGAAGCGCTGGCTAAAGTCGTGGATGAGCTGCTCAACACGCTCATGCTTGGGGGAGGCAACGATGAGTCCCGCGTGCTGCTTTTTGTGGACTCGGTACACAATTTCCGGGTCCTGGTAGCCAGATAAATCGGGCCATTCCTGCTTCGCCAGGCAAATCATCACGCCAGCGTACTCACCTTTATCTTCTGGAATTTGATATTCTTCACCACGCAAAGCGGCCGTTTCCAATCGTGCCCATTCGCCCCACAAATTAATGCCACTGGACGCCTCAACCAACTGTTCGATATTGGCGCCACCTACGCGAGCGGCCGTTTCCAGAAAGTAAAATTCGCCGTCCTGACCCTTAATAAATTCTGTGTGGGCCACGCCGCGTTCCATGCCCAGGGCCAAAATTAGCTTGTTGTGCAGCTTGATCAGTGCCTTCGTCTCTTTGTCTTTGCGGGGCATTGTGCGCGTCACAAACACACCGCCATCGTGGGCCACGTCAATGGGCGGCTGCAAATATTGGTGCGCCGTGGCAAAAACCACCTTGCCCTGCCAGACAATCGCATCCACATGGTAAACCGGGCCAACCACATACTGCTCCAGCAAAAAGTAGGATTGCAAATCGCCCAGCTCATCCAGCTTACGCCACAGCATTTCGGAATGATCCATCTTTTTGATGCCCATCGCGCCCGCTTCAGCACGTGGCTTGAGCAGCCAGGGCGGCGACACCCGACCCATAAATTCACGTAGCTGGTCATAGTTGAAAACGGCCGTAAATTCCGGCACCTTAAATCCTTCCTGCCGTGCCTTCACCCGCATCGCCAGCTTGTCACGAAAATGGCGACTTACCGTCTCCCCCATGTTTGGCAGCCGAAAATGCTCACGCAGCGCCGCCACGGTTAACACGTCGTAGTCATCCAGCGGAATGATTTGGTCTACCGCTTTGCCCCGCATGAAATAAGCAATGGCATAAATAATGTCTGGCTGGGTAGATAGCTGCGGCATATAAAACACATCGTCGATGCTGTCCCAGGGCCACGGCTCATTATGCAGCTTTTCCCGGGTCACCAGCGCCACGCGGCAACCCGCCTGCTTGGCAGCGACCAGAAACGTTGTGCCCTTGAAATAGCTAGCCAGGCACAAAATCGTTACTGGCTTGTTTCCAGAATTTAACTCAGACATCACTAAAATCCTCTATTGCAAAATCAATAAAACAATGGTGACAAAAGCGGCTACAGTCAGCACAAAGAAGCTGATGATGAGCAAAATGACCAGCCAATCGGTATCTTCCCGGTTAACAGGGCGATAACTGGTGGGTTCAGAAGGAACGGCCGTATCCATCAACTTGTCGGCAATTTCCTCAGTCTCTACAGTCTCTACGATGGTCGGGGGTTCCGCCACAGTCACTTTATAAGGAGCCAACAGCTCAGGCGTCAATTCCAGATCATCGTCACTATCCATCGCCGCCGAGAGCATGGAGATGAGCTTTTCATCCAGCTCCACAGCCTTAGCCACCGGCGCAGCCGCAACCATTTCTTCCTCGGCTTCTGCTTCCTCAGCTGGAGCGGGCTGCACCTCTGGTGGGGCCAGCTTTTGCACCCACACTGGCATCTCAACGGCCGTTTCCTTCGGAGCCACAGCCGCCCTCGCCTTCACTGCTGCCAAAGCAGACAGTAGTTCTTGACCTTCGGCCAGCAACTGCCGAGCATCACCAACCGGGCTACCCAGCGGTTCCGCCGACACAATCTCGATGTCACGCGCCAGCAAATAATATTGCAACTGTTCCGGATCAAACATCAAATGGCCGCTGGCCCGCACTTCGGCCCCTTCTTGAAGAACCACGTCGTCTGCGGCGCGGCAGTTCAATTGATGAATCCCCTCTCTCAGGACAAACTGCTGTCCCCCAACCCGGGTAGCCTGCCCCACCACAAACACCAGTCCCAGTGGTAACTCAGGAGGCAGCTTTGCAGCTAAACGGCCGTTCAACCGGCTCACCGATATATCCATAGTTAACTCCCAAAACCACGCTAAATCACTTATTCATGCTACATTATAAACAATCCACAAGGGAAAGTTTTTATTTTTCCCAAGTATGCCCTAATCTCAAGCAACAATTCAAGCAGAAAAGGACAATTTTCTAAAACTCGTCGTCTCAAATATTTGACGAAAAAAACACAAATGCTATACTTACCCGCCTGTGGTTGCTTTAACAGCAACAGCGGTGGCTTGCCTATAATTCTTAAAAACTAAATACAAGAGATACGCGCCGACGTAGCTCAATTGGCAGAGCAATGCTCTTGTAAAGCATAGGTTATGGGTTCAAGTCCCATCGTCGGCTTGAGCAAAAACTCCAGCTTAACACAAACATATTAAGGGTCAGTGTCCCGAGTGGCAAAGGGGGCGGACTGTAAATCCGCTGGCGATAGCCTTCGTAGGTTCGAGTCCTACCTGGCCCACCTTCCAGTTTTCAGTATCCAGTTAACACGGTTCAGCAATCATCCAATGGTGAGTGACAAAGTCACGCGATTTCTGACTTTAAATCACTGAGTACTGTTTACCGAGATGCCCACGTAGCTCAGGGGTAGAGCACATTCTTGGTAAGAATGAGGTCATGGGTTCAAATCCCATCGTGGGCTCTCTACCCCGTCAAACTTGTACAAGTTGGCGGGGTATTGTTGTGAAAATGGCAGGCGTCACAATTGTTTCCTTACAGAAACGCCTGTCCTTGTGTATCTAAAGTAAGCCAATATTTAGATCGACATATAAATAAGGAACGAGGGTTTATTAACGATGGCAAAAGAAAAATTTGTGCGCGAAAAACCACATGTGAACATTGGGACGATTGGTCACGTAGACCACGGCAAGACAACCCTGACAGCAGCAATCACCAAGACGCTGTCCCTCAAAGGGTTCGCCGACTTCTCCGCCTTTGACCAGATCGACAACGCTCCCGAAGAAAAAGCACGCGGGATCACGATCGCCATCTCCCATGTTGAATACGAAACCGAAAATCGGCACTACGCCCACGTAGACTGCCCCGGTCACCGTGACTACATCAAAAACATGATCACCGGTGCCGCGCAGATGGACGGCGCCATTCTGGTCGTCTCCGCTCCCGATGGCCCCATGCCCCAGACCCGCGAGCACGTGTTGCTGGCCCGTCAGGTAGAAGTTCCCGCCATCGTCATCTTCCTCAACAAAGTTGACATGATGGACGACGAAGAACTGCTGGAGCTGGTCGAGCTGGAGCTGCGCGAGCTGCTGGACACCTACGAGTTCCCTGGCGATGAAACCCCCATCGTGCGTGGTAGCGCCCTGCAAGCCCTCGAATCCGAGAGCGGTGACATCAACTCCCCGGAATATGCTCCCATCCTGGAGCTGATGCGCGTGGTAGACGAATACATCCCCACCCCAGAACGTCAGACCGACAAACCATTTATGATGTCCGTAGAAGACGTCTTCTCCATCAAGGGACGTGGCACCGTGGTAACTGGTCGTGTAGACCGTGGCACCTTGACCCCCAACACCGAGGTTGAGATTGTTGGTTTGCAGGAAAAGACCCGCAAGGTCGTTGTGACCTCTATGGAAATGTTCCACAAGATTCTGGACAAGGTAGAGGCTGGGGACAACGCTGGTTTGCTGCTGCGCGGTATTGCCCGTGAAGAGATCGAGCGTGGCCAGGTATTGGCCAAGCCCGGCAGCATCACCCCCCACACCGAGTTCATGAGCGAAGTGTACGTGCTGCGCAAGGATGAAGGCGGTCGTCACAAGGCATTCTTCCCCGGCTATCGTCCGCAGTTCTACATCCACACGCTGGATGTGACGGGCGAGATTGCCCTGCCGGATGGCGTAGAGATGGTGATGCCAGGCGACAACGTGAACCTGCGGGTGAAGTTGAGCAAGCCGGTGGCATTGGAAGAAGGCGGTCGGTTTGCCATTCGTGAAGGTGGTTTGACCGTTGGCTCTGGTGTGATTACCAAAATCCTGAATTAACAAATTTTGTGTATAATGGAGCATGTGGCAAGATAGCCTGTGCTCCATATAACCTTTAGGGGGTTAGCTCAATTGGCAGAGCGACGGTCTCCAAAACCGTAGGCTGCGGGTTCGATTCCTGCACCCCCTGCTCTTTTAGAACCTCCAGAGGCCCTTGTTGGTCTCTGGAGGTAGTTTTGTAAAAAGCAGCTTTAAGCTGACTTCTGAAGGTAAGGACAAACAAGGTGACAGAAAAAACTGCCAATCAACCAAATCCAGTAACTCGCTACTGGAAAGAAACTCGTGGCGAGCTGCGGAAGGTTACCTGGCCAACACGCGAAGAATCACAACGTTTGACGGCAATTGTGATTGGTGTAACGATTTCATTTGCCCTGTTTTTATGGGTGTTTGATCTACTTTTCTCAAATGTAATTCAGTTACTCATCAGGCAACTTATTGGTTTGTAACAAGAAGTAGCTGAGCATTTTGCTGAAAGTAGCAAGTGAGTTTTTAGATGAGTGATGAAATTGAAGAGAAAGAAGTAGAAAAGCAAGCAGTATCTTCTTCTTTGTCAAGCGGTAGTGAAAGCAGCCTCATTCCGGATGACGGCCGTTCCTGGTATGTTGTACATTGCTATTCAGGCTATGAGAACAAAGTGCGTCATAGCATTGAGCAACGTATTGAAACCATGGGCATGCAAGCCAAAATCTTTGATGTGGTGATTCCTACTGAAGAAGAAATTGAAATTAAAGACGGCAAGCGGCGCACGGTAGAACGTCGGGTATTTCCTGGCTATATCCTGGTGCAAATGCTGCTGGACGAAGATTCCTGGTATGTTGTGCGCAACACACCGGGCGTAACTGGTTTTGTGGGCATGGGCAATGAACCTACCCCACTTCGCCCCGAAGAAGTTGCCAAGATTATGAACCGCATGGAAGCGGAAGCACCAAAGGTGAAATTCGACTTCCAGATTGGCGAAAAAGTTCGTATTGGCACCGGGCCATTTGCTGACTTTATTGGTTCTGTTTCAGAAATTGATGCAGATCGCGCTAAGGTTCGGGTAATGGTTTCGTTCTTTGGTCGTGAAACGCCGGTTGAACTCGATTTTCTGCACGTAGAAAAAGTATAATTGTTGATAAGCGAAGGTGGCTTCATGTTTTAGGTGAACGCTGCCTTCGTATTTTGTTGTTTTGACTTTTGGAGGAGCCTAAAAACAGGCGCTTGGACTCCATGGAGGTAATATGGCTAAGAAAATAAAAGCAGTAGTAAAGATTCAAATTCAGGGTGGTAAGGCCAATCCAGCACCCCCAGTTGGTACAGCATTAGGCCCGCACGGCATTAACTTGATGCAGTTCTGCAAAGAGTACAATGCAAAAACGGCCGGTCAGGTTGGTCAGGTAATTCCAGTGGAAGTGACCGTTTTTCAAGACGGCAGCTTCAACTTTATCCTGAAAACGCCCCCTGCAACTGATTTGTTGAAAAAGGCAGCTGGCATTAAGGGTGGTTCTTCCGTACCCAACCGTGACAAGGTTGGCTCGGTAACAACAGCCCAACTGCGCGAGATTGCCGAAGCAAAAATGAAAGATTTAAATGCCCGTGATATGGACGCCGCCATCAAAATTATTGCTGGTACGGCTCGCAGCATGGGAATTACGGTTTCTGATTAAATAATAGTGGGAGAACCAACTCGGGTTCGCTAAAACCACAAGGAGTTAATATGCCAAAACGAGGACGTAAATATGTGGAAGCAGCAGCCAAGGTAGATCGGGATAAATTGTATTCCCGCGCTGAGGCTGTGAAGTTGATTAAAGAAACGGCCGTTACCAAGTTCGACCCCACTGTAGAAGTACACATGCGTTTGGGCGTTGATCCTCGTCATGCCGACCAGCAGGTCCGTGAAGTTGTAAACCTGCCTCACGGTTTGGGTAAAACGGTACGCGTACTGGTCTTCGCCGAAGGTGAAGATGCCCGTATGGCTGAAGAAGCCGGTGCCGATTACATCGCAGACGACGAACTGATCAAGAAAATCCAGGATGGCTGGACCGATTTTGATGTGGCGATTGCCGTTCCTAGCATGATGGGTAAAGTCGGCCGTTTGGGTCGTGTTTTAGGCCCCCGTGGCTTGATGCCAAACCCCCGTGCTGGAACTGTAGCGCCCGGCTCCGATTTGCCCCGCCTGATTGAAGAATCCAAAGCGGGTCGTGTGGAATTCCGTGTGGATAGAACAGCCAACATCCATGCCCCCATCGGCAAGGCCAGCTTCACCGAAGAACAGCTGATTGATAACCTGAATCATCTGCTAGACACGGTAAAGCGCGCCCGCCCAGCGGCCGTCAAAGGCACGTATATTCATCGCATTGTCATGGCTAACACGATGGGTCCTGGGATTCGCCTTGACACAAATGAAGCTTTGTCGTAAAAATACGGGCTGATTAAAAACAAAATCAAACCTGCACTGTTCTACTGTAGACAGTTGGTTACGATTCTATCGTATTAAAATTGCCAGCCGAGGTGGGGACACGCAAACAAGTTTTAAACAAGCTGAAACCAGTAACATTCTGGTTTGCAAGTTTGTTTCAACACTGACTGCAAAATCCTCATGCTCACTGGCATGAGGATTTTTTGTTTCAAAGTTCACTGAAAGGAGGTGAATAAATTTGGCAATTACAAAAGCACGTAAAGTAGAGCTATTAGAGCAATACGATGAGCTAATCCAAAACAGCCGCGCCATCTTCTTGGCTGAATATAGCGGCATGAACGTAAAGCAGCTGAATGCGCTGCGTGACAAAGTGTATGAAGCAAATGGTGCTTTACACGTCACCAAAAACACACTGCTAAAAATTGCACTGGAAAAAGCAGATAAATCTTTACCAGAAGAATTCTTGGCAGGTCAATTAGCAACCGGTTTTGCGCTATCTGAAGCACCATCGTTGGCAAAGGCATTGGTCGATTTTGCAAAAGATGATGATAAGGTAACGCTGCGCGGTGGTTTTTTGGGCGATGAGTTTGTGACCGTTGAACAGGTTGAAGCTCTGGCAAAACTGCCCAGCCTGGACGAACTGCGCGCTCAAGTTATTGGGCTTATCAATGGGCCAGCACGCAACGTGGCTTCAGTTTTGGCCAGTGGTGTACGCCAGGTCGTTAATGTTGTTGATGCTTACGCAAAAAGTGAAGAGGGTGCAGCAGAACCGGCTTAAGGTTTCCTTGCTGACCAAAATAATTAACCACAAAAATCAAAAATTAGTTTTCGGAGGAATTTAAAAGTGGCCGATTTAGAAAAAATTGTAGAAGAACTTAGCAGCCTGACCCTGTTGGAAGCTGCTGATCTGACCAAAATGCTAGAAGAAAAATGGGGCGTTAGCGCTGCTGCACCCATGGCAATGGCTATGCCCGGTATGATGATGGGCGGCGCTGAAGCTGCAGAAGAAGAAGAAAAGACTGAGTTCGACGTTGTTCTGAAAGATGTTGGTCCGAAGAAGATCAATGTTATTAAAGAAGTTCGCGCTCTGACCGCTCTGGGCCTGAAAGAAGCCAAAGAAGTTGTAGACAACTTGGGCACCATCATGGAAGCCGTGAGCAAAGAAGCTGCCGAAGAAGCCAAAGCCAAATTGGAAGAGGCTGGCGCTGTTGTCGAGTTGAAGTAATCTCGCTTTTTCAAGCAGATAAAAAGGCTAGTCTCGTTATGGGTCTAGCCTTTTTTATTTTCTTATGACTATTGAATTTATTTTAGCTTCTCAATCCCCTCGTCGGCGTGAACTGATTCAGCTGCTGGGGTTTCCATTTCGGGTGATGGTGGCCGATGCGGATGAAGACAGCATCACAGATCCCGATCCAGCTGCCAATGTGGTAAAAACGGCGCGGCTAAAGTCCAGTTTGATTGCAACCCAACTGAAAGATCAGAGCTTTGCACCGGAAACGATTATTTTGGCGGCGGATACGACTGTCGCTTACGCAGGAGAGATGCTGAACAAACCGGCAGACAAAACGGCCGCTTACCAAATGCTCTCCCGTTTGCGAGATACCAAACACGAGGTGCACACCGGGTTTGTCCTGCTGCAACCCGCCACCGGACGCGAATGGGAGGGCGTGAGTACGGCCGTTGTCACCATGCGCCCCTACTCTGATGCCGAAATCGAAGCATATATCGCCACCGGGGACCCGTTTGATAAAGCTGGCGGGTATGCCATTCAGCATCCGCAGTTCAAACCTGTCACCCGATTACAAGGCTGCTACTGCAACGTCATGGGCTTACCCGTATGCGATCTCATTGTCGCTATAGAGCAGTTTTTGGGATTAAATCTGGAACAATTTGAGCAGCTGGATTTAACGGCCGTTTCCCAAGCACATCTCCATTACCCCTGCCCCACCCTCAAGACTTTGCGCAGTTAATCCTCAATTGACAGTAAGCAAAATTACCCCCTCGAAATTTTTCTCTAGCCATGCTACAATGTTTGCGTTAAGGTGTACTGTTATGTAAATGGGGTCACACGCTGGCTCATGAGGATGGTTCCAGATGGATAATAAACTCAAAGATGCAATTGCGGCCGTACGCTCAGGCGATACCTACAAAGCACAAGAACAGCTCACAACACTTTTAGCCGAAAATCCAGAAGAGCCCCAAGGCTGGTATCTGCTTAGCCTGCTGGTAGATTCTCCCCAAAAGCAAGCCGCTTATCTGAGCAAAACCCTGGCGCTTGATCCCCAACATCAAAAAGCCCAGGAACAACTAGCCGCCTTGCAACAGGCTGGCACTCTGGCCCCCACCGCCACGTTTGCCATGGAGCCAGCCGAGCCAATGGATGTATTGGCGCAGTCAGAAACAGACACGCTCCCGAGTTGGTTGGAAGAGGAAGGCGGCACAGTTGTTAAAACACAACCTGTGGCTGACATGACAGACACGGCCGTTCCCACCGATGATCTCCCCGACTGGTTGGTAGAACCCTCCGCCTTATCCACGGATAAGGCCGCGGTAGACGAAGCCCCAACCGTCGTTGGGCACACGACCGAGGAAGCTCAAGATGAAATCGTAGCGGTCGCCACGCCAAAGCCCGCAGCCAAAGTAACCCGCAAACCCGCCAAACCCAAACCAGCTGCCGGTAAAAGTACCACCGGACTGAACATGGTTTTGGGCGTTCTGGTGCTTTTGGCCGTCGTTGTCATGGTATTATTGGCATATCTCATCCTTGGTTAGTATAATGCGCCCCGTCTTAGCAGAAGAAGCAAGCAAACGATGTGGCAACAGCAGTGAAAAAACAACACCTATCACCTAATAAATAATAAGCAGAGCACATTGCCTATACGGTGAGTGCTCTTTTTATTTGCCCATTCTATTTTGCCACCCGGCAAACATCCAACAATGGATGGGGCTAAAAGCAGAAATAAGCAATACGGCCGTTCCTCAATCCGGCCATTCAACAACGATTCATCATAGCGAAACCTTTGGTAGATCAACCTACCTGGCTCAACTTGTAGTGTAAGAATAAAAAAATCCCATACGTCCATTTTTAGGAGGAAAACATGTTTTTTCGCAAGTTACCCCGCATCATCCTGCCCTTGCTGCTGCTTGGCTTGGGCATCTGGCTTGTTAGCGTTTCAACCGCACCTGCGCCAGAAACCACCAGCCGCCAGGAAGCCATTCAAGCTTTTAGCCCAGCCACTGATGGCATCGTAGAAGCTGGCGACCTCGCGCTCCCCGCATCCCAGATTGCCATACCCTACACCATCAACCTGCGAGACGTACCGGCTGGCGTCCTTGACCCCAATAACCAGCTGGCACGTTGGGAACGCGGCGAAATCGATCTGGAAGAAGAGGAAGGCATCCTCGGTGAAGCCAAAATGGCTGACCTACGCGCCGAATCGGCCGAACTGCTGCCCAGCGAAGCCATTCAGGAGCCAAACGGCCCCAATCCCCTTACCCCAGCGCTGGGCACCAACTTCGACAGCATAGATTACAACGAATGCTGCGGTGGTGGCGGCAATGTTCCACCCGATCCAGAATTGACTGTCGGCCCCAATCACATTATTGCTGTGGTTAACGTGGCTCTGGAAATCTATGACAAGAGCGGCAACTCGCTCGTCGGACCAACCACCTTCGACAGCTTCATGTCGGCCAACCCCAACTGTACCGGCGTCTTCGACCCCAACGCCATTTACGATGAGTCCGCCGACCGCTACATTTTGGGCATTGATGCCGATGGTACCGGCTACTGCCTGGCCGTTTCCCAAACGGCCGATCCCACGGGCAGCTGGAACATCTATCATTTTGCCACCGCCAGCGGCAGCATCTTTTTCGATTATCCCCATGCCGGAGTTGGACGCGACGCCATCTACATGGGCGCCAACATGTTCACCTTCTCCTTCCTGGATTCCCGCATCTGGGCCTTCGATAAGCAAGCCATGTACGCAGGCCAGCCAGCGACTTCTGTGATGCGTAATCTAGGCAACAATGAAGACACCCCGCAGCCGATGAACTTGCATGGCTGGAACCAGGGCACCTGGCCCACCAGCGGTCCGCATTACTTCATTACGGAAACAGGCTACAACGGCGCGGACCACACCATTTGGGCCTGGACAGATCCCTTTGGCGCAAATACGTTAACGGCCGTTGGCACCATCGACCTCAATGCCTCAACCGGCGTTACCGCTGGTATCCCCCTAGCCTCCGTCCAATCAGGCAGCGGCACCCTGGATGCCGGTGACTGGCGTCCGCTCGACTTTGAATACCGCAACGGCTTTGCCTGGACAACCATGACCGTCGCCTGTAACCCAGGCAGCGGTTCGGTTAACTGCATCCGCTGGGCACAGATCAATCCTGCCACAGCGACCGTCATTCAGTCCGGCGTCCTCTCTAGCAATGGCGATTATCGCTTCCATCCCGACCTGGCCGTTAACCATTGCGATGACATGGCCGTTGGGTATACCAAGTCCAACAGCAGTTCGTTCCCCTCAGTCTATTATGCGGGACGGCAAAGCACAGATCCACTCAACACGCTTCAGGCTGAAACCCAAATCAAAGCGGGTGAAATTACCTACACCTCCTTTGAAACCTCATCGCCACGCCGCTGGGGCGATTACACCGGTATGACCATCGATCCAGACGGCACAACCTTCTGGTATCTGGGCGAATACAGCAAAAACACAGGCACGTCGTCTGGCCGCTGGGGCACCTATATCGCCTCCATGAGCTACGCTTCCTGTAACCCTGGTGGCGGCCCCACCCCAACACCAACCAGCACGGGCGTACCGCCGACACCGACCAACACTCCAGTTCCGCCGACGCCAACAAATACGCCAGGGCCAGGGACTGGTTCCGTCACGGTTAACCCTGAAGCGGATGCATTTGCCATTACATCCCGCCCAAGTGGTAACCTGGGTGGCGCGTCAACCCTGCGCATCGACGCTTCTCCTGAAACCAACAGCTACCTGCGCTTTAACGTCCAAGGGGTGACAGGGGCCGTTACGCAGGCTACCTTACGCATCTACACGGAATCTACATCTGCCAGCGGGTATGATGTCCATGCAGTTGCCGACAACAGTTGGGGCGAGTTCACGCTCAACGGCAGCAATGCACCCGCGCTAGGCAATGTACTCAACAGCTCCGGGGCAATCACAGCCAACAATTACGTTGATGTTGACGTGACTAGCTACATCACGGGTGATGGTTTGGTTAGCTTTGGCCTAAGCACGGCCGAAACTGCCTTGATCCAGGTAAGCAGCCGCGAAGGCAATAATCCACCAGAACTGGTTGTTCAATTTGGCAGCGGCGGCCCAACCCCCACGCCAACAGCAACCAGCACAGGCGTGCCCCCCACACCAACCAATACACCTGTACCACCTACCCCCACGCCCGGACCTGGTGGCAGCACCTTCACCTTCAACGTGAGTGATGATGCGATCTTGTTGGCCAACCGGCCTACCACCAACTACGGCACGGCTTCCATCCTGGGCACTGACGACGCCCCAGACATCTTGAGCTTGCTCAAATTCAACGTCGCTGGGCTTGATGGCACGGTTGCCTCTGCCACGCTGCGTGTCTATGTCACCAGCGGTGCTGCTGCTTTTGATGTCGCTCAAGTAGCCGACAACAGCTGGACCGAGGGCAGTGTGACTTATAGCAATGCCCCCGCAGCAGGTGCGGTTATCAACAACTCCGGTGCCGTTGGCGCTGGTTGGATAGAGGTTGACGTTACCAGCTACATCAGCGGCGACGGCACCTTTAGCCTCGCGCTGCTGTCAGAGGCTTCGGGTCGGAACCTGTTTAGCAGTGATGAAGGAGCCAATGCACCAGAATTGGTTGTAGTTACTGGTCCATAATCTCAAAACGCAGCACCAATTTTGAGAAAATAGCATGAATAAAAAGAGAGCTTGTCCGCAGGCTCTCTTTTTACTTGCCAAACAGAAACTTTTGCTTAACCAACGCATTAAGTTTTGGCTCATAGAATCACTCTGCCCACAAAAGGGCATCCTGACAACCGCTGTCAACCTTCAACCGGAGAGAAATTTAGGAAACGGCCGTATCTTTCCCCACCGCCCTTTCCTGTAAATAGAAACACCCTACAAAATCCTGCATCAAGGAGGTAGTTATTGACCGGAGCCTGAATGTAATTTGCAATTCATCCTGACGCACGCTGTAACACACTATTTGAAGGAAACAGGAACACATGTTTAAACAACTCACCCAACGCAGCTCGTTTGCCATTTTTGCGCTTCTGCTGCTTACGGCCGTTGCCATTCTCTCTTCTGCTTCTGTTGGTTTTGCCGACGCAGAGAGCGAACAGGTAACGGCCGTTTCCGCCGTAGACATCTCCCAATTGCTAAACGACACAGACCCTGGCATTTATCTCATCCGTTTTGCTGAAGCCCCACTGGCCCGCTACCGGGGCGGTGAAGGCAACCTGGCCCCCACCAATCCCCAGGCCCGGGGCACCAACCGGCTGGACGCCAATGACCCAGCCAGCCGCGCCTACCGCCAATTCCTGGCTGACCGCCGCGCTGACTACGTCAGCAATATGGCGCAGCGAATCGGCCGTCTCGTTGACCCCGTTTACGAATACGAAGCAAGCAACCACGGCATTGCCGTTCTGCTCTCCCCCGAAGAAGCAGTGGAGATCGCCAGCATGCCCGGCGTTATCTCCGTGCAGCGCGACGTTGAGCGCGTCCTTACCACCGACAACGGCCCCAGCTGGATCGGTGCCAACGACATTTGGAACGGCACCGCGACCGGTGGCCTACCCGGCACCCAGGGCGAAGGCATCATCGTCGGCATCATCGACACCGGCATTAATCCCCTCAATCCTTCTTTTGCTGACATTGGCGGCGATGGCTACAACCATACCAACCCGTTCGGCTCCGGCAATTACGTTGGCGTTTGTGATTCCGGGAACCCCACCTACGATCCCAGCTTTGCCTGCAACGACAAGCTCATCGGCGCTTGGGGCTATGCCACCGTTAACGGCGGCGACCCCACCGACTACGATGGACACGGCTCGCACACCGCCAGCACCTCGGCTGGCAACGTTGTCTTGGGTGCTACCATCAATGCCCCCACCTTCTCCTTTAGCCGCGACATTTCCGGTGTGGCGCCCCATGCCAACATCATTGCCTACAGCGGCTGCTGCACGGTTTCCGCCCTCACCGCCGCCATCGACCAAGCGATCCTGGACGGCGTCAACGTCATCAACTACTCCATCGGCAGCGAAGCTGCTTCCAGCGTCTGGACCGATTTCGACACTGTTGGCTTTCTGAACGCCCGCGCGGCTGGCATCTTTGTGGCCACCTCCGCTGGTAACTCTGGCCCTGGCGCAGAAACGGTCGGCTCACCGGCAGACGCACCCTGGCTCACCTCCGTAGGGGCCACCACGCATGATCGCTTTCTGCTGAACGTTTTGGGCAGCATGAGCGGCGGCAGCACAACCCCGCCCGCCGACATCGCCGGTAAAAGCATTACCAGCGGTTATGGCCCGGCAACGATTGTGTATGCAGGCAACTTTGGCGATCCGCTCTGTGGTCCTGGCGCTTTTTCTCCTGGCACTTTTAGCGGCCAAATTGTCGTCTGCGACCGTGGCGTCCACGGCCGTGTGGACAAAGGCCAAAGCGTGCTGGACGGCGGCGCTGGCGGTTTCATCCTGGCCAACGACGAGCCCAATGGCAATTCGCTGAATGCCGATGCCCACGTACTGCCCGCAGTTCATATCACCTATGCCGACGGCGTCGTGCTGAAAAACTGGCTGGCGACAGGTTCCGGCCACACTGGCACCATTGCGGGTACTGTGATGGATATCAACGCCAGCAATGCCGACATCATGGCTGGGTTTAGCTCTCGCGGAGCCAACCGGGCTATCGACATTTTGTCGCCCAATATTTCGGCTCCTGGCGTAGACATCATTGCCGCTTACGGCAGCGGTGGCGTGGTGGAATGGAACTCCATCAGTGGCACTTCGATGGCCAGCCCGCATATAGCCGGTGCCGGAGCCTTGATCATGGCCCTGCATCCCGATTGGACGCCTGCCGAAATCCAGTCTGCCCTCATGACGACGGCGTTCACCTCCGTGTTGAAAGAAGATGGCACCACCCCAGCCGATCCATTCGACATGGGGTCTGGTCGCGTCGATCTGTCAGTTGCCGGGCTGGCCGGATTGGTTTTGGACGAAACCGAAGCCGACTATCTGGCAGCCAATCCACTGCTGGGCGGCGATCCGAAAGCGCTGAATCTGCCCAGCATGGCCGACAGCGACTGCGCCAACAGCTGCACCTGGACGCGCACGGTGCGCAGCACCCTGTCTAGCTCTGTCACCTGGAATGCAAGCGTAGACGCGCCCGCTGGCGTGACGTTAAACGTAACCCCCAGCAGCTTTGTGTTAGCGCCCGGTGCCAGTCAAACCATCACCATTGAAGCCATCGTTACCAGCGATTCCAACAATGAATGGGTCTTTGGCGCAATCACCCTGACGCCCAGCGGCGGCGAAGCACCAGCGGCACACATGCCCGTTGGCGTCATCGCGACCGTTGAACTGCCCACCTTTAATCCAGTCGCCGATGCCTCTGTGTTCTCTAATCGTGGCAACGGCAACTTTGGCTCCAGCAGCCAGCTGCGCCTGGATGCCTCCCCGATCGTTAACGCTTACCTGCGCTTCGACGTTCAGGGGTTGGTGGGTACCGTGAGCAACGCCACCTTGCGCGTGTATGTTCAGACGACCTCTACCGCGGGCTTTGCGGCTCAGGGAGTGGCAGACAACAGCTGGACGGAAGGCGGTATTACCTACAACAATGCCCCGGCAATGGGTGCAACCATCAACAATTCTGGCCCAACCACATCCGGCACCTATGCGGAAGTGGATGTGACCTCTTACGTAACCGGTAATGGCTTGTTCAGCATGGCGCTCACGACGACGGACACAGGGCTAATCATCGCCCAGAGCCGCGAAGGGTTTAATCCGCCGGAGTTGGTGGTAGAAACAACGGTTGGCGGTGGCCCAACACCGACGAACACGCCGGTTCCGCCGACGCCAACCAACACGCCGGTGCCACCTACAGCCACAGCGACGGCTACGGCCACAGCCACATCTGTAGGCCCGACACCAACCGCAACCAACACGGCCGTTCCGCCCACCGCTACGAACACACCAACGGCCACGAATACGGCCGTACCGCCCACACCAACCAACACACCCACTGCCACGGCTACCTCTGGCCCCGGCGGCAGCACCTTCACCTTTAACACGGCGGACGATGCTATCGTGTTGGCCAACCGGCAAAACGTCAACTACGGCACGGCAACCATCTTGGGTACAGACAACGCCCCAGACATCCGCAGCTATCTCAAGTTTGACGTGGCCGGGCTGGACGGCTCCGTCGCTTCAGCGACGCTGCGCCTCTTTGTCACCACGGCCGCAGCCCCGTTTGACGTGGCTGAAGTCGCAGACAACAGCTGGTCGCAAGCCAGCATCACTTACAGCAACGCCCCAGCAGCCGGTGCCTTGATCAACGGCTCCGGCAGCCTCAGCGGCGGCACCTGGATAGAGATTGACGTTACCAGCTACATCAGCGGCGACGGCACCTTTAGCCTGGCGCTGCTGCCCGACGGCTCAGGCCGCAACCTGTTCGACAGCGCCGAAACTGGCAATGGTCCCGAACTGGTTGTTGTAACTGGTCCGTAAGCACAACCAGTGCTGTTTTAGTTGAATAAATGCCGCCCGCAGCAGAATTTGCGGGCGGCATTTTGCAGCTACCTCAGACTCCCCACACACAACTTGAGAAGAAAAAAAGACCTCAACTTTCTTTTGGAGACAGAATATGCAGAATAACCCTAAATCACGTCAACGAGTTAATCTCTTTTTACTTTTGGGCCTGGTCGGTGCCGCCTTGCTGCTGATTTTCCTGGCAGCCTCCGGGGGTAAACAAGCCGTCAGCGCCGCGCCTGAAGGAGCACAATCGGCCGATGGGCTGTGGCAAGATGTCGATGAAGCCACCTTGCGCGTCGAGGGTGATCGCGTCATCGTGCCCACGGCCTACCGCACCGTTTCGTTAGATTGGGAAGCGATAAACACGCTACTAGCCCAGGCCCCCGCTTCGATGAACAGCAGCGAGATCATTCTCTCGCTGCCGCTGCCAGATGGGAGCTACGGCCGTTTCCAAATCAGCAAAACGGCCGTGATGCACCCCGATCTCGCCGCCAAATTCCCCGAAATTCAAACGTTTGTGGGCAAAGGGCTGGATGATGCCACCGCCTACGCGCGGCTGGACAGCACCCCCAAAGGATTCCACGCCATGATTTTGTCGGGAAACGGCCGTGTTTTCATTGACCCGTACACCGACAACAGCGTGAGCCTTTACCAGAGCTACTTCGCCAGCGACTTCATCCCCAACTTGCCAGAAGATTTTGAGCCGGATGTGGTGGTCGAAGAGCCAGGTAGCGATATCCATGCAGCAGATGCGCCCGGCATTGACGGCGTCTTTACCTCCGGCGGACAGCTACGCACCTACCGACTGGCCGTTGCCGCAACGGGTGAATACACCCAATTCCACGGTGGCACCGTGCCGCTGGCGCTGGCCGAAATCGTCACCGCCATCAACCGCGTGGCGGGCATCTACGAACGAGAAGTGGCCGTCACCTTCCAGCTGGTGGCCAACAATGACCAGATTATCTACACCAACGGCGCGACCGATCCCTACACCAACACCAACGGCGCTGTGATGCTGGGCCAAAATCAGTCCAATCTAAACGCCGTCATCGGCTCGGCCAATTACGACGTGGGGCACGTGTTTAGCACCGGCGGTGGTGGTATCGCCGGACTGGGCGTGGTCTGCGGCGGGGCCAAAGCACAGGGCGTAACCGGCCTCGGTTCACCCATTGGCGATCCGTTCTACGTAGATTACGTTTCGCACGAGATGGGGCACCAGTTTGCCGGAAATCACACCTTCAACGGCAGCACCGGCAGCTGCGCCGGTGGCAACCGCAATGGCTCCACCGCCTACGAACCGGGCAGCGGCACCACCATCATGGCCTACGCTGGCATTTGCAGCCCGCAAGATATCCAAAGCAACAGCGACGATTATTTCCACGGCATCAGCTTTGACGAGATTGTGTCGTTTACCACGGCAGGCAATGGCAACACCTGTGCGGCCGTTTCCAGCACCGGCAACACGCCCCCCACGGCCAACGCCGGGGCCAGCTTCAGCATTCCGCTCAACACGCCATTTACCCTCACCGGCTCCGGTTCAGATGTTGATGGCACGGCCTCGCTGACCTACAACTGGGAAGAGTTTGATCTCGGCCCTACCGGCTCGCCGCTGTCTCCCTCTGGCAACGCCCCGATTTTCCGCTCATTTGGGCCAACCGGGTCGCCATCGCGCACCTTCCCCCAAATTTCGGACATCGTCAACAACACGCAAACGCTGGGTGAACTGCTGCCGACATACGGCCGTACCATGAATTTCCGCTTCACCGTGCGTGACAATCAGGTGCCTGCCGGTGGTGTAGCCAGCGATGAGACAACGGTAACGGCCGTTACCGGAACCGGCCCGTTTTTGGTAACGGCGCCAAATACGGTCGTTACCTGGGTCGGCAACACCGTCGAAACCGTCACCTGGAACGTCGCGGGCACCAACCTGGCCCCGATTAGCTGCGCCAACGTCGCCATCAGCTTGTCCAGCGACGGCGGCTTCACGTACAACACCGTTCTCGATGCCAGCACGCCCAACGACGGCAGCGCCGACGTACTGGTGCCCAACATCGGCAGCAGCAGTGCTCGCGTGCGCGTCAGCTGTGCTGATAACATCTTCTTCGACATTTCCAACAGCAACTTTACCGTTGTGCCCGGTGGTGGCCCGACCGTGACCCCATCTAACACCCCGGTGCCGCCGACGGCAACCAACACGCCGCTGCCGCCAACCCCAACTGGCACCGCCAGCAACACACCTACACCTGGCCCCGGCGGACAAACGCTACAGTTCAATCCGGTAGCCGATGCCTTCACCATGTCCAACCGGCCCACCAGCAACCTGGGTGTAGCCAGCACGCTGCGCCTGGATGCGTCGCCAGAAACCAACAGCTATCTGCGCTTTGATGTGCAGGGCCTCAATGGGACCGTTTCCCAGGCGACCCTGCGCATTTACGTGCAAAGCAGTTCCACGCCAGGGTACGATGTGCATCAGCTGGCTGACAACAGCTGGGGCGAAACCAGCATCAACTTTAGCAACGCCCCAGCGTTCGGCAGCGTGATCGGCAGCTCTGGCAGCACAACCGCCAACAATTACGTAGATGTGGATGTTACCAGCGCGGTCAGCGCCAATGGATTGGTAAGCTTTGGCCTGAGCACGGCCGATTCTGGTCTGATTCTGCTGGCCAGCCGCGAAAGTGGCAACCAGCCGGAACTCATCGTGCAGACGGCAGGCAGCGGTGGTCCGACAGCGACCCCCACAGCCACGAATACGGCCGTTCCGCCTACCCCCACCTTTACCCCAGCACCTCGCTGCGACATTCAATTTGAAGGCGATGCCATTGCTGGCAACAATTTTGTACTTGTCACAGGCGAAGTTGGCACCGATATCACCATCATCAACCTTTCTACAGATACCACTCTGGGTAACGGAATCTTGGGCGGGCCATTTGATGGCCATGCCTGCCCAGGATTTGGCACAATTCTCCTCGATCCGCCGCTTGATTCTAACGATATTGGGAATGTATTGTTGGCTGTGGAAACTGGCGTTGCCGATAACAACGACACCATAATTGTAATAGGGGCTACACCCTCACCATCCCCAACCCCGACAGCAACAGCATCCGCGACCCCCACACCAACGGCGACCTCTGGCCCCGGTGGCAGCACCTTCACCTTCAACAGCGTAGATGATGCCATTGTGTTAGGGAACCGGCCAACCAGTAACTACGGCACAGCCACCATCCTGGGTACCGACGACGCCCCCAACATCTTGAGCTTCCTCAAGTTTGATGTGGCCGGACTGGATGGCGCGGTTGCCTCAGCCACGCTGCGCCTGTTTGTCACCAGCGGCAACGCTGCCTTTGACACAGTTGAAATCGCCGACAACAGCTGGTCACAGAACAGCATCACGTACAGCAATGCGCCTGCTGCGGGCACACTCATCAACAATTCTGGCACGGTGGTAACCGGCACCTGGGTAGAGATTGACGTCACCAGCTACATCAGCGGCGACGGCACCTTTAGCCTGGCACTCCTGCCCGATGCCGCTGGTCGCAATCTGTTCGACAGCGCGGAAACCGGCAACGGACCGGAACTGGTCGTGGTTACCGGCCCGTAAATCAACCCAACCTAATTTCTCGGAAACTTCTTGAGCGATTACATTTCATAGGGCAGTTTCCGGGAAAATAGCGAGATACAAAAAGGAGGCTCCGAATAGACGGGGCCTCCTTTTTCATTTTTTACAGGGATCGGGCTTGAGAAAAAGATTGGACCAATTTATTTATAGCGCCTGCGGGCTGTTCTCAACTGAAATTGGTCCAATCTCAGTAAGTTCTGAAGGATTCAGTTAATCGTCTTGACCGGGGATTGGTTCAAGTGGATTTGCGGGCACGGACATGCTGTCCAGCGGCGGCACGGGATCTCCACAGTAGGAAAACTCGCCGCTCTTACCGCTGTGATAGTAATAATCTTCGCCATTGACGCGCAGAATCATTTGCTGGCCGGGAACCAATGCCTGTGTGTAGGCTACGCCAGCCTCCGGGCAACCAAGGCTGCCATCGCGCCAGGTTACCTCCAGCAAGGAAACCAGTTCAATATCCGCAACATCCACGCCAATTCGTTCACTCAATTCAGTCATGGCTTCTACCACTGGCGCTTTAATGCCTGGATTGCCGGGCGCAGGCTGTACCACCATGGTAGCGTCAATAGGCACGGGAGTAATATCCCCCAAATCAACCGTGACAGGCTCTGAGACTTGTTTGTTTTCATCTTCAGTAGGCGTTGGTTCTGTTTCAGGTGTGCCAATCATGGGGGGGCCCTCAGATTCTAATTTGATTGCTTCAGCCGGTGTATTGGTTGCTGCTGGTTCGGGAACGGCCGTTTCGTCAGGTTCTTCTGTGGTGGTTACGGCCGTACAGCCAATCAACAGTAAAACAATTAGACTGAATATCCATTTTTTCGTTTTCATCTACACACTCCTATTCTACCCAATATCAATTATCAATGGGCAAGCGGAAATCGCTTGCCACTATACTCCCTTAACGTCTTGATTGGCAAAATTGTTCCGCCCTTGTGTGCCCCTGCCCGCAACTTCGGTACAATAGCCGCCATGCGGAAACCATGGGGGCGATCCCTCAGCTACCAACAACGCCTGCGCCTGCTGCTGCTGCCTTACCTGAGCGGAATCCTGCTGCTGGTGGTGCTGCCGGCGCTCCTTTCCTTTGGCCTCGCCTTTTTCCGTTACGACGCCCTTTCACCCCCCACCTGGATTGGCCACCTTAACTTTTTATTAGTAACCACCGATGAGCTGTTTCTGCTCAGCATTCAAAATTCGCTGGCGCTGGTGATTTTGCCGGTGCCCTTGCGGGTGCTGGGTGCTTTTTTGCTGGCGATTTTGTTGAGAAGAAACGGCCGTTTCCTCGGTTGGTTTCGCGCTTCCGTGTATCTACCCAGCATTATGCCCACCGCCGCCTATGCGCTGGCCTGGCTCTGGATTCTCAACCCGCTCTACGGGCCAATGAATTTGCTGCTGCAAGCCATCGGCCTCGCCCCACCTGCCTGGTTTGTCGATTCACAATGGGCCAAACCGGGCTTGGTGCTGCTCTCGCTCTGGCAAATTGGCGAAGGGTTTCTGGTCTGCCTGGCCGCCCTGCAAGACATTCCCCGCGCAGTAGAAGATGCGGCACTGGTGGACGGCGCCAACCGCGTCCAGCGCTTTTTTTACCTCACCCTGCCGCTCATGGCCCCCATCTTGCTCCTGCTGGCCTTTCGCGATGCCATTCTGACGCTGCAAGAATCGTTTACGACTGTGTTTCTGACCACGGGCGGTGGTCCCTACTACGCCACCTACACCCTGCCCATGCTCATCTACGAGCAGGGATTTGGGCTGCTGCTGTTTGGGGCCGCCAGCGCCGCGCTCTGGGTGCTGTATGCGCTCACCGGGCTGATTGTGCTGGGCCTTTACCTGATCGCCCGGCAGTGGCAAATTGGCACCACGGAGGAAACTTTTGTCCTTTAGAATGAACTGGCGTGTGCTGCTGCGGTTGTTGGTAACGGCCGTATTCCTTCTCCCCTTCCTTTGGCTGCTCACAGCCGCGCTGCACCCGGTAGGACGGCCGTTGCCTACCAGCCTCACCTTTTCACTGGACATGACCCTGGAGAATTTTGGCCGCGTCTGGCAGCTCGTGCCATTCGGCCGTTTTACCCTGAATTCGCTGCTGGTAGTTCTGCTCGCCGTGCCGCTAACGCTCGTTACCAGCAGCTGGGCCGGGTTTGGCATGGCGCAGCTGCCCAAAACCAGTCAGCGCCGCTGGATTGTGCTTTCGCTGGCGGTGCTCATGGTGCCGGGGGTGGCTCTGTGGGCCTCACGCTTTCTGCTCTACAGAACGTTGGGCTGGTACGACTCTATTTTGGTGCTCATCGCCCCCGCCTTGATGGGCAGCAGCCCCTTTTTTGTGCTGATGTTTTACCGCGCCTTTCGCCGCATTCCGACGGCCATCTATGAAGCGGCGCAGCTGGACAGCGCCGGTGTGTTAGCCAGTTGGTGGCATGTGGGTTTGCCCATTGCCCGCCCCACCGCCATCGGCGTGGCGCTTCTCTCGTTTGTGCTGTATTGGGGGGATTTTGTTTCGCCGCTGCTTTACCTGCGCTCGCAAAGCCTTTACACGCTGCCCGTGGCGCTTCGCCTGCTGCAACAGCTCGCCACTTCCGATTGGCCCCTGCTCATGGCTGGCGCTTTTATGGCCACAATCATTCCCGTAGCGCTCTTTCTACTGCTGCAACCTTATTTTGCCCGGCTCGGTCATTGAAAAATGCTTACCGATGGCGGCTTACCGATTCGCGGATAATCAACTCGGCGGCAAAGACGGGTAATTCCGGGGGACGGCCGTTCATCATCTGCAAAATGGCTTGGGCGGCGACCTGCCCCAGCGGCACAGATGGCTGGCGCGCTGTTGTCAGCGGCGGCACCATGTACGCTGCCGAACTCTCATCATCAAAACCCATCAAAGAGACATCCTCCGGCACACGAATGCCGCGCCGATACAAAGCCAGGCGGGCCCCAAACGCCATCTGGTCATTGGCAGTAAAAATCGCGCTAAACGGCCGTCCGCGCGACAACAACATCTCAACCGCCAACACACCAGACTGCTGCTGCAAATTCCCCTCCACCACCAAACGGGGGTCTGGCTCCAGTCCCGCATCGCGCAGCGCCTGCTGGTACCCTCGGTAGCGCTGCTGAATGTCGTTCACCGTCTCCTGGTACACCACAGAGGCGGTTAGGTGGGCAATGTCTCGATGCCCCATGTCCAGTAAATATTTTGTCACCTGGTATGCCGCCTGAAAATTGTCCAGGTACAGGCAGTTGTTCGGCATGGTTTGGAGCTGCCGCGCCACCACCAACAGCGGAACTTTCGCCGCCACCTTTTGCAAAATTTCTTCAGAAATTTGCCCGCCAATGACGATAATGCCGTCTACGCGCCGATCCAGCAGCAGATCCAAGGCTTGCTGCTCGATGGTTGGCTGCCAACGGCCGTCTGCAAACAGCGGCCAATACTCTGAATCCTCTAACCCCAACAGGATGCCCTGCAAAATGCCATCATAAAATGGACTGCCAAAATTTTGCGTCAACACCCCAATCGTCATCGACTGCCCACTGGCCAGACTTTGCGCAAAAATATTGGGGCGATAATCCAGCTCGGCAATGGCTTGCATCACCGCATCACGCTTTTCCTCCGCCACCACGGCCGAATTGCGCAACACGCGGGAAACAGTGCTGGCGGAAACCTGTGCCTTTTCCGCAATATCCAGAATCGTTACCTTGCTTTTGTTGTCCACCATTCACTCTCCTTCTGCCAAACGCTATTGTATTGCGAAAACGTTTTCAAGCAAAACGCCACAAATCACACAGAACTCATCAAATTCTCAGGCAGCTTATTGACATCTACCAGTCCAAATGATACTATCTGAAAACGCTTTCAAAGCTAATGCGCCCCACGGGGCCAGCACACAAAGTTCCAACCTTTTTACCCATGTGTCTGCCGAAAAAGCGCCTGTAAACACAAGCGAAAGAAGTTTTTAGGCATTTTCAGCCAGGCCACCATTGAACCGTGGGAATTAGAAGACCGAGGGGAGCCAGCAAAGGGTCTCTAACTACCCACCGATTGTGAAGGAGCAATGCCATGAAATCGAGGAAAATTCATTTGTTTGTTTTCTTGCTGCTGGTTGCCTTTGTCACCAGCCTGCAAAGCAGACCAGCCATTGCCGCCAGCACGCAGCTGCTGACAGATTTTGAGAGCGGCGAACCCACTGGCTGGTTTGTTTATTCCGGCGGCGGGGCCACAATTGCCACCGCCTACCCCACCGTTACCGATGCCGACCCCTTGGCCCAACCCGGCCAGGTGGGCGACAACACCTTTATCGAAGCCACTTTTGACGTGACCACTGGCTATGCTGGTTTTGGCCAGGATTTTGTCTTAACGGGTGGCGCGCAGGATTGGAGTGGATTTACGGCCGTATCCTTCCAGGTCTACGGCACCAACTCCGGCCAATCTTACCAGTTTGAAATCATGGACAACCGGTCCGACCCCGCCAATGATACGGCCGAACGGTTCGACTTTGTTTTCGTGGATGATTTCAGCGGCTGGCAAGACATCACCATCCCCTTTACCAACTTCACCCGCGCCACCGATTACCAACCCGCTGGCGCACCCGATGACGGCCTGACCCTCACCGAAATGTGGGGCTTTGCCATCATTCTGGATGGCTCGGCTGGCACGCTGCGGCTGGACAACATCGGCCTGGAACGCGCCATTGTTGATGATTTTGAGTCTGGTCTGCCCAGCGGCACCGATGGCGACGGCAATCCCATTGGCTTCTACAAATTTGAAGGCCCCGATGCCATCGTCAGCTTTGCCACCAGCACCACCCCACCGCTGCCAGTGCCCGGCTCCGTCGCGGGCAACAACGTGCTCCAGCTCGACACCAACGTACCCTCCGGCAGTTGGGGCGGCATGGTGCACGCCTTTGAAAATGAAGCCGTGGACACCTGGGTCACCCAAGATTGGAGCCGCTTTGTGGGCATCAGCTTCTGGCTGTACGGCAACAACACCGGCAGCACTCTGTTCCTGGACGTGCTGGACAACCGCGCCGACGGCACCACCGGCGATACGGCCGAACGCTACTCCATCGACCTGGTGGATGATTTCTCCGGCTGGCAATACTTTGAAATTCCTTTTGACAGCCTGAACCGCAAAGAGGTAGGCAACGGCGCCCCCAACGACGGGCTGAACCTCACCGATGTTCACGGCTGGGGCTTTGGCGTCTTTAGCGCCGGGCAAGCCTTCACCAACTACATTGACGATGTGGCCCTGTACGGCACGGCCGATGTACCCGAGCTGGCTGTCGGCTTCACCGGCAACAACTACAACATCGCTGAAGGCGCTACGGGCGAAATCACCGTCAGCCTCAACCGGGCGCTAGGCGAAGATGATCCCGCACAAGTGTCCGTTGATTACAGCGTAGAAACCGTGCTGGCTGAGCCAGGTCGCGATTACGTGCAGCCACCAGCAGGCACGCTCACCTTTGTACAAGGCGGTCCCTCACAGCTTTCCTTCACCCTGGAAACACTGGATGACAACAAGTACGAAGGCACCGAGCGCGTCATCCTGCGTCTCACCAATCCGGTCGATGTCGCTCCTGGTTTCATCATGCAGGCCGCCGCCAGCATCGTGGACGATGAGGCGTACGACGCGCTGCTGCTAGACGATTTTGAGAAGGGCGCTTTCTTGTGGGACAGTGCTGGCATCTTGCTAACCACCCCGGAAATTGCCGCGAGTGATGCGATGGCACTGCCCGGTCAAGGCGCTTACGAAACGGTACTGCATGCCGTACCAGCCATTGGACCCAGCCCCGCTGCCGTAAAAGCACAGGTCATTGCCGATCTCTCGGCCCTGCTGCCAACGGGTGACAATCTCGTTGATGGGTGGCTGGGCAAAGCGATCACGCGCCTGGAACAAAGCCAAAGCGACAACTACTGGCTCAACGATTACTATCTGGCAACCGATGACGGCAAACGCGTTTTTGACCGCGACCGGCAGGCCATCCTGGAACTGATGAAGGTGACAGGGAGCAATGAAACGGCCGTTCAAACCGCCATCGATCAACTGTTAGCCGCCGAAAATACCCTGGCCACTCTCGCCCTGCAGCAAGCTGTCGCCAATGACGGTCAAGCATACTGGATCGGCAGAGCCGAGGCTGAACTGGCCAACGCTGAAGCACAAATTGCGACGGGCAATTACGACAAAGCGGCCCGCCATTACCGCGACGCGTGGCACTACGCAGGTAAAGCCGTCCAAGGCATGGAGCTGGCAGCACCCACTTTTGGCCGCGATTTTGCCCTTGGGCAAGATTGGAGCCTGAATGAAGGCTTGAGCTTCATGTATTACGGCCAGGGCACTGGCGATACGATTACGCTGGAACTGCTGGACAATCGCGCCCCCGATCCGGGCAAGGCTGGCTGGTCGCTGGTGTGGAGCGATGAGTTTAACGATCCGGCAGGCACACCGCCCAACCCGGAGAATTGGTCCTACGAAATTGGGGACGGCACGGTCAACGGCATCCCCGGCTGGGGCAATGCCGAGCTGCAATATTACACCGACGACCCGGCCAACGCGGCCACCGACGGCGCGGGTAACCTGGTTATCACCGCCCGCGATGCGGAAGGTTTGACCTGCTACTATGGCCCGTGTGAATACACCTCAGCCCGGCTGTTGTCGGCCAACAAGGTGGAAGTGGCATACGGCCGTATTGAATCCCGCATTCAAGTTCCCGACGGCGAAGACGGCCTCTGGCCCGCGTTCTGGAGCCTGGGCACGGATATCAACGAAGTGGATTGGCCGCAAACTGGCGAAATCGACTTCATGGAATACGTCAGCCGCATTCCCGATGAGGTGTTTGGCACCATTCACGGCCCCGGCTACTCTGGCGGCCAATCTTTTGGCGACACCTACAACTTCCCTGGCGGCGTAGCGGGCAGCTTCCACACCTACACCATCGAATGGCAACCAGACCTGATCGAATGGTATGTGGACGGGATTCTGTTCCACACCGCCACCCCGGCTGATGTGGCTCCGAACGAATGGGTGTTTAACGACCCGGTCTTCATCCTGCTAAACATGGCGATTGGCGGCAACTTTGGTGGCGCAGTCAGCCCAGACCTCACCTTCCCGCAGGAAATGGTCATCGACTACGTGCGCGTCTACCAAGGTCCAGATACGGCCGAACGGTTTGAAGCCACCTTTGTAGACGACTTCACCGGCTGGCAAGAAATCACTGTACCGTTTACCGCCTTCAGCCGCAGCGCCGAGCAGCCCGCTGGCGCGCCGGATGACGGTCTGACATTGAGCGACGTGTGGGGCTACGGCTTCAAACTGCCGACGAACAGCGCCACCGCTACGGCTATGCTGGATCAGGTACGACTGACGGCTCCCGTAGAAGCCACCGTCACCAACACAGATGACAGCGGCCCCGGTTCCCTGCGCCAGGCCATCAAACTGGTAGCTAGCAACGGCCTGGTTTTATTCGATCCATCCCTGGCTGGCAGCACCATTACGCTAACCTCCGGCCCGCTGGTGGTGAACAACAAAACCGTCACCATCGACGCTTCGGCGGCACCGGGCGTGACAGTGAGCGGCGGTGGTGTGGATCGCGTTCTGGTTGTGGAAGCAACAGGCAATGCCACCATCAACGGCTTGACGCTGGCGGATGGCTACGGCTGGCAGCTGGGAGGTGGCGTGATCAACAACGGCACGCTAACGCTGGATCACGTAACCGTGACCAACAACACGATGGCCACGGACGCTGGCGATTATTGGCAAGGCGGCGGCGGCATCTACAGCGGTGACGGCGCAACGCTGAACCTGATCGACAGCAACGTGGCGAACAACACGGCAGCCTGGTCAGGCGGCGGTGTGTACAGCTTCTTCAACACGACCACCAACATCGTGCGCAGCACCATCAGCGGCAACGTTTCTAACGACGTTGGCGGTGGTATACGTGCTCTGGGCGATGTGGAAATTGTGAACAGCACCATCAGCGGCAATACGGCCACTGGCTGGCACGGTGGCGCGATCTTCCTGACCGATGGGGATCTAACTATCACCAACGCCACGATTGTGGGTAACATTGCCCCCGATTGGGCACCGTCCACCATCTTCGTTGGCCAATACGATCCCAGCTTTGTGCCCACGTTCACGCTAACCAACTCGATCATCGCGGGCAACCAATGGTACGCTTGCGAACAGTTTGCTTCTGGCAACCCGGTCAACGTCGTTTCTGGCGGCTCTAACGTGGTGCAGGACGACAGCTGTAACCCGGTGGCCAGCGACATTATCACAACCGATGCGGGCGTGGATGTGCTGGCGGACAATGGCGGGCCAACGCTGACCCATGCCCTGTTGGCTGGCAGCGTGGCGATTGATGCGGCGGATACGGCCGTTTGCCCAGCAACCGATCAACGGGGCATCAGCCGTGACGCGGCTTGCGACATCGGTGCCTTTGAGTTTGTGCCGTAATGAAGTAGTTCGTATTCGGGCTGCTTGTTAGGCCAATACAAAAAAGTAGTAGCCACAGTTTCTGAATCCGCTATGATTAGGCGGCAGAGGCTGTGGCTACTTTTTTTAGACAAACTCGATATGAACGATAAGTGGAAACAGCCGTTTATATCATGCGAACGGCTTTTTGTTTTGGATTGTTGATAATGAACGAGATAGAGCAAACATTTTTCGGAACGCGAGACCAGTTAACAGATTATTGTTTCAATGCCAAAGTTCCCAATATCATAACGGAAGATGGATTTATTACATTATATCTCGCGGCTCCGCTTGCAACAGGCAACCACTATAACCTTGGTATTGAATTAATACATGAAGATCGACCGCCAACGCCTGAAGAAAAAAATGTATTGCCAGCGCATGTAGACCGATTAGTAAAATCGACAAATATGGGTGAAATCACGGTACAAGAGATAGGGGGCAAGACCGTGTGGCGCTACTGTACAGAAAATCCTGACTGTGTTAAATATATTGTCCATTTGGCGAATAGAATTAAACAGGCAGGATTGGGCAGCGATCCGATTATTACGACTGAAGATGGGCAGATTGTCAGAGAAACGGCTGTTACCCCAACAGAAAACACGCCTCAACAAGCTCCAAACATATACTACGTGAGCGGTGACCTTGTCTACGGCGATAAAATCAGTGGCGACAAAGTGCAGCGGGACAAGACAATTGTGGTGAGAAACATTTCCGACAGCAGCAATATTGCCATCGGAACAGGCGCATCAGCAAACAAAGAGACCGGTTCACAAGAAAAAGCTGACGATACGGCCGTTCCTACTTCAGAAGATTGCATCGATAAACGGTGAAGTTGATGGTCTTTAAACATTGGCGTTGGGGGATGGCGAGTTTGCTGGGAACGGCCGTTTGCCTGCTGCTCCTCATTAACTGGCGTTTACCGAATAAAGTGTATCAGGTGGATGCAGCACAGGCTGGGGCGGCTGAGTGCGTTGGCACCGTCACCCTGGCCGTCATTGGCGACTTTGGCGATGCGGGGCAGCCAGAGGCCGATGTGGCCAATCTGGTGCACAGTTGGAACGTCGATTACGTGCTTACCACGGGCGACAACAATTATCCCAACGGCGAAGCCAGCACCATCGACGACAACATTGGACAATATTACCAGCAGTACATTGGCAACTACACGGGCAGCTATGGCCCTGGCGCGGCGCAAAATCGCTTTTTCCCCGTGCCGGGCAACCACGATTGGAACACCCCCACTTTGCAGCCATACCTGGATTATTTCACGCTCCCCGGCAACGAACGGTATTACGATGTTGAACTCGGTCCCGTGCATCTGTTTGCCGTGGACAGCGACGCGAATGAGCCAGACGGCCGTACCGCCACCTCCAGCCAAGCCAACTGGCTGCAAGCTCAAATGGGTGCCAGCAGCGCATCGTGGAAGCTGGTGACGCTGCACCATCCGCCCTACTCTTCCTCCAGCGTGCATGGCTCCAATCCTTTTTTGCAGTGGCCTTTTGCTGATTGGGGCGCAACGGCCGTACTTGCCGGGCATGACCACACTTACGAGCGCATTCAGCAGGACGGCATCCCTTACTTTGTCAACGGTTTGGGCGGGCGCAGCATCTATGATTTGGGCACGCCCATTCCTGGTTCCGTAGTGCGCTACAATCTCGATTATGGCGCGATGCGCTTAGAAGCTGCCCCCAACTGCCTCAACTTTAGCTTTTACAGCCGCACGGGCAACCTCATCGACAGCCTCACCCTCTACAAACCTGACTTTTTTGACCACCATCTTTTTCTACCCCTAATCACTAAGTGAGAAAACCACAACATGAGTAAACACCCCACAACAAAATATTTGCGCTACACCCTACTGCTTCTCGGCCTGTTTGGGCTGCTGCTGACAGCCTGTTCGCCATCTCAACAAACCGTCAGCTTCATGGTTTCTGGCGATCCGGCTGAGCGGCAGGCTTATCTGGATTTGGTCGCCGCTTTTGAGGAAGCCCATCCCGATATCAGCATTGAGGTAACGCACATTCCTTCTGGCAGCGAGTATCGTGACCGGCTTTCCACCGAATTTGCTGCCGGATCACCACCCGATGTGACGCTGATGAACTACCGGCGCTATGGGGCTTTTGCCGCCAATGGGCTGCTGGAACCGCTCGGCCCCTACCTGGCGGACAGTGAACTGATTCAACCAGAGGATTTTTTCCCGGTCACTATCGACGCCTTTACCTGGCAGGACGTGATCACCTGCATTCCGCAAAATATCTCCAGCCTGGTGGTGTATTACAATCAGGATATGTTTGATGCGGCGGACGTGGCTTACCCGGACGATGACTGGACGTGGGATGATTTTGTGAAAACGGCCGTTGCCCTCACCCAAGATTTTGACAACGACGGCACGATTGACCAGTATGGCCTGGGCGTAGACCCATCCCTCTACCGACTGGCCCCGTTTGTTTGGCAAAATGGGGGCGTGATTGTCAACAGCGAAGAATTCCCGACCCGGCTCACCCTGACCCGCCCGCCCTCGCAGGCCGCCTTGCAATGGTTTGTCGATTTGCGACAGGTACATGGCGTGGTGCCCACTCGCATCGAAGAAGCCTCCCAGGACAGCGAAAGTCGTTTTGTGGGCGGCACAACGGCAATGTTCCTGGACAGCCGCCGGGGCACACCCACTTATCGCGAAATTGAAGCGTTTGTCTGGGATGTAGCGCCGCTACCGCACCAGGCGGAGGTCGCCAGTGTGCTGCACAGCGACGCGTACTGCCTCTCCAGCACCACAGAAAACAAGGATGCCGCCTGGACGTTCATCGAGTTTGCCAATTCATTTGAGGGGCAGACGATTATTGCGGGAAGCGGCCGTACCGTACCTTCTCTCATCGCCGTGGCTGAATCCGACGCCTTTTTGGACCCCGGCAAGCTGCCGGCCCGCAGCCGCGTCTGGCTGGACACGGCCGATACGCTGCGCCTGGTGCCCATCATCAGCACCTGGGAAGAAATTGAAGGCACGGCCAACGAAGAAATCGAACGCGCCTTCTACGGCGACATCACGGTAGAAGAAGCCGCCCAACTGATTGACACGCGCACGGAAGAATATTTCCGGCTTGGCATTAGCCGTTAAGCGTTAGGCACAGAGCGTACAGAGGATCATGAGAAATTTCTCTTTTTTCTCTGTACTCTCTGTGGCAAATGGAAAATTTCCCTACGATTCCCCTGTGGAACGGAAGTCCGGCTTGATTCTTTTTAGATGAGTGAGTTATAGTTTTCGCTATGAGCAATCTAGAGCAAATTACCGCTACCCTCCGCACTGACACTGGCCTGGTTCGCGGCCACAATGAAGATTTTGTTTCCCATTGGGAACCCAGCAATTTAGACGAAGAAACTAAGAATGGCTGGCTATACATTGTAGCCGATGGCGTCGGCGGCGCTGATGCTGGTGAAGTTGCCAGTGAACTAACCACCGACCGCACCATCAAGCATTATCTGGAACATGCTGAAGAGGCTGATTGGGGCCAGCGTTTGTTAAACGCCATGCAAGCTGCCAATACAGAACTGCGCCAATATGTGCTGGAGCGAAACGACAACAGCCGCATGGCCACGACCATGGTAGCGGTTGCCCTCAGAGAAAATCATGCCTACATTGCCAATGTGGGGGACAGTCGGGGGTATTTGTGGCGCAACGGCCGTATCCGCCAAATCACCAAAGATCAAAGCCTGGTGGCCAAATTGGTGGAAGAAGGGGCCATCACCGAAGAAGAAGCCCATTTTCATCCCCGGCGCAACGTTATCCTGTACAGCCTCGGTTCCGAACGCTCGCCCAAAATTGATTTGTTCGAGGAAACCCTGGAAACTGGCGACATCTTGTTCCTCTGCTCGGATGGGCTCACCCGCCACGTAGCGGATGAAGAAATTGCCCTGGTTCTCAGCGAAGACCCACCTGATAAAGCGGCCAGCCGTCTCATTAACAAAGCAAATGATCGAGGCGGTGAGGACAATATTTCTGTGGCGGTGATTCGGTTTGAGGGAGAAACGGCCGTTGCCACCGAAACAGCCTCAGTACCCCGCACGCAACCACTGGTCATGCCCGCCGCAATGCCCGCCAATGAAGATGAGGTGAACCGCTCAGCGCTGTGGGTTTACACCCTGGCTTTAGGGCTCGTCCAGGCCACATTAATATTTCTCGTTTGGCTTCTACTCCGTGTATAATATCCTCGTTGTATTCGTAAGCACCTGTTTATTGCCTCACGTTTACGCAAGTTAATTCCAACCACAATTTGCACTTTTCAACCAGAAACGGCCGTTCGACGAGACGCGTTTTGGATACGGCCGTTTGTAAACAGACCTGACACGCCCTGGGCGTATAAAATAATTCTACTTAACATAATCGAGAAGCCAGCGGTTTCTCGTCAACTTCGGAGGTTTTATGAGCGATAAAATTCGCATTACCCCCTTGGGTGGATGCGGGGAAATTGGCAAAAACATGACCGCCATCGAGTACGATGATGAAATCGTCGTCGTTGATGCGGGCATCATGTTCCCCCAGAATGATATGCTGGGCGTAGACGCCATTATTCCCGATTATCAATATCTGATGGACAAGCTCGACAAAGTCGTGGCGGTTCTCATCACCCACGGGCATGAAGACCATGTGGGCGCCCTGCCCCACGTCATGCGCGACATCGACGCGCCCATCTACGCCACGCCGCTCACCATGGGCCTGATTGATGTGAAAATGCGGCGCGCTGGCCTGAAAAAAGAGATTGAACTGATCACCATCGAAGCGGGGGACAGCTTTACCGTCGGTCAGCATTTCACCGTCGAGCCATTCCATGTTGCCCACAGCATTCCCGACTGTGTAGGCTTTGGCATTACCACGCCAGCCGGACTCATTGTGCACACTGGCGACTACAAGTTTGACCACACCCCCGCCGACGGTTGGCCGCCCGACTTCGCCAAGCTGGCCGAATTTTCGCAGCGCGGCGTGCTTTGCTTACTGGCAGACAGCACCAACGCCGACCGTCCCGGCTGGACCAAGTCAGAAAAAGAGATCGAGGTTGCCTTTGACGACATGTTCCGCGACGCACCCGGTCGCATTATCGTGGCCAGTTTTGCCTCGCTCATTTCCCGCATTCAGCTGGTGGCCGACACGGCAGAGAAGTACGGCCGTTACCTGGCCATCACCGGTCGTTCCATGCGTGACAACACCAAAATGGCGATGGAACTCGGCTATCTCAACATTGACGAAGCTACCCTCATCGACATCAGCGACATCTCTAACCTGCCCGCGAACCGCGTGGTCATTATGGCTACCGGGTCGCAAGGTGAACCATCGGCGGTGATGGGGCGGCTGGCGCGGGGCAACCACAACCGCCTGCAAATCGAAGAAGGCGACACCGTGGTGCTCTCCGCCCACACCATCCCCGGCAATGAGGAGTTGGTACACCGCACCATCAACCAGCTTTTCCGGCGCGGCGCTAATGTGCTATACGAAAACGTCGCTGATGTGCATGTTTCCGGCCACGCCAGCCAGGAAGAGATGAAGCTCATGATCAACCTGGTACGGCCGAAATATTTGGTGCCCGTACACGGCGAGTTGCGTCATCTGAAGCAGCACGCCGTCATGGCTGAAGAGCTGGGCATCCCGGCCGAAAACATCGCCGTCATCGAAAATGGTACGCCGATTGACCTGTATCCAGATTCGCTGGAAGTACAGCCTCGAATGCGCGGCGGCTACATTTTTGTGGATGGTGACAGCGTAGGCGAAATTGATTGGCCCGTCCTGCGCGATCGGGAAAAGCTGGCCCAGAGCGGTCTCTTTTTTGCCGTGGTCAGCCTGGATCATGCAGGCAAAATGATTGGCCAACCCGAAATCATTTCGCGTGGCTTCATTGACCGGCGGGATGAAAATGGGCTGATTGATGACGCCAAAGAGACAATCGATCGCGTCGTGAAGCAGTTTGATGGCCAGGGCAAGGGATTAAACAAGAAAATCGAGGATGCGCTCAGCCGCTTCCTTTACGGTGAAACCGGCCGCCGCCCCATTGTAGAAGTGGTGATCAAATAAAATAGGAAATGGAACGCAGATAAACGCGGATAACGCGGATCAAAAAAATCAGCGTTTATCTGCGTGTATCAGCGTCCTATTTTTTAGATGAAGTCGGGGGCTTGGGTTTCGTCTAGCAGACTAAAATCGAAAGTAGACAGCGTGGGCGGTACCTGCCACCAGGTGACCCGCGCGGCGCTTAACGGCCGTTTCAACGCAGACGGCCGTTTTATTTTCACTGGCTCCGTAACCGTTTCATCCGGCAGCAAAATGGCGTGAACAGGCGTGCCCTCGGTTAGCGGCGTTTCGCGCGTGGCATATGCTGTGCAGGGCAGCTTGGCATACAGCTCCAGCTCCCGCACAAAGCGCTGCGTCTCGTTGCCTTGTCCATCAAAGCCAAAAATCTCAGCGCGAGGAAACTGGTTACCATTTTCTTTAACCCAACGGTAAACGGCCGTACCGCGCACTTCCCCACCCCAATCATCGATCAAAAAGCTGGGAAACAACGGCGCCTCCGTGCCCATAATCACAAAGGCAAAACGCAAAAAGAGCAGGTCTTCCGCCGCCGCGTCTGGGCTGGAATTGGTAAGGAACAGGGCAGTACGGCCGTTCCGCTTCGCCTCGTTCTCCCGCAATAACCGACCACTTACTCTTTGCGCCACTGCTTTTGCCATACCAAATTTCCCTTTTTGCTTGGACACTGGTTCACATAGATTTTCACTGATATGTCCTTATCTGTGTAAATCAGTGAAAATCTGTATCCTATTTTTTAATCCAAGAGGAACATACCAAAACGGCCGTAAACCGACAAGATCACCTGAATATAGTTGCGAGTTTACCCACCCTTGCTATCATTCTTTGCAAACCAACATGCCCAGGCACAGACCTCACTTTCCTCTCTGTGCCCGATGTGGCTAATTCAGGAGAAAACCGTGATTAAAGAAACCATCGCCCGCGCTAAAGAGCTGCGCCGCAATGACGAACTAGACGCCTCGCAGGTGCTGCTGCTCGACCTGCTGGTTGAACACCCCAACCATCCGCTGGTGCTCTACGAAGTTGGCGGCTCCTTCGACGTGATGGGCGAAGAAAGAGAAGCAATTCCCTACTACCAAAAAGCAATCAAAGCCGGGCTCGATGGCGATGATTTGCAAGAATGCCTCGTTTGCTTAGGCAGCAGCCACCGCAACGTGGGCAATTTTGACGAAGCAGTCGAAACGTTGGAAAAAGCAGTCAAACAGTTCCCCGACGACAACAGCGGCAAAGTGTTTCTGGCGCTCGCCTACTACAGCGACGGCCGTGAGGACGAAGCGGTCCGCCTGCTGCTGGAGCTGCTGCTGAAAACCACCACCGATAAAGACATTCTGGCCTACGCCGACCCGCTCGATTACTACAAAGACAACCTCGACGAAGTTTGGGACGATTAAGTTTCGCCACAGAGTCCACAGAGAGCGCAGAGCAAAACGCTATGTCCTCCGCGTTCTCTGCGGTAAAACAAGAAGGAAGTTGCCATGAAAGCTATTGTATTTTACGAACATGGATTGCTAGAAAACGTGCAGTTTGCGGACGTGCCCGAACCGGAAATTGGGCCAGATGAGGTGCTTGTGGCCATCAAAGCGGGCGCTCTCAATCGGCTCGATTTGTGGGTGCTGGCGGGCTGGCCCGGCCTCAACCTGAAGCTGCCCCACATCATGGGGAGTGATGGCGCGGGCGTTGTGGCCAAGGTTGGCAGCAATGTGACTGAGTTCAGCGAAGGCGACCGTGTGGCCATCAATCCCAGCCTGGGCAGCGATACCGACTACTTTGGGCGGCGTGGCCTGGACAACATGAGCGACAATTTCGCCATTTTGGGCGAACACGTAGACGGCTTCTTTGCGGAATATGCGGCCGTTCCTGCCCGGAACCTGCTCAAAATGCCCGATGGTGCCAAATTTGAAGAAGCTGCCGCCGCTTCGCTGGTGTACGTGACTGCGTGGCATTCGCTTATCACCCGTGGCGGCTTGCAGGCGGGTGAATCGGTGCTCATCGTTGGCGCAGGCGGTGGCGTGAATACGGCCGCTATCCAAATTGCCAAACTTGCTGGGGCAGGCCGCATTTACGTGGTCGGCTCTACGGACGAAAAACTGGAGATGGCTGAATCGCTCGGTGCGGATGTACTCATCAACCGCAACAAAGAAGATTGGGGCAAGGCGATTTTCAAGGCCACCAACCGGCGTGGCGTAGACATTGTGGTAGACAACGTAGGCGCAGCCACCTTCCACGGCTCCCTGCGCGCCCTCAAAAAAGGGGGGCGACTGCTTACCGTGGGCAACACCAGCGGCCCCAAATTTGAACTGGACAACCGGCTGATTTTTGGCAAACATCTCAGCATTATCGGCAGCACCATGGGCAGTTCGGCCGATTACGAGACGGTGATGAACTTTATTTTTAACGGCCGTCTCCAACCCGTCATCGACACCATCTATCCCCTCAGCGAAGGGCTCACTGCCCTGCAACGCCTGGAGGCCGGGGAAGTGACCGGCAAGCTGGTGCTAAAAATTTAGAGTGACGACAAAAGATTGGACCATTTTTGATCGTTCCGCGAACACGTTCCGGTCAAAGAAAATGGTCCAATCTCGGCATAACCAACTCCTATGAGACTTTTTGAAATTCTGCTTCTGATTGCCTTACTTCTGCCGCTGCTGTGGCTTCTGCTGAGCCGTAAACGGCCGCATTGGCTGCTCATTTTTCCCGGGCTAGCTACCCTCTTTACGGCGCTGCATTTCGCTTTTGAAGGGTATCGCTGGCAAATGGTTCCGGCCTATGGCTTAACGGCCGTATTCTTCCTCCTGGCCCTGCGCTGGCGCGATCCTAACTTTCAGCCGCCGCGATTGGCCTGGCTGGGCGGCCTGCTGGGGCTGTTGGTCTGGTTAGTAGCCCTGGCGCTGCCGGTTGCCATGCCCGTGCCTCAACTGCCCGATCCCACCGGCCCGTATGCCATCGGCACTTTCACCACGTACCTGGTAGATGAAAACCGGCTGGAACAGTACACAGAAGATCCAAATGACAACCGAGAGCTGGTGGTGCAGGTCTGGTATCCTGCCGCCAACAAAGATGGCGAAGAAGCTAGCTACTTGCCCGATCTCGACATTGCTGGCCCTGTCATTGCGGAACAGTTTGGCTTGCCCGCCTTTTTAGTAAGCCACGTCAACCTGACCAAGCTGGATATCTGGCTGGATGTTCCGGCTGCGGCTGACGGCGCGCCGTTTCCGATTATTGTCTTTTCACACGGGCTGACGGGCATTCGCATGCAAAACACCACGATGGTGCGTGAATTGGTCAGCCACGGCTATGTGGTGGTTGCGCCGGAGCACAGTTATGCTGACGCCATCACCATCTTCCCAGACGGCCGTGTTTTTGTTTATGAACCGTCGCGCATTTTCCCCAGCGGCGAGTCGAACCCGGTGGAAGGCAATCCGCTGGTGCGCACCTGGGCCAACGACATTGGCTTTGTGCTGGACACGATGGCGGGGTGGAACAGCGAAGAAGGAAATGTGTTAAACGGCCGTCTTAATCTCAACCAGGTGGGCGTGTTTGGCCATTCAACCGGTGGCGGTGCAACGGTGCAGTTTTGCCTGCAAGATGCTCGCTGCCAGGCAGGCGTGGGGCTAGACAGCTGGCTGCTGCCGGTAGACGACACTGTGCTGGACGAAGGTCCGAGCCAGCCGTTCATGTTCATCAGCACGCCGCGTTGGTTGGGGCCAGACAATCAGGCGCGGGGGCAGGCCATCTTCAACGACCTTACTGCCGATGGCTACAATTTGACATTGGACCACACACAGCATTATGATTTCACTGACCTGGCGTTGCTTTCACCGCTAACACCACAGCTGGGTCTTTCAGGCAGCATCGACAGCGCTTACAGCCTGAACATTCAGAATGAATACCTGCTTGCCTTCTTTGATCATTACTTGCGCAGCAAACCCGCCGATTTGCTCACCGAGCCATCACCCTACCCGGAATTGACCATCACGCGCAATCTGCAATAGAGCAACACGCTGTGAAGGCAGAGGGAATTTTATAAAAGTCAGTTCTTTTTTCGCTTACAAGACGTTCTTTTATCGTTTATAATGGGAACGGCATGTCTCAAGAGACCCTTACCCTCCTAATTCAGCTCTTCTTTTGGGGATTGGCCTTGCTGGCGTTGGCTAGCTTGGTCCGTTTCCATGATAGTGCCCGGCTGGATATTGCTCTGGTGATGATATCCATCGCCATGGCCCTGATGCCCCCAGATTGGTTCCAAAATATCTCCATACTCAGCCTGACGCCCGCTTCACTGGCGATTGTGGCGCATCCCTTTTTGCTGCTGCGGCTGGTGCAACATTTCCGGGGAATACGGCCGTTCATTCAGCGGCTGGCATTGGCGGGCATGATCATCTCAGGGATCATTTTAGCGACCTCCAGCGACATCAACTATTTTTCCCTGATCGTTCTCGTCTACTTTATCACCATTGAAGGGTACGCCGTGACGGCCTTCCTACGGGCGGCGCGCGTAAGCAGTGGGGTCTCCCGCTGGCGGCTCAACCTGGTCGCCTTAGGTATCCTTACCCTACTGCTGGCCATTGTCACTTTTATTCCGGTGCGGCAATTTTTTGAAACCGACGCCTTGCTCGCCTTTGTACCTATTAGCCTGACGCTCATGGCAGGCGGGGCCTTTTACCTGGGATTTGCCCCACCCCGCTGGCTGCGCAAATATTGGCAGCTGCGTGAACTAAACTTCTTCTTGCATGCCGTGCCCGCCCAGTATGCCGGTATGGAACTAGACAACGTGGTGCAGTACCTTTGCCGGGCCTCGCATCGCATTGTAGACAGCATTACGGCCGTTGCCGCCATCCTCGACCCAGAAACCCAACAGCTCATCATCCAACCTTCCGGTTATTACCCCGAATTGATACCCCAATTTTCGGCCGAACCGGGTCGCTTGGGGCGCGTCTGGTTGGAGCGTGGCCCATTTTTTGCCACCAACCACGGCGATCTGGGGCAGTTTGGCATTCATACCACGCTGGCCTTAGGGGCCAACGGCATTCTGACAGTACCCATCGCCACGCCATTGCATACCTATGGCTTGCTGCTGGTCTTTTGCCGCCAAAAGCCGCTGTTTGTGGACGACGACCTGGATTTGCTCTCATTGCTGACGGCGCAAACAGCCCGCACCCTCAGCTACAGCCACCTGCTGGTAAGCGAACGCAAAGCGCGTACCGAAGCAGAAACATTGGCGCACATCGCTTCCCGATTGAGCGCCAATCTGGAACTGGAACAGGTGGTAGAGGTTATCTGCGAAGAAACGTTGCGGGCCATGAAATGCTCGGTAACGGCCGTTTTTAACTGCAATCCCGCCAAGAATAGCTGTGACTTCTGGCATGGCGCTGGTGCGGTGGCCGTATTTGACCAGGTGCAACAGCCCGTTCCCCCTATGGTGCTGGGTCAGCTTACCAACCAGACACAGCCACTGCTGCTGGAAAGTCTACAGGCAGTAGAGAACTGGCCGGAAGCAGCTGATTTTCTTAACGTGGGGCTGCACAGCCTGGCCTATGCGCCGCTCATTTACAAGCAGCAACTGATCGGTGTGCTGATGATCGGAGCCATCGGCGAAGCGGAACCGCTCAGCGATGAAGAACCAGCCCTTCTGCAAGGTATTGCCGACCAGGCAGCGATGGCCATTCAGAACGGCCGTCTTTACCGCGAAGTGCAAGTGTACAACAACGAACTGGAAGATCGCGTGGCACAGCGTACGGCCGATTTGCAAGCCCGCAATGAAGAGCTGGATGCCTTTGCCCACACCGTGGCCCATGACCTGAAAATGCCCATCAGCCACATGGTTGGCTTAGCCGAAACAGTCACCAACAAGTTCGAAACGCTGCCCCCCACCGACCGGCAGCGCTACCTGGAAATCATCCAGCAAAGCGGGCAAAAAATGGCCAACATTATTGACGCGCTGCTGCTGCTGGCTGGCGTGCGCGAGATGGAAGTGCCCATCGAGCCGCTCAACATGGAGTTCGTGGTGGAAGAGGCGCGACAGCGGTTGGCGCACCTGAACAAGCAATATGGCGTCACGGTTGTGCTGCCCGATGAATGGCCAACAGCCATGGGCTATTCGCCGTGGGTTGAAGAAATTTGGGTAAATTATTTAAGCAATGGCATCAAATACGGGGGGCATCCACCCCGGTTAACGCTGGGGGCCACGGCCGAACCAGACAATATGCTCCGGTTCTGGATTCAGGACAATGGCGTGGGAATCACCCCGGAAATGCGTGAGGAACTGTTTATGCCCTTTACGCAGCTGAACCTGCGCCACGACAGCGGCTACGGGCTGGGCCTCTCCATTGTGCAGCGTATTGTCGAACGGCTGGGTGGGGAAGTCGGGGCAGAAACCAAGCCCGGCCAGGGCAGCCTGTTCTGGTTTACGCTACCGGCCGTGCCTGTTGAAACGGCCGAATTGTCTGGCAATTAACCGTTTAAGGGCATTGAATAACCCCCTGAGCCCACAAACAAGAGCCACAGGCAGGCGCTTCGTTCCAAAAACAATCCGTCTCGTTATTCTCCAATAAATCACACCCGCCACAGGCTGTACACGGTGCAAAAGCAAACCGCTGGACACGGTCTCGATACGCTTCGTAGGCAGGAGTTTGCCACAACGTTTTCAGCGATTGTTCGTGAATATCGCCCAGGACGTGCGCAAAGGATTCACGACGGTAGCCGCGAATGTAGCCGATGTGGTGGTAGAGAAGCGGCGGACAAGGGGCAATACGGCCGTCCCATCCCACTGCCATCGCTCCTTGTTCAATGAAGGTGCAAACATCATTTAACTCGCCCAGATTGTTACCGGCAAAAGTAACATTGTACCCACTGTTAAACGCTTCCATGAGAGGCCCAGACGTCAGCTCATTAAAATCCATTTTGGGGATGTTGAGGCGGCGCAGCCAGGAGGAAGGCAGGTAGGTGATATTGCGCATGGCGCGCTTATACAGAATTTCCTCTTCCATTTCAGACGAATGTGGCAGTAAATTACTCACGGAAAAATGTTTGGCTCCCACGCTTTTGCCAATATTGAGCACCTCGGGCAGGTCGGCGATGTTGCGGCGCATGGCCACAAAAGCGATGCCAATTTCTGGCGTAGGGCGATGAGCCGGACGGCGCAGGCCGCGGAAGCGACGCAAATTCCTCAAGACGCGGGGCAGTTCAGCCCCCAGGCGCACATCAGCGTAGCTCTCCGGCGACGCCCCATCAATGGAAACCCACAGCAAATCCAGACCCGCCTCGATGAGTTGTTTGGCGCGGCGTTCGGTGAGCATGGTGCCGTTGGTAATCATCTCGGCACGAAAGCCCAATGCTTTGACGGCAGCAATCATATCGGCCGTTTTGGGATGCAGCAGCGGTTCGCCAATGCCGCCAAACATCACCGTCACAGGGGGCTTGAGTTCGGCCAGACTGGCCTCAATAGCGGCAAAGGTTTTGGCCGACATTTTGCCCAAAGTAACGTCCCAATTTTGGCGCATGCAGGTGCGGCAGTCGATGTTACAGCGGTTGGTTGGCTCAATGTAAACTTTGGCCAACTGGGTAATGGGCCGGTGCAGCTTGAGGCCGTTACTGGTCATTTCCAGCCGCAGGCGCGTGCCGGGTTCAATGCCAAATTGGCTTATCACATCGGGGGGAAGTTCTAAATGGCCAGCTTCATCTACGTTGGCCCATAGAGGTTCAAAGGTGCTCATTGCTCGCTCCTCATCAAATTGGTGGATGCTCTGAGGAATTAGTTTGGCGGAAACGGCCGTTCTTTACCAGTGACCATTGCTAAAGGAGCGAACGCTAAATGTCACAAATTGGGGGACTCACGCAAAACGGCCGTTCGCTCTCCCACCACCCGCTGCAATTCCGCCACGGTGAGCTGCATGAGCGCATGAATGTCGCCGCCGCCGCCGAAGATGGGACCCGTGAGTTGGAGAACGGCCGTTTCCACCACTGTCTCGATGGGCTGTTTGTAGCCAAAAGGTGGCACCGACCCGGCCACATAGCCCGTGTGAGCCAACACCTGCTCCGCACTGGCAATCTTTACCCGCCGCCGCGACACGCCCAAAAAGTCGGCCAACGCCTTGCGGTCCAGCCGCGCCAAACCGCTGGCAATCACCATCACCGGCTGCCCATCGGCCAGAAACAGCACCGACTTGATGATTTGCTCCGGCGCAACGTTAAGAGAAACGGCCGCGTCCGCCACCGTCGGCGTGTCTACGTCCAAGTGCAAAATTTGGGCATCAATGCCCTGTTCATCAATAAAGTTCTGCAAATCAATTGCAGTTAATGAAATCATCATCCAATCCTAAAAATTAATGGGACGCAGATAAACGCTGATGACGCAGATTTAAAAGATCAGCGTTTATCTGCGTTCATCAGCGTCCTGTTTTCTTTAAAAACTACATCACTAATAGCCTACGCTACATCTTAGCTGATTTTTCGGAATGGGAGAAATCAGGCATAATTTGGCAAGAAACCCACAATTTCAGCACAAGGAAACCGATGAGCCAGATAATTAGCCACATCCACACGAACAGTTCTGAGTACAAGACCAATTTTGAGCACAACAAAAAGTTAGCCGACCAGCTGCATGAACGGCAAAAAGAAGCGGCGGGGGAACGGCCGTCTCGCATCATCGAGCGCCATTTATCACGGGGCAAGCTGCTGGTGCGCGACCGCATCGACGCCATTTTGGACGAGGGCAGCCCGTTTTTGGAGCTGTCGCCGCTGGCAGCGTGGGAGATGTACGACGGCGAAGCGCCCAGCGCGGGCATCGTTACGGGCGTGGGGCGCGTGGCCGGGCTGGAGTGCATGATCATCGCCAACGACCCGACGGTGAAGGGCGGCACCTACTTCCCCGAAACGGTGAAAAAGCATCTGCGCGCCCAAACCATCGCCGAGCAAAACGAGCTGCCCACGATTTACCTGGTCGATTCTGGCGGTGCGTTTTTGCACCTGCAAGCGGACGTTTTCCCCGACCGGGAGCATTTTGGCCGGATTTTCTACAATATTGCCCGGATGTCGGGTAAAGGGATTATTCAGATTGCGGCCGTTGTCGGCTCGTGTACGGCAGGCGGGGCGTACATCCCGGCGATGTGCGACGAGACGATCATCGTGCGCGAGAATGGCACCATCTTTTTGGCCGGGCCATGCCGCTGGTGAAGGCGGCCACCGGTGAAGAAGTGACCGCCGAGGAGCTGGGCGGGGCGGATGTGCACACCCGCCTCAGCGGCGTGGCCGATCATTTTGCCGACACCGAGAGGAAGCGCTGGCCAAGGTGCGCGAGATTGTGAGCCATCTCAATCGGCGCAAAAAACGTGCCTGCAAGCACCGGAAGAACTGCTGCTGACCTTCAAGCACCGGAAGATCCGCTGTACGATCCGGCGGAGCTGTACGGCGTGGTTCCCGCCGACAGCCGCCAAACCTACGACGTGCGCGAAATCATCGCCCGGCTGGTGGATGGCTCCCGCCTGAGTGAGTTCAAAGCGCGCTACGGCCCGACGGTGGTGTGCGGCTTTGCCCACATTTTGGGCATCCCGGTGGGCATCATGGCCAACAACGGCCTGCTCTTTAGCGAATCGGCCCTGAAGGCGACGCACTTCATCCAGCTGTGCGGCCAGCGCGGCACGCCGCTGCTCTTTTTGCAAAACATCGCGGGTTTCATGGTGGGCAAGCAGTATGAAAACGGGGGCATCGCCAAGGACGGGGCGAAGATGGTGATGGCGGTGAGCAACGTCAACGTGCCCTGCATCACCCTGTTCCACGGCGTCAGCCACGGCGCGGGCAATTACGGCATGATGGGGCGCGCCTACGACCCGCGCTTTTTGTTCACCTGGCCCAACAGCCGCATCAGCGTAATGAGCGGCGAGGCGGCGGCGGGTGTGCTGTGGGACGTGGGCCAGGCGCGGGCGCTGCGCCAGTTTGAGAATCCCACGCCGGAGCAGATTGCCGCGACGGAAGCCAGCTTCAAGCAGCCGATCCTGGACCAGTACGCGCATGAGAGCGACCCGTATTTTGCCACCGCCCGCCTGTGGGACGATGGCATCCTAGACCCGGCCCAGACAAGAATGGCGCTGGGTTTGGCATTTTCGACGACATTGAATGCTGGTTTGGGAAACGGCCGTTTCGGCACCTTCCGCATGTAAAATCTTGCAAGCTCTTAAATTCAGGAGAGTTTTCACAAATGGAACTAATTTCAGGGGCTTTACGCTTAGATTTTCGAGAATTTTGTGTTGGAATGTATAAGCGCCAGATTGATGATATTTTTCAAATGGCTGACATTCAACCTGGAACTATTTCGCCAAACCGTCAGCAAAATCTAAGCGGTGAGCGTCGTACACGCGTTGAAGAATATTATGCCTCCCTTGACTGGACTGTACTTGAAGATGTTCAAAAATTCTTGAAGGTTCTAGAGTTAGTATTATCTCAATCGTATGTTCCAGAGGACTCCAAAAACTTCATTAGAGAACTCTGCTCGACGGAAGGATTGATAGTAGAGAAAAATTCAGTTCTTCTTCCAGAGCGAAATCCCAAAATAGTTGACCTCTTTGCAAAACAGTTTCCGGTAGGCCTTCCATTTGGCGTGAATAAACCAGATTTTTCGATTACCGCTAAAAGTGGAAGTCAATCCTTGATGTTTGAGTTGAAAACCGGGATGGGCATTATCTGGCAGAATGTTTACCCTAATTTCGACTTTGAAACATTTCAAGCTGCCTCTGGGATTTCATCGGATACAAATTCAGCATTAAAAAAGGCACTTGTGGCTATGAATCAAACCGAAAACGAGAAATACTTTTTTATAGAGTACGCTAGATTATTCAAAATGGCTGACAAGTTCGTTCCGATGTTAATTCCACAAGCTTGGATTCAATGGCATTCTTTAACCAAAAGAGCATTACGTGCGTCCAAACGGACCTTGGCAGACGAATTGTATCGAGTGGATTTTGTAGCTTTTTGGCAAAATCAAAGATATGCAATTCTTATTGATGACATTAGCCATTATGGTGTGAAAGAGGGACAACGATGGATAGCTGATGAAGAAACCTATTCAAAACGCTTACAAGAAGATAGGAGTTTGCAGGCAGAAGGTTGGAGAATTTTCAGGGTGAGTAATTGGGAAATAAGACAGAAAAAAACAAGGGAAATACTTGCAGACTTGCAATTATTCCTAGGCTTTTAATTGTCTATCAATCACTTACGCTCTGGATACCGGCGCAAACGTGGATGGCGCTGGGGTTGGCGTTTTTAATGAGGGTGAATGGTGGGTGGAAGAGGAACGGCCGTTTCGGCACCTTCCGCATATTAAACAAGAGATATGAAAGTTGCTCTTCCTAATATTTTCAAAATGGAACTTTCCACAGTTTAAAGTCAGGTAATTCGCGTGAACAGCCTAAATCAATCTAAAGTTGAGAATCATGAATAGAATCGAATTCCTTTTGAACCCCCAAGGAAGCCTAAGCGGGGATGACGACGGTAAAGATTATTTGGTCGTTGAAGTGATCGTAGATAACAATCCACTAACCAATTTTCAATGGTTCGCAACCGATTTGGTTCATCTTACAAAAAGTGCTGAAAGTAGTGGCAATTTTTACATCCTGACATGTTGGTGTGGCTACCCTCTTTGTGCTGGTCTCAAAAAACCAATAACGGTTGAGCACAATTATGATCACATTGTCTGGAAAATTTCCGAACCGGAACCGGTACGAGAATTTAAATTTGATATGACACAGTACCGTACCGCTATAGATAGGTTATCAATTCAAGGCAATAAACTAATAAAACGGCTAGCAACTACCAGCACAAGGGGTATTGAAATTACACCGGATCAGAATAACGATTATTTTGTCGATCCTAAAAAATATCGAACTTAAGGGA
>JACKBN010000009.1 GCA_020634565.1 Ardenticatenaceae bacterium
GAGCTGAAACAATCGGTTAGCGTGCCGGTCATTGGCAATGGGGATGTGCAAACGCCTGAGGACATCGACCGGATGAAGGCCCACACCGGCTGCGACGCGGTGATGATTGGTCGGGCGGCCATCGGCAACCCGTGGGTTTTTGCCCGCCAGCGGCGCGAAGAGCTGGCCATTGGCGACATCGTTAAAGCGGTGCGCCTGCACGCCCGCGAAATGGTGGCCTACTACGGCGAAGCCCCCGGCCTGCGCCAGTTCCGCAAGCACCTAAAGCGCTATTTTGAGGATATTCCTGGCCTTGAGTTGGATTCGTTGTTGAACACGGAATCTTTTGTGGCGTTTGAGGAAAGGTTGGAGGGGGTGAGAACGGCCGTTCCTAAGAAAGTGCTGTTAAAACATTCAATGGTATAGGAAATATTCGGCTCAAGTCTACTGAGGATATGTACTATGGATCAGTCTCTATTAATTACAACTACAGTGACAATTATTCTAGCTCTGGTTGGATATTTTGTGACCTATTTTAATAATCTACGCCTTTCTCAACGAAACGACAAGCTAGATCGCGTCAACAAGCAATTGGGGGAACTCTATGGACCGCTTTATGCTTTGTCTAATTCCTCCGACATTTCATGGAAAGCGTTTCGCTCAGTAAACAGACCAGGAAAAGCATATTTTGGTGAAGGTGACCCTCCCACAGAAGAAGAACTGAAAACCTGGCGATTATGGATAACCACGGTTTTTATGCCAACAAACCAGCGGATGTATGAGTTAATTCTCTCAAAATCAGATCTACTAATTGAATCTGAAATGCCAGAAGCCTTACTTCTTTTATGCGCTCATGTCACAGCTTATCAAGCAGTATTGAAACGTTGGGAAAATGAAGATTATTCAGAATACATATCGCTCATCAATTACCCAAGCATGATGGTACTTGATTACGCAAAAGATTCATTTCAAAAATTGAAGTCCGAACAGAAAACACTCTTGGAAAAGGCTAATTTTTTGGTCCCACCGACCAAAAATCACTAGGTTCGATCTCTTTTTAAAACAGCAGCTAAATACGGCCGTTCATCGTCGCAAAATAGCCCGTCATCTCCACGTAACCCAAGGCCGACACCGGCTGCCCCGCCAGGTTGCCGCTGAATTGGGAAGCCCCTTCCCAGTAAACGGTAGACACATTGAGTTCCTGATTGGGCATTAACGGCCGTCCTTCCAGCACCAAATCCAGCGATGCAATCTCAATCCGCCAACCCGCCGGGTAGGTGGCCTCACTTGTGGGACTTGTCCACTCGTCCAGCACGCCCAGCGACCAATCTTCGCGGGTCAAGTGGGTCACCGTACCGTCGGCGGCGATGAAGCTGCCGCTGGAAAACGGCTCCAGCGTGCCATCCTCCCGCCGAATCTGGAAAAACATGAGCGAGCTGCCGTTGTCAAACTGCATCGAGAACCAATCCCAGCCAATCGCCCCTTCGCTGAGGGCGCTGGTGCTGTACTCGTGGTCTTTCCAGCTCAGCCCGGTTATGGCAATCACTTCCTCGCCAATGCGCACCGTGCCGCGCGTCTCCTGCCGCACCTGCGAGTAGTAGTACGAGGCGTTGCCCGGCTCAGGCCCTTTGGCGCTCAGGCCACCGTCGCCGTGCAGGATGGGCGGCAGCGTCTGCGTCAGAAGCAGGTCCAAGGCCACATTGCCGCCGTCGGCCAGCAGGCGCACCTCGCCGGAGGGCATCTCCTCAACCGACCAATCCTCCAGCCAGACGCGATACGGGGCTGCCTGCGCCCCGGCCAATCCCGCCGCGCCGCGGCTAAAGCGCTCGTGTGGGTAAAACGCTTCGTTGGCCACATCGCTGACGGTGAAGTGGGCCAAATACACCTGGTTGCTGCGCCAATCGGAGGCCGCGTCGGCAACCTCGTCCGACGTCAGCGCCCGGCGAAAAATGGTGAACTGGTAGCCAAATTGACGGCCGTTTCCATCATCCAAGTTCCCCGTGTAATACCACCACTCCGTCTGGTAATCGTCGTGCGGCCCCAAATCACCGGGAAACTGGATGTTGTTCGGCTCGGTGGCGCGGGCAAAGCCGGTTGTGTCTTCCGACGCTTGGAGAAAGGTAGCTTCAGCAACGGCCGTTTCCGACCCCGCGCCAAAATTCCACCACACCAACCCGCCAGCGACGAGCAGTGTCAAAATCAGTACAAATAAACTCAATCGTTTCATTTTTTAGCCACAGATTACACAGATTTCGCAGATTACAAGCAAGAAAAAATCTGTGTAATCTGCGAAATCTGTGGATAGTTTTTTTATTCAGAACGTACGGCCGTTGCCACCACCATCTTCCCCATCCGCAGCGCCGGATACAGCCCCGCCAGCAGCGCCGCGCCCAGGGCGACCAGGAACGCATTGATAAAGTGGCTCGGCTCCAGCTGCATTTGCAGCGTCCAGCCAAACGAACGCAGATTGATGACGTAAATCAAAATGTAAGCCAGCACAAAGCCGGTTGGCAGCGCCAGCAGACCCGCCGTGCTGCCCATGAGGCCCGTTTCCAGCAGGGTGAGCTGCCACAGCTGGCGCACCGTCATGCCCGTGGCGCGCAGCACGCCAAACTCGCGCGCACGCTCCAATTGCAAGCTCATCAAGGCGCTCAGCACGCCGATAAAGGCGACCACCACCGCCAGCAGGCGCAAAGCGGCCGTAATGGCAAAGGTGCGATCAAAAATGACCAGCGCATTTTCCCGCAAACTTTGGTTGGAGGAAATTTGCACGTCGGAACGGCCGTTAAATTCAATCTGCAACGCCTCCACCACCGGCTCGATCGGCTGCCCCGGCTCCAAAAACAGTGCCATCGTGCTGAAGCTGTCGTCTTGCCACAGTTCGTCGTACAGGGCACGGCCGATGTGCACGCTGCCCTGCTGCGAAGCGTAATCGTAGTACACCGCCAGCACCGGCAGCGTGCGCGACCCGGCAGGCGTGTCAATGGTGATTGGCTGCGGCGGCAGGCTCATGTTTTCATTGCGGTAGAGCGGCTCGGTGATCATCACCCCTTCGCCCGCTAAAAATTGGTCCCAAATCGTGTCCAGCTCGGCCGACTGCCACAAATATTGCCGCTGCCCTTGCGACACGTCGCCGCTATCCGCGTGCAAATTAACGCGACGGTTCATCTCTGGCAACGATACTTCAATCTGGCGGGTGGTGACAGCTTCAGCTACGCCGGGAAAATTGACGGCCGTTGCCACCACATCTTCCGGCAGCGTGCCGCTCGTCTCGCTGGCCGTCAGGCGCGGCGGCGAGAGGTAAACGTCGGCCTGGAGCGTGTCGCTGAGCCACAGCGTCACCGTCTGGCGGAAGGAACCAATCATGATGGAAACGCCAACGATGACCGAGACGGCGACCATCAGCGCGGCAATTGCCACGGAAGTGCGGCTGAGCGAGCGCACAATGTCGCGCGGGGCCATGCGCCCCAGCACACCCAACAACCTGGAACCAACTGGGGTCAGCCAGCGCATGACAAAGACTGTAATCGGCGGCGTCAGCAGGGCAAAACCAAACAGCACGGCAAACAGTCCAGCAAAAGCGATGATGAGCGAATTGGTACGCAGCCAGAGCAGCAGCGTGCCGATGGCGCTCAGCGCCACCCAGGCAGCCACCAACCAGGGCAGCAACCGCTGGGCATTGCTCTCAATCGTCGAGCGGCGCAGGGTGCTTTGCGGTGCGGTTTTCATTGCCTCGCGGGCGGGCACGGCAGCGGCCAGCAAGGCAGCGGCGACGCCAATCAGCAGGCCGCGCACCAAAGCGGCAGGCGGGATGGCCACATTCTGCACGTTGACCACAAAGTACAAATCGTTGATCGTTTGGGTGACCAGACGGACCATGCCCTGGCCAAGCACCACGCCTAACCCCACGCCCAGCAGCGAGCCAATCAGCCCCAAAACGGCCGCTTCGCCCACAATCAGGCCAAACAGTTGCCCGCCGGTCACGCCCAGACAGCGCAAAATGCCAAATAACGGCCGTCGCTGCACCACGCTAAAGCTCACCGTGTTGTAGATGAGAAACATGCCCACCACCAGCGCCAGCAGGCTCAGCGCCGTCAAATTCAGCTCGAAGGCGGCGGTCATTTGCTGCACGGCATTGCTGCGGGCGGACGCCGTTTCCAGGCGCACGCCCTCCGGCAAAAACGCTTCGATGCGGGCCAAATCAGTGTCATCATTCACAATGAGATCGATGTAGGAAAGACGGCCGTTTAATCCCAAAAGCGGCTGCGCGTTGGCAATGTCGGTAAAGAGAAAGCCACTCAGAGCGCGCTGATTCACCTCGTCGCCCGGTTGCAGCAGCCCGACGATGCGGAACGGCACCCGCTGCCCTGCGTAATCCAGCGTGATCGTGTCGCCCAATGCCACGCCCGTGGCCGCAGCCAGCCCTTCGGTGAGCAGCAGCGTGTTCGGCTCCGCCAAAAAGGCCACCAAATCGCCGATGTCGTCCCCACCCGTGTTGCCAAAATAGCTGCGAAACGGTGGCTCGGCAAACAGATCCATGCCAATGAGGCGCAGCGGCTGCTCGCCCAGCTCCGGCGACTGCACGTACCCTTCCACCACCGGCGCGGCGGGCGAAAAGCCCAGCTCGGTGCGCAAATCGGTGTAGACCGCCTCGTCCAGGCCAGTGGAATCAGCCACCAGTCGGTGCGTGGTTTGCCCGGTGATGGCACTGGTCGAAAGTTCAAAAGCGCGGCTGGCGGAACCGCTGGCCAGGTCAATCGAGACCATCATCGCCACGCCGATAGCCACACCCAGCACAAAGAGAATGTATTGAAACGGCCGTCGCCGCATACGCCGCCACGCGGCTCGCCAGATTGGTTTGTTGTGTACAGAAGTTGTCATAGCTTAATTTGGCACAATGAATGGTGTTGGCACCGAATGAATCTGGCGCTGCGCTTCAGCTGTCGTCAGCAATTGGCCATCATGCACGCGGAACACCCGGTCGGCAAAAGGCACCACTTCTGGGCTGTGTGTGGCCATGATCAGCGTTTTGTTTTGCTTGCGGGTTAAATCCAGCAGCAGCTTGAGGACGCGCTCTCCCGTTTCTTCATCCAGGTTGCCAGTTGGCTCATCGGCCAGCACCAGCATTGGGTCATGCACCAGGGCGCGGGCAATCGCCACCCGCTGCTGCTCCCCACCGGAGAGCTTGTCGGGAAAGGTATCGCGTCGGTCAGCCAGGCCTACCTGTTCTAGCAAATTAAGAGCGGATTTTGTGGCGGAACGGCCGTTTCCCGCCAGCTCCATGGGCAACGTCACGTTTTCCAACACGGTTAAGGTCGGAATCAAATTGAAAAATTGGAAGACAAAGCCAATATTGTCCCGTCGGAACAGCGTGCGCTCCCGCTCTTTCATGGCAGTAATCGACCTACCATCCACCAAAATCTCGCCAGATGTGGGCAGCTCAATGCCACTGATCAGGTTCAGCAGCGTACTTTTGCCGCTGCCGCTCCTGCCCAGCAAAACAGCAAACTCACCTTGATAGAACTCACCGTTTACGGCCGTTAGCACTTCCCGCTGCTGGTTTCCCTCGGCAAAAGCTTTACAAAGTTGATCTAAATGCACTACAGTTTGTTTGTTGGCCATGATGCCCTACCTTTTCAAATATCTGGTTTTTGCCCAGGTTTCATCCTGTTTCTAAGTGAAATATGAACAAAAAGAGGGTGAAATATTGACAAAACATTAACAAAAAGGATACAATGACGTGGTAGATTCGTCAAGATAGATGTTGGGATTTACTCATTTTCTACCCACTAAATATATCTAGTATCTATATAATTAGTTAGGTTTCTGCACAGATAATATGGGTAAAATAGTGCAATTTGTTCAGCTCTGGGCTAAAAATTGCACTGCAATTGTGCAGAAAAAGTAAGGAACCAATAGCAGAACACATCAAAAACACAGAGAAAAAAAGCCGCAAGACAAATTGTCCACTTTTTTGAATCGCCCTCCCCACAAAACGCGCAGCAAAACAGATGGCGACTTTGTCTTTATTTATAAATTCAACAGCCGCAACCAAGCGCATTCTTAATCCAACAGCCAATTTGGCTTTGTCATGCCCCTTGGGTTTTGCAGCAAGCTGTCACTGCTTTGGCAGCACTGAGGAGAACTATATGATAGACGCAATCAAAGAACTCAACGGATTTCATAAACACGATTACCAGAATGGTCATGCCAATGGGCACAGCAATGGCACAGCAGCGCATACTCATACTGCGGATAAAGCAGAGTCAAAAGCTGAGATAGAAACGGCCGTACGCACCATTCTCACAAACGTCGGCGAAGACCCCGACCGTGAAGGACTGGTAGGCACCCCGGACCGTATCGCCCGCATGTACGATGAAATTTTGGCAGGCTACACCACCGACCCTGTCAAATTGGTGAATGGCGCTCTGTTTGATGTGGATTACGACGATCCCGTCATCGTGAAAGAAATTGAATATTTCAGCATGTGTGAACACCACATGCTGCCCTTCTTTGGTCGTGCCCACATCGCCTACATTCCGTCAGACAAGGTGATTGGCCTTTCTAAAATTCCGCGCATCGTAGAGATGTTTGCCCGCCGCCTACAGGTGCAGGAGCGCATGACCCGCCAAATTGCCGAAATGATTGATGAGGTTCTTCAGCCACAGGGCGTAGCGGTCGTCGTCGAAGGCTCGCACATGTGCTCCATGATGCGTGGGGTAAAGAAAGAGCATCCCCGCATGATGACCAGCTACATGATCGGCAAATACAAAGAAGACAAAGACCTGCGCCGCGAATTTATGGATCAACTGCGCAAGTAATCTTCCCTACCCCAAATTTTGCAGAGCAGCATCCTTAATTGGTTGCTGCTCTTTTTTTCTCTCCCTCACCGATTGTCTCTCGCCTAAGTACCTATCCGAATATTTGCTACACAGAGCTTGGCGGCAAAGGTTTCATTTCTCAGATTCCTCTTTTTCCTCCGTAGCATTCACGTTCTAACTTTTGACAGTAGCCAGGCAGAGAAAATTTCATTATAATATGTGAAAAATATCACAATAGATATTTCTTATTCAACAACAACAACAACAACAACTTGCTGCTTTTGACCAACCCAACAAAAGCAAAAGGCAGAAAAAAATGAATACGCAAAAGCCTCGTGTTGTCATCGTCGGGGCGGGCTTTGGTGGCTTGTTTGCTGCCCGTACCCTGGCCAACAAACCGGTCGATGTGCTGCTGATCGACCGCAATAATTTTCACACCTTTACTCCCCTGCTTTACCAGGTTGCCACTTGCGCCCTGGACCCTTCCGAAATTGCTTATCCGGTGCGCACCATTTTTCGCAAAGACCGGAACATTCGCACGCTTTTAGGCAGCATTACCGCTATTGACTACGCGAATAAAACGTTAACGGTACAGGTCGGCGAACAAACTTTGCAGGAAACGTACGATTATCTAATTTTGGCGACGGGTAGCGTGCCTACCTACTTTGGCCAGGATGCCTTTCGGAAAAATGCGCTGGAGCTGCGTACATTGAGCGACGCGGTGAATCTGCGCAACCACGTATTGTCCTTGTTTGAACAAGCCACCTGGGTGGAAGATGAGGCGGTGCGGGAAGCGATGACCACCATTGTGGTGGTAGGCGGCGGCCCAACCGGATTGGAAACAGCCGGCGCTATTTTTGAGCTGTACAACCATGTACTCAACCGTGAATTTGTGCATCGCGATCTGAGTGCGCGAGTCGTGTTGATTGAGATGCAGCCACACCTGCTGGCACCCTACCCTGACAAACTGCGGCAAGCGGCCCTAGAGCAATTGCGCTCATTGGGCGTGGAAGTGCGGCTGGGCAGCCCAGTCGAGAAAGTAGAGCATGATCACGTGCTGTTGAAGGATGGTGAACGGCTAGATACCTACACGCTCGTTTGGGCAGCGGGGGTGAAAGGTTCACCCGTGGCGGAAATGCTGAATGTTGCGTTAAAACGTGGCGGTCGAGTGCCTATTTTGCCCACGACAGAAGTTGTAGATCGGCCAGAAATTTACGCGGTGGGTGACATGAGCTATTTGGAAGATGAAGCTGGCAATCCCTACCCGATGCTGATTCCGGTAGCGCAGCAGCAGGGCGAATTGGCGGCACAGAATATTTTGGCGGAGATTGGTGGCGGTGAGAAACGGCCGTTCCGCTATCACGATCGGGGCAGTATGGCCACCATTGGCCGCCGCCGCGCCGTCGCCTGGATTTACAACAAGGTTCAGCTGCGGGGGCATATTGCCTGGCTGGCCTGGCTGGGGCTGCATCTGGTGACGCTGCTAGGCTTTCGCAACCGGCTGAGCGTTTTTCTAAGCTGGGTATGGAATTATTTCACCTACGATCGCTCGGTACGCATTATTTTGAACCAGGGGCAGCCTAAAAATGAGCCTTCTGGTTGACGTTCTCTGTGTAGGCAGAGCGGCCTACGACTTAACTTTTGGCGTGGACAGTCATCCTTTACCGGATGAAAAACTGTTTGCCCATTCGCTGGTGAGCTGCGGCGGTGGGCCAGCCGCCAATGCGGCCGTTTCTGTAGCAAGGTTGGGAGGAACGGCCGTCTTCGCTGGCTACCTGGGTCATGACGTTTTTGGCCAGCTGCACCTGGAAGAGCTGCAAGCTGAGGGCGTCATGACCAATTGGATTGTGCGCGGGGCCAGCCCAACGCCAGTTTCCACCATCATTGCCAAGCCAGACGGCCAGCGTACCTTAATTGCCTATCAAGGAAACACAGACAAGTTACCAGCTGGCAGTATTGATTTCGCCCAAATCAAGCCAAAAGTGATTTTATTTGACGGGCACGAACCACATCTTTCCTTACCGTTAGCAGCTTGGGCACGGAAAAATCAAATCCCCACCGTGCTGGATGCAGGCTCCTTGCATATTGGCACAGAGCGGCTGGCTGAGCATGTTGATTACCTCATTTGCTCCGAAAAGTTTGCCCGACAGTACACCGGAGAACAAAATGAGCAGTTGGCTTTAAGCAGACTCAAGGAAGTCGCACCATTTGTGGCCATCACTTTGGGAGAACGAGGGCTCGTTTGGAAAAATGGGCAAGCAGAAGGGCATCTTCCAGCCTTTGCCGTAAACGCCAGCGACACCACCGGCGCGGGGGACACATTTCACGGAGCGTTTGCCTGGTGCCTATCACAGCAGCAGGAATGGTTAGAGAGTTTGATGTTTGCCTCGGCAGCAGCGGCATTGTGCTGCACCAAACAGGGGGCGCGCCACGGCATTCCCTATCGTACGGAAGTAGAACAGCTAATTAAACAGCATCCCTAAATAGAAAATACCGTACGCGCGACGTTTTTCATTTCGGCGATGTTTGCCGCGATTGACTTTTCACCGCGGAAGATGGCGCTGCCAGCGACCAAAGCAGTCGCTCCAGCAGCTACCACCTCGGCGGTGTTTTTGGCGCTGATGCCACCGTCTACCTCCAGCCAAGCATTGCTGCGCTGCTCGGTAAGCATCTGGCGCAGGCGGCGAATCTTGTGCGTGCTTTGCGGGATGTAGCTTTGCCCACCAAAGCCGGGATTCACAGACATGATGAGAATGAGATCCACGTCAGGAATGATTTCTTCCACAGTGGTTAACGATGTCGCCGGATTAAGCGTCACGCCCGCCTTCATGCCCAACTCTTTGATCGCCTGGACAGTCCGGTGCAGATGGTTGGTCGCCTCAACGTGCACGGTCAGCCGAGAAGCGCCTGCTTTGGCAAAGTCTTCCAGGTAGCGTTCGGGCTCCTCGATCATGAGGTGCACGTCCAGGGGAATGTTGGCAGCTTTGGCCAACGGCCGTATCGCCTGCGGAATCATCGGGCCAAAAGAGATGTTGGGGACGAAACGGCCGTCCATGATGTCCACGTGCAGCCAGTCCGCCCCACCCTCAATTGCTTCCGACACCTGTTCGCCCAAGCGCATAAAATCCGCCGCCAAAATGGAAGGGGCGATCTTCACCGGTAAAGGAGGCATTTGCTTAACCAAAGCGCTTAACCCAACAGCGAGAGCGCGGCTTCCACCATCGCCTCTGCCGTGATGCCCAGATTTTGGTAGATCGCTTTGTACGGAGCTGAAGCGCCGTACCGGTCCAGGCCAATCGCCTTGCCCTCAAAGCCCAAATACCGTTCCCAGCCCAGCGTCACACCCGCTTCAATGGAAACGCGCGCGGTGATGGCTTTGGGCAACACAGATTCCTGGTAGGCGGCGTCTTGCGCGGCAAAAAGCTCCCAGCTGGGCATCGAAACGACGCGCGCGGCAACGCCCTGCGCGGCCAGTTTGTCCTGCGCGTCCAGGGCAATTTGCACCTCGGAGCCGGTGGCCAGCAGCAGCACCTGCGGATTGTCAGCGTCGCTCAGGATGTAGGCACCTTTGGCTGCGCCGGAGGCATCAGCATATTTGCTGTGGTCCAGGTTGGGCACGCCCTGGCGGGACAAAATCAGCGCGGTGGGGCCAGTTTTGTGTTCTAAGGCAGATTGCCAGGCAACGGCCGTTTCGGCCGCATCGGCCGGTCGAATGACGGTCATATTGGGCATGGCACGCAAAGACATCACATGCTCGATTGGTTGGTGCGTCGGACCATCAGTGCCCAGGCCAATGCTGTCGTGGGTGAAGACGTAGATGATGGGCACGCCCATCAGCGCGGCCAGGCGGACGGAACCGCGCATGTAGTCAGAGAAGACGAGGAAGGTGCCACCGTACGGCCGTACGCCCCCGTGCAGCGCCATGCCGTTCAAAATACCGCCCATGGCGTGTTCGCGCACGCCAAAATAGATATAGCGTCCGCTGAAATCATCTTTGGTGAAGCCCGCTTCGCCTTTGAGATCAGTTTTGTTGGAGCCGGTGAGATCGGCGGAACCGCCCAGCAGGAACGGCACGTGAGGAGCGATGGCGTTGAGCACCTGCCCCGAGGAGGCGCGAGTGGCCATGCTTTTGCCGGGTTCAAACTTGGGCAAGATTTCATCCCAATCGGTGGGGAGTTCCCCATTAAGGAACAACTTGAACCGCTCCGCATCTTCCGGGTAGCTAGCCAGATAGCTTTCCCAGGTGGTTTCCCACGCGCTTTGAAAACGGCCGTCCATGTGCAGATAGTCGCGAGCCGCGTCGGGAATGTAGAAAAGCGGTTCTGTAGGCCAATCCAGCGCTTTTTTGGTAAGCAGCACTTCTTCCTCACCCAGAGCCGAACCGTGTACGCCGGAGGTGTCTTGCTTGTTGGGACTGCCATAACCGATGTGGGTACGACAGGCGATGATAGACGGCCGTTCCCCTTCCGCTTTGGCCAGTTCAATAGCGGCCTTAACCGCCACTGGATCGTGACCATCCACTTTTTGCGTGTGCCAGCCGTACGCCGCAAACCGGCCCATCACATCTTCCGTAAAAGCCAAATCCGTGGTGCCGTCAATGGTGATGCGATTGTCATCGTAAAGCACAACGAGCTTGCTCAGACCAAGATGCCCTGCCAACGAAGCGGCTTCCTGCGAAACCCCTTCCATCAAGTCGCCATCACCGGCAATGACGTAGGTGTGATGATTCACAATCTCATGATCGGGCTTGTTGAAGCGAGCTGCCAGCCAGCGCTCGGCAATAGCCATGCCGATGGCGTTGGTGATGCCCTGCCCCAGCGGACCAGTGGTGGTTTCTATGCCCACAGTGTGGCCGTATTCGGGATGCCCGGGCGTTTTGCTGTCCCACTGGCGGAAGTTTTTCAGCTCTTCCAGCGGCAAATCGTAGCCGCTGAGGTGCAGCAGGCTGTAAATGAGCATGGAACCATGACCGGCCGACAGCACAAAGCGATCCCGATCGGGCCAGGTGGGATCTTTGGGGTTGTGGCGCAAAAACTGCGTCCACAGCACCACGGCGACGTCAGCCATGCCCATCGGCATACCGGGGTGGCCTTCGCCAGCTTTTTGCACAGCATCTATCGTTAGGCCACGAATTGTGTTGGCCGCCTCACGATGCAGATCTAAATTGTAATCACTCATTGATTTCTCCATTTTTGGCAGAGAGGCCATTTTTGGCTCCCTGATGACGCGAACTTTTAGCGGGGAGCCATGCGAATGGCCCCATCCAGGCGAATCACTTCGCCATTTAACATTTCATTTTCGATGATGTGCTGGGCCAGGGCGGCGTATTCTGCGGGACGACCCAGACGGGAAGGGAACGGCACCTGTTCACCCAACGACTGCCGCGCTTTTTCGGGCAGACCAGCCAGCATCGGCGTCTCGAAGATGCCGGGCGCAATGGTCATAACGCGAATACCGCTGCGCGACAGGTCGCGGGCGATGGGCAAGGTCATGCCAACCACGCCGCCTTTGGAAGCGGAATAGGCAGCTTGCCCCATCTGGCCATCGAAAGCAGCCACGGAGGCGGTGTTGATGATGACGCCACGCTCGCCGGCTTCGTTCGGTTCTGCGGCAGCCATCGCTGCCGCAGCCAGGCGAATAACGTTGAAGGTGCCAATCAGGTTAACTTGAATCACCTTGCTGAAGGCATCGAGATCGTGGGGACTGCCATCGCGGCCCAGCACCTTGCTGGCGATGGCGATGCCCGCGCAGTTAATAGCCCCATGCAAGCCACCAAAGGTGGAAACGGCCGTTTCCACCGCATTTTGCACATCTTCCGGGGAAGCAACATTGGTTTTGACAAACTTGGCGTTGTCACCTAATTCGGCAGCCAACGCTTCACCAGCATCGCTATTAAGATCGGCGACGAGGATGTTTGCGCCTGCCTCAGCCAGTCGTTGGGCGGTGGCTGCACCCAGGCCAGAGCTACCGCCAGTCACTAAGAAAGTTGATCCCTGAATTTTCATAAATTTTCACCTCGGCTGAACCTGTCAATCCGGCCAAACAATCTAACAGTTGGCGCGGTTTTGTGGATTTGTGAGTGGGCAATCCGCTAAATTGTAACAAGTGGATACGGCCGTTCGCAATAGCAATCTGTATAGAATGTGACTACCCGATGGGGCTGGTGAATTTGCCCGCATTGTAGCGGCGTAATACTATTGCGCCAGGATTAAGTAATCAGTATTCGGTATTCGGTAATCAGTGAAAACAAACTGATCGCTGATTACTGAGCACTGATTACAGGTTACTGAAAAAGGAGTCTGTGATGTGTGGACGATTTGCGTTGATGACCCCAACCGAGCAGCTAGCAATGCTGTTTGATGTGCCGGAAACGGCCGTAGAAGCGCTGCCTCCCTCCGTACCCCGCTACAATATTGCTCCCACCCAGCCAGTGGCGGCCATTCGCCTGAGCAAGAATGGGGAACGAGATTTTACGTTTTTTCATTGGGGATTGATCCCCTCGTGGGCCAAAGACGTGTCGATTGGTTCGCGGATGATTAATGCCCGGTCGGAAACGGTAACTGAAAAGCCATCGTTCCGCACGGCATTCAAGCGCCGCCGCTGCCTGATTCCGGCAGATGGTTTTTATGAATGGCAAAAGGTGGATGGAGGCAAGCAGCCCATGTTTATTCGGCCAGCAGAAGGTGAGAAACGGCCGTTTGCTCTGGCAGGCTTGTGGGAAATGTGGAGCGATCCAGATGGCGGTACGCTGCAATCGTGCACCATTCTTACCACAACCCCCAACGAACTGATGGCGCCAATTCACAACCGGATGCCGGTCATCATCGAGCCTGAGGATTTTGATCTTTGGCTCCAGCCTGAGCCAGATCCAGAGCAAGGGTTGCATTTGTTACGGCCGTATCCCGCCGAAAAAATGAGCGCTTATCCGGTGAGCACCCTTGTCAACAATCCCCGCAACGATGCGCCAGACTGCATCCAACCCATTGCCTAAGGACCTCACATGCAAAAACAGCCTGCTCTCTTCCTCGACCGTGACGGCGTGTTTATTGAAAATCGAGCCAACTACGTGCTCAGTTGGGAAGATGTTGAATTTTTTCCTCAAGCTCTAGCGGCTCTGGCACGCATTCGGCAGGTTCCCTACAAGATTATTGTGGTGACCAACCAGTCGGCGGTGGGACGGGGAATCATCTCGTTGGAAACGGCCGTTTCCCTCAATGAACGCATTATAGAGGTGGTACGGCAGGCGAACGGCCGTATTGATGCCAGCTACCTCTGCCCAGCCAAACCAGGCACCAACGACCCTTGCCGTAAACCACGCCCTGGCATGCTGCTGCAGGCCGCTCAAGAGCATAACCTGGACCTCAGCCAATCCTACATGATTGGCGATGCGCTAACAGACGTTCAGGCCGGGCAGGCAGCCGGCGTGAAACAAGCCATGCTGCTACTGACCGGACGCGGAACAGCCCAGGCTGCCCTGCCCCAGGCCCAAGAACTCCCGTCTTTTGCGACCTTCACCAATTTGGCGCAGGCCCTCAGCCGCCTTTTCCCCCCTCAGGCATAAAAAAAGCCCGATGGCTTTACAGCTCATCGGGCTTCAAAATTCTTTGTTACGCCAAAATTAAGATTGCACCGCTTCCTGACCGCGCATGAACCGCTTGCGCAGCTTGCTCTTGGGCTCGTCGGCATCTTTATCTGGCTCGTCACCGTAAGTGTAATAAGGATCTTTGTAGTAATAGTAGAAGTTGTGGCCTTCGCTGCCAGCCTTCAGGGAGTTGAGCACTGCCCCAGCCAGGTTGGCGTTTACATCTTCCAGCCGTTCGACAACTTGCTTGAACTCTTCTTTGCGGCTCTTGTTCGCCCGTACAACCACCAGGGTCGTTCCAGCCAGCGCACTCAAAACGGCCGCATCCGTCACCGACAGCACCGGCGGACTATCGACCACTACAAAATCATACTGCTTGTCCAGCACCTCTAACAGGTGACGCATCTTGGTAGAACCGAGCAATTCTGAAGGATTTGGCGGGATGGAACCGCAGGTCATGATTTGCAATCCTTCAATCTGGGTGGGCTGAACGGTATCTTCTACCAAATTACGGACTTCAACTTCAGAATCATCCACATTCAGCTTGAGCAGCAGGCTGGTCAAACCCCGTTTGTTGGGCAAATTAAAGACGTTGTGTTGAGACGGCCGTCTCAAGTCCCCATCGATCAGCAGCACATTGTTGCCCGCCTGTGCCAAAACAATCGCCAAATTACCTGCCGTCGTGCTCTTCCCTTCAGAGGGAACACCGCTGGTCATCAGCAAAATGGAGTTCTTCTTATCCACCACAGAAAACTGGATGGCCGTTCGCAGCACCCTATACGCTTCCGCAGTTGGCGATCGAGGCTCTGTCATCGTCACCAACTTGCTTTTATCCTCAGAATCAATGTAAGCAATACCGGCCAGCGTGGGGATATTGCCCAGCTTCATAATCTGGTCTGGCGTCTTTACCGTATCGTCCAGATACTCCAGCAAATAGGCAGCTGAGGCAGATAAGACGAACCCAATACCAGCGGCCGTAATCACCGAGATCATACTGTTGGAATTTACCAGCGTGCCTCGGGTTGCGGGATCTACAATCTGGACTGAGTTGGTAGCGCCTTCTTGCGTCAGCGAAAGCAGCTCCGTGTAACGCTGGGTGAGGTTTTGCAGGTTATTTTCCAGGGTGTTCAGCTCACCAGTGGCCACAGAAATATCACGGGCACTGATCAGCTCGCCAATTTCTTCTTCTTTGGCAGCAATTTGCGCCTGGGTATCTTCGATTTTGGCCTGGTAATCAGCCAAAAGGCCAGCCACAAACTCCTGGTCGCCGCTATCCTGCCCGGTTGGCGTACGCAAGGAAAGCTGCCGAGCCAACTCAGCGGCCACGGCCATTGACCGTTCGGGGTCAGTATCTGTTACGGTGATATCGACAAAGTTTGTGTCATTCACCTGGCGAATATCAATGTCTCTGGGCAGCTGATCCAGGCCAAGCGCTTCAGCCGCATCGCGGCTAAAACCGGGCTGGTTGGCAATCTCCACAAATGCGGTCGCCAATTGGCGGGTGACCGTAAAATCGTTGTTGCTAACGTCTGTGGATTCCAAATAGCTACCGATGGCTAAACGTGTGTAGGACCGGTAAGTAGGCACCTGCTGCCGTGTAGCGAAAAAGCTGGCAACTGCTGCGATGAACGTGGTAACAGCAATCATCCACCACCATTTTCTTAACGGAGCCAAATATTCTCTAATATCAATTTCCATTGCGCAATCCTATTTCAACTAATTTACATATGCCGTTGAATAGTATAACCCATCCATCAAGCACTTGAGTGCAGTCAATCTGCACAAAAACGGGGTAAACAAGCAAAGCAATACAGGGCCAAACCCCGTATTGCCTGGTCAATGAAGTGCAATGATGGCTGTGATGTTTTGACGTTGTGCAAATTGGTTTTCACCAACGAAATTATAAAGGTTGCTGGACCGATTTCATTTCCTGCACTTTCTTCTTGAGTGCCGTGGTCATGAGGTGGGCCAACACCAAATGTAAATCTTCAACCTGTTCAATGTTGTCACTGGGCACGTGCATATGAATATCCACCATCGGCCCCAATTTTCCTGAAGAAAAGCCTGTTAAACCAATGGTTGTATTTTCGCCGGTTTTATTGGCATACTCAACGGCGCGCAGCACGTTTTCTGAGTTGCCACTGGCAGAAATACCAACCACCACATCGCCAGGACGCAAAAAGTTGGCCAGCTGCTTTACAAACACGTTTTCGTACCCCTCGTCGTTGGCGTAAGCAGCAAAAATGGCCATATTATCGGTCAAACCAATCAGGCGGAAGTGAGGTAGCCAATCAGCGCGGGTATTTTTGTTCAGGTCGCAGACAAAGTGTGTGGCGGTGGAGGCACTGCCGCCATTGCCCATCACAAATATCTGTTTTTCGTTTAAACGTGCCTGATGCAGTGCGGATACGGCCGTTTCTATCGGCTCCTCTTCCAGTATATCAATTGTGCTTTTTAAATCTGCAAAATATTCGCGTACGATACTCATTGTATATCCCCATTCTTACCGTCAAACAAACGTTTTTCGGCAATTTCGCTAAATCTACCGTTGATAATCAAAAATAACCTTGGTGCCATCCTGACCCAACGTAAATGGGTACTCTTGAAAATCCTTCAGAGCGTCGCGTACGCGCTCCTGTTGGCCACGCGGTACGTAGAGCAGCAAAAAGCCACCACCGCCTGCACCAGAAATTTTGCCGCCAATCGCCCCAGCCTTAAGCGCCGTCTGGTACATATCATCCAGCGCACTGTTGCTAATTTGGCTGGCTAGCTGCTTTTTCAACACCCAGCTTTCATGCAGCAGCGAACCCACAGCATCGATGTTCTCTTTTAAAATCTCGTCACAAGCAACGTGCGCAATCTGCTTCATCTCGGACAAAATCGTTAGCTTGTCCTTGATATTGGTCTTCTGTTCTTTGAGAATCGTGTCTGCCTTGCGCGTTACGCCCGTAAAAAAGAGCAGCAAATTGTCGCTTAAACGGCGCATGGTGCGTTCGCTCAGCTCCAGCCGCTGTCCTATGACCTCGCCACTGGTAGTAAATTCCATAAAGCGCAGCCCGCCATAAGCCGCAATGTATTGATCCTGGATACCAATCGGCTTACCCAGGATTTCCCGCTCGATCTGGCAGGCTTCCTGCGCCAGCCGCTCCGTGAGCACCAACTCCTTCTTGTAGGCGTACATGGCGTGCAGCGCTCCCACCGTAACCGTGCTGGATGAACCCAAACCAGAGCCCTGATCAGGGATGTCACCCATGGTGGTAATTTCCACCCCTCTGTCAATGCCGGTGAGGCGCATCGCTTCGCGGATGAGCTCGTGGTTGATTTCATCGACATGGTCGATCATCTCGGTGCGGGTGTAGCCAATGCGCAGTTTGTCATCAAACCGCTTCTTGATGGTCACGAAGATATATTTGTCAATCGCCGAAGAGAGCACGCAGCCGCCGTGCTCAAGGTAGTAAGATGGAAAATCGGTCCCCCCGCCAAACAAGCTTACACGCAGCGGGGTTTGAATAATAATCATGATGTCTGTACTCCGATGGTTATCATGGCTGTCTGTGAAGCTGGCGGGATGGTGAACTGGCTACAGAGGCGATGGCTTCAGCATAAATTGTCTCTAATCGGGCCGCGACGTTGGGCCAATGATGATATTGTTCTACGTAAGTACGGCCGTTTCGCCCCAAGTCCATCTGCTGCTGTGGATTTTCCAGCACGCTGAGAATGGATCGGGCATAACTTTCGGGCGAATCCGCCACCAACAGATCACGCTCTGGCTCAATGCACAACGCCGACACTGCATGCGGCGTCGTGACCACCGGCGTGCCACAGGCCATAGCTTCCAAAATCTTGTTTTGAATGCCCGCGCCATACGTGATGGGGGCCACAGCCACGGTCGCTTTTTGTAAATAAGGCGGCAGAGCATCCACCGTACCCGTAACAATGATGTTGGGGTTTTCGGCCAAAGCCTGAATTTCACGCGTGGGATCTTTGCCCACGACCAACAGCTTCGCATCCGGACGCTGCCGCCAAACGTGCGGCATAATCTGATGCACCAGATGCAGCGTCATTGTGACGTTGGCATGGTAGCTCATCTTGCCGCTAATCACTAACGTAGCGGGTTCCCGCGCCACCGCAGGGTCAGGGCTAAAATGGGTCACATCGACGCCATTGCCCAACACGGAAATGGGGGCAGGTGTACTGCCCTGGGGTTTCAGGTCTAGCAGCGCTTCCCGGTCTACCGGGGAGGTCACTAGCACATGGTTGAATTTATCGAGCAACCAGCCCTCATACCAGGCGGTGCGGTCTAAATCCAGCCAACTGCGAAAACGCCCCTTGAGGTTTTTGCTCTGCGAGGCAGCCTGCTTAAACAGATGGGTAATGCAATCAACGCTATCCCATACAACGGGTAGGTTGCTGTGTTCTTTGAGATATAAACCGTAGCGTGAGCCGCGCAGATGTTCAACATGGACGACGTCGTAGGGTGCGTTGCCGATAAGCTGAGCAACTAATTCAGGCTTCCAAGAATAAACGCTTTGCAGGGGCTTTTTGCGGTTGGGAAAGGCCAATGCGCTGTTCAGCAGGGAATGCCACAGAGGCATGGGCAACGCAATGACTTCGTCACAGATTTCTTGCAGTGGAGCCAGGTCGGCGCGCTCTTGTTCATTAGCCCAAACGGTCAGCACTGTCACCCGATTCCCTCTGGCAGACAGGTGGCGTATCAGGTTATACGGCCGTGTCCGCACAAGGTTGGGTACATAAGGCACAATAAACAGAACATTCATAAAAGATAATTCCAATTCAAATGACGTTTACACCAATAAACGGCCGTTTCTACCACAACAGCTTTTGTAAATTGCTCACGTCGATAAAGCTGAGTTGGCTTAACCCCCGGATTAAAATTGACCTAGCTTTTCTTCACAGCTTGCTTTGCATGGTACTGAGTTAACCTTACCGCAAGCCTTACACGAGAGAGGGTGAGCGGCTTAGGAAACGGCCGTAATGCCTGCCGTTCGCCGTCGTGCCAGCACCCGTTCCAGTAAATCTACCAACGCGTAGCCAGCAAAAATAACCAGAATCACATCTACCGGAATGCGGTAACGGATCAAGGTCCAGGTAAGCACGTGAATGCCCGTATAAACCAGCATGAACAGATACAGCAACGTAAAAGGTGATGCCAGCCACTCCTTCCAGGAAGCAAATGATTGCCGCAGCGCTAAAAAGAGGCCATAAATCATGAAGGGCAAGAAAACACCAAAACTACCCACGCGCGATAAATTGCTCACCATGCTGGAATCACCAGAAGGCCAAAACTGGAAGTAGGTGGGAATGCGGCTCAAAGAAAGCAGCACATACCGCCCCGGATCAGCCGAAATGATTTTTAATGCTTCGGACAGCAGCGCAGAATCCATTTCTGCTTCGTTCAAACCCTGCGCTTGCAGTTCTTCGGGAATCATGCGGTAATATTCACCCGAGGGCAGGATGGAGATGAACTGCGTACCATAACGGGGATGGTTGCCCCAAAAGAAGGCAAAACCGGAATTGGTATTGAGCGGCACAATGCGATCAAAAGCCTGGTAGTTGCGAATAGTCCAGGGCACAATCATCAGCACTACCATAGCCACCGGCAGCACAAAACTGGTCAAACGCGGCCGTTTGGCCCACCATAGCCAGAGCAGCAAAAAGGGCAAGAAGAGCAAAAATAGTTGGCGCAGCAAAATGGTAATGCCCATAGCCAAACCAAGCAGTGCCCATTGCTTCACGCTCACCTGCTGGGATTGGGTGATGGCAACGGCCGTATCAAACACCCACAAAATGCCGGTAATGTAAAATCCTTCCGTGATAAGCGATGCGGTGTAGTAGAAAAAGTAGATGTACACCGCGCCAATCGCTGCCGCCATCAGAGCAATGTGCTGCGCACGCGCTACCTCTGGCTTATAGGCGAACATGCCTTCCCCACGCGCGGCGGGGGCAAAAATGCGGAACGTCAACCGATACAGCAGCCAGGGCATCACAATCCCCACAATAATTGCCTGCAAAATACGGGCCAGCAGCGGGCTGGGACCAAAAATCGAATAGATCACGATCAGATAAATGGTGTAGAGATAAGACCAGTGGGCGGTTGGTTCGTTAGCTGCCGTGCCGGGCCACCAACGCTCACCAAAAGAAAAACCGTGCCCGTCCATCACCCGCAGCGCCAGATTGTGGTAGGAAACCTCATCAAAGGTACCGGGCAGCTCCTGAATCTCATTGCCGTAAAACACAATGCCCGTAAACACGCGCAGCAGCACAGAAATCACCAGAATGCCGATCAGCACGCGTTTGGGATTTTTCAGCAGTTCATTGAGCTTTTCAGGCATAGTTTTTGGCCTCCGCTGGGGCAGATGCACGCGCATAGACGGCATCCATTTGTTTGAGCACGGCTCGCCAATCATAGCGCGCTTCGGCTAATTTACGGCCGTTTACCGCCAACATCTCTTGCAATTCTGAATCTGTTAGCAGCTTCACCGTGGTGGTGGCAAATGTTTGGGGATCATCCGCCAGCAAAATTTCCTTGTCTGCTTCGGCAATAATGCCTTCCAGACCAATCGTGGTCGTCACCGTAGGCATGGCCCGAGCAAATGCTTCCAACAAACGCACGCGCATCCCGCTGCCCGCACGCACTGGCACCACCATCATCGCCGCCGCTTCCATGTACGGCGTCAAATCATCCACATAACCCGTCACGTCAATCGCGCCGCCAGACTGCTCGGCCATCTGCACAAAATCGGCCGGCGGATTTTTACCAATGACGGTGAGCGTCACATCTGGCACCTGTTGCTGTACCAGCGGGAAAATTTCCTGCAAAAACCAGCGAATGCCGTCGGCATTGGGCGGATAGCTGAGCGTACCCAGCGTGAGAATGTTGCGCGAATCAGGTTTCCGCTCAATCGGCTGCAATACCTCCGCGTCCACCGCAATCGGTATGGAGCTGATGCGTTCATTCAGAACGGCCGTATTGCCATTTTGCACACCCGCCAGCAGCAAATCTCGATCCGGGTCGATGACCACCATCGTGTGGTCAAACTGCTGCACCAGCATGCCTTCGTATTTCTTGATGCGATTTTCTTCAATTTGGTAGACGGGCTTGAGGAACCAGGGCGCATTTTGGCGCATGCGCTCCCAGATGGACCAGGTGGCATTGTGCGCGTCGAAAATGATGTACGGCCGTTTCGCCCCGCCCAACTTTTTCGCATCCAAAGCAAACTGCGTCATTGTGAGTTGGTCGGCATGCACCACATCAAATTCTTGCTCGGCCAACAGTTTCTGCACCAGCTGGCGCATGCCTGGCAAATCGTCCCGCTCAATCAGGAACGGCCGTCCCGACAGATGACTTTGCAACCAATATCTCACATCCGCTACGCGTGAGCGATTGATGGGGATGGTATGTACGGCCGTACACACTTCATCCAGCTTAGACACATAGGGCAGCTCTTCATCACGCACATAGGAGGCCAGCGTTACTTCGTGGCCTCGCTCATACAAATAGCGCAGCACATGCCACGTCTTAACACGTGGGCCAGCATTGGGCGGGTAGGGAATAATTTGAGTCAGAAACAAAATGCGCATTGCCAGGTCCTTACATCATGGGAAGTGTGATTAGGAGACGGCCGTAATGCCGTGCCATATGCAATTGATAACCACTGCTATCCGATTTGCGCAGCCAAACCAATGGCGCCAGCGCCAAGCGCAACAGCGCAGCCAACCCCAAAACCACCTTGTACAGCGCCACCGTTAACCAACTGTAATGCTTACGGAAAAAGCGCAGTTTGCCCCGATAAAGCTGCAAAAACATCTCCGCCAATACCTGCTTGGCGCTCTGCCCCCAATAATGTACCACCTGCGATTGCGGCACCCAATACAAACGCCAGCCCGCTTTTTGTAATCGGTAGCACAAATCCACTTCTTCCGAATACATGAAGTACCCTTCATCCAGCAGGCCCACTTTATCAAGCACCGTCTTGCGCAGCAGCAGCGAGGCACCCATCAACACATCCACTTCACGTGGTGTTTCCATGTCCCACTTGCGCATGTTGTAAGTGCCATACGGGACTAGCGCATCCAAGTAAAACATGCGCCAAAATTCACGGCTAAGCGTGGGGCGTGGATGGCAAGAAGGTTGCAAGGTTTGGTCTGCATTTAGCAGCCGCGAACCAGCAGCGCCGGCTTCAGGATTCTCGTCCATGAAGGCAACCAGGGCATTGAGCGCATCTGGCTTTACTTCGGTGTCTGGGTTTAGCAGCAGCACATATTCGCCCTGGCAGTGAGGAATGGCTCGATTATTACCGCCAGCAAACCCCAGGTTTTCCTCACTGGCAATCAGCTCAACCTGAGGAAATTGTGTTTGCACCATTGCCACCGTGTCATCTTTTGATTTGTTATCCACGACCCACACTTCAAACGGTTGGTCAAGTGGATACGCATATACAGACTTCAGACAGGCTTCCAATAAATCACGGGTGTTCCAGCTAACAATAACAATCGACAGTTTCATAATTTCGCTACGACCAATCTAAATCTTTCTCGTAACCTAAGTCAATTAACTGCTGACCACACAATTCTTTGAAGCGTTCAATATGCTCTGGCTTCAGATAATTGCGCCAATCGCCCACAATCCCTTTGCGAAAATGAGATTTGGTATCTTCCTGCCCCGGCTTCCGCTGATTCTGCCAAATGCGCTTCCCCATTGACAAACGGGAGAACCGATTGCGCTCCACAATAACTTCTGCCAAAGCACGGTTATTCCGAATGCCCAAATAATCCAGCACTTTGCTAAATTCAGGCACCGTATTCGCCAGCAGCTCTTCATAGCGCACACAAAGCGTTTCCGCATCGCCAGCCAGCCAACTTTGGGCAAGGGCTATCATGTCTTGCATGCTGGGCAATTTGTCTCGGCCTTCAATGCACAGCATCAATGCTTCATCATTGTCCATATTCTTCATGCGTTCGTTCCAGGCATGGTTGGTACTACGCTTAACATGGAACATACGTGAAACTAGTTGATCCCGGGGATCACGCAGCATCAAAATGACTTTGATACCTTCATCTTGCAAAACATTTTTTAACTTTGGCGTAAATTCATCATGGCCATGAATCACGTCACCGGCGTTGGCTGTGTGGTATTTGGCTAAATCGCCGTAATAGTTACCAACTTCCGTATAGCCCGGCAGGGAGCCAATCATCTTGAGCATCCAGGTTGTGCCCGACTTTGGGCTACCGTTCACTAAAACTTTTGCTTTAGTTTGCTGAACCGAGCCTATCTGATGTTTCAAATAGACATAGTTAAACTTTAATTCTTCACCCGCTATGGTGAATAATTGACCTAGCATATCGTTGTCACCTTCTTAAATTAATCTAGCGGAAGACCGGCCCGCCGCATTTGGTCGAGGGCAACCAGCCCCCCCAGGAAAATCCAGGTATAAATGCTGGCTCTCAAGCCAAAAATACCGATGTTGTAAACAAAGGGAAGCACCCAATCGCCCAGCATACCGGCTGCAACGCTCCCAGCCAAACCGCCAAGCGCAGCGTAAACAAACGCCTGGGCAAAGCCATCTTTGGGCATCTGATTGCGCAACCGCCAGCCAAGCTGCCAGGTCACAATTACAAACCAGATAAAACAAATCAGCCCTAAAATGCCAGTTTGGGCCACGATGTCCACGTAGTTGTTATGCGAATTAAATTCGACGTACCAGCCAAGAATAGGGAATAGCAGGGTGTAGTTGTAGTAGTTTCCCGGCCCCAGCCCCAAAATCGGATTGACCTTGATGATTTGCCCCACAATGCGCCACGCTTCCAAACGCGTCATGGCGCTGTACTCGTTGTCACCAATGAACACGGAATTGTAAATGGGCTGGAAGAGCAATATGACTACCGCGGTTCCGATCATGGTGAGGGGCATGGCCCATTTCGGTCGTGCCACCCAAAGGATGACAAAAAGCGCGACAAATGTAGGCGCCCAGCCTGATGTCCAGGCGCGATTACGTCCTAAAGCCAGATACAGATAGCCGAGCAAAACGCCAACCAAAGCCACCCGCCATTTCATGGCCAATTTTTTGTTAAATAACGCCTGGCTAAACGTTAAAGATGCCAACCAAAGCCAGAACAAGCTGCCGCCCGTCGTTTTGGGGTGAAGAAGCAGTTGGTTGAGCTGCTGCCAGCCGGGCAAGAAGCGCATGCCGATAAAAACAGCCGGTGCCGCCAATCCCATAAACAGGTAAACCATCCACTTTAGCCAGCGAATATCACGCACCTGGTGCGCCACCAAAATAAAAGCGGCAAAGGAAATGATAAAAATAGCCACGCCACCAACCTGGTTATCAATGGGTACCTGAGAGATAGAAAACCAGGGAAGCTGGCCCACAATGAAGGAGAGAATGACAACGGCCGTAAACATGATCAGCGGCGTCATGGTGGGTGATTTCACCAGATTAATTTCCCGCTGCCGCACAACCATATCCACCACCCACAGCCCCGTGAGCAACAAAACAATCGTGGCAACCATCCCAATCGGTGGCACATCAATCTTAAATACTGTTGAAACAAAAATTATCAGCAAAAACCCCAACGGCGGATAACGCACAATCAAATAAGCGCCCACTGCCATGATGGGCAGGGCAGCCACCACCGCCAGCATAGAAATTTGCGGGCCTGTGCGGGCAATTACCAGCGTCACAAACAGCATGCCAATGATGATAATCAGCCGCAGCCATCTTCTGGATTCGCTGGAACCAAGCGTTTTTTGAATCAGTGAAGTCATACAGTTTTAGCCTGGGCCGTCCGCTCGACTAGATGGAGGAAGTGCGGCGTTACGGAAGGCCAATCATATTTTTCTGCAATTAATTGATAGCCGTTGTCGGCAATTTGTTTATACAAATTCGGGTCACGCAGCAGGCTGACCACCGCTTCGGCAAACGCTTGGGGCGTGTCGGCCAACAGCAAATGTTTGCCATGTTCCACGTCCAACCCTTCGGCCCCTTTGCTAGTCGCCACCACGGGCGTACGCAAGGCCATCGCCTCTAAAATCTTGAGGCGCGTGCCGCCGCCCATAAAAATGGGAGCCAGGCTGATGCACGAAGAAGCGATCCAGCTGCGAATGTCATCGACAAAGCCGGTGAGCGTCACGTTATTGGCTGGCGGCAGCGGCAAATTGGCATGATCCCCGGTGATACTTAACTGTACATCAGGGATTTGGGCCTGCACCAGCGGATTCACCTCACGCACGTACCATTCCATCGCTTGGTGGTTAACATGGTACGTAAAGGAACCAGTAAAAATGAGCGAATTCGGCCGTTTTTCGACACGCACCTGGTCATAATCTGCCAGATTCATGCAGTTGGGAATCACTTCCACGTTTTGGTAACCGGGAACGGCCGTTTTTACCAAATTCTGCTCCGGTTCAGAAACCACTGTACAGGTGTCAAAATATTGTAGCAGCTCACGCAAATAGTTGGCTTGCTTGACCAATGTGAGTCGGTAGCGCAGCTTCGATTTGAACGAATCTGCTTGTGCTAACTGTTCGTGATAGATGCCCATTTCCACTTCTTCAAAAAGGGCGGGGATGTCTTGGAAATAACGGCCGTATCCCGCTGTGCCCACCTGTGACGCAATAATCACATCAAACTGGTTCTCGGCGATGAGCTGCTGGATCTTGTTGGCCATTTCCGGGGAGTGGCTGTCCAGCACAGAGCGCGGTTTGGGGCTAAGCAGTCCGGCGATGGATGTGCCGCTGGTGGGATTGAACTTTGGCCAGGGCACCGTGTGAATCTCGTGGCAAAGGCTGCGAATTTCTGGCGCATCGGTATCCACCGCTTCTTGCTGCTCACGGAAGCTGAGCAGCGTGATGGTATGCTGCGTCGCCAGCGCCCGCAGCAGGTGAAACACCCGCAGCTTGGAGCCGTTATTAGGCGGAAAGGGATACCAGCGAGACAGAAATAAAATATTCATTCAGTGATTGTTGCCCTTGGGAGAGCAGTGTTAGCAGCGTAATCAGGTTGGTTTAGGAACGGCCGTGTTCTCCCCAACCAGTTCCTGCAAATAATCTTCTATTCGGGAAACCGAAACATCCATGTTGAAATGGGTTTCCACTTCCGCTTTTCCCGCTTCGGCCAAACGAGCCAGCAAACTGCGATCTTGCATCACGGCCAAAAGCTGCTCAGCTAAGGCTTCGGGATGACCATCGGCAAATGTGAGACCTGTTTTGCCGTGGAAAAGCGCTTCACCGCTGCCACCCCGCGTCGTGCCAATGACCATCAGACCCGCAGCCATCGCTTCTAACATTGAGCATGAGAGCGGTTCGTCCCACTCAGATGGCAGCAGCAGCAAATCATGTTCGGCCAAAACGGCGGGCATCGCTTCGATGGGGACAGGTTCGGCGAAATTGGTAAACTTCTCTAACTGGTACCGTACCACCAATTGCTTAAGATGTTCCTTATACTCATCCGTGCCTTTGCCCAAAATAGTTAGCGAAATGTTTTTCAGCTGCCCTTTTTCATGCAGCTGGCCCATAGCGTGCAGAATGGTGTGAATCCCTTTTTCCGGCGCAACACGACCGGCTACCAGGCAGCGCAGCGGCGTATTCGGCTCCGGCTGGCGCGGCTCGCCGCTGAACATCTCTAAATCGACAGCGTTGGGCGCCACAATCGCATCCGGCCCGATGAGCTTCTGCGAGAGCAGGCGCTGCCGCACGTAATCACTCACGCTAATGGTGTGTTCATACTTCAGCTTAATTGGCTTACCTTCCCGCGCCAGCATTGTTTTGGCCAGCAGCGAGATTGGCAACTTGGCCAACTTCACCAGCGGGTGACTATTCGCAGAGGACCAATAATGCACATATCCACCGGGGAATTCCGGCAGATAGTTGGCAAAATAATAAGCGACCGAAATGCCAGATTCTTCGGCTTCGCGCAGCATGACGTCGGACAAGCCAAAGGCGTCCCACACAAACAACACATCCGGTTTGAAGTTGGCGATGGTTTGGTGCAGGTGGGAAACGGCCGTTTGCTCACGCTGCTTCCGGCCAACGAAAAACTGTTTCGCCGGGGAGTCCGACAACAGCCAATCCGGCTCGATGGTGAGGTGGCGATGAACCGGGTATGGCTTCACTTCAGGGCCATCCTGGTAGGTGCTGGTCAGCACCGCCACGTCGTGCCCGCGTTCCGCCAACCCATCCGCCACCTGCTCACAGATGCGCATGTAGCCCCAGCCATACTGGCAAGGCGGAAAATACGCCGTGATAAACAAAACACGCATGAGCCTATTCCACGTAGCCTAAGCCGCGCAAACGCTCCACAACATCTGCGTCTAGCACCGGCTCTTTAGACATTTCCGCTGGGGCCGTGCTGCGCATCCGCTCCAATTGCGCTTCCACATGCTGGTGTAAGCGCTGCACCACGTCTGGATGCTCAGCGGCGATGTTGTGCTGCTCATCGGGGTCCTGGCGCAGATCAAACAGCAGTGGTTGATCCGGTTTGGCATCATCCCAGATGTATTTGTACTCCTCGGTGCGCACGGCAATCATGTGCGAAGTGTCGCGCCAGCGCTCGCCGATGACCACATCCACGCCGTAATCGGCCGGATCGCCATCCCACAGCGGCACCAAGCTTTTGCCCAGCACCTTTTCGGGAATACGGCAGCCCGCCAGCTCCAACAGCGTGGGCATGATGTCCATTGTGCTAACCTGCTGGCCAATGACCTGGTTGCCCGGCACGCCGGGAATGCGCATCAGCATCGGCACCTTGAGGATTTCGTCATACAGGTTCAGCTCCACGTGCCCCCAATGCCGCCGCTCCATGAACTCTTCGCCGTGATCGGAAACCAACACAACCACCGTGTTTTCTGACAAGCCAGTTTCGTTCAAAAATGCCATCAGCTTGCCGATTTGGGCATCGGTGTAGGCAATCGCTTCTTCGTAAAGGCGAATGTAGCGCGCTTTTTGCGCAGACGAAACCGGCGCACCGTACCAGTTCACCTCATGCAAATGGGAGAGGTCTTGCCACGCTTCGGCAATATCTTTGGGTTTGGTCAGCGTGTCTTCCAGATGGTAAGGCCAATGCACGTCCATGTAATGCATCCAGGCCATAAATGGCTCGTTGACGCTTTCCAGCCAGGGCATAGCGGCAGCATTCAGTTCCTCAGCGGTGGCGTACAGTTTGGGTGGTCGCCAATTTTGGCCCAGCAGCTTCACAAACTGGTGCGTCGCGGGCTGGCGCAGCAAAAATTGGCCGCCCTTGAGGCTGCGAATCTTGGGGCTTTTTTCGCCTGGATTGAGATCGTTGAAGCGTTGAAATTTGCGGTCGTAGCCGTAGGTGCGGCTGAGAAGTGGGCTGGTGGAGAATGCGGCCGTTTCGTAGCCACCTTCATCCCCCATAATTTTGACGGGAGACGGCCGTTCTGGTGACAATCGCCCCAAACAGCCTCCGTACATGCAGGCGTAGGTAGAGGTGATAATGCCGGGGAACGCCGCCTGCGTCCAAGAACCGGGCGTAATCGCCTGCGTGAAGCGAATCCCTTGCGCAGCCAGTTTGTCGATGTTGGGGGTGATTGGTTTGTGGTAGCCTGCGTAGCCCAGCGTATCGGCACGTAAAGTATCAATCGTCAGCAAAAGAATGTTCGGTTTCGTCATAATCTACTCGGATTTTTTAACCGCGAAGGACGCAAAGGGCGCAAAGTTTTTACTGTTTTTCTTTGCGTTCTCAGAGTGCTCTGCGGTTAATTTTTTAATCTTTATAAAATGGTGGCTTGCATCCACTCCCAAGTTTTAGCCAAGCCATCTTTCATTAGCACTTTCGGCTGCCAGCCGAGGACGGTTTGCGCACGATTTGTGTCTAGCAGCACGCGGGGCGCATCAAAATCGCGGGCAGGTTGGTATTCCACAATCGCCTTCTGGCCCACGGTTTCTTCCACCAGGGCAATCAGATGGTTCAGCGACACTTCTTCCGCTCCACCCAGATTGAAAATCCGCTGTTCGCTTAACGCTTGTTGGCCGCCCAAAATCAGAGCATCCACCAGATCAGAGATGTAAAAATAGTCGCGGGTAACGCTGCCGTCACCCCAAATTGTGAGGGGCAAGCCTTTGGCTACACGATACAAAAATACGGCAACCGCGCCCTGCCGCGCCAGAGGATTTTGGTAAGGGCCATAGGGCACAGACGGCCGAAAAACAGCAAAATCCAAATCGTGCAGATGGTGGAACATCTGTAAATATTTTTCCACGGCCAGCTTGCTCACGCCGTAAGCATTGACCGGGTTGTTGGGATGGTCTTCAGAAATGGGCGCGACTTGGGTACGGCCGTATACCGTCCCACCCGATGAAGTGAACAGCAACCGCCCGACCCCCGCCGCACGACACGCCTCGATGAGATGGATGGTGGGCAGCAAATTGGCCTGCACGTCTGCTGCCGGATCGCGATTGGCGACTTCGTGGATGGCGGTAGTGGTCCACAGCAGATGAAAGACCACATCTTGCCCGGCCACCGCTTCGGCCAAAAGCGATTCCTGCGTCAGATCGCCGCGTAAAAAGCGAACGGGAGCCGGCATTTTGCTGTAGCGCGGCTGTTCGTACTTGTGCAGCACCGTGACTTCCCAGCCAGTTTCTACCAGCTTTTGCACCAGATGTGCGCCGATGAAGCCATTCCCGCCAACAACTAGCGCGCGATTCATGCCACACCTGCTTGCTTGGGCATCAAGGCAGTCATCTTTTCGACAATGGTTTGTGCGTATGATTCGATGCTGGGCAAATTGCTGCCTGCTTGCAGTTGGGCAATCAGCTGGGGCTGATCGATGAGCCGCTGCATTTCTGTGCGCAGCGCGGCCACATCTTCACGCGGGAAGAGCAGGCCGTTGCGATTATGTGCCACAATGCCGCTCACGCCACCAATGTCGCTGGCCAGCACGGGCGTTTGGGATTGCAGAGCATCGAGCAAAATAAGCGGGCTGTTCTCGTGCCAGGTAGAGGGCAGCAGGAAAATATCAGCCTCGGCGAAGGCACGAGCCAGTTCCGTAGGCGGAATCAGTCCCGCAAAGTTTACGCGCGGATTGGCAGCCATCATTTGCTGCAAATTGGCAAAGTAATCATCGTGGCCGTCTGGCGCGCCATAAACGGTGAGCGTGGCCCCGCTGGGATTGGGCAGGCTGTTGAACGCTTCCAGCACCAGATGCAATCCTTTGTACGGCTGGAGCCGACCCAAAAACATAAAACGCACATGATCCGATTCGGTTTTGGGCGTGCTGGCCAGCGGATTATCTACATCGACGCCAAACGGCAGGAATTGAATCTGCTCCGCAGCAAAGCCATTTTCTATGAACGTTTTTTCGGTGAAGCGGGTGGGTACCAGAACGAGATCGATTTGCTGACGCAACGGCCGTATCCGGTCCAAACGTCGCTTCATAATACCTGCATGGTTGAGAAACGGCCGTACCAACCCCAGCGGATGCGGCAGGCTAACATTTTTCTCTGCCCAGTTCACCACCATTGGCTCGGGCAGCCTTTCCATCACGGTGCCCATCACTTTGCCTAAAGAGCGATGCGAAATAAAACAGGAGGCACAGGTCTGGATCGATTCACCCACTTCGCAGGTGCGATTGTCCCAACGCATGAAGGTACCCCAGCGGCACACTGGCACAAAATCAGTGGCTACGTGCGCCACGGGAATGCCCAGCGACTTGGCTGCTTCCACCGTGGCCAGCGTCAGCATGTAAAAGTTAAGGATAATGACAAAATCGGGCTGTTCTTCAGCCAAAATTTTATGCGTAACCCGCCCCATTTCTGGATTGTAGACGGTGTCGAACGTTTCTTTGGGCAGGGCATCAAAATTGAAGAGAATGCGGTGAACGGCCGTACCATCATGATGCTCATCCGCCTGCACCACAATCTCGGACCTCTCGCCCGATGAATCAAACGCCAGATAAACCACCTCATGTCCCAGACGCCCCAGCGCCCGTCCCAACCGATCCGTATAGACGTCAACGCCGCCAATCAACGGCGGCTTTAGTTTGTGGGTTAGCAGTGCAATCTTCATAAGCTACTCAATCTACCGTGTGAGGTAATTGAGTAATTAAGCAATTGGGCAATTGCCCAGTTACCCAATTACAGTGTTAAGCCGCATGTTGCGACATTTGCTCATACAGCGCTTCGCACGCTTCCATAATGGCGGGACGCAGCGGCGGTGGCTCGTTTTTGTTGATCGATCGGGCATGGACGCCTTCAACCATTTTTTCTTCAAACTCCGCTTCGAGGAAAGCAATCACTTTTACAAATTGCTCGCGCGGCTCCGTCACCAATGTTTCATAGCGAATCAGGATTGTGCGCGTATCGTCATGAAGACCCAAGTCGTAATAGAGGCGATTGTAGAATAACCAGTACAGCGCTGCGCCTTCCTCTGGGGACAAATCGTCTTGCCACAGGTCGCGAACTATCTTTTTGCTGGCTTCTGGCGGCGGGCACACATCAAATTCGGCAAAATCTTCGTTTATCCAGCCCTTGACGTGGTTAAGGCGGTTATAAGTGCCAAACTTTTTCAGAGAGGAGTTAATCACGTCGGTATAATGACGAAAAGCAAAAATCGCTTTGGAGCCAGGGAAACGCTCCAATAGTTCCATCGTTTGCACGGTATCCAAAATAGGCTTAAACAATGTGAACGGCGCGATGCTTTCCTCTGTCAGCCGAGCCACCACGCTAAAATCACGCAGTCGGTATTCATCAAAAGCGGCAGGGTGATCTTCATTGTACAGTTTAATTTGCCACGATTTATCGAGCTGCCAGATGAACATAGACGTCCCGGAACGGCCGCATCCCACCAAGAAAATGGGCACTGAGGTTCCCTCCGGGTTAAACCGCCGGCGCTGCCGATCTTTCTTCATCTCATGTTGTTTTGCTAACAGCCGGTTTTGCACCGACCGAATTTTTTCGTGCATGGTAAGTCGCCTCCAACCAGTTTTAAGAGTTCCGCAAGCGGTAAAATCGAAAACCTACAATCCCACCCATCAGCAGCAGCGTTGGCAAAACGCCCCACCAAACGCCCATACCGGCATTCGGTGGCGCTTCAGGAACAGCCAGATCGGTTCCGGCAAACGGCCGTGGTGTGGGGGTAGGCGTCACATCAGCTACTGGCGTGGCCGTAGCAGCCGGGGTCGGCGTGGCCGTCGGCACAGGCAGCGGTTCAATTTCAGGCACATCATCCAGCTTGCGCCAGATGGCATATAGTGGGCCAGTTGCCTCGTCGGTGAAAGTGACCACCAAAATATTCCCGTTAATCGTCCCCGCGCGGACCGAGTGAGCATGGTAACGACCCTCACGCCCTTCCTCCGGGCTGTGCGAAATCACGTAAGCCATCTGCGGCGTGGTCCAGCCAGCATCCGGATGCGCCGGGTCCCAAACAGAATGGTACACACCCTGGGGCCAACGAATCTGCCCAAAAAAATGGAGCCGTCCCAAACTGTCAGTGGCAAATCCATCCCCAAGCGCCTGACCTTGTAAATCTCCCAACACCCGAGCGGTATCGCTCCAGGTCTCCCCGCGATCCAGCGAGTAACGATGTTCTCGCTGGGTGACGTTGTTACCAGCGTACATCATGTGCACGGTGTCGCCAGAGATTGCTAAACCAGGAAATGGTTGGCGCAGTTCATCAACGGTGTCGTCAGCCCGGTCTACCGTAAACGGCGAGGCCCAGGTAACGCCCCCATCCAAAGAGTGAACGTAGCGAATCCATTCACCGAGCGGGCTGGAAAGATCAGTTGCCGCGTAATACCAGGAGGCATGCAAACCATCTTTATCGTCTACAAGAAATTTGATGACGTTGGGCGTATCGTAGGTGGGAATATCGGGATCGATCCAGACGGTATTGATCCAGGTTTCGCCAAAATCGCTTGAACGCGTGTAGTAAACACCCGGCTCCTGCCCATAAAAGTTAATAAACATCAGGTGCAGCACATTTTTGCTGTCCACAACCAACTTCATACGATAGGCGGGGAAGCCAAAAGAGGTAGGGCGCTCCCAAACGCGCGCTGAGTATGCTTCCAGGGCTGGTGCCCGCGTGTAGTAGATGGGACCGGTATTACCTTCTGACCAGGTGAGATGCAGCGTGCCATCTTGCCCCAAGGCAGCGGCAAAAGAGACCACATCAATATCCGGCGCGGTCACATACACATCGTTTGGCTCGGACCAGGCAACCCCATCAAAAGTAGCATATTGGATCGCAGTAACTCCATCATCGGGGTTGGTTTCGGCCCAAAAGATATGGACAAAGCCATGTGGATCAGACAGAATCTCCGTTTCGCTGGTCTCAAAAATGCCGGGGCTGGAAAGCAGCCGGGGTACGGTCCACAACAAAGATTCATCTTGCGCCTGGGTATGGGGAACGGCCGTTCCCCACAGCAAGCCCATCACTATCAGCAAAAAAAACAAAGTTAACTTTTTCATCACTCAATTACCGTTCACTTTACAAAGAGCTCAGATGCGCGAGCCCAATCAACATACAAATACAGCGTGCTGGCCGCCAAAAGCAAAGACAGCAGCAGCCCTCGTGCCGCTCCTTTGGGAACTTGCAGCAAGCCCAAAGCGGCCAACAAAGCCATGGCCGGGAACGAGGGTAAAAAGTAGCGGTGGTCGGGTAATGTGAGTGACAACGGTAGCCACACGCTAGCAATCCACAATAAAAGAATCCAGTCAGCCTGACGCCGACGCCGCACAACCAAAATGCTGCCTAAAGCCAAAAAAGGCAAATTATAAACGCCCAGGCCAGAAGGCAGTCGATTGGTCATGCTTTCAAACAAAACACGACGGCCGTATTCATTGGTGAGCACCAGGCCTGCATACTCCGAAATGGTCACAATCTGCTGCCGAAGCACGTCCATCTGATTGGCAAAAAGCAGCCAGCCCGCCAGGAATACCGTGCCGATAAGCGCCATCACGCCAAAATAGCGCAGCGCTTGTTTTAGTGAACCACGGATGGCAATGATGGCAAAAACAAGCGGCAGCACAAAAACCATGGTGTATTTGGAGAGCAAACCCGCACCAATGGCCAGACCCACCCATAGCAAACGGCTGACGGACGGCCGTTCCACCAAGCGCAGCGTCAACCATACCGTTAACGTAAAAAAGAAGGTCAGCGGCGTTTCCACCATGGCGGCGGCACCCAGTCGAAACACCAGCGGGAAGCTAAACAGCAGCAACGCGCCCAACAGCGCCGTCTGGCGATCAAACAAGCGCCGCCCGATGAAATAGGTCAACCAACCAGTGCTCACTGCAAAAACGGCCGTTACCGTGCGACCAGCCAGCTGCGATGTACCCAACAGCTTCATCGCCAACCCATAGATGATGGGCACCAGCGGCGGATGCTGCTTGCCCAGCCAGGGGCGGCGTTCATAATTTTCAAACAGCCCCCGGATGCCCTCTTTGGCCACAGCAGCAGAGGCCCACAGGTTGCCTTCTTCATCAAAGGCCCAGATGCGCTGCTGGGAGGCAAAAATAATTAACACGGCACCTATCAGCAAACCAGCGACGAGCAAAATACGCGTCTCGTGCCGGGCAATACGCTCTTCACTGAGCGGTAGCCAGGCAAAAAAACGTTCCGGCAGCAGCAAAACAATGGCACCCAAAACGGCCGTAACGCCAGCCAGCGGGAGTAATTTATGCGTGGCGGCCGTAGCGCCTGTTACCCAGATGGCACCCACCCAGCCAATTTCCAACAGCGTCATCAAGATGAGCACGGCTTGAATGGATACCCAACGGGACGAGAGCGTAAACGGCCGTTCCGCCTGGGGTGTTTGGGTAGAGCGAACAATGCCAGACATGCCAGCTACCGCCCTCCCAAAGCGCTTTCGTACACCCGCTCCAAACGCTCGATTTGGCGGGACCAGGCATGTTCCGTTTCTGCTTCACGCTGGGCATTTTGCCCCAAGCGCGTCCGATCGGCATCATTTTGCAGCAGATGCAGACACGCTTCCGCCAAATCGGCCACATCGCCGGGTGTCACCAGCAAGCCATTTTCATTGTGGCGAATTACATGCTTGATTTGGCCCGCGCTCGACGCGACAATCGCTTTGCCTGCTGCCATGTACTCGTACAGCTTTAACGGCGAGAACCACATCTCTTGCGGCAGCTTGGGGTATGGCACAGTGACCACATCTGCCACGGCCAACAGCTGGGGAATGCGGGCGTGGGGCAAAAAGCCGGTGATGGTGACATACTTTTCCAGATTCAACCGGTAAATATTATCTTCCACAAACGACCGGGCCGGGCCATCCCCCACCAGCAGGAGGCGCGCCTCAGGCACAATTTTGACGATCAGGGACAGCGCTTCCAGCAGTTTATCCAGCCCGTGCCACATCTGAAACCCGCCCACAAACATGATGATGGGCGCATCTCCCAGGCCAAACTCGGCGCGCACCTGGGCCGTGTCTACCGGCTGCTGAAAGTGAGCCACGTTTACCCCATTGGGAATAATGCTGATTTTTTCCGCAGACACGCCCCAATTTTCTACGAGGTTTTCTTTAGTAGGGGCAGAAACGGTGATGATTTGAGCCGCCAGGTCGTAGCTTTTCTTGGCCGCCCACTGGGCCGCTTTGCGCCGCAAACCGGTAATGGGATTGCCCATCACGTCTGCTTCCAGCAACAAGTCAGCATCAACCGTGAGCACAAGAGGGGTGCGAGTTTTCTGGCTGGCGTAGGCAGCTCCCACGCTCAGCAAGCCTGCATATTCGTGGCAAATCTGGTAATGGGGCAAGGCGCTCACACACGCCTCGTAAAAGCGGCGCGAGTCGAAACCGGCCAGATAAGGCAGCCGCAGCAGGCCATGTGCCCGACGCAAACCGCCTTCGGCTAGTTGATACGGCCGTCTGCCACTCCAGCCCAATTCCACCCGCCGCTGCTGGCTCAAATCTGCCAGGTTGGGGTAAGCAATGACGTCCCGCCCCTGCAAATTCAGCAAATCCACGGTGTGTCCGCGTGCCTCTAGCCCCTGAATCGTTTGGCGGATGAGCATCATCTGCCCGACTTCGGCGGCCAAGTCCACGCCCACATTTTGCATGACATAGGCAACACGCAGTCCGGTTTGGGGAGATACGGCCGTTTCAGTTGCGGGAATTTCGGTCAAAATAGCCATAAAAATAACGAGAGACTGGCAACTGGAGATTTATCTTCTCTCCAATCCCCAGCCTCAACAAATGCTAAAAATCTTAATTACCTTCAGGAAACGGTTTCCTGAGCCATTTCAATGACGGTGCGCTCTGCCTGAACTTCGGCGGAAGCGATATTGGGCACAAACATGCCGCTGCTTTCTTCATGCCCCAGGCTGATGCCCGACACCTGAACCCAGCGAGAGTTGCCCCAAGCTAATGCCACACCGTCAATTGGACCCAGCAGCGAGACATTGAGCACATACCCACCGGTAGCCAGCTGAATCTGATCCATTTTCAAAGAAATGACGCCTTCGCCTTCCAGATCATCTAAATGCAGGCCGTAATCGGCCGTACGAATCATGGCGGCGGTCGCCCCATCGGCGCGGGTAATGCGCACCACCAGGTTCGGTTTGCTGATAGGCTGGGTGGTTTTGTAATGAACACGAATTTCAGCCGGATCGTCGTAGTTGAAGTTTTCGTTGGAGCCGCTGGTCAGGTTGCGCATCTCAATTTCTTGAATAGATACGTCCTGCGAATGCCCCTGAGTTTTGCCCCGCATGGCGGCAGCGGGTGCGCCACCCTGCTTAATTTGCTGCTCAATGAGCCAGTTTTCGTAATTGTTCAGCACCTCATCCACATCGCCTTGCTGCTGTACCTGGCCTTTCAGCAAAAAGACCGCCTTGTCACAAACGCTGCGCACTAGGTAAAGATTATGGGCCACAAAAACAATGGTGGTGCCGAGAGCTTGCAGTTCTTCAATACGACGGGCACATTTTTGGCGGAATTGGGCATCACCCACAGCCAAAACTTCGTCCACCAGCAGCACGTCTGGCTCCACATGGGCAGCCACGGAAAAGCCAAGCCGCACATACATACCAGAAGAGTACCGCTTCACCGGCGTATCAATAAAGCGCTCGATGCCGGAAAATTCAACAATTTGGTCAAACCGTTTGTCGATTTCCTCTTTTTTCATGCCCAGGATAGTGCCGTTGAGGTAGACATTTTCCCGCCCGGTGAGGTCTGGGTGGAAACCGGCCCCCAATTCGATGAGCGCGGAAATACGGCCGTTAATATGCACCTTGCCCGATGTAGGGAATGTAATCTTAGAGAGCAGCTTCAGCGAAGTGGTTTTACCAGAACCATTTGGCCCCACCAGCCCCAAAGCCGAACCCGGCTCAATGCTAAAGTTAACGTCCTTCAGCGCCCACAAAATCTGGTTCTCAGGAACGCCTTTGTTTTTGCTAAACGGCTTTTTGAGCAGGCGTTTAATACTGGTTTGCCCTGTGCCCAGCTCATACCGTTTAGTTACATTTTCGAATCGTACAGCAGGTTTCATCCATGCCTCCTACAAAACACTGCCAGCGCTGCGGCAGAAATCGTCGGTGTTGTTGTTACCTAGATATACGCTCTCTAAGTTAAGAACCCACTTACTCTGGCTCTCCAAGAAACGCATATTTAGACTGCAAATTAAATAAGATCGTTAAACAGAACTTCCAGGCGCTTAAAAATAATGTACGCCACGATGAAGAGCACAATGGAAACGGCCGCTGCCAAACCCAAGTCCGTGAAATTCGGCGGAACACCGCGCAAAATCACATTACGGTACGATTCCACAATACCCACCATCGGATTCAAAGCATACAGCGTGCGGAATTGCGGCAGGTTCTCGTTGACCAACTCAATCGGGTAAATAATCGGCGTCGCATACATCCAAAGCTGAATGCCCAACGGCACCACAAAGCGCACGTCCCGATAAAAGACAGTCAAGGCTGAACCAATTAAAATAATGCCTAGCATCAAGAAAATTTGAATGATTATGAAAACCGGAATCCACAAAAAGTGAATCGTAACCGGCACCCGATAATAAATCATCAACAGCACAAAAATGCTGGAGGCTATCAGGTAATCAAACAAGGCCGCCCCAATCACGCCCAAGGGCAACACCTCGCGCGGGAAGTACGTCTTGGTCACCAAATTCATGTTATTGATGAGCGAATTCACCCCAAAGCTAATAGATGTGGCAAAGAGCGTCCACGGCAACAGCGCCGTATACGAAAAAATCGGGTACGGTTGGTCCGTCGGAATCCGGGCAATCTGCGAAAAGACAAAGGTAAACATCAGCATCAGGGCCAGCGGTTGTAGCACGGCCCAGGCCGCACCCAACAGCGACTGCTTGTAGCGCACCCGAATCTCACGGAAAGCCCACATGCCAATGAGTTCACGAAAATGGAATAGATTTTGTACGTGTGCAATCATTAAATAAATTCCTCTAGTTGCATTTTTGTTTATTCACGGCGATAGGGCGCATTTTCGGCGTAAACTTTATCTTTTAACGCCGTTGTCAGATCGTTAGCCAGCCCTGTTTCACTCTCGTAGATATTGTTTAACTCGTCGGGATCGTCCTTTAAGTTATACAACTCATACTTGTCATCGTCTGTATAACCAAAGTAACGGATCAGCTTCATATCATCCTGGTACATGGCCACGGTTGCTTCCGTGAGGGCCGCATACTTCGGATTACTTTTTGCCTCAACCGAATAAACCATCCGGTCTGCGGCAGCTTCAGCGCCGCCAAACGTTGGCAGCACAGCGCCTTCCGTCCAATCAGGAACGGCCTGGCCCGTAATTTGCATGAGTGTCGGCAAAATATCGGCAGCCGTGGTGCGTTGGAAAACATCTTCACGGCTTTGCTGCCCCGGTTTGTGAATGATCAGCGGAATGTGGGTCAAACCTTCATACAGCGTCAGGGTGACATGCCCGCGAATACCGCGCTCAAACAATTCGCCATGATCGCTGGTCATGATGATGTAGGTGTTATCCAGCACACCTTGCTGCTCCAAGTTGTCCAATAAACGGCCGAATTCCGCATCGGTAAATGCCAAATATTCATCATACAAACGACGCTCCCGATTGAGCGCGGCTTGCGGCATATTTTGGGAGCCAAACAGCTTCGGCTTTTCAGTTGGCTGCCAGCCATCGGTGAAAATATCCACAAAATCAGCCCGAGCCGCGTATGGCTCATGCGGCGGCAGCAAATGAAAATAGCCCATAAATGGCTGCGGCATGGTGGTTATTTGCGTTTCAATCCAATCAACCGCATCTTCCAGCAAAAAGGAGAGGGTATGCAAGTTCGGAATGCCGCGCGGATAAAGCTCGGCGAGTTCCTGTTCAAAACCGCGCGTTTCAGCAAAGTTGGCAAAGCGGTCTAGCAAGGACAAGAACAATGTCCCTGGCGGCGTTGCGCCACCTTGCAACGCGGTGGTTTCGGCCCAGAACGCGTTTGTGTAATCTCCAAAGAAGAGCCGGTCGGCAAATTGACCATCATGCAGACAAAGCTCGCGCGTCTTTTTAAACAGGTCCAAATCGCCCCGGAACTGGTGCAGGAGCGACATCACCAGCAAGTTATGGGTATAAGCTTCTGTATGATAGTTCTCCGGCATCAGCGAGAAGATGTTTTTATGCACAAATTCTTCATGGACCAGACCGTGCAGCTGAATGGCACGATGGGTCCAGGGGTAAGTACCGGTCATCAGCGTGCTGGTGCCGGGGGACGTAAAGTTGCCGCCAGCCACATGCTTGTGAAACACGGTTGATTTTTCGGCAAAGCGCGCCAAATTCGGCGTGGTTTCCCGGTTGTAGCCATAAAGGGACACGTGCTGTGCCGAGAGCGTATCAAACACCAGGAACAAAATATTGGGCTGGTCGCCAGCCTGCGCCTGGTTTTTGCCTTGAACGGCCGTTTGCACAGCAGGCCAGGCAACTTTATAGAACGGTACGGTCGGCAGCAGCTTTAAAAAAGTGCGGCGGTTAATCTTAGTCACAAGTAAACCTCAATTAGAAGTTGCGAATAAGCACATTGAGCAAGCTTAGAAAATCAATAAACAAGTAGAGTCCAGCCAGGGGCACGGCACGCTGCATAAAGCCATCTACCAGCGCTTCTGCCTTGGGGTTACGCAAAATTTGGAAGTAAGCAACGCCCAGCACCAACAGATAGCTCACGGCCCACAAGCCCAACGGCACCATTTGGCGCATCTCCAGCCATTTAGGGAATGAATGAAAGATGATAAACCAAACGGCCGTAATTAACGCCAGCGCACTCCCCATTGCCGCAAACTTTTCCCGGAAGAACCGGTAAGGCAAAATAAGCGCCAGCAGCACCACGCCCAAAAACAGGACAATTGCGTCTGGCAAGGAAAAAACGCCCATGACGTATGAAAATGAACCCAGCAGTTCAGTGGTGTTCATCCGCTTGATCCAGGCTGGATACTCACGCAAGAAATCTATCAGCGCCCACATGTGCGTGGGAAAGACAGCAGCAGCAAAAACAATCCACAAGGTGGCCTTATTCATGCCGCGCTTCGGCGGTTGTGCCGTTTGTGGAACGGCCGTTTCGTCTGTAGTTAGATTAGAGGTAGCCAAGACTCTTTAACCTTTCTTCAATCACTTCTTCAGATTCCGTACCGCTGGAGGTCGGCGGTGGGGCCGAGCCACTTGCATCGGGTTTGGAACCAATCGTTAGCATTGGAATATCCCGGTAAGAAGGGTTGGGGAAATTGCCCAGGCCGTGGCTGCAAAACAGCACGCCCGGCACGGCATTGGGATCAATGCAGTGGTCAGCGCCCCAATGATCACTGTTTGTCTCGATGGCGTCTTCTTCCCAAGCGCCCAGCCCCGTCTGCGATGAAGCACGGAAGCCTGGGGCAAAGCCCACCATCACGTCTGGTCCATAAGAGGCCAGAGGCCCATCAAACGCATCTTTGTTGCGCCATACTTTGTTCACGACTTTCTGGCCATTAGGCGCTTCCCATTGCAGCAGTTCATCACACAATTTATCGACCAGATTTTCCTGCTCGCCAGCCTGCACAATGCCCTTGCCTTCACGGCCGTTCAGGTTCAGATACAGGCTGTTCAGGCCAATGCCGTACGCCTGCGTCTGGCTCCAATCGACATCGCTGAAGCTGCCTTGGGTAACGGCCGTTTTCGCCTGTAAATAACCATGTTCCTGCAACCAACGATTCAGGTGCGCTTTCTGACCAAAATCCGTGAAACCATGATCAGAAATCACCACCAGCTTCGTCATATCCTTGATGCCCTTGGCTTCCAGCTTCTGCTCCACGCGCCCCACGATGCCATCCATCTTGACATACCATTCGTCAATCAGATCCGGCCGGTCGCGCCAGAACATATGCTGCATCCGGTCCAGCGTGTCGAACACACAGCCCAAAACGCCTTCCGTAAAGGAATCCAGATGGTGCATCAGCACGCGTTCACGGGTGCTCACAATGGATTCACACAGGCGAATAAAATGGGAATCTTCGATGAAACCATCTTCCAGAGCAGTCGTATCTTGCGGCCAGCCTACAGTCAGGAAAGGTCCCGCATTGGTCCACGAATCCTTCACGAAGTTAGTTGGCGTGCCATAATGCCAGGCAGACCGCAGCGGATGAATTTGCAGCGGCAGCGCGTAAATGCTCAGCTCATCACCAACTTGCGTCAAAATCAGTTGGGTAATGCTGGGCAGCGACACCAAAAAGCCAATCTTGAATTTCAGCTCCAGGATGGGGCTCCATTCGCCAAGACGCAGTTCCAGCCGGTGCTTTTCCAGCGTGACCTGCACCGTATCCGCCCCAGTCTGCTCCACAATGAGCTCGTGGGTGGCGGGGGCAACCTGGCCTTTGGATTTGCGCATCGGGCCGGCCACAACAGATTTGTATTTCTTGTTGCCGACTTTTTCCAGAATGGCCACAGGGGTTTTACGGCCGTTTTCCTGCGCCAGACCTCGATCCGTAGTGAACAATGTGCCCACACCCAGGCGGCCCAGCAAATCGGGCGTGCCCAAGCCAGGCAGCGAGCGCACGGGCGATTTTACCCGCGCGGGGAACAGAGCGGGCCACCACAACGCCGTGGCCGGATAGCCCTGCGTCACAGCCTGATCAAAAATGGTCTTGGCCGAAAAAGGCTCAGCAAACTGCGTACCGCCAAAACCAATCTTGGTCGGCAGCAGCGAGACATTCAGAGCATAATTTGCCGGGTTACGATGGACAAAGTCAAACATCCCATGCCCACCAGGGTTCAAACCCGTGGCAATACTTGTCCAGGAAACTTCACTCTGAGGTGGATTAGAAACGGCAAAGCGTGAATAAGCGTTTACATCAACGTAGCGTGCCAGGTTCGGTACGCGACCTTCTTCATACAGCCGTTCAAAACGTCTTGGTTCAAAGGCATCTAAGCCAATAATCACTACACGCATGTTTATTTTCTATCTTCCGCAATGTTTGGTGGCGTCGGTGAGAAGCAGTATCGAGTTTGAGGGACAAACCGCGTGCTTACCGAAAGAGCTACCTTGATTTTCTGTGTTTTTCGGTAAGCACATACGCAGCTGCAATACACGTTGCGCTGGTTGTCTTTGATGAAACTGCTCAACGAGCAGCCTCATCTGGAGCCGTCCTATTGGACGTTGTTCTCTTGGGGCATTTCAGGCGTTACCATTTCCTGAACAGCTGGCTCCCCATTTTTCTGGCGGCGGTTGCGCATAAAGCGATGGAAAGCCATCTTAATCCGGTTGGCAAAGAAGAACCAAACGCCAGTGAGCATACCCAACACTACGATAAGTGCCTGGGCCAACATGCCACCCGTGTTGGGATCAATGTAGCCAACAGGAGCAGCAAAGGCTGAACTAACGCCTACCAGGGCAATAAATGATGTAAACAGGCCAGCAACAATGATTCGTTTCATGAGTATGACTCCTTTACTTTTTTCTCAAGTAATTGGCAATTTCAGAGTGTACCAATTTGTGGGCGATATCCCCCGGTTCTTACACAGGAACCTATTTGGTACAGCGTTCATACTACTTTCCCACTCTTAAGATGCACCTTACTTGGCGCGTGACAAACGCCAGACAAAAGCAAAGATACCGACAACCAAAACCAGGGCTACCAACACACCGATAATAATGCCGCCAGAACTACTGGTAAGCAGACCTGTGTTTTGTACAGGTGCCAGAGTAGCCGTCGGGGTAGGTGAAGGCTGAGGAATGGGTGTTTCCGTGGGCAAAACCTCTGGCGTCGGTGTCAGCGTAGGCAGCGGAGTGCGCGTGACGCTTGCATCTTCAACAACCCACTGCCGCCCGGTATAGATGATTTCATCCGTCAAGGTTGAGCCGTCGCTAATCAAACTGCCATACATGACGGCAATCTGGCCATCAGGCGCAGCAATCGCAGAAATAGCATCGGCATTTACGGCCGTATCTTCCAATATCCGCCGCTCGCCCTGAACCCAGCGATCGGTGTTCCACACCCACTGCTGCAAAACCAGTTGACCAGAATTACTTTCTGCCAACTGCACAATGAGCGGGTTCTCGCTCTGGTCGGCAATCAGCGACGTTGGCCCAGGAATCAGGCCAGGGTCAACCACGCGACCTGCCGCGCTCCAGGTAATGCCCCCATCTTCCGAGAATTGGTGCCAGATCACGGGACGGCCGTCTATCAAACCCGTCCAAATGCGATGCACAAAGCGTTCCTGCACACCTAAAATACTGCTGCCCAAAACCGGCTCTTCAGTCACAATCTCCGGTTCCGACCAGGTTTTCCCGTCGTCATCGGAGCGGGCGTAAGCCAGGGCCACAGCCTGCATTTCAGGCAGCTGCGTCCAGCGCGTCCACAAAAGGTGCAAGGTGCCGTCTGCCGTGCGGGTAAGCGTTGCCGGGCCAATCAAATCCCAGCCCGCGTCAATGCCATCAAACGCCATAATCGCATCTGACCAGCTGTCACCATCATCTTCAGAACGGGTCAGGTAGATGCCGCGGTCCTCATTAAGCGGAATGGTGTAAGCCACGTAGATAGTACTGTCGCCATCAGAAACGACGCTGGGCCAGGTGGCCGATTCGCGGGGGGCCGGCAGCAACTGCGGTGTGATCCACTCCGTCACAGACGCGGCACGCTCAGCCAGAGAACGGCTAAAGTAAACGCCGTTGGGCTGATTGCCCGCCCAGGCCACATACAGGCTGCCCTGCCGATCGGCGGCAATCGCCGGGAAATCTGCCTGGCTACCGCTAGGGGAACGCAGCACCGGACGGGGCGCCGACCACTCGCCTGCGTCAAAGCGCGAATAGAATATTTGATTCCCAGGAATGTTCAGCGGGTTGACAATACGCCCCGTGGACACTGGATTTTCGGATTGGCTCCAGAATGCATGCAGGCGGGAATCTGCCCCCACAACCAGGTTCGGCTGCAATATTTGCACTTCGGCCGTGGCCACCGGTATTGGCTGGCTCCACACTGAGGTGGGCACAAAACGTGACGACCAGTTTTCAATGTTTCCCAGAGGCCGTGAAACCTGCCAGATGTCATCATCATTGCTGATACCACAGCCAATTACCAGCAGGCGATTTTCGGCCGTCACATCGGTCTGGAAGCAGCCAAAGCGCACGTTGCGGAACGTATTCGGGTCGGTAAAGGCACCCAGCGGCGGTTGCAAAATGGGACGGCTCCATTCGTTGCCGTCTTGGGCTTGTATGTACACATTGCCATTCAGTTTAGAAATGAGGAAGAGCAAATCGTTGGTGCCTTGGACGAAACGGCCGTCTTCCGGGCAATCGACCTCATCGACATGAACCGCCTGGGCATCCTGCCAGGTAACGCCACTGTCCGAGGATTGCTGCACATATTGGGAACATTGTTCCTCTGCATGGCTGGCTCGCCAGGTGAGATTAACATTGCTGCCGCTGGTGTGTACATTAATTTGCGATGGCCCCGTAGAATCCAGTGGGTCACCCGCCAGCCGCTCATCCACGATGCGCGGTTCTTCCCAGGTGGTGCCGTTATCGGTGGAACGGGCCACAAATACGGTATCCAGATCGCGATTATCCCAGGCAACAATCACATTCTGGTCATCGGCCATCGTCATTTTGAAGTTGGCTTCACCAGGGGTAATGGTGCGGTAATAATCGGAAGCGTACAAATTAACCGGTGCCGACCAGTCTGCGCCGCCATCGTCTGAAAAGCGATAAATCAGCCCGGGTTCTGTGGTGGCGGAACTGCGGATGGCAAGATAGATCATGTGGAGACGGCCGTTTGCGCCCGCAATAATCTCATGGCGAAACACATTGGTGGCCATCAAGCGGGGGCCAGCCCAACCGGCTGATCCAGCCGTGATATCTGCCACGCCAGAACGACTGTAAAACAACTCGTCATCCTCATTGGTCCACAGCGCATGTGCCCGATCCTGAGGATCAACATAGACCGTTGGCGTGAAAAACCCTTCAAACCCATCATCACCCAACGCCCCAAACGGCGGCTCGCTGAACGGGAAGCGGTAGGTAGACGGCTCCGACCAGGTTTGCCCATCACCAGAACTGTACATGATGCCAGCAAACTCATCGTTCCAGAACAGATGATAAGTGCCGCTGCTGTCTTGTGAAAGCGAGGGATCAGAAGCGCCGCCACTGCTAGAGATGTTCAGCGGTTCACTCCAGACGTCATTATCTTCTGTTTGGGCCAGCGCCGTTAAACCACTAACCACCAACAAAGACAAAACAGCAACAAATAAAAACAAGCGAAGGGTAAGAGGGTTCGAGATTTTTTTCATAATGAGTCGTTTTTTGAGGCAGTGTCGTGGCAGAGAGGATTGCGTTGCTGAATGGCTCCTGGCACTGCAATGGTAACAATACAGTAAACGCGCTGCGCCTCACGTGAAGCGCAGCGCGTAAGAAAATGCAAGTAGGAAGCATGACCAGCCGCACATGTGCAGCCAAATCATTGAAATATCAACCATTAATTCTGGGTAAAGCCTTGTTACGGCCTTACCCAGAATTCAAACTTAATTTTTAAGGATTATTGTCGGCACAGAAAACCCTGGACAAGCCTGATGGCTACGGGTAGCTTCCCGGCCAAATGCTACTAAAACAGGGTGTAAATAAATGGCGCCAGACCAGAGGCGGAACCAAAAATTACCAGCAAACCAAAAAGAAGCAGCACGGCAACCATTGGAATGAGCCACCACCGTTTGTTGGCTCCCAAAAAGCCCAACAATTCGCCAACAACACCAACGTTCGATGTCATGCTTCGCAGGAATTTTTTCATGGTTTCATTTCTCCTAAACTATTTTCGTTAATTATCAGCAGCAACAAAGGTTTCGTCTACAAATTCGTAGAGCAAGTCCGAGGCCAGATCATGGCCCAGGTTGTTCATATGGAAATCGCGCTCGAAGTAATAAGGACCATTGCCCGCCAGCGCTTCCTCACGAAAGTCTGGCAGCATATCCAGATAAGGAATGCTGTTCTCATCCAAAAAGGCAGTTAGGCGATCGTTGGGCACATCACAATACCATTCTTCACCTTCAGCCGGCGGCACAATTTGCGGCGCGGCGGGGATAATCAAGACGGCTAATTGTGCCCCATTGTCCGCAACTTCTTTGTCCAGTTCCAGAATCAATGCTTCGGTTACGTTCCAGGCGTTTTCAATGATGGGCAGCGGATCTGGATCACAGATGTCGGGGCGGCGTGGGGGTGTTTGTACGGCCGTTTCCTCACCGTCACCCCCCTCAGCACTGCTATCTACCTGATCGGCACTTTCCGCATCATCGCTGGCCGCTGTCGCGCCACGCCCGCCGCCAAAAAGGCGCACGATTGGCTGCATCCAGCCAGGAATTTCCCCGCGCAGCGCCAGCGTTTGAGCCACAAACCGGGGCAGCTGGAAATGCTTCTTCAGAAACGTGCCCACTTTGGTCCAAAACGTAGCGGTATCTTCAACCGGGAAGTTTTGCAGTTCCAGATCACCCGCATCATTCAAAGTGAAATACGGTTTGGCGCTCTGACCACCATACCGCAGTTCCAGCGTTGGATGGTTGTTGTACACGTCATTGGCCAGATACATGTTCAAAAACACAACGTCCGGATCGTATTTTTCACCTTCCAGGCGATAAAACAACAGTTCATTGTCGGTGCCGTAAGCGTTGACGCCCGCATTGATCACTTCCCAATCGCCATCACTGGCATTGAGTTCACTTTCCAGCTGCTTCACAAACGTATCTTCCAACGTCACCTGCATAGCAGCTGTGGTGGAATCACCCAACATCAAAATGCGCGTTGCATCCGACTCGTTTTCGTACGGGATTTCCCGGTCGCGCAAACCCTGACTGTTAATGGTAACCCGAATCTGACATTCACCGTAGCAGGATTCCCAGCCACTGGCATCGGGAATATTTACCCAACCCAGCTCAGCGTCTGGCTGCCAGAAAAGCCCCGTACCCAATTTAAAAATGCGTGCAGCGCCTTCCAACAATGCCAGAGTAAACAGCAGGCTAATTGTGGCCATCGCCAGATTTTGTAGCAGCTTACGCATATTAGTCCTTTGCAAAAGTAATTTCAGGCTTTTTGATCGCGCTCGTCTTGTTTTGACTCTTACGAACGATGAAGCCATCCATATACAATGTGTCGATATCGCTTTGGGTAAAGGTGTTCAGCGCGTTGGTCGGCGTGGTGACGATAGGCTCACCGCGCAAGTTAAAGCTGGTGTTTAACAGCACGGGCACACCCGTTGCTTCGCCAAACAGCTCAATGGCCCGATAGTAAAGCGGGTTCCATTCACGACGAACGGTTTGAATACGGCCGCTTCCCTCATGGTCCACTGCCTGAATTTTCTCACCCTGCCCTGGCTTGGTACGGCAAACCGAAAGCATAAACCGGTAGGGATAGGTCCGTTTGTGATCGTCCAAATCCTCCCAGAATTCCGGGGCGCGTTCTTCCAAAACCACCGGCGCAAAGGGGCGGAATGGTTCACGGAATTTAATCCGCTCATTCACAATACCCTTCATTTCGGCACCGCGCGGGTCAGCCATGATAGAGCGATTACCCAAAGCGCGCGGTCCCCACTCAAAGCGACCCTGGTACAGGCCAATGACGCGCTTCTCCAGCATGTCATCTACCATGTGCTCGGCAACTTTGTCGATGTCACCAACATATTCGTACTTGTAGCCGTAATCCTCAATGGCGGCTTTGTGCTCATCGTAGCTGTAGGATTTACCCCAATAGGCTGATTCCATGAAGAATGTGCGCGGCTTGCCGAGCAAGACATGGTAAGCATACAAGGCCGCACCCAGGGCACCACCGGCATCACCGGCAGCTGGCTGGATGTAAACGCTCTCAAAGGGGCCCTCACGCATGATACGGCCGTTTGCCACCGAGTTCAGCGCCACACCACCGGCAATACAGAGGTTCTTCAAGCCAGTCTGTTCGTACGCATGGGCCACCATCTTCAGCATTGCATCTTCTGTGACGCGCTGGATGCTGGCGGCGATGTCCGCATAATATTGGTTCTGGTCGGCCGTTTTCTGATCCCACTGCGGATGATCCTTGAGCGGATGCGTCGTGGGCGTATAGAACGTGGAGTCATGCACCCGTGGTTCACCAAACAGATCCGTGAATTTATTACTAAAAGTGCGGTGGGTGGATTTGTGGAAAGTGAAATAATCCATGTTCAGGCGGAAGCTGGCATCGTCGGCGATGTTGAACACTTTGTACACATCGTCCATGCGCGTGGGTTTGCCATAGGGAGACATACCCATCACCTTGTATTCGCCATTATTCACCCGAAAACCCAAAAAGGCAGTAAAGGCGGAGTAAAGCAAACCCAGCGAATGAGGGAATTTCTGCTCATGGAAGAGTTCAATGGCGTTGCTCTGTTGGGTGCCAGGGACACCGTCGGGAGTTTGTTCCCAAACGGCCGTTCCTTTACCAATCGTCGTCGTGGTCCATTCACCCACACCATCTACCGTGAGAACGGCCGCTTCTTCATACGGTGAGCAGAAGAAAGCGCTGGCCGCATGGCTCAGGTGATGCTCCACAAACAGCAGCTTCTCGTCGGGAATGTCCAGCTTGGTGAGCAGTTCACCCTTAATCCACAGCTTTTCATTAAACCAGGCCACCATTGATTCACGGAAAACCGGGTATGACTGCGGGAAAGTTTGCAGCGTAGTCATCATGATCCGCTCAAACTTTTGCAGCGGCTTCTCATAAAAAACAACGTAGTCTAAATCATGCGTCGTAATTCCAGCTTCCTCCAGGCAAAATTGAATAGCCAGGGTCGGATAGCCAAAATCATGCTTTTTGCGGGAAAAACGCTCTTCTTCCGAAGCAGCGATCAGTTCGCCATCTTTCAAAATAGCGGCAGCTGAATCGTGATAGTAGCAAGATACGCCTAATATATACATTTACCAAAGCCTCCGTGCGTCTTCCAGCGTTAAATCTTTTGTTTTACGATCCAGCCAGGAGGGTTTTAAATCTTTCATATCCAGCTGATCGCTAAAAAGCGTAATGATTAATCCAAATGGCAAAAATACGGTGAAATAGAAGATTGTTAACACGATACGTGCTACAAAATCGCCCATGATATGGCCGAATTTCTTCCAGGCTGCCCAAAACTTACTTAATGCTTCCTTCATGATTTTCCCTCGCAAATAAAGGATATTTTTGTGTCAGCAAATCGAGGATGAGTGTTGTTCTCGCTATTTGCTACTGTCTACAGATAAGAGAATATCGGGTCAATGCTGCGAACTTTCTTAAGATGACTTACAATTTTGCAAATTCAGTGTAATTATGGATTAAATAGGGTTACATTTTCCAAAATTGCCACCATTTCACTGGCTTTGCTAGCTAAATCAGGCCGGTTTTGTCGGTTCCACCAGTTGGAATAGATTGTCATTTCTGCCTGGGACTCAGAAATATCACGCAAATAGACGAGTGCTTGATCAAAATCCCCAAGCCACACATGGCTGTAGCCAACTGATTTCACGATGCCCCGATGTTCCGGTGTTTCCATGACGGCCGTTTCCAGAAAAGCAACGGCCGTTTCATACTCCCGCCCCACCATCGCAATTAACCCCAAGCGATGGTTGGCCGTACGATTGTTCGGATCAAGAGCCAGGGATCGTTCCAGTAAAGTGGTGGCCTGATGAAATCGGTCCAGCTCAACACCCGAATCCCACTGGTTAGTAGGCCAGCCAACCAGTTCGGCCCGTGCCAATGCCAAAGCGCCCCGGTTAGCATACCATTGCGCCTCCACCCGCTGGCGAAAACCGAAAAAGAGGCCCACGAGGAGAACGGCCGTTACCCCCACACCCATCGCCCAACGCCGCCGCTGCACCGCTACCGGCGCCAAATCCGCCGATTTACGTCTGGTAACCAAAATTGCCATGGCTGGTGCAAAAAACAGCAAGGGGGATGCTTGGGCACCGTAAAGCGCATTGTCTATCAGCCCATGCAGCACCATCACCACCAGGCTAACAAACGCCGCCCAGCGAAACAATACCATTTCCTGCGGCAGCATCTTCTGGCGCTTTTTGCGCCGCCGCCTCATTTCGACACCGTCAGTCTCCGCTGCGGGCATGCGCTCTGGTTCTGCTTTGTCCAGAGCACGTTGAAACAAGAGCCAAAAGCTGGTGCCAATGAGCACAAGCATGGTCAGCAACGCAAAAATGCCCTGCTCTAGCCAAAGATCGAAATAGAAATTGCTGTACGCGGCAAAAAAGGAAGGCGTTACCCGAACATATTGGGCGTAAAGAGCGGGGAAAGTAGCCAGACCACTGCCGGTAAGCGCAAAATCCTCAATGAGATAGAGCGTTTGCTGCGCCAATCCCAACCGCGTGGCGCTATCTTCTTGCCCAGAGCCTGTACCAAGCAAAAAGTACAGAAACAGAAGGCCGACCAGCCCAAGCAGCAGCAGGATCGCACCATAAATAACTTTACGGGGCATAGGCAGCTTTTTGTAAAGGATGCCGCTCACGGGCCACAAAAACCAGCAGCTCAATCCCACAGCCAGGGCCAACCAGGCGCCTAAAGAGCTGGTAAAAAGCAAGCCACCAGCCGTTATGACTACAGAAGCAGCCGCCAACTGCATCCAGCGCACCTGCTTCTTTTGCCAGGCATAAATGCCAAACGCCAGGGTAAAGGGCAGCACCAGCGCCATCATGCCCCCAAGGGTATTGGGATGCAGCACAGGGAAGGGAAAGGACGGCCGTATTTGCATCCAAAGCATGCCAATTCGGTTTAATATCCCAATGTCTGCTGGCCACTGAAGCCAGTTATTGCTCATCACAAAGTAGAGCGACAACAGCGCCCCCACAGGTCCGGTTGCCCCAGCCAACAGCCAGGCATCCCGCCGGGAAACCGACACAATGGCAAAATAAACCCCCATCGCGCCAACAATTACCCAGAACTTGCCCTGGGCTTGTGTGCTACTGTAAGCGGTAAATGTGCCGATAACGGCCGTTATCCCAAAAATGAACAGCCACCCGTCAAAACGAGAGCGCCGAAAAGGGGCACGCCGGGCCGCAATCCGCAAAATCCAGGGGACCAAAAGGACCACCAATAAGGGCCAGCCAACCCGACCAGCCGTCACATACCAGAGCATGGCCGCACTGGTAGCTAACCCTAAATTTACAAGCGGGAACCACCGATCATTTGCCAATTCAACCATCGTACTTCTTTAGCCTTTGTGTAGTCGGCAAAAAGCCTTTGAATGTAACGAGCCTTGATTTTTGCCGATTACTCGCGTAAAAGCAGGAGAAACGGCTCTACTTATTTTCCAGAACCTTCTCGCTTTTACAAAACGCTCACACACAGCGGATCGAATGAGCAAACTATTTGAGCAAATGTTTTGCCGCCTCAAAGAGGGGATTTCGCGCTGAGAAAACTCAGCCAATGAACAAGCGGGATTTAGAGGGATACTGCGCATGAAACCCAAAAAAATAGCGGTCTGTGCTTCAGGCGAGGCAGCCAAAAGCACAGACCGCCAAACTAATGGTTCAACTAATCGCGATTAAATTGCCAGCTCAACGTTTGCAAACCGACGCTTAGAGCCGATTTGAACGTAGAAATATCAGAAGCCAGCATCTTCAGGTAGGTAATAGCCGGACCTGGACGCAAAGCCCATTCGCGGAAGGCACGACGCTGCCAATACAGCAAGCGTTCAGCCGAGAGCTCGTCGTAATCCAGCACGGTGCCCTTATCCATATCCACTTGCTCCCAACGTGTGCCGGGGCGGAACCAATCATTCTTCACAACTTCGAAGAAGAAGGGTGTACCCGGATAAGGTGCTGCTACGTGGAACAAAGCAATGTCCAGCGGCAAACCTTTAGCAAACTCAATGGTCTCCCGAATGGTTTTTTCAGTTTCGCCGGGCAAACCAATGATGAAGTAACCCCAGTTCATGATGCCAGCATCGCGGGCCCACTGCAAGGAACGAGCTGCTTTGTCAGGATAAGCGCCTTTGCGTGCATGACGCAAAATTTGCTCACTACCGCTCTCGATACCCCAGGAGATCAGCCGGTTACCAGCTTTACCCATCATGGCCAGCATTTCTTGATCAACATAGTCAACACGGCTGTTGCAGGTCCATTTCAGATTGATTTTCTCGTCAATCATGCGTTGGCACAGTTCCATCACCTGGTCGCGATTGACGGTGAACAGGTCAGCATACATGTGAATGTTGTTGAGGCCCATGTTCTTGAGCTTCCACAACTCTTTCATGATGTTGTCTGCTGAACGCACCCGCACGGAAAACTGGTAGCTAACGTGTTTAATACAGTAGGTACAGCCAGCGGGGCAGCCACGGCTGGTGACAATAAAAGTGAATGGCCCTTTGATGAGCGGCATCCGGTAATCACGCCAGGGCAGCAGCTCGTGCATGGGCAGCGGCATATCATCCAGGTTGGGGATGAACGGCCGTGTTAAATTCACCATGATTTCTTCACCATCGCGCCACACGAGCCCTTTGATCTTCCGCATATTAACCGTGCCATCTTCATTGTAGGCCGGCTCATACATCGGATCGTGGTCGTTGAAGATTTTCTGGATATTTTCTGGGCGCTGATCAACTTTGCCTTCTAACACATCCATCAAATCCCGAATGGTAAGGTCCGGTTCACCCAGCAAAATGTAATCCAATGACGGATACGGGCGCATTGTTTCGCGCGGGATGGGCGTTACATGCGTGCCAAAGGCGATGGTTTGAGCGCCGCGCGCCTTCGCCAGGAAGCAGCCGTACATATCATTCTCCAGAGTGGGGGCTGTCACCTGGGTCATATAATATTTTGGCTTTAATTCGTCCAGTTTTTTGGCAAAAGCTGGCCAGCCCATGCGTTCGGCATTGGCATCAATGACTGCCACGGAATGCTCCGGATAAAGCATGGCAGCCATTTGGGCCAGTGAAACCTGGGGCCACACCATATTTTCGCGGGTACGGCGACCCACACGGTGCTGAGTACGAATCCACAAGCCACCATCTGGCGTCGGCGGATTCACCAAAACGATATCTACGGCATTGGGGCCGCGTTCTTCTTCCAATAAACCCTGCCGCACAATTTCATCGGCATTGGGGAAATTGGCCATGCGCAATTTGGGCACACGACGCGTTCCTAAATTTTCGCGCAGCGGGTCAACGCTGCCACCATCTTTTTCTGTTACGTCTACGTCTTCGAGCTTAACTTGACTCATTGCAAATCTCCTAGGCTATGCCCGCTATCTTTTCTGAGGGTATAGATTCTATCTTACACAATTGCGAATACGGCTCATCCGTATCCTTTCAGATCACGTTTTGCTAAAATTTCGCGCTGGCTGAGCTCTTCCAGTACGCGCAGCAAAACCCAGTAAATGATTAGTTGGAGGCCCACTAATGTAGACATGGCGCTGCCCAAAAGGTAGAGCCAAACCCGTTGAATGGGCCAATTCTGATTGATTGCTAACGAGAGGCTGCCAATTCCCAAAATCAGACCCAACACAACGGCCAAAATGCCCAGCCACCCAAAGTGATGGTTAATGGGGGTCTTGAAAATAGGCTTACGGAACAATCCCTGGCGAATGGGCTGCTTGTGGAAAATGGACACCATGTAGTTAAAGGTAACACCCAGGGCAAAAATGCTGATGCCACCAACAGAGGTGATAAGCGCGGTAAATACGGCCGTTACCCCCCAGGCACCCAAACTCGTGGTATCCCCAATGCGGGCCACGACCAAACCAATCACCACCAACGCCGCAATGATGATGCCAGCCAAACCCACCAAACCCAGAATACGCACCGGATTGTAGGTCATTGCCGTCCAGACCATTGATTCCAGGAATAAACGGCCGTCATGCACCACGCTCAATTTGGAACGACCCAGCCGTTCGCTATACGGAATCGGGATTTCGGTCATTTTGATTTGCTCATGCAACGCGCGGGTGCTCATCACTGGCGTCAGGTTCAGACCATCCGGCAGCGGGTAAATCTTCTGCAGCACCTCTTTCTTGAAAACACGCATACCGCTGGCGCTGTCTGTAATACGCTGCCGCCCCAACAGGCTGAGCAAATTGGCAAAGAAGAAGTTGCCCACACGCCGTGTCAGCGGCATCTGGCTGTCTGCACCCGCCATACGGGAACCAACCACAATTTCTGAGCCGTTCATTGCTTCCACACACAATTTGGGGAAGTACTCGGGCGGATACGTGCCGTCAGCATCCAAAAACCCAATGAGTTCACCTTTGGCCTGGCTGAACCCTGTTTTCAGTGCGCCACCGTATCCTTTATTTTGCGGATGTTTAATGAGGGTGACACCGTCGATGCTGCGGGCAATTTCTACAGTTTTGTCTTTGGACCCATCATCAACAACAAGTAATTCCAATCCATCTACGCCAACTTCGCGCAGTGAATCGCGGACAGCCAAAACGCGATGGGCGATTTCGGCAATCCCATCTTCTTCATTATAGGCCGGTATTACAACAGAAAGTGTGGTCATAATTTGTTACACCAATTCGTTTTTGCGTATGCATTAATAAAAAAATCCGTATACGCAACACTATAAGAAAGTTTTCTTAAGCTCTACCTGTAGGCTTTTAAAAATAAATCGTTTTATCTTGGGGTTTCGCAGTGCCATCGATCGTTTTGATGACTTTGGCCGGAACGCCAGCCACCACTGAATGCGGCGGCACATCTTTGGTAACGACGGCACCCGCAGCCACCACGGAGCCTTTGCCCACGCGCACGCCATCGGTAATGACGGCCCCGGCTCCCAGCCAGCAATCATCTTCGATCACGATGCCTTCAGCGGTGATGCCCTGTTCGGTGAACGGCCGTTTCGGGTCATCAAAAATATGGTTCACGGCAATAATCTGGGTAAATGGCGAGGTAAACACGCGGTCGCCAATTGTTACACCGCCCTGCCCGCGAATGATGCTGTACTCACCAATCAAGCTGTCGCGGCCAATCTTGATGCCCGCATGAGGCAAATCCCGAAAATTGTAAACATGCAGCACCGCCCCATGCATCACAATGGATTCTTCGCCAATTTCAATGCCTGCCGGACAGGCATGCAGGTAGCTGCCCTGATCCAGATAGACACCGTTTTTCAGGGTAATATGGTTGGCAAACCGCAGCCGCACATTATTTTCGATGGCCGCCATGCCCTCCATGTTGAGAATCAGCCGGTAAAGAAACCCGCGCAGGCCAATGCCCACAATGGTGGGTACCCAACCAACCATGAAGAACAGCAATTGCTCCAAAACATACCGTCCCAGACCAGCGGCCTGACGGCTCAGGTATAGTTGTAGACTTCCAAGAATTTTTGACACTTCGCTAACTTGTATCCGTTTGTTACAGATTGATAAAAATGACAGGAATTGTTGGGTAAAGAAACCAGATGGGCTCTCTTTTCAGACCGAAATCTGCGCATCAAGCCAGACGGCAAATGCCTGAAAATCATCTTCGATTCAGAAACAACCAGATTGGCGACATTGAAAGCGATGGGAGTCGGTACGTATCGTTTGCCCGTGGTAGAGCAGCAAGATACATGGCTGAATCGTGGCGGGTGCTACTTACAAATATAGGATGACACCTGGTAATCTTCTATCGTCGCAAATTATGGGTAAGTGATCTTACAAAGGAGCTTACAGGTAGCAGGACCCTGCCCCACGCTAAACAAGCTCGTCCCTGCGTTGCTAGCCATTCTAACTTTCTCCAAAACCCACGCTTGACAGATCCTCACGACCTCATTAAAATCGAACCAATCATTTAAAAAAATTCAAATATTCAATAAAGATAAACAGAAAATGGAAGAACCAACCCATCTGGCCCAAGAATTTTTGGTGGATGATCTAGAGATGCTGAAAGTCATTGCCCACAACACGCGTCTGGATATCTTGCAATCCCTCAAAAAGCCCAAAACCGTTAAAGAGATCGCCCGGCTGCTTAAATTGCCAGCGACCAAGCTGTATTATCACGTCAACCTCATGGAAAAACACGGCCTGATCCAGATTGTGGAAACCAATATCGTGTCGGGCATTGTGGAAAAAAAGTACCAGGTCGTCGCCCGAAATTACCGAATCGACGATCAACTGCTGGCCGACCAATCTGGCAGCACCGAAAACGTGTACCAAATGATCAACGCGATGCTGGACGTCACCCGGTCAGAAATTCAGCGCACGATGCAGATAACCCAGCAAAATCCATTCGACGCTTCCCGCGGCATTTTATGGCGCACCTCGATCCGGCTTACCCCAGAGCAATATGAAGAGCTATACGGCCGTTTCCAAGCCCTACTCGATGAAATTAGCGAATTGAACAAGGAAGGGTTGGAGGATGGCACAGATTTGTATGGCTTTACCCTGGCTTGGTATCCGTTGGTGCCCCCCGTGGAGGATGAATCATGAGTGCAATTTCTGAAGCGTGGTTGGCGAGAGCAAAGGCAAACACGGCCGTATTTCAGCAAAACCCGCACATCAAAGCAATGCTGGTCACTGGCTCCGTGGCCAAAGGCGTGGCCGACGACAATTCCGACATCGACACCATCCTTTACTACGACGAACTGCCCGGCGAAGAAGCGTTTGAAGCATCCCGGCAAGCAGCGCTGGATTCCGGCGGCGGCTTTTACGGTGGCAATGCCCAGGACGGCTGGGCCCTTTTTCAGTACATCGACGGCATACGCCATGACTTTGCCCACGCCAAACTGAGTGAAACCAAAGAGATGATCGAACAATTTCTGGCGGAGCCAACTTTGGAAGAAAACAATCTGTTCATCGCCCTCGATGGCATTCTCACCGGCGTGCCGCTTAAAGGCGCAGAAATCACCCAGGCTTGGAAAGAGAAGCTGGCCAACTATCCGCCCCAGCTTGGCGACATGCTGGTGCAAAAGCACCTCCGCTTCCGACCACATTGGGTGCTGCAAAAAATGGGCGTCGATCGCCACGAAATCATCTTTTTACAAGAAGAAATGCTCAACGCTGTGCAAAACATTTTTGGCGTCTTGTGTGGCTTAAACAAACTGTACCATCCCGGCAAAATCAAAGGGCTAAACCAAACCGTGACCAAAATGAAGATCGCGCCCCCCAATGTTGCCAGCCGTCTGCCTGCCCTGTTTGAAGTGGATATGCAAACGGCCGTAAACAACCTCAAGGTCCTCATAGAGGAAACAATCGCCCTGGTGGAAACGCACATGCCCCACATTGACACCGCCCCCACCCGAAAACTATTTACCATGCAGCTGCGCAAGTAAGCAAAAGAATCAACAGATTTCGCAGATTCATCATTTTCCCCTCTGTGAAACTCTGCTCTTCTCTGTGTAGCTCTGTGTCCCTAATTCTTTTTTCAGGAGAAAATCATGAAACGAATTGAATCTTTTTTATCCGCGCGGCTCTTTTTGGTGCCGCAGCTTGTAGGTGATCGCATCTATTTTGTGAGCAATCTAAACGGCCGTAACAGCCTCTACGTCATGGATCGCGGCGGCAGCGTGCCCGAACCCCTGTTGCCCCCCGACATTGCCATGCAAAATCCGCACCTGATGAACGGCCGTTCCTTCATCGTCTTCCCCCAGCTAGATAAAATCCTTGTCATGCTCGATCAGGACGGCGACGAAAACTACCTACCCATGATGATTCCGCTCGAAGGCGGCTACCCTGAACCACTCTTCCCTGATGAGTTCAACAACCACCGCGTCATCGCTGTAGAACCAGATCTCGAACAAAACAATCTGTTTTTTATGGCCGAATCCCGCAGTGAAGCCATGCATCATTCCTATTTAGCCAATCTGGAAACGGGTGAGCTGCTCAAGCTAAACGCCAGTCGCTTTGGTGGCTGGCCCAATGGCAGCAATAAGGACAAAACCAAATTTATCCTTCAAGAAGGCTATGGTGCTGGCGACAGCGTCCTGTTCACATACAACCTGGGCGACGAAAAGCCCACCACCCTGCTGGGCACTCCCATGATGGAACGCGACCCGGAAAATCCGCCACGCACCTACAACATTGGCGGTGGTGATTTCATCCGCAACGAAACAGGGTTGCTCGCTGGCACCTCCGAATTTGAAGACACCTACGGCCTGGCTTACCTGCCGCTCGACAATCCAGAAGCGTTGCAGCAAATCCCCATCAATGGCATCCAGCACGAAGGCGTCGGTGAATTGGAAGAGGCACGGCACCTGACTGGCAACAAATTCCTCGTCATTTACAACATCGACGGCAGTTCCTGGGCCTACGAAGCAGAGTTTGATGAGGACACCCTCACCATGCAGCTCACCCACTTGCTCTGCGGCCAAGGGAAATTTGCCGGCGGCGTTTTGGAATCAATCCAGTACAACAAGATGCAGGATGAGTACGTGCTTTCATTTTCAACGGCCGTTTCTCCCACCCAAATCTACACCATCAGCGGCCCCAACCGGGATAATCTCCAACAGCACACCCGCGAGCGCATTTTGGGTCTGCCGCAGGAATGGCTGTCCCCCGGCGAAGATTATCCCTTCACCAGCTACGACGGCCTGCGCATCTCCGCCCGCCTCTACCTACCCGCCCCAGCCCTGGGATTCGAAGGGCCGCGGCCACTCGTTTACTACATCCACGGCGGCCCCCAAGGCCAGGAACGCCCTGATTTTGCCTGGTTCTCTATGCCGTTTATCCAATTCCTGGCGCTCAACGGCTTTGCCGTCTTTGTGCCCAACGTGCGCGGCAGCACCGGCTACGGCTTTGAGTACATGAAACACGTCGTGCGTGATTGGGGCGGCAAGGATCGCCTGGATCACGTCCACGCCATGACAGAAGTTCTGCCCAAAGACCCCCGTCTCGACACCAACCGGGCGGGCGTCGTCGGCCGTTCCTACGGTGGCTATATGACCCTCACCCTGGCCAGCCGCCACCCCGAGCTCTGGTCTGCCGCCATCGACATGTTTGGCCCGTACGACCTCACCACCTTTGCCAGCCGCGTGCCGGAAACTTGGAAACCATTCATCAAACTACTCGTCGGCGACCCCGAAACCGAGCAAGATTTTCTAAAAGAGCGCTCCCCACGCACTTACATCGAGCAAGTCACCGCGCCGATGTTGGTGGTGCAGGGCAAAAACGACCCCCGCGTCATCGAGCAGGAGTCCAGCGAACTGGTAGAACACCTAAAAGATATGGGCAAAGAGGTGGATTACCTCATGTTCCCCGACGAAGGCCACGACGTACTCAAATACGAAAATCGCGTCAATGTGTACACGACCATGACCGATTTCTTCAAAAAGCACCTAGAGTAAAATTTCCCTCGTAACGCGAAAAGAGCCAATCCTTTTTCGGGGTTGGCTCTTTTCACTTTAGTTTAGATTGCAAAACAATCGCCCACAAACAACTCATGGGACAACAGGCAGCAATTTGTTACGTGGCCTCTTGTTTAAGGGCAAAACCCGTCCACAAAGCACCGGCTAAATCCACCAGGCCAAACAGAATCAGCTGCACAGGCGCCAGTTTCAGCAAGACAAATGCGGTGAAGAAAACAATGACGGAAGCTCGACCTGGCACACTCCACTGGTAAAAAGCGCGCAGTTGATGCCGGGCCGCTTCAAAACAATAATACGCCAAAATCAGCAGCAACATCCCCACAACCCGAATCCAAACTTCTTCAGTGTGGGCAAAGTTGAACATACCCGGCAAAACATTGGGGATAAGTACCAAAATCGACCCCAAACCCAATAAATAAAAGCTCCAAGCGAATACAGATCGTGTGCTTTTTTCCATCAGGATGTTTCCATTTCTAGCCTACAGCGGCACCGCAGCAGGTTGTTGTGCTACCTGCTGCATAATCCGGCCAATATTTTCTGGATTAAAGAAGGTTTCCGGTGGTGCCAAACCTAGAATTGCCTTGTAGAAAGCGTTCGTATCGGCCTGGTTGCCATTATCTACCAGTGCCTGCCGAATCTGGCGCTGCTCTGGCGGAGGCGGCGTAAAGGTGGCCCGTGCCAGATTTTCCTGGTACAGCGGCAGGGAAGTCTCATTGCGCTTTTGTTCAAACTCGGCCAGCGCTTCGGCAAACGGCCGTTTCCCCACCAATCCCTCATGCACCGCCTGCGCCACCAGTTCGGCGTCGCGCAGCGCATCGGCAATGCCCAGGGCCATGAACGGATCTTTGTGGTGCCCGGCATCACCCACCAGCACCCAGCCAGGCCCATACGGTTTGCGGAAAAAGTTGGGTAAATCGGCCGTACCGTAAAACTTCTCAACGCGCTCACCGGCCCGCACCTGCTCTGCCAGCGTCGGTACCCGATCAATAGCAGACATAAACGCGGTTTCGATGTCACGGCGCACTTCGGCAAACCGTTCAATTGGCCAGGCAACAAACAGCGCCAACAAATTGTCATTGGTAGGGAAGGCAAAAATGACAAAATCGGCACCAACGTGCAGTTGCAACTCTTCCATCGGCACGCCAGACCAGTAGGAAAAGTAGTAGCAGGAAACCGATGGCACAGCCTCATAAGTTGGGGCATTTACCGCCTGGGCCAGTCTAGAATTACGGCCGTCTGCCCCAATCACAATCTGCGCCAACCGTTCTACCCGCTCGCCGCTAACCAAATCCCGTCCGCGAATACCCGTGATCCGGTCGCCATCCCGCAAAAAATCTTCCACCAGAAACTGATCATGCAGCTCCACGCCTGCGGCCACGGCATGATCCACTAGCACTTTGTCCAGGGCGCTGCGACGTGGCGCAATGCCAAACGGAATGCCATCTACCCGCAAATTTTTGCCGTACAGGGGCACACCGCCCAAACTCATGGTGATATCAGTCACCAGCGGGCAGCCGGTGGCGACCACATCGTCCAGCACGCCCCATTTGGCCAGTCGCTGCGGCCCCTGCCGGTGGATAAAATGGCCGTGCGGGATGTCGGTGCCAACGGCCGTTTTATCCACCAACAGCACCTTATGCCCCAGCCGCCCCAACAACATCGCCGTCGAAGCTCCGGCGCAGCGCGCCCCAATCACAATTGCGTCATACATGTTTCACTCCTTCGAAAATATATTTGCCACAGAGGTCACAGAGAAAATAGAGAACAATCTGCTCAATCTGCGAAATCTGCTGATTTTCATTCATACAAATTTGGTTATACTTTGCAGCTTACACGCCCATCATTTTTCAATCGTATTTCTACCGTTTATCAAATCACGAGATAGCCATAAAAGGATGAGTCATTCATCGTGATTTGATTAAACAAAAGCGGCACTGACGAACCTGGCAAAGCCTCATTTTTGCCGCTTTTGCAAAATTGGAGAGGCACTTTGGTAGAAACCCTGCGAATTTCCGTTTTGGGCAGCCCGATTCTGCAATTTGGGGAACGGCCGTTAACCGCCGATCTCATTTCCCTCAAGGGACAAGCCCTGCTGGTCTATCTGGCCGTTACCCAGCGCGCCCATACCCGCACGTCACTTGCCGGGCTGCTCTGGGGCGACCTGCCAGAAGAAAGCGCCCGCGCCAACCTACGCCTCACCCTCAGCAAGCTGCGCAAAATCCTGCCCGCAACCGTCCTGCACACCACACGTCTAGACGTCAGTCTGGCAGATTTCTGGCTGGATGCGGCTGAGTTTGGAAGGGGATTGGAGACTGGAGATTTGACCCATCTCCAATCTCCAGTCTCCAATCTCCAATCTCCCTTTGATCTGTATCAGGGCGACTTCTTAACTGGCTTTGATCTCCCCAACGCACCGGAATTTGAGACATGGCTTGTGGGCGTGCGAGAGCGGCTGCGGCAAACGGCCGTAACCCATCTCTATCAACTGGTGGAAACGGCCGTACACACCCAACAAGCGTCCCCCGGTATCCAGGCCGCTCGCCAGCTGCTCACCATCGAACCATGGCACGAAGAAACCCACCGCCAGCTCATGCGGCTCCTCGCCGCCGACGGCCAGCGCAGCGCCGCCCTCACCCAATACGAAACCTGCCGCCGCCTTTTGGATGAGGAGCTTGGTGTTCAACCATCCAGTGAAACGCAATCACTCTACCAAAAGCTACTCGATGACAAGGTGACAAGGTGGCTGCAACCTGTGGTTGTCGGTGACACCAGGTCACCCGGTCACCTTGTCACCCCTTCACCCCCTCATAACCTCCCCACCCAATTCACCCCCTTCATCGGCCGTCGGGAGGCATTGGCAGAGTTAACCGGGCTGGTGCAAAACGGCCGTTCCCGACTCGTCACCATCCTGGGCGAAGGCGGCGTGGGCAAAACTCGGCTGGCCCTGGTTGCCGCAGAGCAACTGCTGCCCCTCTTTCCCGACGGCACCTGGTTTGTGCCCCTGGCCCATGTGGAAAACGCCCCCACCACCGACGCGGAGGACAGTGTGGCCAGCGCTATCGCTGCGGCCCTGGGACTAAACTTTTCCCCCGGCGAACCGCCCAAACAGCAGCTGGCCAACTATCTGCGCCAGCGGCACACGCTGCTCATTCTGGACAACTTCGAGCCGCTGCTTACGGCCGCCGGTCTGTTGCTCAACCTGCTGGCGACCGCCCCCAAATTGGCCATCCTGGCCACCTCGCGGGAACCGCTCAAGGTGCAGGCGGAGCGCATTTTTCGGCTAGAGGGGTTAATCGTGCCGCAAGAGGAAACGTGGGAAACGGCCGTAGCCACCGACAGCCTGCAACTTTTTGCCGAACGAACCGAGCGGGCCACTGGACGCAATCTGCTCACGCTCGACAATCTGCCCCAAATCGTCGCCCTGTGCCGCTTTGTCAACGGCCTGCCGCTGGGCATTGAACTGATGGCTGACTGGACCCGCTGGCTGTCGCTGGAGGCCATCGCCGCCGATTTGCAAACCAACCTGCTGCACCTGGCCCGCGCCCCGCAAGACGTGCCGGAGCGCCACCGCAGCCTGCAAGCCGTCTTCAACTACTCCTGGCACATGCTCACTCCAGACGAACGCAACACGCTGGCCCAACTTGCTGTGTTCCAGGGCAGCTTTCAGCTCGATGGGGTGCGCGTCGTGACCAACAGCCAGCCCGCCAGCCTGTTTGCCCTCATCGACAAATCGCTGGTGCAGCACCACGGCGGCGATTTTTACCACCTGCACGAGCTGCTGCGCACTTTTGCCCACAGCAAGCTGGCCGAACAAGCCATCAACCCAAACGAACTACAAGATCGGCACGCGCGGCATTATCTGGCCCGCATGGCCCAGCGCACAGCACTGTTTTTTGGCCCGGAACCGCAAATCGCCCTGCACCAAACCCAGGCAGAGGCAGAAAATTTGCTCAAAGCGTGGCAGGGGTCGGTGGAACGGCCGCTGCCCACCGACCTGCTCCCCGCCATTCCCGCGCTGGGCGTGTACTGGAACTACGCCGGATTGTTTCGTGAGGGGGACACTCTGCTGCAAGCCGCTCGCCAACGCTTGGGCGATTGGCCGCATTTACAAGCTGCCCTCGCGGCCGAGCACGCCACGCTGCTTTATGAACTGACCCAACTGGACGAGATGCAAACGGCGGCACAAACCTGCCTTGAGCTTGCGCTGCAAGTTGGCGATGAACTGTTGGTGGCAAACGGCCGTTTCCGCCTAGGCCAATATTTTTGGCGCACAGGCCATTATGCCGACGCTGAGAAAGAGCTTGCGGAAGCGTACCAAATCGCTCAACGGCTAGGCCAAACCAATCTGGCCGGGATGATTGCCCGCTCCCAGGCGGCCAATGCGTGGCGACAAGCCAATCTGGCCACGGCCGAACAGCTGGCCTTGCACTCGGCCGAATTGCACCAGCAAGCCAGGGACATCCGCAGTCTGAGCCGCACCCACTACTTTCTGGCCATCCTGAAAAAAGAGCAGCAGGAGCTCGCCGCAGCCCGCGCCTATGCAGAACCAATCATTGAAATCGCCCAAAACATTGGGGATCGCGTGCTGGAAGTGAGCATAGTCGGTTTTTTGGGGCACATTGCCACGTATGAAGGCCGGTATGAGCAAGCCTTGGCCTATTTGAGCCGCCAACGCCAGCTCTCGGAAGAAAACGGCCGTCTTTACGATTTAGCCAGCGTCCTCAGCAACATGGGCGATTTGTGGCTACGTTTGGGGCAATTTGAGCGATGCGCTCCCTTTTACCAACAGTCGCTGGAGCTGCTGCGCCAGCTGAACACCAGGCAGGCGCAAAGTAATGTGCTGGCCTACATGGGATTGCTGGCGGCTATGCAGGAGCGGTGGGAAGACGGCCGTTCCCTCTGCGAAGAAGCGCGGCAACTGGCTTTGGCGGAAAGCGCTCCCCGCGAAATTGCCTTTGCCCACACCTTTTTAGGCCACAATTTGTGCGGGCTGGGCCAGTGGGACGCGGCACAAACCGCCTACGAACAAGCCATCGCGGGCTGGGAAAAACTAGGCGATACCTCGCGACAGATGGAAGCAATTGTGGGGCAAGTTCGGGCACTGATGGCACAAGGCAAATTTTCGGAGGCAGAAACGGCCGTTGCCCCCCTCTACACGCAGCTGCCCAACCACGATCTGCACGGGGCCAATGACCCAGTACGCATCTTTCTAACTTGCTATGGCCTCGCTCTGCTCGGTGAAGGGAATTCGAGCGCAACCGCGTGGCTGAAACAAGGTGCAGTGTGGCTCCGCAAACGGGCCGCCACCATCACCGACCCGGCCATTCGCGAAACGTTTCTCAACGCCATCCCCAGCCATCGTGAGCTTCAAAGCGCGCTCAAAAACGTGGGCATCATCCCAGACCAGCATTCCGCGCCTGAATAATGGCCTGAACGCGATCGGCAACCTGCATTTTGTTGAAAATATTGGAGAGATGATTGCGGACTGTTTTGTTGGTAATAAACAATCTGGTGGCAATTTCTTGATTGCTCAACCCTTGTGCCAGCAAATGCAGGAGTTCCTGTTCCCGGCCGGTCAAATCTGGGAAGGCGTCGGAAACAATCGTTTTGCTATGGTTAAAAAAAGAGGTCAGGCGCAAGGCAATGGCTGGGCCAAACAACGCTTCGCCGCGCGCCACAGCTTGAATGACGCGCAGCATCTCTTCTTGATCCGCGCCTTTTAGCACGTACCCTCGCGCCCCAGCCCGCATGGCGGCAAACACGGAATCGTCATCTTCAAACATGGTGACCATGATGACGCCGATGTGCGGACTGGTTTGCACAATCTGCCGTGTAGCGTCGATGCCGTTCATGCCCGGCATTTGAATATCCATGAGAACAACATCTGGCTGGAGCGTTTCGGCCTGGGCCACAGCTTCCTGGCCGGACTCAGCTTCCCCTACAACGGCCGTTTCCGCCAAGGAACCAAACAGAGCCTTCAGGCCCGTGCGAAATAAAGTATGATCATCGGCAATGAGAATACGAATGGGTTCTGTTTGATTCATGGGTTACACACAAGGTAAGTGAACAATGATCGCTGTACCCGCGCCAACGGCCGATTCTATCTGAAAAGAACCGCCTAATTCGGCCGTGCGTTCTTGCATTGAGGCCAGGCCCACGCCAGCCGGAAACTGCGCTGGCAAGCCGCAGCCATCATCGCGGATTTCTAACTTTAGGTCAGTTTCCAGCGCCAGGGAGACTTTACAAACTTTAGCCTGAGCGTAGCGTACACAATTGGTAATGGCTTCCACGATGATTCGATAGGTGGCAACTTCTACGGCGGCAGCCAGCGAGGGCAAGATATCTGGCGCTTCTACCACAATCGCCAACCCGTTTACGCTGTTCTGGGTCGCAACTTCCCGAATAGCCGACAACAATCCTAACTGATCTAGCGCAGGCGGCCGCAAATCGTGGGCCACCCGGCGAATATCGTTCAGTGCAGATTGCAGACCGTATTTAAGCTCATCAAATAAAACATTACCTGCCTCCGGGTTGTACGCTAACTGATTGCGGGCCGCATCCAGTTTTAGACTGAGCGCGGCCAGCTGAGGACCCAGATCATCGTGTAATTCACGGCGCAGACGACGGCGTTCTTCCTCGCGGGCGGTGACGAGCTGTTCGCGGGAGTGTTGTAAATCGGTGGTGAGCTGGGTGGCATAAACGGCCGTTCCCAACTGTCGGGCTATATTTCTTAGCAAGCGCAATTCTTGCCGGTTAAATGGTTCGCCGGCACCGCGGGGGGCCACCAGTAGCTGCCCAATCGACTGCGATTGGTAAACGAGCGGAAAAATTTGGCAGCCTGCTTCAAGAACCACACCCGTTGCGGCCACAACATGAAATTCATCTCCTCGTTTATGGGCCACTGCTACGTAGGGCAGTTTAAGCGTTTTCGCAATTGTTTCCACAAAGGAAGGCAAGGTTTCGCTGGGAACGGCCGTTTGTTCCAGCTGTTTTCCCAAAGCGGCAATGACGGTCATCGGATCATCCCGTTGGCCATACATCAACCGGTTTACACTGCTCTGCAACCATTGCCGCAAGGGTTCAAAAAGCACCGCCACAAAGCCAGTCACCAAAACCGCCACCAGCAAATTGCTATCCTCACGGAAGAGGGCACCCGTTGCGCCAACCACAAAAACGTACAGCAGCAGAATAACGGCCGTTGCCCCCCCATAAACCAACGTACGATTGAGCAAAACGTCCATTTGCCATAAACGAAAGCGTAAAACAGAAATACCAATCGTGATCGGTATCAAGGTTGCCCCAATTAAAAACAGATGAAGCGAGAGGAAGTGCAACAAAGGATCATCACCAACCAGCAAACCAATTATTGACTGGATGAAAGGCAAGGCAATCAATAAGCCCAATGCAAACAGGACCAAACGAGTCTGCTGTTTTTCCACCACCGTTGCTTTGCGCCATTTAATCGCTTGGCTGATCAACCCGATGAGAGCAAACAGAAAAATACTGAACACAAACAGGAGCCAGCCAGCTTCTTCTGATAGGCTGAGAACAGTTCCTAATTGGCGAAAGATCAGGATAGAAATACCTGTTACCGCGACACCCAATAAACCCACCCACTTCGGGAAGAAACGGCCGTCCGGAAACAGGTAAAACAGTAAGAAAAAGCAAATGAGGAACAATGTGGGAGCGATCCACTCAACGGCAGGAAAAAGTTCAACCAGTTCAGTGGGGAAACGCCAGCGATCCATGTCGGATTGAAAGACAAGCATGTAAGACATCATCAGCAGCGTTGCCGAGACGTACACCACCATCCACTCTTTCGGCTTACGCCACACCAGGTAAACGGCCGTTCCCCAAAACACCGCCACGGCACTCAAACGCAGCCCCAACAGATAAGTTACAAATGCATCATACGTCGGGAAAATGGTGGCAGTTACCGGCCGAGCAACCTGCACCTGCCATTCAGTATATTTCACATCAAACACAGCATAAGGCAGGCTGGCCGCAAACAGCCCCACTAGCAGGACAAGCACAATGACCCAACCGGCCCAAATTGGCCAGAGGAAACGGCCGTTGCCCCTGTTATTTCGTTCTCTACCTATCAAATTGTCCGAAGGCTTTGTATGAGCGGACATCGGGTTCATCCCCACATTATAAACGGAATATCGCAGTTAATGGGCAATTGCTACGTGTAATTCGCTATCCAACCACATCGTTAAGCCCAACCCCAAAAGACCCAAAGCAAATAGTGTGCGGAAGAGAAGGAATACGGCCGTTATCTCCTCACCGCTAAACAAAAAGAACCCTATAAAACCCATCAGCCCGGTCACCAACGGCAGCCAGCGCCAATATGCCATAACCGGCTGGCGCAAGTTCAGAATACCCAACCAAATCAATCCACTGATCAGCAAAAGCATCCCCAAAAGAACAAGGGCAAACAAGCTTTCGGCAAAATGAGGTAAAGCTGAAATAAAACTGGTATGTCCCAAAGCGACCAGAATGCCGCCACTGCAAAAAAGGCGCATGGCATTCTTGGCCCAACGCCCGGCACGCTGGGCATACAATTGCCAAAACGCCACATAACCGAAGATGAAGGCCAACTGCCCAAGCACAATCAGCAGCGTATTTTGCCCATCAATCATGTCTGGCATCGAGCGGGATAGAAAAAGACGGCTCATTTCATTGAGCTTATTCACCAGGAAAAGCAGACTGCCAACCATAAAGGCTGCGCCTCCCCATTGGTATGTTTTGCTATTTGAGATCATGATTAGGTTCTCCTTTGAGCAAAGATTTAGACGGCAACGGCCGTTTCCCACCGCAGCAGCCACATCATCCCCAAACCAGTCACCGTACCGACTGCCAAACCCATCAAAACGATCAGCCATTCCCGCCCGTCGCCGCTCAAAAACACAATGATTGCAGCGGCAAATAGATAACCGACCACGGTCATCAACGGCCAAAGTGTGGCCGAAATGTTGTGCTGTCTCAACAACCGCCACTGCACCAAACCCATCGGCAGCCCCAATACCAGCCCAAGATACAAAACGGAAACAGGTTCAGGCACCAACTCAAATCCCGCAGACATCAGCGCCACGCCGCCACTCATGATAACGGCCGTAACCACCACACTCTGCCCAATCCACCGTCTGGCAGAAATGCCGATGCTTTGCAGCAGCCAACCCGGCCCCAAGGTGCCCCCCAAGGCAAACAATGCGCCAAACAACAAACCTGCCACCATCGTGCCCAGCAGTTCGCGGCTCATATTGCCCACCGCCTCACCGATTGTCCACATCGACAGATACGCCAACATGCCAAAGACGGCCGTTCCCAGGGCACAACTCACCACCCACTTCAAACCAAATCCCCAATCCAGATGCGTTTGTTTTTCGTTCATCGTGTCCTCCCAACTCAAAATTTTGTAAGAACACCTTACAGCCAGGTGTGTCCTGTTGTCATGGGACGGCCGTCCCAAAACGATCAGGCAATTTACCCAACTGCCCAATGCAAAACGAGAGGTCCGCACGTAACGCAGGCCTCTCGTTTATGAGTTTATATGTTTCGGTTTAAGCTCAGGTGGATTCTGGTTGGTAAACGGCCGTACTCATATTCCCCACAAACTGCGGCAAATCAGGGTGGCCAAGCTGTTGGCGCACGGCGTGCGCTTCGCCCGTGTGGAACCAATAATGGTAAATGTTGCGCTGGAGCATCGTGCCGGTTGTTTCGCGGGCTTTGGTTTCGCCCTGGATAAGGTATTCTGTTAGCTGATCGGAAATCAGCGTGTCCAGAAATGGGTCAGCAGCGGCCGTGATTGCTTGCCACACCTGCCACATGTCGGCCAACGGTGGGGTACTGGCGGGACGGCCGTTGCCCACCAACTCGTACAAATTGGGGTCCACCAGCTTTCCTTGCGCCAGATAGACCCAGTAAAACTGCTCCTGCGTCGCCAGATGACCAATCATCCAGCTAATGCTGTTCATCGGCAGCAGGCGCTTTTGCGCATCGTCGTCAGAAAGACCTTCCAGGCAGCGCACAAATTCGCTGCGAGCAAAACGGAGTTGGGTAACCAGTGGATGTGTCATTTTTTGTTCCTTTTTGGTGTGGGCAAACGGCCGTTATCGGCCAAAATTATAGCACATCCAGGCTGCACCAAGACCGTGCTAAAATAATCACATGAACCCCAAAATAATCCGTAAGCTCATGATGTTTTTGCTTCTCAGCGGCGGCATGCTCATCGTGCTGGCGCTGCTTTTTGGCAGGGAATGGCGCGATTGGCAAAGTAGCAGCAGTTGGCAGCGCACGACCACCAGCGATTTCACCATCCAGCCCAAGAACAGCAGCGTCCACTATCGCTACGTCATTGCTGGTCAAGAATACGAAGGCGACCGCGTCTATTTCTTTGTGCTGGCCCCTTTTCAGGATGATCGCGTCCTGCGCTGGCTCGATATCAATCGCAACGCCACCGAGCTCATCGTGCATTACGATCCTGACGCACCAGAACGTTCCGTGCTGGTGCGCGGCGGTCTGGATGACCCGTGGTTTTGGCGATTTCCCCTCATTTGCGGCGTAGCCGGGCTGCTGATTCTGCTGCCGCTGCTCTTCTTCGGCGGGCTGTGGCGCTGGCTACGGCAGCAGTTCGCCAATTAGGATAAAATCGTAAGCTGGATTGGCAATCCGTCCAACAGTTATGAAGGAGCTAAAATGGAATCCCACAATTTTAAATATCCCACTGCGCACAAGGTAGATGTTGTCGATAATTATCACGGTACGGCCGTTCCCGACCCATACCGCTGGCTAGAAAACCCCGAAGACCCAGCCACCATTGCCTGGGTGGAGGCCGAAAATGAACTCACTCAAAGCATTATGGCGGAACTGCCCGTGCACGAGCAGTTTAAAGAGCGGCTAACAGCGCTGTGGAACTACCCCAAAACCAGCGTGCCGCGCCACAAAGGTGACAATTATTTTGTGCAGAAAAACGACGGCCTGCAAAACCAGTCAATCCTGTACAAGCAAACCAGCCTCGACGCACCGCTGGAGCAGGTCATCGACCCCAACACGCTCAGCGACGACGGCACCATCGCCCTGATCAGCCAGAGCTACAGCAAAGACGGCCGTTTCCTGGCCTACTCCCTCTCCCAAAGCGGGTCCGACTGGCAAACCATCCACATCCGCGATTTAGAAAGCAACGAAGACCGCCCCGAAGTGCTGCGCTGGGCCAAGTTCACCAACGCCGCCTGGCTGCCCGATGGCTCCGGCTTTTTCTATGCCCGCTATCCGAACCCGGAAGAAATGCCCGACGCGCCGCCCAGCACCAACCAGCAAATCTTCTTCCACAAGCTGGGCACCCCACAAAGCGCCGACAAGATCGTTTTTGCCCGCCCCGATGCGCCCAATTTGGGCTTTCACCCGCACGTCACCAAAGACGGCCGTTACCTCACCCTGCACGTTTGGGATGGCACCGACCGCCGCAACCGCTTCTACTACCGTCCGCTGGACGAGGAAGCGTTCATCTACCTGCTCGACGAAATGGACGCCAGCTACAACTTCCTGGGCAACGACGGCCCCAAATTTTATTTTCAGACGGATAATGGAGCCGATAACGGCCGTATCATCGCCATCAACCTCAACAATCCGGACCCCGCCAATTGGCAAACCATCATCCCTGAAGGCGACGATGCGCTGGCTTTCAGCCTCATCGTCAACAACCAGTTTGTGCTTGGCATGCTGCACCACGGGCACCACAAACTGCACCGTTATGGGCTCGATGGCACGCACCTCGGCGAAATCGAACTGCCCGTCCCCGGCACCATTTTTGATTTGTCCGGCGAACGCGACCACACCGAACTGTTCATCCAGTTTCAATCCTTCACCTACCCGCCCACCATCCTGCGCTACGATTTCACCACCGACGAACTGACCATCCTCGACCAGCCCCAGCTCGATTTTGATCCCGACGCCTACGAAACGACGCAAGTCTTCTACCCCTCCAAAGATGGCACCCAGGTGCCGCTCTTCATCACCCACAAAAAAGGCATCACGCTCGATGGGCAAAACCCGACGCTGCTCTACGGCTACGGCGGCTTCAACATCTCCATGACACCCATCTTCTCCCCAACCCGGCTGGCTTGGCTGGAGCGTGGTGGCGTCTATGCGCAAGCCTGCCTGCGTGGCGGCACCGAGTACGGCGAGGCGTGGCATCAGGCAGGCATGTTAGAAAACAAGCAAAACGTGTTTGATGATTTCATTGCCGCCGGGGAGTGGCTCATCGCCAATGGTTATACGAATAACAAGAAACTAGCCATCGAGGGACGCAGCAACGGCGGACTGCTGGTAGCCGCCTGCATGTTGCAGCGCCCCGATCTGTTTGGCGCGGTGCACTGCGGCGTGCCGGTGATCGACATGCTGCGCTACCATAAATTTAGTGCCGGTCGCTACTGGATTCCCGAATATGGCAACGCGGAGGAAAATCCGGAACATTTCAAGTTCATGATGGCTTACTCCCCCCTACACAACGTCCAGCCAGACCGCACCTACCCGCCTCTGCTCATCACCACTGCCGACACGGACGACCGCGTCGTACCCATGCACTCGAAGAAGTTTGCGGCGACGTTACAGGCAGCGGATAACGGCCGTAATCCCCTCCTCATCCGCATAGAAACCCGCGCCGGGCACGGCCTGGGCAAGCCCACCGCCAAGCTCATCGAAGAATCCACTGACATCTACAGCTTCCTCTGGACAATGTTGAACCGCTAACCAGATTGGACCAATTTGCCTGAAAATTTTGTGTGTAGCGAGGTAATGAAATTGGTCCAATCTCTACACCAATTTCCCCGGAAACTCGGAGTTTCCGGGGAAATGTTAGCTCTTCCTCACCCTCCTCCTACCTAGCTGTACCAACAAAGCGCCCACGATGGCCACGACTAGGCCAAGCACCTGACGGCCGTTCAGCCTTTCCCCCAAAAATATCACCGCCAAAATGGGAATCTGCACCGCCATGGTATTGTTGATGATGCTCGACTCCATCGCCGAAAGGGTGCGTAGGGAATGGTTCCACAGCGTGAAGGCAACGGCGGTGTTCACCAGCGCCAGCCAGCCAATAATCGCCCAGCTTTGCCAACTCAGTGTCGGCAATCCTTGCGTACCCAAACCGGCAATGAGCAAAATCGCCGACCCAATCCCCATGCTGACGGTGGTGACGGTTAGCGGCCGTAAATGCCCCTTGCGATTGATTGATCGCCCCAAAACGGCCGAACCCGCATTGGCAAGTACCCCAACCGCCACCGCCACAAACCCAATCAGCTGCGCCTGGGGAATTTGCACCGGATAAAAGTAAAGCAGCCCGCCAGCCAAGGCCACAAAGATGCCGAGCCACTGCCACAAAGACGGCCGTTCCCCTAACAGCCCCAGCCCCAACAGTGCCACCACCACCGAGGTGAAGCCCAGCATCACGTTCACCGTCACCGCAGGCAGGTAAGCCAGGCCAACAAACTGTGTCCCTTGCGTGACGGCGTAGTAAATGATGCCCAATGCCACCAGCCGCAGCCAGCCAGGTCGGTTCAGCTGCCGCACTTCGGCCACGCCGCCGCCGCGCCAAAAGAAGGGCAGCAGGCACAAAAATGCCAGCCCGTAGCGCAACCCGGCAAACGTCAGCGGGGGAATGTCTTGCAGCCCGATTTTGATGAGAACCCAGGAAGTTGACCAGAGAAAAGTGACGAAAAGGGCCTGAAGAACGGCCGTACCGTGAGGGGAACGCTGCCAACCAATCAAACGAAACATGAAAACACCTCCAAGGAATGCGTGAACAGCACAAGCGCAACGCTCGTTTGCGCCCATGCCAACCGCAATCCCCAAGGCTTTTCGTCCGTCCAGATGCTGCCGTAAGAACTTTTTGCCACAGAGATAAGAGGAAAACCTCATAACTCTCTGTGCCCTCTGTGGCCAAAATTACGGTTTATGCGGCGCTCGGACCAGCCAGCGAATTGCTGCGGAACCCTAGCCGCCATTGTTGGTTGGTAAATTTAAATTGATTGCAGGCATTGTACCTGCTGGGCCAGATTGCTCCAATCTTCTTTGAAATCAGGCTGGCATCAGCCGCGAAAGATTGGACCAATCTGTAGCGGTGGTGTAACGGCCGTTACCTCACCACCGTCTCCGCCATCAAGTCAAGGTGTATGTTTAAGGAATTGATAGGTTGTGACGTCTACCGTTCGGCCAGAGGCTGAACGATGATTTCACGTGCCACCGCATCGTCCAGGGAAAGCTGGGTTTCACCCACCCGCACCACAAAAGCGGGGCGGCGCTGCTGAAGTCGAATCAAGCTACCCGGCACCAGCCCCAACGCCGACAGCTTATTCAGTCGCGACACATTTTGGGTGTCAATGGCGGTTACCTGGGCCACATCGCCCGGTTGGAGGGAGTCGAGGGATGTTTTCATGAGGATGATTGGGTTGTGGACGGCCGTTTCACCCACCGTCCCCATAATTTTTCAACAAACTGCACGGTGGCCGACTGCTTTTCATCGACCACCTGGTAGCCGCAGTTGGGGCAGCAAATCACGGCACATTTTTCCGCCAGCGGGCAGCTGGAATGGCACACCAGCTGCGACGGATCGTATTCATAACCACAAAGCGCACATTGTTGCATGTTGCTTTCCCTATTTCCTAAAGACTTACGCAGATTGGACCAATTTCAGCTGAGAATAGTTCAAATAACTTTACAATTAAATTGGTCCAATCTTTTCGCTAATTACGTAACTGCTATTTCCTAAAACTGAATGCCAAAGAGGCGCAGCAGCCAATTCATCAAGCCGCCCACCAAAAAGGCAAAGGGGAACACAAAAGCCGCCACGCCCAGCGCCGTACGCTTGCCGTGCTCCCGAATGATCATCAATACATTGGCAATGCAGGGGATAAACAGCGTAATGACCACCAGGCTCACCACCATCTGGTTGCCCGTGAGCAAACCCTGCCGCGCCAGACCAAACAAGCCAGCAGCACCAAAATCGCGCCGGAAAAAGCCGATTAAAAAGACGCTAGCCGTCTCGGCGGGCAATCCCAGCAGACCTTCAACCACCGGTGCCAGCAGCCGCTCCAGCTGCACCATCAGGCCCAATTTATCCAGCACAAACAGCAGTGCCGTGCCCGCAATGAACAGCGGCAGCACCTCTTTAAGATACCACTCTACCCGCGCCACCGTCTTCACGGCAATGGCTTTGAGGCGAGGCTGCCGCACGGGAGGCAGCTCCAAAATAAAGTCGGAAGATTCACCGGGCAGCAGCTTTGCCGCCAACCAGCCGACGGCAAACAGCGTGAACAACACCACACTCAGCCAGGCAATGACGCCGGAGCCGGAAAGGATGGCCACCATGCCCAGCAGCACGCCCAACTGAGCCGAACAAGGCACACCCAACGCCAGCAGCAGTGTCACTTGCAAGCGCTCTTTGCGGGTTTCCAAAATGCGGGTGGTCAGTGTGGCCATCGTGTCGCAGCCGAGGCCCAGCACCATGGGCAAAACAGCCTTACCATTAAGCCCCATCGCCTTAAACGGCCGATTTGCCATCACGGCCAAACGCGCCAGGTAGCCGGAATCTTCCAGCAAGCTAAACGCCAGAAAGAAGGTAAATACAATGGGCAGCACAATGGCGATGCTGTAGGAAAGGGCCATCGTAATCAGGCCATATTCGCCCACAAGAAAATCGCGCAGGAACTGCCAGGGCAGCAGTTCGGCGGCCCGCACGGCCAGCGGATTGATCCATTCGCCAAAGAAAACGCTCTCCAGCCAATCAACCATCACGCCTGCGCCGAGGTTGCCCACAAAATAGTAAAGCGCCAGCAAAACGGCCGCTAAGAAAAACCAGCCCCACACCGGATGCACCATCAGGCGATCCAGCTTTTCCAGAACGGTGGGCGGGCGCTCATCCGTCGCCTGCCACACCTGAGCCAGCAAGCAATCGGCGCAGCGCAGCCGCTGCTGGGTGATGATGTAACCAAGCGGCTGGTCGTACTGGCTGGCCGTCGCGGCCACGATTGTTTCGATTTGCTCTAAAAGGGATTGCCACAAAACTGGATTGACGTCACTGGTTTGCAGGGCGTGGTTGGCTGGGCCAGAATCGTTGGCCAGCAGCGCTAACGCGATGGCGCGCTTGCCCGTCCAGCTTTCGGGGAGGTATTGGGCGATTTGGGAAACGGCCGTTTCAATCGCACCTTCATACCGGGGACAGTAACTCACCGGACGCGGCGCCACCAAACAGTTGCGCAGTTCTTCAAGCCCCTTGCCAGCCGTAGCCACCGTCGGCACCACCTCGGCGCCTAAAATTTGGGAAAGCCGCCGCGAATCCACAGAAATGCCCAGCGCTTTGGCCTCGTCAGCCATGTTGAGCGCCAGCACAAACGGTTTTTCATACTCTGCTAGCTGAAAGGTGAGCAGCAGCGCGCGCCGCAAATTTTTCGTATCCGCCACTTGCAGCACCGCCCACGGCGCAGCGGAGAGCAGCATGTCGCGCGTCACCAGCTCGTCTTCAGAGTTGGGCAGCAAGCTTTGCACGCCGGGCGTGTCAATCAGCACCATGTCGGTTTGAGCCAGTTTAAGCTGCCCCTGGGTTACTTCCACGGTCGTGCCGGGATAATTGGAGATGTCTACACGATGACCAGTAAATTGAGAGAAAAGTGCAGATTTGCCTACGTTGGGGTTGCCTACCAAAATGACGGGACGGCCGTTATCTAATGAAACCTTTGGCGCAGGACGATGACAATTGACACCACATTGATCTACCACTTCTACAGGACTCCTTTTCTTAACTGGGCTCTATTCTAGACATCTTTAGTCCATAACCTCAGGGCCGATTGTCATTTTTTTTGATGACATTGCTCAAAGAAAAGGCTGCTTGCCATTCCGCGCCGGAAAGATTACAACTGACAGGCAGCGACGACAAGCCATGTAAATGTCAGTCGTTGGCCTCAGAAAGAGATATACACGTTAGGAGAAATTGATGAAAATTGGCCTTGTTTTCCCCCAAACTGAATTTGGCAATGATACGGTCGCCCTGCGCGATTACACGCAAACGGCCGAATCGCTCGGCTTTACCCACGTGCTGGCCTATGACCACGTTCTGGGTGCCAATCCCAACCGCCCCGGTGGCTGGAACGGCCCGTACACCTACCAAACCGCTTTTCATGAGGTGTTTGTGCTGTTCAGCTTCATGGCAGCGCTCACCACCAAGCTAGAATTCATCACCGGCATTCTCATCCTGCCGCAGCGAGATACCTCCCTGGTGGCCAAGCAGGCGGCCAGTTTGGATGTGTTGAGCAACGGCCGTTTCCGGCTGGGCATCGGCGTCGGCTGGAACAAAGTCGAGATGGAAGCGCTGGGCTATGATTTTCACACGCGCGGGCAGCGCGTCGAAGAGCAAATTGACGTGCTAAAGCTGCTGTTCACGCAGGAATTGGTCACCTTCAAAGGGGAATGGCACGATTTGCCCGACGTGGGCCTCAATCCCCTGCCGGTACAGCGTCCCATTCCCATCTGGTTGGGTGGTCATGCCGATGTGGTTTTGCAGCGCATCGCCCGCAAGGGAGACGGCTGGCTGCCCGGCTACCGCACGGCTGAGGCGGCCAAAGAATCATTAGACAAACTTGCAGGCTATTTGGTGGAAAACGGCCGTTCCCTCAGCGACATTGGCCTGGAACCCCGACTCCATTACCAAGATGGTCCCGAAGCATGGCAAAATTACCTGCAAGGCTGGCAGGCTGCGGGCGCTACGCATCTTTCTTTCAACACAATGGGGGTTGGCTTCGACACGCCACAAAAGCATCTTCAGGCCGTTGAAGAATTTGCCAAGGTGATTGGCCTCTAATTTTAACAAGCTGCCGGGAAAATTATGCTTCGATCTTGTCCTTGGGGACCACAGAGGTGTGGTTACTTTCTGCCAAAACTTCGGTGATGTTGCGCGTTAATTCATCCAGCCCGGTTGGTTTCACCATATACCGATTGGCCCCGGCGTTCAGCCCTTCCTGAATGGCTTCATGATGCGCCTTGCCGCTAAGCATGATGATGGGCAACGTGGCCGTCGCCTCATCTCCCCGCAGATGGCGACACAGCGTCAGCCCATCCATGCGCGGCATCATCACGTCCAGTATCAAAATGTCGGGTTGGTATTCCGAGATTTTTTCCAGGGCTTCCAGGCCATCCTGGGCCATGTAAGATTGGTAGCCCATCATCGACAGCATAGTGGTGAGTAACTGTCGTATGTCGTATTCATCGTCCACAACCAGGACTGAGCAATTCATCTTCTTCTCCAAAAATCATCGTGGAGTACCCTGTCACTGCTTGGGGATCGGTTTTGTTGTTTTGGGATTTTGCCAGTTGAAAACTGCTCTGGACAGAGTCTAATTGAGCTTATTAAATAGTACTTACGGCCTATATTACGAGTCTGGCGAATAAACTTTGTGAAAAATTCGTAGTGAACTTTCGAGAGACGGCCGTTCAACGGTAAAATGAGCTTTCTAATTCAATTTCGGGAACAAAATAGAGGATTCGTATGGAAATTTTAGGTGGCCCCCTTTTTGGCGTTGCTGGAGCCGGTGAATCGCACGGCCCCGGCGTTACCACCATTGTTTTTGGCTGTCCCCCCGGCCTTCAGCTGAGCCGCAGCCAGATTCAAGCCTATTTAGATCAGCGGCGGCCCGGCAGCAACCGGCACGGCACCCCCCGCAACGAAAAAGACAAAGTGCTCCTGCTCTCCGGCCTTTACCAGGACGACCATGACGCGCTCACCAATGGACCAGCCATTGAGGCAACCGTCGAAGGCCTCACCTTTGCCACCACCGCCTACGAAACCGGCTTTACCACCGGTGAACCGATTAGCGCCCTGGTGCTTTCTGCCGCCACCAAATCCGGCCACTACGATCAGTTTGCTGGACCCACCGGAGCGGTGCGCCCCGGCCACACGGACCTGGTAAAGTACCACAAGGCCAAAGGTCAGGTAGATATTCGCGGCGGCGGCCGTTCCAGCTATCGCAGCACCATTTCCGACGTCATTGGCGGTTCGATTGCCCGCATCTTTTTGCAGGAAACCTTCGGTACGGTCATCCTTTCCTCCATTTGCCAGGTGGGACCGCTCAAAGCGGCACGCAGCCTCAACGATCATTTTACCGAGCTGCTGCAACAGGGTAGCCCCATCGCGGCTGAACAAATTCAGGCAGTTGAGGCGCAGCTAGCTCAGGCCGAAATTCACAGCCTGGACGCTGCTTTTGCCCATGAAGCAGGGGAGCTGATCAAGCAAACCCGCATTGATGGGGATTCGATTGGGGCCGCGGTGGAAATTGTGGCTATCAACGTGCCCGCACTTGTGGGCGATCCACTGTACAACAGCCTGAAACTGCGGCTAATGGGCAGCCTCGGCGGCCTGCATGCGGCGCAATCATGCGAAATTGGGGATGGCTTCCAGGTGGTCACCCGGCGCGGCAGCGAAAACAATGATCCCATCCGGCAAACTGGCTACCAGCGCAACTCCCACGGTGGCTTGATTGGCGGGGTAACCACGGGCATGCCGCTGGTCTGCCGCGTGGGCTTCAAGCCCACCTCTACCATCGTCAAACCACAGCAGTCAGTACAGAAAAATCTGGAAGAGATCGATTTTCTGCTGGACAAAGGCCGTCACGACCCGTGCGTTGGGGTGCGGGCTGGGGTGACGCTGGAATCGCGGCTGGCCATTGAGCTGATGAACGCGGTTCTCATGCACCAGGCTCGCGCCGTGGACCCCGAACAGTTCAAACTGTTCTAACAAGCAGATGCAGCTTGGTCCTTGCTAAAAAAAAGACACAGATAAACACGGATGAACACAGATTTTGGCTTCTATCTGTGTTTACCTGCGCTCATCTGTGCCCCTCAGTTTTCCTAGAGCCATAAATTGCGCAGCAGCTGCGCCTGTTTTTGCAGTTGGAAGGGACCGCCGCCTTCGTGGTTATTGTGGCTGTAGATGGCCATCTCTTTGGGCCCGGCGTAATGGTTGTAGGCCGCGTACACGGTGCTGGGCGGGCAAATATCATCCATCAAACCCACAGAAAAGAGCGCCTGCGCTTTAGCTCGCGCCGAAAAGTTGACGCCATCAAAGTAGGAAAGCGTGTGATAAGCGGTTTCGACCTGATCGCGATGGGACGCCAGATAGCGCGTGATTTCGTGGTAAGGGTTGGTGTCGATGATGGCGGTGGCACGTCGGTAATGGCAGAGGAAGGGCACATTGGGCATGGCAACAGCTACGGCCGTATCCAAACCAGCCACCGCCAACGTAATGCCCCCACCCTGACTGCCACCAGTAATCGCAATGCGCTCGGCATCCACAGCGTCATGGGCGCGGGCCGCAGCGACCGCCCGTACCGCATCGACAAATACGCGGCGGTAGTAGTACGTCTGGGGATCCAAAATGCCCTGAGTCATAAAGCCGGGCACGTGCGAGCCGGTGCCCGCGGGGGCCAGATCCACCGTGTCGCCCGGCGCGCCAGCCACCCAGCCTTGACCCCGCGTATCCATCACCAAAGTAGCAAAACCGAGGCTGGGCCACACAAGATGATCGAGCAAAAAGCCGCGCCCGCCGCTGTAGCCGATGTATTGCACCACACACGGCACTGGGCCAGAGCGCTGGCGCGGTAGCAAAAACCAGCCTTTAATCGGCTGTCCGCCAAAGCCAGCAAAGGTCACATCATAGGTATCCACAGTTTGCAGCCCTTCGTCTACTGGCTCAAACGTGGCGTTAAGGGGAAATTCGGCCGTTTCGGCCAGGGTATCCTGCCAGAATTTGTCAAAATCATCCGCTTCCGAACGGGGGGGCAGGTAACTTTCCAACTCGCTCAAGGGCATATCAAAAAAGGGCATTGGTTCCTCCAGGAATGTTTTGTCTAACGATAGCGGGAACGGCCGTATCTGGCTACAATTTTAGCAGAGTCAGGAGAAGGACAAAGGTGAAAGGGATGAAAGCGGTCATTTTTGATTTGGGCGGCGTGCTGGTGAATTATGATGGCTACGATACGTTTACGGCCGTTAGTGAAATGGCCGGGATTTCGATGGAAGAAATGTATCACTTTTACCAACAGCACGATCGCGACTTTGGCACCGGCCGACTAAGCGGCCTGGATTATTATCAAAAACTGGATAAAGCCTACGGCATTTCTGGCAGCTATGAGGTTTTTGCCACGGCCTTCTGCCGTAACCAGCAGCGCAATGAACCAGCGTTGGCCTTTGCCCGTGATCTCCAGGCGCGACCACATGTCAAGGTGGGCATCATTAGCAACACCAATGAGGTACATGCCCACTGGCTGCGCACCCATCTACCGGAGTTCCAGCAGTTTAGCAGCGTGATTTTAAGCAACGAGGTGGGCTTGCTCAAGCCCGATCCGGCAATTTTCAAGCTGGTGCTCTCGCAACTCAACGTTCCCCCGGCGCAAGCCGTGTTTGTGGATGATGCGGCGGAAAATGTAGCGGGTGGAACGGCCGTTGGCCTCGCCGGCATTCATCACACAAATTGGCAACTTACCCGCCCCGCCATCGAAGAATGGCTCCAAATCTGACTATTTCTGCCTATATCTTCTCAAATATCCCTAAACTGTAACCTGTTTATCGCAAATTCGTAGCATTTCACTGCACAAGCGCGCCAAAAATCAGGTACAATGACAGACACACTACACCTACAAAGTAGCTTCAATTCACCTACAAGCATCTGACCAAACCAGCAGCTTCACATAGCTGGTAACCAAACAATTTCCACCAACATCGTCGTCCAGGTCAGACATAAGAAATCATCTTTGCGTAGTTCCTATGTCACAAAACAACGAGTTGAGTTTGCTCACTTTTCGCAGTCTGTGCGATCGTTGTCATCGGGAAAGCGAACGCTTCTTTGCCCAAAAAGAACACGATCCACGCTTCTGCTATGAACTATTTCGACGGGCTTTTGTCCACGGCAATGAACTTGCTTGGGAATGTCTATACCGTCAATATCAAAATCTGGTCCTCTCCTGGGTCACACGCCACAATCTTTATTCTGGCCTGGGTGAAGAAGCGGATTATTTCATGAACCGCGCCTTTGAGAAGATGTGGCAGGGCATCCCGGCAGAAAATTTCAGCAAGTTCCCCGACCTCAAATCGCTGCTGCGTTATCTGCAGATGTGTACCCATGCGGTAATGGTTGATTTTGCCCGCTGGAAAGAACAGGCGCATCTATGGGATCGGGCCAATCAATCCGGCAACCACGATGAAGCTTACGATCCCTTTGCCACCATCATGGACCCGGCCATGCGCCCTGAGCGTGAAGTATCGCGGCGGGAAATGCAAGAGATTTTGTGGCAGCGGCTCACTGCGCTGTGCAACAGCGAAAAAGAATATCTGGCGATACAAGGCTACTTTGTCTTGGATTTAAAGCCGCGCCAGATTTTTGATCTTTACCGCGATCAGTTTGATGATGTGCGCGATGTTTCACGTACGAAGGACAACTTTCTGGCGCGTATTCGTCGCAACGATGAATTTAGGGAATTTTTGGAGGATGCATGAAAAATAGCGCCACCATCGTTCATGAGGGTAACAGCTACAATGGTTGGCTTGGGCAGAACCACTCTATGTTTAGAGAATACCAGCTTCTGCCCCAACATTGCGCCATTCAAGCAGGAGACCGAACACGTGGGGGGTGCAATGATTAGGAGATTTTACTATGGCGCATCTGGATGACAGTCTCAAAGCCGCTTTCTACCGAATTACCTGTCCTGATAGTGCGACATTAGGCAACTTTCATCTGGGGCTTTTGTCTGACGAGGCGGCAGCCCCCATTGCCAAACATCTGGCAATTTGCCCGCATTGCACTCAAGAAATTGCCCAGCTTGAGGCGTTTTTAGGGGAAACGGCCGTTACCCTTCAACCCTCGACCACCGAACGCATCAAGGTGTGGATTGCCAAGCGTATTCCAACTGGTGGGCACTCCAGAGGAGGAGTAGGTACGCCAGCCTTCGCCGTCCGCGGCGGCGACACAGGGCCATTGATGTACGAAGCAGGTGAAGCACAGCTCTCGCTGGAGGTGCAGGATGATCCGGAGCATCCTGGACGAAAATCAATTTTAGGCCTCGTTTTGGGCATTGAGACGGAACATGTGACCGTGCGGTTATTTGGTGAAGACGGGGCAGAAACGGCCGTAACCCTCGACCCTGGCGGCAATTTCACCTTCACCAACCTGGCGACAGGCCCATACCAACTCATTGTCTCCGGCCCAGATTTTGAAATTCAGGTATCAGAATTAACGATAGCGTAACGTTAGCAACTGTAAGATAGAAGTATATACCTACCCACAACTTAATAAAGACGCTCCCCAACGGTTGCCGCAGTAGCCAACCCTGTGGCAAAGGATGTACTGGAATGATTGATCACGTGGCAGCGCACCCGATTTTGGAAACAACGGCCGTTTCCAAAGTTACTACGCCTGAACAACTCCTCAAACATTTGCTCACCGCCGCTAACCAAAACGAGCGGCGCTATTTGCTGGCTCAATTTGCCCCCGCCTTATCCCCTGTCAAACAAAATCAGCTAGCCGACCTGTTGAAAAAAGAGGCAGATCGGCTGATGTGGGAAAACATCGACCTTTGCTTTGATTTTGCCGATCTCATCTCCCAGATGGCCCAACTATTTGACGCCCCGATGTTTCAGGCGCTCAGCCTGCGCGCGCGAGGCAACGGTTACTCCATCGGCCTGGGCAAACATGAAAAAGGGATCGATTGTTATGACGAAGCAACCCAAATTTATGCGGCTCTCGGCTGCCAGGTAGAGCAAGCCCAATCACAAAATGGCAAGCTCTACGCCTTGGCCAACTTGAGTCGTTACGAAGAGGCATTGGCCACAGGCGAAAAAGCCTCGCGCATTTTAGAGGCGCATCGAGAATGGACCGCTTTGGCCGACATGATGGTTAACCTGGCCATCATTCACGGCCAGCTGAGCCAAGACATCGAAGCATTGCAACGACTAGACCAGGCCAAGACGCTTTACGGCCGTCTCGGCCAAAAAGCAGAGGAGCCATTACTTGGTGTTGAACTGAACCGGGGCATCCTGCTCCGTAACTTGGGCCGCTTCAATGAGTCAATTCAAGCCTTAAAAGCTGCCCAGAAGTTTGAACAGCTAGGGCAATCCATCACGGCCGCACAAGCCCGCCAAAACCTGGGCATGACCTACTTTGTCATGGGGCGCTACAATGAGGCGTTAACCCTACTCAACACCGCCCGCGACACCTTTTTTGACGATGGTCGTGAGCGCCACGCCATGCTCACCGAACTGTTGATGAGCGATTGCCTGCTTGCTCTGCGACGCTTTAACGATGTGCTGGCTAAATGTAAAAACGTCCGCCAGCATTTCAGCCAGCAGGACACGCTTCTCACGCTCGGTCAAGCCATCCTCAACGAGGCCAAGGCGCACGCTGGCTTGGGCAACTTTGCCCAGGCCCAGGCATCGGTCGATGAAGCGCACGATATTTTTCTGAAGGATGGCAATCCCACGGCCGTTGCTGATGCTGAATTGCAAACGGCCGTTCTCCTCGCGTATCAAGGACAGTACGAAGAAGCTATCGTGATGGCCAAAACATCTAGCGCGATTTTTGCCAACCACCAACTGCCCGTCGGTGAAGCGCGAGCCTGTTTGGTGGCTGCCCGCGCCGCGCTGCATTTATACGAACATGAGCAAGCGCACGCGTGGATCAAAAAAGCGCTGGCGATCGGCCAGGCAAACTACCTGCCCGCCATTGCCTATCAGGGCTTCCAACTGGAAGGCGAACTCAGCCAAAGTCGAGGCCAATTCCTGACGGCGCTAGCGGCGTATGAAGCGGCCATTGACGAGCTGGAACAGCTGTACGGCCGTCTCATGATTGAATTCCGCGCTGACTTTCTGGAAGACAAAGAACGCATCTACGAGGAAACGGTGCTGCTTTGCCTGCACCTAAAACAACCCAGCCGGGCGCTGGAATTTTGCGAACGGGCTAAATCACGCGCCCTGCAAGATTTGCTCAACCTGCGCATTAACCTGAACATCGAAGCTCGCAGCGAGAGCGATAAGCCGCTAGTAGCTCAACTCCATGCCCTACGCGCCGAGCGTGACCGCCTCTACCGCCGCTGGGAAGTGGACGAAGAGATTGGCCAGCGCGGTGACACAGCCGATTTGCTGGCTGCCCAACAGCGCACCGAAAACAAAATCGTGCGCCTGGAAAATGAAATTACCGATCTGTGGCACAAGCTGCTCATCCGCAATGCTGACTACGCCCGCGACGCCTCATTGTGGCAAGTGCGCGCCGAACCGGCCCAACCGTATCTACCGGAAGATACCCTGCTGCTAGAGTTTTTTGCGGCGCGGGGCAAGCTTTTTCTGTTTCTGGTCACCTGCAGTGGCATCGAGGCGATTCAACTGGACGTGACGGTACCCGCTGTGCAGCAAAAACTTCAGCTGTTGTGGCTCAATTTACGCTCTGTACCCCGCAGCTCGGCCCGGCAGCTGGCCCATCTGGCGCGCAACGCCCAAACGGTCCTACAGCAACTGTATGACCAACTGCTGCGCCCGGCAGCGGCCCAGTTGGCCAGTTACAAAAAATGGATTGTGGTGCCGCACGGGCCGCTCCATTACCTGCCCTTTGCTGCTCTGCATGATGGCCAGCAGTATCTGGTAGAAACGGCAGAAATTAGTATGCTGGCCGGTTCCAGCCTGCTGCGCTTTTGCTGTGAAGCACCTAAAGGAGAGGGGCCGCTGGTGGCCGTTGGACATTCCTATAACGGCCGTTTGCCCCATGCCGTCACTGAAGCCCAGGAAATTGCCGCGCGCTGGTGCGGCCATGCTTATCTGGAAGACGAGGCGACGCTGGGGCAAATTGAACCGCTGCTAGCAAACGGCCGTATCCTCCACCTGGCCACCCACGGCGACTTCCGCGCCGACAACCCGCTCTTCTCGGGTCTGGCCTTGGCCGATGGCTGGCTGACGACCATCGACATCTTCAACCTGAAGCTGCGCGCCTCGCTGGTAACGTTGAGCGCCTGCCAAACCGGGCGCAGCGTCATCGGCGGCGGTGATGAACTGCTGGGACTGATGCGCGCCTTTTTAGGCGCAGGAGCTGCCTCGCTCATCGCTTCCTCCTGGGCTGTGGAAGACCAAACCACCGCCTGGCTGATGCACCATCTGTATGAACAATTAGCGCAGGGGGCAACCAAAGCCGCAGCCCTCCGCGCGGCCCAGCTTCAATTTTTACAAGAACCGGAATTAGCCGGTTCGTACATTCACCCCTACTTTTGGGCACCGTTTTTTCTGGTTGGCGACGCCGGAAATTTGTAGACGTCTGCACGCAGGTGCCCAAAAGCAAACTGGATACTGGAAAAACGGCCGTCTGCTCGTTCATAAAAGGCAGGCAGCGAGACGGCCGTTTGCCAAAACCCCGTCTCGTTAAAGTAAACTCGAAGGAGGAAAAGTCCTATGCAAGCTCGACCCACAACGGTAAATCGTATTGTTATCGTGATCATTCTGTTGCTGCTGGCACTGCTAATTGGTGGCCTGGTCACCTACCGCAGCGCCGCCCAAGCCGTGCGAGACGACTATTTCATGGCGCACGAAATCATTTTGGTAGGTACTACCACTAATTTGGACGCCTTGATTCAGGAATTGCAAACCATCGACCCCAACATCCAGCTCACGCTCGACCCGAATCGTTCATTTAGCCTGCAAACGCTGCAACAATCCACGCAGCAATCATTAGGGCCACAAACGATCGTGTCCGCCGCGTTGCAGGTGGGCAGTGGTGATTCTGCCTGCACCCAACTCAGCGCAGAATTAGAAATCAACCTGTACCAGCTCACCGGCAGCACCGACGATGTCGAAGCGGTATTGGACGCGATTGATCAAACAACAGCAGGCGGCAATGTGTTGGCCGACGCCAACTGGGTCATCGGTGAGCCGTGGCATCCAACCGGCAGTCCTTGGCATCCCACAGGCAGCCCCTGGCACCCCACCGGCAGCGGCGAAGACCAAAGCCAACCAACGCCCGCCAGCCTGAGCGACTATGAAAATCAGTGGGCTTTCAGCAAAATTGGCCTGGCTGATGCCCAAGCCGTCAATACAGATGACACACTATTTCCGGTGCGCATTGGCGTTTTCGACACGTCGCCGCTGGAAAGCGACGGTATTGTGGCCGAATCTGTCGAAGAAAAGCCAGCCGATAATGACCTGGGCATTCAAATTGACCACCCTGAATTTATCGAAACGCCCGTGCCGCCAGAGCCTGGCAGTCCTCAAGATATTGACGTGGCCAACCACGGCTACTTCAACAGCGGCTTCATCCGGGAACTGACACCAGGCAGTCAAATCGAGCTGATTCGGGTGCTCACCAAGAACAACCGTGGCGATCTGGCCACGCTAAACCATGCGCTGCTCACGTTCATGGGCGATGCGAATGCTGATGGCATCAATGCCGTCGCCAACCTGAGCCTGGGTGTGCCGCCGTTAGAGCCATTTAAGCCGTTCGCACCCTGGTTTGATTGGGAATTTCCGGTTCCTTTTAAAATTCAGCGGCAGTTCGATTCATTGCAAACGGTGGCCCAAATTGGCGAATGTTTGGATGTAGTGCTGGTGGCTGCGGCTGGCAACGATTCTGCGGAATCATTGCAGGTGAGCAATTATCCAGCCAATTGGGGCACGGTTTTGGGCGTTACGGCTAGCAATCAGGCCAATGAGCAATCTTGCTTTGCCAATAATGGGGATGTGGCGGCTCCGGGTGGAGACGGCCGTTCTCCCGAAGACCCAAGCAACGTGTGTGAACCCCGGCTCAACCTGTGCACCGATGGCAATTGCGCCTACTCCGTTGTTGGCTACGTGCATCCTAAGACGATAGCGACCGGAGCAACGGCAACAACGTACCAACACTGGGTTGGCACCTCGTTTGCCACGCCAATGGTGAGCGGTTTGGCTGCCCTGCTGCGCCAAATCGATCCCAGCTTAAGCGCCGCCGAAGTGCGAGAAGCCATTCGCTGTGGCGCCACCAAGCCAACCACGCCACAGCAAGTGCCGGTGATTAACGTGGCGCAAACCTTGCGCTGTGCGGAAGACCTTAGCAACGTAGAATGAAGCTTGCCGGAAACGGCCGTTTCCATTTCGTTCATCATCGCAGGAGAGGTGTGTCCAAGCCATAAAAGGTCGGGCGAGTACCGTGGTGCTTGCCCGACCTTTTTGCTGCCTGTTGATTATTCCCCCATTGCAAGGTAAGCTACCCGTGAGCGTACAAAACACGCTGTCGCTTGCCTATGATCGACGCAAAAAATTCTCCCCCCGCTTTGCTGCTCCGGCTCCTTCTCATTGGTGGAGGGCTGGTGGTTTTGGCTTTCTACCTGGGCTATGTTTTGCTCAACCAGAATGCCGTGGCTCCAGACCAGGCGGAAGCCACCACGGTGGCCCTCATCGCCACCGAGCTGGCTACGTTGCAGCCCACGCCGTTACCGCCCACGCGCTTTGCCACGGTCACCCCGTCGCCCGTGCCGCGCCCAAGTTCCTGCGCCATGCTAAAGCAGCAGCAGCCCACGGCCGAAGATGGTCAATACACCATTTACCTGCACGGGAGAACGGCCGTATCCCTCTATTGTCACAATATGGCCACCACGCCACAGGAGTTTCTTACCCTGCCAGCCACGGCCAACGGCGGCAACTACAGCCTCATCAGCTACCCGGAAGGCGCGATTGTGACGCAGTATGAAAAGGTGCGCCTTAATCCCAGCTCGCTCATTGTGGACCCCACCGATATGACTTTTGCCCTGCTAGCCGAAAGTCTGGCTGGATACACGGCACTCTTTGGAGAACAGTTGGCTGATTATCCGGTCACCAGTTCCGACTTTGCCCAGGCGACGGGCTGCAACCGCAACCAGGAGGGGGCACCGCTAGGGCGGGCCAACATCGATCTGACCGGTACGCCGTTTGTCGTAAGTCAGGAAATCACCTTTAGTAGTTTTGGCGGCGAGGTGCAAGAACTCATCAGCGATGTGAGTGTGGATGGGAAACTGGTGAATCTGGCCGTGAACGGCCGTTGCGGTGTCATCCAGCCCAACAACCCCATCCAGCTTGTGTACCAACAACCATAACCTTATACTCTCGTTAAGAAATAGAGCACGGAAAAACGCAGATTCGCACTCATCAGAACAAAAAGTCCGTGTGAATCCGTGAAAATCAGTGTCCAGTCTAAATTATGGAGATGAAAGATGTGTCGCAGCATTAAGCAGTTACGCAATGAAGAAATCCCCGCCACCCCAGACGAAATTGCGGCCGCAGCCCGGCAGTTTGTGCGTAAGGTTTCTGGCTACCGAAAACCCTCACGCGCCAACGAAGCCGCCTTTGAACAAGCCATCAGCGAAATCAGCGCCGCCACCGAAAAACTGCTCCACAACCTGGTAACGTCCAGTCAGAAATCCGCCTGAATCTGCGCACTCTGTGGACACACCAAAGGAGTTCAACAGCCATGCCCACTGGCCCACTCAGAACAACCACTCCCACTATCGACGTTTACATCAAGCTGGCCCAATTCCCTATTTTGTGCGACCGGATTCGCCTGCGCATGCGCGAAGAGCTTTTCCGGCGTGGCATCGTAGACAAAAACGAGTTTGAACAGGAAGTAAAAGATTTAGCCATCGAATCGCAACGGCGGGAAGGGCTCAATAATCCTACCGTGCAGGAAGATGAAGCCACCTGGCAGCGTCGCCTGGAAACGATACGCGATCTGCACACCGACAACTATTTTGCCCACAATTTGGGCAGCACCCTGCTAGAACAGCTCATCAATGAGGTGCTGAACAACCAGGACAAAACCGCAAAACCGGTCGAGCTCAACTTTAATCCCGAGATTGCGCCCTGGGCCATGTTGTTTGAGCAAGGTGAAATTTACGACGCCTTGCCCCCGCCCGAGTTGGAAAGGGTCAAACACCATCTGGAAGAGATTAAGGTGGTGCTGATTAAGCGGCTGCTCAGTGACCAGCTGCCTTTTATCCGCGTGGCCAAGCACGTGTTTAGCATTAAGGATTTAAACTGGATTTACGAGCGGCTGATTGGCAGCGGCAAAATTGGCGGCAAAGCGGGCGGCATGCTGCTGGCCTGGCACATTTTGGAGCGCGCCGATCACGATTTTGGCCCCGACCTCAGCCACCACGTCACTATCCCCGACACCTATTTTGTGGGCTCAGAGATCATTTACGAATTTTTGTTGCAAAACAAGATGGAGCGGTTTGTTAACCAGAAATATCTCTCGCTGGAGGAAATGCGGGCGCAGTATCCGGAAATTGTGCAACGATGCCTCTCGGGCAAGATTCCCAATTACATTGTGGAGCAGCTGCGCGATGTGTTGAATCGGCTGAACGGCCGTCCCTTCGTCGTTCGCTCATCCAGCCTGCTAGAAGACCATCTGGATTATGCTTTTGCTGGCAAGTACACCTCCATCTTTTGCCCCAACCAGGGCACGCCCGAGGCAAATTTTGAAGCGCTACTGGACGGTGTACGGCGCGTGTACGCCAGCATCTTCAACCCGGACGCGATGGTTGAGCGGCAGGAACATGGCCTGATCGATTATGATGAGCGCATGGCCGTCATGATTCAACCGCTGATTGGGCACCGCTACGGCCGTTATTTTCTCCCCACCATCGTCGGCGCCGGACTTAGCCACAATCCCTGGTTCGAGGCCCACGACAGTCGCTCCAAGGATGGCTGCCTGCGGCTCACGCTGGGCCTGGATCAACGCATCCAACGCCCCGTGGAAGATGGCACCGCCTGCATCATTTCGCTCAACGCGCCAGATTATCTGCACGACAGCAAAAAGCTCATTCAGGAAAAAGTGCGCGTGGTGGATCTAGAAGAAAACTGTTTCAAAACGCTGCCCATCAGCGATATTTTGCGCGATGATTATCCGTACGGCCGTTTCCTGCTCGACCCCGCCACCGGACACCTCAGCTACGACTTTCTCATTAACGACGAGCGATTCATCCGGCTGATGCGCACCTCACTGAGCCGCCTGGAAAAAACGTACGGCGTACCCGTCCAGTTTGAGTTTGCCGTTGAACTCATCGACACGCCGCGCGGGGCTGATTACAAGCTGTACATTCTGCAATGCCACACCGACACCACCAATTAATAGACTGGGCAGATGGCCAGGCGCGCATCCTGTCCCTTTGGCCGATGTGCCCGCTGGCAATCCCTGCTTAAATAACAGCAAGCCTATCTTCCCAAAGGATTGACAGCCTCAGCCAACTGTTTGTGTTGGCTGAGGCTGTTGCTTTTCAGCACAGGAAACAGTCATGGAACTATTTTTGGCAACGCAAAACGGCGTCTGGCTGGCACACAATCGGGCCGGACAGTGGCAAACAGAAGCACGGGGGCTAGACGGCCGTACCGTCACCAGCATCATCGCTCGCGAAGGTGTGATTTTGGCGGGCACCACCGCAGGCATCTTCCGCTCCGACGATTTGGGGGCGACCTGGTACGACCAGAGCCACGGCCTGACGGAAAAACACGTGCGCTGGCTGGCGTACCATCCCGACATCTCCGATTTGGAGTTTGCCGGAACGGAACCCGCCGCCCTCTTTGTCTCCCGCGACGGCGGTGAAAATTGGGGAGAGCGGCCCGAAGTGGCCGAGCTGCGTGACCAGTTTGGCTGGTGGCTGCCCTACTCGCCCGAAGCAGGCTGCGTGCGCGGCTTTGCCTTCCACGGGCAGCACGCTTTTGCCGCCGTGGAAGTGGGTGGCCTGCTCTGCTCCGACGACGGCGGTGACTCCTGGCAATTGGCCGACGGCAGTAACGGCCGTCCCGAATTTGGCACCCCCGCCGCTGGTCTCATCCACCCAGATGTGCATTCGATTGTGGTGCATCCCAGCAGCCACAACTTGCTCTACGCGCCGACGGGTGGCGGTTTTTACCATTCCAGCAACGGGGGCGGGCGCTGGCAGCCGCTGTACGCCAACTGCTACGTGCGGGCGGTTTGGGTAAACCCGACCAACAGTCAGGAGATGGTGTTGGGTGTGGCGGAGAATGCAGGAGGGCGGAACGGCCGTATCGCACACACCACCGACGGCGGGCAAACCTGGCAGCCGCTCACGCAACCTCAGCCGCGCAACATGGTCGAGCGCTTTGTCCACGCTGATGACCAGCTCTTTGCCGTCATGTCCAACGGTGCCCTGTGGCACGCCCCCCAACCCAGCCAAACCTGGAGCGAAATTCTACCCTCGGCCACCCAAATCGAAGCCGCCTGCCAAATGGGTGACTAAACTTGTCATGCTGAGTGCAACAAAGCATCCCAGCCAAGCGGCAATTGCCAGAATCTTTGCTGGGCAAGCTCGTTGGCAACTGTAACCTTGTGGGATTCTTCCCTTCGGTCAGAATGGCAATTTCGAGATTTGCTGCGCGAAATATTTTTTAGGGTGATTGCCACAAATTTGATGGTGTAAGTAGACATTCGGTTGAATTTGGGTCGAGCAAATTTGTGTACAAAGCTTTTTCATCCCAGTTGCTGACCTGGCTAATAGGTCGATCACCTTGTAACCTTATGGCAGAAGAAGCGAGGTTTACACGTTCGGTAAAATTTTTTGTTCCGTCAGGATCCCAGATGTCTGGATTCCACAATAAAAGAATTTTTCCACCATCTCCACCAAAGCAGACTTCCACATTTTCTTCGACATTCCCTGCTCCCTCTCTGTAAACAGAAAGGATACCTTGCTCTGGAAAATAAAAATGAAAACTGGCTGGAAGAATCCCTTCAAAAGGTTCAGGAATCGTCCACAACCAAACCTCTGCTGGTTGCCCAAACTTCTCCATTAAGGTGAGAGGGTTCAAATTGGTGTAAAATTGGGCTTCAATCTCCGCTTCTATCAGAATGCCATTTGATATTATAAACACATGCCTGGTTTGAACACCGTCTTCTATCTCTGCATCTACAAATAAGACCGTCACAATAGTAAGGCCTTCTGGATATTCCTGAATAGTAATAAACGGGTCAAATTGTGAATAAAGCTGAATAACTTCGTTTATTGTGCTGCTCCCCATTTCTAAACCCCACCAGCAAGGTAGCTGGCAGCCATTATTTGTTGTCATCAACTCATCATATTTTTCGCCGCGCTGGTCTGGTGGAATCGTTGGCAGCGGCGGCAAAGTTGGGAGAGGCGTAGCAGTTTCTGTCGGCAGAATAGTTACCGTTGGCATGAGAGTTGCAGTATGTGTCGGCTCTGGTGTCGCTGTTAAGGTTGCGGTCGGCGTTGAGGAAGGTATTGGGGTGCTCGTTTCTGGAATCGTTGTGGGAACATCCACCACGCTATCCAAATCTGAGCTGCTCACGGTTGCGGTTGCAATTACTTCATCGACTTGTTGGGTGCGGCCACAACTTATGAGCGCTGCAAGCAAAACGGCCGTCAATACGACCCCCAATTTTGTTCTATTCATCGTTCCACCCCTTGTTTCAAAGTTTTCCACCTTAAATTTTCTTACCAATCGCTGGCCTGGAAAACGGCCGTTAACACCGCCTCCCGCTCCGCACTTGTCATTTCTCGCGGGCAGCAGTAATTTTCAATCAGTCCCGTCCACAGCTCGACACTGAGCAAACGGCCGTTATAAAACACATACGTATCCACAAACGTCTGGCGCGTGCCCAGCATGTCCATCTGGTCGAAGAACAGGTTACCCAGCCCGTAATGGATAAATTTGCCATCCACAAAGGCAAACCCCTGCGCATGATGCCCCTGACTGCCGGAAACGGCCGTGGCCCCCGCCGTTACCAACTCCGCAAAATCCACTTGCTGCTGTGGCGTTGCCGCATAATGGTAAAACTCGTGGTATTGCAGCGTGGCAATCACCAGATAACCATCGGCGGCCAGCTGGCTAATTTGCGCCGCAAGGCTGGCATCGCAGGGACGCGACCCCGGCTTGCTTTCCCCCGCCCAAGCGTACGCAGGCCCGACGGGATTGCAGCCCACAAAGGCGATTCGGTTGCCGTTGTGCTCAAACAGGGCCGGCTGCTGCGCTGCCACGGCATCTGCCCCACCGCCAAACACCGCCATGCCCGCCTCCGCATACAAATCGAGCGAGTGCAGCAGCGCGTCCGTGCCCCAATCGTTGATGTGATTGCCCGTCAGCTCCACCACGTCGATGCCCAAGAAGGTGAGCAGCTCAAAGTAACTGTCGCGGGAGCAGAACGTCGTGCCGCCGATGGGGTCTGGGTAGGGGCAGTCGGGCGTAAACGAGACTTCATTGCTCACATGAGCGATGTCCGCACTTTGCAACACTGGCCCCACCGCCTGCCCTGGCGTGAGGATGCCGCCGATTTCCATCTGGAACGCCGTGGCGCGCGTCAGCGCCGTGACGCCGCTCAGCGCCACGCGGGTGAGCTTGCTGGCGTCCCAATTGGTTGTAGGTCCATCCCAAGCGGCCAGGAATTGGGTTACGGCCGTTTCCTCCCCCACCACATTCACTTTCACCGTCAACGGGTAGGTCGCCGGGTCAAATTCGGCCGTCAGCGGGGACGCGCCATCCAGCCGCAGCAGTTTCAGGTCGGGTTGCAGTTCGTCAAAGGGGAGGATGAGTAGAGACGGCCCCTTCGGCTGGCCCAACTCCGTTGTGCCGCTCAGGGCAAGCTGTTCCGCCCAGGCCAATGCGCTCAATTCAACCACATCCCCCGAAAAAGTGATGCTGGGGTTTGGCTGGCCCAGCACAGCCACCACATTCGTCGCAAAAACTGCCCCGCCCTGCTGCCAGCGCGTTTGCACCTCCGTCAGCGAAATCTCATCTTGCACGGTAGCAAACGGCGCAGCCACCACGTATACCCAATCCGCCAGATGGCTGCCATCGGCCAGCGTCAGCTGCACGTCAGCGGGTGAATCTTCCACCCAGGCGAAGGCGGGATTTTGCTCAGCCAGCGTCTGCGCCACACGCACCAACGCTTGCGGCACGTCGGGGTCAGCACTAAGGGTTATGGCGGGAGAAAAAGCCTGTCCTGAGCTTGCCGAAGGAGCCGTTGCTACCGCAGTTTCCGTAGGCTGGGAAACCGCCGCACCCGGCGTCGGTGGCAAATCGCCCTCAGGCGATGGCAGCAGCAGCGGCGTGGGTGGTGGTGAGGGCAAACTAATGGTGGGAACGGCCGTTGGCAGCGCCATTTCCGCCGAATTTCCACAGGCCGTTAGCCAGAACAGGGCAAAAAGATATAATCCTGTTACGAAACGTTGTCCGATAGTCCAAACCCTTACACGAAAAATCATCATATGTCCGAAATCGACCTCAAAAATCCTAGCCTGTATATTAACCGAGAACTCAGCAATATCGAATTTAATCGCCGCGTTTTGGAAGAGTGCGAAAACCCGGAACATCCCCTGCTGGAACGGGCCAAATTTCTGGCCATTTTCAGCGGCAACATGGATGAATTCTTCATGGTGCGCGTCTCTGGCCTCAAGCAGCAGGTGCTGCTAGGCATCACCGACCGTCCGGCGGATGGCCTGACGCCCCGTGAACAGCTGGTCGCCATTCACCGCACCGTCACCCAGCTTTTTGCCCAGGCCAACAACATGTGGCTCAAAACATTACAGCCCGCCCTGGCCGAAGTCGGGATTCATGCCCTGAACCACAGCGATCTCAAAGCACGCCAGCAAAAGAAGCTCTCGGCTTATTTTGAGCAAGAGATTTTCCCCGTGCTCACCCCGCTGGTTTTTGATCCCACCCATCCCTTCCCGCACATCTCCAACCTCAGCCTGAACCTGGCCGTTGAAGTGCGCGATCCCGACACGGACGAAATTCATTTTGCCCGCGTCAAGGTTCCCGCCACGCTGCCCCGGCTGGTGCCGCTTAACCCGCTGGACCCGGACGAACTGCTGCCGCCTGCCACGCAGAAATTCATCTGGCTGGAGCAGGTTATTGCCGCCAACCTGGATCGGCTGTTCCCCGGCATGGATGTGCGCGCCGCCTACCCCTTCCGCGTTACCCGCAACACCGACATGGAAATTCAGGAAGAGGAAGCCGACGATTTGCTGCTGACCATGGAAGAGAATTTGCGCCAGCGCCACTTTGGCCGCGTGGTACGGCTGGAAATTGATGAAGAAACGCCGGAAGTCATCCGTAATATTTTGATGAGCAACTTGAAGGTCAGCGCGACAGATGTGTACGCGACCAACGGCCCGCTGGGACTAAGCAGCCTGTGGGAACTGCACAAAACCGAGCGCCCTGAACTAAAAGATAAAGGATTCCAGCCCACCGTGCCCAGCACGCTGCGAACAGGCGATTCCATTTTCAACGTTTTGCAGCGCACCAACGTGCTGCTGCACACGCCGTTCGACAGCTTTTTGCCCGTGGTGGATTTTGTGGAAGCCGCTGCCGAAGACCCGAGTGTGCTGGCCATCAAGCAAACGCTGTACCGTTTGGGGCCAAATCCGCCCATCGTGCATGCGCTGATGAAGGCGCGGGAAAATGGCAAGCAGGTGGCCGTTTTGGTGGAACTGAAAGCCCGGTTTGATGAAGAGTCTAATATTGAATGGGCCAGAGCGTTGGAACGAGCGGGGGTTCACGTGGCGTATGGGCTCATCGGGCTGAAAACGCACTGCAAGCTCTGCCTGGTGGTGCGCCGTGAGCGGGATGGCATTCGCCGCTATGTGCACATGGCTACGGGCAATTACAACACCATCACCGCCCGCCTGTACACCGATTTGGGGCTCATTACCAGTGATGAAGATATGGGGGCAGATGCCTCGGAGCTGTTTAACTATCTGACGGGCTATTCCAAGCAGGTGGACTATCGCAAATTCCTGGTTGCTCCCGTGAATCTGCGTGAGAACCTGCTGCGTTTGATTGAGCAGGAAATGGCATACGGCCGTAACGGCCGTATCGTCATCAAAGCCAATTCATTGGTGGACCCAGGGGTGATTCGTGCCCTGTATCAAGCGTCACAGGCGGGTGTGCAGATCGATTTGATCATTCGGGGCTTTTGCTGTTTGCGGCCTGGCATCAAGGGCGTCAGCGAAAACATCCGGGTCAGGAGCATTGTGGGCCGCTTCCTGGAACACAGCCGCATCTACTACTTCCACAACAAGGGGAACCCGGACATCTACGCGGGTAGTGCCGATCCAATGCCGCGCAATATCAACCGGCGGGTCGAAGTGCTGTTCCCCATCGAAGACGAGACGGAACGGCAGCAGATCATCACTATTCTCACCGTTTATTTGCACGACACTGCCAAAGCACATGACCTGCACTCAGACGGCCGTTACGAACCCGTGGTGAATACGTTGGAAGAAGGGGAAGAACCGTTTAACAGCCAATTCTGGTTTTTGAACGGCCGTCACTCCGACAAAAAGCCGCCCTTTGATCTGCATGTCCTGCCCTGCACTGCGGAAACAGAAGAAAAAGAACAGGGAAAGGAAAAAGCGGCCAGTAAGTAACGGCCGTTTGCTCAAGCGAGCTGGCTCAGGTAGCTGCGCCCAGCAGCACCGCCACAAACCAGATCATAAAATCGTACTTCATCAGCTGGCTCAACTTTTCCAGCTGCGGCCCGGTGCGTTCACGCGTTACGCGCAGCAGCACGTACATCAGCACCGGATACACGCCCAGGCCCACAATCAGGGCATACACAGGCCGGTAAACGTCCAGCATGTACGGCACCATCATGATCACCAGGGTCGCCGCCCCCAGCAAGTAAAACACAATCCGCGCCGGACGCTTGCCCCAGACGGTGGCCACCGTGCGGCAGCGCTGCCGCAAATCCCCTTCGTAATCCGCCAGGGTTTTTAACACTTCCCGCCCCATGATGGCCGAGGCAATAATTAGCGCCAGCCAGAAGGATGGGCGCGGATTGCCGGCCGCAATGCCGCCAAAAATGGCGCTCATCGCTGAAATGGTAGCCACAATGGCGTTGCCCATCAGTACGGTGCTTTTGAGCCGCCAGGAGTACAAATAAAGCATGCTGGCCGACGCCAGAGCAATGATAAAGGCGGGTACGTTGATGAATGCGGCCAACAGCACAGAAACGGCCGTCATCACCAGTGAAAAAATCAAAACCGAACGCGGCGAAACCAATCCGGCTGGTAACGGCCGTTTGGGCTGGTTGATCTTGTCAATCTCAATGTCCCGATAATCGTTCCAGGCGTTGGCCGCGGCGGTGATGCACCAGGTCGCCAAAATAGCCAGAATCACCTTGTCCCAGGCACCGGTGCCCGCGACATAACCACCCAACAGAACTGCCAAGCCGCCTGTTAACGTCGTAAACGGCCGGCTGATTTTGTACAATCCCTTAATCTCATTCAACATCTATTCTGCCTCCGCAAAAGATCAAATTTGTCTTCACGCAAATTCAAAATGTCTTGGCTCGCCCATTCACATCTATAACTAACCCGAACAAGCTAAAAAAGATACAATGGAATGATGATTACCAGTTTAAGCAATGCCAAAGTGAAATATGTGCGGCGGTTGCAATCGGATCGCCGGTTCCGCAATCGTGAAGCGTTCTACGTGGTGGAAGGGACGCGCTGGCTGACCGAACTAATCACCATGGCGCGCCCGCCGGAGCTGCTATTTTACACAGAACGATGGTTGGAAACGGCCGTTCATGCCCACATTCTACAACAACTCACCAGCCTGGGACAATTCACCGCGCTGCCCGTCACCGATGACGTGATGGCAGCCATGAGCGACACCAGCACACCGGCGGGCATCCTGGCCGTTTTGCCGATGCAGCCACGCCCACTGCCGCCCACGCCTTCGCTGCTGCTCGTTTTGGATGCCATCAACACGCCGGGGAATCTGGGCACTATGCTGCGCACCGCCGGTGCAGCGGGGGTCGATGGCGTTTTGCTGGGGCCAGATTGTGTCGATTTGTACAATCCCAAAGTGGTGCGCGGCAGCATGGGCGCCCATTTACGTCTGCCCGTGCATAACCAAACGTGGCCAGAAATCGCCAACACGGTGCAGGGCATGCAGGTGTGGGTGGCTACCATTCAAGCAAAAACGGTGTATACGGCCGTTGACTGGACCCAACCGTCGGCCCTCATCATCGGCAGTGAGGCGGCTGGCGCAGGTGAGATGGCTCGGGAAGTGGCTCACCACCAGGTCACCATCCCCATGCACTCGGCAACCGAATCGCTTAACGCCGCGATGGCCGCAGGCATCATCCTCTTTGAAGCCGCCCGCCAGCGCACTCTCCCCCTGACTTAAACGCAAAAGCCACAGAGGAAAAGAGAAGTGGGAAATGAATACTTTCCTCAAAATTCTCTGTGCACTCTGTGGCCAATCACGAACCAGCTATGAAATTGTTTTCTGCTGGGGAACTTGCTGCTACTTACCGCCGCCCGGCGACAGTTCAACGCAAAAAAGCGCTTCTTCGTCCTCAGCCTCTGGCGCCTGATAGATAAAGTGACGGCGGCACTCTTCGCAGGTGCCTTCATAATGAATATGCTCGATATCCATCCGCACCCCGTAAGATTTCAGCACCAGCTCCGGCACCTGGAAATTCCAGCTCAAATACAACCAGCCGGCTATCTGATCTTCGGCAACGGCCGTTTTCTGCGCCTCTTCACCAAAAATGACCCGGTAGCCTGCCCAAAAGTAGCTGCAACGCCCACACGCCGCAAAACGCTCCCCGACCTGGCGCAGCGACAAGCCATCCTTGCCCGCTTTGCGCCCATCCTCTTTTAACTTCTGGTGCTGTAAGCGCTTTTTCTTTTTCGGCGGAGGTGGCGGAACTGCTTCACTGGGATCTGGTTCCGCATCTGGTTCAGTTGTCTCAGCAACGGCCGTTTGTGCGTCTTCGGTCTGTACTTGTTCTGCTTGCTGAAGTTCCGGCACGTCTTCCACCTGTGCTTCATCCGGCTGTTCTGGCTGAACTTCCTGCACATCTTCTGTCTGTGCTTCTTCTGTCTGAGCTAGCTGAACTTCAAGCACCTCTTCCAACTGCACGGGCTGGAGTTCCTGCACTTCTTCCGCCTGTGCCTCTTCCGGCTGCGCTTGTTGAACTTCCGGTACATCTTCCGGCTGAGCGTCTTCTGTCTGAGTTAGCTGAACTTCAAGCACCTCTTCCGGCTGCACTTGCTGGAGTTCCTGCACTTCTTCCGCCTGTGCTTCTTCCAACTGTTCTGGCTCGACTTCCGGCACGTCTTCCGCCTGCATTTCTTCCGGCTGCACTTGCTGAACTTCCGGCGCTTCTTCCGTTTGTGCTTCTTCTATTTGCTTGTCTGATTCGGCAGACATATCCATGAATTTATCCATTTTCCGCAACAGCCACTCAATTTATTCCCACTCAGGAAAGCTGTCGGAAAGCGGATTCTAGCGGTGATTCCTGCCATCTGTCAAATTGGGTACAATAGCGCGGTATGGATATTCGTTCTGTTACATTATTTTGTGATCCCGATTTTGCTACGGCGCAGATGGCTGACTTTTTTACGGCCGTTCGTACCCCCTTCCCCTACCCTGTGCAATCCACCCGCTTGGCCCTGCCCCCCTTCCCCGATTGGTGGCCTACGGACGGCGACCCCAAGCAGTTGGCCCAAAAATGGCAAGCGGCGGGCGCCAGCTACATTAGCCTGGGGCCAGTGCTGCTGCGCCACGATGCCCACTGGATCGAACAGATTCCAGCGCTGCTGGCCGCCACCGACGTACTTTTCGCCACCGTAGAGATTGCTGACACGCAGGGACAAATCGACACCGCTCGCAGCCAGCTTGCCGCAAAACTCATCAAAACCGTCAGCCAGATTTTACCCAATGGCTTTGGCAATTTATACCTGACGGCGCTGGCCAACTGCCCGCCCGGCTCGCCCTTCTTTCCAGTAGCTTACCACCAGGGCGGCCCGGCCCATTTTGCCATTGCCGTGGAGTCAGCCGACATTGCTTTGCAGGCGATTCAAGCGGCCAAAACGTTGGCCGAGGCACGGCAAAATTTGGTAGATGCGATAGAAACGGCCGTTGCCAACATCCTCCCCATCGCCCAACAAATCGCTGCCGAACACAACATCCCCTTCAGCGGTATCGACTTTTCGCTGGCCCCTTTCCCCACCGACGACAAAAGTTTGGGCGGGGCGCTGGAAGCGTTGGGCGTACCCCGGCTGGGCGGCGCAGGCAGCCTATTTGCTGCTGGCTTTGTCACCGAGGCGATTGCCCGCGCCAAATTCCCCAGCTGTGGCTTCTCTGGCCTCATGCTACCCGTGCTGGAAGATTCCGTCCTGGCCCGCCGCGCCGCCGAGGGTGTGCTGACGGTGCAGGATTTGCTCAGCTACAGCGCTGTTTGCGGCGTGGGGCTGGACACGATTCCCCTGCCAGGGGATGTGAGTGAAGAGGCGCTGACGGCCATTCTCCTCGATGTCGCCATGCTGGCCAGCCGCCTCAACAAACCGCTCACCGCCCGCCTCATGCCCCTGCCCGGCCTGAACGCCGGCGATCCCGTCACCTTCGACTTTCCCTACTTCGCCGACAGCCGGGTGATGAACGTGGTGGGTTCAGGTGTAACAGGCTTGCTGGCTCAGAAAACCCAATTGTCAATCAATTCAATCTCTAAAAAATAAAACCTTATGTCTGAAACACGATCCATTAAACAACTATTGGCTGACTGGCAAACGGCCGTTCACAACACCCCACACCTGCAACCACCCACGTACAACGGCACCGACGTCGCCATCCCAATGTTCACCGAAAAAACGAGTGAAGTAACGCCTGGCAGCAGCTTTATCGCCCGGGTGCGCACCGGCAGCGATGGCCATCCCTGGATTGGCAAAGCAATTGAGCTGGGCGCCACCTTCATTTTGGCTCAAAAATCGGCGGATGCACTGGGCCTTACCATTCCGGAAAATGTGGTCTACTGGCAGGTGCCAGACACCGCCGAAACGCTCGCCTGGCTTTCGGCCGCCTGGTACGGCTTCCCCAGCCAGCAGCTCATCATGATTGGCGTGACGGGCACCAACGGCAAAACCAGCACGGTGGACCTGATTCGCGGCATTTTGCGCGCCGCAGATTGCCGAACCGGCATGATCAGCACGCTGAAGGCCATGATTGGCGACCATGAAGAGGCGCTGGAGCTGCACGTCAGCACGCCAGAAGCACCCGTCGTACAGCGCTACCTGCGCCAGATGGTGGACGCGGGCATGACCCACTGCATTTTGGAAACCACTTCACACGGTCTGGCGCAGCATCGGGTAACGGCCGTTGAATTCGACATTGCCGTTATCACCAACATCACCCACGAACATTTGGACTACCACGGCAGCTACGAGGCGTACGCCCAGGCCAAAGCCCGCCTCTTCCGCAATGTGGCGGGCAACGATCCCACACCGCACAAACCTGCCGCCGTCACCAAAACCACCATCCTCAACCTGGATGACAGCTCCTACGAGCGGCTGGCAGCCATCGCCGCGCCGCGCCAGCTCAGCTATAGTTTGCACAATCCCGCCGCCGATCTGCACGTCACCGATTTGGTGACCGACCCGAGCGGCTCCAGCTTTACGCTACACCTTGATGGGCAAGCGCTGCCAGTGCGCTCGCCGCTGCTGGGCATCTTCAACGTGGCCAACATTTTGGCGGCGGCTGGCGCTGGATTGGCCTTGGGCATCGCGCCGGAAATCATTCAAAAAGGGTTGCAAGCGGTGGGCCAGATACACGGCCGTATGCACCAGATTCAGCGCGGGCAGGAATTTATCGTGCATGTCGATTTTGCCCACACACCAGATGGTCTGGAGAAAGCCATCCAGGCGGCACGGGGCATTTTGGGGCAGATGGGCAGGAACGGCCGTATCATCACCGTCTTTGGCAGCGCAGGCAAGCGCGACCCGGATAAACGCCGCATGATGGCTGAAATCTCCACCCAACTGGCTGACCTCACCGTGCTCACCGCCGAAGACCCACGCACCGAATCACTGGATGAGATTCTGGCGGCAATGGCCGCTGGCTGCGAGGCCGAAGGTGGCGTGGAGGGCAAAACCTTCTGGCGCATCGCCGACCGCGGGCAAGCAATCCATTTTGCCCTGCACCTGGCCCGCCCGGAAGATTTTGTGCTGGTTTGCGGCAAGGGGCATGAGCAATCCATGTGCTTCATCACCACCGAGTATCCCTGGGATGATATTCACGCCACCGAAGCTGCCCTGGACGCCTTCCTGGCACACAAGCCGATGCCCGATCTTGGCTTGCCCACCTTTGATCCAAATTTCAAACTGGCTGCTTGATCAAACCGTCAGTCCCAGAGTGAATGACCTTTCATGAGAAAGTAGATTCAATCCCGGACTGACGCCTCGTTAAAATTGACGATTAGCGCGTAACGATTTACGATTACCCATCAGAAATGCTTAGAGCAAACTGGAGGCCTTATGCTTACTCAACTCATCAGCCGCATACGACGCAATCATGGTCTGGAACACGCGACCATTCACGTGCTTAGCGAAAAGCACAAAAATTTCAGCGCTCAGGGGAACTCCAACCACAAAGGGTTCAGCCTGAACATCTACGGCAACATCTCGGAAGATGACGTGGCTGATGCCGTGGAAGAGGCATTCGGCCGTATGAAGAAAGGTGAGCATCACCTGGCCGTGCATCCCAACTGCGGCACCGTTCTGCTAACCACAGCCACCATGGCCACGCTGGCCGCCCAACTCAGTTTTGCTATCGAGCAGCGACGCCAAAAACAAACCACCATGAGCTTTTCTGTGCTGGCCGGAGCCTTGCCCACAGCAATTCTTGCGGTGGTGCTCTCGCTTATCATTTCCAAACCGGTTGGCGTGCAGCTTCAAGCCAGGTATACGGTTGAAGGTGATCTTAAAGAGATGCAGCTGCAAAGCATTCGCCCCGTGCAGCCCTCACCGGTCACGCGGTTGTTCCAGCTCCTGCTCACCGGCGGCAGCCAGACAAACGCAAAATCCTATCGCATCACGACGGTAAACTGAGTAATTAAGTAATTGAGCAATTACTTAATTACATGCCTTAAGCATGTTTTACATCTTCCACGGTGATGACACCCACGCGCAGCAAGAGACGGTAGACCAGCTGATTGGCAAGCTGGGTGATCCGTCTATGCTGGATTTGAATACGACGAAGCTGGAGGGCAACGTCTCCTTCTCGCAGCTGCAACAAGCAGCCAGTGCGATGCCGTTTTTGGCCAAGGTGCGGCTGGTCATCGTGCGGGACTTGCTCAGCGGCAAGCTAGACAAATCGTACCAGAAGCAGTTGCTTGAATACCTGCCCAATCTGCCAGAGACGACGCGGCTGCTCTTTTTGGAATCGCAAACGCTGCGGGCCAACGATGCGCTGGTGAAGCTGGCGGAAAGTGAGAAGTCTGGCTATGTGAAGCAGTTCAGCAAGCCAGAGGGGGCCGCGCTAGAGCGCTGGATTAAGCAGAAGGTGGAGGAGGGGAACGGCCGTATCTCTCAGCAGGCCACCCACATGCTTGCAGTCAACATCGGCAGCCAAATGGAAATCTTGAGCCGCGAAATCGAAAAGCTGCTGCTCTACTGCAACGGCGAAGAGATTCAATCTGATGAGGTAAAGTTACTCAGCCCGTACGCCGCCGAAGCCAGCATTTTTGATCTGGTGGATGCGCTGGGCAACCGGAACAGCCGCCGCGCTTCCCAACTACTACAAGAAAAATTCCGCGAAGGGGCCGACCCGTTTTACCTGTTTTCCATGTTCATGCGCCAGTTTCGGCTGCTCATTCAGGTAAAAGAGCTGGCCGATGAGGCAAAACGGCCGCCTGCCATCAGCCAGGAATTGAAACTCCACAGCTTTGTGGTCGGCAAGTTGTACCAGCAGTGCCAGGGATTCAGCATGGCCCAGCTGGAGCAAATCTACCGGCATTTGCTGAGCATTGACGTGGATGTCAAAACCGGCAAAAACGATATGACTACCGCGCTTAATTTATTGGTCGCCAGTTTAACCGTTTCTCCATAGAGGTGTGTCATACGCGCCCAAATTCAGCCTTATCGTAAGGTGTTTTTTCTTGTTATAGCAGTTGTGCTAACACTGCTGTATTTGTATGGCGTGCAGCAGCAGTCTTTGTTGGTAAATACAGATTTGACCCGCACCGATCAATCTGCTTATTTGAATACGGCCGTTTTGTTACGAACCTCTGGTTACACAGCCCTGACTGATCGTGCCAGAATGCCAGCCTTCCCCTTTTTGCTGTCATTATTTTATGAACCGGGCATCACTCTGGATGAGCTTTTTGTCCGAGGTAAGTTGCTAAATATTGCGATCTCTCTGGTGAGTTTGCCTTTGCTCTTTGGCATATTCAGACGCTATTTGCCTTTGTTTACGGCCGTAAATCTCCTCCTCATTCACGCCTTTACTTTGTACATGTTCAAAGCCCCGTTTGTGCAGGCGGAGCTGCTGTTTTACCTGCTGAATTTTGTGGCGTACTTGCTGATGTGCCGCCTGTTGTGGCAACCCGTGGGCAAACGGATGTGGCCAACGGCCGTTTTCACGGGCATCGTTCTCGGTGTGGCACATCTGACCAAGGCGTCGGTGCTGCCAGGGTTGGCGCTGTTTGGGGGAACGGCCGTTTTGCAAGCAGTATGGGGTTGGTGGCAGAAACGGCCGTGGCAATTCCCAGACCGTCATTTTTGGCAACAGATGGCTAATCCTGCCCTGGTTCTTCTCTTTTTTTTGCTCACCATCTGGCCTTACATCCAAAACAGCAAAGCGCAGTTTGGTCATTATTTTTATAACGTCAACGCCACCTTTTACATGTGGTACGATCATTGGGACGACGTAGAAGCAGGCACCAAAGCACACGGCGACCGGATTGGCTGGCCCACAATGCCTGCGGACGAAATTCCAACCGCCGCCAAATATTTTCAGGAGCATACGCCAGGCCAAATTGGGCAACGATTTTTTGAAGGTGCCCTGGTTATTTTAATAACAACCACCCAAAGCTACGGGTACGTCATTTATTTAGCCCTGCTCTCTGGCATTGTTTTCATTCTGGCGTTAATGAATCGACGAAAAACCAAGCAAATTATCAAAAATCATCTGTTTGTTTCTCTATTTGTTGCCAGCTATTTTGGCAGCTATCTTTTGCTCTATGCCTGGTTTTGGCCCATTTCCTCAGGCAATCGCTTTGTTTTAGCCTTGTTCTCACCAGCCATGTTTACCCTGGCATTTATCTTATACCGTCTCTTTGCCAAACAGCTTCCCCTGAAAACAAGTCGCCATTCCGAGCAGACCCTGAACCTCGGTCAACTGCTCAATTGGGCATTTTTTGCCATCCTGTCGGTGGATGGGTATATAATCCTTACGCAACGCATCGCAACGGTCTATGGTGGCTTTTAGGCAAGGAATGAACAATGAAAAACAAATTATCGCCCCTGATTTGGCTCATCTTTTTGCTTTTTCTCCCGTTTTTATCGGGCTGCCGGGTGGAAACCGCCCATGCCCCCGAAGATGAGCTCGCCAGGACACCCACGCCGGCCCCTACCGCCACCTTTGCGCCCAATACGGCCGTTATCTTCAAACGTTCTGGCGGTATTGCTGGCCTCGATGAAGCATGGACCGTTTTTACAGACGGCCGTGTTGAAACCAACAGTACAATCCAGCCCGAATTCTCGGCAGAACAAGTCAGCCAGCTGCTCAGCAGCCTGGAATCTACAGGCTTTTTTGAGCTGGACGACACCTATCTGCCAGATGACACTTGCTGCGACCGCTATGTGTACGAAGTAACGGCCGTACAAGGCAGCACCTTCCACACCGTCACCACCCTGGAAAACACCCCCGATATGCCTGAAGCCCTGCAACAAACCTTACGCTTGCTCCAAAGCACATTGTTTGAAACCGGCGCTGAATAAGAAATGCTTATGCCTCACCTCATGAAAGCGATTTTGTAAGCTGATCTGCCTAAACTGCGCAGGTAATTTAGCATAATCAGTTTCAGATCAAACTCAATATGAGGTGCTTTACATGAAGGTAAATATGCCTGCGGCCAAGGCCGCCCCAGCCCAACCCACAAGCCGACGCTGGCTCTATCCCACATTGCTGGCCATCATCTATATCTCCTGGTTTAGTTACATGATTCTCGCCAACCGCTGGGAACTGTTTCAGGAATATTGGCCCGTTTCTTTAACCATGACGCTTGGTTCCTTTGTGGCGGGCGCAACAGCTGAAGGCGGAGCGGCCGTTGCCTTCCCTGTCTTCACCAAAGTGCTGCACATACCCTCTAGCGATGCCCGCACTTTTGGCCTGATGATTCAAGCCGTCGGCATGACCATGGCAGGCGTGATGATTTACGCTCAGCGCGTGCGGACTTTGCCCAAAGTCATCACTATGGTTTCTGTGGGCGGTATTTTCGGCCAACTGATTGGCACCTACCTCTTCACCATTCCCAATCCTTATCCCAAAATCTTGTTTACCTTCATTGCCACCGCCTTTGGCGTAGCCATGATCATTTCCCGCTGGTTTATTCATTGGGAACCCCGCAGTGAACTACCCGCCTGGGACAATCGGCACCGGGCGCTCTTTTTGCTGGTGGGAGTGTTGGGCGGTTCATTTGCTGCCCAAACCGGCTCGGGCATCGACATGCTCACTTTCATCGTGTTGACCCTGGCTTTCGGCATCAACGAAAAAATCAGCACGCCCACGACGGTAGTCATTATGGGGCTAAACTCTGTGGTGGGTTTTTTCCTGCACGGGGTTATCTCGCAGGACATTGGCATTGCCTGGAACTACTGGCTGGTGGCTGTGCCCATCGTCATCCTGGGCGCACCGTTTGGCGCTTATTTTGCCTCCAAAGTGCACCGGGATGGCATCATCAAATTTTTGCTCTTCCTCATTGGCCTGGAACTGGTAACCACGCTCTGGCTGATTCCGTTCAATAATCTGACTCAGCTCATTGTCACGGCAACGGCCGTTGCTATCTGCGCCGTTCTGTTTTGGACCATGCTCAGCTATCGCAAGAAGCACGTCCCGATGGGCGACGCATAAAAATTGGTCCGTTAAACACAAGCCACAGAGCGCACAGAGCTGCTCGATTTTCCTTTTTCTCTGTGCACTCTGTGGCTTTTTAGATGAGTTTATCCGCGTAGGGCCACAGCCCCGGCAAGCCGCCAGTGTGCAAAAAACGAGTTGGGTATCTGGGGCGAAACGGCCGTTCCTCACCAAATCCAGCAGCCCGGCCCCGAGCCAACGACAATGATATCTGTTTGTTTTTCAATCATCTTTTTCTGCTCCCGCTTGCCATAGTTCCAGCCGGTGGCCTTCCGGATCAAGGCAGTAACACACCTGCGAGCCCCATTTTTGCTTGATAGGCGTCACCACGATGCCTTGCGCTGTTAAGTCAGCTCGTGCCGCAGCCACATCAGCCACCTGCCAGGTAAGCGTAATACCTTGCCCCTGTACGGCCGCAACCGTGGCCCGCGCCGCGTTGGCGATGCTCAAAAAGCTGGTATCGGTCAGCTGAAATTCGATAAACCAGTCATTGGCAAAGGTGACGGGCAAGTTGAGCTGGTGTTGGTAGAAAACGGCCGTTTCTGCCCATCGTTCGCAGTACAAAATCGTATTAGTGCGTTGGGGAACCAGCAAGGACGTCATATGTTGTCACCTCTCGCCACATTTTACCTGATTCTATGGCTGAAACCGCTCACAAAGTTTTGAACCGCCAAGGACGCGAAGCACGCAAAGGTTTCTACCTTTTTCTTTGCGCCCTTGGCGTTCTTTACGGTTAATCAGTTGCCCATCCGAGGGGGGCTTGATACGATTTGGCCAAACTTTGCCCAGCGGGAGAACGATTTTGCTAAAAAACCTGTGGCGACAAACGGCCGTTCGTCATGCGCTGATTATCTTTGTGGTGCTGCGCCTCTTTTTAACGTTTTGGGCGATGGCAGCCCAGTTGGCTAGCCCGGTGCCGGATGAGCCAAGAGAATCCAGACGGCCGTATCTTGACCAGCCCATCCTCAACGACGGTGCTGCCGGGCTGCTGCTGGGACCGTGGCAGCGGTTCGATGCCCTGCACTACACGCGCATCGCCGCCCAGGGTTACGCCCATGAAGAAGATTCCGTCTTTCCACCGCTGTACCCGCTGCTGATGCGAACGCTGGGCGGACTGTTTGGCGGCTCACACGCGGCGCACCTGGCAGCAGGTATTTTTATTTCCAACGCGGCTTTGCTGGGGCTGCTGATTTTGCTGCATAGGGTAGGCAGCGCGGTGCTCGGCGCGGAACATGCTTCCCGGCTCCTGGTCTATTTTGCCCTGTTCCCCAGCGCGTTTTTTCTGTTTGCTCCCTACACCGAGTCGCTTTTTTTGCTGTTAACCCTGGGTTCGCTCTGGCTGGCTTTTAAGTATCATAAATTTGAATGGGCTGGAGCCTTGGGGCTGTTGGCGGCGCTTACCCGGCTGACGGGCTGGGTGCTGGTTGTGCCGCTGGCTTACCATTTTTGGCAGCGGCATTTAGGGCAAGGCAAATGGAAAATCGATCCGATTGGCGGTTGGAATGTGCGATTACTTGGCAAGGCAACGGCCGTTCTCCTGCCTGGCTTTGGGCTGCTGCTGTTCATGGGCTACCGCGCCTGGCTGGGACTGCCCCCGCTGAGCAACATGTACGCCGAATATTGGTTCCAGCGCACCGGCTTCCCCGGCACCGATTTGCTGGGCGCGTTGCCGGGCATGTTTGGCCAGGGCACCGGCCGCTCGGGTGAATTCACCCTCTGGTTCGACTTTTTCGTAACGATGCTGCTGTTAGCCACAACGATTGTAGCTTTTTTCCGTTGGCGGCAGCAGCCAGGTTGGGGGCTGTACGCGGCCATGCTGCTGCTCTTCATGCTGCTGCCTACCTCCGAGTTTAAGCCGCTGTACTCTTTTTCGCGCTACGCGCTGGCCTTTTTCCCGACCTTTTTCCTGCTGGCAATCTGGGGCAGCAACGGCAAAATTCACCGCCTCATTTTGTACCCATCCCTGCTGCTTTACCTTTACTTTTCCGCCCAATTTTTTATTTGGGGCTGGGTGGCATAACTGGCAAACGAGCGTCAGGTAGGCCATTTCTCCTATTTGCCACACCATAGGCACCGCTTATAGTGGGGCCACGCTTCGCTTTTTGGCTCTATAGAGCCTGCTTCTTCACACAATGACTGACCGCAACACGGTCAACAAACACCCTTTTTGGCACAAATTTACCGGAAGAAACACGGCAAGAATGCCCGATTCTTGTTGACGGTTCGGTTCTTGAGAAGGAGCAGATTCGATGGACTTACATACACTTTTACTGATTGCCCATATCATTGGCGTGGCCCTGGGCGCAGGTGGGGCCACTACCAGCGATTTTTTATTTTTGAGCATTTTACGCAACGGCCGTATTGAAAACGCAGAATTTCGGCTGCTTAAAGTGGCCTCCGGCATCGTCATTGGCGGCCTGATGCTGCTGACGGCCACCGGCATTGGCCTCGTGATTCTGAACGGCACGGTGAGCCATCGCTTTTTTGCCAAAATGACCATTGTGCTTATTGCCACACTCAACGGCGGCCTGATGCATAGCAAGCTGCTGCCCTTGCTGCAAAACTCGGCACAAAAGAAGCAGCTTTTCCACCTGAACGGCTTGAGTGACAAACTGCCGCGGCTGGGCGTGTTGGGTGCGGTTTCGGCTGTTTCCTGGTATGCGGCGCTTATCCTGGGTGCCTGGCGCAGCCTGAGCCTGGGATATGCCGGAATTTTGATTGGCTACCTGGCGCTGCTGGCTCTAACAATGGTGGCTGTCATGACGACCACCCACTGGCTGCTGCAAAAACATGCGCTCCATCTGCCCCAACCCAAACGAGAACGGGTACGCCATACGGCCGTTGCCCGCAAAAAACACCGCGCCAAACACGCCGGATAAACATCGACAAGCCACGATCACTCGGCTAAGATTGGGGCATGACAGTGACTATTCGATTGGAAACGGCCGTTGATGCCCCAAATGTATTCGCCGTGGAAGCGGCCGCTTTTGGCCGCCCCGCTGAAGCAGAATTAGTTGAAAAATTACAGCAAGCTGGTGTAGACACCATTTCGCTGGTTGCCCTGCTGGACGATGCGCTGGTGGGGCATGTTTTGTTTTCGCCGGTCATCGTAAAAAGTGATGAGGGAGAATTTACGGCCGTTGCCCTTGGCCCCGTCGCCGTCTCCCCTGACCACCAAAAAGAAGGCATGGGGTCAGCTTTGTGCCGACAGGGGCTTGAAGCTTGTCGGGAAGCCGGGTATGAACTGGCCTTCGTGCTGGGTCATCCCAGCTACTATCCGCGCTTCGGCTTCACACCGTCAGCGCCGCACGGCCTGCGGTGCCAGTTTGAGGTACCGGATGAGGTGTTCATGGTGCTGGAGCTGATGCCTGGCGCACTGCAAAACAAACGCGGCACGGTTTATTACCATCCCCTGTTCAGTGGCGTGTAACGATGGCTCACAAATACGCCCAATTTGAGCTTGAACGCCGCTGGCTGCTGGCCAAACTGCCCGATGCGCTGCAAAACAGCCCAAATTACCAGCTCATCGAAGATCGCTATATCACCGGCACACCGCTGCGCCTGCGCCGCATAACGGATGTCAGCGGCCAGGTGACTGCACTAAAGCTGACGCAAAAATATCAAGCGGATGATCAAACCGCTTATGCCACGACCATCACCAATTTTTATCTGGATGAAGCCAGCTATGCGCTGTTGGAAACATTGCCAGCGCACCTTTTGGTGAAAAGAAGATACAAGCTGGAAGACGGCCGTTTCCAATTAAGCATCGATCAATTCCGTGGACCATTGACTGGATTAGTCTTAGCGGAAATTGAGCAGCCAGACATGGATAGTCTGCGCGCTATCCCCCGCCCCACATTTGCCCACCGCGAAGTCACTGAAGATCCGCGCTTCACCGGCGGCGAGTTGGTGCAGCTAAGCGCCACGCAGTGCCAGCAGCTTTTACAGGACTGTTTGCCGCAAACCTGACCCCGACTATAATTCCCTAAGCACATTTACCCACACTCGCAAATCGCACCAATAGACCCATTTAACAACTCGAAGGAAGACCTATGTTCAAAATATTGATCTCAGACAAACTGGGGCAAGCCGGTCTGGATCGCCTCGATCTGGCCAAAGATGCCCAATACGATATGAAACCCGGCCTCAGCAAAGAAGAGCTGATGGCCATTTTGCCCGAATATGACGCCCTGATCATCCGCAGCGGCACCAAAGCCGATGCCGACATCCTGAAAGCAGGCACCAACCTGAAGGTGGTCGGCCGCGCCGGGATGGGTGTGGATAACGTGGACGTCCGCGCCGCCACGCTGCGTGGCATCATCGTCATGAACACGCCAGGAGCCAACAGCATTGCCACAGCCGAACAAGCCATCGCCCTGATGCTGGCCGCCAGCCGCCACACCGCTCAGGCACACGCCTCGCTCAAAGATGGCGAATGGAAGCGGTCGCAATTTGTGGGCACCGAGCTATATCGCAAGACGCTGGGCATTGTGGGCTTTGGCCGAATCGGCCGTTTGGTGGCCAAACGCGCCCAGGCATTTGGCATGGATGTGTTGGCCTACGATCCGTATGTGTCCGAGGAGGTGGGGCAGGAGTTGGGCGTCACCCTGGTAGACCTGGACGACTTACTGGCCCAATCCGACTACATCACCCTGCACACCGCCCTCGTGCCAGAAACCGAGAAGATGATCAATGCCCAAACCATCGCCCAAATGAAGCCGGGCATGATTTTGATCAACGCAGCTCGCGGCAAGCTGATCGATGAAGTGGCGCTGGCTGAGGGATTAAAAAATGGTCAGGTCAAAACGGCCGCTATCGACGTTTACCAAAAAGAGCCACCGGAAAACAATCCGCTGATTGGCCAGCCCAACGTCATTCACACACCGCACTTGGGCGCCAGCACCGAGGAAGCCCAGCGCGATGTGGCCACCCAGATTGTGGACCAGGTACTCGATGCGCTGCGCGGCACCGATTTCCGCAATGCCGTGAATCTGCCCTTCCAGGCTGGACCCGATTTTGCCGAAACACGGCCGTATATGGAACTGAGCGAAAAGCTGGGCAAGCTGCACTGCTACCTGGCCGATAGCCCCATTCGCCGCGTGGAAATTGAAGTGCGAGGCGAAGCCGTCAATGAATTGGTTAAGCCGATTGCCGCCGGGCTGCTCAAAGGCATTCTGGAAAAATCGATCAGTGAGCAGGTGAACTACATCAACGCCCCCTTGCTGGCCGAAGAAAATGGCATCACCGTAGCGCAAACGAAGGCGGCCAGCTCATTGGACTTCGCCAATCTCATCACCTGCCGCGTAACCTGGGATGGTGGCTCGCGCACGCTCGCCGGTATGCTGTTTGGCGGCGTCGAGCCACGCATCGTGCAAGTGGATGATTACAAGCTGGATGCCCGCCCGGATGGCCACGTGTTGGTGATGCAAAACAAGGATGTGCATGGCGTCATTGGGCAGGTCGGCACGATTTTGGCCGCTTACGAGGTGAACATCGCCGAGTGGCGCATGGGCCGCGATAAGCCCGGTGGTGAGGCGCTTTCTTTCATCAATCTGGACAGTGAACCCAGCAAAGAGGTTTTAGACGCCCTGAACAAGATTCCGGCAATTACCCAGGTTAAACTCATTACTTTGTAATAGTTTAGACTGCGGCCAATTCTACCGTTTGCCAACAGGACGCCGATGAGCTTATTCCAGCTCATCGGCGTCCTGTTTGATTTTTGCCTGATTGTTGGGATTTATTGAACGCTGGAGGGTGTCCGGTGCAGAACTGCAATGAGTTTTTCAGGGCGTACGGGTTTGCTGATGTAATCATCCATGCCGTGCGCGAGGTATTTTTCCCGATCACCTTGAATGGCATTGGCGGTCATGGCAACGAGATACGGCCGTTCAGCCTCTACCCACTGCTCCCGAATACACCGCGTCGCTTCCAAACCATCCATCTCCGGCATCATGATGTCCATCAGCACCACATCATAGGCCTGGCGCTTCAAAGCAGCTAACGCTTCCAGACCATTGGCCGCTACATCAGCCCGATAGCCAAGCCGCTCCAAGATGCGTAGCGCAATTTTTTGATTAATCAAATTGTCCTCAGCCAACAAAATGCGCAAAGGATGGTTCTCGGCCATTTTGCTATCAAAGAGGGAGGCTTCCTGGCTTTCAGTTTCATTTACTGAATTGTCAGCTTGTTCTGGGTTCCCGAAAATTTGTAAAAAGGCAGCATGTAGTTGGGCAGATTTGAGCGGTTTATAGATTTGGGCAGCAAAAACACCGTCTTTCTCTTTTTTACTCCCACGCCCCATAGACGTAAGCAAAATCAAGGGCAAGCCGCTCCCATTTTCCAGGCGGCGAATCGCCTCGGCAACAGCCAATCCATCCATTTCTGGCATCTGCATATCTAAAATAGCCACATCAAAATAGTCGCCATTCTGCAGCCAGGATAGAGCTTCCCTGCTGCTGGTTGTGGTCTGCGGCACCATCCCCCATGATTTTGTCTGGCGCTCCAAGATGAAGCAATTTGTTTCATTGTCATCCACAATCAACACGCGCTTGTTGACCAGAACAGGACTCGGCTTATCGAGGCTCAAACTGGCCTTATTCTCCGCTGCGGTAGCCATTGTAACCGTGCAGTAGAATGTTGAACCGTGCCCCACTTTACTCTCTAGCCACATCGTACCGCCCATTTGCTCGGCCAGCTGTTTGCTAATAATGAGCCCAAGCCCGGTGCCCCCAAAACGGCGCGTTGTTGAAGAATCCCCCTGACTGAAAGGTTTAAACAGTCGTTCCTGGCGATCTGTTGGAATACCAATTCCGGTGTCCTTTACGGAAAATTGCAGCTGCACCCGCCCATTGTCTAGTTCCTGGCTCTTCAGTGAAAGCAGGACTTCACCTTCTTCCGTAAACTTGACAGCATTGCCCAGTAAATTAACCAAAATTTGGCGCAGTCGGGTTACATCTCCCACAACCGTGCCAGGTGAACCTTCTTCGATAAAATAAGCCATTTCCAGCGATTTACTGACTGCATTTGGCGAAACCAAATCAAGTGCTTCCTCAATGCATTCGCGCAGGTTGAAAGGCTGTTCTTCCAAATCCAGACGACCTGATTCAATTTTAGAAAAATCCAGGATGTCATTGATAATGGTTAATAAGGTGTCGCTGCTGCTGCGAATGGTTTTGATAAATTCCTGCTGTTCACTATCTAATTGGGTGTCAAACAACAGGCTGGTCATACCAACAACGCCGTTGAGTGGGGTGCGAATCTCATGGCTCATATTTGCCAGGAACTCTGACTTGGTGCGGGTAGCCGCTTCTGCCTCTTCTTTGGCAAGGCGCAAATGTTTAATCGCCTTTTGAAGGCTGTTAGCAGAAAGCCAGGAAATTAGAGCAATTGTGTAATAGGCCAAAATGCCGATTACATTTAATGTAAACGGCTCAGTGAGCGATGCATAGACTAACAAAAGGGAGATGATCGTAGCGACAACAAAGCTTGATGCCGCCGGTAATATGACGCCAGTCATGACAATGGGCAGGGCCAACATGATCATGTTTCGTCCCCAAACAGACTGGTAGGGGTCCGCTGAAAAGTACAAAACGATGGTTAACAGCAGCAGAAAAAGCGATGATGCCAGGCGACCAGACAGGTAACGATTGATGCCATAGATAATCATTGTCCCGCTGAGAACAGCAAGCGTAGGAAGGTAGATCCCCCTGGCGGCTTGCTGACTTGTAAAGCCTAACAGTTGAAAAACGGCCGTAATCAACACCCCTAAAAAGGCAAGGCAACAAAAACCCAACAGCACAATATTCAGATGCTGGGCCCGCCGTTTATCGTCAAGGTCGTCAACAGACACCTCTAAGAGACGAGAAAACCACGCTTTCATAAAGATTCTTACGCTACCCTACCTGGTAAGACAGTTATGATCCACCTAGACACGGAATTCAAAATCATTCTGCTCAACAAGGCGCAAAGCACTCAAAATTGCCGACTTTATAACGAGTATGGGGGAATAAAGGCATTTCCCTATCCAAAGCGGCGGATAAGGTGGTTCCATGTGTTGAACAAGCCATTGGCGACCCTGACGTAACGTATTCTGTGGCACCACTTGACCATGCCGTTTCCACATGGCCAAAGCCTGTAAACTGTAAGCGGTCTCTTCGGCCGTTGGACCAAAAAATCCCCAAGATCCATCCTCATTTTGGGTAGAAATGATCCATTCAACAGCCTTTTTAACAAACGAATTGTTATAGCCAGCAGAAGCAATGATCAGATGTGACGTTGTGTAATAAGGGGTAGCCTGCCACTTATCCACCCAATAGCCGTGTTCAGTTTGCTTATCAGCCAGAAAATTAAAAATCTTCTGCACAGATGAATACTGAACACCAAATCCAGCTTGTCGCAAAGCACCCAAAACATGAACATTGGCACTAACAGATGGGTTTGCTTCCAATGCAAAGCAGCGAAAATATCTTTCCTCTTCATAACTTAAAAGCGCGTCCAGATCCGTTGTCCGATCAAAACGGGACAATACATCATAAACCACACTGGTCCCATCACTATCTTTTGAGACATATCCTGAAGCAAATCCAATCCCTTTTCCATCTAGCCAATGATGCTCCAGGAAGTCCAGGTGAGGCTGGGAAGCCTGCAACGTCACCTGATCAATCGGATTAGAAAGGCCAAAATTCCACAAAGTCCAGGCCGGTTCAAAAACATCAAACGGCGATACATTGGGTGCCCCGCCATTTCGGCACGTGGCTCGCAAATAGTCAAGGGCCGCGCGATTATTCGGTGCAAAATTTAGCAAAAAATAAGCCGTTGCCGAGGGGCTGTAACCGATAGAGCCATCTGGCTCCTGCAAGTTTTCCAGATCCAAAATATGGCTACCATCTGGGCCAGCCATTTCAGAAGAGAACGCCAATGTGGTGAGCCGACTGATCATTTTGCCCGGCGACTTAGCCAGCTTCATTTCGCGGATGCGATTCATTTCGTCTAACATGCCCGTTCTGTCTAGCGGCACTAAATTCAGGGCTTTGGCCTCGGCAATAAGAGCCGGCATGATCATCTCAAAGGCGATCGTCTCACCAGATATATCAAGGTGTAACCTGGCCTGATGGTGTTCCAAAGCTTTAACACCCCGTTTGATACGCGCTGCATCTTGTTCCAGGCCGCGTTCAGCCAGGGCAATGAGTGCCGCCAAAGTACACACAACACGGTCATGATGGTAAAGGGGCTGGTTTGCACCCCAGCTACCATCAGCCAGCTGATGGTTTCGCAGCCAGTTTAGGGCGTCTTCAGCAATGGGCTCATTCAGTTTGTGCAATCGAGCAACCCAAGCTGTATCGTAGGCAGTGTTCATCATTTTGCCCGGCCCAATTTGGTTAAGCAGTGTGTGCATTTCTTTTACCAGATTATGCTGTGTTCTATAATCTGGATATGAGATGGTTCTTGTAAAATTTAACACGATAAAATCCCCTCTCGTTCTTGGTTTTATTTTCGCATTACCTGAGATCAGTAATTTACCTTCAACGAGTATTGCTTTGTGTAGTTTGAGTCATCACAAAACCGGAAACCAGACGCCCGATTGTTCTTGCCGGGTACCAACCCCAAGTGTTTTGTGACGATGTGATTCATAAAACTGCCGCAAGTTGGCCCATTCCTCAGGCTCAAGTTCATCGTAACTTATTTCCTGTTTAGGACGTGAATACAGGTGATCGTAAAGAATATCGCGCAGTTGGGTTTCGCTCAGGTATGGGGAGGGCGCGACGGTAAAGTAGAGATCTTCACGGCCGTTTGTTACCAACGGCATATCAAAAACCCGCGGCTTGGCAGCGGTAATAAAAAAGCTAACTGGCGGGATATTTTCACCATAGTACATTTCCAAAAGCGCCTGCTTATCTGGCTGCTGCCCATGCTGCTGATAATATTTAATGGCCAAAGCGGCCGTTGTCTCTGTAGCATCATGAGCACAAACGCCCCACAATAACCGGTGCCGGTTATGGGACTTTGTTTTTTCGGTGACCTGCTGAATGTTATCTTCCAGATAAGCAAAAGAAGTGCCAGCAAAATATTGGCTGTAATCGCCATAAAAGCGTACCCGCACCTGATGCTCCTCATAAAAATTGAGGAATTTGGGATGATCGGTCAGTAAGGATAGGGCACTTACTGTCATTTTGGTATACTGATCGCCACGCGCCTGGAAGAGGTGCGGGCTAAGAACTGGCATCATCAGCGTATCGATCCCATGTTCAAACATGAGCTCGCATATTTCTACCAGACGGTCTGTAATGGATTGCAAATAGGCCTGAGCAAAATCTTCATTTGGTTTTGCTCGCTCTAACAAGAACCAACGTCGCGTGCCGTTGAGGGGGAATACACATACTTTTGGTCCCCTTTCCTGCATGATCTCAGCGACGTCACTCCGTTTTAAGTTGTGAAATGTTTTTGCTTCCATATCCTTCACTTATTTTTGGATCCGACAGTTTATTGATAGCAAAGTGGGCCGCAATGCCGGACACATTGAATTGAAAGAGCCTCCCCTTGCTCTTTCATAAAAAAATAATAAACAGAAACACCCTCGGACCTCAGGGGAATTTGGTACCGACCTTAACAAAGGTATCACGTTTTATAAGAGAAAAAAGTACCATTGTTCATACTTATTAGAGACAAGTTGCCTAGAATGAAGATAGGATATACCCTTCATTTTGTCGTTCACATTAACAGCCAATAAACGAAGAAGATGATGCTTAAAGAGTCACTAGAAAAATTTGGCCAATATTACGGCCGTACTCCTCAAATCGAATCCATACTTTATTATCCCCACCCGTTTACAGACGGGGGCGTTATTGTCGTGTACGAGGATAAGGTGAATGACTTCCTGGCGCAAACCGCCGAAGTGTATACCTTAGCCCCGAACTCTCTCTCGGTTTACTGCCTGCGCCGCCGTGAGCTTTACCAGCTCGGCCTTCCCGGTTTGTTTGGGCCACCTTTACAAGTTAATGAACGGCCGCATTTGCTCCATTGGCTCAAACACAAAGGCACCGTCATCGCCGGGGCCGATTTGCGAGACGCGGTAGAGCCACATGCAGATCCACACACTCTGTTAGCTGGCCATATCGAAGGCTGCATGGATTATTTGCGCCGGTATGGCGTGCTGATGTCACTGATTCAGGAGCAAGATGAGGCGTTGGCCGCCATGTTGGTTCTGGAGATGAAACATTTGATGGGCACGGCGCTGCTGCTGCACGGCATTTGGGACATCTCTCTAGACACGGTGGCGGATCAATTTGCCGAGGCGTTTGCAGACACACGGCCGTTTCACATCTGGCAGCAATTTCAGGCAAAGGCCACTGACGATCTAGACATTCTGGAAACAGTTTGGGCCTTCGAGCAATTTTTACGCGCACTGCGAGTTTACACCTCATGAAACTAACCACTGCTGATTATGAACACGCCTTTGACAAGTTTGTCGAAACCATTCACGACCTGGGGGAAAACGGCCGTTCCGTACTGCTTTACGGTTCCATGGCGCGCGGCGAGGTCATTCCAGGGCACAGCGATCTCGACTTTTGGGCTATTCTGGCCCAAGAAGTGTTTCAGGATCAGGACAGATTTCGGCAAGCATTTAACGTCATGGTAAAGGCGGCTAAAGAGCTGGCCGCCAGTGGCCTGCCCGTCATCCACGCCTTCTGCTTTTATGCTGAAGATGAGCTAGACTGGCTGCCCGCCGCACTGGTGCCCAACTTAAAATCACCACGCTCCAGCCGCATTGTGTTTGGCGACGATGTGCGCCCCCAAATGAGCAGCACCAACGCCAGCCATCACCTGTACCACAGCTCTTACTTTTTTGAAATGCGCCGTAACGTTTTTCTACCGCTAACCCCACTGCTGCAAAAAGAAACCCTCACGCCCAAAGAAGCGCAATATGTGCTGGGCAGCTTGAAATACGTCAAATATATTCCCGAAGCCGCCTGTGCCGCTCTCGATTTATGGCCTGGAGAAATTAATGCAGTGCCTCAGTTGGGCCAGGCTTTAGGCTTGGACATGGAAATTGTGGCCCGGATTAGCGCGCTGCGCCTGGAAGAAAATCCGCTAGCCGATTTGGCTCTGATACAGCGCAGCTTGCGTGAATCTTTACAGTTTGTTGAAACAATTCATGATGCGCTTGTGACTCATCAACTGGCTAACCAATAAACAAAGAATCGACAGGAAACAATGAGCTTGAACTTACACATTCATCCAGAAGTGCAGGCCGCCTTGGCCGAAAACCGGGCCGTGGTCGCCATGGAAAGCACACTCATCACCCACGGCTTGCCGCATCCCCAAAATATCGATGCGGCCGTTCAGATGGAAACGGCCGTTCGCCAATCAGGCGCTGTTCCCGCCACCATCGCCATCATCCAGGGCGAGATTTGTGTGGGTCTTTCCAGCGAACAGTTGGAGTACATCGCCACCCGCCCCAACGGCACGGTACGACGCTGCAACCGGCGCAACCTGCCGCTGGTCATGTCCCGCAAGGAAGATGGGGCCACCACCGTGGCCGGCACGATGATCATAGCCAAGCTGGCTGGCATCGAAATGTTTGCCACCGGCGGCATTGGCGGTGTGCATCGCAACCATCCCTTTGATGTCAGCAGCGATCTGACTGAGCTGGGACGCACCCCCGTTACGGTCGTGAGCAGTGGGGCCAAGCCATTTTTAGATTTGCCCGCCACGGGCGAAGTGCTGGAAACGCAAGGCGTGCTCACCGTGGGCTATGGCACCGATGATCTGGCACCGTTTTTCTCGCAGCACAGCGGCCAGCAAACCGACATCCGCCTGAACGAGATTGATGAAATCGCCGCCTTCATCCGCGCCAGACAAACGCTGGGGTTGCAATCCGGCACGCTGGTCACGGTGCCCGTCCCCGACCAATACCGCTTCGATTACGACACCATCAACCAGGTAATTGCAGATGCGGTAAACGCCCAGGACGAAGAAGGCATTCGGGGAACGGCCGTTACTTCGTGGATGGTGCGGCATCTGGCCCAGGCCATTGGACCAGATGCTCTCTATGCGAATATTATGCTGCTGTGCAACAACGCCGCCATCGCAGCCCAGATTGCCGTCAAGCTAAGCGAATCTGCCTAGCCAGAGCGGGAGCGCAGCCACAGACCAGCCACCAGCAAGGCGACCAAGCCAGCACCACCTAATAGCCAAAGGCTAAGGTTGCCGCTGGTTGTTTCCCCCTCAACGAGCGCGCCTTCATCTGCCGCCGCATTTTCTACAGCCACCGTGGCCGTAGGCACAGCCGCCACTTCCGTCGCGGCCGGCGTTTCCGTAGGTACTTCTGTGGGCGGAACGGCCGTACTCGTTACGGTCGGCGTTTTGCTGGGCAGCGGCTGCGGCATCATGTTGGTCGCCGTGGGATACGGTGTTTCGGTGGGGGCTGGGGTGTCGGTGGGAACGGCCGTACCAGCCGCTGTTGCTTCTACCCCACTCTCCGACGTGTCGCCTTCTGTATTGGTCTCACCACTGGCGCCGGGCGTCGGCGTATTGGCTGCTGAGACAACCGGCGGGGCAGACGAACCACCCTCGCTGCTCACCCCTTCTTCCACCAGAAAGACCGGCGCACCGCCCATGTAACATTCCCCGGCGCAGCGCGCCCCAGCCAGCGACACCGAGTAGCTGCCGCCCGTTGGCGTAATAGGCGTTTCCGTGCCGGTAATCGGATCGACCAGCACGCCCGATTCGGCCAAAGCAGGCACATTCAATGTCACACTGCTGGCGGTGCGTGCCCACAAAACGCGCGTCACGCCTTGGGGCCGGTTAAAGCGCACCATGGTATAGTTGCCCGCCTGCTCCCGCTGCACCGGATACGTAAATCCGGCCAGGTATTTGATCGTATTTTGGTAGGCGTAAAAAGCGGGCCGTTTACTGAAGTCATACGGCCGTATCAGCCCCCACGACTCATCCCCCGGCGATATGTTTATGTCAATTAATTTGTACACCGCAATGCGCCCTGCGCCCGAATAAAAGCCCAGCGCATTCGCCTGCACGATGTACCACGCTTGCTGCTCCAAATCAATATCAAATGCCTGCACCTGCACCGGCCATTCCGGGTCTGTGCTGGGGCGCGCATTCGTCTCGTTGATCCACACGGCCTTTAGCGGAATGCCCGCTTGCTGCTGCACGGCAAACGCATTCCCCACAATTTGCGGGATCGTCTCCGGGCGGAAGTAGATATGCAACGAAATCACGTCGAAATAGTAATTGTTGGCCGCTGCATCCGGATCGGCCGCCACCATCTGCATGAAGCGGCCTAGCCAGGTGGGATCATGCCAATACGTCATGCCGCCCAGATGGATTTTGGCGTTGGGATCGACCTGCTTGATGGCAATGTAGGCCACTTTGAGCAGCTGGTAATAATCCGCCATCGAACCGCTAAACTCATGCCCGTACACATCTGGCGCGATGTCTGGCTCATTCCAGATGATCCAGTTATGCACGCCGTGAGCGCTGTAGTAGGAGGCCACCCGTCGGGCATAGTTAGCCCATAAATTGCCGGGATCATCCACGGGCAAATAGAGTCCACGCGGTACGCCGGAGGCAAATTCGCCATCGGTGGCCCAGTTGGGCGTATTTTTCAGTAAGCCCACCACGGTGCGCCCTTGGGCTGTTGCTTCTGCCAGCCACTCCTCGTGGACATGCAGCGTATTCCAATCGTTTGGGCCATTGGGCTGAATTTCGTTCCAGTAAAAGAGAATGCGCTCCCAGCCAACGCCTAACTCGGCCGCTTCGCCGGGTGCCCAAAACGATTCCACCGCACCAAAACGGGGGTCGCGGGCAGATTGTTGGGCATCAGAGGCAGCTGCGGGGGGAACGGCCGTTTCCGACCACACGCCCACAACAATCAGCAAAAATAAAAGCAGCAGTTTAAGCCCATGTTTACTATTTCTCACAAGCATAGGTATCCTTTCATAGTCATGATTTGCGGGGACGATTATAATACGGCCGTATCCATCCGGGTACTCTCATAGCAAGTCGTAGAGGAATCGTATGCGTAAATTACTCACCATTTTCTTTACCAGCAGCATCACACTCCTGATGATTTGGGCACTTTTTGCCACGTTGCAACAAACGGCCGTTCCTACAGCCCAGGCCGCTCTGCCCCCGAATCACCCAGTTTTAACGCCCAATGGCCTTCCGGCAACGGCCGTTCTCTCCGCCACCACCCTGCTCGACTTCTTCCAACCGGGCACCCAACCCAACCACATCACCGACACCATCGACTCCCCCCAGCAATGTTTGGGCTGCCACTCCGGCTATAGCGGCCAGATCAACCAGCCTGCCGAATACGAACCGTGGACCGGCTGGGCGGGCAGCATGATGGCCCAGGCCGGGCGTGATCCCCTCTTTTTTGCCGCGCTGGACATTGCCAACGCCGACGCCGCCTTTGCGGGCGACTTTTGCTTACGCTGCCATATGCCACGGGGCTGGCTAAACGGCCGTTCCACTCCCAGCGACGGTTCCGCCATGCTCACCGAAGACCAGGAAGGCATCGAGTGTGAAGTGTGCCACCGGCTGGTTGACCCTGACCACACGCCCGAAAACCCCGACCGCGACCTCACCGTGCTGGCAGCGATCACCAGCCCGGTTACTTTTGCAGGCAACGCCAGCTTTGTCATCGACACGGCCGATTACCGGCGCGGCCCCTTCGACGTAGTCGCCGACAACGGCCTCGACCCGCACAATCCCTTTGCTGGCGCATTCGACACCCTTGTGTCCCCCTACCACCAGGATTCTGCCCTCTGCGGCACCTGCCACGACATCAGCAACCCCGTCTTCACCTGGGATGAACCCAGCCAAAGCTACGTCCTCAACGATATGGACCAACCATTCACCGACACCACCGCCATGTTCCCCGTTGAGCGCACCTACAGCGAATGGTTCCTCAGCGAGTTCAACACGCCTCAAGGTGTTGAACTGCCCCAGTTTGGCGGCAACAAAAGCAGCGTTTCCACCTGCCAGGATTGCCACATGCGCAACGTAACCGGCGTCGGTGGTGCCTTCTTTGGCAACCCCACCAACAGCCCCGTGCGTGATGATTTGCCCCTGCACGATCTAACCGGCGCCAACAACTGGGTGCCGCAAATCATCCCCCAACACCCCGTTTTTAGTGCCACGTTTAATGCAAACCAGGCGCGATTAGACGCGCTCAACGCAGGCATCGATCGGGCCACGGCGATGCTGCAAAATGCGGCCGAACTGGATGTGGCGCTCACGGGCACGCAGCTAGTTGTCACCATCACCAACAACAGTGGCCACAAGCTGCCCACCGGCTACATCGAAGGGCGGCGCATGTGGCTGCAAGTGGAAGCGTACGACGCCAACGGCGCACTCATCTACAGCTCCGGCGCGTATGATACCGCTACGGGCACGCTCACCGAGGATGCCGATTTGCAGCTGTACGAGGCCAAACACGGCCTTTCTGCCGATCTGGCCGCACAGTTGGGCCTGCCCGCGGGCGAATCGTTCCACTTCATCCTTAACAACGAGATTTTGCAGGATAACCGCATTCCGCCACGCGGCTACGAATACGTCGCTTTTGAGGCTTCCGGGGCCGCCCCCTACACCAACGGCTTACCCGATCCCACACGCTATGCGGATGGGCAATATTGGGACACAACCACCTACACGCTGCCCGCCGAACCAGAGTTAGTCATTGTGCGGCTGCTGCACCAGGTTGCCTCGCGCGAATACATCGAGTTCTTACGCGACCAAAGCCCCTTCTTAGGCAACCCGGACAGCAATGGCCAAATATTGTATGCGTTGTGGGAGGCAAACGGCCGTTCCCAACCCACCATCATGACCCAAAAAGCAGTCGGCCTGGAAACGTACCTCCCCCTCGTGCAAAAATAAGCGTGACAAGCAGATTGGACCAATTTTCGTTTGAAACAATTCAAGCCGTTTCCAAACAAATTGGTCCAATCTTTTTACCAGTTGCGTAAACCTTAAATCCGCAGCGACACACCTCTCTACCGCTTTCCACAAAAGCAGCAAAGCAAAAACATACAGTACCCTGCTCCTATCATTTCGTAAGCGCATATGTAAGCGCTTCTATGTAATTTTTATCAATAGTATCCCCTATGTATCAGCCAGTTACTCGCTCGGGCTGGGAAGCTTTGTAATGGATAGCGTTTGAATTTGTGGAGGAACGATGCGTATCCCGATAAAACGATTGCATGTATTGCTCATTGCTGCCGCCTTTTTGTCTTTGGCGGCAATTGCTGTTTTTAGCACCACTTACCTGGCCAGCGCCAACAACCATCTCGTACGCATTAACGAGGTCATGGCTGGCCTGAACGGTGATTCCCAAGTGCAATATGTTGTGCTGGAAGCCTCCGACGACTCGCAAAAAGCATGGGGACCGCAAGCAGAAGACCCTGCCGGCTCACCTGGACGCGCCATGCTCGTCTTCTACAACTCATTTGGTGATGAAACGGGCCGCTACGTATTTCCCAGCGACCCAGCTAATGGTGCCGACACCGTACTGGTGGCCACGGCCGAATTTGCTGCCCTCCCCGGCGCCCCCACCCCGGACTTCATCATGCCTGCCGAGATTATTCCCATTGCCGGTAAAGTTGCTTTCCAAAACAACCCCGACAACGTCAACAGCACCAGCGTCAACGTGGCGCTTTCTTACGGTGGCGCAGGCTACACAGGCAGCACAGCCGGTGCCGACGATGGCGCACATCCCGCCGACCTACCCATCCTGAATACGGCCGTTCTCAGCCGCGTGTCTGGTTTTGGCTTTGGCACCGGCAGCCAAAGCAACAGCGATTTTGCCATGAGCGCCCCCAATCCCACCAACACCGCAGGCGCAACGTTTACCACCCCTCCTGTCGCCGCTTCGCTGGCCGACCAGGGCGAGATTTTGTTTAAAGAAGAAACGTTTATGGGGAACGGCCGTACCTGCGCCTCTTGTCACGTGCCCGACAATGGCGACTTTGGCCTCTCCCCCGATCAGGTGCTCAACAAGCCTGCCACCGATGTGCTTTTTGTGCCTGAGTACAATATCAACACCCTGGTGGTTAGCTCCAACGCGCCGAGCGGCTTTGCCCAACCCAGCGATTTGCGCGGCGAAATAACGGGCAGCACCGGCTCGGCAACGGTCATTGCCGGTTACGGCGACACCTATCTCGTTTATGGCGGCGATGATCTCTCCGGCACCATCAGCGACAGCTTTGGCAACAGCGCCACCTTTGTCTCCTTCACCAATGGCGACTTGGCTGGCCCCAATCCGGTCAACGGCAGCACCAACGGACTAGAAAACTTCACCCTGATGCATGGCCCGTCCACCAATACCGTCAGCTTCCCAGACGGCCGTGCGCTCATTTTGGAAAACATCGACGGGTTCGACCAGATTGAGGTGTTCCGCGCCTCGCCCGCCTTGTTCAACCTGGAACACACCGCACCCTACGGTTTCAGCTCCCAGTTTGCCGATTTGGGCGAATTTTCGGCGGGCGCTGTGCAACAACACGCCCCGCGCAGCCTGCTGCGTCGCGAAGGCATCGACTTCCGCTTCCCCACCGAAGACGAATTGGCCGCCCTGGAAGCATTCCAGTTCACCATCCGGCTGCCTGCCGATGGCAACTACGATCTCGACCGTTTTGCCGTCACCGATGATCAGGTGTTGGGGCGTGAGATTTTCTTTGGCCCGGCAGCCAAATGCTCCCGCTGCCACTCTGGCCCCGTCCTGGCCACCACCGACGGCACCGTGCGTGGGTTTGCCGAAGGGGAAAACGGCCTCTTTGACACCGGCACGGACGAAATTCCGGTAAATGCGCTGGACGGCATGCCGCCGGAACTGCCAGACGGAAACGGCGTCAGCACCCGCACCTACAGCACGCCCGGCCTGTTTGGCACCAACCTCACCGGGCCATTTTTCCACAACCACACGCGCATCGATCTGCGCCGGGCCATCACGTTTTATGCTGGCACCGAGTTTCAGGATTCGCCTGCCTTTGGGCTGGTGGGACGGCCGTCTGTGGTCGCTGGGTCTGAAAATGCCGAGCGCATTCTGGACTTCTTGGAAGCGCTGGTCGAGCCGTGGACAGTGTGCGCCGTAGGCTGTGATTTTAACAACATCCAAACCGCGCTGAACACCATCCCCGACGGCGACTCTTTAACGCTGCTGGGCGATTTCGACATTAGTGCGCCGCTGGTTTCGGGACGCAACGGCATCAACAACGTGGTCATTTACAGCGCCAACGGCACGCTCAACTGGGTCGGTGGCCCCAACAGCCGCGCCATCTCCGCACAGGGTGTGGGTAACATGACCATCCTCGGCCTAAATATCACCTGCTCCGCCAACTGTGACACCACGACGGCGATTCGGGCTTCGGGCAACGGCCGTATTCTCATCAAAAACAACACGATCAGCGGCTTCAACCGAGCCATCGACATCACCGGCCCCAGCGAACTAATTGTGAAAGGCAACACGCTGGACGGTAACGGCACCGGCATCCAGCAGGTGGACGGCACCATCGAAGCGTATGCCAATAACATTGCCAACTACACCATCGCTTATACGCAATCTGTCACCGGCACGGCCAATTTGAACAACAACTTTTGGGGCAGCGCCAATGGCGAAACCCCGCCAACCGGTTCTGGTGTGCCGCAAAACGCCTGGGATGCCCGTCTGGCAGCCAACGTGGTGGCCTGGTCGGACATTTCCAGCCGTTTAGGACGCGCAAAATTGGATGATGCCGAACTGGCCAGCAGCAGCAACACGGGCAATCCGGTCATTGTGAGTTACGGCCGTTCCCTCAGCAACGCCCCCTTCAACACGCCGCTCAACAGTACCAGCACCAGCCTCTGCTCCGACTACTACGAATTTTTCGTGCGCGGCACGCCCTCTGCTGGCACCACCTGGACACTGAACGTGCCGGTAGACAGCAACACCGAGTGCCAGGCAGATGTGCTCAGCCAACAGCGGCTCATGCAAGTGGGCAGCACGGCAGATTGCAGCAGCCCGGGTAACGCCACCTGTTGGGATTTGGCAACGGGCATCTCCACGCAAGGGCAGCTGTTCCAGTTGGCGGGTCTAACAACCGCCAGCTTATCGCGCGGCACGTATGCGGCCGATTCCACAGAGAATCTATTCCCGACACCAACACCGTCAAACACGCCAACGCCAACAGCGACTGCAACAGCATCGCCCACGCCAACAGCGACGAATACACCCACACCCACCAACACACCAACGCCGACCAGCACGCCAACATCGTCGCCGGGTCCGTCACCGACGCCCACGCCGCAGGTCACACCGACGATTGATCCAGGCGGTGGCGCAGACTTCTTTATCTACCTGCCGCTGGTGAAGCGGTAATGTCCCAAACCTGACAGGTCTATGAGCCAACTCAGCCCAAAATCGACTTGGCTTTCCGAACAAACTGCATGGCGACGTAAGTTCGAAGACCTGTCAGGTTTTTAAGGAATCTCTGCTAAAATAGGTCAATGAATGACCTCCAGTTGCGACCAGCCCAACAGAAAATACTTGAATACGAAAACGGCCGTCTCGCCATCAGCGCGGTACCAGGGAGCGGCAAAACGTTTACCCTCTCTCTGCTCGCGGCGAAGTTGATTGGGAACGGCCGTATCGACCCCACCCAGCAGCAAATCCTCATCGTCACCTACCTGAATTCCAGCGTGGACAACTTCAAGGCCCGCATCCGGCAGCGGCTGGAAGCCAACGAGCTGCCCGACATCGGCTACACAGTGCGCACACTGCACAGCCTGGCGCTGGAAATTGTGCGCACCGCCAACAGCGGCCTCACCGACGAGAGCGGCCCGGTGGTGCTGGACGAAGGGCAGGGCAGCCACTTCCTGGCCCGCGCCGTCGATGGCTGGATCGAAGCCCATCCCGACGCCTGGAGCCAGTTCCTCACCGACGATTCGCCGCAAACCCGCGCCCGTTGGCGGGACGTGACGCAAAAGATGGCCAAAGCGTTTATTCGCGCGGCGAAAAATGAACGGTATACGCCGCATCAAATTAATGAGAGATTGGAGACTGGAGATTGGAGATTAGAGGATGGAGACGACAATCTCCAATCTCCAATCAACCAATCTCCTTTGTTGTGGATGATGGGTGGGATTTACGGCCGTTACCAAACCATCTTGGACAGACAAGGCTCCCTCGATTTTGACGACCTCATCTGGCAGGCGGTGGAGCTGCTGGATCAACGCGCCGGGCTGGCGGAGCAGCTGCGCCAGCGCTGGCCCTACGTGCTGGAAGACGAAGCGCAAGACAGCGTGCCGCTGCAAGAAGCGCTCATCAGCCGCCTGACCGGGCCAGACGGCAACTGGGTGCGCGTCGGCGACCCCAACCAGGCGATCACCAGCACCTTCACCGCCGCCCACCCCCGCTTCTTCAACGCCTTCGCCGACCGGCCCGACGTGGTCTCGCTGCCCCTGCCCAACAGCGGGCGCTGCGCCCCGCTCATCCTCGGCGCGGCCAACACGCTGCTGCATTGGGTGATGGACAGCCATCCCGTGCCGGAAGTGCAAAGCAGCACCTTCCGCCGCCAAAACATCGAGCCAACCCCGCCCGGTGACGCCCAGCCCAATCCGCCAGACAGCGAAGCCAAGATTCGCATCAAGGTGTACAAGCACCGCGAGGATGAAGAGCTGCCGCAGGTGGCCCAGCTCGCTGTTCGCTACACGCAGAAGCGCCCCGAACACACCGTCGCCATTTTGGTGCCCACCAACAACCTCGGCTACCAGATGGCCGAACATTTGGACGAGCTGGACGCCGATTACGACAACCTGCTGCGCGGCGGCACCCGCGAGCGAGAAATCGCCGCCGCCATGCACGCCGTCCTCCAGGTGCTGGCCGACCCGCTGGACACCAAGGCGATCACCGCCGCGCACGCCAGCCTGCACGCCCTGGGGCACCCCGTCGCCCTGCTGCCGGATGAGGAGCTGGAGCAGTTCCACACCCTCCTGCGCAGCGTCCACCAGCCGGAATGGCTGCTCTACCCGCACGATGAGGCGCAGGTGGAACAAGCCCTGCCCGCTGGCGTCGCTACCGAAACGCAAACCCAGGTGGCGGCTCGATTTGGCGCTTTTTGCGGGAACTGCTGGCGTTACGGCCGTTACCCATCGACGATCTGGCGTTAGCCCTGGGGATGAACTGTTTGCCTGGGGGACGTGCACGAAGGCGACCTGGCCATCGCTTACCAGATTGCCACCCTGCTGCGCCAATGGCGCGACGCCCAACCGGATTGGCGGCTGCCGGAGCTGGTCGCCGAGCTGGGCAACATCGTCAGCGGGCGGCGCAGCCTGCCCATCAGCAGCCCCACCGATTTTGGCTACGAGCCGGTGCCGGGGCGCGTCACGCTCACCACGCAGCACAGCGCCAAGGGGCTGGAGTGGGACGCGGTCTTTATGATTGGCGTCGATGGCTATTGGATTCCCAGCAACTTGGATTCGTACTTCCTGGGCGTCAGCGACATTTTGGGCGGCGATCCCACGGCCGAAGTGGTGGCCCAGCTACGTTATTTGATGGAGCCGCGCCGCAGCTACAACAAAGGGATGCGGGGATTTATAACGGCCGTTCCGCCACCGAATCGGCCCATATCGACATCATTGCCGAACGACTACGCCTGCTGTACCGTAGGCATCACCCGCGCCCGCCGCTTTTTACAGCTAAGCCGCAGCCGCGCCACCCGCAGCTACAACAAAGAACGCGACGCCCCTTCAATTGATCACTTTGCAATGGGCTATGAACTCTCATTGATATTGATGCTTTGAGGAGATAAGTCTTGAAATTAGCGAAATCCGCTCAACCCAGAGTTAGATGCAGCTTATCGTGAAGGATTATATGCGGTCAAAGCATATCTACGAGCCAGAATGGGGAGCTTGACAAATCAGGCTCAATGAAGCAAAACTCATCCTTGTTGGTGAAGGGGACAGTCAAGGAAAACTTCATCCTTGATGGATGCCCTGGCGGGCAAAGCCATGGCAAGAACACCTGGCAACCACCACCACGGCATTGAAATCAGAACCATCACCGCCGTTGACCCCGCCAGCGGTACAGAAATCACGCTCAATGGCTGGGATTTTGGCGGTCAGCGCGTTTATCGCCCCACCCACCAGCTCTTTTTCAGTTCCCCGCCGTCTACCTCGTCGTCTGGAAACCGCGCGAAGGCCCCCAGCAAGGCTTCGTCAAAGAATGGATCAAGCTGATTAAGCACCGTGAACCGGAGGCTAAAATCCTTGTTGTCGCCACCCACGGCACCCCCAACAGCGCCAACCCGACATTGATCGCCAGGAACTATGGGATTTATTCGGCAAAGAAACCGTCCATGACTTCTTCTTCGTAGACAGCAAGCCTGATGAAATGGCCAACGACGCGGTATTACCGAACTCAAGCAAGCTATCGCCCGCGTCGCTGCCAATTTGCCTGAAATGGGCCGCGAAGTCCCAAAAGTTTTCAGGAAGCACAGCAAGCATTGGTCAAAACCAGCAAAGCTTATTTACCATTGGATGACGTTCACGACGTCTGCCACCAACATGGCATGGATGATACAGTGGCCGACCTATTCGTCACCATCTCCCCACCGCCTCGGCCATCTCATCCATTACGAACATGATCCCGTTTCTGCACGACATCGTCATCCTCAAACCTGACTGGCTAGCTACCGCCATTAGCTTTGCCCTGGATGACGCTGAAACACGCCAAGATTATGGCCTCATCTCCTTTGAACGTCTCAACTACATCTGGCATGATCCCAAGCGAAAAAAGAAGAACGGTATGAAACCAGTCTACACCGCATCTTTTTACGTCTCATGGAACGTTTTTGATCTCTCCTATCGCGTAGCTGGGCTTTAACCCTGGACTCAGAGCGCAATCCCATAAGCCTTATTGCCCAACTCGTGCCCGATAATCGCCCAGAAGCTTCACTGCAGGAACAATGGTTCCAGCACCAACTGCCCGGCGACAGCGAACGGGTACAAATTTGCCAGATTGTGGACGAGCAAAGCGGCCAGTCGGCTAATGCGGAAGGCTTGTTTTACCAGCTCATCGTCCGTCTGCACCGCTACTCGTTAGGCCGCCCAATTACCATGACAGCGTCCACTGGCAGCGCGGCCTGGTGCTGGATCATGAGTACAACGGCCGGGCGCTGCTAGAGCACCGAGGCAACGACATCCGCATCACCGTCCGCGCCCCCTACCCCGAACGCTTCTTAACCATGCTCACCGAAGAAGTTAAATATCTGGTGGAAAGCTTCTGGGAAGGCTGCGTTTCTTCTGCGTCTTTGAAGTGGCCCAGCCGCTGGTAAATATCGGCGGCGGCTTCGTGGAAGCCTGCGGGCAGGCCCACACTGGCAAAGGTGGCGGCAATTTCGTGCATCTCGCCTTCAAAGCGCCACGCCTTGGCCGTGACGCGGCGCACCCGCTGCTGCGTCTGTGCCGCAAAATCGGAGCCGCCGCGCGACCATTGTTCTTCCAGGTTGGCGCGCACGCCTAGCGCTTCAGCCCCAGCCAGAATCATGCTGAGCAGTGCCGTTGTGCCTTTGCTGTAGGCCGCAAAGCACATTTTTAATGCCGATGCTTGCCCAATTTGGTCGCCAATAACGGCCGTTTCCAAAGGCCCCTCCGCAAAAAATTCAGCCACCAATTCCGCCTGCGCCCCCGACAAATAAAGCCAGGTGCTGTTTGGCTCCCAGGCTGGCCCGCCAATGATGCTGCCATCGACAAAAACCACGCCCGCCGCCGCCATCATCTCGGCAATGTGCACCGCTTTGTTGGGGGCGATGGCATTGGCATCCAGATACACACCATTAAACCCTGTAGCGAGCACTTCTTCGGCAACGGAAACGGCCGTGTGCGGGGGACACACCGACACAATCGCCTCACAGGTGGCGCACAAATTGGCGACCGTGTGGGCATCCAGCAGGTTGTGTTCTTCCGCGCGGGCCACGCTCTCCGCACTGCGCCCCGCCGACGCCCAATACACATCAAAGCCGCTACGCCGCATCGTCGCCGCCACCGAAATCCCCATCGCCCCAGGGCTGATAATGCCAATATTTTTGATTTTGTCTTTTTGCATCCAAACCTCCAAAATGAACCATCAAATGAGCTGTCCGGGCAAACTTACCTGAAAACCAAAAACAGGCCAGACAGAAATCATTCTGCCTGGCCTGTCACACCATTGTCTGTTAAACGACTGCTAACGAATGACCAACGGCAAGTAGAGCAGGAACTCTTCTCCAATTGAAGGATCAACTGTTGCGGTGGGAAGAGGTGTATTCGTTGCCGTTGCCGTCGGCGTATTGGTGGCGGTCGCGGTTGGCGTGTTGGTCACCGTCACTACCGGTGTATTGGTAGGTGTCGGCGTGTTTGTGGCGGTCGGTGTGTTTGTCGCTGTGGGCGTGTTTGTCGCTGTGGGCGTGTTTGTCGCTGTGGGCGTGTTTGTCACCGTAGCGGTTGGCGTATTGGTAGGCGTTGGCGTGGGTGGCGTACAGCTGCCCAGCGTCATCGAGGCGATGTAGGTGCCCCAACGGCCCTGTGTGGTCCCCGTGTTCTTGCTATATTCACCCAAATACCAGAACGTAACCCCGTCAGGCGCAATGGTCATCTCCGTGTAATCCCCCCAGCGGCGCGGGGTACTGGTTTCAAACGAGATATAGCTAGTTTCACCCGCCTTAAGTAAAGTTTCGGCTTGCAGCGTACCGGCTGTATCGGTAGAAAGCCGCCCGGTGGCAAAAACACCAGGGAACATGCTGCTGCTCGATTTGGTGTAACCAATCGCCATATCATCGCACGCGTTTACCGCCAGGTCGGGGAAACTACGATACTCTCCATTGCTGCTATAAACACCTGCGTCGGCCACGGTCATCGTGGTCAAATCGATCTGTGCCCAACGCACACAGTTTACGGTGCCGCTACCGGGATTACAGCCAATGGCTCCGGTCGTCCAGGCATAGCCATTACGGTATTCAAAATCCTGAGGCCGGAAGTCGTTACCTTCCAGCGTGCCACCGACTAGCTGTGGGAAGCTAACGGTTTGTCCTGCGGTTACGCCGGTAGCGGTATTGAGGTTGATGGAGCCAACGGCCGTTAACGAATTGGTCCCAAACGGATCGTTCCAGGCCCAGATGGTGTGGTTGGCGCCGTCATAACCCGTCTCGGTAAAAATGTAGTGCGGGCCGCTGGTGGGCCAGGTGCCCTGATTCCAACCATGCAAATTAAGCGGCTGTGGCGTATCGTCGTTGCCGCCTAAATTTTGCATCACAAAACTGGCCGCTTGCCCGTTGTACATCGCTTGCTTGTCAAATGCCCAAATGCGGGAATCCAGGAAGGTAGAAGTAAACATATTCCCACCCATGTAGATGGCGTCACGCCCCACACCAGCATGGGGAAAATCGAAAAAGATGCTCGCACTGCCCGTCGGAAAAGCGTAAACAAACCAACTGCCTGTGGGATCTCCCGTTTGGGAGACGGCCAGACAGTAATCGGTGCCGTCGGCGTCAATGCCCAGGATGTAGCGATCTGCCGATTCATCGTACAGCGCGTTGGGGTCAAACACGCCTGTACAGGCTGAATTGCTGCTCATGAAGCTATCGAAGGTGATAGGCCCGACCAGCGAGGTACCTGTTTTATCGTAGATTTCAAAAGCCACATTGACCACAGCAATCACATGGTCTGGTCCCACAGCCAGTTCCGGGTCTGGGGGCACGTTACCACCGCCACCACAGCATTCCGTGTAGTCCATGCTGTCGAAGCTCACGCCCACGGTTGGGGCAGACAGCCCTGGCCCTGAGGGCGCTAGCTGTACCTGGGCATCTGGCGCCAGGTTGGCAGACGCAGCACGCAGCGCATTTTGCTCCACCTCGCTGATAATGCCGTCGTTCTCAAAAATATCAATCTCGCCCCGGTTCCAGCGGTCCAACTGATTATTTGGATCGTAAACGCCAGCCGGGATGGTGCTCAAATCAACAACAACCGGCTCAGAAAACTGGCCCGGCACTAACGGCATGCTGGCATCAGCCTGTATGCCATTGGGAGCATAAGATTGTAGAGCTTGCTGGCGCGCCACAGATTCTGGTGCTGGCCCTGAAGCAAGCAGCAAAAACCAGATGCCCAACACAATAATGGAGATGGGTAGGATAAAGCGCAAAAGTTTACGAATATGCATAATTTCCTCTGACTAATTATGGATTATGGAAAAAAGATGTAGGCTCAATACGGCCGTAAGTAAATAAAAGATGTACATTAGCTCCCAAGTGGACTCGGATGGATAGTAGACGGTCAAAATTACGGCAAACATTAAGCATTTATTAGATTTTGTCGAAGTTCGTTCCGGCAAAGACATTGACAAATCAACAGAAAAAAAGCGCCCCAATTTTGCACATTGCCACTGTCTAAATTGCCAGTTTCAGGTACACTTCGCCGCAACAACCACCTACCAAAACAGGACAACCCAAATGGACGCATCTGCCCCGGCCTCTGGCAAACTAATCACCGACCGCTCCCGCAGCTTTCGCTATGTGATGTTTGGCATGCTCTACTTTGTGCAAGGCATCATCGTTGCCTTTACCGGCAACTTTGCCAAACCCTACCTCAACACGTTCAACATCGACGCCGACCTGATTGGCCTGCTGTTTACGCTGCTATTGGTGCCGTTCATCTTTAAGATTTTCTACGGCATGCTGAGCGACCGGGTAAACCTTTTTGGCCGTGGCCACCGGCTGCCCTACATCGTGGTAGCCCTCATCATCAGCATGGCGGGCATCTTTTTGGCGGGTTTCATCAATCCTGGCGAAAATTACACACTTTTTCTGATTCTCATTTTGGCGGCATCCTTTGCCGTGGCCCTGTTTGACACCACGGCCGATGCCCTGGCAGTAGACATCACGCCGCTGGCAGAGCAAGGGCGGGTGCAAAGCATCATGACCAGCGGACGAGCCAGCGGCATCATTGTAATGTCCCTGCTGATTGGCTGGATTGCTTCAACGCTGGGTTACTTTTGGGTGTTCATGATCATCGCCCTACTGATGGCCCTACCCCTCTTTTGGGTGCTTCAGGTACAGGAACCGCCCCACGACATCACCAAGCCATCGTTCGAGTGGCGTGCTTTTGGGGCGCTGCTCAAACCGCAGTATTTGATTTTTGCCGCGTACGGCATTTTGTCCTGGATTGCGTACCAGGGCATCGAGGGGCTGGTGACGTTTTACATGAGCGACGTGCTCGAAGCGGTGGAAACACAGATTGGCACCTACGGCGCGCTCAAAGGCATCGGCACGGTTGTGGGCGCTTTGATGACCAGCTGGCTCATTGGCAAAACCAGCCGCCGCACCACAGCTTTGATTGTGGCTGGACTGGTTTCAATTGGCGGGCTGGTGTTTAGTTTTGCGGGATCGATTACGGCCGTTCTCACCCTGGCGCTCTTTTGGGGCATTGTTCTGGGGCTGCACTGGACCACCTACATGGTCCTCTCCATGACCCGCACGGATGCCCGCATTGCCGGTTCCATGTTCGCCATCTCGATGGCCGTTTCCAACATCGGCTCCGCCATCGGTGACGGCGTGGCCACGGGCCTGACGGACAATATTGGCTTTATTAACGTCTTTCGCGTCCTGGCGGCGCTTAATCTCATTGTCCTGCCGCTGCTGCTGGTCGTTTTTCGGCTGGCGCCTCAGGAAGAAACGGCCGTCTTATAAACGGCAGCTCTCCAGCACAGCAGATCAAATTCACCTTGCCGCCGAAGTTGTCACAAAGTTGTCACCAAATTTTACCTTTTGCAGTTTCCCAGCTACAATTGCCCCATGATTGGGGATATTAATGGGCAAATGAGCATGGAAAATCCTTTTTACCATCGTGGCGCCATCCGTCGCGCCCAAGATTTTCATAATCGCGAAGCAGAAATTAGCCAAATTTTGGGCTTGCTGCGCAACGGCCAAAGCGTCTCGCTGATTGGCCCACGCCGCATTGGCAAAAGCTCACTGCTTATTCACCTGAGTCGCGACCAGGTGCGGGCGCAAATGCAGCTCAATCCGCCCCATGCGCTGTTTGTCTTGATTGATTGCCAGGAATTTGGCGGCTCGCCACCGGAAGAGATTTACGAGGCACTGCTGGATGGCTTGCTGGATGCAGCGCAAGACGCTGGCATCAACATCGAGGCGGACCAATCCCCCGGCACTTACCGGGCGCTGGACCGAGCGCTGCACCAAATTCACAAACAGGATACGGCCGTTGTCGTGCTGCTCGATGAATTTGAACTGTTGGCCGCCAATGAGCAGCTTACCCCCTACTTTTTTGCCCGTCTGCGCGGCCTCACCACCAAATACGGCCTCGCTTACCTGACGGCCAGCCAACGGCCGTTGTTTGCCATCACCGCCGAAGAAGAAATTCTCAGCTCCCCCTTCTTCAACATCTTTGTGACGCTGCCCTTGGGATTGTTCACCAAAGAGTCTAGTCAGCAAATGATTCGGGAGCGGCTGTCTAGCATTGAATGCTCTTTTTCCGACGAACTGATTGATTATCTGATTTACCTGGTTGGCCCCCATCCCTTCTTCCTGCACGTGGCCGCCTATCATGCCTTCCAAATCCTGGCGCAAGGCGCCAAGCTGGAGAAAAAGGAAGATTTTGCCCAGCTGGATGATCCCGTTGAAGTCGAAGCTGACTCTCACCTGGGCTACCTGTGGCAAAATCTGAGCGCCGATGAGCAGTATACGCTGGCCATCGCCGATGGGCCGATTGACAGCCTGCGCCTGCTGGAACAGCAATGCCTGCTGGAAGCCAGCGAGAACGGGTATCGCTACACCAGCGCCATTTTGCGCCGCTACGTGCGCCGCCAGCAGGTCACTGGCCTCATCCAGGCGGGACCATTTGTGATTGACCAGCAGCGGCATCAGGTCTGGGGCCAGGGCCAGGAACTCAGCCTGACAACTTCCCAGTTTGCCATTTTGGTCAGCCTGTGCCAGAACGCCGGACAGGTTGTGCATGGCGATGATTTGGAAACGGCCGTCTGGGGGGATGTGCTGGTGGATGATCCGGATCGGCTTAAAACGCTCATCAAGCGGCTGCGTCGGGCCATCATTCCTTTTGACACCTGGATCATCAGCGAGCGCGGCGTGGGTTATGCCCTGCGACCGCCAGAAAATGGGTGATCGGTGAACCGTTAACGGTAATCGGTGAACCGCAAACTGATACTGATAACCGACCACGAATTACCGATTACCGGAAGCGCTGGATTAAAAACATGAAAAGGGGCTCCACAAAACTGGCTGGCTTTTACAGAAACGGCCGTTCCCGTTGGCTGGCTCTCCTTTTATTGCTTGTTATCGCCCTCCTCATTGGCCCCAAACCCCTGCTGGCCCAAACTCAAAACCCCGCTTACTGGCGTCACTCCGCGCCCAGCCGCATCAGCCACATCATCAACGACGATTTTAACCAGGATGGCGTCGATGAATTTTTGATTGCGGCGGAAAACGGCCGTATCGAGCTGCTCAATTCCGTCGGCGATTTGCAGTGGCACTACCTCAGTGAAGGCACCGTGCAAACCATCGGCGCGCTCAACCTGGATGGGGATGATGATCTGGAAATTGCCCTGGCTGTAGACAACCAGATTGTGATGCTGGGCAACGGCAGCACCGTTTTGTGGTCGAAGGAGCTGCAAATTTTCACCCCACCCCGGTCGCTGCTGGCTTTCGATGGCACCGCAGAAGGCCAGAATTGGCTGAATGCGTACGATGTGCAGGTGCGCCAATTAGCCGCCTTCGATCATGATGGAAACGGCCGTGATGAACTGCTGGTGCTTTTGAGCGACGGCCAACTGCAACTGTTTGATGAGCTAGGCAACATCATCTGGAAAGATACCGAAAGCAGCTATCCCCTGCTCAATACCCAGGTCCTCATGGAAGTGGTAGACCTCAACAGCGATGGCCAGGAAGAGATTGCCCTCGGCTTTTTTAATCCCACCCTGCGCTTTAGCGAACTCCGCCTGATCAATGGCGAACAGCAAGATATCTGGGCCGAACGGCAGCCTATCTCCGACCGCATTTCGGCCATCACCGTTGTGCCTTTTGGCGACGAGGGCCAACCGCTGCTGGCCGTTGGTTCCGAAGGCGGGCAAATTCATCTCATTAATTACAACCGGCAGCGCGAATGGTGGCCACGCACGCTCAACAAGGCGGTTACCGCCCTCACCGTGGGCGAGTTTATGGATGAGCCGCTGCTCATTGCCGGGACGGAAGTAGGCGTGGTAGTGGCCTATCAAGCCAACGGCAGCCGCTTGTGGACGCGCCGCCTGGCCCCTGACGCCGACCGACCTATTTTGGACCTTACCGCAGCGCAAGGCATCGTTGATGAAAACGACCCGCTACTGGCGGTGGTGTTAGGACCAACAGAGGGCAGCAGCGGCGCCAACGACGTGCTGCTGCTCGGCCCGAACAACCGCACGCTGTCCACCTATGAAGTGGTGGATGCCAACGCCCTCACTCGCCTGCTAGACACCAATCGAGACGGCCGTTACGAACTGCTGCTTGCCCGTTTTGCCATTGTCGAACTGTTGGGGCTGGGCGTAGGCACCAGCGAAATTGCCGCTGAGTGGAGCTACTCGCTCGACTCTGAACCCGGAGCAACGCTGGTGGTAGACTTTGATCAGGACGGGGAAGATGAACTGGTGGTGGGGGCGCAAGACGGCCGTTTACACTACCTCAACGAGCAAAACGAAGTAGACTGGCTGGTTTCCCCCGGCGGCAACATTACCCATCTGGCCCTGCTGGAGCAGCAAAACGTGGACCAGCAAATTGTGGTAATACGCAACAGCATCACCACCGAAGCCGATAACGAAGAACGGTATCAGGGCTGGATCGACGTGCGCGACATGAACGGGGAGCAGTTGTGGGAAGCCCCGCTTGAGGCCAACATCACCAGCCTGCTGGTGCAAAACATCAACGACCGAAGCGACCCGGAAATTGTGGTGGGCACCCACGAAGGCGAGATTATCGCCTACAGCGCGGCGGGCGCCGAACTCTGGCACGAATCCACCGTAGAAGCCAATCAAGCCGGGGACCCCGTCTCCAAGCTGCTACTAATTGAAAACTTGGTGACGCAAGAACCAATCATCATTGCGGCGGCGCGCAATCGGCTTTATGCGGTGCAGCCGAGCGCCCTGTTCTTGCCACCAGTCATCGCCTCTTTCGCCACCCCCATCAGCGATTTGTACCTCCTGAACCAACCCGGCCATGAACTGGCCACCCGCTTGCTGGTTGTCACCGATAATGAACTGTCTGGCTTAACCTGGCGCGGCATCCGTATGCCCGCCTGGCCCATAGCTCTGGAAGGTCGTCCCATCATCACCATCCCGGCCAACGAGAGCATGGATGAAACCTTTGAGGAAACCATCACCGAATCTTTCCTCATTGCCACAGATGAAGCGGTTCTTAGCCGGCTGCGGGTGCAAGACAGTGAGCCTACACTGGTTTGGCGGCTGATTGGCCTGAACAATATTACCAGTTTGTATTGGGGCGATCTGACGGGTGACGCTTTGCCAGAAATTGTGGTGGGGAGCAGTGAGGGCAGCGAAGGGCACATTTATTTGTACACCAACCAGACCACCCTGATTGATGAGCTTTCGCTCTCTAGCGGCATATTTGATCTGACGGTCATGCGCCGAGAGGAAACGCAGCCCGCCGATCTGGTAGCCGTAACGGAAAATGGCCTGGTTCAGCGCTTCCGCGCCAAAGAGAATCTGCCCCCACTGTTGACCAATCCCCAGGTCGAAGGGCTGTACAATTTCAGCGTCTCGGTCACCGATGTGGAAAATGACGAGGTAACGGTACGCCTGGAAATCTTCAACCCGGAAAACGGCCGTTGGGAAAACCAGGGCACCGAAGTCATCCCCAATGGCAACGACCGCCGCTTCTGGACCATTACGGATCTGCCCCCTGTCGGTGACGAGCTGAGTTACCGCTTCACCTACGACGATAAAGTGTACAAAGGCAGCTTAATGCCGCAAACGATGCCCGTGATTGCCCCGGCGGGCGGGCTGCTGCGCCCCACCAGCAGCACCTGGACGTTTTTGGGCTTGCTAACGGCCGTTGGCTTTTTCTTTGTGATACGCCAAACCCAGCTGCCGTCCAGCCGCGCCCGCCGCTTTTACCGCCAGCTGCGCAGCCAACCTGAGCTCACCTTACCCTTGCTGGAAAACCGGTACACCCTCAGCAACGCCTCACCAGACTTTTTGATTTACCTGGCCAGCCGAGCAAGACAGAGTGGCGACACGTTGGTTAGCAGTCTGGCCGACGGCCTCTTTTTGCTGGCCGACCGGCCACATGTGGGTTTGACCATCATCAACGGGGCGCTGCAAGAGGCACGCGAGCGACGACCCGTCTGGCAGCAGCTTGAGCGGTGGCAGCGCATTTTCGAGACGGGCCAGGTGCTGGTGGAAGCACCCACCATCACCGAAGTGACGCTGCTGCGCCCGCAGTTGGTTCATTTGCTGGACTATCTGGAGAAGCAGGATAAATGGTCACCTGTACTGGACGCGATGCTGCCCATTATGACCAATTTGAGAGACAGCGAGCGCGTGGATCTACCGGATGATCGGCTGGTTTACTTGAATGAAGCCAGCCATTTGCTGCAACAATTGCAGGAAACGTTACCGGCTTTCTCAATGCGCATTGAGAAAACGTTGGTGGGGGCCATCGTGCAGCGCTGGTCTGGCCTGGTGAGTGCCGCCAGCGAAGAGCTGCGTGGGCAGGCCAATCTGGTGGTAACCCTTAAGACCAAACGGCTCATCTCCAGTGAAAATACGGAAGTGACGCTGCTGATTCACAATAACGGCCGTTCCCCCGCCGAAAATGTAGTGGCCATGCTCAACGACGATCCCGGCTATGCCGTGCAAAGCGGCCCGCAGCACATCCCGCTGCTGCCGCCCGGGCGCAGTCGCAACGTCACCTTCCAGATAGAGCCGCAGGTCACCGACCGATTCCGCTTGGGCATGACCGTCTCCTATAATGACCGCAACCGGCGCAACCGGCAGATTGCCTTTGGCGATATGGTTAATTTGCTGCTGCCGCCACGCGACTTCAAGCCGATTTTTAACCCTTACCTGCCCGGCACGCCGCTGCGCAGCAACAGCCCGCTTTTCTACGGGCAAGAACGTCTCTTCAGCTTCATTGCTGACAACGCCGGCCGCTGGTCACAGCGCAATGTACTCATTCTGATCGGCCAGCGACGCACCGGCAAAACATCCACGCTGCTGCGCCTAGGGCAGCATCTGCCCGATGATTTGCTGCCCGTGTACATTGATTGCCAATCGCTGGGCGTTAGCCCCGGCATGGGCGCGCTGTTTCATGATCTGGCCTGGCTCATTTCTGACGCCCTGGGCATGCGCGATCTGGAGATTGAGGTGCCGCCGCCAGGCGCCTGGCAAGAAGACCCTACGGGTGAATTTCAGCGCCGCTTCATCCCTGCCGTGAAAGCGCTGCTGCCGCCCAATACCACGCTGCTGCTGGTGTTTGATGAGTTTGAAGCGTTTGAAAGCCTAGTGGAAGATGGCATTTTGCCGCCGACATTTTTCAGCTTTATGCGCCATTTAATGCAGCACAGCGATGGGTTGAGCTTCATCTTTGTGGGCACGCGCCGCCTGGAAGAAATGAGCGCCGATTACTGGTCTGTCTTGTTCAACATTGCCCTTTACGAGCGCATCTCGTACCTGTCTGAAGATGCGGCAACGCGACTCATTACGGAACCCGTTGGGCCTGATTTAATTTACGATGATCTGGCGATTGACAAGATTTTGCGGGTGACGGCGGGGCATCCTTACTTTGTGCAGCTGGTTTGTTATGCGCTGGTGCAGCGGGCCAATGCCGAACGCACGGGCTACGTCACGATTTCGGACGTAAATGCCACGCTGGATGAAATGTTGAGCCTGGGCGAAGCGCACTTTGCTTACCTGTGGCAGCGCTCCAGCTATGCGGAGAAGGTGGTGTTAACGGCCGTTGCCCACATGCCTAACGATGACACCGCTTTTTACCCGGAAGACATTGTGGAGTTCCTCCAGCCATTTGGCGTGCAGCTGCCCCCCACGGAAATTACGGCCGCTTTAAATCGACTGGTCGAGCGGGAAATCATGCGGGAAATTACCGATGGGGCCAATACCGTTTACGAACTCAAAATTGGCCTGGTTGGTTTATGGATTGCCAAGCACAAGAGTTTAAGCAAGCTGTATACAACCGCGCGGCCTACCAACGGAACGGCCGTTCCCTCCCGCCCCTCGGTTTCACCCAAACGCTAAGCAGGCAAATCATTCGGCTGCCAATGATGCTTTAGGCGGCCCTCAGTAAAAATGGTCAGCTCGCGCCAGGCGTCGATAGGCAGCTCTACCACCGCTACGTTGGCCGTCGTCATCGTTCGATCTTTGTCGGTGAGCAGCGAAACCAGCTCTTCCATCCCCGGATTGTGCCCCACCACCATGACGGATTCGTAGCTGTCTGGCAGCCCGTTGAGGATTTCCACGTACGCGGGCGGACCCGCCAGATAAAATTTCCGCTCCGTGCGCAGTTCGCCCTCAAAATCACAGGCCAGCGCCACCAATTCGGCTGTGGTCAGCGCCCGCTCCGCCGTAGAGCTAATGATCAGCTCCGGCACTATCTCTTTCAGCTTCAACCAGGCACCCATGCGCGGCGCATCGTACTTGCCCCGGCTGTTCAACTGCCGATCGTGGTCGGAAAGCTGGCTGTTGCCCCAATCTGATTTAGCGTGGCGCAAGATGAGCAATGTTTTCATGGTGGTTTCTCCTGATTCAAGTGTGCCTGGGATTTTGATTCGATAATTCTAGCAGCAAAGTGTCTGTTGGCTAACGGTATTTCTCCCGAAACAATCCCCTCAAACCATACGATGACCGTTTGTCTCTAAGGAATATGTGTAACGTTTGGCCTGATTTGCCATCTAAAAAATTAGTCACAACAACAATTGGAGTAAATCATGCAGGCATTCAAACGGCGAATTTACAGCAGCTTCAGGGAAATGGCAGCGGACCTGGTCTGGCCTTTTAAGCATCGAGAGAAAATGCAGCAGGCGATGCGCAGCGGGCTGGTGTCGCCGCAATTTCGGGAGCGATTGATGATGGCGGTTACGGCCGTAAATGAATGTCGCTACTGTGCTTTTTACCACGCCCGCGAAAGCGAGCGCGTGGGACTGGCCAACGATGAAATCCGAACCTTGCTGTCTGGCGATCTGGCCTACGCCCCAGAAGAAGAGCTGCCTGCCTTGCTCTATGCCCAACATTATGCGGAACGAAACGGCCGTCCTGACCCCATCACCCGGCAATCTCTGCAAACCACTTACGGCATCGCCCGTGCCGAAGCTATCGAGACCGTTTTGCGGCTCATCCGCATGGGCAACCTGCTGGGCAATTCCACCGATTGGGTGCTGTATAAATTATCGTTTGGACAGTTGGGGGGGAATTAGCAATTGCGTAATTAGCAATTGGGTAATTGAGTAAATTAATTACCCAATTACCCAATTACATTCTTACAACCTACGGCACAATGCGGAAGATGCCACCGCCCAGGCCAGTGTCGCCCAGCGCAAACCAGACAGTATTCTCGTTATCCACCATTACTGCGCGCAGGCTGGTCATGGGGAAGTCACTGCTGGGCCGATAGCTCCAGCTGCTGCCATCGTAGTGGAAGTAACCGCCGGGCTGCCCATTAGAGAAGGAAACCACGTGAATCTGATCATCCGGCGTGACAAAAATGTCGGCAATTGAGCCGGTAACTTCAGAAACGGCCGTTACCTCTCCATCCTTGTACATTGCCAGGCCATTGGTTGTACCCAGCAAAAGCGTACCATCAGACAGGCTAGCCAGGGCGCCGATATTGGCGGCAGGCAAATTGACGTACGTATCATCCAGCAGCACCGTCCAGCTGGTTCCCTCCAGGGAAGCCAAACCGTTGATGGTAGCAGCGTAGACAACGTCATCTACCACCAGCACATCCCGGATATTGCCTAAATCCCAACCGGCGTCTGCGCCAACGGCCGTAATCGTTTCGCCATCAATCATCGAATACCCATCATAGCCAACGGCATACACAACACCCTGCCCGTCAATGGCCAACCGATTGTAGTTGGTGTCCAGCAGGCCAGCCTCGTCATCAAAGGTAAAGAGCTGAGAACCGTTGAACTGGGCCACTCTGTAGCCGGTCACCATCCAGATATCGCCGTTTGCTGCTTCCACCATATCGTCGGGATAGACATCGGGGAACTGTTCCCAAGTTTCTGCGGCCACGTCTGTGGTGTAGAGGCTGTCGCCATACACCCAAATGGTGCCATCACTGGTTTGGGTGAGCCCTTCGTAGAAGTTGCTGGGAGCCTCATTTTCCAGAGCAAAACGAGTCCAATCCGTGCCGTCAAAGTAAGCCAGCCCTTCATCGTAGGTTTGGAGCAGAATACGGCCGTCTGCCAACACTTCCAACCGGGCCACATTGCTGTAGGGTGGAAAACCTAAATCGTCAATCAGGTCAATCCGCTCCGTGCAGGTAAGGCTAGCCGGATCAAAGTGGCACAAGTCGGAGTTGAAGCCCAGCCATAAGGTGCCGTCTACGGCCGTTTCTATTTGATCTGGGCCAAAATAATCAATCACGTCGGGATGCGTTTCCCGATCCAATAGAGTGAAAGTGCCATTTTCCAGCTTGAGTAAGCCAGCGCTGGTACCAAACCAGTACGCGCCGCTGCCATCTAGCGCCACGTCAGCCACGTCATCATCGAGGAAGCCGGTAAGCTCTTCGCTCCACGTTTCAATCGTGCCGTCCAACCCAATGCGGGAAATGCCCTTAAAGTTTGTGGGAACCCAGATGTCATCGCCCAGCACAATAATTTGCTCCACGGCAAACCAGGCCAGCCCATCTTCCTCAGTGAAGTGGGTCATCGTGCCGCTGTTTAAATCCAGAACAGACACGTCTTCATACTGCATGATGAGACGGCCGTTGGCCGCATCGCAGCGCATTTCGTGAATAGATGTATTGGCGGAGAAGCCAATCGTATCGCCACCGTCCCAACTGTCGTTGGCCGCGTTGTACACCACCAGCCCGTTCCGATTGCCCACAATCAGGCGATCTTCGCCGTTGATGGGGCACACTTCCAGAGCAAAGGTGCCGATGTTGGGCAAACCGTCCAGCGTGGTGTATTTGCGCGCTTCACCCGTAGCCAGATCGTAACGGACCAACCCGCCCAGGCTGGCCGCCCAGATGCTGTCGCCCATCAGCGCCACGTCTCGCAGCTGGTTACCATTGCTGTACACGTACTCGCCAGAAGCTACCGTGCTGACAATCGGTTCCGGCGTCGGTTCCGCGGTGGGCTCTGGTTCTGCCGTAGGTTCAGCAGCAACTTCCTCGGGAACGGCCGTTGGTGCCACTTCCTCTTCTTCATCTGCCGGAGCCTCTTCGACTGCGCCAGCGTCATCATCGTTATCCACCTCGGCGGCCGTGTCTGGCTCAGGCTGCGCTTCGGGTTCCGCATCGTCCCCGCCACACGCCATGAGCAAGAGTAGGAGAACGGCCGTTAACAACAGCCCACCGGTTCTCATTACATTGCTACCAGTAAATCTAAGGATTTGTTTCAAGATAAGTCTCCCTTTAATGCTTGATTGCTTGATAAGACAGGCAAATCTTAGGCAAAATTCGATCCAAGAACGATCCAGAATCGATCTCAAGCCAGCAAAAAGGGAGAAAAGAGGAATTAAATTTTCGGTGAGGGAAAATCTACTTTACATTACGCTGAAAAGCCCGCAGCGCCAGCCCCATGCCCAGGGCAGCAAACACCCCGATTACCACAAAACAAAGCCACAAAGGCAAAAACTCCGTCTCGCCCAGCGGCGAATTAGCGCGCAGCAGCGATTGCCGCATACCGGAAATCACATAGGTGGTAGGATTGATCAACGCCGCAATCCGCATCCAGCTGGGCAGCGTAAACAAGGGGTAGAGCGCATTGCTCAAAAAGAGCATGGGCAAATTCAGGATGAAGATCAGGCTGTGGTAAGCGCCCATGCTGCTGGTGGCCGAGGCCAAGGCCAAAGCAATCCCCGAAAAGCCCAATCCGTAGCCAAAAATAAAAACAAGCCCCATCAGCCAATGCAGCGGATTCCCGCTGATTTTTGCGCCCATCAAAATACCCACCAGCAAAATCAGCAGCGCCTGCGCCACAGAGCGGGTGATGATGGCCAGCGCATTACCCAGCAAAATGCTCAGGCGCGGAATGGGGGCCACCAAGTATTCTTTCACCATGCCCCGCAGCCGCTCGTTTAGCCAGGTAGAACCGCCACCAATCGAGCCGTCAATGGCCGTCAGGGCAATAATGCCGGGCAGCATAAAAGTGATGTAGTCGCTATTTTCACCGGCCATGATTTCGCTAAACATGCCGCGCATCCCCACGCCAAACAACACCACCCACAAAATGGGCTGGATGAGGAAACCGAAGATTTCCTCGGTGTGAACCAGCGATTTTTGCATATATTTTTGCCAAAGCGTTATAGATGCATTCATTCAGTTGCCTTTTGCTATCAGATTGGACACAGATTCACACTGATAAACACGGATAAAAAATCTGTGTCAATCTGTGTTTATCAGTGTCCAACTAAAATTTGATATATCGTTTTACTCGTCGCGGAATTGGCGTCCGGTAACCTGCAAAAAGACATCACCCAAGGACGGCTTCGTGATGGAGACATCTTCAATGACAAAGCTTGTTTCCCCGGCAATTTGCACCACTTCTACCAGCCGCTTGTTGCCAGAATCAACGCCAATTTGCAGCTGACCGTTGGTATGCACAGCATTTTCTACAAAAGGCAGCGCGTTGATTCGCGCCAGGAATTCGGCTTCTGGCCCGTGGCCGTGAATGCGCAGCACGTCGGCGCCTAACTGCTCTACCAACTGCTGCGGCGTGCCTTCCGTGACGATACGGCCGTTGTCAATAATCCCCACACAATCAGCCAACTCTTCCGCCTCATCCATGTAATGCGTCGTCATCAGCAAGGTCATGCCCCGCTGCTCTTTGAGGTCCCGAATGTAGTTCCAGATACCGGCCCGATTTTGTGGGTCCAGCCCCAGCGTTGGCTCATCCAAAAAGAGAATTTCCGGCTCGGTCATCAGGCCGCGAGCCAGCTCCAGGCGGCGCTTCATGCCGCCAGAGTAAGTACCAACACGCCGGTCAGCGGCCGATTCCAGCTCCACCAGCGCCAGCAGCTCATCCATTTTTTGGTGGCAAGCCGCTTTGCTTAGGCCGTATAAACGGCCGTGATACAGCAGCACCTGTCGCCCGGTTAAATCCACATCCAGCACCGTCTCCTGAAAGGTGACGCCAATGCGGCGGCGCACCTCGGCAGGCTGTTTCACCACGTCAAAACCAGCCACCTGGGCAGTGCCAGTTGTTGGTTTGGCCAATGTTGTCAGAATCGAGATGGTGGTTGTTTTGCCTGCCCCGTTAGGACCAAGCAGCGCGTAAATGCTGTTGGCGGCGACCGCAAGGTCTACTCCCGACAGAGCCAACACCTCATCGCTGTACCGTTTGGTGAGACCCTGCGTCAAAATTGCGTTTTTCGTTTCTTCCATGCCTCTCCTAAAAAATGCAGCCAAATGGGAAATTGGCTGCATCAGCATATTCCCCCGTACTTTAACGCTGAATGGCGATGAAGGCCAATGTCATACCCCATGAACCGGAAAATCTCTTGTGACAACGTTCAGCTTTTTAGTGTAAGATGTATACCATCAACAATTCGAGGCAATTTCTACCCCCTGGAGATAATCATGCCTATTCAACCAAATATGCTGGAACGTTTTGCGTTTTTCACGCTGAACGCTGCCCCCACGCCCATGCTGGATTTAGCCGGTGCCCTTGGCTTTCAGGCATTGAGCACGGCCGTTCACCTGAACCTGTTTGAAACATTACAGGAACGGCCGTCTACCCTCCCCGAGCTAACACAAACGCTCAACTGCCAGGAACGCGGTCTAAATCATCTGCTCAAAGCCTTGGGCTCATTGGGTTATGTGATGGAGAAAAACGGCCGTTTCCACAACACCCCCATGACCGAAAAATGGTTCACCGACGGCACCATGCTCGATCTGAACAATGCCATTACCTGTTGGGATGCCTTTTTGCGCGACCTGTGGCCCCATGCGCCAGATTTGATCCAAAGTGGAGAACGGCCGTACAACTTTTACGCATACACAGAAAGCCAACCTGGCCTCAGCCACGCCCACCAGCAAATGATGTCTGGCAACGCCAACCTGAACGCGCCAGACGTGGTGCAGCGCGTAAAACTGCCCGCCGGACCCACCCGGCTGCTAGACGTAGGCGGTGGGCACGGCGTCTACTCTGTCCACTTTTGCCAGGCAAACCCCAACCTGCAAGCCACCATTCTAGACAGCAAAATCGCCCTAGAAACGGCCGTACAGCACGTCAGCGCCAACGACCTCAGTAAACGCATCACCCTGCAACCCGCCGACATCTGGCAAGTTGAGTGGGGCACAGAGTACGATCTTATTTTGCTGTTCAACTTCATCCACCATTACGATTTGGAAACCAACATCAAGCTGCTGCAAAAAGCGCACGCGGCCCTGAAACCAGGTGGGCAGGTGGCCATTTTTGACCAGATAGAAAGCAAACAGTTTGGCTCCGCGATCAAAGGACTGTTGCGGTTAATTAGCCTGATGTATTATTTGTTTGCCGACGGCCGTATCTTCTCCCGCGACGAACTCAACCAGATGCTCGGCGCAGCCCACTTTCAGGACATCCAATTCTACACCACACCCAAATGGGCCGGGCAAAGTTTGGTAACGGCCGTAAAGTAATCCGCACAAATTCAATCAAATATCTACAACTTTTCCATAAAACCTCCAGATTTGGCGGGTACGATTATTTCATCAACCCATAACAACGCGAACGACTATCTACTGAGTTTTCGCCCAAAAAGGAGTAAAAAGTGAGTGATTTAATCGTACTAACCTATGATGGCAAAGAAAAAGCTGGCACTGTTTTGCAAGCCGTGGCCACGATGAAGCAAGAAAATGTACAAAAAGCGTTGATCGGTATTGAAGACGCTGCGGTCATTGTTAAAAAAGCCAATGGTAAGGTCAAGGTGCAGCAAACATTGGAATCGGTGGCCAAGGGCAGCAACGTGGCCAGCGGCGGTTTTTGGGGCTTGTTGATTGGCTTTTTGTTTGGCGGTCCGCTGCTAGGCACCCTGTTCGGCATGGGATTAAGTGCCCTTTTTGGCCGCAACATCGACATCGGCATTGACAATGAGTTCATTAAAACGGTAGGTGATGATCTGGCCGCCGAGGATTCTGCCCTATTCTTGCTGGTAGCAAATACGCCAGTGGAAACCGTTGCAGACGTGCTAAAATCGTTTGGCGGCACCCTGTACCACACCTCTTTTTCCGAAGAGACATCGCAGCTCTTTAACGACGCAATGGAACATGAACCGCTAAAAACGGCCGTTCTCGCCCACCAAAACATCTAATTAGCAAAAAGTGGGAGGCTCGCTTCCTCCCACTTCCTACTATTAGTTGATTGGTAAAAACATCTGAAAGGAATCGTCGTAAACATATGGCCCATCAAGCCAAAGTGCTAACTAGCATTGATGAAGCAACACCGACGTGGCTAACGGCCGTTCTCCAGCAGGCCCACGCGCTCACCAACGGACATGTCGTAGCGGTTGAATTGGATGGCGGCAGTGGGAATTGGTCACAAAACGGGCGTCTCACCCTCACCTACAGCCCCGATGCCCAGGGCGACTGCCCCCTAAACCTTTTCCTCAAGCTGGTCAACACCGACGCTGGTGATGGCGAATATTTTCTGCCCGCCGAAGTGACCTACTACACCCACGATTACGTCGATTTGCTCGATGCGCCGCTGGTGCGCTACTACCACGCCGCCCACGACCCCGCCCAACACCGCTACCATCTGCTGCTAGATGACCATACCGCCACCCACGGCCCTGCCTACGACTTGACACCCACGCTGGCCCACGGTCAAGCGCTGGTGGAAGCGTTGGCCAGCCTGCACGCTCATTGGTGGGGTACCGACCGCCTGCGCCAAAGCAGCGCCCCCCTGCACGATGCCGCCCATCTGCGCCGCTTTGTGGAGATTGGTGTCGGGGGTGTTCCACACGTCAACACCGTTTTTGGCGATCAGCTCCAACCCCACTGGCCAGAACTTATCGCCCAAATTTTTGCCCAGCTGCCCGCCAAACTAGCCGAACGCGCTCAAGACCCAACCCACTTCACCAAGCTGCACGGCGACCCAAATCCGGGGAATTTGCTGGTGCCTAAAGTGGGGGAACGGCCGTTATTCCTCATCGATCAGCAGCCGTTTGATTGGAGCATTACCACCTGGGCTGGCGCATACGATTTGGCCTACGTGATGGCCCTCCATTGGCCCATCGAAGCCCGCCGCGAACTGGAACGGTCGTTGCTGCACCACTACCTAAACACTCTCTCCCAGCGCGGCGTGACGGGCTACAGTGGGGCGCAGCTTTACGAAGATTATCGCCTTTGCGTGGCGCTGATGGTGCCCGTCGCCGTGGAGTATATGCGCGATGGCGGCGACCCCGACTGGAATTGGCTGCGCCTCAGTTTTGTGCAGCGTACCCTCACCGCCTGCGACGAGCTGCACGTCACCGAGCTGTTCTCATGAAGCACCTGACCCTCCTGGCGCTCGGCTCGCGCGGCGATGTCTTCCCCAACGTGGTTTTGGGCGCAGCCTTGCAGCAAGCCGGTTTCCAGGTGCGGCTCATCACCTTTGAGAATTTCGCGCCGTTGGCGGCTCAATTTAACCTCGATTTTGCCGCCATACCTGGCGATGCCGAAGCATTGCTGGCCAGCAGTGGCGGGCTGGCGCTGCTGGAATCGGGGCAAAATATTCTCAAGCAGTACCGGGCGCTGCGCCAAACCTTCTGGCAGCTTACCGATGGCATCACCACCCTGCTTTCCCAGCCGCACCTGTGGCAGACGGACGGCATCATCAACCAACTGCCGCTGAGTTTGTACGGCCGTTCCCTCACCGAAAAGCTGCACATTCCCCTCATCAACGTCGCCGTCATTCCCATGCTGCGCACCCGCACCTTCCCCATGGTCGCTTTTCCCGACTGGCCCGCTGTTTTGCCTGGCTACAATGCCATCAGTTACCGGCTGGCGGAGCAGCTCGTCTGGTCCGGCTTTCGCCAATCGGTGAACCAGTGGCGGCAGCAGGTGTTGGGGCTGAAGAAACGGCCGTTCCTCGGCAGCCTCGCCGCACTGAACCAGACGCCTACCCTGCTCGGCTTCAGCCCGCACATCGTGCCCCGCCCGGCAGATTGGCAGCCGAACGTCCAGTACACCGGCTACTGGCTGCCAGCAGAGCCAGATTGGTCGCCGCCCGACGCACTGGTGCAATTTTTGGACGACGGCCCGCCACCGATTCTGGTGAGCTTTGGCAGCATGGCCGTGCGCGATCCGCAGCGGCTGACGGCGTTGGTTCTGCAAGCGGCGCAGCTCGCCGGGCAGCGACTCATCTTGCAAAGCGGCTGGGCTGGTTTAGGGCAACAAGAGTTACCAAACACTGTTTTTGCGCTCGATTACGCGCCGTACCGCTGGCTGTTCCCGCGACTGGCGGCGGTGGTGCACCACGGCGGTTCCGGCACAACCGGCTTTGGCTTTTGGGCGGGCATCCCCAACATTCTCACACCGTTTTTGTTTGACCAATATTTTTGGGGCCAGCGAATTCAGGCGTTGGGCGTGGGGCCAGCGGCCATCCCGCAAAAGGCACTCACGGCAGAAAAGCTAGCAGCGGCTATGACAACGGCCGTTTCCAACCAACCCATGCGCCAAAAAGCGGCCGTTCTTGGTGAAAAAATCAGGCAGGAAGATGGCATCGGAACGGCCGTACACCTCATCAAGCAGCTGATTCTCTAACTTTTTCCCGGAGGAAAACCCATGAAAAGCGAAAATGCGCTCGTGCGATTGATTGTGAATGCGCTGGCAGGCACCCTGATTGGTGGGCTGCTGGTGGGGCTATTGGGGATGCTCTTTGCTGGCGGCGATGGCTTTCTCAATGGTTTCATCCTCGGCGCTGTTTTTGGTTTTCTGGGCGGGTTAGCCACGCCCTCTACCCGGCTGGCCAATGCGCTCTGGTTCACCCGCGGCCTCTACCGCCACACCGAACAGCGCGAAGAAGACAAGTACGAACGCTAATCGCTGACAACCTTTCTGCCCGGCTGATTTTTCAGGCTTGACAAAGTGTAATTTTTACACTATTATGACTTCGTGTAATTTGCACACGAATAGCGATTGTAAGTCGGATTGACAACCCGACCTACCTTTATGAAGGAGCCTGAATGATCAGCCACGCCACGATTGTGGGCCGCGCCCACCGCTTGATGCAGCACAACTGCCAGGATTTTGCCGCCACCGCCAACCCCGCACCACACCTCGCCATCGGTATTGTGTGTGACGGCTGTGGCAGCAAGTTTAAGGAAAACGGCCGTTCCCACACCTCCCACAACGAAACCGGCGCCAACCTGCTCGGCCAGTTTGCCCTCGACTTTCTCAGCCAAAAATTGACGGAGTTGCCCACACCAATCTGCCCGGAGATGCTAGAAACCGCGCTGGCCGATTTGCACCTAGCAGCTCTCACTTTCCTGCATCATCTGGCCGCCCATTTCCCCAAAACAAGCCGTCGCGAATTCATTGCCACACGTTTACTGACCACGCTCGTTGGTTTTGTGCATACGCCGGAAACGGCCGTATTCTTTTGGCAAGGGGATGGGTATTTGGTGGCAGACGGCCGTATTCAACCGCTGCAAAGCAACAACCAGCCCGACTATTTGGCCTACCAACTGCTCCAGCCCAATCCCGACCAAACCAACTTCCAGCTCGCCTTTGTCCCCCAGCCTGACCAACTGGGCTGGATCACCGTGGGCACCGACGGCTGGTCAGCACCTTTACTTGAGCAGCTCAATGAACCACGTTCGGCGCTGACCTTGCAGCGCTGGCTCAACGTTCAATCCCAACAGCGCGGCCAGTTTGACGATGATGGAGCAGTAGCCATTTGGCACAAGGAAATGATGAATGGTGAATAATTAATCGTAAATTGTGAATGGGGACGTTCACAGTTCACCATTTACAATTCAAAGTTCACAACTAACATGACACACACAATCTACATCCAAAACCAACGTTACCAACTCGATGCCGCCGACCTGATTCAGTCTGGCGGCGAGGGGATGGTGTTTGGGCTGGGCAATACGGCCGTAAAACTGTACCACCAACCCTCAGCCCGCTATCAAACCAAGCTGAACCATTGGTTTACCCAGCAGTGGCAACTACCTCCAGACGTTTTGGCCCCGTGCGCCCCCGTCCAGGATAAAAAAGGGCAGCTCATCGGCCTGCAAATGGCCAAGCTACCTGCCCACGCCCAACCCATCAAGCGACTCAGCCAGCCCAACTTCTGGCAGCAGCACGCCCTGCGCACCGGGCAAATTGTGCCCCTGCTCCAGCGACTGCACCAAACGCTCAACCGCCTGCATCAATTACAAATCGTGGTTGGCGACCTCAACGAGAACAACATTTTTTTTACGCCGCCCGGCCCAAATGGCAGCGAAGCCTTCTGGATCGACGTGGATAGCTACCAATTTGGCAGCTTCCCCTGCCCGGTAGCGATGCCGGCCTTCCTCGACCCAACGCTTTATCATGTAAGCAATTTTGGCGAACGGCCGTACTTCACTCCGCTCACCGACTGGTACGCCTACGCCGTTTTGCTGGTAAAAAGTTTGCTGCAAGTGCATCCTTACGGCGGCATGCACCGGCAGCACAAAACCATCCAGGCGCGCGCCACAGCAGGCGTCAGCCTGTTCGACAGCGATGTCACTTTGCCACCTAACGTCCACCCGCCCGAAACGCTGTCTGACGACTTGCTGCATCATCTGCACACTATTTTTGCGCGCGGCGAACGACGGCCGTTTCCCGCCCATCTGCTGCAACAATACGCCCAAAATTTGCGCACCTGCCCCCATTGCGGCCTGGATTTCCCTGCGAACCGGCGCGGTTGCCCGGCGTGCAGCCATCCCACGCCCGTGCCCACCCAGCCCATCAGCGCCGCTGGTCCACGCACCCTGCTGCGCGTGGATGGCTTTATCGAGGCGGTTTTTGGGCAGCCAAACGGCCGTCTGCTCATCATCTACCGGCAGGGGGAGCAGGTACGATTGGTACGCGCGGGCATCGGTGGCGTCATCAGCGATGTGGCGCTGTTCAGCGGCCAGCCGGGCTACCGCTTTGGCGCGTTCACCCTGCCCAACGGCCACGATTTTCTGGTGGTCAATCCGCCTCACCGCCCCCAACTTTTGTTGCTGGACATCCACACGGCGCAGCCCCAACAAGTGACTCTTTTAGAGACGGCGCTGTTTAAAAACACGGCCGTTTTCGCCACCACGCCCCATCATCTTTATCGCATCAGCGGCGGCTGGATTATGCGCGGCACGGTACGAGACGGCAGCTACCTGGAGGAACCAATCGGCACCGCCCACCAGGCGCAAACCCAACTTTTTGGCGATCCGCGCAGCGACCGCATTGCTGGGTTCCACCGCATTTTTGCCCAGCACCGCTTTTTCACCATTGGCCCCGACGGCACGGAACGGCCGTTACCTGCCACCCAACCGCCCCACAGCCATCTCACCGAAGCGGCGCTCGCTTTTGCGCCCGACCGGATTGGCATCGTGCAAAGGTTGGCCGTGAACGGCCGTACGCACACCGATGTGCAAATCTTCAACGCGCAAGCACAGTGGCAACAAAACTGGGATTTAGGCGAGGACGGCTGGGAAACGGCCGTTCACCAGTTCCCCTTCCTACAAACCCCATTTCCCCAACCGCTTGCCCCGAGCGACAAGCTCCATTTTCATCCAGCCGGTTGGCTCATCCAGCAGCCCCAGCAGCTCAACTTCTTGCCCCACAGCCGCTGATGCTTATTTCCTCGGAAACTTTACAGTTTCCGGGGAAATACAGTTTGATGTTATAATCAAGGGAGAAAATTTGGCGGTCGGGAAACGGCCGTCCTAACTATACTTAGGAGAGTTTGAATGGCTAAACAATGGCAATCCCCCCCGGAAATGCAAATTGACCCTAAAAAAAGCTACGCAGTCTCGATGGAAACCAACAAAGGCACCATCGAAATTGAACTTTTTGCCGACGCTGCCCCCGTAACTGTTAACAACTTTGTCTTCCTGGCCCGTGAAGGTTTCTACGATGGCGTTACCTTCCATCGCGTGATCCCCAACTTCGTCATCCAGGGCGGCGACCCCACCGGCTCCGGTCGTGGTGGACCAGGCTACCGCTTCCAGGATGAGTTTAATGGCAATCCGCACAAGCACGGCACGGGCTATCTCTCGATGGCCAACGCTGGCCCCGGCACCAATGGTTCCCAGTTTTTCATCACCCACTCGCCACAACCGCATCTAGACGGCCGTCACACGGTCTTTGGCAAAGTCACCAGCGGCATGGATGTCGTCAACAGCATCAGACAAGGCGACCAAATGACCAGCGTCACCGTCTCTGAATCATAAAACCAACGCTGAATCTAAGATCAAAAAAGGCCAGAGGGATTTTCTCTGGCCTTTTTATTTACCTATTTTTGGCGGTTATTTTGGCAGGATGCGCACTTTGCGCCGCTTCCCTTCGCCGGAGCTTTGCGTGTAAACCTCATCGTTCTCACGCAAGGTCATGTGGATGATACGCCGCTCGTGCGGGGGCATCGGCTCCAGGCTCACAGGGCGACGGCGGGTAACAACTTTTTTGGCCATCCGTTCGGCCAAACGGGCCAACGCCTGCTGCCGACGCCGACGGTAGCCTTCAACATCTACCACAAAGGAGGCGCGTTTTTGCAGCTGGTTGCCCACCATGAGCCGCGAAAGATATTGCAGTGCGTTTAAAGTTTCTCCGCGGGGGCCAATGAGGGCACCCAAATCGTCCCCTTCAATGTCGAGAACATTTACCTTGCGGCCAGTTAAATCATCTGGCTCAGAAACTGAAGCGGTGATTTCGGCATCAACACCTAGTTTATCCAACAAGGTGGTCACCACTTCCACAGCCATCGCTTTTTCCTCAGCGTCGGCTTCAATCACTTCTTCAGTGCTGCTGGTGGGTCTGGTTGGTTTCGGTTCAGCTTTTGGTGCTGGTTTGGGGGTGGGAGCGGCCGTTTTCGCCGCCGGTTGTGGTTTTGGTTTGGGTGGTGCCGGTGGCTCCTCAGAAACGAGTGTCACCAACCGCACAACAGCTTCGCGGCTACCAATACCTAATAGTCCTCGGCTTCCCTCATCAATCACATCAACAATCACTTCTGAACGATTGACACCTAACTTCTGCAAACCCGCCTCAATCGCCTTTTCGACATCCGCCCCCCGAACCTCGACTTCACGTTTATTGCTCATACAATCCCCTTTATTCTTGCTAAACACACCAGGCGACAAAAGTCAGCAAGCCACCTGGCTGGGCGTGTGAATACTACCGCTTTGCCGACCGGCGCTTACGCTTGGATTGGCTCTGCTTTTTATTGTCACCCTGTGTAGCTTGATCTTTCGTTTCTTTTGATGGCCTATCAATAGACATTTCCGGCTCGGAAAAACTCGTTCCTCCCTTCAGGCCCATTGCTTTTAACTCTTTTTCTTGTGCCAATGCTTCTCGCTCGGCTTCCATCACGCGCCGCGTATAAAAGCCTTGTGCAATACCAATCAAGTTGGACAACACAAAATAAATTGACAATCCAGATTGGAATGACAGAGAGAAGAAGCCAAACATGATTGGCATTGTGTACTGCATAGATTGGGTCATGGCGGCCGTAGGATCATCATTCTGCTCCTTGCCATTCCCCTTCTTGTTATTGCTCTTGCTGTCATCCTTTTTAGCGGCGGCTGGCGTAGTCAACTTAGTCTGCAAGAACATGGTGACAAACACCAAAATTGGCAAAATATAGAGTGGATCTGGCTGGCCCAGATTAAGCCACAAGAAATTGCTTTTAATGGGCAATAAATTTGTCAAATCAATCCCAGGGTAAACTCGCTGGGTCAATTCAAACAATGCTTGCGGCGTGGAGCCCAAAACAAGACGCAACACCTGGAAAAGACCAAACAAGATAGGCATTGTGGCCAACAACGGCAAACAACCACTCAGGCTTTCGGCCGGGTTGTACCCAATCTTCTGAAACTCTTCCTGCATCTTTTGTGGATTGTCTTTGTATTTTTGCTGGATTGCCCGGATTTGTGGCTGCATTTCTTGCGTCTTGGCCATGCTGCGCTGCTGCCGCAAGTTCAACGGCAGCATCAAGATGCGCGTAAAGATGGTGAAGACCGTCAGGGCAAGAATAAAATTGTTGCCCAAAATATCATACAGCCAGAGCAGAGCATTCGTGATTGGGTTGATGATTAATAAATCCCACATAAGGTGATTAAATCCTGTTTAAGGCAAAATACTCTTACTCAAAAAAGCATTTTGCCACCTTTTCGCTGCTTTAATAGTTCAAATTAAACACACAACAACAAGTTGCTATTCAGGCGGCTGATAGCTCCAGCTTAACCGCCCTTCTCCCAGGTCATAAGCCTGCAAAATACCAACTTCGCTTTGCAAAGCAATAATGATTTCTTCGCCAATAATCACGGGATCAGAAAAGAGCGGCGCAGGCGTTGTTACTTGCCATAGCTCATCGCCGTTAGCAGCGTCTAAAGCCACCAGCAAGCCTTCTTCGCTTTCTTCATTTCCCAAAGAGGCGACGTACACAACCCCATCCTGCACCACAGGGCTGGCTTGAATGGCGCCTTTAATTTGGGCTGGCGGATTTTGAGCAACACCGGCAACGGTATTCATGCTGTGCACACCGCTTTCCCATAAAACCTCACCATCAGCCGCATTCACGGCAAACACATTGCCGCTGCTGTCCCCAAAGTAGAGGTTGCCATCAGCCAATGCTGGAGCACTCCACACCCAATCGGTTGCTGATACGGACCACACTTCCTCGCCACTGTCGATATCAATGGCGTGAACTTCACGGTCATAGCTGGCAGCATATACCAGATTCGCCTCTGGATTAACAACCGGGCTGGCGGACATCGCGCCGCTTAGCTCTACAGACCAGATTTCACTGCCATCTTCAGCATTCACTGCATAAAGAAAACGGTCCAGTGAAGCGACAAAAATGGTGCCTTCATAATAGGTAGGCTTGGCCCAAATGGAGAACTCAGTGGGGAAACGCCACAGCTCTTCACCAGTTTCCCCTTCAAGCGCCAGCAAGAGATTGTCAGCCGTGGCCACGTAAGCCACACCATCTACCTGAATGGGTGCCGCCACGATACGGTCTGATGCCGAATCATCACGTACCCACAGCGTGCTAGGGGTGCTGCTGGTCACATCGAGGCCATAAATGGAAACAACGGTTCTGGGAGAGAAGAGACCTTGAGCTGCCCCAAAGTCACCGATAACAGCACGGCCGTTTTCCACGGAAGGGGGTGCATAAAAGAACAGGGCTGCATTTTCTGGCTTAAAGGACCAAAGCAAATCTTGGGTAGCTGCTTCCAGCCCTAGCACCCCATTGCCGTAGGCAACGTAGATGTTTTCGCCATCTGAAGACATACCGGGCCAGTTGGCGGCTATTGCACCGCGAGAACAGGACGTCAGTGCAAACGTCGCCAGGAGTAATAAAAGTATCATGAGCCGCACAAACGGCCGTTTTGCAATGAACAAAGAGTGCCTCCGCAATATTTTGGTATAGAAGCTGCTCAGCTTAGCCCCAGACAAACTTAGGGAACTGGATCATACCCGCCTGGGTTGAAGGGATGGCAGCGGCTGATTCGTTTCAGCGCCATCCAGCCACCCTTTCGGAAACCATACTTTTCGATAGCTTCATAACCGTAATGGGAACAAGTCGGGTAAAAGCGACAGCTCGGTGGGGTTACACGGGAGATAGTGCGCTGATATAAACGAATTAAAAATAAGGCAATTTTTTTCATGCCAACATCATACACAATATCCGAAGAAAACATATTTAAATTAAATAAGATTTCCCCAGCTTATCTCATTTGTTAATCTGGCTTGCGACCCAGATCACAGAAAATGCGTTACTCTTTACGTGCCGTACCAGCTAATAGTTTCGCCCGCGTTAATAAGTGCAAAACGGCCGTTTCCACCTCAGCAAAGGATGCCTGAGACAGTTGCGGCCGTGCGATCCATACACAATCCCAACCCGGTTGAATTTCGTCTAAATGCAAACGAACCGCCTCGCGCAACATGCGACGAACCCGGTTTCGCACCACTGCCTGCCCCACACGCCGGCTGGCCACAAAAGCAAACCGGCTGGACTCCATCTGCCCCGCGTTTACCAGTAAAACGCAAAGCGGATGACGCCAGTTACGGCCTTGTTGCTGTACCTGAACAATATCAGCAGACCGCTTGAGGCGATGTAGCGATGGCAGCATACATCAGACAACCGAGGGGTTTATTTTCCCCCGCCAAAACGCTTCACAGAACGGTAAGCAGTCGCTGATGAACCATTCCAGTTGATGCGCTTGACATGATCGTTCATTTCCACAGTCAGCTTATGACGCCCTTTTGCCCGACGGCTCTTCAAAACGTTGCGTCCACCTTTTGTCTTCATACGTTCACGAAAACCATGAACACGTTTCCGACGACGAATTTTGGGTTGATATGTGCGCTTTGGCATAAGTAGTTCTCCTAAAAAAACCAGGGCTTGAAGCCCTGAAGTTAATATCGAATCGGTTTTAACGGCCGTATACCTAAAAACTTATAGGCAACAGCAGACTTCCCTTCTTGTAAACGACGGAAAATTATACCTAAGCCACAAGTGGTGGTCAAATAAATTGTGGCCCAAACCGATAAGCGTCAAGAAACTCTTTGAATATTTGCCCCCAACGCCTGCAGCTTCCTTTCAATTTGCTCATATCCCCGATCAATTTGCTGAATATTGTGAATGGTGCTGCGCCCTTTGGCACACAAAGCAGCCAAGATCATCGCCATACCCGCGCGAATATCGGGGCTGGGCACTCCGTGTGGGCTGGCATTCAGCTGGTTGCCACCCAAAATCATCACGCGGTGTGGATCACACAGCACAATACGCGCCCCCATAAAAGTAAGATTATCCACAAAAAAGAAGCGACTTTCGTACATCCAGTCGTGCAGCAGCACCGAACCTTCTGACTGCGTGGCGATGACCACAGCAATGCTCATCAAATCAGGCGGAAAGCCCGGCCAGGGCATCGGCTTGATTTCAGGAATACGGCCACCCAAAGCTGGCTTGATTTTCAGGGATTGATTGGCTGGCACCACAATATCATTGCCCTCGTCCCACCAATGCACGCCTAGCTTATCGTACACAATGCGAATCATGCCCAGATTTTCCGGCTGGGCATCCTGAATGCGAATTTCGCCGCCCGTAACGGCCGCTGCGCCAATGAAGCTGCCCACTTCCATAAAATCGGAGCCAATGCGGAACTCGCCACCATTCAGGCGTTCCACACCCTGAATCGAGAGCCGGTTGCTGCCAATACCCTCAATTTGAGCCCCTAAACCATTGAGAAAATTACACAGATCGCGCACGTGAGGTTCACAGGCGGCATTGTCAATCACCGTTTCCCCTTTGGCCAGCACCGCAGCCATGACGGTGTTTTCGGTAGCCGTTACGCTGGCTTCGGGCAACAGCAGATAGCCTGCGCCGTGCAGTCCATCCGCATTCATATGGAACAGGCCGCGCTGCTTCATTTGTACGGCCGTTCCCAATGCCTCCAGCGCGGTAATGTGGGTGTCTAACGGCCGTCCGCCAATCACATCCCCACCCGGCAGCGGCAGCGTCACCTGCCCCATCCGCGCCAGCATCGGCCCGGAAAAGACAAACGAGGCCCGAATTTTACTGGCCAAACCGCTGTCCAGCTCCGTTTTGTTCACATTGGCCGCATGAATCCGCCAGCTCCCACCGCCAAGATCGGTCACTTCTACCCCTAAATCTTGCAATAAATCAAGCGTAAAAATAACGTCCTGAATGTGCGGAATATTGTGCAGCACCACCGGCTGGTCGGTCAGCAGGCAGGCTGGCAGCAGCTTCAGCGCCGCATTTTTGTTGCCGCTCACCTTGACCGTGCCGCTTAATGAATTGCCGCCTTCAATTACAAACCGTTCCATAACCTTTTCCTCTTCCTGGCGATCACCCATCATGAGGCATCATGTGGTCCTCATCTGCATGGATGGCCTGTTTTTAATGAATACCCTTCCCCACCAAATTCTAACGGTCAGCAGACGGCCGTACAAATCGGAAAAGCCATTGCTAACCCACAGCTTACACAGCCCAAAATTGAACCTTAAACGCTTTTTGCCTCTAACCCACTCCTGACATACAATCAAGCCAAATCAAATGAACATTGTCGCCCGACCATCTTTTGGCCGGGCTTTTTCATGAACGCACGGAACAACGTGCGAAGGATCAAGAACAAAATTTATGGCTTTACAACCTCGTAACGATATTCGCAACATCGCCATTATTGCCCACGTGGATCACGGCAAAACCACGCTGGTCGATGGCATGCTGCGCCAAACCAACGTTTTCCGCGCCAACCAGGAAATGCAAGAGCGTGTTCTCGACTCCAACGATTTGGAGAAGGAACGCGGCATTACCATTTTGGCTAAAAATACCAGCATTGTGTACGACGGCACCACCATCAACATCGTCGATACCCCCGGCCATGCCGACTTTGGCGGCGAGGTGGAGCGCGTAGTAAACATGGTAGACGGCGCGCTGCTCCTGGTAGACGCCGTGGAAGGCCCCATGCCCCAAACCCGCTTTGTGCTGCGTCAGGCGCTGGAAAAAGGGGTAAAGGTCATTGTGGTTGTCAACAAGATTGACCGCCCAGCCGCCCGCCCCGACTATGTGGTCAACGCCACGTTTGACCTGTTCATCGACCTGGGGGCCACGGAAGAGCAAGCTGATTTCCCGGTGATTTACACCAAGGCGCTGGAAGGCAAGGCTGGGGAAGACCCGGATGAATTGGCCGAAGATTTACGGCCGTTATTCGAAACAATCGTCAACTACCTGCCCGCGCCCATGATCGACCCCGACGGCCCCACCCAACTGCTGGTCACCACGCTGGAATATAGCAGCTACGTCGGCAAAATCGCCGTCGGGCGGCTCACCAGCGGCACCATCACCGACGGCCAGCAAATCATGCACATCCGCGCCAGCGGTGAAATGGAGCCCGGCAAAATTACCAAGCTGTACACCTTCCGCGATTTGCAGCGCGTGGAGCAAGAACAGGTGCAGGCAGGCGACATCGTGGCCATCGCCGGTTTTCCCGATGTAGGCATTGGCGATACGCTAGCCGACCCGAACGATCCGCGTCCACTGCCGCCTATCAAGGTAGAAGAACCAACGGTACGCATGACCTTCCGCGTCAACGACAGCCCGTTTGCCGGTAAAGAAGGCAAATTTGTCACCAGCCGCCAAATTCGGGAACGATTGCTGCGCGAGTTGGAAAGCAACGTCGCCATGCGCGTGGAAGAAACTGAGAAGTCAGGCGAATTTATCGTGTCTGGGCGCGGCGAGCTGCATCTGGCGATCCTCATCGAGACGATGCGTCGCGAAGGGTACGAGTTTGCCATTAGCCGCCCCGAAGTAATTTTTAAGGATGGTGAAAACGGCCGTACTGAACCCGTCGAAAAGCTCTTCCTGGAAGTGCACAACGATTATCTTGGCCCCGTCAGCGAAATGCTGGGACGGCGGCGCGGCTTGATGCAAACCATTCACTATGGGGAAGATGGCACCGTTTATGCCGAATACCTGGTGCCCACCCGCGGCATCCTGGGTTTCCGCCAGCCATTCCTCACGGCGACGCGCGGCACCGGCATTTACCACACCCTGTTCCACGATTACGAACCAATCAAAGGCGAAATTGAAACGCAAGAATTTGGCTCCCTGGTTGCTATGGAAGCCGGACCCGTGAGCGCCTACGCCCTGCAAGGGTTGCAACAGCGCGGCACCTTCTTTGTGCTGCCAGCAGAGGAAGTGTACAGCGGTCAGGTGGTGGGCCAGCACATCCGCAACGAGGATTTGGTGGTGAATGTGTGCAAAACCAAGGTGCTCAGCGCAGTCCGCACCGGCCCCACAGCCATTGCCGAAGCGCTGCACACACCGCGTATCATGTCGCTGGATGAGTCAATTGAGTATTTGGCGAAAGATGATCTGCTGGAAGTAACCCCGTCGGCGCTGCGTATCCGCAAAAAAGAACTGCGTCACGATGTGCGTATGCGGGAGATCAAGAAGGCAAAGAAAGGCTAGAAGATGACAAAGTGACGGAGTAACAAGTGGTCACCTTGTCACTCCGTCACCTTGTCATTCGTTCGCGTCGCGGGCGCAGCGGAAACCTGCGCCAATGTGCGATTCGTCCAAAACGAAGGTGTTGGGATCTGTGGGGGAGAGTGCCCAGCGCATCGTGGTCGTGATATCTTCCGGCGGATCAACCCAGGAACCACCCCGCAATACTTTTAACCCCGTGTCTGTGTCGTTATACCCAATGTCTGGCAACGCCAGGTTGTAAAAGTCAGGATCGTACCAATCCTGCACCCACTCGGCAGCGCCACCCGCCATGCCCATCACGCCAAACGGGCTAGCCCCGTCAGGCAGCCCGTCCACCCGCACAAAGGCGCGTGAGAAAAAGACGGAGAGGGATTGGTCCAGATTGTTGTTGAAAATGGCCGTTTCGTACAGCACCGGCGTTGAATCTCCCCACGGATAAAGACGATCGTCCGTTCCCCTAGCCGCATATTCCCACTCTGCTTCCGTAGGCAAACGCCCATCCACAGCCGCACAGTAAGCATTGGCCCCTTCCCAGGTAATCCAGGTAGCCGGATAGCGGGCCGAGCCGGGGCGGGCGTCAAACACCCCCAAATTGTTCAATATATTGGTGAGGGAGGTGAAAACGGCCGTTGTGGCACAATCAGCCCCGTTACAGGCACCGGTGTTCCCACCCTGCCGATTCAGGAAATCGGTATACTGCTGCACCGTCACTTCATATTGGTCCAGGTAGAAACTGTCCACCGTCACCGGGTGCAAAGGATTGTCGGCCTCATCATCGGCGTTGGCTACGCCCATCTGGAACGACCCGCCCGTGATAAACAGCATGGGCATGTTGTCTTGCTCACGAATAAAAGAATTGAGCTGGGCATCCACCGCTAGCTGCGCCGGATCGGGCGTGGCGGTGGGCTGGTTGGGCACAGTTGCCTCAGGTGTGTTTTCGATGGCCTCTTGCGCCAGCCGGGTGGCCTGAGCCGCCACGGTGGCCAGCTGCGCTTCGGCCGTGGCCGCCTGCGCGGTGGCTTCTTCCTGGCTTTCCACTTCGGCCCGCTCGGCCACCAATGTTTGGTTGGCCGCCACTTCAGCCGTGGCTACCGCATTATCCGAGGTGGCCATAGCCTGGACCGTGGCTGCTTCCAGCGCATCGGTGGTGCTCACAATGGCCAAACGATCGGCAGCAACGGCCGTTTCTCGCGCTTCCACACTGGCTCTAGTTGCTTCTTGAGCAACCTCTTCTCGCTCCTGCTGCACATTTTGCAGATAGGCCAAACTCACCGCACCACCAATAACCAAGAGCAAAATCACAATCAAGGCATAATTAAAGTTACGTGCCCGACGAGCCGCCTGCGATTCCGCTTCGGCACGTTGGCTCTGTTCTTGAGCCAACTGTCGCGCCTGCTCCAGCTCGCGCTGCTGCTGCGCCTGCTTTTCCTCAATTTCCAGCTGAAGCGCCGCTCTACTGGCATCCACATACTCTTGCTCCAGCTTGTTCAAATCCTCAAATAGCAGCGCCTCTTGCAGCTGCCTGCCGCGCAGCAGCGCCCCCGGATCGCGGTCACGTGTATCCCACTCTTCAGCCTGAGCGGTGAAGCGCAGCCGGTGACGCAGCACCACGCGCTCATCCTCCAGCCACTCCACCAGGCGCGGCCAATTTCGCACCAGCGCCTCGTGTGCCACTTCAAATTGATCGGCTTCCGGCTTCTCGCCGTCGGTCTGGCGCAGCAAACGGGCATCCACCAGCTTTTGCAGCACACGGTCAATGCGGTCGTTGGCCTCGCCGGATTGATAAAGATCGCGGCGCGTGGCGCGACTGCGGGTGAATTCCACCCCCGAGCTTGGCCGCACCAGCCGCAGCAAAATACGTTTGGCCGCATTTTGTTCTTCCGGGATCATGCTGTTGTAGAGCAAATCGGCCGTGGAGGCGAGTGCCCTCATCACGCCACCCAAACGGCGGTAGGCGTCCCAGGTGATGCGGTTGCGCTCGCGATGATCCCACAGCTGGAGAAGGGCAAATTGCAGCAAGGGCAAGGCGGCTGGCTCACCCACAATCTCACGAACCAGGGCTTCAATCAGGCCATCTTCAAATTTGAGCCCGATTGCCTGGGCCGGCTGCTCAATAGCCGCATGCAGTTCACTGGCATTCATGGCCGTGACGCGCACCAGGCCTTGCTTAAACATCGCCTCAAACATGGGCACTTTGTTGAGGTAGCTTTCGTAATCCGTGCGCATGGTGAGGATGACCACGTGGCGGTTCTCACGCGTGTTAACCAGCCCTAGCAGGTTATCAATAAAAGCGTCTCGCTCCTGGTCATCATGACAAAGTGTGAAGGTTTCTTCAAATTGATCGATGGTTAGCACGGCAGGGACTTTGCTGCTTTCCTGGACAAGCTTGGCCAGATGGTCCGTGTTGCTGACAAAGGCCGCGCTATTTTCGGTGATCCATTCGGCCGAATCAGCCCCTTCTGGCTGTAGCAGCTTGGCCAGCTGGGTTAGCGGGGTGGCGCTGGGCACGATGGGTGGGTAATAGTGCCAGTCGGCGCTGCCGGGTAAAGCGTCCTCTTCCAGTTTAGGCAGCAGCCCAGCCAGCACCACGGATGATTTGCCGCTGCCTGATGGCCCCACAACCGCCACCAATCGGCTAACCAGAACCTGATCCAGCAGTTCACGAATGAGCTGATCACGGCCGTAAAATAAATGTTGGTTATTTTCGTTAAACGCTTCCAGGCCAATGTAGGGGCAGCGGGAATCGGGGATTTCTGGTTGGGTGGTGGCGTCAAAATCATCCAGGACGGCTTCCGGGGTTTCTTTGCCTGCGTGAAAGAGTTGATTATGCCAATAGTCCAGCAAGCTTTGGGCCGCTTCGCGGTCTTCGGTATTGTCGATAAAAGCACCGGCAGCCTCGCCCCGGTTGAGAAATTCGGTTACGTCGGCCCAAAAATCTGTTTCATCCTCGGCATCCTTGTTTTTACGCCTCTCTTTTAGCAGCTCCCGGTGGGAGTCACGCAAAGAGGTAAAGGACATGAAGGGAATGAATTCTTCGGAAGTCGCGTCTGAATGGCTCATTTGTTAAATTGCCTCAACAATAGATCGATTTGCTCTCCAACGCGTTGGAGTTCGGTGCAAAGGGAGAGTAATTCTAAATCCACTTCACGGAAGCGGTGGCCAACATAAGTATGGTAGCGCATGAACAGGCGTCGCACTTTGGAGTTTAGCTGTTGTTCAAGCGCTGGTTCCAGGTCGGCAATGACTTTGCTCAGGTTCGCGGCCCATTCTTCTTCGCTGTGGGCATCAATTAATTCCTGGGTCATGGGCTGGAGATCGTACCAGGCGTCTTCCAATTCTTCGAGGTTATTTTGGGAAACGGCCGCTTTCACCCGGCGAATCTCATCATCAATACTTTGCCAGGCGTTGTGCTCACGTACCAGAGCTTTCAGCCGCTCATCCAGACCCGCCAGGGCCGATTTGCCGCTTTTGACCTCTTCGACCATGCTGTCCATGGCAACATCTGCTTCCACCAGACTGGTGCTGATGGTGGTGATGGCTTTTTCCAAATTATCCAGTCGCAGGGCACTGGCCACGGCTACCAGCTGGGCGTTGATGCGCGTGGGGTGCCGATTAAGCACGCGGTAAAGCAACTGAACACCCTCTTCTAAAGCTTGCAGATCATCCCCGTCTACGGCCGTTTGCAGATGCCCCTTCACCGTTTCCAGCTGGTTGGCCCAGCGCATATTGCTGCCAGCAAAGGTTTCGCTTTTGGAAAGCGTGACCATATCGCTGATTTTGGCCTGGAGCTCCGGCTCGGCGATAGCGATGTCATCCCAGGCCATGTCGTCATCTGGCAGCCGCTTTTGGTCGCGGTAGATGAGGTCATACTGCGTTTCCAAAATCTGAAACAGGTCGTGGATCTGCTTATAGTCGTTCATCTGATCAATTTGTTGGGAAGCGGCCTGGAAATCGGTTTGGAAGGTAACAACGGCCGTACGCACATCTTCCCGCGTGAGCATCCGTACAATGGCCCCAAAGCTTTTGCTGGCAATCATCGTGTTGGATTTATCCTGCTGCGGCAGAATGTCTGCCTGGTGAATTTCGATGCGGGCCGAAGATGGGTCTTCGTCAATTTCCTCGACGATGATGGCCTCGATGTTTACATGCGGGCGCAGCTCACGGAAAGCAGCCACAAGCACATTGATCCGCTTGCGGCGGTCAAAATGGATAATCAGCTCGCGCGCTTTATCTTTTTTAACGGCGCCAGGAAGGTTTTCAAAATCCAGCCTGAGCTCAAAACAGAGATCACGCAGGTCGTCTTCGCTGAAGGAATCGTTGATGGCACGCAATAATTTTCGGAGATCGACTGGTTGTTCCTGGCCGTTATCTGCGGTTTGTGAGGCGTCTGTCATCTTTCTTAATGAAACTGCGGTTGTGTTCGATACTACACTGGTTTCAGTAGGTTTTACAGGCAGTCTGCCTAGAAAGATTATATGTCAAGTAGGAGGTTTTGTAAACGAATCATAAAAAACGGCCGTGTTGAACAACGGCCGTTACAAATCACGCCGATACGGTTGAAGTATGATGCTCCGAATTGCAGCTATTTTAGAAAGGCAGAGCCGCCCTCCAAGCGGCCGGCTCTGCAACTTATATGCCAGCTAAAAAGGCTCTAAACTTACGCAGGTACCGTTTCAGAAGCAGCCTGCAAATCTGTGGCGATGTGCTGAATGCCCGTTGAAAACGCCGCTTCCGGGAAGCTCAGGCAGTAAATAGAAGAGCTGGCATTGTGCGCCACATCAAACGACAGCGGCAGCAACGCCGACACTTCACACTGATACGCATTTTCCACTTTGCGCCGAATATCAGCCGAATCATATTCAGGCGGCACCTTGTTCACCACCAGCTTAATTTCCGGCACGCGCAGCCGACGGGCCACATCAACCGTCACGCTTGTACCCTGAAAATCTTGCTGGTCCGGGCGCAAAATAATCACCAGGCTGTCTGAAATGGCGATAGAAAGCAGCGTTTCTTCATTCAGGCCAGGATGGGTATCAATCAGCAGATAATCCAGGGACAAAGCCGGAATCAAATCACGAAAGGCACTGTGCATATCGCTGGCGTCATATTTCTCCCGCAAAATCCGGGCGATGTCGTTGGGATCGATGCTGGAAGGCACCAAAAATACAGCGCCCCCGCCGGGTGCTTCATAAACTGGATACGCGGCTTCCTCAATGCTGCAATTCCCCCAGAGGAAATCATTCAAGGTGTACTTAATCGCGCCATCGGCAAGATTAAAGATGATGTGAATACCGGGCGATTGAATATCGGTATCAAACACCCCAACCCGGTAGCCCATGTTGGCCAGGGTGGCAGCGATGTTCGCGGTTACGTTTGACTTACCCGTTCCACCACGAAAAGAATGTGTTGAGATAATTTTTGTCATGAGAATCCTCCGTTTTGATAATTAGTCCGCGGCAACGCTTTTAATGTTTGCCCTTAACTGATTCACGTTTTGTTCCAGCCGTTTGAAAAAATCTGTCTCTGTAATCGAATCGAGACGTTCTTGTTTGCTATTGGTATCAATCTCTATGCGCAATTCAGCCACTTTCGCCTTCAGCTTGCTTTCCCGCTCCCAAACTCGTGAAGCCATGTCATTAAACGCGGTGGCCAGTTGGGTAAATTCCTGGAAAGATTTCACTTGAATCTCTTCCGCTTTACGGTCCAGGGTTACCTGCTGCACGCCGTCAATGAGCTGCAAGATGGGTTTATGGATAAGCCGGGCCAAAACAATAGCCAAAACAATGGCGGCGATAAGCAGCCCGCCAGAAACAGCGAGCGCCCGGTTGCGGGTGGCCATCGCTGGGGCAACAACCTGTTCTTGCGGAATCGAAATGCCCAAGCTCCAGCCAGTTTCGGGAATGGGGGCATAAACCAGGAGCGATTCGCCATTTTCGGCCGCATAGTAGCCCAGCCCTTGCTGCCCGTTCACCATTTGCTGCACCAGTGATTGAAAATCTGGCGAACCCCAAGACAAGAGGCTGCTTTCATCCTGCGTACCTTTTGAAGCATCTGCATCCTGAAATTCCGGATGCGCAATTACCTGGCCGTCCCGGTCAATTAGAAAACCATAGCCGCCTCCATCTAACACGTTAATGCCCAGGGCAATTTCTTTGAGCGATTCAATGGTGACATCGTGAGACATGACGCCCAGAAAATCACCGGATTCGTCCAGCACCGGCACAGAGGCAGTGACCATCCAGCCCGCGCCAGCAAAATCCACGTACGGCGGCGTCCATTCCGGGGTGAGGTCTGGGTTGTTGCCAGGCTCGGCGACGGTGTAAAAGACAATCTGGCGTGGGTCCCAGCCGTCTGGATAATGGTCGTTGGAAGCCCAGGGGTACAGGCGCATCATGCCGCGCTCAGTGGTGAGATACACCCACTGCGTGTCTGAGCTGACCTGTTTGATGCCGGCAAAAACAGAATCCAGGCTTTCGGTGAGGATAATTTCGTTGGCGACGGGCTCCGCCGGCCCCAGAGGGCTGGTCCAGTAAACGTTTGAGAGGTCTTCACCGAGAACGGCCGTTCCTCCCTGTGCCTGGTAATACATATCCAAACCAACAATATTACGGCCGTCTGGCTGATATTTTTCGATAGACGCGCTGATTTCTGTTGAGGAAATGGGCTGCTCCAGGGTGGCTGCCGCCAGGTGAGCGGCAATGCGCGTGTTATCCATCACCTCGGTGAGCTTCAGGTTAATCTCTTCCGCTTTGGACAAAGCCAACTGCTGCAAGTTTTCTTCCATCTGCTCGGTTAAGGCCTGCATGCTCTGTTTGGTAAAAAACACAGCAATCACCACAATCGGCACCACCGAGATGGTGATGAAGGAAATCAACAAGGCGCGATGGATCGAACCTTTTAACCACGAAGACAAATTGTTCATAGATTCCACTCCTCTGCACCATGATGTTTGGTGAATTGTTGCTGCCTTAAACCAAAATCAGCTGGTGATCAACGCTTAAGGCCACAGCCTCTTGCTTCATTTCTTCCTTCAAATGTGTGGCAAATTCCACGACGGTATCCAAATGGGTATCGAGCGCGGGCTTGGAGACAAAGGTGCGCACAATGGTGACTTGCTCGGTCACCAGACCGCTGTCCTCGCTGCGCCAAACGCCTTCGGCATCGCTTTTGGTAGCACCCCCAAAGACAGACCCCAGAAATTGCAGGGTTGATTGCACCTGATGATCGTTATCAACCGGACAATCAACATCCAGGGTTGAAGGCACAAAAATGGCCAGCGCATGGTTGAGCGAGAGGCGACGATACACTTCCTGAATGGCGTCGCTGTACAGTGAATTAGCGGGGTTGGTGGTGGGCTGTCTGTGAGTCTCTACCGCCAGCGTGGGATCGTAGGGAAGCACCAGATGAAAGCGGGGGTCTACGTCTCTCACTTGCTTTGAGGTGTTGCTCAGCGCCAGGAAACGCTTTTGGTTAGGCACGGCGTAGGTTTGCGCCTTTTTCCAGCGAGCAAAGACGGTCTCCAGGTTATCCGGATCGTTGGACAAGGTGAGCAAGACATGCCCCTGCCCTCGTAAACGCAAGACAAGTTCTTCGGATTCACTGGCGCCTGTATCGCAAACCACGTACTCGTAGGTGGCCAGCAGTTCATCCAGCAAAATGTCGAGCTGTACCTGGGGTGGATATTCGTGGTTTGGCTGTAAAACGAGCTGATCCACGCCTGATGGGTGTGCGTAAATGGTGGCCAGGTCTTTGACTTTGCGCGTTGGCTTGCCGGTGGGTGGCGGGGTGTTGCTTTGCCAAAGCAGGGTCGTCGTTTCTGCACCATGGGGGCGGTTGGCAAAGGCGATTTGGGCCAGATTTTGGGCAAAGGTGGTGACGCCAACGGCCGTTTTCACCCCCTCAATCACCCACAGTTTGCCTCTGCCGCTGGTGACGGTGCTTTTGCAGGTTTCGATCTCCTGACTGAGCTGCTGGCAAATGGCAATGGCCAGCCGGGCGTGTTCGTGCAAGTAATCCAGAAAATCCTGTTTGGGCCAGTAACGGAGGGTGGTTTCGGTAACGGCCGTATACGTTTCACTAGCCACACTATTGCTTAAAACCGAGCTGAGTCCCATCCATTCCGTGCGCCGTGCATAACCCGCCTTTTCACTGAGATGCTGCCCTTTGAGCCGGGTGCGAACAACAAGCCCGCTCTCAATGACCGCCACAAAGTTGAAGTTTTCTCCCTGCCAGGCCAGCACTTCGTCGGCCAAAAGCGTGCGCTTCCGGCTAATTTGCACCAGTTCCGCTAGCTCCTCAGCGGCGAGTACCTGCAACAGCGGGATTTCCAGCAGAAAAGATTGCACGCCTTTGGACAGAGCAGCCAAGATGGAAACCGGCATATTTCGTACCGATTTCTGCTCAAGCTGCAACCGAACCGACAAGAGGCGCTTGCCTTCCTGTAGCTGCTCAATCAGACTACCTTGAGCCAGCAGTAGGTTAACGGCCGTACTCACCTCTTCCAAAGACAAGCCAGAATGCAAAGCAATCTCGTTTACCGTTTGCTTTGGCTTTTTTGTCAGCGCTCGAAAGACAATTTGTTCTTTGTCTGACAACAATAGCAGGTCCAATGGAGACAAAATTTTCATGAAAAACTCTTATTGAGCGGTCAGTTCAAGATTGAGCTGTTTTGCTCACGACGAAATCAGGTTCAGCAAAGAAAATAGCCCAATCTGCGCAAGCCATGAGTTAAAGCAGTCCACAAAATTTAGGGAAATAGCATGTCAAGAACACTACTGCCTTTCTTGCCGCTGTTTTTGCCCGAGCCTTTGCTAAATGACACTTCAAAACAAACCGCTTCATTCCGCGTGAGCTGAACCACACGCGCGTCAGAAACCATCTGTTTGAGCAATGTTTCCAGTTCCTTCAGGGGGATTTTTGTCAAGCCTGATATTTCCAGGGCGGTAAGCTGAGGTTTCCGGACAAGGCAGCGAATAACATCTTGCTCACTGCTGCTAACGGTTAGCAAATCTAGAGGTGAAACAAATGACATAGTTTTATCTCCCGTGTTATTGAAACCTGTTGTCTGAATCTGATATTTCATCGACCCGAAGATTTGGGGCCATATCATTCAGGAGGCTGCCAAGTTCAGAAAACGATAGTAGTAGACCCTTATTATTATCTTCATACCGACGAAGAATTCCTGATTCAGGAATCACTTCTTCGGTATGACCTTAGGGGCTACGGGGTGTGACTTTTAACCTAGCTTGACGGGGAAATGCTATTGAGGACGGCCGTATGAGAAGAATAATTTGGGGAATCAGGTGATCTGATTGATATGCGTCCAGGCCACAGCCTCGGCCCGACTGCGAACCGTCGGCAGCTTGTGATACGCTTTGGAGATGTGATGGTTCACGGTGGACTCCGAAATCTGCAAAATCTGGCTTATTTCGGAATTATTTAGCCCTTGCCCTAACAAAACAAGGATGTCTTTCTCCCGCTGGCTCAAGGCCTGGTTGAGCGATGGAATCAGGGCAACCAAGGTCGCCTGCACTGACTGACTGAGGGCAACTTCGCCCCTGGACACCGCTTCAATGGCCAAAACAAGCGTGTCGATTGTTTCATTTTTCAATAAATAGCCGCTGGCCCCGGCAGACAACATGCCCCAAATATGATGCTTGTCTCGCTGCTCGCTAAAAACCAGGATTTGGGGCAAGCTAGCCTGCTCTTGATTCTGGCTCATGAGCTGCCTGACCAGCTGAATGCCATTTACATTGTTTAAGGTCACATCGGTCACCAAAATGTCTGGCTTGAGCGTATGCACCAGGTCGAGGGCTTCATCCCCGCGATCGCTCATGCCCACGACGCTTAAATTCGGCCGTTTCTCGACTTCATAACGAATACCGTTACTAATGACGGGAAAACGATCGGCAATGACGATTCGCGTGAGCTTTTCTTTTGTGGCAGCGGGAGTTACGGCCGTTTTAAAAATATCCATAGTGGGTGTTGCCTAAAATCGGTACTGTACCAATTTGTCCTGAAGCTATTCATGAATCAATAGCCTTCCAGGGTATAAACTGAAAATACGCTATTTGTTAAAACAGAGAATCTCTTTTGTCCGTGCAAGAAATCCTTACAGTAATTATCTCCAAAATCTCAAAACTTTTTTGAAGTATCCTGCACATTTAGACTATGACTTGGCGAACAGGATATTATGACTACCAGATTAGTACAGACGATACTTTGGAAATAGGGTGCACGTATTGAAAACTGGCACTAAATCGAGAAACTGTGAACAAAAAAGTGCTATTCTGCCGAAACCAATCTGTTTTCCCAGGCCCAGGCCACAGCTTCTGAGCGGGTGCGCACATTGGGCAGCTTGCGGTAAATGTTGGTAACGTGGTTTTTCACGGTGCCAATCGCAATAATAAGCTCATCGGCAATTTCTTCGTTTGTGTGGCCTTTGGCCATCAGCCGCAGCACCTCTAATTCGCGCAGGCTAAGCTCGTGGTCGTCGGACTGCCGCCGGGTTAACAATAGCTTTTGCACGGGCAGGCTCAGCGCCGGTTCCCCTCGCATCACCTGGCGAATGCCAGAAACGATGCGGTCAGGGTGCTCGTCTTTGAGCAAATAGCCTTTGGCACCAGCGGCAAAGAGGCTGTAAACGTACTCCTGTTCACAATAGGCGCTCAGGATGAGCACGTGGGGTGGAAAAGGTAAAGAGTCATCCAGTGAGGGAGAAACGGCCGTTCCCTCATTCAACATTTCCGTTACTTCCATCCCTTGAATACCCGGCATATTAATATCAAGCAGCAAAATATCCGGCTGTAGTTTACGAGCCAGAGCCAGCGCCTCCTCACCATCAGCCGCCTCGCCCACAATTTCAATATCCGGATGTTTTTCCAACTCACCTCGAATCCCTGAACGAACCACATGATGATCATCTGCCAATACAACTCGAATATTCTGCTTATCCCGAACCGATGTGTTTATTTTCATTACAAAACCCCCTTTAGTTACTTGCACTTAACGGAACACACGCGTGGAAAAAAGTGCCTTGATCAAGCACAGAATTAATATGAAACGTTCCCCCCATCAGTTCCAAACGCTCTCTAATGCCCACAAGCCCAAAATGATTATCCTGCATCAAACTACCAAGCCGCTCAGGCACCACAAAACCTTGCCCATCATCCTGTATCGTCAGCAAAATTTGGCTACAGCTCAAGTTAAGGCTCACCTGCACATGGTGCGCCTGGGCATGTTTACGAATGTTCGACAAAGATTCCACGGTACATTGATACAGGCACAAAGAGATGTCCTCAGGAATTACAACAGACCGTTCCCCCTCGACGCTGAGACTGATCTCAAAATCGGTTTTCCGTGAGAAACGCGCCACCAGCGACCTAATACTGGGAATAAGACCTAAATCCAGGGCCGGCGGACGCAAATTAGCACACAGCTCACGCGTTGTTTGTATCAAAGAGCCAATCGTCGCGTGCAAATCGACCCCCTGCATACAAATATCGGTGCAGCCCACATGAGACAAGTTGGCCGTTTGATAATTTAAGCCCACTAATTCCTGAATGACCTGATCATGCAGATCACGAGCAATTCTTTTTCGCTCTTCCTCCCGCGCCCGAAAGATTTCCTTCTGGTACCTTTCATTTTCCTGCACGGTTTGGGTTAATTCCGAAATGAGCTGTGTCTTTTGGAAGGCAATACTGACCTGTCGGGAAACCGTATCCAGAATTTCCAAATCCTTGTCATTAAAAAAATCGCCGCCAAATTTTGTACCCAGCAGCAGCATCCCCAAAGAATCATCCTTGCCCTTAATGGGAACCCACAGGTGATCCAGATTGGCATATAAAAAGTTTTCTTCTACTCGGGTTAATTGGTCCCTGCCAATCAGTTTGAGCAGCCGCTTTCCGTAAACCGGCCCAGGAGCTTTTCTAAGCTCTGCGACCACATGTTGAAAATCCGTAATCTTTAACGAATCATAATTCAGTGACGACTCAGGAACACCAGATACCCAGGAAAAGAGGGTGCCATCATTGGTTTCCGGCAGCAATAAGCTGGACCAATGCACCCGCATCGTTTGACGAATACCCAAACAAAAGGTTTCGGCCAATACCCTCACATTGACGGAATCTTCCAGAGAACCAGCTATCTCACCAATGACGGTGGGGTAATCATACCAACCACCGTAAAAAACATAGTCAACACCTCTTTGCAGCCACACCTTCAAAGGATTGTGCACGGCAATTAACAGAAAAATCAAGCCAAAGGTCAGCAGAGAAGAGGAAAAATTATCTGGCGTTAGATAACCTTGCATCAGGGCGGTAAGGCCGAAATAGAGCAGCCCCATAACCACCAGCACCAAAATATTGCTGGCCGTCCGGCTGATGTGACGTTCCAACTTGATTAACTTGTAATGGCGAATGGCGTAGCTGTAACCAAGGGGAATGCCAATGAGAAAAATAAACATCAGCTCCGTTGGCAGAAAAGAGCGATCAAAAACCATATCGGGCAAAACAGAAAAGATCAGGAGCGGAATGAGGGAGACTATGCCGCTAATGGCCACCAGGCCAACTTGTTGCCTTACCAACTTATCAGGGGAAGAAAAATAGGCTCTGGCGAGGAGAAAAATGACGGCAATAAGACCCAAGAGTACCCAGCTAAGGAAGTATATGCCGTAAACCGCATCAAATCCCTCATTAAATTGCGCCAGGTTGGCGATTGAGAGTAATTCAACAAAGCTCACGGCCGATAGCCCATAACTTAAAGGAAGCACCAGACGCCATTTAGAACCACTTTGCTCCAGAGGGAAAAACATATGAAGATGAATGGCAATCGGCACAATCCAAAAGGTAAAAAAGATAGATAGATGGGCCGTCCAGGGCAAGTATGTAATATTGCCTAAGGAAAGGGCCAGGGTCATTAACTGGCACCATAAGAAAAAGAGTCGCCCTACCTTTTTGTTTTTGGGCAGAAACAAAACCATGATCGTGCCTGCCAGCCAAAAAGAGATGGCCACCAGCATCACAGAGGCACGAAGCGCCAGAATAAAGGCTGGGGAACGTTCTGAATATTCAACAACAAGTTCGAGGGTATCGTCGCCCCGAGTTAGCCCTAGAACAATTTGATCATCACGCTGCCAGTCAAAATAGGGAAATGAACTTTCCAGGGTCGGCACACCGTCTATGGTTATGATTTTGTCGCCTGCGCGGATGGGGGAAGCTGGTTTAGCGTAATAAACTTCCCCCGTTTCATCCCAGAGTACACCCAAATCTGGCTGATGGGTGATGACCCACGTGCCCCAGATGAGAACCGCAAGAACGGCCGTTGCAAATGTCAAAGACACGAAATTCGTGAGCGTTTGAAGATGCTGATTTTTTCTTAGAACCTTAGTTAACATGGCACAGCTTCTCTAATATGCCTAGGGGAATAGCCGCTTTCTCGGAGCGAAGTCCCATTTGCTGTACAAGCTTCTGACCGCGTTGCGAATAAATCGTCAACTGAACGGTTAAGTAGAGCCCCGCGCCGCTCTGGATGATCATTTCGCGGGCCTTTGCTTCAGCCTGCGCACAGCTGCTCGCTTCGTCAAGGTAGGTTTGCAGCTGAGTTTGTTGTGGTTCTGGCAAAACGGAGAAGGCATAAGCAGCGGGGAGGGACCAGTGATACGGCCGTGTTAAATCCCCAGCTGCCTGTTCCGTGGATTTTAGATCCACCAAATCATCATGAATCTGATCCATGATGCCCAGAATCTCCCCAAATTCCTGATACAAACCAAGCTGTTCTGGATCATCAATACCCAACCGCGCACTAATCCAGGTGATGAGCCCCAAAAAATAGCCGCTTTTTTGCCGGGTGATTTGCCAGCGCGTTTCCAAAGAAGGTTGTTGAGACAACAAATCAAGGTGCTGCCCATAACAGGTTTGCAGCAAAACGGAATAAAACCGCTGCCTGATGGCCTGCGCCACTTCCGGTGCCGCACCCTCGCTTTCTAAATTGCTAAGCAGCATATTTGCGGAAAATATCAGGCCCGTCGAAGTATTGAGCAGCAGCCCCGCCTTGCTTCCCTCCTGAATATCCCCATCCTCAAAATCATCAAGGATGCGTGCCGCTTGCCGCAAGATATTCCAGGCAATCAATATGGAATTAAGCAATTGAGGATCGCCGCCAACATGCTCGCAAAACAAATGGGGCAATATGTGCAGGGGGTGTTTGCTTTGTTCCCCGTTTTTAGGGAATAAAGGTTGGCAAACCGTATCAAGGTGTTCAATAAAATCTGAAGGAAGGTCAGCGCTTTCCCAAAGAGTTGAAAGCGCTTGCGTTAAGACAGATTCCATCAATATCTTCTCTTTTTCGAGTCCAAACGCCAAAATTTAAGTGAAATGCAAGGCCATTTACTTACATAGGGAGTTGCTACAAAAACAAGTACCTCCCATAAAGGGAGGACTTGAATGTACGCTAATAAAGGTGGACTAACTCACAATCAGCCAATTAATCCGTGGGGCGAACCCAAAGTTCAACCAGATGGGCTGCTTTTTCATTGATGTAGTCATGTCCGTCAAAGGGCATGGCCAGAGTGCCATTTTGCAAAACTGCTTGCAAAGCATACTGCTCCTCTGCCGTCAGTTTGGCACTGGGCGCACTGCCGAGTGAAGCCAACAAATCCTTTACTCGGGACGGATTCTGAATGATTTCATAAACGACTTGATGTAACTGAGACATGTGACACTCCTATATCTTGATGGGTTTAATAAAAATAGCCACAGGGCTACTTTGGTTTCTAGAACAGTCAAAGTGACTATTAAGCAGATTTGAAGATACTTTGGAGAAATACAGTTGGGTAATGAAGTAAACAGTAAGCCACATATCTTTGCGTTACAAAATTGTGTTAGCTACCATGAAGGTCATAGTTACAGCGAATCTATAGGCTGTTGTTCTCGGGTAGATGTGCGACATTATAGCGGATATTATGATATTTGCATTGATTAATAAGTCACCAAAAGAATGTGACTTTGACCCTAGTACCTACATTGCATCGCGGGCAGCCCCACCCTTTTAAACGAAACTATCCTCTTATAAGGAGCAACTCCCCTTAACGCTGCCGGTGGGGAAATTATCCTGACGGCCGTCTTCCCCTTGAACAGCTTTGCCTATCACAAATTCCGGTCTCTCTTTCCTCAAAGTCACACCCCAATGGACCCAAAGTCATAGAAAAACAGTGATTATCACATCAAGAATCAATCTCTAATGTGAACGATAATGGTGGCCACACAAGTTAGGCAGGGTACGTTTACCCACTGTCTGCAAGCCAACTCCAGCCTTTCTTTAATAGAGAGGAATCTTCTATTCTGAATCGAGTTTATCCGAAGAGAAAATACGTTATGTTAAATCAGTCTATGGTCTATGAACACAGCACTCCTCATCTCTTACAAACTGAGGCCATTGACAGCGGGCCAACGGCCTTGAGCATCATTCTGCAACATTTTGGCAAGGTCGTTCCCTTCCCAGAATTGCAGCAGGCCTGCACCACTGATCAAGGTTCCCTGAGTACGCAAAAAATGGTCGAGGCCGCCACAAAATATGGCCTGCAAGCAAAAGCAATTCGCTGTTCGGTGCAAACGTTAATTGATAATTCCTACTTTTTACCGGCGGTTGTTTTGCTAAAAAACCTGCATTTTGTGGTTGTAGAAGCGTTCTCTGAGGGTGTGATTTATCTAAACGATCCACAGTGCGGGCACAGAACTGAATCTCTTGCGGAATTTAAGGCCACTTTTGGGGAGTTTGTCCTGCTGCTCACGCCTTCTAAAGAATTTGAGAACAAACTGGCAACTGCCAGCCAAACTGCCCAGGATAATTTACACCGGGCCTTGGCCAGCGGCATCCGGGGGACGGTAAGCGCGCCGATTGGGAAGTTTAGCCAGTTTTGTGAGGATTACGGCCGTATCATCCAAAAAACACCCACAGTTATCGTCCGGGCCACATCTGAAGCAGATATTGTGCACACCCTTCAAGTAAGCCGTGCCCAAAAAATACCGGTTCGCATTCGCGGAGCCGGTCATTCCTGCTATGGGCAATCCTTGACAGATGAGGGCATCTTACTGGTCAACGTGGCGGACCACGCCCAGTTTCAGCTAGAGGAAAATGACCTGGTAACGGTCACCACGCGGGGGCGCTGGCGGTATTTGGAGCAAAGTTTGAACCGGCAGCAAAGAAGCTTCCCCGTACTCACCGATAACCTGAGCACCGCCATCGGTGGCACCCTGTCGGTGGGTGGCTACGGTCCGGCCTCCATTCGGTTTGGGCCGCAGGTAGCGCAGGTCGAGCGGCTGCGTCTGATCAAGCCAGATGGCGATGCTGTCTGGTGCTCTCGCCATGAAAACACCCAGCTGTTCCGCTACAGTCTGGCTGGCCTGGGCCAGGTGGGGTTTGTGGAGCAAGTAACCCTGAAAACAATCCCTCTACAAAGAGGCGACGGCTGGTGGCAGCACCAACTGGCTACTTTCCAAGATCTGGCCGATGTTTGCGCCTTGCTAGAGCCAGCCGAAAACCGGCCCGATTCCTTTATGGCCTATTATTTGAAGGAGCGAGGGCTTTTTGCCTGTTACAAATTCACAGAAACTCAACCTTCCGGCGCGCTCACAACCTATTTGCAACAGGTGGGAGCCAGCCAAAGCGATTCTCCAGTGAACCTTGGCTCCGCCTACCGGCAAACGGAAAGCACCGATGTGTACGCCCCGGCGGTTGATTACTTGCTGCCGATAGACGGACTTACGCCCTTCCTGGCTTTGCTAGACGAACAGCTCTCCCAAAAGCAGCTATTTGACTACATTCCAGGAGCCCTGATTTTGGGCATCGCCAGCACGCCAGAAGATTATTTCCCCTTTGAAGCAGCCTCTTTTGGCACGGCTTCGCTCAAAATTTTGGTGGGCTTCTACCCCATTGTGCCCCAGGGTGATGTGGCAGGCTTGCAAAGGGTGAAAGAGATGATGCAGGTGATGCTGGCCGAATGTGTGAAGCAGGGCGGACGGCCGTATCTCTACGGCTGGCACGAAATGGATACCGCCATGAAAGAACAGCTTTATGGGAACGCTTACCAGGAACTGCACCAACTCAGAAAACAACTCGACCCGGACAATCTTTATAATCCGCACACCTTGTAAACCAATCGTCGATGACGGGAGAAAGGCCCCAAAATGACCCAGACAACCCCCTACCAGTCAAGCCCCTCTATCGTTTCCCCGCCTGCGCAGGCACGGCAAATGGATGCCTATCTGGATGTGGCCGGGCGTTATTTGCCCGAGGCGCTTATTTCCGCAGCGGATTTCCGCAACATCAGGCAACTGGCTGCCCACTTACCAATCGCGCCACTCACTATTTTTGAAAGCCACCTGGGCGAAGGCAAAGAGGGTCTCGATTTTTTGATTTGCACCCCGCCCCACTGGGTACAGCAGCCAGAAGTTCGTTCTCTAGCCGCCAGTTCACCCGCCTGGCAGAGCATCACGGCGCTATGCGACCAGTGGCTAACTGAGCCGGCCAGCGCCCCGTTCCGGCAGGCAATGGACAGCATCTGGCTAGAGTTTGACACGTCGCAGCAAACGGAGCACCAGATCGAGCCGGGCATTTTGTTTGCCTCGATGGAGCTGTCGGCTAATCAGGTGCAGGACCAGACACAGGCGCAAACGATTTGGGCCACGCTGGCGGCGCTTTGCCCCAACAAAGTAAACAGCCCTGAGTTTGTGTTTCACATGGAAAAGATCATGAAGAGTTTGCCGCCGAACGGCCGTATCTACGCCATTGGTGACATGGCCGGGCGCCAATCAGAGTACACTCGCATCGCCATTGCCCACATCTCCAATACGGCCGTTATCCCCTTTCTGCAAAACATCAATTGGCCCGGCGATTTCAACCAGGTAGCTACCCTTCTGGAAGAAATCAAACCGTTCAACAGTGAAGTCAGCCTCGATCTGGATGTTGGCAGCACCATCGGCGGCACGCTGGGGCTTGAACTGGTCAATCGCCACCGCTTCGACCGGATGTGGTGGCAGCAGCTCTTTGCGTTTCTCGTTAACAAAGAACTTTGCACACCAGAAAAAAGTGCGGCTCTACAGCAATGGCCCGGACACAGCAACGAAACAAACAACCCGGCAGTCTGGCCCAACCAACTGCTGCCAACAGCCCATCTGCAAAAACCAATCAACTGTTTTCTGGTGCGCTTCATTAACCACGTCAAACTGGTATGCAGGCCAAATATGCCACTGCAGGCCAAGGCGTATATTGCACTGCGGCAGGCGTGCCAGGGCAGCAAAAGCAAACAGGTCTAACAAACAAAGAAGTTGAGGTTTACCATGGAATTTTCAATACAAACATTAAAGCGCATTGTGGAAAACGGCAGCCCGCTGCACGAACGGCTCAACGGCAAATTTGACCGAAGCCAGGCTTCACTTTTATCCAAAGCCAACACAAAAAGATTAGACACATGGTCCAAGCTGGTTGCCCAAAATTCATCTGAACTACTGCAAAAAAGATGGCAATGGGACAAGCTGAATGAGCAGGAAGTATTCACCATTATGGAAAATCCTCAATGGAAAAACGAACTGCCCCTACCCAGCTGGAGCAAGGTCCTCTCCAGAGCCGTAGAAATGGCTCAGCATCTTAAGCTCGATGGGCTGAAAAATAAATGTGATTTTTTGATTCCCGCGGCACCATTCCCCTTTGAAGAACTGCTGCTCCCTTTCATTCTGGTGGCCAAGGAAGAGCTGATCAAACAACAACATCATGAAAATTTACAAATCTCTTTAAAGGTAGAAAAAAAGTTGCTGCTACATTTGCTGCAACAATTAGCAAATTTGTCTGAACAGACTTTTTATCTTGAATTTTCAATCTTTAGAGCACAAAATCGTTATCAACCAAACCTTAAATCTGCAAATGCTGGGCAAAACAACACACTCTACCAACTTTTTCTCAATAAGCTGTTTAGTGGCGGATTTGTAGCCTTTTTTGAAGAATATGCTGTGTTGGCTCGTCTGTTGAGCATTACAGTACTTCAATGGGTGCAATGGCTATCGGAGCTAAGCAATCGCCTGGATCAAGACTGGCCAGAAATTACTTGCTTCTTTGATCTGCCTGGTACAGAACCTTGTATCATTGACATCCAGTCAGGGCTATCGGATCCTCATCACGACGGCCGTACCGTTGCTATCATCACGCTGGAAGGCGAGAGCAAGCTCGTCTATAAACCCAAAGATTTAGGATTTGAGAAAGGGCTATCAAACTTAAGTGATTGGCTCACACAACAAGGCATACCCTATCCCACAAAATCATTAAAAATTCTCAATTATGAAGAATACGGTTGGGTAGAATATGTTGAGACAGCGGAATGTGAAGATGAAGCCGCGCTCTGCCGCTATTTCGAACGCATTGGAAGCTTGTTGTGTTTGGTTTACCTGTTGGAAGGCACCGATTGTCACGGTGAAAACTTAATGGCCGTAGGTGAATATCCTGTTTTAATAGATGTCGAAACCTTCCTTCACCCTCGTCTAATGCCCGCCAGCAGTAATGAACTAAGCAATGGGGCCCAAAATTTAGCATACCAACAATATATGAGTTCCGTCTTGCGCACCGGCATGCTGCCTGTTTGGATGTTTGGGAATGGTGGGCAAAGTTTCGATATTAGTGGGCTAGGTGCAATTGCCGGACAGGAAATTCCCTACAATTTTTTAAGTTGGAAACACATTAATTCAGACGATATGAGTTCTTTACAGGCAACGGCCGTTGCGCAACAAGCCAACTCCATGCCCATCTTCAACAATCAGGCCATCTCGCCAGAGGGTTACTTGTCAGAAATCGTCACAGGATTCAGCGAAACGTACGATTTTTTCCTGGCACATAAGCAAGACGCAGCTTTTATCGAAAAAATGGAATCCTTCTTTCAAGCAAAGCAAGGCCGCTTCTTGTTCCGCAATACCATCAGTTACTTCTTGTTACTGAAAAAACTACTCCACCCCAAATACATGCGCAATGGCATAGACCGCAGCATCCAGTTGGATGTACTCTGTCGTTATGGACTCAGTTCAAAAAATAAACCAAACTATTGGCCTCTATTCCATACAGAAATTAAATCTATGGAAAAACTGGATGTTCCTTATTTCATTACCCAAGCAGACGATCCCCATATCTACGCTGCAGATGGCCTTGTTGCCCCGGATCTCTTTAGCCAGCCAGGCGTTAGTTTTCTCCGGGATCATCTCTCTCAACTAACAGAAGCAGACAAGGACCTACAAATCGGTTTGATTTACTCGGTGTTCAGTTTGCGCTTTACAGAAAAGGAATCAACAGTTGAAAATACAGATAGAACAACAATCACGCTAGCGGAAAACCTCGATAAAATAGTGGCCATAAAATCCACAGCCATGGAAATTGCCGACAAAATCATCCAAAAAGCTATCGTTGCCAGTAATGGCAGTGCCAGTTGGTTAGGGCTTGAATATATGTCTGAGTTCGAGCGTTCGCTTATCCAGCCACTAGGTCATAATCTGCACAGTGGCAACTGCGGCATTAGCTTCTTCCTGGCTGGATCCTATAAAGTCACTGGCGAAGATAAATACAAACAGATGTCACTAGCAGCTTTACATCAAGTTCGAACGGCCGCACAGAAAGACAAAAACACCAAAAATCTGATGTCTGAACGTATGAGTCTAGGCGCGGCCATCGGCTTAGGCTCTATGATTTATTCTCTGAGCCGCATCAGTCATCTGATTCAAGAACCCAAACTGCTCGAAGATGCTCAATTGGTTGCCGGTTTTATTACTCCCGACCGAATTGAGCAGGACACAAAAATTGACGTTATGGATGGTACAGCTGGTGCGTTGCTTGGGCTGCTGGCTCTCTACGAGGCAACCCAAGCAGAAGAAATCTTGTTAAAAGCAAAACAGTGTGGTGATCACCTTCTCAAAACACGCAAAGCAACCAAAGGTGGAGAACTTGTCTGGCTTACTACAAATGACCGCTTCCTGACCGGTTTTTCCCATGGAGCAGCCGGTATATCTTACGCGTTATTCCGTCTATATCGGGCATCTGGTCAACAAGAATATTATGCTGCCGCTGTTGAAGGCATCAATTTTGAAAACAGATTGTACAATGATCAGATTAAAAACTGGCCCGACTTGCTTCGCTCTACAGATACAGAGATTTTCTATGGCCAAACTTGGTGCCACGGTGCCCCCGGCATCGGCTTGGCAAGACTGGGCGGAATACCAGTGTTCGACAATCCAGATGTTCATCGAGATATTCAGGTAGCCTTAAATACCACAATGAGCCTGTTCAATGACAATTTAGATACGCTCTGCTGTGGGAATGCAGGTCGTTGGGATCTCTTGCTCAAAGCCGGTGCAGATTTACAAGAAGCTAAATGGATTAACCGAGCACGCGAGGAAGCATATCGCACCATACAACAGAGAACAATAAAAGGCCATTTCCAACTGCCATATAGTATGGGAACTCATGGCGAAATCTTTCAGATAGGCTTCTTCCAGGGATTATCTGGTCTAGGGTATCAACTGCTAAGAGCTATCGACCCCACCCTACCCTCAGTACTCTTATGGGAATAATAAGCAAGAAGTGGTTTTAGCCGATGCTAAGCAAACCACAGCAAGTTCTTTGAAAACCAAAAGGCAATTTCTCTGTGGTTTACTCAAGTAAAAACCAATTTTGAGCTAAGCCTAATTCAAGATTCTTTTTGGTTTTTACATAAAACCGCTTCCAAAACACAACTAAACAAAAAAAGCCTGTGCGCAACAGGCTTTTTTATTTCTCTTGTTTTGCTTACATCAAAATCTGTAGCTAGCCTAAGCCGTCGGCCGGACCAGCTACAAAGGCAAGAAATTCCATGTTTGGGTCTGGCCACGTTAGCTGCGCCCCCAGCTTGCTGGCTTCCAACTCGACAGCGATCTGTGGACGTGGTTTCAATATAAGCTGATGTGGCAAATCATGAAGCGGAATTGCAGCATAAGTACCCGGCGCCCAAGGCAAGTTTAGCTTTCCGGTACTAGGACGAGCCCGAATAGGAGGCACCCGTGCAACGTCAAAGGCTGAAAGTATTTGCCCTTCTTGCAATTGACTACGCACTAAATAGCTGCGCTCCTCTAATTTCTGATTTGCCAAGCGTCGTAAGCGAATGCCGTTTTCCCTGGCAAATTTAATTAAAGTAGCCTGGGAACCATTTGATCCATTGCCAAAACGCTGCCGCGCGCCAAACCAGAATTCAGTAACTTCGACGTGTTCTGTAATGCTTTCAAACAGCTCCGCTACACCCAAATCTAAATATTCCTCTTTAAACGAAATTTTCAGCACTGCGTCCACGCCGCGCCGTAAGAATATCCTCATGTTCACGTCTGCATCATTGTAGGTAATCCAGGTTGATCCGGGTCTGGTGCGGCGCAACACAAAACTGGAAGGGGCCGGATCAAACATTACGATAACAGCATCAAGAGATTTACTATGGGCATCCTGAACAAGCCGGTCAATGAGAGTTACATGCTCAGGCAGCACCGGATCCCAACTTCCTGACATGATCAATGCGGGTCTAGTAATGTTTCCATATAACTTTGCTTTCATACTCTTTCCTCTCTGTTAGGCACCATTACAGTAATGGCTAAGGCTTGCGCTTGGCATATGGTGTTTGAACTCAGTTATGAGAAATAAAAAAAATCGGCAGAGACTAAATCTGCCGATTTTTTGGTGTTTACTTTAAGAACTAATTTAGAACTATGCTTCGTTAACGGCAGCGCTGGTATTACCACAACCTGTGACACCACAGTTAGTAACAGCACAAGTCCAGGCGCAATAATCCATAGCACCACCTGCGACTTCCTCAAGCTGCGCGTCTGTCAGTTCAACCTCATCAGGGGTATCGAAGCTGGGCAACACAATATTAATAGCGTCTTCCGTATCGCTGACAACGTTCACAGAAATAGGCAGTTCCCGACCAAACGCTTCGCTAATAGCGGCTGCAGCATTCCCACCGGTAATGGCAGAGCGGAAATCTTCGTCTTTATAGGCCCGTTCAATAATAGCATTTTCCAGATCGCGCTTCTCTTCAAGATACATTTTTTATCTCCTTAATTTGAGTTGTTTGGATAACGCCTGTTTCTCTTTCATTCTGGCCAGACCATGAAAGTGAATTGGGTTGTCCGGTGAAGTGATGCGTAGAGTTTACGTTGAACGGCCAAGATCCGCGTGATGTTTCGGTCATAATTTTTCATATGACTTTGGCAACGGCCGTTCGGGAAATTGTCATTGCCTCAGCCTCTCTTTGGTCGCAAAAGAGTGTGACTTTGAACTCAAAAAGGTAGGACACCCACCATAACCACTTGGTGACTGGTATGTCATGCTGAATCGTGGCAGACAAGACACAATAAATTGAATTTATTAGGTATGTTTCTATTGATCCAAGGAGCACAAGATGAAGTCAGTTTACCGCAAAGTTTCTCTGGAACGATTATCGTCCCCCGAACAGCTGGATATGCTGGTGCAAGTTACGGATGTACGCGGGTGGCTTGCGCTATCCGCAATTGGTATTTTGCTTGTGATGGTCATTGGCTGGGGTATCTGGGGCAGAATTCCCTCACAGATCAATATGCCGGCCATCGTGCTAAATAATAATGAAGGGGCAGAAGCAACCGCCGCCCAGCAGGCAAAACTGTATGTTCCTTATGAGGAAAGCGGCACGCTTGCAGAAGGTATGGTTGTGACGATTACGCCTCGCAATGGCACGGGCGCAGCCGTTGAGGGCAAGATAAGTTCAATCGGGCAGCTGCCTGTTTCGCCAGCCACTATCGCCAACGAGTTGGGGAGTGAGGCGTTAACGGCCGTTCTCGTCACCTCAGCCACACCCGTAGAAGTCATTGTGACGTTGGAAGATACGGCCGTTTCCCCCCAAACGCTCGCAGATGCCACCATCTTAGTTAGCGAAGACCGCCCCATCGACCTGGTAATCCCCCTACGATAACTGGCTACGCGGCAATAAATTAACGGAGGAGAAAACAATGGCCATCAGCTTAAAAAAATTCGGCTGGAACAAGAAAGCAAAAGAAGGCATACGCGCCAAAACACCCACCGTGCTGCAAATGGAAGCCGTGGAATGCGGTGCGGCCTCTTTAAGCGCCGTGCTTGGTTATTACGGCACCTACATTCCATTGGAAGAGTTGCGCGTTGCCTGTGGCGTATCGCGTGATGGCAGCAAAGCCAGCAACATCCTTCACGCCGCCCGCCGCTACGGCCTGGAAGCCAAAGGGTTCCGCCTGGAGCCATCCAGCCTGTACACCCTGCAAATGCCCGTCATTGTGCACTGGAACTTCAATCACTTTCTTGTGGTAGAAGGTTTTAAGGGAGATACCGTTTATCTCAACGACCCTGCCTCCGGCCCGCGCACCGTTTCGCTCGACGAGTTCGACGAATCCTTCACCGGCATTGTGCTTACCTTTAATAAAGGCGAAAACTACAAACCCCAAGGCAAAAAGCCCAACACGCTCAAAATTTTGCGGCAACGATTGACTGGATCAGAGATTGCGGTGGCTTTTGTTGTTTTGGCCAGCCTCGCCCTGGTGATTCCCGGGCTGCTTTTGCCCGCTTTTACCCGCGTTTTTGTGGATTATTACCTGGTTAACGGCCGTCATGAATGGATTGTGCCGCTGCTGGGCGGCATGGTCTTAACCGCCATCGCCCGCTCGTTTCTGACCTGGCTACAGCAATATTATCTACTGCGGCTGGAAACCAAGCTCTCCTTGCTTAGCGCCAGTCAATTTTTCTGGCACATTTTGCAGCTCCCCGTTGAATTTTTCACCCAGCGCAGCGCAGGCGACATCAATTCGCGCATCGGCCAAAACGACCGCGTGGCCCAACTGCTCTCTGGCGAGCTGGCCACCAGTTTGATGAACGTCATTCTCATCTTTTTCTACGCCATCCTCATGTTTCGCTACAGCGTGCCGCTCACCATCCTGGGCATCTGCTTTGCCGCACTCAATTTTGTAATGTTGCAGCGCGTTTCCCGCTTTCGCAAGGATATCAATCTGCGCCTGATTAAAGACCAGGGCAAGCTCTCAGCGGCGACGTTTAGCAGTTTGCAGCAAATTGAAACGCTCAAATCGACCGGCGCAGAGGGCGATGCGTTTAGCTCCTGGGCTGGTTACCAGGCCAACGCCAACAACGCGCAGCAGCAGTTTGGCAGCACCAACCAGATTCTGACAGTGCTGCCGGGAATGCTGGCCCAACTCTCTAACATTTTGGTCTTGGCCTTGGGCAGTTGGCTTGTTATTCGGGGGCAGATGACTGTGGGTACGTTGGTCGCGTTTCAAACGCTGATGGCTAGTTTTCTGGCACCGGTGAACCAGATGGTGCAGGTTGGCGGGCAGGTGCAGGAGGTAAACGGCACCATTCAGCGCCTGGATGATGTGCTGAAGTACGAAACGGACCCACAAGTTGAATTTACCAGCGAAAGTGAGGAAACGGCCGTTTCCTACACAAAACTATCCGGTCGCCTGCAAATTCGTAATCTTACCTTTGGCTACAGCAAACTGGCCGCCCCGCTCATTGAGGATTTTGACCTGGACATTGAACCCGGCATGCGCGTGGCGCTGGTTGGCGGCAGCGGCAGCGGCAAATCCACCATCGCTCGCCTCATTGCCGGGCTGTACCAGCCGTGGGAAGGTCAAATTTTGCTCGATGGCGTCGAGCGCCATTTGGTGCCCCGCGCCATCCTCAACAACTCGTTGCGCATCGTCGATCAGCAGATTTTCATGTTCGAAGGCAGCATCCACGACAACCTGGCCATGTGGGATCAGCACATTCCCATGGAGCAAATCATTCAGGCGGCCAAGGATGCCCACATCCATTTGGAGATTGCCGGACGGCCCGGTGGCTATGATTCGGAAGTGCAGGAAAACGGCCGTAATTTCAGCGGCGGTCAGCGGCAGCGGCTGGAAATTGCCCGCGCCCTGGTCACCAACCCCTCCGTGCTGATTTTGGATGAAGCTACCAGCGCCCTGGACCCCGTCACTGAACAAATCATTGATGACCACCTGCGCCGCAGAGGCTGCACCTGTCTTATTGTGGCCCATCGCCTCAGCACCATCCGCGACTGCGACGAAATCATCGTCCTCGATTCCGGTAAAGTGCTTGAACGCGGCAGCCACGACGCCCTTTGGCGCAAAAACGGCGTCTACACCCGCCTCATCAAATCAGAAGGATCCAAATCAGAAATCTTGTTAGATTCGTTAATGGAGCAGTTAACCGCATGAAAATAGAAGAACCCACCCTTAACGAGACCGAAGAAACAATGGCCATCGAAGAACTCTTTTTAATGCACCTCCGCTACAAAGAGGCGAAGCTGGTTGAAGCGGGCGGGAATTCCCCGGTGCTGCTCGATGACACCGCCACAAGCTGGGTTGTCTACCGGGGCTGGGTCGATATTTTTGCCGTCCCCCTACAAGAAGGCCAAATTTCTGGCCCCCGCACGCACCTGTTTCGCTGCCCGGCGGGGGAAGCGTTGTTTGGCATTCAGCAAGCAATCGATCTGGATTCTTCCGCCATCGGCCTGCTAGCCGTTGGCGGCAAAAAGACCAGCCTGCTCCAAATTCCCACCCAGCGCCTGCAAGCGCTGGGGCAAGACCCTGAATTTGGCCCGCAAATCGTCCTGCTTCTGGAAAAATGGGTCAATCATTTCCTCAACTATCTGATGCCCTTTTTGCCACCCAAGGATTGTTTGCGCCTGGGAGCCGGTGACAGCATTCGCCTGGGCAAGCACAAAAGTGCCTGTTCGCGTCGGGGCTTGCTCTGGGTCAAACATGAAGTGGGTCACTCCCAATTTGCAGGCGACATGCACCTGCCCAAGCTAAACGGTGTCGCCCATTGGCCCATTTCTGAGCGCAGTTGGATTTTAGCCACAGAAAGCAGCGTCTTAGCGCTGGTGGATACCAACACGCTGCTCAGCCAAAAACCGGCCTGGCCCGATCTGCATCATTTTCATTACCAGGTGCTGTTGCAGATTGGCGGCCGTCTGGAAACCAACAAAGAAAATGACGCGCAGCGCGTACAGGCCAAACTGGTATCGGATCGCGAAGTAGTGCATCAGGCGTTTGACCATTTGCTGCAGCCGCTGCTGTTTAAGCAGCACGTCAGCCTGGATGAGCCGCTTTCCCCCGAACCGCTGCTCCAAATTTGCCAGCTTGTGGCCCAGGAATTGCACATAAAAATCAAACATCCCGCACCCGAAGCAGAAGAAGGTGGCATTTCTCTGGCCAGCATCGCCCGAGCCTCCCATTTCCAGATGCGGCAGGTGGCGCTTAAAGGCAGCTGGTGGCGGCGCAATTCCGGCCCGCTGCTGGGCTTTCTGGATGAAAGCAACCAGCCCGTGGCCCTGCTGTTTACGGGCAAAGGGTACAAATTGCACACAAGTCAGGATGAAGACGGCCGTTTCATCACCGAAGAGCTGGCCCAATCCATCAACGCCTTTGCCTACATGTTCTACCGGCCCCTGCCCGTCAAAGCATTGTCCGCCTGGGATCTAGTGCAATTTGGCCTGCAAACCCAACGCGCCAATATCGGCACCATCTTCAAGGTCGGCGTCGCCGTGGGCCTGCTTTCACTGCTCGTTCCCCTGGTCACCGGCTACCTTTTCGACCAGGCTATCCCCAGCGGCGAACAAAATCTGGTATTCCAAATTTGTGCCTATCTTGTCGGCTCTATCGTGGCCATCACCCTGCTGCAAGTGATGCAAAACTTTGCCGTGCTCAAGCTGCAAAGTCAGTTGGGGCTAGAGATTCAAGCGGCCGTTTGGGCCAGAGCGTTAAGCCTACCCGTTTCGTTTTTCAGAAATTATTCGGCGGGTGATTTGGGTAGCCGCATTTTGGGCATTTCTGCCATCCAGCAAATGCTTAGCGGCACGGTGCTGGGCGCACTGTTGTCCGGGCTGTTCTCTATCTTCAGCTTCTTTCTGCTGTTTTATTACGACCAGGGGCTGGCCTTGCTAGCTTCGTTTCTGGTGGCGATTACGGCCGTTGTCATCTTTAGCGCCGGTCGCCTGCAAATAAAATATCAGCGCATCGTCGCGGAGCTGCAAGGCCGGCTCACCGGCAGTGTACTCCAGGCTATCGAAGGCATTGCCAAATTCCGCGCCTCCGGCTCCGAGGGACACGCCTTCGCCGTCTGGGCCAAAGATTTTAGCCGCATGAAATCCCTAAACTTCAAGGCGCGCAACATCACCACCAACCAGCAAACGTTTAATGCCGGATTTCAGGTGCTCACCATCACGGCCATTTTTGCCATGATCGCCTTTTCTACCCGCACTTCGTTAACTACCGGACAGGTGCTGGCCTTTAATGCCGCCTTCACCCAATTCCTGCTTTCCGTTTTGGCGCTCAGCGGCGCACTGGTCGCCATCTTCAACACCGTGCCCATTTATGAACGCGCCAAACCAATTTTCCAGACCTTGCCCGAAATTGATGAGCAAAAAAGGCATCCGGGCAAATTAGCGGGGCACATTGAAGTTGCCAATGTCACCTTCCGCTACAGCGAAGAGTCGCCCGATGTGCTCAAAAGCGTCTCTCTGGAGATTGAGCCAGGCGAGTTTGTGGCCATCGTCGGCCCGTCAGGCTCCGGTAAATCCACCCTCTTCCGCATGTTATTGGGTTTTGAAATGCCGCAAAAGGGCACCATCTATTTTGATGGTCAAGACATTAAGCAGGTGGATTTGCGCGAACTGCGGCGGCAAATTGGCGTTGTTTTGCAAAATGGTCAGATAACCGCCGGGGATATTTTTTCCAACATCAAAGGGGCTTCCAACTTAACGCTAAACGATGCCTGGCATGCGGCAAAAATGGCGGGGCTGGACAGAGACATCAAAATGATGCCAATGGGCATGCACACGGTGCTGAGCCACGGGGGCGGCACGCTCTCTGGCGGGCAGCGTCAGCGATTGCTGATTGCCCGCGCCATTGTGCACCGCCCCCGTCTCTTGTTTTTTGATGAGGCCACCAGCGCTCTGGACAATCGCACACAGGCGGTGGTGAGTGAGAGCCTCGACAATTTGCAAGCAACCCGCCTGGTAATTGCCCATCGGCTGAGCACCATCAAAAATGCAGACAAAATTATCGTGATGCAGGATGGCCAAATCGTACAGCAAGGCACCTACGCTGAGCTAATCAAACAAGAGGGCCTGTTCCTCGATTTAGCCAAACGGCAAATCGTCTAACCAGATGCTAGCGCCGCACTTTGGCCCCGCCCTGCGAGAGAATAAGCACGCTGTAGGGACCAATGCTGAGGGTGCCGTTATAGGCTAACTGATCGTATTCGCCGGGAACGGCCGTTACCGTGCCTACATAATGGCTGCTAAAGCTGGGATGGTATGCCTTCAGATCGCTGTTGAGGCGCACCAGCCAGTCGCCGCCGTGCGGAAAGCCCAGCTTGTAATCCAGCAGGGTACGGTTGGCAAAGTTGGCTACCACAATCACGTCATCGCCTGGCCCACCGTGGTGCCAACGGTGGAAAGCGATCAGCTTAGCGTCGTTGTTCACGTGAAAAACGTTGATCGACTGCCCGCTGAGGCCACGCGTTTGCCCCTGCACGTTGCGCCGCAGCGCAATCAGATGCCGGTAGAGCGCCACCATGCCGCTGTTTTGCTGCGCTTTTTGCCAATCAAGCGGCCGTTGATCATCAAACCAGCCATCCTCCAAAAACTCTTGTCCCTGGAAGATCATCGGCACGCCCGGTGCGGTGAATACCAGCGCCGCACCTAAAGCGGCGCGGCTGGGCGCCAGAGCATCATCGCCATCGGCGACGGTCGCTTCATGCACCACCCGCGCCTTGCCGTTGGCCACCTCATCATGCGATTCGGTGTAAATGACGCGGCTGAACACATCAGCACCGTAGCGGAATTGCAGCGCATCGCGCACGGCCAACATGTCTCGGTCCTCATCCCGCTGGGTGATGATGGCCTGCCGGATGGGATGAACAAATTTGCTGTCCCACTGGCTGTTGAAGCCCGCCCCGCCCGCATCAATGGGTTCCGTAAGCCACTGGTTGGCCTGCAAATCCTCAGCGATGCGAATGTGGCGCGGATTGTGGTGCTGCATCTCGCCATTGATGCCCTGCATCAGCGCCCACCCTTCAGGAATATCAGCGCCCGGATCGCCATCATGGCCGTGGGCATTGCGAATGTACGAGGTGGCGTCCCAACGCAGACCGTCGATCTGGTATTCGTCCAACCACATGCGCACGTTGTCGCGGATGTATCGACGCACTTCAGCACGGCCGTAATCGGGACGCGTATCGGCCCACGGGGTTTTGGAGCGCCAATCATTATAAAAGTAGATGCCACCCAGCCCGTGCTGCTGCCAACCGTCAAACTGCCACAGACCCAGCTCTTGCGGACCAAAATGGTTGTAGACCACATCAGCAATAACGGCGATGCCCTGAGCGTGAGCCGCCTGCACCAGCCGCTTGAGTTCGTCTGGCCCGCCATAAATCTGGCTAATGGCAAAGGGATGGCTGGGATTGTAGCCCCAAGAAAGTGCACCAGGGAACGCCTTCACCGGCATCAGCTCGATGGCGTTGATGCCCAGAATGCGCAGGTAAGGCAGCTTTTTGATCACGCCATCGAAGCTGTAGGGCGGGTTGCCATCTTCATCGCCAAAGGTGCCCACATGCAGCTCGTAAATGACGAGTTCAGACAGGGCTGGCGATTGGAAGGATGTTGTTATGGGGGGAACGGCCGTTGCTATTCCCGGCGTAAAACCATTCCGCACCACCCCATCCTGGTAAGGGGCGCGCACATCTTTGGCATACGGATCGGTGCGCAGTAGATGCTGACCGTTGCATTTCAGTACAAATTTATAGGTATCGCCAATGTGCGCTTCGGGCACATTAATCGACCAGTACCCATCTTCTTCCCGCGCCAGAGGAATCTGGCTGCGGTGCCAGTTGTTGAAAGAACCAGTGACATAGACAGCCTCTGCATTGGGTGCCCAGACACGAAAAATTGTCCCGCCGACGTGGGGCACGGCCCCCATGCCCGATTGGGCCGCCGGTTGGGTTGTTCGAATTTTGTATCGTAACGTTTGCCAGGTTTGCGTGAGTTGTTCGCGCCAGGCAGACGATTGTTTTTCCTTATCACTTAAAGCCATAAAACCTCCACAAAGCGGTAAGAATAAACGATTTTATCGCCTTGGTGGTTAAAAATATGTTAACAAATCTTACTTATGTTAACTCAAATAGGCCAAATTGGCTAAAAAAGGGGCGTGTGGGCAGGAAAAATAGTTCTTTTCTCCTATAAGGTTCCCTCTATTTTTGCAGGTAATTTATAGACCATTATTGTTTTTTGCTGCTATCCTGTTATCCTATTGCGCCTATGAACCCTATTCATTGGCTATTTGACAAGTTCTTTCCGATCATTCGTTTTACGTATGAAAAGATTCAAGGACATCGCTGGTTTGATCAAATTACGCCGCAACTTTGGTTGGGGGGCGCACCACATTACCCACGTGACTACGAATTTCTACTGGACAATGGTATTACGGCCGTTCTCAACATCCGTGCTGAACGAGAGGATGACGTAAATTTGTATCGTAAACATGACATCACCTACAAGCAGCTAAAAGTGCTGGATGTTACGGTCCCATCGGGGGAGTTAATTGATGTCGGCGTGGAATTTGTCCGAGAGCAGATAGAAGACGGCCGTACTGTACTGGTACATTGTGCCAAGGGGCGAGGACGCTCCGCCACCATTTTGGCCGCTTATCTAATGAAGTATGAAGGGCTAAGTGTTGAAGAAGCTAACCAAAAAATGAAGTCGATACGGCCGTTAACCAAACTCGAAGGCCGTCATCACAGTCGCCTTGAGGAATGGATCCAGAATCATAGGCCCCATACCGCTTAGACCCTAGCAAACGCTTAAACAATCTATCGGCACAGGTAATCCTGTGTGTTTTGATGTTCACAAAGAAAAATTCATGATGTCTCAACGGAGGCATTCTGTTTTGTTGTGGAGACGCGTTTAGCAGACGCGCCCGCGGGCATTGCTATTTACTGCCAGGTAAACGGCCGTTCCCCAATTGGGTGCGCAAAGGAGGCGACTTTTCTGACCGGAATAATCAAACCTGCCGCGTTCGGACAGCCCTGTACGGCCGTTTCGCAGTTCTCAACCGGTCCTCACCCACTCAATAGTTGTGTGCAATCATCTAAAGATTCTTAAGAAGTTACGAAAATAAAAATTCGTGTTCACCAAGCTTTTACGAACCCCAGAACGGCCGTTAGGCCAGCGGTGAACACTCTTTCTGGAGGAAGGAAATGACATCATTTAACAAGATCGCCCGCATCGGCGGTTTATTCCTGCTACTGTTTGGCGGAATATGGTTACTCAGCCTGACCAGCGGACCGTCCCCCGAATCCCTACAGCGCCAGCAAGCCATCCAGGCATTTGCCCCGGTGGACATTGGCAACCGGGATTCCATTGGTGAAGTGGTAGAGACCAGCATCTCATTCCCCACCACTGTCAACCTGGCCGATATTCCCGCTGGCGTTTACGACCCCAACAACCAATACGATCGCTGGCAGCGTGGTGAAATTGACCTGGAAGAAGAGTTCTTCCGCGTGCCAGAATCACAGATGGCACTCTTACAAGCGGAAGCGCTAGAACTCCCCGAAAGCGCCAACGTGCAAATTGCCCCCACCGGGCCAGAGTTGCAGGCTCCGACCGCTGGCGTAAGCTTTGCTTCCATCGATTTCACAGAATGCTGCGGCGGTGGCGGTAACGTGCCCCCCGATCCGGAACTGGCCGTAGGTCCCAACCACATCATTGCCGTCGTTAATGTCGCCTTTGAAATTTACGACAAAAGCGGCAACAGTCTGGTTGGTCCCACCACCTTTGCCAGCTTCATGGCTTCAGATCCAAACTGTACTGGCGTCTTCGATCCCAACGCCCTTTACGATGAGCGGGAAGACCGCTACATCCTGGGTATTGACGCCGATGGCACGGATTACTGCCTGGCTGTTTCTCAAACGGGTGATCCCACCGGCAGCTGGAACATCTACTCTTTCAGCACTGGTAGTTCGAGCATTTTCTTCGATTACCCCCATGCGGGTGTGGGCAATGATGCCATCTACATGGGCGCCAACATGTTCAACAACACCGCAGGCACGTTCCTGGACGCCCGCGTTTGGGCCTTCAACAAAGCAGCTATGTACAACGGAACGGCCGCTTCCTCCGTTATGGTTAACCTGGGCAGCAACGATGACACCCCCCAGCCCCTGAACCTGCATGGCTGGAATCAGGGCACCTGGCCCACCTCTGGCCCTCATTACTTTATTGCTGAAACCGGCTACAACGGAGCCAACCACACCGTCTACTCCTGGAGCGATCCGTTTGGGGCCAACAACTTCAGCACCGTTGGTGTCGTTAACCTCAACACCGCCACAGGCGTCACCGCCGGCAACACCGTGGCCTTCCCCCAATCCAGCGGCGGCACGCTGCAAGGCAACGATTGGCGTCCCCAGGACTTTGAATACCGCAACGGCTTCGCCTGGACCACTATGGCCATTGGCTGTAATCCCGGCGGCGGCACCGTCAACTGTGTCCGCTGGGCGCAAATCAATCCAGCTACCGCCACAGTTGTAAACGCAGGCGTTTACAGCAGCACCGGCGAATATCGTCAATTCCCCGACCTGGCTGTGAACCATTGTGATGACATGGCTGTGGGTTACACCAAATCCAGCAGCAGCATGTTCCCCGGCGTCTACGTTACCGGACGGCAAAGCACCGACCCGGCAGGCACGCTGCAAGCCGAAGTGCTGCTCAAATCGGGCGAAATTTCTTACACTTCGTTTGAAACCGCCGCGCCACGCCGTTGGGGTGACTACACCGAAATGACCATCGATCCAAACGGAACAACCTTCTGGTACCTGGGCGAGTACAGCAAGAACACCGGCACCACGCAAGGCCGTTGGGGCACTTACATCGGCTCCTACTCCTTTGGCAGCTGTACCACTGGCCCCACACCTACCCCAGGGCCAACAGCCACAGCGACCAACCCACCAGCGCCAACGAACACGCCAGCGCCCACAAACACACCGGTTCCTGGCAGCTGTACCGTCTACTCCAGCACCGACGTGCCCAAGACCATCTCCACCAGCGGCACGCCCAGCGTAAGCTCTGTGCTGACTATCTCTGGCAGCGGCACCATTGCTGACCTGAACGTGTTGAACCTGAACGGCACACACACCTGGATCAACGATCTGGACTTTAACCTGATCAGTCCAGCCGGCACTTCGGTGCAAATTATGGGCCAATCATGCAGTTCGCAGGACAACTTTGACCTGAACCTGGATGATGAGGCTTCCGGCACCTGGCCTTGTCCGCCCACCGGCGGCGGCACGTACCTGCCAACCAATCCGCTCTCCACCTTTGATGGGCAGAGCGCCAACGGCACCTGGACGCTGCGTGTAGACGACAATGCCAATCTGGACGGCGGCAGCCTGAATGGCTGGAGCCTGGAAGTTTGTACAGTTGGGGTCGGCCCCACGCCAACCAACACACCTGTACCGCCAACGGCTACCAATACACCGCTACCACCAACGGCCACAAATACGGCCGTTCCGCCAACCGCCACCAACACACCATTACCAACCGCTACCAACACACCCGTAGCTACGGCAACCAACACGCCGGTACCACCAACGGCGACCAACACGCCTGTGCCGCCGACCGCTACCAATACACCGATTCCAACGGCAACCAACACACCCGCGCCGCCCACACCAACACCCACCACACCAGCCAGCGGCACCATCTTCTTCGATGACTTTGAGACCAACCAGGGCTGGATTGTGAATCCGAATGGCACTGACACCGCGACCACCGGTCTGTGGGAACGGGCCAATCCGGAAGAAACCAACTCCAGCGGCATCAAGCAGTTGGGCACCACCGTCAGCGGCAGCAATGATCTGGTGACGGGCGCTTTGGCAGGCAGCAGCGTCGGTAGTTTCGATATCGACAATGGGGTCACCTCCATTCGCTCACCAAACATCAGCCTGCCGACCGGGTTGGATCTCACCCTGTCGTTCAGCTACTACCTGGCTCACTTGAACAACTCTTCCACCGCCGACTTCCTGCGGGTAACGGCCGTTGGCAGCAGCAGCCAGGTTCTGTTTGAAGAGTTGGGCGCCAACAACGATGATGACGCTGTTTGGGACACCACCTCAGTGAGCCTGAACGCCTTCGCCGGGCAAACCATCTATCTCCTGATTGAAGCCGCTGACGCAAGCGGTGGCAGCCTGGTAGAAGCGGGTATTGACGATGTGGAAATCACAGCGGGCGCAGCGCCGGCTTGTGTGACCTACACCAGTTCAAACGTACCGCTCGCCCTGCCAAATGGCACCTCGAGCATCAGCTCACAGCTCACGGTTGGCCCGTCTGCTACCATCACAGACCTGGACGTGAACGTAGACATGGCTCACCCCTGGGTTGGCGATTTGAGCATGGTGTTGACGCATCAGAACACGGGAACGGCCGTAACCATCATCGACCGCCCCGGTGTACCAGCCAGCACCTACGGCTGCTCTGGCGACAACATCCTGGCCACGCTAGATGACGAAGCGGCTCTGCCGGTTGAGAACCAGTGCAGCGGCACGCCCACCATCAACGGCACCTTCAGCCCCAATGGTGCGCTCAGCGCCTTCGATGGCGAAAGCAGCAGCGGCACCTGGGTCCTCACCGTCACCGACAACTACACCTCGGCCGACGCGGGCACGCTGAACAACTGGAGCATCACAGTTTGTACGCCGTAGTCATGATTCAATAAACCTGCATCACCTACATTGAGGTGTGTGGCACCTTTTCGTCCCGCACACCCCAATGAGGTGGCACCCTCCTGGTTATTGCAGGGAGAGAGTCTCAACTTTTTGAGGCTCTCTTTTTTTGTCTATTTCGCGCCAAACACTTTGCCTTTTGCCCTCATCCTCGCTATGCTTACAAGCTGCAAAAAGATAAGTTGATAGTGGCTGGTGGCCAGTTTTCATTCTGGCAATTGAGCAGCTACTAGCCACAAACCACCAGCCACTAATCCAAAGGAACAGCATGGCCAAAAGCAGTGTCACCCCCAGCCGACAGCAATATTTAGACATCAAAGCGCAGCATCAGGATGCGATTGTCTTCTTTCGCCTGGGTGACTTCTACGAGACGTTTGACGACGATGCCAGGTTGGCCGCTGAAGTGCTGGATTTGGTGCTGACCAGCCGCCCCCAGGGCAAAAACCAGCGCACGCCGATGGCCGGTGTGCCCTACCATGCCGCCGAGGGCTACATCGCCCGGCTCATTGCCAAAGGGTACAAGGTCGCTCTCTGCGAACAGATTGGCGATGCTTCCCAAATCAAAGGGCTGATGCCGCGCGAAGTGGTGCGCGTTTTTACGGCAGGTACGGTCATCGAGCCGGGCATGCTGGATGCGGGGCGGAACAATTATTTAACGGCCGTTCTCCTCGATGGCGATCGGGTGGGGTTGGCCTACGCCGATGTGACCACGGGCGAATTTGCCACCACGCAGTTTAACGGCCGTCGCCGCCTCACCGAAGAATTAGCCCGACTCGACCCCGCCGAACTGCTGCTGCCAGATAGCGAACTGGCCTATCAGGGAGCAGCCAAAGCAATTAGCCGCCTGCCCGATTGGCGCTTTGAAGAAGGCAACGCCCGCCAAACGCTGCTGCGCCACTTTGGCGTGGATTCGCTCTCCGCCTTTGGCTGCGAGGGCAAATCGCTGGCCACACGTGTAGCAGGAGCCATGCTGTACTACATCCAGGAAACGCAAAAAGGGGCCGTGGGCCAAATCCAGCGGTTGGCAACCTACAGCGTCGAAGGGTTTATGGCCCTGGACACCGCCACGCGGCGCAATCTGGAACTCACCGAGTCGCTGGGCGGCGAGCGCAGCGGATCGCTGCTGCGGGTGCTCAACAAGACTGTCACACCGATGGGGGCAAGGCTGCTGCGCGACCGGATTTCGCGGCCATTGCTGGATGTTGAGGATTTAAACGGCCGTCTCAACCAGGTAGACACATTTTTCAGCGATGCCCTGCTCCGCGCCGACCTGCGGGCTACGCTCAAAGGGCTGCCCGATTTAGAGCGGCTGACCAACCGCGTCCTCAGTGGCAAAGCCACGCCGCGCGATTTGGAGTATATTGGCGTAGCCTTGGCAGCAGTGCCGGAAATTGGTAATCAGTTATCGGTGAACGGTAATCGGTCATCGGTGAACGGTGAGCCGTCGCCAATCTCCAGTCTCCAATCTCTAATCTCCCATCTCGATGCCTGCCAGGAAGCTGCCCATGTCATTGAGCAGGCCATCGCCCAGGAAGCGCCAACCAATTTGAACAAGATGGGCGTGATTCGGCCTGGCTTTTCGGCGGAGCTGGATGGGGTCATGACCTCATCAGCCCATGCGCGGGAGTGGGTGGCCCAGCTAGAGCCGCGTGAGCGGGAGCGCAGCGGCATTTCCTCGCTGAAGGTGGGCTTCAACAAGGTGTTTGGCTACTACATCGAGGTCACCCGCACCCATAGCGACCGTGTGCCTGAGGATTACATCCGCAAGCAAACGCTGACCAACGCGGAGCGGTACATCACGCCAGAGCTAAAAGAATATGAAACGCTCATCCTCAACGCGGAGGAACGCATTTTGGAAATTGAGCGGCGCGTTTTTGCCGAGGTGTGCCAGCAGGTAGCCCAGTACGCCAAACGGCTGCTTAAAACCGCCAACGTGCTGGCCCAGCTTGATGTGGCCGCGGCCCTGGCCGAAGCAGCCGCGATGCAAGGCTACGTCCGGCCCGTGCTGACGAATGACAACAAGATTGCGATTGTAAACGGCCGTCACCCCGTGGTAGAGCAAACGTTGAACATGGAACGGTTTGTGCCCAACAACGTGCAGATGGACGACAGCGAGCGCATCCAAATCATCACCGGGCCGAATATGTCTGGTAAAAGCACCTATTTGCGGCAGGTGGCGCTGATTGTGCTGATGGCCCAAATCGGCAGCTTTGTGCCCGCCGACAGCGCCGAAATTGGGCTGGTGGACCGCATCTTTACCCGCATCGGCGCACACGACGAGCTGCACGCCGGGCGCAGCACCTTTATGGTAGAGATGGTAGAAACGGCCGAAATTCTTAACCACGCCACCCACCGCTCCCTGCTCATCCTGGATGAAATTGGCCGGGGCACCAGCACCTACGACGGGTTGGCTATCGCCTGGGCGATCATCGAATATCTGCATAACCATCCGCGCCTCAAGCCGCGCACCCTCTTTGCCACGCACTACCACGAGCTGGTCGGCCTGGCCGACTTGCTGCCGCTGGTAAGCAACTACAACGTCGCTGTGGCCGAGGAAGGGGACAAGGTGATCTTTTTGCACCAAATTGTGCCCGGCGGCGCGGACCAGAGCTACGGCATCCACGTCGGCCAGCTGGCAGGCTTGCCGCGCGATGTCATCAATCGGGCCAATGAGATTTTGCAGGAATTGGAGGAACACGCGCCGACAACGGCCGTTGAACCCAGCCGGCTCAACAGTGCCCAGCAAATGGCCCTCTTCCCCGAATCTAGCCCCATTTTGGACGAGCTAAAGACACTGGACGTGAACACGATGTCGCCGCTGGAAGCGATCAATAAGCTGTACGAATGGAAGCGGCGCTACGCTGAGAAGGGCGAGTAAAAAGTAAAAAGCGATCTTCCCGGTGACAGCCACCCTGACAAGTGACTATCACCGGGGTTTGGATCAAGCTTTGACCTGATAAATCTGAATCAGGTTGCCGCAAGTGTCTTCGAACACGGCGATGATGACTTCGCCCACGTCGGTGGGGTCTACGCTAAACAGCACGTCCAGGTTTTTCAGGCGTTCGTATTCATCGTAAACGTTATCAACGCCAAAGGCGGTAAAGGGAATACCCTGGGCAAAGAGGGATTGCTGGAAGGTCAGGGCAGCCGGGTTACTGTTTGGTTCCAACACAAGCTGGGTGCCATCAGGCGCTTCAGGCGACACGACGCTGATCCAGCGCGCTTCCCCTACCGGAAAATCCTGCTTTTTGCTGAAGCCGAGAACGGCCGTATAAAATTGCAGCGCCTTCTCCTGATCATCTACAAAAATACTGCTCAGTTCAATTCTCACCGTGGTTTACTCCTTGCTTTTTTTGCGAGCGTAAAAGAAGTTGCGTGGCCGCCAGGCAGCTCAAGGCACGGAAGTCACTGGGGCAAAGGCCAAACTGCTGTTTAAACGCTTTGCCAAAGGCAGCATGGCTGTCATAACCTGCGGCCAGGGCCACTTCGGTGATGTTGACCGCGCCGAGGCGCAGTTTGCGGCCAGCGCGTTCCAGGCGCAAGCGGCGCACGTAGCTGCCCATGCTTTCACCCACACATTCCCGGAAAAGGCGATGCAGGTGGGGCACTGAGAAGTCGGCCACCGCTGCCAGCGTTTCGCGATTGAGGGGTTCATCCATGTGTTGGTGAATGTAGCGCTTCACTTCTTCAATGAGGTCGTGATTTTCTTGCCGGGATCGGGTTTTCAGGGCCATAAGGCTGATAGTATCGCAAAACGGCCGTTTCATCAGCAGCAACATCTCATTTCCTCATGCTCGCGGTTAATAAATTCAGGGGGCACTATAAAATACCAGAACGTCCGTTCGCTAGTCGAAATGTATCAATTTACGGCCGTTTCCCCGCCGATTTTTGCCTAAAGTGAAGCTGGACAGATTAGAAAATTTGTTCTATAATGCCCGACATCTTGCCCATTAGAACTCGCTGATTTTTCACCTTTTCTCCACAACATTCGGGCAACAACAAGATAAACTACAAATCCTTGCTGTCGAAGAGGTATTCATGAAAACTCAAACGGTTGAGCAATTATTGTCCTCGCTGGATCATCCAGACTTGGACCTAATCAACCAGGTGCGAGCGCTAATTGCACAGGCAGAACCCGCTTTGGTAGAAGGGGTAAAATGGAATGCGCCCAGCTACGCCCTAAACGGCAACGACATCATTACCTTTAACTTTCGCAATTACGGAATCCTTTCCTTAATCTTTCACACCGGCCCCAAAGGGAAAGACACTAAAACGGGGCAGCACCTGTTTGAAGATACAACAGGGCTGGCCACATGGCTGGCGGATAAGCGGTTTGTGGTGAAAGTGGTGGACGGCCGTTTCCTGCAAACCCACGCTGCTGACATCACCCAACTCATCCAAACCTGGGCTGCCTACGCTGCCAACAACTTCGAACCGATCCATTAGGAAATTTATTTATGTCAAATCAAATCGTTTGGCCCAAAGGCGTGGGCAAACCGGCGCAACGCGCTTTGGCCGCCGCTGGCATTGAGAATCTGGCTCAGCTTACCCAAATCAGTGAAGCCGAACTGCTCAAACTGCACGGCATAGGCCCCAAAGCAATCCGGCATTTAGGCGAAGCATTGGCCGAACAGGGCCTCACCTTCGCCTCTGGTTCAAACGGGTAGATTCTCTCTGCGTCACTCTGCGACTTCTCTGCGCCGCTTTGTGTTCCGCTTTTTTAACTAAGGAGTAATTATGTCAACTACAATAGACAGTGATTTGTTCAAAAAATCTCTTTACATGCTTCTCGATGAAACGTTCGACAAAGTTCAGGGCATTTTTCTGGACAAAGGCACCTCTTTTTTTGAAACCTTAGCCACCATTTCGGCCGAAGAAGCATCCATCCCCGTGGGCGGCAAATGCGCCACGCTGGCGGCACAGGTCAAGCACACCGCGTTTTACCTGGACGTGCTGGTTGAAAATGTGCGCACCCAGAAGTTTGAACGGGTGGATTGGGGCAAGATTTGGCGGGAGGTTACGGCCGTTTCGCCCCAAGAGTGGCAAACCATCCAGGATGAACTGCGCGAAAGCTACAATCACGTTAAACAGCTTATCAATGACCAGGCCGAATGGAAAAACGAATATGAAGTGGGCGGGGCGATGGGCATGATTGTGCACACCGCTTACCACCTGGGCGAAATTCGTCAGGCGCTCTGCACCTTAAAATCATAACGGCGCTCGCCCACAAAAGGTCACTATGGCACTGCAAGAAGATTTAATCGTCGATATTCCGCCGGAGCGCGTCAAATTTTTTGGCACCACGGGCAAAATGCTGCTGCCTTCAACCGCCACGGTCGAAGCGCTCATTGCCCGGATTCCGGCATCACGGTTGCTAACCACCAGCCAACTACGCCAGAAACTCACTGAACAGTTTAACGTTCAGGGCACTTGCCCGGTGACCACGCGCAAGGCATTAAAAGCAATTGCTCAGGATGCCCACGGCAACGCACCCTACTGGCGAGTTATCAACCAAAACGGCGGTCTCATCACTACTTTTCCTGGCGGTGCCGCGGCTCAAGCGGCCCATTTACAGGCTGAAGGCTTGGTGATTGAGGCGGGCAAGACCCCCAAAGTGAAGGATTTTGCCGCCAGTCTGGCAATAATTGATTAAGGAAACTTCATGCGTGTAAGCTCACCATCATGAATAAAATCGGAGGTCGGATTGGCAATCCGACCCACATGTATGCAGGAGAAATTATGTCTCTCACCGAAAGCCAAAGAACCTTCCTGGAAAACAACAACGCCGCCGCCATGATCACCATTGCCGATGATGGCATGCCCAAAGCCGTCCGCGTAAGCATTGCCCTGGTAGATGGCAAGCTGTGGAGCAGCGGCACGCAGGACCGCATACGCACCGATCGGCTGCGGCGAGATCCACGCTGCACGCTCTTTGTGTTTGACAAGCAGTATTCGTTTCTGACGTTGGAAACGGCCGTTACCATCCTCGATGGCCCTGACGCTCCAGAACTAAACCTGCGCCTCATGCGCCAGATGCAAAACAAACCCACTGGCCCCATCAGCTGGTTTGGTCAGGAATTGGATACCGACGCTTTCCTGCAAACGATGTTGACCCAAAAGCGGCTGGTTTATCAATTTGAAATTTCACATGCCTACGGAGTGGCCTAAACTATGTCAACAACCAACTACTTCAACACATTGATCGAAGTCGCGGAAGATTGCCCGGCCACCCACGGCGAAATCCCGCCAGTCAAGGGTAATAAATCTGTGGCTAATTTGCAGTATGAAATGCTGCACGGCCACCCCTACGAATACACCTCCGACGACGTTTTGTTTGCCGTTTTTGCTGAAAGAAAAGGCATTTCCGACGAAGCGCTAGCGGAACAGCGCGAGATTTTCTTCGCCAAAGGCCAGCCTTGCTTTCGCGCTTCGCCGCTCACCAAGCGATACGGTTGGGGCGTGCACAGCAACGACGAAGGCAAGATTGCCCTGTTTGCAATGGACTCAGAAGCGTATCAAGACATGGTAGCCAACAACGCCATTGCCAAGAAAAAAGCCATGCGCTCTTCGCGGGCATAACCAGTGAAAAATCAAAATCATGGAAAAACCTACTACGATTGACGAATACATCGCCGCTTTCCCGGCGGACGTCCAGGACATTTTGCAGAAGGTGCGCGAGACAATAAAAACGGCCGCTCCCCAGGCCACAGAAGCCATCAGTTACGGCATGCCCACCTTTAAGCTGGCAGGCAATCTCGTTCACTTTGGTGCTTTCAAAACCCACCTCGGCTTTTACCCTATTCCCTCTGGGCTGGAGCAGTTCAAAGAAGAACTCGCCCAATACAAAGGCGGCAAAGGCTCCGTGCAGTTTCCCTTTGACCAGCCAATGCCCTATGCGTTGATCACCAAAATTGTTGAATTTAGAGTCACCGAAAATCTGGCAAAAGCAGCAGCAAAAAAGAAAAAGAAATAGCAAGTACAAGGAGAAAAATCATGAGCGGCGTACGAGTTTTAGTTGGCACTAAAAAAGGTGCATTTATCTTGACCTCCGATGAAAAGCGGCAGAATTGGGACGTGAGCGGCCCCCATTTTGCGGGCTGGGAGATTTACCACATGAAAGGCTCCCCAGTTAATCCCAACCGCATCTATGCTTCCCAATCCAATGGCTGGTTTGGCCAGCTCATGCAGCGTTCAGATGATGGCGGGCAAACCTGGGAAGCGGTGAACAATGAGTTTGCCTATGATGGCGACCCCGGCACCCACCAATTTTTCGATGGCACGCAGCACCCTTGGGAATTCAAGCGCGTTTGGCACCTTGAGCCATCGCTTACTGAGCCTGAAACTGTGTTTGCGGGTGTAGAAGACGCCGCCCTGTTTCGCTCTGACGATGGCGGGCAAAGCTGGCAAGAGCTGCCTGGCCTGCGCGAGGTGAAAGGGCATCTCTGGCAGCCCGGCGCTGGCGGCATGTGCCTGCACACCATCATCCTCGACCCCAACAACGCCAATCGCATGTTTGTAGCCATCTCCGCCGCCGGGGCATTCCGCACCGACGACGGCGGCGAGACGTGGCGTCCCATCAACCAAGGGCTGGTTTCCCCCTTCGAACTGCCCGATTCCGAAGCTGAAGTGGGCCACTGCGTCCACAACATCGCGCTGCACCCCTCGCGACCCGACGTGCTGTTTATGCAAAAGCATTGGGACGTGATGCGCAGCGACAACGCGGGCGATCTGTGGCACGAAGTCAGCGGCAATTTGCCCAGCGATTTTGGTTTTCCCATTGCTGTACACACGCATGAACCGGAAACGATTTACGTCGTGCCGATCAAAAGCGACTCGGAGCATTACCCGCCAGAAGGCAAGCTGCGCGTTTACCGCAGCCGCAGCGGTGGCAACGAGTGGGAAGCGCTGACCAACGGCCTGCCGCAAGAAAATTGTTATGTCAACATTTTGCGCGACGCCATGGCCGTGGACAAGCTGAAATCTTGCGGCATCTACTTTGGCACCACCGGCGGCCAGGTATACGCTTCGGCCGATTCAGGCGACAGCTGGACAGCGATTGTGCACGATTTACCAGCTGTTCTGTCTGTTGAGGTGCAAACATTACCATGATTCGCGTGACGTTACCGTTCCATCTGCGCAATCTGGCCAAGGTGGGCAAAGAGGTGCAGGTGGAGCTGGATGGTCCGATTACCCAGCAAGCCATTCTGGACAAGCTGGAAGCGATGTACCCCGTCTTGCGCGGCACGGTGCGTGAGCACAGCACGCATAAGCGGCGCGATTTCATTCGCTTTTTTGCGGCCGGGCAGGATTGGTCACACGAAGCACCCGACAAGCCGCTGCCCGAAGTGGTGGCAAACGGCACCGAACCGTTCCGCATCATCGGCGCAATGGCCGGTGGCTAAATACATTCACCGCAGAGGGCGCGGAGAACGCGGAGAAATCAAAAATCTCTGCGTCCTTCGCGCTCTTTGCCGTAAAAGATGATTTGATGAATACGATTATTGCTTTATTACGAGGTATCAACGTGGGTGGGCACAATAAGCTGCCCATGAAAGCGCTGAAGGCGCTGCTGGAAGAGCTAAGTTTAGCCAACGTACAAACCTACATCCAGAGCGGTAATGTGGTTTTCCAGAGCGAACGCGCAGATTTACCCGCGCTGGCTCAGGAGATTGGAGCGGCGATAAATGCGCATCATGGCTTTGAGCCGCAGATTATGCTGCTGAGTTTGGCGGAATTGGCAACGGCCGTTTCCCGCAATCCCTTTCCCGCAACCGACGAACAGCATAAAACCCTCCACTTCTACTTCCTCACCGCCGCCCCACCCAACCCAGATTTGGCCAACCTGGAAGCTATCAAAAGCGACACCGAGCAGTTTGTGCTCATTGATGCCGTTTTTTATCTGCATGCGCCGGACGGAATCGGCCGTTCTAAACTGGCGGCCAAAGTGGAAAAAGCCGTAGGCGTGGCGGCAACCGCCCGCAACTGGCGCACCGTAAGCACACTTTTGGAAATGGGAACGGCCGTTTCCACTTCCTCCTAAACCATAACTCAAACAGGAATCTCAAATGACCACAATTACAGCTTATGTAAACTACAACGGCAATTGTGAAGAAGCCTTCAACTTTTACGCTAGCATTTTTACGGGTAGCTCGCTCAGCTTTGACCGCTTTAGCAGCATGCCCAATGCGGATCAGATGCCCGAAAGTGACCAAAACAAAATCATGCATGCCGCCCTCACCCTAGGAAATCAAGGGCTGATCATGGGTAGCGACGTCGTGCAAGGCATGAGTGGTGAAGTTACTTTTGGCAACAACTTTGGCCTTACCCTCCAGCCAGACAGCGAAGCAGAGGCAATCCGCCTATTTAACGCCCTTTCCGCGGGCGGAACCGTAACCATGCCTCTGGAAAAAACCTTCTGGAACGCCACCTTTGGTATGTTCATTGATAAATTTGGCATCAATTGGATGGTTAACTACGATCACGCTTAAAATTAGCCAACCGTTCCCACAGACCGCTTACAATTCATCCAATGATTGACGGCGGCCAAATTAAATTGCCCTTATGCTGGGCATGCAGGGGATCGAGGCGTTTGAGCTGAGTGACCTGTTTGGCCACATCACCCTGCCGCCGCTGGCCGATTCGTTATAAAATCAAACATTTGAACTGGAGGACGCAACCATGTCCCAAACATTCACAGCCACCATTTTGCAAGAAGAAGGTAAAAATGCCACGGGGATTTCCGTGCCTGCCCACGTTATTGGCGCGCTGGGTTCAGGTAAGCGTCCCAAGGTAAAAGTGAGCTTGAACAACTTCACCTACCACAGTACAGTTGCCGCCTATGGCGATGTTTTCATGCTGCCCTTAAGCCAGGAACGACGCGAAGCCGCTGGCGTACAGGCCGGTGACACGGTTGAGGTTACACTAGAGCTGGATACCGCCCCCCGCACCGTTGAAGTGCCCGACAGCCTGGCCACAGTCCTGGCTGAAAACAACCTACGCCCAGTTTTTGATGGCCTGGCACCTTCGATGCGCAAGGAATATGTGCGGCAAGTAGAAAGCGCCAAAGCTGAAGAGACGCGCCAGCGCCGCATTGCTAAAATAGTAGCGGCGCTACAAGAGAAGCAAAAGTAAACGAAGATTTACCCGATTTGCCATGGATCGCTAAGGAACCAGGCCGATGGATGACAACCACAGCGTTTTTGAGTTTGAGGGCCGACCCGCTGCCTCCCCTTTGGTGGAGGCAGTTTGGCGCACGCGCAGCCTGGACGATGGTTCGTTTGTGTCCACGGCCGAAACGCATTGGGAAATGGTCATCGCTCGCCATCAGGGGGAGCTAGTCATCACCATGCGCGGCCCTGAGACACAGGCCAAACGTGCCCCTTTTGCCAAAGACACGGAATATTTTGGCATTGTGTTTAAGCATGGTGCCTTCCTGCCTCATTTGCCGGTCAGCAAGTTGGTGGATGAGAATGTGAATTTGCCAGCCGCAGCCAACGGCCGTTTCTGGCTGCACAGCGCCGCCTGGGAACTCCCCACCCTGGAAACCGTCGATGAGTTTATTGCCCAGCTGGTACGCGAAGAGCTGCTGGTGTTTGATCCGGTGGTGGAGGCGGTGCTGGCGAAACGGCCGTTAGACCTCTCCCCGCGCACCATCCAGCGCCGCTTTTTGCGCGCCACGGGCATCACCCAGGGCACCTTTGAGCAGATCGAACGGGCCAAGCAAGCCACCACCATGCTGCAACAAGGCATCCCTATCGTCGAGGCGACCTTTGAGGCTGGTTATGCCGACCAACCCCACCTCACCCGATCGCTAAAGCGTTTTATCGGCTTCACGCCTGCCCAAATTTACCAACCAGACTCAGCCGGCTAAGTGTCGTTTTTGTTCAAGACGATCTTTTGGCCTTTGATTATGATCTCCGTATCAAGTGACAACAAAAGGAGACACAGCAAATGAGAAAACTAAAACTGCAAGTACAAATGACCGTGAATGGATTTATTGCCGGACCAAACGGAGCTATGGATTGGATTACGTTTAACTGGGATGAGGCGCTTAAACAGTACGTCACCGAACTCACCGAACCGGTTGACTGCATCGTTTTGGGGCGCAACCTGGCGGAGGGGTTTATTCCCCATTGGGCATCTGTAGCGGCTAATCCTGAGCATGAGGAACATCTCGCCGGGATAAAATTCAGCGAAACGCCAAAAGTCGTTTTCAGCCATTCGCTAGACCAGTCAAAATGGGACAACACCGTCGTGGCCCAAGGGGGGCTGGTAGAAGAAATCAAGGCCCTTAAAGAGCAAGCTGGTCAAGATATTATTGTCTATGGCGGTGCCGATTTTGTGTCTGACCTTATCAAACACAACCTCATCGACGAGTATCATTTATTTGTAAATCCGGCGGCGGTTGGCGCTGGCTTATCCATTTTTGGTGAGGTGAACGGCCGTCTCGCGCTCAAGTTGGTCAAAGCGATCCCGTTTGACTGCGGCATCGTCCTACTTCACTACGAACCAAACCAAAGCTAGAGTCATCTGGGCCGTGACCCGGCACTCGTCTTTGGTCACGGCCCGGCACTACAAAATCAGTCAGGCCAAAGGAGCATAAGCAATGGCTGTTTCAGAAGTTTTATTGGCATTAGCAGGAAACTGGCAAGGCAGTAACCGTCTGTGGTTAGTTCCCACCGAACCAGCCCGAGAATCAAAGGGAACGGCCGTACTCCAACCGGTCGCCCAAAACAAATTCATCACCCTGCATTACACCTGGGCCGATGAAGGCCAGCCGCAGGCTGGTGTTCTGCTTTTGGGGCAAGACGGCGCGCAGGTAAACGCCAGTTGGGTCGATTCATGGCACATGCAGGATAAAATCATGCAGCTAACCGGCACAACCAAACCGGATGGATCGGCCGTGGTAGATGGCAGCTATGCCGCCCCACCCGGCCCCGATTGGGGCTGGCGCATCACCATCCAGCCGCTAGAAAACGATCAATTCAAGCTGATTATGCACAATGTAACGCCAGACGGCGCAGCGATGCTGGCGGTTGAGGCAGTTTTTAGTCGCGCAGGGTAATTCTTGAAATTAGATAAGGTCAACTGGGAAAACTATTACGACAAAATCAAAGGGCGCTCGCCCCGCCCGCTGCTGCGCGCTGCCCTGGAATTGGAGAAAGAGACGTCTCGGCCAAACGGCCGTTTCGCCATTGACCTAGGCTGCGGGGACGGCACTGACACCCTCTTTTTGCTGGAAAATGGCTGGCAGGTGTTGGCCATTGATGCCGAACCCGTGGCGCTGGAACGACTGTTGGCCCAAGTGCCTACTGACCTCACGAAAAATTTGCAAACCGAGGTAGCCCAGTTTGAGCAGCTCACCCTGCCGCCCGCCCAGCTGATTCATGCCAGTCTGTCCCTGCCCTTTTGCCATCCCGACAGCTTCCCCAGTTTGTGGCAGAAAATTGAGGCGAGCTTGGTGGAGAACGGCCGTTTCGCGGGCAACCTCTTCGGCGTTAATGATTCCTGGGCCGTCAATGCCCACATGAATTTCCACACAAAACAAAGTGTAGAAGCGCTGTTTGCAAACTTTGCCATCGACTATTTTGATGAAGAAGACAAGCCAGGACGCTCCACCGCCGGCAGCAAACATTGGCACATTTTCACAATCATCGCCCGCAAAATGAGCGATTCAAGCAACTAGTCCCCAAAATTGCGGCAGTGAATAATCCCCAACTGCTGTAAAATACGCCCCATGGAGAAACACAAGCCCGAAATCATGAGTCCGGCCGGATATTGGCCGCAATTGCACGCCGCCATTGAAGCTGGGGCCGATGCCGTCTACTTTGGCCTGACCCACTTCACTGCCCGGGCTAAGGTGGGTTTTACCCTCATCGAACTGCCAGACGTGATGCAAACGCTGCACCGGCGCGGCGTAAAAGGGTACGTCACCTTCAACACGCTGGTATTTGATCATGAATTGGACGAAGCGGTCAAGGCACTGGCGGAAATCGCCGCCGCCGGAGCCGACAGCATCATCGTGCAGGATGTGGCCGTGGCCCAACTGGCGCGGCAAATTGCGCCAGATTTAGCCATCCACGGCAGCACACAAATGAGCATCACCAGCGCCGAAGGCATTGCCCTGGCACAGCAGTTTGGCGTCAGCCGCGTGGTGCTGGCTCGTGAGCTGTCGCTGGACGAGGTGCGTGCTATTCGCACCGCCACCGACTGCGAACTGGAAATGTTTGTCCATGGTGCGCTGTGCGTTTCCTACTCCGGGCAATGTTTCTCCTCCGAGGCGTGGGGCGGGCGCAGCGCCAACCGTGGCAAATGCGCCCAGGCGTGTCGTCTGCCGTACGAGATGATTGTGGACGACCAGCTCAAACCGCTGGGCGACGCCCGCTATTTGCTCTCGCCCGGCGATTTGTACGCTCTGCACCAGATTCCCGAAATTGTAGAGATCGGCATCTCGGCCCTGAAAATTGAAGGGCGGTATAAGGATGCCAACTACGTGACCCTGACGACCCGCGCTTACCGGCAGGCGGTGGACGCAGCCTGGCACGGCCGTTCCCACACCATCGATCCGGTAGAAGAAATCCAGCTCACCCAGGTGTACTCGCGCGGATTGGGGGCACATTTTGTGTCGGGTACCAATCATCAGACGGTGGTGAACGGCCGTTCCCCCAACCATCGCGGCGTCAAAGTGGGTGTCGTGCAGCGCGTGCTGGCCGACGGGGTGCTGATCCAGCCCGAACCCGTCGCCGCTATCGCGCCCATCAAGCCGGGGGATGGCCTCGTCTTCGACGCCGCCGACTGGCGCAGCCCCACCGAGCCGGAAGAAGGCGGCTTTGTTTACGAAGTGCGGGCAGAAAAATTTGACGCAAAAGCGCGAAGCAGCAAAGGAAAAGAAGAAAATCTGCGACCATCTGCGAAATCTGCGGATTTGATTGAATTTAAGTTTGGCAACGGGCAGATTAATTTTGGCCGGATTCGTCCTGGGGATTGGGTGTGGCGTACGCATGATCCTGAGCTGGAAAAAGCGGCGAAGCCGTTCACGCAGGCGAGCCAACCGGTGCAGAAACGGCCGCTTTCCATCCATGCCACCGCCTACGAAGGCCAACCGCTGACACTAACCTGGACCCTTGACGAGCAGCCACACATTCAGGTTACGGTACAGTCGCCGGAGCCACTGCCAGCCGCACGCAACCAATCACTGAGCCTGGACTTTGCCCGCGAGCAGTTGGGCCGCCTGGGCAACACGCCGTACGAATTGGCCAACCTGACGCTGGATGTGAACGGCCGTCCCTTTGCCCCCGCCTCCCTGCTCAACAATCTGCGCCGCGATGCCGTTGAGCAGCTGCAAGCCCAACAAGCCGCCCCGCCCGCCACCAAAATTCAGGAACCAACGGCCGTCCTCCACCACGCCATTGCCCATACCATTAACCATTTACCATTAACTATTCACCATTCACCATTTCTCCATCTTCTCGTCCGCACCCCCGAACAGCTCGCCGCCGCCCTCGACCTGCAACCGGCCAGCATCACCCTGGACTATCTGGATTTGTACGGCCTGCGCCCCGCCGTGGAGCAGGTTCAGGCGGCGGGCATCGAGGCCCGAGTCGCCAGCCCGCGCATTCTCAAGCCCGATGAGCAGCGCATCGTCAACTTTTTGCTGCGGCTGGACTGTGCCATTTTGGTGCGTTCTACCGGCCTGCTGCACGCGCTGCAAGGCCGTACCAGCCAACCGCTGCACGGCGATTTCAGCCTGAATGCCGCTAATGCGCTGTCGGCGCACACCTTTTTTGAGCTGGGTTTGGCGCGATTGGCCCCTACACATGATTTGAACGCGGCGCAAATTACGGCGCTGGGAACTGCCGTTGGCCCAGGCCGCCTGGAAGTGATTGCTTACCACCACCTGCCTGTCTTTCACACCGAGCACTGCGTCTTTTGTCGCTTCCTCTCCGAAGGCACCAGCTACAAAGATTGCGGCACGCCATGCGAGAAACACAAGGTGGCACTGCGCGACGTGCACGGCCGTTCCCATCCCGTGATGGCTGACGTGGGCTGCCGCAACACCGTTTTTGGGGCCGAGGCACAAACCGGCGCGGCGCATCTGGCCGATTGGCAGAAGGCGGGCATTGGCCATTTTCGGCTGGAATTTGTGCACGAAACGGCCGAACAGGTGAGCCAGGTCACCGAAGCATTCCGGTTGGCTCTAGCAGGGAAGATGCGCGAGGGAGAGTTGAACGGCCGTCTCCTGCAAATCGCCCCGCAAGGCACCACCGAAGGCAGCCTCTTTGTGCCCGATAATTACTTGACCCTGCCCGTTTTGCAGTGATAATCCCCATCTACCATTTTTATAGCGCAATGGAGGAAGCCGCATGAGTGCAATCCGTCGTGAACAACATTACACCCAACATATTGGCTGGCTGCGAGCGGCCGTTTTGGGCGCGAACGATGGCATCCTGTCCACCGCCAGTCTGGTGGTGGGGGTGGCCGCCGCCAGCGCCGACCGCAGCAGCATTTTGGTGGCCGGTATAGCTGGAATGGTTGCTGGCGCCATGTCGATGGCCGCTGGCGAATACGTCTCCGTGAGCTCCCAGGCCGATACCGAAACGGCCGATATGGCGCGCGAACGTGAAGAGCTGGCCACCGACCATGAATTTGAGCAGGAAGAGCTGGCCGCAATTTATGTGGCGCGGGGTCTGGAACCACAGCTGGCCAAAGAAGTAGCCGTCCAGTTGATGGCCCACGATGCGCTGGCGGCGCATGCGCGGGATGAACTGGGCATTTCTGAGGTGTTAACCGCCCGACCGGTGCAGGCGGCCTTAGCTTCGGCGGCGACGTTTGCCGCGGGCGCGGCTCTACCTTTGCTCACTGTCCTCATCATGCCAGAATCTAGCCTGGCTATCACGGTTTCCCTGACGTCCCTGGTCTTTTTGGCGCTTTTGGGGGTTTTGGCTGCGCGAGCTGGCGGCGCTCCCGTCGGTAAATCGGCGCTGCGGGTGACCTTTTGGGGCGCATTGGCGATGGGTCTAACGGCGGCTGTTGGCGCATTGTTTGGCACAGTGGTGTAGCGAGAAATGGACAGATGATTGAGATTTTGGCTTACAACGGCCGTTGGCCCCAAGAATTTATCCAAATCAAAGAAACCCTGGCGGCGGCCCTTGGTCCGCTGGCCCTGCGCATTGACCATATCGGCTCCACCTCAGTGCCAGGATTGGGAGCCAAAGACGTGATTGATGTCCAAATAACCGTCGCGGCGCTCACGGAAGCGGTGCAGCAGGCCTTGCTCGACGCTGGCTTTCAGCAATTTCCCCGCTCAGTGAAGGATCACGTGCCACCAGGGGCAGATTCTGCGCCGGAAAATTGGCAAAAATTTCTGTTTATTCAGCCAGAAGGGCAGCGGCGCGCCAATATTCATGTGCGGGTGGCAGGCAAGCCCAACCAGCGCTACCCCTTGCTCTTCCGTGATTATTTGCAGGCGCATCCCCAATCGGCCCAGGCCGTGGAAATTATTAAGCGGCAGTTGGCCAAATACCACGGGGACGATGTAGACGCCTATTACGACATCAAAGACCCGGTGTATGATCTCATCTGGGATGCGGCGCAAACTTGGGCTGAGTTTACCGGCTGGGAACCTTAAGGAACGGCCGTTCCCCACCATCCTTCTCTCATGTCTAAACGCACTCACACACATACAGCCGCCATCATTGGCGGCGGTCCGGCTGGCCTGATGGCTGCTGAACAGCTGGCGCAGGGTAATGTCACTGTCACCGTGTACGACGGGATGCGCTCGGTGGGGCGTAAATTTTTGCTGGCCGGGCGCGGCGGGCTGAACATCACCCATTCGGAACCTTTTGACCAGTTTGTGGGGCGATACGGCCGTTCCCAACCCCACCTCGCCCCTCTACTCAACCAATTCGGCCCTGATGAGCTGCGCGCCTGGGTGCACAATTTGGGCATTGAGACGTTTGTCGGCAGCTCGGGCCGCGTCTTCCCCACGGAAATGAAAGCTGCGCCGCTGCTGCGCGCCTGGCTCAAGCGACTGCGCGCCACTGGCGTCACCTTCCAAATGCAGCACCGCTGGCTCGGTTGGGCCAATGATGGCGCTCTGCGTTTTGCCACGCCCGATGGCGAAACATCAGTGCAGGCCGATGCGGTGATTTTGGCACTGGGCGGAGCGAGCTGGCCCAAACTCGGTTCGGATGGTGGCTGGGTGCCACTGCTCCAAGCGCGAGGGGTGGACATTGCCCCGCTGCTGCCCGCCAACTGCGGCTTTGACGTGGCGTGGAGTGATTATTTCCGCGAAAAATTTGCCGGATCACCGGTGAAAACAATCGAACTCCACCACCAAGATTTCCACCAGCGGGGTGAGTTTGTGATCACCGAAACCGGCGTGGAAGGCAGTCTCATTTATGCAGCGTCGGCAGGGTTAAGGGATGCGATTTTGGCAAACGGCCGTACCGTTTGTCACCTCGATCTGCTCCCTGACCGTACTGAAGCACAAATCGCTAAAAGTTTGGCTAAACCGCGCGGCTCTCGCTCGATGGCCAGTCATTTGCAGAGCCGCCTGCGCCTCAAGGGCGTCAAGGCTGGCCTGCTGCGCGACGTTGTGCCCGCCGAGGATTTTGCTGATCCGCATAAACTAGCGGTGGCGATCAAAGCGTTGCCACTTACGCTTACCACGCCACGGCCGTTGGCAGAGGCGATCAGCACGGCGGGCGGCGTCACTTTTGCCACGCTGGACGAATCGCTCATGCTGCAGGCGCTGCCTGGCGTTTTTTGTGCCGGGGAAATGCTGGATTGGGAAGCGCCCACGGGCGGCTATTTGCTGACGGCTTGCTTTGCCACGGGTCGGGCAGCGGGGTTGGGAGCGCTCAATTGGCTGCATCGTCAGTAAATTGGTCCAATCTTTCGCCAAGTATGGATGAGGAGACGCATATCAAGATTGGACCAATTTTAGACACGGCCTCGTCTTGCCCTGGGCGCTGCGTTCCTGTATACTATCCACAGGCGCACATGCGGGATATTACAACAATACTTTAGGGAGATGTGGCAATGAAGGTTTCCTGTCTGCAAGAAAACTTGGCAAAAGGGTTAAATATCGTTAGTCGGGCGGTGAGCACACGCTCTATGCTGCCTGTTTTGGCCAACGTGCTGCTGGAGACTGACAACGGCCGTCTTAAACTTTCGGCTACCAATCTGGAAATTGTGATCACGGCCTGGATTGGGGCGAAGGTGGAAGAAGAAGGCTCCGTCACCGTGCCCGCCCGCACCTTTAGCGATTTGGTTGGGGCGCTGCCGCAAGATCGGGTGGATTTGGTGCTGAATGACCAAAACCAGACCATTCACGTCACGTGCGGCCGTACCGAAGCCAACATCAAGGGGATCGATGCACAGGAGTTTCCGCTGGTGCCGCAGCCTGATCAGGATAACCGGATTCGTGTGGAAACGGCCGTTCTCAAGCAAATGATCAACCAGGTCGCCATGGCCGCCGCCACCGATGACACCCGCCCCACCCTCACCGGCGTCTCCACCCATTTTGAAGAAAGCAAGATGCTCATGGCCGCCACCGATGGCTTCCGTTTGTCGCTGCGCTCGGCTCATATCCCTGGCTATGTGGAAAAACCAATTGATATCATCATTCCAGCGCGGGCGCTGATGGAGCTGTCCCGCATTGCCAATGAGGACAACGAAGCCGTCTATATCTCGCTACCGGAAGGGCGCAACCAGATTGTGTTCGACATGGACAACGTGGTGCTGGTCTCCCAGCTTATCAACGAGACCTTCCCCGATTACACGCCCATCATCCCCAAGAAAAACCTGACGCGCACCGTACTCAGCACGGCCGAATTCCGCAGCGCTTGCAAGCGAGCCGAGATTTTTGCCCGCGAAAGCAGCCACACCGCCCGCGTGCGTATCGAGCCAGGGGATGAACTAAGCCCAGGTTCGGCCGTGATTGCCGCCACCAGTACCGAAACCGGTGACTCCGTGGCCCCGATTGATGCCGATGTTGATGGCGATTCCATTGAAATTGCGTTCAACGTGAAGTACATGACCGATGTATTAAGCGTGATTGAAACGCCACAGGTGGCACTGGAAACCACCAATCCAATGGAACCTGGCGTAATCAAGCCCGTTGGCGACAATGATTTTGTCCATATCATCATGCCCATGCATTTTGGCCGATAAGTTTTCGTAACAGAATCCAGGCATAAAAAAAGAGCACATCGTCCGATGTGCTCTTTTTGGTTGCAAGTTAGAGATGCTAATCAGCGATTCGGTTCACTTCTTGAGCCTGAAGCCCACGAGGACCCTCTGCCACTGCAAATTCTACCCGCTGGCCATCTTCTAAAGAACGATAGCCATTGCCTTGGATGGCACTGTAGTGGACGAAGATGTCGCCACCTGCATCACGTTCAATAAAACCATAACCCTTGTCATTATTGAACCACTTTACAGTACCCACTTCGCGTTCTGCCACGGTTACAAACCTCCTACGGTTAAACAAACAGCCTTCCCGATTAAAACTTGTGCTTAGGAAAACTGCCCTATTAAAACTGATTAAAAGCTATCATAATTTTTAGGGCTTGTCAAAGCAGTCGGCACTCGTGGTGGTTTTTCTGCAACGCCCAAACGATCTAAAAGAACGTAATTCTAGATGACAGGGAGTACCTGCATGGTACAATTGCGGCTTGTGCTGACGCACAGTGTATAAAGATCGAGGTTATTTTCATTGAAAAGATTTTACTTTTGGATCGGCGTTGCGATCAGCGCCGTTTTTCTTTGGTGGGCGCTACGCGGTTTGGATTTATCTGAAGTGTGGCGTGATGTGCAAACGGCCAACTATTGGTGGCTGCTGCCCGGTGTGGCGGTGTATTTTGTGGCGGTCTGGGCCAGAACGTGGCGCTGGGATTACATGTTACGGCCGTTAAAACACATTCCGCTGCGCGATTTATTTCCCGTCGTGGTGATTGGCTACATGGGCAACAACATCTACCCGTTCCGCGCCGGAGAAGTGCTGCGCTCTTACGTGCTGCGCCGCCGCGAAGATGTGCCAATGGGCGCAAGCCTGGCGACGGTCATCGTGGAGCGCGTGTTTGACGGGCTGGTGATGCTCGTTTTTGTGTTTGTGGCCCTGCCCTTCACCCCTATCCCCGGCGATGATGGCTCCATTCGCACGATTGTGATCACGGCCAGCGTTCTCTTTTTTGTGGCGATGGTCATCTTCTTTGCCCTGGCGGCGATGCCAGAGCGTTTTTATGCGCTGGCCGAGTGGTTAGGTGACAAATTTTTGCCAGAGAGGGCGAAACGGCCGCTTCTGGATTTCCTGCAACGCTTCCTCACCGGGCTAGAATCCCTGCGCAGCTTCCGCAACGTGCTTATGATTTTCCTGACCTCGGTTGTCATTTGGCTGCTGGAAACGGTGAAATATTGGTTTGTCATGCACGCCTTCAGCTTTGAGGTGAGCTTTTTTGCCCTGATGCTGATGAACGGCATTGTGAATCTAGCCACCACCTTACCGTCAGCCCCCGGCTACGTCGGCACTTTCGACGGACCCGGCATCGCTGTCCTAACACTGTACGGCATTGAACAAGGGCTGGCGACGGCCTACACATTGGTGCTGCACGCTGCACTCTGGCTGCCTATCACGCTGCTGGGTGGCCTTTACATGCTCAAAGAAGGCTTGGGCTGGTCTGATTTTAATCGCGCGGTTCAGGTAGCCGAACAGGAGGCCAGCGCATGAAAATTGCCATTGTGGGAGCGGGACTGGCCGGGCTTTCGGCTGCGTATGATTTATTAGCTGACGGCCATGAGGTAACGCTGTTTGAGGCCAGCAACCAAACCGGCGGGTTGGCCACTGGCTTTCAGGATGAAAATTGGGAATGGCCGTTGGAAAAATTTTACCATCACATTTTCCAGACGGATGAAGCCATTATTCAATTAGTAGAAGAGCTGGGCATTAAGGACAAACTGTTCTTTCCCACACCGCGCACCTCCATTTTATATGAAGGGAAAATCTATCCATTTAGCAATCCGGTAGACTGGTTCAAGTTTCCTGGCTACAACCTGCTCAATTTTTTCCGCTTTGGCATGGTGGGCGCGTTTATTCGATACACGAAGTTTTGGCGCTATTTGGAACAGCATACGGCCGTTTCCTGGACTCGCCGCTTCTATGGCCAAAAAATCTATGACGTCAGCTGGAAACCGCTGCTCATTGGCAAGTTTGGCGACTATTACGACAAGGTGAACATGGCCTGGCTGTGGGCCCGGCTACACGTGCGCAGCTTTAAGCTGGGTTATTTTGAAGGTGGGTTTCAGGCGTTTATTGATGTGTTGGAAACGGCCGTTACGCAACGCGGCGGCCAAATTCATCTCAACAGCCCCGTACAAACCATTACCCCCACTCAAGATAATCGAATTGTCTTGGATGTAGATGGTCAGGCCAGGGAATTTGATGCCTGTTTGGTGACCACATCGCCGCATTTGCTGAGCAAAATGGCCCCCAGCTTACCCGCCGATTATCTGGGACAGCTGCTCAAGCTCAAGAGCATGGGGGCCGTGGTGCTGACATTGGCTTTGAAACGGCCGCTTATGGCCGACAGCCAAACATATTGGCTCAACATTCCCGCCACCTCGCCAGACAAAAGCGAAAATGAGCTGCCCTTTTTGGCGTTGGTCGAGCATACAAACTACATCGACCGGCAGCATTATGGTGGCGATCACATCATCTACTGTGGTGATTATGTCAACCCAGATCATCCCTACATGACGATGAGCCAATCTGAGTTGGAACAGCTTTTCACCGAATCGCTGAACAAAATCAATCCGGCGTTTAAGCCAGAATGGATACGCAAGAGTTGGCTCTTCCGGGCCGGTTATGCCCAGCCCGTGCCATTTCTCAACCATTCGCAGAATATTCCGGCTTTGCAAACACCCGTCCCCGGCCTCTACTTTGCCAGTATGAGTCAGGTCTATCCGTGGGATCGGGGCACCAATTTTGCCGTGGAAATCGGCCGTCATGCGGCCCACCTTATCAACGAAGGGTAATTGCCTGCTGAAAGTACAAATGTAAGAGTTACGCAGTACCGTCAACTATGTTATTTTTGGAGCCAAGTTGTGCCTGTACACGGACAAAATGACAACTTAACAAAATGAAATAAATCCTCAAAGTTTTATCAAACACCTCCTTTCTTTACTTCAAGCCAGAATTTGAGCGTAAAACTTTGAAACAATCCCAAAACAAAAGCAAAGATTGCTATTTGAAGGAGTAAGTAATATGAAAATTATCGTTGTTGGCACTGGTTTTGTGGGCCTGCCCCATGCGGCCGTTTTATCAGAAGCAGGCCATGAAGTATATGCCTACGATATTGACCCCAAGAAAATCGCTGCTTACCAAAGCGGCGACGCGGCTCAAATTGAGCGCTACGTCAACGAACCCGGTTTACCCGCCGCCATCACGGAAACCATCAACCGGTACCTCTTTTTCACCTCAGACATCAGCCAGGTTGTAGAAGAAACCGATGTCTTCTACATGTGCATCAACACGCCACCCAACCGGGATGGCTCTACGGATCTGACCTACTACCTCAAAGCCGCCCATGACATTGCCACGTTGCTGGCCGAACGCAAAAATAAAAACCGCGTGGTTCTGGTAAACAAAAGCACCGTACCCGTAGGCACGGCTCGTTTGCTGGAACGCATCATGAATGAGCATGGTGTAGAGAATTTTGGCGTCGCTTCCAATCCAGAATTTTTGGCACAGGGCAACGCTGTGGAAGGCTCTCGCCGTCCCGACCGCGTGGTTGTGGGTGCAGACACCGAAGAAGATTTCAGAATTTTGCGTCGGGTTTACTCCCAATTTGTGAACCACGTGCGCATTAAGTATGTAGAAACCACCCCAGAAACGGCCGAAGCAATCAAATACATGGGCAACACGCTGCTGCTGACCTACATCTCCTTCTGGAACGGCGTTGGCGCTCGCGTGGGCGAAGCCTTGCCCAACGTACGCATGGAAGATTTGAAGATTGGTGTCACAGCCGACACGCGCATCAGCACCTGGGGATCTTACGTGAGCAACGGCGCTGGCGGCAGCTGCTTTGGCAAGGACATTCAGTCGCTCATCTACCAGCTGAACCAGGCTGGCTGCTCTACTGATCTGCTCCAGGCTGTTTACAACATCAACGAGTACCAGAAGACTTACCTGATTGACCGGGCCATTCACGAAGCCAACTTCAACTTTAACCAGAAGACGGTGGCCCTGCTGGGTCTGGCCTTCAAAAAACGAACCAACGATATGCGTGATTCGGCCGCCTTAAAAGCGGTTGAAGCGCTACTCAGCAAAGGCGTCAAATCGATCCGTGCCTATGATCCGCTGGCCAGCGATGCTGCCCAAAATTACTGGTTCAATCCCGAAAAGAACCACCTGTTTGAGCGCATCAGCTACCACGACACGGTGCAAGAAGCGCTGGAAGGAACCGATGCGGTTTATATTTCTACCGATTGGGAAGAGTTCCGCGGTTTGTCTCGCACCATTGAGAAGGCCGTGAAGCCCCCGTATCTGGTCATCGACGGCCGTCGCATGATTCCCGATTACACCAGCCTGGTGGAAAAAGGGTATGAGTACCTGGCGGTTGGCAGTGGCTTGATGGAACCTACGGAAGAAACGGCCGTTCCCTCCCCAAACGGCGTCGTGACTGAGCTGTAAAAGCAAGCCTAAGCGCCTTCAGGATTAACGTTTACTAACCTGCCAGATAAGTTACCGCTTATTTGGCAGGTTTTTTGTTGTTAGCAGCATACGGCCGTTTCCCCATTCCCCTATCCATTGCTATAATCACTCCTCTGGTAACATCACCAGCAGCAGAGGAAACTTCATGACAAATTCGGTTCACAAAACAACGCTCGATAACGGCCTCACCGTCGTACTCAAAGAGATGCACCATGCCCCCGTGGCCAGCTTCATGGTCTGGTACCGCGTAGGCAGCCGGCAGGAAAGACCCGGCACCACGGGTGTCTCCCATTGGGTAGAGCACATGATGTTCAAAGGCACGCCCACTTTCCCCAACGGCACGCTAGACAGCCTGGTTTCGCGCGAAGGCGGCTACTGGAACGCGTTCACCTGGGTTGATTTCACCGCTTACTACGAAACAATGCCCAGTAGCAAAATCGAGCTGGCGCTCCAGTTGGAAGCCGACCGTATGGCCAACACGGTGATGACGCCCGATGAAGTCGAATCGGAACGCACGGTCATCATTTCTGAGCGGCAAATGTATGAAAATGATCCGAATTTTCAGCTAAACGAGGAACTTACCTCGGTGGCTTTTCGGGTGCATCCGTACCATCATGAAGTGATTGGTGATCTAGCAGACCTGACCACTATGACTCGCGATGATTTGTATGGCCATTACCGGCAGCATTACGTGCCCAACAACGCCATCGTCGTGGTGGCGGGCGACTTTGACACCAGCGAGATGCTCCAGCGCATTCAAACGCGGTTTGGCGAGTTGCCTTCTGGCCAGCCTATTAACCCCGTCACCCGGCAAGAACCCGCTCAAAAAGGTGAGCGGCGCGTCGTGGTAGAAGGCCCTGGCGACACGGCCTATCTCATCGCAGCCTACCGGGCACCTGGGGCTTCTCATCCAGATTATTTGCCTTTGGTGCTGTTGAATGCCGCCTTTGCCGGTGGCAGCAGTTTGGGCATGTTTGGCGGCAGCGGCAGCAACAAAAGTTCACGTTTGTACAAAGCGCTGGTCAACACAGAGTTGGCCGCCAGCGCCTACGGCAGCCTCACCCCCACGGTCGATCCCTTTTTGTACACGATTAACGCGGTGGCGCAGGCGGGCCGTTCGCTGGAAGAAGTGGAAGCTGCGCTCGATGCCGAGCTGGCACGCCTGGAAGCAACGCCCATTACAGAGCAAGAGCTGGCCAAAGCGCTCAAGCGGGCCAAAGCGGAATTTGTGCTGGCTGGAGAAAGCATCACCGGACAGGCACAGCTGCTGGGCATGACGGAAGCGGTCATTGGAGATTACACCTGGTATGAGACGGTGCTGGATCGCCTCAACGAGATTACGCTTGAGGATATTGAGCGCGTCAGAAGCAGTTATTTACGGCCGTCTCAACGCACCATCGGCTGGTATATTCCGGAACCGGTGTTGGAGTGAGCGCGTGAGCAAGCTGCTTTGGCCGGGAGTGCTGGCCCTAATGTTACTTGGGCTCAGCGCGGGGTGTGGACTGGGCAACCAGCCCGATCCCAGAGGCAGTGGTCCTGTTTTGCTGGTGGAAGCAACGGCCGTACCGACCAACCCCACCACAACGGCAGAACCAGCGGACCCAACCGCACCCCCCCTGGAAGCCAACGCAGATGTGCTGTTCGTGTCAGCCACAGAAACGGCCGTAGGCCTGTGGACCTTTGCCGTAGAAGTCGCTCATCCCGATACTGGCTGGGAAGATTACGCTGATGGCTGGGATGTGGTGCTGCCGGACGGCACCGTGGCCAAAGCCAACCCGGATGACCCATTTACCCGCCTGCTGCTGCATCCACATGAAACAGAGCAGCCGTTCACCCGCAGCCAGAGCAACATCCCGATTCCGCCAGAGGTCACAACCGTAACGGTACGCGCACACGATTTAGTGGCTGGATTTGGCGGGCAAGAAGTAATGGTGGATTTAACGGCCGTTTCCGGCCAGAATTTTGAAGTAACGAGACTTGATTGATATATGAGATCCATTGGCAATGCACTCCTGGACACAGTTAAACACCTAAACATCGTCCGCAACCTGCCCAAATATTTTGATGAAGAAGAACAACGCCTGGCGGTTCAATCCGTAATCATTGGCGTGGTCGTTTGGGCCATCGTATATAGCCTAAAAACATCCGTTCACTGGATGTTTGAAACGATTCTTCACTTTGTCGAAGAAGGCCCCTCCCCCTGGCTGCTATTTATCCCCTTGCTGCTTGGCTCGCTGGTGGTAGCCTGGCTGGCTCGTGTACGGCCGTCTACCCTTTACTACCGCGACAAAGATGACCACATTCACGAACTCAACGATGTCGAAGGGGACGGCCTGGAGCGAGCGATTTCCCTCTATTACACCTCAGAACCTTCGTTCGAGCAGGCACTCACCGGCCGCGAAGGGGTTGAAGTGCGCTGGGAACTGCCCACCTTCTCTCTGGCTATACGCAAATTCCTGGCCACCCTGGCCACAATGGGCACGGGCGGCAGCGGCGGGCTGGAAGCCAGCGTTACCCTGATTGGTGAAAGCGTCTCGGCCGGGCTGTTTAAACCGCGTCATCTGGCAGATAACAGTCCGTACCAGCCAAAATTTTTTGGGCGATTCTGGAACTGGTGGTATGCCGACAAAACCGACCATTTACAAACGGCACAGCTAAGCGGCATTGCAGCGGCCGTTTCCGTCCTGCTAGGCACCCCCTTTGCCGCGGCTTTCTTTGCCTCTGAGGTGATGTACCGCTACCGTCCCGTCATCGAAAAGCTAGTCTATGCCCTCATTTCAGCCATGGTCGCCTTTTTCCTCAATGACCTGGTGACGGAAGGACACCCTGTTCCCTTTAAAACAGAGCTCATTTTTGTGCCGCCCAGCACCCTGCACTATTTTGCCATTTTGCTGGTGCTCGGCATTTGCGTCTCGCTGGTTAGCCAATATTTTCGGCGGCTGCGGGTGAGCTTTGAGCATGGCTTTCATGAACGGCAGCCCGACATCTGGCGGCGGCATTTGCTGGGCGCGTTTGTGACCGGTTCTGTGGCGCTCATCGTCCATTACGTTACCCAATATTTTCAACTCACGGATCATGGGCTGGAAATGGTGCTAGGACCCGGCGAAACCATTGTCAACATGGCCTTTGCTGGTGAACTCACCGTCACGGTTGCCCTGATGGCCTTGGTAGCTAAGATGGTTGCCACATTGGCGACCATTACCTCTGGCGGCAGCGCCGGGCTGCTGGTGCCAACCCTCTTCTTTGGCACAATGGTCGCCTCCGCCCTGGCCAACGTCTTTGATTATGAGCCAATGGTGCTTATCGTTCCGGCAATGGTGGCCAGCCTGGTTTCAATTGCCAATGTGCCCCTGGCTGCCATTCTTTTTGCGGTAGAAGCGTTTGGTTCTGTTTACATGGTGCCCGCATTATTTATGATGGTCATCGGCACCATTTTGGCCCACGAGCAAACTATTTATCGCACCCAGCGTGAAACATACGAAAGCCGCCAGATTTTGCCCGGCGTCAGCGTACGCCACCTCTCCATTCCCGCCAGTTGGACCAACCAAACGCTCATTGATATTGATTTTCGTCGCCATTTCGATTTGAACGTCATCGGGCTGGTGGAATATCGCACCAACGAAGGACGCCCCCGGATGCGCCTGGGCACGGCCTCTTCCACCGTTTTGGAAGAAGGCGACACGCTGGTGGTTTTGGGCCGCGATGAAAAGCTAGCCGAGCTAGAAGCATTTCTGGAAGCCGAATATGCGAAGAAAGAGCCACGGGAAGGCAAGGAACCCACGGAACAATCGGGCAGCTAGGCAATTATTCAAGGATCTATTTACAACCAAAACAATGGACTTCAAAACGATTTACAGTTCAAAAGCAGAAGCATACGAAGCAATGGTGGCCCAGGAAGATTACCAGGGTAATTTGCTTAAGGCGTTGGCGGAGATACGGCCGTTTTCCCAGCAGCACGTCGTCGAATTTGGCACCGGCACAGGGCGGTTTGCCTGTATGCTGGCCCCGCTGGTAGCCTACATCCACGCCTGCGATGGTTCGGCCCACATGCTCAGCGTAGCTGAGCGCAAGCTGAAGGCCGGCGGCTGGCAAAATTGGCAGCTGCACCAGGCCGACAATGCCCACCTGCCTCTGCCAGACCACAGCGCCGAAATCGCCATCGAAGGGTGGAGCTTTGCCCACGCCGTCGGCTGGTATCCTGACAGCTGGCAGCACGAAGTGGGGCAGATGATTGCCGAAATGCAGCGCATCCTTAAACCGGGCGGCACCTTCATTTTGCTGGAAACGTTGGGCACAGGGTTTGAAACGCCTCGCCCTCCTGCGCCACATCTAGCCGAACTGTACGACTGGTGGACCGAAACGTACCAGCTTAACCACACCTGGATTCGCACAGATTATCAGTTCAGCTCACCCGAAGAAGCGGCTCATCTCACCCGCTTTTTCTTTGGCGACGAGCTGGCTGACCGCATTTTGGCCGAAAAGCTAACCATCCTGCCGGAGTGTACCGGCATTTGGTGGCAAACGGCGTAAATGTTATATTCCTGACACTTAAACTTGCACACTTGAGAACGTGCACACTGGCTCACAAATCTTATGACTGATTCGCACAACTATCCCAGCAGCGCCAATATTCATCGCGAAACGCTGCCCAACGGCATTACGGTGCTGGTTTTTGAACGCCCAGGCTCCCAATCGGTGACGATTGAGGGCTACTTGCCCGCCGGGGCATTAGCAGAAACGCCAGAACTGAGTGGATTGGCCAACTACACGGCCGTTTCCCTCATGCGCGGCAGCCAACAGTACAGTTTCGACGACATCTACGAGAAGCTGGAATCGGTGGGGGCAGAGCTGGGCTTTAGCAGCGGCTACCACCTCACCTCCTTCTCCGCCCAATCCCTGGCCGAAGATGCCGATCTGGTGCTGGATTTGCTGGCAGACGTGATGCGCCAGCCCGTCTTCCCGGAACCGCTGCTGAACCAGCTGAAAGGGCAGATCATCACCGGCCTGCAAATGCGAGCCAACGACACCCAGCAGATGGCCAGCCGCACGCTGCGCGAGCTGATTTATCCCAATCATCCGTACGGCCGTTCCCAAACGGGCTCCCTGCAAACGGTGCCTGCCCTTTCCATAGCCGATGTGCAGCAGTTTCACACCAACTATTACGGGCCAAATGGCCTGGTTATCTGCTTTGTGGGGGCGCTTACACCCGCTCAAGCAGTGGCCAAAGTTAACCAAACGCTGGGCGATTGGAACAACCAGGCGCAAAAATCGCTGCCGCCGCTGCCCGAACTGGAAATGATAAACGGCCGTCTCCATCACCATCACGTCATGCCCGACAAATACCAAAGCGATATCGCCCTCGGGCGTCCCGGCCCCAACCGGGCAGCGCCAGATTATCTGGCCGCCAGCCTCATGAACACCGTGCTGGGCGTCTTTGGCATGATGGGGCGCATCGGCAAAAATGTGCGGGAAGCCCAAGGCCTGGCCTACTACGCCTACAGCAGCTTGCAAGGCGGGCTTGGTCCCGGGGCCTGGCTGGCCGCCGCGGGCGTCAGCCCAGAAAAGGTCGATCAGGCCACCAACAGCATTCTGGATGAGATTGCCCGCATTCAAAACGAACTGGTTCCGCCTGAAGAACTCGCCGACAGCCAGGCGTATCGCATCGGCTCACTGCCCGTCGGGCTAGAAACCAGCAGCGGCATTGCTGGCGTCATTACCGACATGGAGCTGTACGATTGGGGGCTGGATTACTTGCTAGAGTTCCCCGACCTGGTACGAGCTATCACCCCAGCAGACGTGCAGGCCGCTGCCCAAAAATATCTGAGCACGGAGCATGTGGGCATTGCCGTGGCTGGGCCAAAAGTTGAGTAACAAGTAGGGTAAATATGCTAGCCGTCGGCGTAGACATGATTGAAATAGCCCGTATTGAACGCGGCATTACCCGCCACGGCGACCGCTTTTTGCACCGCTTTTTTACGGAGCAGGAGATTGCCTATTGTAACGGCCGTATTCCCAGTCTGGCCGGTCGTTTTGCCATCAAAGAAGCGGTGGGCAAGGCACTGGGCACCGGCATCGGCGACATTAATTGGACCGACGTGGAAGTCGTGTGCGATGGGCGCGGCAAGCCAGAACTGCATCTTCACAATCGGGCCAACACGCTGGCCACCAGCAAAGGCTGGGCTACCTGGGACATCAGCCTCTCGCACACCGACACCCACGCCATCGGCTTTGTCGTGGCGCTGGGAAAATAAATGTAGTGGAACCATTCTTGCAGGAGAAAACAGATCATGACAACCTGGACAGCCCCTGACGGCACCGACATTAATTTGGAACAATACGGCAGCAGCGACACTTCCAAACCAGTCTTGCTCCTGCTCCCCGGTCTGCTGGGCGCCATTAGCAGCCAGTGGCGGCCATTCCTCAAACCGCTCACAGAAACATACCGGATCATCCTGGTAGATTTGCGCGGACACGGCCGTTCTGGCAATAACGCCCCCACGTTGGATGTCAATCAGATGCTGGGAGATCTTACTGGCCTGCTCGATTATCTGAAAATTGAACGGCTGCACGTCGCCGGATACAGCCTGGGTGGTTATCTGGGCTTGATGCTCGCCTTGAACCAGCCGCGCCGTGTGGCAACCCTGCTCATGCACGCCAGCAAATTTTACTGGACCGCCGATGCCGCCCAGAAAATGCAGCAGCAGCTAGATCCGGACGTGATGGCTGAAAAAGTCCCCACTTACGCCGATCAGCTTGTTAAAGATCATGGCGGACGGCAGTGGCGTACGCTGGTGCGGCAGGCGGCTGAACTGACGACTTCGCTGGTCAACAACGGTATTGCGGAACGGCAGCTCAAGAATTTGCAGATTCCCGTTTTGGTGAGCGTGGGTGACCGTGACGAATTGGTGCTGCTGCCAGAAGCATTCCGGCTGAGTCGCGCCTTGCCGCAGGGTGAGCTACTCGTTCTGCCCAACACGCGCCACCCACTGCAAACGGTGCGGCTCATTCCCCTCCTGCCCATGATGCAGGCCTTTCATACCGAATAAATAATGACGAAACGAACTTTACTTGCTGTTCTGGCTCACCCTGATGATGAATCTTTTGGCCCTGGGGGCACATTTGCGCGCTATGCGGCTGAGGGTGTGGATGTGCACATCGCCATCGCCACCGATGGCGCGGCTGGCTCCGTGGCCGCTGGTTATGAAGATGCGCGGGAAAAGCTGGCTGAAGTGCGCGAGAAAGAGTTGGAAACGGCCGTTGCTCACCTGGGCGCCACGCTGCATACCTTAGGCTATCGCGATTCCGGCTACATTGGCGATCCGGCCAACGAACATCCCGCAGCGTTTGTGCAGGCCGACGAGCAAGAAGCGATTGGGCGTGTGGTAAAGCTGATTCGGGAAATACGGCCGCAGGTGATCATCACCCACGACGAAACTGGCGGCTACTTTCATCCCGACCACATCCAATGCTGGAAGATTACCGTGCCCGCCTTCCATGCCGCAGGCGATCCCGAGCAATTTCCTGACATTGGCCCCGCGCCTTACCAGCCACAACGACTTTACTTCACCGCCTTCCCCAACACCTGGGTAAAATTCTTCATCTTCCTGTTCCGGCTGCGCGGGCAAGACCCCACCAAATTTGGCCGCAACAAAGATATTGATATGACCCGAGTCGGCGTGGATCGCAAAAAGCTGAATGCCTTTATCAACTATCGCAGTTATTGGGAAGCGAAGCAGGCAGCCAGTGCCGCCCATGCCAGTCAGGGGGGTGGCGGCGCGTTTAGCTGGCTGCCCCAGAGCATCCAAAAGTTGCTGCTGGCCCGCGACACATTCATGCGCGCTTATCCCCCCGTACCAGCGGGATATCGCGAAAAAGATTTGTTTGCGGGAATCGAAGCAGAATAGAGGTTATTTTTCTTTGGGGAGTTGATTGAGAACGGCCGTTACTGGATCTGCCCCTAAAAATTGGGCCTTCAACGTCTCATCCGTGAACGGTTCGGCTACTTGCTGAATAACCTCGGCGGCAATGCGATAATGCACCGTAGCCAGCGATGGTTGAGCCGCAATTTGCGCCAGCCCCGCATGAAGATGCCAGAGCAGCATCCGGTTTTCCGTCTCATGGGCCAAAAAGATAGCCTGCTGCCACAGCTCTTCCGCCGCTGCTCGGTCACCAGCCATTAGCTTAAACAAGCCAGAAACATACAGCCCATTTGCCTGATGCCAGCGGGATTGCCCCGGTTCTGAGCTGGCGGCAACCAGCATCTGCGCATAAGTCTCGCCCGAAGCATCGCCCTGCTGCCACGAAACCCGCGCCAAGGCATAAAGCGTATGCAGATAGATTTCCGGCGCCTGAATCTCTTGAGACAAATCGCGGGCGCGCTGCAAGTAGGTCATGCTTTCGTCCCACTGCTGCTTTTGAGCCAGGTCCAAACCTAAATTGCGACACAAATCAGCTTCCAACAGCCGGAATTCAGCTCCTTCGGCCAACGCCAGCCCTTCATGATGACAGCTCAGCGCTTCGTCCGCCGCGTACAGCAGTTGGTAACATTCACCCAGGTTATTCAAGACGGAGATGAGTGCGCTCTGGCGTTCCATGTTGCGCGCCAGCTTCAAGCTTTTCTGAAAGGCTTGAATCGCCTTGTAAAAATGGCCCGTCGTCGCATACGCAATGCCGATTTGGTTGCCCGACTGGGCCTCGCCAAAACTGTCGTGCAGCTGTTCAAACAGGGCCGTGGCCTGCTTGAGATAGTTTACCGCAAGCGTCACTTCCCCTTGCAGCAGGTACGTCCCACCCAAGCCAGACAAGGCTTTGGCTCGCCCTGGCGTATAGTTGAGCGCTACCGAAAGATCCAGTGCTTCCTGGCAGGCAGAAATGGAACGGCCGTATTGCCCCAAGCCCCGCGAGCGATTACCAATCAACACGAGCGCCTCTACGGCATGCTGGCTGGTACCCGATTCCAGATAATATTGCTCATAGGCGGCCAACGCCGCAATCTGCTCACCCAATTCGCTGAGCAAATTACCTCGTTCCTTCAAACTGATCAGACGCGCATTTTTAATGCTGGTGTCGCCGGTCTGAGGATCGGTGCTGGCTAAAATTTCGGTGTAATGATCAACAGCTTCCCAAAAACGGCCCGCCTGTGCGGCCATTTTTGCTTTTTCAATCTGCTGCTCGTGAGTTGAAGAAATCATGCCCCCAAGAGTAGCCAAAATCGCTTACGGCGGCAATAACGATCAGGTATAATAACCGTGATCAGAGCGTGAAAAGAAGTTAATCCGCTGACCCCAAAATCCTAAATAAGCCTTTATGAGGTTGCCAACCGCTTTTGCAACTGGGGATCAGCTCAGTAAGGAGTTAAGCATGAACATTTTTCGCCGCGTTTTACGCTGGTTTTTTATTTTGGGTGGAATCCTCGTTGGCTTGGTCATGACGTTTGCCGCTTTGTTGGCCCAGCGGCTCATTCGCCCCCTACGCCAGCCGCTGTGGGGCACGCCCGCCGATCTAGACATGCCCTTTGAAGCGGTCACATTTCCCGCCGCAGACGGCGTGCGTTTAAGCGGCTGGTTTATCCCTGCCCCCAAAGAGCCAAACCGGCGCGGGGCAACGTTGATTTTGGTTCATGGTTGGGGTTGGAACAGGCTGGGTGAAACGGCCTCGGACCCAGTGGCTACGCTTACGGCCGCTTCTCCAGTGGATCTGCTGCGACTGGCTTATAGTTTACATAAAGATGGTTTTGGACTACTCATGTATGACAGCCGCAATCACGGCGAAAGCGGCAGCCAGCCACCTATGCAGTTTGGCGAGGCTGAAGCGCAAGATGTTTTGGGCGCGATTGCCTATCTACAAGGACGGCCTGAAGTGGCGCCCAATCGCATTGGTGCGATTGGTTTCTCGGCTGGCGGCAACACGGTGCTATACACCCTGCCCCAAACCGATCAAATTAAGGCCGCAGTGGTGGTACAGCCAACATCTCCTGCCCACTTTGCGGGACGGTTTGGCCAGCATTTATTTGGGCCATTGGGCAAAGCCATTTTGCCCGTCGCTGAATTAATTTACCGACAGGCTGGGGGACGGCCGTTTAAAGCGTATCATCCCGGAACGGCCGCATCTCAGGCAGGCAAGACGCCAGTGCTGTACATTCAAGGCTTGGGCGACCCGTGGGGCAGCCCCGCCGACGTGCAGCAAATGGCCGCCGCCACGCCCAACCCCAGCGGCCCACTGCTGGTTGATGGCACCGACCGCTACGATGGCTACCAATATTTGATCAACCATCCGGCCATCGCCACCGCCTTCTTTGAGCAGCATTTACCAGAATAGCCCATCTCATTTCCCCGGAAACTTTCAAACGTGCAAATAACGTCAGAACAGTTTCCGGGGAAATACGCAACCAGTCGTGACAAACATCAATTGACACAAAAATCCGCCAAAGCTAAACTGCTATTTAAACCAGTCCACCACCACATGAATCTGGCAGCTAAGCCAAGGAACAAATGACTACGAGCCTCATCGACAATTGTCCCATTTTCAATGGTGGCCTTTTTTGTGTGTTTTGCATTTTTATCGCTTTAAGGCAATTTAGCTTGAAAATGCTGCCGCTACTTCTTTTTGGTCTCAGCGGTCTAGCCTTTGTTCTTCTTGAACTTACCCAAACTGAAATCAACCCACAACTGATGACGATCCTGGGAATTTTAATCCTCACAAACATATTTATTTCTGCGTTCCTCGAACGTAGACAAGCAGTTCAGACTTTCAAAAATTGGGCAAAGAGCTTTTTGAGTTGGGGGAACTCATAAGATTTTTTACCTGATTATTTTTTCTATTGGAGATATTAGGGATTCATCCACAGCAAGGAAATAACAGAATGACATTTTTGATGAATTGTTTTGTTGTGGGAGCGGGTTTGCTCTTTTTGGGCGGCACTGTGCTTGCGATTAAGAAATTGAGCTGGAAAATGATACCGTTCCTTCTATTCGGTATGGCTGGTCTGGTACAAGTTTTTTATTGGTTTGCGCCAACCGGATTTGCAGAAAATGCATTCCTGAAAAATGATTACCTCACATTAATTGCCTTAATCATCCTGATTATTTTGGAGCGCGAAAATATGGCAGAAGGTTTCAGGCAAATTGCTAAATGGCTCAAGGAAAAGTTTACACATGAAACAATTTAAACAATACGATAAAGTTCCGAATCTATCCGAGGATTTCAGCACACGCAAAAAAGCAGCGCTGTTGTTTTATATTTGGTTCACGATTTATTGGCCGTTTACTGTCGATGATTACGTATACGCCGGGGGAATGACGCACAATATCATCCTGGTTCTGCCTCTAATATTTTCTCTGGTATGGGCCGCAATCCTGTCCACGTACTTTTCTGCCCAAAAAAGAGAGCGCTCAATTGAATACAGAAAGTTTTTTATCTTTGGCATTCTCCTGCCAGCCTACATCGCCGTTTTTTTCTGTTTAATGATCACTACAGGAGCCATGGTGCTTTGGTATGGCACATCTTAATGTAGGCATTTGCCATCACAAGCCATTAAGCGACGCCATCCCATTTTTCTGGCAACAAGCTCAAAATCTGGCAGTTTGTCTGCGATGAAGCTGAGTTGGTCGATGAACGGCCGTATTCACACCGCCCCCGTAGTATGGTAAGATGCCCCCAGCATCTATACTTTTGTGGAGGAGCTGCCATCGATGAACATTCGCAATCTGTTTTTAAGCGTGTGCTTGGTGCTAGTTTTGGGTACGGTTGCCCAAGGGGCACGCCCCACAGCTGCTAACCCAAATGGCGGCGCGTTTACCTATCTGCCCCTTGTCACCAACGGCACAGCCCAGGACGACAATGCCAATGAATGGGTGCCAACGTACACAGGTCAATTTCAATATGGGTTGAATCCTGGATATTACGGGAGTAACTGGAGCGACGAAGCCATCTATCAACTTTGTTATGATGCTGGCTGTCGCACAGCGCGCAACACGTTGCCTGATTACTTTTTGGCGCAGTGGGGCACAGGTATTCGAGTAAACACCTTCAACCACATCTACAATGATTTACAGTTTCGCCAAATCACCACCTTCTTGCAGGGTCCCCGTGACGAATGGCGTTCTACAGAAGTTTTTGATGGCCAACAATCTGAGCTATGGCAGGGCATGTACGAACCCATTTGGGATAATGGCGAAAATGGCACCCCTGTTAACGATGCCAATCGCTTTGCGGTTTATGTGTGGCAAGTTACCAGTACCTACGGCGACTTCATCGATTTTTATGAGATTATCAATGAGCCAGACTACACCTATTCCTCTCACGGCTGGGAAGATGCGGGGCAACCCGGCAGCTGGTGGGTGAATCCTCCACAACCAGGCGATATGCCGAATCTGAATGCGCCCATTTATCATTATATTCGCCTGCTGCGTATTGCTTACGCGGTGGTTAAAGAATACGATCCCACCGCTTACGTCACGCCCGGCGGCTTAGGCTATCCCTCTTACCTGGATGCCCTGCTGCGCTACACAGACAATCCCAATGGTGGGCAGGTCACGGCAGCCTATCCATTAACAGGTGGCGCTTATTTTGACGCGCTCAGCATACACAACTACCCGCAGTTTGGCACACGTTATTATGAAAATGGGCAGTGGCACCCTGACCGGCACAGCGACAAAGCTGTCGAAGTGTTTCTCGATTCCCGCGCGGCTTTTGAAAAAGTCTTGTTCGATAGAGGGTATGACGGGCAAACGTATCCGCAAAAACCGATTATTATTACCGAGATGAATGTGGCTCGCAGACAAATTGATGAGACATTGGGCGGCGAGGTCTTGCAGCGCAACTTCACCATCAAAGCATTGGTCAAAGCTCAGCAGGCCGACATCAAACAAATCTACTGGTTTACGACGGGCGAAACTAAGAATTATGATGATCCCACAGCAACGGCTTTTTCTTTGATGGGCTTCTATGAGAATTTGTATCGGGATACGCCGGGCAATCAAATCATCACGCAGCAAGGCATTGCCAATCGCACCACGTTCCAGCAGCTTTTTGGCTGGAACTATGATGAAGCGGCGACTGTTGCGCTTAATTTACCCACCACGGTAGATGGCGCGGCCTTCCGGCAAGGGAACCAGTTCCGGTATGTGCTTTGGGCCAAAACAACGCAAGATAATAGCGAAACGGCCGTTGCCACCATCAATCTTCCGGGCAGTTATACCCAGGTAAATTGGGATGGCAGTAGCCAACAGGTCAGCGGTACCAATCTACAATTAACCGGGACACCCATCTTCCTGACCCAAAACTAAACCATTGCGCCGCACTGAAAGTGAAGTGAGAGGGACGTTCTGCCCCTTCACTTCACTTTTTCCAACATCTCATCCGCGATGAGCGCAAAATCAGCCTGATTGATTTCGAAGAAGCCGAAGCGGAACATGTAGCCCCAGCGCTGTTTGTCTTCGATAAAGTTGAGCTGATCGATTAACGGCCGTATCGCCACCTCCGCACATTCCTTAAAATCCACATCCCGACGGGCTGGCTCAAAGTCTGGGGCCATAACGGCCGTATACACCTCACCTTCTTTTACCTGGCCAACGGCCGTAAATGCCTGGCATGGTGCTGTCCCCTTATACTGCTGATTGGGTGAGTAATAGACCACCCAATCACCCGGCGCAACGCGGCGCAGCGGGCTGCTCTTGCCATGATTGGCCTGCATAAAACCGCCAGCCACCCCATTCAACACATGATCTTTTGAAGCCACCGCAATCCAATATTTGGTTTCTCTTGTTTTAGCCAACTTGTTTCTCCTATCTGTGAATTTCTATTCAGCATACAAAAAAACTCCTGACATCCTCTGTCAGGAGTTAAAAATGGCTTCAATTTTGCCCAACAAAATAGGTTTAACTGTAGGCACGCCGTAAATGGCAGAGAGTTGTAAAGGCAGCTTCACTCACCTGAAAATCTGAATCGCGAGCGGCCGTTTCCAGAGCTGGCATCGCATCTAAAGCAGGCAAATGGCTGAGCAAGGTGGCTGCCGAAGAGCGCAGCTTTGTGTCGTCAGATTCGCTGAGCAGCTGAACTAGAAATGGCATAGCCGCCGCGCCATCAGGGACAATACGGCCGTTCTGACGAAACTCCATCGTCAACCAACGCTGATCTGCCGGGTTTGGCTGCTCCCAAACGGCCGCTTTGCGCCGCGCACGCAGCACTTCCAATGCCCCGTTAGCCGCCGAGCGCACAAACCATTCGTCATCATGCCGTTCCACCTGAATGAGCTGCTTCTCTATCCAGGCTTCATCCAGCAGCGACAGCCCCAACACCGCCGCCCGCCGCACCTGAATATCATTATCGCTTAGCGCTTCTTGCAAGATTTCCGTGCCGCGCGGCCCGTTCAGGGCCAGTCCCTCTGCCGCAATCTGGTTCAGCGTCTCGTCCTCGCCGATGAGAGCCGCCAGCAACGGCCGTTCCGCCAGTGGATGATGTTGATGCAAGAGTACGCCGTAAACGGCCGTTTGCCGCACCAGCTCATCCCCATCTGTAATCATTTGCGCCAGCAAACCCATCGCCTGATCATCGCCTAAGCGGGACAAAGCCGCCGTGCCCAACTGCCGCAAAAATGGATCCGATCGCTCCAAAAGCTGCGAAACAAAGGTGACCACCCCCGGTTCAGCCGAACCCGCCAGCGCCGCCATGGCACGTTGGCGAATAACGTGCGTAAACGATGGGCCAGAGCGAATCATTTGCCCCAGCAAAATCATTACCTGCCGCCGCCATTCCCCTTTTTCGGCCGTTAGCGGCAGCCAGGAAGCCGCCTGGAACACCGATTCGCGCGACGGCGACGTATCTTTTCCTTGCAGCAATTGCTTGGCCAGCGCTGCCGGATTTTGCTGCGCCACATAAAAACGCAGCGCCTGCGCCCAGGCGTCCTCATGCAGATGGGCAGCCGCCGCAGCTTCACCCTGCTGCGCCAAATGACCCGCCGCGAAAAAGTCGCGCCACAGCGTGCCGCGATAGCTCACGCTGCCATTGCTCCACACCACAAACAACGGCGTCTGCTTCACCGACTTTTGCAGCTGATTGGCCACGCCGCGATTAACTTCGCCGTCCGCCTGCTGGCTCATCGCTTCAGCAACGGCCGTTACGTCCGCTGGCGTCAGCGCCACTTTGCCTTCATCCAGCATTTGGAAGGCCAACTGCTGCCAAAATGTAACGGTCTGGGGTTCAGGTGGCTGCTTGCCACCCACAACAGAAATGCTTTCCTGCATTAATTCATAAGCGGGCAACGGCCGTTTGGGATCGTCTGCCAGCGATGACAAGGCACGTACCCAAAAATTGAGCGTCGTCGTGGCCACTGTTTGCCCCGGCTGCCAAAAATAAGGCAAACGCGGCGTCTTGCTGATGGACAGCGCCTGCGTCGCCTGCTCGGCAAACTTCTCCACTTCGCCCAGACGCCAGGGTTGTAAAGTGGTCCAGGTAAACTCCAGCTCTAGCAGTAAGCCGTGTCCTGTCAGTCCGGCGGCTACAAATGTTTGCGTTTGTGGATATTTGCGCAGCAGCGCTTCCAGCCATTCAGCCACATTCGGCCGTTTGTCCGTGGCCAACTCATTCCAGCCATCTATGAGCAGCAGCACCTGCCCCGCTTTCAGCTTTTGATGCAGCAAATCCTTGATGCCCGGACTGGTCAGCGGATTGGCTCGCTTTTGCAAAGCACTGGCCAAAATCGCCTCTGCATCATCCAATTCGTCACCCACCGCAACGCCCAACTCGGCCAGATGGATCAGCACCGGCAGTGTGTTTGCCAGGGAGACATCCGCGCTATCCGCCGTCGCCACCGCACAGCGATGGGCCAGGTGCGCCAGCAAGGTTGTCTTCCCTACCCCCGATTGCCCGGCAAGGATTACGCGACGGCCGTTCCGCAGCAGTTGGTCAATTGTCATCGTTGGCGGCACAGGCAAGCCCATCCCTCCGGCCCACTCCGGCCAGAGGTAGGCAAACGCCGTCGCGCCCCGATCTTCTGGCAGCAGCGTCGGATCATCCAACGGAGCCAGCAAGCGGGGCGCCACAAAGAGGCTATCCAGGCCCGTTTCTTTGCCCAGCAAATGATGGGTGTTGGCATAAACGGCCGTTTCACTGAGAAACCGTACCGCCACGCCAGAACGCAAATGAGCAATGCGCTCCCGTATCCAACCCGTCATCAGGGCGTACCGTCGGCGCAGCAACGGCCGTAGCCGCACAAAGCCATAAGCCACTGCCAAACCCAACAGGAGCCCCAGAACAAAAGAAAGTGTATCAAACTGCCAATTTTGGAATGATTGCATAAGTTAGTTATTGTGATCGTCGTTGAATGGGAAAATTATAACACGGCCGTTGCGCTCGCCGATAAAAAATTTACGTCCCTTACACAGATCAACTTTACCCATCCCCTGTAAAACCAAACGCACCTGGAAAAATGAAAGGAAAATGTGTTCTGACGCCGGAGTATTGCCCAGCTCACAAACCGTGCGTATCATTAGACGACAATCTAACGTAGTGTGATCCTTATTCCTAACTATAAACCTTTTCGTAAGTAAAAATGTAACTTAGCCTAGATATGGTACTCCAGTCTCATACTATGGAACTAATAAAATAGCGGAATAGCGAAAAAATCAAGTATTCGTGAAGTAACAAAGCGTAACCCCTTATAAACCAAAGTTTGTATAACAAATTAAATAGCAAAACCTAATACATCTTGTTTAACGAAAAGCACGCAAACAATATTGATCAATTTATGGAAGGTGCTACTTAAATCAACCACTGAATCGGGCTAACCAACAAATTGCCAACGACCTACTGGCATAGGAGCGTAATTTGTAAGTTGGCCATTACCTGATCGCATTTCATCAGGTAAGTCACAGAAAACGAGACGATCGCGAACAGATTTTCAGCCTAAATCGGCCGTTTTCCAAAACTTACAACAAACTGCACTCAAATATTTTTTAACTTTTGCAGATTGTTCTAGCGCCAACCAATAAAATGAAAAACTTTGAACAAGGAGGTGGTCATCTCAAAAAATTGCTGAGAAACGTCAAGAAAGTTAAGTTGGAAGATTAACTTAAGAAACATTACACCTTACAATGATTCAACAAAACAGGAGAACAGATGTTTAAGAAAAATCCCAAAAAGAGTGTACTTACACTGCTGCTGTTAGCATTGCTTACACTCGTCCTGGTGCTTTCCTCAGCCTCCCTAGGCTTCGCTCAGGACGGGGGCATTACCGCAACAGGCAGCGTTTCTGTAGACTCAGAATTCACCAACAGCAAAATCGTCTCTAACCGAATCGAAGTTGGCGAGTTGGAAGAAGTAAACGTTATCATCACCGTCGATGAATCCATCGATGCTGCTTCCCTCAAAGATGCCCTCGGTGCTTACGGCCAGGTAACATACGAATACAACAAAGTATTCAACGGTGTTGCCATTTCCCGCGTTGCCGGTGGTAACCTGGATGCCATTGCCGCCCTTTCTGGCGTAACCGGTATCTATCTGGATGAGGAAGTTGAACTGACCACAGATGCCGGTCCCCAGTGGATTGGCGCTCCCACCGTTTGGGAAGCGCTCGGTGGCCAGGAAAACGCTGGTGAAGGCGTTATCGTTGGTATTTTGGACTCCGGCGTTTGGCCAGAGAATCCTTCCTTTGCTGACCCCGACCCCAACGGCAACCCCTATCCTGCTCCCGCAACCACATACACCTGTGATTTGGGCAGCGTACGTGCCGATGGCTCTGACCTCGGTCTGGATTTCGACTGTAACAACAAACTGATCGGTGCTTATCGTTTCATGGCTACCTTCGACGCCAATCGTGAAAAGATGGATGGTGAATTCCTCTCTGCTCGCGACAATGACGGACATGGTTCCCACACTGCCAGCACCGTTGCTGGTAACAGCAATGTTACTGCCGACGTATTGGGTGGCACCCTGGGTATCATCTCTGGTGTGGCTCCCCGCGCTCAAATCATTGCCTACAAAGTCTGTGGTTCCGTACCCGGCACCTCCAGCTGCTTCGGCAGTGACTCTGTAGCGGCCGTTGAACAAGCTATCATCGATGGCGTTGATGTTATCAACTTCTCCATCGGTGGTGGTAGCGATCCCTACAACGACATCGTAGAACAAGCTTTCTCCGTTGCTTATGACAATGGCGTATTTGTTGCTGCTTCCGCTGGTAACTC